>NZ_JAAZQL010000001.1:0-354910 GCF_012275515.1 Novosphingobium sp. SG707
CGACATCGACGAAACCCTCGCCGCCAAGTATCCTTACAAGCCCGCATACCTCCCCGTCGCAAGGCTCGAAGATGGTACCATGTGGAATTGGTAAGCCATAAAATTCGGGAGAGGATAAGAACATGACATGGCGCTCAGCAAGATTGCGCATTCTGTTGCTGGTGATGGTGGGAACCATCATCAACTATATCGCGCGCAATTCACTGGGCGTTCTGGCACCCCAGCTCAAGGCCGATCTGGCCATCACGACCGAGCAATATTCCTATATCGTCGGCGCTTTTCAGCTTGCCTATACGCTGATGCAGCCGATTGGCGGGATGTTGATCGACAAGATTGGTCTGACCGCAGGCTTCGCCTTGTTCGCGCTGGCGTGGAGTCTGGCCAATATGGCCCATGGCGCGGCGCGGGGCTGGCTTTCGCTGGCGGCGTTCCGCGGCATGTTGGGCATGGCCGAGGCCGCCGCCATTCCGGCGGGGATGAAGACGATCGGCGAATGGTTCCCCGATCGCGAACGTTCGGTGGCGGTGGGCTGGTTCAATGCGGGCACGTCGCTTGGCGCGGTGATCGCGCCGGTGCTGGCCGCCGTGGTCGCCAAGGTCTATGGCTGGCAGGCGGCCTTTGTCGTCACCGGGGCGCTGGGCGTATTATTCGCCGCCGCATGGTACAAATTCTATCGCTCGCCGGGTGACGCCTCCTATGTCACACCCCAGGAACTGGCCGAAATCCGCGAGGGCCAGCGCCCGGTCGAGGCCAGCGCCACCACTTTGCGCGCCATCGCCAAAACCAGGCGCTTCTGGGCCATTGCCATCCCCCGCTTTCTGGCCGAACCGGCGTGGCAGACCTTCTCCTTCTGGATCCCGCTCTATCTGGCCAAGGAGCGCGGCATGGACATCACCCAGATCGCGCTTTTCGCATGGGTGCCGTTTCTGGCCGCCGATGCGGGGGGCATTCTGGGCGGCTATCTCGCGCCCTTCCTGCAGCGCACGCGGGGCCTCAGCCTTGAAGGTTCGCGCATCGCCGGGATCTCACTGGGCGCGGTCATGATGATCGCGCCGGGCTGCGTCGGCCTTGTCGCCAGCCCATATGCAGCCATCGCGCTGCTTTCCCTTGGCGGCTTTGCGCATCAGATCATCTCGGTGCTCATCAACACGCTCTCCGCCGATGTCTTTCCCAAGGGCGATATTGCCAAGGCCAACGGGCTGGTCGGCATGGCCGGATGGACCGGCGGGCTACTCTTCTCGCTCGCCATTGGGCAATTGGCCGACAAGATCGGCTATGCCCCGCTGTTCGCCTGCCTTGGCGCTTTCGATCTGATCGGCGCGGTGTGGCTGTTTGCCATGCGTCGCCACCTCATCCTGCAAAAGGCCTGACCCCCATGCGTAAATCCAGCCTTGCCCATCCGCCCCGCTTTTCGCTGGCCGAGCGGGAGGGGCCGCGCGTTACCCTGCATGCCGACACCGGCGCGATTGCGCATATTTTCGTGGCCGAAGAGGATATTATCCGCGTCCTGCTGCTGGCGCAGGGCAAAGTGACATCCGCGCCGAGCTGGGCCATCGCGCCGGGGCAGAGCGATATTGCCGAGCCGGGCCGCGACCGAATGAGCGTCGAAGGCTTTGCCGCGCCCGATTTCAGCATCGAAGAAACCGAAACCCACATCACCATTGCCACCACCCGCCTGCGCCTTACCATCGCGCGCGACGGTTTCTTCTGCACGTGGTCTCAATCCGGCCCGCAAGGCTGGGAATTGATCGCCCAGGACCGCCCGACGCAAGCCTATAATTTCGGCTGGTGGGACGATGCCACCTATCATTACGTCACCCGCCAGACCGGCGAGCGCTATTATGCCCTTGGCGAAAAGGCAGGGGCGATGGACCGCGCGGGCCGCCGCTTCCGCCTGACCAATCTGGACCCGATGGGCTACGACGCCAGCGCGAATGATCCGCTGTATAAGTCGATCCCCTATGTCCTCGTGGTCAATGCAGAGGGCGCGGCCCATGGCGTGTTTTACGACACCACCGCCGATCCGACTTTCGATTTCGGCCATGAGCATGACAATTATCACCCGCATTACCGCTATATGCGCTCCGAAAGCGGCGATCTCGACTATTACATGATCGCCGGGCCCGACGCGCGCGAAGTGACCCGCCGCTACACATGGCTGACCGGGCGGCCCGCGTTTCAGCCGCGCTGGGCGGTGGGCTATTCCGGCTCGACCATGACCTATACCGACGCCCCCAATGCGCAGGAGCGGATGGGTGAATTCATCGAAGGCATCAAGCGCCACGACATTCCGTGCGAGAGCTTCCACCTCTCCTCGGGCTATACCTCGATCGGCGACAAGCGTTACGTCTTTCACTGGAATCGCGAGAAATTCCCCGATGTGGGCGGTTTCGTGCAATCCTATGCCGATGCGGGCGTCGAACTGGTCCCCAATATCAAGCCCGCGCTGCTGGTCACACATCCGCGCTATGATGAGCTGGCCGCGAAGGGCTGGTTCGTGTCGGACGCGGATGGCGATCCCATCGTCTGCCAATTCTGGGACGAGGTGGGCGCCTATGTCGACTTCACCAACCCGGACGCCGCCGCATGGTGGCGCCAGCAGGTGACGCAGCAATTGCTGGAATATGGCATCCATTCGACATGGAATGACAACAATGAGTATGAGATCTGGGACAAGCGCGCCCTGATCTCCGGCTTTGGCGCGCCCCGCCCGGCCGCCGCCGAACGCCCGGTGCAGACCCTGCTGATGATGCGCGCAAGCCGCGCCGCGCAAATCGCCTATCGCCCCGACGAGCGCCCCTATGTGGTGACGCGTAGCGGCATGGCCGGGATGCAGCGCTATGCGCAAAGCTGGTCGGGCGACAATTACACCGCGTGGCACACGATCCGCTATAATCAGAAGATGGCGCTGGGCATCGCGCTGTCGGGCGTGTCGAATTTCGGCCATGATATCGGCGGTTTCGCCGGCCCCGCGCCCGAACCGGAACTGCTGCTGCGCTGGATTCAGGCTGGCATCGTCATGCCGCGCTTCTCGATCCACAGCTGGAATTCGGATCGCACGGTCAACGAACCATGGATGTATCCCGAGGCCACCCCGGCCATCGTGGGCATGATGCAATTGCGACGCGCGCTGCAGCCGATGCTGCATGATCTGCTCTGGCGCCACCATGCCCATTATGAGCCGGTCAGCCGCCCGGTCTGGCTGGATTTCGGCCATGACCCGCGGGCGTGGGAGGATGGAGACACCCATCTGCTCGGCCCCGATCTGCTGGTGGCCCCGGCGATGGACAAGGGCGTGGAGAGCGTCACGGCCTATCTGCCGATGGGCGCAAATTGGTATGATGTTCGCGATGACCGCGCCTACGCGGGCGGGCAAGAGGTTGCGCTGGACGCACCGCTTTCGGGCCTGCCGCCAATGCTGGCGCGTGAGGGTTCGGGCCTGTTCCTCGATCTGGCCCCGGCCGGTTTCGTACAGGCTGCGCCCCAGCCCGCCGTCCTGCTCTATCCCGCGCCGGGCGAGGGGCAATTCACATGGAGCGGGTTTGACGAGAGCGGCAATGCTTGGCCCGATGCCGATCATCCGCCGCTGTGGAATGTCTGGGTCAAGAGCGCATCGGATGCGATCACCATCGTGGCGGCATGGACCGGCCATGGCCCCGCCCCGGCCCCGGCGCTGCGCATCGTTCTGCCTGCCGCCGAGGCGCGTGCGATCACGCTCAATGGTGCGGTGATGGCTGCCCGCCTTGAAAATGTGCTGGGCGTTGCGCGCAAGGTTGTGGACGCAGCCATTTAAAGAAAAGGCCGGGCCGCGCTTGAGGGAAGCGCGGCCCGGCCGATAGACCGCAACACTGGTGAGAGGTTCAGCGTGCAGTGGCGCGGCGGATGGCGGCTTGCCACCCGGCCTGCAATTTCTGGCGCGCGGGCGCCTCCATCTGCGAATGGAAACGCACCACCTCGCCCCGGCTTGCGCCCGAAAGCGCATCGGGCCAGACTCCGCTGGCATGACCCGCCAGCATCGCCGCGCCCAGCGCGGTGGTTTCCAGATTGGCGGGGCGTTCGACCACAATGTCGAGAATGTCGGCCAGGAATTGGCAGAACCAGTCATTGGCCGCCATGCCGCCATCGACCCGCAAAGCCGCCAGCGCGCCCGCGCCATCGGCCTGCATCGCGGCAACCAGATCGGCGGTCTGAAACGCCACCGATTCCAGCGCCGCGCGCGCAATATGGGCCGCCCCGCTGTCAAAGGTCATGCCGGTCAGCATCCCCCGCGCCTCGGTGCACCAATGCGGCGCGCCAAGGCCGACGAAAGCGGGCACCATATAGACCCCGCCATTGTCGGGCAGGCGCGCGGCCATTTCCTGCGTCTGGCGCGCCTCGACAATGATGCCCAGCCCATCGCGCAGCCATTTGATCGCCGCGCCCGCGACGAACAAAGAGCCTTCCATCGCGTAATGCGTGACGCCATCGATGCGATAGGCAATCGTGGTCAGCAACCGGCTGCGCGAGCGGGTCAACACCTCGCCGGTGTTCATCAGCATGAAGCCGCCGGTGCCATAGGTGATCTTGGCCTGCCCCGGTGCCAGGCAGGACTGCCCCACCAGCGCGGCCTGCTGATCGCCCGCGATGCCGCGAATGGGGATCGTTCCGCCCAAGAGATGCGTGACGCCGAAATCATCCGCGCTCTGGCAAACCTGAGGCAGAACGGCGGCGGGAATGCGGAACAGGGCCAAAAGATCGGGGCACCAGCGCTGTTTGCGAATATCAAACAGCAGCGTGCGCGAGGCATTGGTCACATCGGTCTTGTGCTCGCGCCCCTCGGTCAGGCGCCAGAGCAGGAAAGTGTCGATCGTGCCAAAGGCCAGTTCGCCCTTTTCCGCCCTTTCGCGTGCGCCCGGAATTGTATCCAGCAGCCAAGCCAGTTTGGTCGCGGAAAAATAGGGATCGAGCAGCAGGCCGGTGCGCTCCTGCACCAGCGCTTCATGGCCCGCCTCATGCAACCGGGCACAGATTTCCGCCGTGCGCCGGTCCTGCCAGACAATCGCGCGGTGGAGCGGGGCGCCGGTGGCGCGGTCCCACAGGACCACGGTTTCGCGCTGGTTGGTGATGCCGATGGCGGCAATATCGTCCGGCCCCATCCCCGCCTTGGCCATGGCGCCCTGCGCCGTGGCCAGCGTGTCGCGCCAGATATCCTCGGCATCATGTTCGACCCAGCCATCGGCCGGATAATGCTGGGCAAATTCCTGCTGCGCGCTGGCGATCACCTGATGCGAGGGCGAGAAAATCAGGCTGCGGGTCGAGGTCGTGCCCTGATCGATGCTGAGAATATGGCCGCTCATGATGCCCCCCGCCTATTTTTTCTTTTCAAACCATTGGTCGATGCGCTGCGCCATATCGCCCTGCGCAGTCAGGCCCAGCTTGCTGCGCCGCCACAGAACATCGCGGCTGGTGCGCGCCCATTCATGATCGGCCAGATAGCGCAACTCGGCCTCGTACAACCCATTGCCGAAATCCTCGCCCAGATCATTGAGCGATTGCGCATTGCCCAAGATCTGCTCGATCCGCGAGCCATAGGCATGAGCCAGACGCCCCGCCAATTCAGGCGACAGGAACGGCCAGCGGCGGCGCACATCGGCAAGGAAAGCGGCAAACCCGCCCGTAAAATCCCCGCCCGGCAAAGGCGCTGTGCCGGTCCATCCACCGCGCATCGGTGGCAGGAAAGGCTCCAGCATTTCAAGCGCATGTTCGGCCAAACGGCGATAGGTGGTCAGCTTGCCGCCAAAGATCGAGAGCACCTGCGGCCCGCTCTCACGCCCCAGTTTCAGCACATAGTCGCGCGTGATCGCCTTGGCATCCGCCCCGCCATCGTCATAGAGCGGACGCACCCCCGAATAGGTCGAGACGACATCATCCGGGCTGATCCCGCCCTCGAAATATTCATTCACTGTGGCGCAGAGGTAATCGACCTCCTCCGCCGAGATTTTGGGCGCATCGCGCTCGGCCTCACCCACCAGCAGGTCGGTCGTGCCCACCAGCGTGAAGCCGTTCTGATAGGGGATGGTGAAAACGATCCGTCCGTCCTGTTTTTGCAGGATAAAGGCATGGTCGCCGGGGTAGACCTGCGGCACGATGATATGGCTGCCCTTGACCAGACGGATACCGCCATGGGCCTGCGCCTGCGGTATCGCGCCCAGCATTGCGCCCACCCACGGACCTGCGGCATTGACCACGGCGCGGGCGCGCACCTGCTGCGGCCCCGCCGCACCGGAAAGATCGACCAGCCAGTGATCGCCCTCCACCTTCGCGCCGGTGGCGGTCACGCCGATGCGGATTTCGGCCCCGCGCTCGGCCGCGTCGATGGCGTTGAGCACCACCAGCCGCGCATCATCAACCCATGCATCGGAATAGACAAAGCCTTTGGCCAGCCCCGGCTTCAACCCCGCCCCCCATTGCGGATCGCGCAGATCAACGCCATGCGAGGGCGGCAGCGTCTGTTTCCCGCCAATATGGTCATAGAGCCACAGGCCAATGCGGATCATCCATCCGGGCCGCCCGCCCTTGGGCTGAGGCAGGACAAAGCGCAGCGGCCAGCTGATATGCGGGGCAATATGGATCAGCCGCTCGCGCTCCTGCAAAGCCTCGCGCACCAGACGGAATTCGTAATATTCCAGATAGCGCAGGCCGCCATGGATCAGCTTGGTGCTGGCCGAGGAGGTGTGGGCCGCCAGATCGTCGCGTTCGACCAGCAGGACTTTCAGGCCCCGTCCTGCCGCATCGCGCGCAATCCCGGTGCCATTGATGCCCCCGCCAATCACCAGCATGTCATATTCGGCAACCGGGGGAAGAGCTTGAGCCATCGACTTTTCCTGATCGTGTGCAACCGGCAGGTACGCCGCCATAGGGCGCGTTCCTGCCTAGGCCATCATTCCAATCCTGTCAATTGGTCATTCCAATTGGCAGGCAATTGCCACTCATCATTCCTTGATCTTGCGAACCAGCATCCACAAAACCGCGCAGCCCACCAGATCCAGCCCGCAAAGGCTGACGAACAGCGGATTATAGCCAAAGGAATCCGCGCTTTGCCCGATCAGGAAGGTAAACAGGATGCCCCCGATCCACGCCGCCGATCCGGTCAGACCACTGACCGTGCCGACCCGGTTGCTGGGGAACATGTCCGAACACAGTGTAATCAGCGCGCCATTGAGCATCTGATGCGCAAAACCGCCGATGCAGAAAAAGACGATCGCCATCATCGGGCTGGTGGCAAGGCCGATGCAGGCCGGGCCTGCCATCAACAGCGCCCCGCAGGTCATGGTGATCTTGCGCGAAGCCACTACCCCCGCCCCGCGCCGGATCAGCCATCCGGGCAGCACCCCCGCCGCCAGCGACCCGAAATCCGCCGCCAGAAACGGCAGCCATGCCCAGAGCGCCACCGCCTTCAGATCCAGATGCCATGCGCTGACCAGATAGAGCGGGATGAAAAAGTTGAAGGTCTGCCACGCCGGTTCGGCAAAGAAGCGCGGCAGGGCAATCGCCCAGAACGAGCGCTCTTTGAGCAGCGACCAGCGGCTGGGCACCGGGCCATCGGGCGCGGCCCCGCCCTGTCCTTCGCGGATCATGGTCAGTTCCTGCGCCGAAAGCCGCGTATGTTCCTCAGGCCTCCGATAGCAAAACCACCACATCAGCGCCCACACCATGCTGAGCGCGCCCGACACCACAAAGGCGGAGCGCCAGCCCCACCACAGGATGCAAAAGGCCACCAAGGGCGGGGCAATCATATTGCCGACGCTGGTGCCCATCTGAAACGCGCTGGTGGCCAGCGAGCGCTCGCGCGCGGGGAACCATTCGGACACGACCTTGGCCCCGGCGGGAATGGCGGCGGCCTCATTCGCGCCCAGCAGGCTGCGGAAAAAGGCAAGGCCAACCCAGCCCCCAGCCAGCGCATGGAGCGCATTGGCCACCGCCCAGCCCACCGCAAAGATCATGAACCCCAGCCGCGTGCCCAGCGCATCCAGCACCGCGCCCGCCACCGTCTGCATCACCGTATAGCTGGCCTGAAAGGCGATCACGATCCAGCTGTATTGCTGGGTCGTGATGCTCAGTTCCGCCTTGAGCGTGGGCGCGGCGACCGAAAGCGTCGAGCGCGCCAGATAATTGAGCACGGTCCCCAGCGTCACCAGACCGATGATCCACCAACGCAGGGATTTTACTTTGCCAGCCATTTACGCGGGATACCTTTATTGAGCGTCGAGTTCGATCAGCGAAACGCGCGCCGGAGCCGTCCCCGCCTTGAATTCCAGATCGATGCGGCCATTCGAGGTGACATCGAAGGTCCGCGCCACAGCCGCCGCATCCGTCGCCGGGGCGGCCGGTTCAAAGGCGCGCAGGATGGGTTTGCCATTGGCGCGGATATCAAAGCCGCCCTTGGCCTGCCCGGCCATGGCCGGGAACCACAGGGTCAGCTTGTAACGCCCGGCAGGCGCGGGAATGTGATAGGCAAAACTGCCCTTACGATAGGTGGCGATGGCGTCGCGTTCACCCGTGCCGTCAATGCGGGCAGGCTCAGCCTTGCGGCCGTAATCGGCGGGCTTGTCCAGACTGGCCACCTCGCCGCCTTCAAACCAATTGTCCGAGCCGAGCAGCCGCGTCTTGCTCTTGGCCGCGACCAGAGTGCCGGTGTCGATCACAATATGCCCGCGCTTTTCGGGCGAGAGCGTCCAGGTGATCTGATCCTCAACCGCCGCGCCATGGCGGATGCCGCGCGCCACCAGCCGGTTCTCGCCCGCATCCAGCGCCACGGCGGGCCAGACGCAGACCATCTGCGCACAGCCCTCGCGCTTACCTAGAGAACGGCCATTGAGCAGCAACTCGGTGCTCTCGGCATTGCTGTAAACCTTGACGTCGGTGATGCCATAGGCGCGGGCTGCATAGCGCCGCCCGGTGATGCGGATCGTGGGCGCGTCGCTCCAGTTCGCCTTGTAGAAATACCAGGCGTCCTTGCGGGTCTTGTGGTCATAGGCGACCAGACCCTTGGTGTTGATGTCCTGCGCATCGCCCTCGGTGCGCACGGTGGTGGCAAAATCGAAGGAATTCCACAGCCAAGAGGCATAGAGATAGGGTCGCGCGGTGATCTGGGCCAGCGCGGTTTCGTGGATATAGGATTCATATTCTTCGGGCTGGGCCGCGCCGCGCGAATCCGGCATCCCGCCCAGCACATTGTCCGTATGGATCGTCAACGCCCCGCCAGCGCCATATTCGGTGACGGACAAAGGCTGGACCGGACGCTTGGCGTGCAACTGATCCAGCGCCGGGCCGAGGTCCTGCTCCTTGCCGAAATACCAGCCGAAATAGCGGTTGGCCCCGCCCAGATCGGCGGCCACCGCCGTTTCGGGAATGGCCACATCCGCGCCGAACAGCCGACCTTCGCAGCAGGTCGCCAGAGCGGTCGGGCGCGAGGGATCTTCCGATTTTGCCTGTTTCTGCAGCATGTTGAGCAAAGGCATCGGATCGGGTGTCTGCCCATCGGTGCCGCCCCTGACAAAAGCGGGCAGCGAGTTGCCGAAATCGACCTCGTTGGCGATGCTCCAGATGGCGGTTGCGGCGTGGTTGTAATTCTGGTGGATCAATTCGCTCAATTGCTGGCGTACATTGGCCACCAGCGCGGGCTCCGGCTCCATCTTGCCCATCATGGTCCAGGCCGAAACCAGCGGCACTTCATCCCACAGCACAAAGCCATAGCGGTCGGCCAGATCGTGGATGGTCTGTCCATGCTGATAATGGGTCAGGCGGATCGAATTGACGCCCATTTCGCGCATCGTCGCCACGTCTTCCTCGACATCGGCGGGGCTGATCGCCCAGCCCTTGCCGTCGCGGTCCTGATGATAGCCCACGCCATGCAGGACATAGGGCTTGTCATTGAGGAAGAAGCCCTTGTCGGCATCGAAACGCATGGTGCGGATGCCGAAATTCTGCTCGACGGTATCGCTGACCTTGCCATCGGCGCCCAGCACCTCGGCGCGCAGGCGGTAGAGATAGGGATCGGCCACGCCCTGCCACAGATGGGCACCCGCAACGGTCAAATCGGCGGCCACTTCCTGCGTCGCCTTGACGCCAAGGGCCTGTTTGACGGTGGTCTGCGCCGCCACCTTGCCATCGCGGTCGATCAGGGCGATCCGCGCCGAGGCCAGAGCCGGCTTGCCCGCATCATTGGTCAGGCGCAGCCGGACATGAACCTGCGCATCGCCGCCCTGAACCGCCGCAGTGTTGGCATAGAGGCCCGGCCCGCCGAAATCCTGCATATCGACATGCAGCGGCGCGGTAGAGATCAGCCGCACCGGGCGATAAAGCCCGCCATGCACGAAAAAGTCGCCGAACAGGGGCAGCACGTCAGATGTGGATGACCCGGCCGCAGGCTGCGAATTGTCCACCCGCACGGCCAGAACATTGCTCTGCCCCGGCTTCAGCGCGGCGGTCGCATCCAGCCGGAAGCGGCTAAACCCGCCGCGATGCTCGCCCAGCAGGACGCCATTGAGCCAGACCTGCGCCACCCGGCTTGCCGCATCAAATTCGATCCACGTCTTGCGCCCGGCAAGATCGGCGGGCGCATCGAACCGATTGCGATACCAGCCTACGCCCATTTTCTTGGCCACCGTGGCCGCCGTGTTCGTGCCGCCCAGATCGTGGTGGTAATAGCCCACCCGGTTCCAGGTGTGGGGCACGGAAACCGCCTGCCATCCGCCATCGGCAAAATCGGGTTTGGCGGCATCGGCGGGAGCATCCTGCCCGGCAAAGCGCCAGTCGGAGGCGAGCGGAAGGACCGTGCGGGCCTCCTGCGCGGCGGCATGGGAGGCAAGCGCGGCGCCAAGGGCAAAACCGGCGGTACGGGCGAGAAGACGTGCGATCATCGGGGGTACTTTCCGCTTATTGGCCGGTGATGTGCCCGGTTATATGATTGTCTTTGAGCCACAGAGCATATTGGTCAAACCATGCATCGCTGGTCGTGCCATTGGGCTGTGAGGCAAAACCATGGCCGCCCGCGCTGTAGAGGTGGAACTCCACCGAGCTGCCCGACATGCGCCATGCGTGAAGCAGGCTCAGGTCCTGCGCCTTGAAGAAACGGTCATCGGCCGCGATGACCGAAAAGAGCGGCGGGGCATGGGCGGGAACTTCGGTTCCCTGGGTCGGGCCATAGACCATGCCGACAAAATCGGGCCGCGCATCCGCCGCATTGGCCTGCGTTGTGGCCAGAACCGTCACCGCGCCTGCCGAAAAGCCCAGAATGCCGACCTTTGCCGGGTCGACATGCCACGCCCCGGCATGGGCGCGCACCATGCGGATCGCGGCCTGCGTATCGGCCACGGCATAGGGGCGGTTGTCCTCCTTGGGCTTCTCGCCGCGTTGGAACAGCCCGGCCAAGGCCTGTTTGAAGGCAGGGAAACCGTCGCCGATGGGCCCATTACCTATTGGCAAGGTGCGATATTTCAGGATGAACACCCGCACGCCCTGCTTGTCGAGGCGCTTGGCGACGTCAAAGCCTTCATTGTCCATCGCGAGGAACTGATAGCCCCCGCCCGGCACCAGAATGACCGCCGGGGCCACCTTGTCCGCCGCCAGTGTGCCGGGCCAGAGCAGGAGCTGCGGCTTGCTGACATTATAAACCAGCCGCTGATCGGGCGTCTGCTGTGCCCAGCCCTCACGCGCGGGGTTTTCGCGCGGGAGGGTGATGGGCAGATCCACCGCCTTGCTGACCGGAGGATTGGTGACGGGCAGAACGCCATCGACCCATGCCCCCGGCGCAGCGCTTGCCGCAGTGGCCCAAAGGGCCGCGATCAGGGCAAGGCGCTTCACTTGGGCGTCTCCTTGGATTTCCGCGTGTAGTAATTGGCCAGCACGTCAAAGGCCAGCTTGTGCTGTCCGGTCTCCGAAATCAGCCCCTTGCGGTTCCAGCCCATCTGGAAGTCGGGATTCTGGCGGCGGGGCGAGCGGAAATCCTTGAGGATCCAAGGCGAGAGCCCGCGCAGAGTCGGCACATGATCGGCCATTTCCAGCGTCTTGCGGTAATATTCGGCCTGAAATTCCTCGGAGAATTTCTGCATCCTGTCCGGGCTGTGGAAGCCCGATTTGGCATCCGCGCCAAATTCGGAAAACACCAGCGGACGGTCGGCAGGCACATTCCACACGCTGGCGGGCAGGTCGGAGAGGCGATCCCCGGTGTACCAGCCGTTGTAAGTGTTGATGGCAACAATATCGAGATCACCCGCCAGCGGATCGGCCATGGTCATGGTCGGAACCTTGGCATTTTCCTCGCGCTTGACCAGCAGGGCGGCGCTGACCAGACGCGAGGGATCGAGACGGCGCACATCGCCGATCAGCGTGCGCAGGAAAGCGTTGCGATCATCATTGACCGGGGTCTCATTGGCCACGCTCCAGATCACCACGGAGGCGCGATTGGAATCGCGCAGGATGTTTTCAGCCAGCATGTTGCGCGCGGCAGCCAGCGTGCCGGGATTATTCCACGCCACCATCCAGTAAACCGGCACCTCGCTCCACACCAGCAGGCCCAGCTTGTCGGCGGCGCGGGTCATCACCTCGGAATGGGGGTAATGCGAGAGGCGGACGTAATTGCCGTGCAGCCCGTTCTTGATCTCGCCCAGCAAGGCATTGGCGGCCTCGGGGGTGATGACGCGGGCCGGGTTGGGGCTGATCTCTTCCTCATGCATCGAAATGCCGCGCAGGAAAATCGGCTTGCCGTTCAACAGGATGTCCGCGCCCTTGCGCTCAATGGTGCGGAAACCGATCTGGTCGCGCCAGACGTCCTCGCCCGCGCTCAGCGTCACATCATAAAGCTTGGGATTTTCCGGCGACCAGCGCACCAGCGAACGCGGCGCGGGGATCGAAGCCTTCCAATTGCCCTGCGCGTCGGTTTTGCCCGGCACGTCCAGCTTGAGCCCGGCGATCGTCAGATGCAGGCTCTGCCCCGCCGCCGATGCGCCATCCAGATGCGCCGCAGCCTCCAGCTTGCCGTCGGTGGTCAGGCGGACCATCGCATTGTCGACATAGGTTGCGGGCGTATGGACCAGACGGATGCCGCGCGTCGCGCCGCCATAGTTTTCCCAGTCGGTGACGGTGGGGGGAACGGTGGTGGCGGTGGCCTGCGAGTCGACCGCGAAGGTGATCTGGTTGTCGCCATCGCGCAATTGCTGCGTCACCTCAAAGGCGAAGGGGGTGAAGCCGCCCTCGTGGCGACCGAGGGGCTTGCCATTGAGATAGGCCGTGGTGGCATAATTGGCCGCGCCAAAGCGCAGAAAATAGCGGCCCTTGCGGTTGGCCGGGGCGTCAAAATGGCGCTGATACCAGACAAGGCCCTGATAATGGCGCATTTCGGGCGTCGCGGCCAGCCATGATCCGGGCAGCGAGGTGGTTTGCGCATGGGCCATGTCGAATTCGAACATGGTCCGGTTGTCCTGCGCCATGGTCTTGCGCACGTCGATGTCCAACCAGCGCCGCTGCCCCAGATCCGGCGCTTCGCCATGAAAACCCGATATGCCGGAGCGATAGGGGTCGATTGAATAATTCCAGGTGCCGGAGAGTTCGGTGCCCTCGCGCATGTCGGCCGAAACCAGCAACGGCTCATTGGCAATTGTGGCCAGAGGCAGCGCGTTGGGCGCCTCTTCGGCCAGAAGCGGAAAGCTGCCCGTCATAAGGGCTGCGGCGAAAAACCTGATTGCGTGGGTCTTGCGCATACCGTCTCCAAGAATGGGATTGGCCGCGCCCCTTGTGGCTGGCCGATTTTTCCGCGCGCGGCGCGCGCAAAAAGGCCGGGCGGTTTTGGCCGCCCGGCCCGGTATTATCAGAAGTTCAGGCTGGCGCGCAGCCCGCCATAGCGGCGGAAGTCACGCGGAAGCACCGCCTGCGTGGTCATGGCATTGCCCCAGCTGCCGTTCGAGTTGATCAGCGAGGGATAATACTGCTGGTCGAACAGGTTGTTGACGAAAGCGGCCACTTCCCAGCGGCGATTTTCATCGCGGATACCAAGGCTCATATTCACGATCTCATAGCCCTTCTGGAAGGTCTGGGGATCGCGGGCGGCGTAATAGACGCTGCTCTGATGCTGAACATTGACCTGCGCCAGGCCGCGCAGCCCATCGCGGATCTGGGGCGTGTATTCCGCCGTTGCCGACATCTTGAACTGCGGGGCCTGAACCGCGCGGGTACCGGTCAGGTTCTGGCTTGAGGGCGTGCCCGCCACGCAGCCCTGAGCGGCGGTCTGGCCGGGGAAGCACTGGGCCACCGGATAGTCGATATATTTCGCGTCCAGAATGGCCAGCGAGGAGTTGAAGTTGAAATCCGAGCTGGGGCGATAGCCTGCATCGATTTCAAAGCCATGCGTGCCCAGCTTGCCCACGTTGGTCAGACGGAAGTTCGTCGTGCCGTCGGCCAGCGTTTCGATCGTCTGGGCCTGCAGGTTCTTGTAGGTCGTGTCGAAATAGGTGACGTTCAGCGTAACCTTGCGGTCGAAAAGCTGGCTGCGCACACCGAATTCGATATCGCGCGAAGTTTCCGGCTTGATCGGCCCGGCCGCCGCGCGGTTGGCGTTGAAACCGGTGGTCAGGTCATAGGTCTGCCCCTTGTAGCCGGTCGAATAGGTGACGAAAGCATTGATGCGCGGCGTGAATTCATAGCGCGCGCTGATGCGATAGGTGGCTGCCGTATCCTGGGCGCTGCCGCTGAACTGGGCGTTGCCGTTCTGGATGTCCTGGAACGTGTAGGACACCTTTTCATTCTGCACGCGCCCGCCGCCGGTCAGGGTCGCCTTGGGCATGAACTGCCAGTCGGCCTGAACGAAACCGGCGATCTGGGACGACTTGGAGGTGGCGTACCAATTGGCCAGCGAGAAGGCCGGACCGCGATAGAAGGGGCGCTCAAAATCGACATTCGCGTAATAGGCGCCGACCGTATAATGGAAAGGCTTGCTGCCGTCGGACAGCAGGCGGACTTCCTGCGTGAAAAGCGTCGACTTGAACGTACCGACCTGAATGTTGTTGAAGCCGGTCAGCGCCGAAGAGGTTTCGTCGGAGTCGAAATAGTCGTCCAGACGGAACTTGTCATAGGAGGTAATGGTCACCAGCGAGTGATCGCCCAGCGTGAATTCGCCGCGCAGATTGCCGCCGCCGCCCTGATACTTGGTGCGCGAGGTGTAATTGATGCTGGCGTTCTGGTTGTTGGGCCCAACCACCACGCCGGGCAGCACCTGGCTGATGGTCTGACCAGCGGTGCCGCGGAAATTGGCGCTGGCGGCCTGGGCAATGATCGGGCGGCCAATATTGGTGTTGCCGTTCATGTAGTTGAGCGACAGGGTCAGCTTGGCGTCGCTGCTCGGTTCCCAGCGGATCTTGGCGCGGACATTGCCTGCTTCGCGGCCGTTCAGCTTCTGGCCGTTGAACAGGTTGCGCACATTGCCTTCCCACTTGGAATAGGCCGCCGAGAACACATAGCCCACTGTCGGGCTGATCGGGCCGGAAACGCTGGCATTGACCGCATATTCCTGATCGGTCGTCACGGTCGCATTGGCGCGAACCTTGAGCGTATCGCTGGGGCCGCGCGTGATGATATTGATCAGACCAGCCGAAGCCGCCTTGCCATACAGGGTCGACTGCGGGCCGCGCAGGACTTCGATACGCTCCACATCGGGCAGATCGGTGAAGGCGCGGGCCTGAAACGCCATCGGCACTTCATCGACCAGCACGGCCACGCTCGGCTCCACGCCAATGCCGAAAGCGAAAGTGCCCACGCCGCGCAGCGACACGTTGGCATTCACCGGATGTTCGGCCGGGCGGATGGTCAGCGAGGGCGAAACCGCGCCGAGATCCTGAAAATTGCGAACGCCTGCGGCCTGAAGCTGGCTCGCGCCCAGCACCGAGACGGCCAGCGGCACGTTCTGGACGTTTTCGGCGCGCTTTTGCGCGGTCACGATGATTTCGCCCGTGTCAGGCTTGTCAGACGCCTTGGGCGCAGCGCTCTGTGCATGGGCGGGGCCAGCCAACAGACCAATTGCAGCCGCGAGCGCGGCGACGCACACGGAGTTGTGGAAGCTCTTCATACCATCCCCTGATGATGCCGGACTGAATCGTCCTGTTTGTTTCGAAGGATGTTCTACATAATGGCCTGACCAAATGCAAGACCGGTTTGGCATATTGCGGATGAATGGCCTTATGATTGGTCATGGGTCGCGGCAATCAGATGTTTGGCCGAAATCGTCCCGGTGATTCTTCGGAGACCACATGGCCGCCGTCATACCGGTATGAAAATCTCCAGATCATCGCCATCAAATCAATGATAATAAAATAATAATTTGACATACCCCTATAGTGGACGACGAACGTCGGGCATGACGTCAATCTTTCAAATCCCACCTTTGATCGTGAGGCCGGGGCGAAACGGGCCCGAAAGGTTCTGCCCAAGGGTGTTGCGCAAATGACACTCGCGATCAACATCCGAGACAAGACGACACGCATCCGCGCGGGCAAGACCGTTGGGCGGCAATTGGCCTAACAACGGCCGGCGCGCGCAACACAAGCCCCGCGTGCGGTCAAGGCACTGGGCCTGAGGATCCTGTGCAGATCGCGGCCGCGACATCGCCTGCGTGCCATCGCCATCAATGTGTCGCAAAATCCGCCGTCGACAATGGCTGCGCGGGCCGCCCCTATACTCTACCAGTATGGTAGGAAAACTTGCTGACGCCCCCTTTCGCCGTAATCTGCTCTTTGCCCTCGCTTTGTCGGCGGGCATTCTCAATCTGATCGACCGCCAGATCATCGCGGTTTTGAAACCCACCATCGCGGCCGAATTGCATTGGAATGACGAGGATTACGGTACGCTGGCCACATGGTTTCAGACCGGCGCGGCGTTCGGCTTTCTGGCGGGGGCTGGATTGTGGACAGGCCGGGGGTGAAATGGGCCAATCCGCTTGGGGATGGCGGTATGGTCGCTGGCCGTGATGGCGCATGGCTGGGTGCGCTCGATGGCAGGCTTTACCGCCGCCCGCCTTTCCCTTGGCGCGACCGAGGCGATGGGGACGCCATCGAGCGTGAAAACCATCGCCAGGATTTTCCATGCTCCACTGCGCAGCGCCAGTTTTGGTCTGTCCAATGCGATGAACAGTATTGGCGCGATGCTGGCGCCTTTGGCGATTCCTTTTGTGGCGGCCGAATATGGCTGGCGGGCGGCTTTTGAACTGGGGGGGGGCGGGGCTGGTCTGGGCGGGGCTGTTCGGCAAAAATGCCAGCGCAGGTGCCATCAGCATCGCCACCAAAGGCCCCAGCGCACCGGCGGCTGTGGCGAGGTGAGCGCCACCACTGATCAGGAATATCGCGCCAAGGCGGGCATCACCGGCGCGATCACCAATGGCCTGAATGCCGGGACCAGCCGCCTCGTCCCCCGCGACGATGTGCGCTATGGCGGCATCCTGCTGCGCAAGACGTTCTGACAGCGAGGGGGCGGCGTTGAAAAGCGCCGCCCCTTTTTGCCTTAACCCTGAAGCGGGCCGTGGAACGCGATTTCGTTCACGCTCAAACGCGGGCTGGGCTTTTCGCGCGCCTGCAGCGCTTCGGGCAGATCGCCCGCATCGCCGCGCCAGCCCACGGCCACGGCCACTTCGACCTTGTAACGCTCGCCCGCGCCGGTTGCCTTGGCCGCCGCTTCGGGATCGAAACCGGCCATTGCGTGGGTGGACAATCCGCGCTTGGCCCCCTGCAGAGCCAGATAGGCCCATGCCGCGCCCGCATCGAAGGAGTTCCACTTGGCGGGCGTAGCCTCGCTTGCCCCCGGCGCGGTGATCTGCTTGTCCGACAGGACGAAGATCAGCGCCCCGGCCTTCTGCGCCCAGCCCGCATTGAACGGCAGCAGCGCGCCGACAAACGCATCCCAGTTCGCATCGCCGCGCAGCGCATAGGCAAAGCGCCAGGGCTGATAATTGAACGCGGAGGGGGCCCAGCGCGCGGCCTCGAACAAAGGCAGCAGATCGGCCTGCGTCACCCCCTGCTCGCTATAGGCGCGCGGGCTCCAGCGGGCGAGGAAATCGGGATCAATCGGGTGATCGGCATTACGCGTGGTCATATAAGCTCCTTATTTCAATCAGCCTTGGCCTTTGGGGCAGGATAAACCGGCCTTTGCGCAAAAGGAAAGTCCCGCGTCTGGCTGCAGGCCGACTTATCGCCATCGCCCATTCGAGGACGCGGCCTGCCACAAGGGCCAAACGCCTCCTGATACGCCCCTCCCGGCTAGCCCGATGCGCCGACGCCCATCAATTCTCTTTCTTGCACCCCATCGACGCTGACATGACATCGAACAGGCGGGTATTGGCAAGAAGCCGTGCACAAGGTTGGCGCCCGGCCCGCGCCGCCCACCAGCGCCGTGTCATGGTCGAAACGGGGCTGGTGGGCGAAAAGGACTGGAGCTATGCGCCCTTTGCCAAGGCCAGAGCATCCGCCCCCGCCGGAAAGCGGAGCTGGCCTGTCCGGTCCTGCACGGCGTCCCACACCGCCTGGGCAACATCGCTCTCGCGCGTGGTCAGGGCGGGCATGGCAAAGGCTTCCAGAATGGGGCGGGCAAAGTCGGCATAGCCGCCCGGCAGCAGATCGCTCACCGGCACGATGGCATTGGCCCCGAACCGCGTGGTCGGCGCATAGCCCGGCTCGACCAGCTTCACGTCAATACCGAAATAGCCCAGCTCATGCGCCAGCGAGCCGGTAAAGCCCTCGATGGCCTGCTTGGTCGCGGTATAGGCGGCGGCCAGCGGGAATGCGCCCAAAGTGACGCTTGAGGTGACATTGACGATGCAGCCCGAGCGGCGTTCCCGCATCCGGGGGATGAAGGCCTGACACATCGCCATCACGCCGATCGTGTTGGTCTCGATCAATTGCCGGATCAGGCTCATCGGCATGGCCTCGAAAGCGCCCACCCCGCCCACTCCCGCATTGTTGACCAGCACATCGATAGGCCCGGCCGCCTCTGCCAGAGCCGCGATGCTGTCCTGCGAGGTGACATCCAGCGGCAGGATGCGCAGCCGATCAGAAGCGCCGCCAAACACCGCCGGGTCGGGCTTGCGCATGGTCGCCACCACATTCCAGCCCTTGGCGAGGAAATGCTCCGCCGTTGCCTGGCCATAGCCGGAGGATGTGCCGGTGATGAGGATCGTCTTGGTCATTGCCTGTCTCCTTGATGTCGATGCAGGGAGAGATAGACGCAGGGATCAAGACAATATATAATCATAGGTCCATATTCATTTACGGATCGTCCAGACATGGATCCCCTCAGCGGAATCATCGCCCTGCTTCGCCCCCATGCGGCCCTGTCGAAACCGATCACGGCGCGGGGGCGCTGGGCGGTTCGCTATCAGGCGCATGATGCGCCGGGCTTCACGCTCATCCTCGCCGGACAGGCATGGGTGACCTTCGAAGGATCGGCGCCGCTGCAAATGGCACAGGGGGATTTCCTGCTGATTCCGACAACGCCCGCCTTTGCTCTGGGCAGCGAACCGGGGCTGGCCGGCCCTCTGCTGGAGCCGAGCAAAGAGGCGGTCCGGCATGGGGAGCAGGACGGCGAGCCCGACTTTGCGGCTCTGGGCGGCAGTTTTTCCTTTGAGCGGGCCAATGCCCCTCTCCTGCTCGCACTGTTGCCCGGCCTGATCCATATTCCCGCTGCGCAGGGTATGACGGACCGTATGGGCCGGACCATCCACCTGCTGGCCGAAGAATGCACATCCAGTCATCCGGGCAAGGATCTGATCGTGCAACACATGCTCGAAGTGCTGCTGGTCGAGGCCCTTCGGTGGCAAGGGGTGGGACATGATGCCGCCTCGGCAGGCTTGCTGGCCGGGCTGCGTGATCCGGCGCTGGCCCGCGCGCTGCACGCGATGCATGCCGATATCCGCGCCCATTGGACCGTTGCGCAGCTCGCAAAGATCGCCGGCATGTCGCGGTCGGCCTTTTCGGCACGGTTCGGCCTGATCGTTGGCCGCGCGCCCATGGAATATCTCACCAGTTGGCGCATGGCGGTTGCCAAGGATGCGCTTTCCCGTGGCGGCAAATCACTAGACCGCATCGCCGATGACATCGGCTATGAATCAGCCAGCGCTTTCAGCACCGCCTTTCGGAAACACAACGGCACTCCGCCGGGCAGCTTTGCCAGAATGATGGCAGAAGCGTAATCCGCAACTGCAGACGTTCCCCAACGGCCGCATGCGTTGTTCAACTGGCCCGCATCTTCGGTACGGAAGCGCAAAACCCGCAGGCCACGTTGATCAGGGACTGGGCCGCAGATCCTCTGGCCGCCAACCGCGCCCATCGCTTCGCGGGCGGCTATATCGCGCCATCAGACCAACCGTGGGCGGCCTGACCCATGGGCGCAAAATCTGTTCCTTGCCGACAGAAACCTGCTAATCGCGTCGACATGTCAAACATTCACAGGCTTGCCGGTACCGTCGACGTTGACGGGCTTCACTATGATTGGGAACTTCGACGCGAGCCGCACTGGAGCGAGTTTGAAGGCTGGAAGGGCATGGCCGTTGCGTTGCTCCAGCAAGATGGCCAGCGCGGAGCCGTGCTGGAATTTCCCCCGCCGAAACGTCTGCTGAAAGGCTTGCCACCGAGCCGCCTGCAAATCAGCGACACCCTTGTTTCCCGGGGAATTCGTGCGGCACTGCTGGCCGGGTGGGAACCGATGTCTCGCGGCAAACCTATGGTGTTCGTTGTCGACGCGGACGGCAACTAGTCGCCGATTGCCCTAACAGACCAAGGTTGGAGAGCATGATGAGCGTTTCGGCAAAAGCATGGGAAGGCGAACTGGTTCGGAAATGGCTGGAATGCCGCATCGAAGCCGCGAGACTTGATCAGACCGCAGCGGACATGCGGGGATATGAAGGTCAGGACGACTATGACAAGGCAGCCGCCGAGGAATGGGTTTGCCGAACCCTGATGGCCGCCGCACGCCAGGGCGATCAGGCCGCTTTCGCCGCGCGCCTCAAAGAATTGCTGGGGCAAGACGAGTATCGGGCCACGGGCATTTATGATGACCGGCGCTTCGAAAGATATGTCCGCGCCAACCTTAGAAAACTGACCAAGATGACCAGGACCAACGTTGGGTTCGAGAACACGTTGCGCTATCAGTGAGCGTCGCAGGCTCTGGAGTGAGCTAATCGCCCATTCCGAGGTCCGGGCCTCTAGCCGGACATACGACGGTTTCGCGGCAGTTAAAGATCAGTATAACCGCAATATATCGAATGAAGCAATGACGGCACTGGCACCGTATCCGGAAAGACCGGTTTTTGTGCGCGAATGACGATGGCTGCCGTAAGCGATCGCGCAACCATCTGATGGTTGCCGCAGGGTTTGCTGCCACAAGCAAAACCAGAGCGCTCACCGTGGTGCCCCCTATGTTTTGCGAAGCACGAGAACTCTCCCTGCATGCTTGGCGCCAGAGCAAGAAGCTATTCGGCGTCCAACTGGCGCCGACGCAGGGAGCCCCAGCCCGTGGCGTGGATGGCATCAAGCGTGGCAGTGATTTGCGCGGTCTGCATCGGGTTGAAACCCAAGAGGGTGAGGATCACAGGCAACCAGGTCATGACTGAAAAGCCCTGTTAATTTCTTTTGCTGCGCCATAGACGAGCTGATCGACCTCGTTCAATGTTTCACGGGCGAAACCGGCGTCAAGCAAACGGCGCGTCTCACCGGCAGGCATGGCGCCCCCGCGCAAGCGTAACAGGACTGCATAGCGCCGCAATGCCTCCAGTCGCGGATCGGCCAGTGGATTGGGCTGATCCGCCCTGAACAGCCAACGCATGAAACGATTGCCGCGCTCGGGCTGTGCCAGACTGTCGATCCCATCGCTCTGGGCAATGTGGATGGCCAGTCGCTCAAGCCTTGTCAGCGCCGGAATGAACCGCGAATTTTGCGCAGATGGGGCTGCGGCGGGGCCGGTTGAGATAAAACCCTGCGTGAGATCCAGATAGGCCATAAGAATGCTCCTCAACGTCAGGAATGTGCGGTTATCCTGCGTGACGAGGCGACAATGGCGAAATTCAGCCCTCCAAAACAGCTGATTAAATTTGAAGGATATGTTCGGAATTTTCGAACATTACCGTTTCTTGGCCTCATCAGCACTGGCAGTTCCATTGATTTCCGACGCGGCGGAGCGGCTTCTGGAATTTGGCCTCGCGATTTGGTGCGCGCAAAGGCAGACCAGCAAATCGTGATAAGGCTGCGAGATTTCGGACCGGGATCTGGCGATCCATCCGGCTCCGGGGCGAACGCCCGCGTCGATAAAGTGAAATGAGCTTGTGGCTGGCTCAACCTTCGAGCCAGCCACAAGTTCTCAGATCAGAATTTCCTCCGCAGGGAAAGCGACCATTCCCGTGGCGCTCCCAAAGTTCCGGTCGTGATGCCGATCGGCAGACGAACCTTGTTCAGATAATAAAAATTATTGGCCATATTGGTCACAGCCAAGGCAAGTGACCAGTTGTGTTCAGGAGAATTCCAGGTGATGCGGCCATTAAGCATCGTATAGCCCGGAACATTCGACAAAGGATTATTGTCGACATTAGTGTAGAATGAGGATTGATAGGCAAAGTCAATGCGCGGCGTGATACTGCCGCTGCTGCCCAGCATGGCTTCATATTGAACACCCACGCTTCCCTTCCATTTGGTGATGAAAGGAGCTTGCGAGGCCAGTGTGATATTGGCGATGGTGGCGCCGCTGGCACCAATACTTTTGAGTTTGAAATCAAGATAGCTCAAGCTCGCATCAATATTCAGCCCGTTCACCGGAGTGGCATGAAGTTCGGCCTCAATGCCTTTCAACTGGGCATTGCCCGCATTGGTCGGCGTGGAGTTCTGCGGCGTAATCAGCACGCCGCCGACGACGGTGGGCGCGGTATTCATAAAGATTATATTGCTATAATCATTGATAAATCCCGACAAATTCAACTGCACCGCCCTATCGAACAAACTGCTCTTCAGGCCGATTTCATAGGCCGAAAGTGTTTCCGGGTTAAACGGCACCACCTGCTGCACAACAAACGGCCGGGGGTTGATACCGCCGCCACGATAGCCGGTCGAAAATTGGGCATAGGCCATGATGCCCGGAGTGAACTTGTAACTGGCATTGGCGCGATAGTCCAAACGACTGCCGGAAAACCGCCCGACCGCGCCGTCGATCAGGCTTTGCGCCGTATAAGAAGTTTGGCTTGTGTTGAACGGGTTTTGCCGTTCGAAATAGTAATCTTTCTTGTCATCGGTATAGCGAATCCCACCGGTCAGATCGAGCTTGTCGGTGACATGCACGACCCCATGGGCAAATCCTGAAAGGCTGCGCGCCGGAATCCGGTCATCTGAATAAAATGCCGAACTGAATGGCGCTCCGGGCGCAATAATGTCGCCACCGACGATGGTGCTCGTGGCCTTGTAGTAATAAGCGCCAAGAGTCCAATCGAGCATCTTGTTAAAGCTCGACGAACTGATGCGCAGTTCCTGTGTGAACTGGCGATGGCCATTGGTAATGGTGCCCGTATTGATGCCAAAGGGCGATCCATCAAAATCGGTGCCATAGCGGCCCGAGATATTTTGGTAAGCCGTAACCGATTTTATCGCGATATCGCCCAGCTTCCAATCAATCGTCATCGCCGTATCCCAGGTCCGCAGCCTTGTGTTCGGCTGCCAGACCGTGGTCGGATGCGACCCGGCCGCATCGGTGAACGCGGGCGTCTGATAAGTGGAATAGTTGCTGTATTCCCGCGCAGGCGTGAGGAAAATCGACTGATTGGCCACACCGGGTGTCAGAATTGGGGACACCGCCATGGCAATAAGCTTGGTTGCGGAAGGCTCGGAATCGTCGACAAGACGGCTTGCCGAAACATTCACCTCCAGATTGTCGGTGGCAATCCAGCGAAGAGCCAGGCGCGCCGCCGTGTAGTTGGTGCCGCCCTCATGGCCGATCACGCAATTACCCGTGCTGCCCGCCGTCGCAGGCACCGCACTTGCGTAAGCAGGATTACGGCAGCCGAAATCATAGCGCGTGAGGTATCCGTCCTGGTGGCGGGTCACCCCGGAAATGCGTGCAAAGAGCTTGTCGGGCACCAGGGTGATGTCGGCGCCGGCGCGAACGTCAACGCGATCGCGAGAACCCGTCGTGGCCTCGATAAAGCCGCCATTGGTTCCGTTCGGCTTTTTGGTGTAGAGCTTGACGGCGCCGCCGATGGAGTTCTTGCCCGCCAGCGTCCCTTGCGGCCCGCGCAGAATTTCCACCCGGTCCAGATCAAGCAGGTCGAGTTGAGCCCCGAAAACGGCGCCGCGATAGACATCATCGACATAAAGTCCCACACCTGGCTCATAGGCAAAGCTGGTGTCGGCCTGGCCGATGCCGCGAATGTAAATAGCGGCGCCCGGGCCGAAAGCAGAGCCGGTCGGCTTGAGTACGACATTGGGCGAGGTGTTGCTGAGGTCTGTGATCGTATTATAGCTGCGGGAAAGCAAAGCATCGCCGCTTAGAGCCGTAATCGCAATCGGCGTATCCTGAAGTCTCTGGCCACGGAACTGCGCCGTGACGATGATATCGTTCACCGTGGCGGCCTCTGTCTTTGGCTTGTCAGCAGTGGCCTGCGCATTAGCCAAAGCCGGAACGGCCAGTGCCAGCACAGCGCAGCCGCTCTTTAGAATTATACCTTTCATGCAAATCCCCCAATATATTGGTTAGTTATTTTTTGAGATCGACATCAACCGATTGAAGGGTTGCATCGACAAGCGCTTCCACGCGTGAACCGGGCATCAATTCACCCAACCCTTTGCGGCCCACATAGGTGTTCCCGAAAACGCGGAAGAGTTTTGAAAGCTGGCGGGCGTCGACCTGTTTGCCGTCAACCGACAGGATCAGATTTACCGCCTGCGCGCCGCCCGCAGGGTGCGGCTCAAAGCGTACCGAAATATCGTGAGAGCCGGCCGCGAGCGGCAATTGCCCCGTCAATTCGACGCGCTCCTGCTCCCGGCCTGTGGGATTGTAGAGGAACACGGGAAAACCGTTTTCGATCGTCAGCCCATAGCCGCCAAAAAGGTCGCCCGTAATAAGGAGGGGTCCTCGTGCCTGACTGCTGCCAACAGTGACATGGGCGGTTGCGGACCATCCCTTCTGCAGGCCTGGAAAACTGTTGGAAGGATAGCGGGTATCGCCCGGATAATAGGTAAAATGGTTGAGCCCGGCCAGCAGATCGGGTCGGTTCGAGGGCGCAAAGCGCGTCATCAGATCGGCGCCAAGCGGATAGACGTGATTAAGGGTTGCCGCCTTATCAAACTTTTTCTTCAACTCGGCCAATTTGGCCGGAAATTGCGCGGCAACATCGGTTCCCTGCGAATAGTCCTTGTTAAGATCATACAGTTCCCAATGAAACTTGTATGGATCGACCGCCGCATGATGACGATCCCATGGAGCCACAACAGGGGTGGTGGAAGCCAGCCAACCATTGCTGTAATAGGCGCGATTACCAAGCATCTCGAAATATTGCTCGGTGTGGCGGCTTGGCGCAGCCGGGTCGTTGAAGGAGTAAAGCAGGCTGGTGCCGTCGATCTGCTGCTGTTTCACGCCGTCCACGGAAAGCGGCGGCTTGATACCGGCGGCCTCGTAAATGGTGGGCGCAATATCGATGACATGGGCAAATTGCGTGCGCAGCCCTGTGGACCGGATCCGGGCTGGCCAGCTGATCGCGAGGGCGTCGCGCAGGCCTCCCAGATGCGAGGCGATCTCCTTGCCCCACTGAAAAGGCGTGTTGGTTGCCCATGCCCATGGCGCCGGATAGTTGCCGAACGCAAATGGTCCGCCATGGCTCTCGATATTGCGCTCAAGTTCCCTGTATGTCGGTTCAATGCCGTTCAGGCTTGCCATTTCGTTGTTGGCGCCGTTGATGCTTTCATCGCTTGCGCCGTTGTCGCCCTGAATGAAAATGATCAGCGTGTTATCAAACTGACCGCTTTTCTTCAGCCAATCGATTACCCGACCAATCTGGTAATCGCTTTGGGCGAGCTGTGCCGCGGCCACTTCCATCATGCGGGATGCGGCGCTTTGTTCATCCTTCGTCAGGCTGTCCCAGGCAGGCATGGCCTCGGGCCGCGGTGTCAGAACCGCATCGGCCGGGATGATGCCAAGCTGTTTTTGTCTTTCAAATGTCTGCTCGCGCAGCTTGTCCCAGCCCATTGCAAACTGGCCTTTGAACCGCGCAATCCAATCCGCGCTGACCTGATGAGGTGAGTGCAAAGTGCCGGGCGCCCAATAGGCAAAAAACGGGCGGGCGCCGCGAACCGTATGATGGATCTGCATCCAGTGAAGAAGATGGTCGGCAAGGTCGCGATCCAGATTGTAGCCGGGATCCCTGGCCGGTGGATCTATCGGATTACGGTTCTCGACCAACTCGGGAGAAAACTGGTCTGCCATCGCGGCATTGAAACCATAGAAGTAATCGAAGCCCATGGCATTGGGCCAATGGTTGAACGGCCCCGCAGGCCCGGTCTCCCACACTGGAGTATTGTGATTTTTGCCCACCCAGGCCGTGTCATAGCCATTGAGCTGAAGAACGCGGCCGATGGTGGCCGCGCTATCGGGAATGACCGATGTATAGCCGACCTGATCGGTGGCAAGGTTGCTGATCGCGCCCGATCCCACCGCATGGTGATTGCGACCGGTCAGCAAGGCGGCGCGAGTAGGCGAGCACATGGCCGTGGTATGAAACGCATTGTAGCGCAGGCCGGTCAGCGCAAGGCTGTCAAAAGTTGGCGTCGGGATAACGCCGCCGAACGAGGTTGAGGCAGAAAAGCCGACATCATCGGTCATGATCAGCAGCACATTGGGCGCCTGTGCCGGAGCGCTGGGCTGCTGCGGGTAATTCCTGAAATCGCCGGGCGTGCGCGCAGCGGCAGCGGGCACCACAAACGCCGGATTGGCAACAAGGCCAATCGCCATAGCCATCCCGACCCCGCCTTTGATCGCCTTTTTAAGACGCCGATAGATCATCCCTGCCCCCAGATCTGCCAAGTTTACCTGGCTAGAAATTCACTTGAATTTGTTGTTGAGGAGGAGGAAGCATTGCGGACCGCGAAAGCCAGCGTGTCTATTCGTTGGGCTGCCAAAAGGTCGCATTCCCCTCATCTGCACATACTCTTGCGTAGCAAAGGCTTGAACAGCAACGGGGCAACATGTTATCGGACCATCAAGTAAAAGGTTATTGGTTGGGGGGGGAGAGGCATGCCAACGCTCAGGCGATTGGAGGTATTTGTGGAAGCTGCCGTAGATTGCAACTTTCGCAAGACGGCTGACCGCCTTGACATGAGCCAGGCAGGACTGAGCAACCACATTCTTCTTTTGGAAAAGGAATTGGGATATCCCGTTTTCGAGCGTCACCGGGGCAGCACACCAACCCTGGCCCCGGCCGGCAAGGCGCTGCTTGAACAGGCCAAGGCTGCGCTCGACGCCGCCAAGGCCTTTCGGGCGAAGGACGCGCCCCAAAGCATAGAGGGCGGAAAGGTCCGGTTCGATGTTTCCGTCAGAAACTATATGCTAAGGCAAACTATCATGCCTGCCTTGCCGGCGTTTCTGGAAGAGAACCCCAATATCGACATTGAATTCGACGT
The DNA here is from genome assembly GCF_012275515.1 of Novosphingobium sp. SG707. Classification (GTDB taxonomy): domain Bacteria; phylum Pseudomonadota; class Alphaproteobacteria; order Sphingomonadales; family Sphingomonadaceae; genus Novosphingobium. The sequence continues at coordinate 27,660 of NZ_JAAZQL010000001.1, forward strand.
TGTTGAAAAAACTCCGGATATCATCGCGAAAGTTTCCTCACGCAAAAGTCACTTCGGCATTTATCGAGGTTACGCGCCTGCCTCGGATAACAGGCTGCGGTCAATCATCCTGGGAAGCTCGGGCACCTATCTCTTTGCATCTCCGGCCTTGGCGCAACAGGCGCGTGACGGGACTCCGTTGAATGAGCTTCCCTTTTTGCTGCCCAAAAAAGATACGGAGATGGGGAACGCGATCGAGCGCACGCTGGCGGAAAACGGCATTATACCGCAAAATGTGGTCGCGCGATCACAGTTTCCCGAAACGCTGGGAGACTGGGTCGTCGAAGGACGGGGCATTGGCCTGTTGTTCATGGGGCATATGGAGCGACATCTGGCCGACGGCCGCGCCGCTATCATCAGTTCACCGATTGGGCATTGGAACAGCGTGCTTATCAGCTCAGTGAGTGAGCAAGAACCGCATTTGCAAAAGATGATAGCGTTTTTCCGTAATGCGGTTGCCGCATCGGAGCAAATTGGTTCGCCCGAAGTGTGACGGCCATCGGCCCGGCAACAAAGGTAATTCTGCCAATCCCTCATCGCGCAAATGGCGGATGAGGGATTGATCAAATCGCTGGAAATTCCCTCTATTTCACTTTGCTCTGCATCTCGATCTTCAGCGTCTGAATGTTGCAGTCGCAAGATGCAGGAATCGTCGGCAGAGCCGGATTATAGCTGAAGGGCGCGATGCTGTTGCGACCGACATAGGCATCTCCGCGACCGCGCACCTTGAGCGAGGTTTGGGCTTGATCGACCTGCAGGCCATCCACGCTCAACTGCAAGGTGGTGCTTCCCGCTGCAGCGGCAAATCGGACCTCGATCCGGTGTGTTCCGGCATTTAGCGGTTGTCGGCCGCGCAGAACAACGAAATTCCTGCCGTCCCCGGCGTTGTAAATATAGGCTGGGCGGCCATCATCGAGCAGCAGCGCCTGCCCCCCGAAGTGGTCACCCTGAACCAGAATTGGACCACCCTCCCGCCTTCCTGCCACGCCGACGGTAGCCGAGATTGTCCAGCCAGGCCCCGTCACGGGAAAGGACGATGCCGGATAACGCGTATCGCCCGGCTCATAGTGAAAGCTGGTCCGATTTCCGATCAGGGAGGGACGAAGAGCCGGGTCCATTCGCGCCATCAATTTGGCATCGAGGGGATAGACATGGTATTTCTTTGCGGCTCGATCAAAATCGGCCTTCAACTCGGCCAGCTTCCCGGGAAACAGGGTCGATACATCCCGCGATTGCGACCAGTCCTTATTCAAATCGTAGAGTGCCCACTTGAAGGTCCCGGGATCAACGGCCCCCGCCGCGGTCCACGGCATGTTGCCGGGAAGCGTGGATGCCATCCAGCCATCCTTGTAATAGGCCCGATTGCCCAGCATCTCGAAATATTGCTCGCGGTGTCGCGTGGCGGCATCAGCATGGTCGAACGTATAGACCATGCTCACTCCCTCGATAGGCTGTTGCCGGACACCGTCGATCGAGGTTGGGGCCTTGATCCCTGCGGCTTCATAAATGGTTGGGGCAATATCGGTGACATGCGTGAATTGCCCGCGTATCTGTCCCGGCTGCTTGATCCTGGCAGGCCAACTGATGACCATGCCATCGCGCAATCCGCCCAGATGCGAAGCGACCCGCTTGCCCCATTGGAAGGGAGCATTCGTGGCCCAGGCCCAGCCAGCAGGGTAATTGCCGAAAGAGGCAGGTCCGCCATGCTGAGCGGCATCACGCACCATGTCGGCATCGCTTGTCTCTATGCCTGCGATGGTCAACAATTCCTGGCTGGAGCCGCGATAATCTTCCATGCTCGCGCCATTATCGCCCTGAATATAGACCACAAGAGTGTTATCAAGCTGGCCCGATACGCGCAGGGCCTCGATAATCCGGCCAGTCTGCGCATCGAAATAGGCCAATTGGGCGGCGGCAACCTCTATCATTCTGGCATAGGTGCGCTTCATGTCGGGGCTGAGATCATCCCACGCAGGAACCCCGTCGGGACGGGGATTGAAAACAGCGCTTTGGGGAATGATCCCCATGGCTTTCTGCCGGGCGAAAGTTTCCTCACGCAGCTTGTCCCACCCCTGATCGAACCTGCCCTTGAAACGGGCGATCCAATCGGCAGGCGCCATATGCGGCGCATGCATGGACCCGGTGGCCAGATAGGCAAAGAAAGGGTGATCAGGATGCAGGTTGCGCTGCATGTTGATCCAATGGATGGCATGGTCGGCCAGATCACGGTCGAGGATATAGCCCGGCTCGCTTGGCGGCCTTACCGGATTGCGGTTTTCAATCAGTGCAGGATTGAACTGGTCGGCATAAGGGGCGTTAAATCCATAGAAATAGTCAAAACCCCATGCGTTGGGCCAATTGTCGAACGGTCCCAAAGGACCGTTTTCCCATACGGGCGTATTATGATTCTTGCCGAAAAAGGCTGTGTCATAGCCATTCATCTTCAAAACACGGCTTATCATTCCTGCACTTTTGGGAATGACCGACGTGTAACCCGCATCATCGAGCGAGACATCCGCGATGGAACCGCTGGCAACCGCATGGTGGTTGCGACCGGTGAGCAGAGCCGCCCGTGTGGGCGAACACATGGCCGTCGTGTGAAACGCGTTGTAGCGCAAGCCTTGCATGGCCAGAGCGTCGAATGTGGGCGTCGGCACTGCGCCGCCAAAGGTGGAAGAAGCGCCAAAGCCCACGTCATCGGCAAGGATAAGCAAGACGTTGGGCGCCCCCGACGGAGCATTCGGGCTTTTGGGATAAGCCTGCCAGCCCGGCTCAGCGGGCGCGGCCAGAGCTGTTGCGGGAAGGATCAATGACAGCAGCGCAGCCTTGGCCAAGCGGCGCTGCATAAATGGCTTCAGGCGCGCCATCACTGAAATGGTCAGCCTTTGCGGGCGCGAAGCGTAGAAGGACGAACGCGGCATGGCTGCTTACAAACCCGACTGGATATGAACAGCCTGACGCAGGAAACAGTAATTGGCTGCCTCGTCGCCGGCCGAGAAGGTTACCCTGACAGTCGCGGGACAGGAGGATGGGGCCTTAAGAGGATACTCCTCGATTGGATCACGCACCAGATTATAGAATTCGCAATTCACCTTGCCGGTCTTCTGGATACACAGCACCTTGAACGTCGCGTTTTTCACCGCCACCTGCTGCTCAAGCGCAGGCCCCGGAAGCCCTTCGGGCGAGATCGATGGAATGGCTGTTTCGGATATGATGTAGTCGTGAACAGGATCACGAACATTCTTGTCACGACCGAAAAGAATGGGAGCCAAGGAACGGGAATCGAGCGCAACCTGTCCAGTTCCATCGCGGTTCGAAACTGTTTTGGGAATAGTCACGTGGGCAAGATCGAGAACGGTGGAGAAAAGATCGGTGGTATGGACCACCGCATCACTTACGCCTTGCTTGATGCCCGGCCCCCGGATCAGTACCGGCACCCGCATCCCGCTTTCATAGCCGGTTCCTTTGCCGCGATGGTCGCGCTTGATATACATATTGTCGATAAAATTGATATTGGGCTTGCCGTACATCGGCGTCCCATTGTCACCAAGGATGATGACATAGGTGTTGGGGTCGATGTTCTTGAGCGCATCGAGCAGCTTGCCGACGGCGGTATCCATCGAATTTGTCATCGCCCGGTTGAGCGCTGGCGCCGAGCAATTGCCCAAATTCGTCGTGCCGAATTGCCCGCCGCAGGCTTTCATTTCATCCTGACTGGCCTTGTCCAGCATGTCGGCATTGGGAACAAAGGTTGGCGGATGACTTTGTCCTGCAGTGATATGTGAAAGATTGAAGGCAAACCAGGCAAACCACGGCTTGCCCGCACTCTGTTGCTGCTTCATCCAGCCAATTGCATCCGACACTTTGGTGACGGGAGCATATGTCGTTGGCGCGATCCCCGGCAAAGCACGCGTAGGCGCCTTTTCAGAGCGCCATTTGTCGGGTGGCGTGGTCTCATCCTGTATCTGGTAATCGTAATCCCAATAGTCGTTAATCGCGCCATTCAGATTGCCCCGAAACAGATCGAACGATGCCTCCTTGGGCTTCAGGCCGGGATATTGATTGAGACCGGCCATATGCCATTTGCCAAAAATGGCCGTACTGTATCCTGCGGTCTTCAAATCCTGGGCCAGCGAATGATGATGCTGGGTCAGATAATTGGTGTAATCGCGCACCCCGGTTTTGTTGGCATTGAGGCCGGTGAGCATGGAGGCGCGGGTGGGCGAGCAGAACGGGTGCGCCCATGCCTCACGGAATGCCAATCCTTGCGCGGCAAAACGGTTAAGAACCGGGGTCGAGGCGGGCCTGCCGTTGATAAGGTGATAATCAGGATCATTGCGGCCTTGCGGACCATATTGGCGAGAAAGACTTTCTATGAGGCCCGGATAGGCATCACTGGTTGTGTCCAGGCCGACATCGTCAAGCACAATCAGCAGAACATTGGGATGATGCGCCGGTTTTGCCGCGGCCAGCGCGCCTTGCGGAGTGAAGCCGATACCCGAAATCGCGATCGAGGCGGCCGAAATGAGCGCAAGACGCAGCTTTGACCGAAAGCGCATTTTAAATCTCCCGTAAATTCGGATCTTTTCTTGCATCTGCCTATGCAAGTTGGCGCCAGCAGTCGTGTCACTCCCATTTAAAAGCAAGCGATCAGCCGGTTATTATACTGATAAGCTATCGCTTATGGCTATGGTTTCTCGCAACCTTCGGGGCAATTTCAGATCAAATTCGAATGATCCAATCGCCCGGAAATCAGCCTTGGGATTGCGTGAAACCGGCGGGATGGCGGCCTTTCCTATACCGGTATTATTTCGCCCCATCGCCCGCCGAAGGCAGAACCATCATGGCGACCAACGTCACCGTCAAATTGCACAGCACCGCCACCAGTCCGATTTCCCATTCAACGAAAACCCCCGCCAGCGCCTTGCCGATCATCGGCACCCACAGCACGGCATAGCCCGCGATCAGCCCGGCCATCACCGCCAGACCCGAAACCCGCCGCGTGATAAAGGCAAGATACACCCCCGGCACCAACATGCCGATGGCCGCATAGGCCGACAGGCCCACCTCGACCAGCGAGGCGCTGGCCCCCAACGCCAGCCACAGGGCCGCCCCCGCAAAGCCCACCATCGAGCAGCGCGACACCAGCAATTCGCGCCGGTCGTCCATGTTCCGCCAAACCGGCCGCACGATATTTCGCGCGAAAATCGACCCGCAAGTCAGCATCAGCACCGAACCCGGCACCAGCGCCAACAGGCTGGCCGTGCCCGCGAACAGGCCAATCAGCCAGACGGGACAATGCTGGACCACAAAAGTCAGCAACAGCGCGTTAAGATCCCCGCCCTCGGGCCGCGTGCCCGCCAGCAAGGCGGCAAAGCCGAGCAGGATGATGAAGAAATAGGACAGCGAATAGATCGGCTGAAGCACGGTATTGCGGCGGATCGTATCGCTGCTGCCCGCCGAAAAGCACAGTTGGAACATATGCGGGAAGATATAGGTGCCGATCGCCACATTGATCGCCGAGGTGCTCAGCCACACCAGACTGAGCCCGGCGTGGGGCTGTAAGCCGGGGAAACGGGTGGCGGCGGGATAAAGATCCTGAACCCGCGCGAACACGTCGAGCATCGACGACGCGCCCACCATCCCGGCCACGCCAAAAGCCAGCACCGCCACCACGATCAGCATCAGCACATCCTTGACCCCGGCGGCAAAAGCCGCCGAGCGCAGACCCGCCAAAAACACAAAGGCCAGCATCACCGCCACCGCGATCACCGCCGCCCATGTGCCCCCGATCACCGGCCCGGCCACCAGACGCACGATGAAGGTCAGCGCGGTCACCTGTATCTGGATATAGACCGTCAACGCGATCAGCCCCGCGCAGGCCACCACCATGCCCAGCCAGCGCGATTGATAGCGATGGGCAAAGAAATCGGCCTGAGTAATCAGCCCATGCCGCCGCCCATAGGCATGAATGCGCGGCGTCAGCCAATAGCCCACCGCCGCCGACAGCGAAACCGAGGTGAACGCCAGATAGGCTGGCGCGCCATAGGCCCAGGCAAAGCCCGAAATGCCCAGCACCGCAAAGGTCGTGTAAATCTCACCGGCATTAAGGAACCAGAACACCAGTGTCCCCATCCGCCGCCCGCCCAGCGCCCAGTCCTCCAGCGACTTGCTGCGGGTTTTGGCGCGGCCATAGGCCATCGCGCCGATCGTCGTGCCCAGCACGATCAGCAGGATCATCATGCGGATCATGGCTTGCGATCCAGCCAGTAGCGCAGGGCCAGCACAAAGGTGGCGAACATTATTCCCGCCATTTGCCAGACCATCGGGAAAGGAAGGCCAAACGGGCGCCACACGATGCCATTGGCCCATGGCGCAAGGCCCAGTTGCCAGACAAAGGGCAGCAAAAGCAGCGCGTCGGCCCGGCGAAAAGCCGCGACCTCGACGCCTTCGGGATCATCCATGGTTTATCCAGCCTGTGGGAATTGCGTGGGAATGGCAGAATTTGCCGCATTCAACGCTGCATTCAATGCTAGGCAATGCGGGATTATGTTGCCACAGACGCAACGATCAGACCTCGGCCACGCGCAAGGGGCGGTTCCACTGGCGCAACTGCGCCTCCACCATTTTGAGCAGGCGGGCGGGCGCGCCCTCCAATTGCCGCCCCGCGCGCAGGATCAGGCTGATCGTGGCATCCTCCATCGCATCATCGGCAATCGCGATACTGGTCAACTCGCCGCTTTCCAGCTCGCTCCACACCGACAATTGCGGCAGGATCGTCACCGCCGCCCCCCGCCGCACGGTTTCGCGCATCATATGGATCGAATTGGTGGTGATGACCGGTTCGAGATAGGTGTTGTGGCGCAGCTCCGCCCCGGCCAAAATCTGGCGCAGGCCGAAATGGCGCGGTGAAAGGCACAAAGGATGGCGCGCCAGATCGGCCAGCGACACGCTGGTCTGCCCCGCCAGCGGATGACCCGCGGCAACAATCGCCATCAGAGGCTGGGCGATCACCGAGCGGACATGGATCTTGATGTCATGCGGCGTCTGAAACACCAGCCCCAGATGCGCCTCGTCATCGAGCACCTGTCGCACGATCTGCTGCGATGAATTGACCGAGAGGTCGAGATGGATCTGGGGATTGGCGGCGGTAAAACTGGCGATCATGTCGGTAAAACCGCTGCCCAGAAAGCCTTCACCCACGGCCAGCACGGCATGGCCGCTTTTTACCGAGCGCAATTCCTCCAGCTTGGCGCGCAGAGCCTCGCGGTCGGCCACCTGGTTGCGGTAATGGGCGATGACGATTTCGCCCGCATGAGTCAGCCGCACCCCGCGCCGCCCCTTCTCGATCAGGGCAAGGCCATAGCTTTCCTCCAGTTGCGCGATCTGACGGCTGATCGAGGAGGCCGCGACATTGAGCCGGTCACTGGCCGCGCGCATCGAGCCTGCGTTGAGCGCCTCAAACAGATAGCGCAAACCCGTTTCCGACATTCGGCAAGCCCCCTATCATTCTTTGCAAACCCGGCATCAGCTTGCCCAAGTTTGCGCTCAACGCAACAACTTTGACAAAAGAGCGCCATTGCCTGCGCATATGGGGAATGCCAGATCAGGCCGTCCCCCGCCGGGCAAAGCGGTCATTCGCATCGCTTTTTCGGATGAAAACGAGGCATGAATGGCAAGTATCAAGCGTGATCGAGTGAACTGGCAGGGCTATCTTCCCGCCATCACAACTCCCTTTTCCGCCGATGGCGGGCTGGATGAGGCGGGTCTTGGCCGCCTGTTGGAATGGCTGCACGGCGAAGGCATGCATGGGCTGGTTCTGGCCGGAACCACAGGCGAATGGACCAGCATGAGCGCAGCCGAACGCGCCCGCCTGTTTGCCCTGACCGGCGCCCAGATGAAGGGCAAGCTGCCCCTGATCGCGGGCTGCTCCAGCTTTACCGCGACTGAGAGCATCGCCTTTGCCCGCCATGCGGCGCAGGCCGGATTTGACGGCGTGCTGTTGACGCCCCCGCCCTACATTCGCCCGCGCGCCGATGAAATCGTCGGCTTTTATGAAACGGTCAGCGCGGCCATCGACCTGCCCATCTGCATCTATAACTGGCCGCCGGGCACGGGCATCGACATGGATCTGCCCCTGCTCTCGCGCCTTGCCGACATCGAGGGCGTGGTGGCGATCAAGCAATCCTCCTCCTCTTTCGAGCGCTTTGTCGAGACCTTCTTTGCGCTCAAGGATCAGGTGCGCGTGTTCGGCTTTCCGATGAACGAGATCGGGCTGACGATGCTGCGCGTGCATGGCGGCGATGGCACGATGGGCGCGGGCGGTGTGCTGGGGCGCTATCAGCCGGGCTTTTACGATGCCTTCTGGGCGGGCGATCTGGAAGGTGCGCGCGCCTGCGGGGCCAAGGACCGCGTGCTGATGCGCGAATGGTACACGCCCGAACTGGTGGGGCGCTTCGGTTCCGGCCCGGCGATCCTCAAGGCCGCGCTCGATGCGCAGGGTCTGCCCGGCGGGCCGGTGCGCGCGCCTTTGCTACCTATCACCGATGCCGCGCGCGAAGAGATTGCCCAAACGCTGCGAAAGCTGCAAATCCTGTGATCCATGACGCATGAAGTCCTGATCATCGGCGGCGGCCTGCTGGGCTGCGCGGCGGCGTGGCATCTGGCCCGCGCCGGTCTTGCCCCGCGCCTGATTGAGGCGCGGGGCATCAATGCGGGCGCCTCGGGCCAGAACGCAGGTTCGCTGCATTTCCAGATCGAGCGGCGCTTTCTCGAACCGGGCGGTACGGCCCATGCGCAGGGCGGCGATATCGTCCGCCTCAACCGTCTGGCGATCGAGGAATGGGCGGGGCTGGAGGATCAGCTTGGCCGCCCGCTCGACATTCACATGCATGGCGGGCTGATGCTGGCCGAAAATGAGGCGGATCTGGCGCTGCTTTCCCTCAAGGTGGCACGCGAAAACGAACTGGGCCTACCTACGCAATTGCTGTCGGGCGCAGAGGCGCGCGATCTGGTGCCGCGCCTTGCCCCCCATATCTGCGGCGCGGCATGGCTGGCGCAGGAAGGCCACGCCAATCCGCGCATTCTGGCCGATGCCTTCGCCGATGCCGCGAAGTCATCAGGCGCGAGCATAGAAACGCAGAGCCGCCTGCTCGACCTGCGCCGCGATGGCGATCATTGGCAGGCCACCATCGAACAATCCGGCCAGATCGCCACCGCCCGCGCGCGTCACGTCATTCTGGCCACCGGCCATTGGACCGCACGGATCGCGGCGCGCATGGGGCTGAACATCCCGCTCTATCTGGCGCCTCTGATGATGAGCGTGACCGATCGTACCGCGCCCTTTCTGCCCTATCTGATCCAGCATGTCGGCAAACGGCTGTCGATGAAGCAGACAGATGACGGCAATATGGTGATCGGCGGCGGCTGGGCCTCGGCCCCACAGAAGATGGCCGACGGCCTGCCCGATCTGGACGCGCCGCCCCATCTGGTGCCCGACAACCTGCGCGCCAATCTGGCGGTTGCGGCGGGCGTCATGCCGTGTCTGCGCGGGCGCAGCCTGATCCGCAGCTGGACCGGCATGACGTGCATTTCCGCCGATCAATTGCCCATTGTGGGCGAAGTCCCCGCCGCGCCCGGCCTCCATGTCGCGGCGGGCGGGTCGATGTTCACGCTGGGGCCGCTGCTGGCGCGGATGTTGGCGCGCAGCATTATCGAGCGCGCCATGCCCGAGGAAATCGCCCTGTTCAGCGCCGCCCGCTTTGCTCATCTCAACGCCTTTGTGGTGCCGTCATGAGCCGGATCGTCGATGGCGTGACCCGCCCCGCCCCCATAACCGTCGAGATCGATGGCGCGATGATCCCGGCCCACCCAGGCGAAACGTTGGCCGCCGCCATGGTCGCAACCGAAATCTACCGGATGCGCGACGACCGATCCGGCGCCCCGCGCGGCCTGTTGTGCAACATGGGTACATGCAGCGAATGTTTCGTCTGGATCGCCATGGAGGACGGATGGCGCCGCCGTCGCGCCTGCCTGACCCCGGTGGAGGATGGCCTGCGCATTGCCACGCATGAGGTGCCGCTATGATCGACATCGCCATCATCGGCGGCGGCCCCGCCGGACAGGCCGCCGCACGGCAAACGCTGGCTGCGGGCCTGTCCACCACCATGATCGACGAGCAGGCCCGGCCCGGAGGCCAGATCCTGCGCCAGCCCCCTGCCGCTTTTGCGGTCAAAGGATGGATGGCGGGCCGCCTCTATCGCCCGCTGCGCCACCTGCTCGCCCAGACCGAGGCGGACACGCGGCTCGACTGGCGGGGAAGCACCAGCGTGGCCGGGATCGAGCGGATTGCCGATCATTTCCGTCTTACGCTCTCGGGTGCGCATGGCGGCACGCTGCTGGCGCGGCGGGTGCTGATCGCGGCGGGCTGTTATGACATGCCGGTGGCGATGCCGGGCTGGACCCTGCCCGGCGTGATGAGCGCGGGCGCGGTGCAGACCATGCTCAAATCGCAGCAGTTGGTGGCGGGCCAGCCCATTGTCCTGCTGGGCAGCCATCCCTTGCTGCTGGTGCTGGCCATGCAAATTCTGGACGCCGGGGCCGAGGTCGCGGCGGTGCTGATGCCGCAGACCTATGGCCGGACGATGCGCGCGGCCCTGCCCCATCTGGCGGGGGCGATGTTCGCGCCCAGCCCTTTGATTGCGGCGGGGGCGGCCATGGCGCGTCTGCGCTTGGCGGGGGTGCCCCTGATGATGGGCGCGCGGCCTATCGGCTTTACCGGCGATGGGCGGCTGGAGGCGGTTGATTATGCGTGGCGTGGCCGGACCCACCGTATCGCGGCGCAGGTGGCGGCTGTGTCCTATGGCTTCCTGCCCCAATCGGATCTGCCGCGTCAGGTCGGCGCGGCGGTGCGCTGGGCGCGACCTGCGGGCGGGTGGGAAACCTTGTGTGATGGGGCGATGCGCTCCTCGGTGCCGGGGCTTTATGTCGCGGGCGAAACCACCGGCGTTGCGGGCGCGGATGCCGCCATGGCCGAGGGCGAGATTGCGGGGATCGCGATAGCGCTGGATGCAGGCGCGCAGCCTGCCTCCGATATGGCCCGCGCGCAGGCAAGGCGCGCAAGGCTGCAACCCTTCATCGACCTGCTGCGCGCGGTGGCCGATCCGCGCGATGTCTGGCCGCAGGCGACGCCCGAAACGCTGCTGTGCCGATGCGAGGATATTTCCGTGGCGCAGGTCGAGGCAACTATGGCCCGGCTCTCGCCCATGGCTGACGCTTCGGCGGTCAAGCATCGCTGCCGGATCGGCATGGGCCTGTGTCAGGGGCGGTCCTGCGAACATGCGCTGGTGCGTCGGATTGCCGCCGCGCAGGGATGTGATCCCGATGCGGTCGCCCCGTTCCGTGTGCGCTTTCCCGCGCGGCCCTTGACCGTGGATGAGATCATCGGCTGACCGTTGCGCCCGCCGCAACAATGTGGTCCCGGCGATGTCATTGCTGCGGCGCAAACCCCTTGTCATCCTCGCCTCCTGCACCATTCACAGGAGCCGTCCGCATGACCGAGGCCATCCCTCCCCGCCCCCATTTCTCCGCCGATCACGTGTCATGGACCGTGGCCGATGCCGAAGCGGTGGCGCGCTTTTACATCGACGTGTTCGGCGCATCCGAATTGTTCCGCATGGGGCCGATTGACGCCGCCGACATTCCCCCCATGCCCGATGGGCGCGACTGGATGGCGGCGCATGTCAATGTGCCGGGCGCGCGGCTCACGCTCATCATGCTGCGTTTGACCGAGACGCTCAATTTTCAACTGGTGCAATATGACAAGCCCGATGACCGCAGCCCCGCCCTGCCGCGCAATTGCGATGCGGGCGGGCATCATCTGGGGCTGCGGGTCGATGATGTGCCAGCTGCGGCGGCCTATCTCGCCGCGCATGGCTGCACCGCGATGGAGATCATCGAGATTTCCGAAGGGCCGCTGGCGGGCAAGAAGAACCTCTATCTGCTCGACCCCTGGGGCCATCAGCTTGAAATCGTGGACTGACCCCCCTCTTTTTACAACAGGACACCATCATGACCGCAAAGCGTATCAATCCCGCATCCCTTTATGAAAGCACCCGCTTCGGCTTTTCCCATGCCGCGCTGGATGAAGCCACCGACACGCTCCATCTGGCGGGGCAAGTCGCGTGGGACAAGGATTACAATGTGGTGGGCGGCGATGACCTGGCCGCGCAAACCCGTCAGGCGCTGGCCAATATCCGCGCCGTTCTGGCCGAGGCGGGCGCGGGGGTGGACGATCTGCTGCGTCTGCGCACGCTGATCGTCAATTACGATATGTCCAAGCTGGAGGCCGTGGGCGCTGAACTGGCCGCGTTTTACGGCGATGTCATCCCCGCGCCCAACACCATCATCGGGGTTCAGGCGCTGGCCCTGCCCGATTTCCTGATCGAGATCGAAGCGGTAGCGGTGCTGCCCAGGGGTTGATCGATAGAAGGGCCGCTCCGGGGTGGAGAGCGGCCCTTCCCGTTTTAGCGCGACAGATTTGCCGACAAAGGCAGGTCGCGCGAACTGTTGCCCACAAAGATGCGCATGGTCCCGGCGGGAACCTTCCACGCATGGGCCTTGTCATCCCACACCGACAGATCGCGGCGCGTAAGGGCAAAGCTGACCTCGCGCGTCTCGCCCGGCGCCAGTTCGACGCGGGCAAAGCCCTTGAGCTGGCGCGGCGGCTCACCTGCGGCGGCGGGCATGGCCAGATAGAGCTGAGCCACCTCAGCCCCCGCCCGCGCGCCAAGATTGCGGACCTGCGCAAACACCTGCCAGCCGTCGCCCCGGCGCGCGACCTTCAGCCCGGAAAAGGCGAAATGCGTATAGGACAGGCCAAAACCAAAGGGATAAAGCGGGGTCAGCCCTTTGGCATCATACCAGCGATAGCCCACCAACAGACCCTCGCTGTAATCGGCCCTCGTGCCTTTGCCGGGATAGCGCGCAGGGCCATCGGCAGGCCCATGCGTTTCGTCGGCGGGGAAGGTGACGGTCAGCTTGCCCGAGGGATTGGCGGCCCCGGTCAGCAGGCGCGCGATGGCCGGTCCCGCCACCTCGCCCGGATACCAGCCCGCGATGATACCCGCCACCTTGTCGCGCCACGGCATCAAGACCGGGCCGGCGGTATGCATCACCACCACCGTGCGCGGATTGGCCTTGGCCACCGCCTCGATCAACGCATCCTGATCGCCGGGCAGGCGCAGGTCGGTGCGGTCGGCGCCTTCGGAAATGTGATCGGCCACGAACACCACCGCGACATCGGCCTTGGCCGCTGCGGCCACGGCGTCCGCGATCAGGCTTGCGTCGGGCGCCTGCCAACCCACGCGCAATTCGGGGGGAGAAAGGGTGGGCGCGGTCGAATAGTCCAGCTCGAACGAGACCGGTTTGCCCGCCTCCAGCGTGATCGTGCCATGGGTGGTCAGGCGGAAATTCTGCTTGGGCGTATAGGCCACCTCGCGCCCATCAATGCGCAGGCGGATTTCTCCGCCGCCATTGAGCGAGAAGCGGTAGAGCCCACCCACCGGAGGCACCAAAGTGCCGCGCCAGCGCGCGGAAAAGACGCTGCCCAACTCCTTGGTACCGGCCTGCTCATAATCAATCGTGGCTTCGGCGCGGGTCAGCGCGGGCTTGCCGGAAAAATCGGGCGAGGCGTAATAGCTGGCCGTCAGATCGTGCAGGGCCGAGGCGGGAATGGCGGGCAAAGGCGCAATCCCCAGCGTGCCGCGGGCATAATCGACCTTAACGTTTTCAGGTAGGGCAGCGCGGATCGCAGCCAGCGGGGCCATCGGCTTGATCTCATCATTCTTGACAAAGCCGCCATAGCGCTCGGTGGTCTGGACATGCTCGCCCGCATCATCGCCGATGATCGCCACGCGCGCCAGACCGGGGCCAAGCGGCAGCACGCCCCCCTGATTGCGCAGCAGCACGCTGCCCTCCTCAGCGATCCGTTGCGAAAGCGCAAGATGGGCGGGCGAGCGGGCCTGCGCATTGGCATCGCCCTTGATCGGGCGGTCAATCACGCCCAGCCGGAACATCGGCGTCAGGATGTGGCGCAACAGAGTGTCGATATCCCCGCCCGTCACCTCGCCCTTGGCCAGCGCCTTGCGCAGGGGCGGGCCGTAGAATTCGGCGAAACCAAAGGGGCTGGGGCCGCCGGGCATGGAAATATCCATCCCGGCTTTCACGCTGGCCACGGTGCTGCGATGGGCGAAATACCAGTCGGAAACGACAAAGCCGTCAAAGCCCCAGCCGCGCAACTGATTGAGCGCCGCCTTGTTTTCGCAGGCATAGGTGCCGTTGAAACGGTTATAGGCGCACATGATCGATCCGGCACCCGCGCGCCGCACCACCGCCTCGAAAGCGGGGAAATAGATCTCGTTCAGGGCGCGCTCGCTGACGCGCGCATCAATGGCCTCATAGGCGGGCGCATCGCCAAGGCGCAGCCATTCCTGATTGTTGGCGGCGAAATGCTTGGGCGTGGCCAGCACGCCCTGCGCCTGTATGCCTGCCGTGATCGCCGCGCCGCCGATGGCGGTCAGATAGGGATCTTCGCTGAGCGTTTCAGCAATGCGGCCCCATTTGGGCGTGCGGATGATGTTGATCGTGGGGGCAAGCACGACATTGCGCCCCTTGGCCGCATGTTCGCGCCCCAGCGCGGCGCCAAATTCCCGCATGAGGCCCGCATCCCACGTGCTGGCCGTCATCAAGGGGGCGGGAAACTGTGTCACGCCCACCATGCCATTGCCCACGCCCGCCGGACCATCGCCCATGCACAGCGCGGGCAGGCCCAGCCGGGGCAGGCCCGAAATATGCCCGACACAGGGGTTCACCCCGGTGCCATTGCCGTCCAGCACCGTGTCGCCCTGCAGCAGGCCGAGTTTTTCATCCATCGTCATGGCGGAGATCAGCCGATCTGCCCGCTGCGCCGGGGTCCGGCTCGCCTCCATCCATGGGCGCGCCTTGTCCGGCGTTTGGGCCATCACGCCCCCCCACCCCGCTGTTCCACAAAGCGCCGCCCCGGCAAACAGGGCAAGACGAAGCGACAAAACAGCAGAGCGGGAGAACATGGGCATTACTCTTTTAGAACTTCACCGAACCCGACAGGGTGATCGTGCGCGGGCGGCTGACATAATAGCCCAGCGGATAGACACCCGGCACGATTTCGTTGAAATTGATGACGGTCTGGTTGTTCGACAGGTTGGTGGCGTTCAGATTGACCGCCCATGCATCCTTGCTGATTCCGGCGCGCAGGCCGATCAGCCAGTAGCCGTTGAGATGCTGCCAGTTGTCAATCGTGGAGTTGAACTTGGTGTCCATCGGCCCCTGATAGGTGGCATCCGCGCCGATCGTGCCCATCAGCCCACTCGCCCCCACAGGCGCCGAATAGCTGATCCCCGTGGCGCCCGACCATGTGGGCACATAGGGAATATGATCGCCCTTGCGCCCGGTCGCGGCCACCGGATTGTCGCGGTCCAGCTTGGCATTGCTGTAGTTCAGGCTGCCCGTCAGGCGCAGGCCCGGCAACGGGCGCGCATCGATCTCGGCCTCAAAGCCGGTCACGCTCGCCTTGCCGCCATTGCCGGTATAGCCAAAGGAAACCGTGCCGTTCGTGGCCTGCTGCGAGACCTGAATGTTCGACCAGTCGATGTAATAGACCGCGCCGTTCAGATAGAGCTTGCGGTCGAGCAGCGTGTTTTTGAGGCCGAATTCATAGGACCACAGCTGATCCGAACCATAGCCGTCGGGAACGACCACATTGGCCAGCGCAGCCGCCGTCTGGTCGTTGGTGCCGCCCGAGCGATAGCCCTGCGCGACCTGAACATAGGCATTGGTGTGGCTGCTGACCTTATAGGCAAGGTTGAAGCGGCCGATCACGCCCTGATCCTTGGTTTTCAGCACCGGCCCTGCGCCCGCGCCCGCGCCGCCGCCCGCTGCAACAAACGCCACCGATTGCTGCTCCAGCTTGAAATCGAACCAGCGCGCGCCGGCGGTAAACGTCAGATCGGGCAGGATCTTGTAGCTGAGTTCACCGAAAATCGCGCGTTCGCGGATCTGGGTATTCACGGCGCGGTCAAGCAGCAAGGCTGCATTGGCCGGAATATTGCCGGTCGTATCGGCCTTGGGCCATGACGAACGGTAATAGCGGTCCTCATTCTGCATGAAGGCACCCACCAGCATCTGCACCGGGCCCTTGAAGTCCGAGGCGAAGCGCAATTCGGCGCTGTCCACCTTGCGGTGCTTGTTCTGCACCAGGGCGCTGCGCCCGGTAGTGTCATAGGGCAGGCCGAAAAACGCCTGTGCCGCCAGCGAGGCATCGCGCACAAAGCCGGTGTCGCGGACAAACCGCGAGCCCGTCGCCGTCACCGTACCGAAGCTGCGCTTGTAATTGGCGGTGACGTTATAGATCTCGCTCTTGTCATCATAGGGCGAGCGGACCACATCGGCCTGATAATTGGCGGGCAGCTTGGCCCCGCCAAAATCCTGAAGGTTATAGTAATCTTGGCGTCCTGATGCACCTTTTGGATCATCATCATCGTGTCGATGGTCAGGTCATCGGTGGCCTTCAGGCGGGTGGAAAGGCGCGCAGCCTTGCTCTTTTCCGCATTCGCGCCCTTTTCAAAGCGATTGTTGATCCAGCCGGGCAGGTCGGCATAGAAACCCGAAGCGCGCACCGCAAAACGGCCCGGAATGACCGGAATATTCACCGCGCCATCGGTCTGCATGCCAAGATCCGCGCCCTTGGTGGTGCGCAATCCGCCCTGAACATAGCCGGTCACCTTGTCCAGATCGGGCTTGGCGGTGATGTAGCGCATCGTGCCCGCCATCGAACTGGCGCCAAAGGTGGTGCCTTGGGGGCCTTTCAGCACTTCAACGCGGTCGATGTCGAACAGCTTGATGTCGGGGGCCTGACCGCCGCCATCCTGCGAGTTTTCGCCGGTGATGACCACTTCGTCCAGATAAAGCCCGACCGTGCCCGCGCCGCTGGCATTGATGCCGCGCACGACATAGCGCTTGTCGCCCGGACCTTCGTCCTGAACCGACAGGCCCGGCACGGTGCGATAGAAATCGGCAAAATCAATCGCGCCCTTGGCCTGAAGATCGGCCCCGCCGATCGCCTGCACGGCAATCGGGGTGGCCTGAATGGTCGAGGCCGTGCGCTTGGTTGCGGTCACGACAATGCCGTCGCCTGCCACATTGCTCGCCTGCGGGGCCTGCTGGGCATAGGCCGGAAGAGCAAAAATCATAAGACTGCTGGTCGCGGCCAGACGAAAGCCGATCTGCTTGGAGTAGCGCATATTATTCCCTGCCTTGATTAAGTGGAGGACTCTTGCCGCCTGCGAGCCTCCGGCTGTTGAGCCGCCGGATAGCCACGGAAATGTCATAGAAGCGGTCGCTGCGCTCAATGCATAATATTGTTCACTTTCGTTGCCCTGTACGCAACATATGCGAAGCGGCCGTTGGTTCAACGCTTCGAAATCGGCAACGAGCAACGCATTTCAGGGCGCGCGCCGGACCGCGTTGATCAGCAAAGCTGGAACGCGGGCTTCAGAGGCTTTCGCGTAATCTGGTGATGTCGTGCGATGGCGGCAGGCCGAATTGGCGGGCATATTCGCGGCTGAACTGGGTTTGGCTTTCATAGCCCACATCCATCGCGACCGATGTGACATTGCCCTCGCCCGCCATCAGCAGCGAACGCGCGTGCAACAGGCGCACCTGTTTCTGGTATTGCAGAGGGCTCAACGTGGTCACAGCCTTGAACTGGCGGTGAAAGGCCGAAACACTGAGCGCCGCCATGGCCGCCAGGGTTTCGACCCGCAGCGGTCGCGTAAAATTATGCCTGATCCATTGGATCGTCGCGCCCACCCGGGCCAAGGCTGTTCCCGGCGTGGCGATCGCGCGCAGCATCCAGCCCAATGGCCCCTGCAACACCCGAAACAGGATCTCCCGCTCATAGGCTGGCGCCAGCACAGCGATCTCGTCGGGGCGATCCATCAATCGCAGCAGCCGCACCCAGGCATCCAGCAAATCCTCGGTAATGGGCGCCACGCAAAAGGCAGCACCGTCCACCGGCCCGCCGGGGGCGTTGGGCGCATCGGCCAACAGCGCGGCGATGATCCTGGGCTCCAGCGTCAGGCTGACCGCCAGATAGGGCGCGCCATCATCGGCCGGATGCACCCTGCCCACCGCAGGCAGATCCACCGACATCACGAAATAGGTGGCCGGATCGTAACGCATTGTGCGCCCGCCCACCGTCATCGTCTTCGCGCCTGTCAGGATCAGGTTGATCATAGGATCATAAACAGCGGCAAGGCGATGCTCGGCAATTTCGCCCTGCACCATGGCCACGCGCGCAATTCTCGTTTCGGTCCGACGGTTTTCGGCCCGCGATGCCAATCTGCGCAATTCGGACAGCCGGGTTTCCATGTGTCGCGCTGTGTCACACCCGACTGGGCCCGGCAACGACAAAGCAGGAATAGGCATGAATGAAGGAGGATCATGGGCGCTCTCCTTCCTTGGGGCGACTAGATCCACCGCATCATAGCGAAGAGGACGACCATGAGCATTGTCATCATCACCGGCGCCAGTCGCGGCCTTGGCGCCAGCATGGCCCGCCATTGCGCCAGGCGCGGGTTTGGCACCATCATCACCTACCGAACAGGCCGGCAGGAAGCCGGGCAATTGGTCGCTGCGATTGAGGCCGAGGGCGGCAAAGCAATGGCCTTGCCGCTCGATGTCAGCGACATCGCCAGCTTCCCCGCCTTTTGTGCGATGCTGCGCGACGCCTTGGCCAGCGTATGGCAGGCCACGACCTTTGACGCGCTGGTCAACAATGCGGGGCATGGGCAATTCGCGCCTATCGCCAATGTCGCCGAAGATGACTTCGACGCCCTGTTCCGCGTCCACCTCAAAGGGCCGTTTTTCCTGACGCAGACCCTGTTGCCGTTGATGGCGGATGGCGGCCACATCGTGAATGTCACCAGCGCCACCACCCGCGTCGCCACGGCGGGCGTCGCGCCCTATGCCGCGTTCAAGGGCGGGCTGGAGGTGTTGACCCGCTATATGGCCAAGGAGTTTGGCGAACGCGGCATTCGCGCCAATGCCATTGCGCCGGGGGCGGTCCGTACGGATCTTGGCGGCGGCATCAGCGCGGAGTTCGAGGCCATGCTGGCCGGACAGACGGCGCTGGGCCGTATCGGCGAACCCGACGATGTGGGTCGGATGGTGGCCAGCCTCCTGTCTGACGACAACCGCTGGATCAATGCGCAGACCATCGAAGTGGCGGGCGGTTACATCATCTGAAAGCCACGCTTTCCACCATCAGGTCAAGCAACGCACGCAGGCGCGGCAAGCGCTTCAGGTCACGGTGATAGCCGAGCCATGTCTCGCGGCTCGGCGGTGCGCTGCCAAGATCCACCTCCACCAGACCCGGCGTGGCGGCGGCCAAAGGTTTGGGCAGGACCGCCAGCCCCGTGCCCAGCGCGCAGAGCTGCGCCTGCATCTCGCGGCTGTTGCTGCGGGCAACGATGCGTGCGGTGGGCAGGCTCTGCATCAGCCAGGCCACATCGGGCATCCCGCCAAAGCCGGTGTCCATCACCACCACCGGCACGCTATCCCCCAGCGGGCCAAAATCGGCCGGGGCATAGAGCGCATAGGGCACCGTCATCAGCCGCCTTGCGATCACCTCCGGCTCATCAAACGGGGCGATGCGCAGCACCAGATCGGCCTCGCGTCGGGCAAGGCTGTAGATGCGCGGATCGGTCAGCGTTTCGACCACCACGCCGGGATGGCGCCGGTGAAACTCGGCCAACATGGGCGCCAGCACGATCCGCCCGAACCAGTCCGAACAGGTCAGCCGCAACATGCCCTCCAAGCGCTGTTCATTGCCCGCCAATTCGCGTGAGAGCGCCTGCGCCTCAGCCTCCATACGCTCGGCATGGCGCAGCATCACCGCGCCTTCATCGGTCAGCACAAAGCCATCGGCGGTACGCTGAAACAGGGCGGTGCTTGTGGCTTCTTCCAGCGCGCGCAGGCGGCGGCCCATGGTGGGCTGCGATTGACCCAGTTTTCGCGCGGCCGCGCCCAGCGTGCCTTCGCGCGCAATGGCGAGGAAAACCGGCAGATCGCTCCATTCAAGCGGCGGGGAAGACATGGCATATCCAAACAAATATGAATGGACAGCATACAGTATCGTCGATTTTCATTCAAGCATGATCGGCGCACCATCAGGGCATCAAACAGGAGATACCCCGATGACCCATACTTCCACCATGCTCGCCGCCATCGCCGATACCGCCAATGGCCCTTTCACTCTGCGCACCGTCTCCCGGCCCACCACTGGCGCGGGCGAGGTTCTGATCCGCGTCCACGCCAGCGGCACCAACCCGCTCGACACCAAGATCCACGCGGGCGAGGCCGCTCATGCCCGCCGGCCGTTGCCCGCCGTGCTGGGCATGGATGTGGCGGGCGTGGTGGAACAGGTTGGCGCGGGCGTCACCGGTTTTGCGCCTGGAGATGAAGTCTATGGCCTGATCGGCGGTGTGGGCGCCCTGCCCGGCACGCAGGCGCAGTATGTCGCCGCCGATGCCCGCCTGCTGGCGCATAAGCCTGCAAACCTGACCATGCGCGAGGCGGCGATCCTGCCGCTGGTGGTGATCACCGCGTGGGAAGGGCTGATCGACCGCGCCGCCATCCGCCCGGGTGACAGCGTGCTGGTGCAGGGCGGCGCAGGGGGCGTGGGCCATGTGGCGGTGCAGATCGCACTGGCCCATGGCGCCCGCGTGTTCGCCACCGCCTTTGCCGCCGATCACGATTACCTGCGCGCATTGGGCGCCACCCCGATCGACGCCGCGCTGGATGTGGACCTATACGTGGCCGAGCATACCGCAGGGCGCGGCTTTGACGTGGTCTATGACACCGGCGGCGGAGCGCTGCTCGATGCCTCATTCCGGGCGGTGCGGCGCTTTGGCCATGTGGTCAGTTGCCTTGGCTGGGGCGCGCATGCGCTGGCCCCGCTGTCCTTCAAACAGGCCACCTATTCGGGCGTCTTCACGCTGCATACGCTGCTGGCCGACGAAGGGCGCGCCCATTATGGCGAGATCCTGAGCGCCGCCGCCGCCATTGCCGAAGGCGGCCACCTGCTGCCCCGGCTCGACCCGCGTACGTTCACGATGGAGCAGATCGGGGATGCCTATGACGCGGTGATCGGCCGCAATGGCGCCCGGCGCGCGCAGGGCAAGATCGCCATCACCGTCGCCTGATGCACGCTGGTGGGGGCATTTCCCGCGACAGGTTCAAAACGCCTCAACGCACAAAACTGAACCAACCGGCGGCAACATTACCATAGGCCCACGCAAGCGCGCTGACGGTCACCGCGATGCTGAAATAGATCTTTTCGCGCAGCAGGGAGTCGCGGCGGCGGATCAAAGCATCACGCAACGCCTCGATATGCTGAATGCTTTCCTCCTCAAGGGCGTGGCCGGCTTGTCCGAGGCGATCATACAGATCGGCCTCGGCGGTCGGCTTCGCCACCAGAAACACCGCCAGCGTAAGCACGAAGGCCAAGGCGCCGCCGGTTCCGCCCACAGCCCTGTCGCCCCAGCATCCGGCGTAAACAATCCCGATCAGGGATAAGGTGAGGGCGATCAGCATCGTTATGAAAATGCGCAATTCGCTGGTCCATTGCGCGTCGGTGCCTTCATCTTTCCGATCCTGATCGTAATGCCATTTGACGGCAAAGAACATGGCGGTGCCGATGACACTAGCCTTTACGATCAGCAATATTACGGGAGCCCAATCCATCACGACGTCCTAACAAAGTTCATTGAGGGTGAGGTTTGGAACCGTGTCCTCACCCTCCCATATTCCGACATATCGGCCCAGAGTATCAGACCAGATTGATCTTGCGCGGTGCCTGCGGACCAATCAGGGCAGACAGCAGGTTGAGGCCACGTCGCAATTGATCGCGCCCTATCGCTCCGCCAACCGAAACCCGCATGGCGGCAGGCCTGCTTGATGATTTTTCGGCCGCGAAAGCATCACCGGGGATCGCGGCCAGGCCATGCTGGCGCAGCGCATCGCAAACATGGCGAGCATCCAGATCCTCCGGCACTTCGACCCACAGGTGATAGCCATAGTCCTGCGCGCGGAAGCTGCCCGGCGAAAGGCTTTCCCGCACGATATCCTGTCGCAGGCGGGCCTCGGACCTTACCTCGTCAATCAGCTTGTGGAACAAGCCGCCCCTGACCCAGTCCGTGACAATGGCGGCATTGAGCGGCGGCGCCATGATGGCGGTTTCATGCATATCGGCGGCCAGTCGCCACGCGCCCGCCACATTGGGTGCGCGCAGCCACGCAACGCGCAAGCCGGGGGTCAAGACTTTCGAAACGCTCGCGATGTGCCAGCTTTGATCGGGCACATAGGAGGTGATCGGGGGTAGAGGATGGTCTGGCAGCCAGCCATAGGCATCGTCCTCGATCAGCAGCAGATCGTGCTTTTCAATCACTGCGGCCATCGCCTGCCTGCGGGCATCAGGCATGGTGATGGTGGTCGGATTGTCATTCGTCGGTACGAGGTAAATGCCCTTCACCCCGCCGCCCGCGCAAGCCTGGTCCAAACTGGCGGGATCCATGCCATCGGCATCCGAGGCGATGACCTGCAACGTCACGCCAAACCGCCGGGCCAGCGCGAGCAATCCAGGATAGGCATGGGCGCAGACCGCAAGCCTGTCGCCCGACCTGAACTGGGCGCTGAAGATGGCATGAAGCGCATTCTGACCACCCGCCGCCAAAAGCACGGTGTCCTCGCAGCAGGCAATGCCGCGCGCCATGAGCAGTTCGGCGCCAGCCCTGCGCGCCGACGGAGCACCGCCGCTGCGCTGATACTGGAGGGGCGCCGCGGCCATGTCGGCGCTGAGCAGACCCGCCACACTGTCGCGAAAGGCCTGAGCAAGCGTGCCGCCAAAGCCTTCGGGCGGGGCGTTCATCCCGGTATCGCCGGGATCGTCAGCGGAAATCGACGGAGCCGTTTTATCCCGGGCCTTCACATAGCTGCCACGGCGGCCGCTACCCTCGATCAGACCAAGCCTTTGGGCCTCTCCATAGGCGCGGGTTACGGTGGTCAGATCCAGACCAAGCAGATCAGCCAGCGCCCTTTGCGGCGGCAGCCGGTCGCCGGGCGTCAGAACCCCCGCCTCGATGGCATTGGCCAGAGATTGGGCAATCGCCAGGTATTTAGGGCCGCTCGCCGCGTTAATGTCGGGCGTCCAATCGGTCATTATGAGGTTCCAACCTTTTTGCAGGCATTTTGCATGGATCATCAGTCCCGATGATTGAAAACGGGGCGGCCCGCAAGCACGTTCCTCGCCATTTCCCCAGCATCATGCAACGCGAGCATGCCGCCCGGCGTCGTGTCATCCCAAAGGCCGGGATCGGCATATTGCCGCAGCGCTGATTCATAACGGCCAATGCGGGCCGTTTCATGTTCCAGCAGTGCCGCAGCGTCCGCGATCTCCGGAAAATCTTCTGCCTGGCCGGCGCGGATCATGGCAGCAAGATCTGACCTGTTGATCGCATCATACACTTTTGCAACCAGATGTGCGGCCAAAGTCAGTGCGTTACCGTCTGTCGCAGCAAGATCGACATTCTGCGTCTGCATGTCAATCAGCCTTGTCCTCGGCGCGGGCATGCAGTTCGGCCCACAGCCTTTCGGTGCCTGCCTCCTTTGCGTGATTGACATAGGCCGAGGCGACCAACCACCCCTTGATATAGGGCAATGGCAAGATACAGCCGAGCATCATCAGCGGAAGCGATGTGACCAGATGCACCCAGTAGGGCGGATCAAACGCCACCTGAAGCCAGACAACAAAAAAGGACAGCGGAAAGGCCACGATGCAGAGCGAAAAGAACGCCGGGCCATCGTCCGGCGCGGCAAAGTTATAATTCAGCCCGCAATTGGGGCAGCGGTCCTGCAGCTTGAGCCAGCGCTTGAACATGGATGCCTTGCCACATTTGGGGCAACAGCCCTTCATGCCGCAACGAAAAATCCATTTTCCTTTATTTTCAACGAGATTTGCGGGCTTCATCGGCCATATCCCTTAGAGGGGCACTGATTCTGCATCCCACTTACAATGCATACATAACACATGCAATAATCCATACGTTATGAAGGCAAAATTTCACATCATGGTTCCGAGAGCATTGTCGTTCAGGACAGAAAAAGCCGCTCAGGACCAACAAGCCCGAGGCAGCGCGAAACCAGCCGACATCGATTGTACGGCACGTTGCCGGGCGCGCGGGCCAGCCTGCCCGAACCGCCCCCCTGATGTGACCGACCTGTCACGGACTTGCCAGCCACCGATACGGGCCATTCCTTCTTGATCCTCAGGTCTCGTCCCGAAAAGCATCATCCGGCCGCCGTGCGCCACGACGGTGGATCACGTCAGACCTGACGAAAGCCTTCAACAGAAGCACGAGGGCCTGCTTCAACGGAAAATAATTTCCGGTCACAGACGGACGGACAACTTCTTGCCTGAGTATTGAACGCGCCGAAGGAACGATGCGGGCGCCAATCCTCCCGCCGGGTTTGGGCGGATTAGCGCAATATTCAAAATCCGCCTTTTCACCATGCCGGGAAAAGCACCCTGTCTTGCGCCGATGATCAATGTGCGGGTGCGGTCGTGCCAGACCAGTTCGGTGGTGGCGCGCTGCCCCTTCTCATAGGCATAGGTTTCGCCGTCATCGTCATAGAGTGTGAATCGGGCGTCCGCGCCGGGATAGATGCGGATGTCCAGCAGAGCGTCCGGCTTTTGGGTGGCATATTGCAGCACCGGTCCCATGGGCAGGATCGACCCGGCCCGCACATAGAGCGGCACCAGATCAAGCGGAGCCGGACGGGTTACCCTTTCGCCGCCCCGCAAGCGCTGCCCGCTCCAGAAATCGTACCAGTCCGCGCCTTTGGGCAGCGTGGTGGTGACGTTGAAATCCGCAGGACCCGTCACCTCGCCGCTGCCATCGCTGGGGCGGCGCCAGGCAAGGCGCAGCGCGCGATTGCCATCGCCGTTGAAGTAATCAATGCCGATCCTCACCCTCTGCCCCTTGGCCAGCGTGAGGCGTTTGCCGGTATAGCGCAAGGTGCCCTTTCCCCAGCGGCTGATCACCGTCTCGCCATCCAGCGTCAGGCGATAGCCATCATCGCCTTCCAGCCCCAGTTCATAGCTTCCCGCCTCAGGCGCGGTAAGCGTCCCGGTCCAGCGGGCGGAGAAATGGCTGAGGCCGGAAAGTCCGCCCGGAATCTCGGCCAGCGGGGGATCGGGCCAGGTATGGTCCAGCCTGGCGTCGATGGCGGTGCCCTTGGGCGTTTCGAAGTTCTCGCCCTCAAAATACTGGACGGCAAGACCCGGTTTGCCATCCGGCGTCGTCAGGGCTTCGGCCGGAACCGTGGCGGGCGGGGGCGGCTGGATATGGATCATCGCGCGCGTGACCGGGTGGACCAGCAGCGAGGAACCGAACATGAACTGATCGTCGATGGTGTCGAGCGCCCGGTCGTCGGGAAAATCCATCATCATCGGGCGCATCATCGTGCCCCCCGCATGAGTCACATTCCACGCAAGGCCATAGATGTAGGGCATCAGACGATAGCGCAGCTGCGTGCTCTTCAGCAGGGAATCATACACCTGAGGGTCGAGCGTTTTGAAGCGCCATGGCTCGCGCTCGACATCGGTGCCGTGGATGCGCATCAGCGGGTTGAAGGCGGCAAATTGCAGCCAGCGGGCATAGAGTTCGCGCCAGCCCGCGTTCTGTTCGCCGCCGGGAAAGTCGGAGACGAAGAAGCCGCCGGTGTCCTGTGTCCAATAGGGATTGCCGGTGACGGTGACGTTGATCCCGCCCGCCACCTGCTGCTTCAGCGTTTTCCAGCTGGCAAAGATATCGCCGCTCCATGATGCGGCGGCTGTGCGCTGCGCCCCCGCCCAGGCCGAGCGGGTAAGAGTAAACACGCGCTTGTTGCTGGTGGCGCGCTGGCCGTCATAGGTGCCCTGCGTGGTCATCAGCGAATAAGGGTTGAGGTAGCGCGTGAAATCACCCAGCGCGTTGGCCCCCAACGCCTTGGTGTCGCGGATGTTGTCGGCCGCATTCCACATGGCGCTGGAAACCTCGACCTCGGTGCCGTCCATCCACAGCGCATCGACGCCCTTGTCCAGCAGGCCCGATTTGATGTGTTTGAAATAGATCCGGCGGGCGACGGGGCTGTAGGCGTCATAAACCCGCGCATGTTTGGAAATCCAGTGCAACGGGGCAAAGCGCAAATGCTGCGCGTCCAGCTCATGCGCCAGCGCCGTATCATCACCTACCGAGGGCCAAATCGACACCATCAGTTTCATATGCATGGCGTGAAGCTGGCGCGTCATGCCCTCGGGGTCGGGATAGCGGGTCTTGTCCCAGATCATCCCGCTCCAGGTGCCGTCCTTGTCGCCGCCCCAATATTGCCAGTCCTGCACGATCGTATCGAGGGGAAACTGTTCTTTGCGAAAGGTCTGCGCGATGTCGAGCAATTGCGCCTGCGTCTTATAGCGCTCCTTGGACATGAACAGGCCCAGCATCTGTTTGGGCACCATCGGCGCATCGCCGGTCAGACGGCGATAGGCGGCCACCACATCGTCGGGCGTCTGTCCGCCCATGAAATAGTAATCGACACCGCCCGGCGCGCTTTCGGCCCATAGCGATGCGCCGCCCGCGTCATCCTTGAACCGCATCTGGGAATAGGTGTCCCACAGGATGCCATAGCGGCGCGAGGACATCATCACCGGGATGATGATCCCCACATTGGTCTGTACCAGCAAAAGGTCGCTGCCGCGCCGGTTGGAGCGATCATCGGCGGTGAAGCCAAAGCCATAGATCGCCTCGTCGCCTTGCAGGGTGAAGCGGTTGGTGGCCTCGTAGCTGGGGGCGCCCTCGATGGTGACGGGTTTGACCGTTTCGGGCGCCGCGGCATTCTCGGCGGTATAGAGTTTGCCCGATGCGTCCATGAAACGCAGCGCGCCGGTAGCCTTGCTGACCTCGATGCGCAGGCGGGGGGTGATGATGGTCAGCGTGTCGGGTTTTTCCGCGACGGTGAAGGGCTGGGGCGCCGGAGGCCGCACCACGACAAGGCTGGGCGCCGTCCAGTAATTCCGGCCGAGATTGGCATTCACCCGCACCGTATCGGGACCATAGAAGAGGATGTTTTTGGTCAGCCCGTGCAGGTGAATCTGCACGCCATCGCTGAGCAGCTTATAGGCAAAGGCGTCCCCCGCCTCCGCTTCCACGGCCAGCAGATGGCCGCGCGCGTCAAGGCCGCTTGCCGCCTGAGATTTTGCCGGTGCCGGCAGGCTGGCCGCAAAAGCCATCATCAACACTGGAATCCAGACGGAGCCCCGCCGAAGCCTGCCAACATCCGTTCCCATAGCGCATGGCCTCTTATCTCTATTGCCAGAGCATGGTATCGCTAACAAACTCGCTGTCAAGGCTTACTCATATGCGGGGGCAGCGAGGTGCGGTGCTCCACTTTGAAAGTTATGATTGTTCCATTCCCACTTTGCGAAACTTTATCTGTCGGCGCTTATGACTCTTTGCTTCGCCTTGGCAGGTATGGTAACGCTACCCAAAGAGAGTATAACAGTACTACCTGCCTAAAACAAAACCATATCGTGTGTTGAAGAGAGGAAATATGGTCAGGTCACTCAGTCGTCGCAAACTCTTGTCTGCCGGGGTTGCGGGCGCGACACTGGCCGCACCTGGCATGCCTTTGTTGGCAAACCCGGCCCGAGGCCGCGCAGCAGATCTCTTGCTGCCGATGGCCGACGGTCTGCTCCAGATTGCCGCGCTCAGCGACCGGGCTTTCCGCATCCGTTTTGTGCCGGGACAGGCCGCTCCCGCCATGCCCGTCAGCGACATTCTGGCGCCCCTCCATGACAGGCCAAGCCCGGCTCGGCGTAAAGAGAGCAATGGCGCCATCCGGCTGGAACTGCCCCACATCCGCTGCGAGGTGAGGCCGGACAGCGCCGCGCTCCGCTTTTTTGATCGCAACGGGGCGCTGCTGCTGGCGGAAAGGCCCGGTGGACGCAGGCTTGCCCCCGGCATGCTGGGCACAGAACGGGTTTTTTCGGTCGAACAGGCTTTCGAATCCCCCGCCGATGAACATCTCTACGGCACCGGCTGTTTTCAGGACGGCCATCTCAACCTGCGTGGCCTGCCGCGCCGGTTGACGCAGGTGAACACCCAGATCAGCCTGCCCTTCCTTCTCTCCAGCAAGGGCTACGGCCTGCTCTGGCACCAGCAGGGGATGAGTGAGATCAACCCGCCTGACCGCCCCATCGCGCTGGTGCGGCAACAGCAGGATGGCGCCGCCCAGTTGGCCGATGTCACCACCACCCAAGGCAATGCCCGCGTCGCGCGTCGAGAGGCGGTTTTTGAGGGTCGTTTTGTCACCGACCATGAGGGGCCCCATGCCTTCCTGCTCGACATCGGCCAGAAGATGGCCTCGCGCCACCATGTCGAAATCGACGGCAGGGTTCTTACCGATCACACCAATCTCTGGCTGCCGCCCACGGCGGGTTTCATCGCCCATCTGGGCGCCGGCGAGCACAGGGTGAGAGTGATCGCCGATGACAAGGACACACCCTCGCTGGCCTTTGCGCCGGTGGATGAGAGCACGCGGTGGCGCTCTCCCGTGGCCGAGGCGATCGACTATGTGGTGATCGCGGGCCCCTCGGCGGCCGAGGTCATGGCCGGTTATCGCGCGCTGATCGGGATAACACCCATGATGCCGCTCTGGGCGCTGGGCTATATCCATTGCCGCGAAAGGTTCCATTCCTCCGACGAGATCATAGAGACCGCGCGCGAGTTCCGCCGCCGCCGCCTGCCTGTCGACATGATGGTCCAGGATTGGCAATATTGGGGCCAATATGGCTGGAACGCGATGCGTTTCGATGAAAGCCGTTATCCCGATCCGGTGGGCCTTTGCCGGACCCTCCACGACATGGATATGCGCTTCATGCTCTCGGTCTGGTCAAAGGTGTCGCGCGAGACCGATCTGGGCCGACAGTTCGCCCAAAGGGATTTCTATATCCGCGACACCGACTGGGTCGATTTCTTCAACCCTCAGGCCGCCTCGTTTTATGCCTATAACCAGAACCGGCGCCTGGCCTCGCTGGGCATCGACGCATGGTGGCAGGATGCCACAGAGCCGGAGAATGACGATCTGGTCGGCCGCCATACCGCCGCCGGGCCGGGCGAGAAGGTCCGCCTGTCCTATCCCCTTCAGGTTTCGCGCGCGGTCTATGAAGGCCAGCGCCGCGCCGCGCCCGACAAGCGGGTGATGATCCTGACCCGATCGGCCTTTCCGGGCCAGCAGCGCTATGCCGCCGCCACATGGTCGGGCGATATCGGCCATGACTGGGAAACGCTAAAACGCCAGATACCCGCCGGGCTCAACATGGCGGCGGCGGGCTATCCTTATTGGACGGTGGATGCCGGGGGCTTCTTCCGCCCCGGCAAGGAGCAATACACCGACCCTGCCTATCACGAACGTTTCCTGCGCTGGTTTCAGTATGCCACCTTCCTGCCCCTGCAACGGGTGCATGGTTATATGACCGACACCGAATTCTGGCGCTATGGCGATCAGGTGGAGAACGTGGCGCGGCGCTATCTTGAACTGCGCTATCGCATGCTGCCCTATATCTATGCGCTGGCGGCGCAGGCCCATCAGGTCGGAATGCCGGTCCTACGCCCGCTGGTCTTCGATTTCCCCCACGATCCCCAAGCTCTTGGGCAAAGCCACAGCTATATGTTCGGCCCCGCGCTGCATGTGGCGCCGGTGCTGGCTCCGGACGCCGCGTCATGGCCGGTCTATCTGCCCGCCTCGACCGGGGGCTGGTACGATTTCTGGACTGGCTCTCGCCGGGCCGGGGGGCAGGTCCATCAGGTGGACTGCCCGATTGAGCGGATCCCGCTTCATGTCCGCGCGGGCAGCATCCTTCCGCTGGGGCCAATAGTGGAATCGAGCGCGCACGCGTTGGGCAAGGATCTCGACATCGTGGTCTTTCCCGGCCGCGACGGCGCAATGATGCTCTACGAGGACGATGCCCTCAGCTATGCCTATGAGCATGGTGAGAGCGCAAGTACGACTTTGATCTGGCAGGATGCGAAACGCGTTCTGAAAATCGGCCCGCGCGTGGGCCGATTTTCAGGCATGGCAAATCAACGGCGCTTGCGGATCAGGCTGGCCGGGGATGGTACCTGCGCAATGGAAGCGCCGATGTTTCATGACATCCTCTACACAGGGCAAGCCATAGATGTAGAACTCGGCCGAGGTCATTGACGAAGCCATCCGGTTCGTCGCGCTACGGCAACTATGATCGAAAGTCGTTTTTCAGTTCGCGAAGTTCGCGAAATCGGTCCACCTGTCTTTCGACACACTGCTCAGCCAACGGTAATCTCAGAAAGGGGTTCGTGCGCTTCTCAAGGCCGATGGTGCTCGGCACCGTAGAGCTTACCCGATGCATCACTATGGCCTGCGCCCGTGCCGTGACCTCCCTTTCTGTCTCGTCCCCCAGGCTCAAGGCAAAACTTGCATTGCTGAACCCATACTCATGGCCGCTGTAAACTCTGGTCTCATCGGAAAGCTCCGCAAGCCTGCGCAGGCCGCCCCATGCCGTCTGCGGTGTTCCCTCGAACAGGCGTCCGCATCCCATGGTGAACAGGGCATCGCCCGTAAACACGGCCTCCATTCCTGGAACGTGGTAGCTCAGACAGCCCAGCGTGTGCCCAGCCGTGTCGATGGCATGGATCACCAGCCCTCCCAGAAAAATCACTGTTCCCCCACGAATGCCTATGTCGATCCCCGGTATGCGCCTGCGCTCGGCGGCCGGCGCGATAATGCGTGCCCCGGTCGCCTCCTTAAGCGCAACGTTTCCCCCGACATGGTCATCATGCCAATGCGTGTTGAGGATATAGGTAAGCCTCCATCCCCTTTCTTCCAGCACCTCCAGCGCCTTTGCCGGATCGGGTGTGTCGATCGCTACGGCCCGGAATGACGCGCTGTCGACCAGCAGGTAACCGTAGTTATCCGCAAGGCAGGGGAACTGGACAATCTCCCCCGCGTCAACGCGCATGCCCTGATGGAGTATCGTCATGCCGTCTCCTTCAAACGCTCACAGCAGCCTGTCCGGCTTCCTGACCCATAATACAGGGCCATCACCCGCAGGCAGGATGCGAAATTGGGAAGGTCCGCCCCGGACTGGCGCACTTCGTCATGCAGGATGGTCACGAGACGGCCCAGACTCTTGCCCTCTGCCTCCGCCATGGTTTCCAGAATATCCCAGAAGCCCTTTTCCAGCCGAACAGAGGTGGAATGACCGTGGATGCGCAATTTGCGCGTGGCAGGACTATAGCTGTCTGACGATGTGTGGCGATACAATCGACACATGGTTTTTTCTCCCTGAACCACGCGCCTGCAGGGTAATCCCGATCTTGTCCGGCGCTGGATCGGGGGATTGCTATCAAGCTTCGTGCCAATTCCGCTGCGCACGGATCGCACAGCAAATTCGCAGCGCCCGCCCGCCCTGCGGCCCACGGGCCGACGCTGCGTGAGACACATGTGTGTCAACTTGTATCGGTTTGTTCCGAAGCGTCAAAAGACATACAGCGTGCGGACCAGCACCCCGACATTCTGACTGAAGCCGCCGCGAACGTCGAACTGATGATTGACTTCGCCCATCAACTGGACCCGGGGCGTGATGAATTTGGAGGCCACCAGCCGCGCTTCGTCGAAATGCGTGCGATTGCCGTTATCAACGCCGTCCAGCCGCTGCTTGCCGCCGCGCATGCCCTGATACCCCGCTGACAGGGTAAAGCCATGGGCGAACTTGCGGTTGAGGAAGGCCTGAAACTGCATCGTTTCCGACTGAGAAAGCCGCTGACCTCCGCCCAGCCCGGCTTCGGTATTGGCGCTGTAGAAGATCAGATCGGCGGTAAGATCGACAGACCATTTTTTGCCGATGCCTTGCGACAGGGCAATCTGGGGATCGAGCGCGACACGGTGATTACCCAGATTGACCACGCGCGTCTTGTCATAGGCTCCGGTGGGCAGCGTGGCGTAGAGCGTCACGCCAAAGTAGGTTTGCTTTTGAACATCGTTGATCGGCCAGACCGCTGCTGCCAGAATGGTGTCGCCCAGGCCCGAACTCGAATTCAGCCTCTGCCCCCCGAGCCGCGCGTTATTCAGCGAGCCGAAGGGCTGGAGTACCTCGACCAGAGCCAGTGTCTTGCCGATATTGAAATAATGCGCCAGCCGCGCGATGCCCAGTTCCAGATCAAGATTAGTGCCATCCTTCACGCTCGGCCCCGCGACCGGGACGAACTGGTCATGATTGGCATAGAGCGCATAGCCCAGAAACACCGTAGTCCCTGGCGGCGCGGCCACGAATTCCTGCGGTTCAAGTTCGGTTGCCCGCGCTTGCCCACAGAAAAATCCTGCCATCGCCAACATGGCCGTCACGGCGATAGGACGAACAATCCACTTCATAACATCCTCCCATTTTCTTTGCAGGAATGGAGAGAATGTCGCTATTTTTATCCAAGTCTAAAAAATAATCGAATATTTCACAAAGCATTATATAAAAGTTGCCATAATGAAACACGATTACTCATCATAATACTTCATTTTTCAATTGTGGATTTGTTGCAGTAAAGATTTACTGCATTACCCTCCCGCAACCATAAAGGCATGGCCTATCTCAATAGGGCTGATTCGCCGCATGCCATACTGCCCCATCTTTCGATAAAGGGTGCTTCGCGATACACCCAGCGTGACTGCTGCCGCCGACAGATTGCCTCTGGCCATCCGGATGGCATGATCTATGGCCTGCTGCTCTCCACTTTCCGGGACAGCCTCACGAACCGGCACCTGAGCCAAATCGCTTGTGTGGAATATTCCGTGCTGCTCAATCTCACGGGGAAGCACATCGACATCGGCGATGTCGTCCTGCGCGAAAAGGACGCTGCGTTCGACGACATTGCGCAATTCGCGCACATTGCCCGGCCAACTGTAGTTTTCCATCCGCGCCAGCGCCGCCGCCGTAAACCGGACCGGCTGACGACCATGACGGTCGGCGATGCGGGGATTGAAATAGTCGATCAATCGGGAAATATCGCCCGCGCGCGCGCGCAGTGGGGGCACCTCCACCGCCGTGACGCTCAGGCGATGAAAGAGATCGAGCCGAAAGCGCCCGGCGGCCACCTCGGCGCGCAAATCGCGGTTGGTCATGGCCACGATGCGGGCGTTGACCCGGCGCGGCTTGCTGTCGCCTACACGATAGACCACGCCCTCTTCCAGAACGCGCAGCAAATAGGGCTGCAATTCCAGACTCAGCTCTCCGATCTCGTCGAGGCAGAGGGTGCCGCCATTGGCTTCCTCGAACCGACCGACACGGCCATCGCTGCTGGCGCCCGTAAAAGCACCCCGAACATAGCCAAAGAGTTCGCTGGCAATCAGTTCCTTCGATACAGCACCGCAGTTGAAGGCCACGAAGGGGCCCTGCGCCACCTTGCTTTCGCCATGGATCGCTCGGGCGAACAGTTCCTTGCCTACGCCCGATTCCCCTTCGACCAGCACCGGCACATGCAACGGAGCGATCCTTCGCGCCATGGCGATGGAATGCCGGATGCAGTCGCTTTCTCCCACGATGCAGTCGAACTGGGAACGCACCGGCTCCGACACGTCATGCACGGGGCTCACCGGAAGCGGACGGCGTTGCGAACGGGCTGGAATGACCAGCAGATGCCCGCCCAGTTCACCGTCAGCCATCAAGGGGCGCAACCAGTCACGCGGCAGGCCCGGAACCACATGCCTGAGCGGCTTGCCGTAATCGTCGAGGATCTGCATGCCGCGCCTGAGATCGGGAAGGTCCGTGCCGAATTTCTCGCTCAAGACCTTTTGCGCCAGCCTGCTGGTGTAAACGATGCGGCCAAAGGCATCGATCGCAATCAGATCATCGCCAGCGTGACGCTGGCTATGCTCAAGGCCCATCTCCATCAACCTGAGATGCTGCACCTCGACCTGCCGTGTCAGCCTTTGCTCGATCTGGCTGGCGGTCATGACAGCCAGCGCCAGAATCCGGGCACTCGATTGCCCGCGCTTCGCCGAAATGTCGAGAATGCCCACGATATCGCCGTTCAGCGGATCGCGGATGGGCGCACCGGCACAGCTCCAGCCTTTGATGCCCTCGCAATAATGCTCGCCGGCATGCACCATGACGGGCCCACCGATAGCCAGAGCGGTACCGATGCCATTGGTACCCGCGTCAGTCTCAGTCCAACGTCCGCCCTGCATCAGAGCGATATCCATACCGGCATGAACAGTGTGGGCATCCCCCGCCGCTTCCAGCACGACTCCGTTGGGGTCCGTGATCAGCATCAGCGAGTTGGTGCCCGCCAGCACATCGGCCGCCTGGACCAGGGTAGGAGCGGCAGCCTGCAGGAGCTGACGGTTCCGCTGGCGCAGATGCGGGACCTGATCGGTGGCCAAATGCGGCGCATATTCAACACCAAGGTTGACCTGAGAGGTGCGGCAACGCTGCCAGCTTTCAATCACCACGTCGCGCACCAGCTTCGGCCCGCAACCCGAACCGGACACAAAATCCTCCCATGCCCTGGCGACGACATGATCACGCTCTTCCAGCACCGCCAATGAGGTTTTTCCTGAGTGCACCACTCCACTCGCAGCCATTAGCATCCTCCTGCGCGATCGGTGGACGCCGAGCTTTCCGGGTTCATTCCCAAGCCAACAGGTTCGGGATCGATCCGAGCAGCTTGTTTCGGGTCAGGGTGACCCGAAGCGGCATCGACCGATGTGCTTCTCCTCATCCGTGTGGATGTCGAACCCCAGGTCCACTCCACCTCTGCCATGCATCTTAGTCGTGCATTTCAGGCGTTGGTAGTATTATCGTACCGCTTGCCTTGTTGCTCGCTCCACCAGATAAGCCAATGAACGGTAAGGTATATTTGCGTGATCGCTGAGACCGATTTCGCATGTCCTGCTGGTCGAATAGCCTTGCGTGCAGCCTGACGGAACCGACTCGGGCAAATCGCGCAGCGCATGATCGTTCAGCTCAGGAAGTGTGAAGCCCTTGTCGCCGGCAAAACCGCAACATCCTATGCCCTGCGGCATCACCACCCGCGTTGCGCAGGCGCGCGCCACCGCCGCCAGCTTGGGCTCCAACCCCATGCGGCGGCTGCTGCATGTGATATGCAGCATGACCGTCTCGTCCAGTTGGTTGACAGTCAGACGGGGCAGAATCACGTCATGCAGGAACTCTGCAATATCGACGATGGCCACGCCGCGCCCCCTCGCCTGTGCACGCCGCCGCAGACGGAAGGTACAGGGGCTGGTGTCCATCAGCACGCGCGGCGCCCCGCTTGCCTCGACAGCATCGAGCACGGCGTCGGCCATGCGGTCGGCAGTTGCGGCCAGCCCCTTGCTTTCCCATGCCATGCCGCAACACAGGCCGCTTTCGCAGGGGCTGACGGCAAGGTTGATGTCCGCGCGCCGAGCCAGCATCGCGAGGATGTCGCTGAGCGGCATATCCGCTGGATCGGCCGCCGCTGGCCCCATGGTGCGCGCCGCGCAGCTTGAGAGATAGAGCCAATCGGCAGGCCCGTTTGCGATCGGGCGCGCAAGAGGCATAGGCCGGGGCAGATATTCGGGCGCGACAGGCGCAAGTCCACCTGTCGCCCGCCGCAGCCCGCGGCTGAGCGCAGAAAGATTGCCCCGCCCGATCACCCGTCCTGCCCCCTGCCCCAAACCCAGCATCGCCCGTGTGGCGGCCAGGGTTGCCGGGAGATGGTCGGCCAGCACATCGCCGATCTTTTGCGCCAGGCCCCCGCGCCGCTTGCCGCGCTCCTGCTTCATCAGAAGGCCCGTCTCGATGCCCACCGGGCAGGCATTGGCGCAAAGGCCACAGGCCGCACAACTGTCGACGCCAGCAAAGGCGTAGGATTGTTTCAGCGCATCGCCGTCTTCCCCCGCCTCCTCGCGGCGGGCGATCTCCCGCGCGGCGACGATCCGCTGGCGCGGCGAGAGCGTGAAGCCATGCGAGGGGCATGACGGCTCGCAAAAGCCGCATTCCATGCAAGTGTCCACCAATGGATCGACCGGCGGCAAGGGCTTGAGATGGTGCAAATGGGCCCGCGGATCATCGTTGAGGATCACGCCCGGATTGAGCAGTCCCATCGGATCAAGCAGCGCCTTGATATCGCGCATCAGCCGATAGGCTTGCCCGCCCCATTCGACCTCGACGAAAGGCGCCATGTTGCGTCCGGTCCCATGCTCGGCCTTGAGCGATCCGTCGAAGCGGGTCACGACGAGCCGGACAACATCGTCCATAAAACGCCGATAACGATCCACTTCGGCCGTATCGTCGAAGTTCTGGGTGAAAACGAAGTGCAGATTGCCCTCAAGCGCATGGCCGAAGATGATCGCCTCATCATAGCCATGCTGCGCGAAAAGCTGCTGAAGAGCGACCGTGGCATGGGACAGGTGCTCGATGGGAAAGGCCACGTCCTCGATGATGACGCTCGTGCCCGGTCGGCGCATGGCTCCCACTGCCGGAAACATGCCCTTGCGCACCTTCCAATAGGCCTCGGTGATCGCCGGATCGCGCTCGAAATGAGCAGGGTTCAGCATGATCTGGCCGGCCAGGCGGCGCGTGACCTGTTCGATCCGCGACACAAGATCGGCCTCGTCACTGCCCCGGATCTCGACCAGCAGCGCCGCCGCCGTCGGTCCCAGATCCGCGATACCATGTGGGATACCGGGCTTGCCCTCCACCGAGCGCAAGGAGGCGCGGTCCATCAGCTCAGCAGCGGCGACAGGTTCATGGCGCAGGGCCATCACAGCGCGCGCCGCCGCCTCCACATCCGCAAACAGCAGCAATGCGCTGGCCTTGTCGCTGTGTTCGGGAACCGTGCGCAGGACCACTTCCGCGATGAAGCCGAGCGTTCCTTCCGAGCCGATCATCAGATGCTGGAGAATGTCGAAGGGATCCGTGAAATCGACCAAGGCATTGAGGGCATAGCCGGTGGTGTTCTTGATGGCGAACTTGCGCGTGATGAGTTCACGCAGCGGAGCATCCGCACGCACCGCCTGCCCCATGGCAGCAAGCCTCTCCAGCAGGGCGCCATGGGTCTTGCGAAAGCGTGCTCTGCTGGCAAGACTGGCCGTATCGACCGTTCCGCCATCGGCCAGAATGATGCGCATCGATTCCAGCGTCTGATAGCTGTTCTGCGCCGTGCCGCAGCACATGCCGCTCGAATTGTTGGCAACGATGCCACCGATCTTGGCGCTGGCGATCGAGGCGGGATCGGGACCGATCTTGCGCCCGTGAAACGCCAGCGCCCGATTGGCCGCAGCGCCGATCACCCCCGGCTGCAATGTAACCGTCGCGCCATCGGCGCCGACGCGCACCTTGCGCCAGCCATCGCCCAGAACCACCAGAAGGCTGTCGCTGATCGCCTGACCCGATAGGCTGGTGCCCGCCGCCCGAAAGGTGACCGGCGCCTCGTGACGGCAGGCGACATCCAGCACATGGCGGACCTCGGCTTCGGATTCGACAAAGACCACAAGGTCGGGAATCATGCGATAGAAGCTGGCATCCGTACCATAGGCCAGGCGTCGCAGTTCATCCTCGATCAGCCGCTTGCCCGGAATGACCGCCCCGAGATCGCGCCTGATCGCCCTTGTCCTCGCATCCTTCATCATTGTCCCAACCCGGTTCACCAACCCCATCCCTTCGCAAAGGATGCCCGTCTGATGAACGGACACCCCTGCCTGATCTGCTGCCGACCGGCGAGCGCTCGCACTGCCGGTCGGGTCACGCCTCATGCCCGGCCGTAGACTTCCGCCCCGCCGCCACGGGCAGGACCGGCCGTCGGATCAAAGTCCTCCGGCAGGTCGACGACCAGCGAATGTGTCGTCAGAATCAGCTTGGCCACCGAAACGGCATTGGCCAAGGCAGCCAGAGTTACCCGCACCGGATCGATGACCCCGGCGGCAAAAGTGTCGCCAAAGACGCCGGACCTGGCATCAAAGCCAATACCGCTTTCGGCATCGACCACCTGTGCCACGACCTGATCGGAATCGCGCCCCGCATTGCGCGCGATGATCGCCAGCGGCTGGCGCACGGCCTCCTGAACCAACGCGATACCGGCGCGCACGCCGCCCTCATGCTCATCCACCAGCGACTGGAGCAGGCGCGAGAGCTGGGCCAGCGCCGTGCCGCCGCCCGGAACCACACCTTCATCCCGCGCGGCACGCGTGGCGTTGAGCCCGTCATCGAGAAGCTGGGCCGTCCGCTTTTGCTCGACCGGTGTCGCGCCACCGGCAAGCAACACAGCCGTACCGCGTGTCAGCTTGGCAAGACGCTCGGCGTATTTGTCGCGCTCGATGTTCTGCGGCGCCTCATCCCACAGTTGCTTCACCAGACGCCTGCGACCGGCGATGGCGTCCTCGTCGCCCTGCGCACCGCGAATGACCGTGGCCGAGGCCGTGATGTGAACATGGGCCGCCGAGCCCAGATCCCCAACCGTGGCATCCTCGATCCTGCCGCCCAGATCCCGCGCGATCACACGGGCCCCGGTCATGATGCCCAGGTCTTCCATCATCGCCTTGCGCCAATGGCCGAATTCGGGCGGATTGATGGCCACGACCGTCCCGTGCCCCTGCGCACGCGCCTGCATGATCGCGGCGATGGCTTCGGGCGAAATCTCGTCGGCCACCAGCAGCAGCGGGCGACCGCTGGCGCGCAGCGCCGCCAGCAAACGCAGCACGGGCTCAGCCGAAAGCACCTTGTTATCGGTCAGCAGGATGGCCGCATCCTCCAGATCGGCCGCCAGGCTCGACGCGTCCGTCGCCATGTGATGCGAAACGAAACCCCGGTCGAGGACGACCCCCTCATCGACATCCAGCCGAGTCGGCGTACCGGGCAGACCGTATTCGACATTGATCACACCTTCAGGCCCGACCCGCTCGACCGCTTCCGCGATCAGCGCCCCCAGCGCCTCCTGCGTCGAGGCGACATTGGCGACCATCCGCAATTCGCCCTGCCGGACCGGGCGGGCCAGATCCACCAGTTCGCGCGCCAACGCCTGATGCGCCCGGTCGATGCCCGCGATCACATCGGCGGCCTTGTGGCCGTCCTCAACCAGCGGAACCCCGCCCTGCACCAGCGCATTGGCCAGCGCCGTCGCGGTCGTGGTGCCATCACCTGCGACCTCATTGGTCTGCATTGAAACTTCGCGCACCACCTGCGCGCCCAGATTTTCGAAACGGCAGGGCAGTTCGATTTCCGCCGCGATGCTCACGCCATCGCGTGACACCAGCGGCGTCCCGATCGGCCGGTCGATGATCGCATTGGTGCCCTTTGGCCCCAGCGTGCCCACCACAGCCCGCGACAGCTTGTCCACCCCCCGCGCCAGCGCAGCCCTCGCCTCTCCATCATACAGCATGATCTTGGCCATCAGTCATCTCCTCGTCATCTCCCGCTTGCGCACGGGCTGATTGTTCTTGTCCGGTTGTAAAGGCAGATGCTCCGGCAAGCCCATGCCTGCCGGAGCCGGCGCGGTGTCACTCGTATTCCAGCGCCTCATCCATATCGCCGAAGAGGACCACGGTGTTCTCGTCGATCATCACCATCCGCCCATAATGGGTCGAGGTGGAGATCTCGAAGATATGCGGGGTCATCTCACGGCCCAGAGCGTCGCTGATCTCCTCCATGTTGAAGACGATCTTGCCCTCGCCATCCATGCGGATCATAGCAGGCAGATAGGTGATCTTGATGCCTGGCTTGTCCTGCATCACCTCGGCGATACAGCGCGCCTCGACGCTGTCGTTCATGGTGACGCCGCACTGGTGGGAGATGGTGCGCTCCTGCTTGATCTGGTCAAGCGGGGTGAAGAGTTGCTGTTCGCTTGTAAGGGCCATAGGTCAGTTCCTTTCCATGTCGCGCCAATTATTCGGCGGGTTCGGTTTCCAGACCGGGCATCGGCACCTGCGTGGCAAAAACGCCGATTTCCCGGACGATGGCCTGAAGCCGGTTGATCGCCGAGGCATAGGCTTCGGCAAACTGCGCGCTCTTGACGCGTGGCTGCGACCAGATGGGTTGCAGGTCCATCGCGGCCTGGGTGGCAATGGGCTGGTACTTGTCGAACCAGTCATGCAGCACCCGGCGGTTGGCCTCGCCATGCTCGGCATCGGCCACCAGCATGGCGAAGAGTTCGACCGTATTGGCCAGATTGCGTTCGTAATCGGCCTCGGCGGCGGACACGACCGAAGGGGTCGAATAGTCGTTCTGGGGCGCGGCGGCCTGCATCAGGAAGCCGGAGCGGAACAGCTCACCGATCAGGGGCTCGAACAGAACATTGACGATGAAATACTGTTCAAGGAAGTCATTGGCGCCGCGCGCGCATTCGACCAATTCGCGCGTCTTCTGCCAGATCGGGCTTTCCAGCCAGGCCCGCTTGCCCACATCGACATCGAAGCCGTCGATGTCGAGCGCGATCTCGCCCAGATAGAGCGTGAGATCCTGCGCCAGCCGCAGCTTGTAGGAGGAATTGGTCAGGATCGCATTGTTGACCATCTGGGTATAGCCATAGCGCTGTGCCCGCATCAGCGAGGTGCCCGCACCATATTCGGCATGTTTGAAGGCCCCCAGATGCTCTTGCAGCACCTTAACCCATGCCGCATCGAAGCGTTTGGGCGCACCGGCGCGGCGGGCATTGTCGATGACGTTCTTGATCATCCCGCAGATGGTCGACTGGCGCTGGTAATGCGTGCGTTCCCATTCCTGGTCGGGCGCGCGATAGCGATGCCAGTCGCTGCTCTTGAGCGCGGTCCAGTCCTTGGAATAGGTGGGCACGCCGTCGCCGAAGCTGATGATCCAGTCCTGAAGCAGATAGCGTTCCGGGTCAGGCTGGACGTCGACGGTCACGTCTTCATAGTGGGTGGCGCGACGACCCTTGGGTTCATAATAATTGTAGGACCGGCTGTCCGATCCGGGAAAAATCTTGGCCCCAGCGGCGGCCGATTTTTGTTCATTTTCCAGTACTGGCGCGTTCATGTCTTTATCCTCTCCAGTTATTCACTCGTTGCCGGGGTGAATTTGTCGAAATACATGCGTGCTGAATCAATGCCGGCGATCTGCATCACCGGTGTCGCGCTATCGATCATGACCGGGGGGCCGCAGCCGTAGGCGTCGGCATTCTCGATATCGTCCATGGTCATGATATGGCGGCGCAACACATCGTGGATGAAGCCGACCTCGCCGGTCCAGCCATCTCCCTCCTCCGCATGGGAGAGCGCTGGGATGAACTTGAAATCGGGCATGCTGGCCTCAAACTCGGCAAAAACGTCGAGTTCGAACAGGTCCTTCACCGTGCGGGCGCCGTAGTAGAAGCGCACCGGGCGGGTTTCGCCGCTGGCCGCCTGGTCCTTCAGGATCGAGAGCAAAGGCGCCATGCCCGACCCGCCGCCGACAAGGATCATCGGCCCATCGCGGTTTTCGCGCCGCGAGCAGGAACCATAGGGCCCCTTGACGGTGATCCGCGCACCGATCTGCGCGGCGCCGATGGCCGTCGAAAACGCGCCGCCCGGATACTTCTTGATGATGAATTCAAGACGGCTTGGATCGCTGGGCGGGTTGCCCATCGAATAAGAGCGCGTGATCCCGGCCTCGACCAGCGTCAGATCGGCAAACTGGCCCGCCCAGAATTTCATGGGCTCGTCGAGTTCGACCGCGATCCGGACGATGTCGTGAGTCAGCGGCTCGACCTTGGCAAGGCGACCGTTGAACTCCTTCACCGCGATCGAACGGGACAGTTCCTCCTCGTCGAAATTGAGCAGTTCGACTTCGATGTCGCTGTAGACCAGCGTCCGACACAGCAGGATCTGACCGTTCTCACGCTCAGGGTCCGACAGGGCAAATGTCGAATATTTCAGCATCTCGACATCCCCTTCGTTAAGGATGCACTTGCAGGCCGAGCATTGCCCTTCCTTGCAGCCGTGGGGCAGCGCCACGCCCTGGCGGAAAGCGGCATCAAGCACCGTTTCGCCTTCCTCCACCTGCATTTCCACGCCAACCGGCTCCAGGCGCACCGTGTGCACGGCGGCCGCCGGTTTCTTCATCTCTTGTCCCATGGGACTCCTCCCCTGATGTTTTTTCGGGACCGCTGTCGGGGCATGGCGGGCGAAGGAATTTCCCTCCGCCCGCTGCCGGCAGGGATCAGATCCGGCGGATCTTGAAGCCCTTGCGATACTCTTCGATATGGGCGGCGCGCGCCTGGGGCGACAGTTCGCGCAGCGCCTTGAGCGGACTGCGGATGGTGTTGCCGCGCACGTGGTCGAGCGTCCACATGTCCTTCTCCTCGAACGACATGTGCGGCTGGGCGATCAGCGTCTTGCCGTCGGGGCGCACGAAGCCCATGTCGACAATGGCGTCGGCCACATCCCAGCCATCATAGACATCTTCCCAGATGCGGCGGCCGGAGAAGCGCCCCATCGCCGGGGTGGCGCGGCCCTGATATTCGGCGGCGAAGGCTTCCTTATGTGTCCAGCGATCCACTTCGCTGGCATAGGTGAAGAGCTCGCCGTCCACCTCGTCGACGCAGAAGTCCTCACGGACGACCGCCGGAACCAGGCTGGACCAGCAGCGATGCGGATAGACATAGCCGGTGTCGGCAAAGGTGATCAGTTGGCTGCCGGGCTTGGAGAGCTTCTCGTAATTCTCCCACCAGGCGCCGTATTCGTCGTACCAGCCCGGATACTTGTGCTCGAACCACTCGAAGTCGCGCTCGGTCTGCGCCTCGATGCGCCAGAAGTTGGCCCACCAGCCGGCCGAGAAAAACTGGGCGATCTTATGGACATAGCCCTTCTTGACGATGGAATCGAAGGCTTCATGCACATCGTCGTGATGGATCTTGATGCCGTATTTTTCCAGCGGCAGCATGTAGGTGCGATAATAGTCCTCGAAAATCCAGCGATGCCACAGCTCCGCATAGCTTTCCTTGTTCTTGTCGCGGTTCTTGGTGCCATATTCGATGATCGTGCCGATGGCGGCATCGACGATCATATGGTTCTGCCAGAAGGAATAGCGGATGTCGCGTTCCAGCAGCAAGTGGTTGTCGGGCTCCTTCAGGATCGACATCAGCATCGAGTGGCCGTTGCCGATATGGCGGCTTTCATCCGACTGTACCGACAGGAACACTGTGGGCAGCGCATAGTCGCCGTTGCGCGCCGCCTCGGAAGGCATGGCAACGAAGAGCGTGTTGGTGAAGGCCGTCTCGGCCGCGACCTGAAGATAGATGTTCGACGAGGTGATGGCGTCACCCGTCAGGAAGGCCTCACCGAACTGACGCCCGATGGTGGTGGCATAGCATTTGCCGAAGGCCTTCTCGGTGATGTCGAAACCGGCCGGATCGATGTAGTTTTCCATGTACCACTTCTTCAGGTTCATCTGAATGGTGGAATGGCGGAATTCATCGACCATCTGCATGGTGAAGCCGGTGCGCAGGTGATCGCCCGGAGCCAGTTGTCCCAGCGTCGCCATCGAACGGGCGGCCGAAATTTCCGGGAAAGGAATAATCGCCAGGAACAGCTTCATCCACTCGATCCAGCGCGGCTCGACATTACGGAACATGTCGCCGCGCAGCGCCGCATCCAGCGCGCCATAGACGCGGTTATCCTTTTCCTCCTGCATCGGAAAATACGAACGCAGGACCTGCTTCATCGGATCCTTGGGCGTCTTGCTGATCTTGTAGTCGGTGGGGAAATGCATCGCCTCCTGAACATAGGACGGCGTCCAGCCCAGATCAGCGATGAGCCTTGTGGCTTCGCTGATGCTGATCCCTTTCTGGCTGATGATCTTGTTGAGTGTCAGAGCCTCGGTCATCTTTTTCTCCCTTTGGCCTAGCCTTCGGCCATTGCCTTCACAGGCGGATGTGGGCCTTCAGCGTTCATGTCGCCGATCAACCTACTGACTCGGCCGGACCGCCGGCCTGTCGAAGATGACAGGAGCAACATGCGTGCCAAAATTGGAAAAGATCTATATTTCTATTAATTGCAACATCCACCCAAGGCGGCGGTCATAGGAAGAAGCATCATAATACTACAGCACCGCTTCAACCACGAAACACAT
This sequence comes from Novosphingobium sp. SG707, assembly GCF_012275515.1. Classification (GTDB taxonomy): domain Bacteria; phylum Pseudomonadota; class Alphaproteobacteria; order Sphingomonadales; family Sphingomonadaceae; genus Novosphingobium. The sequence continues at coordinate 71,956 of NZ_JAAZQL010000001.1, forward strand.
GCTCCATATTGACCTTATATGTGCGACAAAATGGCACACTTTTTAGAAAGTGCCGCACATTTCGTCGAGAGACTCTCCTTTCAAAGCCGCATTTATGTTCATTTTCTTATTTTGGCATGACGCTTGCTGAATTGCTCTCACCGCCCGGCAAGGCCGATAAAATCGGTAGAGAGAGGAAAATTCGATGGCGACTGCCACATCCCATATCCGCACATGCCCTCCCCATATATCCGCCCTTCTGGGTATCGGCACCGGACTGGCCCTGCTGGCGATGTCTGCCGCCCCGGCCGGCGCCCAGCCCGCCTCGTCCGACGCCAAACTCTTTGCCCAGCAATGCGGCGCCTGCCATTCGACCAAGCCGGACGAAAACCGCGTGGGGCCCTCGCTCGCCGGGATTATGGGCAGACCCGCCGGAAAGCAGACAGGGTTCACCTATTCGCCGGCGCTGAAGAAAAGCACGATCAAATGGTCGCCTGCCACGCTTGAACGCTGGCTGACCGACAGTTCCCAGACGATTCCGGGAAGCGTGATGAATTTTCGTCAGGCCGATGCCGCAAAACGCAAGGCGATCATCGATTATCTCTCCACCCTGACCGCGAAGTGACCTGCCATGGCCAAAATCATCCATGCAATGATCCGCGTCCTCAATGAGCAGAAGTCGCTGGATTTCTATCAAACCTGCCTCGGCCTCTCTATCGCCGATCGCTATCCTTTCGACGGCTTCACGCTGGTCTATCTGCGCAATGCCGAAAACGACATGGAGATCGAACTGACGGTCAATCATGATCGCAGCGAGCCCTATACCCACGGTGACGGCTATGGCCACATCGCCATCGCGGTCGACGATCTGGACGGCGAACACGCAAGGCTGGCCGCCGCGGGCATCGCGCCCCAGCCCATCAAGGAATTCTTCCGCGAAGGCGCGCTGATGGCGCGCTTCTTCTTCATCCTCGATCCCGACGGTTACAAGATCGAGGTTCTTCAACGCCTTGGCCGATACCAGTGACCGGCCAGCACAGCACATGTGCCCCCAACACACGCGGGCACAGCCAAGGAGAAATTTCATGAGACTGGTCGAGAAAAGGACCATATTGAACCGCCGCCTGTTTCTGGGGCAGTCGGCAGGGATGGCGATCATCGCCGGAGCGATCGGCTCGCGGGCGAAGGCCGCGCCGCTCAAGACCCTGGCCGCTCCTGCCATGCCCACGCTGGTGAAGATGGCGCGGGACCTCTATCCGCATGACCGTCTGCCCGACGTCTTCTACGAAACCGCCGTGGCCACTATCGATGGCAAGCTGGCCGCCGAACCCGGTTCGGCAAACCTGCTGACCGATGGCGTCGCCAATCTCGACAAGGCGGCAAACAGCGCCTTTGCCAAGCCCTATGCCGCCATCGACGCGGAAAAGGACCGCGTGGCTGTGCTCAAAAGCGTGGAGACCACCCCCTTCTTCCAGCGCATGCGCAGCGAGATGATCACCGCTCTCTACAACCAGGACGAGCTGTGGGCCAAGCTTGGCTACGAAGGCTCCTCAGCCGAACACGGCGGCTACATCCATCGCGGCTTCAACGACATCGACTGGCTGCCGGCGTGATCGCGCGGCGGGCCTGAAAGGATTTACCCCATGGTTACGAAATTCGCTTTGAGCGACGACAGTGTGGTCGTCGTCATCGGGTCGGGCGCGGGCGGCGGCACGCTGTCGAACGAGCTCGCGCAAAAAGGCATCAGGGTCGTCTGTCTGGAAGCGGGCGCCCGCTACGAAATTCCTGATTTCATCAACAATGAATGGGACAGTTTCGACCAATTGGCCTGGAAGGACAAGCGCACCACCTCGGGCAGTTGGCAGGTGGCCAGGGACTTTCCCAACCTGCCCGCCTGGATCGTGAAGGCGGTGGGCGGCACGACTACCCACTGGGCAGGCGCCTCGCTGCGCTTTCAGGAGCATGAGTGGAAGGCGCGCAGCACCTATGGCGACATTCCCGGCGCGGCGCTGCTCGACTGGCCGATCAGCGCCGAAGAGATGGCCCCATGGTATGACAAGGCCGAGTTGAAGATGGGCACCACCGGCACGCATGGCATTCCCCGCCTGCCCGGAAACAACAATTACAAGGTCCTGGCCGCCGGCGCCAAGCTGATGGGCTACAAGGAATTCCACACCGGCAACATGTCGATCAACAGCCAGCCGCGCGACGGACGCGGGAGTTGTCAGCAGATCGGTTTCTGCTTTCAGGGCTGCAAATCGGGTGCCAAATGGTCAACCCTTTACACCGAAATCCCCAAGGGTGAGGCGACGGGCAGGCTGGAAGTGCGCCCCGGATGCCAGGTGATACGCATTGAGCACAATCCGGCAGGCAAGGTCACGGGCGTGGTCTATGCCGATGACAAGGGCGTGCTGCACAAGCAGAAAGCACGCGTGGTGGCGGTGGCGGGCAATTCGATCGAAAGCCCGCGCTTGCTGCTCAACTCCGAAACCAACCAGTTCAAGAATGGGCTGGCCAATGGCGCAGGACACGTCGGCCGACACTACATGCGCCATACGACCGGATCGGTCTATGCCCAGTTCGACAAGCCGGTCCACATGTATCGCGGCACGACCATGGCAGGCATCGTGCGCGACGAAGCGGTCCACGACGCTCGGCGGGGCTTTGTTGGCGGCTATGAGATGGAGACGATCTCGCTGGGCGTTCCTTTCACAGCGGCTTTCCTCAGCCCGGGCGCCTGGGGGCGCGATTTCAGCTCGGTGCTCGACGGCTATGATCGTCTGGCAGGCATGTGGCTGGTAGGCGAGGATCTGCCCCAGGCTAGCAACCGAGTGACGCTCAACACACAGGTTAAAGACGCTTTCGGCATGCCCGTCGCCAACGTCCATTATGACGATCACCCCAATGATGTAGCCATGCGCAACCACGCCTATCAACGCGGCGTGGCGCTGTACGAGGCTGTCGGCGCCAAGCGGACGATCAAGACCCCGCCCTATCCATCAACCCACAACATGGGCACCAACCGGATGAGCGAGAAGGCCGAGGATGGCGTCGTCAACAAATGGGGCCAGACCCATGAGGTGAAGAATCTCTTCATCTCGGACGGCAGCCAGTTCACCACCAGTGCGGCGGAAAACCCAACGCTGACGATCGTGGCCCTGGCCATCCGTCAGGCCGACCATATCGCCGAGTTGATGGCCAAGAACAACATCTGATCATCCAGGAACATGGCTGCACCATCCACCATAAGAATGGGCAGCAACGGGGAGGAGAGCGACGTGATCGAAAGTAATGCTTTCGCGGCAGGCGTGTCATGGCAGGACCAGAGCCAAAGGGCCGGACAAAGAAGATATCAGGGGGGGCACGAGCCTTCGCTGACCGAAGCCTTTCGGACGGTGCCGGTGCGCGGCCTTGGCTGGCGACGTTTGCTGTCCTTTCTTGGCCCCGGCTATCTTGTCGCGGTCGGCTATATGGATCCGGGCAACTGGGCAACAGATCTCTATGGCGGATCCGCCTTTGGTTACACGCTGCTCTCAGTCGTCGCCCTGTCCAGCCTGATGGCGATGGTGCTGCAGCATCTTGCAATCCGATTGGGCGTCGCAACAGGGCGCGATCTTGCACAGGCCTGCCGGGATTATTACAGTCCCGCAACCGCCGCCCTTCTCTGGGTACTGTGCGAGATCGCGATCTGCGCCTGCGATTTGGCCGAACTGATCGGCACGGCTATTGCGTTGCAACTCCTCTTTCACATCCCGCTGATCTGGGGCGTCGCACTGACCGGGCTGGACGTCTTTCTGCTGCTGTTGCTGCATAAAAGCGGCATCCGGCTGCTTGAAGCCTTCGTGGTCGTTCTGTTTATCAGCATCACCACCTGCTTTGCCATCGAACTGACGCTGGCCCGGCCGATCTGGGGCCAGGTGGCCATGGGTTTCGTCCCCGACCCCAAGATCTGGAGTGACCCACTGATGCTCTATGTCGCCATCGGCATGGTAGGAGCGACGGTCATGCCCCATAATCTGTACTTGCATTCCTCGATCGTACAGACGCGGATGTACGATCAGGATAATCACGGCAAGCGCGAGGCGATCCGCTTTGCCACCATCGATTCCACCATTGCCCTGTTTTTCGCACTGCTCGTCAACGCCGCCATTCTCATCCTGGCAGCTGCGGCATTCCATACCACAGGCCATACCGTGATCGAGATCGCGCAGGCGCACGAACTCCTCGCCCCCACGTTGGGAGCCGCCGTCGCCTCGACAGCATTCGCCATAGCCTTGCTGGCGTCGGGACAGAATTCAGCGATCACCGCGACACTGGCCGGTCAGATCGTGATGGAAGGCTTCATGAACTGGAAGCTGGCGCCATCCCTTCGCCGGATCGTCACCCGCGGCCTGGCCATCATCCCCGCGCTCTTCGTCACTTATGCTTACGGCTCGGGCGCAACCGCGAAATTGCTGGTGCTCAGCCAGGTCATCCTGTCCCTGCAATTGCCTTTTGCCGTATTTCCCCTGATCGCCTTCACCCGCAATCGCGATGTCATGGGAGCAATGACATCGCCTCGTTGGCTGACGCTGGGCGCCTCGATCATTGGGGTGGTGATCGTCATGCTTAATCTCAAACTGGTCTGGGATATGGCGCAGGGCCATTAAATAGCCGTCAATGATGATAGCCATGGCCGGTTTTTTACAGGCGCCGCAGGAATGCGGCGTTGACGCGGCCGATTTGGCCTTTCTGGGGTGCGGCACCCATTTTTGACCAGTACGACAAGGTTGAGCTGGACATGCGGATCAAGGACTGGACTTGTAACGGTTTTGCGCCGGTCACCTCAGAGTTTAATGCTTGTGCAAAGAGATCGACGAGATGATCAGGCATGGTGAAGAGTTCAAGCAGGAGGCGATGCGCATTGTACTGATCAGCGGGTTGCGTCAGATTTGGGGGGGCGGCAAGTCAACTCTGAACAAATAGGCTTCACACTATCGTCCGTCAGACCTGGTGACAGCGCCGCAGGATCAACGGGATCAAGCCATTCCGCACGCGCAAGCACAAGGTTACCGCAGGCAGTCATCACTGCCCGGGTGTCGCGGCGAACTGGGTCGATGGGAGCTTTACCGCCGATGCGCCTAACCAGAAGTGGGCCGACGATATCCGCTATATCTGGACCACGGAGGGGCGGCTCTATCTCGCCGTCGTCGTTGACCTGTTCAGCAGGCGTGTCGTCGACTGGACGGTTAGCGGCAGGATGATCGCGCTTACCCCTGGATCACTCTCGCAAAGCGTCAGCGCATCGACCAGCTCCCGCTTTACCGCCATATTCAAAGCGTTGCGCCGTTCGGGGCGCACAATGCTGAGGATGGCGATACCATCGCGGGCCCGATTGATATGGACGAAACGCTCGCCCAAGCCTTCTGCCGGTCCAAACCGGCTCCGCGCGTCGATCAGGGGCGACCGTCCAGATAATCGGCGCACGCCGGTCGGTCTCCAGCAAGTGCCAATCCTGTCATGGCGCAAGCAGTAGTCCGAAAGGGGCATCAGTGACCGCCTCGGGATGGGTGTCGGTGTGGGAGGCGATGGTGCCGGAGTCGTGATTCCAGCTCTCATGGAGAAACGGCATTGCGCATTTACCCCACGGTGCGCTTCCCACCATTGCCGAAAACAGGCTTAAAGTGATCTGCCATTGGCAATGGCGCGATGCCCCCGATGATAATTCTTAACCATATCGCAATGTCTCAAGCGTAACCCTTCACGGTAGGATCATTTGTCTCTGGAGCATGTGCGCCTCCAGCGTGCTTCTGGCGAAAAAAGGGGCAACCATGTTTTCTGCTGCCCTGACCTCCATCAAACTGCATTGGCGTGATTTCATTCCCGCTGCTGTCCTCATGATTGTCGTGACAGCGGCAATTGCCGCCGCCACGCTCTGGCCCTCCGGTGATCGGGGCCAGTATGCCGTCGTTGCACCGCCATCCTATGATTTGGGCCGGACGATCACGATGGTGCAGGCTGCTGGCGGCAGCATCGTCGATGTCGGCGGTTTGAAGAATGTTGTGATCCTGCATTCTGCCGACAAGAACGTTGTGGCTGCGCTCTATCACGCGGGAGCGTGGCTGGTCATAGACCCCCATCTGCTTCGGGGTTGCGCAGGATTTCATCGCGTTTCAACCTCTCCTGGAGCCTCTGCCTGATGTCCGATCTCGATAAGCTGCGAATTCGATTTGGTCGGTTTCTGGTCATCTTGCTTTGGCTGCACATTCCCGTGCTCGCGGCGGTCGCCTTTGTTGTCGGTCGTCCGCCCCTCGCGGCCGGTCTGGCGGGCGCGCTTCTTGCAGGCGCCTATCATCTGACCTGGTGGCGGCATGGGATTACCCCTGCCACGCGCTATCTCTCCGCTGTTGCGCTGATGGGCGAACCGGCCTTGCTGGTCTATCTGCTGGCCGGTCACCCGTGGCAGATGGACATGCACATGTATTTCTTTGCGCTTCTGGCGCTGACCATCGCCTGGTGTGACTGGCGCGTGGTGGTGGTGGGCGCCGTGGCCATTGCCATACATCACATCATGCTGGACTTCCTGTTGCCTCTGGCCGTTTTCGCCGATGGAGCGGACGTTGGCCGGGTCGGCCTGCATGCCGGGATCGTTGCCTTGCAGACCGGGGTGCTGGTCTGGCTGAGCAGGACGCTGGTTGAAAGCTTTGCCCTCAACAATGAGGCGCTGCGCGAAAGGACGCTGGAGGCCGAGGAGGCCAATCGGGCAAAGAGCTTGTTCCTGGCCAATATGAGCCATGAAATCCGTACGCCGATGAACGCCATTCTGGGATTTTGCCATCTGGCCTTGCGCACGGACATGACGCCAAAGCAGCAGGATTATGTTTCCAAGATCAACGGCGCGGGACTGTCCCTTTTACGGCTGATCAACGACATCCTCGATTTCTCCAAGATCGAGGCGGGCAAGCTCTCGCTGGAAATTGCCCCCTTCGACCTGCGTGCCGCGCTCGAAGGCCAACTGGCCATTGCCTCGGTGGAGGCCGCCAAAAAGCGCGTTGCTGTCGAGCTCGTCATGGATCCCACCGTGCCCGCCACGCTGCTGGGCGATTGTCTGCGCCTCAACCAGATCGTGCTGAACGTGGTCAGCAACGCTGTAAAGTTCACCGAAAACGGCACGGTTACGGTCACAGTCGACCTTTCGGCGCGGCATGGGGCGTCGGTGTCGCTTGAAATCTCGGTCAGGGATACGGGCATTGGTATGACGCCCGAACAGCAGGCCCGGCTGTTTCACTCCTTCACCCAGGCCGACAGTTCGACCACGCGCCGATTTGGCGGCACGGGTCTTGGCCTTGCCATCAGCAAGCAACTGGTCGAGTTGATGGGGGGGCATATCGGGGTCGAAAGCAGCCCCGGGCAAGGGACGACGGTCACTTTTACCCTGATGTTGCAGGCCGATGACGCCGCGCCGTCGGTGCAGGACATGCCTTCGCCTGAACTTAAACGGTTGCGTGTGCTGATCGCTGATGACAACCCGGCCTCGCGCGAGATCCTGCAGGCCATGTTCACGGCATGGTCGATGAACGTCGATGTCGTCGCGTCGGGCAAGGAGGTCCTGGGCGCCCTTGTGACGGCTGCGGCCGACGCGGTGCCTTATGATCTGGTTCTGATGGATTGGAGGATGCCGGACATGAACGGCATCGAAACCGCCCGCGCCATCCGCCGGGATCTTTACCTGGCGAAAGTGCCCAGCGTGTTTCTGGTCACAGCCCACGGGCATGACGAGGTCAGGGCCGAGGCGGAGACAGCTAACATCGCCGCCGTGCTGATCAAGCCGATCGCTCCGGCAACGATGCTGGCAACAATGAACACATTGTTCGGTGCAGAGCAATCCGGCCCTCCGGTCGATGACGGTCAGGCCGGGACGGTTCCGATGGTGGCAGCCCATCTGCGCGGCCTTCGCGTTCTCGTGGCCGAGGACAACCAGATCAATCGCGAGATTGCGATTGAGTTGCTGATGGATGCCGGTTTGCAGGTCGAGGTCGCCGAAAATGGCTGCATCGCCTTGGAGCGCATCAGGGATGCGGCCGAGCCCTTCGACGCCATCCTGATGGATGTGCAAATGCCGGAAATGGACGGAATCGAAGCGACTGTGCGCATCCGCCAAATCCATCCGACCGAGCGTTTGCCGATCATCGCCATGACCGCCCATGCCTATGAGGCCGAACGGCAGCGCTGTTTGGATGCGGGCATGAATGATCATATTCCCAAGCCGGTCGATCCTGCATTGCTCGTCAGGAAGCTGGACCTTTGGTTGAAGCCGCGCCCGTCTCAAGCAGGTTTTGTCGAGACAGCAAGCCCGATTGTGATGCCGATCAAGGCCGATATCCTGCCTGACCACCTGCCTCCGTTCGGCATCAAGGCGGCGCTGGTGCGCGTCAACGGCAAGCGGGCGCTGCTGCGAAAGCTCATCGTTGATTTCGGCGACACTTTCGCCACAGTCATTTCGACGCTTCGCGCCCAGATCTCCGCTGGTGATCTGGGCGAGGCGCGGCGCCTTGCCCATACATTGAAGGGCATTGCGGGCACGCTGGAGGTGGGCGCTGTTGCCGAAGCGGCCAAGCGCATGGAAGCCGCGCTGGCCCAATCCGATCTCAGCCGGATCGATGAGCTGATTGATGGGCTTGAACAGGCTATCCTGCCCGCGCTCACCGCCTCGGCAACGCTCAAGGGGATGCAGCAGCCGACTTTGACGCAGTCAGACGTACAACTCGATTATTCCGAATGGGCTTCGAAGATCGAAGAGATTCGCGGTCTGCTGCGGCGCCGAAGCCTTGGTGCTCGCAAAGCTTTTCAGGAACTTGAGGAGACGCTCGGCACAAGGCCTGAAGCTGGAGGACTGCATGCGGTCAAGGCCGCGCTCGCCAGACTCAATTTCGAAGAGGCCTTGACGCAACTGGATCTGGTGCCGGGCGCGGATAACCGAGAATGCGGGGCGGCGCCTTTGGCGGCGGCGAACTCGTAATGGGCCGGCCCCTGGTTCTTATCGTCGATGACGAGGTCTCGAATATCGAGATCATGAATGCGGCGCTGGAGGATGATTATGAGATTTGTTTCGCCACATCCGGCGAAGAGGCCATAACCGTCGCGCAGACGAGCCTTCCCGACCTGATTTTGCTGGACGTGCTCATGCCGGGCACGGACGGGTACGAGGTTTGCCGTAGATGCAAGGCAGATCCGTTGATCGCTGATGTCCCGATCATCTTCACCACCGGGCTTGGTGACGAGGAGTCCGAGGCGAACGGGCTTTTGCTCGGCGCGATCGACTATATCGTCAAGCCGATCCACCCAGCTATCGTGCGTGCACGCGTTCATAATCATATCGAACTGAAGCGCATGCGCGATCAACTTGCCCAACTGGCGGTTACCGACGCGTTGACGGGTCTGAGCAATCGCCGTCGCCTCGAGCAGACCCTCGATGTGGAAATCGCCAGACTTTCACGCACCGACGACTGGCTCTCGGTTATCATGCTCGACATAGACTTCTTCAAGCAATTCAATGACGCCTATGGCCATCCCGAAGGTGATAACTGCATCGTGATGATCGCGGCGGCGCTGCAACGCGCAGTTCGGCGGGCCTCGGATCTGACCGCCCGCTATGGCGGCGAAGAGTTTGCCTGCGTTCTGCCTGCTACCGATCACGACGCGGCGATGATTGTGGCAAACTCCATCATGGAGCAGGTCCGTTCGCTGGGTATACCGCACAGGAACTCGGGGGTTGGCCCCTATGTGACCGTCAGCGTGGGTATCGCGTCAGCTCGGTGCAGGCCGGGATTGACACGGGACCTTTGGGTCAAGGTCGCAGACAATCAGCTCTATCTCGCCAAGGTCGCCGGGAGGAACAAGATCACGGGGACCGTGTTTGGGATCGAAGACAGCAAGCAGCTTGAATATGCAACAAAGGCAATGCCTTCGACATCGTTCTTGCCACGCTTGACGTAAGGTTTTGCCAACTGCGGCGCGATCAATTTTACCGCGTAGGTGAGGCGCCCCAGGCTTCTCCGCTTTATGTCGCCGGAGAAGCCTGCCCCGCCTGTGCCTGAGGAAAGGCGGCAAAGAAGGCGTTGCGCACTTCGGTCTGTGCCCCGGCCGCGATTTTGGCGGGCGTGGCGCCGCGCACATTGGCCAGATCAGGCCGCGCCCCGGCCCGCGCCATCGCCATGAACATCGCGGCCAGGTCCGCCGCAGGCCTGCTGCCCGCCAGCACATGCAGCGCGCTGTTTCCTTTGGCATCGACCAGTTCCGGCTTGGGCAGGGCGGCCAGAGCCACTTCCAGCGCGGCCAGTGTCCGGCTGCGGGCCGCCGCGATCAACAGGTTCTCGCCATCCTGCGCCACGAAATCCGCTTTGGCTCCTGCCGCAATCAGCGCTTTCATCGCCTCGGCCTGCCCGGCTTCGGCGGCCATGAGCAGCGGCACTTTGGGCGGCACCGGCGGCGGCGCCACACCGAAATTGGCCTCGGTCACCCATGTGATGCGCGAGAAGCCGGATAGCCCCTCCACCGCCGCGCCCCGCGCGATCAGCAGACGGACGAGGCCCACATCTCCCCCGGCGGCGGCCCGGTGCAGCAATTGCCAGCCTTCGCGGTCACGCTCATTCAGATCGACGCCCCCGTGTTCGATCAACAGGCGCAACACCTCCCAGCGCCCCTGATAGGCGGCCAATTGCGCCGCGCTGGTGTTTTCCGGCCCGCGCACCGTTGCATCCGCCCCCGCCGCCAACAAGGCCGAGACCGCCGCAACATCCCCCGATTTCACCGCAAAGAGCAAAGGAGTAAAACCACCCTGCGACACCGCTCTTGCCGAAGCCCCGGCCCGGAGCAGAGCCGAAACCGCCTCTGCCCGGCCGGAGGATGCCGCCCACATCAAAGGTGTTTGCCCCCGCGCATCGCGCAGATCGACCTCGCCATGGGCCATCCGCTCCACCACCGAGGCAGGCGCGAAACGGGCGCACAGATGCAGGGGCGTGGCGCCGTCACTGCGTGCGCGTCGCGGGTCGGCCCCGGCATCCAGCAAAGCCCCGATCATGCCCGCATCGCCCATTTCGCAGGCCAGCCATAATGCGCCCACGCCATCCTGATCCACGGCATTGACCTGCGCCCCGGCCCGGATCAGCGCGCGGACTGCCCCGCGATCCTGATGCGACACGGCCAGCATCAGCGGCGTTTCGCCATAGGCCAGAGGGCGATTGGCCTGTGCCAGCGAGGCCGCCACCCCGCGCTCGTCACCCAGACGTATCGCGTCGGCCAATTCCTGCGCCTGAACCGGCGCGGCCACAAGCGCGGCCAACAGCCAAACCTTACGCAAGGGCCAATTCCTTGAGCGCGCCGGTGCTGTCGCCAAATTTTTCGACAGACATCCCCACCGCCTGCAGCCCGGTCAGCAGCAGGTTCGACATGGTGGTGCCCTTTTCCACCCGCGCATGGCCGATATGGCGCACCAATCCGCCCGCGACCACGATGGGCAGGTCCATGAAATCATGATCGTTGGAATCGCCAAAGGCCGATCCGCGCAGCACGAAACTGGTGTCGAGCAGGCTGGCCTCGCCATCGCGCGCACTGTCCAGCTTGTCCAGCAGATAGGCAAAATAGGTCATGTGATAGCGGTTGATCTGCGCCAGTTTTGTCTTCTTCTCCGCCATCTGTCCGTGATGGCTGAGCATGTGGTGGGAATCGGGCACGCCGATCTCGGGATAGGTGCGGTTGCTGATTTCGCGCCCGGCCATAAAGGTGGCGACGCGCGTGATGTCGGCCTGCATGGCCAGCACCTGAAGATCCAGCATCAGGCGGACATGCTCATCGAAACTGTCGGGAATGCCCGCCGGACGCTCGATCCCGGCCTGCGCCATCGGGGTGTTGGCGGCGCGCTGGATGCGGCGCTCGATGTCGCGCGTAGCGGTCAGGTATTCGTCCAGCTTTCTCCGGTCCTCCATGCCCAATTGCCGGTTCAGCCTTGCCGCATCTTCGCGCACGAAGTCGAGCAGGCTGGCCTGACGGCGCAACCTCGCGGCCTGCGCGGCGGCATCCACCGCATCGCCATCACCAAACATCCGCTCGAAAATCTCGGCTGGATTGGCCGCCACCGGCAGGGGCACCGTCGGGTTCATCCACGAAAGCCCGTTGGTATAGGCGCAGCTGTAGCCGATGTCACAGCTGCCCAGCAGGCTGGGCTGATCGATCCCCGCCTCGATCGAGGGCAGAGCCGTGGCATCGCCCAGATGGCGGGCATAGGCCTGATCCATCGAAATGGCGCAGCGGATGTCGGTGCCCTCGGTCTGGCGGACATGGGTGCCGGTCAGGAAAGCCGGGCACGACCGCCCGTGGCCCGCCGAAAGATCGCCCATCGCGGCTGCCTGCGGATGGCCAAGGCCGGTGATCACGCTCATCCGGCTTTTGAATTTTTCCAACGGGCCAAGGGTGGGTGTCAGCGCATAATCCATCCCTGTTGCGGCGGGACGGAACTGGTCCATCATCATGCCGTTGGGCGTATAGAAAACGAACAACCGGCGCGGTCGGGCCATGCGGTCGGCGGCCTTGGCCGACGGCGCCATCGCCTCCAGAAAAGGCAGGGCCATGGCGGCGCCTGCCCCGCGCAGCAGGGTGCGGCGGGAAAGGTTGGGGCGCGGGATCATCATGGGCGAAGGCTCCCCCCGTTTGTGTTCAAGGTGGTGGTGTTCAAGGTCATCTGCGCGGCTCCGACGGGCACTTTGCGCAGGCGGAAGGCATCGGACAGAACAATGCCGCGAATGACGGTGCGGATGCGGAAATTGTCGGCTTCGGCCATGCGGGCGATGGTGCGGATCTGGGGCCGGTCGCCCGCAATGATCCCGCGCCCCAGCGCATAGGTCATCAGTTTTTCGGTGAAGGCCTGCGTAAACTGATCCTTGCGCGCCAGCAGGATGCGGCGCAGCCCCGGCAGGCCCGCAAACCGCGTGCCGTCAGGCAAGGTGGCGCCGGCGTCGATCACCTGCCCCGCATCCATCGTGCGGCGCGCGCCGATGGCATCATAATTTTCCATGGCAAAACCGATCGGGTCCATCCGCACATGACATGCCGCGCAGGCCGGATCGGCGCGGTGCAGTTCGAGTTGTTCGCGCGCGGAAAGCAGTTTGCCGTCATGGGTGGTTTTCAGCGCGGGCACATCGGGCGGCGGCGGAGGCGGCGGCGAGGAAAGCAGGTTTTCCAGCACCCATTTGCCACGCTTCACCACGCTGGTGTGATTGCCATAGGAGGTGACGGTCAGGATGCTGGCCTGTCCCAGCAATCCGCCCCGGCCCCAGCGCGGATCGAGCGCCACCTTGCGCATGACGGTGCCGCGCACGCCGGGAATGCCGTAATGTTCGGCCAGGCGCTGGTTGAGGAAGGTGTAATCGCTGGAGAGGAAGTCGAGCAGGCTGCCGTTGGTTTTGACCAGATGGGCAAAGAACAATTCGGTTTCCGCCGCCATCGCGCCGCGCAGCCGCGTGTCGAATTGCGGGAAGACATCGGTATCGGGGCGCTGCTGATCCAGATTGCGCAGATAGAGCCACTGGCCCGCAAAGTGTTGCGTCAACGCCTTGGCGCGCGGATCATCCAGCATCCGCATCGCCTGCGCGGCCAGAACATCCGGCCGGTGCAGTTGATGCGTTTCGGCCAGCCGCAGCAGGGTTTCATCGGGCAGGCTGCTCCACAGGAACAGCGAGAGACGCGTGGCCAGATCGCGGTCCGCCACGGGATGGATGGTGCCGGGGGCGCCCCCCGCCGGATCGCTCTCGGCCTGAAACAGGAAATGAGGCGAGACCAGCAGCGCCGCCACGCCCGCCTCTATCCCGCGCTCAAACTGGCCGCTGGCGGCGCGTTCATCGTTATAGGCGTGCAGCAGAGGCGAAAGATCATCCGGGGAGATCGTGCGGCGATAGGCACGCCGGGCCAGCCTCCCCAGAATTTGCCTTGCGCAGCCATCTTCCTGCGCCGCATCGGCCGGGTGGCAGGTAAAGATGCGACGTCGGCTTGGCGTGTCCTGCGCCCCGGTGATGGCGGTCGGCCCCGCCACGTCCACTTCCATCACATCGCGCGGGAAATTCTGCTGCGCATAACGGTCCGAAAGCCGATAGGAGGGCACCATCAGCGTGGCCGCCCGCCGCCCGTCCACCAGGACATCCAGCGGCAGCATCACCGGTTTGTTCACCGGCAGCGGCACTTCATCCAGATTGTTGCGCAGGAACTGGACGCTTTCATCGGGCGCCACCTCGCGGCGGAAGGCCATGCCGATCCGGTGCGCCCCCGCCCCCAGCCGCACCCGCGCACTCACCCGGTCCTGGGGCAGACGGTCGCTTTCATTATTGGTGTTGGCGTTGAGCCAGCCCACCACATCATAATCGCCCGCCGCCCGGGCATAGAAATCCATGATCCCGCCCCCGCGCGAGGCGGGCGGCAAATCCTCGCTCATCCTTTCATTATAGGCCGGGCGGCCCGAATTCATGATCGAACCGTCCTTGGGCACGATATAGCTGGCAACCGAGGGGCGCGGGCGGTCGATCCCGGTGGCCAGACGCGCCACCTTGGTGCCCACCGCCACATAGCGTTCGACCAGCGTGGGCGAGACAGACAGAACATCGGCGATATTGTCGAAACCATAGCCCGAATTGTCCTGCGGCAATTCGCGCGAGACATCGACATGGAGCGCCAGCAGATCGCGCACGGCGGCTGCATATTCCACCCGGTTCAAACGCCGCAGCGTGGCCCGGCCCGGATCGGGATGGACTGCAGCAAAGGCATCGCGCCCCGCAGCCACCCAGCGCACAAAGGCGGCGCGCATTTCGGGCGATGGCTGGCGCTTGGTGTGGGGGGGCATTTCATCCTGCGACACTTTGCGCAGGATTGCCTCCCAGATTTCGGCCCGCCTGCCCTGCGGTATGTCATCCCCGCGCAGGTCGTCGAAAGAGAGCGATCCGGCCTCGTCAATATCGTTGTGGCACGAGGCGCAGTAATCCTCGACCATCGACAGCGCGGCCTTGTCGTTGAAGGCCAGCGCCAGATGGGGCGACGCCGCAGGGGTTTGCGCCGAATGCAGGGCGCCTGTGGTCGCCAGCGCCAACAGGCTGGTCATCAGGCCCGCCCGTCCGAAATGGTTTGCCCCGATGCGGCGCATGCTATGCAGATCCCGATGGTTGGTATGGCGCGTCCCTGTGCGGCGCGGCATCGGGCTAATCGCTTGCGGCGTTGCCGTCTATTGCCGTTATTGCCATAAGCTGTACGCAAAAATAGAGCGCCCCTTGTGGCGTCAGGCCCTTCCAGGCTGCATGCCGCTGCCACAGGTCAGTTTTTCAGCCATGATGAAGTTCTTCCAATTCCACAACGCGGGCGCGCAACCGGTCAATTTCAGCCAGCAGGGGCCGAGTGGCTTCTGCAATCTGCGCCTCTGTGAAGCGGGGTGTGATATGCTGAGGGCAATTCCAGTCGAACCCGACGATATCGATCACGAAGGCCCTCTCTCCTTCGGCATCGTAACCGGGTACCATCAAGGCGGCGACCTTTTCGGGATCGTCGGTGATATGGGCATGGCCGATCATCTTGAGCCGACGCCGGTTCGGATAGTCCATCAGGAACAGACATACCCGATCATCGGCGGCCAGGTTTGCGGTCGAAAGGTACTGTCGATTGCCGCGATAATCGGCAAAACCGATACTGTTGCCGGAGATCCGGCGCAAAAATCCTGCCGGTCCACCGCGATGCTGCACATAGGGCCAGCCACCTTCGCTGAGGCTGGCCAAATAGAAGCTGTCCCGCGCGGCGATGAAATCCAGTTCTCGATCGGTAAGAATATCCATCTTGCCCGCCTGGGCCTCCATGCGTGCATAGGATGCCCGCGAACCGTCGACTTCCTGCAAGGCGCGCGAGCGTGGGCCAAACATGGTTTTGAAGAATGTGTGTGCCATCGAAACTGGGCCTCCTCGGGCGCGTTCGATCAGCCCTGCACGAAGGCGAGCGGATCGGGATTGATCGTGAGCATACCGCAGAGCCAATCGGGCTAACCGCAGGCATTGTTCTGGAAGCGGGCATAGGCCAATCGCATAAGCGGCGGCTTACAGAGTGTCAGCCAAAGCGGCCGATTGTATCAAGCAAGGTCGACCGCAGGCGATGCACGATCCGTTGAAAGCTCGCCTCATCACCAAGCGCCCGTGCCAGGACGATGGCCCCCTGTATTCCGGAAACCGCCTCTTCAGCCAGATCCAGGGCCATCGCCGGAGGCACCTTCCCCGCTTCGAGACATTGGGCCAAAGCCGAAATCCAGCGTGCGAAGTAATCCTTCACCTTGATCGCGAAGGTCTCGCCCGAAGAGTTCAGCCCGAGGCACCCCACCACGCATACTCTCCTCCCGGAGCGGAAATAGGCGGTCACGTCGTCAAACATGGCTGTAACAGCCGCTGCCGGATCAGACCCATGCTCCAACGGCGAGAAAATCGCTTTGGCGAACCAGCCGTCGATATTTTCAAGGACCGCCTCCATCATCTCCTCCTTCCCGCCGGGGAAGAAGTTGTAGAGGCTGCCTTTGCCAAGACCGGTGGCTTTGGACAGGGTGGCCAGGGTCGCGCCCTCGAAGCCGTGTTCACGGAAGGCTTCTGCCAGCGCCGGAATGGCACTTTCGCGATCAGTGAGGGCGCGCTTGGCTTTCAAAGGCCGAGGTCGCTCAGCGAGGGATGGTCGTCCGGACGACGGCCAAGAGGCCAGTGGAACAGACGATCCGCTTCCTTGATCGGCATTTCGTTGATGCTTGCGTGGCGGTTTGACATCAGTCCGTCTTCGGCGAATTGCCAGTTTTCATTTCCATAGGCCCGGTACCATTGGCCGGCATCGTCACGATACTCATAGGCATAGCGCACCGCAATACGGTTGCCGGTAAAGGCCCAAAGTTCCTTGATAAGCCGGTACTCGTGCTCCTTGTTCCACTTGCGCTCGAGGAAGGCCTGCGCCTCCTGACGGTTGGTCGCGAATTCGACCCGGTTACGCCAGCGGGTGTCGAGCGTGTAGGCCAAGGCCACCTTGGCCGCATCGCGGGTGTTCCAGCCATCTTCGGCCAGACGCACCTTCTCGACGGCGCTATCGTGGGTGAACGGGGGCAGCGGAGGACGGGACATGGTATTTCCTTTCGAGATGGGAAGGGTCTTGGCAAGCGCCGGGGCCGTGAGGGCCGCAGCAGAGAGGGCAGCTATGAAGGTGCGGCGGTTCAATGAACCCCCCTGTGGGGTTGTTCGCATGTACCTATCGGTACAATCTTTTACCGATAGGTACAAGTTATTTTTCAGGCAGCCAATCGGCGTCTTGGTTCATTCCGCCAACAACGCAGCACTTTCAGATGTTTATGTATGAAGTCCTGCTCCGTAACACGGCTTGGCGCTGGGGAGGCAAGGCTGCGCTCAGCGACTTGTGTCTCGGAGGAGACGGGAAGATAGGTTCACCATCCCGGCCTTCTTCAATCTGGGCGTCGGCCCGTCAGAAGGGCTTGGTCGGGAGATACTTGCCGTCGAGCGTGATGACGCAGCGGTGGCCGCCTTCGGGGTCTTCGCGCTTTTCAAGCTTGAGCTTGAAGTTGATCGCGCTGATGATGCCGTCACCGAAATCCTCGTGAACGAGGGACTTCAGGGTCGTCGCATAGACCTGAATGATCTCATAAAAGCGATACATGGTGGGATCGGTCGGCAAGTCTCGATCCCGCCGGAAACATATGCGCCCGACGGGTAGGTTGTCGTCCCTAGATTGGCGCGATGCTGAAGGAATCGCAGCAGCAGAATGCACATAGTATGGAGCAGCGCTCTGGGCTCGCGGCGTGCCACGTCAGGGCAATCTGATAATTGCGCCATGAGGATAGACCATAAGGGCGCCAACTGCCGGTTGCGAACAACCACGATCTCGATCTGCGAGGCCATCATCACGGCGGTGGTTTCGTCGGCTCCGCCCTTCATGAGCAGATCGGCGACACGGGCCACATCGCGGTCAAAAACATTGAGTCCGATGAGATGGTTGTGAAGCTCGGACACCACCGAACTGGCCAGTTTGGCAAGGCGCTGGGTGGCGATGATCGTGCCGATGCCGCGTTTGCGGCCCCTCGCGCACATATCGGTGAGCGTCGCCACCCCAAGGCGGCGGGTTTCCGCATCCCGCGCGGAAGCCGCCATATGCGGGGCGAGAAGATGGGCTTCGTCGATACAGACCAGCACCGTATTGCCCCAATGCTCGCGCGGGGCGGATAGGAGCCCTGCAAAGAAGGCCGCCGCCTTTTCGATGCGGATATCGGGTTCAAGATCGGTGAGATCGAGATGAAGGGCGATTCGATGCTGACGCGCGCGCAGCGCAAGGGCGGTCAGCCCGTCATTGGCATAGTCACGCGCGAGGATGGTGGTGGCGCCGATATGATCGGCCAGACTGGCAAATTCGCCCTCCGGATCGACGATGATCGTGGTGAGATAATCGAAAGCCTCCTCGATGATCCTGCGCGGGGTCTGGCTCTTGCCCGCCCCGGAGGAACCCTGAATGAGGCAGCGCCCCGCCATCAGCTTGGCGAGATCCAGTTCGAGCGGAGCGGTCGAAACGCGGCCGAACGGCACTTTCGTATCGGCGGCGAATTCATGGGCAGCAAAGGTCATGAAGCCGCCCATGTCGGGTGCAACCCGGATCATGGGCGACAGGGCATCGAGATCGAACCACGCGCGGCCCATCGTCGCCTTGCCAAGAAGACCTGCGATTTTCCCCGGCATCAGATCGGAATTGGCCAGGCCGCCCCAGCGTGGATGCGTTTGCAGGACCGGCAGATCGAGGTGGTGGCGCCTCACCTGTTTGAGAACGTGGACATATCGGACCGTGGCATCGTGCCCGGCCACTTCCTCGACCCTGATTTTGGTGCGGTACGTGGCGAGGATCGTCATGACGGCGCCTTGCCGACAAAAGAAACTGTCCCCAATTGCGCAGCAGCAGGTCATCGACAGTGTCGCCATCGCAATCGACGAGGACATCAGAGAAGCCCCTCTCGCGCCCGAAGGTGATCAGCGCCGCGAGGTCATCCGGCAAGGGCATTGCGCCGGGTTCGGCTGCAATCTGGTCGGAACGAACCAGCCGTGGACGGCAGCGGCAATGTCAAGCGGGCGGTCACCGGGCGGCCAGGAAGACCAGAGATCAAGCAGTTCGGCCGTCGCAGCGGAGAGATGTGCGGTCGACAGCGCCTGGTCACCCAAGAACCCGACATGGCCTGCCCCGCGCCTGGTCTGTTTTCCCGACGCGCTCTCCGACAAAGAGTAAAACATTCGGCGCGCGTGTAACGTCCTGTAACGTCCAACCAACGGTAATGAACTTGCGTCCAGCCGTCTGCTGGAAATACTGGAGGGGTGGATGCCGCCATGGCGGGTCCTCCCCCCGCATCGGCCATCATCCTCGGCGCCTTCTGGCAGTGCGGCGATGCTGCCCCCAGAGATTTGAGATCACCATCATGAACTTGCGTCTTTCCGCCCCCTGCGCCGCATCGCGCCTCCTCCTGCTGACAGGTGTCTGCACGATGGCCATCGCGGGCAAGGCATCCGCCGAGGATCAGCGCACGATCATCGTCACCGCATCGCGCAGCGAGATGATGGGCAAGGCCGAAACCGCCAGTCAGGGCTCGATCAGCCAGCAGGAGGTTGCCCTGCGCCCGATCTATCGCGCCGCGCAATTGTTCGAGAGCATCCCCGGCCTTGTCGTCACTACCCATTCGGGCGAGGGCAAGGCGCCCTATTATCTGATCCAGGGCTATGCGCTGGACCATGGCACCGATTTTGCCAATTTCATCGACGACATGCCGGTCAATCGCGGCACCAATGCCCATGGTCAGGGTTATTCCGATCTGGGCTTTCTGATCCCGCAGGTCGTGGCCGGGATCGATTATACGAAAGGCCCCTATTACGCGGGCGTAGGTGATTTCGGCTCGGTGGCGTCCGCACGCACGCGGCTTCTGAATGAAGCCCCCGCGCAAATGGCCGCGACCGTGGGCACCGATGGCTATCAGGAAGTTCAGGGCATGGCCACGCTGCGCCTTGGCAAGGACAAGCGGCTGCTGGGCTCGTTTCAGATCAGCCACTATGACGGCCCGTGGCAGCCGGGACAGAATTTCCGCAAACTCAACGGTATGCTGCGCTACAGTCAGGGCACCGCCAGAGACGGCTTCACCCTGACCGCCATGGCCTATGCCAGCGAGGGGCGGCTGACCACCGACCAGCCCCAGCGGGCGGTCGAGGCGGGCATCATCAGCCCCTACGGCACGCTGGACCCGAGCGATTACAGCCGCTCGCAACGTTACAGCCTGTCGGGCCATATCGAAAAACCCATCGGTCCGGGGCAATTCTCCGCCAGCCTCTATGCGATCCGTTCGACCATGACGCTGTGGAACAATTTCACCCATTACCTTTATGACCCCGTCAACGGCGACCAGCAGGCCCAGCATGAGGCGCGCACTGTGCTGGGCGGGCGGGCCAGCTATACGCTCAAGGCGCAGGTGCTGGGGCTGGAGACAGAGACGGTATGGGGCGCACAGATCCGCCACGATACCGCGCTGGTCGACCGCCGCCATACAAAGAACCGCGACACGATCCTGTCCAATTGCTTTCAGAAACAGGACGGTAGCGGCATCCTTTACTACAATGCCGTCAACGGCAATTGCAACGCCGACCGGGTGCATATCCTGATGCTCTCGCCCCATATGCAGACGACGCTGCGCTGGGCCAGTTGGCTGCGCACGGTGAGCGGCGTCCGGCTGGATTATATGCGGGCCGATGATGTCAGCTATGTCACCGGCACCAGCGGACGCGGCCATCAATATCTGTGGCAACCCAAGGGCAGCCTGATCCTTGGCCCATGGGCGAAGACCGAGTTCTATTTCAGCGCGGGGCGCGGGTTTCACTCCAATGACGTGCGCGGCGGGTTCGGCACAGTGCCCACGCAAGGCGTGCCGCTGGCGGCGGGTGGCACGCCGCTGCTGGCCTCGACCACGGGGATGGAGGTGGGGCTGCGCAGCAACCTTATCCCGCGCCTCAGCCTGCAAATCGCCGCGTTCCAGCAGGATTTCGGGTCGGAACTGCGCTATAACGCCGATACGGGCCAGAACGAGGCGGGCGCTCCCAGCCGCCGTCAGGGCATCGAGATTTCCGCGCAATATCGCCCGGTTCACTGGCTGGAGCTGAACGGCGATCTGGCCTTTGCGCGGCCGCGCTATCGCGGCGCCAATCTGGCGGCCTTTGGCATTGCCCAGCCCTATATCGCGGACGCGCCCAATTTCACCTATTCGGCGGGCGCGCTGGTCAACGGTCTGGGGCCGTGGTCGGGTTCGCTGCAATGGCGGCGGCTGGGCACGCATTCGCTGGCCGATGGACAGCTCGACCCGCGCGATGGGGGGTACAGCGAGTGGAACATCGACGTCACCTATGCGCTGGCGGGCGGATGGAAGGCGCAGGTCAGCCTGTTCAACATCTTTAACAGCCGAAGCGATTCAGCCACCTATTACTACACCTCCCGTCTGCAGGGCGAAGCAGCCGAGGGCGTCGAGGGTTATCACGCCCATCCGCTTGAGCCGCGCTCGGCCCGGTTTACCATCCGCAAGGAATTTTAAAGCGCGCGCGCAAGAAGTCAGGAAAGGATCGAAGGAATGGCAGATTGGAAATTGTTGGGCATGGCCGCGCTGGTACAGCTGGCCGTGTTGACGCAGGGCGCCGTCAAGCCTGCGCGCAAGGGGCCGGTGGTGGTCTATAGCGAGATGCACGATCACGTTGCGGCCAAGGCGCAGGTTCTATGGGACATCACCAATGCCAAGCTGGACGATGAGGGCAATCCTTCGGCCAAGAAGATGAAACCTGCCGACTGGATCAAGCTGCGCGCCGCCCTGACGGACCTGTCGGCCTCGCTCAACCGGCTGGGCGGGGCCAAGAGTTTTGTGGTGCGCAAGGCCGATCAGCATATCCTTGACGAACAGACCCCCGGAGGCGCCAAACCGGCCGACATTCAGCGCCACATCGACGCCAATCCCGCCGGCTTCCGCCAATATGCCACCGCCCTTGCCCGCCAGATCGACGGCATCGGTAAGGCCGCCGACCGCCGCGATCTCAAGACCGTCTATGAGGCGGCCGGCGAACTGGATGGCCAGTGCGAGACTTGTCACCAGACCTTCTGGTTCCCCAAGGACGCGCAATAAGGACCAGCGCCCGCCCCCAGGCAAGGAAGGCGGGCATCAGTGCGCAATTTCTCGATAAACTTGCGGTCGACCTAGTTGATCAGACTATTACCTTGCCGCGTTGATCGAGGCGGCTAATCCGCTCGACGCGATGCAGGGCGCGATTGCGCAGAAGTCAGCCGCAAACATTCCTCTTTACAGGTTTGCTCAAAGCATGCCCGCAGCATGGTGATTGCCCCAAACGCTCCATCCCAATGACGTCCACAACCTGACATCTCGATTACGCGAACGGGGTGGCACTTCTAAGGCGTAAACTCATAAACCGTGTTGAGTTTGCGGCCATTGCGTGATTCAGGCGCTACCCAGAAAGGGTAGGCAGGTGGCGTGGCGGCGATACGAACTGACGGACAAGGAATGGGCGATCATCGAGCCCCTGCTGCCTAACAAGCCACGCGGTGTGCCTCGGGTTGATGACCGCCGCGTTTTGAACGGGATCCTCTGGCAGTTTCGATCTGGTTCGCCCTGGGCAGAAGTCCCCGAACGCTACGGTCCCTCGACCACCTGCTACAACCGGTTCGTGCACTGGCGCAAAGCCGGGGTCTGGGACCGGCTGCTGGCGGCGGTTTCTGCGGGCTTCAACGGCGAATTGGTGATGATCGATTCCACCTGCGTGCGCGTCCACCAGCATGGTGCGACCGCGAAAAGGGGGGCATCCGATCATGGCATGGGAGCGCAGACGCGCAGTCCATCCGGGGGATGGGCGAGCACCGAGCCCCGGGGCGGCCTTACCAGCAAGCTCCATGCTCTTGTCGACGCTGAGGGACGTCCTGTCGGCCTGCGATTGACCGGCGGGCAGGTTCACGATGTCTGCGAAGCCGAAGCCCTGATTGCAGACATTCCCGAGGGTGCCACGCTGCTGGGAGACAAGGGCTATGACAGCAACGCCATCCGCGAGGCCGCTGCGGCGCGAGGCGCGCAACGCATTGATTTGATTTTCAGTACATGCCGGATGCAATCAGAACAGGAGTGTATCGCGGCCAAATAGGAACATTTGATGGTTTGGTAAACGGAGCAAAGCTCCCGGATCTCCGGGCGTGATCGCACGTAAATTGCGATCAATCCTTAAACGATACCAGCGCCAAAATTCAAACGGTCAATACGCGACAGCCATCGCATGGACAGCAAGATCGCCACGACAGCCAGCCCGGTTGCAAGCCCGATCCAAATGCCGACACCAGCCAGCGGCGTGCGCGTAGAAAGGAGGTATCCGGTTCCCATCCCTACCAGCCAATAGCCCAACACCGCCACCGTCATAGGATAGCGCGTGTCATGCAGCCCTCTGAGCAAACCCGCATTTACCGCCTGTGTGGTGTCCATCAATTGGAACACCCCAGCAATGTAGATAAATTTGGTGGCAAGCAGCACGACCTCGCCGTTTCGCGGGTCATGCAGATCCAGGAAAAGCGCGATGAGGTTGCGCGGCAGTGCTGCCAGCGTCAGCGCGGATGTCATCGCAAAGGCGAGGGCAAAACCAAGCGCGATCCATCCGGCTCTTCTGATGGCGATTGCATCCCTGCGGCCATAGGCGATCCCGACCCTGACCGTTGACGCCTGGCTGATGCCCAGCGGGACCATGAAGCACAGCCCCGCAATTTGATTGGCAATGGCATGGGCGGCCAGTGAGGAACGTCCAATTGTTCCCATGAGAAAGGCAGACGCGTTGAACACCGTCACTTCCATGGCAAATGTAACGGCGATAGGCGCGCCGAGCCGAAGCATAGTGAGGAGCCGGGGCCAATCCGCAACCCAGAAGCGGCCAAAAACGTGAAAGCGTTGAAACTGACGATCTCGTACAATGACCGTCACCAGAGTAAGCAACATGGCCAGCGCTGTCAGGCTGCTCGCCAGTCCCGCGCCGAAAAGGCCAAGGCGGGGCAGGCCCAGATGCCCCAATATCAGGCACCAGCCGAGCAGAAAATTGACGGGCAGCGCGGCAACAGTGATGATCACGCCCCAAAGCGGACGTTCCATTGCGCCCAGAAAATGCCGGAGCCCATAGAACCACAGATAGGGCAACAGTGCCCATTGCAGGCCCCGCAGAAGCATCTGAGCCTGGGCGGCAAGGACCGCATCCTGCTCCAGCGCCAGAAGGATTGTGGCTGCGTGCCACAGGGCAATCCATATTGGCACGCAAAAACCGGCCGTGATCCACATTCCCTGACGGACCGTGCGCCGTATTTCCCTCACCGAATACTTGTTCTGCCCTCGCTCGCGGGCAATCATCGGGGAAATCGCAGTCGCCAGCCCCATTCCGAAAATTTGAAAGGCATTATACAGATTCGTCGCCAGCGCACCCGAAGCAACCGCGTCAGAACCCAGATGGCCGATCAGAAAAAGATTGCCTGCCGCAATCAGAGACCATGCCAGATTGCCAATGATGAATGGCGCCGCAAGGCTGAAAAGCGCCCTAGCCTCCGATATGACTGGTTCAGAACGCCAGACAATCCGCATACTTTCTGTCCCTCCGATTGCCCAACCGAACGCGATCAAGCCATGGATTGAAGCGACGCGGGTTCAATGAATAAGCCGTGTCGGCAGCGCGATCGGAAAGCATGGCGACCTGCCGGTCTGAATGATTATCAGGCAGTGGCAACAGAATTACCTTGCGACGGCCATTCCTTGCTCAGCATCGCATATTGGAACGTATTTTCGAAAATTGGCTGACCATCAGCGTCGTCGATGAAGGATGCAAACTCCAGAAACAGGCCTTCGCGCCGCATCCCCAAACGCTCGCATAGGCGCTGCGATCCGACGTTGTCGTCTTCGACATAAGCGTAGATACGGCGAACACCTTGGCTGGAAAAAAGGTTGTCGATCAAAGCCCGGGATGCTTCGAAGGCGAACCCCGCGCCCGTATGATCGGGATTGAAGTGCCAACCTATCGAAACTGTATCGCCCTCCCGCTCCATAAACAGATCCCCGATCAGTTGCCCAGTATCCCGACGGCAGACAGCGACATAATCCCCGGCCGCAGCACGAATGCGTGCTTCGGCCTCTGCGGCAATCTCGTCCGCCACCGCCATGGAAGCGAAACAGGAAACACGCGGCTTGTGCAGATAGGCAAAGAGTGCCGGACCATCACCCTCGCGGAACTGACGAAGTGTTAGCCTGTCAGTTGTGGCAACAATCATCCGGTTTCCTCTTTTCCCCGTTGCCGTCGAGAATGGTCCAAGGCCGGCGTTTTGCTATGGAACCGCTTGCCAGAGAACAAAGCGCAGGCCACAAAGTCTCAGCAATGTTACCCTATTTGCTGCGGCTCGATCAGAATACGCGGGGAACCTAGCTCCGCCACTTCCCTTCGGTTATCGAGCGCAAAAGTAAAATGCTCGACCGCCCGCAACAGCATATCCTCGGTTTTGTCGACCAGCGCAGGTCCGGCCTCGCTGTAGATCCAGTCTGCTTCGGTCACCACGGTGGATTGCACGATGTGGCGCGCCGCCATGGACTGCAGCACCGGGCGAAGGGAATAGTCGAGCGCCAGCGCATGAGCCAGGCTGCCTGCCGTTGCGACGGGCAACACGGCCTTACCGGCCAAGCCAAATTGCGGAAGAATATCGAGCGCCAGTTTGACGATCCCGGCAAAAGACGCCTTGTAAATCGGAGTCGCCACCACCACGCCGTGAGCTTCATCCACCAGACGCAGCATTCTTTTGACGCCGGGATCGGAAAGGTCGAACCTTGCCAGCGCCTGACAGTCGATCTCTGCCAGACGGACGATCTCGGCTTCAATATCCGAGCGAGCCATTTGCGAGGCGATCCATGCCACCAACAGGCTGGTTTTGGAGGACCCACCTCCTCCAGCGAGGATCACGACCTTTTTGCTCATTCTCAATCCTGTGCGATTTCAAAGGGGAACAATACCTGCGTTTTCCGCCATCCCATCGGACGGCGGAAAACGCAGGTCCGGCTTACATCTTCCAGCCGAAGGTCACGCCCATCCAGCGCGGGCGGGCAAAGGTGGCCTGCGCCGAACCCAACGAAAGGCTGTTATCCAGATCATAGACCCGGAAACGCTTGTTGGTGACATTGTTGACAAAGGCGGTGATCGACCAATGGCCCAGCGTATAGCCGATGCGGGCATTGCCCATCACATGCGACTTTTCCAGATCGATGGGCGCGTTGAAGGTTGAGAAGTAGAAATCGCCATCATAGCGCCAGTCAGTGCTAAGGCTGACTTCACCCTTGCCCAGAGCGGAAGAATAGCTGCCGTTCCAGCCCGCGCTCCAACGGGGAGCCTGAGGCATGACGCGATCCGTCACCCGGCCCGAGGGCAGCGCGACATTGTTGATCTTCGTGTCAAGATAGGTGGCAAAGGCGCCCAGACGCATGCCCGAAATCGGGCGCACCGCGACCTCCATTTCCGCGCCCGTGATCTGGGCAGGCAGATTGGTGATGACCGCCGTCAGCCCCTGAATGATAAAGGCCTGATAATTGCTGTACTTATAATGGAAGAGCGAAGCGTTGACATCCAGCTTGCGGTTGAGCGTCGAGATCTTGAACCCGCCCTCGTAATTGGTCAGCACTTCCTGACGATAAGGGATGGTGTTGTTCAGATAATTGCCGTTCGCATCCTGAATAAGGAAGTTGGGAATGTCGAAGCCGCCGCTCTTGGTGCCCCGGTTGATGCCTGCATAGAACAGCACGTCCTTCATCGGGCGATATTCAAGCCCGGCCTTGCCCGACCAGTTGCGATAATATTGCACAGCCAGCGGATTGTTGCCAGGATTGAACCTGTCATCCACGCCGTTCAGGGTAACGACGCCGGTGGTGTAGCCATAATCGCCGACCACAGAGTGGAAATAATCGTCCTTCTTGCGATCCCAACTGTAACGGCCGCCCAGAGTCAAGGTGAGCTTATCGGTCACCTTATAGTCAAACTGACCAAAGGGCGCAAAACTGAGCGTTTTCTGCGGCCCGCCTGCCTGCAGGCGGCCGACGAGAAAGCCCGGAATCTGGCCGTCGATCGTGGCGCGCGCATCGGCATCAATCACCAGACCATAGATGCCCGCCACCCAGTTCAGGCGATCGGTCTTGCCCGACAGGCGGAATTCCTGTGACGCCTGCCACTGGGTCTGATCCTGATAATAGTCAAAGACGCTTTGCGGCGTCATGTCGGTGTCTTCGCCGTAATGCTTGGTCACGTGCTGATAATCGGTGATCGACACGAACTGGATATTATCGTTGAGCGGCTGTTCATAGCGCGCCGAAACGCTCCAGAACGTGCGGCGGAAACGCGGCACGTTGTTAAACGACTGCACAAAGGGCGATGGATTGGTGTTGATATAGCCCAAATTGTCGGGCTGTCCCGGATTGGGCACGCCCAGACCATCGGCATTGGGCTGCGCGGCCAGCCATGTATAGGGCGCGCTGGTTTCGCTGCGGTTTTGCAGATATTGCACCTTGACGCGCAACAGACCGCTTGCCCCCACGTCGCCTTCGATCTGGCCGCGCGCGCCAAAGAAATGGCGGCTGCCCACATTGGGGCCGGAAAGGTTCTGGATATAGCCGCCGTAATCGTCACTGGTCACGGCCAGACGGGCGCGAACACGGTCGGACAGCGGACCGCTGATAAAGGCATCGGCGCCCACTTCGCCATAGTCGCCAAGGGTGAGCGAGGCGGCAGCCTCCAGTTTCTTGGTCGGCTTGGCGGTGATATATTGCACCAGGCCGCCCGTGGCGTTGCGGCCAAACAGCGTGCCTTGCGGGCCGCGCAGCACCTCGATGCGTTCAAGGTCGAAATTCTGACCGCTGATGGCGGAGAGCGCCGCGCCGTAAACTTCGTCATTGTAGAAGGCGATTGGGGCTTCCTGACTGTCGGCAAAATCGTTCTGCGACACGCCGCGAATGTTGAAGATCACCGAACTGGGGCTGAACTGCTGGACCTGAAAACTGGGCAGGCGGGTGACAAGCGCGGTGGCGTCCTGATGCCCCACGGCCTTCATCTCATCAGCGCCCAGCGCGGCAATGGAAAGCGGAACATCGCGCAGGCTTTGCTGGCGCTTCTGCGCGGTCACCACGATTTCGCCGGCCATGGGCGCGGCCCCCGCATCAGCCGAAGGGGCCGCCGCATTATCGGCCGCCTGCGCGGATGTAGCAAGCAGGATGGCCATGGCGGAACCAAGGATAAGATCCCGTTTGAGGCTTTGGCGGTGGTTAGTCATGGTCTCCCTTTCATCAACACAGAGCCCGCCGCATTGCATGCAGCGAGGTTTCACCTGCGAGTCTGTCCCCTCGTTTATCCGAGAGCAACGATTTGCGCTTAATATTGACCATTGTTTCGTAAATGCAACCGAAAAATTTCGCCACCGCACTTTGACGTAATGCACGCCAAACATCCCGGAAATTCGGCCGCATGAATTTACATATATCATTGTATTTATGATGTTTTTGTCAAACATAAATGGTTGCACTCGTGCAACAGTATGCGCCTATTGACGTATTTGATTGCATTATGGCAACCTTAGAACGCCACAATGAGCGACAGTGATTCGAGAGGAGTCAAAAATGTCCGCCAGCCTATCGAAAGAGGAGAGTTCCATGGGTGCATCGCACACTTTGGCGCAGGATCTGGTGAAGCGTGCCGCCGACATGATCCCGGTGCTGCGCGAACGCGAAGCCGAGACGCGCCGCAACGGTCAGGTCAGCGATCAGACCATTCAGGAATTTGTGGACGCCGGCTTTTACAAAGTGCTCCAGCCCAAGGCCTATGGCGGCTATGAATTGTCGCCCAAGGTCTATGTCGACATCGCCCGCCAGCTTGCGCTGGGCTGCATGGCCAGCGCCTGGGTCTATGGCGTGGTGGCGGTGCATAACTGGCAAATGGCGCTGTTCGATGATCGCGCGGCCCAGGATGTCTGGGGCGCGGACAATTCGGTGCGGATCAGCTCGTCGTACATGCCGGTGGGCAAGGTGGAACGGGTCGGGGGCGGCTATCGCCTGAGCGGGCGCTGGGCCTTTTCCAGCGGTTCGCATCATTGCGATTGGGTCATTCTGGGCGCCAACGTGCCCCGTGAGGATGGCGCGCCGGGCGTTGAGCCCTATAATTTCCTGATACCGCGCGCCGATTATCAGATCCTGAAGAATTGGGATGTGATGGGCCTGCAAGGTACGGGCAGCAACGATATTCTCGTTGAGGGCGCTTTCGTGCCCGAACATCGCGTGATCCGCGAATTTGACATGTTCCGCATGGAATGCCCCGGTCATGCCGTCAACAAGAGTGCGCTTTATCGCATCCCCTTTGCGCAGGTGTTCAACCGCACCGTTTCGACCACCTCACTCAGCACCCTGCAACGCGCGCTCGACACCTTTATCGAGGCCACGCGGGAGAAGCGCACCACCTACACAGGCCAGCGCATCGCGGGCGACAGCGCCATTCAGGAAACCATCGCCGAGGTGAAGCTGACACTGGATGATCTGGACATGCGGCTCAATCGCGATCTGGCCGAAATGGTCGATCGCGCAGAGCGCAATGACTGGCCGCTGGAGCGCCGCGCCGAACTGGGGGCCTCCACCACCTCGACCGTCAGCCGCTGCGTCACCGCCATTGACAAGCTGATGCTCTACAGCGGCGGCAAGGCGATATATCGCGGCAATCTGGTCCAGAACGCCTTTCTCGATATTCACACGGCGCGCGCGCATGTGGCGAACAATCCTGTGCCCTATTTCCGCAATCTGGGAGCCATGTCTTTCGGCTTCCCCAACGATTGCCTCGATCTTTGAGCCAGCCTTGCGGGGCGCGAACAATCGCGCCCAGCCAATAATCCACCCTGAGGGGGCGCCACATCTGCGGCGCCCCTTTTTTGCGCTTAATAGGCCTGCGTCAGGGCGATACCACCGCCCACACTGGCGGCCGGACCTTCGCGCACTTCCGAGGCGACGAAATCGACAAAGGCGCGAACCTTGGAAAGCATGTAGCTTCCCTTAGGAAAGAGCAGATGGAGCGGGATCGTCTCGGTCACCAGATCGGGCAGCAGCACCTCCAGCCTTCCGGCATCAATGTCATCGGCCACCAGAAAGCGCGGCATATAGCTGACGCCCAGATCCTGAAGCGAGGCCTCGCGCGCCATGCGCACCGAGTTCGACGTCAGAGGCCCGCGCCCGATCGCCACGGTCGTATCCTTGGAAAGCCGCCATTCGCCCAATTGCGACAGGTGGGTTTCGGAAATGCAGACATGCTCTTTAAGATCGCCGGCCGCCTTGGGCCGCCCCTCGCGGTCGAGATAGGCCGGCGAAGCCACCAGCACCATCGGATATTCGCGCAGCAGCACCGAATCAAGATTGGCGT
The DNA here is from genome assembly GCF_012275515.1 of Novosphingobium sp. SG707. Classification (GTDB taxonomy): domain Bacteria; phylum Pseudomonadota; class Alphaproteobacteria; order Sphingomonadales; family Sphingomonadaceae; genus Novosphingobium. The sequence goes on from NZ_JAAZQL010000001.1 coordinate 102,474, forward strand.
CATAAGGCTCGCCAATCCAGAACGAGACATCGAATCTGCCCTTGAGCAAATCTGCCCGGCTGTCGGAAAGGTTGATGAACAGGCGAATATCGGAATAGGCCTGCAAAAAGCGCGGGATGATCTTGGTCAGGTCGAACAGCGAGGAAACCACCGGCGCATTGACCTTGAGATCGCCGCGCGGCTTTTGCTGCATCCCGGTCATCACGCGATTGGCTTCGTTCACCTCGTCCACAATCCGGGCGCAGCGCGCATACATTTCGCGCCCCACCGGGGTCAGCGTCACCGTTCGCGTGTTGCGCTCGAGCAGCTTCATGCCAACGCTGGTCTCAAGCCGCGAAATCTGTCGGCTCACGGCCGCCTTTGAATAGCCCAGCGAAGTTGCCGCCGCCGAAAAACTGCCGGTGCTCACCACTTCGGCAAAAGACATCATGGCGATGACGTTGTTGGTTTCAAGCTTGTCGTCCATCGGTCCAGATTCCTCTCTTCTGCCTTCGAGTCAAGCTGATGCCGCATGTCGCGCAGGAAACAAAGCGCTTGTTTCGGCCTCATAGCTCGTCGGAGGTAAACAGTGATGGGCTCGCGGGCACCAATGTTTACCCTTGACAACAAACTTAGGCTATTTACTGTGACTGTTGCAGATAATAATCCCTTCTCCCACGCAGGACCGAAGGGGGAGAAACCCAACGGGCAACCTTTCGGCTTGCCTGTCCCAGCCAATAGGACATGACATGACCCTGGATATTCAGCGCGCCGGAACGATCGACCAGCAAAGCCTGTTCCATCCCTTCACCTCCATTGCCGATCTGAAGGCCGATGGTCCCACGATCATGGCATCGGGCAAGGGCGTGCGCATCACCGACATCCACGGTCAGGAATATCTGGACGGCATGGCGGGCCTGTGGTGCGTCAATCTGGGCTATGGCCGCGAGGAAATCTCGGCGGCGATGGATGCGCAAAGCCGCCGTCTTTCCTTCTTCCATGCGTTCAACGGCATGTCGATCGATGTGGCCGTCGAATGCGCCGAAGAACTGCTCAAGCGCGCGCCCGTCCCCATGTCGCGCGTGTTCTTTGGCGCATCGGGCAGCGACGGCAACGAAACCCAGGCCAAGCTGATCTGGTATTACAACCAGCTGCGCGGCAAGCCTGAGAAGAAGAAGCTGATCTGCCGCTGGAACTCCTATCACGGCTCGGCGGTGCTGACGGCCAGCATGACCGGCCTGCCCGGCATGCATTCGCCCTTCCTGCTGCCGATGGGGCCGATTGTTCACACCAGCGCGCCCTATTACTATCGCAAGGCCCCCGAAGGCATGAGCGAGCGTGAATTCTCGCGCCAGCTGGCCAAGGAACTGGAGGAACTGATCGAGCGCGAAGGTGCGGACACGATCGGCGCCTTCTTTGCCGAAGCGGTGATGGGCGCAGGCGGCCTGATCCCACCGCCCGAAGGCTATTTCGAGGAAATCGTGCCGATCCTGCGCCGCAATGACATCCTTCTGGTCATGGATGAAGTGGTGTCCGGCTATGGTCGCCTCGGCACCTATTGGGGCGCGCAGACCTATAATGTCGAGCCCGACCTCATCACCTCGGCCAAGGGCGTGACCAGCGGCTACTTCCCGATGTCGGCCTGCTTCATCTCGCCCAAGGTCTGGGATGTGATCGAAAGCAATGCGGCAACTGCCGGCCTGTTCGGCCATGGCTTTACCTATTCGGCCCATCCGGTGGGTGCGGCGGCGGCGCTGGCCTCGCTGCGCCTGATCGACGAGGAGAACATCCTTGCCAATGTTCAGCAGCAGAGCGACTATCTGTTTGCCCAAATGCGCGCCGCCATCGGCGATCATCGCGCCGTGGGCGATATTCGCGGCAAGGGGCTGATGGTCGGCATCGAACTGGTCAAGGATCGCGCCACCAAGGAAATCCTGCCCATGGCTGATCGGACCGGGCGCCAGGTGCTCAAGGCGGCCGCCGCACGCGGCCTGATCACCCGCGCCTTGGGCGACACGCTGGTGTTTGCGCCGCCGCTGGTCATCAACCGGGCCGAAGTGGACGAACTGGTCGACAAGTTCGCGGCCGCCGTAAACGACGTATTGCCCGCCTGATAGCGGCTCATTCACACTGGCCAAGCGACACTGGCGCTGATTTTTCCCGATACGAACTGGGCCTTGCCATGGATCATGTTTCTACCATCGATGGACAGGCCCAATTGGGCCGCCATGCTGAACGGCTCAGCCCTGCGGGTCTGATCAGCGCCATTGTCATTGGTTTTGTAGGGGCGTTGTTTGTCTATGCTACGCCAGGCATTCTGGGCCTGATTGCCGCGCAATCGGGCGTGGATGACGAGCATCTGGGCTATATCGCCTCGTGGAACCTTAACGCCATGGCTGCCGCCATTGCCGTCAGCACGCTTTTGCTGACGCGGCTGTCATGGCGTCTGGCCATGGGGCTGGCGTTGCTGCTGATCGCCGGGGGAGATATGGTGACGGGCCTTGCCCATTCCTACGGCGCGATGGCCGGCGCACGCGCAATCACGGGCGCGGGCGAAGGCATGGCCATCGGCTTTTCCTTTGCCGCGCTGGGCCGCGCGCGCAATCCTGACCGCGCCTTTGCCTATTATCTGGTGGTGAGCGGCATTGCCGCGGCGATCCTCCTCTTCGCCCTGCCCGCGCTTCAGGAGCGTTATGCGCCTTCGGCCATTTTCATGGCCAGCGTGGCACTGACCGCCTTGACCGCGTTGGGCATCGTCGCCTTTCCGGAAGGCCAGAAGGACGAGGCCCATTTCGACCTTTCCGGCAAGGTGGACTGGCGCAAGACATTGTTCGGTCTGGCCGCCGTGCTTTTCGTGTTTTTCGCAATCAGCGCCGTCTGGTCCTATGCCGAGCGGATTGGCCATGCCTCCGGCCTTGGTGCGCAGACCGTGGCCAATGGCCTGTCACTGGGCATGGTGGGCGGCATTCTGGGCGCTTTGGCGGCGGCTGGCCTGCCGCAAGGCTGGGGGCGCGTCGGGCCGATCCTGACCGGCGGCGTGATTGCGATTGCCGGGTTTGAACTGCTCAATGGCCATGTCGGCGCCGCTGCGTTTGAATTGGGCAATTTTCTGATCTGGGGCGGGTGGAATTTTGCCCAGCCCCTGCTTTCAGGCCTCTGCGCCGATGCCGACAGCCGGGGCCGCGTGGTTTGCGCGATGGGCGCGGTGCAGACTTTCGGCATGGGGCTTGGCCCTGCGGTCGTGGCCCCCACGGTGGCGGGCGGCTCGTTTGGCGTGGCGATCACCATGGCCTCGGTCACGATGCTGATGGGCATCGGCTGCGTGGCGGCGGAACAGATGCTGGGGCGGAGCAAAAAGGCATGAGCGACACACCTTTCGAGCGTGGCCTGGCCATTCGGCGCGAGGTTCTGGGCGCCGATTACGTCGACGCGGCCATGGCTTCGGCGGATGAATTCATGCGCCCGATGCAGGAGCTTTCCACCGCCTATTGCTGGGGCGAGGTCTGGTCGCGCCCCGGATTGGCGCGGCGGGATCGCAGCCTGATCAACATTGCGATGATCGCCTGCCTCAACCGGCCGCAGGAGTTTCGCCTGCATATTCGTGCCGCTCTCAACAACGGACTGACGCGCGAGGAAATTCGCGAGGTTCTGTTGCAGGTGGCGGTCTATGCCGGGGTGCCCGCTGGAATCGCCTCTTTCCACATGGCCAAAGAGGTCTTTGCCGAACTGGATGCCGCGCCGGCATAAAACGAGAGGCCGGGGTGGATGCCCCCGGCCCCGCCGCCTCTATGCGCTGTGCAGGCTGATGGGCAGGGACTTGACGCCATGGACATGGTTGCTGCGCAGCCGGTCCATCGGCCCCTCCCTCTCGATCCGCGCCACGCGCAGGGCCATTTCCTCCAGCAGGATGCGGATCTGCAACTGGGCCACATGATTGCCCAGACAATAATGCGGGCCGCCTTTGCCAAAACCCATATGCGGATTTTGCGCCCGGTCGATAATGAAACGGTCGGGCTGGTCGAAATAGGCTTCGTCCCGGTTGCCCGAGATGAAATACATCGCCACCTTGTCGCCCGCGCGGATGTTGGCGCCCATCAATTGGGCATCGCGCATGGCGACGCGGCGCACGAAAAACACCGGGCTGGCCCAGCGCACGATCTCGCTGGTGGCCAGACGAGGATTGAGCGCGTCGGCGCGAAAGCGCGCCCATTCGCCCGGATTGTCGGCCAGAGCGGCCAGCCCATGCGAAATCGAATGGCGCGTGGTTTCATTGCCCGCCACCACCAGCATCAGGAAATAATTGCAGAATTCATTGTCGGTCAGCGGACGGCCATCGACCGTGGCATTGGCCAGAACCGAGACGACATCATGTTGCGGCGATGCCCTGCGCGCCTGGGCCAATTCGCGCCCCATGGCAAAAGCATCGAGCGAGGCCGGATGGCCAAAGGGCAGCATCCGCCGCTCCTCCTCGGGGAAATGGGCATAGGCCGGGTCAACGAAATCGGGGTCATCTGAACCGATCAGCAGATCGCTCCAGCGGATCATGTCCTCCTGCCGCTGCATGGGCACGCCCAGCAGCGAGCACAGGGTCGAGATGGGCAATTGCTTCGACAAAAGCGAGACGGCATCGAACGGCCCGGCATCGATCAGCCCTTCGAGCAGGCTGATCGCCTTGGCGCGGATCGCGGCTTCCAGATGGGCGATGCCCTTGGGCGAAAAGCCGGAAAAAGTGATCTTGCGCATCGCCCCATGTTGCGGCGCATCCATTTCCAGCAAGGTGCGGCGGGCATCATTCTGCTCGCTGTCGAAATCGTCCAGACTGATCACGCCATGGCGCGAAGAATAGGTTTCGGTGTCGGCGGAAACGGCCATAATCGCCTCGTGGCTGGCCACGGCCCAGAAGCCCTTGTGCCCATCATGGCGCTCATTCCATGCCACGGGGGCCTCGCGCCGCATCCGGGTAAATTCCTTATAAGGCACAGCCTTGTGCCAGACCCCGGCGTCGGACAGGTCAAGCCCTGTGGTGGGGCCTTTGGTGGGGATCGTATCTTGCGCCGTCATGCCATCTCTCCCTTGTGATCGCGCGCGGCAAGGCGGGCGCGGATAAAACCTATGATCCAACGCGCCGCCAATGCGGCATCCAGCGCGCCCGGCAGGCTGTCGATGGCGGCCTGCGCGGCGGCGGGGCCAATGTCGTGATAGTGGTGGCGATAGATTTCGGCGGCCTGCGCGCGGGTCATTTCCGGGTGCGCCTGAATGGTCAGGACATTGGCGCCGATGGTGGTGATCGCCAGCGGGCAATGGTCGTTTGCGGCCAGTACCGACGTATCCGGCGCAGGTTCCACCACCTGATCGCGGTGCAGGGCGATCATGCGCAGCCCCTCGGCGCTTTGGGCGGCGATGTCAGGCGGCAACCATTCGGGCATGGTCTGGATGGCATAGGCGTGAATGCCCACACCCCAGCTTTCATGCAGCCCTACCCGCCCGCCCAGCGCGGCGTGCAGATGCTGATGTCCATAACAGATGCCCACCACCGGGCGCAGGGCAACCGCCTTGCGCACGAAGCGGGTCAGGGCCTGCTGCCATGGCTTGTCCTCATAGACGCTCGCCGGGCTGCCGGTCAGCAGCCATGCATCGCACAGGCGCGGATCCTCCGGCAACTCGCCCTCAATGGCGGCATAGACGCGGAAGGCGCAATCATCACCGGCCTGCGCCAGAAGCGGGGGGAACCAGTCGGCAAAACCGCCATGTTCGGGCAGCCAGCGCTCAAGATTGCGTCCGCATTCCAGAATTCCTATCGTGATCATATGCTTATCCCAATTCAAAGAAGCGACGGCGTTCGTCGATCAGCGTCTTGCCCGCGAATTGGGCGAGCTGTGCCCGGCGCGTGGCGCAATAGGTTTCGACGAAACGCTCGCTCAGCCATTCGCGGGCAAAACTCGAGCCTTCGAGCGCGGCAATCGCGGCCTCCATCCCATCGGGCAGGGGAACGGCATCGGCGGGCGGCGCGGCATAGCCATTGCCGATGGTCTGCTCGCCCGGTTCGATCCGGCCCGCAATCCCTGCCAGCCCCGCCGCAATGGAGGCGGCCGCCACCAGTTGCGGATTGGCATCGGCGCAGGGCAGCCGGTTTTCCACCCGGATCGAACCCGGCCCATGGCCCACCACGCGTAGGCATGTGGTGCGGTTTTCGATGCCCCATGTAAAAGCGGGCGGCGCGAAAGTGCCCGGCGCAAAGCGGCGCCAACTGTTGACCGTGGGTGCGAACAACAGCATCACCTCGGGCAGGAAACGCTGCAACCCGCCGATGAAATGGCGGAATGTGTCCGACATGCGGTCGGGTCGGGCCGCGTCCCAGAACAGGGGCGCGCCCTCACCATCCAGCAGCGAGAGGTGGAGATGCGAGGACTGGCTGTCCGCATCAAGCGACCAGCGCGGCATGAAGCAGGCCGTCTGCCCCCGACGCATGGCCAGAATTTTGAGGAAATTCTTGAGCAGCACGGCCTGATCGGCGGTGGCATCCGCCCGGCCCGGACCGACGCAGGCCTCCATGAATCCGCCGCCGATTTCCTCGTGCATCTTGCCGAGGCGGATGCCCAGAGTCTGGGCCATATCGGCTACCTGACAATAGAATTCGGACTGAAACGCCTGATAGATCAACAGGTCATGGCTGGCATGGGCGGTGGCCGTGGTCAGATCCTCGAAACCCTTTTCGGCAAGGCTGGCCGGGGTTTCATCGAACAGGGTGAATTCCAGTTCAAAACCGATGCGGGGCTGCATGCCCATTTGCGCGCCGCGCGCCAGCACCTTTGCCAGCAGGCTGCGCGGACAGAACCGGGCCGCATCGCCGGTGAACTGCGCGAAATAGAGGCCGCTGTCGCAGGACTGTTCAAACGGCATCGTGACGCGACTGGCGCGGTCCACGGCCAGCTGGCTGTCATGGAAATCGGCGCTGTCATCGGTGACGCCCGGCATATCGAGAAAAACATCGGTGGGATCGAGCGCGAGCTGCGCAGGCGACATGCCCACCCCATTTTCCAGAATGCCGGGCAAATCATCAGCCGCCAGCTTTTGCCCGCGCAGCAGACCATTGGTGTCCACCACCGCCACGGTCACAAAACGATCACCCGATGCAACTGTCATGGATTTCCCCTTTTTGGTGATCGACGGCTGCTTGGCGCCATCCTGCACGGGGCCGGTCACCTTTGTTCTGAATGAGGAAAACCTATCATTCGCCCTGCCGATTTATTGATATTTTCATGCAAAAATTTGATATTCTGCGTCATGAGCTCCCCATCCCATTCGCCCGCTCCGCTTCATGCCCCAGCCCTGATTCAAGCCAAAGTGCTTGAAGGCATCATCCATGCCGCCGGGCTGACAAGGCTGGAGGCCTCGCGCCTGCTGGCCGTGGAGGGGCTGCGCCTTGAAAGCCTGTCGGGGCAGAACGGCGCGGACGGCATGCCCCCCACCGTGCCGCTGGCCACGTATATGCGATTGTTCGAAAGGCTTGCGCAAAACACCGGCACGCCGACGCTTGGGCTGGATCTGGCAGACCGGATGGGTCCGGGGCTGGTCGGGCCGATCGGCTATGTCCTGCTTTGCTCTCCCACGCTGAGCGCCGGGCTGGAGGCTTTTTCACAAAGTGTTTTCAGCATTCAGGGTGTGACCAGCTTCGCCTTCTCTCGCCACAGCGCGCCGATGCTGACCTATACGATCAGCGATGAGGACATGCGCCCGCGCCGCCACGATGTGGAATTCTCGCTGGCCTATGTCCATCATCTTGTCCGACAGGCACTGGATGGTGCCTTCGCCCCCCGCGAGGTCTATTTCGAACATGCGCGGGTAGGCGATCTTGCCCATTATGAGCGTTTCTTTGGCTGCCCGGTCTATTTCGAGCAAAGGGCCAATGCGCTGGTGCTGGATGAGGCCGATCTGACCCGTCCGATGGCGCGCGCCGATCCGACGCTGGCGGCAATGCTGCGGCATTACATTGCGCTGATGGACCGGCGCGATGCTGCGCCCTCGTCCCTGAGCGAAACGGTGGACCAGGTTCTCTCGGGCATCATCGGCACGCGGGCGGTGACCATTGGCGATGTCGCCGCGCGGCTTGACACCAGCGTCGATACGCTGCGCCGCCATTTGCGAAGCGAAGGCATGACCTTTCGCGGCATCCTGCGCAAAAAGCGGGCGGCCATGGCCTGCCGCCTGCTTCAGGAATCGGGCCTTTCGGTGCTCGAAGTGGCCAGTCGGCTCGGCTATGGCGAAACGGCCAGTTTCACCCGCGCCTTCACGGCCGAAACGGGCGAAACCCCTCTCACATGGCGCCGCAAGAACCGATGGCAAGGCTGATCGGCCGCCCATCCGGATCATGCAGGCGCAGGCCGGTCAGGATCGCGCCCTTGCGGATTTCCTCCACCGCCACGCCGTCACGGCGCCACAAGGCCAGTCTGGCGGCGACCTCTTGCCCGTCCGCGTCCCATTCCAACGTGATTTCGCCCAATTCGCGCCCCGCTTTGTCTGGCGGCGCGCTATAAAGGGCAAGGTCGTGATCGCTCTGGCCAAAGGAAAGAAAGATCGCGCCGCGATAGGGGCCATCAGGGCTGCGCGCGGTGATTTTCATACCGAGCCTATCGCCATACCAGCGCGCCGAAGCCTCGGCATCACGGACGAACAGCAGGATATGCGCAATGGCGGCAATCCGGATCGGCGGGATCGGCTCATTGGGTTTCATGGGGCAAATCCAATTGGGCCGGAACGCCGGGCAACCATGCCATATCGGTGATTTCGCTGAATTCGCGGCGCTGTTTGGCCCAGTGGCGACCGCCATCGGCGCTCATGAAAAGGTGGCCGAATTTCGTGCCCGCCATCATCACCTCCGGATCGGCCCGATGGGCGCCAAAGGCCCAAAGGCAGGAATTGGGATCGCCCGCCAGTTCGGCGCTCTGCCATGTTTCGCCCGCATCCTGCGATTGCAGGATCAGCGTGGTCGTGCCCGGTGTGCCATCGCCGATGCCGATCAGCACGTCCCGATCGCTGCCGGGTTTGCGCAACAGCGCACGGGCATAGCGCAGGCCCCATGTATCGCGGGCGTGAAACCGCGTCCATGTCCGCCCATCATCGGCCGAGCGGTAAAGCGCGTTGACCACCAGCGCGAGGATGATTGGCACTTCGCCATCCAGAATGAGGATTGAGTGAATATCGGTGTTTCCGGCATGATCGGGCCATTGCGGGTGGATTTCCTGCCAATGGTCGCCGCCATCACGGCTGCGGAACAGCCCCCCCGCCTCCACGCCCACCCAGACATCGAGCGGATCGCGCGGATTGACCGCCAGCGCCAGCATACGGGGGCGGCTGACCCCGGCGCAACGCTCGGGCATCAGCAAATCGGTCTGCTCCCACGTCTTGCCGCCGTCCGTGCTGCGAAAAAACGCAGCGCGAGTGGGCGATCCGGTCCCGGCGTACATGTAATCGGGGTTGCTTTCCGAAACCGCCAGCTTCCACACGGCAAATCCGCTGAGCGCGCAATCGACCTGATGCCAATGCGCCCCGCAATCCTCGCTGCGGAAAAGGCCGCGCTCACTGCCCGCCCAGATCGCGCCGTTCCGGCGCGGGTCCACCAGAAGGCAGCGCACGCAATCGTCATATTCCAGATCCTGGCCCACATTGATGCGATACCAGTTCGTGCCGCCGTCGTGGCTGCGCATGATCGCCTGTCCGTCGGTCGATACCAAAAGCGTCTTCTGCATGGATATATTCCCTAACCGGCGCTTTCTCCCTCGCCGGAATGGAATATCAATGCAACAATTACTGGAATAAGAAATTGATTGTTGTCAAAACGCGATAGATCAATCAGTGATGCGAGCCGAACAGACCGGCCGGACTGTTCATTACCAGACGCACCAGATCGCTTTGCCGGTGGGTGCGGGTCTTGGCCATCACCTGCTTGAGCTGGGTTCGCGCGGTGTGGATCGAAACGCCGCGGCTCTGGGCAAAGGCCCTCAGATCCTCTCCCATACATAGATGAGCCAGCAATTCGGCCTCCACCCGCGTCACACCAAACAGGGCAAACAACTCACCCGGCGCGGGAGAAACCCGACCGTCCGCATCACAGCCAACGATGACATGGCTGGGCCGTCCTAAAGGTTGCGGGATCGTATCGAAGCCGTCCTGCACAAGCGGCATGGCCCGGATCAGCCAGTCCCCCGCCGGCGTTGTCCAGCGCATTTCACTGGGACCATGAGACAGCAACAGACCACGCGCCGCAGTCACCAGCCGGGCGCGTTGGCCAAGGCCGCAGCGCTCAGGAGCAGCCAGAGCGGCATCCGTCATCCATCTTTGCCCGATGGCATTGGCGGTGATGATCCAGCCCGATGCATTGCAGAACAACACGCCCAAACGCATCTGGTCAATCAGGAGACGCATGCTCTCGCGTTCCCGTTCGCGCTCCGCATTTGCCACCGACAGTTTCAGCACTTCGCGGACGTGGGGCATCATTGAGGTAAGCGTCGCGCGGCAATCCTGCGCCAGTGCTTGTCCGCCATGGGCCGCATGAACGGCCAGTCCGGCCTCTCCCAATTCGCCCATCGTCATGCGTGCGCCGATGAACTGGCCGAGCCCGCTGTTGCGCAGCTTTTTCTGCCATTCGGCCACTTCATCGCTCAAGATATCGGGAATATGGCTGTCCTCAAGCATCACAACCCCGCTGTGCACCGGATTGAGCGCGGCAATCGTGCGCGGGTTGATGTCATCCATCGCACCCAGGTCGGCGAAATCGACCGGGGTCTGCGAACAGCCGACCATCCAGCGATGGCGCAAACGGTCTGCCCGGCGATGAAACCAATGAATGGTGACGCTGCCCGCCCCGGTGCGGGCGCGCAAGGCGTCCAGCACAATCGTCAATCGCCTGGAATCATGCGCCGCGCCATAGAGATGGCCCAGAATACCGGCATCATCCATCACCTGTTTCCCCTGACAGATCGGCTGCTTTCAGGTGCCTTGAGTCGCGCAGGATGGGCAGCCGCAGCACTACGTATTGATGCAACAATTCTGTAAATTCCTCCATTATTTTTGCAAATATTTGTCACATAATACCGTAAATGGGTGATGCCCCCCGGATCGGCCCGCATCACCATGGCGCCAGAGCAACAGACTCTCTGGGAGCACAAGCAATGGGGAAAACAAGCATACTGGCCTTGGCGATCTGCGCCTGCGCCGCAACGCCCGCGCATGCGCAGAACGGTGCGCCGCCTTCGGATAATGGCGGCGGGCTAGACACGATCATGGTGGTGGCCCGTAAGCGACAGGAAAATGTTCAAAGCGTGCCCATTTCCATCACCGCGCTGACCGGCGCCGGGCTGGCCGAGCGCAGCGTCAACCGCGTGACCGATTTGGTCGCATCGGTGCCCAATATGTCGCAGGATGGCGGCGGCGCCGTGCTGGGGGCGATCGGCATTCGCGGCGTGGTTTCGCAAACGCGCAATATCGGTTTCGACAGCGGGCTTGGCGTCTATGTCGATGGCGTGCTTACCGTGCGGCCCAGCGGCGCGGATCAGGAATTGCCCGATATTGCCACGCTGGAAGTTCTGCGCGGGCCGCAGGGAACGCTATTTGGCCGCAACACCACCGCCGGGGCCATCAACATCACCACCCGCAAGCCCAGCCTTGAGCGCACCATTGCCGAAGGCAAGGTGGCGGTGGGCAATCTGGGGCTGGCCGAAGCCAGCCTGTTTGCCACCACGCCGATCGTCACCGACAAGCTGGGCATCAAGGTGGCCGGTTCGATTGCCGGGCGCGACGGCTATATCACCAATGTTTATGACCATTCCAAGGTCAACAATCTCAACCGCAAATCACTGCGCGGCGGGCTGTTGTGGCAACCTTCGCCCTCGCTGGACATCGCGCTGACGGGAAGCTGGCTCAAGCAGGCCGACCGTATGATCCTGGGCCAACCGGCCAGCAACACCGCAGGCGGCCTTGCTGGCCTGCCGGGCTATTACGCCGATCCCTATACCGTGTCGCAGGACCATCCCAGCCAGCAGACACGGGACATATGGACCGCAAATCTCAACATCGACTGGCATCTGGGCGCCTACACCATCACCTCGATCAGCGCCTATGGCGACAATCGTTCGCGGTTGATCGTCGATAATGACTCGCGCCCCTTGCCCCTGTCCTATTCGGATTTTCAGGATGGCGCCAAACAGTTCACACAGGAACTGCGCCTCGCCTCGCCCACCAGCGGCAGCGTCGATTATCTGCTGGGCCTGTATTATCTGCATCAGGATGCCGATTCAAACCGCGCGACGGTGGCCTTCGGACCTCCGGGGCCGGGCGCGTTTTTCGGCACGATTTCGAGCATTTCCAGCCTCAAGACCGACGCCTTCGCCGGTTTTGCCAGTGGCAACTGGCGCCCGCTGCCCGGCCTGACCCTCAGCGGCGGGCTGCGCTATAATCTGGAGACCAAGGATCTGGTGTTCAATCAGACCAACACATCCTTTGTCCCGCTGCCCGATCTTTCCGCACGACTGCATCGCCGCGACACCAATGTCTCGGGCAATGCCAGCATCACCTATCAGGTGCTCCGCGATACGCGGATCTATGCCAGCATCGCGCGCGGTTTCAAAAGCGGCGGGTTCAACCCCGACATCGTGGGCGACACCAACATCAGCTTTGGTCCGGAAAACGCATGGTCCTATGAGGCAGGGTTCAAGTCGGACCTGCTGGACCACAAGCTGCGCATCAATGCGGCGGCTTTCTACACCGATTACAAAGACCTGCAGGTCTCCGCGCTGGTGGGCGCCGCGTTCCAGATCCGCAATGCCGCAGCGGCCAAAATCAAGGGCTTTGAAGTGGAAGTGACCGCCAAACCCATACGCGCGGCCGAACTTAACTTCGGCGCGGGCTATACCGATGCCACCTATAAGGATTTTCCCGGCTGCGCTCCGGCCACCAATTGCGCGGGCAACCGCCTGCCCTTCGTTCCGCGCTTTTCGCTTAACGCAGGCGCACAGATCGGTCAGGATCTGGGCGCGGGCAGGCTGACCGGCCGGATCGACGTCAACTGGCACAGCAGCAGTTATTTCGAGGCGACGAATACCGCAGACGGCAATCTCCCCGGATATCTGCTGGCCAATGGCCGCCTTGCCTACAGCTTTGCCCAGGATCACCTGTCAGTGGCGCTGTTTGCCCGCAACATGTTCGACAAGCGCTATCGGGATTACTCCTTCTATCTCGCGCCTTTCTCCGAGCGGCTGGACCGCTGGGCGCCGCCGCGCACCTACGGGATCGAACTGGGCGCCAAATTCTAACCTAAAGGGCGCGGCTTGCGGGATTTCTCCGGCATGCCGCGCCCGCTGTTTCAGGGACATTTCCATGCCTTCTCGTCTGACCGCCTGCGTCATGGCCGCGCTGCTGGCCACCACCATGGCCACCCCCGCCATGGCCCAGTTTCAGGATGCCATAACGCCCGCCGCTCCGGCCCCGGCCGAAACCATCTATATCAACGGCCATATCGCCACGCCCGATGGCTGGCAGACGGCTCTGGCCTTGGCCAAAGGCACCATTCTGGCCATTGGCAACGAGGCGCAGATGAGCGCCCATCGCACCGCCGCCACGCGCGTGGTGGATCTGGGCGGGAAAACGGTGCTGCCCGGTCTGATCGACATGCATGTGCATGCGGTGGACGCCGGGCTCCACGCGCGCGAATGCGCCTTTCCCCAAGGCTCCGCCGCGCCTGCCGTGGTGGCAGCGGTCAAGACCTGTGTCGAGGCCGCAAAACCGGGCGCGTGGGTTGTCGGCGGGCAATGGGATGCATCCTCGCTGGGCAAGGTGGTGCCCCATCGCCGCATTCTGGACGCCATCGCACCCAAGGTGCCGGTCGTGCTGCATGACATCAGCCTGCACAGCGTCTGGGCCAATTCGGCCGCGCTGGCCGCCGCGGGTATTGACCGCAAGACACCCAACCCGGCAGGCGGCGTGATCGAGCGCGACAGCAAGGGCGAACCTACCGGAATCCTGCGCGAAAACGCTGCCATCTTGCTACTCAACAAAGTGCCCTCGCCCAGCGACGAGGACCGCGTGGCGGCCTTGCGCCAGGCCACGCAGGCAATGCTAGCGCAGGGCATCACCGCCTATGAGGAAGCCTTGATGGCCACGGCCAATGCCCGCGCCTATGCCGCTCTGGCCGATGCGGGCGGTCTGGCCCAGCATGTGCGCACCTGCATGTGGGACAGCGATCAGGGCCTGATCGCCCAGCGTCATCTTTATGCAAGGCCGAGGCTGGATGTTTCCTGCGTCAAGATGATCCTCGATGGCGTACCCACCGAATCCCACACCGCCGCCATGTACGATCCCTATGCCGATGCCGCCGCCTTTGGCGATGCAAGCCGCGCCAAGGGATCGCTCATCATCGCGCCCGAGGCGATCACGCAGCGCCTCACGCGCTATGACGCGGCGGGGCTTACGGTGAAGCTACATGCGGCCGGCGACGCCTCGGTGCATGCCGCACTCGATGCAATCGCCGCCGCGCGCAAGGCCAACGGCGCCTATGGCCCGCACCACGAAATCGCCCATGGCAATTTCATCCTGTCCGCCGATATCGGCCGGGCGCGCGATCTGGGCGCCACCTTTGAATTCTCGCCCTATATCTGGTTCCCCAGCCCCCCGGTTCAGGACCTATACCACACCGTCGGCGCCGAACGCATGGCGCGTTTCACCCCCGTGCGCGAGGCACTGGACGCAGGCGCGCGGGTGGTGATCGGTTCGGACTGGCCGGTCGTGCCTTCGATGTCGCCATGGGTGGCGATCGAAACGCTGGTCACGCGCGAAACGCCGGGGGGCGGCGCCACCAGCCTTGCCCCTTCCCAGAAAGTCAGCGTGGCCGAAGCCCTGCGGATGATGACGGTTTCGGCGGCCATGCAACTGGGCGTGGGTGACAAGGTGGGGACACTGGAGCCGGGGCGGCAGGCCGATTTCATCGTCATCGACCGCGACATTTTTGCCATTCCTCCCCGTGAAATCCATGCCACCAAGGTGCTGCTTACGGTGATCGCGGGCAAGGAGGCCTATCTGGCTAACCCATAAAGGAAAACGGGCGCTGGTATGATCCCGGCGCCCGTCCTGCTGCAACTTTGATGCGATGATGGGCCGGATTACAGGCCCATCATCGCATATTTGATTTCCATATATTCCATCAGCCCATGCGCCGAACCCTCGCGGCCAAAGCCGGACTGTTTCACCCCGCCAAAGGGCGCCACTTCGCTGGACAGGCGACCGTCGTTGACCGCCACCATGCCATATTCCAGCGCCTCCATCATCCGCCATGCGCGGCCCATATCGCCGGTGAAGAGATAAGCAGCCAACCCGTAAGGAGTATCATTGGCGAGCGCGATAGCCTCCTCTTCGCTGGCGAAGCGGATGACCGGAGCAACGGGGCCAAAGATCTCGCCGCTGGCCAGATCCATATCGGGGGTGACGCCCGTCACCACGCGGGGCGCGGCAAAAGCGGATGCGGCGGGCGCACCTTGCGCCTGCGCGGCAATCGTGGCGCCGCGCGCCACCGCGTCATCCACCAGTTCCGACACGCGCTGGGCCTCCGTCGGCGAGATCAGCGGACCGATCTGCGTATCGGCCAGCAATCCGTTGCCCACCTTGAGCGAAGACACTGCCGCCGCCAGCTTTTCGACAAAGGCGTCATGCACCGCATCATGAACAAGGATGCGATTGGCACAAACACAGGTCTGCCCGGCATTGCGGAATTTGGCATCCATCACGCCGCGCACCGCGCGATCCAGATCGGCATCATCCATCACGATCAGCGGCGCATTGCCGCCCAGTTCAAGGCTGAGGCGCAGCACCTGATCAGCGGCCTGCGCCATCAGGATCTTGCCCACACGGGTCGATCCGGTAAAGCTGAGCTTGCGCACTTTGGGATGGGTGCAGAACAATTGCCCCACCGCCGCTGACTGGCCCGAAGGCGTCACGGTGAACAGGCCCTCCGGCACACCGGCGCGGATCGCCAGTTGCTCAAGCACCAGCGCCGAGAGCGGCGTGGCCTCCGCTGGCTTGACCACGATGGAGCAGCCCGCCGCCAATGCTGGCGCTACCTTGCGGGTGATCATTGCCACGGGAAAATTCCATGGCGTAATCGCGGTACAGGTGCCCACCGGCTGACGCAGGGTCAAAACGCGGCGATCACGCGCAAAACTGGGGATGACCTCGCCATAGGCGCGTTTGCCTTCCTCGGCATACCATTGCACATAGGCGGCGCCATAGCGCACCTCGCCCAGCGCCTCGGCCAGGGGCTTGCCCGCCTCCACCGTCACCACCTCGGCCAGAACATCCTCGTTGGCGAGAATGAGATTGTACCATTTCAGCAGGATCGTCGCGCGTTCCTGCGCTGTCTTGGCGGCCCAGGCGGGGCGGACCTGATCGGCCCGGTCAATCGCCTCCGACACGTCCTGCACGCTCAACGACCGGATCGAGGCGATGAGTTCGCCATTGGCCGGGTTGGTAACCTCAATACCATCCTGATCGCGCAGGGACTGCTCAATATAATTAATCGCCTGTATCATGTTTCTGTCTTTATAGTGGGAGGCCTTCACAGCATCCGGGGAAGAACATCATTGGCTTTGTCGGCATCCAGAAACCGATGCTTGAGAACACCCGCAACATGCAGCCCCACCAGCCCGAGCAGCGTATAGGCAAGCACCTTGTGCAGCAGTTGAAACACGGCAAAAGCCTTGTCATTCTTGGGCAGCAGTTCGGGCACTTCCAAGCCGAAGAAGGGCACGCCATCGCTCTGCGTAAAGCTTGCGGACATGCTATAGCCCATTAAGGGCACGACAAAGGCCAGCACCAGCATGGCAACATGCACGACATGCGACAGATGCGCCTCCCAGGGCTTGAGCCCGGCAGGAGGCTGCGGCAGGCGGCTTTGCCAACGGATCGCCAGTTGCACCACCACGACCAGCCAGACCAGCACGCCAAACTCCTTGTGCATGGGATAGAGCGTGGTGAACTTGATGCTGGCCGTATCGGGCAGCGAGGTCATCGTGAAGCCCACGGCGATCAGCCCAAGTATCAGCCCCGCGCGCAACCAGTGCAGCAGGCGCATGGCGAGGGGATAGCGGTTCACTGGCTCCATGGCTGACATGCCTTCCTTTGCGTTCATCGGATCAAAGATAAATGCCGCGCGAATATCCGCCGTCCAGAGCAATGGACTCGCCATTGATCGAGCGCCCGGCATGTCCGGCCAGAAATACCACGAGATCGCCGATTTCGGCCGGATCAATGACCCGCCGTGTCGGCACCTGCGCGACAAATTCGGCCTCGACCTGCGCGGCCGTTACGCCCCGCTCATGGGCCATCTCGCCAAACAGTTCGACCAGATGCGGACTGGCCACGATGCCGGGATGGATCGTGTTGACCCTGATCCCGTCGGGCCCGAGCTGATCGCCCAGCACCCTGGTGAAATGGCTGATCGCCGCATTGCGCAAACCGCTCAGCGTGTCCGACGAGCGCCCGGTCAGGCCGCCGATATTGACAATCGCGCCCCCGCCTCTTTGCCGCATACCCGGCACAAAGGCCTGAATATAGCGCAGATAGCCACCCACCTTGGTGTCCAGATCACCCACCAGAGCATCGACATTAACCGTTTCAATGGCCCCGCCGATGGGCGTGCTGCTGGCCGCAACATTGACCAGCAGATCGATCCCGCCGACCTGCCGCGCCAGTTCAAGCACACTCTGCGCATCGGTGGCATCCGAGGTGATCGCGCGGGCGCCCAGTTGCCGGGCCGCCGCCTCAAGCGGCTCGGCCCGGCGCGCGGTGATGAACACCTGCCATCCATCGGCCACCAGCCTTTGGACAATCCCCGGCGCAATCCCGCCGCTGCCCCCGGTAACGAGTGCAACCCGGCTCACGGCAATTCCACCGCGATCAGCATCGGCCCGTTGCAGGCCAGCCCCTGATCCAGCGCTTCGCCCAATTGCCCTGCCTCGGTCACGCGCAGGGCCGGAACGCCGTAAGCCTTGGCCAGCGCCACCCAGTCGGTGGCTGGATCGTCCAGCACCGTCATGCCCGCAATCGCCGGATGGGCCAGATCGGCCTGCGCGCGGCGCAGTTCGGTCTGCAAAATACCATAGCGATGGTTGGCCGCGATGATGATCGTGATCGGCAGCTTTTCATGCGCCATGGTCCAGAGCGACTGAACCGTATATTGCGCCGATCCATCCGATTGCAGACTGACCACCCGCTGCCCCGGCGCGGCCAAAGCGGCCCCCAGCGCACAGGGCAGGCCCTGGCCGATGGCGCCGCCGGTGTTGGTCATCACCCGGTGGCGGGCCGCGCGATGCGCCTCACGCAGCCAAGGGCCGCCAAGGGTCGAACCTTCCAGCGAAATGATTGCATCCTCCGGCAGGCGCGGAAGCAGGGCCTCGACCACGGCGTCGGCATTGAGACCAACCGGCGCTGCGGGAACGGGCGGCGATGCGGGCAAGTCACCCTCCGACCCATCGAGCAAAGCGGCCAACGCCTCCAGCGCGGCGGCCCCATCCTCATTCGCCTCGGTCAGCAGGGCAAGCCGCTCATCGGGCACCAACTGGCTGGGATAGCCTTCATAGCCGAAATAGCTGATCGGCATACGCGCGCCCACCAGAACCACCGTGGCATCGCCCAACTGGCGGATGACATCATCGGGAAAATAGGCCTGTCGCTCGACACGCGGCAGGTCACCTCCCAGTGTGACAATCGCCGGATAAGGCTCCATCAGGATCCGCGCGCCGGTGCGGCGCGCCACCTTTTCGGCCGCGCGAATGCCCGCCTCGCCCAGCGTATTGCCGCCCAGCAGCAGAACCTTTTCCTTGCCGCCGCGCAGCTTTTGCGCGACGCCTGCGATCCGGGCCGCCGGGGCCGCCACGGGCGCGGTATCGCCCAGATCGTCCGGCTGATCCGAAACGGCGGGCGCGTCCATCACATCGGTGGGCAAAACCAGTGTGGTGATCGCACCGGGCGCTACGCGCGCCGCGCGCAGCCCCCGCGCAGCATCCTTGCCCAATTGCGCGGCATCGCTGGTGTAAATCACCTCGGCCGAAACCGGCGAGGCAAGCGAGCGGATGTCACTGGTCAAAGGCGCGTCATAGGCCAGATGCCATGTCGCATGATCCCCGATCAGATTGACGATGCGCGAATGGGCGCGGCGCGCATTGTGCAGATTGGCGATACCATTGGCAAAGCCCGGCCCCAGATGCAGCAGCGTCAGCGCCACTTCGCCCGAAACGCGCGAATAGCCGTCGGCAGCCCCCGTGGCCACGCCTTCGAACAGGCAAAGCACGGTCTTGAGTTCGGGCACATCGGCCATGGCGCGCACCATGGTCAGTTCGGTCGTGCCGGGATTGGCAAAGCAGATGCGCGCGCCGCCCAGACGAAGCGTCCGCAACAGGGCAACCGCGCCATTTTCCTCAATCTTGCTCACCTGACCCTTGCTCCCCAATAACAGGCTTATTCACCCGATGCCTGCGCGGATGCCACGCCGGCCAAAAATCCGGCCACCAGACCGTTGAATTGATCCACCCTGTCGTCATGGACATAGTGGCTTGCACCCTCGACGCTGACATGGGTGATGCGCGGATTGCGCCGCTCCATGTCCCGCACCGTATCAAGCGGGCAGAAATCCGATTTCGCCCCACGGATTACGAATGTCGGCACGCGCAGGCTTTCCACCACCGGCCAGAGATCGACCACCCGCGCTGGGTCGGGATCGAGCCGCGTGGCGCTGATCCCTGCGGCGTCATAGCGCCAGCCCACCCGCCCATCAGGCGTCTCGCGCAAGCTCTCCCACAACCGCTGCTCCAGCGCGGCAAGGCTGACACTGGGGCGGGTGCGGCGCCAATAGGCCCGCGCCTCACTCCAATCGTCGAAGCTGAGCGGCAGGGCGGCCATTTCGGCCTTGATCCGCTCAGCCCCGGCCCCGCTGATCGAGGAACCGGGCGCGATGTCCTCGATAATCAGCGCATTGAGCCGTTCGGGATGTCTGGCCGCATAGACATAGGATGTGGTTCCCCCCATCGAATGGCCCAGCAGCACGAAGCGCTCCAGCCCCAATCCATCGACCAGCGCCTCCAGATCGGCCAGATAGGCGTCGGTGTAATAATTGGCCTGCGCATCCCAATCGCTTTCGCCACGCCCGCGCTGGTCCAGCGCGATCACGCGCCAGCCCGCGCCCAGCGCCGCCGCCAGCGCCCGCCATGTGCCGGAAAAGCCGCGCAGCCCATGCAGGGCGACAAGGGCAGGCGCATCGGCCCGCCCCCATTCCCGCACACGCAAACGCAGGCCATTGGCCTCGATGAACGAAACGCGCTCATCGCCAAGGCCGACGGGCTGTGCAGGCGGCCTGTTTTCCGCCGTCAGGTTTTGCGCATCAGCCATGGTTCACACCAGCCCGTCTTCGCCCTTGACCTCGCTGGCCTTCAATCCGCCCAGACGGGCGTTGAGGCGCCCGCGCGTGGCAAAGGCCCAGATCAGGATCACTTCATCGCGGTTCGGCCCGTCGTTGAAGCTGACGCTGATCGTGTCATAATGCGAACGGACATAAAGCGCGTCCTTGTGCGCCAGCGGAATGTCCACAATCGTGCCGGGCCCGCCGCGCTTGCCGGTCGAGGGAACCCAGCTCTTGCCGCCGCCCACGGCATCGCGCACCGGATTGGCCGCCGGATTGGTCAGCAGCGCATTGCCATGTTCATATTCGCAATCGGTGCCGACCAGGATCGACTTGCCATAGCTCTCGATCGTCTTGCCGCCGCTCAATTCATTGAGGCGACGACCGATTTCCACGCCCAGCGCGGGCGAGGCGTCGATCCAGCCGGTCAGGTCCTGAACATACTGTCCGGCATAGGGGCAGTGAATGGCCGCGGCGATCACATATTTGTAGATCGGTTCGCCATCTGCGGGAGCACCGGTTTCTCCGGCCAGTGTTTCATCGACAAAACCATACCACTTGCGGATGTGGAAAGGTCCGAAATTGGGGGTATGCGTCTTCATGAATTCTCTCCGGAATAGGGTATCAGATCCTGCTGCCACAGCGGATCGAGATGGGTGGGGTCGGCCTGCCCGCCATTGTCATGCAACTGGGCAATCGCCTTGCCCTCGGCATGATCGGTCAATTGATGAAACACCTCGAGCATGTGGCCGTCGGGGTCGTAGAAATAGATGCCCACCGAGACGCCATGATCGAGGATCTCGGCAATCCGCACGTCATTGGCCAGCAAATGGCCATAGGCGCGGCGCAGGTCGTCCATGGTGCGACTGACCAGTTGCAGGCCGATATGTTCGAATTCCTTGCCAGTCGTGGCGCCTTCCTCAGCGGGGAACAGCGCGATGTCATGATCGCTCTCGCCAAAGGTGAGGAACACGCCGCCCTTGTAGGGCCCGTCCTGAACGCGGGCGGAAACCTCGGTGCCCAGAACCTTGTTGTACCACAGGGCCGAGGCGTCCGGGTCCTTCACGTAAAGGACGATATGGGCAATCCGCTTCACATTAATGGGTTTCATGGGGCAGCTCCATGTCCGACGGTACGCCGGGAACCCAGGCCATACCGGTAATTTCGCTGAATTCGCGCCGCTGTTTTACCCAGTTGCGCCCGCTGTCATCGCTGATGAAAAGATGCCCAAACTTGGTGCCCGCCATCATCAGGTCGGGCAAAGCCGGATTGGCGCCAAAGGCCCACAGACAGGAATTGGGCTGATAGTCCAGCTTGCTCTCGGCCCATGTGGCCCCTGCGTCCGCAGACACCAGCACCGCCGCCGTATTGCCCGGCGTGCCGTCGCCAATGCCGATCGCCAGTTCGCGGTCGCTGCCCGGTTTGCGCAGCAGCACGCGGGCATAGCGCAGGCCCCAGGTTTCGCGGGCATGCATACGGGTCCACGTCTGCCCGCCATCGGTCGAGCGGTAAAGCGCGTTGACCACCAGCACCAGAACCGTGTCTTCCTGACCAGCCTGGGCGGGCAGGATCACGATGTCATGGATGTCGGAATTGCCCGCATGATGGGGCCATTCCTCATCCAGCCGCGCCCATGTGTTGCCACCATCAAGCGTGCGGAACAGGCCGCCTTCTTCCACGCCCACCCAGACATCGAGCGGATCGCGGGGATTGACCGCCAGCGCCAGCATACGCGGGCGGCTGACCCCGGCGCAACGCTCGGGCATCAGCAGATCGGTCTGCTCCCACGTCTTGCCGCCGTCTGTGCTGCGGAAAAACGCAGCGCGGGTGGGTGATCCGGTCCCGGCGTACATGTAATCGGGGTTGCTCTCCGAAACGGCCAGTTTCCACACGGCAAAACCGCTGAGCGCGCAATCGACCTGATGCCAATGCGCCCCGCAATCCTCGCTGCGGAAAAGGCCGCGCTCACTGCCCGCCCAGATCGCGCCGTTCCGGCGCGGGTCCACCAGAAGGCAGCGCACGCAATCGTCATATTCCAGATCCTGGCCCACATTGATGCGATACCAGTTCGTGCCACCATCGTGGCTGCGCATGATCGCCTGTCCGTCGGTCGATACCAAAAGCGTCTTCTGCATTTTCGCTGTTCCACTATCTGTTTGAGGTCGGCTCAAAAATCTCAGCTGAGATTGACCCACACGCTCTTTGTCTCGCTGTAGAGTTCCATCGCGGCGCGGCCATGCTCGCGGCCCCAGCCCGATTGTTTGAAACCACCAAAGGGGCTGGCCGGATCGACCATGTTGAAACAATTGATCCAGACCGTGCCTGCCTTGACCGCCTCGGCCATGCGATGCGCGGTCTTGAGGTCGTTGGTCCAGATGCCCGCCGACAGGCCGAATTCGCTGTCATTGGCCTGACGCACCAATTCTTCGGGATCGGTCCAGGTCAGGGCGGAAAGCACAGGGCCGAAGATCTCTTCGCGCACCACCCGCATGTCCGGTCCGGCCGAGGCCAGAATGGTGGGCTCAAAGAAGAAGCCCCTGGCCTGTTCCGCAGGGCGACGCCCGCCCGCCAGAACCTGCGCGCCTTCCTGCTGGCCGATATTCACATAGCCGTTCACCACATCCCACTGTTCCTGCGAGATCAGCGGGCCAAAGGTGGTGGCGTCGTCCAGGCCATTGCCGATCTTTTGCGCCGCGGCATGAGCGGCGATGCGCTCAAGCAGCTCATCGGCCACGCTGGCATGGGCATAAAGGCGCGAACCGGCGGTGCAGGTCTGGCCCTGATTGAAGAAGATGCCCGAAGCGATGCTGGCCGCCGCCGCGTCCAGATCGGCATCGGCCAGCACGATCTGGGGCGACTTGCCGCCCAGCTCAAGGCTAACCTTCTTGAGATTGCCCGCGCTGCCGCGCACAATGGCCTTGCCGACGGCGGTCGATCCGGTGAAGGCCACCTTGTCCACGCCGGGATGTTCGACCAGCGCCGCGCCCGCTTCGCCAAAACCGGGGACGACATTGATGACGCCCGCCGGGAAGCCCGCCTCCAGCGCCAATTCGCCAAGACGAAGCGCGGTGAGCGGGGTCTGTTCAGCAGGCTTGAGGATGACGCAGCAGCCCGCCGCCACGGCCGGTGCGATCTTCCATGCCGCCATCGACATCGGATAGTTCCACGGCACGATCAGCCCGGCCACGCCCACCGGCTCACGGGTGGTGTAATTGAGGATGCGCGCACCGCTGCGGGGCGAGACAGGCAGCGTTTCGCCGCCAAACTTGGTGGGCCAGCCCGCGAAATAACGGAACGTCTTGATCGAACCCTCGATCTCCACGGCCTTGGTGAACAGCCACGGCTTGCCGTTGTCGAGACATTCCAGCACGGCCAGTTCATCAGCGTGCTGCTCGATCAAGTCGGCAAGGCGATAGAGCAAGAGCGAGCGGTCATTGGCGTTCATCCTGCGCCATGCCGGATTTTCAAACGCCCGCCGGGCAGCGGCCACCGCGCGGTCGATGTCGGCGGCCCCGCCACGCGCCACCTGTGCGATTTCCTCGCCGGTGGCCGGGTTGATCGTGGCAAAGCTTTCGCCCGAAAGCGCGGGAACCCGCTGGCCGTCGATCAGCAGGCCCTGAACCTTGCCCGCCATGTCACGGGTCAGACGTTCCGCCACGTCATAGGCATTTTCCACCAAGGCCATAGAATTTCTCCCCAATTTCCATCCGCGCAAAGCTGCTTTGAAGCGCCCGGGCGGCAAAAATTCCTGTGATGCGCCGCAAAGGCATGCGTCGCCAAGGCTCGGCATTCCTGAGTCGAGTTAGGGATAGCGCGACATCAAAAAGGAAACAATCAAAAAGTTTTTCCATTTTCTGTTGCTATAACGAGACAATCTGGGCATGATTGCCCTCAACAAGAAATCAATGGGGAAGAATCGTCATGACACAGGCTCCTTGGGCAGGCCCGGAAGCCTTGCTGGCACAATCCCTGGCTCATGCGCATGCCACCGGCCACGCCTTGGGGCATGTCGAGAGCGAGATTGCCGCCGCACTAACGCTGGGTCAGGCCTATCATGTGCAGCAGGCCGTCTTTGAGCTGCGCGGTCTGCCGCTGGCAGGCTACAAGCTGGCCGCGACCAGCCTGCGCGCGCAGGAAGCGATGGGGCTGGACGGCCCGCTGGTGGGCCGCATTGCAGCGCCCGAACTTGCGGCGCGCCCCTCGGCTGCGCCGATGGATCGCCCCGTTTATGCCGAGGCCGAACTGCTGGTCCGCATCGGCGATGATCTGCCCGTGATGTCCGACGCGCCCTCCCTGGCGAGGATGGCCGAAGCGGTCGATCGGGTCTGGCTGGGTCTGGAAATCTGTTCGAGCCGGTTTGCCGATGATGATCTTTCCCCCTCGGGCATCGTGGCCGACAATGGATTGCTCAACGCGATCGTAACGGGCGATTTGCTGGCCAATGGCTGGTCCGAGGAATTGGCAGAAGGCACCGTAGTGCTTCAGCCTGAGGGAGCAGAGCCGGTTTACGGAGTCGCAAGCGCCGTGATGGGCCACCCCTTGCTGGCGCTGGGCTGGCTGGCTGCATGGCTGGGGCGGCGGGGCGAACACCTGCGACGGCATCAGATCATCGCTTGCGGCAGCATGACGGGAATTACACAAATCGCATCAGACAAGAGCGTGACCGCACAATTCGGCACACCGGACAAAAAGATAGCAGGCATGGTTATGACCACCTTTGCCAAGGATCAGATGAGGAGCAAAGCATGACATTCGAATTGGGCGTGGCCGGAAAGGTGGCCATCATCACAGGCGGCGGCGTGGGCATCGGCAAGGAAACGGCGCGCAAACTGGCCGCTGCGGGCGCAAAGATTGTGATCGCCGCGCGCACCAAGGCAACGCTGGAAGCCGCCGCCGCGCAATTGCGCGAGGAAACCGGCGGCGAGGTTCTGGCCATTCCCGCCGACACCACCAGCATGGCGGCAGTGCAGGCTCTGGTCGACGCCACGGTCGCGCATTTCGGCGGGGTCCATATTCTGGTCAATTGCGCGGCAGCCCCCGGCGGTCTGGTGCGCAACGCCATCGAAGAGGCCGATGAGGACGCGCTGCTGCTCGATCTCAACACCAAACTGATGGGCTATTTCCGCACCGCCAAGGCCTGCGCCCCCCATATGCGCAAGGCGGGCTGGGGCCGTATCGTCAATGTCGGCGGCCTGACGGCACGTTGCACCGAGGCCCTGAGCGGGATGCGCAACGCGGCGCTGGTGCATTTCACCAAAACGCTGTCCGATGAACTGGGCCGTGACGGCATCACCGTCAACATCATCCATCCGGGCGTGACTCGCACCGAGCATATCGAGCAGTGGTTCAACGAAATGGCCGCCGAAGAAGGCACCACGTTTGAAGCCATTGTCGAGCGCGAGGCCGGTGCCCCTGCCGCGCTCAAGCGTATGCTCGAAGTGCATGAAGTGGCCGATCCGATCGTGTTTCTGGCCAGCGAACTGGGCAGCGGCATCACCGGGGAATCGATTGCTGTCGATGGCGGCCTGTCGCGCGCGGTGTTCCTGTAATTCTCCCAAAGTCGGCGAAAGATAAAGCCAGACCTGGATGACCGGGTCTGGCTTTATTATTTTTCAATCGTCTTTCGTTTGCTCGCAGACATATTCGTCAATGCGGTACTCTCGCGGCTCGCGCTTGTAGAGAAATGTGAAAGTATAGGGCCGGGTAAGATATTGAGGATCGGTGATGGTCACATCATCGGCCAGAATCCCGTCAGGCCGCACGTGCAATTTCTCATGCACCACCATGTCGGCCGAATGAGGGATGTCGGCATATTGCACATCCTCGCGCACACCGGCTGTATCCACCTCCAGCGCCTCGCCCGCCCAATGGCCTGTCGAACGCCCGAAATAGCCCGGATTGATGCTCTTGATCGGGGGCAACGGTTCATCAAGATAGATGCGCCGGATTTGCGACATGAACTCGCCCAGCACCGTCACCTGCTTGAGCGCGGGATTTTGCAGGATCTGCAAGGCGTAATGCGCGCCCATCAGGCCAGGGACCCCTTCGGGCAGACACCGTGAACTGGGGGTTGGCAAGGGCGCGCCCGCGGCATCGGCATCGGCGCGGCGCTTCTGCATGGCGCGCCATTGCGTCAGGTAAGGCTCGCGCAAGGGCGGCTCCACCACCTGCAGCTCGGGCGGGTCGGGCATACCCGAAAATGTGTCGGGATAGGCCGGATAGCGGTTCCAGACCCCGGAAAAATCGGGTTCGGCCCAAACCGGGGTGCTGGTCAGCGCTGCAAGAGCGCTGACCACGATAAATACCCGACGCCTCATTTGCGCGCCGTCAGGGTGAGACCGATCGTGCGGGGGCGGAAACTGCCCGCACGATACCAGGTCGAAATCGGCGAATCGTGATAAAGCGCCAGCACAGGCTGGCTGTCGGTCACGTTATTGGCATAGAGGCTGAGATCAAGATCGGCCCAGTTTGCCTTGATCCGGCCACCGATGCGCAGATCGAGTTGCGAGGTTGCGGGCGGACGCGGCAAGGCCGGATCAACCAGCGGCGAATTGACGTTGACCGGCGTGCTGTTGTGGCTGTTGTAAGAGAAATCGGCGCGGGCATAGCCCTCGATGCCGCCAACGGGATGGGTGAATTCCCCATTCAACTGGAATGACCAGGGAGCCACAGCGAAAGGCTCTCCAGCCTTGCGGATGGTGCTGCCGTTGGGTCCCGGAATAGAGGTGGTATAACGCGCATTGGTATAGGCCACCGAAGCGCCAAGCGTCAGCGAGGGCACGGGGCGCACAGTGACCGCAAGATCGAACCCGTCAACCTTGGCCGAGCCAAGATTGAGCGCGGCATAGATGGAACAGGTAGGCAGCGCAAAGAGCGTCTGCACATTGTTCCAGTCGATGTGATAGACCGAGGCATCCATCGCCAGCTTGCCGCCAAACAGACGGTTTTTGCTGCCCGCTTCATAACTCCAGATCGAGTCCGGCTTGACGTTGAGCGAGGCGAGCGGATCAAATCCGATGGCCGCCGCATCGCTGCTGCATGTCAGGCCCACCGGCGGCGATACGCCGGGGCCGCGCACCCCCTTGGCCGCGCTGACATAGAACATGTTGCGCGGGTCGGCCTGAAACGTCACCCCAAGGCGCGGGGTGAAAGTGCGGCTGGTGATGCCCAGACTGTCGGTACGGCCGGGGGTGGTGTAGAGCGGCCCGGCGGTGAAGCCTTCAAACTGATATTTGGCAATCGTGTAGCGCCCGCCAAGGGTCAGCTTCAGCCGGGGCACCACTTCATAGTCAGCCTGCGCATAGGCGGCGATTTGCTGATCGCGGTGGGTGTTGCGCTGAAACACGCTGAACTGGCCCTGATAGAGATCGACCCCATAGGCATCCATCAGCGAGGAGTAGGGCGGATTGCCGTTCTGGGCCTGGCCATAGTTGACGACATCAAGCAACTGCGGATCGCTGCCGGCATATTGGTCCTGCACAAAGGAGCGCTGATAGAACAGGCCGACGATCCAGTTGAAGCGGTCATTGGCATTGTTGTTCTGCAGGCGCAGTTCCTGCGTGAAGGATTTCTGGATCGTGTGGCTTTGCGTGCCCGGCGCATAGTTCTGGAACTGGCTGGGGATGGAGCCGACCACGCCGCCGAACAGCGTCAGGCTAAGCGTGGCGTCATCGCTCTGCGTCCGCGTGGTGCGGTGGAAATAGGACGTATCGGAAACCAGCGTGGCGCGGCCCAGATCAAGCTCGACCTTGAGTGCGGGCAGATAGAAATCGTCGCGGTGCCGCTCCGGCTTCGTGTTCAGGCTCAGCCGTTGGTCGGCATGGGCCAGATCGGAGGTCGCCAGTTCAAAACGCGAACCATCGGCAATGTTCTGATACTGATAGAAGATCGACGGGGTGATCGTCAGCCGATCCGTGGCCCGTGCGCCCAGCGCAAGACGCAGCGATACTGTATCGGAACTGTTGATGTCCTTTTGCGTAACCTGTTTGGTGGTCCGATCCAGACGGTCGATATAGCCGCCGTCATGGCGGGTCCATGCGCTGACGCGAAAGCCGATCTTGTCGGTAACGATCGGCGCGCCAAGCGCCACCCCGGCCTCATAGCTGGCCGCGCCATTATGCGTGCTGCCCACTTCGGCGCGGTCATACATGGAAATCTTGTCATAGCTGGGCTTGGGCATGATGAAGCGCACCGCGCCGCCCACCGAGCCGCTGCCGAACAGCGTGCCCTGCGGCCCGCGCAACACTTCGACGCGATCAAGATCGAACACCTGCGGATAGGGATTGCTCAGCGACGGACTGACCCCGACGCGGGTCTGTACGGGCGTATCGTCGATATAGACGCCGGTGGTGGGAATCCCCGAAGCGGAATCGATGCCGCGGATCGCAATCGAGGTCTGGCCTGTGCCGTAAAGGACGGCGGACTGACCAAAGGTGATGCCCGGCGTGACCTGCGCGATATCGGCGATCGAGCGCACGCCCTGCGTATCAAGTTCCACGCTGCTTTTGGCCACCACGCTGGCCGGAACGCGGCTGAGCGATTGCGCCTTGCGCGTGGCGGTGACGACAATCTCCCCCGGAGCCGGCATATCGGCATTGCGCGCGGCGGCGGCGCTTCCCCCATCCTGCGCCAGCGCAGGTGATGCCACCAGCAAGGCAGGCAAGACGAGCCCCGCCAGCAGATCGTTGCGCAAGTGTGTGACACGTTGCGCGCGCTGCGTCGAAGTCATTGTTATTTCTCCCTGTAACATGTGTCCCGCCGCCATTTTCCGCGCTGTTCGCGCACGGCTGAGCAACCGCACGTTGCTGTGAAGACTCCTGTCAAGACGAAGGTTTTACTGTTGCGAAACCGTTACATTAACCGCATTCCGGGCCAAAGACGGCGCCCCATCCCAACCCCCGACGGAAATCGCGATTATATTTCCTTATTGCAACAGATTTTGTATATTACCTGATATTGTTTACTTTATGAGGTTTCAGTGCCCGACGAATCGTCATCTGCCTCCTCACCTTCCGGCGATCTCTCCGATAGCTTTGCCGCCGAAGTTGCGCGGATGCGCAAGACCATCGCGGCGGGTCGGTCGGTACTGCAACTGCGTCTGTTCGATTACCTTGCGGAGCGATCAGGCGACGTCCGCGCGCCTAAGGAGATCGAGGTCGCACTTGCCGTGTTCGGCGTCGATGGCGTTCAGGATTCGGCCACGGATTCCGGTGTGCGTGTTTACGTTCATCGCCTGCGCAAACGGCTCGACGATCACTATCGCGGCCACACCGGCCCGCGCCTGATCATTCCCAAGGGCGAGTATCGTATCGCGCTGGCCATGCCCGATAAACAGGAGCCGATACCGCAACAGCCCCCGCCGGCTCCTCCGCCGCCCATCATCAAACAGACAAGGCCCTGGTGGCCGATTCCGGCTGCGGCCGGACTTGGGGTGGCATTCCTGACGGCATGGACGTTGTGGCCCGGCCCGGCGCAGCAGGATGCGCAGGACAGGCCCAGCGTGCTTTCGCGCGGGCTGGATGCCGGAACGCCTCCCACCATTCTGGTGGGCGATGCCTATGTGCTGGCCGAAACCGGGGATCGCAAGACGGTGCGGCGTATGATTTTGGACCCGGCCATCAATTCCCGCGAGGATCTGGGCCAGCATATCCGCACGCATCCCGAGGAATTCTATCGCCTCTTCGATTTTGATCTGCACTTTACGCCTGTCGCCAGCACCCAGGCCGCATGGACCATTCTGCAGGCCCTGCCCAATCTGGGCGAAAACCCACGCCGCCGCCCCATTGTGCTGGCTGCCTCCAAACTGAAGCCAGCCATGCTGCAGGCGGGCAATGTGGTCTATGTCGGACGCCTTGCCAATCTTGGCCCGCTGTCGGCAACGGTGGGCGGTGCCACGCAATTCCGGCTGACCGCCAAGGACACCATGACCGACCCGGCCAGCGGACAGGTTTTTCGCGCCTCGCCCGCCCTTGCGAGCGAACATGCTTTGCGCACGGATTATGGTTATTTGGCCAACCTGCCCGGCCCGACGGGGCGCGGGCTGCTGATCAGTGCGGGCATGGGCGATTTCGCCACCGACCAGATGGGCAGCGTTGCCACCAGCCCGACCAGTCTTGACCAGATTTCAGCCCGGATCGGCCAGAAGCGCCATTTCGAGGCGCTTTATGAGTTTCAATTTCGCGACGGCATGCTCATAGACAGCCGCCTTGTTGCCGCCCACGGCCTGCGCTGATCGGCGGCGCCGTCAGAGCGGTGCGTCCCACCCGCGAACCGGCACGATCTCCATATTATCGATCCTGCCATTGGCGGCCTTGCTAAGCCGCACCTCGACCACCTGATCGCGATAGCGCGCACGATAGCGCCAATAGGGCTCGCCACATTGCGTGGATTTGGTGAAAAGCGCGAGTTCCTCTCGCGGCCCTGCTCCCTGCAACAGAGTCACATATTGCCCCACCAATTCTTTCAGATCGAGGTCCGCATAATCGGTAAAGCCGCCAGCCGCCACGCGATCGGCCGCAATAGCATCCAGCAAGGCGGCCACTTGAGCGGTCATGTCCCGATCCGTTTCGGCCATCGGGGCCGCCTTTGCCGGCACCAGCGCGGGTTCGGCCAGCCCGGCCAGATCACGCGCCAGCGCCTCGGCATCCGCCCCTTCCCCGTTGGCCAGCACCACGACGGTCAATTCCGGCTTGAGATAACGGATCGAGAAGGTCTGAAAACCCTGCCACGATCCGCCGTGCCACCACGCCTTGTCGTCCTGATACCACCCAAGGCCATAGTTGCAGGCTGCCCCATTCTCCAGACGCGCGGGCTGGCCCATGGCCGCCCATGAGGCTTTGGCCAACAGGCTCTGTCGGCTCAAGGCGGCGGCCCATGCGGCATAATCCAGTACAGAGAGGTAAAGCGAGCCATCGGCCGTGGAATTGGCCGCTGCGGAAATCCATTCGGCATTGCGCAAATGGCCATCGCGCCGCTCATAACCGGCCGCCCGGTTGGGAATGATCGCCATTTCATCAATACCGCGCGCGCGCGTCATGCCCAGCGGGGCAAAGACCTTGTCGGCCAGATAGCGCGCATAAGGCTGCCCCGTCACACGGGCCATCACCTGCCCCAGCACCACATAATCGACATAGCTGAAACGCCAGCGCGAGCCTGCGGCAAAGTTCAGCTTTTCATGGGCGATGATGTCGAGCATCTGGGCATCGGTATATTCCACGCGGAAATCGCCATTGGGCGTGGCAGGCAATCCAGACGTGTGGTTCAGCATCCGGCGCAAACTGACAGTCTGCCAACTTGTCGGCAATTCAGGCAGATAGCGCCGCACCGAAGCATCCAGATCGAGCTTGCCTTCCTCGGCCAGGAGCAAAACCCCGGCGGCCGTGAATTGCATGCCCAGGGCGCCGGTCTTGAACAGCGTGTCGGGATGGACCGGCGCCTGATGCTCGATATTGGCAAAGCCGAAGCCTTCGACACGCACGGGTTGCCCATCGCGCAGGATCGCCACGGCCACGCCCGGCACATCGCCCCGCGCCATTTCCTGCCGCACACGTTCCTCAATGGCGTCGGCGCGAACAAGTGTCGGCGCAAGGCCCATCGACAAGAGCATCGCGGCCAGCACCGCTTTCAAAGGCATGATCTTCATTGCATCATCACACCATAGGTTTTTCACACTGTGCATTGCACAAGCGGCCCGAAATGTGCCAGTTGCGGCCTGTTCCGCAGGCGCGACTAATGGGCGGAGGCCGCATCATTCAGCCAGTATTCCGGCGCCGGTGCGGAATTGTCCCATATCCCCTGCACCTTGGCGGGGCGATCGAGCAGCCAGGTCGAACCCAGATGGGCGCTGCCCAATGTGCGCACCTGAAACAAGGCCTCAAAACCGCCGCCGCATCCGATCCGCCCATGCGCCACAGAGCGCATCCTTCCGGCATCCGTGCTCAATTCCGCCATCTCGCTCAGGCCCGGATCGTGAAGAGAAGCGATGAACAGGACCGTATTGCCCGCCGGTCCCGGCAGACAGGCCAGATAGCCATAATCGCGCCGGGCGATGCGCTCGTCGTGAAGCTCCATCCCATCCGATTGATAGCGCTTGCCGTCCACCGTATCGACCAGTCCGTTCAGCCCGGCATCAAGGCGAAAACGCGACGCCTGCGTCAGGGGATCACGCAGCAAGGTGCCGATCCCGCCCATTTGCCCGATGTAGATAATGTCGGAAACCTTCAGGACATCGGGCGTCAATTGTGATGCGGCTATCAGCCGGATGGCCCGGTTGCGGAATGCCTCGTCGCGCATCAGGGCCGCCCGGATCGTGGCAGCCGCCGTCATGGTGGCGGCTGTGACGTAATGCTGGTCCATATCCGTCACCGTTTCGGCTTTCTGCGGATTGAGCATCTGAAAGATGATGAGATCCTCCCGCGTGGGCACACTGTGATCCCAGACCTCCCGCAAGGGCTGCTCCGCAGGGGCGGAGGGCGGCGTTTCGGTGAAAAAGTAATAATCGCCCATCACGACCGTCACGGGTCGGTTGCTGCCTGCAAGCGCCGACCATGGCGAGATCGTGGCCAGCGTATTTCCCCTGTCACGCTGCCACCAGACCAGCGTGCCCGCGCCCATGATAACCGCCAGCAGCAACAGCAGCCACGCCGCCCTTTTTGCCCGCGCAGGCGGACGCGGATCTACGGGACTGTTCTCGGCAGGCGTCTCGTCGGGCTCGCCAACCTCGCCCGCCAGTTCCAACCGATAGGTGCCGGCGGGCAGACGCAGGAATGGTCCATCCCGAGCGGCAAATTCGGCCTCGATGAGTTTGCGCAAGCGGTGGATATAGACCCGCACGTTGGCATCCGGGCGATAGGCCGGGCTGCGCGCATCGATGAAGACGGCCGCGGCAATCTGGGATTCAGAAGGAGCGGTCGGCTCGTCGGCCTGCGCCACCAGATAATCGAAGAGCGCGAGGAGCCTTTCCGACCGGGTGCGCTCCAACGCCGCGCGCATCCGCACCACCGCCGCATCCATGGCCTGCGAATGCGCATCGAGCGCGGGAGAACGGGAAAGCGAAGCGCTCGACATGGGGAAATCACTCGCCTTCAAAACTCAACAATATGCTAAAATTTACACTATTTGTTTCAAATTTTAAATACCCGAAACGTATCATCACAAGCGCGACCGACCGCAGGCAAACCCGTCATAACCCAAGCAAATGCAGCAGGTGTAACGGTTTCGCAACAGTAATCCCGTCGCCCCCCGCGCCCATTTTCGCCAGCGTTACACCCCGTAAACGTGCACGCCACAAACCGGCACGGACTTGATGCCGCGCGGCCCTTGGTCGCCCCCGGCATCGGTCCACCGTTTCTCATCACGAGAGGAGCTTTCCCGATGATTTCGATGACCCAAAAGATGCCCTTGGCAGGAGGCCTTTTTGCCCTTGCTCTGGGTGTCGCCTCGCCGGTGATGGCGCATCATTCCTTTGCAATGTTCGATCAGACGAAAATCGAAACCAAGGCCCATGCCACCGTCACCGAATTCCGCTTCACCAACCCGCATTCCTTCGTGGTGGTCAGCGTCAATGCCGGGGGCACCACCACCAGCTATGCCCTGGAATGCAGCAGCGTGAACATGATGAGCAAGGCAGGCTGGAAATTCAGCACGCTCAAGACCGGCGACGTGGTGGATGTCACATTCTATCCCCTGCGCAACGGCAAGCCGGGAGGAATGCTCAAGACGGTAAAACTGGCTGACGGGCGCACGCTCAGCGGTTGGTAAACTGTATCAGGCGGGCCTGCACCGACCGGCCCAGACATCGCGATCAGCGGGATGCGGCAATCAAAAAAATACGCCGCGCAGGGAGAATATGATGCGTTTCAAGACATTTGCGCATGCTGCGGCCATGGCGGCGGCGATGCTTGCCGGTGCGGTAGAGGCCCAGGCCGCCAAGGCCAGGGTGCCCTCCCCCCAAGCCAGGACAGTTGCGCCCAAGGATATCAGCGGCGTGTGGGAACTCTATCCCGACCCCTTCGCCGGAGAGGAAAACACATTTCGCGAATTGCCGGTGCCCGGCGATGGCCCGAAACTGCGCGAACCCTATGCCGCCCAATGGAAAGCCCTGCGTGACAAGCGCGATGCGGCCCTGAAGGCAGGCACCCCGCTGGTCGATCCCAGCACGCAGTGCATGCCCGAGGGTATGCCCATGATCATGGGAGCCATTTTCCCGATCGAGATCCTGCAAACGCCGGGCCGTGTAACGGTTCTGGCCGAATTTCTGACGCAGACCCGGCGCATCTATCTGAACCGTGCCCAACCCAAGATGGATGACATCACGCCATCCTTCTACGGCCTGACCACCGGCCGCTGGGAAGGCAATACGCTGGTCCTGACCACGCGCGGGGTCAAAGAGGATGTCCGCTTCTTCGAAATTCCGCACAGCGCCGAGATGACCATCACCGAGCGCATCCGCCGCACCGGGCCGGAGTTGATGGAGGACCAGATCACCATCGAGGACCCCAAGATGCTGCTCAAACCCTATCGCTTCACCTATGGCTACAAGCGGAACCGTCAATACGAAATGATGGAATATTTTTGCGAGCGCGATGACCCCCTGCTCAAGGTCAAGGCCGACGGCACCGTGGAAATGAAAACTTCCGACGAAATTAAGTGAAATCAGACGCTTTACGATCTCTCATGCCCGGCCTGCCCCATGGGCGGGCCGGGTTCATGATTTTGAACGAAAGGAACCGGCCATGACCAGCAGGCGCAACTTCCTCGCCCAATCGCTGACGGCACTGGCGCTGCCATCAGGGATTGCCCGGGCCTCCAACTCTCGCATTGTTCAAGCTGTCCGCCGCGACCAGACCATTTTGCGGCTTGGCGGCCTTGGCGACGGCTATAAAATGACGCTGCGGCCCGATGGCACGCAACTGGTTGTGGTCAATGACGGCCCCGGCTGGGCCGATCCGCCCATCGCGTTTTACAACACCCGCCTTTGGGCGATGGATGGCCATCCTGAAAACGCGCGCTTCACCATGCTGCCCCAATATCCCGACCTTGACCGCGCAGCCCGCCCGCCTGAAGCAGCGCGCTATTACGGCCACGGCGTGATTCAACTAGGCCCGCGCATCTATCAATTCGTCGCCACGCATGACAATGCCACCGACAGGCCCCAGCGCTGGACCGGGGCCAAGCTCATCTGGTCCGCCGACAATGGGCAAACATGGCATAATCGCGATGGCTCAACGCCGGTGATCTGGGAAGACTGGAACCAACAGTCGCTCGAAGGCTTCGCCTTTTTCGATGAGGCAGATGGCGCCTTTTCCTTGCTCAGCATTCTTCAACCGATGCGAGGACAGCCCGCAGCGCCTGACGGATGGCTCTATATCTACGGTCTGAACGGCAGCACCGACGGGCTGATGAACCAGCTCATGCTCTTTCGCGTCAAACCGGACGCTATCACTCAGCGATCAGCCTATCGCTTCTTTGCCGGTCATGATCGGGGCGGCCGCGCCATCTGGTCCGCCGACATCGCCCGGCGGCAGCCGGTCCACAGCTTTCCGCAAGACTGGGTCAATTACATCAACCTCTTCCCCGGCGATCTGGTCGTCGAGAGCTGGCTGCCCAGCGTGGTCTATAACGCGCCGCTGGGATGCTACATGATGGCCAGCGCCGGGATCGGCGTGGCGGCGGACGGAACGGAATTTGGCAGGCCCAGCTATTTCGGCCTGTGGGTCGCGCCCAACCCGTGGGGGCCATGGCGCCAGATCCACGAGGATACCGCATGGTGCCCGGCAGGGGACCGCGAAGCCCGCGCCTATGCCCCGCAAATCGCGCCGGGATGGATCGCCGATGACGGGCGTTCCTTCTGGCTCGTCTGGTCCGATCTGAAAGGGATCCGCGATTTTGGCCGCGACGAGGAACTGCTGGATGCCGCTTTGGCCAAAGTGGAAAAGGCCAGTGAAAAGGCGGCTGTCGAGACGCAATTCCTGCGCCGCTACATGCCCGGTTTTTCCTTCAATGCCCAACGGGTGGATCTCGTCCTGCGATGAGAGCAACCGGATGATGCCCGGATCGTGCAAGGCGGGGGCACCGATGGCGCCCCCGCCTTCCGGCTCAGGTCTTAGGCCGGGGGGAATTGGGATACCAATAGGTGACGTGGCAGGCTTCGCAGCGATCATCGAGCGTTCCCCCCAAAGTCATCAGCGCCTGCGTATCACGGTGGTCGATGGCTCCGATCATCTCGACGGCCACATCGCGGGTGGCGGTGGCGAACTGGTTGAACTGGGCGGGATTGGCCTTGATCGCAGTCTCCATCCGGGCCGGCTCCTGCTCGCCCAGCCCTGCCTTGGTTCCGGGAGGAGCGGCATGACGACCATCGATCATCACAACATTCATCGCCTCGGCCAGCGTGACGGCGTGGCGGCGGACGGCCTGCCATTCCTCGTCATTGCGCGGCTGATGGTGGTCCACGCCTTTGGCCGAGGAAATGGTGCCCACCGCATCCCACACGCCATCGGCCGCCGGATCGACCGTCGAATCCATCAGTTCCTTGATCGATACAATGGGCAGAAACGGTGTGGGCGCGGGGGCTCTCGCTGGGGCATCAGCCTCAGTCTTTCGCTCGCCGCATCCCGACACGGCCAACAACGCCAGAGCCGCCGGCAAGAACCGCATCAATCTTCTATCACCCTTCATCACCGCTTTCTCCCTGATGGCGTTCTGATGAGCCAAACCTAGGGCAAATGCGCGCCTAAGCCGCGCGTGAAACGGTTGGGTTACGGTCACTGAAACGGGTTCGATCACGCCCGATTTCGCGTGGATCGACTAAGGCAGATCACAAGAAAGGCACATAAGCGCCATGCATCCACATTCAAAACAACCCAACCGGCTTGCCCGCCTTTTTCGGCACGGCTGCATTGCACTGGCCTTGACCAGTCCGCTTGCCGCAGGCGCAGAGCCGTCGACCATGGCGCTGCCCATGCCCAGCGCGATCCGGGTGCCTGATGACGGCATGCTGCCCTTGTCATCGGCGCGGCGGGCGGGCACCGAATATGCCGATCTGCAAAGCGCCGGTTATGTCGAGGAGGAATATTACCTTTCCGGCGTGGCGCCCGCCATTTCGGCGCAGGGCCAAATTCTGGCTCAGGCGCCCTATGTCACCCGCTTTCTGATCCGCAAACCTGTGGACCCGAAGCATTTCAACGGCACGGTCATCATCGAGCCCTTCAGTTGGTTTGGCGAGCGCGCCGCCGGATGGATCCTGACAAGGGACTATCTTCTGCGGCGTGGTTTTGCCTTTGTCGGCTATACGCTCAACATCAACACCCCGGTCAGCGATCCCAAATTTCCGCCCCCGCCCCCCGGCACCACGGACGAGAGCAAGAGCCAATATGGCGCCATCGTCAATTTCGATTTCATGCGCCGGTTTGACTATGCCCGCTATGCTCCGCTGGGCAGCTATTACGATCCTCAGCGTTTTCAACGGGGCGGTCTGCCCGATCCGTTCCTGCCTCAGGCGCAGGGGATCGGCGCCGAACTGGCCATGCTGCTGAAAACCAATCGCCCCGGCGGGCCGACTGCGGGGCTGGATGTCCGGCGCGTCTATGTCAACAGTTGGGCGGTTCAGGCACAGGTCTGGTTTGATTATCTCGATCAGGGAAGGCACCAGCAATGGCGGATGCCGGATGGGCGCCCGCTGATCGACGCCTATATGACGGGCAAGTTCTCCTATGGAGAAGTGGCGGGCGCGGCCCTGCGCCTGCCGACCCGCCTGCCGCCCGATGTGCCCTTTATAACCGTCTACAGCCAATCGGAAACCGTCCACGATGCGATGGAGCATATCGCCCTGCCCTCGGACAGCGACACGCCGATGCTGCGCTATTACGAGGTCATGGGAACCTCGCATCTGCGCGCCGCCGATCTGGGCACGGGCGAGATCGAGCCATGGCCCAACCGGCGCGGCAAACCCGATGATCCGCGCTGTCAGTTCATCTATGATGAACCCGCAGAATTGCCCTTCTCGGCCTTGCTGGATGCAATGGACCTATGGGTGCGCGAACATCGCCCGATGCCGCGCGCGCCGCGCGTGCCCCGCACGGCCGATGGGGTTGTGCGCGATATGCGGAGCGGCAACCCGACGGGCGGCGTCCGGCCACCCTGGATCACCGTGCCCGCTGCGGAATATTGGACCGATTTCGAAACCGGCTGCGGCGTCGTCTATGACTCGAAACGGCCCTACTCCGCCGCGCGGTTGAGAAAGCTCTACGGCACCTATGCAAACTATGCGCGCCGTTTTGCCGCCGCGACACGAAATGCCGTGCGCGCCGGTGTGATCCTGCCCGAAGATGCCCCGCACCTCTCCCCGGTGGCAAAGCCGCAAGACTTTGAGCGGAACCGCCCCACACCCTCCCCCTGATCCCGCGCATCCCGCACAGAACGGCGCTTCGGCGCCGTTTCACCGCGACCTGTTCCCGTATTGCAACGGTTTCAAACGTCCCCTGCCGCGCCCGGCCCGCTAATCCCACAGGCCATTTCCCATCAAAATACAAGAAAGCCAATCAGGGGAGACCTGGCCGATGTTTGTCCAATCGTTTGGCGACTGGCTCTATGCCACGCCGATTTCCAGCACCTTCCGCGTGACGACGTGGATCATTCCCACGGTGCAGAGCATCCATATTCTGGCCATTGCGGTAGTCGTTGGTTCGGCGCTGGTATCTGAATTGCGCCTTGCCTCCGTTCTGGCCAATGATGAACCGGCGGGCAATGTGGTTCGCCGCTATCTGCCGTGGCTGTGGCGCGCGCTGGTCGTGCTGTTGCTCAGTGGTGTCGTGCTGATCGTGGCCGAACCGGCCCGCACGCTGGGCAATACGGTGTTTTGGGCCAAGATGGCTCTGGTACTTTTCGCCTTTGCGGCAACGGTCCTGCTGCGCCGCCCGCTGCTGCGCGAAGATGCCCCGCCCGCGGCCAAGGCCATTTCATGGCTCCTGCTGGCGGTGTGGATTGCGGTGATCTTCTGCGGCCGCTTCATCGCCTATACCTGACGGCCCCGCGCCGCCCACATCCTGCACAACAATATCGGGGGAGCCTTCACCATGACCCTGCAAACCACGCTTCAGCAGATTTACGATCTGCCGCTTTCGAATGCCATTCGTGAAAACGTCAATGCCTTTCCGCTGCTGGAATCGCTGCATGTGCTGGCCATCACGCTGGTCTTTGGCACCATTCTCATCGTCGATCTGCGGCTGGTCGGCTATGCCTCGCATCGGCGCAGCACAAACCGGCTGATTACCGAGTTGCTGCCCTTTACCTGGGTCGCCTTTGGGCTGGCGATTATTTCGGGCGGGCTGCTGTTCGCCTCGAATGCGATGGCCTATGCGGCCAATACCGAATTTCGCCTCAAGCTGCTGATGATTGCGGCCGCCGGGATCAACATGGCGATTTTCCATGTCTCGACCCAGCGCACGATCGACCAATGGGACGAAGACGCCACCCCGCCCTTTGCCGCCCGCGCGGCCGGTGTTCTCTCGCTGCTGCTGTGGACGGCGGTGATCTTCCTGGGTCGCTGGATCGGCTTCACGCTCGACGTGCTGTTCTGACGTCTTTTCCAAAGGAAACCTCGCCCCATGACTAAGAAGCTTTGTTCCGCAATTCTTTGGGCAACCGCGATGATCGCGGCCCAACCCGCTGCGGCGCACCATTCCTTTGCCATGTTTGACCAGACCAAACAGGTTGAACTGGACGGAATGCTGGTCACCAAATTCACCTGGACCAATCCCCACGCTTTCGTGATGGTTCAGTCCGGACAGACAACCTATGCTCTGGAATGCAGCAGCCCAAACCTGATGACCCATGCGGGCTGGAATTATCAAACATTGAAAGCAGGCGACAAGGTCGACATCGTTTTCTACCCGCTGCGCAACGGCAAACCGGGAGGAATGCTCAAGACCGTCAAACTGGCCGATGGCAAAGTGTTGAGCGGCTGGTAAATCAACCATCCTTGCGCAGGAAGCGGCCGGGGGAAACCCCGGTCCATTCCTTGAAAGCGCGGGAAAAGGCGGCTGTGTCGGCATAGCCAAGCTGCTCGGCCGCAACCGTCAGCGAAATGCCCGTCTTGGACAGCAATGTCTGCGCGCGCTCCTGCCGCGCCTGCTGCAAAAGGTCGCGGAAAGATGTGTCCTCTTCGGCCAACCGCCGACGAAGCGAACGTTCCGACAGTTTCATCTCAGCCGCCACCGACGCGCAATCGACATGCGTGCGCCCAAGCCAACGCCCTATGATATCGCGGGTCAGCGTCACAAAACTCTCCGCCGGTGTCGCCTCCGGCCCCATCAGCGAGAGGAGATGCCATTCCAGAATATTGCGCAGCTTGCGGTCTTCGGAAGGGATCGCGCTGGGCAAAGGCTTGTCGAGGTCCTCGTTGCGCAGGACGAGCGCATTGGCCACCTGATTGCCGATGGCGGGCGCACGGAAAAACTGATGCAAGGCGTCGGTTCGCCCGGCGATGGCATGTTCGAAATGAACGGCCACCGGCGCCCAGCGCGTCGAGGTCAACTGACGGATCAGCGCGACATAGCTGGCTATGGCAAATTCCGCATCCTGCACCCGTGGCCAGATCGAGGGATCCTCGATGCGATAGCTGTAGATCGTGGTCTCGCCCTCGCGCCGGCTGTCAAACAGAGTCCGACTTTGCAAACGCGATTGAAACAGAACCAGATAATCCAGCGCCCCGCGCAGCGACCCGGCCGCGCGCAGCAGAGCATAGAACGGGCCCAGATCCGCAAGGCTGAACGTAGCCCCCATCGAGAGCCCCAGCATGGGCCGCTGAAACTTCTGCGCCGCGGCCTCCAGCAGCCCGATATAGCGGTGCAAAGGCACGAAATCATACGGTGTTTCAAGCTGCTCCCGAAACATGCCGTAATCGCGCAGCAAGGGGTCGATACGCTTGCCCACATCCTCCAGCGCAGAAAACAGCGCCACCAGAAACAACATGCGGATCGTGGCCTGACTACCCCTGAAAGGAGGCGCGGCGGGTTCGGGGGGAGCAATGTCGGGCATAAGGAAAAGAAAGGATGTGGCCGAATCTGCAAAACGTCAATCCCCGCCTGCAATTTACCGCGCCCACCCTGTTGGGCCACTTGATGGCCGACGAATACACCTGACGGAATATGGGGAGTGCCTGTGTCTGACCCGATGATCTGCGAAATGGAGGCCGCTTCTGCAAAGCTGCCCAGGATCGACTTCCTCTATCTTTCCGAACCCGACATGATCCGTGCGGGGGTGACCGACATAGCCGCCTGCGTCGACACGATGGAAGAGATGTTCGCCCTGCTGCACCATGGCGATTACCGCATGGCGGGCGGCAATAACAACCAGCATGGCGCCATCATCGTTTTTCCCGAAGCCTCGCCCTTTCCCGCCATGCCCAAGCCCACGACCGACCGCCGCTTCATGGCCATGCCCGCCTATCTGGGCGGCCGCTTTCGCACGGCGGGCATGAAATGGTATGGTTCAAACATCGACAATCGCGACAAGGGCCTGCCGCGTTCGATTCTGACCTTCGTGCTCAACGATGCCGATACCGGGGCGCCGCTGGCCTATATGTCGGCCAATCTGCTTTCCGCCTATCGCACGGGCGCCATTCCGGGCGTGGGCGCGCGCCATCTGGCCCGCAAGGATTCGCGCGTGGTCGGCATCGTCGGCCCCGGCGTCATGGCGCGCACCTCGCTCGAAGCCTTCATGGCCACATGCCCCGCATTGGATACCGTGAAAATCAAGGGGCGCGGACAGGCCAATGTCGATGCCTTCTGCGCATGGGTCGCCCAGACCTTCCCCCAGCTCCATGTCCGCGTGGTGGGCAGCGACGAAGAAGCGGTGCGTGACAGCGATATTGCCACTTTCTGCGCCTCGGTGCCCACGGGTGATCCGGCCATCTATCCCACGGTCCGGCGTGAATGGGTGCGCCCCGGCACTTTCCTTTCCATGCCCGCGCCTTGCAACATCGATGCGGCCATGGAGGGCGATGACATCCGCAAGGTGCTCGATTTCACCGGCCTGTATGAAGCCTATCGCGAGGAAATGCCCAAACCGGTCCACCGCTTTATCCCGGCCATCGGGGTGCGCTGGTTCGATCTGGTCGATGAAGGGCGCCTTGCCGCCGCTTCGCTCGAAGATCTGAGCGCCATTGTCGCAGGCGCGGCGCCCGGCAGGACCAGCGATGACGACATTATCATGCTCTCGATCGGCGGCATGGCCGTCGAAGACGTCGCCTGGGGCACGCAGGTCTATCGCCGCGCCATGGCCCAGGGGATCGGTACAAGGCTGAACCTGTGGGAGCAGCCCGCGCTCAAATAATCTTTTCCCTATAAACTTTTATCAGGCGAGATTTTCATGCTCGAAGTCATCAAAGTCAAAACCGGCAACAAATTCGAGGAACATGGCAGCTATTCGCGCCTCGTCGCGGTGGGTGATCTGATCTTTGTGTCCAATACGGCCGGGCGAAATCCCAGAACCAAGGAAATCCCCGCCAACCTTGCCGAGCAGACCAATCAGGTGCTCGACAATATCAGCGCCGCGCTGGCCGCAGTGGACGCCTGTCTGGAAGATGTCGTGGCCGCGCGCGTCTTTGTCCAGTTCGCCCAAGATGTCCTGACCGTGATGGATGCCTATGGCCAACGGATGCGCGGCATCAACCCCACGCTGACCATGACCAGTCCGCCGCTCGGCTCGCCCGAATATAAGGTCGAAATCGAGGTGACCGTCTGGCGCGGGGCGTCCAAGGCCCCGGTCCGCGAAATGCAGATCACGCTTTGACGGACCCGGTCAACATGGCGCCCCGGATCGCACCGGTCGCAACCTCGCTGGACCATCCGGCGCGAACCGCGGTGGTGGTCATTGGCGGCGGGATCGTGGGCCTGTCCACCGCGCTCAGCTTGGCCGAACGCGGCGTTCCGGTGGTGGTGCTGGAAAAGGGGCGGATCGCGGGCGAGCAATCCTCGCGCAATCTGGGCTGGGTGCGCAAGGTGATGCGCTCTGTGCCCGATCTGCCGATGGCCATCGCGGCCGAGCGGATGTGGCAGGACATGCCCCGCCGCGTGGGCGAGGATTGCGGCTTTCGCCAAGCCGGGATCACCTATGTCG
The DNA here is from genome assembly GCF_012275515.1 of Novosphingobium sp. SG707. GTDB lineage: Bacteria > Pseudomonadota > Alphaproteobacteria > Sphingomonadales > Sphingomonadaceae > Novosphingobium. The sequence goes on from NZ_JAAZQL010000001.1 coordinate 146,005, forward strand.
CCCGCACGCAAGAGGAGTTGGGCGGCCATGAGGCGTGGCTGGAAAGCGTTCGCGGCGCGGGGCTGGACAGCCGTATGCTGACCGGCGCCGAGGTGGACAGGCTCATTCCCGGCAGCACCGGCACGTGGGCGGGCGGGATCACCACACCATCGGATGCCCGCGCCGAACCGACACTGGCCTCCAGCGCGATTGCGAGAGCCGCGATGGCCAAAGGCGCGGTGATCGTTGAAAACTGCGCCGTGCGCACGCTGGTCACCACCGGCGGCGCGGTCAGCGGGGTGATGACCGAACGCGGCGAAATCCGTTGTCAGCATGTCGTGCTGGCCGGAGGCGTGTGGTCGCGCCGTTTTCTGGCCAATCATGGCCAGCGCTTGCTGACCCTGCCGCTGGTCGCCTCGGTGCTGCGCACCGAACCGATGGAGGGGCCGACCGAAAGCGCGGTCGGCGGGGCCGATTTTTCGTTTCGCAAAAGGCTCGACGGCGGCTTCACGATCACCCAGCGCGGCGCGCTCTTTGCCCCGCTGACGCTGGATCATTTGTTGATCGGGATGAAATATCTGCCCACGCTGATCGCGCAGTGGAAGAATTTACGCGTCTCGCTGGGGCGCGAATTTCTGGATGATCTGGCCCTGCCCCGCCGGTGGAATGCGGCGCGGGTCTCGCCTTTCGAACGGCTGCGCACCATCGACCCGCCCGTCAATCAGAGCCTGAATGATGAGGCGATGCGCAATCTGATCGCGGCATGGCCGATCTTTGCCAAGGCGCGCGTGGCGCAGGCATGGGGCGGGATGATCGACGTAACGCCCGATTCCATGCCCGTTATCGGCCCGGTGGATCGGCTGCCCAATCTGACGCTGGCCACCGGCTTTTCCGGGCATGGCTTTGGCACAGGGCCTGCGGCCGGACAGTTGGCCGCCGATCTGGCCTTGGGCGAGCGCCCCTTTATCGACCCGTATCCCTATCGCCTCAACCGCTTCTAAATCCCAGGCCCGATGCCCCCGCATCGGGCCTGTCCTCGATCAAAACCCCGCCGCCGCGCGATCCAGCCGCAAACAGACCGCCTTGGGCTCGGTAAAGGCCTGCATGGCCTCGCTGCCAAACTCCCGGCCCACGCCGGACAGTTTATTGCCGCCAAACGGCATGGCCAGATCCAGCACATTATGCGTGTTGATCCAGACCGTCCCGGCATCGATCCGGTCGGCCAGCAGATGCGCCGCGTCAATATCTCGGGTCCAGATGCTGGCGGCAAGGCCAAAGGAAGTGTCATTGGCCATGCGCACGATATCGGCCCGATCCTCCACCTTGACCGCGCAGACCACCGGGCCAAAGATCTCCTCGCGCATCACCGTCATGTCCGAGCGGACACCTGCCAGCACGGTCGGGCGATAGAACCAGCCCTCGCCCTCGGGCATCACAGCTCCGGTCAGAGCGCTGGCCCCTTCGGCCAGACCCGTTGACACCAGAGCCCCCACGCGATCACGCTGACGAGCCGAAATCAGCGGCCCCATCTGCGTTGCGACATCAAAGGGCGAACCAAGCCGCAGATCCTGAGCAATCCGGCATACGCCCTCCAGAACGCGGTCATAAATGGGCGCCTCGATCAACAGGCGCGACCCCGCCGTACAGATCTGGCCCGAATTGGCAAAGATCGCCCCGGCAGCTCCCGCAATCGCCCGATCCAGATCGGCATCGGCCAGCACGATGGTCGGCGATTTGCCGCCCAGTTCCAGCGTCACCCGCTTCATCGAACGCGCCGCGCCCTGAAGGATCGATTGCCCGGTGGCATTGGAGCCGGTGAAGGCGATCTTGCGCACAAGGGGATGCTCGACAAGAGCGGCCCCCACCGCGCCATCACCCGTCACAATATTGACGGCGCCTGCCGGAAAACCGGCCTCAGCGATCAATTCGCCCAGCCGCAAGGCCGTCAGCGAGGTTTCCTCCGACGGTTTGAGCACGACCGTGCAGCCAAAGGCGATGGCGGGGGCAATCTTTTGAATGGCTTGGCCAATGGGAAAATTCCACGGCGTGATCCCCGCGACCACGCCCACCGGACGCCGCTGGGTAAAGGCGCGATAGACCGCCGCTTCGGCCACCAGCGGCGAATGCGTCACGGTTTCGCCCGTCACCTTGGACGCCCAACCGCCGAAATAGCGCAGGCCGTCGATGGTGAACTGAAGGTCGATCGCGCTGGTCACCGCCAGCAGCTTGCCGCTGTCGAGCGATTCCAGCGCGGCCAGATCATCCCTTTCACGCTCGACCAGCAAGGCCAGCCTTTCCAGCAATCGTCCGCGATCGATCGGGCGCATCATCTGCCATGCCTCGCTTTCAAAACAGCGATGGGCTGCCTGCACCGCCCGGTCGACATCCCGCGCATCGCAGGCGGGGAATTGCATGATGGTGCGCCCGGTTGCCGGGTCAACCGCATCGATGCAGCGATCAGCCTTTATCGGCTCGACCAAGGCGCCGTCGATCAACAGGCGGCCCGACGGCAAGGTGGGTGAAAAGGACAGTGTCATAGGATGCTCCGTATTTCAGGCTCGCTGGAACGTGACGGCCATGACCCCGCGATGGGCCTAGCCTTCGACGTGGGATGAACCCACGCGCGCATAAACCTCAGGTCGCCTTCGGCGCAGATAGACGCCATGCCCGAGGCCCAGCGCCGCAATGGCGACAAAGAGCAGGGGTAGGCGGTTGATGACGGGCAAGGTGGTGCCCGTCAGGGTGGGGTAATTGGCCAGCGAAAGCCATGTGGCAACCGCGATAATCAGCCCAGCGGCCAGCGGAGCGGCGGTCTTGCCCCAGGAATATTCGCCGCGCCGGGCAAAAAAGAGAGGGATGGTCAAAGAGGTGGTCGTCAGCAGGATCTCCAGCCCCACCGCGCCCATAGAGGAAAGGCTGGTGGCCAGACTGAGCAGCGGATCAAGCCCTGCCAGCGCGAAAAACCCGATGATGAGGATCAAAAGACACGCCAGCAGCAGACAGGCAAGATAGGGCGACCCATGCAGGCGATGAACCCGGCCCAGCGGCGCGGGAATAAGCCCGTCGCGCGACAGCGCGAAGAAATAACGCGAAATATTGTTGAAGAAGCCGAGGGCCGCAGCAAACAGGCTGGTGATCGTCAGCAGATTGAGCGCATCGCGCCCGAACTGGCCAAGATAATGGAAAGCCACTCTTGCCACCAGATGGCCCGGATCGGCTCCGGCAACGGCCTTGATCTTGTCGGGCGACACCGCCAGAACCAGACACCATGAGGACAGAACATAGAAGCTGCCCAGGACAAGCACGGCGCCATAGGTGGCGCGCGGAATGGTGACGGCGCGGTTGACCGCTTCTTCCTGATAGATGGCCGTCGCTTCAAAGCCGATGCAGCCGTTGATGGCATAGATGACCGCGATGCCAAGACCCGGCGCAAAGACGGTGCGGGGTGAAAAGCTGCTGAAATCGAGGCCGGACCATCCGTGATCCCACAGGATCAGGACGTCGATCACCGCGATCAGCCCCACCTCCAGCAAGAGCGCCACGATCAGCACCTTGGCCGCCATCGTGATCTTGTGATAGCCCAGCCATGCAATGATCGCGATGCTGAGCATGGCCCAGATCAACCAGCTTGTGACAATTCCGGTCAGGGTGGCAAACAGATCGGCCGCAAAATAGCTCATCGCGCCCAGGACAGACGCGGCCGCGCATATATAGGCTGCCACCGCCGTATAGGCCGCCGCGATGCCTGCCTCCTTGTTCAGACTGGCCGCGATATAGGCGTAAAACGCCCCGGCATTGCGCACATGCGGAATGATCCGCACATAGCCCACGGCAAACAGCAGCATCACGATGCTCATGCCAAGCTGAGTGCCGGGAACCCCCGCGCCATTGCCAAAAGCAAAGGCCAGCGGCACGATTCCTGCCAAAACGCCCATGGGAGCGGCACAGGCCAGGATCATGAAAATGATATCGCCAGTGCCAAGAATGCCGGAAAACAGACCACCTTCGCCGGTGGTATCATGGTCGCAATCGGTCATAGGAACTCGTCGTGTCATAAGGGCCGGGGAACCCTGTCCGTCCAAGGATGCAGCAATGGCAGGTTTGCGGCCACACGGTATTGCACTTGTGTCGCCATAGTTTGTATTTTCGGCCAGCACCCCCGCCCGAGGGGCCTGATCGCTTGTCATCACAGGCCGCTTGGGCAAGGCCTCGAACCCGACCGGATGAAGGAAGGAACCGAGCAATGAAGCGATGGATGACGGCGGCATGGCTGATGGCATTGGCTATGCCGGCACAGGCGCAGGAACAGGCCGATCCGGCCGTGGCCGATGCGGTGATGCAGACCGTGCGCAGCTATGTCGACAATCTGAACAAGGGCGACACGGCAGGCGTTATCGCCACCTGCGCCAAAGAGGCGGCCATTGTCGACGAATTTGCGCCTTATGAATGGCATGGCGCCGATACATGCGCGCGCTGGGTTTCGGCGCTGACGGCGCATAACAAGGCCATCGGGCTGACAAAGGGCGTGAACACGCTGCGCCAACCGCGAAGGGTCGATGTGACCGGGGATCGCGCCTATGTCGTGGTTCCCGCCGATTTCCGCTACACGTTGAACGGCCAGCAGGGCGCGGAAATCGATGCGACCTTTACCGTCGCGCTGCATAAAGAAGCCGCAGGCTGGCGCATCACCGGCTGGGCCTGGTCGCGCCCGGAACTGGATTTCGATTACTGACCGACAGGCCGGGGTCCGGCACGTTGCGAAAGGGCAAGAGATCCCGGCTTCACCTCGACAGTGGCCGAAATTATCATGGCCAAGTCCATTCGCGCCATTCTTCTTGCTGAGCATTATGTCATTCTAACCTCGATAAAAGAGAAACCGTAGTCATCTACGGCAGAGACCGCAGAGCGCGGTCTGGGGGCAATTTGGCAGGTATCTTCTGGAAATTGCCAAACGCAATCCGTTTATTGGGGGGAAACAATCCGTGGCTGCTTCATCGCCGCTCCGATCTGCATGCCTGACGCTGCACCGGATCATGGGTCTAGCGCTCGGCCTGTTTCTAATCGTGATCGCCGCAACGGGCAGCGCCATTGCCTTTTACAAGGAGATGGAGCGCGCGCTCAACGCGCATATGCGGATGGTGGAGCCGCAACCGCAGGGGTGGACGCTTCAGGATGCTCTGAAAATCCGCGCCAGGCTGGAAGCGCAGGACCCGCACAGCAGCGTCTTTTCGCTCCAATTGCCGCAAAACTCGGATGAGGCGCTGTTTGCGCGCGTTATGCCCGCGATCGATCCCAAAAGCGGTAGGGAATACGCGCTTGATTACGATGAATTGTTCGCCAACCCCTATAATGGCGAAAGATTGGGCAGGCGCCGGATCGGCGCCGCCACCTTTCATTTGGAGGGGCTGCCCAGTTTTCTCTATTACCTTCATTACGCGCTGTTTCTGCCCTTTGGCGCGGGCATCCTGCTGATCGGGATACTCGGCCTCGTCTGGCTGGTCGAAAGCATGACGGGCTTTTGGCTGACGCTGCCCGCGCGGCCGAAAAAGTCGAAAAAAGGTGCCTCCCCCCGCCCCTTCCACCAGCGTTGGGCCAGCGCATGGAAAATCGAGCGCAAGGGCAACACCAATCGCCTGCTGTTCGATCTGCATCGGGCGCCCGGTCTGTGGCTCTGGCCGTTGCTGGCTATTTTCGCAATCACCGGCTTTGCCCTCAATCTGGGCGGACCCTATGCCCATACGGTCCAGCGCATCGCCGCCTACGAGCATTTTCAGGAGGCTCCTCCGCGCGAAACCTTGCCGCAACCGCTTATCAATCCGCCGATTAACTGGTTCAAGGCCGCCGAATTGGGACAGCGCTATTTCGCCCAGCAAGCGCAGCGCGAAGGCTTCACGCTCGGCAAACCGGCCGCCATCGAATATCGGCGCGATCTGGGCCTGTATTTCTTTCTGATGCACACCTCGCGCGATCTTCTCGACGCGCAAGGCCGTCCCACCGAGACAGACTCCCCCGCAACGGCAGCAACCATCGCGATTGACGCGCGTGATGGCCGCTTCGTCGGGCTGCAGCTTCCCACCGGACAGCGGGCCGGCAACACGCTGACCAGCTGGCTGATTGCCCTGCATGTCACGGCTGTCGGAGGGCGTGTCTGGCAGGTGGTGGTGGCATGCTTTGGACTGGCTGTGGTGCTTGGCTGCGTCACGGGGCTGTGGTTGTGGTGGCGCCGCAGGGTCCTACGATAACCATTTATTTTCAATAACTAAAAAAGAAGAGGGAAGCCTGTGATGGGAAATGCCAAGATCCGTGTCCGCAACTTGCCACTGACCTGCCTCATGGCGGTTGGCATGGCCAGTTCTCCGGCGACGGCCAAAGACGGCCCAGCCAAGCCGGACATTTCCAACGAGATCATCGTGACCGCGCAAAAGCGGGAGGAGCGCCTCAAGGATGTGCCTGTTCCCGTGTCGGCCATCGGCGGCAACGCCCTGCTGGCGGTCAACCAGACCCGCGCGCAGGACTTCTTTTCCAGCATGCCGGGCGTCAATCTGCAATTCGTCAACAACCGAGCACAGTTGGCCATTCGCGGCATCACCACCGGCCCCGCGACCGGCAATCCGGCGGTCGGCTTTACCATCGATGATGTGCCCTACGGATCGTCCACCGGTCAGGGCGGCCTGTTTGGCGCGGCGCCCGACATCGACCCTTCGGAACTGGCCCGGATCGAGGTTCTGCGCGGCCCGCAAGGCACGCTCTATGGCGCCAGCAGCATTGGCGGTCTGGTGAAATATGTGACCGTCGCCCCAGACACACGCGGCTTTTCCGGCAACGTGGGCGGCGGCATCAACATGGTCAACTATGGCGGCCAGTCGCTTGGCTATAATGCCCGCGCCGCGCTGAACATTCCTATGAGCGAAGATACCGCCATAAGGGCCAGCGTGTTCACTCGCCGCGATGCAGGCTATATCGACAATATCCGCACCGGCCGCGACAATGTGAATTCCTCCAACGTCACCGGCGGTCGCCTCTCAGCCCTGTGGAAGCCTTCCTCGTCTTTCTCCTTGCGGCTGAGCGCCCTTTATCAGGTGCGCGACCTGCATGGCTCACCCTCAGTGGACAGCCGAACCGGCGCGCCCTTTCAGCAGACCGACCAGATCGGCGCCGGGCCCAGCCATTCCGAAGTGCAGATGTACAACGCCACCATCAAGGCCCGCCTTGGCGAGGTAGACCTGACCTCCGTGACCGCCTTTTCGCGCAACAGCAATTCGGACCGCATCGATTTTACCGCCTCGCCGCTGACCGCAGCGGTGTTTCCGCTTGTTTACCCCGCCGCGTCCGATTTCGGCCATGTGATGATGACCGGCTACAGCGTGGACAAGGTATCGCATGAAACGCGCCTGTCGGGCACGCTGGCGCAGTCTTTCGACTGGATCGCGGGCGGTTTCTATACGCGGGAAAAGGCGAATTACACGATCGATTCGGCCGCCACCAATCCGCTCAACGGCGCGATCTACGGCTATCCGGTGGTCTGGCGCGATTCGGCGACCTATGAGGAATTTGCAGGCTTTGCCAATATCACTGCGCGGTTGAGCGAAAGGTTCGATGTGCAATTGGGCGGGCGGTGGAGCCGCAACACCCAATCCATGATTCACCGCGAATGGACGATGCTCGCGCCCGACCCTGCTCCTGCGGCCCATCGGGAAACCAACCCGCAGGCCAGCGGCAATGCCTTCACCTTTCAGGTTTCACCCCGGTTCAAGCCTACGCCCGACCACATGATCTATGGCCGCGTGGCTTCGGGCTATCGCCCCGGCGGCCCCAATGCCGGGTGCAACACCGATCCCGCCGAGCCGGTTCCATGCCAGTTCAAGCCCGACCGGACGATCAATTACGAATTGGGCGCCAAGGGGGATCTGCTGAACCGGGCTTTGTCGTATGACATCTCGCTCTTTGCCATCGACTGGCGCGATATTCAGGTAACCCAGGTTTCGGCCCTCGGCACGTTCACCTATAATTCCAACGGCGGGAAAGCACGCAGCCGCGGCTTCGAGATTTCCCTTGAAGCACGGCCCACGGACCGACTGATGGCCAAAATGTGGTGGTCCTATGTCGACGCCACGTTGCGTCAGGGTTTCGCCTCAGCCGTCCTCTATGCCGCGCCGGGCGATCGCTTGCCCTATTCCAGTGAACATTCAGGCCGCTTCTCGCTGGATTACGAGGCTCCGCTGCGCGAGGGCATGAAGGCGCGGCTGGGCCTGTCGGCCACCTATGTCGGCGACCGCAAGGGCGAATTCGTGCCCAGTCAGGCCGAAGCGCCCCTGCGTCAGACCTATCCCGGCTATGTCCAGTTCGACATCAATGGCGGCCTCAGCTTTGGCAAATGGAATGTGAATGCCTTTGTCCAGAACCTGACCGACAAGCGCGGCCTGATCGGCGGCGGCTATTACAACCAGACCAATTTCAACCGCTACTGGTTCAACCTGATCGCGCCGCGCACGGTGGGCCTCAGCCTTGACTACAGCTTTTGAGGAGGCGGAGATGAGCACTTATCCAAAACACATGCGATGCGCCCTCGCGCTGCCCCTCGCCGCGATCTCGACGCCCGCAGGCGCCGCCGACGGGCCGGAGGTGGGCGTCCCTGCCCGCCTGCCGGGCGGCGGGCCTTTCCTGTTCCAGACCGCCGAACAAGGCGCCGTAAAGGTCGAAATCATCGCGCGTGGTCTGGCCAATGGCTACAGTCTGGCCTTCTTGCCAAATGGCGATGCGCTGGTGGTGGAGCGCGGCGCGCGATTGCGCCTGCTGCGTAAAGCCACCGGTCCGCGACCGACGCTGGCGCCAAAACCCATCGCGGGCATACCTGAATACAGCCATACGCCCCATCTCGATCCATCCGATGTGCTGGGCCTTCAGGACGTGGCCCCCGATCCCGAATTCGTAGCCAACCATCTGATCTATTTCACCTATAACCGCCCGGTCGGGCTGGACGCGCCCAACGGGCGGATCACCGCCGCCACCGTTCTGGCGCGGGCGCGGCTAGACGGTTCGCGGCTGGTGGAAAGCACCGACCTTGTGGTGGGCGAGGCAAAGGTGGCGGTCGGCGGATCGCGTATCCTGCCCGGACGCAATGGTGAACTGTTCGTCTCGGTCGGCGCGCTGAGCGAGAGCGACATTCAGTCCGCCCAGCGCACCGACACCATCTATGGCAAAGTGCTGCGCGTGATGCGCGATGGGCGGATCCCGACCGACAATCCCTTTGTCGGCGTCAAAGGGGCAAGGGCCGAAATCTGGACCTATGGCCACCGCGATCCGCTGGGCCTCACCTTTGCGCCCCAGACCGGGCAGATCATTGCCTCGGAACACGGGCCGCAGGGGGGAGACGAATTGAACATCCTGTCGGCGGGGCGCAATTATGGCTGGCCCAATGCCACTTACGGCACGCAATACGGCGGTTCGGCGCTGCCCGCCGCGCCCGTGTCGCCCGGCACACAGGGGCCAACGCTCATCTGGTCGCCCTCCATCGCGCCCAGCGGCATCGCCTTTTATACCGGCGCAAAGATGCCGGGATGGCGCAACAATCTGTTCATTGCCAGTGCGCGGCGCGGCCAGATCAACGGTACGGGCGCGCTCATCCGCGTCGTTTTCAACGAAAGGCTTGAGGAAGTCCGTCAGGAAGTCCTGTTCGACCGCCTGCATCAACGCTTCAAGGATGTGCGCCAAGGCCCTGATGGTCTGATTTATGCCGTGACCGACGAGCCTCATGCTGTGGTTATGCGCATCGGCCCTGCTGCGCGATAGAAAAAGCGCCGCAGGGAGAATGACCATTCCTGCGGTGCGATCCACGGTTTAGAGATTGATCTCCCTGATAAAAAGGGCCGGGTCGACAAGCCAGCGCGCCATGGCATCCTTTGCCACATCGCCCACACAGGTCTGCTCCCGGCCCTGCGCCAGAGCATCAAGAACCGCAGCCGCCAGACGGGCAGGCGCCACTTTCGGCGGGGGCAGGGACTGATGATCCGCATCATCGGTGGGGCCGGTAAAGACCGTGAGCACCCGAACACCGGTGGCGCGCATTTCATGACGCAGGCTTTGCACCAGCGAGAGCCGAGCCGATTCTGCCGCCGCGAACCCGGCAAATCCCGCGTCTCCCGCCAGCGCCTGAACCGAGATCAGATCGACGAAAGCCCCCTGGGGCCGCCCGGCCAGAATCGGAGCGGCGGCCCCGGCCAGACGCGAAAGGCCCATGGCGGATACTTCCAACGCAAACTGCTGCTCGGCCAGGGTTGCGTTCCGGCTGACGCCCCCATCGCGAACGTAGCGCGCTGTATTGATGACAATGTCGAGCGGGCGCTCAATCATCCCCAGCACCGCAGCAACCGAGGCCGTATCGGTAAGATCAAGCCGAACAATCTGCACCGCATCGTGGCCCAGTATGGCATCATCGGCATCCGTCGCCGACGCGGACAGCCCCGCCACCACCAGCCCCGCCCCCGCCTGCGTCAAGGCGCGAACCATCGCGCGCCCCATCGCATGGGCGGCATCGCTGACCAAAACCGTGCGGCCCGCAACCGGAACGACAAATTCGCGCCATTGCCGGTCGCTCTGCGGATCATTCATATCGGACATTCCCCCGGCCGGAAGAGCGAACAGGGCGGCATTGCCCCCGCGATCAAGCATCAGGCGCATCACGGCCCGCATACCGGGCTTTAAGGCGCCATGAAGATGGGCCATGGCCACCGGCCCGGCGTCCAATTGCACCGTGCCCATGCGCCAAGGCAAATGGGCCCGGAAATAAGGATCGGTCGAGACATGGATCGCGGTCTGGCTGACGATGCGGGCGCCAGCCGATTGGTCGGCCCATGCCAGTTCGCCCCAACATTGCGGGCAGGCATCGCGCGGCGGCCAAGCCACTGCGGCGCAGGCCATGCAGGACTGAAGCATGAAGCGCCCCTGCGCCGTGCGGGCCGAAAGGGCGTGCATCGCCCGGCTGCGGGTGCCGGGAGGCACATGCTGGACCTGCACCGCAGGCTCGCGGTTTTCATGAGGCGGATGTGTCATCGCAGGGCCTTCAACAGAGCGGCAGCCGTACAGACGCCGCGATCGTAATTCACCAGACCAAACCCCGATATGGCGGCAATCCCGGCGTCGGGCACCTGTGCGCCCAGTGGGCAATGCAGAATTTGCCGCAACCCTTCGGTCACATTCTGAAAGCCCCCCGCAGCGCCCGCCTGTCCGGCAGACAATTGGCCGCCATTGGTGTTAAGCGGCAGATCTCCGCCGATCTCGAAATCGGTCCGGCGGATGAAATCGACAATCTCTTCTTTGGCGCAGAAGCCCAGGTCGACAAGCTGCATGGCCACGATCACCGGATAATCATCATAGACCTGCAGGCAATCCACATCCCCCGGACCGATTCCGGCCATCGTCCACAGATCGTCAATATCCATGGCCCAACCGCCGCGCCGCTGCACAGGGTCTTCATGATAGGCATTGTGGCGCTCAATGGTGCCCAGAATACCCGCCCCGGCCAGCCCGCGCGCGGCGGCGATTTCGGGCGTGGTGACAATAAAGGCTTCCGCCCCGGCGCAGGGCATGACGCAATCGAACAGGTGCACCGGATCGGCAATGGGCCGCGCGGCAAGATAAGTCTCCATCGTCAGCACGCCGCGCTGCAGGGCCAGAGGGTTTGATGCGGCATTGGCGCGCTGGGCCAGACACAACCTGCCGAAATCGGTGCGCTCAACGCCGGTTTCACGCATCCACGCATCCGTGATCAGGGCAAAAGTGGCATTGGGCCCGCCAAAGCCATAGGGATAGACCGCATCCTGGGAAAAGCGTGAAAAAGCCGAGAGGCCCTGGCGGAAACTGTCAATCTGATTGGTATCGGCGGCAAGACACACCACCACTTCGGCATCGCCGCATTGCACCGCCCGCGTGGCGCGGCGCAGAGCCATCACACCGCTGGCCCCGCCGGTGGGAATATGGTCCAGCCAGCGCGGTGTAAGACCCATATGCTGGGTCATGCCCACAGCGGTATCCGGCCCCGCAGAGAAACTGGAAAAGCAAAAGCCGTCAATATCAGCCGGACCAAAGCCCGTCTCGCGCGCCAGCAGCCGCAGCGCCGCGCCCGCCCACCAATGCGCCGGCTGGGGCGAAAAGCGCTGATACGGCACCGTGACCGGGGCGCAAACGACCACACCGTCATAGGCGGCGCGCGGCCGGCTCATCCCTGACGCTTCTTCAACGCGCGCGTGTCATGAAAGCCGCCCCGCTCCATCATCGCGTCAACCTCGCCCTTCAGCGTGGCGCGCATGATCTTTTCGGTGGGCGTGCGCGGCAATTGTTCCACAAAACCGATCCAGCCGGGCACCTTGTAATAGGCCATGTTGTCCAGCCCCCAACGGGCGATGTCACCGGCCAGTTGTGCGCCATTGTCGGCAGGATCATTGGCCACGATCAAGGCCGCGACCTCATCGCCGCGTATGGCATCGGGCGTGGCGGCAACCGCCACTTCCCGAATGCCGGGATGGCGCGCCAGAATGGTCTCCACCTCAACCGCAGCGATGTTCTCGCCCGATCGGCGGATGACATTCTTCTTGCGATCAACGAAATGCAGATCCCCATCAGCATCGCGCATCACGATATCGCCCGTATGAAACCAGCCCCCGGCCCATGCCTCGGCGGTTGCCTGCGGATTTTTGAGATATTCGCGGAAGAAGCCAAAACGCGGGTCGCCTCCGGCATGGCGCACGAGCAATTCGCCGGGCACTTCATTGGGGCAATCGGCCTCCGTTTCATCGACAATGCGAATGGCAACGTCGGGCGTGGGACGGCCAAAGCAATTGGTGCCGACCTTGCGCGGCTCGCGATGGGCGCTGATAACCCCGCCGCTGCCGGTTTCAGTCATGGCCCAGGCCTCGATCAGGGGAAAACCGAAGCGCTGTTCAAAGGCGGCATGCAATTCGCGCGGCGAACCGGCGCCAAACCCGAAACGCACCGAATGGCGGCGATCCAGTTCGCTTTGCGGCGCCTTCATCAGCATCGCGGGCATCACGCCCAGATAGTGCAGACAGGTCGCCTTGCTTTGCCGCACCGAATCCCACCATGTCGTCGGGTGAAAACGGTCCAGCACCGTCAGACAGCCGCCCAGCGTAATCATGGCCATCAAGGACACCGCCAGCGCATTCATGTGAAACAGCGGCAATGGGGTGAGCATCCGCTCCTGCCCCGTGCGCAGGGCGATGAGGCCGCCCACGTCGCCATACCAGTCCCCCGAATACAGGAAATAGGTGTTGGTCAGCACGCATCCTTTGGGTTGACCGGTGGTGCCCGAGGTATAGAGCAGCGCGGCCTCGCTTTCCCAGTCGGGCGCCGCCGCAATCCGCTCATGGGGCGGCAGCGGAGGGAGCGGGCCATCAGGGGCGGCCGCCACCATCGGGCTGCCCGCAGCCGAGGCGGCGGCGGCCAGAGCATCAAGGCGGGCCGGTGTGGAAAAAGCAGCGCTCATCTCGGAATGGGCGATCAGATATTCCAGCTCGGCCATGCGCAGATCCGGATTGATCGGCACGATCGAGGCGCCGAGGCTGTTGGCGGCCAGAAAGATCTCGATAAATTCCGGCCGATTTTCCAGCAACAGCCCCAGCCTTGTCCCCTTGCCGACACCGGCCTGAACCAGACCGGCGCGTCGTGCCGTCACGCGGGCCAGCATGTGCTCATAGGTGATCTCGCCTTGGGGAATGCCATAGACCTGCGCGGTTTCGGGCAGGATGTGGAGAAAAGGGTGATCCGGCCAATGGGCTGCTGTGGCGGAAAACCGCGAAAAGACAGTCTCAGCAGTCATGGCGATCATCTCCAGAAATATTCTGGTGCATATGTTTATATGTAAAATATAACCTGTCAAGCGCGGTCTGGACGGACAAATTCAGCCCTGGCCGCCCCGCAGATTGCCGATCATGGCCGCCAGAACCCGCCCACACACCGCCAGATCGCCCGCATCAATCCCTGCGGTGAGCGAGGCCCTGTGCCGCTCCATCAACGGCCAGACCGCCAGCATTTTGGCCCGCCCGGCGGCCGTCAGGACGACTTCGCGCCGCCGCTGATCCCCGACAGGCGTGCGCCGCTCAAGCAACCCGGCGTTCACCATGGCATCAATGGTGCGGCTGGTGGTGGATTGTTCGGAAAAGCTGCGCGCCGCAATCTCGCTGATGGTCAGCCCGTCTTCGATCGACAGCACCGTCAACGTGCGCACCATCAGCAGAGAGAGGCCGGTGGGCTCCAACAAACGGGCCTGATCGGCCTGCCCCAGACTGGCGAGATGGTTGATGACATAGCTGGGATGGTGCTCGAGATCCTCTTGCAAAGTCGGCAGGTCGCACCGGCCCGTCATGGCACCACCGCGTTCATGCGGCGCAACAGCAGCAACGCACTATCCAGCTCATCTTCCGAAAGCTTGCCCAACCAGTCGCGCAAGACGCCATCATGCATGACCTGCGCCGCCAAAAATGTCTCTCTGCCTTGCGGCAACAATCGAATAATGAAGGAACGCCGGTCCGTGATCGAGGATTCTCGAACGATAAGCCCATCATCCAGCAATCGCCGCGTCAGGCCGGTGACATTGCCGCCGGTCACCTTCAACTCGCTCGTCAACTCGCCAAGTGTACGCCCGTCCGGCGCATCCACCAGTTGAGCCAGAACGTCATATTTCGCCAAGGTGATACCATAATCGCGCAGCATCTGACGATTCAGCCGATTGTAGATTTTACCATAGAGCGATAGCAGAGCCATCCAGACATGCGCTTCAACAGGGCGCTGGGCACCCGCCAGATCATGCATTTTGTTCATCACCCATTTTCTATCGCATCCATCGGATCAAGTCCAATCGGGACGACCGCGATGTTGATTGCAACTGAGAATTGGCTCTGATTCATATGTGGAACGGCCCGGTTAGCCCGGAAAATTCACCGAGGGTTGACGGATGCGGCATAAAATTCTGATTTAACGTATGATTTTCTGCCTGCACCGACCATCGTTATTTCTGGAGAGCCGCACCCGCCATGGACGATCCTACGCTGCCGTTGGCCAGTTTGTCATCCGTTTCCGGCAAGCGCCTGGACGCCGGATTTGACGGCGGCATGCTCTCCTCCGATGGCGGTTAGATACTGCTGCGCGAGGTCGAGCAATATGCGTTTCCTTCCGCACGGTGCCCAAACGCATTGTTCTCGACATTGACGGCACTTCGACGCTGTCCATGGCGGTCAGCAATTGCGCCTGTTCAACGCTCATCACGATGAATATTGGCTTCCAGCCCATCGTCGTGTTCGATGGCGAGGGGCGCTTCATCATCGCCTTGCTGCGTCCGGCCAAACGGCCCGATGCAAGGAAATCAGGGATTTCCTGCGCCGCTTGTTGCGCGCGATGAGGACGGCACTTACAGTTGGAAATTCGACCCGTGGCTCAACATCTGCCCGGTGCTCGACATGCCCGAGGCCGAGGTGAAGGCTATGTGGGAAGCCATTACCTGCCCGATACTGCTGTTCTATGGCGCGGATTCATGGGCTTCCAACCCTGCCGAGGATGGTCGTCTGGCCCATTTCCAAAATGCCGAGGATGCCCTTTTGGATCGTCCTTAACCCCACATCATCCGCTGCCTTGCCCGACAGGTTCTCCACCAGAGCCGAAGACCAGAAAAAGCCGAAGATCAGGTTGAATAGCGCGACGATCTGAAGGGTCAGCACATCACTGCCAGCCTCGATCCTGGCCTTGGTGTTGATGCGCCGGCCATAGTCGGCAAGTTTGTTGATCCAACCCGTCGCTCGGCGCACTCGCCTCATCGGCGATCAGCCCTGCCCGCGCCAGATCGGCCACGAACAGCAGGATCAGCTGAGCATGTTCGATATGCTTCTGCCCACCCGCCAGCCGGGCCAGTTCCTTGCGTTTTTCCTCATCCTCAACCGCCACCACGCTCCACAATTGCAGATTGGACGAGGTGGCCGCGCTTTGCGCCGCCGCGACGAGCGTGGGGATCAGCTCGAAGGGCAGCGGATCGGGGCGAAACCCGCGCACCGTGCGATGATCAAGCAGCCGGGCAATCGTGTCATTCCACAGGATGCGCTCGGGCGCGGCAGAACGATAGCAGCGGGCCAGCGCCACATGAGCGGCCAGCGAAACGGAGTCTTCAAGCGCCATGGGCACCTCCAAGGGATTGATCCTCAACGCCACCGGATAGCGCCCAGCGCCTCGCCCGTCCTATGATGCCGACCTGCATTCCTATTGAGATTTCTGAGGCCATCCCGCCTGTCGGCCAATTGCGCCGAAACTTCTCATAAGCCTATCAGCAGCTCTCGTTTTCATCGCGCCGCGCCGGGCCCCATCCTTGGCGCCATTCAGCAACCGCGAGAGAACCACCCATGAGCCAGACCCGCCAACTTCATTTGGGCGCCATCCTCGAAGGCGTCGGCACCGATCAGAACAGTTGGCGCGATCCGGCGCTGCCCTCGGACGCCAGCGTCAATATCGACTGGTATATCGAGAATGCGAAGAAGGCCGAGGCATCGCTCTTCGACCTCGTGTTCATCGTCGACAGCCCCTATATCACGCCCGACACCGCGCCCCATTTCCTCAACCGGCTCGAACCGCTGACGCTACTCTCGGCGCTGGCCACACATACCAGCCGGATCGGTCTGGTCGGCACGCTGACCACATCCTATTGGGAGCCCTATAATGTCGCGCGTCAGTTCGGCAGCCTTGACCATATCAGTCGGGGCCGCGCGGGGTGGAATGTGGTCACCACCGGGCTTGAGGGCGCGGCGCGCAATTACGGGCGCGACGAGCATTTCGACCATGCCGAACGCTATGACCGTGCGCTGGAATTTGTCCGCGTGGTGCAGGGCTTGTGGGACAGCTATGAGGATGATGCCTTCCCCCGCGACAAGGCGGCGGGTCTGTTCCTCGACAAGGCCAAGCTGCACAAGCTCAACCACAAGGGTAAATTCTTCCGCGTCGATGGCCCCCTTGCCCTGCAACGCAGCGCGCAGGGCCAGCCAGTGATCTTTCAGGCGGGCGACAGCGATGCGGGCCGTAACCTTGGCGCCCAGATCGCCGACGGCGCCTTTGCCGCAGCGCAAGATTTCGAGGCGGGCCAACAGTATTACGCCGACCTGAAAACCCGCGCCGCCGCGCTGGGGCGCAATCCCGATCATATCGTGGTCCTGCCCGGCCTGTTCCCCACGCTGGCCGACACCGACGAGGAAGCAGCCCGCCTCCACGCTTCACAGGAGGAAGCGCTCAGCCTCGACAAGCTGCTGGTGCAATTGGGCCGCGCCTTCAACTATCATGATTTCCGCCAGTATGACCCCGACGCACCCTTCCCCGATCTGACCGGCGTCACGCTCAACAGCTATAAGGGCCATGCCGAAAAGATCATCCGCGTGGCGCGCGAAAAGGGCTACACGCTGCGTGAGGCGGCATGGCACCTTGGCCGCTGGAAATCGCCCTTCATCGGCGGGCCGGAAACCGTGGCCGACGTGATCGAGCGCTGGTTCACCGGCCGCGCCGCCGACGGGTTCAACCTGCGCGTCACCAACCCGCGCGATTTCCAGATCTTCCGTGAGCGCGTCGTCCCGATCCTGCAAAGGCGCGGCCTGTTCCGCACCCGCTATCAGGCCGACACTCTGCGCGGCCATCTGGGCCTGCCTGTGCCGGAAAACCGCAACGCCGCGCCGCTGGCCGAGGCGGCCGAGTAATGGAAACCGACGTCCTGATTATCGGCGGCGGCATGGCGGCGGGATGGGCCGCCATCGCCGCCGCGCAGGCCGGGGCGCGGGTGGTGGTAGCCGACAAGGGCTATATGGGCACCAGCGGCGTCACCGCGATGGGCGGCCCCAACCACTGGTGGGTGGCCCCCGATCCGGCCCGGCGCAAAGAAGCCATCGCCCGCCAGAGCGGCAAGGCGCAAGGGCTGGGCGATCCGGAATGGATGGCGCGCATTTTGGACCTCACATGGCGCTATTTGCCCAGCCTTGCGCCGCACTATCCCTTTGGCAGCGATGGAGCGGGCGGCACCTATTATTCCGGCGTGCGCGGATCGGAATATATGCGCGCCCTGCGTTTGGCTGCTCTCGAGGCGGGCGTGACGGTGCTCGACCATCACCCCGCGCTCGAATTGCTGCGCGATGATGAGGGTCGGATCGCCGGTGCGCGCGGCCATGCCTTGCGTACGCGGCAGGATTGGGAAATCCGCAGCCATGCCACCATTCTGGCCACCGGCGGCAATGCTTTCCGATCCGGCCTGATCGGCAGCCATACCAACACCGGCGATGGCCAATTGATGGCCGCCGAGGCGGGTGTAGCCCTGTCGGGCATGGAGTTTGGTCCAAGCTGGTCGATCTCGCCCGCATGGGCATCCACCCGCACGCTGCCCTATACGGGCGCGGTCTATTATGACGCCGACGGGCGCGAACTGGACATCCCCCCCAGCCGCGCAGCGGGCCATGCGCATAATCGCGCACTGGGTCATGAGATGCTGGCCGGGACGGTATTGGCCGATCTGTCCCATGCGCCCGCAGCTCTGCGCCCCATTCTGCGTCAGATCCAGCCCTTTACCCCTGCCCCCTTTGAGCGGCGCGGGATCGACCTGTTCCGCGACCGCTTTCCGGTCAAACTGTTTGGCGAAGGCACAATCCGGGGCACCGGCGGCCTCGATCTGGCCGATGCCGAATGCCGCACCAGCGCGCCGGGCCTGTTCGCCATTGGCGATGCGGCCACGCGCGAACTGGTGGCGGGCGCCAATAGCGGCGGCGGGGCGGTCAATTCGGCATGGGCGCTCTCGTCGGGCCGGGTCGCCGGGGCGGCAGCGGCACGCGAAAGCCTTAAGCGCAAAAGCTTCTCTGCCCCCGTCCATGGGCTTGGCCGCATCGCCATCGCGCCGCTTTCGGCGCATCGCGCCATCGAAGCGTCCGCCATCCACCGCGCCGTCGATCATGCAATCCACGGCTATGCCCATGTCTTTACGCGCGATGAGGCCAGCTATGCCGCCTCAGGCGAAAGATTGGAGGCGATCTGGGGCGAATTGTCCGCCCATGGCCAGGCAACCGGCGCTGCGTTAGTGTCCTTGCGCGAAACGGCGGCTCTGGTGGCCGGTGCGCGCTGGACCATCGCGGCGGCGCGCGGGCGCAAGGAAAGCCGTGGCCTGCACCAGCGCGCCGATTATCCCGAAGCCAGCGGGCCAACCCAACGCCAATTGGTCAGCGGACTGGAAACGGTCCGCATCCACTCTCAACAGGCCGAATTCGCATGATTGCCCAGATCCTTGCCGACAAATGCAATAATTGCGCGCAATGCGTGAATGTATGCCCCACCTTCGTACTGGATGATGGGCCGCAGGTGCCCGTCATCGCGCGGCTCGATGCCTGCCAGACCTGCTATATGTGCGAACTTCATTGCAATCAGGATGCCATCTTTGTCGCGCCGGATCAGTTTGCGCCCGAACCCTCCGCCGATCCGCTGCCCCATTTGGGCATGATCCGGCGCGATCATGGCTGGGACCGGCCCGGTGAGGCGGGGCATCTTGACGAATATCGCAAACTTGGCCCGCTGCTGGGCGAAGGGGCGGAAATCGCCGCGAGGCGGTATCAGGCGCAGCGCAGGAGCGTCTGACAGGATGCGCCGTGATGCCAATGCCCGGAATCACGGCGCTTTTCCTAGGTTTTGGGCAATTGCGATGTCAGTACATAGCCGTCCGCCACGGGCCGCTTGGCCTCCAGCGCCCCGGCGCGAACGAAAGTGTCGAGAATGGCCTGTTGCCGCGCCACCAGTTCGGGCGTGACCGGGCCATCCACCACCAGCGAACGCTCGGCCGTGGCCTGAGCAATCGGCAAGGGCAGGCCGGTTTCCTTGGCCAGAACCTTTGCGTAATCCGCGACATGGCTGCGCCGCCATTCCATCGCGCGCGCCTCGCGGGCCAGGAAATCGACCAGCAGGTCGGGTTTGTCGCGCAGCACGTTTTCATGGACCACATCGAAGGAGCAGGCGTCGAACAGATCGCTGCCATCAGCCAGAATACGGTCGCCCGCCGCCTGTCCGGTCGGCACATAGGGGCCCCACGTGCTCCACGCATCCACCGCGCCAGAACGCAAGGCCGCCGCCGCATCCGATGGCGTCATAAAGATCAGCTCAGCCTCGCCCGGCTTGATCCCGGCATTCTCAAAGACTTTGAGCGCGAGGAAATGGCCGATGCTGCCCCGCCCCGTCACGATCTTTCGGCCTTTCAGATCCGCCGGTTTACGCACCGGCGATGCGCCCGGCACCAGAATCGAGAGGATGCCCGCCGGGCGCGGATGCGAAACCCGGGCGGCCACCGCCTTCAGGGGCTTGCCGGTCTGATAGGCGAAGAGGAAAGGCGCATCGCCTATCAGACCGATATCGACCGCGTCCGAGCCCAAGGCCTCCAGCAAATGCTGGGCGGCGGGAAATTCGGACCATTCGACGCGATAGGGCGCACCCTCCAGCACACCCGAGGCCAGCACCAGCGCCTTGGTCCCGCCCTTTTGCGAGCCGACGCGCAGCACCTTTTCGCCCCCACCGCGACAACCGGCGAGCGCCAAAGCGCCCGCCCCAAAACCCAGAGCCGCCAAAGCGCCGCGCCGGTTCCACAATGCCCTTTCGATCATGCCGCGCTGCGCTCCGATCGCGCGGCGGTATAGCGATTAACCGGCTTGTCCAGCCCCAGCCCTTCGCGGAAGGTGGCGCCGGTGTAGTCGGTCTTATAAATCCCGCGCTGTTGCAGGATCGGCACGACCTGATCGACGAACACATCCAGTTGGCCCGGCAAAGATTCAAACATATTGAACCCGTCCGAGGCGCGCGTTTCCAGCCATTGCTGGAAACGGTCCGCAATCTGTTCGGGCGTGCCGGTGAACTGGCTGCGCGGGGTGGCGGCGCGCAGGGCGATCTCGCGCAGGGTCAGGCCCTGTTGGGCAAGCGCCAGAATGCGCTCGGAAGCCGACTGGTTCGATTTATAGCCCTCGACCGCCACCTCGACCGGGAAAGCGCCGTCGGGATCATAGACGCTGAAATTATGATCGTTGAACGAGCGGCCCAGTGCGCGCAGGGCGTTTTCAAGGCTGACGAGGCTCGCCAGTTCCTGATGCAGGCGCTGCGCCTCTTCCTCGCTGCTGCCCACGATCACGCGGGCGCCCGGCACGATGAAGAGCTGTTCCGGGTCGCGGCCAAAGCCGCGCGCGCGCGCCTTGACGTCGGCGTAAAATGTCTGCGCCTCCTCGATATTTTCCTGATGCGTAAAAATCGCCTCGGCGGATTTCGCGGCGAAATTACGCCCGTCCTCCGACGATCCGGCCTGAAAGATCACCGGCTGCCCTTGGCGTGAGCGCGAGATGTTGAGCGGGCCCTTGACCGAGAGGAACTCGCCCTTGTGGTTCAATTCATGCAGCTTGTCGGGATCGAGGAACTGGCCGGTTTCCTTGTCGCGCACCAGTGCATCGTCTTCCCAGCTATCCCACAGGCCCTTGACCACATCGAGATATTCGGCCGCCAGACGATAGCGCGTGTCATGGGCCAGATGCTCGGACTTGCCGTAATTGGCGGCGCTGCCCTCCAGCCAACTGGTCACGACATTCCAGCCCGCACGGCCGCCGCTGATATGGTCGAGACTGGCGAACTGGCGCGCCAGATTATAGGGCTCGGTATAGGTCACGGTCGCCGTGCCGACCAGGCCGATATGTTCGGTAACGGCGGCGATGGCCGACAGTATCGTCAGCGGTTCAAAGCGGTTGAGGTAATGCGGCGAGGAACGCGCATTGATCGACACGCTGTCGGCCACGAAGAGGTAATCGAACTTGCCGCGCTCGGCGGCCTGCGCCTGACGCTTGTAAAAGGACAGGCTGGTGGAGGCATCGACCTGCGCATCGGGATGGCGCCAGTCGTCCCAGCCGGGGCCGACGCCATGCAGGATGAAACCAAGGCGAAGTTGTCGTTTGGACATGAGGGTGGTTCCTTTGGGAATGCGGGGGATTGGTTTCAGCCGGCCAGCGCAGCGCTCTGACCTGCGCGATCAGCGACCTTGGCGCGCACCAGCGGCAACAATTCGCGGCCATAGAGCAGCGCATCGTCGAGCGGTTCGAAGCCGCGGATCAGGAAATGGTCGATGCCGATGTCGAAGTAAGCGAGCATGGCGTCGGCCACCTGTTCGGGCGTGCCGACCAGCCCGCTCGAATTGCCCTGCGCCCCGGTCAGCGCGGCAACGCCCGTCCACAGGCGGCCATCGCGGCGGTTGCCCTGCGCGGTTTGCAGCAGGCGCAGCGAACCTTCATTGGGCGGGCGGTGGCCGGTGGTGGGCAGACCTGCGGCGTCGCGATGGGCGCGGACCTGATCCTCGATCTCGGCGGCGCGCTTCCATGCGGCTTCCTCGGTATCGGCAATGACCGGGCGCAGCGAGAGCGAGAAGCCCGGACGCCGCCCGTGTTTCGCTGCGGCATGGCGCACGGCCAGCACATTCTCGCGCACCTGCTCCAGCGTTTCGCCCCACAGCGCATAGACATCGGCATGACGCCCCGCTACCTCGATCGCCTCGAGCGAGGAGCCGCCGAAGAAGACCGGCAGATTGTCGGGCTTGACCGAGGAGAAGGCACCGCGCGCTTCATAGAAACGGCCCTTGTGATCAAAGGGCTGGGCCTCGGTCCATTCGCGGCGCAGGATATCGATATATTCATCGCTGCGCGCGTAACGCTCGGATTTGACGGTATTAACATCGCCGTCACGGGCCATTTCATCATCGGCGCCACCGGTGATGATATGCACCGCGATGCGCCCCCCCGACAATTGATCGAGCGTGGCCAATTGCCGCGCGGCCAGCGTGGGCTGGGTAAAGCCGGGGCGATGGGCGACGAGAAAGCCGAGCCGCGTGGTGATCGCGGCGGCATGGGCGGCCACGATCTGGCTCTCCGGGCTGTTCGAGCCGAAGGGGATCAGCACGCGGTCAAAGCCGACCTCCTCCTGACCGCGCGCGGCGGCATCGACATAATCGCGATCCAGAATGCGGCCGCGCACCGGAGCGTGGATTTCCGAGGCATTGTTGAAGCCGATATAGCCGATGAACTTGACGGCATCAGAGGGGTTTTCGGACATGGAAATTCTCCGCAAAATCAAATGACGAAAAAGCCGTGGGTGCCGTCGCGCTCCAATTGGGCGACAAGGCCGTATTCCCAATCGAGATAGGCCTGCATGGCGGCCTGTGCGTTGTCTGTGCCTTCATAGGGCCGCTTGTAGCGGCCCTCCGCCCCGCGCGGGGCGGGGGCGGCATCGGGGCCGGTTTCGGTCTGCTCTGCGCCGCCTTCCAGCACGTAGACCTCCCAACCCAACTGGGCGAGCCAAGAGGCGGTCATGTCGGCGCGGGGGCCAAGGTCGTCGGCCAGCACGATGCGCGCACCGCGCACGGGCGCGAAGTGGTCGGTTTCCTGCACCAACTGCCCGCCCTGCGCATTGCGGAAGCCGGGGATATGGCCTGCGGCATAATCCTCGGGCAGGCGCACGTCATATTGGTAAAGCGTGCGGGTGTTATCGGCGCGCAAGTGGTCCAGTTCCTCGGGCGTGATCCGCTTGACGCCCGCGCGATAGGCCACCTCGCGTGCCTTTTCGCGAACTTCCTCCACCAGCGGCGCATCGGGCAGGGCGGCGCGGCGCTGTTGCCCCGTTTCCAGCCCCTGCCCGGCCAGCGTCCAGCCGATCGTGCCATTGCGCAAAGCATAGATCCGGTTGGGCAGGCCCGCATTCACCAGCGACTGCGCGCCGATGATGCTGCGCGTGCGGCCCGCGCAATTGACGATGATCGTGGTATCGGGATCGGGCGCGGCGGCGCGGGCACGCAGCACCAGTTCGGCGCCGGGGCTGGAAATGCCGCCCGGAATGCTCATCGTGGCATATTCATCGAAGCGGCGCGCGTCGAGGATGGCAATATCGGCCTTTTCCTCGATCAGCGCCTGCACATCCTGCGCGGGCAGCGAGGGCGTGTGGCGACGGTGCTCGACCAGTTCGCCAAAGGCCTTGGAGTAGCTGTTCACATCCTCGAACAGCTCATAGCCCGCGCTTTTCCAGCCCGAGAGGCCCCCCGCCAGCTTTTCAACATGGGTAAAGCCCAGCGCGCGCAGATGGACCAGCGCGGCCTCGGTCAGATCCTCGCCATTGTCATAGACGACGATGCGCGTGTCCTTGCGCGGGATGCGCCATGGCGCCTCGGCATTGATCCGGCGCAGCGGGATTTGGGCAGCGAACAGCGGGTGGCCCAGCGCGAACTCTGCCTCTTCGCGCAGGTCGATCAGCGCGATTTCCTCACGCGTGATCAGGGCCTTGCGGATGTCCTTGGCGGTAACACTCATTTGGATCGGTCCCACAGATTGGGCACCAGCGCATTGGCATAGCCCGAGATGAACAATTTGGCCTCGCCACCCTGCGCAAAGGTCGAGCGGCGGACCGCGCCGATATTGGCGCCGTAAACATGGATCGAAATCGAGGGCGCGTCGGCCAGAACATTGCGCACCTGATGGATGTCGCCATGGGCCGGGCTAAGGGCCTCCACCTCGCCGGGATTTAACGAATGCGGAGGCCCCTCCGGGGCCAGCGAGCCATCACTCTGGCGGCGGAAATTTTGGGATTCCTCTTTCCCACGCAAAACACCGACAAGCCCCCAGACCGTGTGATCGTGGATCGGCGTGCCCTGTCCCGGCCCCCAGACGAAGGAGACGACGGAAAAGCGCTCGGCACTGTCGCAATGGAGCAGATATTGCTGATAGCGCTCGGGCGAAGGCGCGGCGAAAGCATCAGGCAGCCAGTCATCATAGGCCACCAGATCGCTCAGCAGTGCGCCGCCCCTGTCGAGGATTTCGCCCTCATCCGACGTGTGATCGAGCAGATCGGCCAGTGCGGTGACGAAATCGCGCAAGCGACCAATGTTGGCTGACGTATTGACCGGGTGGTCCAGAACCGCCGCGCTCATGCCGATGCCCCTTGCGGGAAAGGTAGGATGCTGGCGCCGACATCGACGGCCGAGAGGACATGCTCGGAGGTGATTTCGCAGCCCAGATGGCCCAGCAGGCGCTGGCGCAGCACGCGGCCCACATCGCCGCGTTCGCCGCGCTGGACGGTGATATGTTCCTCGGCCACGATGCGGCCTGCGTCCAGCACGAGGATACGGTCAGCCAGTGCGACCGCCTCGTCCACGTCATGCGTGACCATCAGGATCGCCGGGCGATGCACCCGCCACAATTCCAGCACCAGCGCATGCATCTTGATCCGCGTCAGCGCGTCGAGCGCGGCAAAGGGCTCATCAAGAAGCAGGAGTTTAGGCTCACGCACCAGCGCGCGTGCCAGGGCGACTCGCTGCGCCTCGCCGCCCGAAAGCGTCAGGGGCCAGGCGTCGATGCGGTGCCCAAGGCCCACCTCGTTCAGAGCAGCCTCGGCGCGCTCGCGCACCCCCGGCCCTTTCAGGCCCAGCGCGACATTGCGCCACACCTTTTTCCACGGCAGCAGGCGCGCATCCTGAAACACCACGGCGCGGCTGTTCGGGATCAGCACATCCTGTCCGCCCACGCTGTCCAGCCCGGCCAGCGTGCGCAGCAAGGTCGTCTTGCCTCCGCCCGACCGGCCCAGCAGGGCGACGAATTCGCCCGGGGCGATCGACAGGTTCAACCCGTCGATGACCGTGTTGGCGCCAAAGCTGCGATGAAAATCGCGCAGGCGGACGACAGGCTCAGACACCGGGAAAGCGGCGGTAAAATTGGTTTCGGCCAGCATGATTTAAGCCTCCGCAAGATTGGGGCGCCAAGCCAGAGCCCGGCGTTCGATCAGCCGCACCAGCCCATCCGCGCCAAGACCCAGCGCTGCATAGACCAGCAGACAGACCACGATGATGTCGGTGCGCATGAAGTCGCGGGCATTGTTGACCAGATAGCCAAGGCCCGCCGAGGCATTGATCTGTTCGGCGACAACCAGCACCAGAATCGACACCGAAAGCGAATAGCGCAGCCCCACCAGCAGCGAGGGCAAGGCGCCGGGCAGGATCACATGCCAGATCACTTCGGCGCGGCTGAGACCAAAGCTGCGCGCGCCCTCGATCAGGCGGACATCGACGCCGCGAATGCCCGAATAGAGGTTGAGATAGACCGGAAAGATCGAGGCAAAGGCGATCAGCGCCACCTTGGGCGTCTCGCCAATGCCGAACCACACGATGAACAAAGGTGTGAGCGCCAGCGTCGGGATGGTGCGCTTGATCTGCATGATGGGGTCGATGGCGGCCTCGCCCTGACGCGACAGCCCGGCGGCCAGCGCCAGCCCAATGCCGATCGACAGGCCGATCACCAGCCCCGCCGCCACGCGCAGGAACGAGACCCAAAGATTATCCGGCAATTCCCCGGTGGTCAGCATCTCGACCAGAGTGCCGATCACGGCAGAGGGCGCGGCCAGCGTGCTCTTGGGAATCAGGCCAAGGCGCGAGCCGCCCTCCCACAGAATGAGAAAGACCACGGGCGACACCCAATGGCCTGAAAACAAAGAGGCTAGGCGCCGGTGAAACTGGGTGGATCGGGGCATGATAAAGCTCGTCGTGGCGGGAAGAGCTTCACCAGAACCCTAAAACTCTACTCGATCAATTGAGTTATCGGCGCGACCTATAAGCATAGCTCATAAGGGACGTGGCGAGCGCAGATTGATCAAATTTAATTATTGTTTTTCAGTATTTTAAATCAAATCTGTGGCGCGAATAGATTTGCTTTTGCATGGCTTATCTCTACTATTTTGATTGACAATAAGCCCTCATGCATAACACCCGCATTCCCCCCGGCGGTCCGCCCGCCCACCATCTTCCGAGGACACCCATGCCCGTCAATTTGCCCACAAATCTGCTGCGCAGCTTCGTTGCCATTGTGGACACGGGCTCGATGCTCAACGCCTCGGAAAAGGTGTTCGTCACGCAAAGCGCGCTCTCGCTCCAGATCAAGCGGCTGGAGGAATTGCTGCAACAAAACCTGTTCCACCGCGAAGGCCGCCGCCTTTCCCTGACGCAGGCAGGCGAACTGATGCTCGATTATGCGCGCAAGGTGCTGATCCTGCATGACGAGGCGGTTTCGGCCATCACGGCGGGCCATTTTTCCGGCCCTGCGCGCATCGGCATGGTCCAGGATTTTGCCGAAACGCTGCTCTCTGGCCTGCTGGCGCAATTTGCCGAACTGCATCCCGATGCGCAGATCTATTCGCGCATCGCGGGCACCGCCGAATTGCTGGCCCAGCTTGAGCGACGCCAGCTTGACATCGTGCTGGGCTTTGCTGCCGCCAATGATCCCAACGCCATCGCCTATGCCGCGATGGAATGGTACGGTAAATCCGATCTGCTGCGCCAGAATGTGCTGCCCCTCGCCGTGCTCGAGCCGCCCTGCCGCTTTCGCGAGGCGGCGATCCGCACGCTGGAGGATGCGGGCGTGCCTTATCGCATCACGGTCGAAACGCCCAATCTGACCACCTTGCGCGCGGCGGTGGATGCGGGCCTTGGCATCACCTGCCGCACGCATCTCTTCCTCAGCGAAGAACCCTTGCAGATCGAGCATCTGGCCCCCCTGCCCCGCGTCTCCTGCGTGTTGCAAACCGCGAGCAGCCTCGACCCGGCCACGGCGCGCCTGGCGCAATTGGCGCGCGAGATCGTCGTCGCGCTCTAACCGCTTATGACAAATCTTAAACCCTCGCGCCCCGCTTCTCACTGTCCGCAGGGGCCGAGGCGGGATTATCGCTGAACGCCTCGAACCCGCAAAAAGAGGCAGATCAGCATGGCCCACCCCACCCTTCACCAACTCCCCACCCTCCACCAACTCTACGCCGAGCTTCAGGCCGAACGCGAACGCACATGGACGTCCGAGCAGCTTGAGCGCAATGCGGACCAGCGCCGCTCGCTGGCCGCACGTTTCGATCCTACCGCCTATCCCCAGCCCGGCGATACAATCGCACCTTTCACCCTGATCGATCAGGACGGCAACAGGCTGAGCCGCGACGAACTGATCGCCCATGGCCCGGCGGTGCTGGTGTTCTTCCGTTTTGCAGGCTGCCCGGCGTGCAATCTGGCGCTGCCGCACTACAACCGCACTTTGTGGCCTGCGCTCAAGGCCGCAGGCATTCCGCTGGTCGCGGTCAGCGCGCAAAATCCGGTGGATCGCGGCATCATCAACCGCCATGGCCTGACTTTTCCGGTGGCCGCCGATCCCGATTATGCGCTGGGCCGGGCGCTGGGCATCACCTTCCTGCCCGATGACCAACCTGCGGTGAAGCCGGGCGACAACTGGATCGGCGCGACCCTTGGCACCAACAGCTATGAGATCGACCAGCCCGCCGTGCTGATCCTGAACCGCGATGCCACTGTGCGCCGCCTGATCGTCAGCCCCGACTGGCTGGACCGGCCCGAGGGCGAGGCGATCCTCGAACGCCTGCCCGAAGCGCAGGCGGCCAACGCAGCCTGATGGCAAAGAGGGCGCGATCCTATGTCGCGCCCCTTTTTCAATTGTAATGCAGCGTTTTGGCCCGCGACAGCACATAGACTGACAGGATTTTGGCATCCGTCGCGCTGATCCTGCCCGCAAAGGCGGGCGAGGAATTGACCCTCCCCTCGCGCACGGTCTGCGCCACCGAGGCGCGATCCCGACCGAACAGCCATGTGCGCGGCCGCGTCAGATCCGCCGCCCCGGTCGCCGGATCGCCCCAGCCCTGCAGCGTGTGGCAATCATAGCACCCGCCCTCAACCTCGAACGTCTCCTTGCCCAGCGGAATCTGTTTGGCATCAAAGGGCTGACCGGAAAGTTTCAGGACATATTCGGTGACGGCGGCGATTTCGTCAGGCTCAAGGCTTTGCCCCACCCCGCGCGCGGGCATCGTGGGCCAGTTGCGCGTTTTGGGATCGGGAGCGCGGATGCCGTGCAGGATGGTCTGCTCGACATCGCTGGCCTTCATATTGAACGTGTCAATGTCCTCGCCGCCAAACAGCCAGCGGTCATCGGTCAAATCGGGCACATGCGCGCCGGGCGCCCCTTTCAGATCCGCGCCATGGCAGGACGCGCAATGCCGGGCAAACAGCGGCGGGGCCAGCCGGACCGCCTCGGCGCGCAGGGCGGGATCATCCCAGATCGCATCGGCCGAGGCTGCCTCCAGCGCGCCGCTGGGCCGATCCACGCCGCAGGCGGCCAGAGAAGCAAGGCCGACAAAGGCAAGCAGGGATCGGGCATGGTGCTTCATCGCAAATTCTTTCATGGCTTGGGCGGATGGTTGGGGATTGGCCCCGAAGGCTAGGGCGCAGACCCGGCACGTCCACCAAGTTTTCCTCATTAGCTTTGATGAAAATCTGAATTCACCTTGGGCGCGGGATCGCTAAACCCATAATCTCAATTATCCCGATAGAGTTTACCCGCCCATGCTCCTCCTAGCCTCGCTGCTGTCCGCGACCTTGACCGCCGCCGCGCCGCCCGAACCGGTCAACCCGGCCCCAACCCGCGCATCCCTGGCCGTCATTGCCGACCAGCCCGATCTGTCGGGCGTGTGGACGCCGGGGCCGCTGGACAAATACGCAGCCGGCAACAGCACCGAGCCGCAATGGCGCCCCGAAATCGCCCCCATCTATGCCCGGCTCAAACAGCTCGACGCCGAGGGCAAGCCGCAGAACATCTGGGTCAATTGCCTACCCGAGGGCCTGCCCTCAAGCTGGACCCAGACGCTCAATTCGGTCGAATTTCTGCAAACGCCGGGCCGCATCACCATTCTGGGCGAATTGGACGGCAACCGCCTGCGCCGGGTGTGGACCGACGGCCGCCCCCATCCCGCCGACCCGGACCCGACCTTTTCGGGCCATTCGATCGGCCATTGGGAGGGGCAGACGCTGGTGATCGACACGGTGGGTTTTCTGCGCCAAGTGTTCATTTCCACCGGGCAAGGCGTGGGCATACCCAACAATGGCGACATGCATGTGGTCGAGCGCATCACGCTGACCGGGCCTGATACGGCGCGGGTCGATCTGATGGTCGATGCGCCCCGTGTGCTGGCCGCGCCATGGCATGCCACCCGCCTGCTGACCCGCCACCGCGAGCGCAAGTTCGATCTGGTCGAAAGCTCATGCCGCCAGGGCGATTTTATCGAAAGCACCGACAAGGACGGCCTCGCCATCTTTGCCCCGCTGCCCAAGGACGAAGGCGGGGCCACCCTGCCGCCCGATCAGGCCGCCTTGAACGCAGCGCCCGCCAAGGAGAAGAAATGATGAGTTCTCGCCGCCTGTTGGGCAGCATCGTTGCGCTTTGTCTTGCGCTGGGCGGCGGATTGGCCCCCGCGATCGCGCATCACAGCTTCTCGATGTTCGACCCTGCCAAGCCGCTGCAATTCGAGGCCACGATCCAGTCATTCCAATGGACCGCGCCCCATGCCGTGCTCTGGGTTCAGGCCGGGCAGGTGGGCACTTATGCTCCGGGACTGTGGTCGCTGGAATTGCCCACCAGCCCGGCCAATCTGGCCAAGATGGGCTGGAGCCGCAATGTGGTGAAGCCGGGGGACAAGGTGATCGTTTCGATCAACCCGATCCGCGACGGCCGCCGCGCGGGCCAGTTCAAAAAACTGACCATTGCCGCCACGGGACAGGTGCTTGAAGCGCTCAACATCCCCGGCGCATCGCAGCAGCCGCCCAAATGATCCGCGCATCGCTGTTTGCGCTGGCGATGACGCTGGCCGCCCCCGCTTTGGCCGATGATCCGATCACGCCCGCCCCCACGGCCAAGGACTGGCTGGAGCTGGCCCATCGCCCGGACTGGAGCGGATCATGGTTCCCCGTGATCTCGGATCAATTCGCGCAGGTGGCCTCCAATCCGCCGCCGTGGAAGCCCGAGGTGCAAAAGCAGATCGACCATTGGGACGCCGAGGAAAAGGCGGGCCGCCCGCGCGGACTGCTGCTCGATTGCCTGCCCCATGGCGTACCGAGTTTTTACCTCATCACCCATAATTCCATCGAGATCCTCTCCACGCCGGGCCGCGTGACCATTCTGGGCGAGAGCGACGGCAACCGGCTGGTGCGGATCTGGACCGACGGGCGCAAACCCCCGGCCGATCCCGACCCCAGTTTCCACGGATATAATATCGGCGTCTGGCAGGGGGATACGCTGGCGGTCTCCACCACCGCGATCCTGCCCCAGACATGGCTGGCTGTCTCCGAAGCGGTGGGCATCGCGATTGGCGAGGGCGCGCATGTCGAGCAGAAATTCCACCTGATCGGGCCGGACACGCTGGCGGTCGATCTGACCATCAGCGCGCCCGCCGTTTTGACGCGGCCATGGCAGACCCGGCGCCTGTTCACCCGCAAGCGTGCGCGCAGCTATGAAATCGTCGAGGGCGTGTGCCGTCAGGGCGATTTTGAGGAAACGACCGACCCATGGGGCAACCCGGCATGGCGCCCGGTGGCGCAATCGGCCGATGGCAATGTGGTGGCCCCCGCGAAATAAGGAGCAATGGTGATGTTGAAAAAGATCATGTCCACAGGCGCGCTGGCCGCCGCGCTGGCCCTATCGGCCCCTTCGCTGGCGCATCACAGCTTTGCCATGTTCGACCAGACCAAAGTGGTCAATCTGCGCGGCACGATCAGCGCCTATCGCTGGGTCAACCCGCATGTCTCGCTGTTTGTCGATGTGCAGGACGGGCCGATCAAGCATGGCGTCTGGGCGGTGGAGCTGACCAGTCCCGGCAATCTGA
Organism: Novosphingobium sp. SG707; assembly: GCF_012275515.1. Lineage (GTDB taxonomy): Bacteria > Pseudomonadota > Alphaproteobacteria > Sphingomonadales > Sphingomonadaceae > Novosphingobium. The sequence goes on from NZ_JAAZQL010000001.1 coordinate 177,736, forward strand.
CCCGGCTGGGCTGGAGCCGCCAATCGCTCAAAGTGGGCGACAAGGTGGATGTCGAGGTCAACCCGCTGCGCGATGGCGCGCTGGGCGGGGGTTTTCGCAAGGCGACGATCTTGTCGACCGGGCAGGTTTTGCAGGCGCGGCTGGTCGAGATCGAGAAGCCGGGCGGCTGAATATGTAATCCCTCACGCGGCGCGGTTCTTCTCTTTCCCGCGCAGCGTCCCGCTTGGGGCGGATGCCGCACCGGCATCCGCCCCTTTTTTCGTCACAGCGTATAGCCGATCCAGCGCCCGGCAATCACAATGCCCAGCCACAGGGAAAGCGAGATCGCGCCCGAAATACGCGGGATCACCGAACCCGGCTCGGCCAGTTTGCTCTGGGCGAACAGATGGAACACCAGCGCATTGATCCCGGCCAGCGCCAGCAGGCTGAACTTGGCCGCGAACCAGAAGTTTTCCGAATAGCCAATCGGATTGGCGAAAAGCAGCACGCTGCCGCTGGCCAGCGCCAAGGCAAAGCCGACCAGCGTGAAAGGCACCAGCCGTTCAAGCACCTCCTGCGCCGTCCCGCGCGCCGGGCCAACCCCGATCAGCCGCAGATCGACCAGCGCGATCGAGCCGATCACCAGCGTCAGCGCCGCGACATGCAGCGCCTCGACCGTGCCGAACAACCAGTTTGAATCCGCCAGTTCCAGCGCCAGCGGGGTTTCCGAAAGCCACAGGGCCACAGATTGAAGAGACATTGGGATAACCTTTCAAAAACAGATGGCTCAGGCGCCAAATCAGGCAGGCGCCCCCGCCCAGGCATCGGCATAGGCGATCCAGCGCCCCGCATAGATCACGCCCAGCCAGACCAGAAGCGTGGCCACCGCCAGCACTCTTTGCGCAGGAGAAACCGCCACGCCGCCCGTGTTGAACCGCAGCGCCAGCGGCCCCTGCGCCCATGTGCCAATCGAGGCCGCCGTGGCCAGCGCCAGCTTGACCCAGAAGATGGTGCGGAACATCGCGCGGGTCGGCTCGCTGGCAATCAACAGCAGACCGGTAAACGCCAGCACGCCCAGCGCTCCCCACAGAATCGGCAGGAAACGCGCCGTCACCTGCTCCTGCGCCACATCGCGCTCCAGCAGGTTCAGCGCGCGCAGATGGATATGCAGCGAGGCGATCAGCACCCCCGCCACGGCCAGAATATGCACCACCTGAATGGCCGGAACCAGCCAGTCATGGCCGATGACCAGCGCCGAGAGCGAGGTCGTGCCCAGCCATGCGGCGAAATCGACGAGAAGGGACATGCCGGATCCTTTTAGAATTTGACGCCGAGGCGCGCGTAATAAAAACCGCCGCTCAGGCCGAAGGGGGCGAAATTGCCGTAAAGGCCCGAACCATCCGAGGCGACGATGCCGTTCTTGTCCGGGTAAACATCGAAGAGATTGTTGGCGCCCACCGCCAGCGAGACGCGGCGCGAGAGGTCATAACCCGCCTCCAGATCGGTGATGACCTTGGCGCCGAAAGTGCGGTCGCCCGAGGCGACATTGCTGCTTTCGGTATATTGGCCATAACGCGTCGCGCGCAGCAGACTATGCAGGCGACCCCAGCTCCAGTCGCCGGTCAGCACCACCTTGCTGCGCGGCGTGGCCACCATCAGATCGCGCTGGGCCTGACGCCCGAACAGCGTGACCGACAGGCCCGAGAGCGCGACAGGATTGGCGGCGATGCGGCGGATCTGCGTTTCATTATAGCTGTAGGCTGCGCTCAGGCGGAAATTGCCGATGGCCGCGGTGCGCCAATTATATTCGCCCACCACATCGACGCCGCGCGTGCGCGTGTCGATGGCATTGGTGAAGAATTGCGCGCTGTCCACCCCGGTGATGCCATTGGCGACCAGGATCGCCTTGATCGCGCTGCCGCCATTGGCCGCCGTGCCGAGGAATTCGGTTTTGACAATGCGATTGTCGACATCGATCTGATAAGCATCGACAGTCAGTCGCGCCCCGCCCCGTTCAAAAGTCAGGCCCGCGGTGAAGTTCAGCGACTTTTCCGGCCGCAGAGGCGTTGCGCCAAGGGCAATTGCCGCCGCACTGTCCACCGGCAGGAATTTCGAGGTGGTGGACAGGCGGTCATTGCCATTGACCGTCACCGTGTTCTGCGTGGTCGAAAAGGCGGTCTGGGCCAGCGATGGCGCGCGGAAGCCGGAATTCACCCCGCCGCGCAGGGCCAATCCGGGCGCGATTTCATAGCGGGTGGAGAATTTGCCCGAAACCGTATCGCCCGCGCTGTCGGTGTAATGTTCAAATCGGCCCGCAACGCCGACATACCACGCCTTGACCACATTGGTGGACAGATCGACATAGGCCGCGACATTGCCCCGGCTGATACTGCGCGCATCGGCGGGCGAGGTGCCGGTAAAGGACACCAGCCCCGGCGAGGGCGAACGGCCGCCATAAAGCGTGCCGAAAGGCGTGCTGTCGGCCGGGATGATATAGCCGCCGTCGCGATAGGAATCCGGTTCGCCCGCCTGATTCTGAAACCTTTCCCAGCGTTGTTCGACACCGAGAGCCACCGAGAGCGGCGCGGCCAGACCGACGGCGAAATCGCGGCTGAGGTCGAGATTGCTGACCCACAACGTCTGCTTCTGGCGGCCCATGAAGAAGCTGGTCTTGCTGCTCGGCCCCAGTGAGGGGTTAAGCGTGTTTTCCGCGCCCAGCCGGACATTGTCGGTGCCATAGCTGGTCGAAAGATCCGCCGCCCATCCGGCCAACTCGCCCTTCAGGCCCAGCGTCGCCTGATAATCCCATTCCCAGATCCGGCGATAGGCCTGAAAACCCGAAGGATAGACCTGCGGCAGCGAGGAAAGGCCCAGCGTGTTGGCCTGTCCGCCATAGCCGGTGGCGGCGGGAAAGATCGAACCGCGCGCATCCTTGATATCGCGATAGGAAAGGGTCGAGAACGTATAGGCCGTCACTCCGCCCAGCGGCAGTTCGGCGTTGAGCGAGGTGTTGATGATCTTGTCGCGGTTCGACCGGCCATAACCGCCCGCGATCAGATGGTTGGCGCTGGCCTCACGCGGATCGGGCGCGCCATTGACCAGCGGATAGATGGTGGGAACCGGCAGGGCCGAGCTTTTGGCCGCATCATGATATTTACCCTCGGCGGAGAGGTGGACAAAGCCGCCATCGCCCAAAGCCGCGCCCCATGAAAGGGTTTGCTGCAACAGCGCGCCGCCCTTTTCATAAAGCTGCCCGGCGGTCTGGGTGAATTCGCCGCCCTGTTTGCCTCCGTCGAGGATGATGTTGATCACGCCCGAAATCGCGTCCGAGCCATATTGCGCCGCCGCGCCATCGCGCAAAACCTCGATCCGGCCCACGCCTGCGGTGGAGATGAGGTCGATGTCCACCGGGGTCGATCCGCCCGACACGCGCGAGAGATTGTTGATCAGTGACGTCGTGTGGCGGCGTTTGCCGTTGACCAGCACCAGCAGATAATCGCCCGACAGGCCCCGGATCGAGATCGGGCGCACGCTGGCCGAGGTGCCGCCCCCACCCAGCGCAGGCATGGTCAGCGAGGGGATAAGATTGCCCAGAATTTCTTTCAGGCCCGTGCGGCCGGTGGCCTTCAATTCCTGCGGGCCGATCACGTCGATGGGAACCGGGCTGTCGGCCACGGTGCGGCGCGGGGCGCTGCGGGTGCCGGTCACGATGATCGGCGCGCCCTCAGGAGCATCATCGGCCTCCTCGGCATGGGCGGCCAGCGGAAGGGCCAGAGAAGCGCCGGCCAGCAAAGTCGGCAGCCATGAAATAGTACGCATAGGAACCCCCAATGATTATCGAGGGCAGCGATAGCGGGCGGGCGCCGCCGTGTTTAACAAGGATTTGGAATTTTCATTGATGAAATCAGATATTTAGATTTCTCAATCTGCTTATTGGCAATGCTCAACCATCGTCGTGCAAAAACCGCGTCAGGAAATGCTGGCCCAGCGATTGCACCGGGCTGGCCGAGGGCATGCGCAGCACATCAGGCCCGCCCACCATGCCAACGTGATGCAGGCCAGCTCCTCGGCCACCTCCGTCGCAGGCCCAGTTCCTGTCGCACAGCCAGCGCCGCGCGCGCCAGGCGTCAGGTAAAATCCGCGATCTGCGCGTGCTTGTCGGCAATCGCATGATCGGTGGCGGCAAAGGCAGGATAGGTCAGCGCAACGGCGATAATCCCGCCAAGAGGCAGATAACCATGTTTAGAAAATCGAGGAAACGCGATATCAACTCCGAAAATTCCTGTATTTTGTGTGATGGCGGGTAACCCATACCCATGATTTACATTAACGAGGATTACTAAAGCCGGTCGATTAATCGAAATATGATTTTATTTGTTATGTGTATTTGACGGCCTCAACTGCCCCATGGACCTGCTCACCCGCCTTGGCCTTTCGATCCCGCTTGTTCAGGCGCCCATGGCGGGCGTTTCCACGCCGGACATGGCGGCGGCGGTGTGCAATGCCGGGGCGCTGGGCTCGATTGGCGTGGGGGCCACCGATGCAGCGGGCGCACGCGCGATGATCCATGTCTTGCGGGCGCAGACCGGGGCGGCGTTCAACGTCAACCTCTTTGTCCATGAGACGCCCAAGCCCGATCCGGCGCGTGAAGCGGAATGGCTCGACACGCTGGCCCCGCTGTTTGCCAAATTTGGCGCGCCGGTGCCGCAGCGTTTGCGCATCATCTATCGCAGCTTTGCCGATGATCCCGATATGCTCGCCATGCTGCTGGCCGAGCGGCCCCCGGTGGTCAGCTTTCATTTCGGCCTGCCCGCGCCCGATGTGCTGAGCGCGCTGCGCGGGGCGGGATGTTTGCTGATGGCGAGCGCGACCAATCCTGCCGAAGCGGCCATCATCGAACGCGCCGGGATCGATGTCATCATCGCGCAGGGGATCGAAGCGGGCGGCCATCGCGGCATGTTCGATCCCGATGCGCCCGATGATGGGCTGGGCACTTTTGCCCTCACCCGGCTGCTGGTGCGGCAAACCCGCCTGCCGGTGATCGCGGCGGGGGGCATCATGGATGGCGCGGGGGTGCGCGCCGCGCTCGATCTGGGGGCGGCAGCGGCGCAATTGGGCACAGCCTTCATCGCCTGCCCCGAATCCAGCGCGGATGCCGCCTATCGCGCCGCATTGATGAGCGATGCGGCCCATCACACGCGCTTTACCTCGGCCATTTCGGGGCGCCCGGCGCGTTGTCTGGCCAACCGCTTTTCAACGCTGGATTGCAATGCGCGTCCGGCCGCCTACCCCATCGCCTATGATGCGGGCAAGGCGCTGAATGCGGCGGCCAGGCAGAAGGGCGAGTATGGGTTTGGCGCGCAATGGGCGGGGCAAGGCGCGCCGCTGGCCCGCGCCATGCCGGCGCGCGAATTGGTCGAGGCGATCCGCAGAGAAATGGCGACCTAAGAGTAACGCCTAGCTCTGGCCGCGATCAATCACCGCCCGGTTGCGGCCGGAGCGTTTGGCCTCGTAGAGCGCCTTGTCCGCCGCCTCCATCAGGGCGAGGCGACGGTCCTCGCGGTCGGGCTGGCAGCCTGCGCCGCCTACGCTGATCGTCACCCGGCCCGACACCGGCGAGGAGGAATGGGCCAGATCGAGCGCCTCGACCGCCTCCACCGCGCGCTGGGCCAGCATGGTCAGATGACCCAGCGGCGTGGCGGGCAGCACGACGACAAATTCCTCGCCGCCCAGCCGGACCACGAGATCCTTGGGCCGCCGAAACGCGGCCTGCACCGCCTGCGCCACCTTGCGCAGCACTTCATCCCCGGCCAGATGGCCATAGGTGTCGTTGAATTGCTTGAAATGGTCGATGTCGATGATGAGCAGCGACAAAGGCTGGCGATCACGCGCGGCCTGGCGCCATTCGGTCTCGAAATATTCGTCGAAATAGCGCCGGTTGCTCAGCCCCGTCAGCCCGTCGACATTGGTTAACCTTTGCAGCGCGAAATTGGCCTGCATCAGCTCCTGCTGGCTCTTGCGCAGCGCGCGATAGGCCTCATCGCGCTGAATCTGCGAGAGATAGGCCGCCGAATGATAGCGGATGCGCGCGATCAGCTCGATCCGGTCGGGCAATTTGACCAGATAGTCATTGGCCCCCGCGCGAAAGGCATCACTCTTGACGCTGGCTTCTTCCTTGGTGGACAACACGATGATCGGGGTGTTGCGCGTATGCGGATCGGCGCGATACTGGCGCACCAGATCCAGCCCGTTGACCGAGGGCATCACCAGATCCTGCAGGATCACCGTGGGCTGAACCGCGCGGGCAATCGCCAGAGCATCGAGCGGGTTCGAACAATAGTGAAACTCGATCCCCACCTCATCCAGCAGCGCGCGGCGCACCGCCTCGCCCACCATGATCTGGTCATCGACCAGCAAAACCATGATCGACTGGCTGGGCAACGGCGGTTCGGTTTCGTCGATATCGGGATCGACCGAGACCTGGGGGTTCATTCTGACAATCCTTTCGTCGAAAGCCGCAGGCCGGGAAGCTCGGTCAACCGACGCGCAATCTGTTCGAGGGGGAGCACTTCGCGCGCCGCGTCAAGCTGGAGCGCGGCCTTTGGCATACCATACACCGCGCTGGAAGCCTTATCCTGCGCAATGGTTAAATGACCTTTGTCGCGCAATTCCTTCAATCCACGTGCCCCGTCGGCCCCCATGCCGGTGAGCAACAGGCCGGTGAGCGCGCCCGGCCAGAACTGACCCGCGCTGCGAAAGAAAACATCGATGGAGGGGCGATAGGTGTGATCGGAAGGCTCGCTGGAATAACCAAGTCTTTCCGGTGACTTGAACACCAGATGATCGTCTGTTCCGGCCACCAGCACCTCGCCGGGGCGCACCCGGTCGCCCTCCTGCGCCAGACGCACCGAGAGCGCGGATTGATCGTTCAGCCATTGCGCCAGCCCCTGGGCGAAACGGGCATCGACATGCTGGACAATGACGATCCCGGCGGGAAATCCGGCAGGCAGTTCCTTGAGGATCGCCGCCAATGCCGCAGGGCCGCCCGCCGAGGCGCCAATGGCAATCAACTGGCTGGTGGCACCGCGTTCGATGCCTTTGGGCGCGGGCGCACTGCTGCCCGCCTCGATCAAGCGGCCCACCGCGTCGATCTTGGTCAGCAGCGGATGTTTGCCCGCCGTCGGCGCGCCATGCAGCAGGGGCGTATCGACCGCATCGAGCGCGCCCTTGCCCATCGCGGCAAAGACCTGCGCGGCATTGCTTTCAATATCCGATGTTGCCACCAGAATGGCGCAGGGCGCCTCGGCCATGATGCGGCGTGTGGCCTCCACCCCGTTCATGCGCGGCATCACCAGATCCATCAGGATAATGTCGGGCCGATCGCGCAGCGCCATCTCCACCGCCTCTACGCCATCGGCGGCGGTCCATGCCACCTGATGCTGGGGCGCCTGCGCCAAAACCCGGCGCAATGCCTCGACCGCCAGCGGCAAGTCATTGACGATACCAATTCTCATGCCGCGCTCTCCCCGATCAGGTCTATCACGGCATCAATCAGGGCGTCATTCTGGAAACTACCTTTGGTGAGGTAATAATCTGCCCCCACTTCCAGCCCGCGCCGGCGGTCCTCCTCGCGGTCCTTATAGGACAGGATCATCACCGGCATGGCCTTGAGCGCGGGATCATGGCGGATGCGGCGCACCAGTTCGATCCCATCCATGCGCGGCATGTCAATATCGCTGACCACCAGATCGAAGCCGCCATGGCGCAGCGCGTTCCAGCCATCCATGCCGTCAACCGCGACTTCGACATCATAACCGTGATGATCGAGCAATTTACGCTGTAATTCGCGCACGGTGAAGGAATCGTCCACCACCAGCACCCGCTTGCGCCTCGCCCCGGTCTCAACCCCGATTTCGCGCCCGACCGGTGCCAGACGGTCCGTCGCCGCCAGCTTTTCCAGCGAGCGCAGCATATCCTCGACATCGACAATCAGCAGCGGCGCGCCATCCTCGGTCAGCGAGGCGGCACTGATATCCTTGATCTTGCCCAGACGCGGGTCAAGCGGCTGCACCACCAGCTCGCGCCCGCCGGTAAAGCCGTCGACCACCAGCGCGAACATATGGTCGCCCGCCCCCAGCAGGACCACGCAAAGCTCCTCGGGCGCGCCCTCGGGCGGGACGCAGCCCAGCACCTGATGCGCGCCCACCAGCCCCACCGCATTGCCCTCGATCAGGATATGCTGGCGCCCCTCGACCGTGCGGACCTGATCGGCGGGCACTTTCATCGCGCCCGCAATATGGGCAAAGGGAAAGGCATAAGGCTCGCCGCCGATATCGACCAGCAAGGCGCGCACCACCGAGAGCGTCAGCGGCAATTCAAGCCGGAACCGCGTGCCCTCGCCATGGCGCGATATGATCCGCACCCGCCCGCGCACCTGGCGGATCATGTCCTGCACGATGTCCAGCCCCACGCCGCGCCCCGAAATCTCGGTAACGTCGCTTTTCATCGTAAAGCCGGGCAGGAAGAGGAATTCGAGCAATTCGGCTTCGCTCAGCCGCGCCGCCGTATCGGGGGCGGCCAATCCGCGCGCGATGATCGTGCGGCGGATGGCGGACAGGTCGATGCCCCGCCCATCGTCGGAAACGATGATCTGCAAGGCGCCCGCCTGATGGCTGGCCTCGACGCGAATGAACCCTTCGGCGGGCTTGCCCGCCGCGCGGCGCTCCTCGGGGCTTTCCATGCCATGGTCCAGCGCATTGCGCAGCAAATGGCCCAGCGGCGCGTCCAGCTTTTCCAGAATATCACGGTCAACCTGGGTGCGTTCGCCCAGGATTTCGAAGCGGACCTGTTTGCCCAATTCGCGCGCGATGTCGCGCACCATGCGGGGAAAAGCGGCCATGCCATCGGCAAAGGGCCGCATCCGCACCATAAGCGCCTGATTATACAGACGATGGGCCAGATTGGTCGTGCGGTGGTTCGAGGCTTCGAGTTCGTCCAGCCCGCCCGCCAGTTGCCGCCGACAATCAAACAGCCGCCGCCGCGCTTCTTCCAGCGCCGAAGTTGCCCGCTCATCCAGCAAATCGGCAGGCAGCGCCGCCTGCAAGGCGTCGATGGCCGCCGCCGCCTGATGATGCATCCGCTTGAGCCGCAAAAGCGATTGTTCGAGCGGGGCCAGACGCCGGGTTTCGACCAGCGATTCCCCGGCCATGTCGAGCAGGCGGTTGAGATTTTCCGCGCTGACACGCAGGGCACGGTCCCCCTCACCCAGCTTTTCGGGCAGGAGCCTTTCAGGCGCGGGCGCAGGCTGTATTTCGGACGGAATTTCAGGCACGGCGGCCACCATCACCGGCGGCGCAGGTTCCGGCTCGCTCGCCACGGGCGCCGCAGTCAGCGCGGCGGCAAAGCGCTCTGCATCGGCCTGCCAGATATCCTCGTCGAAATTCTCGCCCTCCCCCTGCCCGGCCAGCGCCGAGAGCAGGTCCACGCCGCTGAGCAGCAGGTCGATCTGGGCCGGAGCCAGACGCAGTTGCCCCCCCTGCGCCAGAACGAAAATATCCTCCATCGCATGGGCCACCGTCACCGCCGGATGAACACCCACAATCCGCGCCGCGCCCTTCAGCGAATGGGCCGCGCGCATGCAGCATTCCAGCATATCGCCCTGAGCCGGGTCCTTTTCCAGCGCCAGCAGGGCGTCGGTCAGGGCCTTGGTCTGCTCCTCGGCCTCGATCCGGAACAGATCGCGCAGCGAGAGCGATGAAGGATCCACATGCTTCATGCCAGAAAGCGCTCCATCGCGGCAAAGACCAGATCCTCATCCAGCCGCCCCACCTGCATCCCCTGCCAACCCAGCAGGCCGCGCGTATAGGCCGAGGCGGAGCGGGCCAGCGTGATCGGCACGGGGCGCAACCGGCGCGTGTCATGGTTGCGCAGATGCTGCACCTCATCAACGGGAAAGGCCAGACGGCGACCCTCATGGCGCACCACCACCAGCCGCCCATGGCCGCCCACAGCCATCGGCCCGATCAGCAACTGCGCAATGGAAACGCAGATCACCAGTTCGCCGCGCACATTGACCAGCCCCAGCAGGCCCGGATGCCCTCGATGCGGCAGCGTATGGACAGGGCGCAGGCGCAGGATCTCGTCCAGCACCAGCGTGGGCAGGGCGAACGATTCCGCGCCCAGCCGAAAAACCATCAGGGATTCCCCGGCGCCATGGCGGGCTTCCTCATCCGCCTTTGCCACCGGCGAGGCATCGTGATCCACCGGCAGATCGCGGTCGAGCAGCATCGCCGCCGCCTGCGAAAAGCGGGGGCAGTTCCGGCAATGGGAATGGCGCGGCAATTCGGGGCAGGACTTATCCCCCTGAATCCCTATCTTTTTCCAGCAGGCGTCAATATCGGGCCGGGCGGCGGAAGAAGGCTGCTCCATCAGTTCCTCCGTCCATCCTGACGGCGCATGCGCTCATCGATCAATCTGGCCCCGGCATGGTCGCCCTCGCGGCGCAGCAGGAGCGCAAGATGGCCCAGCGCCTCGACATTGCCCGGATCGAGATAGAGCACCTTGCGGTAGTAATGGGCCGCCGCCTTGCCCTGTCCCGCCGCATCGCTGATCAGGCCCAGCAGCAGCAAGGCATCGGGCGAGGCACCATTCGCGCGGATATGGGCCTGCGCGCCGCGCTCGGCTTCCTCAACCCGGCCATCGTCGGCCATCCGGCGCAGCGCGGCCAGATCGAGCGTTTCGGCGGGGCGATGTGTGCTTTGGCTCCGCGTGAGTTCGGGGCGCGGGGCGCGGACCTTTTCGATCACGTGCAAAGGCACCGGCCGTTTGGTCGCAGCGGGACGCAATGACGCTCGCGTGGGCGTCGCCACGGTCGCCGCGATGGGCGCGCAGACGGGCTCAACCTCAGGCGCTCGGCGAAAGGCAAAGGACATCGCCATGCCCGCCGATACAAAACCCTCCGCGCGCATCAACCCCGCCTCGGAATGGCCGACAAACAGGGTGCCATCGGGGGCAAGCAACCGGCGGAGCACGGCAATCGCCTGCTTTTGGCGAGGGATATCAAAATAAATCAGCATGTTGCGACAGAAGATAACATCAAATCCGCCCGCCTGCGCCATAAAGCCGGGGGCAAAGATATTGCCCTGGCTGAAGCGGACCGGGGCGCGGACCTCCTCGCGCAGGGTCCAGCCATGGGGGGCCGCATCGAAATAGCGGTCGCGGAAGGCGAGTTCGTGGCCGCGGAAGGAATTGCGGCCATAGCATCCGGCGCGCGCCGTATCGATGGCATGTTGGCTGATATCGACCGCTTCAATGCTGAAACGGTGCGGCTCGATCCCGCTCTCCATCAGCGCCATCGCCATCGTATAGGCTTCCTCGCCGGTCGAGCAGGGCAGGCTGAGCAGGCGCGCGCAGCGCTGGGGATCGGCGCGCAGGCGGGGGCCAAGAACATCGCGCTCCATCGCGCGAAAAGCCTGAGGATTGCGGAAAAACCACGTCTCAGGAACGACCACCGCCTCGACCAGTTGCTGCACCTCGGCGGAGGAGGCCTGCAACAGCCCCCAATAGGCATCGCCGTCGCGCAGGCCTGTTTCGCGGCGGCGCGCATCGACCGCGCGCTCAATCGCGCCCGGCCCGATGGAGGCCGCACTCAGACCCATCACCCGTTCGAGCAGATCGGCAAAGCGGGTGTCGGTCATGGATGGGCCTCAATGCGCAAGGTTCCATCCAGCATCGCCGGCGGCAACAGATCGGGCAGATCGACCCGCTGGATCAGCCCGTCAGGCCCTTTGGCAAAGGGCGCGAAATCCTCCGGTTCCAGCCGCAGCATAGCGGTGGCATTTTCCGCAATCATGCCCAGCAGCGCATCAGGCACCCCCGGATGGCGCACGATGATGATCCGCGTGGACAACCGCCGCCGCGCCGGACGGCCAAGATCGAGCAGGCACAGGTCGATCACCGGCACAAATTGCCCACGATATTCAAAACTCTGATCCGTGGGCAGGTCGGCCGTGTCCGGCCCCTGACGGATTGTGCGCAGGGGCGCCAGCGGCACGATCTCGACAATCCGCTCGGCCGCCAGCGCATAACTGCCCTCACCAATGCGGAAATGAAGAAAAAGCATGAGCGGCAAATCCTGTCGTTACGTGCCCCTCGTCATGCCGCCGTCAGCTTGAAACGGGCGATGCTACCGTGCAAATTGGTCGAGACATGATTGAGTTCTTCGATGGCCGAGGTCGACTGGCGCAGGGATTCCACGGTCTGCTGGGTCGCTTCGCTAAGTTGCACCAGCGCCTCGCTGATCTGTTCGGCGCCTGTGGCCTGGGTCTGCATCCCTTCGTTCACGCTTTCAAAACGCGGGGCCAGAGCCTGAACCTGCATGATGATTTCGGAGAATTTGTCGCCGATCGCATGAACATCGTGCTGACCCCGACGCACTTCCTCGGAGAATTTGTCCATGCCCATTACGCTGGCCGAAACGGCCGACTGGATATCCTTCACCATCTGTTCGATGTCATAGGTGGCAACGGCCGTCTGATCGGCCAGACGGCGGATTTCCGAGGAGACGACGGCAAAGCCGCGCCCATATTCACCCGCCTTTTCCGCCTCGATCGCGGCATTGAGAGAGAGCAGGTTGGTCTGATCGGCCACCTTGGTGATGGTGGTCACCACCTGATTGATATCACCCGCTTTTTCGTTCAGCACCGCCAGCTTGGCATTGATCGAATTGGCCGCTTCCATCACCTGCGCCATCGTGTCTTCCATCTCGGCCAGCCCGCTGCGCCCGCCCGAGGCCAGCGCGGCGGCGGCCTCGGAAACGGCGGCCACATCGGTCATGGTGCGCACCAGTTCCTTGGACGTGACGGCAATCTCGCGCGAGGTGGCGCCGATCTGGGTGGTGGTGGCAGCGACTTCGGCGGCGGTGGCCTGCTGCTGTTTCGATGTGGCGGCGATTTCGGTCATCGAGGTGCTGACGCGGATGCCCGAACGCTGCACCTGTCCGACCAGCTCCATCACCTCATCAGCCATGCGGTTGAAGCCGTCGCTCAGATCGCCCAGTTCATCGTCGCGCATGATCGGCATACGCTGGGTGAAATCGCCCTGACGCATCGTGTCCATCAGGCCGGTCAGGCGCTTGAGCGGGGGAATGATCGCCGAAAGCAGCAGGTAACCGGCCAGCAGGGCCACAGCCAGCGCGGTCAGGAAGCCGACCGTCATCGAATTCTGCAAGGACACGATCTGTCCGCCGATTTCGCCAATCCGTTCCACCGCGCGCTTCTGGTTGCCCTGCGCCAATGCGCCGGTATCGTCATAGGCGACCTTATAGCGCGAGAGCAGGACATCGGCCTGACCCTTGCCGGAATAAGCGTCCTGCTCGGCGCTGCGATAGGCGGCATAGTCGCGCTTGAAGTGGGCGAAAGCCTCGCGGTCGGTTTCGGTAAAGATCGTCGGCTCATAGGCCGCAATCATTGGTTCGACCGAGGACGGCGGAACGTCCGCGCGGTTGGCGCCCTTGCTCTGGCCGACAGCCTCGCGCGCCTTTAGGAAATCGGCCACCAGCGCATCCTTGAGCAGAGCGCTTTGGTAAAGCCCGGCCACAGCATCATTGTTCAGCGTAACGGCATGCTCCTCGGTCATCGCCAGACGCGAATGGGCATAGAGGCCGACCAGCAGGATCGTTGTCAAAATCCCCGCAAAACCGGCCAATATCAGGGTGCGAATATTAAACTTGACCATGATCACCCTCTCGAAGCGCAAGCGCAGACCCGGCGCCTGATGCAAATGACTGACTTCGGATGCCTGCCTTCATCTTGCGGCCCGGAAATCTTCCGGGTTTTGTCCCCGGCTAGCCCTATTGGCTAAAACCCCATTTTGGCTAAGATTGTCTTAATGCGGCGCCTGTTGCGTCGAATCCATGGCCTGCGGGAAGGGAATGATTAATCCTAATGACGATATGTTCCCTAGGCCGATGATGAAGAACCGTTGCGAGGGGGGCCCGAGTGATCGATCTCAGGGTTACGACGCTGGAACACATTGCCCGCGGCGACTCGCTCGACCGGGTGATGGACCATTTATGCCGGGCCTTTGAGGCCAATTTTCCCGAAGTCATCTGCTCGGTGCTGATGGTGGACCGGGGCGGTATGCTGCATCCGCTGGCCGCACCCAGCCTGCCTGATGGCTACAGCGCATCGCTCGACAATGTGGCCATCGGGCCCAATGTCGGCTCCTGCGGAACGGCCGCCTATATCCGCGCCCCGGTCGAGGTGCGCGATATTGCCGGCGATCCGCGCTGGGCCAATTTCCGCGATGCCGCGCTGCCGCTGGGACTGCGGGCATGCTGGTCCTCGCCCATTCTTGATCCTTCCGGCCTGGTGCTGGCCACTTTCGCGCTCTATTTCCACCAAAGCCGGGGGCCGACCGAGCGCGAACGGCAATTGGTCGAGATCTGCATCCATCTTTGCGAACTGGCCATGGCACGCCATCTGCGCGTGACCGAGCGCGAGCGCAGCGCCAATATGGATGCGCTGACCAACCTGCCCAATCGGCGCAGTTTTGAACAGACGCTGGAACATATCGATTGCGATACGCCCGGGTCCTGGGCGCTGATGCTGGTTGATCTGGACAATCTGAAGACCACCAACGACACGTTCGGCCATGAGGCGGGCGACCGGTTGCTGCAGGAAACGGCGGGGCGACTGGCCAAACTGGCCACGCCTGACCGGGCCTTTCGCATTGGCGGCGATGAATTTGCCATTTTGATCGTCGCGCCCGAGCGGCTTGAGGCTCTGGAGGCTTTTGCCCGCCATGTGCTGACGCATCTGGGCGGAACAATCGATTTCGCCACCTTCTCGATCCTGCCCGAGGCCACGATCGGCTTTGCCGCGCTCAGCGCTCTGGACCGCAGCGCGGACGACACAAGGCGCAATGCCGATCATGCGCTCTATCATGCAAAATCGGTCCATCGCGGCAGTTTTCGCCGCTATTCGCCCGAAATGAGCGATCCGGTGGCCGCCCGTCTCTCCTCGATCTCGGCGGTGCAGGCAGCGATGGCCGAAGGCCGCTTGCGCGCGTGGTATCAGCCCATTGTGCGGCTGGGCGACCGCCGCATCGTCGGGCTGGAGGCCCTTTGCCGGATGGTCACGCCCGAAGGCGCGATCATTCCCGCCAGCGCCTTTGCCGAAGCCACCCTTGCCCCGGGCATCGCCAGCCAATTGACCCGCGTGATGCTGGAAATGGTGGCGGCCGACCTGCGCCTGTGGCGTGACAGCGGCATTCCGCCCATTTCCATGGCGGTCAATGTCACGGCAACCGATCTGCGCGGAGCACGGCTTTTACCCGTCATCACGCAGGCCTTTGCCGGGGATCGCGATCTGATCGGGCAACTGGTGCTCGAGGTCAATGAAAGCGTCTATTTCGACCGCCACGACCGCCATATGGCCACCGCCATCGACGCGCTGCGCGAACAGGGCATCCGCATCGCGCTGGACGATTTCGGCACCGGCTATGCCTCGCTCACCCATTTGCTCGATTTCCCCTTTGACAGTCTCAAGATCGACAAATCCTTCATCGACCGGCTGACCGTCGACGATCTGAGCAGCACGATCATCGCCGCCTTGCTGGCCATTGCCGACAAACGGGGCGCGACCGTCACCGCCGAGGGGATCGAACATGCCCAGCAGGCCGCAAGATTAAGCGAGATGGGCTGTCCGTTTGGGCAAGGCTATCTCTTTGCCCCCGCCTCCGACCGTTCGGAAACAGCGCGCCTGTTGATCCGCCATGCCGCCAGCGGCCCCGTCAGCGCGCCCATGCCAATGATCGAGGTTCATCGCGGCCAGCCACCTTCCCCCGCCGGTTCTTTTCCCGCCGTCGAGGGCAAAGCGCAAAATAGCGCGGGAACGGCCCGCTAAGGCTTCCTGAAGCCCCGGGCCTACTGGCGCCCTAGCCACCCTCATTTCGCCTCCCTGCGCCTTCCTGAGCGCTTCAGGGAGGCTTTTTGCGTGGTCCGCACCTTCGGCGGAGTTTGACCGCGCGCCTCGAATCGATTATGAAACGATTATTGTTCTATATGTCCGATTATCGTTCACATTAGAGAGGTAACAAGGTGTCCGGAAAGATATTTCCCACCCCCGCAGCGGCTTTGGAGGGCCTGCTGTTTGACGGGATGACGATCATGTCGGGGGGCTTTGGCCTCTCCGGCAATCCAGAGAGCCTGATCCCGCAGATCCGCGCCAGCGGCGTGCGCAATCTGACGGTGATTTCGAACAATGCCGGGGCCGATGGCTTTGGTCTGTGGATGCTGCTGGAAAGCCGCCAGATCCGCAAAATGATCTCCTCCTATGTGGGCGAAAACAAATTGTTCGAGCAGCAGTACCTGAGCGGCGAGCTGGAACTGGAACTGACCCCGCAGGGCACGCTGGCCGAGCGCATCCGCGCAGGGGGCGCAGGCATCCCGGCCTTTTACACCAAGACCGGCGTCGGCACGGTGGTGGCCGAAGGCAAGCCGACCGAATTCTTCGAAGGCGAGGAATATGTCCGCGAAACATGGCTGCGCGCCGATGTCTCGATCATCAAGGCATGGCGAGCCGATCCGGCGGGCAATCTGATGTTCAACAAGACCGCGCGCAATTTCAACCCGAACATGGCCACCGCCGGGCGCGTCACCGTGGTCGAGGTCGAGGAGATCGTGCCGGAGGGAACCTTCGATCCCGATTGCATCCATACGCCGGGGATTTTCGTCGACCGCATCGTGCTGTCCACCATCAATGAAAAGCGCATCGAAAAACTGACCACCCGCAAGAAGGAGGCCGAGTAATGGTCTGGACCCGCGATGAAATGGCCGCCCGCGCGGCAAAGGAACTGCGCGACGGCTATTATGTGAACCTTGGCATCGGCATCCCGACGCTGGTGGCCAATTATGTGCCCGAGGGCGTCACGGTCACACTGCAATCGGAAAACGGGATGTTGGGCATCGGCCCCTTCCCCTATGAGGGCGAGGCGGACCCGGACCTCATCAATGCCGGCAAGCAGACCGTGACGGCGCTGCCTACCAGCAGCTTTTTTTCGAGCGCCGACAGTTTCGCGATGATCCGGGGCGGGCATATCGACATGGCCGTGCTGGGCGCGATGGAGGTGGCCGCCAATGGTGACCTCGCCAACTGGACCATTCCGGGCAAGATGGTGAAGGGCATGGGCGGGGCGATGGACCTTGTCGCCGGGGTCAAGCGCATCGTGGTGGTGATGGACCATTGCGCCAAGAACGGCAGCCCCAAGATCCTGGCGCAATGCACGCTGCCGCTGACGGGTCGGGGTGTGGTTGATCTCATCATCACCGATCTGGCCGTGATCGCGGTGGACAAGAAAGCGGGCGGGCTGACGCTGGTCGAATGCGCGCCGGGGGTTTCTGTCGATGATGTGGTGGCCAAGACCGGCGCGCCCTTGAAGGTAAGCGTATCATGAATCAGGCTTTTATCTGTGACGCGATCCGCACGCCCATCGGGCGGCTCAATGGTTCGCTTTCGACTGTCCGCGCCGACGACCTTGCCGCGATCCCTTTGCGTGCGCTTATGCTGCGCAACATGGGCGTGGATTGGGGCGCGGTGGATGACATCATCCTGGGCTGCGCCAATCAGGCAGGCGAGGACAATCGCAATCTGGCGCGCATGGCCGGGTTGCTCTCGGGCCTGCCCAAGGAAGTGCCGGGCACGACGGTCAACCGCCTGTGCGGATCGGGGTTGAATGCGGTCGGTCTGGCCGCTCAGGCGATCCGCAGCGGCGACGCTGACCTTATCATTGCGGGCGGCGCGGAAAGCATGACCCGCGCGCCCTATGTATTGGGCAAGGCGGGCAGCGCCTTTGGCCGCGATCAGAAGATCGAGGATACAACCCTTGGCTGGCGCTTCATCAATCCGGCAATGAAGGCGACATGGGGCGTCGATACGATGCCGCAGACGGCGGAGAATGTCGCCGCCGAATGGGGCGTCAGCCGCGAGGATCAGGACGCCTTTGCCTTGCACAGCCAGCAGAAATGCGCAGCGGCGCAAGCCAACGGGCGACTGGCGGCGGAAATCGTGCCGGTCGAAATTCCGCAGAAAAAGGGCGAACCCCTTGTTTTTACATCAGATGAACACCCCCGCGCGACCACGCTGGAGGCTTTGGCCCGATTGAAACCCGTGGTGCGCGCCGATGGCACCATCACGGCGGGCAATGCCAGCGGGCTTAACGACGGCGCCGCGGCGATGATTATCGCCAGCGAGCAGGCCGCGCAGAAACATGGTTTGACCCCGCGCGCGCGGGTCGTGGCCATGGCCAGCGCCGGTGTTGCGCCCCGCGTGATGGGCATCGGCCCGGTCGAGGCGGCGCGGCGTCTGTTCGCGCGCACCGGGCTGAGCATGGCGGATATGGATATTATCGAATTGAATGAAGCTTTTGCTGCGCAGGGTATCGCAACATTGCGCGATCTGGGCGTCGATATGCGCGATCCACGCGTCAATCCCAATGGCGGAGCGATTGCTTTGGGCCATCCTCTGGGCATGTCGGGCGCGCGCATCACGATAAGCGCGGTCGAGGAATTGCAGCGCACCGGCGGGCGCTATGCCCTCGCCTTCATGTGCGTGGGCGTGGGCCAAGGCATTGCCGCGATTGTCGAGCGCGTCTGAACCTCGACAGGTTGGGCGGGGGCTGTCATAGGCCCCTGCCTAAAGGAGAGGCGCGCATGAGCCAGTCAGACCCCGATTTCATGCAATCTCTGGCCCGCGGCCTGATGGTGATGGAGGCCTTTGTCGAACTCGGCCCGGATCAGTCCATCGCCAGCCTTGCCCGCCATACCGGCCTGCCGCGCGGAGTGGTCGCGCGTTGCCTGCATACGCTGGTGATGACGGGCTATGTAGCTCAGGATGAACGATCTTTTTCCGTGCGGCCCAAGGTTCTGGGGCTGGCGCGGGCCTATCTTTCGGATCGCTCGCTCTCGGCCATCGCCCAGCCTTTGCTCGAAAATCTGCGCGACAGGCTGGGGGAATCCTGTTCTCTTGGGGTGCTGGACGGGGCCGATGTGCTTTATGTCGCGCGTGCCTCGCGCAGCCGGATCATGGCGATCGGCCTGCATGTCGGCAGCCGCCTGCCTGCGTGGTGCACCTCCATGGGCCGTATTTTGCTCTCCAGCCTGCCGCCGGAGCAGCGCGAGACTTTGCTCCCCCCTGCCCCCCTGCCCGCGCGCACGCCCCATACAGTGGGCTCGCTGGAGGATCTGCGAACGCTGCTCGACGCAATTGCCCGCAATGGGGTGGCCATTGTCGATCAGGAGCTGGAAGTGGGGCTGCGTTCGGTTGCAGTGCCGGTGCGCAATGCCAAGGGTCAGGTGATCGCGGCGCTCAATGTCGGCGTCAACGCGATGGAGCACAGTGTCGAGCATTTGCGCTCAAACATAGCCCCTGCCCTGATGGAAACGGCGCGGATGGTGGGGCTGGCAAGCGCGTCGGGGCTGTAATTTCAAGCTCCTGCTCCGGAATGGCCCGCCCTTTGGCCATTCCGGGGTTCTACCGCTTAATCTTCCCAATAACGGTCAAGCAGATCGCGCAGCGCGGTCTCCACCTCTTCCTTGCTGCCCCCATCCTTGGGAAACAGCGTCAGGCTGATGCTCTTGCGATCCTTGCCCTCGATGCGCAGCAAGGGCACGCCAGCCCCATTTCGCAGGACAATCTGGTCCGATCCTGACCTCTTGGGGGCTTTGACCAGCGCGGTTTTCTTGCGCGCCTCGGCCTCTCTGTTGGCCACAACCCCAAAAGCGCGGATGATATCCGGCACGGTCGCGGGCAAATCTTCTTCGCCCATCCGGCGCCCTTCCCGAATCCGGCGCGCCTCGGCCAGCACTGCCGCGCGGCAGTCATCTTCCTTGAGCAGCGGCTTGATCGAGCCAATATGCGAGATTTTGAGCTCAAACGGATCGGCAAACGAGCCCAGAATGTCGCTGGGGAGGCGCGCCAGATCGAGATAGCGGCTCAGCCAGGCTTCGGACTGGTTCAAACGCTTGGCCATGTCCTTCTGGCGGCCATTATAATAAAGGCCCAGCGCCTGAAGATAATCCCGCGCGCGCTCGATATCGCTCAGGTCCTCACGCGCACGGTTTTCCAGATCCGAAACGCGGAACGCCTGCTCGTCGGTCAGATCGCGGATTTCCACCAGATAGCGGATTTCCGGGTGATTGTTGGCGCGCAGCCATTTGACGCACCAATGCCGCCGCGCACCGCAAATGACCTCGTAATCGTAATTCGGGTCATTATGGACGCGGCGCACAATAGCGGGCACTTCTTGCTTGCCCTGCGCCAGAATGCTCTCGATCAGATCCGAGCAGCGCGTTTCATTGAGCGCGGCATAATCGCGGTTATGGCGGATCCAAATGCGGCAGCGATCGGGATCGACCAGCTCCTGCGGATTGTTGACCACCGAGCCCGAGGCCAGTTCGGCAAGCCGGTTGTTGCGCCCCGAAAGCACGCCCACGCCAAGGCGCGAGGGACGGCTGTTTCCATCAGCAGCCGGTTCGACAACCGAGACCAGGTCGGCCATGAAGCTCTTGTTTTTCGAGCTCATTTACTCATTCCCTTCACAAATTGCAGGGCTGCAATTTTGGCGCATCACGCCAATCCTTCCTTGCGCAGACGGGCCAGATGGCTGGGCCATGTGCGGCGAATATCCACCTCGATTTCCCCGCAAACCCCATCCAGATAGGTCAGGCAGCGGTCGCGCACCTGCTTGCTGGTCATGGGACCCGAGAGTTCATAAACCGTCATCAGACGCGCCGTGGCATTGTCGATTTCGGCCGAGTCTTTGAGCGGCGTGCGGATCATCGCATTGCCGTAAAGCTGGCGCATCAGTTCGAGCAGACCGCGCTGCATCGACTTGTTTTCATCCACCTTGGACGCAACGAAACGCAGGAAAGCCAGCTGCGGCGCCAGATCATACTGCTGAAGATCCTGGATCGTTTCATCCAGCATCGCCAGAAACGCCGCGGTCGAGGAAAAGTCCATGACCGTGGGCGGCACCGGCACCACCAGTGCATTGGCCGCGCGGAGCACCGAAAGCGAGATCGCACCCAGCGCCGGCGGCGGATCGAGGATCACCACGTCATAGAGATCCTGAACCGACTGAATGCCCTGCGACAGACGGTTGAGCAGAGCCCCCTGCCCGCGCGCCATACGCGCCGCCAGTTCATATTCGGACTGGAACAGACGCAGGTTGGCCGGGATCAGATCGAGCCCATCGAAATGGGTCTTGCGGATCGCATATTCCAGCGTCGCGCGCTCGCCCTCGCGCAGGAAGGGATAGAGCGTATCCTCTTCGCCCAGATCGAGGTCGGGAACATAGCCGAACAGCGTGGTGGCTGACGCCTGGCTGTCGCAGTCGATCAGCAGCACCCGGTAGCCGTGAATCGCCAGATATTGCGCCAGATGGACCGAGAGCGTCGATTTGCCCACGCCGCCCTTGAAATTCTGGACCGCCAGAATCGAACAAGGATCCTCAGGCGCGCGCCAGGGGCGGGTGCCGAAAGTGCCGCGCATGTCGTTGAGCTGGGCCAGTGTATAGCCCAAACGGCGGTTGTTTTCCCCGCGCGGGGGTGCTTCAAGGCGGCCATCGCTCTCCGCCTCGCGAATCGCAGCCGTGGTGCGTCCGACCAGTTCGGCCGCCTTGCCGATCGGAAAGGACGGCTCACGCCTTTCCTCGGCCCGCATATCGCGCGCGGAAGAGCGTAGTTTTTCCAGAACTGAGGAAGAGCGATCAGCCAATGCGGCAACATCGAGCGCTTCTTCCATGCGAACTTCATCTAGCGCGGAAGCCATGTGTGCTCCTTTCGAAAGTTAAATGGCACCTGCCCGATTTTCACTTTTTCGTCAAGCATCCTGCATAATTCGCAAAGGCGGAAATCTGCGGCTTGTGAAGTGAAAGTGGCGAGGTCCATCCTGACCTCTTGGGGGCGATTTTGACGCCTTTATGCGCAAATTGCAGGGCTGCAATTGCCCCTTGTCGTGGAGTGCTTAGGGGCGCCCTCGTCGCGCAAGGAAAGCCTCGCAAAATCCGCGCCACGATTTTTCCAGCTTGGCACCGCGCAGCGAGCCGAGGCGATCGCCCATCTGCTGCCGATAGGCATCAGCAATCAGATCCATGTCCCAGCCGCCGCCATAGCGCAGCGCGACATCCCGAAAGGCACCCTCGGCCGTGCCGTAACGCAGCGAACCTTCGGGGAATTTTTCCCAAGGCGTCGCCGGTGCGGCGATAGTCCGCTTGGTCCGGACGGTCGCAGCGACCGGGGCAGCAATTCGCTCAACCTCACCCTCGCGGCGCGCCTTGCGCCCTGCGGAATGGCGCTCCAGTTCATCAACGGTCTGGATCTGGGCGGGGGCGTCCTTGGGGACGAAACGGAACTCGATCTCGGCAACGGCCCTGCCCCGGCGGATCTCTTTCCATTCCAGATTGTAATGGGCCAATTGGTCGATCTCGGATTGCGCCACGGTCAGCACCTTGCGTCGCAGCTGGGCAAAATCGCCATATTTATCAGGGTCGATGCCCAGCGCCGCACGCAGACCAAGAATATCCACGCGCCAGATCGGCTGACGCCTGTGGAGTCGCAAGGCCCCTTCCTCATAGAGCTTGAGCGCATAGGCCGAACGAAACCCCAGCACGGCCTGACGGTTCATCACCGAATAGGTCTGCGATTCCTGAATGAGGCGACGCGCATCCGGGGTAAAGCGCCACTCGATCCAGCCGGTCTCCTTGTCACCCTCCTCGACCTCTTCCCAAGAGGATTCGATCAGGCTGAAGCGTTTGGTCGCCTTGCGCCCGCGCCAGGACGTATCATCCTCGGCAAACAGGGTGCGGTGCAATTCCTCAAGCATATCAACGATACGCTCGTTGCCCTTGTGGCCGCGCCGGATATCAGCCTTGCGCAATTTATGCGAAGTGTCGCGCCACGCATCGCCCCCCGCCGTCAGGATCATCAGCGCCAACAGGCGAGAAGCGGTCAGGCTGAGCGACTGTCCCTTGACGAAGCGGACCTCGACCAGCTTGCCCGGCTTGGCAAATTCATCGCCGCCCTTGCGCGCCAGCGTGGCGGCCACGCGCATGGCGCGCGCGGTCACGGCCGCGCCATTGTCCTCGACGCCATAATCGCCTGCAATGTCCAGTTGCATTTCCTCAGCCATGAATCGGCGCCCTTGTTTCGCCGATTGATGCCTGACCTGACCAGCGGGGTCAAGTCAGGTCAGTTTAGCCCCCAAAAGGACAGGATAGAGTTTCATGGCCGCAAAAGGCGGTGACAATCGGCTTGTCCGATTCGTTTTCGAGAGCAAAGAATGGCGCAAAGGCAACCGAAAATGTATGCTTGCCTCGCAAAAATCACCAATTCCGATCCGCGCCCCCAAGAAGACAGGATACCCCATCAGGACAGCCAAGATCCCCCAGGAAGACAGGTTTCCGCCCCCACCAGGACAGGACAACGCCCCCATGCGGTCAGGAATTACCTAATAAACCATTGAAAAACCTTCGTTAAATCAGACTGAATCAAGAATCTTTAGAATCTGGAATCACCACGCCACCGCAAAAGCGGCGTCGTGCATCTATAAAATTATTTCTTTTCAAAGAGATGGTGGCGTCCAAGCAAAAAATTGCAGGGCTGCAATTTCGTACCGAACATCCGGAGGACCCATCAACACACAGCCGGCATTCCTGAAGTTTCCTCACCTCCCACACCCAGCAATGGCTCAAAATCCCATCAAATGAGCGCAAAACTGTGGATGTATCGCTCAAACAGCCCCAAAAACCCCAAATCTCCGATAGATCCCGACCGCAACACGCATTAGCAGGGGCCATCCATTTCACTTGAAGGACTAAAACCATGAACAATAGCGATCTCGCCGACAAGCTGGCTGCCTCGCAGGGCATCACCAAAGCTGACGCGCGCAAGTATGTGGATGCCGTTTTTGCCGCCATCGCCGATGCCGCCGCAGAAGGCGAAGAAGTTTCGCTCAACGGCTTTGGCAAGTTCAAGGTCAAGGAAAGCGCCGCACGCGAAGGCCGCAATCCGGCCACCGGCGACACGATCCAGATCGCCGCTTCCAAGAAGCTGGGCTTCACCGCTGCCAAGGCGGTCAAGGACAAGCTGAACGGCTAAGCCTGAAAGAGGGCAGGGGGGCATGGCTCCCCTGCCGCTCGACTGTCCCAAACAGGCCAGGTTTACGGCCAGACTGATCGGATCGCGCACCAGCCGTGCCGGCAGGACCGATCGAACTCCCAAACAGATTGCATTTTCGCCGAGCCGCCAAAACGGCAGCAAATTTCATTGCCGCTCGAAGCGAGCAGGCAAAACGTCAATCCAAACGCTCAGCAACTAAGATACAGGCGGGGGAAGGCGGCACTTTCGCTCCGCAGCACCACATTCTCCCAAGCTGAAAGACGAGCGTGCCGGTTTCACCGGCATGGGCAAAATCTCGGGATCGAGTTGAACAAGGAACTGGAGCGACACGGACCCTCATTTCAGCGATGATCCGCAGGTTCAGGAAAGGCTGGTGCCCAATCCGATGGCACGCCGCTCTGCGCCATATTTGCAAAGATGCGTGACCGCTCCCGCCTATCCTGACCTACAGGGGGCCAAATCGCCGCGCGCCGCTCAAAGTTATCAACCTCACACAGCCCTACCTGCTCTACGTAAATGCGATCGGGAAAGGGCGGGAGGAATGCAAAGGGATCAGAACAACCCTGCAGAGCGGCGGATTTGTCGCGCTCTTGTCTCGGCGATTTCCCACGCCTGGCCTCTATCCCGATTTTCGAAAGTCAGCGGTCTATCGAAACCCGACATCACCCCGCCACGCGCACACCTTCAACTGCAGACGGGCGCCACCGATTGGCGAATCTTCAATTCGTAGGCGATCCGCACAGTCCGCCCCTCCAGCCTTTTGTCCTCCAGCGTCGCGGCAATCAGCGTATCGGCGGCCAGACGCGCCATGGCGATGGTGGGCTGGCTGACAGTGGAAATGCGCGGCCATGTCGATTGCGAGATCAGCAGCCCGCCAAAACCGAAGATCGACAATTGCCCCGGCACGCTCAGGCCGCGCTCAAAGGCGGCGGCCAGAACACCCGCGGCCATTTCGTCATTGGCGGCAAAAATCGCGCTGGGCGGGGAGGGGGCATCGAGCAATTCGCCGCCCGCGCTTTGGCCGGAAGTGAAGGTGAAGGCACCCTGCGCCACCATCAGCGTCGCACCGGGCACTTGCGCCAGCGCTTCGCGTAATCCGTCGAGCCGCCCGGTATGCGCGAAATGCGAGGAAGGCCCGGTGATATAGCCCAACCGCCGGTGGCCCTGATCCAGCAGATAGGCGCCGATCTCGCGCCCCGCCGAACAATTGTCGATCACCAGACACAGGCCGCGCCCCAATTGCGTGCCGGGGTTCATCCGCGCATAGCGCACTTGGCGGGCGTCGAGTTCATCGAGCAACCAGCCCGTATCACACAGGGGCGGCATCAGCAGCAGTCCGTCGAAACTGACCGCGTCGAAACAGTCGGCCAGCCAGGCTTTGCCCGCTTCCTCGTTGCTGTTGTCGATATTCTCGGTGACAAGGTGAAAGCCGGCCGTCTGGCAGGATTGCAACATGCCGGTGATGATGTCGGCAATATAGCTGGGCAGGCGGTTGCCTTCATCAAGCGTCTGGATTTCCGCGCCGCTGCTGACCAGCAGGCCTAGAATGGAAGAACGCCCGCCGCGCAATTGCTGCGCAGCGCGATTGGGCTTGAAGTTCAGCTCGGCCATCGCCTGCTCGACCTTCACGCGGTATTCCTCGCCCACCTTGGGATGTTTGTTGAGCACCCGCGAAACGGTCTTGAACGAGACACCCGCGCGATTGGCGATGTCGATGATGGTGGGCCG
The DNA here is from genome assembly GCF_012275515.1 of Novosphingobium sp. SG707. Classification (GTDB taxonomy): domain Bacteria; phylum Pseudomonadota; class Alphaproteobacteria; order Sphingomonadales; family Sphingomonadaceae; genus Novosphingobium. The sequence goes on from NZ_JAAZQL010000001.1 coordinate 203,618, forward strand.
GGACATGGCGTTTATGTGCAGGATGTTGGCGAGACGAACAAGATGCCGCGCCGAATTTACCGCATTATCGCGCCGAGGATGTCGCCAGTCTGAGGCCAAAGGCCACGAACAGTCCGCCCGTCAGCCGGTCGAGCACCGGCACCGCGCCGGGGCGGCGCAAGAAGCCTGAAAGCGGGACCGTTGCCGCAATCAGCAGCGCAAACCACACAAAGGCGAGCAGCACATGCACCCCGGCCAGAAAGAAAGTATAGGCCGCCACCGACACGCCCGCAGGCACGAATTGCGGCAGGAAGGTGATGTAGAACACGCCCATTTTTGGGTTGAGCAGATTGGTCAGAAAGCCCCGGCGAAAGCTATCCTGTCCTCTTGGGGGCGAAAAATCGCCGTTCATTTCCAGACTTTTGCGCGGGTGGATCAACAGTTTGACGCCCAGCCACAGCAAATAGGCCGCCCCGGCCAGCTTCACCGCCGTATAGGCCATTTGCGAAGCCTGCAGCAGCGCGCCCAGCCCCAGAGAGACCGCTCCGCCCCAGATCAGACAGCCCAGCGCGATCCCGACCGCCGCCATGGCCGCCGGTTTGCGCCCCTCGACGCTGGCCGTGCGCAGGACCATCACGGTGTCCAGCCCCGGCGTAATCGTCAGCAAGGCGGCGGAGGCGACAAAAGCGAGAAACAGGGGAAGATTGGCCATAAGCCGAGGCTAGTGCCGGATCGGGCTGCGATCAATCTTTCTCGTCATCCGGCGCGTGATAGGAAGGGGAGGGCGGGCCCCGGCGGATCATTCCGGCGCCACGCCCTCCTATGGCCTTATTTCAACCGATGCGGAAAATTTCCAGATGTACGGATGGGCCACGCTTGCCGCCGGTCGCCAGAAACAGCGAGCGGTTGACCCAATCATAATCGGGGTGTCCGCTTTCCAGCCGGATAAAGGTGCGCATGTAATAGTCGGCGAAGGGTACATCCTCGCCCCCGGCCGCGCGGGCAGCGACATCGGGGGCCATATGCCGGATACCCTGCGAGATCACCTCGACCACCGCCCCATCGTCGGTTTCAATGGCATAGCGCGCATCGAGCTGGGCCAGACCGCCCGCCTGAACCACCTGCCAATCGGCGCCGATGGGGAGGATACGCCCATTGATCCGCGCGCCCGTGGCCGTTCCACCCACGATTGGAATTATCCGCCGCGTGCCGCCCGGACATTCACCCATCTCATGCGGGCGCGTCAGTTCGATGGCGAGGGTGCAGACCGGTTCAAGCAACGGGGTCATGATCGAGCCTTTCTGCCACGCGCGCGCCCTCAGCAATAATCGGCGGCGCGGCGTTCAGCGCATCGCGGGCGAAACCGGCGGCGGTCTGATAGGCCAGCATGAATTGTTTGCGCTCGGCCTCGGGGATCACATCGTCAATATTGTCAAACGTCCCGCTGCAGCGTTCATCGACCAGATTGAGCAGACCGAACGGCCCGGCCCCGCGATTGCGCAGCGCCAATTGCCCCACCGGCCCGCACAATTCGGCGTCAAACGCGGCCAGAGCCTGCGCATTGACGCCATGCTCGATAAAGCACCGTCCCAAAGTGCGCGCATCGACAATCGCCTGCGAGGCGCCATTCGATCCGGTGGGATACATCGGATGGGCCGCATCGCCGATCAGCGCCACCGGCCCATCGACCCAGGTGGGGATCGGATCGCGGTCGATCATCGGGTTTTCATAGGCCACATCCGATTTGGCTAGCAGCGCGGGCAGATCGAGCCAGTCATAGACGAACCCGTCAAAATGATATGAGAAATCAGATAGTTCACATGGTCTGAACCAGCCGGTCTTGGTCCAGTCATGCGTGGCGTCATAGGTCTGTTCGGCGATCCAGTTGATATCGGCCAGACCATCCTCATCCGGCGCCGAGATCGGATAGATCACCACGCGATGCCGATGCGTGCCCAGGCCGACAAAGGATGATCCGGTGCGGATCGGCACACCCCGGGCCGTGCCGCGCCACATCAACGTCCCGCCCCAGCGGATCGGCGGCTGATCGGGGTGCATCTGCGCGCGCACGCTGGAATGGATGCCGTCCGCGCCGATCAGCAGCGCGCCATGTTCATCCACCACCGTGCCATCGGCCAGCGTGACATGGGCCACTACGCTGCCATCGGCCTGTTTGGTGTATCCGGTGACTTTCTGACCGAGCCGCACCGCGTCCTGCCCCAGCCGCTGGGCCACGTGGGCATAGAGCAGCAGGTGGAAACGCCCGCGATGCACCGCATACTGATGCCAGTGATAGCCCGCGCTCTTGCCGCGCGGCTCGCTGTAGATATCCTTGCCGTTGAGGCCCACCAGTGCCCATTCGCGCGCGGCGATGCCGACGGCATCCATCTCGGCCTCGCCAATGCCCAGCGCTTCGAGCTCGCGCACCGCATTGGGCTGCAGATTGATCCCCACGCCCAGCGGCCGCAGCTCGTTCGTGCTTTCAAACAGAGTGCAGGGAACCCCGATCTGGTGCAGCGTAAGCGCCAGTGCCAGCCCGCCGATGCCGCCGCCGGCGATCAGAACACGATTGTGTGTCATTGCATCCTCAAACTTAGAAAACTTGCGCGGACAGTGCTATTATCCGCAACATTCCTGCGCGGTAAACGAGGGTGACGGGCAAAGCAAAGCATTTGCTCGGTGACATTGAAATGTCATGGAAACGAACAACCCCTGTCATCTCCATCGGCAAAAGGCACCTTACGAATCATAAGGGGGTCTTGTTCGATGTTGTCTTCACGTCTGCTCGCGGCCAGCGCTCTGGCCGCGATTGTCGCCGCTTGTCCGCTGCATGCCGAAACCGCGCCCGCGGCCGATGCCGCAGCCATGGACGATGGTCTGGAAACCATCACCGTCACCGCGCAAAAGCGCAAGGAAGACCTGCAGACCACGCCGATCTCGATTTCGGTGCTGACGGCCACGGGTCTGGAAAACCGCCATGTCACCTCGCTGCTCGATCTTGGCGATGGCGCGATCCCCAGCCTCAAGGTGGCGCCATTCTTTTCGCGTCCGGGCGCGTTGATCGTCAACATTCGCGGCGTGGGCGTTCTGTCGGATTCGAACCAGCCCGCGCGCGATCAGGGCGTGGGCGTCTATGTCGACGGCGTGTATCAGGGCCGCGCGCAGGGTCTGGGCACCGCGCTGTTTGACGTTGAAAACATTGAAGTTCTGAAAGGTCCGCAGGGCACTCTGTTCGGCCGCAACACCGAAGGCGGCGCTGTCAATATCGTGACCAAGAAGCCCAGCGGCAAGCTGAAGATGAACGCCACGGCGGGCATGGGCAACTATGGCAGCAACAAGGCCGAGATCCACCTCGACCTGCCCGAATTTGCCAATATTTCGCTGAAAATCGACGCGGTGAAGGCGCATCGCGATCCGTTCGTGAAAAACCCGCTGCAGGGCCAGATGGGTTTCAACGCCTATGACAAGCGCGGTTTCCACGTCGAAGCGCTGTGGAAGCCTGCCGCCAATTTCACCGCCGATCTGTCCTATGACAATTCGCATGACGAGACGAGCACGCTTTATCAGCAGCAGATCTCGGCGGGCACCGGCCTTCCGGCGGCCAGCAGCGGCAGCGCCGCCGTCCCGGCCAACCTCACCGCCGCTCTGTTCAAGCTGGAGCCGCATCGCGCCTCGGTGGCGGCTGTCGGTGTGCCGCAGCAGCCCAGCGTGGGACAGGCCGAAGGCTTCCGCCTTGGTCTGGAATGGCAGGTTGCCCCGCATCTCAGCCTGCGTTCGATCAGCGCCTATCGCGACATGACGCAGACTCAATATGACAATGGCTCGGCCAGCACCTCGATGCAGCAGGGCTATACCTCGACCGCCACCTTCGCCAATTTCGCCTTTGGCCGCTACAGCCTCGCGCCGTTCCGCCAGAATCAGGTCAGCCAGGAATTTCAGGCAGTTGGCGAATTGCCGCGCCTGAAATATCAGGCCGGCGCGCTCTATTATGTCGAACGCGTGCAGGACAGCGCCCAAGCCTTCAACACCGTCCGCTTCAGCGATGCTGCGGGCAGCACCTATACGGTCCTCCCTCCCGATTACAACGCGCAGGTCGTTCAGCGCGCCAGCCATGTAAAAACCACCAGTACCGGCGTCTATGGTCAGGCGACCTATACACCGTCCGTTCTGAATGATGTTGCGCATCTGACGGTGGGCGCGCGCTGGACCAATGACAAGAAGAACGGCAGCCTGTTCCTCGTCAATGGCGCCGCGCCGATTGTTCCGGTCAATGGTGTGAACGTGCAGGCGCCTGTGCTGCTCAATGCTTCGTGGTCGCGGGTTGATCCGATGGTCAATCTGGCCATTGACGCCGCGCGCGACGTTCACCTCTATGGCAAGTGGAGCACCGGCTATCGTTCAGGCGGCGCCAATTCGCGCTCGCTGGCCTATCGCCAGTTCAATCCTGAAACGGTTTCGATGTTTGAAATCGGAGCCAAGACCGAATTTTTCGATCATCGCGCGCGTTTCAACGTGGCTGCCTATACCGGCTCATACAAAAATATTCAGCTTGATTTCAGTGGCTTGTATGAGGATGTCGTCAATGGCGTGCGCGTGGCCACCACCCGCACCACCACCGACACCGTCAACGCGCCCGGCACCGGCCATATCAAAGGCGTCGAGGCCGAACTGACGCTGGCTCCGGTCAAGGGCCTGACGCTCAGCGCCTCCTATGCCTATAATCATGTGTCGATCCCGGCCACGGTCAACCCGTTCCCGCAGACGGGCGGCGTGTTCATCACCGTGCCCGTGCCGATCTATCAGGTTTACACCCCCGAACATTCGGCCAGCGGTTCGCTCGATTATGAAATGCTGTTGGGCGGCGGCGATACCAAACTGCGCTTCCACCTCGATGGCAATTATGACTCGGGTTATTACGCCAATTACACCGACTCGAACTATGACACGCAAACCCGCGCCGTCCGCTTTGCCCAGCCCAAGGGCGATGCGGGTCTGGTGTTCAACGGCCGCATCGCTCTGGCCGACATCGAGGCGGCCAATACCGGCGCCAAGGTGACGATCGCGCTCTGGGCGCGCAATCTCTTCAATGAACAGCACCTGTTCTACAAATCGGGCACCGCCCAGGCCGGTGTCAGCGGTTTCTTCAACGATCCGCGCACCTTTGGCGGCGAAATCAACGTCAAGTTCTGATGAAAACGGAGGGAATGGCCATGCGCAACCGCGCTTCTTTCGCTTTGCTGGGCGCTTTGGCGCTGGCTTTTTCCTCCCATCCTGCGCTTCAGGCGCGGCCCGTTGCGGCTGCGTCTGTTGCCGCGCCTGCGGGCATCGCGCCCTCGCGCGTGGTGCCTTTGCAGGGCGGCCGCAATTTCCGCGATCTGGGCGGCTATCGCACGGGTGATGGGCGGATGGTCAAATGGGGTCTGCTCTATCGCTCGGGTTCGATGACCGGGCTGACCGCCGATGATTACGCCTCGCTGGAAAGGCGCGGCATTCGCGTGGTCTGCGATCTGCGCTCCACCGCCGAGCGGCAGGCCGAGCCGGTGAACTGGCCCCACGCGCTGCCTCGCGTGCTGGCCGACGATTATGTGATGGATAACGGGCAATTCCTGCCCAAGGGCGATCCGCGCAACTTCACCGCCGATCAGGTGCGCGGCGCGATGGCGTCTTCCTATCCGCGCCTGCTCACGCAATTCAACAGCCAGTATCAACGCATGTTTGGCGAATTGCTGGCGGGCCATGCGCCACTGGCCTTTAACTGCTCGGCGGGCAAGGATCGCACCGGCATTGGCGCGGCGTTGATCCTGACGGCGCTTGGCGTGCCGCGTGAGACGGTGATCGGCGATTATATGCTGTCGAACCAGACGCTTGACCCCGCTAAACTGATGGGCGGCAAGGCTATGGCCAACAGCCCCTTTGCTGCGTTGCCGCCCGAAGCGCTCAAGCTGTTGGTGGGCGTGGACCGTTCCTATATCGAGGCGGCCTTTGCCGTGATCGACGTGCATCAGGGTGGCGCCATGGGCTATCTGCGGGACGAACTGGGCCTTGGCGGCGGAGAAATCCAGCGCCTGCGCGGCCTCTATCTGACCCGCCGGTTAAGCAGCTGATTTTACGAAGATGGGCTGCGCGCCTTGCGCCCAATCCTGCCGCTGCGCTTTTTCATCCATATGACAATGCCGGTGATGCACAGCATCGTCACCATCGCCCCGATCATGCTGACCGCGATGCGCCATGCCGTGCCGCCGACATGGGCGGTGTGCAGAGCCTCAACCCATGTGGTGAAAGTGTTGGCGCCGTGCCGCCCGGTCGGGATGCGCGTGGCGCGCAAGGCCCCGCTGTCGCCGTCAAAGCCGACGAAGCTGCCCCCGCCATGGCGCGAAATATCGGCGCTGGAGGTGAAGCCATAGACATAGGCCCCGGTCGCCGGGATATACCAGAGATAGCGCTCGCCATCGCCGCGCAGCGCCAGATGGAAGCGCGAGGCTTCGGCGCGGGCCAGTTCCTCGCCATGCAGGAGCGCCTGATCGAAAGACAGGCGCGGCCTCCAGCGCGGCGCGGGCAGCAGGGCCGATTGATAGACCGCCCCATCATCTACCCCGCCCAGCGCCTGCACCACCGGACCATAGACCTGCGGCAGGTTGAACGAGACGCTGGACACCGCAAAGACCAGCAGCAGAGGCCAGATCCACAATCCGCCCGCGCGGTGCAGGTCGAAATTGAGCTTATAGCTTGAGGCCCCCCATCGCACCGCCCATGCCGGAGCCCAGCGGGAAAACCAGCCCTGCCGCGCAGGCGCCTTGGCCACCACGGGCAGCGTGAGATAGAAGCCGACAAAGCAATCCAGCACCCAGACCAGCGCCGCCAGCCCAAAGGCCAGCAGACCCCATTGCCCCAGCGCCAGACTGTAATGCAGGCGATAGGTAAAGGGCATCAGGTTCTTGATTCCCTGGGTAATATTGCCCCATTGGCGGCGGCCCAGCTCCGCCCCCGTATAGGGATCGATGAAAAGATCGTCCCATTCGGGCGCATCGGCGCGGGGCAGGCCGGTCTTAGGATCGGGCCATGTCAGATAGAGGCGCAGCGAATGGCCTTCCTCGACTGCCATGGGCACATAATCGATCCGCGCGCCCGGATAGCGCGCCAGCACGCGCCGCCGCAATTCCAGCGTGGAAAGCGGCGTCGCGCCGGGCGAGGGCGGGGCGGCCAGTTGCAGATCGGGCGCGGCGGCAACTTCCAGTTCGTCGATCCATGACAGGAAAATGCCGGTAAACCCCGCCACCGCCAGAAACAGCGCTAGCGTCAGCCCAGCCCAGCGATGCGCCACGACCCAGAATTGCCGCCCCATGGTTTAGAACGCCACCGAGATCGTGCCCGAAACGCTGCGCGGGGCGGCGTAAAAGCCCTGACCCCATTTCAGGCTGCCCAGATAGTGAGCATCGCCCACATTGCGCAGGTTGACGCTGGCGCGGACATGGGGTGCGACCAGCGCGCTGGCCATCAGATCGACCACGGCATAGGCATTTTGCGTGATGACCACCGGATCGCTGACCCCGCCATAGGCCACCACGGCGCTGTCGATGGTGCGCGTGGCATTTTGCCAGCGCAATTGCCCGCCCAGCTTGAGGTCATGAAAAGCCGGAATGCTGTAGGTCGTGGCCAGTTTCAGCGATTTTGTCGGCAGATAGGTGCGGGTGGGGGCGCCGTTTTGGTCATGCACCTCAAGGCCCGTATAGCCGCCGCTGATAGACCATTGCGGGGTGATCATGCCGGTGACTTCCAGTTCAAACCCGCGCGCAGTCGTGTCCACGCCCCGGTAATAGGTGGTGCCCACCCGGCCCGCATCGCCTACGCCAAACACGCCCGCCGCCTCGGCCAATCCGGTCTGGCGCGCGCGGAAAATCGCGGCGCTGGCATAGAGGCGTTTGTCGAACCATTCGCTCTTGATGCCCGCCTCAAGGCCGGTGCCCTTGGCGGGACTTAGACGCGCGTTGGTGACATCCACTTCCTTTTGCGGATTAAAGATGTCGGTATAGCTGGCATAGAGCGAGATATGGCGGTTTACGTCATAGACCGCGCCGACATAGGGGCTGAGCGCGGAATTGCGGCGGGTTTGATCGACACCGTAATTATAGCCCGAGGAGCGCAGCCAGATCGCGCTGGCCCCGAACACGCCTTTCAGCCGGTCGGTGATATTGGCATGGACCGCGCCATAGACGCGGGTGAGCGTGTCGCGGCTGTCCTCGGACAGAACTTCGGCGGCATAGGTGCCCTCGGCCGGATAAATGCCGTTGACGGCCCAGTCGGTGACCGAGGCATAGGAGGGATAGGACAGCGTGGATTGCGAGAATTCGCGGCCATGCATCGTGGCATGGGACACGCCCAGCGACACCTGATGCTCGCGCCCGAAGAGTTTGACCGGGCCGGAAGCCTGACCGTCAAAGAGATTTTGTTCATAGGGCGAGCGGTAGATGCCCGGCCAACCGCCCACGCCAAGCCCGGTTGCGGCATCGGGATAGCCAAATGCATAGAGCAGTTTTGCCCGCGAATCCCGCTTGTTATAGGTATAGCGCCCGCGCGCCTGCCAGCCATTGCGGCCCTTCCATTCCAGCTCGGCAAAGCCGGTCTGGTCGGTGACGTTCCAATAGGTCCATGGCGCGGAGGGACTGGCCGAGACGTCATAGGACACTCGCGCGCCATTGGTATAAAGCAGCGGCAGCGAGCCCCACAGCACGCCGCGCGCGTTATTCTCTTGCCGCGTATAGCCGGTGTTGATCGTCAGTTCGGGCGTCAGGTCATAAGAAAGCAGGGCGCCGTAAACATTGCGGTTCACATGGTTGTAGCGCAGATAGGAATCGCGCTGATCGTGGGCATAGATCAGGCGGATGGCCAGTTTGCCATCCTTGGTCAGCGCGCCCGAGACATCGCCGTCGACGCGCCACTGGTTCCAGCTTCCGCCCTGCACATTGGCCTTGAGGTGAAAGTCCTTGGTCGGGCGTTTGCGGACATAATTGATCGTGGCCGAAGGATTGCCCACGCCGGTCATCAGCGCATTGGCGCCGCGAATGGCTTCGACGCGTTCGTAAAGGATGGTGTCGGTTTCGCCATAGGCCGCGCCCCAGCGCAGCGGCAGACCGATGCCGTCGATCTGGAAATTGGTCACGTCAAACCCGCGCGAAGTATATTCGGTGCGGTCGGTTTCGACGCGCTCGACATTGATGCCGACGGCCTGGGCCAGCAGGTCGTTGACATTGGTGAGAGCGAAATCCTCGATGCGCTGGCGGTCGATCACGGTGACCGACTGCGGCGTTTCGCGCAGCGTCAGGGAAAGGCCGGTGGCCGAAGGGGTTTCTCGCTGGGCGCTGCCGGTGACGATGATCGAGTTGGCATCTTCGGTCGCGTTTTCTGCGGCAAGGGCAGGGGCGGCAAACACGCTGAGGGCAGCGGAGGACAGCAGGGCGAGACGCAGGGGCATGGCAACCTTTCGGGGAGACTATCTGTTGCCGAGACTCGCTATTGCAACTCACTCGCAATTTCAAGTTCAATTATGCAGGCGCAAAAAGACCCGCCCCCCATCGCGGCGCGCTAAAAAATGGCATGGAAAATCAAACGGTGCAGGTTCAGGCGGGCGCCGGACCCACCGAATCGCGCTCGATCAGCTCGAAATCCAGCTCAAGCTGGCGTGCGCCATCCTCGCGGTCGATCATCATCAGCGCGGCGGCTTCGGCCATCCCCTCGATGGGTTGAAACACCGTGGTCAGATAGGGCCATGTCGTGCGCGCTACCCAACTGTCGTCAAAACCGCAGATCGAGACATCACGCGGCACAGACAGGCCCAGTTGGCTGCACGCTACCATCACGCCTGCGGCCGAATCGTCATTGGTGGCGAAAATTGCGGTGGGTCTGTCGGCCGCGCCGAGCAGTTCGCGGCCCGCATGCATACCCCCTTCAAAGGCAAATCCGCCCACCGCTTCGGTAATGACGATGGCCGGGTCGATCTGATGCAGCCTTTCGACAAAGCCTTTGCGGCGGGTGTGGGCCGCGCCATGCTGCGGCGGCCCGTTGACCAGACCGATGCGGCGGTGGCCTTGTTGATGAAACAGGTCGGCAATGCGCGCGGCTGCGGCGGCATCGTCAATAGTGACCGACAGCGAGCGCTTGGCATCAAGGAAAGGCGCAAGGCGGGCATAGCGCGCGCCGTAAGTCTCCAGCAGGTCGAGCACACGCGGATCGTCGCTGATCGGGGGCGTCAGAACGAAACCGTCGCAGCGCGCATTGCGGAAAATCGCCTCCAGCGCGGATCGCAGCGTGGGCGTATCGGCGCTGGTGTCGATGGAATCGATGCGCAGGTGATATTGCCGCGCAACACAGGCACGATAGGCGCCCGCCAGCACCTTCATCGTGTAATTGGGGCTGGGATTGTCGAACAGCACGCTGATGGTGAAACTGCGCGCGCCCGCCAGCGAGCGCGCCGCCGTATCGGGCACATAGTTGAGCGCGGCAATCGCGGCCTCCACCCTGCCGCGCAACTCGGCCGAGACATGGGGCTCGTTGTTGATGACGCGCGACACGCTTTTGATCGCAACGCCGGCCGCCTTGGCCACATCGGCCATGGTGGCGTGCGCGGTGGCATGGGGGCGCGGGGCGGTGTCGATTTTGGTTTGAGTCATCATGCCTTGTTCCCGGATCCGACAGGCCGCCGCCGAGGGGGCGAGAGCGCCGGTCCGGTCCTGTTGCGTCGATTTTGTTGTGGGGGCGCTGTCCTGATTGTCAAGCATGGGCGGGCAGGATTCGTCCTTGCCCGGTGCTGCATTTGCGCTGTGCGGATGCAACACACAATCGATCACAAAAGTTAGGGTGAATAGCAATGCGCAAAGCACCTCGTTTCCGGGCGGGGTGAGGGATGAAAATGCGATATTTGGTTAAAGTTATGAAAAAATACGTATAAAAAACAACGGAATATTGTAAATGAAAATTATCCCTGTGCCCACGATGCCACACCAAAATCCTATTGTCGGAGCCTGCTTGACAGCGATGTCTGATTGAGGGACCAAGATAGACGAAACGACATGAGATCGTTTTCAAACATGGAGAGGGGCTATGAAGAAAAACGTCTTTGCAGGCGTTGCGTCAGCTATGGCTTTGGCCGCGGCAACCCAGGCTTATGCACAAACCACGCAGGTCACCGCCGATGGCGACATTATCGTGACCGCCACCCGCACCGAAACGCTTTTGTCCAAAACGCCCATCGCCATGACCGCCGTCAGCGGCGATCAGCTGGTGCAAAAGGGCATCACCAACACCACGCAGCTGGCTGACTCGGTGCCCAACGTGTCGATCGTGCGCGGCAACGGTCTGCAGATCACCATCCGCGGCGTGACCAGCACCGACGGCACCGAAAAGGGCGACCCTTCGGCCGCCTTCCTTGCCGACGGCATCTATCTGGCCCGTCCTCAGGCGCAGGAAGTCAGCTTCTTTGACGTCGAGCGCGTCGAAGTGCTGCGCGGGCCGCAGGGCACGCTCTATGGCCGCAACACCACGGCGGGCGTGGTCAATGTCATCACCGCCTCGCCCAAGCAGAAGTTCGGCGCCTCGGCCGACGCGTCCTATGAAAGCTTCAACCACTTCAATGCCGCCGCGATGCTCAACGTCCCGATCAGCGAAACGCTGGCGGTGCGCGGCGCGATGTCCTATGACCGCCGTGACAGCTTCGTCAACAAGGCCTCGACAGACAGCTACAGTTGGGGTCCGTTCAAGGATGTTTTCGCCGCCCGCCTTTCGGCGCTGTGGGAACCTACCAGCAATCTGAAAATCGTGGTTAAGGGCGATTATTCGCTGGACAAGGGCTATGGCGTCAATGCCGTACCTACCACCAATTTCTTTTCCAGCGCCGCCCCCTATCAGCTTTCCGCACCCGCCTATGTGATGTCGGACAGCAAGACTGCGCGTACCAGCAATCTGGTTGAGGCATGGCAAGGGCAAAACCACAACACCGGCAAGGGCGTGATGGGCCAGGCCGATTGGAACATCAGTGACGCGCTGACGCTGACCTACCTTGGTTCGTATCGCACCATGGACCGTTGGTCGCATGGCACTTCATACATTTCCTCCACCGCCGGTTCTCCCACCACCTTCACCGGCAAGTATTGGCAGACCAGCCATGAGGCAAGGCTCGCCTACAAATCAGGCGGTTTGTTCGTTCAGGCGGGCGGTTATTATTTCAAGGAAAAGTCCGGGATTGCCTTCTTTCTGTTGAATCCCGGCCTCTTCAGCAGCGGCCTTGCTCCCTTCAGCCAATTCGGCTTCCCCCAGGATCCCACGATTGCCATTTCAAAGGGCGCCTTTGGTCAGGCTTCGTACAATTTCACTCCCCAGCTTAAGCTGACCGCCGGCGTCCGCTACAGCACCGATGACAAGAGCCGTGTCGGGGCCACCGTCGGGGATATCGGCACCACCCGCATCATTTTCCAGACCAACAACGCCCATCGCACCTTTTCCAAAACCACCTGGCGCGTAGGGCTGGACTATGATCTGCCCGGTATCGGTTTGCTTTATGGCAGTGTGGCAACCGGTTACAAGGCGGGCGGCTTTAACGATGGCTGCGAAACCGGCACCGGCACCGGTTGCTCGCTCCCCGCTTCGGTGCTTTATTATCAACCTGAAACTCTCACTGCTTATGAAGTGGGTTTCAAAGTTCACACACCGGATAACAAGCTGCGCGTGAACGGTAACTACTTCCACTACGACTATAGTGGTCTGCAGATTTCCTCGGTTCAGAACGTCTGTGGCGGACCTTGCCAGGTGACATCCAATGCGGCGTCGGCCAAGGTTGATGGTGTTGAGTTGGAAGCGACCTTGAAGCCTGCTCCCAACCATGCCTTTGATGCGTCGGTCACGTTCCTCAATGCCCGTTATGGCGCCTTTACACCGATCATCGATCGCGGCGCGGGCTGGTCCACGGCCTATCCCGGCCAGTCGCGCTATGTGCCTTTCGACCTTACCGGACAGGCGCTTAACCGCAGCCCCAAATCCGTGGTTTCGTTGGGATACACGTTTACCCAGCCTTTGCGCGGCGGCGGCGAAATCTCGTTCAATGCCCGCACCCGCATTTCGTCCAGCTATGCTTTGACCGATACCGGCAGCGGCGTTTTCTATCGCCAGCCCAACTATACCAAGACGGATTTGTCGCTGAATTATACCGCTCCAAACAAGGCCTATTATGTGGGCGTATATGGGCGCAATTTGGAAAACCGGATTGTCCTGACGGGCGTTGGGTCGAACGGCAACCCCACCACCGCTGGCAGTGCAGGCGTAACTGCGGGCACGGCGGTGTTTGAGGATCCGCGCACTTTTGGTGTTCGCGCGGGGGTGAAATTCTAATATAAATCTAATACTTATCTGTTGCTGAACAGCCGCAGGCCACTTAATCCGGCTTGCGGCTGTTCTTGAGAAAAAATTCAATTACCGATCCACAGGAGTGGCAGGAGAAGACCATGAAAATCCAGTTTCAATGTCTCGCAGGCGTGGCCATCATCGCGATGGGATCGGCCATGGCCCATGCTGCTGCTCCCACGGCCGCCGATGTGGCGGCGGCCGATGCGCGCGCGGGGGCCACGGTCAAGGCGATGAAGGCCGAGGAAAAGACCATCCTGACCCATGGCATCATGCCGCTGCCGCTGATGCCCAACGCGCCCAAGCCGCCCGCCGAGGCGATTCCGGGTGCGGGCTATATCGCGGGCGTACCGCGTCTGGGCGTTCCGGCGCTCAAGGAAACCGATGCCTCGCTGGGCGTGGCCTATGTGGGCGGGATCCGCAAGGATGGCTCGACCGCGCTGCCATCGGGTCTGGCGCAGGCGGCCTCGTGGAACCCGGCGCTGCTGGAACAGGGCGGGGCGATGATCGGGTCCGAGGCGCGCGCCAAGGGCTTCAACGTGCTGCTGGCGGGCGGCGTCAATCTGACCCGCGATCCGCGCAACGGGCGCACCTTCGAATATCTTTCCGAAGATCCGCTGCTTTCGGGCATGCTGGTGGGCGCCGCGATCCGGGGCATCCAGTCGAACGGCATCATTTCGACCATCAAGCATTTCGCGCTGAACGGTCAGGAAACCGGCCGCAAATTCGTCGATATCCAGATTACCGATGCCAATGCGCGCGAGAGCGATCTGCTGGCTTTCAAGATCGGCATCGAACAGGGCCAGCCCCTGTCGGTGATGTGCGCCTATAACCGCGTCAACGGCGCGAACGCCTGCGACAATGACTATCTGCTCAACACGGTGCTGAAGATGGACTGGCGCTGGAAGGGCTTTGTCATGTCCGACTGGGGCGCGGTGCCGACGCTGGACACCGCGATCCACGGGCTGGATCAGCAGTCGGGCGCCGAACTCGACCCCAAGGTGTTTTTCACCGACGATCTGGCCGCCAAGGCCAAGGCCGATCCGAAATGGGCCGCGCGTCTCGATGACATGAACCGCCGCGTGCTGACCGCGATCTATGCCACCAACCTGGATAAGAATGACGCCAAGCCCGGCGTGAAGATCGACTTTGCCAAGAATGGCGAAGTGGCGCTCGAAGCCGCCAAGCAGGGCATCGTGCTGCTGAAAAACAACGGCAACCTGCTGCCGTTGGCCAAGACGGCCAAGCGTATTGCGGTGATCGGCGGTTATGCCGCTTCGGGCGTGCTGTCGGGCGGCGGATCGAGCCAGACTGACCCTGAAGGCGGCCCCAAGGCGTCGATCCCGCTGGGCGGCGATGGTCCGTGGGCAACCTTCTTCAGCCAGCATTATCATGGCGTTGCCCCCTTTGCCGCGATCAAGGCGCAGGCCAAGGACGCCAATGTCACCTATCGTGACGGCACGATCATCGCCGATGCGGTGGATCAGGCCAAGAAGGCCGATGTCGCCATCATCTTTGCCACCAAATGGTCGACCGAAGGGCAGGACCATGCCGATTTCAGCCTGCCCAATGGTCAGGACGCGCTGATCGCGGCGGTGGTTGCGGCCAATCCGCGCACGATCGTCGTGCTGGAAACCGGCAATCCGGTGGCCATGCCCTGGCTGGACAAGGTGCCCGCCGTGGTCGAGGCTTGGTATGGCGGCAGCCGCGGCGGCGATGCGATCGCCAGCGTCCTGTTTGGCGACACCAACCCCTCGGGCCGCCTGCCGATCACCTTCCCGGCCAGCGCTTCGCAATTGCCGCGTCCGGTGGTCGATGGCTATTGGGATATGGAAACCGACTTCATGGGCAATCCGCCCACCCCCGACACCAAACTGCTGGCCAATTACAATATCGAAGGCTCTGACGTGGGCTATCGCTGGTTCGCGCGCAAGGGCGAAAAACCGCTGTTCCCCTTCGGTTATGGCCTGAGCTACACCAGCTTTGCCGCCGATGGGCTGAGCGTGAAGGGCCTGACCGCCAGCTTTACGGTCAAGAACACCGGTGCGCGCGAAGGCGCCTATGTCGCCCAGCTTTACCTGACGCAGCGCGGCGACGAGGCCAAGCAGCGTCTGGCCGGTTTCGCCCGCGTCGAACTGAAGGCAGGTGAGGCCAAGCCCGTCACGCTGACCATCGACCCGCGCATTCTGGCCGACTGGACGGCCAAGGGTTGGAGCATCAAGGGCGGCCAGTACAGCTTTGCCCTTGGTCAGGACGCCGAGCATCTGGGCACGCCGGTCGCCACCAAAGTTGCCGCCAAGACGTGGAAGGATTGATCCCATGCGCAAATTTGTTTTGCTGGCCGCTGCGCTGATGGCTTCTGCCTCGGCCCATGCCGAAAACGTGACCGTGACAGGCGGCGCTGTGTCAGGCGTGGAGGCGCAGGGCGTCACCGCCTTCAAGGGCATCCCCTATGCCGCCGCGCCCACCGGGGCCAACCGCTGGCGCGCGCCCCAGCCTGTCGTGGCATGGCAGGGCGTGCACGACGGCAGCGCTTTTGGCCATGACTGCGCCCAGGCGCCGTTCCCGCCCGACGCCGCACCCATCACCACCACGCCTGCCGAGGACTGCCTCTACCTCAACGTGTGGAAACCCGCCTCGGCCAAGGCCGGGGACAAGTTGCCGGTGATGGTGTGGATCCATGGCGGCGGCTTTGTGAATGGCGGTTCGTCGCCGGGCGTCTATTCGGGGCAGAATTTCGCGCGCGATGGCGTGGTTTTCGTCAGCCTCAACTATCGCCTTGGCCGCTTTGGCTTCTTTGCCCATCCGGGTCTGGCCGCCGAAGGGCTGGGGGGCAATTTCGGCTTCCTGGACCAGATCGCGGCTCTGAAATGGGTGCAGGCCAATGTCGCCAAATTCGGCGGAGACGCTTCGCGCGTGACCGTGTTTGGCGAAAGCGCGGGCGGGATGAGCATGCATATGCTGCTCCAATCCCCTCTGGCGCGCGGGCTGTTCAGCCAGATCGTGATCGAGAGCGGCGGCGGGCGCAACGGCACCTTGCCCCAGCCGACGATGGCCAAGGCCGCGCTGGTGGGTTCCGAATTCGCCCCCGGGCTGACCGCCGCGCAATTGCGCGCTCTGCCCGAGGCGCAGGTGACGGGCAATCTGTCGATGTCGAGCATGGGCCAGAAGGGATATTCCGGACCGATGGTCGATGGGCGCACGATCCTTGGCGCGCCCGACGATGCGATTGCGGCGGGTCTGACCGCCGATGTGCCGGTGATCGTGGGCGCCAATTCGGCCGATGGCTTTGCCTTTGGCACGGATAAGGACAAGGTCTTTGCCCAGTTCGGGGCGGACGCCGATGCCGCGCGCAAGGTCTATGATGCCGATGGCACCAAGCCTGCGGGCCATATCGCCATGGGCATCAGCGCGGACAAGATGTTCATCGAACCCTCGCGCCATGTTGCCCGGTTGATGGCGGCGCGGGGCCAGAAGGTCTGGCTCTATCGCTTTGGCTATGCCGTGCCCAAAATGGCGCAGGCCATTGGCGGCGCGGCCCATGCCAGCGAACTGCCCTATGTGTTCGACACGGTCCCCGCGCGCAAGGGCGATGCGCCCTTGGCCGAGGAACAGCCGGTGGCGAGCCTGACGCATCGCTATTGGGTGAATTTTGCCAAGACCGGCAAGCCTGATGCCGCAGGCGTTCCGGCTTGGCCGCAGGCAACCGCCACCACGACCACGGTGCAATGGATCGACGGGAAAGGCGCAAGCCACACCGAAGATCCCTATACCGCGCGGCTGGATTTCACCGCCAGCAAGATCGGCGGGTAAGATCAAGGGGCGCCGGGTCAGACCGGCGCCCCTTTTCACATCAACGGAAACCGTTCTTCTTCAGGAAATCCGCGCTGCCCTTGATCGCGACCATCAGATCGTCGGCGCGGTCCTGTTCGACAAAGAAGTGCTCGACGCCGGTGGCCTCGGCGGTCTTGATGATGCCCTTCATGTCCAGATTGCCATCGCCCAGATAGGTCAGATATTTGAACAATTCGATCCACTGGGTGGAATCGCCGCCGTCATGGTCGAAGCGGTGGATGCCCTTCATGTCCTTCAGATGGACCATCTTGTAGCGGCCCTTGTAGCGGGTCAGATATTCCTTGGGATCGCCGCCCCCGGCAAAGTTCCAATAGACGTCGAGTTCGAGGAACACCGTCTTGGGATCGGTGGCGTCCAGCATGGTGCGCAGCGGGATCTTGCCATCGACCGGCATCAGGCCATAGCCGTGGTTGTGATAGCCAAAGCGCACGCCGTGGCGCGCGGCATCGGCGCCGATTTTGTTGAAGACATCGGCGGCGCGTTTGTAATCGTCAAATGTCTTGCGCATGTCGGCGGGCAGCGAGGGCAGCGTCACATAGGTCGAGCCCAGCGCATGGGCCGCTTCGGCCAGTCTGCCCATGCCGTCGCGCAGGGTGAAAATATCGGTGTGAAGCGAGGGGACCGTCAGGCCGTGGCGCTGCATGATGGTTTTGACCTGCGCAGCGGTATGGCCAAAGAAACCGCTGCCCGAAAAGCCGAGGCTGGGGGTGACGGCGGCCCAGCTCGCCTTGCCGCGATCGTCGCTGAAATCATAGGGACCGTACATTTCCAGTTCGCGGTAACCAAGCCCGGCCAGCATCGCGATGGTCTTTTCAAAATCCTGCGAGAGCATCTTGGCCACGGTCCAGAGCTGGATGCCGAAGGCGCGGCCCTTGGGCGCGGCCAAGGCTGGCGAAGCGGCGCTGAGCGCAGCCAAAGCGCCCGCACTTGCGAGGAAATTGCGTCTGTCCATGATTTCAGGTCCTCTGCTTGGTATCGTTTTCAAGTTCGCGCAAAGTCTCCCAAGGCCCCCTTTCGGTCAAGGCCGCATTCGTATCTTT
Source organism: Novosphingobium sp. SG707 (assembly GCF_012275515.1). Lineage (GTDB taxonomy): Bacteria > Pseudomonadota > Alphaproteobacteria > Sphingomonadales > Sphingomonadaceae > Novosphingobium. The sequence continues at coordinate 221,878 of NZ_JAAZQL010000001.1, forward strand.
GCCGGGATTTTATGCGCCCTCCCGCCCGTCCCCTCGGCCCCGGTGCGCGGCCAGACAGGCCGTGATGCTGGCCACCAGCAGGCCAAAGGCGCCCACTTCAGCCATGGTCGGCCAGCGCGCTTCCCACAGGAAGCCATAGAGCAGCGCAAAGAGCGTTTCGAACAGGATCATCTGGCCGACAAGGGTGAGGGGCAGCAGGCGGCTCGCCCGGTTCCAAAGCGCATTGCCCGCAATCGAGGCCAGCAGCGCCACCCCGCCCGAAACCAGCAGAAACCGCGTCCAGTCCGCGCCATCGTGATGCGCCACGCCGATGATCAGCGCCACCGGCACAAGGCAGAGCGCCTGCGCCCCGGTCATCACCCCGATCAGCAGGTTCCAGTCCTGCGCGCCGATCGTGTGCAGCCGCACCAGCCAGCGCGCATTGCCCACCGCATAGGCGGTCCATGAGATCAGCGCTCCGGTGGCGCAAGCCATGCCGATCAACTGATTGAACGAATGGCTGGCCACGGCCTGGCCCACCGCTTGCCACCCGATGCACAGTCCTCCGCCCGCGCAGAGCAGCAGCGAAGGCATCAGCCGGATCAGCGGCACCGCATCATGGTCGCGGCTGCCGATGATCGTCACGGCCACGGGCAGAAAGCCGATGATGAGCGAGGTCATCGCGATCCCGCCCATTTGGACGGCGGCGGACAGCAGGAAATAATAGACTGTATTGCCCGCCAGCGAGAGCCAGACCAGCGCGATCAGCCCCGATCCGCCGATATGATCCACAAGGCGGCGCAGGCGCGGCGCCACCGCAATCAGCGCGATCAGCCCATAGGCGATATAGCGTCCGATCGTGAGCTCAAGCGGGCGAAACATCCCCGCCAGTTCCGGCGCCAGAAACACCAGCCCCCATAGCGCCCCCGCGCCGATGCCGCAGCCGATGCCCAGCAGCGACACGCCGCGGCGCGAGGGAAGGGTGCGGACCATCTGCATAGGACTTGTTCTCGCCAAAAGGGATGGTGCGGGTTATATCATCACTGTGCTGGGTTGTTGGCGCAAATTTGGGCCATAAAATGCAACAAAAAATCACGCTGAGGCTCGCCGATGGCTAAATCACCCCGCCCGCTCGATGCTTTCGATCTGGCCATCCTGCGCATTGTTCAGCAGGACAACAAACGCCCCCAGCGCGAGATCGCCGAGGCGGTGAACCTGTCGGCGGCGGCCGTGCAAAGGCGGATTGCCGCGATGGAGGAGGCGGGCGTGATCGCCGCCAATGTGGCGCTGATCGCGCCCGATGCGGTGGCGCTGCCGATTACGGCGATTGTCGAGGTGCAATTGCGCGATGAACGCGCGGCCACGGTGGACGCGGCCAAAGCGTTGTTTTGCGCGGCGCCCGAGGTGCAGCAATGCTACTATGTCACCGGCGGCATCAGCTTTGTGCTGGTCATCATCAGCCCGGATATGCGCGCCTATGACACGCTGACGCGGCGGCTTTTTTCGGAAAGCGACCTGTTTGAAAGGTTTCGCACGCTGGTGGCGCTGGACCGGGTCAAGACCGGGATGATGCTGCCGATCTGACACCGCACCGGGGGAGGGGTCCCGATGCGGCGCCTTGATTACCGCGCGTCCTGAAGGATCAGTTCGGCCGCCCGCGCGGCCACGGCCATGGCCGGACCATTGGTGTTGCCCGAAACCGGCGAGGGCATGATCGAGCAATCGACCACGCGCAGCCCATCGACCCCGTGCACCCGGCAGCGCGCATCGGTGACCGAAGTGGCGCGGTCGGTGCCCATGCCGCAGGTGCCCATGCCATGTAGGCCCGGTTCGGCCATGGCGCGCACGGCGTCCACCAATTCGGCCTCGCTCTGGATGTGGTTGCCCGGCACGCGTTCATTGCCAACATAGGCCGAGAGCGCCTCGGCCCCGGCAAAGCGGCGCAGCAAGTGGAACAGTTCGATGGCCTTTTCCTGATCGAAGGGATCGGACCAGATCGCCGGATCGACCAGCGGCGAAACGCGGAAATCGGGCGAAGTCACCGTGATATGCCCCCGGCTGCGCGGGCGCAGGTGATAGGCCGAGAAGGTGATGCCGGGGCGATTGCTGATAGGGCTGCCGGGCTTTTCGGTCATTTCCTGCACCGTACGCATGGCAAAGGCGGCGGCGGCGAGCTGGAAATCGGGCCATTCGGGCGCGGTGCCCTTCGACGGCACCAGCACCGTGATCGGCAGGCCCACGCGCGCCAGCGGGCCGCTGCGCGTCAGGAAATAGCGCAAGGCGTTGGCATAGAGGCGCGGCGCGACATATTCGCGGTTGGTGCCGGGATTGTTGTGCAGGTCATAGGAGATGCCCATCTTCTGATGGTCGAACAGGTTGCGCCCCACCATCGCCAGATCCGATTGCACCGCAACGCCCAGACGCTGAAGCTCCGCCCCCGGACCCACGCCCGAGAGTTGCAGCATCTGGGGCGAGCCATAGACGCCCGCCGACAGGATCACCTCGCCGCGCGCATGGATGGTGACTTCGGCGCCATCGCGCTCGACAATCACGCCCTTCGCGCGGCCATTTTCGATGGTGATGCGTTTGACCGGATTGTTGGTCAGCACCGTCAGATTGGAACGGCTGCGGATGGGCGCGACGAACGCCTCATAGCTGGAGGCGCGTTGTCCGGTGCGGCTGACGGTATATTGGGTGCGGCCCGCCGCCGGGGCGCCCGGCGCGGTGATGTCATCGCTCCATGGCGCGCCGATCGAGGCGGCGGCCTGGGCGATGGCGTCGAACACGGGCGATTTGTAGGTCGAGGGGGTGATCTGCAATTCGCCGTCGCGGCCGCGCCCTGCATGGGCGCCGGGCGCGCGATAGGACTCGATGCTCTTGATGCAGCGCGCCATTTCGTCCCAGCCCCAGCCGGTCAGCCCGCGCGCGGCCCAGTCATTGTAATCCCCCGGCTGACCGGGCAGATACCATGTGCCGTTGATCGCCGACGAACCGCCAAGGCCACGGCCATAGGCCTGCATTTCCTTGCGGCGGCCGGGCTGCTGAACCACGGGATAGGCGCGGAAATAATCCGGCTTGCCCATGATTTTGACAAAGCCGCCCGCCATTTTGATGAAGGGATGCTGGTTGTCGCCGCCTTCTTCGATCAGCAGAACCTGATGGCGCGGATCGGCGCTGAGGCGGTTGGCCAGCACGCAGCCTGCCGAGCCTGCGCCCACGATGATATAGTCGAAACTGGCCATTTTTCCCCGCCCGAATCCCACAAATGATAATAGAACCTATATTCGCTTTCTTTCAGCACGACCCTTGACCCCCTGTCAAGCATCAATTAGAAGTGTAATTCCAATTATTCAAATCCGCCCCTCATCAGGGCCGTTGAAATCCAGCGATAAAGGGAGAGTGCGCTATGCTGCCTGTTGAACGAATCATCGGCGAGGAGGGCTTGTCGGCCACTCCGCGCGGGGCAAGACTGGCGATGCGCCTGCCCTGGTATCGCTCCTTGCCGTTCTCGACGGTCGAAGTGGCAGGCGTAACGCTGGATGGAGCGCCGGTCGATCTGGCCGATGCCGTTGTCGAATTCGACGACATCAGCTTTCCGCTGGCCAAGATGGGCGAGCAGACCAATGCGTTCTGGTTTGTGCGCGATAGCGCGTTTCTGGTCCTGCCGGGTGTCAATCTGGCGGCCGACAGCGAGCATGACGTCTCGCTGCTGCTGCATGTGAACCCGCCCTATATTCCGGGCATGAAGCGCGTGAACCCGCAAACCGCCACGCTGCGCGTCAACTGATCCGACAGGAGTTGCCACAATGACTGCCGCCAATGGCCCGCAGATGGGCGTTACCCTTTATTCCTTCACCAACGAATGGCTGACCCGCCAGTTCGAGCTGGACACGCTGCTGCGCGAGGTGGCCAAGCGCGATCTGGGGCCGAACATCGAGATCATCGGTTTTCAGAGCTTCAAGGAATTTCCCGATGTTTCGGACGATTTCGCCGCCTATTTCAAGGATCTGATCGCGGAAACCGGCCTGAACCCGGTGTCCTGCGCGATCAATTCGGATCGCTTTATGAAACCGGGCCAGCAGCCCATCGACGATGCGGATCTGGTCGAATATCACAAGCGCCAATTGCGCAGTGCCAAGAAACTGGGCTTCAAGCTGGCGCGCGGACAATTCGCGCTCCCTGCGCATCTGCTGCCCGAACTGGCGCCTTTCTGCGAAGATATCGGCATGCAGATGGGGGTTGAGGTTCACGCTCCGATGTGGGCGCGCCATCCGGCGGTGCTCGAATATCGCGAGATGTATGAAAAGCTGAACTCGCCCGCGCTGGGCTGGATTCCCGATTTCGGCGGCACGGCCCGCGCCATCCCGCCCAGCCTGCTGGACGCCGCGCGCGCCATCGGCACGCCCGAGGCGCTGATCGAGATCACCAAGGAAATCTGGGCCGAGGATGGCCCTTCCTATGTGAAAGCGGGCAAGCTGCGCGAGATCGCCGCAGCCAAGGGCTACGAGCAGGCGCATCTTCAGGCCTGCACGCTCTCCTTCTTCATCCTGTCGAACAATGATCCCAAGAGCTGGGCCGAGATGGTGGACCGCACGATCCATATCCACGGCAAGTTTTACGGCGTGAGCGACGAGGGCGTCGAAGAAGCGATCCCCTATGAGGAGATCCTGCCGCTGTTCCGCGATGGCGGTTTCACCGGCACGATCGTTTCGGAATGGGAAGGCCACGCCTATTGCACGGCAGACGCCTTTGAGCAGGTGCGCCGCCATCAGGCGATGTGCCGCCGCATTCTGGCCGAGGCGCCGGTTGCGGCCTGAGGCCGGGTTCGCCGGACAATCGAAGGGGCGGCGGGGGCATCACCCGCCGCCCATTTTCGTGTCAGGCCGAGCGCAGATAGGCGGTGCACATGCGCGCCAGCTCGCCCTTCAGACTGTCCCAGTCCTGCGTCGGGCTTGATTCACTGGTCGAACCCAGGCTGAGCCGCCGGGCCAGCGTGGCAAAGATGATCTGATAGGCCGAATGGGCGCGCAATTCGGGGTCATCCCCGCCGATTTCCGCGCGATACTCCAGAAAGGCCCGCATCGAGGCGGCCACAGCATCCTCGGCGGCCTGTTTGCCAAGGCCGGAAATCTGGACGTCCTGCTGCGCGCGCAACATGGCCAGGCGCAGCAGCGGCGCATGAAGACGCAGCACCTCTGCATAATCGGCGATGTAGTTTTCGACAAATTCGCCGATGTTCCGGCAATGGCGCAACAGCCGTTCGAGCATGGCGTCCTCGGCATCGCGCAGGTCCTGCATCGCCTGGACCAGCACCGCGCGCACCAGCGCATCCTTGCCCTCGAAACGCAGATAGATCGAGCCGATGGAAACCTGCCCTCGGCTGCTCACTTCCTGAAGCGTGAAGTCCTCATTGCCGCGCTCCAGCATCAATTCGCGCGCGGTGGCCTGCATCCGCTCCAGCGAGGCCTTGCTGCGGCCCTGCAAAGGCGCGCGGCTGAGGGGCAGGGGAGGGGGGGCGGGGGTTTCTTCGGACATCAAGGGCAACCTGCGTGGGACCGGCGGAAACCATGGCCCATAACCCCAATCGCCCTAGGCGCCAAACGGCTTTTGAAGCGCCGGTTTGCCGATCTGCATCGCCAGCAGGCCGCAGATGACAGCGCCGGCCAAGGCCGCCCCGCCCCCGGCCAGAAAAGCCATCTGCATCGAGCCCAAAGCTTGCGCTGCAAAGCCGACGATGATGGGCGAAATGGCCTGCCCCAGAAAGAAGGCGCTGGTCCAGATGCCCATGCCGCGCCCACGGTGAGCAAACGAGAATTTGGACTGCGCCCATGCGATCAGGGCCGGGACCGCCATCCCCGCGCCGGTCTGTTGCAGGATCAGCCCCGCCTGCATCGAGAGCACATTATGCGCCATGCCGATCCCGGCCAGCCCCAGCCCCAGCATCGCCAGAAAGCCGCCGATCTGCACCGCATTGCCATAGCGCGACAGGATGCGGAACAGCACCGATCCGGCCAGAATGAAGAAGCTGGGCACGAAGGTGGCCTTGCTGATCGCCATCGGGTCGCTCAGGCCCACCTCGTGCCAGGCGATGCTGCCATTCACGATGAACACGTAATAGAGCACCGAGGCAAACAGCGTCAGCGCCCCCACGGCCAGCGCCGCGCCCATCGGAAAAGCTTCGGCAGGCTGGCTGGCGACGGGATTTTCCGGCTTGGGCACTTTGGGTTCAAAGAGGAAGAAATACATCGAGACGAAGATGGGAAAGGCGACCAGATAGACGAGGAAGCCCCCGTTCCACCGCACCGCTGCCACGGCTGCCACCAGAATGAACACCAGAGGCTGAAAGAACGGCCCGACCAGACCTTGCAGCATCAGCCAGTTGCGCCGCCCGTCATCATCCCAATAATCGGCGATCAGCGTGTTGACGATGGTCAGGATGCCTGCCTCGCACACGCCCAGCAGGATGCGTGAGGCGATGATGGCGTCCAGATTTTCCATCAGGAAAGGTGCCGCGCCCACCACGCCATAGGCCAGCGTGCAGGCCAGCAGCAGCGGCCGCCGCCCATAGCGATCCGCCAGCGCCCCGGCAAAGGGCGCCAGCAGCGCGATGGCATAGCCCGGCGCCGTCACCATCGCGGGCACCCGGATTGCCGCATCGGGCAGATCCTTGAAATGGGCGATGATGGCCGCCACCACCGGAAACATCGCGATAATGGCAAAGACCGGCAGAAAGCCCGCCACGATCATCGTGAAACCCTGCGGCTTCAGGGTCAGGCCGCGATAGAATTGGCGCAAATAGAGCATCAGGCTTGCCTCATCCGGTCTTTGAAAGAAAAAGGCGGCGGTGATCGCCTCACCGCCGCCCCATGGCTCATGCGGCCATCGCGAGTTGCTTGGTGTCCTTTGTGGTGGGCACAAAGGGCAGATAGGAGACGCGCATCCGCACGGCGAAAGTGATGGCATGGTTGCCCGCAGGCAATCCGCCGTTCAGCGCGATGATCCGCGCCTTTTCGCCGAAATTCCAGCGGTTGTCATAGACCGTTTCCATTTTGTCGAGCGTATAGGTCCGGCCGCGCACGCAGAAACGGATCGCCTCACGCGGGATGGCCTCGCCATCGACCGAGACGATGATGTCCTCGATCATGGAAAGGCCGAGGCCGCGATAATAGGGCAGGCGGCCAAGGAAGGAAAAGCCGCCATCTTCGCGCTGAAGGCTGCCTTCGACGATCATTTTGTTGTCCATCATGGGCTTGGGTTCCTTTCAGGCCGCGACAGTGGTGTTGAGGGAAGGCTCGACGCTCTCGCCCAGCAGGCGGGCCAGCATCACCTGCTGGCGGCGCACCTGTTCGACCGAATCCGGCTCCTGCGCATCCTCGATCCAGCGGTTGCCCTCATATTCAGAGCAGATATAGCCCTGATAATTGCCCTGTTTCAGCACACGCACGATCTCGTCATAGGGGATCGAGGGTTCGACATAATCCTCGTCCATCTGATAGAACTTGCCGTGGATATTGTGGATGCGCGGCATGTAATCGAGCATCCGTTTCGGCTCAAACGCGGCATTGTGGCGCAGCGTTTCGGCCATCGCGATGGCAGGGCCGGTACCGCCCATCTGCGCAACGTTCAGGATCACATATTCGGACAGCACGCGGTCCTCATAGGCTTTCTCGATATAGTCCGCGATCGCCTTGGGCACGCCGATCCGCATGAACTTCTCCTTCCACACGGGCGGAAACTTGAAGAGGAACATGCCCATGTCGGGCAGGAAGCCCAGCGCGTCCGAGCCCGATTTTTCAAAGGCTTCGGCGTGGCGGATGATCCAGGGATGGTCGAAATGCAGCGGTGCATGGACCTCGATCAGGATCTTGATGCCCTTTTCCTGCGCATAATCCGCAGCGGCCACCAGCACCGCCGGATCAATCGACACCAGCGCGCGGATGAATTTCATGCCCAGACGCGCGCCAAAGTCGATGTCGTTCTTCACGCTGGCGACCTGCTCGTCAAAGGGCATTTCGCGGCCCTTGTAACGCTTGTAATCCAGCATGAAATCATGGCTGACCGGGGTGCAGTCATATTTGGCGATCAGCCGGTGCCAATTGTCGACATCCTCCTGCGCCACGCCGCATTCGGGCCAGCCCCAGAAGGTCTGCTCGCCGATGATCTCGATGCCCTTTGCGCCCAGCGCCGCGCTGGTGCGGATACAGTCCTCAAGGCTCATTTTGCCCTGAAAGGTCTCGTTCTGATAGGAATAGAGGCTGACGCCCCTTAGAATTGCGCTGCTCACAGCAACCTCCGTCTGTTCCATCGTTTCGTTGGAGCGGGTAGGCTGAAGCGATGCGATCATGGCCGGCGGGCGGTCATGACGGCATTCTCTCTCCCCTGGGGCTTTTGCGCCCTATTTAGAATCATTATTCCTATATTCGCCGGGGGCCGTCAAGCCCATTATCGATGCGCCCGCCAGCGCCATCCCGAGATGGCGTTTCATGCTTCCTTCTCCCTTGCGCCCATCGGCCAGAACAGCGTGACGATGGTTTGCAGGCCCAGCAGCGCCACCGCTCCGCCGTAATAGGCATAGCGGATCGCAGCCTGCGCCTCGGCGCTGACCGCGCCGGGCTGGTAATGCACATGGCCCAGCAAATAGGCGAAGGCCGCCGTGCCGATCGCCATGCCCACCTTGGTCGACAGGCTGATGCCTGAGGCCAGCAGCCCTTCGCGCCGGACCCCGAAATGCGCCTGATGATGGTCCACCGTTTCGGCAATCATCGTGAAGGCCGCCGTGATCGTGATCGAGGTGGCAAGGCAGGCGAGCATATAGAGCGCCAGAAAAGCCCCCACATGCGCCTCGGCCAGAGGCAGCAGGGCAAACAGCACCATCGCGGCGGCCAATACGGCCGCGCTGCCCGCCCGCAGGCCCGTGCGCGCCAGAATGGGCGGCGCGACAAAGGAGGAAAGCAGCAGCATCCCCGACACGGCGGGCAGCATCACCGAAATCATCCATGGGCGGTGCAGCACATCGATGGCAAAATAGGCCGTGGCCGACATCATCATGCCAAAGCGCACGAAATAGAGCAGGCAAAAGCCGAAACAGACCAGCCACGCCCGGTTGCGCAGCATCTGGCCAATCGCGGGCAGGATGGCGAAGGAGGGGCTGGCGTGATCCTCATGCCGTTCGCGGCAATTGCGGAACAGGGCGATGGTGGCGACAAGCCCGATCCCGGCAAACAGCATCGCCACCGCCTGAAACCCGCGCGCCTCGTCGCCCCCGCCGAAAATCCCGACCAGCGGCATGGTCGCCGCCGTGCCCAGCACCACCGAGATCGAGGTCCCCACCGAACGCATCCCGCTCAGCTTGAGCCTTTGGGCGGTGTCGCGCGTCATCATCGGCATCAGCGCGGTATAGGGGATCGCCTGTAGCGACATCAGGATGCCCAGCGCCTTGAAGGTGACGAAGGCATAGATGACCTGCGCGTTTTGCGAGCCGGAGGGCACATGAAACAGCAGCACCGCGACAATCGCATAGGGCAGGGCGGCAAACAGGAACCAGGGCCGCGTGCGCCCCCACCGGCTGCGCGTCCTGTCCACGCCCAGCCCGACGGCCATGTCGATCACCGCATCCAGCATCCGCGCGATCAGAAACACCGTGCCCACCGATGTGGCGGGCAGGTGGACGACATTGGTGTAATAATAGAGCAGAAACCCGCTCGCCATATTATAGACGAGGCTGGTTCCCATATCGCCCATGCCGTAGCTGATCCGCTCGGTCATGGTTGGTTGGTCTGTGATATTGGCCACCGGCACCTCTCCCCTGGTTTCGGTGATGGGGGATCAGACCCCCAGAGCTTCCCGGCTTTTTGCCAGTGAAGCCTCGATGGGCATTGTCGGCCGGTATTCCAGCCCGATATCGCCCTGATAGCCCAGCCGTTTGAGCGTCGCGATCACTTCGGTCCAGTCGATCGTGCCGGTGCCCGGCTCGTTGCGGCCCGGATAATCGGCCACCTGCACATGATGGACCAGATGCATCCGCCCCTTCAGCACTTCTGCCATATCCTCGCCCATCACGCGCGAATGATAGACGTCATAGAGCAGGCGCAGGTTGGGGCTGCCGACCGCCTCGATCAGATCAAGGCCGAGCGTGGTGCTGACCAGATACATGCCGGGGTGGTCGATCCGGTCATTGAGCGGTTCGAGCAGCAGGATGACGCCCGCATCCTGCGCCATGGCGGCGATGGTTTTGAGCGCCGTGACGGCCTGTTCGAAATGCTCCTGCGCGCTGACGCCTTCGCGGATGAAGCCCGAGGCGACAATCATCGGGGGCGAGCCGATGACTTTGCAGCCCTCGATGCTTTCGCGCACGGCGGCGAAGAGTTCCTCATGCTGGGCCGGATCGACGATGCTGCGGCGCGGATCGACGCAGATGCCGGTCAGGCTCACGCCGGTTTCGGCCAGTGCCGCGCCGATCTCGGTCATTGGCTTGTCGCGCCAGAGATGGAATTCGGCTCTGGCGAATCCGGCCTTGGCGGCGGCGCGAAGGCGGTCGGCCAGATCCTCGGAATCGGAAAAATGCCATTCGATACATGGGGATAGGTTCATGGTTCTCTCCACTGTGCGGGGCCGCTTGAATGCGGTTTATAATTAGAATGATGATTATTGTTATAGAGGTTGCGCTACCATTGCAACCGGCTTTGACGTCCGGCCCTGGCCATTCACGGCATTTATGAAAATGCATCCAGAGAAATTAGAATTATTATTCTTGACAGCCCGCCGGGATGGATCATAACCATAATTCTAATTTAGTGATTCATCGGACAGGCCGCCCATCCGGCCTCCGGCATCAAGAAATCACAGATTACAAAAGAGGGAGGATTGCCAATGACCTACAGGAATATTGTGCCCATTCTGCTGGCGGGCGGGGCTTTGATGAGCGTGACCCCGGCCCTTGCACAAAACCAAAACGCCCAGGCCCGGAAATCCGCCGAACCCGACGCCCGCGAAATCATCGTCACCGCGCAAAACCGCAAGGAAAACGTCCAGAACGTTCCCATCGCCATCTCGGTCGTCACCGGCGCCGCGTTGGCCGCGCAGGGCGTGACCGATTTCACCTCGGTCCAGAAGGTCTCGCCCGCGCTCAACATCACCAATGACACCAACAACACCCGCGTCACCGTGCGCGGCGTCGGCTCGCTGACCAACAATGAGGCGCAGGATCAGTCGATTGCCGTCAATATCGACGGCGAATATCTGAACCGCCCGACCATTCTGAACGCCGCCATTTTCGACATTGACCGTGTCGAAGTGCTGCGCGGCCCGCAGGGGACGCTCTATGGCCGCAATTCCACCGGCGGCGCGGTCAATTTCATCACCCGCAAGCCGGGTGACCACACCGGTTTCAACGGCTCGGTCTCCTATGGCAATTTCAATTCGGTGCTGGTCGACGGCGGCGCGGATCTCGTGCTGGGCGAAGGCGCGGCGGTGCGCGTGGCGGGCTTCTATCGCAGCCATGACGGGTATAATTATCACCCCAACACGCCCTTCAGCCCGACCTCGGCCTTCACCCCTTCGACAGCCAATCGTTCGGACACTGACAATACCGGCGGCGGCCGCATCAGCCTGCGTCTGAAGCCGGTCAACGGCCTGACGATGGACGGCGCGGTCGAGCATGTCGAACAGAACGTCATCCCGGCCGCCCAGATGTGGACCGACATGACCGCGGCGGGCAACAATCCGGGTACCAGCACCACCTCCTGCGGCAATGGCTGGACCGTGGCGGCGGCGCGTACGGGCGGGGTCTCGTGCGTTCCGGCCAATATCAACGTTCTGGCCGGCAAGGACCGCTCGACCTACAATTCGCCGCTGATCGGCGTGGGCAGCCTGCACCAGATTTCGACCGCCGTGCGCGGGCGGCTGGCCTATGACATGGGCTTTGCCACGCTGACCTATACAGGCGGCTATCGCACCACCAAGAACACCGGGGGCAATTCGCTCTCGCCCGCTTTCTATTTCACCAATTTCGGCGGGACGGTGAAAACGAACAGCCACGAACTGCGCCTCAACGGCCTGACCCATGGCGTGCAATGGCAGGGCGGCGTGTTCTATTTCTATGAACAGTTGGGCACCAATGGCGGGCTCTATTCCCCCTTCATCGGCGCGACCGGTTCCTATGTGAACTATTTCCGCCACCCCACCAACACCAAGAGCGTTTCGGCCTTTGGCCAGGCCGAAGTGCCCTTGACCGATACGCTGACCGCCGTGGTGGGGGGGCGCTATACGCAGGATGACCGCGACGCGGCTTTCACCAATTACGCCTTCGCCTTTGGCAGCGGGCCCATCGAACTGACCAACCAGCCCTCGAGCACCACGCCGCTCAAATATTCGGGCAGCAAGTTCACCTGGCTGGCGGGGCTGAATTACAAGCCCAATGCCGCCACGCTGATCTATGGCAAGGTTTCGACCGGCTATAAGGCGGGCGGCTTTGACGGCGCGGGCACGGCCTTCCGCCCGGAAACCAACACGGCCTACGAAGGCGGCGCCAAGCTGAGGCTGGGCCGCCATATCCTGAATTTTGCCGGATTCTATTATGATTACAAGGATCTGCAAAATGACGTGCTGATCAATCCGGCCATCGGCGCCCAGACGTTCAACGCGGGCAAGGCGCAGATCTATGGGTTGGAAGTGGAAACCACGCTGCGCCTGAGCGATGATGACACGATCACCGGCTCGGCCAATCTGATGCATGCCAAATACACCGATTTCACCGCCAGTGTGGCCTCCTATGATATTGGTGCAAGTTCTGCCACGCCGCTGACCACCAATCTCAAGGGCAATCGCCTGCCGCAATCGCCCAATGTGGTGATTACGCTGGGCTATGACCACATCTTCCGTCTGGGGGCGGCGGGCACGCTGACCTTCTCGGCCTTCAGCCGGTACAAGGGCGACTATTACCTCGATTTCTACAACTATGCCTCCTCGCGTCAGGATGCGCGCACCCAGACCGACCTGAGCCTGGAATATAAACCGCAAAGCAAGCGGTTCAGCGTTCAGGCCTTCGTCCGCAATCTCGAGGATTACCGTTCGCTGGCCTATGCCGGCAACACGGTGGTGCCGGGCGTGGCCAATATCTACAATTTCCAATTCACCCCGCCGCGCACCTATGGCGTCCGGTTTGGCGTGGATTTCTGATCTGAAACATAGGCTTATGGCCTGAATTCTTGGGGTGGCTCCATCGCATGGGGCCACCTCTATTGTTCTAATCCGGAGCATCCCCCTTATGCCCAAGATCGAAAGCCCGATGGCGCGCCGGGAATTCATGGCCGGAATGGCGCTGCTGATGGCGGTGGCGCCGGTGGCCGCCGCTGGCGCGAAACTGGTGCCCAATCCCTATCAGCCTTTGCTGCGCGAAGTGGCGCAACTGGTGATCCCGCGCAGCACGACGCCGGGCGCGGGCGAGGTGGGCGTGGGGGCCTTTGTCCTGCTGGCGCTGGACCATGGGCTGGAGGGGACCAAGGGGTTGGACCATGCGGCATGGCTGAAATCGACGCTGGGCGCGGGTTTTCTGGCGCAACCTTTGGCCAAGCGTCAGGCCGCACTGGCCGCGCTCGATGCGCGCGCCTTTGCCGGGGATGCGGCGGCCAAGCCGTGGCTGGCGATCAAGCGCCTCATTCTGCTGGGCTATTACACGTCCGAAACCGGCGGTTCGAAAGAACTGCAATATGTTCATGTGCCGGGTCGCTGGGACCCGGACCTGCCGCTCAAGCCCGGTGACCGCGCCTTTTCCAGCGACTGGTCGGCGGTGGATTTCGGTTAAGGAGGGCGAGGCGATGGATTTCGATGCAATCGTGGTGGGCTCGGGCATCACCGGGGGCTGGGCGGCCAAGGAATTGACCGAGGCGGGCCTTAAAGTGCTGATGATCGAGCGCGGGCGCGAGATCCGGCATCAGCAGGATTACACCACCGAAATGAAGATGCCATGGGACATGCCGTTCCGGGGGCATGGCGACAGCGACCTGTATGACCGCGACTATGCGGTCCAGCGTCTGAACCGCCATTTCACCGAATTTACCCAACCCCATTTCGTCAATGACGCGCAAAACCCCTATCAGACCGGCGAAGACACGCGCTTCACCTGGTTCCGTTCCTATCAACTGGGCGGGCGGTCGCTGGCCTGGGGGCGGCAATGCTATCGCTGGTCGGACTATGACTTTGGCGCCAATGCGCGCGATGGCCATGGCACCGACTGGCCGATCCGCTATGCCGATGTCGCGCTATGGTATGACAAGGTGGAGAGCTTCATCGGCGTGTCGGGCGCCAAAGAGGGCCTGAAGCAATTGCCCGATGGCCAGTTTCAGCCGCCGATGGGATTGAACGCGGTGGAAACCCATGTCCGCGCGGAAATTGCCAAGCGCTGGCCCGAACGCTGCCTGACCGTGGGGCGCACGGCGAATATGACCGAGGGCAAGCCGGATGAAGGGCGCGCTCCTTGCCAATATCGCTCGCTCTGCGCGCGAGGCTGTTCCTATGGCGCCTATTTCTCGACGCAATCCTCCACCCTGCCCGCAGCGATGAAGACCGGCAATCTGACTGTCATCACCGATGCCGTGGTCGAGGCGCTGGACTATGATCCGGCGACCAAGCGGGTGACCGGCGTGCGATACATCGACGCCCAAAAACAGTGCCAGACCGCCCGCGCACGGATCGTGTTCCTGAACGCGGGCGCGTTCAATTCGGTCCACATCCTGCTTAATTCCGCGCCCGGCGGGCTGGCCAATTCCAGCGGCACCTTGGGCACCCATATTATGGACCATGCCAACACGCTCTCGGCCGCCGCGCTGATGCCCGGCTTTGAAACCCACACCAGTTTCGGCAACCGTCCCACCGGGGTCGTTATCCCGCGCTATCGCAACATGGATCAGATGGACGGCATCGGCCACACGCGCGGCTTTTCCTTTCAGGGCGGCGCGCTGCAAAGCACATGGACCCAGGGCAACCGCATGGCGGGCATCGGCGCGGACTATAAGGAAAAGCTGCGCCACCCCGGCCCGTGGCGGATGGTGCTGGTGGGCTTTGCCGATTGCGTGCCGCGCGCGACCAATCGCCTGACGCTGGATCGGAACAAAACCGACGCCAACGGCCTGCCGCAACTCAAGGTCGACTTCGCCTTTGGCAAAGAAGAACATGCCGCTCTGGCGCAGGCCAAGGCCGAGGCGGCCGAAATGCTGACGGCGGCGGGCGGCAAGGTCATCATGGGCTTTGACCAGCCGGGGCCGGGGGGCACCGCGATCCACGAAATGGGCGGCGCACGCATGGGGTATGATCCCAAGACCAGCGTGCTGAACCAATGGAGCCAGTCGCATGACATCGCCAATCTCTTCGTCACCGACGGCGCGCAGATGTCGTCGAGCGCGTGTCAAAATCCCTCGCTCACCTATATGGCGCTGACCGCGCGGGCGGCCCATGCGGCGGTGGGCATGCTGCGCGAGGGGCGGATTTGAGATGCGCAATCCGGCCGACCTTTCGCCCCGGCAAAAAACGCTGGCGCTGATTACGCTGGTTATCGCGCTGGTGCTGGAGATCGTCGATATGACGATTGTCAACACCGCGCTGCCCTCGATCAAGGCCAGCCTTGGCGCCGATGCGCGGGCCTCGCAATGGATCGTGGCGGGCTATTCGCTGGCCTTTGCGCTCCTGCTGATGGCAGGGGGGAGGCTGGGCGATTCCTATGGCTATCGGCGGATGTTCGTGGTGGGAGTGATCGGCTTCACGCTTTCCTCGGCGGCCTGCGGCATGGCGACGACCGGCACGGGTCTTGTCGCCGCCCGGCTGATGCAGGGGGCGACCGGCGCGATCATGGCGCCGCAATCCATGGCGATGGTGCAGGTGCTGTTCAGCCCGCTCGAACGCGTGTCGCGCATGGCGATGTTTGGCATCATCGGCGGGCTGGCGGCAATTGCGGGGCCGATTTTGGGCGGGATGCTGATCGAGGCCAATCTGTTTGACCTTGGCTGGCGGGCGGTGTTTCTTATCAATCTGCCGGTGGGGATCGGGGCGGTCATCGCCGGGCTGATGCTGTTGCCGGAAGCGCGTTCGGGGCGGCCTGCGGGTTATGATTTTGTCGGCATGGGCCTGTTCGCTCTGGCGATGGCGGCTTTGTTCTGGCCGCTGATCGGCGCGGGAGAGGCGGGGCGCGGGGCGCTGCATTTCCTGACCCTGCTGGCGGCTGCTCCGCTGGGCTGGGCGGCGTGGCGCCATGTCGCGCGGCGCGTCCGGGCGGGGGATTCGGCCCTGTTCGATCCTGCGCTTTTCACCATTCCAACCTTTCGCAAAGGGCTGGCCTTGTCGGTGGTTTTTGCCGCGGCGGGGGCGGGTTTTCTGCTGGTCTTTGCCTTCGCGCTTCAGGCCGAGCGGGGGCAGAGCCCGCTCTTCACCGGGCTTTTGCATATGCCCTATGGCTTTGGCGCGATGTTCGGCATCGGGGTGATGAGCCGCAATTTCCTGCCCCGGCTTGGCCGCTGGGTGCTGGTGATCGGGGCGGGGCTGATGCTGCCGGCCTGCACGGCGGTGCTTTATGGCGCGACCTTGGCGCAGTGGCCGTGGGCGGTGATCGGCGCGCTGCTGGTGCTGTCGGGCGCGGGCATGGGCATGACCAGCGGCTGCATCGGCCCCATCGTCGTCTCGCGGGTTGAGCGCGACCATGCGGGGGCGGCCAGCGCCTTGCTGAAAACCAGCCAGCAATTGGGCAGCGCGCTGGGCGTGGCGCTGGTGGGCAGCCTTTATTTCGCATGGGGTCATGCGTTTCCCGCGCTCGCGGCGGCGGGGGTCATTGATGGGATGCTGGCGATCTGTGTGGTTCTGGCGCTGCGGCTTCCTGCGCGCCTGTTCTGATATTGGAAAGGTTTTTCTATGGCTTACGAAATCTCCGTCAATCTTGAATATATGTTCCACGAAGCGGGCGACCGGCTGGAGGATCGCATTGCCGCCGCCTCCGCCGCCGGTTTTGCCAAGGCCGAGATGTTCACCACCGCCGGGCGCGATCTGGCCTCGCTGGGGCGGGCGCTGAGCGATCATGGGGTGGCGCTGATCTCGGTGCTGGCCGATCCGCGCACACGGTTGATCGAGCGCGATACCCATGCCGCTTTCCGCGACCTGTTCCGCCGCGCCGCAGAGGACGCGCTGGCGCTGGGCTGCAACCGCGTGGTGGTGGGTTCCGGGCCGGGCGTGCCCTATATGAAGCGGGCGATGCAATTGGACATCGTGGCCGAGGCGGTCGCGGGCATCGTGCCCATCGCGCAGGAACTGGGCGTGACCGCGATGCTGGAGCCGGTCAACACCCGCGTCGATCATCCCGGCGTGCTGTTCAGCCAGACGATTGACGCGGTGAACGTCATCAAGGCGGTCAATTCGCCCCATGTGCGTCTGCTCTATGATCTCTATCACTCGGTGGTCGAGGGCGAGAATCCCGCCGAACAAGTGGCGCAGCACATCGGCCTGATTGAACACGTCCAGATTGCCGACGCGCCGGGGCGCGGCGAGCCGGGGTCGGGCGCGATTGACTGGACCGCGATGCTGGGCCTGCTGCGCGCGGCCGGTTATGCGGGCGCGATCGGCGTGGAATGCCATCCCACCATGCCCTCCACGGCGGGGGCGCTGGAATATATCCGGGAACTAGCGGCCGCGATCTGATTTGTAGATCAAGGACGGGGAGAGGCGCTCATCGGGCGGGCATTCGTCCGCGATGGGCGCCTCTTTTCATGTCCGGGCGGTTTGCAGCGATATACGTAAAATACACTTTGTCTTTTTCATGTATACGCTTTGGCAAATTGCGATACATTGCGCACACCCAATGCGACTCTTGCCAAAGGTCCGTCCATGACAGTCCCTATCTCGTCTGCCCATGATCGCGCCCGCCCCGCGAAAGACCTGCTCGAAACGCTGTTTCGCCGCCTGCGCAAACTGGCGCGGACCACGGGGCAACCCTCGGCCGCGCCATCCGACCCCGATGCGCTGATCGCCCAATGCCAGGCGCTGCTTGACGAGCGGAGCCAATCCTCGGGCGTCCATCTGGCGGGCGAGATCCTCGCCGCCTATGCCGCGCTGGAGGAGGCGGACAAGCACCGTTTCCTGAGCGCTCTGGCGCAGGGTTTCGCGCCCGATGCCGATGCCATTCGGGGCGCAATGGCCGCCTATGACGCGGACCCTTCGCCGCTGCATATGGCGGCCATCTCCCGCGCGGCCGAGGCCCCGCGTCAGGAAGTGCTGCGCCGCCTCAATCAGGCGCCGATGGCCACAGGCGCGCTGGTCAACATGCGCGCCGATCTGTTGCGCTTTCTGAAGACTGATCCCGCCTTGCGCGTGCTGGATCAGGATCTGGCCCATCTGCTGCGCTCATGGTTCAACCGGGGCTTTCTGGTGATGCGGCGGATCGACTGGTCGAGTCCCGCCGATCTGCTCGAACGGATCATCCGCTATGAGGCGGTGCATTCCATCGCCACATGGGACGAATTGCGCGCGCGGCT
Organism: Novosphingobium sp. SG707; assembly: GCF_012275515.1. Lineage (GTDB taxonomy): Bacteria > Pseudomonadota > Alphaproteobacteria > Sphingomonadales > Sphingomonadaceae > Novosphingobium. The sequence goes on from NZ_JAAZQL010000001.1 coordinate 240,363, forward strand.
GCTGCCTTCGGACCGGCGCTGTTATGGCTTTTTCCATCCGGCGTTGGGCGATGAACCGCTGATATTTGTCGAAGTGGCGCTGTGTGAGGAAGTGCCGTCCTCGATCCAGTCGCTGCTGGCGCAGGGGCGCGACGAGCTTGACCCGGTGCGGGCCAAGGTGGCGGTCTTCTATTCGATCTCCAATTGTCAGGCGGGCCTTGCGGGCATTTCCTTCGGCCAGTTCCTGATCAAGCAGGTGGTCGAGGATCTGGGCGCGGAATATCCGGGGCTGGAAACCTATGTCACGCTCTCGCCCATTCCCGGCTTTGCCCGCTGGCTGAAAAAGGCGGCCGAGCAGGGCGACGAGGCCGCACAGGCGGCGCTGGAGGTTGCGCCGATGCGCGAATGGCATGTGCATGATACGCGCCGCGCGGATCTGATGCGGCTGGGCGCGCGCTATCTGGTGGGCGAACGCGATGGGGAAGGGCGCCTGCTCGACCCGGTGGCGCGGTTTCATGTCGGCAATGGCGCGCGGGTGGAACGCCTGTGTTGGATGGCAGACACCAGCGCGCGCGGCATGGCGCAATCGCACGCGCTGATGGTCAATTATCTGTATGATCTCAAAACGGTGGAGAGCAACCACAACGCCTATGCCCGCCATCGCGTGGTCAATGCGGGCGCGGCGATCAACGGGCTGTTGGCCCCGCCGCGCAAATTATGGCGCGCGGCCGGGCCAAAGGTCATGGCCGGATAAGGCCTACTTGGCGAACAGGTCGGCGTAGGTTTCGCGCAGGGCCTTCTTCTGGATCTTGCCCATCGTGTTGCGCGGCAGTTCGGGCAGGAAGATCACCCGGCGCGGTTGCTTGAACCGCGCCAGATCGCCCGCGATGGCACCCAGCACGGCGGCCTCGTCCAGCGCGCCGTCGCGCGCCTGCACCACGGCCACCACGCCTTCGCCCATATCCTTGTGCGGGATGCCGATGACGGCGCTTTCGGCGATGCCGGGGATCGCGTCTATCAGCGCTTCGACCTCGGCCGGATAGACGTTGAAACCGCCGCAGATGATGAGATCCTTGGCCCGGCCCACGATCGAGACATAGCCGCGATCATCAATCACGCCCAGATCGCCGGTGATGAAAAAGCCGTTTTCGCGCAGTTCCTCGGCGGTCTTTTCCGGCAATTGCCAATAGCCCTTGAACACGTTGGGCCCGCGCACCTCGATCACGCCCACTTCGCCCTGGGGCAGGCTCTCGCCGGTTTCGGGATCGGCGATGCGCAGTTCGACGCCCGGCAGGGGGAAGCCCACGCTGCCCGGCACCCGGTCGCCCTCATAGGGGTTCGAGGTGTTCATATTGGTCTCGGTCATGCCATAGCGTTCGAGGATGGCATGGCCGGTGCGGGCGGAAAATTCCTTGTGCGTTTCGGCCGAAAGCGGGGCCGAACCCGACACGAACAGGCGCATATGGGCCACCAGTTCGCGGGTGAAATCCGCCTCGTTCAGCAGGCGCGAATAGAAGGTGGGCACGCCCATCAGCACGGTGGCCTGTGGCATCAGGCGGATCAGTTCGCGCACATCGAATTTGGGGCAAAGGATGATCGCACTGCCCGCCGTGATCGTGATATTGGTGGCGACAAACAGGCCATGCGTGTGGAAAATCGGCAAGGCGTGAAGCAGCACATCGCTTTCGGTAAAGCGCCAGTAATCCTTGAGCGTGGCCGAATTGGAGGCCAGATTGCCCTGTGTCAGCATCGCGCCCTTGGATCGGCCCGTGGTGCCGGATGTGTAAAGGATCGCGGCCAGGTCATCCATCGCCACCGGGTGGATCTCGGCCTGCGCGCTCTGAGCATCGGCGCCGGCGGGCAGGCTGCCTTCGCCCGATTGGTCCAGCGTGAGGCGCGCGCCAATGCCAAGGTCGGCGCAGAGGGCGGCCATCGCAGCCTCATCCTCGGGGCGATGGATGAACAGGGCGGGCGTGGCGTCCGAGAGGAAGAAGCGGACCTCGGCAGCGGTATAGGCGGTGTTGAGCGGCAGATAGACGGCCCCGATCCGCAAGGATGCCAGATAGGTCAGCAGCGCATCGGCGCTTTTTTCCACCTGAACCGCGATACGGTCGCCCGGTTTGACGCCGGAGGCGCGGAACAGGTTGGCCATCTGGCCGCTGCGCGCAACGGCTTGGGCATAGGAGATCGTGCCGCCATCGGGCAGGATCAGAAAGGGCGCATCGGGCGCGGCGATGCTGCGGTTGAGGAAGATCGAGAAGAGGTCTTGCGCCATGATGTGTCCCTTGAACCGATTTTGGGAATCCGTGAACGCACGCCCATACAACATGGTTGATTGCGGTTCTAGTGTATGCAAGAAGCGGATATGAGAAAAATATCGCATACACGCGACGCGAGTGGGATTGGGATGGATCATGTCTGAGGAAACGCCCAATCTGCTGCTTTCCGAACGCATCCGCATCGCGCTGGCCGATGAGATCACCACCGGGCAACTGGCGCCGGGCAGCGCGCTGGACGAACAGCAGATCGGGGACCGCTTCGGCGCATCCCGCACGCCGGTGCGTGAGGCCATCCGGCAATTGTCCGCCGTGGGCCTGGTCGAAATGCGGCCCCGGCGCGGCGCGGTCGTCTCGGGCGTCAGCACCCAGCGCATCATCGACATGTTCGAAATGAGCGCCGAGATCGAGGCCATGTGCGTGCGTCTGGCCACCTATCGCATGAACCCGGTGGAGCGCAGCCATCTGGCCCAGCTCCACGAGGATTCCGAGGCGATGGTCGCGGCGGGCGATATTGACGCCTATGACCGGATGAACTGGGATTTCCACCAGACGATCTATGAAGGCACCCATAATGCCTTCATCGCCGAACAGGCGCTGGGCCTGCGCGATCGTATGGCGGCCTTTCGGCGCACGCAATTGCGCGGGGGCGGCCGCCCGGCCAAATCGCGGACCGAGCACGGCGAATTGCTGGCCGCGATCATGCGCGGCGATGGCGAGGAGGCGGCGCGCTGCATGCGCTCGCATATGTTCAACGCCTCGCTGGCTCTGGAACGATTTACCGCCGGACGCTGAAAACAGCCGGGGAGAGGGACGCAAATGGCAATCTATGGAACTGCGCTGCTCGCGCTCTGCACGTTGATCGGCGTGGCGCTGGGCGAGGCTTTGGGCATGGCGCTGCATGTAAAGGCCAATGTCGGCGGGGTGGGCATTGCGATGATGCTGTTGATCGCGGCGAGGCTTTGGCTGGCGCGGACGGGGCGGCTGACGCCGGGGCTGAAGCTGGGGGTCGAGTTCTGGGCGCTGATGTATATTCCCATCGTTGTCGCCATGGCCGCGCAGCAAAATGTGCTGGCCGCGCTGGAAGGCGGACCGATGGCGGTGCTGACGGGCGTGGTCGTGGTGGCGATCTGCTTTGGTCTTGTGGCCGTCCTCAGCCGCGCCACCGGAGCCCATCATGATTGAGATCGCCCACAAGGTCATTGCCGATCAGTCGCTGGTGCTCGCCTTTGCGGCGGTGGGCGCGCTGATGTGGATCAGCGCGATGCTCTCGCGCCTGCTGTTTGCCGGTCGCATCCATGCCAGCGCGATTGCCATCATGGCGGCGCTGGCGCTGGCCTGGTATGGCGGGATCATCACCGGGGGCAAGAAGGGGCTGGCCGATGTGCCCGCCTTTGCCGGACTGCTGCTGATGGGCGGGGCGATGCTGCGCGACTTTGCCATTGTCGCCACCGCCTTTGAGGTCGACCCCATCGAGGCGCGCAAGGCGGGCCTGCTGGGGGCCTTTGCGCTGCTGCTCGGCACGGTGGTGCCTTTTGCCGTGGGGGCGGGCATCGCGTGGAGCTTTGGCTATCGCGACGCCGTTTCGCTGGCCACGCTGGGGGCGGGGGCCGTCACCTATATCGTCGGCCCGGTGACGGGGGCGGCGCTGGGCGCGTCCTCGCCGGTGATGGCACTCTCCATCGCCACGGGCGTGCTCAAAGCGGTGCTGGTGATGGCCACGACGCCCATGGCCGCGCGCTTCATGGGCCTTAACAATCCGCGCAGCGCGATGATCTTCGGCGGCCTTGCCGGAACTGTCAGCGGCGTGGCGGGCGGGCTTGCCGCCACTGACGAGAAGCTGGTGCCCTATGGCGCGCTGACGGCCACATTCCACACCGGGCTCGGCTGCCTGCTCGCGCCCTCGGTGCTGTTCCTGATCCTTAAAGCGATCGTTTAGGCCGCAGCATCAACAGGCCGACCATCCCCAGCGCCAGCCCCGCACCGATCGCCGCGCCGCCAAAGGGCGCGGCATAGGTCGCGTGCTGGGCCAATGCGCCCGCCAGCGGCCCGGTCAGGCACAGCGCCACGTCGATGAACAGCGCGAAGGTGCTGAGCGCGGTGCCCCGGCTCTGTTCGGGCACGCGCTCGATCACCAGCACGCCCAGCGCCGGAAACACCATCGCAAAGCCAAAGCCCGTCACCGCCGCCCCGGCAACCGCCAGATGCGCGCTGGACGCGGAGGCCATAATCGCAAGGCCTGCGAGTTCGATCGCGATGAACACCGCCGAGACCGGCAGGCCCCCATGGCGCGCCACGCTGCGCACGAACAGCAGGCGCGAGACGATGAAGGCGCAGCCAAAAGCGGTCAGCGCCATCCACGCATCACCCCAGCCAAAGGCGTTGAAATAGAGCGTGACGAAAGAGGTGATCACCCCAAAGCCCACCGTCGCCATGGCCAACGCCGCGCCAAAGGGCAGCACCGCGCCAAACACCGTGCGCATCGGCCAGCGCTGGGCCGCGGGAACGCGCGCGGCCGGTTGCGGCCAGACGAAAGCGAGTCCTCCCGCGCCCAGCAGCAACAGCGCCAAGCCCAGCGCGGTCACTCCGCCCAGCCCGAAAATCCACACGCCCGCCGGGGCGCCGCCCGCAATCGCGGCATAGGTGGCGATCCCGTTCCACGAGATCATCCGCGCCGATTGCCGCGCGCCCAGCCGCATGATGCCCCACGCCATCGCGCTGGTGCTGACCAGACTTTCGCTGAAACCCAGCAGGATGCGCGAGGCCATCATCACCGCCATCGCCGCCATGGGCGCGGTGATCCACAGCGCGGCAATGGTCGTCGCGCCCGCGCTAAGGCAGCAGACAAAGCCCAGCACGATGGCCCTGCGCGGCCCCGAACGGTCGATCATCGGCCCCACAACGATGCGGCTGAGCACCGTGGCGACATATTGTGCGGAAATCAGAAATCCGGCCATCACCGGACCAAAGCCCAGCTTCAGCGCCCATCCCGGCAGCACCGCCAGCGGCAGGCCGACTGCAAAATAGGCAAGCGCGGTGCATCCCGCGCAGAGGAAGATACTGCGCGCTGGGGAATCCTGGGTCATCATCTCCGTTCCGGTCGGGCCTCTCCAATTTAACCGGACGGTACACGAAACCGGACGATAATCATCGCCCAAATGACACCGCTAGCCATAGGCGCGCAGGAAAGCATCCACCGCGTCCGCCACCATGGTCTTGGTGTCCAGTTCGGGCTCTACGCCAAACAGCATCGGCACAAGGATGCCGCCCTCCAGCAAGCCCTTGAGATGCATGGCAACCTTATGGGGGTCACCTTTGGACAGGTTGCCCCGCTCCATCGCGGCGGCAATATAGTTGGCAATATCGCACCAGCCCTGTTTGGGACCGAGGCGGTAAAGCGTGGCTCCCAATTTGCTGCCATTGGCGCTTTCGGCGATGGCTGTACGCACGATGGACATCGCCTGATTGCTGGTGATCAGGCGCACATAGGCCTCACCAAAGCGCATGAGGACCTTGCGGACATCGGTTTCCTCCGGGTCCAACCGATCGATCATGGCGTTGCCCTGCTCCTGCATGGCGTCGATCATCGCCGAGGCAAACAGTTCCTCCTTTGATGAGAAGTAACTGTAAAGAGTAGCTTTTGAACCGCCAACACGCGCGGAGATCTGTGCCATGCTGGCCCGACCGAAACCGACTTCGCGAAACAGGCTTTTGGCCGCTTCCAGAATGCATTGGCGGCGAGAATCAGTCTTCTGCCGCATGTGTCCCTCTCTTTTCTAGACTGACCTGTACAGTTTTCTCTTGACGAAGCAAGTAAAATCGATAACTAAACCGTTCAGTATGGTTTTAAAGGTGAGCAAATGAGTCGCTTCCTCCCCCCGGCGTGGCACCCCACAGCAGCCCTGACCCTTTTGGCGGGCAGCCTGCTGGCCACGCCCGCCTTGGGCGCCACCCCCCTCCCATCCCCGGCGCCCAAGGCACCCACAATGCTCGCCTCCAGCCAGAGCCTGTCCGATACCCAGGGACAATGGCCCGTCGATGGCTGGTGGCGAGCCTATGGGGACGAGCAGCTCTCGACGCTGATTGCCGAAGGATTGCAGGGCGCGACAGATCTGCGCGTGGCGCAGGCGCGCTATGCCGCCGCGGCCGCCACGGTGGGCGATGCGCGCGGCGCGCTGTTGCCGCGCCTGTCGGGCAATGCCGATGGCGGCTTGGCCAAGCAGAGCTACAATTACCTCTTCCCCGCCGCCTTTGCCCCCAAGGGCTGGCGCGAGACGGGTCAGGCTTCGCTCAACCTCAATTGGGAAATCGACTTCTGGGGCAAGAACCGCGCCGCGCTGCGCGCTGCCAAGGCGGATCGTTCGGCGGCTGAGGCCGAGGCGGCGGCCTCACGTCTGGCGGTTTCGACCGGGATTGCCACGGCCTATGCCGATCTGGCCGCTTCCTATGCCGAACAGGATGCGGCGCAGGAAGCCGCCAAGATCCGCGCCCAGACGCTGGCGTTGATCGAGCAGCGCCGCGATCAGGGGTTGGAAAACGAGGGCGCCGTGGCCCGCGCCCGCGCCAATCTGGCCAGCGCGCAGGGCGATTTGGCCGCGATTGACGAACAGATCGCGCTGGGCCGTCACCGCCTTGCCGCACTGATCGGGGCAGGGCCGGATCGCGGCCTGTCGATTGCGCGCCCCGCCGTGGCCCATCTGGCCAGCCCCGGTCTGCCCGAGAATATCCCGGCGCAATTGCTGGGCCGCCGCCCCGATATGGTCGCCGCGCGCGCCCATGCCGAGGCCGCCGGGGAACGCATCAAGGTGGCCCGCGCCGCCTTCTATCCCAATATCAACCTCTCGGCGCTGATCGGCCTGCAATCTTTGGGCCTGTCCAATCTGGTCAAATCGGGTTCGGAATATGGCTCGGTCGGCCCGGCGGTCACCCTGCCGATTTTTGACGGCGGACGTCTGACGGCGCGCAAGCATGGCGCCGAGGCCGATTATGCGTTGGCCGTTGCCCAATATGACGGCACGCTGGTCCATGCGCTTCAGGAAATTGCCGATGCGGCCACCAGCCGTCAGGAACTGACCCGCCGCCTGTCGAGCGCGCAGGCTGCGCAGGCCGCCGCCCAGTCGGCCTGGGATGTTGCCAACAACCGCTATCGCGGCGGTCTGGCCACGGTGCTTGATGTGCTGGTGGCCGAGGATTCATTGATTGCCGCCCGCCGTGCCACGGCTGCCCTCCAAACACGTGCTTTCGCCCTCGATGTCGCGCTGGTGCGCGCGCTGGGCGGCGGCTTTCAGGCCTGAAGGAGTTTCACGCCATGACCTCCAAGACATCGACCATTGCCCGTATCCGTGACCATGACGTGGAGCCCGAGATGGAAACGCAAGACGCGCAGGATGCCGCCAACAAGGCAAAGCGCAAGCAGATGTTCATCCGTCTGGGCGTGGGCATTGCCGCCGTGGCGCTGGCCTATGGCGCGTATGATGTGCTGTTCGCGTCGAACCATGTCGAAACCGACAATGCCTATGTCGGCGCCGATGTGGCGCAGATCACCACGCAGGTGACGGCCCCGGTGCGCGAAGTGCTGGTGTCCGACACGCAGGCGGTGAAAAAGGGCGATGTGCTGGTGCGTCTTGACGATACCGATGCACGGATCGCTCTGGCCAAGGCCGAGGCCAATCTGGCGCTGACCGAGCGGCGGGTGAAGGGTCTGTCGGCCACCGACCTTGGCCTTGGCGCCCAGATTGCCGCGCGCGCCGCCGATGAAACCCGCGCCGCCGCCAGCCTGACCGCTGCCCGCGCCGATCTGGAAAAGGCCAGCGTGGATATGAAGCGCCGCGAGGCTCTGGCCGCCTCCGGCTCGGTTTCGGGCGAGGAACTGACCGTGGCGCGCAGCGCTTTGGCCACCGCGACCGCCAATCTGCGCGCCGCCGAGGCCGCCGTGGCGCTGGCCGGGGCCAACCGCGAGGCCGCCAATGGCACGCGTGAGGCCAACCGGGTGCTGATCGAAAACACCACGCCCGAAACCAACCCCGAAGTCCTTGCCGCCCGCGCGACGCGCGATCAGGCCAGGGTCGATCTGGAACGCACGATTATCCGCGCGCCCTTCGACGGCATTGTCGCGCGTCGCTCGGTCCAGGTGGGCCAGCGCGCCGAGCCGGGCAAGAGCCTGATGTCGGTGGTGCCGGTGAATGCGGCCTATGTCGATGCCAATTACAAGGAAGTCCAGCTCTCCAAGGTGCGCCCCGGCCAGAATGTGACGCTGACCAGCGATCTCTACGGCTCTTCGGTCACTTATCATGGCAAGGTCGTGGGCTTTTCGGGCGGCACGGGCGCGGCCTTTGCCGTGGTTCCGGCGCAGAACGCCACGGGCAACTGGATCAAGGTGGTTCAGCGCCTGCCTGTGCGCGTGGCGCTTGATCCCAAAGAGCTGGCCGCGCATCCCTTGCGCGTGGGCCTGTCGATGACGGCCGATATTGACGTGTCGAAATGATCGCGGCCACCTCTCCTGACCGGCCCCTGGAGGGGGCGCAATTATGGCTGGTGGTGCTGGCCATTGCGCTGGGCAATTTTCTGGTGGTGCTCGACACCACCATCGCCAATGTTTCGGTGCCTACCATCGCCGGGTCGCTGGGCGTTTCGGCCTCGCAGGGCAGCTGGGTGATCACCTCCTATGCCGTGGCCGAGGCTATCACGGTGCCGCTGACCGGCTGGCTTTCCGCGCGGTTCGGGGCGCAACGGGTTTTCATCTTCTGTTATCTGGCGTTTGCGGGCCTTTCGGCGCTTTGCGGCATGTCCACCTCGCTGGGGATGCTGGTGGCCTGCCGGGTGGCGCTGGGCCTGTGCGGGGGGCCGATCATGCCTCTGGCGCAGACCTTGATGATGCGTCTCCTGCCGCCGGAAAAGCAGGTGCTGGGCACGGTGATCTGGGCGATGACCACGCTGATCGGGCCGATTGTCGGGCCGGTGCTGGGCGGGACTTTGTGCGACAATGTGGGCTGGCCCTCGATCTTCTTCATCGGCGTGCCGGTGGCCACGGCGGGCGGTCTGCTGCTGATCGCGCTGCTGCGCGGGCGCAAGGACGAGATCGTCAAGGCCCCCATCGACATGGTGGGCCTTGGCCTGCTGATCGTGTGGGTCGGCGCGCTTCAGATCCTGCTCGATGAAGGGCGCAACCATGACTGGTTCGCCTCGGTCGAAATTCAGGCGCTGGCGGTGATTGCGGCGATCGGCTTTGCCTGTTTCCTGATCTGGGAACTGACCGAAAAGAACCCGATCGTCGATCTGCGCATCTTTCGCCATCGCGGCTTTACGGCCTCGGCGCTGACCTATTCGGTGGGCTTTGGCGCCTTCTTTGCCACGGTCGTGATCCTGCCTTTGTGGTTGCAGCAGAACCTTGGCTATACCGCCACCTGGGCGGGCTATGCCACCGGGGTGATGGGGGTGTTCGCCGTCTTGTCCGCGCCCATCGTCGGCCAATTGGCGGCCAAGATGGACCCGCGCAAGATCATCTTCACTGGGATCATGGGCCTTGCTGGCCTTGCCGCATGGCGCACCAGTTTCAACAGCGACGTCACCTTTTGGCAGGCGGCTCTGCCCACCTTGATGACCGGGCCTTTCATGGTGATGTTCTTCATCCCCACCATCGGCCTTGCCATGGCCAGCGTCGATCCGGGCGAGGAAGCCAATGCGGCGGGCGTGTCCAATTTCATGCGGACCGTGGCGGGGGCCTTTGCCACCTCGCTGGTCCAGACGGGATGGGAAAACGAGGCCACCCGCGCGCAAAGCGCGATTGCCGGGGCCATGCCGCAGGGGCAGGCCACCATCGACGGCATGGTCGATGGCGGACAGAGCAACGAAGGCGCCATCGCCTCGCTGACCCAATTGGTTCAGGGGCAGAGCGTGATGGTGGCAACGGTCCATATTTTCGCGATCATTGCGGTCTGTTTTGTGGCCGCCGCCATGATCGTCTGGCTCGTGCCAAAGCCCAAGGGGCCGATCGACACCGCCGCCGCGCATTGATGCAAACAGGGGTCGGAGATGACAAAGGGGTCGGAGATTTCCGGCCCCTTTTCAATTTTGACCCTGGCTTGACCTTTGCCCCCGCGCCCGATACCCACGGCCCCAAGCGACAGGTTCCCCGCGAGGGGATCAAAAGGGAACACGGGTTCAAGACTCGGGCTGCCCCTGCAACTGTGAGCGGATAGCCATCGACCCGATGCCATTGAGGGGGGAACCCTTTGAGAAGGCGGCCGAACCGGCATGGACCCGCGAGCCAGGAGACCTGCCTGACGCCGTCGTTTTTCGCTCCGACAGGGTGTGCGGCGCGGACGGGGTTTTCCTCGATAGCGACATTGTGGCTCTGCCGGATGGGCTTCCGGGCGGGATGCGTTTGCATGTCGCTTATGGCGCATCGGGCGGGGCGTGAACGTCTGGCCGAGGGAAGAGTCATGCCCGAATATATTGCGGATTTCCGGTAATGCTGCGCGCGGTGGATCATAAGCCCTGTGTGGTGGTCTGTTCGACATGCCGGGTTTCGGCCGATGTGCGCGAGGATGAGCAGGGGCGGCGCGGCGGCGCCTTGCTGGCCGACGCATTGCGTAGCGCGCAAGAGGATGATCCGGCCCTGGCCGGGGTCGGGGTGGAGGAAATGCCTTGCCTGTTCGCGTGTCAGCGGCACTGCGTGGTGCAGATCCGCGCGCCGGGGCGCATCGGCTATGTGCTGGGCGATTTCGCGCCCGATGGCGAGGCCGCCCGCGCGATCCTCGATTATGCCGCGCTCCATGCCGCCAGCGAGCATGGGCAGGTGCCCTATCGCCAGTGGCCCGCAGGCGTGAAGGGCCATTTTATCACCCGCACCCCGCCCGAAGGATTTGTCGTCGCATGACCCTGTTTGCCAGCCCGACGGATTTCCTCGCCACGCTTTCGTCTTTGCCGGAGGTCGATGCCGAAGCGATAGCCGCCGCCGCCGCGCGTCAGGCGCAATTGACCAAGCCCGCCGGATCGCTCGGCCGTCTGGAGGAAATCGCCCTTTTCATGGCCGGGTGGAGCGGGCGCGAAATCCCCGCGCTCGACCACCTGCAAGGCATTGTCTTTGCCGGCAATCACGGCGTCGCGGCGCGTGGCGTCAGCGCCTATCCGCCCGAGGTGACCGCCCAGATGGTGGCCAATTTCCATCAGGGCGGCGCGGCGATCAATGCTCTGGCGCGGGCTTGCGGGGCGCATCTGACGATTGTGCCGCTTGATCTCCACCGCCCGACGCAGGACATCACGCAGGCCCCGGCGATGAGCGAGGAGGAATGCCTGGCCGCGCTGAATGCTGGGGCAGGCGCGGTCGATCCGCGGGCCGACCTGCTGTTTGTGGGCGAGATGGGGATCGGCAACACCACCCCCGCCGCCGCGCTTTGCGCACGGGCTTTTGGCGGGAGCGGGGCCGAATGGGCCGGGCGCGGCACGGGGCTGGATGCGCCGGGCGTCGCGCGCAAGGTGGCGGTGGTGGATGAGGCTTTGGCGCTGCATGGCGCGGATGCCCGCGATCCGTTTGAGGCCCTGCGCCGCTTGGGCGGGCGCGAGATCGCGGCGATGGCAGGCGCGATTGTGGCCGCGCGGGGAATGCGGATTCCGGTGCTGCTCGATGGCTTTATCGCCTGCGCCTCCATCGCCCCTATCGCCGCGGCGGAGCCCGACATCACCACCCATTGCATGGCGGCCCATTGCTCGGCCGAAGGCGGCCATGCCCGCCTGCTGGCCCATCTCGGCCTCGATCCGCTGCTGCATCTGGCCATGCGTCTGGGCGAGGGCAGCGGAGCGGCGGTGGCCGCGCAACTGGTGCGCAGCGCTCTGGCGGCCCATGCCGAAATGGCGACCTTTGCGCAGGCCCAAGTAGCCGGACCCCAATTGGCCGGGGCGCTGTGAAGGCGCGGGCGCTCCACTTGATCCGCCACGGCGCGGTCGGAGGGGCGGGGCGCCTCCATGGCCATCGCGATGTGCGGCCTCTGCCCGAGGGGATTGCCGCCTGCCGCGCCCGAGCGCGGGGATTGGCGGTGGCTCGCCTCATTGCCTCGGACCTGTCCCGAGCGCGGATGGCGGGCGAAGAGATCGCGCAGGATAGCGGGCTGGCGCTCACCATAGACCCCCGCTGGCGCGAGCTGAATTTCGGGGCGTGGGAGGGCTGCGATCCGCACGAACTGGGCGGGGCCATTGCGCCGTTCTGGGATGATCCTCAGGCCAATCCGCCCCCCGGCGGCGAAAGCTGGGGCAATATGCAGGGCCGCATCGCGCAGGCCCTGCTGGCGATCGAGGAGGACGCGCTGGTCATCACCCATGCCGGGCCGATGCGCGCGGCGCTGGGCCTGCTGCTGGGCCTGAACTATCGCCAGACCTGGGCCTTTCACTTGCCCTATGCTGCGCGGATCAGCCTGCGCCTGTGGGGCGACGGGGCGCAGGTGACGGAATTGATCGCGTGAAACATCTGATCCTCGCGCTGCAATTCATGACGCGCCTGCCGCTGCCCGCGATGGAGGCGGACCGGGCGGATTACGCCAAAGCGATGCGCTGGTTTCCCGCCGCCGGGCTGGTGGTGGGGGGCTGCGTGGCGGGTGCGGTCTGGGCGCTGGGCCGGGTTGATCTATGGCTTGGCGCGCTGGGCGGGCTGGCGGCTTGGGTGGGGATGACGGGAGCGCTCCATCTCGACGGGTTGGGCGATATGGCCGATGCGGCGGGCGCGGCGCATAAGGATCCTGCGCGACTGAAGGCCGTTCTGTCCGACCCCAATATCGGCAGTTTTGGCGTGGTGGCCATCGTCATGCAATTGCTGGCCAAGCTGGTGCTGCTCCATGATGTTGGCGATGTGCTCTGGCTGGTGCCGGTCGCTGGGGCCGCGCGGGTCGGGCCTTTGGTCTGGACGCTGATCCTGCCCCCGCTGCATGAAGGGTTGGGCACGCTGTTTCGCGATGGCGTGGGCTGGCGGCACGTGGCGGTCTGGGGCGGTTTGCTGGCTCTTGCTTTGCCCTTTGCGCCTTGGCTGGTGATGGCTGTTCCGGCCATCGCTCTATGGGCGCTGTGGATCAGGCGGCGGATCGGCGGCATTTCGGGCGATGGCCATGGCGCGGGGATCGAGCTGGTCGAAACCGCGCTGCTGCTTACCATGGTCTGCGTGCGATGATCGGCGGTTTTACCCATCACGGCGGCGCATTGGCGGCGGCGGCGCGGCATTTCGGCGGTGAGGATTGGCTCGACCTGTCTACCGGGATCAACCCCGCGCCATGGCCCGGCACTATTGAGGCCGACTGGCAACGTCTGCCCGAACGTGAGGCGTTGACCGCGCTGGAGGAGGCGGCGGCGGCGCATTTTGGCGTCTCGCCCGCATATTGCTGCGCCGTGCCGGGCAGCGAGATGGCGCTGCGCCTGATCGGGCAATGGATTAGAGCGGGTTCTTATCGCTGGCCCGCCTATCGCACCCATGCAGCGGCCTTTCCCGATGGCGAGGCGAGCGATGGGCCGGGCGGCGCGCGGGCGTTCTTGCTTGCCAATCCAAACAATCCCGATGGGCGGATCACCCCGACGCGGGATCTGCAGGCATGGCACGAGGACCTGGCCGCGCGCGACGGCTGGCTGGTGGTGGACGAGGCCTTTGCCGATGCCACGCCCGAGGTTTCGGTGGCGGGGCGGGTGGGCGAGTGGCAACGGCTGATCGTGCTGCGCTCCTTTGGCAAGTTCTTTGGCCTTGCCGGTCTGCGCCTCGGCTTTGTGCTGGGGCCGGGGCCGGTGGTGGCGATGCTGCGCGGCATTTTGGGCGACTGGCCGCTGGGGGCGGGGGCCTTGGCGGTGGGCGTGGCGGCCTATCGCGATGGGCCGTGGATCGCGCGGGCGCGGCGCGATCTGGCGGCGCGGGCGAGGCGGATGGATGATCTGCTGGCGGCTCATGGGTTCAAGGTTCTGGGCGATTGCCCGCATTTCCGCCTGATTGATGACACGCAGGATCTCTTTGACCGACTGGCTCGGCATCGCATTCTGACCCGCCCGTTTGATTACAACCCGCACTGGCTGCGTCTGGGCATCCCGGCGGCGCAGGAGGATTGGGCGAGATTGGCCGGGGCGCTGGGCGATGGCTGATCGGGTGGCTTTGACGGCCATGGCGCTGGAGGCTGCGCTGGGCTGGCCGGGGTGGCTTTATCGTCGGGTGGGCCATCCGGTGGGCCTGTTTGCGCGGATCATCAGCGCGGCGGAGCGCATCGGCAATCGCGGCGGCGCGGCGGCGCGGCGCGGGGCGGGTTTGGCCACGGTGGTGCTGTTGCTGATCGTGGCGGCCGGCGGGGGCTGGGTGCTGCAATATGCCGCCGTGTCGTTGGGGTCTATGGGATGGGTGCTGGTGGCGGCGATGGCATGGCCCGCGCTGGCGATGCGCAGTCTGGACGATCATGTCCGCGCGGTCTGGCGGGCTTTGCGGATGGGTGATCTGGCGGCGGCGCGGAGCGCGGTGGCGATGATCGTCGGGCGCGATACCGATGAGTTGGACGAAGATGGCGTGGCGCGCGCCGCCATCGAAAGTCTGGCCGAGAGCTTTTGCGATGGCGTGCTGGCCCCGCTGTTCTGGTTGCTGGTGCTGGGCCTGCCGGGGGCGTGGGCCTATAAGGCTTTGAATACGGCCGACAGTATGATCGGTCACCCGGAGCCGGACTTGCGCGATTTCGGCTGGGCGGCGGCGCGTGCCGATGATCTGGCCAATTGGATCCCGGCGCGATTGTCCGGCGCGGCGCTGTGTCTGATGGGCGGCGGATGGCGGATCATGTGGCGCGATTGCCGCCGCCATGCCTCGCCCAATGCGGGGTGGCCGGAGGCAGCGATGGCGGGGGCGCTGGGCGTGCGTCTGGCCGGGCCTATACGCTATGACGGCGTCTTGCGCGACAAGGCGTGGATCGGCGATGGGCCGCCTGCGCGCTGGGAGGATCTGGGGCGGGCGTTGGCGATCTATCGGCGGGCCTGCGTGATGGTGTTTGTGGTCTTGGGGGTTTTATGGCTGCGATAATGTTGCAGGGCACGGGTTCGGATGTCGGCAAATCGGTGCTGGTGGCCGGGATCTGCCGCGCGCTGAGCAATCGGGGGTTGAGGGTCATGCCCTTCAAGCCGCAGAATATGTCGAACAATGCCGCCGTCACTGTCGATGGCGGCGAGATCGGGCGGGCGCAGGCGCTGCAGGCGCTGGCCGCGCGGGCGGCGTTGCATACCGATATGAACCCGGTGCTGCTCAAACCTCAGGCCGACCGTACATCGCAACTGGTGGTGCATGGACGAGTGCGCGGTACGCTGGGCTCGGGCAATTTCCGCGAGGGGCGGCGGGGGCTGCTGCCCGAAGTGCTGGAGAGTTTTGCCCGGTTAAAGGGCCAATGCGACATCGTGGTGGTCGAGGGCGCGGGATCGCCGGCGGAAATCAACCTGCGCGAGGGCGACATTGCCAATATGGGTTTTGCCCGCGCGGCGGGCGTGCCGGTGGTGCTGGTGGGTGATATTGACCGGGGCGGGGTGATCGCCTCGGTGGTGGGCACGCGGGCGGTGATTGATCCGCAGGATGCCGCGATGATCCATGGCTTTATCATCAACAAGTTTCGCGGCGATCCCGCTTTGTTTGCCGATGGTTATACCGCCATTGAGCAGCGCTCCGGTTGGCGCGGCTTCGGGCTGGTGCCTTGGCTGGCCGATGTGGTGCGCCTGCCCAGTGAGGATGCGGTGGTGCTGGAAAAGGGGCGGCGGACGGCGGGCGACCGGCTGATCGTGGCCTGTCCTATCCTGCCGCGCATTGCCAATTTCGACGATCTCGATCCGCTGAAGATAGAGAGCGGGGTCGAGGTGGTGATGATCCCGCCCGGCACGCCGATCCCGGCAGAGGCGGGGCTGATCGTGCTGCCCGGATCGAAGGCGACTTTGGCCGATCTGGCCGCGATCCGGGCGCAGGGCTGGGACATTGATATTCTGGCCCACCATCGGCGCGGCGGCGCGGTGCTGGGTATTTGCGGTGGCTATCAGATGCTTGGGCGCAGCATTGCCGATCCTTTGGGCATTGAGGGTGCGCCCGGCGAGGCGGCAGGGCTGGGCCTGCTCGATGTGGCCACGGTGCTGGGCGATAGCAAAATGCTGCGCGAGGTGCGGGGCGAGGCGCTGGGCGCGGGTTTTGCCGGATATGAGATGCATATGGGGCAAACCAGCGGCGCGGCGCGGAGTTTTGCCCGATTTGACGATGGGCAGAAGGATGGCGCGGTCAGCGCCGATGGGCTGGTGATGGGCACCTATTGCCACGGGCTGCTTGGCTCGACGGCGCTGCGCGGGGCTTTGCTGGCGCGGTTGGGGGCGGCATCGGATGGGGGCGATTATGCCGCCGGGGTCGATGCGGCGCTTGATGCCGTGGCCGCGGCGCTGGAGGAGCATCTGGATATGGACGGGCTGATCGCTTTAGCGCGGCGGGCGGCGTGAATTCGCTGTTGATTCTGGGCGGCGCGCGCTCGGGCAAGAGCCGCTATGGGCAGGCGCGGATCGAAAGCCTTGCGGGGCCTTTGACCTATATCGCCACGGCGCAGGCCTTTGATGCGGAAATGGCCGACAGGATCGCGCAGCATCAGGCCGACCGGGGGCCGCGCTGGCGCACGGTCGAAGCCCCGCTGGACCTGCCCGAGGCAATTGCTGCGGCGCAGCATGGGGCGGTGTTGGTCGATTGCCTGACGCTCTGGATGTCGAACCTGATCCTGGCGGAGTGGGATTACGATGCGGCGGGCGAGGCCTTGTGCGCGGCTGTGGCCGATTGCCGCGTGCCGATTGCGCTGATCGCCAATGAGGTGGGCTTGGGCATCGTGCCCGACAATGCGCTGGCGCGGCGCTTTCGCGATGCGGCCGGATGGCTCAACCAGCGCCTTGCGAAAACGGTGGATGAAGTCGTATTTGTAGCCGCCGGATTGCCGTTATTCCTCAAGTCCGGCGCATGATTGTGGCATAAGGATTCCCGCATTGTCTTCGGGAGTTTTTGTGAGAAAATTGAATATCATGCTGGGCGCGATGCTGCTGGCTTCCACCGCTCATGCACAGGGTGTTTCGGCGCCGGTTGAACCGGGCGTTTGGATGAAGGGCGACCTTCATCTCCATTCGCGCCACAGCAAGGATACGACCAACAATTCCGTCGGCAAGATCATCCATTTTGCCGAGGACGAGGGTTTCGACTTTCTGGGCATCACCGATCATGACAACCATGTCGATGGCGACACCGCGCATCACACATGGGCCGATCCGGAATGGCGCTCGGATCGGATCGTGCTGCTCTATGCCGCCGAATGGACGACCGAGCGCGGGCATGTGAATGTCTTTTCCTCGCATCCCTATGACCAGAAACTTTTGCGCAGCATGAGCGATGCGCGCGATGTGAAACTGATCCCCCTGCGCAAGGGGCTGGGCGTGCATATGTCGGCCAACCATCCGACGAACAAGGACCACTATGGCTTTTCCTTCGACATGGTGGATTCGATCGAGGTCTGGAACAGTTCGAACTGGGCCAAGAACCCGCCCGCCTTGCTGGTGTGGGACGACATGCTCAAATCCGGGCGGATGATTGCGGGGCGCGGGGGCAGCGATTCTCACCATGGTTGGCCCGACAAGCCGGAGGATCGCGGGCCGCTCAGCGGCGAGCGCATGGCCAATTATGTCGGCACGCCCACCACATGGGTCTATGCGGCCAAGCGGGACCGGCAGGGCGTGGTCGATGCGCTGACCCATGGCCATGGCTCGATCAGCGCCAATCCGCGCGATCCGCGTGTCGAATTCTATGCCGATCTGGATGGCGATGGAAAGATCGACGCGATGATGGGCGACAATCTGCGCGCCGACGGCAAGCCGGTGACATTCCGCATCCGCCTGTCCAATGCGACGATTCCATGGGCGCAATATCAGGTTCGCGTTGTGCGCAATGGCGAGACTTTCACCACTTTGCCGGTCAATGCCAGCGATCCGGAAGCCACTTTCACCGACACGCCGCCCTTGGGCAAACGCAGCTATTACCGATTGGAAGTGACCGGGCCGCAGGCCGATTATCCGGCTGTGCCGATGGTGGCGGGCCGGAGCGACACGATGGTGGCGCTCTCGAACCCGGTGTATTTCAATTACGATCCGTCGTTCTGATGGCGGTTTTGCGGGCCGGATACGCCATCCGGCCCGCCGACCAATCACGGCGCGGCGGTAAAAATCAGCCGGTCGAGCGCGATGCCGCCGCTGCGCGCGGTAACGGCAATGCGATGCGCGCCGGGGGTAAGCGCGGCAGGCACCGCCACTTTCAACTGATTGCTCAAAACGCCCTCGACCCAGCCCGCGCTGCCCACCTGACGCGGGACGGTGATGGCGATGGGGGCGCCGCCGTCGATGCTGACCTCCAGCTTCAATTCGCGCACGTCTCCGTCCGGAAACATAGGCAGAATGCCCAGCGCGACGCCGGTTTGCCCCTGCGCCAGCGTGAAGCCGGCCGACCACGGGGCGCCTTGCGCATCGGCGATCATCACGCCGCGCCCGCGCCCCATGCCTTCCACCTTGCGCCAGCCCTTGGCGGGCACATCCTCGGCCTCCAGCACCGGCGATGACGGCGCCGTTGTCGCGTCTACGCGGGCAAAGAAGCGGTCGGGCGCGCTGCGCAGCGAGGCGGCGGGCGTG
This sequence comes from Novosphingobium sp. SG707, assembly GCF_012275515.1. GTDB lineage: Bacteria > Pseudomonadota > Alphaproteobacteria > Sphingomonadales > Sphingomonadaceae > Novosphingobium. Next base: position 259,286 of record NZ_JAAZQL010000001.1, read on the forward strand.
ACCAATGGGCGCGGGCGATAGATGCGCCATTGCGGATCGGCCGGTTCGGCGGGCATGATGTTGCGCCATTTGCCGCCCGCGATACCATTGTTATAGCGCTCGGTGATCGCGGTGATTTCCTCATCCGCCCATGCCATTGCGCCGCCTGCGGAATAGGCTTCGGCGGGCGTCACCTCGATCATTTCGTCATAATATTCCGCGGCGAAATAGCGGATATTGGCGGCCGAGGCCGCCCGGATCGGAAATTCGACCAGTTCGAACCACGCATCCTGCCGGTCGGCAGGAACCTGCGCGGCCATGGCCTTTGCCTGCGCCGCCAGAGTGCGCCAGCGGCGCAGGCGGTCATGCGCCTCGGGCACGGAGAAGTCGGAAAGGTGGCGGTCCTCGGCCTTGGCGGGCCATTCGAGATGTTCGGGGCGGCGCGCGAAATTGAGCAGGAAATAGTCATCCATCAGCGCGGCGGCCCCGGCCCCCAGTTCCGGCCCGAAAGCTTCGCCCAGCCAGCTTTTCAGATAGTCCCGCTGGCTTTCGTCCCGGTGCTTCTCCACGTCCCATGCCATGTCGAGGAAATGGGTCGTGCCGATCTCAGCGGGTTTGATGTCGCCCACATTGACGATCCAGATGTTGCGCGCGCCCTTGTCATAGGCGCGCGTCATTTCCTCGCGGACCAGCGCGGGCGGGGTGGTGGAAAGCCAGAGATAGGAGAGCGGATAGCCCAGATAGGACAGATGGTAATAGACGCCCGCGCCGCCCGAACGATGGGCCTCGGCCTTGCTGGGGAATTGGCGGATATAGCCGAAATTGTCGTCGGGCCAGACGATGGACACATTCTCCGGCACCTTCAGGCCCGAGCGGTAGATGTCGAGCACCTCCTTGTAGGGCACGAAAATCTGCCCCGCCTTTTCCGCGCCGCCCGCCACATGTTTGTCGAGCAAGGCGCGCTGGTCCTTGATGACACGGTCGAGCAGCGCGACCTTTTCCGCCATCGTGCTGGTGCCGACCATGCCGGTGTCGTGCAGACCGCGCATGCCGATGGTCCAGAGGTTCTCATAGGCCCCGTTTTTCTGCACCCGCTCTTCCCAATAGAGGCGGATCTTTTCGGGATTGGCGGCATAGTTGAAGGCTTCGGGCGCATCCTTCCATTCGCCCACATTGTTGCGCAGCATCACCTCGGAATGAGACGAGCCCATGATGATGCCGTAATCATCGGCCAGTTTGGCGTTGGCGGGGTCGGAATTGAAAGCCGCCGTGGTCTTGTGCATCGCGGGCCAGAGCGTGTTGGCTTTCAGCCGCAGCATCAGTTCAAAGATGCGGGCATAGGTCTTGGGGCCGATATTCTTGTATTCCGGGTCGAAAGACTGCGCCGCCCAAGGGAACAGGCCCCAATCCTCGTCATTCACGAAGATGCCGCGATAGCGCACCGAGGGCGGGCCGAAATGATGCAGGCCTGGTGCGGCATAGAGCGCATCGTGATGGCGCGGGGCCAGATCGGCCCACCAGCTCCACGGATTGACGCCCATCGCGCGCGAGACTTCATAGGCGCCAAAGGCCGTGCCGCGCCGGTAGCTGCCCACCACCACCAGCGCGTGGGCGACGCCGGGCAGGGGGTTTTTGACCGAGAGGATGAGGAAACTCTCCCATTTGCCTGCCAGCGCCGCAGGGTTGATCGTGCCCTTTTTGACCATGGCGTCGATGATCGGGCTTTGCCCCAGCGTGCCGATGATGATGGCGGCGGGGGCAGGCGCGGCTTCGGAGAGCAGGCGCGGGGTCTGCCCCGTCACCTGCGCCATGTCGCGGGCGAGATCCTGCGCGGCATGGCGCACGGCCATGGCCTCGCCCGGCGCGACGATGATGGGGGCGATGCGGCCATGATCGGCCAGCGCGAAGGCGTCCTTCGTCGGGGCAAAGCGGATGATCCCGTCATCCCCGGCATAGGCATGGCCCGAAAGGCTGGTCGCGCACAGGGCGGCGGCCAGCAGGGCAGTCTTGGCAAATTTCATGATACTCTCTCGGCCTTATGCTTTCAGGATCAAGCCTTTGCGGTCCATCCACCAGCCCACGGCCCAGCACACCATCGTATAGGCCAGCGCGCAGAGCAGCGAGCCCAAGGCGCCCGGCGCCACGGCCTGAAACAGGCGGATGCCGACCCAGTCGTAAACCCCGTCCTCGCCCAGCGGCACCATGTTGAGCACGGTCACGAACATTTCGGAAAACAGATAGATCGCCAGCGGATTGCGCCCCAGAATGGTGAAGAAGCGGACGCCCCCCTGCTTGCCGCGCAATTCGATGATCCAGATCGTCCAGCCCAGCAGCAGCAGATCAAGCCCCGTGGTCAGCAGGACAAATGGGCTGGTCCACAGCTTCTTGGCGATGGGGAACCAGGGCTCCCACGCATGGGCGGCGGCCATACAGGCAAGGCCCGCCGCCAGCATCACGCGCAAGGCATTGCGCAGATCGCCGCCCCGCTGCACCAGCAATCCGGCCAGATAGCCCGCGAGCACATTGACCACAGCGGGGAAAGTGCCAAGGAAACCTTCGGGATCAAACCCGCCATCCTTTTTATACAGATGCCCCGGCGAGAGCAGCCACATGTCAAACCGGGTCCCCGCATTGCCCATCTTTCCATAGACATCGCCCGGCACGCCGAAATGCAGCAATATGGCCCAATAGCCCAGCAAGAGCGCCACGCAGGCCCCCAGCACCACCCGCCAGTCCGCCCAGCGCACGATGACGCCCGCCAAGACATAGCACAAAGCCAGCCTTTGCAGCACGCCCGGCACGCGGGTCTGCGCAAAGGGGATCAGTTCCCAGCCTGCATCGCCATGCCTCATAAAGGGAAACCAGTACATCAGGAAGCCCAGCGCAAAGATGATCGCCCCGCGCCGTAGCAGGCGCGTCAGATAGGGCCCGGCGGGCAGGGGCCTGCGCATGGCAAAGCTCATCGCATTGCCCATGGCGAAGAGGAAGGTGGGAAAGATCAGATCGGCCAGCGTGAAGCCGATCCATTTGGCATGGATCAGCTGCTCATAGGCCCGCGCGCCCGGCCCCGCCGTGTTGACCAGGATCATCAGAAAGATCGTGCCCCCGCGAAACACATCGAGCGAGACGAAGCGCTGGGCCTTAACGGGTTCACTCACGGCAATTCTTTCAGCATTTGCGCGGCGGCGCGGACGGGATCGGTGGGCGCGGCATGGGCGTAATCCTTGCCATTGGCCACCCATTGCTCTTCCCAGGCGCGGATGCGGGCGATGGCGGCGGCTTCATCCAGAGGCCGATGCGCCAGAGCGGCGGCGCGCGCATCCTCCAGCATCATTTGCCAGCGCGGCAGATAATAGTCGGCATAAAGCCCCGACCATGCGCGCGAGGCATAATCGGACAGATGGCCCGTCCCGCCCCAGATGGTGACGATGGCCTTGGCCTGCGTCGCGTAATCGGCTTTTTCCTGCGGCGTGTCGCCATAGGCGCGGGCGTCTTTCACCCAGGAGGCCAGCGTTTCCTGCTGATTGGCGGCCAGCGTGTCGATCTTGCGGGCCAGATCGGAGATTTGCGCGCGCGCTTTGTCGCCGCCCGCCACATCGCCCGCCTTATAGGCGGCCAGCGCGGCCTTGAGCTGGTCGTCCAGCCTCATGCTGGCATAATGGCGGGTGAGATCGACAATATCCTTGGCGAACAGGGCCGAAGGATGCGCGGGCGCGGCGGCCAGCATCGCCTCGATCCCCCGGCGCAGCGCCGCAGGATCACCCGGCGCGGCGGGATAATCCGCGCCGCTCAGGCTGGGCCGTTTGAAGAAGAGATAGGCGCCCGCCATCTGGTTCCACCAGCGCGGGGTCCAGTAGCGGGTCTGATAAGCGCCCGCAATCGCCCCCTGCCACGCGGCAACCAGCGCGGGCGAGGTGCTGCCATAGCGCGCGGCGGTATAGGTTTTGAGCCATTCCCCCAGATCACGCTTTGGCCCCCATGCCAGATCATAGGCATAGGCATAGACAATGCTGTTCGAATGCAGCCCTTCGGGAAACAGGCCAAAGCCCGCCATATGGCCCTTGCCCGGATGGATCAGCGCGGCGGCCATGTCGGTTTTATAGAAGCCAAGATCGCCATAGGCCGGGTTGCTGCCGCCATAATTATGGACATAGCCGTAAACCCATTGCTTGCCGTAAAAGGCCTGCGTCTGCTGCCAGATGCCGGGATAGCGGTCATTGCCGATATCGAGCACCAGCATCTTTTCATCGGGCACTTTGGAGAGGAAAGCGCGCACCGCGTCGGGCGTCCAGAACGCCTTGTCCGCGCCGAACAGCCAGCCCTGCATCACCCATGTTGCCTTGGGCGCGGCGGCGGTGATCGAGTGATAGAGCTTCTCGCCATAAGCGGCCAGACGCGCATCGCGCACCGCAGGCGGCAGGGCGGCGACCTTTTCGGCCTGCGTGTTGGCGGCGGCGGTGTTGGCGATGGCATCGCCATATTGCGCGTTGGCCGCATCCGATCCGTCCTCGGCAATCGGGGGGACCATTTCGTTGAACGCATCGGCAAGGTAATAATCGCCCGCGCCATAGGTGGCGTTGTAAATCTCGATGAAACGCTTGGCCAGACGGGCGAAAAGCGGATCGGACGGGTCGAGCCAATAGGTCGGCGGGAAGCCTTCCCAACTGCGCATCGTGTAGATTCGCGCCTTGGGATGGGCCTTGGCGAAAGCTTCGGGCACATAGCCGGCAAAGGCGGGCAGCACCGGCTTCATGCCAAGGCTGCGCATCCGGCCAAGGATCCGGATCTGAAGCTGATGCTTCTTTTCGATCCAGCCAGGCGAGAGCGGGGCGCGATAGCCCGCGATATTGCCCATCCGTTGCCACGGCAAAAAGGGCGCCGCGGACAGGCTTTGGCCGATGGCGGCCTCATCCATGCCTTCCTCGCGCCAGAGTGCGCGCCAGACATATTCCTGCCCCTCCATGGCCAGCGGCGTATCGACGCCATGGGCGGCCATCCAGTCGATCTCGCTGCTCCACCGGGCCCAGTCCCACCATGGCGTGGTGTAGCCATAGGTGCAGGTGTTGAGATAGGCGCGCAGGTCGAAGGGGGAGGAAACCTCGCCGCTGTCGAAATTGTCGGCGCGCGACAGGGGCGCGGCGCGGCGGCCTTCCCAGCTCAGATGCAGCTTGCCCTTGGCCTCCAGCGCCTGCGCCACGCCATGGACGAGCGCGATGGGCGAGGAGCCGCTGGCCGCAATCGCGCCATGGCGGATGCGCACGCGATAGGTGGGGTGGGCGGCGGGGCGGATGGACAGATCAACCCGCTGCGCGGGAACCCCCATGCGCGCGATGGCGGCCCGCGCGGCGGCCACTTCGGGGCTGTCGGCAGCCTGAGCCGCGCCGCCTAACGCCAGCGCCACGGCAAGGCTGGACATCAGCAAAGGGTACAGGCGCAAAGGTTGCAGGATCGACATACGGGGGTTTTCTTCCGTGCAGGCGGGCAGGACAAGCGGGCAAACACAAAAAATCCGGCGAGGGGGCGAGCGACGGATCGCCCTCCCCCCGCCGGACAGTCAGGGTAGGTTCTTAGAACTTGTAGGAAGCCGAGGCATAGAAACTGCGGCCGTTGAAGCTGCTTTCCTGCCACACCGAGGTGCCGGTGTAGGTCGCCTTTTCGCGGCTGTTGTTCAGGTTGATGACGCCTGCGGTAAAGCTGAGATGCGCGTCGGGCGTATAACCGGCGCTCAGGTCAACCTGGGTGCGGGCCAGAACGGTGTGGCCTTCGCGGGCAAAGAAGCTGTCCGCGCTGTTCTGGTCATAGGCGCTGCGATAGTTGAGCGAGGCGCGCAAGCTGAAGTAGCGGTTTTCCCAATAGGGTGTCACGTTCCACGTCACCTTCGACAGGTTGCGGACCGTATAGCCCGTGCCCACCGCCAGCTTTTGCGGGATCACGCGGGTATAGTTGGCGATCAGGCCAAAACCCTTGACCGGCAGCATCTTGTCGAATGAGTGATTCAGGCTGATTTCATAGCCCTTGATCTTGATCGTGCTGGGATCGTTGAGCGATTGGGTGATGTCATAGGCATTGCCCGCAGCATCGGCGCAATCGCCCGCCGTATTCTTGGCCAGCGCCGTGCCGTTGAACGAGGAGGGGCAGATCAGCGACGTATAAGTGCCGTTCTTGATCCATTTGTAGAAGCCGTTGATGGCAATCGCGCTGGAGCGCTCATAATACCATTCCACGCCCAGATCGACCTGATTGGCGGTCAGTGCCTTCAGGTCCGCCTGACCCAGATCGACAGTGTAGACCTTTTGGCCGCCCACGTTCGAAACCGAGGATGTCTGCGCCATCGAGGTGTTGCTGTCCATGATCGGACGCACCAGCACCTTGGCGGCGGCGAAACGCACCTGCACCGACTTGGCCGGTTCCAGGACGAGGTTCATGCTGGGCAGCAGATTGCCGTATTTCTGGTTCAGGTTGTAATCGCCGATCTTGGCCTGAACTTCCTGATAGCTGTCGCTGCGCGGGCCGGTCACGTTGCCCTGCACCTTTTGCGTGGTGTATTCATAGCGCAGGCCGATATTGCCGCGCAGCGGCATCCCGGCGATTTCCGTCTCGATCGAGGCCTGACCATAGACCGAGGGCATATAGCGGTCGACGTGATACGAGGCTTCGGGCGCATAGATTTCCGGCACTACGATGCCGGCGGCGGCCAGCGCCTTGTCATAGGCGCCAAGATCGGGCGCGACCCATGCCGTGGGGATGCCCGACATGCCGTTCAGGAAGCCGCTCACCTGATAATTATAGGTCGCCATCGCCGGGAAGATGCTGCTCGACGGGGCGGGCTGGGCCGAACCCAGCGCGATCAGGTCGTGGCGCGAAACGAAGCGGTTGAACGTTTCGTGGCGGAACTTGACGCCCGCGGCCAGCTCGCTGATCGGGCCGAAGGAGACGTCCTTGTAGAGATCGGCCTGACCCGACCATTCGGTCGTGCGCATGTTGCGCGTGGCGCCATTGGGATATTCGTTGCGGTTGAGCAGCGAAGGCGCATAGGTCGCGGTCGAATTCAGCGCCGAGGAAGTGTTGAAGCTGATCGCCTCGGGGTTCGAAATATCCAGCGTGGCGCTGGCGATATTGATGCCCAGAATGGCGGCCGCTTCGCGCTGATACGATGTGCCCTTGGAATAATTGGCAATCGCGCGCCCGCTCCAGCCATTGTCGCCCTTCCACTTGGCCGACAGCGTGTAAAGCTGGGTCGTCAGGTTGCGGTCTTCGTGCTGACGGTTGTTTTCCATGGTGAAATTGGTGGCCGTCACATTGGTGGCCGCACCATTGGATGCCGAATTGACGGTGATGCGCGAGGTGTCGAACAGGAACACCTGCTGGTTCAGGTCATAGGTGGTCTTGTCCTTGGCATAGATCGCGTTGAAGCCCACCTCGATGCGGTCGGACGGGCGCCATTGCAGACCGCCGCTGGCCATCAGGCGTTCGGTTTCGCGGTCGATGCGGCGATAGCGCGGGCGGCGCGGGGTCAGGATGCTGTTGCCGCCGATGGTCTGGTTGGTCCAGCGGTCCATCCACATATAGTCGGCGCGGTCATTCAGCTTCTGATAGCCAAGGTTGACATAGACGCCCAGCGTGCCGTCAAGGAACTGGTCGATATAGCTGACGCCGACCTTGGGCGTAATCTTGCCGCCCGCATATTGCGAATTCTGCGCCTTGGCCGACACGACCAGCTGACGCTTGTGGTAATCGAGCGGCTTGGTGGTTTCGATGTTCACCGTGCCCGACAGGCCGCCCGCATCCATATCGGCGGTGGGCGATTTGATGACCTGAATGGCGCTGGCCAGTTCGGTCTGGATGATGTCGAAGCGGAAACCGTCGGTGAAGTCGGCGCTCTTGATGGTCTGGCCGTTGATCGTGGTCATCGCATATTGGGGGCCAAGGCCGCGAATGCTGATCGTGGCGCCGCGACCGTTGATGTTCGACATCTGGACGCCGGAAATGCGCTGGATCGATTCGGTGATGTTTTCGGCCGGGAACTTGCCGATGTCTTCGGAGGAAATGCCGTCCGAAACGCGCGTGTCCTTGCGCTTGGTGTCCAGAGCCGACTTGAGGCTGGCGCGGAAACCGGTGACGACAATGCCGTCCGAGGCGTCAGCAGCGGGCGCTGCGGTTTGCGCATGGGCCGCGCCCGCCACGATCAGCGCCGATGCGCCGCAGGTGGAAAGCATTGTCAGTCTGGCAGCACGTGAAAGCGGCGAAACAAGCGAAGCACGCAAGATCGTCATAAAACCCCCTCAAGAAATTGAGCTGAACCCTGTATCCTCCCGGAGGTGGCGCATCCTGTGCGCCATCTGCCCCGTTCGCCGACCAGAAATCCGCCGGAAGGACGAGTCTGTCAAGTCATTTCAATGACACCTTTGTTCAAATTGGTATTGCAAATATGTGACGATTGGCGCGGAAGTGACATGATTGGCCTGTCCAAAAAGGATCGCATTTCCGGGTAAAGTGATGATTAGTCGTCTGTTTTATTGGAAGGCTCCATGGGTTCCCCAGGTTTGCGCAGCTCGGTCAAAACTGCGGATGATACGTCAAATTGCGAATGCGGATGAAAGCTGTTGCAATGATGACCGCCTTAAAATAATACCAATTAAATATCACTTGCCGACATATTGGCATGACAGACACGCCTCCATCGCGAGGCGGCGCAAGGCAGGACCCCATTCGTGACACCTTCACTTGATGACCGACCACTTGACGGCAAACGCCCCCCTCTCGCCTCGACCCTGATGTATGCCGAAGCCGCCGAGGCGGGCGCGGCTGTGGCGCGCTTTGTCGCGGGCAATCGCGCCGAGCTGGCCCGGCTGGCCGCGCATCTGGCGCAATGCCCGCCCGCCTTTGTCATCACCTGCGCGCGCGGATCGTCCGATCATGCCGCCACCTATGCCAAATATCTGATCGAGACGCGCCTTGGCCTGCCCACGGCCTCGGCGGCTTTCTCGACCGTTTCGGTCTATGACGCCCCGGTGGTCCACCCGGCGGGCGGCGCGGCCCTTTGCCTTGCCATCTCGCAATCGGGGCGCAGTCCGGACATGCTGGCCACGGTCGAGCGCCAGCAGGCATCGGGCGCGACTGTGGTCGCGCTGGTCAATGACGAGACTTCTCCTTTGGCCCAGATGGCCGATTTCACCCTGCCGCTCTATGCCGGGGCCGAACGCTCGGTGGCGGCCACGAAATCCTATATCACCTCGCTGGCGGGCATTGCCGCGCTGGTGGCGGCATGGACGGGCGATGCGGCGCTGGCCCGCGATGTCGAGGGGCTGCCCGCGCTGCTCGATGCGTCTTTTGCGCTCGACTGGACCCCGCTGATCAGCGGCCTGCTCGATGCCTCGAACCTGTTCATTCTGGGGCGCGGCTATGGCCTTGCCATTGCCCAAGAGGCCGCGCTCAAGCTCAAGGAAACCTCGGCCCTGCATGGCGAGGCCTTTTCCGCCGCCGAGGTGCGCCATGGCCCGATGGCGGTGGTGCGCGAAGGTTTCCCGGTGCTTGCCTTTGCGGGCGGCGATGCGACGGGCGATGATGTGCGCCAGATCGCGGGCGAATTTGCCGCGCGCGGGGCGCATGTCTGGCTGGCCGATGCGCAGGCGCAGGCGCCAGAGGGCGTGACCCACCTGCCCGCCTTGGCCGCGCGCGATGAACTGGCGCCGATCTTGATGATTGCCAGCTTCTATCGCATGGCTAACGCTTTGTCGCAGGCGCGGGGTCATAATCCCGATCAGCCCCCCTATCTTGCCAAGGTGACGCGCACGCGATGAACACGGTTGATGTCCTTAACGGCCAGGCCCTGATTGCGGGGCAGTGGCGTTCATCAGTCCGCCTGACGATGGATGGCGGGCAAATCGTGTCCGTCGATGATGCGGGCGATGCCGATCAGGTGCTCGACCTGCACGGCGGCTATCTGCTGCCCGGCTTTGTCGATACGCAGGTTAATGGCGGCGGCGGGGTATTGTTCAACGATTGCCCGACGGTTGATGGCGTGGCCGCGATTGCGGCGGCCCATGCCTGCTTTGGCACGACCGCGCTGCTGCCCACGCTGATCAGCGATTCGGTCGAGGCGGTGGCCGCCGCGCTCAATGCGGTGGACGATGCCATCGCACAGGGCGTGCCCGGCATCGTCGGCGTCCATATCGAAGGCCCCTTCATCAACCCTGCGCGCAAGGGCATCCACAGCGAGGCCCGCCTGCGCCGCCTTGACGATGCCGCCATGGCGCTGCTCACCCGCCCGCGCAAAGGCGTGGTGATGCTGACCATCGCGCCCGAACTGGCCGCGCCCGAACAGATCGTCACGCTGGCCCGCGCGGGGGTGATTATCAGCGCGGGCCATACCGACGCCACCTATGAAGAAGCCATCGCCGGTTTCGACCATGGCGTGCGCGGCGTCACGCATCTCTATAATGCGATGACGCCTTTGCAGCATCGCGCGCCCGGCATGGTCGGCGCGGCCTTTGATCGCGACGATGTCTATTGCGGGCTGATCGTCGATGGCGTCCATGTGGCCACGCCTGCGGTGCGTCTGGCCTGCCGGGTCAAGGGGCCGGAGCGGCTGATGCTGGTGACCGATGCGATGCCGGGCGTGGGCAATGGGGGGCAGCCCTTCATGCTCGATGGTCGCCCGATCTATGTGCGCGACGGCATGTGTACCGATGCGGCCGGAACGCTGGCAGGATCGGGGCTGGATATGGCCACGGCCTTGCGCAACACGCTGACCATGACGGGATTGCCGATGGAGCAGGTCTCGCAAATGGCCTCGGCCACGCCTGCGGCTTTCCTCGGGCTGGAAAGCCGGATCGGCCGGATTGCGCCGGGCATGGCGGCGGATTTCGTGGCGCTCGATGCCCGTCTGGGCGTGGCGCAGACGTGGATTGGCGGCATTTGCCGCTTTGCAGGATAAAGCGATGGTTCTGGATCTGCGCGCGCCGATGGACGGCTGGATCAGCCCCTTGGCCGAAGTGCCCGATGATGCCTTTGCCGGCGGGTTGCTGGGGCCGGGGCTGGCGATCGATCCGCTGGCCGATACGGTCTGCGCGCCTGCTGCGGGCGAGGTGCTGGCGGTTCATGCGGCGGGTCATGCGGTGACGCTGCGTCTGGCGCCGGGGCTGGATGTGCTGCTGCATTTCGGGCTGGAAACGGTGCGGTTGGGGGGCGAAGGTTTCACGCCCTTGGTGCGTGTGGGCCAGCGCGTTGCGGCGGGCGATCCGTTGCTGCGGGTTGATCCGGGCGCGGTGGTGGGCCGGGCCAAAAGCCTTGTCATGCCGATCATCCTGATCGAGGCCGAGGGCTGGCAATGGCAACCGGCGATCTCGCAAGGGCTGGTGGCCAAGGGCGATGTGCTGGGCAGGATTACCGGCGCTGGCGTGGCGGAATCGGGCGCCGAAGCGAGTGGCGAGGCTTTGTCCCGCACCCTGCGCGTGCCTCTGGCCCATGGGCTTCATGCCCGACCCAGCGCACGTCTGGCCGCCCGCGCGCGCGAATTTGCGGCCAAGGTGCGGGTGGAAAAGGGCGAGGCGTCCGCCGCGATCACCAGCCCCAGCGCGATGCTGCGGCTGGGCGTGGGCCATGGCGATACGATCCGCCTGCTGGCGCATGGAAGCGAAGCGCGCGAGGCGCTCGATACCCTGAGCGAAATGATCGCGGGCGGGATGGGTGAATTTCTGGCGGTTTCCGAAACGCTTGCTGCGCCGGTCATCGCGCCTCCGGCCGTCGCTGTATCGGCGCCGCAACCGGGCGACCGGCTGAGCGGCGTGACGGCCGCGACCGGCATGGCGGTGGGCCATGTCTGGCGCCCGCGCCGCGCCGAACCCGAATTGGCCGCGATCAGCAAGGGTGAGGCCGCCGAACGGGCCTTGCTCGACGAGGCCCTGGCCGGTCTGCGCGCGGCCCTGACTGCCCAGAGCGAGACGGGCACGCCCCAGCAAAAGGCGATTTTGAGCGCGCATCTCGCGCTGCTCGATGATGAGGAACTGGTGGGCGAGGCGAAAGCCGCCATCGCCGCCGGGGCCAGCGCCGCGATGGGCTGGCGCAAGGTGCTGTGGGCGCAGGCCGAGGCTTTGCGGCAATTGCCCGATCCGCGCTTTGCCGAAAGGGCGGGCGATCTGCTCGATCTGGAACTGCGCCTGCAATGGCAATTGTGCGGCGAAGAGCCTGAGGCGCCCTTGCCCCCGCATGGCGCGATTCTCGTGGCCGAGGATCTGATGCCCAGCGAGGTGGCTGCGCTTGATCTTTCCCGCGTGGTCGGTCTGGCCACGGCGCGCGGCGGGCCGACGTCGCATGTCGCCATCATTGCGGCGAGCCGGGGCCTGCCCGCGCTGGTGGCGCTGGGCGAGGGGCTGATGCTGGTGAGCGAAGGCACGCCTCTGGTGCTTGACGCCGATGGCTGCGCGCTGGAAATCGCGCCTGAGGCGCATCGGTTGGTGAGCGTTCGTGCGATGATCGAGGCGCGCGCTGCTCGGCGCGCCGCCGCCTTGGCCAGCGCGCATGAGGAAGGCCGCACCCGTGACGGCACCCGCATCGAGGTTTTCGCCAATCTGGGCAAACTGTCCGAGACCGCCCCCGCGGTGGCGGGCGGGGCCGAGGGCTGCGGATTGCTGCGCACCGAATTCCTGTTTCTCGACCGGCAAAGCGCGCCAGATGAGGATGAGCAGACCGCGCAATATGCCGCCATCGCCGATGCGCTGGAGGGGCGGCCGCTCATTATCCGCCTGCTCGACATTGGCGGCGACAAGCCCGCGCCTTATCTGCCGATTGCCCCCGAGGAGAACCCGGCCATGGGCCTGCGCGGCCTGCGCGTGGGTCTGGCACGGCCCGATGTCTTGGCCACGCAATTGCGCGCGATCCTGCGCGCGGCACAAGGGCGGCGGGTGAAGATCATGGCCCCGATGGTGGCCCGCGTTTGCGAACTGCGCGAATTGCAGGGCGTGGCGGCGGCGCAGGCGGCCTTGCTGGGCGTGGATTTGCCCGAGATCGGCGTGATGGTGGAAACGCCCGCCGCCGCCGTGATGGCCGATGCGCTGGCGGCGCAATGCGCTTTCCTGTCGATCGGGACCAATGACCTGACGCAATATGCGCTGGCCATGGATCGCGGCAATCCGGCGGTGGCGGCGGGGTTGGATGGGCTGGACCCCTCGGTCCTGCGCCTGATCGCCCAGACCTGCGCCGGGGGCGCGCGGCATGGCAAATGGGTGGGCGTGTGCGGGGGGCTGGCCTCAGACCCTCTGGCGGTGCCGATCCTGATCGGGCTGGGCGTGGGCGAATTGTCCGCCGCGCCCGCAATGGTGGCGGAAATCAAGGCGTTGGTGCGCAGCGTCGATGTGGCCGATTGCCGCAGCTTGGCCGCCCGCGTGCTGGAGGCCGACGGCGCGGCGCAGGTGCGCGCGCTGGCTGCGGAATTTATCGGAGGGCTGGCGTGATGACATCTGCGTTCCATGGCGCCGCGCAGGGGCTGCAACGCCTTGGCCGCGCGCTGATGCTGCCGATTGCGGTGCTGCCGGTGGCGGCTTTGCTGCTGCGTATGGGCCAGCCCGATCTGCTGAACCTGCCCTTTGTCAGCGCGGCGGGCGATGCGATGTTCGCCAATCTGGGCCTGCTCTTCGCCATTGGCGTGGCGACCGGCTTTGCCCGCGACGGCAATGGCGCAGCGCCTCTGGCCGGGGTCGTATGCTTTCTGGTGGCGACTGAGGGCGCCAAGGCCTTGCTCAAAGTTCCCGCCGATGTGGTCGCAGGCGTGGCCGAGGCGGCGCGCGGGGCGGTAACGGGCGCATGGCGTCAGGGCCAGATCGGCCGCGTGGCGGTGCCTTTGGGCATTGTTTCGGGTATGATCGGCGGCCTTGGCTATAATCGCTTTTCCGGCTTCCGCCCGCCCGATTTCCTCGCGTTCTTTGGCGGCAAGCGCTTTGTGCCGATCATCGCGGGCGCTTGCGGCGTGCTGCTGGCCGCGCTGGTGGGGTTCAGCCATGATGCGATCAATGCGGGCGTCGATGGCGCCTCGCGCGCGGCGCTGGGTAGTGGGGCGTTCGGCCTGTTCGCCTATGGCTTGCTCAACCGCCTGCTGCTGGTGACGGGGCTGCACCATATTCTGAACAATATCGCATGGTTCGTGCTGGGCGATTATCACGGGGTGACGGGCGATCTGCGGCGGTTTTTCGCGGGCGATCCGGGGGCTGGCGCTTTCATGAGCGGCTTTTTCCCGGTGATGATGTTCGGCCTGCCCGCCGCCTGCCTTGCCATGTATCGCAGCGCGCGGCCCGAAAAGCGGCGCGAGACGGGCGGTATGCTGGCCAGCCTTGCGGCGACCTCCTTCCTGACCGGCGTGACCGAGCCGATCGAGTTCAGCTTCATGTTCCTCGCGCCTGCGCTTTTCGCGCTCCATGCGGTGCTGACCGGGGCGGCGATGGCGCTGATGTCCTTGCTCCATGTCCATCTGGGCTTTGGCTTTTCGGCAGGCCTGTTCGACTATGTGCTGAACTTCTCCAAGGCGACGCGGCCGCTGGTGCTGATCCCGGTCGGGCTGGCCTATTTCGCGATCTATTATGCGGTGTTTCGCTTTGCGATTGTCCGGCTCGACCTGAAAACGCCGGGGCGCGAAGAGGACAGCGGCGAGGCGGCCGAGGTTTCGACCGAGCAGGGCCGGGGCGCGGCTTTTGTCGCGGCGCTGGGCGGGGCGGACAATCTGGTCGAGGTGGGCGCCTGCACCACGCGGCTGCGGCTGGTTGTCGCGCGGCAGGAGGCGGTGGATGAGGCCGCGCTCAAGGCGCTGGGCGCGCGCGGGCTGATCCGGCCTTCGGCGCAGGGGCTTCAGGTGGTGCTTGGCCCGCAGGCGGACAGTGTGGCCAGCGAGATGCAGGCGGCGATGCGGGTCGGGTCGGTGGTTCGCGCGGCCGCTCCGGTTGGGGAAGCTCTGGCGGCCTTGTCGCCGCAATCCTTGCCCGCGCCGGTGCGCGCCGCCTTGGGGCCGGTCGCATCCCTCCATGTCGGGCCGAGCCGTCTGGTCGTTGAAACCGAGACTCCCCCCGATCTGGAGGCGCTGGCGGCCCATGGTCTGCGTGGGGGCGTGCAACTGGGCGGGCAATGGCATCTGCTCTTTGCGCCCGATACAATTTCCGCCTGGCACAGATAAACAACCGACAGGCGTTTGCAGGAGGGGGCTCGGCAAGACATATTAAAGTCTTGCCGAGCCCCATTCCTTTTTGGATAAGACAGATAGCAGACCGCGCAGGCCCGAACATCCGGGCAAGGGAGTATTATGGCCTTTATCGATCAGGTCGGTGTTCTGGATGAAGATGAGTCCGGGCCGCGCTATCTGCGGCTGCAAAAGCTGCTCCGCAATGCCATCGACAGCCGCCGCCTGCCGGTGGGCAGCGCTTTGCCCAGCGAGCGCGAATTGGGCGAGGTCTATGCTCTTTCCCGCGTGACGATCCGCAAGGCGATCGACAAGCTGGTGGATGAAGGTCTGCTGGAGCGGCGCAAGGGCGCGGGGACCTTTGTCGGCGGCGCGGCCCCGGCGCAATCGGGCCGCGTGGAAAAGAGCATTTCCAAACTCTCCTCCTTTTCCGAAGACATGCTCTCGCGCGGGCGCAAACCGTCGAGCCGCTGGCTGGACCGCAGCGAAGGGGCGGTGACGCCCGATGAGGCGCTCTCGCTGGGCCTCTCGCCCGGATCGCCGGTCTATCGGTTTCAGCGCATCCGCTATGCCGATGGCGAGACGATGGCGCTTGAACATGTCGCGGTTCCCGCATGGGGCCTGCCCTCGGCCGAGGCGGTGGAGGAATCGCTCTATGACGCGCTCGATCTGCGGGGCTTGCGCCCGGTGCGGGTGTTGCAGAGGGTGCGCGCCATCGGCTTTTCCGCCGAACATGCGGCGTTGCTGGGGGTGGAGGAGGGCGACCCTTGCCTGTTCATCGACCGCCGCGCCTTTTTGCCCGATGGGCGGGTGATCGAGGTGGCGCAATGCTATTATCGCGGCGATGCCTATGATCTGGTTGCGGAATTGAGCCAGAACTGAGCTTCGGGCGTTTTGTCCATAAATTGAGAATAATTCGCAAAAACTTGCGGCGGGCTGCTCTCGCCGCTTGACCTTATGCGTCCGCGCTCCTTAAAAGCTACTGCGAATCAATCGCATTTAAAGGGGCCGTGTCATTTCCTTCCTTCCCTCCCGCTTTTGCCTGTCCGGGCGCCACCCCGCCCGCGCCATGCTGCTGGCTTCGGCCTGCCTTGCCGCACCGGCCCCCGCCATGGCGCAGGACGGCGACCCGCTGGTCACGCTCAATCCGATGAATGCCATCACCGTCACCGCCACCCGCCGCCCCACCACCATCGGCGAAGTTCCCGCCACTGTCTCGGTCATCAGCGCGCGGCAGATTGCCGACCAGATGGCCGCCGACATCAAGGACCTGATCCGTTTCGAACCGGGCGTTTCGGTGCATCGCGCCCCGGCCCGCTTTGGTGCGGCCAGCGGCACCACCGGGCGCGACGGCAATGCCGGTTTCAACATCCGCGGGCTTGAGGGCAACCGTGTGCTGATGCAGGTGGACGGCGTGCGCGTGCCCGATGGGTTCGAATTCGGCGCGCACGCCGCCGGGCGCGGCGATTATGTCGATCTGGGCCTGGTCAAATCGGTCGAGATCCTGCGCGGTCCGGCCTCGGCGCTTTACGGCAGCGATGGCCTGGCGGGCGCCGTCAGCTTCATCACCAGCGATCCGGAGGATTTCCTCAAAGGGGGCCGCAAAATCGCCGGTCTGGCCCGCCTCGCCTATGATTCCGCCGACAACAAGGCCACAGAAACCGGCATTCTGGCGGGGCAATCGGGCGCATGGTCGGCGCTGGTCGCCTATACCCGCCGGGATGGGCATGAGCAGAAGAACAAGGGCAGCAATTACGCCGCCAATTCCACCCGCACCGCCGCCAATCCGCAGGACACCCAATCAAACGCCGTGCTGGCCAAGCTGGTCTTTGCGCCCTCGGCGGGCCACCGCCTGCGCTTGACGCTCGATCATCTCGACAATCACACGTTCACTAACGGCCTTTCGGGCATTGCGCCCACGGCCTCGTCTTCGACCAGCGTGATCGGCCTGATCGGGCGCGACACGGTGCGGCGCGACCGGGTCAGCCTTGATTGGCGCTGGCAGGGGGCGGGCGCGATCGAGATGGCGCAGATCACTGGCTGGTATCAGAAATCGGACAACCGCGAATATTCGGCCGAGGATCGCTATACCGCCGCCGACCGCACGCGCCTGAATACTTTTGCCAATCGCGTGCTGGGCCTCTCGGCGGAATTGCATTCCAGCCTGAACACCGGGCCGCTTTCGCACGCGCTGGTCTATGGCGCGGATGCCAGTTTCACCCGGCAGGAAGGGGTGCGCGACGGCACTGTACCTCCCACCAACGAGACCTTCCCCACCCGCGCCTTTCCGCCCACCGATTTCACGCTGGCGGGCTTCTATCTGGGCGATGAGATCGCCGTGGGCGGCAAGGTGCTGACGCTTTATCCGGTGCTGCGTTTCGACCATTACCGGCTCAGCCCCAAGAGCGACGGGTTACCCTCGAATTTCACCGGGCAGGGGCAGAGCGGATCGCGCGTTTCGCCCAAGATCGGCGCGCGGGTAAAGCTGGGTCTGGTCAGCCTTTTCGGCAATTACGCGCAAGGCTTTAAGGCTCCCGCCCCCACGCAGGTCAACCAGTTCTTCGAGAATCTTGCCTTTGGCTATACCTCGGTGCCCAACCCCAATCTGAAGCCGGAAACCAGCGAGACTTTCGAGGGCGGCATCCGCATCGCCCAAGGCGGCATCAGCGCCGGGATCACCGGCTTTACCGGCCGATACCGCGATTTCATCAGCCAGCAGGTGGTGAGCGGGGCCTTCACCCCGACCAACCCGGCGGTCTATCAATTCATCAACCTCAACCGCGTGCGTATCTCGGGCGCCGAGGGGCAGGTCATGCTGCGCGCCAAAAGCGGGCTCTCCGGGCGCATGGCCGTTTCCTATGCCAAGGGCACCGTCACCGGCACCGATGGCGCAAGGACTCCGCTATCCACCATCGACCCGCTCAAGCTCATCATGGGGCTGGGCTATGATGCGCCGGGGGGCCGCTTTGGCGGGCAGATCATCATGACCCATTCGGCGCAAAAGGAGATGTCGGCCACCAATGCCGCCGATTGCGGCAACAGCCTGTGCTATCGCCCCGGTGCTTTCACCATCCTCGACGCCACCGCCTATGTCCGCCTCGGACAGGCGCTGATGCTGCGCGCGGGCGTGTTCAACCTGACCAACGCCAAATACGCATGGTGGAGCGATGTGCGCGGCCTCTCGGCCAGCTCGACCGTTACCGATGCCTATACCCAGCCGGGGCGCAATGCCTCCGTTTCGCTGACCGCGCGTTTCTGATCTCCACGCTTAAGGACAATTCCCATGAAGAAAGCCCTTCTTGCTTCCCTCCTGCTGGGTCTGGCCATGACCCCGGCAGCGCCCGCCATGGCCGACGGCCCCGTCGCCCCGCGTTCAGCACAGGCCGATGCCCAGGCCTTTGCCGCTGATCGTGCCGCGATTTTGGCCATGGCGGGCGATTACAAAGTGACCTTCGACCTGCGCGAGACGACAAGCTGGCGCGCTGATTACACGCCGATCCCGTCCAAACTGTCGGGTGGGCATGAGGTGGTGCGCGTGATCGAGGACACCGGCCCCCATATCGCCCTGCAACACCTGCTGGTGGTCAAGGATGAGGGTGGCAAGACGATGGTCATCAAGCATTGGCGGCAGGACTGGAATTACCAGCCGGAAAATGTCCTGACCTATGCGGGCAAGGGGGAATGGAAGCTGGAAGCCATCCCGGCCGCGATGCGCGCGGGCCGATGGTCGCAGACCGTGTGGCAGACCGACGATTCCCCGCGCTATGGCGGATGGGGGCAATGGAGCGAAGAGGGCGGGGTGCGCCGCTGGCGTTCAAGCTGGACGCTGCGCCCGCTGGCCCGGCGTGATGCGGTGCGCCATCCGGCCTATGACCGTTATCTGGCCATCAACCGCCATTCGCCCACGCCCACCGGCTGGATCCACTGGCAGGACAATATGAAGGAAGGCCCCGACCCGGCAGGCTCGGGCAAGATCGTGCCCTTTGTGCAGGAATCGGGCCTCAACACCTATGTCCGCGATGGGAAATTCGATGTGGCGGCGGCGGAAAGCTATTGGGCCGCGACCAAGGATTACTGGGCCGCGGTGCGCGGGGTGTGGGATGAGACCATCGCCCGCCACCAGGGCGTGAAAGTGGCCGAAGTGGCCGAGACCGGATCGGCGGGCGCCGAAAGGCTGATGGGGCTGGCGGACGAGGTGAGGGCCGGAAAAATCAGCACCGACAAGGCGATCGCCGCCGCCCGCGCGGTGATTGCCGAGGTCGCCGGTTGAGGCGAAAGGGCGGGGGAGAGGCGATACCCCCGCCCGTTTTGCTCAGGTCGTCTGCCAGCCCCCGGCCAGAGCGCGGAACACATCCACCTCGGCAAAGGCGCTGGCGCGGCGGGCCGCCACCAGATCGGCCTCGGCCCCGGCCAATGTGCGCTGCGCATCCAGCACGGTCAGGAAATCGACCTGACCTTCGCGCTGGCGGGCGAGGCTGATGCGCGACGCGCGCAGGGCTTCATCCCTTGCGCGCTGCAGTGTATCGGCCCGTTGCCGCGCCGAGGAGAGATTGGACAGCGCCCGCTCGGTTTCCTCCAGCGCCACCAGCACCGCGCCATCGAATTGCGCCAGCGAGGCCTTGGATTCGGCCTTGGCCGCCGCGATTCGCGCCCGTGCCGCCACGATATTGGGGATGCTCCAGCTGACCAGCGGCCCCAGCGACCAGCGCGAGGCCGAGGAACTGGTCACATCCATCCCGCCCAGCGCGCTGGCCCCGGCCGAGGCGCCAAGAGTGATGCGCGGGAAGAGATCGGCCGTGGCCACGCCGATCCGCGCCGTATCGGCGGCAAGCCGCCTTTCGGCCGCGCGCACATCGGGCCGCCGCGCCAAGAGCGCCGCGCCATCGCCCACAGGGATCGGCTGCTTCAGCACCGGCGTGGCGATCACCCCGCGCAGCGCGGCGGGCAGATCGCCCGGATTGCGCCCGGTTAACGTGGCAAGGCGCAGCAAGGCGGCCTGCCGATCGGCCTGCAATTGCGGGATGGTGGCGGCCTGCTGGTCGCGCAGGGCCGTGACGCGGATGAGGTCCAGCCGGTCCGAGCGCCCCACATCGACCCGCGCCCCGGTGATCCGGATCGAGCGGTCGAGCAGATCCACCGTTTCCTGCGCCACCTTTTCACGCTCGGCGCTGGTGGCGGCATCCAGATAGGCGCGCACCGTGTCGGACACCACCGCAAGGCGCACGGCATCCTCATCGGCTTGCGCTGCGGCGGCATCGCCCTTGGCCGCCTCTATCCCCCGACGCAAACGGCCAAAGGCATCCACCTCATAGGACAGCGCAAGGCCCCCATCATAGGCCCAACGCTCGCGCGACTGGCCCGGAATGGTCTGGATCGAGGAAATCCGCTGGCGATTGGCCGAGGCGGTCAGTGTGGTTTCGGGCAGCAGGATCGGCGCGCGTGCGCCGGTCAGGCTGGCGCGGGCCGCCTCCACTCGCGCGGCGGCCACGCGGATGTCGGTGTTGGCGGCCAGAGCATCGCGGACCAGAGCGTCGAGCACCGGATCGCCATACATGGTCCACCACTGATCGGCGGCGGGGGCGGCGGCAAAACCTGCGGCCTGCGCGCCCATAAAGGGCGCCTTGGCCGAGGCATTGGCCACCGGGGCATGATAATTCGGCCCTACGGCGCAACCGGCCAGCAGGCTGGTGGCCAAGAGGAGGGGAATGATGCGTGTCATCGCAAGTTTCCTCATTCGGCCGGTTGCAGCGCGCCGCCATGGCCCCGGCGACGCCGGGCCAGACGCAGCGCCAGTTTCCGGCACAGCACATAGAAGGTGGGGGTGAAGAGCAGGCCAAAGCCGGTGACGCCCGCCATGCCGAAGAACACCGCCGTGCCCAAGGCCTGACGCAGTTCCGCCCCTGCGCCGGTGGCGATTACCAGAGGCACCGCGCCAAGGATGAAGGCAAGACTGGTCATCAGGATCGGGCGCAGGCGGGTTTGCGAGGCATAGACTGCGGCATCGACCGGATCCATCCCACGCTCATCCTCGGCCTGCTTGGCAAATTCCACCACAAGGATGGCGTTCTTCGCCGCCAGAGCTATCAGCACCACGAGGCCGATTTGCGTCAGGATATTATTATCCATCCCCCGCAGATTGACCCCCAGCATGGCCGCAAGCAGGCACATGGGCACGATCAGGATGATCGAGAGCGGCAGCGTCAGGCTTTCATACTGGGCCGCCAGCACGAGGAAGACGAAAAGCACGGCCATGCCAAAGACCATCGCGGCGGTGTTGCCCGCATGGGCCTGTTGATAGGCAATGTCGGTCCATTCGCCGCCATAGCCGGGCGCCAGCGTCGTGTCGGCCAGCTTTTCCATCGTGGCCAGCGACTGGCCGGTGGAGAAGCCGGGCGCGGTGTCGCCGTCGATTTCCACCGCCGGTTGCAGGTTATAGCGCACCACGCGATAGGGGCCGGTCTTGTCCTCGAAATTGGCGACCGCGCCGATCGGCACCATTTCGCCGGTGTTCGAGCGGGTTTTCAGGTTGGCAATATCGGCCACGGTCGAGCGGTGGTCCGGGTCGGCCTGCGCAGTCACGCGATAGGTGCGGCCCAAAAGGTTGAAGTCATTGACGAAGGCCGAGCCGAGATAGACCTCGAGCGCCTCGAAGATCCGTTCCGGCGGCACGCCCAGCAGATCGGCCTTGCGGCGGTCAATATCGGCATAGACGCGCGGCGTGTTGACATCGAACAGGGTATAGACCTGCTTGAGACCAGCCTCCGCATTGGCCTTGGCGATCAGCGCCCAGGCCTGCGCATTGAGCGCATCATAGCCGCGCCCTTCGCGGTCCTGCAGCATGAAGCGATAGCCGCCCGCCGCGCCAAGGCCCTGAATGACCGGGGGCGGCACAAGGATGATGCGCGCCTTGTCATAACCGGCCATGGCTTTGTTGGCCTGATCCATGATGCCCTGATAGGTCGCGCCCAGTGCCTTGCGCTCGGCAAAGCTCTTGAAGGGGAAATAGATCGCGCCCGAATTGGGAGCAGAGGTGCGCGAGGGACCGTGGAAGCCCGCAAACATCACCGCCCCGCGAATGCCCTGAATGGGCAGGATGCGGGCGGCCACATCGCGCACCACGCCGTCCGTGCGCTCCAGCGAGGCGCCCGAGGGCAATTGCACGATGGCCAGGAAATAGCCCTGATCCTGCGCCGGGATAAAGCCCGAGGGCGTGATCAGGAACAGGCCCGCCGTGGCCGCGATCAGGGCGGCATAGGCCCCCATCATCCGCTTGGGCATGCCCAGCAGGCGGCGCGTCAGGCGGGCATAGGCCGCGCTCATCCGGTCGAAACCGGCGTTGAAGCGGTCGGCCCCGGTTTGCAGCATCCGCCGCCAGCGGGGCAGATGGGCATGGGCGGCATCCACATGACCGCGCAGCAAAAGCGCCGCCATGGCAGGCGAAAGCGTCAGGCTGAGCAGCAGCGAGATGACCGTGGCGGTCGAGATGGTGACGGCGAACTGCTTGTAGAACTGGCCCGACAGGCCGGTGATGAAGAGCGTGGGCACGAACACCGCGCACAGCACCAGCACGATGGCGACCAGCGCGGTGGCTACCTCGTCCATCGACGTGCGCGCCGCCTCCAGCGGGCTCATGCCCAGCGCCATGTTGCGTTCGACATTTTCGACCACGACGATGGCGTCATCGACCACAATGCCGATGGCCAGCACCAGCCCGAAAAGCGAGAGGTTGTTGAGCGAATAGCCCACCGCCGAAAGCATCACCGCCGTGCCGATCAGCGAGACAGGGATGGCCAGCACCGGAATGATCGCCGCGCGCCAGCTTTGCAGGAAGATGAGGATCACCAGCACCACCAGCACCACCGCTTCGAACAGCGTGTGATAGACGGCATCAATCGACTGGCTGATGAATTCGGTGGGGTTGTAGATGGTGGAATATTCCAGCCCCTTGGGGAAGGTTTTGGAAATCGTGTCCATCTCGGACTTGATGCGCGCGGCCGCGGCCAGAGCGTTCGAGCCGGGGCGCTGCATCACCGCGATCACCACGGTGGGCTTGTTCGAAAGATAGGTGTTGATGCCGTAATCCTGCGCGCCCAGTTCGACACGCGCCACATCGCGCACGCGGACCTGATGGCCGGCGGCGTCGGTGCGGATGACCACATCGTAGAATTGCTGCGGATCGGTCAGGCGGCCTTGCGTTTCCACGCCAAGCTGAAATGCCTCGCCCTTGGAATAGGGGGGCTGGCCCAGAGCGCCGGAGGAGACCTGCACGTTTTGAGCGCGCAGGGCCGCGACGATCTCGCCCGCCGTCAGATTGAGCGCGGCCGCGCGGGCCGGGTCGATCCAGACGCGCATCGCATAATCGCGCCCGCCAAACAGCTGCACATCGCCCACGCCGTCCAGCCGGGCCAGACGGTCGCGCACCTGCGTCAGCGCATAATTCGAGATATAGTCGCGCGGCAGGCTGCCGTCGGGCGATTGCAGATTGACCACCATCAGGAAGTCCGGGCTGGTCTTGCGCGTGACGACGCCCAGCCGCTGAACCTCTTGGGGCAGCCGCGGCACGGCAATCGCCACGCGGTTCTGCACCAGCACCTGCGCGGCATCGAGATCCGTGCCGATCTTGAAGGTGGCCGTGATCGTCACCTTGCCGTCGCCGGTCGACTGGCTGCTCATATAGAGCATATTGTCGACGCCGTTGATTTCCTGCTCGATGGGCGTGGCGACGGTGGCCGCCACGGTTTCGGCCGAGGCGCCGGGATATTGGGCCGAAACGGTGACCGTGGGCGGCACTACTTCGGGATATTGCGAGACGGGCAGGCCGACAAAGGCCAGCGCGCCCACCACGGTGATAAGCACCGCCAGCACCGCCGCGAAGATCGGGCGGTCTATGAAGAAACGGGAAAAGCGCATGGGGGGATGCCCTTTGGGTTTAACGCGCCAGCGTCGCTTGCGCGGCGGCGGGGGTGTTGATCGCGGTGGGTGCGGCGGCGGGCGCCTGCGCGGAGATGGCGGCGGGGCGGGTGTTTACCTTGGCGCCGGGCATCGCGGCCTGAAGATTGGTGACGACCACGCGGTCATTGGGGGCAAGGCCCGAACGGATCACGCGCAGCCCGCGCACCACCGGACCCAGCGTGACGGGCTTGGCCGCCAGCGTGCCGTCGGGGCCGACCACCAGCACGGTCTTGCGCGCCTGATCGGACTGGATCGCCTCATCGGGAACCAGGAGCGCCTGCACCGTGCCGCCATGGCTCAGCCGCATCGCGCCGAACATGCCGGGGGTCAGGAACAGGCCGGGGTTGGACAGCAAAGCGCGGCCCCGGATCGTGCCTGAATGCGGATCAAGCCCATTGTCGGTGAAGTCCAATTGGCCCTGATGGCGATAGTCGGCCTCGTCCTGAAGCTTGATTTCGACTTTGGTGCTGGTGTTGCCGTTCGCCCGGTCGCGCTGGGCTTTCAGGTAAAGCGCTTCGGAGGAATCGAAGGTGAAATAGATGGGGTCGAGCGCGTTGATGGTAGTCAGCAGCGTGGCATTGGCCCCTTCGCCCGCGGCCACCAGATTGCCGACATCGACGCGGCGGTCGGAAATGCGGCCTGCGATGGGCGCGCGGACCTGGGTGAATTCCATGTCCAGCGCGCGGGCCTGCTGGCGCGCCTCGGCGGCGGCAAGGGCGGCCTGCGCGGCCTGAAGCCGGGCCTTCAGCCCATCGAGTTCGCCCGCCGAAATCGCCTCATCGCCCGACAGACGCGAGGCGCGGGCCAGATCGTTGCGGGCCAGCGCCAGCGTGCTGCGCGCCGAGGCGACATTGGCCGCCGCCTCGGCCAGAGCGGCGCGATAGGGGCGCTGGTCGATGGTGAAAAGGAGCTGACCCTTTTGCACGATATCGCCATCGCGGAAATGGCGCGCGGTGATCTGGCCGCCCACGCGCGGGCGCAGTTCGACGCTCTGGCTGGGGGCGAAGCGGCCGACGTAATCATCCCATTGGGTTACCGGGGCGACCATCGGCGTGGCCACGCCAAGGGTGGGGATGGGCATCACGGCGGCGGTGGCGCTGTCGTGATGCAGCGCTCTCCAGCCAAAGCCGCCCGCCAGCGCCAGCGCCAGCGTGGCCCAGGTGATGCGGCGAAAGAGGGGGGATCGGCCCGTGTCGCGCGCGGCGTCGCGCTGAATGTCGCGCTCATAGGCATTGTCGAGGTGAGAGGTCAGCATGTCCATTGGATCGGCTCCGGGCAGGCAGGAAAAACGCGCAAGGGACGGCTGCGCCGCGCGCCATCAGGGCACGGCAACGGACCTTCCCCGGCGCGCCGGGTAGAAACGGATGGCGGGCGTGATGCCCGCGCAGGGATGGGATAAAACCGGCCCCGTCCGCGACGCGCGGGGGGGGGTGGGGGGATTGCGCCCCGGACGGGAACCGGTCTGGGCAAACGGCGTTGGGGTAAACGCCGCGCCTGAGGTCGGACGCGCTGTTCAGGCGCCCGTTGAAAGAGACGAACCGGGCAGGGACGGACGGTCCTGCACTTGGTGGACGGGGGGGTAGTCGGCCCGTGCTCTTTCAATACCAAACGGTATAAAATAGGACGGCGCGGCCGTCAACCGTATTTTTATACCGACCGGTATTTTTTATTTATATTGTTGAAAAGAAGGAAATTTATCTTAACGCCCCGGCCAGATTGCCAGAGTCGTCGTCACCAGCCGTTCCAGCTCGGCCGGGGTGGCGCCCGAGCGGGCCTGCACCGTCATGCCCTGAAGGATCGCGGTCAGATAGTGGGCCATGGCGGCCGGATCGACGCCCTCGGGGAAATCGCCCTCGTCACGGGCGCGTTCGAAACGCTCGATGATCGCGTGGTCGGTAGCCAGACGCAGCGAGGTAATCTCGTCGCGAATCGAGTCGGCGTAATTGGTGCAGGCCACCGCGCTCACCACGCTCAGGCATCCGCGCGGATCATTGCCGGTCTGCATCGCCAGCGCGCCGCGCAGGAAAGCCTCGGCCACGCCCTTGGCCGTGGGTGCGGTCAGCCCGGCGCGCACATAGGCCAGCTTTTCCTTTTCATACAGGTCAAGCGCCTTGCGAAACAGGGCTTCCTTATTGCCGAAACAGGCGTAAAGGCTGGGCTTGGTGATGCCCATCGCCTCGGTCAATTCCGTCATCGAGGCGCCTTCATAGCCCCGCGCCCAAAACACCTTGAGCGCGGCGGTCAGCGCGGCATCGGGACAGAACTGTCGCGGGCGGCCCCGATGGGTGGAATGGGGCGCCACGATGGTGTCAGGATCGAATTTCATACCAGGCAGTATATAAGAGTTTTGTGACATGGTCCATAGCACTTGCCGCGATCTGTCGCAGGAATCCTGACAATCGCCCATTTTGCTGCGGTGCAGCATGGGGCTTGCGCCGATGCCATCTTTCTGGGAAACTTCACGAATCGCGTGAGGAGAACCGGTTATGACGGTGATCATCGAACCAACGCCCGGCCCGGCCGCGCCCGGCGGCAAGAGCGCCATTCTGCCCGCGCGGCCCGAGGCGATGCGCCTTGATCCGGCCCGCACGGCGGTGGTCGTCATCGACATGCAGAACGCCTATGCCTCGCCGGGCGGCTATGTCGATCTGGCCGGGTTTGACATTGCCGGGGCGGCGGGCGTCATCGGCCGCATCGCGCAGGTGCTGGACACCGCGCGCGGGGCCGGGGTTCAGGTGGTCTTTCTGCAAAACGGCTGGGATGGCGATTATGTCGAGGCGGGCGGGCCGGGGTCGCCCAACTGGCATAAATCCAATGCGCTCAAGACGATGCGCGCAAGGCCCGAATTGCAGGGCAAGCTGTTGGCGCGCGGGGGCTGGGATTATGAGCTGGTCGATGCGTTGGCGCCGCAGCCGGGCGACATTCGCGTTCACAAGACCCGCTACAGCGCCTTTTTCAACTCGCAGCTCGATAGCGTGCTGCGTTCGCGCGGGATCAAAACCATCGTCTTTGTCGGCATCGCCAGCAATGTCTGCGTCGAGTCGACTCTGCGCGATGCGTTCCATCTGGAATATTTCAGCGTGATGCTGGAGGATGCCACCCATCATCTGGGCCCCGATTTCGTCCATCAGGCCACGATCTACAATGTCGAGAAATTCTTCGGCTGGGTCAGCACGGTGGGCGATTTCTGCGGCAGCTTGGGGCAATTGCCCAAGGGAGGGGAATGATGCCTTTCGAACCGATCAACCCGCCGCAATTTCCCGCCCCCATCGCGCCCTATTCCGCAGGCGCGAAGGCGGGCAACACGGTCTATGTCTCGGGCGTGCTGGCGCTGGGCGAGGGGGGCATGGTGCTGCATGTTGGCGATGCGGCGGCGCAGACGCGCCATATTCTGGACGTGATCGCCATCACGCTGGAGGCGGCGGGCGCGACCTTGGCGGATGTGGCGATGAACCATATCTTTCTGAAAAACCTTGATGATTATGCCGCCTTCAATCAGGTTTACGTCCAATATTTCCCCGGTGACAAGCCTGCTCGCTATTGCATCCGCGCCGATCTGGTCAAGCCGGATTGTCTGGTCGAAATTGCCAGCGTGGCGCATATCGGCTGATGCCGGGCGGGGCGGACCTCTATTATGAAGAACACGGGCGCGCCGACGCGCCGCCTCTGATCCTGTCGAGCGGGCTGGGCGGATCGGCGGCCTATTGGCGGCCGAATCTGGCCACGCTCTCCCGCCATTTCCGCGTGATTGCCTATGACCATCGCGGCACGGGGCGCAGCGACAGGGCCTTGCCCGAGCGCGTGACCTTGGCCGACCTTGGCGCGGATATGCTGGCGCTGATGGACCGGCTGGGGATCACGCGGGCCGCGATCATGGGCCATGCGATAGGCGGGATGGCCGCGCTGGAGGCCGCCCGCGCCGCGCCGGACAGGGTGGATCGCATCGTCATCATCAACGGCTGGGCGCGGCTCGATCCGCAGACGGCGCGCTGTTTCGATGTGCGTCTCACACTTTTGCGTAAGGCCGGCGCGCGGGCCTATCTGGAGGCGCAGCCTTTGTTCCTCTTCCCGCCCGACTGGCTGAGCGAGCATGACGCGGCCTTGCGCGAGGAGAGCGAGCATCATCTGGCCCATTGGCCAGGCAATGCGACGATGGAAAAGCGCATCGCGGCGGCGCGCGCTTTTGACGCCGCGCCATGGCTGGCCGGGATCGCGGCGCCGGTCTTTGCGATCAGCGCGGCCGATGATCTGCTGGTGCCATGGCGCAATTCACAGGTTCTGGCGCAGGTGCTGCCCCACGCCGTCCACCGTCATTTCGACTGGGGCGGCCATGCGCTCAATGTCACTGCATCCGATCGGTTCAACCGCGACATCCTCGACTGGCTGACCAGCGGGGCCACGCCATTTAGGAGCTAGCCCCATGCAAGTCGGTGTCTTTGTTCCCATCAACAACAACGGCTGGCTGATCAGCGAGAACGCGCCGCAATACCACCCCAGCTTTGACCTCAACAAACAGATCGCGCAAAGCGCCGAGAAATACGGGCTGGATTTCCTGCTCTCGATGATCAAGCTGCGCGGGTTCGGCGGCAAGACGCAGTTCTGGGAATATGGGCTGGAGAGCTTCACGCTGATGGCCGGGCTGGCGGCGGTCACGGAAAAGATCAAGATCTACGCCACCTGCCCCACGCTGATCATCCCGCCCGCCTTTGCCGCGCGCATGTGCAGCACCATCGACAGCATCAGCCATGGGCGCTTTGGCCTCAACCTGATCACCGGCTGGCAGCCGCCCGAATATACCCAGATGGGCGTGTGGCCGGGCGATGAGCATTTCCGCAACCGCTATCAGATGCTGGATGAATATGCCCATATCCTGCGCGAATTGTGGGCGACCGGCGTGTCCGATTTCAAGGGCGACTATTACCGGATGGAGGATTGCCGCGTTCGGCCTCAGCCCGAAGGCGATATGAAGATCATCTGCGCCGGGTCATCGGATGCTGGCCTCGCCTTTTCGGCCAAATGGGCCGATTACGCTTTCTGCCTTGGCAAGGGCGTCAACACGCCCACGGCCTTTTCCTTCAACAATGACCGTCTGGCCAAGGCGCTGGAGGCAACCGGCCGCGATGTTCAGGTCTTTGTGCTGGTGATGATCATCGCCGCCGAGACGGATGAAGAAGCGATGGCCAAGTGGAAGAGTTATAATGACGGCGTTGATCTGGACGCCATCGCCTGGCTGGCCGAACAGGGGGCCAAGGACAAGGTCAACACCGACACCAATGTCCGCCAACTGGCCGCCCCCGAAGGCGCGGTCAATATCAATATGGGTACGCTGGTCGGTTCCTATGCCAGCGTAGCGGGGATGCTGGATGAAATGGCGCTGGTGCCCAATACGGGTGGGGTGCTGCTGACGTTCGATGATTTCGTCGAAGGGGTGGAGGCTTTTGGCACCCGTATCCAGCCGCTGATGAAAAGCCGGGGGCAGGTTCAGGTCTGATCCTCGCCGCGCGATTTGCGGATCAGCATGACCGAGCCGTCGCTGCCGGTGATCGCGTCAATGCCCAGCGATTCGCGGATCGTGGCGATGAAATCATCCGAATTGCGGGCCGAAAACATGCCGCCCACGCGGATATTGGCGATGCGCGGGTCGCTGATCACCATGGGCGCGCGGCGATAGCGGTTGAACTCCTCGACCGCCTGGGCCAGCGTTTCGCCCTGCAGATAGATTTCGCCCTGCTGCCATGCGGTTTTCTGCGCCAGCTCGCCCTTGGGCAGGGGCACCACCGAAATCGCCGCCGCGCGCATCATCGCGCTCGATCCCGATGACACTTCGGTCAAGGTCCGGCCATGGTCCAGCACCGCCACCTTGCCGTCCAGCACCGTCAGCTCGGTCAGATCGGGGCGGACGCGCAGGTTCATATCGGTGCCCGTGGTTTCGACATCGCCATCGCGCGCGGAAATCAGGAAAGGGCGCGAGGCATCGCGGGCGATCCTGAAATGGGCCTCGCCCCGCACGAAGTGGACCTGACGGATCTCGCGTTCAAAGGCCACGTCGATGGCGCTGTCGGTGTTGAGGCGCACTTTGCTGCCATCGGGCAACTGGATCAACCGGGTCTCGCCCACGGCGGTGCTGTATCGCGCAGGCCCGGCATAGCGCCAGATCGCCCCGCCCGCCGCCGCCACCAGCCCGACACCCGCAGCCATGGCGGCAAAGCGGCGGCGGCCCGGATTGGCGGGCGCCTCATCCCCGTCGGCGGCCATATCATCGTTGGCCCCGACGCCATGGACTACGGCGTCATTGTCGGCGCGCGTGGGCGCGCGCAGGGTGCCGGCCATCTCCCAGCTTGCCTCGGCCTTGGCAAAGGCCACGCCATGCGCCGGGTCCTGTTCGACCCAGCGATAGGCTTCGTTCCAGGCCTGCGGCGTATCGCTCTCGCGCGCCATGTGAAAAAGACGCGCCGCTTCCTGCTCAATCGCCTGTCTTTGCCGACCTTGTGGGGGCCGACCTTGCGGGGTCTGGCCCTGCGTGGATTGACCGGGCGGGGGCGGGATTGTCAAAACGCGCATCCTCAAAATGGCCGATGGCCTGCATGACTTTCAATGTGGCTTTGGCGATATGTTTGTCGACGGTAAAGACGGACAGGCCCATCTGTTCTGCTATCTCCCTGACCGGCATATCATGGACCCGGCGCAGCAAGAATGCCTGACGGCATTGCGGAGGCAGCGTGTCGACAATCGCGGCCAGTTTGCGCAGGTGATCGCGCGCCTGAAGCATGCGTTCGGCCGAAAGCGTGTCGGCCACCAGATCGAGATCGGCGATCTCTTCGAGCGTGACGATCTTTTGCCGCCGCGCCTGATCGATCAGCAGGTTGCGCGCGATCTGAAACAGATAGGAGCGCCCGTTGACCACCCGCGCGAAATCGGCCGTGGCATAGGCGCGGGCCAGCACTTCGGCCACGACATCCTCGACATCCTGCCGTTGATGCATCACCCGGCGCATCCGGCTGCGCAGGGCGGCCTCATGCACGAGTATAGTGCTTTTGAACCAGTCAAGGCGAAGGCGAACCGGATCCGTCACGAAGATTATGCCCCTGCATGGCGACCCGAATATCGCGCGGGCCCCAACTTCATCGAAGAGTTCGCCGCATTGCCATACGCAAAAAACGCAGCCTAAGCACAAATCGTCATAAGTAAATTATCAGTGGCAGAAATTTCCGCGCCGCTCGTTCCCACCTCTTGCAACATATTTGAAACACGGGGAATGTGAGTGGGCCTTTCAAGACATCAGCTAAATTGCGCGAGCGTTCTGGCGCTGGGCATCGTGATTTCCGCGCCGGCCGCAGCGCAGGCCGCCGCCCAGACCACCGCCGTCGATTTTCATATCGCGCGCCAGTCGCTGCCCGCCGCCATGGCCGAATTCTCGCGCCAGTCGGGGGTCCAGATCCTCTTTCCCTATGACCAGTTCAAAGGCATCATCACCAACCCGGTCGAAGGCCGGATGACGCCCGAACGCGCGGTGGCCGCGCTGATCAGCGGCACTGGCGTCACGGCCAGCCCGGTCGGCGCGCGTTCGATCGCGCTGCGGCTCGCCGTGCGCGCCCATGCGCCCGAATTCAGGCCCATCGCCCTGACCACCCAGAGCGCGGGTTTTGACGCCGGAGCGCCCGGCGCCGCCCCCGAACCGGCCCCGGCCGCTGATCCCGCCTCGGCCATCACCGTCGTGGGCAGCCAGATCAAGGGGGCCAAGATCAACGAGGCCGTGCCCGTCACGGTGATGGATCTGGACCAGATCAAGGCGACGGGTGCCGTTTCTGGCGATGATCTGCTGCGCTCGATCCCCCAGATGGGCGACGTTTCGTTCAACAGCACCTCGGGCCAGACCAGCAGCAATTTCGCACGCGGCGACGTTGGCTCGATCAATCTGCGCAATCTCGGCGTGGGCAGCACGCTGGTGCTGCTCAACGGCCGCCGCATGGTGGCGCATCCCGGCAGCCAGGCCGACGAAAACCTGGCCCCGGTCATCACCTATAACTCGAACACGATCCCCGTGGCCGGGCTGCAGCGGGTCGAGGTGCTGCGCGACGGCGCCGCCGCGCTTTACGGCGCGGATGCGGTGGCGGGCGTGGTCAACACCGTGACGCGCGGCAATGTCGAAGGCGGCTATGTCGATCTGCAATATGGCGGGGCGCAGGGCACCCATCTGCGCGATCTTCAGGTCAGCGGCCTGCTGGGCCATAATTTCGCCGAGGGGCGGGGCAATTTCTCGCTCAACTTCTCCTATGTCGACCGCACCGCTCTGGAGGCGCGCGATCAGGATTTCACCGCTTCGGCCGACAAGCGCGCGCTGTTTGCGGGCACCGGTTTTGCCGGGCTGAACTCGCTCGATCTGCGCAGCACGCTGAGCAATTACGGCGATTTTGCCGCCATCGGCCGCACCAGCGCGATCACCAGCAATGGTTCGGCCGTCACCAGCGCCTCGGGCACATTCCATATCCAGCCCACCACCAATTCGGGCTGCAAGGTGACGCTGGCCAACGGCGTCTGCGTGGACACGGGCACGCGCGCCACCTCGGGCGCGGATCGCAATCTGCGCTGGGACGGCAATGCCAACAACAATATCTCGGTCTCGCCCGCCGTGCGCCGCCTGAACCTGTTCGGCACATGGCATTATGACCTCAACGACGACATCACCGCCTTTGGCGAGTTGGGCTATTACATGGCCCGTTCGAGCAGCGTGCAGGACAGCGTTTTTTCGATCAGCTCGATCCCGATGGCGGTGCCCGCCTCCAATTACTGGAACCCGTTTGGCGCGACTACGCTGCCGGGCGGCGGCGCCAATCCCAACCGCATCGCCGGGCTGAACATCGGCGCGGCGGGCCTGCCGGTGACGATTTCCTCGATCCGCCTGACCGATCTGGGGCCGACCTATGATCTGGTGGACAACAGCCAGTTTCGCGCTCTGGCGGGGCTGCGCGGCCAATGGCATGGGTTCGACTGGGAATCGGCGCTGCTCTATTCCGAAGCCACCGTTATCGACAAGCAGAACGGGGTGAGCGCCACCGCGCTCCAGAACCAGCTCGCGCTCTCCACCCCCGATGCCTATAATCCCTTTGGCACATCGGCGAACACGCAGGCCGCCGTGGACGCGATCAAGGTGGTATCGGTCCGCCGCGACCGCACCACGCTGGCCTCGGCCGATTTCAAGGCCTCGCGCAAGGATCTGTTCCATCTGCCGGGCGGCGATGTGGGCGTGGCCTTTGGCGGCGAAGTGCGCCGCGACACCCAGCTCGACGACCGCGACGCGCGCGTCGACGGCACGGTCACCTGGACCAACACTGTCACCGGCGTGATCCAGCCCAGCGACCTTTACGGCGTCAGCCCCACGCCCGACACGCGCGGCAGCCGCGTCGTGGCGGCGACCTATGCCGAATTCGCCATCCCGCTGATCTCGCCCGACATGCATGTGCCGCTGGTGCGCAGCCTCGATCTTCAGGCGGCGGGGCGCTATGAACATTACAGCGATTTCGGCAGCGTGGCCAAGCCCAAGTTCGCCGCCTCGTGGGATGTGGTGGACGGGCTGCGCCTGCGCGGTTCGTGGGCGCAGGGGTTCAAGGCGCCCAACCTTGAAGTGATGAACGCTTCCATCGTCACGCGCGGCAACACGCGGGTCGATTATGTCCGCTGCGAGGCGGATCTGCGCGCCGGGCGCATCACCTCCTTTGCCAATTGCGCGCAATCCTATGTCGCCACGGCCCAGCGTTCGGGCAATCCCAACCTGAGGCCCGAGGAATCGACGAGCTGGTCGCTGGGCGCGGTGCTGGAGCCCAAATTCCTGCCGCCGAGCTGGGGCCGGTTGACGCTGACGGTCGATTACTGGGCGGTCAAGCAGAAGGGAATCGTGGGTGTGTTCGGCGAGGGCAATGCGCTGATCCTCGATTATCTGCTGCGCCAGCAGGGATCGAGCAATCCCAATGTCATCCGTCTGGCGCCCACGGCCGATGACGTCGCGCTCTATGCCAACACCGGTCTGGCCGCGGCCGGACAGGTGCAATATGTGAAGGACCAGTATGTCAACCTTCAGCCGCAGGATGTGCGCGGGCTGGACATCAGCCTGACATGGCGCCTGCGCGGCACCCGCTTTGGCGATTTCACGCTGACGGGCAATGGTGCACATCTGATCCGCTTTTATCGCGCCCCTTCGCCCCAGATCCAGCAATTGCTGGACGCGCGAGCCACGGGCTTGATTAACGCGGGCACGATCATCACCGGCGGCGGCTCGCTGCTGGGTCAGGACGGGCGCCCGGCGTGGAAGGCGCAAGGCTCGCTGACATGGAAGCTCAAGGGCATCACCGTGGGCGGTTCGGTGCAATATACCGGCGCGGTATGGGATACGAGCGCGGTGGATGCCTCGGGCAATTACTGGCGCGTCAAGGCCCAGACCACCGGCAATCTCTATGCCCAGTATGAATTCGACAAGGGCGCGCTGAAAGGCACCAGCATCCGCTTTGGCGCGCGCAACATCACCGATGAAAAGCCGCCTCTGGCCATCAGCGCCTTTGGCTATATGGGCGCGCTTTATCAGGGCTATGGCCGCTATCTCTATGGCGGCATCCGGCGCGAATTCTGATGCCCCACGGGCGGCGCGGGCGACACCCCATCCCACCCCGCGCCGCCCACCCTCTGCCTCCAACCGGAGATATTCCGTGACGATCAGACAATCCCGCATCCCGCATGGCGGCTGGGCGCTGGCGCTAGGCGTCGGCCTGCTCGGCCTGGCGGCTTCCGCCACCGGCGCCGCGCCCGTAAAGCCCGCGCCCCCCGCTGCCCCGGCCGCCGCGCCGCCCATCGCTCCAGTGGCGGCCCCGGCCCCGCCGCCCCCCGCCTATCCCAGCACCTATCGCCCGGCCCGATCCGCGCCCTTTGCCATTGTGGGCGCCAATGTGTTCGACGGGGCGGGCCATCTCTTCGAGGGCGGCACAGTTCTGGTCGAGGATGGCAAGATCCGCGCGGCGGGCCGGGATATTGCCGTTCCCGCCGGATGGCAGGTGATCGACGGGCGCGGCAAATGGGTGACGCCGGGCGTAATTGATTCCCATTCGCATATGGGCGTCTTTGCCGCGCCGGGAGTTCAGGGCCATGCCGACGGCAATGAGAATGTCGACCCCAACACCGCGCAGGTCTGGGCCGAACATTCGCTCTGGCCGCAGGACCCCTCGTTCGACCGCGCGCGCGAAGGGGGCGTGACCTCGCTGCTGATCCTGCCGGGTTCGGCCAATCTGTTTGGCGGGCGCAGCGTCTCGGTCAAGAATGTGCCTTCGGCCACGATGCAGGGGATGAAGATCCCCGATGCGCCCTATGGGCTGAAAATCGCCTGCGGTGAAAATCCCAAGGGCCGCTATGGCAGCCGGGGCCGCTCGCCCGCGACACGGATGGGCAATATGGCCGGTTTCCGCAAGGCATGGATCGAGGCCACCGACTATCGCAACCGATGGCGCGCCTATCGCGCGAAACAGGCCAATGGGCAGGGAAGCGAGGCGCCCAAACGCGATCTGGCGCTGGAATCGCAGGCAGGCGTGCTCGATGGCCAGATCATGCTGGAAAACCACTGCTATCGCGCCGATGAAATGGCGTTGATGGTCGATATGGGCAAGGAGTTCGGATACCGGACAACCGCCTTTCACCATGCGGTCGAGGCCTACAAGATCCGCGACATCCTGGCCCGCGAAGGCATTTGCGTGGCCACATGGGCGCAGCGCTGGGGCTTCAAGATGGAGGCCTATGACGCGGTGGAGGAAAATGCCGCGCTGCTGCATCAGGCGGGCGTCTGTGTGGCGATCCATTCGGACGAGGCCGAACTGGCCCAGCGGCTGAATGTCGAAACCGCCGTGGCGCTGGCCGCCGGGCGGCGCCACGGCATTCAGATCAGCCAGGCCGAGGCGGTGAGCTGGTTCACTTCGAATGCCGCCCGCGTGATGGGCATTGCCGGGCGCACCGGTTCGCTGGCGCCGGGCAAGGATGGCGATGTGGTGATCTGGAGCGCCAACCCTTTCAGCATTTATGCTCTGGCCGAAAAGGTCTTTATCGATGGCGTCCTGCAATATGACCGGCACGATCCGCGCTATCAGCATCAATCCGATTTCGAGAGAGGGCAGGTGGTCCATGCGCAATAAGATGCTTTGGCTGACGGTCCTGCTGGCCTCTCCGGCCTGCGCCCAGAGCGTGCCGGTGGCCTTTGTCCATGCCCGCGTGCTGGCGGGCGAGGGGCGCGTGGTGGAGGATGCCACGTTGGTGCTGCGCGATGGATTGATTGCCGAACTGGCCCCAGCCGCAGCGCCGCCCGCCGGGGCGCGGGTAGTGGACGCCGCCGGCAAGACCATTACTGCGGGCCTTGTCGCCGCCGACACCACGCTGGGGCTGGTCGAGGTTTCCTCGGTTTCGGGCACCAATGATGCCCATCCCTCCTCGGCGGATCTGAGCATCGGAGCCGATGTGCAATTCGCGCTCAACCCGGATTCAACCGCGCTGGGCGTGGCGCGGGCGGGGGGCGTGACCTCGGCCATCACCCTGCCCGATGGGGCGCGGGGTGAGGCTGGCGGGCATCATCTGATGTCGGGTCTGGCCGCCGCGATCACGCTGGGCGACGGGGGCGCCATTTTGCGGCGCGGGCGAATTGCCGCCGTGCTCGAACTGGGCGAGGCGGGGGCCAAGGTCGGGGGCGGATCGCGCGCCTCGGATCTGGTGCTGCTGCGCGAGGCGCTTGATGATGCGCGCCTCTATGCCCGCAACCGCCGCGCCTATGAAAGCGGCAATCTGCGCGCTCTCTCGCTCTCCCATGCCGATCTGGAGGCGATCCAGCCGGTCCTGACAGATCAGGTGCCGCTGGTGGTGGGCGCGCACAGCCGGGCCGATATCCTTCAGGCGCTTGATCTGGCGGGCGAATTCAAATTGCGCATCATCATTCGCGGGGGCGAGGAGGCATGGCGCGTGGCCGACCGTCTGGCGCGGGCGCGGGTGGGCGTGATCCTCAATCCCACCGACAATCTGCCCAAGAGTTTCGAGGTGCTGGGCGCAAGGTCGGACAGTGCGGCGATCCTGCGCAAGGCGGGGGTGGCCGTGGCCATCATCGGCAATGACAGCACGCACCGCGTGGGCGAAATGCGGTTTAACGCCGGAATGGCGGTGGCGCGGGGGCTGAATTATGCCGATGCCCTTGATGCGATCACGCTGACGCCCGCCCGCCTGTTCGGCCTTGATGCCCAGATCGGCAGCATCGCGCGCGGCAAGCAGGCCGATATCGTGGTGTGGGACGGCGATCCTTTCGAACCGCTCACGCAGGCCACGCAGGTCTTCATCCGGGGCGCAGCGATCACCGCCGAGTCGCGTCCGGAGGCTTTGGCGCGGCAATACGCCAAATACCATCAGTGAGCGCGCGCCGCGCCGCTTGGCAAGGCGAAAACAGGCACTATCCCCTTGGGGATATTCGAGGAATGATGTGATGCAAAAGATGTTTCTGGCCCTGCTGGGCGGCGCGGCCCTGATCCCGGCCCCTGTGATGGCCAATTCCGGGGCCAATTCTGGGGTTGTTCCGGCCATTGCCTTCATTGACGCCACCGTTTTTGACGGCACGGGCGCGGCCCCTGTGCGGGAAACCGTGCTGGTGCAGAACGGGCGGATCGTCGCGGTGGGGGCAAAGCTCAAGCTGCCCGCAGGCACGCGCAAGGTGGCCGCGCAGGGCAAGGCGCTGCTTCCTGGCTTCTTTGATGTTCACACCCATTGGACCCCGGGCGGATCGCCCGACACCACGCCCCAGATCGCCACCGCCTATGTCCAGTCGGGCATCACCACGGTCAATGATTTCCACCAGCAGCCCGAATCCTATGCCCCGCGCCGCGCGTGGCTGGCGCAACTGGCGGCCCCCCATGTCAATTTCGCCGCCCGCATCAGCACGCCGGGCGGCCACGGCGCCGATTGGGCCGATCAGGCCACCACGATCTGGATCAATACGCCCGAGGCCGCCCGCGCGGCAATCAAGAGCCTCGAAGCCTATAAGCCCGACCTTATCAAGGCCTTCACCGACGGCTGGCGCTATGGCGCCGCGCCCGACAACACCAGCATGGACCGCTGGACGCTCAAAGCGCTGAGCGAGGAGGCGCATAAGCATAACTGGTCGGTGCTGACCCATACGGTGACGGTGGAGCGCGGGGTGGCGGCCTCGATGGCGGGCGTGGATTCGCTGGGCCATGTGATCCAGGACCGTCTGGCCACGCCCGAAGAGGTGGCCCAGATCGCCAAAAGCGGGATGGGCATGGC
Organism: Novosphingobium sp. SG707; assembly: GCF_012275515.1. GTDB lineage: Bacteria > Pseudomonadota > Alphaproteobacteria > Sphingomonadales > Sphingomonadaceae > Novosphingobium. Next base: position 297,681 of record NZ_JAAZQL010000001.1, read on the forward strand.
CCCCACGCTGGCCGTCTATGACCCGGACAAGCCTGGACAGCCCAAAGCCGACGAGATGCGCCAGCGCAAATTCTCCTATGCGCTGAAAAATGTGAAGGCGCTGTTTGATGCGGGTGTGCCGATTTCGGTGGGGACGGATGCGGGTATGCCCGGCACGCCTCATGGCGTGTCCACGCTGCATGAACTCGAACTGCTGGTGCGTGCCGGGCTGACGCCCGCGCAGGCGCTGGTGGCCGCGACGCAGACCAGCGCAAAAGTGATGCGCCTCGATGGCGATCGCGGCACGATTGCGCCGGGCAAGCGCGCCGACATTCTCCTTGTCGACGGCAAGCCCTGGGAGAATATCGAGGACATTCACAAGATCACGCAGGTCTATATCGACGGCCGTCTGGTCAGCGGGGTGGGGGCGCCGCCTCTGCCCGCCGCCAATCTGGCCAACCGCCTGCCCTCGGTCAAAGTCGCGGCGCTGGTCGATGATTTTGAGCGCAAGGATCGCCGCTCCTCGCTCGACACTTTGCGGCTGGAAACCGGCGATGGCGGCATGGACCGCACCGTCGAGATCACTCAAACCGTGCCGCGCGATGGCGGGGGGCAGGCTTTGCTGCTCTCGGCGAAAATGGCGGTGAAGGGCGATGCCTATGCCGGTTTTGCCGTGCCGCTGACGCGCGGTTCGGTGGTGCCGGTCAATCTGGCCGGTTATAAGGGCATCCGCTTCGATATAAGGGGCGATGGGGCCTATGTCCTGCGCCTCAACGGGCTGGACGGCGTGTGGAGCGCGCCGGTTTCAGGCGGCGCGCAATGGACCAGCGTGGAGGTGCCGTTCACGGCGCTGACCGCCGCCGCGCAGCGGGGCAAGCCGGGGCCGGCCTTTACCGGCGATGGCCTTGTCCAGCTTGAACTGGGCGGATCGCGCGAGGGCGGTCAGCGGCTCTGGGTCGAGGTGGACAACATCACTTTCTATTGATCGCCCTATTGATTGCGGGCACCCGGCGCTTAACTGCGGCAATCAGCTCGGGCAGGCTGGACACCTGCTCGACACCGTATCGCGCGCCGGTGATGTCCACATTGCCCTTGCGCCAATATCCGGGCGGACACAGCACGATCAGTTTGCCGCCCCGCGCATGGAGGCCCATTTCCAGCAGGCTGATCGGGCTTTGCGATCCGGGCGAGAAATAGAGGACGATGACATCGGCGCTTTCCAGCGCGCCAAGCTCCCATTCGACCTGACGGCGGAATTCCGGCTCGTCGGCCTCGGGCCGCCATTTGGGGTTCCAGTCGGGGCGGCGGGGGTTGAGGATCACAACATTGTCCACCGCCAGCGCCTCGATCATACCTTTCTGCCAGTCGGGCGCGTTGCCCATGTCGATGCTGCCGCCCAGAAAGACGCGGGGGCGATCATGCGCTTTGGGCAGCGCCTCGGGCGAGGTGATGACGCTGGAGGTTTGCGCATGGGCGAGTGGAGCGGCCAGAAGCAAAGCGCCAGAAAGCAAAGTGAGGGGAAAGAGCATTCTCATACCCCCGCGATAGGGCCGAAGCGCATCGCGATCAACGGCGGCTCGCCGCATCCTCATCCCAAGCCGCCTGCGCCCCCAGATCGCCAAACTCCCCCGGCCAATCCGCCGCCCATGCCGCCTTTTGCACCTCATCGGCCCAACTGGCGTTTATGCCCGCCATCATCATGGCGCGCAGGTCATCGCGGCTGGCGCCCATATGGCTGTACATCAATTCCCACGCGCCCGCCGGGCTGACGCGGTGCAATTGGGGGTCGTCGCTGTTGGGGTGGATCGACAGGCCCATGGCGATCATCGCGCGGATCGGGTGATGCCGCGCCCAATCCTCGGGCGTCATGGTGCGCAGATAATAGGAATTGGTCGGCACCACGGTGAACACCATGCCGCGCGCGCGCAGGCTCTCGGCGAAATCGGGATTGTCGATCACGGTATAGCCATGGTCGATCCGTTCGACGCCCAGATCATCCACCGCGATGGCGACATTGGTCCATGGCATCCCGAATTCCCCGGCATGGGCGGTGGCGCGCAGGCCCTCTTTCCGCGCCAACGCATAGGCGGGGGCGAACCATTCGGGCGGCCCGTCATTCTCGCGGTAATCAATGCCGATGCCCGGAACGCGCGGATGGCGATGGGCCAGCATCGCCTCGACCATGGCCACGGCCTGCGCGGGTGGGGCCTCGCGGTCGATGGCAGGGATGAGGAGCGAGGAGATCGGGGCGGCTTCCATCGCCTCCACCATCGCCTGCTGGATCTCGCCATAGGGGATGGCATGGGCGGCCAGAGTGGCGGTGGGGTTCCAGAAGAATTCGGCGTGGCGGACGTTATCGGCCGCCGCATCCTCCAGATATTCGCGCACCAGCCGGGCGATATCCTCCGGGCGGCGCAGCAAATGCTGCTCCATCGCGCGCAGGGCATGGAGCACGCCCACCGGCTTGCGCCCGCGCGTGTAAAGCCCTGCGGCCATATCCGTGGGGATCGGCGCATCATAACGCCGCGCCAGATCGCGAAACGTTTCCTCGCGCATCGCGCCCAGCAGATGGCAATGCAGTTCCACCTTGGGCAGGCGGGTGAAGAAGGCGCGCTGATCGGCGCTGACCACTCGCCCTGTGGCCGAGGGGGGCAGCACCGAAAGCGTTTCTTCCATGGCAATCGGCATCGCGGCGGCTCTCAACGGTGGACGGTGGTATAGAGGTAATAGGCCAGGGGCAGCGAGAGCAGCAACAGGCCGGGTGACACCCGCCGCGCTCGCCCGCCGATCAGGCAGACCGCCACATAGGACACCAGCCCCACCGCGATGCCCGTACCGAAACTGTTGGCGATCAGCGTGGCCAGCAGCATCAGCACCGGGGGCAGGGTCTCCTCCAGCCTTTCGCCGCCCAATTGCCGCAGCGAACCCATCATCCCCGCGCCCACAAGGATCAGCGCCGGTGCGGTCGCCTGCTTGGGTATCGCCATGGCCAGCGGGATCGCCAGCAGCGAGGCCAGATAGCACAGCGAGGCGGTGATCGGCACCAAGCCGGTGCGCCCGCCAGCGCTTGCCCCCGCCGCCGATTCCACCAGCGCCGTGCCGCCCGGAATGCCCAGCATCGGCCCGAAGGTGGCCGCCAGCGCATCGACCAGAAAGGGGCGGTCGATATGGGGCAGATTGCCGTCATCATCGGTCAGCCCCGCCTTGGCCCCCACGGCCAGCGTGGTGCCCATGGTCGAGAAGAATTCGGCGACGAAATAGGCGAAGAGATAGGGCAGGGCCTTGATGGTGAACACCGCCGCCCAATCGAAATGGCCCAGCACCGGCCCCATGGCGGGGGGTAGACCCAGCGGAGTAGCGGGCGCATGGGTGACGCCCAGCATCGCGCCCAGACCCGCCGCCGCGATGATCCCGGCAAGGATCGCGCCCGGCACGCGCCGCGCCTGAAGCGCTACCGCGACGCCCAGCCCGACCAGCGCCATTTGCGGCCCGGCTTGCGAAAAATCGCCAAGGGACAGTGCATTGGTCTTGGCATTGACCGAAACCATGCCCGCATCGCGGCATCCCAGCAGCGCGATGAATAGGCCGATCGAGGCCCCAAGCCCTAGCTTGATCTCACGCGGGACCAGACGCATCACCCAGCCGCGCGCGCCGGTGATCGTCAGCAGCGTGAACAGCACGCCTGAGGCCATCGCTATGCCCAGCGCCGAGGGCCATGGCAGATGCTCAACCTGCGTCAGCGTGATGCCCAGCAACGCCGCTCCGCCGATGCCCGGCCCGACGATAAAGGGCAGGTTGGCATAAAGCCCCATCGCCAGGCTCCCCAGCGCCATGACGATCAGTGTGGCCGTGGTGGCCGCGCCCTGATCCATGCCGCCGCCCGAGAGCAGGCGCGGGATCACCACCACCAGATAGGCCGAGGCCATGAAGGTGGTCAGCCCCGCGACGGCTTCGCGCGGCAGGGTGGTGCCGCGTTCCGCCATGCGGTTGCGCCACAGGTTGGCGATCATTGGCGGGCCTGTGCGGTAAAGCGGGCGAGGAAGCGGGGCACGTCGATGCTCTCGACCACCTCGACCATCTGCTCTCCGCGATGGGGGGCGAGATCCTCCTTCCACATCTGCGCCGTGCCATAGCCCGCGCCGGGCATCAGATCGACATCCATGCGGGCGGTGAACTTCTTGGTCACCAATGTGGGATCGAGCGCCACGGCTACGGTCATTTCATCCCACAAAGGCTGGTCGATGCGGGCATATTGGGCGATGTAGCGCGCGGTGGGGGTGCCTGCCGAACCGATCTGATCGGCCAGCGCCCGCGTCATCCGCGCCGAGGTGGTGACATTGCCCACCACGGTGATTTTCCGCCATGGCGCGGTCAGCACGATATGGGCGGCCTCGGGGTCAAAGACGAAATTGAAATCGGTGGCATAGTCGGCATTGTCCAGCACGCGGGCGGCCTGCATGTCATAGCCCCCGCCCTGCATGGCGATGCCCTTGGCCTTGGCGGCGATATCGGGGGCGATGCGCAGGGCCAGCGCGATATTGGTCAGCGGCCCGGCGCAGATGATCGTCACCTGCCCCGGATGGGCGCGCACGGCCTCGATCAGGCGGTGGACGGCATCCTGCGCCACCGGCCTGATGGTGGGCGCGCCCTCGGCCATCGGGGGGACCAGATCGGGGTCTTCGGGGTGATACTGGCGGCCCGGTTTGGGGGCGTTCCATGCGCCCTTCCAAGGGATCGGGCCAAAGCGGGCCTCCCACGCCTTCATTTCGGGCAGGGAGCGGATGAGCGGCGTCTGCGCGCCCCGCGCCACCGGAACATCGCCGCGCCCGGCGATTTCGAGGAAGCGCAGGGCGTGCTGCGTTTCCTCCTCCAGCCATTGGTCGCCGGTGACGACGCCAACGCCCAGAAGGTTCACATTCGGATCGCGGATCAAAGGGATCAGGGCCTGAAGATTGCTCTGTCCGGGGCCGAGAAAGTCATTGTCGAACCATACCATGGCGCGACTGTCCACTTCGACCGGACGGCTGACAGGGCGGGGCGCGGCCATGGTGAGGGACGCCATGGAGAGAGCTGCGCTGCCCAGCACTGCCTGCCACAATTTCATGCCCTGATCCCCCTCCTGCTTACTTCGCTTCGGCCAGAACCAGCACGGTGGCCAGTTCATTGTTGAAGTTGCGCAGGTTAACCGATTTCTCGAGCTTCAGCCCTTCGTCCAGCGAGTGGTTGCGGAAGGTTTCAAAGCCCGAGCCCAGCGTGAGCGCGGAAATGCCCTTGCTCATCGGGATGTTGCTGTCGGTCGATCCGGCGCTGTACTTAGGGGCGAAACCATTGGCCTTGGCCACGGCATCGGCCACCTTCACGATGCGCGACTCCATCGGCGTGGTGCCGCCGGGGCGGTCGCCCACCAGCTTGGCGTCATAGGTGATCTTGCCCTTGGCGGTCGAGCGCGCGGCATTTTCGGCCGCCACCGCTTCGGGCAGGATCGCGAGGAAGGTCTTTTCCTCCGCGTCCAGCTGCGCCTTGCCGTTCGAGCGCATGTCGATGGTCATGGCCGTGGCAAAGGGGATCGAATTGACCGAGGTGCCGCCCTCGACGATGCCGACGTTATAGACCGTCTTGGGGTCGCTGGGCACCTGCATCCTGGCAAAGGCGGTCATGGCATTGGCCATCGCATAGGCCGGATTGACCAGGCCGAAATCGCCCATCGAATGACCGCCCGGACCATTGAACGTCACCTTGTAGCGGCGCGAACCGGTGCCGGCATTGGTGATGCGTTCGGGCTGGCCGGGTTCAAAGCTGATGAAATGGGTGATGCGGTCCTTGTACTTGCCCTGCGAGAACAGGTAGCGCACGCCGCGCAGGTCGCCCGGGCCTTCCTCGCCCACATTGCCCATGAACAGGATGTCCGCCTTGGTCGAGAAGGCCCCCGCCTTCATCGCGCGGATAAAGGCCAGCAGGACCGGCAGGCTGCACGTATCGTCGCCAATGCCGGGGGCATAGAGCGTGTCGCCCTCGCGGCGCACCTTCACATTGGTGCCCTCGGGGAAAACGGTGTCGAGATGGGCGGTGATGACGATGAGCGGCGTGGCCTCGCCCTTGGCTGCGCCGGTGCCGCGGCGCAGGCCCATGACATTGCCCACGCCGTCCATTTCAACGTCTTCCAGACCCTCGGCCTTGAGCATCGCCATATAGGCCTTGGCGCGCGCCTCTTCCTTGAAAGGCGGGGCGGCGATTTCGGTCAGGGTGATGATGTCCTGCACAATGCGGTCATAATCGCCCGCCAGCGAGGCGGTCGCCTTGGCGAATTTCGGGCTTTTCAGCAGCGCCTTGGCGGCGGTTTCCTCGGGCGTGGCGGCATGGGCCTGGGGCGCGATCATCGCGACGGCGGCCAGCGAGGCAAAAGCAAGCAAAGTGTTACGCATGGAAAGACATCCTCTTTTTAGAAATTGCCGCGCAGGTTGATGCCGACGGTACGGGGCGTGGTGGTGGCGATGTAATCGGGCGTGCCGCTGACGGCCGAGTAATAGCTCAGACCCTTGGCATCGATCAGGTTACGCACATAGACATAGACGCCGTAGCGCTCATTCTCGATTCCCGCGCGCAGGTTGACCTGCGAATATTTGCCATAAGTGCGATAAAGCGCGTTGGTCGGGTTGAGCTGGGTCGTCATCTTGCCGGTATAGTTGAAGTCGGCACGCATCATGCCCTTCCACTTGCTGTTGATATCCCAGCCATATTCGGCGCCCGCGCTGGCCGTGGTGCGCGGAATGCCGGTCAGGATATTGCCCACGCGGCCCGCCGCCGTCACTTCCGAATTGACCTGATCGGCCGTCAGGCGCGGATAGACCACCGAGAGCGAACCGTTGAGGAACAGGCCCTTGGTCGGCGTGCCGCTCAATTCGGCCTCGAAGCCTTCGATACGCGCCGCGCCGACATTGCTGATATAGCTGAAATTGCCATAGGTGGCCTGAACCGAGGTCTGCATGTTGGTCCAGTCGATGCGATAGGCGTCGATATTGAAGGTCAGCTTGCGGTCGAACCACTGGGTCTTGAGGCCCAGTTCATAATTCCACAGCGAGTCGGCCTTATACTGCGTGGCCGAGGCCGGGATGCCGGGCGTCAGGTTCGCGCCGCCGGGGCGGAAGCCCTGCGACGCGGTGGCATAGACCATCAGATTGCGGGTGGGTTTCAGCTCGACATTGTATTTCTGGATAAAGCCGTCCGCATTGGCGTTGACCTCGGTATAGGCCATCGGCGTCTGGCCGTTGAAGTAATTGTAGCCGAGATAGGCGCCGCCCACGATCTTCTTGTAGTGATAGTGGCGCAGGCCCGCCGTCACCGTCAGGATGTCGATCGGGCGATAGGAGAGTTCGCCAAACTGCGCGGTCTGGTTGATGACATCGCGCACAAAGCGCGAGCCGAGATCGACCAGCGGGCTGCGCATTTCGCCGGTGCCCGGAACACCCGCGAACACGGTGGTGTCCACCCGGTCCTTGCGGTTTTCAAAGAAGGCGCCCAGCGTATAGTTCAAACGGCCCTTGCCATCGGAATTGAGGCGCAGTTCGTTGGTGACATTTTCCACCCAGCGCGGCTGATAATTGCCGATGGGCATCTGGCTGTTGGCCCAGCCCAGATAATTGGCGCGCAATTGGGCCGAGGTATAACCGCCCGCGCTCGATGCGCAATTGCTGGACGATGTGGTGGTGCCCGATGCGCCCGTCTGCAGCAGCGAGCCCGAATAGGTGTTCTGATAGAGGCCGCAATAGCGATAGGAATTGGCCACCGACTGATAATTGTCGCTGTTGTCGTTGGTCTGGCGCACATCCCAGCGATAATAGCCGTTGGCCAGCGAGATCGTGCCGATCGGCGTCGTCCACTTGGTGTCGAGCGAGAAGATCTTCTGCTTGTCGATGGCGGGCGTATAGATGCGCAGGCCCGAGGTATAGGTGCCCACCGAAGGCGCCCAGAGCGAGGTGCCGCCCGTGTGCTGGTCCTGGATGATGCCCATGAAATTGATGCGCAGATTGTTGGTCGGGCGGAAGCCCAGCATCAGGCGGCCGCCCGTGGTCATCACGCTGTTCATATTATAACGGCCGATCGAGGGATCATCGACAAAGCCGCCCGTGCGCTGGCGATAGAGCACGAGGCGGGCGGCCAGCATGTCCTCGATGATCGGCACGTTGACTGCGCCCTTGATGCTGTAGCCAAAGCCGCCATCCTTGGTGCTTTCCGCGCCCGCATCGACGGCGGCTTCATACTTCTTCAGATTGGCCTGCTTGAACAGCACGCGCAGGGTGCCGCCCATCGAGCCCGAGCCATAAAGCGTGCCCTGCGGCCCGCGCAGCACTTCGAGGCGCTCGGTGTCGAACAGGTTGAGGTTGGGGGTCGAGCCCGAAGGGTCCGAGGTGGTGCCTGCAGGCCCGGTCAGCGGCACTTCGCCGAAATACACGCCCACGGTGGCTTCGCCCGCGGTCTGGATGCCGCGGATCGAGACGCGGGTGCGGCCCGATTCACTGGAGAGCAGATTGAGACTGGGGACCGAGCGCGCCACATCGGCAATGCCCGTCGCGCCCATGTTGTTGAGCATGTTGCCGCTCATCGCGGTGATCGCCAGCGGGGTGTCCTGCACGCGGGTTTCGCGCTTCAGGGCGGTGACGACAATGTCGTCGCCCTGGCCTGCCGTTTGCGCCATCGCGGGCGCCGCCCCCAGCGTCGATACAGCCAATGTTGAAACCGAAAGCAGCCATGCTGCACAAAGCTTAGTTTTCATAGTCCATCCCTCATTGGCGAGTCCCAAACCGACGCGGGGTCCACGATGGTTCGCGCCCGCCTTCTGCCGGGCGGCGCGGTTCATCGCGGGGGCCATGCGGGTTTGTGCTGCTTACCCTGTCCGTCCTCTCGCAGAATCGGAGGCTAAGGCCGCCCGCCTGTCATCAAGCTGTCATGCCGGGGGTAGGCATGGGGCGCGTTTTGCGTATTTTGGGGCCGCAGCCTGTAATGCCATGGGCAGGTCATGCCATGGGCCTGTGCCGGTGTCGGGGAATGGAGGGAACATTGCGCATTCTGATCGTGGAGGATGATCCGCGTCTGGCGCGCGGCATGGCCGCTTCGCTCGAGGCCGCCAGTTTTGTCGTCGATGTCGCGCATAATGGCGAGGATGCCGCCGCCTTTGCCGCCGCCGATCCGTTCAATGCGATCATTCTGGATCTGGGCCTGCCCGATGGCGATGGGCTGGAATTGCTGAAAATGCTGCGCCGCCGGGGCGACACCACGCCGATCATGATCGTGACCGCGCGCGATGCGGTGGACGACCGGGTGGCCGGGCTGGATTACGGCGCGGATGACTATATGGCCAAGCCGTTCCACCCGCGCGAACTGGAATCGCGGGTGCGCGCGCTGGTCCGGCGCAGCATCGGCAGCCCCGATCCGGTGCTGCGCGTGGGCGCGCTGACGCTGGACCGTTCGACGCGGCGGGTCGCGCTGGCCGATGCGCCGGTCGATCTGCGCCGCCGCGAGATGGCCGTGCTGGAAACCTTGATGGGGCGGCCGGGCAAGGTGGTGCCCAAGGACCGCATGGCCGCCGAGGTCTTTGCCCTGTCCGAGGCGGTCGCGCCCAATGCGCTGGAGGTCTATGTGGGCCGCCTGCGCCGCAAGCTCAGCCCCGGCGGGCCGACGATCCACACGGTGCGCGGGCTGGGCTATATGATTGATGCCCATTAAGCTGCGGCTGCTGCCGCGATCCTTGCCCAAATCGTTGCGGGGCCATCTCACGGTTGTTGTGATGGTGCCGCTGGTGGTGCTGGTGACGATTTTCGCCACGATCACCTGCTGGATGATCGATTCCTCGATGAACGATACGTCGGACCGGATTCTGGTCGGTTCGACCCGGTTGATCAGCCGGGCGGTCAATTATGATCCGGTGCTTCAGGACCGTCTCCTGCCGCTGGCTGTTGGCCTGTTGCAGCGCCGCTCTGCCCCGGTCACGCATTACAGCATCTATGATGGCGACCGGTTGATTGCCGGCCGCGCCGATCTGCGCCCGCCATCCGATTATTCGGCCGACGGGCGCCTGACCGGGCCGCTCCATCCCGGCGCAAGGTTCACGCTCACCTCGCGCGATCCGGTGCTGGTGCGCGGCTATGTCGATCCGCGCGATGCGCAAGGCGTGGTCCAGCCAGCCTATCTGCGCAATGGCATGCTGAACGGGCGCCCGGTGCGCATCGCCACGGAAATGCGCCGCCTGACGGGCAATGGCCATCTGGTGGCGGTGCAGGTGGCCGATTTCCTTGAAAACCGGGAAATTTCCACCCGCGTCTATTTTCAGCGCGTGGTCAGCGCCAGCGTGCTGGTAACGCTGATCGCGCTGCTCCTGTTCTATTCGGCGCTGGCATGGGGGCTGATCCCCTTTGCCACCCTGACCGAGCGGATTGCCGCCAGTGTGCGCGATCCGCTGCATTTTCAGCGCCTGCCCGATGGCGATGGCCCGCGTGAGGCGCAGATGATTGCGCGGGCCTATAATGCGCTGATGGTGCGGGCTGAGCGGGCGGTCGGTTCGCTGCGTCAGTTCACCTCGAACGCTTCGCATCAGTTGCGCACGCCGCTGGCGGTGCTGCGGGTGCATCTCGACGTGCTGGAAACCTATGGCGCGCAAAGCCCGCAGGGGCAGATGGCGCTGGATGACATCGCCCATTCGGTCGATACGCTCGAACGCCTGCTGCAGCAATTGCTGGCGCTGGCCCGGCTGGATGAACAGGTTGAATGCAGCACCGGCCAGTTCGATCCCGCGCTGGTGGCCACCGATGTGATCGCCGCACGCCTGCCCGCGCTGCAGCGCGCCGATGTTGATATCAGCTTTGAGGAAAGCGGCCATGGGCTGGCCTCTGGCGAGGCGGCGCTGGCGGCCGAGATGGTGGGCAATCTGCTCGACAATGCGGTGGCCTATAACCGGCCGGGCGGCAAGGTGGTGGTGCGGGTTTTGTGTCGCGGCGGGGCGGTCCGGGTGGAAATCGAGGATGACGGCCCCGGCATCCCCCCTGCCGAGCGCGAGAAGGTGTGGGAGCGGTTCTATCGCATGGCCGCCAATGCCAACAGCACCGGCAGCGGGCTGGGCCTGCCCATCGTGCGCGCGCTGGCCGACCGGATGGGGGCCAAGGTTGCGCTGGATGAAGGGGCCGAGGGGCGCGGCACGCGGGCGGTCATCCATTTCCGCCCGGCCGATCGCGAGGAAATGTTGATCCCCCCATCCCCGACCGCGCATCAGGCGACCCTGTGACAGGGTGCTGACAGGCAGGCTGTTTCACACAGGTCCTTCCCATGGCAACGCTCAATCCCTCTTCGCCCTCTTCTCCTTTGCGCTGGTCGCGGCCTTTGCCGCATTGGCCGCTGCTGGCCGGGCTGGTGATCGGGACGATGGCAGGGGCGCTGGTGCATGTTGTGCCGGTGGACCGGGCGGTGCTGGATGTCGTGCTGGTCAATCTGGTGCGTCCGGTTGAACAATTGTTTCTTCAGGTGCTGTTCCTGCTGATCCTGCCCATGGTGTTTTCCGCGATTGTCACGGGTCTGGCGCGGTTGCGCGGGCGGGCCATGGTGCGCGATCTCCTGCTGCGCCTGTTTGCGGCGATGGTGGGCATGACGGTGGTTTCGGCGGTGATCGGCATGGCGATGGCCAATCTGTTCCGCCCCGGCGAGGGCATGGCCATCGACCTGCACCAGAACCCCGGCGCGGCCGCGCGGGCGGGCGATGACAGCAGCCTGCTAGACCTGTTGCTGGCCCGGCCGATGATGGCGATCGTGGTGATGTCGGTGCTGGTAGGCTTTGCCATCAGCCGCAACCACAGCCGCAATCGCAACATCCGCCATCTGGTGCTGACCACAGAGGGCTTGTTCGAGGTGGGCATGTCGATTGTCACGCTGGTGGCGCGTTTTGCGCCCGTGGCGGTGCTTTGCGTGATGTTTGATATGACGGCGGTGTTCGGCTGGACGCTGCTGGTGCATCTGTCGGGCTATTTCAGTGTGGTGGTGGCCGCGCTTTGCCTGCATCTGCTGGTGGTTTCGGTGGGGCTGGCGTGGATGATGGGCGATGTCAGCCCGGCCCGGTTCCTGCGTTCGCTGCGCTCGGTGATGGTGATTGCCTTTACCACCTCCTCGTCCTTCTCCACCCTTCCGGCCGCGCTCCATGCCGCCGAGCAGGATCTGGGCCTGCCCGCGCGGGTGGCGCGGCCCACGCTGGGGCTGGGATGTGTGGCCAATCAGGGCGGCACGATCATCTACACCACGGTGACGGTGATCTTTCTGGCCCAGTGTTTCGGGATGGAATTGACCGCGTGGCAGCAGTTCACGGTGTTTGGCCTGTCGATTCTGGCCGGGTTGGGCACGATGGGGGTGCCCGCAGGCAGCCTGCCGCTGACCACGATGCTGCTGGCGCTGCTGCATGTGCCCAATGAGGGGATCGGCCTGATCATCGGCATCGACCGGTTGATGGATATGTGCCGCACGGTGCCCAATGTGGTGGGCGATCTGGCCGTGGCGGCGGCGCTGCGCCGCAGCGGCGAGGATGAAGTCTAAGTTCTGCCTTGTGAAATGCCCGCGCCTGTGGAAACGCACGAGGCAGGTTTTGCATAAGGCGCGGAAATTATGGCGATGAACAACCGGCGCCGACTGGCCATGCTGGGCGGCGGGCCGGGGTCCTTTATCGGTGGCATCCATCATCTGGGCGCGCGGATCGCCGGGATCGACCTTGTGGCGGGCGTGTTCAGCTCCGACCCCGAAAAATCGGCCCGCGCGGCGCAGGATTATGGCGTGGCGCCCGACCGCTGCTATGCCGATGCGCAGGCGATGTTCGCCGCCGAGGCAGAGCGCGAGGATGGCATCACCATGGTGGCCATAGCCACGCCCAACCACCTGCATCTGCCCGCCGCGCTGATGGCGGTCGAGGCGGGGGTGCATATCTTTTCGGACAAGCCCGCGACCGCCACGCTGGCCCAGGCGCTGACTCTGCGCGATGCATTGGCGCGCGGGCGCAGCGCCTATGCCCTGAGCTTTACCTACAGCGCCTATCCGATGGTGCGCGAGGCGCGGGCACGGATCGCGGCGGGCGAGATCGGCGCGGTCCGCAAGGTGCTGGTGCATTACGCGCAGGCCGGGCTTGCCGATGCGCGCGGCGGGTGGCGCACCGATCCGGCACAAAGCGGGGTGGGTGGATGCATTGCCGATCTGGGCACCCATGCCTTCCATCTGGCCGAATTTGTCACCGGGCAGGCGGTGGCCGAGCTGCTGGCCGATCTGAACAGTCATGACGGGCGCGCTCTGGATGATGACGGCGCGGTGCTGCTGCGTCTGGCCGGGGGCGAGCGGGGGGCGATCCATGCCTCGCAGATTGCCTTTGGCCAGCGCAATGGTCTGAGTTTTCAGGTCTATGGTGATCGGGGTGCGCTGTTCTGGGATTTTGACACGGCCGATCAGTTGCGGCTGGTGCGCGGGGGCGAGGTGCTGCTGCTGGGGCCGGGTTCGCCCGATCTGATGGAGCGCGTGCCGGGGATGCGGGGCATCGGCAATGGGCTTATCGCGCCCTTTGCCACGCTTTACCGCGAATTCGCAGCGGCCTGCGACGGACAGGCCCCCGCCGCCCTGCCCGGCATCGAGGCGGGGTTGCGCAGCATGGCATTTGTGGAGCGCGCGGTGGCAAGCAGCGCGCAGGGCGGGCGCTGGCTGCCCATAAATTGACCGAGGGAGGCACGATGTTTCACCACGTCTTTTTCTGGCTGAAGAATGCCGAGGATCGCGATGCGCTGATCACCGGGCTGGAGAGCCTGCGCGCCATTCCGCAGATCCGTGCGCTGCATATCGGCATTCCCGCCGCCACCGAGCAGCGCGATGTGGTCGAGAGCGGCTTTGCCGTGTCCGAACTGATGGAATTTGATAGTCCGGCCGATCAGAAAGCCTATCAGGACCACCCGCTCCACCTGCGCTTTGTCGAGCAATGCGGGCATTTGTGGTCGCGCGTGGTGGTCTATGATGTCGAGCCCATCTGTTCCAGCCGGTAATAGAGCTGGGCGCGGGTGATGCCCAGCAGGCGGGCGGCGCGGGCCTTGTTGCCTCCGCTGCGCGCCAGCGCCTGTTCGATCATCCGCCTCTCGCTGCGGGCCAGATCGAGGTCGTCTCCCTCCTGCGCCGCCTGTCCGTTTTCCACTCGCCCCCCGGCGCGGACGCGGAAGGGCAGGGGACCCAGCGCCTCGCCTCCGCCAAAGATATGGTGCAGGCGCAAAGGTTCGCCGTCGCGCGCCATGATGACGCCGCGTTCAATCACGTTTTCCAGCTCGCGGATATTGCCCGGCCAGCCATAGCCCAGCATCGCGGCCACCGCATCGCCCTCAAACCCGGTGACGGCCTTGCCATAGCGGGTGCTGTAGCGTTCGAGGAAATATTCCATCAGCAAGGGCAGATCGGCCCGCCTTTCGCGCAGGGGCGGGATGCGGATGGGAAAGACGTTGAGGCGGTAGAACAGGTCGGCGCGAAAACTGCCCGCCTCGACCGCGGCGCGCAGATCGACATTGGTGGCCGCCACCAGCCGCACATTGGCCCGGTGCATCCGCACCCCGCCTACGCGCTCGAACTCGCCCTCCTGGATCGCGCGCAGCAGCTTGCCCTGCGCAGCAAGCGAGAGAGTGGCGATTTCGTCGAGGAACAGCGTGCCGCCCTCGGCCCGTTCAAAGCGGCCCGCGCGGGCGGCATGGGCGCCGGTAAAGGCCCCCTTTTCCACCCCGAACAATTCGGCCTCCAGCAGGCTTTCCGGAATAGCCGCGCAATTGACCGCGACAAAGGGCTTGTCCGCGCGCCGCCCCATCGCGTGCAGGTTGCGCGCGAAAATCTCCTTGCCCACCCCGCTTTCGCCAAGGAACAGCACCACCGCATCGGTGTCGGCCACATGGTGCAGCATGTCGAAGGCCACGTTGAACCCGGCCGAGGCGCCCACGATCCGCTGCTCGCTGCCGCCCCGCGCTGATGATCGTGCCCGTTCGATCTGGTTGATCGCCTCGCCGCGCATAAAGCGCAGGTCTTCCTCGCCTTCTTCCCATTCCTCGGCGGGGCGGCCCTGAACGCGGCAATGGGGGTGGCCCATGGCGATGCATTCCACCTCGCGGAACAGGATCGGGCGGCCAAGGAACACGCTGGCATAGCCGCTGGCATAACCGGCCAGCGACCAGCCCGCAGGATAGGCCCCGCGCCCGGCGGTTTCCAGATGCGCCCCGCATTCGGATGATCCATGCCAGAGATATTCGGCCGAAAACGCGCCTCGCGCGACATCGAATTCGACATGCAGCGCTTCGGATCGGACCATGCCTTCGAGCATGTGGAGTTCGGGGCCGACGGCGAACATATCATCGATCGTGGCATGGGGGCGCAGACGGGCGGCGCTCTCCGCGTCCAGCGCGCCCGAGTGATAGCCCTGCCGGGTAAAGATCGCGCGGGCCTGTTCCAGCCCCAGAGCGTCGATCGCTTCGCGCCGCAGCAGCGCAAAGGCGCGGGCGTGGAGCAGCATCATCCGCTTGCCCGCCAGCCAGATATGGCCCTGCGCGGGGTCGAAATGGAGATGGGAGAAGAGATCCTGCGGCATGGGGCGGCCTTTGATGGGAGAGGTCTGCAGAATATTCGACATATCTGGAAAAGGGAATGTCTGAAATTCTGCATATTTTTAGTGGGCGTTCCAATGCGGTGTGACGCTGCTTGAAAAGACAATCGACGTAAAAACAAACGATTATCAAAATTTCGCCCGCCCTTTCCGCGATTGGCACAGGCTTTGCGATGATCCGGTCAGGCCGCGCGACAGCGGCCGCGACAAGGGAGAGAGCCATCATGCCGGACCATTACACGCACCCTTGTTGCAACCGGCCCCCGAGGCTGCATCGAGGAGACATCACACCTATGGACCCTGCCTTTTCCCATCTGACGCGGCGGACCTTTCTGTCCGCCAGCGCGCTGGCGACGCTGGCCGCCGCCGTTCCGGCCGCCGCCGCCGAATGGACGCGCATCGCCCCGGTCGCGCTGGCCAGCCATGCCGGGGCGCTGCCCGCGGGCTGGAGCGGGCAGGCCATCCTGCTCAAGGGCTCCTATCTGGCCCGCCTGTCCCAGATTCGCGCGGCCATCGCCCGCCATGGCGCCGCCCATCTGACGCCCTTTCTCGATGCCGACGATGCGGTGCTGCTCGACATTGCCCGCCACGATGCCGTCGGCGCCCCTCTTTCCGGACAGGAGTGACCGGCCATGAAATTTCGTCCTATTGCCCTTGCCGCCCTGCTGACGCTGGGCATGGCGCCCGCCGTGCATGCCTCGCCCACGGGCGTCTGGCGCGGTTCGAATGAAGCCTGGGAAAAGGTCTGCGCGCGCTGCCATCTCTCGGGCGTCGGCCCGGAGCTGCGCGGGCGTCAATTGCCGCCCGAATATATCAAGCAGGTCGTGCGCCACGGCTTTCTGGCCATGCCCGCCTTTCCCCATGGCGCGATTGATGATGCCACGCTCGACGGTGTGGCGCTCTACGTCTCCAAATCGCGTCTGAATGCGCCCGCCAAGCCCGCTGCCCCGGCCAAAAAGCTCTGAAAATTCTGGGAGAACCCGCCATGACCGCTCAAAAAACCGCTCCCGCCGCTGCCTCTGGCCCGGCGGCCCCCGCCATCCTGCCCCCCGGCGTCAGCGCCGGTGATTTCGCCGGGGCGATCCGCGAATTCATCACGATTCTGGGCGCTGAAAACGTGCTGACCGATGCCGACCATCTGGCCCCCTATACCAAGGTGATGGTGGCCGAGAGCGAGGATCTGCACCGCCCCGCCGCCGTCATCATGGCCCGCACCGTCGAACAGGTGCAAAAGATCATGGCCGTGTGCAACCGCGTGCGCGTGCCGATCTGGCCGATCTCGACCGGGCGCAACTTCGGCTATGGTTCGGCCGCGCCCCAAAGCGCGGGTCAGGTCATTCTCGACTTGCGCCATATGAACCGCATCCTTGAGGTCGATCCGGTGATGTGCACCGCGCTGGTCGAACCGGGCGTGACCTATCAGCAGCTCAAGGACTATCTGGTCGAAAACAACATTCCGCTCTGGCTGTCCTGCCCGGCGCCTTCGGCCATTGCCGGGCCTTTGGGCAATACGGTGGACCGCGGCGTGGGCTACACCCCCTATGGCGAGCATTTCATGATGCAATGCGGGATGGAGGTCGTGCTGGCCGATGGGCAGGTGCTGCGCACCGGCATGGGCGGGGTGCAAAACACCAATGCCTGGCAAGTCTTCAAATGGGGCTACGGGCCTTATCTCGACGGCATTTTTACCCAGTCGAACTATGGCGTCGTCACCAAGATGGGCATGTGGCTGATGCCTCAGCCGCCGGTCTACAAGCCTTTCTCGATCCGTTATGAGAAGGATGAGGACATCCACGACATCGTGGAAACCTTGCGCCCGCTGCGCATCGCGGGCGTCATTCCCAATGCGATGGTTTTCGCCAATGTGATGTGGGAAGCGGCCGCCATCATGCCGCGCAGCAAATATTATCAGGGCACCGGCACCACGCCCGACCATGTGCTGGAGGAAATCAAGGCCAAGGAAGGCATCGGCGCGTGGAACGTCTATGCCGCGCTTTACGGCACCAAGGAGCAGGTCGAGGTCAACTGGAACATCATCACCGGCGCGATCAAGGCCAGCGGCAAGGGCCGGATCATCACCGAGGAGGAAGCGGGCGAGACCGAACCTTTCAAGTATCGCGCCAAGCTGATGCGCGGCGACATGACGCTTCAGGAATTCGGCCTCTATCGCTGGCGCGGCGGCGGCGGTTCGATGTGGTTTGCCCCCGTGACCGTGGCCAAGGGTTCGGAAACCCGGGACCAGACCGAGCTGGCCAAGAAGATCCTTGGCGAATTCGGGCTGGATTATGTGGCCGAATATATCGTCGGCATGCGCGACATGCATCACATCATCGACGTGCTGTTCGACCGCTCCAACCCTGAGGAAATGGAGCGCGCCCATGCCTGCTTCGCCAAGCTGCTGAGCGAATTCGGCAAGCGCGGCTATGCGGTCTATCGCGTCAACACCGCCTTTATGGACCAGACCGCCGATCTCTATGGCCCGGTCAAGCGCCATGTCGATCAGGCTCTGAAGCGCGCTCTGGACCCCAATGGCATCATCGCGCCGGGCAAATCGGGCATCCGCATCTGAGGCGTGCGGCCTCCAAAAGGATAATTGCATGACGAAACAGATTTTCCGGGCCGCCTTCGCGGCGGCCCTGCTTTTTGGCGCGCCTGTGCTGGGCGCCAATTCGGCGCAGGCGGTGGGCGATCCGGCGCGCGGAAAGGCCGCGTTTCAGGCCCAATGCGCGATCTGTCACGCCACGGTTCCGGGCAAGACTCTGGTCGGCCCCAGCCTTGCGGGCGTGGCCGGGCGCGCGGCGGGCAAAGGGGCGGGTTTTGCCTATTCCCCCGCGCTGGCCAAGGCCGGGGTCAAATGGGATGCGGCTCATCTCGACCTCTGGCTGACCGGGCCTGCCAAATTGGTGCCGGGCAATCGGATGCCTTATGCGGGCATGGCCAATGCGGCCCAGCGCGCCGATGTCGTGGCCTATCTGGGCACGCTGAAATGAGCGCCCCGCTTGATGTCGTCCTGCTGATCAGGGGCGAGGACAGGGCGGCAAGCGACGGCGCCACGTTTGATCGCCATGGCCCGCTGGGCGATGGCGTGGCCAGTCGCGCGGCGGCGGCCACGGTGGCGGACGCGGATGCCGCCGCCACCGCTGCGGGCGCGGCTTTGCCCGCATGGGCCGCGCTGGGGCCGAATGCCCGCCGCCGCCTGCTGCTGGACGCCGCCGATGCGATGGAGGCGCGCGCCGCTGACTTCATCGCCTGCATGGCGGCGGAAACCGGGGCTTCGGCGGGCTGGGCGGGGTTTAACGTCCATCTGGGCGCGGGGCTGCTGCGAGAGGCCGCCGCGCTGACCACACAGGTCAAGGGCGAGACGATCCCCTCGGATCGGCCCGGTTGCCATGCGATGACGGTGCGCCGCCCGGCCGGTGTGGTGCTGGGCATTGCGCCGTGGAATGCGCCGGTGATCCTGGGTGTGCGCGCCATCGCAACGCCGCTGGCCTGCGGCAATACGGTGGTGCTCAAAGCCTCCGAGCAATGCCCGGCCACCCATCGTCTGATCGGGGCGGTGCTGCGCGATGCGGGGTTTCCGGCGGGCGTGGTCAATGTCATCACCAATGCGCCCAAGGATGCAGGCGCGGTGGTGGCCGCGCTGGTGCGGCATCCGGCAGTGCGGCGGATCAACTTTACCGGATCGACCCATGTGGGCCGGATCATCGCCACGCTGGCGGCGCAGGAGTTGAAGCCCTGCCTGCTCGAACTGGGCGGCAAGGCGCCGATGGTGGTGCTGGACGATGCCGATCTGGATGCGGCGGTCGCGGCGGCGGGTTTCGGCGCCTATATGAACAGCGGCCAGATCTGCATGTCGACCGAGCGGATTATCCTTGAACAGCCGATTGCGGACGCTTTCGTCGCGCGTTTCCGTGAACGTGTCGCGGGCCTTGTCGCGGGCGATCCGCGGCGGGAAAATGCCCCCCTTGGCTCGGTGGTGGATGAGGCCACCGCCGATCGCATCCGCCATCTGGTGGCCGATGCGGTGGACAAGGGCGCGGCGGTCTATGGCGACTGGCTGCGCCCCGGCACGCTGATGCCCGCGATCCTGCTCGACGGCGTGACGCCCGAAATGCGGATCTATGCCGAGGAGAGCTTTGGCCCGGTCACCACGATCCTGCGCGCGGGTGATGAGGAGGAGGCGGTGCGGATCGCCAATGACACTGAATATGGCCTGACCTCGGCGGTGTTCAGCCAGAATATCGCGCGGGCGCTGCGCGTGGCCGACAGGATCGAGGCGGGCATGGTGCATATCAACGGCGCCACCGTCCATGACGAGGCCCAGATGCCTTTCGGCGGCACCAAATCCTCGGGCTACGGCCGCTTTGGCGGCGAGGCGGGGATTGCCGAATTCACCGAGCTGAAGTGGATCACCATCGACACGCAAACGCCGCATTGGCCGATCTGAACTACGGGCCGGGCGCGGCAAAACACGCCCGGCCATTTTCATAAAAACAGGGAGATATGAGGATGTTGCGCAAGTTTGCTCTGTTGTGCTGCGCGCTGTTCGCAGCCGCTCCGGCCTATGCAACCGAAAGCGGCGGCGGGGTCTATCCGCTGGGCGCCGAGGGGGCGCTGGGCGGGGCCTTGCCGCCGCCGGGGGTCTATTATCTGGGCTATCTTCAGAATTACGAGGCCAACCGGTTTAATGACGGCAAGGGCGACAAGGGTCTGCTGCCCGATTTCCACGTAGATACGCAGGCCGCCGTCACGCGCCTCGTCTGGGTGACGGATCGCAAGGTGCTGGGCGGCGATTTCGCCATGCATATGGTCGCCCCGCTGGTGGCCGCGCAGGTCCGCGTGGCCGGCGCTCAGGGCCAGCAGACCGGCTTTACCGATGTCACCATCGACCCCTTCATTCTGGGCTGGCACTGGAAGAACGGGCTGCATGTCATCACCGGGATCGACGTGAATGTGCCCATCGGCCGCTATGACCGCACCAATCCGGCCACGGTCAGCCGCCATTACTGGAATGTCGAACCGATCATCGCGCTGGCCTATACCGGGCGCAAGGGGCTGCAGGTCGATGTCAAAACCATGTTCGACATCAATTTCACCAATCCCGATGCCCAGATCAACGGGCTGAACCCCACCGGGGCGCGTTATCGTTCGGGCAATGAGTTTCATCTCGAATATGCCGTGACGCAGGCGATCACGCCGCGCGCCAGTCTTGGCGTTTCGGGCTATTACTATGTTCAGACTTCATCGGACCGGGTGAACGATGCCTCGGCCCAGCGGGTGCTCGACGCTCTCGATGGCTTTAAGGGCGAGGCGGTGGCCGCCGGGCCGACGCTGCGCGTGGGGTTGGGCAAGGCGCAGTTGATCGGCACATGGCAGCATGAATTCACCGCCCGCTATCGCCCGCAGGGCGACAAGCTCTGGCTCAAGCTGATCCTGCCTGTGGGGCATTAAAGGTCCGTCGGTTCCTGGCCCCTTGCCAGCGGGCCGGGGGCAAGGCACTTGTCGGCCATGGCAAGCTTGTCCCCATCGCAGCAATTATCGGCCCTGGCGCGCAGAGAGTGGGCCGAACTCTCGCGCGTCAATTCCAGCCCGCGCCCGTGGCAGATGCCCTTTATGGCGGGCGTCACCTCGGCGGCGCCCGTGGCGCTGGGCCTTTGGCTGGGGGCCTTTTCGCAAGGGCTGATGGCGGCGCTGGGGACGATGGTGTTCGTCTATCTCACCAATGCCGGGATGGAGCGCCGCCTGCTGACGTTGATGGCGATGAGCTTTGCCATCACCGCCTGTTTTGCCCTCGGCCTGATCGCGGCGCTGGTGCATTTCGCGCCGGTGCCGGTGGTTATGGTGACGGCTACGCTGGTTTCGATGGGCTGTCGCTATCTGCGTCAGGGGCCGCCCGCCGCGATGTTTCCGGTGATGGCCTGCGCCATCGCACTTTTCGCCCATGCGCCGTGGGACCAGATCCCCGCGCGGGTGGGCATACTGTTCCTTGGCGCGATGTTTGCCGCCGCGATGGGCTTTTTCTACAGCCTTTATATCCTGCGCCAGCGTCCGCCTGAACCCGACCGGCCCGCGCCGCCTTTGTGTTTCGAGATTCTGGTGTTCGAGCCGGTGATGATCGGCATAGCGGCGGGTCTGGCGCTGGGGGTTGCCCAGGCGCTGGGGCTGGACAAGCCCTTCTGGGCCCCGGTCAGCGCGATTGCCGTGATCCAGTCGGCCAGCATGCGGATGATGTGGACCAAACAGATGCACCGCATCATCGGCACCGGCCTTGGCGTGGCGCTGGCATGGGGCATTCTCAGCCTTGAGCTTTCGCATGGCTGGCTGGCGGTGATGATCGGCGTGCTGACCTTTGTGATCGAGGTGGCGGTGGTGCGTCATTACGGCTTCGCCACGATCTTTATCACCCCGCTGGCCATCCTGCTGGGTCAGGCGCAGGCCGATATGGCCGCCTCGCCCGGCGCGATCACGCTGGCGCGGCTGGAGGATACGGTGGTGGGCTGTTTTGTGGCCGTGGCGGTGGGCATGGTGATGCATGCGCCGCGCGCGCGGGCGTGGGCGGCCGGGATATGGGCGCGATCCCTGCGGCCACCCAAGCCCGCAGGCTGATCCGCCTAACGGCTCAGGATTGCCTCCAGCGCCCCCAGCAGCGCGTCGACCTGATCGGCATTGCCCACGGTGATGCGCAGGAATGGATCGATCCGGGGCGCGTTGAAATGACGCACCAGGATCTTTTCCGTCCGCAGCGCCTGCGCCAGTTCCGCCCCGCCGCGCGACCTGTGGCGGGCAAAGACGAAATTGGCCTGCGAAGGCAGGACCGAAAAGCCCAGTCGCTCAAGCCCCGCCACCAGCCGCGCCCGGTTGGCGATGATGGTGGCCAGGCTCTGCTGAAAATAGGCCTCGTCGCCCAGCGAGGCCAGCGCCCCGGCCTGCGCCAGTCGATCGAGCGGATAGGAATTGAAACTGTCCTTCACCCGCACCAGCGCCTCGATCAGATGAGGTTGGCCCAGCGCATAGCCGACCCGCAACCCCGCCAGCCCGCGCGATTTCGATAGGGTGCGCACGATCAGCAGATTGGGATGGCGCGCGATAAGGGGCAGAGCGCTTTGCGCGCCGAAATCGACATAGGCCTCGTCAATCACCACCGGCGCATCGGGATGCATGGCCAGCAGCCGCTCGACCGCCTCCAGCCCCAGCCCGACCCCGGTGGGCGCATTGGGATTGGGCAGGATTATGGCTCCGGCCGCGCGGCGATAGTCCTCGACATTGACTCGCATCGCGCCATCCAGCGGCACGGTTTCATAGGCAATGTCGAACAACCGGCAATAGGTGGGATAGAAACTGTAGGTGATGTCGGGAAACAGCAGCGGGCCGTCATGCCTGAGCAAACCGGCAAAGGCATGGGCCAGCACCTCGTCCGAACCATTGCCGACGAACACATGATCGCGCGGCACCCCATGATAGGCCGCCAAGGCATCGCAGAGCGCGCCCGATTGCGGATCGGGATAAAGCTGCAACCCGGCGCGCGCGGCCGCCTCGATGGCCGGGCCGACGGCGGGCGAGGGGCCAAAGGGCAATTCATTGGTGTTGAGTTTGATCAGACCCTCAACACGGGGTTGCTCGCCCGGAACATAGGGCGACAGGCGGTGGACCAAAGGACTCCAGAACTGGCTCATGCGATTTCAACACTCCGACAAGGCGGCGGTCCTTGTATGGGGTGGGCGGGGCGGGGGCAACATCGGGGATCTGGGATATGGCATTAGGCGCCACAGGCCTTGTGCCCTGCCGATTTGCGGGCGGAGATAAAAGGTTGATTGCATCAATCAATCCGCCCCCGCGCGCGGAATGCGCCGCCGCTTTCCCCAATGCCAATATCCGGCGCAGCTTTCGCAAACACAGGCCCGGCGCGGGCGGCCGGTCCGGCGCCTTGCGGTTTCAGGCAATACGCCAATCTGCGCTGCCCCCCTGTTTGACACCCTGCGGCCAGTGTGAAACTTTTTGGACAAGTGTGAAGGATTGAGCGGTCGCCGTGCCGTCCACGCCCTTTGCGCGGCCGGGAGGATGCCCCTGCAAGGCAGGCAAAGCCAAAAGCACAGCACAAACAGGGGGAAATATGGAGCAAGCAACGACCGGCCGCGATCCGCCGCCAAGCGCCCTATCGCCGCATTCGGCCTTTTGCGTCGGGCTATGAATACTTCCAATAAAACCGCGCCGATTAAGCATTAGAGGCGGTCGCGTCCGCGCGTTTACTTCGCCCATCGGATCGCCGGTTTCCATCCGCCAGTTAAAATCGCCGCGCCTGCACGCGGCAACAGGGGACATATCCATGAACATTCGCGCCATGAAAACCCGCCACGGGCGCAAACTTGCCCTTACCGCATCCTGCGCGCTTGCCGCTCTGGCCAGCCCGGCGCTGGCCGCCGATGGAGAGCCGGACGCGGGCACAATCATCGTCACCGGCACGCGTCAGGTCGCCCGCAGCGCGACGCAGAGCCTTGCTCCCATCGATGTCCTTTCCACCAAGGATCTGCAGGCCAGCGGCAAGCAGTCGGTGCGCGATCTGCTGGGCACGCTGGTCCCCTCGATCAACGTGTCGAACAGCGGCGCGGGTGCCAGTTTTGCGGTGAAAACCCTGTCGCTGCGGGGCCTTGCGGGCGATCATGTGCTGATCCTCGTCAACGGCAAGCGCCGCCACAACACCGCCACGATGTTCATCAACGGCACCACCCAGAACGGTCAGTCGCCCGCCGACCTTGACCTGATCCCGTCCAATTCCATCGCCCGCGTCGAGGTGCTGCGCGATGGCGCATCGGCGCAATATGGCTCGGACGCGATCGCGGGCGTGGTCAATGTCATCCTGAAGGAAGACACCTCCGGCACGGCCACGATGCTGGGCGGCACCACCAAGGACGGTGGGGGCGAGAGCGGGCGAATCTCGGTGGACAAGGGCTTCAAGCTGGGCGAGGCCTCGCTGCACCTGTCGGCCGAAAGCTGGCTTCAGGCGCGCACGATCCGCTCGGCCCCCAATCCGGGGCAGTTCTATGCCCGCGTGGGCCAGCTCTACAGCGCCACCACCGGCGCTCTCGACCCGCGCGAGGCGACCGTCGACCGCAACGTCAACAAGGCGGGCCAACCGGCCAGCGAAGGCTTCAACCTTGGCTATGACCTCAATATCCCGGTCGGTGCGGTCAAATTCTACAGTTTCGGCACGTTCAGCCATCGCAACAATGACGCATGGCTGACCTATCGCTTCCCCGACGCCTCGAACAACATTCCCGAGATTTACCCCAACGGCTATTCGCCGCATCTGCATATCAGCGACCATGACTATCAGGTGACGGCGGGCATCAAGAGCCAGCCCGGCGGCGTGATCAATTTCGACTTCTCCTCCTCCTACGGGGTCAGCCTCGTCTCGCTGGTCGAAACCACCGCGCTCAACGCCTCGATGGGGCCAAACAGCCCGACCACCTTCTATATCGGGCGCACCAAGAGCACCGAATGGACCAACAATCTCGACCTGCAAAAGGACGTCAATCTGGGCCTGTACCAGCCGCTCTCGGTGGCGATTGGCGCGGAATACCGGCAAAGCACCTATGGCATCGAGGCGGGCGAACCGGCGTCCTATATTGACGGCGGCTATAAATCGACCAGCGGCCCCAATGCGGGCGTTTTGCGCACCAGCGGCTCGCAGGGCGTGACCGGCTTTGCCCCCAGCATGGCGGGCAGTTGGAAGCGCAGGGCGTGGAGCGCCTATGTCAACCTTGAGCAGAAAATCCTGCCCGGCGTCGAGGTCGCGCTGGCCGGTCGGCACGAGGATTATTCCGACTTTGGCAAGACCGACACCGGCAAGGTTTCGGCCCGCATCGAGCCGACCAAGGGCTTTGCCCTGCGCGGCACGGTCAGCACCGGTTTCCGCGCCCCCACGCTTCAGCAGCAGCATTATTCCTCGGCCAGCACGATCAATGTCAGCGGCGTGCTGCTGCCCGTCTCGGCGCTGCCGGTGGATTCGCCCGCAGGCATCGCGCTGGGGGCCAAACCGCTCAAGCCTGAACGGTCCACCAACTATTCGCTGGGTTTTGTGTTTAACGCGATTCCCCGCTTCAACCTGACGGTGGACGCCTATCAGATCAAGCTGAAGGACCGCATCCTGCTTTCCAGCACGCTGCAGGGCGCGGTGGTGCGTTCGGTGCTGGCCTCGGCGGGGATCACCTCTTCGGCGGGCGGCTTCTATTTCTCGAACTCCACCGACACGCGCACCCGCGGCATCGACATTGTCGGCACCTATCGCGCCGATCTTGGCGATCTGGGCAATGCCAATCTCAGTCTCTCGGCCAATTTCTCCGAGACGGTGTTCACCCGCGTGGATTCGGTCCCGGCGGTGCTGTCCTCGGCAGGGCTGGTGCTAATCGGGCGCGACCGTCAGGGCGACTTTACCGTGGGCACGCCGCGCAACAAGTTCATCGCCAATGTGGCATGGGAAAAAGGCCCCGCCGCGATCAACCTGCGCGCCACCCGTTATGGCCGGGTGACGCAGATGAACGCCAGCGCCGCCGGGCCGGACGCCAGCATCGACCCCAAGGTGATCTTCGACATTGACGCCAGCTATAAATTCACCAGCGGCATCAAGCTGGGCGTGGGGGCGAACAATATGTTCAACATCTATCCCAATACCTTGCCCACCTCGCTGCAGGGCAATGGTTTCACGCTCTACAATGCCTATTCGCCCTATGGGGTCAGCGGGGGCTTCTATTACGCTCGCCTCAGCTTTGCATTCTGATGATGTTTCCGGGGTCGCCGATGGCGGCCCCGCGCTTTCTGCGTGGAGTATGACATGAGTTTTGCCAAGCGCCCTCTCTTTCTGGCCTCGCCTGTCGCGCTGGCCCTTGCGCTGTTCGGGGCGCCCGCCATGGCTGCGCCCGCTAACCTGCCGCCCCCCGGCGGCGAGGCGCCGCAGGCCTTCGATGTCCACGCGGGCACATCCTATGCGGTCGCCGCCTCGCCCGATGGGCAATGGTTGGCCTTTGACCTTCAGGGCAGCCTCTGGGTGATCCCGACCAAGGGCGGCGAGGCCAGACGCATCACCGATTATTTCAACGATGCGCATCTGCCCACATGGTCGCCCGATGGGTCGCGCATCGCCTATTACGCCTATCGCGATGGCGATTATGACCTATGGACCGCGCGCGCCGACGGCAGCGATGCCAAGCAACTGACCCATGGCGAATTTGACGACCGCGAACCAAGCTGGTCGCCCGATGGCAAGAGTATCGCTTTCGCCAGTGAGCGGGGCGGCGGCTATGACATCTGGACCATCGACATCGCCACCGGCGCGCTGACCCAGCTTACCAAAGGCCCGCGTGAGGATCGCGCCCCTGCATGGTCGGCCGACAGCGCCACCATCGTTTTCTCCGGGGCAGGCAGCCTCTATTCCGTTCCCGCGCATGGCGGAGAAGTGACCACCCTGCGCACGGCTCCCACCGGCGCCCGCTATGACAGCCCCTCGCTGTCGGCCAAGGGCGAGCTGGCCTATGTCGTGGCCGATGGCGCGGGCAGCCATCTGGAGATTGACGGTAAACTGGTTTCGGGCAAGGAAAACGTCTTTCCCTTCCGCCCGTCATGGGTGGGGGGTGATGCCTATTACATTTCCGACGGGCTGATCCGCCGCCGCAATGGGGCGAAACTGGCCACGGTGCCTTTCACCGCGCGACTGGAGGTGGTGAAGCCGGTTTACGCCCGCGCCAAACGCGATTTCACCAGCACTGCCCCGCGCCGCGTGCTGGGCATCCAGCATCCCGCGCTTTCGCCCGACGGCAAGAGCATCGCCTTTGTCGCGCTGGGCGATCTCTATGTCGTCTCTTCGGCGGGCGGCAAGCCGCAAGCCTTGACCCACGACGAGGCGCTGGAGGCCGATGCCGCATGGTCGCCCGATGGTAAGAGCTTGGCTTATACCTCGGACAAGGGCGGCGGGTTGCCCCAGATCTGGGTGCGCGATCTGGCCAGTGGCAAGGACCGACAGGTAACCAGCAGCCCCAACCAGCCTTTGGGCGCGGCATGGTCGCCCGATGGGCGGCGGATCGCTTTTCTCGACACCGATGGCCGCTGGGGCGTCGCGGGGCTACAGGTGGTCGATGTGGAGAGCGGGGTGATGACCCGCCTGCAACCCAGCCTGCCGCAGCCGGGCAAGCCGACATGGAGCCCTGATGGCCGTTATGTCGCGGTTGCCTTGTCCAAGCCCTATTCCACCAGTTTCCGCGAGGGCAACAACCAGATATGGATGGTACCTTCCGATGGCAAAGGCATGCCTTTCTGGCGCGATGCGGACAAGGCCTCGCTCGATTCGCGCGGCGGGGGCGGGCCGGTTTGGTCGCCAGATGGGCAGAAGATGGCGGGTATTCAGGATGGCGTGCTGAAAATCTGGCCGGTGTCGCCCGACGGCACGGCGTTGGGAAGCCCGCGCGCCTATACGTCCGAAATCTCGCATTATCCGACGTGGAGCGGCGATGCGAAATCCGTGCTGTTTCAGGCGGCGGACAAGCTGAAGATCGTGAGCGTCGAGACCGGCGCTATCCGCGAGGTGCCGCTGGATTTCACCTATACGCTGGCCATTCCCAAGACGAAGATCGTCATCCATGCAGGCGGTCTGGTCGATGCGGTGAAGGACGCAACGCAGGCCAACAAGGATATCGTGATCGAGGGCAACCGCATTGCGGCCGTGCTGGACCATGACCCGAAGAATTACGCGGGCGCCGACAAGGTGATCGAAGCGCCGACCCTGACCGCCATCCCCGGCCTGATCGACCATCACGCCCATGCGCAGAAGGATTTCGGGGCCAACCTGCATCTGGCCTGGCTGTCTTATGGCATCACGACAGTGCGCGATCCGGGCAACCAGCCCTATGACGGGATCGAGGATCGCGAGGCCAGTGAGGCGGGCGTGCGGATCGGGCCGCGCATTTACACCACCGGGCCGCTGCTGGAATGGCGGCGGGTGTTTTACCGGATGGGCGTGGCCGTGTCCGGCCCGGCGCATCTGGAGCGCGAGATCGTCCGGGCGCGGGCGCTCAAATATGACCTCATCAAGAGCTATGTCCGCATGCCCGATTTCGGCCAGCGGCGTCTGGTCGAGGCGGCCCATGAGATGGGCGTGCCGGTGGCCACGCATGAGATCTTCCCCGCCGCCTATACGGGCGTCGACAATACCGAGCATCTGGGGGCGACCAGCCGGCGTGGTTTTTCGCCCAAGCAGGGGCCGCAGGGGCGGGTCTATGAGGATGTGATTCAACTGTTCGGTCGCTCTGGCCGGACGCTGACGCCCACCAATTTCGGATCGATCAACACTTTCCTTGCCAAGCATCCCGAATTCCGTCGCGATCCGCGCCTGTCGCTCTATCCCGAATGGGCGCGCAAGACGGTGAGCGAGGGTGAGGCACTGCCGCCTGCCTTGCTGTCGATGCAGGCGGGACAGTTGGAGGGGTTGAAGGCCATGAAGGCGGCGGGCACATTGATTACCGCAGGCACCGACACAATGATCGCGCCCAATCTTCAGGCGGAAATCTCCTCCTATGTCGATGGCGGCTTTACGCCCTTTGAGGCGCTGCAGACCGCCACGGTCAATTCGGCCCGCGCGCTCAATCTGGACGCGGGCACGATCGAGCCGGGCAAGCTGGCCGACATTGCGCTGGTCGAGGGCGATCCGCGCAAGGATATTGCCGCGACCTTCCGGGTTAAGCAGGTCATTACCAATGGCCGCCCCTTCACCGTGGAGGAGCTGATCGCCAAGGCGCAGCGCAAGCCGTGAGAGGTTACAGCACGCTGTTGCGCAGGAAATGCGTCACGACCTCGCCCGCATTGGCATAGGCATAGTGCTGATCGCTGGCAAAAACGCGGAACTCGCCGGGGTTCAGCAGGACCGTCTCGCTCTCCAGTTCCAGAGCGAGGCGGCCCTGCGTGACATAGATGATTTCGTGCCAACCGGACGGGTCGGGCTCGGCCTGATAGCGATGGCCCGGCGCCAGCGACCAGACCCAGAGCTGGGCCTCCTGCTGGGCGGGGGCGCTGCCCAGCAACAGGGCGTAATTGGCCGGATCACCGCCGCGCCACATGGTTTCGTTGACATTGCGCGGTTCGGCGCCGGGCGCCTTGACCATGGCCGTGAAATCGACCCCCAGCGCGATGGCCAGCCTGTCGAGACTGGCGAGGCTGACATTGGCCTCGCCGTTTTCGACGCTGATGATCATCCGGCGGCTGATGCCCGAGGCGTCGGCCAACGCCTGCTGGCTCATCCCTGCGGCTTGGCGGAAACGGCGCAGATTCTGGCTGACGTGGACGAGGACGTCGGATTTAGGCCCGTGCGATTTAGGGCCATCGGGCGTAGGCCCGTGCGATTTAGGGCCATCGGGCGTAGGCCCGTGCGATTTAGGGTTGTGCAGTATATTGCTCATTGCTAGTTGTGCATTATGTTGCACATCGCCGCCGCACGCAAGCCCGCATCATGGTCAATCAGCCGCGAGGAAATGGTCCTCATCGGCATCACCATGCTGTGGGGCACAACCTTTCTGATCGTCCACACCGCGATGCAATACAGCGGGGCGCTGTTTTTCGTGGGCCTGCGCTTCATGGTGGCGGGGGCAGGGGGCTGGCTGCTGTTTCGCCGGACAATGCGCGATCTTAATCGCCGCGAACTGGGCGCGGGCGCGCTGATCGGCTTTGCGATCTTTCTTGGCTATGGCCTGCAAACCTATGGCCTGCGCACGATCACCAGCAGCCAGTCGGCCTTTATCACCGCGCTCTATGTGCCGATGGTGCCGCTGCTGCAACTGGTGGTGCTGCGCCGGATGCCGCATATCATGAGCTGGATCGGCATTGCGCTGGCCTTTGCCGGGCTGATCCTGCTGGCCGGGCCAAAGGCGGGGCATATTGGCCTCAGCACCGGCGAGATGGCCACTTTGCTCAGCGCTGTGGCGATTGCCGCCGAAATTATCCTGATCAGCCGCTTTGCCCATGGCGTGGACAGCCGCCGCGTCACGGTGGTGCAATTGCTGGCCGCCGGGCTGTTTTCCCTGGCCGCCATGCCGCTGGCGGGGGAGACGCTGCCCGCCTTCTCGCCGGTCTGGCTGGTGGCCGGGGTGGGCCTTGGTCTGGCCAGCACGCTGATCCAATTGGCCATGAACTGGGCGCAAAAGACGGTGTCGCCCACGCGCGCCACGGTGATCTATGCGGGCGAGCCGGTGTGGGGCGGGATCGTCGGGCGCATCGCGGGCGACAGGCTGCCCGCGATGGCCATGCTGGGCGGGGTGCTGATCCTTGTTGGCGTGCTGGTCAGCGAGTTGCGCGGTTCTGCTCAAGACGCTCCATAAAGCGCTGCGTGTCGATGATCGCGCGGCGGTGCCTGCCTTCGCCGATCAGGCCGAAGTCATCATGGCAGGCTACGCGAAACTCCAGCCTGCGCCCCTCCACCGCGATCAGTTCGACCCGCGCGGTGATGGTCGCGCCCGCCAGCGTTGCGGCAACATGGCTGATATCGACATGGGTGCCGACACTGCACTGGCCGGGGGCCAGATGGGGGCGCAGCGCCAGAATGCAGGTGTTTTCGATAAAGCCCACCATCATCGCCGTGGCCAGCACCGGGGGCATATCGGCAAAACCGGCCCAGTCGGGCGTGACATGGGGCACGGTGTGGCGCTCGGCCACGACCATGCTTTCCTGATGGATCAGGCCCGGTGTCATGCCCTGTGTCATGGATGCGCCAACGTCCAGACATAGGCCGCCACCGCCTTGACATCCGCCGGTGAGAGCGCCGCGCCGCCCATGGCGGGCATGGCGCCGCTGGCCTTCTTGGGCTTGTCGACGCCCTTGGCGATCGTCGCGGCCAGCCCCTCGGGCGAGCCGTCGCTCCACAGGAAGTCCGGCCCGACCAGCGAGCCGCCCGCCATCGACCCGCGCCCGTCGCTGCCATGGCATCCCACACAGGTGCCGCCCTTGGCCTGACCCAGATAGATCGCGCGGCCCAGCGCGACCTGCTGTGCGGTCATTCCGGCGGGCAGGCTGCGCCCGGTGGCGGTGGCCTGCGTCGCCTTGGCCTCGACCTTGCGCGCAGGCGTCAGCGGCGCATTGGCCGCCCCGCGATAGGTGATGCGCCAGATCCGCCCGCGCACATCATCGGCCACATAGAGCGCGCCATCCGGCCCCACGGCCAGCCCGGCAGGGCGATGCTGCGCGCGGCCCGGCTCTTTGAATCCTCCGACAAAACCATCGGCAAAGCGGATCCATTTCCCGCTCGCCTTGCCCTCGCGCAGGGGCTGGAAAGCCACGAGATAGCCATCCTGCGGCGCGGGGGCGCGGTTCCATGAACCGTGAAAGGCGATGAAGGCGCCCTGCTGATAGGCGGCCGGGAAAGCCTTGCCGGTGTAGATCGCCACATCATTGGGCGCCCAATGCGCGGGGAAGGCCGCCACAGGCATATCTTTGCCCGCGCAGGCGCCCTGCAGCTTGCCGTCACCGCCATATTCAGGGGCCAGCTTGTGCCGGTTTTCAAACCCGTCGAAATAGCAGGTCGGCCATCCGAAATCAGCGCCCTTGTGGGGCGAGAACAGGATTTCGGCGGGCAGTTCGACGCCCTGCTGCTCGGTGTAATATTGGCTCCAGTTCTGGCCCAATTGGTCGCGGCCATGCTGGGTGGCGAAAATGCGGCCCGCGCTGTCAAAGGCGATGCCGCCGGTGTTGCGGATGCCGGTGGCCCAGCGCGCCTCGGGGCTGAAGGTCTGTCCTTCCTTGTCCGCGCGATAGGCCCAGATGCCCGCCCGCGTCAGCGCCTCGGTGCAGGGGACAAGGCCCTTGGCGCCGGGCTGTCGATTGGGGCTTTCGCAGGCATTGCTGGCCGAACCGGAATTGACCAGCAGCGTGCCGTCACCCTGAATGGCGAAGGGATGCATCGGGTGATCGCCCGAGAGCGGCAGGCCCGACAGCACCGTCGAACCCGCGCCCGCCGGGGTCAGGGCGCCCGGTTTCATCGGATAGCGCACAATCGTGTCATGCTCTTCGACAAACAGCGCGCCATGCCACAGCGCGATGCCGGTGCCGCCATGGCCGCCCTTGGCCTCCACGCCGCCAAAGCGCGCGGTCCTGTCGGCCACGCCGTCGCCATTGCTGTCGCGCAGGGCGATGACAAAGCCCCCATCGGGCGCGGGCGGCGCATTGCGGAAATAGCGGCCCGACCATGAATTGACATAGACCGTGCCATCCCCCGCCACGGTCAGGTGGCGCGTATGCCCCAGATTGTCGGCAAAGACCGTGGCGCAGAAACCGGGCGGCAGCGACAGGCCGCCATTGTTCCTGGCGCAGCCCGCCGCAGGCGCCTTTCCGGCGGCGGTCAGGGCATGGGTGCCGCACAACAACAGCGGGGCAGCCAGCAGGGCGGCGCGCAAAGCAAGACGCATGGACCTATCCTCCGGAAATCAGGGTGTGCTTCGCATATCAGTCTGCGGCGCGGCGGGAAAGGTCCCGCAGGGGGCATCTGGCGCAAGAAGCAAGCATGGGTTAGCCTGTTGCCATGCATGACGAACCGCACGCCGCCCCGCCCGGAACCTGGATTTCGCCCAAGCCCCACGCATGGCGGCGGGAACAGAAGATCGCGGCGCTGGTGGCCATCGCGCTGCTGGGAATCGCCGGGTGGTGGACCTTGCGCCCCTTTTGGCATGCGCTGGGCTGGGCGGCGATTTTTGCCGTCTCGCTCTGGCCGCTCTATCAGCGCTGCGTGCGCCGCTGGCCCAGAGGGCAAGCGGTGGCGCTGCCCGCCGCCTTCACGCTGTTCATCCTGCTGATCTTTGTCATCCCGCTGGTGATGGTGGCCAATGCGGTGTTTCATGACACGATCTCGCTGGCGCAATGGCTGGCCGTGGCGCGGGTGCAGGGGGTGCCGGTGCCCGAAGTACTGCACCATCTGCCCTATGGCGAGCAGGCGGCGGTGTGGTGGCAATCGGCGCTGGGCACGCCTGAAGGGATCAGCCGCCTGTCGCAACATGCCGGGCCTTCCTCGGGTCTGTCGCTGGGCACGGGGGAAAAGATCCTTGGCGGCTTGGCGCATCGGCTGTTGCTGGTGGGCTTTATGCTGATGACGCTGTTTTTCCTGCTGCGCGATGGGCAAAGCGTGGCGCAGGCGATGCGCGTGGCCACCCGCCGCGCCTTTGGCCTGCCGGGCGAGAATGTGGCCGATCAGGCGGTGCTGGCCATTCGCGGCACAGTCAACGGGCTGGTCATCGTCGGCTTTGGCGAAGGGCTGATTCTGGGCGTGATCTATGGCCTTGCCGGGGCCAGCCATGCCGCGCTGCTGGGGCTGCTGACGGGTCTGCTCTCGGCGATCCCGTTTGGGGCGACGGTGGCGGTGGTGGTGGCCGCGGCCATTCTGGTGGCGGGGGGCAAGCTGCTGGCGGCGGCGGTTGTCGCGGTGATCGGGCTGGCGCTGGTCTTTATCGCCGACCATTTCGTGCGCCCGGTGTTCATCGGCGGATCGACCCGGTTGCCCTTCATCTGGGTGCTGCTGGGCATTCTGGGCGGGGTCGAGGGCTGGGGCTTGATCGGCCTCGTCATGGGGCCTGCGGTGATGGCGGTGCTGATGCTGCTGTGGCGCGAATGGATCGGCGCGGTGAAAGGCCCGCTCAACCCCGTGCGCGGCGAAAGCGCGGCGGCGGAGCGGGCCGAGAGCTGAGACGGATCAGTTGTTCAGCACGGCATATCCGTCATTGGCATAGGTGATCTGCACCAGGGTTGCCGCCTCGGCCACCTCGATGCCGGGCAGCAGTTGATCGCGGGCAATGTTGCGCCCCGCCGCCCATTGGCCGCAGACCATCATCCGCACGCCCGCCTGACGCAGCGCGTTGAAGATCACCTTGTTCGGATTGTCGATATTGTATTTCTTGCGATATTCCGCATCACTCAGCACCGCATCGGCCGCCGCTCCATAAAGGATCATTGCAAAGGAAATATGCGAGGCTGGCACTTTGGCCGCAATCAGCCCATTGAGCTGTGAGGCCACGCGCCCAAAGGCGGGCAGGGTCTGCGCCGGATCGGACGCGCCGGTCGCCGCGCTGAACAACGCCTTATAGCTGCGCTTGGGATCGCGGGCGACAGCGGCGCCGGGAATTTCGACATAGCCGTTGCTGCCCGCGATGGCGGGCGGGGTGGGGGCGGGCCACACTCGGGCTTCTGCCGCATGGGCCGCCAGCGGAGCGCCCAGCGCCCCCAGAATAGCGATAAAACGCAATGTGATATCCATCATG
This sequence comes from Novosphingobium sp. SG707, assembly GCF_012275515.1. Classification (GTDB taxonomy): domain Bacteria; phylum Pseudomonadota; class Alphaproteobacteria; order Sphingomonadales; family Sphingomonadaceae; genus Novosphingobium. Next base: position 332,559 of record NZ_JAAZQL010000001.1, read on the forward strand.
GTCTTGATCTCCCAAGACCATGATGGGGCATGGGCGGCCTATACTCAAGCCGCCATTTTTTATGCCTTGGCGGCGGTGACGATGATCTCGACCTTGTAATCGGGCGTCGCCAGTTTCGATTCGCCGGTCGCGCGGGCCGGGGGCGCAATATCGGCCACCCATGCATCCCACACCTCATTCATCTCGGCAAAATCGCCCATATCGGCCAGCCAGATCTGCGCCATCAGCATATGCGCCTTCGAACTGCCCGCCTCGGCCAGCAGCCGCTCGATTTCGGCCAGCACGGCCCGAGTTTGCTCAGTAACGGTCTCACCTTCCTCGCATTGGCCCGAAAGATAGATCGTGTCGCCATGGATCACGGCCTGGCTCATGCGCTGGCCGGGTTCGATACGGGTAATGGTCATGGGATGGGGTCCTTTTAGTAACGCGAGAGCGCGAGGTCGGCGGTTTCGATGGCCGGGCGGCGTGCGCTGATGATGTCGGCAATGACATGGGCCGAACCGCAGGCCATCGTCCAGCCCAGCGTGCCGTGGCCGGTGTTGAGGAAGAGATTGCCGATGCGGGTGGCGCCGATGACGGGCGTGCTGTCGGGCGTCATCGGGCGCAACCCGCACCAAAAGGAGGCGGCGGAAAAATCGCCCGCGCCGGGGAAGAGCGTTCCGGCGGAATGTTCGAGTGTGGCGCGCCGGGCTTCGGGCAGATCCATGTTGAAGCCGGAGATTTCCGCCATGCCGCCGATGCGGATGCGGTCGCCAAGCCGGGTGATCGCCACCTTGTAGCTTTCATCCAGCAGTGTCGAGACGGGGGCCAAAGGTTCATTGACGATGGGCACGGTCAGCGAATAGCCCTTGACCGGATAGACCGGGACCTTGAGGCCCAGGGGCTTGACCAGATGGGGCGAGAAGCTGCCCATCGCCACCAGATAGGCGTCGGCCGTGACGGGGCCGCGATCGGTGTCGACGCGGGTGATGCGTCCGCCTTCCTCGACGATGCGGGCAATGCGCGTGCCGTTCATAAATTCTACGCCCGCCGCGCGCGCCATCTCGGCCAGCGCATTGGTGAATTTGAAGCAATCGCCCGTCTCGTCATTGGGCAGGCGCAGGCCCCCCGCAATCGGCGCGGCGCTGCCCGCAAGGCCCGGTTCGGCGGCGATGCAGCCTGCCTTGTCCAGCACCTCGAAAGGCACGCCGTCGGCTCTGAGTACGGCGACATCCTTGGCGATGCCCGCCAACTGGCTTTCCTCGCGGAAGAGTTGCAGCGTGCCCTGCATCCGCTCGTCATAGGTGATGCCGGTCTGGGCGCGCAATTCGATCAGGCAATCGCGGCTGAATTCGGCCAAACGCACCATGCGGCTCTTGTTGATGGCATAATCGCGCGCGTTGCAATTGCCCAGCATCGCCACCAGCCATTTGAGCATCGCCATATCCGGGCGCGGGCGCAGGATCAGCGGCGCGTGCTGCATCATCAGCCATTTGATCGCCTTCATCGGAATGCCGGGCGCGGCCCATGGCGAGGCATAGCCGGGTGAAATCTCGCCCGCATTGCCGAAGCTGGTTTCCAGCGCCGGGCCATCCTGCCGGTCGATCACCACGACCTCATGGCCCGCCTGGCGCAGATACCATGCCGAGGTGACACCGATGACGCCGCTGCCGAGAACTGCGATTTTCATGGAACAAGGCTTTCGTTTAGGGCCGCCGCGCCGACATAGGCGCGTTCGTAACGGCGGCTCAATTGGGTCAGGATTTCATAGGAGATGGTGCCCGCGTCGGCCGCCACATCGTCGATGGTTTGATGCGGGCCGATCAGTTCGACCGGGGCGCCGGGATAGAGGTGCTCGTCCGGCACATCGGTGACATCAAGCGTGATGCTGTCCATCGAAACGCGGCCGATGATGGGCGTGCGATGGCCCGCGATCCACGCCGCGCCGCAATTGCTGAGCATCCGGGGCCAGCCATCGGCATAGCCGACCGGGATCGTGGCGATGCGTGTCTCGCGGGGCGCATGAAAGGTCATGCCATAGCCGACGCCCGCGCCCTTGGGGATTTTGCGCAATTGGGCAATCGCGGTTTCCAGTGCCACCACAGGGCGCATCGGGTTGGGGCCTGCCTTGGGCGCGCCGCCATAGAGCGCGATGCCGCCGCGCACGAGGTCGAAATGGCCGCGCTCCAGAAAGGCCCCGCCGCTGTTGTCCAATGCGCGGGGGAGGCCGGGGAAACGCTCGGCTATGGCGCGAAAGCGGGCGGCCTGATCGGCGTTGGCGGGGTGTTCCGGCTCATCGGCGCAGGCCAGATGGCTGATGAGGAAGCGCAGGTCGAGCCATGGCGCCATGGCAGGATCGGCCAGAAATTCGTCCACTTCCTCAGGCGGCATCCCCATGCGCGACATGCCTGTGTCCACCTGAAGGATTGCGGGCAGGGGACGGCCGATGGCGCGCGCCAGATCCGCCCAGCGCCGCGCCTGATCGAGCGAATTGAGCACGGGTATCGCGCCCATCGCCTCGCATTCGGCCTCCTGCCCCGGCAGCAGGCCGTTGAGGACATAGACCGGCACGCCCTTGGCCACTAGCGGCTCTGCCTCGCACAGCAGCGCGACGAAGAGATGACGGCAGCCCTGCGCCAGCAGTACATCGGCCACCCGCGCGGCGCCCAGCCCATAGCCATCGGCCTTGACCACGCCCGCCACTTGCGCGGGGGCCACGGCATCGCGCAGCAGGCGATAATTCGCCGCCAGCGCGCGCCAGTCGATCGTCAACTTTGCCCCTGCGCCCATCTGCGCCTCCACAGAAATTCCGTGGAGCGATGCTATCGCATCCTATGTCGAATTTATGGTCGATTAGCCACCGATTATGCTAATGATGGGCTATTCACGCAAGATTTGACGACGAAAGCGCGCAAATATGTCATTCATCATGGACGGGATCGACCGCGCCATCCTGCGCATCCTGCGCCAGGACGCCCGCAAGCCCAATTCCGAGATCGCCCAGACGGTCGGCCTCTCGCCCTCGGCCTGCCTGCGGCGCATCCGGCTGATGGAAAGCAATGGCGTCATTGCGGGCTATACGATCATCTCGGGCGGGGATGCCGATGGCGAACAGGCGGTCGATGTCGTGGTGCAGGTGACGCTGGACCGCCAGACCGAGGATTACCTGATGCGGTTTGAAACCGCCGTGCGCCAATGCCCGGAGGTGCGCGAATGCTTCCTGATGACCGGCGATGTCGATTACTGGCTGCGTATCCGCACCGAGAGCGTGCGGGCCTATGAGGCGATCCATGGCGAGATCCTCTCGCGCCTGCCGGGGGTGCGGCGGATCAGTTCGAGCATTTCGATGCGCGACGCCATGCGCCCGCGCCGGTCGAAACCGGGCAGGCGGGCATAACTAGCGGGCCTAATGCTCTCCCATCGCGCCCGCCACGGTCTTGATGATCGGTTTTAGCAGATAGCGCAGCACGGTGTTGCTGCCGGTTTTGATTTCGACCGTAGCGGTCATGCCGGGCTGGATGGCGATGGGCTCGCCGGGGCGGCGGACCATGCTGCGCGTGTCGACCCGGACGTGGACGCGGTAGAACACGCGATCCTGCCCCGCCCCCGCGCCATTTTCGGTCAGCGTGTCGGGGCTGATATAGGTCACCTTGCCCTCGGCCGAACCGAAAATGCTGGAATCATAGGCGTCGAATTTGACCGAGGCGCTTTGTCCGGTGCGGACATAGGCGATGTCGGTGGGTGAAACCTTGGCCTCGACGATCAGCTCCTGCCCGGTCGGCACGATCTGTAACACTTCATCGCCCGGACGCAGCACGCCGCCGATGGTGGTGAGATGAACGTTCTTCACAATGCCGTCGGTGGGCGCGACAAATTGCGTTTCGCCCAGCGAGGCGCGCCGCTGCGTCAATATCTCGCGCGCGGTCACCAGTTCCTCGTTGCTCTTGGCGTAATCGGTTTGAAGCTCCTGATAATAGCGGTTGCGCAGATTGGCGATCTGGCTCTGAATATCGCTCTGCTGCCGCTCCAGCCGCAGGATTTCGGACCTGCTGACATCGCCCTGACGCAGCAGGGGGCGGTTCATCTCCAGCTCGCGCGTGGCCAGATCGAGCTGATGCTGGAGCGCGGCGACCTGATCGGTAAAGGCCATCCGCCGCTTGGCGAAAAGCGCGCGTTGGCTGGCGACAAGGTTGGGGAATTTCTCCGCCTCGCCGCCAAAAGCCAGCGGACGGTCGAACAATTCGGCATTGATGCGCGCCTGCTGCGCCTCCAGCCCGCCGACCTTTGCCGCGCCTTCGTCCACCGCCGCGCGCACCTTGACCTGATCCAGCGTGACCAGCTTCTGTCCCTTGCGCACGCTGTCGCCCTCGCGCACGAGAATTTCGCTGATGACGCCGCCGTCGGTGGTCTGCACCACCTGCACGCGCCCTGCCGGGATCACCTGCCCGGTGGCACGGCTGATCTGGTCGAGATGGGCCACGCTCGCCCATCCAATCGCGCCCGCCAGCGTGGCCACCGAAAGCCAGATCACCCGGCTGCCGCGCGGACGCTTGCCCGAACCGGGCATCTTGGCATGGCTGGTGCCGGTCAGGCGCAGATTGCCGCCGCTTGCCATGGCTTTATTCCTTATCCTGTTGGGGAGATTGTCCCGGCACTTCGCGATTGGCGGCGGGGGCCGGTTTGGGGCGCAACTGGTTCAGCACATCGGCCGTCTTGCCATCCAGCGCCAGACGCCCGTCGATCACCACCAGCACCCGGTCGACAAAGGACAGCAATTGCGGTTTGTGCGTGACCATCACCACGGTCTTGCCCGCGAAATGGCCGAAGATCTGCTGCAGCGCGCGCAATTCCGTTTCCGGGTCCAGATTGGCCGTCGGCTCGTCCAGCAGCAGGATCGAGGGATCGGTCAGCAGCAGTCGCGTCAGCCCGACCAGCGCCCTTTGCCCCCCCGATAGGCCAAAGCCTCCTTCCGAAATCGGCAGGTCCAGCCCCATCGGGTGCTGGCGCAGCAATTCGGAGAGGCCAGTGCGTTGCGCCGCGGCCAGCAGGCGCTCGTCATTGGGATTGGCGATGCCCAGCGCCAGATTGTCGCGCAGCGATCCGCTGAGCAGATCAAAGGATTGCGGCAGATAGATCAGTTGCCGCCGCAGATCGTCCTCGGCCACTTGCGAGATTTCCACCCCGTCCAGCGTAACCTGCCCCACGGCGGGGGCATAAAGCCCGGCCATCACCTTGAGCAGCGTAGATTTGCCCGACCCGACCGAGCCGATGATGCCCACTTTTTCGCCCCGGTTGATGAACAGGCCGGGGATGTCCACCCCCGAACGCGCGCCGGGATAGGCGAATTGCACATTGGCCAGACGCATCCCTGCCTGCACCGGTCCCATGCGCAGCATTTGCCGGTCATGGGGATGGTCGCTGGGCAGGCGCAGGATCGAATCGAGCGCCTGAAGCGAGGAGCGCGCATAGCTCCATTGCACAATCAGATTGGGCAGCGCGGCCACCAGCGGCCCGTTGATCCGCCCGCTGATGATGGTGCAGGCGATCAGCCCGCCCATCGTCAGCCGGTGATCGGCCACCTCATAAACGCCCAGCACGATGATCCCGACATAGGCCACCTGTTGCAGCACATTGAACGTGCTGCCCGACAGGGTGGACCAGCGGCGCACCTGATTGTCATGGCGATGCACCGTATCGACCAGCCGGTTCCATCCGGCCAGCATGTGCCAGCCCCCCAGATTGGCCTTGATCGTCTCGGCCGCGCCCAGCGCCTCGACCAGCAACCCGTTCTTGCGATTGCCCGATACTTGCGACTTATGCGCGTCTTCACGGATCATGCGCGAAAACAGCATGGCCGCGCCGATCGCCAGCGGAAATGTCAGCGCCGGGATAATCACCACCGACCCGCCGATGCCATACATCACCACCATGAACAGCAGCGCAAAGGGCAGATCGGCCAGAATGAACAGCGAGGCCGAGGCCATCACCGCGCGCACCTGCTCCAGCCCGCGCAATTGCGCCGCCATTGTGCCGACGCCCGGCGGGCGGGCATCCAGCCGCACCGATTGCATCCGGGCGAAGAAATATTCCGACACTTCGGCGTCGATGCTGGACGCTTCCTCGTCGATCAGAAAGGCGCGCGTGTTGCGGATCAGGAAATCGACCAGCAGCGCAAAAGCCATGCCCGCCGTCAGCACCCAGAGCGTATCAAAACCCGCACGCGGGATCACGCGGTCATAGACCTGCATCGAATAGATCGAGGTGATCAGCGCCAGCACATTGATGACCACCGTGGCCGCCGTGGCGTCGACAATCATCCGCCGCCGCCCCAGAATGGCCGCGCGAAACACCGCAAAGGCCGACTGGTGATTTTCCGCGCCCGCCGCGTCGGGAAAGGAGAGCTGGACCAGCCGCAGCCCCGGCGCCCATTCCACCTCGGCCAGACCGCTGGCGGTGATGGCGCGGATATGGTCGGGCCCCTGCCATTGTTCGGCCATGGCCCAGCCAAGCTGGTTCACATAGACCAGCATCGGGAAATCCTGAGGTCCGGGCCGCGTTTCCACGGCCACGGGCGCATCCCATCCGGCCATTTCGCTCAGCCGCCAGGGCGCCTCGGGATCGTCCAGCGCAAGGTCGATGGTGACGGCCGATTGCCAATCCGGCGCAAGGCGAATGCCCCGCCGGCGGGCCAGCGCAGCGGCCAGATCGAGCAGGGGAAGCGTCACTTGTGTCGTCCTTCTTCGTTGGTATTCGTGTCATTGCTGCGCAGCAAAATCCGCATCGCCGCCGCCGAGGCGCTGTAGCGCACGTCGATCGCGTCCAGATCGGCGGTCATCGCCTCGCGCACGGCGTTCATCACATCGAGCCATGTGCGCCGCCCGCTGACGAACTGGCGGACATAGCTCTCGGTGATCTTGTGGCTGTCTCCGGCCAGCGCCCTTGCCCCTGCATCGCGCGCGCGCGCGCTGGCATATTCGATCAGATCATTGCTGGCCGTGGCCTTGAGATCCTGCGCCACCGAGGGGGCCTGAAGCTCGCTGGCCTGTTCGCGCAGGCGGGCCGCATGGGTGGCAAAGATTTCCGAAAAGCCCCCCGTGGTCTGCATCCGCACCGACAGGCCCACGCGATGTTTGTAAATCTCGTCATACGTATAGGAGGCAAAGAGGCCCGGCAGGCGCGAGGCGGCGGTGATCCGCGCATCATCGCGCGCCACTTGCGCCTCGGCCTGAACCCGGCGGCGCTGGGGGCTGGCCGCGATCATCCGCTCGGTCAGCGCGGGCAGCTCCCAATGCGGCCATGCGGTGGGTTCGGCAAAGCCGGGGGCCAGCACGATATCATCGCGCACCACCAGCCCGGACAGACGCCCCAGGGCGCTGGCCCTTTGCGCGCGGACCAGATCGAGCTGCTGGGCTACCTGCAACCGGCGCGAATTGGCCAGTTTCAGATCGGCCTCGGGGCTGACCTCCTGTGCCACACGGCGGCGCATCGAGGCCACCATGTCATCCATCACCGCCAGAATGCCGACCAGCACCTGTTCATGCTCGCCCAGCCGTTTGGCGTCATGATAGGACTGGTTCACCTCCAGTTCGAGGTCGAGCACGGTTTCGGCCAGACGATAGAATTGCGCCTGCCGACTGGCCTTGGCCCGGTCGATGGTGGCGGGAATCCGCCCGTTGGTCCACAGCGGCAGATCGACATTGGCCGTCACCTGACGGCTGAGCAAAATGGCGCCATATTGGTTGAACTGGATCGACATGGTGGGCAACCGGCTGAGCCGCGCCGCCGTCACATCCACTCCCGCCGCGCGCAGCGATGCCCGCTGGGAAGCGACCGAGGGATGATGGCGAACCGCCTCCTCGATCAGCCCGGTCAATTCGGGATTGAAGGCCAGAGCGGGCGTGGTTTCCTCGGGCAGCGCGATGCGGTTTGACGCCGCCGCGCCGGGGCCGGGTTGTTCGACCAAGGGCATTTCGGGCTCAGCCCCGGTTTCGGGGGCGGGCGGGCCATAGACGGGCGGGCCATGGACAGGCGGGGGCTGATCCGCAGCCGGTTGCGATGCCGAAGCGGCGGCGCTCCCCATGACGCCCGCCGCAATCAGCCAACCGGCCATCCCAAAACGCAGGGCCGCCCTATATCCCTGTCCGGGCCACCGCGTCGTCGCGCATGGCCGCTTTGCCTTTCCCACTTGCCCCATCCCCTCATGTGCGCCCGCGACCGATCCCGAACGGGTCGCAAGATCCGGTAATGTCTGAAATTCGCGCTTTCCCATGGCTTTCAGGCGGTTCCTGAATGTGTGCCCCCGGGCCTTGTTCAAGTGAAGCCGCGAATGGTCGAGAATGGCGCAACCCGTTTGGGCGGATTTGTGGCATTAAGATAATGATTCAACACAATTTCATATGCCTTGACGGGACGCAGGGGGCAGGGCGGGGTCGGGCCATGTCCAACGGTTTTCGTTCCATATTCCGCCCCGATGTCATGCCTGGGACGGACCAAGGGCGGCGACGCGCCCTGCGCCGCCGCCCCTGTTGCATCTGGATCAGCCGATGACGTTGGCGCTGGTCATCGCCGCGATCTGCGTCTGGGTCAGACCGTGCAGCACGCCGATCTCAGTCAATTCGGCGGCGTGGACATAGCCATTGCTGCCATTGGCCGCCTGCCAGTGCCAGACGCCGAAATTGACCGCAGGCGCGCCGCTGCCGCTGTCATTCGGATCGGACAGGGCAACGATGAACACCGCATCGGTGTTGCCAACAGCGGCCAGCGCCTTGTTGAGCAGGTTGCTGCCCGCGCCGAACACCGAGGCCACGCCCGAAGCATCCGCGCCGAAGCTGTCGGTCACCACAACGACTTCCTGAGCCAGCGTGGAGGGCACCGCGCCCAGACTGATCGCCGAGACATCGCCCGCGCCATTGTGCGCGGTGTGCGAGGACAGGGCCGAGAAGTTCAGGATATCGTGGCCCATGCCCGACCCGGTGGTAAAGCCGGAAATCGAGAAATCGACCGTATGCCCATTGCTGCCCGCCAGCGTCGAGAAGGCGATCGTATCAGTGCCGCCCTTGGCGCTGGTGCTGCCGGTCAGGTCGATCGTGTCGCCATAACCGCCGCCCGCGAATGTGTCATTGTTGTTGGTGCCATAAAGCGTTTCGGCCCCGCTGTGATAGGTGGCCGCATCGTCGCGGATGTAGAGGCCGCCCGTGCCGGTGAAGCGCGACCAACTCATGCCGCTGACCTGATCGGCCGAGACCGTCAGCTGCCCGGTGGTGTAATCCAGCCCGACATGGCTGAACACGTTGAGCAGCGTGTGATTGCCCCCGCTGATCGCATCGGCCATGTTGGCCGCGCCATTGACGGTCAGCAGGCTGTTGACGCTGGCGTCGATCCCGCTGAAGTCATGATAGGCGGTCGGCGTGGTGGCCATCACGGTCAAGGCGCCGCCATTGCCGCCGGCGGCAAAGGCATGGCCATCGGCCTGATTGTCATTCATCAACAGCGCGTGATCGGTCAGATCGCTCCACAACCCGCTGAAGCTGGTGCCGCTGTATTGCGTCAGGTCCAGCGTGCCGACGGTGACATGGCTCAGATCCAGCGTGCCGCCCGAGGCGCCCGTCACCACCAGCTTGCCGCCGGTGACGGCATAGGTGCCGGTTTGGGCGTCATAGCTGTACACATGGCCCGCGTCATAGATCGTGCGGCCCGAGACATAGGCATAGCCCGAGGTCAGCGTCTGGCTGTTTTCCACCTTGATCTGCATCGTGGTGGGCATCAGCCCGGCCCCGCCCGCCACCAGCGTGGTGCTGGCCTGAACATCCAGCGTCGAGGAGAGGCCGGTGTTGGCGATGTAGTAGCCGGGCGTCTGGGCGCTGTCGGTCCAGTTGACGGTGGTGACCGCCTGCGTGGCGTTCAGCCAGAGCGCGCCGGTGCCGCTGATCTTCATCGCGCCCGCCGCGTCGAACTGTTCGGCCAGCATGGTCAGCGTGCCCGCCACCGAGATGGCATTGGCGGTGACATCGGCGGTATCAACGAAGGAGACCGTCGACCCCACGATCCCGGTCAGATTGACCGAGAGGCCCGAGGCGATATTGCCGCGCACATCCACGATGCTGCCGCTCTGGCCGTTCAGGATCACGCGGCCCGTGCCATTGGCGCTGAGCGAGGCGAGCTGGGCGGCATTGACCTTGACGGTCTGCTGCGAGCGCAATGTGCCAAGCGCCAGCTTGCCTTGGCCATCCGAAAGCGCGCCATTGCCATCCACGGCCAGACCGGCAAGACCCGTCAGATCGAGATTGGCCGAAATGCCCGACAGATCGACCGTGGCCGAATTGGCGCCCGAAAGGGTCGAGAGCGTGCCGTTGTCATTGTCCGCCAGCACCACGGCCGCGCCGGTAAAGCGGCTGCCCGCGCTGCCCGCGTTATTATAGGCCGCCGCGCTGGTGCCGTCGCCGGTGATGGTCAGGCCGCTGGCCTGACCGCCCTTGATGACAAGCTGGGCGCTGGACCCGGCAATCGACAGATCGGCATTGGCATTATCGGCAAAGGAAACCGCGATGCCATCCTGCACATGGGTCAGATCGACCGTGCCGATGGTGTCGGACATGTTGCCCTGAATGTCGATCGTGCCGCCGCCATTTTGCGCCGCCTTGGTCAGCGCCAGTTGCCCGGTCATTTCGCGCGCCGTCACGCTCAGCGTCTGTCCGGCGATCAGCGCGGGCAGATCGACCAGCTTGGTAGCATCCGTGCCGTCGGCGAACTTGCCGCTGCCGTTGATCGTCAGGCCCGCCAGCACATTGGTGGTGGACAGGGCCGTCAGGTCCAGATTGGCGGTGATGCCGCTCAGGTCGGCCGTGTGGGCGGTGGCCATCTGTTGCAGGGCGCTGGTGTCGGCCGTGCTGATCTGCGGCACAGTGCCGGTGATCCCGGCATAGACCGTGCCCGCGCCATTGATGGTCTGGTGGTCGAGCTGGTCGATGCGCCCGACAAGCTGGCCCGAGGCATTGACCGTGGTCTGGCCAAGGCCGGTTTCGCTGCCGTCCCGGAAGCTGACGGCAACGCTCTTGGCCACATTGGTCAGCACGACATGGGTGTTCACCGTGCCCTGAATGTCAAGGAGCGAGCGGTTCGCGCCATTGACCGTGCCCGACAGGTTGAACCCGTTGTTGCCCGCCAATTGGTCGGCATTGACCGTCAGGCTCTGGGTCGCGCCCAGCGTGGGCAGCAGCAGTTCATAGCCGCCGTTGCCCAGCGTATAGCCCGCCGTATAGTTGATCCAGCTATTGCCTTCGCGATAGTTGATCACTGTGCCGCCGCGTGTGCCGTCCTGCGCGATGCCGCCGGTGCTGCTGTCGCTGCCCAGCGACGTCAGGTCGATATTGGCCGTGACCGAGATCAGATCGACATTGCCGAATTCATTGACATAGGCATCGGTCCCCGCCGCCAGCGCCAGAGTGCCCGCGCCCGAGACGTTGATATTGTTGTAGACCTGATCCGGGCGCAGCGTGAGCGTAACGCCGGTGCTGACCGCCGTGCCGCTGTAGGCCGACCAGTTGTCCCAGTTGGAGGGATAGGACTGACCATGCGCCAGGTTGCGGATATTGGTGGCGTTCGAGCCGAAATAGACCGCAAAATCGGTATTGAGCGCGGTCAGGTCGAGATTGGCCGCAATATTGCCTTCCACCCCGACAAAGCCGCTGCCGTTCAGCGTGAAGCCGGTGCCGCCGCTGAGTTGGCTGGCATTGACGATCAGCCCGTTCGACCCGTCAAAGCCGGGCAGCGTGATCGCATAAGTGCCGTTGGTGAACTGGCCCAGCCCTGCGTTCCAGGTGATCGCGGCCGCGCCATTGGGCAGATAGGACGAACCCGCCGCGCCATACGAAATGTCAATGTCGACATGGCCATAGATATTGGGCAGCGTCAGATTGAAGCTGGCCGGATCATTGACCGTGTTGGTCAGATCGGCATTGGCGGTCAGCGTGTTGATGCCCACCACGCCATAGCCGCTGCCGTTCCAGCGATAGCCGTTATATTGCGTGTCGAAATAGACGCCGCTGGCCACAGCGCCGTCCATGACCACATTGACGCCATCGTCGATCAGCACCGTGGCCGAACCGAAGCTGCCCGCATAGTTCAGGACGGTGCCCTGACGGCTGCCGAAATTGAGCGTGACCAACGAGGCGTTGATCTGCGAGAAATCGCCATTGACCAGCCCGTTGCTGAGCAGATCCTCGACATGGGCGATCAGCACCTTGGCGCCTACCGCATTCCCGCCTTCGTCCAGCACCAGCGAACCATTGCTGTAATTGCGCGTGTCGAGCGAAAGATCGGTGGCGTCGCGCGAATAGATCGTGACGGTCTGATCGGCATTCCACGTCTGCGGCAGATAGGCCGAGAGCGTGTTATACGTGCCCGAAATCGAATTGGCGATCGTGGTTTTTTGCCCGCCGGTCAGCGCGTTGAAGCCCACCGTGATCGAGCCGTTGTTGGTGACCGGATTGCCCTGACCGTTCAGCCCGGTGACCAGCGCGACATTGTGGTCATAGGCATAGGCCAGATCAATGCTGGTGGTGATATGCGACAGGTCGATGGCATGGCTGGCATCGCCCAGCGCGCCATAGACGCGCACCACATTCGAGCCATCGCCCAGAATGTAATTGCCGTCGAGCTGGTTGCCGATCACCTCCATGGTCGACTGATCCGACAGGGTGATCGAACCCTTGCCGGTCGAGCGGGCGTCCTCGGTATCATCGCCGCCATAGGGATTGGCGACAATGCCGTCCCAGAAGCTGAGCGCCGAGGTGATGCCCAGCAGCGAGAGGTCGCTGCCATCGACATTGCCCACGACATAGGTCGTGCCCGAGCCCGAAACCGAATGCCAGTTGGCCTGATCGGCGCGCAGCACCAGCTCGTTGCCGCTGCCTAGATAGAGCTGGCCGTAATTCCAGCCATTGGTGTAGGACAGGGTGTTGAGCTCGTTGCGGGCGATGGTGGTGGGCGTGTTGAGCGCGGTATAGGCCGTCACATCGCGCGAGGTCAGCGCCGTGTCCTCAAAGGACAGGGTCGACTGGATATGCGTGAGGTCGACCAGCGCGTTGGCGCCATCGGCCACGTCGCCGCCGATATTGACTGTGCCGCCGCTGGTGAACAGGCCATTGGCCTGCGTGGCGGTCAGGCGCAGCCAGTTGTCGCCATTGATGCCCAACTGATTGGAATCATCGACCGAATTGGTGAAACTCATGGGTGTCATCACATGGGTCAGATCGACCCAGCCCGAGACGATATTGCCCGAGATCACCACCGCGCCGCTGCCCGAGACGGTATGGCCGCTGGCCTCCAGCCCGGTCATGGTCAGCACCGCATTGTTGGCCAGCGTGAAGAGATCGACCGGCACATAGGCCAGCGGATCGGCCGCGCCCGACAGGTCGGTGTCCTGACCCACGGTAACGTTCAACTGCGCCGCCGTGCCGCCCACGGTCGAGAAGCCGCCATCCGACAGCGTCAGCGTGCTGGGCGTGGTCAGCGCGCCATCCGGGCCCGCCGTGCGGCCCGAAGGCGTGTAGAGATAGATCGAGAGCGTCTCGCCCTCCACCATCGTCACCGTATAGGTCGTCGAACCCGAAGCGCTGTTCCAGCCCACGACCTGATTGTTGCCGCCATTGACGTTGGTGGTCACATAATAGCGGTCGCTGTCGGGGTTATAGGTGTGGGTGCCATAGGCGTCGGTATAGCTGTAGGCGCCGTGGTAATTGTTCTGGAAATTGGCGGTGAACGTATAGGTGCCGGTGGCGGTGGCCGTGAACTGGAAGTTCTCGAAGGCGCCGTCACTGTTGCCGCCCGTCAGCACGACGCCATTGTCGGTCGCCGCGATCTTGCCGGAAAGCCCCGCGTTTGCGCTCTGGAGCGCCCCTGCCCATGCCGCATTGGTGGCAAAGGCGGTGGAGAACACATGCGCCAGATCGGTCTGGTCCGACAGGTTGGTGGTGGCCGATGCCGCATAGGGCAGCTCGATCGTGGCATAGACATTGCCGGTGATATACTGATCGCTGGCCTGCTCGGCGCTCAGCGTCAGGACCGTCTGGGCCTGCGCCGTGCCCGAGACATTGACCGTGGCCAGACCGCCCGCATCCGCGCTGTCCAAGAAGGACAGGGCGATGGTGGCGGGCAGATAGGTGAGATCCAGCGAGCTGGAAATATCGCCTTGCAGATCGAGCGTGCCGGTGCCGGTGATGGCCAGTTGGCCAGTCAGCTCGGCCACGGTCAGGCTCACCGTCTGGCCGGTCAGGACCGGCAGGGTGATGTAATGGCCATTGTCCACCAATTGCCCATGATGCGCCCCGGCGGTGGTTTCCACCGAGAGCAGGGCCTGCGTCAGGTCGATGCCGGAGCTGACCGAGGAGAGGTCGAGCGCGCCGGACAGATGCCCGCCATTGCCCCCGCCCAGCACGATCAGCGTGCCAGCACCCGTGATGGCATGAGCCGAAATCTGGGCGTCATGCGCGGTCAGATGCGCGCCCATGCCCAGCGCCACGGTGCCAAAGGCGCCGCTTTCGCCATTGTCCTTGAAGGACACGTCAATCGCCGCGCCAACCCCGGTCAGGTCGGTGTTGGCCGCAATATCGCCCGCCACCACCAGATGCCCGCTGCCCGCCACTGCGGCGGCCAGAACGCCCGCCAGTTGCCCGGCATCGACATAAAGCGTCTGCGTGGCGGCCAGAGTGGGCAGCAGCACGCTGTAGGCTTCGCGCGTGACGGTGTTGCCCGCGCTGCTCACCAACTGGTTCAGCACGATAGTGTTGCGCGACGTGTTCGCATCCAGCGCCACGCCCTGCGCGCTCATGCCGCGCAGATCGATATTGGCGCTTACTCCGCTCAGATCGGTGCTGCCCGAGGTCAGCACCTTGGTCACGGTCCCCGTCACATGATCGAGCAGGCCCGCATTGGCCGCGTTCACATGGGCGGCCGTGTCGCTGAGCGAGGCAAAGCTGACGCTGGCGTTCGGACCTGCGGCGGCAAGGATTGCGCTGGCCTGCGCCACGGTGACTGTATCGGTCACGATGATCGCGGCGGCCCCGCCCAGGAAGGTCGCGCCATGGGCGGTAATCGCGGCGGCAACATTGGCTGCGCTGTCGCTCAGCGTGAAGAGCACCGGCGCCGAGACGCCATTGGCCGTGGCCAGACCATAGAGCGTATAGGCCTGTTCGGCGGTGGCGGCGGTGGTGGCGGTGATCGTGCCGGTCACGCGGGCCGCGATGGCGCCGGTGATCTGCGCGGTCAGATTGGCGGCGGTGTCGGCCACCGAGTAATAGATATGCGCGCCCGAATTGGCGCCCAGCCATGCCAGTTCGACACCTTGCGTGGCATTGGCCGCATTGGTGATATGCACCCCGCCCGACAGGCGCGCCAGATCGGCCACGCCCAGCGCCGTTACATGCGCCGCCGTATCGGCAATGCTGAGCAGCAGATGGGTCTTTTCGGTGGTGGCATTGGGGAAGGAGCCGCCGCCGTTAAGGCCGTTGTAGAAGTTCTGCAGAATGGTCTGGGCCTGCGCGGCAGTGGCCGTGCCCGTGGCCGAGATCACCGCATTGGCGGTCAGCTTTGTATAGGAGCCCGCCCCCAAGGACATCAGATGGGCGACCGTGTCGGAGACGAAATCCACGCTCTGCGATGCCGCCGAACCCAGCGCCGACACCGCCACGCCCGAGGTCAGCGTGACCCCGCCGACACTGTCGAGGAAACGGGCATTGGCGGTGATGGCCGAGGCGATGTTGGCCGCGCTGTCGCCCACCAGGTCGATGGTCAGGCCGTGCAGCCCTCCGGCCTCCAGCGTGGCGGCATTGGCCGCGCTGGTGCTGCCGGTCACTTCGACGCCGGTCGCATCGGTCAGGAAGGTCCAGTTGCCGTCCGTCGTATGGCGCGCCACGATGGCGGCCGCCGTATCGGCCACATTGTAATGGACCAGCGCGCCATAGGTCGCCGCAAAGGCGGATGCCTGCGCCGCATTGGCGGTGCCGGTGACGGTGATCGAGCCGCCGCCAAAGGCCAGCGCCGCCTGCAGATCCGTCGCCGCACCATTGCCCAGCGCCGCCAGAGCCGAAGCGCTGTCGGAAATGGTGAAGGTGATGCCGTTCCAGTTCTGGCCGTCGACCTGCTGCTGGTTATTGGCCTGATAGGTCAGATTGGCCGTCACCAGCGCGGCGGCATCGGCCAGCGAGACCGGATCGGTGATCGTGATCGTCCCGCCATTGACCGAGGCGCGCTCGACCGCCTGATCCACCAGCCATTGCGGCGCGGCGGCAAAGTGGGCCAGCGTGTCGGCCACCGAGAAAGTGGCCATGCCCGAGCGGAAGAAGTTGATGTTATACAGCACGCCCACATCGGCCAGCGTGGCGGCGGTGGTTGCCGTCACCGTGCCATGCACGCTGTAGAGGAAGCCGTTGTTCGCCCAATCCAGCGTGGCCAGATTGGCCGCCGTATCGACCAGATTGCCCAGGATCGCGGCATTGGCATTGCTGCCCAGTGCGGCCGAAACATCGGCGGCCGTCAGCACCGGCGCGGCGGCGGCATCGGCCAGCGTGATCGTGCTGGCCGCATCCAGCGTGGCGACGGTCTGTCCGTCGAGCTGTCCGGCCGTGGCGGTCAGATGCGCGCCATGGTCCATGGTCAGCGTGCCGCCGTCGAACAGGATCGTGTTGCTCGCGGCAATCCCGGTCAGGTTGATCGATTGATCATCCAGCGTGCCGGTCACTTCGACCGTGCCGCTGCCCAGCACCTGAAGGGGCATATCGCCGTCAAGCTGGGCTGTGGTCAGCACCAGCGTCTGGCCATTGGCCAGCACCGGCAGGGCCAGCGCCAGCGTGCCGGTCGCATCGACCAAATGGTCGAGCGCGGCCCCGCCGCCCACATGCAGGCCGGTAAACTGGGTCAGGTCAATCGTGGTCGCCGAAACATAGGTGAGATCGGCCACCAGCGAGGAGGAATGGGCGGCATCGTCCACCACGACCAGATGGCCGCTGCCGGTGATCGTCTGGCCCGAGGCATGGAGCGCCTTGACCGTCAGGGTCAGGCCGGTGTCAATGGCGATGGCATTGTCGATATTGTCCTGCAGCGACAGGTGCAGCGTATCGGCCAGACCCGAAAGGTCGAGCGAGACACTGGCCACATCGCCGCGAACATCGGCCGTGCCGCTGCCCGAAAGCGCCAGCGCGCCGCCGCCCAGTTGGTCGGCATTGACCAGCAGGGTCTGGCTCGAAACCAGCGTGGGCAGGGTGAGGGCATAGGAGGCCGTGGTGGCATCCTCCAGAACGCCGCCCGCCACATGTAGGTTGGTGATGCCGGTCAGGTCGATGGTGGCCGCCACCGCGCCCAGATTGGCCGCCGAGGTCAGCGCGCTGGCCGCGCCGCCGCGACCCAGCACGATCAGCACGCCCGAGGCATTATGACCGGTGTCGGCCAGGATTGTCTGGCCGGTCAACTGGTCGCTGGCCATGGTCAGGCTGCGGCTGTCGGCAATGGTGATCTGCGCGCCCGATTGCGGGTCGGAGGCATCGGCAAAGCTGATGGCAATCCCTGCGGCAATCGCGGTCAGGTTGGTATTGGCTGCGACATCGCCCTGAACATCGACCGTGCCCGCGCTGCCAAGAACGCTGAGCGTATCGGCCTGCGCGGCGGTCAGGGCCAGCGTGAGGCCTGCACTCATCGTGGGCAGGGTGACGGTGGCGCTGCCTTCGGTCAATTGCCCGCTGGCGACGGCGAGCGCGCCGTCATGGGTGAAGTCGATGGTCGCGGGCAGCACGTTGGAGAGATCGGTGCTGGCCGAAACGCTGGTGACGTCCACGGTGCCATTGCCGTCCACGCTGCGTCCATCGAGCAGATGCGCGTCGAGGCTGAGCGTATAGGTCGCGCCATTCGTGCCGGTGATGAAATGCACCGAGGCATTGGCCGCGCTGCTGAACGTGCCGGTGAAGGTCGCGTTGGCGTCGATGATCGCGGTCACATGGCCGCTGGTCGAGGTGATGGTGGACAGGTCCGAGGCCGCGTTTGAGGCGATGTCGACAATGCGCGCATCGCCCGCGCCCACATCCAGCGTCACCCCGTTGACCTGTGCATAGGACATGATCAGCGCTTGCCCCGCCACCCATGTGGGCAGCGTCAGGTTGGTGACCGTGCCCGACGTGGCGTGCGACAGGTCGAGGCTGGCGCCCACGGCGCTGAAATCCTGGTTGGTGAAACCGCCGGTGATGCTCAGCACGCCCCGGCTCTGGCCCAGACCGCCGTTGACCGCGCCCGCCAGAACGCTGGCGCCCGCAAAGCGCGCTGCGCTGCCGCTCAGCGTCACGTCATGGTCGATGGTGACGACCGCATTGCCCAGCGTGCCGGTAAAGGTGGCGTCCTGCGTCACCTCCCAGTTCACATTGGCGACGGTCAGGTTCGACAGGTCGGCCGTGACCGCGCCGCCGCCGACCAGATCCACCGTGCCCGCACCCGTGATGGTCAGGCCGCTGGCGGCATTGACCGGCATGGTCAGCGTGGCGATGGCGTCGACCGAGACGGGCGCGCCATTGAGGTTGGCGCTGCTCAGCAAGGTGTTGCCCGTCACATGCACGGCCAGCGTGCCAGTGCCGGTGGTGTGGATGCCCGACATGTCGAGCGTGGCGCCTGGCGCGCTCGACGGCCCATTGACCACCACGGTCAGGCTGGTGCCGCTGGGCACAGTCAGGTTGTTGCCCGCGGCCGAGGAGGCGAAATCGGCCTCGGCGGTGTTGAGCACCAGCGCAGCAACGCCGGTGGGCGACAGCGTGGGCAGATGGGCGATTGTGCCGGAATAGGCCGAAAGATCGACGGTGTGGGCGGTGATATGGCTGAAATCATCGCCGCCGTTCAGCGTGCCGGTGCCGGTGATGTTGACCGTGCCCGCGCCCGAGATGGTCTTGCCCGAGGCGACATCGCCGTCGATGGTCAGCGTGGCCCCGCTTTGCACCACAATCGGGAAATTGGCGAGGTTCGAGCCCGAAGGCACCGTGGCGCTCGTGCCGGTGGGCACCACCAGCGAGACCGACAGGTGGCTGGTGTCGATATGGCTCAGGTCCATCGTGGCCGCGCTGTTGACCAGAATGTTGAGCGAGCCGGTGCCGGTGATGGTGGCCCCGTTCACCTCGGCCTGATTGAGGATCAGCGTATGGCCCGCCGGGATCGAGGCGGGCAGGGTGATCGTATGCCCGTTGGGGTTGATGCCCGACAGATCGACCGTGGTGGCGGTCAGGGACGAATAGTCCTCATTGCCGGTGGCGGTGCCGACGACCTTGATCTCGCCGGTGCCGGAAATGGCGATATGGCTGGCTTGATCGGCGGTCATCGTCAGCGTGACGGGCGGGTTGCCGCCGCCGACATTGTTGACGGTGATGCTGCTGCCCGGAATGGCGGCGATATGGGCCAGATCGGCGGTGATCTGCGAAGGGTTGCTGGCGCCGGTCAGATCAGCGTTCTGGCCGATGGACAGGCTGATCGGGGCGGTGACATGGGTGACGTCCACCGCATCGCCCTGCGAGTTGACCAGACCGGTCAGTTGCAGCACGCCGCCATTGGTGGCGCCCATCACCAGCGGCGCACCCGGCCCGGAGATCTCGTCGGGCGAGAGGCCAAGCGTGTTGCCGTTGAGCGTCTGGGGCAGGTTGAGATGGTTGCCCTGGCTGTCCTGCAGGTAATAATGGCCCGCGCCGTCGCTGCCCAGGCTCAGGCCCGCCGCCGCGCTCATGTCGATATTGTACGAGGCATTGGTCAGGAAGCTGGAGGAGATCGGCGTGCCGTTCTGCGTGCCGTCGGTGGTCAGATAGGTCTGGCCGCCCGTGGTGTTGAAGATCGGCGTGACCAGACCCGCCTGCGACCCGTTGCCGCCCGATGCCGTGGAGACATGCGAAAGGCCCAGCAGGCGCAGGAAGTCGATCTGCAGATTGTCGTTGATGCCGATGTTGACGCCGGTGACATTGGTGAAATTGATGTTCTGCGTCAGCGTGTTGTTGCTGCTGCTGGTGACCACCACGGTGCCGCTGGCCGGATCGGGGGCATTGGTGATGTTGATGATCGTGCCGCCGCTGGCGCCGTTGAAATTGTGCAGCTTGTTGAGCTGGGTGGCCGAGAGCGTGACCGAGGAGGGCGAACCGGCGAAGGCTTCGAGGTCATAGCTGTTGAGATCGCCGCCCAGCGCGATGTTTGAAATATCGACCGAGCCGATGATGACCAGCGTTTCGGTGCCGTGCTGGTTGTTGCCATAGGTGGCGTAATTGATCGACGAACCCGCGCCATAGGCGGTGGGCAGATAGCTACCGTCGTTCAGATCGTCGGTAAAGACAAAGGTGTTGTTGCCCGAACCGGCGTTGATCGTGACCCTGCCGCCCTGATCGACGCCATTGCCGTCGACACTCACCCCATCGGGCGCAGGCATATAGAGCATCAGGCTGTAGCTGCTGCCCAGACCCGCGCCATTATAGGTCAGGTTGGTCGAGAAGGGCACATTGGTCAGATCGACGGTCTGATTGCCGAAGGTCAGGCCCGCGACATTCAGGTTCGTGACCAGATCATGCGCGTCAAAGTTGAGCGAACCGACCTGCGAAGCGGTGGCGTTGATCGTCTCGATGGTGACCGTGCCGCCGTTATGGGCGCCCAGCAAGGAGCGCGCCACCGCCAGCGAGGCGGTGCCCGTCAGCACGATATTGCCCGCTTTGCCAAGGAAGCTCTGGCCATAGGTGGCGATGGTCGAGGCGTAATGGGCGGAGGTGTCGGCAATGTCATAGGCCAGCGAAAGCGTCGAGCGGCCAAGGGCGGCGGCCTGCGCGGCGCTGGCGTAATCGGCGATGGAGCCGTCGGCGATCGCCACGCTGCCCACGCCCGTCAGGCTGAGCGTGCCGGCCAGCACGGCAGCGCCAATGTCGGCCGAGGTGTCGGTGATGCCAAGGATCGAGACATGGCCGGGCAGGGCGGCCTGAAGGGCGCTGGCCTGGGCAATGGTGGCGGTGTCGGTGGTGGAGAGCGCGCCCACATAGGTCAGGCTGAGCTGGCTTGCGCTCAGCGCGCTGGTGATCGAGGCGGCGCTGTCGGTAATGCCGGTGATATGGACATTGGCGTTGACGGCCTGAAGCTGTTCGGCCTCGGCCACGGTCAGCGTGCCCGACACATCAATGCGGGTGGCGGTGGAAAGGAAGGCCGCGCCGCCCTGATGGGCGATCACCGCCTCGATATTGGCGGCCGTGTCGCTGACCGCGCCCAACTGGACGCTGCCCGCCTTGCCTGCGGTGGCCAGATTGGCCAGATCGGCGGCCTGCTGAGCGCTGGCCAGACCCGTGACGGTGATCGCGGTGATCGTATCATGCGCGCCCAGCGGCAGGCCCAGAATCTGGGCAGGCGTGCCCGAAACGGCATCGAGCAACGTGACGCCCGCATTGGCGGCGGCCAGCACGGTGGCCACCTGATCGAGGCTGGCCCCGGACAGGGTGGCGGTGATGTTGGTGGCGCCCGACAGGATCGCCGGATTGGCCAGCGCCAGGTGCGCGACTGTATCGTTCAGGCTGTAGCTGTTGAGCGCGGCATTGATCGGGGCGGCATTGGCAATCGCGGCAATCGCGCTTTCCAGCCCGGTCACCTGCGCCACGGTCAGCGGGGCGGCGGCGGTGAAGCCGATGGACTTGGCATAGGCAAAGACATGCGCGTCCGCCGGATTCTGCGTCGCGGCCAGCAGGTTGGCGTAAGTGTCGACCAGCCGGTAATTGGTGAGCAACTGGGCCGGATCGGAGACGAGCAGCGCCTCGGTATCGGCCACGCTCACCACCACGCCTGCGCCGTGCAGCGCCGAAATCAGCGTGTTGAAGCTGCTCGTCACGCCATTGATGGCGTTGGCGATCTGGCTGGAAACGGAGGTGTTGCCCACCAGCGCCTGAAGGCCGGTGATCGCCGCGCTGATCGAGGCGATGTCCTGATAGGTGGCGTTGTTGTAATTGGTGCCCTGCAGCGCCGCGATCTGGGCGTTGAGCGAGGCGGTCTCGGTGTTGATCGCGCTTTCGATGCCCGACCACAGGCCGGTGGCAGCGCCGCTGCCGTTGGTGGGATGGCCGATGGCGGTGCTGATCTGGGTGGAAACCGAGCCCGCGCCCGAACCGTTCAGCACATTGATCGCGGCCATCAGGCCTGCGATGGAATTGAGCGTGGGCGTGCCACCATTGGTGCTGGAATCGTCGATGACCAGCGCAAGATTGGCATTGGTGCTGTTGATTTCGGTCTGGAGCGTGGCGGCTGCGGTGCTGATCGCGCTTTCGATGCCTGCCCACAGGCCGGTGGCCGCGCCGCTGCCGTTGGTGGGGTGGCCGAGGGCGGCGGTGATCTGCCCGGCGACCGAG
>NZ_JAAZQL010000001.1:355005-1197124 GCF_012275515.1 Novosphingobium sp. SG707
ACCAGCGCGAGATTGGCGTTGGTGCTGTTGATTTCAGTCTGCAGCGTAGCGGCCGATGCGCTGATCGCGCTTTCGATGCCTGCCCACAGGCCGGTGGCCGCGCCGCTGCCGTTGGTGGGGTGGCCGAGGGCGGCGGTGATCTGCCCGGCGACCGAGTTAGCGCCTGCGCCGTTCAGCACATTGATCGCGGCCATCAGGCCCGCGATGGAATTAAGCGTCGGAGTCCCGCCATGGGTGCTGGAATCGTCGATGACCAGCGCGAGATTGGCGTTGGTGCTGTTGATTTCAGTCTGCAGCGTAGCGGCCGATGCGCTGATCGCGCTTTCGATGCCTGCCCACAGGCCGGTGGCGGGGCCGCTGCCGTTGGTGGGGTGGCCGAGGGCGGCGGTGATCTGCCCTGCGACCGAATTGGCGCCCGCTCCGTTCAGCACGTTGATCGCGGCCATCAGGCCCGCGATGGAATTGAGTGTGGGCGTGCCGCCATGGGTGCTGGAATCATCGATGACCAGCGCAAGGTTGGCGTTCGTCCCGTTGATCTGCGTTTGCAGACCCGCCGTCGCCGTGCTGATCGCGCTTTCGATCGCGGCCCACAGGCCGGTGGCCGCGCCGCTGCCGTTGGTCGGGTGGCCGATGGCGGCGCTGATTTGGGAGGCGACGCTGCTCTGGCCCACCAGCGTTTGCAGGGCGGCGACCGCGCTGTTCAGCGCGTCGATCTGGGCGCTGAGCGAGGCGATGTCCTGATAGGTGGCGTTGGCGTAATTGGCGCCCTGCAGCGTGGCGATATCGTGCTGGAGCGTGGTCTGCAGCGCCGTAACGGTGGCGCTCAGGCTGTCATGGGCGGCCTGCAGCGCAGTGATCGCGGCGGCATTGTTGCTGTTGCCGGTCTGCAGCGCCGACACGGCGGTCTGCAGCGCGCCGATATTGGTCAAAATCCCGGCGATCTGCGTGGCCTGCGCGGCAATATTGCCGGTGTTGGCGGCAATCTGGGTCGCCTGGGTGTTCACCTGCGCGGTCAGCGCGGTCATCGCCGAGGACAGATTGCCCACCAGCGTCTGGAGCGAATCCAGATTATGCGCCGTAATGGCGTTGAGATCGAGCTGCTGCTGGTTCACCTGCGTCTGCAGCGCGGCGAGCGCAGCCTGAATGCCGGTGATCGAGGCGGTGGTTGCCGTGCCGCCATGGGCCGAGGCGTCATTGATCAGCAGGGCAATGGCCGAAGTGTTGCCGCTCACCGCCGTCTGCAGCGCGCTGATCGCGCCGCTGATCTGGGGGATCGAGGGGTAATTCAGCGCCGAAATCAGATTGGCCGCGGTGCTGTTGCTGATGACGGTGTTGTTGCTGCCATATTCGACGGTCACCGTGGTGCCCATCAGGAACAGATTGCCCGGACTTTGCAGGAAGGTGATGAGGTCGTTGATCTGGCTCTGCGTGTCGAGATGGATCGTCAGTTGCCCCAGACCCGACAGGCTGACCAGCGAGGACAGCGCCTCGAACTGGGCCAGCGTGAGGACCACGCCCGAGTTGATCTGGATATTGACGATTCCGGTCAGATTGACGCCCGACAGGTCAAGCGTGCCGTTGCGCACCTCGATCTGGTTAAAGCCCTGTACGCTGCTGGCCGAGGAAAGCACCACGCGATCCTGCGCCGAGGCGAAATCGAGGATCAGCAGGTTGGGCTGGCCCGGATTGGCGGCGGGCGAAACATTGGTGATCAGCGTCAGCGGATAGGTATCGACCGCGCCGGGGGTCTTGTCGGCGACGGTGACATCGACCGGGCTGCCGTTGGGATTGCCGGTGATGGTCAGCGATGTGGCGTTGGGCGCGTTGATTGTGATCGGCACATTGCCGTCAATGGCGTTGACCTGCACCGCGACATTGGTGGCGCTGGTGTTGACCACGCCCGAGCTGGACGAGACCAGCTGCAGGTTCTGCGAAGCCGTGGCGGTATTACCCGCCGCATCGGTGGCGGTCACGCCCACCGCGTTGATGCCATTGGCGTTGAGCGCCAGCGTGCCGCTGGTCGGCGTGGCGGTGGCGGTATTGACCGACCATGCGCCGCCGGTGGCCGTGGTGCGATAGGTGGCGCCCGCGATGGTGACGACCACCGTGTCGCCCGTTTCGGCCGTGCCCGAGAGCACCGGTGCGCCGCCTACCAGGATGGGCTGGCTGGTGATGCCAACGGCGGTCACAGTGTCGAGCGTATAGGACAGGGTGCCCGCCGAACCGGCATTGCCCGCCGCATCCGTGGCGACCGCCGAAACACTGACCGCGCCATCGCCAAGGGTGGCCATATCGCCCGAGGACAGGGTGACGGTCTGGGCGCTGCCCGTGCCGGTCACGGATTTGGTCACCGTGTGGCTGCCATTGGTGAAGGTCAGCGCGACCGTGCTGCCGTTTTCCGCCGTGACGCTGACCGAACCGTTGCTGGTCACGCGGTCGGTGGCCGAGGCGCCGGTGTCGGTGGAGAGCGCCAGCGTGGGTGCGGCGGGCCCGGTGGTGTCCAGCGTGAAGCTGTTGGTGGCCGCGCTGCTGGACAGACCATTGGCCTTGGCCACGGCGCTGACCGAAATCGCGCCATCGCCCAGCGTGGTCAGATCCGCCGAAGTCAGCACCACGGCAACCGCCGAACCGGTGCCGGTTACAGTCTTGGTCAGCGTATGCGTGCCATTGGTGAAGGTGACGTCGATGGTCGTGCCCGAAGCGGCATTGACGGTGACAACGCCGCTGGCCTGGGTGGCTTCGGCGGCATTGGCGCCATTGGTGCCCACGCCATTGCCCAGCGTGACGATCGGGGCGGTGGGCGGCGTGGCCGGTGCGGCCGCCGATCCGCCGCCGCCGGCCAGCGCCCCGGCGAGGCCGCCCGCCGCGCCAAGGCCCAGCAGGAGCAGCAGTGTGCCCGACAGGCCATGATGGCGGTCATCGGAATTGTCGCTTCCGCCCGCGCCTTGCGCGTCGGCTTCGGCATTGCCCCAATCTGCGGCGGCCCATGCGCCTTCGCCCGGATTCGCATTGTCAAAGGCGGTGTTGATAGCGCTCAGATCCAGCGGCCCCTTGCTGTCCAGCCCGTCGATCGCCTCGCCCGCGATTCGCAGCTGGATGGCGTCATCGCCCTGATTGTAATCGAGGATCAGCTTGCCGTGGGCAAACTCGGCCTTGGCCGGGCGCAGGGCATTGTGGTTCTGGGAATCGACCACTTCGACATGCGCGCCGGCGGGCAGCGTGATGTCGTTCATTCCCTTTCGCAGCTTCTTTGTGACGTGGCGTCCAGTTTCATGCGAGGCGATACGCAGGACGACGGTCATGTGTGGATCCTTATAAAAATGATGATGCAAAGAGTGCGAAAGGCGTCGAAATCGCGGTATATTGTCGGGTCGGTAATGATCGGATTAAAACTTGCAACTCGTACAAACACATAGCGATTTGCGAGTTAAGTATTCCAACCTATTCTCTCCCTTTAATGCCATTATGGCACGGTCTTGGTTTCTTTATTTTAATCGCCGACCTCGTAGTAATACAGAAATTACTATTTGGTGGATAAGCGGCAATAAGGCACTGCCTGCGCCTCCGCCCGCCCGGCGCCGGGCAAGGGGAAAATGTAAGCCATTGGCCCATCTTGGAGATTTTGCGCAGTGGGGCATGTTTGGCGCGCAGCAGGCGGGCGTGCGGCCGGTGGTTGGGGAAAGAGAGTTTGAGGCGAACCGAGTGCGATTTCGGCATTGCGGACCGGATCACGCAGGTTTTGCGCCTGTTGCGGCCGGAGGATCAGCCCTGTTGAAAACCCCGCCGCAAAGCGATGAACCGAGTCCGATTGATCGAGTGATGAAGCGGTGGGCCGTTTTATGGCGGAGGTGGCCACCGGCTGTGCCTGCCTTCCATCCGCTCATGCCCATTAGGGCGGATGTGTACAGCGCGGACAAGAGAAGCAGAGCCTGCCCCCGAATTGCCGGACGCGATAGGCTGCCGCTCTGTCCGATAGCGGCATGGCGGCGCATCCCACGCTGGTCGCCAATGCCTGCGACCGGTTCGAGCGGATGCATTCGAGAGCCTGCATACGAGGCACCGGGCCGTTCCCATGGAGCTTTAGCCTTGTAGGCAGGGACGAACGGGGTCTTTTATCGCAAGGGGCAGATAGGCGCCGGGAGCGCGCATTAGAACTCCGACGCCGCCGCGACAGTTGCCATACTGCCCGGCGGAGCCTGTGCGGTTACGGAACGGGCGCGGGGCCTGCCTGCCTTTCCAGAATCGCAGCCTTTTTTATCCCTGTACGATTTGCCTTAGGTTCAAAAAGGTGAATTTTATAGGCCCGATCGGCGCAATGCTGCGTTTGCGAAGGAATAAATGTTTTTATAATTCAATGCATTAAATTCAATCTTGCACCCCTTCACGGCAAATGGCGAAGGCGGAATTTATGGGTAGTCGACCTAGGTGAAAATTAACCAAATCTGACGTAATCGCCGGTTATATCGCAGGGTATAAGTCGTTCCGATGCGTCGGTGCGAACCGGATGGGGATCGCCTGCAGTTTACTGTGGGTGGGTTTGAATATTTTTTGGGGACAGTGGGCGACAATTCCATACAGTGATTGAGGCTGCCGGGCGGCATGCGCTTCCGTATTTGCGCAGTGCTTTGCCTGCCGGGCCAGTCTGTGGTTCTGACAACAAGGTTTTCCTTGGTGCGCGCCGGCTTGTGTCGGCGTGACTGGTTTTGTTGTGCCCTGTTCGTTTTGTTTTCTTATGAACAGGTGGATAGTGATGAAACAGCGTCGTGGATGGTTGCTCTCAAGCTCGATTCTGGCTCTTGGTGCCATGGCTTCGCTTCCGGCCACGGCTTTGGCCCAGAGCGCCCCGGTCAATGTCACCAACGGCAGCGGCGGCTCGGGCTTTGTCGTTTCGGGCGACACCTCGCTTCAGGCGGCCAACCCCACGAAGGTGGTCGGTTCGAACGTCTCGGTGGGCTCGAACAGCAGCCAGACGGTTTTCACCAACTATGCCACTGCGGGCGGCAATGGTTCGGGCGGCGGCGCGGGCCTTGGCGGTGTGTTCTTCGTGGACAATGGCGCCACGCTCACGCTCAACAACGTCAGCTTTGCCAATAACACGGTGACGGGCGGGCAGGGCGGCGGCATCGCCACCTCCTCGGTCGCTCCCATCGCCTTCACCGTCACGGGCGTCACGGCCGACGCCAGCGCGGCCCAGATCTATCGCCCCTCGCTGTCCAACGGTTCGAGCAGCCTGATTACCTATAACAACGGTCAGTACTACCTGACCGGCGTGGTCGCCACCGGCGACAACCAGTTGATCACCCAGGGCGCGGGCGTTGCCGTGGCCGGGCAGAACAATGGCGCCAGCGTGGCCGGGACCGTCGGCTCGACCATTTCCAGCATCACCAATGTGGGCGTCGATGCCAATGGCAATGCGCTCAACCTGATCACCTTTGCCGATGCGATTGCGCTGCCCACCTCGGATCTGGTCACCGGCACTGTGACCTTGGCCAGCACCACGGTGACGCTGGGCAATTCGGTCAATGTCTCGATGCTCCAGCGCGGCCAGAAGGTCTTCCTGTCCGACGGCACCACGGCCACCATCGCATCGATCACCTATGATTCGACCGATCCCAGCAACCCGGTCATCACCGGCTTCACGCTGGATCACGCGGTGGCCAATGTCACCGTCACCGCCGTTTCGGTGACCGAAGTGAACGTGGCGCGCTTTGCCACCGCCACCACCAGCACCTTGTCGAACACGATCACCCCGATCGCGGGCATGACCGGCTTCAAGGTGGGCATGGTCATCACCGGCAATGGCGTTCCGGCCAATACGGTCGTCACGGCGGTCAATGCCAATACCGGCGCGATCACCCTGTCGAATCAGGTCGATCTGAGCCAGGTCTATTCCTTCAAGGGAACCTTCAGCCCGCTGATCTCGAACACGGGCGGCAATGCGGTGGTTCAGGTCAATTCGCTCACCGGCCTTGCCGTGGGCGAAACGGTTTCGGGCACTGGCATTCCCAACGGGACGGTGATCACCGCGATCAACACCACCACCAATCAGATCACGCTGAGCAATGTCATCGCCTCGAACGGTGTGTCGGCGATCAATGCCAGCAAGGAAATCATGACCTTCAACCCGGTGCTGGCGGTCAACCAGACCGGCGGCAGCACGGGCACCGTGACGGTGGGCACCACCACCGGCCTGATGGTCGGCCATCTGCTGGTGGGCAGCAATGTGCCCGCCAATGCGGTCATCACCTCGATCAACACCGCCAACAACACCGTTTCCTACCGTATCGACGCCGCGGCGGGCAATCTCAACACCGGCGGCTCGATGAACAATCTGGCCTATATCGGTACCGTGGGCGGCAATGGCAGCGGCGGCGCGGATGGCAGCGCCTTCTCCGCGATCTTCGTCGATGGCGAAGGTTCGCCGGGCAATAACGGGCGCAATGCCTCGAACGGCGCCAATGCGCCGGGCGGACGCGGCGGCGTGGGCGGCAGCGGCAGCGCGGGCGTTCCCTTCAATGCCCAGCAGACGCTGGCGGTTGCCAATGATGCCCTCACTCTGGGCTTTGACATTTCCGAAGCGGCGGCGGCGCTGGCCCAGTTCACCCCCAATTTCGCCGAATCGGCAATCAAGGTGGCGCGCGCGGCGGTCGATGGCGTGACGCTGGCCGATGACATTCTGGCGCTGGTGACGTGGAACATCGCGCTGGCCAACGGCACGGTGGCCCATGGCGGCGCGGGCGGCCAGGGCGGCAATGGCGGCGCCGGTTCGACCTTCTATGGCGGCGGCGCTGGCGGCCAGGGCGGTTCGGGCGGCGCGGGCGCGCTTTCCCAGACCGACGGCGGCGCGGGCGGCGCGGGCGGTGCGGGCGGCGCGGGCGGCTTTGGCGCGGGCGGCGGTTCGGGCGGCCTTGGCGGCGCGGGAGGCTCGGGCGGCCAGAGCATCGCGGGCGCGGACGGCACGGGCGGCACGGCCGGTTTCGGCGGCGGCGTCGGTTCGACGGGCACGTCGGGCGGCGGCGGCGGCTCGGGCTTTGGCGGCGCGATCTTTGTGCGCAGCGGCGGCACGCTGGTGCTGCAGGGCAACGGCATTTTCCAGAACAACGCGGCCATCGCCGGGTCGAGCAACAATGGCGGCGCGGCAGGGCAAGCGGCGGGCGCGGACATGTTCATCATGACCGGCAGCAATGTGACCCTTCAGCCGGGCACGGGCAACACGATCACTTTCTACGATTCCATCGCGGATGACAGCGCATCGAGCATCGGCACGGCCTCGATCGCGGCGGGCAGCGGCGCGTCGCTCAAGATCGTGGGCGGCGGCACGGTGCAGTTCCTTGGCGCCAACACCTATTCGGGCACGACCGAGATTTCGGGCGCCACGCTCGAAGCGCAGGACGGCACCGGCATCAATGCCATGAGCCACATCCTGTTCGACGGTTCAGGCACGATCGGCGCGGGCCTTTCGACCAGCTCGGCCGGTGTGCTCCTCTCGGGCGGCACCTTCAGCCGCGCGGTGGGCAGCCAGCCCAACAACGTCTCTTGGGCAGGCAGCGGCGGCTTTGCGGCCACCTCGGGCGGGCTGACCGTCAATCTGGGCTCGATCAACGGTGGCGTCGGCCCCGCGCTCACCTGGAATTCGGGCGGTTTTGTCACCACGGGCAGCACGCTGGTGTTCGGCTCGGACGCGGTTGACGCCACCGGCTCGGTCAATTTCCTCAATGCGATCAACCTGAGCGGCCTTAACGGCAAGATCGCCGTGCTCCACAACAGCGGCGCCGCCACCAACGGCAGCACCAGCTTTGATGCGGTGATGCAGGGCGCGATCTCCGGCGGCACGCTGACGGTGAATGACGCCGCCAATGGCTATGCTGGCTCGCTGCTGCTGTCGGCGCAGAACAACCTGAGCGGCATTACCGTCAATGCGGGTCAGGTTTCGACCACCAATGGCACGACCAGCGGGCGCCTGATGAACGCCGTTTCGGGCGGTTCGGTGCAGGTCAACGGGGGCAGCCTCGTGCTGGGCGGCGCCGAGGCGCTGACCACGGTCAATGTCGCGGCGGGCGGCCTGCTGGTGGCCGCTGGCGCCACCACGGCGACCGCTATCAATAACGCGGGCACCACCACTTTCGGCAACACGCTGTCGGCCAACTCGATCACCAATTCGGGCGGGCTCTCGCTGCTGGGCTCGACCACGCTTACGGGCGGCGTGACCAACCAGTCGACCGGTACGCTGTGGCAACTGGCCAATGTCTCGGCGGCCAGCGCCGCCAACAATGCGAGCGGCATCTGGGATCTTTCGGGCAATCTGACCACCACCGGGACGGTCACCAATGACGGCCTGCTCAATGTGGTGGGCACGCTGTCGGGCGACATGTTGAGCGAGACGGCGGCCACGCGCACGATCAACACCTCCGGCTTTGGCGGCGCCTCGAGCGGCAATGTCAATCTGGGCGGCCTTTACAACACGGCCAACACGCTGGTCATCAACCAGTCGGGCACCTCGACCTACAGCGGCATTTTCTCGGGCGCGGGCGGCTTGACCAAGACCGGCGCGGGCCTGCTCAATCTGGCGGGGGCAAATACCTTCACCGGCCCGCTGGCCATCAACGGCGGCACGATCAACACCACCGCAGGCGGCACCTTTGCCGATACGCTGGACGTGACGGTGGGCGCGGCAGGCACCTATGTGGTCGGCACGAATGACACGATCCATTCGCTGAGCAACAGCGGCACCACCACGGTGAATGCCGGTCTCAATCTTGCCACGCTGACCAACAATGCCACCGGCAATGCCACGGTCAACGGCTCGCTGACCAGCTCGGGCGATGTGTCGAATGCAGGTACGCTGGGTTTTGCGTCGGGCTCGACCGGCTCGATCGGCGGCGCGCTGAACAACACGGGTGCGCTGACTTCGGCCGGGCAACTGACCGTTTCGGGCCTGTTCACCAATGCGCTGGGCGCAAACGCCACGCTGGGTTCGGCGGGCTGGACCCTGCTTGACAGCCTGACCAACAACGGCACGCTGACCGCCTCGTCTCCGTTGACCGTGACCCATGCCGTGACCAACAATGGCACGGGCACGCTGACCCTCAACGCCGGGTCGCAGGGCCAGTTCGGCAGCCTGACCAATGCGGGCACGGTCAATGTCAACGACTCGCTCAACGTGTCGGGCGCCTATACCCAGAATGCGGGCACGCTGACCGTCGCCGGCGGCAAGACGCTCACCACGGGCAGCTTCTCGGGCGCGGGCGGCACCGTCACGCTGAACGGCACGGGCAATGTCTTCACCATCAACCAGTCGGCCGACGGCACCTATGCGGGCGTGGTGACCGGCACGGGCGGCGTTTACAAGCAGGGCGCGGCCACGCTGACTCTGGCGGGCGCTGCGAACAGCTTTACGCCGGGCCAGCTGATCGTTCATGAGGGCGGCGTGACCGTTCAGAACGCGGGCATTCTGGGCGGCGCTCTGCCGGTGCGCACCGATGCGGCGGGAACGCTCACGCTGCTGGGCGACCAGTCGATCCTGGGCTTGCTCAACAATGGCACGACCAACCTTGTCGCCGATCTGACCACCAGCAGCACGGTGATCAACAACGGCCTGCTCAATGTGATCGGCACGGTTTCGGGCAATCCGGCCGTGGAAACGGCAGCCACGCGCACGATCAACACGGCAGGATTTAGCGGCGCCTCGACCGGCAATGTCAATCTGGGCGGCCTTCAGGGCGCGGCCAACACGCTGGTCATCAACCAGTCGGGCTATTCGCTCTATGCGGGCGTCTTCTCGGGCGCCGGCGCTCTCACCAAGACCGGCAACGGCGGGCTCAGCCTTGCCGGGGCCAGCACCTTTGCGGGGCCGCTCACGGTCAATGCGGGTTGGATCGACACCTCGGCGGGCGGCACTTTTGCCGACACGCTCGACGCCACGGTCGCGGCCAATGCGGGCCTCTATCTGGGCACGAATGACACGATCCACTCGGTCAACAACAGCGGCTATACCTATGTCGGCGCCACCATCGGTCTGACCACGCTGAACACGACCTCGACCGGCTATACGCAGGTCTATAACACCCTCAACGCATCGGGCGACGTCAGCAACGCAGGCACGACCCGCTTCAGCACCGGCTCGGTGGAGAACCTTGCGGGCAACCTCGTCAACACCGGCGATCTGCGCTCGCGCGGCACGCTGAGCGTGGCGGGCCTGTTCACCAATGACACCACCGGCACCGCCACGCTGGGTTCGGGCATCTATGCCAACAACGGCACCAGCCAGTTCGGCGCGATGCTCAACAATGGGCTGATCGACGCCTATACGCCGCTGACCGTGACCGGCAATGCCACCAACAGCGCCACCGGCACGCTCAACCTGCATCTGGGCTCGGCGCCCGCGTTCGGCAGCCTGAACAATTCGGGCACGATCAACGTTTCGGACAATCTGTCCGTCTCGGGCGCCTATGTGCAGGATGCCGGTACGCTCTCGCTGGCCGATCATCTGGTGATGAACACGGGCAGCTTCTCGGGCGCGGGCGGCTCGGTCTTGCTGGGCGACAGCACGGGCTGGGCCATCAACCAGACCACCGACGGCACCTATTACGGCGCCATCGGCTCGCTCAGCGGCAATGCCTCGACCGCCAGCATCTTTAAGTATGGCGCGGCGGCCCTGACGCTGAACGGCGGCCAGGGCAGCGTGATGGCCTCGCTTCTTGAAGTGGCCAACGGCTCGCTCAACGTTGCCAGCGCCAATGCGCTGAGCAGCAACATGGCGCTTTACGTCAATCCCCAGCAGAACGGCGCGGCGCCCGTGCTCAACCTGCTGACCAATCAGGGGATCACCTCGCTCTACACCAACGTGGGCGGCGTAACCAATCTGTCGGCGGATCTCTCCACCAGCGCCTATACGCAGGTCGATGGTCGCCTCAATGTGCTGGCGGACGGCAGCGGCGCCACCACGCGCACCATCAACACGCCCTATCTGCTGGGCGCGACGAGCGGTGTGGTCAATCTGGGCAGCAATGCCACGCTCAACCTCAACCAGTCGGGCAATTCGCTCTATCAGGGCATTTTCACCGGCGGCGGGGCGCTGACCAAGACCGGCAACGGCACGCTGCTGCTGAGCGGGGCCAGCACCTTCACGGGGCCGCTGACCATCAATGGCGGCACCGTCGATACCACGCCGGGCGCCACCTTTGCCGACAGTCTGGATGTGACCGTGGGCGCGGCGGGCACGTTGATTGCGGGCACGAACGACACGATCCATTCGTTGAGCAACAGCGGCACGACCACGGTCAACGCCGCCCTGTCGCTCGCCTCGCTGACCAACAATGCCGGGGGCACCACCAGCATCAACGGCGCGTTGACCAGCACCGGCGATGTGTCGAACGCAGGCACCCTCACTTTCGCTCAGGGCACCACCGGCACGATCGGCGGCGCGCTGAACAACACCGGTACGCTGACTTCACAAGGTGTGCTGCAGGTGGCGGGTCTGTTCACCAACGGGGCCTCGGCAACCGCCAATCTGGGCACCACGGGCGGCAGCAGCTTTGGCAGCCTGAGCAATGCGGGGATGCTCAACGTCAACTCCGTCCTGCTGGTCACCGGGGCTGCGGCCAACAGCGCGGGCGGCACGGTCAACCTCAATGCCGGGACGCTCTCGGAACTGGGCAGCCTGAACAATGCGGGCACTTTCACCGCCTCGTCCTCGCTGCTGGTTGACCACAATGTCACCAACAGCGGCACGCTGACGCTGAATGCGGGCAACACCTATCAGTTCGACAGCCTGACCAACAGCGGCGCAATTGCCGCCAAGGCCGACCTCTATGTGGCCAATGCCTATACCCAGAATGCGGGCAGCCTGGTCACCAGCAACAATGCCACGCTGACCACCGGCTCGCTCTCGGGCGCGGGCGGCACGATCACGCTCAACGGCACCAGCACCTTCAACATCAACCAGACCGCCAACGGCACCTATTCGGGCGTCATCAACGGCACGGGCACGGTGCAGAAATACGGCACCGGCGTTCTCACGCTGAACGGCGGAGTCGACAGCTTTGCTCCCAGCGCGCTCTCGATCCACTTTGGCGGCGTGACGGTGGCCACGGCCGACCTGCTCGATCATGCGCTCAATGTGCAGATCGACACGCCCGGCACGCTGACCCTGCAGGCCAACCAGACGATCCACAATCTGACCGGCAGCGGCGTGCTGAACATCGGCACCAACCTGCTGACGCTGGCCAATGGCGGTTCGTTCAGCGGCGCGGTGCAGGGCACGGGCAATGTGGCGGTGTCGAGCGGCACCTTCAACCTGAGCGGCCAGAGCAGCTCCACCTCTGGCACGTTCAGCACCAACACCGGAACCACGCTCAACATCACCCAGACCGGCAGCATCGTTGCCCCGACGGTGACGCTGGCCAATTCGACGGTGAACCTGTCGGGTGCCATCACCGGCACCACGGTCAATGTCGCAGGCACGCTGCTGCACATGGGCAATGGCATCGATCTGGGCCAGAGCGGTGCGACCTCGGGTCTGGTGACTTCCGCCAACACCTATGTCATCAACAGCGGCTCGATCACCGGTAACGGCTCGATCACCGGCAACACCTTCGTGGGCGGCACCACGGCGGGCACGATCGCGCCGGGCAACTCGCCGGGCGTGCTCACCTTCGGCAACCTGAATTTCGGCAACAATTCCAGCGCCGTGATGCAGATCGACGGCAATGCCGGGGCGGGCGCCACCGACGGGTATGACCAGATCATCGTGACCGGCAACCTTGCGCTGTCGGGCTCCTCGGTGCTCAATCTCACCAAGTCGCTGCCCGCGAACAACTATGCCATTGCGCTGGGCTCGGGCATCCAGATCTTCAAGGTCGCGCCGGGCAAGACCTCGGGCTTCTTCGGCTCGGTGGTCACGTCCAACTTTGCCCAGCCGGTGGCGCTCAACCTGTCGAACGGCACGGTCTATGGTCTGGGCAGCTATACGCCCGCCAGCTTCACGGCCGCGGTTGCCACGAGCGACAACCAGAAGGCGATCCTGAGCACGATGCTGGTCAATTCGACCGGCGGCACGCCGCAATATTACGGCGGCAATCTGCTGGGCGCGCTGACCTCGGCTCTGGCCGCAGGCGGGGCGAACACCGCCAGCGTCTTCCAGCGCTGGTCGCCGCAGGGCTATGGCTCGATCCTCGATCAGATGCAATTGGCTTCGCTGGACGGTCTGGCCGAGGTCGGGGGCTATCAGAAGCTGAACCCCGGCCACATCCGGGCCACCGGCTCGATCGAGCGCAGCGGCATGGACGGCGTCAAGGTTGCGGGCGACACCTGGAACAAGCATCGCGGCATGGCCTACAACATCGGCTTCTCGGGCGATCTCAAGTTTGCCCAGCTCAATGTGACCTACAGCCACACCAACGGAAACTACTCGAACGACTATCTGACGGGTTCGATGCCGGGCGACCAGTTCGCCGCGGGCTTCTCGGCTCCGTTGACCCGCGATCAGGCGCTGCGTCTGTTCGGTCGCTTTGCCTATGGCACCTATTCGGCGCACGGCAAGCGCGTCATGCTGACCGGCGTGGCCGATTATACGGCCAATGGTGCCAGCACGACGACCTATGGCGGCGGGCTTGAATATCTCAAGAGCCATGGCGCGCTCACGCTCGACCTGACTGCGGAATATATGGGCATGACGCAGAAGACCAAGGCCTTCACCGAAAGCAGCGTCACGGCCAGCCCGCTCGACCTGTTCACCATCGGTGCGATGAACCGCAACCAGCAACTGGGCCGTCTGCGCGCCAAGTTCGACTATGGCTTCTCCAAAGTGGTGGGCGGCTATGTCGATCTGGGCTACACCCATGCCTTCGGCAAGGGGCAGACCCTGGTCGGCGCAACGCAGGTTGCCGATCCGATCGCCTTCTCGCTCAAGGGCAGCGGCCTGGCCGCCGATCGTATTCAGGCCAGCGCCGGTCTGCGCTTCACGATCAGCCAGTCGGTGCAGATCAACGCCGACGGCGGCGTGGGCAACAATGGGCTGTTCCGCTTTGGCGGCGGGGCGCGCATCGTCTTCTGATCGCGCTTCGGGTCTTTCTGACAAGAGCAAGGGGTTGGCTTTCGGGCCGGCCCCTTTTTCTTTGTGCGGAAGGGGGCTTTCGGGCCGGGCGCCTTGCCCTGATCCCTGAGAGGCACACTGGCTATGATGAGAACCACCGACGATCAGGTCGGCGCGGGCGGGAATCCTGCGGACTTCCGCTTGTTCATCAACAGGTTGCCGGAGGCGGGGCCTGATCCCTGAGCACCTTTCCTTCGGCGATTACCTGTGACCGATCCACCATAGGGCCGGGTCATCCTTGCCACAGTTGGGCGGGCTTTCGTCCGGGATCGTCTGCTTATGGTGTCTGCATTCTTGACAGCCCCATACGTATGACCTTATTTATAAGATAAATGAGATTCCAAAACGATTAACGCCAGGCCTTAAGGGAGGGTATTCGTGATTCGCAAAACATATGGCGCCGCAATGGTGAGCGCTCTGGCATTGGCTGTGGCCGCAAGCCCGGTTTGGGCGGCCGATGAGGCCCCGGCGCCGCAGGATATTGTCGTTACCGGCCTGCGCGCCTCGCTGCGCGACGCCATCTCGGCCAAGCGCGCCTCGGCCGTCGTGACCGAGACGATTTCCTCCAAGGATATCGGCGTCTTGCCCGATGTGACCATCGCCGATGCGCTGGCCCGCCTGCCGGGCGTGACGGCCACGCGCGACCGCGGCAATGCCAGCCAGGCTTCGGTGCGTGGCCTCGGCCCCCGTCTGGTGCTGGGTCTGGTCAACGGGCGCGAAGTGGCTTCCTCCGAGCCGGACCGCAATGTCCGCTGGGAAATCTATCCTTCCGAAGCCGTGTCGGGCGTGACCGTTTATAAATCGCAGGGCGCCGATCTGATCGCGGGCGGTGTGGCCGCCACGATCGACATCCGCACGATCCGCCCGCTCGATTATGTCGGGCCGCACTTCATCATGCGCGCCGGGGCCCAGATGAACGATCCCGGCTTCCGCATTCCCAATTATGACAATGTGGGCACGCGCGGCAGTGTGCAATATATCACGCGCCTGACCGACACGCTGGGCCTCTCGCTGGGCGGGACCTATCAGAAACAGAAGAACGGCTATTCCTCGTTCCAGGGCTGGGGCTATAACAATGCCGACGCCGGCAACAGCCCGCCCACCTATAACGGCCAGTCCGTCAACGCCCCGTGGGGCGCGCAGGCCGAGGTCAAGGCGCTGATCGAGGAGCGCTGGAGCACCAGCGCGGGCCTGCAGTGGAAGCCGGACGATCACTGGGACGTGAACGCCGATTTCCTCTATTCCAATGTGAAGATCAACGAGAACCAGTTCCAGCAATGGCATGGCGGCTGGGGCGATTGGGGCGGCACCTTGCCCGATGACACCTATGGCGCGGGCCAGTTCACTCTGGCGGGCAACGATATCGTTGGCGCCACGGTGGGCAATTACAAGACCACCGTCACCAATGTGATCGCCAAATATACCGAGGACAAGAACCTGCTGGCGACGGGCCTGAATGCCCGTTACCGCGCCGATGATGTCACGGTGAAGTTTGACGCTTCCTATTCGCAGGCGCGCCGCAACAACGCATGGGCCGCGCAGGAATGGAACGTCTGGCCCCAGAGCGTGACCTTCAACACCGCCGCAGGCGTCGTCCCTTCGATCTCGACGGCCACCGATGTGACCGCCGCCTCGGCCCAGTCCTATGCGGGCACAGGCCTGACCGGGCCGCAAAGGCTGGTCGATGCGCTGGGCGCCATGGCGCTGGATTTCAATTACAAACTGCATGGCGGCATCGTCACCGCGCTCAATGCCGGTCTGCGCTATTCCAACCGCATCAAGAGCTTCAACTCGCTGACCGGCGGCACGGTTAATCTGACAACCACGCCCAATTTCTCGTCTTTCAATATCACTGGCGGCGGCTTCAGCTTCCCCAACATGCTCTATGCCAATTATGACGCGATTTCCTCGCTCAACCTGAACACCGCGACGCAGGACAAGACCCAGTACTGGCGCGTGCGCGAGGATGATTTCGAGGCCTATGCGATGGCCGAACTGGCGGGTAGTCTGGGCGCTGTGCCTTATTACGGCAATCTGGGCGTGCGCATGGTCGATGTGTCGACCGGATCGAGCGCCTATCAGGGCGTGACATCGTGGAACGGCAGCGCCAATGTCACGACCTACAATCCGGTCTATGCGCCCAACCATTATTTCCGCGTGCTGCCCAGCCTCAACCTCAATTTCGACCTGAACGATCACCTCAAGCTGCGCGCGGGTGTGGCGCGGGTGCTCAGCCGCCCGCCGCTCGACGAATTGCGCGCCAGTCAGAACCTGTCCTACTATCCGCCCTCCTACCTTTCGGGAAGCGCGGGCAATCCCAACCTCAAGCCCTTCATGGCGACGCAGGGTGATCTCAGCCTTGAATATTACTTCCACAAGGATGCGGTGATCGCGCTGGCGGGCTATTACAAGGATGTCGACAGCAATGTCGGCTATACCCAATATCCGGCCAATGTCGGGGGCACGACCTATACGATCACCGGCCCTGCCAATGGCAAGGGCGGCTATCTTGCGGGCACAGAGCTGTCGGTCTCCACCCCCTTCTGGTTTGTGCCGGGCCTGTCGAACTTCGGGGTCTATGCCAATGCCGCGCTGGTGGATTCGAACCTGAAGGAAATGACGCCCACCTATAATCCGTTGCCCGCCGTGGGCATGGCCAAATTTACCAGCCAGTTCGACCTGTGGTATTCGGGCCATGGCGTGGATGCGCGCATCGGCATCAAGCATCACAGCCCCCAGACTGTGATCTTCGGTTGGGACGCCTCGAAGCTGACGCGGATGGAAAGCGAGACGATTGTGGGCGCCAGCGTGTCCTATGCGATCACCAAGGCGATCTCCCTGCGCGTTCAGGCCAACAACCTGACCAATCAGGCCGCGCGCTTCTATTACGCCAACGATCCCAATCAGATCGCCCGTTATGAAAAGTATGGCCCCAGCTATCTGGCCGATGTGACCGTCAAGTTCTGATGGAAAGGGCCTCCGGGGGACCATCCTTCTCCCGGCGGCCCTTCCGCCCTCTCTCACAGCAAAAGGGCCGCGAGGATTAATCCCTCGCGGCCCTTTTCGGTTGCGCCGGTTTTGGCTTATTTCCGCGTCATTTCCATAAAGCGCATGACGGGCAGCGCCTCATGCCGCTTAATGTCGAACCATGCGGCATTTTCCCAATCCGATCCCACGCCCCAGCGCGTCTTGCATCCGGTCGAAACCCGGTCGGGCGCCCAATAGACCACGCCATTGCCGCCATTGGCCACCACCAGTTTCGTCAGGTCCTCCATATAGCGGGCCTGCCCCTCGCGGGTGACGGGATATTCGGGCAGGGCCGAATCCGAACCCAGCAGGTTGGGCGTGGTGTCGCCATAGTCATTGGTAAAGGGATAGGCCGTTTCCACCACCCAGACATCGGCGCCATAGCGCTTGTGGGCGGCATCGATCACCTTGCCCAGGCCCGCGAGGTTGTATTTCGACCATTTGGAATAATAGCTGATGCCGATGATGTCATAATCCATCACGCCTGCCGCCGTCGCATCGTCGAACCAGCCGATGACATTTTCCGGCTGGGCTATATGCGGCATGACTTTCATCGGATGGGCATGGGCCTTGGCCGCCTCGCGCACGGCGGCAACGCCTGCGTTGATCAATCGCGCATTGCGTTCCCAGTTGATTTTGCCGTCCTTGGTGCCGCCCAGCATTTCCGGGTTTGTTTCATTGCCCACCTGAACAAAGGCGGGCAATTGCCCCTCGGCGGCCAGACGGTCGAGGATTTCGCGCGTGTAATTATGCAGCGCCTTGACCTG
Organism: Novosphingobium sp. SG707; assembly: GCF_012275515.1. GTDB lineage: Bacteria > Pseudomonadota > Alphaproteobacteria > Sphingomonadales > Sphingomonadaceae > Novosphingobium. The sequence continues at coordinate 372,892 of NZ_JAAZQL010000001.1, forward strand.
ATCGTCGGTGGAAAGTTTGGCCCATGCGGCGGGCGCGATCTGCTTTTCACCATCGGCCCAATCGTCGGAATAATGGAAATCGAGCAGCACCTCCAGGCCTGCCGCATGGGCGCGGCGGATCGTCTTGAGCGCATCCTCATAGGTGCTGTATCTGGTCCAGCCCGGCGCGTTCCAGATGCGCACGCGCATGATATTGCCGCCATGCGCCTTCATCAGCGCAAAGGGATCGACGGGCTTGCCGCCCTCGCGAAAGACCGCGCCGCAATCCTCCATTTCATTGGTGAAGGACAGATCGGCGCCCAGATAGAGTTTGGGCGCGGCCGGTGTCGCGGCCGAAGCCAGCAGCGCGGCGGCAAGAAGTCCAAGGGCCATGGGTTTTGCTCTTTCAGATCGTATGCGCAAACAGGTCGAGGCGGGCCGGGGCCAGCCCTTCGCCCTGCGCGGTCAGGGTTATTTGTCCGGCGCTCCTGTCCGCCTGAACCAGAACCTGCGCCAGCCCGTTGAAGGTGCGGCGCTCGAGGCTGTGGTCGGGCGTGGTGTCGGTGGGATCGCCATTGCCGGTGCCCAGCACGCGCCCCGGCCCCGAAAGGGCAAAGCGGATGGGAACGGCGGCGGTGGGCACGGGACGGCCCGCCCGGTCGAACACTTCGGCGCGGATGATGGCCATATCGGCACCATCGGCGCGCAAACGCGCCGCATTGGCCGACAGGCGAAGCGTGGACGGAGCGCCCGCCGTCACGCGCCTGTCGCGCGCGGTGATCCGCCCCTGCGCGTCATAGCCCACCGCCTCCAGCACGCCCGGCGCATAAGGAACCGACCATGTCAGATGGCCATTGCGCGGCATCTCCCTGCGCCCAAACCCGCGCCCGTTCAGCCGCAATTCCACCTGCGCGCAATTGCCATGCGCCCATACCTCGATGGGCTGGCCTTCGCGCCCGGCCCAGTTCCAGTGGGGCAACAGATGGACCTGCGGCAATTCGGGCCGCCACCATGCGCGATAATAATAGTAATTGTCCTTGGGAAAGCCGCAGATGTCGGCCACCCCGAAATAGGAGGAAACCGATGGCCATGCCGCATAGGGCGTGGGCTCGCCGCGATAGTCAAAGCCGGTCCAGATGAAGCCGCCCGCAATGCCGGGGTCCCTGGCCACGATGCTCCACCACGCCTCGCCGGTGCTGGCCCACCATGGCGCCTCGGTGTCATAGGCGCGCACGATATGGCGCGCGGCATCATTGGCATATTCGCCGCGCGTGGCGACAGTGCTGGCGGTTTCCGTGCCGATCACCGGCGTGTCGGGATATTTGGCCTTGAAACCGGCGATCTTGTCGGTGCGATAGTTGAAACCCACCACATCGACCGCGCGCGCCGCGCCATCCTCGTACCAGCCATTGTCCATGGCCTGCGTGGTCTGGCGCGTGGGGTCCAGTTCCTTGCAGCGCGCAGCCAGTTTTGCCGAGATATTGCGCCCGCGCGGGGCGCCCTGATGCCCTTCCTCATTGCCCACCGACCACAGGATGATCGAGGGATGGTTGCGGCTGGAAAGGATCATCCGGTCCAGCTCGTCCATCGCCTCGGGGCTGGTGTTGTTGAGGCGGGTTTCCGCGATCATCATCATCCCCATCTCGTCGCACAGGTCGAGCAGGGCCTGTGAGGGCGGATTATGCGCGCTGCGCCAGGCATTGGCGCCCATCTCCTGCATCTGCGCCACGCGCCAGCGGTGCAGCGCATCGGGGATCGCCGTGCCCACGCCCGCGTGATCCTGATGGTTGCATACGCCCAGCAATTTGACCGGCGTACCATTGAGGAAGAACCCCTGATGCCCGTCAAAACGCAAGCTCCGCACGCCAAAGCGTGTTTCGACCCGGTCCACCACTTCGCCGCCCACGATCACTTCGCTGATCAGGCGATAGAGCGCGGGGTCCTTCACCGACCACAGCCGCGCGCGGGGGATGGTGATTGAGCGGTTTACCACTGCCTTGCCGGCAACAGCGACGGCAGGACCATCTCCCGCCGCCGCCACGCCGCCATCGGGGGCCATCACCCGGTGGCGAAGCTGAACTGCCGTCTGCGCGCCCAGATTGACCAGATCGGTGGAAACCGAGACAATGGCGCCTTGCCCGCGCGGCTCGGCCCGCACGCAGATGCCCCACTGCGGGATATGCTGCGCCGCGGCCGAAACCAGCCGGACATGGCGATAGATGCCCGCGCCCTCGTAAAACCAGCCTTCGCCAAGGCTGGCATCGACGCGGATGACCAGCAGATTGGGCTTGTCGTCATAATTGAGGTAGTCGGCGATATCGACACGGAACGGGGCATAGCCGCCCGCATTCTCATGCGCGATATAGCCGTTGACGATCACCACCGCATTGCGAAACACCCCGTCAAATTCCAGCCAGACCGCGCGGCCCTTGTCCTGCGCGCCCACAGGCAGGGTGCGGCGATACCAGCCCACGCTGTTCTGCGGAAAATCGCGGCCGATGGCGCGGAAACCATGGCCCGCGATGAAATCCTCGCGCCCCTTTTCCATCGTGGCGGGCGGGGCATAGGGCAGCGCGCTGGCCCAGTCATGCGGCACGCGCACCGCTTCCCAGCCGCTGTCGTCGAAATCGGGTTTGACCGTTTCGGCCACATCAAAGCCTGGCTTGGCATAGGTGCGCCCCCAATTGCCGAAACCGAAATCGCGCGCCGGATCGGCGGCATGGCCAAGGTGAAAGCGCCAGCCATCGTCGAGCACCACTTCGCGGCGTGGCGATGGGGTGGGGGTGGGCGGGGGCGTCTGGACGGCGGCCTTGGCCAGCGCCTGATCGGCGCAGGCAAGGCCCGAGGCCGCCGCCAGCGAGGCGGCAAGGACACGGCGGCGGTCTAGCGGGGGAAAAGAGCTGGTCATGGCGTCAGAACTCGAAAGGGGGGAGAGAATGGTGGCTGCCCAGCATCATCGCATCGGCCACCAGCGTCAGGGGCCGGGCATCGACATCGCTCTGCCCCGCATCGATCAGCCGGGCAAAGCGGGCATAGAGCCGCGGATATTCGGCATCGGGCGCCACCTCCTGCGCCTTGCCGTCAATGGTCATCCGCTGGCCGCCCTGCGTCAGTTGCAGCAGGCCCGCGTCCGTGTCGACGGCAATATCCCATTGCGGCGCGCCAGGGTGCAGGATCGACAGGTCGCAGGCCACCTCGGCCCCGGCATGGCGCATGGTCAGGCGGGCGGTCATCGGCGCCTGACGGTTGGCGGGGATGCCCAGATCCGCGCTTTCCAGCGCCAGCGGTTGCGGCAGGATATGCGTCAGAATCGAAAAGGCGTTGATCGCTGTGTCGAACACGCCAAAGCCGCCCGCCGCCAGCAGCCAGTCCTGACCCGGATGCCAGACGCGCACATCCTCACGCCAGTTGAGGCGGACGGCCTTGATCTGTCGCGCGGCCAGCCATGCGGCGGCGGCATCGACAGCGGCGCTTTCGCGGCTGTGCCATGTGGCCAGCATGGTGCGGCCCGCGCTCGCCCGGACCAGTGCATCGACCTGCGAGAGACCGGCGGCGGGCGGCTTTTCCAGCATCACATGCAGCCCGGCCTCCAGCACGCGCTGCGCCAGCCCCGCGCGCACCGAGGGCGGCGTGCACAGCACGACAGCATCCAGCGCGAGCCGCGCATCGAGCAGCGCATCAAGCGTGGGATAGGAGGCAATGCCCTCCAGAGCGCCCTGCGGATCGGCCGTGGCGGTCAGGGCAAAGCGTGGATTTTCGGCAATGGCGGGCAGATGCTGATCGCGGGCGATTTTGCCCAGCCCAACCAAACCCAATCGAATCAGGGAATTACTCATGAATGCATCCTCGCGCTTTACTTTTGTATGATATATATGCTTATAGACGTCAACAGCAAGCTGGCGCGGCGCGGGAATCGCATGGGGCCACCAGACACGCTGCCAGACACAAGGAGACTGAAACGCGATGTCCGATGCCCAAAAGCCAACGCTGCGTAGCCGCGCATGGTTCGACAATCCGGCCTCGCCCGACATGACCGCGCTCTATCTTGAACGCTATCTCAACTATGGCCTCTCGATGGAGGAACTGCAGTCCAACCGCCCGATCATCGGCATTGCCCAGACCGGCAGCGACCTTTCGCCCTGCAACCGCCATCATATCGTGCTGGCCGAGCGCGTGCGCGACGGCATCCGTGAGGCGGGCGGCATTCCCATCGAATTCCCCTGCCACCCCATTCAGGAAACCGGCAAGCGGCCCACTGCCGGGCTTGATCGCAATCTGGCCTATCTCAGCCTGGTCGAAACGCTGTTCGGCTATCCGCTTGACGGCGTTGTGCTGACCATCGGCTGCGACAAGACGACGCCTGCCTGTCTGATGGCGGCGGCAACGGTCAATATTCCCGCGATTGCCCTGTCGGTCGGCCCGATGCTGAACGGCAATTTCAAGGGCGAGCGCACCGGCAGCGGCACCATCGTGTGGAAGGCGCGCCAGATGCTGGCGGCGGGCGAGATCGACTATAAGGGCTTCATCAAGCTGGTGGCCTCCAGCGCGCCTAGCACGGGCTTTTGCAACACGATGGGCACGGCCACCACGATGAACAGCCTGACCGAGGCGCTGGGCATGAGCCTGCCGGGCAACGCGGCCATCCCCGCGCCCCACCGCGACCGCGCGGAAAGCGCTTATCACACCGGCCGCCAGATCGTGGAAATGGTGCGCGCCGACCGCAAGCCTTCGGACATTCTCACCCGTTCAGCCTTCCTCAACGCCATCCGCGTCAATTCGGCCATCGGCGGCAGCACCAATGCGCCGATCCACCTGAACGCCATCGCGCGCCATGTCGGCGTCGAACTTTCGCTGGCCGATTGGGAAAGCCATGGAGCCGACATTCCGCTGCTGGTCAATCTGCAGCCGGCGGGCGAATATCTGGGCGAGGACTATTACCGTGCGGGCGGCGTTCCGGCGGTGATGGGCGAACTCTATCGCGCGGGCCTGCTCGATGGCGAAGCGTTGACGGTCAATGGTTGCACCGTGGCGCAGAATATTGCCGAGGCGGTGATCGAGGATGAGGATGTGATCCGTCCGCTCTCCGCGCCTTTGAAGCCTGCGGCGGGACTGACCGTGCTGTCGGGCAATCTGTTTGACGCGGCGGTGATGAAAAAGAGCGTGATTTCCGATGCTTTTCGCGCGCGCTATCTGGCCGACCCGGATGATCTGGAGGCGTTCGAGGGCAATGTCGTGGTGTTCGACGGGCCGGAGGATTATCATGCGCGCATCGACGATCTCGCCCTTGGCATCACCGACCGCTCGATTCTGGTGATCCGCGGCGCCGGGCCGGTGGGCTATCCGGGCGGGGCCGAGGTGGTCAACATGCGTCCGCCCGCCGCCCTCATCCGCGCCGGGATCGACGCTTTGCCCTGCATCGGCGATGGGCGCCAGTCGGGCACCAGCGGCAGCCCTTCGATCCTGAACGCCAGCCCCGAGGCGGCGGCGGGCGGCGGTCTGGCGCTGCTGCGCACGGGCGATATTGTCCGCATCGACCTGAAGACCCGCAGCGTGAATGTGCTGGTGAGCGACGAGGAACTGGATCGACGCCGCGCTGAAAACGCGAAAAATCCCTTTTCCGGCCCGGAAAGCCAGACGCCTTGGCACGAAATAGCCCGGCGCGAGACGGGGCAATTCGCGGGCGGCGCGGTGATCGAAAGCGCGGTCAAATATCAGCGCATTGCCCAGACCAAGGGCCTGCCCCGCGATAGTCACTAAGGGGGGCACCATGGGCGACTGGACCATTATCGAACGGGCGCGGCGCGACATTCTGGGCGAGGGAATCACCTATGTTGCCCGCGAGGATGCGCTCTACTGGGTGGATATCATTGGCCAGCGGGTGAACCGTTATGGCCTGGGCGATGGGCAATATCGCGAATGGGCGATGCCCGAAATGACGGGCTGGCTGATCGAGCGCAGCGCGGGCGGGGGCGGGGGCTTTGTTGCCGGGCTGAAATCGGGATTTCACCATCTCAGCCTCGATCCCTTCGCGCTTGAACCCATCGCCGCGCCCGAGCCGGATCTGCCCTTCAACCGCATGAATGATGCCTGCGCCGATGCCCATGGGCGCATCTGGGCGGGTACGATGAGTATGGATGGCAGTCGGGCCGAGGGCGGTCTCTACCGGCTCGATCCGGACCTGTCATGGCATCGCATGGACGCGCCCTACGCAATCGCCAATGGCCCGGCGATCAGCCCGGATGGCGCCACGCTTTACCATACCGACAGCGCGAAGGGGCTGGTCTACCGCTTTGCCCTGCATGACGACGGCAGCCTTGGTCCGCGCGAGATTTTTCTTGAATTTCCCGATGCATGGGGCTCGCCCGACGGCATGACGGTGGACGCGCAGGGCGGGATCTGGATCGCCCACTGGGGCGCGGGCTGCGTCAGCCGGTTTGATCCCGACGGCGGGCGCGAGCGCTGGATCGACCTGCCCGCCAGCCAGATCACGCGGCCCTGTTTTGCCGGGGCCGACTACAGCCGCCTGTTCCTGACCAGCGCCGCCGATGGGGTGGACGAGGAACTGGCCGGATCGGTGTTCGAGGTGGAGGCGGGCGTGTTCGGCCTGCCGCCCCGCATGTTCGGCGCCTAGGCGATGCGCCTAATGCGCCGCATGGCTGTGCCGGGCGATCAGGTCCATGACATCGCCGATGATCGCGCGCATGGCGTCCTGGGCCGCGCGCGGATCGCGGGCCATGATCGCATCGCGCACCGCGCCATGCGCGGCCAGATCGGCCGTGCGCCCGACAATGCGGTTGGTCAGCCGGATCGAGGTGCGCAGGGCCGTGGCGACCACATCGCGGAACTGGGCGAAGAAGGGATTGCCGCTGGCACGCAGGATGGCCAGATGGAACGCGATGTCGGCGTCGAGCACATCGTCCTCGCCCATTTCGGCGGCCTCCATCCGCGCAAACCCGGCTTCGATCAGCGCGCGCCCCTTGTCATCGGCCGAACCGGCGGCCAGCGCGGCGGCGGCCGGTTCGATGGCCGCGCGCAACTGGTTGAATTGCGAAAGCAGCTCGACCGAGAATTTGCGTTCGAGCAGCCAGCGCAGCACATCGGCGTCAAACAGGTTCCAGCTCGCCACCGGCTGAATGCTGGTGCCCTGTCTTGGCCTTGCGGTCAGCAAGCCCTTGGCCGTCAGCATTTTGACCGCCTCACGCGTGACCGATCGGCTGACGCCGTGCTGGCTCGAAAGCTCGGCTTCTGTGGGAAAGGGGCGGTTTTCAAAGGCGCCCGTCACGATCTGGCGCCCCAGCAGATCGAGCAGCCCGTAGGTCAGATTGCGCCCAAGGCCGGAGATATCGTCATTGTCGGTCATCGTCTGGCCCCCTCTAGCATGTGTTTTTATCATATAAATAGACATAATCGTCCTTTGGCAAGGGATTCGAGAGGAAACACCATCCCATGACGCTCTCAACCATCGATACGGCCATGGTGGTGGCCTATGCGATCTTCATCTTTGGCCTTGCCCAATGGGTCAGCCGCCGCAAGGGCGATGCGCAGGAGGATAGCGCGGGCTATTTCCTGGCCAGTCGCGCGCTGCCGTGGTGGGCCATCGGCGCCTCGTTGATCGCGGCCAATATTTCGGCCGAACAGATCGTGGGCATGGCAGGCTCGGGCTATGCGATCGGCCTTGCGATCTCCTCCTATGAATGGATGGCCGCGCTCACGCTGCTGATTGTCGGCAAATTCTTCCTGCCGGTGTTCCTCAAGAACAACATCACCACCATGCCGGAATTTCTCGAGGCCCGTTTCGGCCCGACAATCCGTACGGTGATGGCGGTGTTCTGGCTGGTGCTCTATGTGTTTGTGAACCTGACCTCGATTCTGTGGCTGGGCTCCATCGCGGTGCGTCAGGTGGCGGGCGTGGATCAGGATGTCGCGCTGGCGGTGCTGGGTGTCTTTGCGCTGGCCTATCAGATCCGGGGCGGACTGAAAGCGGTGGCGCTGACCGATATTGTGCAGGTGGCGCTGCTGGTGATGGGCGGCCTGATCGTTTCGGGCATTGCGCTGGGCCAATTGGGCGAAGGGGCAGGCGCGCTCCATGGCTTTGAGCGGCTGGTGCGCGCGGTGCCCGATCATTTCCATATGATCCTTTCGCCCGACAGCCCGCATTACAAGGACCTGCCCGGCCTTGGGGTGCTGATTGGGGGCCTGTGGATCGCCAACCTGTCTTATTGGGGGTTCAACCAATATATCATCCAGCGCACGCTGGCCGCCAAATCGCTCGGCGAGGCGCAGCGGGGCATTGTGTTCGCCGCTTTTCTCAAGCTGTTGATGCCGGTAATCATTGTGCTGCCGGGGATCGCCGCAGTGCTGCTGGCGCCCGATCTGATCAAGCCCGACCAGGCCTATCCGGCGATGATGCATCTTTTGCCCAACGGCTTGCTGGGGCTGGTTTTTGCCGCGCTGACGGCGGCGATCATCGCGTCCACGGCCAGCAAGATCAACTCCATCGCCACGATCTTCACGCTCGACCTCTATGCCCGCAAGATCGCGCCGGGCGCCGGCGAGGTGCAACTGGTCCGCGTGGGCCGCATCACCGCCTGCGTGGCCACGGTCATCGGCATTGTCGCGGCGCGGCCCCTGCTGGGCGGCATGGATCAGGCGTTTCAATATATTCAGGAATTCTCCGGCTTTGTGACGCCGGGCATCACGGTGATCTTCCTGACCGGCCTGTTCTGGCCCCGCGCTACCGAGGCGGGCGCTCTGGCGGGCGCGTTGGCCAGTGTGGTGCTCTCTGCGCTGTTCCGCTTTGGCGGGGTGACGGCTCTGACGGAAATTCCCTTCATGCATCGCATGGCCATGGTGTTTTTCGCCTCGCTGGCCCTGACGGTGGTGGTTTCGCTGCTGGGTAAAGCACCGGTGCGGGAGGGCAAGGGCATCATGGAAGGCGTTTCCTTTGCCACTTCGCGCGGTTTTGTCATCGCTTCGGCGCTGGTCAGCGCGATCCTTGTGGCGCTTTATACGGTGTGGTGGTGATATGACGGGTGACATGATCGCGGTGGATTGGGGCACGACCAACCGCCGCGCCTATCTGATCGATGCGGCGGGACAGGTGCTGCATACCGAGCGCGACGGCATGGGCCTGCTGGCCGTGCCGCCGGGGGGCTTTGCCGACCAGATTGCCGCGATCCGTGCGAAAATGGGCGATCTGCCGGTGCTTTTGGCGGGCATGGTGGGGTCGGCGCGGGGCTGGGTCAATGTGCCTTACCTGTCCTGTCCGGCGGGGCTGGAGGATCTGGGCGGGGCGCTGCACTGGGTCGAGCCGGGGCGGACGGCCATTGTGCCGGGCCTGTGCGATCCGGCGGGCGATGTGATGCGCGGCGAGGAGGTGCAGTTGCTGGGTGCGGCGGCGGCGGGACTGGCGCCGGGCGACGCGCTGTTGTGTCAGCCCGGCACCCATTGCAAATGGGCGCGCATGGCGGGCGGGCGCGTGGCCTCTTTCGCCACGGCCATGACCGGCGAGATCTTTGCCCTGCTGAAAAACCATAGCCTGCTGGCCGATTTTCTGGGCGGCGATGTGGATGATGATGAAGCCTTCCGCGCCGGGGTGCGCGATGGGCTGAACGGCCGCCTGACCACGCGCCTGTTTCGCGTGCGCGCCGCCGCCCTGCTGGGCCATCGCCGCGTCGAGGACAGCGCGGCCTATACATCGGGCCTGATGATCGGCCATGATGTGGGCGGCGAGGCCCTGCGCGAGGGCGATCCGGTCCATATCCTTGCCGACCCTCATCTGGGCCGGTTATATGCCGCTGCCGTGCATATTGCCGGAGGCCAGCCCATTCTGATCGACAGTCACGCGGCCTTTGTGGCCGGTATCTTCCGCCTGTGGAAAGCGAGCCAAGTATGATGACGCCTCTTGAACAACTGAACGCCGCCCTTGCCATTTGCCCGCTGGTGGCGATCCTGCGCGGAGTGCGCCCCGATGAGGTCGAGGCCGTTGGCGATGCGATCATCGAGGCGGGCTTTTCCATGATCGAGGTGCCGCTCAATTCGCCCGATCCGCTGGCCTCGATCGCGCTGCTGGCAAAGCGTTACGGGCCGGACGTGCTGGTCGGGGCGGGGACGGTGCTGACCACAGCGGATGTCGCCAATGTCAAGGCGGCGGGGGGCACTCTCATCATCTCGCCCAACGTGAACACCGATGTGATCCGCGCCAGCGTGGCGGAGGGCATGATCTCGCTGCCCGGCTTTTATACGCCCACCGAGGCTTTTGCCGCGTTGGAGGCAGGCGCCACGGGGCTCAAGCTGTTCCCCGCGGAAGGGGCCAGTCCCGCCTATATGAAAGCCCAGCGCGCGGTTCTGCCCAAGGATCTGCCCTTGCTGGCCGTGGGTGGGGTGACGCCGGAAAACCTGTCGCAATGGGTGGCCGCCGGTGCGCAGGGGGCGGGGCTTGGCTCGGCGCTCTACAAGGCTGGCCTCTCGGCGGCGCAGGTGGGCGAGCGGGCGCGGGCCTTTGTCGCGGCGGCGCGGGGGTAAGCACGTCGAGGCCATTTGTCGTCTGGTGTTAACATGGCGCGGGCAGTAAGGCGCCTCTTGCCCGCGCAACAGGACACCAGCCCGATGAACACCCCCAACCCGGCCCAGATCGCCGCCCTGTTCGATGTCGACCTGATCGGCCTGATCACCAGTTTCATCTGCCTGCTCACCGCCTTTGTGCTGGGCACGCTGATCGGGCTGGAGCTGCAATGGCGCCAGCGCACGGCGGGCCTGCGCACCAATGTGCTGGTGGCGGTGGGGGCGGCGGCCTTTGCCGATCTGGGCTTGCGCGTGGCAGGCGTCGACGGCGGGGTCCGGGTGATCTCCTATGTCGTCTCAGGGATAGGCTTTCTGGGCGCGGGCGTGATCATGAAGGAGGGCACCCATGTGCGCGGCCTCAACACGGCGGCCACGCTCTGGGCCAGCGCGGCGGTGGGCAGCTTTGCCGGGGCGCGCAAACCGGCCGAGGCGGTGCTGGTGGCGATCTTCGTCTTGGCGGGCAACACGCTGCTGCGCCCGCTGGTTGATGCGGTCAACCGCCGCCCGATGGATCCGGGCGAGACCGAGGCGCTTTATCGTGTCCATGTGGTCTGCCACTCGGGGGGCGTGTCGCAGGCGCGCGATCTGTTGTTCGAGGAACTGGAAACCCACCACTATCCCATCCGCGAGATGGAAACGCTGGCCGACAGCGAGGTGCATGTCGAACTGGCCGCGATATTGGTGCCCACCACGGCCAATCCGGTCGATCTGGACGCGATCACCGCCCATATCGCCCGCCATGAGGGCATCATCAGCGCGACCTGGACCGTCAGCGCCACCAACTGATGTGGCCTTTGGCGGCGGGGCGGCCTAGGATGCACCCATGCCTTTTGCTCTCCCCACCCGCAATCGCCTCGCTCTGGCCCAGACCGTGCGCGTCATGGCCGCCTGCCTTGCCACCTACGGGCTGACCGGACTGCTCGGGCTGAAGCAGGGCTATTGGGCGATTTTCACCGTGCTGATCGTCATGCAGGGCTCGCTGGGCGCGACGGCGACGGCGGCCTTCGACCGGCTGCTTGCGACGATTGCCGGGGCGGTGCTGGGCGGGGCGGTGGTGATGGTCACGCCGCGCGATCCTGTGGCGGTGGGGGCCTCGCTGATCGTCATGTCGGGGGTGCTGACCTTTGCCGCCGTGCGCCAGCCCCGGCTGCGCGGTGCGGCGCTGACCTCGGCCATCGTGCTGTTGACGCGCTCGCCCGATATTCCCGTGGGGATCTTCGTCATTGATCGGATCATCGAGATCACGCTGGGCGGGGCGATCGGCGTGATGGCAAGCCGGTTCATCCTGCCGGTGCGTTCACGCGGGGCGATGATCGCGCGTTTTTGCGAGATCCTGACCACGATGGCGCAATTGCTGAACGCGCAGGCCGATGCGGTGGCGCGGGGCGAGGCGCTGGTGTCGGCCGAGGCCAACATCGCCTTGCGCCAGTCGCTGGTGGCGACCGAGGCGGTTTTGAACGACGCGCGGCGCGAAAGGGCGATGGGGCTGGTGCGTGAGGATGTGTCCGACGGCATCCCGCGCACGCTCTGGCGCATCCGCAACGGCATTGCCCAGATCAGCCAGATTCTGCGCACGCCTTTTCCGCCCACCGCGATGGCGATTGTCGGCCCGGCGGTGGAGGGGATGCTGCGCGCTCATGCGCAATCGGCGCAGGATGCGGCATCGGCCCTGTCGGATGGCGCCGCGCCGGTGCAAGATTCCGAGGCGTCCGAGGCTTTTGAGCGGGCCTTTGTCACGCTGCAGCATTCGGACGAGGCGCGGGCGATTCCGTTTGATGAAATGGGGCGGGTGTTCGGCATGGCCTTTACCCTGCGGCGGATGCAGCAGGATTTCCACGATCTGGGCGAGCGGATCGCGGAGTGCCGATAGTATCTGGGTTGGCTGAAGCCCTGATGGACAAATTTCGCTTGGGGGTGGGCAAAGAGGAATAGCTGGCGCGTCGGTCATACTCTACTTTATAAATAGACATTATCCCCATGCGCGGAGTCCATCATGTCCTCCCATCCTGAATTTCCTTTGGTGCTGACTGTGCCGGGCCTGGGCAATTCCGGCCCCGACCATTGGCAGACCCGCTGGGAAGCGATCCATCCGCATTGCCGACGGGTAGAGCTGGGCCTGTGGGATCGGCCCCATCGCAATACATGGATCAATCAGCTCAACCTGGCCCTGCGCCGCGCGCCGGGTCCGGTCCTGCTGGCCGCGCACAGCCTGGGCTGTCATGCGGTGACGGCCTGGGCCGCGATGGAGCCGGATGCGGCCTCGCTGGTGGCGGGGGCCTTGCTGGTCGCGCCGCCGGAGGTCGATTTCTTCCCTCTGGATCCCCGTGTCAGCGCCTTTTCGCCAACGGCTTCCGGGCCTCTGCCCTTTCCCTCGCTGCTGCTGGCCAGTCGCAATGATCCCTATTGCGGGCAACCGGCGGCGCGGGTTCTGGCGCGCATGTGGGGGGCGCGGTTCCTCGATGCGGGCGCGCTGGGGCATATCAATGCCGAAAGCGGGCTTGGCGATTGGGAGGAGGGCTGGCGGCTGTTGGCGCAATTGGTCGATGGCGGCGCAGGGCCGGAAACAGGCGTGCAGGCGGGGGCGCCTGCACGCTGAAGTCCTATTTTGCGCAGGCGGGATCGGGTTTGCCCGCCCATTCCACCGCCTGCGTCAGCATCCGGCGGTAATTGGCATCGGCAAAGCTGGAGGGCGGATGGCCGATGGCGGAATAAAAGGCGCGGCCCCGGCCCACGCAATGTTTCCACGCGATGGGATGGTCGGCTCCCATCCGCAGATTGGCGGGCGGATCATAGCTTGCCTCGTCCAGTGTCGCCAGCACGCGCACGTCCTTCAGGCGGGGATTGGCGCGGAAGGAATACCATTCGTCGGTCATCGTGAATTGCGCCGGAATGCCGCGCGTCACCGGATCCTGCCCTTCGATATGCAGCGTTGCCGGGCGGAATTGCGGATTGGCCGGATGGCCGAGGAATGCCGCGCCCACCAGATGGTCGGTGTACCAGTCCCAGAACGTGGCCGGATCGCCCGCCGCGCCATGCACGCCGACAAAGCCCCCGCCATGCTCTATCCAGTCCTTGAGCGCGCGGCGCTGGGTCAGGGTCAGCGCATCGCCGCTGATATTGTTCCACACGACGAGGTCATAGCGGGCCAGCACCTCGGGCTGGATCGCGCCGCCCTTGTCGGTCACCTGCATCGACCAGCCGTTTTCCTGCGCCAGCCCCTGCAGCGCCTCACGCGCGGCGCCCACCGATTTGGCGTCGAGGAAGCCGTTGATCTTTTCAAACACCAGCACATGCAGCCCCTTGCCCGAGGGGCGCGGGTCGGCGGGCTCGTTGTCATAGCGCGCGCACCGGGCCAACTGGTCGGCGCGCGTGACAGGCAATTTATGCAACCGCGCGTCCAGCCTGGCCAGCAGGGCAGGGTCCTTGGGAGGCCCGGCCTGACCGCTGGAAAGCACGCCGCGCAGGGTGACGATGGCGCTGAAGGTGGGGGCCTTGGTGCCGGTCAGAAAGGGGGTGAGTCCGGTAAAGCTCTCGCCCAGTTCGGCCGCCGCGGCTGCCTTGGCCTCCGGATTGATCAGCACATCGATAAGAGGACTGTCGATTGAATAGGGCGCGCGGGCCATCGGGCAATCAGTAACGGCATTGGCGGTGACGGCATCGGCCGCCAAGGCGGGCGTCGTCAGCGCGGGTAGGGCGAAACCCGCGCCAACCACCCCGATCAGCAGCTTTGCCATTCTTATCATGCTCATATTCGGGCCCTCTCATTATGGCTTTGGCCTCATCATGCTCTGATTGCGCTACCATTGCCACAGGAGATTGCACGGCCCCGGCCGACGGGCCGCCATGCATGAAAAAGAAACATTGGAAGAGCGCCCCGCCCCGCTGGACATTGCCGGGGATAGGGCGATATAGCGCTCGCCAATTCCCGATTGGCAGGAGCATAAGAGATCATGCTGTTGCGCAAGCATTAAGACCGCCGGACACCAAGCTTTCATGCCCACTATCAGCCTGATTATCCCTGCCTTCAACGAAGAAGATTATCTGCCCGCATGCCTTGATGCGGTCATGCGGAATGTGGCGGGCAAGGCGTTCGAGATCATCGTCGTCGACAATAACAGCACCGATGGCACGAAACAGGTGGTCGAACGTTATCCGGGCGTGACCTATGTGTTCGAGGCGGAAAAGGGCATCACCCGCGCCCGCCAATGCGGTTTCAAGGCGGCAAAGGGCGATATTCTGGCCTATGTCGATGCCGATACGCTGCCGCCAGCGGGCTGGGTCGAACAGATCATCGAACAGTTCGACAAGGACCCCAAGCTGGCCTGCCTGTCCGGCCCCTACAGCTTTTATGATGTCAGCGGGTTGCGCAACGCGATCTCGAACGCTTGGTTCGTGGCCGCGCGTCCGCTTTACAATTTCACCGGCTATATGCTGGTGGGCGGCAATTTCGCCATCCGGCGCGAGGCGCTGACCAAAATGGGCGGATTTGACGCCACGATCGAATTTTACGGCGAGGACGTGGACATCGCCAAGCGCGCCAAGAAGCAGGGCAAGGTCCTCTTCTCGCCCCGCTTTGTCATGCCCACCTCGGGCCGCCGCATGGCGCGTCAGGGTTTTGCCAAAACCGCCGCGATCTATTTCATCAATTATTTCTCGATCGCCTTTCGCGGCAAGCCCGCCACAAAGAGCTATCTGGACATTCGCTGAGGCGATAGTCCATCCCCCGGAATGCTGACCGCCGCCCCTGCCGGTGGGCGGCCCTTTATGATGACAGGAAATCCCGTGACCAAGGCAATCAAACTGACGCTGACCGAGGACGAGGCCGAAATCATCGTCGATGCACTGGAAGCCGACATGGAAGGCTATCTGGAATCGGCCAAGGAAGCGCGCGGCAATGCCAACCGCGAAGACGTCAAGACCTTCAGCGAGGCGGCCGAGCGCATCGGCGCGCTGATCAACAAGGTCCGCGCGCTGCTGGATTGAGCGTGATGCGGGCCCCTGCGCCATGCGGGGGCCAATTCCATGAAAAGGACCGGCGCCCGCGATGAACCGCGCAGGCAAGACTGACGCGCCCGATGGCACCGCGCTGGCCGCGCTGTGCATGGCGGGGGCGCAGGTGTCGGTCAATGTCGGCGCGGCGCTCGGCAAGACGCTGTTTGTCAGCGTCGGCCCCGAGGGCGTGGCGGCGTTGCGCACCTCGATTGCGGCCATCCTGCTGCTGGCGATTGCCCGGCCATGGCGAGCCATGCCTGCGCGCAGGCACATGGGCTGGCTGGTGGTCTATGGGCTGACGCTGGGCAGCATGAACCTGCTTATCTATGCTGCTTTTGCCCGAATCCCTATCGGTGTTGCGGTGGCCATCGAGATTTGCGGGCCGCTGGGTCTGGTACTGGCCACCAGTCGCTCGCTGCGTGATTTCCTTTGGTTGGGGCTGGCGATCGGCGGCTTGCTGCTGCTGGCGCCATGGCCGGGTGCCGGGGGGCGGCTCGATCCTGCGGGCATCGGTTTTGCGCTGGCCGCCGCGCTGGCATGGGCGCTCTACATCCTGTTCGGCAAGCGCGCCGCGCAGGTGAAGGGCACGACGGCGGTGGCGCTGGGCATGACGATCGCCTGCTGCGTGACGTTGCCCTTTGGCCTGTCGGCGGCGGGCGGCCGCCTGCTTGATCCTTCGGTGCTGGGGCTGGGGATCGGGGTGGCGCTGCTCTCCAGCGCCTTGCCTTATGTGCTGGAAATGAAGGCGCTGGGTCATTTGAGCGCGCGGGTCTTTGGCGTTTTGACCAGTGCGGCCCCTGCTGTTGCGGCTCTGGTCGGTTTCCTCATTCTGGGCGAGCGGTTGACCCTTGCCCAATGGCTGGCCATCGCGCTGATGATCGCGGCCAGCGCGGGGGGATCGCTGACGGGCCGGCGCACCTGATTTCCTTGGGGAAACAGACATTTTCTCAGGGGGAACGGGCAAGGCGCCGTCACCGGAATTTTTCGGAACTATCCGCCTGTCGGATAAACCTCGCTTGCAGGGCGGGGGCGATGTCCGCAATCTGAACCCATGACGGATCGCAATCAACCTCTCACCGCGCGCCAGGAACTGGCGCGTCACTGGCCCATTGTGCTGGCCGCCGCGCTGGGCGTGGGTTTTGGCACGATGGGCATCGGCTTTTATTCGCTGGGCCTGTTTGTCAAACCGCTTCAGGCCGAATTCGGCTGGAGCCGGGCGGCGGTTTCGGGCGCGGCCACGTTTCAGCAATTGGGCATTTTCCTCTCCGCCCCGCTGGTCGGGCGGCTGGCGGACCGGATCGGGCTGCGGCCGCTGGCGGTCGCCTCCTATGTCGCCATGCCGCTGGCGCTGGTGGCGCTTTCGATGGCGGGGCCTTCGGTGTGGGGCTGGTATGGGCTGTGGCTGCTGGTCTCGCTGGCCGGATGCGGGACGACCCCTGCGGCATGGGCGCGGATGGTGTCGATGCGTTTCGATGCGGCGCGTGGGCTGGCGCTGGGGTTGATGCTGGTGGGCACGGGGCTGGCCGCCGCGCTGGTGCCTGCGCTGCTGGGGCCGATCTTTGCCCATGATGGCTGGCGCACGGCCACGCTGGTGATGGCCGGGGCCGCCGCGCTGGTGGGCATCCCGCTGGGCCTGATGCAAAGCCGCGAAGCGCCCGCGCCTGCCGCGCGCGAGAAGGACGGCCACTTTGCCAACCGCGAAGGCGGACATTTTGCCAACCGCGAAGGCGGACATTTTGCCAACCGCGAAGGCGGACACTTTGAACGCAATCGGCCCGTATTCATGCTGCTGGCCATCGCCTTTCTGGTGGGGGTGATTGTGGCGGGGCTGATCATCCATCTGGTGCCTATGCTGGTCGATCGGGGGATGGATGCGGCGTTGGCGGCGAAAATGGCGGCCAGCATCGGCCTTGCCGTGATTGCGGCGCGGGTAATCGTGGGTTGGCTGTTTGACCGGTTCCATGCGCCCTATGTGGCGGCGGTGTTTCTGGCCATGCCGGTGGGGTCGTGCGTGCTGTTGGGGCTGGGCGGGCCGGTGCTGCCTGCCGCGCTGATGCTGGGGCTGGCGGCGGGGGCCGAGGTCGATATGCTGGCCTTTTTCACCAGCCGCTATGCCGCGATGAAGAATTACGGCGCGACCTATGGCGTGATCCTTGGCACGTTCAGCCTTGGCGCGGCGCTGGGGCCGATGATGGTGGGGGCCAGTGTGGACGCGACGGGCGGCTATGGCGCGGCTCTGGCCGGATCGGGGCTGGGACTGGGGCTGGTCGTGGTGTTGATCGCCTGCCTTGGGCCTTATCGCGCTCAGGAATAATCCGGCTCTCTCCGCCTGTCGGATGCCGCTTTTGCGCTGACGCAATGGGGCGGGCGCCGCGCTGCCCCAGTCTGGGCTCCTGTTTCAAGGGAGGAGCCCATGCTGGAGCGCGAACATATCGAATTTGTCCAGGCCCAGATGCTGCCATGGCTGCGCATCGGCCACGGCCTTGCGCGGCCCGATGCCGAGATCAAACTGCTCAGCCGCGATGAGGGCGACGGGGCCTGCTCGGTCCTGCTGCGCTTTCCGCCGGGCTGGAGCAGGGAAGGGCCGGAACATCTGTTGGCCGATGAGGAATTCTATGTCCTCGAAGGCCAGATCGAGCTGAACGGACAGAATTACGCGCAGGACACCTATGCCTTCCTGCCCGCAGGATGGACGCGCAACACCACCTCGACGCGGACGGGCTGTGTGCTGATCGCCTTTTACAGCGCCGATCCCAAACTGATGCCCCATGCGGGCGATGGCCGTGCCGAACAATCGGCTCGCGCGGTGCCCTGGCTGGATGTGGCGGCCATGCCATGGGACATGACCCTCAATGATCCCAAGCTCAAACATCTGGGCATCAGCCGCAAGGACCTGCGCCGCGATCCCGAAACCGGCGAGCGCACCTTCCTCTCGCTGATCCTGCCGCAGGCGATCCCACAGGGCAACAAAGGGCCGCAGGAGATGCATCCGGTGGTCGAGGAAAGCTATCTTATCGCCGGATCGCTGACCGGGCCGCAGGGGACGATGTATCCCGGCGCCTATTTCTGGCGCCCGCCTCATATCGCCCATGGCCCCTATGGCGCTCGTTGGGGCAGCGTTTGCCTGATGCGCTTTGTGGGCGGCGCCCATGTCAACATCTGGACCGAGGCGGAGGCGGGCTTTGATTTTGCCGCGCCCTATCGGCCGGACCTGCCGCCGCGTCTGGCGCATCTGGCCGCCATGCCTTTCACCCCGCCCGCGCCTTATTGATCAAACCGGCGATATTTGCCCAGCAGCAGAAAGCTGGCGGCGCAAATCACCAGCGCCACGGAAGAAGCCGAAAGGATCGCATGGAAATTGCCGGTGGTGTCATGGTTATGGCCAAACACCATCGGCGAGAACCCGGCCCCGGCCGCGAAGCAGACATAGAGCAGCCCATAGATCGCGCCATAGCGCCGCAGCCCGAAATAGCGCGCCACAAAGAAGGCCACCATATCGTATTCGATCCCCAGCGCGAAACCCAGCGTGAAGGTGGCAAGGCGTGCATGGCCGACATCGAGCAGCCCGCTGCCCACATACCACAGGCTGAACGCGGGCAGCGAGAGGATGACAAAGCCCACCAGCGGCGCCCAGATGCGATCCAGCAGCCAGCCCCCCACCAGCCGCCCGATGATGGCCGCCAGCCCGATCAGCGGGGTCACGGTCAGCGCCTGTTCGGGCGAGAGGCCGCCGTCTTTCAGGATCAGTTCCAGATTGGGCACAGGCCCGCCCATGGCAAATGAGGTGGGAACCAGCGCCGCCGCAATCAGCCAGAAGCGCCAGTCGCGCAGCGCCTCGGGCGTGGTCATGCCGGGGCGTTCGACCGGGGCGTGATGGCCGTCGGGGGTACTGCGCTCCTCCTCGCGAAAGAGGAAAAAGGCGGCGGGAAAGGCGATCAGCACAGGCAGCAGCCCCACCGCCACAAAACCCATCCGCCAGCCATAGGCCGCCAGCACCGCGCCCAGAAAGGGCTTGCCGAAAATGCCGAACAGGCCGGTGCCCGTCATGGCCAGCCCCAGCGCCAGCCCCTTGGCCCGGTCAAACCCGCGATTGACCGCGCGGGTAAAAGTGATCGGCAAAGTGGCCGCGCCCACAAGGCCGATGGCCAGCCATGTCAGATAGAATTGCACCAATGACCCGGTGAGCAGCGAGAGCGAGACAAAGCCCAACCCCCACAAGGGGATCGCCACCAGGATGATTCGCCGCGCCCCGATCCTTTCGGCCCATGCGCCATAGGACGGCCCGGCCCACAGCGACATCAGCGTGATGATCGACATCGAGGCCATGATCTGGCCCACCGACCATCCGAATTCGCGCACCAGATAGGGCGCGAACAGGCCCATCGAATAGGTTGGCACCGCCGCCATGCCCAGACCTATGCCCAGCGTGGAGGCCAGAATGACGCCCCACCCGCGCGAGAATTCCTCGCGGGCGGTAAGGGGGTGTTGGGGCATGTCGCTCATAGGGCCTCGGTGCTTGTGGGTCAGGGAGCGATTTGGCGCAGCAGCGCGGCCCGGCGGCAACGATGGGGCGCCCCGCACTCCGCTGTGCGGATAATCCACGCCGGGGCCAAGGCTTTGGCGCGGCCCATGGGCAGTCTGCCCGCCGACCAAGCAGGAGGAATTGATGCGCCGCGCCTATGCCGACGGGCCTTTTGGCCAGATCCATTACCAATATGCATCGGGCAATCTGGCCGGGGGCGCCCGCCCGCTGGTGCTCCTGCATCAGGCGATCATGGCGAGCGGGCAGTTCGACCATGTGTTTGCCCCGCTGATCGCGCATGGTTTTGCGCCGATCGCTATCGACATGCCGGGCTTTGGCCTGTCGGATGCGCCCCCGGCCGCGCCCGCCATTGCCGATTATGCGCGCTGCGTGGTCCCGGTGCTGGACGCGCTGGGCGTCGGCCGGGCGGCGGTGGCGGGGCATCACACCGGGGCGCTGGTGGGTACCGAATTTGCCCTTGCCGCGCCCGACAGGATCGAGGCCTTGGTGATCCACGGGCCGATGATCCTGCCCGACGAGGAGCGCAAGGCGTTCACGGACGATATTTGCGCGCGCGAAATCGCCTTTGCCGCGCGGGCCGAGGGCGCGCATTTTGTGGAGGTGGCGCGGATCCGTGAAAGGCTGTCACAGGGGCGGATCGCGCCCGACCGCATCACCGACTATGTGGTCCAGGCGATGCAGGCCTATCGCATGGGGGCCTATGCCTATGGCCATGGCGCGGCCTTTGCCTATGACCATACCGCTCCGCTGCAAAGGCTGGCGCTGCCGGTGCTGATCCTGTCGAACACGGGGGATATGACCCATCCATGGGCGCAGGCCGCCCGCGCCCTGCGCCCCGATTTCGCCTATGCCGAGATTGCGGGCGGCGGCATCGACATTTGCGATGAAGATCCGCAGGGCTGGGCCGATGCCATTGCCGTTTTCCTGAAATCGCTATGATCAAAAGCGGGCGGATCGCCTATCGCGACGCGGCGGGGCGGGAGACGGGGTATGAAACCTTTGATCTCATCGCCGCGCAGGGCCGCCGTCTGCTGCGCGCGCTTTGCGTGATGAAGGACATCGGCCTGATCCGCGAAGTCTCGATCGGCATGGGCGATGATTTTCGCCCGCATGACGGGCAATGTCGTATCTGGCAGGGCGGGGCCGAAAGCCTGATGCGTTTTGCCATCGGGCCGGATCAGGCGGTTTGCGGGGGCCACGTTCTGCCCTTGGGCGCCCCCTTGCCCTATCTGGGCCTGCATCCGCTTTCGGGCGATGCGCTGATTATCCATCAGCGCGGGACGGATGCTCCCGGCGAATATCGCCCCATCGCCGCCATCACCAATTCCATCTCGCCCAATGGTGAGGAGGATCTGCATATGCAGGCGATGGAGATCGCGGTCGCCTATATAGGGCCGGGCGAGATCGACGTGGCGGCGGGGCGCTTCGCGGCCTGGCATTACCGGCTGCGCTGGCGCAATGACTGGCCGCCGGCGGATCTGTGGGTGCGCGCGGGCGATGGCTTGTTCCTGATGATGCGCTGGGCCATGGTTCCGGCATGGTACGAATTGACCGATTGGTGCGATGGCCCGGCCCCCTGTCCGCAGAGCGGATAAGTCTGGGGCGGGGCGCGCCATGGCCCCCGCTTGCGCAAGAATGCGGATGGGCGGGTCGGAGCAATCCGGCCACCCCCTTGATCCCCCAGAGCCACAGGACTGCCTGCAATGACATCCCCCGCCATGACCCTTCAGGCTGATCTTCACGACAAGGTGCCCACCGGCGTCGTGCTGCGCTATGGCATCGGCCAATTGGGCGCGCAGGTGTTTCGCGATACGCCCGCCGTGCTGCTGCCTTTGTTCATGACCACGATGCTGGGTGTTCCGGCGTGGCTGGCGGGGCTGGTGGTGCTGGGGCCGAAATTGTGGCTCATCCTGTGCGATCCCTTGGTGGGTGCATGGTCGGATCGGGTCAAGGCGCTTTATGGCCGCACGCCTTTCCTGATCGGCGGGGCGCTGGGTACGGCGGCCTCGTTTGTCGCGCTGTTCGCCGCGACCAGCTTTTCCAGCCCTTATTGGGCTGCGGCGACGGTCTGCGCGCTGTTCTTCGTCGGGTCGACGGCCTTCAGCATCTATTCGGTGCCCTATCTGGCGATTGCCGCCGAATTGTCGGGCGATCCGCATCAGCGCAACCGGATCATGGTGCTGCGCATGTTTTTCGCCACGTTCGGCGTGCTGATCGGGGTGGGCGTGGCCCAGCCGATCATCGAGCATTTCGGCGGCGGCGCGGCGGGCTGGCACATGATGAGCTATGTGCTGGGCGCGATCTGTCTGGTTTCCATGCTGACCACGGCCAGCGGGCTGCGCCGGGTGCCTCTCATCATGGCGGGCGATGTGCCGGGCAATCTGTGGCAGCAACTGGCGCTGGTGCGTCAGAACAAGCCCTTTCTCGTGCTGCTCGCCACCAGTTTTGTCTCGAATGTGGGTCAGGCGGCTTCCTATACGGTCATCGGCTTTGTGTTCCTTTATGCGCTGGAGGCGATCTGGCTGATCCCGATCTTCATCCTGTGCATGTCGGCGGCCAGCCTCGCCGCCCAGCCGCTCTGGCTCTGGCTGCCGCGCCGGATCGGCAAGCCGCGGGCCTATGTGACGGCGGCGCTGGTCTGGGTCGCGGTGACGGTGACATGGCTGTGGGCCGGGCCTGCCGATGATGTGGTGCTGCATCTGGGCGCGCAGGCGCTGGGCACGCAGCATGTGCTGGTATTGGCCCGCGCGGTGGTGATCGGCATGGTCAATGGCGGGTTCATCCTGCTGGCGCTTTCGATGATGACCGATACGGTCGATTATCAGCGCCGGTTGATGGGCGTGGCCAATGAGGGCGTGTTTGCCGGGCTGTTTTCCGCCTTTGAAAAGCTGGCTTTTGCGATGGGGCCGGTGATTGCCGGGCTGGTGATGAGCGCCTTTGGCTTCGTTTCCTCGACCGGCGGCGCGGCGAGCCAGACTCCCCATGCGATCACCGGGATCATCCTGCTCTACAGCGTGATTCCCGCCGTGATGCAGGGCCTCGCACTGCTGGTGTTCAGCCGCTATCGCCTGCCTGAAATTGGCGGATAAGTCCTTGTCCGGCCGTGGCATTTCACCACGATGGCTCGCGTGTCCGCAGGGCGGCCAAAATCTGCCCGCCCTGCGGAGAAAGCCCGGTCCGGCGATGGCCCGCTCGGCCCGCTGCCGCAAAATTTCCCCGCATAGGCATGGGATCAACCATGCCAGGGGAGTGAAGCGAGTATGAGGAATTTTCACCGGTTTTACGCGGGCGCGGCGCTGCTGGCGCTGGGCATCGGCGGCGCGGCGCAGGCGCAGCAGGTGCCCGCAACCACCGACAATGCCGACATCACCGTGACCGCCACCCGCACCGCCTCGACGGTGCAAAAGGTCGCCGTGGCGGTGACGGCGCTGGGCGCGGACACGATCGTCAAGCAGGGCATCACCAACGTCAAGGACATCAGCCAGATTGCCCCCAATGTTCAGATCCGCACCGTTTCGGGCGGCTCGGCGGGGATCACGCCCTATATCCGCGGCGGCGGGGTGACGGACGGCGCGAATGTGACGTCCGAACCCGAAGTCGGCATCTATATCGACGATGTCTATCAACCGCGCGCGGCGGCTTCCTTCATCGACCTGCTGGATATCGAACGGATCGAGGTGCTGCGCGGGCCGCAAGGTACGCTTTATGGCCGCAATTCCAGCGCGGGCGCGCTCAAGATCGTCAGCCGCACACCGGGCGCCACGCCGGGGCTGAAGCTGGAATTCGGCACGGGCAGCTGGGACGGGCGCAGCATCAAACTGGTGGGCAACACGCCGCTGTCGTCCGATGGCGCATGGCGCGCGGGGATCTCGGCGCTCTATCGCGGCCAGGACGGCGGGCGTCAGTACAATGCCACGCTGGGCAAGAAGGTGGGCGCGGAGAATTATTACGGCGTAAAGGGCGATCTGGCCTATGTCGGCGCGGGCCTGACCGCTCGCCTGTCGGGCTATTATTCTACGCTGGATGGCGACGGGCTTTACCCTTCCGCGCTTTCGCCCACCTATGCGGGCAATGACTATCTGGCGGTCGCGCCGACAAGCGGCAGCTATCAGACTGTCCTCAGCCCGTCGAAGAGCTTTACCAAGGTGGTGCAATATGGCGCCAATCTCAACATCGAGGCCGATGTGGGCAGCGCCAAGCTGACCTCGATCACCGGCTGGAGCCATCTGCGCGACAATTGGGCGCAGGATTTTTCGGGCGGCGTGCCATGGTCGGCGCTGGGCGTGTCGCTCTCGGGTTATACCTCGCTGTTCGACCGCACCTCCTCGCTGCATGACACCTCCTTCAGCCAGGAATTGCAGCTTAACGGCGATGTGCTGGGCGGCAAGGTCAGCTATGTCGGCGGGCTCTATTTCTTCCGCGAAACGGGCGCGCAGACGCTGCTCTCCAGCATCTTCTTCACGCCCTCGACCACGGTCTTCAACATCGAGACCAATTCCTATGCCGCCTTTGGCCAGATCGGCATCCATTTCACGCCCGAGCTGACGCTCTCGCTGGGCGGGCGCTATACGCAGGATGACAAAATCCTCAATGCCGTGATCAGCGGCGCCTCCGTCAACCGCAAGGACAGTTGGGGCACGTTCCTGCCCAAGGCGGCGCTGGAATATCAGATTACGCCGCGCGTGATGGCCTATGCCAGCTTCTCCGAAGGGTTTAAGGCGGGAGGCTATAACGGCCTGGCCAGCGATGCGGTGGCGCTCAATTCGCCCTTTGCGCCGCAAAAGATGAAGGCCTACGAGCTGGGCCTGAAAACCGAGTTTCTTGACCGCAAGGGCAAGCTCAACATCTCGGCCTTCTTCAACGATTATTCCAGCCTGCAGCAGCAGGGCGTGACCGGCACCGGCGCCTTCATCACCCAGAATTACGCCGCCGATCACAAGGGCGTGGAGGCTGAATTCTCGCTTCGGCCGATCACTGGCCTGACGCTCTGGGCTAATGGCACGTATAATGACGGCAAGTACAAGGCGTCGGCCGCCACGGTTGCGGGCGTTGCCTCCTATGTCGGCAATGCGATGACCAATGTGTTCAAATATCAGGCTTCCTTCGGCGCGGACGCCGCTGTTCCAGCCCATGGCGGCGAAGTGACCATGGGCATCAACACCACGGCTCGTTCGGATTATTATTCGACGCCCGACAATCTCTACATCGGCCATGTGCCCTCGACCACGATCGCCAATGCCTATCTCGGCTTTGGCAAGGACAACTGGTCGCTGCGCGCCAATGTGAAGAACCTGACCAACCAGATCGTGTGGACCACCGGCTTCGGCTTCTCGGTGGTGCGCCCGCGTTACATGAGCGATCCGCGCACATGGCAGCTGACATTCACCTATAAGATGTAAAATACGGGCGGGCGGGGCCATCGGGTGCCGCCCGCCGCGCGCAATGGAGAAAGAGGGATGAAGGTTTCGCGTTTCATGGGTCTGGCCGTCATGGCTATGGGTCTGGCAACGGCGGGCGCCGCGCAGGCGCAGGGCGCCGATCCGGCGGTGCGGGGCAAGCTGTTGTTTCTGCAATGCGGGGCATGTCATGCGGTGGTGCCGGGCGCCCCGGCCAAGGTGGGGCCGAACCTGTCGGGCGTGTTCGGGCGCAAGGCAGGCGCGGCGGCCGGTTTCAAATATTCGCCTGCGCTGGCCAAGGCCGGTCTGACCTGGGATGAGGGCAATCTGGACAAGTGGCTGACCTCGCCCGCCAAGCTGGTGCCGGGTACGATCATGCTGTTCCCCGGTCTGCCCAAGCCGGAGGATCGCAAGGCGGTGATCGCCTATCTCAAGACGTTGAAGTGAGCGGGGAAATGAGCAGGGAAGTGAGCGGCGCGTCGCTTTCCCGCCGCGCCCTGATCGCGTCGGGAGCGGCGCTTGGGATGGGGGCTGCGATGCCCGCGCTGGCCGCATCGGTGTCCACTGTGTTCGAGATCGAGGCGGCGGGCGGGCGCAAGGTATCCATCACGCAATGGCGCCCGGCCCATCCGGTGGGCACGATCCTCTTCAGCCATGGGGCGGCTTCCTCGCCGCGCTTTTACGAGGCGATGATCGGCCCGATGGTCGCGGCGGGTTGGCATGTGCTGGCCCCGCTGCATGTGGATTCGCGCGAGCATCCCGATACGGCCAAATTCACCGGGCTGGCCAGTTGGCGCGCGCGGCTGGAGGATCTTGCGGCCCTTACCGCCCATATCGGGCATCGGCCCTATGTGGCGGTGGGCCATTCCTATGGCGGGCTGACGGCTCTGGTGCTGGGCGGGGCGCAGAGTGTTGCGCCGCAGGGTTGGAGCGGCCCGCAGAGCGACGGCAAGGCCAAGGCCGTCATCGCCTTTTCTCCGCCCGCCGCGATTCCCGTGCTCATCACGCGCGAGGGCTATGGCAAGCTGTCCGTGCCCGCGCTGGTGCAGACCGGCACGCTCGATCTGGTGCCGGGGATGACGGCTGCCGATCCCGATGGATGGAAGGTGCATCTTGACGCCTATGAGGCCGCCGTGCCGGGGGGGCATCGCTATGGCCTGGTCCTGTCGGATGTCAGTCATTATTTCGGCGGGCTGATCTGCGATTATGCGCAGAAGGGGCCGCCTGCGGTGCAGGGGCTGAGGGATGCGAACCGGATCGCGGGCCTGTTCCTCGGCGCCTATGGGCGGGGGGATGCGAAGGCGCTTGCCGCGCTGGACCGGGCTGTCTCGCCCGATCTGCAGGTGCGCCTGATGAAAAAATAAGCGCCGCAGGTTTGGGCCTGCGACGCTGCATTTCATACCCAAGGAAAAGGGTGCGAGAGCCAAACTCCTCGCACCCTTTTTCTTACTGCTCGGCAATTTCCTCAATCACCTTGGCAAACCCGACCTCGGTTTCGGCATCGCGGGCTTCCTGTGCGTCCTTGCGGGCCAGATAGAACAGGCGGCCGAGGAAATCCTGACGCCGCGCCTCGCGCTCTTCCAGCGCTTCCTGATCCAGCACCAGCGCCTCGATTCCCGCGGCAAGGTCGATCCCCTGCGCCTTGGCCGCGCGTTCGGCGCTGTCCAGCCGGTCGCGCAGGGTCGAGATCTCGCTGGCCAGCACCATGATCATCGACATGGCTGTGTCCAGCCCGTCGGTGTCATAGAATTGCGGGCGCTTGCCCTTGGCGTCGCGGATGACGTGGGGGCGTTCGGTTGTTTCGGTCATCGTCAATCCTCTCAGGCAGCCAGAGCGGCCACGTCGGCCTTGCGGGCGATCAGCACTTCCCAGCCGCCGCCGGGGGCAAATTCGCCGGCGGTAAATTCGCGCTCCGCCACGTCCTCGGCGGCCTGCTGGCTGTAGCCGTCGGCGGCGGCGGCAAATTCCATCACGGCCATCGGCGCGGTGTCGAATTTGACGGCGGCGCGCTCGAAGCCGACCTTTTCGGCCAGGGCGATCTGGTCCATGTCGCGCATCGCGCCCCAGAAGGGCTCGTTATTGTACCAGGTCTCGTTGTCGAGGATGAACTGGGTGAACGGGTCCATCAGGTCAAACGGCGGCAGGTCGGCATGGATCATCATCCCGCCCGGCGCCAGCACGCGGTGCGCCTCGGCAAACACGCGGGGCATGGCCTTGCCGCTGGTTTCATGCAGCAGGATATGGCTGACCACGAGGTCGAAATAGCCGTCCTCGAAAGTGGTTTCTTCCGCATTCATCGCGGCGAAATTGACCTCCAGCCCCATCCCGGCGGCGCGGGCATGGGCATAACGCACGCAGGGCACGCCCACATCGATGCCCCAGACCTCTGCCTCGGGGAAATATTCCTTATAGGGCAGGGTCGAATGGCCCACTGTGCAGCCCATATCCAGAATGCGGCGCGGTTTGAAATCGGGCGCATGGCGGCGCAGGTAATTGCAAACGCTGCGGCCCATGTCGTCATTGTCCGGGCCGGTATAGCCCATCGCATAGAGGAACACGCCCCGGTCATAGAGCGCGCCCACCGAGACGTCATCCTTGGCCACTTCGCTGCAATAGCCGCCCGGCATGCAGTGGATGTCGAAAGCCGTGACATAACGCGGCGGCACGAAACCTTCGGGGATGCGCAGTTCCGCCTTGGTCCCGGCCGACAATTCGCGCGCCCGTTCGATCAGTTCGGGCAACTGGCGGTCGACCGAGACATTGACCGATTCCCACAGCAATTCCTGCGCGATGCGGTTGGTGGCGGCATAATGCTGAAAATACGCGTCTTTTACCATGCCGTTGCGAATGTCGCGGCGGTTCTGCGGCTTGCGGCCATGCTCTTTTTCAAAGGCCTGCGAAACGCGCGTGTTGTAAACCGGCGTCAGGCCGGGGAGCAGGGTGCTCTGGACAAAGCCCTTGAGGCTCTTGGCAAATTCCTGCCGCGCGGCTTCATCGGCCGTCGCGGTGGGGAGCATCTTGTGGCTCGCTTGCTGAAACGTGTTGAGCATCTCGACTCCATCGGGAAGGTGACACCGGGGGATTGTTGATCTGTGACCAGAAATGGGTGGTTGCGGGCCGGATGGCAAGGCGGAGCGCCATGCGCTATCCGTCTGGTGGACAGCGTCAGCCTGCCGCCGTGTGGCGGGCGCGGGAATACGGAAAACTGCGCCCAAGATTATCCCCCGCTTGGGCGTATCAGGAGTCGGATGAAGATGGATGAGATGAAGGTAAGTCGGCGCGGCGCGCTGGGCATCGCGGGGGCTGCGGCGGGCGCCGCGCTGGTTCCCGCGGCGGCCGAGGCGGCAGCGAAGAAAGCGGCCCCCAAGGGCAAGCCGCCGATCGATTTCGTGACCAAGATCGACTTCAAGGACCCTAAGTGGACCCGCGACACCTATGCCCGTTTGGATGGCGATGTGGCGCCGGGCAAGGAGAAGGTGGGCTGGCTGCGCGGCAAGATCTTTGGCGTGCGTGACAACGAACCGGTACGCGCTCTGATGAACGTCGAGGGCTTTTCGGTGGTGCGCATCAATCGCCTGCCCGATGGTTCGTGGCGCCGCCTGCTGCGCGAAATCGTGTTCTATCGCGATCTGGCCACCAACAAGATCCTGACCGAATGGGACAATCCCTATACCGGCGAGCGGGTGAAGGTTGTGCCGATCGCCAACGATCCGTTCAATTTCACCATCGCCGACACCGTGCCTGAATTCCCCAGCTATGGCGGCATTCAGACGATGAAGCGCGAACCCAAGCCCTTCCTGCAGGATTGGCAGTTTGCCCCCGATGGCAAGATGGTGCTGAACACCGGCGTCGACATGATTTATCCCAACGCCTTGCAGCCCGACAAGTGGCCGCGTGAAAGCTCGGGTGTCATGAATCGCGTGTCGGAACAGTTCATCTATGTCTGCGACCGCGCCGATGTGGAAAACCCCAACGTCACCCACATTCCGCACACCGGTTCGTGGAGCCGCGTAACCCCCTGGCTGCCCTGGATGCTCATGGGTCAAGCGCCGGGCCATATGAATTATTTCACCCATTTCTCGACCAGCCCCAAGGGCATTGCCGGTCTGCCCGCCGATCTGGTGGCGGCCGCGCGGGCGATGGGTGAAAAGTGGCTGCACGCGCCCGAAACGGATTACGGCCCGTCACTTTCCAGCCTCGAGAATTATGCCCGCGAGCAGAAGCCCGCGCCGGTTCCCGCCGGTTGGGCTCCGCCCCAGCCGCCCGCGCCGCGCAATCCCTTTGCGAAGTAAGGGATAAACAAAAAGGGGGCGGGAAGGATCAACCTTCCCGCCCCCTTTTTGTCAGGCGTATCAAAC
The DNA here is from genome assembly GCF_012275515.1 of Novosphingobium sp. SG707. Classification (GTDB taxonomy): domain Bacteria; phylum Pseudomonadota; class Alphaproteobacteria; order Sphingomonadales; family Sphingomonadaceae; genus Novosphingobium. Next base: position 402,723 of record NZ_JAAZQL010000001.1, read on the forward strand.
GCCCTTTATCAAAAACCTAGCGCGCCGGGGTTCATCACGCCCTTGGGGTCAAGCTGATCTTTCAGCGCGCGCACCAGCACCGAGGCCTGCGGCGTCAGGCGCGAGACATAGGGATAAGCGCGGCCGATCTGGAAATGGCCCGCGCCGTAATCCTGCATCAGCGCGACAATCGCTTCCTTCAGCTCATTGGCATAGGCCTTGGCCTCCGGGTTGGCCGGATAGTCCTTCAGCCCCGCGATCCATTCCTTGCCCAGCGTTTCGAGATGATAGGGCGTGCGCGCATCGGGCCAGTAGAGCGCGATCTCATAAAGGAACCCGGCCGAATTGACCGGCGAGGCCATCGTGCCGGTCCAGATGCCCAGCCGGTCCATATCCGCCTTGCGCGCGGCCAGCATGGCCTTGAACGTGCTGTGAAACGGCACGGTTTTTTCGTGGGCCAGCACGCCATGGATCGGCACCCAGCGTTCGCCATTGGGGCCAAGGATATTGCCCAGCGGCGCAAAAGGCATGGTGCGCACAAAGGCCGGGATCGTATTGGCGATCTCGCGCCCGTCATCGCCGATGATGCGGCGCAGACGCTCGGCCCGATGCGCCGCATCGGCAGGGTCAAAGCCCTCAACGATGAAATGGCACATATACTGGCCCGAACGCATCGGGTCCTCGCCCGCCAGCGCCATTTTCAGCACCTGCGTCAGACCCTTGAGCTTGTTGGGCGCCTTGCTCAGCACGCTCCATGCGATCTGCATCCGCGCGCCCATGCTTTGCTGGCGCCCGATCTGGCCCTGCGAGAGAGCAAGGTCGATCATGAAATGACTGTCGTCGATCCGGGCGATCTGGGCGCGGCGCACGGCGGCGTGATAGGCTTCGAAACTGTCAAAGGCAAAGGACAGCGCCTCGGCATGGGGCAGGGCGGCGATCAGCGGCAGGCGGATGCGCGCCTTGACCCCCAGCGTGCCGCAATCGCCGGTGAACAGGCCGGTGATGTCGGGGCCATAAAACCGCATCGATTCGGCCGCATTGGTGGTCAGCAGCTCGCCATTGGCCAGCACCACATCCAGCCCCAGCACGCTTTGCGCCGAAATGCCGTGGGCGGCGGTGCCGTGGCTGACGCTGTTCTGGCTGACCGATCCGCCGACAGTGGCGGCGATGCCCGAAAACGGCCCCCAGAAGGGCGTGCGCAGGCCCCGCGCATCCAGCGCCTCTTTCAGCGCGGCCCAGGTCACGCCCGCCTCGACGGTGACGATGGCGTTGCGCTCGTCAATCTCCATCGCGGTCAGAGCGCCGGTGTCAATCAGCACATGGCCGCCCGCCGGAAACAGATAGCCATCGGTATAGGAGGCCCCGCCCCCGCGCGGCACAATCGCCACGCCCGCCTCGGCGCAAAGGCGCACGGCGGTCTGCAGCGCCGCCACGCTGGCCGGGCGAAGGATGCACAAAGGCGCGCCGCCGGTGCGGTAAACGTCATTGGAGACATAGGCGAGGCGGTCGGCATCATCCACCATCGCCCCGGCGCCCAGAGCCTGAACCAGCCGCGCCTTCAGCGTGTCATCCTGCATTGTTGCGCTCATCGGTTCGGGCCTTTCATCTGTCGGGGGCATATTCAGCCTCTATCGCTGGCGCAAGCAAGGGGGCCGGGCGAGGCATGGGGGTGATTTATCCGGCCTGCGGGCAAATCGGGCGAGGGGCAGTGGGAAGGACGTCATCACAGGCATCCTCCCGCCAAAGCCGCAGATCATATGCGGCGGGAGAAAGAGTCGCCCATGGGAGTATCCGCCATAACCGGCTGGAACCGTATCGCCCGCGCCCTGCATTGGGGCACGGCGCTGGCCGTGCTGGTCGAGGTGCCGGCCGGTTTCATCATGAGCTGGACCTATGCCGCCCGCGATCCGGGGGGCAAGGCCAGCCATGTTCTTTCCAGCCAGATCCACCATACGCTGGGCATGATCGTGCTGATGGCGGTGGTGTTTCGCATTGTGTGGCGCCTGACCCATGACAGGCCGCCGCCGCCCGCCACGTCCAGCCGCTTCGAGGTCCTGCTGGCCGCCGCGGTGCAGGGACTGCTCTATCTGCTGCTGCTGGCGCTGCCGCTTTCGGGCTGGGCGGCGCTTTCCTCGATGGCGGCGGGGGCGGGCTATCCGGCGCCCGAGATGTGGTTCTTTGGCACGGATGGATTTGGCCCGGACGGGTTCATCCCGCATATCGTGCCGCCGGTGGCGTGGAATGCGCCGGTCCTGTTCAAATATGGCTTCTTTGCCCGGATGCATGTCTGGGGCCTGTGGCTGGGCGGGGGTTTGCTGGCGCTGCATATTGCCGGTGCGCTCAAACAGCATTTCATCGCGCGCAGCGATGTCCTGATCCGTATGTGGCGGGGGCAGGCATGAGCGAGATCATCACCCTGATTCCGCAACCCGCCACGGCCGAGGCGCTGGCCCCCTTTGGCGCGATCATCGGCGCGGCCAGCGGGGCCAAGAGCGTGGCGGTGGATTTCTACAAGGGCGCGGTGCGGATGAGCTATCCCGCCCCCTTTGAATGCGACCATCCGGTTGAGATCACCCTTGCCGACATGGACCCGCGCCCCGGCGAGGTGCGCTATATGGAGCGCCATGCCCAGCATACGCAGGCTTTCATCCCGCTGGGCGGCAAGCCTTTCGTGGCGGTGATGGCTCCGCCCTGCGAGGGCGACCTGCCCGATCTTTCGGCCGTGCGCGCCTTCTATTTCGACGGCAGCGCAGGCTTTGCCATGCATCGCGGCACATGGCATGAATTCCCCTTCGCCGTGCTGCCCGATACGCAGATCGCCGTCTTGCTTTCCAGCCAGACGGGGTATGATCTCAAGGCCAAGGATGAAGTGACCGAGGAGGCCCATGGGCCCGACCTCGACAAGAAGGACATTCGCGCCCGCACCGGGCGCCTGTTTCGATTCAGTTTGGAGCAAGATCTTGGTTGAACGCAAAAATCTGGACCGGACGGCCCGTTCCAAAGGCAGCCAGCCCGTGGTGCTGGAAAGCGCGACTCAGGATGCGCTGGCGGGCATGGTGCTGGCGCTGCTGGGCGAGGTGATGGTGCTGAAGGACCGGCTCGACGCCAATGAGCGGCTGCTTAAAGCCGCCGGGCTGCATGGGCCGGAGGATATTGACGCCTATCATCCCGATGCCGAGGCGCGCGCCTGTCGCGGCGCCTATAAGCAAAAGGCCTATGAGCGTGTTCTGGGCGTGGCCCGCGACCGGCTGCTGCCCGAGGCGCTGGCCGATCAGAACGCCTATGAAAACGAACTGGCGCGTGTCGCCGCCGACGCTAACTGAGGAGGTTCCCCCCATGGCCACTCTTGCTGAATCCGCCCGCCCCAATTCCACCCATTACGGCCATGCCGTGATGCCCCAGGCCACCCATGACGAACAGGCGCTGGAGGATCACTTCCTGGCCATGCGCATGTGGACCAACCAGAAGATGGACCCGCTCGACCGGCGCCTGCTGGACGAGGTGATCGTGCCCGAAGTGACGGCCAGAACCGGCAAGGCCCCCACCCGCAGCACCGAGGTGCGCAATGCGCTGGAAAACCATCCGCTGCACCAATATTGGCTGACGCTCTCGCTGTTCTATCAGGACCGCATCTGGCAGGCGCTCGATGGCGCGATTGACCGGCAATATGATGAACTGGCGGGCAAGGTGGCCGAGCAGGCGGCTAATCCTAAGGGCTCGTTGCGGCTGAACCCCGATCTGGTCATGCCGCGCTATATCAGTTCGATCGACCATCACCGCATGGCGGGCGGCTATATCACCGACACGTCGGATGCCGATTTCCGCGCGGGCGCTCTTTATGACCGCTTTGCCTCGACCTATTTGCGCAATCTGAACGGCGGGTGGAAGAATGACGGGCGCGGCCATACGCTGGCCAGCCATGTTCAGGGCTTCTTCCCCGATTTCAAGCCCAAGCGGATCCTCGATCTGGGCTGCGCGGTGGGCCATTCGACCGTCGCCATCGCCCAGGCCTTTCCCGATGCCGAGGTCTATGCGCTGGACGTGGGCGCACCGATGCTGCGCTATGGCCATGCCCGCGCCGAAAGCATGGGCGTGGCCATCCATTTCAGCCAGCAGGACGCCGAACATACCGATTTCAAGGACGGCTGTTTCGATCTCGTCTGCTCCTCGGCCCTGCTGCATGAAACCTCGGCCAAGGGGATGCGCCAGATCTTCAAGGAGAGCCACCGTCTGCTGCGTTCGGGCGGGATCATGTGCCATGTCGATGTGCCGCCGCGCCACGAACATCTGAGCCTGTGGGACCAGATGCGCTGCGATTTTGAATCGCATTACAACAACGAACCCTTCATGACCTCGCTGGCCCGCACGGACTGGATGAAAGTGGCCACCGATGCCGGTTTTGCGGCGGACAAGGTGGCGGTCGGCTATCGCAAGGGCAGCTATTTCCTCAATCCGAACACCGAGGACTTCTTTACCGAGGGCCACCCCGAAGGGCGCACCCTGATGGGCAGCTGGTATGCCTGCGCGGCGGTGAAGGACTGATCCTGTCCGCCAGTCGGCTAGAGTTTCGAGCGCAAGACCGGCCGCCATTTTGCCCTGCATGATCCGGGCATGATGGCGGCCGTTTTGGTGGGTAAAGGGTCTGGAATGCGTAAAGCGATTGTTGGGATGTTGCTTGCTGTTGCGGTGACGGGGCCGGTCAGGGCGCAGGATGGGGCGGCGGCCGTGGCCGCCAAGGCTCCGCCCGCTCCTGATTACGCCATGCGCGCCAATTGGTCGGTGTTCGCCTCCAGAGGCTGGGCCTCGCCCCTGCCTGAGGGTGCGGCCAAACCGGCCCGCGCGCCAAAGGTTGCGGTCTTTTTCCTTCACCCCACCACGCTGCGCAGCGAGACGGGCGAGTTGAACCAGAACACGGCCGACGCCAAGGCCAGCCACTGGACCGATGAAAGCAGCATCGCTCGACAGGCCAGCGTCTTTGCCGCCTGTTGCGATGTCTATGCCCCGCGCTATCGCGCCGCCACCTATAACAGCTTCGCCAGCGGTCCGGTGCGCGAGGCGGCCTTTGCCTTGGCCTTTGGCGATGTCGAGCGTGCCTTTGACGCATTCCTCAAACAGATCGGCGACCGTCCCTTCATCATCGCGGGCCATTCGCAAGGGGCCTTCCATTCCGCCACCCTGCTGGAGCGACGGATCGACGGCGCGGCGCTGCAAAAGCGGCTGGTGGCGGCCTATATCATCGGCATCAATCTGGCGCAGGGCGATTTCGGCAAACGGTTCAAAAGCGTGACGCCCTGCGCTGCGCCGGACCAGACCGGATGCGTGGTGCAATGGAACGCCTATCTCGATGGTGCGGCCGATGTGGCGAAAATGGCGGGCTACTCGCAATCGACCTATGTGCAGAAATATGGCGATGATGCGGGCAAGGTTACGCTTTGCGTCAATCCATTGACCTTTGATGCAAAGCTGAAGGAGGCGCCATCGGCGGCGGCCAAGGGCGCGGTGCCGGGCAGCCCCGGTTTCGGGCCTTTGCAACCGCTGAAAGCGGGGGCGGTTTCGGCGCGTTGCGATTTCGGCCTGCTGCTCGTCCGGCCCGACAAGGCGCTGGGGCTGGAGCCGCTGGCAGGCGGCGTTATGCATTATCATGATCTGGGCCTGTTCTGGGCCGATACCAGCGCCAATGCCGTGCTGCGCGCCCGCGCCTATCTGGCAGGTGGCAAGTGAGGGTGTGGCGCTGGGCGGGGGCTGCGCTGATCGCGGCGGTTTTGGGGGCCGGGGCCTATGTGGGCGCGGCACGGGCCGGATGGCTGCGCCCGGATGAGGGCGAGATGCGCGCGCGCTATGCCACGCCTGCCTCGCGCTTTATCACCGTGGACGGACAGGCGCTGCATGTGGTGGATGAAGGCCCCGGCCGAGCCGATGCGCCGGTGGTCATGCTGGTGCATGGTTCCTTTGCCTCGGTGCATATGTGGGATGATTGGGCGGCGGGGTTGAAGGGCCGCTATCGCGTGATCCGTTTCGACCGCCCCGGCATGGGCCTTTCCGGGCCGCAGCCGCAGGGTCTGTACAATGGCGATGCCGAGGCGGCGTTGATCGCGGCGCTGGCCGCGCAGATGAAACTGCCGCCTTTCGTGCTGGTGGGCACCAGCAGCGCGGGCGAGGGCGTGGCCCATTATGCTGCGCAGCATCCGCAGGCGCTGCGCGGTCTGGTGCTGGCCAATATCGCCGCCGGGCCGCTGAAACCGGCGCCGCATTTCACGCCATGGTTCAAGGCGGTGCTGGCCTTTGACGGTCTGTTGGGCGGTCATCACATACCGGCGATGTGGGGCGGGATCCTGCGGATGAATTATGCCGATCCGGCCCGTGTGACGCCCGAACTGGCGCGCGAATGGACCGAACTGAACAATCGCGCACAGGGCTGGCCGCGTCATTTCGGCAAGGCGCCGCCCTTTGCGGGCACGCCCGCCGATCTGGCCGCGATCACCACGCCCACGCTGGTGCTGTGGTCGGATCGCGATCCCGAGGTGCCTTTGGCCAAAGATGGGCGCCAAACGCTGGAAAGGCTGGGGGCAAAGGACAAGGTGCTGTCTGTCGTTAAGGATTGCGGCCATATGATGCCGCTGGAATGTCCGCAGGCGTCATTGGCGCCTGTGCAGGCCTTTTTGGGCCGGATTTCCCACTAAACCGCGTCGTCAATTACGGATTCCTGCGAATTTCGCGCCGCCCGCGCCGTGCCTAGCACGCTTTTGTGACTGTTTGGTCGAGCCTCTGCATCCGACAGGCGAATAGGCCGCATTTCCTGCGCCACGCGGGGCAGGGGCAAGGCACTCTCTCTTCAGCCGAAAGGGATAAGCGGAATCGGCCAGATAGGGGAGTTCAAGTCAAACGGCTCGTTTTGGGGCCGGGGTGTTTTACGCGAAGCGTAATTCGCCACATTCCCTGCTGGATGGATCGCGCCAATTGGCGCCGCGTGAACAACAGGCGGATAGAATTTCATAAGAACAGATAGCAGCGGGAACTAGAACAAATTCTGGATCGGTTTTTGCCGACATAACAATTATCCAGTGAGGGAAAAATGGAAACTCGCTTTTTGAAAGCCTCTGTGGCGACAACGACCTCGGCTCTTGCGATTTTTGTGGCACTTGGGGTTGCCACTCCTGCGCTGGCCGCTGAACCGGCCGCTGCCGCGCCCGTCGAGGATGCAGGCACCATCACCGTCACCGCGCGTAAACGCAGCGAAGACATTCTCAAGGTTCCCGTGACAGTCACCGCGCTGACGGCTGAAACGCTGGCGCAAAAGGGTGTTGTCTCGATGAGCGGGCTGGCCCAGTCGACGCCGGGCATCAACATCAACGACAACTCTTCGGGCCACGCCGACCGCTCGTTCCAGCAGATCGTGATCCGCGGCTTCACGCCCTCGACCACGCTGGCCACCACCACCTCGATGTTCATCGACGGCGTGGCGGTTGCCTCGCCCTCGGCGATCATGTCGGTTTCCGATCCCAAGCAGGTCGAAGTCGTCAAGGGTCCGCAGAGCGCCTATTACGGCCGCAACACCTTCGCCGGCGCGATCAACATTTCCACCAAGGATCCCACCTCGGAATGGCACGGCAACCTGCTTGGCATGGTGGGCACGCGCGACAATTACCGTCTGCAGGGCGCGATCGAAGGGCCGATCTTCGGTGATGTCCTGACCTTCCGCATCACCGGCGACCGTTGGGCCAAGAGCGGTTCGTGGAACAATGCGGCCCCCGGCGGCGGCACGCTGGGCGACCAGAAGAGCACGATCGGCACCGCCACGCTGCTGTTCAAGCCTGCGCATAACTTCTCGATCAAGCTGTTCGGCCTGATGAGCGAAGACCGCGACGGCGCCCCGGCGCAGGCCCGCCTCTATGCCTATGACATCAAGTCGAGCTCGGGCGCCGTTATCGCGCCCAGCCAGTCGAACTGCTCGTTCCAAGGCAACAGCCGCGGTGTGGCCGGTCAGGGCACCGCCGTCACCAATGCCTATATCTGCGGTGTTACGCCCAAGCTGGCCTATCCGGTTTCGGCCAATGTGGCCAATACCGATGCGATCCGTTCGTGGCTGTCCAGCCCGACCAACCGTATCGTCAGCCCCAGCGAGGGCGTCGATGGTTATGGCCTGCGCCGCATCAGTCACCACGCTCATGCCAATGCCGAATGGGTGATCAACCCCAACATCACCGCCGCCGTGCTGGCCGGTTACAACCGCGAAGTGTGGTCGACGCTGATTGATCTGGATGGCCTGGACACCAGCAGCATCGCCTATCCGGCCAACCCCAAGGGCTATTGGGATTTCCCCTATCTGATCGAACGCAAGACCAATGACTGGTCGATGGAAGGCCGCGTCAATTACAAGTTCGGCCGCCTGCGCGGTGTGGCGGGTGTTTCCTACCTCAAGGCGCAGCAGTTCCAGGGCGGCGGCGGCGGCTTCACCGCTCTTACCTCCGCGCTGCTGTCTCCGGGCGGCAAGGCGGAAAGCCGCACCACGGGCCTGTTCTTCGGGGCGACCTATGACTTCACCGACAAATTGTCGGCCAGCGTTGAAGGCCGTTACCAGATCGACTGGCTGGGCGCGTTTACCCGTCCCTCGGGTCAGACGCTTCAGGCCGGTTATCTGCCCGCGGGTACCTACGCGGGCGGCAGCCTGCTGGCCTCGGCCAAGTATAACAATTTCACCCCGCGTGCGATCATCAACTATCAGTTCAACCCCAGCTTCATGGCTTATGCCTCGTGGGCCAAGGGTGTGAACCCGGCGCAGTTCAACACCGCCATTTTGTCCACCAGCACGGCCATCCAGAATGCAGCGATTGCCGCCGGCGGCGAACTGTCGATCAAGCCGGAAAAGATCACCAACTATGAAGTGGGTGTGAAGGGCAAGGTGCTGAACGGCGCGCTGCGCTACACCGCCGCAGCCTATTACGCCCAGTGGCGCGATCAGATCAACGCGATCTCGATCATCGTGAACGACCCCACCTCGGCCACCGGCACGAGCTTCCAGAACGTGTCGGCCAATACCGGCAATGTCGATCTTTATGGTATCGAGGGTGATTTCTCGTTCAAGGTCAATGACCTGATCACGCTGGACGGTGCAGGCGCGATCAACGCTTCGGACATCAAGCAGTTCCGCAGCACCACCGTCAGCCAGTTGACCGGCATTTTCGACTTCTCCGGCAAGGAGATGAAGAACACGTCGAAATATTCGGCCAACCTGGGCGCGCTGCTGCATGGCGACCTGCCCTCGGTTGATGACGGCAAGTGGTTTGCCCGTCTCGATTGGAGCTACAAGTCGGGCCAGTGGTCGAACGAGGCCAATATCCTGCGCACGCCTGATCGCCATATCTTCAACCTGCGCGGCGGTGTGTCGAAGGGCAATGTCGCGGTTGAGGCTTTCGTCAACAACCTGTTCAACAACCACACCTACACCTCGATCGGCGACAACTATGCCATCGACAACACGCTGGCCCACTTCGGCTTCTATTCTGCGGCTGTGATGGGTCTTCCCGAACTGCGTACCGTCGGTGTGCAGGTCAAGGTCAAGATGTAATGGCCCGACGGGGCGGCGGCGCAATCCGCAGCCCCGGACGGACGGACGGTTTCAGGCTGGCTCTGCGCAGGCGGGGCCAGCCTTTTTTGCCAGAGGAGAGCGGCATATGACAGCCTATATCTGGGCCACGGTAAAAAGCGGCGAGCCGGAGGCATTCATCGCCTATGCGCGCGCGGCGGCGCAGGTCGCGGCGGATTTTGGCGGGGAATATCTGGTGCGCGGCCTGATCGAGCAGGTGTTTGAGGGCGAATGCGAGGATGCGGGCCGAGCGGTGCTGATCCGCTTTCCCGATGCCGATGCCGCGCGGGCCTATATGAACAGCGAGGGCTACAAGGCCGCCAAGGCCCTGCGCGAGGGCGCGGGCGGTTCGGTCAATTCGCGCCTTGTGGTGGCGTCATGACGGGCGTGTCGCGGCGTGGCGTACTGGGCGGAGCGGGCCTGATGCTGGCCGCGCCTGCGCTGGCGGCGGTGCGGGGGCTGGATCTGGCCGCGCCTGCGGACCGGCTCATGGCCTTCGTCAAAATGCGCGGCAGTCTGGATGACCGGCTGATCGCTAGCTGGGTTTCGGCCCGCTACTACGGCATAACCGGGGATGAGATGCGGCCGCTGTTCAATGTGCGCTCGGCGGTCTTTGCGCGCTATCGTCCCGCCGCCGACGGCGGCTATGAGGCCATCAATGCCGAAATCGCCTGGTTCACCGATCCCGACACGGGCGCGGTGCTGACCCAATGGCGCAATCCCTATACGGGGCGCGATGTGAAAGTGCCGATGGGGGGTTATGCACCATCCAAGGTGTTCATCCGCCCCGATCTGGGCTTTGCGCTGGCCAAACCGGTGCCGGGGCTGGAGATCGAGCACGAGGTGCTGCCCTTCGAGGTGCGCGGCGATGATCTCTATATCACCGAGCGTTCGCGCACCTCGATGCGCTTTGCCCCCGGTGCCAAACCTTTCCGCTATTCGGAGAGCAACACGTTCCATGCCCGGCTGTCGGACGTGCTGTCCGGCGCCCCCCATGTGCCCAGCGATGTGAGCTTCACCAATGTGTGCAGTTGGCGTCCGTGGATGGAGATGGGCGACACACCGGGCCATATGTCGGCCATCGGCATCGGCAAGCAGGGCGCGGCGATGGACAGCATCCCGGCGGAATGGCAGGCCGCGACCCGCCAGTTCCGCCCGGAGGTGCTGAAAGACCCCGCAGCTTTGCTCACGCCCCTATGGAACGCGCCCTAATCAGACACCCAGCAGGGCGGCGGTCTCGTCGCCCTGCTTTGCCGCGCGGCGCATGGCGACGCGGCCCATGTTGAACAGGCCCGCAGCCAGCACCACCGCAGGCCCCGCCACCAGCGCAATCGCCCAGCCCACCTTGGCCGGATCATGCAGCACCGCGCCATTGACGCTGGCCACCAGCAGCGGCCCGCTGGCCGCGCCCAGCAAGGTGTTGAGCACCAGCGTCAGCGCGATCGAGGTGCCCCGCATCCGCGCCGGAACAATCGCCTGCAAGGTGGCGAACATCAGCGTGCCGCACACCGCATAGATCGCATTGCCCGTGGCCACGACAAAGGCCGCCGTCCGCGCATCGCCCGCCAGCACCGCCAGCGTCGAGGGCAGCGCCAGCAGCGGCATGAAGGAGAGCAGGCGGAAGCGCAGCATGGGCTTGCCCGCCTTCATCGAGCGATCCAGCAGCCACCCGCCCACCAGCGGCCCCGTGGCCGAGAACAGCATCGAGAGCGGCCCCAGCCAGGCGCCCACAAATTGTGGCGAAACGCCAAAGCCGCGCATCAGCATCGTGGGTTGCCATGCCGCGCCGCCATAGGCCGCGATAAAGCACACCCCAAAGCCCAGATAGAGCGGCGCCAGCACCGCGCGGTTGCGCCAGAACCATGCCACGCTCTCGCCGATGCCGGGATGGGCGGCCAAGGGCGATTGCCCGCGCCGCGCCGGTTCGCGCGTGGTGAGCATACCCAGCACGACGATGAGGCCCAGCGAGCCGGAAATGACGAAAACCGTCCGCCATGGGGCAAGACCGGCCAGCACCGGCCATGTTGCAAAGGCCCCCTTGGCCGCCGCGCTCAGTACGATGCCGGTGAAGGCAATGCCCAGCCCCTGCGCCAGCGACTGGCCCATCATATAGATGCTGATCGGGCGGCCGCGTTTGTCGGGCGGAAAGAGGTCGGAAATCAGCGAGATCGCGCAAGGCCCCAGCGCCGCCTCGCCAAGGCCCACCAGCAGGCGGGCGGCAAACAATTGCCCGAACCCCGCCGCCAGCCCGCTGCCGATGGTGGCCAGCGACCAGAGCGCGATGCCCCCGGTCAACAGGTTGCGGCGCGACACGCGGTCGGCCGCAACCCCCATCGGCATGCCCATAAAGGCATAGAACAGGCCGAAGGCCAGCCCCTGCAGCAATCCGATCGCGCCATCGCCGATGCCCAGGTCATGGCGCACCGGATCGACCACCATGTTCAGGATCGCCCGGTCGATGACCGAACAGATCCCGGCAAGGAACAGCAGCGCGACCATCCACCATGCGGTGGCGGCGCGGGGCCAGCTTTCGGCCGGGGCCCGCATCAGAGCAGACCGCAGGCGCGGGCGCGCGTCTTGATGTAATCGCCCAGCCAGTCGAGGTTGCGGAAGCGCAAAGTGCCGCGTCCGACCGCCGTGCTGGAATGGGCCATGCCCGCCACCAGACGCAGCGCCTTGCCCATCAGGAAGAGTTCCTTGTTGGCGATTTCCTCGGCGGTGAAAGGGCGGACCGACTGATAGCCGTCCTCAAACGCCGTGCCATAGCTTTCCGAAAAGCCGTAGAACAGATTGCCCCAGACGAAGTTCTGCACGTCCTGCATCAGGAAATCCTCGCCCGCCGCGTCGAAATCGAGCAGCGTGATCGTGCCCGCATCATCGACATGGACGTTGGAGGGGTGGAAATCGCGGTGGCACACGCCCAGCGGCACACCGGCGGCGGCCAGTTCATCGAGGCGCTTGTCCATATTGGCGGCAATGATCGGATAATCGCGCAGGTCGTCCGGGCGATCATACACAAAGTCGATCAGCGCGGGCATGCAGATGTTGTAATCCTTGGCCGTGTCGGTGGTGAACTTGTGATCCTTGCCCGCCCATTCATAGCCCAGCAGATGCATGTTGGCGAAAGCCGCGCCGATGCGGAACGAGGTTTCCTCGCTCAGCATATCGCCGAATTTGCGCCCCGGCGCCCAGTCATACATGGCAATCGCGCGCGCGCCCTCGGGCGTGGCGGCCTTCCAGTAGAGCGTACCGTCATGCTGGGGCACGGCGACGCTGGCGGGGAAGGACTTGTCCTTCAGGAAGGCCAGGAAATCGAGTTCATAGGCAACATCATCGACATCGCGGTATGTCTTGCGCCACACGCGCAGCGCATATTTCGTCTGCTCGTCCTGAACCAGATAGACATCGTTCATGCCGCGATAGAGCAGCCACACGTCCAGCTTGCCCACCACCGGATAGCGCGCCTTGACCTCGCGCGCGATAAAGTCGGGGTGCAACACCGAATGCGAAATATCAGCAATCGGCAGGCCGGATTCAACCAAGGAAGAGACGTAATTCACGGGCAAGCACCTCTGGAGCAATGTCGAAAATATCGCGATCCAATTGGGGCAGATCGCGGATGGAAATATCCGGTATCAGCGCCGCCGCCGCCAGCGCAGGCTCGCGCAGGGCTTCATGCGGTTGCAGCAAAAGTACCGGACAGGTGATCTGGCCAAGGCGAGCATAGTCATAGGACCATACGCCGCGATAGGCCCAAGTGAAGCGGTCGAGGATAAAGGCCTTGTCCGCAAAATGACGGATCGCGCGGGGCAGCGACTGGCGCGGATCGCGCGCCTTGACGACATAGGCCCACAGGCGCGTCAGCAGGTCGAGGATGACCGCGCCATCCTCGTCGGGCGTTGGGAATTCCTCGGCCTCGCGCAATTTGGCGGCGCGGATGTCGGCCGGATACATGGGAATGCCGGTCAGGCCCATCCGCCGCACCTGCCCCGGCAAGGCCAGCGCCAGCTCCACCGCCAGCAGCGATCCGGTGTGATAGCCGTAAAGGTCAATCGGCCCATCCACCCCTAGCGCGGCCAGACCATCGGCAAAGGCGGCGGCATAACCGGCCATGCCGGGAGGGGCGGGCGGCGCATCGCTCATGCCATGGCCGGGCGTGTCAAAGGCGATCACGCGGCGGTCCTGCGCCATGGCGGCGATCAGCGGTTCATATTCCCAGCCCGAGGACGGGTTCTGATGCAGCATCACCAGCGGCGGATGCGCGCCATCAACGCCCGCCTGCCGGTAATGCAGTTGGCCATAGCGGCAGGTGGTATAGGCGCGCGACAGGGTCATGATCGGATCGGGGGTGTCCGTATAATTATCGCATCAACATGATCCCGCGCGGATTACGCAACAGGGAGTCACGGCGGACTCTCCGCAGGGCGGAGATTTGGGCTATCGGCGCGTGGCATTGCGGCCGGTCGCGCCATCCTGATGGCTTGCCGCAACAGGAGAATGGCAGATGGAGAACCCGCTGGGTTTGGCATTGGTGGGATGCGGGCGGATTTCTGGCGCACATCTGGGCGCGGTCGGGCAACTGGCGGACCGGGTCCGTCTGGTGGCGGCGGTGGACCGCGATCCGGCCGCCGCGCAGGCTGCGGCCCGCCCCTTTGGCGCTGTGGCCAGTGATGATCTGGCGCAGGTGCTGGCCATGCCCGAGGTTGAGGCGGTGCTGATCGCCAGCCCCAATGACCTGCATGCCGAACAGGCGATGGCGGCCATTGCGGCGGGCAAGCATGTGCTGGTGGAAAAGCCGCTGGCGCCAACGGGCGAGGAAGCCCTTGCGCTGGCGCAGGCCGCAGCGGACAAGGGCGTGGTGCTGGCCGCCGGCCATACCTATCGTCAGGGCCCCGCGTTCCATTATCTGCTCGACCACTGGCAGGATTTTGGCAAGCTGATGGCGGTGGAGGTCACCTCCTGCGTCCGCTGGAACGGCCCGCAGGCGCCATGGTGGGCCACGCGCAAGCCCGAGGAAGGGCTGATCCTCTCGCTCTTTGCGCCCCATTCGCTCGATTTCGTGCAGATGTGCATGGGGGCGGATGATCCGGTCCGGGTCCATGCCGAGGCCGCCCGCTGGCAGACCGGATGGCAGGGCGAGGATCAGGCGATGATCCTGCTCGCCTATCCGGGGAGGCGCATGGCCAGCGTCCATATCAGCTATAACCAGCCCAGCATCATTGACCGCAAGGTTTTGCATTTCAGCAAGGGCGTGGTGGAAATCGAGGACGGTGAATTCCTGCGCTTCAACCGCGAATTGCTGGTGGAGCCTGCGCCCGGCGTGGTGCGCGATGCCCGCGTGATGGGCGGGCGCGATCTGGGCCATTATTTCCGCATCCAGATGGAGGAATTCGTCGCCGCCGCGCGCGGCCGCCCGCATCGCAGCGTCAGCGGCTTTGACGCGGCGCGCACCATCGCGCTCATCGACCGCATTCTGGCCGATGCGCGGCGCAATGGGGCCGATGCCATTGATCCGCCGCCCCCGCCCGAACTGGCGCTGGACATCACCGCGCAGGTTAAGGCCGATGCCTTCAGCGATCGCAGGGAGGGTTAAGATGCGCGATGCCCTATCTCGATGGATGCGCGGCGCGGCCATGATGGCGATGGCTGCGGCGGTGATGGGCGCGGCTCCGCCCCCGTCAACGCCCAAGCCGGAACTGGGCCCGGACGGTACGCCGATCATCCGGGCCGCGCCTGCGCCGTCCTTTCCCTCGCTGCGCCCCGGATCTGCCTTTGCCGATGGGGCCGACCTGCCCGAAATGGTGGTCGTGCCCGCCGGGCGCTTCATGATGGGCACCACGCCCAAGGACAACCGCTCGGTGGGCGTATGGCCGATGTTCGATGCGATGGAGGGGCCGGTGCATCCCGTCACCATCGCGCGGCCCTTTGCCGTGGGGCGCTATGCCGTCACCTTCGCTCAATGGGATGCCTGCGTGACCGACGGCGGTTGCGGCGCCTATCGACCGGCGGATGAAGGCTGGGGGCGCGGGCGGCGGCCGGTCATCAACGTGAATTACGACGATGCGTTGGCCTATGTCGCCTGGCTTCGCCGCAAAACCGGCCAGCCCTATCGCCTGCTGTCCGAGGCGGAATGGGAATATGCCGCGCGCGCGGGCACGGTGACGCCCTTTTATTTCGGCACGCGCATCACCCACGAGGATGCCAATTACGGCAATTTCTATGACCGCACGACGCCGGTGGGATCCTATCCGCCCAACCGGTTCGGCCTATATGATATGGCGGGCAACACTGCGCAATGGGTGGCCGATTGCCATCACCCCGATTTCAAGGGGGCGCCCGGCGATGGATCGGCGTGGATCGCGGGCGGCGATTGCACCAAGCGCAATGTGCGCGGCGGTGGGTGGAGCCTGCTCGACTGGACCTTGCATGTGGCCCAGCGCATCGGTGATCCCCCGCAACAGCGCAACAACCATCTGGGCTTTCGCGTGGCGCGCGATTTGCCGTGATTGACGGGGGCCTAGCGCCCCCCCGCCACGTCCAGCGTGGTGCCGGTGATATAGCTGGCCTCGTCGCCGGCCAGGAACAGGATGGCGTCGGCCACCTCGCGCGCGGTGCCCAGCCGGTGCAGCGGCACCATCCGGCTGGGGGCATATTCAAGGCCCTGTTCGTCCATCGCGCGCAAGTATGGTCCGGCCAGTTCGGTATCGATGGGGCCGGGGGCCACAGCGTTGATCGTGATCCCGCTGTCGCCCAATTCGATGGCCAGCGCGCGGACAAAGCCGATCACCCCGGCCTTGGCGGTCGAATAGGGAGCGGCGCCGGTATAGAAGGCGTTCCACACCGTTCCGTTGCGCGCGCCTGAGGACAGACACACGATCCGCCCATAGCCGCGCGCCGTCATGCCCGGCACAGCGGCGCGGGTGCACAGGAACATGCTGCGCAGGGAGAGCGCCATCGTGTGTTCCCAATCATCAAGCGAAAGATCGGCAATCCGCCCCGAACGCCCGCCGCCCACATTGTTGACCAGAATGTCGAGCGGGCGCCATGCCAGCGCAGCAGCGAACAGATCGGCTACCTGAGCCTCATCGGTGACATCGCAGGGGATGATCCGATGCGGCGCCTCGCCCAGCAGGGCGGCGGTTTCGCGTAACCGTTCCTCGTCGCGGTCGGCAAGGATGAGTGCCGCGCCCTCTTCGGCAAGGCGCAGCGCGGCGGCGCGGCCGATGCCAAGACCCGCGCCGGTGATAAGGGCGGTTCTGCCGCCCAGTCGTGATTGGCTCATGGCGTGCAGGCTATGGAACGTGCGGCCCTATGGGCGCGCTTTGCGCGGTCTATCCGATGGGCGGAATTGTGGGAAACGGTCATTGCGGAGCGGGCAGGGCGCGGCGCAGCCTTGGTCCATGATCGCACTGGACAATGGTTTCGAGGAAGTGGTGGCCATCGTGGCCGATGCCGGGGCAAGCGCGGCAAGGCTCTGCGCGGCCACGGGGTTTGTGCCTGTGGCACAGGGGCCGGTCGATGACGGGGCCATGGTGCTGATGGGCCTGACGGGCGCGGCGCGGGAGGTGCTGATCGGGCATCCCGGCGTGGCGCGCGGTCGCATCCGGTTGATCCAGATCGACGGCCCGGTGGCGGACCTTAACCGCGAGGGCGGGCAGGCGTGGGATCCGGGCGGGATTTTTGACATCAATCTGCGCGCCCTGCCCGATATCGAGGCTTTGCAGCGGGCGCTGGTGGCGCAGGGTTTTGTCGCCCATGCGCCGATTACCGATTGGGATTTCGGTCCGCTGGCCGTGCGCGAGGTGGTGAGCAGCGATGCCGACGGCCTGTGCGTCGCGCTGATGGAGCGGGTGCGGCCCCCGCTTCAGGGCTATGACGGCGTGTCCGGCCCGGCCAGTTTCGTGTTCAATTCAACCCAGGTCGTGCCTGATTTCGAGGCGGCGCGGCATCTCTATCGCGATTGCTTCGGATGGTTGCCGGTGCAGGAAACGCAAGGCATGGCGGCGCAGGACAGCGGGGCCAACTGCATGGGCCTGCCCGAGGGGATCGCCGCGCAGATCCCGATGCGGATCGGCATCTATCACCCCGAAGGGCGGATGGAGGGTTCGGTCGAGATCATCGAATATGGCGTGCGCGGCCATGATTTCTCGGACCGCGAACCGCCCCTGCGCGGCTGGACCTCGCTGCGCTTTCCGGTGACGGATCTGGAGGAATTCATCGAGCGGGCGGCGCAGGGCGGGTGCCGGATCATCGGTCCGGTGGCGGCGCAATGGGCGCCCCACCCGGCCGGAATGGCCGCCGCCGCGATCACCCCATGGGGCGCGCGGCTGGAGGCTTTTCAATCGGGGGTCAAAGACCGCTGAGATAGGCGATGGCTTCGGCCTCGTTGATGACATCGGCGTACTTGGCGTTCATGTCGAACAGGTTGGCATCATGCGGGCCGGAATGCCGGTCGCCGCAGCCGTCCGCGATGACGGCGGTCTTGAACCCGTGGCTCATTGCATCGACGCAGGAGGCGCGCACGCAGCCGCTGGTCGAAAGGCCGGTGAGCAGAACGCTGTCCACGCCCATCGCCGTCAGCGTGCTGGCCAGCGAGGTGCCGAAAAAGGCGCTGGGATATTGCTTGGGGATGACCAGTTCGTCCTCAAAAGGTTCGAGCCCCGGACCCCATGCCGCCATCGGATGGCCCTTGACGAAATAGCGCAAGGGGGCGGCTTTCTCGAAAAAGCGCCCGCCGTCCACGCCGCTGGCATGATATTGCACGCAGGTCAGGATCACCGGAACCCCGGCCTTGCGGGCGACCTCGCGCACGCGCAGCGCGCTTTCGATGGCGTCAAACACGGGCTGGCCGCAATAGAGGTCACAGTCCGGTTCGAAATAGGCGCGGCAAAAGTCGATCATCACCAGCGCGGGCTTTTTCCCGAAGCCCACGCGGGTGTTATAGGCGCGCTTGTAGTTTTCGAGCAGATCGTCGCTCATGATGCATCATCCTCGGCATAGAGCCACGGCGCGCTGGCCTTTTGGCGTGTTTCAAATTCGGCGATCGCGCCGGAATATTGGTGCAGCAGGACGGCAGTCTCGTCCCAGCCGTTGAGCAGGGCCAGCTTGCGTTCGGGTGCGATGTCAAAGGCAAAGGCGCGGTTGCCCACGGTCAGGCTCTGCGTCTCCAGATCGACGGCGAAACTCTGCTCGGTCTGGGCCGCTACCATCAGTTCGGCCACCGTGTCGGCGGGCAGGGTGATGGGCAGGATGCCGTTGCGCTGGCAATTGGAATGAAAGATCTCGCCAAAGCCCGCCGCGATGATGCAGCGCACGCCAAGCCCCGCAATCGCCCAGACCGCCTGTTCGCGGCTGGAGCCCGATCCGAAATTGGCCCCCGCGACGATGAAAGGCGCGGCGTTGAAGGGCGCGCGGTTGAGCACGTAGTCGGGGATTTCCGCGCCATCGGCATCAAACCGGCGATCATGAAACGCATAGCGGCCCAACCCCGCCTTGGCGGTGATCAGCAGAAAGCGCGCGGGGAAGATGATATCGGTGTCGATATTTTCTTCGGGCATCGGCGCGGCCTTGCCCGACAGGGTGGTGAAAGGCTGGCTCATGCCGCAAACTCCCTTATATCGGCGATATGGCCCGCGATGGCGGCGGCGGCGGCCATGGCCGGGCTCATCAGATGGGTGCGCCCGCCCGGACCCTGACGGCCCTCGAAATTGCGGTTGCTGGTGCTGGCGCAGCGTTCGCCCGGCTTGAGGCGGTCATCGTTCATCGCCACGCACATTGAGCAGCCCGCCAGCCGCCATTCAAAGCCCGCCTCGATCAGGATGCGGTCCAGCCCCTCGGCCTCGGCGGCGGCGCGGGTGGCCGCAGAGCCCGGCACGACGATGGCCTTGATGCCCGGCGCCACCTTGCGGCCCTTGGCCACGGCGGCGGCGGCGCGGATATCTTCGATCCGGCCGTTGGTGCACGATCCGATGAAGGCATGGGTGATGGCAATGTCGGTCAGGCTCTGGCCAGGCGTCAGGCCCATATAGGCCAGCGCCTTTTCCGCCTGTCGCCGCTCGGGCCCTTCGGCCAATTGCGCGGGATCGGGCAGGGCAGCATCGACGGGCAGCGTCTGGTCCGGGGTCGTGCCCCAGCTCACCTGCGGCACCAGCGAGGCCACATCGACCTCGATCACGCGGTCATAGACGGCATCGGGATCGCTGGCCAGATCGCGCCATGCGGCCGCGGCCTGATCCCACAGCGCGCCTTTGGGTGCCAGACGGCGGCCCTTGAGGAAGGCAAAGGTCACATCATCGGGCGCCACCAGACCCACGCGGCTGCCCGCCTCGATCATCATGTTGCACAAGGTCATGCGCTCGGCCATGCTCATGGCGCGCACGGCCGGGCCGGTAAATTCCACCGCATGGCCGGCCGCGCCATCCGCGCCGATCCGGGCGATGATGGCCAACGCAATGTCCTTGGCAAAGACCAGCGGATGGCGCGTGCCGCTCAGCTCGATCCGCATCGTCCTGGCCCGCTTCTGACGCAGGCATTGCGCGGCCATCACCGTGCCCTGTTCCGATGCGCCAATGCCAAAGGCCAGCGCGCCAAAGGCGCCATGCGTGGTCGTGTGGCTGTCGCCGCAGACGATGGTGGTGCCGGGCAGGGTGAAGCCGCTTTCCGGGCCGATCACATGGACGATGCCCTGTTCGGCTCCGTCGAGATCCGCATAGGGCACGGCAAAATCGCGGACATTGGTTTCCAGCTCGGCAATCTGGGATGCGGCCTGCGCGTCCTCGATCGTGCCATGGCGGATGCCGTCGGCGCGCGGGCTTCGCGTGGGCACGGCATGGTCGGCCACGGCGATATGCGTTTGCGGGCGGCGCAATTGGCGGCCCGCCTCGCGCATGGCGACAAAGGCCTGCGGGCTGGACACCTCATGCAGGATCTGGCGGTCGATATAGAGCAGCGTCTCGCCGCCGGGCAATTCGGCCACGGCATGGGCGTTCCACAGCTTTTCATAAAGCGTGTAGGCGGTCATGGATGAAAACTCAAAGTTTGGGGGTGCCAGCCTCGACATAGGCGGCGATCAGTTGGGCAAAGCGGTCGCCCACCTCAAGCGGGGGATAATGGCCGACATCGGGCATCAGCACGCGGCTGATCGTGGCGTTGGAAAGATATCGCGCGATATGGTTGGCTGCGATTTCCGGCAAGAGCGGATCGGCCGCGCCCCAGATCAGGAACGTGGGCGCCTTGACCTTGGCCATTTCGACCGTGGCCTGCTTGCCATCACCAATGCGCGCGACCAGCGCGATAGGGTATTTTTCCGGCGTGCGGCGGTTGAAATCGTAATATTCATCGCGGGTTTTCTTGCTGATCCGCTTGGCGTCGCCCGCGAAAAAGCCCAGATAATCGTCCCAGTAGGGGCGGTCGTTATAGCCACCATTGGCCTTGGCGCGGGCGATTCCGTCAACGAAGCTCTTGGGCATCACCAGATGGCTCGTATCGACCGGATCGCTGGGTGTGTTCGACAGGATCAGCCGCTCGACCAGTTCGGGGCGTTTGGCGGCCAGATACATGCCCATCGTGCCGCCGCTCGACACGCCGACGAAGGTGACCTTTTTCACATGCAGCGCATCGAGCAGCCCTTCGGCAATCTCGACCGGCTGGACATTCTGGGCAACCTCATCGGAAATCCGGCCCGACAGGCCATAGCCTGGAATGTCGAAACGGATGATGCGATAGCGCGATTTCAGCCGCGCGGTGACCACATCCCATGTGCGCAGCGTCGAAACCGAGCCATGGACCATATAGAGGACGGGCGCATTGCGCGGGCCTTCATCCTTGTAATGGACCTCGACGCCCTTGATCGTCATGAAGCGACTGGCCGGATCGCGGTATTTGGCGCGCAATTGTTCGACCGAGAGATAGGGATGGGCCGCCACCGCCGCAGGAGCAGGGGCGCTCTGCGCATGGGCGAGCGGCGAAACCATAGCGGCCGCCAGCATTGAGCCGACCAACAGAACCGGGCGCAGGCACTTCATCGCTTTCTCCACCATTTATAACAGCCGCGCGCCTTATCAGCGCGCGCAGGCTTTGCCACAAGGCGGCAGATACCCGACGGCACAGGCCCCCCTTTTGCATGGGCTATGATGATGGCAATCCGCGAGGATTTCCGAAACGGAAAGTGCGCTATCCGACAGGTGGTGACGGGCCGGGGGTGGATCGACAGGGCGGTGGCCAGAGTGTGCATTGCGGGCAGGCAGTTCTTGGAGTTTGAAGATGGGCGTTGACCGGCGCGGATTTACCTTTGGCCTTGGCATGGCGGGCCTGATGGCGGCCTCGCCCGCGATGGCGCGCGCGGCGGCCAAGGCGGCCAAGCCCGCAGCCCCGCGCGGCACCGATGTGATCGTGCTGGGCGCGGGGATTTCCGGCCTGAACACGGCATGGCTGCTCGAACAGCAGGGGCTGAAAGTCACCGTGCTGGAGGGCCGCCAACGCGTGGGCGGGCGGATCATGACGCTGATGGATCAGCCCGGCTATCCCGAAATGGGCTTTAATTCCATGGCCGAAGGCTATGGGCGCGGCATTGACGCGGCGGCGCGTGCGGGCGTGGCGCTGGAGGAAGTGGGTGCGCGCTATCGCATCGGCGGGGCGCCGGGGCTGTATATCAACGGCAAGCTCTTGAGCCGCGAGGAATGGGCCAGGCATCCGGGCAACCCTTTCCCCGATGCGATGAAGACTTTCATGCCTGCCGAACTGGTCAATGTTCTGATCGCCAAGAACACGCGGCTCAAAGACTGGAGCCAGTGGGCGGATGCGGCCAATGCCCCGCTCGATATCTCGCTTTACGAATGGCTCAAGGCGCAGGGCCTGTCGGATCAGGCGATCCATCTGGCCAATGACGTTTCGCCCTACTACGGCACCAACGCCTATGACGTTTCGGCGCTGATGCTGGAATATAACGACGGCTTTGTGAAGGCGCAGATCGCGGCGGGGATCAAGTCGCTGGCGGTCAAGGGCGGCAATCTCAACCTGCCCATCGCCATGGCCAAGATGCTTAAAGGTGACCTGTTGCTGGGCAAGGAAGTGGTGGCGATCGAGACCACCGCGACCAATGCCACCGTCACCTGCGCCGATGGTTCGGTGCATACGGCGGCAAGGGTGATCTCCTCGCTGCCTTTCTCGACCCTGCGCCATGTGCATGTGATGCCGGGCCTTTCGGGGGGGCAGGCGCGGGCCGTGGCCACCATGCCCTATCAGCCTTTGTCGATTGCTTTCCTGACCGCCACCGCGCCGTTCTGGGAAGAGGATAAGCAGGCGCCCGGCATGTGGACCGACGGCGTGACCGGCGTGGTGACGCCCCAGCGTTTCGGCGCGACGCCTGAGGAAATCACCGGCTTTACCGTGCAGGCGCGCGGGGCGATGGCCCATTATTGGGACGCGATGGGCAAGGACGCCGCGATGGCCACGATCATCGCCGGGATCGAGGCGATCCGCCCCTCGACCAAGGGCAAATTGCGCGGCGCGGCCTATTTCAGCTGGATCGGCGAACGGTTCAACCAGGGCGACTGGGCCTATTTCAGCCCCGGACAGGTGGCGGGCGTGATGGGTGAGATCGGCAAGCCGGCCGGCCGCCTGCATTTCTGCGGCGAGCATACCGCGACCGGCGCGCGCGGATTGGAAGGCGCGCTGGAATCCTCCGAACGCGTCGCGCTGGAGGTCTTGTCGGCCTGATGCGCATTTGTTCGCATTGCGGAGACTCGGTGCTTGCCGATGGGCGCGGAGGCTCAATAATGTTTGTGTCGCACCATATTTTGCCAAGCGAGTAACGTCTCATGGACTATGATTACATTCCCCTTCCCGCCCGCCAGCCTCTGAAGTGGCCGAATGGCGCGCGGGTGGCGCTGATCCTGACCTTCAACCTTGAGACGTGGGATCTGACCAAGGACAGCGACAAGCCCTATTACGCGGGCGGCCCGGCGATCCTGCCGGATTCGCTGCCTGCCAACACGCCCGACTTTCCCAATTTCACCTGGCGCGAATATGGTCAGCGGGTTGGCATCTGGCGTCTCTATGATCTGTTCGACGAACTGGGCGTCAAGGCGAGCTGCACCACCAATGCCGTGACGTTTGAGCGGCGCAAGGCGATGACCGATGCTTGCCTTGAGCGCGGTTGGGAATTGCTGACGCACAATTGGGAGCAGGGCGAATTGCTGACCTCCTTTGCGCATCAGCCGGAAAAGGAGCGCGACATCATCCTGCGTTCTTTGGACCAGTTCGAGAAATACACCGGCCGCAAGTCGAAGGGTTGGCTGTCGTCCTCGCTGCGCGGCACGATGCAGACGGCCGATATTCTGGCCGAATATGGCTGCAAATTCTACTGCGACATCATGAATGACGATCAGCCCTATCTGCTGAAGACGCCGCATGGTCCGATCGTCTCAGTGCCATATTCTAACGAAATCAACGATTTCACCTTCATTACGCGCAAGAATTTTACCACCGACCAGTTCCGCGACGCGCTGATCGAGGAACTCGACGTGCTTTATGCTGAGGGCGCCAAGACCGGGCGGATCATGAATGTGGGCCTCCACCCGCACGTCTCGGGCCGCGCCCATCGCGTCCGCGCGCTGCGCGAATTTATCGAACATGCCAAGAGCCTGCCCGGCGTATGGTGGGCAACCCGCGAGGAAATCGCGGAGTGGTATCTGGAGAACCATGAATCGCACATCCCCGGCCAGCTTGAAGGCGGTGCAAAGTGAGCAAGCCGCAGACCATTCTGATTGTTGGCGGCGGCGTGGCGGGCATGACCGCCTCGGCCGCGCTGGCCCAGCAGGGTTTCAAGGTGACGCTGCTCGAATCCGCGCCCCAATTCGGCGAAATCGGCGCGGGTCTGACGCTGACGCCTAACGCGATGAAGGGGCTGGATTTCATCGGCATCTGCGAGGAAGCCGCCGCCGTTGCCGTCGAACCCACCCGCCAGCGCATCCAGCACTGGCAGGACGGGCGCACGCTGGTGGCGTTTGACCGTTCGACCCAGCGTGAGAAATATGGCGCGCCCTATATCACCGTTCACCGCGCCGATCTGCATGGCGTGATGACCCGTGCGGCGGAGCGCGCCGGGGTGGAGATGATCGCCGGGGCTGCTGTCGTGTCCAGCGAGGGAACCACCGTGACGCTGGCCGATGGGCGGCAATTCAGCGCCGATGTGCTGGTCGGTGCCGATGGCGTGAAAAGCGTCATCCGTCAGCGCTTTGGCGACGATGCCCCGCATTTCACCGGCCATGTCGCATGGCGCTGCCTTGTGCCGGTGACGCCGGAAATTCAGGATCTTTCCGACTTCCCCGGCATCATCATCGGCCCCGGTGCGATGATGAACCGCTATAATGTGCGCGGTTCGAAGGTGATGAATTTCGTCTTCTTCGCCCGGCAGGAGGGCTGGAATCAGGAAGGCTGGACCACGCCTGCCGATCCGGATGAATTGCAGGCGATCTATGGCCATTGGTGCGAGGATGCGCAGCGTCTGCTGAAGGCCGCAATTGCCCAGCCGCTGTTCAAATGGGCGATCAACGCGCGCAAGCCGATGCCGAGCTGGGTGCTGGACGGCAATGTCACGCTGATCGGCGATGCGGCCCATGCGATGACGCCGTTCCTCGGCCATGGCGCGGCTTGCGGGATCGAGGATGCGGTGGTGCTGGCCCGCGCGCTGGCCGCCTCGGATTCCGCTGCCGAGGGCCTTGCCCGCTATGAGAAGGCGCGCCACGAACGCGCGACCTTCATCCAGCAGGAATCGAATGCCAATGCCGACCGGATGCAGGGGCAGAACACCGATTTCTTCGGCCTTGAAGGCATGAAGGACGAGGAATCGCTCGGCCTGTTTCTTTATGACCCGCGCACGGTGGAAGTATGAACGTGTTGCCCTTTGATGGCCACGCCATCGCCCCCGAAACCGCCGCCTTTCTGGGCCAGCAGCATCGGTTGCTGATCGACGGCGCATGGGTTGACGGCAGCGGTGAACATATTACCCGCGACCCGGCCACCGGCCTTGAACTGGCCCGCTTCGCCACCGGCGGCGCGGCCGAGGTGGACGCCGCCGTGGCCGCCGCCCGCCGCGCCTTTCATGGCGCATGGGGGCGGATGACGGTTTCGGACCGCACCGCAATCCTGTTCCGCCTTGCCCGGATCATGGAGGCCAATGCGCAGCTTTTGACTGAGCTGGACATTGTCGACAATGGCATGCCCGGTTTCATCGCCGGGCTGACCACGGCGAATTGCGTCGAAATGGTCGATTATTACGCGGGCGCGGTGATGCGGATCGAGGGCACCACCACCGCCCCGCCGCGCCATATTGCCGCCGAGACCGAGGCGCTGACCTATACGCTGCGCGAGCCGGTGGGCGTGGCGGGGTTGATCGTGCCGTGGAATGTGCCGCTTTCCACGGCCATCCTGAAGCTGGCGCCTGCGCTGGCGGCGGGCTGCACCGTGGTGATGAAGCCCAGCGAGGAAACCCCGCTCTCGGTGCTGGCGCTGGGGCAGATGATTCTGGATGCCGGGTTCCCGGCGGGCGTGGTCAATATCGTCAATGGTTTTGGCGGGGATTGCGGCGCGGCGCTGGCCGAGCATCCGGGCGTGGACAAGATCAGCTTCACCGGATCGACCGTGACCGGCAAGAAGATCGTGCAGGCCGCCTTGGGCAACCTCAAAAAGGTCAGTCTTGAACTGGGCGGCAAATCGCCGGTGGTGGTGATGCCGGACGCCGATCTGGCGCTGGCTGTCCCTGGGGTGGCGCTGGCGACCTTCTTTCTTCAGGGCCAGAACTGCATGGCGGGCACGCGCATCTTTGCGCATGAGGCGATCCATGACGCGCTGGTCGAGGGCGTGGCGGCCTTTGCGGCGGGCATGAAGCTGGGCCACGGGCTGGACCCGGCCACGATGCAGGGGCCGATGATCTCGGACGCGCATAGCGCCAAGGTGATGGGTTACATCGAGGCGGGCAAGGCGGCGGGGGCCACGCTGGTCTGCGGCGGGGACAAGCTGGACCGCCCCGGCAATTTCATTCCGCCGACGATCTTTGCCGATTGTCGGCCCGATATGTCGATCGTGCGCGATGAGATCTTTGGCCCGGTGATGGCGGTGCAGAAATTCGCCACCACCGATCTGGACGAGATTGCCGAGCTTGCCAATGACACGCCCTTCGGCCTGTCGGGCAGCGTGTGGACGCGCGATCTGTCGACCGCGCATCGCATGGTCAAGCGGATCCGCGCGGGCCATGTCTCGATCAATTGCCACGGCGCGGTGGGCACCAACATCCCGTTCGGCGGCTTTGGCCAGTCGGGATGGGGCCGCGAATTTGGCCGGGAAGGGCTGGACGCCTATCTCGAAACCAAGGCCGTAACAGCCCGGCTGTAACACGAAAGGGGCGGGGAAATTCCCGCCCCTTTTTTTATGCGCTGCCTACGGGTGCGCCATTCGACAGATCGTGGCTGATCGCCGCAGCAGTGGCCTTCAGATCATCGAGATAGCGTTCGAGCGCGGTCGAAAGCTTCATCGCGGCCACGAAAAAGGCCAGCGTGATCGCCGCCTCGAAATGGCCGTTGCGGAACACCGGCACCGCGATGGACGAGGTCTTGCCCGGCGTCAGATTGTGGTGATTGCGCCCCTGCACCGCATAGCCGTCGGCGCGGATGCGTTCGACATCAAGGCCAACCTCAGCGGTCGCCAGATAGTTGAGGTCGATATCCTGCGACACGCGCATGAAGCGCAGGATCATCTCGCGATCCTCGTCATCGGCAAAGGCCATCGACACCTTGCCCGAGGCGCTGTCCAGAATGGGCAGCGTAAAGCCGGGATAGTAGTGCTCGAAAGTCAGCGAGGAATTGGCATGGGTGGAATCGCGCAGCATCATGTCGCGCCCCACCCGGATCGCCACCGACACCGGCCAGCCCACCCGCCGCGTCAGCGCCACGATATGCGGCCGCGCGATACGCACCAGTTCATCGTCATGCTGAAAACCGGTGGCCAGCGTCTGGACCAGCGCGGTGGCGCGGTAACGCTTGCGCGCCGGCTCCTGCTCGATCAGGCCCTCATACAGCAGCGTCTGCACGATGCGGCAGGCGGTGGGATAGGGGACCTGGCTCGCCTTCGCGATTTCCATCATCGAAAGCGAGCCGTGACGATTGATGGCTTTCAGCGCGGCGATTGACCGCGTGATCGACCGAATGGGAACACCCTTTTCCATGACCGTTTCTCCCGTGAAACTCTATTGTCGTGAGAGTGTCAGGAGATTGTCATTTTTCCGAAAAGGACGCCAGTTTATCCGACAGGCGGATACGCATTCTGGCGTATATCCATTTAGCCGCCGGGAATGACCACCTGCCGGATGGCTGCGCCGCTGGCCAATTTGTCCATCAAAGCGTTGATTTCCGACAGCGGGCTGATCGAGGTGAGCAGCTTTTCCACCGGCAGGCGACCTGCGCGCCACAAGGCGATGTAGCGCGGAATATCGCGCGAAGGGATCGAGGAACCCATGTAGCTGCCCATTAATGTCTTGCCGTCGGCGACCAACGAAAGCGCGTTGATCGACAGCGACTCGGACGGATTGGGCAGGCCGACTGTCACGATCCGCCCCCCACGCCGCGCCGCCTGATAGGCCGTCGCCAGCACGGCGGCCTTGCCCACGGTTTCGACGACCACATCGGCGCCGCGCGCGGCTTCTTCCTCACCCGGGGCAAAGGCGCCCGCCGCGCCCAGTTCGAGCGCCAGCGCGCGCTTTTCCGCGCTAGGGTCGACCGCATAGACCGGCTGCGCACCGCTGGCCAAGGCGCCGAGCAGGGCGGCAAGGCCCACCCCGCCAAGGCCATAGATCAGCACGCTTTCGCCGGGGCGGACGGCGGCGGTGTTCATCACCGCGCCAACCCCCGTCAACACCGCGCAGCCGAACAGCGCGGCGGTTTCGGCCGGAATGTCGGCGTCCACCTTCACCACGCTGCGCCGGTCGACCACGGCGTGGCTGGCAAAGGCCGAGACGCCGAGGTGATGATGGACATGCGCGCCATCACACGACAGGCGATGCCCGCCGCGCATCAATTCGCCGCGCCCATTGGCCGCCGCGCCATTCGGGCAGAGGTAGCCCTCGCCCGATTGGCACGCGACGCATTGGCCGCAGGAGGGCAGGAACACCAGCACCACCCGGTCGCCCACGGCAATGTCGCGTTCGGCCGGATCGCCGATGGCCAGCACCGTCGCCGCCGCCTCATGCCCCAGCGCCATCGGCATCGGGCGGGGGCGATCCCCGTTGATGACCGACAGGTCCGAATGGCACAGGCCCGCCGCATCAATCCGCACCAGCAATTCGCCGGGCAAAGGATCGGCCAGTTCCACCGATTTCACATCCAGTGGCCTGTTCGCGCCATAAGGGGCGGGGTTGTTGCCGCTCTGGGTCAGCACGGCGGCGGTGATGGTCTGGCTCATGGTCTTACTTTGCCCACTTCTTTTCAAAATCCCAGACTTCGTTGAACCCGATCAGGCCGCAGAATTCCTTGAAGTTGAAAATGCCTTCGGGCTCGCCAATGCCGTGATCCTTCAGGTCGCGCAGGCACTTTTCCATGGCCGTGGCCGCCACCAGCGAGGTCAGCGAGGGATAGATGGCGTAGGCATAGCCGATCTCTTCCAGAACGCTGGCGTTGGGGATGGGGGTCGAGCCGCCATTGGCCATATTGGCCATCACCGGCTTTTCAAACAGCGAGCAGGCCTTGGCCATTTCCTCTTCGCTTTCCAGCGCTTCGGGGAAGATGACATGGGCGCCGGCCTTGTCATAGGCTTCCATGCGGCGCATCAGGGCGTCGAAACCTTCGCTCTGGCGCGCGTCGCTACGGGCGATGATGAGGAAGTCCTCGCTCTCGCGTGCGGCGACGGCGACCTTGATCTTGTCGACCATATCCTCGACCGGGATGCAGCGGCGGAAGGGCGTGTGGCCGCACTTCTTGGGGAATTCCTGATCTTCAAGCTGGATGCAGGTGACGCCCGCCGCCTCATAGCCCTTGACCGTGTGATGCACATTGAGCAGCCCGCCATAGCCGGTGTCGCCATCGGCAATCACCGCGCTGTTGCTGGTGCGCACCAGCGTGGTCATGCGGTTGAGCATTTCGGTATAGGTGGCGATGCCTGCGTCGGGCAGGCCCCATGCGCTGGCCGTCAGCCAGTAGCCGGTGCCATAGACGATGTCGAAGCCCACCTTGTTGGCGATGGCCGCCGTGATCATGTCCTGAATGCCGGGCACGACAAAGAATTTGCCGCTTTCCAGCTTTTGGCGAAGGATGGGATTGGCCATGATGTTCTTCCTGCGATTGTTGCGGCCCCGAAAGCGGACGCCTTCGGGGCCGGATAGGTTTTAGGCGACGGTGGCCCATTTGGGCGCCTGCGGCGCGGGCAGGCCGGTTTCGGCCAGGCAATTGGCGCGCAGCGTTTCGAGGTCCGGGCCAAAGTTGAAGGTTTCGATGGGGCCGCGCTCGGCGCGCATTTTGGCGCGCAGAGCCTCGGTGGCGGCGGCATCCACCGCACCATCGACCAGCACCACGCCATAACGCAGCGCGCCCTTCTCGGTCACCAGCCCCTGCGCCAGTTCCTTGGCGAGCAGCGCGGGATCGCGCTCCAGCGGGTCACCCCAGCCGCCGCCGCCCCAGGTGATGAAGTGCAGGCGATCGCCCGCCTCGACCGGATAATCCTCCAGCTTGTTGCCGACGACGATCTCGGTGCCGTCCTTCTTGACCAGAACCTTGCGCGCGCGAGCGCCCGGTTCGCCGCCGTTCACGCCCCATGGCGGCACGAACCAGCGGTCGTCATGGATGGCGATCACGCCGTCCTCGAGGAAGCGATAGACCATGTCGATGCCGTTGCCGCCGCGATGCAGACCTGCGCCGCCCGAATCCGCCACCGTTTCATACCGTTCGATGATCAGCGGGAAGTAGCGTTCGAGAAACTCATTGGGCACGTTGGTGAAGCCGGGGAAGAGCGAATGCCCGTCGGGCCCGTCGCCCATCGGGCGGCCCGGAATGCCGCCAAAGCCGATCTGGAACAATTGGAACCACTTGCCCGCCTTGTCCGTGCCCGCATAGAAGAGGTGAGGCGACGACGAGAAGCCCGCAGCATTGAGGAATTCCGGCGTCTTTTGCCCCAGCAGACCGCCAAGGATGTCGAACAGGCGGCCCAGCACGTGGGTGCGGCCCGACAGCGCGGCGGGGAACTTGGGCTTGAGCAACGATCCTTCGGGGATGCGCACGTCAATGAGGTCATAATAACCGTCGTTGAACAGGATCTGCGGATCGAAGACCATGATCATGTAGATGCCGAAGAACATGCGCATCATGTTCTCGTTGAGCAGCATGTTGATCGAGGCCTGGGACTGGGGATCGGTGCCGTCAAAGTCCAGCACGACCCTGGTGCCATTCGGGCCGTTTTCGCGCCACATCGTGCATTTGATCTTGTAAGGGCCAAAGCCCATACCATCGTCGCAGATGTAGTCCTCGAAGCTGACCTTTTCCTCGCCGATCGAGGTTTCAATGAGGTGCTTCATCGCGCGGTAATTGCGATCCAGCAGCAGGTCGGTGGCCGAGGTGAACATGTCGTCGCCAAAGCGCTCAGCCATTTCCACCACGCGGGCGGCGGCCACGCGGCACGAGGCGATCAGCGCGTTGAGGTCCGCCTTGCACCAGTCGGCCGTGCGGCTCTGATGCATGACCAGCTTGATCAGGTCTTCGTTATAGACGCCCTTCTTCCAGATCTTGACGGGCGGGATGCGTACGCCTTCCTGAAAGATCGACGTGGCGTGGATCGGCATCGACCCGGGCACCATGCCGCCGATGTCGCTCTGATGGCCGAACATCGAGGTATAGGCGATCAGGCGCCCGTCCTTGAACACGGGCAGCAGCACCAGCCAGTCGTTGCAGTGCGAGATCGCCCCGCCCACCGAATAGGGGTCAGACAGGAAGATCAGGTCGCCGTCCTCAACCGTGCCGTCATAGCCTTCGAGGAAGGGGCCGATGTACGAACCGAACTGGCCCACGATCATGCGGCCCTGATAGTCGGCGATCAGCGGGAAGGCGTCGCCCTGTTCGCGGATGCCGGGCGACATGGCGGTGCGCACCAGCGTGGCGTCCATTTCGATGCGGGCGTTGCGCAGGGCGTTTTCGATGATGTCCAGCGTGACCGGATCTACGGCCACGGTGGCAAAAGGCGTTTCATTGGCCTGAATGATCTGTGCGGGCATGGGTCTTGCCTCCTTCTCAGGCTTGCTTGATGAGGTCGGGGTTGATGAGGATGTTGCCGACGTGATCGACGGTGCCGTTGCAGCCCGCCTCGATCAGCGTGGTGGAGTCCATTTCGACGACGATGGCCGGGCCGGGGATGACATCGCCCGATTGCAGCAGCGCGCGGTCATAGATCGCGGCGGGCATCATTGCGCCATCGGCCCAGAGTTCATGGTCGCGGATCTTGGCGCGGTCCAGATTGCCGTCGGACTTGGGCAATTCGGGCGCGGGCAGATCGAGCGCAGGCCCCATGGCCACCGCGCGCAGGTTCACCAGTTCATGGGCCGAATCCATGTTGAAGGTGAAGAGACGCAGATGCTCGGCGTCGAAACGGTCGGTGACGGCCTTCAGGCCATCGCGGCGCAGCGTTTCCGGGTCGATCGAGAGCGGCACTTCAAAGGCCTGCCCTTCATAGCGCACGTCCAGTTCGAACAGGCTGGTGATGTCGGCCTCGTTGATCCCTTCGGCCAGCAGTTCGGCGCGGGTCTGGCGGGCCATGTCGTCGAGCACGGCGATGACGTCCTCCTCGGCGGTGTCGGCCACGCGCTTGGAGAAGCTGCGCGCCGTTTCCGTGCGCATCCGCGTGGTGGCATCGCCCAGAGCGCAAAGCACGCCCGGCGAAACCGGCGAGACCGCAGGCCACGAACCCATCAGTCGCGCCACGGCGTTGACATGGAGCGGACCCGCCCCGCCAAAGCCCATCAGCGCGAAATCACGCGGGTCATAGCCCTGCTGCACCGAGATCATGCGCAGCGCGCCAAACATGTTCTCGTTGACGATATCGATGATGCCGCGCGCGGCCTCCATCAACCCGATGCCCAGCGCGTCGGCAATGGTCTGCACCGCCTTTTTCGCGCCCTCGCGGTCCAACTGGAACGTGCCGCCCAGCAGGTTTTCGGGCAGATAGCCCAGCACCACATTGGCGTCGGTCACGGTCGGCAGCGTGCCGCCCTTCTGATAGGCTACCGGACCCGGCACCGCGCCCGCCGATTGCGGGCCGACACGCAGGGCTTTGGTCAGTTCCGGCACATAGGCGATCGAGCCGCCGCCCGCGCCCACGGTCTTGACGTCCAGCGCCGAGGCGCGGACCTTCAAATGGCCCACTTCGGTGTCGCGCTGGCGGCGGGCCTCAAGCCCTTCGATCAGCGCCACGTCGGTGCTGGTGCCGCCCACGTCGAGCGTCAGAATATTCCTGATGCCTGAATTCTTGCCGACCCAGATCGCGCCGGTGACGCCGCCCGCCGGACCCGACATCAGCAGCGAAACGGGATGCTCTTCCGACTTTTCCGAAGACATCAACCCGCCATCCGAACGCAGCAGCGAAAGCGAACCGGCCATGCCCGCCCCGCGCAGCTTGTCGCGCAGGTTGCG
Source organism: Novosphingobium sp. SG707 (assembly GCF_012275515.1). Taxonomy (GTDB): domain Bacteria; phylum Pseudomonadota; class Alphaproteobacteria; order Sphingomonadales; family Sphingomonadaceae; genus Novosphingobium. Next base: position 435,942 of record NZ_JAAZQL010000001.1, read on the forward strand.
GACATAGCGGCGCATCACCGGGCGTACGCTGGCATTGGCAACGGTGGTCAGCGTGCGCTCATATTCCTGCATTTCGGGCAGGACTTCGTGGGAAAGCGAGACGGGCACATCGGGCATGATCTCTGCGGCCAGTTCGCCCACGCGCTTTTCATGCGCGCCGTTGAGATAGGCGTTGACGAGGGAAACCGTCAGCGCCTGAACGCCCGCATCGCGCAATTGCGTCAGCGCCGCGCGGATTTCGGCATCGTCAATCGGGCTGATTTCCTTGCCGTCGGCATCCATGCGCCCGGCGATTTCCAGCGTATCCTGCAGCGCGGCCAGCGGCTCGGGCTTGGGCCATACGATCCATCCCGCCAGACCGCCCGGCACAAAGGACCGCGCGATCTGCATCACCTGGCGATAGCCCTGCGTGGTGATCAGGCCCACCCGCGCGCCCTTGCCTTCCAGCACGGCATTGGTGGCAACCGTCGTGCCGTGCAGGAAGAATTCCACATCCGAAGGGCTGATCCCGGCCTTTTCGCAAATCGCGCTCACGCCGTTCAGGATGCCTTCCGAACTGTCATGCGGCGTCGAAGGCGTCTTGTGGCGCCAGAATTTGCCGCTGGTCTGGTCGAAAAGCAGGAGGTCGGTGAAGGTCCCTCCAACGTCTACACCCAATCGGTAGGTCATATTTTCCCCGGCTTCCTTTGGTTTCATGTGCCGGCGGCTGTTGGCCTGGGGCCTTGGCCTGCCGGTTCCAGATGCTCTAAGGCTGTGACGTGATCGTCAGCGCCAATGGGGTGAAGGCGTAACGCAATCGCCGCGCTTGGCCCGGCTTTGGGCGCGGACTATCCGCCAAGCGAATTTTTGCCCTCGCGCAGTGGTCATTCCCCCGGCCCATGGGCAGGTTCACAGCCAAGGCGGACGCGCCAATCATGGAGAAAGTACCGATGGCCCTTGATCTGAACACGCTGCGCAGCGATTCGCGCGAATTTCTGGCCCGGCGCGGTGCGGGCGAGGGCCTGTTTATCGCAGGGCGCTGGCGCAAGGCCGAAGGTGGGCGCACGCTGCCCACGCTCGACCCCGCCACCGGCGCGCGGACCGCCGAGATTGCCGCGGCCGGCACCGGTGATGTCGAGGCCGCCGTCGAGGCCGCCCGCGCGGCCCTGCCGCTCTGGCGCGCCACGGTGCCGGTTGAGCGCGCGCGCATCCTCTGGAAGATCGCCGATCTGATCGAGGCGCATATTGACGAGCTGGCCGAGCTGGAAACGCTCGATCAGGGCAAGCCGCTCTATGTCGGGCGCTGGGCCGAAATTCCGGGCGCGGTCAATCAGTTCCGCTTCTTTGCCGGACAGGCGATGACCATCGAGGGCAATACGATCGAAAGCTCGATCAATTATCAGCCCGCCGGAAAGCAGATGCGGTCCTGGACCTTGCGCGAGGCGGTGGGCGTGGTGGCGGCCATCGTGCCGTGGAATTCGCCGCTGGTGCTGACCGCGATGAAGCTGGCCCCGGCGCTGGCGGCGGGCTGCACCATCGTGCTGAAACCTGCCGAGGACACCAGCCTGACCGCGCTGCGTCTGGCCGAACTGATGGCGGAGGCGGGCGTGCCTGCGGGCGTGCTGAACGTGGTGACCGGGCTGGGCAGCGAGACGGGCGCGGCGCTGGCCAATCATCCGGGCGTGGACAAGGTGGCCTTTACCGGCTCCACCGCCACGGGCCGGGCGATTCTGGATGCGGCCAAGACCAATTTCAAGCGCGTGACGCTGGAACTGGGCGGCAAGTCGCCCTCGATCGTGATGCCCGATGCTGATCTTGATCTGGCGATTCCGGGCGTGGCCAATGCGATCTTCTTCAATGCAGGGCAAGTCTGCATCGCGGGCAGCCGCCTCTATGTCCACCGCTCCATCCACGATCAGGTGGTCGAAGGCGTGGCCAATTATGCGCGGAGCATCAAGCTGGGCCACGGCCTATTGCCCGACACCCAGATGGGCCCGGTGGTTTCGGCCCGCCATGCCGAGCGCGTCGAAGGTTTCCTGACGCGGGCCAAGGCGCAGGGCGCGACCATGCTGGCGGGCGGCGAACGCACCGGCGAGGCGGGCACCTTCATCACCCCGACCGTGGTGGTGGACGTAAAGCCCGATTTCGAAATCGTGCGCGAGGAGGTTTTCGGTCCGGTTCTGGTGGCGCAGCCCTATGACGACATTGAGGAAGTGGTCGCGGCGGCCAATGCCAGCGAATATGGCCTTGCCGCCAGCGTCTGGACCGAAAGCCTGAGCCACGCCCACCGCATGAGCAGCGACATTCGCGCCGGGACGGTGTGGATCAATTGCCACGCGATGTATGACGCCTCGCTGGCCATCGGCGGGGTCAAGGCATCGGGCTGGGGCCGCGATTCGGGGCGGCAGGCGATGGACAATTATCTGGAATGGAAGACTGTCTGCGCGGTCGTGTGACGGGGGCGTATGAGATGATCTGCCCGATGGGCGGATAGGCGGGGGCGGGGCGTTGTGAAGTGGCCCCGCCGCGCCAGCTTTCCCTTTCCAGTCGAAAGGGAGACAATCCATGCGGGGCCGAAAAGCCAAACCGTTCAGCCGCCTGTTACCTATCCTGCTGTGCGCCGGGGCCGCGATGGCCGCCCCCGCCATGGCCCAGAACGCCTCCTGTCAAAAGCCGTGGTTCACCCCGCAGGCCCCGCCGGTGCAATCCTTCGAGGTGCTGCCCGATGGCCGCGTGACTTTCCGGCTTTGCGCCCCGCTGGCCCATGAAGTGCTGGCCACCAGTTCGGATGCGGGCGAGGTGATCCCCATGGGCTTTCCGGTGGGCACGCCGCAAGGGCTGACCCTGACCCGCGATGACACCGGATTGTGGAGCGGGACGACCGCCAAGCCCTTCAAACCCGGCCCTTATCGCTATGCCTTCCGCGTCGATGGGGTCCGCACCGCCGATCCCTATGCGCAGGCTTTTTCGCGCACCCGCTATGGCATAGAAGCAGTGCTTGAAGTGCCCGGCAGCCGGTTTCAGGCATGGGACGCGAGCCTGCCCCATGGCGCGGTGGCCAGCGTGGATTACTGGTCGGCTTCGCTGAAAAGCCGCCGGCGGGCGCATGTCTATACCCCTCCCGGCTATGAAAAGGGCGGCAATCAGCGCTATCCGGTGCTCTATCTGGTCCATGGCGCGGGCGACAATGATGAGAGCTGGACCGGGATCGGCCATGCGAACCAGATCCTCGACCGGATGATCGCAGAGGGCAAGGTCAAGCCGATGATCGTGGTCATGCCCGATGGCCATACGCCCGATGCGGCCCGCGCGATTGATTTCCACGCCCATGATTTTGGCGATGATCTGACCCGCGACCTGATCCCCCTGATCGACCGGACATATCGCACCGTGGCCACCGCCGATGCGCGGGCCATGGCGGGCCTGTCGATGGGCGGTTCGCACACGATCCGTGAAGGGCTGACGCGCCCCGGCACTTTCCACTGGATCGGCATCTTCTCAATGGGCGTGGGCATCGGCAGCCAGACCGGCGTCGATCCCAAGCGGATCGAGGAATTCGCCACGGAGAACGCCGCCGCGCTCAAACAGGCGGGGCGCGATATGCATCTGGTCTATTTCGCAATGGGCAAGGAGGATTTCCTTTATGCCTCGGTCAAGCCCACCCGCGAGGTATTCGACCGTTTCGGCATTGCCCATGTCTATCATGAGAGCGAGGGCGGGCACACCTGGATGAACTGGCGCGATTATCTGGCCGATTTCGCGCCCCGCCTGTTCAAATAGGCCTGTTCAAATAGGCCTTCAGGCCGCCGCGCCCTTGCGCGCGGCGGCCATCTTGCCCTCGTCCAGATCATAGAGATAGAGAAACACCCCGTTTACCACGAACATGGCCGCCGGGATCACCGCATAGCCCATGGTCAGCGCCAGAATCGCGCTGGGCGGCTGCGTCACCAGCTTGCCGCCCATGGTCGGGATATAATGGGCCGCGCGCAAAAACACGCCCAGCACCGCCACGCCCAGCGCGAAACTGGCCTTTTCCAGCACGGCGGCGGTGGAGGAAAGCAGGCCCTCGCGCCCCATGCCGGTGATCGCGCGGTCATAGACCATCGTGTCGCCCAGCATCGAGATCGACATCAGGATCAGCGCCCCCGAACCAAAGCCCGAAGTGATGCCGCGCACAATCAACTCACCGTTGCCCGGCGCATGGGGCGCGGCCAGCCAGCTCAGGGCCGTGGCGCAGAAGATGAAGACGCCGATGAGATAGGTGCCCCGCTTGCCGATCTTCTTGCCGCTCCACACCCAGAGCGGCATGGAAAGCGCCGTGACGATATTCTGCACCGAGGTCAGCAGGATCTGTCCGCCATAGCCCACGCCCAGCACATTGAGCAGGAAGAGCAGCCCGCAGGAGCCGATGCTGGCAAAGGCGAGGAACTGAAACACTTTGGCGCCCAGCAAGAGCATATAGGGCCGGTTGCGCGTCATCAGCGCGATCTGGCGGGGCAGGGAAAGGGGCGGCGGGGCATCCGCATGGGCCTCCTCGGCATGGGTGGCCGGAACCGAGAGCACCGTGGCCGTCATCGCGCCAAAGATCACCAGCGCCATCACCAGCCCCATCGTGGCATAGGCCGGACCGCCCGCGCCGCCCGCCTTGATGATCGCCGCCGTGCCCGCTGTCGCCAGCATTTGCCCGATGGACACAAACACCGTGCGGAAGGAAAGCAGGCGGGTCCGCTCGGCAAAGCCTTCGGTCAATTCGGCGGGCAGCGCCATATAGGGCACGGCAAAGAGCGAATAGGCGGTGGAATAGATCACCTGCGCCGCGATCATATAGGCGATCAGCGCGCCTTGCCCCAGCGCGGGCGGGGCAAACAGCATCAGGAACGAGGCCGCCGACAGGATCGCACCCGCCAGCATGAACGGGCGGCGGCGGCCCCATTTGCTGCGGCTCTTGTCGCTCATCGAACCGATGATCATATCGACCACCGCATCATAGAGCTTGGCCCCCATCATCAGATAGCCCGCGATTTCGGGCGATTGGCCCAGCACCGTGGTCATGAAGGCGGGATAATAGGCCGTGACCGCATTGAGCATGATCGACACGCCCACCGTGCCGATGCCAAAGCCGAGGCAGGTCTTCATGGGAAGGCGCGCGTTCATGCCTCTTCTCCTTTCAGGAAGGCGAGGATCGCGGCGGCCTTGGCCGCATCTCCGGGGGGCAGGGCCGCTGCGCGCCCATCAGACAGGATCTCCAGCGCGCGCGCCACCGAGGCATTGAGCAGCGCCAGTTCGGTTTCCGGCTTGAGCAGGAGCGTTGGCGCGGCGACCAAGGCCATCCGGTCAAAGGCGCGATATTCAAAGGCCGCGATATAGGGCAATGAATAGGTGTCCCATGACTTGAGCACGTCCAGCGTGATGCGGTGCAGGATCTCAGGCGGCGGCATGGGCACGGACAGACGGTGTCCTGCGTCCTGCATGAAATGGGGAAAGAACAGCGCCTGATCGCGGCAGAAGTTGAAGGCCCAGATCAGATGGCGGCCATAGGCGTCGGGTTCGACGCGCGGCGCGTAATTCTCGATCACGGCTGCGCGCAATTCGTCGTCATATTCGGTGATGCCGTCCAGCACCAGCCGCCGTACCCGATCGCCATGCGCCGCCGCCATTTCGCAGGCGATGCGCGCGCCGGTGTGGGTGCCGTAAACATCAACCTTGTCGATGCCCAGCGCGTCCAGCATCCGCACCATCGAGCCTGCGAAATAGGCGATATCGGGATGGTCGGGCGCGGGGGCGGCGCTGTCGCCATTGCCCAGCGTGTCGGGCGCCAGAATCGGCCCCTCATGCCCCGCCGCGCGCAACGCCTGCATCAAAGGCTGGCTGAACCATCCCGAGGCGGGCGAGGCATGGAGCAGCAGCAGCGGCGTGCCGCTTCCCTCCATCCGGCGCAGGTGGATCTGTCCTTCATCGATGGTGACGAAGGCTCTGGTGATAATGGGGTGGGTTATGACGGGGGGATCGATCAGGCTCATGGACAGCGAAGCTAACCCGGCGTGGCGCGCGCACTTGTCGCATCCTGACCTTATCCAGCAGGCGGATAGAAGCCTTTTGTCGGGGGGCGCAAGCGGCCCCGGCATGGTCAATTCGCCTTCATGTTACACAGCAACGCCTCCGATGATGCCCTGCTGGACGGATTGAACGCCGCCGGGCCGATCCATCTGGCCGAAGCCTATGCCGTGATGGAGCGGTGGGGGCTGGATGCGTTGGTCTGCGCCCAGCCGGTCAATGTGTTTCACGCGCTGGGCCATTGGCCCCAGATCGCGCGGACCCGGATCGGCCAGCCCGCAGGAACCTTCGCCATCCTTTCGCGGCGGCAGATCGACAGGCCGGTGCTGGTCACCAGCCGTTTCCTGCATTTCTATACCTATGCCGACGGGCGCGGCCCGGTTGAGGCCTTCCTCTATGACGATCTGAGCGATGGCGAGGATCTGGGGCAGAATGGCGATTTTCCGCTTTGCCCGGATCGGGGACTCGCGCCGCTCTCCGCGATGGAGCTGCACCGCTTTGCCATCAGCGCGGCGGCCTTGCGGCACCGGGCGGCCTATCGCCATGCGGGCGGGGCGCTGGTGGCGGCGCTGCGCGAGATGGGCGCGTGGGGTGGGCGGATCGGCTGGGATGATCCCTTGATCGCGGGCGTTCTGGCGCGCCATGGGCATGAGGGGCCAAGCATTGCGGCGGACAATGCCATGCGCGAGATCCGCCTGATCAAATCGCCGTTGGAAATCGCGCTGATGCGCCGCGCCGCCCGCGCCAATGTCGAGGCATTGCAGGCTGTTGCGCAGGGTGTGCGGGCCGGGGCCTCCTACCGCGATCTCCACGCCGTGTTTCGCGCCGAGGCGGCCGCGCGGGGCAATACGGCGGTGTTCCTCAATGTCGACCGCTCCTCGTCCGAAACCAGCCCGCATCGCATTGCCGATGGGCAGGCGCTGTTCCTCGATGCGGTCAGCCATTTTCAGAATTATCACGGCGATTTCGCGCGCACGGTCTTTGTGGGCGAACCCACGCGCGCGGCGGCCCGCGCGGCCGATGCCGCCGCCTTTGCCTGGCAGGCCGTGCGCGAGGAGATCAGGCCCGGCCTGCGCTTTTCCGACATCGTGCGGATTGGACAGGATGCGCTCAAACGCGGCGAATTTGATGTTCAGGTCGGCTTTGGCCCGCATTCCTGTGGCCTCGCCCATACGGACGAGCCGGGCGAGGATGCGGGCGGCTTCTGGCGCAAGCCGGATATCGAACTGCGCCCCGGCATGGTGATTTCGGTTGATTGCCCGGTGCTCGATTCGGGCCTTGGCGGCTCGGCCCATTGCGAAGATCTCGTTCTCATCACGGCCGATGGCTGTGAAACCATCCATTCCTCTCCTCCAGCGGTGATTGTCGTATGACCAGAAGCTTTATCCTTTCCGCCGGCATTGGCGATCCGGCGCTGGCCGATCCGGCCATGGCCGCGCAATTCGTGACCGCCGCCGAGGCGGCGGGCGTCGATCTGCTGATGCTGGGCCGCCATGACAGCCTGCCCTTTGATCCGCAGGTGATTGCCGCATGGGCCGCGCCGCGCGTGTCGCGGCTGGGGCTGGTGCCGCTGGTTTCCAGCCGGATCGCGCATCCCTTTCACGTGGCGCGCGCGCTTTCGGCGGTCGATTACCTTTCGGGCGGGCTGCTCGGCTGGTGCCCGGTGGCGCAGGGGGGCAGCGCGGCGCAACTGGCCGATCTGGTGCGGGCGACGCGCGCCCTCTGGGATGGCTGGGATGATGATTGCCTGATCATCGACAAGGCAAGCGGGCGCTATCTGGATACGACCAAGGTGCGGCCGAGCAACTATGTCGGCACCCATTATGCGGTGCGCGGCCCGGTCAATGCGATGCGCCCGAAACAGGGGCATCCCGTGCTGGTCTGCGATGCGGCCTCGCCCTTTGCGGTGCCCGGCCTTGATGTGGTGATTGCCGCCGAGGGGCAGGCTTTCCCAGCCGCCGCGCGCCGCCTGCTGCGGGTCGATGCGGGCGCGGACCTTGCCGCCATGGCTGCAAGGTTCGAGGCGGGTGAGATCGACGGCCTGCATATCGACCTGACCAATCCTGCCGCCGAACTGGCCCGCATCGGCAAGGCTCTGGCCCCGCTGACCCAGGGGCGCCCTTCGGCAGGCACTTTGCGCGAGAGGCTGGGCCTCCCCCTGTCTTTGCGCAACATTCATGAGGAGATTGCCTGATGCCCCGTCCGATCCATCTCTGGGCCTTTCTTCAGGGCATCGGCCATTATCCCAGCGGTTGGCGCCATCCCGGCGCCGAGCCGGAGGGCGTTTTCACCATGGATTATTACGCCCGTGTCGGGCGTCTTGTGGAAAAGGGCCGGTTTGACGCCATTGTCTTTGGCGACCAGTTGCAGTCGCGCGGGGTGCGCGGGCGCACGCCCGAACATCTGGCCATGCCGACGCTCGACCCGATGGCGCTGCTCACGGCCATCGCCTCGGTTACGCAGCATGTCGGGCTGGTGAACACGCTCTCCACCACCTATTGGTCGCCCGAAGGTCTGGCCGAGCGTTTCGCCACGATGGACCGGATGAGCGGCGGGCGCGCCGGGTGGAACATCGTCACCACCGCGCATCCCGACACCGCGCCCAATTTCGGCGATGAGGAGCTGCCCGAAAAGTCGCAGCGCTATAAGATGGCGGCGCAGACCGTGGCGCAGGCGCAGGCGATCTGGCGCGAGCGCAACGCCGCGCTGGGGCCTTCGCCTCAGGCGCGCCCGGTTTTCGTTCAGGCCGGGCAATCGGGCGACGGGCGCGACTTTGCCGCCAGCATCGCCGAGGCGATCTTCTGTTCGGCCCCGACCATCGAGGAAGGCATCGCCTTTCGCAATGACATGCGCGCCCGCGTGGCGGCGGCGGGGCGCGATCCCGATGCGGTGCGGATCATGCCGGGCCTGTCCTTCATTCTGGCCGAAACCGAGGCCGCCGCGATTGCCAAGGATCAGGCCATCCTCGATCTGGCTGACGAGGCGCTGTGCATCGAATATCTCTCGGAATCGCTCAATTGCGATCTGACCGGGTTTGATCCGGCCGGGCCGATCCCGGTCGATCACATTTTGAGCCAGACCTGTTTCCCCAAGGCCGACATCGGCCGCGCGCTGGAAAAGCCCGCTGCAATTGGCCTGCCTTTGGGCAAATTCGCCTCGGGCTATGTGCGCACACCGCGCGGGCATAATGTGTTTCGCGGCACGGCCTCGCAACTGGCTAATATGATGATCCAGTGGGTCGAGGCGGGGGCCTGCGACGGTTTCACGCTGCAACCGGCCTATATGCCGGGCGAACTGGAAATCTTTGTCGAGGAAGTGGTGCCGATTCTGCAGGCGGCGGGCGCGCTGCGCACCGAATATCCGGGCAGCACGCTGCGTGAAACGATGGGTCTGCCGCGCTGGCCTGCGGATATGGCGGCGTGATCGGGGGGCTGGCGGCGCTGATGCTGATGGCGGGCGCCGCGCCCGCCGTCGAAACGCCCAATGTCCATACCGACCGCGCCGCCGTTGTCGCGCGCTGGGCCAAGGCGCCCTCGCGCTTCGTCACGGTCGATGGCGTGCCCATCCATGTGCGAGAGGAAGGGCGCAAGGGCGCGCCGGTGGTGGTCCTGCTGCATGGCTCGATTGTGAACCTGCATGAATGGGATCTGGTCGTGCCCTTGCTGGCGCGCGATTATCGCGTGGTGCGCTTTGACTGGCCGCCTTATGGCCTGTCGGGGCCGGATCCCAAGGGCGTTTACACGACCCCGCGCGCCGCCGAACTGATGGACGGGCTGATGCGGGCGCTGGGCCATGACCGTTTCGCGCTGGTCTCCACCAGCAATGGGGCCAATGTCGCGCTGGAATATAACCGGGCCTATCCGGGGCACGCCACGGCGATGGCCTTTTCCATCCTCCCGCTCGAACGGCCCAGCCAGACGCGCAAGATCGGCGCGCGGATGATGGAGTTGATTAACGAGCAGAAGGCCAGAACGCCGCAATGGCGTAGCCATGCCTTTTTCCGCGAGGTGTTGAAGGACACCACCCCGCCCGGTTTCGAACCGAAGGACTGGATGGTGGACAGCATTTTCGATGCCGACAATCTGCCCGGCGCTTACGTCAATCAAGCCGCGCTGCTGGCCGCCAATGTCGAATTGTTCAAGACCGATATCGTCAAGCGCGAAACCGAGGCCGTCACCGTGCCGGTGCTGCTGCAATGGTGCACCTATGACACGGTGATCAGCCAGAGCGCGGCGCAATCCAAGGGGCGTTTTCCCAATGCGCGGGTGGATTATATCGAATATCCCACGCTTGGGCATTTCCCCATGTGGGAAAACCCCAAGCTGTTCACCCGCGATCTGAAGGCTTTTCTGGACCGCCAGCGCAAACCGGCGGCCCCTCGCAGGAATTAGCGTTTGATCGCCTGGATCAAAAGGTTGGGCAGATAGGCATTATCCCATTCCGCCTGTGTTGATGAGGGCGCAGGCGGGGTGGCGCCGATGCGCAGCACGATCAGGTCATATTTGGGCGAGATATAGACCACCTGATTGGAATTGCCGTCGAACAGGTAAAGCTCGGGGTCGAGATAAGGCTCGCTGTGCAGCACTTGCGGTCCCAGCGTGCCGGGTGCGCCAAACCCGCGCCTTTGGTGATAGGGCTCGCCGATCCACAGGCCCAAACCGAAATTGGGATTCTGCGGCGTGCCCTTGCGCATTTGCGCCGTATAGCCTTTGGGCAACAGGCGTTTGCCGCCCCATACGCCATCGGCATGGATCAGCATGGCCATGCGCAGATAAGTCTCGGCGGGCAGATAGGTGCAGCAGCCCGAATGGGCCAGGCCCCCTTCGCGGTCGACCCAGATGGTGCCCCCCGGCGCGCCGATTTTCGCCAGCACCTCAGCCCCGACAAATTCACCATAGCGCCGCCCGGTGGCCCGCTCGATCACCAGCGCCACCATGTCGGACGGGGCATTGGCATAGGCATAGCGCGTACCCGGCTCGGCGATCATCGGGTAATGGTTGATGATCTCGCGCCCATGGTCGGTGGACAGATAGGCGGTGTTGAGCGGATGCGCCGGATCAGGGCTGAACCCCTGATCCAGCATCCCCGAACGCATATCGAGCAAATGACGCACCAGAATGCGGCCCTTCTGCGTGCCCTTCAATTCGGGAATGATCTCGGACAACGGCTGGTCCAGCCCCTTGATCCGCCCCAGCGCGATGGCGCGGCCCACGGCCAGCGCGGTGATCGGCTTGGACAAAGATTTGGACAGCATCGGCACCTGCGCATCCATGCCCGGCCCATACCAACTGTGGACCAGCGCGCCCTTGTGCCAGACCAGAAAGGCACTTGACCGCATCGCGGCGGCATAGGCATCGCCCTTGGCCAGAGCGGCGGGGTCAATGGCGGCATCGGCGCGCGCCGTCATCACTCGCCATACCTTGGCCCCGGACAGTTTTTCCATCGGCGCATAGGGAAAATTGCCGGGATCTTTCAGGAATTGCGCGAATCGCTGCTGATAGACCGCCTTGTCCCCGGCAACCTCGCCCGCAACGCTCTGGGCCATTACCCCGGCGGCCGGCAGCGCGGCCAGAAATGCGGCAATGGTGGCCGTTACGAGTGTCTTTGCCCTTTGCATGTCAACAATTCCCCGCATTCCTGATGGTCTCGAAGTTTTTGCAATCTGCCCATTGGGGCGGTGCATGCCTGTGCAGAGCGCGCCAATCCCCACTGTGCGGATAATTCCACCACATGCCGCATCACCGGGGGGCCAAGCGTCCATATCCCGTGCAAGTCCGAGGTTTGGAGTGCATGAGCTATGACAGGGGTAGAACGGTGCCAGGTGGGGATTGTGGGTGCAGGCCCCGTTGGCACAGTAATGGCCACCCTGCTGGCCAAGGCCGGCTATGACGTGGTGGTTTTCGAGGCGGGACTCGATTGCGCGCAGGATCTGCGCGCGTCCACGTTCCACCCTTCGACGCTGGAAATGCTGGATGATATCGGCATCACGCAATTGCTGCTCGATCGCGGGCTGAAGGCGCCGGTCTATCATTGGCGCGACCGCGCCTCGGGCGAGGTGGTCGATTTCGACCTGTCCGAAATCGCGGATGTCACACGCTATCCCTATCGCATTCAATGCGAGCAATATCACCTCTCGCGCGGGCTGGCCGAAGGGTTGGACCAATATTCCAATGCCAAGGTGCTGTTCGGCCATCGCCTGCTGACGCTGGAGCAGGACGATACCGGCGTGAACCTGTGCGTCGAAACGATGACCGATATCGTGCGCTATCGCTGCGATTATCTGATCGGGGCGGACGGGGCCAATTCGGTGGTGCGCAAATGGCTGGGCATCGAATTCGACGGTTTCACCTATCCCGAACGTTTCCTCACCTTGTCCACCAAGCTGGAGCTGGCCGATTATCTGCCCAATCTGGCCTATGTGAACTATGTGTCGGATCCGTCGGAATGGCTGGTGCTGCTGCGCGTGCCTTCGGTGTGGCGCGTGCTGGTGCCGACCGATGCTTCGCTGGGCGACGATTATCTGAAGTCCGACGAGATCAAGGACGGTATTTTCCAGCGCCTGCTGGGCACCGACCTGCATGTCGAGACCGGCCACCGCACGCTCTATCGCGTGCATCAGCGCGTAGCCAAGAGCTTTGGCAACGGGCGCGTCTATCTGGCCGGGGATGCGGCACATCTCAACAATCCGCTGGGCGGGTTCGGCATGAATTCGGGCGTGCATGACGCTTTCAACCTGTTTGAAAAGCTTGATCCGGTGCTCAAGGGCACCAAGACCAACCAGAGCCTTGCGCTCTATGATCGCCAGCGCCGCACGGTAACGCACAGCTTTACCCAGCAGCAGACGATCGAAAACATGGCCTTTATCAAGGGCGGCGCCGATGAAGCGCACAAGCGCCGCCGCCAGGCGATGCTCGACCTGAAAGCCGATGACGACAAGCGCCGCGCCTATCTGATGCGACAGGCGATGTATGAAAGCCTCTCGCAGGCCGCCGCGGTCGAGTGAATTTTCGGGCGGGGCGGTCAAACGTCCCGCCCTTCTTCCATCCAATCTGGGCACGGTCCCCCGTCCTGCCTGTAACAAGGAGTATATTCGCATGGGTGACGTTCTGGGCTGGCGCAAGCTGATGGGGGTGATCGCGCCTTCGACCAACACCACGGTGCAGCCCGATATGGAGCGGATGCGCCCGGTGGGCGTGACCAACCATTTCAGCCGGATCTATGTCGAGGACCCGCTGGCGCTGTCCAACGAGGATTTCCTGGTCGGCACACAGGCGATTTCGGACGCCACCCATGATGCGGTGCGCTCGGTCATGACGGCCAAGGTCGATTATCTCGTACTGGGCATGTCGGCGGTGACGTTTTACGGCGGCGTTGAAGGCAGCCGCAAGTGGAAGGCCGATGTCGAAGCCGTCGCGGGCGTGGGCGCCAGCACGGGGGCCGAATCGGTGGCCGCCGCGCTCAAAGCCTATGGCGGAGTCAAGACCGTCAGCTTCGTTTCGCCCTATTACCCGGTGGCCAACACCCAAGTGCGCCGTTTCCTTGAGGAATCAGGCTTTGAGGTAAAGCGCGACAAGCCGCTTGAATGCAAGCGCTGGACCGACATCGCCAAGGTGACGCCGGACGATTTGCGCCCGGTGCTGGACTATCTGGACGGCGATGATGTCGACGCCATTGTTCAGGTCGGCACCAATCTTTCGATGGTCGATCTGGCCGTGGAATATGAGCAGAAGCTCTCCAAGCCGGTGATCGCCATCAACACGGCCACCTATTGGCATGGCCTGCGCGCCTGCGGGATTGAGGACAAGATCGAGGGCGTTGGCCGGTTGCTGGCCGAGTTTTAACCGAAATGCGCGCCCGCCTGACCGACAGGCGGGCGTATCGCGGGGGATGCCTACCCGCGCGCGCCCCGCCCATGCGATGCATCAGCCACAGCAGGACGTCGGCGCCATCAACCGCCCGACGACAGGGCCGCGCATGATCGCAGCGCCGGTCCCAACTCAGGGAGAAAACCGTGATACAGGAAGTTCTCGTACTGCGCTGGGTACACATCATCTGCATGGTCTATTGGCTGGGCGGCGAATGGGGTGTGTTTCAGACCAGCTATAATATCCTCAACCGCAATCTTTCGATGGAAGAGCGCAAGCGGCACATGGAAACCGCCTATCGCATCGACATTCTGGCGCGCACCGGCATCATCACGCTGCTGCCGCTTGGTCTGCATATGGGCAATATCTATGGGCTTCAGCCCTATGGCGGCAATTTCCTGACCTTCATGTGGATCTTTGTCGCTGGCTGGCTGGCGCTGTGCTGGGGCGCGTTCATCAAGCGCGAGACCGATATCGGCATCCGTCTGACCAAGATCGACGAATCGGTGCGCTATATCCTGATCCCCACGATTTTCTTCGTCGGCATTTCCTCGCTGCTGGGCCATGGTCCGTTCGAGGCGGGCGAGGGCCAGCGCTGGTACGCCACCAAGTTCACGCTTTACGGCTTCACGCTGTGCATCGGGCTGGGTCTGCGCTGGATCATGCGCCGCTGGACCACCGCGTTCCGCATTCTGGCCCAAGGCCCCAACCCCAAGATCGAGGCCGTGCTGGAGCGCGACTTCTTCCTCGGGCGCTGCATGGCCTATGTCTATTGGATCACGATTGCCAGCATCTGTTTCCTCGGCACGGTCAAGCCGATCTGAGGACGCCTTCTCAAAGGGGCACAGGAGCGCGGCGGGCCAAAACCCGCCGCGTTTTTTATGCGCGCATAAAAAGACCCCGGCGCCTTCTTTCAAAAGCGCCGGGGCCAAGTGCGGGTTCGTGTAGACGGATCAGTTGCGATAGGTGGTGGCCGCGCGGGTCAGCACGCCCATCGGATCGGCCGCCATCGCCGGATCGGCCTTGGCCACCATCGCGCGCCAGTCTTCGGGCATATCGGCATAGCGGGCCACTTTCATCCCCGCGCTGCGCAGCGTCTGGGTGCCCAAGCCTGCGGGCATTTTCCACCAGCGCGCATAATCGGTGACATCCGTGCCATAGGCGGTCGCGCTGACAAAGGCGCGCTTGGGATCAAGGGCCTCAGCAGCAGGGCTGCAAATCATGCTCATATCGTTGAGCACGCGATCGTTTTGCCCGGCCGTTTCCGCGCGGGCGCGGCTGTGGGTCTGGAAACAGACGGTGTCACCAATACGGAAGAAAAGCTCGGGCACGTGCTCGACCGAGAACTTCGACCCACCAATGGTCGGGGGCAATTGCAGGACGTTATCCGCGTTATAGACGACCTTGGTCGGGCCGACGGGAGCGAACGGCACATCGACCATCGTACCGGTGATCGGATTAAGCAGCTTTTCCGCGCGCACGCCCGAATCCAGTGCGGTGCGGAAGGCCAGCTCATACTGGCTGATCACCAGCCCGCCATCGGCGGTGGGACGCACGTCCATCAGCGCGCCAAAGATCATGTCGCACATCGGGATCAGATTGGCGCCCTGCTGGGCATAATTGCGCCCGCGAAACCACCAGAACACCGGCCCCGCATCGGTGCGCATCCGCATCCGCCGGGTGATGGCGATGCGGGCGGCGGCATCGGTGGGGATGCCCTCTTCGCGGGCGATCGGGGCCGCCGCCGCCATTTCGGGCATGGCCATGGCCGCGCCCAACATCATGCCCCCCGCCATCAGCATTCGACGGCTCAGCAGCAGGCTTTCATCGCAATTATCGCTCATTGCTTTCCCCCCAACTGTCGTGATTACAGGGCGCCAACCGCCCCGGACCCGATCAGTTGTTCAATTTTTTCATCATCATAGCCCAACGCCCCCAGAACCTCGCGCGCGTCGCGCCCCGGCAGAGGCAGATGGTTTTCGGCCCCTGTCCGTCGCCCCGCCATCTCCAGCGGGACGGTCGGCAATTTCGTCTCGCGCCCATCGTCAAGGAACACCGTCTCCAGCCCGCCTGCGGCCAACTGGGGGTCCTCGAACAATTCCTCGGGCTTACTGACCGGGGCGAAGGGGATGCCGGTGCCTTCGAGCCGCGCGATGATTTCGGCGCGGGTAAACCCGGCGACCTTCTCGCGTACGATGGGCAGGATACGGTCGCGGGCCAGCACGCGCTGGTTGTTGGCGCGGATGCTCTCATCGGCCCACAATTCGTCAAAGCCGAGCAGCGCGCAGAATTTTTCCCACAGGCTGTCGGAGACCACGCCGATGAACACCGGCAGGTCCTGCGTTTCAAACACGTCATAGATTGCCCATGCCGAAATGCGCGCGGGCATCGGCGCGGCGGGCTTTCCGGTCACGGCAAACTGCGCCATATGCTGGCCCACCAGATAGGCGGTGGTTTCAAACAGGCTGGCCACGACCTTTTGGCCCAGCCCGGTGCGATGGCGCTCCTCCAGCGCGGCAAGGATGCCGATCACGCCGAACATCGCGCCCGTCACGTCGATCACGCTTGACCCGGCGCGCAAGGGGCGCCCCGGAGGCCCGGTCATATAGGCAAGGCCCCCCATCATCTGCGCCACTTCATCGAGCGCGGTGCGGTTTTCATAGGGGCCGGGCAAAAAGCCCTTCTCGCTGCAATAGATGAGGCGCGGATTGGCATCCGCCATCGCCTCATAGGACAGGCCCATGCGGTCGAGCGCGCCGGGGCGGAAATTCTCGACCAGAATATCGGCGCCCAGCACCAGATCGCGCGCGACGGCCACGCCCTCGGCGCTTTTCAGGTCAAGGCAGATCGACTGCTTGCCGCGATTATACATCGGGAAATAGCCCGAGCCGGAACCGAGCAGTCGCCGCGTGGCATCGCCGCCGATAGGCTCGATGCGGATGACCTCGGCGCCAAGGCTGGCCAGGATATGGCCCACCGCCGGACCCATCACCATATGGGTGAACTCGATCACGCGGATGCCCGCCAGAGGTGTGGGGTTCTGGCTCATTGGGCGATCCTTTCCTGATAATCCATCATCACGCCCGCATCGGGGGTGAAACCATACAGTGGCTCTTCCGGCAGGGCCTCGGCCAGAATGGCGCGCACTTTCAACAGCTTTTCCAGATCGATGCCGGTTTTGTAGCCCATCGCGTTGAGCATCAGCACCAGATCCTCGGTGACCAGATTGCCCGAGGCCCCCGGCGCATAGGGACAGCCGCCAAGGCCACCCAGCGAGGCATCCAATGTGGTGATCCCTTCATCCAGCCCTGCCAGCGCATTGGCCAGCCCCAGCCCGCGCGTATTGTGCAGGTGGAGCGTGGTCAGCGCTTCGCCCACCTCGGCGCGCACGGCGCGCACCAGGCGGCGAACCTGCGCCGGATCGGCATAGCCGGTGGTGTCGGACAGGCTCAGCTCCTTGGCCCCGGCCTCGATGCTGGCCGCCGCCAGACGAACCACGGTGGCCTGCGGCACGGCGCCCTCGATGGTGCAGCCAAAGGCGGTGGAAAGGCCCACCGCGAAATGGACACCCGCTTCGGCCGCGATCCGGCCCATCGCGCGGATTTCCTCGATCATCTGCGCGTGGTCCTTGCGGACATTGCGGATCGAATGGGTCTCGCTCATCGAAAAGGGGGCGGAAAAGCCATGCACACCCGCCTCGACCGCGCGCGCCGCGCCCTTGGCATTGGGCACCAGCGCGACGACGTTCAGGCCCGGAATGCCGCGCGCAAAGCGCACCAGTTCGGCGGTGTCGGCCATTTGCGGCAAGAGGCTGGGGGGCACGAAACTGCCCACCTCGATCTCGGGCACGCCGCAGGCGGCCTCGGACGCGATCCACGCCTTTTTGGCCTCCAGCGGCATGACGGGCTTGATCGATTGCAACCCGTCGCGCGGGCCGACTTCGGAGATGGTGATGAAAGTCATAGATAGATCCACGGGCGCGCCACGCGGTCGGCATCGGTCCATGCGGCGATGGCGGGGCGCGATTTCAGAGTGAGGTCGATGGCGTCCAGCCCTTCAAGGAGCATGTCCCGGGCCTCGGCCTCGATGGGGAAAGAATAGGTTTGCTTCCCGCAGGTCAGCGTCTGGGCGGCAAGGTCGATATGGACCTCGCGCCCGGCGATGCTTTCCACCACATCACCCGGCAGGACCAGCGGGAGCAGCCCGTTGCGGATGCAATTGGCGGCAAAAATCGGCGCAAAACCGGGCGCAATGATGCAGCGCACGCCATATTCGGCCAGCGCCCAGACGGCATGTTCCCGGCTGGACCCGCAGCCGAAATTAGCGCCCCCCGCGATAATCCGCGCGCCCGCATATTCGGGCCGGTTCAGCACGAAATCGGGATTGGGCACGCGCCCCTCGACATAGCGCCATCCCGCAAACAGGCCCTCGGCCAGACCGGTGCGTCCGGTCGATTTCATCTCGCGGCTGGGGATGATCGCGTCGGTATCGACATTGTCGAACATCAGCGGCGCGGCGATGGCAGACAGGGTGGTAAAGGGGGTCATGCCTGCACCTCCAGATCACGCGGATCGGCAATCGCGCCCGCGATCGCGCTGGCCACGACGACTTCGGGGCTGGCGATATGGGTGCGGATGCCGGGGCCCTGGCGGCTTTCGAAATTGCGGTTGGTGCTGCTGATGCTGCGGCTGCCTGCGGGAAAGCTCTCGCCGCCGGCAAAGAAGCAGAGCGAGCAGCCGCTCATCCGCCATTCGAAACCGGCGGCCTCGAAGATCTTGTCCAGCCCTTCGGCCTCGGCGGCGCGTTTGACCGCGCTGCTGCCCGGCACGACCAGAGCTTTTTGGATCGAGGGGGCGATATGGCGCCCTTTCGCCAAGGCTGCGGCCCGGCGCAGGTCGGACAGGCGCGCATTGGTGCAGGAGCCGAGGAAGGCCACATCAATCGGCGTGCCCATGATTGGCGCGCCGGGGGCGAGGCCGATATAGTCATGCGCGCGGGCAGGACCGCTGGGCACCACGCCGTCGATGGGGATCGCATGTTCGGGGCTGGTGCCCCATGTGATCATCGGGGCAATCGCGGAGGCGTCGATCACGATGGTGCGGTCGAACTCCGCGCCTTCGTCGGAATGCAGGCCCGCCCAATAAGGCGCATCAAACGCGGCGGGCGCATAGCGGCGGCCCGTCAGATAGGCATAGGTCTTTTCATCGGGCGCGATGATCGCGGCCATGGCGGCAAATTCGGTGGCCATGTTGCACAGGGTCATGCGCGCCTCGATGTCGAGCGCGAGCACCGCAGAGCCTGCAAATTCGACCACATGGCCCGCGCCGCCGCCTGCGCCATGCGCCGCGATCAGCGCCAGCGCCATATCCTTGGCCGTCACGCCGGGGCGCAGCGCGCCGTCAAAGCGCACCAGCATCGTTTTGGGCCGGGGCAGGCGCAGCACGCCGGTCGCCATCGCATGTTCGGCCTCCGACGATCCGATGCCCCATGCCAGCGCGCCCAGCGCCCCCTGCGTGCAGGTGTGGCTGTCGGGCGCGACAAGCGTGCAGCCGGGCAGCACGATGCCCAGTTCGGGCGAGATGACATGGGTGATGCCCTGATCCGGGTCGGTCACATCGAACAGGGTGATGCCTGCCGCCATCGCCGCCGCGCGGGTTTCGGTGATGAAGGCCTGTCCGCCCTGCATCAAGGTCTGGTCGCCGCGGCCGGGGCGGGTGTCGACAATATGGTCCATCACCGCAAAGACGCGGGCCGGATCAACCACCGGCCGCCCCGCCGCCGCCATGCTCTTGAGCGCCGAGGCCCCGGTGCGTTCATGCAAAAACACCCGGTCTATCGCCACCAGATCCGAACCGGCAGGCGTGGTGGCGGTGACATGCGCGTCCCAGATCTTGTCGGCTAGAGTTCGCGCCATCACGCGCCGCCCCCCAAATCGACGATGACCTTGCCGCTCGACGCGCCCGAGAGCAGGCGTTCGACCGCATCGTAAATGCCTTCAAGGCCGGTAAAGCGCGGCGTGTCGAAATGGACCTTCACCTTGCCCTCGGCATAAAGGGCGAAGAGTTTCTCGCGCGCCTCGGGCCAATGCGGGGTCAGCAGGCCGTTCATGAAGCCGCGCACCGAGGCGCCCTTGTAATAGATGGCATTGGCGATGCGCGGGCCGCTGATGATCTCGGGAACGCCGTTCAGGTCCGCCGCCGCGCCGCCCACCACCAGCCGCCCGTGATTGGCCAGATTGGCGAGGAACGCATCGAAGATCGTCCCCGACACCGTATCGACCGCCACGTCGATGGCATTGCGATATTCGGCATTCAGCACGGCGTCGACATCCTCGGCGCGATAGTCGATCACCCGCGCCGCGCCCAGCGAGCGCACGAAAGCGGCCTTTTGCGCGCCGCCGCAGACCGCCACGACATGGCATCCGCGCGCGGCCGCGATCTGGACGAGGAAATGGCCCAGACCCCCCGCCGCCGCCGAGATCGCCACCGTTTCGCCCGGCCGCAATTGCCCGATGACGTCGAGCGCGACCATCGCCGAAACCCCGGTGCTGCACAGCGCCAGCCAGTCGGGATCGGCCGAGGGCACCTTGAGGAAATTGGCGGCGGGGGCGATATTGGCCTCGCGGTATCCGCCGGTAAAGCGCGTGGTGACCACGGCATCGCCCGGCGCGAAATCCGCCACGCCCGCGCCCACCGCCTCGACCACGCCCAGTGCCTCGACCCCGGTATAGGTCGGCAGGGCGATCTTGACGTAATCGACGGCATCGCGCGCAATCTGCGTGTCGAAAATGCCGTTGATCCCGCAATAAAGGTTGCGCACGCGCAATTCCCCCGGCGCGGGATCGCTCAGAGGCAGTTCACGTATCACGCAACCCTCGCGGAACGAGGGCGCGATGGTTTCAAGCCGGATTGCGCGGTAGGTGTTCAAGCCGGAGGTGTTCACGCGGGAAACCCCAGACAGCCGGGATTCAATTGCCCCTTGGGATCGACCACCGATTTGACCGCATCCAGCACGCGCAGGAAGGCTTCATCGCGGCTCTCGCGGTATTTGTACGAACGCCCGATCTGGAAATGGGCGCAGCCATAGCTCTCGGCGATCCGCTTCACCTTCTCGCGCGCGGCGGCGACCACGGCGCTCGCCTCGGGCGCATCGCCCAATTGCTTGAGGCGCGCCAGATGGGCCGGTTCGACCATGCTTTCATGCACCGGGCGATAGCCCTGCGGCCAGAAGAAGACCGGTTCCATGCAGATGGCATTGTTGTGCAGCGTGGAGAAGAGGAAGCCGGTGTGGATGCCCAGCCGGTCGAATTCGCCCGCCATCTCGTCGAAATAGGCCTTGATGTCGGCAAACATCCTGGGCGCGTTCGACAGTGAGACCTGACCATGGACCGGGATCCAGCTTTCGCCTTCCGGCCCCAGGATCGAGTTGGGCGGCGGGAAAGGCATGGCCCGGATCACCTTGGCAATCGTGTTGGCGATTTCGACACCGTCATATTGCGCGGCAATCGCGCGCGCTGTGGCGATATCGGCGGCCACGGCCTCCTTGCAGCGGCCCTCGGCGGTGATGTGGAGGGGATATTCCTCCTCCTCGATAAAGCTGCGCCCGGCGGTGGCGATTTTCAGGCCCGCCTTGAGCGCGCCAAACACCGACTTTTCCTTGGCCATCACCGCGCCCAGCGCTTTGACGTCGTTGGTCATGCCCATGCGGCGCATGCGCACCTTGGTCAGGCCCGGATCAAAGCCGCAGGTTTCCGAGGCAATTCCGGCGCGCGCCATTTCGGCCAGCGCCTCCAGCATGATCGGCCCGGTCTTGAAACTGAAGCTGACCGAATCCTCAAATTGCGGGCGGCGCATCAGGCGGAAAGTGACCTCGGCCTTGATGCCCAGCGTTCCGGCATCGCCCATGAACAGGCCCGCCAGATCGGGGCCATAGTGGCGATAGAAAGGCGTTTCGCCATCCGGCCCGCGCGCGCCCGTTTTCAGCACCGACCCATCGGCCAGCACCATCGTGATCGCGATCACGCTCTCGGTCGAGGTGCCATATTGGCCACAGCCGAACATGGCATTATGGTTCGACAGGCCGCCGCCGATGGTCGAATATATCCCGCTCATCGGCCCCCAGAACGGCAGGCGCAGGCCCAAAGGCTGCAGCGCATCGTCGATGGCCTTCCACGAGATGCCCGCCTCGACGGTGATCGTCATGTCCTCTTCGCGGATCGACAGGATGCGGTTCATCCGCAAGGTGTCGATCGAAATCGTCATGCCCGTCGCCGGGATATAGCCGCTGGTATAGCTCATGCCCGCGCCGCGCGGGGCAAGGTCGACGCCCGCCTCGACCGCGGCCTTGACCACGGCGGCCAGCTCGGCGGTATTGCCCGGCGCGACGATCAGCATCACCGTATGGTCCGATGCGCTCCAGATGTCCTCGCTGAACAGGCGGCGGCTCGCTTCATCCTCGCGCAGATTGGCTTCGCCCACGATGGACGCAAGGCGCGAACGCAGATCGGCGGGGCAGGGGGCGGAAATTGTTGCGGTTTCCTGAGACATGATGGCCTTTCGGATCGAATGGGTTTTAAAATAGGCAAAGTGGTCGGGCGGCGGGGGGCAGGCGGGGGATCTATCCTCCTGTCGGATGAAGCGATCAGGCCACCAGGGCCGCCGCCGACAGGCCCGCGAGCCGCCCCAGCGTGACCGCCGTGCACAGCCCCATCGCGGGCAGATAGCCCCAATGGGCGGGCCCCGAGACGCTGCGCGCCGCACCGCCCCCGGCAAACAGATTGGGCAATGGTGAACCATCCTCGCGCAGCACGCGGGCCGCGCCGTCGATCTGGAGCCCGCCCTGCGTGTGATAGATCGCGCCCACCACCTTGAAGGCGCTAAGCGCGCCCTGCGGCGGGACGGCATCGCTCCAGCATCGACCCATGATGTCGGGGCGACCCTGCGCCTTGGCCTGCGCGGCCTCGGCCAGAGCGGCAGCCAGCGCCTCGGCAGGCACGCCGATGGATTGCGCCAGAGAGGCCGCATCCGCGCCGCGCCGCGCGGCATTCAGCCCGGTCAGCGTTTTCATTTCTGGCGTGTAGGCCTGCGCCGCCTCGATGCGCTCATCCAGCACCACCCAGCACGGGCCGCCTTGCGCCATCACCGGATGCACCATCCCGGCAATGTCCTCGCTCTCGTCGCAGAACCGTTCGCCCTGCGCGTTCACGATGATCCCGCCATCGACAATCACGCCGGGCACCACCGAAATCCCCTGCGGGTCGGTCAGCATGGCATAGCCCTGATAGGCCCCCATATCGCCCAACGCGGCACCCAGTTTTTGCCCCAGCAGGACGGCGGTGCCGTCGCTGCCTTCATGGCCATTGTTGCGGGCATCGGCCATCGAGGGGATATATTGCGCCAGCAGATCGTGGTTCGCCGCATAGCCCCCGCTGGCCAGGATGAGGCTTTCGCAGCCCACCTGCTCCACCGAACCATCCGGGCGGCGCAGGCTGACGCCCAGCACGCGGCCTGCATCATCGGCATGGATCTCCACCAGCTGCGCACCCAGCATCACCATCACGCCCTCATCCTCAAGGCGCTGGTGCAGCAGGTCCACCATGTCCTGCCCGTCATGGCCGTGCCAGCCATGCATGCGATAGGTGGACAGACCATAGGAGGGACGGAAACCCATATCGAGCTCCCACGGCATCGACAGCCGCTCGCCCATCCAGTCGAGCGTGGGGCCGGAATGGTCGGCAATCGCGCGGGCGATGACCGGATCGGTCTCCCCGCGCGTCTTGGCGATGATGTCTTCGTAATAGGCGTCGGCGCTGTCGCTGATGCCCTTGGCGGCCTGCGCGCGCGTGCCCGCCGCGCAGATCAGGCCCATCGACATGCCGGTCGTGCCCATCGGCCGCTCGTCGGCCTCGACCAGCAGCACCTCGGCCCCGGCATCGCGGGCGGAGAGCGCCGCGATGCAACCGCAGGCGCCCCCTCCAACCACCAGAACGGGAATGGAAAATTCGAATTCCATCAATCCGCGTCCCGCACCATGTCATCGGCCATTTCGCCGCTGGCCACATCATCGGACAGGGCGGCGGCCTCGTTCTCCTGCTGGATGATGCGCAGGATGCGGGCGATATATTCCTGATTCCACATCTGGCGCTCGGCGCTGGCCGAGGCATCGGGGGCAAAGGCGTCGATCTCGCCCTCCACCAGCACGCCCTTGGCCTTCAGCAGGCGCTCCAGCGTATCGGCGCGCTGATGCGCCACGGCCAGTTCCTGCGCGAGGCTCATGGTGATGGCCAGCACGCGCTCGACCTGGGGCTCAAGGAAATAGGGGCGCTTGCCGGCGGGCTTGGCACCGGCTTCGTTCAAGGCGTCGTTAAAGCTCATGCCACGGCTCCGATCACATGCCACGCGGCCTTGCGGCCATAATCCTCGGTGTTGTCCTCGGCCGCGTCGGGGAAAATTTCGCGGTCCACCACGCCATAGACGCCGCCATGGATGATCTTGGCCCGGTCAAACCCGGCGCGCTCCATTTCCGCGTCCAGATCCATCTCGTGCATCCGGCTCCAGAAGGGCTCGTTGTTATAAAACGCGTCCCAGTCGCGCATGGCCTGTTCGAACAGGGGCATGTCGGGGGCATATTGCGGCTGTTCGACATGCAGCACGATGCCGCCGGGCCGCAGCAGGCGGTGGCTTTCGGCAAAGATGTTGCGCAGCGCGCGCGTCGACAATTCGTGCAGGAACATGGTCGTCTGCACCCAGTCGAAACTGCCGTCCTCGAAAATGCCGGTCAGATCCTCGGCGCTGGCCTGAACGAAGCGGACATTGTTGATGCCCAGCGATTTCGCCCGCGCCAGACCATAGCGCAGCACCGGCGCGCCCAGATCGACAATCGTCAGTTCCGCATCGGGGAACGCCTGCGCCAGAGGCAGGCTGGAATGGCCCACCGTACCGCCGAATTCCAAAATCTTCTTCGGCGCGAAATCAGGCAGGTTCTTCTTCACCCATTGCACCACGGCATGGCCGCCGCCATCGGAATATTTGCCCAGCAGACCGCCCGTGGTGACAAAACCGGCATGGTCGTAATTGGCGCCATTGGTGAAATCGTCGGGTGCATATTCGCGGTGATAGCTGCCCGGCATGCAATGGTGATCGACCGCGGAAACATAGCGCGGGATCTCCAGCGCGGGGTTCAGCACCAGCCGGTCATCGCCCTCGATCAACGCCTTGCCGCGCGCGTTCAAGTCCTCGCGCTGGCGGATCACGGTCCAGCGGCCTGCCTGCTGGCGCTGCTCCATCGTCATGCGGCGCAGGGCCGACCATGTGCAGAACGCAGGGTCCTCGAGCATCGCCTTGCGCGCCTCGTGGCGGGTGGCGATGGGGCGGCCATGGGCGGCGGCGAAGGCGGGCGCGACCCGCGCGTCATAGGCGGCCTTGACGCCGGGCACGACGCGCGCGGCCAGATGGCGGTTCATCTGGGCCAGAAAATTGATCCGCTCGATCTCGTCATGGCTGGTTTGCGGAAAGACGCCATGGCGGCCGATCACCCGGTAATCGGGCG
The DNA here is from genome assembly GCF_012275515.1 of Novosphingobium sp. SG707. Lineage (GTDB taxonomy): Bacteria > Pseudomonadota > Alphaproteobacteria > Sphingomonadales > Sphingomonadaceae > Novosphingobium. Next base: position 461,387 of record NZ_JAAZQL010000001.1, read on the forward strand.
GGCCATCATAGGATGCGGCTGGGCTGTTCGGGCGCTTGGTTTCGGCCACGGGGCTTGTCCTTGATAGTGTTTGCCGGGATGGGGGATTGCCTGTCGCGGGGTGCAAACTAGCCCGGCGCGACGCTTCATCCGAAAACCACCCCGGACCTGACCGACAGGCGGTCAGACAGGCCCGCGCCCCTGCATCGCGCGCCCATTCCGGCTCAATTTCTCCACCACACCCAGATGCGGAGAAGTGAGATGCGGATTTTCGCCCTGTTCAACCTGAAGCCCGGCGTGGACGAGGCGGTCTATACCGAATGGGCCAGGACGGTTGACCTGCCTACGGCCAATGGGCTGCCCTCGATTGACTCGTTCCGCCTGTTCAAGACCACCGGCCTGCTGGGCAGCGACGCGAAGCTGCCCTACAGCCATATCGAAGTGCTCGACATTGCCGACATGGATCAGTTCGGCCGCGATGTGGCCACCGAGGCGATGCAGGCCGTGGCCGCGGCGTTTCAGGGCATGGTGGACGTGACCTTCATCACCACGGAAGAGATCGTCGCATGAGCAGGCGTTTTGCGGGCAAGGTGGCGGTGGTCACCGGTTCGGGCCGCCGGGGCGGTCTGGGCGAAGCGATTGCGCGGCGGTTGAGCGAGGAGGGGGCGATCCTCGTCATCTCCGACATCGGCACCAGCCGCGATGCGGCCACGCCCGAAGGCATGATCGGCGGCACGGATGAGATGAAGGCCATCGCCGCGGGCCTGCCGTCGCCCGCCAGCACCTGCGTCTGCGATGTGCGCGATCCCGACAGCGTTCGCGCGCTGGCCGACCATGCCGTGGCCGCGCATGGCGGGCTGGATATCTGGGTCAACAATGCGGGCATCGGCTATATCATGAAGCCGCTGGCTGAAGTCTCGCCGCAGGACTGGCGCGCGGTGATCGACGTCAACCTGACCGGCGCATGGTTTGGCCTGCAGGCCGCCGCCGAGGTCATGGTGCGCCAAGGGCGCGGCGGACGCATCATCAACATCGCCAGCCAGGCTGCCAAATCGGGCTTTCCCCATGCGCAGGCCTATACCGCCTCCAAGCATGGGCTGGTGGGCCTGACCCGTTCGGCCGCCATCGAACTGGGCGAGCATGGAATTACCGTCAACAATGTCTGCCCCAACCATGTGACCACCGGGCTTGGCGCCTGGCAGAACGAGCATTTTGCCGAATTGCAGGGCATCAGCGTCGAGGAATACCTGAAGCGCATGGCCGCGCGCATTCCGCTGGGCCGCCCGGGTCTGCCGGGCGATACGGCGGGCGCGGTGGCTTTCCTGTGCAGCGATGACGGCGCCTATATCACCGGCGAGAGCATGAACGTCTCGGGCGGCGAGGAGCCGCATTGATGGCCCAAAATCCCGCCGAAACCCTTGTCGATCATGCGCTGAACCTGCGCTGGGCCAATGTGCCGGATGCCGCGCGCGAAAGGGCGCTGGCTTTCCTGTATGACACGCTGGCGGTGGGCGTGGCGGGGGTGGGCGCGGCTCATGCCGATGCGGTGCTGACCATGGCGCAGGGCTGGGGCGCGGGGCGCGTGGCGGGCGTGCTGGGGCGGCCCGGCCTGCGCCTGCCTGCGGCTTCGGCGGCCTTTGTGAATGCCTATCAGATCCACGGGCAGGAATTCGACTGCGTCCATGAACCCGCCGTGCTGCATCCGATGGCCACGCTGCTGGCCGCGCTGCTGGCCGAGGCGGCGCGGGGCAAACCGGTCAGCGGCCAGCAATTCCTGACCGCGATGGTGGCCGGTGTGGATGTTTCGGTCACGCTGGGTCTTGCCGCGCCCGGCGCGCTCAAATTCTTTCGCCCGGCAACGGCGGGGATCTTTGGCTGCGTGGCCGGGATCGCCGCCATGCGGGGTATGGGGCGCGAGATGGCGCTCGATGCCTTTGGCCATGCCCTCGCGCTCGTCTCGGGCACGATGCAGGCGCATCTGGAGGGCAAGCCCGCGCTGCCGGTGCAGGTGGCCGCCGCCGCGCGTAATGCGCTGTTGGCAGTCGATCTGGCGCGGGGCGGGATGCCGGGGGTGCGCGATCCCTTGACCGGGCCTTTTGGCTATTTCCCGCTGCTCGAAGTGCGCGAGGAACTGGATGCGGCCATCGCGCTGCTGGCGCAGGGCCACCGGATTGCCGAGGTAAGCTGGAAGCCTTTCCCCACCGGCCGCGCGGGCCATGGCGGGATCGTGGCGGTCCAGCGACTGATGGCGCGCGGGCTGATCGCGGACAATCTGACGGCGCTGGAATATCGCGCGCCGCCGCTGATCCATCGCCTTGTGGGCCGTCCGGCCAAGCCGGGGATGGAGGTGGCCTATGCGCGCCTGTGCCTGCCCTATCTGGCGGCCAGTGTGCTCGTACGCGGGGGCATCGGGCTGGGCGATTTCACGCGTGAGGCGCTGGATGATCCGGCGGTGCTGGCCATGGCGCGGCGGATTGCCGTGGTGGCCGATGACAATCCCGATGCGGCGGCCTTTGTGCCCGCCCGCGCCATGGCGATCCTGAGCAATGGCACGCAGATGATCGAGGATGTTGCGGCCCAGCTCGGCTCGCCCGCATGGCCTTTATCGGCCCTTGAACAACAGGCCAAGGCGCAGGCCTGCCTGGATTTTGCCGGTCTTGGCGCGCAGGCTGCGCCGCTGGCCGATGCCATTGCCGGGTTCGCGGCCGCGCCCGATGCGCTGGCGGCAATCCGCGCCACGGGAGTGATGGGATGACCTTGCTGAAATGTGCCACGCATGTTGTGGCCGATCTGGATGATGCGGTGGCGCGCTATGGCGCATGGATGGATTATGCCGTGGTGGAAAGCGGCGTGGTGGATGACGGGCTGGCTGCGTTGTGGATGGCGCCCGGCGGCGCAGGACGGCGCTATGCGCTGATGCAGCCTGCCTCGGGCGCGCAGACTTTCCTGCGCTTTGTCGAGGGCGATGTGGTGGCGGATTATACCCCCATCCGTTCCTATGGCTGGGCCGCGATTGAGCTTTGCGTTACCGATGTCGAAGCGGTGAATGCGCGGATGATGGCCTCTCCTTTCGAGATCATCGGCCCGCCCCGGCCTCTGGACGGTTTCGCCATCGTCAAACCGATGCAGGTGAAGGGCGCGGACAAGGAAGTGGTCTATCTGACCCAGATCCTTGCGCCCGGCGCCGAACATGGCCTGCCCGCGCCGCAATCGCTGGTGGACCGGCCCTTTATCATGGTGCTGGCCTGCCCCGATTTGCGCGCGGCGATGGATTGGGCGCGCGATGTGCTGGGGCTGGAGGTGATCGATCCGGTGGCGATCCGTTATTCGATGATCGCCAAGAGCTTTGACCTGCCCGAGGGTCAAAAGACCGAGATTTCGACCGGACGCTGGGGCGATCACGTCTTTCTGGAATTCGACCAATATCCGCAAGGCGCATGTCCGCGCCCTCGTATCGAGGGCCAATTGCCGCCTGGCGTTGCCATCACCACGATGGAGCATCCCGATTTCGCGCGCCTTGCGCCCCACTGGGCCGTGCCGCCCGCCGTGCGCGAGGGCGCACTCTATCAGGGCCGCCGCACCGGCATGTTGCTGACGCCCGAAGGCGCGCTGCTTGAGGTGATCGAGGCGTGATCATTCGCCGCGCCTTTGCCGATCTGGCCCATGGCCAGATGCATTATCGCCATGCGGGCGAGGGGGCCTTTGCGGGCGGGGTTGACGCTTTGCTGGTGCTCCATCCCTCGCCTGTGTCCTCGCGGCAAATGGTGCGGATGGTCGAGGGGCTGGCCCCGCTGGGCCGCGTGATCGCACCCGATACGGCCGGTTGCGGCGACAGCGATCCCCTGCCGCAGGACGCGCCCGCCATCACCGACTATGCCGCCGCCCTGCGTGATCTGATGGATGCGCTCGGGCTCGGGCGCGTGCTGGTTTACGGGATGCATACCGGGGCGGCGATTGCGGCGGAGCTGGCCATTCTGGCTCCCGATCGCGTGGCGGGCGTGGTGATCGACGGCCTGTCCGATTTCCATGGGGAGGGGCTGGAGGAAGTCCTCACCCATTACGCGCCGCCTTTTCCGGCTGATCTCGACGGGGCCGGTCTTGCCCGCCTGTTTCAGTTTTGCCGCGACCAGTTCCTGTTCTTCCCATGGTATGCGCGCAGCGGGGCCGCCCGCCGCGATACCGGCCTGCCGCCGCCCGATGATCTCTACGGCTGGGTGGGCGAGGTGTTGAAGGCGCGCGGTTCCTATGCCCGCGCCTATCACGCCGCCTTTCGCTGGCGCGGGCGTGAAAGGCTGCCGCTGGTGGCCTGTCCGATGGCGATCACCTGCGGGGCCAATGACCCGCTCTATGCCGCAACCGATAGCGTGGCGCGCGATGCGGAGATGGGCCTGCGCCCGCTGCCCCGGTTTGATGCGCCAGATTATGCCGCCGCGCGCCGCGATCTGATCCTGTCGCTGGTCCCGCCCGATTCCGGGGCCTGATTCCGGGCCAGCCTGACATTCACGGAGAAACCCTCATGCAGCAACATCGCACCATCACCGGCAAGATCCTCTACACCTCGCGCAAGCCGGGGCGTGAGGGCGAGGAGCGGGGGCGCGAATTTTTCACCTGGACCCATCACAGCGACGGCAAGAAAACCCTGCGCGCGCGCTGCGAGATCGACGAACCGGCCCCCACCGTTCACCGCGATATCACCTACAGTATGGACGAAAATGACATGCCGATGGACTGTTTCGTCCGGCTGGTGATCGGCGACAAGTTCATGGGTTCGGGCTGGTTCCGCTTCACGCCCGATACGGTCGAATGCGAAAGCTATGGTCCCAGCATCGGCCGCCTGTCGCAGCGTATGCCGATCGAGGGAGAGTTCGACGGTTTCGGCACGCATCCCATTGTGGCCGATGCCTATATCACCCGCAAGATCGACCGCGCCACCACCGAGCCGCGCAATTTCCGCTGCTTCCTGCCTTCGCCCGACCATCGCGGGGCCACGCCCCCGGTGATCGCCGAAAGCGTGATGCGGCTGGGCTATCTGGGGCAGGAAACGATCACCGTTCCGGCCGGAACCTTTGATTGCCACAAGTATGAATTTACCGATCCGCATGGCGCGATGGTCTCTGGCGGCCAGCCCCATCCGCCCTATGAACTGTGGGTCACGGCCGATGAGGATGCGATCTTTGTTCAGGGCGGCGTGGGCGGCTATATGCAGACCTGGTACGAACTGGTCGAGCTGTCACGCTGATGGGCGCGCCGTTGGACAGCAGCCCGGTCGACAGCGCCAAGGGCTGGAGCGTCGTTCTGGCCGGGATGGTGGGCATTGCGCTGGGGCTCAGCCCGGTGCCTTTCTACACCATCGGCATGTTCGCGCCCGAACTGGCGCGGGCCTATGGCTGGAGCTTTACCCAGCTCATGACCTGTCTGACGGTGCAGACTACGGTGGTGGTGCTGTCGGGGCCGCTGTCGGGCTTTGCGCTCGACCGGTTCGGGGCGCGGGTGGTGGCGCTCTGGTCGGTGCCGCTGTTTGCGCTGTCCTTCATGAGCCTGGCGCTGAACAATGGTTCGCTGCCTTTGTTCTATGCGCAATGGGCGATCATGGGGCTGGTCGGGGCGGGCACGCTCAACGCCACATGGACGCGGCTGGCCAATGCGTGGTTTTTTCGGCATCGCGGGCTGGCCATCGGGCTGGTCAGCGCGGGGACGGGGATCACCGGCTTTGCGATCAAGCCCTTTGCGGCATGGCTGATCGGCTATTATGGCTGGCGGATGGGCTTTGCGGTGATCGGGGCGCTGCCGCTGGTGGTGGCGTGGCCTCTGGTCTTTGCGCTGTTTCGCGCGCCGCCGGGAGATGCCCTGCGCAGGCCGGACAGGGTTGGGGCCGAACCCACGGTATGGGCGGTGATGGGCACACGGCCGTTCTGGCTGATGGCGGCGGCGTTTCTGTTGCTGCCCTTTGCCTTGACCGCGCCGATCCCCAATCTGGAAAATATCCTCAAAACGCAGGGTTTCACTCTGCCGCAGATCGGCGCGGTGGCCTCGGCCTTCGGGTTGGCGGTGGTGGCCGGGCGCGTGGGCGGAGGCTGGGTGCTCGACCGGGTCTGGGCGCCGGGGGCGGCGTTTGGCGTGCTGCTGCTGCCGATGGCGGGCAACTGGCTGCTGGCCGGGCATGGGCTTTCGCCGGGCATGGCCACGCTGGCGATCATCGGCATGGGGCTGGGGTCGGGGTTTGAATTCGACCTGCTGGCCTATCTGGTTGCGCGCTATTTCGGGGCGCGGCACTATGGCGCGATCTATGGCTTTTTCTATGTGATGATCGCGATTGGCGCCGGGATCGGCCCTGTGGCCTATGGGCGGGTGTTTGACATGACCGGCGCCTATGGAGCGGCGCTGATGGGCGGGATCGGGTGCCTTGTGCTGGCGGCGGTGCTGCTGCTCGCGCTTGGCCCCTATCCGCAGGAGAAGGCGGGCGATTAGGCCCGCCTTCGCGCTGCTTTACTGCGAAATGCGGATCAGGATCTTGCCGACATGGCCGCCTGATTTGAGGCGGGCATAGGCCGCCGGGGCCTCGTCAAAGGCAAAGGTGCTGTCGATCACGGGCTGGATATTCTGCTGCTCGATGGTGCGGACCAGGCGAGCCAGCATCGCGCGGCTGCCCTCGGCAATGCCCTTCAGGACAAGGTTCTTGTAGATCACCAGGCCGACATTGATCGCCGGGGCGCCCTCGCGCGGGGCCACGCTGATAAAGCTGATGCGCGCATTGGCCGCAGCGGCAAGGATCGATTTGGCATGGGTGTCATAGCCGCCGGTTTCGACGATAATTTCCGCGCCCGCGCCGCCTGTGGCCTTCATCACTTCGGCTTCCCAATCGGGATTTGTGCGATAGTTGATGGTGATATCCGCGCCCAGCTTGCGCGCCAGTTCGAGCTTTTCATCGCTGGAACTGGTGATGATGACCCGCGCGCCATGCGCCTTGGCGATTTGCAGCGCCCAGATCGCCACGCCCCCGGTGCCCAGCGCCAGCACGGTATCGCTGGCCTTTATCTGGCCGACTTCAACGACCGCATGCCATGCCGTCAGGGCCGAGGAGGCGAGCGGGGCGACCTGTTCATCGGACAGGCTTTCTGGCACCTTGACCAGCGCGGCGGCTGGAACGCGGATATATTCGGCCAGCCAGCCATCATGGGTGATGCCGTAATCGGTGCCGAAATGCGAAAGCGCAAAGGCCCCGTCGATCCAGTTGACGAAATGGGCAAAGACCGCCCGGTCGCCCAAGGCCAGACCGGAAACGCCTTCGCCCAGCTCGACCACTTCGCCTACGCCTTCGGAGGCGGGGATGCGGTTTTCCGCCTTCTTCGCGCCATACCGGCCTTCGAGCACCTGAATGTCGCGATTGTTGAGCGCAACAAGGCGGGTTTTCAGCAATACCTCGCCAAAGCCCGGCTTGGGTATTTCGCGGGTCACGGGGTGCAGGCTGTCCAGCCCGGTCTGCGGGCCGATTTCATAGGCTTTCATGTCGAATTATCCCTGGTTTGCCGCAAAGGCATCGAAAATGTCGCCGCCGCGCGCGAACCATGTGTCGGGGCGGGCGGCCAGATCGACCAACAGCCCTTCGAACGCATCCATCCGATAGGGCAGGCCGATGATATAGGGCGTGAGATGGAGCGGCAGCATCCGCCCGCCGCCCTGCGCCTGCGCCTCGGCGCTCAGCCAGTCATGCGCGTCGAGCACCTGCTGCGCATAGGAATCGACCGACTGCTGCTGAACATTGATGATCTGGCGGTCGGACAATTCGTGGTTGAGCGGGATGTTGACGAGCCCGTTGTTGAAGGCAAAGGGCATTTCGTCATTCACCCAATCGACGCAGTAATCGACGCCCGCTTCCTTCAGCAGATCAAGCGTGGCGAAACTTTGCGAACGGGCGATGGAATGCCATCCGCGCGGGCGCTGGCCGGTGGCAGCTTCCAGCGTGGCAAGGCTCTGGGCGATCAGCGCGCGCTCCTGCTCCACCGGCAGAGTGGAGGCGATGGTGCCGTTCATGTCGGTGCTGTGGGCGATGATTTCGTGGCCCGCGTCCACAATATCCGCGATGATCTGGGGATAGCGGGTGGCGATCGCGGCATTGACCGCGACGCTGACCCGCGCGCCCACTTTCGCAAAGGCATCGAGCAGGCGGTAAAAGCCCACCCGCGTGCCATATTCGCGCGAGGTGTAGTGGCGATAGTCGGGATAGGCGGTCTGCATATGGCCCGGCGCGCGGAAGGGCGTGTCGGAGGGGGTAATCGGAAACCATTCAAGGCTGACCGTGAACCACACCGCCACCCGCTGCCCGCCCGGCCATGCCAGAGGCGCGCGCTTGGGCAGGGGCGCGTAAGGGTAAAGCGCGTGGTCATAGCCCAATCCGCGCTTGCCATATTCCAGATAGGTCGGGTCGAGGCTCATCGGGCGTCCTCCTGAACGGCGTACCACGCATCGGCAATATCGCCCGCCCGCGTGATCCACGCGCGGTCATCTGCTGCAATATGGCGCAACACTTCCTCAAACGGCCCGATGCGATGGGGCTGGCCGATCAGATAGGAATGGAGCGGGATGCACATCACGGTGCCGCTTTCCTCCGCCGCCAGTCGCTCATATTGCCGGATCAAGGTCTGGGCATATTCGCGCGGGCTCATATTGTAGATGAAGAAGCCGTAGTGGTCGTTGACCTCAAGGCTGTAGGGCATCGAGATCAGGCGGCCTTTTGATACTTTGACCGGAAAGGGCTGATCGTCGTGATAAAGGTCGCAGGTGTAATCCATGCCGTACTCGGCAATCAGATCCAGCGTGCGCGGCGTATGCGTCAGCGCGGGCGCCAGCCAGCCCCGGATCGCTTGCCCTGTGGCCTCGCGCACGGTGCGGATCGAATCCTCGATGATCGCGCGCTCTTGGCGCTCGTCCATGCCATAGGAATAGCGCGTGTTGTAAATGCCGTGGGAAAAGAACTCCCACCCGCGCGCATTGGCATCGGCCACCACATCGGGGTGATGCTGGCACAGTGCCACCGACAGGCTGACCGAGCCGGGAAAGCCATGCTTGCTCATCACATCGGCCATGCGCCAATGGCCCACGCGGTTGGCATGGTCGCGGTGGCTGTATCCCACGACATCGGGGTGCGGCTTGGCCCATGATTTGCGATGCGGATTGGCTGGCGGGTCGATCTCGTAATATTCCAGATTGGGCGAGATCCACACCGCCACCTTCTTGCCGCCCGGCCAGGCGAAAGGCTTGCGACCGCGATAGCGCTGAAACTCGTAGAGTTCGGGATCGGGGCTGCCTTCACGCATCGGGGCGGCCCTCCAGCCAGTCGATCACGCTCTGCACCGGTTCGACATCAGCATATTTGAGCTGAAGATCGGTCAGATTGGCGAAGTGATAGGACTCATGCTTGTCCGCGCAGGTCTCGATGGGAACGATGGTGCGATAACCGCGCGATAGCGAATCCACCGCGCCTGCACGAACGCAGCCCGAGGTGGAGCCTCCGGTGATCACCACCGTATCGACCTTGTGCCACACCAGCAGACTTTGCAGCGGCGTTTCAAAGAAAGGCGAGGGCATGCGTTTGGTATAGACCGTATCGCCCGGCGCAATCTCGCAGCGATCGTCAAAGGCGTGGCGGTCGCTGTCATACTTGATGTTTTGCAGGCTGTCGGGCGTGTTGGTCCGCGTACCCCAGACGCCCGCATCGCTGGCATCCTCGGCATAGGCCACATGGGTCCAGATCACCGGCATGCCCTTTTGGCGGGCCAGCGCCGAGATCGTGTTTACATATTCGATCTGGCGCGGATCGGTTTCATAGGCGGTTTTGTAGCGGTCGATGCGGGTGTAGGCATTCTGGAAATCGACATTCACGATGGCCAGCTTTTCGCCAAAGCCGAATTTGGAGCGGGCCGGATTGGCCATCACCTCTTCGAAGATCTGGCGGGCGGTCTTGCCGTCGCTCACCATTTTCGTGCCGATTATGTCCATGGAGGGCCTCTTGCTGGAATTGGGATTGCGCCGCAGGCTGGCCCCTTGTGGGCGGTTTTGGCCACTGCTGCCCCGATTTTGTCCGCCCACCGGAAAAAGCGGCCAAGCCGCCTTGTCCGGCCGGGGATGGGCGGCGCACCTGTCGGCGGGCAAGTGGCGCAGGGAGAACGGGGCGTGACGAGAAAACGCAGGTTTATGGCCGGTCTGCTGGCGCTGGGTCTGGCCGCGGGGATGGCGCCCGCGCGGGCCGCCGCCACCTTTATGCGCGCGGCGGCCCTGGCTTCGGCATGAAGGGAACAGGCACGAGCGCCGATCATTGGATCGAGGAATTCGACTGGTGGATGCAGCAGGTGCTGGCCGACAAGACTGAGAAGAGGACGAAATGATGGATCTGAGACTGGCCGAGCCTGCGCTGCTGCGCGATGCGGCTTTTGTGGGGGGCGTTTGGGCGCGGGGGGCGGCAAGTATTGCCGTGACCAATCCGGCCGATGGCGCGCTGATCGGCCATGTGCCCGATCTGGGCGAGGCCGAGACGCTGAGCGCGGTGGAAGCCGCTGTGCCCGCGCAGGCCGCATGGGCGCGCGTGACGGGCAAGGGGCGCGGGGCGGTGCTGCGCCGCTGGGGTGAACTGATGATGGAGCATCAGGAAGACCTGGCCCGCATCATGACCGCCGAACAGGGCAAGCCATTGGCCGAGGCACGCGGCGAGGTGGCCTATGCCGCCAGTTTCCTCGAATGGTTTGCCGACGAGGCGCGGCGCATCACCGGCGACGTGCTGACCCCGCATCAGGCCGACCGCCGCATCCTTGTCCGCAAGGAGCCGGTGGGCATCGTGGCCGCCGTGACGCCGTGGAATTTCCCGCTGGCGATGATCACGCGCAAGGCCGGCCCTGCGCTGGCGGCGGGCTGTGCGATCATCATCAAGCCATCGGAATTGACGCCCCTTTCGGCGCTGGCGCTGGCCTATCTGGGTGAGCAGGCGGGGGTTCCGGCAGGTGTGCTCTCGGTCATCACCGGGCAGGCCGCGCCCATCGGCAATGTGCTGACCGGCGACAAAAGGATCGCCAAATTCACCTTCACCGGATCGACCGGCGTGGGCAAGAAGCTGGCCGCGCGCTGCATGGAAACGGTCAAGCGTGTGAGCCTCGAACTGGGCGGCAATGCGCCGTTTATCGTGTTTGATGATGCCGATCTGGACGCCGCGGTCGAAGGCGCGATTGCCAGCAAGTTTCGCAATGCCGGGCAGACCTGCGTCTGCGCCAATCGCCTCATCGTGCAATCGGGCATTTACGATGCCTTTGCCGAGGCGCTGGCCGCGCGCGTGGCGGGATTGAAGGTCGGGCCGGGGCTTGCCGGACCCTCGGATCAGGGGCCGCTGATCGACGCGCGCGCCGTGGACAAGGCCAAGGCCCATGTCGCCGATGCCGTGGCGCGCGGGGGGCAGGTGCTGACCGGGGGGGCGCCCTTGCCGGGCGAGGGCACCTTCTTTGCCCCCACCGTCATCACCGGGGTTCCGGCCGATGCCTTGCTCTGCCGCGAGGAAACTTTCGGTCCGGTGGCGGGTCTGGTGCGGTTTGAAACCGAGGAAGAGGCCATCGCCATCGCCAATGACACCGATGCGGGTCTGGCCTCCTATCTCTTCACCCGCGATTACGAGCGCGTGTGGCGCGTGCCCGAGGCGCTGCGCTATGGCATGGTGGGGGTCAACACCGGCCTGATTTCCACCGAGGTCGCGCCCTTTGGCGGGGTCAAGGAATCAGGTATGGGCCGCGAAGGATCGCATTACGGCATGGACGATTATCTGAATTTGAAGATGGTCTGTCTGGCCGTGGCGGGCTGACGGGTTGCTGCCCCGGCGCGCGCCGGGGCAGCCCTGTGTTCAGGCCCAGAGGTCGGGCTCATCCCCCATTCGCGCATGGGCGGGGCGGGGAATGCCCAGATTGTCGCGCAGGGTCGCGCCCTGATAGTCGGTGCGGAACAGGCCGCGCTTTTGCAGGATCGGCACCACCTGATCGACGAAATCCTCAAGGCCCCCCGGCAGGTAATTGGGCGAGAGCGAGAAACCATCGGCGGCGCCCGCGCGGAACCAGTCCTCCATCATGTCGGCCACCTGTTCGGGCGTGCCCGCCAGTGAGAAACTCGCCCGGCTGACCGTTGCGCGCTTGGCCAATTGGCCCAGCGTCAGATCCTCGGCCCGCGCCATGCGGACCAGTTCCTGCTGCACCCATTGCCCGCCATTGGTCAGCGGAATGTCGGGCATTTTATCATCGGGGCCATAATCGGACAGGTCGAACCCGATCTGCATCTGCAGCGTGGCCCATGCCAAAGCATCAGGGATCAGGTTGAGCAATTCCTCCTGCGCCGCGCGCGCCTCGGCCTCGGTCGAGCGGATCAGCAATTGCACCGAGGGCAGCACCGCCATATGCGCCGGATTGCGGCCAAAGGCGGCGGCGCGCGCCTTCATGTCATCATAAAAGGCGATGGCCTTGTCCTTGCTGCTTTGCGCGGTAAAGACCAGATCGGCGGTGCGGGCCGAGAGCGCGCGCCCCGGCCCCGATCCGCCCGCCTGCACGATGACGGGATGGCCCTGCGGCGGGCGGCCGACATTGAGCGGCCCGGCCACGTTGAAAAACCGCCCCTTGTGGTTCAATTGCCGCAATTTGGCCGGATCGAAGTAGCGCCCCGCCGCCTTGTTGCGCAAAACGGCATCGTCCTCCCAACTGTCCCACAGGGACTTGACCACATCGACGAATTCCTCCGCGCGTTCATAGCGCAGATCGTGGTCCATCAGCCTGTCATGGCCGAAATTGCGCGCCTCGCTGTTGCCCGCGCTGGTCACCACGTTCCAGCCAGCGCGGCCCTTGGTGATATGGTCCAAGGACGCCATCCGGCGCGCCACGGCATAGGGTTCGTTATAGGTGGTCGATACCGTGCCGATCAGGCCGATGTCGCTGGTCACCATCGCCAGCGCCGCCAGCAGGGTGGTCGGCTCCAGCTTGCCCGCGTAATCGGTGGCGGCATAGGCGTCGCGCCCCTTGATACAGGGCAGGCCCTGCTGATCGCCGGAGAAATAGCAATGCAGCTTGCCTCGCTCGGCGGTTTTGGCAAGGCGGACGTAATGGTCGATGTCATGCTGATCCGCATCGGCGCCATAGCGCCATCCGCCTGGATGCGCGCCGCTGTTGTGAATAAAGGTGGCCAGCACCATCTGGCGGCTGTTCATGGGTTTTCGTCCTTTTGAGCAGAAGTGATCGCCGCGCGCCAGGCGGCGGCAAAGCAAAGCGAGGAAAGCAGCAGAAAGGGCAGGCCCACGCGCATAAAGGCCAGGCCAAGGTCGCCCGATGATCCACCTGCCCCACCACCCGCCAGCGCCATGACCCAAGGTCCGCCCGCGCCCGCGATGACCGCGCTGCACAGGCCCAGCATAGCCATGCCAAAGCCGCGCATCGTGTTGGGCAGTATGTCCTGAAGCGTGGTGTTCATCGCGACATTGATCATCGGCATGGCGATGCCGATCGTCCCCAGCATGGCCAGTGAGAGGCGGTAATCGGGCGCGAAACCGGCAAAGGCGGCGGGCAGGCCCAGCAAAGGCAGCGCGCAGAGCAGCGGAATGCGCCCCGCCCGGCCGCCCGACAGGCGCGAATCCGCCAGCAACCCGCTGATCAGATAGCCCGATACCCCCGTCACCAGCAGCATCAGCCCCAGCGCCCCGCTGAAAGCGGTGATCGGCAGGCCATAATGGCGGGTGAGGAAAGGCGCGGTCCACATGGTGATGCCCAGCAGCGCGACATAGAACAGGCAGAAGCCCAGATAGAGCGGCACGACCAGCGCCCGCCTTGCCCACAGATCGCCCAGCTTGGCGGCCATATGCGCGCTGTCGGCCTCACGCGCGGCGGCGTGGCGCACCGGCTCACGCGCGGTCAGCAGCAGGAGCGAGACCACAGGCCCGCCCAGACCGCACAGGACAAAACACGTCCGCCATGCCTCCAGCGCCCCGATATGGGGCAGGGTGATGGCGATGCCATGGCGCAGGATCATGCCCGGAATGACCGAGGACAGGCCCGAGCCGATGCTGGCCCCGATGAAATAGACCGCCATCGCCCGCCCGCGCCGAGCCGGGGCAAACAGATCCGCGATCAGCGAGAGCGCGGCAGGCGCAATCGCCGCCTCTCCCAATCCCACCACCATGCGCGCGGCAAAGAAGCCGGCGAAGCTGGGCGCAAGGCCGCAGGCGATGGTCGCCACGCTCCAAAGCGCGATGGCGCCCGCCACCAGCCGCCGCCGGTCGCGGTGGTCAACCAGCCAGCCCAGCCCAAGTCCCAGCACCGCCGAAAGCAGGCTGTAGGCCATGCCCATCAACAGACCCATCTGCGCATCGCCAATGGCGAAACTCTTGCGGATCGGTTCGGCCAGCACGCCGACAATCGCGCGGTCTATGCTGTAGAGATTGGCGCCCAGAAACAAGAGCAGCATGGGCCAGATCACCTGTCGCGCCGGGGGATATTCGCGCATGGGTCGCTTCACTCCATCGGCACAGTGCGGCCGTCGATACAGGCCAGCAAGCGGCCGTCGGGGTTGTTGAGGATCTCGACCGCGCCATCCTTGAGGTAGATGATATCCTCGAAATGGAATTTGCCGATATCCGGCCCGATCCATGGCAGATCGCAGGAGATCACCATGCCATCGACCAGTTCGAATGTGTGCATGCCCCCATTGGGATGGGGGTGGTCAGTATGTTCCAGCCCGACCGAATGCAGGCCGCAGCCGCGAAATTCAGGATTGCCCGCCGCCTGGATGCAGCCGGTAACGGCCTTTTCGACATCGGTGGAAAGCGCGCCCGCGCGGAAATGGGGCAAGGCCGCCCGCCAGCCAAGCCGCGTCGCGTTGAACACGCGCAATTGCTCCGCATTGGGCATGCCGATGACAGCGGTGCGGCCAATGTCACTGGTATAATGGGCAAATTCGCAGGTGGCGTCGAAGGTGATGGTATCGCCGGGCAGCAGCGGCGCGGTTTTATCCAGTCGGCCAAAGCCGGGGCGATAGGGGGTGATGAGCAGAAACACCGGCCTCGCCCCGCTCAAGGCGGCGGCGGACCAGAACACGCGCTCGGCCTCGGCGCATGTGGCGCCCGCCGCGATCGCCTCGGCGCTGATCTGCAGGGCCAGTTCGGTCTTGCGACTGGCCGCGCGCATATGGCCCATTTCCTCGGGCGTCTTGACCATGCGAATGTCGCGCAGGAAATCGCGCGCGCCCACCGCCTCGATCGCCCCATCCAGCATTTCGGCCACATCCAGCCCCAGCCCGCGATCCTCAAAGGCGATGCGCGAGCCGCGGTCCAATCCGATCTCGCGCAGGTAATCGGCCACCGCCTCCGGGTGGTTCTGGGGCAATCCCTCGCTGGTCAGCGCGCCCTGCGTGCCGCCCGCGCCAATGCCGGGTTTGCGGGCATAGCCGCGCACGATCCGCATCCATGTGCCGCCGCGCTGCTGGGGCTGGCCTGTATCGACCTCGACGGTCAACACGGCGGCTTCCTTGCCATGGTCGCGCGGCAGCAGGGCCAGCGCCAGATCGCCAAAGCCCCAACTGGCATCCGTGGCCCAGCTTGACAGGTAATAGGTGTTGATCGGGGTGGAGGCGACGATGGCGTCAAGACGATCACGGTCCATCAAGGCATCGGCGCGGGGGCGGTTGAGCAGCATGGGAAACCTTTAATGGGCGCGGCGCAGCAGGCGGCCGGGCAGCGCGCCGGTGGGCTTGTCTTCGCGGTGGGTGATGATGCCGGACAGGATCGTGGCGGTATAGCCCCGCGCCTCCTGCGTCAGGCGGCGGCCCCCTGCGGGCAGGTCGAAAGAGGCGCGCGGCGGGTAAAGATGCAGCCGGTCATGGTCGATGACATTGATGTCGGCCTTCATGCCGGGCGCCAGAACGCCGCGATCCGTCAGGCCCATCACGCCCGCCGTATGGCCGGTCATGCGATGCACGACATGGGGGATGGAAAGCCTCTCGCCCACCCGGTCGCGCGCCCAATAGGTGAGCAGATAGGTCTGCATCGAGCCGTCGCAGATCGCCCCGCAATGCGCGCCGCCGTCGCCAAGGCCCAGCACGGTGTCATCCCGCGTCAGCATGTCGCGCACCACATCCAGGTTGAACCGAGTGAAATTGCGCGCAGGGAAATAGAGGATCGCCTGGCCCTCTTCCTCAAGCAGCAGATCATAGGCAAGTTCCGGCAAGGACACCCCGCGCGCGGCGGCCAGATTGTCGAGGCGGCGGCTTTCGGGCGGGGAATAGTCCGGCTCTGCGCCCATCGGATAGCACAGGTGGATATAGCGCATGAAGGCGGGATATTTCGCCGGGTCCAGCCGCCCGCCATATTCGGACAGGATTGCCGCGCGCGTGTGCGGATCACGCATCGCCGCCACCCGCTGGGCCAAGGGCAGAGCATCAATCGCATCATAGCTGGGGCAACCGCGAAACGGATGCAGCGTCAGTTGCAGGCCCATCAGCACGCCCACCGGACGGCCCACGACTTGCCCCAGCATATCGGCTCCTGCCGCGCGCGCGTTGGCGCAGGCCTCGGCGATTTCCAGCCAGCGGTCGGGCGCCTCGTCATATTGCAGCAGGGGGAAGGTGACGGTGTGGCCCGATTCCTGCGCGATGCGTTGCAAGAGGCGGAACTCGCTGGAAAAGCCATTGGCCGTGTCGAACTCGGATGCCGACATGAACAGCGCTTTGCCATGCGGGCGCATGGCCAGCGCGATGGTCATCAGCTCATCCTCGCTGGCGGTGGTGACGGGCAATTGCTCGCCGCCCGCCGTGCGATGGCCGATCACGCGGGTGGTGGAAAAGCCGAAGGCGCCCGCCGCCATGCCCTCGGCCACAAGGGCTGCCATACGCTGCATATCGCGGGTGGTGGCCGGTTCGCGCTTGATCGCCCGCTGGCCCATCACCCAGACGCGGATCGGGATATGCGGCACGGCAACGCCGAAATCGGCATCCATCCGCCGCTGTTCCAGCGCGTTCAGGAAATCGGGAAAGGTCGTCCAGTTCCACGGCAGCCCTTCGGTCATGACAATGCCGGGGATGTCCTCGACGCCTTCCATCACATCGATCATCTGCTCGCGCATTTCGGGCTTGCAGGGGGCAAAGCCCACCCCGCAATTGCCCATCAGCAGGCTGGTCACGCCATGGTTGGTGGAGGGCGAGAAATGGCTGTCCCACGTGACCTGCGCGTCATAATGGGTGTGGATGTCGACAAAACCGGGGGTGACGAGTTGCCCGCGCGCGTCGATTTCCTCCGCCCCCGATCCGGCGATCTGCCCGATGGCGGCGATGCGGCCATCGGCAATGGCCAGATCCGCGTCGTAAAGATCGCCCCCCGTGCCATCGGCCAGCGTGCCGCCCCGGATCACCAGATCATAATCGGCCATCTCACGCATCTCCCTTGGCGGGCCAGATTTCGGGCTGAACATGGGCATATTCGCCCGTTTCATACCCATTGGCGGGCCGCGCCAGCCCCAGCCGGTCGCGCAGCGTTGTGCCCTCATATTCCTTGCGGAACAGGCCGCGCCGCTGCAATTCGGGCACGACGCCCTCGACGAAAGCCTCCAGCCCCGCAGGCAGATAGGCGGGCGTAATCACAAAGCCATCCGCCGCCCTGCTCTCATACCAATGCTGCAATTCGTCCGCGATGTCGGCGGCGGTGCCTGCGATGGAGCGGCTGGTGCGCCCCGCCGCCACGCGCCGCGCCAATTCGGCAATCGAGAGATTCTCGCGCCGCGCAAGGCCGACCACCTGCTCCCATGTCGATTGTGACATCGTGCTTTGCGGCACATCGGGCAGGGGGCCATCGGGATCATGGCCCGAGAGATCAAAATTGCCCAGCAGCCCTTCCAGCTTGCCGATGGCGACGGGTGTGGGGATCAGCGCGTCCAGCTCGCGCTGGATGGCCTGCGCTTCCTCACGCGTGGGGGCAACAATGGGCGTGATCGCGGCCATGATCTTCAGGCTTTCCGGCGCGCGCCCGATTTCGGCCAGCAGATCATGCATTTCGGCCCGAAAGGCGCGGGCCGTGTCGGGGCTGGGGTGGGATGTGAAGATCACCTCGGCATGGCGTGCGGCAAAGCGTTTGCCCGTGTCCGAGGCTCCGGCCTGCACTAGAACGGGGTGTCCCTGCGGCCCGCGCGGCACGTTGAGCGGCCCGGCCACGGCGAAATGCTCGCCGCGATAATCGACCCCATGCAGGCGCGCAGGATCGACATAGCGCCCGCTCGCCTTGTCAGCCACCATCGCGCCATCTTCCCAACTGTCCCACAGGCGCTTGGCGGCCTGCACAAACTCCTCGGCGCGTTCATAGCGCTCGGTATGGCCGTAATGGGCGGCGCGGCCGAAATTATGCGCCTCATTCTCCATGGTCGAGGCCACCATGTTCCAGCCGATGCGCCCGCCCGAAATATGGTCCATGCTGCTCAGGCGGCGGGCCAGTTCATAGGGCTGGCTGTAACTGGTCGAGGCAGTGCAGATGAAGCCGATCCGGCTGGTGGTGGCGCAGAGATGGGCGATGATGCTGGCCGGGTCCAGCTTGGGCGTTTCCAGACAGGCGAAGGTCTCGGCGCTCTTGGCGGGCGGATATCCCACCGAATCGGCGATGAACACCGCATCGAACAGGCCCCTTTCCGCCGCCGCCGCGCATTGCCGGAAATAGGCGATATCGGTCAGCGCATGGCTTTGCGCATCGGGGTGGCGCCACCCGGCGATATGGCCGCCGGTCTGCATCAGGAAAGCAAGAAGTTTCATAGGGAGTGATTATGTTGTGCATTTTTGTGCATGCGATAAATCCCCATGAAATGTCCGACTATCGGAATTTTTCAGCGCGACGCCTTGATAAGATGTGCAAGAAATTGTGCAAGTGAGTGAATGGCGTATCGCCTGATCTCCTGCCGGATGGAGTGCAGGGGAAAAGGCGATGCGGCGTGCAAGGGCTGCACATGGGTGCATCTGCCATGCGCGCGGTTGGAAAGGGCGGATTCTATGCCGGATAAAAGAGTGCTGATCACCGGGGCGGGCGGCGCTCTGGGCATGGCCACGATGGCGCGCTTGACCGCGCAGGGCTGGCGGGTGGCGCCGGTGGCGGGGCGTCATGGCGCGCCCGATGCGCCCGGTTGGTTCGGCCCGGTCGATCTGGCCGATCGCGATGCCGCCGCGCAGGTGGTGGCACAGGCGGCGCGCGCGCTGGGCGGGCTGGACGGCGTGGTGCATCTGGCCGGGGGCTTTGCCATGCAGCGCCTGCTGGAATGCACGCCGCAGGACTGGCGCGCGATGCAGGCGGGCAATGTCGAAAGCCTGATCGCGGTGGTGCAGGCCGCCGTGCCGCATATGGCCGAGGGCGGGGCGATTGTCGCGGTGGGCGGCATGGCGGCGGCGCGCGCGGGGGCGGGGATGGCGGCCTATGCCTCGGCCAAATCCGCCGTTTTGCGCGTGGTCGAGGCGCTTGGCGTCGAACTGGCCCCGCGTGGCATTCGCGCCAATGCGGTGCTGCCGGGCGTAATCGACACGCCCGCCAACCGTCGCGACATGCCCCGCGCCGATCCGGCCAGATGGACCCATCCCAACGCGATTGCCGATGTCATCGCCTTTCTGCTCAGCCCGCAATCGCGCGCGATCAATGGCGCGGGCGTTCCGGTCAACAATCCCGCCGGATCTGCGGCATGAAGCCTTGGCGCGCGTGGAGCGCGGTGCTGATCCTGTGCATCGCGCAGGTGGTTTCGACGGTGGATCGCGGGATGCTGGCGCTGGTGGTCGATCCGGTGCGGCGCGATCTGGCGATTGGCGAGGTGGATATTGCCCTGTTGCAAGGCTTTGCCTTTGCGGTCTTTTATGTTTCGGTGGGGCTGCCGCTCGGCTATGTCGCGGATCGGGTCAACCGGCGGCGTCTGCTGTTCGGCGGCATTCTGGTGTGGAGCGCGGGCACCATCGCCTGCGGTTTGGCGCAGACATTTGCGCAGATGTTCCTCGCCCGGCTGGTGATCGGCGTGGGCGAGGCGGTGCTGGGCCCCTGCGCGGTGGGCATGATCGGCGAGATGTTTGCCCCCGACCGGCGCGGGCGGCCCATGGCGCTCTATGTGCTGGGCAGCATGGTGGCCTATGGCCTTGGTTCGATGGCCGCCGGCGCGGTGCTTCAGGCAGGCGCGGCGGGCGGTTTTGCCGGATGGCCTGGGATCGCGGATCTGGCGCCGTGGCGGATCGCCTTTGTGCTGATGGGGCTGGCGGGGCTGCCGGTGGCGCTGCTGCTGCTTTCCATTGCCCAGACGCGGCGCGCGAATAGCGCGCAGCCGCTCAGCCTGCCCTTTGCCGACATGGCGGCGCGGCGCGGGGTGCTGCTGCCGCTCTATGGCGCGGTGGCGCTGTTTGCGATGGGAGCGGCGGCGGCCTCGGGCTGGGGCGCGGCTTTGCTGAGCCGGGCCTATCATTATACCCCCGCCGATGTGGGCAAGCAATTGGGCGTGGCGCAGTTGGTCTGTTCGCTGATCGGGGCGGGATTGGCGGCGGTGATCGTCGACCGGGTGGCGCGCCGGGGCGGTACGGTCGCCAAGCTGCGGATGAGCGCTCTGCTGGCGCTGCTGACCATCCCGGCCTGCATGGGCTTTGTCAGCCAGAGCGGCGCGGGCGCCTTGGCGATCACCGCCACGGTCATGGCGACGAGCGCGATCTATGGCACGACGATGCTCTCCATTCTGGCCGAGGCGGTGCCGGTGGAGGCGCGCGGGCTGGCGGTTGCGCTTTATGCCTTTGTGATGACGATGATCGGCGGCTCGCTGGGGCCGTTGGCCGTGGCGACGCTGACCGAGCGGGTGTTTGCCGATCCGGCCCGTGTGGGCTGGTCGATGGCGCTGGTGGGCGGGGTTGCCCTGTCCCTTTCGGCCTTGCTGGCGGCGGTGGCCGCGCGGGCGCAGGAGAAATTGGATGCTTGTTGAAAAAGCCTATGCGCCCAGCCGTTTCGGCCAGTTGCATTACCGGATTGTTTGCCCGGATGGACCGGTGACACAGCCGCCCTTGCTGGTGCTGCATCAAACGCCCAGCAATTCCTATGAATGGATGCCGATCCTGCCGCTGCTGGCGCGGGGGCGGGTGGTGATTGCGCCCGACACGCCCGGTTATGGCATGAGCGATGCGCCGCCCGAGCCTGCCTCGATCCCCGATTTTGCGGGGGTGATGGTCGATCTGATCGACCATCTGGCCGCGCGCGGAGAGATCGCGGGCGGGAATTTTGATGTGATGGGCGCGCATACCGGCTCGATCATCGCGACCGAACTGGCGGTCCGCCTGCCTGATCGTGTGCGGCGCTTGGTGCTGTTCGGTCTGGCCGCCTATCCCGAGCATGAGCGCGAGCGGCGACTGGCGCTGCTTTTGGAGAAATTCCCGCGTCCCGGCGCTGATCTTGCCCATGTCGAACAGCTCTGGGCGATCTTTGGCGAGTTGGGCGATGCGCGCATGACCAGCGAACAGCGCCATATGGCGATGGCGGAATGTCTGCGGCTGGGTGCGCGGATGCCGTGGGGCTATATTGGCGTCTATCGCTATGATTTCCTTGGGGCGCTGGCGCGGGTGGAGCAACAGGCGCTGGTCATCAACGCGCAGGATGATCTCTGGGAGGTGACGCAGCAGGTGGCCCCGGTGCTGCGCCATGGGCGGCTGTGGCCTTTGCCGGGGCGGGCGCATGGGTTTCTGGCCTTTGACGCGGCCGAAATTGCGCCCGATATCCTCGGCTTTCTCAACTGATCGCAGCGGCCTCCTGCCTCAACCTTGCCTCGGTTGGCGCGTCAAAGGCGATGCCGATCACCGCGCAGGGCTGCTCCAGCGGATAGGAGCGATGGCCGCGCCCCACCGTGTCCAGCATGACCAGCATATCACCGGGGCGCAGCACGCGCCGCGCCCCATCGCCCGCCTCGATCGCCCATGATCCGCGCAGCACGATCGACAGGCCCGCCATGGCCGAATTGTGCCACTCGCCATAGCCCTCGCCGGTCCCTTGCGTGATGCCCCATCCGGTGGCGCCCGAGATGCCTTCCCAAAGACCGGCCTGTGTTTTGCGGCAGAGCGCCAGCGGCAGGTCGAGCAGGCGCGATCCGCCGTCGGCTGTGGGCATGATCGCGACGGCCTGATAGGCGCTCATCGAAACCACAGCCTGTCGCGCTCGCTGCTGTCGATTGCGGGGCATAGCGCCTTGGGCATCTGCACCGAGGCCATGAACGAACCCTGCGGCCCGGCGCGCGAGATATGGCCCTTGCCGCTGCAATCCTCGGCCATGGCGATGTCGCCATGGCGCAATTCGTGGAATGATCCGTCCTCCATCCCGATCAGCATCGTGCCGAAAATCGGGATCAACAGGGTCGGCTGGTTGGCGACATGAAAGCTGAAACCGGCGTTGGGCGCGGTGCCGCCGATGGAGACGCGCTCGGCCTCGCGGCGCAGGAACAGCGCGATTTCGCCCATGGCGGGGGCGTTGACGGGCAGGCTCTCGATCCGGCTCTTGCCGTCCGGTGCGGTGTAGAGGTGGAAGGCGCGGGCAAACCACGGGATCGGCCCTGTGCCATGGAAATCGAGGGGGAAGGGCGGCGGGCTTGGCGCCGGGGCCTGCGCGGCGAGCGGGGCGGCAAGGGGAGTGGCCATTCCGGCCAGAATCAGATGGCGCATCAGGGCGCGGCGCGGGGGGCTGGGTGGCGGGCTGAGCGGGGTGCTGGGCGGTGAATTATCGGGCATGCGGGCATCCTTTCTTGCAAGAGGAATGCATTGATGTGCATCATCCTTGCGGTTCCAAGATGCGGGTCGGACCCATCCGACAGGCGGATTTATGGCCGAGAAATGACGGAAATAGCGCGCTTCATGACCGGGCGATCCGCCGCTATGCCCATCGTCTTGGGCGATTTTGCACAGATCCGGCGCACTGATCCATCATCCGACAGGCGAATAGGCCCCACATCGTGCATCGGGAAAACGGATGGTGGTGCAAGTTTTGCCCATCCAAGGCGCAGGCATGTGCACATTCGTTCATGATGCCCACCTGCGCCGGGATGCCAACGGGCGAGCATAACGCCCGGCCAAACAGCACCAATGCCGGGGCGAAACGCAGGACCGCCCCACACAATTTTCCGGGATGAAAGCTGCCGCCCTGCATAGGGTGGCTTGAAATGAGGGGTTATCACCATGATGCGTTACCCACGACCGATCCGTTCTCTCTCCATCTACCATCTGGCCGCCTCCGCGCTGGCGATGGGCGCCACACTGGCCGCCGCAGGCCCGGCCCGGGCTGCTGAACCGGCCGCCGCCGATGCCGCCAATGATCTGGGCGCCATCACCGTGACCGCGCGCAAGCGGTCCGAGGATATTCTGAAAGTTCCCGTCACCGTGACGGCCCTGACCGCTGCGGCACTGGAACAGCGCGGCATCGTTTCGATCACCGATTTGGCCAGTTCGACGCCGGGGGTCAATGTCAACAACAACTCGTCGGGCCATGCCGACCGTTCGTTCCAGCAGATCGTGCTGCGCGGCTTCACACCCTCGACCACGCTGGCCACGACCACCTCGATGTTCATCGACGGCGTGCCGGTGTCCTCGCCTTCGCAGGTGACCTCGGTGTCCGATCCGGCGCAGGTTGATGTGGTGAAAGGTCCGCAAAGCGCCTATTACGGCCGCAACACCTTTGCCGGCGCGATCAACGTAACCACCAAGGAGCCGAAGGGCGAATGGGCGGGCTCAATGACCGGCATGGTCGGCACCCGCGCCAATTACCGGCTGCAAGGTACGGTCGAAGGGCCGATTATCGGCGACATGCTGACCTTTCGGGTGACGGGCGAACGGTTTTCCAAGAACGGTTCGTGGCGCAATGCCTATGACGGCAGCACGCTGGGCGACCAGAAGACCACCACCGGCACCGCGCTGATCGTGTTCAAGCCGAGCCCCAAGCTGACCATGAAACTGTTCGGCATGATGAGCGAGGACCGCGATGGCGCGCCTGCCCAGACGCGCCTCTATGGCTATGACATCAAGACGGCTTCCGGCGCGCTGGTGGCGGCCAATCAGTCCAACTGCACGCTCAATGGCAATTCGCGCGGGGTGCAGGGTTTTGGCAGCACGGTGTCCAACGCCTATATCTGCGGCACGGTGCCGGGCCTGATCAATCCGATCTCGGCCAATACGGTCAACACCGACGCCATCAAGCAGTTCCTCGCGCTGACCTCGAACCGGGTCATTCCGACCAGCGACAGCGTCGATGGCTATGGCCTGCTGCGCAAGAGCCAGCACGCGCATACGGCGGTCAATTACAAGATTTCCAGCGACCTGACCGCCGATTTCCTGGCCGGGTATAACCGCGAGGTCTGGTCGACGCTGATCGATCTGGACGGGTTCGATTCCTCCGGTTTCCCCTCGACGACCAATCCCAAGGGATATTACGATTTTCCCTATCTGGTCGAACGCCGCAACATGGACTGGTCGATGGAAGGGCGCCTGGCCTATAATCACGGTCCGCTGCGCGCGGTGGCCGGGGTCAGCTATCTGAAGGCCGACACATGGTCGGGCGGCGGCGGCGGCACGGGCGCGTTGACGGCATCGCTGCTGGTGCCGGGCGGCAAGAGCGAGAATCGCACCACGGGCATGTTCTTCGGCCTGACCTATGATGTCCTGCCCAACCTCTCGGCCAGCATCGAGGGGCGCTATCAGATTGATACTTTGGGCGCCTATGCGCGTTCGGGCGGTCAGACCATCGCGTCGAGCGCCTTTATCCCGGCGGGCACCTATGCGGGCAATGCGTTGCTGGTGCAGCAGACCTACAAGAATTTCACCCCGCGCGCGATCGTCAACTGGCAGATCAATCCGCGCACCATGGTCTATGCTTCATGGGCCAAGGGCGTGAATCCGGCGCAGTTCAACACCACCATTCTGGCCCAGTCCGCCTCGGTTCAGGCCGCTGCTCTGGCCGCGGGGGGGCAATTGACCATCGCGCCAGAAAAGATCACCAATTACGAAATCGGCATGAAGGGCAAGGCGCTGGACGGTCGCCTGCGCTATACGGCGGCGGCCTATTATGCCCAGTGGCGCAATCAGATCAACGCGATCACCATCGTGGCCGCCGATCCCACCACCTCCACTGGCTTCACCTTCATCAACACCTCGGCCAATTCGGGTTCGGTCGATCTTTACGGTGTCGAGCTGGACACCAACTGGAAGGTCAGCGACCTGTTGAGCATCGAAGCCAGCGGTGCGATGAACGGAAGCGATATCAAATACTTCCGCAGCACGACCATCAGCCAGTTGACCGGCATCTATGACTTTTCCGGCAAGGAAATGAAATATACGTCGAAATATTCGGCCAATATCGGCGTCATTCTGGGCGGTGACCTGAAGAATGTGGCCGATGGCAAGTGGTTCACCCGTCTCGACTGGAATTTCAAGTCGGGCATGTGGTCGAACGAGGCCAATATCGCCAAGACGCCGGACGCGCATAAGTTCAATCTGCACGCGGGCGTGTCCAAGGGACGGGTGGCTGTCGATGTTTTCGTCAACAACCTGCTCAACGACAAGACCTACAACTCGCTCACCGACAATTATGTGCTGGACCCCAGCTTTGCCCATTCGGCCTATTTCTCGGCCCTTTTGGTGGGTCTGCCGGATCTGCGCACCTTCGGGCTTCAGGTGAAGGTCAAGATGTAAACCTGTTCGGGGCGGGCCTTCGGGTTCGCCCCATTCCAGAGGAGGGCTTATGCCTGCCTATATTGTCGCCACGGTCCGCGTGCATGATCGGGAAAAATTCGCCGAATATCTGAAGGCTGTGGCAGGCGTTGCCGAGACATTCGGCGGCGAATATGTGCTGCGCGGCAAGGTGGCCGAGGTGCTCGAAGGCGATGTCGATCCTGCCGAACTGGTGGTGGTCCTGCGTTTTGCCGATGCGGAGCGCGCCCGCGCTTATGTCAATTCCCCGCAATATCTGGCGGGCAAGGCGCATCGCATCAACGGCGGCGGCGTGGTGGAATCGCGCCTCATCGCCTAATCGGCATATTGCGGGATGGCGGCGGGGTTGTTGGCAAAACTCAGCCCCAGCGTCGTCTCGCGCTCGATCACATCGCAGGCCAGCCAGATGCGCGGCGGCGGCGCCACATTCGGCCCCAGCCGCCCCGCCATGGTCGACACCGCCGTCTGCACCAACGAGAGCAGCGGCAGGTGGATCGAGGAGGTGGCATGGGAAAGCCAGCGCGATTGCGACGTGTCGCCAAAGCCGACCACCGAGACATCCTCGGGCACGCGCAGGCCGAATTCCTTGCGCGCCACATCGACAATGCCCACCGCCAGATAGTCCGAGGCGGCAAAGATCGCGTCGGGCCGATCCTCGCCTGCAAACAGGACGCGCGCGGCAGTGATGCCGTTTTCATAGGTCCAGCCCGTATCCACCCAGCGACACGGCGCGCTGCCGCCCGTTTCCATGGCATGGGCAAAGGCCTGCAATTCGGTCAGGCGGCGCGGATTGGCGGCAATCGCGGCGGGGCGGCTGCGCCCTTCCTTTTGCATCAACTGTGCAATGCTGCGCCCGATTTCCGGCCCGTCGATCCACACCAGAGCGGCGCCTTCGACCACATCCTGCCGATCGAGCACCACCAGCGAAATGCTGGCCGCGACGACCTTTTTGCGCACCGCCGCGCCCGGCACGGCCGAGAGCACGATGATGCCGTCAACCTGTTCATCGACCATGTCCGACACGGTCACGTCCAGCAACGCCAGATCGCTGACAATCCGCCACACCACCTCGAAGCCGCGCTGGCGCAATTCGTCCTCGAACATCGCGTACATATGGCAAAAATAGGGCGAAAACAGGTTGGCCATGATCACGGCGGCGCGCTTGGGGCGGCCGTGATTCTGCTGGCTGCTGGCCGATTGCAGGCGATAGCCCAGCGCCTGCGCGGCGGCCAGTACCTTGGCGCGGGTCTGGGGGGCGACGCTGGCTCCCGGCGTAAAGGTGCGCGACACCGCCGAGCGCGAAACCTGCGCCATGCGCGCCACATCGTCGGCGCTGACCTTGCGCCCGATGGCCTTGGGGGCGGTGGTTCGGACGGCGGGTTTGGAGGGGCCTTTGGGCTTCATGCGATCGGTTGCTGGTCCGTGAAGGGGTGAAGGTCTGTGCATCAGGCTTACGAGTGTTGCACGAATTGTCAAACCCGGCGGCGGTGATGCCCTGCGGCCGATCAGCCTTGCGCGGCTTCGGCCCGCAATTTGGCAGGCGCGCGCGGAGTGTCCGCCTGTCGGACAGGGGTAGGAAGGTGGCAGAATTGCACAAATTATCGCAATATTGTGCATCATGAATTGAACGGAATTGCGCAAAATTCACAATTCGCGCCCTACCTTTGCGGCAAAGGGCGCCAAGGAACCGGGCAAAGACGGCAAAAGGGCCGCCGCGCCTGCAACGACCCTCACTGGCCCGGGCCGCGTTGGCCCGGGTTCTTTTTGCTTGCGTTATACCGCGTCCAGAAAACGCGCCAGCAAGGGCGCGGTGGCCTGCGGATTGTCCTGAATCACCCATGCGCCGCTCTCGGGCACCACCACCGTTTCGCCCCGGCGCAGCACCGCCTCGGCAAAGGGGCGGAAACGCTGATAGGCCTTGTCGAACTGACCATAGACCAGCAGGGTGGGGCATTCGACCCGGCGCAGCGCTGCCTTCAGATCGGTCACGCCCACGCCGCGCTCGCTCGGCTGCAGCCAGAGATCGGCGGCCTGACGGCTCTGGATCCCCTCGCCGTTGATCGCATCGGCATGGACCATGCCAAAAGTGTTCACCAGCAATTCCGGCCCTGTGGGCATCGGATGGCCGCCCGCATCAAAGATCGGCTTCAATTTCACATCCACCGCCTGGCGCACTTCCTCCAGCGTTTTGCGCCCGCCCAGCGCGCTGGAAATCACCCCCAGTCGCCGTACGCGGTCAGGACTGGCCGCCGCCATGACCACGCCAAGGCAGCCCCCCAGCGAGGTGCCCATCACATCGACCACCGGGATCTCCATCTCGTCCAGCGCGCCAAACAGCATGGCCGCCGTCTCGCCCAACGTGTGGATATAGGGCGGCGGCCCCTCCATCCGCGATGCGCCATGGCCGGGGAGATCAAAGGCGATCACCTGACGCCCCTGCGCAAGGGCCGGGGCGACCTGCCGCCAGTCGGCCAGCCATCCGCCCAGCTTGTGGAGCAGGATGACGGGCGGAACTCCGGCCCGCGCTTCGCCCAAAATGGCGTAATGCAGCACGCCCCCGCCGCGCCGGATCTCGCCCTGTCGCGTCCATGGTCCGGCGGGGGGAACAATCGGCCCCGGTCCCTTCGGCGCAGCCCCCCTTGGCGCTGCGGCGGCCCCGCCTGCCATCATTGCGGCGCCCATTCCGATCATCTTGGCCATATCGCGGCGGTTCATCATCGCATTGCTCCTTATGCGCCCAAGCGCAGATCATCACGGCGCCACAGGATCGGCAAGACATCCTGCGCCCCATCGACCAATTCGCCCTCGGGCATCGCCTCCACGCCGGGGATCGCCGCCTTGTAGGGCGCATTGCGCCAGCGCACGTCATGCCCGAACAGGCGCACCGCCAATCCGGTGCGGGCCAGAGCGGGGCTGTCATTACCCTTGGAAAAATGGGGTGTATGCGGATGGAAGATCACCGCATCGCCCGGCTCCATATCAAAAGTCACAAAGCGGAAGGCGAAATCGGGATTGTCGCGCTCGGTCTCGAAATTAGGGCACAGGCCATCGGCCTGATCGGGGCGAAAGCCAAAGGTCAAACCCTTCTCCACGCAATGCCGGTGCCACCCGGCGACATATTCGATCCGGCCGTTTTCCTTGTTCACCGGGGTAAAGGCTGTCCAGATATTGGGCGCCATTTCTCCGCTGACCGGCCATGCCGTTTCGTCGCAATGCCATGGCATGATCGAGAGGCTGAGCGGGGGCTTCGAAAACAGATGATCGTGATACATGCGGATATGATCCGCCCCGATCACCCGGCCGGTGGCCTCGGCAATCGGGCTGTCCATCACAAAGGCTCGGAAATCGGGATCATTGCGCCACAGATAGCAGACCGAGAGCATCGCCCCGTTCGACGGCCCCAGCGTGCCGTAGCGCCCCGGATCGGCGGCAACGCGGGCAATGGCCGCCTGCATCCGCGCGATCCAATCCGCATCCAGCAATCCGCGCAGCACCACCACGCCGTCGCGCGCATAGGTGTCGATATGGTCCTGGGTAATCGCATAGGGCTTGGTCATCGAACGGCTCCTTGATTGGCGGCATCATGGGCCAGCGCGGCGGCGCGCAGGCGGGGGAAGAGTTTTTCGCCATATTCGGCCACGTCCTGATCGGGGCGGAAACCGCGGATCAGAAAGCGCGTGATGCCCATGGCGTAATAATCCATCAGCGCGGCGCAGACCTGATCGGGCGTGCCGACCAGCGCGGCCTGATTGCCAAAGCGCCCCTGCGCCAGATGGGTCACGCCCAGCCAGAGGCAGCGGTCATGGCGATGGGCGCTATCGGCGCTGGAAAGGATGGCATCGCCCGCATGGCTGGCCTTGGCGAAATTGCTGGGGCCTTGGGGCGCGGGCAGGCGCGCCATCATCGCGCGGAAATCGCGCAGGACGGCATCGGCCTTTTCCCATGCCTGCGCCTCGGTATCGCCAAGGATCACCAGCACGGTCATCATGAAGCCTATCGGGCGGCCATGGGCGGCGTCCAGCACGCGGTCGCGATGGCCCGCGATATGGGCCAACGTGTCGCCGCTCATGGCAAAGAGATCGGCGTGGCGGCCGCAGGCGGCGATGGACTCAGGCGATGTTCCGGCCCAACTGATGGGAATCGCGCCGGGCTTTACCGGGCTGAAGGCTTGATTGAAGCGATAGAAGCGCCCTTCGTGGTCGATGGGCACGGGGCTTTCCCAGATCCGGCGCATAATGCCGACATATTCATCGGCGCGGGCATAGCGGTCGGGCTTGGCGGTGAAATCGCCGTCGGCCTCCAGCTCCTTGTCGCTGGGTCCGGCGATGATGTGGACGGCCATGCGACCGGGCGCCAACCTGTCGATCGTGGTCAGTATCCGCGCCGCCATGGTGGGGGCGATGAAGCCGGGCCGGTGGGCCAGCAGGACTTTCAATCGCTGCGTCCCGGCCAGAACATGGGTCGCGATGGCGTGGCTGTCGGGCATCAGGGCATTGTTGGCGATCAGCACCCGGTCATAGCCTGCCGCTTCCTGCGCTCTGGCGCTTTCCAGCAGGGCGGCGGGGTCGAACTGGTCAGGCGGCGCGTGGTGGAGCGGTGTGCCCCGGTTATGGGAAACAAGGCCGGTGATTTCGACAGGCATGGATTGTCCTCTCAGGGCTTGGGCACGGGTTGAGGATTGTGTTGAATGTTCAGATGGTTGGCCACGCAATCGCTTGGCGCCACGCCATCGGGGCAGGAAGATGCGCGCGGTTTCAATGGCTCTTCGCGGGGCAGTCGGATGGTCATGGCCATCACCGGCGCGGTGCCGATGGCGCGGCTGGTATGGCCGCGCCCCGTAGTGTCGGCGGCCAGAACGATGTCGCCCGCGTGCAATTGCCGGATCGCGCCATCGCCAAGGCCCACCTCCAGCGTGCCGCTCAGCACCACCAGCAGGCGCGGGCTGGAGACCCGATGCCAGTCGATGAAGGTGCCGGGAGGGCTGACCCCGATTTCCGTGTCGGTGGTATTCAGACGCGCGTTGACCAGCAGCGGATCGGTGCCGGGCGCGCGGGGCAGGGTGATGGTGGAAAGATACGAGACACCGCCCGCATCGGCGGTGATCTGGGGAATGGTGATGCCCGATCCCTGCGCGCGGGCGGGCGAGGGGGCGGTGCCGATCACCATCACCATGGCCAGCGCGCCGATCGCCATGGTCGCGGGCAGACCCTCGCGCGGCACTCCGGCCATTTCATCGCCCGATGGTCGGCGCAGGAAAAGACAGGCCAAGATCGCGGCCAGCGCAGGCAGGATCGACATGGACAGGACGATGCCCAGCACCACGCCCGCGCCTTGGGCGCTGCCCGCATCGCGGGCCGAAACGAAGCCCGCATGGCTCATGATAGTGCTGAAAATAAACGTGCCAAAGGCGGCGGTGGCCTTTTCGACCATGACGAAAACCCCGGCCAGCGCGCCCTCGCTGTCGGCCATGGCGGGATGGGCGCGGGCGTGGTCCATCGTGTCGGTCAGCACGGTGTAGAGGCCGAAGAACAGGCCGCCGAAACACAGGCCCTCGGCTCCGCCCAGCATCAGCACCCATGGCATGGGATGGCCCGCGGGCACCAGATACCACAGCAGCATCGCGCAGGTTTGCGCGCCTGCGGCCATCATCAGCGCGCGGCGGCGGCCAAACCGGCCCGCAATCCGCACCCATCCGGGCTGGCTGACCATCATGCCCAGCGTCTGGAGCAGGAAGATCGAGGCGAGGCTCTTGTCCGAGGCATGCAGGACGTGGCGCGTATAATAGGGCAGCGCCGCGCCATGCAGCGTCAGCCCGGCAAACATCGTCACTTTAAAGGCAATCAGGCGGCAGAAAGGTCGATTGGCGCGTATCGCGGACAGGCCCTGTCGCCAGCTCAGGCGCTTTCTTTCGGGCGCGGCCTCCTCGCCCTCCAGCCCGTCGATCAGCAGGAAAGTGCCGATCCCGCCCGCCGCCACCAGCGCGGCCAGCACCAGCGCCAGCAACCCATGCGCCGCCCTGTCTCCCCCGAGCGCGGCCAGCATCCATGGCGCGGCCGATGTTGCCGCCAATCCGCCGAAGGAGGAGCCGTAGACGCTGAAAGTCATCAGGCGCGAACGTTGATGGAAATCCTGCGTGATCTGGCGCCCGATGGCCAGATAGGGGATGCGATAGAGCGTATAGGCGGTCGAAAAGACCAGCAGCGAGGCGCCCGACCAGAGCTGAAGCCCCGCGCCTTCCAACCCGCGCGGCACATTGAACAGCATCACCAGCGAGAGCGCCGCCAGCAGCCCGCCGCCCGCCAGATGGGGGCGATAGCGGCCCCAGCGCGTGCTGGTGGCGTCGCACAGCAGGCCGACCAGCGGATCGATGGCGGCATCATAGATCTTGGAGAGCACCACCAGCAGCCCGGCCGCGCCCATCGCCATGCCCAGCGAATCGGTCATGAAGCGCAGGTGGAGCAGCCCGACCGCCCCCACCAGCGCCGCCGAGGTGAAGGAGCCGAGGCCCCAGCCGATCAAGGCTTTGCGTTGCATGATAATTCCCCGGCATGGTGTGGTGGCGCCGGTGCGCCGCCTTATGTGCAATATGAATGCAAACATTGGCGGCGATTTTGCACAAAGAGCATCCTATCCGCGTGGCGGATTAAACCGGTGTGCCCACCCCCAGCACGCAGGCGATCAGCACCAGTACCCAGATGCATTGTACCGTGGGCCGCGTCTGGCCCAACACCTTGCGGATGGCGGCGTCGCTCTGGGGTGTGGCCCCCTGCGCCTTCATGGCGGCAATGGCGGGAAACAGCGGCACAAGTTGAAAGCGCACGATCACGCCCGTGGTCACACAGGCCGCCAGCACCAGCAGTTTGCAGGCGATGAAGAAGGGCATGGCCAGATGACCGGTCAATCCCGCCACACCCGATCCGGCCAGCAGCGCGATCATCGCATAGCGGATCTTGATGTCGATGCCGCGCGCCAAGGCCCCGCGCGGGCCATGGATCAGATGCACCGCCCAGGCCAGCGTCAGCCAGATCAGGCCGAACACCCAAAGTCCCGCCAGCGCCCATGGCGCGATGGCCAGCCAGCCCTTGGCCGCCGCCAGCGACAGGCCGGTCGGCAGCGTCAGGATCAGCACCGTGCGCGGGGCCATATCGATCCCGTTCATGATTTTCAGCGCCAGCAGGCGTTCGCCTACCGGCCTTTTTTCGTCCATCATAAAGCCCGCGCTGTAGAATGTGCCCAGATCCCCGCCCAGCCAATAAATCGGCACCAGCAGATGGAGCAGGGTGAGCAAGGCAAGCGACCAGTTCATGCAGATCTCCGAAATGGGCGGCGGGGGCGATCAACGGATTTCGTGCAAAACCCCGCCGCAATGTGCATGGCCATGCAATGCCGCCGATCCGCAGGGCAGCGCTTCAGCGTGGTTTTGGCCGTGTGTCGGTTAAATCCGACGCTGATGGCCGTAGTATTGCCGGTTGTGATGCAATAATTTGCAAGCAACGCTGCCCAATGCGCGGAGAGGCTCAGCCGCCGCGAAAGGCCTTACAGGAAGAATGGTGGAAAAGAGCATGTTCGACAGACGCGACTTTCTGATGAATGCCGGGTTGATCGGCGCCGGGGCAATGCTGCCGGCGGCGGGTCTGGCCAAGGGCGTGCTGGCGGCGGAAAAGGCCGATGTGGTGATCATCGGCGGCGGCCTTTCGGGGCTCAATTCGGCGCTGATGCTGGGCGATCTGGGGTTCAAGGTCGTGGTGCTGGAGGCCGGCGCGATGGTCGGCGGGCGGGTGAAAACGCTCGACACCAGCGAGGGCAAGCTGGATGTGGGCGCCAGCCAGATCGGGCGCGGCTATGCGCGGATCATCGATGCCTGCATGAAATTCGGGCTGAAACTGACGCCGGAGGACCGCGACCTGCTGCCCTTTGGCTTCCGTTACAAGGACCAGTGGATCGACCTGAAAACCTGGGCCGACAATCCGCTTAACAAGACCGTGGGCGAGGAGCGCAAGATTTCGCCGATGCTGATGGGTCAGGCGGTGACGAGCAAGTGGAACCCGTGCAAGGAATTGTCGGACTGGCTCGATCCGGCGCTGGCCTCGCAGGATATTTCGCTGCGGCAATTGATGGTGCAGAAGGGCTATTCGCCCGCCGCCATCGAATTGGCCTCCTATTCGGCGCCCGGCATCGGCATCGATGAAACCTCGATGCTGCGCATGTGGCAGGAGGAGACGCGCGGGGCGGCGGACCGGCGCATCGGCGGGCGCGAGCATGAACAGCGTGATCATCCCTTTGGCGAAACCAACGATCACAATGCCATCGACGGGCTTTCCTCGATCAACAATATCGTGGGCGGCACCCAGCAATTGCCCTTCGCCATGGCGGCCAAACTGGGCGATGTGGTGCGCTTGAACAAACGCGTTGGCCGGATCGCGATGAGCGACAAGGGCGCGACCGTGACCTGCATCGACGGCACCGCCTATCAGGCGCGCTTTGTGATCTCCAGTCTGCCTTTCTCGATGCTGCGCGATGTGGAGATCACCGGCGGCCCCAATCCGATCGCGCGTGATGCCATTGCCCATATGCCCTATGCCAACACCGCGCGACTCTATCTCAGCGTGGAAAAGCCTTTCTGGAAGGCGGACGGCCTGCCCGCCAGTTTCTCGACCGACGGGCCGATCGGCATGTTCTGGGGCATCGACAACCACACCGGCGAGGGCAAGCATCGCGCGATGGTGGTGATGGTGGGCAAGGTGGCGCAGGCTATTTCGCAGCGCGCCGATGCCGTGCCTTTCGTCCTGTCCGAACTGGAACGGCTGCGCCCCGCGTCCAAGGGGCTGCTCAAGGTGGTGGCCTATAAGGACTGGCTGCGCGATCCCTTGCAAAAGGGCTGCGGCTTCAGTCTGGCGCCCGGACAGGTCAACGCCTTTGGCCGCGATTTCATCAAGCCGTGGCAGGTGCTCCATTTCTGCGGCGAGCATACGCGGCGCAGCGATTACGGCATGGAAAGCGCGATGGAAAGCTCCGAACGCGTGGTGCTGGAGGTGGCCGAAAGGGCTGGCTGACCGGCTCTATCCGCTCGCCGGACAATGGTGACAACAGCGACTGCCCCGCGCCCGGCGCAGGGCAGTCTTTGCCCCCAAGAGCGCCGCGCAGGCGCAAAGGCATTGGGGAGACAATCATGACATATCGATGGTTTCTGGCCGGATTGGCGCTGGCTGTTTCCCCGCCTGCCATGGCCGCGCCGAAGGCGATCCGCGATTGCAAGGATGCATGTCCGGCGATGGTGGTGGTCCCGGCGGGCCATTTCATCATGGGCGCCGATGCGGGCGAGGCCGACCGGCCCGAAGGCGCGCCCCATCCCGTCACCATCGCCTACGCCTTTGCGCTGGCCACGCGCGAGGTGACCAATGGCGATTATGCCGCCTTTGTCGCGGCCACCGGCTATGCCTCCTCGCGCGGGTGCCGCAGCCTTATCCGCGCCACGGGCAAGGTCGAGGCGATCCCCGATGCCGATTTCCGCCATCCGGGCGAGGGCGCAGGCGATGGTGCGCCCGACCGTCCGGTGGTCTGCGTGTCATGGCGCGATGCCAAGGCCTATACCGCATGGTTGAGCCAAAAGACCGGCAAGCCCTATCGCCTGCCCAGCGAGGCGGAATGGGAATATGCCGCGCGCGCAGGCACGAGCGAGGAATTCCCGTGGGCAGGCGGCGCGGCCAAGGCCTGCGTCCATGCCAATGTGCTGGACGGCGATGGGATGGCCGATGGCGCGCTGGCGGTGTTTGGCGGGGCGGGGGGCATGGCGGCGGCTGTGCCTTGCCGCGATGGTTTTGCCGGGGCGGCGCCGGTGGGGTCCTATCCGCCTAATGCCTTTGGCCTGTACGATATGATCGGCAATGTCTGGGAATGGACGCAGGATTGCTATGTCGCGCCCTATCCCGCCGAGACCCCGCGCGATGGCCGCGCCTATGAGGTTTCGGGCGCCTGTCCGCGCCGCGCGGTGCGGGGCGGGAGCTGGATTTCGGCGGCTTTCCGCAACCGGGTGACATGGCGCGGGCGCGATCCGGAGGATCAGGTGAGCTGGATTTTTGGTTTCCGCGTCGCGCGCGATCTGGTGGACGGCAAATGAGCCGCGTGCTCAATCTCAGCCGCCGCGAAATGCTGCATGGGCTGGGCGCGGGTGTGCTGGCGCTGGGCTTTGGCTTTCCCGCGCGGGCGCAGGGCGTGGCGGGCTTTGGCGCGATGATCGCGATTGCGCCCGATGGCGCGGTGCATTTCACCTGCCCCTCGTCCGAAATGGGGCAGGGGACGCAGGAGACTCTGGCCCGCCTCGTGGCCGAGGAGCTGGATTGCGACTGGGCGCGGATGCAGGTGCTGCTGCCATGGGCCGACCGGGCCTTCATCAACCCCGGCATGGGCAAGCAGATGACGGCCAACAGCGCAACCACGGTGGGCTATTTCCTGCCCTTGCGCCGGGCCGGGGCGGCGGCGCGCGCGATGCTGATACAGGCTGGCGCGGCGCGCTGGGGTGTGGCGGTGGACCAGATTTCGACGCAGGCGGGCGAGGTGGTTCATGCGGCCAGCGGGCGGCGGCTGACCTATGGCGCGCTGGCGGCGGAGGCGGCGCGTCTGCCGGTGCCGGGCGATGTGGCTCTGAAATCCCCTGCCGATTTCCGCCTGATCGGGGGCAAAAGCCCGCGCAAGGATCTGCTGCCCAAGGTGACGGGCCGGGCCGAGTTCGGCGTCGATGTGATGCGCCCCGATATGCTGGTGGGCGCGCTGGCGCTGGCCCCGCATCCGCGTGCAAAGGTCGAGGCGGCCAATCTGGCGCAGGTGAAGGCCATGCCGGGCGTCGTGGCGGTGGTGCCGGTCGATGGCGGCTATGCGGTGCTGGCCCCGCGTTTCTGGACCGCGAAAAAGGCGGCGGAGGCGTTGAAACTGACCGTCCTTTCCTCGCCCGCGGCGGGGGTGGATGACAAGGCGATTGATGCCGCGCTGACCCGCGCCTTTGCGGAAAAGGCGCCGCTACCTTTTCCCGATTTTGATTTTTCCACCATGCGGCCGCGTGCGGGCGGGGGCGACAAGGCCGCCGTTCTCGCCGCCATCGCCGCCGCCCCGCGCCGGGTGGAGGCCGACTATGACGTGCCCTATCTGGCCCATGCCGCGATGGAGCCGTTGAATTGCAGCGCGATTCTGGCCGATGGACAATTGACCCTGCGCGGGCCGATGCAATCGCCAGAGGACGTGCGCGCGCTGGCGGCCAAAATGGCGGGCTTGCCGCTCGACAAGGTGCGGGTGGAGGTGACGTTTCTGGGCGGCGGGTTTGGCCGCAAATGGGCGACCGATTTCCCGATCCCCGCGATGCAGGCCGCGATGGCCGTGCCGGGGCGCTGGGTCAAACTGATCTGGACGCGGGAAAATGATCTGGCGATGGACCAGTTCCGCCCGGCCTATCGCGTGAAGAGCGTGGCCGGGATCGGCGCGGATGGGGCCTTGGTCGCGGTCCACAGCCGGATCGCGGGGCAATCGATCAACACCTATCACGGACGTCGCGGTTTTCCCGGCATGGCCGATCCCACGGCGGCGGGGCTGCTGATCTATGGCTGCTATGCCGCGCCGATGAAGCTGATGGAGTTTCACGAGGCCGATCTGGCGATCCCGGTCGGCTTCTGGCGGTCCGTCACGATGAGCCAGAACACGTTCTTTGCCGAAAGCTTCATCGACGAAGTGGCGCGGGCGGCGGGCCGCGATCCCTATGCCTATCGCCGTGATCTGCTTGCCGGTGAGCCGCGCATCCAGCGCGCGCTGGACAAGGCCGCCGCGATGATCGGTTGGGATCGGCCCAAGGCGAAGGGCGTGGGGCGCGGCATCGCGTTCACCTATAATGAGGGCCATGTCTGCGCGCAGGCGGTCGAGGTGCGGGTGAGCGCCGACAAGGGCAAGCGCAAGCTGGCGATCCGGCGGATCGTGGCGGCGTTTGATTGCGGGGTGATGGTCGATCCGGCGGGGGTGGAAAGCCAGATCAGCGGCGGCATCATCTTTGGCCTTCAGGCCGCGCTGTGGGGCGGGGTCTCCTTTGCCGACGGGCGGCCCCAGATCAGCAATTTCAACGATGTGCGCCTGCCGGGCCTTGCCGATGTGCCGCCCATCGAGGTCGCGCTGATCCCCAGCGGGGCCAAACCGGGCAATGCGGGCGAGGCAGGGACGCCGCCGATTGCCCCGGCCCTTGCCAATGCCATAGCGGACGCGGGCGCGGGCCGGGTGCGCCGCCTGCCTCTGTCGCTTCGTTTTGAACTGGAAAAAGCATGATCACGATCACGGTCAATGGACAGGAACGCAAGTTCGAGGCCGACGAGGAAACGCCCCTGCTCTGGGCCCTGCGCGAGGATCTGGGGCTGACGGGCACCAAATTCGGCTGCGGGGCGGGGCTGTGCGGCGCCTGCACCGTGCATGTCGATGGCGAGCCGATGCGCGCCTGCCAGATCCCGGTGAACATGGCGCAGGGGCGCAGCATCACCACCATTGAGGGGCTGACCCCGGCGCAGGGCATTCA
Source organism: Novosphingobium sp. SG707 (assembly GCF_012275515.1). Lineage (GTDB taxonomy): Bacteria > Pseudomonadota > Alphaproteobacteria > Sphingomonadales > Sphingomonadaceae > Novosphingobium. The sequence continues at coordinate 499,626 of NZ_JAAZQL010000001.1, forward strand.
TGCGGTGCAGGCGGCATGGGTGGCGGCCCAGGTGCCGCAATGCGGTTATTGCCAGCCCGGCATGATCATGGCGGTGGCCGGACTGCTCAAATCCAATCCGCGCCCGGATGCCGCCGCTGTCCGTGCCGGGGTGACGAACCTGTGCCGCTGCGGCACCTATCCCCGGATCGTGGCCGCCATTGCGCAGCTCAGCTCAGGCTGATCCTGCGCCCCTGCTCGGCGCTGGCCATGCCTGCTTCCAGCACTTCCATCACGGCGATCGCCTGTTCGGCCGGGACGGGGTTTTCGCCCTTGCCGTGCAGCGCATCGGCCAGAGCCTGCCAGAACAGGCGATAGTCGCCGCGTTCATTGGGCACGGGGGCGGATCGCGACGGATCGGCGCCATCGGTGAAAGATCCGATGGCCGGGTCCAGCCCCCAATCCGGCCCGCCCGGCGCGGCGCCGCCCAAAATGGCCGGTTCCTGCGGGTCGATGCCCGGTTTGATCCAACTGCCCCCGGTCCCATGCACGGCAAAGCGCAAGGCATGGTCGGCGGCCAGTTTGCTGGAGCGCAGGACCGCGCGGCGGCCGGGATAATGCAGAACCACATGAAACCAGTCGGGCGCGGGCGCACCGGGGCGCAGCGCGGCCAGATCGGCGGTGACGGCATCGGGGCGGCCAAACAGGCACAGCGCCTGATCGACCAGATGCGGCCCCAGGTCGAGCCATGATCCGCCCGCGCGCGCCTCTTTCCACACCGCCGCGGGAACTGGACGCCAGCGGTCGAAATGGCTTTCGAAATGGACGATCTCGCCCAGACGCCCTTCGCCGATCAGCCGACGCAGGGTGAGGAAATCGGCGTCCCAGCGGCGGTTCTGAAAGGCGGTCAGCATCTTGCCGCTGATCCGGGCGGTATGGGCCATGGCGCGGGCATCGGCGGCGGTGGTGGCAAAGGGCTTGTCCACCACGACATGCTTGCTCGCCCGCAGCGCGGCGATGGCGTGCTGGGCGTGATAGTCATCGGGGCTGGCGACAATGACCAGATCCACATCGGGCCGCGCCAGCAGGGCGTCGACATCGGGCACGACCGTCATGCCCGGCAGGCCCGCATGGACCTTGGCCGGATCGCGCGAGACCACGGCGCGCAACGCCAGCCCCGGCGTCAGCGCGACAAAGGGGGCATGGAACACGCGCCCGGCAAGGCCATAGCCGATCAGGCCGACGCCAATTTCGCGCATCATTCATGCTCCTTTCGCTGTATCCTCTGCCCGGCCTCTAATCGCTTTGCCCGCCCGTGCCCAGAGCGTTGTGAGCCCGCATCGCCATCGGCCAAAGGGCGTTCGGGCACCGCTATTCCAGCCCCAATTGCCCGCGATCCACCAGCGAGGCGGCCAGTTCCGCGCGCGAGGCCGAGACGCGATATTCGGCATCGACCTGGCGCAGGCGGGCATCGGCGGCGGCTTCCTCGCGCAGGTTGACCAACAGGAAATCGCTGGCGCCAAGGCTGAAGCGCCGCCTTTCGGCCTCGGCCATGCGGGCGGCAAGGCCTGCCTCATCATGGGCCAGATGCGCCAGCTTGTCGGACCCTGTCACCTGCGTTTTCAGATTGGCGATCTCGACCGACAATTGCTGTTCCAGCAGGCGGCGGCGCTGGACCAGCGCGTCGGTCTCGGCGGCGGCTTCGGCGATCTTGCCGCGCGCCTGCCGCTGTTCCAGCGGCATGGTGAAGCGCAGGCCGACAATGGCTTCTGCCGGGCGGCGAACATAGCCCATGGGGCCGCCATCGCCGATATCCTTCGACCCTTCGACGCGCAGGTCGAGCCGGGGGCGCAGTTCATTCCGGGCCATCGCGCTGCGGGCCGAAGCCTGCGCCAGCCTCGTCATCAGCATCTGCATATCGGGCCGCGCCTTGATCGCTTCCTCCTCGCTCTGACCCAGCGGCGGGGCAAGGCGGGGCAGGGCGGCGGGCAAATCCTCGGCCCCGGGTACGATGGGCTGGCCCTCTTCGTTGCGCCAGAACAGCGAGAGCGCGTTGGCCTGTATCGCCAGATCCTGTTGAGCGCGCACCAGCAGGGATTGGCGGCGCACGATATTCTGCTGATTTTCCACCACCAGCATGGCCTGACGCGCGCCCGCTTTCACTTGCTTTTCAATCGAGGCCTGCCGCGCGGAGGCCAGTTCGAGCAGGTCCTGATAGATGCGCAGGCGCTGTCCGGCCGCCACCCATTGCTGATAGGCCTCGATGGCTCGCCTCTGCACGCCGACCGCCACCATCTCGCGCTCCATCTCGGCCAGATCGGTGTCCAGCCCGGCGATCTGCATCCGCCCCCGCCGCTCGTCAATCAGCCGGTCGCGCAGCAGCGAGAAGACCGCGCCCACCTTCACCTCGCCCAGCGAATTGGTGACGGATTTGCCGTCATAGGAGGGAAACGGCCCCATCGAGAGGCGATAGCCCGCGTAATAATTGCCGCCGTTGGATGTCAGCGGGCGGGTGGCCTTGGCCTCGGCGGCGGCATTGTCATAATAGCCCAGCGCCCGCCATTGCACATCGCCATCGAACACCAGATCATACAGGCCCTGCGTCGAGAGCAGCCGCGCATCGGCCTGTTTCTGGCGCGCCACGGCCTCAAGGATCTGCGGCGCATGGGCGGCCGAGGAGGCCAGCACCTGTTTCAGCGTCAATTCCGCCGCCCCGGCCGCGGGCGCCGCCAAAGCCAGCGCCATGCCCATAAAAGCGCGGATCACTTGCCCTCCTCCTCATAGGAATCCTTGGCCTTGGATTTGCTCTTGGCCTTGTCGCCCTTGTCGGACAGCGCCTTGCCCAGACCCTTGCGCGGGCCGGGATTTTCGGGCGGCGTCATTTCCAGCGGGAAGTCATTGAGCTGACGCCACAATTCATAGCCGACGCTGACCGTGTTCATCTGGATCCAGCCTCGCACCTTCGATCCCAGCCGGACGAAATTGCTGTCCGGCCAAGCCCGCGCGCCCGGCATCGGTTCGACCAGCACACGGAACAGGCCATTGTCCAGCGCCGAAGGGTCGATCGAACGCACCCGCCCGTCAAACATGCCCTGCGCCACCGAGGGCCAGCCGCTGAACTGGATCGCGGGCCAGCCTTCGAAATTCAGCCGCACCCGCTGGCCGCGCCGCACCATGGCGACATCGCGCCCGTCGATCTGCAATTCGACCACGCGCCGGGAATTTTCAGGCGCCAGAGTGGCCAGCCAGTCGCCCGCGCTGACCAGAGCCGCGCCTACGCTGGTGTTGATCGCCTGAATGCGCCCGTCGCGCGGGGCGCGCACCACCTGTGCCGACTGACGATTGAGGGCGATGTCCACCCGGCTCAGCTTGGCCTTGGCCTCGGCCAGTTTGGCGGCATGTTCGGCCACCTTGATCTGGGTGTTTTCATAATCGCGCCGCGCCGCCAAACCGTCGGCATAGAGCGAACGGGTGCGTTCCACATCCAGCTTGGCCACGGCCATGGCCTGAGCGACGGAATCGATCTGGGCCAGAACCTGCGCGCGCTCGGCACCCATGCGGGTCAGGACATCGGGGTCATTGTCGACGATGCGCGCGATGGGTGCGCCTGCCTTCACCTCCTGCCCGTCATTCACATACCATTGCTCCACCCGGCCCGGCACAAGCGCTGTGACCTGCTGCACCCGGTCATGCGGGTCGAGCGCGGTCACGCTGCCCCGGCCCGGCGCGGTCTGCACCCATGGCACCAGCAGCAGGAAGGCGACAATGGCGGGGATGGACAGGGCGATCATCCATGCCACCACCCGCATCACGCGCGGCGGGCGCATGGCGCTCAGCGTGGCGAAACGCTCGAACCGGCTCATGCCCGCGCCTCCGCGCCAAGACCGGAGGCCCTTTGGGCAACAGGGCGTATGTCATCCCATTGCCCGCCCCGGATCTGTTCGCGATTGCCCAGCCACAGCCAGCCGTCGCGCCGCAGCCCTTCGGGCCGCCCGGTGAATTGCAAAACGCTGGTTTCCGTCTGGCGCAGATGATCCAGCACGCGGTCCAGCCGGTCGGGGGGCAGCAGGTCATAGAGGGGCGAGAGCACCAGCACCTTGGGCCGCGCCAAAAGCGCGCCCGCCAGTTTGAGCCCCATCGTCTCGCCCACCGCCAGCGGCCAGCCCAGCGGCGAGAGCATCGTGTCCATCCCTTGCGGCAATTGCCCCACACGGTCGGCCAGCCCGACCAGATCAAGCGCGGCCATGATCGCCTCATGGCGATCCCCGCTGGCCAATGAGAGATAGTCGCGCAGGGAAAGATCGACGATTGTGGGGCGATCAAGCACCACCACATCGGAGCGCAGGCGCAGCATGTCATAGGTGCCGATATCGGCACCGCCCACGGTGATCAGGCCGCGTGTGGGCGTGTCCAGACGCTTGAGCAGGACCGAGACGGCGCGGTCCACCCCCGGCGCGGCCAGAATGGCGAGCTGCTCGCCGCTGGCCACGGTGAAGTTCAGGTGATGATCGCCCAATTCGACATGGCGAAAGGCAATCGCGCCATTGGGCAGCGCAGGCGCATCGACCTTGGGCGGGCTTTCCTGCGGCACATCCCAGAACAGCGAGAGTTCCTCCAGCCCGCCGACCAGATCATAGAAAGTTTCCAGATAATTGCCCATCTGCGCAATGCCATAGAACACGCCCGACAGGATCAGCTCGGCGGCCACCAACTGGCCGATGGAAAGCTCGCCCGCGATGATCAGCATCCCGCCCATCGTCAACAGACCCGCGCTGGCGCAGGCATAGAGCAGCAGCAGGCAGATGGTCTGGGTAAAGGTATAGCGGAAATGGGCGCGATGCTTGGCCACGTAATCGGCGGTCAGGGCTTCGGACTGGTCGATGGCGAAATGCATGTGGCGGCTGGATTTGTAAAAGCCGTTCGATCCGCCCACGCCGTCCAGCCAATGGGCGGCGGCATGTTTGGAATGGCTGACGGCAATGGCCGTGGTGAAGGCCCCGCGCGCCCAGACCATCAGGATCAGCGCGATCAGCGTGACCAGCAGCACATTGAAGGCCAGAAAGAAGGGATGGTAAAAACTGGTGACGACCAGACCCACCACGCCTTGCAGCACGATGGCGAAGCCGCCCACCAGCAGGCTGGTCAGCGCCTTTTGCACGGTGGCCATGTCAAAGAAGCGGTTGAAGAGATCGCCGTGGCGCGCGTCATGAAAGAAGGGATTGCGGGCATGAACCGCGCGCAGCGTGATTTCCGCCATCATCCGCGCGAAAAACCGCCGCTCGAACAGCGCCATGACATGCACGCGCAGCGCGCTGAGCAGTCCAGCCAGCAGCAGCAGGCCAAACAGAATGGCCGAGAGCGTGAAGAGCGGCGCGGGCAGCGCGATATTGGCCACCGCATTGATCAGCAATTGCACCGAAATGGGCGTGGCCAGCGAGAGCAGGGAAATGGCGGCCCCATAAAGCAGCGCCATACGCAAATAAGGTCCATCCGGGCCCAGAATCAGCGCAATCCACCGCGCCACCTGTCTCATCCCCACATTCTGTTTGGCCATGCTTACCCCGTTTACTGCACCTGCGAAGGAAATAGCGGGGCGGCATGGCACTTCAAGATCAGGAAAATGGGGAAACAAAATAGAACATTTCAGCAATAAGGGCGATGACCAAGAAAAAGGCCAAAACCATCGGATCTATTGGGAAAATCTCAGCATCGGTTCGCCTGTGCGGGGGTTGGATAGTGTTACATTTTCTATCGCCTGAAACCGCCAATTGTCATTCCGCCGGGAAAGGACGGCCAGGATCAGCGTGTCGACACAATGCGGTCCCGCCGGGTGAGCTTCGCCGGTGGTGAGCCGGCTCCAGAAATGGACGATGGCGGTGTTGGCATCGATCAGGGCGGCGTCGATCAATTCGTTCTCGAGAGCGGAATCGCGATAGATTGTTTCGTGAAGGGGCTGATGCATGGCGATGATCGCATCGATGCCGCGCACATAATGGGCAAACCTGTTCACGAAGGTGGCTTCATCGTGAAACAGGGCGGCAAAATCCCCCATATCATGCGCATTCCACGCTGCCTGAAAGGCTGCCGGGGCATCTTCGGGCCGAATCATCTGCGGGTTCCTTCGTCTGACGGGCGACCCGCATGGAATAGACGCCGCGCGGGCCTTGGCCAAACATCCCTGTTCAGCGCTTGGGTTTGCCCGATCCTATGTCGGGCATGGAGGTCAGATGGCCCTTGTTTCCTGCCCCGACATTGCGCGCGCCCACATCCCTGTCGGCGGTGCGTTCGCCGGGGGCGGGCTTTTGCGCGCCCACCGCGCCTGTTCCGCCCGCTTCCAGACCGGGATTGTCCCGCTGCTCGGTCAGGGTGGAGGGGGCGGGCGGGGTCTTGCCCATCTGGTCGCCTTGCTTGTCCTTGCGAATGTTCTGCGTCATCGGGGGCTCCTTTTCCCGGCTCGTCATCACCTTGAAAGGGATGGCGGGGGCAAAGGATGCACAGGATCGCCGCGCCGGGACAAAATAGGCGGAACTCTACGAGCGCTCACCCCTTCCGTGAGATGGGGTGCCGACACCCCGGCAAAAGGATATGAGCCATGACTTCGCAAAACCGCAAAGGCCCCCTTGGGGATGTGATACCAAGCAAGGCCGCCCCCGATCGGGAAACCAGCGGCGGCCAGAAGCCGGAAAAGGTCGAGGATCGCCCCAATGTCGGCCAGGTTTCGCCCGAGGACTATCCCGAGGCGGATCGCGGCAGAATCAAACCCTGAGCGCCTTTTGTCACCGGCCCGGAAGGCGCCGGTTCAGCGGGAATTGGGCTTTGGATCGCGATGTTCGGCCACGCGCAGGGCGATCTTGCTCAGCGCTTCGTTGAGCAGGTCGCGCTCCGCCTCCGTGATGTCCTGAAGGATGGCCGCGAAATAGTCGCCGCGCATCTTGCGGGCGCGTTCGAACAGCGCCTGCCCCTCGGGCAGGACCGAAATGATCTGGCGTTTGCGATTGTGCTCGTTGCTGTTGCGCTCGATCAGCCCGGCCTCGATCAGGCGTTTGACCGCGCGGCTGACCTCGGCCCGGTCTGAGTCGAAGGCCGCGCCTATGTCGGCCGCGCTGGCCGGACCCGCCGAGCAGATGAAGGCCAGCACCCGCCATTCGGCCAGAGTGAGCGCGAAATTTTCCTGCAATTGCTGCATCGTGGCGCGATCCATCATGCGGGCAAGCAGCAGCAGGCGATGCGGCAAACGGGTGCCGCCAAACAGATCCCAGGTCCGAGGCAAAGTCATCTGTTGATCGCTGCCAAAGCGGGCGGACAAATGCAACGGGAATCATGTTGACTAATCAACATGTGCGGCGCATGACATGGGCATGACCCAAATCCATCCTTTTTTGCCCCGGCTGGAACATGCCTTCACCATCTCGATCGACCTGTCGCGGCCTTACTGGATCACTCCTGGGGCGCGGGGCGATACGCGCGCGGCGATTTTCGCGGCGCAGGGCGTGATCGAGGGGCCTCGTCTGCAGGGGCGAGTGGTGCCCATGTCGGGCGGGGACTATCCGCTTTCTCGCCCCAACGGCGTGATCGACTTTGATGCGCGCTATTTGCTGGAAGCCGAGGATGGGGCGATCATCTATCTGGAAAACCGGGGCTTTCGTTGGGCGCGTAGCCCCGAAATCGCCGAAAAAATGCGCCGCAACGAGCCCGTTGGCTTTGAGGATTACTATATGCGCGTAACCCCGCGTTTCGATGCGCCCGCCGGGCCGCATGAATGGCTCAGCCAGCATGTCTTTGTGGGCGTTGCTGAAAAAGTGCCCAATGCCAACCGCATCCATTATTTCGTGGTGATGTGAGATGGCGGGCGGGGGTTTGGCGCCGTCCTATCCGGTGCGGATGCGCCCCGGTGTTGACCCGTACAGCGCCACGCACAAGCCGCCTTTGCCGCCCACCAATTTTGCCCGATGGAACGAGCGCGGGCTGACCATCGAGCGCAACCATCGCATTCGCCTGCGCGACGGGGTGGAGATCTTTGCCGACATCTATCGGCCCGAAGGCGCGCAGCAGGGTGTGCCGATCCTGCTGGCATGGGGGCCTTACGGCAAACATGCGCTGACCAATCGCGTGTTCTGGCCGCGATCCGGGGTGGACCCGGATTGGCTGTCCGATCTTACCGCTTTCGAGGCGCCCGATCCTGTGTTCTGGGCCGGGCATGGCGTGGGCGTGGCGGTGGTCGATCCGCGTGGGGCTTGGCTTTCGGGCGGGGATTTCCATCATAACGGCGCGCAGGAGGCGCTGGACTGCGCCGATACCATCGAGTGGCTGGCCGGTTTGCCATGGTGCAACGGGCGGGTGGGGATGACGGGCGTGTCTTATCTGGCCGCGATCCAGTATCTGGTCGCGCCCCTGCATCCGCCCGCGCTGGCCGCGATCAATCCATGGGAAGGCTTTTCCGACTGGTATCGCGAATTTGCCTACCATGGCGGCATTCCCGAAACCGGCTTCCTGCCGCGCGCCTCGGACAATATCCGTTTCTCGCTGGGGCGGACCGAGGATACGCTGGAAAATGTCCGCGCCCATCCGCTGATCGACGATTACTGGCTGTCCAAATCCTATGATCTGGTCGCGATCACCCAGCCCGCCTATGTCGTGGCCAGTTGGTCGGATCAGGGGCTGCATCTGCGCGGCACGATCGAGGCGTGGCGCCAAATGCGCAGCCCGCAAAAGTGGCTGGACATCCATGGTCAGAAGAAGTGGGCGCATTACTATTGCCCCGAAAGCCGCGCCCGGCAGATCGCCTTTTTCGAGCATTTCCTGTTTGATCGCCCTACCGCTGTGGCCGCATGGCCCCCGGTGCGGATCGAGATCCGCGAGCAACATGGGGTCCAGCACGAGCGGGCCGAGCGGGAATGGCCGCCCGCGCGCACGGCCTATCGTGAACTCTTTCTCGATCCGGCGCGGGGCGCCTTGTGCGATGACGCGCCCCCACCATCCAGCCTGCGGCAGGACGCCGCCCACGGCGAGGCCCATTTCACGATTCGTTTTGACCGCCCTACAGAAATCACCGGCCATGCTGCCCTCCGCCTCTGGGTGGAGGCCGAGGGCAGTGATGATGCCGACCTGTTCATTGCGCTGCAGAAGCTGGATGCCGCAGGGCAGGAGGTGGGCTTCACCTTCTACGCCTTTTATGAAAACGGCCCCATCGCGCTGGGCTGGCAAAGGGCCAGCCATCGCGAATTGGACGAGGCGCTTTCCACGCCCGAACGCCCCGTGCATTGCCACCGCTGCGAGGAAAGGCTGAAGCCGGGCGAAATAATTCCGGTCGAGATCGAACTGTGGCCCTTCTCGGTCCGCTTTGAAGCGGGTGAGAGCCTGCGGCTGGTGATTTCCGGCCACGACATTTATCGGCCCGAACCGGGTGTCATGCTGCCTTTCCCCCAGCATCAGGATACGCGCAATGCGGGCCATCACGTCTTTTACGGCGGCGGGGCCATGGCCTCGCGGCTGATCCTGCCCTTCCTTCCCGCATCGGAGCATCCATGACTTTGCAGCCTACCCTTGCCGATTGCCGCCTTGAGCATGTGTTCGACATCGAGGTGCTGTTTGGGGCGGATCGCACGCTGTTTGGTCCTTTGCCCGGCGGCGGGCATCAGGGTTATACGCCTGCCATCGGCGGCACAATCACCGGGCCGCGCCTGACGGGCAGCGTTGTGCCCCATTCGGGCGCCGATTATGCAACAGCGCGTGAGGATGGCACGATCGAGCTGCGCGCCCATTACCTGCTGCGCGCCGATGACGGCACGATGATCTATATCCAGAACCAGGGTTATCTGGTCCGCCCGCGCCCGGGTGAGGACCAGCCTTCCTATTTCAAGCTGACGCCCTATTTCCGCGTGCCCGTCGGGCCGCATGACTGGCTCAACCGCACGGTGATCGTGGGCGGCGGAGAGCGGCGGTCCGACCCGGACCGCACGCTCTTTCGCTATTACGCCCTCGTCTGAGCGATCCGGCGCAACCCCGGCGCGGCGGCCAGAAAACACAGCGCCGCCGCAAAGAACACCAGCACCGCCAACGACAGCGCGCTTTGCAGCCCCTGCGCCGACGCCTGCCGACAGGCGGCGGCCACGGCCTTGCCGGCGCCATGGGCGGGCATGCCTGCCGGGCAATCCACGCCATATTGCCCGGCATAAGCGGCCCGTGCCGCCCGGTCGGAAACAAAACCGACAAAGACCGGCCCCAGACCCGAACCGATCAGCGTATAGAGCAGCGTGTAGAGCGCCACGCCGCTGGCGCGCATGCGCGTGGGCAGGAGGTTCTGGATCATGCCTGTGGTCGGCCCGTAAAACAGCAGGAGGAACGCGCCCGCCGCCAGCAGCAGCGCAAAGGCCGCGCCCAGCGAGGCGGCATGAAAGGCCAGCCAGTAGATCGGCGGCGCCAGCGTCAGCCCGAAGGCCGCGCCCCATGCGGGCCAGCGCGCATCGCGCCGGGCCAGCCAGTCGGTGCCGAAACTGCCCACGATCAGGCCGAAGGTGATGGCAAGGCCCGAAATCAGGCCGAAATTGGCCGCCGCCTCGCGCACGCCCAGATGGTGAGTGCGCGCCAGAAACACCGCCAGAAATTGCGAGATCGAGGTCATGCCAAAGCCCGCCAGACTGCCCCCCGCGATCACGCAGAGCAGGGTGGGATTGCCCGCCACCTCGCGCAGGAATTCGCCGACCGGGGGCGCCTTGCCGCCCTTGGTGCCGGCGTCATAGCGCCCCCGCTCCGGCTCGGGCGCCAGCAGCAGAAGCAGGCCCGCCACCACAAAGCCGGGCAGGGCAAAGAGCAGAAAGGCCGTGCGCCAATGCCAGAGCAAGGCAATATGCCCGGCCAGCATCGCGCCGAGCAGCGTGCCGATGGGCGTGCCCAGCATCACCAGCGCAAAGGTGGAGGCGCGCTTTTCACGCGGGGCGATATCGGCCACCAGCGAGGCGGTGGGGGGCACAAAGCCGGCCTCGCCCATACCCACGCCAAGGCGGCTGGCGGCCAGCGCGGCAAAGCTGCCCGCCATGCCGGTGGCCGCCGTGGCCAGCGACCAGATGATGGTGCAGGAGGCAATGATCCGCTTGCGCGAGAACCGCTCGGCCAGCAGGCCGATCGGCAATCCGGCCAGCGCATAGAGCGCGGCAAAGACCAGCCCCTGCAACAGGCCCAATTGCAGATCGGTGAGCAGAAGATCGGCCTTGATGGTCTGGGCCAAGGCGGAAAACACCGCCCGGTCGGCGAAATTGAGCGTGCAGGTGAGCAGCAGCAGCACCAGCAGGACCCGGCGGCGCGGGGCCGCGGGCGCGCTCATGCCGGTTCTCCCGCCGCGCGATGGCGGCGCGACAGGGTGACGGCCTCGATCCTGCGGAACAGGCCATCCTGCATTTGATAGAGAGCCATGCTTTCAATGGCATAGGTATCGCCTGCCTGCATTGTCCGGCCGGAGAGCTCGACACCGTCGCGCCTTGCTGTGAACACCGAGGCCAGCGCGGCGGCAATGGCGCCATCCCCGCCCAGAGCGGCGCGCAGCGTCATCATCCGATGGAAGTCCTCCCGCGCCTTGCGATAATAGGCCACAATCGCCTCCGCGCCGCGCAGGATGATGCCGGTTCCATTGCGCAACTCGACATCGGGCGCGTAGAATCGGCCATAGGCGGCCTCATCGCCCCGGTTGAAGGCGGCTAAATAGTTCTCCATGATGGCATGTGGCTGCATGGCGATCTGCTCTCCCATCGTATTCTTGTCGAACCATCTTTGACCGCTTAAGTTGATAGATCAACATAATTCTCGGAGGCATGATGCGCGAGGTTCCATCCGGCGGTGCAGACAGGCTGGCATATCTGCTCAAACTGGTGGCCCATGGGCCGGACCGCTTCAGCCTGGGCGATCTGGCCGCGCGCGCGCGCCTGCCCGCCAGCACGGTCCACCGTCTGTTGCAGGTTATGGTGAGGGCGGGCCTCGTCGAACGCGGGGCGCATCAGACCTATCGGCCGGGCCGTGAATTCTATGCGATGGCCTCGCAACTGGTGGCGCGTTTCGATGTCATCCGCTCCGCCCGGCCTTTGCTCGAAGGGCTGGTCGAGCGCTGGCACGAGACAGCGGTGCTGTGCACCTATAACCCTACCGACCGCCGCGCGACCATTGCCGATGTGGTCATGACGCCGCATCCGCTGCGCTTTGCGGTGGAAAGGGGTGGCGAGATTCTCCTGCCCTGGGGCTCGCTGGGGCGGGCGATTCTGGCTTTCCTTTCCGGCGGAGAGATGGAGGCGATTATCCGCGAAACGCGCTTTGGCCCCTTGACCGGGCGCCCGCGCGATCCGCGCAGCGAGCTCGAAAAAGGCCTGCGCGAGGTGCGCGAAGAGGGCGTTTCGCGCTTTTACGACCCCGATATCGAGATCGCGGGCATTGCCGCCCCGGTGTTCGGCGCCGAAGGGCTGGTGCTGGGCTGTATCGGCGTGACCATGCCGTCCAAACGCTATCTGCTCCATGCCGAGGATGATCTGGTGCTGGCCGTGCGCGAGGCGGGGCAGAACCTGAGCGCGGCCGCATCGATGGGGCAGGGCGGGGCGGACCAAGAATTCCAAAATACGGAATAGTGGTTCTGCAAGATGGAAGATGCTTGAAAGTTGATTGCTCAACATTATCGTCACTCCCCGTAACCCGGCGCAAAAAAAAGCCGGGAAAAATGGGAGAGGGCAATGAACTACCGCAAGGGGAAGGTGCTCGTTTACGCTTCGTCGGCTGCTCTGGCCATGGCGCTGTTTGGCGGCGAGGCCCATGCCAAAGAGCAGGCCGCCAAGAACAATGCGCCTGAAATCGTCGTTACCGCGCAATTCCGCAGCCAGAAGCTGCAGGATGTGCCGATCGCCATCACCGCCGTCAACTCGGCCATGCTGGAGCAGCGCGGCGCCACCAATATCGCCGACATCGGGTCCAGCGCGCCCAACGTGACGCTGCGCCCTGCGGCGGCCAGTTTCGGCCCTTCGGTCGTTGCCTATATCCGCGGCGTGGGCCAGCGCGACACCAATTTCGCGCTGGAGCCGGGGGTCGGCCTCTATATTGACGATGTCTATCTGCCCACGATGCATGGCTCGCTGCTCAATCTGGTCGATCTGGACCGGGTGGAGATCCTGCGCGGGCCGCAGGGCACGCTGGCGGGGCAGAATTCGATCGGCGGGGCGATCAAGCTCTATTCCAAAAAGCCCGACAGCAACCCGGACGCCTATCTCTCGGCCACCTATGGCGCCTATAATCGCGTCGAAATCCGGGGCGGTTCCAATTTCACCATCGCGCCGGACAAGCTCTATATGCGCCTGACCGGGGTGGGCGTGCACAAGGACGGCTATGTCACCCGCTATGACTATGCCTGCACCCATCCGGGCAGCACCGTGCCCAGTTCGGTCACCGGATCGAGCTGCAAACTGGGCACCGAAGGGGGCAAGGATTATGTCGCGGGCCGCGCGGCCTTTCGCTGGACGCCGACCAGTTTCCTGACCGCCGACATTGCCGTGGACATCACCCGCGACAACAGCGAGCCTACGCCATCGACCCTGCTCTATGTGGGCCGCAATGCCAATCCGGGCTCGACCCTGACCGGCATCGCCAGCCCGCCTGCGGCCGCCTATGTGCTCAACGGCAATGTCTATGGCAATGCTACCGGATCGCCCTTCATCAGCTATTCGCCCTTTGGCGCCTATGCGCAGGACACGTTCAGCCGCAGCCCTTATATTAATTACGAGAATTACACCGACACCGCCCCGCGCGACGGTTCGGCCCCCTGGCAGGCCCCGCTCAAGGCTGCGCTCAACACATGGGGCATTTCGGGCACGCTCAGCGCCACGCTGACGCCCAATCTGAAGCTGACCTCGATCACCGCCTATCGCCAGTTCGACGGCACCTATTCCACCGGCGACGGTTCGCCGCTCAACCCCTCGCTTCAGGCGAACAACATCTACAACAAGCAGTTCAGCGAGGAATTGCGCCTGTCGGCCAAATTCGGCGATCTGGCCAATCTGACGGTGGGCGGCTTCTATTTCTACAAGCGCAGCCGGTATCAGGCGCGGATCGAGCTGACCACGCTCAACTTCATCGAGGACGATTCGATCCCCGCCACCACCAAGGCGGTCTTTGCCAATGCCGATATCAGCCCGATCAGGAACCTGACCGTGATCGGCGGCATCCGTTATACGGATCAGTCCAAGACCTTCTATTATGGCCGTTTTGGTGTGCCGGGATCATCGACGGGTGGTGCTGTGCCGCCTTCGCTGGCGGCGCTCAACGGGCTGGTCGGGGGTTTCAACGGCGGCCGGTTCGACTATCGCGCGGCGCTGCAATATCGCTTCAACGATGATGTGATGGGCTATGCCCAGTTCTCCACCGGCTTTCGCGGCGGCGGCATCAACCCTCGCCCCTTCTTTCCGGCGCAGGCTTTGCCGCACAGCCCGGAAAAGCTCAACGCCTATGAAGTGGGCCTGAAAACCGACCTGTTCGACCGCCGCCTGCGGATGAATTTCTCCGGTTTCATCAACAAATACACCGATATTCTGGTGACGGTTGCCAGTTGCCCGCTGCCCGGCGTTCCGGCCGCGCCCTGTTCGTTGCCGCTCAATGCGGGCAATGCCACGATCAAGGGGCTGGAGGCCGAAATGCGGCTGCAACCCGTGCCCGGCCTGACGCTGGAAGCTTCGCTCGCCTATCTCGATTTCAAATATGACTCCGTCAGCGCCGCCGCCGTCACCTCCGGCATCGGCACCGAGGACAAGGGCCAGTATATCTCGCCATGGCAATGGAGCTTTGCCGTGCAATATGACTGGAGCCTTGGCAGCATGGGGACCATCACCCCGCGCGTCGATGTCAACCATATCGACAGCTTCAACCGCAACGCCAACAATGTCGACGCCGCCACCGGGGGCCAGGACATTTTTGGCCAGGTGCCGGGCTATACGCTGGTCAACGCCCGCATCGCCTATCAGACGGCGGGCAAGGAATGGGAACTGGCCGTCGAAGGGCGCAACCTGACCGACAAGCTCTATTACACCGATATTTTCGACAATCGCGGATCGACCAATTCGATCCAGGGCACGCCTGCCGAACCGCGCACATGGGCGGTGACGGTCAAGCGCCGCTTCTGAAAATCGGGGCGCCCCGGTGGCGCCCCACCATCCAATGCCACCGTCCCTTTATCCCATTTTGCGGGAGGTTTTCTCATGGCCACTTCCTTTTCCAGTCCAACGGCATCTGGCGCGGCCTCCGGCGTGCCCATTGTCGCCGGGCTGCCCATGCCCGAATTTCGCCATATCACGGTTGAACCGATCAGCGGCGCCTGCGGCTGCGAGATCGGCGGGGTCGATCTGCGCCAGCCCCTGCGGCCCGAGGTGCTCGACGAGATCATGCTGGCCTTTCAGCATTTCCTCGTCATCGTCTTTCGCGATCAGGACCTGACGCCTGAGCAGCACAAGGCTTTCTCGCGCCATTTCGGCGAACTGACCGAATTGCCCCAGGCGCCCACCTATAATGGCGACAATCTGATGCAGGAGGTGCGCCGCGAGGCGTGGGAGCCGGTCAATGTCGTGCCCAGCTTTGAGCATTTCCACACTGACAGCCCCTTTTTGCCCCAACCGCCCAAATGCATTGTGATGCGCGCGCTCGATTGTCCGCAGTGGGGCGGCGATACCGCCTTTTCCAACGCCTATCTGGTCTATGAACATCTCTCGGACGGGATGAAGGCGCTGCTCGATGGGCTTCAGGTGCTCTATTCGGCCAAGGATGTGTGGAGCAAGAACGAGAAACTGCCCCCGGAAAAGCGGCTGCGCCTGCGCGAGAGTCATGGGTTTACCGAGGACCAACTGGAAAACATCCAGCCTGCGGTGCGCGTCCACCCCGAAACCGGCCGCCGCGCGCTTTTCGCCACCACCGCCTATTTCCGCCATTTCGTGGGGTGGAGCGAGGAGGAGAGCCGCGCCCTGCTCAACTATCTGCAAAGCCTTGCCCAGCATCTGCATTACCATTGCCGCGTCAAATGGCGCAAAGACACGCTGATCGTGTGGGACAACCGCTTTACGCTTCATCGCGGCGTGCATGATTTCAAGCATGAGCGGCGCCATCTGATCCGCACCACCGTGATCGGCGAGCGGCCCATGGGCATTGCTGATCTGGCCGCGCCGGCAGGGGAAGGGGCATGAAGGTTGGCGCCGCGATTGCGCGTATCCTGAAGATCGAGGGCGTCGATGTCCTCTTCGGCTATCCGCGCAATGCGGTGCTGGAGGCCGCCGCCAAGGAGGATATTCGCACCATCATCGTGCGGCAGGAACGCACCGGGCTGCATATGGCCGATGCCTATTCGCGCATGACGCGGGGGGCCAAGATGGGCGTCTTTGCCATGCAGCACGGGCCGGGCACGGAAAACGCCTATGGCGGCGTGGCGCAGGCTTTTTCCGAAAGTGTGCCGGTGCTGGTGCTGCCGCAAGGCTATGCGCGGGCGCTGGCCCATGTGCCCGACAATTACAACGCCTGCCGATCCATGCGCGACATTACCAAGACCGCCGAGCCGATCCTGCGCGCGCAGGATACGCCCGCCATCCTGCGCCGCGCCTTTACCGCGCTGCGCAACGGGCGGCGGCGGCCCGCTCTGGTGGAAATGCCGTGGGATGTGCTGGCCGAGGATGTAGGCGAGGCGCTGGATTATGCGCCGGTGGTTTCCACCCGCTATGGCCCCGATCCCGCGCAGGTGGCCGCCGTTGCGAAAAGGCTGGTGGCAGCGCCCCGCCTGGTGATCCACGCCGGGCAGGGGGTGCATTGGGCCAATGCTTACGGCGAATTGCGCGAACTGGCCGAACTGCTGGCCGCGCCCGTTTCCACCAGCCTTGAGGGCAAGAGCGCCTTTGACGAGACGCATCCCCTTGCGCTGGGTTCGGGCGGGGCGGCGATACCGGGGCAATTGCGCCATTTCCTCGACCATGCCGATCTGATCTTCGGCATCGGTTGCAGCTTTGCCCAGACCGCCTTTGGCGTCGCCATGCCCGGCCATGTGCCGATCATCCATGCAACGCTCGACCCGGCCGACATCAACAAGGGCGTGCCTTGCGAGGCCGCACTGATCGGGGATGCGCAACTGACGCTGGCCATGCTGGTCGAGGCGGTGCGCGCGCTGCTGCCCGCCCCGCGCGACATGGCCCCTGTGGCCGAGGAAATCGCCAAATTGGAGCAGGCCTGGCTGGCCCAATGGCTGCCTTTGCTGGAAAGTGATGATGCGCCGATCAGCCCCTATCGCGTCTTGTGGGAATTGCAGCGCACGGTGGATGTGGCGGGTACGATCATCACCCATGACGCCGGATCGCCCCGCGATCAGCTTACGCCTTTCTGGAAATCGATCACCCCGCTCAGCTATATCGGTTGGGGCAAATCCACCCAGCTTGGCTATGGGCTGGGGCTGGCGATGGGGGCAAAACTGGCCTGCCCGGACCGGCTGTGCATCAATGTCTGGGGCGATGCGGCGATTGGTTTCACCGGCATGGATTTTGAAACCGCCGTGCGCGAACGCCTGCCTATCCTCTCGATCCTGCTTAACAATTCGGCCATGGCGATCGAGCTCGACCAGATGCCGGTGGCCACCGAGCGCTATCACGCCACCGCCATCTCCGGCCATTATGCCGATTTTGCGCGGGCGCTGGGCGGCTATGGCGAAAGGATCACCGACCCCGCGCAGATCGGCGATGCCATCCGGCGAGGGATCGCCGCCACGCAGGCGGGCCAGCCCGCGTTGCTGGAATTCATGACCGCCAAGGAAACAAGAGCTTCGCGGCTGTGACAGAGCTTCTGTCCCCGCAGGCGGAGCGCCCGCCCATCCGACCATTGACCACCGGGGAGGTGCAGGCTTTGCTGGATGGGCGGGAGGAGGCTCTGGCCGATCTGCGCGATGATATGACCGCCAATTTTGCGCGCGGTCCGGGGGCGATTATGCTGCGCGGGCCGGACTCTGCCGCGTTTGGCGAGGCGCGCTTTGCCTCGGTCCTTGCGCGGATCGGCAGCTGGCTGGGCACGCCCGCGATCCAGTCTCCGCAGGGCGAGATGGTGGCCCGTGTGGAGCGCCGGGGCGATGATCCGGCCGCGCGCGGAACCCATTCCGACCTTGAACTGCGGCCCCATACCGATCTGCATGATATTCTGGCGCTGGGCTGTTTTCGCAGCGCATCGGCGGGCGGGGAAAGTCTGCTGCTGTCGGCCCGCGATCTTTATGACGCGATGCTGGATGAGGCGCCGCAGCATCTTCCCGCCTTGGCCAAGGGTTATCCTTGGGGCACCAACCCGGCTCTGGCCTCGCGGCACAGGCTTCGCCCCCGCCTGCCGATCCTGTTCATGCCCCAGGGCGGACGCGGGGCGCAGGTGGCCTTCAACGGCTATTTTCTGCGTCAGGCGGCCCATGAACGGGGCGAGGATCTGCCGCCCGCTCTGGCCGCCGCGATCGAGCGTATGGAGGCGGTCGCCGGTCGGCTGGCCGCACGCGGCCTGTTTGACCTGATGCCGGGCGACATGCTGTTCTGGCATAACTGGAGCTGGCTGCATGGTCGCATGCCCTTTGCCGACCGGGCCGGACATACCCGCCTGCTCTTCCGCCTGTGGATACGCTCCGCGCTGGCCCCGCGCGCCGATCCGGGCCTGCTTGAACTGGGGCTGCGCATGGATGAAGATCACCGACTGACGGCTCAAATGGGGAGAGAGAAGCCATGAGCGAAGCCATTGCTCAGGATAAAGAGGCAGGCTGGCCGTGGAAAGCGAGCTGGCCGCTGGCGCTGCTGACGCTGATCGCGGTGTTCAACTATCTCGACCGGGCCTTGCTCGGGCTGGCGCTGCCGCTGGTCAAGCGCGAATTCGGCGCGTCCGATACGGTGCTGGGGCTGGTGACGGGCGTGGCCTTTGTTCTGCTCTATTCGGTGCTGGGCGTGCCGATCGCCTGGCTGGCGGATCGCTATAACCGGCGCAACATCATCACCTTCGGCCTGGCCTTCTGGAGCCTGATGACCGCGCTGACCGGCTTTGTCGGTTCGGTCTGGCAATTGGCGATGGCGCGTTTTCTGATGGGCGCGGGCGAGGCCTGCGCGATGCCGCCGTCCAATTCGATCATCGCCGATCTGGTCCCGCCCCGCCGTCGTCCGCTGGCCATGGCCATATTCGGCACGGCCAATTCGCTGGCCTTCATCATCTTCTTTCCCATCGCCGGGTGGGTGGCCCAGCATTATGGCTGGCGGGCGATGTTTCTGGCCATGGGGGCGCCCGGTCTGATGGTGGCCTTGCTCTTCATCGCCACGGTGCGCGAACCTGCGCGGCAGAGCCATGGGGGCGATGCGGCCCGTCCGCGCGGCGGAGAGATGACGGGCGGGGCGATGACAGGCGGCGCGATCCTTGGCGATGTGGCGGACCTGTTCCGCAACCGCTGGTTTGGCTGGGTGTTTCTGGGCGTGACGCTGATGGGGGCCAATGTCTGGGCGGCGGGGGCGTGGACGCCCACTTTCTTTGCCCGCGTGCATCATATGGGCCTTGCCGAGGTGGCCGGGACGGTGGGACCGGTGCGCGGCTTTGTCGGTGCGGCGGGTGTGCTGGCGGGGGGATTCCTGATTGATCGGCTGCCCGCTCATCGCGACAGTTGGCGTATGGCCATTCCCGCCATCGCCTGCATTCTGGCCGGGCCCGCCGAGGCGCTGTTCCTGCTGGGCGATGCGCGCGCCCTCTGGCTTTCCGGCTTTGTCGCCACCAGTTTTCTTTCGCTGATCCATCAGGGGCCGATCTATGCCGCGACGATGAATGTCGTCCGGCCGGGCCAGCGCGCGCTGGCGATTTCGGTGATCCTGTTCGGGGCCAGCTTTCTGGGCAATGTCGTGGGGCCTAGCGCTGTCGGCCTGCTCAATGACAGGCTGGCGGCGGAATATGGCCCTCTGGCGGTGCGCTATTCGATGCTCATCATCGCGGTCACGCCGGTTCTGGCGGGCCTGTGTTTCCTGCGCGCCGCCTTTCTGCCGTCAGAGGCCGCCCGGCCCCGCGCCATGCCCTATCCCAGCCGCCAATAGGTCGCATAGCGTTCATGCGCGATGCGGTAATAGGGGATCAGGCGCAGGGGCTGCTGCCGGGTTGACGCAATCGTGAACTCCAGCGGCCCGGCGCCGGGGCTGATCCTGCGCGGCAGGGTCTCTGCAGGGCCGCTGATGGCGGGCGCCGCAAAGGCGGTGTCATTATATTCGCCATACTTCCTTTCGTTGACAATGATATCGGCGCCGGGAGCAAGCCCCTCGCCCCCCAAAGCCCCTGCCAGCACCAGCGGACCATAGGTAAAGGCCACGATATCGGGCGCGGTGGGCGCGCTCTGTGTCCCATGCTCCATGATCAGGCGCAGTTCGACCTCATCGCCATCGCGCCACGTGCGGGCTATTTCGACATAGCGGCCCGGCGTGGCCGAGAGCGCCACCTGTTTGCCATTGACCAGCACGGCGGCGGTTCGGCTCCAGCCGGGATGGCGCAAGTTGAGGGTCAGGTCTGCGGGGCGCGTCAGTTTCCAGCGCAGATGGGTCACCGAACTTTCGGGGAAATTCGTGGTCTGAACCAGTTGCGCATCCTGCTCGCGCCAATGCAGGGCGGATGGGATGAACAGGTTGACGTAAAGCGTGCGGCCATCGTGGAAATAGATGGAATCGCGATATTTGACATGGTTCTCCATGCCTGTGCCCGTACAGCACCAGAAGGAATCCTCCGGGCTGTGGTATAGTTTCATATAGCCCGGCCGGGCGCCCTGAAAATAGGTGACCATGCCGCTGTCGGGGTCTTGCGAGGCAAGGATGCCGTTATAGAGCGTGCGCTCGTAGAAATCGGCATAATCGACCGAGGGATCGTTCAGGAACAAGGCCCGTGTCAGCTTGAGCATATTATGCTGGCCGCAGGTTTCCGACCCCTTGGCGGAAAAGACATGTTTGTCGAATTGGGCCATCGGAAAGAAATGCTCATTATCGCCATGGCCGCCGGTGGCAAAGGAGCGGTTATTGACCACTGTTTTCCAGAAAAATTGGGCGGCATCGCGATAGGTTTCATCGCCGGTTGCCTCGTAAACTCTTTCAAAGCCGACGATTTTGGGGATCTGCGTATTGGCGTGCAGCCCGTCGAGCTGATCGTGCCCGGCGGCCAGCGGGGTCAGGATCGCCTTGTGCGAAAAGCGCCGGGCCAGCAGGCGATAATCCTCTTTGCCGGTCATGAAATAGAGATCGGCCAAAACCTCGTTCATGCCGCCATGTTCGGTATCGAGCATCGCCTCGAACTGCGCATCGGACAAGGGGCGCGTCGCGATCACCGCCCAGTCGGCCAGACGGATCAGCACATCGCGCGAAAGGGTGCTGTCGGCCAGCAGCGCGGCGTCGCGCAATCCGGCAAAGACCTTGTGCAGCGTGTACCACGGAACGCCGGTGATCTTTTCCCCGCGCAGATGCGCCGCGACCAGCCCGGCCCCTTCCGGAAAGGCGCAGACGAGGCCCGTGCCGGATGCTTTCTGGCATTCGGCCAGTTCGGCGGCGATATGGTCCACCCTTTGCCGGAAACGGACATCGCGGGTGGAGCGCCATGCCAGCGAACAGGCGGACAGATAATGGCCCAGCGTATGGCCCTGACAATGGATGTCCTGCCACATCGGCTCGGATTCCCATCCGCCATAGGCGGGCGCCTTGGGCGGCAATCCGGCATTGACGCGGAAATTGTGGAGCATCCGGTCGGGCTGGAGCCTCAGGAGATAGGCCTCGGTCATCCTCTGGGCATGCAGAAAGGGGCTTTCGCCCAGTTCGACATCGGCCAGATCAAAGGGGCGCAGCCGGGCCTTGCCGAATGCGGGCAGGGCAGATTTGGTCACCGCGCCCGCCCCCGTTGGCAGGAGGCCGAGGGCAATGGCCGATGTGGCGGCCGAGGTCAGTATCTCTCGCCGGGAATGTCCGGTGCAGCAGGTCGGATAGGTCAAGGCTCTCCCCCTTGTTTCTTGATTATGCAAAGTTAGCGTTATCCTATCAGGGAAAATCCATGGCTCCAAGGCCCTGATTGCCAATGGGCGCCAAGCCTGAAAATGATTGCTTTCTCTCTTGCTGTTCGCCGGGGACCTTATTAAGATAGCGTTATCAAAAAATGGTGGAACGGATGTCTGATACGCCCGCGGCTTGCCGGAAGGCCGGTTTTTGCCGAAGTTTGGCGGGACAGTGGTGAGTGGTGCTGATGGTGGCTGTTTCCGCCCGACCTCGCCCCGGCAGCCTTTCCTCCCTGACGGAGATGATGCGATGAATTTGGCGAGCTATGGGCGGCTGACTGTGATCCTTGGGGCGGCGCTGACGGGCGGCGCGGCGCAGGCGGCCTCGCTCGACCTGTCGCCGGTGTGGGGCGATCATGGCGTGATCCAACGCGAGGCCCCGGTTGTGGTCGGAGGCACCGCCATGCCGGGCGCGACGGTCAAGGCATCGCTCGGCGCCGCGCAGGCGCAGGCCCGCGCCGACAGGACCGGCCATTTCGCCCTGACCTTTCCCGCGCGTGAGGCATCGGAGATGCCGGTCGATCTGACGGTGGAGGCGGGCGGCGAAAGGATCGTTCGCCACGATCTGCTGGTGGGCGATGTCTGGCTGTGTTCGGGCCAATCGAACATGGAATTTCCCGTGGCGCGGGCGCTGAACGGCGGTTTCGAGGCTGCCATGTCCAGTGATCCGCAATTGCGCCTGCTGACCATTCCGCAGGCCATTTCCTTTTCCCCGCAGGAGGCCTTTGCCCGGCCAGTGGTTTGGCAATCTGCCGCGCGTGAGAGCGTCACGAGCTTTTCGGCGGCCTGTTATTTCATGCTGCACGATCTGCGCAAGGCGTTGAAGATTCCCATGGGGGCGATCCATTCCAGTTGGGGCGGTTCGCAAATCCGCCCATGGCTCAGCCCGGAGGCCGGGCTGGCGCTTTACGGCAGCGCGGAGATGGCCTCCATCAAGCGCTTTGAGAACGATCCGCTGGCCGCCGTCACCGCCTTTTCGCCGCGCTGGGAGGCATGGTATCGCGCCGCCACCGGAGGCGGCCAGCCATGGCTGCAGCCCGACACGCTGAGCTGGCAGCCGGTGCCCTCGATCCAGGGCTGGCTGGCATGGGAAGGCACACCGCTGGCTGCCAAGCCGCTGGGTACGGTCTGGCTGCGCCGTCAGGTGACGCTGAGCCGCGAGCAGGCCGCTGCCGGGGCCGTGCTGGCGCTGGGCGTGCTGGATGACATGGATGTGACCTATGTGAACGGGCGCGTTGTTGGCAACAGTTTCGGCTGGGATTATCAGCGCGAATATCGCCTGCCGCCCGCCTATCTGCACGAAGGCGTCAACGAGATCATGGTGGCCGTGACCAACACCTATGGCAATGGCGGCTTTGCCAGCAGCGCGGACAAGCTGGCGCTGCGTATCGCGGGCGGGGAAACCATGCCGCTGGGCGATGGCTGGCGCTTCAGTATTTCGGGCGCGGGGGCCAATCCGCCGCGCACCCCATGGGATGCCAACGCGGGCATCGGCGTGATGCACAACCGGATGATCGCCCCGCTTGGCGCCTTCGCGCTGAAAGGGGCGGTGTGGTATCAGGGGGAAAGCGATGTCGATACGCCCGGCTATGCTGATCGCCTGAAGGCGTTGATCGCGGGATGGCGGCGGCAATTTGGCGCGAAACTGGCGGTCGAGATCGTGCAATTGGCCGATTACGGCCCGGTGCATACCGCACCCGGCGCATCCACATGGGCCGCTCTGCGCGATGACCAGCGCCGCGTGGCTGCTGGCGATCCGCAGGCCGCTCTGGTCAGCGCCATCGACATTGGCGAGCGCACCGATATTCACCCCGCCAACAAGCCCTTGCTGGGCAAGCGCCTGGCTTTGGCCGCGCGCGGGGTGGCGATGCCCATGCCCTTGGAGGCCTGGCGCGAGGCGGGCGGCGTGCGCATCCGCTTTTCCGGCATCGAGGGCGGGTTGCAGGCATGGAGCGCGCCCGGCCCGATTGGTTTTGAACTGTGCGATGGTGCAGGGCAATGCCGCTATGCCGCCGCGCGGGTCGATGGCGACAGCGTGGTGCTGACCGATGATGGCAAGCCGGTGGCGCAGGTGCGCTATGCCTGGGCCGACAGTCCGGTGGTCAACCTGTTTGACGCGCGCCAGATCCCTGTGCCGGGCTTTGCCCTGCCTGTTGCGCCGTAAAGGGCGCGTCAGGCGGGGGGAGGGCCATCGGATTCGCGCTGGATAAACGTATAGTCCAGCGAGACATGGCGCGGCTTGCGCGGTTGTTTCTGGCGTTCCAGCCGTATGTCCTGCACCAGCAGGTCGATGGCGTTTTCGGCCATTTCGCGGATAGGCTGGCGGATGGTGGTCAGCTCGGGCCAGATGGTGGAGGCCAGCGCCGTATCGTCAAAGCCGCAGACGGTGAGATCGCCCGGCACATCCAGCCTCATGCGATGGGCCGCCGCCACGCAACCGGCGGCCATATCGTCGTTCGAGGCAAAGATCGCAGTGGGCCTCTCCTTCATTGCCAGCAGCTTGGCCGCCGCGTCCATGCCCGAACGATAGGTGAATTCCCCTTGCTGGATCAGCGCTTCATCCACCGGCACCCCGGCATTGAGCATACTGTCGCGGAAACCGGCCAGACGCAGCGCGCTGACCGATTGCGCCGGATTGCCGATGATAAAGCCGATGCGCCTATGGCCCAGCGCCAGAATATATTTCGTCATGTCCAGCGCGGCCTGATAATCGTCGATCATCACCGCGCCGTGATGGGCGGCGGCCTGGCCGGGGCCGATCAGCATGGCATGGGCCCGCAGCCGCCGCAGCAGCGCCAGCAGTTCGGCATCATCGCTGAGCGGCGGAGGCAGGATGAAACCGTCAATGCCGCTGGCGGTCAGCTTGTTGATCAGCCTTTCCTTGTCCTCGCCCACATCGCAGCGTTCGATCACCAGATGCGCGTCGAGGCGGCTGGCCGCGTCCATTCCCCCGATCAGCAATTCGGTCAGATAGGCCGCCGAAGGGTTCACATAAAGCAGCGCGAGCCGGATCTGCGATACACCGGCCAGACTGCGCGCGGCCTTGTTGGGCGCATAATCCAGTTCCTTGATCGCGGCCTCGACGGCCACCCGCGTGTCCTCGCGCACGCCGCTGCTGCCGTTGATGACGCGGCTGACGGTCATCGGCGAACATTGGGCCAGACGGGCAACGTCATTGACAGTGGGGCGGCCAGACTGGCGGCGGCGCAGGCGAGGTTCTTTCATGGCGTCCTTATCCTTTCGGGATATTTGGCGCGAGCCCTCGCGCAATGCAACATGAGATGCGCGACCGACGCGATTGGGGCTTGCGCAGGCGGACGGTTTTGTTAAAGTTAGCGCTATCAATAGTCGGACGAAACGACGCAGGCCGACATCGGCAAATACTGAGAGGCATAGCTGCGCAGCAGCATGGGCAGATGAGCATGGCGTTTTGCGAAAGAGAGCGATCCTTGATCGCATGATGCTTTGTCGGCCTGTGCCTATTGGGCGCCGAGCCAAACAATCAAAAGTCCTTTTGGGGAGAATGCTTGTGGAAAAGACCATGATGCGCGCCGCTTTGCGCTCAGCCTTTCTGGCCGGGGCGGGCGCGGCCCTGATGGCAGGGGGCCCGGCCATGGCGGGCGCGCCGGTGGAGGTGACCGTGGAGGCCGCCAAGCCGGGCGATGTGATCGACCGCAATATTTTCGGCCAGTTTGCCGAACATCTCGGTTCGGGCATCTATGGCGGCATCTGGGTGGGCAAGGATTCGCCCATTCCCAATGTGCGCGGGATCCGCTCCGACGTGGTGGCCGCGCTCAAGGCGATCAAGGTGCCCAACGTGCGCTGGCCCGGTGGTTGCTTTGCCGACGAATACCACTGGCGCGACGGGATCGGCGCGGCCGACAAGCGCCGGGTTCAGGTCAATACCAATTGGGGCAGCGTGCCCGAATCCAATGCCTTTGGCACGCATGAATTCATGGATTTTGCCGAGCAGATCGGCGCCGACCCCTATGTTTCGGTCAATCTCGGATCGGGCAGCCCCGCCGAGGCTTCGGCCTGGGTGGAATATATGACCGCCGAAAAGGACACCACGCTGGCTAAGGAGCGCGCCGCCAATGGCCATGCTGCGCCGTGGAAAGTGCCGTTGCTGGGCATCGGCAATGAAAACTGGGGCTGCGGCGGGGCCATGTCGGCCGACCACTATGTCGAGGAGATGAAGCGATTCACCAACTTCATCCGCAATTTCAACCCGGCCCAGCGCGAGAAAGACAAGATGAAGCGCATCGCCGTGGGCTGGGATGGCGGCAAGCTGGATTATACCGAACAGGTGATGAAGGCGTGGAAGGACCACGTTTATAGCTGGGACATCGAGGGCATCTCGCTGCACAGCTACACCATCGGCGGGGCATGGCCGCCGCATCGGGTGGCCACGGGTTTCGGGCTGGATGATTATGCCGCCGTCATCAAGGACACGCTGCGGATGGATCAGTTGATCAATACGCAGACCGCCATCATGGACAAATATGATCCGGCCAAGAAAGTGTTTCTGGCCGTGGACGAATGGGGCGCGTGGCTGACGCCCACGCCGGGCACCAATCCCGGTTTCCTGATGCAGCAGAACAGTTTGCGCGACGGCATTCTGGCCGCGATCAATCTCAATATCTTTGCCCGCCAT
The DNA here is from genome assembly GCF_012275515.1 of Novosphingobium sp. SG707. Classification (GTDB taxonomy): domain Bacteria; phylum Pseudomonadota; class Alphaproteobacteria; order Sphingomonadales; family Sphingomonadaceae; genus Novosphingobium. Next base: position 526,289 of record NZ_JAAZQL010000001.1, read on the forward strand.
GCCGACCGGGTAAAGGTGGCCAATATCGCCCAGATGATCAATGTGCTTCAGGCGATGATCTTCACCGATGGCGCCAAGATGGTGCTGACGCCTACCTATCACGTCTATCGCATGTATGTGCCGTTTCAGGATGCGCGCTTTGTGCCGGTGAAATTTGCCGCGGGCGAATATGTGCGCGGCGCGGTTTCCATGCCGAAACTGGACGCGATGGCGGCGCGCGATGCGCAGGGGCATCTCTGGCTCTCGCTGGTCAATATCGATCCCGAAGCGCCCGCCAGTATTCATTTGTCCGGCTATAAGTCGGCCACCGGCGATGTCCTGACCGCGCCCAAGGTGGACAGTGTGAACACGTTCGACGCGCCCGCTGTCGTCGCGCCCAAGCCGGTTTCGGTGAAAGGCAAGGCGGGCGGTCTGACGCTGGATCTGCCCGCGCGTTCGGTGACGGTGGTGCGGCTGGATTGAGGACGGAAAAGGCGTGGATCTGGGGTCCACGCCTGCGGCGGCTGCGCTTCCCTCACCTGTGGCCGCCGCAATAACAGGAAAGGCCCGATGCGTGATCCGCGCATCGGGCCTTTTTCGGGTTGGGCGAAAGGATCAGCGGTCGAGCGCCGCCGCCCCCCATGTTACCGTTACATTCTGCAGATCGCCGCGATCTCCCCGCGCCACCAGCTCGATGATGCGCGCGCCTTCGACCGGCGCGTTCAGCGCCACCGGTTGATCGCCGCGTTTCATCCAGCCGCTGCGCGCCACGCTGCGGCCATCGGCAAAGACTTCGAACCGGACACGCGCATCGGGCGACAGGGCGGAATCGTCGATGCCGACTCTGGCGGCAAAGTTGCGATAGCCGGCATTGCGCACCTCCAGCCGCGAATTGGCCAAAGCGCCGATCCCGCTGGAGAAATTGACCCCGCCGATGCGCAGGCTCATGCCATAGGGCGTGGCATCGGCCCGCGCGCCGCCCCATCCGCCATAGATCGGATGTTCGCCATCGCCGCGCGTGTTGCGCCATGGCAGCAGGCCGCGATGCACCATCGGGTCGGCCATCGGTTCGACAATGCCGTCCACCGCCGGGTTCACACTGCCCGGCATTTCAGAGAGATAGAGGCCGCCTGGATGCGCCCTCGCGCCCGCAACGCGGAACACCAGCGTTTGATGCGCGGCCAGATGGAGGTTGACCTCCTTGGTGAAACGGCTCTGCGCCCCGGTCCACAGGTCGGTCAGGTCGATCCCGCTGTCCTCGCGCAATTTGAGATGGGCGGCGGTGAGTTTGACGTCAATCGGCCCGCCTGTGCGATTGAGCAGTGCCACCGCCTTGCCGCCATCGGCCAGTGTTTTCACGAAAATCTGCGCGGTGTCGCCGTCATAGGCCAGCACCGCCTGATTGCCGCCCGCATCCTGATTGAGCGCGATCAGCGCGTTGTTGCCCAGAATGGACAACAGTTCGGGGGTGGCCTTGCGCATGTCATAGCCGATGATCAGCGGCGCGTTGAGCATCGCCCAGAGCGCCATATGCGAGCGGGCCTCCTGAACATGCGCAGTGTCGAATTCGCCCGTGCCGACATAGAGCATGTCGGGATCGTTCCAACTGTTGGGATGGGCGTAAAGCTCGCGCCGGGACGCGGAATCGAGATTGTGCAGCATCCGCTCCCAATTGGGCGAGATGTCCTCGCTGGTGCGCGACATATTGCCCAGTTCCTTGGCCCAACTGCGCACATCGGCCGCGCCCCACAGACAGATGGAGAGCACATAATCATTGGCAGGCCGCGTGCGCGCCAGCGCCAGACCCACCCGCCGATACAGATCGCGCACGGCCGGAATGTCGGTGCGCGAAAGGTTTTCATAATCCACCAGCGGCCCCAACGCGCGATATTGGCCCGAGGAAACCAGTTTGTTTTCCGGTGACATGGCGCGGATGCCGCATCCGTCGATCTTGATGAGATCAAAGCCCCATTCGCCCATCATCAGGCCGATGTCCTGATCGATATGATCGTAAAGGCCCACTTCGCGCTCGGCCACATTGCCCTCGGGCTGGCCCTTGAAATCGGCGGTATAGGCCTGACCGCAGGAATTGCGGCCAATGTCGGAATAGATGCCCGCCTTCAGTCCCATTCCATGCAGCCGGTCGGTCAGCGGGCGAAAACTGGTGTTGCCATCGCCCGTCTGCGCCGAGGGAAAGGCGGCGGTGCGGATCAGCAGGCGCCCGTCGTTCTGCCGCCGTTTCAGCCACCAGCCATCGTCAATATCGACATAGCGATAGCCCTTGGCGGCCAGCCCGGTATCGACCAGCGCCTTGGCCGCCGCCATCAGCTTTTCCTCGTCAATATCGCTGTTGAAGGCGTTCCAACTGTTCCAGCCCATCGGGGGCAGGGGGGCCTGACCGCGCGCGGTGACGCTCCATTGCCCGGTTGGCGTCAAAGGGTCGGGCGCAGCATGCAGTTCGGTTGTGATCAGGCCGGTTGCCGCAAAGCTGGCGGCCAGCAGCAGGCCCGTTCTGAGGGCGCGGCTCACGGGCGTTTTCCGGACACGAGATGTTGGCTGAAGAAGGGCACGACCTGCTCCTGAAACCGGAAGGCGACGCGGTTGGTGTGATCGCCTTCATAGATGGTGAAACTGTTGGCGATGCCATAGCTGTCCAGCACATCATGCAGCCGGGCGGTGTCGGCCTTCAGACCGTCCTTGTCGCCCACATCCATCGCGATGGCGCTATAGCGGCGTAATTGACCTATATATTGATCCACAAAGGACAGCGGCGCATTGGCCGCCCATTTGGCCAACACATCCTCACGCGGTTTGTAGTCGCCCGAAGGACCGGCCGCCATGGGCAGGTCGAGATAGAGCGGCGGGTTCTTGGGATTGGGCGACCAAGCGGCTGCGGCGGCCAATGTGCCGCGCTGGGCCCAGGGCAGGGATGCGGAGTCCGACGGGCCTTTCATCGCCGCATAGGCCTGCATCGCCTCGGGCGTGACGCCGAACAGCCCGCGCGCCGAAAGACAGCAGGGGCTCATCAGATAAAGCGCGCCAAACACATCGGCATGTTTCATCCCGATCCTGCTGGCGCCATAGCCGCCCATCGAATGACCGATCAGGCCGCGGCTCTCACGCCGGGCGATGGTGCGGTAATGCGCGTCGATATAGGCGACCAGATCGCGCGAGATGAAGGTTTCGAAATCGCCCGTGGTGGCCGAACTGGAATACATCGAGCCATTATGCGCGGTCTTGCTGTCGGGAAAGACGAAAATCATTTCCTGCGCGCCCTGCGCATAGGCGTTTTCGATGACCTGGGGCACATGGATCTCGCCAGTCCATTGGCGCGCGCCGATGGAATAGCCATGCAGCGCATAGACCACCGGATAGCGCCGGTTTCTGTCGCGGCCATAGCTGGGCGGCAGTACGACCAGCACTTCGCGGTCGGCGCTGTCGCCTTCCAGCGCATGTTCGAGCGCGGCGCCGTGGACCGTGATGGTCTGCACGGTGGTGGCAGGGGCGCCGGCGATGGCCGCCGGGGCGGCGGTATTGACCTGTGCCTGCACGGGCGCCGTCATCAGCGCGAGCGTGCACAGCAGGGCGGAGCGTTTCATGGGCTTCTCCCAATTTGTCTGTTTAGTATTTCCGTGCCCCGCCCGACGTTATCCCATAGGAATAATGAGAATAAAGGCGAGGGTGGTGCGAATCATCGCGGTATTGGCATCGGCAAAGGCGAATACGGATGATTTATAATCAGACTAAATAACGGCGCGCTTCTGTCAAGCGGATGCTTACTGTCCGCGCAGCGCGCGCATGATCATCGCCCGGATCTGGCCATAGCCGCCCCCGGCCAGATCGCGCAGCACGCCCCGTTTTTCCTCCGGCAAATGGGCCAGCGGATGGCCATTGGGCCGAAACACGAAATGGTCGAAATAGGCGCGAAAGGCCTCCCGGTCCGCCTGCGGCCTTTCGCCCAGCGTTATCATGGCAAACAGCATGGCCAGCATCGGCGCATCCGGCCCTATGGCAAAGGCATCCCACCAGAAATTGGCCATGATGTTGAAAGGCGCGGTGGCCTCGACCTGGTGCCACCATAATTTGGGCAGATAAAGCGCATCGCCCGGCTCCAGATCGACCACCCGTTTGCGCGATTCGGCGCGGGCAAAGCGGGGATAGCGTTCGGGGTGATCGCGATCGCCGGCCGCCATGCTGACCGGTTGGCCCGCCAGCGTGAAATCAATCGGTCCGACATAGAGATCGCCGATCGCGTCGGGCGGATAAAGCGTGAACCGGCGCCTCCCCGCCAGCACGCAGGCAAAATTTTCATAAGCATCATAATGACATGCGACATACGAGGCATTGCCGATCCAAAGCCGCATGGCCACGCCCTGCGGCACCAGTGCGGGCTGATGCTGGGCGACCATGCCGGGCAAATAGGCCGGGGCCACGAGCGAGCCCAGATAGGCCGAGGGCAGGGCCGGATCGGCCACACGGTCCAGCATGCGCTGCAAGGCTTCGCCGATGCCCATCTCGACTCGCTCGAAATTGAACCCGTCGAGGCCGTCGCGATAGAAATAGCGCCCATCGATGGCCGGATCGCCCAGCATCACCTGCGGCCGCTTTCCGCTGTCATGGCGGCGCAGATAGTCGCAGGCGGCCAGGTCGGAAATTTGCGCCGCCCGCCCCAGCGGCCAGTCCTGCGCATAGCCGCGAATCACCACCGGCTCTCCGGCCATCGCCACCGTTTCGCGAAACCGCGCGGGGTCGGACAGGGCGGGATCCTGGGCGGACCATTCGCGCAGGCCTTGGGTCATGGTCAGGCGCCGACCAGTCGTTCGTTGCGGCGGCGCGCCAGCACGGCCACCTGTTGCAGCGAGCCGCGAATGGTCAAGGCGGCCTGCAGCCAGCCCTTGCGGAATAGTCCGAGGATATCTTCATCCGCCAGCGCATTGAGAGCATCGCCGCTGATCGTATAGAGCCCTTCAAGCGACACCTTGGCCCCATCGTCGAAATTGAGCGTGATATCGACCGGTTCGATGACGCGCAGCCGCAGCATTTCCTCGATAAAGGCTTGCGTCGGCGGGGTATGCTGCACCATCACGCCCACCGCGCGCTGGATCAGGCGCATCTCGTCGCTGGGGTTGCCGTCGGCGTCGAACAGCGGGATCGTGCCGCCCGGCGCAAAGCGGGGGTCTGCCAAATCCACCACAATATCAGTACCATCGGCAAAAAAGCCCTGACGCTGGATATTGCAGGGCAGAAACGCGGCATTGGCTTCATTGGCGCCTTCGACCAGCACTTCCCCCGCGGCAAAGCCAAACAGGGCGCCCAGTCCGAACCGGCCGGTTTCAGGGCTTTTGGCAAAGAAGAGCGGACAGCATGAGGCCGCTTTTTCTGCTTCAATCAGTGTGATCTGGACAAAATGAGGGTGGATTCCCGCCATTGGATGAATACGCAGATCGCGATGCGCCACACTGTTGAGCGCTTCCAGTTTTTCCGCCAATTTCCTCTCCCTTCGTTTACGCTAACTATGCGGGAAAGCGGTGCAAGCGGGCAAGCAGACTTTGCAGTTACGCCCATTTTGCTCGCTTTATGTGTGTATAATTCGCAACACCATTCAGCCTCGACGATTACCCAGACTAATTGGGCTTGATAGCGCTACCTAACTTCGCTAGAGGCAGAGTGCAAGGTGACGATACAGCACCGGCTGGAGAGTGAATTGCCAGGCAAGCAGGCCGTGTCGAACGGCTGTGCCCATGATTCAGCAGGAATCCGCAGACAATCCGGCAAGAAGGTCGGCGGGAAAAGCGCAGGTGTCATCGCCCCGGGCGGGGGAGCCGCCAGAACAGACTTCAAGGGGAGAGGATATGGCAAAAACATTAGTTTCAAAGTGGTTGATCGCCGGCGGAATGGGTGCGCTGGTGGTTGCCATGGCCGGGCCGGCCTATGCGGCCGAGCCCAACGCGGCGCCCAATGCGTCGGATCCCGAAATTATCGTTACCGGTATTCGCGGCTCGCTTCAGCGCAATATGGATATCAAACGCGCCGCATCGGGCGTGGTGGACGCGATTTCGGCCGAAGATATCGGTAAATTCCCCGATTCGAACGTGGCGGATTCGCTCCAGCGCCTGCCCGGCATCTCGATCCAGCGCACCGGCCAGCGCGGTGAAGCCAACGGCGTGACCGTGCGCGGCTTTGGCGGCGACTTCAACGATACCCAGTTCGACGGGCGCCACCTGTCCACCGCATCGGGCAACCGCGCGGTCGATTTCACCACCATCGGCTCTGATTTCGTCAGCCGCATGAGCGTGTACAAGACGCCCGACGTGACGCTGGGCTCCAGCGCCATTGGCGCTACGCTTGATGTCAATCTGCCCAAGCCCTTTGACCGCAAGGGTTTCCAGATGGCGGCCAAGGCGGCGGGCACCGTGCAGGACCGCAACGGCAAGGTTGTGCCCTCGGGCGGCTTGTTGCTGAGCAACACCTTTGCCGATGATACGGTGGGCCTGCTCGGCTATGTGACCTATCGCCGGGCGGACACGACCTCCAACCAGGTCTTTATCCCCGGCTGGATCGGCAAGCAGTTCAACACGTGCCAGGTCAATGCCGCCTGTACTGACGCGCAGCTTTCCAATGCGGCCAACTGGAACAAGGTGGGCTGGTTCCCGCAGCAGATCGGCGCCAATCAGGTGACCACGGAAGATGCGCGCATCGATGGCCGCATCGCCTTCCAGTGGCAGGCCAATGACAAGCTGCTGCTGACCCTTGACGACAATTTTAGCCGTCAGGTCCTCCATCAACAAAGCTATGGCTATGGCGCGTGGTTCAATGGCGACGATCTGCGCAATGTGAAGTTTGATTCCAACGGCACCGTGACCGATTTCAATCAGTTCGGCACGCCGATGGACTTCAACGCGGGCATCCAGCGGACGATCAACCAGACCAACATGTTCGGCGCCAACCTGAAGTGGGAAGCGACCGACAATCTGAAGTTCGATTTTGACGCCGCCCTGTCGCGCTCGGTGCTGAACCCGGGCAACAACGGCTATAATGACAACATGGACATCGGTTATGGCGGCAGCAATGTCGATCCGAACGGGTCCTTCGTGTCCACGCCGTGCACCAATGGCGTCTGCACCCGCTATTCGACCATTCTGGGCGCCAACACCGGCGCGACCATGCTGGGCAACAGCGCCAACTATCTGCCCAGCATCCATGATGTCGGCCCGGCCGGCAATGCGGCGGCCTTCACCAACCAGGCCGTTATCGGCAACCACGTGATCGTGCGCGGCGCCAACTATTACACCGATCTGGTCAAGCAGTTCAAAGCCGCGGGCCGGTGGGAACAGGAAAACCTGAAGATCGACTTTGGCGTCCGCTATTCGGAAGACAAGTTCCATCAGGAAAGCCAGAACACCTTCGTCAACGGCACCTTTGCCCGCTATGCCGGTTATGGCGCGCCCTCGGGCCGCACCGGTTCGATCGCCCCGCTGCCCGCCAGCATTTATCAGGGCATCATCAGCACTTCGGGCTTCATGCCCGGCTATTCGGGCAATGTGGCCCCCGCGCTCATCAAGTATGACCCCTATGCGGTCTATAAGCTGCTTGATCCCACGGGCGTGGGCACGGCGCCCGCCTTTGACCCCAGCACCGTGCTGGGCGTGAAGGAGCAGACCTATGCCGGTTGGCTCAAGGTGGCGATGGATGCCGATCTGGCGGGCATGCCGTTCCACTTCTCGGCGGGTCTGCGCGATGAATTCACTCATCTTGAGGCTTCGGCCATCGGCACGCTGCCGGTCAACCTGATTACGGTAACGACCGACCCGACGCTGATCACGGTGGGTTCGTACACGCCGCAGCAGGCGATCATCAAGACCACCAACTACAACTACCTCCTGCCCAGCTTTGATGCCAAGCTGGAGGTGACCTCCAAGCTGACGCTGCGCGCGGACGCTTCGCGCACGCTCACGCGCCCCGCGCTCAGCTATCTCAAGCCGAACATCACGCTGGGCACGATGCGCAAGGGCAGCCTTGCCGCCTCGGGCGGCAATGCCAGCCTCAAGCCCTATCTGTCGGATAACTTCGACGTTGCGGCCGAGTATTACTACAAGAAGAACTCGTACTTTGCGGTCAACGGCTTCCTCAAGTATATCTCGAACTTCATCGTCGGCGGTGTCAGCACCCAGTCGATCAATGGCGTGACCGATCCCTTCACCGGCCAGGTCGCCCAGTTCCAGGTCAACGGCAAGATCAACGGGCCGGACGGCGTGGTCAAGGGCGTGGAAATCGCCTGGCAGCACGTGTTTGGCGATACCGGCTTCGGCTTCAATGCCAATGCCACGCTGGTCAAGACCAATCGCAATTTCGATACATCCGACATTTCGGGTGCTGCCTTTGCGATCACCGGCCTTGCCAATTCGGCCAACTTTGTCGGTTTCTATGACAAGCACGGCCTTCAGGCCCGCGTTGCCGTCAACTGGCGCGACAGCTATCTGCTGACGCTGGGCCAGACGCAGGGCGGCACCTTTGGCGCGGAACCTGTCAATGTGAACCAGCAGGTCCAGGTCGATGCCAGCGCCAGCTATGACATCACCAAGCAGGTGACGGTCTTTGTCGAGGGCACCAACCTCAACAATTCGACCTACAGCACCTATGGCCGCTGGTCGAACCAGCCGCTTGATACGTGGTCCTATGGTCGTCGGTTTGTTTTCGGCGCCCGCTTCCACTATTAATCGGACATAAGGCGGGGGCGGCGCCGGGATCTCCGGCGCCGCCCACCATCATGACAAGCATCGGAGCAGGGGAATGGTTCACGCGGTGCGCAATGTGGTGATCGTGGGCGGCGGCACGGCCGGTTGGCTGACCGCCGCGATCATCGCTGCCCGGCATCAGGGGCGTATGCCCAGGGATTTCACCGTGACGCTGGTGGAATCGCCCGATGTCCCGATCATCGGCGTGGGCGAGGGCACATGGCCGACCATGCGCCAGACCCTGAAAAAGGTCGGTGTTTCGGAAACCGATTTCTTCCGCGAATGCGATGCCGCCTTCAAACAGGGTGCGCTTTTCGCCAAATGGACCACCGGCGCGCCGGATGACGCCTATTACCACCCGCTCGTCCTGCCCCAGCGCTTTGGTCAGATGAATCTGGTGCCGCACTGGCTGGCCGCGGAGAGCAACGAGAGCTTTTGCGATGCGGTCTGTCCGCAGGGGCAGGTGTGCGATCACGGCCTTGCGCCCAAGACCGTCAGCACAGCCGAATATGAAGCGCTGACCAATTACGCCTATCATCTGGACGCGGGCAAATTCGCCCCCTTCATGCAGCGGCACTGCACGGAAAAGCTGGGCGTGCGCTATGTGCCCGCCGATGTCCATGATGTGATCCAGCATGAAAACGGCGACATCAAATCCATCGTGACGATGCAGGCGGGCGAGATCGAGGGCGATCTTTTCATCGACTGCACCGGCACGCATGGCCTGTTGCTGGATCGCACGCTGGGTGTGGGTTTCCGCGATTGCAGCCATATCCTGTTCTGCGACACGGCGCTGGCGGTGCAGGTGCCCTATCCCGCGCCCGACACGCCCATTGCCACCCACACGATTTCCACCGCCCAATCGGCGGGCTGGATCTGGGATATCGGCTTGCCCACGCGGCGCGGGGTGGGCCATGTTTTTTCCAGCCGCCATATCAGCGATGATGAGGCCGAGGCCGAATTGCGCGCTTATCTGGGGCCGCAGGGCAAGGATCTGCCCGCGCGCAAGATCAGGATCCGCGCGGGCCACCGCGAGACCTTCTGGAAGCGCAATTGCGTGGCCGTGGGCATGGCGGCGGGTTTCCTTGAGCCGCTGGAGGCTTCGGCCATCATGCTGATCGAGCTTTCGGCCAAGCTGATCGCCGAACAGATGCCCGCCAACCGCGAGGTGATGGACATTGTGGCCGATAGGTTCAATGAAAAGACCCATTACCGCTGGGGCCGGATCATCGATTTCCTGAAACTGCATTATGTGTTGAGCCGGCGGCGCGACACTGCTTTCTGGCGCGACAATATGGATCCGGCCGGCATCCCCCAGCGGTTGCAGGATCTGCTGCACCTCTGGCGTTATCAGCCGCCATGGTTCCATGATGAGTTTGACCGGGTGGACGAGGTGTTCCCGCCCGCCTCCTATCAATATGTGCTCTATGGCATGGGTTTCCGCAGCGAGGTCGAGCGCGACCATCTGCGCCCCGAAGCGCAGGAGGCGCAGCGCGCGCTGCGCGAAAACCGCGAGATGACGCAGAAGCTGATCTCGCGCCTGCCGCGCCATCGCGATCTGATTGAAAAGATAGCCCAATATGGACTTCAGCCGGTGTGATCGCCCGGGCGCCATGTCGGCGCCCCGCCATTCGATCACACCTCAGGGGAGAATTGTGTGTCCCATTTTCTGAATGCTTCGCGCGTGCCCGTTTCGCGCGCCACTCTTGCCGCCGCCCTGCTGCTGGCGCTGCCGCAGACGTCTTTGGCCCAGAGCGCGAGTCCGGTGGCGCAGGCCGACAAGATGGCCGCCGATCTGGTGGGCAAGCTGACCACCGAGGAAAAGGTGGCGCAGCTTGTCAATGTCGCCCCCGCGATCCCGCGCCTGAATATCCCGGCCTATAACTGGTGGACGGAAAGCCTGCATGGCGCGATCGGCGCGGTGCCCACCACCAATTTCCCCGAGCCCGTAGGCCTTGCCGCCACGTTCAACACGCCGCTCATCCATGACGTGGCCCGCACCATCAGCGTCGAGGTGCGCGCATTGCACACGCTGGGCCGCGTAACGGGCCATCTGGGCAAGATCGGCACCGGGCTGGATACCTGGTCGCCCAACATCAACATCTATCGCGATCCGCGCTGGGGCCGGGGCCAGGAGACCTATGGCGAGGACCCGTTCCTGACCGCGCATATGGGCGTCGCCTTTGTCACCGGCATGCAGGGCGACAATCCCGACCTGCCCGATGTGGTGGCCACGCCCAAGCATTTTGCCGTGCATTCCGGCCCGGAATCAACGCGCCACGCAGCCAATGTCTTTGTCTCGCGCCACGATCTTGAGGACACCTATCTGCCCGCCTTCCGCGCCGCTATTGTCGAGGGCAAGGCGGGCTCGATCATGTGCGCCTATAACCGCATCGACGGCCAGCCCGCCTGCGCCAGCAATGATCTTTTGAAGGATCACTTGCGCGCGGCATGGGGTTTCAAGGGCTATGTCGTCTCCGACTGCGATGCGGTGGTCGATATTGCCGACCATCACAAATATGCCACCGATCCGGCCGCAGGCGTGGCGGCGGCTTTCCGCACGGGCGTCGACAATGAATGCCACACCGGCACGATCGGCGAAGCCAAGGGGCTGGGTGATCGGTATATGGCCGCGCTCAAGCGGGGCTTGCTGACCGATGCCGATCTCGACCGCGCCTTGGTCCGGCTGTTCTCGGCCCGCTATCGCAATGGCGACCTGCCCGGCCTTGCCGCGCGCCAGCTCTCGATGGTGCCCGTCAACGCCATCGGCACGCCGCAGAATGGCGCGCTGGCGCTGAAGACGGCGACGCAGAGCATGGTGCTGCTCAAGAATGACGGGCTGCTGCCGCTGCGGCCCAATTCGAAGATCGTCGTGGTCGGGCCGCTGGCCGATGCCACGCGCGTGCTGCGCGGCAACTATTCCTCGGCGGCCAGCGCCCCGCCGGTCTCGGTGCTCGACGGCCTCCATCGCGCCTTTCCCAAGGCGACCATCGTCCATGTGCCTTTCTCGTCCTCGATCACCGATGGCGATCTGGTGCCCGATGGCCATTTCGTCACGCCCGATGGCAAGCCCGGCCTGCGCGCGGCCTATTACAACGCGATTGACCCCAACGCCCCGCGCGGCGAGCGTAAATTCGCCGCCAAGCCGGTGGTGACCCGCACCGAGACCAACCTTTCAACCAAGGCTTTGGAACTGAAGCAGGTGGCCGACACCTACAAGGTGGTATGGGACGGCTATTTCGTCGCGCCGGACACCGGCACCTACCGCCTTGCCGTGACGGCGGTGAAGGGCGCCATCGAGATCGACGGCAAGCCGATGGTCAAATCCGACCGCTACTCGCTCTGGGGCGAGCGGCCCGAATTTGTCGATGTCGATCTGAAAAAGGGCCAGCGTTACAAGATGCATTTCGACATGGAGGGCGGCGGCGCGGCTTCGCCCGGCATGTTCTGGAAACGGATTTCGCATGACACCTATGGCGAAATGGCGCGCGCGGTGAAGGATGCCGATGTCGTGCTGGCCGTGGTGGGGCTGACCGCCGAGCTGGAAGGCGAGGAAATGCCGATCAAGATCGAGGGCTTTGACGGGGGCGACAAGACCTCGCTCGAACTGCCTGCCGATCAGCGCGAATTGCTGGCCAAGGCGAAGGCTTCGGGCAAGCCGCTGGCCGTGGTGACGATGAACGGCAGCCCGATCAATCTGGGCTGGGCCAAGGACAATGCCAATGCCATTCTCGAGGCCTGGTATCCGGGCCAGTCGGGCGGGCTGGCGGTGGCCGATGTGCTGTCGGGCGCGGCCAATCCGGCGGGGCGTCTGCCTTTGACCTTCTATCGCGATGTCAAGGATCTGCCGCCCTTTGACGATTATTCGATGCAGGGCCGCACCTATCGCTATTTCACGGGCACCCCGGTCTATGGCTTCGGCTACGGGCTCAGCTATACCAGCTTTGCCTATTCCGCGCCCCAGATCGCGCCGGTGGAGGGCGACGCCGCCAAGGGCATCCGCGTGACCGCGCAGGTGCGCAACACCGGCGCGCGCGATGGCGACGAGGTGGTGCAGCTTTATCTCAAGGTTCCGCAATTGCCCGGCGCGCCGCGCATCGCCCTGCGCGGGTTCCAGCGCGTGTCGTTGAAGGCCGGCGAAAGCCGCCAGATCACGCTCGACCTCTCGCCCCGCGATTTGTCGGCGGTGACGGCCGACGGGCGGCGCCAGGTGTTTGCCGGGCATTACCAGCTCACCCTTGGCGGCGGCCAGCCCGACAGCGGCCTGCCCGGCGTTGCGGGCGAGTTCGATGTGGCCAAATCCGCCGATCTTCCGCTCTGATCCCCCCGCTCAATCCCCCAGCGACCCAGGGGGACGACTGAAGGGCCGGCAGCACCATGCTGCCGGCCTCCTTTTTCAGGCAGGCGTCAGATGAGAGCCTTTGAGCCGCAGCACCCGCCCCGGCGTCAGCCGGATCCCGCGCGACACTTCGCCCAGCCGAATCGTGCAGTCCTGCGCCCGTGCGCTGGTCAGGATCGCCTCGGCCAGCATCCCCTGCCGCCAGACCAGATCCACCCGCACCCCGCCGCGCGCGACGAGCCCCCTGACCGCGCCCTCGCGCCAGGCCGAGGGCAGGGCGGGCAGCAGATGGATCATCCCTTCGCGGCTGTTGATCAGCATTTCGGCCATGGCCGCACAGCCGCCGAAATTGCCGTCGATCTGAAACGGTGGGTGGGCGTCGAACAGGTTGGGATAGGTCCGCCCACGGCCCAGCAGAAAGCGCAGGATACGATGCGCCCGCTCGCCGTCGCCCAGCCGGGCCCAGAGCGCGATGCGCCATGCCGTGGCCCAGCCGGTCGATTCATCCCCGCGCTTTTCCAGCGAGACACGGGCTGCGCGGGCCAGATCGGGCGTCGTGTCGGGCGCAATCTGCTGGCTGGGATAAAGCGCATAGAGATGCGAGACATGGCGATGGTTGGGTTCGGGGGCGGCATCGTCCCAATCCTCCAGCCATTCCTGCAATTGCCCGCTTTTGCCGATGCGGTCCGGCGCCAGCGCGGCGCGGGCCTTGGCCAGTTGCGCGGCGAAATCGGCATCCTTGCCCAGTTCCCCTGCCGCCATGGCCGTGCGCGCAAACAGATCGCGCAGGATCTGGCGGTCCATGGCCGGTCCGGCGCAGACCGAGGCGCCAAAGGGATGCTGGTTTTCCGGCGAGATCGAGGGCGATGTCACCAACCCTTGGGCCGAGGGCTGCAACGTGTCGAGAAAGAACAGGCAGGCCCCGTGCAGCAGCGGATAGATCGCTTCCAGATAGGCCCGGTCCCGCCCGTAATCCCAGCGATCCCACAGCATGTTGCACAGCCATGCGCCGCCCATCGGCCACAGGCCCCATGCCGCGCCGTCGATGGGTGCGGTCGCGCGCCACAGGTCGGTATTGTGATGGGCCACCCAGCCGCGCGCGCCATACATGCGCCGCGCCGTTTCCTGGCCGGTTTGCGCCAGTTCCCGCGTCAGGCGCAGCAAAGGCTCGAAACATTCGGCCAGACCCACCGGATCGGCGGGCCAGTAATTCATCTGGGTGTTGATATTGATCGTATATTTCGATCCCCACGGCGGGTTGGTCTTGTCGTTCCATATGCCCTGCAGATTGGCCGGTTGGCATCCGGGGCGCGAGGAGCAGATCAGCAGATAGCGTGCATAATGGAAATAGAGCGCGGCCAGCGCGGGGTCGTCCTCGCTCTCATTGGCCGCGATGCGCTGGTCGGTGGGGAGAGCCGCGCTCTTGCCCCGCGTCAGTTGCAGCGAGGCGCTGCGATAGAGGCGGCGATGCTGGGCCAGATGGCGTTGACGCAGGGCGGCAAAGGGCAGGGCCGATGCGGCGGCCATCTGATGCGCGGTGATAGCCTGGGGATTGCCCGATACGTCTTTGGGCCCGCGATAGCTGGTGGCCATGGCCACCAGCAGGATGACCTCGCGGGCGGGATCGACATGAAGGGCATCGCCCTGCGCCCGCCATGTGCCGCCCGGAGCGATGACGCGAAGGCGGGCGGCAAAGCGCAGCGCGCCGGGAATGCCCTCGGCCGCTCCGCCTTGGCCGGAGAGCAGGATGCTGTCGCCTTGCGCCTCGACCTTGGCCACCTGCGGGCTTTGCAGACGGAGCGTGATCGGGGGCAGCAGGCCGTCCTTGGCAGAGAGGCGCAGGGCGATGACCTGATCGGCGGGCGAGGCGAAGACCTCGCGCTGGACAGCGACGCCGCCTGCGGCAAAGCGGGTGGTGGCGATGGCGGCGTCAAGGTCGAGTTCGCGGCGATAGGCATCAGCCGGGCCGTCAAAGGGCATGTCGATCAACAGGTCGCCCAGCGTCTGATAGGCCATCTGGTGCAGCGGGCGGCCCAACATCGCGGCATTGGCCAGCGCCTGCGCGGCGGCATAATCGCCTTTCGCGATCAGCGCGCGCACCTGCGGCACGGCTTCGGCGGCCTGTGGGTTGATCGGATCATAGGGGCCGCCGCTCCACAGCGTATCTTCGTTGAGCTGCAGGCGTTCCTGCCGCGTTCCGCCAAAGACCATGGCGCCGATACGGCCATTGCCGACCGGCAACGCCTCCGTCCAGACCCTGGCCGGATCGGTATACCACAGGCGGTGCTCTTCGGGGATGGGCGCGGGCGCAGCTTTGCGGGGCAGGGCGCTCATGGCGGGCTGGCTCAGCAACGAAGCGCTGGCGGCCAGATATTCGCGGCGGCTGAAGGTCATCCTCGGGTCCTGTTGTTGTAATAAGTCAGATTATATAGCGCCGATCCGGAATGCCATCCAGCGCAAATTGATCGAATAAATACATATAAAAACATAATATTATGGGATAAATGAAATTTTATCGGCTCTTGTTGAGATTCGATATAGTATGATTATAAGTTGGGCAAAAGAGCCATGGAGAGTATGCGATGAATTGGAAACATTGGGCCGGATCGGCCATGGTGGCGGCAACTCTGTCGGGCGCGGCGCAGGCCGCCACGGCCCGGCGCGAGGATGGCGGCAGGCTGGCCGACGGGCGCGCGGTCGAGGCGGTCACGCTGGCCAATGGTCATGGGGTTTCGGCGCGTATTCTGGCCTATGGCGCCGCATTGCAGAAATTCATGGCGCCCGACCGTCATGGCAAATCGGCGGATATCGTCATCGGCCTGCCCGACGCCGGGGCCTATGAGGCGCGCCAGTCCTTTTTCGGCGTGACGGTGGGCCGCTATGCCAACCGGATCGCGGGCGGCAAATTCACGCTGGACGGGCAGACCTACCAACTCCCGCTCAATGACAGGGTGAACAGCCTGCACGGCGGCGGCAAGGGGTTCGACCGGCAATTGTGGAAAGTGGAAAGCGTGACGTCGGGCAAGGTCGCCTCGGTGGTGCTGCGCCACATCAGCCCCGATGGCGACAGCGGCTATCCCGGCACGCTGGATGTGACGGTCACCTATTCGCTGGATGAAACGGGCAATCTGACCATCGCCTTTGCCGCCAAAACCGACAAGCCGACCATTGTGAACATGACCAATCACGCCCTGTTCAATCTGGCGGGCGAGGGCGGGGCGCGTGATGCCATGGACGAGGTGCTGACCATCCCGGCAGCCCGTTACACGCCGGTCAATGCCGCCTTGATCCCCACCGGCGAATTGCGCGCCGTAGCGGGCACACCGTTTGATTTCCGCAAGGGGCGCGTGGTGGGCCAATCCCTGCGCGACGGGCATGACGAGCAATTGGCGATCGCGCGCGGCTACGACCACAATTTTGCCATCGACGCAGGGCTGACCAAGACGCCCAAGCTGCTCGCGCGTCTGGCCGACCGGACTTCGGGCCGGGTACTGGAAGTGCTTTCCACCGAGCCGGGCGTGCAATTCTATACCGGCAATTTCATCGACGGCACGATGCTGGGCAAGAACCGCCACATCTATCGCATGGGCGACGGCATCGCGCTGGAGCCGCAGAAATTCCCCGATACGCCCAATCAGCCCGCCTTTGGTTCGACGCGCATCGATGCGCAGCACCCCTATGCCCACACGATGGTCTATCGCGTATCGGTGGCGAAATGAACGACAGATGGCGGTGCCGGGCGGGTGCCGCCATCTCAACCTATGGCGAAAGACCGATGTCCTCCAGCGCCAGTTCGATCAGCCGCACCATGGCGGCGCGTGCCGCCGCCGGATCGGCATCGGCAATCGCATCGAAGAGCACGCGATGGTCGGGCACAGGGTCGCGCGGCAATTTGCGCTTGCGCTGCTTGTAGATCGTGGTCCAGCGCACCGCCGCGCCAATCGAACTGGCCAGCGAGATCAGCGAGGCATTGCGCGTGGCGCTCAGCAAGGTGCTGTGAAAGCTCTGGTCGGCGGCCTGTCCGGCCGCAGTGGCCAGACCGTGGCGCGCCATTTCCTCCAGCGCATGGCCCATTTGCGCCAGTTGCTGACCATTGCGGCGCCGGGCGGCCAGTTCGGCGGCGGCCGGTTCGATCACCATGCGCAATTCGAACAGATCGTCGATAAAGCTTTGCGTCGGCTCGCCTTCAAAGGTCCAGGCCAGCACATCGGGGTCCAGCATATGCCAGCGCGAGGGATCGGTGATGCGCGTGCCCGTCTTGGGCTTGCTTTCGACCAGCCCCTTGGCGGCCAGAATGCGGATCGCCTCGCGATAGGCGGTGCGCGAGATGTTGTTTTTCTGGGCAAAATCCACTTCGCTGGACAGGACATGGCCGGGCGGATAATGGCCGGTGACAATGGCAATGCCCAGATCGCGGGCAATGGAGCCATGAATCCGCAGCGATTTATCCACCCGTTCCGTTGCCTGATACTCCTGCACTGGCTTTTGCTTCACCGCCAAGGTCCCTCCCGCAGGGCGCAGCCTATGGCGGTTTTCGCGCCTTTGTCCAGTCGCGCCCCATTTGGCGTCAGGTCAGGAGGAGGCGGCGCACCGCGCCTTCGGGGTCGTTTTCCATCCGGCATCGGGTGTCAAACACCATGGTCTGGCAATGCACCGGATCGCTGGGTCCCCATGCCAGCCCCGGCTGATCGGGCTTGCCGGTATGGGCAAAGGCGGCCCATGCCCCGGCCATTTTGCGGGCGATGGCCTGGGCCTCGGGCGTGTTGCCGGTGGCCTGATCGCAGATTTTGGTGTTGTCGAAGCAAAAGGCCAGTTCGGCGGTATGCCATGCGCCCGGAATGCCGTCGAGGATCGGCGTCTGCCATTGGAACAGATATTGATAGGCCGGCGCCCCGCCCGCATCATGGCGCAGCTTGACCATGCGGTTCACATTGTTGCGCCCCGACAGGCCGCCCACCCCATAGGAGAGGGTGCGTATCGCCTTTTCCGGATGCGCCTTTTTCATTGCCGCGATCAACGCATCGGCCTTGGCCCCGCCCAGCGCCTCGGCCAGTTGCGCGCGCCATTCGGGCTCGCTGGGGTTGCGGCCCAGGCTGGTGCCTTCCTCGCTGACATTGCCGATAATGACGGGGATGTCGCGCGCGGCGGGCGGGGCCACATCGTGAAACGACCGGCAGGTGATATTGCGCATATCCATTGTCGGCGCCCAACCCACGCGCGGGGTCGGGCTGGCGCTGCCCCCCGGTTGGAGGACGGAGGGACGCATCGGCCCATTGATCTGCGTCGCAACGCTATTTCCCGCCTCGAACAGCCTTTGCCATTCCATCTTCTGCAGGGCCGCCATGTCTCCCTGCGCCACGCCCAGTTCGCGCAAAACCTGACGCGAGAAATCGCGCGACTGCTCGGCGGACGGGATATTGCCCCCGCCGCCCGATTGCACGATGGCGCGGTGAAACAGCCCCTTGGCCGCAGGCATGCCCATCAGTGTGGTCACTTTCGATCCGCCGCCAGACTGGCCATAGATCGTCACCCGGTCCGGGTCGCCGCCAAAGGCGCGGATATTGTCGCGCACCCATTCCAGCGCAAAGACCAGATCGAGCATGCTGACATTGACGGAATCGGCATAAGCCTCGCCGCCAAATTCGGCCAGATCGAGGAAGCCCAGCACATTGAGCCGGTGGTTGACCGACACCTGCACCACATCATGATGCCGCGCCATCTGCGCCCCATCATGCGAGGCCAGTTCATAGGAGGAGCCGAAGGAAAATCCCCCGCCGTGCAGATAGACCATTACCGGTTTCGACCCCGACAGCGATCCGGTCCAGATGTTGAGCTTGAGCATGTCCTCGCCCAGGAAGCCGTCGGTCCATTGCTGGATGAACGTATGCTCGATGGCGCGGAAACTGTGCAGCGTCTGCGGGCAATTGGCGCCATAGGCAAGGGCGGGATATTCCCCTTCCCATGCCTTGGGCGGCTGGGGCCGCAGCCAGCGGTTGGCCCCGGCGGTGGTGTCGCCATAGGGCACGCCCTTGAAGGTGAACACGCCGTCGCTGACATAGCCGCGCACCTTGCCATAGCGGGTGGGAACAATGGCGGAATGCGGGGTGGAACAATCGCTTGTGTGAACGGCGGGGGCTTTAGCCGCCGGTTTGGCCCCCGGTTTGGCCAGAGCCGGCGAGGCGGCAAGGCTGATCCCAATCCCGGCTGCGGCGAGCGCGCCGCGCCGGTCCGTGATGATGCTGTCTGATGCGGTTTTGGTCATGACATCCTCTCTGGTCGGGCTCTCTGGTCGGGCCATTCTGTCTCGCGGCCTCTTGCGGATTTCAGGGCAGGCGGAAGGTCCAGCGCGCCGCATCGCTCTCGGGCGAAAATCGCACCAGACGGGCAGTGCTGCGCCCCACGGCGGCCAGCGCCAGCGGCGCACGCGGATCGGGCGTGTTTCGCGGAATGATGCGATAGGTGCCGTCGGAAAGCTGGTCGATGCGCCAGAGCTGTTCGGGCGCGCCGGTGAAAGCGGGCACGGTGACGACCTCTCCCGCAGGCGTCGCGGCAAGCGCGCGCTCGGTCCCGGCAATCGTTATCTTCACATAGGGCGCGCCCATATAGCCGCCCGCGCCGGGGGCCGGGCTGATGGTCCAATGCTGATGCGGGCGGACCATGTAATCGCCCATATCCACCGCGATTTGGCCCTTGGGCCAGACCTTGCTGTTTTCCTCCAGCGTCTGGTCGGGCAGCGGCTTGTCCGGCCCGTCGGCGGGGTTGCGGAACCAGCTTTTGCGGAAATCGAAGGGCAGGCGCACCTCGTCCACCGCCAGTTCCAGCGCGCCGCCGCGTTCGGACTGGATCTCATAAGTGCCGGGGCGCAGGTTTTCCTGACCCACCGGCCAGCCATTCCTCCAGGTCAGCGGCAGGATGGCCAGCACGCTGCGCCCTGAACGGTCCATGTCGGCTTCCCAATGGAAGGAGAATTTCTCCACCCCGTCGCCCAGATCGACCAGACCGAAATGGCCCGCGCCAAGGCCCCGCCCATGCGCCCCCCACACCAGCTTGCCCCCGCCCTTCAGCATGGGCACGCCGAAATTGTCGACATAGGGACCCAGCGGATTGCGCGAGCGGCCCACGCGGATGTTATAGGTCGAATTCGGCCCGTCGCAGCAGGTGCCCTGCGTGCCCAGCAGATAATACCAGCCGTCGCGATGCATCAGCGCGGTGGCTTCAAGATCGATGGCAATGTCCACCGGCTGGTTGCCCGCGACGCGCTGGCCGGTGGCGGGGTCGAGTTCGACCATGCGGATATAGCCGAAATAGGTGCCGTAGCTGAGCCAGAGATGGCCGTCGGCATAGAGGAAGGCCGGGTCGATGGCATCGCACGGTTCCTTGCCGTCGCTGGAGGCGACGATGCCCACGTCGTGATAGGCAAAATCGGGCGATTTGGGATCGAGCGATTTGGTCCACATCACTTTGACGTTGCTGGCATGGCCGCCGTTCATGCCGCCGCCGCCCACGGCATAGGCGACGTAATAGCGGTCCCCGATTTTGATCGTGTCGGGCGCAACGCCGCCGCCGGGGCGCACGCCGCCCTTGTGCCATGTCCAGCCATCGGCCGACACCAGCCCGCCTTCGCCCGTGCCGAAGGTGTAATACTGGCCGTCCGAAAAGGCGATGGTCGAAGGGTCGTGGATAAAGGGTTCGCCCTCAAGCTGGGCCTTGGCGCCGCCTGCGGCCAAGGCGGCAAGGCAGAGCGCGGGGATCAGGTGTTTCTTCATGACGATCATTCCGTGAGAAAAGGGGGCGATCAGCGGTTGAAGCTTCAGCGCGTCGTGATACGCAGATCAGTGATCGGGCGACCCGCATCATCAACAAAGCGGGCGCAGAAATCGCTGAGCCCCGGCCCGTTGATGATCGCGCCGCGCAGGATATTGCGCCCTTTATGCAGGGTGATGCGCGGCGATACGGCATCATCCATCACCATCCGCCGGTCGCCGAACAGAGCGGTGGTTTCCGCGCCGTTCAGCCACCACATTGAGGCCGAATTCGACCCTACCGCCAGATGCGCGTCGGCGATCTCGCGGTCGCTTTCGATGATGGTGGTGACCCAGAAGATCACGCCGTAGGTCGGTTTGCCCAGCCCCTGGGCCAGATAGAACAGTTTGGCGTCAAACAGGCCGGCATCCAGCGCATGCCATTGCAGGCTTTGCCCATCCACGCGCACCGTTTGCCCATCGCGGGGGAAGGCGGTCGCGCCGCCGGGCAGGGCGGCCTTGGCAAAGGCGTCGCGGACATAGGCGCTGGTAAAGCCCTGATTGCTGCGGTTGGGCTTGGCAATCGGCTCCAGCACCAGCCAGCGGCGCAGGAAACCGTCCTGATCGGGGCTGACCGAGGGGGTGGTGACGGGTGCGAAATAGGGGGCAAGCGAGGCTGCATCCGGGGCGGCGCAGGCGCAGAGCGGGGCAAGCAGCAGCGAGGCCGCAAATGCGGCGGCGCAGGATATTCGTTTCATGGCAATCCTCTGGGAAAGGCTCTTTTATTGGTCTGATTAAATGCCAGAGAATCGATGTTTGCGCTATCATTTTATGCGTTCAAAAGTGGAATTCTGATGGCTATTGAAAGATTGTGGCTTGAAATATGGGATATTCAGTCGCGATAGGCGACAGTCCAGAGTATTTAAATAGTCTGATGATATCTGAGTGGATCGTCCGGATCATGGTCGGGGGAAAGGAAGCGGCAGGCCCCCTTTCCCCCGGAGATGACAAACAGCCCGATCAGAAGCGGTTGATCAGGTTTTCCAGCCATTCCTGCCGCCCGGAAACAGGTTGGGGCGCCAGATTGTTCACCACGGCCATATCGGCAATCGAGGCCAGGTCACCCCCCTTGATATTCTTGCCCAGATCGCTGCTCCAACCGGCATAGCGTTCATCGCGGAAGGCATCGAGGCGGCCGTCCCTGATGATCGCCTCGGCGCGCAGCAGCGAGCGGGCGATGACATCCACCCCGCCGACATGGCCATGCAGCAGGTCCGCCGCATCCACCGACTGGCGGCGCACCTTGGCGTCGAAATTGAAGCCGCCGGTGGTGAAGCCGCCCGCACGCTCGATCTCGATACAGGCCAGTGTCAGTTCCTCGACCGAATTGGGGAACTGGTCCGTGTCCCAGCCGTTCTGCGGATCGCCGCGATTGGCGTCGATCGAGCCAAGAATGCCCAGCGCGCCCGCCATGGCGATTTCATGCTCGAACGTGTGACCTGAAAGCGTGGCGTGGTTGGCCTCGATATTGACCTTCACCTCGCCTTCAAGACCAAAGCGCTTGAGGAAGCCGTACACGGTCTGGGTGTCGAAATCATACTGGTGCTTGGTCGGCTCATGCGGCTTGGGCTCGATCAGGATCGTGCCGGTGAAGCCGATCTTGTGCTTGTGTTCGACCACCAATTGCAGGAAGCGGCCGAAATTCTCCTGCTCCACCGCCAGATTGGTGTTGAGGATCGTGTCATAGCCTTCGCGCCCGCCCCACAGCACGTAATTCGCCCCGCCCAGGCGATGGGTGGCTTCCAGCGCATCGCGGACCTGGCTGGCGGCCCAGGCATAGACTTCGGGGCGCGGGGAAGTGGCGGCGCCCGCCAGATAGCGCGGGTGGCTGAACAGATTGGCCGTGCCCCACAGCAGCTTGCGGCCATGCTTGGCCTGAAGTTCCTCCAGATGGTCGACGGCCAGAGCGAAGCTCTTGCGGAAATCCCCGATGCTTTCGGCGGGCGCCATCACGTCGACATCGTGGAAGCAGTAAAACGGCAGGTCGAGCTTTTCGACAAAGGCGAGTGCGGCTTCACGCTTGGCGCGGGCGGCGGCCTCATCCTGCGGACCCTGCAACCATGGGCGATTGAACGTGCCCGCGCCGAACACATCGCTGCCCGGCCAGCAGAACGTGTGCCAGAAACAGACCGCAAAGCGCAGATAGTCTTCCATCCGCTTGCCAAAGACCATGCGGTCCTTGTCATACCAACGGTAGGCCAGATCGCTGGCGGCATCGGGGCCTTCATAGCGGACCGTGTCAAATTCGGCGAAATAGGCGGCAGACATCAAAATCTCTCCTGAAGTTGGCGCAGCGCCCATGTGGCGCGCTGAAAGCTTTCGCGTTGTGGGGCAAGGCGGGCGGCCAGATCGAGGTCCGGCTCGATGGTGGCACGGATCGGGGGGCGGGTGCAGATGGCGGCCGGATCGCCGCCCATTCCCAGTTGGGCCAGACGCGCCGCGCCCAGCGCCGGGCCGACTTCGCCGCCTTCGAGATAGAGCAGGCGCACGCCCAGCACACTGGCCAGAATATGGCCCCAATAGAGCGAGCGCGAACCGCCGCCGATCACGGCCAGTTCCTCGATATGCGTGCCCGCCTCGCGCAGGGCGTCGATGCCGTCGGCATGGGCAAAAGCCACGCCCTCCAGCACGGCGGCGGCAAGGCGGGCGGTGGTGGTCTCATGGCTCAGCCCGACAAAGCCCGCGCGCAGATACGGGTCATTATGCGGCGTGCGTTCGCCGGAAAGATAGGGCAGGAACAGTTCCGGCCCTGCGCATGGCCCCGCGCTTTCGGCCAGGGCGAAGAATTCCGCCGGGCCGGGCACCTGACAGGCCGATGCCGCCCAATCGATGCAGGAGGCGGCCGAAAGATGCACACTCATCTGATGCCACACGCCGGGCAGGGCATGGCAAAATGCATGAACCGCGCGCGCCGGATTGGGGCGGAACGCATCGCCCGCCACAAAGATCACGCCCGATGTGCCCAGCGAGAGCATGCCTTGCCCTTCGCCCGTCACGCCCACGCCCAGGGCGCCTGCGGCATTGTCGCCCGCGCCCGCCACCACGGGCACGGCCTCCATGCCCCATTGCGCGGCCACTTCGGCGCGAAGGTGGCCGGTGATCTGCGGCCCTTCATACAGGCGGGGCATATGGTCGAGCGTCAGCCCGGTGGCGCCCAGCATCGCCTCGGACCATGCGCGGCGAGCGACATCGACCCACAGCGTTCCTGCCGCATCCGACATGTCGCTGGCCTTTTCGCCGGTCAGGGCAAGGCGGACATAATCCTTGGGCAGCAGCACCGTTTTGGTGGCGGCAAACACTTCCGGCTCATGATCGCGGACCCAGAGCAGCTTGGGCGCGGTAAAGCCGGGCATGGCGATATTGCCGGTGATCGCGCGGCTTTGCGGCTCGGCGGCCTCCAGCGCGGCGCATTGCGCATGGCTGCGCCCATCGTTCCACAGGATCGCGGGGCGCAAGGGGCGGTCATCCGCGCCCAGCAGGGTGGCGCCATGCATTTGCCCTGCAAGGCCGATGGCCGCCACCGCCCGGCGCAGGTCCGCGTCCAGACCCAGCACGGCGCGATGGGTTGCATCCACCCAGTCATCGGGCGTTTGCTCCGACCACAATTCCTGCGGCCGGGAAACCGAGAGCGCCGCGCTGCATTGCGAAAGGACGCGCCCGTCGCTGGCGGTCACCACGGCCTTAACGCCGCTGGTGCCGATATCTATGCCCATAAAC
Source organism: Novosphingobium sp. SG707 (assembly GCF_012275515.1). Classification (GTDB taxonomy): domain Bacteria; phylum Pseudomonadota; class Alphaproteobacteria; order Sphingomonadales; family Sphingomonadaceae; genus Novosphingobium. The sequence goes on from NZ_JAAZQL010000001.1 coordinate 550,861, forward strand.
ATGGGATCAGCGCGCCTGCAGCGGATCGATGGTCTGGATCGTGCCATCGGGGTTGAAGGTCAGCTCCGTCACTTTCACATTGCGCAGGTGGTTTTTGTTCGAAAGCTGGGTGTCGGCATAGAACAGCCACCATTTGCCATCGGCCTGAAGGATCGAATGATGGGTGGTCCAGCCCTGAACCGGCTTCAGGATATGGCCGGTATATTTGAACGGGCCATAAGGGTTGTCGCCGATCGCATAGTTCAGGAAATGCGTGTCGCCGGTCGAATAGGTATAGTAATATTTGCCGCCGCGCTTGAACATCCATGATGCTTCAAAGAAGCGCCGCTCATGGTCGCCGGTCAGGACCGGCTTGCCGTTTTCGTCCAGGATCACCGCATCGCGCGGCTTTTCGGCAAAGCTTTTCATGTCTGCATTCAGGCGCGCTACCTTGCCCGACAGGGCGGGCTGGTCATTCCGGCCAAGGTCGGTGTCCGAACCGTTGGGGTCGAACTTGCCGCCGGCCCAGCGCTGAAGCTGGCCGCCCCAGATGCCGCCGAAATACATATAGCTCTTGCCGTCAGTGTCGGTGAAAACGGCAGGGTCCATCGAATAGCTGCCCGCAATCGGCTTGGGCTCGGCCTTGAACGGCCCCATCGGGCTTTTTGATGTGGCCACGCCGATGCGGAACGTGCCAAGGCCGTTCTTGTCCTTGGCCTTGTCGCGCGCGGGGAAGTAGAGATAGTAGGTGCCGTTCTTATAGGCCGCATCGGGCGCCCACATCTGCTGGCTGGCCCAGGGCACATTCTTTACGTCCAGCGCCACCGGGCCGATCGTTACCTTGCCGCCGATATGGTCCATGCGCAGCACGCGATAGTCGCGCATCGCATATTGGTTGCCCAGATCATCGTCGGGAATGGGCGTGGGAATGTCATGCGAGGGATAGACATAGATCTTGCCGCCAAAGACATGGGCCGAAGGATCGGCGGTATAGATGCTGGTCACCAGCGGCTGGTCGCGAAAGGCGGCGGCCGGGGCGGTGGCCTCGCCAAAGGCGTGGGCAGGCAGAAGCGCGGCCAGCACGGCAGCAGCGCCAAGGGTGGAGATCTTTCCCTTCACGTTCGACATCCTCATTTGCTGTGGCCCTCTTGAGGCGGGCCATCACGATGAATCTTTGATAGCGCTATCGCTCGGTCTCATCAATCGCAAATCGCCATTCGACGCAGACTAATTTGCGGGGAGAGGCGGTGGACTGCGCGATTTTCCTTTGATAAATGATAGCGCAAACATTGGAGAGAGCCATGCCCGGAAAGTCCAGATTGCTGTTTTGCCTTGGTCTGTTGGCCGCCGGCGCCCCGGCATGGGCGCAAAATGCGCCCGATGCCCTGACCTTGGGCGGGAAAGGCTATTACGAGGCGGCGGGGGTCAATGTGCTGGCCTTTTCCAATTGGTATGACGGGCTGTTTGCCGATTCCAAGATCAGCGGCATCGAGATCATCCAGCAGGGCCTGCGCAATGCCACCAACGGCGATGTGCGCCTGTCGGCAACGCCCGGCCAGTGGGACCCGATCGGCGCCATGGTCACGCGCAAGGTGGACCGCGCGGCGGGCGTGATCGAAACGCGCCTGCGCTATGCCGATTACGATTGGGCCTATACGATCCGCGCGCAGCAGCAGGGCGACGGCGTGGTGGTCAGCATCCTGCTCGACCGTCCGGTTCCCGATGCTCTGGTGGGCAAGGCCGGGTTCAATCTGGAATTCCTGCCCTCGGCCTATTTCCACCATGCCTTTATGGCCGATGGTGTGGCGGGCAGTTTTCCGCTGCATCCCGTCGGCGCCATGGTGCGCACCGACCAACGCAATGCCGCCAGCGGGCGCAGCGAAGGGCCGGGGGCCGAGCCCCTGCCTATGGCCGGTGGGCATGATTTTGTCCTTGCGCCCGAAGATCCGGCGCGGCGGGTGAGGATCACGGGCGATGCGCCCATCATGCTCTATGACGGCCGCAATCAGGCGCAGAACGGCTGGTTCGTGCTGCGCTCGCTGCTGCCTGCGGGCAAGAGCGGGGCGGTGCTGACATGGACCATCCGGCCCCAGACCAGCCCCGGATGGCTGCGCCGCCCGGTGATTGCCCATTCGCAATTGGGCTATGCGCCTGCGGCCTCCAAACTGGCCACGGTGGAATTGGATGCCAATGACAAACGCCGCCTGCCGCTGCGCCTGCTGCGTATTGGCGCGGATGGCGCACCAACCACCGTTCGGTCCGAGCAGCCGCGCGAATGGGGCGATTATCTGCGCTATCACTATCTGCAGATGGACTTCAGCGATGTGAAGCAGCCGGGCCTTTATCAACTCGAATATGGCGATGTGCGCACCGCGCCTTTCCGTATTGCCGATGATGTCTATGCCGATGCCTGGCATGCCACCAATGATGTCTATTTCCCGGTGGCGATGGATCACGTCTCGGTGAACGAGGCCTATCGCGTGTGGCATGGCGATTCCCACCGCGATGATGCGCGGCAGGCCCCCGTCAATCACGAGCATATCGACCTTTACCGACAGGGGCCGACCACCGACACGCCTTTTCAGCCGGGCCAGCCCATTCCGGGTCTGAATGTGGGCGGATGGTTCGATGCGGGCGATTTCGACATCCGCACCCAGTCGCAATATCAGGTGGTGCGCTCGCTGGCCGCCGCGCGCGAGCGTTTCGGGCTGGATCGCGATACGGTCAGCGTGGACGAGACGCGGCGCCATGTCGAGATCCATGTGCCCGACGGCATGCCCGATGTGGTGCAGCAGGTGGCCCATGGCACGCTGCAATTGCTGGCCCAGTTCGATGCGGTGGGCCATGCGATCCACGGCATTGTCGAGCCCGATGTGGCGCAATACACGCATCTGGGCGATGCGGTGAACAAGACCGATGGTCTGCCCTATGATCCGGCCCTCAAACCCGGCGAAATCCGCGACGGGCGCAGCGGAACGCCCGATGACCGCTGGGCGTTTACCAGCAAGGTTTCGGCGCTCAACTATGGTTCGATTGCCGCGCTGGCGGCGGCCGGCAGGGTGCTCAAGGGGCAGGATGATGCGCTATCGGCCAAGGCTTTGGCCACGGCCCAGCGCGTCTGGCAGGAGGAGCAGTCCCACGCGCCCGATCTCTTCTCGCATGGCAACACCACGGGCGGCCCGCTGGATTGGGAAAAATTTGCCGCCGCGGTCGAATTGCTCAAGACCACGCGCGCGAAAGCCTATGCCGATGCCGTGATGGAACTGTGGCCCAAGGTGGCCAAGGCCTTTTCCCCCAATGCGCAGACGGCGGTGGCGGCGCTGCCCTATATGCCCGCAGCCTATCGACGGGCGATGATCCCTGCCGTGCGCCAATGGAAAGAGGAGAGCGACCGCATCGCCCGCGCCAATCCCTTTGGTGTGCCGATCACCACCGGGGGATGGGCCGGGTCCAGCACGGTCATGGCCTATGCGCTGGTGGCCGATGCGCTGCATGGAGCTTTTCCCGAAATCGTCGGGCGCGATGCGGTCTGGCGGGGCGTGGCCTTCATCACCGGCCATCATCCCGGCTCGGACATCTCCTTCGTTTCGGGCGTAGGCACGGTGTCCAAGGAGGTGGCCTATGGCAACAACCGGGCCGACTTTTCCTATATCGCGGGGGGCGTGGTGCCGGGCGTGCTGATCATCAAGCCTGACTTTCCCGAAAACCACGAGGATTGGCCGTTTTTCTGGGGAGAGAATGAATATGTCGTGCCCGAAGGGGCGGCGTGGATCGAACTGGTCAATGCCGCCGACCGCCTGCGCGCGAAGGAATAGGATGGGGCGCTCAAGATGGCTTTCAAAAAGGCTGAACCTTACTTAAAGGATCCTGTCAGATAGCGGGTAGAAAGGGTTGGCATGGCAAGGTCTGATCGCTCCGGTGCAGGCGCCACGATCATTGACGTTGCCCGCCTTGCCGGTGTTTCGGCGATGACGGTTTCGCGTGTCATCAATGGCCGGGAAGGGGTGCGGCCCGAAACGCGCGAGGCGGTGGAAAAGGCGATCCGGGAATTGTCCTATACGCCCAATGTCGCCGCGCGCAGTCTGGTCACCTCGACCGAGCTGCAAGTGGGGGTGATCTATTCCAACCCCAGCGCCGCCTTCATGAGCGAGTTTCTGACCGGTATTTTCGAGGAGGCGTCCATTCGCGGCGCCCGCCTCTCGCTGCTCAAGGGCGAGGCGGGCAAGGCCCCGGGGCCTGAGGCGCTCGAACAATTCGCTGCGGCGGGGCTTTCGGGCTTTATCCTTGCCCCGCCGCTGGGCGAATCGCGCAGGATTCTCTCGGTGCTCGAACCGTTGGGGCGGCCCATTGCGGCGGTGGGGGCCTACAAGATTTCGGATGCGCTCTGTGTTCGGATCGACAATCACCGCGCCGCCTATGAAATGACGCGCCACCTGCTCGATCTGGGCCACCGCCGGCTGGGCTTTATTCTGGGCAACCCCGATCAGGCCGCCAGTGCCGAGCGCATGGCCGGATTCTATGCCGCCGTGCGCGAAATCGGCGGGGTCGATGTGCGGGTGGCGCAGGGTGATTTCAGCTATACTTCGGGCCTTGCCGCAGGGGAACTGCTGCTCGACGCGCCATCGCCGCCCACGGCCATATTCGCCAGCAATGACGATATGGCCGCCGCTGTGGTGTCGGTGGCGCATCGCCGCCAGATTGATGTTCCCGGCGCGCTGACGGTGGTGGGCTTTGACGATACGGCCGCCGCCGTCACCCTGTGGCCGACCTTGACCACGGTGCATCAGCCGCTGCGCCGTCTGGCCGCCGAGGCGCTGGCCTATGTGGCGCAGGAGGCCGGCCCGGCCCTGCTCCGGCCGGGCGCGGTCAGCGACTGTGTGCTCGATCATTCCATCGTCTATCGTGATTCCACCGCGCGCATTTCGGTGGCGGAGCCGGACTGATCGGGCGCGTCATCCTGTGCCTCATAGCGGAACCAGGCGAAATCGGCATGACGCCCCGCGCCCGAGAGATCCTGACACGCCATGGCGACAAAGGCACCGGTGAAATTGGGATAGCCGGGCAGCGAGACCTCATCGGAAAGCACGCTGACATCCAGCTTTTGCGGCGCCCATTCCCATGTCTCCGCCCCTTTGGCCCGCCAGCCAAAGCGCAGCCATTGGTGGTCCACTTCGGCGCATAATTCGATCGGCCCTGCGGGCAACTCGGCCGCGACCAGAACATCATGAGCGCCCATGCCGGGAATGGCCGACATGATCCGCAATTCGCGTGCGCCCGTATCGCGGGTCAGATGGAGATAATGGAATTTCGTGCTGTTGTAATAGCATACCAGTCCGGCATTCTGCTGGAAATGGGCGGGATCGAAATCGATGCAGGTCGTGGCCGTAAAGCGGAAATGCTGAAAGCGGCGTGCGACAAGCGCCTGCTCGAAATGGCTCTTGATCGATTCCCGGCCATACAGCCGCAGCCAGTTCGGACGCGCATCGAGGCTCCACAAGCGCCCGCTGTCGGGGCTGCGCAGCCATTGCAGATCGTCGGGCAGGGGGCCGGGCGCGAATTGGCCATTCCATGGCTGTTCCGGCCAGGGACATGACGGTAGGGGGGGGAGCGGCGGATTGGGGTCCGGCTGCGCGCCGGGCGTCAGGCTGCGCAGCCAGCCATCCTCGCCCCAGCGCATCGGCTGGATTGCTGTTTCGCGCCCCAGCGGACAACGCGCCAGTCCGGGCAGCGGCCGTCCGCAGAGATAGGCCAGCCATGGGCTGCCATCCTCCAGTTCGACCAGATCGCCATGGCCCGCTCGGGTGATCGCGCCTTCCTGCCGCCCCGCCGCCGTCAGCACCGCGCCGTCGGGGTGGGTTTCATAAGGCCCGCCGATCGAGCGGCTGCGCGCCATGACCACCGCGTGGTTCCATCCCGTGCCGCCCTCGGCCACCAGCAGGTGATACCAGCCATCGCGTTTGTAGAGATGCGGCCCCTCGGTAAAGCCGCGCTCTGTGCCGCGATAGATCAGCCGCCGCTCGCCCTTCAGGCGCAGGGTTTCCTTGTCCACTTCCTGCAGCACGATGCCGCCGAAACGGCCCCGGTCGGGCCGGTGGTCCCACAGCATGTTGAGCAGCCAGCAGCGTCCGTCATCGTCATGGAACAGCGCCGGATCAAAGCCGCTGCTGTTGAGATGGACCGGATCGGACCATGGCCCATCGATGCTGGGCGCGACGACCAGATAATTGTGAAAATCGCGCATCGAGGCACCATGCGCCCCGTTCACCGTGGTCAGCCCGTAGCGCTTCACATCGGTATAGACCAGCCAGAAGCGCCCGTCGGCATAGGTCAGATCAGGCGCCCATACGCCGCAGGAATCGGGATTGCCGCGCATGTCGAGCTGGCTGGCGCGGGAAAGCGGGCGGCTGGCCAGGCGCCAGTGGACCAGATCGCGGCTGTGGTGGATTTGAACGCCGGGAAACCATTCGAAGGTGGAGGTGGCGATATAGAAATCCTGATCCACGCGCAGGATGGACGGATCGGGGTTGAAACCGCGCAAAATGGGATTGGCGAAACTGTTCATGATGGCTTGCGTACCAAGGTCCAGAGCAGCCCGGCGCCAATCAGATCGAGGCAGCCAAGCAGCACGAAAAACGGGGAATAGCCGAGCCGGTCAACCAGACTGCCCAGCAGGAGCGAAAAGATCAGCACACCCAGATTGGCCGACAGACCGGCAAAACCGGCCACCGTGCCAACCTCGTTGCGGGGAAAGAGGTCAGAGGCCATGGTGATGATGGTGACCGACAGCGTCTGATGCGCGAAACCGGCAAGGCACAGCAGCGCCACGGCCGCATAGGGATTGGCGACAAGGCCGACAAAACCGATGCCCGTCATCATCAGCGCGCCCAGCGTAAAGGTGAGGCGGCGCGCATCAATCAGGGTTATGCCGCGCCGCTGCAACTGGCCGGCCACCGCCGGGCCGAAAAGACAGCCCAGATCTGCCGCCAGAAAGGGCAACCAGCCGAACAGCGCCAGATGGGCCATGTCAAACCCGCGCTCGCGCGCCAGATAAAGCGGCAGCCACAGCGAGAGCATACCCCACACCGGGTCGGCCAGCAGACGGGGCAGAGCGATGCCCCACAGATTGCGGCGCGTCAGAAGAACGCGAATGGGGGCGGACGGTGCGTCGGATTGCAGATGCTCTTCCTGCCCCTCGGCAATGGTGGCGCGTTCCTGCGCGCTGACGCCGCGATGGCAGGCAAGCGGCGCATACCAGCGCAGCCAGAGCAGCGACCATACCAGCCCCAGCGCCCCCGCCACCGCGAAGGCGAGACGCCAGCTCCCCGCATAGACCGCCCAGGCCACCAGCGGAGGCGCCAGCACCGCGCCGAGTGAGGCGCCGATATTGTAGATGCCGCCCGCAAGGCCGCGTTCGCGCGCGGGAAACCATTCGGCCACCAGCTTTTGCCCGGCAGGCTGGGCGGAACCTTCGGCAAAGCCCAGAACGAGACGCAGCGCGGCAAAACTGAACCAGCCGCGCGCCAGCATATGGCCCAGCGTGATGACCGACCAGCCGATGGCAAACAGCGCAAAGCCCAGTTTCAGCCCCAGCCGGTCCAGCACAAAGCCCGCGATCGGTTGCAGCATGACGCCCAATTGCATGGCGCCGGTGATCCATCCGTATTGGGCATTGGATATGCCCTGCTGCGCCAGCACGACAGGGGCGGCCACGCCCATGACCGAACGCGCGAGATAGTTGATGATCATCGCGCCCACAAACAGGGCGAGCACCAGCCAGCGCGTTTTGCGCCATGCCGATTGGCGGGGCGGGGCGGGAATCACGGCCTTCACCGCCCGGTTGTCGATGGAGGGGGCAAGTCGATTGATAACGTAAACATAAAATTCCTCAATTCCCCTCGCTTCCGCCTTTTATCCGGCGATATCGCTTTCCCTTATCGAGAGATTTTTCCAAAATACAACGCAAAATTCGCCCGGTTGACAGCCATAAATTTGCGCGGTACGAATGATGTTAACGTTAACTAGCTCAGAGTGTCAAGAGAGGGTGGAATATCCATCCTCGCGGCGCCGCGCAAAAACGTTCGTCCAATATCCATCAGCAAAAAATAAATGACTTGGAGGGGTACATGAGCCTGAAAAGAGCGAAGCGTCACAATACACTCTTGTGCGGCACGGCCTTGCGCATGGCCGCGCTGACCATCGGCCTGTCGCCGGTTGCGGCCTTGGCCCAACAGCAGGCGGCTCCGGCTGCGTCTGCTGATTCGGCGCCCGAGGCGGCCAAAGGCGACCGCGAGATCATCGTCACCGGCACCCGCATCACCGCCAGCGGTTTCAAGGCGCCCACGCCCACCACGATCCTCGATGCCGCCAGTCTGAACGCCAATGCCCAGCCCAATGTCTTTACCACCATTGCGCAATTGCCCTCGCTTCAGGGCTCGACCGGCACGCAGGTCAACACGTTCAGCACCTCGAGCGGTCAGCAAGGGCTCAGTTCCTTCTCGCTGCGCGGCGTAGGCGCCATCCGTACGCTGACCCTGCTGGACGGACAGCGCGTGGTGGGCGCCAATGTCACCGGCGTTCCCGATATCAGCCTGTTTCCGCAATTGCTGATCCAGCGTGTCGATGTGGTCAATGGCGGCGCATCGGCCTCCTATGGTTCGGATGCGGTCGGCGGGGTGGTCAATTTCATCACCGACGCGCATTTCAAGGGCCTGAAGGGCAATGTGCTGGGCGGCATCACCACCTATGGCGATGATGCGCAATATCAGGTGCAACTGGCCGGAGGCACCAGCTTCCTGCAGGACCGCCTGCATGTGGTCGGCAGCGTGGAATACAGCAACGAGGCCGGCATCGGCGGCGGTGATTTCGGCATCGGGTTGGCCAATGGCCGCAACTGGTTTGCCCAGACGACGCAGATCAACCGGGGCGTGCTGAATGACGGATCGCCGCAATATATCGTGCGCGATCTGGCCCAATCGATCTCTTTCACCAAATATGGCCTGATCACGGCGGGGCCGCTGCAGGGTATCGCCTTTGACGCGCGCGGCAATCCGTTCCAGTTCCAATACGGTTCGGGCGGTGTGCCTCAGCATGACAAGGCGGGCACGGTGGCGGGCTGCTATCCTGGCTACTGTCTGGGCGGCGATCTTTCGGGCAATGTCGATACGGGCCGTTCGCTGCAATCCAGCATCGAGCGCCTGAACACCTATGGCCGGGTGGGCTTTGAACTCGACAATCGCAACGAGATCTATTTCACCGTCAATATTGGCAAGGTGAACACCCATAACCAGCCGGTCAACGGGATGAACAAGCCGGGCCTGACCATCCAGTGCGCCAACCCCTTTGTGCCCGCCCTGGTGCAAAATGCCTGCACCAATGCCGGGATCACCAGCTTCGCCTTCGGCACCAGCAATGCCGCGTTGGGCAATTCGCAGGTCTATACCGAGCGGCGCCAGTACCGTTTCGTGCTGGGCGGCAAGGGGACCTTTACGCTGGCGGGCAAGGACTGGAAATACGACATCTATGGCGAGCACGGCACCAATTACAGCGATGTCGATGTGCGCAACATTCTGCTCACCCAGCGCTTCAATCAGGCGATTGACGCGATCACGCTCAATGGCGCGATTGTCTGCCGCGATCCGGTGGCGCGGGCCAATGGGTGCCAACCGCTCAACATTCTGGGCGGACAGCCCTCGGCGGCGGCTCTGGCCTATGTCGTGCCGCAATATGGCCCCTATCAGCGCACCCGTCAGACGCAGGACGTGGCCAGCATCAGCTTCTCCGGCTCGCCGGTGGAACTGTGGGCCGGGCCGCTTTCCATCGCCTTTGGCGGCGAATTCCGCCATGAATTCTATCGCGTGGTGGCCGACCCCTATGGCGCGGGCTTTGCCAATACGCCCGGCGGGGGCAATTATCCGACCGACCCCGTTCTGATCGCCGGAGGCAACAACTGGTATGCGGGCAATTACAAGAATGGCGGAGGGGCCTACAGCGTCAAGGAAGGCTTTTTCGAGGCCAATCTGCCGGTCATCAACTCCGACGCCATGGGCCATGCCAATTTGAACGGCGCGGTGCGCGTCACCAATTACAGCACATCGGGCACAGTCACGGCGTGGAAAGTGGGCGGCACATGGGATCTGCCCATTGATGGCCTGCGGCTGCGCGGGGTGACATCGCGCGATGTGCGCGCCCCTAACCTGTCGGAAATGTTTGCCGCGCCCGTCACCACCACGCTGCCCAATTTCTTCGACCCCTTCCACAATACGACCACGCTGGTGATCCAGAGCGTGGTGGGCAATCCCAACCTGAAGCCGGAAATCGCGCGCAACACCACCTTTGGCGTGGCTTTGGCCAATCCGTCATGGATGCCGGGGCTCAACATCTCGTTCGACTATTACAAGCTCAAGCTCAACGGCGTCATTTCCTCGATCAGCGCCAATGACATGGTGCAATATTGCTATCAGAACGTGCTGCCCCAGACCTGCAACTCCTTCAACCTGAACAATCCGGCGGGCGGCAATTACATCAATGTCCAGCCCTTCAACCTGGCCTCGATCCGCACCGAGGGCTTTGACATCGAGGCCAGCTATCGCTGGCGCAATCCGCTGGGCCTGCCGGGCAATTTCACGCTGCGCGCGCTGGCCACTCATGTGATCAATTATATCACCGACACCGGCCTGCCGGGCACCATCCCCATCGACAGCGCCGGGTCCAATCTGGGCAACACGCCGCATTGGAAATGGCTGGCGGTGCAGAGCTATGACAATGAGAAATTCTCGCTGATGGTGCAGGAACGCTGGTTCAGCGACGGTACCTTTGCCAACAATTACGTGGTGTGCAGCCCCGGCAGCTGCCCTGTTTCGACCGCCAACAACCCAACCATCGACCAGAATTTCATGGCCGGGGCCTTCTATCTGGATCTGGGCGGATCGGTGAATATCACCAAGGCGATCACCGCCTATTTCAAGGTGGACAATGTGACCGACCATTCGCCCGCGCGCAATTACATCTTCAACAATCCCGCGCTCTATGACCAGATCGGGCGGGTGTTCCGCGCGGGCGTGCGTTTCAAATACTGACGATCCGATATCCGGCCTGCCCCTCCTCCCTTCGGGCCGGATCACGCGGCGGGCGAAGCCGGTTTTCGCCCGCCCAAAGGCGCCATGGCGTAAAGGTTTGCCGTCCTTTGCGTCATGGCGTCCTTTGGGGCTTCATGGATTGCCCGGAGCATAGGGAAAGGTCAGCGCCTTGTACCAGTCCAGATCATGCGCGGGCGGCGCGCTGCCCGCGGGCAGGGGCAGGTGGTTGAGCGATTGCCAATAGGCGATCGATGCATCGCGCCACAATTGCGCGTCGCGGCGCTGGATGGTCAGAAACACGCGAGTCTTTTCAAAACGTTCCGCGTCGATTGCGGGTTTCAGCGCCTGCCATTGGGCCTGCATGGTTTCCACCCCGGCGACGCCCCGATCATAATGGCGCACCAGATCATCCCACAGCGTGGCCCCATCCTTCATGCGATAGGTCCATGGCAGATGATGAAACCAGAGCAGATCCTTGTCATTGGTGGTTTCGGGCCGGGCCAGTCGGGTCGCGATGGCGGGGGCATATTGCGCGATGGCGTTGCTGCCGTTGGCGGTGCGGTCGAAGCCGATGCCCTGCGCGTCGGCGCGGTTGTAATAGGCCGGGTTCCATTCCGGACGGCTGAGCGTGTTCACCCACGGGCCGGGGCCGTAATGGCCATAGACGCTCATCTGATGGGCAAGGCCCAGCGGGGTCATGTAATCCACCGCCGCTTCGCGTGAGGGCATCATGATCGCGGTGACGGCATCCACCACCTTGGGCGCGGGCGAGAAGGTCTGCGCCGCCCATTCGCGCGCGATGGTTTCGGGCGCAAGATCGGGGTTCCACGCCAGACGGCCAAAGGCATACCAGTCCGCCTGATTGAAGATCGAGCCTGACCAGTCGCGGTTCGCGCCGATATTGGCCACGCCCGCAATACCCGTCAGCCGGTGTCCGTCCAGCGAGCCATCCACCACATGCGCCACGGTGGAGCCTTTGCCCTGCGCCAGCGTATCGGCCTGCAAGGCTTCGGAAAACAGCGGGCCGAGATAGGTCAGATGCGTCGATTGGCCCAGATATTCCTTGGTGATCTGGAACTCCATCATCAGATTGGTGCGCGGCATGGCGCCAAACAGCGGATGGAACGGTTCGCGCGGCTGGAAATCGATGGCGCCGTTCTTGACCTGCACCAGCACGTTGTCGGCAAACTGGCCGTCCAACGGCTTGAAATCATTATAGGCCTGTTTGGCGCGATCCTCCGGATTGTCATGGGCATAGACAAAGGCGCGCCACATCACCACCCCGCCATGGGGCCGCAGCGCATCGGCCAGCATATTGGCCCCCTGCGCATGGGTGCGGTGGTAATCGGCGGGGCCAGGCTGCCCTTCGCTGTTGGCCTTGACCAGAAAGCCGCCGAAATCGGGAATGGCGCGATAGATTTCATCAGCCTTGGCCCGCCACCATGCGGCCACCGCCGGATCAAGCGGATCGGCCGTCTTCAGCCCGCCCAGTTCGATGGGCGCGGACCAGCGCGCCGAGAGATAAACCTTGATCCCCCATGGCCGGAACACATCGGCCAGCGCCGCCGCCTTGGCAATATAGGGCGCGGTCAGGCTGTCGGCTTTAGCGTTAACATTGTTGAGCACCGCACCATTGATGCCGACCGAGGCATTGGCCCGCGCATAGTCGGTATAGATCGGATCGCGCCAATCGGGCAGGCGCCACCAGTCCCAGATCGATGCCCCGGCATAGCCGCGCTCGACCGTGCCATCCAGATTGTCCCAATGATCGAGCACGCGCAGGGCAATCCGGGGCGAGGAAACCACATCCAGCCGGGCCAGATCCGCCCCGCTGTGAGCAAGTCGCAAGTAATGAAACACGCCATAGAGCAGGCCCAGATCGGTTTTGGCCGCTATCTGCGTGTCGATATGGCCGTTCACCTTGCGGCTGGTGAGGGCAAAACCCTCGGCGCCCAGGCGGTCATAGCGGGCGGGCCATGAACCGTCGGCGGGCGTCGTCAGGCGGATCGGACCTTGATCGGCCCGCGGCGCAAGGCCGCGCTTCAACTCGGCAATGGCCAGTTTGAGCTGCGGCCTGTCTTGTGCATCGGGCGCGGCAATTGTGATTGCGCGGTCGGACGCGCTGATTGCCGGGGGATAGCGCAGCCAAAGCTGATGGCCGTCTTCGGCGTGGACGATGGTGGGCAGAGCCATGGCCGACAGCATCATGGCGGACAGGGCGGTGCTCAGGCCGAGGGTCATACGAGGGATCATGAAAGAGCCTGCATGTTTGAACAAGAAAGATGAGCAAAATAGCGCCGCATGGCCTTGGCCATGCTGTCAGGCTTTGCTCTCCCTGCCGATAGATAGCGCTATCATGACGAGCTTGCCAGCATCTTCTTTTCCCCGTTTGGATCGGGTCCCGCAAGGGCCGAAGACAACAAGGCCCGCCACAGGCTGATGAAAACGCTATGTCTTCATCGTCCGGTGGCGGGCCATGGGGTTCCTTTCAACCGCCTTGGGCGGGACGATCAGAAGCGTTTGGTCACCGTGACGGACCATTCGCGCGGGCGGCCAGGCATTCCGGAAACCGAACCTTGACCAATGGTCTGGTCAAACAGGGTAAGCAGATAATATTTGTCGAACAGATTGGTCACGGCCAGCGAAACGTCGAAATCCCTCTCGGTGTTGCGCCAGGTCAGCCGGGCATTGGAAATCGTGTAGCCCGCCACAAAGGCCGTGGGATCATTGCGCGCCGCAGTGTAGAAACCGGACTGATAGGCAATGTCGAAGCGCGGTGTGATGCTGTTGTGCTCGTTGATGCCGAATTCGTATTGCGCGCCGACGCTCCATTTCCACTTGCTGGTAAAGGGGGTGACATCGGTTAGCCGCACGCCGCTGACACCGGCCGCCGCCGGGGCGATGCGCGTATATTGGAAATCGATATAGCTGAGCGTGCCGTCAATCAGCAGACCCTTGACCGGGCGCAGCGTGGTTTCGAACTCGATGCCTTTCACATTGGCGTCGCCCGCATTGGCCGTCATCGCGCAGGGGGCAAGCGCATTGCCCGGCGTGAATTGCGGGCAGGAGGTAAGGACGAGCTGGATATCCTTGTATTTATTGTAATAGGCTGAAATATTGGTGCGCAATTTCCGGTCAAACCAGTCCGCCTTCAGGCCCAGTTCCCATGCTTCCAACTGTTCCGGGCCGAAGGGCTGGACCTGCGAGGGGAAGAAGGGGCGCGGGTTGATCCCTCCGCCCTTGTAGCCGGTGGAGAACTGGGCATAGGTCATCAGATCCCGCGTCCAGGCATATTGCAGGTTCGCACGATAGTCCCAGCGATCAATCTTGTACGACCCGACCGAACCGTCGAGCGAGCCTACGCGGGGCTGGCCTGTCGAACCATCGGCAAAACGCCGCGAGAATTTGTAGTCCTTCTCCTCATGCGTGTTGCGGATACCCGCATTCAGCGTCAGCCCCTTGAGGATCTCGAAAGAGGCATTGGCAAAACCGGCCAGCGAGGATGCCGGCACCTCATCGCCAAGGCTGGCGAACTGGAGGTTCGAGTAACGGATGTCCAGGACATTGGCCAGAACGGTCTTCATGTCGCTGTAATAGCCGCCGACCGTGTAATTGAGGCGGCCGTCCAGCCCTGTGCCGTTCAGGCGCAGTTCCTGGCTGAAGAAATGAGCCTTGTAATTGTTTTCCGAGAAATTGACCGGCAGCGGCGAAAGATCGGCGTCCGAGGCATAGCGCGACTGGAACGAGCGATAGCCGGTGATCGAAGTCAGCTTGAGCTGGCGGCTCAGCGTCACATCGATATGGCCCGAAACGCCATAGCCCGAATAGCGCGATGTCAGCGGGCGCGTGGTTTCGTTGGGCATCAGCGGAGAAGTCGTTGCGGGTTGCACGCCGGTGGCGTAATTGCAGTAGGGTCCGCAGATGAAGCGGCTGTCATAGGCCACATTGGTATAGGGCCCGCGGATGAAACCGGTGGCGGGATTATTCGCACTCAAAAGAACAGCGGGCGACTGGGCGCGATCATCGGTGACGTAATCGGCCGAGATCATCGCATCGACCGGTCCGCGCTCATAGCGCAACTGGGCGCGCACCGCCTGATAGTTCACATCGCCCTGTTTGCCCACCACGCAATCGCCCGCCGGGCGCAGGGCGGGAATGCCGCCGACGGTGGGATTGTTGGCCGAACCTTGCGGATTGGCGCAGCCAAAGTCGATCACATTGACATAGCCGCCCTGGGTTTTCGACGCGGCGGCAAGGCGGAAAGACAGGCCATCGGCAATGCCCAGATCGATGCTGGCGCGCAGATCCTGCCTGTTGCGGCTGCCATAGGCGCCCTGCACAAGGCCGGTGTTGGTGCCGCGCGGGCGCTTGGAATAGAGCTTGAGCGCGCCGCCGATCGAATTGCGTCCCGCCAGAGTGCCCTGCGGGCCGCGCAAAACCTCGACCCGATCCAGATCGAGCAGGTCAAACAGCGCGCCTGTCAACGAAGGATAATAGACATCGTCAATATAAAGCCCCACGCCGGGTTCGACCGCAGGGCTGGGGTCACTCTGGCCCACGCCGCGGATCGAGGCCGCCATGGAGGGGCCGAAATTGGCGTTGTTGGGCTGAAGATTGAGACCGGGCGCTTGCGCTGCGATTTCCTGCACATTGGTCTGGCTGCGCGCCTGCATCATTTCGGCGGAAACGGCGGTGATGGCGATGGGCGTATCCTGCAGGTTCTGGGCGCGGAACTGGGCCGTCACGACGATTTCCTCGGCGGTAGCGGGTTTCGCCTCCTTGGCTTCTTCGGCCTGGGCCGTCGAAACCGCGCCAAGAGCCAGCGCCAGCCCGGTCGTGGCGAGCAGATGGCGGCTGCTGAACTTTTTCATGATCTCTCCCTTTCTTTTTATCGTCGCCCAAGGGTCTGCAACCTCTTGCGAAGGCGCCCGGACAAGCGTCAGGCTGGCGATTCCCGCGAATGATCTACCGGCCCGTCATCGGCATTTCATGGATGGGTGTGCACGGACCGCTCTGATTGCGCCCGCTTGTTTCGCGCCTTGGTTACAGGCCCGGTTTCAGGCCCGGCGGTGCCTTGCGGCAAAGACCAGATGGCACCCCGCCCAGATGTAGCAGCCGCCGAAACAGGCGATGGCAAAGCGCACTCCCATGGCCCCGGCATGGGCGCAGGCCCCGGCCAGAGGCCCCGTCACGACGCCTGAACAGGCTTGGGCAAAATCGGCCGAGCCAAAGGTCCAAGCTGCGAAACGATCGCTGATAAATCCGGCCACCGGGGGACCAAAACCTTGCCCGGCCAGATACATGATCGTCAGAAAAATGGCCGAGCCCGTGGCCCTGCTGCGCGAATCAAGCAACCCGTGCAAGGCCGCGATCGCAGGGCCCATGGCCAGATAGAAAAATGTCGAACCCAGCAGCATCAGCCCAAAGGCCACCGGCAGGCTGGATTGAAACAGGCCGATAATGAAAATCGGCGCTCCGATCATTGCCCCCATTCCGGGCAGCGCCACCAGATAGCGCGGATCGCGCCGCGCGGCCCATTCGCTGCCATATCCGCCCAGCAAGGTGCCCAGCGCCGAGGCCGCCCCGCTGAGCACACCGAAGGCCATCCCGGTTTGGCCCATGTCCAGCGCGAAATTGCGGGCGAAATAGGACGGCATGAAGGTGTTGATGCCAAAGGCGCCCAGGCTGATGATCGACACGCCCAGCAGGATGTGGCGCAAACAGCGGTCCGTCAGCAACACCCGCAGCACGGCGCCGGCAGGCCTGTGTCCTTCGCCATCGGCATCGTGATCGGCGCGGCGCGGTTCGCGCATCATCAACAGCGCGGCCAGTGCCACAAGGGCGCCCATCGCCCCGGTAACGTAAAAGGTCGCGCGCCAGCCATGGCTGGCCGCCACCGCGCCGCCGATCGCCGATCCGGCAAAGGCCGCGACCGGCACGCCCAGCATGAAAAGCGAAATGGCCGAGGCCCGCTTTTCAGGCGGATACATGTCGGAAATCATTGAATGAGGCGGCGCCTCGGTGCCCGCGCTGCCGCCCGCCATGCCGATGCGCGCCAGCACCATATGCAGGAAGCTGGCGCTGACCCCGCAGGCCATTGTGAAAAGAGACCCGACCAGCAGCGAGCAGGCCGCGACCCATTTGCGCGAATAGCGCTCGGCAAGCCGGGCCAGCGGCAGCGAGGCGGCCACATTGATCACGGCAAAGGCCGTGCCGCCCAAGAGGCCGATCTGGAAATCGCTGATGCGGAAATCGGCCTTGATCTGTTCGGCCACCAGCGCGATCACGATACGGTCGATAAACCCAAAACCATAGATCGCCGTCAGCAGGAACAGCGTGGTGCGGCGGGCGGCGGGGGTCATTCCTGTTTCTCCGAATTGATGGGCGGCGGCGGATCAGGTGTGAAGCGGGGCGCCGCGATAGTCGCGCGGCGAACGCCCAAAGCGCGCCTTGAAGGACCGGCTGAAATGCTGGGAATCGTTGAAACCCCAGGCGAAGGCGATCTCGGTGATCGAGCGTTTGGCCTGCGCCGGATCCAGCAGTTCGCGGCGGCAATGTTCCAGCCGCCTTTGCCAGATGATGCGGCTCAGCGTCTCGCCCTCGGCGGAAAACAGCTTGTGCAGCGTGCGCTTGGCATAGCCCAGTTCGACGGCGATGCGCCCGACATCGAGTTCCGGATCGGTCAGATTGCGTTCGATGAAATCGATCACCGCCGCCCGGCGGGCGTGGGGACTGCTGTGCGAATGACAGACCGGATCGGCATGCCATGCCACATTGATAAGCCCTGACAGCGCATGGGCCAGCAAGCCCCGGTCGCGGCGCCCCATGCCCGCCGTGGCGCGGATCGTATGGTGCAAACTGTTGTGCAGCACGCTGGCCGCGCCTTCAAGAAAGCTGCGCGGGCCGGCCAGATGCTGGCCCAGCCCTTCGCCCTGATGGATCAGGCGGCGGGGCAGGGCGATGGCAAGCTGGTTGGTCTGGCCCTGGGAGGCCATGCGAAAAGGCAGGGTCTTGTCCAATGCGCACCATTGGCCCGCAATCAGGCGGGCATGCCGCCCGGCCTGATGGACATCGCACGAGCCGGTTTCGACAAACAGCAGCTTGATCGCATCCTCGCCGCTTTCGCCATGGCGCCGCGATTCGTGATTTGCCAGCGTGTGTTCCCCGATGGAAACCGCGCAGATACGAAGCTCTCCCAAATCGCAGCCGCGAATGGATGCCTCGCGGTCGTCGCCCAGCACGACATCGTTGGCGCGGGTAATATCGCGCCATTGCATCGTGCGTTCCTTGCGGTTGGCCGCGCGCGTCGCGAAGTTGAGATAGTCTCTCGACATCCTGCTCTCCCAATCATCCTCTGGCGCCGCGTTTTCACGGCTGCTCGAAAACCGCTATAATCACGTTTTGGAAAAATAGAAACACTCGTTAATGTATCATTGGCATACATTTTTTGAATCGCGTTCCGTTGCTATTCCCTGTGCTCTCTCGCACGGCACGATGCGCGTCAGAACAAGCCTTTAGCTCCTTGCCTGCGCTAGCTGGCACCGATGCTTCCGCAGCAAGGGTGGAAAAAGATGCTGTCCGAGAGGATGAGAGAAATTCAGGGCCGCATTTTCATCGGCGGCGAATGGCGCGAAAGCGCGCAGGGTCGTGACCTGCCCGTGGTCGATCCGGCCAGCGGACAGGAATTCGCCCGCATCGCGGCGGCCGGCGCCGATGATATGGCCCTGGCCGTGGATGCGGCCGTCGGCGCGATGGCCAAGGCTCGCCATGGCGGATGGAGCCCCGCCGACCGCCAGAACGCCTTGCTCCGGCTGGCCGATGCCATTGCCGCCCGTTCCGAGGAATTCGCCCGGATCGAAATGCATGATACCGGCAAGCCGATCAGCAATATCCGCCATCTGGATGTTCCGCAATCGGCGGCGGGCTTGCGCTATTTCGCGGGCTGGGCGGCCCATCTGACGGGGGAGACGATGAACCTGTCGGTGCCCGGAAACTGGCATGCCGCCACCCTGCGCGAGCCGGTGGGCGTGGCGGGGCAGATCATCCCCTGGAACTATCCGCTGATGGGGGCGGCGATGAAGATCGGCCCGGCGATTGCCGCCGGTTGTGCGGTCGTGCTGAAACCGGCCGAACAAACCAGTCTCTCGGCGCTCCTGCTGGCGGACCTGCTGGCCGATTGCGGCTTTCCGGCGGGCATGGTCAATATCGTTACGGGCACAGGGGCCGAGGCGGGCGCGGCGCTGGTGCGTCATGAGGGCGTGGCCAAGATTGCCTTTACCGGATCGACCGCCACCGGCCGCGAGATTCTGCGTGTGGCCGGCCCGATGATGAAACGGGTGACGGTGGAGCTGGGCGGCAAATCGCCCGTGGTGGTGATGCCCGATGCCGATCTGGACAAGGCCGCGGCGGCCATCTCAATGGGTATCTTCTTCAATTCGGGCCAGACCTGTTCGGCCGGATCGCGGCTCTTGGTCCATGCCGATGTGGCGCGCGATCTGGTGCCCCGCGTGGCGCAGATCGCAGCAGGCATGAGGATAGGCGCGCCCGATGATCCGGCCACGCAACTGGGGCCGGTGATTTCGCAGGCCCAGTGCGATCGGATCATGGGATTTGTCACCCGCGCCCGCGCCGATGGCGCGCGGATCGTGACGGGAGGAGAGCGCCGGGGGCAGGCGGGCTATTTCATCGCCCCCACCGTGCTGGACGATGTGCAGGCCGCGATGGAAATCGCGCGCGAGGAGGTGTTCGGCCCGGTGCTGGCGGTGCAGACTTTCGACACGCTCGATCTGGACGAGATTGCGGCGCTGGCCAATGCTGGCACCTATGGCCTTGCCGCCTATGTCTGGACCAGCAGCATGAGCAGCGCCTTTGGCCTTGTCCGGCGGATCAGGGCGGGGACGGTCCGGGTCAATACGGCAGGCGGCAATGATTTCTGCATGCCTGCGGGCGGGGTCAAGCAATCGGGCAACGGCCGCGAGAACGGCCGCGCCGGGGTCGAGGCCTATACAGAACTCAAGGCGATGACGATCGCGGTCTGATACGGGGAATGCGTGATGAGCCAAGATGAAGATATGCCGACCCCGTCGCTGGACCCTGCCTTTGAACTGGAGGTGGATCATGGCGCTGAATGGGGCATAGGCGATCTGGCCACGGGGGGGCAAAGATGGGTGCGCCAGCTTGCCTCGGGCCGCCTGTCCGGCCGGGGGCTGGCCGCAGGGCTGGAAACCGGCACCGAAACCTGGCTGAGCCGCCGCGACGGGGTGAGCGTGGTGGAAATGGCGTTGGTGATCCAGACCGCGCATGGCGGGCCGATCAGGATGACCGGCACCGGCGTTTCCGGTCTGAACAGGCTGGGCGCGTTGCGGCTGAACGTGGTGTTCGAGGTGGCCGAAGGATCGCCCCATGACTGGCTGGCAACCCGCGTGTTCATCGCGGAAAGACGCGATGGCGAAACGCACCTGTCCATCTTCGAGGTTTTGTGAAAGGCCGATGATGAAGCTCGAATTCGCGCTGGAAATGCGCATCTCGCTGGGCGAGCGCATGCATATCAAGGTGGCAGAGGATTATACGCGCGGGGCGGTGCTGATCCGGAGCGGAACGTTCAGCGGACCGGGCCTGTCGGGCCAGATCGTGCCGATGAGCGGGGGCGATTTCCCGATGGTGCGCGCCGATGGCGGCGGGCGGTTTGAATCGCAATATCTGCTGCGCACCGATGATGGCGCGGTGATCCTGAAACGCAGCACCGGCCTGCGCCATGCCCCGCCCGATGTGGTGGCGCGGCTGCTGGCGGGCGAACCGGTCGATCCCCGCAGCTATTACATGCGCATGACCCCCCGCTTCGAGGCGCCCGAGGGGCCTTATGACTGGCTCAACCGTTCGATTTTTGTCGGGGCCGGGCGGCGCAATCCCACCGGCTCGGTGTTCCGGTTCTGGAAGGTTGTGTGATGCAGGCGCAGGAGGAATTCGACTATATCATTGTCGGCGCCGGATCGGCCGGTTGTGTGCTGGCCAATCGTCTGAGCGCAAGCGGCAAACATCGCGTATTGCTGCTGGAGGCGGGCGGCGATGGGCGGCGGCTCGATGTGGCGCTGCCGCTGGCGGTGTCCAGGCTCTGGCCCAATCCGGACATCACCTGGGGCTTTATGTCCGAGCCGGAGGCTGAGTTGAAAGGCCGCCGCCTGCCCGTGGCGCGCGGCAGGATGCTGGGGGGCACATCTTCGATCAACGGCATGATGGCCATTCGCGGCCATGCCAGCGATTATGACCACTGGCGGGCGCAGGGATTGCCCGGATGGGGATGGGATGACGTCCTGCCCTATTTCCGCAAGTTGGAAAGCCATTGGCGCGGCAGTTCCGACCTGCATGGCGGCGACGGGCCGGTCAGTGTGATGCCCCATCCGTCGCCCAGCCCGCTTTTCCCGCTGGCGCAGCAGGCGGCGGTCAGCCTGGGCTTTCCTTTGACCGATGATTTCAACGGCCCGCGCACCGATGGTTTCGGCATGCCCGATTTCACCATCACCGCGCAATCGCGGCGGGCCAGCGCCGCTCAGGCCTATCTCTTCCCGGCGATGCGCCGAGGCAATCTGGCCGTGATGACCGGCGCCGAGGTCCGGCGCATCGTCATCGAGCAGGGCGAGGCCCGAGGTGTTGCCTATCGCAGCGACGGACAGGACCGGGTGGCCATGGCCCGCGCCGAGGTTGTACTGTGCGGCGGGGCGATCAATTCGCCGCAATTGCTGATGGCATCGGGGATTGGTCCGGGGGCTGACCTCAAGGCGTTGGGCATTGCCGTTGCGCAGGACCGGGCCGAGGTCGGCGCCAATCTTCAGGACCATCCCGGCGCGGCGATGGAGTTTGAACTGGACCCGGCGTGGGCCTTTGAACGCGAAGTGCGGTTTGACCGGGTGGCGCGTTCGTTCCTGCGCTGGCTGACCACGGGCAAGGGCATCATGGGGGCGCCCCCGCTGGCCATTTCGGCCAATGTGGCAACCCGGCCGTCCAGCCCCGAGATCGACCTGCATTTCCTGCTGATCCCGCTGGCGATGGAAACGCGGGTCTGGTTTCCCGGCTTTGCCGCCCCCCATGGGGCGCGGATAGGGGCGCTCTGGTCGCTCAATTATCCCAAGAGCCGGGGCCGCCTGTCGCTGGCCAGTGCCGATCCGGCGGTGGCGCCGTTGATCCGTTTCAATCTGCTGTCGGATGAACGCGATCGCGCCGCGATGATCCATGGCTATCGCGTGCTTCGCGAACTGGTCCGCCAGCCAGCGCTGGCCGGGGTGACGGGGGCGATGACGCGCCCGGCGCTTGAGCCGGAAAGCGATGAGGCCATTCTTGATCATGTGCGCGAAACGGCCATGACCGCCTATCATCCATCGGGAACGTGCCGCATGGGCGGCGATGACGGGGCGGTGCTGGATGGTCGGTTGCGTGTGCGCGGCATTGGGCGCCTGCGCGTGGCGGACGCCTCGGTCTTTCCGCTGCTGCCGGGCGGCAACACCAATCTGCCGGTGATGATGGTGGCCGAAAAATGCGCCGACATGGTGTTGGGGGGATAGGCGATATCCCCCTAGAGCCGCTTCTCGTTCGGGTCGATCCGGCGCATCTCGGCGCTGCGCAGGGCAGGATCCCAATGTTCGACGATCAACCCGTCGGCAAGGCGGAATGTGTCGAACCAGCTGGTGTAATAAACGTCGCCATCCTTGGGGCTTTCCTTGCGTACAAAGACGAAGGTGACCATGTCGCGTTCGGCGATGATCGAGACGAGCGGCAATTGCAAAACCTGTTCGATGGGCCGTTCCGGGCGGGAATTGCGGATGAACTCTTCCAGTGCGGCAGCGCCGCTGGCGGCGTTGGGATTGTGCTGAATGTAATCCTTCGCGATGAAATCGCGCACTCTGGCGGCATGGCCCGCCTGAAGCACGGTGCGATACATTTCATAGCAAAAGCGTTTGTTGCTTTCGAGCGCGGGATCGGGGCTGCGCAGCAGGGCTTCGTGATCGGTGGCAATCACCGGCGGGGTTTCGCCCTCGGCCACGGCGGCGGCCGGTTGCAGGCCGGCGGGCCATTGGAATCGGTCGGTCATCGGCATTTCCTTTCATGCGCTTTTTCCGGTGCCAGACCATGATGCGGGCGTGCCGTCTTGACTTGTCGCGCCGCCAACAGCTTATGAGTGTCCGATGGCGAAAGAATGCGCAATGAACAACGAAACCGTGTCTGCGGAGCCGCAGGATGGCCGCGATCCCTTTGATGATACGCTCCATCGGGTCTTGCGGCTGGCCAACCATCTTAATGCGCCTTTTGCCACCTATCTTGCGCATGGCTATGACATTTCGATCAATGAATTCCGCCTGCTGATGCTGATCGGGCGCCACCCGCGCTGTGCCAGCCATGAATTGGCCGAGATCACCGGGGTGAACCCGATGAGCATCTCACGCGCGGTGGCCGCCTTGCAAAAGCATGGGCGCGTGACGGCCGCGCGCGATCCGGCCAACAAGAAGCGCAAGCCCCTGGTGCTGACGCCCGAGGGCGAGAGGCTGTATCATGCCATGCGTCCGCAGGTGGACAAGGTTGCCACCTATCTTGTCTCGCGCCTTGGCGCCGAGGAAGTCGAAACGCTCAACCGCTATCTCGATGTGCTGGTCGATACGCTGCAGGCCACTGATGAGGAGGGACAGTCGCTCTTCCTGAGCTTTACCCGCCCGGAATAGAACAGGTTAAAAGGCACCCGCAAACAAGACATGCGCGTTCTGGAGGAGTCTGCCGGTCGGGCTGCTTGACAAGACTATCCCGCAAAATGCTAACGATCGTTAGAAATAAAGCGGGAGAGTTTTTGCAATGCAGGGCGACATGCCGGATCTTGTCGTGGTCGGTGGCGGTTCGGCGGGCGCCGCGCTGACCGGGCGCCTGTGCGCGGCCGGGGTCAAGGTGGTGCTGGTGGAAGCGGGCGGCAGCGACAGAAAGCTGCGCTCGCGCGTGCCTGCGCTCACCAGCGCCTTGGTGCAGAACCCCCGCTTCGACTGGTGCTTCGATGTGGAGCCCGACCCGTCACGCGGGGGGCGGCGCGATGTCTGGCCCGCCGGAAAGATGCTGGGCGGCGGCAGCGCCATCAACGGCATGATGTTCATCCGGGGCCACCGCTGGGATTATGACCGATGGGCCGAGTTGGGCGCCGCAGGTTGGGATTACGCATCGGTGCTGCCCTACTTTCGCCGGATGGAGCGCAATGAGCGCGGCGCCGATGCATGGCGCGGCGGGCAGGGCCCGCAATCGGTGGCCGAAAGCCGCGCGCGTTATGATGTCGTCGAACGCTGGATCGAGGCTGCGCAAAATGCGGGTGTGCCCCGATCGGCGGATCTGAACGGCGCTCTGGCCGAAGGCGTCGATCATGTGCAGGTTTCGCAGCGCGACGGGCTGCGCTGTTCCAGCGCGAGGGCCTATCTGGAGGGTCTGCCCGCCCATCAGGCGCCGCAATTGCTGCTGGACGCACAGGTCCTGCGGGTGCTGGTGGAAAACGGCCGCGCCGTCGGGATCGAGTTTCAGCGCGAGGGCCGCCGCCGGATATTGCGCAGCAGGCACGGCGTGGCGATCTGCGCAGGCGCGCTCAATACGCCCAGGCTGCTTATGCTCAGCGGGATTGGCGACGGTGCGGCTCTTGCCGATCTGGGCCTGCCCGTGGTGGCCGATCTGCCGGGGGTAGGGGCCAATCTTCAGGACCATGTCGGCGTCCATATCGTCAATGATGTGGCCGCCCACACGCTCAACGCCGATGCGCGCGGGTGGCGCGGGGCCTGGCAGGTGCTGCAGATGATGCTGGCGCGCAAGGGCGCGCTGACCACCGCCATCGGCCATGCCCAGGCCTTTGTCAGCAGCCGCCCAGGCCCGGCGCCTAATCTGCAATTGTCGTTTTCCGCCTTCGCCTTCGATCTGGACGGACGGGGAAGGTTGGCGCTGCGTCGCAACAATTCGGTATCCACCATGGTGGGATTGATGCGCCCGGATCAAAGGGGAACGGTCAGGCTGCGCTCGCCCGATCCGCTGGCGCCGCCCATTATTACCTATCACCAGCTTGGCTGCGCCGATGATGTCGAACAATTGATCGAAGGCATCGAACTGGGTCGCCGCATCCTGTCAAGCGCGCCTATGGCCGGTCTGGTCACCGCAGAATTGCGCCCCGGCCCGGCCGCAGTCGAACGCGAAGCTTTGCGCGATTATGTGCGCGCCGCCTCGACCCCGATGTATCACCCCTGCGGCACCGCCCGTATGGGCCATGCCGCCGACCGCCGCGCCGTGCTGGACGAAAATCTTCGCGTCCGGGGCCTGGGCGGCCTGTGGGTGGCCGATGCCTCGGTCATGCCGACCCTGCCTGCGGGCAACACCAATGCCACCGCCATCATGATCGGCGACAAGGGCGCCGACCATGTGCTGGCCGCCATGGCCGCCGGCTGACATCCATACCCCTACGGAAGGAGGAAAACATGCTTCCCCATAATATCAGGATTGCCCATCCCGACAGGATTTTCATTGGCGGCTCATGGGTCGCCTCGACCGGCGACCTCATGCTCGACATCGTTTCGCCCGACAGCGAGGAGATTGTGGCGCAGGTGGTCGATGGCACCAAGGCCGATATGGACCGCGCCGTGGCCGCCGCGCGCAAGGCATTCGATGAAGGGCCATGGCCGACGATGCCGCCCGCACAGCGCGGCGCGATGCTGCGCCGGATGGGCGAGGAACTGGAAAAGCGCCACCCCGAATTGGCCGCCGCATGGACATGGCAGGTGGGCGGACTGGCCAGCTTTGCGCCGATCATGACCGGCGGTTCCACTGCGCAATTGATGGCCATCGCGGGCTATGCCGACACCTTTCCCTTTGTCGAACAGCGCAAGGGAACGCAGGTGGACACGGTGGTCATCGCCCATGAACCGGCGGGCGTTTGCGCGGCCATTGCGCCGTGGAACGCGCCTTATGGCATCCTTGCCTCCAAAACCGCCTATGCGCTGGTGGCCGGTTGCACCGTCATCATGAAACCCGCGCCGGAAACGCCGCTTGAAGCCTATATCATGGCCGAGGCGGCGGAGGCGGCCGGACTGCCTGCGGGCGTGGTCAACATGGTGGCCGCGGGCCGAGAGGCCTCCGACCATCTGGTCTGCAATCCCGGCGTCGACAAGGTGACCTTCACCGGATCGACCGGCGCGGGCAAGCGCATCGGCGAGGTTTGCGCCGGCCGCATTGCCCGTTGCACGCTGGAACTGGGCGGGAAATCGGCGGCCATTGTCCGCGACGATTTCCCGATCGAGGCGGCCGCAGCCATTTTGGGCAATACGATCAGCGTCATGAGCGGACAGGTCTGCGCCATGCTGAGCCGTGCGATTGTCCCGCGCCATCGCCATGACGAACTGGCCGATGCCATTGCCAGGGTGATGCAGGGCATCCGCGTGGGCCACAGCCATGATATGGAAACCCAGATGGGGCCGCTGGCCATGCAGCGCCAGTTGCACCGGGTGGAGGAATATATCGCCCTTGGCCGCCAAAGCGCCGATCTGGTCACGGGCGGATCGCGGCCCTCGCATCTCAACAAGGGCTATTTCCTTGAGCCCACGCTGTTTGCCAATGTCGACAATGCCAGCCGCATCGCGCAGGAGGAGATCTTCGGCCCGGTGCTCTGCCTGATCCCGGCCGACAGCGAGGAACACGCCATCGCCATCGCCAATGACAGCCATTACGGCCTCAATGGCTCCGTGCTGACCCAGGATGCCGAGGCGGCCTATCGCATCGCCCGCCGGATCCGCAGCGGCGGGGTGGGCCAGAACGGAATGCGCATGGAGTTTGGCCAGCCCTTTGGCGGTTTCAAGCAATCGGGCATCGGCCGCGAGGGCGGCCCCGAGGCGCTGGGCGCTTTTCTGGAAACCAAGACGATCCTGCTGGACGCGGCGCCGGCCGTTTTGTGATGAGGCGCTGAAGGAAGACAAAAAGAACCCCGCCGATCATAGGGTCGGCGGGGTTTCAATCGGACTGGCGGCTCGGGGGCTTACCGGCCGCCTTGTCCTTACTTGCTGTCGATGCGGACCGATTTCACCTCGCAATCGCACAGGCGCGGGCCCTTGCGGTCATCGATGGCAGGGCGCCCGATGATGGCATCGCCGGTCACGATCTTGATGACGCGCGGGATCGGCGCGGCGGCGGCCTGTCGGCCGTCCACCAGCAGGGCAATCTGCTGCCCCTTGTCCAGCGGCGAGATGCGCACCGTGATTTCATGATTGCCCGGACCCAGAGCCTCGGCGGCGCGCAGCACACGGCGTTCCCGTTCACGGCCCGAAGGATCATAGGTGAAGACCGGCACGCCCTGATCCAGCGCCAGCCCATAACCGGCAAAGCGCGAACCCTGAACCAGAATCGGCCCGCTGTCCTTGCCGCCTCTGGTCGCGATGCTGGCCACGGTGGTCCAATTGGCGCTGAGTTCGGGGAAGGTCACCGCCGGATAGCGCGTGTCGCCCGGATAGAAGACATGCGAGGTGCCCCCGGTCAGGCCCGCCGGGCGGTATTTCTGGCTGATCCTGGTGAAGAAATCGGAGGACAGCGGATAGACGTTGAACCTTTTGGCCGCCCCGTCGAAATCGGCCTTCAATTCGGCCAGCTTGGCCGGATATTTCGCGGCCACATTCTCGGTCTGCGACGGATCCTTGTTCAGGTCATAGAGTTCCCAGTTCAACGTGTTGGGGTTGGTCTTGTTCGCCCCCCACGGATCCCACGGGACATCGGTGCTCGCCATCCAGCCGTCCTTGTAATAGGCGCGGCTGCCCAGCATCTCGAAATATTGCTCGCGGTGCCGGCCGGGGGCCTTGGGCTGATCGAACGTATAGGCCATCGAACTGCCGTCCAGCGGCAATTGCGGCACGCCGTCCACCTCGGCGGGGGGCTGAATGCCGATGGCCTCGTAGATGGTTGGGGCGATATCGATGACATGGCCGAACTGCGTGCGCATCCCGCCCTTGTCCTTGATCCGCGCGGGCCATGAAATGACCATGCCGTTGCGTGTGCCGCCCAGATGCGAGGCCACCGTCTTGCCCCATGGATAGGGGGTGTTGGTGGCATAGGCCCAGCCGACAGGATAATTGCCGAAACTGTCCTCGGTGCCCAGCTTGTCGATCTGTTTGACGAGATTTTCGGCCGTTTCATGAATTCCGGCAAAAGCCGAATAGGCATTGATCGATCCATCCATGTTGTGCAGCGCGCCGCCATTGTCGCCTTGGATGAAGACGATCATCGTATTGTCCAATTGCCCCGTTTCGCGCAGCCGCTCGAGGATGCGGCCAAACTGGAAATCGAAATAGGCTAGTTGCGCGGCGGCAATTTCCATCATCCGCGCATAGAGCCGCTTTTGATCGGCGCTGAGCGTGCTCCATGCGGGCACATCGCGCAGCGGCGGGGCCAGTTTGGCATTGGCGGGGATCACGCCCATCGCCTTCTGGCGGGCAAAGATCAGGCGGCGCGCCTCGTCCCAGCCCATGTCGAACTGGCCCTTGAACTTGTCTACCCATTCCTTGGGCGCCTGTTGGGGGCCGTGCATCGCACCTGTGGCCAGATACATGAAAAAGGGCTTGTCGCTTTGCTGACCATGGGTGGATGAGAGCCATTCCAGCGCATGGTTGGTCATATCCTTGTCGAACCAGTAATTCTCGTCCCTTGGATCGCGGCGTATCGAATTGCGGTTTTCGATCAGCGTGGGATTGACCTGATCCACACCTGCGCCGTTGAAGCCGTAGAAATAGTCAAAACCCATGCCGTTGGGCCACCGGGCATAGGGGCCATTGGGGCCGGTTTCCCAGTCGGGCGTATTATGGTTCTTGCCATACCACGAGGTGACATAGCCGTTGTCCTGCAGGATCCGCCCCATCGTGGCGGCGGTGGCCGGGATCACCGAAGTGTAGCCGGGCGCGTCTACCGAAACATTCGAGATCGAACCATTGCCCACCGTATGGTGGTTGCGCCCCGTCAGCAGCGAGGCGCGGGTGGAGGAGCACATGGCGGTGGTATGAAATTGCGTGTATTTCAGGCCATTGGCGGCAACGGCATCCAGATTGGGCGTGGGGATCAGCCCGCCGAACGTGCTTGAGGCGCCAAAGCCGACATCATCGGTCATCACCAGAAGCACATTGGGCGCATTGGCAGGCGCGCGCTTGGGGCTGGGATAATAGCGCCAATTGCCATGGGCATCGGCCACGGGGATCTGCTCTTGCTGTGCCATTGCCTGGGGCGCGGCGAGCGGCAGGCCGCCCGCCAGCGCGAGGGCCACCCCCGCCTTGCAGGCATGGCCCATGATGCGGCGCAAACGCTGCCGCATGCGAATATTCCTGTCGCCTGACATCCAATTCTCCCATTGTCCTTGTTCTTTGCCTTGCCCGGATCGCAGCAAGGGCGTTGCAAAGCAACGGATCATGAGGCTATAAGTTATAGCAGAAAGGCTATAATTGATGCGCTTCACCTTCCGCCAGCTTGAGATCTTTGTCGAAGTGGCCAAGGATGAGAACTTCCGCCTTTCCGCCGACCGGCTGGGCATCAGCCAGCCCACGATCAGCAACCACATCCGGGCTTTGGAAGAACGCGCCGGGGGCAAGCTGTTTGACCGGCGGCGCGGGTCTGCCGCCCGTCTGCTGCCGCTGGGCCGCGAATTGCTGGTCGAGGCGCGCAAATTGCTGAACAGCGCCGACAAGGTGGCGCGGGCAGGGCAGAACAGCGGCCCGCCGATACAGACGTTGAAGGTCGCCGCGGGCGATTTCATCCTCGATTATGTGCTGAGACCCGCGCTCAAGGATTATCACCGCCTGGAAGGCGTGCCCGACATTGAATTGATCGCGGCCACGCCGGGGCGGACCATGACAGCCATGCTGGATGAAGGCATGGCCGATATCTGCTTTTTCACCGGCGCGGCGCCCGATGAGCCGGGGATGCGGGCGGAACGGCTCTGTGCGGTATCCGTCGGACTCTATGCCTCGCCCGCTCTGGCGCAGACTGTGGCCGCCGCCGAGCGGCTGGATGATGCGCCGTTCATTCTGGCCGCGCAGAATTCGCCCACGGACCGCTGGTTCATGACGGTTCTGGGCGGGCTGGGCATTGCCCCGCGCCATGTTGCGGCGCGATCACAATATCCCGATGTCATCCTCGAACTGGTCTGCGCGGGCAAGGGCATCGGCCTGCTGTTCGATGACATGGCCAGGCCGCGCGCGGCGGCAGGGCAATTGCTGCGCCTGCCGCTGCGTGTGCCATCCAGCCACCGCTATATGGTCTTTGCCCGAAACTTCACCGATCCGGGCGTTCTGCGGTCCATTGCCTTTCTGCGCAAGACCGTCAGAACGCTCGGCGGCTGATCCCTGCGCGTCAGTCGAGCGCCAGTTCGACCGCGTTGATGATATGGGCCTGCGTGTATTCATGCAGCCCCGCCTGACCCAGTTCGGCGCCAAGGCCGGATTTCTTCGATCCGCGGAAGGGCAGCGTGGCGTCGATGGCCAGATGCTGGTTCACCCAGACCGTGCCCGCATCGACGCGGCGGGCAATGTCCATCGCGGCCTGCGTGTCGCGGCTCCACACCGTGCCTGCAAGGCCATATTCGGAATCGTTGGCGCGGGCGACCACATCGTCCACTTCGGAGAATTTGAGCACGGGCAGCACCGGCCCGAACTGTTCCTCGCGCACCAGCGGCGCATCATCGGGCAGATCGGCAATGATCGTGGGCGGAATGAAATAGCCCGGACGGTCGGGCAACTGGCCGCCCGCCAGCACCCGGCCCTGCGCCACGGCATCCTCCAGCAGGCCCTTGACCTTTTCATACTGCATGCGGTTCTGCACCGGGCCGATGGTCACGCCCTGCTTGCTGCCGTCATCCACCACGGCGGCTTCGGCCAGCTTGGCGATCGAGGCGCAGAATTCCTCATAGATCGATTCATGGACATAGGCCCGCTTGATCGCCACGCAGATCTGGCCCGCGTTCATCATCGCGCCCTGAAACACCTTGGCGGCGGCCACATCGGGCGGCACATCGCCCATCACGATGGCCGCGTCATTGCCGCCCAGCTCGAGCGTCACGCGCTTGATGCCATCGGCGGCCGAAGCCATCACCTTGCTGCCGGTGCCAGTCGATCCGGTAAAGGCGATCTTGGCGATATCGGGATGCGAGGTCAGCGCGCCGCCCAGCTCGTTCTGGTCGCAGATCACGTTGAACACACCGGCGGGCAGGATTTCGGCGGCCAGTTCGGCAAAGAGCAGCGTGGTCAGCGGCGTGGTGGGCGCGGGCTTGGCCACCATGCAATTGCCTGTGACCAGACAGGGGCCCAGCTTGTTCATCAGCAGGATGACCGGGAAATTCCAGGGCGTGATCGCCGCCACCACGCCCAGCGGGGTGCGATGCTCGATCACGGTGTTGCCGCCATCCTGACGCATGATCTTTTCGGGCGCGCGCATTTCGGCAAAGGCACGCAGGACAAAGGTCGAGCCGATGATCTCATATTCGGCCTGATGCAGCGGCTTGCCCTGTTCGGCGGTCAACAGGCGGGCGAATTCGTCCTTGCGCTCCATCAGCGCATCGGCAAGCCGCAGGACATAGGCCGCACGATCCTCATAGCTGCGCGCCGACCACGCCGGAAAGGCCGCCTTGGCCGCGGCGATCGCCTGATCGAGCTGGGCGCGGTCGGCCTTGGGGCAGGCGGCAACCACTTCCTCGCTGGCGGGGTTGAGCACATCGAAACTGGTGGCGCCCTCGACCTGTCGGCCGTTGATCAGAAGCTTGAAGGTTTTGTCCATGAGGTCTCTCCATTGCCCGCTTTTTGATTCCGCCTTTTGCGCGGGACGATTGTGCGGTTGATGGGGTTTATGTATGCTAAGGATACAATCTCTGCAATGGTTGATCTGGTCCAAATCATAATGCGAGGGGGGAGGAGAGGGGAGACAGGATGCAGGATCTTGAGAAATCATTCGGCTATCAGCTCCGCCTGCTGCATCTGGAGGCCGATCGCCGCGCCCGTCAGGCGCTGGACGCCTTTGGCATGACGCCCGCGCGTGTCACGGCGCTGCTGGTGATTGCCGCGCATACGGGGTGCACGCAAACGGCGCTGGGCGAAGCGCTCTCGATCAACCGGGCCAGCGCCATGAAGATGGTCAATGCGCTGGAAACATTGGGCTTGGTCTCGCGCGAGCCTGCCGCCGATCCGCGCGCCCATGCCCTGACCTTGACGGCGGCCGGGGGGAAAGCGCTGGATGCCATGCTTGACGCGTTGCGCAAGGCCGATGAGGAGATGCTGGCCCCGCTCAGCCCCGAGGCGCGGCAGGATCTGCTTGCGACGATTCGCCTGCTGGCGGTTCAGGCAGGCAGGGGGGCGGGCTGATTTTCCTCCCGCCGATGGCCGAAATGCGCAATGGCCAGAACCCACAGCAGGCACAGGCCCAGCCCCAGCATTGTGCCGGTCAGAAACGAGCCGACGCCGCTGTCCACGGCGAGCAGCCATCCCCCGGCCAAAGGCCCGGCAATCGCCCCGATGCGGGTCACCGCGATCGACACTCCGATATAGCTGGAAAGCAGGCGCTGCGGATAGAAGATCACCCCGAAAAGCGTGATGGCCACATGCGCGCCTGATACGCCCATGCCCAGAGCCAGAACCGTGGCCGCCCATACCGGCGCCGAAAGACCCGGCACAAACATGATGCCCAAGGTCATCAGCGCCAGCCCATAGCCGCAGAGAAAAGCGCGAACCGGCCGGTTCTTGTCGATCAGATAGGCAAAGACAAACCCGCCAAAAATGCCGCCCAACTGGAACAGCCCGCTCATTCGCGCCGCCGCATCCAGCGAAACCCCCGCACGCGGCAGCAGCGTGGGCAGCCAGTTGATGAGCAGGTAGAGCAGGAAAGTGTTGGCGGTGCCCAGTCCGATCAGCAGCACGGTTTTGAACAGATGTTCCCGCGAAAGCAATTCGCGCAGCGGCAGACCCGCCCCGCCTTGCTGCGCCTGTTCGGCCGTCTGACCATTGGTGGCGGGCAGCAGCAGGCGCAAGGCCAGACTGCAAAACACTGTCAGCGCGGCCACCGCCAGAAACAGCGCCTGCCAATGGCCGATCCGCACCAGCGGGGCCATCAGGAAACCGGCGAGCACCCCGCCCACGGGAATGGCCGTATTGACCGCCGCCAGAATGCGCGACCGCCCGGCCACCGGCGCGATCTGCACCACGCAGGCCGTGACATTGGGCAGGCAGGCGCCCAGCCCGAGGCCGGTCATGAACCGCCAGAAAATCAGAACCCCCATTGAGCCCGAAAAGGCCGTGGCCCCGCTTGCCAGCGCCGCCACCAGACCTGCGATCCATATCATCCGCCGCCGCCCGACCTTTTCGCCCAGCGGCGCCAGCGCCACCGCCGCCAGCCCCACGCCGATCACGATGGCCGACAGGCTGAGCGCGAAGGCGGACGCAGGCATCCCCCAGGCCGCGCTGATACGCGGCACGGCCAGTGGCATGGAGGCCAGATCAAGCCCTTCGATCAGCATGAAAAGGGCGCAGAATATCAGCGTGACGAGGATGCGCCCGGTTAAGGGCGGCGTTTGGCTTTGTGCGGCGGTCATATTGTCTCTCCCGCCCGCAGACTAGGGCCTGGACGGCAAGGAGACAACGGGGCGCCCCCACGAGAGATCGAGGCACTATGTGATCGTGTTTTCACTATCACATAGTGCTGATTTTTTCCCTATCCACCCCGTTCAATTGCGCACAGACTGGCATGAAAGAATAAGCCCCGGCGGGGCCAAATGATGGAGAGACTGGCTGTGTCCCTGAAAGCTGCGCTTGCATTGCCCCTGCTGGGCTTGCTGGCGGCCTATGCGCCCGCGCAAGGGGGCAACAAGATGTCGGGCGCGCAGGCGGAATGGCCGCTGGCGGGCGGCGGCCCCATGGCCCAGCGTTTCAGCCCGCTCTCCGCCATCACCCCGGCCAATGCCGCGCAGCTTGGCCTGGCCTGGTCGCTCGATCTGGAAACAAGGGCCGGGCAGGAGGCAACCCCGGTTTTCGTCGGCGGCATCCTCTATACGGTCAGTGCCTATGACATTGTGCGCGCCATCGATGCCCGCAATGGCAAGGTCCTGTGGACTTTCGACCCCGGGGTAATGGAGGCGGCGGCGCGATCCTGCTGCGGCCCGGTCTCGCGCGGGGTGGCGGTTCAGGATGGACGGGTCTATCTGGGGGTGCTGGACGGCCGGTTGATCGCGCTGGACGCCAAAAGCGGCAAACGCCTGTGGCAGGTGGACACACTGGACCACAACGGCCCTCCGGCGGTCAATTACACCATCACCGGCACGCCGCGCGTGGTCAAGGGCATGGTGATCATCGGCAATGGCGGTGCGGAATTTGGCGCGCGCGGCTTCATCACGGCCTATGACGCTGCGACAGGCCGCAAGAAATGGCGTTTCTACACTGTTCCGGGGCGGCCGGGCCAGAGCGACGGCGAGATCTCCGATGCTCCGCTGGCCCGCGTGGCCGACACATGGCATGGGCGATGGTGGCAATGGGGCGGCGGCGGCACGGTGTGGGACGCCATCGAATATGATCCCGAACTCGACCTGCTCTACATCGGGACCGGCAATGGCAGCCCGACCAACCACGGATTGCGCAGCGACGGACAGGGCGACAATCTGT
Organism: Novosphingobium sp. SG707; assembly: GCF_012275515.1. Lineage (GTDB taxonomy): Bacteria > Pseudomonadota > Alphaproteobacteria > Sphingomonadales > Sphingomonadaceae > Novosphingobium. The sequence continues at coordinate 585,572 of NZ_JAAZQL010000001.1, forward strand.
TCCTGTCCTCGATTGTCGCGCTGCGGCCCGACAATGGCGCCTATGTCTGGCATTATCAGGAAACACCGGGGGAGGCATGGGACTACACCGCGACCCAGCCGATCATCATGGCAGACCTGAAGCTGGACGGGCGCCTGCGCAAAGTGTTGATGCAGGCGCCCAAGAACGGCTTTTTCTACATGCTGGACCGGGCGACGGGCGAACTGCTCTCGGCCCATCCCTTTGCGAAAACCAATTGGGCCAGCCATGTCGACATGGACACCGGACGGCCGGTCGAAAATCCCGATGCGCGCTATTACAAAACGGGCAAGAGCTTTCTGCAATGGCCCAGTTCGGGCGGGGCGCATAATTGGCAGCCGATGGCCTTCAGCCCGCAGACGGGGCTGGTCTATCTGCCGGTGATGGAAATGGCGATCCCCTTTGCCCCTGGCGGGGCGGACCATATGGTGCCGGGCGTTTATAACACCGGCACCGCGATGCAGGGCGGCGCCAGTTTCTCACGCGGGCAATTGGCCGCCATGGCCAGGGACAATCGCGGCTATCTGGTGGCGTGGGATCCGGTGGCGGGCAAGGCCTCGTGGAAAGTGCCCTTGGCCGCGCCTTTCAACGGCGGCGTGCTGGCCACGGCGGGCGGCCTGGTGTTTCAGGGCAACGGCAGCCGCCAGTTTGCCGCCTATGACGCGCGAAGCGGCCGCCGCCTGTGGTCCTATGCCGCCCAGACCGGCATTGTCGCCGCGCCGATGACCTATGCGGTGGGCGGGGTGCAATATGTCGCGGTCATGGCGGGTTGGGGCGGGGCATGGCCCATGCTGGGCGGGCAATTGGCCGAGCAGCCGGTCAATGGCGTGGGGCCAAACCGCCTGCTGGTGTTCCGCCTAGGCGGCAAGAGCCGCCTGCCCGCCCCGGAAAAGGCGTCGCGTTCGCCGCTCTCGCCCCCGCCCGCGACGTTCAGCCTTGCACAAATCACGCTGGGCGACCGGCTCTATGGCGAAAACTGCCTGCGTTGCCACGGGATTGCGGCGGTCAGCGCCAGCATGGTGCCCGATCTGCGCCATTCCGGGGCGATCGGCGATGCCGATGTGCTGAAGCAGGTGGTGCTGGAAGGAGCGCTGCGTTCGCGCGGGATGCCCTCCTTCGCAGGCGTTCTGTCCGCCGCCGATGCCGAGGCCATCCGCGCCTATCTGATCCACCGCGCCAATGCCGACAGGAATGCCGAGCGGCAGGCGCAGAAATAACCCTTTTCATCAGCAAGGAATTCCGACCGTGACCATCGAAGAGCAACTCGACGACCTGCGCCAGCGCCTTGCGCGCGCCGAAGCCCGCGCCGACCGCGCGCAGGACTGGATCGATGTCCAGAATCTTCAGCGCACCTATGGCTATTATGTTGACAAGTTTCAGTGGGATCAGGTGGCCGACCTGTTTGCCCGCGACGCCACGCTGGAAATCAACGCACGCGGCAAGTTCTTCGGGCAGGATCGCATCCGGGAGTATATGCTTCACTTTGGTCCGCCGCAGGAAGGCATGTTGATGAACCATATCCAGCTTCAGCCGGTGATCCATGTGGCGCCCGACGGCATGAGCGCACAGGGCCGGTTCCGCGCGCTGATGCAGGTGGGCCAGTTGGGCCGCGAGGCGCTGTGGGGCGATGCCATTTATGAAAACACCTATATCAAGGAGGACGGCGTGTGGAAGATTGCTTCCCTGCGCGCCTATCAGGTGTTCTACACGCCCTTCGACAAGGGCTGGGGCAAGGAGGTGATGCCCCTGGCCACCGATTTCGCCGATTTCCCGCCCGATGAATTCACCCAGGCCTATCCGATCTTTCCCGAAATCTTTGTTCCGCCCTATCATTACGCCAATCCGGTCAGCGGCCGGAAATGAAAATATAGAGAGAAAAGTCGGCCATGGTGACCTTGCGGCAGATTCACATCTTCACCGAAGTTGTCCGCCATGGCAGCTTTCGCGCCTGCGCCGGCCAGACCGGCCTTTCCCAGGCGGTGGTGAGCAATCATATCCGCGAACTGGAAGCCGGGCTGGGGGTCACCCTGTTCGAGCGCCGCGCCGGGCAGGCCACCGTGTTGACCACGCAGGGCCGCCATGCCTTCGACCGGCTTTCCGCGATCCTCTCGGATCTGGCCGATCTGCGACAGGAACTGGCCGGAGAGACGGCGCGGCGCACCATCCGCTTTTCCACCTTCAGCTATATCGTGCTGCGGTTTCAGGACGCGATCGAACGTTTCCAGCAAGACCATGCGCATGTCGATCTGCGCTTTCTGCTGGATCCGCTCGATAATCAGACCTTGGCGATGCAGGTGCGGCGGGGGGATATCGACATGGCCGCCTTCTTCACGCTGGACCCTCAGGAAGTGCCCGACAGCAAGCCTGCGGGCGAGGCGCGTCTGGCGGTCTATATCGGCCGCGATCATCCGCTGGCGGCGCGCAGACAGGTGTCGGGAGCCGAATTGTCCGAGCATCCCGCCATCGTGCTGGCGCGCGCCAATGCCCAGCGCGGGCTTTGCGATCAGGCGCTGGAGGTGATCGGCGCGCGGGCGGAAAAGATATTGATGGAGACCGATGCCCTGCCGTTGCTGTTCAACAATGTGCGGCGCGGGCTGGCGTGGGTATGCCTGTTTGAAGACACGGTGGATGAGGCGGCGCAGGGCCTGGTCAAGCTGGACCTGCTTTGTCCCATTCCACCTATCGGCATCCGCGTGCTGACCCGGCCATCGGCGCGCCATGATCGCAATATCCTGGCCTTGTGCGAAAGCATCCTCTGATCCGGAGCGGGTCTGGCGGCCAAAGTCGTTCTGCGCCACCCGGTTGAGGCATGTCCCGATCAGCCCTTCGATCCTGCGACAGGCCATCGACGTTCCGAAAAATCGCTCGCGGCTCCATTTGGCTTGCCATGCATTACACCGATGCACCCTGAATTCTGCCGCATCGCGAGGAATGACAAAACACCATGACAGCGCCCATGGGCATGACGGCCGGATCCGGCCTTTTCCGTCTGCGTTATCTGGCCGTCGTGCTGGGCCTGCTGGTTTTGGCCGGTCTTGTCGGACTGGCGGCTTTCCCTTGGGGAGTGCTGAAAGGCACGGTCGAACGCCGCCTGAGCCAAAGCATCGGCCGCACGGTCAGCATCGGTGCGATGGAGCGGCTCGACACTATGTCGTTTCATCCGCGCATCCGCCTGCGCGCGGTGCGGATTCCCCAACCGGCATGGGTGGAGCCCCATTTGGCCGATCTGGCGCAAATTGCCCAAGTGGATCTGTCCTTTTCGGTTTGGGCGCTGCTGGCCGGGCGCGCAACGGTTGAGCGGGTCGAAATGCGGGGCGCCAATCTGCAATTCTATCGCACGGCGCAGGGCCGCAAGAACTGGAGTCAGGACGAGAGCGGGGAGCGGAGCGGTTCGGGCGGGCATTTGCTGATGCTGCGCGTGGCCGACAGCCGCCTGCGCTATCTTGACAGAAAGCGGGATCGCTCGCTGGATGTGGCGGTGGTCTCCGATAGCACGGGGCTCAGGATCGATGGCGGCGGGCTGATCCTTGGCCATCGCGTGCGCATCACCGGGCGGGGAGCCGCCATTGCCGAGTGGCGGGCCGCGGCTCCATGGCCTTTCAGCGTTGCCATCGAGGGCCCTGCGGTGGGTTTCGCGCTGGAGGGCACCATGCCCTCGCCGCTGGATCTGGGCCATCTTCAGGGCCGCGCGCGCGCCCATGCCGAGGATCTGAGGCTGCTGGACGCGATCATCGAGGCCGGTTTGCCCGGCACACAACCCGTCAGACTGGCCGCCGGCATCCGGCGCAGCATTCCCGACTGGACGATCGATGACCTGCGCGGCACGATCGGCCGATCAGACATTGCGGGCCACGCCACCATCGTCAAACGCGATGGCCGCAGCCGGATCACGGGCGCGCTGCGGTCCGATCATTTCGACTTTGACGATCTCTCCTCGAACGAAGGAAAAAGGCGCGCGGCGGCGATCAAGGCGCGTTTGGGCCCCCGCATCCTGCCCGGATCGGCCATAGATCTCACCCATGTGCGCCGCACCGATGGGGCGCTCGATCTGCGGGTGGATCACCTCCTCTGGTCCGGCCAGAGCCCGTTTCGCAGCATGACCGCCCATCTGTCGCTGGAGCGCAGCCGACTGGAGATCAGCGCGCTGCGCGTGGGCATGACGCATGGCAGCATGGAGGGCACCATGCGGATCGACCAGACCGACACAGGCAGGCCCGACCCCAGGCTCGACCTGCGCCTGACCTTGCGCGGCGCGCGGCTGCTGGACTTTTTCCCCCGCGCACAGATCGACGGCAGCCTGATCGGGCGTCTGGCGGTCACCGGTTATGGCCATACGCTGGCCGATGCCTTTGGCGCGGGCGGTGGCGTGCTCGCGCTTGTCGGGCGCGACGGGCAGATTCCCGCGCGCACCGCCGCCTTGCTGGGGCAGGATGTCGGGCGCGGCCTGACCATGGGCAAGGATGAGACGGACAATCTGCGCTGTGTGGTGGCGCGGCTCGAGATCAAAGGCGGCATGGCCCGGCCCGCGCCGGTCCTCATCGATTCCTCGCGCGCGCAGACACAGGTCCGGGGCACCATCGATCTGCGCAATGAAAGGCTGATGCTGACGCTCAAAGGCGCGCCGAAAAAGCCCTCGCTGCTGCGTCTGCCGGGTCAGGTGATCCTTGGCGGCACGGTCAAGGCGCCCGATATTGATGTGCCGCCAAGGACCAAAACGGTGGGCGGGGTGATCAACATGCTGGCCTCGGCCATTGCCGGTCGTCAGGAGCCGTTGGCCCGGGATGCCGATTGCAACGCGCTGGAACGTCAGGTCATGCGTTAGGCGTATCGGGCCAATGACTGACGCGCGGCTTGCGTAATTACAGCATATTGGCGCACACTCGCGGTCTGTGGGATTGTTTGAAGGGCCCGGTCAATGCCTCAAAGCGCCATTGCCTCCCCGCCGCCCGCCAAGGCGGCGACTTCCTCCGTCAGCGGCCTGACGCAGGCGCAGGCGGACGCCTTGCTCGAACGCGACGGGCCCAATGAATTGCCGCGCGCAGGGCGTCGGACGCCGTGGCGGATTGCATGGGAAGTGCTGCGCGAGCCCATGCTGGCGATGCTGCTGGCGGCGGGCCTCATCTATCTTGCTCTGGGCGACAGGACAGAGGCAATTATCCTGCTGTTATTCGCGCTGCTTTCCATTGCCATCACCATCATTCAGGAATCCCGCACGGAAAATGTGCTTGAGGCTCTGCGCGACCTTTCCGCGCCGCGCGCGCTGGTGATCCGCGACGGGCGGACAACCCGGATCGCCGGGCGCGACGTTGTCGCAGGCGACATACTTGTCCTCGAACAGGGGGACAGGATGGCGGCAGACGCCGGTCTGCTGGAAGCGCGCGAGTTGGAGGCCGACGAAGCCCTGCTTACCGGCGAATCCGTGGCTGTGCGCAAGCGGGCGATCCGGCCCGATGACCGCTATGATGCCGAACCTGGCGGTGATGATCTGCCGCTGGTCTTTTCCGGCTCGATCATCACGCGGGGCCGGGGGGTGGCGCGGGCGACGGCAACCGGGCCGCGCAGCCGGATCGGCCAGATCGGTCAATCGCTGGCCACGCTGGAAACCGAAGCGCCGCGCCTGCAGCAGGAAACCTCGCGGGTCGTCACGCTGTGCGCCATCGGCGGGCTGGCCATCGCGGCGCTGGTCGTGCTGCTCTATGGCCTGTTGCGCGGGTCATGGCTTGATGCGCTGCTGGCCGGGATCGCCACGGCCATGTCGCTCTTGCCGGAGGAATTTCCGGTGGTGCTGACGATCTTTCTGGCCATGGGCGCCTGGCGCATCGCGCAGGTGGGCGTGCTGACCCGGCGCACCTCGGCCATTGAAACGATGGGCGCGGCCACGGTCCTGTGCACGGACAAGACCGGCACTTTGACGCAGAACCGGATGAGCGTGGCCGAACTGTGGTTTCCGGGCGGCGCGCCATGGCCCCTTGCGGAGCAAAGCGAGGATCCCCGCACGTCGGCCCTTTTGAATATCGCTGCTCTGGCCAGCGCGCCGGTGCCGGTGGATCCGATGGAGGTGGCCTTTCACGCGGCTGCGGACGAGGCGGGGGGCGGCATAGGCAACGGCATGGCGCTGGTTCGCGCCCATGGGCTGACGCCGGAACTGCTGGCCATGGCGAATGTCTGGCGCGATGGCGATGATCCGTCGCTCGTCGTTGCGGCAAAGGGCGCCCCGGAGGCCATCGGCCGTCTTTGCGGTCTTGGCGCGCAGGATCTGGCGGGGTTGGAAGCCGCGGCGCAGGCCATGGCCGAACGGGGGATGCGCGTGCTGGCCGTCGCCATGGCCAGGATCGGGGGTAACGATCCGGCTATGGCGATTGCCGATTATCCTTTTGCGCTGCTGGGTCTGGCCGGGCTGGCCGATCCGCTGCGGGAGAGCGTTCCGGCGGCGGTGGCGCAGTGCCGCAAGGCCGGGATCCGCGTGGTGATGATTACCGGCGACCATGCCGCAACCGCCCGGTCCATCGCCATGCAGGCGGGAATTGGCGATGGAAAGATCATGCTGGGCACCGAGATTGCGAGGCTGAGCGACGAGGCATTGATGGCGTGCGTGCCCGATGTTCTGGTGTTTGCCCGCACCATGCCGGATCAGAAGCTGCGCATCGTCAATGCGCTCAAATCCGCAGGCGAAGTGGTGGCCATGACCGGCGACGGGGTCAATGATGCCCCCGCCCTCAAGGCCGCCCATATCGGCATCGCCATGGGCAAGAGGGGAACCGATGTCGCCCGCGAGGCCGCCTCCATCGTGCTGGTGGAGGATGATTTCGGCGCGATTGTCGAGGCGATCCGCGTCGGGCGGCGCATCTATGACAATATCCGCAAGGCGCTGGCCTTCATCTTTGGTGTCCATGTGCCCATCGCGGGTCTTGCCATTTTGCCGCTCCTGTTCGGCTTGCCGATCATTCTGGCGCCGCTTCAGATCGCTCTTCTCGAAATGGTGATCGATCCGGTCTGCGCACTGGTTTTCGAGGCCGAGCGCGAGGAAAGCCGGACCATGGAGCGTCCGCCGCGCCCGACCGATGAGCGTCTGTTCTCCCTGCCGCTGGTGCGCAGGGCCGTTTTGCAGGGCCTGCTGGCGCTTGGCGCTGTGGGCGGCATTGCGCTGGGCGCGGACCATTATGGACTGGCGCCGGATCGGGCGCGGACCTTGTCCTTCTTCGCGCTGCTGTCGGCGATTCTGGCGCTGATCTTTGCCAATCGCTCGTTCAGCGCGCAGCTCAGCCACGCCCTTTTGCGGCACAATATCACGTTCCGCTTTGTGCTGGCCTTTATCGCCATCGGTGCGGCGCTGATCCTGACACTTGCGCCGATCCAGCATATTCTCCGCTTTGCCCCTTTGCACGCGCCCGATTTCGCGGCTGTTGCCCTTTGTGGTTTCGGCCTGCTGATTGCCTATGAGTTTGAGAAGCGGTTGGGGCGATCATGATGCATTATCCGGGCAGGGCGAATGCCTGCCCGGAGCATTTACGAACAATTACCTAGCTTGGCGTGGGTCCGCATCTGGCATCATCCTCGAATACAGTTTGGGGGCGGAAGAGTCGGGCGCGATGTGTCATTTCAACCATCCGATGCAAAAGGCCGGGCAAAGGGATGGTCGCCTGCTGATCGTCGAGGCGCTGGGCAAATCCTGTGACGGCCGGACTGTGTTGCGCAATCTGACGCTGAGCGTGGATACGGGCGAAATCGTGGGGCTGCTCGGGCGCGACGGCGCCGGAAAGACGGTGTGTTTCAACCTGATCATGGGGCTGATGAAGGCCGATTCCGGGCGGATCATGCTGGGCGGGGCCGATGTCACGGGCTGGACGGCGGATCGGCGGGGGCGCCTTGGTCTCAATTGCCTGCCGCAGGAGCCTTCGATCTTTTCCGGCATGACGGTTGAGCAGAATATCGGATCGGTGCTGGAATTTCGCGAACCGGACCGGGCCGCCCAGGCGGCGCGGCTTGAGCTGATATTGCGGGAGTTTCAACTGGAACATCTGCGCAAACTGGCCGCCCTCCAGCTTTCGGGCGGAGAGCGGCGGCGCTGTGAAATTGCCCGCGCGATGGCCTCCGATCCGGCGATCATGCTGCTTGACGAACCCTTTGCGGGCATTGATCCGCTGGCGATCATCGAGATCAAGCGGGCCATACAATTGCTGAAGGTTCAGGGCGTGGGCATACTTATCAGCGACCATAATCTCAAAGACATGCTTGAACTGGTCGAGCGGACGTATGTCCTCCACGAGGGACGGCTGATCTTCTCCGGCTCTCCCGCGCAGATGCTGTCGGATGCCGAGGTCTGTCGGTTGTATCTGGGCACCGAGGCCGAGCAATTGCGCCGCCTGCTGCCCAACATCCGCGCCGTGGCGGCGTGAGGCTGGCCTTATTGATTGGCAACGACTTTACTGGTTGGCGGGGGGAAAGGGGCGCCGGGTAAAATCGATGAAGGCGCGCAGCGGCGGCGGCACCTGTCGGCGGCCGGAGTAATAGAGCATCGGCCCGGAAAAGGGCGGACTCCAGTCCTCGAGCAGGGTCACCAGCGCGCCGCTGTCCAGATGGGGGCGGAGCCAGTCCTCGAACAGGGCTATGATGCCAAGGCCCGCCAGCGCCGTTTCGATCAACAGATCACAGGCCAGTCCGGGCTGGATGAGCAGTCGGGTGGGCGGATCGACGCGCACCACTTCGCTCGCTTTCTCAAACTCCCAGATCGCCAGCGCGCCGCTCGAAAAACGCAGGCCAAGGCAATCATGATCCAGCAGGTCGCGCGGATGGGCCGGGCGACCGCGCGCGGCAAGGTAGGCCGGGGCGGCGACCGTCAGAATACGCTGAACCCGCGGCCCGATCGGCACCGCAATCATGTCCTGTTCCAGCCGTTCCTCATAGCGGATCCCGGCATCGGCCCGCGATGCGAGGATGTCGACAAAGCTGTCCTCGACGGTCACTTCGACACGGATATGGGGATGGGCCTGCAAAAAGGGCGCGAGGATGCCGGGCAGCACCGTCCGCGCGACATTGGCGGGCACATTGAGGCGCAGCGTCCCTGCCGGTTGGTCGGTCTGCGCTTGAGCCCCTTCCAGCGCCGCGCCGATTTCGGCCAGCGCGGGCGAAAGACGCTCATACAACCGCGCCCCGGCCTCGGTCAGGGAGATGCTGCGCGTGCTGCGATGGAGCAGGCGCAGGCCCAGCCGGGTTTCCAGCCTGCGCAGGGCCTCGCTGAGCCCGGAGGGGGAAACGCCCGAAAGGCGCGCCGCCTCGCGAAAGCCACCGGCGCGGGCCACCGCGACAAAGGCGGACAGGTCATCGAGATCCATGGGCATTGTGCGAAATTCCGTACGGCCTGTTTGGAATAGGGTGGCTTATCGATCATCGCCGCAAAGTCCATAAGCTTGCGACAGCTTGAGGAGATTTGTCATGAACATTGCAGCCAAAGCCGGAACCTTCTCAATGGGCGACCGGATCGTAAACAGGATGGGCTATGGCGCGATGCAGCTAGCCGGTCCGGGCGTGTTTGGCCCCCCGCGCGATCGCGGAGAAGCGATTGCTGTGCTGCGCGCGGCGGTCGAGGCCGGCGTCAACCATATCGACACCAGCGACTTTTACGGCCCGCATATCACCAACCAGATCCTGCGCGAGGCGCTCCATCCCTATGCGGCCGACCTTGTGATCGCCACCAAAGTGGGGGCTATGCGGGGCCAGGACGGCTCGTGGCTGCCCGCGCAGAGCCCCGCAGAGCTGACGGCGGCGGTGCATGACAATCTGCGCAATCTGGGGCTGGAGCGGCTCGATGTGGTCAATCTGCGCCTGATGGGCGATGTTCATGCGCCCAGCGAAGGGCCCTTGGAAGAGCAGTTCTCCACGCTGGCCGCCTTGCGCGAACAGGGCCTCATCGCGCATCTGGGGCTCAGCAATGCCACGCCCGCACAGGTGGCGCAGGCGCAGGCCATCGCGCCGGTTGTATGCCTGCAAAACCACTTCAACCTTGTCCATCGCGGCGATGACCGGCTTATTGACGAGCTGGCGGCGCAGGGCATCGCCTATGTTCCCTTCTTTCCGTTGGGAGGGTTCAGCCCGATCCAGTCCGAGGCGCTGTCCATGATCGCGGCCGAAGTCGGCGCGAGCGCGATGCAGGTGGCGCTGGCCTGGCTGCTGGCCCGCTCGCCCAATCTGCTGCTCATTCCGGGCACGTCGCGCCGCGCGCATCTTCACCAAAATCTGGCGGTGGCCGAAATGGTTCTTCCCGCCGCCATCCGGGCGCGTCTGGACGATCTCAGCGGCCCGATTGGATGATGCGCGGCACGATCTGCATCAGCTTGTCAACCGGCACGGCAAAGCCGATCCCGGCCGAAGCGCCCGATGGGCTGTAGATCATCGTGTTCATGCCGATCAGGCGCCCGCTCGAATCCAGCAGCGGGCCGCCTGAATTGCCCGGATTGATCGCCGCATCGGTCTGGATCAGATGCTCGACCGCGCCGCCCTGTTCATCGGGCAATGTCCGGTCCAGCGCGGAGACGATGCCCGTGGTCAGCGTCCAGTCGAGACCGAAGGGATTGCCGATGGCGAAGACCCGCTGTCCCACTTTAAGGTCGTTGCTGGTGCCGACGGGGATGGGCGGCGGGGCCTTGAAGCTCACGCCGATCTTCAACACGGCAATGTCGTTTTCCGGGCTGGCCCCCACGAGGGCGGCCCGGAATTTGCGGCCATCGGCAAGGCGGATGGTGGCCTCGGACGCCCCGCGGATGACGTGATAATTGGTCACGACATGGCCCGCGCCGTCCCAGATCATGCCCGACCCGGTGCCCTGCGGCACGGAAAACACATTGCGGGTCCAGACATCCTCCACCCATTGCCTTGTGGCGATGGAAACGACAGAGCCGCGCGACTGTTCGAACAGGGCGATGGTCGATTTCTCGTCGGCGACCAGATCGCCGCGCGGGGTGATGGCGCGCCGCCCTGTGCTGTCGGCCGAGCTGTCGGCTCCGGTGTTCAGCCCATGCCACAGAAGCATGAGCGCGGCGATGCAACCGCTCAGAAACAGCCAGCGCAGAACAAATCCAAGGTTACGGTTCGGGGGGCGGTGGGGCGTGATATTCGACATGGCCGCGAAATGGGCATGACCATGCGGATTTTTCAAGCCACATGAACAACAAGCCTATTGCAGCGTGATGATCCCCCCTTTGGGATGCCACACGCGCGGCCCCAGTAGCCGGTCATGCACGAACCGGACCGAGTGCAGCACGGCCTCGATATCGCGCCGCCATGCGTCGAGAAACCGGCGCAACTCGGGGAAATGGGGCGCCTCATCATAAAATTGCCAGACGAAAATCTGGAGCAGCGAGGGATAGTCGGGCATGAAATAGCTGATTTCCGCGGTGGAGAGCCCATAGCCTTGCAGTTGCCTTGCAAACTCGTCATGTCCGCTCATATCCCTATCTCCTATGCTGATCTGGTCATCCCTGTTGGTTTGGCTGGGTGGGTTCAGGATTTGTAATTCCGGGTCCGCTGTCAAGCCGAAAATGGCGCGGGAAATCGGGTTAAGCTCATTGTTTATATAGAAATTCTGGCACTCTCATCGGCCAGGTGCCAGAACCGGATCGATGGCTGCAAAGCCCGGTTCCGAAAGGTCTGGAACATTCCGCGATTTCATCAAGGATGTTTTTTGCCATCTCGGGCGAGCGCTTGCGTGGAATGCCCACCTATGGTCCCGGAGGCGACGTCTGGGCCAGATCGACCGGATAGATCACCGCTTCCTTCATTTTGTCGCCATCGAAATTGGTATAGGCGACATAGGATTCCAGAATTGTCCTGAGCTGCCGCAAGCCCTGGAATTCATGCTTGGCGACAATAATGCCCTGTCCATCATCCTCGACTTCGATCATCGCCTCGGCGCCCTGCCGGTCGACACGCAGGATACTGCTGCCATCCTGTTTCCCATACTGGATCGCATTGTCGAGCAGATTGGCCTCTATTTCGGCCAGAGACAGGGGATTGACCGGGGCAAAGACCGCAACCTTGCCATCGAGATGGTTTCCAATTCCCCCCTTCATCGCCTGTGGGGGCCAAATCCCGCGCGGTTTTCAGCAAGATCGGACCAATCAGCATCCGCCGCTCCAGCGTCACCGTTTCGGAAACCGCGCTGGCCGAGGTGCGCGGCAGTGGAAACAGGCGCAGGCGCGTCGCTGGCCTGACGATGGGGCGGGCCCGGTCTTTCAGCGCGTATAGCGCCGGATCCGGGCCCGCCGCAATATGCGGTCCTCCAGCGAGTAATAGAGCCAGATGTCCTCCCCGCTGACCACGCAGGACGCGGCAAAGGCAATGTCGGTGTCGGCCCGGTCGCGGGCGGGGGGCGGCACCAGCAGGGGCTCCATTCCGCGCGCCGTCACCCGGCTGAAATCGGGCGCAAAGTTGATCCAGCCGATACGCCAGCGCGCGTCCATCGTCGCGCCATTATAGAACATCACCGGGTCGCACCCCGGCATTTCCACGATCGGCCCGGTCGAAAGATGCCAGTTGTCCCAGGCGCTGTCGCGGATGGAGAAAGGATCATCCACCACACTCCACGGCCCTTCCGTCCCCGGCCCCACGGCCATCCCGATGCGTGAGGCATTGTCCTTGGCATATTCATAGAACAGGCGAAACTGGCCATCGCTGCCCTGAGCCAGCGTCGCCTCCTTGATGTTGCCTTCGCCCGGCGGGGCCTTGAGCATCACGCGCTGCCATGTAAGGTCAATGAGGTCCTTGCCCTTGGCCAGCAGCAGCGCGCCTTGCGAACGGGAGGCGTCCACCCCGGTGTAATAGATGAGATAGTTGCTATCCGCCTGCACCAGCGTGGGGTCCTCGCAGCCCCCCGCATCATCCTCCATGCTGCCGGGTGAGAGGGTCGGCGTCTGCGCCATCTGAAAACACAGGCCATCCTGCGAGGAGCCTGACCAGATCACACCGGTCGGGTCCTGCGGGCCAAGCGGGCGGGGCAGTACCCGCACCAGCAGCCGATAAAGATCGCCCTCCTGCCAGACAAAGGGGCTCATCAGATCGTAATGGGCAAGGCGTCCCTCCGGCCCGGCAATATCGAGCGTAACGTCCTGCAGTTCCTCCACCACATAGGCCGCCATCGCCTCAGGCCCCCAGCGCCACGGTGAGCGAGAGCGCGCCGTCAATGGTGACGGTTGCCCCGGTGATATAGTCGGCGGCGGGCGAGAGCAGAAAGAGGATCAGATTGGCCACATCCTCGGGCGTGCCGGCGCGGCCCCATGGAATGGCCGCCTCTTTCGCCTTCAACTCGGCGGGATGGTCCATCGCGCTCTGGTTCATGGGCGTAAGGATCATGCCGGGGGCCACGCCGTTGACCGCAATATGCCGGGGCGCCAGTTCCAGCGCCAGCGTTGCCGTCAGTTGCGCAAGGCCGCCCTTGGCCACATCATAATCCACGCCGCCCGGCCGCGGCGCGCGCTCGTGGATCGAGGAAATGTTGACGATGCGGCCCGCCCGTTCCAGCCTTGTCAGCACGCGGACAAAGCGGCGGCAGGTGAGAAAGGGGCCATAGAGATCGGCCTTCAGCAAATGATCGAACTGGGCCAGCGCCATATCGCGCAGCAGGATGCCCGACATGTTCAGGCCCGCCGCATTGACCAGCAGGTCAACCACGCCCAGTTCCCGCTCCGCCGCGTCAAACAGCGCTTCGACATCCTCTTCCTTGCCGACATCGGTGCGGACCGCCAAAGCCCGCCCGCCCTCCGCGACAATCTGCGCTGCCACCGCATCCGCAGCCGTCTGATCGCGCAGATAGGTGAAGGCGACCGGAACGCCCGCCCGCGCCAGTTTGAGCGCCGCCATTCGGCCGATGCCGGATTCGCCGCCGGTGACGATGGCGATGGAATGGTCGGGAAACGGGATCTGGAAATCGGGCATGCCTGCGAAACGCCCGGCTGGGTAGATGGTGCCATGGGGCGGGCTTTGCGGCGGGAAATAATAATTCCGCTAAACTGCGTTAGCCTGTCCTGCTCTGCAAGGAACGGCGGTCCTCTTCCGCCATTTCCTGCTGCAAGCGCATCCGCCTTCAGGACGAGGAATGCCCCATGCTCATGCGTAACAAGCGCCCGCACCATGCCTTGCGCCCTGGCGAAGGCGGCCCCGCGCCGACATTCCGGTTGGCGAAAACCAGGCCGAACTATGAGAGGTCAATGCCGTGACGGACAAGGTGAAAACCCCTATCTCGATGCGAACCTATGGTCTGGCCGCTCTGGGTCTGGCCGGTCTTGCCTATCTGGTCGGCAGGCGCGGGCGGCCGGACAGTGATGGGCCGCCCTCGGCCCGCGACATTCACGTCACGCCCGAACCTCTGCCTTCCTATGGCCACTGATCGGCCCGATCTCCCGTGAGGCGGAGTCTCCTGTGAGGCGGAGCGCTAACCGCTCCGCCCCGGCGGATGTCATCAAGGCTTGCGGGTAATGGTCGGCAGATGGTCGATGGGCTGGAGGGTGATGTTGCGGAAATAGGTTTCCGCGCCTTCCGATTGCAACTGGATGCGCCCGGCCGTCAGCGGGATCACCTTGCCGGTCTTTTCATCCTTGTCGGTCAGCTCGGAAGCGGCCATCACCGGCACCCCATTGACCACATGGATCGACTTGTCGCCGTAAACATAGAGGTCGAGCGTGTTCCATTCGCCCAGCGGCTTTTCGGCATCGGTGCCCGCATCCACATTGTAGGCGGGGAACTGTACCGGCGCCAGCCTGCCCCCCGGCATATAGCGGCGGCCGGGATAGATAATGGCGGGATCATGGGCCACCTCCACCTTGGCCCCCACGCGCCAGTCCACCGTGGTGAAGGAATGCGTGCCCTTGGCATCGCCCACCGTCAGCAACATGCCCACCGAATGGGGCACGATCTCGAATTCCACGCCGGACATCCATGTGCCGAAGAACGCGCCATAGTTGCCATGCGAATGATAAACCACGCCATTGTTGCGCGGCATGGGCATCCAATGGCCAGGGCCCCATTTGAACTGAAGGTGCAGATGGTAATTGCGATAGGGCTGCTTGGTGATCAGGCCGCCGAACAGCTTGCCGCTGGAATAGATCGCCGGGGCGCCATCCTCCTTCACGACCTTGAAGATGCCATAGGTATCATGGTTGAGGCCGATGGGCTCGCTGCTGGGCGTGCCATAGGTCGTGGCGGGCACGGTATAGCCCAGCCAACTGTCCCAGCCCGACAGATCGCGCCCGTTGAACAAGGGAACGGCCTTACCGGCCTTGGGCAGGTTGGTCAGCGTCAGGTGGAGGGGCCGATAGGCCGGATCAGCGGCAATCGCGGCCTTCTCTTCGGGGGTGGAACCATCGGGTGGGCCTTGCCGGGCATCGGCGGCGGCAAGAGGGGAGGTGAGCAGGGCGCAGGCCAGCAGCGTTTTGCGAAGAAGCATGGAATATCTCCGGTTGTGCGAAGGGAGGGGCGATTACGAGGCTGTGGCGTCGATCGGCGTCAGAGGTGGCTCGGTATGCGGCCGGGCATCGGCCGGATCGAAAGGCGATGGCGTCAGCGCGATCAGATCGGCATCGGCCACCGGGTCAATCAGGTCCGGGCGACGGCACCGGGTCTGCATGGCGATGGATTGGCCGCTGCGGGCCGATTGCGCGATGGCTTCCATCACTTCTACCGCGTGGACGATGAAGTCGGGCGCGGTGCGGTGTTGGCGGCCATGGCGCAGCGCAAGGGCCAAATCCGTCAGGCCCACGCCGCGATAATCGGCCACGGGTTGCCCTGCGTGGTCCAGACGGTTGGGCTGGGAAAAGGGCAGATCATGGCCGGGCAGGGCGGTGCGCCCTTCGCCGGGGCGCAGCAGCGATGGATCGCCGCTGAAAAAGATCGGGTCGGCCAGCGACAGGATGCCCTGCGCGCCATAGAGTTCGCCCGGCCGCTGGATCGGCGCCACCACATCGAGCGACATGGTCAGATTGACAAAGCCGGTCTCAAATTCCAGCGTCGCATTGAAGGTGGTGTCGACCTCGACGGCAAAGGAGGTTCCCTGCAACCGCCCGCGCCGGATGGTGCGCTGCGCCTGTCCGCTGCCCGATGCGGCAAACACACGGCGCACCGGCCCCAGCAGATGCAGCCACATCGTGATATAGTAGGGGCCGACATCGAAGGGCGGCTCGCCGCCGGGTTGATAGAAGGCGGCCGGGTTGGGATGGAAATGTTCGAGCCCCGGCAGGCCCAGCAGCGATGTGCCGAACACCGGGCGGCCAATCGCCCCGCCATCCAGCGCATGGCGGGCGGCCTGATGCGCGCCGCCGTAAAATGTGTCGGGCGCCGATCCGATCAGCACGCCGCGCGCCTCGGCCCGTTCGGCCAGCGTCTCGGCCATTTTGCGCGAGAGGGCGAAGGGCTTTTCGGAATAGACGTGTTTGCCCGCCTCGATGGCCGCGCGGTTGATCTCTTCATGCGCGCGGCCGGGCGTCAGGTTCACGACCATTTCGATGGCATCGTCGGCCAGCAGTTCCGCCACGCTTGACCCGGTTGCGCCATAGGGCGCGGCAATGGCTTGGGCCTTGTCGCGGCTGCGCGTGGCGATCCTGTGCAGTGTGAAGGCGAATGAGCGCGTGATGGCGCCAAGATACACCTGGCTTATATCGCCCGCGCCGATCACGCCGATGCGGACCGGATCAATAGCCATGTCTGTCTCCCGAATTTTCTAATTAAACGTTGTTTAGATTATGCGGGCGCGCTGTCAACGGCGAAGTTGCGGGACCTGTGTCCGCAGGCTGCACCGGCCATTGCGGCGGGCCGTCAAATCTGGCTGGCCCCGCTCCGTTTTGGTGCTAGGGGGAGGCATCTTTTGGCATGGAAAGCGTCATGACGGAAAAGAAGCCCTATCACCGTGAAAACCTCAAACGCGATCTGTTTGAGGCGGGGCGGGATTTCGTGCAGAAGCACGGCCATCATGACCTTTCCATGCGCACCCTGGCGCAACTGGTGGGGGTGTCGCCCGGCGCCTCCTATCATCATTTCGCAGACCGGCGCGCGATCCTGCTGGCCGTGGCCATCGACGGTTTCGAGAGGCTGCTGCAGGCCCCCGCCGGGAAAGAAAACGAGGTGCTTTCCCCCACCGAAACCATCAAGGCGGGGGCCTCCCATTTTGTCCGCTTCGCGCTGGCAAATCCCCATCTGATCGAACTGATGTATGAAAGCGAGCTGACGCGGCCGCAAATCGATCCCGCATTGCATCACTATCAGGAAATCAGCCACGCCAGAGGGGTGGCCGTTATCCGGCAATTCCTGCCCGATATCAGCGACAAGGAAGCCGATCTGCGCAACATCACCTTGTGGACTTCCATCTATGGCCTGGTATCGATGATCAACAAGGGCATCATCAGGCCGTTCGAGAATGGCAAGGCCACCATTGATGACATTTCCGATTGGGTGCTCGAACGCGCCGCGCGCAGCACGATCGGCGATTGAGCCTGTTGCGTTACGTGGCTGCCCTCACTGGGCATAGGGCCATGCGGCGCGGGTGAAGACCCCGCCATCGACCCACAGCGTCTGTCCGGCGGCGAAGCGCGCGCCCACCGGATATGGCCCGATGCCGGTGCTGCCCCCGGTCAGGATGGCAAGGGGCCCTGAAACAGGCCCTGAAACATGCTGAGTCACAGGCTCATCCCTCCATCAATCACCAGATTGCTGCCGGTCATGAAGCGTGCTTCGTCACTGGCCAGCAGCACGGCGGTGGCGGCGATCTCTTCGGCCTGACCCATGCGCCCCATCGGTTGCCGCGCGATGAAGGCGGCCCTTGCGGCCTCGGCATCGCCCGTGGCCGCGAAGCGCTGGCGCAGGGAAGGGGTTTCGACCGTGCCGGGGCTGATCGCATTGCAGCGGATGCCCCGGTCGATGAAGTCGCGCGCCACCGACATGGTCAGGCCGATCACCGCCGCCTTGCTGGTGCCATAGGCGAAGCGGTTGGGGGCCGCCATCACGCTGGAGACAACCGAGGCGACATTGACGATCGAGCCATCGCCGCGCGCCAGCATCGCGGGCAGGAAAGCGCGGATCATCAACGCCATCGAACGCACATTGACGCTCATGCTGCGGTCGAAATCTTCCATCGCGCCATCCAGAATGGTGCCATGGGCCACCAGTCCCACGCAATTGACCAGCACGCCCACATCGCCCAGCGCGGCCGCCGCCCCGGCCACGGCGGCTTCGTCCGTCACGTTCAGCACCAGCGTTTCAATCCGCGGCCCGGCTGGCGGAGCGCTGTCGAAACGCAGGTCTGCGGCGATCACGCGGGCGCCTTCGGCGGCAAAGCGCTCCACAATGGCGCGGCCGATCCCCTGCGCCCCGCCGGTGACCAGACAGGTCTTGCCCCTCAGTCGCCCCTCCATGGCCATCAGACCCCGTCATTCCATGCGCGCACGGTGTGGCGCTGGCTGCCCAGTTTCTCGATGCCCAATTCCACCACATCGCCTTCCTTCAGGAACACCGGCGGCTTCATGCCCATGCCCACGCCCGGCGGTGTACCGGTGGTGATGAGGTCGCCGGGCAACAGGACCATGAACTGGCTGACATAGCTGACGATGGTGGCGCAATCGAAGATCATGGTGCGGGTGTTGCCGGTCTGCATGCGCTGACCATTCACATCGAGCCACATGGCAAGGTTCTGGACATCACCCACCTCGTCCCGCGTGACCAGCCAGGGGCCTATGGGGCCAAAGGTGTCGCAGCCCTTGCCCTTGTCCCATGTGCCTGCGCGCTCAAGCTGAAAGCTGCGTTCGGACAGGTCGTCGCACACCACATAGCCCGCCACATGGTCCAGCGCCTTGTCCTTGTCGACATAGGCGGTGCGGGCGCCGATCACGATGCCCAGTTCGACTTCCCAGTCCATCTTGTCCGACCCGCGAGGGCGGCGGACATCATCGTTGGGCCCCTGGATGCAGGAGACGCCCTTGGTGAACATGATCGGTTCGGGCGGGATGGCCATGCCTGCCTCCTCGGCATGGTCGGAATAGTTGAGGCCGATGGCGATGAATTGCCGTGTGCCGGTAAACGGCGCGCCCATGCGCATAGGGCCTTCGACAAGGGGAAGGATGCCTGTGTCGATCGTCCGCAATGCGGCCAGTCGGTCGGTGCCAAGCCAGTCCGGCGTGATGTCGGCCAGATGGCCCGACAGGTCGCGCAGGTTTCCCTGCGCATCAATCAGGCCCGGCTTTTCCGCGCCTACCGCCCCAAAACGCACCAGTTTCATAAACTTCTCCGAATGTCATGTGTGTGGCGATGGTTTTGCCTGCTCACGGTGACCTGCAGGTTCGTGGTGTAGACCGCAGATAGTCGGGGGCAGGCATCGGCCAGTTTGCCGGGCTTTCAAAGGGTGAGGGATCTGCGCCCCGGCGTGGGGGAGATCCGGCTGCGATCCGTGTGAGGCCCTTTCGGACACAGGGGCGGATCGGCAAGGAAGCGGTGGGCCGGATTCATAGTCTCTCCCCATGCGGCGCTGGCCGCTTTCTTTTAACTAAACGATGTTTAAGTGATCGCCCGGCGGGCAGGCAAGCGATTTTTTGCCCTGCATGGATGCTGCGAAATCCACCTTGACGGGCTGCGGCCGGGAAACTAAACATCGTTTACATGTAGGGCGCCGGTCCGTTCCGGATAGCTGCCTTGATTGGCGTTGCCCGATTGGCCAGCCCCTCATCTCGCACGGTCATTCCGTCGAATTCCTGCGGCTGCCCGGATCTGTTTGGAGAATTGGTAGGGATATGGCCTACGAAATTTCAGTCAATCTTGAGTATGCCTTTCAAGATGCCGGTGAGAGCATTGAACAGAGAATTGACGCGGCCGCCGCTGCCGGGTTCCGTTATGTTGAATTGTTCCTGTTGAAGGGCCGTGATCTTCCCGCCATCCGCGAGGCGCTGGAGCGCAATGCGGTAAAGCTTGTCAGCACAGTCGCGGATTATGCGACCCAACTGGTTGATCCGCAAACGCATGAGGACTTTTGCGCCATCTTTCGCAAGGCGGCTCAGGACGCGCTTTTTTTGGGCTGCTCCAATGTGGTGGTGACATCCGGGCGGGCGGTTCCCTGGCTGACGCGGCCGGTGCAGCTACGCATCTTTGCCGATGCCTTGACGCGGCTGCTCCCGATTGCCGAGGAACTGGGCGTCACGATCTATCTGGAATCGGCCAATACACGCCATGACCATCCCGGCGTGCTGTGTTCAACGACGCAGGACAGCGTCTGTGTGGTGGAGATGCTCTCCTCGCCGCATGTCAGGCTGATCTACGATCTCTATCATTCCGTTGTGGAGGGTGAAGATCCGGCCGAAGTGATGCCGCGCGTCATGCATCTTACGGACCATGTTCAGATCGGCGATGTGCCGGGCCGTGGCGAGCCGGGCTCGGGAACCATCGATTGGCCCGCCCAGCTCGCCTTGTTGAAGGCGTTGGGCTACAAGGGGCTGATCGGGCTTGAGCTGAAGCCCACGCGAGCCCCCACTGCCGATGCGCTGTCCTATATTCAGCAGCTTTGCGCCGTCGCCTGAAGCGCATAGGCACGCGGAACGAAAACATCGCGCCCGCGTGTGGCGGGCATCCACTTGCCCATCCCATGACAGATTGGTGAAAGCGAATATCGTGTAGAAGGGCCGAACGGATATTCGGGAGAGCCAGTTTGAAAAATCCAGGGAAGGCCATCATCGTGGCCGGGCTGTCGCTGTTGGCCGCCATGCCGATGACGGCGCGCGCCGCCGACGAGGAAATTCAGGTCTATATCGACGATATGGGCGCGCCCGGCTCTTTCGGTCTGGATGTGCACAACAATTATGTTTTCAGCGGCAGAAGCACGCGGATGGACGACCCGCTGGCGCAGGACAGCCTGCACCGGTTTCGCGTCACGCCCGAATTCTCCTATGGCATTTCCGATAATCTGGAGGCGGGCCTCTACCTGCCGCTCGGTTCGGTTGACCGCGATGGCCATGTCAGCGTCGATGGGGTCAAAGCCCGCCTGAAATATATCGCCCATCCATCGGGCAATCCCGACGTCTGGTATGGCGTCAATTTCGAACTGGGGCGTGTCGGGCGGGTCTATGACGTCAACCCATGGAATGCCGAGTTGAAGGGCATGATCGGAACGCGGCGCGGGCGCTGGCTGCTGGCGGGCAATGTGAATGTCGATTTCGTGGTTTCCGGCCCGCAACCCTCGCCCGCCACGGTCGAGATCGCGACCAAGATCGCCTATTCCCTCACTTCCAAAGTCTCGCTCGGGGTGGAAGGATACAATGGCATCGGCACATTCCGCCAGCCATTCCAGATGGGCCAGAGCGACCAGACCGTGATGGGCGCGCTCGATGTGCAATTGGGTGAATGGGATCTCAATCTGGGCGTTGGCGAGGGATTTGGCACCAACCCCGACCATCTGATCGTCAAGGCCATCGTAGGTGTGCCGATCGACCGCCTGTTCCACCACGCCCACCGTTGATCAAGGCACCGCTGATCAAGGCCCCGCCAGCGTCCTTTGCCAGCGTTTGATAAGCAAATCATGCGTCAGCCGGTCCTGCCCCGCCAGCAGCGGCGGCCCCACTTCAATGGCCAGAGTGGGGCGCCCTGCCGTGTCCAGCCCGGCAGGCGGCGCCACATCGGCGCGCACCGGCGCCATGCCCATGGCCTTGATCTGCTGCTGACCGCGCGGGCTGAGCAGATAGTCCAGAAACAGCCGCGCGCCATTGGGATGGGCCGCTGCCTTGGGGATCATCACGATGCGCGACATGATCAGCGTGTAATCCGAGGGAAGAATGACCCCGATGTCGGGATCATGCAGCGATTCTTCGAGCGCATAGGAGCCGATGATATTATAGCCCACCAGCGCATGGCCCGCGGCCACATCGCGCAGGATTTCCTCGGCCGTTGCAAAGCCGCGCAGGTGATTGGCACCCATGGCGCGTATCAATTGCCAGACGGCGGGCGATGCCTGACGGTCCTGTGTGAAATAGAGATAGCCGACCGCCGAGCGGGTGACGTCATAGCTGGCGATGCGGCCGTCGAGCCGGGCCGGTTTGGCCTCCAGCATTTCGGTCAACTGGGCATGATTGCGCGGCGCCTGCGCATCGGGCAGCAGGCGGCGGTTGTAGATCATGACGATGGGTTCGGCGGTGATGCCCCATGCCTCATCCTTCCAGTTTGCCCAATCGGGCACGGCAGGCTTTTCGGGCGAAGTGTAGCGCGCCGAATAGCCGTCATTGACCAGTTTGATCTGGAGATCCATGGCCGAGGACCAGAGGATGTCGGCGCTTTGCTGATGATGGTCGGCGGCGGCGTGGAATTGGCGGTCAAGCTCCTGCGCCGGCAGTTCCTTGTAGGTCAGCCGGACAAGCGGATACATCGAGCGGAAATCTGCCAGCAGCCGCGCCGCCTTGTCATGATCGACCGAGGACCAGACAACAACCCCGCCTTCCTTTTCGGCGGCGGCAACAATCGCGCCATAGCTGTCGGGATAGCCGGGAGGAACAGGCTCGGCCGAGCGCGGCGAACATCCGCCCACCAGCGCCAAAGCCGCAAGCGCACAGATCCACACCCTGCATGGTGCCGATGGATGTCGTGGCGCGCCCCGCCCGTTCATGTCGATGGTCCTCTGGCCCATGATTGTTCTTTGGTCTGGCGCCTTTCTTGGGGCATAGAAGGGGCCAGCGTCAATGAAGGGAGAACATAATGACGCGCATTCTGCTGGTTGAGGATGATGAAGCCCTGAGCCGCGGCCTTGGCGCCACGCTGCGCAGCATCGGCTATGCGGTGGATGTGGCGCGCGATGGCGAAACGGCGCTGCTTTGCGCGCGCGATGAGCCATATACGCTGATCACGCTGGATCTGGGCCTGCCCGATATGTCGGGACTGGCTGTGCTGGAACAGTTGCGGCGCGAGGGCAACCGCACGCCCGTGCTGATCCTGAGCGCGCGCGATGCGATCGAGGATCGCGTGAAGGGGCTGGATCTGGGCGCGGATGACTATCTGCTCAAACCCTTCGACCCCAGCGAATTGACCGCGCGCATCCGCGCCCTGCTGCGCCGCAGTCAAGGCGTGGCCAGTTCGGTGGTCCGGATCGGCGCGCTGACGGTGGATCATACCAGCACCCGCGTCATGCTGGGCGAAACCGATATTCCGCTGCGTCGGCGCGAATGGGCGGTGCTCGAACGGCTGGTCGCCCATGTCGGCAAGGTCGTGTCCAAGGACCGGCTGACCGCCGAGGTGTTTGGCTATGACGAACCGGTCGCCACCAATGCGGTCGAGGTCTATGTGGGGCGCCTGCGCCGCAAATTTGAACCCGATGGCCCGGAAATCCGCACTATTCGCGGGTTGGGCTACATGCTTGTGGCGCGATGATCCGTTTGGGCCTGCATCATGCCGAAAAGTCGCTGACCCGGCGGTTTCTGGGCGGGATTGTGGCGCCCATGGCGGTGCTGGCGCTGTTGCTGGCGGTGGGGGGGACATGGGTCATCAAGGCGGCGGTCGAAACGGTCAATGACCGTATCCTGAGCGCGGCGGCCCACGCCATTGCCGAATCTCTGGGCGTGGAAAACGGCCAGATCACACTGGACCTCTCGCCCGCCATTTTCGGGATGCTGGAGGACAATGCCCGCGACAATGTCTATTACAGCGTCCGGCGCGGCGCCGAGGTCGTCACCGGCTATACCGGCCTGCCCGAGATTGCGCCCCATGGCGTGCCGGACAAGCAGGTGGTTTTTGGCCAGGGCGTCTATCGCGGCATGCCGGTGCGCATCATCGCAGAGGGCCACCGTCTGCCCCATATTGCCGATCCGGTGGTGGTGGTGGTGGCCGAAACGCTGGGCGCCCGCGAACATGTTACGCAGCGTCTGCAGCGCGGTCTTGTCATGCTCGAAGTTATTCTGGTTGGCTGCGCGGCGGTGCTGTTGCCCATGGTGGTGCGCTGGGGGATGAAGCCCATTGTGGCGCTGGGGCGCGAGATGGACAATCGCGCGACGCTGGACATGACCCCTTTGCCGGTCAGTGATCTGCCGCAGGAAATGCGCGATCTGGGGCGCGCCTTCAACCGGATGCTCGAAAGGCTGGACGCATCGTTTCAGAACATGCGCCGCTTTACCGCCGATGCCTCGCATCAGATGCGCACGCCGCTGTCCATTTTGCGCACGCATATCGCACTGCTGCGCGATGGCGATGCCAACGCGCCCGATACGCGCCGCTCGATCGAGGATATTGCCGATGCGGGCGAGCGGCTCGAACGGCTGCTGGTGCAATTGCTGGCGCTGGCGCGCGCGGACAATGCCCAATCGGTCCCCATCGCCCGCGAGGCGGTAGGCATCAACCGGCTGGTGGCCGATATTTTTGCGCAACTGGCCCCGCGCGCGGTGAATGCCGATATGGATCTCGATTTTCTCGGCGCCGATGGCGATCCGCAGGTCATGACCAATCCCGTTCTGGCGGGTGAATTGCTGGCCAATCTGATCGACAATGCCATACGTTACAATCGCCCGCGCGGCGCCATCACCGTTTCGGTCGAGCCCGATCACGAGTTGGTCTGGGTCTCGATCGAGGATCAGGGGCCGGGCATTCCCGAGGCCGACCGGGCCAAGGTCTTTACCCGTTTTGCCCGTCTGGACCGCGACGCTGACAAGCCGGGCAGCGGGCTGGGCCTGCCGATTGCGGCCCGGCTTTCGGCCGTGCTGGATGCTCGAATCGCGCTGGATTCGGGCCGGGGTGGCGTGGGCTTGCGCGCCAGAATCGGCTTTCCACCCGCTTGACAGGGTGATGTCAGCAATTTGCGCTAGGGTGGCCACAAGATAGCCGGTCCGTCCAAGGGCCGCTTGTGGCGAATGGCGCATTTGTGTTCCCCCCGTTTTCCGAACGCTTCTGCGCCTTTCCATCACGCCTGTGTGGAGAGATTGAATGACCAACGCCATGCCGCAAGTTCTGGAGCCACCCAGCCTGCCTGATGGAAAGGCGGCGCAGGGGGGGGGGCTGCGCGAATTGTGGTGGCGGGCCATGGATTGGCGGATCGGCATCGTCCCGGTTCCGGTCGGCTTGATGCTGCTGGGCTGCGTGGCGGCCTTTGTCGCCTTGGGCAAGGTACCCACCGACATTACCATGATGATCCCGGTTCTGGCGGCGGGGGGCTTTGCCTGCGCCGAAATCGGCAGGCGCCTGCCGCTGCTGCGCCGTGTCGGGGCGGCGGCCATTCTGGCCACTTTCGTGCCCTCGCTGCTGGTGCGTCTGGGGGTTTTGCCCGCTTCCCTGACCGGCGCGATAACCACCTTCACCGATCAGAGCAACTTTCTCTATCTCTTCATCGGCTCGATCATTGTGGGCAGTATTCTGGGCATGGATCGGGTGATGCTGATCCGGGGTTTTCTCAAGATTCTCGCGCCTATTCTGGCCGGATCACTGGCCGCTTTTGCCGTGGGCACGATGACCGGCACGATGCTGGGGCTGGGCCTGCGGCATACGATCTTCATGGTGGTTTTCCCGGTGCTGGCGGGCGGCGTGGGCGAGGGCGCGATCCCGCTGTCCATCGGCTATTCGGCCTTTTCCAGCCATCCGCAGGGCGAATATCTGGCTGAAATCCTGCCCGCCGTGATGTTTGGCAGCCTGACGGCGATCGTGCTGGCGGGCGGACTGAACCTGATCGGCAAGCGTCGGCCCCATCTGACGGGGCGCGGCATTCTGCAACCGGGCGCGCATGATATGGGCGAGGCGGGCAAGCCGCTTCCGGTGGCCGATTTGCAGGGGATCGGCGGGGCGCTGGTGCTGGCAATGACGCTCTATCTGGTGGGCGAGCTGATTCAGGATGTCACGCGCTTTCCCGGCCCGGTCACGATGCTTGGCCTCGCGGTGCTGATCAAGCTGCTGCGTTTGGCCACGCCCATGATGGAGGCCGCCGCCTATCGCAATTACCAGTTCTTTGCCCAGATCGTCACCTATCCGCTGCTGTTTGCCATTGGCGTTGCCAAAACGCCCTGGGACAAACTGGTCAGCGCCTTCAACCTGCCCACGATCACCACCATTGTCGTCACGGTCGTGACGCTGACGGCGACCGGATTTTTCACCGGGCGCATGGTCGGCCTGTTTCCCGTCGAGGCCGGGATCATCACCGCCTGTCGCGCCAGTCAGGGCGGTACGGGCGATGTGGCGATCCTTTCGGCCTGCGACCGGATGGTGCTGATGCCCTTTGCCCAGGTGGCCACCAGAATTGGCGGCGCGCTGACGGTGACCGTGGCGCTTGCGCTGTTTGTGTGGTGGCATGTTTGATGAGCGCAGTTAAAGATATTTTATGCAGCGCCCTGATTGACAGGACCATGTCAGCAAAAATGCATATACTTTGCTCATAGTCCGGCAAATGACTGAAAAAGCTATTTGAAACAAAAGTCATGCCGGGAATGAAACCGACCGGGGCAGCGCAGGCGGGGTGCGCTCAAAAGAGTCGGTTCCTATAAAAACAAGCAAAAATTTATGGAGGGGAATTATGAAATCAGCACTTCGCGGCTTGCTTCTGGGCGCATCCCTGTTGCCCGTGACAGCATTTCTCATGCCGTCTGCGGCCATGGCTCAGACCGCGCCCGACAGCGGCAAGCCGACCGCCCCGGAAATCATCGTCACCGGCCGTTTCATCGCCAGCGGCGCGGCCAGCGCGACCAAGCAGAATGTCTCGACGCTGGAAACGCCTTTTTCGGTCTCGGCCTACACCGGCGATTTCATGAAGGCCGTTCAGACCACGCAGGTCGCTGATCTCTATCGCTATATGACCGGTCTGCAAAAGGCGGGTTCGACCGGCTATGACATCACCCTGCGCGGATTTTCCACCACGGCCAATGACCGCAACACGGTGATGGTCGACGGCCTGCCCGGCCTGTCGGTGCGTTTTGGCTCGCCGCCCACGGTGGGCACCGAACATGTCGAGGTGGTCAAGGGTGCGGCCTCGCTGCTCTATGGCTCGGTGCAGCCGGGCGGCTTTGTCAACATGATCACCAAGAAGCCCTCGGCCATCGCCTCCACCGAAATTTCGGCGCGCGGCACGGTGGGCGGTTCCTCGCGGGCCTCGCGGGTGCAGGGCGGCGATTTGGCGCTTGACAGCACCGGCGCGCTGAGCGGCGATGGTGCCTTGCTCTATCGCTTTGTGGCGCAGGGCAGCACCGACAATTATTTCCGCGACCGCCAGTATGAGCGCGGCCTCTATCTGGCGCCCAGCCTGACATGGCATATCGGCGCTTCCTCATCGCTGATGCTTCAGGTCGAATATCGCAAGGTCAAGACCAGCTATGCCAATGTCTATCTGCTGGCCCCCTCGCTGGCGGGCGGGACCAGTGTGGGCTGGCTGGCGCCGTATAACACCAATTACAGCTCGCCCACCGACAATCTGCGCGAGGAAGGGCTGACGGAATCGCTCACTTTTACCCATAATTTCGGTCAGGCGGTGAAATGGACTGTGGCGCTGCGCAATGTGGACCATATCGACACGGCCAGCGCCTTTGACGTCACCGGCTATAACAAGAAGGACACCACCTTCTCGACGCTGGACCTGCGGGCGCGCGGCCAGCACAATTACCGCAGCTATGCCTTTGCCGACACCTATCTGACGATCAAGGGCGATACCGGGCCGATCAATCACCGCCTGATCGTGGGCGCCAGTATCGGCAAGGAGGTGGATGATTTCACCCGCCTGCAATATTGCCAGATCAATTCGCCCGACAAGCCCAATGCCGATGCGACCTGCAACCCGACGAGCGCGCAATATACGATCTCGGTCCAGCACCCCGATTTTTCGGGTATCCCGCCGCTGTCCTATTTCGGCGCCGGCGCGCTCAGCCCCAAGAACCGCAGCCGCAGCTATGGCATCAATGTGGACAAGGGGGCCTATATTTCGGACCTCATCACCTGGCTGCCCCAGTTGAAAACCACGCTGGGCCTGCGTTATGCCACGGCCAATCAGACGCAATATGCCAACCTGCTCCAGGCCCCGCCGGTTCCGGGCGACACGCAGGTCAGCAATTCGGCCGTTCTGCCGCAGGCCGGTCTGATCTATCAGCCGACGAAGCATCTCTCGTTCTATGCCAGCTACAGCACCTCCTTCTCGCCGGTGCCGGGCGGGACGCAGGACGTGAACGGCAATTTCAACTTCAAGCCCACCCGCGGCACCGGCTATGAAGTGGGCGCCAAGACCGAACTGGGCCATGGCCTGTTGACGGCCACACTGGCCTTGTTCCGCATCGACCAGACCAACATCATCGTGCCTTCGACATCGACGGCCTGCTCGACCGGTTCGTGTTCGCAACAGATCGGCGCGGCCCGTTCGCGCGGCATCGAGCTGGAATTCACCGCAAGGCCGCTGCCGGGCTGGTCGCTGATCGGGGGCTGGGCGCATACGCTGGCTCGGGTGACGCAGAACAATGATCCTGCCAGCGGCCCGATCCCTGGCGGCGCCATGCCCAATGCGCCCGAAGACGCGGTGCATCTGTGGTCGCGCTATGATTTCAGCGCGGGCGCGCTCAAGAATCTGGGGCTGGGTATCGGCTATTCCTATACCGGCGCGCGCATCGCCTATACGCCCACGGCCGCCTTGCCCACGCCCTTTACCGTGCCGTCCTATACGGTGGTCGATCTGGGCGTCTATTACACGTTCAATGAGCATCTGCAGGGCACGCTCAAGGTCAACAACCTGTTCGATCAATATTATTACGCCAGCGGCAATGTCGTTTCGGGCATGGTCAATGTCATTCCCGGCACGCCGCGCACGATCATGGCCAATCTGAGCTTCAAGCTCTGAATGCGCCGCAACATTCGGGAGAATTGGCTGTGAAACTGACACGACGCACATGGATCCCCGTGCACCGCTGGAGCGGTTTGACGCTGGGCCTGATTCTGATCTTTTCCGCCTTTACCGGGCTGGGGCTTGCCTTTCGCACCCAGTTGGAAGGGATGGTCTATCCCGGCATGGGCGCGGGGCAGAATTGCGCAGCCCCGGTCGCGCTCAGCCGGATGGCGCAGACCGCCCAACAGGCCCATCCCCAGTCCAAGGTCGATTACCTGCGCGTGAAGCTGGGCAGCGGCCTGCCCACGGCGGTCCGCTTCTTTGACAAGGAAACCTATTATTTCAACGCCTGCAACGGCTCGATCGTGGCGCAGCAAAGCCGATATGACGGCTTTTTCGGCTTCACCGAATGGCTGCACAAGGGCGCATGGATCAAGGAGATCGGCGGCATCATCATGGGCATCGGCGCGCTGACCTGCGTGTTGATGCTGGCGGGGCTGGGCATCTATCTGTGGTGGCCGCGCGGGCCGCGCACGTTCAAACAGGCGCTGACCATCGACAATCGCGCCAAGGGCAAGGCCTATACGCTGGGCCTGCACCGCACGGTGGGCGCATGGGCGGTGGCGCCGCTGTTCCTCAGCGCGATCACCGGCATTCCGATCGCCTTTGAGCCCTTGCAGAAAGCGATGATCGGCAAGGAGCATGTCCGCCTGCCCGGCGCCCCGAAAACGGCCGCGCCCAAAATGGCGGCGGGCGAGGGCAAGGCGAAATGGATTCCGGCCAGCGATGCGGTGATTGACGCCACATGGGCCGGGATCATGGCCAAGACCCATCAGCCCAGCGAAGTGCTGTTCCATGTGGCCCACAAACCGGGCGAACCGCTGGAAATCTACGCGATCGACGGCAATGCCCCCCATGCGCAGGCCCGCAGCATGATCTATGCCGACCCTGCCGACGGCGCGATCATCAAGACCCGCCCCTATGACAGCGCCGCCTTCACCTATCGGCTCTATTACTGGATGCTGGCGCTGCACAACGGGCTGGTGGGCGGATTGCCGGGCCAGATCATCCTGTTCCTTGGCTGCGCCGGGGCGGTGTTCATGGGCGTGACCGGCGTGATGTCCTATTTGCAAACCCCGGCCAAGAAGGCTCGCAAACCCGCTGTCGCCCGGTCCGAGCGGATGGCCTGAACGGGAGGTGCAGGGGGCTTGCGTCCGATCTTTGGCGCAACCCCCACCTTCGCTTGGCTTTTTCCGCTCACCGGCTATGACGATGCCATGGATATGTTTGCAGCCCTGCGCGCCTTCGTGGCTGTGGTGGAGGAGGGCGGTTTTGCGCCCGCTGCGCGGCGGGCCGGACAGGCGCCGTCCTCCTTCACCCGCCATGTCGATGCGCTGGAATCCTCTCTCGGGGTCAGCCTGCTCAACCGCTCCACGCGCAATGTCTCGCTGACCGCGGCAGGGGAGAGCTATTACCCGCGCGCCACCCGCCTGCTGGCCGAACTGGACGAGGCCAACAGCCGCATCCGCGAGCGAGAAGGCCCGCCGCGCGGCCGTTTGCGGGTCAGCCTGCCGGCCTCCTTTGCCCGGATGCACATCACGCCCTTTCTGCCGCGCTTCATGGCGGAATATCCGCTGATCGAGCTGGATCTGGTGATGAGCGATGCTTTGGTCAATCTGGTGGAGCAGCGGATCGACGTTGCGGTGCGGCTGGGCGCGCTGGATTCCTCCAGCCTGATCGCGCGGCGATTGGCGCCCCACCGCCGCATCGTCTGCGCCAGCCCGGCCTATCTGGCGCAGCATGGCGCTCCCGCCGCGCCGCAGGATATCGGCACCCATGCCTGCCTGACATTCGCCTTTGCCGATGGCGAAAGGCTCTGGCGGTTCAGTCAGGGCCAGCGCGCCGAACAGGTCCGGGTCAAAGGCCCGCTGCGCGCCAATCAGGCCGAGGCCCTGAAAGAGGCCGCGCTGGCCGGTTTCGGGCTGGTCATGCTGCCCACATGGCTGGTGGGCGAAGAGATTGCGCAAGGCATGTTGCAGCCGGTGCTGACAGACTGGCAGGCGGATATCAGTCGACCGGGCGCGACCGCTCTGCCCGATGGCGGCATCCACGCCCTTTATCTGCCCGATCGCAAGGAATCGCCCAAGGTTCGCGCCTTCGTCGATTTTCTGGCCGAACGCTTTGGTGCGCCGCCCTATTGGGACCGGGCGCTTTGATCTTTGCGTCCTGTGCAAAGATGTTCGCCGAAATGGCCTGATTATCAAAGTCTGCGAACAGGTGCACATCACAGGCACCAACCCCGGACGCGACCCCAACGGCCCCGTCCCAACGGAAAGCCCTGTTGATGAACGATCTGCTCTTTACCCCCACCCGTATTGGCGCGCTCGATCTGCCCAGCCGGATCGTCATGGCGCCGCTCACCCGCTCGCGCGCGGCGCCGGGCAATGTGCCTTCGCCGTTGGCCATTGACTATTACCGCCAGCGCGCCTCGGCCGCGCTGATTATCACCGAAGGCACCCAGATTTCCCAGCAGGGCCAGGGCTATGCCTGGACCCCCGGCATTCACACGCCCGCCCAGATCGAAGGCTGGGCCAAGGTGGCCGAGGCCGTGCATCAGGAGGGCGGGCGCATCGTGATGCAGCTTTGGCATGTCGGACGCATATCGCATGGCGTGTTTCAGCCGGGCGGGGCGCGCCCTGTTGCCCCCACGATCATGCCGGTGCCGGCCAAGGCCTTCATTCCCGGCCCGGACGGCAAGGGTACTTTCGTCGATGTGCCCGAACCGCAGGAATTGAGCATCGCGGGCATTCAGATGATCATCGCCGATTATGTTCAGGCCGCCCGCAACGCGATGGCCGCCGGGCTGGATGGCGTGGAACTGCACGCGGCCAACGGCTATCTGCTCGACCAGTTCCTCAACAGCGCGAGCAACTGGCGCACCGACCGCTATGGCGGCTCGCCGGAAAACCGGGCAAGGCTGCTGCTCGAAGTGGTCGATGCGGTTTCCGCCGCCATCGGCAGCGAGCGGGTAGGGGTGCGTCTGGCGCCCATGGGCAAAGCTTTCGGCATGGACGAGGCCAATCCCGAGGCGCTGTTTCAGCATGTGGTCGGCGAACTGGATCAGCGCCATCTTGCCTATCTCCATCTGGTGGAGCCGGTGGTGAACGGGCGCGAAATTGCCGCCGAGCCCGATCCGCGCGCGCAGGCCCTGATGCGGGACATCCGCGCTCGTTTTTCAGGCCCGATCATTCTGGCGGGCGGCTATACAAGGTGGAACGCGGAAAAGGCGCTTTCCGATGGGCGCGGCGATCTGATCGCCTTTGGCCGCTCGTTTATTGCCAATCCCGACCTTCCCGCGCGGTTGCTGGCCGATGCCCCGCTTAACGAGGCCGACCCGGCAACCTTTTATGGCGGCGACGCCCGTGGCTACACCGATTATCCCACTTTGGCCGAACTGGCCGCACAAGAGGTGGTGTCATGACCGCCACGCCCCCTCGGGCCATGCCTCCCGGCCTGACCTTCAGCATGGCCGCCGCCACGGGTCTGGCCGTGGCCAACATCTACTATAATCAGCCGATGCTGGGCCTGATCCAGCGCGCCCTGCCGGGGGCCGCCGCCGGTTTTGTGCCCACGGTGACGCAGCTTGGCTATGCTCTGGGCCTGTTTCTGCTGGTGCCGCTTGGCGATCTGCTGGAGCGCAGGCGGTTGATCGTGGGTCAGTTCGTGGTCCTTTCGGTGGCGCTGGGCCTTGCGGCTCTCGCCCCGACGGGGGCGGCGCTGTTGCTGGGGTCGCTGCTGGTGGGGGCCTTTGCCACGGTGGCGCAGCAGATTGTGCCGATGGCCGCCCATGTGGCCCCGCCCGCCCAGCGCGGCGCTGTGATCGGCAAGGTGATGGCCGGGCTGCTGCTGGGCATTTTGCTCAGCCGCACGCTGGCCGGTTTTGTGGCGCAGCAATCCGGGTGGCGCAGCATGTTCTGGCTGGGCGTGCCTTTGGCCCTGTTTGCCGCCGGGCTGTCGCGGGTCAAATTGCCTGTGTCCCAGCCGGACCGGGGCCTCTCCTATCCCGGTCTGATCGCCTCCTTGTGGCATCTTTGGCGTGACCTGCCGGTCCTGCGTCGCGCAACGCTCACCCAGGGGCTGCTTTTCGCCGCCTTCAGCGCCTTTTGGAGCACGCTGGCCTTGCAGGTTCAGCAGATGGGCTATGGTCCGTCGGTGGCGGGGCTGTTCGGTATCGTGGGCGCCGCAGGGGTGCTGGCCGCGCCTCTGGCGGGCCACTTGGCCGACAGGCGCGGGCCGGGTGCGGCCATTGTTGCGGGTACTTTGCTGACCATCGTCGGACTGGCGATCGCCGGTCTGCCCCTTGGCATCGCCGGATTGGCGCTGGGCTGCATCGTGCTCGACCTTGCCGTGCAGGGGGCGCTGATTTCTCACCAACATATCATCTATGCGCTCCGGCCAGATGCCCGCGCCCGGCTCAACACACTGTTCATGGGCGGCATGTTTCTGGGCGGTGCCGGGGGATCGGCTCTGGCCATCACCGCATGGCAGATGATGGCGTGGCAGGCCGTTTGTCTGCTGGGCAGCGCCCTGGCCGCCGTGGCCTTCTTTCTCCATATGGTGGCTTCAAGGCGTTCCCCCGCTGGCGCGCGCCTGTCCCGCTAAAGGCGGCCGGGGGGAGACCCGGCCACGCCTGAAGGCATATATGGAATGATCACCGCTTTTCGAATTGGGGCATGACATAATAGGGCGGTGTTTCGCGCCCGTCCCGTTCGATCGGCGGCACGCCGGTGGTCGAGATGTAATGGCCCATCAGATTGTCGGCCATGGCGTTGCGGACCTTGGCCAGTTTGGGATCATCGATCAGGTTGCGCAGTTCAAGCGGGTCGCGCTTGCGGTCATAGAGTTCGTACTGCCCGCCCGGACGCGCCACGAATTTGTGGGTCTGGGTGGTTACGGCGGCGGCGCGACGGACGGTGGCGGGCTGGCCCACCTGCAGGTCGTGCTTGGCGGTATAGAGATTGGCGGGCCCTTCCATCGCCGGTTCAAAGGCCTGCGGCTCGAACGTGTCATAGCCCGCCTCGGTATAGGCGGCGCGGGTGGGGTCGCCCGCCGCGCCCATGATCTGGGGCATCAGGCTGCGGGCGAAATGGGTATGCCGGGCCTGCACATGGCCTGCTTCCAGCATCGTGGCCATCACGTCATAGAGTTCGACCATTTCGGGCACCACATGGCCCTGCGCTCCGCCGGGCATGCGGATCATCAACGGGACATGGGTCAGATTGCCCTCCAGTCCGCCCGGCCATTTTTCGACCATGCCGTAATCGCCCGCATAATCGCCATGATCCGAGGCGGCGATGACCATCGTGTCCTTTGCCCGTCCGGTGCGCTCCATCGCCTCCATCAATTGGCCGAACAGCCAGTCGGCATAGCTGACCTGACCATAATAGGTGGCGCGGATCTGGCGGAAATCGGCATCGGTGGCCTGATCGAGGTGATAGGCCTTGCGCACCGCCTCATGAAACATCGGCTTTTGGGCCAATCCGGGCGGGGCCAGCGGCGGCAGGCTTTCCGGCTTGTAGAGATCGTGGAAGCCCTGTGGCGCCAGATAGGGCGGATGCGGCTGATTGAGGGCGATGAACAGGCAGAAGGGTTTGTCCTGCTCGCCCCGCTCAAGGATGCGGATCGCCTGCTGGATCAGCAGATAGTCCGAAGTGGCCTTGGGATCGACCTTGGCGTTGATCAGCATCAGGTTGGGCTTGCCCATATCGAAGGCAGGACCACGCCCTCCCGCACGCGCCCATGTGTTCACCTCGCCATGCCATTCGGTCAGGCTGAGCGGAAAGCTCTCGGGCGCCAGCGCGTCATTCTTGCCCAGCCAGAACGTGTCATAGCCGCTATCCTTGAGATAGCGGAACAGATTGGGTTCGTCGCGGCGCAGGAAGTAATAGAGGCTGCGATGGCCGGTGTTCGACACCGGCAGGCCCGTCAGCAGGCTGCACCGTGACGCGCCGCATACCGGATGCTGGACATGGCAATCGGCAAAGCGCGTGCCCTGCCGGGCAAAGGCATCCAGATTGGGCGTTTTGCACACAGGATTGCCATAGGAGCCCAGCGCGTCGGCGCGGCATTCATCCATGAAGAACAGGATCATGTTGGGCCGCCGCGCGCCGTCCCTTGGCGCGGCCAGCGCCGGGCCGAACATCGCCCCGGCCAGCCCCCCGGCCACGCCGCCCAGCACATCCCTGCGCCCCAGATGGATGGATTTGCGTATTGGGTCAGACATGACTTTCTCCTCAATCCCTGAGAGCGCCGCCGGTTGGCCGGGGCTGGTTTTCCTTGCGAAAGAATTCGAACTTTGCGCGGTCGGGCCATGGCGCGGGCTTTGCCGAGGCGCCAAGTTGCAGCAGAATCGGCGAGGCCGCCACATAGGGCCGCCAGTGCAGGGCGGGCGTATCGGGATTGCCGGTCCGGGCAAAGGCAATCAGCGATTGCGTCATCGCCTTGCTGAAGGCGACATCATCGGCCGTCCATGCGCGGGTCTTGCGATAGAGGTTGAAGCTTTCCAGTGTGCCCAGCCAGAAGGGAACCTCGGACGTGTGATAGGCCCCCGCCGTGGCCGGATCGAGGTCGGGAAAAGCGGCCCCGGCCGCATAGGTGTGGGGGCGGGCGAATTCATAGGAATAGACCCGAGCATGGCCATGGGCGGTCATGGCATCGGCCCACAGGCCCATCGAGGAGGCCATCGTGCTGTCGCGGTCGGCGGCGCGGGCAGAATCGCGCGCTTCGCCATCATTTCCGGCCGGATAGAGCGCCAGGAACTCTGCCGCGCGGGCTCCGTATCGCGCCTCGACCTTGGCGCGATAATCGGCCAGATCGCGCACCGGGCCCAGCCCGCCAAAGGATTCATCATGGGTAAAGCCGATCAGGGCGGGCACGTCATGATGCGCGCCGCGGGCCAATGTCTGCTCGATGCTCTGGGGCAGGACATAGCCATCCTGCGAAGGCCCGATCTTGGGCCCGTCGGGCGTGCGGGGAACCACGATCCTGTCGGCGGGCATCGCGCGCAATTCGGCAAGGCTCTTGGCGCGCAGGACCGATTGCAGCTTTACCCCCTCGCGCTCCGCCTCGGCCAGCGGCGGGGTGGCGCTGGGGCCGCCTGCAATGGCACCGCTCATGCCCACCACCCGGTGAAACAGATGCGCGGTCAGCAGACTGGCCTGAAGCGCCTGCACCGACATCGAGCCTGCCGATTGGCCCATGATCGTGACATTGGACGGGTCGCCGCCGAAGCGGGCGATGTTGCGCGCCACCCATTTCAGCGCCGCGATCTGGTCCATAAAGGCATAATTGCCCGAGGTCCGGTGCGGCGATTCAGCCGAGAGTTCGGGATGGGCCATGAAGCCCAGCGCCCCCAGCCGATAGTTGAAACTGACGAAAACAGCGCCCTGACGGGCCACCGCCTCGCCGCCATAGATCGGCATGGCCGAGGAGCCGATATAAAAGCCGCCGCCGTGGATATAGACGATCACCGGCGCCTTTTGCAGTCCGGGCCGGGTCCAGACGTTGAGATAGAGGCAATCCTCGCTGGTGATTTCGGCGCCGGAATATTGGTTCGCCCGCAGGTTGCGCTGGGGCTGCATGCATTGCGGCGCGTGGCGGTCGGCGTGATAGATGCCCTGCCAGGCGGCCACCGGCTGGGGATCTTTCCAGCGCAGATCGCGCACCGGCGGGGCGGCATAGGGGATGCCCAGAAAGGCCTGCACACCCGAGGCCAGATGGACCCCCTCGACCCGGCCGCCCTCGGTCATGGCCGCAGGCGGGGGGACGGAGGCGGCAGAAGCGGCGGAAACCGGGGCAAGCAGCAAACAGGCAAGAGCAAGCCGGAACGTCATGGCGGTGGCACCTTTGACCAGAATGGAAGCATAGGCCGTTGGCGCCAGCCCCGCCCCCCAGCGGTGCCGGCGCCTGCCGGGCGAAATGGCCGCCCGGCCCGAGATCAGAACCGGAAGCGCACGCCGCCCTTGTAGGTGCGCCCCATCAGGTCATAGTAGGCGCTGCCGTTGGCGGGCAGCGGCGGGTCCTTGTCCAGCAGGTTGGCCACGTTGAAATAGACCATATAGCGGCCATCCGGGCCAAAGCTGTAGCGCAGGCCAAGGTCGACATAGGCCACCGCCGGGATGTTGTTGTTGCTGATGCTGGTGCTCAGCGCGGGGTTGTATCCGGCCTGATCGGGCCCGAACAGGCCATTGTTCTGGTGCGAGGGCGAGACGTAGCGGATATTGCCGTTGATGCCAAAACCGCCCACTTCGTAATCCAGCGTGGTGTTGACCAGCCATTTGGGCAGGCCCGCCGGACCGCCAAAGGCCGCCCCCGTTTGCCCCGCGCGGTCGATGCCGTTGGGGAAGAGGGTGGAAATATCGGTCGAGGACCAGAACGACATGACATGCGTTGCCAGCATGTTGACCGTCAGGCGGCCCTTCAGCCCGAATTCCTCCATGGGCTGGCGATAGGTGGCCTGGAAATCCAGACCCTTGGTGCGAAACACCGCCACATTGGCTGTCACGCCCTGCACGCCCGTCATCTGCCCGGCCACGGGGTCATTGTTGGCAAAGCTGATGAGCGAGCACCACGAATTGCCGGTATAGGACCCGCCGATGAAGCAGTTGTTGACCACGCCCTGCGTGCTGGTCGAGGTGATCGCGCCTTCGATGCGGATGTTGTAGTAATCCGCCGACAGGTTGAGCTTGTGGAAGAACGAGGGCCGCCAGGTCACACCCACGGTCTGGGTGGTGGAGGTTTCGGGTTTCAGATTGGGATTGCCGCCCACGATGAAACCGGCATTGTTGGTGGGCCGCGCCACGCCGCTGCGCGGATCGGTGGGCAGGGGCAGAGACTGGGTCTGGGGCGTGTAAAGCTCGATCAGGTTGGGCGCGCGGATATCGCGCGAACGCGTCGCGCGGAACATCAGCCCGTCCACCACTTCCCAGGTCAGGCCCGCCTTCCATGTCGTCACGCTGCCCGATGTGCTGTAATCGGTGATGCGGGCCGCGCCGTTGAACTCGATCTTTTTGGCAAAGGGCATGTCGCGCGCCAGCGGCACGATGGTTTCGACATAGGCTTCCTTCACGTTCTGGCTGACCGTGGGCAGCGACGAACCGGTGCCCGAGAGCCACCCGGAAGCCTGCGAAAGCGCATCGGTCACCAGACGCACCGATTCCTTGCGATATTCCGCGCCCACGCCCACCGAAACCGGCCCGGCCCAGGTCGAGAAAGGCTCGCCCTGAAGATTGGCGGCAACGTCATGCAACACGGTCTTGCCCGAACCGGTGGCGGTGCCAAGGATATAGCCTGCCGCCGCCGCAGAGACGTTCGGGCTGCCCAGAATATTGATCGGCGCGCATCCCGCCGCCACCGCCGCCGCGTTGCGGCAAACGATCTGGCCGCCCACATTGACCGCATCCAGCGCATTGCGGAAATTGGCACTGTTGAACGTGTTGGCGATGGTGACATGCGATGTGTTCTGGCCGAACAGATAGGACACGTCCCATTTCCAGTTCGTTCCAAACCGGCCCTTCAGCCCGGTCTGCACGCGTACCAGTTCATTCTGGATGGTGCGGACGCTGGGGCCGAAACCCTGGCCCGAATAGCCGATCGACAGGCCGCCTGCCGGGACCAGCGCCAGTTGCGCCGGTGTCAGCGCCTGCGCCAGATAGGCATTGTCCTTTGCAATGGTCAGCCCCGGCCCCGCGCCCGCGCCATCGCGACGGATGATGAGAATGCCGGTCGTCTTCACATTGGAATAGAGCGGCTCGACATAGGCCGTCAGATTGTCGTTCACATCGAACGAAACCTTGCCCATTGCGTTGTAGCGCGTCTGGGCCGGGCGCAATTGCTGGGTGTTCAGGTTGTTGATGCCCGCGGCCGCATTGGCGGCAAGGCTGCTGGGGGTGAAGAAATCGAGGCTGGCGGTCATGTTGCTCAGGCCGCGATTGAAGGTCGTGGTGGTGACCCCGCCATTGGCGCCCGGCACAAAGGCCAGCCCCTGCAGAGCGCCCGGCGTCAGGATCAGGCCACCGCTGGTGGCGGTGCCGAAATAATTGCCATAGGGGGCAAGGATCGTATTGGGCGTGCCGGTCGGGCGGTTGGTGATGGTGGCGTTGTTCCACGCATCGCGGCCCCATGCGCGGGCGGTGTTATAGGCCGCCGTGCCGCCATCGTCATTATATTCGCCGCCCACCACGATATGACCCCGGCCATCGGCGAATTTCGCGCCATAAGCCAGCGTGGCGAACTTGTTTTTGGCATCGCCATAGCGGGTTTCGCCATATTGGGCCGAACCCTTGAGGCCGACAAAGCGGTCATCGATCTGGAAATTGATGACGCCCGCGATCGCGTCCGAACCATAAGCCGCCGAAGCGCCGCCCGTCACCACATCGGAATTCTTGATGAGGACGGTGGGGATGGTGTTAAGGTCTGTCGTGCCCGCCGTGGTGGTGACACCGGGCACCATGGTTTGCGGCATGCGCCCGCGATCCAGCAGGACCAGCGTGCGGATCGGGCCCAGACCGCGCAGGTCCGCCAGAAACGCGCCCGTATTGCCCAGGCCGCCCGCATTGGGCGAAACCGCCGCGCGGAAGGCGGGCACGGCGTTCAGCGCGTCGCCGATATTGACGGTCGCGCGCTGCTGGATAAACTCCTGCCCGATCACGGTGGTGGGCGTGGGGGCGGTATAACCGTCGCGGGCAATGCGCGTGGCGGTTACCACGATGTCGGATGCGGAGGGCGTGTTGTCCTGTCCGGCTGTTCCAGACGCGGGCGCGGTTTGCGCCAAGGCAGCCACAGGCAGGGAAACCGCAGCGGCTCCGATCAGCCAGGCAAGGCGCCGGGCCGAAGCCCGTTGCGCCATGGTGCGCGCCGGCAAGCGGGATGAAAGCTCGTGATAGCTCATTTCAAGTCCTCCCATGCTGGCTTCTCCAAAAGCCATTTATTGGTTTGACCTGTTTTTAGCTTTCTGGTTTGATTGACGATAACGCTAATTCTTTGTGTATGATGATCGATAAAAGTGATGGATGGGTCGGCCCCGGTTCGAGGTGAATCGCGAGATTATTAATTAAGCATATGTTTTTAAATGATAAATATATGATTCGGGCGGGAGCGGGCAGCGGACGATTCATATTTTTAACGCTGATGACCGATGAAGATGAGAAGGGGGAAATCGACAGGATGGCGATCTTTGTCTATCCAATTTCCCCTTATTGCTCAGCCATGCACGATTGAACGCCGGGTGTTCGCCTTGCTTTTGCAGGCGGCGCAATCCGGAGATAAAACAAAGCGGCCGGAAAGGAATGGATCCTATCCGATCAAGGCGGCAGAGGGCAAACCATGCGACTAGACCAATTTGACCTGAATCTCCTGATCGCCTTCGATGTGCTGCTTCGCGAACGCAGCGTCACAAAAGCGGCCAACAGCCTGCATATGACGCAGTCGGCCATGAGCGCGGCGCTCAAACGGCTGAGGGAATCCTTCAACGACGATATTCTGGTGCAGCATGGCAAGAAAATGATACCCACCGCGCGCGCCATCGCACTGGCCCCGGAAATCAGTGCGACCATTCAAAGCCTGCGCAACCTGATTGCATCCGCCACCGGGTTTGACCCTGCCGTCTCGGCCCGCCGTTTCCGTATTGCGGCATCCGATTATATCACGACCGTGCTGATCACCCCGCTGTTGACGAGATTGCAGCAGAGCGCCCCGTTGATCGAATTCGAACTGCTGTTGCCCGGCCTTCATTCCAGCCGCGCGATGGACGATGGAGAACTTGATCTGCTGCTCACGCCGCAGCAATTTCTGGCCCCGGATCACCCCAGCGATTTCCTGTTCAGCGAGCGCCATGTGGTGGTGGGATGCCAAAGCAATCCGGTCCTGCAAAAGCCGCTGACGCTGGAGGCTTTTGAGGGGTGCGGCCATGTCGCCGTGGAAATTCAGGGCCATCCTGTCTTTATCGAGGCGGCCGTCAAGGCAGCCGGTGAATGTCGGAAGATCGAGGTGGTGGCCTCATCTTTCCTTCAGGTGCCGTGGCTGCTGCGAGGCACGAACCGGTTGGCGCTGGTCCACGAACGCCTGGCCGTGCTGCTTGAAGGTCCCTTTTCGCTCGCCATTGCGGATTGCCCGATCAATCTGCCCGCCATGAACGAAATGATGCAGTATCATTCGGCCAGAGCGGGCGATCACGGCCTGCTCTGGCTGCGCGAGCGTCTGCGCGAGGCGGCGCGCGACAGTATTCCTTTGCGGCCCTCTCATCCCGCAACAGCATGAGAGGACTCACCCTCTCTTAGATCAGCCGCGCCAGCCATTTTGGGGCCAGCACACTCCATTGCCCCGCAGACCCATTGGCCGGGCCGATGCCGAAACCGTGCTTTCCTTCGGCAAACAGGTGCATTTCGGGCGCATGGCCTGCCTTGGTCAGAGCATCGGCCATCATCAGGCTGTTCTGATAAGGCACCGCGTCATCATCGAGCGCATGGACCAGAAACACCGGCGGCGTCTGGGCCGTAACATGCGGAACGGGCGAGCGGCGCGCAATCAGCGCCGCATCGGGTGCCGGGCCAAGCAGCGTCTGCGCCGACCAGACATGGGTATAGGGCGCCACCATGCTGATCACCGGATAGACCAGGATCACGGCATGGGGCCGCGCCTCCAGCCTGTCGATCGCGTCGACCGGCGGGGCCAGTTTTTCATCAAATCCGGTCAACAGCGAGGCGGCCAGATGGCCCCCGGCGGAAAAGCCGATGACGGCGATGTTCGGGTCTGAAACTCCATCCTGCGCCGAGCGTGAACGGATCATCCGCATCGCGCGCTGGGCATCCATCAGCGGCACGTCGGCGCGATCGGCCCAGCCTTCGCCGGGCAGGCGATAGACCAGAACATAGACATGGTAGCCCGCCGCATTGAACACGCGGGCTACATCGACGCCTTCATTGCGGATCGAGACGAAATTATACGCCCCGCCCGGAATCACCAGCAGGGCCTTGCCATTGGGCTGGGGCGAGCGAAACAGGCGCAATTCCGGTTCGGCAATATTGCTCAGAAAAGTTTGCGGCCAGTCGGCGCGGCGTTCGCGGGGGGCAAAACCTTTGCCCGGAACGCCCGCTGGCCACAAAGGCACGCGCTGCGCCTCGATCCATGGACGGGGCAGGGGGCCGCCGCCTTCGGGGATCAGCAAAGGTGCGGCGGCTTGGGCGGGCTTGGTCATGACGGCTCCGGCAAGGGCGGCAAATCCGGCCTGAATTGTGCGGCGTCGGTTCCAGAACAGGGGGCTTTCCTTTCGTCACACATCGGGGCGCGGCAAGAGGCCGCCGACCGAACATGGTCGAGCGGCCCCCAATTGCCAAGATGGTTTCAGTATTTGAAGCCGATCCGCACGCCATAGGTGCGCGGCGGGGCATAGCTGGCCGTGGTCGAACTCCACACCGGGACCACGGTGGTGGCGATGCGGCGATCCTCCACATTGTTCATGAACAGGTTGATATAGGCATGGCCGCTCGGCTCGTCATAGCGCAGGTTGAGATCGGTTTTGGTATAGCCCGCTATGCGACCCTGCACGGCATTGTCGCTGCTGGCAAAGGTTTTGGACTGGGCATAGAAATCGACCGACGGCGTGATCTTGCCGCCCGATGCCAGATCAAACGCGTGGGCATAGCTGAAGCGGGCGGAAAATTGCGGCGCATTGGTCAAACGCTTGCCCGAATAATCCGCCGAGGCCGAGGGGATCGCCGCATAGCCAAGGATCGGTGCAAAGATGTTGTACATCGTATCGGCCGAATGCAGATTGTCCGAGGCGCCGGGGAAGCTGCGATATTCGGCCACCATATAGGCCACATAGCCCGAGAACGTGTCATTGCGGGTGGGGCGATACGAGGTTTCCAGATCGACGCCGCGAATGCGCGCCTTGGCCGCATTGGTGGTGACGGCAATCGGCCCCTGCACCGGATCGACCACGATGGAGGAAACCTGAAGGTTCCGGTAATCCATCTGATAGCCGGTCAGCCCGATGAACAGACGATCACCCAGCAATTTGGCGCGCAGGCCCGCTTCATAATTGGTGACGGTTTCGGGCGCATATTGGCGGTAGGCGACCGGATTGCCGCTGGATT
The DNA here is from genome assembly GCF_012275515.1 of Novosphingobium sp. SG707. Classification (GTDB taxonomy): domain Bacteria; phylum Pseudomonadota; class Alphaproteobacteria; order Sphingomonadales; family Sphingomonadaceae; genus Novosphingobium. The sequence goes on from NZ_JAAZQL010000001.1 coordinate 628,508, forward strand.
GCAGACCCCCGCCACGATAGCCCGTCGACACCGTGGCATAGGCCAGAATGCCCGGCGTCAGGTCGTAATCGAGGCCCGCCTTCCAGCTCACCTTGCTGAAACTGGCGGCGGCGCGGCCCCGATCATCGGTATAGGCGATGGCAAAGCCGCCGGGGCATGAGAAGGCGTTGATATTGGCCCGCGTGACCGTGGCGCCAGGGCAGACCAATTGCTGTTCGCGGCCATTCACATCATCCCATGTGGCGCGCACGCCCGCCGTGGCGCGCAGGCGGCCGGTCAGCGAGAAGGTGCCTTGCCCGAACAGGGCGCGCGATTCGCTGCCCTCGCCGGAATAGGTGTTGACCACGTCCACGGCGTTGATCGTGCCGATCTGATTGCCGGTGCTGGCCACCAGCGGGCCGAAGATGTTGTAGACGGATGCGAAAGGCGCGGGCGCGGTGTTGCCCGCATGCAGCAGACGCTGGCCCGAGGGGATTTCGTCCTGATAGATATAGGCGCCCGCCACCAGCTTGACCGGCCCGCGCTGGAAATTGACATCCAGTTCGTGCGACCAGCTATTGGTCTTGTGGTTGATATATTCCTGCGAAAACACGCCAGAGGCCGCCGCCACGCCATTGTTCACCAGCGAGGAGTAACCCGCCAACCAGGTCAGGCTCAGGCTGTCGGTCGCCTGCCACATCAGCTTGGAGCGCACATCATAGCTTTTGACATTGATACGGTTGTTGCGGACCTGATCCAGCCCCGGGTTGATCGTGTCAAAGCTGGTGGGGATGATCGTGACCGGGCCGAACGTGCCGGTGGTCAGATTGGCCTGCGGATAGTAATTGTAATTGCGCAGATAGACGGCGGGCACCGTGCCGTTGTTTTCGGCATAGGAGCCCGACACGCGCCATGTCAGGCGGGGGGTGATGGCCCATTTGGCGGTCAGTCGCACGCCGCCCAGATCGGTCTGGTCAAAACGCGCGGTGCCCAGTTGCGGGCCATAGCCGTCATTGATCTGGCGGAAGGCGGCGATGCGCAGGCCGAACGTATCGCTGACCGGCAGGTCGATGGCGGCCTGGGCGCGGATCTCGTTGAAGCGGCCATATTGCAGGCTGGCGCTGCCGCCCAGATGCTTGCCCGGATCGGCGGTGTTGATGTTGACCACGCCCGCCGTGGCGTTGCGGCCATAAACGGTGCCCTGCGGCCCGCGCAGCACCTCGACCGAGCCGATGTCGAACATGGCCAGACCCAGCGCCACCGAGGAGGGATTGTAGATCCCGTCAAACTGGGTCGCGACGGTCGAATAGCCGGAAAAGCCGTTGTTGCTGCCGATGCCGCGGATGGCAAAGCCGTTCTGGCTGAGCTGCAGCGAAGGCACGGTGGAGACCAGCCGGTCCGCGCTGGTGATCGATTGGCGGTCGAGCGCGGCCTGAGAAACCACGCTGACGGCGATCGGCGCCTTGGAGATCTTTTCGCTGCTCTTTTGCGCCGTCACCACGATTTCGGTGGTGAGCTGGTCATTGGCGGCGGCCGCATCCTGCGCAAGGGCAGGGGTGGCCAAAGGAAATAGTGCGGCGCTGGCAAGCAAGATGGCGGAATATTTCATGGCGTCCTCCCGGGATCATACCTGTGTTTTTCCGGCGCCGGGGGCGGCGCCACTCTCCTTACGGCTGCTGCAACGAGTCGCTGCTATTGCACAACCGATTGCGCATCTGTTACAATCGATAGCATTCGTTGCCTAGAGGGAATTTTCTGCGGATGATTCCAGTGCTTGGTCGCGGAAATATCGGTCTAAATAACTGATAGTATGCATCTATTTTTGATCCGCCGTTGTGGGGGAGGGATTTTTATGAACAAACGTTTGCAACATGTGGCTGATTCGCCTCACCCCTTGGCCTTTTGCTGGACCGCCGCCCATATGTCCGCGCTGCGTCCGAACGGCGCCAACACCATCCCCGGCTTTACCCGCGAGGAATGTGCGTCGCGCCTTCCCGGCCTGGATATTTGGGACATGTGGCCCGTCGAAAATCTGGAGGGCGATGCACACACCTTTGCGCAAGGCTGGCTCTGGCTGGCGCTCGCCGCGCCGGCTTTGCCCGACCCAGAGGACCGCCATGCCATCGCCCGCATCCATCTTTTGCTGCAGATGATCGACGGCTCCGGCTGGGTCGATTGCGGCCCGGCCTTTCCCGATGGCCACACGCCGGGCAGCCGCGAGTGGTCGGGCAGCGCGCTTTATGATGCAGCGGACCGGCGCGTCCTGTGCTGGTTCACCGCCGCCGGGCGCCGCGACGAGACAATACCCACGTTCGAGCAGCGCCTGTTCCTGACGGAAGGCGTCCTCCATTGGCTCGGCGATAGGCCCGTCATTGAAAACTGGACCCGGCCCGAAGAAGCCGTCGCCGCCGATGGCGATATCTATCTGCGGGTCCGGGGCAGCGAGGGTGGTGCTGGCACAATCAAGGCTTTCCGCGACCCCTGCTATTTTCAGGACCCCCGCAGCGGGGAGCATTTCCTCTTCTTCACCGCGTCAAAAGCCGCCTCAGCATCGCAGTGGAATGGGGTGATCGGCGTGGCGCATTCGCTTGCCGGACCGCATGGGCCGTGGCGCCTTCTGCCCCCGGTGGTGGATGGCGATGGGCTGAACAACGAGCTGGAGCGGCCGCATATGCGCTATATCGGCGGCCTGTATTACCTGTTCTGGTCCACCCAGCGCAAAGTCTTTGCCGCAGATGGGCCGCAGGGGCCGACGGGCCTCTATGGCGTGGTGGGCGAAGGTCCGCTGGGGCCGTTTCACCCGATCAATGGCGACACCCTGGTGGCGGGCAACCCGGAGGAAACCCCCTGGCAGGCCTATAGCTGGTGGGTTTTGGGCGACGGGCGTGTCACCAGCTTTGCCGACTTGCCCGGCATTGCGCCGGATGCCGCGCCTGCCGATGCATCGGGCCGCCGCCGTGCCTTTGGCGGCAGCCCCGCGCCGTGGTTCACGCTGCGTCTAGCGGGCGATACCAGCCGGATTCAGGTCGATTCACGCTGAATGAGCTGCGGGTCGATCAGCACGCTGCCGGTCGGCTCGCCCGCCATGCGTTTGAGCAGGAGATCGACCATTACCCGCGCGCCATGGCGCAATTGCTGGTCAATCGTGGTCAGCGGCGGCGAAACCAGCTCGCCCAGCGGCAGGCCGTCATAGCCGATCACTTTCACTTCATCCGGGACACGAAGGCCCATCGTGCCCAGCGCGCGGATCACGCTGATCGCCGTAACATCCGAGGCCGCCACAATGCCATCGGGCATGACCGGCAGCCCACGCAGCAGGCCCAGCGCATCGTCATAGGCCGCCGCCGGTTCACAATGCGATGGCATGACCTGCAATTCCTCGCCCCGCCCGGCAATCGCCAGCGCCTGACGCACGCCATCCAGCCTTGCGCCGAATTCCGGCCCCTCGACCGGGCCCAGATAGGCGATGCGTCGGCATCCCCGCTCCATCAAATGGCGTACGGCCAGCATCCCGCCGGCACGATTGTCCGACCCCACCGAGCAGTGATGCTGACCTGACACCTGGCCGCCCCACACCACCATCGGATGATAGGCCAGCGAGGTGGCTTCGATCACCGCCAGCTGGTTGGACTGGCCGATGATCAGCACGCCATCGACCCGGCCCGAGCGCGCATAATTCTCGATCCAGCGCTCATCCGAAGGGATCACGCGCGAAAGCAGCAGGTCATAGCCCTGATCGGCCAGCGCATCGGCCAGATAGCCGCTCATCGTGTTGAAAAAAGGGTCGGACAGATGCTGGAGATCATCATGGCCCAGCGGCACCAGCATGCCCACCGTGCTGGTCTTGCGCATCCGCATGTTGCGCGCCAGCAGATTGGGCTGATAGCCCAGCTTTTGCGCCAGCGTGATGATCCGCTCGCGCGTTTTAGGGCTGACCCGGCCCGAACCGGAAAGCGCGCGTGACACTGTGCCCGCCGATACCCCCGCCAGCTCGGCCAGTTGCTTGATATTGGTCGGGCTGTTCAATCCATCGGCTCCCTGTTCATCATCGTCGTTCTATCGCCGCGCCCCATTGGGGCAAGCAAAACCGGGATCAAAGCCCGAATGCGCGCCGATAGGCGGCCGAGCGCGCGGCCAGCACTTGCCGCGATACCCATGCGCCGGGCATCACCTTGTCAAACCCGTGGAATGCGCCGGGCAGTACCAGCAGTTCGGCGGGCACGCCGCTGGCTGTCAGGCGCTGGGCATAGGCGATGTCCTCGCGGGCGAAGAGGTCGATCGAGCCCACTGCGATAAAGGCGGGCGGCAGGCCGGCCAGACTGGCGGCGCGGGCGGGCACGGCGCGGTGGGGCACATGCGCCTGACCCGGCCTTTGCCCCAAAAAGGCGCGCCAGCCATAGCGGTTGGCATCCCCATCCCACCCGATACAGCCCAGCCCCGGCGCGGGATTCCATGTCGATCCGGTCCGGTCGTCCAGCATCGGATAGATCAGGCATTGGAACGCCACCGGCACCTCGCCGCGATCACGCGCGGTCCGGGCCAACAGCGCGGCATGGCCGCCGCCCGCGCTTTCGCCCGCCACCGCGATCCGCGCCCGGTCCACGCCCAACGCGGCGGCCTGACGATACAGCCAGAGCAGGCCCGCATAGGTCTGCTCCATCGAAACCGACCATGGCGCTTCGGGCGCGAGGGAATATTCGACCGAGACGATGACGCAATCGAGTTCACGCGCGAGATCGATCAGCCCGCCGATTTCCAGCAAAGCCGAGCCCGTGATGAAGCCGCCGCCATGCGTGTGCAAGATAGCGGGGCGCGCCGCGCCGTCGGGCTTTTCATTCAGGACATAAAGTTTCACCTCACCCAGTCCCTTGCCTACAGGCGCCATGACGGTGCGGACCGGCACGGCGGGATGATCGGGCATTTGCGCCTTGGCAATGGCGGCGCGCAGCATGGGCAATTTGGACGGGCCCATCGGATAAAAGCCGCTGGTCATGGCGATGATCTGTTTGGCTGCCTCGCGCAGTTCCGGATCGACAAAGGGGAGGCCCGCAGCCGCGCCCGTTTCCTTGGCGCTCAGCGATCCGCCCGGCAGCATGGCGGCCCCGGCGCATGTCATCCAGCGCAGGGCGGTCCGCCGGTCCGGGGCGAAAATGTTCTTGTCCATCTCAGTCATCCTTGGAATGCACAAACGTTTGCCTTACCATAGCTGACAATCACAACTGATGGGAGACTCTATCGTGCCTGTTCTGAAAATCGCCGCTTTGGCCCTGTCGCTGGCGCCGGTGGCTGTGGCGGCGCAAAGCGCGCCGCCCGCGCCGCAACTGGAATTCATGTTCGAGGCCGAGGTGTTGCTCGCCGCGCGTGTCGAGGTCGGCGGCACCGCCTTTGGTCAGCGCGGCTATATCCCTATCATCGGCGGCACATTTTCCGGCCCCGCCATCAAGGGCAAGGTGGTGCCCGGCGGATGGGACTGGCAATTGCAGACCTCGGCGGGATGCAGCAGCCTGCATGCCGATTATTTCCTGCAGACCGATGATGGCGTGATGTTCAACGTGGTCAACCATGGCCAGTTCTGCCTTGAAAAGGGCCAGCCTTTCACGCCCGCCTTCACCCAGCCCCGCTTCGAGGCGCCGATGGGGCGCTATGGCTGGCTCAACCATGGCGCCTGGATCAGCCGGTTGGAAGGGGGCAAGGATCCTACGCATCCCTCGGTGGTGATCCGTTTCTATCGGGCGCGCTGATCCTCAACTGCAGACAAAGCTTTCCGCCTTTTCCGGGTCGCCATGGCCGCGATAGCGGGCGATCTTGGGAAAGGCGCAAAGCGGTCGCTCACGCCCCGGAAAGGGCGACGCAGGGCCAGCGCGGGCGATGATCCTTTCGGGCGCGTGTTGTTGCTCAACCCATGCGACCATGGCGTCAAAGGCCGCATATTGATCGGTGGCGGGGCCGCCGGTGCAATGGTTCATGCCCGGCACGACGAAAAAGCGCGTATTGGCCCGCGCCGCATCGCCGCCCCGCGCCAGCATCGCGCGATACCAGTCCAGCGTGTCGGCGATGGAGAAGACCGGGTCCGACCCGCCATGCAGCACCATCAGCCGCCCGCCATGGCCCAGAAAGCCCGAAAGGTCGGTCGAGCGGGCCGAAATATCCTCCCATCCTGATGTCGCGAAATCGCCGCCGCGCGCCAGAATGCCCTGTTCGGCCCGGTCCAGATCGAGCGCCATCTGAAAGGCCAGACCACCCTCGGCGCCCGGCGCCAAAGCCTGCGGCGGCACCGAGAAGATCGAGGCCAGCGCGCCCGCCCCCATCAGCATGTTGAGCGAGGGAACGCGCCCGTCCGCCGTCCCCAATTGCCAGATGCGCCAGTCCGCAGCGCCCCATCCGGCATCCCAGGGGAAGCCGGGATAGATGCTTTGTCCCCGGCTGTTGCGCGGGCCGCTGTTGACGCGCTGCAGGGCGGTGATCTGCTCGCCGGTCAGGCAGGTGTCGGTCTTGGCGCCCTTGCACCGGATGGCGTTGAAGGCGGGCAGGACCCGCGCCGAAGTGCATTGGCCCACGGCCAGAATCATGCCGTCGGCCAGCCCGTCCAGCCGGTCGCAGGCGCGCAGCAAGGCCCGCCGCGCAAGGGCAAAATCGGCATCGGAAAAGCCCTGCGCGATATTGAGCGGGGTGAGCGGGCCATGGCCATTGACGGCCGAGAAGCTGAAGCTCTTGGTGTTCCACGCCTCGCCGATCGCAGCGCGGGGCAGGGACAGGCCCGGCGCCGTCACCACCACGCCGTCAAACAGGGTGGGGTATCGCTGCACCAGCGCCAACCCTTCCTGACCGCCTTTGGAGCAGCCGACGAAATAGCTGCGGCGGGGCGCTTTACCATAGCGGGCGGCGATCACCTTGCGCGCAGCCAGCACCGATTTTTGCAGTGAGGCATGGCCGTAATTGGTGCGGGCCAAGGGGTCGAAGCCAAAGGCCAAGGTGCCGCCGCGTTTGGGGTCGAAATTGGCCTTGTTATCGTGGCCCGAATCCTGCGACAGCACCGCATAGCCCCGCGCCAGCGCCGGAGGCGAGATGCCCATGGCCCCCACCGCATCGCCCAGATCACCGTCGCTGCCGCCGCCGCCCTGAAAGAAAAAGCCGCCGTTCCATGCCTCTGGCAGGCGCAGGTGAAAGCGGATGGCATAGTTCTGACCATCGCGGCCCACGCGCTGTTCGGTATGGCCGATCACTTCGCAATGGGCGGGCAGAATCGGAGCGGGGGGCGTGGTCATGCCGGGCGGTACGAGCGCGGCAGGGCCGGGGCCGGCGGGATGGGCCTGCGCCGTTTCGATCACAAGATCGGGCAGGGCACCCTGCTCCAGTCCTTTGCACAATTGCTCGGCCCCGGTCGATGCCCTGGCCGAGGGGGCGCCCAAGACAAGGAGGGGCAGGATCGGGGCGAGAGACCGGAGGCGGATGTTGCGTTTCGGGGGCGATTTCATGCGGCGCAGGCTATCATGCGCAAAGGATTGCGCAAGGTCATTTTTGTATAGGCGCGCTGCCGTTCAGGCGTTTGGGGCCGGACCGCTCAATTTCTGCGCCGCCTTGGTGAAAAAACCGCGCAGGGCCTCGGCATGGTCGTGTGCCAATTGCGGGGAAAGGTAGAGCCTTGTCTGCCACACGCCCAGTTTCTGCACCTCTTCCAGAATGCCCGAGGGATCGAGCGAAGTCACGATGCTCGAGAGCACAACCAAAGCGCCCACGCCCTCGCTGGCCATGCGGATGGCCACGTCGTGAAAGGGATAATGGCCTGCGATGCGGAAGTGGACCCCGGCATGGCGCAAGTAGCGGATCTGCGATGCGGCATCAGGCTGATCGCTGTTGGGCAGGATCAGGTCGATCGGCTGTGCCGGGTTGGCCCTGATCCGCGCGGCAATCGCGGCGCAGGCATAGATGCCCATGTCGGTTTGTGCCAGCACCTGCGATTGCGGTAATTCCTCTGCTGAACTCACATTCAGCAGGGCGCCCTGAACCTTGCCGGCCACAATCGCCTGTTTGAGCCATTTGCGCGTTTTGGGCATCACCAGATTGAGGTTGATATCGGGATGCAGACGCAGAAATTCGGGCAGCGCCGGACGCAAGGCGTCCTCCAGCAGATGCGGCCCGGTGTGGATCGTGATGCAGGTGGGCTGGGCGGGCGAGGGCGCCAGCCTTTGCCCCAGCGCCAGTCCTTGCCGGACGAACTGGATGGCCGCATCGCGAAATTCCTCGCCTTCGGGCAGCAACTGGATGGCCGCGCCCCGGCGGCGGCGGAACAGGGGGCCGCCCAATTGCTCCTCCAGCAGGCAGATCTGGTGGCTGATTGCGGCTTCGGAAATGCCCAGCGCTTCGGAGGCGCGGCGGAAGCCTTCCGCTTCGCAGACCTTCAGGAATATCTCGATCTGGCGGATGGTGAAGCGGAACATGCAGGCAGGATAACCGATAAGTCCAGCCTTGTCACTTATGACAAGGCCAGCCCCCTTTGCATGGGTGCGCCCGCCTTCCCTAGGCTGGCCATCAATCACCGACGGCAAGTTCGGGATCAGGGGAGAGGAACATGTCGAAATTTGCTGGAATGCGCTATGTCCTGTTGGCATCGGGGGCGCTGTTGCTGGCCCAGGGCGCGATGGCGCAGGAGGCCAAAAAGCCCGACACCGGGGTTGCTGAAATTGTCGTCACGGCGCAATTCCAGTCGCAGAAATTGCAGGACACTCCGCTGGCCATCACGGCCATCAATGCCTCCGGGCTGGAGGCGCGTTCGATCAACCAGATTGCCGATATCAGCAACAGCGCGCCCGGCGTCCTGCTCAAACCATCGGCCGCCGCCTTTGGCCCGGCGGTTACGGTCTTCGTGCGCGGCCTGGGGCAGAGCGACAGCAGCATCGCCATGGAACCGGGCGTGGGCATGTATGTCGATGATGTCTATTACGGTTCGCTGTTCGGCGCCAATTTCGACCTGCTCGATCTGGAGCGGGTGGAGATTCTGCGCGGGCCGCAAGGAACGCTGGCGGGCAAGAATTCCATCGGCGGGGCGGTCAAACTCTACAGCCGCAAGCCCGACGGGCGCGGCGCGAATTACCTTGAGGCCAGCTATGGTTCGCGCAATCTGCTCAGCTTTCGCGGCGGGGGCGATTTCACCATCGTGCCGGACAAGCTCTATGCCCGCGCCTCGGGCGTCTATACGCGGCAGGACGGTTATGTGACGCGGCTCGATTATGGCTGCCTCCATCCGTCATCGGGGGTTCCGGCGGCGGGCATTTCCGGCAATTGCGTGCTGGGCCATGAAGGAGGCAAGAATTACGGGGGTGGGCGGCTTGCCCTGCGCTACACGCCCAATCCGCAATGGACGGTCGATCTGTCGGCCACGGTGATCAAGGACAATTCCGAGGTCGCGCCCACGGTCCTGCTGGCCGCGAACAGCACTTCGGCGGCCTATTTTGCGCCGTTTGATCCCGCGCTCTTTGTCGTGCCCACCGGGGCCAATTACAATTACGCCACCTATGCCACGCCTGCCTTCACCGACCCGGCCATCTATAATGGCAAGGTAGGTGCGGGCAGCCATCCCGCGATCAGCGTGCCGAGCCATAATGACCTGCTGCAAAGCACGTTCAACGGCACGATCACATGGCGGCCGGGCGAGAACCTGACGCTGACCTCGATCACCGGCTACAGCCGCACCAATGTCAGCTATGGCATTGACGGCGATGCCAGCCCGATCACCACCCAGACCGCGCTGTATCAGGCCCGCAGCCGCCAATTCAGCCAGGAATTGCGCCTCAATGGTCGGGCACTGGGCACTTTGCTCGACTGGACCGTGGGCGGCTATTATTACCGGGCGGACAATAATTTTGCCGGGTCGAACATCCTTTATCCCGGCAAGCCGTTCGAAAACCTCAACGCGCCCGACGATGACGCGATTTCCACCAACAAGAGCGTGTTTGGTCAGGCGATCCTGCATCCGCTTTCGGGCCTGAACCTGACGGGCGGTATCCGGTATACCGACGACACCAAGGACTACACCTATCGCCGTTACAACCCGTTCCTGCCCGGTGTGCCCACCTTTACCGCTGCGGGCGTGCTGACCGGGGTGCAGAGCCATTATCAGGCGAACAAGGTCGATTACCGGGTCAATCTGGACTATCGCTGGAATGATCAGTTGATGACCTATGCGCAGGTATCGACCGGATTTCGCGGCGGCGGCACCAATCCCCGGCCTTTCGTGCCCGAACAGGCGGTGCCTTTCTATCCCGAAACGATTACCGCTTATGAGATTGGTTTTAAAAGCGATCTATGGTCGCGGCGGGTGCGGGTGAATGGCTCGCTGTTCCTCAATGATTATTCGAACATCATCTTCACCAACACCGCGCCCACGGCCAACAGCGCGCTCAACGCCACGCCCACCAATGTCGGCTCCGCGCGTTACAAGGGCGCCGAACTGGAGGTGACCGCGCGGCCCGTGGGCGGGATGCTGATCGACGCCAGCGTCAGCTATCTGCATTTTCAACTGACCTCGATCAGCGCGGCGGGCGTGGTCATTCAGGGCGTGACGCTGGCCAATGCCGCGCCCTTTGCCCCGGCATGGAAGGCGGCGCTTGGCGCGCAATATGGGGTGGAAACCAGGATCGGCACTTTCACCCCGCGCGTGGATTACAGCTATCAATCGTCCTATTTCACCACAATTGCCAATAATCCCGAAGGGCAGGTGGGCGCCTATGGCGTCACCAATGCGCGGTTGACCTTCGATTCCCCGAACAAGGACTGGCGCCTGTCGCTGGCCGTGCGCAACCTGTTCGACACGACCTATTACAACAACAAATTCTTCAATCTGGGCATGACCCTTGCCCAGCCTGCGCCGCCGCGTGAAGTGTCCGTGACGCTGCGCCGCAATTTCTGATCATTCGCTCAAGGACAAATGCCATGGCTTCTTTATCGCGACGTTCGCTTATTGCCCGGTCAACGGCTCTGATCGGGGCGGGTCTGGTGCCCGAACTTGCCAGAGCAGCGACGGACAAGGGGCAACGCCGACCCAATATCCTGTTCATTCTGGCCGATGATATGGGTTTCGCGGATCTCAGTTGCTATGGTCGGCGCGATTATGCCACGCCCGCGCTCGATGCTCTGGCGGCCGGGGGACTGCGCTTTACTCAGGCCTATGCCAATTCGGCGGTCTGTTCGGCCACGCGCACGGCGCTGATCACCGGGCGCTATCAGAACCGGCTGCCCGTCGGGCTTGAGGAGCCGCTGGGCCAGCGTCCGGTCGGCCTGCCGCCCAGCCACCCCACGCTGCCCTCGCTGCTGCGCAAGGCGGGCTATGGCACGATGCTGATCGGCAAATGGCATCTGGGGGCGCTGCCCGATTATGGGCCGCAGCAAAGCGGGTATGATCATTTCTGGGGCTTTCGCGGCGGCGGTCTGGACTATTTCACCCACAAGGCTTTCGGCAAGGCGGACCTGTGGGATGATGCGCGCCAGATCGACCAGCAGGGCTATCTGACCGACCTGCTGGGCGCCAAGGCGCGCGAGGTGATCACGGACCATGCGCGGCAGGACAAACCCTTCTTCCTATCGCTGCATTTCAACGCGCCGCATTGGCCTTGGGAAGGGCCAGAGGATGTGGCCGAAGCGCGCCGTTTGGACGAAAGCGGCAAGCCCATGGCCATGTTCCATTTCGACGGGGGCAGTGCGAAGATCTATGCGCAGATGGTCACGCGGATGGATTACCAGATCGGCCTGATCCTCAAACGCCTTGAGGAACTGGGCATGGCCGAGAACACGATCGTGGTCTTTACCAGCGACAATGGCGGCGAGCGCTTTTCCGACACCGGCCCGTTCACCGGGCGCAAGACCGAACTGCTCGAAGGAGGGCTGCGCGTGCCTGCTATCATCCGCTGGCCCGGCGTGACCAAAGCGGGCAGCGTGAGCGAGCAGACCATCATGACGATGGACTGGTTGCCCACCTTGCTGGCCGCCGCCGGGACCACACCCGATCCGGCCTTTCCCTCTGATGGCGAAAACCTGCTGCCCGTTCTGCGCCGCCCGGATCAGGCGCATGAGCGCAGTTTTTCGTGGCGCTATCTCAACCTCAATCAGGAGGCCTGTCGCAAGGGCGACTGGAAATATTTGAAAATCCTGAACAACACTTTCCTGTTCAACGTGATCGATGATCCGCAGGAGCGGGCGAACCTGAAGGACCGGATGCCGGAAAAATTCCGCGAAATGCAGGCCGAGTGGCAGAAGTGGAACGCCCAGATGCTCCCCCTCGATTATGACGCAGGGACCAGCGGTTTTACCGGCGCGCAATTGCCCGATCATTTCGGCATAGAAAAGGCTCAGACATTCGTGCGGCCCAAGTGAGGCGCGGCGCGCGCTCTCGGGCGCCAGGCTGAGCCGGAGGGGGCGCCGGTTCCCTCATTGCAGGAGCCACATCGGGGGCAAGGGCAAAAATTTTTTGCCCCGGATGATTTTGACCGCAACTTTTTGCTGAGCGCCGACGAAACCGTTTGTGAGGGGCAAGGGAAAGCCCATCCCCTTCAACCGATTTCGTATTGGAGCAGAGCAGATGAAATTCCGTAAGAACCTTGCCGTTTCGCTGGCGCTCGGGCTGCTGGCCGTCTCGCTTCCGACCCCGGGCTTTGCCGCCCTGCCGCAGGGCGCCGCCGCGCCCAATTTCACGCTGGATGCGGCAAAGGGCGGAAAGACGTTCAATTTCACGCTCAACCAATCTTTGCGCAAGGGGCCGGTCGTCCTCTATTTCTTCCCGGCGGCCTTTACGCCCGGCTGTACGGTCGAAGCGCATCTCTTTGCCGAAGCCACCGACACATTCCGCAAGATGGGCGCCACGGTCGTGGGCGTGACGGCGGGCAATGTTGAGCGCGTGGCCGAATTTTCCAAGGTGGAATGCCGCGATAAATTTGCCGTGGCCGCCGATCCGGGCGCCAAGATCGCCGCTGAATACAAGACCACGATGACGTTCAAGGACCGCCTTCTGTCGGAACGCACCTCCTTTGTGATCGCGCCCGACGGCAAGATCCTGCTGAGCTATACCGACGGCAATCCGCAGGCCCATATCGAAAAGACCATGGCCGCCGTGCGCGAATGGAAAGCCAAGCACGGCTGATCGCTGATCGGGTCCCCCTCTGTCGTTACGAGGCTTTTGATGCTTGTTGCCATTCTCTCCGCCTTTTTGGGCGGGCTGATCCTCAATTGCATGCCCTGCGTCTTTCCGATCATCTCGTTAAAGGCGTTCGGCCTCGTGCGGCAGGGGGGCGATCCGGCCCTGCTGCGCCGCGAAGGTCTGGCTTTCATGGCCGGTTCTGTGCTGGCGATGTTGGCGCTGGCGGGCGTGCTGCTGGCGCTGCGGGCCGGGGGCGAGGCGGTGGGCTGGGGGTTCCAGCTGCAATCGCCGATGATTGTCGCGCTGTTGGCGCTGGTGATGATCGGTTCGGCGCTCAATCTGATGGGCCTGTTTGAAATCGGCCTTGGCCTGCAGCGGGCCGGGCAAAGCGTCAGCGGGCGCGAGGGCCTGGCCGGGGCTGCCCTGACGGGCGCGCTGGCGGTGGTGGTGGCCACGCCTTGCGCGGGGCCGTTCATGGCCGGGGCGCTGGGCTTTGCCCTGGTTCAGCCTCCGATCGTGGGCCTTGCGATCTTTGCCGCGCTGGCGGTGGGTGTGGCCGCGCCGTTTACCGCGCTGTGCTTTTCGCCCGCGCTGGCCCGGCGTTTGCCGCGTCCGGGGCCGTGGATGGCCACGCTCAAACATGCGCTGGCTTTTCCGATGCTGGCCGCCGCCGCCTGGCTGGTCTGGGTGCTCGATGCCCAGACGGCCTCGGCAGGCCTGCCCTTCATTCTGGGCTGCGCGCTGCTGCTGGCATTCAGCGCGTGGATCTATGGCCTGGCCCAGCGCCGCGCCATGTCGGGCAAACCGGCACGCACTCTGACGCTGACGGCGCTTACGGGGCTGGCGGTGATTGGCGGGGCCTTTGCCATGCCGGGAGCCGCGTTTGAAACACAGGCGCGCAAACCGGCCGTTACGCCCGCCTGCGATGATCGCCCGATCCGCTGGTCGCCCCAACAGGTCGCGCTTCAGACCGCCGCAGGCAGGCCGGTTTTCGTCGATTTTTCGGCCGCATGGTGCCTGACCTGCAAGGTCAATGAAAAGGCCGTGCTTTCGACGCCCGCCTTCAAGGAAGCGATGGCGCGGACCGATACAGCCTTTATGATTGCCGACTCCACCAATTATGATGCGGGAATCGAAAAAGCGATGAGCGATCTTGGCCGAACGGGTCTGCCGCTTTACCTCGTCTATCCGGCGGGCGGGGGCAAACCAGTGATCCTGCCTCAGGTACTGACCAAGGATCTGGCGATCAAGGCGCTGGAAGCCGCCGCGCGCGCAAAGGGCTGATCCTATGCCTTACCTAAGGATGTGATAGGCCCAGCGTGCCCGGCGACCTTCCCCCCGAAAGCGAGTGGCCCGCATGGATGCGGCGGGCGCAGGACGGCGACCATGGGGCCTATCGCATGGTACTGCGCGCGATTTTGCCTGCCATCCGCCGCATCGCCGCGCGCCGCATTTTCGATGAGGATCTGGTGGAGGACGCGGTGCAGGACACGTTGATGACGATCCATCGCCTGCGCCACACCTATGACCCGGCGCGGCCGCTGATGCCATGGGTGGGGGCGATCGCCGTGTCGCGCGCGATAGATGTCCTGCGCCGGTCGGGCCGGACGCGGCGGTTTGAGATCATGGATGACGAAGCGATGGATGCCGCCGCCGACCATGCCTCTGCCGATCCGGGCGAGGCATGGGGCAATGAACGCGAAGTGGCCCGTTTGCTGGGCCGTTTGCCGCAAAGGCAAAGGATGATGGTGGAAATGGTCAAGCTGAAAGAGATGAGTCTGGATGATGCGGCGGGCGCAAGCCGGATGTCCGTTTCGGCGGTCAAATCCCTGCTCCACCGCGCCCTTGCCCGGCTGCGCGAGGATGGAAATGCCTGATATGCGCGATTCTGAAGCCCTGATTGAGGCGCTGACCCACGACCTGCGGCCCGTTGCCCGGGTGGCGCCGGTGTGGCGGCGGGTGATGGTTTGGGCGCCGGTGGCGCTGGGGCTGGGCTTTCTGGCCACGCGCATGCTGCATCGTTTCGCCACCGACTGGTCATCCGCCCATGCGGTGATTTCGGTGGCCAATGTGGCTTTGTCGCTGACGCTGGGGCTGGCGATCTTCGCCGCTTCCCTCTCGATCAGCGTGGCCGACGGGCGGGTCCGGGGCAGGGGCTGGATCGTGGGCGGATTGGCCGCATGGCTGGTGCTGGCCATGGTCAGCATGGCCCTGTCGCCCCGGCTGATCAGTTTTCAAAGAGGCGTGGGCAGTTACTGCTTCACCTTTGTGCTGACCGCGGGCGCGCCGATGATCCTTGTTGCCATTGCCGCCCTGCGGCGCACCCGATCCCTGAATCCCGGGCGGTCCTTGACCGTGGCGGGGGCGGGGATTGCCTTCATGGCCTTTGGCCTGCTGGGTTTTTGTCATCCGGCGGAAATGTCGATGACGGATTTTGTCGCCCATCTGCTGGCGGCTTTGGTTTTGGGAGGGATTACGGTTCTGGCGGGCCGCCCGTTGATCCGGGCCTGAAAAACGGGCGCCCGTTGCCGCTATCCTGACGCCTGTTCGGCCAATTCGCGGCCCAGCATCCGCGCAAGGATGCGCCTTGCCCGGATCGCGCCTTCGTCAAAGGGCAGGATGGCCGGTTTATGCGCCATGAGATCATTGGATCGCATCCGGCTGCGCACGGCCGCGATCATCGGCTCATCCTCAAATTCAAAGGCGTTTTGCGTGCCTTGGTGCAGCATGGCCGAAACCTGCTCGCTGTCTTTGGCGCTGTTCCTGCCCGCCGCCCAGAAATAGCGCGTGGCATTCTCGCCCTGCGGGACCAGCAGATGCATGACCACCAGTTGCGGATCATTCCCAGCTGCGCTTTCCCCGCGTCCCATGCTGGTTTTCAGCGAGAGGCGGGCGGGCGCCTGCCAGACAATATCGGCCACCATATTCGCCCGCTCCGGGGTGTCGGGCCACAGCAATTGGAACAGGCCCGTCACCGGCTCGTCCCTGATCGTATAGACCGAGCGAACCTCATCGCCCATCTGTTCGCAGCGATAATGCGTGCGGGCCGCATTGCCCGGCGAGGCGAGGAAGGGATGGAGAAACTCAACATGGGTCAGGTCGAGCAGATTGTCCGTAACCAGCTCGTAATGGACCCGCACATCAAGCTGTCCATGGACCCATGTCAGGCCGGGATCGTCGAAAAGCGGCAGGTCGGGCAGGGGGTGACTTTCCTCGCCCCCTTCTGCGCCCATCCAGATCCATAGCATGCCATAGCGCTCGGCCACCGGAAAGGCGCGGACGCGTAGCGCCGAAACGGTGGCGCCATGGCCATGCGGATTGTGGACGCATCGCCCCGCCCCATCGAATTCCAGCCCGTGATAGCCGCAGACGATACGGCCATTGCGCGACTTGCCCCGGCTTAAAGGGGCAAAGCGGTGGGGGCAGGCATCATGAAGCGCCTTGGGCTGCCCGCCTTCGCCGCGGAAAAGGACGATGAACTGATCCAGCATGGTCAGTTCCATCGGCGCATCGCCCAGATCGGCGGACCATGCGGCCGGATACCATGCGTTGCGCAGGAATGTCATGCTTTCCTCTCCCGATTGGCCCGTCGCCGGGCGATTATGGCATCAAGGCTCCACGCGCCGCCCCCGGCCAGCGCCAGATAAAGGAACACAAAGCAGAACAGGATGGCCAGATCCCCCTGATTGACCACCGGCATCCAGCCATCCTTCATGGCCAATCCGGCGGGGAAATGGATCATCCAGTAGGCGACCGCCATCTCCCCGCTCAAAACAAAGGCGACGGGGCGCGTGGCAAGGCCCAGCACGATGGCCAGACCGCCGAAAAATTCAAGACAACCCGCCAGCCCGGCAAGGCTGAAGATCACCAGCGGGCCGGGGTGATGTACACTGGCGGGCCACAGGAACAGCTTTTGCACCCCATGCTGCATGAAGATCAGACCGGAGACGATGCGCAGCAGGCCAAGGCCGATCCGGACCGGCGGGTTCATATCACCACTCCGTGATAAAGGGGCCATAGGTGGGGCTGCGCCCGCCCGTTTCCTCGGCCACAATGCGGTTGGTCTGGCGGCCCAGACCGGTGATCTCGCTTTCCATCACATCGCCCGGTTTCAGCCATGCATTGCCCCACATCGCCCCATTGCCCGGCGGCGAACCGGTGATCAGCAGATCGCCCGGAACCAGTCGGATGCGTTCGGAGGCATAGGACAGGATCTGTTCGGGCTGAAAGATCATGTCGGAAATCGGCCAGTCCTGACGGATCTCGCCATTCACCTTCAGGCGGATCTGGACCTTGTTGCGGTCGACAAATTCCTTGGGCACGGCAAAGGGGCCGAAGGGTTTGAAATTGGGCTGATGCTTGCTGACCCAATCATACATGAAGCGGACATCGGCGCGGCGGAACTCGTCCACGGTGCCTATGTCATTGACCATGACATAGGCCGCGATCAGATCGCCCGCCTCGTCCGGGCGGATATAGCGGCCCGTCCGCCCGACGATGGCGCCGAATTCGAGCTCCCAGTCGGGATGCTGCCCGATCAGCGGCAAAGGCACATCCTCATTGGCGCCGCAGAGCGAGGAATGCAGGCCGGTCCAGAAATAGGGCATGCCTTCGCGCGCGCGCCGGTCGATTTCGCCCAGGTTACGCTCAAAGAACGCCTCGTCGCTCTCGCCCGCGATGCGCTTGTCCTGATTGAACTTGTTGAAGGTCATCATCTCGGCGACATGCTGGCGGTAATTGGACCCGGCGCACAGCAGGTTGGGATGGGCCAGCACCGGCAGGATGGTGAGCGCCCGATAGTCATGGGCATGGCGATCCTGACGCGCGGCCACATCATTGGCCAGGTTGGAGGCGCGCGTCCAATCCTCGAAGACGGCATGGGTGTCGCGGTATTCCTCGGCCAGACTGTACACCCCGCCGCCGGGCACCACCACGCCGGGGAAGGCCGCGCCATCGCCATCGCGGAACGTGCCGATGCCAAAGGAGCCGGCCACCAGCCCGGTGATATCGTCAATGCCCTCAGGCTCGGGCGCTGCGGGAAGGGGTTTGAGAAAGCTGTGGTCTGTCATGGTATGACCTCGCGTAAGGGGTTGGAAAGGTTGATGTTCAGGAAAAATAGCGGTCGGGCGGGTCCGAGCTCCACACATCCATTTCGACGTCATGGACATCGTGAATGCGGCTGCCGTCGGATTTGCGCAGGCGGTCGGTGTCGGTGAAGGTTTCGAAGCGGTTGCGGTCCGGGTCGCGCCAGACATCGAAAACATGGCTGCCGTGGGGATGGCGTCCGACGCCCCAGACCAGATCATAGCCGCGCGATTCCAGATAGCGGTGCGACATGAACTGGGCTTCGAAATCCTGCGCTTCAAAGCTGATGTGGTGGCAGTCGGTGCGCCCATCCATGCTCTGCATCAGCGCGATGCAATGGTGATCGACCAATTCCTCGCCATGGTCGAGGCGCAGGAAGCCGATGATCTGGACATGGGGCAGGCCCGGCACGTGATAGATATCACTGGGGATCAGGCCCAGCACGTCCCTGTACCACGGCAGGCTGGCGAGGAAATTGGGGACGAACAGGCCGATATGGCCCAGCCGGAACAGTTTGGCCGGGGCCATCGGGCGTTTGGGTTCAAAGCGCCCCTCGCGCGGATAGGCGAGCGGTGAGTTGATCTGCCACGCGGGATAGGCGGGCAGGGCCTGTTTCGCGCCGACGCCATGGACCAGATCCACGCGAAAACCGTTGGGATCGCTCAGCGTCACGCAGCGCCCACCGCCCGGCAGATCAAGTTCGGCGATGCCTTGCGCGCCCTGCGCCGCGATGGCCTCCTCCAGATCGGCCGGGCTGGCCACTTCAAAGGCCAATCCGATGAATTTGGGCTCCTCGGCGCGATAGGCGACATAGGCAAAGGCGTCGCCGCCCTGCGTGGCCATGACCAGACGCTCGGCCGTATGCTCGACGGTGATCAGGCCGAAGTCCTGCGCGAATTGTTCGGTTTGCGCCAGATCGCGCACATGGAATGTAACATGGTGCAGCTTGCGCAGCATCACGGCCTCTCTCCCCGGTTCCTGTTTCGCGGCGCTGCCAGACTGCGCCTGCGGTGTCCCCGCATTCATCGGCCAGTGGGCAGAAAGCGTCCAATCGAATATTGGAGTTGTTTGGTATAACTAAGGCTGATACAAAGCCCCATGCGATTTGACGGGCTTGACCTTAACCTGCTGGTGGCTTTCGAAGCCTTGATTGAGGAGCGCAATGTTTCGGCGGCGGCGCGGCGGCTGAATCTGACGCAACCGGCTGTCACCGGCGCGCTCAACCGGTTGAGGGATTATTTCCGCGACGATCTGCTGGTGCTGCATGGGCGCAAGATGCAGCCCACCCCCAAGGCCGAGGACCTGTCGGGCCCGGTGCGCCGCGCCCTGCTGCAAATCCGGGGCGAGATCACGCGGGCGGGCGATTTCACCCCGGCCACGTCCAGCCGCCATTTCCGCATCATCGCTTCGGATTATGCCTATACGATCGGGCTGGCCGATCTGTTCGTGCGCGCCTCGGCGCTGGCGCCCAAGGTGACGTTTGAGGTGATCCCGCCCAGCAGTCAGGCCTCGGAACGGCTGGAGCGGGCCGAAGTGGATGTGGCGATCACCGTGCATCCCTATGTGAACGCCAAATATCCCTCGATGGAATTATGGCGCGACAGCGACGTCATCATCAGCTGGCGCGATGCGGGCTATACGACCATCACCGAGGATATATTCTTCGAGGTGGGCCACGCCGTTTCCACCTTTGGCCCTGATCGCCGCCCATCGGTAACCGACGAATATATCGCGAAAATGGACCGTGAACGCCGAGTCGAGGTCTTGTTGCCCAGTTTTGGCGATCTGTGTCGCGGTGTTGTGGGCACGCGGCGACTGGCGACCATGCACCGCCGCTATGCCGAATATTTCGCGCGGGTCTATCCCATCGCCATTCACGAAACGTGGCAACCCTTCCCGGAGATCATCCAAATCGCGCAATGGCACAAGGTGCGCGACAGCGATCCGGGCCTGCATTGGATCCTGCGCCTGTTGAGCGAAATTCAGGCATAAGGAAGAGGGGGAAGGGCATCGCCTTCCCCCGCCGTATCATCAGAATTTATAGGACACGCGGCCACCAAAAGTGCGCGGTGGGCGCAGGGTGGTGGCGTAGAAGCTGGTCCCGGGCGTCGGGAAAGCCTGAGAGAGCAGCGTCTTGTCAAAAATATTGTTCATATACAGGCCCAGCGACAGGCCCGAAGAGCGCAGGCGGAAATTGATCTGTGCATCGGCCAGCCAATAGGCGCCCTGTGTTTCGACCGGCGCGAATTCCATGCCGATCACCGTGGTGGTCTGGTAATGCGCCTTGGCATTCAGCGTGAATTCGCCAAAAGACACCGGAATATGCTGTTCCAGCCCCAAATTGAGCGTCCATTCCGGGGCATTGACGGGCCGCCTGCCGCTGCAATCAATGATATAGGCGCCCGAACCGGCAAAGCTCGCCGTGGGGCATGAGGTGCCGTTAAACACTCCGCCGTTCGAATTGGGGCTTTGAAAGGTGAACTGGTCATAGCTGGCGTCGAGATATTGCAGGTCGGCCGACAGGGTGGTCTGTGCCGTGGCGGCAAAGCGCGCCTCCAGTTCGAAGCCCTGAAACGTTGCGCGGCCCACATTTTCGGTCACGAAGGTCGGCACGCCCGCCACGGTCAGCAGGTGGCTGATCTGTTGATTGCGGTATTTCCAGCGAAAGAGTTCAAGGTTCAACTGGACCCGATTACCCCAGAAACGGTTCTTCGAACCCAGCGTGACGGCCTGAAGCGTCTCGGGATCGAAGGAACCGCCCGCGCCGTTCGGGCTGTAATAGAAGCCGCCAGCCTTGAACCCGGTCTCAAACGAGGCATAGACCAGATTGCGCGGCGTAATGTCCCAGTCCGCGCCCGCGCGCCATGTGAATTTGCCAAAGCTTCGGGCCTGATTGTTGGTAAAGACGGTGGCCGACTGGATGACATTGGGGGCATTGACCACATCGGGCAGCCCGCCATAGGGCGCCGCCCCCAGCGTGGGAACCAGCACCGAGGGGAAGGCGCCCAGGGCGGCCGGTGTCGGGCCATAGGGCAGCGAGGGCGCGGTGGGGCAGGATGCGGCCGTGCAGATGCGCGTCAGCGACACACGGCTGCCGGTAAAATCCTTGTCTTCCCATGTCTGCCTGCCGCCGATGGTCAGCCGGATGTCGGGCGTCACGGCATAGGTCAACCGTCCGAACAGCGCCTTGCTGGTGGTGTTGAGCAGCATATCCTTGTCATATTGCGCGTTCCAGTTGGACGCATAATCGCCATAGGGGCCATAGGTGTGATCGTGATAATAGAAGGCGCCCAGCAGCGCGCGCAGCGGCTTTGACTCGGGCGTGGCAAAGCGCGCCTCCACGCTGGTCTGGGCGTTGCGTTCGACCGCGTTGACCTGAAAGCCCGGCGTGAAACTGTTATAATTCAAATGGCCTTCGCGATAGGACGGCAGAATGGTCAGCGTGCCAAAGTCGCTGACCCATTCAGCCGATCCCGCGATCCCGAAAAAATTATTGCGCAAATAGGGCTGGAAGCCAGACGGGAAGGGCTGAAACGGTCGGCCCAGCAGGCCCGCGCGCTGGCTGGTGTAAAAAGCCTGTCCCTGGGGCGAGAAGATGCCGATGCGGCTGTCAGGCGATATGGTTGCCGCCGTGGCAACGCCTTGCGGGGCCAGCAGCGGGGTCATGCCCACGCCCCGTCCGCCCTGATCGAAATAGTCGGCGATCAGATTGAGGTGGACCGCGCTGCTCGGTTCAAAGCGCAAGGATCCGCGCAGGCCGACATCGTCCTGATCGTCGGTGCCGTCATTCATATAGCCGTCGTGCTTGACGCGCATGGCCGCGATCCGCGCGGCTGCCCTTTCGCCGATCGGGACATTGAGGGCGGCGTCCAATCGCAGCGCCGCGTAATTGCCGACATCCACCCCGGCAAAACCGCCCCAAGCCCCCAGTTGCGGCTTTTGCGGCAAGACATTGATCGCACCCCCGGTGGCGTTGCGACCATAAAGCGTGCCTTGCGGCCCTTTGACCACCTCGACCCGTTCGAGGTCATAGAAAAAGCCCGACGTGGCCGAAGGACGGCCAAGATAGACGCCCGCGAAGTTGAACGCGATGGCGGAATCGGAAAAGGCATTGCCGTTGAAATTGCCCACCCCGCGAAGATAGAACAGGTTATAAGGCCCCGCCGCAGGCGCCACCTGCAACGAAGGAACCACATTGCCCAGCGCCGTGGGCTGGGTGATGCCGGTGTTTCTCAATTCATCGCCGCCGATGGCCGAAACGGCAATGGCGGCCTTTTGCAGGCTCTCGCTGCGCCGCTGGGCGGTGACGACAATGTCCTGAATGGCCGGCCCGCTGTCGGTCTCCGCCGCGCGGGCCAGATCGGGCATGACCAGCGCCAGCAGGCTGGACGCGATGAAATAGGCTGATTTCATGTCTCTCTCCCCATTTTGGTTTTTGCTCTTGTGGCAGGCGATGAAATCATGCGATCCGACCATTCGTCCAATCATCAGTTGGGCAATCAGAAATCATTTTTATTGATAGTTTGACGCAGGCTCATTCCCGCCCGCATGAGTCGCATAGGGGGCTCAGACCCAGCAATTGCGCCGCATTCAGTCCCAGCAGGCGGGCCTTGACCGGATCGGGCAAATGCGCGTGAAAACCCACCGGATCGGGCTCGCCCATGTCGAAGGGGTAATCCGTGCCCAGACACAATTTGTCAGCGCCATGGGTGCGCACCAGCGCGTCGAGCTGATCCCGGTCGAACACCAGCGTGTCGAGCCAGACCTGGCGCAGATAGGAGGACGGCTCACGCGTGATGAACCGGCGGCAATCATCGCGCGCGCGATAGGCATGATCCATCCGCCCCCAATAGGCGGGCAGATAGCCGCCTCCATGGGCCACGCATAATTTCAGCCGCGAATGCTGTTCCAGCACACCGCCGAAAATCAGATGGCTGAGCGCGATGGAGGATTCGAGCGGATTGCCGATGATATTGTCGAGATAATGTTCGGCCAGACGCGCGCCATGGGTAAAGCCCAGCGGGTGCAGAAACAGCAGCACGCCCAGTTCCTCGGCCGCCGCGAAGAAGGGCCGGAACGCATCCTCGGCCAACTCGCGCCCCGCCACATTGGTGCCGATCTCGATCCCGCGCAGCCCCAGATCACCCACACAGCGGCGCATCTCCCGCACCGCCATCTCGACATTCTGCAGCGGCACCGTGCCCATGCCCACCAGCCGGTCGGGATGCTGCGCCACCGCTGCCGCGATCCCGTCATTGACCATCCGTGCGGCATCGCGGCCCAGTTCATCGGGAGCGAAATAGTAATATTGGCCGGGCGAGGGACTGATGGCCTGCACATCGACGCCAAGCCGGTCCATATCGGCCAGCCTTTCGTCAATGCCGTTCAATTTGCGCCCAATGGCGGCGAAAAGCTTGGCATTGGTGGCCATCGAGGCCGCAGACATGAAGGCCAGCGGATTGGGCGGATTTTCGACCTCGGCGCGGATCAGCGCTTCGGCGGCGGCAATGTTCATGTGGCAATGCAGGTCCACCACCAGATGCCTGCCCCGCTGCGCCACAGGGATCGGCGCGCGCTCAGGCCCGCAGGCGCAGAGGTGATCGCCGCTCATGCCTCGGCCTCCAGCATGGCGGCGATGCGGCGGCGGACCTTGACCGCGGGGCCATCGGATTTGACCAGCAACTCGCGCTGGATCTGCGATGCGGCATCGACATGGGGTTCGACGGCCTCGATCGCGTCAATGTCCTGCTGGCGGATCTTCTTGTCCGATTCCAGTTGGAAGGCATCGAGCACCTCGTCATCAAGGCGGAAATTGCGATTGGCAAAGCCGAAATAATGCGAACTCGTTGCCGTTTCCGGAGTGATGCCATGCAGGATATGCAGGTGGCCCAGTGCGGATGGCACATGATCTTGCCCCGGCACGCTGGTGAACAGCGGCATATTGGTGCGGATCAGTTCGGGGCCATAGAAATCGGTGATGGATTCCCAGTCGGCCAGCCCTTCGTACCTATGATCGGCGCCCCATAACAGATCGTGGAATCCGCCCCATGGCAGTTTGCCGCTGCGGATCAGGCGATAGCTGCGCTCGCGCTCTTCCTCACGCATGGGCATGGCCTTCATCGCCTCGCCCCCCGCGATATGGTGGTGCAGATAGGGCAGGTGGGTAAGGTCCATCAGATTGTCGATCAGCAATTGTGCCCGCGCCCGGATGGTGAAATGGTTGGGCGAACTGTAGCGCCACCCCTCGACCCCCAGCCCGAAATCGGCATAGGGCGGAATCAGATCCGGGTCGCACCGATCCGCATCCCCCATCCAGATCCAGCAGAGCGGGCCGCGTTCCTCGACCCGATAAGTGGGCTGGCAAAAGCCCGCGCCCGTGCCCTGTGAAGGGATGGCGCTGCATTTGCCATCGGCCTCAAACACAAAGCCGTGATAGCCGCAGACCAGCGCATCGCCCTCCACCCGGCCCTTGGCCAGCGGGAAATAGCGGTGCGGACACAGACCATACATGGCCACCGCCTCGCCCGCCTGCGTGCGATAGAAGGCCAGCGGCTTGCCGAGGATGGTGCGGCCAAAGGGTGTGCGCGTGATTTCTTCGGAAAAAGCCGCGATATACCAGCGGTTCATCACAAAGGGCTGCGCCTTGCCAAACGGGTACATGCCTCTTCCTTTTTGTGGTTTTATGGGATTTTCGTCAGTTTAGCGGCGGGGCTTTTGAAATTAAAATCAATCTTGGATGATGAAGATATCACCATAATCTATGGAGTGGCCGCGCCCGCGCCATTGACCGGGCATGTCATCGCGTGACGGATCTCGCCTTGACGCCAAAATCGGAGTAGCTTGACCCTTAAGCGGGCCGGAGAGCACCGTGACGGGCAGAGAGGAGCGGCAGCCGCCGGTGGATGACAACCAACTCATCGCCACGATGTATGGCGCGGTCGGCGAGGAATTGCGCTGGACCGCCGTTCTTGATGCGATAAAAATGCGGCTGGGCGTGGCCAGCGCCGTGTTTCAGAGCCTGGTTGCCGATAAGGACGACCTTGTCCCCTTCCTTTGTCGGCGCGACACATGGTCGACGCAGGAGGCCGAACGCCACGATGCCTGGGCCAATTCGCCGCTCAACCCTCGCTTTCGCCGCGATACCGAACCGCAGGGGCAGGACGAGATCGAGAGCGACCAGCGCAGCCTTGCCTTCACCGCCGCCGACCGAGAGGCGTTACGTCTCGGTCTGGCCACCTGCGGTCTGGGGCCGGGGTTCTGGCTGGGGTGCAAGACCGCGCCGGGCGAACATACGACGATGATTTTTCATCGCCATGTCGGCGACGGGCGCGACATGACCGAGGCCGACCTGTATTTTCTGCAACAACTCCTGCCCCATTTCCAGCAGGTTTCGCTCCTGCTTGCCAAAACGGCCGGATATGACGCCCGTCTCGCCATGACCGAGGCTTTCATGGATTCTACCAGCCTTGCGCTGGTGGCCTGTGACCGGGATCTGGGCCTGCAATGGATGAATGCCGCCGCCGAAAGGCTGATCGACACATTGCCGCAGATCGCGCGCTCGGCCGGAAAGTTGCGCCTTCGCGCGATGGAGGCCGACCAGATGGTCCGGGAAACCATCCGGGGGCAGAAAGGGGATACCTGCCGCCTTGTAGGGGATGAGCCTGCGCAAGTGCTGCATCTGCGCGTGCTGCGCCGTGATGCTGTCGACCGCCGCCGTCCGGGCAACAACCTCGCGCTTGTTGCGCTCTGCTCGCCCGGCACGGCGCCCAGCATCAATGCGGCCGAGGTGGCCGATCTGTTCGGGCTGACCATGGCCGAGGCGATGCTGACCGCGCATCTGGTGGGCGGCATGACGGTCAAGGATTTCGCCGCCCATCGCGGCATTGCCGAGGGCACGGCAAGGATGCAGCTCAAAAGCGCGCTGGCCAAGACCGGGGTTGGTCGTCAGGCTGATCTGGTCCGGCAGGTCTGCCAGTCGCTCGCGCGGCTCTAGGGCGGCCGGGGCGGCCGAGGCGGAATGCAGCCGCCCCGACCGCTCCCATCAGAAGGTCACGTTCAGCTTGACACCAAACTCACGCGGCGCGCCATAGAACTCGTTCGAGTTCAGTTGCCCGGTGATATATTGCTTGTTCGTCAGGTTCGTGCCCCAAGCCTCGACCTTCAGCCTGTCGTTGAGCTTGAGCGTGACAATCGCGGAAAGCAGCCCGCGCGCATTGAGCCGGTCCGACAGCGGCGAATAGCCGATATAGGTGAATTGCTCACCCACATAGGCATAGTTCACCCGCGGCGTCAGCGTCACCTCGCCGCCCAGCGACAGTTCATATTCGATGCCGCCCCCCCACGTCAGGCGCGGCGCATAGAGGTTGGGGCCGCCGCCCGTGGTCTGGATAAAGGGGCGATAGTCAAAGCAGAGCGGGGGCGAGGAGGGCTGACCGGCCGGGCATTGCGGGCCGAGATTGGCCCCGCCCAGTTGCCGCGTATTGACGAAGGTCACGCTGGCCAGATGCGAATCCACAAAGGCAACATTGGCGTCAAAGCCCAAGCCGCCAAAGCGCCCCTGCACCTGCGCCTCGACGCCCTTGATCTTGACGGTGGAGATGTTCTCCACGCCAGAAAAGCCGGTGCTGGGTTCGACCACGTTGAACTGGAAATTGGAGTATTGGTTGTAGAAAGCGCTGAGCTGGGTGCGGATGCGGTTGTGCAGGAAGGCCGATTTCCAGCCCGCCTCATAGCTGATCACGCGTTCGGGGTCGAAATTGGACGTAGGCGAATTGAAGCCGCCCGGCTTGTAGCCGCGCGCGACCAGCGCATAGAGGAGGTTGTCGCGATCCATTTTCCAGTTGAGCGCGAATTTGCCGGTTGCCAGCGAATCCTTATGCTCGCCCGCCAGCGAGGCCACGGCAAGGCCGCCCGTCGGAAAGCCCGGAATGCCGCGCCCGATCGTGACATCGCCATAGCCGGTCGCCTTATAGGTCGAATAGCGCGCGCCCAATTGCGCCTCAAGGCCCGGAACGATCTCGTAATTGCCTTGCGCGAACAGGCCGGTGGTCGTGCGCTGGTTGCCGCCGATGATGTCGGTGGGAAAGCCGCCTTGGTCCTGAAGGATGCGGATGCGGATGTCGTTGCGCTGGAAATAGCCGCCCAGAATCCAGTCGAACCGCCCCGCCGTGGGCGAGATGATGTTGATTTCCTGCGTATAGACCTTTTCGCCCGCGAAATAGTTTTCCGCCACGCCGCCCGGCCCGGCCGAAGCATCGACATCGTTGAGCGCATTGATCCGCTTGTTCTGATAACCCGTGACCGAGCGCAGCACGATCCCGTTGGCCAATTCCTGTTTCAGCTCAAGGCTGGCCTGAAAGGCGCGTTCGCGGTTGGCAACGGGTGTATCGAAGCTGAGTGTGCGGATATCGCCCACGCGGTAGGCATCAAAGGGCGTGCCAAGGATCGGGCGATAGGCATAGCCGCCTGTGTTGCGATCATTGAAGGACACTTTGGCGATGGCCTGAAACGATCCGGGCTTCCACATGGCGGTCAGGCGGCCGCCGCCTTCCTGCAGCTTGCCCGCGTCCGTGGGCACCGGGCCGACGCTGGTGTAATAGCTGCGGTGGCTGCGATAGAAACCGGCCGCGCGCAGCCCGAATGTGTCGGAAACAGGCAGGTTTACCGCGCCTTCGGACTGGAACGAATTGTAATTGCCGACGCCCACCGTCGCATAGCCGCCCAGCCCCTTGTTGAGCTGCGGGTTCTGCGTGTTGATGAAGATCGCCCCGCCGGTGGAATTCGACCCCACCAGCGTCCCCTGCGGCCCGCGCAGCACTTCGACGCTGGCCAGATCGTAAAAGCTGTTCCCTTGCACGATCGGCGGCTGGAACAGGCCATCGACATAGGTGGCGACACCGGCCGTCACGCTGGGCGAATTGCTGGCAAGGCCGATGCCGCGAATGTTGATCGACTGGGTAATGCCGCCATCGGAGATCGAAAGGGCCGGGCTGGCATTTTGCAGATCGGACAGGTTGGTCACCGCCTTGGCGGCCAGCGAGCCGGAATCGAAGGCTGTTGCCGAGACGGCCAGATCCTGCAGCTTTTCCTTGCGCCGCTGGGCCGTGACGATGATGTCGCCAACGCCTTGACTGGCGCCCTCGGTTGCGGGGGCTGCTTGCTGCGCCAGACCGGCATCCGGTTGGAAAGCAAGGGCGAGCGCAAGAGCGCCCCCCAGCATAGAGTGAAGTTTCATATTTCCCTCCCTTTGTTTTATGTTGTTAGGATTGGGGCTTCCACGCCGAGGCGGCGGCCAGAAATGCCAGCGTCTCCTGGCTCACTTCGCCGTCCTGCGGCGGGAAATAGCTCAGCTTGACCACGACGGTCCGGCTTGCCGGATCGATGTAGACATATTGTCCCTGCAGCCCGATGGCCGAATAGGCGGGCGAATTGGCCATGGTCCACCATTGATAGCCATAGCCGCCTTCAGGGCCGTCTTCCGGTCCGGCGGGGGCTTGCGCCGCCTTGACCCAATCGGCGCCGACCACGCGCTTGCCGTTAATCACGCCCTCGTCGAGCATCATCTGGCCAAAGCGTGCCCAGTCGCGCAAGGTGGCGTTGAAACCGGCGCCGCTGAACTCGCGCCCGGTGCCCGGTTCGCCATCCATGATGTAGAACCCGTCCGCCTCGGTGCCCAGCGGTTCCCACAGCTTGCGCGCGGTGTAGGCCGCCACCGATCCGCCGCTGACCCTCTCGATCATCCAGCCCAGAACGGCGGTGTCGATGGTCTTATAGGCAAAGACCTCGCCCGGCTTGGACTTGCGCTTGATCGTGCGGGCCACATCGGCAAAACGCGCGACATTCTTGACCAGCGCGTTGATATGGTTGCTGGCCGCGATGCCGGGGTTGGCAAAATCATAGCGCTCTTCATAATCGACGCCCGAGCGCATCTGGAGGATCTGGCGGATGGTCACGCCATCATAGCCGCCGCCCTTCAATTCGGGCAGATAGCGGGTGATCGGATCATCGAGCGAGGCGATCAGGCCGTCCGCCAGCGCCGCTCCGACCAGCGTCGAGGTGATCGACTTGGTCATCGACCAGCCCATGAAGCGCGTGCGCTCGTTCGATCCGTTGCGATAGATCTCGGTGACGATCCGCCCGTCCTTCATGATGAGCAGCGCGTTGGTATAGGTCCGCTCCAGCGCCTGCTGGGCGGTCCAGGTCTTGCCCGCGAAGGAATAGGTGAAATCCATCGGCCGCTCGACCTTGGGCAGGGGCGAGGGCGCCCCCGAATGGCCGACAAGGCGCGTGGTGAACAGTTGATCCATGTTGCGGAAGGCGAAAGAGTTCACATCCGCATCGTTCATGTGCCAACGCATGACCTGCGTGGCCACCGGCACGTCGGAGCGGACCTCTCCCTTCAATTGGGCCGGAAGTTGCTGCTGGGCGCAGACCGTCGTCGGCCCCGCCAGCAAACCAGCCATCGCGCCCACGGCTAGACGAAATGCAAAAGTCATGTTGATCCATCTCCCTGCGACCCGGCTTTCATGAGCCGCCGCTGAGCCCATATTGGCGCGCGCTGGGGAGGGGCGCATGAACCATTTGGTATATGCCATATCAATTTTTATGGATGGCGGATGCGGGCGCGATGATGGCGCAGCGCTTTTATGCTTGCTTGCCCGGCCTCGCTCCGCCGGGCGCCCCCTGAAAGCTTATGCGCTCTCAGGGGGCTCCTCGATCAACCTTCCTTCTGCGTCACAAGGACCGACCGGTCCGCTTCACCGGCGCTCAGCAGATCCTGACCCTTCTGGCTGAGCAACATGCCGATCAGCGCGGCCAGCGGCCCGCCGCCGGTCCCTTCGCCATGGTCCTGGCCCGTGTTGATCTGGATCCGCGGCACGATGTCCACGCCCGATTTCTCCAGCGCCTCGGCCAGTCGCTCGACGATCTGGCGGGTCAACTGGTTATGCGCGCCGCCTGAGGCTTCGGCCTGCCGCGCGATGGTTTCGGCGGTGGCAAGGCCGGTCTTGGTGATGCGTTCGGCGTCGGCTGCGGCCAGAGCGATCATCTTGGCCGCCTCGCCCTCGCCGATCAGGCGGACGCGGTCGGACTCGGCCTTGGCCTGCATACGGGTCTGCTCGGCCTGCTGCGTGGCCTGACGCAGGGCCGCCTTGCCCTCGTTCTCCTTCACGATGATCGAGAGTTCGGACTGGGTGATCGCCGTCTGCTGGTTGGCCTTGGCCTCGGCCTCGCGCAGGGCCTTTTCGCTTTCGGCGGCAATGCGCTGCTTTTCATAGGTCGCCACGCGCTCCTCGGCCACCTGCCGCTCGCGCAATTGCTGCAGCACCTTCTCGATCTGGTCATTGCCCCGGCCCGCGCGCGGCGTGCCGATCAGCACCTCCTGAAGCTCAAGGTTATAGGCGCCGAACTTGGTGCGCATTTCCTCGCCCGCCTGCTGCTGAATGTCGCTGCGTTCCTGAAGCAGCTCGATCAGCGTCTTCTTCTGGGCGATATTCTTGAAATAGGCTGACACCATCGGGTCCAGCGTCTGTTCGACCAGCTTCTTGATGTCGCCGAAACGCTGCACCACCAGCGGCGCCTTGCGATAGTCGATATGCACGACGACCGAGAGCGGCAGCGTGGGTTCAAAGGCATCGCGCGTGATCAGCGAGACTTCGGACAGGTTCTCGTCGAACTTGTGCTGGCCGACGGTGTCCTCTTCCCATTTCAGGATGAAATTGGTGGTGGGCACGATCAGGATCTTGCCCGCATAGGTGTTGAACGCATATTTGCCGGGCAGCAAAGGCTCGCTCCACACGCCGCGCGATCCGCGCGCGACCAGCTCGCCATGGCGGTAATCCTCGCCCGATGTGTCGCCCGTGTCATTGCCGGTATAGCTGATGACGACGCCTACATGGCCGACCTCGATCACCGTCTTGGCCACCATTTCGACCGTGGCGAACAGGCGGTTGATGTAATAGCTGCCCTCGACCAGAACCTGAAGCTGTCGCCCGCGACGGCCACCCGCCGCGATGAACTTTTCCGGGTCCTGAAAGCTGTTGTGGAAATGGGCCGCTTCGCTCTGCTGCGTGCCCACCTCGGGCGCGATGATATGATCCGCGTTCAGCGCCGGGCCGTCATGCACGGTCACAATGCCGATCTGGTCGGAACTGTCCTTGATGACCACGGCTTCGAAGCCGCCTCGCCCGGCGATGACGGTCTGCATCTGGCCAAACAATTCGCCGTCATTGACGTTGAGCATCAGGCCATAGATCTGATCGCGGGTGATGATGACGAATTGCGCGGTGTTGATGGCATAGGTGCCCTCGCGCAGGATGGTGCGTTGGGGGCCTTTCTGGCCGTCCTTCGAAAGGAACGCGCGCACGTCAAGAAAATCGGCCGTGGCGGCATTGCTGGCCAAAGTCTGCGTCGGGGCCAGCGGCGCGCCGTCGCGGGCAAAGACATAGCCGATCTGGCCCTGCGGAATGGTCACCAGCGACTGGCTGTGGACGCGATATTGAAAGGGAAAGAAGAAGTGGTAGCCGCCGCGCAATACTTCGGGTTGAAAACCGGCCTCTTCGCGCAGGGCTATCAGGCCATCATTGATCGAACCGGCGCCGCTCCACAGTTTTTCAACAATGGCGACACGGTTATTGCCGACATAGCGCACACAACGCGAGGCGGCAAAGAGTGCAAGAACAAACACAAAAAGCCCGGCGCCAGCGCCGAGCACGATCATATTCTGCATGGAGGGTGACATCCTGTGGTGTCTTTTTAAGAAGCCGCGCAGTTGCGGCCGCCGCCGTATTTACGCCCAAACAGAATGCTGCGCTAGCGAAATCGGAACGTGATAAAGTATCCTTCAGTCGAATTTTTCACCATACTTGAGTTCGACATAATTGGCCAAAGTACGCGCCTTGTCATGAGCGAGGATCCCGGATTCCCTTGATCGGGCCTCCAGCGCCTGTTTCAGTGTGGTCAGCGCCGCGGCGGTCTGGCGGCGCAGGGGCGCCTGCGCCCCATCGGCCCGGTCGATCGCGGCGCCTGATGCGTCGAGCAGACGTTTCAGATCCTGAACCACTTCGCGGGTCTGCGAGTCGTGGTGGTCGAGCTGCATGGCGGCGATCTGTTCGAGCAGCGCCTCGACATCGCCGTCAAAGCGGCCCCGCGCCCCGGCAAGGCTTTGGCTCAGGTCCGACCTGCTCTTGGCGGCCGGATCGCTCGCCTCACCGTGGGTGTCGGCGCGTGCGCCGCCGATGCGGTCGCTCATCGCGGCCAGAGCGATCAGCGCCATGCAGGCCCCGCCATAGATGACCAGAAACGCCCCGCCCAGCCCGAGCGCATGGGGCAGCCATCCCGCCCATGTCTCCGGCGCATGGCCCATGGCCGCATCGGCAATCAGCAAGAGCAGGTAAGCGGGGGCCAGAAAATGAATCGCCATACCGGCCATGAAGCGGCTGCGCGAAATGCGCTTCACTTTGCCGGTGGCAGGCATCGGAGCAGGGGCCATGCGCGTTCTTTCAGAATTGCACGAGGCCCAAGTTGCCGATTGCCGGAAATTTATACAAGCATGGCGAGCATGAAGCCCACCGCTTAGTGCCCGGGGCAGCAACCCCCTATCGGCTTCAGCGGTCGCCCCATAATGCCCGCTCCTTTCCGTCGGGATCGTTGAGCAGCGCGGGCGATCTGTTGAGGTCCATCGTGGCCCGCTGATCCGGCTTGTAGGTGGGCCACGCGGGTAGGCCATGGGCCGCAGGCGCACCTCCCGCCACGAAATGCACCATGGCGCCATGCAGGGCGTCAGCCAATGGCTGATCAACGGCGGAAAGGCCAAAGAGGTTGGCGATGCCCTTTGTCTGCAGATGGTTGAAGGTGAAAGGCACGTCGAGCACATGGGGCGAGAGGCCCTTGAAAGGCCCGCCCGGCGCCGGATAGGTCAGGCGATAGCGCCAGACCGGGGCGCCGTTGCGGGCATGGGCCTCGGCCATGCGCAGGCAAGGCATCCCATATTCCTCGGCCGTCAGCAGCCGCCAATGGCGTTCGGCCTCCGACAGATCGGGGAAGGCCTGTGCATAGGCATGGTCGAGGGCGGCCATCCGCTCCATGCTTTCATTCGCCACCGACTGCGAGGACAGCGGCCCGCCGGCTGTTCCGGCGGGCAGGAACAGGCGGCTTTCATCGGCGTTGCTGCCGATCAGCATGGGGACGCGGGGCGCTTTGCCCGCGCGGATGCGGTCGAGCGGGACCATGGGCAGCGCGGCGCCATCGACCATCGGGCGAAAGGGGAAATTGCGCGGCCATGCCGCTTTCGCCGCCCCCTGCGCGGTCAGGATCTGATCGACGCTCGCGCCGAGCAGGCGATCGGCCCCGCCCAGCTTTTCCGCAAAGAGGCGTGCAAATTCCTGGGTTTGCCCCTTGGTATGGACGGTTTGCCCGCCTCCGCTGAATACCGCCGCACGGGCATAGAGACCATCGGCCGCGGGCATGCCGATCAGCGTGCCGACATTTTTGCCGCCCGCTGATTCTCCGGCAATTGTGATGCGGCGCGGGTCGCCGCCAAAGGCGGCTATATTGGCCCGTACCCAACGCAGCGCCAGAATAAGATCGCGCACCCCATGGTTGGCGCTGCCCTCATAATCGGGGCCGAGCAGGCCGCCCAATTCCATGAAGCCGAGAGCGCCCAGCCGGTAATTGGCGGTGACGCAGACAACACCATCAGCGGCAAACCTGTCGCCCGCAATCAGGGGTTCGCCGCTCCATCCGGTCTCATTGGCGCCGCCGTGGATATAGAACAGCACCGGATGAGGCCCCGATGTGGCGGGCGCCCAGATGTTGAGATGGAGGCAATCCTCGCCCATGCGGCCCGCAAAGGGGGCCATGCCCGGCAATTGCGGGGCCACGGCGGCGGGGCCAGTGGCATCCAGAACGCCCGGCCAGTTGCGGGCCTCAAGGGCGGGACGAAAGCGGGCGGCGCGGCCATAGGGGATGCCGGTAAAGACACGGATGCCGTCCTCCATGCGGCCGAGCACCATGCCGTGCCCCGTGGCGAGGGTCAGTTTGGCGGCACCGGCGGCCTGCAATCGGCCCGCCACAGGGACGGCGGCCAGCAGGCCCAGCATTGCCCTTCGGTCAAGCGCATAGACCATATCCGATTTCCTTTCCTCTGCCCGATGATTCTCTGATTTTGTATACACAAAGGTTCTTTTGGGTTGAAAGATTGGAAGGGATCAAGGATAAATCTCCGAGGATCGGAATCTTTGTGCGCAAAATGGTTGGAAAATCGATTTCCTGCATACATTGCAGCGATTCCGGTTTGACAGCGCTGTAAACCTGAAATACCTCTCCGCAAAGGAGGCGCTGAACTGCATGCGTTGATCGAGGTTTCGGCCTTGATTGCATACATTAAGGCAGGCGGCGGGGGATGAGTAACTTCTGAACAGGGATATCCAGGCCGGCCTGGCGATGCGCCGGTGGGCATGGCGATATCCTCTTTTAATGCATTGAAAACAAAAAATATTGGGAGACGGATTATGAAAACCAAACTCGCCATGTCGATTCCGCTCGCCAGCCTGATGCTGGGTCTGTCGGGCTTGGCCCATGCCGCCACTGCGCCCGCCAAAGGCGATCAGAGCGCAGGCGTGGTCGACATCGTGGTGACCGCGCAAAAGCGCAGCGAGCGCCTGCAGGACGTGCCCGTCGCGGTCAGTTCGGTGAGCGGCGAAGTGCTCAAGGCCGCCAATCTGAGCAATATCACCGACATCCGCTTTCTTGCTCCCAGCGTCCAGTTTGCCGAATCGAACAGCGTGCGCGGCGAAGGTTTCGCCATTCGCGGCGTGGGCACTTTCGCCTTTGCCGATGGCACCGAACAGAGCGTGAGCGTGGTGGTTGACGGCGTGGTGCTGGGCCGTCCGGGCATGGGCACGGGCGATCTGGCCGATATTGCGCAGGTCGATATTCTGCGCGGGCCGCAGGGCATGTTGTTCGGCAAGGGCGGTTCGGCGGGCGTGGTGTCGATCACCACCAAGAACCCGGTCCAGAAATTTGAAGCCAGCGCCCGCGCTTCCTATGGCACGGACAATGAGACCAAGCTGGAAGCGATGGTCAACCTGCCGGTCAATGACAAGCTGGCCTGGCGCGTGAACGGCTATTTCAACCACCGCGACGGCTTTATCCAGAACGTGTATACCGGCAAGACGCTGGGCGGCCAGTCCGAGGGCGGTTTCCGCACCAAGCTGCTCTACAAGCCGAGCGATGATCTCTCGGTCCTGCTGGCACTGGATTGGGGACAGCACAATTCGGATTGCTGCCAATCGGTGATTGTCGGCACGACGGGCGCCTCGCCGACCAATTATGTGGTCCAGCGCATGAACGCCTATAACATCGTGCCCAGCCTCGACAACCGCAAGACCAATGTCGGCGGGCCGGTCTATCTCAACATGGTGCAATGGGGCGGTTCGGCGGAAATCAACAAATCGATCGGCGATTACACGCTGACCTCGATCACGGCCTTCCGCCGCTGGATCATCCATGACAACACCGACACCGGCTTTACCGACACGCCTTTCTTCCCGATCAACGGCGCCGATGAGGCCCAGCAGCAATTGACGCAGGAATTGCGCTTCGCCTCGCCCAAGCGGGGGTTGGTCGATTATGTGGTGGGCCTCTATTACTTCAACCAGAACCTGAAGGCGGCCTATCCGCAGCAGGGCCAGCTTGGCCTGCCCGCATCGAGCGCGATTTACAGCCGCAAGGCCCAGCCCGATATTCAAACGCTCAATTATGCGCTGTTTGGTCAGGGCAACATCAATCTGACCGGCAATTGGAAAGTGATCGTGGGCGGGCGCTATACCCATGACGATCTGACCATGATCAACTACAATCGCACGCTGGTCAGCCCGACCGACAATCCTTTCCCCGGCGCAGCCCCGCTGGCCTTTGACCAGACCAATTATCCCAGCAACCGCAAGGCCGACAATTTCAGCTACAAGCTGGGCACCGAATACAAGATCACGCCCGATGTGATGGCCTATGCCACCTATTCGCGCGGCTATAAGGGGCCGGGCATCGGTCTGGTCAGCGGCTATGCGCTGGGGCAGCCGCTGTTTTCGAACCCGGAAATTCCCACCAACTATGAAATCGGCCTGAAGAGCTCGTGGTTCAACCGCAAGCTGGTGTTCAACATCGACGCCTTCCATACCGACATTCAGGATTTCCAGACCCAGGTGGCCACGCCCTTCATCTTCAACGGCACCAATCTGGCCATTCTCCAGATCGCCAATGCGGGCAAGGTGCGCACCCAGGGCGTGGAAATGGACTTTACCGCCCGCCCGACCCAGCGCCTGACCATCGGCGGCAACATGGCCTTTATCGACGCCATCTTTGCCTATTTCCCCAATGGCACCTGCAACTATTCCGCCCAGCCCGGATGCTTTGTCAGCACCACCATTCCGGGTACATCGACCACCGTTCCGGCCACCAGCTTCATGAACAACACCGGACGCACATTGCCCAACAGCCCGAAGTTCACCTTCTCGGTCAATGCCAGCTATGATGTCCCCGTCAGCGCCTCCATGACCGGCTTTATCAGGGCCAATTACAACTATCGCAGCTCGGTCAATTTCAGCGCCAATGGCGATCCGCTGACGGCCCAGCGCGGTTATGGCATTGCCGGGGGGCAGATCGGCATCCGCGACGCCGACGGGCGGTGGAGCGCGGCGGTCTTTGCCCGCAACCTGTTCAACACCAAATTTGTCACCGCGATCAGCAACAATGGCAGCTATCAGACCGCATGGCTGACCTCGCAGGGGATGCGCACGGTGGGCGTGACCGTGGACGCCAAGTTCTAAGGTCCAAACAAGATCAGGCCCCCCGGATCGGGATCCGGGGGGCCTGATTGCTCCATCAGAAGCGCATCGAAGCGCGCACTCCAAAGGTGCGGGGCGGGCGCAATTGATTATAAAGCACGCCATTCTTGACCGGGCTCTGGAAGCTGGCGGCAAAGATGGTGGTGTTTTCAAGATTATTGACGAAGGCCGTGAGCGAGTAGCGACCGCCCGCCGGTTCGAACTGCAACCTTGCGTTGCTGGCCATATAGGCGCCCTGTCGTCCACCGGCCAGATAGTCGATCGAGACATAGCTGGCGCTCTGCACCCGCGTGTCCGCGCCCAGCGTGATGTTGGCCCCGCTTTTCAGCGCGAACTTGTGTTCATAGGCCAGATTGACCGTCCAGTCCGGCGCATTGACCACCGGGCGGCCGGAACAGTCCACGCTGAAAATGGCCGCGCCCGCCGTGGCGGCAAGGCGCGAGGTGGGCGTGACCGCACAGCCCACCGCCGGTGTGGCGCCCGATGAGGAATAGGCAAGATAGCCAAAGCTCTTGTAGCGAGCATGGAGCCACTGGATGTCGGCGGTGAACAGGTCATCGCTGGTAGGCTTGAACAGCACCTCGGCCTCGATGCCATAGAGCTTGGCCGCGCCCGCATTTTCGGTCAGGAACACCGGCGCATAGATCGCCCCGCCCGGCGTGGAGGCCACCTGCACCGGACCCAGATGCGACACCTGCTGGTTGCGGTAATCCCACCAGAAGGCCTCGACATTCAACTGCAGCCGGTTGTCGAGAAAGCGGTTCTTGGACCCGATCGTATAGGCGGTGAGATTTTCCGGCGCGGAATAATTCTGGCCCGCAGCGGCATAGAGCGCCCCCGACTTGAAACCTGTCGCCACCGAAGCATAGAGCAAGCTGCGCGGCGCGACATCATATTCCACGCCAGCCTTCCACGTCGCCTTGCGGAAATGCACGTCGGATGTGGCGACGGCCGGGATATTGGCGAAGATCGGCGTGAAATTGCCGGTGGCCGGGCTGACAAAGCCGACAAAGGGCATGGTGGTGAAATTGGTCAACTGCTGCTTGTGGTCGTCGGTATAGCGCAGGCCGCCCGTTACCCGGAAGGAGGGCGCGACGGTCACGGTCGCCTGACCAAAGGCGGCAAGGCTCCTGGTATCGAGCAGGGAGTTGATCTGCAGCCCGTTGCTGCCCTGATCATAGCGCTGCCGGGCATCGACATGTTCGTCGAACCAATAGACGCCCGCCACCCAGTTGACCGGGCCGGAGCGGTTGGCAAGCCGCGCCTCAACTGAACCCTGACGCGATTTCTCGATGTCGCGGATCAGGAAGGCGGAGGCATAGGATTGGAAATCGAGATCGGTCTTGCGCCATGCCGGGATCACCGTCAGCGTGGCAAAGCCCAGATCGGCATTGGCGGTCAGCGCCGCGCCATAATAATTGTTGTTCTGAAAACCATCGCTTTTGGCGATGATCTGCGGAACCGGGGCGGTGGGGCTTTGCGCCAGATAGGCGGCCACCACCGCCGGATCGCTGGCGCCAAGGCGGCCATTGCCGATCAGGGGCATGATCGTGCCGCCCGAACCCTTGCCCCCCACATGGCCGTAATCCAGCATCAGCGTGGCGTTGATCCCGGCGCGGTTGTCGAACTTCAACTGGCCGCGCAGGGCGCCGGTGTTCTCGTCATCATAGCCATCGCTCATATAGCCGTCATGGCGGGCATATTGGCCCGAAAGGCGCGCGGCCCATTGTTCGCCCAGCGGCAGGTTGATCGCGGCGGAGGTTTTGAACGCATTGTAATTGCCATATTCGGCATTCACAAAACCGCTCGTTTCGCCCAGCTTGGGCTTGGCCGTGATGACATTGAGCGCGCCGCCGCTGGCATTGCGGCCATAGAGCGTGCCCTGCGGGCCTTTGAGCGCCTCGATCCGTTCGAGATCATAGAACAGCGCGGCCGGGGCGGCCGGGCGCGACAGGTAAATGCCGTCAAGGTTGAAGGCCACGCCCTGTTCGGCAAAGGCATTGGCGCCGAAACTGCCGATGCCGCGCATATAAATCTGTGTGAAGGAGGCCGCCGGGGCCACCTGCAGCGCGGGCACCAGACGCGAAAGGTCGGTGGCCTGCGTCACCGATTGCTTGACCAGCGTGTCACCACCCACGGCGCTGACGGCCAGAGCTGCCTTCTGCAGGTTTTCCTCACGCCGCTGGGCGGTCACGACAATGTCCTGCAAACCGGCGCTCTGGCCCTCATCCGGCGCCGGATTTTGGCCCTGCGCCAGCGCGGGACCGGCAATCAAGGCAGAGGCCATCAGCATATATTTCAGGTGCATAACCTGTCTCCCCATGTGTTTTATGTGAAGAGAGGATGGCAAAGGCTTTTGTATAAAGGAAATATTTTGTATTTATCGAATGGATAACGAAAGCAAATCAACCGATGCGATTCAAGGGTCTCGATCTCAACCTGCTTCAGGTCCTCGACATGCTGATCGATCAGCGCAGCGTCACCCGCGCGGCCCAATTGCTGCATGTCAGCCAGCCCGCGATCAGCGCCGCGCTGGCACGGCTGCGGCTGCATTTCGAAGATCCGCTGCTGGTGCAGCATGGCAAGCGGATGATCCCGACGGCCTTTGCCCTGCGGCTGCAACCGGGCGTCAAATCGGTGCTGGGCGATCTGGAAGCGCTGGTCAACACGCCCGCCCATTTCGATCCGGCCACTTCCACGCGCCGGTTTCGGGTGATGGCCTCGGATTTCATTTTGGTCGCGGTGCTGGGCGATTTGTTGCCGCAAATCGAGCAGGAGGCGCCCGATGTGCGCCTGGACATCGTTTCGCCCCATGACAATGCGATTGCCATGCTGGAGGGCGGCGATGTCGACCTGCTGATCACCCCGCGCGATTATGTCAGCGACCGCCACCCTGCGGTCAATTTCTTTCAGGAGCGGCATGTGGTGGCCGGTTGGGCTGAAAACCCGTTGGTCCAGCGTGCGCCCGGTCTGGAGGATCTGCAGGCCGCGCGGTTCATATCGGTGCTGATCGGGCGCTCCGTCACTTCGTCCTTTGCCAATCACCAGCTTGCGCTTCAGGGCGTCACCATCAAAAACGCGCTGACGACCACCACTTTTGGCGTGGTGCCCCAATTGCTGGTGGGGACAGGGCGACTGGCGATCCTGCATGAATCGCTGGCGCGCAAGGCTGCCCAGCATCTGCCCATCCGTTACTGGCCGCTGCCCGTGGCCATTCCCGACATGCATGAGGCGATCCAATGCCATCGCGCGCGGGCCAATGATCCCGCGATGGTCTGGCTGATCGACCGCCTGACGCAATGGTCGGCCGCCGTGATGGCGGAAAGGATGCCCGCTCTGCCGGCAGATATTGCAGTGTCTCCGGGCGCATGATTGTTAGATCGCAGGATGAGCGAAAGGGTGCTTCGCCTCGCGCGGAACGATCAGGCATCCTTGCGCCGAGCCAATCTCGCGCTGCTTTCAATGTGTCGTTCGCATCAGGAACACGACATAACCAAGAAACGCCCGCTCCCGAGCCAAATCGGTTGGCGGATTCCATGCGCCGCCTTGCACCAGCGCAACGCGGAACGGGATCGGAAATCCGCGCATCTTGCGGAAATAGGCCTCGTAACCGGGAATGGTCTGGCGGCCCTGATAGGTCTGGATCACAACCTCGTCGATCACCGAACGCAGAGCGCGCAATTCCTGCGGATCGCCATGCGCGCTCCAGTCCATAAGACCGGTTATTGACAGGCGCCATTGCGCGGGCAACCGTGCGCGCAGATTGGTCAGAAACTGACGATAGCGGCCGATCCCATGGGTGGCTGCATCAAAGTCCACCTGAAGCCCGACCACATTGTTGCCTGCCACGCGCCAGCGGTCGAGGTCGGCAATCAAAGCCGCTTCGACACTTTCATTCCAATCCAGCCGCTCCACCCGTACCACAAGCCATAGCGGCGTGGGAGAGAGCTTCGGGACCCCCGGGCGGAGCCGCAGGAACCGGGGAGGTCCGCCGCGCCGCACCTCGCCGTCGAGCAGATACAGCAATTTCGGCCGGAGATCGGCCGATGGGCTCACCCCCGGCCACAGATAGAACGAAGCATAATGGCGCGGATCGACCGTCTGCCCTGATGCGGGCGGCGGCGGGGCCTGGTGGCACCCCGCCAACAGCATCGACACCATCAGGGCAAGGGCGCGCCTCACCAGTAGTAACGCAGCGTCTTGGCCCATGGGCTGTCGGGATAGCGTCGCTTCAGTTCGAGGAACCACGCCTGCCGCTGCGATTTGGCGACCGATGCCTTGTTCATCGCGTCCGCGCTCAGGAACACGCCCGCGCATTCATTGTAGCCGCCCGGCGCATAGCACATCACCGACCGATAGAGCGCATAGGCGCGCTCGTCCGGGGTGGCCTGCGGATCGGCCAGGATGGCGGCATAGATCGCATCGCGGCGCAGCGGCGCGCCCGGAAATCGATCAGGCGCATTGCCCAAAGTCTCAGGGCCGACAGAGATGCCCCATACCATCCTCGCGGTGCTGAGAGGCGCGAAAGTATCGAACCCGTTGAGGCGCCAGAAATCGCCCAGACACAGCCGGGCGGGCCGATCGAGCGGCGAGCGGGCCAGCGTCGCCCCAGTTTGAGCCAGCGGCGGGCAGGCAAAGCCATCGGACCATTTGCCATGGGCGAACAGCCCGACCGCGACCGGATTCTCGCCTGCGAAATCGTAGAGTGTCCCCGGCGGCGCCCCCGTGGGAACCAAGGCCACATCACGCACGAAATCGGCATAGGCACCGCGCGACAGGCTCTTATAGAGCAGGATGAAACGGGCGATGTCGCGCTCGTGCTCCGGCCGGCCGGTGTTGGCGGCCTCGGCGCGCAGGATCGACGGCGGTGCGATGGTCTGGAGCAGGATCTCGCGCGTCATCTGGTCCTCAATCGGCGATCCGGGCGCGAATATCAGGTCCAGCCGGTCCTGACGCTGCCAGTGGACTGCAAGGCCCAATTCGGCAAAGGGACGCTGATAGAGCGGCCGGCCCGCCGCGATCAGCCCGGCCCAGAAACCCGCCTCACCCGCATCGCGGCTGTCGGCCAGCGCCATGCCGCGCAGGACCTGTCGGCTGAAGGCCAGCGGAGTTGCGCCGGGCGTATGCGTGTCTGCGGGAATGGCGGCCAGAATGCTGGCGGAAGGTTCGCCCGAATAATAGGCATGTGTCGCCTGAAGGAAAGCAAACAGGTCGGGGCGGCCGCCGAATACGGCTTTCTGGGCTGCAAGTTCATTGGCGCTGAGCGGCAGCTTGGCGGGCCCGGCTGGATCTGTCGATGGCGCGGTCTCGCTGTATGAACGGGCCTTGCGCATCTGTCGCATGTCGGTGACGGCCAGCAGCAGCGGCATGTCGCCCGCCCGGCGAATGACGTCATCGGCCTTGCCTTCGGCCAGCAGCTTGCCGTCAATTTCCTCGGCAAG
The DNA here is from genome assembly GCF_012275515.1 of Novosphingobium sp. SG707. Classification (GTDB taxonomy): domain Bacteria; phylum Pseudomonadota; class Alphaproteobacteria; order Sphingomonadales; family Sphingomonadaceae; genus Novosphingobium. Next base: position 670,981 of record NZ_JAAZQL010000001.1, read on the forward strand.
ATCGGCGGCCGCTTCGCTGTCCGGGGGCGTGGTGGCGGCCAGATGCTCATATGAGTGGGCCAGTTCCGCCATATCGCCCCGCAGCCACAGCACCCGCCGTGTCAGGCCCTGCGCGGAGGCGGTATAACGGCCATGCGGCCATGCCTTGAGATAAGCGGCAATGGCGCGTCCAGCCTCCACGGCGGCGGCGACATCGACTTTACCGCCATCGAAATTGCCATATTGGTCGGTTGCCCCCGCCACCGCATGTTGAAGGGCAATGCGGATCGGCATGTAGACAGAGGTTTCGGCCACCCACGGATCCCGAGCCCGCGTCAATGTGGTAAAACCATCGCGCGCGGCCTGCCAGTCGGCGGCATGGAAAGCCGCAGCTGCCTTGAGATAGGCGAGATATTCTCTGCCTTGCGCACTGTTCACCGTCACCGCCCAGTCCACGGGGCCGCAGCCGACCTTGGTACGCAGAGCCAGCAGGGTGCTCCTTTCGCTGACCGGCACGGCGGCATTGGCCGCCAGCGCCGCTGCGAATTCCGCCTGCCCCGGGGCCGCGCAAGCCGGGTCGCCTCTTGCCGATGTATCATCCGTCGGCTGCGGATGGGGCCAAAGGGCGGCGCGCATGGATGACCATGTCAGGAAACTGTGGCCGAGCTGCTCCGTGGCCCAATCCGGTTCGGGATAGGCCGCGCCCGTGTCGCCCACCGGATGCAGGCTGCGCATCAGCCAGAGCAGGTTGATCCGGGTGTCGTTGCCCGGCGCGATGGCCGGACGACCGACCTCGTCATACTCCGGCGCCGCCAGACGCCAGACCGGGTAACTGGTGACATCCGCGCAGGCCCATGCGAGACCGGCAAAACCGAGCAACGCTGCGCCCGTCATCGCCGCATGGAAGGCCTTTCGAGAGGATAAGGGACCGGTTTTCCTGACCTTTCGGAAAAACACCATGCTTCGCCCCCTGCCGTTCATGATGGGACAGTAGCGGCCAAGGGACATGCTGACAATGCATCGGACCGGGCAATTTCCGGCATGGCGCAGCGCCGGATCACACGCCGTGGATGGGGCGAACAGCAAGCCCGGCAATCGGCTGCTTTCTTCCATCGCTGTTCTGATGGTATGGAAAGCCTATGCCTCGTAGTCGCTATCATCACTTCGCCTGGTATCACGGCACGGAACTGTTCGAAGCCGCCTTCAGCAACCAGACATTTGCCCGCCACGCGCATGAGGGTTTTGCCATCGGCGCGATTGTCGATGGCGCAGGGGGCTATGTCTGCCGGGGAGAGAGCATGGTGCTCCCGACCGGATCGCTTTCGCTGATGAACCCCCAGGAGCCGCATACCGGCCATGCCGCCGCAGGTCAGGTGCGATACAGTATGCTTTATGCCGACGAAGACGCCGTAAGGGCGATACTGGGGCTGCGGGTGCTGAGGGGTTTTCCAGAGATAGCCACGCCTGACCGCGACCTGAAGGTGTCACGGGCCTTGGCGCGGTTGACCAACTGCCTCCGTGTGCCGGGCGCTCCGGACTACCGACTGGTTGTCGAGGAGGCGGTCCATGACGTTTTGGCGCTGACTTTCGCCCATTATGCCCGGGCCGAACTGCGCCAGCCCGGCCGAGAACCTGTCGCCATTCAAAGAATGATGGACCGCATCCGATCCGGAGTCGAAACCGGCGAGGCCCTGACGCTGGCTGACCTTGCCGTCGACACCGGCTGGACCCCGTCCTATCTTATCCGCGCAACCGTGCGGGCTACAGGCATGACGCCGCACGGCCATGTGCTGCGCGCGCGCGTCGATTTTGCCCGGCATCTGCTGCTGGCGGGGATCCCTTCGGCGCAAGCGGCGCTTGCCGCTGGTTTCAGCGATCAGGCGCATATGATCCGCCACTTCCGCCGCTATCTGGGCGTCACGCCGGGCGCGCTGATCCGCCACTGAGCAGGTCGATTTCGTTCAATCCCTGCGTTCCTTTTGCTGCGAGCAAGGCGGCGAAAGGAACTGTCCCCATGTCTTCATGCCCCGCCCCCGATCACCCCGCCAACCGATCGGGAAGGTCCTGATGCTGCCGCCTGTCGAAACGCTGTTGGCAATGAGCAGCTTTGCGCTGGCAGGCTCGGCAACACCGGGGCCTGTCAATGTCATCGGCGCCATGACGGGTACGCGGTACGGCACCGTCCGGGCTCTCCCTTTCGTGACCGGCGCGACGGTCAGCTTCCTCGGGCTGCTGTTGATCTGCGGCACGGGCATGCTGGCGCAGGCCGGATCGATCCTGACGGTTGCGCGGCCGATGACGCTGCTCGGCTCGGCCTATCTGCTATGGATGGCATGGGGGCTGGCGCGCAGCGACGGCGCGATCGGAGCGGCGCGGGCGCGCTCCATTCCGGGCTTCTGGTCCGGCGTGATGGTGCAGGGGCTCAATCCCAAGGCATGGCTGGTCGTGCTCTCGGCCCTCTCCACCTTCATTCTGCCGCTCAGAGATCCGCGCGGAGGGTTGATGGCTTTCGTGATCCTGTCTGGCGTGATCTGCTGGCCATCGCTGGCGCTCTGGGCCTGGGGAGGTTCGCGCGTCCCCCAGGGATCGATGCGCCTGTTCAATCGCACCATGGCCTTGGCCCTGCTCATCTCCGTCGGCTATATCCTATGGCATGGGTTGTGATGAACCGCCGGCGCGCCGCCCCGTTTGGCTCGGGCTGTGGCGCCCAGCCTCTGATCGCACCGGCCTCGGGGGATAGTGTTTACAGCAGCGCCGCTCTCTTCATCGCCAATTGGGCAATCATATCGCCCAGCAGATAGGTTGCCCTGTCCCGCGTCCATGCCTGGCCCGATTGCATGTCATATTCGACCGGCAAGGATATGCCGCTGATCGCTGCCGCTCTCAGGCCGACGGATTGCGACATCAGGATACAGCGTTTGACGTGATCGCGATGGCCGACAATGCCCACGCGGCCCAATGCCTGGGCACCGCCCGCAAGGCGCAGGACGGCTTTGGCGACGCCTTCGGTGCTCAGATAGATGATTTTTCCATCCGGGCCTCGCTCCGGGTAAATCGGAATGACGCGCTCCATGTGAAAGGTCTCTTGCAGGATCGTCGCGATTTCCCATTGCGCGTAAACCGGCACGTCCTTGATCGCGCGAATTTCACCTACGGCTTGGGCAAGTCGGGCGTTGATCGGGCCGGGCACCGATCCGTCCGGCCCTGGACTTTGGCCCTTGGCGCCGGTTTCCGGAATGCGGTTGCCGAAGCTGTAGGCGATGAGCGCGTCGGCATCCCCTGCGGGCATTTGGGGATAGGTCCAAAGCATCGTCGCCTCGAACACAAGCGGCGCCAGCTTTCGTGCCACGCTTTCGCTGCCCAGTTCCTGGGCCATGTGCGTGACCATCAGCTCTTCCAGACCTGCTTTCGGGCCGACACCGGCCAGCGCCTCGGCGGTGGTGGCTGTGGCGCCTATGATGGCCGCCGTCGCGCCTTTGATGAGAGTACGGCGTGTCGTCATGGTTCCATCCCCGAAATTGGCAAAATCCTGATCATGGCGCCGAAAGACCCGGAGCCGGATCACGGCGCGCCGGCCAGACGATAGGCGCCGCTTGTGCCGCGGCCCGATCCTTCCTCCCTGTCACCTCCACGGGCAGGCCGCCGCAGCGGTTGCCGGTCCGCATCGTGTTGCACAGGCTGGCCGCATGTCCGGGCAGACCGACGCTGAAGCCGCCGGAAAAGCGCGGATCGGCCCAGAGATAGTCGGTGGAAACCACCTGCGCGCCGGAATGCAGGGCTGTGTCGCGATGGGCGGTGTCATTGTTGCGGGCCTGCCATGTGCCTTCGTCGGCGCGGGTGCGCACCAGAAAACCGGCCTTCACATCGCGGGCGATGCGCTCTGCGTCCTCCACCGGGCGGTTCAGGGTCAGATAGGCGGCGGCGGGCGATTGCTCGTCGGTGTTGATAAACATCACGCGCCCTTCCAGCGACGAGCGATGCCCGCGATAGAGGGCCACCTTCTCGGGCGTTTCGTCCAGCGCGAAAAGGATGCGCCCGCGCGCCGCGCCCAGCCGGGGCCAGTTGTTGTGCAGGACCGCCTCGCGCAAGGTGGGATAATGGCCCTGCACATCGTCAGGCGTCAGCAATTGCGCGGCGGGCAGGACCGCGCGCACTTCGGCGTCCAGCGCGTCGAAGGCTGCCTCGTCGAAGGAAAGCAGCGGTGTGCGCCCCGGTGCTGTCCTGCCGTCCTTGGCGTTGATGAGGACAGTGATGGGGGCATGGCGGGGATGCGCGCGCGACCAGTCGCGCAAGAGGCCAAGACAGTCCTTGAACGTGATGCAGCTGGAGCGGAAATCGACATCGGGCACATGCTGCACCTTGAAGCCGGGCTGCTGCATGGCCTGCACCCAGCCCGGATCCAGCGCCGTTTGTGTCCGCGCGGCGATTTGAGGATGGGCATAGCGGCCACCCTGCGGATCATAGACCACATCGATCTCGATCTCGCGCGCGCCGAAATCGAGCTGGGCGGCAAGGGACTTGTGGGCATAGTCCAGTTCCTGCGCCGCCTTGGGATCAACACCGGCGATCAGCCGGTAATCGGCGGGAGGAATGGCGCGTTTGTAGCTGTTGTGCGTCCCCACCGTCAGCAGATCGTTGACCCGCAGATTGGTATCCATCCAGCGCTCTGCGCAGCCGCGCCCGGCATGGGCCACGTCCGGCGAGTCCAGACGGCAGGCGCCGGGGCGGGCTGCCGCCGCCGGGGCCGCAGCGGCCGCCACCATGGCCAAGGCCATGGCGACGCCGCCGCGCAAAAATTTGCCTTTCATCGCAAGGGCGCCTTTCAGAACTTGACCTGGGCAAAGGCGCCGACCGTGCGATAGGCATCGGGCGAGGTGTAATGCAGCAGGCCCAGCGCGCCATAGATCTGCCATCCGGTCGAGAAATACTGGTTGAACAGGTTGCGGGCATAGATGCCCAGTTCCACCTTGTCATTGGCGCGGGCCAGTGTGATCCGCCCGTTCACCAGACCATAGCCCGGCACATAGGAATAACTGGCATTGGGCGTTTTGGTGCCGTCGGGATTGGTGACGGCGGGCGCGGTGATATTGCCCAGCATCGCGCCGGTCACAGTCTGCAGATCGGAACGATAGACATATTCCACATGCGCCTTGATGTCGAATTTGTCATTGATCGGCGCGTTGTAATCGGCGGCGATCGTCGACATCCAGCGCGGCGCGTTGGTCAGGCGCGTGCCGGTGTAATTGGCATTGGCGCCGGCCACATAATCGGTGAATTTGGCATCGGTATAGGTCAGGGCGCCCGACAGCGACAGGCTGTGCGTAGGCTTGACCGCCACCTGCGCCTCAAAGCCCCGGCTGCGCAGGCCCGGCGCATTGCCGATGGCCGAAGCCAGAATGAACCCGCCCACGCCCGTTGAAACCGGGGTCAGGATCGTTGCCTGGAAATTGGTGTATTTCGAGGAGAAGACATCGAAATTGACGCGCAGGCGGTGGTTGAAGAATTCCCCTTTTTCGCCGATTTCCCAGCTCTTTACCGATTCCGGATTATAGGGGTCATACTTGTTGCCGACAAAGGCCACGCCGCCCGGCTTGTAGCCGGTCGAATAGGTGGCATAGAACATCACATTCCGGTTGAGCTGGAAGGTGGGCGCGATGCGATAGGTGAAGCGCTGCGAGGATTTCACACCATAGCGGAAATCGGCCGTCGGCGCCGTGCCGGTGGCGATGAAATTGACCGGGCTGCCCAGAATCGCCACCGGGTCGAAATTGGGATAGCTGATCGCCTGGTCGTTGCGGTCATAGTTATAGCGCCCGCCCAGCGTCAGGCTGAGCCGCGAGGTGGGGTTGAACTTGACCTGACCAAAGGCGGCCAGCGTTTCGTTATGCGCGTTGAACTGCACCGCATTGCCCAGCAACTTACCGGTCACGGGATCATTGGCGCCGGTATTGGCGTAAAGCGTGCTGATCATCTGGCCGTTGACGATCAGCGGACTGGTGCCCAGCGGCCCCCATTGCACCTGCGTCTGGTTGGCGTGCAGGCGGTTGTAAAAGCCGCCGATCAGATATTCGACAAAACCGCCGGTGGGTGAGGCCAGATGCACTTCCTCGCTGAATTTGTCGGTCTTCAACCGGCCCGAATTGTACGAAATATAGGAATAGACGTCATTGGGCAGCAGGTCGGCGGGCGTATCATTGCCATAGGCGGTTTCGCGATAGGCGGTGATCGAGGTCAGCGTATGATCGCCCAGTTTGTAGGCGACATGCAGCGAGCCGCCCTGATTGGTGGTGCTGATCGAGCCGAGAAAGCCATCGGCCGTATCGACATTGCGCGGCCCCGGCGTCACGCCCAGCGCGATTTGCGCGGCGGTGACGGCGGCAGTGGGGGCAAAGCTGGTGCCCGCCGGACCGCCCACGGCGGTGCGCACGGATGTGTCGAAGTGATGAGTATATTCGCCCGCCAGAATGACTTCCAGATCCGGCGCAGGTTGCCACAGCAATTTGCCGCGCACGCCGAATTCATCGACACGCCCCAAATTGCGGTTGAGCGTGACATAGCGCCCCTTGCCGTCCTGTCCGACATCGAAAGCGCTGATGCGCAGCGCGGCTTTCTGGCCCAGCGGAATGTTGATCGTGCCGTTGATCGTGCGGTCATTGCGCTCGCCATAGCTGGCATAGACCTTGCCCGAAAAATCGTTCAGCTTGGGCTTGACGGTGGTGATGGCAATCACGCCCGAGGTGGAGTTCTTGCCGAACAGCGTGCCCTGCGGCCCCATCAGCACATCGACGCGCTCGATATCGACAAGGCCGGTGATGCCCAGATCGCGCTGGGCGTCCATCACCACATCATCGACCACCACATTGACCGATTTGGCATTTGAAAAGTCAAACGAGGTCGAACCCACGCCGCGGATCTGGAACGCCGCGCCCTGCGTCGGATCATAGGTCAGTCCTGGCGTGGTGTATTGCAGATCGGTCAGCGACTGATAACCGCTGCTCTGCAAGGCGTCCCCGCTCAGCGAGATGATCGAGATGGGAACATTCTGCATCTTTTCCTGGCGCCGCTCGGCCGTAACGAGGATCTGATCGAGCGCGGGCGCGGCACCGGCAGCAGGGGCATCGGCCGCGCGGGCCGCGACGGGAACGACGGTCATGGCCGTGGCGGCAAGCAGCAAGGCAGGCGTGAGAGAAGCCGGGCGGCGGAAACTGGTCATGATTCGAAACCCCAAGTTGCGTTGGGGGGCGATTAGACGCTGGAGATGACAATTAAGAGACGATTGTTCAGCTTAAAAAACAGATTTTACCTTTTTAAGAATACGAGTGTTCAGCTCAATGGACGGCGTGGCCTCGCTCGTTTCGACACAGAGCGCCCGGCGTAGCAGGAAAGTGCAGCCGATGGCCGCCACCAGAATGACAGCTGCCAGCGCGCCGGTCAGCCAGGCGAAGCCAAGCCCCCTGTCGCCCATCGCCGCCATCGCGTGAAACAACAGGGCTGTGCCGATCATCGCGCCAAGATTGAAGGGCAGATGAAAACCGGCATAGAAAGCGGCCGCGGGAGCATCGCCGCCGCGCTGCCGATCCCGATCCAGCCTTTGCCCCAACAACACGCGCAGCAGCATGAAATCCACTGCCATCGTGGCCCCTGTGCCGCAGGACCAAAGGATCAAAGGCAGGATTTGCCCCGGCGGCAGCCATGGCAGAACAAGTGCCAGCCCGAGATTGAGCACAAACACAACTATCAGCATACGCAGCGGGGCGACGGCGCGAAGCAGGCCCGGCGCGATGCCAGTTCCGATCATCGCCGCCAGCGCCTGCGCCAGAATGCCCGGCGTGCCCCATTCGGCCAAATCGAGGCGCTGGCGGGCGATGAAGAGAAAGCTGCTGCCGATAACGGCCATATGCGCGCCCACCAGCAGGAACAGCGCGGCCAGCCAACAGTCTGCCGCAGAAGCCATAAGGACGCGAAACGGTTTGAGCGCGCTCCCCCAATCCGGTCTGGAGGGCACCATGGTCGGCCTCTCCTTCACACGCCAGATCAGCCAGCCATGGACCAGAGGCGATCCGGCCAGCGTCAGCCAGAGGAGGACATGGAAATCGTCCATGCCATGATGATCGTGGCGGCTCCACAGCAGCGCGGCGGCAAACAGGATGGAGCCCGCCATACCCGCCTGCGCGCGGGCGCCGAAAATCCGTCCGCGCGCCGGTACGCCGCTGGACCGTTCCAGCGCCCATGCACCATGGGCGAGGTTGGAAAGGACCCAGCCGCTGGCCCAAGGCAGGAGGCCGAGCAACCAGCCAAGGACCGTGCGATTTTGCGGCATGAGCCAAAGTATCAGGCCGCCGACACCTTGCAGCGCCATGCCTGTCATCACCCAGAAGCTGCGCCGCCGATGGGGATCGGGGGCCAGATCGCAAACCATCCCGAAGAGCACCTCGACAACAATGCCCCAGCCGCCCACAATGGTCAGGATCAGCCCGGCTTTGGCCACATTCAGCCCCGCCGCTCCCACCAGAAGCACCGGCAGATAGGTTTTGCGCGCCAGTTCATAACCGGAGAAGACGAAACTGGGCAGCGACAGCGCCAGCATTTCGGCATGGTCAGCGACCCGGCTGGAGGCCTGATCCTCCTGCATCACAGGCATGAGGCCCTCTCAGCGGCATACCTCGGCCAGACGGGTAAAGGCCGCATGAAGAACCTCATCCTCATCAAGCCCGCGCGCCATGGCCACCATGCGCATACCGAACAGGGCCACGGAAACCACCTGAGACGTGGTGCGATCCGCAATCCGCCCATGGGGCAGGCCCATGTCCCACAGCACCGAGGTGACGATATTTTCGCCGCGACGGCGCCGCATGTCGAGCGCATGAGGCCCCAGTCCGGGATGCCGGGCGGCGGCGATGGCAATGATCGAGGTTGCCCTGACCAGATCGCGGGAGGAGGCGTAATTGGCATGAAAGGGATGCGGCCGACCAAAGTTTTCGGCCAGATTGTGCCGGAAATTCGTGACAACCGCATGAAGGGCGGCCACCATCAGTTCATCGCGCGTGCCAAAATGATAGACCACGGTGGAGGCGGGCGTTCCGGCTGCCGCTGCGGCGGATCGATGGGTCAGCGCTTCCAGCCCGCAGGTGACGATCAGCCGCCCGGCCTGTGCCGCAATCAGACCCCTCTTGCTGCGGTCGGGCGTATCGGGATAGGTTTGATCGGGTTCAAGCGCGGCGATCCACTGCTCCAGATGGCGGCCTTTTCCAATATCCTCGTCGGGATCGGGATAGATGCCGCCGGTGAAACGGTGCAGGCACAGGGCGCGCAACATGCGATAGGCCGGATTGGCATGGGCAAACAGCGAAAAACCGCCCTCGTCAAGGATATAGCCCAGCGCCGCATCGGCCTGACGCGGATCGCCAAACAGCACGTCGGCCCAGAACAGCCCCACCGCGTCCAGCCATGCGCCCAGAGCGGGGGGGCACTCTGCCCGTCGCCCGGCATCCTGCACCATATCAATCAGCAGGCAGGCGAGGGCGCGATGCCCGACTACCCAGTCGTCAAGCATGGTTTCGGCCAGCACGGCGCGCAGGCCGGGTCCTACCGGCGCCATCGCCTCAAGACGCCTCAGCCAGCTTTCGCGAAACAGGCGGTCCTGCTCCATCGCATGGTCGATGACCTGCGTCAGCAACTGCTCTTTCGACCCCATGGTCTGGGTCAGGGCATTCAGGCTCATACCGACCTTTTCGGCCAGCGGGCGCAGGGTCAATTCGGCAAGGCCATGAGAAGCGATCAGTTCCAGCGCCGAGGCGATGACGGATTGCGCGCCATGTGTTTCATCGACAGAAGTCATCAGCGTCCCGGGCGTTTGCAGGAATGTTTCCTCTAGTGGGAGCCTGTGGATTTGTCACCGGGCATGATGCCCGCTACATCGCGCTTTCCTGCGCTGTGGCCAAAGGCGAACGCACTGGCCACGCCGTATCCGGCGTCGGAAAAGGGGGATGGAACAATGAGCCGCAAACGGATCTTCGTCAGTCTGGCCGTCACTACATGGGCCAATGTCCTTTCCGGGACAGCCGTTCATGCCGCTGCGCCGCCCGACGAAAGCCCCGCCGGTGTCTGCGCGGGGCTGGCGGGCATGTCGATCCCCGCTTCGAAAATCGGACTGCCGACCACGGGTGCGGTGGTCAGCACCGCGCAGCTTGTTCTGCCGGACTCATCGAACCCCAATGGCGAATTCTGCGAGGTGAGGGGCTTCATTCTGCCCGCGTCCCCGGATGCGCCCAAGATGGAGTTTGAGGTCAACCTCCCAACCGCCTGGAACCGCAAAGCCGTCCAGTTCGGCGGCGGCGGTTTCGACGGTGTGCTGGTCACGGGCCTGGGCCATGCGGCGCTGCAGCCGGATTCGGTCCGCAATCCTCTGGCGCAAGGGTATGTTACTCTGGGCAGCGACGGCGGACACAAGGGAACAGCCGGTTTTGACGGCAGTTTTGCCCTCAATGACGAAGCCTTGCTGAATTTCGGCCGGCAATCGGTCAAAAAAGCCCATGATGCGGCCATGGCCATCATCACCGCGCGATACGGCCGCGCCCCCAAGCGCTTCTACTTCATCGGCGCGTCGCAAGGCGGCCACGAGGCGCTTGATGCCGCAGCGCGTTATCCCGCCGATTATGACGGCGTGGTGGCTAATTATCCGGCCTATAATGTGACCATGCTGCACCTGGGATCATGGAATGTCGGCATGGCTCTCTATGAAAATGGCGGAGCAGGATGGCTGAACCCTGCCAAAACCAAGCTGCTTACCGATGCTGTCTATGCCGCTTGCGACAGTCTTGATGGGGCCAAAGACGGGATCATCAGCAATGTGAAGGGCTGCAACAAGCGGTTCAGCATCGCCACCGTTCGGGCCACTTTGCGCTGCGCCGATGGCAAAGACACTGGGGATGCATGCCTTTCGGACGCTCAGATTGCGGCGGTGGAGAAGATTACCTCCCCGTTCCGCCCCGGCTTCCCGATTGCCGGTTCCGAGGTGTTTGCGCGCTGGGCGCTGCTGGAAGGTGCCCTGTTCCACGGGCCTTCGATGCTGGGCTCGCGGCCCGTTCCCGCCAATCCCCCGACTGCGGCCGATCCGCTGCTCTACAACGCCGGTTCGGGCACCATAAAATATGTGATTACACGTCAGCCGGGGTTCGACCCGCTCACCTTCAGGCCCGATGAGTGGAAAGCGCGTGTGCAACAGTCGGGACAGATCATGGACGTGACCGATGTCGACCTGACGCCATTTCGGCGCAAGGGCGGCAAGATCATTTTGACCCATGGCACCATTGATGACTTCATCACCCCGCACAACAGCGAGGCCTATTATGAGCGACAGCTCGCTCGCCATGGCAAGGCCAATCTTCCATCCTTCATGCGCTTCTATGTGATTCCCGGCTTTGGTCACGGATTTGGCCTGTTCAGCGCCCGGTTTGATGGGCTCGCCGCGATTGACCGCTGGGTGGAAACGGGCCGCGCGCCGGAACGGCCGATTGCGGTTGATGCCAACAAGGACCAGCATCGTACGCGGCCCATGTGCGAATTTGGCTCCTGGCCGCGCTATCGCGGAACCGGTTCGGTGGACAGCGCCGCCAGCTTCACTTGCGTGAAGAATTAGTGGAACTTTCCAGGCGTCTCGTCGGTGATTTCCGGCTAATCCATGGCGCGGCCTTCCAAGGCGGCGCCATGGTGCCGCTCAATCGACCAGGGCCGCCTTCACAGCCTGGGCCAGCACGCCGCTGTCCACTGCCTGCACCGAAAGATCAGAGGGCTCAAAGGGCTTGAGCATCAGTTTGGAACGCAGCATGGCATAGCCATAGATCGCCGACCAGAAGGCCATCACCCGCACAGAAATCTCCACCGGCGCATGGGCGGGCAAAGCGGCCTGCATCACATTGAGCAAGGTGCGATAAGCGCGATCCTGACAGGCGAGCAGCGCGGGATCGATCTCGGGCGAGGTCAATTCGCTTTCGTACATCAGCTCGACAAGGCGGGGCTGGCGCGCAGCAAAATCCAGAAAGGCCTCACCCAGCGCCAGCAGTTGATCGGCCACCGGGGCGGGACTGTCGGCGATGGCGCTCGCGTCTGTGTTGAGTTCTGCGAAACCTTCGATGGCCACGGCCAGCAACAAGGCCCGCCGGTCGGCAAAATGGTAATAGGGCGCGGCCGTGCTGACCCCCACCTGCTGGGCCAGAGAGCGCAGCGACAAGGACAGGTGGCCATGTTCGGCCACGTGCGCCCGCGCAGCGGCCAGCAGATCGCGACGCAGGTCTTCCTTGTGATATGTTTTCGCCTTGGCCACTGCGCGCTCCTGTTACCGGCCTTTCCCTACCAAGACTGGCGCTGGCTGCAAGGCCTGAGGAAGCGCTCTTGCCATCTATTTTAGCATCGCTTAGATAGCTCAATCTTAGCAATGCTAGATTCGATGCCAACGGCATGTGAGGAGAGAGAAGATGGCACAATCGAAAGGGCGCATCGCGATTGTCGGTGCGGGGCCGGGCGGCATGGCCGCCGCGCTGGCCTGCCTGCGGCTGGGCTTTGAGGTCACGCTGTTTGAACGCGCAGGCGAGATCAAGGCGGCGGGCAACATCCTGAACCTGTGGCCCCCGCCGCAAAAGGTGCTCAAGCTGATCGGCGTTGATACCGAGGATCTGGGCGCGCCATGCCACACCTATTTCGAAAGCCGCACGGGCAAACGCCGCGCCGATGTCCTGCTGCCGCCTGAAGTCGAGGCGGAATATGGCGGCGGCTTCATCGGCCTGTTGCGCTGGGGCCTCTATCAGCGGATGATCGACGCCATTCCGCCCGAGGTGCTCAAGCTGGGCCATGAACTGGTCAGGATCGACGATTACGGCGCGGGCGTGCGCCTGACCTTTGCCAATGGCGCGACCCATGAGGCCGATGTGCTGATCGGCGCGGATGGCATCAACTCCTTCGTGCGCGGCCATCTGTGGGGGGGAAAGCCGATCCGGCATCAGCGCCTGCATCTGGTGGGCGGCTATCTGTTTCTGGATCAGGAACCCGAGGGCGTCGGCATCATCGCCCATAATCGCACCACGCAGGTCAGCTACACGCCGATCCGTCATGAGGGCAAATGGGGCTATGAATGGTGGGTGCTGGAGGCCTGCGATCCGGCGGCCCCGGCGCCCGGCGACCTGATCGGTTTCTGCAAGGCGCGGGTGGAGGGATTTTCCAAGACGGTGCGCGATCTGATCGATGCCACGCCGGTCGAGCATATGCAGCGCTGGGAAATCCGCGACCGTCCGCCGCTGAAGCAATGGTCCAAGGGGCGCATCACGCTGGTGGGCGATGCCGCGCATCCTACCTCTCCCTATGCCGCCTATGGCGCGGGCATGTCGATCGAGGATGGCTATTTCCTCGCCCGCGAACTGGCTGCGGTTGATATGGCCGATACGGCAGCGGTGCGGGCTGCGCTGCTTTGCTTTGAACAGCGGCGCATTCCCCATACGATACAGGTGACGCAAGGCGCCTATTACACCGGCAAGATCTTTCATCACTGCCCGGCGTTCCTGCGCCCGATCCGCGACTGGATTTTCGACCACACGCCCTTTCTGCAAAAGATGGTGGGCGATGAAATGCCCAAACACATCCTCTCGCAATTGGCCGAGATCGAGGATGGCCAACCCTATATTCCCACCCACAAACGAAAGGCTGCGGCATGAGCGGCTTCCAATATGGCGTATCGCTCTACAGCTATACCGATGACATCGGCACGGTGATGGGGCTGGATGAGGCGCTCGAACATGTGGCCGACACCGGCGCCACCGGCATCGAGATCCTGAGCGAGAGCCACATTCCCGCCTATCCCCGGCCCGACACGGCATGGATAGACCACTGGTTCGCCCGGTTGGAGAGGCTTAAGCTGGTTCCCACCAATATGGCGTGCTGGGTCGATACCAGCATCACCCTCAACCATAACCGTACCGAGGAGGAAGGAGCAGCCCAACTGGCGCAGGATCTGCGTCTGGCCCATCTGCTCGGCTTCCGCTTCATCCGCCCCAAGTTCGGGGTGATAGACGAGGAACTGACCCCGCATCCGATCTGGCGGGGGGCGGTGGAGCGTGTGCTGGATCTGGCCGATGAACTGGACATCACCATCATCCCCGAAATCCACGCGCCCACCCCGATCCGCCATCCAGTGACCGAAGCCTATGTCGATTTCATCCAGAAGACCGGCACCCGGCACTTCGGCCTGCTGATCGACACCGGCATCTTTCAGGACCGCCCGCTGCCCTATTGGCCGGGGGAAACGCCGGAAATCCGCAAGGCCGCGCTCAGCTTTCTCGACGGTATCAAGGTGCCGGTCGAACATCTGGCCGAGGTGATCGACTATGTGCCCTTCATCCAGGCCAAGTTTCACCACATCGACGAGAAGCTGCACGATCACCATATCCCGTGGGATCGGATCGTGCCGATGCTCAAGAAGCTGAATTACAACGGCTATCTCTCCAGCGAGTATGAAGGCGTGCGCGACCCATGGGTGGCCATTGAGCAGGTGCGCCGCCAGCATTGCCTTATCCGCCGCCTCGAACGCGAAACGGAGCTTTCCCATGCCTGAGCGCAGCATCATCCAGTCCAGCGGCTTTGCCAATACCGAGGCAGGCTTTACCCTGCGGCTGCGCCAGCCCAACTATCGCGGCCTGCGCCTCAGCCTGATCGAGGGGATCGACATCACCGTCGATGGCCAAACCTATCCGGCCGAGGCCAACAGCATCCTGCTGCGCGGCGAGGTTTATTCCCATGCCGCCATGGCCGAGGCGACCGAGACGTGGTGGAATGTGGGCGAAACCATAGCGGTGCAGGTGGCAAAGCCGGACGGTCTGTCGGCGGGAGTGCATGAAGTAGGCTGCACCCTGCGGCTGCGGCATCCCTATTTCCCGCCGCAGTTCCAGCCCGCCTTTGTGCGCGAAACCCGCCACATCACCATCATCCAACCATAACATACCAAAAGGGAGGGGCCGCGATGGCCACCGCATTTACCAAGCCGGCGCCTGTTGCGGGACCGGCGCAGGGGGTTCTCGTCATTCTGGCGGGGTTTCTGCCCATTCTGGCCATCGTTGCCCTTACCCCCGCCGTGCCCAATATGGTGGGGCATTTCGCAGGCTTGGCCGGTGCTACCACGCTGGTGCCCTTGGGCGTGACCGCGCCGGGGCTGATGATCGCGCTGTTCTCGCCCGTGATGGGCTGGCTCGCGGATCGTTATGGCAGGCGCGTCCTGCTGATCTGGGCGACATTCATCTATGGCTTTGTCGGCGTGGCGCCCTATTTTCTGGAAAGCTTGGCCGCGATCTTTGCCACCCGCCTTGCGCTTGGCCTGTGCGAGGCGGCGATCCTGACGATCACCAACACGCTGATTGCCGATTATTACCCCGAAGCGGGCCGCCGCAACTGGCTGATGGCGCAGGCCGCCTTTGGCCCGATCTTCGGCGTAACGGTGCTGATCGGATCGGGCCAGTTGGCGGCGTTTGACTGGCACCTGCCGTTCCTGATCTATGCGGTGGCGCTGCCGATTGCCGGGGCCATGGCGATCTGGCTGTTCGAACCGGCGCACGCACGGATCAGCAGCACTGCCAGCAGCGAAACCTTCCCCACTCGTCACATTGCGGTTTGCGGCGGCGTGACGCTGTTCGGGGCCTCGCTCTATTACGTTTATATCGTTCAGATCGGGCTGGCCTTTGAGGGCATCGGCCTCCACGCGGCGGACAAGGTCGGCATGCTGGTCGGCCTTGCCAATATCGGCGTGTTTCTGGGTGGGTTGGCGTTCAAACCTTTGTCCATCCGGCTTGGCGTTGCGGGACAGATCGCCGCGTTCCTCGGCTTTATGGGGGCGGGAATGCTGGGCATCGGTTTTGCCGCCGATATCGCCACGATGACGGGTTTTGCCATGATCGAACAATTCGGCGCGGGCATCCTGATTCCGGCGCTGGTGCTGTGGGCGATGCAGGGCGTCGCGCCCCAGCATCGCGGGCGCGCCATGGGCATCTGGAGCGCCTGCTTCTTCCTCGGTCAGTTCACCAGCCCGCTGGCGGTCTCCCTCGTGCGGCTGAGCGGGGCCGGCATCGGCGGCGCCTTTGCCTGGTTGGGAGGGCTGGCGGTCATCTGCGCCGGTGTCGCGGTTTTGCGGGCAAGGTAGCAATGGCCGAAAAGGGGCGATCATGCCTCCTGAATCGGCGACGCCCCGCCGACCCCGAGTTTTTCAAGAAACAATTCGGCCGCCCGCGAAAGATAGCCATTGCTGCGCCGATAGATGCAGAAATGGCGCGGCAAAGTCAGGGCGGGAATGTTGAGCGCCACCAGGGAATCGGCCGCGATCTGGTCGCGGACCACCGGCCATGGCAGCCAGCCCAGCAGTCCGGTGGTTTGCAGCAGGGCGATCTGGGCGGCGATGGAATTGGTTTCAATCGCGATTTCCGGCATGGCGGCGCCCGCTTGGGCGATCAGGCCGTCAAAATAATGGCGCGGCGTCCGGCCCTTGTTGAGCATGACCCAGCGCTGTTGCAGGACATCGGCAAGCTGCGGTTTTTCCGGTAGCAGGCGGGCTGTGGCGCGGTTGCAGCAGACGGTGAAATGATCGCCCTCGCCGCAAGGCCCAAGCGGCCTGATGCCTTCGTAGACCAGACCTTCGCTGCCGATCATCAGGTCGATCCGGCGCTCGGCAAGTGCTTCGGTCAGTTCGCCATCGGCTGCTTCGAACACTTCGACGCTGACTTGCGGGGCCGCGATCAGAAGCGCGCTGATCGCCTCGGCCACCGTGGCATAGATGGCCGAGGCGATCGCTCCAACGCGCACGCGGCTGCCCCGCAAGCCGTCGAGTTCGACCAGCGCCTCGCGGGCCTGCTGCATGTCGAAGGTCAGTTGCCTTGCAAAACGGAGCAGGATGTCGCCCGCGATGGTGGGCGTCATGCCCTTGCTGTGCCGTTCGAACAACTGGCGGCCCAGGCGCAGTTCCATGTCATGGATCATCCGGCTCAGCGCGGGTTGGCTCATATTGACCTGATCGGCGGCGCGGCCAAGGCTGCCGCTGTCGGCAATCGCCACGATGGCGCGCAGGCGCTGTTCATCGAAAGTCATGCGGATTTAGTATGCCTTCCATCCATAATTGCAATGGATGATATGGACCGGTCCTCTTATCGTCGCGCCAAAGAGACGGTGAAGGGCAGGGAAGGATACCGGCTATGGCCACAGTCAGGGATGTCACCACGGATCTGCTGCGCAAACTGGGCATGACCCATGTTTTCGGTAATCCCGGTTCGACCGAATTGCCGATGTTCCGCGATTTTCCAGCCGATTTCCGTTATATACTCGGGCTTCAGGAATCGGTGGCGGTGGCCATGGCCGATGGCCATGCGCAGGCCACGCGCAATGCCGCGCTGGTCAATCTGCACAGTTCGGCCGGGACCGGCCATGCGCTGGGCAATCTGTTCACCGCGTTCAAAAATCAGGCTCCGCTGGTGGTGACCGCAGGCCAGCAGGCGCGTTCGATCCTGCCGTTCGAGCCTTTTCTTTTTGCTGAAAGACCCTGTGAATTTCCCCGGCCCTTTGTGAAATGGTCCTGCGAACCGGCCCGCGCCGCCGATGTGCCGCGCGCGATCCTGCGCGGATACCGGATTGCCATGACCCCGCCTTGCGGGCCGGTGTTCATCTCGGTGCCGGTGGATGACTGGGATCAACCATGCGACCCGCTCGATTTCGGCACCCTTGCCGCCGGCAATCCCGGCGATCCGGGCGAATTGGTGCAATTGGCCCAAGCGCTGACGAAAGCGCATGCCCCGGCGCTGGTGCTGGGCGCGGGATGCGCGCGGCAACAGGCGTGGCGCGCGGCCATCGATCTGGCCGAGGCGCAGGGTATGGCGGCCTATGTCGCCCCCTTTGCCAGCCGGAATGTGTTTCCCGAAGACCATCGCCTGTTCCGGGGCTTTCTGGCGGCCTCGCGGGAATCCATTGTCGAGACGCTGCGACAGCACGATCTGGTGATCGCGGTGGGCGGACCGCTCAACCTCTATCACACCGAAGGCGATGGCCCGCATCTGCCGCAAGGCACCAGCGTCTGGCTGATCGCCGAGGACCCCAATCTGCTGTCATTCGCGCCGTCGGACCGGGCCATTCTGGCCGATCCGCGCCTTGCGCTGGAAACGGTGGGGCGGCTGGTCGCGCCGCCCGCATCGCGCGCCGGTGTCCTGCCGCGTCCTCCGGCGCCGCTTGTTGCGCGGGACGGTCCCGGTTTGAATGATGCCTGCGTGATGGAGGCGATTGCCCGCCTGCGCCCCGCCGGATCGGTCGTGGTCGAGGAGGCGCCCTCCAGTCGGCCGGTCATGCAGCGCCATCTGCCCATGCTCGAACCGGACACATTCTACACCACGGCGGGCGGCGGGCTCGGCTATGCCCTGCCGGCCTCGGTCGGCATCGCGCTGGCGCGCAAGGAAGACAAGGTGATCGCGCTGCTGGGCGATGGTTCGGCGATGTATGCGATCCAGGGCCTGTTTGCGGCCGCGCGTGAGGAAACGCCTGTCAGTTTCCTCATCCTCAACAACCGGTCCTATGCCGCGCTGCGACAGTTTGGCAGCCATTTCGGATTGGAACGGGTCGAAGGCACGGATCTGGAAGGGCTGGATTTTTGCGCCCTTGCCCAAGGGCACGGGGTGGCCGCAAGGCGCGCGGCGACCTCGGCCGAGCTTGACGAGGCCTTGCAGTGGTCCTTTACCTGTCCCTTGCCCACTCTTGTCGAAACCATGGTGGCGTGATGCAGAGCGACGCGACGGGCCATCAGCGCTTCCGCCTTGCCGCCCTGATCGACGACAGACCGGAGGAGGGCATATTCCGCGTCAACCGCGCGCTGTTTCGTGATGCGGCGCTGTTCGATCTGGAAATGCGATATGTCTTTGAAGGGGGGTGGGTGTTTGTCGGCATGGCGACGCAAGCCGAAAACCCGCATGACTTTTTCACCGCCAACATCGGCCGGGTGCCGGTCATCGTCAGCCGCGACGGCGAAGGCCAGTTGCATTGTTTCATCAATGCCTGTCCGCATAAGGGCGTGCGGCTGGTCCAGCGTCAGTGCGGACAGGCGCGGCGCCATGTCTGCCCCTATCACAGCTGGACCTTTGACAGCGCGGGGGCCAATCGCGGCATCAAATGGGAAAAGCGCGGCTGTTATGGTCAAGGTTTCGCGGGTGAGGACCACAATCTGGCCCGTGTGGCGCGCTTTGGCGAATATCGCAGTTTTCTCTTTGCCAGCCTGAATGCGGACGTACCCTCGCTCGACGATCATTTGGGCGAGGCGCGCAAGCTGATTGATCTGGTGGTCGACAAGAGCCCGGAAGGGGTGGAACTCGTGCCGGGCCGCGTGCGCTTCACCTATGCTGCCAATTGGAAGATGCAGCTTGAGAACTGCTCGGACCAGTATCATTTCACCTCGACCCATCCCAGCTATATCCGCATCCTGAGCGAACGCGCGCTTGAAGAAACCTCGCAGGTGGTGACCGCCAGTCTGAGCAATGCCGATTTCTGGAAGGAGGATGCCGACGGCGTGACCGGCGGCACCTATTCGTTCGAGCATGGCCATGTGCTTAACTGGGGGCTGATGGGCGTCAGCGCAGCTTTGCCCGAGTATGAAAGGGCCGATGCGCTGGCTGAAGAGCTGGGCGTGGCCCGGCGCAACTGGATTTTCAACATGCGCAACCTGACCCTGTTTCCCAATCTCCAGATCGCCGAAAACGCCTCCAGCCAGTTGCGGATGATCCGGCCTATCGCGCCCGATCTGACCGAAATGCAGACATGGTGCATCGCCCCGCGCGGCGAGAGCGCCCGCGCGCGGGCGCTGCGGATCCGGCAATATGAGGACTTCTTCAATCCCACCGGCATGGCAACGCCTGATGATACGGTATGCTATGAAGAGGCCCAGACCGGTATGGCGCAGCAGGCCAACGGGTGGCTGCAAGGCCATGCGCGCGGGCTGGCCGCGAGTGTGGAAGGCGGCAATGACTTTTCCGACGCCTTGGACATGAAGCCTGCCCGCAGCGTTCTGGCCGACGCGCAATTGTGCGATGAAAGCCTGTTCCGCACCTACTATCGCGCCTGGGCACAGCGCATGGCGGCCGTGCTGTCATGAGCGGGCAGGCGGCCGAATTTGCCGAACTTCTCGCACGTGAGGCTTTGCTGCTGGATCGCGGCGCGTTTCAGGAATGGTTGGAGCTTTATACCCCCGATTGCCTGTTCTGGATGCCCGCATGGCGCGATGACGGTACACAGACCGATGATCCGGATCGTGAGCTTTCGCTGATCTATTATCGGGGCCGCCGCAACCTGGAGGACCGGATCAGGCGCGTGCAATCGGGCCTGTCGGTGGCCTCGTCGGTCATGCCGCGCGTCTCGCATATGATCGGCAATGTGCTGGTGGAGGAGGCGGATGCGGCAAGGGCGCGCATCGCCTCGGTGTTCAACGTCCATGTTCATGACGTGCGCACCGGTCGCGCCCATGTGTTCTTTGGGCGTTACGAGCATGAGTTCGTCCGCATCGAGGGGCGCTGGATGATTGCGGGCAAGATTATCCGCCTGATGAATGACACCATTCCCACCCTGCTCGATATTTACAGTATCTGAGGACGCCGACATGACTTCATTTCCCGATATGGTGGCGATCATTGGCGCCGGCGCCATGGGATGCCTGTTTGCCGCGCGCATGGCCGAGGCGGGCGCGCAGGTGACCCTTGTCGATGTCGACAAGGCGCGCATCGACGCCATTGCGCGCGATGGCATTCGCCTGACCGATGATCGCGGGACGCGCGACATTCGCGTGGACGCCGCTTTGGCAGGCGCGATCCCGGAGGCGCCGCAACTCGTCCTGCTGTTTACCAAGAGCTATCACAGCGCCGCGGCCATTGCCTCGATCCGTCACTGGCAGGCGCAAGGGCCGTTGGTGATGAGTTTGCAGAACGGGATCGGCAATGCGGAAAAGCTGGCCGATATGTTCGGCGCGGACAGGGTGCTTCAGGGGACGGCGCATATTCCCGCCGACCTTTCGCCGCCCAACGGGGTGGCCACCCATGGCTTTGGCCATATCCATTTCGGGGGCTTTACCGCCAAGGCCCACCGCGCGGGCCCGGATGTGCGCGATTTGCTGGAGCGCGCCGGTTTCGATGCCGTGCTGAGTGACGATGTGGAACGGGCGGTGTGGGAAAAGGTGGCTTTCAACGCCGCGCTCAACGCCACCTCGATGATCTGTCGGGCCACCAATGGCCAGATCAATACCCCGGCGGGCCGCCGTATCGCCCAAGGCGTGGTGCAGGAAACTGTCGCGGTTGCGCAGGCGCGCGGCCTGAGCTTGGATGCACAGAGCATTATCGGCACGGTCCATGCCGCGTTGGTCGAGCATGGCCATCACAAGCCCTCCATGCTGCAGGACCGCGAACATGGCCGGATGACCGAGATCGAGGCCATCAACGGCGCCATCGTGCGTGAAGGGGAAAGGCTAGGCATTGCAACGCCTGTTTGCGCGACGCTGGCCGATCTGGTGCGGGTGATCGAGGGGGTGGAGCATACGAGTTGCTGAATGATCGGGCGGGCGCCGCCGGCCTCGACATGATTGAGGATGACATGACGGCCGCAGACTTTGTCGGAAAGGACATGGCGGGCTTTATGGCATGAATTCGTTCCGCAAGATCACGGTGCCGCGCGTGCTCCTCTATCTTTGGGCGCGCGCGACATCATTGGCCCGAAGTAGTCGATAGGCCGCAAAACCCAGCACCAGCACCCCGCCGATCAACGCGGACCACAGCGCGATGATGCGCGGCGCAAACCCTTTGCGGCCATCGCCGGGGGCCACATCGATTTCGACAATCCGCCCATCGTCCTTCACCCGCGCCTGCGGGAAGGGCTCCGGCCGCGTGGCCAGTTCGGCCATGTCGAAAAAGGCGGGTGGGGCCTTTGCCTGCCCCACGGCCAGGCGATAGGGGGCCGCGCCATTCAAGGCGGCCAGCACTTCGACCGGAGCCAATTGCAGATCTAGCCTGGGCGCCTGCGAAAATCCGGCGCTGCGAGCATCCGCTTCGATCGTGAATTCGCGCGGCCCGACATCGCCCCATTCCAGAGATGCGCCCTTTTCCCCCTGCTTCACACTGCCCAAAGCGAGCGGCGTCCATGGCTGGTCTGGCGATGCACGGCCCAGCAGGCGGATCGGCACCACGCCATCCCGGCCAGTCATCGTGACCGTCAGGGCCGACGGCACCGCCCCTTCGGGCAGGGTCAAAAGCACATGATGCGGATCTTTCATCACCGCGCCCTTGGTGGCCACGGTGATGCGATGCGGCGCGGGCGTGGGCGAGGTGACAAGGTTTGCTCCGGTCACCATCGTGGCCGACGCGCCGCTCCATCTCACCCGCAGATAGCGCCCGCCCAGCACAGCGCCGCCCAGATCGATCCTGTCCGGCCCCAGCAGGCGCTTGCCCTGATCGGGCCGAAACAGCACCTTCTGCGTCAGGCTCTGCCAATGGCTGAGGTCGCTGCCCACGTCGAGCGAGACCGTCACCGGGTTTTGCACGGGCACGTCGGCTTCGAGCGTGATCGACATTGCCGGTTGGTCCAATTGGCGTGTGTCGAGCAGAACAGCGTGTTCCGATGCGGCGGGGGAGGGTTCATCGGTCTTGATGCTGACGGCCTGCGCTGCGCGATCCACCCGAACGGAAACGGAGGGGCCATGATGCGCGAGTGAGGGTGAACCAAACGGGATCGCCTTGACCCGGACGGCCGAAAATTCGCCGGGGCTCATCGGCAGCAAGGCCAGAGACAGCGTCCTGCCCTGCGCGTCGAACAGGCGAATGTCGCCCTTGTCCGCCCGCCGGATTGCCACCAGCGCGGCCGGAGGCAGCGCGACACGCTGAATTGGCTCCGCACCGGTCTCCACCGGCAGGGTCAGCGCAAAATCTTGCGGACCCAGCGGTTTGCCCTCATCCGCCCGGTCGCAAGAGACCAGCAGCAGGAGTGTCAGGGCGGCAAGGCGCCTCATGCGTCCAACCCCGCGCGATCATCCGCGCGCGGCGGCAGCGGCACGAAATAACCGATCAACAGCATCAGCAGGCCCACCCCGATAAAGGCGACGATGCGCGCCACGCCTTCGACCTTGGACATATCGACGATCACCAGTTTGACAACGACCACCCCCAACAGGACCGCGCCGGTCAGCCACGGCAAGCGCTGGCGCCGCCGATGGGCAAACAGCATCAGGCCCATCGCGACCAGCGTCCAGAGCAGTGAGCAGCCCGACTGGACAATCTGGCTCTCGATCAATTCCTCGCTGCTCCACCCCACGCCCAGATAATGGTGAGCGGTGCGCAGCCATAGGGTATTGACGATGGCAAAGGCCAGAACGGCACCTGCGCCCATCCCCGTTTCGCCGATTATCCATCCGGCGCCGTCGGGCCGGGGCTGGGCGCCGCACAGCATTTGGCGCCACAGGCCCAGCGTAGCCAGAGCCAGCAGGGCCGTCAAATCCACCGGATTGAGCAGCGGCACATAGGGCAGGGGATCGGTGACGCCTTCGGCCATCAGTGTGGTGGCCAGCGCCCCGCCATAGACCAGCACGGCCAGCACCCGCGCCCCATGCCACCAATAGGCCCGCGCGGCCGGATCGAGCGGCCAGCCAAGCCCGGTCATATCGGCGCGCGATGCCGCCTTGCCCGCCCAGCGCGTGAGCGCGAAAAGCATGGCGGTGGCGCTGATGAGAAACACCACGCCCGCCCATGATGTGTCCCACAGCGCGCCGCGATCAATCCCCAGCCACAGCCCGTCCGCCACCATGGCCGTGCCCAGCAGCACGCCGCCGCCATGCATGGCGAGCGTCCAGCGATCCACGGGCAGATGCCGCAGCAGCCACAGGTGCAGGCCAACCGCCAGCGCCCAGCAGAACAGGTCGGGCAGATAGAGGATGTTGCGCCCATCCATCAACGCGGCCAGAAGGCAGAGCGTCAACAGCGGCAGGGAAAGCCGCGCGGGCCAGCCTGCGACCGGCCAGTCTTTGCTGCGGCCAAAGGCCTGCGCGAGGGCCATGGCGCCAAGGATCGCCAGCATGGCGGTGTAAAGCTGCATATAGGGCGACAGCGCCGCCGCGGACAGCGAGGGTGCGGCAGCAGGAGCAGGCAGATAACGATCTGTTTCACGCAGGATGGCAAGGCAGACCAGCGCAAAGCCGCCCAGAAACCATGCCTTGCGCAAACTGTATTCCCACGGCGCATAGGCCTGCGCCAGAGACGACCCGCTGTGCGCCAGAGGCGCGCGCAGCAGCCATGCGGTGAACAGCACCGGCAGGGCCACCAGCATCGGCACCATAAACCCATTGTTGGCCAGCGGGAGCGCGGCAATGTTGGGTTCGAGAGACACCGCCACCATCAGCGCGGCGGCGGTCTGCAACAGCAAACCGAAAGCGCGCGGCATCCAGCGTGCCTGTCGCGCGCCCACCCAGAAGGCCCCCGCGCCTTCGAGCGCCCATGTGGCGGCGGTCCATTTTGCCTCCAGCGCCAAAGGCACGGCCAGCGTGACGAAGCCAACACCTATGGCCAGCAGACATTCGTTGAGCAGGCGCATCTCGGTCCGGCGCCTGCGCAGCGTCAGCGCGGCCATGCCGAGATAGGACGCGCCAAAGCCCAGCGCGGAAAAGGCCTCGGCAAAGGGGCGGCCATGGACCAGACCCGCCTGAAGCCCGAAACCGGCCAGCGCCGTCCCGAACAGCAGGGTGGAATCGGCGTAATTGCCGAGCGGACCCGGCGTGTTGTGCGCATAGAGCATGGCCGTCGCGAGATAGATCGCGATCGAGGCGATGAGAAAGATCTCGCAGAGCAGGAAATGCCGCGTTTCATAAGCGGAAAAGCCCCACAGACCGGCCAAAAGAAAGGTCGCGACAAAGCCCAGCAGATTGAGCGGCCGCCAGCTCTTTTTCCATGCGATCACCAGGATCGCCACATTCAGGATAGTGAGATAGGTGAACAGGCCGAGCGGCGTCTCGCTCTTGCCGCCCAGCAGCACCGGCACCGCAAACCCGCCCAGAAACGAGGCCAGCGCCATGGTCAGCGAATCCTGCATCAGCGCCAGCCCGCAGCCCAGCGCGGCAAACAGGATCATGAAGGCAAAGGCGGCCGCAGGCGGCAGCACCCCATAGGCCTTGGCCGCAGCGAACACCACGAGGTAGAGCACGGCCACGCCCGCTCCCTGAAGAGAGAGGCCAAAGGAGGGCCGCTCGATCCGCTTGTTGAGGCCCACCTGCAGCAGGGCCGCCCCGATCAGGGCAATCAGTGTCAGGCGCATTTCGATCGGAAACAGCCCGGCATTCGCCGCGAAACGCGCCAGAAAAACCAGGCCGACAAACAGCACTGCCAGACCGGCCCGCACAATCGTGTTGCCGCCCAGCAGCCACGCGCGCGCCTTGGCAATGGCCTCCTCGACAGGGTCGGTGCGGGCGGGATGGTAGGTTTCGGCGGGCGGTGGAGCGACCCACATTGCAGGTTCCGGTTCCGGCGCGGGCTCGTGCTCTTGGGGCGTTGCTTTTGCAGCGGGCGCGGCCTTCAACTCTTCCTCGATCAAGGTGGGGATTTCGATCGGCCGGGCCGCCTGCGCCGAGTGGTCGGCCCGTTCTGCCTCGGCCAAAGCGGCCTGCACGGCGGACTGGATTTCCTGCTGCACCAAAGAGCGCAGCCATAGCCCCATCAGGGCGCCAAGGACCCCGCCGATAAAGACGCCCGTTAGATTATATCCCCCGGAAAAGCCCCCCAAAAGCGCGCCGACAATGGCGGCCCAGCCAATAATTCCCATCCCCGCCTCATCATCTCGTCTGAAGCGGCAGCTTCGCAGATTTGATGAAAATGGAAAGGCTTGTGTAATCCTCCTTAAACGGACTGGTCACGCTGGTCCTGTATGGAGCGTGCAGGCCTAACGCGCCTGCTCCACGATGCCGCGACAGGGGCCAAAGCCGATGGCGCGATAGCCTTCGCGCATCGCGCGGGCGTGGAGCGTCAGTTCGTCGCCATCCTCAAGGAAACAGCGCTGCTCTCCGCTGGGCAGGAGGACAGGATGCTGGCCGCCTTGGGAAATTTCCATCAGGCTGCCCTCGCTCCCGGGGGCGGGGCCGGAGAGCGTGCCGGTGCCCAGCAGGTCGCCGGTATGCAGATCGCAGCCGTTTGAGGCGTGATGGGTGACGATCTGGGCGGGGGTCCAGTACATCGCCTCATGCGCCGTGCCCCGGCTCAGTTCCAGTGCGGCCATGCCGTTCCCGCGCATTGCCGCACTGGCTAGCGTGGCCGAGAGGGCGATGGACAGCGTCCCCTGCGCCTGATCCTGCGCATCCCACAGATGGGGCAGGGGCGCAGGATCGCCCTCGGGCCGCGCGGGTTGCGCCACGCGGAAGGGGGCCAGCGCCTGCGCGGTGATGACCCATGGCGAGATCGTGGTAAGGAAGCTCTTGGACAGGAACGGGCCGAGGGGTTGATATTCCCACGCCTGAATATCGCGCGCGGACCAGTCGTTGAGCAGACAGACCCCGGCGATCCGGTCCCATGCATCGGCAATCGGGATGGTTTCGCCAAGAGCATGATCCCCGGCGATCCAGATGCCCAGTTCGAGTTCGTAATCGAGACGGCGGCAGGGGGCATAGGTCGGATGATCGGCATTCTGCGGCTTGATCTGGCCCTTGGGGCGGATCACCGGTGCGCCCGATACGCGGATCGAACTGGCCCGCCCGTGATAGCCGATGGGGACGTGCTTGTAATTGGGCAGCAGCGGATTGTCGGGGCGAAACAGCTTGCCGATATTGGTGGCGTGGTGGATGCCGACATAGAAATCGCTGTAATCGCCAATGGCAAAGGGCAGATGCAATTCAACACTTTGCGCAGGGTAAAGCCACGGGACCACAGCGCGTTGCCGCGCCGGATCGGTCAGCACGGCGAAAAGCGCATGGCGCAGCGCGCGCCGCGTGGCTGCATCAAGGCGAAACAGGGCGTTGAGCGTTTGTTCGCTCAAAGCCGGGCACAGGGCATCGGGCAGCAGGCCAGCCTCCGCCAGCCCTGTCAGATCGACGACATAATCGCCGATCGCCGAGCCAATCCGCCGCGTTTCACCCTCGCGCGAAAAGACTCCCAGCGGCAGGTTCTGGACCGGAAAATCCGGGTGCTCATCGACGCCCTCAACCCAGCTTGAGGCGGCGGCATCATGAGTGTGGTCGATCACGCGTGATCTCCATCCCCGGCGGGCTCGTGATGCAGCCATTGCGCATGGCGCGGTGCGCGCTTGGTCCTGCTCCATTCCTCCAGCATCACCGGGGCCAGTTCGCGCAGTTCGCGATATTGCTCGTCCGTACCTATGTTACAGGCCAGTTCGAGCCGGTGGCCATTTGGATCGAAGAAATAGATCGAGCGGAAAATACCGTGATAGGTCGGCCCCAGCACGTCGATCCCCTGCGCCTCGATATGCGCCTTGGCGGAGAGCAGGGCGGCCTCGTCGGCGACTTCAAAGGCCAGATGCTGAACCCATGCGGGCGTGTTGGGGTCGCGGCCCATCTCGGGCTGGCCCGGCAATTCGAAAAAGGCCAGCACATTGCCCCCGCCTGCATCGAGGAACACATGCATATAGGGATCGAAGGCCCCGGTAGAGGGCACATGATCCTCGGCAAAGGCGGTGGTATAGGTCATGCCCAGCACGCGGCCATACCATTCCACCGTCTCTTTCGCGTCGCGGCAGCGATAGGCGACATGGTGGATGCGTTGCAGCTCTGGAACCTGTGTCATCATGCCTTCTCCGTCACGTTCAGCGCGCCGCGGCGCAACTGGTCGCGCTCGATGCTTTGGAACAGCGCGGTGAAATTGCCCTCGCCAAAGCCTTCGTCCTTCTTGCGCTGGATGAATTCGAAAAAGACCGGGCCGATCATCGTTTCGGAAAAGATCTGGAGCAGCAGGCGCGGATCGCCCTCTTCGGTGCTGCCATCAAGCAGGATGCCGCGCCTTTGCAGTTCCGCCACCGGTTCGCCATGGCCGGGCAGGCGTTCGGCCAGCATTTCGTAATAGGTCGCGGGCGGGGCGGTCATGAAGGGCGTGCCGCTGGCCTTGAGCGCGTCCCAGCCCGCGATCAGGTCGTCGCAGCGGAACGCGACATGCTGGATCCCCTCGCCATTATAGGCGCGCAGGAATTCGTCGATCTGGCCGCCGCCCGCCTTGCCTTCCTCGTTTAACGGGATGCGGATCTTGCCATCGGGCGCGGTCATCGCGCGGCTGGTCAGGCCCGTATATTCGCCCTTGATGTCGAAATAGCGGATCTCGCGAAAGCCGAAGACGCGTTCGTAGAAATGCGCCCAATGGGCCATCCGCCCGCCATAGACATTATGCGTCAAGTGGTCGATCGTGTGGAAACCGGCGCCGACCGGGTGGCGATCGACACCGGGCAGATAGGTGAAATCAATGTCATAGATTGACAGTTCATCGCCATAGCGGTCGATCAGATAGATGATCGAGCCGCCGATCCCTCTAATCGCGGGCAGGTGCAATTCCATCGGCCCGGTTTTCAGTTCCACCGGTTCGGCCCCGCGCTCGATGGCCGCAGCATAGCCATGGGCCGCATTGCGCACCCGCCAGCCCATGCCGCAGACGGATGGCCCATGCTCGGCGGCGAAATAGGCGGCGGGGCTGTGCGCCTCGTAATTGGCGATCAGGTTGATCCCGCCTTGGCGCCACAATTGCACATCCTTGCTGCGATGGTTGGCGATATGGGCAAAACCCATGGCGGCAAAGACCGGTTCGAGCAGGCCCTTTTCCGGCGCGGCAAATTCGATGAATTCAAAACCGTCCAGGCCCAGAGGGTTGGGGAACAGGTCGGCGGTGGGGGCGCTGTCGGCCATGGCTTTCTCTCCGCGATCAAAGGGCCGCGTTTTGCCGCAGCCGTTGGAGAAGGTTCTATCGCAAAACCCATGCGCGGTCCGCGCGAAGTTGGGGTGTGAACGGCTCCGCCGCGCGCTACTCTTGCGCTCATTTATCCTTTCATGCAAAAATGGCGCATGGATCAACTCGACCGCAAAATCCTGACCCAGCTTCAGGCCGACGCCTCGCTGTCCCACGCCGACATTGGCGAGATCGTCCACCTGTCCGCTTCACAGGTCTCGCGCCGGATTGCCCGGCTGCAACAGGATGGCATTATCCGCAAACAGGTCGCCCTGCTGGATGAGGAAAATCTGGGCCTGCATGTCGAGGCCTTTGTCGCCGTGACGATGACCTCCTATGCCCCCGAAACCATCGCCCGTTTTCACGAGCGGATGCAGGCCATCGAAGGCGTGCTGGACTGCTGCGCCACCACGGGGGATTCGGACTATCTGCTGCGCATTCTGGCGCGCGATCTGCGCGGCCTGTCCGAACTCATCAATCGTGGGCTGCTGGGCCATGGCGATGTGGCCAGCGTCCGTTCCAGCGTTGTGCTGGACCGCATCAAGCGCACCACCGAACTGCCGCTGGGGGATTGAAGGCGGCGCGGCATCTTCACCATGGCGTGCCGACAGGCTAAGGCCATGGTGATGACCGAACTTCCTCTGACGCCGCTCGAACGCGCCGCCCGCGCCATGTATGACAATGTTCAGCCCGATTGGGACTGGAGCGATCCCGATGCCGAGCCGATGCGCAAGCTGTATCGGGATAATGTCCGCGTCGCCTTCATGGCGGTGATGGAGCCCAGCGCGGCCATGATCGGCAAAGGCAACGCCAGACTGGAAGGCGGCGATTGCCTTGCAGTCTGGCAAACCATGGTCGCGGCCATGCTGCAGGGGCATTGACCGCGCTATCCCCGCAATCCCGCGCTCTCGCGGCTTTCCCTTGTCCGACAATAGGATTATCACGCCCCGGCAAGGGAAGGGTGAGGGCAGATGGGATCGATGAAAAGCACGCTGTCGGACCGGCACGTATGGGCCTTTGTCGCAGGCTGCATTGCCGTGACATTGGGCGTTTGCGCGCATTTGCCGATGTTTGCGATGGCGCGTGCCATGAATTATCAACTGGTCGGCATGCCCATGGACAACATGATGCTCTTTGGCATGGTGCTGATCGTTCTGGGCACGATGCTGGCCGCCTATGGCCTGTTGCCGCGCAATGTGACCGCGCAAAGGGAGAATGCCGCCCGGATCGAGGTGGCCGCGCCCGAGGATGCGCATCTTGGCCCGGCGCATTGGAGCCTGATGGCGGTGCTGACGCTGGCCCTTGTCATTGATGTCATGAAACCGGCCTCGCTGGGCTTCACCGTGCCGGGCATGATCAGCGAATATGGCGTGCCCAAGAAGACCGTCTCGCTGGTGCCGTTTTTCGCATTGGCCGGGACGGTGACGGGATCGGTGCTGTGGGGCTGGATTGCCGATGTCTATGGGCGCAAGGCCTCGATCCTGCTCTCGGCGGTGATGTTTGTTGGTACCTCGATCTGCGGGGCGATGCCCAGTCTGGAATGGAACATTGCCATGTGTTTCATGATGGGCGCGGCGGCGGGGGGAATGCTGCCGGTGACCTATGCGCTGCTGGCCGAGATGATGCCGAACCGGCATCGCGGCTGGAGCCTGGTGCTGGTCGGCGGATTGGGCGCGGTGGGCGGCTATTTCGCGGCCAGCGGCATGTCGGCCCTGCTGCAGCCGATCTTTGGCTGGCGCATCCTGTGGCTCGCGAATTTGCCCACCGGGTTGACGCTGGTGCTGCTGGGCGTGTTCATCCCCGAATCCGCGAAATTTCTGCTGGCGCGGGGCCGGGTGGAGGAGGCCGAGGCGGTCATGCGCCGGTTCGGAGCCAAGGCGCGGCGTACACAGGGCCCTGCCGATGGCGCGGCGCGTGAATCCCATGCGCTTGTCGGCTTTCAGCTCTACGGCAAACTGGCCGCGCTCAGCATCTGCGCGCTGTCATGGGGCCTGATCAACTTTGGCCTGCTGCTCTGGCTGCCCGCCGATCTTGTGGCCAAGGGCTATTCCGTGGGCGTATCAAGCCGCCTGCTGGCGGAAAGCGCGCTGATCGCCTTTCCCACCGTATTCGTGGCCGCCCTGCTCTACAGTCGATGGAGCACCAAATGGGCGCTGACCTCGATGATTGTGCTGACCTTGCTGGGCCTGCTTCTGGTCTTGCGGCTGGAACTGGCGGGCGGCGGCAGTCCGGTTCTGCCGGTCGCCTTGTTGATTGTGGGAACGAATGGCATCATCGCCATCGTGCTGCCCTATACGGCCGAGAGTTTCCCGTTGAAGGTGCGGGGGCGGGCCACGGGCTGGGTGGCGGCCTGGACAAAGGGCGGCGGATTGCTGGCGCAGGGCTTGACGATCAGCGGGATCGCACTGTCGATGGGGGCGTCCTCGCTGCTGGTGATGGTGCCGACCGCGCTTTCGCTCTTTCTGGTGGCATGGTTCGGCAAGGAAACGCGCGGGCGCGATCTGCGCGATCTGGATGAGGATGGAGGGCGGGCAAGCCCCGTTCCGCTCTAGATTTTGTTTTACCCCGTTTTCCAAGCCATCAGATGATTCCATCTGCTTCGAAAACGCTGCGGGATCGTGGTCGCCGCCGCCCGCGATCCCGGTTTCGGCACTCAGGTCCGGTGCGGCCTGTGGGTGTCATAGCCGAAATAGGCGATGACCGCATAGCAAATGGCGGGCAGGGCCAGCGCCAGTGACAGGCTGCCGGTCAGATCCGCCAGTGCGCCGGTCAGGATCGGCACGACGGCCCCGCCGAAAATGGCGATGTTGATGATGCCCGATCCGTCGGCCGCTCTGCGCCCCAGCCCTTTGCAGGCGAGGCTGAAGATGGTGGGAAACATGATTGAGTTCATCAGCCCGATCAGCAGCAGGCTGGCGGCGGCCAGATGGCCCGAGGCGTTGGCCGCGATCAGGATCAGCGCAATCGCGCCCATCGCATTGCAGGCCAGCACCTTGCCCGGAGAGACCGCCCGCAGCACCGCCGAGCCGACAAACCGCCCAACCAGCGTCCCGCCCCAATACCAGGGAATGTAAAGGCCCGCCGCCGCTTCATTAAGGCCCAGCACCCTGGGCTGTTTGAGATAATTGACGATCAGCGAGCCGATCGACACCTCCGCCCCGACATAGAGAAAGATGCAGAGCGCCCCCAGACCGAACCTCTTGTCGCGAAGCAGCGCAAAGCTTGCCACCAGCGAGGAGCTTTCGTGATGCTCATCTTTGAGCCGATGCCGGTTGGCCCAGACCACCCCCGCCACCACCAGCAGCGCCAGAGCCAGCGCGGTGTAGGTATGCACCACGGTCTGGGTTTCGGCCATGCGATGGGCCGCCAGCGCCGGCCCGGTCAGGGCGTCGCTCTTCCCTTCCCCTAGATTGCCAAGGATCAGTCCGGCGCCCACGGCGGGAAAGATCACCGTGCCCAGAGAGTTGAAGCCTTGCGCAAAGGACAGGCGGCTATGCGCCGTCCGCGCCGGGCCCAGCAGCGAGATCAGCGGATTGGTCACGACCTGCACCACCACAACCCCGCTGGCCAGTACGAAGAGCGCGAGGAGAAACAGGGCGTATGTGGCGCTTTGCGAGGCGGGGATGAAAAGCAGGCAACCCGCCATCATCGCCAGCAGCCCCACCACCGCCCCGCGCATATAGCCGATCCGCTTGACCAGCGCCGCGCCGGGCAGGCCCATCACGGCATAGGCGGTGAAGAAGCAGAACTGCACCAGCATCGCCTGCGTATAGCTGAGCGTGAAGAGGTCTTTCAGCTTGGGGATGATGACATCGTTGAGGCTGGTGATGCCGCCAAAGATGAAGAACAGCGCCAAGACGAAAACCTGCAGTTCGGGGGCGTCAAGATGGGTGCCTTCCGCGTCCGGTGAATTCAGATCGCGCTCGGCGGACAGATTGGGGGCCAGTGCCATGGGGATCCTGCGTTATGGCTTGGGTTCAAGGATAAAGACCTGCGCATCGCGCGGCGCCACATGCAGGGGCAGAGGGTCCTGCGTGTCGCCGATGCGCTTGCCGGTCCAGGCGTCGATCAGGTTGAAATGATGCTCCCCGATCTTGGCAAAGGTCTGGGTCAGATCATCGCCCAGTGGTTCCTTGGTCCAGTCCAGCACATGGTTCTGCACAGAGGAGGAACGGTTGAGCGCGGCAATGGCCCAGCGCTGGCCCGAGAGCGGCCGCGCCCAGATTTCCAGTTCGGAGCCGCGCTGCCATGCGAAACCCTGAATACCCAGCGTGTCCTGATCGATGGCGACAAGGCGCGGGTTGGTCAGGATGCGCGTGATTTCAGGCTTCAGGCCCGCAATATCGGCCCCCACGATCAGGGGCGCGGCCAGCATCGCCCACATCGCGAAATGCGAGCGGTTTTCGTTGAGATCAGTCAGATTGCCGACCTCGAGCATATCCGGGTCATTCCAATGCCCCGGCCCGGCATAGCGGCGCAGGCCCTCCTGCTTGTCGAGGATCTCCATCACGCCCAGACTGTTCCAACTGCCATGGCCCAGTTTGCAGGACCAGCAATTGGCGATGTCGCCCGTGGTGCGCCACAGGTTGCCGATGCCTGCGGCCCATTCCCAAGGCTTGCTGTCGCCCCATTCGCAGATGGAAAAGACGATTGCGCGGCCCGCCTGATCCAGCGCGGCGCGCATCGTGGCATAGGCCTCGCGCGGGTTGCGCTGCGCCGCGCCGGTGCCGGTGTTGCACCAATCATATTTCAGGTAATCCACGCCCCAGCGGGCATATTGCGTCGCGTCCTGAAATTCATGGCCCTGACTGCCCGCGCGGCCGCCGCAGGTTTTGGCCCCCGCGTCGGAATAGATGCCCAGTTTCAGCCCGCGTACATGGACATAATCGGCGAGCGCCTTGATCCCTGAGGGGAAGCGCGCCGGATCGGCCTGAATGAAGCCATCCTTGTCGCGCTCGCCTTGCCAGCAATCGTCGATATTGACGTAGGTGTAGCCCGCGTCACGCATCCCGTTGGCCACCATCGCGTCGGCCACGCCCCGGATCAGGCTTTCATCAATGCGGCAGCCATAGCGGTTCCAGCTGTTCCACCCCATCGGAGGGGTCTGGGCCAGAGGGGCGGCGCCCTGCGCAACGGCAGGCGACGCGGCGCAAACGAGGAACGCCATCAGCGCGGCGAGTATTTGGCGGAAGGAAAGGGATCTCACAAGACATCTCCCGAAAGGATAGGTTGCGCGATGAGGAACCGTGTGTGGGGGCTGATGCTCAGGGCGCTCAGGTCGGAAACAAGGGCGCAGTCGCCGGGGGCGGCGATGGCATCATCGGCATGAAGGGGGGCATTGAGGGGAATGACCAGCTTTGGCCTCTGGCCGTGATCAGCCAGTATGGCGGGCGGCACCGGACCTTCGCACAGATCGAGCCGGAACAGCGGCCCATCGACCAGTGACAGGCTCCCGCTTTCGGGTAGCACCTTGTGCATCCGCGCCTTGTCATAGGTTTCGGGCAGGGCGACGGCCATCCCCTCGTCCAGATGCAGCGGCCTTGGGCGGCCATAGTCATAGAGGCGATAGGTGATGTCGCTGTTCTGCTGGATTTCCAGCACGGTCACGCCCGCGCCGATGGCATGGATGGTGCCCGCCGGAATATAGAAGAAATCGCCGGGCCGCACCGGATGCCAGGCCATCATCGCCTCGATCGAGCCATCAAGCGCGGCCCCGCGCAGGGTCTGGGAGTCGGTCGCTTCCCGCAGGCCGATGCCCAGTTTCGCGCCGGGCTGGGCCTCGATGACCAGCCAGCATTCCTCCTTGCCTTGCGCGCCCAGCCCTTTGGCGAGGGTTTGCGCATCGCTGGGATGGACCTGAACCGAGAGGTTTTCGCTGGTGAAAATGTATTTCACCAGCAATTCGCGCAGGGACAGCGGCGGATCGAACCAGATCTCGCCGGTCTTTCCCTGCGCGGGCGAGGGAAAGGGCGCGGGCAGATCGGCCCGGCCCCATGGCTTGTCCACCGCGATGCGCGGCAGAAGGTGAAGCAGGCTCATGCAAGATCCAGCCTGGCAAGGATGGGAAGCAGCACGCCGTTCATCGCCGCATAACCGGCAGGCGTGGGGTGAACACCATCGACGGCCAGCCCTTCGCGCATCGCGCCATCGGGCCCGGCAAGGACCGGGTGATAATCGACCCACACATGGCCATGGGCCCGTGCATAATCGCGCAGCCAGATATTATGTGCGGCAATCGGACCTTTGGTTTCAAGGCCGGGGCGCCACGGGAAATTACCCGCCGGCGGGATCGAGGCCAGCAGCACGTGGATATGATGCGCCCGCGCCAGCGTGGCCATCGCGTCCAGATTGTCGCGGGTCATCTGGGCCGTCATCGGGCCGGTGTTGCCCGCAATGTCATTGGTGCCCGCCATGATATGCACCGCGCGCGGGCGCAGCGCGATCACATCCTGCATCATGCGCAGCAGCATTTGCGGCGTGGTCTGGCCGCCTATGCCGCGATTGACGCGCCCGGCGGGGAAAAACTCCGGGTTCTTGTCGCGCCAGCCCTGCGTGATGCTGTCGCCCATAAAGACGATGCGGGTTGGCGGCCCTTCGGCCAGCAGGCGGCGGTTGTCCTCGCCATAGCGGGCCAGCCAGGCGAAATCGGTATGGGCGCGGGCGGCTTCGGGGCTTTCGGCGGGGCCGGATTGCGCCCATGCCGGGGCGGCAAGGCCAAGGGGGGTGAGCGCACCCAAACCTTTGAGTATGGCGCGGCGGTGGGTGGGGATCATGGCTGGATCATCCATTGGCAGGGGGAGGCCTCTTGCGCCTGCGTTTGGGCGCCGGAGGCCGAGAACAGGAGTTGCTCTTTGTTCGCGCCGAACGCAGGCCATGGCGGGCGGGCGTCGTCATTGGGATCGCCGCGTCCGGCAAAACTCAGCCAGTAATCGGCCAGCGAGAGCGAGCCGAAACGCGCGTCACCCAAGACATAGGGAATGTCCGATCCGTGGAAGGACAGGCCCCCATTGGCGGCCAGATCGAACTCATAGCGCCAGACCTTGCTCCCCGCGCGGGAAAGGAGATCAGCCCATTGTCCGGCGGGACAGCGAAACAAAATGTCGGTGGCGATGCGCAGGTCGCGATTGCCCAGACGCGGATCGGCGGGGGGATCGCCTTGGTCGAGGTGATAATAGGCGCGGGCCTTATCGGCATTGGGGCCAAAGGCTGCGTCAACGCCTGCATCGCGATGAGCGCGCCCGCCCGGCAGGCCGAATTCGGCGCGGTTCGATCCGATGATCACCGGCCGGGGCGGAGCATGGGCCAGCAGCACAGCAGGCGTGTCAGGCAGCACCGCGCCGTCAATGGTCGTGCGCAGCCACAGGAAATCATCGCTCTCCAGCGCCGGATCATGCAGCGCCCTGTCCGCCTCCAGCAGCGCATGGGCCGATGCGGCGCGCAGGGGTTCCACGCTGCCGTCCGTGCCCAGCATCGCGTCGAGTTGGTCGCCGAGCCGCAGGGCCTCGGGCAGAGGCCGCCATGAAAGGCCGAAGGATGGCGTGCCGCTTTGCATAATGGCGCGGGCGAACAGCCCCTTTGCCCCCTGCGCGGCCAGCAGCAGGCCGACATCCTGCGCCCCTGCGGATTCGCCAAAGATCGTTACATTGGCCGGATCGCCGCCAAAGCGGGCAATATTGGCCTGCACCCAGCGCAGCGCGGCTATCTGGTCCATCAGACCATAATTGCCCGCATGGCCGCCCTGTTCGGAGGCCAGCGCGCGATGGGGCAAATTGCCAAAGATCCCCAGGCGGTACTGGATCGCCACCAGCACAAACCCGCGCCGGGCCAGAGGCGAAAGCACCGTATCGCCCGCAGAGCCAGCCCGGTTGCTGCCGCCGTGGATCCACACCATGACCGGGCGCTTGCCCGTCAGGGCGGGGGTGGCGACATCCAGCGTCAGGCAGTCCTCGGAGGCGCGGACATAATCGGCGTGGTTCCAGCCATAGTCATTTTGCAGGCAGGAGGGGCCGGATTTCGCCCCATTGCGCCATCCTTTCCACGGTTCGACCGGGCCGGGCGGTCGCCAGCGCAGCGCGCCCAGCGGCGGCGCGGCATAGGGAATGGTGCGGAAGATCCGCGTGCCATGGGCATCGGTAGTGCCCTGAACCGCGCCGCCGGTAATCGCCACCGGCGGCGGGGAGGCTTGCGCGGCCCCCGCGCCTAGCAGCGCCGCCAGCCATAGGGCGCGCCATCTCATGGCAGGCGCGCCTCGGCCTCAACCACATTCCATCCGCGCAGCGCCACATGCGGCGCGGGGCCTTTGCGCGCGGGATAGCGGATGGTGATGGTCTGGCTCTGCCCACCGGTCAGCGAGACATAATTGTCGCTGTAATAGGCGGGCAGGATGCGCTCGCCCTTGGCGTCAAGCAGGGTCAGCTTGGCGGCAAGCGCGGGCGTGGCGGCAGGATTGGTGATGGTGACGCGCAATTCCTGCTCGCCGCTGACGGTTATGGGCGCGGCCAATTTGGCGCGCAGGGCCACCTTGGGCATGGCGTTCAGCGCGCGATAGCTGGCCTCATCGCGCCCGCGCCAGTAGAAATTGGATGAGACAAGACGGCCCGAAGCATCGCTCAGGTTCTGCGTCACCAGCACCATCGGATAATCGGCCAGCACTTTGTCCAGTGGCAGCGGGGCCAGCATCGTATCGGCATTGGCCGAGGCATCGAGACGGTCGGTGCGGCCGAAAAGCTCCTTGCCGTCCAGCCCCAGAATACGGCTGGTGGCGACAAGGCCGGGGGCGGGCTCGCGCGTGGTGTTGATCACCACGACTTCATTGCCGGGCAGGTTCAATTGCACATGGACCGGCTCAGACGCCTTGGCGATGCCGTAATAGGCGGCATGGGTGTCGTAATCCGAACTGTAGATCTGCCATGCATTCGAGGTCCATGCCGGATGGGTCATCCACAGCAGGCGGCCCGAATTCTTGGTCCAGAGATGGCCAAGAAAGCCCTCGAACATCGCCTTATGGCCTTCGAGGTTCATCATCTGGGCCTTGCGCTCGAAATCGGCAAAGCTGGTGGCGGGGCCGAAACGGGTGTTCAGGCTGGCCATGAAGGTCTTGGTGTCGCCATTGCCGGAAAAATGCCAGTCATGATAGGCCAGCGTGTCGCTGAGCGGCCATTGGTCCGCCTTGGGCACATAGGCCGCAATCGCCTCGCGCGTGGCCAGAGAAGGCGTGCCGGTTTCCACCGAAAAGCCGGTGGCCAGATCGGTGAAATAGGCTTCGGGCTGGCGGTAATTATAGGGGCCGGAGCCTTGCAGGTTTACCGTGTTCGAGCCGCCCGTGAACCAGCGCGTGCCGTCGAGGCGGAAGAGCAGATCGTCCAGCCCTTCATTCAGCATCGGATAGGGCACGCCCTCGTTCCGCCCGAACCACACCACGATCGACGGATGGTTGCGATAGCGCTTCACCGTATCCTCGGCATTGGCGAGGAACAGGGCGGGGTCCTGCGGCTCAACCTGAAAATTCTGGGTCGATTGCCAGAAGTCGTTGAGCACCATCATGCCATATTCGTCGGCCAGATCGTAGAACTCATCCTCGGTGTTGTTGCCCATCCAGTTGCGGATGATGTTGAGATGGGCATCCTTGTGCAGGCGGAAATAGGGCTCCAGTCGGGCGCGGTCATGGCGTTTCAGGGCATCGTCCATGCCCCAGCTTCCGCCCCGCGCGGCGATCTTCACGCCATTGACGCGGATGGTCAGATGCGGCTCGGGCAGCGTATCCTCCCGCGCACCGCCGGGGATGCCTCACCCGCCGCTGTCAGCGATTCCACCCAGCCCTTGGGGCTTTGCTTGATCGCCTCGTGGCGCACATCGATCAGCTTGATGCCCGCCTGCCGCCCATCGGTGGGCTGCACATTGACGCGGCGCAGATGGCCCGCCCTGTCCATCAGCGAGAGGTCATAGGACACTTCGCGAATGCCGAAGCGTGTGGTGCTGGTGTCGGCGCTCTGCCCATCCACGACGGCCTCGATGCGCAGCGTGTGGAGCGCCGGATCGCCATAGCCGTTGGGCCACCACAGGCGCGGGTTCTTGACATGCAACGCGGCAAATTCGGCAGGCGCAAAGCGGGCCTCGCTCTCGCCGGGTGGGGCGGTGATTTCGCGGCTGATGCGAACATCGTCGAAACTGGCGGTGATGGTGACGCGGCGGGGTTGCGCGCCGTCATTGATGACCGGCACGGCGATGGAGATGTCGGCCGCATCCGTGCGCGGCAGAGGCAGGTCGGTGATGACCTGCGGATCGCCCAGACGCACCGCGCCGGTGGCCTGAATTTCCACATCCTGCCACAGGCCGGTGTCGCGGTCGCGGATGCCGGGGATCCAGTCCCAGCCCTCGGTGGCGATGAAGGTTGGACCGTCGATGGCCAATTGCCCGCCGTTTTCGCCCACGCCCGCGCTGATGGATTGTTCATGCGGTGTGCCGGGATGCGGGGGCGGCGATACGCGGATGGCCACGACATTTTCGCCCGCCATCGCGTTGAAGGCAAAGCGGCCCCGCGTGAAGGCGCCTTTCGTGCCCCCTGCATGCGCGCCGTTGATATAGACCTCACTGGCGTAATTCACGCCATTGAGAACCAGCGCGAGACGCTTGCCTGCTGCCGAGGCGGGCAGGGTGAAAGCGGCGCGATACCAGTAATCCTGCCGGGCAAGGCTTTCGGGGATTTTCAGATTGTTGAGGCCGAAATAGGGATCGGGATAGACACCGCGATCAATCAGCGTGGTCAGCACCGTGCCCGGAACGGTCGCCGCGCGCCAGATGCCTGCGGGCTTGCCGGGCAGCGAGAGGGCCGCGCCATCCTGCGCCACATCGGGCGCGGCGGCCAGTTGCCAGCCATGGAGGCGCCAGCGGTCGGGGGTAATCATCTCCAAGGCGGCGCGTGGCGTCACAGGCTTGGCAACAGGCGCTGTGGTTTCGCCCTTGCCCACGGGCAGGGTCCAGGGGTCTTGCGGGCGCCAATAGCCGGTGTTGGCGGTTTTCTGGAATTCCCAGCCCACGCCGACCTGCCACATATGGACAAGCTCGAAGGCAGGGCGGGCGCCAGCCCTGGCGGCAATGGTTTTGGCGTTGGCCGCTTCGGGCGCGATCTGCGCAGCAACGAGCGAGCCGTTGAAATGGGCCTGCCCATCCTGCGCCGGGGCGATATGGATCTGTCCGGCAACCGGCTGCACCGGCAACGATCCCGATGCCACCATCTGACCATCGACATAGATCTGGGCGCCATCGGCGCTCAACGTGGCGGCGATATGGACCCATTGGGTTTTGACGAGCGGTTTGGGGGCAATCAGCCGATACGACGCATCGCCCGATTGCAGCGCGGGCCGCCCGTCGATCAGCATCAGGCTTCGGTTCGGCCCTGACACATCGCCCAGTGTGATCAGACCAACCGAACCTTGCGCTATTTCTGCGGGATTGATCCAGGTCGATATCGTCATGCCCGATCCGCCGGACAGCAGATCCGAGGGCGGCAGTTCGCGGTCAATCCCGATGCCGCCTTGCAGGAATATCGCATTATAGGGGCCAAGCGCTTCTGCCGATGCGGCCACCGGCGCGTCGGCCAAGGCGGGCTGGACAAGCGCGGGCAGGCAGGAAACAATCGCGCAAAGAGCAACGCTGCCGGCCATTTTTCGGCCGAATTTAGGCAAAACCATATAACTCTCCCATGTCCCCGCGCCGAGCGCGGCGATCCGGACGCCATCTGTTCCGATGGGCATCATGCTTGCAAGCCTAGCGAATTTATTTATTAATGCAAATTGAAATAATAAAAGGATGCCTGCCATATGCCCCCTTCTTCCCTCCCCCGATCCGGGCCTTCGATGGCCGCGCGTTGCGCGGTGCTGGCCAGCATGGCCGGGCTGCTGTTCGGCATTGATACAGCGGTCATTTCGGGCGTCACCCAAGCATTACAGAAAGTCTTTGCCCTTAGCCCGCAGGATCTGGGGCTGGCGGTTTCCGCAGCCCTGTGGGGGACTTTGGCGGGCGCGGCCGTCGCGGGGCGGGCGGGCGACGTCTTGGGCAGCCGCCGTCTGCTGCTGTGGGTCGGATGGCTCTATGTCGTTTCGGCTCTGGGGACGGCGCTGGCCAATGGGCTGGTGAGTTTTTGCCTGTTCCGGCTGCTGGGCGGTCTGGCCATCGGCGCTTCCTCGGTCGTGGCGCCGGTCTATATTTCGGAAATCAGCGCCCCTGCCGAGCGCGGACGGCGGGTCGGCATGTTTCAATGCGCGATCGTTTCGGGGATTTTGCTGGCCTATCTCTCCAACGCACTGGTGGCACGGGGCGGTTTCGGGGCGATGGAATGGCGGGTGAAACTGGGGCTGGCCTGCGTGCCGGCGCTGGGCTTTGCGCTGTTGGCGCCATGGTTGCCCGACAGTCCGCGCTGGCTGCAGGCGCGGGGGCGCGATGCGCGGGCGGCGGCGGATCGGCTGGGCCTGATGCTGGAAACGGTCGCTCCGACGGTGAAGGACGAGCGCCTGTCATGGCGCCTGCATCGCAAGCCGATCCTGCTGGCCTTGGCGATCGGCGCGTTCAATCAGCTCTCGGGGATCAATGCGATCCTCTATTATCTCAATGACATATTTGCCGCCGCCGGTTTTTCGGGTTTTTCCGCCGACACCCAGGCCGTGGCCGTTGGGCTGGCCAATCTGCTGGCGACGCTGGCGGGCATGGCGATGATTGATCGGTTGGGGCGGCGTCCGCTGCTGCTGGCGGGGGCGCTGGGCACTTTTGCCGCGCTGGTCGGGGTGACGATGATCTTTGCCCTTGGTCAGGGCCGGGCATGGCTGTTGCCGCTGCTGGTAATGTTCATCGGCTTTTTCGCCGTGTCGCAAGGGGCGGTGATCTGGGTCTATCTTTCCGAACTTTTCCCCACCGCCGTTCGCGCGCGTGGTCAGGCGCTGGGCAGCAGCACGCATTGGGTGCTCAACGGCGCGATCAGTTTTGCCTTTCCGGTGCTGGCCGCGCATGGCCCGGCGCTGCCCTTTGCGGGTTTTGCGCTGGCCATGGCGGTGCAGGTCTTTGTGGTCTGGCGCTGGTTTCCCGAAACGCGGGGCGCCTCGCTCGACGATCTGGCAAGGCGCCTTGCCGGATAGGCCGCATGGTCCTTCGCGCAGGCAAACGTCGTGTCGGCCTCTATCTCAGCCTTACCCCGGCAAGGTCTGACTTAAGGCGGAACATGAAGGATCTCCTATAAAGAAAAATGTTTGAATTAATATTTTGTGGCTGGCCTTTGCCTGTGGCAAAGCGAAGAAGGTGAATGTGGGGCGCATGGGCGAAGTGATCGCGCTGCCTTGAAAGGATTTTTGGATGATGGCTCGGCGCGTTCTTGTCTTTTCAAACGGATGGCCTGCCTGATGACGCATAGTCCGATCCGCCTTTCGGGCACCAATCTGGAACGCGCCGCCGACCATAATCAGCGTGTGACGCTGCATGCGATCCGGGTCAACGGACCGATCACGCGGGTGGATCTGGCGCGGATCACCGGGCTGACGGCGCCCTCCATCGCCAATATTACCAAGCGTCTGGCCGCCGAAGGGCTGATCGAGGAGGCCGGGCAGATCCGTGGCGGGCGCGGCCAACCGGCCACCAAGCTGGTGGTCAACAAGGCGGCCTGCTATTCGCTGGGCGTCAATATCGACCGCGATCATATCACCATCGTACTGGTCGATTTCGCTGGCGAGGTGATGGCGCAGGCCACGCGCGACATCGCCTTCCCCAAACCCGAGGACGTGCGCGATCACTACCGGGTGTCCGCCGCCGAACTGGTGGCGAAGGCCGGGGTCGATCCGGGCTTGCTGGTGGGGGTAGGGGTGGCCATGCCCGATGATTTCGGGCTGATCGACCTGCCCGGACGGCCCGAGGATTTCGCGCTCTGGGAAAGCACCAATATTGCCGCACTGCTGTCCGATCCCTTTGGTCTGCCGGTGTTTGTCGAGAATGACGCCGCCGCCGCCGCCATGGGCGAACAGCAGTTGGGTCACGGCCTGAAAGCGGCCAGCTTTTTCTATTT
This sequence comes from Novosphingobium sp. SG707, assembly GCF_012275515.1. GTDB lineage: Bacteria > Pseudomonadota > Alphaproteobacteria > Sphingomonadales > Sphingomonadaceae > Novosphingobium. Next base: position 713,947 of record NZ_JAAZQL010000001.1, read on the forward strand.
GCTGATATCGTCCGGCCTTGGCGGAGGGCTGGTGATCGACGGCAATTATATCCGGGGCGCGCAGGGCCGCAGCGGCGAAATCGGCTTCCTTTTGGCGCGGGGCACGGGTGAGCAGATCCAGAATCTCGTCTCGTTGTCGGGCGTCTATCGGCTGATGGCCGGGGAAGGGCTGACGCCTGCCGATCTGCGCGGCGACGGGGCTGCTTTGGAGCAGGTGCGCCGCCGCTGGATCGATCTGGCCAGCGATCAGTTGGTCGAGCCGCTGGTGGCGGTCAGTTGCCTGATCAACCCGGCGGCGGTGATTATCGGCGGGCGCCTGCCGGGGGGATGGATCGAGGATCTGGTCCATGCGCTCAATACAAGGCTGGAAAGCCATCGCCACCATGTCCCCGTGCTGGCTCCGGTGATGAAGGCCCGACTGGCCGAGGAGGCGCCTTCGGTCGGCGCCGCTGTTCTGCCCTTCAGCCATTTCCTGCTGCCCAAGGCGACGGCCTTGTGGAAGGGGCCGGCCGAGGGCTGAGCCATCAGCGCGCCTGTTCCTCCAACGCATTCAGGCCCAGAGCGATGGCGCCCAACGGCCCCGCCTGATCGCCAAGGCCCGGGGGCAGAATGAAGGTTTCCTCCGGCAGGGGAATATAGCCTGCAACACTGTCGCGCACATGGCGCTCGATCATCGCGCGCAGATGGGGCTGGCCATTGGCGACGCCGCCGCCGATCAGGATGCGGCGCGGGCCGGTGGCCATCAGCATGGTGTGGCACATCTGCGCCAGCGCATGGGCCACGCTGTCCCATAAGGGATGATCTGCGGGAATGTCATGCACATGATCCTGCCCCAGCCGCGCCTTGATGGCAGGCCCGGCGGTCAGCCCTTCGACGCAATCGCCATGATAGGGGCAATGGCCCGGCCAATTGTCACCGGCCAGACGGGGCACGCGGATATGGCCCATCTCGCAATGGCCCAGCCCGCGCGTGGCATGGCCATTCACGATCAGCCCGACCCCGACCCCGGTGCCCACCGTGACATAGGCGAAATCCTGCAGGCCCTGCGCCGCGCCCCAGCGCTGTTCGGCCAACGCGGCGGCATTCACATCCGTGTCGAAATGGCAGGGCACGGCGTAAGGCGCGCAAAGCGTATGAAGCACATCGGTGTCGCGCCAGCCCGGCTTGGCCGTGGCGGTGATATGGCCGAAATCGGGTGTGCCCGGCGTCAGGCCCACCGGGCCGAAAGAGCCGATCCCCAGCGCGTCAAACGGCGCCTTTGCGGCCCAATCGGCCAGAATGGCCGAGAGCGCGGGTAAGGTGATGTCGGGCTGCGTGGTGGGCACAGTGGTCTGTTCCAGCACATGCCCCTCGCCATCGCCGAGGGTGGCGACGCATTTCGTGCCGCCCAGTTCAATGCCGGCAATGCGAAGTGTCATAGATAGTCTCCAGGGGAATAAGGGTGGTCAGCCCACGCCGACGGGCGCGGCGGCGCGGCTCGCCTGTGGGGCAAGCCGGGCCAGAAAATCGCGGGCGGGGCGGGCATGGGCGGCAGCCGCCCTGATCGCCTCGCGCATATGGTCGAGCGCTTCGACCACCTGCGCATCGGTGAAATAATCGGCCATGGGATCATGCGCTGCGGGCATGATGCCGAAACCGGCATACATGCTCAGCCAGCTCGGATCGAAAAAGGCTTCCCATTCATACCGAACCAGCTTGCCCCGCGCGCGCCAGAGCGACAATTTATGGGCCAGCTTTTCGGGCAGAGGCGCGGCGCGCATCTGGTCCCACAGCGGCTCGCCATGGCGGCGGTTGGCGTGATAATGCAGGATGAGAAAATCGCGGATGCGCTCATATTCCAGCGTGGTGGCCCGGTTGAATTCATCCGCCAGCGCCGGATCGCAGGCGCGGTCAGGAAAGAGATCGACCAGTTTTTCCAGCGCGGTCTGAATGAGCGTGATCGAGGTGGATTCGAGCGGTTCAAGAAAACCTGCCGCCAGCCCGACGCCAATGCAATTGCTCCGCCAGAATTCCCTCCTGTGTCCCGCGCCGAAGCGGATCAGGTTGGGTTCGGCCAAAGCCTCGCCTTCGAGATGGGCGCGCAAGGTGGCCGCCGCTTCATCGTCGCTGATATGCGTTGAGGCATAAACATAGCCATTGCCCACGCGATGCTGCAGCGGGATCCGCCATTGCCAGCCCGCCTTGCGCGCGGTGCTGGTCGTATAGGGCCGGTCAAAGCCGCCCGAGGCCGCGCAGGGCATGGCCACGGCCCGGTCGCAGGGGAGCAGGTCGGTCCAGTCCACCCATGAGCTGCCCATCGCCTCGCCCAGCAGGAGCGCGCGAAATCCGGTGCAGTCGATGAACAGATCGCCCGCGATGGAGAGCCCGCCGCGCGTTTCGAGCGATGTGATATGGCCTGTTTCGCCATCGGTGACGGTGCGCGTGATCACATCGTCGATCAGCCGCACTCCGCGCCGCTGCCCCAGATCACGCAGCATGGCGGCAAAGCGCGAGGCGTCGAAATGGACGGCCCAGTCGAACACGGCCAGATCATTGACCGGATTGTCCACCGGCAGCATGAAGGCGCCGTTACGGGCCATTTCGGTGCAAAGGCTGTAATCGCCCAGATCGCGGCCCAGCCCGGCTTGTGCGAGTTTCAGCCAATATTGATGAAAAGGCACCCCGCGCGAGGAAAGGCCGTAAAGCCCGAAGGGGTGAAAGAAGCGCGTGTCTTCGCCTGCCCATCCGGCAAAGTCTATGCCCAGTTTGGGCGTGCCGCCCGTGGCGCGCAGCACATCGAAGTCATGCAGGCCGATCATTCTGAAGAAATCGCGGATAGCGGGAACGGTTGCCTCGCCAACGCCGATTGTGCCGATTCCGTGCGATTCAACGAGGGTGATGGCGATCCCTCGCCCTTCGAACCGCGCGGCCAGATAAGTGGCCGCCATCCAGCCCGCCGTGCCGCCGCCCGCCACCACCACTGAGCGGATCGCGCCGGGAGAGGCGTTTTGCTGATCGAAGTCTGGCATTGCGACGCTCCTGAAAAAACAGGCCTCAAAAAATCGGGCGGCGTTGCAGGCCGTTACGGCGCTGCAAGGCCGCCCGAAGGGGGAGGGACGGTGGGGAGGAGAGCGTTTAGAACCTCGCGCGGGCGCCGATCTGGAAGCGGCGCTCATAGAGGTTGTTGAAGGCCTTCAGATCGGGCCAGACGAGGAAGTAATGTTCCGACTCCTTGGTCAGGTTCGACCCCTGCGCAAAGATCGTCACCTGCTTGTTCACATCATAGGACACCGAAGCATCGACGTAATTGGTGGGCGCCTGATACAGCGTCATGCCCGCGATACCGGCGAAATCGGACTGTTCGGCGCGCTTGGAGCGATAGTTCCACGCCACACGCGCCTGAAGGCCGTATTTTTCATACCAGAGCGCGGCGTTGATCTGATGCTTGGAATTGTCGTGGAACGGTTCCTTGGCGCCCGACAGGTCGTAATTGCCCGAGGAGGAGTCCGAATAGGTGTAATTGGCGTCAATGCCAAAACCGCCCAGCCAGCCCGGCAGGAAGTCAAAGCCATATTTGCCGCCCACTTCGACGCCCTGCAGCTTGCCGCCATTGCCCTGCACATTGGTCGTGATGGGCACGGTGGAGCGCACCACCCCGTCAAGGTCGGGGATGTTGCTGCGCATCACCGTGGCGCTCTGGATAAAGCTCTTCACATCGATGCGGAACAGCGCAAGGCTGATCATGCTGGTGCGGCCGAGGTAATATTCCAGCGACACGTCATAATTGGTCGAGCGCCACGGATCGAGCTGCGGGTTGCCGTTCGAGCTGCCCCCCGCCACGTGGAAGACCGGCGGATTGGTGGTCGTGTCGATCGCATAGTTGAGGTTAAGCCCGCCGCCCCACTGGTCGAGGTTGAGCGGAGTCATGTTCTTGGCCACCGCCGCGCGCACCCGCAGCTTGCTCGTCACATCGAGCGAGGCGTTGAAGGCGGGCAGGAAATCGGTGAAGGAACGGTCCGTGACCAGCGTGCCCGCGTCTGTGTTGGGCAGGCCATAGGGCTGGGGCGAACCGGCCAGATGCTGGATCACATGCAGGCTGGTGTTGATGATGCGCAGGCCGCCATTGGCGTGGAAGGCCATCGAGCCGATTTCGCCGGCATAATTGAGCTGGGCAAAGCCGGACCACTGCTTGAAGCCGACCGAGAAGGTCTGGCCCGGCTGCACGAATTCCTTGTTGCCCGGATAGAAGCTGTTCTGGAACGCCAGCGGATCGCGCATCGCCATCGGGTTGATCGTATAGATCGAACCGACCCCGCCCACCGGCAGGCTGGATTGCGTAAGCAGGCCCGACAGGGTGGGATCGGTGGCAAGGCGGGTCAGCCCGGCGGTCAGATACTGGCCCGAACCATTGGTGGCATTGCAGGAAGGATCGTTCATCTGAACGTCAAAGGCCTTCCACTTGACATAGCAACCGGCCGGGTTTGACGCGCCATTGCCGCCATAGAGCGGGGCCGCGCGGTCGAATACGGCCTGCTGGGCGCTGCGGTCGCCATAGCGCAGGCCGAATTCGACGTTGAAGCTGTTGTTGAATTCATAGGCGCCGTCCAGACGCAGGACCTTCATATCCGCGTTCGAACGCTGATTGCCTTCGGAGGAAACTGTCTTGAGCGCATAGGCGCTCTTGTTGCCCAATTCATTGGTCAACTGGCTGGGCAGGGCGAAATTGACGGAAGAGCCGGTGTAATCGACCGTCGCGGGCAGCGTGTTGTAAGTATAGCCCAGTGGGTTAAACGTGCGATTACCGCCCAGTGAGGCCGGATAGGTGCCAATGCCGTTGAACCATTGCGTACCGTCCGACAGCGAGAATTGGGCATAGCTGTTGTCGAGCCTGTAATTGGCCTTTCCATAGACGCCGCGCAGCGTCAGCCTCAGCTTGTCGCCCTTATAACGCAATTCGGCGTTGAGATTGGTCGAGTCCGAAATCGCGCGGTTGAGCTCGGAATAGCTGTCGAAATTCTGCAGCGTGTAATTGTACTTTTGCGTCGTGTTGAAATGGAAGCCGTTGATCAGCGATCCGGTGTCGCGGCTCTGCCCCGGCACGAAATCGGCGGCCTGCCAGTTGACGCCCTGCATCTGGAAGCCCGAGGTGCCGGTGTACTGGTTCTGCTTGGTGTAGAAACCGTCGGCCACGAATTCGAGCGTGTCGCTCAGATGGGCCTGAAACGATCCGTTGACGCCGATCCGCTCGCGCTCGGTCATACGGTTCCAGCCGGTATGGGCCTGGGGCGAGAAGAAGGAGTCGGTGGCGGTGCCATTGCCGTTGACGTCGATGCCGCCCGGCACATTGGTGCCGCGATTGGGATTGTCGAAGCGGAAGCCGCCATAGCCGGTGGCATTGGCCAAAGATTCATCGGCCAGACGCCCGCCATAGTCACGCTGGATGCCCGAATAGGAATTGCCCAGATGGTCCTTGGAATAGGCCGCCGAGATCAGGAAGCCGACATTGTCATTGCGCCACGAGACAAGCCCGTTGAAATGGGGATCGAATTTCTTGGTGCTCGAACCCGATCCGCCATCGGCCGAAAATGCACCGTGCACGCCGGATTTCAGATCAAAGGGACGGCGCGTCTTAAGGTCGATCGTGCCCGAAATACCCGCCGAGAGCATCGTGCCGGTCGCGCTCTTGATGACGCTGGCGCCGGAGAAAAGCTGCGAGGGAATGTCGGTGAAATTGGGCTGGACCGAGGTGATGGAGCCCGCACCAAGGAAGGACTCGCCGTTCATCAGCGTGACCACCTGCGGCAGGCCGCGCACGTTGACCGTGCTGCCTTCGCCCGCGTCGCGGCGGATCTGGACGCCCGGAATGCGCTGGAGCGAGTCCGAGATCGTGGCGTCGGGCAGTTTGCCGATATCCTGCGCCGAGATCGCATCGACGATGCTGGCCGCATTGCGCTTGATGCTGACCGCGCGTTCGATGGAGGCGCGGATGCCGGTGACGATGATGCCCGGAGCATCCGCGTCAGGGGCCGCCGTTTGCGGGGCCGGAGCATCGGCGGCAAGCGCAACGCCGGGCATGAAGGTGGGCAGGGCAATGGCAAGCGCGGAAACGGCGCAGGACAACACACCAGACCGATTGGCCTTTGATCGCATGGGGATTCCTCTCCTGGGGTTGAGGCTCTTGGGAGACTCATTAAAGCAATTTGTTTTATCTATTTGCCCGAGGAGAGCAGGGGCGTCAAAGGAATTTTTAAAGATGATTAATATAATTATATATCAATGCTATGGGGTGTAGAAAGTTGAACGACGCCAGCCCGGCAGGGCGTACCCAGGATGCCCAAACATCTCGTTACACCCTGCTTCGTTTCCTCGCCTCGGCCCCCTTGTCGGCCAATGCCGCGCCGCGACGCCCCATAGGAAGGTCCGGGCCAACGGTGGTGTCCACCATCGTCTGCCGCTCGATCTCGCAATTGACCGCCGCCCCGATCAGCGCCGCATAGGCCGACAGATAGAGCCACACCTGAAACACCACCACCGTGGCCAGCGACCCGTAGACCGCATTGTATCGGGCGATATGGTCGACATAGACGCCAAAGCCCAATGTCAGCCCCATCCAGATCACCGTGGACAGAAAAGCCCCCAGCGCCAGCCAGCGCCATTTGGCCGGTTGCCGGTCCGGCACCATGCGATAAAACACCGCAAAGCACAGGCTGACCACCACCACCGCCACGCTCCACACGGTGATGCGCGCCAATATCAGCACCTGTTCGCCCCACCATACCATCATCAGCGGCCCGGCCCAGGAAACCAGCGCGATGGCCGCCGTTGCCAGCACGCCGATCGCCACCATTCCGGCCGTTACCGCCACGGCCAGCAGAAAGGTGCGCCAGAAGGATCGTTTGGCCGGTTCCTCATAAATGAGATTCATCGCTGAAAGCAGCGAAAAGGCCGCATTCATCGCCCCATACAGCGCCACGCCCAGCGCCATCACCAGCCCCAGTCCCTTGGCGGGCGTTTCGGCATTGATCGCGGCCAACAGCGGCGGACGCGCCACCCGCATCACATCATCGGGCAGGAATCCGCGCAATCCGTCCAGCCCGGAGGCCACCGCATTGGGATCTCCGACCAGCCCATAGACCAGCACCACCGAGGCGATCATCGGCACAAAGGCCAGAAATGTGTAGAAAGACACGCCTGCCGCCAACAGGTTGAGCTGATGCTCGCCCATCGTCGCCCAGACCCGCCCGGCGATCTGGCGCCATGCCGCCCACGGCATTTCCAGCGGGCTGGTGGCGTCGCAGCCGGGGGCCGATGGGGGAACCTGCGCGTTCATGGTCCGGTGGAGGCGGTTTCGGCCGCGCTGGGCAGTCCCTGCCCGGCCTCCTCGGCAATATGCAGGCGGGCCTGCATGTCACGCTCCATCGCGCTGGCGGTCTGGTCGGCTTCCTTGCTCCTGCGCTGCCATTGGTCATCAAAGCTTTCGCGGCGGCATCCCCCCGCCATCAGCGCCAGCATGGCAAGGAGGCCCAATCCGATCCCGCGGCCTGTTTGCGCGCCATGCCCCATCGTCGCCTCTTCTCAATACCGCTTGCGATAGCGCGCCGTGACGCCGGTGCCGCCGAACTGGCCTGCCTGACTCAGGACCGAAAACGCCTTGGTCAGCGCGATTTCCAGCTGGGTGGCCATATAGCCGCGCGTGTCGGTCACCACCTCAACATAGATGTTGTTGGTGATATATTTGCCCGCCGCCAGCGCGGTCTGCCGCCCGGTGGCGGCATCGGCGCCCAGCACGCGCAGGCGGCTGATCGCGGTGGCCGATTGCAGCGCGCCCAGCGGATTAAGCCCGCCCTTGGCCCCGCGCAGCGTGTTGAGCGAGGAGGCAAGCTGGACCGCCTGAAGCGTCGAGAGGCTGCCCACCGGCCCGCCGAACAGAATGCGCGCCATCAATTCATCCTGCGGCAGCGCCGGGTCGGATGTCAGCGCGATTTCCGGGTTCGAGCCCGTGCCGGTGATGACGATGCTGATCGTCACATCCGAAATCGTGCCCGAGGCGCGGATATTGAGCGCCGGATCGGTCAGATCGCCGCCATTGAGCGTGATCGTCCCGCTGTCGATGGTAAAACTGTGCCCGGCAAAATCCAGCGTGCCGCGCACCGCGCGCACCGTGCCGGTGATCGCTGGCTGGGTGGTCGATCCGCCGATGCGCAGGTTGCTCGACCATTCGCTGTCCAGCCCCATGCCCGTCACGAAGATCTGATTGTCGGCCCGCACCCGCATGTCGAGGTTCCAGTTGACGGGCAGTGAATGCACCGGTTCGGCATCGCCGCTGATGCGCTCCGGCCCGATGGCGGGCTTGTGGCGCACGCCGCTCAGGGTGGGCACCGCCGCCGAACCCTGCCGCACGATGCGGTAATGCGTTTCGGGCAGATCGAGCGTGCCGCTGACCGTGGGCGGTTGGCCCGGCGCATTGACCAGCTTGATATCGCCGCTGGCCCGCGCCGAGAGGTCCGCCCCGCTGGCCAGTTGGGCGTTGGCCATGTTGATGCCCAACTGGATCGGATAACCTTCCTGCGCGCTGAGCGAGATGAAGCCGCTGGCCTTGACCGTGCCGTCGCCCGCCTTCGCGGTGAGGCTCTGCACCTCCAGCCGGTCATTGGCGAACCGGCCCTGCAAGGCCATGTCGCTCAGGCGCGTACCATAGGTGGCGTTGTCATAGACCAGCTTTTGCGCGCGCACGGTGCCGGTGATGCTGGGCGCATGGGCCGATCCGCCGAAATCGGCGGCGATGCCGATCGGTCCCTTCAGGCTTTGATCGGAAAGCGCCGCCAGCGAGGCCAGCACATCGGCCGGACCATTGTAGCGCACCCCGCCGGACAGCGGCGCTGCCATCAGGCGATTGCCCCATGTGCCGGTTTCCGCCGCACCCATCGTGGCATTCACCTGCATTTGCCCGATCTGCGCATCCCCGCGCCGCACCAGCGCCTGAGCATGGGCGGCCCGGTTGTCCAGTTGCGCGGCCATGGTGATATCCACCGGGGTCGAGACCGCCGAAAGACCCGTGCGGGTCAGCCCCGCCACCTGAAGATGGGCATCGACCCTGGGCATGGCCTCGGCGCCCGCCTGATCGAGATCGAGGCTGCCCGACATCCGCCCGCCCAGCCCGAGATCCGGCACAAAGCCGTTGACCAGCGCCAGATCGACGCCGTCAAGCCGCGCGCGCAGGGTGCTGGCCGCGCCATAGCGACCCTCGATCCGCAGGCTGCCGTTATTGACCGAAAGCGTGGCGGGGCGCAGGAGATAGCCCGGTTTTTCCGGCACGATCTCGACCGCCCCGTGTGAGGCGATGTTGACGCCATTGATCCGCCCATTGACCGCCACCCGCCACAGATCGGGCGACAGCCTGCCTTGCGCGGCCAGACGGAACGGATAGCGGTTGCGCCCTTCGGTCAGCAGCTTCACGTCTCCCGCTCCATCGCGATAGGCAATGTTGGCCCGCGTCTGTGCCAGATAGAAATCGCCCTGCCGCGCGCCCGCCAGTTGCACATCGGCGTTCACCTGCGGCTGGTCGGCCATCACGGCATCGGCCTTGACCACCAGCCGCGCGATGCTCAACCCTGCCTTGCCCGGCAGGCCGACATTCTGGCCGTTGATCGCGGCCACCGCCCGCTGATGCGCGCCCATGGCGGACAGATCGACCCGCCCCATCACCCCGGCCCCGGCCAGAGCAAGCGCGCCCGCAAAAGGCCCTGCGGCCTGCTGTTGCACATGGCCGGTGAGGGCGATCCCGGCAAGGCTGGTGCCGGGCCGCAGATCGACTGCCAGCGGCCCCTTGGCGGTGGAGACGAGCAGATCGGCGCCGATGGGGCCGTAATCGCTGGTGGCTTTGGCTTTCACCTGATAGGCGCCGCCCGCCCCGCGCACATCGGCCACCAGCGCGGCCAGCCCGACGCCCATGCCGGGGCGTGGCGCCTCCAGATGCAGCACCGGCTGCGCCACGCTGCCCTTTGCGCTCAACCGGATCGGACCATAGTGGTCGGAAGAGGCATCGGCGGCAAAGGCGATCTGGCCCTTGGCGTCATAGCGGCCCCGGCCATTGGCAAGGCGAAAGGCGGGCGCGGCAACGGTTAATCCATCCACCGTTGCCACCCCGTCGCTGCCATAGCCCACCCGCGCGGTAATCAGTGCATTGCCGCCCAGAAAGCCCGCTATCCCATCGCTGAGCAGACGGGTGGAGCGCGCGCTCACGCGGCCTTCCAGCCGGAAGCCCCCATTGGCCTGCGTCTTGAGCCCGATATTGGAGGCGAGGTTGAAAATGCCTACGCTTTCAACGCGATAGCCGTTGATCGTGCCATTGAGCGTGCCGGTGTAGAGCGCGCGCGGCAGATCGGCGATCACCACGGCGCGCGCGTCGATCCGGCTTGATTGCAGGCGGATATTGTCGGACAACAGCCGCCCGTCGGCATAGCCGAAATCGCCGCCAAAGCGGACATGGTCGAGCAAGGGCGCCACGCTGGCCGAGACGCCGGTAATGGCCCGGGCCGTGCCGTTTATGGGAATGCGCCAGTGGTCCTTGTCGAGCGCGGCGCTGCCCGATGCGGCAAGGCCGTCGATGCGGGTGGCGCCAAAGCCGATGGAGGCGGCCTTGACCGTATAGGCGATGCGCGGCGCGGCAAAACTGCCGTCTATGGTGGCCTCGGCGGCAATGCCATTGCCCGACAGGTTCGTGGCCAGCACCCGCGGCTGCATCACCGTCAGGGCAAGGTGCATCTGATGCATCGTGTTGTTGCCCATATCGGCCATGCCCTGAACGCCCAGAGCGAAATTGGCGTTGCCGATCTGGGCCTTGACCTGCATCTGCCGTTTGTCGAAGGCGGCGGTGGCGTCCACTTTCGTCTCGGGCTGGAACAGGGCGCTGTTCTGGCCCTTGAGCCAAACGTCGGGGTGGGCGAGGCCCGCGACATGAATGGTGCCCGAGCGCGCATTGATCACCAGATCGGCCAGAGATTTGCCGCCCGCGCTGGCCGCCAGCGAACCGTTCCACGCCTTCCAGTCGCCCCGCCCGGCCAGCCGGAGATGGCGCGCTTCGGCCTGCCCTGTCAGCGCCGCAAGCAGGCCGTCGGCGGGCGTATCCAGCGCGAAATCCATGTTCAGCCGGTTGATCTGCGGCATAGCATCCAGCTTGAGCGCAAGCCGGTCTCCGCCCGCCACGCCGGGGGCGACCAGCGCCGCGGCCCGCGCGTTGATACGGGCGCGCCGATCGGCGATATGAGCTTGCCCCTGAAGGCTGACGATATGGCGCCGGCCAGTGATGGCAGGGGCGATCTCCAGCCGATCCACCGCCAACTGGCCCACATCAATATCCAGGTCGGGCAGCAGCGGCTCATTGCTGGGCGGCGTAGGTTTGAAGCGGGGCGCACGCTCAAGCCGCGCAGCGGGAATATGCAGGCGTCGAATATCCAGATGCCCGCCGACATAGGCCAGGGGCCGATAATCCAGCGCCACATTTTCGGCATGGAAAAACCGCCCATCCGGATCGCCAATGTCCAGATTGCGGATGGTCAGCGCGCCCAGCAGCGAGCCTTCGATCCGGTCGACATGGACACTCATGCCATTGGCAAAGGACAGGCGCGAGATCTGCGCGGCCACCATGTCGCGCCCGCTTTGCGTTGAAAGCCAGATCCACAGCGCCGCGACCAGCACGACAAGGACGGCCACCGCGATCCCGGCATAACGCAACGCCCTGCCCAGCAGGGGTTGGCGGGCCTGAACCTGCGGATTTTCCACCTGCTCCATCAGAATGCCTGCCCGATTGAGACATAGACCGCCACGCGCGATTCCCCGATCTGCCGGTTGATCGGCGTGGCGATGTCAAAGCGCATCGGCCCGAAGTTGGTGTAATACCTCACGCCCACACCCGCGCCAAAGCGCCAGGAATTGAAAGTGGGCACCTCGCTGGTGAAGACCTGTCCGCTGTCGACAAAGCCCACCACGCCGAAATTGCCAAACCGATAGCGCAGTTCCACGCTGGTCTCGGCCTGACTGCGCCCGCCGATGGGATGGCCGTCGGGGTCTTTTGGGCCAAGCTCCTGATAGCCGAAGCCGCGCACCGATCCGCCACCGCCCGAATAGAAGCGCCGCGATGGCGCAATGGATTCGCGCGAGGCCCCGCCGATCATACCGACCCGCGCCCGCCCGGCCAGCACCAGCTTTCCGGCGATGGGATAATAGCCGGTCGCTTCAAAGATCGAGCGGGCATAGGTTTGTATGTTGCTGCCCAAGGATGCCTCGGGCGAGAGCGTGGCCGAGAGGCGATAGCCGCGTGTGGGGTCGAGCAGCGAGTTCGACCGGTCATAGGTGATCTGTCCCGGCAGCGCGAGGATGTAGAAGGTGCGCCGCCGTTCGCCCGCCTGCTCAAAGGCATAGTCCTGCTCGTTCGAACCGATCAGTTCAAAACCATAGCTGTAGGTCCAGCGCTTTTGCCAGATGGCCGTGCTGGCGCGCGAGATGCGCCCTTTGAGCGCGCCGGTGAAGGCCTCATAGGCATCAAGGTTGGTGTGGTTGGCGCTGAGCGACACTTCGACCGTGCGGTCGCGCAGCCCTGCGTTGGACCGGCGAAACGTGCCCGAAACGCCCTGTTCGCTGGTGCCTGCGGTGGCGCTGGCGATGATCGCGCCTTCGGGGGGAAAGAGGTTGGCATGGCTCCAGCTGCCGACCGCCTTGATGCCTTCGCCGGTGGAATAGCCCGCCTGCGCCGAGAGGGACCGGGGCGGTCCGGCCCGCTGGTTGACGACCAGATCGGCATATTCGGTGTTGTCGCCCGCGCTGATGCCGGTTTGGGCGGGGTCCACCGTGACCGTGGCAAACAGGTTGGTGGCCACCAGCGCCTTGCGCAGATCGTCGATCTGGCGGCTGTCGTAAAGCTCGCCCTTGCGGAAGCGGGCGATGGTGGCGATGTGGCGGGCGTCGAACACCGGGCGGCGGCCCTTGATTTTGATGTCGCCAAAGCGGCTGCGCGGGCCGGGCGTCACGGGCAGCGTATAATCCCCGATCCCGGTGGCGGCGTCCAGTTCGATGTCGCGCTGGCCGATCTTGGCAAAGGGATAGGCCGATTGCGGCAACAGCACGCCAAGCGCCGCCTCGGCCGAAAGCACGCGCTCGGCCACGATCGGTTCGCCCGAATGGACGCCGAAATGGCGGGTGAGCAGATCGGGCGGGACCAGCGCGGGCGCATCAAAGCGGATCGCGCCCAGCCGATAGCGCGGCCCCGCCGTCACCGCCATGGACACGACAATATCCCCCGGCTTGCCCTGCTCGGGCATGGCGACCGAGGATTGCACGCCGGCATCGAAATAGCCCTGCGAGGCCATCACATCGGAGAGCGCCTGCCGGTCCTGCTCGATGCGGGCGGCGATGGCGGCGGCATTCGTCGCCTTGCCCTTGCCCTGTTTCAGCGCGGAAACGGCCTCGAAACTGTCCACCAGCGCACCACCCTCGATGGGGGCCTCCCGGTCGGCATCGCGCAGGTTTTCCAGCCCGGCCACATGCCAGCGATAGGACAGGCTGGGCGAGGTCTCGGTTTTCCCGCTGCCATTGTCATCGCGCAGGGCTTCCTTGTTGAAGTCATCCAACGGGACCAGCGGTTTGGTCAGATCAGGGTCGGTGGCGGTGGTGGGCTGGGCCGAGGAGGCGACCGGGTTGGCGGGGGCTTCAACGGGTGCCTCAACGGGGGGCAGCGCGGCCTCGAAATCACGGTCGGTGATGATGGGGGAGGGCGGCGTGGAGGAGGTCGGCTGCTGTGTGGTCGGGGCGGGAGAGGGCTGCGCCGACGCAGCTCCGGCCATCAGCGCCCCGCCGATCGCCATGGCGGCCAAGGAGATTTCACAGCCGAAGATCCGTGCAACAGCACATTCGCGCGCAGAAAAACCAGCGCCCCCCACTGAGCATTTCGCGCCTTTCCCTGGCGCAGCTTGAAAAACATTCCGCAAAAATGGCCCCCTTTTGCCGTCATGCGCCAACCTGTCGCATGCCATAACACGCCAGAACTCATAATGATCCGCCGCCATGACAATTTGCCTTGTCCAAAGGGATATTAGCGCCAGATCGGGCGGAGGATGGGGCCTTGGGAAAGCATCAAAATTGTGTGGCGGACATGCCATCGGGGTCATGGATCAGGTTTTAAACGACGGGGCGCTCCTGTAAGGCGAGTATCGCGGGTTGCCTGTCTGGACTGAAGCCCGCCCGTCCTGTCAAGGATTGGCGCATTTTCAGGAAAGTCACGCCGGTGGACCTTGCCAAAGCCAATGATCTCATGCTCGGCAAGCTTGGGTTGGGCCTGTTGCCTCGCGATATCCGGTCGGGTGCCGTGGCGGTGGTGTCGGCGGTTCTGGGGGTGACCGGCTTTATCGCGATGCTCGATCTCTTGATTTTTCGCGACCGGCTCCCGGCGGATTATGTCGCCTTTTTTACCAGTCCGCTGGGCGACCGGATGCTGGTGATGTGTATCAGGGCGCTGGGCGAGGAGGTGATCTATCGGCTGTTGTATATGACGGCGATTGTCGCGGCGATAAAACTGGTCCGGGGCCGGGTGGGGCCTGTGGGCTATGGGCTGGCGGCGGTTGCGGCCCAGATGATCGGCGTATGGCCATCGCTGGTGCAGGAGCCGTTCCATGCGTCTCTGCGCTATCTTGCCGTCGGGGCGGTATGGGGATGGCTCTACTGGCGGCAAGGCTGGTTCGCGGCAGCGGCCGGGCATGGGCTGTCGCATCTGCTGATCGATCCGATGCTGCTGATCGGGCTGACGCATACCCGTTGACGGCTCAAACGGACAATGCGTCCATCAGCCATATTGCGGCTGATGCTGCGCGACGGCTCTGACCGGCCCTCCGCCCCAATAATGCCGGATGGCTCGGCGCCCCGGCACTTCGATCCAGCGAAAGGCGATCTCGGCTGCCATCAGGGTGAGCAGCACGATTGCGGCCTGCTCGATGATAAAACCTGCGCCCTTCAGCTCATCCGGCGGCCAAATCCCGTCTATGGCGTGGATGAAGAGCATATGCACCATATACAGCCCAAAAGAGCGCTGCCCCAGCCAGTGCATCACCGCGCTTTCCATGACCGGCATGCGCAGCGCCAGCAGGACCGCCGCAGGCCATGTCAGCAGGCCCAGCGGGACTAGCGGGCTGATATGGCCATTATCCAGCCAGAACCCCGCGCCCGCCATCGCGCACAGCAGCACGGTCGGCACGCGTGTGCCCAACGCACGGTTGCGCCACACCAATTGGCCGATAAAGAAGCCGAAGATGCCGCGCGGGATGGTTTCGCCAAACCACGGCCCGCCCGGATGGCCCAGCACCGCCAGCCACCATCCGCAACCCACCACCGCCAGCACGGTGATCCATAACAGCACCCTTTCGCCAAGCCATGCTCCGGCGGCAAACAGGGCGTAACACAGGATCTCGATGCTCAGCGACCAGCTTGCCGAATTGAAGGCCCGGGCGGTCATCAGGTCGAATCCCTGAAGCATCAGGGCATGGGCGAGAAAATGCTGTCCATCATTGCCGCCGCCCCACGAAAACACGGCGAACAGGCACAGGATGAAAAAATGCAAAGGCCACAAACGGGCGAGACGCGCCACGGCAAAGGCCCGCATCGCGTGGGCCTGCCGCAACTGGCCCGGCGCGCCATAGACATGGGCAAATACAAAGCCGGACAGGACGAAAAACAGATCGACGAGCGTCCAGCCCTTCAGGAACACCCAGCCGGTTATCCTGTCCAGATGGACGGGCAGATTGGGCCAGTTGGCCATGTGATAGAGTACGACTCCGGCTGCGGCAAAACCGCGCAGACCGTCCAGCCTTGTCCATCTCTCGCCGCCGTCGCGCTCTTGCATGTCTGCTCCCCGAAGGGATTTCTGATACGCTTCGATGCGTTAAGAACTGGTTCGGTCGGGTATAATCTGCCGGGTGATGCCCACGGCATCGCGAAATGCCGCGTCATGGCTGACGAGCAGCAGTGCGCCGTCGTAGCCGCGCAGCGCATATTCGATCACCTCGAGGGATTCGACATCAAGGTGGTTCGTCGGTTCATCCAGCATCAGCAGTTGGGGCATGGGCAGGGCCGAGAGCACACAGGCGATCCCCGCCCGCAGACATTCCCCGCCGCTCAGATTCCCCACCAGCCTGTCCCCTTGGGTGTTGCGGAAGGCGAAACGGGCCAGAGCGGCGCGCAGGCTGTTGTCATCCAGCGCCGGATTGAGCCGCCGCATATTCTCCACCAAGGTCGATCCGCGATCCAGCAGGCTGACTGTCTGGTCGAGCAGGGCGTAGGGAACCGGGCGCTCGATCCTGCCGCCGGCGGGCGCGGCAAGGCCCGCCGCCAGCCTGAGAACGGTGGTCTTGCCCGCCCCGTTCCGGCCGGTCAGCGCCACCCGTTCCGGTCCGCGCAAAGTGAAGGATAAGCCGTTGATGACGCGGCGCTCTCCGGCAAACCAACTGACATCCTCAAAGGCCAGCACAAGGCGGCCCGAGGGCAGGTAACAGGGCGGGATTTCGAGTTTGAGCGGGGTTGCCACCTCGACGCGCGCGCGCGCCGCCTCGCGCGCGTCCGCTGTGGCTCCAATCCGCTCCTCGGTCTGGGAGTGGACGCGACCGGCGCTGTTTTCCGCGCTTTCGCGCCGCCGACCCAGCAGGATCCTGGGCGCGCTGCCGCTGGCGGCATAGGTGCGCCCGGCGCGATCACGCCGGGCCTGCCGTTCGCGGGCGGTCTGCGCCTCGCGCTTGGCCGCGCGGATCTGCCGCTCCGCCTCCTCAAGGTCCGCTTCCGCCCGTTGCCTTGCCGCATCGCGCTCGGCAACCCATGATGACCACCCGCCGCCGTGGATCGCGACGCCGACGGGCGAAAGTGCGACGATCCGGTCCATGCCTTCGAGCAGCGCGCGGTCGTGGCTGACCACCAAGGCCCCGCCGCGCCAGTTTGCCAACAGTCCGGCGATCGCCGCCCGGCCATCGTCATCCAGATTGTTGGTCGGTTCATCCATCAGCAGCAGATCGGGTTGCGCGATCAGCAGGCGTGCGATGGCCAGTCGCGTCCGTTCCCCGCCGCTGAAACTGGCCAGCGGGCGTTCGAGATCGAGCACCGGCAGACCGGCGCTGGCCAGTGCTCCTTCGAGCCGATGGGGAAGGGCCCAATCCGCTTCGGCGAAATCCTGCTCGGTTCCCGTGCCGGCCTCTATGCGATCAAGCCTGCTCAGCGCCGCACAGATGCCAAGCGCCTCGGATGCCGTTTCATCGCCGGGCGTGACGATCTGCTCCAGCAGGCCGACGGTGCCGCCCAGGACCACTGTGCCCGATTGCACCGGCGCCTGGCCAAGGATCGCGCGCAGCAGGGTGGATTTGCCAGAGCCATTGCGGCCCACCACGCCGATGCGCTCGCGCCCGACATGAAGCGACAGACCGGAAAACAGGGGCCGACCGGCGGGCGTGGCCAAAGCCACGGAATCGAGAGTAAGAAATGAGGGCATGACAGTACCGGAAACAAATAAGGGACGGGCGATTTCAGCGCGTCTTCCGGTCCATTTCATGCTCCTTTTGCACTCCGGCCGATTACCGGGTGGCGGCCATTTAGCACAGCACGGCCGAAGCTGCAAATAATGGGGCGTTCCGGCATCCTCTTTTCCGTCACGCCCCTTGCCTGCCTAGGGTTTCAGCCGCCATCCGGTGCGGAAAATCCACGCCAGAGCGATAAGGCACAGCGCCATGAAACCTGCCGTGAACCCAAGACTGGCGCCGACGCCGACATCGCCCAGACCATAGAAGCTCCAGCGAAAACCGCTGACCAGATAGACCACCGGGTTGAACAGGCTGACCGTGCGCCACGGCTGGGGCAGCATGTCGATGGAGTAGAACGCGCCGCCAAGGAAGGTCAGCGGCGTGATGACCAGCGAGGGAATGATCGCCAGTTGCTCGAAATTCTTGGCCCAGATGCCGATAAGAAAGCCGAACAGGCTGAAGGTGAGCGAAGTCAGCAGCAGAAAGGCGACCATCCACACCGGATGCAGGATGCGCACATCGGTAAAGAAAGTGGCCGTGGCAAGGATGATGAGGCCGATCACCACCGATTTGGTGGCCGCCGCGCCGACATAGCCGATCACCGCCTCGACCGCGTTGAGCGGTGCGGAGAGGATTTCAAACATCGTGCCGGTGAATTTGGGGAAGTAGATGCCGATGGAGGCGTTCGAGATGCTTTGCGTCAAAAGGCTGAGCATGATGAGGCCGGGCACGATAAAGGCGCCATAGCCCACCCCGCCGACATGGCTCATCCGCGAGCCGATGGCGCCGCCAAAGACGATGAAATAGAGCGCAGTGGTGATGACCGGCGTTGCCACGCTTTGCCATATGGTGCGCAATGTGCGGGCCATTTCGGTGCGGTAAATTGCCCAGATGCCGTGGAGGTTCACCCCGCTCATGCCGCTTTCTCCACCAGATTGACGAAAATATCTTCCAGCGTGCTGCGGCTGGTGTCGAGATCGCGATAGGCAATGCCCAATTCGCTCAGGCGATGGAGCAGCGCGGGCATGCCGGTGTCCTCGGCCTGTGCATCGAAACTGTAGATCAGGCGCAACCCATCTTCGGCCAGCACCAGCGACCATTCGGCAAGCTCGGCGGGAATGGCGGGCAGAGGCGTCTGAAGGGTCAGCGTCAATTGCCGCTTGCCCATCTTGCGCATCAGGGCGTCCTTGTCCTCGACCAGCAGCAGCCGACCGCCGTTGATCACGCCTACGCGGTCGGCCATTTCCTCGGCCTCCTCGATATAATGGGTGGTCAGGATGATCGTCATGCCCCGTTCGCGCAGCTTGCGCACCAGTGCCCACATGTCGCGGCGCAGATTGACATCCACGCCCGCCGTCGGCTCGTCAAGGAACAGCAATTCGGGCTCGTGGCTCAGCGCCTTGGCGATCATCACGCGGCGTTTCATGCCGCCCGACAATTCCATGGTGCGCGCATGGCGCTTGTCCCACAGTGAAAGGTCGCGCAGGATTTCCTCGATATAGGCCGGATCGGGCGCCTTGCCGAACAGGCCCCGGCTGAACCGCACCGTATTGAGCACGGTTGAGAACATATCCAGCGCAATTTCCTGCGGCACCAGCCCGATGCGCTGGCGCGCTTCGCGGCGGGCATGATCGATGTCGTGGCCTGCGACGGTGATCGTGCCCGCGCTGCGCGTCACCGTTCCGCAGACGATGCTGATCAAGGTCGTCTTGCCCGCGCCGTTGGGGCCGAGCAGCGCGAAGATCTCGCCGCGTTCAATGGACAGATCGACGCCTTCGAGCGCCTTGTGGCCGGATTTATACTGTTTGCCGAGAGCTTCGATCGAAAGGATCGCAGGCATGAAGCCTCCATGTGGGGGATGGAACCGGCAGGATGTGCCGCCGCGCCCAAGATGGCGTGGTCGCCGCCGATGTCCAGACCCGCTCGTCAAATATATATTATATATACGCCTCTGTGGGGTGGCGCGCTGCCCTATCCGGCGATGTCCGCGCGCCACGGCACCCGACCCAGCGCCGCGCGCAGGCTGTGCAGAAAGGCGCTGGCCCGTCCGCTGCGGCCATGGCGGGCATGAAGCAGCGCCACCACATCGGCATCGGGCAGCGTCCATCCCGGCAGGACCTCCTGCAGCCGCCCGGCCGCCATCTCGGCCGCCACATCCCATTCGCTGCGCACCATGATGCCAAGACCCGCCAGCGCCCAGTCGCGCACGATTTCACCGTCATTGCTCGACATGGCGGGCTTGACCCGCACGGTCATGCGCCCTTCGACTTCATGGGCAAGGCGCCAGAGGGTAACGTCCTCGTTGTTTTCCCGCAGCGCCAGACAACGGTGCGCGATCAGATCATCGGGCGTCACAATCCCCGGACTCTGCGCCAGATAAGCAGGCGAAGCGCAAAGCAGGCGGCGGTTGGGGGCCAGCGTCGTGACCAATCGGTCGCTTTCGGGCAGGGCGCCGATATGCACCACGATGTCCCAGCTCTCGCTGACCTGTCGGATGGGGCTGTCGGAGAGTTCGAGGGTGACGATCGTGGCCGGATGGGCCTTGGCAAAACTTTCGACAACCGGGCTGACATAGCGCCGGCCAAAGCCATAGGGGGCCGCCACCCGCAAATGCCCTCGGATCTGGCTGGTGCGCGAGGCCAGCCTTTCGGCCAGATCCTCAATCGCGCCGATGATCTCCAGCCCTTCCGAGGCGATCAGTTCCCCTTCATCGGTCAAACTCAGCCCGCGTGAATTGCGATCGACCAGCTTCACCCCGACGCGGGCCTCCAGCGCGCGCAGCCGCTGGGTGACCGCCGGGGCGGTGACATTCAGGCTGCGCGCCGCCTCGGCCAGCGAGGGGGAACGGGCCAGAACCTGAAAGAAGGTGAGATCTTCGGTTGTGATCATTAGGTTTCAGCTTAATGAAGAATATAGATCGCGTTAATTGCGATATTCATGACTTGCCATATCATCGTCCCACAAGCAACCCAACCCTGATGCGCGAAAGCCCGGCTGATGATGTCTTTGCCCTCCTGTGATCTCATCTATGTCCATGGCGAATGGAAAGCCCCCATTGCCGCGGCCGCACCGATACCGGTGTTCAGCCCGGTGACCGAGGAGGTGATCGGTATGGTGGCCGCCTGCGGCCCGCAGGATGTGGATGCCGCCGTTGCCGCCGCCCGCGCCGCTTTCCCGGCCTTTTCGACCAGTTTGCGTGAGGAGCGCCTTGCCCTGCTGGGCCGCATTCTGGCGCTGATGGAGGAGCGGGCGGAGATGCTGGCGCAGGTGATCAGTCAGGAGATCGGCTGCGCCATCACCTTTGCCCGCGCCGCCCATGTGCCCTTTGGGCTGGCCCATGTGCGCGCGGCCATCGAGGTTCTGCGCGACTTCAGCTTTCTGAGCCAGCAAGGCACCACCGCCATTGCCCGTGAGGCCATCGGCGTTTGCGGGTTGATTACGCCGTGGAACTGGCCGCTTTATCAGATCACCGCCAAGCTGGCCCCGGCTCTGGCCGCCGGTTGCACCGTGGTGCTCAAACCCAGCGAATTGTCGCCCTTCAGCGCCCAGATGCTGGCCCGGATCATCGAGGATGCCGGAACGCCCCCCGGTGTGTTCAACATGGTGACGGGCACGGGCGAAGTGGTGGGCGCCGCGATGGCGGCCCATCCCGACATTGACATGATTTCGATCACCGGATCGACCCGCGCGGGCGTTCTGGTCGCCCAGGCCGCCGCGCCCACCGTCAAGCGCGTGACGCAGGAACTGGGGGGCAAATCGCCCAACATCCTGCTCGACGATGCCGATTTCGCCCGCGTGGTGCCGCTGGGCGTGGCGGCGGGCATGCGCAATGTCGGCCAGTCATGCAGCGCCCCCACGCGGATGCTGGTGCCGCAAAGCCGTCTGGCCGAAGTTGAGCAACTGGCCACCGATGCCGCCAACGCGCTGGTGGTGGGCGATCCGGCGCAGGATGCGACCGATCTTGGCCCCGTGGCCAACCGCAACCAGTTCGACAAGGTGCAGCAGATGATCGGCATCGGCCTTGCCGAGGGCGCGCGCCTGATCTGCGGCGGGCCGGGCAAGCCGGAAGGGCTGGAGCGCGGCCTCTATTGTCGGCCCACGATCTTTTCCTGCCCCGACCATACCATGCGGATCGCACAGGAGGAGATTTTCGGCCCGGTTCTCTGCATCATCCCCTATGCCGATGAAGAAGAGGCGGTGCGGATCGCCAATGACACGGTCTATGGGCTGGGCGCGCATGTGCAGTCGGGCGATCTTGATCGGGCGCGGCGCGTGGCGGGCCGGATCCGTTCGGGTCAGGTCCATATCAACCATCCCGCTTGGGACGGCTTTGCCGCTTTCGGCGGCTACAAGCAATCGGGCAATGGCCGCGAATATGGCCGCTTCGGTCTGGAGGAATATCTCGAAACCAAGGCCATTCTGGGCTTTTATCCGCAGTGACCGGGGGGGCGATCAACCGGCGTGTGGTGCTGGGCGGCGTTGCCGGGCTGGGGGCGGCGGTCATGGCCGGGCGGCTGCTGGACAGGCCGCATGTGGCCCCGGTCGCGCTCCACGGCGACGGCCCGCCCCGGCAGGGCGGGCGCATCCGCGTGGCCAGCACATCGACATCGATCGGCGACACGCTGGATCCCGCGCGTGGCGCGCTCAACACCGATTATGTCCGGCATTTCATGCTCTACAGCGGGCTGACCGAGTTAGACCGGCATTTGAATGCCCAGCCCGCTCTGGCCGAAAGCCTGACCAGCGACGATCAGCAGGTGTGGCATGCGGCCCTGCGCCGGGGCGTGACTTTTCACAACGGCAAGAGCCTGAGTGCCAAGGATGTCGTCCATTCGCTGCTGCGCCACAAGGACCCGCGCATCGGCTCGAAAATGGCCGATATCGCGCGCCAGTTTGCCGATGTGCGCGCCACCGGCCCGCGTGAGGTCCGCATCACGCTGACCGGCCCGAATGCGGATTTGCCGGTCATTCTGGCCCAGTCGCATTTCCTCATTGTCGACGCCGATCATGACGATCCGCAAACGGCCAATGGCACCGGTCCCTTTCTGCTGGCCGAATTTCGGCCCGGCATCCGCACGGTGGTGCGGCGCAACCCCAATTTCTGGAAAGCGGGCAGGCCCTATCTCGACGAGATCGAACTGATCGCCATTCCCGATGAGGTCAGCCGCGTCAGCGCCTTGCTGGCGGGCGATGTGCAATTGATCAATGCGGTCAATCCGCGCTCGACGCGGCGCATTCTGGCCTCGCCCGGGCATGGGGTCATCGAGACGAAATCGGGCCTCTACACCAATCTGGTTGCGCGTCAGGACCAATTGCCCACCGGCAACCCCGATTTCACCGCCGCGATCCGCCACCTGCTGGACCGGCCGCTGATCAACCGCGCGCTTTTCCGCAATTACGGCACCATCGCCAATGACCAGCCGATCCCGCCCGGCCATCCCTATTTCCGCGACGATCTGCCCCAGACCAACCTCGATCTGGACCGCGCGAAATGGCATGTCCAGCGCTCGGGCCTGAGCGGCATACGCCTGCCGGTCTATGCCTCGCCCGCCGCCGAAGGGTCGGTGGACATGGCCTCGATCCTTCAGGAATATGGTGCCCGCGTGGGGCTGGATCTGGCGGTCAACCGGGTGCCTGCCGATGGCTATTGGTCCACCCATTGGATGAAGCACCCGCTGTTTTTCGGCAACAACAACCCGCGCCCCACGGCCGACATGGTCTTCAGCCTGTTTTACAAATCGGACGCCAATTGGAATGAAACCGGGTGGCAAAATCCGCGCTTTGACAAGCTGTTGATCGAGGCGCGCGGCGAGACCGACCACCAGCGCCGCAAGCAGCTCTATGGCGAGATGCAGGGGCTGGTCCACCAGCAGTGCGGCAGCGTGATCCCGGTGTTCATCAGCCTGCTCGATGGCCATGACCGTCGGTTGCGGGGCTTCTATCCGGTCCCGCTGGGCGGGTTCATGGGCTACACTTTTGCCGAACATGTGTGGTGGGATGGGTGAAGGGGTTAACCTCAAGCTTAATCTATCCTGCAAAAACCATTAATTGTATCCACCACCCGGGACCGACACAATGGCCCGACAAGATCAGCAAGGAACATCTGTGGTGACTGAGCCGACACTTCTTGAGCAGGCCCGCGAGAGCGACGCTTCGCTGCGCCTTGGCGCATTGGAAACCCCCTGTCTCGTCCTCGATGCCGAGCGGATGGAGCGCAACATCGCCCGGCTGCGCGCCCGGTTGGCGCCTCATGGCGTGACCTTGCGCCCGCATCTCAAGACGGCCAAATCGGTTGAGGTCGCCCGGCAGGTGATGGAAAGCCCGCAGGGGCCCGCCACTGTTTCGACCCTGAAGGAGGCGGAATTCTTTGCCGATGCCGGGGTGCGCGACATCATCTATGCCGTGGGTATTGCGCCGTGGAAACTGGCCAAGGTGATCGAACTGCGGCGCCGGGGCGTCGATCTGGCGGTGGTGCTGGACACGGTGGAGCAGGCGCAGGCGGTGGCCAAGGCCTCACGCGAAAGCGGGGAAATCATTCCGGCGCTGATCGAGATCGACTGCGATGGCCATCGTTCGGGCGTGCTGCCCGATGATGCGGCGCGGCTGGTGGAAATCGGACGGACGCTGTGTGATGGCGGTGAACTGCGCGGCGTCCTCACCCATGCCGGGGGCAGCTATGCCGCGCGTGGGACGCAGGCGCTGCAACAGGCCGCCGAACAGGAAAGGCGCAGCGTGGTCGATGCGGCCACCATCCTGCGCGACGCGGGCCTGCCTTGCCCGGTGGTCAGCATCGGTTCGACGCCCACAGCCCATCACGCGCTCGACCTGACCGGCGTGACTGAGGTGCGGGCCGGGGTCTTCGTATTCTTCGATCTGGTGATGGCGGGCATCGGCATTTGTAATGTCGATGATATCGCCATTTCGGTGATGGGCACGGTGATCGGTCATCAGCGCGACAAGGGCTGGATCCTGATCGATGCCGGATGGATGGCCATGTCGCAGGATCGCGGCACCTCCAAACAGGCCGTCAATCAGGGCTATGGCGTGGTCTGCGATCTGGTGGGCAATCCCTATCCCGATCTCATTCTGGCCGATGCCAATCAGGAACATGGCATCATCACCGTCCGCCCCGGTTCGGACGGGAAACTGCCCGATCTGGCGATCGGCGATCGCGTGCGGGTTCTGCCCAATCACGCCTGCGCCACCGGGGCGCAGCATCGCACTTATAATGTCGTGCATGGCAGCAGCGATCTCGTGACTGGCCAGTGGCAACGTTTCGGAGGCTGGTGATGAACAAGGCGCTCTCTCCCATCCTGACCGATCAGGCGCCCGCGCCGGCGGGCCATTATGCGCAGGCGATCCGCGCGGGCGACATGCTCTATGTCTCGGGCCAATTGCCGATCCGGGCCGACAAGGCCCCTCTGGATGACATGAGCTTTGCCGCACAGGCCCGGCAGGCCATCGCCAATATGCTGGCCATCCTGGAGGCGGCGGGCGGGACCCCTGAGGATCTGTGCCGCGTCACGGCCTATATCGTGGGCGTGGAAAACTGGCCCGAATTCAACCGCGTCTATGCCGACATGCTGGGCGATGCGCGGCCCGCGCGCACGGTCGTGCCGGTGCCTGAACTGCATTACGGTTATCTGGTTGAAATCGACGCGGTGGCTGCGTTGCGCGGCTGATCCCCTTTTTGTCAGGAGGCCATTATGGCTGCTATTGCATGGAATCAGACTGATACTCCGCCTGCAAAAACTGACAGGGCCGCAACGGCCACGAGATTGCAAAGCATTGATGCGTTGCGCGGGCTGGTGATGCTCTTCATGCTGCTCGACCATGTGCGTGAGACATGGTTTCTCTATGTGCCGGTGGGCGATCCGGTCGATGCGCGCACGGCAATCCCTGCGCTGTTCTTTACCCGGATCACCAGCACGCTTTGCGCCCCCATCTTCGTCGCGCTGACCGGCCTTTCGGCCTATCTCTACAGCCAGCGGCATACTCTGGCCGAAACCAGCGATTTTCTGCTGCGGCGCGGGGCCTTTCTGGTCCTGCTCGAACTCACGCTGGTCAATTTTTCATGGCGGGCCGAATTTCCCTTCCATTTCGTGTTTCTTCAGGTGATCTGGGCCATCGGCCTTTGCATGATCGTGCTGGCGGGCCTGATCCATCTGCCGGCGCGCGCAGTGCTGCTGCTGGGGCTGGCCATTGTGGGCGGGCACAATCTGTTTGACGGGGTGTCTTTAGCCCCTGACAGCCCGATGTTCATCCCTTGGGCCATCCTGCACAAGCGTTCGCAGATCGAACTGGCGGGCATGGTGGTCAAGTTCAACTATCCGGTGGTGCCGTGGATCGGGGTGATCTGCCTTGGCTGGTCGGCGGGCTCGTGGTTTTCCCGGCTTGCGCCTGATGCACGGATGGCCCGGCTGACGGCTGTCGGCGCGGCGATGATTGCGGGCTTTGTCATCCTGCGCGCGATCAACATCTATGGCGACGCCCCGTGGTTCACGGTCGAAGGCAGCACCATCCGCACCGTCATGAGCTTTCTGGCCCTGACCAAATATCCGCCCTCGCTGCTTTTCCTCCTGCCCACGCTGGGCACCGGGCTGATCTTGCTGGCCCTGTTCGAACGCGTCAATCACGCGCGCATTACCCACTGGCTCTCGGTGCTGGGCAGCGCGCCGATGTTCTTCTATCTCTTTCATCTCTATCTGCTGCGCATTTTCTATCTGACCGCGCGCGCCGTGTTCGGCACCAACCATGGCGACATCTTCGGTTTTGACTCGCTGGGCTGGGTATGGGTGTTCTACCTTGCCATTATTGTGCCGCTTTATTTTCCCACCCGCTGGTTTTCCAATTTCAAGAAGGCCCGCAAGGACATTTGGTGGCTCAAATATCTGTGATGGATAAATATTTGTGATGGAGGGTCCGCCATCGCTTGATGAGAGGTGAGGAAATGCATCCTGTTGTTCAACCGGTCGCGAGCGACGAGCATCTGCCCGATGCGGTCGATGTCGCCGTGATCGGGGGTGGTATCGTCGGCACGGCATCGGCCTATTATCTGGCGCGGCGCGGTTTGCGCGTGGCGCTGGTCGAAAAGGGCTATGTCGGCTGTGAACAATCGAGCCGCACGTGGGGCTGGTGCCGCCAGCAGAACCGCGACCGGCGAGAGATGCCGCTTTCGCTGCTCTCGATGCGGCTGTGGGATGAGATGCGCGGCGACATCGGCATGGATCCGGGCTTTCGCCGTACGGGCCTGGTCTATGCCACCGATGATGCCGCGACGCTGGCCGCTTGGGAGGGCTGGCGCCCGGTGGCCAAGGAGTTCGGGGTCGAAACCCACATGCTGACCGGCGCGCAGGCCGCAGAGCGCATCCCCCAGAACCGGCGGCAATGGGTGGGTGGGCTGCATTCGGTCCATGACGGCAAGGCCGAACCGGCGCTGGCCGCGCCCGTTCTGGCCGAAGGGGCAAGGCAGCTTGGCGCGACCATCCACCAGAACTGCGCCGCACGCGGACTGGATCTGACCAATGGACGGGTTTCGGGCCTGCATACCGAACTCGGCACGATCCGCGCCGATGCCGTGGTCTGCGCGGGCGGGGCATGGGCATCGGCCTTCATGCGCCGCCATGGTGTAACCTTTCCGCAGGCCAGCGTGCGCCAGACAGCCCTGCGCACCAAACCCACCGTCAATCTTGGCGAGGTGGTCTATTGCCCCGATCTGGCGATGACGCGGCGGCTTGACGGCAGCTACACCCTTGCCATCAGCGGCCGCGCGACACTGGAACTGACCCCGCAGGGCATCCGCTTCGCCCGCGAATTCATGCCGCAATTCATCCAGCGTCTCAAGGCGGTGCAGTTGGGCGTCAGCGGTTCTTTCTTTACGGGGCCGGAATCGCTCTCGGCCGTGCTGGGCCATGATCCGTCCATCTTTGAGGCCACGCGCGTGCTGTCGCCCAAGCCCAACCCCAAGCTGGTCGCGGCGATCAAGGCCAATCTTGTCGGCACATTTCCGCAACTGGCCAATCTGGAACTGGATGGCGCGTGGGGTGCCTATGTCGACTGCACGCCAGATGCGGTGCCGGTGGTATCGGCGGTGGATCGGATTGGCGGGCTGTATCTGGCCGCCGGTTGTTCGGGGCATGGTTTCGGTCTGGGGCCGGGCATCGGCAAGCTGATGTCAGAACTGGTGGCCAATGATGCGACGAGTGTCGATCCGGCCCATTTCCGCCTCAACCGTCTTGTTGACGGTTCGGCAATCAACGTGGGGTCCCTCTAGGTTCGGGCCCCTGTCGGGCGGGGTGTTCCGGCTGGTTCCGGCATCCCGGCCCGCCCGCAAAGGGGCGTAACAGCATAAGTCGCGAATACCAGCCCCACCCATCCGCTCTTTACGGCGGCGCCGGAAAGGGGGGCGGGCCTTTGAAATGGCGCCGGCCCGCCCCCCTTTCCGGCTTCCTAGATCCGCCAGCGCAGCCCCGCCGTCACGCTCTCACGCTTGCCGCTTTGGCCCAGTTCGCCAGAGGCATTGAGAAACAGCACGGCACCGGGCGAGAGGCGATATTCGCCGCCGACGGCCGCCGTGGCGCTGACCGGATCGCGGCCGAAGCCATAGGCCATCAGACCATAGCCACCGCCCGCCATTCCCGCGATGGCCGAAACCGCATCGCTTTTCAGGCGATAGCGCATGCCCAGCGTCAGGAACGAACGCCAAGGCCCCTTGGCGTCGGGCGCATTTTCAAAGCCCAGCCCGGCATCGAGAAAGCCCTGCCTGCGCGTGGCCTCATCGATATTCAGCGCGAAAGGATGAGCGCTTGCCTCCTTCAGCGCGCCGTGATGCGTGCGGACCCAGGTGGCGCCCAGATGCGGGCGAAGCTGCCAGCCCTGAGACAGATCAAAAACATGGCTGATCGAAGCGTCCAGCGAGAAGCTGGGCAGGGTGTAACCGGCCGAAACCTGTCCGGCATCGGGAACGTTGCGCCGGGTGGTTGCCCGCGCCGCGTCATAGGATGCCGACAGGGTCACGCTGGTGTTGCTGCCGCCCAGGCGCAAGGCCATGCCGCCCACGACCCCGCGCGCGCTGGTCGAAGCCCCGATGGCGCCGACCGACTGGTTCTGATCAACCCAGCCGACATAGGCCGAGAGCGCATAGCCTTCGCCCCCAAAGCCCAATCCGCCCAGCACGCCGTAGCCATTGATCGTCGCGCGGCTGATCCCCTGCGTTTCATGACCTGCAAACTGGCGCAGGCTGCCCAGCGTCTGGCCAAAGGCAAAGACGTGATTGCCTCCGCGATCTTCGCCCAGGCCCATCGTGCGCCCGGCTGCTGCCAGCGACAGAGCGGTTTCCGCGCCGATTTCCATCGCATCGGCATAGGGTTCAGGCGTGATCCGCGCAAAAGCAGAGGTGACAGGCGCGCCGTTGCCATCCTGCAGCGCCATCAGCGCCGGGAACAACGCGGCGGGCGCGTTGCTGGCCGCCATCGCATTGTTCACATAGCTGATCGCGCGTTGCACCTGCGGATTATAGGCGGCGGAATTGGCAAATTGCACCAGCAGGCCCAGATCGCCGTTAGACTGCGTTCTCACGACGCCGGGCAGGCCGGTTACCTTGTCATAGGTGCCGGTAATCCCGCCCGAGGCGCTGATAAGGTTCAGCGTGCTGCCCACCTTGATCGGGGTGGTGGCCGCGATCTGCAACGTGCTGCCCGAGGCGATGACCAGCTTGCCGTTGACGATCAGCTTGTCCTGCGCGTTGGGCGCGATTTCGAACAGTGAGGTCGAGCCGCTGTTCAGCGTCACATTGCCATTGACCGTCATCGTGCCGGGCGACGCGCCGGGGCTCAGGATGCCGCTGACCGAGATATTGCCGTTGACCGTACCGGCCGAGCCGAAGGTCGCCCCGCTGCCCACGGCAATCGAGTTGGCATTGATCACCGATCCGGCCAGACCCACCAACCGCCCGCCCGTCAGCCCGATCGAGCCCAGAGCAGCCGTACCCGAGACCGTGGCGAAGCCGCCGCTCTGCGTCAGGGCGGCGATGTTGCTGATCGAGGAAAAGCTCTGATTGCCGCCGGTGATGGCCAGCGTATTGGTGCCCGCCCCGCCATCGAGCGCGCCGGTGAACATGCCGCCAAAGGCAAAGGCGTCATTGCCGGTGCCGGTAAGGATCCGGCCCGTCATCGTGCCCGTGTTGGTCAAGACCACCGGGGCGCCTGTCAGCACGACATCGCCGGTGATCGTGCCGCTGTTGTTCAGGCTCAGGTTCTGGCTGCCGGTGATCGACGCGTTGATGGCATAATTGATGGTGAGGACGGCATAATAGGGCGGCGTCGGAGAATAGGTATAATAGCTTTGCGTGTAGCCGGTGATCGTTCCGGAATTGGTGATGCTGGCCGTTGTGCCTGCCCCGCCGATGAGCGAAACGATCATTCCGCCATTGATTGTCCCGCTGTTGGCAATCGTGCTGTTGGCATTGGGCGATGAGCCATAAAGCGCGACGGCAGGGTTGCTGCCCGCGTTGAGGATCGTGCCGCTGTTGCTGAAATTGAGCCCTATCCCGGTCCACAGGGTGACGGCATTGCCAGACAGGCGGACCGAGCCAACAGTGGCCGAATTGTCAAACAGGGCTGCATTGACATAGATGCTGCCGACATTGGCCCGGTTGACCAAGCCGGCCAGTTCGGTGTTGAGATAGGATGTGTAATTGAGCGAATAGATGCTGCCGCTGCTGGCCAGTTGGTTGATGATCGTGCCATCGCCGCCGACGTAGATCGTGCCGGTATAGGACGATGGGCCGGTGAGGGTGATGCGCGAGGCCGCCCCTGCCGCAATGGCGAATTCCCGCATGAAATTGGCGGGCAAGGCGCCGCCCAGCGCCACCGTGGTCGTGCCGCTGCGCTGATGGCCAAGGCTGATGGTGTCTCCGGTCGTGCTGATCGTGCCGGTCACGCCATAGCCTTGACCCGTTTCGATCAGCATGTTGTCGCCATAGCCGAAGGCCAGATTGCCGTTCAGCATGCCGCCATTGGCAACATAGGTTCCGCTGCTGTAACCGAAATTGATGTCGCCGTTGATCGTCCCGGCATTGCTGACCATTCCGCCGGCCATTTGGATGGCGGTTGCCGCGCCGGAAATGGTTGCCCCGGCCAGATTGGTGATGGTCGAATTAAAGCCGGAATATTGGGCGATCGCGGTGGTCGTGCGGCTGGTGATCGAGCCCGAATTGGTGATGTCGACCTTTCCGTACTGTATAATGGCGGCACCATCGGCGGTAATCTGGCCGCTGTTGAACAGGGTGGTATCGGGATTGGTGTTGGCGGTGTTCCAGGTGCTGCCGATGGAAATGCCTTGCGCCCCGGCGACCGAAATTGTGCCGGTGTTGACCAAGGGCCCATAGAGGCTGATGGCCGAAGCGCCGGAAACGGCATTGCCCGCAGTGTTGGTTACGACAATCGACCCGTTGTTCACCAGGCTTGACCCGGAGCCCATGGCCATAACGACGGGCGTAAAGATGGAACTGCCGGCCCGGGCAACGGTGAGGCTGCCATTATTGGTGACCGCCAGCGCCGTTGACGCAGGATTGCCGCCGCCACCGGAGGGTGCCTGAACCGAAGTGGTATATATGAGAGGGCCGCTGCTGGAACTGAGCGAGCCGTTCAGATTGACCGAGCCAATGCCTGCGAGCGTGAGGGGCGAGGTGAGCGCGCTCTGCCCGGTCAGCGAAAGGGTCGCATTGTTGGACAACTGATAACCCAGCGAGGAAAAGCCGGAAGGCGGGCCGGGCGTCGCGCTGGCATTGGCGTTGACATTGTAGATCAGGCTGGAGTTGCTGGCGCTGACCGTGCCGTTGATGCCGGCAAAGGCGCCTCTGCCCGTGTTGACCAGATCGGTGATCAGCGTATCGCCTTGCCCGATCGTCAGATTGCCGTTCAGCACGCCGCCGGTTACCGCATAATAGAGGTTGCCGCTGGCATAGCCGGTGCTGGCAAGATTGACATTGCCATTGATCGTCCCGGCGTTGATGACGCGGTTGTTGAAACCATACCCAATCCCGCCGACCGCGGCGAGGCCGCCTGTCACCACCCCGCCGGCGCGGTTGTCCAGTGTGGAAT
The DNA here is from genome assembly GCF_012275515.1 of Novosphingobium sp. SG707. Lineage (GTDB taxonomy): Bacteria > Pseudomonadota > Alphaproteobacteria > Sphingomonadales > Sphingomonadaceae > Novosphingobium. The sequence goes on from NZ_JAAZQL010000001.1 coordinate 745,571, forward strand.
AGGAACTGGTCTGAAACGCGGTGCCGTTCGACTGGATCGTGCCGGTGTTGACCAGAGTGCCCCCGCCACTCGCCACGCCGATCGACGCGCCGCTGATCGTGCCGCTGTTGGTGATATTGCTGTTTGACGTCACGGCGGTGCCGCCGGCCGTGATTGTGCCGCTGTTGGTTATGGTGCCGCTCGTTGCGGAAACGGCGTTGCCGCCGGCCGAAATGATGCCCGTGTTGTTCAGGCTGACAAAGCCGGTCAGGGTCACGGCCGCGCTCCCACCGGCATTGCTGCTGGTGATTGTGCCGCTGTTCCTGAACGTGCCGCCTAAGCCGTAGTTTGCCCCGGTGACGATCGTGCCGGTGCCGCTCAGGCTGGTCTGGTTGTCAAGCGTGCCCGATCCGGTGAAATTGATTGCTCCGCTGTTCGCAAAACCATTGGCCAGCGTCAGCGTCGTGCCCGAAGCGGGGACAAAGCCCACCGACGAGAACCCCGTCGGCAGCGTCAGCGCCGAAGACAGGGTGACGTCGCTGTTGGTCTGCAGGCTGACCGTATTGGTGCCGCCCCCGCCATCGATTGTGCCGGTGATCCCGGTATAGAGGCTGCCGTTCCTGAGCGTGGCGACCAGTATGTCATCGCCATTGCCCAGCGTCAGATTGCCGTTGATCGTACCGGCAGTGGAATCGATGGTGTTGCCCAGATTATAGGAATAGGCAGGCAGGAAACCGGCGGTGACATTGCCGTTGATCGTGCCCGCATTGGTCAGGTTCAGCGAGGTCCCCGCATAGATCGCGGTCCCGCCCGCGCCGGTGCCGATTGTGGCTCCGGCATTGTTGGTGACGATGATCTGGCCGCCATAAAGCGTCATGCCCGTGCCGGTGTTGATGATCGAACCGGAATTGGTCAGGTTTATGGCGTTGGAGGGGGTGCTGGTAAGATTGGAACTTACCACGCTGCTGCCAGAGCCGGTGATCGAACCGCCCGCCTGATTGGTCAGCCACACATAAAGCGAGTTGATGGCAGAGCCGGTGCCGGTATTCGTGATGGTGCCGCTGTTGCTGATCGTGCCCGAAAAGTTGGCGATCGTGCCCGAGCCGCTGGAGGAACTGATGGTCCCCGTGTTCGTGATATTGGAATAGAGATTGTAGCTGTTGTAGATCGCGCTCAGCCCGCCACCGGCAATTGTGCCATCGTTCGTGACCGAGGTGACAGACCCTTGGATCGCGCCGATGGTTCCGCTTGCCCGGTTGGTGATGCCTGAAAAATAGGATGCATATCCTGAACCGGCCAGCAGGGCCACGCCGCCGGACCCGCTGATCGTGCCCGCATTGTCGAGGCTGACATAGACCGAGCCGTAGGGATAGCCCGAAACCTGCTCAAGCGCGATGCCATAGGTACCGCCAATCGAGGCTCCCGCCCCGACGGTGATGATCCCGGACATGCCGTAATAGTCAACGCCGACAGAGCCGGAAAGCACACTGATTCCGGCAGCGCCGGTGGCCGAAACCGATCCGTTGACCGTGATATTGGCGGTGCGAAAATAGGAGGAGGCCGAGGCGGGCACGGATACCGTAATGGCCGACGCGCCCGAATTGTTGACACTGGCCCCGGAATTAACGGTCAGGGGTGAGGAACTGGTCGTGATCGTGATGCCATCGCTATCCGTGCCGGAACAGGTGACGGCGGTGTTGGCCTGCGTGGGATCGGGGCTGCATTGCGCCAGAGCGTGGGTGGGGATCGCGGCGATCAAGGCAAGAGTGCTGCCATGCACAAAAAAGCGCGCCACCTGAAACCGGCGGCGGTTCGTATTCTTATTGATCACTCAAATGCCCCCGCATTCATGGAATTTCTTTTTGGCTATACCTGATGCAGGGGTAAGTCGCGGGAAATAATTGACATAAAATATTCATAATGCATGTTTTTGAACATATCGCTCCATTATGATGATTTTTGCCCTGATCGCCGTTCTGGTCTATCTTTGTCAGCTGCAGATCCGGATTGATGCCCAATCGCTTGCGAAAGCATTTCCGTCAGAACACTGCTCGGCGCCATGCCCAACCGCGCCGGGGGCGACAGTTTGCCCATCAAGCACCCCCAATGAGGGGAGCGCTATCAGCCCCCGATAAGCCCCGCCAGCTTCGTCCCCGACAGCCACGCTAGTTCGATCCTCGGGCCCAGCAGCCAGTCTCCGCAGGCGCCAAGCCGCAGATTGGCGTTCCACAGGGCGCCCTTTGGCGAGCGCTGCGCAACGGCATAGCGCCAACGGTGGGCCGACAGGTGAAGCCGGACGGGCAGGGGCAGGGGCGCGCCACCGGCCTGCCCCGCCAGCCAGTCGGCCAGAAATTCTGCCACCTGCGCCGCGTCATCTTCCAGATGCTCGGTGGACCAGGCAGGGCTGGCCTGCACCACCCATGCCTCGGTTGCCGAGCGGCCCGGCTTGGCGCTGTTGCGCGCGGCCCAGCCGACCGGCCCGGACGGGCGCAGAACATCGGCCGCAATCGGCAATCTTTCCGCAAAGGCCATCATCGCGGTCCAGCAGGGCTGTGAGCGCGCGGCAATGGCGCAGGCCGCCATGGTCAGGTCATAGGTGCCGAGAAAGGCCGCCGCCTGTTCGGCGGGCAGCGCCAGCACCGCCGCATCATAGGGACCATGGCGGCTGCCGTCATGCAGCAGCACGCGCCAGTCGGCCCCCTCGCGCACCAGCCCCATGGCATGGCTGGCAAATCGGGCATTATGGACGCTGGCCATGTGGGCGATGGGCGCATTCATACCGGGCGTTCCCACCCAAGCATCATCGCGCGCGGCGGGCCAGCAGGCTACCAGTCCGTCCTTGCGCCACTGTTCCACCTGCGCGCGGAATGCCTCCTCGCGGGCGGTGAAGAACTGCGCGCCATGGTCGAATGAAATTTGCGCCTCGTCCAGAGCCACGCGCCGTGTCGACATGCGCCCGCCCGGCCCCCGCCCCTTGTCGAACAGGGCAACCTCATGGCCCATCTGTTCGAGAGCCTGGGCGCAGGCCAGACCCGACATGCCCGCACCGATTATGACAATCCGCATCGCTGCCACCCGCTCAATATCCCATCAGCGCGAGCACTTCCTTGCGGCTGCGAGGATCTTCGAGGAAGGTGCCCATCATCCGGCTGGTCACCATGCCGACGCCCGGGGTGCGCACGCCGCGCCCGGTCATGCATCCGTGCTGCGCCTCGATGGTCACCGCCACGCCCAGCGGCTGAAGATTGTCCCAGATGCATTGGGCGACCTGCGCCGTCAGCCGTTCCTGAATCTGCAGGCGGCGGGCATAGCCGTGGAGCACGCGGGCCAGTTTGGAAATGCCCACCACCCGGTTGCGCGGCAGATAGGCGATGCTGGCCTTGCCGGTGATCGGCGCCATGTGGTGTTCGCAATGCGACTGGAAAGGGATATCCTTCAGCAGGACGATCTCGTTATAGCCGCCCACTTCCTCAAATTGGCGGACCAGATGCACTGCCGGATCTTCGCCATAGCCGCCGCAATATTCGCGCCATGCGCGCGCCACGCGGGCAGGCGTGTCGATCAGCCCTTCGCGCGCGGGATCATCGCCAGCCCAGCGCAGCAGCGTGCGGATGGCCTCCTGCACCGGCTCGGGCACAACCGGCTTGGTGTTGGCCACGACGGCGGGGGCCGAAGGGGCCGCCTCATCATGCCCGTCATCAAGCACGGCATCGCAGGAATGAAGCGAGGTGAGGAAATTCATGGGCTGCCTCCCGGCGACGCGACAGGGTTCGCGTCATGGCTGAACATCTTTGCCTCTCTAGACAGGGGGCCGTCGGCGGCAACATGGCTTAAAGGGTATGCCGCAACGAGGGCGATGCTGATGGTGGCAATTGCCGAATGGGAAGCGTTTGGGCCTATGGCTATTTCCGATATGATCAAGGGCAGCCTGGTGGCGGCCGTCATCAGCAATCCCAGACTGCCCGACAATCCGATCATCGAATGCAATGCCGCTTTCGAGGCGCTGACCGGCTATGGTCGCGACGAGGTAATCGGGCGCAATTGCCGCTTTCTCACCGGGCCGGGGTCGGAGCCGGACCTGATCGAGGCCCTGCGCGAGGGTATCCGCGAGCAGCGGCCGGTGATGGTCGAGATCCTGAACTATCGAAAGAACGGCCAGCCTTTTCGCAATGCCGTGATGGTGGCGCCCATTTTCGACAATGAGGGCGTGCTGGAATATTTCCTCGGCTCGCAGGTCGAAATTGCCGACGAGGCCGAATTGGGCCGGGCCAATGCGGCCCGCACCAAGGTCGAGCAATTGTCGCCGCGCCAGCGGGCTGTGCTGCTGGCCATGGCGCGGGGGCGGCTCAACAAGCAGATCGCCTATGAGCTGGGCCTCTCGGAGCGGACGATCAAGATGCACCGCGCGGCAATGTTTCAGGCGCTGGGCGTGCATACCGCCGCCGATGCGGTCCGTCTGGCGATAGAGGCGGGATTTTGATCGGGGCTTGCCGCAAAAATTGCCCCCAACAATTGCCCCAAAAAACAGGCATCGCACCGCGCAGGCGCAGGTTAGCCGTGATGCATGACGCGCATCATTCTGGTTCTGGGCGATCAACTCAGCCTTTCCCTCTCCGCCCTTCAGGCGGCCGACCGGGCAACCGACATCGTTCTGATGGCCGAGGTGGCCGCCGAGGCGACCTATGTGCGCCATCACAAGAAGAAGATCGCGCTGGTCCTGTCGGCGATGCGGCACTTCGCCGAGGAACTGCGCGGCGCGGGCTGGCGGGTGGATTATGTCCGGCTTGATGATCCGGCCAACACGGGCAGTTTGCGCGGCGAGGCCGAGCGCGCCCGCACGCGATGGGGCGCACAGGAAATAATCGCCACCGAGCCCGGCGAATGGCGGCTGATGCAGGATATGTGCGTCTGGGCAAAGCTCCTGCCCGACGATCGCTTTCTGGCCGACCGTGAGGGTTTCGCGCAATGGGCCGAGGGTCGCCTCCGGCCGGGGGGAGGCACGCGCATGGAGCATTTCTATCGCCTGATGCGCCGCAAGACGGGCCTGTTGATGGAAGGCGACAAGCCCGCCGGAGGCCAATGGAATTTCGACCATGACAACCGCGCTCCGCCCCCCGGCGCTTTGGGCCTGCCCCAGCCGATGCGTTTCCAGCCCAACGCCATCACGCGCGAGGTGCTGGATATGGTGGAGCGGCGCTTTTCAGACCATTTTGGCGATCTGGAGCCTTTCTGGTTTGCCGTCACGCGCGAACAGGCCGAAGCCGCCTTTGCGCATTTCCTGCGCGTGGCGCTGCCCGAATTCGGGCGCAATCAGGATGCGATGCTGACCGAGCACCGCTTTTTGCATCATGCGGTTGTGTCGCCCTATCTCAACCTTGGCCTGCTCGATCCCTTGGCCATGTGCCGCGCGGTGGAGGAGGAATGGCGCGCAGGCCGGGTGCCGATCAACAGCGCCGAAGGGTTTATCCGCCAGATCATCGGGTGGCGCGAATATGTGCGCGGCATCTATTGGTGGCAGGGCCCCGATTACGCCAAAACCAACGCGCTGGAGGCCAATCATTCGCTGCCTTGGTTCTACTGGAGCGGCGATACCTCGATGGCCTGTATGCGCGCCTGTATCACCCAGACCCGCGAGGAAGCCTATGCCCACCACATCCAGCGGCTGATGGTGACCGGCAATTTCGCATTGCTGGCCGGGATCGATCCCCATGCGCTGCATGAATGGTATCTGGCGGTCTATGCCGATGCCTTTGAATGGGTCGAATTGCCCAACACGATCGGGATGAGCCAGTTTGCTGATGGCGGTCTGCTGGCCAGTAAGCCCTATGTTGCCAGCGGCGCCTATATCCATCGCATGAGCGATTATTGCAGCGGCTGCACCTATGATGTGAAGGTCAAAGAGGGGGAGCGCGCCTGCCCGTTGAACCTGCTCTATTGGCATTTCATCGCGCGCCATGTCGAGCGTCTGCGCGGCAATCCGCGCATGGCCCAGATGGTACGCACATGGGCCAATTTCGCGCCCGAAAAGCAGGATCAGCTATGGCGTGACGCCGAGGCCTTTCTGGCCACCCTTGGATGAACGGCAACGGTCCGAACAATAACGGACCGTATCCCAGTCGCGCGCCCATTTCTTGCGCCACATAAAAGGGCGCTGACAGACCGCGCACAGCTTGGTCGGCAGATCGCCTTTTTTGCGCATTTTCATGATCGCGGCTCGTTGTTCCGGCCGTGCAGGCCGCATCCGGGCAATGAGGCGATCATCGCAACCATCTCTGCAAAATGGGGCGTATTTTGAGAAACCAGGCATAGGCCGCCTCCAAACCCCATAACACCAGTCGGTATCGGGCCAGTTCGCCCAGCAGGCGCAGGCGAGGAATTGCCCGCCACATGGCCGCAAAGGCCGCCGCGCCATCGAGCATCACGCCATCCTCCTGCGCATGAAAACGCGCCAGCATCAGCTGCCGGTCGAGCGGACACGCCTGCGCCTGATCGCCCAGGTCGATGAAAGCAATGTTTCCGGCGCGGTCCCATCGCCGCATCAGCGCGATCTCGCGCAGGCACAGCGGGCAGCCGCCATCATACCACACCGTCAGCCTGTTGCGGCGGGACGGGGCTTGAGTTTGCTGGGGCGGACGGGGCATAGGGTGGAAAATACCGTCTCGCCTGCCGGGGGCCAGCTGATCCTTCGGGAAGTGCGCCTTGCCCGAAGAGCCACCTTGCCGGTTCGGTGGTCTGTCGTTCATGCCAACAGTGGTCTTTGGATAGGAATGGGCAAGGGCCGCAATCGGTGCGTCAGGATGATCAGCGGTCCAATCCCACAAGTCGTATGGTTCAAACGCGATCTGCGGCTGGAGGATCACGCCGCGCTTCACCGCGCCGCTTTGGCCGGGCCGGTCGTCGCCCTTGTCATCGTCGAGCCTGCCTATTGGCAAGGCTCTGACACATCCGGGCGGCAGTGGCGTTTCTGGCGGGCCTGCATGGCCGATCTGGCCGAGGCCATTGCCCGGCTTGGCGGACGCCTTTGCCTGCGCGTGGGCGATGCCGTGGCCGAGCTGGAGGCATTGCGCGGGCAGATCGGGCCTTTTGCGCTGTGGGCGCATGAGGAAACGGGCAATGGCTTCACCTTTGCGCGGGACCGGGCGGTGCGCCAATGGGCGCGGGCGCAGGGCGTTCCCTTTGTCGAGCTGCGCCAGTTCGGCGTGATCCGGGGGCGTGGCCTCAACCGCGACCATTGGGCCGCCGCATGGGATGCGATGATGGAGCAGCCCTTGCTGCCGGTCCCTCCGGTTGTCTGGCAATCCGCGCCCGGCCGCGACACTTTGCCCGGCGCGGCGGCCTTGGGTGTGTCGCCCGATGAAGCAGGCGCTTCGGTGCTCGCCGGACGCGCCGCCGCACTGGCCACGCTGGAGAGCTTCCTTTTCGAACGCGGCGAACATTACACGCGCGCCATGTCCTCGCCGCTCAGCGCGCCCGATGCCTGCTCTCGACTGTCGTGGCATCTGGCCTATGGGTCGGTTTCGATGCGCGAAGTTTGGCAGGCCACCCGCAGTCGCTATGCCGCCCTGCCGACCGAGGCGCGGGACTGGCGACAGGCCTTGCGCAGCTTCATGGCCCGGCTGCACTGGCATTGCCATTTCATCCAGAAGCTGGAGAGCGAGCCGGAGGCGGAATTTCGCCCCTTCGCCCGCCGCTATGAGGGTCTGCGTCCGCCCGCCGATCCCGCCCGTCTGGCGGCATGGGCGCAGGGGCGCACCGGCTATCCGTTTCTGGATGCGGTGATGCGCGCCTTGCAGGCCACGGGCTGGACCACCTTTCGGATGCGCGCCATGCTGATGAGCTTTGCCGCCTATGACCTCTGGCTGCCGTGGCAGGAGGCCGAGCTGGTGCTGGCGCGGGCCTTTATCGATTACGAGCCGGGCATCCACTGGCCCCAGTGTCAGATGCAGGCCGGGGAAACCGGGATCAACACGGTGCGGATCTATTCGCCCGCCAAGCAGGGGATGGATCAGGACCCGCAGGGCCGCTTCATCCGGGCGTGGGTCCCCGAACTCGCGCAGGTTCCGGGCGCATGGCTTCATGCTCTGGACAAGCTGGACAGCGGCCAGCGTCAGGCCCTGTGCCCGGATTACCCTTTGCCCATCGTCGACCATGGCGCGGCGGCGCGGGCCGCGCATCAGGCCATCGCCGCCCTGCGACGCACGCGCGAGGCGCGCGCCGAGGCCGACAGCGTTCAGCAGCGGCACGGCAGCCGCAAGCGATCAACCGCGCGCAGGGGGGAGGGGCGATCCTCCGCCCGTCGGATCACGCAAGACGCGATGCCCCAGATGCAGCTTGACCTCTAGGACCAGCATCAGCTTTGGGCCAAACCCGCCTTTTCCACCGGGCTTGCCACCGGCTGATCGCGCTCGACCCTCTCGGAATAACGATCCACCAACTGATCGGTATGAGGGCGCAGCAGCACGGTAAAACGCACCAGTTCCTCGCACACATCGACGATGCGGTCATAATAGGACGAGGGCTTCATCCGGCCCGCTTCGTCAAATTCCTCATAGGCTTTGGCCACAGAGGACTGGTTGGGGATGGTGAACATCCGCATCCAGCGCCCCAGCAGGCGCAGGGTATTGACCGAATTGAACGATTGCGACCCGGCGCTGACCTGCATCACCGCCAGCGTGCGGCCCTGCGTAGGGCGCATCCCCTTCATGGCCAGCGGCAGGTGGTCGATCTGGGTCTTCATGATGCCGGTGATCTGGCCATGGCGTTCCGGGCTGCACCACACCTGTCCTTCGGACCAGAGCGAGAGTTCGCGCAATTCATGCACCGCCGGGTGGTCATCGCCGGGCACCTGATCGGGCAGGGGCAGGTCGGCGGGATCAAAGATCCTCACCTCGCAGCCGAAATGGAGCAGCAGGCGCGCGGCTTCCTCGACCACCAGCCGGGAATAGGAACGCGCGCGCAGCGAGCCATAGAGCAGCAGGATGCGCGGCGGCGGATCGAGCGCGCCAAGGCCCAGCGCCGGACGGGCATGGACATATTCACGCTTGAGCGCGGGCAGGTAATCGGGATCGGAAAGTTCACGCAAACGGTTCATGCGGCATCCTTATCGGGATCAGGCTCATCAGGAAACAGGGTAATGGCGGCGAGTTTGGCGGCCAGCGCGCCCAGGATCTGGGCGATGACAAAGCCCGGCACATGGGCGGGCGCTATGCCGGCAAAGGTGTTGCTCATCGCGCGGGCGATGGCCTCGCTGACCCATTGGCCCATGCCGGTGCGCGCCTTGGTCGAAAATTCCAGAACCGGCAGGCCGAACATGACATGCGCGGCCCAAACACCCAGAATGCCGCCCGCCAGCTGGGCCGCGACATAGGCTCATGCCTGCGGCGTGGTGATTTCTCCGCGCAGCCGCATGACGAGCGAGACGGCCGGGTTGAAATGCGCCCCCGACACCGGGCCCAGCATGGTGATCAGCACAAAGAGCATGGCGCCCGTGGCCAATGTATTGCCCAGCAGCGCCACGGCCACATTCCCGCCCGCCAGACTTTCGGCCATGATCCCCGATCCGATCACGGTGGCGAACAGCATGAAGCTGCCGATGGCCTCCGCGGCCAGTTTCTGTCTCACGCCGCGCCCTCCATCCGGCCGATTTCGGCCAGAGCGGCGGCCAGCTCCTCGCGCCCCATCGTTTCAAACGGCAGGGCCAGCAAAGCTTGCGCCCGCATCGTTAGCCAGCGCCATGTGTCCTCAAAGGCGGCATCTTCGGCGGCCTCGCCCACGGCGTCTGCCGGGGCGGTCAGGCCCCAATGGGCGCGCAGCACAGGCCATGGTCCGTACAGGGCAGGCCGCCGCAGCAGTTCTCGGTGAGATAGCCCATCAGCCCGTCAATGCATTCAGCGCGAGGCCGGTTGACAGGCGTCAATGCGCTCATGCGTTTCGGCGCATAGATTGCCGGGATGCACAGGCCCATCGATCACTTGCTTGCCGCTCTTGCCGAACCCACGCGGTTGCGCGCCCTGCATATTCTTTGGGATGGCGACGAGCATTGCGTCTGCGAATTGATGGACCGGCTTGGCGCCACCCAATCGCGCATGTCGCGCCATATGGCGCGGTTGAAGTCGGTTGGGCTGTTGACCGACCGACGCGATGCGCAATGGACGCGCTATCGCCGCAATCCCGATATGCCCGCCGCCTGGGTCGCGGTGATCGAGGCCATTCTGGCCGCATTGCCCCCATCTGCCAATCAAAAGGCCGCGTGATATGACCAAAGGGCCCGCAAACCCCTATAGAACCCCGCAAGCATGGTTCGCCGGCATCGCCATCGGCGTGGCCATATGGTTTGCCCTTTACGACAGTTGCAGCCGGTTTCGCGCTGGCTTGTGGCGCAATTGCCGATCCCGGCGGGCAGCCATCTGGCCGCCTCGGTCGAATTCTTCTTCTATGACACGCCCAAAGTGCTGATGCTGCTGACGCTTGTGGTCTTTGCCATGGGCGTTGTGCGCAGCTTCTTCTCGCCGGAGCGGACGCGCGCACTGCTGGCGGGCAAACGCGAGGGCGTGGGCAATATCGCCGCTGCCATGCTGGGCATTGTCACGCCCTTTTGTTCCTGCTCGGCGGTGCCGCTGTTTGTGGGCTTTGTCTCGGCGGGCGTGCCGCTGGGGGTGACGTTTTCCTTTCTGATTTCGGCCCCGATGGTCAATGAAGTGGCGCTGGGCCTGTTGTTCGCGCTGCTAGGCTGGAAGGTTGCCCTGACCTATCTTGCCTTTGGCCTGTCGATTGCCATCCTTTCGGGCTGGATCATCGGCCGTCTGCATCTCGAAGACTGGCTTGAAACCTGGGTGCGCGAAGTCCGTGCCGAGCAAGACCTGCCGGATGAAGAGCATCGCGACTGGGTCAACCGCTTCGAGGCGGGCTGGGATGCGGTCAAAGAGATCGTCGGCAAAGTGTGGTACTGGATCATTGCAGGCATCGCGGCGGGCGCCTTTATCCATGGCTATGTTCCGGCGGGCCTGCTGGCGCGGATCATGGGGGCGGGGGCTTGGTGGTCGGTGCCTGCGGCGGTGCTGGTGGGTGTGCCGATGTATTCCAATGCGGCCGGTATCATTCCCGTTGTCGACGCGCTGCTGGGCAAGGGGGCAGCGCTGGGCACGGTGCTGGCCTTCATGATGTCGGTCACCGCCCTGTCGCTGCCCGAAATGATCATCCTGCGTAAAGTGCTTAGCCTGAAACTGATCGTCGTTTTTGCCGGGGTGGTGGCGCTGGGCATTCTGGCGGTCGGCTATCTCTTCAATGTCCTCTTTGTCTGAAAGGATTTCCGATGAAAGATGTCAAAGTGCTGGGCCCCGGCTGCAAGCGTTGCCAAACGGTCGAGGCCATGGTCAAGGCGGCGGCGGAGTCTCTGGGCGTCCCTGTCGCTTTGGAAAAGGTGACGGATTATGCTGACATAGCCAGGTTCGGCGTCCTCTCGACGCCGGGGATCGTTATTGACAACAAGGTCGTCCATGCGGGCGGCATTCCCCGAGAAGAGGATCTCCGGCGCTGGCTGCAAGGCTGAGCGCGACCGTTTGATCGCCCGGTTGATCGAGAGCCGCAGACATCTGCGGCTCTCGCAAAACAGTGATATCCGCTGGTCAGCTTAGCGGCACGTCACGCTGCCCCGGTCGATTTCGCGCCCGAGCAGGCCGCCCCCGGCAGCGCCCAGAATGGTGCCCAGCGTCCGGTCGCCACGGCCCGCGATCTGGTTGCCCAGCACGCCGCCCAGCGCCGCGCCGACCACCAGTCCGGTGGTGCCATTGCTGCGGCGGCAGTAATAGCGCCCGTCATTGCCTCGCCAGATCCGATCGTCGCGGCCAAGGCGTCGATATTCGACATGGCGCCCATGATCGCGATAATCCCGATACTCGTCATGACCGCGGCGGCCATAGGCGGGCGCCCAAGGCGGCGGATCGGCAAGGGCGGGGGTGGCGATCGGCAGCATGATGGCCGCCAGCGCGGCCGAAATGACAATTTTGCGCATAAGGTTTCGTATCCCTTTGTCCGTTGTCTGATCTCTTGCTTGCCCTCTTTTTGGCATGGGCATCAGCAACCGGACATGAACAAAGAGTTCCTGCATTCGAGGCGGATCGGCAGGGCCGACGTGCCAGCGGAAAACGCGCCGCGAAGCCCGCAGAGGCGCGATTTTCTGCGGCCCTAGCGCATGGCAACAGGAATTTCATCGGCCAACCGAATCGATGCCCTGGCGATTTTGCCATTCATCAGCCGCTTTCGCTTCGTCGCTCTTATTGCACCAATGATCCCGATGCCCCTGCGATCGAAACACCCTCCAGTTCGGCATGGCCCGCCAGCAGGCCGACATATTGCGCCATGGCCCGCCGCCAGCTGGCTTCCTCGAGATATTCGATAATCTGGCGCGAGACGGCCTCGAACGGAAGGTCGCGCGCTTCCTGGCGCCGCCCGGCGCGGATGACATGCAGGCCAAAGCGAGTTTTGACCGGAACGGGGTGGAGCGCCCCGGCCTCCAGCGCGAAGAGCACCTCTTCGAATTCGGGCACAAGCGCACCGGGCGTGATCTGCCCCAGCTTGCCGCCCTGATCGCGGGAGGGGCAGGCCGAATGGCGCCGGGCCAGCTCGGCAAAGGTTTCCGGCCTGTCCTGCAAATGGCGGATCGCCCCGCGTGCATCGCTGGTGGCCAGTCCATAGGCCATGGCATCAGCCGGATCGGCCGCGAAGAGGATATGTTCGGCCTCGACCATCGGGGGCGAGCGGAAGCGGGCGCGATGGGTTTGGTAATAGCGTCTGGCGGTGGCCTCGTCGGCCTGCGGCGTTTTGACCTCGCAGGCCAGCAGGGCCTCGATTCTGGCCTCCTCCTCCGACAGCGGGCGCCCTTCGGCATCGACAAGGCCATTCGCCACAATGTTCAACCTGTCGGCCTCATCGAGCAGCAACTGGCGGATGACCAGGGCTTCCGCCGCCGCCCTGCGGGCCTCATGGGCGGTGGCGGCGGGATGATGCTGCGTTTCGGCGGCAATAGTTGCAGGCGCGATTTCCCTGCCGTTCACCGCCACACGCGGATACTCGGGCGCGTCAGCCATGATGAGCCGCCAGTTTGCGCGAGCGCACCACCTGATAACCCGACCGCCAGACATAGCGGACCGGCATGCTCAGCATATGCACGAGGCGCGTGAAGGGAAAGATCAGCAGGATGGTCAGCCCAAGCATCAGATGCAGTTTGAACACCACCGCCACATCGCGGATTGACGCTGCGGCATCGGCGCGGAAGGTGAAAATGCCCTGTGCCCATGCCATGAACTTGACCATTTCGTGGCCATCGAGATGCTGCGCCGAAACCGGGATGGTGGACAGACCCAGCGCCAGTTGCGTCCAGAGCAGCAGGATCACCAGATTGTCGCTGAAACTGGAGGCGGCGCGCACACGCGAGTCGAAAAAGCGCCGGTGGATCAGCAGGCTGGCGCCCGCGATAGCCATGCATCCCGCAACCCCGCCCGCGCTCATGGCCAGCAATTGCTTGGCGCCATGCGACACGCCCAGCGCATCCCAGATGGCAATGGGGGTGAGCAGGCCGACCAGATGCCCGGCAAAGATCATCAGCACGCCCGCATGAAACAGCACCGAGCCGACGATCAACTGCTTGCGGCGCAACAACTGGCTGGACCCCGCGCGCCAGGAATAGGGTTCACGATCATAACGGATCACCGAACCCACCGCCAAAACGGCCAGCGCGATATAGGGATAGATGCCAAAGAGCAGGTGGTGCATGAAATCAGCCATGGTTCCGGTTCCTCTCAAGCGCGGGAGAGTGCAGGCGGGCGACCATGGCGGCCGCTTTCGGGCATTCGCCTTCGCCTGCGGCAGGTGTCGGCGTGTCAAAGCGGACCTGCTGCTCTTCCCAGATGGCGTCGAGAGCGCTCAGATCCTCGGGATCATCGGCCGGCGCGAGGGAGGCCGATGATCCCGTTGCCCCGGCCAGCCCGGACAGGATCCGCATCGGCGCGGCATAGAGCGCATCGCGTTCGGCCAGCCTTTCTGCCAGAGCCTCGATGATCAGTCCGGGCTGGGCAAGTTCCTCGAGCACCTGCGGCAAGGGAAGACACGAGAGATACTCAAGGAACATCGGCAAATAGTCGGGCAATTCATTGGCCGTGATTTCAAGGCCCTGCGCCATATAGCGGCTGCGCAATTCGACCATCGCCTGTCCGCGGTCCCGGCTTTCGCCGTGGACATGTTCGAACAGATGCAGCGAAATGGCGCGGCCGCGATCGAACAGGCCGACATAGCGCTCCTGAAGATCGAGCAGTTCCTCATCGACGATGGCCGCGATCAGCGGTTCGAGCTGCCCGATCTGGCCGCTTTCCAGCACGCCGTCCAGTTCGAGCGTGGCCAGCAGTTCGGGCGCGGCCTGTTGCAGGCCTTCGGTGGGATAGCGCAGCAGGTGCGAGAGGATGAGCAGAGTGTGACGCATCAGAACACCTCCGAGGGCGTTTGCAGTTTCTTGCGGGCAGGGGCGCCAAACAGGTTGGTTTGCGAGGATCCGCCGGAGCAGCCGTTGCCGAAGGAAAAACCGCCGCCGCCGCGCTCGTCATACATGTCCTCGGCATCCTCGCGGTGGCCGCTGGGGATCACGAACCGATCCTCATAATTGGCGATGGCCATGATCCGGTACATCTCTTCGATCTGCGCGGCCGACAGGCCCACACCCGTCGCGATCGGTTCCTCGATCACACCCTTGACCGTTTTGGCGCGCATATAGGCGCGCATGGCCAGCATCCGCTCCAGCGCGTCGATCACCGGCGCCTCCTTGCCCGCCGTCAGCAGATTGGCGAGATATCTGACCGGAATGCGCAGGCTGCGAACGTCGGGCATCCCGTTATGGGACGAAATCTTGCCCGCGCTGGCCGCCGCATTGATGGGCGAGAGGGGCGGCACATACCAGACCATCGGCAGGGTGCGATATTCCGGGTGCAGTGGGAAGGCGACTTTCCATTCCATCGCCATTTTCCAGACCGGCGAATGGCGTGCCGCCTCCAGCCATGCTTCGGGAACGCCATCGGCGCGGGCCTGCCGGATGACGTCGGGATCGTGGGGGTCCAGAAAGATATCCAGTTGGGCCTGATAAAGATCCTCGACATTTTCCGCGCTGGCCGCTTCCTCGATCCGGTCCGCATCATAAAGCATCACGCCAAGATAGCGGATGCGCCCCACGCAGGTTTCCGAACAGACCGTAGGCTGGCCCGCCTCGATCCGGGGATAGCAGAAGATGCATTTCTCGCTCTTGCCGCTTTTCCAGTTGAAGTAGATCTTTTTATAGGGACAGCCCGAGACGCACATGCGCCAGCCCCGGCATTTTTCCTGATCGATCAGGACGATGCCGTCCTCCTCGCGCTTGTAGATCGAGCCGGAGGGACAGGCGGCCACGCAGGTGGGATTGAGGCAATGTTCGCATAGGCGCGGCAGGTACATCAGGAACGTGTTTTCGAACTCGCCATAGATTTCCTTCTGCACGCCTTCAAAGTTGTAATCGGCCGAACGCTTGGCAAATTCGCCGCCAAGGATCTCTTCCCAATTGGGACCGCCCTCGATCTTTTCCATCCGCTGCCCCGAAATCAGGCTGCGCGGGCGGGCGGTGGGAAAGGCCTTGCTTTCACCCGCCTGTTGCAGATGGGCATAATCATAGGTGAAAGGCTCGTAGTAATCGTCGATTTCAGGCAGGTCGGGATTGGCGAAAATCTTGGCCAGCAGCCGCCATTTGCCCCCCATGCGCGGTTGCAGCCGCCCGTGGCGCAATTCCCAGCCGCCGTTCCAGCGCTTCTGGTTCTCCCAATCCTTGGGAAAGCCGACGCCCGGCTTGCTTTCCACATTGTTGAACCAAGCATATTCCAGCCCTTCGCGGCTGGTCCACACATTCTTGCAGGTGACCGAGCAGGTATGGCAGCCGATGCATTTGTCGAGGTTGAGCACTTTGCCCATTTGCGCGCGAACTTTCATGCTGCATGCTCCCCTTCGGCCAGCGGTCCTTCAAGCCAGTCCACCTTTTCCAGCTTGCGCACGATCACGAATTCATCGCGGTTCGACCCCACCGTGCCGTAATAGTTGAAGCCATAGGCCTGCTGGACATAGCCGCCGATCATATGGGTGGGTTTCAGGATCGCGCGGGTCACGGAATTGTGGATGCCGCCGCGCTGTCCGGTCAGGGGCGATCCGGGCATGTTCACATGCTTTTCCTGCGCATGATACATGAACAGTGTGCCTTCCTTCATGCGTTGCGAGACGACCACGCGGGCGACCAGTGCGCCATTGGCGTTGAACGTTTCCACCCAGTCATTGTCGACCAGCCCGGCCTTGGCGGCATCGATCTCGCTCATCCAGACGATGGGGCCGCCGCGCGAGAGGGTCAGCATCAGCTGATTGTCGGTATAGGTGGAATGGATGCCCCATTTCTGATGCGGGGTGATGAAGTTGAGCACGACATGTTTCTGGCCCTCGGCCCGGTCGAGCATGGGCTTGACCGCCTTCGTGTCAATCGGCGGGCGATAGACGCACAGCGCCTCGCCAAAGGCCAGCATCCATTTGTGATCCTGATACAATTGCTGGCGACCGGTCAGCGTGCGCCAGGGGATCAGTTCGTGGACATTGGTATAGCCGGCGTTGTAGCAGACATGCTCGCTTTCCAGCCCCGACCATGTGGGCGAAGAGATGATCTTGCGCGGCTGGGCCTGAATGTCGCGAAAGCGGATTTTCTCCTCCTGCTTGGGCCGCGCCAGATGGGTGTGGTCCTTGCCGGTGTTTTCCGACAGCGCCGCCCATGCCCGGACGGCCACTTCACCATTGGTTTCGGGCGCCAGCATCAGCAACACTTCGGCGGCATCGATTGCGGTGTCGATGCGCGGCATGCCCTTGGTCGGCCCTTCCTCCTGCACAGTGCCGTTCAACTGGCGCAGGTTTTCGACTTCCTGCGCCGTGGGCCATGCGATGCCCTTCCCGCCATTGCCCAGCTTGTCCATCAGCGGGCCAAGCGCGGTGAAACGCTTGTAGAGATTGGGATAGTCCCGCTCGATCACCGCTACCGTGGCCATGGTCTTGCCCGGAACCGGCTCGCACTGGCGCGCGCCCCAATCGGCCACGTCAAAGGGCTGGGCCAGTTCATGGGCGCTGTCATGCTGGATGGGGGTAAGCACGACATCCTGCTCCACCCCCAGCACTTCGGGGGCGACTTCGGAGAATTTCCTGGCCAGCCCTTTGTAGATGTCCCAGTCGCTGCGCGATTCCCACACCGGATCGACCGCCGCCGAAAGCGGATGGATGAAAGGATGCATGTCCGAGGTGTTGAGATCGTCCTTTTCATACCAACTGGCCGTGGGCAGCACGATGTCGGAATAGACGCAGGTGGTGGACATGCGAAAATCGAGCGTGACCAGCAGATCGAGCTTACCCTTGGGCGCTTCGTCATGCCATGTGACCTCGCGCGGTTTTTGCCGCCCGGCCTCGCCCAGATCCTTGCCCTGAACGCCATGGGCGGTGCCCAGCAGGTGTTTGAGGAAGTACTCGTGCCCCTTTCCCGATGAGCCGAGCAGGTTGGAGCGCCAGACGAACATGTTGCGGGGCCAGTTGGCCGGATCATCGGGATCAAGGCAGGACATTTCCAGCCTTCCCGATTTCAGAGCGCCCGCAACATAATCCTTGGCCTCCATGCCGCTGGCCGCCGCTGCCTTGCCGACCTCCAGCGGATTGGTCTTGAGCTGCGGCGCGCTGGGTAGCCAGCCCATCCTTTCGGCGCGGATATTGTAATCGATCAGGCTGCCGTCCCAATCGCCTTTGGGCGCGGTGGGCGAGAGAATTTCGCCGACATCGAGCGTTTCATAGCGCCATTGGTCGGTATGCGCGTAAAAGAAGCTGGTCCCGTTCATGTGGCGCGGCGGGCGCGCCCAATCGAGCCCGAAGGCCAGCGGCGCCCAGCCGGTTTGCGGGCGCAGCTTTTCCTGCCCCACATAATGCGCCCATCCGCCCCCCGATTGCCCCACACAGCCGCACATCACCAGAAGGTTGATGATCCCCCGGTAATTCATGTCCATATGATACCAGTGATTGAGGCCGGCCCCCAGAATCACCATGGATTTGCCCTTGGTCGCCTCGGCATTGGCGGCAAATTCGCGGGCGGTGGTGATGATGTGATCGGCCGGAATGCCGGTGATCTTTTCCGCCCAAGCCGGGGTATAGGGCGTCATTTCGCCATAATCGCGCGCGACGAAATCGCCGCCCAGACCGCGATCCAGCCCGTAATTGGCGCAGAGCAGATCGAACACCGTCGCCACATAGGCTCGGCCCCCGACCAGCTCCATCCGGCGCACCGGGACGCGCCGGGGCAGAATGTCGGGATGGTCGGTCCCGGCGAAATGGTCATGCTCGCGGTTGCCGAAATAGGGAAAGGCCACATCGACGACTTCGTCGTGATCCTTGTCCAGAATGGCGGTCAACCGCAGCTTGACCTCTCGGCCCTTGCCGTCCTTTTCCTCAAGGTTCCATTTGCCCTTCTCGCCCCAGCGAAAACCGGCGGTGCCGGACGGGGCGACCACATCGTCGCTGTCCTCGTCGATGGCGACGCATTTCCACTCCGGATTGTTGCTCTCGCCAAGACCATCGGCAAAATCGCTAGCGCGCAGCAGGCGTTCGGGCACCAGACGGCCATCCTGTTGGACCAGCCGCACCAGCATCGGCATGTCCGAATATCGGCGGCAATAATCCTCAAAATAGGGCGCCTGCCGGTCGAGGTGGAATTCGCGCAGGATGACATGGCCCATCGCCAGCGCCAGCGCCGCATCCGTCCCCTGCTTGGGATTGAGCCAGAGGTCGGCGAATTTGGTGGCTTCGGCATAATCGGGGCTGACCACGGCCACCTTGGCGCCGCGATAACGCGCCTCGGTCATGAAATGGGCGTCGGGCGTGCGGGTCTGCGGCACATTGCTGCCCCACAGCATCAGGAAGCCCGCGTTGTACCAATCCGCGCTTTCGCAAACATCGGTCTGTTCGCCCCATGTCATCGGGCTGGAGGGCGGCAGATCGCAATACCAGTCATAGAAGGACAGGCAGGTGCCGCCCAGCAGCGACAGGTAGCGCGCCCCCGCGGCATAGGAGACCATCGACATGGCCGGGATGGGCGAAAAGCCGACCACCCGGTCCGGCCCATAGGTTCGCGCCGTATAGGCATTGGCCGCCGCGATGATCTCATTCACCTCGTCCCATGTGGAGCGCACGAAGCCGCCATGACCGCGAATGGCGGTATAGCTCTTGCGCTTGACCGGATCGTTCTGGATCGCGGCCCATGCGGCCACGGGCGGCAGATGGCGCCGCGCCTCGCGCCACAGGCGGACAAGGCGCTTGCGGATCATCGGATATTTCAGCCGCTGGGCCGAATAGATATACCACGAATAGCTGGCTCCGCGCGGGCAACCGCGCGGCTCATGATTGGGCAGTTCGGGGCGTGTGCGCGGATAATCGGTCTGCTGGGTTTCCCAGGTGATGATCCCGCCCTTGACGTAGATCTTCCAGCTGCATGACCCGGTGCAGTTCACCCCATGGGTGCTGCGCACGATCTTGTCATGTTGCCAGCGTCGGCGATAGCTGTCCTCCCAGTCGCGGGCCTCGCCAGTGGTCACGCCATGCCCGCCCGAGAACGGTTCTTTCTTCTGGCGAAAGAAGGTCAGGCGATCGAGCAAATGGCTCATGCGGGGGCTCCTTGGGTCTGTGAAAGGGGGGAGGGCAGGCCATGCTCGGCGGCGTGGAGCAGGCCGCTGCGGCGCGCATAGGCCCACCAGGTCAATCCGGCGCAGCTGATGTAAAAGAGCAGGAATCCCCACAGGGCGGGCTGGGGGCTGCCGGTCAAGGTGATCGAGGTGCCAAAGGCCTTGGGAATGTAGAAGGCGCCATAGGCGGCAATGGCCGAGGTAAAGCCAACGATTGCGGCGGCTTCCTTGCCCGCCTGTTTCTCCGCCTCGACCGGGCCGAGTTCGGGCATCAGGCGCGGTGTTTCGAGGCGCATGATGTTGGGGATCATCTGAAACGTCGAGGCATTGCCGATGCCGGTGACGAAGAACATGAAGATGAACATGGCAAGGAAGCCGCCAAAGTCCTTGGCATCGAGGGAATACATGACCCCGAAAGTGCACGCGATCATGGCCATGAAGACCCATAGCGTGACCCTTGCCCCGCCCCATCGGTCGGCCACCCAGCCGGTGGCGGCCCGGCTGATTGCACCCACCAGCGGCGCGATCCACACATATTTGAGCGCGTCGACGTCGGGAAATTCCTTTTTGGCCAGCAAGGGCAGGCTGGCGGAAAAGCCGATGAAGGACCCGAAAGTGCCGGTGTAGAGCCAGCACATCAGCCAAGTGTGCCTGCGCTGAAAGATCACCGCCTGTTCGGCAAAGGTGGCCTTGGCATCGGCGATATCATTCATGCCGAACCATGCCAGCAGGCTGGAGGCGATGATGAAGGGAACCCAGACAAATCCGGCGTTTTGCAGCCAGAGACGGGCGCCCGTGCCGGTCAGTTGCGGTTCGCCGCCAAGAGTGCCGAACACGCCGCCCGTGATGACCACCGGCACCAGAAACTGCATCGCCGAAACGCCCAGATTGCCCAGCCCGCCATTGAGCGCCAGCGCGCTGCCTTTGCGCGATGTGGGAAAGAAAAAGCCGATATTGGCCATGGAGGAGGCAAAATTGCCGCCGCCAAACCCGCAAAGCAGCGCCAGAACGAGAAAGATGAAATAGGGCGTGCCGGGATTTTGCACAGCATAGCCGATGCCAAAGGCCGGGATCAGCAATGAGGCCGTGCTGAGCGTTGTCCACAGGCGGCCGCCGAAAACCGGCACCATAAAGCTGTAGAAAATCCGCAAGGTCGCGCCCGACAGTCCGGGCAGCGCGGCAAGCCAGAACAACTGGTCCGTGGTGTAGTCAAACCCGATGAGGGGGAGTTTGGCCACGACCACGGACCAGACCATCCACACCGCAAAGGCAAGAAGCAGGGCGGGGATGGAAAGGAAAAGATTGCGCCGGGCGATGCCTTCGCCCTTGGCCGCCCAGAAGGCGGGGTCTTCGGGACGCCAGTCGGCCAGCACCCTGCCGGTGGTGGGCGGTGCATGACGGACAGGATCGTGCAGGCCGATCATCTCGGGCAATTGCGGCAGGGCCTGCGGGTCGATCCGGTTGGCCTTGCGCTCCATCTGGCGGATCGCGCCATGCATCCAGGCAAGAGCCACGCCCACAAGAAGGAACAGCACGGCAAAGCAACTGGTCCAGATCCCGGTAAGATCGCTGACCACGCCAAAGACGATGGGCAGCACGAACCCGCCCAGCCCGCCCACCATGCCCACCAGCCCGCCCACCGGGCCGACATGGTCGGGATAATAGACCGGGATATGCTTGAAGACGGCGGCCATGCCCAGCGCCATGAAGAAACCAAGCACAAAGACCGTTAGGACGAAGGGAACCAGCCCCATCGAGGTGGAAAAGCGGATGTCGCCCTTGATGCCGTGGATGACGTAATCGGTGGTCGGATAGGACAGCATGAAGAGCAGCAGCAGCGAGACGCCAAAGGTGGCATACATGATGCGGCGGGCGCCATAGCGGTCGGACAGGATGCCGCCATAGGCCCGGAACAGGCTGGCCGAGAGGCTGAAGGTAGCGGCCAGCACGCCAGCGGCTTTGACATCGAGGCCATAGACGCCGATCAGATATTTGGGCAGCCACAAGGCGAGGGCCACAAAGGCGCCGAACACAAAGAAGTAATAGAGCGAAAAACGCCAGACCTGCTCGTTTCCGAGCGGCTGCAACTGTTCCGCCAGTCCTTTGGCGCGCGCGCCGGTTTTGTGCCGGGCGGCCAGTTCGGGATCATCCTTGGCCAGAAGAAAGAACAGAACAGCCGTGGCGGCCAAGGCCAGCGCCCAGATCCGCGCCACCGCCTGCCAGCCAAACGCCACCATGACGAAGGGCGCGGCGCTCTGGGTAATGAAGGCCCCCACATTGCCCATGCCGAAAAAGCCCAAGGCGGCGCCTTGGCGCGATGGCGGATACCATTTCGACACATAGGCAACGCCAATCGCAAAACCGCCACCGGCCAGCCCAAGCCCGAGGGCTGCCAGCAGCATTGCCGGATAGCTGACGGCATAGGTGAGCAGCATGGTCGAGACCGCCGATGCCAGCATGGTAACGGCAAAGACCGCCCGCCCGCCATATCGGTCGGTCCAGACGCCCAGCAGCAGCCGCAGCAGCGAACCGGTCAGGATCGGGGTTCCGACCAGCAGGCCAAATTGTGTGTCGTTGAGCCCCAATTCGGATTTGATCCGGATGCCGATGATTCCAAAGATCGTCCACACAGCGAAACAGACGGCAAAGGCAAGGGTGCTCAGCCCCAAGGCTCTTTGGGGGTCATTGCCCAGCGATCTCACGTGCGAGGACATGATGGTCTGCTCCGTCCCTGAATCGAATTTCACGGATAGGCCTTGCCGACTTGCCCCACTGCTTAGTTGATGCATATCAATTTTTATTGGGAGGGCGCGACTAAATCAAAACCAGTTAATATTGGTGATTTTATGGATGAATTTGGATCAGAAGAGCGCTTGATAATTATCAAGAAAGACTGTATGATCCGGGCCTTCCCCTAAGGAGAGGCTTGAGGAATGCGCGCTGCCGAAAGACCTGAAATTGCCCAATTGCCACTGTTTCGGGAAATGGCGGAAAGCGAACGCGAACGGATTTTTTCCGGCTCGTTCCTGCAGGTATTTCCCCCTCAGCTCACCCTGTTCGAGCTGGGGCAGAGGGCCGATTTCCTACATGTCCTGATCGACGGCATGGCCGAGCTTTATACCAGCGGCGCGGGCCGCGACACGACGATGCGCATCGTTGAGCCGGTGTCCAGCTTCATCCTTGCCGCTGTTGTCACAGACATGCCCTATCTGATGTCGGCGCGCACATTGGTGTCCTCGCGCATTCTTCTGGTGCCTGCCGCGCTGATCCGCGAAGTTGTCCGCAAGGATCACAATCTGATGGAGGCCACCATGCGGGAACTGGCGCTGGCCTATCGGGATCTGGTGCGGGCGCTGACCGATATCAAGCTGCGCCAGTCGGCCGAACGGTTGGGCAATCTCGTGCTTCAGCAGGAACGGCGTCAGGGCGGGCATGGGCGGGTCGTGCTGCGCGCTGAAAAGCGGTTGCTGGCCTCGCTGCTGGGCATGACACCTGAGAACCTCTCACGTGGCTTTGGCGTGCTGGCCAAACATGGCGCCCTCACCGATGGGGCGCAGATCACGATCACCGACCGCGCTGCGCTGGAGGCATTTTCGCGGCCGGATGCGGTCAGCGATTGAGCGGGCCCCGGTCCTCCCGCCGGTTTGTCAGCATCGGTCCGTAGCGCAGGCAGAACCCGGCAAAACCCGCAATCCATGCGATCCCGGCAAGGTCATGCAGCGCCGAGCCCCATTGCGGGATCATGCCGGAGGCAAAGCGCAGCATAACGGCCGCAAACAAGGCCAGATAAAGCGCCGTGGTGGCGCGGTCGGCGGCCAGTTCATGGCCGATATGCCCGCGCGTGGCCCGCGTCATGACAGCCATCGTCATCATGGCGATGCAACCGGCCATCCACAAATGCTGCCCCGCCGCATTGGTGGCAAGGGCAGGAGCAACCGCCGAAACCGCCATAACCAGCGCACCAGCCGGCAGGAAGGCATAGGCAAGATGCAGCACCCAGACCAGCGGCTCGCTAAGCGTGCGATCCCCGGCCCATCGGGCAAGGCGCAGCAGATGCAGCACGCCCGCCGCGGCCAGCGCCAGAGCCGTCAGGTGGGATGAGGGCGCCGCGATCCACGCCAGCACGGCCGCCAACAGCACTGCCAGCGCGATTCTGTCGAAACCCTGTTCGGGAGGGGTGGGCATGCGGCCGGGCCGGTTGCGGATCAGCCAGTTTTTGGTGAAGGCGGGAATGATCCTGCCGCCAATGAGGGCGATCAGCATGATGACTGCCGCCACACCGGTCCGCAGGCCTTGTCCCTGAGCGGCAAATTCGTGGCGGGCCGCCTCGCAATGGAACATCGCATTGCCCAGCGTGAAAATGCCCAGAAGCACCAGCACGCCCAGATTGCGCCAATTGCGCCCGGCAATGATTTCCCGCGCGATGACGAGGGACAAGACCACCGGCAGCGCCAGATCCGCCGCCGCCACCCAAATCGGAGACAACATCTGCGACACGGCAATGGCGATACGGCCCAGCATCCAGAGCGAAAACAACCCGACCAGCGGCCAGCCCATAATCGGTGGCCTGCCGGTCCAGTTGGGAACGGCGGTCAGCAGAAAACCGGCGATGACCGCGCCCAGATAGCCATAGAGAAATTCATGGGCGTGCCAACTGATCGGATCAAAACCGGTGGGCAGGGCAAACAGGTCCGTCAGCATGCCGATCCATACCGCCATCGCCAGCCCCGCCCATAGGCCAGCGCCCAGAAAGAAGGGGCGGAAACCATAGCTGAAGAGCGCGGGGCCTTGCCACGGGCGAGTCTGATCGGCGGTGTTGCTCACGTTGCTGCCCCTTGGATATGCGGGATATGGCAATCGGGCTTAATGCTCGAACAGCGGAAAGAGCGTCTCATTCTCGGTCCGCACATGATCACCAAAATCGGACAGGAATTGGCCAAGGTCTTCATAGAGCATGGTCCATGTGCGGCAGGCACCTTCGGGCAGGATGAGATCGCCCGCCAGCCTGCGGATGGTCTGAGCCTCCTCGATATGCCCGGCGTGATCGGCGCGCATGACATGGATCGGATGTTCGATGCCCGGCATCCCGCCCTGCCGCATGGCTGGAAAGAGGATAAGCTCTTCCTTGCGCATATGCTCGTCCAGCTCACCGAAGAAGCGGCGCAGGGCGGCGGCAAGGCCATGGGGAGCCTGGCTCTGATCGGCATGAACGGCTTCGACTTTTTCGGCCCACGCAATGAGTTGCGGGAATTGTTCGCGATGGCGCGCGTGAAAATGCTGTTCGATGTGATGAGTCAGCGCCACCGGGTCGATCATGAGGGTGTCGGTCACGATTTGTTGCTCCAATTCATTGGGAGACAATGAGCCGTTTGGCTGGAATCGAGCCTGTCCGGCCTTGCAAGGGATGGCTACGCCTGTTAATAGGTATTGTAAATACCAATTCATCAGTCGAAAGATTTGGCCATGCGCCTGACCTCTTTTACCGATTACGGACTGCGGATGCTGATGCGCATGGCGCGCGCGCCCGAGCGGGTATTTTCCACGGGCGAAATGGCCGAGGAACTGGGCCTGCCGCGCAATCATCTGGCCAAGATCATTCAGAAGCTGGCGCAGATGGGCATTGTCGAAACGCGGCGTGGGGGCGGGGGCGGGGCCATTCTGGCGCGCTCGCCCGATCAGATTTCGCTGGGAGACATCATTCGCCGGCTTGAGGACGGACAAGCGCTGGTGGACTGTCTGGCCACGGGGGGCGAGCGGGATTGTTCGCTCGACGGCAAATGCCGGTTGAAGTTTCGCCTGATTGCCGCCGAGCGAGCCTTTTACGCCGACCTCGACAAGCATAGTCTGGCCAGCATAGCCCTATGATCTGGCGTCACGCGGCGTTTCAGGCCGCTATCAGGACAGGAGTGCAGGCATGACAAAAGACCGCCACGATCACCCACTGCACAGGGAAACCATCGCGGCCAGCCATGGTGTCGCGACGGACCCGGCCTTTGGCGCGGTTGCCCCGCCGCTGTATCTTTCGACCACTTATGAATTTGCCGGTTTTGATCAGGCCCGCCGATATGACTATGGCCGCGCGGGCAATCCGACGCGCGACCTCTTGTGCGATGCCTTGGCCCGGTTGGAAGGCGGGGCCGGGGCGGTGGTGACCTCCAGCGGCATGGCGGCCATCGATCTGGTGCTGGGGCAATTGTCGGGCGATGATCTGGTGATTGCGCCTCACGATTGTTATGGCGGGACGATGCGGCTGTTGAAGGCCAGAGCGGCGCGGCGGCATTTTCAGCTCGCCTTTGTGGATCAGTCCGATCTCGATGCCGTATCGGATGCCCTTGGGCGGGGCGCGGCCCTGCTGTTTGTCGAGACGCCCAGCAATCCCTTGATGCGCATTGTCGACATTGCCGCCTTGTGCCGGATGGCGCATGCCGTTGGCGCGCAGGTCGTGGTGGACAACACTTTTCTGTCCCCGGCGGTTCAGCGCCCCCTTTCGCTGGGTGCGGATTATGTTGTTCACTCGACAACGAAATTTCTCAACGGCCATTCGGACGTCATCGGCGGCGCGGTCATTGCGGCGCAGGAGCAGGCGGCGGCTTCCCTCAAGCAATGGTGCAATGTGATCGGCACCGCCGGATCGCCTTTCGATGCCTGGCTGACATTGAGGGGGCTACGCAGCCTGTTTGCCCGGATGCGGCAACAGCAGGCCACCGCCATGGCAATTGCCAAATTTCTGCACAGTCACCCTGCTGTTGCCAAGGTGCATTACCCCGGTCTGGCGTCCCATGCCGGGCATAAACTGGCCGGATCGCAGCAAACGGGTTTTGGCGCGATGCTGAGCTTTGAACTGGCCGGGGGCGAGGCAGCGGTCCGCCGCTTCGTGGCCCATATTTCGGTGCTGACTTTGGCCGAGTCCCTTGGCGGCGTTGAAAGCCTGATCGCGCATCCGGCCACCATGACCCATGCCGATATGGGCAAGGAAGCGCGTCAGGCGGCAGGGATAAAGGACAGTCTGCTGCGCCTTTCGGTCGGATTGGAGCATGGCGACGACCTGCTGGCCGACCTTGGGCGCGCCTTGGAGGCGAGCGCTGATGCGACGATCCCGCTTTGCCGCCATGAAGAACTGGCCAGGGCGGAAAATGCGCGGAGAAGCGAGCGGTAGCGCCCGGCGGGTTTCAAGGTACCGGGCCGTGCTGGCCGCTTTTCAGGAATATCTGCGCAATATCGCCTATGCTTCGTGCTGCGCAATCCGTGGAGCGGAGTGTTGGGCGCGATGGTTCCGCTGTCCGCGCCTTTGTGCTTTCTCTTGTGCCAACCTTTTTGGTTTGTGTTTCGCAATAGGTTTCAAGGCAACGAAAATCGTCAACTCCGATCACGCAAAGAAAATAATGGGTCCGTATCGGCGTTTTCATAACTGAAAACTTGTCAGTCGCGCGATTGGGTCATAGCAGGAATGCACTGCCCAAGGGGATCATTCGACTGTATCATGCAAAAGTCTTCAATGCCTTATCTGGCCTTGGCCGCCCTGCTTGCCGGTTCGGTGATGGCGGCGCCGGCTCTGGGTTCCCCTGACACGTCCATGGTGGCGCAGGATAGCGCCGACAAATCGGCGCTTGACCATGCCCTGACGCGCGAAGCGGTTCCCGACTGGGTGAAAATGCGAAGCATTCAGGACGTGACGGCCAAGCAAATGGGCAATGCCGAAAGTGGCATTTACTACGTCCTGACCGATTTTCAGGTCCGCACCACGGGCCAGGGCCATGATGACTGGCGGCGCGTTGCCAAGCGTGTGGTGAACAGGGCGGGGCTGGAGGCGGCGGGCCAGCTTTCCTTCAGCGTGGACCCGCATTTCGAAACGCTTGCTCTTCATTTTGTCCATATCATCCGCGACGGCAAGGTGATCGACCGCACTGGCGAGGCGAAATTCCGGCTGGTGGCGCAGGAGGATGATCTGGACGACGGGATCGTCAGCGGCGCGATGAAGGCCATCACCAACCTGCGCGACGTGCGGGTGGGCGATGTGGTCGATTATGCGGTGACGACCCATGCGCGCAGCAGTCTTTGGCCCGGCCATGGGTTTCAATATACCACCCAGCGCTTTTCCGATCCTCAGGGGTTGCAGGCCCTGCGCTATCTGTGGCCCGATGGGATGCAGCCCCAGTTTCGCGCTTTGAACAGCACCATTGCCTTCAAACAGACCAGGCTGGGCAATATGACGGAATGGGAGTGGACCCAGACTGACGCACCCGCCACCGATGCCGAAAAATGGGTGCCCCAAACCGCGTATCAATGGGGCATGGTCGAATGGTCGACGATGAGTCAGTGGTCACAGGTCGTCCAATGGGCCATGCCGCTTTATGCTGGCGATGAAAGCCTGACGGATGAGTTTGCGGCAAAGCTGGACGCCATTGCCAAGGCCTATCCGGCCCCCGCCGACCGCCTGACCGAGGTTTCGCGCTATCTTCAGGACAATATCCGCTATGTGGGCGAGGAAATCGGGGAGGGCTCTTATGTCCCTCGCCGCCCCCGGCTGGTCCTTGAACGCGGCTATGGCGATTGCAAGGATAAGGCGCTGCTGCTGACGGTGGCCTTGCGGCGGTTGGGGATAGAAGCGGCGCCTGCGCTGGTTTCCACCAGTTCGGGCTTTGCGCTCAAGCAGGAATTGCCCTCGCCGCTGGCGTTTGACCATGTGATTGTGCGCGTGGTGCTGGATGGCAAGGTGACATGGATCGACGCAACGGGCGCCCATCGCGGCGGACGCGGTCTGAATATCGTGCCCTCGGATCTTGGCTATGCCCTGCCGCTGCGGGCCGGACAGACCGATCTTGAACGCATGACGAATTTTCCCGAACATGCCGGGAAGGTCACCGTTGCGGAGCACTATGCCATCGACCCTGACGCGGCTGTTGCGCTCAGGTTTGATGTGGAAACGGTGTACACGGACGAGCGGGCCGATGATTTCCGGGCCAGCGTCGCCTCGCGCGGGGCGACGCGGATCGCCAAGAACAATCTCAATTTCTACAGCAAACGCTATGCCGGTTTGAAAGAAAGCCGGACGCTGGACATCCGGGATGATCGCGATGCCAATGTCCTGACGATGGTGGAGCATTACGAACTGTCCAAGGCGGACTGGGACAAGGACGGCCTGTTTTCAAAATTGGTGACGCAGGCCTACAATGTCGATGATATTTTGCCCGAAAAGCAGGTCACTCCCCGGCGCAACCCCTTGGGTCTGCCTTCTTCCGCCTTGCGCGAGCATGTGATCGAGCTGAACGTCAAAGGCAAAAAGCTCGCGATGCCCGATGATATCGACAAGGTGGTGGGCGCGATCCATTTCCGCCGCAACAGTACGCAGGTGAATAATGGCCTGCGCATGGTCTACACGCTGGATACCGGTTTGGAAGACGAAGTGCCCGCCGGCAAGGCCAGGGAGATTTATGATCTCTCGACGCTGATTGACGATGAAGCCGGTCTTGCATTCCATTTCGACCAATCGGCCAATACCGCCGACGAACCCAAATCCGCCGTCGGCGCTGAGCTGGGCGCCTATCAGGCGGATTTGAAGAAGATTGTCGAGCTTTCGACCAAAGGCGACGATCAAAGCGCTGGCGCGGCGCTGGCGCTGGCCAACACCATCCTTGCCAAGCTGCCCCAGGCCTCGGTCGGCGCGGGGATTATGGAAGGGATCAAGGGTGGCCTGCTTGCCCAGCTTCGGCGGCCGGTGGCGGCGCTGGCTTCGCTGCGTGCGGCGACGGCCCAGTATGACGGTAATCCGGCGGTCTACCATCTGTGGCTGGCGTTCGAGCTGGATCAGCTGGACGCCCCGACTTTCAACAAAGTTCTGCAGCGCACGCTGGCTGTTCAGCCCGATGTGGTGAAGGATATGCCGCTGGCCTGGGTGAAACAGGCGATGCGGACCATTCAAAAACTGCCGCCCGCCCAGCGCGACAGTGTGAAGCAGGATTTCTGCATCGCCATGGTGTCTGCGGACTGGCAATTAACCCCGCGCAGCCTGATGGGCGACCAGATCCTGGGTTGCGCCATCGCCGCGCAAACCAAGCGCGGGCAATTGGCCGCAGCGCGCGCGCTGCTGGACAAATCGCCTCCGGCATCCACCTTGGCCTCCATGTCCTCCAACCGGACCTATCAGGCATTGTGGCCCGATCTGGACAGGCAGGCAGGCGATGGTTTCCAAAAAGCGCTGGAGCGCGATCTGGCGCGCACTGTGCTGGCCCTGAAGGCAACGCCCGACGCCATGGACAAGATCCAGAGCCAGATGCAGGCGCTGGGCGCGCTGGGTCGGTATGAGGCCGCCGCCGAACTGGCCCGGCCCGTCGTGGCCGATATGAACAAGATCGAAGCGGCCGAGGAAGAGGGTTTCTGGCTGGTCAACAGCTATTCCAATGCGCTGATGCATATGGGCAAATTTGATGAATCCGTCGCCGCTCTCGACAAGGTTCTCGCGCTTGGTGTCGATCGCTATCCCTCGCTGGTCTCCATGGCGATCAATCGGCTCGAAGTGCTCTATGACGCAGAACGGTTTCAGGCCATTCTCGATGACGGTGCCGCGCTGGAAAAAGGATCGGGCGACAGGATCAGCGATTTCGGTCGGATGTGGATCTGGGCTTATCAGGCTTGCGCCCGCTACGCTTTGAACCAGACGGCCGAAGGGCGCGCGATCGAAGAGAAAATGGCCGCCAAGTCGAGCACCAATCAGCACGCGATGGCCATGGCTTTGGCCTGTCGCGGCGACGAGGCGGCGCTGGCCGATCAGATCCTCGCCCGTTTGGAGGATGAGGATCAGAGGGATTCCACCCTGGACCTTCTCCTTGTGTTCAAAGGCAAGGATATGCTCTCGCCCCGGCGTCAGCGCATCCTTCAAACCGTGGCGCGCGCGCTCCAGACACCCAAGGTGCAGGCTGCCGTGAAAAGGCTGGGGCGGCCCGTGAACTATGCAGGAACGCGGCAGGGCTGGCCGGACACCTGAGGTTGAACGGGTTGCGCTGTGCTCTTGCCCGATCAGCCATCTGGCAAACCGACCGGGGCAACCCCATGTCTGGCATATGGAAAAGGACGCTTTGACAAATTCGCCGCTCCGGCCCGGTGTCGCACCATGAGCCGGTCGCGTGCTGTGCCCAGCGGCAGACTGGCGCGTCTGGCCGGTCTGGGCCAACTGGCGGGCGGCGTTGTCGGCGGCGCCCTGGCCGAGGGCGTGCGTCGTCTGGCGCAGGGTCAGCGGCCTTCACTGGCCGATGTTCTGTTGACCCCGGCCAATGCCTTGCGCACTGCCGATCAGCTTGCCCGGCTGCGCGGCGCGGCGATGAAGCTGGGGCAGATGCTTTCGCTGGACGCCGGTGATCTGTTGCCGCCGGAACTGGCCTCCATTCTGGCCCGCCTGCGCGAGGCCGGCGACACGATGCCGCCAGGCCAACTTAACCGGGTGCTCACCGCCGAATGGGGCCGCGATTGGCGGCAGCGCTTCGCCCGCTTTGATCCGCGACCGCTGGCGGCGGCCTCCATTGGCCAGGTGCATCGGGCGGCCTTGCACGATGGGCGCGAGGTGGCGGTCAAGGCGCAATATCCCGGCGTGGCCACCAGCATCAATGCCGATATCGACAATGTCGCCACCCTGCTGCGCCTGTCGGGACTGCTGCCCGATGCGCTCGACATCGCGCCTTTGCTGGCCGAGGCCAAATTGCAGTTGCATGAGGAAGCCGACTATCTGCGCGAGGCCGAGCAGATGCGCCGTTATGGGGTACGGCTTGCCGGCGACGCGCGTTTCATCGTCCCGTCGCCGGTTTCCGAGCTTTCCGGCAAGCATGTGCTGGTCATGGACTATATGGCCGGGGCGCCGATCGAAACTTTGGCTCAGGCTTCACAGGCGGAGCGCAATGCCGCCATGGCGGCGCTGTTCGATCTGGTGCTGAAGGAAATCTTTGTCTTTGATGCGATGCAGACCGACCCGAATTTCGCCAATTATCGCTGGCAGGCCGAGACCGGGCGCATCGTTCTGCTCGATTTCGGCGCAGCGCGGGCTGTTTTGCCGGAAACCCGGTCTGCCTATCGGCGGATGTTCGCGGCGGGGCTGGCGGGGGATCGCGATGCGCTGATCGACGCGCTGGTTGAAGGCGGCTTTGTCGGTCAGGCGATGAGCCGGAAGCATCGCCCGGCGCTGGCCGCGATGGTCGATTTCATGATCGGCCACCTCAACCGGCCGGGCCTGTTCGACTTTGCCGACCGCAGCTTTGTGGGCCACATGCGCGATCTGGGCGATGGCATCGCGCGCGACCGCGCCACATGGCATGTGCCCCCCGCGCCCACTCTGTTCGTTCAGCGCAAGGTGAGCGGAACCGCGCTGCTGGCGGTCAGGCTGAAGGCGCAATTGCCGCTGCGCGATATGGTTGAGGCCGCGCTGGGCTCGGTTGCATCCGGGGCAGGGGCGGCAAGCCCGGAGCTCTCGCTGTCACCGGGCAACTGAAAGGCGCGCGTCGTCGCCTTTCCAAAAGCCGCCGGTGCCGCTATGCATGGCAAGCATCAAATGCGCCGGTCAGAGCGCATCGGGTAACGGGGGGAGAGCGCGATGCTGATCAAGCACGCTACGGGCTCGGTTTGCGCCAATGAGAGGCTGGATTACTGGAACGATCTGATCGCGGCGATGTTTCCGGGCATGACCGTCGATGGCGCGCGCGATATTGATGCCAGCTGGACCGGGTGCCGACTGGGCGATTTCGGGCTCAGTCTTGCGCTTTCGCAGCGTTCCTCGGTGCGGCGATGGGCGGGCAGCGCGCCGCAAAGCGTAGGGGAGCGCGGGCTGATCCATTTCCAGTCACAGGGTTTCAGCGCCACCGAGCAATGCGGCCGCCATGCCGCGCTTTTCTCCGGCGATCTGACCTTTTGCGCGCCCGAAGAGCCCTATGGCATCGAAATTTCCGACCGCAACGCAATGTTCGTGATCGATTTCCCATGGGAAGCCTTGCGCGAATTCGGCGCAAGGCCCGGCATGATCCTGCGGCACAGGACGCCTTCTCTGGGGGTGCTGCGCGGTTTCATCGCCTCGATTTTCGCCCAGAGCTGGAGCGACACCCATACGCCTGCGGAAAGCGAGGCCTTGGGCGAAGTGTTGATGCGTCTGCTGGCCAATGCCATGCGGACGCGCGAAAGCAGGCCGGAGGCGGGGGCTGACCTGCGCGAAAGGGTGCTGGCTTTTGTAGAGGACAATCTGGCCAATG
This sequence comes from Novosphingobium sp. SG707, assembly GCF_012275515.1. Classification (GTDB taxonomy): domain Bacteria; phylum Pseudomonadota; class Alphaproteobacteria; order Sphingomonadales; family Sphingomonadaceae; genus Novosphingobium. The sequence goes on from NZ_JAAZQL010000001.1 coordinate 778,521, forward strand.
GCGCGCTGCGCACCGGGTCCATCGCGCAAAGTCTGGGCGTACCCGCGCGCGAGGTGCAGATGGTCTTTGCCGAAATGGCGACAACGGCCAGCGATTATATCAACACGCGCCGTCTGGCGCTGGCGGCAGACCGTTTGCGCAAGGGAACGCGCGGTGCTTCGCTCAGCGATCTGGCCTATGAGCTGGGCTTTTCCGATGCGGCCCATTTCAGCCGCCGTTTCCGCGAACGCTTTGGCGAAACGCCCAGTTTCTATGCCACCCGGTTCCGGGGATAGGGCGTCCCATTTCCGTTCGTTCAAGCAAAGAGCGGCTGGGCGTTCAAGACAGTCAATGCTATAAGGGATAACGTTTCCTCCATCAGGGCGGCCAAGCCGCCTGAACGGGAGAGGAAACATCATGCGACACCATCTTTGCGTCAGCAGCGCCCTTGTGGCCGCGCTGGCCTCCGCCCCGGCCATGGCGCAGCAGGCCACTTCCGAGCCTGCCATCGGCGAAATCGTCGTTACCGCGCAGAAGCGTTCGGAAAATGTCCAGAACGTGCCGATTGCCATCAGCGCCTTCACCGCCTCGGCGCTCAAGGAGCGTTCGGTGACCTCGGTCTCATCGCTTTCGGCGCTGGCGCCCAATGTCAATCTGGATGGCGGCACGCCGTTTTCGGGGTCCTCGGCGGTGCTTTCGGCCACGATCCGTGGGATCGGCTCGGATGATTTTGCCTTCAACATCGATCCGGGCGTCGGCATCTATCTCGACGGCGTCTATCTGGCGCGCACGGTGGGCGCCAATCAGGATCTGCCCGATGTAGAGCGGGTCGAGGTGCTGAAAGGGCCGCAAGGCACGCTGTTTGGCCGCAACACCATCGGCGGCGCCATCAGCATCGTCACTCATGATCCCGGCAAGGAGTTCAAGGGCAGTTTCGATGCCACCACGGGCAGTTTCAACATGGTCAAACTGCGCGCCACGGTTGATATTCCGCTGACCGACAGCCTGTTTTCCTCGCTCACCGTATCGGGCATCAACCGTCAGGGCTTTTTGAAGCGCATTCCCTATCCCGACCAGCGCGCGGGCAATTCGGATTCCTATACCAAGTTTGCCAATGCCGATTATGCCAATGGTTCGCGCGAGGGTGGCGACAACAGTGTGAGCCTGCGCGGCAAGCTGAAGTGGGACAATGGCGGGGCGATCACCGCGACCCTGACCGGCGATTACACAAGGCAGGATAGCCCGGCGCAGGCAACCAAGCTGCTGGGCGTGTTCCCCGATGTGCCCGGCCCCTTTGCGGGGGCAAACCATCTGCCCGGCACTGCTTTCGATCCCACATCGACCACGGGTTATCTGTTTGCCGGTCTCTATAATTTCTGCATCGCCAGCACGCCCGGTCAGATCGCCGCGCGCAATGCGCAGGCCCTGTGCGGCCCGCGCGGCACGCAGTATAACCCGCAATATCAACTGGCCGGCCTTGGCAGCGTCAATGTCGACGGCAATCCGCTCAATGACCGGCTGCCGTGGGATTCGCGCTTCCTGATCGCCAATCCCGATCTCAGCTATGCCAATGGCCCCAGCTTCACCAAGCTGACCGCATGGGGTCTGGGCGGCACGGTGCAGGCCGAGGTCAGCCCCAATCTGACCGTCAAATCCATCACCGCCTATCGCCAGACCAACTGGAAAGGCGGGGTGGATGCCGATGGCTCGCCGCTTTCCTTCCTCGAACTCAGCTTTACCCAGAACCAGTGGCAATTCAGCCAGGAACTGCAATTGCTGGGCCGGGCGTTCGACAAGAAATTGAACTATGTGCTAGGCGCCTATTATTTCAAGGAAAAGGGCGATCTGCACGACTATGTGAACTTTGCCGAGGGTCTGCTGCAAGTGGACGGCCCCAACAAGTTCAACACCGAGAACTGGGCGCTGTTTGGTCAGGTTGATTTCCGTCCCGGCGATCTGCTCGGTTTCACCGCCGGTGGCCGCTACACGCAGGAGCGCAAGCTGTTTGAGGGCGGGCAGCAGGATCTGAACGGCGGCAATTACAAGCTGTTCGGCTGCGCGGCGGGCGATGGCACAATCGCGCCCTATGGCAATTTCCCGCTGGCGCCTCCTGTGGCTGCGGGCGGACCGCCCTGTTATGCGGCGCTGTCCTATCCCAATCCCGCCAATCCGGTGCAGGTCTATGTGCCGGGCGTAAACCGCAAGAGCTTTTCCAATTTCTCGCCCAAGCTGGGGGTGCAATTGCATCCCTCGCGCGACATCATGGTCTATGGCTCATGGTCCAAGGGCTACAAGACCGGCGGCTGGACCACGCGCCTGACCAACCCGCAGGGCAATGTCGCGCCCGATTTCAACGAGGAAAAGGCCACCACCATCGAGGCGGGCATCAAATCCAGCCTGCTCGACCGACACCTCCAAGTGAACATGGCTGCCTTCACCACCGCCTATAAGGGCGTGCAGCTCAATATCCAGATCGGCACCTCGCCCACCATCGCCAATGCGGGCGATGCGCGGATCAAGGGGCTTGAGCTGGAAGTGGTGGCCGCTCCGGTCAGGGGGCTGACCATCAATGGCGCGGTGGGCTATATCGATGCGCATTACACTTCGTTGCTGCCCGCCGCGCTGGTCAATGCCAGCCCCATTCCGGGCATTCAGGCGGGCATCTATGTCGGCGCGCCTTTGCCCAAAACGGCGAACTGGAAGATCAATGTCTCGCCCCGCTATGAGATGAAGCTGGGCAATGGCGGCTCCTTCGTGGTGCTGGGCGACTGGACACACACCACCGAGGTGTGGAACGACATCGCCCGCGCCCTGCTGCTTCGTCGCCCCACCAATGACATGTTCAACGCCAGCCTGACCTACAACGCCCCCGATGCCAAATGGTCGCTCACGCTGGGCGGGACCAATCTGACCGATACCCGCTATATCACCAGCGGCGGACTGAACATCGCGGCGGGCACGGCCTTTGGCACGTATAACCGGCCGCGCGAATGGTATCTGCGCTATGGGATGAAGTTCTGATGGGCACGCAAGCGACAGCCGCCGTTTCAAGAGTGGCGGGCGAGGCGCCCCGGCTGGAAAGCATCATCATCGACGACCCCCGCCCCGGCGAGGTTCTGGTCAGGCTGGTGGCCACCGGCGTTTGCCATACCGATATGGTGATGCGCGATGGCCATCTGCCGGTGCCCTTGCCGGTGGTGCTGGGGCATGAGGGCGCGGGCCATGTGGTGGCCGTGGGGGATGGGGTTTCCCATGTCGCGCCCGGCGATGCGGTGGTGCTCTCCTTTGCCAGTTGCGGGGCCTGCCCCTCCTGCGATCATGATGCGCCGGCCTATTGCCACGGCTTCTTTCCGCGCAATTTCCTGGCCATGCGCGAGGATGGCTCCACGGCAATCCACGATGGGCAGGGGCCGGTGCACAGCCACATCTTCGGCCAGTCCTCCTTCGCCACCCATGCCATTGCCCACGGGCGCAACGCGGTGAAAGTGGACAGCGATCTGCCGCTCGAACTGATGGGGCCGCTGGGCTGCGGTTTTCTGACCGGGGCGGGGGCGGTGCTCAACGCGCTGGATGTGCGGGCGGGGCAGAGCATTGCCGTGCTGGGCGCGGGGGCGGTGGGCATGGCCGCGATCATGGCGGCAAGGATTCGTGGCGCGGGGCGCATTATCGCAGTGGACAGATCGGCTCAGCGTGTGGCGCTGGCCCTCTCGCTGGGCGCGACACAGGGTGTGGTGGCCGATGGGCAAAGCCTTGCTGACCATGGGCTGACCGGTCTGGATCATGTGCTGGACACCACCGGACATGTGCCTTTGATTGAGGAAGCGATCATGGCGCTGGGGCCGCAGGGGCAGGCGGGCCTGCTGGCAGCCTTTGCGCCGGGGGCGCAGGTGAAGCTGGATGCGGCTTTTGTCATGAGCGGGGGGCGCGTGGTGCGCGGCATTGTCGAAGGCTCGGCCGATCCGCAAAACCTGATCCCGCAACTGATTGCTTATTGGCGCGAAGGACTTTTTCCGATCGAACGCCTTGTCCAGTTCTATCCCTTCGCCGATATCGCAAAGGCCATCGCGGCCGGTGAAAGCGGCGCGGTGATCAAACCGATTGTGAGAATGTGATATGGAACAAGCGTTTCGTCTGTTGATTGATGGCGCTCTGGTGGATGGAGCGGGAGAGATGCCGGTCATCAATCCTGCCACCGGGCGCGCCTTTGCAACCGTCCCGCGCGCGGATGCGGCGCAGTTGGACGCGGCGGTGGCGGCCGGGCGCGGTGCCTTTCCGGGCTGGGCTGCGCTTTCCTATGCCGAGCGCCGGGTCTTTCTCGAACGCTTTGCCGCCGGCGTGGAGGCGCGGTTTGAGGAATTGGCCCGCCTCATGACGATGGAGCAGGGCAAGCCGCTGGATCAGGCGCGGTTTGAAGTGGGCGGCACGATTGCCGGGCTGCGCTGGTTCGCGGCGCAGGAGATCGGCCCCCATGTCATCCGCGACACGCCAACCGAGCGTATCACCGAGCATCGCAGCCCGCTGGGCGTTGTGGCGGCGATCACGCCCTGGAATTTTCCGCTGATCCTGCTGGTGGTCAAACTGGCGCCCGCGCTGATCACCGGCAATGTGGTGATCGCCAAGCCCGCGCCGACCACCCCGCTCACCACGCTTCTGCTGGGCGAAGTGGCCGCCGACATCCTGCCGCCCGGTGTGTTCCAGACGCTGGTCGACGCCAATGATCTGGGCGGGGCGCTGACCAGCCATCCGGGCATTGCCCATGTCAGCTTCACCGGATCGACCGCCACGGGCAAGAAGGTGCTTTCCAGTACAGCGGACACACTCAAGCGCTTCACGCTTGAACTGGGCGGTAATGATGCGGCGCTGGTGCTGGACGATGCCGATGTGGGCAAGGTGGCCCCCGCTATCTTCGGCGCGGCGATGGTCAATGCCGGGCAGGTGTGTCTGGCAGCCAAGCGCGTCTATGCCCCGCGCGCGATATATGATGAACTGTGCGATGCGCTCGGCGCTCTGGCGCGCGCGGCGGCGGTGGGCGACGGGCTGGATCAGGGCAGCCAGATCGGCCCGGTCCAGAATGCGGCGCAATATGCCAAGCTGATCGACTATCTGGCCGAGGCGCGTGAACAGGGCAAGATCGTGGCCGGAGGCGCCCCGCTGGAGCGGGAGGGCTATTTCATCGCCCCCACCATCGTGCGCGATCTGCCCGATGACGCGCGGCTGGTGCGCGAGGAGCAGTTTGGGCCGGTGCTTCCTGTGCTGCCCTATGACGATCTGGGGCAGGCCATCGCGGCCATCAACGCCAGCGAATATGGGCTGGGCGGCACGATCTGGACCGGCAATCCCGAACGCGGCGAACAGGTGGCGATGTTGATCGACAGCGGCACGGTCTGGGTCAACCGCCATCTCGATCTGCCCTTTGATGTGGCCTTTGGCGGGGCCAAGCAATCGGGCCTTGGGCGGCAACAGGGCATCGAGGGATTGCAGGAATTCACCCAGGCCAAGATCATCAACATCGCCAAGGGCTGAAACGGCCCCCAAATCCCGCTAAATTGAGAGGATCATCCATGACAAAGCCCTATGTTCGGCCCGATGTCGCTGCCTTTCTTGACGCCGGCCAGGAAAGCGGCGCTCCGCCGATCAACGAATTGCCGGTGCCCGAGGCGCGCGCGGCCATTCGCACCATGGGGCAGGCGCTGGATCTGCCCCCGGAACCGCTGGCGGTGGTGCGGGATCTGGCTTGCGGTTCGATCCCGCTGCGGCTTTACGATGCGCGCGAGACACGCGATCCCGGTCCGCTGATCCTGTTCTTTCACGGCGGCGGTTTCGTGTTTGGCGATCTCGACAGCCATGATTCCTTTTGCCGCTTTGTGGCGCAGCGCTGCGATCTGCCGGTGCTGGCGGTGGATTATCGCCTTGCCCCGGAACATCCCTTTCCCGCTTTTGCGCAGGATGCCGAAGAGGTCGCCCGCTGGGCTGCCGCCGGGCCGCAAGCGCTGGGCTTCGCGCCGACGGGCCTTGTGACCTGCGGCGACAGTGCGGGCGGGCATATGGCGATCCTGGTCGCCCAGCGTCTTGGGGCAAGGCCCGCCGATCGGCCGGTGCTGGCGCAATGGGCGATTTATCCCTTTCTGGGCGCGGGTCATGACTGGGCGTCGGCCCGGGATTTTGGCGAGGGCTATATGCTGACCCGCGCCGCGATGGACTGGTTCGATGGGCTTTGCGGCAAGCCGGAAGGGGACGAGCGGTACAATCTGTTGCTGGGCCCCGTTCCGCCCACACCGCTGCTGATTCAGACGGCCGCGCTTGATCCGTTGCGCGATCCGGCGCGCCATTATGCGGACATGGCGCGGGCGGCGGGCGCCAAAGTGGTGCAGCTTGAGGCCGAGGGCATGATCCACGGCTATGTCAACATGCGCGCCGCCTTGCCCTCCGCGCAGCAGGATGTGGAGAGCCTGCTTGCCGCCGGGCTGGCGCTCCTCTCCGTCTGAACGGTGAGGCGGGCGAGGTTCAATGTACCCGGCGCAGCTTGTCGGGATTGCGCGTCACATAGATCGCCCGGATGCGCCCATCCTCGACCAGCAGCGCGGTGGTCTGCAGCAAGCCATCGGGCTCGCGCGTGATGAGACCGGGCAGGCCGTTGATCGTGGCCACGCGCACAAGCTCTGAGGGAGCGCGGCGCAGCCGGGCCAGCGCCGCCTGTGCCCGCAGGAATTCGTCCGCGCCATGCAGGATGCGCGCGACCGCTGGCCGTTTCCCGCCGCCATCGGAATGGAACTGCACATCCTGCGCCAGAAGTGCGCTCAATTGCGCCATATCGCCATTTTGTGACGCTTCGAAAAAGGCGTTGGCTATGGCCTTGCCCTGATGGTGATTGACGGGAAAGCGCGGCCTTGCATCGCGCACATGGGTGCGGGCGCGCAGGACCAGTTGGCGGCAGGCCGCCTCCTTGCGATCAAGCACGAGGGCGACTTCCTCAAAGCTCTCGCCAAACACATCATGCAGCAGAAAGGCCGCCCGCTCCAGCGGCGACAGGCGCTCCAGAGCCAGCAGCAGGGGCAGGGTCACATCCTCGCACAGATCTTCCTCGACCGCCGGTTCGGGCAGCCACGGGCCGATATAGCTTTCACGCTGAACCCGGGCGGACTTGAGATGATCGAGACACAGCCGCGTAACGATCCGGCGCAGAAAGGCGGCGGGCACGCCGACCTGCGCATGATCCACGCCGCGCCAGCGCAGAAAGGCTTCCTGCACAATGTCCTCGGCATCGGCCATCGAGCCAAGCATCCGGTAGGCGACGCGCAGCAGACCCGTCCGCTGCGCGTCAAAGATCAGGCAGGCCGCCCGGTTCATTTCCAGCCCAGTTCCGGCGCATAGAAATTGAAGCCCACCGCCAGTCGGTTCCAGCCGTTGATGACATTGATGGCCAGCGTCAACTGCACCTGCTCGGCCGGGGTGAATTGGGCCGCCAGGGCATCATGCACGGCATCGGGCGCCCGGCTGGTGGCGATCTGGGTCATATGTTCGGTCCAATCCAACGCGGCGCGTTCGCGTGGGCTATAGCACGGGGCTTCGCGCCATACAGCCAGCAGATGGATGCGCTGCTCGCTCTCGCCTGCCTTGCGCGCGTCGAATGTATGCATGTTCAGGCAATTGGCGCAGCCGTTTATCTGCGAGGCGCGGATCTTCACCAGTTCCAGCAACGGCTTTTCCAGCCCGCATTCCGCCACCTTCTGCGAATAGGCATACCATGCCTTGAAGATGTCGGGCGAAGCATTGTGGAGATTGAGGCGGGGGGTCATGTAACACATCCTTTTGACAGAGATGCCCCTATGACGAGCCGGAATGCCGCCCTGTGACATGACCGGCAGATTTTTTCCAAAATGCCTCGCATAGGCCAACGTATGATTGTGCCGAACGGTGCTGACATTTGGGCTTGGGCGCGCTAAAGCCATGGGATGATCCGCCAAGGCCTCTTCCTGCTGTGCATGCTGATCGCCAGTCTCACGACGGCATCGGTGACGCATGCGCAGGAGTTTGCGGGCAATGCGGTGATCGAATGCTCGGGCTATGTCCATAGCGCGGGCGATGCGGATCAAAGCGATGGCGATGCCGACAAGGCCGCCCCCCATCATCACAGGGCCTGTCATGGCAGCGGGGTTTTCCTTGCGGGCGGCGCCCATGGTTTTGCTTCGGCCTATCGTCTCGCCGCCGCCGTCGTGCCGCAGGCCGAGGCGGAATTGACCGGAAAGAGCATCGGTCCGGCTCTCCGCCCGCCCAGCATCTGATCGGGATTGCGAGGGGACAGGCGCATGTGACGCACGTCCCTTGTCATCATCTCGACAGGATTTTCATCATGAACAGGATCATCGCGGCCATTCTGGTCGCCAGCGCCTGCGTGGGCTGCGCCCATGCGCAGGCGCAAGCCGAGGCTCCGGCCCGCCGGCTTTCCCTTGCCGACGCGCTCGATCTGGCCAACGGCAAGGCCCCCGCCACCGATGCCGCGCAGGCCGGTGTCGAGGCCGCCCGCGCCGGGCGGACGACAGCCGGGCTGCGCCCCAATCCCACCGTGCAGACACAGGTGGAAAATGTCGCGGGCAGCAACAGCTATGGCGGTTTCCGACAGGCCGAAACCACGCTTATGCTCAACCTGCCGATCGAACTGGGGGGCAAACGTTCGGCCCGTATCGCGCAGGCTGACGCCCGCACCGATCGGGCGCTGATTGAGGCCGCCGTGCAGCAGGCCGAACTGCGCTATCAGGTGACGCAGCTCTATGTCGATGCGGTGGCGGCGCTGCGCCGAGCGGCAGTGGCCCGCGATCAGTTGCGCATTGCCCGCGAAGCGCTGGGCGCCGCGCAGGTGAGGGTGCGTTCGGGGCGCGCCTCGCCGCTGGAGGAACAGCGCGCCGATGTTGCGCGGATCAATGCTCAGGCCGGGGTGGAACAGGCGGAAAGGCTGGCGAGAGCTGCGCGGGACAATCTGGCGCGGCGGATCGGTCGATCGGTCGACGGCGCGCTGGACGAGGGCATGATCGACGCCATGCCTGCGGCCGTGACAGGCCCGGCTCTGCCCATGGCCACCGAGGGTACGTTGGCTATGGCGGCGGCCCGCGCCGATGTGGCGATTTCAACCGCCGGGGTGCAGATCGCCCGTTCGCAGCGCGTGCCCGATCTGGCCGTGGGGCCGGGGCTGCGGCGGTTGAGCGCGACCAATGACACCGCGCTGGTCTTTTCGGTTTCGGTGCCATTGCCGCTGTTCAATGGCGGCCGCGCCGCCGTGGCGCAGGCCGCTGCCGAACAGAGCCGGGCAGAAGCGCTGCAACGCCTGACCGAGCAGGACGTCGCGCAGGCCATCACCAGCGCACAGGCCGAGGCCGACAATGCCGCCACCGCAGCCAGAGCCGCCAGCGGCCCCGCGCTGGAGGCCGCGCAGGAAGCCGCCCGCATCGCCCGCATCGGCTATCGCGAGGGCAAGTTCGGCCAGCTCGACCTGCTCGATGCCGAACGGACGCTGGCTCAGACCCGTGTGGCCGCCATCGACGCCCTTGCTGCCTATCACATCGCCCGCGCCCGCCTTGAGCGCCTGACCGCTCGCGCGCCGGAATAAGGATTTCCCATGAAACTTCATCGCAATTTCGTTTTCGTGCTGCCTCTTGCCATCGCGCTGGCCGCCTGCGGAGAAAACAAGCCGCAGGAACCCGCCAAGGAGGAAGCACCCAAGACGGATTCCAGCCTTGTCCACCTTAGCGCCGAACAGATCAGCGCGGCCGGTATTGAGTTGACCCATCCCACGGTGGGCGGCGCGGGAAAGCTCGATCTGCCCGCTCTGATCGAGGGAGATCCGCAAGGCACACAGGTCGTTTCCGCCGCCATCGGCGGGCGGGTGGTCTCGCTCTCGCGCAATCTTGGCCAAAGCGTACAGCGCGGCGCGGTGCTGGCGGTCATTGAAAGCCGGGAAGCAGCCCAGCTTAATGGCGAGGTACAGGCCAGTCGCGCCCGCCTTGCGCTGGCGCAGAGCAATCTTGCCCGTGAGGAGCGGCTTTTTGCCCAGCGCGTGTCGCCCGAACAGGACGTGATTGCCGCGCGCACCGCTGCCGCTGAAGCGCGCATCGCCTACTCCCAAGCTGCCCAGCAGGTTGCCGCGACCGGCGGTGGCGGCGGCGGGCTCAACCGTCTGAGCATCCTTGCTCCCGCCTCGGGCCAAGTCATCGCGCGCAGCGTGGTGCTGGGTCAGACGGTGGCCGCCGATGCCGAACTCTACCGCGTCGCCAATCTGGCGCAGGTGTCGCTCTCGCTCAGCCTGCAACCGGGCGATGCCGGGCGCATCCGCCCCGGCGCCGAAGTCGCCGTGCGCGCGGCCGGACGCGAGGCACTGGGCAGGATCAGCTTTATCTCCCCGGCGCTGGACGAAAAGACCCGCCTTGTCCCCGTGATCGCCACGTTGGACAACCGAGACGGCCGCTGGCGCGTCGGTGAACCTGTGACGGCCTCGATCACGCTGGCCGGAACGGGGGCGGGGACCGGAATGACCGTACCGACCACCGCGATTCAGACTGTCGATGGCAAGCCCACCGTCTTTGTGCGGACCGGCGGCGGATTTCGCGCGGTGCCGGTTGAGCTGGGCGATGCGGCGGGGCCGATGATTGTCGTGCGCCGCGGCCTGTCGGCCCGCGATCAGATCGCCACCACCAATTCCTTCACGCTCAAGGCCGAAATGGGCAAGGGCGAAGCGGGCGAGGAGGATTGAGTCATGATCGCCAAAATCGTCAATCGCGCGGTGGACAGGCGCTGGCTTGTCCTGCTGCTGACTGGTCTTGCGGCGCTGGTGGGGGCATGGGCGCTCTGGCGCCTGCCCATCGATGCCGTGCCCGACATCACCAACAATCAGGTGCAGATCAACATCCGCGCCCCCGCTCTGTCGCCCGAACTGGTGGAAAAACAGGTCGCTTTTCCCATCGAGACGGCGCTGGCGGGCATTCCCGGCCTTGAATATACCCGCTCGCTCAGCCGCAATGGCTTTGCGCAGGTCACGGCGGTCTTTACCGACAGTTCCGACATCTATTTCGCGCGCCAGCAGGTGGGCGAGCGGCTGACCGGTGTGAAAGAGAATCTGCCGTCCGGCGTGAACCCGGAAATGGGGCCGATCGCCACCGGTCTGGGCGAGGTCTATATGTGGACCATCCGTCTGGAGCATCGCGGGGATGACAAGCATCTGCCGGGCGAACCGGGGATGCAGCCTGACGGCAGCTATATCACCCCCGAGGGCGAAAGACTGACCAGCGAGGCGGACAAGGCGACCTATCTGCGCACCGCGCAGGACTGGATCGTTGCGCCTTTGCTGAAAAACACGCCGGGACTGGCGGGCGTTGATTCCATCGGCGGCTATGCCAAGCAGTTTCTCGTTGTGCCCGATGTGCAGAAATTGGCCTCGATGGGGCTGACGCTGGGCGATCTGGCCGATGCGCTGGAAAAGAACAACACCAGTGTGGGCGGCGGTTTTGTCGAGCGCAATGGCGAAGGTCTGGCGGTGCGCTCCGATGCTTTGGTACGCAATGCGGCGGAATTGGCCCGCGTGGTCGTGTCTTTGCGCAATGGCGTGCCGATCACGCTGGATCAGGTGGCCGTCATCCGCAACGGACAGGCGATCCGCATGGGTTCGGCCTCGGAAAACGGAACCGAAGTGGTGGTGGGCACCGCCGTCATGCGTATCGGCGAGAACAGCCGCACGGTGGCCACGGCGGTGGCCAAAAGGCTGGCGGCGATCAATGCTTCGCTGCCGCCCGATGTGGTGGTCCAGCCGGTGCTGGACCGCACGGCGCTGGTCAATTCGACGATCCGCACGGTGGCGAAGAATCTGGCGGAGGGCGCGCTGCTGGTGATCGTCGTGCTGTTTGCCTTGCTGGGTAATGTGCGGGCGGCGTTGATCGCGGCGGCCGTCATCCCCGTCACCATGCTGCTGACCGGCTTTGGTATGCTCAAGGCCGGGGTTTCGGCCAATCTGATGAGTCTTGGTGCGCTGGATTTCGGGCTGATCGTCGATGGCGCGGTCATTATCGTGGAAAATGCCTTGCGCCATATGGCCGAGCTTCACCATGAGGCGCAGCGGCCTTTGTCGCTGCGCGAGAGGCTGCGTACCGTGGCGCTTTCCGCGCGGGAGATGATCCGACCCTCGGTCTATGGGCAGGCGATCATCATTCTGGTCTATGTTCCGCTGCTCACCCTGACGGGGGTGGAGGGCAAGACTTTCGTGCCCATGGCGATGACGGTCATCATTGCGCTGGTCTTTGCCTTCATTCTCTCGCTTACCTTTGTGCCGGCGGCCATTGCCATCTGGCTCTCGCAGCGGATTGAGGAGAAGGAGGGGCGCATCATGGGCTGGCTCAAGGCGCGCTATGCGCCGGGGCTGGAGCGCGCCATGGGACGTCCCGGTCTGACGCTGGGCGCCGGAATCGGCAGCGTGGCGGTGGCCCTGGCCGCCTTCACCGCTCTGGGGCAAGTGTTCCTGCCGCAGCTCGACGAGGGGGATATGCTGGTGCAGGCCCTGCGCATTCCGGCCACCTCGGTTCAGCAGAGTCAGGCAATGCAGGTGCCCATCGAACAGGCTCTCTCGAAAATGCCCGAGGTGCGGTTCGTTTTCTCCAAGACCGGCACGGCCGAACTGGCGTCCGACCCGATGCCGCCCAATGCGACCGACAATTTCGTGATTCTGAAAGACCGCAAACTGTGGCCCGACCCCAGCCTTTCCAAGGAGGCGCTGGTCGAGAAGATCGAGAAGACCTTGGCCCGTTTTCCGGGCAATGCCTATGAAATCACCCAGCCCATCCAGATGCGCTTCAACGAGTTGATCGCGGGGGTGCGCGGCGATGTGGCGGTCAAGGTCTTTGGCGATGATTTTGCGGCCATGAACGCCACCGCCGAGAAGATCGCCGATATTCTGCGCCGCACGCCGGGCGCGGTGGATGTGAAGGTCGAGCAGACCAGCGGCCTGCCCATCTTGGACATTCGGGTCAATCGCGATGCGATGGCGCGCCTTGGCGTCAGCGCGCAGGACGTGCAGGACACCGTGACCGCGACGCTGGGCGGGCGGCAGGCGGGCATGATCTTTGAAGGCGACCGCCGCTTTCCCGTGGTCATCCGCCTGTCCGAGGCACAGCGGGCTGATCTGGCCATGCTGGGCCAATTGCAGGTGTCCGCGCCCGGGGGCCGGTTCGTGCCGCTCGCCAGTGTGGCCGACATCCGCGTCACCGAAGGCCCCAACCAGATCAGCCGCGAAAACGGCAAGCGCCGCGTCGTGGTGCAGGCCAATGTGCGCGGACGCGATGTGGCCGGGGTGGTGGGCGATGCGCAGGCGGCCATTGCCAGGGAAATCCGCCTGCCTGCGGGCAGCTACCTCGAATGGGGCGGCCAGTTCGAGAATCTGGCCTCGGCGCGCGAAAGGCTGCAACTGGTGATCCCGGCCTGTTTCGCGCTGATCCTGCTGTTGCTCTATGGCGCGCTGGGATCGGTGCGTGATGCCGCGCTTGTCTTTACCGGGGTGCCGATGGCGCTGGTCGGCGGGGTTCTGGCGCTGTTTGTGCGGGGCATGGACTTTTCCATCTCGGCGGCGGTCGGCTTTATCGCGCTGTCCGGGATTGCGGTGCTCAATGGGCTGGTGATGGTGTCCTCGATCCATGATCTGATGCGCGGCGGCATGGCGCGCGCGGCGGCCGCCCGCATGGGGGCGCTTCGGCGCCTGCGCCCCGTCATCATGACCGCACTTGTGGCCAGCCTCGGCTTCGTGCCTATGGCTTTGGGATCGGGCGCGGGGGCAGAGGTGCAGAAACCCCTGGCCACCGTGGTGATCGGCGGGCTGGTTTCGGCCACTTTGCTCACGCTTTTCCTGCTGCCGACTCTTTACGCCCAGTATGGGCATGGACCGGCGGCGGGCAAACAGGAGGAGGATGTCGCGCCATAGGACGCCTTCCGGGCAGGCGAGCCTTTTGCGCGGCGCTCTGCGCATCGAAGGGGGGCAGGGGCGGGCGGCTCATGACATCACCTCCAGACGGGCGGCGGCCTCGCGCGCTTCGGCCTCGCGGGCGGGGATCGTTGCGGCCATCCGGGTCTGATAGCCGGCCAGGATCTCGGCCGGCGCGGTTTCGGGCGAGCCTGCGTCAAAGGGCGGCGCGGGCGCATATTCCAGCCCCAGTTGCAGGGTCTGCGCCAGGGTTTTACCGCCCAGTTCCGCCAGCAGGGTCAGGGCAAAGTCGATGCCCGCCGTCACCCCGCCGCCGGTGATGACATGGCCATCGCGCACCACGCGCCCCGTATCGGGCAGGGCGCCAAACAGCGGCAGCAGGTGACGATAGGCCCAGTGACAGGCCGCGCGCCTGCCCTGCAGCAGTCCCGCCGCGCCAAGGATCAGCGAGCCGGTGCAGACCGAGGTGATATAGCGGGCACCCTCTCCCAATCGGCGGATCTGGGCGATGAAATCCTCGTCCAGCGCCACCTGTGTCGCCGCCACGCCGCCCGGCACGCAAAGCAGATCGCAGGCGGCAATGTCGGTCAGGCGTTGCGTATGGGCAAAGGTCAGCCCTTCGGCGGGAACATCGCCGCCATCCCGGCTCGCCACGATGCTCCGGCTGTCGGGCAGGCGCGAGAGGAATTGATAAGGACCGGTGAAATCGAGCTGGGTCATGCCCGGAAAGACGGCAAAGACGATGCGAAACGGTGGGTGATTCATGACAGCCTCCTCTGGATGCGGGGCCATGATGCCGGTCGGGACGGCTTGACGAAATGACAATGATCCCTCATTTTATGCCATGTCTCAAAGTATCGGCATCTATCTTTATCCCGACTTTCAGCTCCTTGACGCCTGCGGCCCGATCACCAGCTTTGAAATCGCGGGTCGCATGGCGGGCAGGCCCTATCGGCTGGTGCCGATTTCGGCGGCGGGCGGGCCGGTGCGCAGTTCTTCGGGCATCGCGCTCGATACGGTGGCGGCCCAGGGCGCGGGCCCGTTCGACACGCTGGTCGTGGTGGGCGGCAATGGCAGCCGCGATGCCATGCGCGAGCCTGCCAACACCGATTTCCTGCGCACGGCTGCCAGGGATGTGCGGCGCCTGTGCAGCGTGTGTTCGGGGGCATTTCTGCTGGCCGGGGCGGGGCTGCTCGACGGGCGGCGGGCCACCACCCACTGGCGCCGGGCGAAATTGCTGGCGCGGCTGTTTCCGGCGGTCAAGGTTGATCCCGACCGCATCCATATCCGCGATGGGCATATCTGGACCTCGGCGGGGATTACGGCCGGGATCGATCTGGCGCTGGCGCTGATCGCGCAGGATCTGGGCGACGCGCTGGCGCAGCGGGTGGCGCAGGACATGGTGGTCTATTACCGGCGGCCGGGCGGGCAGTCGCAATTTTCGGCGCTGGCCGAACTGGGCGGCGATGAGAGTGAATTTTCCGCCCTGCTCGAATGGATCCGCAGCCATCTGCACGAGCGGTTGACCGTCGAGCGACTGGCGGAGCAGGCGGCAATGAGCCCGCGCAATTTCTCACGCGCCTTTTCGCGCAGCATGGGGATCGGCCCGGCGCGGGTGGTCGAACGCCTGCGCCTTGAGGTGGCGCGCGAAAGGGTCGAGCACAGCAACATGCCGGTCGAGCAGGTCGCACGGGCCACCGGATTCCATGACCCGGAGCGGATGCGGCGCGCCTTTCTGCGCGCTTTTGGCCAGCCCCCGCAGGCCATGCGCCGCATCGCCCAGAGCGCTCAGACTGCGGCTGAGTGATCCACCGGAGGCGTCTCCTGTCCGCGACTGGCGGGCAGCGCAAGGCCCAAACGCTGGATCTTACCAGCCCACCATCACCGATTTGGTTTCGGTGAAGGCTTCCACCCCATGCCGCCCATGTTCGCGGCCCAGCCCCGATTGCCTGAAACCGCCAAAAGGCAGGGCGAATTCCATGCCCGACCCATTGATCTTGACCGAGCCCGAACGCAGCTTTTTCGCCATTGCATGGGCATGGCCCAGATGGGCGGTCCACACATAGGCCGACAGCCCGTAAATGCTGTCATTGGCCCGCGCCGCCAGATCGTCGAGATCGTCATCGCCAAATTTCATGACCGACAGGACAGGGCCGAAAATTTCCTCGCGCACGATCGACATGGACGGATCGGCATCGACAAAGATCGTGGGGTTGACGAAATAGCCCGGCCCCGAAGGTGCATCGCCGCCCGCGATCAGTGTGGCGCCTTCGGCTTTGCCCGCCTCGATATAGGCCATCACCTTATCGCGCTGCGGTCCGGAAATCAGCGGACCAAGCGCGATCCCCTCCTCGGTCCCCGGCCCGACGCGCAGCTTTTGCGTGAAGGCGACCAGACCCTCGATGAAACGGTCAAAGATCGCCTCATGCAGGAACAGGCGCGATCCGGCCGCGCAGACCTGTCCGCTGTTGCCGAAGATGCCCATGGCCACGGCGGGAATGGCGCGCCCGAGATCGGCATCGGGAAAGACGATGCTGGCCGATTTGCCGCCCAGTTCGAGGCTGACGCGCTTAAGGTCGCCCACGCTCTGATGCAGGATCGCCTTGCCGGTGGCGGTCGATCCGGTAAAGCTGATCTTGTCGATGCCGGGATGGCCGACCAGAGCCGCGCCCGCCTCCACGCCGGTTCCCGTCACCACATTGACCACGCCGCCCGGAAAGCCCGCCTGCGCCACCAGTTCGGCCAGACGCAGCCCTGACATGGGCGCCAGTTCGGCGGGCTTGAGCACCACCGTGCAGCCCGCCGCCAGCGCCGCCGAGACCTTGGTGCAGGTGATGGCAAAGGGCGCGTTCCACGGCACGATCAGGGCCGCCACGCCCAGCGCTTCATGCGTGGTATAGCCATGCCAGTTGCCCGGCACCGACATGGGCACGGTTTCGCCTGTCAACCGCCGGGGCCAGCCTGCGTGATAGCGGATCGCGCTGATCGCGCTGCCCACGGCCATCATCCGCGAAACGCCGTAGGGCATGCCATTGTCGATGGTTTCCATCGCCGCCAGTTCGTCGCGGTTCTCCTCGACCAGATCGGCAAGGCGCAGCAGGAGCCTTTCGCGCTCGGCGGCGGGCATGGCCGACCATGATGGGGCGTCAAAGGCGCGGCGCGCGGCGCGAACGGCCTGATCGACCTCCTCCGCCCCGCCTGCGGCAATCGCGCCGATGGCGGTTTCGCGCGCCGGATCAAGGACCGGGATCGTCGCCCCGGAGCCTTTGCGCCAGGCGCCGTCGATGAAATGGCCCGACAGGGCGGCCATGCGCCCGCGTGCGGTGTCGAAAATCGGGTTCATGCTTGTTGCTCCTGACGCGCGGATTGCAGAATGAGGTCGCTGGCTTTTTCGCCGATCATCACGGCGGCGGCATTGGTGTTGGCGCCCACCAGCAGCGGCATGATCGAGGCATCGGCCACGCGCAGGCCCCCAATGCCATGCACCCGCAATTGCGGATCGACCACTGCATCGGCCCCCAGGCCCATCGCGCAGGTGCCGACCGGATGATGCACCACGCCCGACAATTGCGCCTTCATCGCGTCGAGCGCCTCGTCGCTGGTGATATGGGCGCCGGGCAAGGTTTCTTCGATGACATAATCGGCAATCGGACCATTGGCGAAAATCCGCCGTGAAATCGTCAGGCCCTTTTTCAGCACATCCCAGTCGCGCTCATCGCCCAGCAGGTTGAGATGGATGCGTGGGGCCGAGCGGAAATCGCTGTCCTGCAGGGACACGCTGCCCCGGCTTTTCGGACGCAGCAGGCAGATCGAATTGTAGAAGCAGTCCTGCTTGGGGCGAGCGAAGCCGGGGAACCAGATATTGGCGTCCACCCGCACCGGGCTGGACATGATCTGAAGATCGGGTCGGTCGAGCCCGTCCTGCGAACGGGCCAGGATGCAGGCCGCCGCGATCTGATTGGCAAAGGGGCCGGAGCGCAGGAAATACCAGCGCAAAAAGGCCAAAGCAGCCCGGTCAAAACGCAATTGCTGGGCAAAGCTGTGGGGCGGGGCGGCGTCATATTGATGAGCAAGGCGCACATGCTCCTGCAGGTTTTGCCCGACGCCCGGCAATTCATGGACAGTGCCGATGCCGTGCCGCGCCAGATCCGGCGCCCGGCCAATGCCCGACAGCATCAGCAATTGCGGCGAACCATAGGCCCCGCCGCAAAGCACGATCTCGCGCCGGGCCGTGGCGGTCTGCTCGACGCCTTCCCTTTCAAAGGCGATGCCGGTGGCGCGCTTGCCGGAAAACAGGATGCGGCTGACCTGCGCATGGATGAGGATGCGCAGGTTGGAGCGGTCGCGGATCGGCTCCAGATAGGCCTTGGCCCCGCCGCAGCGCTCGCCGTCTTTCAGCGCGACCTGCACATCGGCGCAGCCCTCATTGCCGATGCCGTCATAATCGGGATTATAGGCATAGCCCTGCAAGGCGGCCGAAGCGCGCAATTCCTCGGCCATCAGGCGCGAAACATTGACCGGGCGCACGCCGATCGGCCCGCCCTTGCCTCGCCATGGGTTGCCGCCGGTCCAATGGTCCTCGCTGCGCTTGAAATAGGGCAGCACGCTTTTGTAATCCCAGCCCGTGCAGCCCAGAGCGGCCCAATCGTCGAAATCGAAAGGATGGCCCCGGAAATGCACGGTGCCATTGATCGAGGATGAGCCGCCCAGCACCCGTCCCCGGGGCAAGGGAAAGACCTTGCCGTCCAGATGCAGTTCCGGCTCGGAGGCGAATTGCCAAGTCAACGCCGGATTGCGCAGGGCCTGAAGAAAACCCAGCGGCATACGGATATAGGGGTGGTTGGCCTTGCCTCCCGCTTCGAGCAGGAGGACGCGGTTTTGCGGGTCGGCGCTCAGCCGGTTGGCTAGCACGCTGCCCGCCGATCCGGCGCCCACGATGATATAGTCGAATTCCAGCTTGGACACGTTGATATTCCTTGGGGCAGCGGCCGTTCAGGCCAGCCAGAGGAAGGAGGAGGCCCGCGAGGCGCAGCGGCGCGCGCAGGCATCGCGCAGGGAGGCCAGCAGGGGATCGCCGTCCTCGCCGCCGGGCAGGCCATGGGGAAGGGCATGGGGGGCGCGGATCCGGCGGCCCCGCATCCGCAGCATGTCGCGGGCCAGCACGTAATCGCTGTAGGTTGTCAGGCCGATGATCGTGCCCGCCATTTGGTGGCCTTCTTCGCTCAGCAAAAGGCGGATGATCTCGCCCGCAGGATCGGCGCAGGGGTGGCCTGCGGCATCGGCCCTTGCCCGGATCGCGACGGCTTCGGGCAGGCGCGCGTCGAGGATGAAATGAAACCCGGCGGCGGCCTGCGCGCGCGGCGCCATGGCCAGACCCGGCAACACAGCCATGGCCCCCAGCACGGCGCGGCGGTTGACAGCCACCCCGCTCACTTGCGGCCCTTTCGCGCTAGCCAGTCGGCCACTTGCGCCAATTCCCGGTCGGTCAGCTCCACGCGGGTAAAAGTGGGCATGTTGACCAGACCGTTGCGCACCACGGCCTTGACATAATCGGCGGTCAGATCGCGCCGGTCGGGCAATTCGGCCTGTCCCTTGGGCACGCGGCGGGCCAGCATGAATTTGCCTGTGCTGGGGCCGATATGGCAAAAGGCGCATTTCTGGCCGAACAGTTTTTCGCCCGGATTGGCCGATTGCGCGCCGTAAGTGATCGCCCCCAGCGCGGTGGTGGCGATGGGCGTGGCGTTTGCCGATTTAGTCGGCGCTGCAGGACCTTGCGCGTCGGCGGGCATGGCGATCAGCGCCAGGGCAAGTACAAGCCCGAGGATAAAGGCAAGGATGCGGATCATGGCCTGTCTCCCCCATGGGCGCGGCTGCCGATACCGTTGCGGCCCGGCGCGATGATGTTGTTGGGGTCCAGCGCGGATTTGACGCGGTTGTTGAGCCGCGCCAGCGCGCCATCGGCAAAGTCATAGGTGGCGGCCACCTCGTCCATATAGGAAATATGGCCGCGATATTCGCCAAAGCCGCTGGCGGCGGCTTCCTTGAGCAGGTGTCGATAGAGCTTGTCCACGCGCGCGATGGCTTCCGGCTCATCGCGGTTGTAAAGGATCAGGCTGACATTGTTGATATGGCGGCGGCCGATGGTGAAGCTGGCGTAATAATCCTGCCCGACCTCTTCATAATAGGCCTTGATCTTCTTGGCATAGGCCAGCGCCATCGCACCATCCTGCGGCAGGACCGGGGCAAAGCTGAGATGCCCGCCGCGCCCGCCATACCAGTTGACCGATTGCAGCCCCATCGTGGTGGGGATGCCGGTGGCCGATTTTTCCAGCGGATCGCCGCGTTTCCAGATCTCGAACTGCAGCGCGCTGCCCAGACGCGGTTCGAACAGGCGGCGGATCAGCGCGACCTGCGCCATCACGCTGCCCTCATCGCCAAACAGGCTGATCTTGGCGTTCCACCAGCCAAGGCCCAGCTTGGCCATCATCTTTTCCGAAACGCTGTCGGGCAGGGCGCCGGGGCCATCATACCAATCGGCGCGCTGCGACATGGTCGAGGCTGCGCGCACGGGCGAACCGAACACGATATTATGCTGGATGATGTCGCGGCGGCGCAGGTCGCACAGGATATCGAGCGCCCATTCCGCATCATCGAACCGGGGCAGGGCCAGCGTGATCTTGGCCGTCATTTCCGGTTCCGGTTGCAGCCAGACACCCGCCTTGACCACCACGCCAAGGTTCGATTGCATGAACATCTGGTCCCAGCCGGGGCCATAGCCGTATTTATAGCTCTGCCAGCCCTTGGCCCCCTGCATCGCCCCCATGCCGGTGCGCAGCAGCGAGCCATCGGGCATCACCACCTCCAGTCCGCACAGCGTTTCGCAATGGTCGCCAAAGGGGGTGTAGCCGATGCCGCGATCGAGCGCATTGCCGATCACGCTGCCCCATGAATTGCCCGGCACGCTCATCCACAGCGAGGGGGCATGTTGGCGCAGATGGCGGAACAGGTCGAAATAGCCCACGCCCGGTTCGATCAGACAGGATGCCTGTTTCTCGTTCACATCCAGAATGCGGTTCATCCGCGAAAGGTCGAGGATGAGGTCGCCTTTCTCCTTGGGCGAAGAGGCGCCATAGCCCAGATTCTTGCCCCGGCTGACCGGCCAGAGCGGGGTCTTGTGCTGATTGGCGATGCGGATGATGGCCTGCACCTCCTCCACCGTCGAAGGGGCAAGGATCGCGCTGCAATCATGGTCCAGCCCGTCCCCCATCGCATAGGGGTCGATATAGGTCTGGCGGTCCTCTTCGCCCGAGAGCACCCATTGATCGCCAAGCGCGCGGCGGAAATCGGCCAGCGCCTTGTCAAAGGCTGCGGCATTCATGCCATGGGGCAACTGGATCGACATGGTGTCTCCTTTCACGCCTTGGCGGCGGCCTGTTGGCCGGCCCAGTGGCGCGGATGGAATTGCCAGCCGATGCCCGCCGCCACAAAGGCCACGGCCGCCACCACGATGAAGGGAACGGTAAAGCCGCCGGTCTTGTCCACGCCCGCGCCGATGGCCACGATCCCGGCCGCCGCGCCCAGATGGAAGGCCGCCGTCAGCAGTGAGATGACCTGTGGCAGCGCCCGCACCCCATAGATATGGCGCGCCAGCACCGGCGCCTGAACGATCACCCCGCCATGCGAAACGCCGCGCAGGATGGTGAAGGCAAGGAAAGTGGCATAACCGGCCAGCGGGAAGGTGGCCAGCGCCGCCACGCCGCACAGCGCCCAGCACAGCGCCACACCCTTGGTCGAGAGCCGGTCGAACACCCAGCCGAACAGGATCTTGCCCAGCCCGGAAATCAGCATGACGATGGTAAAGCCCAGCGCCGCCACCGTCGCGCCCAGCGTGGTGTGCTTTTCAATGAAGAGCGGGATATATTCATTGATGCCGTTGCTGATCACGCCCGAGAGCGCGGTGGCCAGAATCAGCATCCAGAATTGCGGCGTCTTGCGGAACGAGGCGAAATCCTCGCCCAGATCGGGCACGCCGCCGCTCGGGCGCCCCTTGCCGGGGTCCAGTTCATCGGCGGTATAGCCATAGGCCTCGGGCGTTTCATGCACCAGCAGCGAGATCGACAGGCCCACCAGAACCAGCACGATCAGACCCGCCGCGCCCGCCGTGGCGTGCCATCCGAAATGGGTGACGCCCATGCGCGTGCTCATCGGCACGATAAATCCGGCCAGCGCCCCGCCCAGCATGGCAAAGCCGGTGTTGCGGCCAAGGCTGGCCGAATACCAGCGGGCCAGCGTTACCTGAATGGCGATCACGCTCCACACCGAACAGACCCCCGATACGGCGGCCAAGGCATAGTAAAACGGCAGCGAATGGGCGAAATAGAGCAGGCTGGTGGCAATCCCGATAACAAAGACCGAGGGCAACAGCACTTTCTTGGCGCCCACACGCACCAGCAGCGGCCCCGCCACCAAGCCGCCCATCGCCGATGTGGCCGATTTGATGGCCATGAAGCGCGTGGTTTCGCCAATGGTCCAATGCATCGATTCCAGAATGGAGTTGTACATCACGGGCATCATCATCGACACGCCCGCCAAGGCGATGCCCCACACGAGGAATCCGGCGATGATATTCATGCGCGCCAGACGGTGCGCCTGGGCAACGGAGATACGCTCTCCACTCATGGTCTTTCTCCTCGGGGGGGGAACATGCTTGCTGCCCATCCCATATGTTTTTATAATCGAATGATTTTTCTATTTGGCCTTTGGTCATGACGCCCCGCGCTGGCCACCGGCCCAGATGCCGTGGTTGCCCGGCGCCAACAGGCCCGCCGGGTCCAGCGCATCCTTGAGCGTGGTGTAGAAACGGGCCATCGCGTTTTGGCCAAAGGCGAATTTGTCCTGCACATGGTCGACCAGCGCGACATGGGCGCGATAGGGCGCGCAGCCCCATGTCGCCACTTCATCGCACAGATGGCGCACCGCCACGCGGGCGGCATCGACTCGGGCCTGATCGGCCGCATCAAACATCACCAGGCTGGCGCTGACCATGCTGCGGGGAAAGCAGAGCAGGCCGAAGGCGCCGATCAGGCCATGGCGCGCCATGGTCTCGCCCAGCAGGGTTTCCGCGCGGCGGGCGTAATCGGCATCAATGGGCAGAACCGGCGAAAAATCCATATGGCCGAAACTGTCGCCAAACACGCCTTTCAGCCGGTCGAGCAGCACCTGATTGGGGATTCCGGCGGCGATCAGGTCGCGCGGTTCGACATCCTCGGGACCGGCATCGCCCGCATATTGGCGCAGCTCCATCACCGCGCCGGGGATGGCGGCCACTTCGCGCTCCAGCACAGCGCGGCGGGCGGAAACCAGCGCTTCATGGCCATAAAGGCCAAAGCGCAAATTCCAGCGACCGGGCCGCAGCACTTGGCGCAGGTTTTCGGCGGTAAAGCGCCCTTCGCCCGATCCTGTGGCCATCGGCGGCGAGGAAACCAGCATCGGCACGCCCTGAAGCACGCCCGATTGCAGCAGGCGGCGCACCATGGCGATCAGGGGCACGATGTCCCCCTCGGCCTCGCAGCGGATCGTGCCGGTGGCCATCACTTCGGGGCGGGGCATCAGATGCAGCCCGGCCTTGGTGACGATGCCCAGATTCGACTGTTTGAACAGATCATCGACCGCCGGGCCAAAGCCCCGCCTGTGCCGATGCCACAGCGGGCTGTCGGGCAGGGCGCCTTGGCCTGTGCGCAGCAGCGAGCCATCGGGCAGCACCACCTCCATCCCGCACAGGGCCGAGGCATGATCGCCCATCACGTTATAGCCGATGCCATGCTCCAGCGCATTGCCGATGATGCTGCCCCAGCCCAGATCGGGCACGGACATCATCAGGGGAATATCGTCCCTGCGCAGCGCGGCATAGAGATCGGCAAAGCTGACGCCTGGTTCGATCACAGCGGTGCCATGGGTGGCGTCAATGTCGAGAATCCGGTTCATCCGCGAGAGGTTGATCACCACCGCGCCATCGGCAACCGGCGCCGAACCGCCATAGCCGTAATTGCGCCCCTTGGACGATGTCCAGACGTGGAGGCCCCTTTCGGCGGCTACGCGCAGGGCGGCTTGAACCTGCTCGACATTGGCCGGTTGGACAACCAGCGCGGGCTGATGGCCATGGGCTGAGGGGCCTTCAAACGGATCGTGGAAGGCGCGCTGGCGGCCGCCATTCTCCACCACGCCCTCGGCCCCGAGCAAGGCGGCAAAGCATTCGCGCGCCGAGGACAGCGCGGCAAGATCCGGCACAGCGGGCGCAATCGCGGCTGACATGAAACGCTTCTCCCAAGTGTTTGCACCTCTCATGATCGGAGGTGTTGAAAATAGAACATCATTCTATGAACGGCGCCACCTGTCGTCAATGCCCAAAGTTCCACTTGACAGAATGGTGTTTCATTGAGCATTTGACGATTCGTGAATACACTTGTTTCCACGTCTTGGGAGAAGATGCAATGGCTGCTCGCACAGGGGCCGAATATAAGGCTGGGCTGAAGGATAACCGGGTAGTTTATCTGGGCGATGGCAAGGTTGATGTGGCGAATGATCCGCGCCTTGCCGGGTCGGTCGACGGCATGGCCGGCTATTTCGATTGGCAGCACACCTATGCCGAGGATTGCTTGATTCCCGACCCGGAACGGTCGGGCGAAAAGATGAGCGTCAGCCTGATGCTGCCCAAAAGCGCCGAGGATCTGGCGATCCGCCATCGCGGCCTGGAGCGTCTGGCGCGTTATTCCAACGGTATGTTGGGCCGCACGCCCGACTATGTGAACGTGGTGCTCTCGGGCCATACCGCGCGCGCCGACATCTGGGCGCGGGGCAAGCCGGAGGGCTATGAACGCCTGAAGAAATTCCACCGCGAGGTGATCGAGGGCGACCTTTCGATGACCCACACCATCGTCCACGCCAATATCGACAAGAGCGTGGGCGATCTGGCGGGAATGAACACCGATCTGACGCTGCGCGTGGTGGGCCGCAATGAAAACGGCATCATCGTGCGCGGCGGCAAGGTTCTCGCCACGCTGGGGCCGCTTGCCGATGAACTCTATGTTTATTCCTCGTCGCCGATCCCGTCGGGCGGTGAAGATTATGCGCTGATCTTCTCGATTCCGGTCAACACCAAGGGCGTGATCCAGATCTGCCGCGACCATTACGGCACCAATGCCAGCATTCAGGACGCGCCTTTCTCCTCGCGCTTTGACGAACAGGACGCCTTTGTCATCTTTGACGATGTAGAAGTGCCCTATGAGCGCGTGTTCTGCGAAGGCGATCTCAACGTTTACAACAACCTCAACCAGGGCGTTTCGCCGGGCAACACGCTGCAGCAGACGGCGATCCGCGCGATGGTGAAGCTGGAATTCGCCTATGACCTGTGTTCGAGCATCCTGAAGGTGTCGAACAGCATCGCCCGCCCCGATGCGGCCGAAATGCTGGGCGAGATCCACGCCTATCTCTCGCTGACGCGTTCGGCCATCGTGGCGGCCGAGGCGCGGGCGCATGACTGGGGCGCGGGTGCCTTCTTCCCGCATCGCGACCTCTCGGTGCTGCGCTGCGTGATGCCTGGCTGGATGACGCGCGTGAACCAGATCATCCGGGCCATCGGTTCGCACAACCTGCTTTGCACGCCCTCGCTGGCGCTGTTCGAAAACCCGGAGATCGGCGACATGCTGCGCAAATATCTGCCCGGCTCGGCAGGCATGAGCGCCGAGCAGCGCGCCAGCATCATGCGCACGGCATGGGACTTTGCCGGTTCGGCGCTGGGCAGCCGCATTGAACTCT
This sequence comes from Novosphingobium sp. SG707, assembly GCF_012275515.1. GTDB lineage: Bacteria > Pseudomonadota > Alphaproteobacteria > Sphingomonadales > Sphingomonadaceae > Novosphingobium. The sequence continues at coordinate 804,262 of NZ_JAAZQL010000001.1, forward strand.
ACGAAATGTTCTATCTGACCAGTCAGGGCCGCGCGCGCATCGGCGACCACATGTACGCCCAGCGCGACGGTGAATGGGGTCAGGTGCGCGAATTTCTGGCCAAGTCGGGCGCGATGCCCAATGTGGACTGGAAATGAGCGGGCCGACAATAGACGGCGAGGTGATCGCGGCGCTGGAAGGAGACTTCCGCGCCGCCATGCGCCTGCTGGCCAGCGGGGTGGCTCTGGTCACCACGCTGGACGGCGCGGGCGCGCCCTGCGGCATCGCGATGACGGCCTTCATGTCGCTGAGCATGGAGCCGCCCTCGCTGCTGCTGGCGATCAACCGTACCGCCTCCCTGCTCCCGCCTTTGGAGGGCAATGGGCGGTTCGTGGTCAATATTCTGGCCGCCGATCAGGCCGCCGCCTGCAACGCCTTCGTCTCCACGCCGCCCGACCGCCGCTTTGATACGCTGGACTGGCGGATCGAGGGCGGGCTGCCGCTTGTGGAATCCTGCGTTGCCACTATCCTGTGCCGCGTTGAACAGACAGCGGATTTCGGGAGCCATAGGGTGGTGACGGGTTTGGTGGAAAGAGTGATCGTGGACGGCGGCGAACCGCTGGTCTATGTCGATGGGCGCTATGGCCGGGTCAGCGTGGATGGCTGAAACGCCTGAAGGCAGCAGCCGCGATCGGTTTCTGATCGCGGCCGACGATCAATTTATCGAAAGCGGTTATGACCGCTGCACCATCCGCGCCATTGCCGCGCGGGCGGGCACCAGCCTTGCCTCGCTCAGCCGCAACTGGAGCGGCAAGCAGGAATTGTTCACCGAGGTTTTCCGGCGCCATTTTGATCCGATCCACGTCGCGCAAAACGCCGGCTTCGATGCGCTCGAAGCCTCGGGCGAGATCTCGGCCCGCGCCGTGATCGCCACCTTCTTCGGTTCGGCCATGCTGGGCGAGGGCGCCGATGTGCAAAAAAGCCACCGAATCTACAGCCTTGCGCTGGTCGACCCGTCCGATGAGGCCCGCGTCATTACCCGCCAACTGGCTGAGCCGGTCCGGCGACGGGTGATCGGCCTGCTGCGCCAATGTCTGCCCGACCTCAACGAGGCGCGCTTCTTCCTGGCCATGAATGTGGTGCTGGGCGTCTATATCTACCCCCTCGCGCGCGGTGAGCGTCTGGCCGGGGTGATGGGTTTCGATCTGGCCTCGCTCGACTGGAATGAGGCGGTGGGGATGCTGGCCGATATGGTTTGCCGGGGGATTGAGGGGTAAGGATATTAAAGGGGCCTCCGGCGGGCAAAGGGACTTGTCCCTTTGCAATCCCGTTACTGTCTGCGTTGCGCCAAGATTGCAGCCAAAGCTGATGCCTCAACCTTATAAACTTTAAAGCCTGCGGCGCAGACAAGCCTAAGTTTGCCGCGCCGCAGGCTTTAACTATTTCGCATCACCCGGCCAACCAAGCACCACCCCATTCATGGGATTGCAAAGGGTCGAGACCCTTTGCCCGCCGGAGGCATCCTTCCCCAAGAAAAAGAGCGAGAGCCAAGCCCCCGCTCTTCCCCATAATTCAAGCTTCTTCCAAAGCCTTCACCGCGCCGGCCTCTGCCCAATTGCCATGCAGGCCGAAGCGCAGACGCACCGGGATGGCGATGGTGGCGATGGGCCCTGCCGCGATATTGGTGGCCTCGAAGATCAGCAGGTCGCTGCTGCGGTTTTCCAGGCGGTTGCACACCATGACGATCCAGCCGTCGCCTTCGCGCTCAGAGCCGGGGCGGGGGACAAAACAGGGCTCCTGGATCGAGGAGACCGGGCCGCACCACCATTTCTGTTCGGTGCCGCTTTCCAGATCGACGAAGCCCAGCGTGTTCATCACCCAGCCGCCCGCGCTGCCGCCTTTGAGTTCGACCGGCTGCGAAGGGTCGATCACGACCATCCAGCCATAGCGGTTCTTTTGCCCGGTAAAGCGATCATCGATGCGGGGAAATTCACCGATCATGTCGGAGAGGCGCTCGGATCGGTATTCCTCCTCGTTCTGGGCCAGATCGACACTCCAGCGCGTCAGATAGGTTGCGCCTGCCACCGGATCGAAGGGCGCGTCGTTGATGTCCGGGAAGAAGGGCATCATGTTATTGGCCGCCACGGGCAGATCGAGATGCAGCTTTGTCCCGTCCTGATGCGCGTTCATCACATGGGCGGTGAAGCAATTGCCGCCCTTGAACCAGCGAATGTCCTGCGCGGTAGTGCCCGCCTTGCGCGGCATGACGGCCAGATAGGTGGGCTGCGAGGTATCAAAACCGAAATGGGGCTTGCCTGCCTTCAGGCGCTCCCAACTGCTGGTCATCGGCATCACCGAAAACAGCGCATAATCGGGCGTGATCGCGAAATCATGCATCATGCAGTAATAGGGCACCTCGAACCACACATCATAAAGCAGCTCGCCCTCGGGGCTGATTTCGTAATAGGTCATGTCGCGGGTCAGCAGGCCCTTGGAGGCATAGCCAAAGCCGCACATATTGCCCGTGGCCGGGTCGGTCTTGGGATGGGCGGTGAATGTCTCGCCCTTCATCCGCCCGTCAAAATCGGTGTAGCCCTGCGTCTCAAGGCTGACCGGGTCCATCACCAGCGCGGGGCTGTCCTCTTTCAGCGCATAGAGCCGCCCGCCGTGGATATAGGCATTGGTGTTGGCCGTGCCGCGGATCTTGCCCTTGACGCTTTCATCATCGGTCAACGGATTGCGATAGGCGCCGAACAGCGCGCGTCCGGCCTCATTCTCCAGCTTCCACTTGTCGGTCTTGGCCCAGCGCTGGGTGAAATCGACGCGGCCGTTCTTAAAGCGGAACATCGAGATCATGCCGTCGCCGTTAAACGCGATGTCATTGCCCAGCAGGGGCGGAAACTGATGCTCGGGCTGAACGCGATAGAAGCAGCCGTCCATTTCGGGCGGGATCGTGCCGCGCACATCAAGGTCATGGACGTTCGCCTCGACCCGCGAGGGGGTGTTGAAGCCGGTGAAGGCCGGAACGTCGGGGAATGTTGTCATGTCATCGTCTCCCAAAGGCGCGTTGGGGGAGTCGCGCTGAAAATAGAATGCTGTTCTATCGTGACTCGGGCAGGCTGTCCAGATAGGGCGTGAAAAGGATAAAATTGCTGTGAATCAGCGGATTGCGAGTGAATACACGTGTAATCATCTTTGATTGACAGGGCGTGAATCGCATTTTATAAGAATGGCATTCCATCAGAAAGAACGCGACTAAAGCCGCTCCTTCTGGTGAAGCCGAATTGTGATAACCATGAAATGATTGGGGAGGATTGAGATGAAACGTTGCGATCGCGCGGCGATGTTCCTGCTGGGCGTTGCGGCCAGCGCCTTGTTGCCCGCCATGGCCCAGGCCGCCGAAGCGCCGCCGGCTCCGTCCAATGACGAAATCGTTGTAACGGCCCAATTCCGCAAGGAAAGCGCGCAAAAGACCGCCGTTTCCATCGACGTGCTGTCCGCTGAAACGCTGAACCGCGCGGGCGTGGCGCAGGCCACCGACCTGGCCCGCCTTTCGCCCGGCGTTCAGATCACGCAGGGCGGCAGCGCGATTCAGGTCTATATCCGCGGCGCGGGCGATTTTTCGACCACCGGCTATTCCAATCCTGCCGTGGCGCAGGCCTATGACGGCGTGTTCGCCGCGCGCAGCCAGTTTGTCGCCGCCACTTTCTATGATCTTGAGCGCGTCGAAGTGCTGAAAGGTCCGCAAGGCACGCTCTATGGCCGCAACGCCACGGGCGGCGCGCTCAACATCATCCCCGTTCAGCCCAAGCTGGGTCAGTTCGAGGGCTATGTCAGCGCCGGTTTCCAGAATTACAACGGCTACAATGCCGAAGGCGCGGTCAACATCCCGTTGGGCGAGAAGGTGGCCGTGCGTGCCTCGTTCCAGGGTGTGTCGCGCGATGGTTATATCACCGACGGCACCGATGATGACAAGCATCACGCGCTGCGCCTTCAGGTGAAGGCCCAGCCGACCGAGGCGCTGACCCTGCGTCTGGGCGTAAATTATCAGCATCTGGGCGGTCGCGGTCCGGGCAAGGTGGTTTATGAACCGACCGCCCCCAACGCGCCGGGCATCACCAATCCCCAGCCGATCATCCCGGCCAATCGCTGGACCTCGATCAACCAGTCGCTCAACACCCTGATCGGCAGCGTGACCGCGCCTCCGGGCATCTATCCGCTCGATACCAGCAAGGTCTATCAGAACGTCGATGTGCTGGGCATCAACGGCCATATTGACTGGAACCTTGGCCCGGCCGTGCTGACCGTGATCCCGGCCTATCAGCGCGTGACGCAGGACTCGCTGGTCATGCCCGCGCTCTATTTCGGCACGAACAATTATTTCACCGGCGCGCCGTCCGTCTCGGAAGGCCAGACGCTGGAAGTGCGCCTTGGCCATGCCGACAATCGCGTCAAATGGGTGATCGGCGGCTATTATTTCAACGAGGATCAGGACAGCTACAATGCCGTCCGCCTCGGCCGCGCCTCTGACACCGCCTTTATCGCCAAGCTGAACACCCGCGCCTATGCCGCCTTTGGCGAGGCGACCTATTCGCTGACCAGCCGTTTCCGCGCCACGGCGGGCCTGCGCTATACCGACGAAACCAAGTCTGTGGACGGCCATCGCTATGCCATCGCGGGCAGCCTTGCCTGTCCCACGGGCGGCACGGCCATCGGCGGCTCCTGCGAGATCCTGACCTCGTCGGGTACATGGGTGAAGGGCACCTATTCGGCCAAGCGACTGAATTACAAGGCAGGCGTCGAATTCGACGTGGCGCCCCAGAATATGCTCTATGCCAGCGTCGTCACCGGCTTCAAATCGGGCGGCCAGTCGAACGCCGACATCGACCCGTATAAGCCCGAGGATGTGACCGCCTATACGATCGGTTCGAAGAACCGCTTCTTTGGCCGCCTGCTGCTGATCAACGCCGAATTGTTCTATATGGACTACAAGAACCGGCAGGAGAATTTCTCGCAGCTCGATCGCGGCGGCGCGCAGGTTTCCTCGCTGTTCAACGCGGGCAAGGCTGTGGCCAAGGGCATCACGCTGGAGGCCACGCTGCGTCCGACGATGAATGACTCTTTCCATGTCGGCGTCGAATATACCGAGAGCAAGTACAAGGACTTCTCCTATCAGGTCTATCGCGCGGCCAGCCCCGATCCGACGACCACCTGCGGCGTGAGCGCCATTCCGGGCGGCAATGCGCGGATCGGCTATTGGACGGTCAATTGCAACGGCTTCCAATTGCCGCGCACGCCCAAGTTCTCGGGCAATGTCAATTACACCCACACGTTTGACCTAAAGGATGGCGCGCGGGTGGAATTCACGCCGGATATGAGCTTTGCCTCCTCGCGCTGGCTCTCGGCCGAATTTGTCGAGAATGCGCGGGCCGATGCCTATGCCCTGTTCAACGCCAGCCTGACCTATTACGCGCCGGGCGACCGTTTCTCGGTTCAGGCCTTTGTCCGCAACATCGGCAATACCGCTGTTTACACCGGCACCCAGCAATATCCCTTCATCGCCAATTACAATGGCCATGACATTGCGCCGCCGCGCACGTGGGGCGCCCGTGCGCGCGCCAAATTCTAACGGCTGATACCCCGGCAAAGGGGTGACGGGAAAGGGCGCGCGATCCGCTTTCGCGCGCCCTTTTGCTTGGCCGCGCCCGATGGGGCGAGCGGAGAAAATCACCTTTTTGTGATCGTGAATACAGTTGATTTCATCATCGACTCGTTTATAAAAAGAACATCGTTCTTTTAGGCAGAACTAGGAATTGCCAATGCGTCTCGCAAGATTTGATGGTGGCCGGATCGGGGTCTGTATGGGCGATGAAATCGCCGATGTGACAGAGGTTTGCGGGGTTGATCCCGCACAATGGCCCCCGGTAGGCCCGCTGGTGCTGATCCGCGATTTCGCCATCCTGCGCCCCCGCATCGAGGCCGCGCTGGCCACTGCTCCGCGCAAAGCTCTGGCCGATGTGCGGCTGGAAACCCCGGTGCCATGGCCCAACAAGGTCATCGCCTATCCGGTGAACTATCACGCCCATGGCCGCGAAATGCAGGCCACCTATCGCGCCACCAATCAGGGCTTTTTCCTCAAGCCTTCCTCTTCGGTTTCGGGTCCGAACGATCCGGTTGTCCTGCCCCATGTACCGGGGCGCGAGGTGCATCATGAGGCAGAACTGGGCATCATCATCGGCAAGACCTGCCGCTCGGTCCCGCGTGAAAACTGGCGCGAGGCGGTGTTCGGCTATGCCTGCCTGATGGACATGGTGGTGCGTGGTCGCGAAGAGCGCGTGTTCCGCAAGGCCTATGACACATTCTGCCCGGTCGGCCCGTGGATCACCACGGCGGATGAAGTGCCCGATCCCGACAATCTCGAAATGAACCTCTGGGTCAATGACGAACTGCGCCAGCATGCCAATACGCGCGATCTGGTGCTCGACATTCCCGGCATGATCGAGACGGCTTCGGCGGTGATGACGCTGCAGCCGGGCGACATCATCGCCACCGGCACGCCACAGGGCGTCGCTCCCATCGTCGATGGCGACAAGGTGCGCATCTCCATCACCCGCCTTGGCGAAATGACCGTGGACGTGGTGCAGGGCACTGAAGGGGCGAGCGAGGTTTTCGCGGCGGCCTATGTTCCCCCCATCATCAAGCAGAATTGAGGGCATCATGGCCGACATTGCCACGCTCGATGACCTTTACGCCGCCTTCACCGCGCTCAACATGGAAGGGGGATGGCATCGCCGTTTCCCCGCGCTGTGGAGCGAGCCGCGCGCCAATTTTCAGCCCTTCCAATGGCGCTATGAGGATGTGAAGCCGATCCTAGCCCGCGCGGGCGAGCTGATTGGCACCGACAAGGCCGAGCGGCGCAATCTGACCATGTTCAATCCGGTGGAGGGCAATGTCTATGCGACGCTGCGCTCGATGGTGGCCGCCTATCAGATGATCCGCCCCGGCGAGACCGCCCGCGCCCATCGCCACACGCCCAACGCTCTGCGCCTGATCCTTGAAGGGCGGGGGACCTATACGGTGGTCGATGGGCATCGGGTGGAGATGCGGCCGGGTGATGTGCTGCTGACGCCTTCATGGGCGTGGCATTCGCATGACAATGTCGGGCCGGACGATTGCTACTGGATGGATTTTCTCGACGTTCCGCTGCTCCATCTGCTCGAACCGATGTTCTATCAGCCGCATCCCGATGGGGTCGAGCCTGATCCCGTGCCGGTGGACAGCTCGCCGTTGGCCTTTCGGCGCGAGGATACGCTGGCGCGGCTCGAAACGGCGCTGGCGTCGGATGATGCCCATGCCTCGGTGCAATTGGGCGATCCGGCGCTCAAGACGATCCGGCTGGATATGCAAAGGCTGATCGCCGGGCGCGAAACCGCGCGATGCCGCACCACGGCCAACATCATCTACGCCGTGGTCGAAGGCCATGGCCGGACCGAAATCGACGGCCAGACCTTCAATTGGAGCTTTGGCGACACGATCGCGATCCCCGCATGGCGACCCTATCGCCATCGCGCGCAAAGCGACGCGCTGCTGCTCAAGGTTTCGGATGCGCCGGTGATGGCCGCCTTCGACTGGCTGCGCTGCGAGGCCGATTGATCCGCACCATTCCTTTCAAGAATTCATAAGTTTGGGGAGCATATATGACACAATCTCTCAAAGTGCTGATTGCGGGCGGCGGTATCGGGGGCATGGCAGCGGCCCTGTCGCTGCTACGCCGGGGCTATGATGTCGAGGTCTATGAACAGGCCCCCGAACTGGGCGAAGTGGGCGCAGGCGTCCAGATCAGCCCCAATGGTTCGCGCGCCCTGGATGCGCTGGGTGTGTTCGAAACGCTCAAGGCCGCCTCTTGCGCGCCGCACCGCAAGGAATTCCGCCTGTGGAACACGGGCCGCGCATGGCCGATGTTCGACCTTGGCCCCCAGGCGGTCGAGAAATACGGCTATCCCTATCTGACGGTCTATCGCCCCGATCTGCTCGCCACGCTGATCGACGCGGTGCGCGCGATCAAGCCCGACGCGGTCCATCTGGCCAAGGCGGTCAGCAATATTGACGTGCGCGAGGACGGCGTGACCCTGCATTTTGCCGATGGCACAAATGCGCAGGGCGACCTGTTGGTGGGTGCCGACGGGGTGAAATCCACCGTGCGCCGCTGCCTGTTTGGTGATGATGAGGCGCAGTTCACCGGCATGATCGCCTGGCGCGCGGTTATCCCCATGGAGCGCCTGCCCGAACGGTTGCGCGACATGCTGGGCTGGACCTGGATCGGGCCGGGCGGCCATCTGGTCAACTATCCCCTGCGCGGCGGCAAGCTGATGAACATGATCGGCACCATCGAGCGCAACGACTGGCAGGTGGAAAGCTGGTACACGCAAGGCTCGAACGAGGAATGCGCCCGCGATTTTGCCGGATGGCACGAGGATGTGCAGACGCTGATTCAGGCCGCGCCCTCGGTGATGAAATGGGCGTTCATGGAACGCGCCCCGCGCCAGACGTGGAGCGTCGGTCGCGCCACTTTGCTGGGCGATGCCTGCCACGCCACGTTGCCATTCCTTGCCCAAGGCGCCGTCATGTCGATCGAGGACGGCGTCGTGCTGGGCCGCTGCCTCGACAAATATGCCGATCCGGTCGAGGCGCTGCGCCGCTATGAACAGGCCCGCGTCGAGCGGACCAGCGCCATGGTGCGCGGGGCCAAGGAAAACACCGCCCGCTTCCATGAATCGGCGCTGGCCACCGAAGAGGGCGCGGTTGCCTATATGGAGAGCGAATGGAGCCGCGATCCGATCCGCGACCGCTATGACTGGCTCTATCGCTATGATGTGAACACGGCGGAGATCTGAGCGGTGAGCCAATCCTCGCAGCGGCCCCCCGCCGATCTGCTGTCGGGCATCCGGGTTCTCGATCTGACCAATATTCTCTCCGGCCCCTATGCCACATATCAAATGGCATTGCTGGGGGCCGAGGTCATCAAGGTCGAGAACCCGAAGGACGGCGATCTGGCGCGCAAGCTGGGCGCCTCGCCCGCGCTCAACGGGCAATTGATGGGCACCAGTTTCCTCGCGCAGAACGCGGGGAAACTGTCGGTGACCGTTGATCTGAAACACCCCGAGGGCAAGGCGCTGTTCCGCGATCTGGTGGCCAGCGCCGATGTACTGGTCGAAAATTTCCGCCCCGGCGTGATGGATCGGCTGGGCTTTGGCCATGAAGCGTTGCGCGCGGTCAATCCGGGGCTGATCTACTGCGCGATTTCCGGCTTTGGCCAGAACGGGCCGTTGGCGGGCAATCCGGCCTATGACCAGATCGTGCAGGGCATGTCAGGCGTCATGAGCATCACCGGGGACGCCGATACTGCGCCTTTGCGCGTGGGCTATCCGCTGTGCGATACGCTGGGCGGGATGGCAGCGGGTTTTGCGGTGGTCAGCGCGCTGGTCAAGCGCGGGCGGACGGGCGAGGGGGCCTTTATCGACCTGTCGATGCTGGACGCCACGCTGTCGGCCATGGGCTGGGCCGTGTCCAATTACCTGATCGCCGGGGTCGAGGCGCGGCCCATCGGCAATCAGAACATGACCGCCGCGCCATCGGGCGCCTTCCGCTGCGCCGACGGGCCGATCAACATTGCCGCCAACAAGCAGGAGCAGTTCGAGAAACTGTGCGAACTGGTCGGGCGGCCGGAATTGGCCACCGACCCGCGCTTTGCCGAGCGCGAGACGCGCAAGGCCAACCGCGCCGCGATCAATGCCGAACTGGAACAGGCGCTGGCCGCGAAAACGGCGCAGGAGTGGGAAAGCCTGTTCAACGCTTATGGCATTCCGGCGGGGCGCATCCTGACCGTGCCGGAAATTCTGGCCCATCCGCAGATCGCCGCGCGCGATCTGGTGCAGGATATCGCCATGCCGGAGGCCGATTTCGGCGGCGTGCGCGTGGTGCGTGCAGGTTTTGATCTTGCCGACAGTCAGCCCGCTGCGCGCTGCCCCCCGCCTTGGCTGGGGCAGCATAACGCGCGGATCTATGGCGAACTGGGCCGCGATCAGGCCGCGCTGGACCACCTTAGGGCCAGCGGGGCGATCTGAGCCATGGCGGCTTTATTCGGCGGTCAGAGGGGGCAGCAGGCCCGGCGTTGCCCCCAGCCGCAGCGACAGGCCAATCGCCGCCTCTACCGCCACGGGGGCGAGCCGCGCGACATGCTCCTGCGTAAAGCGCAGGCTGGGGCCGGACAGGGTGATTGCTCCCTGCAGAACGCCATTGGCGCCGAACACCGGCACGCCGATCGCCGCCATGTCCAGATCGACATTGCCCACCGAGACGACCACCATCGCCTCGCGCGTGATGGGCGCGCGCAATCCCGCGTCGAATTGCAGCAGGGTCACGCTGGCCGCGCCCTTGTTCAATTCGCGGCGCGAACCGGGGCGCACGCTGTAATCGCGCACCACATTGCTGCCATCGGCGCGGAACAGGCAGACCAGATCCTCGCCGTCGCGGATGTAAAACGTCGCGCTTTCCGAGGTATCTGTCACCAGTTGTTCGAGCACCGGTTCAACAAACTGGCGCAGGTCGAAGGAATCCTGAAACACCGAGGCAAAGGAGAGCAGGCTGGCGCCCAGTTGATAGGTGCCGTCCGGGCGCTGCCAGACAAAGCCATAGCGTTCAAGGCTGCCCAGCAGGCGCAGGATCGTGCTTTTGTAAAGCCCGGTGATCCGCGCGATCTCGGCCAGTGTCAGCACCGGTTTGCCCGCGCGGAAGGCTTCGAGAATATCCAGCGCGCGATCAACCGCCGCCACCCCAGGCTTTGAATTCATGTTTCGGTCCCGCCTTGCACTCGTTTGTACTCATGTTCTGTATAGCAGAACAAAGGTGCGAAATGTCAATGGCCCCGCTCGCTTTTGCTCCATTTCCGTTTCGGGAGAACAAAAATGACCAACCTGCCCCCCCGCGTTTTCATCAAGGAGGAAGGCCCGCGCGAAGGCTTTCAGATCGAGCGCGCCCCGATCCCCACCGCCGACAAGATCAGGCTGGTCGATGCGCTTTCCGATACAGGCGTTGGTCTTATTCAGGTGACCTCCTTTGTCCATCCGCAAAAGGTGCCGGGCATGGCCGACGCCGAGGCCGTGGTGGCGGGCATGACGCCGCGCGCGGGGGTGCGCTACAGCGGGTTGTGGCTGAACCAGCGCGGGCTGGAGCGGGCGATTGCCACCGGGCGGCTCGATCTGGAAGGCAAGCTGACGCTCTACGCCTCCAACGTCTTTCTCCAGCGCAACCAGAACCGCACGCCCGAACAGCAGCGTGAGGCCCAGCCTGCGCTGATCGCCATGTATCAGGCCCATGGCATTCCGGTGCGCACCGGTTTTGTCACCGCCGCCTTTGGCTGCAATTTCGAGGGCGATGTCGATCCGGCCCGCGTGGTGGGGCTGGTGGGCGATATGCTATCCATCGCGGCCGATCATGGCGAGAACCTGAGCCTGATGGGTCTTGGCGACACGATGGCATGGGCCACGCCCGAGCGTATCCGCCGCGTGGTGGGAGCGGTGCGTGAACGCTGGCCTGATCTCGAACTCTCGCTCCATCTGCATGACACGCGCGGGCTGGGCATTGCCAATGCGATGGCCGGATTGGAGATGGGCGTGCGCCATTATGATGCGGCGGTGGGCGGGCTGGGGGGATGCCCCTTTGCCGCGCATGGCGGGGCGGCGGGCAATATCGCCACCGAGGATTTCGTGTTCCTGTGCGAGGAACTGGGCATCGAAACCGGCATAGACCTTGAAAAACTGGCCGAATGCGCGCGTCTGGCCGAAAGCATCGTGGGCCATCCGCTGCCCGGCAAGATCAAGACCGGGGGCAGTCTGCGCGCGCTGCGCGCCAAAATCGCGGCGGCCTGATCCCATGCTTTCGCGTCTCCATGATGCCGACCGGGCGGCGTTGGCTGCTCTGCCGCGCTCGCTGGTCATCCTGCTGGAAAACATTCTGGCCCATGAGGCCGATCCCGCGCCCTATGTCACCCCTTTCCGGCATTGGCTCGACCATGGCGCGGTGGAGGCGGAGATCCCCTTTCGCCCCTCGCGCATCCTGATGCAGGATACAGCAGGCGTTGCCGCGCTGGCGGATCTGGCGGCGCTGCGCGACCATGCCGCCGCGCGTGGGTTTGCGCCGGAAGCGGTCGATGCGGCCATCCCCATCGATCTGGTGATCGACCATTCGGTCCATGTCGATCACAGCGGCTCGTCCGATGCCGCCGCGCGCAATCTGGCGCTGGAATATGCCCGCAACGGCGAACGCTACCGCTTCTTCAAATGGGCCGAGCGCGCCTTTGATCGCCTGGCCATCGTGCCGCCCGGACAGGGCATCTGTCACCAGATCAATCTTGAGCGGCTGACCAGCGGATGCGTCCGCCATGAAAGCCGATGGATGGCCGAAACAGTGATCGGCACCGACAGCCACACCACGATGGTCAATGCGCTGGGCGTGCTGGGCTGGGGCGTGGGCGGGATCGAGGCGGAACTGGCCGCGCTGGGCGCGCCGGTGCCGATTGCCCTGCCGCGCGTGGTCGAGGTGCGGTTGGAGGGGCGATTGGCCCAAGGCGTGACCGCCACAGATGCCGCGCTCTTCATCACCGCGCGCCTGCGCGAGGCCGATGTGGTGGACCAGATCGTCGAGTTTTCCGGCCCCGCGCTCGATCATCTGGCATTGCCCGACCGGGCGGCGGTGGCCAATATGTGCCCCGAATATGGCGCGACGGCCGCGCTGTTTCCGGTGGATGGGGCAACGTTGGCCTATATGGCCGCAATGGGCCGCCCGGTGGAGGATTACGAAGCCTATGCGCGCGCAACCGGCCTGTGGCGCGATGCCGGGCCGACACGACGCTATTCGCGGTGCCTGACCCTCGATCTAAATGAGGTGGAACCGGTGATGGCCGGGCCCAGCAGGCCCCAGCAGATCGTGCCCCTCGCGGCGGTTCCGGCATCCTTGCGCGAACATTTCCCGCAGGAGGAGGACGCTCTCATCGCCGTGGCCGCGATCACCAGTTGCACCAACACGGCCAATCCCGCGCTGATGGTGGCTGCGGGTCTGGTCGCGCAAAAGGCGGTGGCGCGCGGCCTGTCCGTTCCGCCCTGGGTCAAGACCTCGCTGGCCCCCGGATCGCCGCGCATTGCGGCCATGCTGGAGCAGGCCGGATTGCAGGAAAGCCTTGATGCGCTGGGTTTTCATGTGGTCGGCTTTGGCTGCACCACCTGCGTCGGCAATTCGGGCGATCTCAAGCCGGAGGCGGGAGAGGGGCGTCTGCTGGCGGCGGTCCTGTCGGGCAATCGTAATTTTGAAAACCGCATCCATCCCGCCATTCGGGCCAATTATCTCGCCTCGCCGCCGCTGGTGGTGGCCGCCGCGCTGGCGGGGCGGATGGGCGCCAATCTGGCGCAGGATGCTTTGGGCACGGATCGCGACGGCGCGCCGGTGTTTCTGCGCGATCTCTGGCCCGACGCGGCCGAGGTGGCAGCGGTTTTGCAAACTCTGCCCGATAGGGTGGAGATGCCATCAGTGGACCGGACATGGGCGGATCTTGAGGCCCCCGATGGCGCGCAATTCCCGTGGGACCCGGCCTCGACCATGGTGCTGCCCCCGCCCTTTTTCAGCAGCGCGAACGGTGGTCTGACCGGCGACCTGCATGGCGCGCGGACGTTGCTGGTGCTGGGCGACAACGTGACCACCGATCATATCTCACCCATCGGCAGGATTACCGCCGCATCGCCCGCTGCCGCATGGCTGCGCGCGCATGGACAGGACAATCCGGGCAGCTATGGCGAAAGGCGTGCCAATGACCGCGTGATGCTGCGCGGGACTTTCGACAATGCCCGGTTGATCAACTATCTGGCGGATGCACCGGGCAATCGGGCGCCGGGGCCGGACGGCGTGGAAAGCTCCGTGTTCGAGGCGGCGCAGGCCTATGTCGAGCAGGGCGCGCCGCTGCTGGTCTTTGCCGGGGAGCGTTACGGCACCGGATCGGCGCGCGACTGGGCGGCCAAAGGGACCGCGCTGCTGGGCATCCGGGCGGTGATCGCGCGCAGCTTTGAAAGGATCCACCGCGCCAATCTGGTGGCGATGGGCGTGCTGCCGATTGTGTGGGATCAGGATGCGGTGGCGCTGGTTCGCGCCAATAGCCGGATCGCGATCCTTGGCATCGAAAGGCTGAGCCCGGACCAGCGCGACCTGATCATCGAGATCGACACGCCGGGCGAAGGGGCGCGCCGCTTTCCCTCGCGGGCCGATGTCGGTTCGGCGGGACAGATAGCGCTGCTGCGCGACGGCGGCCTGTTCGCCCGTTTCGCGCGGCGCTTCGACCGACGGGTTCGGCGCCGGAAGGGATGATCCCTCCGGCGCCGATTTGCCTCATCCCTCGTGGATGGTCTTGGTGACAAGGCAAGCCTGCAAGCCTTCCGGGCCGTCTTCATGGCCGTGACCCGACCATTTTACCCCGCCAAAGGGCGCATCGGCCGCACCGATCGTGGTCGTGTTGATCGCCAACATCCCGGTTTCCAGTTCGGCGGCCAGACGGCGATGGCGACGATAGTCCTGAGTCCAGGCATAGGCGGCAAGGCCATAGGGCAGGCGGTTGGCCTCGGCGATCATCGCGGCTTCATCGGCGTATCGGTTGATCAGCGCGACCGGGCCAAAGGGCTCCTCCTGCATGATCTCGGCATCCAGCGGCGTATCGGCCAGCACGGTGGGGGCAAAGAAACAGCCCTGATTGCCGATCCTTGCCCCGCCTGTGACCAACCGGCCCCCGCGCGAGACCGCATCACCCACCAGCTTTTCCATCGCTTCGGGACGGCGCGGATTGGCCATCGGCCCCATCTGCACGCCATCGTGCCAGCCCGGACCGACGCGGATGGCCGCCGCCCTTTGCGCGAAACCGGCGACGAAGCGGTCATAGATTGCATCCTCGACGATAAAGCGCGTGGGCGCGACGCAAACTTGCCCGGTATTGCGGAATTTATGCGGCACGACCTTGTCGAGAACCTCTTCCAGATCGACATCGCCGAACACCAGCACCGGCCCATGTCCGCCCAGCTCCATCGTCGTGCGCTTCAGATCATTGGCGGCCAGTTTCATCAAATGCTTACCGATGGCGGTCGATCCGGTGAAGCTGAGCTTGCGGATGACGGGCGAGGCGAGGAGATAGTCCGACACCTGCGCCGGATCGCCAAACACCGCCTGCGCCACATCGCCGGGCAGGCCCGCATCATACAGGCATTGCAGCACGCCCAGCGCCGAGGCGGGCGTTTCTTCGGCAGCTTTCAGGATGACGCTGCACCCCGCCGCAATCGGCGCGGCCAGTTTGCGCCCCGGATTGCCCAGCGGAAAATTCCACGGCGCAAAGGCGGCCACCGGCCCCACCGGCTCATGCACCACGGTCGAACGCATCCCGGCGGGGCGCACCAGTTGGCGGCCATAGAGGCGATGAACCTCTCCCGCATAAAAGCGGAAGAGTTCGACATTCATCATCACTTCGACCCGCGCCTCGGCCAAGGTCTTGCCCTGTTCCTGCGTCGCGACCCATGCCAATTCCTCCTTGCGCTCCAGCATGAGGGCGGCGGCGCCTTGCAGCACTTCGGCTCTTTGCGCTGCGCTTGCATGGCGCCACAGGGCAAACCCGCGCGCGGCGGCTTCGAGCGCGCGATCAAGATCGGCGGTATCGGCAAGGGGCAAATGCCCCAGCGCATCGCCGGTGGCCGGGTTGCGGACGGTGAAGGTGGTGCGATGGTCGATGCCGATGCGCTCTCCGGCAATTACCATGGCGAGTTCGGGATAATGGGGCATGAAATCCTCTGATTGTATATGAATTTTTGGTCAGTCGTGGATCAGATGGGGAAATGCCCGTCTTGGGTTTCGACGGTGATCCAGCGCGTTTCGGTGAAGCTGTCGATGCCCTGACAGCCGCCGAAGCGGCCATAGCCCGAGGCGCCGACGCCGCCGAAGGGCATCTGCGCCTCGTCATGGACGGTCGGGCCGTTGACGTGGCAGATGCCGCTCTTGATCTGCTTGGCAAGGCGCAGACCCTTGGCGATGTCCTTGGTGAAGACGGCGGCGGACAGGCCATATTCGGTGTCATTGGCCAACTCGATCGCGTGCGCTTCGTCACGCGCGCGGATGATGCCGACCACTGGGCCGAAGCTTTCGTCGCGGAACAGCTTCATGTCCGGCGTCACCTTGTCCACCAGATGCGCGGGCATCACGACATTCAGCGTGGTTTCCCCGCCCGTCAGCAACACCGCGCCCTTGGCCACCGCATCGTCAACCAGCGAAAGGCAATGCGCCACCGTTTTGGCATCAACCACCCCGCCCAGCGGCGTGTTGCCCAGACGCGGATCGCCCGCGGTCAGGGTCTTGACCTTGGCGGCGAATTTCTCGGCAAATTCATCGGCCACGGCGTCCACCACGATGATCCGCTCGGTGCTCATGCAGATCTGGCCCTGGTTCATATAGGCCCCGAAAGCGGCTGCCTTGACCGCCTCGTCAAGGTCCGCGTCCGCGCAGATCACCAAAGGCGCCTTGCCGCCCAATTCGAGCAGGCAGGGCTTGAGATGTTCGGCCGCGCGCTTGGCGATGATGCGACCCACGGCCGTGCTGCCGGTGAAATTGATGCGCTTGACCTCGGGCGCGTCGATCAGCGCGCCCACGACATCGGCGGCGTCCGCAGGCGCATTGGTGACGACATTGACCACGCCTTCGGGGAAACCGGCCTCGGCAAAGGCTTCGATAATCAGCGCATGGGTGCGCGGGCATTGCTCACTGGCCTTCAAAATCACCGCATTGCCGCAGGCAAGCGGCGTGGCAATCGCGCGCACGCCAAGGATGATCGGCGCATTCCACGGCGCAATGCCCAGGATCACGCCGACTGGCTCACGCAGCGCCATGGCAAGGCAGCCGGGCTTGTCGGAGGGGATGACTTCGCCCGAAATCTGGGTGGTCAGGCTGGCGGCTTCGCGCACCATGCTGACGGCAAGGCCAAGGTTGAACATCGCCCAACCGGCGGTTGCGCCGATCTCGCCCATCATCGCGGCGACGAACTCATCCTTCTTGGCCGCCAGAGCATCGGCCGCCTTTTGCAGCACCGCACGGCGGGCATTTGGCCCCATGGCGCCCCAGGCAGGCTGGGCCGCAGCGGCACGCGCCGCGATTCCTGCCATCTCGCCCGCCTGCATCGCCACCGCCGACGAGGCAACTTCGCCCGTCACTGGGTTCAATCTCGTGAATTCCATCATTTACTTCCTAACCGGTGCGGAATGGTCGGTCAGGTACCGCCACCCTGTTCCATCAATGCCGATGGCTGCAGGGTGGCAAAAATTTGTCCGCCTGTCCATTAAAAGAACAATGTTCTGACAGATGGAATTTTGGATATAGTGGGCCTATAGGAGGCAGATGGCTGAATCGGGAAGGAAATGCCTTTGAAACGCGCCGATTGCTTCGACAAAGGTGGGCCAGAAAGAACCTCGCGATCACCGAAAGGGCCGCGGGGGTCTCGGGCACGCGGATTTCTCGGAAAACGGTAAGATGCCTGCCGTCCCATCAGGCTGGGTTAGGGACAGCCATTAGAACATATAGTGGAGCGTGCAGGGTCAGAGGCCCATGCGCGGAGAGAGCCACGAATCTCTTTTTACATAATATAGAATATCGGTAATTTGGATCGCAGGGTCTCGGTGGGGGCCAAGCCCCATCAGACCCGGCAATACTTCCGCTCAGCTCTTTTGGCGATCACGATCCTTCGCATCGATCAATTCGCCAATATCGGCGCTTTCCATACCATGCTCGATCAGAAATGGTCCCAGATCCCCGGCGCGTGCTGTGTTTCCGTCATCCTTCATCACGGCGCAAATCACCGCCGCATCGCCGACACCAGCCATCCGGCACAATTCCACCGCCGCTTCGGTTGCCGACGGACGCGCGGCAACCCCGCCGCTGCTGGCGATAAGCGGAAAGACGTGGCCCGGCGAGACAATGTCCTGCGCGCTGGCCGTGGCCGACGTGGCCACCTGGATCGTCATGGCCCGATCAGCGGCGGAAATGCCCGTGGTAATGCCCTCCCGCGCTTCGATGGAGGGCGCAAAAGGCCGCCCGGTGCGCGCCAATGTTCCGGTATCCAGCAGTGTCAGCCCAAGGCGCACCGCCCGGTCCGGCGTAATGGCCAGACAGATCAGGCCCCGCGCATAACGCGCCATGAAGTTGATCGTTTCGGGGCGCACCAGACTGGCCGCCGCGACCAGATCGACATCGCCCCCGCGCAATCGGTCCCCGGTCAACAGGATGATCTCTCCACGGGCCAAAGCCGCCAGCGCCGGTTCCAGCCCGCTCATGCCGCCGCTCCAGCAAGGCTGCGCGCGCCCATCACGACCTGGCCGCCCACCGTGGCCAGTTGCGTCGCGATCCTTGCGTCGGTGCAGGCCCCCTGCGCATCGAACAAACCTTGCGATGTGCGCACCGTCGCGCCCAGCGGCGTGGGCCAGCCACGCAGCGCATGGGTGATCGCGCGCAGCGTCATCATGGTGCTCATTGTCGCCTGATCGCCATAGGCCGTGGCGATCAGGCCAACGGCGCGGCCGTCCAGATAGGGCCGCGCGTCCCGGGCCAGATCTTCCAGATAATCCAACGCATTCTTGACCAAACCTGAGACGGTTCCATGATAGCCGGGCGCGGCGATGATGATGCCGTCGGCCTGTCGAACGGCTTCGACCAGTTCGGCGCCCACCCCGGCCTGATGCCCTGCTCCGCGATAATGGGGCAGGACGCTGAGATAGGCCCCGCCGAAATGGCTGACATCCGCGCCCGCCTCCCGTGCGGCCTGTCCGGCCAGCAACAGGGCGCTTTCCGTGGTGCTGCCGTTTGTGACAGTGCCGCCAATGCAAACTACTTTCATGGTCACGCTCTCCTCTCCGCCATATATTTTTCCAGCCGCGCGGTCTGGTTCCCGTCAAAGCGCAGCCCCAGTTTGGTGCGCCGCCACAGGATGTCGGCGGCTTCCACCGCCCATTCCTCGCGCATCATCCAATCCACCTCGCGGGCGCAAAGGCTGTGGCCGAAATCCTCGCCATCCTGCGCGGCGGAGGCCCCCACCGGCCCATCCTGCGCCAGCACATAGGTTCCATGACACCGCACCAGCCGCCGGATCGCCCGCTCCGGCAAATCGGGGCGCCGCGCGCGCAGGGCGGCGATGTGACCCTGCTGCCCTTCCTTGGGGAAATCGCCGCCCGGCAAGGCCGCCTCATGCGTCCAAGGCGTGCCGGTGATCGCCGGAACCAGCAGCGCCAGACGATCGACCGCGCTCGCGGCCAGATGGCGGTAAGTGGTGATCTTGCCTCCGAAAACCGAGAGCAGAGGCGCATCACTTCCCTCACCATCGGCGCCCCCGTCCACCTCGAAGCGATAGCCGCGCGTGGCCGCCTCCGGCCGCCCTGAACCATCGGAAACCAGTGGGCGGACCCCGGAATAGGTCCAGACCACGTCATCCGGGGTGATCTGGTGCTGGAAATATTCATTCACCCCGGCGCAGAGATAGGCGATCTCCTCCTCGCTGGCGCGCACATCGGACAGCGGCCCGGTATGATCGCGGTCGGTCGTGCCGATCAGCGTGAAATCCTCTTCATAGGGGATGGCGAAAAAGATGCGGCCATCGGGAAGCTGGAAGAAATAGGCTTTCTCGTGGTCGAACAGGCGGGGGACGACGATATGCGATCCGCGCACCAGCCGCATTTGCTGCTGCGTCGCTTGCCCCGCCCGGCCGAGCAGATCCAGTACGGCGGGGCCGGCGGCATTAACCACGGCTCCAGCAGTGAAGGAGCCCTGCGGTGTCTTTATATGCCAAAACCCCTCGCCCCGGTGCAGCCCTTCGACCTTGCAGCGGGTACGGATGTCCGAACCGCGCTGCGCCGCATCGCGGGCATTGAGCACGACCAGCCTGGCATCATCCACCCAGCCGTCGGAATAGACGAAGCCCTTGGTATAAGTGGGTTTCAGCACCTGCCCCTCGGGGTTGCGGGTCAGGTCGATGGTCTGTGTGGCGGGCAGCGCTCGCCGCCCGCCGATATGGTCATAAAGAAACAGGCCAAGCCGCAGCAGCCAGCGCGGACGCAGCCCCACCCGATGCGGCAGGACAAAACGTAGCGGCCAGATGATATGGGGCGCGATGCTCCACAAAACCTCGCGTTCGCTCAAAGCCTCACGCACCAGCGCGAATTCGTAATGTTCCAGATAGCGCAGCCCGCCATGGATCAGCTTGGTGCTGGCCGAGGACGTGCCCTGCGCCAGATCGCCCTGTTCGAGCAACAGGACGCGCGCGCCGCGCCCGGCGGCATCGCGGGCGATCCCCGCCCCGTTGATGCCCCCACCGATGATGGCCAGATCATAGTCCGGTTTCATGGGATCACCCCCTTCATTGAATAACCCAAAGGGCAAAGCCGAAAGCGACAAGGAACGAGGTGGCGGTCGCCGCCAGCACCGGCAGCACCGAGTTCCACCCCAGTTGGAGAATGAGGTCCGTCCGGGTCCGCATCGCCGTGGCCGTCACCGCCAGCAGCAGCAACCCTTTGGACAGCAAAAGCGCATTGGCCGAAATCAGCGCGGGAACGGCCACCAGCGAATGGCCTACCACCAGCGCCAGAAAGGCCAGAATGAAGGGCGGCAGTGCCAGCGCCTTCCATGGCGAAACATCATCGCCGCGCGCATCGAAACGCTGAATGACCACTGCGGCCAGCGCCACCAGCGGCCCCAGCAGGGCGACGCGGGTGAGCTTGACCACCGTGGCCGCCGCGCCTGCGGCATTGGACACGGCATAGCCGCCGCCAATCGACTGCGCGACATCATGAATGGCCGCGCCGGTCAGGAAACCGGCCTGACGCGCGTCGAAATGGGCCACGCGGGCCAGTTCGGGATAGATCGTCATGGCCAGCGCGCTGGCAATCGAGACGACCACCAGCGTCAGGGTAAATTGCGCCTGGCTGACCCTTTCGCGCCCGACCACGCCATAAAGCGCCAGCGCCGCTGAGGCCCCGCAAATGGCCGTGGCGCCCCCGGCCAGAATGCCGATCGCCAGACCCTGCCCCGCCATCCGCGCGCCCAGCAGCGCCGCCACGATCGCCGCCGTCATCACCACCAGCAGCGCGACAAAGGGCACCAGCCCCAGCGCTCCGATTTCCGAAAGCGTGACCTGAAAGCCAAGCAGTACGATGCCCCAGCGCAAACAGGTGCGCCCCACGAATTCCAGCCCCGGCGAAGTGCGCGGATCGGCCGAAACAAATTGCATCGCCAGCCCGAGGATCAGGCCCATCAGGATGATCGGCATACCGTAATGATCGGAAAACCACGCGCCCGCCGCGCTGACAATCGCGCTGATGGCGACGCCGGGCATGAGTTGGCGCCATTTGGCCGGAGGAGCGGGCGGCGCGGGGGCCAAATGGGTTTCGCCAAACAGATCCCCTGCCCATAGCGGGGTGTTATCCTTGGCATCGGAGGGTGCCGGCATAGGTTGCATCTTCCCCAAATGTTTTGTGCTTATGCTGCCTCGACCGAGAATCTGTCCCACGGTGTCACAACGCGCTTTCCTTATCCTCCAAAAGCGCTACTGTGCAAGAGCAAAGCGCCACGAATGCGCTCGGATTAGGGGAGAGATGGACCATGGAACCTGCCGCCAAGCGGGCTTCTTCCGGCGCGACCATGGCATTGGTCGCGCTGCTGTTTGCGGGCAATGCGCTCAATTATGTCGACAGGCAGGTGGTGGCCCTGCTCAAACCCACGCTTCAGGCCACATTCCATTGGAATGACGGGGATTTTGCTCATCTTGGTTCGGCTTTTCAATTTGCTGCGGCCGGTGCGCTGGTATTCGTGGGCTGGTTTATCGACCGTCTCGGCGTGCGGGTCGCCTATGGTGCGGCGGTCACCGTCTGGAGCCTGGCGGGGATGGCCCATGCCCTTGCCGCCAACGTTCAGCAATTCGTTACCGCCCGAGTCGTGCTGGCCATCGGCGAGACGGTCAGCACCCCCGCAGGCGTCAAATCGGCCACGCTCTATCTGACGCCTGAGCGCCGGAATCAGGCGTTGGGCATCATCAATACGGCTCCCAACATCGGCGCCATTCTGACACCGTTGATCATACCGCCCTTTGCCATGGCATTTGGTTGGAAAGCGGCCTTTTTCGTGACCGGCGGGCTGGGTCTGGTCTGGCTCGCGGCATGGTGGTGGGGCACGCGTTCGCTCGAACCTGTGACCGAGGTGGCCGAACGTGCCCCCGTGAACTGGCGCGAATTGTTGGGCGCCCGCAGCAGTTGGGTGGTCATCGGCGCCAAATTCCTGACCGACGGGGTGTGGTGGTTCGTGCTGTTCTGGATGCCGGACTTCTTCAACCGGGTTTTCGGGATGAGTCAGGCACGGTTGGGCCTGCCGGTGGCCATTATCTTTTCTCTGGCGGCGGCGGGCGCGTTGACGGCGGGCGGCCTGTTTCCGCGCCTGCGCCGCAATGGGCACAGCATCAACGCGGCGCGCAAGCGTTCGATGCTGTTTTTTGCGCTGGTGGTGCTGGCCATGCCGATGGCCTTGCTGACGCATAACGTGTGGCTGGCGGCGCTGTTGATCGGGCTGGGCCTGTTCGCGCATCAGGGTTTTTCGACCAATATCTTTGGCATGAGCACCGATATTGTCCCAGCCCAGCGCGTGGCCAGTGTGATCGCGCTGGGCGCGGTGGCGGGCAATCTGGCGGGCATGGGGGTGATCGAACTGGCGGGCTGGTCGCTTTCCAGCGGCTATGGCTATACGCCGATGTTTATCCTGTGCGGCGGGGCCTATCTGCTGGCGCTGGGCTGGATCCATCTGGTGATGCCGCGGTTGGAAGCCGACTGAGCCATTGCGGCCCACAACAAAAAGGGGGCGCTCCGGTCTGGAGCGCCCCCTCTCTTTGTGCCTTGATTTTCAATCAGAAGTTATAGCGGGCGCTGATCCCGAAATAGCGCATCGCGTCGCGCGGGATTTGATAGCGATAGCTGCCCCCCGGCCCGCCGTTGATGATCGAGGCGGCATAGGCTTGATCGAACAGGTTGCGCACCTGCGCCACGATCCGCCACTTGTCGGTGGGCGAAACCAGACCGGCCTGAATATTGACCAGACCATAGGCCGGGATCGTGCCGAACTGGCGCTGCACATCATTGGGTGTGAAGAGCGACAACTGGCTCGACTGGAAATTGCCCGATGCGCCAAACACCAGATCGGCCCAGCCTTCGGTGCGCACGCGATGGTCGAGGCTGAGCGAACCTTTCCACTTGGGCGCATAGGCCAGCGGTGTGCCGGGCTGGATGATCGACGTGGCGGCCGCGCCGGGCGCCGCATAGAAGTTCACCACATGCGCATCCGTATAGGCCAGGCCGCCGCTCAGCGTCGTATCCGGGCCAAGGCGCCAGGACATGTCGGCCTCGATGCCCTTGGTCGAAACCTCGCCCGCGTTGGTAAAGCGGGTGACGACCACGCCCGCCACCAGATCCGGGTTATTCGCCTGGAAATTGTGATACTTGGCATAGAAACCGGCGAGGTTCAGCGTCAGCTTCCCGCCAAACAGCGTGTTCTTGAGACCCACTTCAAAGGCATCGGACGTTTCAGGCGCAATCACATTGGTGCCCGAGGGCGTCAGGTTGAAGAAGATGTTATAGGCCGGGCCCTTATAACCGCGCGCATAGCTGGCATAGGCCATCACATCGCGGCTGAGATCGGCCTGAACCACCGCCTTGCCCGAGAGATTGTCCTTCGAGGTGCCGGTGCGGAAGGGCACGCCGTTGGACACGCCCGTGTCATAGACGCCCTGATCGAAATTGCCGTTGATGCCCGGCCCGGCCAGCGTGGTGCGGCGGATGTGGAATACATCCAGCTTATCATGCGTATAGCGCAGCCCGCCGATCAACCGGACATGATCGGCCAGCTTGAACGTGGCCTGTCCAAAAACCGCCACGTTGTTGAAGGTCGAGCCGAAATCGGCCGTCGCGCTGGGGAAGGTCGAGGCATTGGCATTCGCGCTGCCGCAGGGGATCAGCACGCCCGTGGGCGCGGTTGCCGTGGCGGTGCAGACTTCATCATTGCGAGTGAAGATGCGCTCGGAAAAGGCGCGCGAATAATAGGCGCCCAAGACATAGGACAGCCGGTTGCCCGCAGGCGAGGTCAGGCGCAGTTCCTGACTGAACGTATTGGACTTTTGCGGACCGGTGTCGTGCAACTGGTTAAACCCGACATAGGCGCGGTCCAGCCAGTCGCCGTCGCGGATTTCGGTGTTGTTCCATTCGCGATAGGCGGTGATGCTGGTCAGCGTGTGGGTGCCGATGTCAATGTCGGCCTGCCCCGAAATGCCCCAGCCGTCTTCCTTGGTGCTGGTCACAAGGTTTTGATTGATAAAACGGGTTTTGGCGCCCAGCGGCGTGGGCAGCACATTGAAGGCGAGGCTGGTCGTTGGCGCGCCCGCACCAGTGAGCGCTCCGGTGGCAATGATGTCGGCGCAGCAATTGTCATTGTTGCGGTGATAATCGGCCGCCACATAGATCTTTACGCCGGTGCCGGGATTGTAAAGGAACTGTGCCCGGCCGCCGACATGGTCATAGCCGTTGACCATCGACTGGGTGGCCAGATTGCGAATATTGCCGTCATAACCGCTGGCAAAGCCGGTGAAACGCGCCGCCAGATCCTTGCCCAGAGGGACGTTCAGCGCGCCCTTGACGCGCCATTCATTGCCTTCGAAATAATTGGCCTCGATGCTGCCGGAAAATTCGTTCTTGGGCATTTGGCTGGTGATGTTGATGACGCCCGCGCTGGCATTCTTGCCGAACAACGTTCCCTGCGGCCCGCGCAGCACTTCCATCTGGGCGATGTCGACCAGATCGCTGAACGCCTCGCCCGAGCGGGCATAGACCACGCCGTCCACCACGGTCGACACCGAAGGCTCGCCCGCGATCGAGAAAGTGGCCGTGCCGACGCCGCGCAGATAGATGGTCTGGTTGAGCGTGGTGCCCGATTTCTGGAAGTTGAGCGCCGGGACAAGCTGGGTCGCGCTTTCAATGCTCGGGCGGGCTGCGGCGGCCAGAGCCGCTCCGGTCAGGACCGAAACGGCCACCGGTACGCTGTGCAGCGACTCCGAGCGCTTCTGCGCGGTGACGACGATTTCTCCGGCAGAAGCCGAATCTGCTGCCTGCTGCGCCAGAGCGGGCGCGCTGCCCACAGCCAGAAGCGGCAGGCATAGCAAGGATGATAGTTTTGATTTCATGATAAAATCCTCCCCAATTGCGGGGGCTTGGGCAATCTTGCCTCTTCCCGCGATGGCTTCCCTCTCGCATTTTTTGACACTGCGATTGGTGGTTGATTTGCCTGCCGCGTGGCGATATGTCAAGCGGTGTCACATCGATCCAATGACGGATTGCCACGACCAAAACCAACGTTTGGATGAGCGATGCAGGTGCAATTTTCTCCGTTCAAAGACGGTTTTCAGCTGGATTTCGCCGGGCGGACTGTGCTTCGCCACGACTCGCAATGTCCTGCGCTGGTCATAGCGCGGGGCGATCCGTCGGTTGAGATGTATCGTGGCAATTTCCGTATCGAGGATGCGCCTTGCGGCACCATTACCCCGACCGACTGGCGGTTCGATGATGGCGCGGTCCTGCTGCTGCACGATGGCGCGCCGGTCGTCCGCATCGATCTGGATCAGGCCGCGCTGACTTTTCAGGCGCTCGACCCCGCTTTCGACCGCCTCTGGGTGCATTTCCATGCCGAACCGGGCGAAACCGTCTGGGGCGGCGGCGAGCAGATGAGCTACCTTGCGCTCAATGGCCGCCGTTTCCCGATGTGGACGAGCGAGCCGGGCGTGGGCCGTGACAAGACCACCGAGCTGACCCGGATCATGGATGAGACCGGGATGGCGGGCGGTGATTACTGGAACACCAACTATCCCCAGCCGACTATCCTCACTTCGCGCTGGCTGGCTCTCCATCTCGACGCCAGCGTTTACAGCGTGATCGACGCCAGTGTTCCGGGGAGAACCGCCTTTGAGGTCTGGGCCGCATCGGCGCGTTTTGAACTTTTCGCCGCCGAGGGGCCGCGGGAACTGGTGGGCGATCTTTCAACCCGGTTCGGTCGTCCGCGCGCCTTGCCCGACTGGGCGATTGGCGGGGCGATTGTCGGGCTGAAGCAGGGCGAAAAGAGCTTCGAGCGGCTCGAAGCCTTCATCGATGCAGGCGCCGCCGTCTCCGGCCTGTGGTGCGAGGATTGGGCGGGCATCCGCGAGACCAGCTTTGGCCGCCGCCTGTTCTGGGATTGGCAGCGCAGCGAGAAGCGCTATCCCGATCTGCCCGCGCGGATTAAGGCGCTGAATGAGCGCGGCATCCGCTTCCTGGCTTATGCCAACCCCTATCTGGCCGTGGATGGCGCGCTCTATCAGGAGGCGCTGAGCGGCGGCCATCTTTGCCGCAGGCTGGACAGCGACGAGCCCTATCTGGTCGATTTCGGCGAATTTGACTGCGGCGTCCTCGATTTCACCCGCGAGGAAAGCTGCGCCTGGTTTGCCGAGCGTATCCTGTGCCGCGAAATGCTGGACATTGGCATTGATGGCTGGATGGCCGACTTCGGCGAATATCTGCCCACCGATGTGCGTCTGGCGGGCGGCATGGACGCGATGGAGGCGCATAATCTCTGGCCAGTGCTTTGGGCGCAGGTCAATGACCGGGCGCTGGCCATGCGGGGCCGGCAAGGCGATGCGGTCTTCTTCATGCGCGCCGGGTTCAGCGGCGTTTCGGGCCATTGCCCGCTGCTCTGGGCCGGGGATCAGTCGGTCGATTTCACCCGCCATGACGGCATCGGCACGGTCATCACGGCGGCGTTGTCCGCAGGGCTGGTCGGCAATGCCTACAGCCATTCCGATTGCGGCGGCTATACCTCGCTGCATGGCAATATCCGCAGCGTCGAATTGATGCAGCGCTGGTGCGAACTGGCGGCCTTTGCCCCCGTCATGCGCAGCCATGAGGGCAACCGGCCCGACGACAATCTGCAATATGATTCAAGCCCGGAACTGCTGGCCAATTTCGCGCGATGGAGCAGGGTTCATGCCCATCTGGCCCCCTATGTCCGCCATCTGTGCGACGAGGCGGTGGCCACCGGCCTGCCCGCCCAGCGCCCTCTGTTCCTGCATTACCCGCAGGATATATCGCTCTACGCCCTTCAGGACCAGTTCCTCTATGGCGCCGACCTGCTGGTCGCCCCTGTGGTCGAAGAAGGCGCGGCCCATCGCCGCGTGACGCTGCCGGGTGATCGGCCGTGGCGCCATGTGTGGTCGGGCGTGGATTATGCGCCCGGAACACATGACATTGCCGCGGCCATCGGCCATCCTCCTGTATTCTATCGGACAGAGAGCGCTTTTGCCGATCTGTTCGCCCAGATGGGGGGAATCGTGACGCAATGAGCGAGAGGTCCAATATTCGCGATGTGGCCGCATTGGCGGGGGTGGCGGTCAAAACGGTCAGCCGGGTGCTGAACGGCCATCCCTATGTCAGCGCCGCCATGCGCGAAAAGGTGGAGAAGGCGATGAAGGAGCTGGAATTCCGGCCCTCCATTGCCGCGCGCATCCTGACCGGATCGAAATCGAACCAGATCGCGCTGATCTATGACAACCACAGCCCCTATTACATGTTTCAGATCCAGAGCGGATGCTGGGATTATTGCAAGGCCTACGGCATCCGCCTGATCGCCCAGCCGGTCGATGTGGCCGATCCCGATGTGGGCGATTCTGTGCGCGGGCTGGTCAGCGAAACGCATGTGGACGGGATCATCCTCTCCTCGCCGGTGACCGATTGCGTGGGCGTGCTTCAGGCGTTGGACGCGCTGGACGTGCCCTTTGTCCGCATTTCGCCCGGCACCAATCATGCGCTGACATCCTCGGTGTTCATGGATGATGCGCAGGCCGCCGATGACATGACCACGCATCTCATCAACATGGGCCATCGGCGGATCGGTTTCATCAAGGGCCACCCCAACCATATGTCGAGCGATGATCGCCTGTTCGGTTATCGCCGCGCGCTGGACCGGGCGGGCATCGCCTTTGAGCCGCAACTGGTGATGCCGGGCGAATTTGATTTTGAAAGCGGATTTGCGGCGGGCGGCATGTTGCTGGACATAGCCCATCCGCCCACCGCTATCTTTGCCGCCAATGATGATATGGCCGCAGGCGTTCTGGCCATGGCGCATGGGCGAGGAATGGCACTGCCCGAACAGCTTTCCGTGGTCGGGTTTGACGATACCACTCTGGCGCGCACCGTCTGGCCTGCCTTGACCACCATTCATCAACCGATGGTCGAATTGGCCCGCACGGCCACCGAAATCCTCATCGCCGGGGGCGATATCACCCATCGCCGCCTGCCCCATACCCTTGTCGAACGCGCCTCGGTTGCGGCGCCTTTCAGGAAGAACCCATGAGCCTTTTGCCCCTCCCCCCCGCTGAGCGCCCTTTGGGGGCGTCCGGTTTGAATGTCGCTCCCATCGCGTGGGGCATGTGGCGCCTTGCCGAAGGCGGGCGCACGGCGGCCGATGCGGGGCGGCTGGTCCATGCCGCGCTGGACGCCGGGATCAACCTGCTCGACACTGCCGATATCTATGGTTTTGACGGCAAGGGCGGTTTTGGCGATGCGGAAAGCCTGCTGGGCGAGGTGATCGCCGCCGATCCGGGGCTGCGTAATCGCTTTGTGCTGGCCACCAAGGGCGGCATCATGCCCCCCCTGCCCTATGACCAGTCGCCCGCCTATCTCTCGGCGGCCATTGATGCCTCGCTGCGGCGGCTCAAGGTCGAGACCATCGACCTCTATCAGGTCCACCGCCCCGACATTCTGGCCCATCCTGCCGAAGTTGCCCGCGTGCTGGACGACGCCGTGGTGGCCGGCAAAATTCGCAGCATCGGCGTGTCCAATTTCACCCAGGCGCAAGTCGCCGCGCTCAACCATTTCCTGACCAACAAGCTGGTGGTGACCCAGCCCGAAATCAGCCCGTTGCGCATCACCGCTCTTGAAAACGGCGAGATGGATCAGGCGATGATGCTGGGCCTGACGCCGCTGGCATGGTCGCCGCTGGGTGGGGGCCGTCTGGCCGCGCCCGAAACCGCGCGCGATCTGGCCGTGGCCGAGGCGCTTGATGTTGTTGCGGCGGACCGGGGCGTGTCGCGCACCGTGGCGGCCTACAGTTGGCTGATGGCCCACCCCGCCGGGATTATCCCCATCATCGGTTCACAAAACCCCGCCCGTATCGCCGAAGGGGCCGCCGCCCTTTCGGTCCAGTGGAGCCGGGAAGAATGGTACGGCGTACTGGTCGCCGCACGAGGAGAGAGGTTGCCATGAGCGAAGAACAACAGTGCGAAATCGCATGGTTTTCGGCCCTGTGTGACGATGACTATGAATTTCTGGGCGTGCATGACCCCTATCTGAAATCCAGTTGGGAGCATTGCCGCAACATCGTGATGCGCGCCGAAGAGGGCGGGTTCGACAATATCCTGCTCCCCTCGGGCTACAGCCTGGGGCTGGACACCACCGCCTTTGCCGCCGCCGTGGCGACGCAGGTGCGCCGGATCAAGCTGCTCTGGGCCACGCGCATCGGCGAGGACTGGCCGCCGCAACTGGCGCGTCGCATCGCCACGCTGGACCGCATCCTTGGTCCCAATGCCGATGGCACCGGGGGGCGCCTCAATGTGAACATCATTTCTTCGGACATGCCGGGTGAACAGATGGCCTCTGGCCCTCGCTATGCCCGCGCGACCGAAGTGATGAAGATCGTGCGTACGCTGCTCAACGGGCAATCGCTCGATCATGAGGGCGAGTTCTACAAGCTCAAGCTCGACCCGCCGCGCATCACCACGATTTCGGGCAAGGCCCCTGCCTTCTACTTCGGCGGTCTGAGCCATGAGGCCCGCGAATGCGCGGCCGAGGGCTGCGATGTCTATCTGATGTGGCCCGACACGATGGACAAGGTGCGCGAAACGATTACCGACATGAAAAGCCGCGCCGCCCGTTTCGGCCGCAGCCTGAAATTCGGCTATCGCGCCCATGTCATCGTGCGCGAAACCGAGGATGAGGCCCGCGCCTATGCCACCCGCCTTTTGTCCAAGCTGGACGACGAGGCAGGCCGCGCCATCCGCGAACAATCGCTCGACGCCAAGAATTTCGGGGTCCAGCGTCAGGCAGAATTGCGGCAGGCGGCGGGCAATGACGGCTATGTCGAGGATTATCTGTGGACCGGCATCGGGCGCGCGCGCTCGGGCTGCGGCGCGGCAATCATCGGCACGCCCGATCAGGTGCTCTCCAAACTGCGCGCCTATCAGGCCGAGGGGATCGAGGCCTTCATCCTCTCGGGCTATCCCCATGCGCAGGAAGCCGACCTGTTTGCCCGCCATGTCCTGCCGCATATCAAGCATGGCCCGCTGAATATCTGAAACCGACAAGAGGGGGCGGCATGGATCGCCCCCACCTCCATGCGGAGAGAGAAACCCATGCGCAGCGAGAATGCGAGCGATTTCCTGCTGGTGCTGGATGAGGGGACCACCTCGACCCGCGCCATTCTCTATGCGCCCGACGGCACGATTATCGGCGCAGCCCAGCGCGAGCTGACCCAGCATTATCCCGCGCCGGGCCTTGTCGAACACGATGCCGGTGAAATCTGGACCCAGACTCTCGCCTGTGCGCGGATGATGGTGGAACAGGCGGGCGGGCCATCGCGCATTGCCGCCATCGGCATCACCAATCAGCGCGAAACGGTTCTGGCATGGGACCGGCGCAGCGGGCAACCTCTGGGCCGCGCCATCGTCTGGCAGGACCGCCGGACAGCCGAAATCTGCGAAGCCCTGCGCGCGGCGGGGCATGAGGCGATGGTGCGCGACAAGACGGGCCTCCTGCTCGATCCCTATTTCTCGGCCACCAAGATGCGCTGGATGCTCGACCATTGGCCGGTCGTGACGGCGGCGGGCGATGCTCTGGCCTTTGGCACGGTGGAAAGCTGGCTGGTCTGGAAACTGACCGGCGGGCTGCATATCACCGATGCCAGCAATGCGAGCCGGACCATGCTGATGGCGCTGGACGGGGCGGATTGGGATGATGATCTGCTGGCGCTGCATGGGCTTACCCGCTCGGCGCTGCCCGAGATTGTCGATACGGCGGGCGTGTTTGGGCATACCTCGCCCGATCTGTTTGGCGCGCCCATCCCGATCTGCGGCCTTGCCGGGGATCAGCAGGCCGCCACCATCGGCCAGCAATGTCTGCGCGCTGGGCAGGTCAAGGCGACGCTGGGCACCGGCGCCTTTGTTCTGGCCAGCACCGGCACGGCAATCCCGCGATCAAGCCATCGCCTGCTGGGCACGGTTCTGGCGCAGATGGGTGGTCGGCGGACCTATGCGCTCGAAGGTTCGGTGTTTGTCGCGGGCTCTTTGGTCAAATGGCTGCGCGATCAATTGTGCATGGTGGTGGCCGCCGCCGAAACCGAGACGCTGGCGCGCAGCGTGGCGGATAATGGCGGGGTCTGCATCCTGCCCGCGCTTTCCGGGCTGGGCGCGCCGCATTGGCGGGCCGAGGTGCGCGGCCATATTGCGGGCCTGTCGCACAGCACGGGCCGGGCGCATATCGTGCGCGCGGCGCTGGAAACCATTGCCCATCAGATGCATGACCTGCAAACCGCCTTTGCCGCCGACGGCGCGCCGTGGCATGATCTGCGCATTGACGGCGGCATGAGTGCGAACGACTGGATTGCGCAGGACCTGGCCGATATGCTCGATATCCGGGTCGAGCGACCCTCAGGCGTGGAAACCACCGCGCTGGGCGCGGCGATGCTGGCCGGGGTGGGATGCGGTTTCTATGACGGGCTGGAGGAAGCGGCGGTTATGCGCAAGGGAGCCAAGACCTTCACCCCCGCCATGGCTGAAGGCGAGCGCAGCGCCCGTCTCGCGCTGTGGCATGATCTGTTGGCCACCGAACTGGCGAAGCACGCGTAAGGAGCGCTTCTTGGGATGACACTTTTCAATCCGACTCTTTCGCGCCGAAATCTGCTGAGCGGTGTGGCGCTGAGCGGCCTTGGTATGGTCACTCAGCCGCTTTGGGCGCAAACGGGGGCGCAGGGCATGGTGGATCTGCACCTGCCGGGCAAACCGTCCAAGCGCCCGTTGACCAAGGCCTTTCCGCAAAAGGGTGAGATGATCCTGCAAAGGGTCCGCCCGCCCCTGCTGGAAACGCCGATGCAGGTGTTTGACCAGCATATTTTGACCCCCAATGACCAGTTCTATGTCCGCTGGCATTGGGCCAATATTCCCGAAAGCGTGGATGCCAAGGCCTTCCGCCTGACGGTGCGGGGCCATGTCGAGCGCAAGGTGGAATTGCGGCTCGACGATCTGCTGCACGGGTTTGAGCGGATCGAATATGTCGCGGTCAACCAATGTTCGGGCAATTCGCGCGGGCTGTTCTCGCCATCGGTGGCAGGCGCCGAATGGGGCCATGGCGCGATGGGCAATGCGCGCTGGACCGGGGTGCGGCTGCGCGATGTGCTGGACCGGGCGGGCGTGAAAGCGGGTGCGGTCGATGTCCGTTTCGGCGGGCTGGACGAGGCGTTGGTGAGCGAGGGGCCAAAGTTCCTCAAGTCGCTGGCCATCGATCATGCGCGCGATGGCGAGGTGATGATCGCCTATGCGATGAACGGTGAGCCTTTGCCGCTGCTCAACGGCTATCCTTTGCGGCTGATCGTGCCGGGCTGGTACTCGACCTATTGGGTCAAGATGCTCTCGGACATTGAGGTTTTGCCGCAAAAGGATGACAATTTCTGGATGGCCAAGGCCTATCAGGTGCCCAAGACGCCTTTCGGCCATGTTCCGCCCGGCACCGCCGATTTCCCCAAGGAGCCGATCAGCCGGATGGTGCCGCGCTCGCTCATTACCAATCTGGCCGAGGGACAGGTGGTGAAGGCGGGCGCCCCGTTGGCGATTTCGGGCATTGCGATGGGCGGCGATTGCGGCGTGGCCAAGGTCGAGATTTCCACCGATGGCGGTGCCACATGGCAGACCGCCGCACTGGGCGAGGATCTGGGGCCATATAGCCTGCGTCGGTTCACCCACCGCATCACCATGCCCGCAGGGCGCTTCACGCTTGCCTGTCGCTGCACTAACACCAAGGGTGTCAGCCAGCCTCTGACGATGAATTGGAATCCAGGCGGTTACATGCGCGCGGGCGTCGAGACGCTGACGCTGGTGGCGGGAGAAAAGGCATGAAGGGCAAGCTGATGGTAGGGCTGGCGCTGGCCGCCTCGGTCTGGTCTGTCACGGTGGGGGCGACACCGGCCAGGCACGCCCCGCGCAAAGCCGCCGCGAAACCCGCAACGCCCTTTGCCTTTCGCAGCGTCCGGGTGAGCCTGCCGCAGGATTTCGACGTGGAATATCCGGCGGGTGCCGGGGCCGATGCGGTCAATGCCAATTGCCGTGCCTGTCATTCGCCTTCGATGGTGCTGTCCCAGCCTCCCCTCTCGGCGGAAGAATGGCACAAGGAAGTGCGCAAGATGATCGATGTCTATAAGGCGCCCATCGCGGAAGATCAGGTTGGTGCGATCACCGGTTATCTCACGGCGCTGTCGGCGTTAGCTGCGAAATAGAAGGCGGCGGGCCGGGGGCAAATCCATTCTCAAAGCGCCTATAGGGTTCTGTATAGGCGGCGTTTGACGCGGGCGGAAACCGGCCGTTGCGGGGGATTGCCCACCGCTTCGGGCCGGAATTGCAGGTCTGCAATCTGTCATAAACCGAGCGGGGGGCTACCTCTCTACTTGCACGGAAATGCATAAAATAAATTTTATAACAGATAGATAGAACGAAATCTTTAACTGCCTTCTCCTGATCCGTCATGGGGAACGCCTCTCGGCTGCTGTCATCAAAGTTTCCCGGAATCGCTCTAGTCGCCCCCTGCAACGGCACGGGGCTGCCGCTCATTTATTTAATTAAATTGGCGTATTAAAAGGGGCGATATCAGATGCGTATTTCCGATCGGGTTTCCATGCTTGCCATGGGGCTGATGCTGGGCCTTTCCACACAGGCGCGGGCCGAGGATGCACCCGCGGCGCCCGCTCAGGCGCAGGACGCGCCCACCGATATCATCGTGACCGGTGCCGCCCGCGCCGAACGCCGTTTTGACGTGTCCTATGCGATCAACTCGTTGGGCCAGAACGACATTGCCAAAATCGCTCCCAAGAATTTCGCCGACCTGCTCGGCACCGTGCCCGGCATCCATGTCGAGGCCACCGGCGGCGAGGTTCAGAACATCACCCGCGTGCGCGGCATTCCCACTGATCGCGGCTATCTGATCTTTCAACAGGATGGCCTGCCGCTCTATCACGAAATCGACGGCGTGTTCTTCAACTCGGGCGAGGGCATGAACCGCTATGACCTGATGAGCGAGCGCGTGGAAATCGTGCGCGGCGGCCCCGCGCCGATCTATGCCAGCAGCGCCGCCGCCATCGCCAACACGATCACCGTCACCGGCAAGACGCAATCGGCAGGCAAGGCGCAGGTCACGCTGGGCGACACCGGCCTCTATCGCCTTGATGCGATGCAGTCCGGCCCGCTGGGAGATCGGACCTATTACGCCATCGGCGGCTTTCTGCGCCAGCATGACGGCTATCGCGACAGCGGCTTTCCCAGCGATCGCGGCTGCCAGATCCGCGCCAATATCAAGCATGACCTCGACAACGGCTATATCAAGGCCTCGGTCATGTATGTGAATGACCATAACCTGTTCTATCTGCCGATCCCGGTGGCCGATCCGCGCAATCCTGCCGTCTCGCTTGACCCCTATATCAACTATTTCAGCGGAACGATGAACTCGCCCTCGCTGCGCAATGTGGTGATCAAATATCGCGATGGCGCGGGCCAGACGCAGAGCCTGACGCGCGATCTGGCCAATGGGCGCCATATGCGCTTTTTCAACGCAGGGCTTGATTATCAGGGCGATTTCGGGGGCTGGCTGATCTCGGCCAAATTCGGCGCGACCCAGGGCAAGAGCAGCTTTGACGCTTTTTACTCCACCACCAACCCGGCCGATGCCACCACCTTTGCCAACAGCTATCTGACCGCCGCGCAAACCGCCTTTGGCGCGGTCACCCGCATGGGCTATGCGATTGCGGGCACCAATGGCCAAAGTGTCTATAACCCTGCCGCCGCCTCGGGCCTTGTCATGTCGGGCCAGTATCGCGCGGTGGAATCGAAATTCTACTCGGTTCAGGGCGACCTGAGCGTTACGCGCAAATTCGAGACTCCGCTGGGCAGCCATGACCTGCGCGCCGGGCTCTACAGCTCGTTCTACGGCAACACCAATTTCACCGTCTATCAGGACATGCTGATCGAGGTGGCCGGTCAGCCGCGCACGCTCGATCTGGTCGCCTATTCGGCAGGCGGCGCGGTGCTGGGCTATGTTACGCAAAATGGCGTGCTGCGCTATGGCACTACGCTGGCCAATGCCAAGGCCGATGCGCGCATGATCGCCCTTTACGCCAATGACACCTGGGACATTACCGATGGCCTGCGCGTCGATGCGGGCATCCGGCGCGAATGGTATGGCTACACCGGCTTTGCCACCAACACGACCGCCGCCGATCTGGGCGATCCCACCACGCTGGCCGACAATGCGGTGCGCGCGCTCAACGCCACCACCGTCAATCAGCGGCTGAACCCTTCGGCCACCAATTGGACCGTGGGCGTCAATTATGACTTTACCCGCCATCTGGGCGCCTATGCCCGCGTGTCCAATCTGGAAGTGCCGCCGCAGGCCAATGTCGTGGCCAGCATCAACCCGACCATCGTCCAGACCAAGGCGCGCCAGTACGAATTGGGCATAAAGGCCAGCTTTGGCCAGAACTACCTTTATGTGACAGGCTTTTACACTAAGTTTAACCCGTTCAACGCCTCTTTCGTCGCCTATAATCCCACCACGGGCCGCAACGATCAATCGGTGCCCTTCATCGGTGAGGCTGTGGCCAAGGGGATCGAAATGGACGGTCGCGTCGTGCCCGTCTCATGGTTTGCCCTCAATGGTTCTATGACGCTGGCCGATCCGCAATATCGCAATCTGGCCAACAGCGCGGGCGCCGACCCCAGCGCGGTCAACGGCAAGCAGATCATCCGCGAGCCGAAATTCTTTGGCAACATCCGCCCCGCGGTGAACCTCAAACTCGGCAAGGGCGATCTGGAGCTTTACGGCCGCTATGAATGGGTGGGCCGCCGCTATGTCGACCTGTTCAACCTGACCGCCCTGCCCGCCTATGAAACCTTCGGCGCGGGCGCCACGCTCAACTGGGGCGCTTGGCGGGTGCAGGTGGTCGGCGACAATCTGACCAATGCCAAGGGTCTGACCGAGGGCAATCCCCGCACCGACCAGTTGGCCGGGCAAGGCGCGAGCGATGCCATTTACGGTCGCCCGCTGTTCGGGCGCAATGTGCGCCTGATCGTCGGCCTGTCGTGGTAATCCTCGCCTGAAAGGCACCCATCGGGCCTCGCCGCGCCGGTCGCAGCGAGGCCCTTGGGCTTTCCGGCCAAGTGGAAGTGATAAGGATATGATTGGCAAAAATCCGATGCGCTGCCTCGCGTTGCTTTGCGCTGCCCTGATGTGGACCCCACATGTCGCGCTGGCCGCGAGCAGCCCTGTTGCGCCCGTCGTCCTGCCTGCGGCCGACCAGCCTCTGGCGCGGCGCATCGTGCCGCTGATGCATGATCTGGCGCAGGAGCCGGGGTGGCGCGCAGCCTTGCGCCGCGATGCCGATATGCAGGCGCTGGCCGCCGAGCGCGCGGCGCGGGTGACTGCGGCCGGGGAATGTACGCCGCAACCGGCCTGTCTGGCGCAAGCATGGCTGTGGAGCGAGGCGGATCGTGACCGTGTATCGGCGGCGCTGGTCCGGATTGGCGCGGAACGGGCGCGGTTGACGGCTCTCGTCGGAGAGCGGATGCGCCCCTCGCGGCGTTATGCGCGCCATGCGGAATTGGGCGATGCCGCGCTGCTCGATGCGGCATGGCGCGAGGCGGCTGCCGGGCTGAACCATATTATCGCTGTTTATGCCCTGGGCGAAAAGCCGCGCTATCCGGTGATCGACAGCATGATTTTCGAAATACGCGATGCCGCCTACCCTGCCCTGCTCAAATCCCATGCCGCTGTCACTCTGGCCGAGGGGCGCGGGGATGATACGGTTTTTGATTCCGCATTGCGCTATGCGATGGGCCTGCTGGCGGCCAATGAGCGCGCCAATGCGATCGAATATCTGCCGCTTCCCTCAGGCCTTAACGCGCCCGCTTTTGCTGCCCTGCGTGCGACGAAGCAGACCGCTTATCCCTATTCGGCGGTGCTGGTGTTCGGCCATGGACCGGAAGATCCCGTCTCGCACACCGGCGTGCTGGGTCATTTGCGGCTGCGCCTTGCCGCCGCGCAACTGGCCAAGGGCGCGGCGCCGGTCATCATCCTGTCGGGCGGTCGGGTCCATCCCAACCGCACCGCCTATAATGAAGCGGTCGAGATGCGGCAGGAACTGATCTCGCTCTATGGCGTCTCGCCCGCACAAATCGTGATCGAGCCCCATGCCCGCCACACCACGACGAACATGCGCAATTGCGCCCGCCTGCTGCTGGCCGCGCCCTTTGCGCAGGGCAAACCGGCGCTGCTCGTCACCGATCCGGCGACCCATGCCTATATCGGCGGCGAAGGCTTTGCCGCACGCAACCGCGCCGAACTGGGCTATGAACCGGGGCGCGTGACGGCGGGGCCGGATGTTCTTTCGCTGCGCTTTGTGCCGGACGCCCATTCCTTTCATGTCGATCCTCAGGACCCGCTGGACCCATGAACAGGTTCCGCCTCGCCCTTGTCGCGTGTCTTATGACCGCAGCCCCCTTGCGGGCGGCGGAGCCGAAACCCTTGGTCGATCTGGTCAATCCTTTCGTCGGCACGCTGGAGGATTACGGGCAATTGACCCCGGCCGCCGTGGCTCCGTTCGGCATGGTGCAATTGGGGCCGGACACCGCGCCCGCCAACCATAATGGCTATGATTATGCCGCTCGAACCTTGCGCGGATTTTCCCATACCAGAGCGGTGGGCGTGGGCTGCGCAGGGGCGGGTGGCGATCTGCTGGTCGGGCTGGATTATGTGGGCGCCCCGGAACTGGCGCGAATGGATAAAGCCAGCGAGCGTGCCGCGCCGGGCTTTTACCATTTGCGCTATGGCGGCGGGATTGTGGCCGATCTGGTGGCGACGCGCGGGGGCGGTGTTGCGCGCTTTACCCTGCCGCGCGCCGGGCGGGTGCGGCTGCGCCTCGATCCGGACCATGCCTATGCCAAGCGGATCAGCGCGACGTGGCTGACCAATACAACACAGGATCTGCGCGCCGAACTGGTGGCGGGGACGGTGTGCAATGCGGGGCGTTATCACCTGTTTACGGCCTCTGCCCTGTGGCGCAACGGGCGGCGATTGGCCATGCCGATAGAGATCGGCCCGGACCGGCGCGCTTTTGTGGAGCTGAATGTGCGCCGGGGCGATGTGATCGAATGGCGCACGGGCCTCTCCTCGGTCGATGGCGATGGCGCCGCCCTTGTACGTGATATAGAGCTGGGCGCGCGCCGCTTTGCCATGCTGCAGGCGCAGACCAGGCGGCGCTGGCAGTCCTTGCTGGACCATTGGCGGCCCAGCGGGCCAACGCCGCGCCGAGCCCTGTTTGCCACTTCCCTGTTTCGCGCGCTGCAAACGCCGGTGGCGATTGCCGACAGCGATGGCCGCTATCGCGGCGCGGACGGGGCGATCCGCCATGCGCCCACCGGGCATCAGCGCTATGCCAGTTGGGCGATGTGGGACAATTACCGCACCTTGATGCCCTTGCTCGCGCTGTCCTACCCGCAACAGGCGCAGGATATTGCCGCCTCACTGGTCGAACTCTATCAGGCGGGCAAACAGCGCTGGGCCACCCGGCAGGAGCCTTTCCTGACCGTGCGGACCGAGCATAGCGGGGTGGCGCTGCTCGATTTTTATCGCAAGGGGATCACATTTGACGCCAAAGCCGCGCTGACCGGTATGGCGGCGGAAAGCGCCACCCTCGCCCGCGCCACGCCCGACGAACAGATTGAGGCGGCCTATGATGACTGGGCAACCGGGCAACTGGCACAGGACCTGGGCGATGGCGCGATGGCTGAGCACTATGGCGAAAAGGCGCTGGCCTATCGCGCGATGTGGCTCGATGTGTTTCAGAACCTTGGCGCGGATGCCGATGTGGTCAAGGCACGGGGGCTCTATCAGGGGACGCTCTGGCAATATCGCTGGGCGCCGGTGTTCGATCTGCCCTGGCTGGTCGGGCAATTGGGGGCGGCGCGTTTCGACGCTGAACTGGCGCGTTTCTTTGCTGACGATCTCTACAACATGACCAACCAGCCCGACATTCAGACGCCCTTTCTCTTTGCCTGGCGCGGGCATCGGGCGCAAAGCGACACGCTCCTCCATCGCCTGCTCACGCAGCCGGTCAATCACCCCTACACCAATGCAGCCAAGCGCCCCACCCCATGGCGCGGGCTCAGTTTCGCTCTGGCGCCGCAGGGGTTTGCCGATGGGATGGATGATGATGCGGGCGGCATGACGAGTTGGCATGTCTGGGCCTCGCTGGGCCTCTATCCGCTGGTGCCGGGGCGCCCGGATTATGTGGTGATCTGCCCGGCCTTTGACCGTATGCAGGTGCGGGTGGTCGGCGGCTGGGCGGATATTCGGCGGGAATTGGGCGCGCATTCAACGGCCCGCTGGACCGGCAGGGGTGAATTGTCGCGGGCTTTGGGGACGGTGCTGCCCCATGCCGATCTGGCCAAGGGCGGTGTGTTGAATGTGAATTGCGAGCGGGGGCTGTGACCGCCCGAAAGAATGCCATATCCAATTTCCATTATTGATCTGGCTTTTTGTTAAAATTGGCCCTACCAATGATTCCGCCCGACAGAGAAAACATAGTGGGAGTGGACAGGCATGGCACGGAAATGGAACAGCCGATGGGCCTATGGCGCGGCGCTGATGGTGATCGCAGCGGCGGGGGCATCGGGCGCACAATCGGCGCAGGCGCAGACCGCAAACCCCTGGATGACGGCAACCATTGTGGCCGAGCAGCAGAGCGCGCCGGATGACGCAGCCCGCGAAGCGGTGGCGCGGCGGCGCGCGAAACTGCTGATTTCGGCGATGACGCTGGATCAGAAATTGCAGCAATTGACCGGGGCCAAGCCCGAAATTCTGCCTGATCTGCCCGCCTGCCTCGGCGGACGCCATGTTACCGGCATTGCCTCGCTGGACATCCCCACCTTCCGCGTCACCAACGGCCCGGTCGGTTTGGGTCAGAACGACTGCGTCTCGCCCGAGGTCGCCAAGACCGTGCTGCATATGCCCGGTTTTGGGGATATTTCCGCCGCCTATGGACATCCCAGCTCGGCCAAGGCAACTGCCTTGCCTTCGGCCATTGGCGCGGCAGCCTCCTTCGATCCGGCCGTGGCGGGCATGTATGGCGAGGTGATCGCTGCCGAAATGCTCGATCTGGGGCTGCATGTGTTTGAGGCGCCCGGCGTCAACCTTGCCCGCCTGCCGATCCTTGGCCGCAACATGGAATATTTCGGCGAGGACCCCTATTTGAGCGGCTCGATGGCCGTGGCCGAAGCCAAGGCGATCCAGTCGCGCGGGTTGATCGCCATGGTCAAGCATTTCGCCGCCAATGAGCAGGAAACCAATCGTCAGACCATTCAGGAGACAGTGGACAGACAGACCCTGCGCGAGCTGTATCTGTTGCCCTTCGAAATGGCGGTCAAGGATGGCAAGGTTGCGGCGGTGATGTGCGCCTATAATTACGTCAACGGCCAGTCCTCCTGCGAAAATCGCACGATGCTCGACGATGTGCTGCGCAAGGATTGGGGCTTTACCGGCTATGTCCAATCCGACTTTTTCGCGATGAAGAGCACGGTCGCCACGCTGCTCAATGGCGCCGATCATGAAATGCCGCTGCCGCTGCACTGGGCCCCCGCCAAGATCCGCGCGGCGCTGGACAAGGGCGAATTGACGCAGGCGCGGATCGATGAGGCGCTGGAGCGCCGCTATACCCAGACCTTCAAATTGGGCATTTTCGACCGTAAGCTGGAGCGTCGCCCGATTGACTTTGCCGCAGGCGGCAAAAAGGCGCGCGAGATCGGCGGTCGTGCTACCGTGCTGTTGCAAAACAATGGCGCGCTGCCGCTGCGCAAGGATCTGCGCAAACTGGTGCTGATCGGCAAGGCCAGTCAGGTCTATGCCCAGCAGGCCGTGGCAGGCGGCGCTGTGGTGGGCGAACCGATGGGCGCGGGCGGCGGCAGTTCGGACGTTGTGCCCGAATATACAGTCACCCCGCTGGCGGGCCTGCGCGCGGCGCTGGCGGATCTGGGCAATGGCGGCGCTTCGGTCCGACTGATCCTTGTCGATGACGCCAACACTTCGGCCACCATCGACGGCCAGAGCGCCACTTTCGCGCAGGTTCAGGCCGAAGCCGCCACCGCCGATGCCGTGGTGATGATGGCGGGCACGATTTCGGAGGAAGGCGCCGACCGCGCCACCTTCACCGACCAGACGGGCCACCAACTCGCCGCCTCGGCAGCGGCGGGCAGCAGCCTTGACTGGTATACGGGCCGCTCGAACAAGATCGCCACGAGCGATGGCGAGAACCGCGCGAAGAACAGCGGCACCGTGGCGATGATCGAGGCGCTGGTTGCCAATCCCAAGGTCGCGGCCAAATCGGTGCTGGTGCTGAAAGACAATGCGGGCGTTGCCCTGCCCGCTTCGCTGGTGGGCGCCAAGGGGCCCGCGATTGTCGAGGCTTGGTTCCCGGGGCAGGAGGATGGCAATATCGTGGCCGATGTCCTGTTCGGGCGGATCAATCCCTCGGGCAAATTGCCGGTCAGCCTGCCTTTCACCGGCAAGGGCTTCCTCGATCACGTCAATGCCACGCAGTTCCCCGGCACGATGTCGGCGGACGGTAAGTTGCAGACCGTGACCTACAGCGAGCAATTGGCGATCGGCTATCGCTGGTACGATGCCAATATCGGCGGGGCCTGTCCGGTCAGCAACGGGGCCAACACCTGCCTTGCTTTCCCCTTCGGCCATGGCCTGTCCTATACCAGCTTTGCCGTGGGCAAGCCGGAATTGACCCGCACGGGCGGCGCATGGCGGGCCACGGCCAGCGTCACCAACACCGGCAAGCGCGAGGGCGCGCAGGTGCTTCAGGTCTATCTTGGCCTGCCCGCCAGCGCCGACAAGGTGGGGGCGAAGCAACCGCCGCGCCGTATGATCGGCTATCAGCGTGTCACTCTGGCGCCGGGCGAGACGAAGCAGGTGTCGATCACCATCGACCCGGCGGCCAGCCATCATCCGATGGGCGTCTGGGATGAAAAGGCCCATGGCTGGGTGATCCCCAAGGGCGACTTCACGGTATGGATCGGGGCGTCCTCTGCGCCGGGTGATCTGAAAAAGGCAGGAATTATCGTGCCTTGACGCGATAGGGGGCAGGCGGCCTTGATGGCTGGCCGCCTGCCCTTCCCTTTTACTGCGCCGCGCCCTTGCCCGCGCCGCGATAGCGTTGCAGCCAATAGCCATAGGGATCGGGCAGCAGCGAGGCAGGTTTTTCCTCACCCAGCGCGATGGCCAGTTCATAGGGATAGTGCGGATTGGCCAGCAGCGCCCGGCCCATCATCACCACATCCATCTGCCCCTTGGCCACGGCCTGTTCGGCATCATGGGGCGCATCGATGCACCATGCCGAACCCACCGGCATGGCCAAGGCGGAACGTACCTGCTCGACCACGGGAACAAAGAAGGCCGGGCCCCATGGAACCTTGGCCTCGATCGTGGAAAAGCCCATGGAAACATTGAGGAAATCCAGTCCGCCATCGCGCATTTTTGCCGACAGGTCGATGGCCTGCGCCAGCGTTTCCTCGTCATGGCCGTCATATTCCACCACGCCGAAACGCGCCGTCAGCGGCAGGTTTTCCGGCCAGACGGCCCGCACCGCCGCCAACGTTTCCAGCATGAAGCGTCCCCGCCCCGCCGCATCGCCGCCATAGGCATCCTTGCGTTGGTTGGCATGGCGCGAGAAGAAGCTTTGCGCCAAATAGCCATGGGCGAAATGCAATTCGAGCCATTCGAAACCGGCGGCGCGGGCGCGGCGGGCAGCGGCGGCGAAATCACCCTGAACACGGGCAATATCGGCCAGCGTCATTTCACGCGGTACGCGGGGCAGCACCCCGCCAAAGGCGATGGCGGAGGGCGAGATGGTTTCCCAATAGCGCGGATCTTCGGGCGCGATATGATCATCGCCATCCCATGGGCGGTTGGCATTGGCCTTGCGCCCGGCATGGGCGATCTGAATGCCGGGCACGGCGCCTGCGGCCTTGATGGCGGCGGCGATCCGGGCAAGGCCCGCGATGTGATCGTCGCTCCACAGGCCAAGGCAATCGGGGCTGATGCGGCCATCGGGCGAAACACCGGTGGCCTCGACAATCACCAACCCCGCGCCGCCGCGCGCAAGGCCGGTGTAATGGGCAAGATGCCAATCAGACACGAAGCCGTCTTTCGCGCTGTATTGGCACATGGGCGGCACCGCGATGCGGTTGCGCAGGGTAACATCCTTCAGGCTGAAGGGAGTGAAAAGTGCAGACATGGAGGGGTTCCTTATGCGGGGATATCGCGGTTTTGGCGGGCGGGGATCTGCCCGGCGGGGATCATTGCGTTTTCAGAGAAATTGTCTCTAAAATTAGTGACATAGCCTGAAGGCCAAGGGACGGAATTCTGCATTCGAAAGGGTCTGCCCTGTTCAGAAGTGGACAGGGCGCGATGTGAGGCCTATGCCCTTATAAGGCAAATCGTGGTTTGAAATACGGCCCATCAGCATGAATGATATCAGACAGCTCGACTTCAATCTTCTCAAGGCTTTCGATGCGTTGCTGGTCGAACGCAGCGTCACCCGCG
Organism: Novosphingobium sp. SG707; assembly: GCF_012275515.1. Taxonomy (GTDB): domain Bacteria; phylum Pseudomonadota; class Alphaproteobacteria; order Sphingomonadales; family Sphingomonadaceae; genus Novosphingobium. Next base: position 848,316 of record NZ_JAAZQL010000001.1, read on the forward strand.
CGGCCCATCGGCTCAGCCTGACCCAGCCGGCGGTGAGCGGGATGCTGGGGCGGCTGCGCGTGGCGCTGGATGATCCGCTGTTCGTGCGCTCCAGCCATGGCATCGTGCCCACGCCGCGCGCGCTGGCATTGGCGCAGCCGTTGCGGCGGATGATGAGCGAGGTGGAATGCATGCTCACCCGCCCGCAATTCGATCCGGCGAGCAGCACCGCCAGTTTCTCCATCGCGGCCAATGATTATGCGCAACTGGCCGTGCTGGTGCCGTGGCTGGAAGGGCTGCGGCGCGAGGCGCCGGGCATCCGCATCGCCATTCATTCCCTCGATGATGCGCGGCTGATGGCGGGCTTTGAACAGGGGCAAGTCGATCTGGCTCTGGTCACGCCCGAGGCCGCGCTGCCCGATCTCCATGCCGTGCGGCTCTATGAGGAAACTTACTCGCTGGCCCTGCGCGAGGGGCATCCGGCGGCGGAACGCGACATCACGCTCGATGATTTCTGCGCGCTAGATCATGGGCTGGTGTCCCTGCGCGGCGAGGCGTTCATGGGCGTGGTGGACCGTGCGCTGGCCGCCAATGGGCGCGAGCGGCGCGTCAGTTTCTCGGCCAGTTGCTTTCTCGTGCTGGTGCAGGTTCTGGCGCGTTCCGATCTGGTGGCGACAGTGCCGACGCGCCTGCTTGATGGCGTGGCCGGACTGATACGGCGGCCGCTGCCGCTGGCGGTGCCGGGCTTTACCAAACTGGCCGTATGGCATGAACGCAGCCATCGCGACCCGGCGCATCAATGGCTGCGCGCCAGCCTGATTGCCAGCGCACGGACCGGCCATCACGAGGCATAGGCCCGGTTTCAGGCCGGGACAGGCAGGATCGCTGTCCAAAATTGCGCTTCCTGACCGACCGGCGTGTCGATCTTGCGCAGGAAGGCCAATGTGCCGTCGGGCAGGATGCGGAACAGGCTGAGCCCTGCCGGGGTCATCCCGCCCTCGCGCAGCTGCATATCAACCATGCTGGCCGCCGCCAGCATCCGTCCGTCGGGCGAAATGGCAAAGCTGCGGATATGAAAACCTCGCGGATCAATGCGCTGGACCAGCGTGGGCAGGCCGGTACGCGGGTGAAGCGCAAAGACCGCGATGGAATTGTCGCCCCCGGCAAAGACCTTGCGCCCGTCCACCTCGACCGTCGAACTGGCGCGGTTGGACACATAGAGCGCATGGCCGCGCGGATGGACATGGATCGCGCCGACAAGGGTTGTGGCGCTCTTGGCATCCTGGGGCGGCTGGTCGGTGGTCGACAGGATCCGTTCCGGTTCGGGCGCCAGATGCGCGCCCAGGATGCGATGGGTATGCAACTGGTTCTGTCGCTCGACGGCGACATAGGCGAGCGGCAGATGCGGGTGGAAATCGACATGGCGCGGGCCATAGCCCAGCCCGCCCCGGCCCCCGACAGCGATGCTTTGCGCGTTGCGCAGATGGCCGCGGTTGAAATCGAACACCTTAAGCGCGCCCGGGTCTTCGGGCTTCTTGGCCGAGGCATCATTGCCCCGCGTCACCAGCACCACCGATCGGCCCCCCGGCATCATGCGGATCTGATGCGCATAAATGCCAAGGTCGAGCGTCTCACCCTGCACCACCATCTCACCCACCGTGCCATCGGGGCGGATCATGTGGACTGACAGATTGGCGGGCGCATTATAGGCGCAGAGCGCATAGCGGCCGCTGGGGTCCACGCTCATATGCACCGGGCGCTGGCGCAGCACCGCCGGTTCGCCATGAAACGAAAGCGCCCCGCCCCGCCCGATTTTCAGTGCCACCAGTCGGTGGATCGATCCGCCGCCCACCGATCCGCCCGGCGCATCCGATGTCGCCACATAAAGGAACCGCCCATCCGGGCCCGGCCAAGCATATTGGATCGGCGAAGGCAGGGTGATCGCGCTGACCTTGCCGCTGGCGCCGGTCATCGTATCGAGGCTGCGCCATGCCATGACGCTGCCCGTTGCGGCGTAGAGCGTATTGGCCCGGCGCGGGGCGGCCGCGAAGGCGGGCCTGCCGGTCAGAGCGGCGGCGGCCAGCCCTTTGGAAAAATCGCGGCGTTGGATGGTCATTCTCTCTTCCCGAATTGGCCCTTGTATCCGGGCCGGTATTTTTCTTTGCACGTGCCGATAGGGGCAGGCGTTTGTTCCTGAACTACCGCTCAAACAGGCGGTCGGCCAGCGGTTCGCGCGCCTGCCAGCCCTTTTGCTCGAGTTCGGGCGTTTCGGAAGGCTCCAGCGGGTAGCCGATGCACAAAAGCGCGATCAGCGACCAGTTATCGGGCACATCGAGCATCACGCCCACCGCATGGGGATCGAGGATGGAGACCCAGCCCAGCCCGATCCCGCGTATCCGCGCCGCCAGCCACAAGGTCTGGATTGCCCCGACACAGGAATAGCGCAGCATTTCGGGCATGGTGGCAATGCCCAGCCCATGGCCCGCGCTGGCCTGTTCATCACAGAACACGGCGAGCAATTCGGGCGCCTCGCGGATGCCGTGCAGCTTGAGCGCGAGATAGTCGTCATGGCGCGCCTCGCCCGCATAGCGCTGGGCCGCGCGCAGGTTTTCCTCGTCGACATGGTGGGCCAGCGTGTCGCGCAATTGCGGCGAGCGCAGACGCACGAAGCGCCAAGGCTGGGAATGGCCGACCGAGGGCGAGAGCGCGGCCTGTTCGAGCAATTCGGCCATATCCCCTTCGGCCAAAGGATCGGGCGCGAAATGGCGCACATCGCGCCGCCAGCGCAGCAGCGTGTTGAATTTCTGCGCGAAATCGGCGTCGAACCGGGGCTGCGTCACGAGGTAAAGCCCTCCTTTCGCATCAGCTATATGTCGATGATCGGCCCCTGTCTTGCGGATAATGCCCCGCTCAGTCCTGATCCTCTTCGCCTACCACCCAGTCGTGCAGGTCGGGAGCATTGCCGATGAGAGCCAGACCATGGGCGATCGAGGTCAGCTCATTGCCGCTGGCAAGGCGCCCATCGCCAAAACGGCGTTCGAACAAGCGCCGCACCGCCGGGATCAGCGAGGAGCCGCCCGTCAGGAAGACATGATCGACCTGATCCACGCCCAGCCCCGCGCGCGCCAGCACCGTATCGACCGTCTCCCCGATCCGCTGCAGGTCCGGCTCGATCCACGCCTCGAATTCCGCGCGCGAAACATCGGCCTCGATGGTCAGATCCGCATCGGCAAAGCGGAAATTGGCATGGGTCTGGCTGGAAAGCGCCCGCTTGAGCTGGCCCACCGCTTCATAGAGGGCATAGCCCAATTCCTGCTCGACAATGGTGATCATGCGCCCGATGGCGGCCGGATCACTGGCGCTGCGCTTCAGCCGCGCCAATTGCTCCAGCGTGCGCCGGTTGCGCATCAGCGCCAGACGTGACCAGTCGCCAAAATCGGTGAAATGACCGGCGGGGATCTCCAGCACCTTGTCAAACGAACGATAGGTGCCGCCCTTGCCCAGCAACGGGAGCACCAGATGATCCATGATGCGATAGTCGAACCGGTCGCCCGCAATGCCGATACCCGCCGAAGCCAGCGGAATGCAGCGCCGCGCGGCCCCCGGCGCCTCGACCCGGACGAGCGAGAAGTCACTGGTGCCCCCGCCGAAATCGGCCACCAGCAAGGTTGCCGGATCGCTGAGCCGCGAGGCAAAGCTGTAGGCCGCGCCCAGCGGTTCATAGACATAATGGACCGGCCGCCCCAGCATGGCGAACATCGCGTCATAGCGCCTGCGCGCCAGCGCCACATCGGGCCGCGACCCCACATAGCGCACCGGCCGCCCCACCACGACGCATTCGGGCGCATCCTTCATCGGATCGCCGCCATGCTGCATCAGATGGGTCAGGAAAATCTGCCCCAGCTCCTCAAACTTCAGCCGCTTTTCAAACAGATTGGCATGTTCGAAGGAAGCGCTGGCCGCCACCGATTTGAAGGATTGGAGAAACCGGCTGCCCTGGGGAAAATCGAGATATTCGGCAATCGCCCAAGGCCCAGCCTCATGCGCCAGCCCGCCGCGAAACGCCTCGTCCTGCCAGAAACACAGGGCCGAGCGGAACACCGAGGTGGGGCCATCGGGGGCGGCATATTCGATCATTTCGGCATGGGCCCAATCCGAGGCGCGGGCGATGACCGAATTGGTGGTGCCGAAATCGATCCCGATGGCGCGCGCCCCGCCCATGCCAACGCCCATATCAGCGAGGCTTTTTCGCAATGGTCGCGGTGAAATCGGGATCCTTGTTGGCCACCCAATCGACGAATTTGCGCACCGCCGGATTGGCCAGCAAGCCTTCGACATCCATGCCGTAGCGCTGCAATTCCGAATTGGTGAAATTGGTGATCAGCATCTGCTGGCAAATGCCGTGCATGGGCACGACATCGCGCCCGCCCCGGCTCTTGGGCACGGGATGGTGCCAGACGATCGTCGATCCGGTGGGCCGCCCGCAAAGCCAGCAAGGGACGGCCGGAGCGGGGGCCTCCTCTTCCTGATGCATATCGCCATAGGGGTCACGTTTCGAATGTTTGCGGGCCATGTCTGCTTCCAACTGGTTTGCCCCCCCTATACCGGCCCGGTCCGGCAAGGCAATCATCTCGACCGGCACATCAACCGGGCGGCATACAGGAACCCAGCGCCCCGCCCTCGCACAGCACGCACATCGCATGGATGACGCCCGAGATCACCGGATCCTTCAGCCGATACCAGCGCGTCTGCGCCTCGATGCGGACATGAACGACATCCTCGGCGCGCAGCATGGCCAGATGCTGCGACACCCCCGATTGCGACAGGCCGGTGATCGCCACCAGTTCGTTGACGCTCACTTCGCCCTCATCCATTCGGCACAGCATGAGCAGGCGTTCAGGATGGCTCATCACCTTGAGACGCCCGGCCATATGCGCGGCATGGAGTTTAAGTTCCGAAAGGTCGGATGGTTTCATACAGTCTCCTCGGAAAGAGGAACGCCATCATCGCGCAGCACCACATAGATCGCCGGGATCACCAGCAGCGTCAGCAGTGTCGAGGATGCCAGACCAAACAGCAGCGAGATCGCCAGCCCCTGAAAGATCGGATCGGTCAGGATCACGCTGGCCCCGATCATCGCCGCGGCCGCCGTCAGCGCGATGGGTTTGACGCGGATGCGCCCGGCCTCGATAAGCACCTGACGCAGGCTCTTGCCGGGCGTGGCGGTATGGCGGATGAAATCGACCAGCAGGATCGAATTGCGCACGATGATCCCGGCCAGCGCGATAAAGCCGATCATCGAGGTGGCCGTAAAGGGCGCGCCAAACAGCATATGCCCCGCCACGATCCCGATCAGCGTCAGCGGCACGGGCGTCAGGATGACCAGCGGCAGTTTGAAGCTGCCGAACTGACCCACCACCAGCACATAGATCGCCAGCAACGCCACCATAAAGGCTCCGCCCATGTCGCGGAACGTCACCCAGGTGATCTCCCATTCGCCGTCCCACAGGATCGAGGGGCGGCTTTCATCCTCGGGCTGGCCATGCATCAGGATCGCGGGCTTGACCATGCCGTGCCCGGCCCAGTCATAAGCCTCCACCGCCCGGTCCACCGCGAGCAGGCCATAGATCGGCGCTTCATAGCGTCCCGCCAGATCGGCCATCACCATCGTCGCGCCCCGGCCATCGCGGCGGAAGATCGCCTGCCCGCCCGTTTCGCGCCGCGCATCGACCACCTCGCCAAGGCTGAGCAATTGGCCCGAGGGCGTTGCGGCCACCGGCGTTGCCGCCAGCATGCCAGACCATTGGCGCTGGGCCTGATCCAGCCCGATTTCCACCGGCAAGGGATCGCGATCCGCCCCGCGCGGCAGATAGGCGAATGTCTGTCCGCCCATCAGCGCGCCGATGGAATCCAGCACCTGACCGCTGGACACCCCGTAATGGTCGATCCGGTCGCGGTCGGGCACCAGCCGCAAGGTGGGCCGCGCCTCGCCAAAGCTGTTATCCGTATCGACGATGAAGGGCACCGAGCGGAAGATCTGTTCCAGCACCACGGCGGTCTTTTGCCGCGTAGCTTCATCCGGCCCGTAAACCTCGGCCAGCAAGGTAGCCAGCACCGGCGGTCCGGGCGGCGTTTCGACCACCTTGATGACGCCGCCCCTGGGCAGGGTCACCGCGCGCAGCCGCTCGCGCAGGTCCACGGCAATGGCATGGCTCGACCGGCTGCGCTCGCCCTTGGGGGCCAGCGTGACCATCACATCGCCCATTTCGGGCCGCGCGCGCAGGAAATAATGGCGCACCAATCCGTTGAAATTGAAAGGCGCGGCGGTCCCGGCATAGACTTCCATGGCGGAAACCTCGGGGATCTGGCGGGCGACGGCGGCGGCCTGTTCGGCGATGCGCCCGGTGGCTTCCAGCGACGTGCCTTCGGGCAGGTCGAGGACCATCTGCACCTCGCTCTTATTGTCAAAGGGCAGCAGCTTGACCGTCACCGCCTTGAAATAGAACATCGAGCAGGCCACCAGCGTTGCCACGCCAACGCCCCACAGAAAGCGCTTGGCGCTGCCCCGTGTGGCGATGACGCGCGTGGCATAGCGGGCATAGATCGCCCCCAGACGGCCGCCGCTTTCGTGCTCATGTCCGTGGGCCCGCGCCCCGCGCGCAAAGCGGATCATCAGCCATGGTGCGATCACCACCGCGACAAAGAAGGAGAACACCATCGCCGCGCTGGCATTGATCGGAATGGGCGCCATATAAGGCCCCATCAGCCCCGACACGAACAGCATCGGCAACAGCGCGGCCACCACCGTCAGCGTGGCGATGATCGTCGGATTGCCGACCTCGGCCACGGCGTCAATGGCGGCCTGTTGGCGCGACCGGCCATCGTTCATCCCCCAATGGCGCGCGATATTCTCGATCATCACAATCGCGTCATCGACCAGAATGCCGATGGAAAAGATCAGTGCGAAGAGCGAAACCCGGTTGATCGAAAAACCCATGATGCGCGAGGCAAACATGGTCAGCATGATCGTGGTGGGAATGACAATCGCCGTCACCCCCGCCTCGCGCCAGCCAATGGCAAAGCCGATCAGGATAACGATGGACACCGTGGCAAGCGCCAGATGGAAAATCAGCTCATTGGCCTTTTCATCCGCGCTCTCGCCATAGTTGCGGGTGACATGGACGCTCACGCCCGCCGGGATCAGCCCGCCTTTCAGCGCTTCGACCCGCGCGACCACGGCCTGCGAGACATTGACCGCGTTGGCGCCGTTGCGCTTGGCAATGGCGATCGAAACCGCAGGCGCCATCGACCAGTCCGCGCCCTCGCGCGCCCAGCGCCAGCCATGCGCCTGATCCTGCGCCGCTCCCTGCTCGACCCGCGCCACATCGCCCAGCAGCACCGGCGCACCGCCCGCCGAACGGACCGTCAACCGGCGCAGCTCATCGGCGCTGGTCAGAGGCGCGCCGGCGGTGACGGCCAGCGCCGCACCATCCTCGCGCACATTGCCTGCCGGGAACGACCGCCCGCCCTGCCGCACCGCCTCCATGACCGAGGACAAAGGCACATGCGCCGCCGAAAGCCTCGCCGGATCGGGGATCACGCGGATCGCCTCACGCTGCCCCCCGGTGATGAAGGTCAACCCCACATCGTCCACCTTGGCCACTTCGGTCCGCAGCTTGGTCGCCAGTGTATAGAGGCTGCGCTCATCCCATCCCGCGCCCTTGGGCGTCAGGGTCAGCACAAGGATCGGCACGTCCGAAATGCCGCGCACCGTGATCTGCGGCGGCAACACGCCTGCCGGGATCTTGTCGATATTCGCCTTGATCTTTTCATCCACACGGGTGGCCGCCGCCTCGGGGTCCTGCCCCACAGCGAAGCGGGCCGTGACCATCACGCCGTGATCCTCGGCCTGCGTGTAGACATGCTCGACGCCGTCGATGCTCTTGACGATCTGCTCCAGCGGCTTGCCCGCCAGTTCCACCCCGTCCGCCGCCGAGAGCCCCGGCGCGGCGACGCGAATATCGACCATCGGCACCTTGATCTGCGGCTCTTCCTCACGCGGGATCGTCACCGTGGCGATCAGACCGACAAGGATTGCGGCCAGCAGGAACAGCGGGGTCAGGGGCGAGGCGATGGTGGCCCGCGTGATGCGACCCGAAAGGCCCGGATTCATCGCCCCGCTCCCTGATCGACGCCGGCCAGCACATCGCCATCCCGGACGCCGGATAGAATTTCCACCATGCCGTTGGCGGCGGGTGCGATCTGCACCGGCACCTGCGATGGCGCGCCTTTGGCGCCGATCACGGTGGCGTAATCCAGCCCGTAGCGTGTGGAAATGAAGCTGCGCGGCACGATGATCGCGCGATGGGTTCCCGCTTCCACCTGGGCGGCCACGCGCCGCCCTATCAGTGCGGCGTCAAGGCCCTGCATCGCCACATCGGCGCTGACCTGTCCCGCCTGCACCGCCGGATAAATGCGCGTGACGGTGCCGTTCATGCCATCGGCGCGCACCTTGGCGCCGGGGCGGATCTTGGCCGCCAGCGCCTCGGGCATGTCCAGTCGCAGGACCACCGGGCCGGACGTGACCACCGCCACCACCATGCCCGGCGCGACCGGCGCGCCCGCAGGCACATCGGCGCGCAGCACGCGGCCATTGGCGGGTGCGATCACGGCGCCATTGCCCGCCATCGCGCGGATGCTGGCCTGCTGGGCGCGGGCGGCCTGGGTCTGGGCGCTGGCGGCCTGTGCGCCCGCCTCAGCCTGTTCCAGCCGTGCCTTGGCATAGACGCCATTGGCGGCCAGGAACTGCACCCTTTCCAGTTCCGCGCGCGCCTGCACGGCCTGCGCCTGCGCGGCGGCGGCCTGTGCGCCATAGGCGGCGGATTGATAGGAGAGCTGATTGTCGGTGATGCGGCCGATCACCTGTCCTTTATGCACACTGTCGCCCGCCCGCACCGAAAGGGTGGAGAGGACGCCGGGAATGCGCGCCAGCACCTGCGCCTGATCCTGACTGGTCACCTCGGCCGAGACGCTTTGCCAGTCGGGCGCATCGGCGGCCTTCACCGTCATGCGCGGCTCGGCCGGAGCCTTGGCCGCCTCGGGCGCCGCCTGATCCGAACCGCCGCATCCTGCCAGAGCCGCCGCCATCGGCAATGCCATTGCCAGCCATCCACGCATCCGCCCTCTCCCTTGCTCGTTGGTTGTCTTCAGCGCTCGATCGGCAGGCCGGCCTTGGCCCAGGCGCCAAAGCCGCCCGCCAGATGGGTGTCGACGCTGGCCTGCGCGGCGGCGCATTTGTCCAGCGCCATGCCCGAACGCTTGCCGCCCAGACAGGTTAGCACCAGTTGCCGCCCCTCGGGCGCGGGCAGGCGGCTGGGCTGAAACGCGGAAAGCGGCATGTTGATCGAGCCGGGGATATGCCCGCCGGCAAATTCGTCCGGTTCGCGCACATCGACCACCATCGCCTGATTCGCGGCCAGCATGTTGGCCAGTTCATGAGCGTTGATTTCGCGGTGCCGGGCCGAATTTCCAAAGCCGAAGATCATGACATTGCATCCTTATGCCTCGGGCGGGATGGCCCGTTAAAAACATGCCTTGCTTATATGCTGCAAATATAATATTAGTCAAGCAGGATTGGAAGCGACGCCATGCAGGAGCCGCCCGAACCATCCGCAGATCACTGGGTCCGTATCGCATTGGGAGAGCCAAACCATGTCCTTGCCCGGAAACGCCATGCCCGGAAATTCCCTGCCGCGAATCGTCGTGCTGGGCGCGGGCCTCGGCGGCACGATCGCTGCCTATGAAATCCGCGACGCGACCAAGGGACGCGCCGAAGTCACCGTTATTTCCGACAGCGAGGACTACTGGTTCGTGCCGTCCAACCCATGGGTGGCGGTGCGCTGGCGCGAGCCTGAGGCGATCCGGGTGCCGCTGGCGCCGGTGATGGCGAAAAAGGGCATTGGCTTTACCAGCGTGGGCGCGCTGCGCGTCCATCCGCAGGATCAGCGCATCGACCTGCGCGACGGCACCAGCATCACCTATGACTGGCTGGTGATCGCCACCGGGCCGGAACTGGCCTTTGACGAAATTCCGGGTTTCGGGCCGCAAGGCTATACTGTTTCGGTATGCCGGACCGATCATGCGGCCCATGCCGCCGACGCTTTCGACGCCTTTTGCGCCGATCCCAAGCCCATCGTTGTGGGCGCGGCGCAGGGGGCATCCTGTTTCGGCCCGGCCTATGAATTCGCGCTGATCCTCGACACCGAACTGCGCCGCCGCAAGATCCGCGACCGCGTGCCGATGACCTTTGTCACCAGCGAGCCCTATATCGGCCACCTCGGCCTTGACGGCGTGGGCGACACCAAGGGCCTGCTGGAAAGCGAGATGCGCGAGCGGCACATCAAATGGATTACCAATGCGCGCGTCGCCAGCATCGAACCGGGCATGATGCATGTCGAGGAAGTGGGCGAGGACGGCGCGGTCAAAAAGGCGCATGACCTGCCCTTTGGCTATTCGATGCTGCTGCCCGCGTTTCGGGGCGTCAAGGCGGTCCATGGCATCGAGGGTCTGACCAATCCGCGCGGCTTCATTCTGGCCGACCGGCATCAGCGCAACCCGACCTTCAAGAACATCTATTCGCTGGGCGTCTGCGTGGCGATCCCGCCGATCGGACCGACCCCGGTGCCGGTGGGCGTGCCCAAGACCGGCTTTATGATTGAAAGCATGGTGACGGCGGTGGCCCATAATATCGCGTCCGAACTGGATGGGCGCGAGCCGGACGAGGTGCCAAGCTGGAACGCGGTCTGTCTGGCCGATTTCGGCGATGGCGGCGTGGCCTTTGTCGCCCAGCCCCAGATCCCGCCGCGCAATGTCAACTGGTCCTCGCATGGCAAATGGGTCCATCTGGCCAAGGTCGGCTTTGAGAAGTACTTTCTCCACAAAGTCCGCTCCGGCACCAGCGAGCCGCTTTATGAAAAGCTTGCGCTCAACGTGCTGGGGATCAGCAAATTAAAAGAAACAACCAAGGAGAGCGTGCGATGACACTTGATACTGCTGTGATGCGTTTTGCCGGGACGGTCGTTCTGGCCAGCGCGCTGGCCGCCCATTTCATCCATCCGGCATGGATTTACCTGACCATGTTTGCCGGGGCCAACATGCTTCAGGCCAGCGTGACCGGATTTTGCCCGGCCGCAGTCCTGTTCCGGGCCATGGGCGTCAAGCCGGGCACGACGTTCAAGTAAGAGGGATCGGGCATGCGCCGCTTACTCATACTGCTGCCGCTGCTGGCGGCGGCTCCGGCATGGGCCAATGCGGCGCAGGCCAATGATCTGAACGCGGCCATCGCTGATGCCCTGGCCCATGCCCCCGCCCTGGCCGAGGCGCAGGCGGGGCAGGCCGAGGCCAAGGCAAGGCTGGACGGGGCGCGGGCGCAGGGCAATCCGATGCTCAGTGTCGAAGGACAGATTGGCGCCGGACGCATCGACAATGGCGGCTTCTTTGGCTTTACTGCGCGCAATGTGACGCCTCTGGCGCTGCGGGCGGGGGCGGAAATGCCGCTTTATGCCGGGGGCCGCGTGGCCGCCGCCATCGATCAGGCGAAGGGCGGCAAGGCGATGGCCGATCTGGCTCTGGCCGATGCGCGCTCGCGGGTGGTGGTGGGCGCGGTGGCCGCCTATGCCGAAGTACTGACGGCCCGCCGGATCGAGGCGCGGTTTCAGCAATTGTCGGCCGAGCTGGCCGAGGTTGAACGGCAGGCCAAATTGCGTTTTCGAGCGGGCGAGATCCCGGCCTCCGACCTTGCCGCCGCCACCGCGCGCCGGGCCGAGGGCGAGGCAGGCCTTGCCGCCACACAGGGCCGCCGCATCACCGCCGAGGCGCAATATGCACGCGCCACCGGGCATGAGGCGGGCGATCTGGCCCCTCTCCCGCCCCTGCCTGCCACGCCGCCCACGCTGGACGAGGCCATGGAGAGCGCACACCGCGCCAATCCGGCCCTGGCGCAGGCGGAAAAGGGCATCGACATCGCGCGGGCCGGTGTGCGCGGCGCGCGGGCGGAAAGCCTGCCCACCATCGGCGCCTTTGCCGAGGCCACGCGCACCCGCGACCAGTTCTTTCCCGATTACCGCGCCGATGCGATGGCGGTGGGTGTCCGGGGCCGCTGGACCCTTTGGGCGGGCGGGCGCACGGCGGCCAAGATCCATGAGGCCGATGCCGGGCTGGACGCCAGCGAGGCCCGCGCCCGCGAGGCGCGCGAACAGATCGATACCGCCGTCATTTCGGCATGGACCGGCCTGAAAACCGCCCAGCGCATGGTCGATGCCAGTACGCTGCGCGCCACCGCCGCCGCCGAGGCGCTGCGCAGCGTGCAACTGGAGGCCAAGGTTGGTGCGAAACCCACGCTGGCCGTGCTGGATGCCGAGCGCGAGGCGACCGCCGCCGATGCCGGAAGGATTGAAGCCGAGGGGCAACGTCTGCTCGCGGCATGGCAGCTTAACGCACTGGCTGGCGCGCTGGCGCCGTAAAGGAGGTTTACCATGAACAAGGACTGGCCGCAGATGGCCAAGGATCTGTCGGGGGCGATCAAGGAAGTGCGCATCGGCGCGCCCGATGTGATGAAAAACTTCTCCGCCATGGCCAGCGCCGCCACCGCCAATGGCGCGTTGGACAGCAAGACCAAGGAGCTGATCGCGCTGGGCATTGCCGTGGCGATCCGCTGCGACGGCTGCGTAGCCTTTCATGCGCAGGCCGCGCTCAAGCATGGCGCCACCCGCGAAGAGGTGATGGATGCCATGGGCCTTGCCGTCTATATGGGCGCGGGGCCAAGCCTGATGTATGCGGCGCAAGCCGTGGAGGCCTATGACCAGTTTGCGGCGGCCGCGAAATAGATCAGGCGCGCACGACCTCATCGGCGCGGGCGGCTTGGCGCGCTTTTAACAGATCGTGGCGCGTGACCATGCCGACCACCCGGCCATCGGCGGGGGACAGCACGGGAATGCGCCCCTTGCCCGTTTCCAGAATGAGGTCGGCCAGCGCGCCAATCGGCGTCTGCGGCCAGACATAGGGCGATGACGCATCCGAAAGGACATCGCGCAGGGACAGGTCTGGCTCCATTCCGCCGCTTTGCCAGTTCAGCGCATCCTCACGCGAGACCATGCCGACAAGGCCGCCTGCGGCATTGACCACCGGATAGCTGCGATGCCACGCTCCGTCGGCAAAGAAGGCCAGGGCCTCGGAGACCAGCGTGGTGTCGGGCATGGTCTGGGGTGCGGGGGTCATGATCCGTTCGACCTGAAACAGTTCGAGCGGATCGACACTGTATTCCTGACGGATATGGCGGCCGCGCCGCGCAATCTTTTCGGTCAGGATCGAGCGGTGCATCACCAGCACGCTGACCCCATAGGCGCCGATGGCGCAGGCCATCGTTAGGGGCAACGCCTCGAAATGCCCGGTCAGTTCGGCGGCGAACAGGGCGCCCGTCAGCGGTGCGCGCATCGCCCCGCTCATGATCCCGGCCATGCCGATCATCGCCCAGACGCCCTCGTCCCCCGGCAGCCACAGGCCCGCCAGCGCGCCCAACGCCCCGCCCAGCATCAGCAAGGGCGCGAGCACCCCGCCCGATGTGCCCGATCCCAGCGCCACCAGCCAGACGGCGGCCTTGACCGCCAGCAGCAGCGCAATCGCCCGCGCCCCCATCGCGCCATCGAGCAGCGCCTGAATATTGGCATAGCCCGCCCCCAGCACGCGCGGGTCAATCAGCGCGCCCAGCCCGACCACCAGACCGCCAATCGCGGGCCACCACATCCAATGCGCCGGCAGGCGGTGAAATCCATCCTCCACCCGGTAGAGCGCGCTGGAAAGCACCCCTGCCATCGCCCCCAGCAACAGGCCCAGTCCCAGCGCCGCCGCCAGCGCCCAGACCCCGATGGGCATCGCCAGACTGGCCGGGAACATCGGCCCCGCCCCCAGCCACACCCCGCGCAGCACATGGGCGACCAGACAGGCCAGCACCACCGGCACAAAACTGCGCGGCTTCCATTCGAACAGCAGAACCTCGACCGCCAACAGGATCGCGGCCAGCGGCGTGCCGAAAATCGCCGTCATCCCCGCCGCCGCGCCCGAGACCAGCAGCGTCTTGCGCTCGGCAGCGGTCAGGTGAAAGCGTTGGGCAAAGAGCGAGCCGATAGCCCCGCCGGTCATGATGATCGGCCCTTCCGCGCCAAAGGGGCCGCCGCTGCCGATGGAAATGGCCGAGGACAGGGGCTTGAGAATGGCCACTTTCAGCGACAATCGGCTCTCGCCATAGAGGATGGTTTCGATGGCCTCGGGGATGCCATGGCCGCGGATCTTTTCCGAACCATAGCGCGCCATCAGCCCGACGATCAGGCTGCCCAGCACCGGCATCAGCACGATCATCGCCGGATTGGCTCCCGCCGCCATGGTCGCAGGATCAACCGAAAGGCGGCCATACCAGAACAGATTGGTGGCCAGCGCGATCAGCCGCAGCAGCACCCACGCCCCCGCCGCGCCCCCTGCGCCCACCACCAGCGCGGCAAGGGCCAGCACGACCATGCGATGATCGGCGGTATGGTCGCGCAGATTTGGCAAATCAGGGGCGAAATGGGATGGTGGCAAAGGGGCAACGGACATAGATGGCTCCGGATTGTGCCCGGCGCAAATATATCGTATTACGATATAAATCAAGATGAGGAAACGCCATGTCTGAACTGGAGGAAGCCGATTACGCCCTGTTGGCGCAATTCCGGCATACGCTGCGCCAGTTTCTGGTGTTCAGCGAGGACAAGGCAGCCGGTTTCGGCCTGACGCCGCAACAGCATCAGGCGCTGCTGGCGATTCGCGCCGCGCCCGAAAGCGGGGCGACCGTCGGCTATGTGGCCGAAAGGCTGATCCTGAAGCCGCACAGCGCCAGCGGGCTGGTTGATCGGCTGGAAACGCAAGGCTGGCTGACGCGCGCGCCCTCGCCGCAGGATCGGCGTCAGGCCATGCTGGTCCTGACCGACAGGGCGCGCGAGGCGCTCGAGGGGTTGAGCGCGACCCATCGCGAGGAAATCCGCCGCCTGCGCCCGATGCTGACCGATCTGCTGGATCGTCTGGGATAAGCCGTGCTGCAATGGCCCCAAGATGAATATTTTACGACAATTGTATTCAGATTGTCGGAAGTCAGCCTCCGCTAAAACCGCCCCATCGGCACATCGCCGTTACGGGAGAAGTGACATGCGGCATTGGATCGGAGCCATGGCCATCGGGGCGGCGGGCCTGATGATGGCGGGGAGCGCGCAGGCGCAGAGCTGGGGCGTCTATGTCGGCAGCGGCGCACCGCCCTACGCGACAGGCTGGCGCGACGAAGGCGCGGACCGGATGATGAGTTTCATCTGTTCGGGTCAGCGCGCCCATGGGCTGGAAAACCGGCTGGATCACGAGGTGGACGAAGGCGATATCGACCCCGGCACCGCCAATCGCATCCACGCCGCCATCGACGGCCTTGAAGACCGCCAGCGCCATGAATGCGCCGAGGGTGATGTCCGCTCGGTCCGCGAGATCGGATGGCGCTATGACCGGATCGGGCAATGGATGGAGAGTGCGGCCCATGGCGATGACGGGCCGGGCTGGCGTCCTCGTTGGTAAAAGGGCTCGTTGGTAAACTTCAGAGATACTTGGCCAGTTCGGACAGCTGCGCCAGTTTCTCGCGCAGTTCCGGCGTGAGTTCGCCCAGCGTATCGGTCAGGTGATGTTCGATATGATGGGCCACCAGCCGCGTCTTGGCCTTGTCCAGAGCCGCCACCACGGCGGCCAGTTGCTGGGCCACATCAAGCGCGCTGCGGTTATCCTCAATCATCGCGATGATGCTGGCGAGGTGACCGTTGGCGCGCTTGAGGCGGTTGGTCAGGTCCTTGTCGGTGGCGTGGCTCATCGCGCCGGTTCAGAGCAGATGGCGCGCGCCGTCAAGCGCAATCACCGCGCCGACGATCAGGATCACCGCGCCTGAGAGCAGCGGCGCCTTGCGCACCGCATCGCCAAACCCGCTCCAGCGCTTTTCCAGATGGCGCAGCGAAAGCGCGGCCAGCACGCCCGAGGCCACCATTGTCAACGCCAGCCCTACCGAGAACCCCGTCACCAGCACCGCGCCCAGCGCCACCCTGTGCAATTGCAGGCAGAGCATCAGCACCGTGATCGCGCCGGGGCAAGGCACCAGCCCGCCCGTCAGGCCAAAGACCACGATCTGGCCCGTGGTGACCGAGCGGCCCGCAAAGCGGCGGCGGATGTCCTCGGCATGGGCCGCCTCATGGGCATCGACATAGCCGCCGGTCGCCAGTTCCAGTTCGTGGATCTCTTCTTCGGTCGGTTCGTGATGATGGTGGTGCCCGTGGTGGTGATCATGGTCATGGTGGTGATGGTCATGGCTGTGGCCATGATGATGCTCATGGGCATGGGCCGCGTGCAGATCGGCCCGCGCGCGCCGGATCATCCAGATCGCCATGGCCACGATCACCGCGCCTGAGGCAAGCTGGAAATAGGGTTCGGTGTCCTCGGCCCGAAATGAGCCAAACGCCCACATGCCCCCCATCGCCACCAGCCACACCACCAGTGTATGCGACAGCGTGGCCGCCAGCCCCAGCAGCACCGCCTGACGCACTGTGCCTTTCACCGCGATGATGAAGGCGGCCATCATGGTCTTGGAATGGCCCGGCTCCAGCCCGTGCAGCGCGCCCAGCAGGATGGCGCTGGGGATGAAGAGCCAGCCATGGGCGGCGTCCTGGGCGATAAGGGCGGTGAGATCGGTCATGGCGCCTGCACGTATCCCCCCTGGGGGGATATAGCAAGCGTGATATTGTCGCCCCTTGCCCATCGCCTCGGTTGACATGCAGGGCCCGAAGCGCCAAAGGGCGGCCATCCCCTGGGGAGTAGCCATCCGCATTTTCAGCGGAGCGCATGTCAACAAACTTGGTTTCGGCCATGGCATGTGCGGCCTTTACGGTTAGGCGAGACCATGGATCGGCATGCACTCGGGGCCGGGCGCGTGCCCGGTTCATGTATCCTATGCCCGGCCCTGTGGAATCTGTTCATGTCTTCTTTGACGATCACCATCGCACTGCTGCTCGGATCGGCAGTCGTGATCTATCTGGCCTGCGAATATTTCGTGAATGGCGTTGAATGGGTCGGCGAAAAAATGGACGTCGGCCAGAAGGCGACCGGCACGATTCTCGCCGCATTCGGCACGGCCCTGCCCGAAAGCGTGGTTACGCTGGTGGCGGTGGCCTTTGGCACGGGGGCTGCGGCCAAGGAACTGGGTGTGGGGGCGGCGCTGGGCGGTCCGTTGGCGCTGTCGACCATTGCCTATGCCACGGTGGGCGTGGTGCTGTTGCTGACGGGGCGGCGGTTGGCGGCATCAAGCGATATGGCGCATACTTTCCGCCATCTCAGCAAGGATCAGGGCTGGTTCCTCGCCATCTTTGCGGCCAAGATCACGCTGGGCCTGCTGGCCTTCGCGTGGAAACCTTGGCTCGGTGTGCTGTTTCTGGCGGCCTACGCGCTCTATGTCCGTCAGGAGCTGGGCGGCGAAGGCGATGATGCCGAAGAAGGTATCGAGCCGCTGAAATTCCAGCCCGGGCGGGCGGTTCCTGCCACGGCCATGGCTGTTTTTCAGGTGCTGGTGGCGCTGGTGGTGATCTTTGTCGCCTCGCAGACTTTTGTGCGGCAATTGGAAGCGCTTGGCCCCGCGCTGGGCCTGCGCCCGCAATTGCTGGCCCTGTTGTTCAGCCCGATCGCCACCGAATTGCCCGAAACGATGAATGCCATAATCTGGGTACGCCAGGGCAAATACAAGCTGGCGCTGGCCAATATTTCGGGCGCGATGATGATTCAGGCGACGATCCCGACCGCGCTGGGCCTGTTCTTCACGCCCTGGCTGCTGACGCCCCCGCTGCTGGTGGCGGCGGGCGCGACGATGGCGGCGATCCTCATCATGTTCCTTGTGTTTCGGCGCGGCATGGCCTCGCGCGGGCTGCTGGCGGGGATGGGGCTGCTCTATCTGGTGTTTGCGGGCGTCATTGCCGCGCTCCATCTGGGTTAAGCGGCGAGGGATCGCGCCCCAGAAACAGGCGCGCGATCAGCGAGCGCAGCCAGACCACACCCGGATCGTCCTGCACCCGCAAATGCCAATATTGCGCGATGCCGATCAGCGGCGCGGCAAAGGGCGGATCGATCAGACGCAGCGGGGCCATACTGGCAAAAATGGCCCCCACCGCCTTGGGCACGGTGCTTATCAGATCCGAGCCGGCCACCAGCAGCGGTACGCTCATGAAATGGGGCGATTGCAGCGCGACACGGCGACGCAGGCCCATGTGTTCAAGCTGCATCTCGAACAATTCCTGACTGCGCCCGCTGGACGAGACGACGATATGACCCAGCGCCAGAAAGGCTTCCTGCGTCCAAGGCGCATCCAGCGCCGGGTGCCCTTCGCGCATGATGCAGGTGAAGGGATGGTCGAACAGCTTTTGCGTCATGAAAGGCCCCTGCCCCAGATCGGGGAAATAGCCGAGCGCCAGATCGACCGCGCCCTCCCCCATCGCCTGCACCAGATCGGCCGGACGCAGCGACCGACATTCGAGCGTCACCTGCGGCGCGGCGCGCTCCAGTTCCTGCATCAGGCGGGGCAGGAACACCAGCTCGCCAATGTCCGAAGTGGAGAGCACGAAATGGCGCGCGGCGCTGGCCGGGTCGAAATGGCGGCCCGCCAGAATGTCATGCTCCACCCCATGCAGCAGGCGACGCAACGGGTCGCGCAGGCTTTCACCCAGCGCAGTCGGGCGCATCCCCGCCCCATCGCGCACCAGCAGTTGATCCCCCATCGCCCGGCGCAATTTGCTCAGGGCAAAGCTGACATTGGGCTGGCTCATGCCCAGACGGCGGGCGGTGGCATGGACGCCGCGCTCCTCCAGCAAGGCGTCGAGCACCACCAACAGGTTGAGGTCAAAGCGGCGATAGTCCATGCGTCTTAATCCGTCTAGCTGATTATGATGATTATATCAAACAGCCTGACGGATTATGCCAGATGCTTCTAATCTCCCCGCAACCGCAGGGAGAGAGAAGCCACATGACCACCAAGCCATTTCTTCGCAACATCTGGTATGTCGCGGGATGGGCCGCCGATCTGGCGCCGGGCGCGCGGGTGGCGCGGACGTTTTTGAACCGCCCCGTCGTCCTGTGGCGCAGCGAAGCGGGCAAGGTCTTTGCGCTGGACGACCGCTGCGCCCATCGCGCCATGGCGCTTTCGAGCGGTCCGGTGGTGGGCGAGGCGATCCGCTGCGCTTATCACGGCATGGAATTCGGCGGCGACGGACGCTGCACCCGCATTCCGGCGCAGGACAAGATCCCCGACATCGCCCGCGTGCGCGCCTATCCTCTGGTCGAGCGGCAGGGGTTGCTGTGGATCTGGATGGCCGATGCGGAGAGGGCCGATCCGGCGCTGATCCCCGATTATCCGGTGCATGAGGATCCGAAACTGGCCTGGCGCAGTTCCTATTTCCATGTGGGCGGCAATTGGCAATTGCTGGTCGATAATCTGATGGATCTCTCGCACCTGCCCTATATCCACGCCCACACGATCGGCGGCGACCCGGAACTGCATTTCCGCACGAAAACCCAGTCGGAAAAACTGCCCAACGGCGTGCGCGTGATGCGCCATATGCTCGATTCCGATCCCCCGCCCACCTATGTCGCGGCTGCGGGCTTTACCGGCAAGGTGGACCGCTGGCAGGAAATCGAGTTCGAACCGATGACGATCCGCATCCATACCGGCGCCTGCAATCCGGGCACCGGGGCCTATGACGGGCGGCGCGAGCATGGCTTCTCGATGTTTGGCTTTCACGGCATCACGCCGGAAACCGAGACAACCACGCATTACTTCTGGTCGATGGCCACGAATATCCTGACCGACGGCATCCCCGACGAGGTGTTTGAACAGACCGCCCGCACCTTTGCCGAGGATATGGAAGTGCTGGAATTGCAGCAGGCGCGGATATTGGGCATGCCCGATTTGCCGATGATCGACATTGCCAGTGATGTGGGCGGGCGCCACACGCGCCAGTTCATCGCCCGATGTCTGGCGCGCGAGGAGGAGGTTTAGGCTCTAACCATGGGGGCGCAACGCCCAGGCCGAACCCTTAGCGGTGGCGATGGCCGCCCCCGCCTCCTCCGCCGTTGAAATGCGGCATGCTGGTTCGGGGGCCGGGCGTCATGGAGCCATGGAAGGGCTGATAATTATGCGGCCCGCGCGGCGCCTCGCGCATGAAATGGCCCCGGTCGCCCCGGATATAGACCCGGTCGCCCATGCCGCGGCGATAATAGAAATAGCCGTCATTGCCCCAATAGCCGTCATAGATCGTGCCGTAATAGCCGTCATACCAGCCGTTATAGGCATAGGGGCCGGGACCATAGGCCATCCGTCCGCCATAGGCATAATCATCCGCGCAGCCCGCTAGCGGCAGCGCGCCAAGGC
This sequence comes from Novosphingobium sp. SG707, assembly GCF_012275515.1. Classification (GTDB taxonomy): domain Bacteria; phylum Pseudomonadota; class Alphaproteobacteria; order Sphingomonadales; family Sphingomonadaceae; genus Novosphingobium. The sequence continues at coordinate 868,810 of NZ_JAAZQL010000001.1, forward strand.
CGAGAAGCAGCAGGGAGAGGGTCTTTTTCATCATCATGATCGCCTCCGTGATCAGGGTATCATCCTGTCGGCGCCCTTTTCTCTTGTGCGGCGGCGCAGGCATGACCAAAGCAGGGCAGGCCATCAGGAATGGCCACCCGTTAACTCCTTATCCGACCCGGACTGTGACTTATGCCTGAATAAGACGCGCGCAAATGAGTAATTTCATCATTTCACCCGATCATCGCGTCAGGAATTTGATATCGGATGCCTGATCGATGCTCAGCGTCTGGATCTCTTCCTTGACCGCGCCGCTGGCGGGATCGCGGCGGAACACCTTGATCCCATGACTGCGCTGATTAGCGATCAGGACAAAGCGGCCGTCAGGGGAAAAGGCGAACTCGCGCGGCTCATTGCCTTCGACAGAGCGGCGGTCGGCCAGTTGCAGCGATCCATCCTCGGACGACACTTCAAAGCTGAGCAGGTGATTGTCGCTTCCCCGATCGGTGATCGAGAGGAAACGGCCATCGGGCGAGAAATGCAGCGCCGCCGCGCTGACCTTGCCCGCAAACCCTTCGGGCGCCAACGCGATCGTCTGGCGCAGCGTCAGGCGGCCTTCGGCATGATCGAGCACCGCCACCTGCCCGGCCATTTCCAGCGTGACATAGGCATGGCGGCCATCGGGCGAAAAGATCAGGTGGCGCGGCCCCGATCCTTTGGGCATTTCGGTAAAAGGCTGGTCCCGCAGGGCCGACAGGGGCGTTTCGCGCCGCGCCGGGTCATAGCGATAGGCATGGATCCGGTCGCCCCCCAGATCCTGCACAAAGACAAAGCGGCCATCGGGCGAAGATACGACCGAATGGATATGGGGCGAGGTCTGACGGTCGAGGTTGACCATGCTGGCGCGATAGGTCTTGATCTGCGTGACCGGCCCCAGCGCTCCGCCCTTGCCCACCGGCAGCACCGACAAAGTGCCGCCCGGATCGGCCGAGACCGCGTAATTGGCTACGAACAGATAGCGCCCATCCTTGCTCAGACTGGCATAGGTGGGTTCGGCGCCCAGCGAGGACATGCGGTTGATGAAGGTCAGCCGCCCGCTTGCCGGGTCCATCCGATAGGCCGATGCGCGGCCCACCGGATCGCGCCCGCCCTCGCCATTTTCATCCACCGCATAGAGCAGCCGATGATCGGCCGAAGGCACCAGCCATGACGGGTTGTCCGCCGCCGTTACCTGCACCGGGCGCGGGTCGATATGGCCGGTGCGGTCATCGAAATTATAAAGATAGATCCCCTTGCTCTGCCCGCCCGTATAGGTGCCGATCAGCAAGGGCGTGGCCATAGCGGATGAAGCGCCCAACACCAGACCGAGCGAGCCGAGCAAAACTTTGAAAACCATGACCTGTATCCTGCCAAAAGCGGCGATACAGGTGACCGCTTCGCGCTTCATCGTCAAGTGCGTCGCACTCCTCATTCAGGTGCATCGCATTTCATCGCCAAGGCGCTTGAATGCGCCCCGGTTCAGGCCGATTCCCGAATGATCAGTTCATGATCCAGAATAACCGTGTGCTGCTCGATGGCTTCGCCGTGAAAGATTGCCTGCATCATCCGCACCGCCGCCTCGCCCAATTGCGCGGCAGGCTGGCGGATGGTGGTGAGAGGCGGCGAGGCATAGGCGGCAAAGCGCATGTCGTCGAAACCGATCAGCGCGATGTCATCGGGCATACGCAGCCCCTTTTCGCGGATGGCGGCCTGCGCACCGATCGCCATCTCATCGCTGGCGCAAAACACCCCGTCGGGCCATTCCGGGCGTTCGAGCAAACTTGCCATCGCCTCATAGCCCGATTCCATCGAGAAATTGCCCACCACGACCCAATCGGCCCGCTGCTCCATCCCCGCCTCGCTCAAGGCGCGCTGATAGCCTTCCAGCCGGTCCGTACTGACCGTATAGCGCAGCGGCCCCGAAATCATCGCGATCCGTTTGCGGCCGGAGGCGAGCAGATGGCGCACTGCCATTTCCCCGCTGCGGATATTGTCGATTTTCACCCTCGGGCAATTGGGTCCGTAAACGCTGCCCTCGGCCAGAACCAGCGGAAAAGGCAAAGGCGAACCGGCATCGAAACTGTCGTGCAGCACGCTGGGCCAAAGCGAGCCGAACAGGATCAGCCCGTCGGCCACGCGCGAAGTGACCAGTTCGACATAGTGGTCGAGCCGCTCCTGTTTGCGCTGTGTCTCTCCGATCAGAACGCGGCAGCCCAGTTGATGGGCCACATTCTCGATATTCTTGAGCGCTTCGGCAAAGAAGAGATTGGAGATTTCCGGGATGATGACCAGAATGGTGCGAAACCCCGGCCGTCGCAATTGCTGGGCCATGGCATTGGGAACATAGTTGAAATGGGCGATCGCTTCGCGCACCCGGCTGCGCCGGGCGGGCGTCACCTTTTCAGGCTCGCGCAGCACGCGTGATACGGTGGCCAGCGACACACCCGCGAATTTGGCGATGTCATGGATGGTGGGCGTATCGGACACGGGTCCATCCTGTCTGAGGCGAAGGGGTAAAGTGAAATATTAGAATGAAGAATTTATTTTTCAATCGCCATCTGCCGCCAAAGCCTCACATCTTATGCTCCTGCCCCATATCTTATGTTGCTTCAACACGGTCTTAACATCGCCTTTGCACCAAAGAAAACGGTGAACTGCGGGGCATGGGCGACGAAAGTGCGAATGCCGGGTGGTCCTCCGCATGGAATGGGTTTATCGGCCCGGTCATCAGGTCCGGCATGATGGCTTTGCGTTCAACGCGGCCGGGCGATTTGCACCGATGCTCTAAAAGGGGCGACCCGCATCATGATGGATCTCAACGATTTTGCCTTCTTTGCCGCCGTGGTCGAACATGGTGGCTTTTCGGCCGCATCGCGCGCCACCGGCGTCGACAAGGCCCGCCTTAGCCGCCATGTCGCAGCATTGGAGCAGCGGCTGCATGTGCGCCTGCTCCAGCGCTCCACCCGCAGCGTTGTGCTGACGCAGGCGGGCAAGAGTTTCTATGAAGGCTGCATGCTGGTCATCGACGGGGCGCGGGTGGCCTGCGAAAGCGTGCTGGAATTTCAGCGCGAGCCTTCGGGCACCATCCGCATCGGCAGCCCGGTCATCATTTCGCAGAATTTCCTCGCCCCCATCCTTCCACGCTATCTGGAGGCCCATCCCAAAGTGTCGGTCGTGATCGAATCCACCGACCGGCAGCTCCATCCTCTGGAGGACCGCTTCGACGTGATCCTCTCGGCGCAGGCGCAATTTCCCGATTCCAGCAGCCTTGTCGCGCGTGAAATCGGGCGGATCCGGCGCATTCTGGTGGCACAGCCGGGCTTTCTTGAGCGGCACCCGGCCCTGCGCGATCCGGCCGATCTGATCGATCTGCCCATCATCGCGCGCCATACCGATATGGTGGATGAAAGCGCCCGCTGGACCATGCTCAATGAAGAGGATGTGGCCTTCAAGCTGGATTTTCAGCCGCGTCTGGTGACGGGCGATCTTCAGATCCAGATCGAGGCGGCCTGTTCGGGGCTTGGCCTTGCGCTGCTGCCCGAACCGCTGGTCGATGCGCGTTTGGCCGATGGCGATCTGGTGCGGGTGCTGCCCGATTGGTTCACGCCGGAATACAGCCTGTTTATCGTCTATCCCACCCCGCGCGGCATCCTGCCTTCGGTGCGCAGTTTCATTGATTTCGCGATGGCCAATATCACGGTCGGGCCGAAAAAAGCCCGCGGACCAGCGGACGGGGCTGGTCCGCGGTGATGGCGGCCAAGGGCATTGGGGGGTGGATGGAGCGATGGCCCGGAGGGGGGAACCGGGCCATACACACCCTTGGCCGAAACTTATGCCTTAGAAGCGATAGGCGACGCCTGCGAAGATCTGGTGACGGTCAAACCGGCCATTGCCTTCGCTGAAATCGCTGTAACGGTATTCGACGCGTGCCGAGACCTTGTCGGTCAGCTTGCGTTCCACACCGCCGCCCAGCAGCCAGCCATCGCGGTCATCCGAACCATGGATGTTGCCGATATTCGCACCGGTCAGCGCGTTGGAATAGCCGCCGCGGACATAGGCGAGCGTCTTGGGCGTCACCAGATAGCCGGCGCGCAGCGAGAGATCGACCGAACGCTTGGGCGAGATCGAGGCCAGCCCGTTGCCAAAGCGCGAGCTGATCGGAAAGTTCACTTCGGCCTGCGCGCCCACCACGATACGGGGATAGACTTCCTGGTCATAGCCCATGAACACGCCCAGCGTGCCGGTGTCGCTGGTCTGGGCCAGAGGGGTGACGCCAAGGGCCGTGCCGGGGTTGCGCACGTCATTTTCTTCCCAGCCGCCCTGAACACCGACGAAGGGGCCGGTGAAACCCTGGGCATTGGCGGCGGCAGCGGGGGTGGCAACAGCGGCACCGGCCAGAGCAAAAGCAGCAGCGGCAGTATAGATGACAGACTTCATGATATTCCTCCTGCGCCCGCGGTCTCTTCTTGTCCTTTGGCCCGGCTTCCGATCCTGCGGAAAACCGTTGAACCATCGGGGGTTGGCAGCGGGTGTGAGCGCCAAATGGGCCTGTCGCGGCCCGATGATAAGACGGCAATTGCGTGAAGGATTGTTGTTGGAATGATGCTAATCCGCGCCGGGCCGGTTGGGCTGGCTCTGGCCATGGCGCGGGGGCGGCCAGAGCCCTGCGCAAGGGTATCGGGCGCGGCGAAAAGGGCGTTGGTCTTACGCCTGCGGGCTTGCGTCGTACTTCGGCCGCGCGGTTCATATTCGGCTAATCTGGCGGAGGCTCCTCCCGGTTTTTTTGAAAACTGAGCGGTGACATGTCCATATTTGACCGGATTTCTTATGCCTCATCCGATTTGGCGATCGATCTCGGCACGGCCAATACGGTGGTCTATGTGCGCAACAGGGGCGTGGTCATCGCCGAGCCTTCGGTGGTCGCCCTGCAGACCATCCAGGGGGTTCACAGCGTGCTGGCGGTGGGCGATGACGCCAAGCTGATGATGGGCCGCACGCCCGAGAATATCAGGACCGTCCGCCCGCTGCGCAGCGGGGTCATTTCCGATATTGATGTGGCCGAACAGATGCTCAAACATTTCATCCGCAAGGCGCAGGGACAGCGGGGCCGAATGCGCGGCAGTCCCGAGATCATCGTGTGTGTCCCCTCGGGCTCCACTTCGGTGGAGCGGCGCGCGATCCGCGATGCCGCCTCCAATGCGGGCGCGCGCAAGGTCTGGCTGATCGAGGAAACCATGGCCGCCGCCATTGGCGCCGATCTGCCCGTCACGCATCCGATCGGCTCGATGGTGGTCGATATCGGCGGCGGCACGACCGAGGTGGGCGTGATCGCCACGGGCGGCATCAGCATGTCGATGTCGGTGCGCGTGGGCGGCGACAGGATGGACGATGCCATCATCTCCTATGTCCGGCGCAGCCACAATCTGATGATCGGCGAGTCGACGGCCGAGCGCGTCAAGCTGCAACTGGGCGCCGCCCAGCTTTCCGATGGGCCAGTGCCCACAACAATCGTCAAAGGGCGCGATCTGGTCAGGGGTGTGCCGCTCGAAATCACGATCTCGCAGGCCGAAATCGTCGAGGCGCTGGCCGAACCGGTGGGGCAGATCGTGGCGGCGGTGCGCAGCGCGCTGGAAAACACCCCGCCTGAAATCGCCGCCGACATCATCGACGGCGGGATCATCATGACCGGCGGCGGGGCGCTGCTGGCCAATCTCGACCGTCTGATCGCATCGGAAACCGGCCTGCCGGTCAAGGTGGCCGACAATCCGCTCGATTGCGTGGCGCTGGGCGCCGGGCATGTGCTGGAGGACCCTTCGTATCGCGGCGTGCTCCATGCCACCTAGGTTCAAAGGTCGGCGCGGGGCGGGCGCAAGATTCTTTTAATAAAAATTCCATACAAACACCTAGGGTCGCATAAAGCATCGGGACGGTTGTATTGGAATCTGGTCACGCCTTGGGCGGGGCATGGGTGCGCGGGCGCTCTGCCCGTCGCTTTTGCCGACGCTTGCGCCGCGATGCCTCGGGCGGGCCGACGATGGAATTCGCCCTTGTCGCCCCGGCCGTCATCGCCCTGCTGCTGGCCATCCTGCATATCGCATTGATCTATCTGGCGCAGGAAGGGCTGGAAACGGCGGTTGAGGCTTCCTCGCGCCTGATCCTGACCGGCTCGGCCCAGACGCTGCAACTGGGCAGCGGGACGGGCGCCTATACGGGCATGAAGGCCGCTGATTTCAAGACCGCCGTATGCAGCGGCATTTCGGGCAAGGATTCGAGCGGCGCGGCAGTGACCTATCCTGCCTCGCTGCCGCCCTTTCTGACCTGCAACCGGCTCTATGTGAATGTTCAGGTCGTGCCTGCCACCTGCACCACGCCTACCATCACGACGCCCAACTTCACCTATGCCAACGGCACGCTGGCCAGCACGGGCACCGGCTATGGCCAATCCAATTGCGCGGGCACGACCAACACCAACGGCGGGATCAGCGGCACCCAGAAATCGCTGGTGATCGTTCAGCTCATCTATCTGTGGCCCACGGTGTCGGCCCCGCTGGGGCTGAATTTCGTTAACCAGGCCAATGGCAACCGGATGCTGGTGGCCACCTCGGTGGTGACGGTCGAGGGCTATCTCTGCGCCTCGGGGGTGACCTCATGCTAGACCGTCTGGCGCGCAGCCGCGACGGGGCGGCGCTGATCGAATTTGCCTTTGTCCTGCCGGTGCTGCTGATCCTGTTCATCGGCGGCTATGTGGTGGCCGACATGATCGCCTGTTCGCGCAAGGTCACGGTGGCCACGCGCGCGCTTTCCGATCTGGTGGGGCGCAATGTGTCGCCCTCCAGCACCGTCACCTCGGCCACACTGACCACCTATATGAACTCGGCCCAATTGGTCATGACGCCGATGCCCGCCGCCCAGACCACGCTGCAGATCACCAATTTGCGCGTGTGCGACGCCACCCATGCCTATGTCGTGTGGAGCCAGGCCCAGACCAACGGCGTCACCGTTAACTCCTCGCTGACCGCCGGGACCGTGGTGTCCATTCCGGCCAATCTGGTCACGGCGCCCATGGTGCCCACCTCGCCCGATGGCTCGAATGTCTGTCAGAACACCACCAGCGGGGCCAACAAGGTGATGGTCGGCACCGCCGGCGGCTATCTCTTTCTGGGCCAGATCAGCTTTACCTATACCCCGCCCATCGGTCTTGGAACGCTCGCCACCACGAAGCTGAGCGATCAGGACTATATGATTCCCCGCCTGCCATAGGTTGCGCGCCATGAGCCTTCGTTTCGCCCCCCTGACCCGTTCCCTGCGTCTGATTCTTGGCCCGTTGCGCCGCGACGGGCGGGGCAATGTGATGGCGATGACGGCGCTGGCCATCATTCCGCTGGTCTTTGCCACCGGCTTTGGCGTGGATTACAGCCGGGCGCAGAGGTTGCAGACCAAGCTGAACGCGGCGGCGGACGCGGCGGTGCTGGCCGCGGTGGTTCCGCAAATGCTGAACCAAACCGATGCGGCAGCCCAATCGGCCGCACAGAACATGTTCGATCAGCAGGTCAACGGGCTGAGCGGGCTGAGCAGCATCAGCCGCACCGTCACCATCAGCAGCACCCAATCGGGCAGCCTTGGCACATTACGGGTGGCCAAGATCACCTATACGGCCAGTTCCAGCAATATTTTCAGCAGCATCCTGCATGTCCCCACCCTGCCCATCGGCGGCAGCGCCAGCGCCAGCGCGTCCCAACCGCCCAGCATCAATTTCTACATCGCGCTCGACACTTCGCCCTCGATGCTGCTGCCCACCACCACCACCGGGATCACCAATCTGACGGCAGGCGCGCGCTGGAATGGCGAGCAATATTATTACGGCCGCGTCGATGGCTGCGACTTTGCCTGTCATTCGAACAATATGCACCAATGGAACGCGGGCACCTATGTGGTGGATTCCAGCTCGCGCCCGATCTATCTCAACAACAACACGTCCAGCAGCATCACCTTTTACCGGGTGGCCTGCGACGGCACCGTCTATGACAACAACGGCACGAAACTGGGGACTGGCGGGTCGATCAGCGGGTCGGCAACCTATTGTTCGGGGTATAATCCGGCGGCCAATCCGGTCAATCTGACTTACCTGCCCACAGGCGCCTCGAAAACCACCACGGTCAGCGTCAATTTCCCCGACACATGGTGGCTGGCGCGCAATTACAGCACGGTCAATCCCGGCCAGTCGGCCATTACCCTGCGCACCGATGCCGAAGGCGATGCCGCCGCCAGCGTCATCCAATATGCCTATCGCGTCGAACAGCAATATGCGACCGCCAGCGTGCCGCCGATCTACAAGATGCAGTTTTTCACCTTCAACGTGGGCAATCCGGCGCCGCTCTCCACCTCGCCCTTTGGCACGATGACCGATGTGGCCACGCTGCAGGGCCAGACCTTTCCGAACATGGGCGCGCAGGCTCCCCTGCTGGCGGCCAATTCCTATTGGACCAACCTGAGCACCTATACCGGCAACGCCGACACCAATTTCACTTCGATGTTCACCTGGATGCAATCGACCATGCCCAGCACATCGGGCAGCGGCACGCAGGCATCGCCGCAAAACGTGCTGATTCTGGTGACCGACGGGTTGGAGGATGACAATACGGGCGACGGCATAACCCAGCTCAACGCCAACAACATCTCACAATGCAACGCGATCAAGGCGACCGGCACGCGCATTGCGATTCTTTACACGCAATACCTGCCCGCCACGATCAACTACACGCTGCATCCCACGTTCAACAGCACGGCTGCCAATAACGTACCCTATATTCAGCAGCAGTTGCAGGCCTGCGCCAGCCAGAATGCCGATGGCACCTATCTGTTCCAGACCGTTTCCACCGACGGCAGCGTGTCGACCGCGCTCAACACGCTGTTTGCCATGGTCGTGCAATCGGCAAGGCTGGTGAAATAAAGCGCAAAGGCGGCTCCGGCGGGAAGGGCCGGGGCCGCCTCGCAGGGTCTGACAGGGGAAATCAGACCGCAGGGTCAGAGAGTTGGGTCAGACCGCAGGATCATCGTCAATGGGCGAGTTGAATTCGTGCCACAGCCCGTTGATGATGCCAAAGCCCACCGCAAGGCCCAGACCCAGCACCCACGTAAAATACCACATGGCGTGTTCCTTTTTAGTAGAAATCAGGGTTCGAGCGCACATCGCCCAGAGTGATCCGCCCGCCCAGCATCTTCATCACCCATGCCGTATAGCCCAGCACCACCGGCAGGAAGATGACCGTGACGATCAGCATGATGAACAGCGTCATATGGCTGGACGAGGCATTCCACACCGTCAGGCTGGAGCGCGGATCGATCGAGGACGGCAGGATGAAGGGAAACATCGAGCAGCCCACCGTGGCGATAATCCCCGTGGTGGCCAGTGCCGTGCCCGCCAGATTGAGCCAGCCCCGCCGCGCCGTGATGCCCGCCAGCGCGACCAGCGGCCCGACAAGGCCCAGAACCGGCGCCAGCACCATCCATGGATGCGCGCGATAATTGCCCAGCCATGCGCCGGGCGCGGCCACGCTGGCCGAGAGCAGCGGGTTGGACGGACCTTGCGTGTCAACCGCGCCGTTGATCGCCATGCCCATGCCCCCGCGCGCCACCATCAGCCCGCCGACCAGGAACAGTGCGATCGTCACCACCGCCGCAATCCGGGCGATGGCGCGGGCGCGGACCAGCACCGGCCCCTCCTCGATCTTGACCGCGAGCCATCCCGCGCCATGCAGCGCCAGCATGGCCACCGAGAGCAGGCCCGTCAGCAGGGTGAAGGGCGTGAACAGGCCAAGCAGCGAGCCTTCATAGGTCATGCGCAGATCGCTATCGAGCCGGAAGGGCGCGCCGATCAACACATTGCCCACCGCCACGCCAAACACCAGCGCAGGCACAAACCCGCCCACGAACAGCGCCCAGTCCCAGCGGTTGCGCCAGCCTGCATCGGCATGTTTCGAGCGATATTTGAACGACACCGGCCGCAGGATCAGCGCCGCCAGCACGAGGAACATGGCAAGGTAGAAGCCGGAGAAGCTGACCGCATAGACAAAGGGCCATGCGGCAAAGATCGCCCCGCCGCCAAGGATGAACCATACCTGATGGCCCTCCCAATGGGGCGCGATGGCGTTGATGACCAGACGGCGCTCCTCATCGCTGCGCCCGACAAAGGGCAGCAGCGCGCCCACCCCCAGATCGTAACCATCGGTGAGAGCAAAGCCGATCAGCAAAACGCCCAGCAGCGCCCACCAGATGACCCGCAGCGTTTCATAATCAAGCGGAATATGCATGGATCTTCCCCCTTATTCGGCGGGCAGCGGGGCAAAGCCCTGCGCGGCGGCCATGGGTTCGTGATGTTCCTCCGGCCCTTTGCGGATCGCGGCGATCATCAGGCGGATCTCGATCACGGCCAGCGTGCCGTAGAGCGCGGTAAAGCCGATGATCGTTGCCCAGATCTGCGGCACGGTCAGCGAGGAGGCGCCAAGGAAGGTCGGCAGCACGCCATCGACCGCCCACGGTTGCCGCCCGATTTCAGCCAGCACCCAGCCCCCCTCGATCGCGAGCCACGGCAGCGGGATCATGAACACCGCTATCTTCAGGAACCAGCGCTTGGAAAACCGGCAGGCCGAGGCGCAATAAAAGGCCATGGCAAAGAAGGCGATAAAGCCAAAGCCGAGCGCCGCCATCCCGCGAAACAGGAAGAACATCACCGGCACGTTGGGCACCGTGTCCCATGCCGCCTTCAGGATCTGCTTGTCGTCGGCCTGGCGCGGATCGGGCATATAGCGCTTGAGCAGCAAGGCAAAGCCGATGTCGCGCTTATGCGCCTCAAAGGCGGCGCGGGCGGCGATATTGCCGCGATCCTGTTTCAGCTTCTCCACCGCATCATAGGCGATGATCCCGCTGTGAATGCGCTCATCGGCGCGCAACACCAGTTCCTCGATCCCGTCGATCTTGCCCGACAGGCTGCGCGTGCCGATGATCCCCATCACATAGGGCAGCTTGATCGCGCCATGGGTGGTGCGCCCCGCCACATCGGGCAGGCCGATCAGCGTGATCGCCGCGGGCGCGGGTTCGGTTTCCCACATGGCCTCGATGGAGGCCAGCTTCATCTTCTGGTTGTCGGTCAGCGCATAACCGCTCTCGTCGCCCAGCACGACCACCGAGAGCGCCGAGGCCAGACCAAAGGCCGACGCCACCATCATCGAGCGGCGCGCCACATTGGTCCATTTGCCGCGCAGCAGATAGATTGCCGAAACGCCCATCACGAATGTGGCGGCGCAGACATAGCCCGCGCTGACCGTATGGACGAATTTGGCCTGCGCAACGGGGTTGAACAGCACTTCTTTAAAGCTGGTCACTTCCATCCGCATGGTTTCGGGATTAAAGGCCGCCCCCACCGGATTTTGCATCCAGCCATTGGCGATCAGGATCCACAATGCCGAAAGATTGGTGCCCAGCGCCACCAGCAAGGTGACAAAAAGATGCTGAACTCGGCTGAGCCGATCCCAGCCGAAGAACATCACGCCCACCATCGTGGCTTCGAGGAAAAAGGCCATCAGCCCCTCGATCGCCAGCGGGGCGCCGAAAATGTCGCCCACATAATGCGCGTAATAGGCCCAGTTGGTGCCGAATTCGAACTCCATGGTCAGGCCCGTGGCCACGCCCAGCACGAAGTTGATACCGAAAAGCCGCCCCCAGAAGCGGGTGATCACCCGCCAGATCGGCCGCTTGGTTATGACATAGACACTCTCCATAATGACCAGCATGAAGGAGAGGCCAAGTGTCAAAGGAACGAAAAGAAAGTGGTACATGGCTGTCAAAGCAAATTGCAGCCGCGATAGTTCGATAACCGCCATATCCATCGGACATGTCCCCGTTGGGGCCGCGCAACAGGCGCAGCCATTGACCAGCGCATCAGGCGCAAGGCAGGCAAATGGCAGGCGGGCGTATCAGACAGACTCGCTTGCTAATTGCAGGCGATGCTAATATGAGAATTTTGTAATATGGTCAACCCCCTTTCCCTCGCCCGGCCCCGCCCTGATCCCGCCTCAAGCCTTTGGTGGATCACGGATACTGTCGGCGCGATAGTCGCGGCGGTGGGGTTGGCATGGGTGATTGCGGGCGCGACGGCGGGCCATATAACAGGTTTTGCGCCCTTTGTCCTGCTTGCGGGCGGGATCATCCGGGCGCTGGCCCAATCACAGGCGCATCACAGCGGCATCACTGCCGCCATCCGTGCCCAAACCCGCTGGCAGGCGATCCTGCTGCCCGCCTTGCTGCCGACCCGGTTGATGCGGGGCAAGCTGGTGGGTGAGGATATGCATCTGGCCATTGAGGCGCCCGTTGCCACGCGCGGTTATGTCGCGCGCTATCTGCCGCTGCGTCTGGCCTCGGGCGTCTCGCCGCTGCTGGTGATGCTGGCCGCATGGCCCGCCAGCCATGTCGCCGCCGCGATCATGCTGGCGACGCTGGCGCCCTTCATTCTGGGCATGGTGCTGGCCGGGACCGCCGCCGCCCGCCGGGCGCAGGCCCAGCATCAGGCGCTGACGCGGCTGTCGGGCCTGTTCATCGACCGCCTGCGCGCGCTGCCCACAATCCTAGCCTTTGGCGCAGAGGAACGGATGACCCGCCATTTGGGCATCAGCGCCAGGGATGCGGCGCAGCGGACACTCTCGGTGCTGGCGGTCGCCTTTGCCTCGGGGGCGATCCTGGAATTCTTTGCCGCGCTCAGCGTGGCGCTGGTGGCGGTCTATTGCGGCTTTTCGTTGCTGGGCCTGCTGCCCTTCCCCGCACCCGAAAGGCTCGATCTGGGGCGGGCTTTCTTTGTGCTGGCGCTGGCGCCCGAATTCTATCTGGGCCTGCGCCGCCTTGCCGCCGCCTATCATGAAAAGCAGACCGGCGAGGCCGCGCTGGCCGCGATGGATGAAGCGTTGGGCATCCTGCCCCCGCCGCTTCCCGCGATTGCCCCGCCCCGGCAATGGACGGGCTGCGGCGTGGTCCTGACGCATCGCGAAGGCGCGCGGATCGGCCCGCTCGACTGGGATTGGCGGGGGCCGGGGCTGCATGTGGTGACCGGCCCCACGGGCAGCGGCAAATCCTCGCTGCTGCTGGCACTGATCGGTCAGGTTGCGGTGAGTGAGGGGCAGATCTTGGCCGATGACGGCACTTTCCTGCCCGGATCGGCCAATCCCTCCATCGGCTGGGCCGGTCAGGCGGTGGCCCTGCTGCCCGGCACGCTGCGCGACAATCTGGCGATGGGAAAAGCCGATGACGGGGCGATGCTGGCGATCCTGAACAGGATGGGGCTGGACGCAATGCTGGCCGCCCGCGGAGGGCTGGATATGGTCATCGACCATCGCGGCTCGGGCCTTTCGGGCGGAGAGCGGCGACGGATCGGTCTTGCCCGCGCCATTTTGTCGGGCCGCTCGATCCTGCTGCTCGACGAACCCACCGCCGATCTCGACCCGGCCACGGCCGAAACCATCCGCAACCTGCTGGCCGAAATCGCGCAGAGCCGCATGGTGATCGCCGCGACCCATGACGCCGACCTCATCGCGCAGGCCGCGACCCAATGCCCCATCGACCGGGAGATCGCCCGATGAGCGGCCTGCTTGACGCCCCGCTGGCCGGACAGAAGCGCGCGCTGCGCTGGGGCATGGTATGCGCGGGCGGTGCGGCCTTGGCGGCGATCGGCCTGCTGGGGGTGGCGGGCTGGTTTCTGGTTGGCGCGGGCGTGGCGGGGCTGGCCGGGCCGCTGGCGGTCGCGGGCTTCAACTATCTGCTGCCCAGCGCGGCCATTCGCGCCGCCGCCATCACCCGCACTGCGGGCCGCTATGGTGAGCGTATGCTGGGCCACCGCGCCGCGCTTTTTGCTCTGGCCGAACTGCGGGCCCAATTGTTCGCCCGCGTGGCGCAAGGGGCGCTGAACGGCCGCGATCCGGGGCGCAGCGGCGCGATGGCCGCCCGGTTCGGCCGCGATGTCGATCTGCTGGAGGATGCCGCGATCCGGCGAGTCGCTCGTGTCGGCGGCTGGACTGGGGGATTGGCCGGGCTGGCGATGGTCGGTCTGCTGGGCTGGGGCGCGGCTATGGTCATGGCGCTGGGCATGGCCGCGATGCGCCTTGTCTCCCATTGGCTGGCGGCCAGACTGCCCGCCTTGCAGGCGCAGGTGGCGCAGGCCCATGCCGCCGCGCAGGCCGATTATGCCGATATGGCCGGGCCCGCCGCCGATATTGCGGTTTACGATCTGGCTCCGCAACTGGCCGCCGCGCTGGAAAGCAGCGATATGGCGCGGGCCGAGCACGCGCTCGCCCGCGCCGAGGCGGTGATCACCGCCTCACAGACCATTCTCGCCAGCGTCATTGTGGCGCTGATCGCGTGGAGCGCGCAAGGTGGCGCGCCCATGCTCGCGCTCGGCCTGTTGGCGGCGATGGCGGCGCTGGAGATTTGGGCCGGGCTGGCCGCCCATGATGCCCGCGCGCGCCAAGTGCGTCAGGCCGAGGCGCGGTTGCAGGCCATGGAATCCGCGCAGACGCCTCATCCGCCTGCCCTAACCTCGAATCCCGCGTTGCATATCGCGGGACGGGATTTCGCCCCCGGCGCGCGCATTCTCCTCTCCGGCCCCTCGGGCATCGGCAAGACGCGGCTGCTTGAAACGCTGGCGGGTTTGCGCGAGGACGCGCCGCAGGTCTTGCGGGTGGATGGGATCGATCCCCGGACCTTGGGCCTCGCGGGTTTGCGTGGGACTTTTGCCGTCATGACACAGGATGCGCCGCTGATCGCGGGCAGTCTGGCCGACAATCTGGCTCTCGCCCGCCCCGGCATCGACCGGGCGGCGATGGAGCGGGCGCTCTGGGTCGCCTGCGCGCAGGATATTGTCCCGCTTGACCAATGGCTGGGCGGGGACGGGGCGCGGCTGTCGGGCGGCCAGAGGCGGCGGGTCGCTCTGGCGCGAGTCCTGCTGGCAGGGCGGCCTTGGCTCTTGCTCGACGAGCCGAGCGAAGGGCTGGACCGCGAGACTGAAGCTCTGTTGTGTCAGCGCCTGAAGCAATGGCTGGATCAGACCGGCACCGGACTGGTCCTTGTCAGCCATCGTCCGGCCATGGCGCAACTGGCCGCCGAGACGGTCAATTCCGCGTTTCGCCCAGATGCTGCAAATAGGCAATGATATCCGCCCGATCGAGCCTGTCCTCAATCCCGTCAAACTGCATCGAAGTGCCCGGAATCATCTTCTTGGGGTTGCTGATCCAGCGATCGAGGGTTGCCGCATCCCACTTTCCGCCCTTGTCGCGCATGGCCGCCGTATAGCCGAACCTGACGCTGTTCGTGCCCAACGGCTTCCCGTAAACGCCGATGAGATTTGGCCCGCCGCGGTCCGTGGCTCCATCCATATAGGAATGGCAGGCGGCGCATTGCCGAAATTTCGATGCGCCGATTTCAGCATCGGCAACGCGCATAAGATCGTCCAACGTGGGATCTGCGCCCGCAGCACGCAGACGCTCCTCGCGGCGATCATCCTTGCATCCACCGGTTGCCGCCAAAGCGCCCAAGAGCAAACCATGCATCAGTTTCGTGGCGAGGCGCCCGAGAATGGGTTTGCGCAATGTCTGCATGGATTGGACTGAGGCGGATTTTGTGAGGCGATTCATGCCATTCGCGATGCTCTCCCGAACGCAGATTGTCCAGTCCGCGCCGGAATATAGGAGGCGCCAAGCCCATGCAGCAGCCTTTGTCCGATCGAATTGGACGGGCTGGATTGTTGAAACGGCATATTGATCACAGCAATCGCGCCCTATGATTTGACGCTGCCCCGTTCGCTGGCCATCATGCCCCGCATGACCAGTTTTCCACTTTCGCGCCGGTATGCGCTCATCGGAACGGCAGCCATGCTGGCTGGCGCGGCTCGCCCTTTTCCCGCCCTTGCGGCGCAGAATGGAGGCGGGCCGATTGGTACAGGCTCCCCCGCAGCAACGCTGCTGGACAGGCTGGCGTGGGAATTGCTGGAACGGACCCCCACCGGGGCAACCTCGCTGGGCGTGGATACGGGCGCGCATGCGGGTCTGCGCGGCAAGCTGGATGACCGTTCGCCCGAGGGCGTGGCCGCCACCCGCGCCTTCCTTGAGGATGCTCTGACGCAGCTCGACCGGGTGGAGCGCAGCGGGCTGGACGCGGGCACGCTGACCAGCCTGATGGTCACGCAAACCGCATTTCGCACCGCGCGCGAAGGCATGACGCTGCCCTATGGCGATGCCACCATCGGCGGATGGCGCAACACGCCTTATTGCGTGATCCAGAATGTGGGCGGCTGGATCGATGTGCCTCAGGTGCTGGATGGGGATCAGCCGGTGCGCGATGCCGCCGATGCGGACTGGTACCTGCAAAGGTTGGCCGCTATGCCCGCCTTGCTGGACGGGGAAACGGCGCGGATCGCTCATGCGCGCGGCATCGGGCTGGTGCCGCCGGACTTTCTGCTGGACAAGACGATCGCCGGGATGACCCGCGCCATGGCTGAGGCCGCACGCGGCGACGGCCCGCTGGCAGGGCCGTTGATGCGCAAGGCGGCGACCGTGCCCGGGCTTGATGCTGCGGCGCTGGGTGCGCGGGCGCAGCGGATCATCACCCAAGGCGTGATCCCCGCGCTGGAGCGGCAATTGGCCGAAATCCGGGCCCAACGCGCCATTGCCACCGGCGCGGCCGGCATGGGCGCCCGCCCGCATGGCGACGAATGGTATGCCTGGGGCTTGCGCGCCAGCACCACCACGCGGCACACGCCGGAGGAGATCCACGCCATCGGCCGGGCCCGTCTGGCGGAACTGGGCGCACAGATGGACACGATCTTGCGCAGCCTTGGCCTGACGCAGGGTTCGGTCGCCGATCGCATGAAGGCGCTGCAACTGCGGAGCGACATCACCTTTGGCACGGACGATGCGGCGCGGGCCAAAATCGTGGCCTATATGAATGGCAAGCTGACCGCGATGCGCGAACAATTGCCCCGCGCCTTTCGCAAACTGGCGCGCGGCAATCTGGAAATCCGCCGCATGCCGCTGGCCGAGGAACCCGGCGCCCCGGCCGCCTATGGCGGGCCGGGCTCGATTGACGGGCGGATTCCGGGCAAGATCTGGGTCAATCTGGGCGATCCGGCGATCCACAACCGGGTCAGCATTCCCGATCTTGTGTTTCACGAAGGCATCCCCGGCCATGTGTGGCAGGGTGAATATGCGCAGGCGCTGCCGCTGATCCGCTCGATCCTCGCCTTCAACGCCTATTCCGAAGGCTGGGCGCTCTACAGCGAGCAACTGGCGGACGAACTGGGCCTCTATGACGATGATCCGGCGGGGCGGCTGGGCTATCTGATGGGCCTGTCATGGCGCGCGGCGCGGTTGGTGGTGGACACGGGCATCCACGCGCAAGGCTGGAGCCGCGAGCGGGCGCTGACCGAATTTGTCGCCGCGACCGGCCTGTCGTCCAGCAACGCGGTGAGCGAGGTGGAGCGCTATTGCGCCTGGCCGGGTCAGGCCTGCGGCTATATGCTGGGCCAGATCGAGATCAACGCCCAGCGCGAGCGCGCCCGCACGGCTTTGGGCGGGCGGTTTGATTTGCGCGATTTCAACCAGACGGTGGTGGATGGGGGGAATGTTCCGCTCGACGTGCTGGCCCAGAATGTGTCGCGCTATATTGCAACCGGCAGCGGTTGAACGGGAGGCCCCCATCTCCGATCTTTCCGCCCACACGGGCTTTCTGATGCGCATGGTTTCGAACGTGGTGTCGAAGGAGTTTGCGCGCAAGCTGGCCTGTGAAGATGTGACCGTGGCCGAATGGGTGATGCTGCGCGCGCTTTATGGCCGCGATGCGCTTGCCCCCAGCATGCCGGCGCGCCAAATGGGGATGACCAAGGGCGCTGTCAGCAAACTGGCCCAGCGGTTGCTGGACAAGGGCCTGATCGCCCGGATCGACAATCCCGAGGACAAGCGCGGCCACAGCTTGTCGCTCACACCCGCAGGCATCGCCAAAGTGCCGGATGCGGAGCATGAGGCGCTCAAGCGGCTGCTTCAGACGCTGATCGATGGCCGTGCATTGACCGCCGCGCCGGTGGACTGACCTGAAAGGACGATAATGGACGCCGCCCTGGCCGCCGTTGCGCAACAATGTCTTGCCGCTACCCATGCTGGCTCGCTCGGCTTTGCCGCCATTGTCGGAATGCTGATCGAGGCCGGTTTTGAAGGCTATGCCGTCGATTACCGTCGCGGCGCCCAGACCTTTTACCTGCCCGATGGCCAATGGCTCGATTTCCCCCTGCCCGATCAGGCGGGGCTGGCGGCGGCGGCTTTTGATGCGGCCGCCGTGGAGGCCCAAATCCGCTGGGCTCAGTCGGGCGATCCGGCCTACAGCTATCAGGCCTTCAGCCGCCATGCGACGGCGGCGGGCTGTGCGGGTTATCTCGTTTCCTTCCCTGGCCGCCGTGTGGTCTATTACGGCCGCACGAGCGAGGTGCATATCGAGCTTTTTCCGCAATGATTTTTCGCTGCGGCGCGGGCGATCCATTGCCCGCGGCATCAACGCCTAGACGCGAATGACCACCTTGCCCAACTTGGCACCTTTGGCGGCATAATCCAGCGCTTCATTGGCTTCCTCGAAGGAGAAACGGCGGTCGATGACAGGGCGGACATTGTGCTCGACCATCTTGTCCATCATGTCCTTGAACATGGCGCGGCTGCCCACGACGATGCCCTTCATCGTCAGGTCGCGCATGATCAGCAGCCCCAGACGGCGCGGGGCGGCGGCGTTGACCCAGACCCGGTCCTTGTTCACCGGGCTGGAGTCGACCGACATGATCCGTCCGCCTGAGGCGCAGGATTGCAGACAGCCGTCCAACTCGGCCATGCCCACCGTGTTGACGACCAGATTGGCGCCCTTGCCGTCGGTCAGGTCCATGACCGCATCATGCCAATCGGGATGCGTCCTGTAATTGATGCCCGCATCGGCGCCGATGTCCTTCATGCGGGCGATCTTTTCATCGCTGGACGAGGTGATGATGACCCGCGCGCCCATCATCTTGCCCCATTGCGCGGCAAACACCGAAACGCCGCCGGTGCCGATGGTCACCATCGTCTCGCCGGGCTGGATCTTGCCGGTTGCCATCACGGCCTGCCACGCGGTCAGCCCGGCGCTGGGCAAGGTGCCCGCGTCTTCATGACTGAGCGCATCGGGGATCTTGATCAGCGCCTCGGCCGGCACGACCGCCTGTTCACGCAAAAAGCCGTCGAGCGTCTGGCCATGGTCCACCAGTTTCATGCTCTCGTGCCACGGGCCATCGAGCCACAGCCGATAATGCGGCATCGTCACCCGGTCGCCGATCTGAACCTGCGTCACGCCCTCGCCCAGCGCCATTACATCGCCTGCCATGTCGCAAAGGGGAATATGTTGCGGCGCGGAGGCCGAGCGCTCCATCATCCCGGTCGACATGATATGGAAATCGCGCGCGTTCGGACCGGTCGAACGAATGCGCACCAGCGCCTCGCCGGGGCGGGGGGTGGGATCGGGGCGTTCAACCAGACGAAGCCGCCGCGTTTGGGCAAAATCGCCGACTTCATAAGCTCTCACGGATCAAACCTCCTGCTTCGCCGCCGCCCCACGGCCTTGTGCATCAGAGGTAGAGGGGCCAATTTCATCCTTACCGCGCCATATTCCTCATGCTCGCTGTTCGGATGCTGTCTATGCGCCATCGCCACCAAACGGATATACCCCGCCCAACGACAAGGGGCCCCGGCGATCCATCAATCGCCAAGGCCCCAGGCATGGCCCGTCATCCTCCGCCGGAGACGGGCCCAAGCGCTGTCCTGCGGGTATTTAGACCCCGTCAACCGCCTTGCTGACCAGCACGTTGACCGAAACGCGGCGGTTCTGTGCCTTGCCTTCGGGCGTGTCATTGCTGGCCAGAGGATCGGCCTTGGCCATGCCGGTCGGGGTCAGCATGCGATAGGGCTTCCAGTGGCAGGCCTGCTGGAGATAGTTGATCACGCTGCTGGCGCGCTTCTCGCTCAATGTCTGGTTGAAATCGTCGCTGCCGGTCGCATCGGTATAGCCTACCACCAGCAGAAGCGCGTTGCTCACGCCCTCGGCCTGACTGGCCGCATTGCAAAGCTCGGCCTTGTCCTGCGGCGAGAGAGTTGCCTTGCCGGTGTCGAAATGGACATTGGTCGTGCTCTTGACGTTGTAATTGTCAATGTCTGCCATACGCCCGCGCAACGCCTCAGTGGCCGCCTCGTTGGAGGCAAAGCGCTGGTCGGTGCCGTGGCGGACCATGTTCGCCATCTTCAGATCGCCCTGACGCAGCGTGATCTGGCTGGCCAGCAACCCGCCGGGAAACTGCATCGTGCGCACCGTCACCGGCAGACCGTTGAGCAAGGCCCCGCCGTCCATCTTGTTGCTGCCGAACAGGCCCTTGCTGGCCTTGATCACGGTGGCTTCATTATAGGCAATCACCGATTTGGTGCCATCAGGGCCGGTAACCTGCACCCGGTTGCCCCCGCGCGCCGAGATAAAGCCCTTGATCTCGGGCCCGGGCGTCATTTGCGAGGCATCGGGGATGGGGGTGCCGTTGACGGTGATATCAGCCTTGGCGGCCTCGGGCGATTGGGCCGAAACGGCGGCCGCCATGGTCATCGCACTGGTGGCCAGCAGAACCAGAATTCCCGACTTTTTGGACATGACACGCATCACACAACTCCTTTTCGAATTCCACCAGAGCGGCGTGTCAGTTCGATCATTTCTGGTGGATGAAGGTTGCATTCAAGCATTAGTCAGGGAGGACAGAACGGTTACAACTTGCGACGAATTGTGTCTGGACGGACGTTTTTGGAGCGATTTCGACTCATTCGACAGCCGCTGATCCACCATGCCAGGGCACGCAAAGCCGCCCGCGCAGGCCCGACAGGACCAGCAGAATCGCCGCCCAGCGCCGCGCCCAGCGTGATCGCCGTCTGGATCACCGCCACGATCAGCTTGGACACCGGGACGCCCAGACGATTGCCCGCGATATCGAGCAGCGCCGTTTCCACCGCGTATTTGGCGAAATGGTTGCCGCGCCAGTTCATCGGCCATTTCCTCAAAAATTGATGAGGCGCGGCATCAGTACGGCGCCCCCGGGGCGCTCAGACGCAACGCGTCATGCAGCGTTGAGCCATTTTCATGATGGCGCGCCCGACACCTGCAGGCCCGCCGGAACGCCATAGCCCCATTCCTGATACATGCGCGCGATCACCGCCCCCATCAGTTCCAGTTCGGGCGATGTGTCTCCTGCACGGTGGCTCAGGATAATCGGTGAGGTCGCCGGTTCGGCCAGCTCGCGAAAGGCGACATCGTGGCTGCGCGCGCGGCGTACCGATTCCGGCACGATCGCCATCCCTTCCTCGGCGGCGACCAGCCCGATGGCGATCTGCAATTCGCGTGCCTCATGGACGATGCGCGGTTCGACGGCATGATCGCGGAACAGCGAGATGACCTGATCGGCATAGCTGGGGCGCGGCGAGCGGGGATAAAGGATCTGCGGCTCGTCGGCCAGTTCCTTGAGCGAGACCGGCCCTTCCTGTCGGGCCAGAGGATGATCCATCGGAAAGGCTGCGATCAGCCTTTCGTGGCGCAGGATGATGCGGCGCACCGCCGGATCCTCGAAACGGATGCGACCAAATCCGATGTCGATCCGCCCGTCCTTGAGCGCGGCGATCTGATCCAGCGTCGTGCTTTCCACCAGCACCAGTTCGACATCGCGCGCCGCCTTGCGAAATTCACGGATCAGTTCGGGCAGCCGCGCATAAATGGTCGAGGCGACAAAGCCCAGCACCAGCCGCCGCCGCTTGCTGGTGGCCGCCGCGCGCACCATGGTCTGCAGATCCTCCATCCGGGCCAGCATCTGCAAGGCCTGCGAATAGAGCAGCTTACCCACCGGCGTCAGCCGCAGAGGCCGGGTGGTACGGTCCAGCAAGGGAGAGCCGACATCGACCTCAAGCTGTTGTATCGCCCGCGACAGGGGCGGCTGGGCGATATGCAGCCTTTCGGCGGCGCGGTGGAAATTGCCCTCCTCGGTCACGGCGACGAAGTAGCGCAGGAGTCGCAAATCGATCATTCCATACCTCACAGGTATCAAGGTGACACCGCATTGATCTTTGTTGAGGGGCGCCGAAACCCTTAATCAGATCCCAAGCCAACTAACCCTTACGGAGAGTCGCCGCAATGGCCAGCCTGGATCTTTCCGATACCTATATCGTCGATGTGCCGACCATTCGCCCGCATGTGCTGGCCATGGCCACCATGCATTATCAATCGATGGTCATCGTCCGCCTGATCGATTCCGATGGGGTCGAAGGCATTGGCGAAGGCACCACCATCGGGGGTCTGAGCTATGGCGAGGAAAGCCCCGAGAGCATCAAGTCGGCCATCGACACCTATATCATCCCGGTCCTGCAGACCTGCGACATTGCGCAGGTGGGCGCGACCATGGCCAAGGTGGCCAAATGCGTGCGCGGCAACCATTTCGCCAAATGCGCGGTGGAAACGGCCCTGCTCGATATGGCGGGCAAGCGTCTGGGCGTGCCTGTGTCCGAGCTGATCGGCGGCGGACGGCGGCGCGAGAGCCTGCCTGTCGCATGGACGCTGGCCAGCGGCGATACGGCCCGCGACATTGCCGAGGGCGAGGAGATGCTCGACCGCCGCCGCCATCGCATTTTCAAGCTGAAGATCGGCAAGCGGGAAGTGCGCGAGGATGTCGCCCATGTCGGCGCGATCTGCAAGGCGCTGGGCAACCGGGCCAGCGTGCGCGTCGATGTCAACCAGAACTGGAGCGAGGCGCAGGCCAAGCTGGGCATGGCGATGCTGCATGATGTGGGCTGCGAGCTGGTAGAACAGCCGATCGCGGGCGACGATATTGCTGCCATGGCGCGCCTCTCGCAATCGCAGCCCGTCGCGCTGATGGCCGACGAGGCGCTGCATGGCCCGCGCAGCGCGATGCGCATAGCCTCGGCCCATGCGGCGGGGGTCTTTGCGCTGAAGATCGCGCAATCGGGCGGGCTTTTCGCCACGGCGGAAGTCGCCGCCATCGGCGCGGCCTCGGGCATCGGCCTCTATGGCGGCACGATGCTGGAAGGCGGGATCGGCACCATCGCCTCGGCCCATGTCTTTGCCACCTTGCCCGAATTGGCGTGGGGGACGGAATTGTTCGGTCCCCTGCTGCAAACTGAGGAAATCCTGTCCGAGCCGCTGGCCTATGGCGATTTCTCGCTGAGCCTGCCGCAAGGCCCCGGTCTGGGCGTCACGCTCGACCTCGACAAGCTGGCGCACTTCCGCCGTGATCGCACCGCCCCCACCCTTCACCCCATCGGCGCAGGAGCCTGAACCCCATGTTGTTCATGGTCGAAATGGACGTCAACATCCCTCACGATCTCGATACGGCCACAGCCGACCGGATCAAGGCCGAGGAAAAGGCCTATTCCCAGACGCTTCAGGCATCGGGCGTGTGGCGCCACATCTGGCGCAAGGCCGGGCTTTATTCGAATGTCTCGATCTTTGACGTCGAGAGCAATGCCGCCCTCCACGATCTGCTGATCGCGCTGCCGCTTTACCCCTTCATGACGATGAAGGTGACGCCGCTGTGCCGCCACCCCTCCGCCATCCATGAGGATGACCGTTAAACACTTTGCCGGGAGAGTATAAAATGGACGTAAGCTTCGTAAAAACCCCCGAAATCCAGCAGTTGCTCGACCGCGCCGCGGGCGTCAACGAGAGCGGCGGCAATCCCCGCTTCAAGGCCATCATGCGCGATCTGTTTCAGTCGGTGATGGAACTGATCGTGCGCCATGATATTTCGGAAAGCGAATTCTGGCTGGCGATGAAGTTTCTGGCCGATGGCGCGGGTGAGATCGGCCTGATCGTGCCGGGCACCGGCATCGAGCATTTCCTCGACCTCTATATGGACGCCAAGGATGCCGAGGCGGGCCTGACCGGCGGCACGCCGCGCACCATCGAAGGCCCGCTCTATGTCGCGGGCGCGCCACTGGTCGAGGGCAATGTCAACCTGAGCACCGATCCTGACGAAGGCACGCAGGTGCTGCACATGACCGGCGCGGTGACTGGCCCCGATGGCGAGCCGGTCCAGAATGCGATCCTGCATGTCTGGCACGCCAATTCGCAAGGCTGGTATTCACATTTCGATCCCACCGGCGAACAGACCCCGTTCAACAACCGCCGCCGGATCAAGCTGGGCGCGGATGGCAAATATGCGTTCCATTCGAAAATGCCCAGCGGCTATTCCGTGCCCCCGCAGGGCGCGACCGATCAGTTGATGCAGGCGCTGGGCCGTCATGGCAATCGCCCCGCCCATGTGCATTTCTTCATCGAGGCGCCCGGCTATCGCACGCTGACCACGCAGATCAATTTCGGTGACGATCCCTTTGCTGCCGACGATTTCGCCTTTGGCACCCGTGAGGGCCTGCTGCCGGTGCCCAACCGTCAGGGTGACGCTGCCTATATCGCCTTCGATTTTCAGCTTCAGCGCGCCCATGACGCCGCTGACGAAGGCTTCTCCTCGCGCAGCCGGGCCCAGGCCCAGCCTGCGGTCGAAAACGCCTGAACGGAGAGGGACAATGGACGAAGGGCTGATCGGGCGCATTGCCGGCGCCGTGGTGGATGATCCGGCAACCGGGATCTTCCGTTGCCGCCGCGATGTTTTCACCGACCCTGAATTGTTCGAACTGGAGATGAAATATATCTTCGAGAGCAATTGGGTCTATCTGGCCCATGAAAGCCAGATCGAGAACAAGAACGACTATCTGACCGCCTGGATCGGGCGCACCCCGGTGATCCTGAACCGGGCCAAGGATGGCGCTCTGAACTGCGTGGTCAATGCCTGCGCGCATCGCGGGGCGAAACTGTGCCGCCGCAAGCGGGGCAATCAGCCGCTCTTCGTCTGTCCCTTCCACGGCTGGAGCTTCAAGACCGACGGCAAGCTGCTGCGCGCCAAGGACGCCAGCAGCGGGGCCTATCCGGAAAGCTTTGACCACGAAGGCTCGCATGACCTGACCCGCGTTCGGGTGGAAAGCTATCGCGGCTTCATCTTCGGCTCGCTCAACCACGATGTCCTGCCGCTGGCCGATCATCTGGGCGAGGCCAGGGTCATCATCGACCAGATGGTCGATCAGGCGCCCGAGGGGCTGGAGGTGCTGACCGGCAATTCCACCTATACGTTCGACGGCAACTGGAAGATGCAGATGGAGAATGGCTGTGACGGCTATCACGTCAGCTCGGTCCATGAAAACTATCAGTCCACCATGGGCCGCCGCGCCGAAGGCGGCACCAAGGCGGTCGATGCCAACGGCTGGTCCAAGGCTCCGGCCAGCGGGGTCTATGGCTTTGAACATGGCCATATCCTGCTCTGGACCCAGGTGCTGAACCCCGAGGTGCGCCCGGTGTGGAACCTGAAGCCGCAGCTTGAGGAACGTCTGGGCGCGGACAAGGCGCGGTTCATTCTGGAGCAGACGCGCAATCTGGCGCTCTATCCCAATGTGTTCCTGATGGATCAGTTCTCCACCCAGATCCGCGTGGTGCGCCCGATCGACGTCCACACCACCGAAGTCACGATCTATTGCTATGCCCCGCGCGGCGAAAGCCCCGAAGATCGCGCCCATCGCATCCGCCAGTATGAGGATTTCTTCAACGTGTCCGGCATGGGCACACCCGACGATCTGGAGGAATTCCGCTCCTGCCAATCGGCCTATGAGGGTGCAGGCGGCCTGTGGAACGACCTGAGCCGCGGGGCCAGGCGCTGGATCGCCGGGCCGGACGCCAATGCCGTCGCAATGGGCATGAACCCCCTGCTGTCAAGCGAGCGCAGCGAGGACGAGGGCCTGTTTGTGCGCCAGCATGAATATTGGGCGCAGGTCATGATGGAGGGCCTGACCCGCGATGGCCATGGACTAATGGAGGCGGCACAATGACCATCGCTCTCGAACAATCCCTGTCCCATGCCGACATCTGCGCCTTCCTCTACCGCGAGGCGCGCCTGCTGGATGATCGCGATTTTGACGCATGGCTGGAATGCTATGCGGACAATGTCGAATATTGGATGCCGGCATGGACCGATGATGACGCGCTGACCACCGACCCGCAGCGCGAGATCTCGCTGATCTATTACGCCAATCGCAAGGGGCTGGAGGACCGGGTCTATCGGCTCAACACCGAACGCTCCTCGGCCAGCACGCCCGAGGCGCGCACCGCCCATTTCATCGCCAATGTCGAGGTTTTGGCGGTTGCCGATGGCGCGCTCGATCTGCGCTACAACTGGCATACGCTCAGCCACCGCTATCAGCAGACCGCGCAGTTTTTCGGGACGACCTTCCTGACGCTGGACACGCGCGGGGATGAGCCCAAAATCCTGAAGAAGAAGATCGTTTTGAAAGACGATTACATTCATCAGGTCATCGACATCTACCACGTCTGAGGAGCAAGCGCTGTGATCTTTCAGGGACGTTTCGCGGGTAAGGTGATGGTCGTTACCGGCGCGGCGCAGGGCATCGGCGCGGGCGTGGCAACCCGCGCGGCGGCCGAAGGGGCCAGCCTCGTTCTGGTTGACCGTGCGCCCTTTGTCACCGAGGTCGAAGAGGCCATCATCGCGGCAGGCGGCAAGGCGATCTCGGTCCAATGCGACCTTGAAACCTATGAAGGCGCGGTCCATGCCATGGCAGCGGCCATCAAGGCGTTTGGCCGGATCGATATCCTCGTCAACAATGTCGGCGGAGCGATCCGCATGCGGCCCTATGCCGAGTTTGCGCCCGAGCAGATCGACGCGGAAATCCGCCGCTCGCTGATGCCCACGCTCTATGGCTGCCATGCCGCGCTGCCCGCCATGCTGGCGCAGAGGGCAGGCGTGATCGTCAATGTCTCCTCCAACGCCACGCGTGGCATCCGCCGTGTGCCCTATTCGGCGGCCAAGGGCGGGATCAATGGGATGACACAGGCGCTGGCCATGGAATATGCCGAAGCGGGCATACGCGTTGTCGCGACCGCGCCGGGGGGTACAAAGGCGCCCCCACGCCGCACCCCGCGCAATGCCGAAGGCGACAATGCGCAGGAGCAGGCATGGATGGCGCAGGCCGTCGAACAGGTCACGCAATCGGCCTTCATGAAGCGCTATGGCACGCTGGAGGAGCAGATCGCCCCGATCCTCTTCCTCGCCTCGGACGAGGCCAGCTATATCACCGGATCGGTGCTGCCCGTGGCGGGCGGCGATCTGGGCTGAGGGAGTTCATCATGCCTTTTACCGATGTGCCGGGCGCACGGATCTATTGGAAGCGCGATGGCCGCGATGATGCGCCCGCGCTGGTGCTGCTCAATTCCATCGGCACGGATATGGATCTGTGGGATGGGGTTTTGCCCCTGCTGCGCGAGCATTTCGCCCTGCTGCGTATCGATGCGCGGGGGCATGGGGCGTCCGGCGCCGAACCGGGGGATATGTCGCTGGCGATGCTGGCGGACGATGTGCTGGCGGTGGCCGATGCGGCGGGGATCGGGCATTTCGCGCTGGCGGGCGTCTCGCTTGGCGGGATGATCGGTATGGAACTGGCCCTGCGCGCGCCTGAAAGGATCAGCGATCTGGCGCTGATCTGCACCTCGGCAACGATGGATGCGGCGTCATGGAACGACCGCATCGCCAAGGTCCGGGCCGAGGGTATGGCGGCGATTGCCGATCTGGCCATGGGGCGCTTCCTGTCCGATGCTGCCCCGCCCGCGATCAGGGAAAGCGTGCGCCGACAATTGCTGACGATGGAGGCCGAGGGCTATGCCGGATGCGGCGCGGCGATTCGCGACATGGATCTGGCCCAGCGCATCGCGGGCATCGCCTGCCCCACGCTCGTCATCACCGGCACGCGCGACACATCCACGCCTTTGACCGGGCATGGCGAGCATCTGCTGGCCCATATTCCGGGGGCTGTGCATCGCTCGCTCGATGCCGCCCATCTCGCCCCGCTGGAGGCGCCCGAGGCGCTGGCCGGGGCCTTGCTCTCATTTCTGCAGGTTCAGACCCATGGGTAAAGCCGATATTGTCATCGTGGGCGCCGGACATGGCGGGGCGCAATGCGCGATCGCCCTGCGGCAAAACGGCTTTACCGGTACGATCACCGTGATCGGGCGCGAGCCGGAATATCCCTATGAACGCCCGCCGCTGTCCAAGGAATATTTCGCGCGGGAAAAGACATTCGAGCGCCTCTACATCCGCCCGCCCGCATTCTGGGCGGAAAAAGATGTGGCCTTTATGCTGGGCCGCGAAGTGGTGGCGGTGGACGCGGCAGCCAAGGTGCTGACGCTCGATGATGGCGCGAGCTATGGCTATGGCCGCCTTGTCTGGGCCACCGGGGGAGATCCGCGCCGCCTTGGCTGTGCCGGGGCCGATCTGGCCGGGGTGCACGCCGTGCGCACCCGCGCCGACTGCGACCGGTTGATGGCGCAGGTGGACGAAGGCATCCGCAACATCGTGGTGATCGGCGGCGGCTATATCGGGCTGGAGGCGGCGGCGGTTCTGTCCAAATCGGGCTTGCACGTTACCCTGCTTGAAGCTCTGCCCCGCGTGCTGGCCCGTGTGGCGGGCGATGAGCTCTCTGCCTTTTATCAGGCCGAACATCGCGCCCATGGCGTCGATCTGCGGCTTGACGCGGTGGTCGAAGGGCTTGAAGGCGAGAGCCATGTCACCGGCGTCAGGCTGGCCGATGGCGAGGTCATTCCAGCCGATGCGGTGATCGTGGGCATCGGCATCGTACCTGCGGTCGGTTCGCTGATCGCGGCGGGCGCACACGGCGGTCCGGGCGTGGTGGTGGACGAATATTGCCGCACCAGCCTGCTCGACATCTATGCCATAGGCGATTGCGCCTCCTTTGCCTGCGCCTATGCCGGGGGCGCGGAAATGCGGGTGGAATCGGTGCAGAACGCCAATGACATGGCGACCTGTGTGGCCAAGGCGATCTGCGGCGATCCCCAACCCTACAAGGCTTTCCCGTGGTTCTGGTCGAACCAGTATGACCTGCGCCTGCAAACCGCCGGGATCAGCCGTGATTTCGATCAGACGGTCCTGCGCGGCGATCCTGCCAACCGGGCTTTTTCCGTGATCTATCTGAAGGATGGCCGAGTCATCGCCCTCGATTGCGTCAATATGGTCAAGGATTATGTTCAGGGGCGCAAGCTGGTGGAAGCAGGCGCGAGGCCAGATCCCGAAAGCCTTGCTGATGTCTTGCAGGCTTTGAAGGATCTGGCGCCGACGGCCTGAGGCTTACAAAACCGCTTCGCGCGCGGATTGCAGCCCCGCCGCGTCATCCAGCCCCAGCGCGCGGATGGCGGCGGGGCGGTTGCGGCAGCGCTCGACATAGGCGTCGATCAATTCGCTGGCCGGGAAAGCCTTGCGGCCGAAGTTCAACGCGCTGGCGATCAGGAGGTCGGCAATGGTGAATTCCTCGCCCAGCACATAATCGCGATGCGCCAGCGTGGTTTCCAGACGGCGCACCACCGCGTCATAATCGCGCTGCTTGTTGGGCGAAGCGGCCAGCGCGCCCGACATGGCCGCAAACATCGCCGGCTCCATCTCGCAAGCATACCATGCCAGCCATGTGCAATAGGCTCCGCGCCAGGCGCTGCCCACCGCCGGGGCCAGATCGGCGCCCGGCAGGGCATCGCCAAGGTAAAGCGCGATCCCGACCGATTCCGTAATCAGCGCATCATCATGCTCGATGGCGGGCACGCGCTGGTCCGGGTGGGGGTTGGCCGGGTCGGGATGGCCCTGCCCGGTCATCGGGCGATAGATCGACACGGGCGCAATCGTATAGGTCGCGCCCAATTCCTCCAGCAGCCAGATGATGCGCGAGGAACGCGATTGCGGGGCGTGATAGAGCGTGATCATGAAAACCTCCTGTTGATCGGATGCCCCCTTGTGCGCCGCCCCTGCTGACAGCATTATGTCAGCAGGGAGAAGCCTGATGCGCCGCGCCGACCGATTGTTTCAGATTATCCAGATCCTGCGCCGTTCCTCGCGCGCCACCACCGCGCAGGATATTGCCCAGGAATTGGAAGTTTCGCCCCGCACGGTCTATCGCGACATTGCCGATCTGATCGGCCAGCGGGTTCCCGTGCGCGGAGAGGCCGGTTTCGGCTATATTCTCGACGACAGTTTCGACATGCCCCCGCTGATGCTGACGCCGGAGGAGATCGAGGCGGCGGTGCTGGGCGCGCAATGGGTGGCGGGGCGCGGCGATCCGGCGCTGGCGGCGGCCGCGCGCGATCTCATCGCCAAGATCACCTCGGTGGTGCCCGAAAAACTGCGCCCCTTCATCGCCCATCCATCCACTGGCGTGCCCTCATGGACCGATACGCCGCCCGACGGCATCGACCTTGCCCGCACCCGGCTGTGGATTCGTGAGGGGCGCAAGATCGCCCTGTCCTATCGCGATGAGAAGGGGGCGGTCAGCCAGCGCGTGGTCTGGCCGGTGATCCTTGGCTATTTCGAAACAGCCCGGATGCTGGCCGCATGGTGCGAGATGCGGCAGGATTTCCGCCATTTCCGCGCCGACCGCATCGTTTCGGCGCAATTTCTGGACGAGGCCCATGGCCTGCGCCCCGGTGAATTGAAGCAAAGGTGGAAGCGCCAGATGGAGCAGCAGCGAAAACCCTAAAGCAATTGCAGATCGCTGATCCCCGCGCCGGGAAAGACGATGCCCAATTGCCGCGCCGACAGCCCATATTGCCGCGCCAGCAAGCCCCCGATCAGCCCCCGGTAATCTGTCAGCACCGGCAGGTCGCGCCCCTGATTGAGCGTGTCGGGGCTGAGCTTGACCTGTGGCCCCGCCATCCGCCCGCCTGCCACCGATCCGCCCAGCACCCAATAGATGCTGCCATGGCCATGGTCGGTGCCCTTGTCGCCATTTTCGCGGAAAGTGCGGCCAAATTCGGACATGACCACCACTGTCGTGTTGCGCCAGTCCTCCGGCCCGATTGCCTCGACAAACCCGGCCAGAGCGCGGCCCAGTTCCCCGATGCGATTGGCCAGATTGCCCTGCGCCCCGCCCTGATTGACATGGGTGTCCCATCCGCCGACATCGACAAAGGCGAGGTTGTACTGATCGCGCATCAGGCGGCCGATGCGGCGGGCGGACAGTTCAAAACCCTTGGCGGTGATCGCGCCGCGCCCGGCGGCCTCCATCTCGCCCCGGATGGATTGAAACACCGTGTCGCGCACGGCAAAGCCCTGTCCGATGGCAGTTTCCAGATCGACGCCCGCCTCGTGCTGGCCGCGATACATGGCTTTGATAAGCTCGGTCTGGCGCGCGTCGATGGAGGGCCGCGATGCCGCATTGCCCAGCGCGATATTGGGCACCACCGGCCCCCCGCGAAAACAGAGCGGCAGTTGGTCGGTAAAGGAAATCGGCTTATCCGCCCCCAGAACGGCGGCCAGACGGCCCATAAAGCCGGACTGGAAATCGCGGCGCGCGGCGATGTTCTGGCCCAATTCGATGCTGTCCTGCGTCTCGAAATGGCTGCGGCTCATGTCATCCGTGCCGGCAAAAGGCACAAAGGCGATCTGCCGCGCCTGCCAGAGGGGCAGGATGCTCTCGCGCAGCGCAGGGTGCAGATTCCAATCGGCGTCCAGCGGCAAAGGCGCATCGGGATTGGCCGGATCAGGGCGGGGCAAGGCAATCGTGGGCCGCGCCTCGTGATAGAAATCGCCGGCCCCCGGCACGATGACATTCACCGCATCATAGGCCCCGCGCAAAAACACCACCAGCAGTCGGTTATTGGCGGCCCCCGGCGCGGCAAAGGCCCGGCCTCCCGCCATCATCAAAGGCAGGCCAAGCGCGGCGGAACGGATCAGATCGCGGCGGTCAAACAGGGTCATCGTCTGTCTCCGATTGTCCATTATCGGCGCATGAAATCGGGCGAGGCAAGGAAGAGCATGTTCCATTCCTGCGGGCTTGCGGCCTGATCCAGCACGGCGCGGGTCTGGCCGGTGGTGGCGCGGTCCACCCCGCCCGACCACAGGGCATTGCGCAGATCGGGCGCGCTGGGCTGATAGGCCACCGCCGGATCGCGCGGGCGCAGCAGGCCCGCCGAACCATTGCCGATGGATTTGGCGATTTCAAAGCGCACCTCCATCTGCCCCGGTCCGGTCCATGCCGAGGCGCCCAGCGGATAGCCATCGGGCGTCTGATGATCGTAAAGCCCCTCGCCCATGCGTTTGAGCCAGTTGATCATCGGATCGACATTGACCACCACATTGCCGTCGCGCCCCGATCCATAGGCATAGCGCACCGCTGAGACGACATAATGCACCGGGTCCTTGAACGCATGGCCCAGCGAAGCGGCATAGGCGGGCGTTGCAGTCATCGCGTCCAGCACGGTGGCAATATCCCCGCCGGACTGGCGCCAGGCGGCGGTCATCCGGTCGACAACGGAGGCAGGCGGGCGGTCGCCCATGAAATAGGTGGCGATCCGGGTGGAAAGGCGGCGCGCGGTGGCCGGATTGCCCGCGATCAGGTCCAGCGCCTGCTCGACCTCGGCATAGCCCGAGCCATGGATCGTGTGACCCATGAATTGTTTGGTGCCGAAATCATGGCGCGCGGGATTGAATTCGAACAGGCCGTCGCGCAGATAAAGCCCCTGCCACTCCGGCTTCAGCCGCGGCGTGTCCGGGTTCAACCGCACCCCCACCCCGGTCAGGATGCGCGCCAGTTCCTGCACATCCTTCTGGCTATAGCCGGAACCCACGCCCATCGTGTGCAGTTCCATGATCTCGCGGGCATAATTCTCGTTGATATGGCCCGCCGCGTTCTGGTCATTGTCCAGATAGCGCAGCATGGCCGGATGGCGCAGCGTAGCCTCCAGCAGATCGCGGAAGCGGCCCAGCGAACGGGTGCGGATGACATCCTCATAATCGCCCACCATCGCGCGGATGTCCCGCTTTTGCCCATGAACGTTGAACTGGTTGAACCAGAACCATGTCATCTGTTCGCGCATCTGATCGGGCGAATAGAGGTCGCGCAGCAGGGATCGGGTTTGCGCCTCGCGCTCAAGCGCGTTCATCGACTGCTGCCATTGCTTTTTGGCGGCCTCGCGCTGGGTGGGGTCGGGCGTCTGGTTGGCGGCGCGGTTTTGCGTGTCCATGTCGGCCACCAATTGCACCATGGACTCGCGGCTGATCCGCATCTCGTCGATCCGCGCCTGCACGGCGGGGGGCAGCGCGGCATCGGACGATGATGCGCCAACCGGCCATTCGGCAAGGCCCCATGTGGCCCGGTTCACCCCGGCCAGCCCGCCGTCCTTCTCCCCCGCCTGTGCGGGGACCGCGCCGATCAGCAGCGGCACCAATATATGCAAACCCAGCAAGCGGCTCATCGCGGCAGCCCTCGGTTAACCTATCCCGCCCCCTTTTGCCGCAAGTTTTATGACCTGTCGATGAACCTGACCTCTAGCGCATCATTCCCATCAGGGTGGGAGCATCGACCGTAAATTTCAGCCCGAAAACGAAAGCATTGCCGATGTCGCGGGGGCGGAACGGGGCGCCGGTCTGGTCCGGGTGAACAATATATTGAATATTGGGCGAAATCCGTATGGCCGGATTTACCTGCGCGCCATAGGCCAGCTCCATCATATATTGGTGGCGATGGATGTTGCCGTCGCCACCCCCGGCCACCCGCGCCGCGCGCATCCGCTCGACCGCCAAGGTGCTGAACTGCTGATCATTGATCAAAAAGCCCAGCGTGTCGGAGTCGCGCCCCTTGAAGGTGCCGGTCTGCAACAGGCCCAATTCAAGGTAATGGCTTTCCTCGACCCGCCCCGACAGATTGGTCATGGCCACGCCGAACAGGGTCAGCCCCCGCTTTGTCGCCGGATCGGGCCGGGTCAACATCTGGTCAAAGCGGAAATAGAGGCCCGAGCGGCCATGCAAAGTCGCCGCATTTTGCCCTGTCAGGATCGCGATCCCGCCACTGGCGTCGCGCAAAGGATCGGCATAATCGCCCCGGTCGAACCAGCCGCCCAGGATGTAATGACCCGGCAGGCGCGTCCTGCCCGCATCGTCGGCATAGCCCGCCTCCCACGGTACGATCACGCCGGTGGCGTTGCGCGTGGAAAAGCTGAAGCCATTGTCATCGGCCTGTTTGCGGTCGGGGTTCACCTCATAGGCCCCGACATGCAGGAACCATTGCGGGGTGAAATTCGCGCGGGCATGGATCATCCAGCTTGAGGCGGGGAAATAGGTGAAATTGCTGTTTTTGAAAACGAAAGTCGGGTTGCCGCAGGCGGAATTGGTCTGAAAATTACAGTAAAGCGGCGAGTTGAGGAAATGGATATTGGCCTGACTGCGCCCCGCCTCGATATTCACCCGGCCATCAAACAGCTTCTGCTCCCATGTCAGGATCGCGAGATGGGTGTTCTGCGTGCCCCACACTTCCTGAACCGAGGTGTTGTTGCCGATGGCGATGCCCGACAGACTCTTGCCGTGGCGGTTGGTAACGGCGAAATGCAAGGTGCCGCCGCCGATCCCGGCGATGCGGTCCATGTCGAGATCCGCGCCCATATAGACCTGTCCGGTATAGGCGCTCGCCCGGCGCAGCCCGCCGCTGACATTGCCCGCCGCCTCGCCGGTATAGTTGAGCGCTAGGGTGATCCCATCATCGGCCAGCGGTTGAAAGGGCTTGACCGGCGCTTCCCGCGCCATGGCATTGGACAAGGAGAGGGCGATGACGCCTGCGGTGCAGGCGCCCTTGAGCATTGTGCGATACATGGGATGATCCTTGCGCGCCCGATCCGTGGGCGCAGGTCAGAGTATAACCGTCAGGCCGCTTCGGGCGCCCGCTTGAGCAGGCCCACCAGCAGAGCCGTCACAACCGTCCCGGCGACAATCGCCAGCGCATAGGCGGCCAGATGGGTCACGGCCCCCGGAATGGGCAGCACGAAAATGCCGCCATGGGGAACCTTGAGCTCCACCCCAAAGGCCATCGAAATGGCCCCGGCCACGGCCGAACCCGCCATCAGCGAGGGGATGATGCGAAACGGATCGCGCGCGGCAAAGGGGATCGCGCCCTCGGTGATGAAGGCAAGACCCAACACACCCGCCGCGCCGCCCGCCTCGCGCTCCTCGGCGCTGAAACGGTTGCGGAACAGGAATGTGGCCAGCGCGATGCCCAGCGGCGGCACCATGCCCGCCGCCATGGTCGCGGCCATCGGCGTATAGACCTGGCTGGACACCAGACCGACCGAGAAGGCATAGCCCGCCTTGTTGACCGGCCCGCCCATGTCAAAGGCCGACATCGCGCCCAGAATGACGCCCAGCAGGATCGCGCTCGACCCTTGCATCGAGCGCAGCCATTCGGTCAGAAAAGCCAGCGCGGCGGCCACCGGCGCGCCCACGGCATAGATCATCACCAGCCCCGTCAGCAGCGAGCCGAGCAAAGGCAGGATCAAAACCGGCTTCAACCCCGACAGGTTTTTGGGCAGGAGGATCAGCCGGTTAAGCCCATCGACGCCATAGCCCGCAATAAACCCCGCCACGATCCCGCCCAGAAAGCCCGCGCCCAGACTCGACGCGATCATGCCGCCGATCATGCCCGGCGCAATGCCGGGGCGGTCGGCCACGGAATAGGCGATATAGCCCGCCAGCGCAGGCACCATCAGAGCAAAGCCCGCCTTGGCACCGATTTCGAACAGGGCATGGGCCAGCGTCCCGGCGGCCGCATCATCATTGGCGTGAATGCCGCCCAGCGCGAAGGCCAGCGCGATCAGCAGGCCCCCCGCCACCACAAAGGGCAGCATGAAGGACACGCCCGTCATCAGATGCTTGTAAGGCCCCGCCCGCTCCTTGACGGCGGCAGGCGCGGTGCTGGACGGCTCGCCGCCCTGCACCTGCGCCTCTGCCAAGGCGCGTTCGATCAGACCCGCGCCGCCGGTGATCGCGGGCTTGGTGTTGCTGATAAACACCCGCTTGCCCGCAAAGCGCGAACGGTCCACCTCGCGGTCGGCGGCGATCAGCACCACGTCGGCCTCGGCAATTTCCTGTGCGGTCAAGGGATTGCCAGCGCCGACCGAACCCTGCGTCTCAATGCGGATCGGATAGCCGAGTTGCCTTGCCCCCTCGGCCAGACCTTCGGCGGCCATAAAGGTATGGGCGATCCCGGTGGGGCAGGAGGTGATGGCAACGATCTTCGGCCTGCTTGCCGCCGCGCCGCCATCCGGCTCGCGGATCGCGCCCTGCGGGTCGGAGAGCACATTGTCGAGGCTGAGCCGCCAATCCGCCCGCGCGGCCAGAGGGTCATCCTCGCCGCCTACAAAGAGCAGCGCCAGATCCTCCCCCAAAGCCTCAAAACTCTGGGCGTCAGTCGGGCGACGCACCGATACCTCGATGGGGCGGCCCTGCGTGCGCGCGGCCTTGCGCAGGGCCTCGGCGGCCAGCAGGGCCTGCACGTCACTGCCCCCGGCGTCGATCACGGCAAAGAGTTTTCTCATTGAATCCTCGTCCCTTTATAATCCATCAGGCCATGGTCATGGCGGAGAGCGAAACCTCCTGCGCCAAGGCTCGCACAGCGCCCAGTTCCGG
Source organism: Novosphingobium sp. SG707 (assembly GCF_012275515.1). GTDB lineage: Bacteria > Pseudomonadota > Alphaproteobacteria > Sphingomonadales > Sphingomonadaceae > Novosphingobium. The sequence continues at coordinate 905,465 of NZ_JAAZQL010000001.1, forward strand.
CAGATTAGGGCCAGCCATGCCCAGCTTACCCACGGCAAAAGCGGTGGCGAGCCGCGCCAGACGCTCCAACGGCAGGCCATCGGCCAACCCAGCAGCAAGCCCGGCCACCATCGCATCGCCCGCGCCCACCGTGCTGGCCACGCCAGCCAGAGCGAGATGGGCGCGAACCGCCCCCTGCGCCGAGACGAACAAGGCCCCTTCTTCGCCCATCGAAATCACCACCAGTTCGACGCCCCGGCGGCACAGATCCGCCGCCACCGCCAGCAGGCCTGCCCGGTCCATCGCCGCCTGCCCGGTCCATGCGGCCAGTTCGCTGCGATTGGGCTTGATGACATGGGGCAGGACAGGCGCGTCCAAAGCATGTTTGAGCGGCAGCCCGCTGGTGTCGAGCAGGACGCGGCATCCACGCTCGCGCAATTGCGCCACCATCGCGGCGTAAACATCATAGGGGCAACCGGGCGGCAGGCTGCCCGAGAGCGCGACCAGATCGCCCGAGCGAACCGCCACGTTCAATTGGCTCACCACCTTGGCGACCAGCGCCTCGTCCACCGCCATGCCGTCGAGGTTGATGTCCGTGGTCCCGGCATCATCGACCAGCTTGAGATTGACGCGGGTGGAACCGGCCACGCGGATGAAACGGTCCTCGATCCCCTTGGCGGCGAACAGCGCGTCAAAGGGAGCGGCATTATCGCTGCCCAGCAGCCCGTGAACCACCACATCGGCGCCCCAGTCGGCCAGGCAACTGGCGACATTGACGCCCTTGCCCCCGGCATTCCGGCGGACGGCGCGGGCGCGGTGGACCTCGCCGGGGATCAGCCGATCGAGCGTGATCGTATGGTCGATGGCCGGGTTAAAGGTGACGGTATGGATACGCATCACGCGGCCTCCCCATCGAGGGCGCGCACTTGGGCGGCGCCTTCCATGTCCAATGCGCGCCGGGCTAGAGCCTCCAAAGCGGGTTTGTTGCTGGCGCGGATGCGGGCCTTGACGGCGGGAATGTCGCGCGGGGTCATCGAGAGTTCGGACACGCCAAGCCCCACAAGCAACGCCGCGCCGAACGGATCACCCGCAATGCCTCCGCATACGCCCACCCAGCGGCCATGGGCCTTCGCCCCTTCCACCGTCATGGCAATCAGGCGCAGAACGGCGGGATGCAGACTGTCGGCCTCGCTGGCCAGATCGGGGTTCTGCCGGTCGATGGCCAGCGCATATTGGGTCAAGTCATTGGTGCCGATGGAAAAGAAATCGGCATGGGGGGCCAGAGCCTTCGCCTGAACGGCGGCGGCGGGCACCTCGATCATGATGCCAATGGGCACGACGGGCGCGCCCAATTCGATGCGGATCGCCTCGCAGGCCTCGCGCAGGCGGATCAATTCCCAGGCCGAGGTGATCATCGGGAACATGATCGAAAGATCGCCTCCCGCCCGCGCGGCACGATACAGCGCGCGCAATTGCGGTTCGAGCAGATCAGGCCGCCGCAGCAACAGCCGCGCCCCGCGCACGCCGAGGAAGGGGTTTTCCTCGCGCGGCAGGTCCAGATGCGGCACCTGCTTGTCCCCGCCGATGTCGAGCGCGCGAACGATCAGCGGGCGCGGCCCAAGAGCCTCGATCATCGCGCGATAGATCGCCTCCTGCTCATCCTCGGATGGGCTTTCGCCGCGTTCGAGAAAGAGGAATTCGGTGCGCATCAGGCCCACACCCTCGCCGCCCTGCACCAGCGCGAATTCGACCTGATCGGGGCGGTTCACATTGGCGGCAACGGCGATTTCATGGCCATCGGTGGTGATGGCGGGACGGCTGCGCTCGGCGGCCTCGGCGGCGCGCTTTTGGGCGATGTCCGCGATCCACTGGCGGGCCGATTCCAGATCCTGCGGCGTGGGGTCGAGCCAGACCCGCCCGCTGTCGCCATCGACGATCACGCAGGCGCCCGGCTCCAGCCCCAGCAAGGACGCCCCGCCCGCCACAATCGAGGGCAGGCCCAGCGTACGCGCCAGAATGGCGCTGTGCGAGGTCGGCCCGCCAAGGGCGGTCGCCACCCCCGCCACGCGCGCAATATCAAGCGTTGCCGTATCGGAAGGAGAAAGGTCGGAAGCGATCAGCACGCAAGGCTCATCGGGCAGATCAGCGAGCGATCCGGCCGCCAGCGAAGGGTCCATCGCGGCCAAAACACGGCGCCCCACATCATGCAGATCCGCCGCCCGCGCCGCCAGCACCGGATTTCCCAGCGCCGACAATTGCCCCGCAATGCGCCCCACGGCCTGATCCCACGACCATGCCACGCCATGCCCTTCGACCATCAACTGACAGGTCAGCGTGATAAGGTCGGTATCGTCGAGCAGATCGGCCTGCGCTTTGAAAATCGCCGCCTCGCCCGCGCCAAGGCGGCGCGTGGTATCGTCGATCAGCACCTTCATCTGAGCCCGCGTCCGGGTCAGCGCGTCCTCAAGCGCGGCGCCCCCGGCCACCAGATCGACCGGTTCATCGGGCACGACCAGTTCGGCGGGGGCGAGGATATGCACCCGGCCGATGGCAAGGCCGGGGCTGGCCGCGACGCCCGCAATGGCCTTGGCTTCGCCCGAGGGTTTCCACCCGCGTACCGGGGCGCTGGCCTTGGCGGCGGCGCGGGCGGCATCTTCCTTTTCGCGCGCGGTCAGGCGGCGGATGGCCTTGACGAATGTGTCCAGCGCCTCGGCGTGATCGGCAGAAATGGCGATCGTATCGCCTGCCTTCAGGCCAAGCTGGAGCAGGGAAACGAGGCTGCGCGGATCGGCGGTTTCAGCGCCATGGCGCACCCGCAGGCGCGCCGAAAGGCCACGCGCCGCTTCCACCCATGCCGAGGCGGGGCGGGCGTGCAGGCCCGAGGGGTAATCGACAGTCCAGCGCTCAACCTCGGCATAATCCTCGGCGGGGACGGTTTCGGCGGTGGGGGCGCCATCCTCGTGCAGGGCGCGGGCGATGGCGTCGGCATCATCCGTGGCGATCAGATGGGCAATGCGCGCCTCATCCTGAATAAGACGGGTCAGGCGGCGCAGGATGGCGATATGGCTGTCCGAATTGGCGGCGATACCCACGACCAGATGGGCGATCTGGCCCGAATTCCACTCGACGCCCTGGCGCAGTTGCAGGATGGCGATGCCGTCGTGCCGAACCAGCCCCTTGTCCTCGCCGAGGCCGTGGGGGATGGCGACGCCCGCGCCAAGGAAAGTGTTGGCCACCGCTTCGCGGCGCACCATGCTTTCCTCATAACCGGGTGCAACGCAGCCTGCGGCCACCAGCAACTGGCCCACCTGACGAATCGCGTCCTCCTTGTCGGCGGCCTTTGCGGCGATACGCACAAGTTCGAGCGAACCAGACACGACTGGGCCGGAAAGGGCGGCGCGGGGCATGATGGCGGAAGGAGCGGGCATGTTCAGAATCTCTCCACGTTCTGTCATTAACGCTAGAAAACGTTTTCTCACCGCTTTTGTCAAGAGCCCTTGCATTTTGTGCGTGATTGCAGGCATGATGCAATGCAGGAGAGGCCATCAGGCCGTTTGATAAGTGAGAACGTTTTCTGATGTCCGTTGAGATCAAACCCGTCGGAATTAAGGATGTCGCCAAAGTCGCCAATGTCTCGCCCGCCACCGTCTCGCGGGTGCTCAGCGGGCGACCGGTCGATCCGGCGATGCAGGAGCGAGTCCAGGCCGCCGTCATCTCGACCGGCTATCGCCCCAATTTGGCTGCGCGCCGCCTGCGTTCGCAGCATACCAATACCATCGGCCTTATCCTTGCCGACATCCGCAACCCCTTCTTCACCGCCGTTTCGCGCACCATCGAAAGCCTCGCGGCGGCGCGAGGCCTGCGCGTCATCCTGTGCAACACCGACGAGGACCCGGCCAAGGAGGCCATGTATCTCGAACTGATGCAGCAAGAGCGCGTGACCGGCATCATCCTTGCCCCATCGCGCCAGAGGGTGACGCGCGCGGGAGAACTGGCGATGGATTGCCCGGTGGTGCTGATCGACCGCGCTATCCCCGGCGCGCGCGAGGATTGCGTGCTGCTCGACAATGAGGCGATGGCGGGCCTGCTGCTCGAACATCTTTATGATCAGGGCCACCGCCGCATCGCGGGCCTGTTCGGCGCCAGCAGCAGCACCGGGATCGAGCGCCGCAACGGTTTTGAACGGGCCGCCGCGCGCCTTGGCATCACGGTCGATACGCTGGCCATTCCCCATGCCCCGGGCGAGGCGGAAAAGGCGGCCATTGCGTTGCTTTCGCGGCCCGACCGCCCCGATGCGCTGATGGCCAGCAACGGCGTCATGCTGATCTCGGTGCTGCGCGCGCTGCGCTCGCTCTCGCTGGAAGTGCCGCGCGACATTGCGCTGGCCGGCTTCGACAACAGCGACTGGATGGAACTGATCGGCAATGGTTTAACCGTGATCGAACAGCCGGTCGAGGAAATCGGGCGGACGGCCATGACCATGCTGCTCGACCGGCTGAAGCACCCCGATGCCGCGATGCGCAAAACCGTCCTTTCCGGCAAACTCATCGCGCGCGGGTCCAGCGCGCGCAACCAAGCAACAGGAAGCTGACATGCCCACCAAGCCCCCCATCGCCAAGCCCCCTATCGGACGCGACACACAGCTTTGCATGTCGCTCTCGGGCCGCCCCGGCAATGCCGGGTCGCGGCTGCATAACCGGCTCTATGAGTTGCTGGGTCTGGATTATGTCTATAAATCCTTTTCCACCCGCGATCTGCCTGCGGCCATCGGCGGCATTCGCGCGCTGGGCATTCGCGGCTGCGCGATCTCTATGCCGTTCAAGGAGGATGTCATTCCCCTGCTCGACACGATCGATGCCTCGGCAGCGGCCATCGACAGCGTCAACACGATCGTCAATGACGATGGCGTTCTGAGCGGGCATAACACCGATTACACCGCCGTGCGCGATCTGGCGGCGGCGCGAGGCCTCGACCCGGCGATGCCCTTCCTGCTGCGCGGCAGTGGGGGCATGGCCAAGGCGGTGGTCGCCGCGTTGCGTGACAGCGGTTTTGCCGATGGCACGATCATCGCCCGCAATGCGCAGGCGGGGCAGGCTCTGGCTGTGCAATATGGCTATGGCTGGCGGGCAGATCTGCCTGAGGCCGGGGCGGCGATGCTGGTCAATGTCACGCCGCTGGGCATGGAGGGCGCGGATGCTGAAGCACTCGCCTATCCGCTGGACTTTATCGCGGATTGCCAGGTCGCCTTTGACGTCGTGGCCCAGCCCGCCCGCACACCCTTTATCCGCGCCGCCGAGACCGCAGGCAAAACAGTCATTTCCGGAGCGGAGGTAATCGTGCTTCAGGCGGTCGAGCAATTCGTGCTCTATACCGGCATCCGGCCCGATGCGGCGGCCATCGCCGATGCCGCCAGTTTTGCCCATGGGCCGCAGGTGGGCGCATTGATGAGCGCGATGGCGCAGGGAAAGGCACAATAATGGCAGGCGATCATGTTCAACCCATCACGCTTTCACGCTTTCTGATCGAGCAGCAGCGCCTGCCCGAACACCCGTGTCCCGCCGAATTGCGCCTGTTGATCGAAACGGTGGCGCGGGCCTGCAAGGCGGTGGGCCACGCCATTTCCCGAGGCGCGCTGGGCGATGTGCTGGGCGCGCTGGGCAGCGAAAATGTGCAGGGCGAGGTGCAGAAGAAGCTGGACGTGATCGCCAATGATCTGCTGCTCGATGCCAATGAATGGGGTGGGCATCTGGCCGCGATGGCGTCGGAGGAGATGGAGACGATCCATCGCATCCCCAACCGCTATCCCAAGGGCGAATATCTGCTGCTGTTCGATCCGATTGACGGGTCGAGCAATATTGATGTCGATCTCTCGGTGGGCACGATCTTTTCCGTCCTGCGCGCGCCCGAAGGCTGCGCCGGGCGCGATGTGACAGAGGAAGATTTCCTGCAGCCGGGCCGCGATCAGGTGGCCGCGGGCTATGCGCTTTATGGCCCGCAAACGCTGCTGGTGCTGACCATCGGCACGGGGGTCTATGAATTCATGCTCGACCGCGAGGTGGGTTCATGGCGGATGACCGACGGGCCGATGCAGATCCCGGCGGGCAATAGGGAATTTGCCATCAACATGGCCCGCCGCCGCCAATGGTCGCCCGCTGTGGCCCGCTATGTCGAGGAACGCATCCTTGGCGCCGAAGGGCCGTGCGGGGTGGATTACAACATGCGCTGGACCGCCTCGATGGTGGCCGATGTGCATCGCATATTGAAGCGCGGCGGGGTGTTCCTCTATCCGTCCGACCACCGCGCCGCCGGCAAGGCGCGCCTGCGCCTGCTTTATGAAGCCAATCCGATGAGCTTCCTGATCGAGCAGGCCGGTGGCAGCGCCAGCGACGGCGCGGGGCGGATCATGGATGTGGCCCCCACCGGCCTGCATCAACGCATCGGCGTGCTGATGGGCGATCCGGATGAGGTGAAGGCCATCACGGGCTGAGCTTCAGCCCACCGCTTCCCGGCGCTCTATGGTCGCGGCATCGGCGAGCTTTTCCACCAGCCGGTTGAACAGCGTCACGCCGCGATCATGGGCGGTGGGCATCACATCCTGCGCCGGGGTGGTGTCGATCACTTTTTGCTGGGCCTCGATCATCGCCTTGTCCTCGGCAAAGGCCATGCTTGCGATGCCCATCATGTGATCGCGCATCGCCTCATCGCCGAATTTGCGATGCGGGCCCCATGAGAAGAAATAGCGCGAGGTCTTGTCGGTCAGCGGGGTCACCGCCTGGCTGGTGAAATTGAGGCCCGCAATGGCCTCCTCCATCGGCGGCGGGGCATAGTTCAAACGCTTTGCCGTACCCGCCGGATAATTCGCGCTCCACATCAGCAGTACGCCGGGCAGCAGGAAATCATAGCTGGACCAGCCGTCGATCAATTGCTCGGACTTGCGATTGCCGCTGCCATGGGTGTTTTCCAGCCAGCGTTCGACCCGCACGCCGCGCGCCAATGGGGTGACTTTGGGCTGCGAAGCGGCAAACTCCGGCCCCGCGCCAAAGCTGGCGGCGTGAACATAGGTCAAATGGCTGAAATCAAGCAGGTTGTCGTTGATGAGCCGCGCCTCGGCCTGATAATCGAGGAAACCGCATCCCAGAATATAGTCGGGATCATCAAAGCCCACCGCAGGCGGGATCAGCGCCGGGTCCGCTGCTTGCACATCGCCCATCCATACCCAGATCCAGCTATGGCGGACTACCACCGGATAGGCGCGCACACGGGCGCGGGCCGGGATCAGATCCTGGCCGGGAATTTGCGCCACCTTGCCCCCGGCATCGAACAGCAGGCCATGATACATGCAGCGCAGATGCTCGCCCTCGCACCGGCCCAGCGAGAGCGGGGCAAAGCGGTGGACGCATTTGTCCTCCAGCCCGTGGACCGCGCCCGAGGCTGAGCGCCAGATAACGAGGCGATCCCCAAGGATGGTCAGGGCAAAGGGCTTTTCAGGGGCAAGATCCTGCTCCCATCCGGCGACATACCAGGCATTGCGAACATAGGTCATGGTGGCCTCTTGGCTATTCTCTCCGAGCGGCAACTTGACTTAACACTGTTAAGTGGTCAACAAAAACCTATGGCACGCCCCGCTCCCGCCCTTCTCGACCGCGACCGATTGATCGCTGCCGCCTTTGCGCAGCTTGAGGAGGACGGGCTTGAGGGCCTGAGCATGCGCCGCCTTGCCACGCGGGTGGGGGTGCAGGCCCCGGCGCTCTACTGGCATTTCAGCGACAAGGCCGAACTGCTGGGCCTGATGGCGGGCGCTATCTATGCCGCCGCCTATGCCGCCGTGCCGCAGGTGGATGACTGGCAGACATGGCTGGGCCAGTTCGGCCGCGCCCTGCGGCGCAGTTTCGCCGCTCATCGCGATGGCGCGCGGCTCTGCGCGGCGGCCAGCCCGGCGCTGTCCGGCGAACCCGCCAGCCATGCTGAGGGCATTGCCGCGCCGCTCGTCGCGCTGGGTCTGGACCAAAAGCGCGCCCTTGCCTGTCAGGCCGTGGTGATTTCCTTCACACTGGGCTGGGAATCCTTTGAGGCCAACGGCCCGATGCGCGAATTCCTGCGCCAGATGATGGATTTCGACGCCACCTTTGAAACCGGCCTCGATGCTCTGGTGCGCGGTCTAGCCTAGCCCGCCTTGCGCGCCGCGATCCGAAAGCGGGCCAGCATGTCGCGGAAAGTCAACCCGGCGTCGATCTGGGTATAGACGCGCATCGGCCTTGCCCCTGCCCTTTCGGCATAGGCGCCATTGTCCAGCAGGCGCGGCGTGGGCATCATGACATAGCGGCAGGAGGTCGTATCCGGCTGCATCGGCGGAACCAGCGCGGTCAGTGTGACCAGCGGACTGTCGCCCAGCACATAGGCATCCGAGGCGGGGACCGGAGGCACGCCGGGAATTTTCGCAAACATTTCCGGGATGGCGTCCACTCTGGCCTTCAAATAGGCGCCCAGCCGCCCGCTCGCGCCCAGTTCTTCCAGTTCGGCATTGGAAAACAGCATCTGACTATAGGCGTCAGAGGGCACCTGCCAGATCTCGATGTCGGATTCGTTGAAGATGACCTGTGCGGCCACGGGATCGATCGAGAAATTGAACTCCGGCTCGTCGGGTTTAGCGCCGGGATTACCAAAGCCCTTGTGCATGTTGCCGCCGATCCAGATCAGCCTGATCCGCCGCCCGATCCTCGGCTCGCTCAGCCACGCCAGCGCCAGTTCGGTCAGCCCGGCCCCGGCGGCATAGAGCAGCGGCTCCTTTGCATCCTCGCGCATGGCCTCGCGCACGATGGCCTCGCTGGCCTTGCTCGGCTTCCATGAGGCGCGCGAGGCGATGGGCGTTTCGGACCCGGCGATGGGAGAATGCACCTTGTCCAGCCCCATGATCGCCAGCACCTCGCGCGCACGATCCGCAGCATCGCGCGCATCATGGCCGCTGGAAAAATGTCCGGGCAAATGCGATCCGATGATCAGCGGGATGGTGACAGCGCGGCACAGCACATGATGCGCCAATTGAAACAGCCCGTCGGGATCGCCGGCAAAATCATTGTCCAGAATGACCCGCGCCAGCATCGGCTGCCCGGCCTGCAGCGCGCGCGCACCCGCCAGACTTGCCAGCCCGGCGATGGCCGATGCGGCAAACGACCTGCGATCCATGGCCAAAGACACGTTCCCTTCTCCCTGCTTTCTGTCTCGCCCATCCCTGTGGGTACAAGCCGTTTTCGCCAATCGGTGCATCATGTAAAATAGGGATTTTTGAAGCATCCATAGGTCTTGCCTATGGAATGCGGCAGCCTTGCACAAGGCTCCCTATCTTTGGCTTTGTGTCTTGAGGATTTCGCTTTTATTCTGGTCTTTCGCATCGCCCATGCGGCCGCCAGGCGCGCCGCAACAACCGGGAGAGCCTGAGGATGACCCATGTTCTGAGAGCCGCCAGCGAGAGCGATCTGTCGGCGATCTATGAAATGGCCAAGAGCACCGGCGGGGGCTTTACCAACCTGCCTGCCGACAGGGCAAAGCTGGCCAGCAAGCTGGAAATTGCCGCGGCCTCCTTTGCCCGCATGTCCGATGCTCTGGCCGATGATCGCTATATGTTCGTGCTGGAAAACGCGCAAACCGGCAAGGTCCGCGGCACATGCCAGATCTTCTCCTGCATCGGCGCGGACCGGCCCCATTACAGCTATCGCATCGACGCCTTCACCCATTACAGCAGCGAATTCGGCCGGGCCATGCGCTGCGAAATGCTGACCATGGTGACAGACCACAATGGCAGCAGCGAGGTCGGCGGCCTGTTCCTGCACCCCACTGAAAGATCCGCCGGGGCCGGATCGCTGCTGGCGCGCAGCCGCTATCTGTTCATGGCGATGCACCGCCCGCGCTTTGCTGACCGCACTCTGGCCGAATTGCGCGGGGTGATCGACGATTTCGGCATATCGCCCTTTTGGGACGGAGTGACGGGCCGCTTCTTCGGCATGTCCTTCCGCGAGGCCGATGAGTTCAAGGCCCTGCACGGCGCGCAATTCATTGCCGATCTGATGCCCAAACATCCGATCTATACCGCGATGATGCCCGAAAGCGCGATTGCCGTGATGGGCGTGGCGCATCCTTCGGGCCGCGCGGCGCAGCGGATGCTGGAAAAGGAAGGCTTTGCCTATCGCAACTATATCGACGTGTTCGACGGCGGCCCCACGATGATCTGCGCCACTGATGATATCGCCACGATCCGCTATGCAAGACAGGATGCTCTGATCGCCATTGCGGACAATGATGGCCAGCAAAGCCTTGTGGCGCGCGGCAGGCTGGGCGGTTTCCGCGCCGCCTTTGGCCGGGTGGCGATGACCGAGGGCGGCATCATCCTCGATACTGCGGCAGCCGAGGCCATTCGCGCCACGCCGGGCGAAAGGCTCACCCACATTCCCCATTGATGAGGCAGGAGGCAGGCGATGCTGGAGGTGAATTTCGACGGGCTGGTCGGCCCCAGCCACAATTACGCGGGGCTGTCGCTGGGCAATATCGCCTCGGCCACCCATGCGGGCGCCACCTCCAGCCCGCGCGAGGCTGCGCTGCAGGGCCTTGCCAAGATGCGGCGGATGATGGCGCTGGGCTTTGCGCAAGGGCTGCTGCTGCCCCATGACCGCCCCGATGCGAACTGGCTGCGGCAACTGGGCTTTGCGGGCGATGACATGGCGGTCTGCCGCGCCGCGTGGGAGGCCCAGCCTGCTCTCTTGCGCAATGCCTTTTCCGCCTCGGCCATGTGGACGGCCAATGCCGCCACCGTCTCACCCCGGCCCGACACCGCCGATGGGTGCACCCATATTTCCATCGCCAATCTCTCCTCCATGCCCCATCGCAGCATCGAGGCGGAGCAGACCGCCCGCCAGTTGCGCCTGCTTTTCGCAGGCCTGCCCGAGGTTGCTTTGCATGATCCTCTCCCCGCCTGTTTCGGCGACGAGGGCGCGGCCAATCACATGCGCCTGTGCCCCCGTCATGGCGAGGCGGGGCTGGAAATCTTCGTCCATGGCGCCGGGCCCGTCAACGGCTTTCCCGCGCGCCAGCATCGCATGGCATCGCAGGCTCTGGTCCGGCGGCACGCTCTGGCGCCCGGCCGCGCCATCCTCGCGCGGCAAAGCGATGCGGCCATTGCGGCGGGGGCGTTTCACAATGATGTGGTCGCCGTGGCCAATGAAACTGTCCTGCTGACCCACGAACAGGCCTTTGCTGAACGGCAAAGCCTTTATGCCCAAATCCGCAAAGCCCTCCCCGAGGCGGAGATCATCGAGGTGCCCGCCGATCTGGTGTCGCTGGACGATGCGATCCGTTCCTATCTCTTCAACTCGCAACTGGTGACGCTGCATGATGGCGGGATGCTGCTGCTCCTGCCGGAGGAAGCGCGTGACGTACCGCCTGTGGCGCGCTGGCTGGAGCATCTGATGGAGGCGAACGGGCCGATTAGCCAAGCGGAATTCATGCCTCTGCGCGAATCCATGCGCAATGGCGGCGGCCCGGCTTGCCTGCGGCTGCGCATCGTGTTGACGCAGGAGGAACTGGCCGCGCTCGATCAACGCTTCCTGCTCGATCCGGCCAAATGCGACGCGCTGGCCGCGCTGATCGCCCACCATTGGCCCGAACGCATCGCGCCCGAGGATATCGGCAGCCCCGATCTCTGGCGGCAATGCCAAATCGCACGCGCGGCGCTGCTCGACCTGCTCGGCTTTGGCCCGGAGGAGCTGCGATGATCTCTCCCCGCCCAAACCAGCCCTTCATCCGCGTGGCCCGCATGTCGGATCTTGACGCCCTGTTCGCGCTGGCGGGCCTGTCGGGCGGGGGCATGACCAATCTGCCGCAGGACCGTGAAGCGCTGGCGGAACGTCTGGCATGGAGCGAGCGATCCATCGCGGCCGACATCACCGCGCCGCAGGATGAATTCTACATGCTGGTGCTGGAGGATGGCGCGGGCCGCGTGATCGGCACGGCCAGCATCTTTTCCCGCGTCGGCGCGCAATGGCCGTTCTACAGCTACAAGGTCGCCCGCGTCACCCATGTCTCGCGCGGGCTGGACCGGATGTTTTCCACCCATGTCCTCCATCTCGTGAATGATTTTGACGGGGCGAGCGAGGTGGCGGGCCTGCTGCTGCATCCCGATGCCCGCGCGCATGGGCTGGGCGCGATGCTGGCGCGCAGCCGCTTCCTCTTCATTGCCCAGCACCGCGAGCGTTTCGGCGATCAGGTGGTGGCCGAATTGCGCGGCTGGATGGAGGGGCGCACCAGCCCGTTCTGGGACGCGGTGGCGGGACCTTTCTTCGGCGGCGACATGCTGGAAGCGGATCTGTTTAACGCCATGCATGGCAATCAGTTCATCGCCGATCTGATGCCGCGCTATCCGATCTACACCTCGATGCTGCCCGCCGAGGCGCGCGCGGTGATCGGCCGTCCGCATGAAGGTTCCGCGCCCGCCTATCGCCTGCTGCTGGCCGAGGATTTCCTCGACGACGGCTATTGCGATATTTTCGATGCTGGCCCCACCGTTCATGCCCGCACCGACCATATACGCACCATCCGCGAATGCGAACTGATCGACCCGGACGTGCCGATACGCGCCACGAAAGACACCCACCGCCTGATCGCGGCGGGCCGGTTGCGCGATTTCCGCGTGTGGAAGGAGGACTGAGATGACCCTGCAATCCTATGATCCGGCAAGCGGAGAGGTCATCTGGCAAGGCCCCGTGGACGGCCCCGCGCAATGCCGCGCCGCGCTGGACCGCGCCCGTGCCGCCGCGCCGCGCTGGGCGCGCGTCCCGCTGGAGGAGCGTCTGGCCATCGCCCGCCGCTTTGCCGCCCTGCTCAAGGAAGGGATGGAACCTTTCGCCCGCCTGATCTCGCGCGAGACGGGCAAGCAATTATGGGAGAACCGGGGCGAGGTCAGCGCCATGATCGGCAAGGTCGAAATCTCCATCGCCGCGCAGGCGGAAAGGGCTGGCACGCGCGAACAGGCTATGCCCTTTGGCCGGTCTGTCCTGCGCCACAGGCCGCATGGGGTGATGGCGGTGCTGGGGCCGTATAATTTCCCCGGCCATTTGCCCAACGGCCATATCGTGCCCGCGCTGATCGCGGGCAATGCGGTGGTGTTCAAGCCATCGGAGGAAACCCCGGCGGTGGGCGCGCATATGGCCGCGCTCTGGACGGAGGCGGGCCTGCCCGATGGCGTGTTCCAGATCGTGCAGGGCAGGCGCGAGACCGGCGCGGCGCTGATCGCGGGCGACATTGACGGCCTGCTCTTCACCGGTTCGGCGCAGGCGGGGCGCGCCTTCCGCCATGCCTTTGCCGACCGGCCGCATGTCATTCTGGCGCTGGAACTGGGCGGCAACAATCCGCTGGTGGCATGGGACGGCGATCCCGAGGCGGTCGCCTCGCTGGTCAGCCATTCCGCCTTTATCACCACGGGCCAGCGCTGCTCCTGCGCGCGCCGCCTGATCCTGCCGATCGGGGCCGAGGGGGACCGGATGCTCGACGCCGTGCTGGCGCAGGCGGCAATCCTGCCCGTGGGCGCGTGGGACGAGGGCGAGGGTTTTATGGGGCCATTGATTTCGGCTCAGGCGGCGGACCGGGCGCGGGGGGGGGTGGAGGCTCTGAGCGCAGCAGGCGCGCGCATATTGCTGCCCCCGGCCTTGCCGCGCGGGGATAATGGGGCCTTCATGGGCGCCGCCGTACTAGACGTGACCGGCATCGCCGCCCCGGATGAGGAGATATTTGCGCCCGTTTTGCAGGTCATCCGGGTAGGCGATTTCGACGCCGCCATGGCCGCGGCCAATAACACCGCCTTTGGCCTGTCGGCCGGGCTGATCGCGCAGGATCCCGCGCTATGGGACCGGTTCAGCGCCGAAATCCGCGCAGGCGTGGTCAATTGGAACCGCCCGACCACCGGGGCGGCCTCGGCCATGCCCTTTGGCGGATTGGGCGAATCGGGCAATCATCGCCCCAGCGCCGCCTATGCCGCCGACTATTGCGCTTTTCCCGCCGCCAGTTTCGAGGCGCCGCGCATCGAGGGTCTGCCCATTCCGGGCATGACGCCATGACGCCGACCGAACGGGCCGTTGTTGAACAGGCCATGGCTGCCCCCATGCTCGATCAGGTCCTGCGCTGGGCCGCGATCAACAGCGGCAGCGGCAATCTGGCGGGCCTTGCCGCGATGGGGGGCGAGTTGGCCGATGCCTGCGCCCCGCTGCCCGGACAGATCGCCTTGCTCGACCCCGCGCCCGTCACAAGGATCGACGCGCAGGGGCATGAACGCGAGGTGGCGCATGGCCGCAACCTGCTGCTGACCGTGCGCCCGCAGGCCCCGGTCCAGATCCTGCTGACCGGTCATATGGACACGGTGTTCGATGCGGATCATCCGTTTCAGACCTGCCGGTGGCTCTCGCCTGACGTGCTCAACGGGCCGGGCGTGGCGGATATGAAGGGGGGGCTGGCCGTAATGATCGCCGCCTTGCATGCCTTTGAAACCTCGCCCGAACGCGAGAAGCTTGGCTATCAGGTCGTGTTCAACAGCGATGAGGAGGTCGGCTCGCCCGGATCGGCACCGCTGCTGACACGGGCGGCGGCGGGCAAGCTGGCGGCCTTGACCTATGAGCCATCCGCCTTGCCCGATGGCACTTTGACCGGTGCGCGGCCGGGCAGCGGGAATTTTTCGATCATCGTAGCCGGACGCAGCGCCCATGCCGGACGCAATCCGCAGGATGGGCGCAATGCCGTGGTGGCGGCGGCCGATCTGGCGCTGCGCCTGACGGCGCTGGGGCGGCCGGGCCTGTCGGTCAATTGCGCGCGGATCGAGGGCGGCGGGCCGAACAATGTCGTGCCCGATCACGCCGTGCTGCGCGTCAATATCCGTCCGCAAACGCCGCAGGACGAGGCCCTTGCCGCCGAAGCGCTCGACCGCATCATCGCGCAGGTGGCCGCCGCGCATGATCTGCATATCCACCGCCATGGCGCCTTTGCCCGTCCGCCCAAGCCCATTGATGCACGGGGGCAAAACCTGCTCGAACTGGTGCGCGCCTGCGGCCTGCTGCTGGGGCAGGAGATTGGGTGGAAGGACAGCGGCGGGGTCTGCGATGGCAACAATATCGCTGCCTGCGGGGTGCCCGTGGTGGACACGATGGGCGTGCGCGGAGGGGCGATCCATTCGGCGGAGGAATATCTGATTGTCGAGAGTCTGGCCGAGCGGGCCGCCCTGAGCGCGCTTGTGCTGTGCCGCCTTTCCCGTGGTGGCCTCTAGGGCCGGTCCGCCATGGCGGCATAGAGCGCGAAAGGATCGAGCACCGGCCGCCCCAGCGCCGCCTCGAAGGCCGCCTGCGCGCCCTGCTCGCCATAGGCCTCATGCTGCTGCGCGCCCAGATTGGATTGGAATATGCCCGCCGCGCTAACCGGCAGGAAATCCTCATAAGTCAGCGGCTCCAGCGTCACCGAGCCATCAGGAGCCGCCACGCGGCGGGCATAGATCAATGCCTGATCGACCAAGGCTTCCATATCATCGGGAAAATCCGCAAAAGCCCGTGCCAGCCTTAGCTCATAAGGCATGTCTGCCGGGCCGTCCTGCGCCTGCGCCAGCAAGCGGTCATAGAGCGCGCGGCCCTTGGGGGTGAGCGCCGCGCCGCGTTGCTCGATCTCGCCAAAGCGCGCGGTATGGCGGCCGGGCGCGCCCTCGGCCCCGGCAAAGCGCACACTTTCGGTCAGCGCCTTGAAACTGGTCTGGCGCAGGAGGATGGGGATGGCGCGCGGCGGCGGCCCCTCGATCACATCCTTGATGTCCAGCCCCCGCGCCTTCATCGCAGCCTGCGCGGCGTCAATATCCAGCGTGCGCGGGGTCAGATGGTTGATATGCGGCCCGCGAAAAGCCACCACATCGGCCACCAGACGATGGCTGGCCACCAGCCGGTCATAGGTGGCGCGATCAACCAGCGTATCCTCATGCCAGCGGAAGGTTTCGAGCAGGCCCGCGACAAAGGCGTCGGCCTGAGCCTCATCCAAGCCGCCCTGTTCTTCATGGCGCGCAATCAGCGCCAGTGTTTCGGGGCGGAAGATCTGCCGCGCCGCCAGCAAGGCCGCTGCCTCATCCCGCAATGCGGGATCGGCGATCAGTTCAAGCCGCAGCAGCGAGCAGAACACGCGGAACGGATTGCGCTCCAGCGCATCCTCGGCAACCGGGCGAAAGGCGGTCGAATGCACCGGCACCCCGGCGGGGGCCAGATCGTAATAGCCCACCGGCTCCATGCCCATGACGGCAAACGCCCGCCCCATCATCGCCAATTCGGCGGCGGTGCCGACGCGGATCGCGCCATGCCTTTCGATTTCCACCCGCGCGGGCGCCGCCGCGCCTGCCTGCGCATTGACCTGCGCCACGATAGCCAGAAGATCGCCATAGAGCGGGACCTCGGCGCGATACATGGCGGAAAGCGCCGCGCAGAAGCGGTCGCGAATGGCGCTGGCATCGACAAAGCCGGTGGACATATGGGTTTCTCTCCCTTTTCCCGGCCTCTATATCAGGCTTGCACAGGCTTGGCACCCACCCCGATCTCGGCCTGCAGCCATTCTCGGAACCGGCGGATTTTGGGCGTTCGGCGGCGATGTTCGGGATAGACGAGCCAATAGGCCGCGCCCAGACTGGACACCTGCGGAAAAAGTTTCACCAACCGGCGGTCCGACATGTCCTGATGCCAGAAAAATGGGGTCAGCATGGCCACGCCCTGTCCGGCCATCGCGGCATGGCCCTCATTCGCCTGCGAATCCATGCGCACGCCCTGCAGGGCGGGTTCGCCCACCTGCATCAGCCCGGCCTGCTGAAGCCAGCAGGTCCATGACGGATCATGCGGGCTGATTAGCGGCAGGCGCAGCAGATCCTCGGGGCGGATATGGCCGCCCTGATCGGCCAGAAAGCCGGGGCTGCACATGGGCGTAAAGTCCTGTTCGATCAGGCGGTGCGCGGCAAGATCAGGCCATGAGCCGTGCCCCAGCCGCACCGCCACATCCACCCCGTCGCCCGACAGATCGGCCAGCCCTTCCTGCATCAGCAGGCGGACGGCCATATCGGGATAGCGCATCTGAAACCGCCCGATCCGCCATGCCAGCCACGCATTGGCAAAGGTGGGCGTCGTCGAAATCGTCAGCGTGCTGTCATCATCGACGCGCATTTCGGCAAAACCGGCCTCGATCATGTCCAGCCCCTTGCCGATCCGCGAGGCGACGCGCCGCGCCGCATCGGTCAGGACCACGCGCTGGCGCTCGCGCCGAAACACCTGCTGGCCCAGATAGGTTTCTATCAGGCGGATCTGATGGCTGACGGCGGCCTGCGTCATGCCCAGTTCGCGCGCGGCGGCGGTGAAATTTTCGTGCCGCGCGGCCGCTTCAAACACGCGGACGGCGGCGAGAGGGGGGATCTTGCGCATGGGCGCATCATAAGCACAGCTAATGATGTCTGTCGATCATTTGGTTGGCCTGAAAGCGCCACGAATGGCACATCGGCATCACATTCTCCAAGGACACACGCCCATGCAACCTGCATCCCTCCCCTGCTCAGACCGGGGAAATTCCTTCTCCTTGCTCCCTTTGCAGAGCCTGTGGCTGGCTATGCTGCGCGTGTCCTCCGTCCATGTCCGCATCGCCTATGCCAGCCCATGGGACAGCCCGCGCCCATAGATCAGACTTATAGGCTGCGCCGCAGCAGCGCGGGCACTGCCAGACCAAGCGCCAGCGCCCGATAGGCATAACTGGCCAGAAGCGCGAGCCATATCCCCGCATCACCCAGCGGCTTTAAGGCAAAATCGGTGAGCAGATAGAGGCCAAGGGCGACCACCGCCGCATTGCGCAAGGTCGCCCCGGCAATCGCGCCGATAAAAATGCCGTCCAGCAGCCAACTGGCCACGCCCACCAGAGGAACCGCCGCGCAATAGGGCAGCATGGCATTGGCCAGCGCCCGGATCGAAGCATCATGGGTGAGGAAGGCGATGGCATCGCCGCCCACCAGAAGAATGGCGAGCGAAAACAACAGCCCTCCGCCCAGAGAAAACTCCCCGGTCAGACGGATCGCGCGCAGCAGCGTGGCGCGCGAACGCGCCCCGATGGCCGCTCCCACCCGAGCCTCGGCGGTAAAGGCGAAACCGTCGAGGACGAAGGCGCTGATGCTGACCATCTGCATCAACACATGATTGGCCGCCAGCGGCACCGGCCCCAGCGCGGCGGCCGATCGGGTGAACCATGTAAAGATCGCCAGCAGGGCCAGTGTGCGCACCATAATATCGGCATTGACCACGACCAGCCGCCGCACCGCCGCCATATCAAGCAGCCGCGCTCGCCCGATCGCCCGCAATTGCCCGCGCCAGTCCGGCCCCAGCACGAGGGCGATGGCCACGATGCCGCCCGCCAAGGCGCTCCACTCGGCCAGCGTCGTGCCCAGCCCCACGCCACGCGCGCCCATGCCCAGTGCGCCGACAAAGAGCAGATCGAGGCCGATGTTCACCCCGTTCATCACCGCCTGCACGCCCAGCGCCAGTCGCGTCCGGCCGAGGCCCAGCAGCCAGCCATTGATCGCATAGAAACCCAGCGCCGCCGGGGCGCCCCAAAACCGCATGGTCAGAAAATCATGCGCCGCATCGCCCACGCCTGCCGGGGCGGACATCAACCTCAGACCGACCGGCACGATCACCGGCGAAAGCACCAACAGCATTATCCCCAACCCGAGCCCGAGCGCCAGAGAACGCAGGATGGTGGCGCAGACTTCCTGATCGTCCCGCGCCCCTTTGGCCTGCGCGGTGATGCCGGTCACGCCCATGCGCAGAAAGCCGAAGCTCCAGAAAACAAGATTGAGGATCGTCGCGCCCAGCGCCACCCCGCCCAGATTGCGCCCGTCGCTGAGCCGACCGATGACCGCGACATCGACCACGCTGACCAGCGGGACCAGCGCCTGCCCCAGAATGATCGGCCAGGCCTGCGCGAAAATGGCGCGTCTGGTGATGTCCATCCCGTCAGCCAAGGGGCAGCGCCGTCGTATATTTCGTCATCGAGAGCGCGAAATGCGAGGATGCCGCCCCCACGGCGGGATGTTCGAGCAAGGTATGCATCAGAAAACTCTCGTAATCGGCCACATCGGCCACGACAATGCGCAGCAGATAATCCCACTCGCCCGACATGGAGAAACATTCGACCACCTCGGGCCGAACGCGCACGAACTCCTCGAAGGGTCTGCGCCCTTCCTGCGCATGATGGCGCACGCGGATGTTGCAGAACACATTGACCCCGCGCCCGATCTTGTGCGGATCGACCAGCCGTACCGTCGCGGTCAGGATGCCCGCCGCCTCCAGCGCCTTGATCCGGCGCCAGCATGAGGCCGCCGAGGTGCCGACGCGCTCGCCCAGTTCGGCATGGCTGAGCGCGCCATCCTGTTGCAGCGCGTTGACGATTCGCAGGTCGATGGGATCAAGGCGATATTCCTGTTTCACGAATAATCGCTCCATAGGATTTCTGTTTCAGAATTTTGGCAAAATGCCGGGATTTTGAAACACAATCAAGCCAGGTTCGTGAGATAGTCTCACCATGACGCATTATACCACCGTCAGGCCCCCGGAGGCCGCCCCGGACTGGACCATTCCGCAGGATTGGGAAAGGTACAGCGCGGACGAACATGCCATGTGGGACCACCTGTTCGAGCGCCAGACGCGGCTGCTGCCGGGGCGGGTGGCGCCGGCCTTTCTCGAAGGGCTGGACATTCTGCGCCTGTCGAAGCCGGGTATTCCCGATTTTGCCGAACTCAACGCCCGGTTGATGGATGCAACCGGATGGCAGGTGGTCGCGGTGCCGGGGCTGGTGCCCGATGCGGTGTTTTTCGACCATCTGGCCAATCGGCGTTTCGTGGCCGGGCGCTTTATCCGCACGCCCGAACAGATCGACTATCTGGAAGAACCCGATATTTTCCACGATGTCTTTGGCCATGTCCCCCTGCTCGCCAACCCGGTCTTTGCCGATTACATGGAGGCCTATGGCCGGGGCGGGCAAAGGGCCGGAGAACTCGGCGCGATTGAGAGGTTGGCGCGGCTCTATTGGTACACGGTGGAATTCGGGCTGCTGCGCGGGGCCGACGGGCTGCAGATCTATGGCGCGGGCATTGTTTCTTCTTTCAGCGAATCGATCTTCGCTCTCGATGATCCCTCGCCCAATCGGATTGCTTTCGACCTGCGGCGCGTGATGCGCACGCTTTACCGCATCGATGATTTCCAGCAGACCTATTTCGTGATCGACAGTTTCGAGGACCTGTTGCGCCAGACGGTCGAAAATGATTTCGCCCCGCTCTACCGCGCCTTGCAGGGGGCGAATGATATTGGCGCGGCCGATGTTCTGGACAGCGACCGGGTCGACCATCGCGGCACGCAGGATTATGCCCATGCCAAAGCCCTTTCAGCCGGAAAGCACAACGCATGATGATGACCGAGCAAGCCATTCTTGACGCCCTGACAGATCTGCCGGGCTGGAGCTATGATGCGGCGCGCAAGGCGATCCACCGCCGCATCATCCTCAAGGATTTCCCGCAGGCTCTGGCGCTGATGGTGCGGATCGGGGTTGAGGCGGAAAAGCGCGACCACCATCCCGAATGGACCAATGTCTATAACCGGCTCGACATCTGGCTGACCACGCATGATGCGGGCGGGGTTTCCCGCCGCGATGTGGATCTGGCCGGGTGGATCAACGGCGTGATCTGAACGGCAAGGCGCGCGCCCGGCGCAGGGGGCATCCGGGCGCACGCCATATCGCCGTCACTCGCCGTGGGGCTGGAACAGATCCTTGTAAAAGCCCTCGGTCCTGACCGTGATCTTGACCGGAACCTCGCCCTTGTTGCGGAAATACCAGCCATGGCGGCCTTCAAAGGGGGCGGTGAAATCGCCCTGCCCGCCGGTGCTGGCCAGTTCCTTCCAGTAATCGGTGAACTGCCCTTCTGCGGCATGTTCGACCTCACCATGCATTTCGGCCTTTACCGGGCCGCCGGTTGCGGTCCAGCGAAAGACGAAACTGTCGCCCTTGGCCATATGGGCCTTGATTTCCTGCCCGCTGTGCGGGGGCAGGGTGATGGTCATTTCATCCTGCCGCCATGGGGTGGCTCGCTCGATGGTCTGGCGGGTGGGCGTGGCCGATACCGCCGCATCGGCAGGCGCAGATGCGGGCTTTTCCGGAGCGCCGGCCACCATGCCCTTCAGCCCCAGCGCCGCCCCCGCCCCGGTCGGATCGATATTATATTCGGCGGGCAGCACGAACAGCGTAAGAATGGCCGCCGCCGCGATGCCCGCGCCCAGTGTGGCCTTGGCAAGACCCGAGGGCGAAGGGCGGATGGCGGCAGGTTCGATCATCGTCGTCATCATCAGGCCCCTTTTGCGAAATAGCCGGTCAACTGGTAACCGATCAGAACAAAGCCCGCCGTCATCAGCGCGGCATTGGCGAGAATAGCGCTCCGCCGGAAACTGTCGCTCAAGCGCCAGAGATTCATCAGCAGCAGGATGACGGTCAGCGCCATGAACTGGCCCATTTCCACCCCGATGTTGAAACTGACCAGATTGGCGAACATGCCGTCGCGCGCCAGAGTCAGCTCCTGAAGCTTTGTGGCCAAACCAAAGCCGTGAAAGAAGCCGAAGATCAGCACCGCCGCCTTGGGATTGGGGGCAAAGCCGAACCATGTGCGGAAACCGTTGAGATTGTCGATGGCCTTGTACACCACCGACAATCCGATGATCGCATCGATCAGGAACGGATTGGCGCGAATATCCAGCATCACGCCCAGCAGCAGCGTCGTGCTGTGCCCCAGCGCAAACAGCGTGACATAGGCCGCCACATCCTTCAGCCGATAGAGAAAGAAGATCACCCCGGCCAAAAACAGCAGATGGTCATAGCCAGTCACCATATGTTTGGCGCCCAGATACATGTAAGGAATGATGTTGACGCCCGAGGCCCCCTCGATAAACGCCTTGTCATTCTCGTTGACGCCATGGGCCATCGCGGACGAAGCCAGGGCGGCCAGCATCAGCCCGGTGAGCGGGAGCGTGACCCGTCTCACCGGTGAGGAATGGATCACGCTTTTCATGATGCCCCGCCTTTAATTCGCCTGAAAACTGGCGAAAATCTTGGCCCCCGATTTGTCGACCAGGGCGACGACCAGCTTGGCGCCTTTCGCGGGCTTGAAACCTGCGGCGCTCAGCTTGTTGGCGCCTGCCGGAACCAGCTTGGCCTCGGTCTTGGCCGTGCCTGCGGTCTGGGTCAGTTTGGCGGTGTAATTGGCCGCCATCACCGGCTCATCCTCCTCGGTCAGGTAAACGTCGACGCCCTTGGGCGTGGAAACCAGCTCGACCAGCGTTTCGCCCTGCATCTGCACCTGCCCGCCATGCTGGGGCTTCATGCTGCCATGGGCGATGGCGATGCCGGGGATGGCGATACCGGGGATGGCGATACCGGGAAGGGCGGCAAGAGCAAAAGCAGCGGCAAAGAATTTCTTCGTCATGATGAAAACTCCTGACTGAAAGGGATTATTCCGGCGCGTGGGGCAGGACGAAAGAGAGCGAGGAGCGATATTCGCTGTGATCGGCCTTCTTCGCATCATCGGCCGGGCCGACATAGATCGCCATGATCACATTGATACCCTGATTGCGTAAGCGTATCGTGGCCGTGCCGTCGGGGCCGGTCTTGACGCCCGCCTCATCGGGATCGTTGACGTAATCGGACATGATCGTCGCGCCCGCTATCGGCTTGCCCTTATACATGGCCCGCACGGTGAAAGGTTCGCCCATCTTCTGCGGGATGGTGGTGGTCGCGGGGACGAGCTGCAACGTATGCCCCTCGATCAGCGGCACGGGCTTGGTCGGCATCTGCGTCAGATGGACGGCATATTTCCAATTATGCTCGGCCAGCGTGGCATTGGGCACTTCGTCGCGGCCCTTGTTGTGCCATTCGCCATCGGGCGTCTTGGTCCACAGGCCATAGTCCATGGCGGCGGCCACAATGGCGACGGGTTCGTCACTGTCGACCACCGGCACAATGCCCGCGGTGCGCAAGGAAACCTTGACCGGCAGACCCTGCGCATCAAACCCCTTGACCGCATTGATCAGCGGCAGACGCTTGACCGCATCCAGATCATCGGCCCCCACCCCATAGACCAGCGCCAGTTGCCGCGCGCGTTGCGCAAACCAGATGCCATGGGCATCGGCCACCGGGGCCAGCGCGGTCAATCCCACCATCAGCCCCACCCCGAACAGGAGCTTGCGACCCGGCATTTTGCGAGAGGTAATCATTGTCACGAACTCCCCGTTTTGCGGCAGTTTCGGGCCCTTTTCGCCCGTTGGTATGGACAGCTTATGGACAGTTTTGCGGGCCGGCTGCCGAATTTGCGCGCGCCACGGAATGCGGTCACAAATTTGCCATGCGGCGCGGCATATATAGCCGACGCCAAACCGCCCCGAATCCGGCCCGCGAAAGGCGGATGAAAGCGCGGTTGCGGACGGCCCGGCATCATGCTGTTTCAACCCCTTTCCGACGCATTTTTCTCGCGCCGCAGCAACCATCCGCACAGCGCGGGCAGCACGAAAAGCGTCAGCACTGTGGCCGTCAGCAATCCGCCCACCACCACCGTGGCCAGCGGCTTTTGCACCTCGGCCCCCGTGCCCGTGGCAATCGCCATCGGCATGAAACCAAGGCTGGCCACCAGCGCCGTCATCAGCACCGGGCGCACCCGCTCCATTGCGCCTGCGATCACGGCGGCATCGCTGTCCTGCCCCTCGGCCATCCGCTTGCGGATCGCGGAAATTAGCACCAGCCCATTGAGAACCGCCACACCCGACACCGCGATAAAGCCCACCGAGGCCGAGATCGAAAACGGAATGCCACGCAGCGCAATGGCAAATACCCCGCCTGCCAGCGCCATGGGCACCGCCGTCAAGACCGTGGCGGTCAGCGTCAGGCTGCCGATGGCCATGTAAAGCGCGGCCGCGATCAGGATGAAGCACAAAGGCACGATGATCATCAGGCGCTGCGTTGCGGCCTGAAGGTTCTGGAACTGGCCGCCCCATTCGATATATTCGCCCGGCGCCAGGCGGATCTTTTCGCCGATCCGCTGCTGGGCCTCATCGACAAAACCGCCCAGATCGCGGCCCGAAACATTGGCCTCGACATAGATGCGGCGCTTGCCATTGTCGCGGCTGACCTCGTTCAGCCCCTCGGTAAAGCGGAATTGCGCCAGTTCGCGCAAAGGCACCGAAGCGCCCCCCGAAGCCAGCGGGATCGGCAGCGCGCCCAGCAGATCGAGATTGTCGCGCTGATCCGCAGGAAGACGGACGACGATATCGAAACGCCGGTCGCCCTCAAAAATCTGCCCCGCGCTGCGCCCGCCCAGCGCCGCCGAGACGGTATTGGCCACGCCCTCCATCGTCAGGCCGTAACGCGCAATCGCCGCCCGGTCGAAGGCGATGTCAAAGGTCGGGAAACCGCCGGTCTGCGCCACGCGCACGTCCACCGCGCCTGGCACTTTTTTCAAAACCGCCGCGATCTCCTTGGCATTGCGCGCCATGACGTCCAGATCGTCGCCATAAAGCTTGACCGCGACATCGCTGCGCACACCGCCGATCAATTCGTTGAAACGCATCTCGATGGGCTGGGTCGCGTCATAGGCATTGCCGACCATCGCCTCCATCTTCTTGCGGATGCGGGCGATCACCTGATCCTTGGTGGTCACACCTTCGGGCCACTCGCTCTTGGGCTTCAAAATCACATAATTGTCCGAGGCATTGGGCGGCATCGGATCGGCAGCCAGACTGGCCGTGCCCGCCTTGGAATAGACGGTCTTCACCTCCGGCAGGGTCAGCAAAGCGCGCTCGATGGGCAGGTCCATCTCGACCGATTTCTCAATCGTGGTCGAAGGAATGCGCACCGAGGACAGGTTGAGGTTCTGCTCGTCCAGCGTGGGCATGAATTCGCGCCCGACAAACAGGAACGTCACCACGCCCAGCAGCAGAATGCCCGCCCCCGCACCGATGAACGGTCCCGGCCGCGCCACCGCCCGCCTCAGCCAAGGCTCATAGCGATGCTTGGCCGCGACAATTGCGCGCACTTCCCTGTCCTCGACCGAACCGGTGAACATCACCGCGATCAGCGCCGGCACAAAGGTGAGCGAGAGCACAAAGGCCGAGGCCAGCGCCAGCATCAGCGTAAGGACCATGGGCGAGAACATCTTGCCCTCCACCCCCTGAAAGGTCAGGCAGGGCAGGAAGACGAGGAAGATCACGATCTGGCCATAGACCGTGGGGCGCACCATTTCCTTTGAGGAAGCAATGACTTCCTCCAGCCTTTCGTGCAGGCTGAGCAAGCGCCCTTCATGCGCCTGCCGCTCGCCCAGACGGCGCAGGCTGTTTTCGACAATGATGACCGCGCCGTCGATGATGAGGCCGAAATCCAGCGCCCCCAAGCTCATCAGATTACCCGAAATATGCAGCCCGTTCATGCCAATCGCGCTGATCAGCAAGGACAGCGGAATGACCAGCGTGGCGATCAGCGCCGCGCGCCAGTTGCCCAGCAGCACGAAGAGGATGATGATGACGAGCCCAGCCCCTTCGGCCAGATTCTTCGCAACCGTCGTGATCGTGGCCAGCACCAGTTGCGAACGATCCAGCGTGGGCACAATGCGGATGCCGGGGGGCAGAGTCCGCGCGATCTCCTGCAATTTGGCGCCCACCGCGCCCGCCACCGTCCGGCTGTTCGCGCCCACCAGCATCAGCGCCGATCCGATCACCGTCTCATGCCCATCGCGACTGGCCGCGCCGCGCCGCAATTCGCCGCCGATTTCCACGCGGGCCACCTGCCCCACGGTGATCGGCACCCCGCCGCGCGTGGCGACAACGGCGCGGGCGATCTCGTCAATCGAATGGACCCGCGCATCGGCCCGTACCAGATAGGCCTCGCCCGAACGCTGAATATAATTGGCGCCCACCGAGACATTGGCCTTTTCCAGCGCCTGCACCAAATCGTCATAGGACAGGCCAAAGGCCGCTGTCTTGGCCGGATCCGGCTCGACCAGATATTCCTTCACATAACCGCCCAGCGAATCCACATCGGCCACGCCGGGAACGGTGCGCAATTGCGGCCGCACGATCCAGTCCTGCACCGTGCGCAGATAGGCCAGTTGCGCCACCCGGTCGGTCAGGCGCTCGCCCTGATCGGTCAGGAAACTGCCGTCACTTTGCCATCCCGGTTTACCGTCAGCGCGGGGCGCGCCCTTGCCATCGGGATGTTCAAATTCAACGCTGTAGTGGAAAATCTCGCCCAGACCGGTGGAAACCGGCCCCATCTGCGGCTGCGCGCCTGTGGGCAGGCTGGCGCGCGCCTGATCCAGCCTTTCGCGCACCTGCTGGCGCATGAAATAGAGGTCGGCGCTTTCCTTGAAGATCACCGTGACCTGGCTGAACCCGTTACGCGAAAAGGAGCGCGTGCTTTCCACGCCATCAAGGCCGGACAGCGCCGTCTCGATGGGAAAGGTCACGCGCTTTTCCACCTCGACCGGGGAAAGCGTCTCGATGATCGTGTTGATCTGCACCTGCTTGTTGGTGATATCAGGCGTCACGTCGATGGGCAGCAGGTTGAGCTGCCACGCACCGATGGCGGCCACCACCGCCGTGATGAACAGCACCAGCCATCGCCCATGGACCGATGCGGCAAGGATGCGCGCCATCATTCCTCTTCCCCGGCGCCCTTGGTGGCTTCGGCCTTGAGCAAAAAGGCGTTGCGCGTGGCAATCGCCGCTCCGGCCCCGATGCCCGACAGGATCTGCGCCATGCCCCCGCTGCGTGCTCCCACCAGCACCGGCTGGGCGCGAAAACCGCTCTTGGTGCGGACAAACACCACATCGCGGCCATCGAGCACCTGCACCGCCTCCTCCGGCACGGAAAGGCTGGATTTGCCGCCCCCCGCGCTGGCGCGAATACGGACCTGAAGCCCCTGCCCGATCAGCAGCGAGGAACCTGCATCGGGCGTGATCACCACGGTTGCGGCCTGACTGGCGCCATTGAGGGTCGGGGTGATCGAGCGGACCTTGCCCGCCACCGTCGCGCCCGAAGTCAGCACGATGCTGACCGGATCGCCCGGCGCGATGCGGCGCGCGTCCTGCGCGCCCACAGAGGCCTCGACCTGCATCGCGCCATCGGCGGCGACACGGAACAATTCGGCCTGCGGCTCGACATAGGCGCCAAGCGTTGCATCCTGCGCGGTGATCCGGCCCGCAATGGGGCTGACGATGGCCACGGTTCCGCCCGGCCCGCTGACATGGGCGGCGCGGACCACGGCGGCGGCCCGGCGCGCCTCGGCCTGCGCCACGGCCAGCGCCGATTGCGCGGCCTCCATATCCTGACGTGGGGTAACGCCCTGTTTGAACAGACTCAATTCACGCTCATAGACGCGGCGCGCCTGTTCAGCCTTGGATGCGGCCACGCTGCGGTCGGCGGAAAACCCGGCGGCATCGAGGCTCTCGACCAGCGCCAATGTTTCTCCGGCCCGCACGCTGTCGCCCAGCCGTTTGGTGATCCGCGCGATCGCGCCCGAGGCTCGCGCCACCACGATGGCCTCGCCCTGCGGGCTGGCGGCAACATGGGCAGGGGCAAGGATCTCGCCGCCCGCGCCGCCGGCCTCAACCTTGCCGATGACGATATTGGCCGTCTGCAGATAGGCATCGGGCAATGCCAAGTCGACCGGCCCGGCTTTGACGGCGGGTTTGGCCTCCACCGGCGCAGGCGCGGCGGGCGCGGTCCAGCGGGCGATGCCGAAACTGGCCAGAGCGGCGGCGGCGGCGATCCCGCCGATCATCGGCCAGTTTTGCTGGCGGGGGGCATCCATCACAAATCTCCGAAAGCAAGGCGGCCATCGATGCGGGCCAGCGTGGCCAGCGCACCGATCCGGGCAAGGCGGGCATCAATCGTCAGCGCGCGGGCATCGCCCAAGGCGCGGCGCAGGGTGAGCAGGTCAAGCAGCGCGGTCTTGCCCGATTCATAGCCGATACGGGCAAGGCGGTAGGCCTCGGCGGCGGCCTCCTCGCTTTCGGCGGCGGCCTTGAGCCGGGCCGACGACGCGGCGACCTGTGCCAGCGCCTTGCCCCGCAAGGCTTCGCTGGCCAGTTTGGTGGCGGCAAGGCGCTGCTCTGCGGCCTCGGTGCGGGCCTGCGCGGCGGCGATACCGCCCCGGTTCTGGTTGAAGATCGGGATCGTGGTGGTCACGCCCAGCACGAAACCGGTCTCGCGGCTGCCGCCAAAACGGCGCAGGCCGCCGGTCAGGCCGATGTCGGGGATCGCCTTGCTGCGCTCGACCCGGACCTGCGCAGCCACAGCATCACGCTCGGCCTGCGCGGTGGCCAGTGCGGGGGAGACGCCCTCGCCCGGCCCCATCGGCGCGCGCCTGTCGTCCAGCAAAGAGGCCGGAACGCCGCTGTAGCTTTGCTCCACCCCCGCCAGCACAGAAAGATCGGCCAGCGCGCCGCTCAGGCTGGCATCGGCGGCGGCGCGGGCGGCAATGGCTCCCGACAGGCTGGCCTGCGCCTGCGCGGCGCGCAGCCTTGCCTCCTTGCCCGCGACCACCAGAGCCTGCGCGGCCCTCAAATCCTCCTGCGCCCGCGCCACATCGTCCTGCGCCAGTTGCAGGCGCTGCTGCATCGCCTCGGCCTGCGCATAGGCGATGGCGAGCTGGGCGGCATAATCGACCTGCACCTGCGCCCCGCGCGCCTGGGCCGCACGCAATTCGGCATCACTGGCGGCGATGCGCGGCCCCCGCTGGGCCAGTTCCAGCGGCTGGGTGATGGCCAGCGTGGTTTGCGGCGTGCTGGGGCTGTTGTTGACTGAACTGCCGCCGATATTTTCAAATTCCACGCCCACGGCGGGGTTGGCCCATGCGCGGGCCTGACGGGCATCGGAACGCGCCGCGCGCAGATTGGCGTCCTGTTCGAGCAGGACCGGCGCCCGCTCTATCGAGCGGCGCAGCAATTCGCGATAGGGCGGCGCCATTTCCGCGCGCGCCGCCATCGGAACGGTCAGCAGCGACAGAAGCGCGCAGGCGGCAAGGCGTGATGACGAAATGACGAAAACTCCCCACAAAAGCCGGTTTTATCGGCTCTCACGGGGATCTACGCGCCGCGCGCTGCCTTCCCCTCGGCCTGCTGCATTTTTTCCTGATCGAGCAGCGCGGCAAGTTTGATGCGCGCCCGCGCCACTCGCCCCTCAATACTCTTGATGCTGATCCCCAGCGCCAGAGCGGCCTCGGGCTGGCTCATGCCGACAATCGCGGTCAGCACCAGCGCCTCGCCAAGGCCGCCTTCAAGGCTGCCCAGCCGGGCGCGGATATGGGCAAGCTCACTGGCGGCCATGGCAAGGCGTTCCTGATCGGGCGCATCGTCGGCCATGTCGGGGCGCTCATCCAGCCTTTGCGCGCCGAACAGAAAGGCGCGCACCCGGCGGCGGCGGCGCATATCGCGCATCTTGTTGATCGCAATGCGAAACAGCCAACCGCGAAAGGGCCGCGCCGGATCATATTGCGCCAGATTGCGCCATGCCGCGATAAAACTTTCCTGCACCACATCATCGACATCGGTTTCGGGCATGCCAAAAGCGCGCGCCGCCTGCGCCAGCGATCCGCCATGGCGCGTCATCAGGATGGTATAGGCGCGCCGGTCCCCCTCCACCGCCCGCAAGGCCAGCACGCAATCGGCATCGGCCGAATTCACCGGGGGCCGCGCCGCAGCGCTTCGATCAGGACCGCATCATAGGCGGCGCGATGCTCGGGCTTTAACCCGGCGCGCATTTCAAACACATGGACCAGCGTGGCGCGTTGCAGATCGGCGGCGGCCTTTTCCACATCGCGCGTGGCCGCCTCCACCTGCGGCGACCAGCTGGGCGTGCGGGCAATCGCATCGGCAAGGCGACCATTGGCCATTTGCAGATCGCCTTCAATGGCCGCCCGCCTTTCGGCAAAGGCCTTTTCCTTGGCGTCCAGCGTGACCTGTTCCTGCGCGTCGAGCGGCACGGCGTGGTGCAGTCGCTGGTGCAGATCGGAATCGCGATGCCCGGCCGCATCCCACGCCATGGCCAGCGCTGTTGCCACGACCACACCGATCAGCGCCCCGGCAACGGTGGAGAGCATCAGGCGGCTGGAGGATGAAATCATCTCAATGACCGATCAGCAGGCTGTAGGGAGAAGATTGCGAAGGCGCCGCGATCCATGTCGGCTGGGTCTTGGCCTGCGCGATTTGGTCGGCGCCGCCGATCGCCCAAAATCCCGCGATGGCGGCAAAACAGGCACAGAGCATCGCCCGCCGCGCATCGCGGCGGCCCGCCATGGCCATGGGTGTCGGCTCGTCGCCCAGCCTTTGCTCCAGCGCCGCAAAGGTCGCCTCCAGCCCGTCGCCGGGGATATTGCCGGCCGCGCGGGCCAGCCAATCGTCAATCTGTGCCACCCATTTCTCCTTCGCTCCACAGGCACTACGCATGTCGGCCCGGCTTCCCCTCAAGGGTAGGATCGAAAGAATGTCATGCAAGCCCGGCCCGCCCTATTTCGCCGCCGGAAAAACCGGTCATGTCGTCACCGGCTATTACCAACAGGCGAGCGCGAGGGCCTACAGATTGGCGCCATCCCGTCATGCCAACACAGGACATTGCCCATGGCCGCCAAACGCATCCTCCTCCTTGCCGGTGATTTCGTCGAAGATTATGAAATCATGGTGCCCTTTCAGATGCTGCTGATGGTAGGCCACACGGTTCACGCCGTTTCGCCCGGCAAGGCGGCGGGCGACCAGATTGCCACTGCGATCCACGATTTCGAGGGCCATCAGACCTACAGCGAAAAGCGCGGCCATAATTTCACGCTCAACGCCGCCTATGCCGATGTGAAGGAGGGCGATTACGATGCCCTGCTGATCCCCGGCGGCCGCGCGCCCGAGCAATTGGGCACTGACGAAAGCGTCCTTGATCTGGTGCGCGCCTTTGCCGCCGCGGGCAAGCCGATTGCGGCCGTATGCCATGGGCCGCAATTGCTGGCCGCAGCGGGCGTGATTGCCGGGCGCCGGATTTCGGCCTATCCTGCCTGCCGCGCCGAGGTCATGCTGGCGGGCGCGGATTATCAGGCGCTGCCCATGGACGGGGCGATCACCGATGGCCCCTTTGTCACCGGCCCCGCCTGGCCCGCCCATCCGGCATGGATCGCCCAGTTCCTGAAGGTGTTGGGCACAACAATCGAGGCATAAGCGAAAGGCGGCTTTCATGTGCGAACTCTATGTGCGGGCAGACCCGATCCTCTATGAAAGCCGCACCCGCTCTCTGCGCATCCATGGCGTGGTCACCACCATCCGACTGGAAAACCTGTTCTGGGATGTGCTGAGCCAGATTGCCGCCGAGGATGGGATGACGACCAACCAGCTCATCACCAAATTGTGGGATGAAATTCTGGAATGGCGCGGCGAGGTGCCCAACATGGCCTCGTTCCTGCGCGTCTCCTGCCTGCGCTATCTGGACAGCAAGCGGGCGGGCGAGCTTCCCCGTCCTGTGGCGCTGCGCTCGGTCTGACGCCGGGGCGGGGCAGGTTTTTCTGCCCTTGGACATTTCGACAAATTGCCCCCCCGATGGTCCCGGCCTATGCACGCGCCACCATGGAAGCAATGCGCATCCTGATTCGCGACAAGCGCTGGCTGGCGATCACCCTGATCGTGCTGGCTCTGGCCCTGCGCGCCATGGTTCCGCAAGGTTATATGCCGGTCGCCCATGGGCGGGTGCTGAGGGTGCAGATCTGCGCCGATGCCACCGGCATTCCCCATCAGCGCCAGATTATCGTGCCGGGACGGCCCGCCGCGCCCGCCGATGATCGCACGGATCATCCGGCCTGCGCCTTTGCCGGCCATGCCATGCCGATGCTGGGCGGGGCCGATCCGGTTCTGCTGGCGGCGGCTCTGGTGTTTATCCTGCTGGTCGGGGTTGCTCCGGTTGCCCCCGCGCCGCGCGCACGCCCGCAAAGGCTGCGCCCTCCCCTGCGCGCGCCGCCGATCCATCCCTGATTCATGACACATACCGGCCCCGGGCGTTGGTCCCGCGGGCTGCGCTTCTCATGCGGCTGCCGCGCAAGCAGCGGGCAGGCCGCGCCAATTGAACAGGGATATTCATGAAGACCACTCCTCTGGTGCTGGCGTTGATCGCCGGTGCCTCCTCGCCTGCGCTTGCCCAACATAGCGCCCCGAAGCAGCCCTACGTACTGCCCCCCGTCGATGTGGAAACCGAGGGCGCCAGCAATGCGCCCCAGACCACCACCATGACCATCACCAGCCAGACCCTGCGCCATCTGGCCCCGGCAAGCAGCGATGTGGGGGCGATCCTGACCCGCCTGCCCGGCCTTGCGGGCAATACAGGCGGCGGCTTTTCCACCATGCCCACGATCCGGGGCCTGAGCGAACAGCGCCTGATCGTTCTGGTCGACGGACACCCCATCGACAGCGCCTGCCCCAACGACATGAACCCGCCGCTCAGCTATACCGACCCCCAGACGGCGGGCGCGATCGATGTCATCACCGGCGTCTCTCCGGTCAGCGCGGGCGGGGATGCGATCGGGGGCGTCATCTCGGTCAAGAGCGCCGCGCCCCGTTTCTCAACCGATGGCCGCCTGCTGATCACCGGCGAGGGGCAGACCTATTATCGCAGCAATGACGGCGGCTTCGGCTCGGGCCTGACGCTGACCGTGGCGGGCAAGCAGATTTCAGCGACCTACAGCGGCAGCTATGCCAAGGCGCAGAACTATCACGCCGGGGGCGATCTGGGCGTGGTCCATGCCACGCAATATGCCAAGACCGACCACAAGCTGGCGCTGGCCTATCAGGGCGCCATCGGGCTGATCGAGCTGGCGGGCGGCTACCACCATTCGGCCTATGAAGGTTTCCCCAATCAGTTCATGGACATGACCGGGAACAACTCATGGTTCCTCAACACCCACTATCTGGGCAGCTTCGACTGGGGCACGGTAGACCTGAAGGCGGATTACCGCGCCACCGATCATCAGATGAACTTCCTGACCGACAAGGGCGGCGCGGCCGATGGCGGCATGCCGATGAACACGCGGGTGCGCTCGGGCGGCTATACGCTGGCGGTGGATCTGCCCTTGGCGCCGGGCACGACGCTGCGCATGGGCAGCGAATATCGCCACCAGCGCCTCAATGACTGGTGGCCCCCGGTGGCGGGCAGCATGATGATGGGGCCCAACACCTATCTCAACGTCAATAACGGGCGGCGCGAACGCATCGCCGCTTATGTCGAGGCGCAAAAGCGCTGGGGTGAGGCATTTTCCCTGACCGCAGGGGGCCGCTATGACCGGGTCAATATGAACACCGGCACGGTGGCCCCCTATTCCACAGGCATGATGAGCATGGCTGATGCCATGGCCGCCACCGCCTTTAACGCCGCCGATCATCAGCGGCATTTCAACGACTGGAGCGCCTCGCTGATCGGGCATTACACGCCGGTACAGGGCCTCGCATTAGACCTTGGCTATGCCCACAAGACCCGCGCGCCCAACATCTATGAACTCTACACATGGGGCCAGGGGGCGATGTCGAGCCAGATGATCGGCTGGTATGGTGACGGCAACGGCTATTTCGGCAATCTTGCCCTGAGGCCCGAGCGGGCCGACACGATCAGCGGATCGGCCACCGTTTCGGGCGGCGGCAAACAGGGCTGGTTCGTCAAGGTGGCGCCCTATTACACCCATGTGAACGATTATATCGACGCGCGCCGGATCAAGGTCTTGAGCAATATGATGGGGATGCCCGGCCCCTTTGTGCAATTGCAATTCGCCAACACAGAGGCCGAGTTCTACGGGATCGACCTGTCGGGCGCGGCCACACTGTGGCAGGGCGGCCGCTATGGTCAGACCCGCCTGTCGGGCACGCTGTCATGGGTGCATGGCCAGAACCTGAGCGCCCAAACACCACTCTATCATCAGATGCCGCTCAACATTCTGGCCAGTGTCGAACACCGGATCGGCGGCCTGAGCGCGGCCGTCGAGGTCAATTGGGTGGACCGCAAGACGCGCATTGATCCGGCCCGCAACGAGCCGGTGACGCGGGCCTATGCGCTGGTTCATCTGCGCAGCGCCTATGAATGGCGCCAATGGCGGCTGAGCGTGGATGTCGAGAACCTCTTCGACAGGGCCTATGACCTGCCGCTGGGCGGGATGGCGCTGGGCGATTACAGCGCGAGCGGTGGAGCGGTGCTGCGCCCTGTGGCCGGTCGCGGGCGGTCGGTCAATGTCGGCCTCTCACGGCGGTTCTGAAGGCATGGTGATGGGGGCGCCCTGTCGCTATGGCGTCGCCGGGCGCCCCTTGCGCGAAAGGCTGGCCGGGGCTGGCGCTGCGGCGCTGGTCCATGGCTTGGCGCTGGGGGCCGCGCTGGCCTTCAGCGGCGACCCTAGCCCGCCTCAGCAGCAGGATCGGGCCGCCATCACCGCCATCACCTTCGCCGCGCCCGCGCCCCGGCCATCAGGGCGCGGGTCCGCAGCAAGGCCTACCGCCGCCATACACCAGTCGCAGGACCCGATACCGACTGAGGTTTCGACGGGGATCTCCATCGCTGCTCCTCCGGCGCTGTCGCCCACCGTCGCGGCCATTGTCGCATCCGTTTCTCCTGCCCCGCCGGCGGCTCTCCCCGCCGCCCCGCCGGTCAAAGCGGATCTCTCCGCGCAAAGGAGCGCCTATCTGCATCGTCTCTGGCTGCGGATCATGGTCTGCCGCCCGGCCGGTCTGGGGCTGAACGGGACGGTGAGGCTGGCCTTCAGGCTGGATGAGACGGGCGCGCTCACCCACGCGCAAGTGGTCGGCCCCAGCGGGACGGCCCTGCTCGACCGCGCCGCGTTGCAGGCCTTGCGCCGGGCCGCACCTTTTCCGGCGCCACCCGAGGATATGCGCCCCGGCATTGAGGATTTCGAGGTGGAGATCCGGTTTGGCTGATTGGTCACGAGCGCTTAGGGGCTTGACCTTGGGCCGCTGGGCCACAACCATGGCGCGATGAAGTGGTTCCCCTCCCATCCGTTGCTGCGCGCGGCGGTGATCTTGCGCCAATGGCTGCGAGGCAGCGAACTTGCCTTCATCCTGCTGGCCGTGGCGGTGGGGGCGATGGCGGGGCTGACCACGGCGGCGCAGAGCTGGCTGGCGCATGGGATGCAGGGGCTGATCTATGGCGTCGCGGCCAACCGGCTGAGCGCGCTGGGTGCCATTCACCATCCGTGGAAGCTGCTGGCGCTGCCGCTGGGCGGGGTGGCGCTGGTCGCGCTGGCGCGGCTGTTGGCGCGCCGCCCCGGCCCCACTAGCGCCAGGCCGCCCATTGACGTTGTGGAGGCCAACGCGCTGCATGGCGGGCGGATCCCCGCGCTCGACAATCTGATCATCGGGGTGCAGACGATTCTGTCCAACGGCTGCGGCGCCTCGGTGGGGCTGGAGGCGACCTATGCCCAGATGGGCGGCGGGATGGCCTCGTTGCTGGGGCAATGGTTGCGGCTGCGGCGGGCCGATCTGCGCAATCTGGTGGGCGCGGGCGCGGGCGCGGCGGTCGGGGCGGCCTTTGGCGCGCCGCTGACGGGAGCCTTCTATGCCTTTGAGATCGTGATCGGGGCCTATAGCACGGGGGCCGTTGCCCCGGTGATCGCGGCGGCGCTGGCGGCGGCGCTGGTGCTGCGCGGGATGCATAACGAGCCCTATCTGATCGCAACGACGGTTTCGCGCGCGATCACCATCGTCGATTATGGCGCCTATGCTGTGCTGGGGGCCTTGTGCGCGCTGATGGGGATCGGCGTGATGCGTCTGGTCACGCTGGCCGAGCGGGGGTTTCAGGCATGGCCCGTGCTGGCGCGTTGGCGGCCGGTGGCGGGCGGAGTGTTGCTGGCGGGGCTGGCGCTGCTTTCGCCCCAAACGCTCTCGTCGGGGCATGGCGCGCTGCATCTCGATCTGCTGCTTGCGCCGCCGGTCTCGCTGCTGCTGTTCGTGATGGCGCTCAAGATCGCCGCCTCGGTGATCTCGCTGGCCAGCGGGTTTCGCGGCGGGCTGTTCTTTGCTTCGCTTTTCCTCGGCTCGCTGCTGGGTCAGGTGTTTGGGCAGGTGTTCAATCTCAACCCTTGGGGGCTGGTGCTCTCGCCTATTGATGCCGCGCTGGTGGGCATGGCGGGGCTGAGCGTGTCCATCGTGGGCGGACCGATGACGCTGGCGCTGCTGATGCTGGAAACCACGCATGATTTTGCGCTGATGGGCGTGGTGCTGACCGCCGCGCTGGTTTCGGCCAGCATCACGCGCGAGGTTTTCGGCTATTCCTTCTCGACATGGCGGCTGCATGTGCGCGGCACCGACATACGCAGCCCGCGCGACATCGGCTGGATGCTGACGCTGACTGCCGGGCGGATGATGCGGCGCGACTGGACCAGCGTGCGGGGCGACATGCCCATCGCGCAATTTCGCGACACCGTGCCGCTGGGCGCGACCAGCAAGGCGATCGTGACCGATGCGGACGGCCATTATTGCGGCATCGTGGCCACCGCCGCGGCCCATGCGCCCCATGCCGACCCGCTGGCGCCGGTCGGTTCACTGGCGATGCTGGCCGACGCCACGCTGATGCCCGCGATGGGGATCAAGGCGGTGCTGGCCAGTTTCGACAGCGCGATGGCCGACGAACTGGCCGTGGTGGATGCGCAGGGGCAGGTCGTCGGCGTGGTCAGCGAGCGCCACGCGCGGCGGCGCTATCTGGAAGAAATCGAGGCGGCCCAGAGGCAGATGTTCGGCGAAACCTCACGCTGATCCGATAGATCAGACCTTGCCCGCATAGCGGTCGGTCGCGTGGATCAACCGGTCCAGAATGCCCGGCTCCGAATAGGCATGGCCGGCTCCCTCGATCAGATGGAAATCCGCCTCGGGCCATGCCTTGTGCAGCGCCCAAGCGTAATGCGCCGGGCAAGGCATGTCATAGCGGCCATGGACGATGGTGCCGGGAATGTGGCGCAACCTGTCGGCATCGCGCAGCAATTGCCCCGGCTCCAGCCAGCAGTCATGCACGAAATAATGCGTTTCCAGCCGGGCGAAGGCCAGCGCGAAATGGCCATCGTCATGCTGGGCCGACATGGCCGGATCGGGCAGCAAGGTGATCGTCTCGCCCTCATATAGGCTCCATGCCCGCGCCGCCTCGATCTGCTCCTCGCGCGTGCCGGTGGTCAGGCGGCGATGATAGGAGCGCAGGACATTGCCGCGCTCTTCCTCGGAAAGAGGGGCGATAAGGCGTTCGTATTTGTCGGGAAACATTTGCGACACGCCAAACTGATAGAACCAGTCCAGCTCCGGACGCGAACACATGTAGATGCCGCGCAGGATCAATTCGCTCACCCGCTGCGGATGCTTCTGGGCATAGGCCAGCGCCAGCGTCGAGCCCCATGATCCCCCGAACACCAGCCATTGCTCGGCCCCGACCAATGCCCGCAAGCGCTCGATATCGGCCACCAGATGCCATGTCGTATTCGCCTCCAGCCCGGCATGGGGCGTCGAGCGCCCGCAGCCGCGCTGGTCAAACAGGATCACGTCATACAGCGCCGGATCGAACAATTGCCGATGCGCTGGCCCAACGCCTCCGCCCGGCCCGCCATGCAGGAACACCGCCGGTTTGGCCCCCGGCGTGCCGCAGCGCTCGTAATAGATGGCATGGCCCTCGCCGGTGTCGAGCATACCGGAGGCATAGGGTTCGATCGGGGGATAAAGTGTCCGCAACATCAGGCCATTGTGCGGGATGACGGGTGGAATGGAAAGGGGTGAATGGCCCCTCGCCCGCCCCCTAAAAAACTTGCGCCTTTCTCAGTCCTCCTCGACCGGCCGGGCAAGATAAAGCACATGTTCGCGCACATCGGCCGGCCATGCCGCCATCGCCAAGGTCAACGCGGCCATGTCATCGGCAAATAAAGCGCGGCTCACCGTTTCGAAATCGGGGAAATTGCCTGCCAGCGCCGCCATGAAGCGATAGGTCCGCTCATGGGCCAGGCGCGTTGCGGTGCGGCCTTTGTCCTCCTTGCGCGCCTGATCGACCAGACGCCGCAGCGCCTGAGAGGCCCCACCGGGCTGTTGGGCCAGCCAGTCCCAGTGGCGCGGCAGGAGCGTCACCTCCCGCGCGATCACGCCCAGTTTGGGGCGGCCGCGTTTGCGCGTCTCCGGTTGCGCCCCCTGATAGGCGGCCAGTCGGGAGATAATCTGTGCCGTGGTCCCGCGCAGGTCGATGTCGATCTGCGCCCCGGTGGCATCGTCAAAGATCAGGACCGGGTCCGGAGCATCATCCATCCGCGCATTCGCGGCCAGCGCGACATCCGCCAGATCACCTGCGGCCAGCTTTTGAGCACCGACAAAGGCGGTGCAGGGCGTCGAGAGAGGGTTTTCATTCATTTTGCCCAGATGAATTATTTCCCCTTGTGAGTCAATATATCCGGGTAATATAAGCAAAGGCGACCAAGGAAAGGAAGCACAATGACCCAGCAAAGCAGACGCGAAGCCGTGGCGGCCTATAAGGAACGCAAGGTCGAGGCGGGCATCTACGCCCTGCGCTGCCTCGCTTCCGGCCAGTTGTGGATCGGCAAGGCCGCCGACCTCTCCACCATCCGGAACCGCCTGTGGTTCACCCTGCGGCTGGGCGGCAATCCCCATCGCAGCCTGCAGGAGGCATGGACGCTTCACGGGGCGGACGCCTTCACCTTCGAGGTGGTGGAATGCGTGAAGGAGGAGGATCTGCGCTTTGGCCGCGAACGCGCGCTCAAAAAGCGCCTCGATCACTGGCTGGCGGAATGGGGCGGCACAGGGATTTGAGCGGCGGGCGTCAGCCCCCGATGGCCCGCGCTTTGCCCTTGCCCGCGCCCTTCGCGATGTTGCTGGCGAAATAGATGTCGCGTGCCTCGTTGATGAAGCCGATCATCAGATCGTGGACGCGCAGGCCGTCGCGCCGCTCAAAGGCATGGAGCAGTTCCAGCGTCAATTCGACCACCAGACGCTGCGCCTCCGGGTCGATCACCGTGCGGCGGCGAACGATCAGCACCTGATCGACAAAGCGCTGGATCGAGGCGGCCATCCGCTTGTTGGGCACCAGATCCAGCCAGACCTGACGAAACTGGTTGTTGGCGTCCATCAGCCCTTCGGTATCCCCCGCAACCTGCGCGCCCTCGGCCAGTTCATAGGCCCTGCGCAAGGCGGCCAGATGCCCGGCCTCCAGCAGCGGACAGGCCGATGCGGCCGCTCTGGGCTCGAGTTGCAGGCGGACCTCGAAAATCTCGGCCACATCCTGATCGGACAATTGCGGCAAGGCAAAGCCGCGCGTCGTGCCCACCAGATAACCTTCGTGAACCAGCAGCAGCAAAGCCTGACGGGCGGGCATACGCGAGACGCCGAATTCGGCCGCGATGGCCGTGTCGACGATCCTTTCGCCATCCTTGATCTGGCCGCGCTGGATGCGTTTCAGGACTGCCTGATAGATGTCCGGGCTGCCGGATGAAGCGTTCGCAGGAACAATTTTGTCAGACGTGCTCATGTGCTTCACCCTCAAAACTGAATTCGGATTGCACCTCTGACCCGCGCTGTCCAGCCCATTTTCAAAGCCGTCATGCGCCCGTCTCCAGCGCGCCCGCATACCACAGGGCCGCGCCATCGCGGCCAGCCTCCTGGCGCAGGCGAACCGGCGCGCCATCGGCCAGCCCCGCATCGACAAAGGCGATGATGCGCAAACCGCATGCCAGATGCACCGTGCCGATCCGCAGCGGCAGATCACCGGCAAAATCCGGTTCCAGACTGCGATGGACGATGGCGCTGACGATCAGCCGCCCCTCGCCCGTTTCCTCCACCGACCCCAAGGCATCGGCCAGACAGACACGGCACAGATCGCGCGGAGGATATTGCCGCGCCCCGCATTGGGCGCAGGCCTGCAGGGTGATGCTCATACCCGCCCCTCCAGCACCGCCGCCGCCGTGGCCAGACAGCGATCATAAGTCACCATGCCATAGCCGCTGGCCAGCGCCAGACGCGCGCCCGGCACCCGACGCCCCAGCGTTTGGCCGGTTATCTGCCGCAGCGCCTCGACCACCGGCAGAAAGCCGCCCGCCGCCCCGGCCTGGCCGCAGGAAAGCTGACCGCCCGACGTGTTGACCGGCAAGGCGCCGTCGATAGTCAGCGAGTTATGCCGCAAAAACTTGGCCGCCTCACCCTTGGCGCAAAAGCCCAGATCTTCGAGCTGCATCGCCACGATGACCGGATAATCATCATAGACCTCCAGACAATCCATCGCCTCCGGGCCGACACCGGCCTGCGCATAAAGACTGTCACGGTCCATCGCCCAGCCCGCCCGCACCGCCACCGGCTCGTCGAAATAGGCGTTGTGCCGCTCGATGCTGCCCCGGATCACGGCATGGGGCAGGCCCAGCGCGCGGGCCCTTTCCTCGCTCATCACAAGAAAAGCCTCGGCCCCCGCGCAGGGCATCACGCAATCGAACAGATGCAGCGGCTCGACAATGGCGGGCGCGGCGAGATATTGTTCAAGGCTCAAAGGCTTGCCCCCCAGCAAGGCATTGGGATTGCCCTCGGCATTGGCCCGCTGCGCCATGGCGATGGCCCCGAAATCGGCGCGGGTTGCGCCAAAACGCGCCATGTAATTCGCGGTGATCAGCGCGAACATGCCATTAGGCCCCGGCGCGCCATAGGGTCGCACGGCGGTATCGGAAAACCGGCTGAAATTGCGGACAAGCTCGGCAAAGCTGGCCGGATTGGCGGTATCGGCGCCGATACAGGCGACAATTGAGGCATCGCCCGCCTGCACCGCCCGCGCCGCGCGGCGCAGCGCCATCACCCCGCTGGCCCCGCCCGTGGGCAGCCATTCGATCCAGCGCGGGGCCATATCGAAATGTTCGGTCATGGCGATGGTCGTATCCGGCCCCATGGTGAAGGAGGACAGCGCCAGTCCGTCCACCTCCTGCTTGGTTATGCCCGCCGCCGCGATAACGTCATGCAGCGCCCGCCCGACCCACCAATGGGCGGGCTTGTCGCTGTGGCGGGCATAGCGCACCGTGGTGGGCGCCACGACGGCCACTCCATCGAAGGGCTGCACCGCCATCAGCCCGCCGCCGCCCGGACAGCACGCGCCACCTTATAGCCTGCTGCTTCACGGTCCCAGGTGTCGGGCGTGATGCCCATTTCGCGCAGACGGAACTTCTGGACCTTGCCATTTTCCGTGGTCGGCAGCGCATCGGCAAAGCGCAGATAGCGCGGCACCGAAAAATAGGTCATGCGCGGCTGACAGAAATCGAGAACCGCCTCGGGCAAGAGCGCCGCCCCGTCGCGCAGGACGAGCGAGGCCATCACCTCATCCTCGCCATGTTCGCTGGGCACCGGATAGACCGCCGCGATGGCGATGTCGGGATGGGACAGCAGGACCTGTTCGACCTCGAAGGCGGAAATATTCTCGCCGCGACGGCGGATCGCGTCCTTGATCCGGTCCATGAAATAGAAACGCCCCTCCGCATCGCGCCACACACGGTCGCCGGTATGCAGCCACAGATTGCGCCAGGAGGCCGCCGTTTGCGCGGGCATCTCATGATAACCGGCGGCAAAGGCATGGGGGTGTTTGGCGCGCAGCAGCAATTCGCCCGGCGTCCCATCAGGCAGCGGATTGTCATCCTCATCGGCCACGATGGCCTCATAGCCGGGGCGCACCTTGCCCATGCAGCCGGGCAGAGGGTCGCCCCCGCCGATCACGAAATTGCTCTCCGTCGCGCCGTATCCGTCGATCAGCGCTATGCCGTAGCGCCGGGCAAAGGCGGCATGAAACTGGGCCGGGACACCGGGGGCCAGGGCGCGGCGCACCCTGTCGGCGGCATCATCGGGCTGATCCGGGGTGGCCAGCAGGATCGACACCATCGCACCCAGCAGATAGGTCACCGTGGCGCCATGCCGGGCCAGGGCGGCGCTGAAACCGCTGGCCGAAAAGCGGTCCATCACCACCAATTGCGAGCCCGACAGCAACGCCTGAAAGAAGGCCCCCAGCGCGTTGACGTGAAACAACGGCAGCGTGGTGAGCAGCACATCCTCGGCCTCAATCTCCAGCACGTCGATGCTGTTGAGGCCCCACCAGAAGAACTGCGCCTGAGGGCAGCAGACGCCTTTGGAGGGGCCGGTCGTGCCCGAAGTATAGATGATCATCGCGGTATCGGCCGGGCCGGTGGGTGCGGGCTCACGCGGCGCGCCCGGCTGGGGCACGGGGCACAGCGCCCATTCTCCGGCGGTGTCGGGCAAGGCATCTTCGCCCCGCGCGGGCAGCACCCAGATCGCGTCGAGCGCCAGATCGCTGCGCGGAACATAGGCCATGGCCTGCACCACATCGGCCTCCGCCACGAGCAGGCGCGCGCCGCTATTGGCGAGGATATGCTGCAATTGCGCCCCACGCGCGGCGCGGTTGATCGGCACCGCAATCGCGCCCATCCAGATTGTGCCCAACAGCATATCGAAAAATTCCAGCCGGTTGCCGCAAAGCAAGGCCAATCGGTCGCCCGCTTCGATCCCCGCCCGCGCCAGCCTTGCCGCGCTGCGTCCGGCGCGTTCGGCAAGATCGCGCGCGGAAAACACCGCCCCGTCGATCAGCAGCAGCGGCGTATCGCCCGCCGTTTCGCAGCGACGTTGGAGCATGGAGACAATGGAACGCTGATCCGGCGCAAAGGCATCGATCAATCGCGACGCCCGTGGAGAGAATTGCGCGGGAAATTCTGGCATAGACATGGGGACTTCCTGAAAAATCGGGAGAGACGGACCGCCATCGCGGCCCTTTCAAAGAATGGTGAGAATGTCGCCCAGCGGACCCTCGGCGCCCGGCAGATCGCCCCGATTGTGGCGGATCGGCAGGCGCCCGCCGTCGAGAGACAGGACATGGGTGACGCGGGCGTGAAAGGTCGTCCGGGCCGAGGATGTCCTTTGCCCCACCATCAGACAGGAGCGGACGATGTGGGTGGCGTCATAGTCTCCAGAGCCGGCAGCCCGAGATTCATCGCCGGCAAAGATCCACGCGCGGCCAAAATGCGCCGCATTTCCAGCTGGAAGACATCCGGATCGACATAGACCGATCTGTGAACGCGCATAGACTGTATTCTATTTTTCAGATCCACTGGCGGCACCATCTTTCCTGTCCGACATCGAGTCGCGCCTTGCGGCGCTCTGCCGGAGCAGCCGGGGCGTTTTCCCGATTGGGTCGAATTTGCGATTATATACCTTTAATAATC
The DNA here is from genome assembly GCF_012275515.1 of Novosphingobium sp. SG707. GTDB lineage: Bacteria > Pseudomonadota > Alphaproteobacteria > Sphingomonadales > Sphingomonadaceae > Novosphingobium. The sequence continues at coordinate 948,800 of NZ_JAAZQL010000001.1, forward strand.
ATGTGTTTTTTGGAATTTCCAATGCGGATTTTACCGGCATATCCATCTTGAGCACCCCTTTGAAAGAGCTTCATTCGCCTTTCTGATATTTCAAGCTTGATAGATCGCGCGGTTTGATGCAAGCTCAAACTGCATTCAGTTTTATCCCTACATATTTCCGGCGGACCCATGCGGTGAGGCGGCGCGCAATCTCTGGTATGCACCTTTGTGCAAACCATCCGCATGGCGCCTGCACCGCCCCTTCCCCGACCAGACCCGCACCCCCCGCGAGGTGCCAAGGAGGATGTTCGTGACGATGCCTTTTCCGCCCGATCCCCGCCTGCGTTCTGGCCACCCATGGTATTACCGCCCGCGTTTGATCATCTGGATCTGCTGGTTCGGCCTCTTTTCCGAAGGCTATGACATGGGCGTGCTGGGCGCGGTCCTGCCCGGCCTGCTGCATGATCGGGCTTGGCACCTTGGCCCCACCTCGGCCAGCCTTTTAGCCAGTGCGGCCATGGTGGGCATGTTCTTTGGCGGATATGGCTTTGGCGTATTGAGCGACCGGTTTGGCCGCAAAGCGTGCTTCGTCGCCTGTCTCGCGCTTTTTTCAATCACCAGCGCGGCAGCGGCGGCGGCGCCAACGCCGCTGTTCTTTGCCGCCATGCGCTTTCTGGCCGGGATCGGCATTGGCGGGATCGTTCCGGTCGCCGCCGCCTTTGCCTGCGAATTCGCGCCAAAGGGCAAGGTCAATCGCGAATTCGCCATCATGTATTCCGGCTATTCGCTGGGGATCTTTGCCGCCGCGCTGGCTTCCTTCCTGCTGCTTGAGGGTGCGGGTTGGCGCCCGATCGTGGCGCTGGGGGCCGCGCCGCTCGTCCTGTTGCCCGCGATCCTTTGGCTTTTGCCGGAATCGGCGGCCTATCTGATGGGCAAGGGGCAGTATGAGAGGGCAGGCGTCATCGCGCGCCGCTATGGCCTCGATCCTGCCGATTTGGCCTCACCTTCGGCCGATGGCGCGGTCAAACCCGGCATGCGGGCGCTGTTTGCCGATGGTCATGCCCGCGCGACACTCGGCTTTTGGCTGACCACCTTTACCGGCATGATCCTCGTCTATGGGCTGAACACATGGTTGCCCCAGATCATGCGGGCTTCGGGCTATGATCTTGGCCCCAGCATCATGTTTCTGGGCGTCTTTGCTCTGGCATCGTCGGTCGGCGGCGTCATGCTGGGCCGGTTGGCCGACCGCCATGGCCGGCCACCCATCATCGTGGCAGCCTTTTGCGGCGGGGCAGTGTCGATCCTGCTGCTCTCGCACAAATGGCCGCTGGCGATGACCTATGGCATCGTGGCGCTGGCCGGGGTTGGCACGGTGTCGGCCGCCGTGATGGTGACCAGCTATCTCTCGCAATATTTCCGCCCGGCCCTGCGCGCCACTGCCGTGGGCAGTTGCCTTAGTTTCTCGCGCATGGGGTCGATCTGCGGCCCGTTGCTGGGCGGGATGATCGCGACCTATCAACTGGATATGGCGTGGAATTTCATCGGATTTGCCGCCGTCGCCGCCCTATCGGCATTGACGATAGCACTGGTGCCCAAGCCGGAGGAGACATCCGGCGCGGTGGCCGCCTGCAGCGCATAAATGACAAAGGCGCCGCCCGGTGGGAGCGGCGCCTTTCGCGGCCTCAGACCAGCCCTGTCACGCCAGAGCCGCGCGAACATAATCCTTCATCCGGCGCAGTTCCGTCACCGAATCCGCCCCGGCATATTCATATTCCAGCATCGCGGGAATAGCCCAGCCATGGCGCGCGATCATCCGCACCACATCGCGGATCGGCGTATCGCCCTCGCCAAAAACGGTGTTGGGGCCTTCATGCGTTTTGCGGTCCTTGAGATGGATGCTGACGATCTTTTCGTGATGTTTTTCCAGGAAAGCGGGCGCATCGAAACCAGCCGCGACAAAATGGCCGATGTCGAAATTGATCCGATAGAAGGGCGACATAGTCAGCCCCTTCTCGAAACTTTCGGGCGTGGCGAACTGATTGGGATCATGCAGGTTGGAATGGCCGTGCAGACCCAGAATGACGCGATGGCGCGCCGCGAAAGGCACGGTACGTTCGGCCATTTTCAGCGTGGTCGAGGCCGTCATGATCTGCGTTCCCAAGGCGCGGGTCATGGCGAAACCACGCTCGACCTCGGCATCGGTGCAATCTTCCTTCAGGCCGAAGTTGAATGCCTGCACCGTAATGCCCGCCGCGCGCAAACGCGCACCGATCGCCGCGAAATGCGACATGGGCGTCTTGAGCCGCCACTCGCGCACCTGTTCGCGCACCTGCTCGGTCGAGGCAGGCTTGGGCCCTTCGGGCGGGCGGCCATAGAGCGAGGCCTCGGTCGGCTTACCCGCCACGGAGGCCCATGGCGCATCGCGCGAGAAGGCGGGAGGCTGAATCGTCGGCTCGAATAATTCCACGCTGGACAGGCCCACCGCGCGGCAGCCCGCGATCATCTTGTCCACCATATCGCCCGGAGTCTGCAGCATGTCCCGAAAGCTGTAGGTCTGCACGCCCAGTTGCAGGCGCGCGGCCGAACGGCGCGGCGCCGCAAAGGCCGGAGCACCCATGCCCAGCACAGCGGCGCCAAAACCGAATTCACGTCGCGACATCTTCATGCACAAACTCCCAAACAGGCTTTTCCTTAGGGGCAAACTGTATCCCGTTTTGCCGGAATGGCGCAAGTCGGATTTCATCGCCCTGCCAGATCATTTTTCTCGGCAAGCCTATCGAAAAGCATTCGGGAATTGAACGTAAATTACAATTTTATAGGCTTTTTATGAAATGGGCCGCGCGGCATATAACCGACACCCTCGCCCTGCGCGCAACCTTCATTGACTTGGCTGTGAGCCAAATGGCGTATAAGTGAATTCACTTTAGCCTTGAAATTTCTAAGCCTGAAAAATATGAAAGCCCCATTGCCGAGACGAATCGGTCGCCGTGACCATCGCCGGCAAAGCCATCCCAGGGAGGGACAGCCCCACATGAAAAAGAACTGGCTTGCTGCAATCTCATCCAATCTGACCATCGCAATCTGCCTTCATGCCGCGCCCGCGATAGCCCAGAATGATGCCACCCAAACTGCGGCGCCCCCACCCGCCGGCCTTGGCGAAATCGTCGTCACCGCCGAAAAACGCAAAAGCACCGAGCAGAAAACCGCCATCGCCATGTCGGTGCTGACGTCCGAGGCGCTTTCACGCAACGGCGTGGGCAATGTTGCGGACCTGACCGCTGTGGCACCCAGCGTCAGCTTTGCGCAGGCAGGCCCCGCCACGATCATCAGCGTGCGCGGCGTTTCCAGCCGCGACACTTCCGAAATCGGGGACCCGGCCGTCTCGATCAGCATCGACGGTTTCAACCTGCAGCGCGCATTGGGCCTCAACGCCTCGATGTTCGATCTGGAGCGCGTCGAAGTGCTGCGCGGGCCGCAGGGCACTTTGCTGGGCCGCAATGCCACGGGCGGCGCGATCAACATCGTCACGGCCAAGCCCAAACCGGGCGATCTGTCGGCCTATCTGGGCGTCGAGGCCGGCAATTACCGGATGCATAATGTGAAGGGCATGATCAACGTGCCCGTCAATGACTGGATCACGCTGCGCGCCGCCTTTCAACTTCGCGACCATGACGGCTATCGCAACAATGCGCCTTCGGCCAATGCCGATGATGAACACAGCCGTTCGGCCCGCCTCCATCTGCTGATGAAGCCGACCGATCGCTTCTCGCTGCTGCTGACCGGGGAATATTCGGACTTTGACGGCGTGGGCACGGCGACGCAGGCCATTCCATGGGTGCTGTACACCGCCGCCAATGTGCCTGCCGGTTATGCGGTGGGCGATGTCGATCTGGGCGTGCCGCCGCGCGGCAATGCCAAGGATTTTCCGATGCCCGCCGGGTCCTATCTGCGCACCAAGGCATGGAATTACCGCGCGCAGGCCGATTATGACTTCACTTTTGCCACGTTGACCTATCAGGGCGGTTACCGCCGTTTCAAGATCGACCGGCGCACCACGCTGGGCGGCGCCTATGGCACGAATCGCCAGAATTTCACCTTTGGCCAGCGCGAAAACCTGCCCTCTTGGAACCACGAATTGCGCCTGTCCTCGAACAGCAAGGGGCCGTTGAAATGGCAGTTCGGCGGGTTCTACTTCAAGGAAAGCAACAATCTGACCACCCAGTTTCAGGATTTTCCGGGGCAGGATTCGATTTCGGGCACGCCTTTCCTGATACAGAACTATGTCTATCCCGATATCGTGGCGCAGGCCAAGGCGCTGTTCGGCCAGGCTTCCTATGAACTCATCCCCGGCCTGACGGTGGAAGCGGGCGCGCGCTATTCCAAGGATGACAAGCACCGGATCGGCTATAACACCGTCACCAATGTCACCACCTATCTCAACACCAAATGCTATCTCACCAATTCCTGCGTGATGGTGACGACGCCCCAGAACTCCACGGCGTCCAGCAGCAAGACCACCTGGCACGCCGCGCTCAACTATCAGGCCACCCCGCGCAACCTGCTCTATGCCAAGTTCGACACCGGCTATAAGGCGGGCGGCTTCACCGATCTGGCGGCCTATAATCCGGAAAGCATCACCGCCTATGAAATCGGGTCAAAGAACCGCTTTCTGGACAACCGACTTCAACTCAACCTGTCGGCCTATCTCTACAACTACACCGATCAGCAAGTGTCGCAAATCGTCACCAATTCAAACGGCGCGGTGGCCACGCTGGTGCTGAACGCGGGCGCCTCGCGCTATAAGGGGGTGGAACTTGACGCCCTGTTCGACCCCACGCCCGATGATCATTTCAACGCCTATGTCGCCTATCAGGACGCGCGTTTCACCAATTTCGCCGCTGCGGTCAGCGGTCAATTGGCCCGCTCCGCCGCCGCCGAGGGCAAGCTGGTGGGTGCCAACTGGCAGCTTGACGGCAAGCGGCCCCCGCAGGCCCCGGTGTGGACGGTCAATTTCGGATATGAGCATGATTTCCATGTCTTCGGCGGGCGCCTGACTCCGCGTTTCCAGACCCATTTTGAGTCGGAATCCTACTTTACCTTCTACAATTTCGCCTCCGACCGTCAGGACGCCTATCATCGCAGCGACATCATCGTGACCTACAGGCACGAACCCGCCAACTGGACGCTTTCGGCCTTTGTACGCAATCTGGAGGACACTGTTGTGCTCTCCTCGGCCTCGGCCCCGACCAGCGCGACCTATCAGACCTATCGTGAGCAATATCAGGCCCCACGCACCTATGGGGCGAGCTTTACCTACAACTGGTAATGTAAACGATATCAGATAGCGTGGATCACCAAGCTGAGCCATGGGATGGGTCCCTCCCCCGTTCCATGGCTCACTTGCCTTGCGCGCCTGCTTGGCATCGCCCGCCATTTGCAGTAACGCTGCCCCCGGCGGCCGATCCGGCCGTCAAACTGATCGCGCCGGTGCCCGCCAAACGGGCTTAATCGGGAATGCGGTGCGGGGGGCTGGCCCTTCCAAATCCGCGGCTGTCCCTGCAACTGTAAGCGGATAGCGCGATGCACATGCGCCCTTGCAAAGGGCCAGCCACTGGGCCGGACGCTAAATCCTGCGAGGTCTGGGAAGGCGTGCATCAAGCTGTGACCCGCAAGCCAGGAGACCTGCCGGCGTCTGGTCGCTCTTGCCATGGTCCAGGGGATGGCCGCGGCACGGTGTGCTCCGTCTGAGCGACGCATGGGCGGCCGGGGCCGCAACGGATACGTGCGCGGGTCGCTCTTGGCGTCCGGCCTGTTCGCGTGCCGCCCGTTTGCGCGGGTCTGCCCCGGCCCTGTCGCAAGGCGCCGGAGGATGTCCATACCGTGTTTTCCTATTCCAAATCATCGCTGCGCCGCCGGATCGGCGCGCTGCTGGTCGCACTGGCCATCGCCAATATCGCCATCTGGGGCTGGGCTTTCGGCCTGTTTCATCATCAACCGCTGATGCTGGGAACAGCCCTGCTGGCGTGGGGGCTGGGCCTGCGCCATGCGGTCGATGCCGATCATATCGCAGCCATCGACAATGTGACGCGCAAGCTGATGCAGGATGGCCAACGCCCGATCACGGTGGGCTTCTGGTTCGCGCTAGGCCATTCCGGGATCATCGCCATCGCCTCGGTCGGCATCGCCCTGACAACCAGCGCTCTGGCCCGCTTCGGTGCGTTCAAGGAGATCGGCGGGGTGATAGCTACTGTGATCTCGGCGCTGTTCCTTTTCACCATCGCGGGCATGAACCTTGCCATCCTGCGCTCGGTCTGGCGCAGCTTCGCCCATGTCCGCGCGGGCGGTGCTTATACGGAAAGCGACCTCGACCTGCTGACCGGATCGCGCGGGCCGCTTTCGCGCCTGTTCGCCCCCATGTTCCGGCTGGTCGGCAAGAGCTGGCATATGGCCCCGCTCGGCTTCCTCTTCGGCCTTGGTTTTGACACAGCCACCGAGGTCGCCATTCTGGGCATGTCGGCCAATCAGGCGGCCAATGGCCTCTCGCTGGCCACGGTTCTGGTGTTGCCCGCGCTGTTTGCCGCCGGGATGGCGTTGATCGACACGGCCGATGGGGTGGTGATGCTTGGCGCCTATGAATGGGCCTTTGTAAAGCCGATCCGCAAACTCTATTACAACATCACCATCACGCTGGTCTCGGCCCTTGTCGCCATCGTCATCGGCGGGATCGAAACGCTCGCGCTGATCGGCGGCAAGCTGGGCCTGACGGGCTGGCCTTGGGCCATGGCGGCGCAATTGGGCGAAAATTTCAACAGTCTGGGCTTTGGCATCATCGCCCTGTTCGTCCTGTGCTGGCTTATGAGTTTTGCCATTTATCGCTGGAAACGCTTTGACGAGATCGAGGTTTCGTAAATACGCCAATTGCTTTTCGCGCCATGTGGTTTAGAACCAAGCGCGAAAGTTCGGGGCAACCCGGTTTTCAATGATCGCGCCGGCGCCCGTAAATGGGCTTAATCGGGAATGCGGTGCGGGGGCCTGCCCCCCAAATCCGCGGCTGTCCCTGCAACTGTGAGCGGATAGCGCGATGCACATGTCCCCCTCCATCCGGGGGCGGCCACTGGGTTTAACGGTCTGGGAAGGCGTGCATCAAGCTGTGACCCGCAAGCCAGGAGACCTGCCGGCGCACCGGTCGCTCTTGCCTTGATCCAGGGAGTGGTCACGGCACGGTAACTCTCCGTCTGAGCGGCGAACTGTGTGGCTGGGGCCGCACGGGTTGCGTGGTCACGGGCGCCTCGTCGCGCCCGCCCGTTGTCGCGCGCCGGCCGGATTGTTCCGGTATGCCCCGCCCTGCCCTGCTCCGGCGCGCGGGAGAAGTACCAGTGCCTGATCTGTCCAAGGTTCCCGTCACCATCGTCACCGGCTTTCTGGGCGCGGGAAAAACCACGCTGATCAGCCATTTGATCCGCAACGCGGGCGGGCGCAGGCTGGCCGTGGTGGTCAATGAATTCGGCACGCTGGGGGTGGATGGCGACATTCTGCAATCTTGCGCCATTCCCGATTGCCCGGCGGAAAATATCGTCGAACTGGCCAATGGCTGCATCTGCTGCACGGTGGCCGATGATTTCATTCCCACGGTGGAGCGCCTGCTCGCGCTAAATCCGCGCCCCGATCACATCCTGATCGAGACCTCGGGCCTTGCCCTGCCCAAGCCGCTGCTCAAAGCCTTCGACTGGCCCGCGATCCGCAGCCGGATCACGGTCGATGGCGTGCTGACGCTGGCCGACGCCGAGGCGGTGGCGGCAGGCCGCTTCGCCCCCGATCCTGCCGCCATCGAGGCCCAGCGCGCCGCCGATCCGGGCGTGGACCATGAAACCCCGCTGTCCGAAGTCTTCGAGGACCAACTGGCCTGCGCCGACATGGTGCTGCTGACCAAGGTGGACCTTGCTGGCCCAACAGCCATTGCCGAAGCCCGCGCGGTCATCGCGGCGGAGACCCCGCGCCCCATCCTCGAACTGGCCGAGGGCGTCATCGACCCGCGCGTTATCCTTGGCCTTGGCGCGGCGGCCGAGGACGATATTGCCGCTCGCCCCTCGCATCACGATGGCGAGGATGACCACGAGCATGACGATTTCGACAGCACAGTCGTCACCCTGCCCGAAATCACCGACCCGTCGGATCTGGCCGCGCGCATCGGCCTGCTGGCGGATGAGCATCAGATCCTGCGCATCAAAGGCTATGCCGCTGTGGCGGGCAAGCCGATGCGTCTGCTGGTTCAGGCCGTGGGCGGGCGCGTGCGCCACCATTACGACCGCCCATGGCGCGCGGGCGAGACCCGCCAGACCACGCTGGTCGCCATTGCAGAGCGCGGAAATATAGATGCCGCCGCCATCCGGGCCACGCTGGCGGGCTAAACCCGATGCATGTCATCTTTCGCGAAACGCACGGGATGGAGGAAACGGCCATTCCGCAGGATCTGGGGCAGGCGCCTGCGGATCTGGTCATGCTGTCCTTTTCCGACAGCGATCTGGGCGCCTTTGCGGCGGCATGGCATCGTGCGCGCAGCGATGATCCGGCCTTCCCCTCGCTGCGCCTCGCCAATCTGTCGGCGTTGGCCCATCCGCTCTCGGTCGATACCTATATCGAACGGACATTATCGGGGGCAAAGGCCATCCTGATCCGCCTGATCGGGGGCCATGCCTATTGGCCCTATGGGTTGCAACAGGTCGAGATAATGGCCCGGTCGCGGGACATCGCGCTGGCGGTGCTTCCCGCCGATGGGCGAGCGGACATTCGGCTGGATTCGGCCTCGACCGTGGCGCCCGCCTTGCTGGCCGATTTGCGCCGCCTGTGCGATGGCGGCGGAGCCGAGGCGGCGCGCGCGGCGCTGAATTTATTAGCCGGGGCGGCGGGATTCTCGCTGGCGCCGGGTGCGGCAAGGGCGGGATTGCCGATGGCCGGGGGATGGCATCCGGAGCGCGGGGTGTGCGATCCTTTGACATTTGCCGCCACCCGCCCGCTCGTGCTGATCATCTTTTACCGCTCCTATCTGGCCGCCGATGATCTCGACCCCTTTGCCCAATTGCATCAGGCGTTTGAGGCGGAAGGCTATGATACGCTCTCGCTCTTCGTCCCCTCGCTGAAAGAACCGCAGGCGCGGGCGCAAGTCGAGCGCTGGGTCCGAGAACTGGCCCCTGCGGCAATCCTCAACGCCACCGCCTTTTCCGCCCGCAACGAGGGGGGCCAGTCGCCGCTCGATGTCGCCAATGTGCCGGTGTTTCAACTGGCGCTGGCGACCACTTCGCACGAAGCATGGTCCAACACCGCGCGCGGCCTATCGCCCGCCGATCTGGCGATGCATGTGGTGCTGCCCGAGATCGACGGGCGAGTGTTTGCCGGGGTGGTCAGTTTCAAGGAAGCTGCCGCCCATGATCCGGCGCTGGGCTTTGCCCGCCATCTGCACCGCGGCGATCCCGCGCGCATCGCCGCCATCGTCGCGCGCGTTTCGGGCTGGATCGCTCTGGCCCGCAAGCCTGCGCAGGATCGCCGCCTCGCCCTGATCCTCTCCACCTATCCCGGCAAGGCGCATCAGATGGCCCATGCCGTCGGTCTCGACGCGCTGGCCTCCGCGCAGGCGATGCTGAGCGATCTGGGCGAGCCTGATGTGCCTGATCTGGCCGCCGCCCTGGCGCGGCAAAGCATAGGCTGGCCGCTTGCTGCCTACCGCAAGGCGCTCGAAACCCTGCCCGCCCCTTTGCGCGATGCGCTGGAGCAAAACTGGGGGCCGCCGGAAAATGATCCCGCGCTCGTCGAGGGCGAGTTCCGCTTTACCGCGCTTCTCACCGGCCTAACGCTGATCGCGCTCCAGCCCGAGCGCGGCGTTACAGCCTCGCGCGATGGCGATTATCACGATCTCTCGCATTGCCCGCACCATGCCTATGTCGCCTTCTATCTCTGGCTGCGCGCGCGCGGTATCGACGCGCTGGTGCATATGGGCGCGCATGGCACGCTCGAATGGCTGCCGGGCAAGGCGGTGGCCCTGTCTGACGCCTGCTGGCCCGAGGCGCTGACCATGGGCCTACCGGTCATCTATCCCTTCATCGTCAACGATCCGGGCGAGGCCGCGCAGGCCAAGCGCCGCATCGCCGCCGTCACCATCGGCCACGCACCGCCCCCGCTTGCGCCCACCGCTCATGGCGCGGGCCTCGCCACGCTCGAAACCTTGCTGGACGAGTTTTCCAACGCGGGGGGCCTTGATCCCGCCCGGCGCGACCGGTTGCAAACCGCCATCCGCAACGAGGCGCAAGCCTTGGGCCTTGAGGCCGAACTGAGGCTGGACGCCGCCGCCACGCCCGCCGAGGCCATCACCCGCATCGACCGCTTCGTCTGCGACATCAAAGAGAGCCAGTATGGCGATGGCCTCCACATCTTTGGCCGTGGCGACCATGGCGGGGCCGAGCGCGCCGGATTGCAGGCCGCGCTGGCGGGACGCTTCGTGCCGCCCGGCCCGTCGGGCTCACCCCATCGCGGGCGGGGCGATGTGCTGCCCACGGGGCGCAATCTTTACACGATCGACCCGCGCGCCGTACCCTCGCGCGCGGCCCATGCCCAAGGTGTCGTGCTGGCGCAGGAGCTGATCCGGCGGCATTTGCAGGATCATGGCGATTATCCGCGCGCTTTGGTGGTGGACCTGTGGGGTTCGGCCACGATGCGCACGGCGGGCGAGGAATTTGCGATGGCGCTGCACCTGCTGGGCGCGAAACCGCTGTGGGATCTGACATCGGATCGGGTGACGGGGGTCGAAATCCTGCCGCTGGCCATGCTCGACCATCCGCGTATCGATGTGACCCTGCGCGTCTCGGGCCTGTTTCGCGATGCGTTCCCCACGCTGCCCATCCTGTTTGGTCAGGCGGTGCGGGCGCTGTGCGGGCGCGATGAACCGGCGGACTGGAGCCCCTTTGCCGGGACCGCGCACGCCCCGCGCGTCTATGGTCCCGCGCCGGGCCGCTATGGGCTGGGCATATCCGGCGATACCTATGGCGAGGACGCCCGGCGCAAGGCAGGCGAGGCATGGCTGGCGGCCTCCGATCACGCGCTGGATGCGCCCCGGCCCGACGCCGATCCCGATGGCTTGCGGCGGCGGGTGGCGGGCGCTGACGCTTTTGTCCATCTTCAGGACCTGCCCGAAAGTGACCTCTTGCTGGCCGCCGATTATGCCGCGCATGAGGCCGGTTTTGCCGCCGCCCAATCCGTGGCCGGGGGCTCCGTTGCCGGGGGCAAGGCTGCGCTCTATCATCTCGACCACCGCGATCCGGCCCGCCCGATCGCGCGGCCGCTGACCGAGGAAATCGCCCGCGTGGTGCGCGCCCGCGCCGCCCATCCGGGCTGGATCGCGGGCATGATGCGCCATGGCTTTCGCGGAGCCGCCGAGATTGCCGCCACGCTCGATCATCTGGGCACCTTCGCCCATCTGGCGGACAGCGTGCCATCGCATCTCTTCGACCTCTATCACGACGCCACGCTGGGCCAAGGCGAAGTCCGCAGCTTTCTGACGCGCGAAAACCCCGGCGCTCTGGCTGCGATGGAGGCGCGCTTTGCCGCGCTCCACGCCGCCGGATTATGGACAACGCGGCGCAATTCGATCCTTGCCGCCCTGCCTCTGGACCCAGGCGCATGAGCGGCTTTGCGATCAAGGGCTGGTGCCCCGATGCATGGCGCCCGATGGAAACGGGCGATGGCTTGCTGGTGCGCGTCAAGCCGCGCCTTGGCCGCCTTTCTCGCGATCAGGCGCTGGCGCTATGCGCTCTGGCGCAGACTTATGGCAATGGCATGATCGACATCACCCGCCGCGCCAATCTCCAGATCCGGGGCGTGAACGAAGCCGGATGGCCCGCGCTGATCGCGGAACTGGTCGCGCATGGGTTGGCCGATCCCGATGCCGGGCGGGAAGGCGCGCGCAATATCCTGATCGCCCCCGATTGGGCGCAGGGCGATGACAGCCACCGCATCGCCTGCGCCCTGATGGCGCGGATGGGCGAATGGCCCGCCCTGCCCGGCAAGGTCGGCTTTGTTATCGACGCCGGGCCCGCGCCGATCCTGAGCGCCGAACCGGGCGATTTCCGCATCGAACGGGGGGCAAGCGGCCACCTGATCCTGCGCGCCGATGGTCGGCCAACCGGCAGCCCCGTACCGTTTGGAAGGGAGGCGGACCACCTCATCGCGCTGGCCCATTGGTTTGCGCGAAGCGGCGCGCGCCGAATGGCGCGCCACCACGCCCCCTTGCCGGACTGGGCCGATGGAACGCAATCCCCGGCCCTCGCACGCCCCGCCATCGCGCCGGGCGGCTCGGCTCTGGGGGTCTCCTTTGGCCAGATCGAGGCCGGCCTGCTTGCCCGCGCCGCCACTTCGTCCCTGCGGATTACGCCATGGCGGGTGCTGCTCCTCGAAGACTCCAGCCCCGCCCCCATCCCCGGTTTGATTACCGATCCCACCAGCTCGTTGCTTCGCGTCGATGCCTGCCCCGGCGCGCCCTATTGCCCGCAGGCCAGCGTCGAAACGCGCGACCTAGCCCGCCGCCTTGCGCCTGTGGTGGAGGGCCGCCTGCATGTGTCGGGCTGCGCCAAGGGCTGCGCGCGATCGGGACCTGCCGACATTACCCTGACCGGCCGCGATGGCCGCTTCGACCTTGCCTTCAACGCCCGCGCGGGCGCGCCGCCGGTGCGGACCGATATGGACCCCGCCATGGTTCTTGCCCATTTTGGAGTTGCCTGATGCCCCACGTCTATGAAACCAATGGCGCGGCCATCTATAAACAATCCTTCGCCACGATCCGCGCCGAGGCCGATCTGGCCCGCTTTTCGGCGCAGGAAGAACCTGTGGTCGTCCGCATGATCCACGCGGCGGGCATGATCGATCTGGCCCGCCATATCCGCTTTTCTCCCGGCTTTGCGAGTGGTGCGCGGGCCGCGCTGGCCGCCGGCGGGCCGATCCTGTGCGATGCGCGGATGGTGTCCGAGGGGATCACGCGGGCGCGCCTCTCGGCGGGCAATGCGGTGATCTGCACGCTGCATGACCGCCAAGTGCCGGATCTGGCCAAGGCGATGGGCAACACGCGCTCGGCTGCCGCGCTGGAATTGTGGCGGCCGCATCTGTCGGGCGCGGTGGCGGCCATCGGCAATGCGCCCACCGCGCTGTTTCATCTGCTCAACATGCTGGAGGACCCGGAATGTCCGCGCCCGGCGGCGATCATCGGATGCCCGGTCGGCTTTGTCGGCGCGGTGGAATCCAAGGCGGCGCTGTGGGAGGCCGCTCCCGTCCCCTGCTGCATCGTCGAGGGCCGCCTTGGCGGCAGCGCAATCGCCGTGGCCGCGATCAACGCCTTGGCGAGCGACGCGGAATGAGCGGGACGATCCATGGTGTCGGCCTCGGCCCCGGCGCGGCCGATCTGCTCAGTGTGCGCGCGGACCGATTGGTGCGCGGCACCCGCCATATCGCCTATTTCCGCAAGGCTGGCCGCCCGGGACAGGCGCGGCGCATCGCGGAGGGGATGCTGCGCGAGGATGCCGTGGAAATCGCGATGGAATATCCGGTGACGACCGAAATCCCACTGAGTGATCCGCGCTATAATGAATGTTTGTCAGCCTTTTATGCGCAATGCACGCAAAGGCTGATCGACCTGTCGAGCGCGGGCCATGACATTGTGGTGCTGTGCGAGGGCGACCCGTTTTTCTACGGCTCGTTCATGCATCTCCATTCGCGGCTGACGGGCGTGGTGCCGGTCGCGGTTGTGCCCGGCATCACCGGCATGGCGGGCGCATGGCACGCCACCGCCATGCCGATCACATGGGGCGATGATGTGCTGACCGTGGCCATGGCCACGTTGCCCGAAGAGGAATTGACCCGCCGCATCCGCGATACCGACGCGCTGGTGGTGATGAAGATCGGGCGCAATATCGCCAAGCTGCGCCGCGCGGTGGCGGCGGCGGGGCGCGAGGATGAAGCATGGCTGGTCGAATATGCCGCCATGCCGGGGCAGCGCGTGACGCCTCTGGCCGAGGCCAAGGAGGTGACGCCCTATTTCTCGATCCTGCTGATCCATGGACAGGGGCGGCGGCCATGAGCGGCATCCTCTCCATCGCGGGCCTTGGACCGGGCGACGAGGCGCTGATTACGCCCGAGGTCACGGCCGCGCTGGCCGATGCCACGGATGTGATCGGCTATGTTCCCTATGTCGCGCGGGTGGCGCCGCGCGAGGGGCTCACGCTGCACCCATCCGACAACCGGGTCGAACTCGACCGGGCTGGTCTGGCCCTGCGCCTTGCCACAGAGGGGCGGCGGGTCTTGGTGGTTTCCTCGGGCGATCCGGGGGTCTTTGCCATGGCCGCCGCCGTGTTTGAGGCGCTGGAGGCCGGGCCACCCCATTGGCGCGATCTGGACATTCGCGTGCTGCCCGGCATCACGGCCATGCTGGCGGCCAGCGCGCGCGCCGGAGCGCCGCTGGGCCATGATTTCTGCGCGATCAACCTGTCGGACAATCTCAAGCCATGGGCGTTGATCGAGAAACGCCTGCGTCTGGCGGTCCAGGCCGATTTCGCCATGGCCTTTTACAACCCGCGCTCGAAATCCCGGCCCGAGGGTTTCGCCCGCGCTTTGGCCCTGCTGCAGGAGGCCTGCGGCGATGCGCGCCCGATGCTCTTCGCCCGCGCCGTCTCGACGCCTCAGGAGGAATTGCGCATCGTTCCCCTGGACCGCGCCACGCCCGACATGGCCGATATGCGCACGATGGTCATCTTAGGCTCCAGCCAGACACGGATCATCGAGCGCCCCGGCGGAGCGCTGCTTTACACCCCCCGCTCGGTGGCGGGCGTATGAGCGATCCAGTCCAGCACCTCTTCGGGGCGGAACAACTCGCGCCTATCCGGCATCGCGGGCCGCTCGATCATCAGCACCGGCAGGCCCAGTTCGCGCGCGGCGATCAGCTTGGCCTGCGCGCCGGTGCCGCCCGCATTCTTGCTGACCACAAGGTCGATGGCATGATCGCACAGCAAGGCCCGATCACCCGCCACCGAGAACGGCCCCCGATCCACGACCAGATGATGATCGGGCAAGAGCGGCGGCGCGTCCGGCGCATCAACAAAGCGCAGCAGGTAATGATGCTGTGGCTGGGCCGCGAAAGCATCGACATGCATCCGCCCCAGCGCCAGCAGCACCCGGCGCGGCGGCCCCGCCAGAGCGGCAACCGCCTCCTCGATACCGGCCACGCCGGTCCAATTATCGCCCTGTTCCATCCGCCATGCCGGGCGGGTCAGCGCAACGAAGGGCACCCCCGCAATCCGCGCCGCCGCCGCCGCATGGGCGCTCATCCGGGCGGCAAAGGGATGGGTCGCATCCACCAGATGCGTAACGCGATGTTCGCGCAGATAGGCCACCAGCCCCTCCACCCCGCCAAAGCCGCCGATGCGGCAGGGCACCGGCTGAGGGCGCGGATTTTCGGTCCGCCCGGCATAGCTGAGCGTGGCGCTTATCCCCTGAGCGCCAAGCAGGCGGGCCAGAGCGCTCGCTTCGGTGGTGCCGCCCAGCAGGAGGATATGGTGCATGTCTGACCCCTGGTTGACGATCATCGGGTTGGGTGAGGACGGGGCGCAAGGCCTGTCAACGGCGGCGCGCGAGGCGCTGGAGCAAGCCGAAGTGGTGATCGGAGCGCCGCGCCATCTTGCGCTGCTGCCCGCTCTTACGGCGCAGTGCCTTGAATGGCCAGTGCCTTTTGCCGATGGCATCGCTCGCCTGATAGAGCATCGCGGGCGGCGGGTGGTGATGCTGGCCTCCGGCGATCCGTTCTGGTTCGGCGCGGGGGCCATTGTGGCGCGTCATCTTGATCCAGGCGAATGGGTGGCTCATCCCGCGCCATCGACATTTACGTTGGCGGCGGCGCGGCTGGGCTGGGCGTTGCAGGATACGGTCTGTCTTGGGCTTCACGCCGCGCCGCTGGCCCGGTTGCGCCCCCATCTGGCGCCCAGGCGCTCGATTATCGCTCTGATGCGCGACGGGGCGCAGGTGGAGGCGCTGCGGCGCTATCTGGTTGAGCTGGGCTTTGGCGCATCGCTGATCCATGTGATGGAGGCGCTGGGCGGCCCGCGTGAACGCATCCGCTGTGTGCCAGCGCAGGCGCTGGATTTTCAGGACATTACCCATCCGGTCGCGGTGGGCATCGCCACGGGTGCAGGCCCCGCTATACCGGTCATCTCCGGGCTGCCCGATGATCTTTTCGCCTCCGATGGCCAGATCACCAAGCGCCCGATCCGCGCCCTCACCCTTTCAGCGCTGGCCCCGCGCGCGGGGGAAACCTTGTGGGACATCGGCGCGGGGTCCGGCTCAATCGGCATCGAATGGCTGCTGGCGCATCCGGCCAATCGCGCGCTGGCCATCGAGGCCGATCCGGTTCGCGCCGCCCGCGCCCGCGCCAATGCGGCCGATCTGGGCGTGGACCATTTGCAGGTGATCGAGGGCCGCGCGCCTGAAACATGGCCCGATGGCCCGCCGCCCGATGCGGTGTTTATCGGCGGCGGTCTGTCGGAGGATTTGCTGTCGGCGCTCTGGTCCCGCCTGCCCGCTGGAACGCGCCTTGTCGCCAATGCGGTGACGCTGGAATCCGAAAGCCTGCTGGCGCGCTGGCATGGGCGGAAAGGCGGGGCTTTGCTGCGCGTCGAACTGGCCGATGCCGCGCCCATCGGGACGCGGCATGGCTGGAAGGCGCGCTATCCGCTGGTGCAATGGAGCGTCACGCTGTGATCGTCGCCGGTTTCGGTTTTCGCAGCCGCGCCACGCTGGCTTCCGTGCGCGCGGCATTGACGGCGGCGCAGGACGGGCTGCCCCCCGTCACCCATCTGGCCACAGCGGCGGACAAGGCCCCTGCCCTGACCCCGCTGGCCGAGGCCTTGGGCCTGCCTCTGGTCGCCTTGGACGCCGAGGCGATCCGGGCGGCCCCCACGCGGACCGCTTCCGCCGCATCACGCCGGGCGCGGGGCACGGGCAGCCTCGCCGAGGCCGCCGCCATGGCCGCCATCGGCCCCGGCGCGCGCCTGATCCGCCCGCGCTGCATTTCGCCCGACCGTTTGGCCACCTGCGCCATTGCCCAAGGAACCCCAGAATGACCGTGCATTTCATCGGCGCCGGACCCGGCGCGCCTCACCTTCTCACGCTGCGCGGGCGCGATCTGATCGCGGCCAGTCCGGTCTGTCTCTATGCCGGTTCGCTGGTGCCTGCGGCATTGCTCGACCATTGCCCGCCCGGCGCGCGCATCGTCAACACCGCGCCGCTCTCGCTGGACGCGATCATTGCCGAAATCGCCAAGGCCCACGCGGCGGGCCATGATGTGGCGCGGCTGCATTCGGGCGATCTGTCGGTCTGGTCGGCGATGGGCGAACAATTGCGGCGGCTGCGCGCGCTGGACATCCCGGTGTCGATCACACCAGGCGTGCCCGCCTTTGCCGCCGCCGCCGCCGCGCTGGAGGCCGAACTGACGCTGCCCGAACTGGGCCAGTCGCTGGTGCTGACCCGCACGCCGGGGCGCGCCAGCACGATGCCGCCTGCCGAGAGCCTGACCAATTTTGCCGTGACGGGGGCCACGCTGGCCATTCACCTTTCGATCCATAATCTGGCGCAGGTGGTGCGTGATCTGGCCCCGGCCTATGGCGCGGATTGCCCGGTGGCGGTGGTCTGGCGCGCCAGTTGGCCCGATCAGCGGATCATCCGCGCCACGCTCTCCACGCTCGAGCAGGCGGTGGCCGGGACGATGGAACGCACCGCGATCATCCTTGTCGGGCGGGTTCTGGATGCACAGGGCTTTGCCGAAAGCAGCCTCTATGCCCCCGATTACGACCGCCGTTTCCGCCCGCTGGGGGCCAGCTCGCGCTTTGAAGGCGTAACCGAATGACACCGGGCTTGCTGATCGCGGCCCCGGCGTCGGGCACGGGCAAGACGACAGTGATGCTGGGCCTGCTGCGCGCGCTGGCGCAGGATGGGCTGGCGGTTCAGCCCTTCAAGAGCGGGCCGGATTATATCGACCCGGCCTTTCACCGCGCGGCCTGCGGGCGCCCCTCGTTCAATCTGGACAGTTGGGCGATGGAGCCGGACCTGATCGACGCGATCTCTGCGCAGGCGGCGGGGGCCGACCTGATCCTTGCCGAAGGGTCGATGGGCCTGTTCGATGGGGTGGCGCGGGTGGGCGCGTTCGGAAACGGCGCCAGCGCCGATCTGGCGCGGCGGCTGGGTTGGCCGGTGGTGCTGGTGCTGGATGCCTCGGGGCAGGCGCAATCGGCGGCGGCCACGGCGCTTGGGTTTCGGGCCTATGATCCGGCGCTGCCTTTTGCGGGCGTCATCCTCAACCGCGTGGCCAGCGCGCGCCATGAGAGCCTGATCCGCAAGGGGATGGAGGCGATGGGTATTGCGGTGCTGGGTGCGCTGCCCCGGCGCGGCGATCTGGTGCTGCCCGAACGCCACCTTGGGCTGGTGCAGGCGATGGAGCATCCCGATCTTGAGCGCGCGGTGACCGATTATGCGGCATTCATTCGCCGGCATGTCGATCTGGCCGCGATCCGCGCCAGCGCGCGCGGGGCGGCGATCCATGGCACAGGTCGCCTGCCCGATCCTCCGGCGCAGACCATTGCCATGGCCAGCGATGCGGCTTTCTCCTTCATCTATCCTCATCTGCTTGAGGGCTGGCGGCAGGCCGGGGCGCTTGTGCTGCCTTTCTCGCCGCTGGCCGATGAGGCGCCGTTGCCGGAGGCCGATCTGGTGTGGTTGCCGGGGGGCTATCCCGAACTGCACGCCGGGGCGATTGCGGGGGCGGGCACATTCCTTTCCGGCCTTGCGCGTCACGCGCAAACCCGCCCCGTGCATGGCGAATGCGGGGGCTATATGGTTCTGGGGCAAAGCCTGATCGACAAGAACGGGCATAGCCATCGCATGGCGGGCCTGCTGGGCCTGGAAACCAGCTATGCGCGGCGCAAAATGCATCTGGGCTATCGCCATGCCGAATTGCTGGCGCCGGTTGCGGGCATGGCGGGCGGCACTTGCCTGCGCGGGCATGAATTCCATTATTCCACCATCATCGCGCTGAATGACGAACCCTTGGCGCGCGTTGCCGATGCCAATGGCGATGAAGTGGCCGAAACCGGGTCGCGGCGAGGCATGGTCAGCGGCAGCTTCTTTCATATGATTGCGCAGGTGTCATGATCGAGCTTACCCTGATCGGCATCGGCACCGGTAATCCGGACCATATCACCATGCAGGCCGCCCGCGCGATGAATGCGGCCGACCTGATCCTGATCCCGCGCAAGGGGGAGGCCAAATCCGATCTGGTCGATCTGCGCCGCGATATCTGTGCGCAGGTTGTGAATGCTCCGGTGCGGATCGTCGAATTCGACATGCCCGTGCGCGATGCGGGGGGCGATTATGCGCGGGGCGTGCATGAATGGCATGACGCCATCGCGGCGGTCTGGCGCGAGCAAATCGCGCTTCATCTGTCCGAAGGCGGCGGGCTGGCGCTGCTCGTCTGGGGCGATCCCTCGCTTTATGACAGCACCCTGCGCATTGCCGAGAGGCTGACGGGCGTGACGGTGCGGGTTGTGGCCGGGATCACCAGCATTCAGGCGCTGACGGCGGCCCATGCGATCCCGCTCAACCCTCTGGCCGGATCGGTGACGATCACGACCGGGCGGCTGCTGCGCGCGCATGGTTGGCCGGAGGGGGCCGATACGGTGGTGGTCATGCTGGATGGCGGCTGCGCGTTTGAGACGCTGGACCCGGCCGGGATTGCGATCTGGTGGGGGGCCTATCTCGGCATGGAGCATCAGGCGCTGGAAGCCGGGCTGCTGGTCCATGCCGCGCCCGTCATTGCCGCCCGCCGCGCCGAACTGCGCGCCCGCCATGGCTGGATCATGGATGTTTACCTGATGCGAAAGGAGCAAAATGATGGATGAAGCCGACGAGGCCCGCCATGCCGACAAAATGCGCAAAAAACAGGCCGCGCGCGAAACCATCATGGCCACCAAGACCCGCGAAAAGGGCCTGCTGATCGTCCACACCGGCAAGGGCAAGGGCAAGACCAGCGCCGCTCTGGGCATGGTCGTGCGCGCGATCGGTCATGGGATGAAGGTGGGCGTGGTCCAGTTCGTCAAGGGCGCCATGACCACGGGCGAGAAGGCGGTGTTTGACGCCTTTCCCGACAATGTGGAATTCAAACCTATGGGCGAAGGCTTTACATGGAACACACAGGACCGCAGCCGCGACATCGCCACCACCCGCACCGCATGGGACGAGGTCAAGCGCATGATCGCGGACCCGGCCTATGACATGGTGCTGGCCGATGAACTCAACATCGTGCTGCGCTATGACTACCTGCCGCTGGACGAGGTGCTGGAGGTGCTGGCCGCCAAGCCGGAGATGCAGCATGTGATCGTCACGGGGCGCAACGCTCCCGACGCGCTGATCGAGGCGGCCGATCTGGTCACCGACATGACCATGGTCAAACATCCGTTCCGATCAGGGGTGAAGGCGCAGGCGGGTATCGAGTTCTGAACGCCTCGCGCGGGGCATTGCACAGCCCGCGTTTGATGATTATCATTCATGACATTATGCCAACTTTAGCACGTAGCGAAGAAAAGCATGATGCCCTAGGTTCATAACAGGACTTGATGGGAGCCTGCGCCGCCGCCATGGCGCGGGCCTTGGCCCTATGCGCCCCTTGCGGCCAGTTGGAGACTTTTGGATGAATGCGATCGTTCGCCTGGCCCTGGCGCGCCCCTACACTTTTGTCGTCATGGCCATGCTTATCACGATTGCAGGTGTTCTGGCCGGTCTGCGCACGCCAACCGACATTTTCCCCAATATCCGCATTCCCGTGATCGCGGTGGCCTGGACCTATAACGGCCTCTCGCCCGAGGATATGTCGGGCCGCATCAACCTGCCGTTTCAGCGCGCGCTGACCACAACTGTAAACGATATCGAGCATATCGAGGGCCAGTCGCTGACCGGGATCGGCATCACCAAGATCTATTTCCAGCCCGGCGTCGATATCCGCACCGCCAATGCGCAGGTGACGGCCATCTCGCAGACGATCCTTCGCCAGATGCCGCCCGGCGTCAATCCGCCGCTGATCCTGAACTATAACGCCTCGACCGTGCCCATCGTCCAGATCGCGCTGGCCGGGCATGGGCTCAACGAGCAACAGCTTTACGACTTCGGCTTCAACTCGATCCGGTCGCGGCTGATCACCGTTCCGGGCGCGGCCATCCCCTTCCCCTTTGGCGGCAAGGTGCGCCAGATCCAGGTCGATCTTGACCCACGCGCCATGCAGTCGCGCGGCATCACTGCGCAGGACGTGGGCGCGGCGCTGGCCAGCCAGACGCAGATCACGCCCGCAGGCTTCGTCAAGATGGGCGAGTTTCAGTATAATTTCCGGCTGAACAACGCGCCTTCCTCGATCGAACAGCTCAACGATCTGCCCATCCGCACGATCAATGGCGCGGTGATCCGCATGCGCGATGTGGCCCATGTGCGCGACGGTTCGGCGCCCCAGCAGAACGTGGTCCATGTCAACGGCCAGCGTTCGGCCCTGCTAACCGTGCTGAAATCGGGCGCGACTTCGACCATTTCGGTGGTCGAGGGCATCAAGGCCATGCTGCCTCAGGTGATGACCGGCCTGCCCCCCGCACTCACGGCCACGCCGGTCAACGACCAGTCGATCTTTGTGAAGGCCGCCGTGACGGGCGTGATGCACGAGGGCCTGATCGCGGCCGTGCTGACCAGCCTGATGATCCTGCTGTTTCTTGGTTCATGGCGCTCGACGCTGATCGTGGCCACCTCGATTCCGCTTTCGGTGCTGGGCGCGCTGGCCGCGCTCTCTATGTTTGACCAGACGCTCAATGTGATGACGCTGGGCGGGCTGGCGCTGGCGGTGGGCATTCTGGTCGATATGGCCACGGTGACCATCGAAAATATCGAATCCCATCTCGAAATGGGCAAGAGCGTGCGCGGCGCCATTCTGGACGGTTCGCGCCAGATCATCATGCCTGCGTTCCTGTCGCTGGTCTGCATCTGCATCGTGTTCGTGCCGATGTTCTATCTGCCGGGCGTGTCGGGCTATCTGTTTGTGCCGATGGCGCTTTCGGTCATCTTTGCGATGATCATGTCCTATATTCTCTCCTTCACGCTGGTGCCGACCATGGCCATGTCGCTGCTGCGCCAGCATGATCAGGATGACCATGCGCCCAAGACTCCGCCGCGCCTGCTGGCGCCGCTGGTCGCGCTTCAGGCCGGGTTTGAGCGCCGCTTTGCCGCCTTCCGCGACCGCTATGGCCGGGCGCTGACCGCCATTCTCGACCATCGCCGGATGTTTGCCACGGGTTTTCTGTGTTTTGCCGTGGCCAGCCTTTTGCTGATCCCCTTCCTTGGCCGCAATTTCTTCCCCTTGGTCGACGGCGGCTCGATCACGCTGCATGTCCGCGGGCCGTCCGGCATGCGGATCGAGGAAACCTCGGCCCTGTTCCAGCAGGTTGCCAAGGCGATCCGTCAGGAAATCCCGGCCGACGAACTGGAGGCCATCGCGGACAATATCGGCCTGCCAACCAGCTCGATCAACACCGTCTATAATGCCACCGGCACAATCGGGCCGCAGGATGGCGATATCATCGTCAATCTGAAGCCGGGGCATCGACCGACGCAAGACTATATCCGCGCCTTGCGCGCCAAGCTGCCTCGCCTGTTCCCTCAGGCCAGCTTTGCGTTTCTGCCTTCCGACATCACCAGCCAAATCCTCAATTTCGGCGCGCCCGCCCCGCTCGACATTCAGGTCTCCGGCCGCAAACCGGCCGAAGTACGCGCCTATGCCGAACGCATCCTACGTGCGATCCACGGGATCGACGGGCTGGTCGATGCGCGCATTCAGCAGCCCGCCTCCTATCCCGAATTGCGCTTTGATGTGGACCGCACCCGGATCAACCAGCTTGGCATGACCGAGGCCGATATCACTTCCAGCGTGGCCACCTCGATCGCCGGTTCGTCTCAGGCGGCACCGGTGTTCTGGCTGAACCCGGAAAACCGCGTGACCTATCCGGTGGCGATCCAGATGCCCGAATATCGCGTCAATTCGCTTCAGGATATCGCGGGCCTGCCGATCCGGACGCGCACGAGCACCCCGCAGGTGCTGGGCGCGCTGGGCACGATCAGCCGGGGGACCACCACGGCGGTCGAGAGCCAGTATGACATCCTGCCGCTGATTAACGTCTATGCCGGGGCCGACGGGCGCGATCTGGGCGCGGTGGCGGGCGATGTGCAAAAGGCGCTGGCGGGTCTGGAAAAGGACAAGCCCAAGACTGTCACCGTCACCCTGCGCGGCCAGTATCAGTCGATGAACACCGCTTTTACCGGCATGGGCTTTGGCCTGTTGGCGGCGGTGGTGCTGATCTATCTGCTCATCGTCATCAATTTCCAGAGCTGGGTTGATCCTTTCATCATCGTCTCGGCGTTGCCCGCCGCATTGGCGGGGATCTGCTGGATGCTGTTTGCCAGCGCCACGCCGCTTTCGGTGCCTGCGTTAACAGGCGCGATCATGTGCATGGGCGTGGCCACGGCCAATTCCATTCTGGTGGTCAGCTTTGCCCGAGAGCGGCTGGAGGAGCATGGCGATGCGATCCGGGCCGCGATGGAGGCGGGCGTGTCGCGCCTGCGCCCGGTGCTGATGACG
Source organism: Novosphingobium sp. SG707 (assembly GCF_012275515.1). Lineage (GTDB taxonomy): Bacteria > Pseudomonadota > Alphaproteobacteria > Sphingomonadales > Sphingomonadaceae > Novosphingobium. The sequence goes on from NZ_JAAZQL010000001.1 coordinate 972,516, forward strand.
GCGCTGGCTATGATCATCGGCATGGCGCCCATGGCGCTGGGCCTTGGCGAAGGCGGCGAACAGAATGCGCCGCTGGGCCGCGCGGTGGTGGGCGGGCTGGCCTTTGCCACCTGCGCCTCGCTGCTTTTTGTCCCCACTCTGTTTGCCATCATCCACGGAGCGCGCGCGCATCGCCGCGATGCTTCGAAGGGAGTGCCTGCTCATGTCTGATTTCGCGTCCAGCTCCCCTTCCTTTCGCAAGCCCCTGCTTGCCGGGGCTGCCGTGTTTGCCCTGATCCTTGCGGCGGGCGCCGCCTATCGGATCCAGCAGCGTTCGGGCCTGCATGAGCAAGGCGAGGCCGCCGCGATCCCCTCGGTCGATGTGATCCATCCGGGCGGCGAGGCCAGCAATACGCTGGTCCTGCCGGGGCGGTTGCAGGCATGGTTTCAGGCGCCGGTCTATGCTCGCACGAATGGCTATCTGCGCCGCTGGTATGTCGATATCGGACAGCCGGTGAAGGCAGGACAGGTTCTGGCCGAAATCGACACGCCCGATGTCGATCAACAGCTTTCGGCCGCCCGCGCCGCGCTGGCCACCGCCAATGCCCAGCGCAGTCTGGCCCAGACCACATCGAACCGCTGGGACCGGCTGGTCGCGCAAAATGCCGTGTCGCAGCAGGACGCCGATGAAAGGCGCGGCAATTTCGCCGCCCGTGAGGCGATGCGCAACGAGGCATCGGCCAATGTTCAGCGGTTGCAGACGGTTTCGGGGTTCAAGCGGATCGTGGCGCCCTTCGACGGCATCGTCACCAGCCGTTCAACCGACATCGGCGCGCTGATCGTGGCGGGCACATCGACCACGCAGCCCCTGTTCACCGTGTCTGACGTCACACGCCTGCGCATCTATGTCAGCGTGCCGCAGGCCTATGTCGCCCGGCTGCGCGAAAATACGACCGCGCAATTCACCGTGCCCGATCAGCCGGGCAAGACCTTCAGCGCGCAACTGGCCCGCTCGTCCGGTTCGGTCGACCCGGAATCGGGCGCGATGCTGGTGCAGCTTGTCTATGACAATCACGCGGGCCTGCTCAAACCGGGCGCCTATGCCCAGGTTACCTTCGATTTCGGCAAAGGCCAGCCTACGGCGGCGGGCGCGGCGCGCATTCCGGTCAGCGCCCTGCTTTTCCGCCATGAAGGTTCGGCGGTCGCGCTGGTCGATGCGCAGGGGCGCGTGCGCATCAAACCTGTCTCCATCACCACCGATTTCGGCAATGAGCTGGAAGTGATCGGCCTGCAGCCGAACGATCAGGTGATCGACAATCCCGCCGACGATATTCGCACCGGCGACAGGGTGAAGGCTACGCTCCAGCGGAACAATGCCCATGCGTAAGGGCCGGATTATGGCGGCAATGCTGCCGCTGCTGGCGTCCGGCTGCTCGATGGCTCCGTCCTATACAGCGCCTCCTGTTGCGCCTGCTCCGGCCGCGTTTAAGGAAACGGGCATGTGGACTCCGGCCACGCCCGCCGACGCCATGCCGCGCGGGGCATGGTGGCGCATCCTGCCCGACCCGGTGCTGGACGGGCTGGAGCAGCGGATCGAGAAGGACAACCCCCGTCTGGCCGTCGCGCTTGCCCGCTATGATCAGGCCCGCGCGCTGACCCGTCAGGCGCGCGCCGATCTGCTGCCCCGCGTGGACGCCACCGGCCGGGCCGTCCGCGCGCGTGCCATGTCCCCGGTAACTGGGGGGTATTACGAATATAATGATTATGCCGTGGGCGGATCGACGGCCTATGAGGTCGATCTGTGGGGCCACATCCGCAATCAGGTGTCGGCCACGCAGGCCGAGACACAGGCCAGCGCCGCCGATCTTGCCGGTGCGCGCCTGAGCCTGCAGGCCGAATTGGCCGATGATTATATCCAGTTGCGCAAGCTCGATGCCCAGCTTGAACTGCTGAGCCAGACCAAGACCGCCTATGCCGCGGCGGTCGATCTGACCACCAAGCGCTTTGCGGGCGGCGCGGCCAATGAGGCCGATGTGACGCGCGCGCGCACCCAGTTCAAATCGGTGCAATCCGAAATGGCGCAGCGCAAGGCCGATCGCGCGCTGCTCGAACATGCCATCGCCACGCTGGTGGGCGAACAGGCCTCGGGCTTTGCGATTGCGCCTGTGGCCGTCATGCTGACCCCGCCGCAGGTCCCCGTTTCCGCGCCTGCGATGCTGTTGCAGCGCCGCCCGGATGTGGCCGCGGCCGAAAGACGGGTGGCTGCGGCCAATGCGAGAATCGGCGTGGCAAGGGCGGCGTTCTTTCCGCAGATCACGTTGGGCGCATCGGGCGGGTTTGAAACAACGGCGGCCTCGCTGCTCACCGCCGGCAGCAGCGTCTGGGCGCTGGGGCCCGCGCTGGCGGCCATGCCGATCTTTGACGGCGGGCGCCGCCGGGCGGGCGTCGCCTATGCCCGCGCCCAATTTGCCGAGGCTTCGGCCAATTACCGACAGACCACGCTCAACGCCTTTCGTGAGGTTGAGGACCAGCTTGCTCTGGTCAACCGTCTGGCCGAAGCTTCGGCCCAGCAGAGCGAGGCTGTGGTGGCCGCCGCGCGCACCAATCAACTGGCCAATATCCAATATCGCGAAGGGGCCGTCGATTACCTTCAGGTCGTCACTGCGCAGGCCGCCGAATTGCAGGCCCGCGAGGATCAGCTCGCACTCGAAAGCCGCCGCCTGATTGCCAGCATCGGCCTGATCCGGGCGATGGGGGGTGATTGGAGCAACAGGGGATCATAAATACTGATGGCGCCGGTATGGCGCTCAGACCTGAGAACCGCCGTGTCACCATCGCGGATAATCAGCGACATGATTTTTGCGAAGGAAACCCTCCGCCTCGGTCCATTCGACATCGGGCGACAGTAAGCCCGCCGTCCCATTCTGAATACCCTTCATAGGTCCTCCGGATCATTTCGCGATTGCCGGTCATCTCAGGCCCACTGCATTTCGCCGGTGGCGACCTTGGCGCCGATGTCGAGCGCGACGCCCATGCCGAGGTCCGGGAAGCGCGCTTCCATCGCGGCCTTGAGCGCGGTGGAATCCTTGGCCGCGCCCAGCGCTTCCTCAAAGGCGAGGAGATAGGATTTTGTGTGTTCGATCGCGGGCAGACCGAGGGCGGCGTCGCTCTCCATATGCCCGGGCACGACGATCGCCGGATTGCGGGCGGCGATCTCATCAAGGTTCCTGATCCAGACAGCGCGCTGTTCCTTGGCCTGAGTGTCGGCGGTCCAGACATGGACGCCCGAGAAGATCAGCACGCCGCCGAACACGGCCTGCAGCGACGGCACCCAGAGGTAGCGGCGATTGGCGAGGCCTTCAGCCGCCACGATCTCAACGGTCTCGCCATCGACCGACAGCGCGGGGCCGTCAAACGCTTCCGGAAAGACAATGTCGTCGAGCGTTTGCGGGCCGTTTTCCTTAAGCTGCGGGGCCCAGGCGGCGAGCTTCTTTTCGACATTGCCCTTGATCGCGGCGATTGTCTCCGATGCGGCGATGACCCTGGCATCCGGAAAGGCCTCGCGCACCGGTTTTATGCTGAAATAATAATCGGGGTCCGACTGGCTGATGTAGATGGTCGTCAGCACCTTGCCGGTAGCCTTGATCGCATCGGCCAGCGCTTTGCCATCGGGATAGGTGAAACCGCCATCGATCAGCAGCGCTTCACTCGGGCCGGTCAGCAGCACCGGCGCGCGGAAGAAGCCATTCTGGCCGGCGGGGAAATGTTGCCAGGTCAGGGCGGTTTGAGGTGCGGTGGTCATCGAATGTCTCCTTTGCGGCGGTGGCGTTCAGGCTGGGTCACGCCGCCTGCAATTGCTGAGCCAAAGCATCGAGGTCGCCGAACAGGATGTTGCCCGGCACCGGGCGGCGGCCACGCGCATCCTCAAGGATCAAGGCCGGCACGCCCTGCAGGCCAAACTGCGCCATATCGGCGCGAGCCGCGTCGATGCGGTCGCGATAGGCGGCAAGCAGTTCGGCATCGGGCGTAAGGACAAGGCGGGCCGCGTCGGCAAAGCCTGCACCGGCCAGCGTATCGGCCACCACGGCAAGATCGGCATTGTTGCGGCCATCCACATAGCGGACGTGTTGCAGCAGCTTCAGGGCCTCGATCTCGCGATCAGGCGCGGTCCGGGCGACGGCCACCACGCCTAGGGTGGCGGGCGCGGAGTCAAACAGGCCATTGACCGCGCCCAGCACCTGGGTGCGATAGGCGTCGGAAAATACCTGTCCGGTGAGGCGCGCGATGCGCTGGTCATTCTGCCAGGCATAGGCGGCGAAGGAGGCGTCCATAGGGCGGGCGTTCTGTCCGGCAAACAGGCCGGTGGGTGCAAGCTGCAAGGTGACGCCGTCGAGGCGCGAAAGCCGTTCCAACGCCGGGGCGGCACCATAGCACCAGCCGCAAAGAGGATCGAAGAGATAAGTGATTCGCATGGTTGAAACCTCGAGTTCGTCTGGATGCAGGATAGCGCCCGGGAACATGTGGATAAATCCGCCCAAACATGACACTCTGTATGCTATTGGCTTACAATCGATGGAGGCACGGTGGAGGCCGTCAATCTCAACAGGCTCGCCTATTTCGCGGCGGTGGTCGATACCGGATCGTTCACCCGCGCGGCCGAGCGGCTGGGCATCACTAAGACCGTTGTCAGCCAGCAGGTCGCCAAACTGGAGGATGAGCTCAAGACCGCGCTGCTCATGCGCACGACGCGGCGGGTCGAACCGACCGAAGCGGGGCGGCTTCTCCATGCCCGCAGCATCTTCATCTTGCGCGAGGCCGAAGATGCGATCGGCGAAATCACCCGCGCCAATGTCGAGCCCGGCGGGGTCCTGCGCGTCGCCGCGCCGAACGATTACGGCACCTCGCGGATCGCGCCGCTCGCCGCCGCCTTTTCGCGGCGCTATCCGGCCTGCCGGGTGGAACTGGTCCTGTCCGACGCGCGGATCGACCCGGTTGCCAACCAGATCGATCTGTCCATCCGGGTCGGCTGGCTGGATGATTCCAGCCTGCATGCACGGCGCGTGGGGGGCTTCCGCCAGCTTCTGGTCGCGGCCCCGCAATTTGCCGAAACAATGGATATTCACGACCCCGATCAGGTTTCGCACGCACCCTTCGTTGCCAACGCGGCGCTCAAGGAGCCACTGATCTGGCATTTCAACAAGGGCGATTTCGAACGCCGCACGATACGCATGCGCCAGGTGCTGTCGATCAACACCACGCCCGCAGTGCTCGCGGCCACGCTGGCGGGGGGCGGCCTGTCGGTGCTGCCGGACTATCTGGTGGCGGACCTCCTCAGCGAAAAGCGGCTGATCGCCGTTCTGCCGGAATGGTCGTTGCCGATCGGCGGCGTTCACGTCGTTTACCCGACCGCGAAATTCCGTCCGTCGAAAGTCTCATCCTTCGTAAAGATGCTGATGGCAGCCGAATCCGGTCAGACGAACAACGAAATCACAATATCTCCCCTGTCCCATGGGCGATCAGGAACAGGTTGATCGCCACGGCTCCAAACCATCGTCCCACCAGGCCTTTCGTTCATACGAAAGGCTCGGTTCCCTTTGCCAACTCTCCCTTCAGCGCGCTGCTTGATAATGGCCAGAATATTGCTCTGAATGTCGCCCAGCAGGATTTCCCCCCAAAGCTGCGCGTATGGATTGACGTGGGTCTTGGCGATGTAATTGGTACGCAAGGTCAGCAGCGTCCTGTCCGCATCCAAAGGGGTCAGCGTGTAGTCGCCCGTATCGATCTTCAGGAATGGCCCATCAGGTGCGATATGCCGGTCGGTATAATCCTGAAGCGAGCTGTTGGTGAAGGCAAAGGCCCAGCCAAGCCGCCGCCCCGGCTGCCATTGGGTAATCCTCTCCTCGAAGTTGATATGATCGCCCCAATAGGCGGTGCGGATGGCGCCCACGCCCTGCCCCTGCAATGTGGTTGCGCGCGGGCGGGGGAGGCGCAGGATGCTTTGCGTGAAATTCCACTGCCCTTCGTCGGGGCCAATATGGGCGTTGGCCACCGCATAGGGCCAGATTTGCTCGGGCGTTGCCCCAATCACGATGGAGCGGGTGAGCGTGACAGGCTTGTCGATGACAGGGATCTGGCTTTCCATCCCCCCGCACAGCAAAGGCAGAAAGAGCAGCGAGGCCCGAAACCGCGCAGGATCATCCCTCCCCTTGCGCCAGCGCCGCAGGATGTAAACACCAAGCCAGCCAAAGCTCAGCCAGATCGGCGCCAGCATGACGAGGCAAATCACGCCTTCACGCAAAAATACCGCCGATCCCAGACAGACAAGGGCGCCAAAGACGGGCGGCACGGAGAGGTAAAAAGAGCGCGGCCTTTCAAACCCAGGATCAGCGACATAGCAGATCAAGGCGCACAGATAGGCAGGCAGAATGGCCAGAAACCACAGGCTGGCAAAACCCACGCTATCCGCCTTGGCGGCATTGATGAGGATATAGGCACTGAGCGCGATGGCCAGTGCCAGCGTAAACCCGGCAAGAATACGCCCGCGATTGGATGGAGTCTGAGTCATAGTGCAAACTCCGGCTTGGCGACCATCAGCCAGAAGATGGCGATGACGCCGATAAAGGCCGGCCAGCCCAGCGCAAACCACCACCGGGCCAAGCGATGGTAGCAAGCGGGGAGAGTGCCCCCGTCAGGCGTGGCCTCGGCGATGCGCCGCATGGCGATCTGGATCGCGACCACCGGCAGCCAGCAGGCCCCGACCAGAATGTAGAGCGCGATGGCGACCATCAACCAAGGCGTCGTCAGCGCAAAACCGGCCAGATGGGCCAACCACACACCCGTCACCGGCTGCAAAAGGACGGCGGGCGCGGTGAACAGCCAATCGGCTAGTTCCACATTGCGGTTGACCACCCGCCGCGCCGCCAGCACGCCCGAACGATTGGCCATCCAGCCATGAAACGCCGTGCCCAGGCCTGTGCCGAACAGCAGGGTGGAACTGAGGATATGGACGGTTTTCAAGAGCAGATAATCAGCCATGGGGCTTCTCCATCGCATGGACGGCCAGAGACAGGCCTAGGACGGCGAGGTTCTTGACCAGGGCGCCAAAGGGATCGGCCCAGAGTTCGGGCGCGATGACTGAAAGGATCAGGCTGTAGACGCTCATCAGCGCCACGCCCGCCAGCGCCGCCCCGCGCCGGCGCAGGATCAAAGCGAGGCTCACCGCCATATCCGCCAGCGATCCAGCCCAGACGGTGCCGATGGCTGCCGTGCCCGTCAGGCCAAGGCGGGCCAGCAGGTGGGTATTGCTCGCCATCGGGGTAAGCTGCAGGGGCACCAGACCACCAGCCAGCCAGACCGCTGCCAATAGGCCACGCAGCAAAGGCTCCATCGGCAGCAGGCGTGCGGCCAGCACATCGCCCTGCGTTGCCGGATGGTTGGCGAGGAATTGCGGAACGGTCTGCGGCACGAAGCCCAGCGCCGCGACCAATGGCTCAACCGCTGCGACATTGCCTGCCTCCAGCATTGTCAGGCTGTCGCGCGTCATCGGTCCGATACCCAGCAAGGCAACCGCGCGCAGCATCCAGCGCGGCACCGGCAGGCTGCTCGCCGTACCAAGGCCCAGCCAGCGCCGCAGCATAATCATCAGATCCATAATCCGCATCCTATCCGGCCCCACCGCATTCACCACCAAGCCCATCGGCAAGGGCCGCTGCAAAAGGCGCCAGATCACCTCCACCAGGTCGTCGATGGCGATGGGCTGCACCAAGCCGCCGCCAATGTCGGGCATCAGCGGCAGAACTGCTAGGGCGCTGAACAGCCCGGTGCTGCCCCCGCCGCGCCCCACCACCAGCGAGGGACGGACAATGGCCCAGTTCAGCCCCAGCATGGTCAGGTGCTCGTCGGCCGCGCGTTTGCTGCGGTGATAGGCGGTGATGCCGTCGGCGGCACCCAGCGAGGAAATTTGGACCACCCGCGCCACCCCGGCCTGCACCGCGCCATCGAACAGGGCAATGGGGCCGCGGGTATGGACGCCATCATAGTCCGCCCCGGCAGCCAAGACACCCGCACAGTTCACCAGCGCATCATAGTTCCGCAACCGCTCGGTCCAGACGGCGGCATCGTCGCAGGCAAGATCACAGACAATGTCCGCACCGCATCTTCCTGCAACCGTCACGCTGTATCCCTCGGCCCGCAGCCGCCCGGCAAGATGGCCGCCGATAAAGCCGCCGCCCACGATCATCACGCGCATCGCGGCCTCCTCAGTCAATTTGGGGCTGCGGCACTCGGCGCCACACGGCCAGCCCCATGCCGGCCATCGCCATCAGGATGCCCGTCAGAGTAGCCGCCACTGTGCCCTGGATCAGCTCGGTGGGATCGGTGGCAATCCGCGCCATCGATACAAACAGCAGCGGAAGCGCCATCATCATCACCATCGACCACACCGTCCAGAAAGAGGAGCGCTCCTCGGTTCCGCACAATTCGGACAGAAGGATCGACAGCGGGCGTCGCAGCACAAAGGCCGCCAGCCCGGCCAGCGCCAGTGTGACGGCATAAGTGAGCAGCAAGGCGGCAATCGGGATCAACATGGGTTAGCTCCTTTCACGCGGGGCGGTCGGGATGACCGCGCATCTCCTGCATCGCAACTGGCATGCCAATTGCGATGATCGTCGGAAAACCGGGGTTCTTGGCCGCAAAGTCACCCTCTGAATGTTAACGACGTGAACGGAAACGCCTGCTATGCTGTCAACGATGGATACAGCTCTGGGCATCATGGCCTATATCGGCGCGCTGGGCCTGACCGCGCTGGCCAGCTTTTTGCTGGCGGGCTTTGTCGCAGCCAGAGCGCGAGGTCTGCCGGGGGCATGGACGCTGTCGGTCTTCCTGTGCGGTGTGGCGCTGTGGAGTCTGGCCATGGCCGCCCCTGCGATGCTGGGCGTTGGGGCCGCGCCTTTTACGCTATTGGTGATCGCTCTCTCGCCTTTGCCGGCGGCGGCCTTTGTCCATCTGGTCTTCGCCTTTGCGCTGTGCGGCGCTCTGCGTCCCGTGGCCTGGGCCAGCTATGGCGTGGCGGGCGCGGCGGTTGTTGCGGGCCTGACGCTTGGCGTGGGGCGAATTGCTCCCTGGCATGGTTTTGCGGGGGCCTTCGTGCCCTCGCTGACGGGATGGGGCGTATTGGGGGTGACAGCGGCGTTGTCGGTGGTGGGGCATCTCCGTCTGTTCCAGACATGGCGGCAGCAAAGCGGATTGCACCGCGATCAGGCGGGCGCCGTGTTCGTCTCCAGCGGCATCGGCCTGCTCGCGCTCACCGGCTTTGCCTTTCCGGCGCTGGGGATCGATGCCTATCCCTGGCCGGTGCTGGCGCTGCCGCTTTATTCGGTGGCGCTGGTCTATGCCGTGCTGCGCCATCGTTTCATGGCGGCGGATGTGTGGGCACGGCGAGGTCTGGTGTGGATCCTGCTGCTGGCGGGTGCGGGAGGCGCAGCCGCGCTGATCGCCACTTTGCCTTTGGCCTTGGCGGGGCGGCCAGAGGGCTTTTTGGCAACATGGGCCGCGCTGGCGGGAGCGATGGCGCTGGGCCTCGTCGTGATGGCTCCCTTGAAGCGGCTGACCGACCGGCTGGTCTTCCCCGGCGAACGGCTGGATGTGGAACCTTGGCGCGATGCTCTCGCCCAGGCAGAGGACGAGCAGGCTTTGGCCGATCTCGCCAATGCTATGCTGCGTCGGCATCTGGGTCTGGACGCCGAAGCGCCGGGCTTGATAATCACCGGTGAGGCCGTAACGCTGACGGGCTGGGACGATGCGCCCGCAGCTTTGCATCGCACCGCTGCACGTGTCGCCGGACTGGTGGAAGAGGCCGCCCGCCGCCTTGCCGCGGCCCGCCGCATGGTGGAGGCCGAACGCGAGGCAAGACTGGCCGAATTGGGCGCGCTGGCCGCGACGATCGCGCATGATCTGCGCAACCCTTTGGGCATTGTACAGATGGCGGCCACCGGCGCTCCCGCCGACGTGCGTGTCGAAATTGGTGAGCAGATCGGGCGCATGAACGCGCTGGTCACCGACATTCTGGATTATGCGCGGGCATGGACGGTGGCGCCGCGCACCATGGAGTTGGCCCCCTTCCTGACCGGATTTGGCGTGCCGGTGGAGGCGTCCGAAGAGTTGGTGCTGCACGCCGATCCTGCGGCTCTGCGCCGTGCGCTGGCCAATCTGGTGGACAATGCCAAGGCCATGGGCGGTGATTGCATGATCCTTGCCGAGGGCAACAGCATCGATGTGTGCGACAATGGCCCCGGCATCGCGCTCGAAATTGCCGAGAGCCTGTTCAAGCCCTTCGTTTCACGCCGCGCGGGCGGCACGGGGCTGGGATTGGCCATCGCGGCCCGCATCATGGACGCGCATGGCGGCACTGTCACGCTGGCCCGACGCGAGGGCTGGGCGACCTGTTTCCGCCTGACATTCAAGGATAGCCCATGATCCTGCTGGCCGATGATGAACCCGCCTTTCAGCGCCTTACCGCAGGCTGGTTGCGTGCGCAGGGGCATGAGGTAATCACCGTGGGCGATGGTGATGGCGCGCGCGACGCCTTTTCCCGGCACCGGCCCGATGTGGTCCTGCTCGATCTGGCCATGCCGCCGCATCTCGATCCGCTAGGTGGCATTGCGCTGATCCCCGCCTTTGCCCCTGCGCCGGTAGTGGTGATGACAGGCCATGCCGATCAAGCTTTGGCAATGCAGGCGATTGAGGCCGGGGCGTGGGATTTTCTCGCCAAGCCGGTCGATCCTGATCTGCTGAAAGTGGTGGTGGCCCGGGCGGTGGAGCGGGCAAGACTGGCGCAGGAAATTGCCACCTTGCGCGCGCGCGGCGAGGCGGGCGAAGATATGGGGCTGATCGGCCAGTCTCCTCCGATGGTTGCCTTGCGCGCGCTGATCCGCCGCGTGGCACCCACCAACCTGCCGGTGATGGTGCTGGGGCCGAGCGGGACGGGCAAGGAATTGGTGGCCCGCGCCATCCACAATGCCTCGCCCCGCGCCAAGGAACCGCTGGTGCCGGTTCATTGCGGGGCAGTGCCTGCTGACTTATTGGAAAGCGAATTGTTTGGCCATCTGAAGGGCAGCTTCACCGGCGCCCACGCTGACCGCGCAGGATTGGTAGAGGCGGCGCATGGCGGCACGCTGTTTCTCGACGAGATTGGCGAAATGCCGCCGGCGATGCAGGTCAAGCTGCTGCGGTTTCTGGCCGATGGCACCTATCAGCCGGTCGGAGCGCGGGACATCCGCAAGTCCGATGTGCGCATCGTGGCTGCCACGCATCGTGATCTGGCCGCAGCCGTGGCCGACGGGTCGTTCCGCGAGGATCTCTATTATCGACTCAAAGGCGTGGTGCTCACCACACCAAGACTGGACGAGCGCGGGGCGGACAAGGCGTTGCTGGCGCAAATATTTCTGCGCCGCGCGGCGCCTGAAGCCCGCTTTGCCTCCGCCGCGTTGGAATGGATCGTCCAGCGTGCGTGGCCTGGCAATGTGCGTGAATTGCGTGCTGCGGTGGAATGCGCGGCGGCCCTGGCGCAAGGCACCGCGATCGGCGTCGATGATCTGGCCTTTGCCACTGGAGAAACCATACCCGTCACCTCGCCCCCCGCGAATTTAACGCTCGAAGAGGAAGTCGCAGCGTTGGAGCGACGTCGGATCGTCGAGGCGCTCGAACGCACTGGTCACAACCATACTCATACCGCCCGTGATCTTGGTCTTTCGCGTGTCGGATTGCTCAAGAAAATGGACCGGATGGGATTGCGGTAGAGCACAGCCATAGTCGACCTTCTCCGGCTGAAACACTTCCGACCGAAACCGCCAGCCAGTCACCATCAAGTCGGCGGCAGATGCCGCGCCATGCGTACCTTGAGCAATTCCACCAGTTCCGTTTGCATGAAGGCATAGTCGTCCGGGATATCCAGGCAAATGATACGTTGTCCGCGCAGGGCCGCCCGGAACCGCCGTTGCAATTTGGCGCGATGCTGCTTTTCCATCACCACGATAGTGTCGGCCCATGACACCAGTTCTGCGGTCAGCGGGTTTTCGGCATCATGGTTGGTGCCGGCTGAGGACACCTCAAGGTCGGGATAGTCGGTGAACATCTGCTCGGCCGTTGGGCTGCGCAGGCGGCTCTGGCTGCAAATGAACAGGATGGCTTTCAAGTAATGCCTTTGACAAAAATTCTCGGCCGATTTTGGGCGACATGCAGGAAATGTTGATCTGAATTATCTGCCCATTTAGCCAATATCGGCCTGTTCTTAAAGCACGGAAAGAAGAAGATCATGCGCGCAGCATTCGCCCGCAACCAAAAACACTTCTTATTTCCCTGTGTTCATGAACAGACTGCATGGGCAATTCTTTCACGGGCAACGTCTCTCGCCTGATTGCCTTTCGTGACCCTTGTTCCGCTGATTTTTCCAAACAATTTGCCCTCGCCGCCCCTCTCTTTGGGGCGATTCATCATGCGTGATTACATGTTCAAGGTGATTGTCGAACGCCCCCGCTCGGGCGCCGGCTACGCCGCGTCTCCCGAACTGAAAGGGATGCCTGACGCCGACACGAAACATATCGGGCTCACCGGCGGCAGAGGAGGCGCGCAGTGAACGTCTCTCTGATTGCAAGCGGTCCCCATAACCCAGCCACAGCGTTGTGTATTCGCAAAGAAAGCTTCACGTCAGGTGGCAAGAACTGCAGAGTTGTTCCGTGGGTGGGGCGTTATAGCCCGGAAATGGGATGCGCAGGATATCATGATCATCACAGGTTTTGCTTCAATCATCCAAAGCTCAAGGATTGAGCCTCTTGGGAGGAATATGCGATTCATCGCTGCGGCGGCACACATTCCCTGTCAGGCTTGTGCAATGCACCAAATGCTGCCATAAATGTCGCGGGTGTTTTCATTCGCATGCGAATGAGCAGGTTGGTACACCGGTCGGGCCGCCGGTGAGGAAAACCATACTTGGAGACTTGCGCCTATGGCTCGCCCCCATGGCCTGATCCGCCCGTGGCTTGCCAATGCGGATGCGGGCATTGACCATCCCGTCGTTGTACATCGCGTTCTTAATGAAAGCGGATGGAGTCCGCGCTTTATCTCCAAGGTCATTATGGCATTGGGCCTTGCTGAACTCGGCTTGCCTCAATCATGGCCGCCGATGGGGATCGAGGCGATGCCAATCTCGCCTTTATCAGGTCCGATCATCGGGTTGGGCGTTGGGCTGGCACTCTTTGGTTTGACCGGTTGGTCAGCTTTCTCAGCAGCGCCTCCTTTCGCACTGCGAATTGAATGTATGTCGAAAGGTTACCTTGCGGCCAAATCAGACATAGTCCGCGCTGACAGAGGATCCCACCAAGCCGGCTTCATGCAACTGGCCCCGCTCGGACCGAAAACGGTGGCGAAGGGGGCATAGCATCATGCATGGAATGGACAGTCTGGCCCTTGGCCTTTTGCTGCTGACGGCTTGTTTGGTGGCTATCATCAGCCGCCGTTTCGGCCTGCCTTATGCCATCGGCCTTGTCGCGGCTGGCATAGGGCTCAGCATTTCTGATTACAAAAGCGGCATCACCCTGACCCCCGAACTCGTGTTCAGTGTGCTGTTGCCTCCGCTGGTGTTTGAGGCCGCGCTGCATCTGGGCTGGAAGCAGTTCCGGCGGGAAGGCGCGCTGGTGCTCAGTCTTGCCTTTGGTGGAACAATGCTCTCGGCCGGAGTGGTGGCGGGCGGCATGCATTGGCTCGCAGGCTGGGGCTGGCCTGCCGCGCTGTTGTTTGGAGCACTGATCGCAGCCACTGACCCGGTCTCGGTCATCGCCATGATGAAGGAGCAGAAGGCGAACAAGCGGCTGCGCTTTTTGATGGAGGCCGAGAGCCTGATCAACGATGGCGCCGCTGCGGTGCTCTTTGCGCTGGTGGCCGCATGGATCGCAGGAACGGCCTCCGGGCCGGGCGGTATCGCGCTGACCCTGATCACAACTGTGGGCGGAGGCGTCGTGCTGGGGCTGGCTGTGGCGGCGGCGTTGATGATGATCGCGGGGCGTTCCGAAGATCATCTGGTAGAAATCACGCTCACCATGCTGGCCGCCTATGGTTCGTTTCTGTTGGCCGAGGAACTGCATGCTTCGGGGGTCCTGGCCACCTTGTCGGCCGGCATGCTGGTGGGCAATTGGGGCAAGGATCGAACGCTGAGCAAAACGGGGGGAGAGGCCGTCATCAGGTTTTGGGAATTCGCCGCCTTTCTTGCCAATTCGGTGGTCTTTCTGTTGATCGGCAGTCGTGAAGCCACCCAACCTATCGCGAGTTTCTGGTTTCCGGCACTGGTCGGCACCGTCGCGGTATTGGCGGGCCGCGCTGTGGCCATCTATCCGATCACGTCCCTCTTCCGCAAAACCGTCATGGCCACTGATATGCTTACACGCCATATCCTGTTCTGGGGCGGCTTGCGCGGGGCTTTGGCTTTGGCTCTTGCCCTGGGGGCGCCCCGCAGCCTGCCCGAACATGATGCATTGGTCAGTGTTGCCTTTGCCGTGGTCGCCTTCTCGATCTTTGTGCAAGGGCTGACGGTACCTCTTCTGCTTCGCAAAGCGAGCGGCCGCTGAGATCGAGCGATGTTTGTGATGTGCACACCGGCATCCTTCGCCTTTATACTAAAAATCGATGAGAGGATGAATTTTCCTGATGCGGCCCTGCCCTTCAACAGACATATTTGCAGAAATAAAAATGGCGGAAATTTTTGCCGGCATTCCCGAACCAGCCGTGACGTTATAAGATTTAAAAGAGGTTCATCGGATGATTGATTTTCATCTTTTCCTGACAGTAGTTCAGCGCCATGATGGTCAATAATCTATGCTAGCGCCTTTTCTTACTCCGCCCTATCTGCCGTTTGTGATCGCATTTTTGGTGATGATCGGGATCGGCCTGATTGAGGCAATCGGCCTGGGTTTTGGCAGCCTCGATCTGCATGGAGACGTTGCGCCAAGCGGCTCGGCGGGTCTGCTCGACTGGCTGGGCCTTGGCCGCGACATTCCGATTTTGATCTGGCTGACTTCGCTGCTGGCCTGCTTCACATTGACCGGGGTTGCGCTTCAGAACATCGCTGTGGCGGTGGTCGGGGGCCCACTGGCTTGGTGGCTGGCCTGTGGCGTCGCCCTGTTGCTGGGCGGGCTGCTCAACACGCTGGCGGCCAATGGGCTTATGCGGATCATGCCCTCTTTCGAGACCACCGCCATTTCCACCGATGATCTGTTGGCGCGGCGCGGCGTCATATTGGAAGGCACAGCCCGTCGCGGAGCGCCTGCACGCGCCAAAGTGGTCGATCAATACGGACAGGCGCATTTTATCATGGTCGAGCCGCACAATGATAAGGATGAGATCACCTCGGGCCAAAGCGCGCTGATCGTGCGGCGCGAGGGGCCCATCTTCTTCGTGCTGCCCGACGAAAACACACAACTAAAACCAATTTGAACCAATGATTCCACGCCTCACTCTGGAGAAGGCATCATGCCGCAGTCACTCATTGAAATTCTGATCTATGCGGGGATCATCCTTGCAGCACTGGTCGTTATCGGCATCATTCTCACGCGTCTCTATCGCCGGGCGACCAAGGACATAGCGCTGATCCGAACCGGCTTTGGCGGTGAAAAGGTCGTACTCAACGGCGGCATCATGGTCATTCCCGTGCTGCATGAATTGATGCAGGTGCGTCTCACCACAGTGAAGCTGGAAGTATCGCGTCTCAACAAGGATGCGTTGATCACGCTCGACAAACTGCGTGTTGATGTGATCGGGCTGTTCCACATCAAGGTGAAGCCGGATGCCGGCTCGATTGCCGCTGCCGCGCAGACTCTGGGCGCGGCGGTCAACAGTCCGGAGGCGGTGAAATCGCTGCTCGACGGCAAGCTGGTGTCGGCGCTGCGTTCGGTTGCCGCGACGATGACGATGGAGCATCTTCACGCCAACCGCGCCGATTTCATCCAGAAGGTTCAGGAAGCGCTGATGACGGATCTGGATATGAACGGTTTCCAGCTGGAATCGGTCAGCATCACCCATTTCGACCAGACGGCTTTTGAGCATTTTAATGAAAACAATGCTTTCGATGCGGAAGGCCTGACAGTTCTCACGCGCACCATCGAAGAGCGCAAGAAGATCAGAAATGATATTGTCGCGACCAATCGGGTGGAGATTGAGCAGCGCAACCTTGAGGCCAACAACCAATCGCTGGAAATTGCACAAGCGGCCGAGCAGGCAAGGCTGACGCAAGAGCAGACGCTGGCTGCGCTCCGCGCCGAACAGGCAACCGCCATAGCAACAGCAGA
The DNA here is from genome assembly GCF_012275515.1 of Novosphingobium sp. SG707. Taxonomy (GTDB): domain Bacteria; phylum Pseudomonadota; class Alphaproteobacteria; order Sphingomonadales; family Sphingomonadaceae; genus Novosphingobium. The sequence continues at coordinate 988,826 of NZ_JAAZQL010000001.1, forward strand.
GGCGGAACAGACCCGCTTGGCCGAGATCGCGCGTATCACCGCCAATCAGGCCAAGATCGTTGCGCAGACCGAAGCCGATAAAATCATCCAAAGCGCCAATATCGCCCGTGACGGGGCCATCCAGACCGCTACTATCGAGCGTGACCGCACCATCGAAATCGCGCGTATCACCACGGCGGTGCAGACAGCGCAAAAGTCGGAGGAAGAATCGACCGCGACGGCTGCTGCGAATGAGGCGCGCGCCCTTGCCGTCAGGGCCGAGGAAAGCGTTGCCACAGCCAAGGCGACCGAAATCGCCAATCGTAACAAGAATGTCGCGGTGATTGCGGCCACACAGCGCGCTCAGGAAGAAGCGGTGGGCATTACCGTTGCCGCCGAGGCGGAAAAGGAAGCGGCCGAGGCGCGCGCGATGGCTCTGCGTACGGAGGCAACCGCCGAGGCCGATGCCGAAAAGGCGCGCGCCGAGGGCCGTGCAGCCGCGTTCAAGGTCGATGCCGCAGGCCAAGCCTCGCTTAACGAAGCCACCAACATTCTGAGCGAAGCCCAGACGGCCCTGCTGTTGCGCAAAGCGATGCTGGAGGCGCTTCCCGCTATTATCGCGGCCGCCAGCAAGCCCATGGAGAATATCGACAAAATAAGCATTGTCGATGCACGCGGGCTGCATGGCAACGGATCGGATACCGCGCAGAGCGAAAGCCATCCAAACCTTGCCGATGCCGCTGTGGCAGCTGCGATGCGTTATCGTGTGGGCGGACCGCTGATCGATGGCTTGATGGCGGAATTGGGTATGACTGGCGGAACACTGAACGGCATGCTGGCCGGTACAGGTGCAACTCCATCTCTGAGCGAGGCCGCCGCGAGTTCAGCAGCATCAAATCAGGCGTAAGAGCTATCACGGCGGGTCGATATCGGCCCGCCAGACGTTAGAGTTCAACGGATCTGCAAGCAGCCAAATGGTGACGGCGGCCGGTGGACGATACTCGTCGTTTTAGGCCCGCGATCGTTTGCTGACGCCGCCATTCCTAACGTTCGCGGGCCCTGAGAACGGCCGTTTCCCTCAGAACCCGGCATTCAAATTAAACCATGCAGCAATATGAGTAATGGGGCGCCCCCTCGGGCGCGCCGGGCCGCCAATGCACTGGCTACTTCGAAGCCTATGCCCGTATTGGCCCCGGTGACAATGAGGCATTTGCCTGACTGATCGGGCACATCGACCGTTGTAAATCCCTCGGATGGCATGGATTTCTTCTCCTCGACGCGACCTGCTCCTGAAAGCCGTTACGGACTAAACCGCCTGCTCGCCGGCGGCTTGTCGAATGGCCAATGCGATCTCGTCTTCGCTGCGGCCTCCGTTGATGGCGATGCGCCCGCCGAAGATGAAGTGAGGGACCGATCTTACTCCGGCGGCCATTGATCGGGCTGCCTCCTGTTCGACACGCCGATGCTGCGCTGGGTCGAGCGCGATTGCGCGGGCTTCATCGCGTTCGAAGCCATAAGCCACGGCGATATCGGCAAGGACATCGGCATCCGAGATGTTTTTGGCCTGCAGAAAATGGGCATCGGTGATGGCAACCGCGAGCTGATGCTGCGTCTCTCGCTCGCGCGCGGCAAGGATGAGACCGTGCGCCGCCTGCGTCCGATAGGTCCAGGGCTGGCGGCTCAGATCGAGATCAAGGCCGGAGGCGCGGGCTTCCGCCTCGGGACGGGCAAACGATGCTTTCGGGTCGGTAATGCCATAGCGCGAGCGCAGAAGATCCGGGATGTAAAGACCTTCCACCGGAGCATCGGGCAGCAAAAGCACCGGATGCTGACGGATATCCACCTCGAGTCCCGCGAAGCGCTCCGCCAGGACCTTATCGAGACGGTGGTGCCCGATGATGCACCATGGACAGGTGATCTCGGTATAAAGATCGATTTGCAACATCATGTCATCCTTCTGATCCCGGCGCGCTCGGCACGTCTGGATGGCCTCAGGCTGCTTTGTCCAAGACCGCGCGCACGTGAGCCTCGGCGGCGGCGATGGCGGCCTTGGCCGCATCAGGCCCGAAAACGGTGCCCTCTACGCGGATGACTTCAACATCGGTCAGGCCGATGAAGCCCAGCAGGTGGCGCAGATAGTCGGTCTGGAAATCGAAGGGGGCCCATTGGCCTTCGGAGAAGACACCGCCTGTGGCCGTGACGAGATAGACCTTCTTGCCGGTCAGCAATCCTCGTGGTTTGCCGTCCTCACCATAGCCGAAGGTCACCCCCGGCCAGGTGATATGATCGAACCAGGCCTTAAGCTGGGTTGGCGGACCGAAATTGATCATGCCCGACCCCAGAACGATCACATCGGCGGCCTTCACTTCGTCGATAAGGATCTGGGCAAGGCCGACCGCCTCTGCCTGCTCGCTCGTGCGCGCCTCTGGCGCCGCAACGCGGCCCTGGATGTAAGCCTGCGCGATATGGGGCAGCGGATTGGCGGCAAGGTCGCGGGAGACAATCGCGCCGCCCGAGTGAGCTTTCAGACCATCGGCGATCTCACTCGCAAAGCGGGTGGACAGGCTCTGGGCGCCGCGCGGGCTCGATGTGACGAGGAGGATGTTGGTCATGACTGCTCCGGCCTAAAGGGTGGTAATTTCTTGTTACCAACCCTATTATGGTAACCGTCCAAATCCTCGCAAGAAGGCACTTTCATGACACCTGGTCACATTGATTTTCCTACCCCCGGCGAAGGGGAGGATTGCCGGATGGTTCGGGAAATCCTTGATCTTATTGGCGATAAATGGACCCTGTACATCATCGCAACGCTCAAGGACGGGCCGGTTCGGTTCAATGAGTTGCGGCGCCGGATCGATGGAATCTCGCAGCGAATGCTGACGATCAACCTGCGCGGACTGGAACGTGACGGGTTGGTGAAGCGGACGTTGTTTCCGACTATTCCGCCGCGCGTGGATTACGAACTGACGAGTGTGGGCAAAACGCTTCTTGCGCCGGTGATGGGCCTCGTTACCTGGGCGAACGGCAATCAAGAGAGCATCCGGCACGCGCGCGATCGATATGACGCAATCCAAGGCGCTGATCTGTCCGAACTGTAACAACTCAGAACTGTTGAGCTTAGCGCGCCTTGCTGCAGGCCTGGGTTCTTCAGCGGAAGGAGGATGGGATTATCCATAATGGCTCCCCCTTCAGGGAGCGACACAGACCTGCTGTTGCTCGCCCAGTTTTTCGATGCCCAATTTCATCACATCGCCCACCTGCAAATAGCGCGGCTCAGGCTTTTGCCCCATGCCCACGCCGGGCGGCGTGCCGGTGGTGATGATATCGCCCGGCAGCAAGGCGACGAAGCGCGAGATATAGGCCACCAGATGCGCGACGCCGAAAATCATCGTGCCCGAATGGCCGTTCTGCATCCGCTGGCCATTCACATCCAGCCACATTGAGAGATTCTGCGGGTCGCCCACCTCATCACCTGTCACCAGCCAGGGGCCGACCGGGCCGAATGTGGGAAAGCCCTTGCCCTTGTCCCAGGTTCCGCCCTTTTCCAATTGCCACGCGCGTTCGGAAATATCGTTGATGACGCAATAGCCCGCCACATAATCCAGCGCGTCGGCCTCATCCACCTCATAGGCCGGAGAGCCGATCACCACACCCAATTCGACCTCCCAGTCGGTCTTTTCGGAGCCGCGCGGGATAATCACCGGATCGTTGGGTCCTTGCAGGCAACTGACCCATTTGTTGAACACCACCGGTTCGGGGGGCAGCGGCAGATTGGCTTCGGCGGCATGATCGGCATAATTGAGCCCGACCGCCAGAAATTGCCGCGTGCCGGACACCGGCGCGCCATAGCGAAATTCACCCTCGACCATCGGCAGCGAGGCCGGATCGAGCGCGGCCAGTCGGGCCAGCGCGGCGGGCGCCAGCACATCGGGCGTGATATCGGCAACATGACCCGACAGATCACGCAGCGATCCATCGGGCGCGATCATGCCGGGGCGCTCCTGCCCCGCTTCCCCAAAGCGACAAAGCCTCATCGACGCATCCTTCCTCTTGTAAAACTGATCATTGCCCGCAGCATCCATGGCGCGGCGCCACCGCCTCGCGCGCGGTGCCGCCAATGCCGGGGTTGAACGTGTTGCACGGGTCCAGCGCGCGATAATGATCGCGCAGCGCCGGTTTGGCCTCATAGAGATGGCCGACATTATGCTCGGCCGGATATTCCGCCCCCCGCGCATCCAGCAGCGGCAGCATCGCATGTTCGAGCGCCATGCCGTCCACGCCCTTGGCCACGATATAGTCCTGATGAAACACATGGCACAGGAAATGGCCGTAATAGAGCCGGTGGAGGATCTTGCCATCGATTTCGGGCGGCAGATGCTCGACCCAATCCAGACAATTGCGCGGCAGGGCGATGTCGAGCGCGACAATGTCCTCCACGCTGTCGGCATGGACCTGACGATAGCGCACCGCCGCACCGGCCGCGACAAAGCGATGCAGAAAGGCCGCCGCGCCTTCCTCCGGGGTGCATTCGATCGCCTCTCCGACCGCCGAAGGGAAATGGGCGGCCAGCCAGTCACGCGCCTCGCCATAACCCTCGCCGGTGACGCGCAGCATCAGGTGATGTTCAAAACGGTTGCGGAAATCGATCAGGCGCGGCGGCAGATGGTCGGGCAGGCAATCGGCCAGCCATTGCAGCGCCCGGTCCGACCAGCCGCCCGGCAGAATCCCGTCCGCCCATGCCTTGGCCGCAAAAAGGCGCGGCAAACGGTCCGTCCCCAGCTTGCGGATGGCCAGAAACGTGTCCTTGCCATAGCGCGCCGCCAGATCGAAACAGGTGCGGTGCATATATTCGCCCGCCACCGGCAGATGCGCAAAGTCGCCCAGGATCGCCCGGCGCAAGGCGGTCAACTCCGCCGGATCATTGGTGCCGATATAAAAGACATGGCTCTGCGCCTCACGCGGGAATGTATCGAGCCGGACGGCAAAGACCGCCACCTTGCCCGCGCTGCCCGATGCTTCATACAGGCGCGTCGCGTCGGCGTTGAAGCGCGCAGGCGTCGGCGCCTCGATATCGCGCAGCTTTTGGGCATAGGTGCCGTCGCTGGCCGCACTGGCAAGGGCCGGATCGATGGCCGCCTCGGGCAGGTCCCCTGCATCCAGCCGTGCCAGCATCGCCTCGGGGTCCGCCCCCAGATCAATGCCCAGATGATTGACCAGCACCAGTTGGCCCGCCTCATCTACCCGCGCATAAAGCGCCAGTTCGGTATAGGCCGGACCGCGCCGCACCAGCGCGCCGCCCGAATTGTTGCATACCCCGCCGATCACGCTGGCGCCGATGCAGGAAGAGCCGATTTCGGAATGCGGCGCCCGGCCCAGTGGGCGCAGCCGCCGTTCGAGTTCATAAAGCGTGGCGCCGGGCAGGCATACCACCTGCGCGCCGTCGCGGATCACATGGATGCGGTCCATCCGCCGCGTGGAAATCACCACCACCGGCCGGTCATAATCGCCATGCGGGGTCGAACCGCCCGTCAGCCCGGTGTTCGACGCCTGACACAGGATGATGGCGCCGGCCTCGACGCAGGCCGCCACCGCCCGCCATTGCTCGACCAGCGAGCCGGGGCAGACTACCGCCAGCGCCTGCCCCTTGCCAAAACGATAGCCTTGGACAAAGCGCCGCGTGGCCTTGGCCCCCACCCGCAGATGAGCGCGTCCGACAATGGCGCGCAAACGCGCCAACAGGGCCTCCTTGCGCTGCTCGTTCCAGTCAGGGGCGGGATAGGGCAAATGCGGTATGGTCATGCCTCGACTTTACACCGGCGGCTCTGCGCCGCGATGCATAAAATCTCGGAATACGTGGATAAACTGGCCTGCAAGGGTCTGTATCCGCAATCGGGCATCGGCCGGCATCCGGGTAAAAATCTGAAGCTTTATGGTTAGACGCCGACTGCGCAAAGGCAGCAGCCGACGCCTAACCAACAGCCGCCGTGTCAAACTCCAGGGCCGGGCGAGCGGCCTGATGGCCCATTGTCACCTCGGTGTCAGAAATCGGGGGGATTCTGACAGGTCCGGTCCCTTGTCCGGTTCGACTTGCGGCATTCAACTCCTCTCCCGCACTTGGCCTTGCCAAAATCTTCGGCAAGGCGGAGGCAGAAAGCTGAAATTGCGTCATGCGCAGGGCTGCTTTTGCGCTTTCGTCATCCGAAAGCAAACGGATATTATTGATCGTTTACGGCAATATTTTTGATATTATTTGAACCCATCACATAATGATCTGCGCGGCGGCGCTCAACCCTGCCCTGACGCGATCCATGACGCCCGCATCGGCCCGCGATGAATGAACAGCATAGGCGGAGTGGGAAAATTCCGGGCTTCCCGGCACCAGTATCAGGCGCCCCTCCTCCAGATAGGGCCGGATGAAACCCTTGCGGAAATACCCGCTGCCCCCCGCCGCAAGGATATATTCCAAAGCCAGCGGACCATAGCTGATCGACATCACCGCATTGGGCTGATCGGGGAAAGCGGCCTGATAACTGGCCGCAAATTCCTCGCCCCAATCGATCTGCACATGATCCTCGGGCTTCAGTTCAACCGAGGTCGGCGTGGTCCTGACCAGCACCAGCTTTTCCTCAAACAGCAGTTCGGCGACGATACCGGGACGGCTGGGCGCCGCATAGAGCACGGCCACATCCAGCGTGCCATCCTGCACCTGCTCCATCAGACGATCCGCCGTGTCGATCTGGGTGCTGACGGCAATATCGGGGCATTCCCGGCGCATCCAGATCAGCCAATGCCGCAGCAAGGGGCTCCACAGGCTAAGCTCCGCGCCGATGGTCACCACCGTCTGACGCCCCGGCGGCAGCGCCACCGCGCGCTGGGCGCGGGCCCAGACCTGCACCAGCGTGGTGGCAAACCGCTGGAACTGCTCGCCCGCAGGCGTCAGCTTCGCCCCGGCCTTGTTGCGGATGAACACCGGCCGCTCGAGTTGCTCCTCCAACACCCTGATCCGCGCGCTGACGGCGGTCTGGGTCAGATTGAGATTGTTGGCCGCCCCCACAAAGCTGCCGGTCTTGACCACTTCGAGGAAAGTGCGGGCGATGCCTATATCCATCCCATCATCATCCTTGTGTTAAATTCGATCAATGCAATTTTCCGATTGTCATTAACATGAGAAGCTGTCCTCCCAAAGCGCCGCAATGGGCCACCCTTTCCGCCCGCACTTGGCCCCGAAACCCGGAGAAGGCGCAAAAATTCGATGGATGAACCGCAAATATTGGCATTGGATAGCAGAAAGCAGAGCGGCTAAATCCTGCCTCAAAAGGGTAAGATCACGATGGCTCGGATGAAGATATACAGCCGCATATGCAATGGTTTGGGCGTATCCTCCCGCGCCATGATGGCCACGGCCCTACTCGCGCTGGCCACGGCCGTCCTGTTGCTGATCCAGCGATATTTCGCCTTCGCTGATTCCTCGCTCTACATTTTTGTCATTCTCGCGATGTCAGTGGCGATCTCGATCATGGCCCGGCGCGACGACGAGGCCTGATAAAACCCTTTACGCCCCTGCCGAAAACAGATTTAGCTTTAAAATCAATTTAATGCATTTTATTTGTTTATTCCATTCAAAATTTTGCTTTTGTGTAGCCCCCGCCCTGCCCGCTAGTGGCCCGCCTCGATCCAGAGGGCGGCCGGGCATGCGGTCTGTTTGCCCATCGGGAAGAGTGCAAGCCCAAGCGAAACATCATCCCATGTGGCCGCCCCAGCCTTTGCCCCCTAGGCCTTTGACCATCGACCGCCGCAAACTGCTGTTTTCCATCAGCAGCTTCTTGGCCGCTGCGATCACTCTGGCGATAGCCTTTGCCGCCAGCCTGCCACGCCCATGGTGGGCCCTGCTGACGGTCTATGTCACAGCCCAGCCCATGGCGAGCGCCTTTCGCCCCAAGGTCATCCATCGCCTGTTGGGCATTGCGGTTGGGGCGATCACCGCGCTGGCGGTCGTGCCCAATCTTCAGAATTCGCCCGCCTTGCTGGTCCTGGTGATGGCGACATGGACCGGATTGTGCATTGTCCTTGCCGTGCTGGACCGCAGCCCGCGCGCCTTTCTGTTTCAGATGGCCGCCTTTTCCAGCGCCGTCATCAGCTTTCCCTATCTCGATGATCCGGCCAATATTTTCGACACAACCATCGCGCGGGTCGAGGAAATGGCGGTGGCCATTCTCTGCGTCACGGCGGTCCACGCCTTACTTCAACCATGGCGCGCCATCGATCCAATCCGGGAACGGGCCGCCAAATTTCTGGAGGACGCGGCAGCATGGTGCGCCGATGCCGTCGCCATGGGCAGCATCCGGGCCGAACCGCTCCATCGGCGCAAGCTGGCCACCGATGTCACCGAAATCGGCATGATCGCGCTGCATCTGCCCTTTGACGATCCGGCCGCCCCCGCCACCCGCAGCACGATCAGGGCGCTGCAACATGAATTGACCGAGATCCTCCCGCTGGCCTCGGCGGCGGCAAACCGGCTCGCGCTGCTCGATGTCGGGGGCGGTTGCGGCTCGCCGCTGATGGCTCTGCGCGAGAGGATTGCGCAATGGCTGGGCGAGGCCCGCGCCGGGGATGAGGCATGGATTGCCCAAGGCGAAGCCCTCGCGCGCCTCGCGGGCCAAAGCCCAGAACCGGGCGCGCATCCATGGACCCACCTGCTGCGCGAAAGCGCGGCGATGCGCATGGGCGGGATGGTGACCGCGCTGGTGCGCGCCCATCGCCTCGCCGCCACCTTGGGGGCAAAGGCGCCAGACCTGTCGGATTATCGCACCGACCGCTTTCCGCTGGCCCGCGATTACGGCATCGCGGCCATGGCCGGATTGGCCACGGCGGCCGCGATCATGCTCTATTGCGCGGTCTGGGTGCTGCTGGCCTGGCCCGCCGATTCGGCCACGGCGGCCTTTGCCGCGCTGATCACCTGCTCCTTTGCCGCGCAGGACGATCCAGCCCCGGTCATCGGGCGCTATCTCATGGCCACCTTGCGCACCTTTCCGCTGGCCGCGCTTTATCTCTTCGTAATCCTGCCCCGGGTCGACGGGTGGTTCATGCTGGTGCTGACGCTCGCGCCCGCCCTGATCCGCATGGGCTATATTCAGGCCGATCCGGCACGTTCCGCCCAGGCCTTGCCGATGTTTTCCTGCTTCATCGTGGCGATGGGCTTTCTGGCCCGGTTTCAGGGCGATTTTGCCGCCTTTATCAACACCGGCCTGGCCCAGATCGGCGGTATTGTCACCACGCTGGCCATCACGCGCCTGTTCCGCTCGGTCGAGGCGCAATGGAGCCTGCGGCGGGTGTTGTCGGCCAACTGGTCCGAAATGGCCCGGCTTGCCGATATTCGCCGCCCTTTCCGCGCAGGTGACTGGAACGCGAGGGCAACCGACCGCATGGGCCAGATCGCCGCGCGCATGGCCCTGTCCTCCTCAGCCGGGCCGGTCGATGCCGCCGATGCGCTGGCCGATCTGCGGATCGGGCGCAATCTCCTGCCGATACGGGGCGCCCTGCCCCATGTGCCCCATGCCGCCCGCCACCGTTTGGGGGAAGTTCTGGCCATGCTGGTCGAATTGTTTCGACGGCGCGGGATGGCGGGGCAGGAATTGCGACCGGCCAACACGCTGTGTTCGGCCATTGACGGCGCTCTGGCGGCGCTGCTGGCGCTGGGCCCGGACGGGCCCACGGATGGGCCCACCGACTGGCATCGTCACGCCGCGCTGGCCGCGCTGGTGGGTATGCGCTGCAACCTGTTTCCCGATGCCGCGCCCCCCCAGCTGGAGGCAGCCCCATGATCGAGGAAGTGGTCCTGCTGGGCATCTATGCCCCTGCCGCGCTGGTCTGGGCGGTGCTGGCGGTCGTGATGGTCTGGCTGATCCGCCCCGCTTTGCTGCGCCTGCCGCTGGCCCGCCTCGTGTGGCAGCCTGCACTGGTCGAAATCGCCCTGTTCATTGCCGTCTGGTGGGGGCTGTCCGCTCTTGCCGACGCGTTCCTCCCAGCGTGGATTGCGCATCACTCATGATACATCGAACCAATCTCCTCCGCTCGATCGGTACGCTTGCGCTGATTTCGGCCATTCTTTTCGGCATTTATGCGCTGTGGATGCGCTATCAGGTCGAACCGGTGACGCGCGACGGCAAGGTGCGCTCGGACCTAGTGCCGGTGGCGCCCGATGTTTCGGGGCTGGTGACGCAGGTGGCGATTGCCGACAATCAGAGCGTGCGCAAAGGACAGGTCCTGTTCGTCATCGATCCGCCGCGATACCGGCTTGCCCTGGCGCAGGCCGATGCGGCGCTGGCCGATCAGCGCGCCGCGCTGGCTCAGGCCATCCGCGAGGATCAGCGCAACCGCGCGATGCCCGATGTGGTCGCCGCCGAAACCATCGAGGAAGGCCGCACCAAGGTCGAGACCCTGCGCGCGGGGCTGGCTCGCGCTGCGGCGGCCCGCGATCTGGCGCGGCTCAACCTTGAACGCACCGCCGTGCGCGCGCCGGTCGATGGCACTGTCACCAATGTCTCGATGCAGCCAGGGATCTATCTGGCGGCGGGCAAACCGGCGCTGGCGCTGGTGCATGGCGCATCCTTGCGCGTTGAGGGCTATTTCGAGGAAACCAAGCTGCCGATCATCCATCCCGGCGATCCGGCCAGCATCTGGCTGATGGGCGTGCGCGACGAGATCCGCGGCCATGTCGAGAGCATCGCGGGCGGGGTCGAGGATCGCGAACGCAGCGGCGGCGAGGCGCAACTGGCCAATGTCAATCCCGCCTTCACCTGGGTCCGCCTTGCCCAGCGCATTCCGGTGCGCATCGCCATCGACAAAGTCCCTGCGGGCGTGCGCCTGATCCCCGGCCAGACCGCAACGGTCGAGGTCCATCCGCGCGCCGATGGACGCGTCGTGCATAGGAGCCTGCCGTGGTGAGGCGCGCGCTTTGCGTTCTTGCGCCTATCCTGCTGGCCGCCTGCGCGCCGGTGGGGCCCAATTATCATGGGCCGCAGAGCGCGCTCGTCACTCGCCCGGCGGTCAGCGGGCCTTTCGTGTCGGGCAGGAATGCTGTCGATCCGGCCATGCCTTTGCCCGATCGCTGGTGGCGGCTCTATGATGACCCGGTGCTGGACGGGCTGATCGAACAGGCTTTTGCCGCCAACACCGATCTGCGCGTGGCCGATGCCCATCTGGCGCGCAGCATGGCCCTGCTGGGCGAGGCCCACGCCCGGCGGCAGGTGCAGGGCGGGTTCAGCAGCGAGGTGAGTGAGCAGCAACGCTCGGCCGAGCAGGTGTTGAGCCATGTGCAGCCGCATGAGCGCCCACTCTATGACATGGGCATCACGGTCGGCTATGACCTCGACCTGTTCGGCGGGATCCGGCGCGGGATCGAGGCGGCCTCGGCCGACAGCGAAGCGGCGCAGGCCGCGCGCGATCTGGTGCGGGTGGCCGTGGCCGCCGAAACCGCCCGCGCATGGTCCGACATCTGCAACGGCGGAAGCCAGATGGCCGCCATGGAGCAGATCATCGCCACGCAGCGCGGCGATCTGGCGCTGAACCGGCAGATCGTGGCCAAGGGGCGCTTGCCCGCTTTCGAGGCCGAAAAACGTCAGGGGGCGGTCGAGGCAAGCCGCGCCCGCCTGCCGCAAATTCAGGCCCGCCGACGCAATGCCGCCTTCCGCCTGGCAACGCTGATTGGTCGCCCGCCCGAAGAATTCGATCCGGGCTGGCTGGGGTGCAACCGGCCCTTGGCGCTCAGACAGCCGCTGCCGGTGGGCGATGGCGCGGCGCTGCTCCGGCGGCGGCCCGATATCCGCATGGCAGAGCGCCGTATCGCCGCCGACACGGCGCGGGTGGGCGTGGCCATGAGCGCGCTTTATCCCGACATCCGTCTGGGCGCCTCGATCGGATCGACCGGGGCGGTGGTGGACCGGTTCTCGCCGCTGACCAACCGTTTCGCGCTGGGGCCGCAGATAAGCTGGACCATCAATCGCAGCGCGGTGCGCGCAAGCATCGCGGGCGCAAGCGCGGGTGTCGATGCCGATCTGGCCGGTTTTGACGGGGCCGTGCTCAAGGCGCTGCGCGAGGTGGAAACCACGCTCAGCACCTATGCGGCGGATCTCGACCGGCTGGGCGAATTGGAACAGGCGCAAAAGGCAGCGGCGCTGGTGGCGGAAAAGGCGCGTAAACTGCGCGCGGGAGGGCGCATCGGCGCCTTGCCCGTGCTGGCCGCCGACCGCGATCTGGCGCTGGCCGATCAGGCGATGGCCGATGCGCGCGCCGACATCAATGCGGATCAGATCGCGACCTTTCTCGCGCTGGGCGGCGGATGGGAGGGCAGGCCGTAAGCGCCCCCTGTCGCGGAAATGACATGACCGCTCACTATCGGGTGGCACCTCCACCCTTGAGCAAGAGTGATCGTGCCCGTCATCCGCCCCATAGACCGCTGGTTCATTGATGAGGTTCTGCCTCATGAACGCGCCTTGCTGCTCAAGGCGCAGCGGCTTTGCGGCAATTCCGAAGATGCGCGCGACATGGTGCAGGATGTGTTTGCCCGAATGCTGGCCACCGAGGGCTGGGCAGCGATCACCCATCCGCAAGCCTTTATGATGCGGACCCTGCGCAATCTGGCGATTGAGCGGATGCGGCGTTCAAAAATCGTCGATTTTCGCCAGATCGTGGATGCCGATCATCTGGGGCTGGCCGATGACGCGCCCGATCCGCAACAGATCGCCGAGGGGCGCGAGGCGCTGGAGGATTTTCAGCAGGCGCTGGACCAATTGCCCGAACGGTGCCGTGCGGTCTTTGTCCGCCGCCGGATCGAGGAGCAGCCGCCCCGCCAGATTGCGGCCGAGCTGAACCTGAGCCTTTCGACGCTGGAAAAGCGACTGGCGCGGGCCATCGAATTGATCACCCGCGCGCTGGAGCCAAGGCGGCGGTCCGATTACGCAGAGGCAGATGAGGCGGGCGAGACCGCGATGGTCGAATAAATTTTCCGATCCGCTGCGAAATATCTGGCGGTTTTGCCCCGCCCGCTCGTCTTACTGCCATGATCCTGATCGAAAGCACCGCCCGATGACGCCGGAAGCCGCAGCTGCGCAATGGGTCGCGCGGTACGCTCTCGATACGATTGATGAGGCCGATTTCGAAGCCTGGCGCAATGCCGATCCGGCCCATGCGATTGCCTTCAACCGGGCGCTGGCGGCTTATGAAGCCTTCGAAGGGCAAGGTGATCTTGCCTCAGCTCCGGCACCATCACGCCGGGGATTCCTGCGGGCGGCGGGCGGCGGCGCGCTGGCCCTGGTGCTGGCGGGCGGAGGGCTGGCGACGCGGGCCTATGCTTGGAGCAGCGCTTCGGCCCCCATCGGCGGCCATCGCCTGTTGCGCCTCCCCGATGGCAGTATCGCCGCGCTCAACACCGATTCCTGCCTTGCATGGCGCTTTTCCGACCATGAGCGCACGCTGTGGGTAGAACGGGGCGAGGTCGCCATTGATCTTTGCCCCGGCGCCCGGGCAATCCTGCATGGCCGCGATCAGCAGGTGGCACTTTCGCCGGGCCGCTTCAATGCGCGGCTGCGCGGCGATACGCTCGACCTGCTGGTGCTGCGCGGACGGGCGCAGGCAGGCAGACAGCCGATAGGGGCGTTTCAGAGCCTGCTTCTCTCGCCCGATCAGCCGCCCCTGCGCCATCTCAGCGCCGCGCAGGTCGAGGCGGTCATCGCATGGCAGCAGGGCGAAATCCTGTTTGATGAAGCCACGCTGGGTTTGGCGGTTGAGGAATATAACCGTTTCCTGACGCGCAAGATCATCATCGTCGATCCCGAACTGGCCGCCATTCCGGTGGGTGGGCGTTTCACCTCCAACGATCCGGCGGCCTTTCTTCGCGCTGTATCGATGGGGCTGGGCGTGCATGTTTCGGTCTCGGGCACTGCCTATCTGCTGACGCGATAATTTTTTTGCCGCGACTTGGCGGTGGGCGCGCGCCCAATCGTCTTGAAGATCGAGAACGACGCAAACGTTCCTTCCCCAAGAGGTTCCATTCATGTCCCGTGATTTCCGCAAGCCGCTTTTCGCGGCCCTTCTTGCTGCGCCCGCGATCCATGCCGCCCCGGCCTATGCCGCCGGAGAACAGAATTTCGACATTCCGGCCCAGCCTCTGGCCAAGGCGCTCAATGAATTCGGGCGGCAGGCCGGGCGGCAGATCTTCTTTCCGCGCGGCGCCATCGCCACGATGCGGTCCGAGCCGATCAAGGGCCATATGTCGCGCCAGGCCGCGCTGGCCCGATTGCTCGCGGGCAGCGCGCTGACGGTCAGGAATGATGATGGCAAGACGGTAGTTCTGGGCCTACAGGAGGCCCCGCGCGACGCGCTTGCGCAGGCGGTTCCGGCCGAAGATATCATCGTGACCGGCACGCGCGAGACCGGCCAGACCCGCTTTACCGCGCTGGCCCCAATCGACACATTCAGCGGCAAGACTGTCAATTTCACCGTCAGCAGCACGCTGCATGAAAAGCTGGCGCAACTGGTGCCCGCCTTTACGGTCAAGCGCCTGCCCGCCTCGGACGGTCCGCAATTCGTGCGCCCGGCCTCGCTCGATGGCCTCTCGCCGGACATGACGCTGGTGATGATCAACGGCAAGCGTTTCCACCGCTCCTCCTTCATCAACAGCGGGTCGCAGGCCCCCGATCTGGCCCAGATCCCGACCTTTGGCATCGGGCGGCTCGAGGTGTTACGCGATGGCGCATCGGCGCAATATGGGTCGGACGCCATCGCGGGCGTCATCAATATCATGCTGGACACCAGGCCCGGCTTTTCCGCCTTTGTTCAAGGTTCGCAATATTACATGGGCGATGGCGCCTCGGTGCAGGCGGGCGGGCGCGCCGGTTTTGCGCTGCCCAACGGCGGCCATTTGGTGGTGACGGGCGAATATGCCCGCAACGAGGCCACATCGCGCTCGCACCAGCGCGACGACGCCATCGCCTTTGCCGCCGCCAACCCCACCATCGTGGTGCCCTCGCTGGTCCAGCGCTGGGGCAATCCGGAGGGGCGCTCTTTCCGTATGGCGGTGGATGCGGCCGAAAACATCGGCGCCAATGTCGAAGCCTATGCCTTTGGCACGTTCAGCACAGGCAAGGGCTGGTCCGACATCAACTGGCGCAATCCGGCCACCAACAGCAACCTTTACAAGACCACCACGGTCTACCCCGGCTTCAATCTGAACACGATCTATCCCGCCGGTTTCACCCCCAGCGAGCGGGTGCGCTATGACGATATCCAGATGGTGGGGGGCCTGCGCGGCGGCAAGGGCAGCGATCTGAGCTGGGATATCAGCGGTTCCTATGGCTCGAACGCCACGAATTTCTATCTCGATAATTCGATCAACGCCTCGCTCGGCCCCAACAGCCCGCTCAATTTCTATCTGGGCCGCAATGTGCAGCAGGAATTCAATCTGAATGCCGACGGCGTCTATCGTCTGGCCATGCCCTTCCTCGATCGCCCGCTCAACATCGCCTTTGGCGCCGAGCGGCGGGTGGAAAGCTACAAGATCCGGCCCGGCGAATATGCCTCCTATGCGGTGGGGCCGGGGGCGGCGGCGGGCCTTGCCGCCGGGGCCAGCGGCTTTCCCGGTTTCACCCCGCAGCAGGCGGGCGCGTGGAGCCAGACCAGCTATGCCGGCTATCTGGACGTGACCGCGCCGATTACGGAAAAATGGAGCGCGACCGCCGTCATTCGTGACGAGCATTTCTCCAGCTTTGGCAATACGTTCAATTACAAATTTGCCACGCGCTATGAAGTTGTGCCGATGCTGGCGGTGCGAGCCTCCTATTCCACCGGCTTCAAGGCGCCCACCCCCGCCCAGCTCAATTCGACCAGCACCAGTCAGGGTCTCGATACCAACACTTTGCTGGTTTACACCACCGGCCGCCTCTCGCCCACCAACCCCATCGCCCAGTTCTTTGGCGGCAAGGCCCTGCAACCGGCCACCTCGCGCACGATCACGGCAGGCGGCGTGTGGAAGACGCCATGGGGCCTGTCGGGTTCGGTCGATCTTTATCAGATTCGCGTCGACAAGCGCTTCAGCACCTCGCCCACCTATACGCTGACCCCGGCGCTCAAGGCCCAGCTTCTGGCGATGGGCCTATCGCAGGCGACCGATTACAGCACGATTTCCTTCTACACCAATGACTATAACACCCGGACGCGGGGCATCGACATCGTGGTGTCCTATAATCATCAGGTCGGCCCCGGCCGCCTCGATGCCACCGTCGCCTACAGCTATACCCAGACCAAGGTGACGTCAGGCGTTCTCGCGGGCAACACCACGCAAAAGACCCTGTTCGAGCAGGGCCTGCCCCAGCATAACGCCACGGGCAGCATCACCTATACGCTGGGCAAGGTTTCGCTGCTGGGCCGGGGGCGCTATTACGGGGCCTATACCGATTCCAGCGGAAATTCGACCGGCGACATTTTCCAGCGCTTTGGCGGGATCGCCTTCTTCGATGCCTCGCTTTCCTATGCGATGAATCGCAATGTCACCTTGCGCATCGGAGCCGAGAACATCTTCGACACCTATCCGCAAAAGGCCTTATTCCAATACAGCCGGGGCCTGAACTATTCGCGCAACACGCCCTATGACACCAATGGCGGCAATTATTATGCTCGTGTGGATGTGAAGTTCTGATGCGTATTACCCGCCGCTCCGTTCTGCCTGTTGCCGCCGGGGGCCTGCTGGCTCCCGGCCTGCTGGCCGCTGCCCCTGTGTCGCAACCCGAACATAGCGGAAATGCCAAGGCGCGCCTTGGCGTGACCGAAAACCCTTTCGGCCCCAGCCCGGCGGCGCGGCGGGCGATCATCGCCTCGGTGGCCGAGGCACCCTATTATCCGCACAACGAGGCGGCCCTGCGGCAAAAGATCGCCGCGCAGGAAGGGCTGACGCAGGATCAGGTCACGCTCTCGAGCGGGTCGCTCGATGCGCTCACGCTGCTGACGGTGGCGATTGCGGCGGGCGGGCGCGTGCTGGCGCCCCGGCCCACCTATTCCACCCATCTGGCCTATGCCGCGCGGCAGGGGATCGAGACCGACTGGATCAACCTGCGCCCCGACCATCACATCGACCTTGACGCCATGCTGGCCGCCATCGGCCCGCAGACACGGATGGTCTATCTGTGCAATCCGAACAACCCGACCGGCCTGCGTCCCGATCCCGAACAACTGCGGACCTTTTGCATCGCGGCCGCGCGCAAGGTGCCGGTGCTGGTGGATGAGGCCTATTTCGAACTGGCGCCTGATCCGCATCGTCAGTCCATGGGCTCTCTGGTGCGCGAGGGGCATGATGTCATCGTCACGCGCACCTTCTCCAAAGTCTATGGCCTTGCGGGCCTGCGCATCGCCTATACGCTGGCCCAGCCCCAACGCATCCGCCAGCTCAATGCACGCATCACCACCTCGCGCAATCAGGCCGGGCTGGCCGCCGCGCAGGCCTGCCTTGGCGATGCAGCCTATCTGTCGGGCGCGATTGCCTATCTGAAGCAATGCCGCGAGATGATCTATCGGATCTGCGAGGCCAACGGGCTGCGCTATCTGAAATCGGACGGCACCTTTGTCTATATCGATTGCGGGATGCCCGCCGCCGATCTCCAGGCCCGCCTGGCCGCGCTCAGCGTCGAGGTGCGACTGTTCGAGGGCGATGCCTATCGCAACTGGATGCGCGTGGGCACCGCCACGCCGGACGAACTGGCCTATTTCGGCAAGGTCCTGCCCACCGCACTGGGCGCATAGGACCGGGGGCCGGGTTTCAGCACTCGGCCTCGATCATTTGCTTAAGACGGCGGCGGGCCAGCACCGGCCCTTTATCGATCGGCAGCAACGCGGGGCGCAGGTCCTCGAATTCCTCCTCGCCGATTTCGGCGGCCTGCGCGTCGATCATCGGCTTGTCCTCAGTGGTAAACACAAGCTCAAGGGCGGCGAAAAAGCCATCCGCAGCCTCCTCCCCGGCCTTGTCGCGGGCCAGACTGGCAACGTAGAAATAGTGGGTCGTGCCCGAGGTTTCGGGAGTGAAGATGTGCAGCGTCTGCGACCCGCTTTGCCAATCGGGACCTCCGTCGCTGGTTGCCACCGACACGGTAAGGACCATGCTGGCGGGCGGATGCCAGACGACTTCGAGCATGCGATCCACGGCGCGCGCTCCCGTACGATAGACCTGCGCCAGACCGGCGGGCAGCACCTCGCCGCGCATATGCCGCCGCACGATAACCTGCCCCTCCTCCTGCCGCACCTCGACCTTGGCCTGACTGACCTCCGGCGTGCCCAGCAGGGGATGCAGAAATTCGATATGGCTGAGGTCAAGGATATTGTCGCTCATCAATTCGTAAGGGGCCTGTCCGTGCAGATAGCCCGAGCGGACATGAAACTGTTGCGGATCGAGCCTGCCGAAATCGGGGATGGTGGCCCGGTCCGCCTGATCGGGCGTCCCCATCCATATCCACAACAGGCCGTCCTGCTCGACGATGGGATAGGCGCGCACCGAAAGGGCGCCCTTGGGCCCATGCGGATTATGGCTGCATGAGCCGCTGCCGTCGAAGGCCAGACCATGATAGGCGCAGCGCACCGCATCCCCTTCCAGCCTGCCCATGCTGAGCGGAGCGAAGCGATGCGGACAACGGTTGCGAAGCGCGCATAAACGGCCATCGCCGGTGCGAAAGATGAAAATCGCCTCCCCCAGCAAGCGCCGCGTCAGTCGGTTGTTCTCATCCAGTTCACGAGCATATCCCGCCACATACCAGATATTGCGAAGGAATTTTGCTTCCTTGCCGGTTGCCTTACGATCCTCGCGGACGCGCTGTTCGAGCATAGTTTCTCTCCCCAGTCTTGCGCGATTTTGCCCGCTTGGGTTATGCCAGTCTAATAGAGATTAGCACTTGGGATATTCCTTATGGTTATAAAAGCAGAAGTGCGGCAGCTTGAAGCGGTTCAGGCCATCATCGACCATGGATCTTTCAACAAGGCCGCGCAGAGCCTCGGCATTACCCAACCCGCCCTGTCCAAGCTGGTGGCGCTTTTGGAGCGGCAGTTGGGTGTCCGCCTTTTCGAACGGTCGGCGCGCGGGGCCGAGCCGACCGGTGCAGCCAGAATTGTCCAGCGCGCGGCGAGCAATGTCGGGCGGATCGTCGATGAAATTGCCGCCGAACTGGCCAGTCATGCATCCGGCGCCCTGGGGCCGCTGGCGATAGGCGTGACGCCCAGCGTGATGCAGGGCATTGTGCCTGCGGCAATCGCGGCGCTGCCGGGCGGCGCGGCCCTGTCCCTGCGCGTGATCGAGGATCTCGATGACCGCCTCACCCCTCTGCTGGATCGCGGCGAGATCGATCTTATCGTCGGCCCGGTCGGCGGCCTTGAACCGCCACCCCCCCGCTTTGCCGAACATGTCTTGATGGAGGACCGCTTCTTTCTGGGCGTGCCGCAGGATTTTGCGGTGGGGGAAGATCAAGCCCTCTCGCTCGGGGATCTGACCGATGCGCCATGGATCCTTCCCGCGCAGGGCAGCAGTATTCACCGCATGATCCAGGCCTTCTTCATCGCATCGGATGCCCCATGGCCCCATGACCGCATAGAGACCAACAGCATCACCTTGCAGGAACATCTGATCCGCCACGCCGGACGGATCGGCCTGTTGACCAGCGCGCAGATGTTTCGGCGCCCGCCGCCCTTTCGTCTGATGCGCTTGGCAGACGTTCCCGCGCGGCGGATCGGGATCAGGAAATTGCGCAGCCGCATGCTTAACCCTTTGGCCGGGATTTTCGAAGAAACCATAGTCGGTCTGATCACCGGAAGCCCAGCTCGCGGCACCGCCCCCGGCCCTTCCCTTTAGCCGCCCCACCCTCCGGCGCTTGACAAGCTCGGGCATATTCTACATTTGTAGATGCCAGATGAAGAATCAAAGGCGAGCCACAATCGCCAGCGAAATTGGAGGGAGAGAAATCATGAGATTCGCCACATTACGCGTGGGCCTTATGCTGGGATGCGGTCTGGCGGGCATTTCGGCCGCCCATGCCCAGTCCGCCCCGGAAGGCGCGGCGCAGGCCGGTTTGCAGGACATCGTCGTGACCGCCCAGCGCCGCACCGAAAGCGTGCAGAAGGCGGCCGTGGCCATTACGGCGGTGTCGGGCACCGAGCTGATTCGGGCGGGCATTTCGGACACAACCAACCTGCAAAGGCTGGCCCCGGCTCTCGCGGTTCAGCCCTCGGGCGGCACCACCAGCATCTATGTGCGCGGCGTGGGCACGCAGGCGGGCAATTCCTATGCCGAAAACGCGGTGGGCTTCAATTTCAACGGCGTGTTCATTGCCCGCCCCACCGCGCCTTCGGGCGTCTATTATGACCTTCAGCGCGTCGAAGTGGTCAAGGGGCCCCAGGGCACGCTTTACGGCCGCAATGCCACGGGCGGCGCGATCAACGTTCTGCCCAACCGCCCCAAGCTGGGCGAAGTGAGCGGCGATGTGAATGTGGAAGTGGGCAATTATCAGGCCCGCAAGGCGTCGGCGGCCATCAATCTGCCGCTTGGTCCGATCATGGCGCTGCGCATTGCGGGGCAGGTGGTTGATCGCAACGGCTATCTCTCCGACGGCTATGACGATGACAAGGGCGAGGCAGGCCGCGCCTCGCTGCTGATCAAGCCCTCGTCCAACTGGTCGATGACTTTGGTGGCCGATTATTATCATCAGCATGGCAAGGGCTCGGGCAATGTGCTGCTGCCCAGTTCGGTGGCCGGGGCTCCGGCCCTGTCGGCGCGCATCGGCGGGTCTGATCCGCGTTCGGTGGCCGCGCTGCAATCCTATGCCGCCACGGTCGCGGCGCCGCCCTTCTGCGGCGGGATGGGGCAACTGATCACCAGCGGCTGTGTGATGACACCGCGCGGCGACGGCTATATGAACGGCGACTTCTGGGGCATCAGCGCCCAGACCGAAGGCGATCTGGGCTTTGCCACGCTGACCGTCATTCCGGCCTATCGCAGCAGCTCGTCGAACTATCGCTCCTATCTCCCCGGCTTCATGCTTCAGGTCAGCGACAAGTCACAGCAGATGTCGCTGGAGACGCGCCTTGCCTCGAAGGATGAAGGCTCGCTGCGCTATGTCCTTGGCGGCTTTTATTTCTCCGAGGACCAGAGCGCGGTCAATTACTTCTCGCAGGGCAATCTTGCGACCACCCTGTTCAACCCGCAATTGCGCACCCAGAGCATCGCCGGTTTCGGACAGTTGACCTATCTCGTCTCGCCGCGCCTGCGCCTCGTTGCCGGTGGCCGCTATACGCATGAGACCAAGAGCCAGACCACCTCGCTGGCCGCCGGCGGCCTGCCCAATGCGGTCAATCCGCCGCTGGGCGCGCCCTTTACCGGCAACCTGTCGTTCAGCAAGGCAACGTGGAAGGCGGGCGTCGAATTTGACGCCGGGCCGCGCTCGCTGCTCTATGCCAATGTGTCGACCGGCTTCAAGGCAGGCGGCTTCTTTGTGGCCGCCCCGCCCAACAACACTTTTGCCCCGGAAATGCTGACGGCCTATACGCTGGGCAGCAAGAACCGCTTCCTGAGCAATAGGTTGCAGGTCAATCTTGAAGCATTTTACTGGGACTACAAGGACCAGCAGATTTCCTTCGTCGGCGGCGTGCCTGCGTCCAACGGCCTTTACACCCAGGGCGGCGTGACGGTGAACGCGGGCAAATCGCGTATCTACGGCACGGAAATCGAGCTGCGCTTTGCTCCGAGCAAGAGCGATCAGTTCGGCGCCACGTTGCAATATCTCAACGGTCGCTACAACAGCCTCAAAACCGCGATATTCTCCAATACCGGCGCTCCCGTCCCGACCGGATGCACCGTGACGAGCAGCCGTCTGGCCAACCCCGGCGTCAATGCCGCACGTTTCTATGATACCGACTGTTCGGGCAAGCCCACCGTCTATTCGCCCAAATGGACGCTCAATCTGGATTATGCCCATACATTCGCGTTGAAGAACGGGATGAAGCTGGTGGCGGGCGCGCGCACCGCGATCAAGTCGGACTTCTATCTGAACGTCAATTTTCAGGAGAACGAGAAGCAGGGTGCCTATCGCATGTCCGATGCCTATCTGACGCTGGAAGGCGTGGACCGGCGTTGGGAACTGACCGGCTTCATCAACAATATCGAGGATCGTGCGGTTCTGGTCCGCGCGGGCAATCGCCCCATTCTCAACGTGTCCTATGGTACGCTGGCCCCGCCGCGCACCTATGGCGTGCGCTTTGGCTACCACTTCTAAAGCGACGCCGGGCTGAAATCGCGGCAGGAGAAATGCCATCTCCTGCCGCGAATTGGCGCTGTCAACGCGCCACGGCGACTTTGAGCGGCAAATTGGGCCGCAATACGATGGCGATCCGCGCCATCACCAGACAGAGCAGCGCCATAAGCCACCAGACCGGAGCGAGGTCGGCCAAATTCTGGCGCAGAAATCCGGCCAGCAACGGCAGCAAGGCCGCCAGAACATAGCCTCCGCCTTGCACAAAACCGGCAATGGCGCCCGCTTCCTCCGGGGTTTCGCCATGATCCATCGCCACGATGAGCGAGAGCGGAAACAGCGCCCCAATCCCCAGCCCCGCCAGCACCGCCCCTGGCCACGCCATCACCAGCGGCGCCAGCGCCAGACAGAGCATCCCCAGCAACAGCGCGGCAATCGCAGTCAGCAGCGCGGGACGGCGATCCTGCGCCCGGTCGATCCATAAGGAAACGGCCAAACCGGCGATCACCTCGGCAAAGGTGACCGCGCCCAGCAATCCGCCCGCCCCTTGCGCCGACCATCCCAGTTGCGTGTAAAACGGCGGCAACCATGCCAGCACCAGCGTATAGGCCCCCGTTCCCAGCCCGAAAAAGGCCAAAAGCAACCATGCTCGCCGCGAACGATGCAGGGGGAAATGGTCCTTGGTCGCCATCGGCACCGCCACAATCAAACCTGCCGCCCCGCGCCACATCAGCAAGCCCGCCAGAGCAGGCACCGCCCACAGGCCAAGCGCCATCGGCCACCCCCAGGCCTGCGCCAACCACGGCCCCGCCATGCCCGAGATCAACGCCCCGCCCATGATCGCGGTTGAATAGAGGCCCATCAATCCGGCGGTCCGCCTCCCGGCCTGCAGGCGGATGACGGCGGGCATCAGCGCCTGCACCATGGCAATGCCGATGCCGCCCGAAATGGCCGTAGCCAGCAAGGTGCCCGCGCCGGGCCACGAGCCGCGCAAGCCATCGCTGATCAGAATGAGGATCAGGCCCAAGGCAATCCCCCAACGGTCGCCCAAAACATCCCGCATCCGCCCCGCACCCAGCAGGAGCACGCCCATCAGGGCCACGGGCAGCGTGGTCAACAGGCTGGCCCCGGTGTCCGTCAGGCCGGTATCCTGCTGCAGCCTGTCGAGCAGCGGGCCGATCACCGCGATGGAGGGGCGCAGATTGATCCCGACAAGCAGGATCGCGGCCGGAAACATCCAGCCGTAACGGGAAGGGTTCATGACGGTCTCCTTTGCGTCGGCCTTGCAAGGCGCGCTTGGGTTCGATATATCTCGATGTAGAGATATTTATCTTGACGTCAAGACAGGTGATTACCATGGACCGTGCCAGTAAAGCCGCCGACCAATGGGCCAACGAAAGGCCCGATCTCGATACGCAGGCCATGGTATTGCTGGGCCGCCTGAGCGAGGCCGCCTTGGTGATCGCCCGCGACCGGCTCAACCCCACCTTTGTCGATTTTGGCCTGCAACCGGGCGAATTCGATGTGCTGGCCACCCTGCGGCGCAGTGGGGAACCCTATGCGCTCACCCCCACCGACCTGTATGAGGCGGCGATGATCTCATCGGGCAGCATGACCAACCGGATCGACCGACTGGAAAAGGCGGGCCTTGTCGCACGCCGCCCCAACCCGGCCGACAAGCGCGGCACGCTGGTGGCGCTGACCCCGGCGGGGCTGGCGTTGATTGATCAGGCGGTGAGCGCGCATGTCGCCAACCAACAGGCGGCAGTGGCATCCTTGGATGCACGGGAAAGAGAGCAACTGTCATCCCTGCTGGAAAAGCTGCTGGCCGGGCAGCAGGGTTGAAGCGGCAAGTCCCCCGTTTGATGTATCCGGGGGCCTATCGCTCCTGCTGCCAGCGGCGATAGCCCAGCACCGCCAGCACCACCATCGCTCCATAGAGCCCCGCCGTCAGCCACAGGGCCTTGAAGGCGAACATGCCAACATAGAGCACATCCACCACGATCCACAGCAACCAGTTGGCCGCCTGTCGCCGGGCGGTCCAATATTGCGCGACAAGGCTGAAACTGCTGAGCGCGGCGTCCATCCATGGCAAAGCGGCATCGGTATAATGGCTGGTGAACCAGCCGATGGCCACCGCGCCCAAGGCGCCCGCCGTCAACCCCGCCGCCGCTTCCCATGCAGGCAGAGGCCGTACCGTGACGCGGCCGTCATCGCGCCGCCCACGACTCCACGCGAGCCAGCCATAGGCGATGGCCAGACCGAACAGGGCCTGCAACACCATATCGGCATAGAGGCGCACATCGAGGAACAGTTTGAAATAAAGCGCGCAGGCCAAAAGGTTGACGGGCCAGCACAACATAGCGCGCCGCGCCGTCAACCAGATGCCGAGGAAGCTGACTGCCACCGCGATGATTTCGAGCGGCGACATCAGCCCCCCGCCCCCCGGCGCACATCCGCCAGAAACGCCTGCCCCGCCGCCGAGGCGAACCAATGCGCATGGCCGATCAGATAGCCATCCCAGGCCAGCCCCGCCTGCGCCGGATCATTGAGCAGCCCGGCAAAATAATCGACCTCGGACAGGGCAAATTCGATGTGGACCAGCGGCAGCAGGGCAAGCAGCGTGTTCATATCCTCGGGGCTCAGCGGCCGCACCTCGCCATAGCCTTGGATCAGCCCAATCGCCGCGCCCACATCGCCCTTTATCGGCGCATTATCGGCCATATCCAGCCATGGGATGGCACTGCGCTCAATCGCGGTGGCCAGATCGTGAAGCGCGCAGGTCTGCGTGGCCAGACCGAAGTCGAAGACCGTCGCCACCTCGCCCGCCGGGGTCCAGAGGAGGTTCGACGGGTGCCAGTCATTATGAGTCCACAGCGGCGGCTGGGCGGCCAGATCCGGTGAAACCGCGCCAAGCAGAGCGGCCAGTTCCTCCTGCCACGGGCGCCCATGCAGGAATTCCGCCAGCCCGGGCCTTGCCGCGACATAGGCCCGCGCCGCCGCCATCGGATCACGCGCGGGCAGGATCGTCCAGCCAGCGATGAGCGGATCGACGCCACGCGGCGGGGCGGCAAAATCCTGCGCGGCCCGGTGCAGGCCCGCCAGGGCGCGCCCCGCCGCATGGGCATGATCGGGCGCAAGAAAACCCGTCCACGACGGGCGCTCACGATAGAGGTCCAAGCCGGGCGAGAGGCGGTGCAGCTCATAGGTCCATTCGCCCTGCGCGATGGCGGTTCGGCCCCCGGCCTCCATCAATTCGGGCACAGGCATACCGGCAGCCCGCAGATGGGCGATAAAGCCATGTTCCTGCGCCAAAACCTCAAGCGAGCGGAGCCTGTGATGGTGCCGCTTGAGGATAAACCGCCCCCCCTCGGCCTCCACCAGTGTGGCCGCCGAAAAGGGGCGCGGCGAATGCCATTGCAGCGCGGTCAGGCGCCCCGCCTGGGCGAAATGCGTCAGCACCGCCCCGGCCTCGTCCGGGGTGATGGCGGGCCAGACGGGGGCCTCCAGCTCGGTCCCCATCCCGTGGACAAGATGATGCGCCGCGCCGCTCATACCATCAGAACGCGCGGGCCAGCGTCACCACGAAAGCGCGCCCGCTGCCGATGTAATAGGACGGGGCAGCGCCGGAAATCACCGTGCCATTGCGCCCGATCGTATCCTGCGCATTCAGGCCGACACTCTGCACGCCCGAGAGCACGCGCGGATTGGTGATGTTGATCGCATTGACCCGCAGATCGGTGCGCTTGCCATCGATCCATTCGGCCAGATGCACACCCACCGACAGGTCGAGCGTGGCATAGGCGGGGATGCTCTCGTCATTCATGAAAGTCGAATATTGGCGGCCCACATATTTCAGCGCGGTGCTGCCGAACAAACGCCCGTCGTCATAGGTGCTGCCCACGCCGAACTGGAAGCTGGGGCTGGACACCGCCTGCTTGCCCCTGGTCGGCAGCCAGTCATTGCCCACGGCCAGATCGCTGTCGATCTGCGTATGCAGATATTCGCCCGAGACGTAGAGGCTCACCCCCTTGGCCGGGCGCCAGTCGATCTCGCCGTCAACGCCATAGGATGTCTGGCTGCCCGCATTGATCGTCGAATAGACGAGCGCGCCGCCGCTGTCGATCACGGTGGACAGTTGACGGTTGCGGAAATGGTAATGGAAACCTGTCAGCGAGAAGGACAGGTTCGGCCCGATGTAGCGATAGCCCAGTTCCTCCGAAACCGAATATTCGTTTTTCAGCGCGGTTGTGCCCTGCGTGCTGATCTCGCCATAATCATAGGTGTTGTAGAGCGTATATTCATTGGGTGCGCGGAAATTGGTGGTGATATTGGCGAAAACCTGCTGACGATCGTCAATCCGGTAATGCAGCGCGGCGCGGGGCAGCGCGGCGAAACTGTCGAAATGCACCCCCGATTGCGGGCCGGGCAGGAAATTGCGCCCGCTGTGCAGCACATCGACGCCCTTGAAGCCCAGATCCGCCGTCAACCGATCCGTGATCGCGATGCTGTCGGCAAGAAAGAAAGCCTTGGAAATGGTCAGCGTCCGCGCATTCTCATAGGCCAGCAGGCGCCCATCGGCGGTGCGGATAGCCTTGTCCTGATAGCCCCATTCGTCCGCCACCTGTCCATCAGCGCCGACCGAAGTATAGGACTGGATCACACGGTCATTGCCGTAATCGAACCACACCCCGGCGGTCAGGCGGTGCGCGCCCGCCTGAAACACCAGCTTGGTCACATTGCCGCCGCGAAACTGGTTGCCGGTCCAATTGCCCAGCACCGTGGCCACGCCATTGGCATCCGCGCCGGGCAGCGTGATCGGCTGGGTCAGCGCCTCGGTGCCCAGATAATTGCCGGTGGTGGCCAATTGCGTGCCATAGGGCGAGTTGCCATAGCCCCATTGCAGATAGGTGGTCGTGTCGAGGCTGAGCCGGTCATTGAAGCGCAGATGCACCGGGGCCGAGAGATAGATGTTGCGGAACGGCGCGCGATAGAAGCGCCAGTAATTGGTGTCGCCGGTCGTATAGGTCTTGTCGAAATTATACCCGCGCCCATAGGTCTGCCAATCGCCCAGCGTCGGGCCGGGATAGGTCGCGGTCTTGGCCGAATTGAACGAAATGGCAAGGCTGGCACGATTACCCTCGCCCCATTCCTTGAGCAGCTTGCCGTCAATATGGTTGCGCAGGTCATAGCCCGCCCCGCGCCAATTGTCGGCCCGATTGTTCGAATAAGAGAGGAACGCCCGCACCCCGCTGTTGCCGATCAGGCCGGTGTCGAAGCGGAAAAAGGCGCGCCGTTCATTGTAAGACCCCAGCGAAAGATCGACCAGCGCCCCGCGCTTCTTCGCCGGATCATCCAGGCTGAGCGAGAGCAGTCCGCCCGCCGTGCCCAGCACCGGCGAATCCAGATCAACCGAACCCTGCGCCAATGCCACCTGACGCACATTCTCGGCATCGGCAAATTGCGAGGGATAGGCATAGTAATATCCGATGTCATTCTGCGGCGCGCCTTCCATCAGCACGCCGATCTCATCCTGCCCCAGACCGCGCATGGTCAGGCTGGAACTGGTCGAGAGACCATAGGGATCGCTGGAAGAGACATTCGCGCCGGGCAGCAGGTTGACCAGTTGAAAGGCGTTGAGCGTGGGGGCCTGCTTGATGATGAAATCGGCGGAAATGGCGCTGATCGCCTTGGGCGCGCTCTGTTCGGGCAGCAGGCCTTCGGGATCAGGATGGCCGATGACGCGGATGGTGTCTGCGGCATTGTCGGCATCGGCGGCATGGGCCTGCACGGGGGCATGCACCGCAAAACCGGCCAGCACCAGCGCGCTGCAACCCATCAAACGCATACGGATCATATTGGCCATAATCGTCTCTCGCACTCAAAAGGGAGAGACAACGGACCGGCCGCCAACCCTCCCTACGCCGGTATCAACCGGATCAGGTTCAGCGGGTCGTGGTCTGCTGACCACCTCTCAGCCGCGCATCAGCGGCCCCCCGGGGATGGGCGCTCTCTAGGCGTTCTTTGCGCCGGTGGGAAGTCCTAAAGCCGCGACCGGGGCCACTGGCGGGTCGGACGGACAGGCCATATAGGTCGGGCATGACAAAGACACCCCGCTTTCATCGCATCGGCATTGTGGGCACAGGCCGCGTGGCGCGCGCACTGGCTCTGGGGCTGGCGGACTGGTCCGACCTGCCGCTGCTGGTCTGGGGACGATCACGCGAGCAGGCCGAGCAGTTGGGGGGCGAGGCGGCGAAGACCATGGCGCAACTGGCCCAAGCCTGCGATGTGATCGCACTGGCCGTGTCGGATAATGCATTGAATAGCGTTGCGGGCGAACTGGCCGCTGTGTGGCCGGAGCATGGCGCAGGCTTCGTCTTTCATGTCAGCGGGCGCTCCGGTCTGGCCTCGCTCGAAGTACTGGCCTTGCGCGGCGCGAAGACGGCCGCGATTCATCCGGCGATGACCTTTACCGGCGATCCCGCAGCCGAGTTGCGCCGCATGGCGGGCGCCCGCTTTGCCGTCACCGCCGCGCAGGCCGAGACCGCCGCCATCGCCCATCGGCTGGTTGCCGCGCTGGGCGGCGTGGCGGTCGATATTGCCGAGGCGCAGCGGCCCCTCTACCACGCCGCCCTATGCCATGCGGCCAATCATCTGGTCACGCTGATGGCCGGGTCGATGGAGGCGCTGGCCAACGCCGGGGTGGCCGATGGAGCGGCGCTGCTGGCGCCGCTGGTGCGGGCCGCGCTGGAGAACAGCCTGACGATGGGTTTCGGCGCGCTCTCCGGCCCTTTGCTGCGCGGAGACAGCGAAACGATCAACGGCCATCTGACGGCGCTGGAGCGCGATTGTCCCGGCCTGCTCGGGGCCTATCGCGCGATGGGAAGCGCCACGCTCGACGCGCTGGAACATGGCGGAAGGGAAGTGGCCGCTGACATGCGCGCCATGCTGCGCCAAAGTCCTTCGGAATAAGTGGGAAGATTGGCGCGCCGCTGCGGATAGAAAGGGTATTTACACTTAATGATTGTTAAACCAACAATTATTGCCATGGCCGCGTGGCTTTTCAAAGCCCTTCCGATTGTCGAACCCCGAAAAATTTGATAGAACCGCCCCATAAGTTCTGAGGAGAGGCGTATGTCGGTTACGTTTTTTGATCCCGGGGCAGGCAATTACTTCGGATACAAACATCTCTACGTCGTCGACACGCCGATGACGGTTTCCGAACTGATCGATGAAGGCATTCGGGTTCTTGCCGAACGGCGAACCGCCTCCAACCAGCGCAAACGAGGCAAGCTGAACGATCTTGTGGCCTATTATGGCGGCAGCACGAAGCCGGATCAAAACACGCTGATCGTCATGTCCCAAGGCGGACTCCTTGCCCTGGAAGTGGCCGCAACGCAGGCGGCGGCGGGTCTGACCCCCGGACAGACTCGGCAGTTCTGGTTCACGATCAGCAATGCCGCCGTGATACAGGGACGGTTAAACGCCTCCACTCTGGCGGCATCGACCGGCGACGTGAAATTGCGTGTCGGCGTCGATGGAACCGGAGTCTATGTCGATCACTTCGATGACACGCGCAACATGCGCTGGCTGCCCGTTGGCCGAAACGCCACCGACCAGTTGCAGACGATGGCATTCCGGACCACCGATAGCGAATTGCAAAACGCCATCACCCGGCTGCGCCATGTGCCGCCGCCGGGCGTCAAGCTGCCGCCTGCCATCGTCTATGGCGTGCCGGGGCTCGATCTGGGCTTTCTGGACGAATAGCGATGCCTGACCGGGCGGCTTTCTAGGCCGCCTGCTCCGCGCGGATTTGCGCCTCCAGTCGACGGCGGACCTTGAGCGCGCCATTGTCCACCCTTGCGCTGATTTCGGCAGGCAAGGTCACGCCGGATTGAAACACCCGCTCGATGGCCGCGATCGCGGCGCTGTCCTCGGGCTGAATGCGGGTACCCATGCCCAGATTGATCTGGCCCAGCGCCGGATTGTCGAGCCCGAAATCGCGCGCGGTGATGACGAAATAGCGCAGGGTCGTCGGACTGGCGGGTGTAATCATGTGGAGGAAATTGCTGGTCCCCAACCGCCGCCCGCTGGCCGCATCATGCACCGCGCCGCCGGTGCGGATCATCGCCGGTCCCAGATATTCGGCATCAAAATGCTGATGCACCGGCCCGTCCTGATCGGGAAACTGCATTTTCAGCAGGGGGTTGAGAGGCAGGTTCTCGCCTTTGCGCTGGACCGTCAGACTGTGATCCGTCTCGATCACGGCCACTGGGATCTGCGCGACCTTTTCGCCGCCGGGGATGGTCGCGGCATGGATGAAGGTGACGTGGCTGAGGTCCAGCAGGTTCTCGATCAGCAAAGTGTAGCGCGCGGCCACTTCACAGACCGGATGCTGTTCCGATGCCCAATCCGGCCGCCCCAGCCCCACCGCGCCCAAATCGGGAAGCAGCGCCGGATCGGCCAGATCGGCCTGCCCGGTCCAGATCCACACCAGATCGCCCTGTTCAGCCACAGGATAGCGCCGCAACGAGGATTTCTGCGGCACGCCGCTCTGGCTGGGCACCAGCACGCAGCCGCCATCGGCGCCAAAGGTGAAACCATGATAGCCGCATTGCACATGGTCGCCCACCAGCCGCCCCATTTCCAGCGGAAAGGCGCGATGCGGGCAAATGCCTGACAGGGCCACCGCCTCGCCCGCCTCGGTGCGATAGAGCAGCACCCGTTCGCCCAGAATATCGCGGGCCAGCAGGTCGCGCCCCACCTCGGCGGCATAGGCCGCGACCCACCATTGGTTGCGCGGATAGGGTTGCTCGACGGTCAGCGGATAGGTTGGCGAGGTCATGGCATTCTCCCGTATGGTGCCCTTTGGGCTGGCCTTTGTTTGTCATATGACAAAGATATTTGTCAATCGACAAACTTACCCCCTCTTGCGCGCCGCAGACCGCCAAGGCATGAGGGCGCAATGCCCCGCGCCAAAGCCGCCAACGCCCGCTATGCCAAAACCCGCTATGACGGAGCGGAAAACCGCCGCCTCGTGCTGGAGGCGGCGCTGAGCGTCTTTTCCGATCTGGGCTTTGCCGGAGCCAGCACGCGCGCCATTGCTTCGCGCGCCGGGATCGAACAGGGTCATCTGGCCTATTATTTCCCGTCCAAGCTGGCGCTGTGGCAACAGGTGATCGAGGCTTTTGCCCGCGAGGGAGAGCTTTATCTGGCCGGGCACCTCACGCCCGACATGCTCCGCGATCCCCGACAGGCGGCGCGGCAAGTGCTGCCCGGCTATCTGCGCAGCTATGCTGAAAATCCGCGCCTGACGCGCCTGATGCTGCAGGAGTTTTCCGTTCTTTCCGAGCGCCACGCATGGGTGGTCGAAACCATCGGCAAGCCGGTGTGGGACAGGCTGCGCCCGTTGTTTCAGGCTCTGGCCGAGGTGGGCGCGCTGGGCCACGCCACACCGGAAATCGCCTATTTCAGCATGATCGGCTCAGCGCTCATCACCTTTGGCAATCCCGACCTGATCGCCGCCATGACCGGGGCCGATCCGCGCGCGCCAAGCTGGATCGAGCGCGCCATTGACCATATGATCGGGCAGATCCTGATCCCGGCCTAAAGCCATTTGCGCCATTTGAACCACAGATAGGGGATAAGCGTCGTCACCAGACACAGGCCCAAAGCCATGGGATAGCCCCAGGCCCATGACAATTCGGGCATGTTGTGAAAATTCATCCCATAGATCCCGACCACCAGCACCGGCGGAATGCCCGCCACCGAGGCCACCGTCAGCACCTTGACCACATCGTTCTGCTCGATGCTGATCAGGCTGTTGGCAGCGTCCTGAAGAAACTGGGTGCGGGACGACAGGCTCATCTCGAATTCATCGAGCGAGGCTATGTCGTGGATCAGCGACTGAAGCCGGGTGGCCAGATCGTCATCGAGATGGTCCTGGCACCGATCCGCGACAAAGGAGGCCATGCGGCCGATGCTCAAAAACATATAGCGCACCCGCGAGGCCCGGTCATAGGCCCGCCCCAGCTTGATGATCGAATGGCGCAGGATTGCGGTTTCCCGGCTCAATCCGCGCGCATCAAGATCGGTGTAGAAGATCGTGCGCGAAACCGAGGCGATCATTTCGGAGACATGCTCAAGCTGATCGGCGGCGCGGTCCACCAGCTCTTCCAGCACCCGCACCAGCACGCCCGCAGGCGTTGGCTCGGGACGCGATTTCAAGGCTTCGGCCGCGATGTCAAAAGCCTTGATATGCGCAAAATGGGTGGTCACCAGCACATCGCCGGTGAGGATGAAGCCGGCCGGCGCCATCACCCACCTTTCCCCTTCCGATGGCGTCATCAGGGGCGCGCTCATGTTCAGCACACCATCGTGGATGCGCAACCGGCTCGAACTCTCGATCTCCTGCAGGGCTTCCAGCGTCGGCACACGAATGCCGTAAAGCTTCTCAATCTCCTGACATTCGGCCTCGTCGGGTTCGCAAAGATCAATCCATACCCCGCCGATCCCTTCAACCGCTTCGCTCATGATGGTCTTCATCGGGGGCCTTCATCCTGCCATGGCTTTGCGAAAACAACGCCCTAAGTGCCGTATGGCTCCGCGCATCGCAACAATCATGTCAGATCGGGCGCGCGGCCCCCAACAGACCTAGGGCGTCAGCCATCCGCGCGGATTGCTTTGCGCCTGTTGCTGCATGGCCGCCAGCGCCTGCTGCAAGGCTTTGGCGCGGTCGGGATACAGGCCGATGACATTCTGCGATTCATTATCCGCGGCCAGATCATACAAGGCCGGACCAATCGGATGCGCCCGCCCGGCTGCCCCGCCCATGGGACCATTGTCATCAAACGGCTCGATGAATTTGAAGCGATTGTCCCGCACCGCCACCAGTTTTCCAGTCCATGTGGTCGTGTAGAACAGCGTGTCGCGCACATTGGCCGCCTGCCCCGCCAGCATCGGGCGCAGGTCCTTGCCGTCCATCGCCCGGTCGGTGGGCATGGGAATGCCGTTCATACCCAGAATGGTGGGGAACAGATCGACATTCATCGCCATCCCGTCCACCACCGCGCCGGGCCGCGTCACATGGGGCCAGATCACAAAGGCGGGCACGCGCATGCCCCCTTCCCACACTTCGCCCTTGCGCCCGCGCAGATTGCCTACCGAGCCGTCATAATCGCCGCCATTGTCGCTGGTGACGACCAGAAGCGTGTTTTCCGAAAGGTGCATCTCATCCAGCGCCTTGACGATGCGCCCCACCTGATGGTCCAGATCCTCCACCACATCGCCGTAAAGGCCGCCGCGTGACTGGCCGCTGTGCGCCGGATTGGCCACATGGGGCCAATGGGGGGCGGTAAACGGCACATAGGCGAAGAAGGGGCGATCCCGGTTCTGGCCGATGAAGGAAATGGCCTCGTCGGCAAAGCGCTCGTTCAGCGTTTCCTGCCGGGTCTGCGCGCTGGCCGTATCCACCGTCTGGTTGCGATAGATGGCCAGCGGCTTCATGTCATTGCTGTAATGCACGCCGAAATAGGTCTGGAAACCCAGATCGTTGGGCCTGCTGCCCGCCACATCGCCCAGATGCCATTTGCCAAAGGCGCCCGTGGCATAGCCCGCCTTGCCCATCACCTCGGCCAGCGTAATTTCATCGCGCGGCAAAGCATTGGCCCAGCCCAGCGAGCGGCGCAGCGTGGCCATGGGATGATCGCTGGGGAAGAACACATGATGTGCCGCGCCCGAACGATGCGGCAACCGCCCGGTCAGCAGCGCCGCGCGCGAGGGCGTGCATACCGGAGAGCCGGAATAGGCCTGCGTCAACCGCGCCCCGCGCGTGGCCAGCGCGTCAATATTGGGCGTGCGGATCAGCGTGTTGCCATAGGAGGAGAGATCGCCATAGCCCAGATCGTCGAACAGCAGGACGACGACATTCATCTTCCGGCCATGGGCGGCGGCCTTGGCCACCTGATCGAGATAGGCCTGCTTTTGCGCGGCATGTTCGACCGCCGGTTCGCCCCGCATCGCCGCCGCGCCCGCCAGCAGGCGATTGGGCGCCATGGTCAGATTGGCGCTGACCTGTCCAGTGGCGGGCACATCGACCGTTTGGTGCACCGGCGCCAGAAAGGGCACCGAGGCGCTGACCGACATCGCGCCTGCGGGCAGCGTGTCAAAGCGGTAATGCCCCTCGCTGTCGGTCGTGGTTTCGCGCATCAGTTCCGGGATGGTCAGCCGCAGCCCTGCCATCGGTTTGCCATCCGGCCCGGTCACGCTGCCGGCCACCTCGCCCGCCATGGCCGGGGCGGCCCAGAGCAGGGTGAGCGCGAGCGCGAGGCGGTTTGCTTTGCACTTCATCGACATGTCCTTCCTGTTGGGCCGGGCTTAATTGCCTGCAACGTTGACGGGCGTCCGGTCGAACAGATCCCGCCCGGCGCAGGTGAACGACATGGGCTGGGACAAAGCGACGCCCACATGGCGCTTCCACTCCTCATCCCAGAGCGCCTTGAGCCGGGCGACCTGTTCGGGATATTGCGCGGCCAGATCATGGGCCTCGGAAAAATCCTTGCCCAGATCGAACAATTGCCAATGGTCCTGACCATAGGGCGTGTTGCAGCCATGGATGGTGATCGCGCGCCAGTTGCCGTCGGTGATCGCCCGGTTGCCGCGCAGTTCGAAATATTGCGTCCGGCGGCCCGGCGCATCGGGATGGGTCATCGTGGCCAGCACCGAGCGGCCCGCCACCGGCATCTGGCGCACGCCATCGACGATCGCTTCGAAACCGGTGCCCGCCGCGTCCAGCAGCGTGGGGGCAATATCGATGACATCGACGAATTGCCGCCGGACCGCCCCCGGATCGGGCACTTGCGCGGCGGGCCAATGCATGATCATCGGCGTGCGCGTGCCGCCCGAATAGGGCCACAGCTTATAACGCCGCAGCGGCGTGGTTCCGGCAAAGGCCCATGGTCGGGGATAGGCGGCCTGCGTCTTGACCGTGCCCAGTTCGTCCAACCGCGCGCGCTGTTCGGCAATGGGTATGTGGTTGGGCATGTAAAGACCGTCAAACTCGCCGTCCTGCCCGGCCTCGGCCGCCGCGCCATTGTCGGAGAGCAGCACGATCAGCGTGTTTTCCATCAGCCCAAGCCGGCGCAATGTGTCCAGCACCCGGCCGATCTGATGGTCGCAATGTTCGATGAAACCGGCATAGACCGCCATATAGCGGGCAAAGACGACCTTCTCGTCCTCGGACAGGTCTTTCCACGCCCGGTCGGCCGCCTCGCGTCCGGGCAGCAGCGTTTCGGGCGGGATGATGTCCATCTGCTTCATGCGGGCGAAACGTTCCTCGCGGATGGCGTCCCAGCCCTTTTCATAGACCGCATCATAGGGCCGCGACCATTCGCGCGGCACCTGAATGGGCGCATGAGCGGTGCCAAAGGCCAGGTTGAGGTAGAAAGGCTTGTCTTTGCCCTCGCCGCCCGCATGACGCTGGATCAGGTCGATCGCATGGTCGGCCAAATCGACCGAAAGATGGTAATCGGCGGGCAAATCGCGTTGCACATAGCCGTTGTTTTCGACCAGTTGCGGCTTGTACTGATCGGTCCAGCCCTTTGGAAAACCATAGAAATAGTCAAAACCGCGCTGAAGCGGCCAGTTTTCACGCGAGCGGTTGGGGCCAAGGTGGTCCAGCGGGATCAGATGCCATTTGCCCACCGCCCAGGTGGCATAGCCTTGTCGCTGCAACACCTGCGCCATGGTCTGGGCATTGGCGGGCAGGCGGAACATGGCAGGGATGCGCGGATCATCATGCATCGGTCCGGCCACATCGGGTACGTCAGGCATGTTGACCGAATGACTGTTGCGCCCCGTCATCAACGCCGCGCGGGTTGATGCACATACTGCCTTGGTATCAAACCTTGCATAGCGTAATCCGCCCGCGGCCAGACTGTCCATCGCCGGGGTGCGGATTTCGGCGCCAAAGCAGCCAAGATCGGAATAGCCCACATCGTCGAGCACAATGGTCACGATGTTGGGGCGCGTGCGCCCGCTGGCGGCCTGAATACGCGATGCGCCCGCAAGGGCCGTGGCTGCCAGCAGGGTGGCAGCAAAACGCCGACGAGTGAGGTTCATAAAACGGGGATTTCCATATGACGCCGGAAGGGGGCCATGAAGAGGGGTGGCCCCCTTCCGACAAGGGAAGGGATCAGAAGCGGACAGCAGCCTCCACCCCGACGGTGCGGAACGCGTCGGTGGTCAGCAACTGGGTATAGCCAGCGCCGGTGGAGGAGGTGTCGAGATATCCGGTCCCCATACTGGTGACGAAATGCTGGTTGCCCAGATTCTTGCCCCAAACCGTCAGGCGATAGCGGCGATCCTGCGTCTCAAGGCTGAGCGAGCCGTTGAGCAGGCCATAGCCGCCCTGAACCGTGTTCGGGTCGGAATAGGCAAAGAACACCGACGAACGATAGGTGTAGCCCAGATTGGCCTTGGCGCGCAGATTATCGCCAATGTCGCGCGTGTAGTCGGCGCCCAGCGTGAAGGCCCATTTGGGCGCATTGGCCAGCGATTGACCCGACACATTCTGCTGGCCGCCGGTACAGCCCAGCGCTGCCGTCTGGCCCGGATAGCAAGAGATGATGAAGCCATCGACCTTGGTTTCGGTATAGGCCACATTGCTCGACAGGTTGAGGCCGGGCGCCGCACGCACCGAGGCTTCAAGCTCCACGCCGTTCGAGGTCAGCTTGCCCGCATTCGACAGGGTGAAGGTGGACAGCAGCGCGTTGAAGGTCTGGGCCTGAAAGTTCTCAAATGTCTCGTGAAAACCCGTGACGTTGAAAGTCAGCTTGCGGTCAAACATCTGCGTGCGCAGACCCACTTCCAGATTGCGGGCGATTTCCGGCTTCAGGATCGCCTGACCCGAATTCACGACGGCTGCGTTCAGGTTGTTGAGCATGTTGATGGCCGGGCCCTTGTACCCGCGGGTATAGGTGACATAGGCCATGAGATCGCGCGAGATCTTGTAATCCGCGCCCAGCTTGTAGCTGAAATCGCGGTTGGCAAAATGCAGCGGCGGCGACAGATAGGCCGCCCCGCTCTGCCCCGGACCGGCGGCGCCGGGCATGTTGTAGCGGTTGAAATTGGCGGTGGCGTCTTCAGCCGTATAGCGGAAGCCGCCGATCAGCGAGAGCGCGTCGGTGGCATGGAAGGTCAACTGGCCAAAGGCGGCGCCATTGTTGCTCTTGATGCCGCGATCAACCTGCGCGCCCAGAAACTGGCCCGGGGGCAGAGCCGTCGGGCCGTTGCCCGCAACCTGCGTGGTGGTCTTGAGATCCTGCCAGAAATAATAGAGGCCCAGCACATATTCCAGACGCTGGTGCGCAGGCGAGGTCAGGCGCAATTCCTGCGTGAACTGCTTCTGGTTCTGAAGCGCGTTGTTGAGGTCATAGATGTTGATCTGCGTGCCATCGAGGTCATTGTTGTCAAAGCTCTTGAAGGTGCGATAGGCCGAAATGGCCGTCAGCGTCTGACCCAGCACCTTGGTGTTGAATTCGGCCGAAACGCCATTCGCGCTCTGGTTGCCGAACGTGTCACCGTTGATGTTCACCGTGCGGTTGATGGGGCCAAGCTGTTGCCCGGCGGTCAACTGGGTGCGGGTCTGGCCGGTGTAATAGGTGGTGGTGGGCAGGATCGAGCGGATGGTCGAGACGCAGCAGCGTCGGTCATTCTTCGAATAGTCGCCGATGATATAGAGCGAGGTGTCGCTGTCCGGCTCCCACAGCAACTTGCCGCGCAGGCCCCAGCCGTTGGTGTTGTTCAGGTTCTGGCCGTTGTAGAGATTGGTGATGACGCCATCGGCGGTCGAACGAAAGCCCGACACACGCATCGCCAACCGGCCCTGGTCCAGCACAACGGACGCCGAACCCTTGATGCGCAGGTCATTGTACGAGCCATAGCTGACGGCGGCATCGAGAGTGTTCTTGGTCAGATTGGGCTTTTCGGTGACCAGATTGATTGCGCCCGCGCTGGCATTCTTGCCAAACAGCGTGCCCTGCGGCCCGCGCAGCACTTCGACCCGGTTGATGTCGCTGAAATCGAAGAAAGAGGCGGCCGAGCGGCCGATCACCACCCCGTCGATCACGGTCGAAACCGAAGGCTCGACGCCATCGGAGAAGTTGAGCGTGCCGATACCGCGCACCGAAACGCCCTGCCCGCGCGTGTTGGCGCTGTTGGTGAAATTCACCGAAGGGGCGATCTGGGCAAGCTGGTCGATGCCGGCCACGCGGTTGTTGATCAGCGCGGCCGAGGAAAGCACCGAGACCGAGACAGGAACATCCTGAAGGTTCTGTTCGCGCTTTTGCGCGGTCACGATGATTTCGCCATTGTCGGCGGGCGCCTGGGCGGTTTGCGCCTGTGCGGCGCAACCGATGGTCAGCGCGATGGCGCTGGTAAAGACGCAAAGCGCCTTGCTGTGGCGTTGCATATATCCCCTCCTGTTGCGTCGGTCCTTTGCAGACCGACTGCTTGTGTAATTCGTTTCGCGCGTTGCCCCCGGTGTCCGGGAAGAGACTCATGACAAGGTTGTCTTGCGCTGAGACAACATTGTCTCAGACCGATGGCAAGTCAAGTCAGAGCGCTCCAAAAACACGTCCGGAGACTTTTGCCGGCGGTCCGACGCTGGATTCAAACGCTGGAAACGCACCTGATCCAAAGATGGGCAGCGGAAGTATTTCCAATGTTTTTCAGATTTTTGATGGATGCCTCAGCCCCCTCTCCGGGCCCATCCATCCATTCGTATGCGACCATGCCCTTGGAGAAAAGCAGAGCCATTAATAAAGCGCCGTTCCTGGCAGGCCCGCAAAGCAGGCGTCGGACGGTGCCGAAAGGGGGGGGCTTCGCCCGACAAGGGGCGCCGGAAGGGAAATCATCCCCTCCGGCCGATATGGATCAGAAGCGGGCGCCGAAGGTGGCGCCGAAGTAACGATTGGCGTCCTTGTTGACAAAGGCGGTCAGATCGTTGGCATTGGTGGCGCTGGCCAGCAGGCTGGTATGCGCCATCGACGAATAATAGTTCTGATTAAGCAGGTTACGCACAAAGACCGTGAAGGTGTAGTGCTTGTCCGGCCCCTGCACGCCGATGCTGGCATCGACCATCGCATAGGGCTTTTGCGTCAGCATCGGGTCCTGCGAAATGTCGAAGATCTGGCGGCTTTGATAATTGACGCTGAACTGGCCGAAACCGGTCAGATTGGTGCCCGGGATATCGGCCTCATAGCGGGGCGAGACCATGATACGCCATTCGGGCGCATAGGGCAGACGGCCATTGACGATATTCTGCTGGCCCGTGCCCGAACCATAGCAGGTGTTGGCGGGCGGCGTGCCGCCGATGGGAACCACATAGAGGTTCGCCTGATTTTGCAGAGCGCAGCTCAATCCGTCGGCCGTGATCGTCGATTTGGCATAGGTCACGCCAAAGCCCACCGAGAACTGGTTCGAGGGGCGCAGCGTGCCTTCGATTTCAAAGCCTTTGGTGGTCGACTTGCCCGCATTGGTCTGGGCAAAGGCGGGTGCCGAGGGCGTGCCGACATTGGCCAGAACCTGAAGGTTGGTGTAATTCGACAGGAAGGCGGCGAAAGTGACGCTCAGCAGATTGTCGCGCGTGCGGCCCTTGAAGCCCACTTCAAACGCATTGACATATTCGGGCAGCACCGGGGTCTGGGTGGCGAAATTGGTCGCCGGTTCGGTGTTGAAGCCATAGCCCTTATAGCCGCGGGTGAAGCTGGCATAGGTCTGGGCATTGCGGCTGAATTCGTACTTGGCGCCGACCTTGCCCGTAAGCGCGGTGTCGGATGCCGAGCGATAACCCGAAATTGCGCCAAAGCCCGGGATCGCCGCATCGGTGGGATATTGCGGCGCGGGACCATAGCGTACGCCGTCAACCGAGGTCTTCTCACGCTGGAGACGGGCGCCGCCCAGCAGTTTCAGATTGCCGACCACGCGATATTCAAGCTGACCGAAGGCCGAAACGCTCTCCGACTTGTTATAGGCGTGCGAGAAGACCGAACGATAGGTCGGCGCAGCGCAGACATCGCCCAGCGTACCAGTGCTGCAAAGCGCCTGGCGACGCAGGAAATCGCGCGTTACCGAAGTATTGGCATAGAACACACCGGCCACATAGGTCAGATCACTCTTGCCGTTCGAGCCAATGCGCAATTCCTGCGAAAAGCTGCTCAGACCGATGGTGCCGCCATTCTGGTTGAACTGGGCAATGCCGCCCGTATAGACCGGCAGTGGATTGTTGATACGATCGACGACGTTGTTCGCATCATTCTCATAATGCTGATAG
The DNA here is from genome assembly GCF_012275515.1 of Novosphingobium sp. SG707. Classification (GTDB taxonomy): domain Bacteria; phylum Pseudomonadota; class Alphaproteobacteria; order Sphingomonadales; family Sphingomonadaceae; genus Novosphingobium. The sequence goes on from NZ_JAAZQL010000001.1 coordinate 1,029,404, forward strand.
GCCGTGATCGAAGTGACCGTCGCGCCGCCCAGGTCAAGATTGCCTTCAAGCGAAAGCGTGTACTGGCTTTCATTGTTGAAGGAATCGGAATCGTCGATGATGCGGCGGTTCGTGGGCGATGCCGTGATGCCTGGCGAAAGCGCGATAACTGCGGGCGTCACCGTCTGCACCGCCACCGACTGACAGCACAGCGCATTGCTCTTGCGATAGTCGGCGCTGGCCAGGAAGTTCAGGTTTTCCGTGGCATCCCACAACAGTTTGCCGCGCACGCCCCAAGACTTGCTGCCATTGACATTGCGCTTGGTGGCCACGTTATAGATATAGCCGTCGACATCATTGTAATAGGCGCTGATGCGGGCGGCGACCGTCTCGGACAAGGGACCGGAAACCGTGCCCTTCACGCGGTATTCGCCCTTTTCGGCGATGGTGGCTTCCATCGAGGCGGTGGGCTTGCGGCTGGGCTTGGCGGTGATCACGCTGACCACGCCGGCGGTGGCGTTCTTGCCGAACAGCGTGCCCTGCGGGCCGCGCAGCACTTCGATGCGCTCAATATCGGCGAAATCGGAAAATCCCTGCGTCGCGCGGGCCGCAACGACCCCGTCGACAACGGTGGAGACCGAAGCCTCGACGCCAAGGCTGAAGAGCTGCGAACCGACGCCGCGAATGCGGAAACCATTGGACTGCGAGCCCTGCCCTTGCTGGAATGTCAGCGAGGGGACCGCGCGGGACAGCGAGGCGGTATCATTGATCTGCGCCCGGGCCAGACTGTCGGCGGTGACGGCAGACACGGCGACCGGCACATCCTGCAGGCGTTCGGCGCGTTTCTGCGCGGTGACGACGATTTCGCCCGGCGCCGTCGGGACCGCTCCGTCGGCCGTCTGGGCGATGGCAGGTGCGCAAATGGCCATGGTGGCAACGCCCGTCATCAGGGCGCAAAGAGGCCTCAACATTACAACTCCCCCTTGTGGTTATGGCCGGATGCATAGCGAAGGCGGATCGGGAGTCAAATAAATACCAACGATTTCCCTTTACGAATACGATTGAAGGAATTCCGATGCAGGTCAGAACAATATTTCCCATTATATGGATTTATATATATGTTTTTAAAATATTAAGTTGACATTCGGAAATCGATTCCATCGCTAGAATCCTAGAAAATTGCCCAACCCCTCACCCCGCTCCCCCACCACGACCCCAGCCGCGCCCTTCAAGGGCAAAGCAACCGAAATCAACGGATAGGATCAAAGAATCCCGCTATATCAGCACTGCAACAACACCCCGCCATCAGGAGCGACAAAATCGCAATCGCTTGCATGAATGTATAATACAAACGATAGCATTTTATTGACACGCCGCCCTCATTGTTTAATCTCGTTAAAAAAATTGGAGAGAACTCGGGGGAAGGGCGCCGCATCAATCGCCCGGCCTCCCCAACAGGGATCATCGCGCGATGACGCTTATCAGACAGGTGCTTTTGAACACCGCCGCAACCCTTGCGTCGATTTCCATGCTGGCCCAGATACCTGCCGCCCAGGCACAGACAGTCGCCAAGCCGACGGCCGCCGCGCCCGGGGAGCAAACCGCCCCGACCCAACAACCGCGCAACATCATTTTCGTTCTGGTGGATGATCTGCGCTATGACATGATGGGTTTTCTCAACCCCGGCCTCAAAACGCCGAATATCGACTTTCTGGCGCGAAACGGCGTCTATTTCAAAAACGCCGCCGTCACCTCATCGCTCTGTTCGCCCAGCCGCGCGACGATCCTGACCGGGGAATCCGTCCGCAATCATCGCGTTGTGGACAATAACGACTCCTCCGAGGACGGCCTGACCTTCTTCCCGTCCTATTTGCAGAAGGCCGGGTACAACACCGCCTTTTTCGGCAAATGGCATATGGGGTGGGACAATGACAAACCCCGCCCCGGCTTCGATCACTGGGTCGCCTTCAAGGGGCAAGGCACCTATTTTCCCACCGAGCAACTCTCACCTGCCGCCATCGCCGCCGGGGAGCGCCAGACACTGAATGTCGATGGCCGGTCCGTGCCTCGCAAGGGCTATATCACCGATGAGCTGACCGATTATGCGATGGATTGGCTTGAGCATGGGCGGGATCCCAAGAAGCCCTTCTTCCTCTATCTGAGCCACAAGGCGGTCCATTCCGAGGCCACGCCACCCGAACGCTATGCCCATCAATATGACGGGATGAAGATCGACCTGCCCGACACCATGGCCAATACGCCCGAGAACAACAAGGGCAAGCCGATGTGGGTTCAGGACCAGCGCAACAGTTGGCACGGCGCGGATTTTCCCTTTGCCACAAACCAGTCCCTGTCGGACATGACGCGCAGCATCTATCGCACGCTGAGCCCGATTGATGACAGTCTGGGCCGGATCATAGCGTATCTGAAACGGGCCAAGCTGGATCGGAATACCATGATCGTGTTCTACAGCGACAATGGCTATCTGATCGGCGACCATGGGCTGACCGACAAGCGCAATGCCTATGAACCTTCGGTGCGGGTGCCCATGGTCGTCTATGCGCCCAACCTTGCCCCCAAGGGTGCGGTGAATGAAGCGCGCGTGCGCAATCTGGATCTGGCCCCGACTTTCCTCGACATGGCCGGTCTTGCCAAACCGGCGCAGATGGAGGGCGACAGCTGGCTTTCCCTGATCCAGGGCAGGCAATCGTCCAGAGACTGGAACGCCACCCATGATTTCATTTATGAATATTACTGGGAATGGACCGTGCCCTTCACCCCCACGACCTTTGCCATCGAACGCAACCGCGTGAAATACATCCAGTATTACGGCGTTTGGGATACAGAGGAAGTCTATGATCTGAACAAGGATCCCGACGAGCGGGTCAATCTGGTCAACGATCCGGCCTATAAGGATATCAAGATCACGCTGCGTTCAACACTGTATCAGAAACTGGCCAATGCGTCGGGGCGGCACGACATTCCTTTTACGGCCAAACTCGGCCCCGGCGTGCTGCAAAGGGACAGGAACGGCACCCATCGGGCCGATTTCCCGGCCTCATGGTATGTCCAGCCCGACCTGCCCACCCGGTTTGACGGATACCGCCCGGAAAAATGATCCGCCCTCGGGCCTGAGGGGGGCTTAGCCCCCCTTGAACGAAACCAACCGCACGCCGAAAGGCTCGAGCGCCGGATGCTCCCCGTCCACCGTCGCGCCCGGCTTGGTGGTCATCAGCGTGCGGCTCAAAGTCGGCCGATGGCCCGGCCAACCGCTGATCGCAAGCGTCTGCGGCTGAGCGCTCATGTTGAGCAGAACCAGCACGCCGTTGCCGCCCGCATCGCGCCGGGCATAGGCGAGCACTTCGGAATTGCCGGATTCCAGAGGGACATAGGCCCCGCTGCGCATGGCGGCGTTCGTCTTGCGCAGTTGCAGCAGGCGGGCATACCAATGATAGAGCGATCCCGCATCGGCCCGCTGGCGGGCGACATTGACCGTCGCGGCCGAGCGCCCAACCGGTAGCCAAGGATCGCCGGTGGTAAAGCCTGCTTCCTTGCCCGCGCTCCATTGCATGGGCGAGCGTTCGGGGTCGCGGTTGTCGGCTACCTTGCGCTTGGGGCCAAGGGGAATGTCGCGCAGTTCATCGGGCGCCAGATCGGGCATGCCGATCTCTTCGCCATAATACATCAGCGCCGTGCCGCGCAGGGTCAACGTCATGGCCGAAGTGATCCGGGCGATCCGGTCATTATGCAGGCCATCGCCAAAACGGGACCATTGGCGCGGGGTATCATGGTTGCTGAAATGGAAAACCGGGGGAAAGCCATCGAGCTTCAGCTCCGCCTCGTCAATCCGCGCCTTGAAGGTCGATGCGTTGAGACTGGTCACATCCTTGTACAGGAAATCCATCGGCAGATTGATCTCGTCGCCCTTTGCGCCATAAACCCGGCGCAGATCGGCAATCGAGGAAATCGCATTTTCGCCCAGCAGCACCCGATCGCCGGGGAAACTGTCCACCACCTTGCGCAGGCCCCGCAAGGCCGCGCGCGTGGCGGGCAGATTGCTGTTATACGGCTTGAGGCCGACCGGGGCCCCCGATTTCACATCGGGATCCTGAGGCCAATTGGTATCCTCGAACAGATAGGGCGTCGCATCGAGGCGGAAGCCGCTGGCCCCGTGTCGCAGCCAGAAGCGGGCCACATCATACATCGCCTTTTGCAGCTCCGGATTGGCCCAGTTGAGATCGGGCTGTTCCTTCAAAAAGACGTGATAATAATATTGGCCGGTCGGCTTGTCATATTCCCATGTCGATCCGCCAAAGATCGACTCCCAATTGGTGGGCGGGCCGCCATTGGGCGCGGGATCATGCCAGACATACCAGTCGCGCTTGGGATTGCTGCGCGATGATCGCGATTCCTTGAACCACGGATTCTGGTCCGAGGAATGGTTGAGCACCAGATCGACCATCACGCGAATGCCGCGCTTGCGCGCCTCGCGGGTCAGCCGGTCCCAGTCAGCCATCGTGCCATATTCGGGCGCCACGGCGGTGTAATCGGACACGTCATAGCCGAAATCGGCATTGGGCGAGGGGAAGAAAGGCGTCAGCCAAATGGCGTCAACCCCAAGCTCCTTGAGATAATCGAGCCGCTGCGTCACGCCATTGAGATCGCCGATCCCGTCGCCATTGCTGTCCTGAAAGCTGCGGGGATAGATTTCATAAATGACGGCATGGGTCCACCATGGCTCGGCCTTTACGGCCGCCTTCTCCGTCTGCGCGGCAGGGGCCGGTTGGGCGGCCTGGGCCGGAAAGGCGCTCAGGGCCAGCACGGTGCCCAGCGCCGCGGTGAGTGCAAATTTGCCGATTTTCGGGGTTCTCATGCTGCCACCTTCTTCATTTGGGCAAGGGCATCGCCATGCGACGGGAAATTGAGACTGCATCCATCCAGAAACCGCGCCAGATCGCGGGACCGGTAAAAATCGACATCCTCGCGCTGCATCTCGGCCAGCGGCGGGAACGCGCCATAACCGGCCAGCAGGCAATGCCATGAAGCGCTGTTGAAATGGCTCAGGCCCGGCGGCCGGGCGAGCAGCGCTGCCAGATCGCCCCGGCGAAACCATGTATCGAGGATCTGGAGCAGCGGATCGGACAGATCATCATTGTTGCGATTGGCGCGCCAATAGTCGCTGTCATCGCGCGTATTCAGCTTGTAATGGGCGACAATATAGTCGCGCACCCGCTCCACGCGGTCGGTGATGACGGCGTTGAAGACATCGCGATATTGCGGCGTGAAACTGCCCCGCTCCATATGATCCATGAACAGATCGACGGTGTTGAGCACCAGATGCAGTGCGGTGGCCTCGAGCGGCTCGACAAATCCCTGCGCCAGGCCGACGGCAAGGCAGTTCTGCTCCCAGTGCCGGGCAAGCTGGCCGGTGTGAAAACTGAGGTGGCGCGCCTCAACCGGGCTGTCGAGCATCCCGGTTGAGGCGCGCAATTCCTGCTCTGCGGCATCGGCAGACAGGAAATCCCTGCTGTAAACATAGCCGTTGCCGTTGCGGTTGGTCAGCGGGATCGACCATGCCCAGCCATGGGAAAGCGCGGTCGCCGTGGTTTCTACCGGGATCAACGCAGCGGAGGGCGTGGGCAGCACCACAGCGGCATCGTTGAACAGATTGGAGCGAAAGCTGACAAACGGCACATCGAGCACGCCGCGCATCAGCAAGGCGGCAAAGCCTGTGCAATCGACGAAATAATCCGCCTCAATCCGCCCGGCCCGGTCGGTCATCACCGCCGCAATCGCGCCGCGATCATCGCGGATAATGTCCTGCACCTGCGCCTGATGATGCGTCACCCCGCGCGCCGTGGCGCAATCGCGCAGAAACCGGCCCAACAATCCTGCGTCGAAATGATAGCCATATTCCATGCGGAACGGGAAATGGGCGGGCGCGAGCGGCGCCTTGCCCTGCGCGGCCAACACCCCGCCCAGCAGGAAATCGTCCGGCGCGGTCGGCACATCCAGCCCCAGCCTGCGATTGCCGCAATTGAGGGTAAAGGCTTCCTCGGTATGCAGATCGAGCTGGGTCAGGAAAGGGTGGCTGTATTGCGCCACGCCCGAGGCCGGGCTCCAGCCCCGAAAGCGGATGCTGGCCTTATAGGTCGCACAGCAGGCGGGCATCCATTCGTCCTCGGCAATACCCAGAACCTCAAAAAACCGCTTGAGCGTGGGGGTCGATCCCTCGCCCACGCCGATGGTGGCGATCTCGGGCGCTTCGACCAGCGTGATCTGCGCCTTGCCTGCGCCCCAGCGATGGGCCAGCAGATTGGCGGTCATCCAGCCTGCCGTACCCCCGCCGATGATCGCGATGCGCAAGCTCATGCCGGTTGGCCCAGAAAGCGTTGCAGATAGTCGTCATGGCTGGGCAACTGATCGAGCGGGCGGGCTTTCAATTGCGCCAACTGGGCCAATTGCCGGCGCAATTGCTCCTCGGACGGGCCATCGGCCAGCGGGTGATAATCGGCGGGCAAAATGCCCTGCCCCATCAACACCTGCACCCAGGACGGCTCCATGAAAATGTCATACTGATCCTGAACCAGCGTGCCATTGGCCGAAAACAGAGCGATCTTGCGCGCCAGCCTTTCGGGCACCTCCATCTGGCGAAGGTCGCGCCAGAAAGCGGAATCGCGGCGTTGATTGGCATGGTAATGCAGGATGATGAAGTCGCGGATCAGCTCCATCTCGATCTGCGATTGCCGGTTATATTCCCCGATCAGATCGGCTGTAATCCCGTCATGCGGAAACAGGTGCAGCAGGCGCGTGATCGCCGACTGGATCAGATAGATGCTGGTGGATTCAAGCGGTTCGAGAAAGCCGCTGGACAAGCCGATGGCCACGACATTGCGGTTCCATTGGCGGCGCGCGCGACCGGTGCGGAAATGGATGATGCGAGGTTCATCCAGCGCGGGCGTTTCCAGATGGCCCAGCAACACCTGCGCGGCCTCATCGTCGCTGCAAAAGCGGCTGGAATAGACCAGCCCGTTGCCGTTGCGATGTTGCAGCGGGATCTGCCATTGCCAGCCCGCGCCATGGGCGATCGAGCGGGTGAAAGGCGCGGTTTGCGCATGACGCTGAGACGGCACCGCCATCGCGCGATCACAGGGCAGCCAGTGGCTCCAATCCTCATAGCCGGTGCCCAATTGCTGCTGGATGAGCACGCCCCGGCTGCCCGAGCAGTCGATGAACAGATCCCCCGCCACCTGTCGCCCGTCGTCCAGCACCAGCGCCATGATGTCGCCCACCCCGGCGGCGCGCTGAACATCGCGGACCTTGCCTTCGGTGCGCACCACGCCAAGCTTTTCGGAATAGCGGCGCAGGAATTGACCATAGAGGCCGGAATCGAAGTGATAGGCATAGGGCATGTCCCAGATGGGATCATTGCCGGTGGTGGGCGCGAATTTGCCGCCTCGCGCGCTCAGATAATTGAGGTCGAAATCCCAATAGCTGCCCTCGATCCCCAATTGGCGGGCGCGGGTCCAGAAATGGTGAAACGAGCAGAAGGGCAGGTTGCGCCCTGCCGCGCCAAAGGTGTGATAATAGCTCTCGCCAATCGCGCCCCAGTTTTCAAACCGGATCGCCAGCTTGATCGTCGCCTTGGTTTCGCGCAGAAATTCCGCCTCGTCTATGCCCAGCACGGCATTGACCTGCTGGATCGGCGGGATGGTCGCCTCACCAACGCCGATAATGCCGATGTCATCGGATTCGACCAGTTCGATGGCGATCTTGCGCTCTTGTGTGGTTACCCCCAGGACCTTGGCCAACAAGGCGGCCGTCATCCAGCCGGCTGTGCCGCCTCCCAGAATGACCACCTTGCGGATCGGTCGGGTCACGTTTGCATCCTCTTGTGTTTTGGTGATGGGCGCCCTCCCCGCCCGTTGGGGCGAGCGGGGAGAACTATCATGAACAAGGCCCGGTACGAACAAGGCCCTGTCAGAACGGCCTCGTTCAGAAGAACGAGTAGGTCAGGTTGAGCAGGAAGTTGCGCCCGAAGGTTTCCACCCGCGTGACCAGCCCGCTGGCCGTGTCGGTATAGGTATCCTTCTGGTCGGTCAGATTCTGCGCCTGAACCGAGACTCGCAGTCCCTTGAGATAGGCAATGTTGGTCTGTTTGAAATCAAAGCCGATCTGGGCATCAACCAGCGTTTGCCCCGCCCGGTTGACCGGCGAGATCGTGTTCGAACCGCCACGGTCCTCCGACAGCCATTTCGAGCGATTGTTGATCGAGGCGCGGGCCGAGAAGCCGCCCTTTTCAAAGAAGCCGGTAAGCTGGAACACCCGCTTGGACAGGCCCGGCACATCGGTGCCATCCTTCAGGCCGCCGTCAGTGAAGGCCGCTCCGCCCACGATGCCGAAGCCGTCAAGCGCATGGATGAACCGGCCAAAGGGCAGGCTGGCCTGAATTTCGATGCCTTTGACCTCGCCCTTCAATCCGCCGGTATAGGTGGTGTTCAGCCCCTTGAACGTGGCGGGCGTATAGATGGTCGAGCCATTGCTGCTGACCGCCTGATGATAGCCGGGGATATAGAACTGGGTGAAATCGCGCACCGTGGTGGTGGCCACGTTCCAGTTGACCAGATCCTTGTAGAAGGCCGAGATCGAGATGAACCCGTCGCGGGCAAAGTAATATTCATAGGAGGCGTCGAACTGGTTGGCCTCATAGGGGCGCAGTTGCGCATTGCCCGATGTCGACACCCATGGGCCAAGCCCCGGATCGGTGTTGGTCACATTGGCCACATTGTTGCGGAATTTCACCGAGGAGCCGGGGTTCAGATAGTCGATGCGCGGGCGGCTGATGACCTTGGAGGCGGCAAAGCGGAGCGTATGCCCGCTGCCCAGATCAAAGTTCAGGTTCAGGCTGGGCAGGACGCGGGCGTAATTGGCCCCATCGTTGATCGGCGTGGCGATATCGAGCTGGTTCGAGCCGATCACCGAGTTGAAGCCCGAGGCGCGCTGGCTGGTGATAACGCCTTGCAGGCCGACATTGCCGAACATACGGACGCCGCCGAACTCCTTCTCGAAATCGGCCTTGATGAAGGGCTGCCACACCTTTTCGCGGATCGTATAGGTATCGCCCATACGGTCGGGTTCAAGGCTGGCCGCGTCATAGCGGGTGTAGAAATTGCTGTTGATCAGCCCCAGCGCATCATAGGCCACGACATTACCCAGACCCGCCCAGTTCACATCGGCCACACCGCGCCGCGCCGAAGAGGGAATGGCGCCATCCAGCGGATAGGTGCTGGCGGTCAGGAAGTAGCCCTGATTGACCTTCGACTTCTTGTGGTCGGAATAGCGTACGCCCAGATTGACATGCTTGATGAAGGAATCCTCATAATCCTTCTGCACCGCAAAGCGCAGGGAATCGAGGTTTTCATCAAAGATCGCGGTGTTGAGGAAGCCGTCCTGCGCCTGGGCAAAGCCGATCGGCTGACCGCCCGCACCGATCACAGCGGTCTGGTTCAGCGCCGCGATGGGCGACAGGCTGCCGCCCCATGATTGCGGCCCGGCCAGGCGCACGGTGTTGTAATTGTCATAGGTCTGCGAATTGTTCGAGAAGGTCAGGCCATTGTCGCCATAATTGTAGGTGCGGATATTGTTCGGCCCCTGGGTGGTCAGGCCCGCGCGGCCAAGGCCCGAATAGCTCTCGGCCCGCGTGTCGCGCTTGGTGCTCTCGGAATGGGCCACATCAAGCGAGAGATGCAGATCGGACGCCGGATCATATTTCAGATTGCCGCCAAAGCTCTTGAGCTTGCCCCGCTTGTCCAGCGGATCGGTGCGCAGGACCGAATTGAAACCGGTGGTGCGCGCCGAGGTGATGGCGGTGGCGTTCGAGGAAATCACCGTGCTGCCGTCCGGGGCAATCGGCAGGGCTTCGATAAAGCCGCGCGAAATGCCCTGGTCGGCAAAGTTGATGTAGAGCGCGTCAACCATCGCGGTGAAATTTTCGGCAGGCTTGAATTCGATCACGCCCGCCAGCGTGTCGCGCTTGAGCACGCGCGAGCGCGAGGAGATGTCGATCCCGGCCGGGGCATATTTGCCCGCATTGGCGCCCGAGGTAATCGCCCCCTTGTCATAGCCCCAAACGCTGAAATACTGATCCTGCGTGGGCGAGGAGGTGGTGGCCGCCGTCAGCGCAACGCCGATCGTGTCATTGGCAAATTTGTCGCTGAACGACAAGGCGACGCGATAGCCCTGATCCTTGAAATCGGGGTTCTTCGACTTCTGGCCATTCTGTTCAAACGTGCCGTTCACCACCAGCGTGCGCTTGTGCTCAAGCGGATGGATCGTGCGCATGTCCACCGTGCCGCCCACGCCCATCGCCGTCAGGTCGGCATTGGGGGTCTTGTACACCACGGCGGTGTCGATGATTTCGGACGGATAGAGGTCATATTCCACGCCGCGATTGTCGCCTATGCCGATCAATTCGCGCCCGTTCATCGTGGTGCCCACGAAATCCTCGCGGAAGCCGCGCACCGAAATGCCGCTGACGCGCCCGGCGCGGCGTTCACCGGCCAAACCTGCAAGGCGGCCCAGCGAATCCGCCACGCTCGATTGCGGCAATTTGCCGATGTCTTCGGACGAAAGCGCCTCGATCACCCCGGCGCTCTTCTGCTTGACGGCCTGGGCGCGTTCAAGGCTGGCGCGCATCCCGGTGACGACGATATCGGCAGTGGCGGCGGCCGGCTGGGGCGCGGCCTGAGGAGCGGTTTGCGCCAATGCGGGGCCATGGCTCATCAGCGCGATGATCGCGGTGGAGCAGGCAAGACTCTTCTGTAACTTCATGAGTTTGGTTCCCTCCCTGGACGTGTCTGGCAGATCGCAATCTGGCCGCCAGCCTTCGTTCGACGACAATCTTGAGACTTTACGCAATCGGTTGCAATGGGTAGGCGTTCCGTTTGCATATGCAAATTTTACGCACTCTGTCCGCCCCGCCAACATCGAGGCATAAGCACGCGATGAACAAAGTTTCCGTCCTCGCTGCCTCTGATCGCCAACAATCGCTTCAAGCGGTTGCCCTGATGGTATTTCTGGTCATGGGCCTGTCGGGAGCGATGGGGCCAACGCTGATTCCGGCGATTCGCATCGTCTTTGGTCTTGGCCTTTCCGCCGCCATGACGGTGCAATGGATCCCGCTGGTGGTCAGCGGGCTGTCCTCGCTGATTCTGGCGCAATTGCTGCACCGTTTTGGGGCAAAGGCGATGGTGCTGGGCGGATTGGGTCTGATGACGCTGGGCTGTCTTCAGGTGCGGCTGTTCATCCTTGCCCCCTTGGGCGTTGATGCGCGCTACGGGCTGATGCTGGCCTCGCTGGCGGTCATTGCCCTGGGCACATCGGTGCTGCAGGTGGCGGCCAATCTGCTGGTGGTGCAACTGGGCCATGTCCGCAAGGCCTCCTCGCGCCTGACGCTGGCGCAAAGTTTCAATTCGCTGGGCGTGCTGGTGGGCGTGTCGCTGGGCACCAATCTCGCGCTGGGCGCCAAGGCGACGGGCGCCCCCGCGATGGCCTTGGGCATTGGTCAGGCCTATGGCTGGTCTGCGGCGATCAACGGGCTTGTACTGATCGCGGCGGTCGTGGTCGGAGCGACCGCATGGGCCGGTTCGCGCCCCGCCGCTCCGGCAGGGGGGATGCCATCGAGAGGTGCAGCCATCCGCGCGGCGCTGGGCTCCGGCTGGGCCTTGGCCGGGGCCGGAGGGATTGCGCTTTACGTCGGCGCCGAAGGCTCCATCGGCAGCATCCTCATTCCCTATCTGCACCAGAAATCGGTGCTCAATCTGACCTTGGAGGAGGCGGGGCACTATCTGGGCTGGTTCTATTGGGGCGGTGCGCTGGCGGGGCGTCTGGCGGGCACATGGCTGCTCCACCGCTGGCCTGCGGCGCGGATGCTGGGCATGGCGGCGGGCGGGGCCGTGATCGCCAGCGCGCTTGCCGCACTGGGTTCGGGAGCGCTGGCCGGCTATGCCGCGCTCAGCATCGGCCTGTTCAACGCAATCATGTTTCCGGTCATCTTTTCCATCACGGTCGAGCGATCGACGGCGCCCTCGGCGGCTGTGTCGGGATTGTTGAGCACCGCGATTGCCGGGGGCGCGATCCTTTCTGCGCTGGTCGGATGGACCGGAGAGCATTTCGGCTTTGCTCTCTGCTTTGTGATCCCGATGCTGGCCTATGGGTTGATCGCCTTGTTTGCCGCCTGCGGGGCGGTCCTTCCCTCGGCGGACAAGGCCCCGCAGGATTCGCGGACAACCAGTTCGGTGGGCAATCTTTCGGAACGCACCTGATAACCCGCCATCAAGCGCAGCAGTTTCGAGACCAGCAGATGGCCCGCGAGGATCGTGTCCTGACGGATCGTGGTCAATTGGGGATGGGCCAGACGGGCGGCCTCGCTGTCATCATAGCCGACAATGGCCACATCCTCGGGCACGCGCCGTCCGCGTTCATGCAGCGCGCGCATGGCCCCCACCGCGACCAGATCCGATGAGGCGACAATCGCGTCAAAGGCGACCTGCTGATCGAGCAACGCCTGTACCGCCTCCATGCCCGCCTGCATCCCCGAGGGCGCGGGGCGCGGCATGGTGAGATCGGCCGGAAGCCCCACCCCGGCCAACGCGCTGCGAAAGCCCGAGAGCCTTTCCGACAATTGCGCCTGCCGGGTCTGGGCGGTGGTGATGGGCGCCGCCTGCCCGATAAAGGCGATCCGCTTTCGCCCCAGTTTCACCAGATGGCTGGTCGCCTGCCACCCGCCTTCGGCATTGTTGCTGCCCACCGAACAATAGAGCTGATCCGGCGTTTCCACGCCCCAGACGACAAAGGGCCGATTGCCCTGCGCCATCCGGTTCAGGCCGGAGTGAAACTGCGACTGGCCCAGAAAGATGATGCCGTCATAGGGATGGCTGGCCATGAAACGGGTCAGCGAGGCGTCATCATAAGGCGCCTGAGACGATATCGAAAAATCCAGCCCATGGTCGCGCATCGCCGCCCCGATCCCCCCCAGCAGGTTAAGCTCAAAGGAATTGGCAAGGCGGCTCCCGCTGGGCAAGGCGACAGGCATGACCGCGCAGATTGAGCCGCTGCGTTTGGGCTTTCGCGCGCGGCTTTGGTTCTTGTCCCTGCCCCCTTCGCGCAAGGGATAGCCCAGTTCCCGCGCGATGGCGACAACCCGCGCCTTGGTTTCGGGCGTTATGGCGGGGTGATCGTCCAGCACGCGCGACACCGTGGCGACAGAAACTTCTGCGGCCTGCGCAACATCAATCAGGCGCGGCCTGCGCCCGACAGCCGCCCGATCATTCGCCATCGCAGCAAGGACCCGGCGCCCGCATCAGGGCGTTACGGCGAATCACCGGGCCGGACCGACAGCAGTTCATGGCATTCCCCCCTGTTTTGCGGAAGGTTTTAGCATCGGACCGCCGCCGTTTCCACACGCGTCCGGTCCGCCTCCACAGGCTTATCCCTGATCCGATTGCAGGGGCCGCGCCACATGGCCGCGCGGACAGTTTGACGCTGCCCGCCGCTCCCGCTAACGCGGCGGCGATGATTGCACTGCTCTCCCCGGCCAAGACGCTCGATTTCGAGCGCGCCCTGCCCCCGCTTGCCGTTTCGACCCCGCATTTCGCCCAGGAGGCCCTCGACCTCGCGCATTCGGCCGCCGATCTGTCCGCCGAGCAATTGGGCAAGCTGATGCATATCTCGCCCAAGCTGGCGCAATTGAACGTCGAGCGTTTCAACAGCTTTGCCGAGCAGCCGGAAAGGCAGGCGCTCTTTGCCTTTGTCGGCGATGTCTATACCGGCTTTGAGGTGCATACGCTCGATGAGGCAGGGGTAGCCTTCGCGCAGGATCATGTGCGGATGCTCTCGGGGCTCTATGGGCTGCTGCGGCCGCTCGATGCCATCCGGCCCTATCGGCTGGAAATGGGCACGCGCTGGGCGCCGGGCCACAAAAAGCTGACTGACTGGTGGGGCGACCGGATCGCCAACCATCTGCGCGCGCAGGTGGCGGAGGAAGGCTCGGGCGTGGTGCTCAACCTTGCCAGTCAGGAATATTTCGCCGCCGTGGCGGGGCAATTGCCCGGGCTGCGCGTGGTCGAGGTGGAGTTTCGCGAGGCAGGCCCCGATGGCCCGCGCTTCGTCAGCTTTCACGCCAAGCGGGCGCGGGGCATGATGGCGCGCTGGATGTGCGAAAACCACATTGCCGACATTGACGCGATGCGCGGCTTTGACAGCGACGGCTATCGCTTCGACGCCGCCGAGAGCGACGCCGACCGCTGGCGGTTCACCCGCGCATGAGCGGCAACAGCGCCGTCATCATCGGGGCGTCGGGCGGGATCGGCCATGCCTTTGAGGCGGCGCTGATTGAGGAAGGCGGGTTTGAAACCGTCCATGGCTTTGCCCGCTCGCGCCCCGGGGCGCAGCATATCGACCTGCTCGACGAGGCCAGCATTGCCGCGGCCGCCGCGCATGTGGCCAAGGGGCCACCGCCCACTCTGATCATTGTCGCGACCGGATTGCTGCATGATGGCGACCTCGGGCCGGAAAAGGCGCTGCGCGATCTTGATCCGGCGTGGCTGGCCAAGGTCCATGCCGTCAATGCCATCGGTCCGGTGCTGGTGGCCAAACATTTCCTGCCGCTCATGCCCCGGACCGGGCGGGCGGTCTTTGCCGCGCTCTCGGCGCGGGTGGGGTCGATCACGGACAATCGGCTGGGCGGATGGCATGGCTATCGCGCCTCCAAGGCGGCCTTGAACATGCTCGTGCGCAATCTTGCCATCGAGGAGCGCCGCCGCAATGATCGCTCGATTGTCGTCGCGCTGCATCCCGGAACGGTCGATACGGCGCTTTCGCGCCCGTTTCAGGGCAATGTCGCAGCCGGAAAGCTGTTTGATGCCGAGCGGGCGGCCCTGCAACTGCTCGATGTGATCGAGGGGCTCAAGCCGCATGACAGCGGCAAACTCTTCGATTTCGAAGGCATCGAGATCCCCTTTTAATTGAACCTCCGCCCATCCCGTGGCAAATGCCGGACAAGAAAATACAGTCGGGATGTAGCCATGACAGAGCAGGAAACACCATCCGCCCGGATCGATGCCAAGCTGGCCAGTCTGGGCGACTGGCGGGGCGAAAGCCTGGCGCGTTTGCGCTCCATGATCCTGCAGGCCGATCCCGATGTGGTGGAAAGTGTGAAATGGGTCAAACCATCCAATCCATTGGGCGTGCCGACCTGGGAACATGCGGGCATACTGTGTACGGGCGAGGTCTATAAGGCCTATGTCAAACTCACCTTTGCCCATGGCGCGGCGCTGGATGATCCGGCCGGACTGTTCAATGCCGGATTTGGCGGCGGCACGCGGCGGGCAATCGACCTGCGCGAAGGAGAGATGGTCGATGCGGCGGCTTTCGATGCGCTGATCAAGGCGGCGGTTGCCTTCAACCTCGGCAAACAGACCATCCGGAAAGCCTGAACGATGAGCGCGACCATTCCCGGCCCCGACGGGCATCATCGCTGTCGCTGGTGCGCCGCAACGGCCGATTATATGGCCTATCATGACACCGAATGGGGCTTTCCGGTATCCGATGACCGCCGCCTGTTCGAAAAGTTGACGCTGGAAGGGTTTCAGTCGGGGCTGAGCTGGCGCACCATTCTGGCCAAGCGCGACAATTTCCGAGCCGCCTTTGACGGTTTCGATTTCCACCGCATCGCCCTCTATGACGAGGCCGATGTCAAGCGTCTGTTGCATGACGAGGGCATCGTGCGCCATCGCGGCAAGATCGAGGCCACGATTAGGAATGCCGGGCGCGCGGTGGAAATGGTCCGGCAGGAAGGCTCGCTGGCCGCCTATTTCTGGCGCTATGAGGAAAAGGTCGAACCGGGCGCCGCGTTGCAGGCCGTCTCAACCACCCCAACCTCGGTGGCCCTGTCCAAAGATCTCAAAAAGCGCGGCTGGGCCTTTGTCGGACCGACCACCGCCTATGCCTTCATGCAGGCAATGGGGCTCGTCAACGATCACGCCATCGGATGCGTAGCAAGAGCACGCGTGGCGCAGGCCCGCGCCGCCTTCACCCCGCCGCAATAATCGCCGGTCCCCAGGTAAGGCAGGGGAGACAAGGCAGGGCAGCAGCGCCATATGGCGGGCCAATCGCTGCGCGATGTCAAGCTGGGCGCCCGCACCATCCTTTGCCGATGGGCAGATGCTCAATCCCAGTAAGGCGGATCGCCAAAACTGGCGCGCAGATGCTCGATCAGGCGGCGCAGCTTGGCCGAAGGCTCGCGCCCCTGAGCATGGGCCATGTAGAGAAAATCGGGCGCGGGGACGGCCTCCAACGGCACCTCGATCAGATCGCCCGCCTTGATCGCCGGTCCGGCAATAAAGGCAGGCAGCATGGCCAGCCCCAGCCCGGCGATGGCCGCATCGCGCATCATGTCGCCATTGTTGACGCCCAGAGACAGGCGCGCGCGGATCGTAACAGGCCCTTCCTCCGTCTCGAAACGCCAATCGCCCGCGCCGCGATTGGTATAATAGATCCCCCTGTGCCCCTGCAGATCCTCCAGCGTCCGGGGCGTGCCATGCACGGCCAGATAGGCCGCAGAGGCGGTGAGCAAACGGCGGCTCTGCGCCAGTTTCCAGACGATCAGGCGCGTGTCATCAATCGGTCCGTTGCGGATGATGGCGTCATGGCCGCTGGAGGCGACATCGATCCGCCGGTCGTCCAGATCGAGCGTCAATTGGATATCGGGATGGGCCTTGAGGAAAGGGTAGAGCGCCGGGCCGAGATGCAGCCGCCCAAAAGTGACCGGCGCGGCGATGCGCAGCGGTCCGCTCAAAGTGCCGCGTCGCTCGGCAATATCGGCGGCGGCGGTGGCGATCTCGCGGGTGATGCGCGCCGCGCGGGGCAGAAAGGCGCTGCCATCCTCGGTCAGCGCCAGTTTGCGCGTGCTGCGATGGAGCAGCCGCGCGCCCAGCGACCGCTCCAGCTCGGCCAGCCTTTCGCTGACCACGGATTTGGAGAGCCGCAATTGCCGGGCGGCCGCGCTGATTGAGCCATGTTCGGCGGTGGCGACGAAAGCCTCTATTCCCTCAATACGGATCATCGTTCGGCCACTCCGAATTATAGAACTCACATTTAGCCACTGATCCGAACGATCCTGCAAGCGCATCTTCACCTCATCAAACGGGGTCTGCCCCAAAAAGCCAAGGAGAAGCATCATGGATCGTTTGCAGGATAAGGTCGCCATCATCACCGGGGCCAGCGCCGGGATCGGCCGGGCCACCGCCCGCCTCTTTGCCGCCGAAGGCGCGCGGCTGGTTGTCGGCGCCCGCCGTCAGGCCGAACTCGACAGTCTGGTCGCGGAAATCAGGGCGGCGGGCGGCGAGGCTGTTGCCGTGGCCGGAGATGTCCGGGACGAGGCGTTTCACGAAGCGCTGGTGCGCGCGGCGGTGGAGAATTTCGGCCGCCTCGACATCGCCTTCAACAATGCCGGAATCATGGGCGAGGCCGGCCCCAGCACGCAGGTTTCGGCCGAAGGCTTTGCCGAAACGGTGAACACCAACCTCACCGCCTCCTTCCTTGCCGCCAAGCATCAGATCGCGCAGATGGTTCAGCATGGCGGCGGCTCGGTGATCTTCACTTCGACCTTTGTCGGCTACAGCTTTTCCTTCCCAGGCGTTGCCGCCTATGCGGCCAGCAAATCGGGCCTGATCGGCCTGACGCAGGCGCTGGCCGCCGAATTCGGGCCGCAACAGGTTCGGGTCAATGCCATCCTGCCCGGCGCGGTGGATACCGACATGTATCGCGGCATGAATGACAATGCCGAGAAGCAGGCTTTCATCACCGGCCTCCATGCGCTCAAGCGCGTGGCCAAGCCCGAAGAGATCGCGCGCTCGGTGCTGTATCTGGCCTCCGATGACGCCAGTTTCGTCACCGGCACCGCTTCGCTGCTCGACGGGGGGATCTCGATCACCCGAACCTGATGATCCCATCGACAATCAGCCCCCGGCGCGCTGCCCTTAAACAGCCCGCCGGGGGTCGGGGCCGGACGCAAAATCACGCCACAAGAATGATCCGAATATCATTCACATTGGTCAGCGTCGGGCCGGTGATCAGCAGATCGCCCAGCGGAGCAAAGAAGCTGTAGCTGTCGTGAGAGGCAAGGAAGCCTCTAGCGTCCAACCGCTGTTTTGCCGCGCGGATCAGCGTGTCCGGGGCGACGACGGCCCCCGCCGCATCATCGCTGCCGTCTATGCCGTCGCTGTCGGCGGCCAGCGCCCAGATGCCCGGCGCGCCCTGCAGAGCCAGCGCCAGCGACAGGGCAAATTCGGTGTTGCGCCCGCCCTTGCCAAAGGAGGCGCCCGCCAAGGTCACGCTTGCCTCGCCGCCCGACAGGAGGATGGCGGGTGCCGTGGCCGGGTGGCCCCACTGGCGCGCGGAAAGCGCGATGCCCGCCATGACCCGCCCCAATTCGCGCGCCTCACCCTCGATGGCGTCGCCCAGCATCAACGGCGCGAAGCCCAGTTCGCGCGCCTTGTCCGCCGCCGCCATCAGCGCCTGCTGCGGCGAGGCGATCATCCGATATTCGCCCGCCACCGTGCAGGCCGGGGCCGCCATCATCCTGCGCCGCACCGCCTCGGGCACTGGCAGGCCATAGCGCTCAATGATGGCCAGGGCATCACGCGGCGTTGTGCCATCGGCCAGCGTCGGCCCTGAGGCGATCGCGGCCGGATCGTCGCCGGGAATATCGCTGATCAACAGGGTATAGACCCGCGCGGGCCCTGCTGCGGCCGCCAGCCTGCCGCCCTTCACGCGCGAGAGATGGCGGCGCACCGTGTTCATCTCGCCGATCCCCGCGCCGGAGGCCAGCAAAGCGCGGCCCAGCGTCTGGAGATCCTCCAGCCCCATGCCCTCGACCGGCCATTCCATACAGGCCGACCCGCCGCCCGATACAAGCGCAATCACCAGATCATCCGGCCCCAGCCCCGCAACCGCGGCCAGCAGGCGCTGCGCCGCCATCACGCTGTTGGCATCGGGCACGGGATGGCCCGCCTCGACGATCTCGATCCGCCCCGCCGCAACCCCATGGCCATAGCGCGTGGCCACCACGCCGGAAACGGACACCTGCGGCCCCCATGCCTCCTGCAAGGCCTGATCGAGCGCGGCCGCCATCGCCGCCGAAGCCTTGCCCGCGCCTACCACCACACAGCGGCCGCGCGGCGGGGGCGGCAGATGCCCGCGCATCGCCGGGCCGGGCAGCGCGGCCTCAATCGCCGCACCATGCACCGCGCGCAGGATGGCCCGGGCCTCGGCATCGCTCAGGGAAAGATTCTCAGACATTGCCGCCGATGATGGCAGCAATCATCGCGTCCGTCACCTCGCGCATGACCTCGGCTCGCCTAAAGGTGCTGTTTCGACCGCTTGTTTGAGGGGGCAGGCGCGATCCGCCTCCCTTTGGCAACCTCACTTCACGCGATAAAAGCGTATCCGCACCGAACGAACCCCGCCCGGCTGTGTTTCAGGCACCAGAATGCCGACAAACGCCTCCTTGGCCAGCCAGCCATATTTGCCCATCGGCACCTCGAACACCGGGAACGTCCGGACACCGGGCGCCCGGCCCGGCTCGGGCGGGCATGACACGCCCTGATTGAGAACGTTGATGATCGTGCCATCGTCGGTCTGCAGCATATAGTCGGCCTTGATCTGCAAACAGCCATCGGCGCGCCGCAATTGCCAGTCCCACCCGCCGGGCATGACCTTGCCCGCGATGCCGGGGCCGCTGAACGTGCCTCCGGTGATCGGCACGATATTGCGCGCGCCCAGCGCGGTTGTGCCCACCGGCACATTGGCCGCCAGCGTGACCACCTCTTCAAAGGCGAATTCCAGTTGCGGCTCTGCCGCCTGCGCCTGTCCGGCGATCAACAGCGCCAGCACAGCCGGAACGTAGGATTTCATGCCCTTCCCTCTCCTTTTTTAAAGCCGGTGTGCCTTCAGGCTGAACGACAGGCCCACCTCGGCGCCGATCTGGTCGGTCGCGCTCCATTGCCCGGTGCCGACATGCAGCGCGATCCGGTCCAGCTTTGCGCTACCTTTGACGGTGGCCTTATCCTCGGCAACCTTCAGATCGAAGAGCAGCGTGACCGGCACCTTGACTCCGTTGATCGCCAGCGCGCCATCGGCGGAAAATTTGTCGCCGCCCAGAGGCTTGAACCCGGAGGCCGTGAACACCGCCCGGCCCATCGGCGAGGAGCCAAAGAATTCCGGCCCCTGCAGCATCGAATCGCGCGTTTGGTCGCCGCTCGACGCGCTGGCCAGTTGCACTGTCACGGCCAGTTTTGCCGTCTGCGGATGATCGGGGTCATAGGTTACCTTGCCGGTCCATTTGCCGAACCGGCCCTCGATCGGCCCGCCATTGACCGTGGCGGAAAAACCCAGTCGCCCGCCCGGCTCGATGGCCCAGTCATGGGTCAGGGGCTTGTCCGGCTCGGCCGAAGCGGCGGCAACCGGGGTTTCCTCGACCGGCGGCGCTTCAGAAGCGACAGGCACAGGCGCAACAGGTGCGACAGGTGTCGCCGCCACAGGCCCTGCCCGATAGATCACCAAAGGCAGCGCGAAACTGACCCCCAGAGCGCCCAGCGCCAGCACCACCGCGCCCCATACAGAGCGGACATGCGCGGGCATCATGCGCGGCACCACCCAATCCTCGCGCCGCGCCGCCAACTGATGCTTGAGCGCCCCGCCAATATGCAAAGCGATCAGTCCCGCGCCCAGCCAGGCGAGCAGCGAATGCCCCGCCTCAATCCCGTCATGCCAGCCATGGCTGATCGGCAGATGCGGCAAGGGAATGGTGTGAAACAGCAAGGTCGGCACCGCCACCGACGCCGTCGACACCAGCGCCCATCCCGTCAAAGGCCCGCCGATCATGAAGAGATAGAGCAGCCCATGCACCCCCGAGGCCAGCAGGGTCTGCCATCGCGGCCCCTCCACCGGCGCAGGCCGGGGCGAGACCACCCGCACCGCCACCCGCAGCAGCGAGAGCAGCAGAATGGCCATGCCGATGCTCTTGTGGAACTGAAACGCCGCAAACATCACCGCCGAACGCGGCATGTCGGCCATATGCCAGCCCAGCCCAAGCTGGAACATCAGCAGCGCGGCAATCGCCCAGTGCAGGATGATGGCCATGGGGCGATAGCGGAGGGGCGTATTGCTCATAGTTTACTTCTTCTTTGAAAATTCGGCGTCAATGTCGATGCTCACATCGTCACCGACAAAGGGCAGGAAGGTCTTCATACCAAAATCCGACCGCTTGAACTGCATATGGCCGGTCAACCCGATCCGCTTGTCATTGGCAAGGCCCGTGCCCACCCCGATCAGCGTCACGTCCATCGGCACATCGCGCGTCACGCCCAGCAGGGTCAGCCGACCATTGACCCGCGCATGGGTGGCATCCACCCGCACCAGTCCGCCCGCAACATAATGCGCGGCGGGGAAAGCCGCGACATTGAAGAAACCGGCGCCGCGCAATTCCTTGTCGCGCGCCTCGTTGTCGGTGCTCAGCGATGCGGCGTCGACCGAAACGTCCAGCGTGGCCGCCTCCGGCTTTGCCGGATCAAAGGTCAATTCCCCGCCCGCTTTGGCAAAACGCAGGGTGGTCTTGGAAAAGCCGAGATGATCGACCCGCGCGGCAACGGCGGTATGGGTAGGATCGGCGGCATAGGTGCCCGCCTCGATCCGGGCGACATCGGTCCCCTGGCTGGCAGCCAGCGCAGGGGCGGCGAGAACGGCAAAGGGGGCAAAAAGCAGCAGCGGGATAAGGCGTTTCATGGAAGGAGACTCCAAAGGTACTTAACCATAGCAAAAATCAGCGCGTGTCGCGCGAAATCAGACGCACCGGCCCAATCAGCCGCGATGGCCTCGACGGCGCATCGGCGCGACAGGTTTTCGCCTTCGTCCATGCGCCACGCTGGCTGGCGCGATCGCGAAGTCAGGCCTCATTTTATGAAAACTTCACGCCGCCTGCCCCAGCCTCACATGGCAATTTAGCGCGCATATGAAGCATCGCTGGTCCGTGCCGCATCGGGGGCCGCCCCTTTGCGACATCCTTTAATCCGCAAAGGATGCCCATGCGATGAATGACCTTGTCTGGCTCTGTATGCTCGCCGGCCTCGTGCTGGCCAGCCTTGCCTTTCTGCGCCTGGTCGAGCGCGCCTGAACTTTAAGGAAACCGGCAATGACCCTTTCGCTCTGGCTGGCCGCGCTGACCGCGCTGGGCCTGCTCGCTTATCTGGTGGTCGCGCTGCTGCGGCCCGAAAAGTTCTAGAAAGGAAGCGCCCGTGACAAATGGCATGACCATGTCCGGCTGGGGCCTGATCCTCATTTTCACCGCGCTGGTGGCGCTGCTGGCCAAGCCGGTCGGCCAATGGCTGTTTGCGCTTTATGAAGGGCACGACACGCCGCTGCACCGCCTGTTGGGCCCGGTGGAACGCGGGTTTTACCGCGCATCGGGCCTGGATCCGGCCCGCGAACAGGGCTGGCTGGCCTATGGGCTGCATATGCTGGCCTTTCAGGTGGTGCTCACGCTTTTTACCTATGCGATCCTGCGGCTTCAGGGTGTCTTGCCGATGAACCCGCGCGGATTGGCCGGGATCGGCGCGGATGGCGCGATAAACACCGCCATTGCCTTTGTCACCAACACCAACTGGCAATGGTATGCGGGCGAGAGTGTGCTCTCGAACTTCAGCCAGATGGTGGGCCTCACGATCCATAACTTTCTCTCGGCCGCCACGGGCATCGCCATTGCCTTTGCCCTGTTTCGCGGCTTTGCCCGCCATGAGGCCAAGACGGTCGGCAATTTCTGGGCCGATTGCACCCGCGTGACGCTTTATCTGCTGCTGCCGCTCTGTGTGGTTTACGCGCTGTTTCTGGTGGCCTGCGGCGTGCCACAGACCTTCGCCAGTCTGGTCGAGGCCCATACGCTGGAGGGCGCAAAGCAAGCCATCGTGCTTGGCCCCGTCGCCAGTCAGGAAGCGATCAAGATGCTGGGCACCAATGGCGGCGGTTTCTACAATGCCAATTCGGCCCATCCCTTCGAAAACCCCAGCGCGCTGACCAATTTCGTCCAGATGCTCTCGATCTTTGCCATCGGGTCGGGCCTGACATGGTGCTTTGGCCGGGCGGTGGGCAACACGCGTCAGGGCTGGGCGATCCTTTGCGCGATGCTGATCCTGTTCGTGGCGGGCGCCGGCATCGCCTATTGGCAGGAGGCCGATGGCGCCACTCTGGCCATGGCGGGCGGCCATATGGAGGGCAAGGAAGTGCGCTTCGGCATCGCCGTCAGCGCCCTGTTCTCTGCCGTCACCACCGCGGCCAGTTGCGGCGCGGTCAACGCCATGCACGACAGTTTCACCGCGATCGGCGGCCTGATCCCGATCTTCAACATGCAGCTTGGCGAGATCGTCATCGGCGGCGTGGGCTCGGGGATCTACGGCTTTCTGCTCTTTGCGCTGCTGGCGGTGTTCGTAGCCGGGCTGATGGTGGGGCGCACGCCCGAATATGTCGGCAAGAAGATCGAGGCGCGCGAGGTCAAACTGGCCGTACTGGCGATTGCCGTGCTGCCGCTCTCGATCCTTGGGTTTACCGCGCTGGCCGCCGTGCTGCCTGCGGGGCTGGCAGGGCCGCTCAACAAAGGCCCGCATGGGTTCAGCGAAATCCTCTACGCCTTCTCATCGGCCACGGCCAACAATGGTTCGGCCTTTGCGGGGCTGAGCGCGGGCACGCCCTTCTATAACGGCCTGCTGGGCGTGGCGATGTGGGTCGGGCGCTTCTTTGTCATCATCCCAGTGCTGGCCATCGCGGGCAGCCTTGCCGCCAAGCGGCATACGCCCGCCACCGCCGGTTCGTTCCCCACCACCGGAGTGCTGTGGGTTGGCCTGCTGATCGGGGTGATCCTGATCCTTGGCGGCCTGACCTTCCTGCCCAGCCTCGCGCTTGGCCCGATTGCCGATCAGGTGTCGGTGCTGGCCCATACCGCTTTCTAAAGGACGATAGAGATGTCCACCCCCCAATCGATGTTTGCGCCCGAACTGGTGCTGCCCGCGATGCGCGATGCCTTGCGCAAGCTGGCCCCGCGCGAGCTTATCGGCAATCCGGTGCTGTTCACCACGGCGGTTGTCGCCACGCTGCTGACGATCCTGCTGGTCATTGGCGATGGCGGCCTGTCGCTGGGCTTTCAACTGCAACTGATCGTCTGGCTCTGGCTAACCGTGCTGTTCGGCACCTTTGCCGAGGCGCTGGCCGAAGGGCGGGGCCGGGCGCAGGCGGCATCCCTGCGCGCCACCAAATCCGATCTTGTCGCCCGCCTGCTCGATGGCCGCATGGTCCCGGCCAGCCAGTTGCAGCGCGGCGACGAGGTGATCGTGGAAACCGGCGACCTGATCCCGGCCGATGGCGAAGTGATCAAGGGCGTGGCCAGCGTCAACGAGGCCGCCATCACCGGCGAGAGCGCCCCCGTGATCCGCGAGGCCGGCGGCGACCGCAGCGCCGTCACCGCCGGCACGCGCGTCATTTCCGACCATATCCGCGTGCGCGTAACGCAGGAGCCGGGCCAAGGCTTTCTCGACCGCATGATCGCGCTGGTCGAAGGCGCGCAGCGGCAAAAGACCCCCAATGAGATCGCGTTGACGATCCTGCTGGTGGGGCTGACCATCATCTTCCTGATCGCGGTATCGACCATTCCCGCCTTTGCCCATTATGCGGGGGGCGGCGTGCCGGTGGCGGTGCTGGCGGCGCTGCTCATCACGCTCATTCCCACCACGATTGCCGCGCTGCTCTCGGCCATCGGCATTGCGGGGATGGACCGGTTGGTGCGCTTCAACGTGCTGGCCAAATCGGGGCGCGCAGTCGAGGCGGCGGGCGACATTGACGTGCTGCTGCTGGACAAGACCGGGACGATCACCGTGGGCGACCGGGCGGCCTGCGAATTCCGCCCCCTGACCGGCGTGGCGATGGAACGTTTGGCGCAGGCCGCGCTGATGGCCAGCCTGGCCGATGAAACGCCCGAGGGGCGCAGCATCGTGGTGCTGGCCCGCGCCGCCTATCTGGCGCAGGGCGCGTTGCCCGAGGATGCGCAGATCATCCCCTTTACCGCCCAGACCCGCCTGTCGGGCATCCGCACCGGCCAGAGCCTTATCCAGAAAGGCGCGGTGGATTCGCTGCTGCGCGCCCATCCCGATGCCGCGCAAGGCGCCTCCGCCGAACTGCGCCGCATCGCCGATGACATCGCCCGCCTTGGCCAGACCCCGCTGGGCGTGGCGGAAAATGGTCGGTTGCTGGGGGTCGTTGCTCTCAAGGACGTCATCAAATCGGGCGTGCGCGACCGTTTTGCCCAATTGCGCCATATGGGCATCCGCACGGTGATGATCACCGGCGACAATCCCCTGACCGCCGCCGCCATTGCCGCCGAGGCAGGCGTCGATGATTTCCTTGCCGAGGCGACACCCGAGGACAAGCTGGCGCTGATCCGGCAGGAGCAGCAGGGCGGGCGTCTGGTGGCCATGTGCGGCGATGGGACGAATGACGCGCCCGCGCTAGCGCAGGCCGATGTGGGCGTGGCGATGAACACCGGCACGCAGGCCGCGCGCGAGGCGGGCAATATGGTCGATCTGGACTCTGACCCGACCAAGCTGATCGAGATCGTGGGTCTGGGCAAACAATTGCTGATGACGCGCGGGGCGCTGACCACCTTCAGCGTGGCCAATGATGTGGCCAAATATTTCGCCATCATCCCGGCCATGTTTGTCGTGCTTTATCCCGGCCTTGGCGCGCTCAATGTGATGGGGTTGACCAGCCCACAAAGCGCGATCCTGTCGGCCATCATCTTCAACGCACTGATCATTCCGGCGCTGGTGCCGCTGGCGCTGAGAGGCGTAACCTATCGCCCGATGGGGGCCGGGCCGATGCTGGCGCGCAATCTGGCGATCTATGGGCTGGGCGGTCTGATCGCGCCCTTTGTCGGCATCAAGGCGATCGATCTTGCCGTTGCCGCGCTCAATCTGGCCTGAGGGAGAGTACCCATGCTCAAGACTTTTGTTTCCGCCCTGCGCCCTTCGCTGGTGATGACCGCCGGTTTTGCCCTGCTGCTGGGCGGGGCCTATCCTCTGGCCATCACCGCCGCCGCGCAGGCCCTTTTCCCGCATCAGGCCAATGGCAGCCTGATCGAGCGCAACGGGCGGGTGATCGGTTCGGACCTGCTGGCGCAGGGTTTTACCGCGCCCGGCTATTTCCACCCCCGCCCCTCGGCCGCCAATTATGATGCCAGCGCATCGGCCGGGTCCAACCTTGGCCCCGCCTCGGCGGCGCTGGCCCAGCGGATCGCCAAGGATGCCACCGCCCTGCGCGCCCAAGGCTATCCCGACGTCCCACCTGCCATGGTGACCACCTCCGCCTCGGGGCTCGACCCCCATATCAGCCCCGAGGCGGCCCTTTTGCAGGCGCCCCGCGTGGCGCAGGCACGCCATATGCCCGTGGAGCGCGTCGAGGCACTGGTGCGCGCGGCCATTGAAACCCCGCTGGCGGGCGTGCTGGGCGAAAACCGGATCAATGTGCTGCGGCTCAATCTGGCCCTCGACGGAGCGGGGCATGCGGGAGCATGATGGCCCGGTGAACACGATCCGCCCCGATCCCGACGCCCTGCTCCGCACGATAGGTCGACAGGATGGCGTCCGGGGCCGCCTCAAGCTCTTTCTTGGGGCGGCCCCGGGCGTGGGCAAGACCTATGAAATGCTGATGCAGGCCGCGCGCCGCCGCGATGCGGGCGAGGATGTGGTAATCGGCGTGATCGAAACCCATGGCCGCGCCGAGACCGAGCAGCGCGCGGCCGGATTTGAGATCATCCCCCGCCGCGCCATCGACCATCGCGGCCAGAGCCTGCATGAGATGGACCTCGACGCCATCATCGCGCGCTGCCCCGCGCTCGTGCTGATTGACGAACTGGCCCATACCAACGCCCCCGGTTGCCGCCATGACAAGCGCTGGCAGGATGTCGAGGAAGTGCTGAACGCGGGGATCGACGTTTACTCGACCCTCAATGTCCAGCACCTGGAAAGCCTCAACGATGTGGTGGCCTCCTTTGCCCGGCTGCGGGTGCGCGAGACGCTGCCCGACCGGGTGCTGGACCACGCCGAGATCGAAGTGGTCGACATTCCCCCCGGCGAGCTGATCGAGCGGCTGAAGGCGGGCAAGGTCTATGTGCCGCAGGAGGCGAGCCGGGCGCTGGCCCATTTCTTTTCCCATTCCAATCTGACAGCCCTACGCGAACTGGCGCTGCGCCGCGCGGCGCAGGCGGTCGATGCGCAGATGCTCGATTATCTTCGCGCCCATGCTCTGGAGGGCACGTGGGCGGCGGGCGAACGTCTGCTGGTGGCCGTGGGCGCGGATGCCGGGGCACAGGAGGTGGTGCGCGCGGGCAAAAGGCTGGCGGATTCTCTTTCGGCGCCATGGACGGCGGTGCATATCGAAACCGGCCCCGCCTCGCCCAACTCCGCCCTGCCCAACTCCGGCTCGCGCGAGGAGCTTGCCGCCGCGCTCCACCTCGCCTCGCAATTGGGCGCGCAGGTGGCGACAGTCCCGGCGGCGGGGCTGGCCGAAGGGCTGGCCCATATGGCGGCGGATCTGCGCGCCACGATCCTCGTGCTGGGTCAGGGCGCGCGCCGGGGCCTGTTTCGGCGGGATGCCCTGTCGGCGCAACTGGCGGCTTTGGGGCTTGGTGCGGCCTTGCATATCGTGCCGCGGGCCGCACCGCGCCGCCGCACCGCGCCCCCGCGCGATGCGCCGTTCGATCCGGCCGCATGGCTGCTTCCGCCCGGCCTGCTGATCTCGGGGGCGCTGATCGCCTGCGTCACTCTGGCGGGCGTCATGTTTGCCGCGCTGGGCAGCGTCACCAATATCGCGCTGCTCTATCTGCTGCCGGTGATGCTGGCGGCCACGCGCTATGGGTTGTGGACGGGGATTGTGACCGGGCTGCTCTCCTCGCTGGCCTATAATTTCTTCTTCATCCCGCCGGTCCACACTTTCACCATCGCCGATCCGCAAAATCTGATCACGGTGGTGGTGCTGCTGGCGGTGGCCGTGGTGGTCAGCCATATGGCGGGGCGGCTGCGCGATACGGCCATGCTGTCGCGGGCGAGCGCGGTGCGGTCCAGCGCGCTGGCCGGATTTGCGCGGCAATTGACGGGGATCGGCGCGGCGGGCGATCTGGGCCGTGTACTGTGCGAGGAAGGTGCGGGGCTGCTGGGGTGCTATACGGTGCTGTTGATGCCGCAGGATGGCGCTCTCGCCCAGATCGCCGCCAGTCCGCCCGACACCGCCTTGCAGGCGTTGGACCGGGTGGTGGCGCAATGGGCCTTTGACAATCGCAGACCGGCCGGGCGCGGATCAGATACGCTCTCGGCGGCCGAATGGCTGTTTCTGCCGGTTGAGGCGGGGGGCAAGGCGCTGGCGGTACTGGGCGTGGCGCATCCCGATGCGGCGCAGCCGGTGCGGGCAGACCTGCTGCCGATGCTGACCAGCTTTCTCGATCAGGCGGGCCTTGCGCTCGACCGCATCCGGCTGGAGGCCGAACGCGGACAGATGCGGCGTTTGGAGGAGCGCGATGCCTTGCGCGCCGCCCTCCTCTCCTCGGTCAGCCATGATCTGCGCACGCCGCTCACCGCTGTCATCGGTCTGCTGGGCAATGTGACGCCCGCCGACCCCGAACAGGAGCGCGTGCTGGCGCTCGCCCGCGCCGAGGGTGAGCGGTTGCAGCGCTTTGTCGCCAATCTGCTCGATATGGTGCGGATCGAGACCGGGGCGGTGGAATGGCGGCCCGAACCCGTCGATCTGGCCGAGGCCGTGAGCAGCGCGGTGCATGACCTGCGCTATTTGCTGGGGGCGCGGCCGCTCCTCATCGGCATTGCCCCCGATCTGCCCCTTGTCCGGCTTGATCCCAGGCTGCTGCATCATTGCCTGATCAATCTGATCGAGAATGCCGCCCATTACAGCCCCGCCGAGACCCCCATCCGCATAGAGGCCCGGCCCGATGCCGACGGACTGGATCTTGCGGTGATCGACGCAGGCCCCGGATTGCCGCCCGGCGCCGAGGCGCGCGTGTTTGAAACCTTCACCCGTCTGGAAGGATCGGACCGCAAGGGCGGGACAGGGCTTGGCCTTGCCATTGTCAAAGGCTTTGCCGAAGCGATGGGATTGCAGGCGCGCGCGGCCAACCGCACGGACGGCAGCGGGGCCTGCTTTACGCTGCACATGCCCGGCGCGTTATTATGGAAGGAAAGTGATCAGCCATGACGGGCAAGATATGACAGGTGGGGCGAAAATTCTGGTGGTGGACGATGAAATGGCGATCCGCCGCCTGCTGCGCGGCAGCCTGTCGCGGACGGGCATGGATGTTGTCGAGGCGGCCAATGCGCGCGAGGCGCTGGCCGCGCTCAACATCGACAAGCCGGATCTGGTTCTGCTCGATCTGGGCCTGCCCG
The DNA here is from genome assembly GCF_012275515.1 of Novosphingobium sp. SG707. Lineage (GTDB taxonomy): Bacteria > Pseudomonadota > Alphaproteobacteria > Sphingomonadales > Sphingomonadaceae > Novosphingobium. The sequence goes on from NZ_JAAZQL010000001.1 coordinate 1,058,926, forward strand.
ACCGCGATGGGATGGAGCTGATCGGCCCCATCAAGGCGGGCAAGGCCGCGCTGCTGGTCGTTTCGGCGCGCGATGCGACGGGGGAAAAGGTGGCCGCGCTTGATCTGGGCGCCGATGATTATGTGACCAAGCCCTTCGATACAGAGGAGGTGCTTGCCCGCGTGCGGGTCGCGCTGCGCAACCGGCTGCTGGCCGAGAATGCCGCGCCGCTGGTGCGGCTGGGGGCGGTGGAGATCGATCTGGCCGCCCGCATCGTGCGGCGGGAGGGGGCGGAGGTGCATCTCAGCCCGAAGGAATATGGCTTTCTGGCCGAGCTGGTGCGCTATCCCGGCCGGGTCGTCTCGCATGCGGCGATCCTGCGCGCCGTATGGGGGCCGGGGCAGGAGCAGGCGGTGGAATATCTGCGCGTGGCGGCGCGCGGATTGCGCCGCAAACTGGAGGATGTGCCGGTCGAACAGAGCATGATCCGCAACGAGCCGGGGATCGGCTATCGCCTGATCGTCTGAGGACAGATACTTGGCATGGTGGCTTTGCCGCGCCATGATGAGCCTATGCCATTGCGATTCCAGCCCCACAGCAGCAAGCAGCCCGCACTATGAGCGAGCGCGAGGAAGTGACCTTTACCGGCAAGGTCTGGATATGGCAGGCGCGCAGCGGCGAAAAACCCATGCGCTGGTTCTTCGTCAGCATCACGGGCGCACCGGCCGCCGAGCTCAAGCTGGCATCGCTGGGGCTGACGGCCGGTTTCGGCTCGCTGGCCGTGCGCGCCACGATCGGCACGACCACATGGCGCACCTCGATTTTCCCGCAGCGTGAAACCGGCGGCTGGCTGCTGCCGCTCAAGGCGCAGGTGCGCAAACGCGAAAAGATCGAGGAAGGCAGCCAGATCAACGTGTCGCTGGAGATCTGACGCCGGGCGATAACCAGCGGGTTTGGTCACGCCCCCCTGAAATCCGCCCACCCCAGCCCGAAACGCGCCAGATATTTGCGCAGCCGATCGGCGTCATTGGTGCTGGCCCGTTTCTCGCGCGAGGCAGCGAAGAGCCGGCGCCCCGCCTCGGAAAGCGAGCGGGCAGAGGCGCAGGTCTGCACGACATAGGCCAGTTGCACGCGGTCAAACGGATCAAGATCGGCAAGCGTTTCAAAAGAGAGCCAGCGCTCCAGCCCATCGCCATCCATCGCGCCTTCGCCCCACAGGCGCTTGAGCCGTTCGATCTCCTTGGCCACGGCGTGAACGTCGATCCGCCCCTTTGGCGAAAATGTGGCCATGCGCGTGACACTGGCGCCCAGATCACGGAAATTTCCGGGCCAGCGCGCGGCCGACGACATGGCAAAGGCCAGATAATCGGCGCGCGCCTCCTTGTTGAAGGTCACCTGTACGCCCTCACGCTCGGCATGGCGGTCGAGTTCATAGTCGAGGTTGGGCGCAATATCCTCGCGCCGCTCGGCAAGGCCCGGCAGCGAGAAGGTCCAGAGGTTGAGCCGCGCATAGAGATCCTCACGGAAAGTTCCCTGTGCGATACAGGCGGCCAGATTGCAATTGGTGCCCGCAATCAGCTGGAAATCGCTCTGCACCTCCTTGTCGGCGCCCACCGGCAGAAAGCGCTTGTCCTCTATCGCGCGCAGGATCATCGCCTGCTCGTCAAGCCCCAATTCCCCGATTTCATCAAGAAACAGCAGGCCCCCATCCGCCGCCCGCAGCAGTCCGGGGCGATCCGCCGCCGCGCCGGTAAAGGCCCCTTTCCTGTGGCCGAACAGGGCCGACATGGCGCTGTCACCGCGCAGGGTGGCGCAGTTCACCTCAACGAAATCGCCCCCAACCTGACGTTTCAGCTTCTTGAGCTCGAAAATCCGGCGAGCGAGCTGGCTCTTGCCCGCCCCCGTCGGCCCCATCAGCAGGATCGGCGCGCGGGTGCGACTGGCCACCTGCTCGATCTCGTCGATCATTGTGTTGAAGGCGGGATTGAGGGTTTCGATCCCCGATTTCAGGAAGGATGAACTTTGCGCACTCTCACTGGCAAAGCGGGTGGCGATACTGTCATAGCGCGAGAGATCGAGGTCGATCACGCTCCATGTGCCCGCCGCCTCGCTCGTCCCGCGCTTGGGCTGGGTCTGAAGCAGGCGGCCGGGCAGGTAATGCGCCTCGGTCAGCAAAAACAGACAGATCTGCGCCACATGCGTGCCGGTGGTGATATGGACCAGCACATCCTCTGCGTCCGGGTCCAAGGCCAGCCCCCGCGCAAAGTCGAGCAGCTTGCCATAGACTTCCTCGAAGTCCCAGGCGTCCCGGAAGTCAAGGATATGCCGTTCGACCCGCGTTTCGGGGGAAACAGAGGCAATATCCTGCGCCACATATTCGGCCAGACGACCATGCAGATTGCCATGGATCATCACAAAGCGATCCACCCGCAGATCTTCATGCATGCACAGGCCCACCGATGGCCGCCACTTCATCCAGCGCGAGGGGCCAAATTTGGAGGCATCCAGCGTGGAGCCGAGAAAGCTGATGACGGTGGTGGACTTCATGATCCAAATTTATACATATTTATATTGTAAGATACAAATTATACCACGCGCGACGATATACCTGCACCCGCCACACAGCGAAAGGATGTTTTATTAATTAATTATATCAGTGTCTTGATAAAAATCTTCCGGTCATGCCGCGAAACTGGCACAGGACCTGCTTTATTCTTTGCGCCGGGTCCGTCGAACAGCCCGGCATACAGGCGATGAGGGGGCGACCGGAATGGGCCGGCCGCCCCCGAAGGCCGACAAAATCAGTGGTCATTTTTGCTGAAAATGCGCCAGAATGGAAAGCAGGGGGTCAGCCATGACCGAGACTTACGAATTCCAGAATGTTGAAGGCGGCGTGCCCGTGAAAATGTGGACACGTGGCGTGCCGGTGGACGACAAGGCCCGCGAACAATTGACCCGCGCGGCCAGGATGCCTTTCATCTTCAGGCATGTCGCCGCGATGCCCGACGTTCATGTCGGCATCGGCGCAACGGTCGGCTCGGTCATCCCCACACGTGGCGCGGTCATCCCAGCCGCGGTGGGCGTGGACATCGGCTGCGGCATGATGGCGGCGCGCACCTCGCTGATGGCGCATGACCTGCCCGACAATCTGGAAGGCATCCGCAGCGCCATCGAACAGGCCGTGCCCCACGGGCGCAGCGTGGGCCGGGGCAAGCGCGACCATGGTTCATGGGGCAACCCGCCAGCCGCGATCATCGAGGCATGGGCGGGCCTGGCGGTGCGTTTCGAGCGGATTTGCGACAAGCATCCCCGCTTGAAGAACACCAATAACCTGACGCATCTGGGCACACTGGGCACGGGCAATCACTTCATTGAACTGTGCCTCGATCAGGAAGCGCGGGTGTGGGTAATGCTGCATTCCGGATCGCGTGGAGTAGGCAATGCGATTGGCTCGTTCTTCATCGAATTGGCCAAGCAGGACATGCGCAAATGGCATATCAACCTGCCCGACGAGGATCTCGCTTACTTCCCCGAAGGCACCGACCATTTCGACGATTATGTCGAGGCGGTGGGCTGGGCGCAGGATTTTGCCGCGCTCAACCGGCGGATGATGATGGCCAATGTGATCGCCGCCCTGCGAGGGCAGATTGCCAAGCCGTTTGAGGCCGAATTGGAAGCGGTGAATTGCCATCACAATTATGTGACGCGCGAAAACCACTTTGGCGAAAACGTGCTGATCACCCGCAAGGGTGCCGTGCGCGCGGCCAAGGGCGTGCTGGGCATCATCCCCGGATCGATGGGGGCCAAAAGCTTCATCGTGCGCGGGCTGGGCAATGCGGAGAGCTTTCATAGCTGTTCGCATGGTGCGGGTCGTGTGATGAGCCGCAACGAGGCCAAGCGGCAGGTCAGCCTGGCCGATCACATCGCCGATACCCAGGGCGTGGCATGCCGCAAGGATGTGGGCGTGATCGATGAAACGCCCCGCGCCTACAAGCCGATCGAGGCCGTGATGGCGGCGCAGGCTGATCTGGTGGAGATCGTCCACACATTGAAACAGGTAGTCTGCGTCAAGGGGTAATGCCCTTGACGCAGACCGCCCAAAGAGGTTCTTATGACTGATCCCATCCCCTCCCCTGTTCGCGCCGATATCGAACGGCGCCTTGCCGCCATCGCGGCGCATGAGGGCATCCGTTATCTGCTGGCCGTTGAATCCGGCTCGCGGGCGTGGGGTTTTCCTTCGCCTGACAGCGATTATGACATCCGCTTCGTCTATGTCCGCCCGCGTGACTGGTATCTCGACCTGTCTATCGGACGCGGTGTGATCGAAACGCCGATCGAGGATGACATTGACCTCAACGGATGGGATATCCGCAAGCTGCTGGGTCTGATGCTGAAATCCAATGCGGTGGCCAGCGAATGGCTGGCCTCGCCGATCCGCTATCTTGCCGATCATCCGATGGTGGCGCGTATCGCCGCACTGGCCGATGCTATCTTTGACCCGCGCGGCATGGCGCACCATTATGCCCGCCTTGGGCATGGCGCCCTTGATCGGCGGCTGGAAACGCCGGAGCCACTTCCGGTCAAGCACTATTTCTATGGCCTGCGCCCGGCCCTGGCGATCCGCGCCATGCGCATCGATCCCGCAAGGCGGCCACCCATGGACCTGCAAGGCCTGATGCTTTGCAGCGAACTGTCACCGGCCATCTGGGCGATGATCCAAGAACTGGTCGAGGCCAAGGCCCAAACCCGCGAATTGGGCAATGCCAGACGCTATCCCGAACTCGACACGCTGATCCGTGACGAACTGGGCCGCGCCGACCAATTGCCGCAGCGCAAGCCCGGGCCTGATGCCCGGATGCGCGCCAATCAAATCTTTCTGGACCTTGTAAACTCATGATGATGATCGACGGATCGGAAGGCGAAGGCGGGGGCCAGATGGTGCGCAATTCCTGCGCCCTCTCGCTGGCGACAGGCACGCCTTTTCGCATCACCCATATCCGCGCCAAACGTTCAAAGCCGGGCCTGATGCGCCAGCATGTGACGGCGGTTGAGGCCGCCCTCGCCATTTCCGGCGGCGAATGCAGCGGGCTGGCGGTGGGCTCATCGGACCTCACCTTCCACCCCGGCAAGGCGCAGGCGGGGGAATATCACTTTGCTGTGGGCACCGCCGGCAGCACGGGACTGGTGCTGCAGACGGTGCTGATGCCGCTGCTGCTGGCCGATGGCCCCTCGCGGCTGGTGCTGGAGGGCGGTACGCACAATATACTGGCCCCGCCTTTTGACTTTATAGAACGGTGCTTCCTGCCGGTCATCAACCGCATGGGGCCGCAAGTTTCGGCCCGTCTGATGCGGCATGGGTTTTACCCGCGCGGCGGCGGACGGATCGAGGTGGACATCATCCCCGCCCCGCTCTCGCCTATCACCTGCGCCGGGCGGGGAGAGCTTGTGGAGGTGAGCGCGCGGGCTCCCTACAGCGGCCTGCCTCACGATATTGCCGAGCGTATGCTGGCCCGCGCGCGCAAGGAGCTGTCCCAGTGGCCGGAGGAAACGTTTGCGGTCCGCAAATTGCCCGATGACCAAGGCCCCGGCGTGATCCTGATGCTGGAGGCCCGCTATGCGCATGCTGTCGAGATCGTCAGCGCCTTTGGCCAGTTGGGCGTGTCGGCCGAAAGACTGGGCAAGACGGCGGCGGCGCGGATGCGTGGCTTTCAGGAATGCGATGCCTTTGCCGGGCCCTATCTGGCCGACCAACTGATCCTGCCATTCGCATTGGCGGGCGGGGGTGTGTTCACCACCGTCAAGCCGAGCCAGCACCTGGTAACCGCCATCGACATTGCGCAAAGGTTCACCGGGAAACCGATCAGGCTGACCCAGCAAAGCGACGGCAGCCATCTGGTTTCGATGGGATGATGGAGGACCGGTCAGGGGCAATCGCCGCCAGACCGGCCCGCTCCACCACCGCTCAGGCAAGATCGACCGAGGCAACGGGCGGCTGTCAGTATGGACTGCCGCCCGCCCCGTCATGGCAGAATGATCGTCGCCAACCTCTCGCCATTGACCGGCAGGGGCTGAAGATGCGGCGGGAAATAGGGCGAGCGCACCCGCGCGGCCACTTTCAGGTGATGGATGCCCGGCGCCAGACCGCCCGCCTTGGGAACAAAAACCGAGCCGAAGTCGCCCATCGCCCAACTGACCGCGGTGGCCTTGCGCATGTCCTCAAGGTCATAGGTTTTGCCATGCAGGATGAGGCTGTTGACCTCGTGGCCGAAGAATTCGCCATCGACAGTCACGTCAATGCCATCCAGCAGCGAGAGCCGCATCCCGCGATAATTGGGCAGGCGCAGGCGCAGTTCAAAGCCATCGCGTGCGCCCTGCGGGCCATGGTTGCGAAAGCCAGTGCTTTGGATCAATTGAAATTCGTACATCATAGACCTCTATGCTGAAGGACCTCTGGCTCAGGCCGCGACCGGCGCGGCGTCATAGGCCTGTTCAAGCTGTCGCAGCAGCAGTTGCTGGCGGCGGACCTGATCAATGGCGACCCACGGTTCACGCGCACCTTCATATTCGGAGGATAGGTAGCCCGCATATCCTGCCCGCTTGAGCACCGGGATGACTTTGTCCCACGGGATGTTCTCATCATGCAGGTCATCATTGATGTAATGAAATTTGGCCTGAATGAAGGAGACATATTGGGCAATGCCCAGGAATTCCTCGGGGTCGACATGGATGCCGTTGATAATTTTGGCCGCCTCGCTGTCGCCTTCGGGCAATTCATGCTGCCACCCGCGCAGCGGGCGGTCCTGAAAAATGCCGGTGTCGATCAACAGGGCGAAATTCTTCGTGCCCGTGCGCTCGATGAAATGGATATATTCATGCACCACAGGATGATTGATCGGCGTGGGCGAATGGATTTCCGGGTTCATCACGATATCCAGCTTGTGCGCCAAATCGAGCACGCGTTCCACCGCAGGGGCCCAGATCGGATCGGGAGTCAGATCCTGATCGATGACGCCGAATTTGGGACGCAGAAACTTGAAGCCCAGCCTGTGCGCCAGACGCAGATCGCGCTCCAGTTCGGCCGCGCCCTCCTCGATGGTCATCGAGCAGCCGAGGCGCAATTTGGTATCCACCCAAGAACACATGTTGGTCGGCTCAAGCCTGTGCCAGTCCAAAAGGTCGAACCAGCGGTCAAGCCATGCTTTCGGCGGCTCGGGATAGCCTGTCACATGCGTGGCGCCCAGGATTTCGATCCCCGTGGCGCCGGTGTCGGCAATATGGTCAAAGCCCTCCTCAAGGCCCATCACGCTGCCGAAATCCTCGGTGAAACTGTATAGCGACACCCCGTACTTGAATTGCCCTGCCATCTTGAACTCCCGTCCATCCTGAAATTCTGCGGTGGTCGCGAGATTGTCCACCTGTGCCCTGTGAGAGCCGCCCCGATGGCGGCACCCGCAACAGCGCTTGCCCAGACCATCTAAACGATGATTAGATTAATCGCAAGCCGCGCCCGCCAGAAAACTGATCGTCGTTTAAATTGGGCACATCGGCCGTATCCCTCAGTAGGCACGCCGCTGCATCCGGCCGTCCGATTGCCTACGAAAAGCTGAAGTAACGCTCTTTGAACAGCGCAAACCTCAGCCCATCGGCATGTAGCGCCGGCGGTCAGGTTTCGCGGGAAAAGTGCCCGGCACCCTGCCCTCGCAACAACAAGCGCCATTCCCGCCCATCGCGCTTCTTCCATCGGCGGCGCAGCGCGAAATTTCTTCTCTCTGTTTTCGGATCATTTTTGCCGGGGGCCATCTTGATCATGCCCCCCATCTCGGCCACTCTCGAAGGATATCATGCGATTCCGTTCTGGTTCCGCAGGCATCATTCAGGGATTTCCATGCGCAAAAGATGGCTCCTCGCCACCGCCTCTGCTGCAATCTTGCACACATGCCCCGCCCTTGCCGCCGACCAGCCGCTGTACCAGCCCGCGCCCGCATGGGTGGTGGAAAGCAGCCTGCCCAAGGAACTGGTCACGCCCGGCGGAACCCCGCCCAGCGCCTTCGATTTTCAAGAGCGTTTCAACCGCGGCCAGTTGTGGAATTATGCCGACATCGCCAACCGGATCGCCTCGCCCGAACAACTGGCGCAAAATTCGATGATCGCCCTGCCCTGGTTTCCGGACAAGGGCGATCTCATCATCCATGAACTGAGCATCCTGCGCGGGGCCGAAAAGATCGACCTGTTGGCGCAGGGCCAGAAATTCACCGTGCTGCGCCGCGAACAGAGCCTCGAACAGCAGGAACTGACCGGCCTGCTGACCGCGACGCTGGCGGTCGAAGGGCTGCGGATAGGTGATACGCTTCGGCTGCGCGCATCCACCACCATGCGCGATCCGGCGCTGAACGGGCATGTGCAATGGGTCAGCCCGCTGCTCTCGCTGCCCGCCCGCACGAGCAAGGCCACCATGCGGGTGCTGTGGCCGACGGGCGAGCCGCTGCACTGGAAATTGCTGGCCGCCAATGTCGTGACCAACACCGCCAGCCTTGGTGGCGACACGGTGCTCAACATCACATTGCCCGCCCCCAAGGCGCCCGATATGCCGCAGGATGCGCCGGGCCGCTTCCGACACCCTGCGCTGATCGAGGCATCCACTTTCGCCTCATGGGCAGAAGTTTCGCAGACCGTGGCCTCGCTCTACAAGACCGAGGGCGCCATTGCTCATGACAGCGCGCTGGACAAGGCCGTGGCCCAGATCGCGGCCCAGACCACCGATCCCCTTCAGCGCATCGCCCGCGCGCTGCGCATCGTGCAGGATGATGTCCGCTATCTCGCTTTGTCGATGGACGGGGGCAATTACATTCCCCAGTCTGCGGAAAAGACGTGGGCTGTGCGCTATGGCGATTGCAAGGCCAAGACGCTGCTGCTGCTCTCGATGCTCCATGCGATGAAGATCGAGGCCGAACCGGTGCTGGCCAATGTCGGGCTGGATGATCTGGTGAAAGACCGTCTGCCCGCGCTGTCGGCTTTCAACCATGTGTTTGTCCGCGCCCGGGTGGATGGCCAGAGCATCTGGCTGGATGGCACCGCGGCGGGCACCCGACCGGTGGACCTGCAGGATACGCCTCCCTTCCGCTATATCCTGCCCGTTCGCAGCGTGGGGGCCGCCATTGAAGAGGTTTCGCGCAAGGCTCCGGCTCGGCCGACCACCGATCTCGATCTGGTGGTGGATGAAAGCTCCAGCCTCGACCTGCCCAGCGTTGTCGATGCGCGCCTGACCCTGCGCGGCCAGAACGCCATGGCCCTCTCGCTGATGGCCAACCAGATCGGCGAGAAGGAAAAGCTGCAATTGCTCCATGGCGTCATGAGCAATGTGGTCGGCAGCGGACAGTTCACCAAGCTGGCGCTGGTTGAAAACAAGGAAGAGGCCACCGTGACCATCTCCGGGCGCGGACTGGTTTCAACCCCTTGGCAACAGGAAGACAATCGCCGCAAGCGCAGTCTTTCGCGCGTGACCGACAAGGTTTCGTTCGCGCCCGACCGGGCCAGACCGGCCTGGGCCGACATACCGGTCGCCACCGGGATGCCCGACAAGGCGCATATCCACATGCGCCTGCGCCTGCCCGACGCCGGACGAGGCTATACGATGGAGGGCACGCCCTCGTTCTCCGGCGAGGTGGCGGGCTATATGCTGACCCGGCAGACCACCTTTTCCGGCGATGAGGTGGTGCTTGACGAAAGCCTGAGCAGCCGCGCGGCGGAAATCCTGCCCTCGCGCATTCCGGCGGAAAGAGCATTGGCCGCGCAGACTCTTTCGGCCGGGCCGCGCCTGCTGGCCCCGCAGGATGCCTTGCGGCGCTGGAACCTGCCCCTTGCTGGCAAGGGGCCCGGCACCCAGCTTGCCGCCGTCACCGCCGTGTTCGAGGCAGCCGTCAGCGAGAGCGAACCGGAAGACACATCGGCCCTTGCCGGGCAGGCCAGTTTCCTTAAGGGCATCGGCGATTATCCCGGCGCCATCGCCAGTTGGACCAAGGTCATTGCCAAGGAGCCATCGGCCGAAAACTACGTCAACCGCGCCAATCTGGAGGTGCAGACCGGCGATTTGGCCGCTGCGGCCAAGGATGCCGAAGCGGCCAGAGCGGTTGATCCCTCCGATGTGGCCGCGCTCACTCTTGCCGCCGACATCGCCGCCCGCCGTGGCGATCTGACCAGCGGGGTGGCCATGCTGGACGAGCGTATCTCGGTGGCCGGCAAGGAAAAGGACAGTATCCTGCTGGATAAGGCGGTGCTGATCGCTTCCTATGGCGATGTGCAGGAGGGGCTGGCGCAGATGGACGCGCTGATCGCGAAAAAGCCGGGCCGCCCCGATCTGCTCAACGCGCGCTGCTGGGCCAAGGCCTTGCGGCAGGTGCAGATCGAGACGGCGCTCAAGGATTGCACCAGCGCCATCGAAATGACCGACGATTCAGCGCCGATCCTCGACAGTCGCGCGGTGGTCTGGCTGCGCATGGGCCGGTTGGATGCGGCGCTGAGCGATCTGGACGCGGCCCTGCTGCAAAATCCCTCGCAGGGGCAGACCCGGCTGGTGCGGGCCATAGTGCTCAAAAAACTGGGCCGCGCGGCCGAGGCGCAAAAGGAATTGGCCAGCGCGCGCCGCCTCCTGCCCAATGCCGAGAATGAATACAAGCGCTATGGACTGACCTATTGATCGGGCGCCCCCGGCGGCCTGCACAATCGCAACGCCGGGAGGGGCACAGACAGACAAAGGCGATGGACGGTCACGAGGACAAGTTGTTGAGTGGCGATGAGAATTGACCAGGCATTATCGCCGAGATGTGGCTCTGAATCGCTTTTGCTGCTGATGATGATATCCTTCCACCGCTTTATCGGGGTCTGGAGCGCCGCAAGCCAGTCACCCTCTTGCCAGATCGGCCACTGGAAACGTCACGGGTCTGGCTAGCCAAACGTTCCTCCATATCCATCGTCGCCCGGGATCGCGGCGGCGGTTATCCACCAATTGCTCCATAAGCGATCCGCTCAATCTGCCATTGAGCGAGCCGGTCTATCAGTTCCTTGTGATTGGAGAACCGCCGCTCACAGCTTGCGGGATAGGCAAACACATCCAAGGCTACTTTGGAGATGCTGATGCCCTCCGTCTGTGGCAAAGTGCCTTCCATCTTTTCCGCCGCTCTATTCTTGTCATCCTGGCCCGAAGCCCTAGCTTCCGCCCAACCTGTTAAGAAAAAGGGTGATCACACTGATCGACAGTCCTTCATGACCGGGACAACTTCGATCCATCCCCTTCCGCCTGATCCGGAACGGCGCCTCCGGATTACTGCGTCTTGCCGATCAGCCCCTCGGCCTCGCCGATAATCCAGTTCATCACTATGCGCGTGCGCGCAGGCAGCGTCTGGCGCGCCGGATAGGTCACGTAAAAAGGCACCGGCTCGATCTTGGCGTTGGGAAGCAGCCGCACCAACCGGCCCGCCCGCACGTCTTCCTCCACTTGGAAATAGGCGAACAGGCTGATGCCCGCCCCGTTTCTTACCGCCTCATGCTGCGCCAGGCTGCTGTTGGTGCGATAGGTGCCCGATACACGGATCGGCTCTCCATCAATCGTCCACACCTGCCGCGTGGTACCATAGCTGAACAGCACGCAATTGTGGAATTGCAGATCGTTGATGGAAAGCGGCGTGCCGCATCGTTCAAGATAGGCGGGCGAGGCGACGAGATAGCGCGGCACATCACCCAGATGCCGTGCCACTACGGTAGTTTCATTCACCTGCCCGGTGCGCATGGCCAGGTCCAGCCCGTCCTCCACCAGATGCACAAAGCCGTCGCCCAACAGCATCTCGACCGTAATGCCGGGGTGGTGAAGGTGGAATTCCGGCAGCTTGCGGGCAAGGTGGCAACCGAAGGTGTTGGTGGTGCCGATACGCACGTGGCCGGAATAGCCGCGCTCGCCACTGTGGAGATCAGCCTCCATCGCCTCAAATTCGCGCACGATGCGGCGGGCGTGAGCCAGAAAGGCAACCCCGTCCTCAGTCAGGGCAAGGCTGCGGGTAGAACGACGCAGCAGCGCGACGCGAAAATGAGCCTCCAGCATGCTGATCCGCCTGCCCACCATCACCTGACTTGTCATGGCCTCGCGTGCAACAGCAGAGAACGAGCCGCATTCCGCCACGCGGATGAACCATTGGAGAGCTTCGACCAGAGGAGCCATTTATTCAGATTATGTATAAGTCTTGTTATGTCAAGGCGATTGCCCGCTCTCCCTCAAAGGACTAGCCCGCCGCGTGGAGAAACGGAAAGGACAGGCTCACCCCGATCCTTCCGCCGGACAACAGAGATAAATTCTATGAAACCATCATCTTACCCCCAGGATGACGGAAACTGGCCGCGCCTTGAAAGGGCCGCTTCCCGATGCCGATGCCTGGATGGCCTCCACACTTTGACGACACGTGATTCCACCGCCGATCTGTCTTCGGATGGAACTGTCGCCCCCATTTTCCTCGCTGCAATCGGATCAAATTAAATGAGCGAGCCGCTTCCTCAACGCGAAACGATGGAATTCGACGTCGTGATCGTGGGCGCAGGCCCTGCTGGCCTGGCCGCTGCGATCAGGATCCGCCAGGCCGCCGCCAAAAACGAACGGGACATCTCGGTTGTGGTGGTGGAAAAGGGCTCTGAAGTGGGCGCCCACATCCTTTCCGGCGTAGTTGTCGACCCGATCGGGCTGGACAGCCTGCTGCCGGAGTGGCGCAATCACCCCGATTGTCCGTTGACCACCAGCGTGCGGGAAGACCGGTTTCTTTACCTCACCCAAACCGGCGCGCACCGGCTGCCAACCGCCATGATGCCGAAACTGATCGATAATCATGGCAATTTCATCGGCTCGCTGGGCAATGTCACCCGCTTTCTGGCCGCCCGCGCAGAAGAGTTGGGCGTGGAAATCTTCCCCGGTTTTGCCGCTTCTGAATTGCTGATCGAGGACGGCAAGGTGGTAGGTGTGGCTACCGGCGACATGGGGCTTGACCGGCAAGGCAATCCCCGGGGCGATTTTGTGCGCGGCATGGAACTGCGCGCCACCTACACGCTGCTGGGCGAAGGCGCGCGCGGCTCGCTCAGCAAGCAGGCCATCGCCCGCTTCGGATTGGACAAAGGTCGCGATTTCCAGAAATTTGGCATCGGCATCAAGGAATTGTGGCAGGTTGATCCTGCTCGCTTTCAGGAAGGGCTGGTGCAGCACAGCTTCGGCTGGCCGCTGGACCGGCACACCGGCGGCGGCTCGTTCCTCTATCATTTCGATGAAAATCTGGTGGCGGTCGGCTTTGTCGTCCACCTCAACTACGCCAATCCCACGCTCTCGCCTTTCGAGGAATTCCAGCGTTTCAAGACCCATCCGGCCATCCGTGACACGTTCGAGGGCGGCAAGCGCCTCGCCTATGGTGCACGCGCGCTGACGGAGGGGGGCTGGCAATCGGTCCCGCGCCTGACCTTCCCGGGCGGCGCGCTGCTGGGCTGCTCGGCGGGCTTCGTCAACGTGCCGCGCATCAAGGGATCGCACAACGCCATCCTCTCGGGCATCCAGGCCGCCGATGCCGTGGTGGGCGAACTGGTCAGCGGCAGGCCTTCCAGCGAACCGCGCGCCTATGAGGAAGGCTGGCGTCAGTCCGCGATCGGCCGCGACCTGCAGCCGGTGCGCAATGTGAAGCCGCTTTGGGCCAGATACGGCATTCCGCTGGGCATCATGCTGGGCGGCGCTGATATGTGGTGTAACCAACTGCTGGGCAAATCACCCTTCGGCACCCTGTCGCATGGCAAGCCGGACAGCGCCTGCCTCAAGCCCATCGCCGAAGTCACCCCCATCACTTATCCCAAACCTGATGGAGTGCTCACCTTCGACCGCCTCTCTTCCGTGTTCCTGTCCAGCACCAACCACGCCGAGGACCAGCCCTGCCACCTGCGGTTGGCCAACCCGGCGCTTCCCATCGAAATGAACCTGCCTGTCTACGGTGAACCGGCGCGGCTTTATTGCCCGGCGGGCGTGTACGAGGTTGTGTATGACGACGAGGTGGCCAAGTCCAAGCCCCGCTTCGTGATCAATGCGCAGAACTGCGTCCACTGCAAAACCTGCGACATCAAGGACCCGGCCCAGAACATCACCTGGGTGCCCCCCGAGGGCGGCGGCGGTCCCAATTATCCGAACATGTAATTCCACGCAGAAAGGATCGTCAACGTGAGTGACGTCATCATTCGTAAAGCCGCGGTTATTGGCGCGGGCACAATGGGTTCGGGCATTGCGGCCCACTTGGCAAATGCCGGGCTGGAGGTCGTGCTGCTGGATCTGGATACGGCCTTTGCCCAAGGTGGCGTGGAGCGTCAGCTCAAGGCCGGCGGCTTCATGATGCCCGAGTTTGCCCAGCGCATCACCACCGGCTCGACCGGCGCCGACATCGGCCTGCTCTCTGATTGCGATTGGATCATCGAGGCGGTCGCCGAGCGGCTGGATATCAAGCACGCGCTGTTTGCCGCCATTGACAAGGTACGCAAGCCCACCGCGATCGTGTCCTCCAACACCTCCACCATCCCGCTGCACGATCTGCTGCAACCTTTCTCCGACGAGTTTGCCGGGCATTTCCTGATCGCCCATTTCTTCAACCCGCCGCGCCACATGCGTCTGCTGGAACTGGTGAGCGGCCCGCGCACGCTGGCGTCCACCACGACCACCATCCGCGATTTCTGCGACGAGCGACTGGGCAAGGGCGTGGTGCCCTGCAAGGATACGCCCGGTTTCATCGGCAACCGCATCGGCTGCTATTGGCTGGCCGTGGGGCTGGATGAAGCGATCAAGGCGGGCATCGCGGTGGAAGTGGCCGATGCGGTTATCGGCAAAGTGTTCGGCTTCCCCAAGACCGGCATCTTCGGACTTTACGATCTGATCGGCAACGATCTGATGCCCAACCTCATCCGTTCACTGCAGCATACGCTGCCCGCCACCGATGCAGTGCAGGCCACCCCGGCCGAACCGCCGCTTCTGGGCGATATGCTGGCGCGCGGCCTGACGGGCCGCAAGGGCGGCGGCGGCTTCTATCGCCGCTCGAAAGACCGCAAGAGCAGCGAGACGCTGGATCTGGCGTCCGGCGAGTTCCGTCCCACCGCGCCCCCCGCGTGCGAAAGCCTGGCCCAAGCCAAGGGTGATGCACGCGCGCTGCTGGCGCATCCGGCGGCCGGTGGCCGCTATGCCTGGGCGGTGCTGTCGCGCACGCTGACCTATGCCGCCGCGCTGGTGCCTGAAATTGCCGACAGCCCCGATCTGGTGGATGAGGCCATGCGCCTGGGCTATGGCTGGAAATACGGCCCCTTTGAACTGATCGACCGGATCGGCGCCGCCTGGTTTGCGCAAACGCTGGAAGAGAACGGCGCTGTCGTGCCCCCGCTGCTGGCCGCCGCGGCTGCCAAGGGCGGCTTCTACCGCACACACGAAGGCCGCCGCGAAGTTCTGGTCCCCGGGCAAGGTGCGACAGATTATGCGCCGATAGCCGACCCTGCGGGCGTGATCTCGATCGAGACGCTGCGCCTGGCCGGTAAGCCGGTGGAAGAAACCTCCGCCGCCAGTTTGTGGGATATTGGCGACGGCGTTGGTCTGCTGGAATTCCACAGCAAGATGAACAGCTTCAGCGCGGAGCTGATCGCTTCGGTCGGCCAGCTGGTGGCGCTGGCGCAAACGCATTTCAAGGCGCTGGTGATCGGCAATGAAGGCCCCGTGTTCAGCGCAGGCGCCGATCTGGCCGGGGTGCTGCGCATGGCGCAGGCAGGCGATCGGGATGGGCTTGCCGCCTTTATTCAGGCGGGCCTCACCGCGTTCAACACCTTGCGCGATGCCAGCATTCCGGTGGTGGGCGCGGGCTTTGGCGCGGCTCTGGGCGGCGGCTGCGAAGTATTGCTGCACTGCCATGCCATAGTGGCCCATGCCGAAATCGGCATCGGCCTGGTGGAGCCGCGCGTGGGGCTGCTGCCGGGCTGGGCCGGGCTGACGCAGCTTCTCGTGCGGCTTCAGGAACGCGATGGCGATGCGCAGAGGAGCGCCTTGGCCGCGCTGCGCATCGTGCTGCCCGCCCAAACCTCGACCAGCGCGTTTGACGCCAGGGCCAAGGGCTTCTTGCGCGAAAGCGACGGCATCACCATGAACCGGGAGCGGCTGATCGCCGATGCCAAGGCCCGGGCCCTGGCCATGGTGCCTGACTTCACCACGCCGCCGCGCGCCATGGTAAACCTGCCCGAGCCTGCCGCCTTGCAGACAGAGGCGACCGCTTTGGCGGCCACGCTGGCGCCGCATGATGCGGTGATCGGCATGGCCATTGCCGGCGTGTTGGCGGGGCCGGCAACCCTGACCGAAGAGGAGGTGACCGCGCGTGCTCTGGACGCCTTTGTGGCGCTGGCGCTTCACCCCGCCAGTCAGGCGCGCATCGATGCGCTTCTTCGCACCGGCAAACCCCTTCGCAACTGATTTTCGCGCCGCACACAAGGCGCGGCAAAACAAGGAGCATGAAATGCCCGCTTATACCCCTCCCGTCGCAGACATGAGTTTCCTGCTGAAGGACGTGTTCCAGGCCGAAAAGGTCCTCACGGGCCTGCCCGGCTACGAAGAAGTGTCGGACGATCTGGTTTCTACCATTCTGGAAGAGGCCGGCAAATTCTGCGCCGGCGTGCTGCGCCCAATCAACCAGAGCGGCGATGAAGAAGGCAGCCGTCTGGAGGGCGGGCTGGTCTTCACGCCCAAGGGCTTCAAAGAAGCCTTCAAGGCCTTTGTCGACGGCGGCTGGTCCAGCCTGTCGGCCCCCACCGAGTTTGAAGGCCAGGGCTTGCCGCGCACCGTGCAGATCCTGGTGGACGAAATGCTCTCGGCCTCAAACCTTTCGTTCGGCCTGTTTCCGGGCCTGACGCGCGGCGCCTGTGAGGCAATCGAGGCCCACGCAAACCAGGAACTGAAGGAAACCTACCTGCCCAAGATGATCTCGGGCCAGTGGACGGGCGCGATGGGGCTTACCGAAGGCACCTCCGGCTCGGATCTGGGTCTGCTGAAGACCACCGCCAAGCCGCGCGGCGACGGGTCCTATACGGTATCCGGCTCGAAGATCTTCATCTCCTCGGGCGACCATGACATGGCCGAGAACGTCATCCACCTGGTGCTGGCCCGCCTGCCCGATGCACCTGCCGGCACCAAGGGCATCAGCCTGTTCCTGTGCCCCAAGTTCCTGGTGAACGAGGATGGCTCGCTGGGTGCGCGCAATGCGGTGAATGTCGGCTCGCTGGAGCACAAGATGGGCATTCACGCTCAGCCCACTTGCGTGATGAACTATGACGATTGCCAGGGTTGGCTGGTGGGCGAGGCCAATCGAGGCCTCAATGCCATGTTCACCATGATGAACGCCGAACGCCTGTTTGTGGGTGTGCAGGGTCTGGGGCTGGCCGATGCCTCTTACCAGACCGCCGCGACCTATGCCAAGGAGCGCAAGCAGGGCCGCGCGCCGGGCGCCAAGGAATCGGGGATGATCATCGAGCATCCCGATGTGCGCAAGATGCTGATGACAATGTTGTCCTTCGTTGAAGCCGCGCGCGCGCTGACCATCTTCACCGCGCTGGAAATGGACAAGGAATCGAAATCCACCGATGCCGGCGTACGCAAGCAGGCCACCGGCCTTGTTGCGCTGCTGACCCCGGTGATCAAGGCGGCCTTCACCGATTTCGGATTTGAGGCCACGGTGCTGGGACAGCAGGTGCTGGGCGGCCACGGCTACATCAGGGAATGGGGCCAGGAACAGTTCGTGCGCGATGCCCGTATCGCGCAGATCTATGAAGGTACCAACGGCATCCAGGCGCAGGATCTGGTGGTTCGCAAACTTTCGCTCGACGGCGGTGCGCCGGTGCGCGCCTTCTTCAGCGACATTGCTGCCACGTTGGCTGACGGCGCCAAGGTGCCCGCCGTGGCGCAAACCGCCGAGGCGGTGGCCAAGGCGCTCGCCGCGCTGGAGGATGTGACCGCCTGGCTGACCACCGGCGAGGGCGCCAACGCGCTGGAGCAGAACGGTGCCGCCACCGACTATCTGCGCATGTTCGCACTGGTTGCCTTTGGCTGGCTGTGGGTGCGCATGGGGCTGGCCGTGGTGGCCAAGGGCGCTGAGGCGAGCCCGCAAGAAACGCGCAAGCTGGCTGTCGGCCAGTTCTTCGCCACGCGCATCCTGCCCCAGGCCCACGCGCTGGCGGTGCAGATCAAGGCCGGTTCGGCCCCGCTCATGGCGGTCGCTTCCACCGAGTTCTGACCATCCCCCCCGGTTGCGCCGGGCCGTCTCGCGTCCCCCCACGGCCCGGCGCAACATTGCTGAGAGACAGTTTCCGATGAAAATTCTCGTTCCGGTCAAGCTGGCAATCGATTCCAATGCGAAGCCCCGGCTGAAGGCCGACCGCAGCGGCATCGATCTTGCCAACGTCAAGCTTTCGATCAATCCCTTCTGCGAAATCGCGGTGGAAGAGGCGGTGCGCCTGCGCGAAGCGGGCAAGGCGACCGAAGTGGTGGTCGTCTCGGTGGGCGTTGGCAAGGCCACCGACGCCATCCGTTCTGCGCTGGCCATTGGCGCGGATCGCGGCATCCTGATCGAGGCCGAGGGCCGCGTCGAACCGCTGACCATCGCCAAGCTGCTGGCCAAGGTGGTGGAGGAAGAAAAGCCTGATCTGGTGCTGACCGGCAAGCAGGCCATCGACGATGACAGCAACCAGACCGGCCAGATGCTGGCCGCATTGCTGGACTGGCCGCAGGCCACCTTCGCCTCGCAGGTGGAACTGGATGGGGCCGAGCTGGTCGTTACCCGCGAAGTGGATGGCGGGCACCAGACGCTTCGCCTTTCGCTGCCTGCGCTTGTTACAACCGACCTGCGCCTGAACGAACCTCGCTATCCTTCGCTGCCCAACATTATGAAGGCCAAAAAGAAGCCCGTCGAAACAAAGTCGGCGGAAACCTACGGCGTGGATCTGACCCCGCGCCTCAGCGTGGTGGAAGTGCGCGAGCCCGCCGCCCGCAAGGCCGGCATCAAGGTGGCCGATGCGCAGGAGCTTGTGAGCAAGCTCAAGGCCGTCGGCGTTCTGTAAGCGCAGCGCGCCTTGGGCGTTTTGGCGAACGCCGGCGCATATTGCCCCCACGCTTCATTCAGGACAAGATCCATGAAAACCCTTCTCATTGCAGATCATGACAACCAGACCGTCGCCGATGCGACAACCAAGGCGCTGACCGCGGCCCGCGCGCTGGGCGGCGAGGTGGATATCCTCGTGGCCGGCCAGGGCGCGCAGAGCGCCGCCGAGGCATCGGCCAAATTGCAGGGCGTGGCCAAGGTGCTGCTGGCCGATGCCGAAGCCTATGCCCACCGTCTGGCCGAGCCGCTGGCCGCGCTCGTGCTGTCCATCGCTCCGGGCTATGACGCGATCGTCGCCCCCGCCAGCAGCGCAGGCAAGAACCTGCTGCCGCGCATCGCCGCCAGGCTGGATGTGATGCAGGTCTCCGATGTCACCAAGGTCGCCGGGCCCGACACTTTCGAACACCCCATCTATGCCGGCAACGCCATCGAGGTGGTGAAAAACCCTGAGCGGGTGAAAGTGTTCACCGTGCGCACCGCCGCCTTTGCCGCCACTCCGGCCGATGGCGCGAGCACCCCGGTGGAAGCGGTGGCCGTCCCGGTCGCCGAAAGCCGCGCCACTTTCGTGCGCGAGGAAATGGCCAAGAGCGAGCGCCCGGAGCTGGGTTCGGCCAAGGTCATCGTTTCGGGCGGTCGTGCGCTCGGTTCGGCAGAAAAGTTCAACGAGGTGCTGCTGCCGCTGGCCGACATGCTGGGCGCGGCCGTGGGCGCGAGCCGCGCGGCGGTGGATGCCGGCTATGCCCCCAACGATTTCCAGGTGGGCCAGACCGGCAAGATCGTGGCGCCTGAACTGTACATCGCGCTCGGCATTTCCGGTGCCATCCAGCACCTGGCCGGCATGAAGGACAGCAAGGTGATCGTGGCTGTCAACAAGGACGAAGAGGCCCCGATCTTCCAGGTGGCCGATTTTGGCCTGGTGGCCGACCTGTTCCAGGCCGTGCCGCAGATCGAGGCCGCGCTGGGCTGACCCTCCCCCTCGCCGCACCGGCGACGGCACCATACAGACGGAAAAACGAGATTGCCATGAAACACCCAATTTCCCCCGAGGAGGCCGTTGCCGGCATTCCCGATGGCGCTTCCATCATGATCGGCGGCTTTTTGCGCTGTGGTCGCCCACAGCGGCTGATCGAGGCCCTGCTGGCCTCGGGCAAGAAGAACCTCACCATTATCTCGAATGACACCGGCTTTGCCGGTGAAGGCATCGGCGCGCTGATCAGTTCGGGCCAGGTGGCGCGCGTTGTCGCCTCGCATATCGGAACCAATCCTGATACGCAAAAAGGCCTGATCGAAAAGACGATGCAGGTTGATCTGGTGCCGCAGGGCACGCTGGTCGAACAGATCCGCGCCAAGGGCCACGGACTGGGCGGCGTGCTGACCAAGACCGGGCTGGGCACTATCGTGGCCGACGAGGCCGAGGTGCTGACGCTGAACGGCGAGCAGTGGCTCTATGCCCCGCCGCTCACCGCCGATTTCGGCTTCGTCTATGCCGACCGCGCCGACATGGTGGGCAACCTTGCCTACACGCTGACCGAACTGAACTTTAACCCGGCGATCGCGATGGCGGCCGACACCGTCTTTGCCGAAGCCCGCGTTATCGTGCCGGTGGGCGCAATAACGCCCGACGATGTGCGCACGCCCGGCATCGTTATCGACCATCTGATCGCGAGGGCCTGAGCCATGAGCAAGGACATCATTCTGCGCCGCACCGCCAAGGAGCTGGAACCCGACAGCTTCGTCAATCTCGGCATCGGACTGCCGACCGGGGTGGCAGCCTATGTTTCGCCCGAAAACGGGATCTTTTTCCATTCCGAAAACGGCCTGGTAGGCTTGGGCGCCAAACCCGCCCCGGGGCTGGAAGATCCCTCGCTGACCGATGCAGGCGGAGGCTTTGCAAGTGCGGTTCCGGGGGCCATGTCGATCGACAGCAACCTCTCCTTCGGACTGGTGCGTGGCGGCCATCTTGCCGTCACGGTGCTGGGGGGGCTTCAGGTCGACGAGACGGGCCGCCTGGCCAACTGGATCGTGCCGGGCAAAATGGTGCCGGGCATGGGCGGCGCGATGGATCTGGTTGCCTGCGCAAACCGGGTGATCGTGGCGATGCAGCACACTGCTAAGGGCGCGCCCAAGATCGTGCCCAAGTGCACCCTACCGCTCACCGCAGACCGCCGGGTGGACCTGATCATCACCGACATGGCCGTGATCCGCCCCACCGATGCCGGCCTTGTGCTGGAAGAGCGCGCGCCAGGCGTAACCGTGGACCAAATCGTGGAAGCCACTGCGGCAACGCTGATCATCAAGGGTGTCGTTCCCGAGATGGATCTGGCTGCCTGACCTGCGTGCGAGGACACCTGACTCATGAAAATCAATGATGTAAAGAACAAAGCTTTCGCCATTCCCTTTGCTAACCCTTCCTATCCGCGCGGGCCGTTCCGTTTCTACAACCGCGAATTTGTCATCATCACCTACCGCACAGATATTGAAGCGCTGCGCGCCGTAGTGCCCGAACCGCTGGAAATCGTCGAACCGGTAGTGAAGTATGAATTCATCCGGATGCCGGATTCGGTTGGCTTTGGCGACTATACCGAAACGGGCCAGGTCATCCCGGTGCGTTTCGAAGGCCGCGAGGGCAATTACACCCACGCCATGTACCTGGATGCCGCGGCGCCTATCGTTGGCGGGCGCGAGATCTGGGGCTTTCCCAAGAAGCTGGCCAAGCCTAACTTGCGCGTGGAAGGCGAGGTACTGGTAGGTACACTCGATTGCGGCTCGATTCGCTGCGTGAACATGACAATGGGCTACAAGCACGAAATCCTTGAGCACACGCCCATCACCAAGGCGCTGGAACTGCCCAACTTCCTGCTGAAAAGCATTCCGCATGTGGATGGCACTCCGCGCATCTGCGAGCTGGTGGAATACCACCTTGAGGATTACGTGGTGAAGGGCGCCTGGTCGGGGCCCGCCAGCCTTCAGTTCTTTGACCATGTTCGCGCCGATGTCAGCCGCCTACCAGTGCGTGAAGTGCTTTCGGCCGTGCATTTCGTAACGGACGTGACGTTGGGGATGGGCAAGGTTGTCCACGATTACATGTGTCCCTGATGCAGGCGAGAATCTTCAGCGCTTAACACCGCTGATCCGTGCCCGCGAAAAGGCCCGCGCGCTATATGGCGCGCAGGTCTTTTCGTAATATAGTCATTACCCTGCCAGCGGCCTCCTGGTAGGATGATTGAACGGCGTCGCCGGTGAGGCTGCGCCAAGCATCTTGGGAGACCGCCATGAGGTGCTATACCGGCATCGATGTTCCGCTGGAAGTCTCGTATTTCTGAGCTGTGGATCCAGCGGGTAAAATCGTGAAGGAGGCGCATGTTGCGAGCGAGCCGGAAGGAATTATTGCCTGGTTTGGTGTGCCTAGCCTTGAGATGACGGCAATCGGTCTGGAAGCGGTATCGCCGGGTTCATTGCAAACCCCAGGTGGCGTAGAAGAACCGAACCCTGCTCGCCGGGCGCAAGATGCTCCAGACGCGCTGCATCAATCTTGAGATGTGTCTGCGGGGTTATGGCTTGAAGGTTGGGCCGATGGGCCATTTAGGGCACAGGGCTGATCCTACTGTGGCGTCGGCGACATTTTGCCAATTTGCGGCCAAAGCTCTTTGGCCCGGATCAGAGGCCGCAATAAGGCGCCCCCACCATCTCCTCTCGTCGCTCAGAAGCGGAAGCTGATCCAGCCGGCAAAGAAATCGGAGCTTTTGAAACCGGCATTGGTCAGCGCCGGGCCGGCGTGCAGATGCTCATACCGACCGGTCACGGAAACATGGGGTGACACGGTCCAGACGGCCTGCGCGCGGGCGGTTTCGGCAATCTTGCGCCCCGCCGCGTTCTGGGTTCCGGCAAAGGCTGTGCCATTGGCGCGATACACCGCATCATGGACCGTTTCGCGCCATGAAAACTGATATTCCAGCGAAACGCGCAGGTTCGATGCGGGCTGGAAACTGAAATTGGGCGCGATGGCGATCAGATTGGTCGGCGTGGCGTAAAGCTGATAGCTGTAATAGATATTGTTGCCCAAGGGCGCGAGCGCGGTCTTCAGCTTGCCCGTGCCATAGGCCCCGCCGCCGGTGGCATAATCGGCATGAAAGCCCACGCGCGGCGCCGAGTGGTTGCGCCCAAGCCGATAGGATTGCGCCATCAGCACCTCCCAGGCCGCGATCGGGCGATTGTCATAATGCCCGCCCTGATAATTGACGGTCCAGTCAAGGTTGACCGGCCCGGCATCGCCCCACAGATGCAGGCCGTAGAATTCGCGCACTTCATGGGCGGTTGTCGCCCCCCATACGGCCGCCGTGTTGCGCAGGCGCCAGTAAAAGGGATCGAGATAGAGTTTCGATCCGCCCAGCCAGTCATTGGGAATGCGCAAGCCCCCCGAAATACCCGAAAATCGGCGCGTGTCCTTGTTCAGATCGTCGCCCGTGCCCTGTTGTCCGGGGCGGGTGGGGGTAAAATCAAACATGTCGATCCGCATATGCCGCGCCTTCGCCCAGCCCCGGAAACCGTTATAGGACAGAAAGATCGTGTTATTGTCGCGCGGCACCAGCAGCAGGTTCGGCCCGTCGGAAAAGGTCTGGCGGCCATAGCGCACGCCCAGCTTGACCCCGGCCACCTTGGCGGTGACATCGGCAAAGGACTGCTGAACAATGACGGTATTGTCCAGATAACCCGATGGCGTACCGATATTGCGCCCCGAAATGCCCGCATGGGCCAGTTCGGCATAAACGCGGACATGCGGACCGATATGCAGGTCTGCTCCGCCCACGATACGGGCGATATCCTGTCTTTGGGCCTGTGCATCTTTCAGATCCGGGTTGGTGGTCTCATTCACGCGCAGCCGCAATTCGCCCGACAGCGTGACATAGATGTCGCCTGCCGCATCGAGCGGGATGAATTTGAGGTGGTCGATGGCGCTGCGCCGTTTGGCCGGATCGCGCAGCTTGCTCCAATCCTCGACCCAGCGCGACTGGTTATAGCCTGCACTGGTCACGCCGTCGCCCGCGCCATCGGCCGGATAGGCTTCGGACAGGGGCGCGGCCAGCGCCTGACTGACGCGATCGGGCGGGCCGATCACCTGCGCATGGGCCGCAGCACCGGAAAAAAGGGCGAGCAAAAGGGCAGCGCCGCCGCCGGGGCGTCGCGAAAAACTGGTCATGGGGGAGCTCTCCGGTCAGTCGGGGCGGTCTTGGCGCCGCCCCTTTTGTCTGGTTATTCTGCGGCCTGAGGCGCCTGCGCGGGGGCGAAGGGCGCGCTGGCGGTGGCCCCGCCATTCAGGGCAAGCGCCAGTTGCGCCGTGTCCAGCTTGCCTTCCCAGCGTGAAACGACGACCGTGGCCACTGCATTGCCGATGAAATTGGTCAGGCTGCGGCATTCGCTCATAAAGCGGTCGATGCCCAAAATCAGCGCCATGCCCGCCACCGGCACACTGGGCACGATGGACAAGGTGGCCGCCAGCGTGATGAAGCCCGCGCCCGTTACCCCCGCTGCGCCCTTGGACGAGAGCATCGCGACCGCCAGCAGCGACAATTGCTGGCCAAGGGACAGATCCACATTGCAGGCCTGCGCGATGAAGAGCGCGGCCAGCGTCATATAGATATTGGTGCCGTCCAGATTGAAGGAATAGCCCGTCGGCACGACAAGGCCGACAATCGACTTGGGGCAGCCGGCCCGCTCCATCTTTTCGATCAGACTGGGCAGCGCGCTTTCGGACGAGGATGTGCCCAGCACGAGCAGCAGTTCATCCTTGAGATAGGCCACCAGCTTGAAGATCGAAAAACCGCAGGCCCAGCCCACCAGACCCAGCACCACGATCACGAACAGCAGCGAGGTGAGATAGAAAGTGGCCACCAGCCCGGCCAGATGGACCAGTGCCCCGGTACCATATTTGCCGATGGTGAAGGCCATGGCCCCGAAGGCCCCGAAAGGCGCGGCGCGCATCAGGATCGACACCACCTTGAAGATCGCCAGCGACACCTCCTCCAGCGCCGCCACAAGACGCTCGGTGCGTTCGCCCAGCAAGGCAAGGCTGGTGCCGAACAGGATCGCCACGAACAGCGTTTGCAGGATGCTGCCCTCGGACAGCGCGCCGACGAAGGTTTCCGGGATGATGCCCACCAGAAAGCCGGTGACCGTGGTTTCATGGGCCTTTTCGGCATAATCGGCCACTTTGCTGGCATCCAGCGTGGCCGGGTCGATATTCAGCCCCGCGCCGGGATGGACGACATTGGCCACGATCAGCCCGACAAACAGCGCCAGCGTGGAAAAGGTCAGGAAATAGGCAAAGGCCTTGCCCGCCACTCGCCCCACCGAGGCCAGATCGCGCATGCCCGCAATCCCTGTGGCAATGGTCAGGAAGATGACCGGGGCAATGATCATCTTGACCAGCTTGATGAAAGCATCGCCGATCGGCTTCATCGCCTCGCCCAGATGGGGGGAGAAATGGCCGAGCAGCACGCCTGCGGCAATGGCCGCCAGCACCTGAACATAGAGATGTCTGTACCAGGGGCGACGAATATCGGAATGGGGCACGCCGGTGCCTGCAAGGGCGAGATGGTCCATGGTCTTGGCTTTCAGTCCTTTCCACATGGCCATGGCGAACCTTCTTGTGGATCCGTGGCCATAGGGGGCAGGATATGGGCGGCGGACATGCGGGCAAAACGGGATTGGAAAATCCATATTTTCCTTTTTATGTCATACTCTTAAATAAAAACTGTCAGATATATGCGGGCAAGTTTTGACATTCCTCCCAAATACCGATGTGCAAATATTGGCACATCGCGCATGCCGGACTAAAACAGGCGCATGTTGCCCACGAATCATCCTTTGCGCCTGCGCTGGGCCATCACCGGCCTGATCGCCGCGATGGCAGCGGCGGCGCTGGCCTATGTCGTGGTCGAAAGGCGGAGGCTGGCGCTGGAAATGGACACCGCCCGCACCGACATGCTGATGCGAAAGGCGCTGATCACCAGCGAGATGGCGCGCTTTCGCCTGCTGCCCATCGCGCTTGCCGATGATCGGGACGTGGTTCTCGCCTTGCAGGGCAGCGCCAGCGCGCGCTCCGCGCTCAACCACAAGCTGGAAGGTCTGGTGACGGCGACCGGCGCCCCCATCATCTATGTCATCGGCGCAGATGGCAAAGCCATTGCCGCCAGCAACTGGCGATCACCCAAAAGCTTTGTCGGATCCGATTACAGCCGACGCCGCTATTTCCGCGACGCGCTGGCCCATGGCGGCGCCAGCCATTTCGCGATGGGCACGGTCAGCCGCCGACCGGGCCTCTATATCGCCCAGCGCACCGCGCAGGGCGGCGTGGTCACCATCAAGCTCGAATTTGACCGGATCGAGGCGGACTGGGCCAAAGGGGACGGCACCACTTTTGTCACCGACGAAAATGGTATTGTCCTTGTGTCCAGCCGTCCAGGATGGCGCTTTTACCTGACCAGGCCGGTGCCGGGGGCCGCGCTGGCCG
This sequence comes from Novosphingobium sp. SG707, assembly GCF_012275515.1. Classification (GTDB taxonomy): domain Bacteria; phylum Pseudomonadota; class Alphaproteobacteria; order Sphingomonadales; family Sphingomonadaceae; genus Novosphingobium. The sequence continues at coordinate 1,085,587 of NZ_JAAZQL010000001.1, forward strand.
CCTTTGACGCCGATGCGATGGTGTCGCCCCTTGCCGCAAGGTTCATTCCCGCCAGCCTGCGCGCGCAACACGCGACGCTGGAAGGGCGCCCCGTGATCCTGTTGCAGGAAGCGCTGGCCCAGCCGGGCTGGTCGATCACCCTTTTGCGTCCGGTGGATGGGGCGATCCTGTTTGCCCGCATCGCTGCGGCGGTGGCCGCCGCGCTGGTGCTGGGCATGGTGGTTATCGGCTGGATGTGGCTGGAACGCGGCCGTGAGCGGCGGGCCCGAACCGACGAGCTGGAACAGGCCGTGGCCGACCGCACCGCCGATCTGCGCCGGGAAATGGACGAGCGCGCCGCCTTGGAAGCGCGCGCGGCGGACCTTCGTGAGGGGCTGCGTCAGGCCAACCGGCTGGCCTCGCTGGGCCAGATCACCGCCAGCGTGGCCCATGAAACCGCCCAGCCCGTCGCCGCCATCCGCACCTATGCCGATACCAGCCGCCTGCTGCTGGAGCGCGGCGACAGCGAGACGGTTCATAAAAACCTCAACACCATCGCCCGCCTTGCCGATCGCATTGGCTCGGTGACCGCCGAGCTGCGCGGCTTTTCGCGCCGGGGCGCAACGGATCAGGCCCCTGTTGCGGTCAGCGAGGTGATCGAGGGCGCGCTGCTGATCCTGAAAGAGCAGTTGAAAGGCATCGCGGTGGACCTGCCCGATGATGACGCCATGGTGGAAGGGGGCAAGGTCAGGCTGGAGCAGGTTCTGGTCAATCTGCTGCAAAACGCCGCGCAGGCGCTGCGCGGCACGCCCACCCCCGCCATCACGCTGCGGCTGTACAGGAAGGATCAGGCCATCACGCTTGCCATTTCCGACAATGGCCCCGGCATTGCCGAGGATCTGAAAGCCCGCCTGTTCACCCCCTTTGTCACCAGCCGCCCGGATGGGCTGGGCCTTGGCCTGGTCATCTCTCAGGATATCATGACCGATGCGGGCGGCACACTGCGCTATGTCGATCAACCGGAGGGCGCCTGCTTTGAAATGACGATGAGGCCCGCGACATGACCGCCGCCCTGCCCCTTGTGGCGCTTATCGATGACGACGATGACCTGCGCGAGGCCGCCACGCAATTGCTCGGTCTGGCCGGTTATCAGGTTCTGGGTTTTTCGGGCGGGGTCGAGGCCGCACAGGCGATTGGCGCGGATTTTGCCGGGATCGTCATTTCCGATGTGCGTATGCCGCAAATGTCGGGGGTGGAATTGTTTCGCCTCCTGCAGGAGCGCGACCGGGATCTTCCCGTGCTGCTGATTTCGGGCCATGCCGATGTCCAGATGGCGGTGGACGCGCTCAAGGCGGGCGCGTGGGATTTCATTGAAAAGCCTTTTGCGCCCGATGCCTTGCTGGCGGCGGCGGGGCGGGCCACCAAGGCCCGGCGGTTGGTGCTGGAAAATCGCGCGCTTCGCCGTGCGGCCCAGGGCGGCGCGGAACAGGCCCTTCTGGGCGAAACCTCGATGATCCGGCGCTTGCGGGCGATGATTCCGGTGCTGGGCCAAAGCGACATTGACCTTGCCATCGAAGGCCAGACCGGCACCGGCAAGGAATTGTTCGCGCGCTGTGTCCACCGGGCGGGAGCCCGATCCCGGCACCGCTTTGTGACCGTGGACTGCGCTGTAATCCCGCCCGCGATAGTCGAAAAGGAAATGTTTGCCCGGGGCGGCACCATCTCCTCCAGCCATCGCGGCACGCTGTTTCTGGACAATCTGGATCAGGCCGGGGAAGATCTGCAAAGGCGACTGGCCCAATTTGCCGAGAAACGCGCCATCGCGCTGGACACGCGCGACCCTGAAGCCATCGACACACGCATCATCGCCAGCATGGCCGAGGGCAGACGCGGGCATGTGTCCGACGCGCTTTATCACCGCGTCGCGGGCGTACCGCTGCGTATGCCGCCTCTGGCCGAAAGGCGGGCGGATATCCGGCTGCTGTTTGCCCATTTCCTGCAAAAGGCGGCCGAGCGGCTGGACCGCCCGGTACCGCCCATCGACGACAGCATCCATCATCTCGACACCCGGGACTGGCCCGGCAATCTGCGCGAATTGGAGAATTTCGCCGAACGCTATTGTCTGGGGCTGGAAAGCCATGGCGAAGCCGCATCGACCGGCCACAAGGCCACGCTGCCCGAACGGTTGGATGCGTTTGAAAGCGCGGCCATTCTTCAGGCAGTGCAGGAGGCCAAAGGCGAGATGGCGCGCGCCATCGGCCTGCTGGGCATTCCGCGCAAGACCTTCTATTATCGCGCCAAAAGGCTGGGACTGGATCTGCGGTCCATGCGGGCCGATATCATGGACGAGAGATGATGCGCGCAAGGCGTCTCAGGGCGTCAGTTCGATCACGCTTTCCGCATTGGCCTTGACCGCCGCCTCGCTGAACAGGAAGGGGACATATTGTCCCGCTGCCCAGCGCGGAAACAGATCGCGGTAATGCGGGCTTTGCGGATCGCCCGACTGGCCCGGCGTGTTGATGATACGCGAATTGTCCCACGCGCCCACGTCCAGCACCATCCGCACCGAGGCGCCCGCCATCACGCCAAAGCCCGCGCCACGATAGGTGGCCGCCGCCGGTGTCGAGCCCGACCCGGCAATCTGCAGGGGGCCGACCGACCATTGCGGCTTTTCCAGCGCGGGCGCGACGCGCGCCGCTGCGGGCGCCCAATCGGCACGGTGCAGATCGCCCCAGCGCCACGCCTTGGGATCGGGCCCCAGCAATTTGGTCGCCTCGGCCCATGCCCCGGCCAGCGAGAGGCCGACCACCTTGTCCCTTACCGCCGCCGGATCGGACCCCAGACGCGGATCGAGCGCCGCCAGCCAGTCGATCACACCGGGAATCGAGGCATCGGCAAAGAAGGGCTGAAGATCAGGCGACACCACCGCCTCGGCCAGAGCCTTGCGCAAATGGCGCGCGATCCAGATTTCGTAAAGCGCGGCCTGGGCGCTGTCGACGCCTTCATAGCCGTTCCAGCCACGCAGCAGCGCGGCCGCCCGTGCCGCATCCCCCGACAGGCCGCCCACATTCCCGACCAGCGCCGCGCTGCGCGCCGCCAGCGGGCTGGTCACGTCGGTCTGGATCGCCTCCATATCGGCAAGGCTTAATTTCGGTTTGGCCGAGAGCAAGGTCTCGATCCGGTCAATGCGCGAGCGGTCCACCCATTCATAGCCGATGGGCTGTTTGTTCGAATCATAACCCTTGTCCAGATTCATCTGATTGGCGGTCGCCACCCAGCCGCGCGCGGGGTTCTTGATCATCGGCAGATCATCGGGCTTCACCATGCCCTGCCATTCATAGCGCCCATCGCCCGGCACCGGCATCAGGCCGTCCCACCCCTTGCGCCGGGGCACAAAGGCCGAGGCGCGCCAGCCGATGTCGCCATGCGTATCGGCATAGACCAGATTGAGCGGCGGCGCCCCCCAGCGCTGATGCGCGATCTCGAAATCATTCCATTGCGTGGCGCCGAACATCCATGCCGCGTTGAAATAGCCCGAAGCGCCCGGCTCGCTCCATACCGTACGCATGGCGAAGGCGAGGCCTTTTTCCGCATCCTCATAGATCACCGGGCCGTGACGGGTGAATTTCAATTCGATCTGGCGCGCGCCCTCGCCTTTGACCGCCAACGGCTGGCGGTCCACTTCAAAGGGCGTCCATGCGCCCTTGTAGAAATAGGCGCCGGGATGATCCTTGCTGATCTTGTAGACATAGAGGTCTTCCTGATCGGCGTAGAAGATCGTGATCCCCCATGCCGCAACCTCATTATGGCCAAAGGTCAGACCGGGCAGCGCAGGCTCCCCCGCCCCGGCGATATGCAGGCCGGGCGCGTTGATATCGACCACATAGCGCAGCGACGGCACGCCATGCCCGCGATGGGGATCATTGGCCAGAATGGGGCGGCCCGTCTGCGAATGGGCGGCATCCACCACCCAATTGTTCGACCCTTCGCCCTGTTCATTGATGTTGCGCAGGGCCAATGTCACATTGCCCTCCGCCGAGGCCAGCTTCACCCCGTCGAAGGAGACATCGCCGGTGGCCAGCACATAATCGCGCATCAGCTTTTCCGGCACGGCGCAGGGGTCCAGCCCCTTGGGCACCACCGGTTCATGCGCGGGCGAGAGGAAGCGGCGCAGGTTTTCCCATTTCAGGCTGCCCTTGCAAATGGCGCGGGCGCGGGTGGCCTCCGATGCGGCATTGCTGACCAGCGTATGGCTGCGGATACGGACGATATCCTCGGCGGTGAAACGTTCCGGCTTCGTCCCGGTCAGGGTGAATTCGCGCGGCAGGGGCGCCTTGCCCGCCTCGACCTGCGCGATATAGGCGTTGACGCCATCGGCAAAGGCCTGCGTCATTGCCTGCGCTCCGGCGGGATAGGCGGCCCATTCCCGGCCCATACCGCCGCGATAAAGGAACAGCCGCGCGGCACGGTCCTTTTCCGCAAAACCGGGGCCGAAACTTTCCGCCAGACGCCCCAGCCCACGCTTGCGCCACAGGTCGATCTGCCACAGCCGGTCGCGCGCGGCATTATAGCCCTGGACGAAGAAGGCATCATGCGTGCTGGCGGCATAGATATGCGCAATGCCCCAGTGATCGACCACGATCCTTGCCGGGGCGGCAAGACCTTCGAGCCTGCGCGCTTCCTGCGCCATGGCATGAGGCGCGGCAGCAAGCAGCGGCAGCGCCGCAAGCAGGCGAATGGCGGATGGCTTGAGCATAATAAAACTCCCCCTGTGGGTATCATCATGCCACAGCGGTCCTGCGCGGCAAGTGGGGGCAATGGCCGCATTTAGGCGTATTAGCAGGGGGTGGCAGGCCTGTGCGTGAGGTCTTTCGACAGCGTCGGCGCAAGAGTCATACCCGCAGGCGGACCGCATTGCGCCCCTGCGCCTTGACCTCGTAAAGGGCTTCATCGGCGGTTCGGAACAATTGGGCTTTGCTCCAGCCCGGCATCATCTGCGCAATGCCGCAGCTCAGCGTCACATATTCGGGATAGCCGCCCTCGATCGAGCCTGTCAGCCCACGGCATCTTTCAAGAATGCGGCCACAGACCTTGGCTGCCGTGGTGGCATCGGCACGGAACAGGATGGCGAATTCATCCCCTCCGATGCGGCCCACAAGGTCGGTCATACGGGTTTCCGTTCTCAGGCATTGGCCGATTCGGGAAAGGACTTCATCGCCCTTGCCATGGCCATATCGGTCATTGATTTCCTTGAAATGGTCGACATCAATCAGGGCCAGCGAACAGGTCACGCCTTCCTTGAGCACTTCATGCACACCCTGATGGAATCCGGCCCGGTTGAGAACCTGTGTCAGATCATCGGTAAAAACCTTTTTGGCCAATTCGCGTTCGCGCAGCGCGCGGGCGGTGATATTGTGGAATGTGATCACGGCCCCCGATCCGGCAGCAATCGGGTCCAGCAGGGCAAAGGACGCCTCGACACAAAAGCCCTGATTTGACTGGAGTTCGACGACTGTCTCCCTGCCATCGAGAAAACCGTCGAGTTCGGGCCATTTTTGGGCCAGTTGCGGCAAGGAAAGGCCCACCAGATCCTGAGACGGGGTGTCGAGCAAGGCCTCTGTCGGCCCGCCCGCAAAGATGCAGCAGCCATGGGCATCGAAACCCAGCACCGCGTCCGGGCTGTTGGCCAGAATCATCCGGATGGATTTGTCTCGATCATCCAGTTTGGCCGAAAATTCGGCCCGCGAGGTGATGATGGCCACCACGGTCAGACAGGTGGCCAGCGTCATGATCAGATAGAATTGGAAAAAGATCGATTTCGCGAGCAGGTCGCCATGCATCAGCGCAATCGGCCCCCGGTTCGCGATGGTGGCCAATGTGCCGATGACGGCCGTCATCAATATGCCGACCTTGATGCCATGGCGCCCCAGCGGAAAGGTCAGCAGGACAAGCGCGCTGACGGGCAGGAACAGCAGCGGCATGTCGGCCTGCCGGAAAACCAGATCGACCAGAGCGGCGTAGCCGACAAGCAGAACGAGCATCTTCCAACGCTGGAGAGCGCTCTTGCCGCGATAGAATTCGGCATAGGAACCATCCCAGATCGAGTTGAAAAAGGGCGTCGCCACCACGATGCCCAGACCGTTGCTGAAAAACCAGCGCGCGAAGGAGGGCAGGAAAGGCTGCTGATAGATCGCCATCGAGGTGAGCGAACCGAATAGGCCGCCGATGGCGGGCGTAATCAGCCCGGCCCACAATACGAAAAGGCCCAGAGTCCGCATGTCCGAAAGGATGCTGGAGGTGGCAAGCCTGCGTTTGAGAGAAACGGCCGCCACCCAGACCTGCGCGATATTGATTGCGGCATAGAGTATATGCCCCCATGCAAAGCCGCGCACCACATCATTGGCCAGATGATTGGCAATCAGCCCCGCGACCAGCACCGGGCGCCATTGCGCGCGCGGCAATTGCAGCAGCAGGCCGAGAATGACGGCATCGGCAATCCAGATCGTGGCATGGTTGCGCCCGTCGCTGGTCAGACGCAGGGTCAGCGCCGCCAGGCAAAAATAGGCCACGCCCGCCCAAAGCGCACGCATGTAGCTGGGAGCCCGTTCGGGTGAAGGGGAGCAATCAGCATCCATGGGTAAAAAGTGGTAAATCAGACGAATTAATAATACTATAAGCATCGGATAAGTTATATCCGAAGTGGATGCATTTATCGCCGTTTCGCATATAGATTACGGTCGACCATTTCAGTCTTCCCTAATTCTTTCTTCCTAACATATAAGGCCATTCACTTATCAAAATTTGAGCCTCCTGCTCCACAAACCTCGCGGCGCGGAAACTTTGGCGGGTTTGGGGATGGCCGACGCGCGGGTCGGTCGGCAGAACCGTGGAGATGACGCTTGGCGCAATGGGTGCGCCGCCTCGGTCAGAACGGACACGCACAACATCGCTGTTTGAGAATCCGTTATACAGCAATCCCCGCTCCCGCATTCTCGGGAGTAGGACCGGGCTGTTTCGGCGAAATTTCGCGAATGTTTCAGAAGGCGGCAAGGCCGCGCTGAGATAATCAGCGCGGCCAGATGCGGCATCAGAAGTGATAGCCGACCGAAACGCCGTAGAGGCGCGGCTCGCCCGAGAAACCGACCGAGGACCCATTGGGCAGATAGAGGATCGTGCGGCGATAGGCCTTGTCCGCCAGATTGGTGACATAGGCCGACACGCGCACTGCGCCGATATCCACCCCCGCGCGAAGGTTGAGCAGGCCATAGGCGGCCTCCTCGGTCAGCGGCATGCCCGCGCCATAGGCGATATTGCCCTGGCCCGGCTCGTGGAAGAAGCGGGTCATATAGCTGTATTCGGCCCGCAGCGTCAGTTCGCGGCCTGCGCCCAGCGCGATGCGCTGCTCGGCATTCAGGCTGAGCGAATGTTTGGGCGCGCGCACCATCGTGGTGTTCGAGAAATCGGTGGTCGCATTATAGATGAACTGGTCATACTTGGCATCCAGATAGCCATAGGCCAGCCCCAGCGTGGTGCGCGCGGTGGGATGCGCGGTGATTTCCAGCTCCAGTCCCTTGATCGTCGAACTGGCCGCATTGGCAATCAGGGGCGTGGCCGAACTGACCGAACCGATGATGCGGGCGACCTGCAGGTTCTTGTAATCATACCAGAAGAAGGCGCCGTTGACGCGCAGCGCGCGATTCAGCCAGTCGGTCTTGAACCCGGCCTCATAGGCGGTCAGATATTCGGGCTGAAACGTGCTGTTGGCCACGGCCAGCGTGAAGGGAATATACTGAAACCCGCCGCCCTTATAGCCGGTGGAATAGCTGGCATAGACCTTGGCGTCGCGGCTCAGCTTGTAATCGACCACCACGCGCGGATCGGCGCTGGAGGAGGACAGGTGGTTGGTGGTGGCAAAGGGCGCCACGATCAGCGGCAGACCGGGGTTGGTGTTGGTGCCCGATTGGTTGGCCCATTTCGTATCGTTCGAATAGCGCCCGCCCAGCGTCACCGTCAGCCGGTCATTGATATGCACCGCCGCCTGGCCGAACACCGCCCAGGCATTGGCGCCATAGGTCGAGGCCGAGACGTCCACCGCGCTGGTGGTGACGGTGTAAAAAGCCCAGTTCTTGCCCATCGGGAATGTGTCGATGCGGCTGGAACCGTCGTGATAGTAATAGGCTCCCAAAATCCAGTCCACCTTGCCGCCAAAGGACAGGCCGCCCCCCGGCGCCGAGGTCAGGCGCAATTCCTGCGTGAACTGATTCGAGCGTTCATTGGTCAATTGCTGGAGCACGTCCAGCGAGGAGCCTTCCAGCTCGCGCCCGTCATAGCTGTCGAGATGGCGCAGCGCGGTGATCGAGGTGATCGAAAGATCATTCAGCGCATAGTCGATCTTGGCCGAATAGGTCTGGGCATGGCGGCTGAGCACCGGGTCATGGACCAGATAGCCTTCGTAGAGCGACTTGGGCGGGGTGGCCGTAAAACCGGCCCCGGCAAAGAACACCGCGTTCGGGTTGGTCGAGGTGCCCTGATTGAACCCGGCAAAAGCGGCCTTGTTGCCATCGACCATGAAATCGGTGCCAAGGTCGATCTTGAGGCCATCAACGGGCTTGAGCGTCACGCGGATCCGCCCGCCGGTATTGTCCAGCCCCTGAAAACGGTTGCCCGTGGTCAGATTGGTCGAGTAACCGTCACGCTGGGTGGTCCAGAGCGCCACGCGGGCCATCACCTTGTCGCCCGAAATCGGGCCGCCCACCGCGCCGAACAGGTTCCACCCGTTGTAATTCGACACGCCCGCCTCGAAATCGCCGGTCAGGTGATCGGTGGGCGCCTTGGTGATGACATTGATCGCGCCGCCGATGGTGTTGCGGCCATAGAGCGTGCCCTGCGGGCCGCGCAGCACTTCGATACGCTCCACATCCTTCATGGCGCCGAAACTGCCCGAAGAGCGCCCATAATAGACGTCATCGGCAAACACGCCCACCGAGCTTTCCGAGCCCGGATCGAAGGAGCGGGTGCCGATGCCGCGAATATAAAGCTGGGGCCGCACCGCGCCAAAGCTGCCGAAATAGAAATTGGGCACTTGCGTGGCGATATTGCCGAGGTTGACGATGCCGGTCTTGGCGATCTGATCGCCGCCAAGGGCGGTCAGGGCCACGGGAATGGATTGCGCGGTTTCCTTGCGGCGCTGCGCGGTGACCACAATGTCGGCGGATTCCACCTTCGGCCCGGCCTCCTGCGCCGCGGCGGGCGCGGCATGGGCCATCATCACCAGCGCAAGGCTGGTCGCGGATTTCATCGTTAGCGTCTTCATGATGCTCTCCCCTGTTGGCGGTCCGGCCCTTTTCATGCCCTGATGCAACAGGGCGGCCGGACGCGATCGGCCCCGGCACCGCATCCGGCGCCGACCGTTTTGCATGTAAAACTGTATGAAGCCGGGGCCTTGCGCATGATCGGCACGGCCCGGCACAGGCCGCAGTCATCGCCTCGATAGGCCCGCTGCGGCTTCTTTCTCCCTGATTATATTATCTTGTTCCTCCCCCTCATGTTTGTTCAAACCATATGTGCGGCATGGCCAATCTTGCGCACCGCCACGGACGGATCGGCCAGAACCGCAGGATCGGGACGCAGGCCCTGTTCGATCATCCTGCGCGCGGCTCGCATGTCCGCGCCCGCATCAATGCCCACCGCCCCCGTCAGAACACCGTCCTCAAGCCCGAAGATCAGCCTTGGCCTGCCGTCCTCGCCACGGCGGGTGATCCAGTGGCGGGCGCTGGTGCGGCCCGCGACCTGATAATTGACGCCGAACTGATCGGTCCAATACCACGGCACTTCCTGCGCGCCGGTTTGCCCCGTCACCATCGCGCGCCCGGCCAAACCGCCCTGATGCAGGGCATTGGCCCAGGTTTCCTGACGCACCATGCCGCAGATGAAGGCGTGGTCCTGACGGGCAATATCGCCTGCGGCATAGATGGCGGGGTGGCTGGTGCGGCCTTGTGCATCGACCAGAATGCCGTCATCCATCGCCAGTCCGGCAGCGGCGGCCAGCTCATCATTAAGCGTCACGCCAATGCCGTAGACCACCAGATCGCCGGTAAAATCACCACCCTTCGCGCAGGTCAGACGGACCTTTCCGCCATCCCGCAAGGCATCGGCCAGTTCCACCCCGCAATGCAGCACCACATCATGGTCGCGATGCGCCTGCGCCAGCAGATCGGCCAGCGGCTCGGGCGCCCCGCGCGCCAGCAGGCGGGGCGCCCGCTCGATGACCTCAACCGACAGGCCAAGTGCCGAAGCGGTCGCGGCCACCTCCAGCCCGATGACCCCGCCGCCCACCACCAGCAGACGGCGCCCCGGCACCAGCTCCGCACGCAGGCGCCGCGCATCATCGGCGCTGCGGAGTACATGCGCCGCCTCGCCCAGCGCGTCGAGCAAGGGATAGCGCCGCGCCCGCGCCCCTGTGGCGATCAGCAGCTTGTCAAAGCCGATGCGTTCACCGTCGGCCAGTGTGACGACCTGCGCGCCCGGATCAATGGCGGTCGCACCCTGCCCCAGTTTCAGCTCTATGGCGCGGTCGGCGTAGAAATTGGCCGGATAGATCGGCGGGGCGGCCCCATCGGCGCCGCGCAGCGCTTCCTTCGACAGCGGCGGGCGTTCATAGGGCAGATGAGGATCATCGCCGATCATCACGATCCGGCCCGCAAAACCGGCCGCGCGCATGGCCGATGCCGCGGCCGTTCCGGCATGGCCCGCACCGAGAATGAGGAAGCAGGGCGCCGTCATACCGTCTCCGCCATGCTGCGCGCCGAAACCATGCCCATGCCCGCAATCCATTCGTCGATCGGGTGGTAATAGTGGCGCGTGGCGGCATAGGGTCCAATCGCCTGCATCGCGGCAAATGCGGCGACCCAGGCCCGGATCTCATGCCCGCCGCGCCCGCCGCGCGCGGAAATTTCCGCATCGCTCATGGTTTCAAAGCGGCCAAGGCACCCGGCCAGAAAGTCCTCGATCAGCCCTTCATCCCATGCGGCATCAAGCGGCAGCGTCTCGCCCTTGGCCTCGCCACGCGCCAGAGCCTCGCCCTTGGCCAGCACATTGGCCTGACGGCGCGCGCGCGCCTCGGGGGCGGGATTGCGCCCGGCGATCAGGAATTCCTCGACCTCGGGCCCCACATGCCCCATCTGCGGTGTGGGCGGATCATGGCTGAGCCCGCCCGAACCGATGATCAGCACCCGTTCGGAACGCCCGGCCAGAAAGCGCCCCACCGAAGCCCCCAGCGCCAGCGCGCGATGCACCGGCGGCAGCGGATGGGCCGCGCCATTGATGAAAATGGGCAGCACCGGATAGCGCGTCACATCGCGGGTCAGCAGCGCCAGCGGCTGGGTAAAGCCATGGTCGGCCTGCATCCGATAGGAATAGGCCAGATCCACGCCTTCATTCTGGACATGACGGACCAGATCGAGCGCCGGCGCTTCGGGCACGGGCAGGGCATCGGCCCAGTAATCCCAGTCCCCCGCCCCGCGCGCCCGCACGCCAAGGCAGAAGGGCGGCATCAGGTCATAGAAGAAACCGTTGAAATGATCGGGCGCAAACATCACGATCAGTTGCGGATCAAAGGCTTCGACCTCACGCGCCAGATCGGCAAAGGCGGCGCGGGCGCCCGCCTCGACCTCTGGGGCGGGATGGATGAATTCCATCATCGGTGTGTGCGAGGCACAGATCAGGCGGATGTTGCTCACAGATCCAGCCCTCCGGCCACATGGCGGATGCCGCGGATGCCCAGCCCGCAATCGGCGTTGATGAAAACCCCGCTCAGCGTGCGATTGTCGGCCCGGCTGGCCAGCATGACATAGGGGCCGACGAAATCATCGGGATCGGGAAAGAATTGCAGCGGCAGGATCGCGCTGATCGCCTCGGGGCTGCGGCTGTCCATGATGCGCTGGTCTTGCTGGCCCAGTGCGGCCGCGCCGCGCAAATCGCTGGCCATGCCGCTGGGGGCAACGGCATTGACGCGCACTTTGGGCGCCAGTTCATAGGCCAGTTGGCGCACAAGGCCCACGCCCGCATGTTTGGAGGCGGTATAAAGCGGGCCGCCGCCGCCGGGATAGAAGGCCGAATTGGACAGGGTGAAGATGATCGACCCCTCGCTTTCAATCAGCGCCTGCGCCGCCGCCTTCGCGCCCAGCAGATAGCCTTTCACGTTGATGGCGAAGAGCTCATCAAAGCCGCGCTCCAGTTCCTCCCCGCTGCGCCCCACCAGCGTGGCGCCATGGTCCCAGATGGCCGCATTGCCGATGAAGCAATCGAGCCGCCCGAACCGCGCCAGGACCGCCTCCACCGCGCGGGCATTGTCGGCAAAGGAGCGCACATCGCCCTCCACCGCCAGCACCGCATCGGGATATTGCGCATTGAGCATCCCCACGCGCCCCGCATCGCGCTCCAGCACGCCCACGCGCGCGCCCTCGGCCACGAAGCGGCGCAGGATCGCCAGCCCCAGCCCCGACCCGCCCCCGGTGATCAGCGCGACCTGTCCGGCAAGGCGGCTCACGCGGCGCTCTCCACCGTCACATAGATCTCACCGTCCTCGATGCTCACCGGATAGGTGGCCAGATCGATATAGGCGGGCTGGCTCAAGGCCTTGCCGGTGCGCAGGCAGAAGCGCGCGGCATGGAGCGGGCATTCGACCGTGCAGTCATCCTCGATATAGCCATCGGCCATCGAGGCATCGCCATGGGTGCAAAGATCGGCCAGCGCGAAATATTCGCCGCCGACGTGAAACACCGAAACGGCAGGCTCGCTCTCGATGCGCTTTGCTTCGCCGGAGGGAAGGTCGGCGGCGGCGCAAACGTGGAATTTGGTCATGATGGGGACTCGGATAATCAGAGGATAATCGACACATTCGCCGACATCAGCGTGAACTCGTCGAGTTCGAGGCGGCGGCGGGCGATGGTGAAGGTTTCGCCGCCATCGGCCGCGGCAATGCGCCGCAAAGTGTCGCGGCGGGTGCCGATAAAGCTGTGGTGGTCATGCGCCTTGGACGCGCGATGGACCAGATAGTTGCAGCCCACCACCAGCTCATCATCGGCCTGCGCCAGAACGCGCACATTGGTGACGAAATGGCGGGTGCGGCTGGCCGGTTCCTCGGCCCATGCCTGACCGGTTTCGACGCGGGCGACGCGGCGTTCGAGCTGATATTTGTCCTCGTGGAAAATATAGGTCGTGGGCGGGGCCCAGCCCCGGCGGCGATCGCGGAACTGCGCCAGCGAATTGGTGTCGAGCGTATATTCGATGTCATCGGCCAAAAGGTCGAGCCATTCGCGCAGCCGCCGTTCGTCGAGCAGTGCGGCCTCCAGATAGAGGAATTGCTCGACCTCATGCTGAAGATCGGCCGAAACGCGCAGCGGACGGGTCAGTTCATCAAGCATCGATCACCTCCTGCTCCCATGCGGCGCCCGCCGCCTCGATCTCGTTCCAGCTTTTGCCCGTCATCAGATCGACCCAGCGCTGGTAAAAACCGCGCGCGGCGGTCTCGGCGAAAGTGCCGTTGGTGATGCCCGGAATGCCGTCCTCGCGGCGCTCCTCGAAACCAAGGCCCATCTGCATGCAGAAGTCGGTCTGGCGTGCCTTGTGGCCGCGCAGCACCTTTTGCACCTCGATCCAGTTTTCCGAATCGTCCTGTTCCAGAAAGCCCGCCGGGCCAAAGGCGCGCGCATGGCTCTTTTTCAGCGCCTCCTTCACCTCGGGCGGCGCGGCCTTGTCGGCGATGCAGAAGACCCAGACCTCGATCCGTCCCGGCCCGCGCGGATGCCATACGCGCAGCGTCTGGGTGCCGTTGAGCCAGGAGAGCGTCGGAAACATCGTGTTATGCCCGGCCAGACGCAGCGCCCGCACCTTGCCAAGGCGCGCCTCGGCCTCGGGATAGGTTTCGCGGAAATAGGCCGAAACCTCGCCGCCCACCCAGACATTGGCATCGGCATTTTCGGTGAAGAAAAAGGCGCTGCCATGGCCCTTTCCGGCAAATTGCACGCCGCCAAGGCCGTTGGCCCATGCCGGGCGCTCGGTCTGGCCATCGCCCAGCGGGCTGCCGTCGGGCTTGTTCTGGGGCGTGGGCGCCAAAACCTGAATGGCCGAGGCATGGGTATAGGGGGCGTGATACTGATCGGAGCAGAATTGCTCGGCGGCGAATTTCCAGTTGCAGTCGATCATCCATTTATGGACGCCGCCCACCACCTCGGTGCCGCCCTCGCGCCGGTCGAGAAAGCCGTCGAGATACCACGCCATATCGCCCAGATAGGTGACCAGATCAGGCGCGCTTTCATCCCAATTGGCGAAAATCAGACCCTTGTAGCTCTCGACGCGCGGCGCCTTGATCAGCCCCCATTTCGACTTGTCGAGTTTGCCACGATAGGCTTCCTTTTCCAGCGGCACCGATTGCAGCGCGCCATCCACCTGATAGGCCCAGCCGTGATAGGGGCAGGTGAAAGCCTTGGTGTTGCCGCTGTCGGCATGGCACAGCTTCATGCCGCGATGGCGGCACTGGTTCATCATGACCTGAACCGAGCCATCCTTTTGCCGGACCACCAGCACCGGGTCTTCGCCCATGAAAGTATTGAAGAAATCGCCCGGATTGGGGATCTGGCTTTCATGCGCCAGGAACAGCCATGTACGGCCGAACACGCGCTCCAGTTCCAGTTCATACAATTGGGCATCGCTGTAAATGGCGGGTTTGACGGTGCCATTGCGCGAATCCACCAGCGATCGGATCTGATCGTCGTCCATGCTGCAACTCTCCCCGAAAATGGGGCCGGACGGGCCGGCTCTCTGCGCATGGAATTAACGGAGGGAGGCGCACCGCTGAAATACTTAATTCTTGCCAACTTATAGGCCATACCTATAAGTGCCGGATATGGAACTGCGCCATCTCCGCTATTTCGTCGCCGTGGCCGAAGCGCTCAGCTTTACCCGCGCGGCCCAGACGCTGCGCACCGCGCAACCCTCGCTCAGCCAGCAAATCCGTGATCTTGAATATGAAATCGGCACGCCCTTGCTCTATCGCGACAAGCGCAATGTCGCGCTGACCCCGGCGGGCAAGGTGTTTCTGGACGAGGCCAAGCTGGTGCTGGCCCAGGCCGAGCGGGCCAAGCTGCTGGCGCGCCGCGCGGGCGAGGATATGGGCAACACGCTTACCATCGGCTTTGTCCCGGCCGCCGAGGTCAAGATTTTTCCCCAGACGCTGACCATGCTGCGCGCGGAATTTCCCGCCACGCGAATCGTCATGCAATCGCTGACCACCTTCGAACAGCACGAGGCGCTGTCATCGGGGGCCATCGACTTTGGATTTCTGCGCCCGCCGGTCGATGATCCGTCCATTGACAGCATGGTGATCCTGCGCGAATCGCTGGTGCTGCTGATGCCCGCCGATCATCCCTCCTGCTGGAGCAGCGAGGTATCGCTGAGCGCGATGGCCGACACGCCGTTTCTGCGCATTGCCAGTCGCCACGCGGGCAATCTGGGGCAGGTGATCGACGATCTGGCGCGGCGCGAAGGCGTCACACTCAATGCCGTGCAGGAGGTCGAGAATGTGCTGACCCTGCTCACCCTGGTCAGCCTTGGCGTGGGTTTCAGCATCATGCCCGATTATGTGGCCCAGCTCAGCTTTCGCAATATCGTCACCCGCCCGCTGGCCGGGCCGACGGTCAGGGCCGAATTGATGGCGGCATGGCGGCGCGACAATGCCAAGCCTGAAGTGAAAGCGCTGGTGCGCAGGCTGCAGGAAATGCAGGATCACGAACTATAGGTTTTGCATCTTAATTGATCGCAAATTCGTATTGGAACCGCCCCGGCCTTTGACGGATGCCAGCGCCCACGGGCGATCCCTTGCGGACAGCCGTGACGGGAGAGAGAACCAGCACGGAAAAAACCATGGGATGCCCTTGAGCAAAGGAACATCCAGACATGACCCCCGCCTATAGCGAAACTTCCACCAGCCAGTTTGTTGACGTGAGCGTGGATGGTGCGCCCTATCGCATTCACTACAATGACATCGGCGCCGGCCAGCGCGCTGTTGTGATGCTGCACGGATCAGGCCCCGGCGCGACGGGCTGGGCCAATTTCAACCGCAACATCGATCCTTTTGTCGCCGCAGGCTATCGCGTGCTGCTGATCAACTGTCCCGGCTGGGGCCAGAGCGATCCGGTCGTTTGCACCGGATCGCGCTCGGAACTCAACGCCGAGGCGGTCAAGGGCGTGCTCGATGCGCTGGGGATCGAAAAGGCCGATCTGGTCGGCAATTCGATGGGCGGACACAGCGCGGTCGCCTTTGCGCTGGCCAATCCTGCGCGCGCGGGCAAACTGGTGCTGATGGGCGGCGGCACGGGCGGCCCCAGCCTTTACGCACCGATGCCCACCGAGGGCATCAAGCTGCTGCAGGGGCTTTACCGCGACCCGACCATCGAAAAGCTCAAGGCGATGATGAATGTCTTTGTCTATGACGCCAGCGCGTTGACCGAGGCGCAGATGCAGATGCGGCTCGACAATATGCGCTCGCGCCTCGACCATCTGGAAAATTTCGTGAAAAGTCTGGCCGCCAATCCGCGCCAGTTCCCCGATCAAAACGCGCGCCTGCATGAAATTGCCGCGCCCACGCTGATCGTCTGGGGCCGTGATGATCGCTTTGTGCCGATGGATGTGGGGCTGCGCCTGCTGGCGGGCATTCCCAATTCCCAGCTTCACGTCTTTGCCCGCTGCGGCCATTGGGCGCAGTGGGAACATGCCGATGTGTTCAATGAAATGGTGCTGAACTTTCTCAGCCGCTGAATGAAAAAGGCTGGCCTTTCCGGGGAAAGGCCAGCCTTTTTATTTACCTTGCTCCCGCCAGATCGAGCGCGATATCGACGATCATGTCCTCCTGGCCGCCCACCATCTTGCGGCGGCCCACTTCGGCCAGGATGCTGCGCGTATCGACGCCGTAATCCTTCGCGGCCTTTTCGGCATGGCGCAGGAAGCTGGAATAGACCCCTGCATAACCCAACGTCAGCGTCTCGCGGTCCACCTGAACCGGGCGGTCCTGCAGCGGGCGCACCAGCTCATCGGCCGCATCCATCAGCGCATAGAGATCGCAGCCATGGTTCCAGCCATAGCGATCGGCCGCCGCGATAAAGACCTCGAGCGGCGCATTGCCCGCTCCGGCCCCCATGCCCGCCAGCGACGCATCAACCCGCACCGCGCCGTTCTGCACCGCAATCAGCGAATTGGCCACGCCCAGCGAGAGGTTGTGATGGGCATGGACTCCGCGCTGAGTCTCGGGCTTCAGCACGCGATCATAGGCCTGAAGGCGCGCGGCATAATCATCCATGTTCATCGCGCCGCCGCTGTCGGTCACGTAAACGCAATGCGCGCCGTAATCTTCCATCATTTTCGCCTGAACCGCCAGCGCTTCCGGGCTGGTCATATGGCTCATCATGAGGAAGCCGGAAACATCCATGCCCAGCCCCCGCGCCGCCTCGATATGCTGGCGGCTGACATCGGCCTCGGTGCAATGGGTGGCGATGCGCACGCTGCGCACGCCCATCTCATAGGCATGCTTCAGATCATGCACCGTGCCGATGCCGGGCAGCAGCAGCGTGGTCAGCACGCTATGCTCCAGCACCTCGGCCACCGCGCCGATCCAGTCCCAGTCGGTATAGGCGCCAAAGCCATAGTTGAAGCTGGAACCCTGCAACCCGTCGCCATGGGCCACCTCGATGGCGTCGACCTTGGCGCGGTCCAGCGCGCGGGCGATGGCCCGCACATGGTCGAGGCCATATTGGTGGCGCACAGCATGCATCCCGTCGCGCAGGGTGACATCCTGAATATAGAGCTTTTGGCTCTTGGGATCGAAGCTCATGCCGGTTCTCCCGCGAAATGCCGAAGGGCGATTTTCTCGGCGGTTTTCAGCGCCGCCGAGGTCATGATGTCGAGATTGCCCGCATAGGCAGGCAGATAATGGGCCGCGCCCTCAACCTCGAGAAACACCGTGACCTTGAGGCCGGTGAATTCGGTCTGGCCAGTGCCCGCCATTTCGGGAATGCGCAGCGGCGCGTTAGATCCGATATGTTCAAACTGCACCTGCTGCTTCATGCGATAGCCCGGCACATAGGCCTGTACATCGGCCACCATGTCGTGAATGCTCTGGCGGATGGCCTCGGGATCGGCCTCTTCGCACAGGCAATAGACCGTGTCGCGCATGATCAGCGGCGGCTCGGCGGGGTTGAGAATGATGATCGCCTTGCCCCGCGTGGCGCCGCCCACCTTGACGATGGCCTCGCTGGTGGTTTCGGTGAATTCGTCGATATTGGCGCGCGTACCCGGCCCTGCCGATTTCGAGGAAATCGAGGCGACGATCTCGCCGTAATGCACCCGCGCCACGCGGTTGACCGCCGCGACGATGGGAATGGTCGCCTGACCGCCGCAGGTCACCATGTTGACATTGGGCGCGTCCAGATTGGACTCGCCGTTGACCGGCGGGATCGTATAGGGGCCGATGGCCGCAGGCGTCAGGTCGATCACCCGCTTGCCATGGGCCTGCAGGATTTCGTTGTTGCGCTTGTGCGCGCCCGCGCTGGTGGCGTCGAACACGATGCCGATCTCGGCAAATTCGGGCATGGCGATCAGGCCGTCAATGCCTTCATGCGTTACCGCCGCGCCCATCCGTTTGGCTCGGGCCAGACCGTCGCTGGCCGGGTCGATGCCCACCATCACGCCCATTTCCAGCACCTTCGACAGGCGCATGATCTTGATCATCAGATCGGTGCCTATGTTTCCCGATCCGATGATGGCCACTTTCGTCTTTGCCATGAGTTCTATTCCTTTGAATAGGTAAAGCTGCAGGCGCCGATGCCGCCCACACGGGCCACGACATGATCGCCGGGGTTAAGCGCCACCATCGGCCCCAGCGCGCCCGCCAGCACGATGTCGCCCGCACGCAAGGGGGCGCCCCGCGCCGCCAGCGTCCGCGCCAGCCATGCCGCCGCGTTCAGCGGATGACCCAGCGCCGCCGCACCCACGCCCACCGAGGCGATGGCGCCGTTCACTTCCATCACCATGCCCGCGGTATAAAGGTCGGTGCCTTCCAGCCCCCGCCCCTCGCCGGCCAGTACGAAGAAGGCCGAGGAGCCATTGTCGGCCACCGTATCGGAAAAGGTGATCTTCCAATCGGCAATGCGGGAATCGACGATCTCGATCGCGGCATGGACGCCCGATACGGCGGCGGCCACATCATCGGCCGTGGCCTCGGGCGAGAGCAGATCGGCCCCCAGCACGAAGGCGATTTCCGCCTCGGCTTTGGGCTGAAGGCAACGCGCCGGATCGAGGAAGCCGCCATCGGCCACCTGCATATCGTCGAACAGCGCGCCGAAATCGGGCTGGTCCACGCCCAGTTGCTTTTGCACCGCCCTGGCCGTCAATCCGGCCTTGCGCCCCACGATGCGGCGGCCCTGCTCCTGCCAGAAACGCGTGTTGATCTCCTGAACCGCATAGGCCCCGGCAATGTCCACCGGTTCGAGATAATCGCGCAGCGGAGGCACCGCTCCGCCGCTGTAGGCTTCGCGCAACAGGCGCGCCGCAGCTTGATGATTGTCGCTCATATCGTCCTCTTCCAGACCGTGTTTTCGCAGATAGGCCGCATGAGGTCTTGGCACCAGAGCGGGTCGGAGCTATCTTCTCACCATATGAGAAATGGAACGCCAACCCTTTCCGCCACCAGCCGCGCGCTGGCCATGCTGGAGGCCGTGATTGCCGATGGCGGCCTTTCCACGGTCTCCGCGCTGGCCCGCGCGCAGGCCATGCCTACGGCCACGGCCCATCGCCAGATCGCGACGCTGGTGGCCGAAGGTTTTCTGGCCCCGATGGGCGGGGGCAGGCATCGCGCCGGGCCGCGCCTGCGGGCGATGCTGGCCAAGGTCGATGACCGCCAGATGATGGCCCATGCCGCCGCGCCGCTGCTCCATCGTCTGGCGGTCCGCTTTGGCGGCGTGGCCCAGATGGGTACGCTGGAGAACGATATGGTGACTTATCGCGTCAAAACCGGCGAGAATGCGGGCGACTTGTTCACGCGGGTCGAGATGCAGCTTGAAGCCTATTGCTCGGGCATGGGCAAGGTGCTGCTTGCCCATCTGCCGGTCCGCGAGCGTGAGGCCTATCTGGCGGGCGGACCATTTGTGGCGTTGACGCCGAACACGATCACCGATCCGGCCGATCTGGCGCGCGAATTGGCCTGTGTTGCCAATCAGGGCTATGCGCTAGATCGCGGCGAGATCGTGGCGGATCTTTCCTGCATGGCCGTGCCCGTGCATCAGGCGGACGGATCGGTGGTGGCCGCGATCTCGCTCTCGCGCCATGGCCCCGGGGGCGCTGATCCGCGCATCCTCAAGGCCCTGCGCGATACGGCCCGCGCGGTCGAGCGGGCCTGCCATTCCCCCTCGGCCTGAAGGCGGGCAACGCAGGACCGATATGCGCGTATCCGACGGCTCCCGGCCTCCTAACCTGCGTTAGGAGGCGCGGAACCTTCCTTCGCCCCTGCTTTTCCCGCCATAGGCAGCAAGCAAGGGGATCAGTGATGCAGCAGGATATGGCGAGCAGCCCCTATATCATCGGCCTGCGCGAAAACCTGCGGGGCGCGGCCCTGTCTTCATGCGGAAGCCTGCAACTGGGCGATCTGGATATGGAGATCCTCGCGGATGACAATGGCGTCTGGGGCGTGGCGCGGCGAGAGGGCGCGGGCGGCCTGGCCATACGTATGGTCTATGCCCCCGGCGCAAAGGTCCGCTGCCGCAAGCTGCACAGCGAGGGCGCCGACCACCGGATTGATGTGAAAAGCGCGCTGGGCCGACACAGGATCACGCTGCATACCGACGGCGGCGATCCGCACCGGCTGCGCGTCACGGTGTCGCTGCGGGCCGCCGAGCCGCTGCTCATCCCCTTCATGCCGCGCGATCTGGTGCCGCTGGATGCCCAGGGTGATCCTCTCGGCGCGCGGGGCAATGTCGAGGCGGCGCAGCGCGGACTCAACGCCGGTCTCGTCTATTTCCATATCGACGAGCCGCCCTTCGGCAATGTGCTCTATCTTCAGAACCTGACCGCGCTTAACGCCTATTTCGACGCCACGCAGACCAAACCCGATGGGGCCGTGGGCGGCCTGTGGCCCGAACTGGGCTATCTGTTGCCCACGCCCGCGCAGAGCGGGACACCGCCCTCATCGCCCCTGCCCGCCGATCAGGAGATCACGATCAGCGATGCGATCCTGGTCTTTCACGATGACATACCGGGCGAACATCACCAGTCGGCCCGGCAATTCATCCGGATGCTGGGCGCGGCTTATCCCTGGCTGCAAGCCCCGGCGCCGCAATGCCATGACTGGATATGGCGCGCGGAAAAGACGCTGGCCGATCTGGAAAGCTCGCCCAAGGCCCTGATACGCCACTACGATCATCTCTATGCCCATCCCTACACCGCCGTGGAATATCCCGACAGCATGGTGCAACTCTCGCTGCTGGCCGCGATGCGCGATTACACAAAATGGCGCGGACGTCCTGCGGCCATCGAGGATGACTTCACCGCAGGGCTGGAGCAGTTTTTCGACACCAAACTGGGAGCGCTGCGGCGCTATCTGCCCGATGTGGGGGCGGACAAGGATGCCGATGCGGTCGACAGCTGGTATCTCTATCATCCGCTGATGAACCTTGCCCGGCTTGCGCTGGGCGGCGATGAACGGGCGCGGGACCTGTTCCTGCGCTCCATCGACTTTGCCATCAAGGCGGCGCATCATTTCGATTATTGCTGGCCGGTGCAATTCAACATCACCAATTTTGCCGTGATCCTGCGCAATGCCCCTGCCGATGGGCGCGGGCAAACCGATGTGGGCGGCCTTTACGCCTGGGTGATGCTGCAGGCTTTCGAGCTGACCGAGGAGGACCGCTTTCTGGCCGAAGCCAAGGCCGCGCTCGATGCCTGCGCGGATCTGCGCTTCAACATCAATTATCAGGCCAATCTGACCGCATGGGGCGCGGCGGCCTGTTTGCGGCTGTGGCGGATGACCGGGCTGGATTGCTATGGCGATCAGGCCCATGTCTTTCTGGCCAGCTTTTTTCACAACAGCGTCCTGTGGGAATCCGAGATCGACCGGGCCAGCGCGCATAATGTGTTCCTGGGCGTCACCTGCCTTCAGGATGCGCCCTATATGGCGGTCTATGAGTGTTTCGACAGTTTCACCGCCTTTGAACATTGCCTGCGCGAGAGCGGCGAGGAACTGGATCCGGCCGCGCGCCTGCTGATGGGCGAATATTGCCGCTATGCGCTGGACCGGGCGTGGTTCTATTATCCCGATGCCTTGCCGCCGGGTCTGCTGGCCACATCCAGCCGCAACGGGCATATTGATCCTTCGCTCTCCTTTCCGCTGGAGGATCTCTATGTCGATGGCCAGCCCGCCGGACAGGTGGGGCAGGAAATCTATGGCGCAGGGGCCGCTTTCATCTTTGCCAGCCGCATGTTTCATCGCGTTGAAGGCGCCCCCTTCCACCTGTTCTGCGACCAGTTCCTGCAGCACTATGCGTGCGGATCGAACGGGGCGGGCGGATCGGATGGGCAGATCAGCTTTGCCCCGTCCAGCCATGGCGATGCCGAGGCGCATCTCGCCCTGATCCGCCATGCGCGTGAGCCGATGCCGCAGATAAGTCTGGAAACGGAGGAGGGAGAGCGCATCGGACCAGCGGCCATGACCGATGATCGCATCAACTATCGCCTTGCCGCCAACGGCCGTTTGACGTTGCGCTGGGAAAGGCAGGCGGGATGACCATCGTCCCCGCTCTCTGCCCGCGCGCTTGGGAGAGGTGAATGGACTGGCTGCCTGCGCTGATCGGTCCTGACGATGGAAACCTGACTGTTTCGCAGGCCTGCGCGCGGGCCGCCGTGCTGTTTTTCTTCGGCATCCTGTGCATGCGCATTACCGGGCGACGGAGTTTTTCCGGCCTCACCCCTCTGGATGTCTTTGTCGCCATCGTCATCGGATCAAACATCAGCCGGGTGATGATCGGCAAGGTGCCCGTCGTGCCATCGCTCTGCGCCACTGCGCTGATCGCTCTGCTGCACCGGCTGCTGGCGCTGGCCACGGTGCGGTCCTCGACTCTTGGGCTTTTCCTGAAAGGGCGCCCCCAGATTCTGGTCCGCAATGGCGCTGTTATCCCGGCGGCCCTGCGGCGGCATAATGTCAGCAAGGAGGATCTCGATGAAGCCCTGCGGCTGGGCGGACTGGAGCATGTGGAGCAGGCAAAACTGGTCACATTCGAGCGCGGCGGCAGGATCAGCGTGATTGCCCGCGATGGATAGGGTCCTGCTTTCAAGGCCCCCGTTGTACAGGCAGATCCACGATGCGAAAGACCGCCCCCGATCCGGCATCGCGAACAAGATCGACGCGGCTGCCATCCCAATGATAGTCAAGATGCCGCCCCTGCACGGGGTCCGAGGCGCCGTCCGGATAGAACAGGGCAACGCATTGCCCGCCGGCATGACGGATGCTGGGATAGGCGATGCCGTCCGATCCTGCCGCCCTGAGGCCCGCCGCCAAGGCCTGGGATGCCGCATAGCTGTCCGGGTCCAGAACCGCCCAATAGGCGTGCGCTTGCGATCTCAGATCATGCAGATCGGCCGCGACGGTCAAGGTGATCTCGCGGAACTGCGATGTCCAGCCGGGCTTTTCGCCGGTTCGCGCCATAAAGCGGGCGTGATGATGGATCGTCTCGAACAGCGCGGTCTCGAAACGGTCCGCCACATACAGCACCCCATAGCGGCCATCGGCAAAGCGGCTGGGGCGATCCGGGCTGATATGGGTGAAAGGCGCCATCAGGAAAGAGGCGCCATGCCCGCCGATCCGGCGCTCGACAGGGACAAGATCCAGATTGCCGATTGTCGCCATGATGCGCGGGTTGGTCTTCTGCTCGGCCGAAATGAGGAGCGGCCAGTCGGCCGGATCCGCAATATCCTCGAACAGATCGATCGGCGGAAAGGCGCTGCGGATAATCCGGACGGCCCCCGCCCACTCCACCCGCGAAACCGGCATGCCATCCGTCTGGATCACCAGCCGCCACGCTCGGCATCAAGGTAGCGGCGCACACGCATGATGTCGGTCAGTTCCCCTCCCAGCATCACCTCAAGCGCGCTGGCCCCGCCAAAGGCCGCGTTGGCTGCCCTGATCCAGGCATAGCCGCGCGCGCTTTCCAGAAAGATGATCCGAAGCGCCTTGTGGATACCCATCAGGTTGGAAAGGCGGGCCCGCCCGTCGCGCGAAAAGCGCCCGGCCCCTTCCGCCTTCCAACGCCGATAGGACCGGACCGGCATGTCGAGCAGGGTGGCCGCCTGTTCGTCGGTCAGTTCCCATTTGCCGAACAGGTTGAGGGCCGCCCTGAACATGGCCGCGGCTTCATCCTGCGTGATCGGATCGGGGCGAAAGGCGGGAACGGCGGTATCAACGGGTTGCAAAGCCAGCATGGCAAATCTCCATATGGCCCCATATAGGCCAAAGGATGCCATTTGGCAATCTCCGTTCCGGCGCGTTCAGGCCTTCATCTTGGGCAGGGTGAAACAGGCCAGACAGCCGCCCGAGGGCACATGATCGAGCCAGACCTGTCCTCCATGCGATTCAATGATGGTCCGACAGATCGACAGGCCCAATCCCTGATCCGGCGCGCTCGGCCTGCTGCCGAAACCTGCCAGCGCATGACGGCCATCGACATGCGGCGCCGGACCATTGTCCATGACCACCGCGCGCAGGAAATGGTCATCATGGTCCTTGATAAAGACATCGACATAGGCCGAACTGCGGCCCGATACGGCATGGACCGCATTGCTGATCAGATTGACCAGAACCTGCGCGATCTGGATCGGATCGACCAGCACGCGCGCCTCGCCCTCATAAGGCGCCGCGCCGACCAGCACCTCATGCTCCCTGGCATGGGGCTCGGCCAGCGCCAGCGCCTCCTGCACGATGGCATCAAGGCGGGCGGGCACTTTCTCGATCTCGCCATGGCGGATGAAGGAGCGCATCTTGCGGATGATATCGCCCGCCCGCGCGGCCAGATGGGCCACCTCGTCAAGCGAGGCGATCACATCCTCGCGCGTTTCTCCGGGCAACAGCGCCCGTGCCGTCTGGCTGTTGAGCAGGATCGCGGCGAGGGGCTGGTTCAATTCATGCGCCAGCGTGCTGGCCATGGTTTCCATGGCATTGACGCGCGAAAGATGCGTAACCTGCGCCTGTAATCGCTCCATCGTCGCCTGCGCGGCCAGATGCTCCGTGATGTCCTCGACATAGATCGTGTAGATGGCCCCGCCATCGTAATAGAGCCGTGAAAAGCGGGTGCGCCCGGTGAAGGTCGATCCATCCTTGCGCAGAAATTCCAGCGCGCCGACCTCGATCGTGCCTTCAAAGGCTGTGCCGCGCAGATGGCCGTAGCGCTGCCTGACCAGCACCCGCGACAGTTCGGTCAGCAGGAGCAGACCCGATTGCCCGATCAGATCCTGCGCATCCCATCCAAACAGCACCTCGGTCTTGCGGCTGACCGCCGTGACGATCCAGTCATCATCGACCAGCGTCGTGGCAAAGGGCACGCTTTCCAGGATCGAGGTGTGATAACGCATGTTAACCGTCAGCCGGTCGATCAGCGCATGTTCCGCCGTCACGTCGCGCCCGACGGCAAAGGCGCCTATGATTGCCCCATCGCCATCGCGCACCGGCCCGATCGTATAGCGGCCCAGCCATTGCTCGCCCGTATCGAGGCGACGCATCCGATAATCGGCGCCGCGCGTGGTTTCCCCCGCCAGCGCCCTTTTCACCAGTTCATAGCTGTCATCGGGCATACCCTCGCTCAGCGCGACGCGCTCGATCGGCCCCCACCCTTCCTTCAGCGCAAGTTTCCATTCCGCCTTGTTGGGAAAGCGATTGAATTGGGCGCAGGCCGAATTGCAGTCCACCGCCACGCCATGCACATCGAACACCATCAGGGCCTCGTCGATATGCTCGATGGCCTCTTCCATCAGCCTGTGGCGCATGATCTTGTCATCGCCCAAGGCAATCGGATCACTCATGTGGTTCATCGGCGTGCCATGCCGCTAAAATACATCATGACAATTATCCGTGCAGACCCGTTCTTGTTCTCAGCCCGCCCCGAGCGGTGATTCACGCCCGAGACCGGCCTGCCCAACCTGTTGACAACGCCGGGACTCCGGGCGCCATTCGTAACATTCCCAATAGGGGGCTTGCGTAAAGCGGGAAAAAGCCTGTCAAGACCGCGTTCAGCGGTCATGAAAGACCTCGGAAGCCGCCGCCCGAACCGGGCCAAGCCCCCGTTTTGTGGCGATGCGATAAGTCCTTTGCCAGACATCATCCGACCCCAGACCCGCGGCAAAGGCAATCCGCAGCGTATCGGCGAAATTGGTCAGGTCCAGCTTGCTCATGAGATTGGCGCGGTAAACCTCGACCGTCCTGACGCTGATGCCCAGATCAAAGGCGATGGTCTTGTTCGGATAGCCGCAGGCAAGACCGTCCAGCACCTGCCGCTCGCGATCGGTCAGGCCGGCAATCCGTGTTTTGGCCAAAAGCTGCTGTTCCGCCCGTGTTTCGCAATCATGCATATAGCTGAAGCCGGTGCGGATCGCCTGAAGCAGCTTTTCGCGGTCGCACGGCTTTTCCAGAAAGTCGACCGCCCCGGCCTTCATCGCCCGCACCGACAAGGGCACATCGCCATGGCCGGTCAGCATGATGACCGGGAAATCCAGCCCCTCGCGGGCCATGCGCGCCTGAACCTCCAGCCCGTCGATCCCGACCATGCGAATGTCGAGCAGAACGCAGCCGCGCGCCTCACGCGATACGCCCTTGAGAAAACTCTCGCCATCGGGCCAGCGCTCGACGGCATAACCGGCGTTGCGCAAGAGAAAATCAAGCGATCGCCGCATGGAATCTTCATCATCTACAACATGAACGATCTGCCTCTCAGTCATTGTTGAACTCCTCCGGACCCCGTATCACCATCGGAACTGTGAAATGAAACGCGGTTCCCCCTTCCGGCACGGTCTCGTGCCAGAGGATGCCGCCATGGGCTTCGACAATCGCGCGGCAAATCGACAGGCCAAGCCCCATGCCCGTCGATTTGGTCGTGGAGAATGGATCGAACAGGGCGCTGGCAATGTCGGGGGCAATGCCGGGGCCGTTGTCGATCACGGAAATTCGCATCATGTCCCACTGCTCGGTGGCGGTGATGGTGATGGTGCCATTGGCCCCCACCGCCTCGATCGCATTGCGCAGCAGGTTGACCAGCACCTGCTGGATCTGAACCCGGTCGATCAGCACCGGATTGACATCATCGGGCATGACCACCCGACAGACGACATTGGGCTGCGCGCTGCCGGGCATGACCAACGCGCAGGACTGTCTGGCCAGCAGATCGGGCTGTTCGCGGCTCAGCGCCAGTTCGCCCCGCGCAATGAATTCGCGCAGCCGCTGGACGATGGCGCCCGCACGCAGCGCCTCCTGTCCGGCCGCGGCCAGAGCATCGCACATCGCGTCTGCGGATTCGCTGTCGCCCTGTTTCGCCATCTGGGCGCAGGCCTGAACATAATTGGTGATCGCGGCCAGCGGCTGGTTGAGATCATGGGCCAGCGCCGTCGCCATCGTGCCCACCGCCCAGATGCGCGAGAGCCGCGCCAACTCATTCTGCAATTCACGCAGTTGCGCATCGGCCCGCTCGCGCCTTGTCAGATCGCGCATGAAGCCGGTGAACACCCGCCGGTCGCCCAGCCGGGCCTCGCCCACGGCCAGTTCGAGCGGCAGGGTCGAGCCATCCTTGCGCCGCCCGATGACCCGGCGCGAATGGCCCACCACATTCCCATGGCCCGACGCGCCGTAACAGGCCATTTCATCGCCATGGCGCATTGCATCGGCCTCCACCATCAACAGGCCGACATCATGGCCCAGCACCTCGGGCACGCTGTAGCCGAACAGTTTCTCGGCCGCAGCGCTGAAGGACTGGATCGCGCCCGTCTCGTCAATCACCACCATCGCATCGGGAATGGTTTCCAGGATCAGGCGCATCTGCGTTTCATTGGCCGCGATCATCCGCCGCCATTCGTCCTCATCGGTGATGTCATGCACCACCCGACCAAAACCGATCAGCACGCCATGTTCATCGCGGATGCGGCTGAGCGTGGCGTCGGCCAGAAAGTGGCTGCCATCCTTGCGCAATTGCAGCGAGCGATCCCGAAACGAACCATCGCGCGCGGCCTTGGCCAGTTGGAGGCGCGGCCGCCCGGCGGCATTGTCGAGCGCGTCGAACAGGCGCTCGTAATGGCGGCCGAGCATTTCCTCCTCATGCCAGCCAAACAGGCGCCGCGCCCCGTCATTCCACATCGACACCCGCCCTTCCGGGTCGAGCATGTAGATCGCATAATCCTGCACATTGTCGATCAGCAGATCGAGCTGCCGCTTGACGGCGCACGCGCGCTCATCCTTCTGCACAATGCCCGTCAGCTTTTGTGTAAAGAGCATCACGCCGCCGATCCCGCCCTCGGGCAGCCGCCAAGGGACGATCTCCCACTGGATCCAATCGCTCGAGCCGTCGCTGCGCCTGAAACGCTCCAGATCGCAATGCAGCGTTTCACCGGCCAGCGCACGGCGATGGATCTCGCGCCATTGCTCGTCGATTTCGGGGAAAACCGCGTAACAGGAACGCCCTATGACCGACTGTCCTTCGAGGTCATAATCGGCCAGCCAGCGCTGGCTGCAGGCGATATAGCACATGTCGCGGTCGAACATTGCCACGGCGGCGGGAACATGTTCCAGAAACAACGCCCACGTAGGTCTCGCAATCTCAAGGTTTCCCAAAACCATCCGCTGCCCCCCCGCTATTTCTTCGAGGCCCGTTCGTCCGGGCTTTTCGAGCAATCTCCACCTTCATTTTCAAAGACGCCGCCCCAGCCGAACGATCGTGGCCTCCTCAAGCGCGGATCGTCCGAATGCGGATGTAACCGGTGAAACGCGGAGGGGCGTGTGGCTATCCGTATTAATGCTAGGTTCAACCAATAGTAGCATTAACCATCAAGGTCCAGAGTCATCATGGAGCCTATCCTTTGAGGCGCGTTATAGGGCGCGCCTTTAGGCAACCTTTGCGCGATGCCATCAAGTTAATGGCAAACAGAATCTTATTTTTTATCCATTTTTCATCTTTGCGCCCGACACCCTACCCCTTAATTCAAGTCACCGGGTCTATCCGTCTGGCGGATATTAACTCTACTGCACGCTCGCAGGCCTGTGGTCAAAGTGGGACAGTGCGACAAAAATTTCCGCCGTTGATGCCACCCCTCGGCCTGCCTTTGCGCCCCTCGTATGTTTGCGGATCGCTGCGCGTGATGGGGCCGGGCACATTGTGTGCGGCAGGTAATTCGTATCGCCCCCACCCCCGCCGCCATGCGGATTGCCTGCTACCGTTCGACCGCCAACGGCTTTCCTCCCCCGAAGCCGCCCCCCGACCGGGCCCCGTCGTCAGACGGGTCCTTAAGGATAAATCGGCTGTTATTTGAAAGGCATGTGCAGGCGCGACACTACGAGACGGCTGCCCCGTTCCCGAGATTGCGAAACCACCGATGAAAAACGTCCCCGTCGAGATCGAGATCAAACTATGCGCGACGCCTGCCATGCTGGCGGAACTGCAAAGCCACCCTCGCCTCGCGGGAAAAGAGCGCAACGCGCATTTCACCAGCACCTATTTCGACAGCAAGGATCGCTTGCTGGAACAGGCGGGCATCAGCCTGCGCATCCGCTCCGGATCATGCAAAAGCGAGCAGACGGCCAAGGCGATGTCCCTGCCCTGCGGCACGGTGCATCGCGAGGAATGGACCACGCCGCTCTCCGGAAAATTGCCGCAGATTGAACGCTTTCCCGATCCGATCCGCGCGCGGCTGAATCACATTCTGGGGCTGGAGGCCATCGCCCCCACCTCGATCAGCCAGATCAAGCGGCTGCGACGCTCGGTCGTGGCGGGCGACTCGGTGCTGGAGGCCGATTTCGACACCGGCACGCTGCGCGCCGGGGATCAGGTCGAAACGCTGTGCGAACTCGAACTGGAGCTTATCGAAGGACGCCTGCGCGATCTGTTGCTGCTCGCGCTCGACCTGCCGCTTCGCCCCGATCTGCAATGGTCGGTGGTCAGCAAATCGAAGCGATGCGCGTGGCGCCGCGCCGCGGCCGATCATATGGAAAGGGCCGCGCAGGCCCCCGTCCTGTCCAAGGCGATGAATGTGGCCGCAGGGTTTCGCGCAATAGGCTGGAATTGCCTGTATCAATTGCTGGCCAATTATCCGCTGGTGATCGCCACCGGCCATCCCGAAGCGGTCCACCAATGCCGTATCGCCATACGCAGGATGCGGATTGCCTTCGAGATTTTCAGCCTATGCCTGCCGGAAAGGCAAAGGCCGCGCCTGAATGCGGGCATCAAGGCGGCGGGCCGCATACTGGGCCGCGCGCGCGATCTGCATGTCCTGCATCTGCGGCTCAAAGATGCCGCCGATGATGCCGGATCGCGCTCCGTGCTGGGCGCCATCGAACGCGCGCTGGCCCAGGCCACGCAGCAGGCGGGCGACATGCTGGCGTCAACCGCCTTCCAGCGCCTGCTCTTTGAAGCGGCGCATGCAATCGAGGTCGGCCATGCACAGGATCCGACGGGCGACGGGCCGCTGCGCCCCTTTGCGGCCCAGATCCTCTCGCGCAGCCGCCGCCGGTTGCTGTCGGCCGATCAGCGACTCGACACGATGAGCAAGCGCGACACCCACCGCCTGCGCATCCATGCCAAGGAATTGCGCTATGCCTGCGCCTTTTTCCGTTCCCTATGGCCCTGCTCGGGCGGCAAGAACTTCTCCGCCCGCCTCGAACTTGTGCAGGACAGGTTGGGCAAGCTGCATGATCTGACGGTCGCGTCGAAGGCCGCCGCCCTGCTGGGTCCCGAGTCGGACCCAATTTCGAGTGCGCAAATCGCGGCAGAACTCGAACATATGCTGTCCGGGGCTGGCAGGAATCGCAAAAAGCTATTGCGGGATGCTGAAGAGGCTTTGGCCGATTGGCGCGACGCCCGGCGATGGTGGATGACATGATGCCGCGTCGCAAAAATGAAAAGCCAAGGCTTTCAAACCACATACCGGCAGCGTCCCCGCCCCGCACCTCAATCGGGGCGAAAAACGGGGCTTTTCCGGCTTAAAGGATCGACTTCTAAATACTTAACAACACTTAACAATTGCATATGCAATCGAATGCATATATGGCGATACGGGCATATACGTGGTATATCGTATAAGATCGAAAGCCCCTCCCCAGAAGGAACGGCGCGCAGGATGAGACGAGGAGTTGGGTGATGCGACCACCAACGGTTGCGATGGACGAAAACGAGCGCCTGCTGGCGCTGGCCGAATATCATGTGGATCCGGCCGAAGGCATGCAAAGCCTGCAACCCATCGTTGATATGGCCGCACGGCTGTTCAATTGCGCCGGTTCCGGGGTGAACATGGTTGGGCGCAACAATGTGACCCATGCCGCCAGTTTCGGCATCTGCCCCACCCGTCTGGCCCGCGAAACCAGCTTTTGCGGCCATGCCATCAATCAGGATGGCATTATGCTGGTGCCTGATGCCGCCAAGGACGAGCGTTTTCATGACAATCCGCTGGTCAAGGCGGGCCTGCTGCGCTTTTACGCGGGGATCGCGCTGCGTTCGCCTTCGGGCCATGCGCTGGGCGCGCTGTGCCTGCTCGACCCCAAACCGCGCGCGGCGGACGCCTTTGACGCGCAGGATCGCGAAAGGCTGCTGCAACTGGCCGAAATGGTCTCGGACCGCCTTGAATTGCGCCGGATCGCCACCAGCGCCAGCGACGGGTCGGGCCTGCTGCTGCCCTCCAGCCGTGTCACCGCGCCCAGCGCCGTATTAAGCTGCGATCAGGAAGGCTTTCTGACCGCCTGCAACCCGGAGGCCGCCCTGATGTTCGGCTGGTCGCAGGAAGACATGATCGGCGCACCCTTCGATCACCTGCTGACCGAAGAGCACCGCCGCGTGACCCGTGCGGGCATGCGTCGGGCCTTGCAGGGCGATATGCCCGAGGCCGACACCACCATGCTGATCGCCAGGCGCAAGGACGGCAGCCAGTTTCCCGTCGAACTGCACTGGTCGCACTGGCGCGAAGGCAGCCAGATCGCCTTTGGCATCATCGTGCGCGACCTTTCCCAGGCCTCTACCGATCGCACCGCGCTCAACCGTATGGTGCATTACGACAACGTCACCGGCCTGCCCGACCGCAGCCTGCTTTTTCGCCATATCGACGAGTCGCTGGCGCAGGGAAAAAACCTGTCCCTGATCATCACTGATCTGTCGGGCATGGGCGATGTCAACAACACGCTGGGCCATGCGCTGGGCGATCAGGTGCTGCGTCAGGTGGGTGAGCGGATCCGCGCCTGTGTGCCCGAGGCCGCGCTGGTCGCGCGCAAGACCGGCAACAAATTCGCCACCGTGCTGGACACGCGCGACCCGATTGCCCTGGGCCAATCGGCCCGCAGGATCAACGCCGCCCTGGCCGAACCTTTTGTGCTTGCCGGACAGGAAATCCTGATCGGCAGCTATTGCGGCATGGCCTTCACCCCGGATCCCGAAGGCGCCTCCGCCCAGCGCGACGCCACCTCCGAAGAACTGGTGGGCGATGCCGAACTGGCCCTGCATCAGGCCTATGGGCTGGGGCGCGGCCATGTCTGCCTTTTCATGCCCCAGATGCGGGCTCAGGCCGTCAGCCGGCGGCAATTCCAGATGGAGCTGCGCCATGCCCTGCTCGACGGGCAATTCGCGCTGTTCTATCAGCCGCAGGTCGATCTGAACGATGTGCGCGTCACCAGCGCCGAAGCGCTGATCCGCTGGTATCATCCGGTGCGCGGCCTGCTGCCTCCGGGCGCCTTTCTCGAAGCGCTTGAGGCCGGGTCGTTGGCGGGCGAAGTCGGCAACTGGGTGCTTGACACGGCCTGTGCGCAAGCGGCCCGCTGGCGCCGACAGCATCCCGGCTTCGGGATCAGCGTCAACCTCTCTGCGGCCCAGTTCAAGCAAGGCGATCTGCCCGCCGTGGTGGCCGCCGCGCTGCAGCGCCACGCCCTGCCCGCCGATGCGCTCGAACTGGAGATCACCGAGAATATCATCCTCAATGACCAGAGCGACATTCTGGATCAATTACGCGCGATCCGCGCCAGCGGGGTGCGGCTGTCCTTCGACGAT
The DNA here is from genome assembly GCF_012275515.1 of Novosphingobium sp. SG707. Classification (GTDB taxonomy): domain Bacteria; phylum Pseudomonadota; class Alphaproteobacteria; order Sphingomonadales; family Sphingomonadaceae; genus Novosphingobium. The sequence goes on from NZ_JAAZQL010000001.1 coordinate 1,118,874, forward strand.
TTCGGCACCGGCTTTGCATCGCTCAACCTGCTCAGCTCCTATCCGATCAGTGCGATCAAGATCGACAAGGGCTTTACCCGGCTGGGTCAGGCCTCACCGCGCGATCAGGTGGTGGTCGAAGGCCTGATCGGCATCGCGGCGGGGCTGGGGCTTGAGGTGATCGCCGAAGGTATCGAGGACGAAGACACCATGCGCTTCCTGCAGCAGCGCCAATGCCACAAGGGACAGGGCTATTATTTCGGTCGCCCCTGCCCTGCCGATGAATTTGCCCGCCTGCACCTGTGCCCTCCGGCCAGACAGGCCAACGGCTGAAACGACGGGGCGGCGGTGATCCCGCCGCCCCGTCTTCGCACCGTAAAACCGGCCGCCATCGGCTGATTTTGCAAAACCATGCCGCCGCCGGTTGGGAGCCGGACGGCGGAAAAAGGCGTTCTGTCCTGTTTCGATCCGCCCCACCTGCAGGCGGCATTGATACAATTCCGAAACGGAGGTAAATTTCACCGAAATGGACGGAAACGCTGCGCCCTGTTCACCGCATGGCCCGGCCCATCGGGGGACGATGCTGTCGCAATGGGAGGATGGGACAACTCAGTCCGGTTTCGCTATGGCATAGCCGTCATCGGCGTGCTCTTCGCGGCTGCCCTGCGCGCGATCATGGATCCGTTCATCGGCGAGCGGGCCGCCTACACGCCCTTTACGCTGGTGGTGCTGATTACCGTGCTTTGGTGCGGGCCGGGCGCCGCCATCATGGCCAGCATTCTCTCGCTCGGCTTCGGCTTTCTTTTTGCGCAAAGTGAAAGCGTGGGCATCGGCGACTTTGCCCAATCGGTGGTCTTTCTGGTCACGGCAGGGGGGATCATTACGGTCGGCGAAATTGCCAATACGCTGCGCCGCGAACTCATGCGCAGCCATCAGGAGGCGCAAAGGCGCGCGGCGCAATTCGCGCTGGCCGCTGAAGAGCTCAACCTGCTGATCGACGGAACACCGGGTCTGGCAATCTATATGCTCGACCCCTACGGGCGCATCATGATCTGGAACAAAGGCGCCGAACGGCTCAGCGGCTGGAAGGAGGAGGAGGTTCTAGGCACGGATGCCTCGATCCTCTACCCCGCCACGGACAAGTGTCAGGTCGATCTGTCGCTGGCGCGCAGCGAAGGGCGGATCGAGGGCGAAGGCCTGCGCCGGCGCAAGGACGGCACCACCTTTCTGGCCTCCTTTTCGATCACCACGCTTTACGACGAACAGGGCAAACTGCGCGGATTTGCCAAGATCGTGTCCGACATCACCCGGCGGCGGGCCGATGAAAAGGCCCTGTTGGCGCGCGAAAGCCTGCTGACCTCGATCCTGTCGACCGTCCCCGACGCGATGGTGGTGATCGATGCCCACGGAGTGGTCCTTTCCTTCAGCGACGCGGCGCAGACGCTGTTCGGTTATGATGCCTGCGAAGTCATCGGGCACAACATCAGCATGTTGATGCCCGCCCCCGATTCCCACCGCCATGACCTTTATCTGCGCCGTTATCTGGAAACCGGCGAAAAGCGCATCATCGGCAAGGGCCGCGTGGTCTTCGCCCAGCGCAAGGACGGCACCACTTTCCCCGTCACCTTGTCCATCGGCGAGGCGCGCGATGGTGAACAGCATATTTTCACCGGCTTCCTCCAGGATCTGACCGAGCGGCATCAGGTGCAGGAACGGCTCGAAACGCTGCAATCCGAACTGATTCATGTGGCAAGGATCAGCGCCATGGGGGCGATGGCCTCCACACTGGCCCATGAGCTCAATCAGCCCATCGCCGCCGTGGTCAATTATGTTCAGGCCGCGCATAATCTGATGGGCGGGCCGCAGGATTGGGATCTGGTCGCAATGCGCGAGGCGCTCGACGATGCGGCGCGAAACGCTTTGCGCGCGGGCCAGATCGTGCGGCGCCTGCGCGCCTTTGTCACGCTGGGCACGATCGAGCGCACCGTGGAAGCGCTGCCCGCGCTGATCAACGAGGCCTGCGTGCTGGCCCTGATGGGCGCACGCGAACAGGGCATCCACACCTATTTCGAACTGGGGCCCGAGGCGCTGGCGGTGCTGGTCGACCGCATCCAGATCCAGCAGGTGATGGTCAATCTCATCCGCAATGCCTGCGAGGCCATGACCGACAGCCCCGAAAGGCGCCTGAGGATCGAGACGCATCCCTATGGCACCGATTTCGTCCGGGTCACGATCAGCGACTCGGGCACCGGGGTTCCCACCGCGACCCACGATCAACTGTTCAAGGCCTTTTACAGCACCAAGCAGGAAGGCATGGGGCTGGGCCTCTCGATCTGCCGCACGATCATCGAGGCGCATGAGGGCAAGATCTGGCTGGAAACCCGCGAAGGGCGCGGCACCAGCTTTCATTTCACGCTGCCCCGCGCCAAATAAAAGCGCCGGTTTTCCCGCCGCCTATCGGGGACATTCCCAATATCCCCCACCCCCGCCCTTGGGCAGTCTGATGCGACGCCATGTTTGTGGACGCTCCTGCCCGATGGGCCAACCCGATAGGAATGCCTGCGATGAAACAGCCTTTATCCATCATCATGTCCGGGCCGGAGCGCGATCTGCGGCCGGAAGGGGTTTCGCTTTATTCCCTCGCGCTGGCCTTGGGGCTGATGTTGTTTTCCGGCCCGCTCTGGGCGCAGCCGCCGCGCGGCGAGACCTATCGTCCGGCCATCCCCGCGCCGCCCCCGCCGCCATCCACGGTTGAGCCGAACCGCCCGGCGCCGCAAAGAAACAATGAGGCCTGTTGTCATCAGACGATGACACCGCCAATTACTTCGGAAACCCATGCCGGGATCTCGCCGCGCACGACCTATACTTCACAATCTCCATCCACTTCGGCCACGAGTTCGACCTACAGCCCGCCACCCGGATTTCATTATCAGCTCTGGGCGGTGGGCAATGTCCTGCCCCGGGCCTATTGGGCGCGCGGTTATTGGGTCGAAAATTACTGGATGTTCGCGCTAAGAACGCCGCCATGGGAATGTGTCTGGGTGCGCTACGGCAATGATGCGCTGCTGGTGAACCGGCGCAATGGGGCCATTGTCCAGATCCTGCGCCACACGTTCCGCTGAGCCATCAGGACCTTGAGGCCGGTCACAGCTTCTCCCCAAGGTGATGGCGGAACCAGATGCTGGCCAGCGTCACCACCTGTTCAAGCGTGTCGGTCTCATCAAGGCAATAGCCAGCCCGGGGAATGATCTGGATGTCCCGCTTGCAGCGCATCCTGTTGAAGGCAAAAAGGTTGAGATCGGTCACTGCCTCGTCATCCCCGCCCACGATCAGCAGGCTGGGCGCCGTCACACGCGAAAGGGCGCGCGCTCCGGCAAGATCGGGGCGCCCCCCGCGCGATACGATGGCGGCGATGCGCCCGTCCTCGGCCCCGGCGCGAAAAGCGGCCGCCGCACCCGTGCTGGCGCCGAAATAGCAGGGCAGAAGATGGCACGTATCGGGCTGAAGCGCGGCCCAGTCGGTGGCAAGGCGCAGGCGATAGGCCAGCAGGTCAATGTTGAAGACTCGCCTGCGGTCTTCTTCCTCCTCAATCGTCAACAGATCGAGCAGAAGCGTGGCCAGCCCATCGGCGCGCAGGCGGGCGGCCACATGATTGTTGCGCAGGCTGAAACGCGCGCTGCCCCCGCCATGGGCAAAAATGACAAGGCCGCGCGCCAGAACAGGCACCTGCAGCGTCGCCTCCAGAACAAGCCCGGCGCCGGCGCTGACATAGCGGGGAATGGCCGAAAGCATCAGCCGATCACCATCCGGCCGGCCATGGATACGACCCACAGGCGGGATATCTGCCGCCGCATTTGCCTTGACTGTTCATGCGAAAACTCCTCGCCCCCGCAGGTTGTCAATTCCATGACAGGCATGAACCACCGGCCGGATCAGGCAGTATTGGCCAGTTCCACCGCCGCTTCGATTTCGTTGAGCAAAAAGGGGCCCTCCAGCGCTTCCTGCTGTTCGAGCCGCTCTCTGGCCCGCGTATAATCGCCCGTCACCATCAGCACCGGCACCGCATGGTGATCGGTGATCCGGCGCGCCGCCTCGACCGCGCATCCGGTTTCGACATCATCGCCAATGACGATCAGATCCGGCATGTGGCGCCCGGCCGCAGCCAGAGCCTGTTGCCGGGTCCAGACAAGGTCGAAGGATTCAAAGCCCAGCATCTCGAGCCTGCGCTGAATGGCGCGGCTGATGAGCATGTTTTCGTCGATGATGAGTGCGTGGCTCATGGCGAGTCCTTTTTCTTTCAGATCGCGATCCATGTGCCAGCAGTGAAGTGCGGCCCGCTCTCCGCAATGTTGCGGATCACCCGATGGACGGGCGGATTAGCCAGTAAAAGGCGCAACCGTTCTTGCCGAGAGCGACTAACGGCAAAGCCCGGCGACTCCGATTTTGGGAGCAAGGCAGGGCCCATTTCGCCCCCGCAAACCTAGAGCCCAGGAAGCGAGCCGGACGCGCCCCGCCGACTTTCCAAGCCGATGTGAATATTTAGCCCACGATACACGGGGCGGACCGGTCATCGGGCGATCACGGTTAACTACGTACTATCCCTTAGGATGAAAAACTTATTACTTCGCTTCGAGAAACGCCTATTTTCCAGACATCGATCGAAAAATAAACAAATCGATCACGATCAGAAAAAAATCTCAAATTTCAGAAATTCCCAACAGGGGATGAAGCGGTAAGCACGCCATCCGCAATAATGGCATGCAAATATGGAGAATACCTCATGCGTATTTACTATGTCCTTGCTGTGGGCGCAAGCCTTGCCTTTGTCGCTCCCGCCATGGCCCAGTCGGGCGTCGGTGCGGGCAGCGTGTCGGTGACCTCCGTGGGCGCCGGCAGCTCGACCTCCTGCGGCGGCTCGCATTGCGGGGCCATGGCCGGAGGGGCTGTGCTGGCGGGTGGCGAAGCGGGATCGTCGGCCTCGCTGTCCAACCACCATGGCACCACCACGACCACCACCTCGTCGGGCAGCATGGGCGGCGCGGTCCAGGGCGGCGGCTCTTCGACCAGCGGCCATGGCGGTTCGGCCAGTCAGACCAGCGGCGCGGTGGGCCTCTATGGTGCCGGCGCCATCGCCTACAGCGGCAGCCACCACTAAGCCTGAACAATGCAGCGGGGGAGGATTTGGCTCCTCCCCCGCTGTGCGGTTGTTCGCTCGAGCAGGGGGGCAAGCAGCCTGCCCGATCATCGTCGGCTTGCTTTCATGGGGGATCCGGCGGCGCCAGGCGCTCGGAGCCACAGTCAGGAGGATCACTATGCATAGGCTCTGGACAGCAATCAGCACCGTCGCACTGATCAGCGGTGCTATCCATCCAACCATGGCGCTGGCGCAGACCAGCACCTCGACATCGGGTTCGAACGCCGGGGCGGTTTCGGGTTCGGATGCGGCCGCCAATGCCAATCCCGTTCAGAACACCACCACCACATCGGGTTCGGTGTCGGGATCTACCTCTGGCGCCAATTCCAATTCCAATTCGGTGTCCAATCCGATCAACATCACCAACACCAAGGCGGATTCGACATCCGGGTCCAGCTCCACCGCCACCACAAGTTCGAGTTCCTCGAACCAGTCGACCAACCAGTCGACGCAGGGCAACAGCCAGACCATCAACAACAATTCGGTCTATCCGGCCAATCAGACGATCAAGACCGCACCGGCCGTCATGGCCCCCGCGCTGACCACCACGCTGACGGAAACCTGCATGGGTTCCAGCTCGCTGGGGGTTTCGGTGCTGGGCTTTGGCGCATCGGGCGGCACGACATGGCAGGACCACCACTGCGTTCGTCGCTTGAACGCCCGCGAACTGGCCCAGACGATCGGCGACCGCGATGCCGCGCGCGAATTGATGTGCTCGGATGAGGAAGTCTTCAAGGTTTACAACGCCCTTGGGCGGCCCTGCCGCCTGCGCCCGGATGGCTCGGTCAACCCTGCCTATGTCGCGCCCCCGCCTCCTCCGCCGCCCAGCATGGCCTATTCGCCGGTAGCGGCGGTTGAAAATCCCGGCCCCTATCTGGTCTTCTTCGACTGGAACCGCGCCGATATCACCAGCGAGGCCGCAGCAACGCTGGACAAGGCCACCAGTTCCTATCAGCAGACCGGCTATGCCAGCCTGCAACTGGCCGGCCATACCGACAGCAGCGGCTCGGAGGCCTATAACAAGGAACTCTCGCTGCGCCGGGCTGAATCGGTGAAGGCCTATCTGAGCGGCCATGGCATCCCGCGCGAGGTCATGAGCGTTCAGGGCTTCGGCGCCAGCTCGCCGCGCGTGGCCACGGCGCCGGGGGTGCGCGAAGCGCAGAACCGCCGGGTCGAGATCACCTTTGTGGGCGCTCCTGCGGCGCGTCCGGAAAAGCCCGCCTCGGCGCCCACAGAAAATCACTGAGGCATTGGGCCGAAACTGTCGGCATTCGGGGGGAGGAGTCCATCACGCGATGGGCTGCTCCCCCCGAGCCATAAGGGGGCCCGCGGGGCTTACGGCTCCAGCGCGCCCAGAACCTCGCCAAGCGGGCAAAGGCCGCCCCTCACCGGATGGCGGCAGGCCCCGATGGCCATGGGCTGGCGCAGCGATGCGCCCTTGCCGCTCCGCATCGCCTCCAGCGATTGCGAGCGATAGCTGGCCCGGACCAGACGACGGCCCGAAGGCATTCGCAGCACTTCCAGCACGATGGCGCCGCCCGGCGCGGGATCATCGGCGGCCAGCCCATCGACCCGCCAGTGCAGGCCCAGCACCCCCGCCAGATTGGCAATATTCGTATCATGCCCAAGGATCAGCGCCAGCCCGACACGCCCTTGCAGACCCTCGCGCAGCACCGGCGTCAGCCCCGCCAGATTGGGCACGGCTATGGGCCGGGGGCGTGCAAGCAGCCGGAATTCCTCGGCATGGAAGGTGGAAAGCGCGGCAATATCGCCCGCGCTGGCCCGGCCCCAACCGACCTCGCCCCTAGGCTTGCCATCGGCATATTCAAGCAAGAGGATTTGGGCTGCGGTCGATGCCCGGTCGAGCATTCCCGACAATTTGGGGCGGGCCTGCGCGGTGGCGGGGCGGATCTGCGTGGGCTCGGCGCCAAGGCCGCAGGGCGCCGCCGCCCCGCCGCACAGGATCGCGTTCAAACGGGCATAGAGCGGGGCCAGCCTGCGGTCGATCCCGGCCAGACCTTCCGGGCCAACCGCCTGCTCGATGGCGCCTGCCGCCGCGACCGGATCAATCCGCGCCAGCCCGGCCGAAAGCGGGCCAAAGCGCGGATCGCCCTGATCCTGCGGCAGATGGTCGATGACGGGCGCACATTTGGCCAGCGCGCCCTTGGCCCAATGCTGGGCGGTGGCGATGGTGCGCTGGTCGCTGTCGGCCAGAATATGCACCCGCCCCGCATCGGGGCAGCGCGCAGCAGGCAGCACACCAATCCGCCGCAGCCATGCGCCATCGTCCACCCCAAGGCGCTCAACCGCTTCTCCGCCGCGCACGGTCAGCCAGCCCGGCGGCACATCCCAAAGCGGCCATGCGGCGGCGGCGATCCCGGCGGGCATGGCCGGGTCCTTGGTGGGCGGGCGAATGCCATGGCGCATCAGCACCGCAACGCTTTCCACCACCGGGCCGGCTGTCTTGGCCTGAACCGGCCCGGCGCAGGCCAGCGCCGCCGCGATCATCATCATCTTGCGCATCAAATAAGCCCTTCTGCTCAGAAATGCATCTGGACGCCGCCGCGCAGCAGCGTGCCGTAACGTTCGCGTTCAATCAGATAGGCCCGGTTCGCCCCCAGATAGCGCCGCCAGCCCGCATCGGTCAGATTGACCGCATCGCCAAACACGGTGATCGCCTTGCGGATCTGATAGGAGACATGCAGGTCAAGCTGACCATTGGCGTCGGTGTACTGATCCAGCGCAGCGCTGGCGCCAAGCGTATCGAGATAGGCCGAGCGATAGGAAAAGGCGAGGCGCGCGCCAAAGCCATATTTCTCGTAAAAGACCTGCGCCGAGGCGACATTCTTGGACTGATAGGCCAAGGGCAGGCTGGCCCTGGCGCGGACCAGCGGCGCGCGGGCATGGCCCCAGACGTGGCTGAAATTGGCAGAAAGACCAAGGCCCGAGAGTGCGCCGGGCAGATTGGTGAACTGATGCTGGGCGTTGAATTCGACACCGGTGATCTGCTCATCCTGCGCATTGATCGGCTGGGTCACAGTGGCGTTGGTATAGGCGACATTGGCGAATGTGCCGTTCACCCCGGTCTGGCCATAGGTGTAGATCGGGTTGTCGATGGATTTGTAAAAGATGCCCGCCGACAGGAGGCTGCCCTTGGCCGGGTAATATTCGACCGCCGCGTCCAGATTGACCGCGCGATAGGGCTTGAGATCGGGGTTGCCCATGCTGATCGCGGGGGTGGAGGGCGAAGATGTGTCGACGATCACATAGGGCGCCAGATTGGGATAATTGGGCCGCCCGATCGAGGTCGTCACCGCCCCGCGCAGCAGCAGGTCGCGGCTGACAGCATATTTGACGTTCAGGCCCGGAAAGACATCGGTATAGCTCACCTTGCCAAAACTGTTGAACCCGTCGCTCAGTGTCGAGGAGGCCGTCACCAGCTTGGCCTTTGTGCTGTCATGGGTGGTTTCCACGCGCAGGCCGGGGATCACCGTCAGGCCGCCGAATTTCAGCTTGGCCATCACATAGGCCGCGCCAATCGTCTCGCGCACGTCATAGTCGCTGGAGAGCGAATCCGAGATCGTGCTGCTGGTGCTGACGGCGGCATAATTGGCCATATTGGCGTTGAGATAATCGCGCGCGGCGGCATAGTTGATGCGCGTGCCCATCGCGAACATACCGTCATAGAAACTGCTGCCCCCGGTATAGCCGACATCGGAGAGCAGCCATCCGGTGGCCAGCGTGGCCTTGGTCGCGCTCCATGTGGTCTTGTCGTGGTCATCGGCCTTGTGGCGGTCCATCAGCTTGACACCCGCCTTGATTTCCGAACCGTCGCCCCACGCTATGGGATGCGTGTAATCGACCTTGCCCTGCCAGATTTCCTCGAAAGCATAGCGATGTTCGAGGTTATATTTCGAGAAGTAGAATTTGGACGGATCGTTGAACAGACCCGCAAAGCTGCCCGAAGGGGCCAGCGTATAGGGATAGGTCGAGCCGTCATAGGCCAGCGAGGTGACGCCGCCCTTGGCCGTGGTGAAGGTGAATTCGCTGCGCACCGGATCGACCTTGACCGCGCGCGAATAGCCGCCCGACACCTCCAGCGTGCCGCCCGCCAGATCGGCAAATTCCCCGCCCAGCGTCAGACCGGTCGTATGGTCGTTTTCTTCGCGGCGGCGCACGAGGATAGTGGCCGTGGCTTTTGAGGGCGCGCCGGTGGTGGCGTCATAGGCGGTGACGGCCAGACGGTTCTGGTCGCGGGTTTCATGGTCCTGAAATTCGGAATAGGTGGCGCGCAGATAGAGCTTGGTCCGCTCATTGGGATGCCAATCGAAATTGCCCACCAGACCAAGGCGGGTGCGCGTCAGATTATAGTCGCGCAAGCCATTGCCATCGGGAACGCCGGTGGTGGCATAGGTCGCCGCGCTCGATCCCTGATAGTTCTGGCTTTCAATCGGGCGGCGTGAGTAATTGACGCTCAGCACCGCGCCGAATTGCTGCGTGCCGCCGAAACGCCCGCCCAGCGTGCCGTCCAGCTCATAGGGCGCCTTTTTGTTGATCTGATACTGGCCCGCCGCCCCGCGCAGATCGAGGAAGAAGGGCTTCTTGCTGTCGAAAGCGGTCTTGGTCTTGATCGAGACTTCGCCCGCAATCGCATTGGCGTCCTGACTGGCCAGCAGCGATTTGGAGACGCTGATCGACTGGATCATCGCGCTGGGGATATCGTCCAGCTTGACCTGACGGCCATCGGGCTCGGGTGCGGGCTGGGTCATGCCGTTCATCGTGACATTGGCCAGCGCCGGGTCGATGCCGCGGATGATCGCATAGCGGCCCTCGCCCTGATCGTTGGCGGCGGTCAGGCCGGGCAGGCGCTTGATCGCCTCGGCCACGTTCTGATCGGGCAATTTGCCCACGTCATTGGCGCGCAGCGTTTCCACCACATTGTCGGCCCCGCGCTTTTCGGCCACCGCCTCGCGCTGGGCCGCCAGAGCGCCGGTGACGACAATGGCACCCGCCATATCACCCGCATCGGCCGTCGGGTTGGCGGTGATGACATAGGATGTCTCGCCCGCCTTGCGCACCGACAGGCCCGTGCCGCGCAGCATCCGGGCCAGCGCTTCGTCGATGCTCATCGCGCCCGTAATAGCGTTGGTGCGGCGGCCCTCGGCGGCGCTGCCGGTGATGATGATCTGGACATTGGCCTGCCGCGCAAACAGGCGCACCGCGCCCGCGACATCCTGTGCCGGAACGTCAAACGTGGCGGCATGGGCTGCAAAAGGCAGTGCAACGCTGGTCAGCATGGTGCCAATGGCGAGATGGCGAAGAAACCCGGTCATGAAACCCTCACATGGACGGCGGGCCGGCTATTCGGCCCCATCACCTGCTCGACGAGGCGGGGCCGGGTTTCCTTTGGGGCGACAGCAAATTTATTTTGCGGCTTGGGCCAAGGGCGGTCCTATTTGCCGCCAATCACCCAACCGCCTTCCTCGGCGCGCATCGGCGCGTTCAAACTCAGCGCGGCGGCACGGGCAAAGCCTTCGGGATCATCCAGACGAAAAGCGCCATAGAGCTTTTCGCGCCCCAGCGCCGGATTGGCCAGCCGGATCGTCGCGCGATTATGCTGGTTGAATTCGGCCAGCGCGTTCTCCAGCGTTTCCCCATCCAACTCGATCCGCCCGCTGGTCCATGCCAGCGCGCGCTCCATCGCGGGCGCGGCCAGCCCCAAACGCACCGGCGCGCCATCCTTGCCCAGCCGCACCTCCTGCCCCGCCGTCAGGCGCAGGGCAAAAATCCCCCGCCGCACCTCGACCTCGCCCTCGCTGACCAGCACATTGACCGTGTCGCCCTGCGCGCTGACGCTAAAGACCGTGCCGATGTCGGTAATGGTCACATCGCCCGCCTGAACCCGAAACGGGCGCGCGGCATTATGCGCCACGCGAAACAGCGCCCGCCCCTGCGAGAGGCTGACCTTGCGCTCGCCCCGGTCCAGATCGACGCGCAGCCTGCTCGCCGCATCCAGCGTCAGCGCGCTCCCATCGGCCAGCGCGAGGCGGCGCAATTCGCCCTGCGTGGTGGCATAGGTCTGCGCCCCCGGATCCATCGCCAGCCACGCCACCAGCGAGGCCGCCAGCAGACCCAAGGCCCCCGCCGCCAACCGCCAGCGACGCAGCGGCGGCGCCTCCTGCACCGCCGGCGCAGCCGCCGTGGCCAGATGCAGCACAGCCTGCGCGCGCAGCAAGGCCCCGCCATGACGCGGATGCTCCCCAAGCCACGCCTCGAACTGGGCACGCTGTGCCAAGGGTAGATCCTCAGCCCCCGCAGCATCCAGCCGCGCGGCCCAAGCGGCCGCTTCGGCCTCAAGCACAGCGGCGGATTTTTGTCCCTCTTGCGGCAATGTCTTTCCTGTCTTCGCCCGAAGGTAGCGGGCCGTCCATTTCTGCGCAACGCAACCCCGCCTGCAACAGGCGAAGCGCCTTTTGTATATCGTTTTCCACCACACTTTCGCTGACGCCCAGCTTTTGCGCGATGTCTCTTTGCGACAGGCCCTCGATCCGCTTCATCGTAAAGATCATGCGGCACCGCTCGGGCAGAGCGGCCAGCAAGCCCTCGACGATCCGCCATTGTTCGCGCGCCGCCAGCACGCTTTCGATGCCCGCCGCTTCATCTATGACGAAGTTCTGCGCGCTTTCCGTAAGGTCCTCGAAACGAATGATCGCGGCGCGGCGTAACTGGTCGCGCCACAGGTTGCGCGCGGTCTGCATGAAATAGGCGCCGGGGCGCGTGATATGATCGACGCAGGACAGCGCGGCAAAGCGGCAATAGGCGTCCTGCACAATGTCATCAATATCGCCCGGCGCCACGCCCAGACGGCGCAGCGCGGCCCGCACCGCAGGCTCTTCAGGCACGATATGGCGGGCAACCCAACCGATGATGGCGGACGAGGCAAAGGGCATGGCGCAATCTCCTGCCCAAGGCCGCTAGGGAGCGATTGCGAAAACCTCGTGACAATGCGCCCTCCGCGCTAATCCCAATAGCCGGAGAGGACGGGCAGCGGATATAAATCCACACCGACCAAACGGAACTGTTATATTCCGGCCCTATCCTCGCGCCAGTTTTTCGCAAATCCCGACGGGAAAACAGCATGATCGCCAGCGCCGACGAGTTTCCGACCTCCTCCTCCGGCTATCTGGGCCATCCCGATTTCGTGATGCTGGGCGCGCTGCCCACGTTCGGGCGGCTGGTGGCGGGCGCAAGAGTGCTGGCCGGACGCATCGACACGCGCGCGCTGGTCGAGGACAATCGCCGCCTGCCCCCATGGGCGGGCGAGGGGCTGACCTTTGTGTTCCGCTATGGCGCGGTGGTGTCCATCACCGGGCCGGATGAGACACCGGGCCGGATCGATGCCGCGCTGGCCCGTTATCTGCGCGATCCGGCGGGCATGATCGAGGTGGAAACCGCCGAGATCAGCCTGACCCGCCACGGCACCGACCGGATCGGCGAGGAAGGCCAGATCCTGCTCGCCGATGGTGATGAGGCGCGCCTCACGCTGGTGGCCATCGTGCTGGCGCGCAGCGTGGTGCTCTCGCGCGATGAAGTGCTGGTTTCGCAGGCTTTCGACCGCATCGCCCCTTTGGTGTCCGACCTGCGCGAAACCGGGCGGACGCGCGCGCCGGTGCGTCAGGCGATGCAACTGGTGGGCGAGGTTCTGGCCGCGCGCCACCGGGTCATGGCGAAGGTTCAGGCCGACGAGCGCCCCGATGTCCTATGGGACAATCCCGAGCTGGACCGGCTCTATGCCAGGCTGGAGGCCGAACACGAGCTGGACGACCGCGCCGAGGTGCTGGAGCGCAAATTCGTGGCGCTGGGCGATTTTGCCGAAGTGCTGCTCAACATCATTCAGGACAAGCGGGCCTTTCGGCTCGAACTGGCGATCATCGCGCTGATTGCCTTTGAAATCGTACTGGCGCTGTTTAACATGCATTGGCGATAGCACGCACCGCCAACTGTTGCATCGGTGTTGGCCGATCGAGGGCTGCGGCTGTCCTGTACGGTGGGGCGATAGAGGGCGGTCTGCATAGGACTGCATATGCTGCGATGCAGCATTTTGGGGCCTGATAAAAGGCATAGCCCGCCCTATATAGGGATTTGCCTTTGCCGCACTGCATTGCGGTTCCCCCCATGACGAAAGGCCCCACCCATGAGCGCCCCTGCGCTGGACCCCGCCGCTATTGCCTTTACCCCTGCGGATGACACCGCCCGTTCCTCGCCGGTTGCCCTGGTGCATCTGGCGCTGGCGATGGGCGGGTTTGCCATCGGCACCACCGAATTCGCCACGATGAGCCTGCTGCCCTATATGGCCGACGGGCTGCATGTCGACGCGCCCACGGCGGGTCATGTGATCAGCGCTTATGCGCTGGGCGTGGTGGTGGGGGCGCCGCTGCTGGCGGTGCTGGGCGCCAATCTGGCGCGGCGGACGCTGCTGATCCTGCTGATGGGCCTGTTCGGCCTGTGCAATGCGCTCTCGGCGCTGGCGCCCGATTATCACTGGATGCTGCTGTTCCGCTTTCTCTCGGGCCTGCCGCATGGGGCCTATTTCGGCGTGGCCGCGCTGATGGCGGCCAGCCTTGTACCGCCTGAAAAGCGCACGCAGGCGGTGGGCTATGTGATGCTGGGCCTGACGGTGGCCACGATCATCGGCGTGCCCACGGCCAGTATCCTGGGCCAGTCAGTCAACTGGCGCTGGGGCTTTGGCGTGGTGGCGGTGCTGGCGCTGCTCTGCGCGGCGATGGTGGCGCGCTTTGCCCCGCATGATCGCCCGGCGGCGGGGGCCAGTCCGATGCGCGAGTTGGGCGCGCTGGCGCGGGGTCAAGTGTGGCTGACGCTGAGCATTGGCGCGATCGGCTTTGGCGGCATGTTCTGCGTCTATACCTATATCGCCTCGACGCTGATCGAGGTCACTCATGCCTCCAAAGCGGCGATCCCGCTGATTTTCGCGATCTTTGGCGTGGGGATGACGCTGGGCAACATCATCGCCCCGCGCTTTGCCGACCGGGCGCTGATGCCCACGGCGGGCGGCCTGCTGGTGTGGAGCGCGGCGTGGTTGGCGATCTATCCCTTTGCGGTGGGGCATGTCTGGGCGGTGGCGGTGGTGGTCTTTGCCATCGGCATCGGCGGGGCGCTTGGCTCCGTGCTTCAAACCCGCCTGATGGATGTGGCGGGCGAGGCGCAGACGCTGGCCGCCGCGCTCAACCATTCGGCCTTCAACATCGCCAATGCGCTGGGACCGTGGATGGGCGGGATGGCGATTGCGGCGGGCTATGGCTGGGCCTCGACCGGCTTTGTCGGGGCGGGATTGGCGCTGGCGGGGCTGGGCATCTGGGCCGTGGCCGCGCGGGTGGCGCGCCGCCACGGCTAGGGTTCAGAGCGTTTTGATGATGGCGGAAAAATCCATACCGCCATTCCCGGCCGCGTCAAAGGCGGCGTAGAGTTCCTCGGCGCGGTGGCCCATCGGCACGGGCGCGCCCGCATCCTGCGCGGCCGCCATGGCCAGTTTCAGGTCTTTGAGCATCAGTGCGGTGGCAAAGCCGCCCTGATAGTCATGATCCGCAGGCGTCTCCGGCCCTACCCCCGGCACCGGGCAATAGGAGGTCATCGACCAGCACTGGCCCGAGGCCTTGGACGAGATATCATAGAAGGTCTGGAGATCCAGCCCCAGCCTTTCGGCCAGTTTGAACGCCTCGCACGTGGCCACCATCGAGGCACCAAGCAGCATGTTGTTGCAGATCTTGGCCGCCTGCCCCGCGCCGCTTTCGCCCGCATGGATCACCGCCTTGCCCATGGCGGCAAGGATCGGCTGGGCTTCGGCAAAATCCTGCTCCGTGCCGCCCACCATAAAGGTCAGCGTGCCTGCATTGGCCGCCGCGATCCCGCCCGAAACGGGGGCGTCCACCATACGATAGCCCCCCGCCTGTGCCAGAACGGTCACTTCACGCGCGCTGGCCACATCGATGGTCGAACAATCGAGCAGCAGCGCGCCCGTCGGGGCATGGCCGATCACATCGCCGGAATAGACCGCTTTGACGATGGCCCCATTGGGCAGCATCGAGACAACGGCATCCACATCCGCCACCCCATCGCGCATATTGGCGAAAGGTACGCAGCCATTGGCCACTGCCCGATCCAGCGCGGCCTGCGCCAGATCGAAAGCATGGACCTGATGGCCCGCCTTCACCAGATTGGCCGCCATACCGCCGCCCATGTTGCCCAGTCCGATGAAGGCGATTTTCATGATAACCTCTCCTTGAATATTATGGTTTTATCGACCCTGCCATTGGGCAGTGCGTTTTTCGACAAAGGCCGCCATGCCCTCGGCCTTGTCGGCGCTGGCGGTCAGGATCTGGAACAGGCGGCGCTCGTGGAGCAGGCCCTGATCCAGCGTGGTTTCAAAGGCGGCATTGACCATTTCCTTGTTGGCGATGGCCGCCATGCGGGGCATCTCGGCAATGGTCTGCGCGGTTTTCAGCGCATCGTCGAGCAGATCGGCCAGCGGCACGATGCGCGCGACCAACCCCGCGCTCTCGGCCTCAACCGCGCCCATCATCCGCCCGGTCAGGCACATTTCCATCGCCTTGGCCTTGCCCACCGCGCGGGTCAGGCGCTGTGATCCGCCCATGCCGGGGGCTACGCCCAGCTTGATCTCGGGCTGGCCGAATTTGGCGGTGTCGGCGGCCAGAATGAAATCGGCCATCATCGCCAGTTCGCAGCCGCCGCCCAGCGCAAAGCCATTGACCGCCGCGATCCACGGCTTGCGCGTGGCCTTGACCAGCTTGGCGTGCCAATCTGCAAAGAAATCTTGAAGAAAGAAGTCGGCGGCGGGCTTTTCGGCCATTTCCTTAATGTCGGCCCCGGCGGCAAAGGCCTTCTCGCCGCTGCCCGTCAGCACCGCGCAGCCCTGCGTAGCGTCGGCCTCAAAGGCGGCAAAGGCGGCGACCAGTTCGGCGCAGACCTGCGAATTGAGCGCATTGAGCGCCTTGGGCCGGTTGAGCGTGATGAGCGTCACCGCTCCGCGCTGTTCGACCAGAATTGTTTCATAATTCATAGCGGTTTCCATTCCTCATGCGCTGGCAAGGGGGCGAAGATAGCGTCCAGCATCGCCTCGGTCACCTGCTCGGGACGGGGCGGATTCCATGCGGGGGCATTATCCTTGTCGACGATCACCGCGCGCACCCCTTCGGCAAAATCGGGAAGCATCAAAACGCGGGATCCGATCCGGTATTCCATGGCCATATTGGCCGCGAAATCGGGCAGGGTCAGGCTGGTGGCCAATTGGCGCAACGCAACCTTGCAGGTGGTCGGGCTTTTGGTGCGGATCGTGGCCAGGGTGCGGGCGGCGAAGGAGCCGCCATCCTCCTCCAGCGCGGCCAGAATATCCTCCAACCGATCACCGGCAAACAGGCGGGCGATGTCGGCGGCATGGTCGGCCAGCGCAGGCGCAGGCGGCACTATGGACAGCGCATTGAGCACCGCTTCGGGCGCCTCCCCAGCGATGATCCGCGCCTTGGCCTTGGGCAGGCTCTGCGCGGGCAGATAATGCGTGGCCAATCCGGCCCACACGCATTCCGCTCCATCCAGCCGCGCCCCGGTCAGCGCCAGATATTGCCCCAGCCTGCCGCTAAGGCGCGAAAGATACCATCCCCCGCCCACATCGGGAAACAGGCCGATACCGCTTTCAGGCATGGCAAGTTTCGTATTTTCCGTGGCAACGCGCCAACGCGCCGGGCCGCTGATGCCCACGCCGCCGCCCATGGTGATGCCGTCCATAAAGGCCACTACCGGCTTGCCATAGGCAAAGATCAGGTGGTTGAGCTGATATTCCTCATAGAAAAACCGCCGCCCGGCTGCGCCGCTATCGCTCAGCGCCGATTGGCGCAACAGGTTGATATCGCCCCCGGCGCAAAAGCCGCGCGACAATTTGGGGTCGCCCGCAGGGTCAACCGCATGGTCGATCATCACCGCGCCCACCGCCGGGTCATCACGCCATGCCAGCAACGCGGCCGTCATCGCCCGCACCATGTCCAGCGTCAGCGCATGGATCGCGCGCGGGCGGTTGAGCGAGAGCACCCCCGCGCGCGCCTCGACCCTGACCAGAACCTCGCTCATTTCAGCAGGTCCCGCGCGATAATCAGGCGCATGATTTCGTTGGTCCCTTCCAGAATGCGATGAACGCGCAAGTCGCGCCAGAAACGCTCGATGGGGTAATCACGCAGATAGCCGTAGCCGCCAAACATCTGCAACGCGCGATCCACCACGCTCGACCCGGTATCGGTGGCGAAACGCTTGGCCATGGCGGCAAAGGCGGTCTTGTCGGCATCGCCGCGCGTCACCTTTCCCGCGGCGGTATAGAGCAGCGCGCGCGCCGCCTCCAGCTCGGTGGCCATATCGGCCAGCACGAATTGGGTATTCTGGAAATCAGCGATCGCCTTGCCGAATTGCTTGCGCTCCTTGGTATAGCGCACCGCCTCGTCAATACAGCGCTGCGCCCCGCCCAGCGAGCAGGCGCCGATATTGACCCGCCCGCCGTCGATCCCGGCCATGGCGATTTTGAACCCGTCGCCCTCCTCCCCCAGCCGGTTTTCCACCGGCACGCGCACATCCTCAAGGATCACCTGCGCGGTGGGCGAGGCGTTCCAGCCCAGTTTGCGCTCCGGCGCGCCAAAACTCAGGCCCGGCGCGCCCTTTTCCACCAGCAGGCAGGAGATGCCTTTCGCTCCGGCCTCGCCGGTGCGGACCATGATGAGATAGATGTCATTCACCCCCGCGCCCGAGATGAACTGCTTGGTGCCATTCAGCACATAGTGATCGCCATCACGCCGCGCCGTGGTACGCAACGCCGCCGCATCCGATCCGCTGCCCGGCTCGGTCAGGCAATAGGAGGCCAGTTTGTCCATCCCCACCAGTTCGGGCAGATAGCGCGCCTTTAAAGCATCACCGCCAAACCGGTCGATCATCCATGCGGCCATATTGTGGATCGAAACGAAAGCCGCCGTGGCTGGGCAGCCATAGGCCATCGCCTCGATCACCAGCGCCGCCTCCAACCGCCCCAGACCGATGCCGCCGCTCTCCTCGCCCACATAGATCGCGCCAAAGCCCATGTCGCCCGCCGCGCTCATGACCTCGCGGGGGAAATGGTGCTCCTCGTCCCACCCGGCGGCATGGGGCGTGATCGAGGAGGCGGTGAACCGGGCGGCGGCCTCCTGTATCGAGCGCTGGTCCTCGTTAAGCGTAAAGGCGTCGGTCATGGCATCCTATGTCCTGTTTCAGCCCATCGTGGGGATGATGAAGGCATTGCCGCCATCGGGCGTGCTGTCGGGCCATCTGGCGGTGATCGTCTTGATTTTGGTCCAGAACTTGACGCCCTCCATACCATGCTGATTGGTATCGCCAAAGGCGCTGCGTTTCCATCCGCCAAACGTGTGATAGGCCACCGGCACCGGGATCGGCACATTGATGCCCACCATGCCGACATTGACCCGCGCGGCAAACTCGCGCGCGGCATGGCCGTTGCGGGTAAAGATCGCCACGCCATTGCCATATTGATGGCGGCTGGGCAGGGACAGCGCGGTTTCGAAATCGGGCGCGCGCACGATCTGCAGCACCGGGCCGAAGATCTCGTTGTGATAGCTGCTCATGTCGGGCGTCACATGGTCGATCAGCGTGGGCCCGACATAGAAACCGCCCTCCAGCGCCTGCGGCGTGAAATTGCGGCCGTCTACAAGGATCTGGCCGCCTTCTGCCTCGCAGGTGGCGATCCAATCCTCGATGCGGGCCTTGTGCTGGGCAGTGACGACGGGGCCGTAATGGGCCGAGGCATCAAGGCTGGCCCCCACATTGAGCCCGGCAATTTCGGGCAGCAGTTTCTCGATCAGCCGCTCTGCCGTCCCCTCGCCCACCGGCACCACCACCGGCAGCGCCATGCAGCGTTCGCCCGCCGAGCCAAAGGCCGCGCCCACCAGATCGCCCACCGCCCGGTCGATATCGGCATCGGGCATGATGATACCGTGGTTCTTGGCCCCGCCCATCGCCTGCACCCGCTTGCCCTTGGCCGCGCCGCGCTGGTAAACATAATTGGCGATGTCGGACGACCCGACAAAGCTGATCGCGCCGATGGCAGGGTGGTCGAGGATCGCGTCCACCATCTCCTTGTCGCCATGCACGCATTGCAGGATGCCCTCGGGCGCGCCAGCCTCCAGCATCAATTCGCACAGGCGCACCGACACCGAAGGATCGCGCTCGCTGGGCTTGAGGATAAAAGCATTGCCGCAGGCGATGGCCACGCCGAACATCCACATCGGGATCATCGCGGGAAAGTTGAAAGGCGTGATGCCCGCGCCGATGCCGATGGGCTGGCGCATGGAATAGACGTCGATGCCCGGCCCGGCGCCATTGGTATATTCACCCTTGAGCGCATGGGGAATGCCGCAGGCAAATTCGACCACCTCCAGCCCGCGCTGAATATCACCCTTGGCGTCGGCCACCACCTTGCCATGCTCGCTGGCCAGGAGTTCGGCCAGATCCTGCATATTGGCCTCAACGAGCCGTTTGAATTCAAACATCACGCGGGCGCGGCGCTGGGGGTTGGTGGCGGCCCATGCCGGCTGGGCGGCCTGCGCGGCGGCCACGGCGCGGTCGAGCAGGGCGGCATCGCCCAGCGCCACCTCGGCCTGCACCGCGCCTGTCGAAGGGTTGAAAACCGGAGCCTTGCGCGCCGGAGCGCCACCAGAACCGCCAACAATCAGATGGTCGATAAAGCGCATTTTCGCATCCTTCCCGTTTCTCGATTTCCTTCACTTGTATTGGCTCAAAAATGACTGGCAACAGACATTAATGCCCGTTAGACCTGCAAAAATGCAGGCAACCGACTGGAGCGATTTTCAGGCCTTTCTGGCCGTGGCGCGCACGGGGCAACTGGCGCGGGCAGGGCGCATGATGGGGATGGACGCCACCACCATCGGCCGCCGCCTGCGCCGTCTGGAAAGCCAGATGGGCGCCACCCTGTTCGAACAGACGCGCGAGGGACAGATCCTGACCCCGGCGGGCGAGAGGCTGCTGGCAGTGGTCGAACAGATGGCCATGGCGAGCAGCGAACTGGAAAGCGCCAATTCCCCCTCCGGCCCCACCGGCAGCGTGCGGATCAGCGTTTCGGAAGGCTTTGGCAGTTGGATCGTCGCGCGGCATCTGGGGGATTTTGCCGCGCGCTATCCGGGGCTGAGCGTCGATCTGGTCGCCTCGAACGGGTTTCTCAGCCCCTCACGGCGCGAGGCCGATATTGCCGTGCTGCTTTCGCGCCCCAAGACCGGGCCGCTGATCGCGCGCAAATTGTCCAATTACACGCTGCGCATGTATGCCAGCCCGACCTATCTGGCGGGGCGCAAATCCATTCTGGCGCCCGCCGATCTGCGACAGGGGCATCAGTTGATCGGCTATGTGCCCGAACTGATCTATGCCCCCGAACTCAATTATCTCAGCGATATCGATCCCAGTCTGGCCGCAACCCTGCGATCGACCTCGATCCTGGCCCAGCACATCATGCTGACCGCCCACGCCGGGGTCGGGGTGCTGCCCTGCTTTATCGGCGATGCCGATCCCTCGTTGGTGCGCGTCCTGCCCGATCACAGCATCACCCGCAGCTTCTGGCTGGTGACGCATAAGGACACGCATGGGCTTCAGCGCATCCGCGTCACCATCGACTGGCTCAGCGAGATCGTGAAGCTGGATGCGCGGCTGTTTGCCGGGGTTTAATCCGCCCGCCAGAACGCATCATAGCGCCGACTCACCGCGATTTCAGATGTGACGACCAGCAGCCGCCACAGGTGACGCAGGGCGCTCATGCCGCCAACCTCCCGACCAGAGTGACGGCCAGCGTCAGCATCGTCACCCCCACGATGCCATCCAGCACGCGCCACGCCGCAGGCCGGGCAAACAGCGGGGTCAGCACCCGCGCGCCATAGCCAAGGCCGACGAACCAGAGGATGCTGGCGCTGGCAGCCCCGGCGACGAACACCGGACGCAAAGCGGGCGCCTGGGCCGAACCCGCCGCCCCCATCAACAGCACCGTGTCGAGATAGACATGCGGATTGAGAAAGGTGAACGCCGCCGTCGTCGTCAGCGCCCGCCCCAGCGAGACGCCGTCTTGCGCGGTCACGGCCATGGCCTCAGGCGTCATCATCCGCGCAAACGCCTTTATCGCATACCAGCCCAGAAACAGCGCACCGCCGATGGTCAGCGCCATGGTCCATTGCGGCATCGCGCCCAGCAAGGCCCCCACCCCGCCTACGCCTGCGGCAATCAGCAGCGCATCGGCGCCTGCGCAAAACAGCACGATCGACCCGACATGCTCGCGCTTGAGCCCTTGTCGCAAGACGAACATGTTTTGCGCGCCAATCGCCATGATGAGCGCCGCCGACATGGCAAATCCGGTGAGGAAGATGGGAAGGATGTTTGTCATGGGCGTCCTATGACGCAGCGTTGCAATTCAGGAAAACTTGTTCTGCTAATCTGGATGAAGTAAAACTTCATCATGCTGGATTACCCCGCCCTTGCCGCCGTCGCCTGCGTTGCCCGCGAAGGCAGTTTCGAACGCGCCGCCGAAAGGCTGGGCATCACGCCATCGGCGGTCTCGCAAAGGGTTCGGGCGCTGGAGGAGCGGCTGGGCAGCATCCTGATCGTGCGGGGCCAGCCTTGCGTGGCGACCGAGCTGGGCCATCGCCTGTGCGCCCATGTCGATCAGGTGCAATTGCTGGAGGCTGAACTGGCCCCTGCGCTGGCCCTGCCCACGAACGCGCCGGTCACGCTGCGCATCGCGGTCAATTCCGACAGTATCGCCTCATGGTTTCCGCAGGCAGCCGCCGATTTCGCCCGCGCCACCGGCCATCTGCTCGACTTCATGATCGAGGATGAGGAGGTCACCGCCAACCGCCTGCGCTCGGGCGAGGTGTTGGCGGCGGTATCGGCCGATCCGGGCGCGGTGCAGGGCTGCAAGACAGTGGAACTGGGCAGTCTTGAATATCAGGCCTGTTGCAACCCCGATTTCGCCGCACGCTATTTCCCCAATGGCGTGACCGGGGAAAGCCTGTCGCGCGCACCATGCCTGCGTTTCGAGCGGCGCGATGGATTGCAGGCGCGATGGGCCCGCGAAAGCCATGGGCTGGCCCTGAACGCGCCGATGCATTGGGTGCCATCGACCTATGGTTTTCTCAACTTTGCGCTGGCGGGGATGGCATGGGGCATGCACCCGGCGATGATCTCGCGTCCGCTCGTCGAACAGGGCCTGCTGGTCGAACTGACGCCCGACACGCCGCTTCGGGTCAAACTCTACTGGACCGTGACGCGGCTCCACGCTTCCGCGCTCAAGACGCTGACCGATGCGGTCCGGCGGGTGGCGGCGGCGAAATTGCTGCAATAGGGGAGGGTCTTGACAGGCACTGCAATTCCATATCATGTTATATAACGTGATATGGAGAATGCGATGCGCGATGTAATTGCCGATATGGGGCCCGCCTTTCTGGGCAGCAGGCTCAAGCGTCTGGCCGAACGAATGCAGGCGGGCGCGATGAGCACGATTGCCGACGCCGGAATGCCGCTGCAGCCGGGCCATATGGCGGTGCTGGCGGCGCTGCGCGCGGGGCCGATGACGATTGGCCAACTGGCCGAGACCATCGGCATCAGCCAGCCCGGCGTTACGCGCAGCGTGGGCCAGTTGGGCAATCTGGGCATCCTTGCCGATGCGCCCGCCGCTGATCAGCGCACCCGATTGGTCGAATTGACCGAGGCGGGACGCGCCGCCGCGCATCAGGCCGCCAGCGATCTGTGGCCCCGCATCGGCATGGCGGCGCAGGAATTGCTGGATGGATTTGAGGACCGCTTCATGGCCCAGATCGCCGCCATCGAGCGCGCGCTGGACGAAGCCTCAATTGCCGAGCGCGCCGCCCGCGCCCGCCCCGGCGGCTTGCGCCTGCGCGAATTCAGCGACGATCTGGCCCGCGATTTCCACGATATCAACGCGCAATGGATCACCGCGATGTTCTCATTGGAGGCCACCGACCGCGAAGTGCTGGAAAACCCGCGCGCGCGGATCATCGAGCCAGGCGGCGCGATCCTGTTTGTCGAGGCGCCCGGCCTTGGCGTGGTGGGGGCCTGCGCGCTGCAAAAAACCGGCGCGTCGAGCTTTGAGCTGACCAAGATGGGGGTGCGCGAGAGTGCGCGGGGCCTGAAAGCCGGGGAATTCCTGCTGGATGCCATGATTGCGCGCGCGGGCGAGATGGGGGCCGAACCGCTCTATCTGCTGACCAATCGCAAATGCGCGGCCGCGATCCATCTCTATGAAAAGCTGGGCTTTACTCATGATGCCGACATCATGGCCAGCTATGGCGCCCGCTATGCGCGCTGCGATGTCGCCATGCGCTATACGGCGGGCGGGGCCTAACGCCCGCCCGTGGCCAGATCCAGATCGTTGCGGGCCGACCAGTAGCGGGCAAGATTGTCGGCATAGGCCGAGCGAGCCTCCTGCACATTGGCCTGCGCGATCAGCACGGGATGCAGAATCGCGGTGCCTGCCTGCAATCCTGCGCGGGCCAGCGCCAGCGCGCTCTGGCTGGCCACCAGCCTTTCGCGGGCCAGCGGAATCGCCTTTTGCGCCGCGATCATCTCCTGCCGCGCCGAGGCAACCTCCTTGCGCAAATCCTCCAGCCGTCGCCGTACCGCGATCCGGGCCAGCGCGCGCGAGGCCGCCGCGCTCTGCGCCTTGCCGATCAAGCTGGCCGAAAGAGTCAGTGACAGGCTGGCATTGGCGCTGGGCAGGCGGAACATCGTGTCGCTGGCCTTGGCGGTTGGGATGGGGTCGGCGGTGATCGCGCTGGCCGAAACCTGCGGCCCCACGGCAGCCAGTATCGCTGCCGCGCCCGCGGCATCGCTCACCCCCACCTGCTGCCGGATCGCGGCCAGATCGGCGCGACGGGCCAGCGCGGTGGCGATCAGCGCGTCCAGCGGAGGCTCCGCAGCCGATGCCGGTTCGGGCAAGGCCCCCTGCGCGGGGACCAGCAGCACCGCCGGATCGAGATCAAGCAGCCCGGCCAGACGCAGCGAGGCGGCATAATAGGCATTGAGCGCCGTAATCTGATCCATCGCCGCGCGGGCCGCGCTTTCACGCGCCATTTGCGTGTCCAGCGCAAGGCCCAGCCCCGATGCCTCGCGCGCCGCGCTCAGGCGCAACAGCTCGCGGCTTTCCTCGACCCGGTCGGTGCTGGCGGCAATATGCGCCTGCGCCAGAGCCAGCGCGTAAAAGGCCTGCGCAATATCGTGATCGACCCGCCGGCCGGTGAATTCGGCATCATGGCGCAGCGCGGACAGATTGCGCCGCGCGGCCAGAATATCGAACACCACCTGTCCGGGCCGCATGATCCAGCTGGCCAGCGCAAAGGGGCTGACGCGCTCAAACCGGCCTACCTGATAGGCGCCGCCCGCGCCCGGCAAGGCCCCGTCCAACCGCATCGCATCGACCCCCACCGCGATCCCCGGCAGGGCCGCGCCCAAGGCCCCGCTGACCACGCCGCTGCCCTGCTTCACCCGCACCTTGGCCTCCTCCAGATCGAGGTTGCGCGCATGGGCCAGTTGCAGCGCATGGGGCAGATCGAGGCTGACCACATCGCGCGCCAGCTTTGCCAGTTCGCCGGAAGCAGGCTCCTGCGCCATGGCGGGCGCGGCGATCAGCATCAGCGCCAGCGCGGCCCGCTTCATGGCGCCACCTTGACCGTCGCGGCATTGCCCACCGGCGGCGCGGATTTGGCATTGGCCAGAATGACATCGCCCGCGCCCACCCCATCGGTGATCTCGGTCAGCTTGCCATCGGTGATCCCGGTGGTGATCGCTCGGCGCGCGACCTTGCCGCCGATGACGGCCATCGCGAAACTGCCCTTGTCATCCTTGCCGATGGCCGCATTGGGCAGGCCCAGCACACCGGTATGGCGCGCCGTCTCAATCCGGGCGCGGGTAAAACCGCCCGCCAGCAAGCGACCGCCCGGAACGTCGATTTCGGCCATCATCGTGCGCGTGGCCTGATCCAGGCTGCCTGCGGTGCGGGTGACACTGGCCTTGACCGGATCGTCGCTCCCCGTGCTCAGCGTCGCGCTCTGCCCCTTGCGCACTGCGGCGGCCTGCGCGGCGGGCACGGCCACCATCACGCGCAACCGGTCCACCTGCTGCACCGTGAACAAAGGCGAGGACAGGCCATTGGTGGCCGCCTGAATGAAGGCGCCATTGTTGACCATGCGCCGCGTCACCACCCCGGCAAAGGGCGCGACAATCCGCGTATAGGCCGAAACCGCCTGCGCCTTGGCCAGCGTGGCGGCGGCCAGATCGGCCTGCGCATGGGCGATGCTGGTGTGCGCTTTTGCCTCGTCCATCGCCTGATCGGTGATGCCCTTGGCGCGATAGAGTTCCTCCTGCCGCTTCTGCGTGATCTGTTGCAGCGACAGTTCGGCCCGGCGCGCGGCCAAAGTCGCCCGGTCCTCGGCCAGTTCATGCGCGACCTCAGGCAGGCGGATTGTCGCCAGCACCTGTCCGGCGGTCACCTTGTCGCCAATATCGACCCGCATATCGGCCACATAGCCCGAAACCTTGGCGAAGAGGTCGGCGCTCTGCCATGGCTCGATGCTGGCGTCTGCCTCGAAACTGGCGGCAATATCGGCGCGGGCGGGATGGACGGCATCCAGCGCCGAGGCCGCCGCAGGCGCGCTGGTTGCCGCTGGCGCGCTTTGCCCATGCCACCACAGGCCCCCGGCGATCAGCACGCCCGCGCCCATGGCCATCGACAGAGCCTTGGATGAAGTCATCGTCATGACGGCAAACCTTTACGCATGAGAAGAAGCCGCCGGATCATCGGGATCGAGCGAAGGGGAATGGCGCGAGGCCGAGGCGCGCAGCAGGCCAAAGATCACCGGCAGGACGAACAGCGTGGCCAGCGTGGCAGTGATCACTCCGCCCGCCACCGCCCGGCCCAGCGGCGCGGTCTGCGCCCCGCTCTCGCCAAGGCCCAGCGCCATCGGGGCCATGCCCGCCACCATCGCCATGCTGGTCATCACGATGGGACGCAGGCGGGTCGATGCGCCATGCCATCCGGCCTCCATCGCGCCCATGCCTTCGATCCGCGCCTTTTCGGCGAAACTTACCAAGAGGATGGCATTGGCCACCGCCACGCCGGTTGCCGTGATCGCGCCCATATAGCTTTCCAGATTGAGCGTCGTGCCCGTCAGCCCCAGCATCAGCACCACCCCCACCAGCGCGGCAGGCACGCTGGCCAGCGCGCAGAGCGCCAGACCGGGCGACTGGAAATAGGCCAGCAGCATCAGGAAGATCGCCAGAACCGCCACCAGCAGGCCGGTCTGCAGATTGCCCAGAATATCGCGCAAAGGCTCGACCTGACCGCGCAGCATCACGGTGATGCCCTTTGGGGGCGGGCCAAGGCTGTCAACGGCGGCCTGCACCTGCCCCGCCACGGTTCCCAGCGCGGCATGTTCGTAATTGGCGGTCACGCTGACCACCCGCTGGCCGTTATAGCGGTCGAACTGGCCCGGAACGGTGCCCGGCGCCACCTGCGCCACATTGCGCAAAAGCATGGGATGGCCGCTGGCCGAACTGACCGGCAGATTGCGCAGATCCTCCATCGTCGCCGGTTTTGCGGGCGCGCCCTGCACCTGCACCTGATAGGAAACGCCAGTGTTGGCCGCCCAATAGACCGGCTGGGTAAAGCGGCTCGACGAGGTGAAAGGCGTGAGCGAGCGGGTAAGATTGTCCGCCGACACCCCGGCCAGCCCGGCAAGGCCCCGGTCCAGCGTCACCTTGACCGCCGGATAATCCAGCGTCTGGGCGATCTGGACATCGCGCAGGGCCTCAATCCGGCCCATGGCGGCGCGGATCTTTTCGGCATAGGCGCGATTGTCCTCCAGCGATTTGCCCAGCACGGCCAACTCGATGGGGGTCTGCGCGCCAAAGCTCATCACGCGGCTGACGATATCGGCCGGTTCGAAGGACACGCGCAACTGCGGCAATTCCTTCGCCAGATCACCGCGCAGCCGGTCGCGCAGCGCGGCCATATCGCCATGGTCCTTGAGCTGAACCTGAAGCACCGCCTCATGTGTGCCGCCGTTCCATTGGTGGATGAAATTGATCGGATAGGCCGACCCATGCATCCCCACCAGCGCCAGACTGGCCGCCACGCCATCGCCCGTATCGCGCGCGATGATGGCCAGCGCCCGCTTGGTCAGATCCTCGGTCAGATCGAGTTTTGTCCCCGCCGGTGCGCGCAAGCGCAATTGCAATTGCCCCGCCGACCCCTGCGGGAAAATATCGGCGCCAAGATAAGCCCCTCCCAGCCCCACCACCAGCGCCGCCACAGCCAGATAGGCCCCGGCCACCAGCCCGGCGGGCAGGCCCGCAACCCGCTCCTTAGCCCCCTGATAGCGCCGCCGCAGCCCTTCCTCCGGCCCGTCATGGCCAATCGCCTCGGGCTTCAGCCACCAAACCGCCAGCACCGGCACCAGCGTGCGGTCGAGCAGCCATGAGGCGATCATCGCAAAGCCCACCGCCAGCGTCATCGGCAGGAACAGCGCCCGCGCCGCGCCCTGCATGAACAGCGCCGGCACGAAAACGCACAGCACGCAGAGCAGCGCTATCAGCAGAGGCCCGGCCACCTCGCGCCCGGAATCGGCCACCGCGCGCGGCAGCGCCTTGCCCTGCGCCAGTTGCACATGGATATTTTCCATCGTCACGGTGGACATATCCACCAGAATGCCCACCGCCAGCGCCAGCCCGCCAAGGCTCATCAGATTGATCGTCGCCCCGGTCAGCCACAGCGCCAGACTGGCCGCCAGCAGCGCCAGCGGGATATTGACCACCACCACCAGCGCCGCGCGCCCATCGCGCAGAAACAGCAGCACCATCACGCCCGTCAGCAAGGCCCCCAGCGCCGCCTCCAGCGTCAGGCTGGCCATCGCGCGGGTGACGAAGCCCGACTGGTCGAATTCATAGCTGACCGTCACATCCTCGGGCAGCGCGGCCTGAAACTTGCCCAGATTGGCCTTGACCGCATCGACCACCGCCAGCGTCGAAGCGTCGGCCCGCTTGGTGACGGGAATATAGACCGTGCGCCGCCCGTTCGAGAGCGCATAGCTGGTGACGATATCCGATCCATCGACCACCTTGGCCACATCGCCCACATGCACGGCCGGGAAGGAACCGGGGCGCAGCGGCACGCTTTCCAGCTCCTTGGCATCCGTCACCATCGCATTGGTCGGCACGATGGGATATTTGCCGTCCAGCGCGATATTGCCCGATGGGCTGACCACCTGCGAGCGGGCCACGGCATTGACCACATCGTCGAGCGAAAGATTATACGAGGCCAGCTTGGCCGGATCGGTGTTGAGCACAATCGTGCGCGGCGCCCCGCCAAAGGGCGGCGGCGCGGACACGCCCGGCAACGTGGCAAACATCGGCCGGATCGTGTTGAGCGCCAGATCCTGCATCTGTCCCACGGGCCGCGCCGCGCTGGAAAACACCAGATTGCCCACCGGCACGCTGCCCGCGTCAAAGCGCATGGCAAAGGGCGGCACGGTCCCGGGCGGCATAAAGGCGCGGGCGCGGTTCACATAGGAGATCGTCTCGGACATGGCCTGCGACATGTCGGTGCCGGGATGGAATTGCAGCTTGAGCACCGTGGCGCCCTGAATCGATTTCGATTCAACATGTTCAAGACCAGTGATGTAAAGAAAGTGATATTCGTAATAATAGGTGACCAGCCCTTCCATCTGGGCGGGGTCCAGCCCGCCATAGGGCTGGGCGACATAGATGGTCGGCACGTTGAGGTTGGGGAACACATCGCGCGGCATACGCGACAGGCCGAAAAAGGCCGACAGCGCCATGGCCAGAACCAGGACCACCACCGTCCATGGACGGCGCAGCGATTGATGGACCAGATTCATCGGCGCCTTGGACCTTTCCCCCCGCCCCGCCGCATGGTGCGGGCGCATCCCCTTATGGCCGCCGAAACAGCCTCTTATCGACGTTCGTAGCAGAGGGGGCCGTTCTTTCGGCGTTAAGACTTGTGGGGAAAGGTCAAGAAATGTGAAGGTCATCGCCCAAGGGTGACAAGACCGGGCCGCGCGGCTAGGCAGAGCGGCAACAAAGCCCATGGGAGAGGCGCAGGCATGAACTGCCCGGTGCTGATCATTGATGATGACGCCGAACTGACGGATATGCTGGGCGAATATCTGGGCGCCGAGGGTTTTGCCGTGAGCGCGGTGCATGATGGGCTCGAGGCTCTGCGCGTGGCGGGGCAAGGGCAATATGCGCTGGCGGTGCTGGACATCATGCTGCCCGGCCTTGGCGGGCTGGAGGTGCTGCGCCAGCTCCGCCAGACCTCGATGATGCCGGTGCTGATGCTGACCGCGCGGGGCAGCGATCTGGACCGCATTGTCGGGCTGGAACTGGGCGCGGATGATTACATGCCCAAGCCTTTCAACCCGCGCGAGCTGGTGGCGCGGATGCGGGCGATCCTGCGACGGTTCGAGGCGCGCGAACCGGCGCGCCCGGCATTTTCCGGCTTTGCCGGGCTGGAGGTGGATTCCACGCGCTTTGTCGCCCGTCTGGCGGGCGTACCGCTGGGCCTGACGGGCACGGAGTTCCGCATCCTGGAAACCCTGGCGGGCGAGGCGCAGCAGATCCACCGCCGCGATGCGCTGACGCAGGCCGTGCTGGGGCGGCGGCTGCTCAATCAGGATCGCAGCATCGACACCCATATCAGCAATATCCGCCGCAAATTGTCCGCCGCCGCGCCGGGCATGGTCGATATCAAGGCCATCCGCGGCCAGGGTTATGTGCTGGTGGCGCTGGGCGGCAAGGGCGCGGTGTGAGGTCGATTTTCTCGCGTATTTTCCTCAGCTTCTGGCTGGCCATGGCGTTGATCGCCGCTTCGGCGGTGGGGGTGACGGTGGCCGTGGCATGGGCGCGGGCCGAGGCGCTGGAGGCCTTCGATCCGGGCGCCTTGCTGCGCGGCGCATCGCGGGCGTGGCGCGCGGGCGGCGATGCGGGTCTGCGCCAATGGCTGGCGCGCGAGGCGCGCAGGGACGACAATATCATGGTCTTTGTGCTGGATGCACAGGGGCGCGACATGCTCGGCCGCGCAGTTCCGCTGCGGCTGCGCCCGGATCAGGCGGCCGCCGACAACCCGCCGGCCCCTCCGACCACCCCCGGCTTTATGCGGCGGCGCAGCCATGTGCTGCTGTTTTCGCCCTTGCCCGGCGGGCGCTGGCGGCTGGTGGCGGGATGGTCGGGGGCCACCGTTTTCGATGTGCTGGGCTCTTATGATGTCTGGGTGGCGATGGGCCTGCTGGCACTGGGGGTCAGCGGGGCGATGGCGTGGTGGCTGGCGCGCCAGATCAGCCATCCGGTGGTCGCGCTGCAGGCCAGCGCGCGCAGGCTGGCCGAAGGCGATCTGGGCGCGCGGCCCGAAGACTGGCTGATGGCGCGGCGCGATGAACTGGGCAGTCTGGCGGCCGAATTCACCACGATGGCGCAAAAGTTGCAGCAGCAGCTCGACAGCAAGGACGAGTTGCTGCGCGATATCAGCCATGAATTGCGCTCGCCCCTGACGCGGCTGCGGGTGGCCGCGGCGCTGGCGCGGCAGAATGCGGGGGATCTGGAAACCCATCTGGCGCGGGTCGAGCGCGACATTGACCGGCTGGACCGGATCATCGGCGACACCTTGCGTTTTTCGGCCATGAACACGCCGGGGCGGCAACTGGACAGGCAATTGGTCGATCTGGCCGAATTGCTGGGCGAGGCAGTCGACGATGCGCGGATCGAGGCCGAGCAGCGCCGGATCGCGCTGCGCCTGAGCGCGCCCGACGGGATTGCGATGCCTTGCGATCCCGATCTGCTGCGCCGGGCCTTTGACAATGTTTTGCGCAATGCGATCCGCCATTCCGGCGAGGGCGAGGCGATTGCCATTACGCTCGAGACCGGCCCCGACCGGATCTGCATTGCGATGGCCGATCGCGGCGAAGGCGTGCCCGAGGAGGCACTGGAGCGGATCTTTGAAGCCTTCTATCGGGTGGACAAGGCGCGCGGCGCGCAAAGCGGCGGGGCCGGATTGGGGCTGGCGATCACGGCGCGCATCGCGGCCCTGCATGGCGGCACCGTGGCGGCCGACAACCGGGCCGGGGGCGGCCTGATCATCCGCTTCGTTTTCCCCATATAAGCCTTGTCAGGCGGGGTTTTGACGGGCGTCGGGGCGGTTTTCCATACGATTCGTCCAGAACAGCTTATCGCGCCCAAGCAATATTTTATCGCATTTGAATAGATATCTCGACCCATCGACAATAAATGGAATGGCACCGGGAGGAAACCGGAGATTATGCCATGAAACAACTTAAATTCATCCTCGCTGCAACCTTTATTGCTGCAGCGCCCTATGCAATTCATGCCCAGAACGTTCCGCAGACTTCACAGGCTCCTACTGATTCTGCCGCAGCGGACACGACCAGTCATGCTGTTACGCCTAATATTGGCGACAATATCTATGACAAGATCGGCGAACAGGTCGGCACAATTTCGGAAGAGAACGACAAGAATGTCGTTGTCACCACCACACAGGGCAAGGTCACCATTCCCATCGCCTCGCTGGCGCCGGGCGAAAAGGGATTGATGATCAACATGACCAAGGACGAATTTCACGCCGCCATTCAGGCAGCACGCGGTGGGCAGGCCGCCCGCTAAGGGCGCTTGATGGGCCGGTTGGGAGGAGGCATGGTCGCCCCCCCTCTCAACCGGCCTTAGGCGTGCCGACGATCAGATCCACTCAAAAAATTCGACGCAATAACCGCCCGGATCGCGCACCTTGAATTCCAGCGTGCGCCCGTCGACTCCGGTCTGCAGCCCTTCGCCCGCGCCCGCCACGCCCATGCGGAACAGGCGCGCGTGCCAGCCTTCCAGATCCTCGGTTTCCAGCGAGAGGATCACGCCCTTGTTCGCCTCGCGCACCGGCATCTGGCTGCCATGGCCCGCGCCCACCAGCGCGACGCAGGACGATCCGCCCAGGCGAAAAATCTCCAGCCCCGGCGCCGACAGCATCCGCGTCAGGCCCAGCACATTGGCATACCAATCCGCCGCCGCACCCAGATCATCATAATAAAAGATCGTATAGGCCCCGCCGATATGGGGATGCGGCTCGCGAGAATCGGTTGCGCTGTCAGCCATCGTCAAACCTCGCTGATATTCGCCTCGATCTGCGACAGGGCGCGGCGCAGCGCGGCAATGTCGGCCTTGCTGACCCCGTCCAGCGCAATCTTCTGATGCCGCACCGCCGAAACCGCGATCTCGTCAAACAATGCTCGCCCCCGTTCGCTGAGCGACACCAGCGCCACGCGCGAATCCTCGGGCGAAATCTCGCGTTCGACCATGCCGTCATTGTGCAACTGGCTGATAACGCGGCTGATCGTGGGCTGCTCCATCAAGGTGCGATCGACAATCTGCGACATCGACATCTGCCCCTGTGATCGCAAAACCGACAGCACGCGCCATTGCGAGAGGTTGATCCCGCTGGCCTTCAGCCGCCCGCTCAGGCGGATGTTCATCAGGCTGCTGACGCGATAGATCTGATATGGCAGGAAATCTCCCAGCCATCCATTGCCATCGGCCTGTGTCTCATCGGTCATATCAGGGTTCATAGATAAGGCTCCCCCTGGCTCCTTTACGCAATTTGGCGAGGATTTCCATCCGGTGACTCCATATTGCACAATTCATTTCAGAATGTATATGATTATGAATATGAATGGCGCCGCCCCCGCAAAGCGCCATGGGGACAATGATGAGCAGCCAAAATAACAAGGACCTGTGGACCTCCAACCTCGGCTTTGTGCTGGCAACGGCGGCGGCCGCCATCGGGCTGGGCAGCCTCTGGCGCTTTCCCTATGTGGCCGGGGCCAATGGCGGCGGGGCTTTTGTGCTGGTCTATATGCTGTTCATCGCGGCGCTCTGCGTGCCTTTGATGATCGCCGAAATGAGCCTTGGCAAAGCGGGCATGGGCAGCGTGATCGGATCAGTCCGTCGGCTGGTGGCCGAAGAAAACGCCTCACCCTTCTGGCGCGTGGTGGGCTGGCTCAGTCTGGCCGTCCCCTTCTTTGGCCTGAGCTATTACAGCGTGGTGGCTGGCTGGTCGCTCGATTACACGCGCGTGGCCGTCGCGCAGGGTTTTGCCGGGACCGATGCCGGGGCCTCGCGCCATCTGTTCGAAACGCTGATCGGATCGCCATGGCGACAGGGGGCGATGCAATTCACCTTCATCATGGGCACGGCCACGGTGGTGGCTCTCGGCGTTCAGCGCGGGATCGAAATCGTCTCGCGCATCAAGATGGTGGCGATGTTCACCGTGCTGATCGGGCTGGTGCTGTATAATGCGATCACGGTGGGTCTGGGGCCTGCGGTCGATTTCCTGATCGCGCCCGATTTCGCGCGCCTGACCCCCGCCAGCCTGCTGACCGCCATGGGGCAGGCGCTGTTTTCCACCGCCATCGGCGCGGGCGTGCTGATGACCTATGCCGCCTATCTGCCCGCTGGGGTTTCGGTGCCCAAATCGGCGGGCGTGGTGGCCGGATCGGTGGTGGCGGTGTCGCTGCTGGCGGGGCTGGCGATCTTTCCTATCGTGCTGGCCCACGGCCTGACGCCTGCGGAGGGGCCGAACCTGATTTTCGTGACGTTGCCGGTGGCCTTTGGCGCAATGCCGGGCGGGCAATTCATCGCCGCGCTGTTCTTTGCGCTCATCACGCTGGGGGCTTTTACCACGGCGGTGGGCATGCTCGAACCGGTCGCGGCCTATTGGCTGGAGCGCAAGCAATGGCCGCGCCCGCTGGTGGCCTATGGCACGGGTCTGGCGATCTGGATGGTGGGCCTGCCCTCGCTGCTGTCTTTCAGCACGCTTAAAGATGTCCATCCCCTCGCCTTCATCCCCGGCTTTGGCGGCAAGACTTTCTTCGATGCGCTCGACCATGGGATCAGCGAGTTTCTCCTGCCGATCAACGCGCTGCTGATCGCGCTCTTTGCCGGATACGCGCTGCGCCGCCGCCTCAGCGCGTCCGAAACCACCCTCCCCCCGGCGCTGCACAAAGTGTGGCGGCTGTTCACCGCGGTCATCGTGCCGCTGTCCATTCTGGTGCTGATGATCTCGCAGCTCAGCCGCTGATCCGCCCTTTATTCGGAGACTATCGCGTGACCCCTTCCTTTGATCTTGACGCCCTGCGCAGCCAGTTCCCCTCGCTGCCGCGCCTCGCCTATTTCAATTCCGGCTCTTATAGCCTGCTGGCGCGCGGGGTGCGGGCGGCTTTCGATTCCTATCTCGACCGGCGCGAAGAGGTCGGCGCCGACTGGGGCGGATGGGTGATGGCCAATGAAGGATTGCGCGAGGCCATGGCCGCAATGCTGGGCGTGGCGGGCGATGAGGTGGCGATCACGGCCTCGGCCTCGGCGGGGATCAATGCGGTGGCCTCCTCGCTCGATTATACGGCGCGGCCCAAGATCGTGGTGACCAATTTCGATTTTCCCACCAGCGCCCAGATCTGGCACGCGCAGGCCAAAGCGGGCGCGCAGGTCGTCCATGTCGCCGAAGCGGAAGACGGCCTGATCCCGCTCGACGCGCTGTTGAGCGCGATTGACGAGCAGACCGCTATCGTGGCGCTCTCACATGTCTGCTATCGCCATGGCGGGCGCATTCCCGACGCGGATATTCGCGCCGTGGTGGCGCGCGCGCATGAATTGGGCGCGCTGGTCATCCTCGATGGCTATCAGATCATCGGCACGCAACAGATCCGCCCCGCCGATCTCGGCGTCGATTTCTATGTCGGCGGCTTCCTCAAATATCTGCTGGGCACGGCAGGCGCAGGCTTTCTCTATGCCAGCGCCAGTTCCACCGCCCATCTGACCCCGCGCACCAGCGGTTGGTTCGCGCAGGCAGACATCAACGCGATGGACATTTTCGCCAACACCCCCAGCCCCACCGCCCGCCGCTTCGAAGCAGGCACGCCCCCTGTCCCCAGCGCGATTGCCTGCGCGGCGGGGCTGAAGGTTCTGGGCGAGGTCGGCTTGCCCGCCGTGGGCGACTGGATCGGGCAATTGACCGCGCTCGCCATCACCCGTCTGGCGCAGGAGGGCATCGCCACGAACTCGCCCACCGATCCGGCGCGACGCGGGCCTTTGCTGACCGTGGTGGCGCAAGATGACAATGCTCTGGTGGCCGCTCTGGCCGAGCGGGATGTCATCACCTCATGCCGCGATGGGCGGCTGCGCGCGGGGTTCCATTTCTACAATACGCTTGCCGATGTGGATCGCTTTGTGGATGCTCTGCTGGCCAACCGCGCCCTGTTGGCTTGAAGGCTGGCTTGAGGAAATTGCTGGAAATGATCAAATTTCATCGCTCGCTTCTTGCCATCCCACTGACCCTGATGGCGGGCGGCGCCTTGGCCGGGCCGATCACGCCCGCCGAAACCAAGGCCACCGCCGCCACGCTTGGCGAATTGGTGGAATTTCTGCGCCTGCCCAATGTCACGCCCAAATCCAGCGCCGATATTCGCGCCAATGCCGCGTGGCTGGAGGCCAAATTGAAGGCCCATGGCTGGAAGGCGCGGCAATTGCCCGATGGCGAAACGCCGATGGTGTGGGGCGAATGGGCAGGCGCCGGACCAAAGGCGCCCACGGTGCTGTTCTATGCCCATATGGACGGGCAGCCGGTCAATCCCAAGGAGTGGAAACAGGCCGATCCCTTTACGCCCGTTTTGCGCGCCTGCGCCAATATGGACACTTGCGCCACGCTGCCGCTCGACCAACTGAGCGCGCAGGCCGGACCGCAATCGGACGCGCGCCTGTTTGCCCGCTCCGCCGCCGATGACAAGGCGCCGATCATGATGCTGATCGCGGCGGTGGACGCAATGAAGGCGTCGGGCCGCAAGCCTGCCGTCAACATCCGTTTCATCGCGGATTCGCATGAGGAAGGCGGCCCGCCCACTCTGGCCAAGGTGGTGGCCGACAATCGCGCCGATCTGGCAGGCGATGTCGTGGTGATGCTGGACGGGCCGATGCATGCCAGCAACAAGCCCACGGTGGTCTTTGGCCATCGCGGCGGCGGCGGCTTGACCATCAAGGTCTATGGCCCGTCCGAGGCGATGCATTCGGGCCATTACGGCAATGTCGTGCCCAATCCGGCGCAGAACCTGACCCGCCTGATCGCCAGTTTCAAGGATGCCGACGGCAAGGTGACGCTGCCGGGATATTACGATGGCATCGACCCAGCGTTTAAGGCGGCGGTCAAAGCCTATCCGGTCGAGGATGATGAAGCGGGCCTGTTGAAGCGCGCGGGCGTGGCCAAGGCGGAAGGCTTTGTGCCCAATTACCGCGAGGCGATGGCGGTGCCCACACTCAATGTCGTGGGCCTGTTTGCGGGTTCGGGCGGCGTGCTAGACCGCTCGATCATCCCGGCAGACGCCAGCGCCGCGCTCGATCTGCGCACGGTGCCCGGCGTCAGCTTTGACCATGAATTCGCCCTCATCCGCTCGCAAGCCGAGGCCATGGGCTTTCACCTGATCGACGGCGCGCCAACGCCTGAGGATCGCGCCCGCTATCCCCTGCTGGCGACGATCAAGGGCGGCAGTTTTTCCAAAGCCCTGTTCACCGATCCGGCACAGCCGATGGGGCGCTGGCTGATCGGGGGGTTGAAGGACAGTTTCGGCGGCGATCCGGTGGTGATCCCGCTGATGGGCGGTGGCGTGCCGACCGAGCCTCTGGTGCGCGAATTGAAGGCCCCGGTGGTGATCCTGCCGCTGGTCAATCTGGACGACAACCAACATGCGGCCAACGAAAACCTGCGGCTGGGCAATTATGCGCAAGGCGTTCACAGCCTCGTTTCGCTGATTTCGCGCAAGCCGTAATCGCGCCGGAGCGACAAAAAGGGCGAGCGGGATATGTCCCTCTCACCCTTTTTTGTTGCCTGCCTTTCACGGCCGGAAAGGAAGGAGGCGAAACGCCCCCTTCCCCTTATCCTTACCAGCGATAGGTGAAATTGGCGCCAATGGTGCGCGGCGCCAGCGTCGAGGTCATCAGGAAGATATTGGCCGCACCCGACTGCGAGCTCTTGTACAGCGTAGGATAGGCATTGGTCAGGTTCTTGGCAAAGACCGAGAAGGTCCATGCGTCCTTCGCCACACCCGCGCGCAGATTGACCAGTTCATAGGCATCGCCCTGAAAATTGATGGCATTATACAGGGTCGAACCCAGCGCCGGGGTGCGCGTATATTGGCCCGCATACTGATAATCGACACGCAGCGAGCCGTTGAGCCCATACCACGGCAGCGGATGGTTGAGATCGAGCGCCACATCCGCCGTCCAGTCCGGCACGAAGGACAAAGCGCTGCCCTTGGTGGCCAGAACCGGGGCGACGCCCGTGCCGGCATTGGCGGTGCCGGTGACGTTCTGGTCCAGCGTGGCCTTGGTATAGCCGACATTGCCGCTGATCGTGGCCCATGTGGTCGGGCGCGCGGAAACCGACAGGTCAAAGCCCTTGCTGGTCGCGTCCCCGAAATTGCCGACATAGCTGAACGAGCAGTTCGAAAGCGACAGGTTCTGCTGAACATTGTGCCACTTAAGATAGAAGCCGCTGCCCGAAACCGACAGTTTGCCGCCCATGAAGCGGCCCTTCATGCCGCCTTCAAAGCTCCACACGCTGTCATCGCCATAGGTCTGCGGGATCGAGCCGTTCTGGGCAATATCGGCGGCGCAGCGCGCGGCCGGGATCGGACGGTTGGCCCCGCCCGCGCGGTTGCCCTTGGCTGCGGTCGCATAGAGCAGCAGGTTGGGATTGGTCTGCCACGAGATGTTGAACTTGGGATTGATCGGCGTCGATTTGGTCGAGGTCAGCGGCAGGATCTGCACCCCGCCCTGGAAATAGCCGTTGCCGATATATTGGAACGAATAGCTTTGCCGGGCCACGCGAACGCCCGCATTGATCTTCAGCTTGCTCGTCACGTTCCATGTCGCATCGGCAAAGGCCGAGGCCTGACGGTCGATTTCCACCTGATACTTGCTGGCCAGAATGCCGCCCGCCGAATAGGGGCCGCTGTTCACATTGTAATTGAACGCATTGCCCGGCACCAAGGCGCCGCCCTGCAGGAAATAGACCGCCGCGGGATAGGACGCATTGGCATCGCCCCATTCGACCTGAAGCAGCGATTGCTTCGAGGTGGAAAGGAACACGCCCACCGTGCCATAGATCGGCGCGGTCTGGTCATTGGTGGTCAGGCGGATTTCCTGTGTGAACAGGGTCTGCTTGGTGGCGGTCGATTGGGGCGAGCCGAAATTGGGATTGGCCGCCATGAAGGCCGCCGTCTTGCTGGCGCCAAAGATATTGTAAGCGGCCACCTGCGTGTAATCATCCACGCGCGACAGATCGCGCCAGTTGCCCGAGGTGATCGACGTCAGCGTGGCCCCGCCGAAATTGTAGGCCATCTTCAGGCTGCCGATCTTGATCTCGTCCGTATAGGGCGTGCCGATCTGTTCAAAGCTCTGGTACTTGCCCGAGGTGGGCCAGACGCCCGACCAGATCAACCCGTTGTCATTGCCGTGGAGGCGCTGATAATTGAAGAAGGGCGTGATGGTCAGCTTGTCATTGGGCGCATAGGTCAGCGCCACACGCAGCGAGGTATTGTCGGTGCTGTTGATGTTGCTGTTCAAAACCTTGCCGGTCTGGGTGCGCGACATCTGGTCGACGAAACCGCCGTCGCGGCGATTATCGACCGAAACCCGGATGCCCAATTTGTCGGCGATCAGCGGGCCGCCCATCGCAACGCCGGTCTCATAGCCGATGCCGCCATTGGCGTTGAAGTTGACCTCGCCAACCGCCTTGCCGCTCCATTGGCTAAGGCTGGGCGCGGTGGTGATGAAACGGACCGTGCCGCCTTCCGAGCTGGCGCCGTAAAGCGTGCCCTGCGGGCCGCGCAGCACTTCGACGCGTTCAAGGTCGAACAGGCTGGGGCTGACCGGCTGGGTCCAGTTGTTGGCGCGGCTTTGGGTGGGCACGTCGTCAATATAGATGCCGACCGTGGCCGCGCCTTGCGTGGTGGAAACGCCGCGGATCGAGATATTATTGCCGCCGCCGATCGTCGCGCCGGGGCTGACGTGGAAGCCGGGGGTCGCTTTCGACAGTTCCGACACGTCGGTGATGCCGGTCTTTTCCAGATCCTTGCCGCTGAAGGCCGCGATGCTGATGGGAACCTTGGAGAGCGATTCATTGCGGCGCTGGGCGCTGACCACGATTTCGCCGGGGGCCGAGGCAGCCTCAGCGCTTTGCGCATGGGCGCTCATCGGGGCAAGCGCCAGAAGGCTGGCGGAGGTGCAGAGCAGAGCGGTCAGACGCGAGAAAGTGGCAGGTCTCATGTTCCCCCCTTGATGGGTTATGGATTGGTCTGGCCCGGCCCTTTTGGCTGATGGTTTGTGCTGTTGGTCGGCCAATCGGGGTCTTGCCGGGATGTGACGTCATCATTGAATGCAAAATCATATGAAATCAACTGGCGCATGACGCAGCATTTTACCAGCTTGGCAAATTGCCCGGTTTTGCAGGATTGGCGGGGCCGACAAAGGCGCGCAATTCCGCCATTTAACTTGCATATGACACTATTTTGCATCGCCTACGCAATTTTGCCCCTTGCCATGATTTTGGCGGTTTCGCTGCGCCGCAGCATCGAAAAATGGCGGAAAGCCGGGGGTACTAGCGATTCGGACTTGCCGCAAATTGCATCAGGATATATATCCGTTTTCATGTTTTAGGCGGAACAACCCCCGACCCGCATCAATCAAGGAAGTCTGCTGTGACCGAGTGCAAAGCCGCTGACACCTGCCCCGCCCGCAAGGCCCATATCGCCAGTCGCAAGCCCTATTACCGCGAATTGCGCGCCGGGCAGAAGATCAAATGGTGCGCCTGCGGCCTCTCCAAGCGCCAGCCTTTCTGCGACAGCGTTTCGCACGAGGGCACCGGGTTTGAGCCCATCGAATATGTGGCCAAGGAAGCCGAGGAAGTGCTGCTGTGCGGATGCAAGCAGACCAGGACCGGCCCGTTCTGCGATGGCGAGCATTCGAACCTGCCCGGCGGATATAAGGACGAGGAAGAGCCGCAGAACACCACGCTGGTTGAGGCTGATGCGGATGGTTTCGCCCGCCTCAACACGCCCTGCTATTTGGTTTCGCCGCCTGCGATGGGCGATGTTTATGCGCTGGCCCGGCTGGTCGCGCCCGACACCGGGGCGCAATATCAGTCGCAATTCTATCTGACGCTGCCCTCCGGTTCCTCGCCGGTGCTCGCCTCGGATGTGGGCGATGTGGTGCTGTGGGTGCGGCATGGCGCGGGCGTGGTCGAAATCGAGGGGCGCAGC
The DNA here is from genome assembly GCF_012275515.1 of Novosphingobium sp. SG707. Taxonomy (GTDB): domain Bacteria; phylum Pseudomonadota; class Alphaproteobacteria; order Sphingomonadales; family Sphingomonadaceae; genus Novosphingobium. The sequence continues at coordinate 1,159,554 of NZ_JAAZQL010000001.1, forward strand.
TTTCCCCTCGATGGCCCCTGCGGCGTCTATATCCGCCGCGGCGAGGGCTTCCGTCTGACCGCCTCCAGCCCACTGGCCGTCTATGTCTCGGAATGCCCCGGCGGCAACAGCCTGTCCGAGCGGGCGGCCATGGGCGACGCCTTTGACGAAACCTGTCCCGAACGCATCGCGCTGATCGACGAAGCCGCGCGGCAGGCCATGGGCCCGCGCTATTTCCAGGTGCTGCTCGACGATCGCCACGGATTGCGCAACACCGCGCAATTCATCGGCCATATCCCGCGCTCCAAGGCCGAAATGCACCGCCACCTTTACGAGGAGGCGCTTATCATCATCTCGGGCACCGGGGTCATCTGGAATGATGATTTCCGCGCCCCGGTCAAGGGCGGCGATGTCATCTTCTTCCCGCGCAAGATCCGTCATTCGCTGCAATGCACATGCGATGAAGGGCTCGACGTGCTGGGCCTGATCCATCCCGGCACCAATCCGGGCATCAATTACGAATAACCCGCAAAGGGCGTTCGCAGGAGGAGCAAGGGGAGCCTCACCGCTCCCCTTCTCTTTACGCGCCGATGGCGGCGCGGAGACGCGCCATATCCTCATGCCTGCTGGCAATATCGCCGCGCGGCGCGGCCATGCGCAGATCGCGCAGGATTTCGAGCGAGCGCAGCAAAGCCTCCAGCGGCGGCCCGCTGGCGGTGATGCCCTGCATATGGCCCGGCGCCATTGTCTGCGCAGGACCGGCCACGAAACGGCTGACCAACTGATCGTGATGCTGGGCCGCAATCGCGCCAAACGCATCGCACACCCCCAGAAAGGCCCGCACATTGGCCACAAACCACGGCGCATCGCGGTCGCTCTCCACATGATCGAGCAATTGATCGAGGATCGAGCGGCGGCTCATACACTCGCGCAGGCGCAATTGTTCGGCCGGCAGCATATAGGGCAGCTTTTCATGCAGCAATTGCGCGTAATAGGGATCGCTGGCCCGGCACAGACCCAGCATCAGGTCGATCTCGTTGATCCCGGCAAAATCGCCCGCATTGGCCCCGCGATAGACCTGCCGCCCCACGCGATAAGGTTTGTAATAGGGCCGCACGCAATAGAAAAAGCGATCAATGTCAAGCGTTTCAAATAAGCGCGCATTGCACGCCGCCACGCCTTTCAGCGCTCCTTCTGCCTCGGCAAACAGCACATCGGCCACCGGGCTGCTCGCGCCCAGCGGCACCAGACGGGTCAGCGCATAGGCGGCGCTTTGCAGGCCGAAAATGCCTCGCGTGTTCTCATCGATGAACAGGAATTCGTCGTGCAAAGTGGTGAAACTGCGCCGCAACCCGCCCACCGCGCGATTATGCGTGGCCAGATGCGCGGTGGCGAAACGCGGCGCCATACCGATCGACACGCCCACATGCAGCGCCAGCGCGCTGGCCGTGGCAAAGGGCGAGGTGGTCTCGCGGTCCGGGTTGGTCAGTTCGTGGCGGCGCAGCGCCCCCAGATACATGCCCACATCGCCCAGCAATTCGAGCGCGCCGTCAAACCCGTCATGCGTGCGCCCCTCGGCCAGCAGGGGGGCCAGCAATTCCTCGCCCCGGCGCACCAGTTCCTCTTTCAGCTCGCCGCCTATGCCCTCGACCTGCGCGCGGTCGCCTTGCGCGAAATAGAGTTCCTCCAGCGCGGTGTTGATCGCGGCGAAATCGTGGCGGATCCATTGGTTGAGAGCGACATCAGGGGACATGGCGGGGGGCATGGCGCAAAGCTCCGGCAAGGTGTGAATCGCAACATCCTATTCCAGCATATCCGGAAAAGGGTTCCTGATTTCCCGCCACATCGCCCTTGCGCAGAATAGATCACAACGCCAAAGGACCAGCAAGGAACTCTATTCCGCCGCTGCCATCACCGCGCCCGCCCGCTTGATCCGCTTCATGCCGATGGTGGTGTTGAACCGCTCCACCCCCGGCATCCGGCGCAATTGCCCGCGCAACAATCCGTCCAGATGGGCCACGTCGCGCGCCATCACATGCAGCAGATAATCCGCATCGCCCGCCGTGGTATAACAGGCAATCACACTGGGATGCGCGCAGGCCGCCGCCTCGAACGCGGCATGGTCGGCAAAGCTGACCGACACCTGCACAAAGGCGTCCAGCGTCAGCCCCACCGCTTCCGGCTCGACCATCGCGCGATAACCAAGGATCGCGCCCGACGCCTCCAGCCCCTGCACCCGGTTCCAGCAGGGCGTCTTGGACATGCCCACCTCCTCGGCCAGATCAGCGAAGGACTGGCGGGCATCGCGCTCCAGCGCGCCCAGAATGGCGCGGTCGAACCTGTCCATTTACAGCGTGCTCTTGCCCGATTGCTTCACCACGGCACCGCCCTTCATGACGAAGGAAACCTTCTCCAGCCGCCGCACATCCTGCAACGGATCGCCATCAACCGCCACCAGATCGGCAAAACGCCCCGCCTCAACGCGGCCCACATCCTTGCTGCCCAGCAATTCGGCGGCAACCCCGGTGGCGGCGCGGATCGCGTCCATCGGCTTCATCCCGGCCTCGACCATCAGCGCAAATTCCTGCGCATTCTCGCCATGGACCGACATGCCGAAAGTGTCGGTGCCAAAGGCTATCTTCACCCCCGCCAGATAGGCGTCATGCAGGTTCTTGCGCAGCACCGGGGCCACATGCAAAGCCTTGTCGGCGGTCGAGGGATTGAGCTGTTCAGGGTGGGTCTTGGCCCGCTGATAGACCTTGTCGCCCACCAGCATCGTGGGCACCAGATAGGTGCCATATTGCTTGTAGAGCTTATAGCTGCCCGCATCGCCAAACGATCCATGCTCGATCGAATCGACGCCCAGCGTGATGGCATGGTCGATCGCCTGCTTGCCATGGGCATGGGCCGCCACCTTCATCCCCAGCGCATGGGCGGTTTCCACCACCGCCTTGATTTCATCGTCGCTCATCAATTGCCAGTCGGGATTGTCGCCAATCGACATCACCCCGCCCGAAGGCATGATCTTGATCAGATCCACCCCTTCGCGATGCAACCGGCGCACGGTGCGGCGCGCATCATCGGCCCCATCGACCAGATTGTCGGCAATATGCGGAATTTCCGCGATTTCCGGGTTCAGCCCATTGGCCCCGTCGCCATGCCCGCCCGTCGGCCCCAGCGCTGAACCGGCCACCCACAGGCGCGGCCCCGGCACCGCCCCTTCGGCAATCTCACGCTTGAGCGCCACGACCACCGCCGTCTCGCCCCCGCAATCGCGCACCGAGGTAAAGCCTGCCAGCAAGGTGGCGCGGGCATAGGCGGTCGCGTCGATGGCGCGCTGGAAATCGCTGCGCGTCACGGCGTTGCGGATCGGGTCGCCGGGGTGGAAACCATGGGTGATATGGTCATGCGTGTCGATCAGTCCGGGCAGCACCGTCTTGTCCGACAGATCGAGCACCGCCGCGCCGGGACGGGTAATGAAACCCGCCTCAATCCCGGTGATGCGATCATCATGGATCAGGATCGAGACTTTCTCGCGCACCGCATCGCCAGCGCCATCGATCAGCCGCCCGGCATGGACCACCACATCGCCCGCATGGGCCGGAACCGAGGCCAACATCGTTGCGGCCAGAGCCAGACATGCCAGTTTACGCATAAATTCCCTTTCCCCCGGCGGCGATGGCCCGCCTTCATCGCGATGATAGCGCAATTTTGATCGAACGCTATCGCTGAAACTTGCGTCAGCATGAATTATATCATATGATTTTGCATACGTTAAAGAGCGAATTGCTCCAGGCTGCTTTCCGCCCTTCCATCCGCCCACTCCCACCTTATGAGGTCAATCATGCCAAACCTGCTTCGATGGGCTATGCTGTCCGGCCTGCTCTGCGGCGCGGCGATGGCGCCCTATGCGCTGGCCCAAAGCGCCCTGTCGCCCGCCGCGCAGGCCGCTCTGGCCACGCCGGGCGCCCCGGCCCAACCCGAAGCCGAACATAGCCGCCTGCGCCTGCTGCGCGCCGGAGCCTTACTGGCCGTGCCGGGCGAGGCGGTGCGGGGGCAAAGCACGCTGGTGATAGGCGCGGATGGACGGATTACCGCTATCCACCCCGGAGGGCCCGAGGCCGCCACGCTTGGCCTGCCCTCCGACACCGAGGTGATTGATCTCAAGAATCAATTCGTGATGCCCGGCTTCATGGATGTCCATGTCCATCTGACCAGCGGCGGCATCGCCGGGCATATGCCCGATGCTGCCCTGCGTGAAGAGGATGGGTTCTTTGCCCTCAACGGCGCGCGCAATGCGCGGGCAACGCTGATGGCGGGCTTTACCACGGTGCGCGATCTGGGCGCGGCGGATGGGGCGATCTATCCCTTGCGCGATGCGGTGCGGGCCGGGATCGTGGCCGGGCCGCATATCCTGGCCGCAGGCGCCGGAATCAGCCCCACGAACGGCCATGCCGATGTCCATGGCCTGCGCAAGGCTTTGTTGGCGGCGGCCGATCGCGGCAACACCTGCAACGGCGCCGATGATTGCATGCGCGCTACCCGCGAGGCGATCCGCGCGGGGGCCGATGTCATCAAGGTCCATGTGACCGGCGGCGTCACCGACAGTTCGGACACCGGCACCGGCCAGCAGTTTACCGACGCCGAATTGCAGGCCATCGCCTGGACCGCGCATTCGATGGGCCGCAAAGTGACCACCCATGCCCATGGCAAGGAAGGCATCGATGCCGCCGTGCGCGCAGGCTATGACAGTATCGAACATGCGATGTGGGCGGATGAGGAAAGCCTCAAGGCGATGAAGGCGCGGGGCACATGGCTGGTGCCCACGGTCTGGCCCATCGACTGGGTGGGCGATACGCCGGAAAAAGTGCGCAAAGGCCCCTTCCGCAATCTCAACGAAAACTCGATGGCCAAGATGCTGCTGCTGGGCGATCAGCCGAAGAAGCTGGCGCGCATGGCGGTGCGGCTGGGGGTTCCCATCGCGCTGGGCACGGATTCGGGCATTTCGCCCCATGGCACCAACGGGCGCGAGATGATCGAATATGTCGCCGCCGGGATGAGCCCGATGGAGGCACTGAAAACCGGCACGGTCAATGCCGCCGCCGCCATGGGCCTGAAGGATCGCGGGCGGATTGCGCCGGGGATGCTGGCCGATGTGATCGCGCTGGGCGGCGATCCGATCCGCGACATTGCGCAGGTTCTCAATGTCCGTTTCGTGATGCGCGACGGCATTATTTTCAAACAATCAGGCATCGCGCAGGGAGAGTGAATATGCGTGCGTTTCTATCCGTCCTGGCCATGGCCGCCGCGCTGGCATCGGCTCCGGCGCGGGCCGAGGATCTGATTATCGACCATGTGACCCTGCTGGACGGCACGGGCGCGCCTGCCCGCGCCGATATGAGCGTGGGGATCGACAAGGGCCGCTTTACCTTCATCGCCCCCACTGCCTCGGCCTCGCGCGCATCGGGTCGGCATATGGATGCCAAGGGGCAATTCCTGATCCCCGGCCTGATCGAAACGCATGCCCATATCCGTCTGCCCTCGAACGCCAATCCGGCGGCCGAGGCGCCGCTTGATGAAAACGACCTGCCTATCCAGCCGACCTATTCCGCCGCCGAGCTGGAAAAGGCCCATGAGATGGGCGTGGGCGTGCTGGCGGGCTATCTCTATTCGGGCGTGACGACGCTGTTCGATGCGGGCAATTATGCGCCCTATATCCTGCGCCTGCGCGCCGAGGAACGCGCGGGCAAGATCGCCGCGCCGCATATCATGGCCACCGGCAATCTGGTGACCTATCCGGGCAGCCATGCCGATGCGGTGGCGGTGCGGATCGCCGACTGGCCTGCGGATCGGCCCAAATTCCTCGCCTATCTGCGCGAGCAAAAGCCCGATATCGTCAAGATCACCTATGAGGAGCATGGCTGGGGCACGCGCCCGATGGTGTCCCTGATGCCGCTGCCGTTGATGCAGCAGATCATTGTGGAGGCCAATCGCCACGGAGTACGCACGGTGATCCACACCTCCAACGAAATCCGCTCGGTCGAGGCGCTTTCGGTGGGGGCCGATGCCCTGGCCCATCCCGTCATTCAGGCGCCGATCAGCGATGGTTTTGCCCGAGAAATGGGCGCGAAAAAGACGCCCTTTGCCACCACGCTGACAATTGGCGATGGCTACAGCCGGTTGGTCGAACATCCCGAATATCTCGATCAGCCGCTTTATAAAGCCGCACTTTCGCCGCAGGAAATCGAGACCTTGCGCAAGGAAACCCTGCCCGCGTGGAAGGCGCGGGGTTGGACATGGTGGATGAAGCTGATGACGCCGGTGGCCGCCGAGAACATCCGCAAGGTCTATGAGGCAGGCGGCGTGGTGGCGATCGGCACCGACCAGTCGCTGGGCCCGGCAGTGCATCGGGAAATGGAATTGTTGCAGCAGCAAGGCATCGCGCCCGCCGCGATCCTGCGCATGGCCACACTCAATGGCGCGATGCTGCTGGGCCGAGCAGCGGATCTGGGCAGTATCGAGTGCGGGAAACTGGCCGATGCGGTGTTGCTCTCGGCCGATCCGGCGCGGGACATCAACAATGCCAAGGCCATCGTCGCGGTGATCAAACAGGGCGTGCTGGTCGATGAGGACAAGCTGCCCCTGCCCGGCGGCCGGCGGGCGCTGCGGCGCCCCTTGCGGTAAAAAGCGTCAAAGGCGAGCGCCGCCCCGTCGGGCGGCCTCACCGGCGATTACGACGGCTCCTTGCCAAGACGGCACAGGGCGCCGCTGTTCGCCTTGATGGTGCAGACCAGACCCTCGGCCGCGTAATCGAGATCGACATCGGCCTCCAGATCACCCGCCAATGCCCGCTCCAGCATTCTGGTGCCGAACCCATATTTCTCGGGCGGAGAAACCTGTGGACCGCCCGCCTCTGTCCAGACGAAATGCAATTGGCCTCCAATCCATTCCCAGGCGATGGTCACGCTGCCGTTCGGGCGGGAAAGCGCGCCATATTTGATCGCGTTGGTGCAGAGTTCATGCAGGGCCAGAGCAAAAGTGACCGCCGCCCTCGGGTCCAGCAAGACCTGTGGACCGCTGGCCTGCACCTGATCGGAAACGCCGCAGGATTCGACAGATCCCGCAATGACATCGGGCAGCGTAGCATGTTCCCAATGGGTCTGCGTCAGGGAATCATGCGCGCGGGCCAGCGCGACAAGGCGGCGGCTGAACGTCTCATGCTGGGCGGCTGATGCAGCCTCAAGCCCAAAGGTCTGGCGCGCCAGAGCCTGCACGACCGCCAGCGTGTTTTTCACGCGGTGGTTCAGTTCCTCAATCAGCAATTGCTGGCGGCGCGCACTGTCGGCCAGAGCGCGCTGCGCGGCGCGAAGTTCGGTTGAATCATAATAATAGCAAATCACGCCCAACTGATCATCCGGCAGGCGCACCCGGTGCAATTCCCACTCATAGCCTTCCACATCATCCACATCGTTCCTGTTCCGCACGAAATTGCGCGAAAGATAGGGTTCGCCCGTTTCCAGCGTATGGCGAAACCGGCCGATGATTTCCTCCGCCGTTTCGGGGGGCCACAGAATATGCATGGCTTCGCGAAAGGGGCGGCCGATCACGGGTCGGACATTGCGGAAGGCGCCGTCTTGCGAACGCTCGTTCATGGCAAGGATGCACATGTTCTCATCAATTACATAGATGCCAAAGGGGCATCGGTTGATGAGTTCGATGAAAATATCGTCCTGGCGGTCGGTATGCTGGATGATCTGCTCTAGCCATTCATCGGGATTGTTGCTCGTAGAAATACGGAGCAATAAGCTGCTACGATTAGACAAGCGGCCCGAAATATTTTCAACTTCAAAGCCGGAACGATGCCCCATGACTTTTTCCTTAAGGGGTTTTACATTGGCATGATAACCTAAACATCTTCAGAGAACATGCGATTTTTTGCAAACATATCGCAGCAAATTCATTGCCCGCCCCGCTATTGGCATCAGGATGATTTTCGGCAATACTCAAGGGCAGTCATGGGCGGTGTTGAGAAGAAATCAGCCAGGGCCAAAGTTGCTTGCGCCCAACTCCCACCCGATATTGCGCTCCAGCATTTTGGCCTCTGCCACGGTCAGTTGGCGGCTCTGAAGCAGATCATCGCCAAGCCCGGTCAATATTTTCGCCCGCGCCGCGCGGAACGGATCCTCGGGCACGAAGGCATATTCCTGGCGGACGCCCGCCGCATACCATGCATAGACAGCAGGATCGGAATGCCACAGGATGCTCAGATCGGCCTTGAGGAGAAGATTGACCGCTTCATCCTCGACCTTGCGTTCCTGCCGGAAATGGTGGCTCTTGGTTGCCATGATCATCGCTGAGACCAATGATCTGTCGAGCGGCGGCGGTGCGCATTTGTCTGCAACGGACTCGAACAGGGCCAGTGATCTTTCCTCATTGTCGGAGCGGGTCGGGTCATAAATGATGTCATGAAACAGCGCCGCCGCCGCCATTTCGGACGCGAAAGGATGCTCGGCCGGAATCTGGCGCAGCATAAGATCGATATGGCGAAGCGTATGGTAGTAACGATGCGGTTCGCTATGATGGTCGATGATGAGCGCGCGGATATCGCCGGGAATATTCAACCGGTCGAAAGCGGCAATCAGCCAAGGATGGTCGGACATGCTCGGGCCTCCGGAGCCCAGACTAGATGGACGGGAATGACAGTGCAACCGCCGGTGATGCCATGAGTGTCTATGTCGACAGCGCCATTCACACCCTGCGCGGGCGGTTGATGTGCCATATGTTCTCGCCGGATCTGGATCAGTTGCACGCCATGGCCGAAAGGATCGGCATCGAGCAACGGTGGTTTCAGGACCCTTTGACCATGCGCGTATCCTGGCCCCATTACGATCTGGATCAGGCGCGCCGCGCCATTGCGATAGATATGGGCGCGGTCATTTGCGACAGGTATCAGACTGTTGCCATGGCAGCGATCATTCAGGGCAGGCCCGACAAGTTGCGGCGCATCCGGGCCCTTGCCGATCCGGGCCGTGGCTTTGCCCCGGCGGTCCACGTTCCGACATGGCTGGCCGAGCAGGGTTTCCCGCAGGTCTGGGATTGGTAAGCGGGATCTGGGGACACAATGACCCTTATGCGCCAAGACATCGCACGAGCGGGTCGCACGATGCCTTGGCATGGCCGAAAAAACGGCGGAACATTCAGATTGCGGGGAAATCGACCTGCGTTCCGGCCACATTGTTGATCAGGTTGGTGAAGAAATTCTCCGCCACCGTGGCTACGATTTCGATAATCTGCGCCTCGGTGAAACCGGCCGCGCGCAACGGTTCGAGATCGGCCTGCGTCACCTTGCCGCGCGTGTGGGCCACCTGCCGGGCGAAGGCTACCACGGCGGCATCCCTGGCTTCCGGCGCATCACCCTGCTTGGCCATGGCGATTTCTTCATGGCTCAGCTTGGCGAAGGTGAAGGCGGTAAAGCTGTGCGCGGCATCGCAATATTCGCAGCCATTGACCGCCGCCACGGCCAGAGCAATCCGCTCGCGCGTCTTGAGATCAAGCGCCTTGCCGAGATTTTGGCTGAGGGCGGCATGGGCAGTGATGACGGCCGGGCTGTTCGACAGGACGCGGAAGAAGTTGGGCACCTGACCCAGCCTGGCCTTGATCGCCTGCAGGGTGGCCTGTGATCCCTCGGGGGCGGCCTCCATGGCCGGGGCGCCGATACGTGACATGGGATTATCCTTTCAAATTCAGGGTGTAACTTGCAATGGCGCGGCTCATGCGCCGGTGGGGATGGGATTTTCGGCAAGGCTCTGGTTGAAGGCTTCGAACAGCGTGTGTTCACCCGCCCCCGGATTGTCGCGCAGCGGGCGAACGGCATCGACAATCACTTCGGGATCATCCTTGGCCAATTCGACCAGCGTCTGTTCGATGAAATCGGCCAACGGCATCGCGCGCGGATCGCCGCTCTTGTAGATCAGGTCCGTATCCACCCAAGGCGGCGCGATTTCCTGCACCCGCACACTGGTGTTCCGCAATTGAAAGCGCTGCGACAGGGCGAAAGAATGGATCGCGGCCTTGGTGGCCGAGTAGATCGCGTTGCCCGCCAGCGGCACGAAGGCTAGAACGCTGCTGGTATAGAGCACGGTGGCCTCGGGCCTGCTCTTGAGATGCTCGATCAGCGCCGCCGTCACCCGGACAGGGCCGAGCAGGTTGGTGGCAACCAGTTCCTGCGCCACCGCATCGTCGATCGGGCCGGACACATCGTCAAAGGGCATGAAACCGGCATTGTTGAACACGACATTGAGGTCGGGATATTTGGCGATCAATTCTTGCGCGGCGGCCTGGATGCTGTCCAGCCGGGTGACGTCAAGCGTGATGCCCTCCATGCCGGGGTTGGCCGCGGTCACTTCATCGAGCAGCGCGGCGCGCCGACCCGAAATGATGACCTTGTTGCCAAGCCTGTGGAGCGCCTCGGCCAGACCGCGACCGATGCCGCTGGTGCCGCCGGTGATGAAAATGGTGTTGCCGGTAAGTTTCATGGGATCGGTCCTTTGATCGGGAGACTGGGTTGGCGGGATCAGGCCGCCTGTCCAAAGCGCGGGGCGGAGCGGGTGGCGGAAAGTTGGGGCCCGAGCGCATGGCGGGCCGCTTCAAAAGCTTGCCAGAGCTCCACATCGCGCAAGGCGGGGATGGTCGTGGTCTCGCCCTGATCCAATCCGGCCAGCGCCGCATCGACCATATCGGCCGCGTCCATCACGACCTCGCTGGGCAAATGTTCAACCGGCAGGCCGCCCAGCGCCCAGAAATCGGTGCGCGTGGCGCCCGGCAGCACGGCCTGCGCCCGGATGCCCTTGTCGGCCATTTCGTGGTTCAGCGAAGCGGTGAAGGCGTGAACGAAAGCCTTGGTGCCGCCATAGACGCCGTTGAGCAATTCGGGCGCCAGCGCCACGATCGAGGCGATGTTGATCACCACGCCCCCGCCGCGCGCCACAAAGCCGGGGACGGCGGCATAGGTCAGCCGCATCAGCGCGGTGACATTGAGCTGCACCATGGCATCCATCCGCTCGACATCACTTTCCAGCAGCGGGCTGTGGGTGCCGATCCCCGCATTGTTGACCAGCGCGGTAATGCTGGCATCTTCGCGCAGCACTTTTTCGACGCGGGCAAGATCCGCCCTGTCACCCAGATCGGCGGCAAGCACTTCGACCGCGCGGCCGGTTCTGTCCGAAATCCGGGCGGCCAGATCCTGTAGCTTGTCCTTGTTGCGGGCCACAAGGATGAGGTCATGGCCGCGGGCCGCAAGGCGGTCGGCATAGATGGCGCCGATACCCGTGGAAGCGCCGGTGATCAGCGCGGTGCCTTGGTGGGATGAGGTGGTGGTCATGGGCCGGATCCTTTCTGGGGGAGAGCGCCGTCGCTCTCGACAAGGGCCTTATGGACGTGATCCGCTATGTCTGATATGACGTATAAACTACGTTTTTCAGACATTGGTTTTGGAGGCCTCGATGCCGCATGTTTCCATGGTCCTCACTCCCGGCTTCCAGTTTCTGGCGCTGGGCGTGCAGGCAGGCTTTGAACTGGCCAATGCCCAGAAGGGTGAGGAATATTATACGCTTTCCATGGCATCGGTGGAGGGCGGGCCGGTCATATCCTCCAGCGGCTTTGCCGTGCCGACCGTCAGGCTGGACGAGGTGGGGCCGATCGACACTTTGCTGATGATGGCCGGGCTGGAGCCGCCGCCGCAACAGGATGAGGCCACGCTGGACAGGCTGCGCGCAATGGCGCGGGAATCGCGGCGGATCGCGGGCCTGTGCACCGGCGCCTTCCTGCTCGGACAGATGGGGTTGCTCGACGGGCGGCGGGCCACCACCCATTGGGCCTATGCCCGACAGATGCGCGACACTTTTCCCAACGTGCGGGTGGAGGATGACCGCATTTTCATCAACGAAGGCACGGTGTGGACCTCGGCCGGTCTGACTGCCGGTCTCGATCTTGCCGTGGCCCTCATCGAGAAGGACCTTGGGCGCGACCTCGCTTCCTCCGTCGCGCGGCGGCTGGTCATGCATCATCGCCGCGCGGGCGGACAATCCCAGCATTCCGAGCTGCTCGACCTGGCGCCCAGCAGCGACCGAATCCAGAAAGCCCTGATCCATGCCCGCGCCCATCTGGCCAACCCACTGACCGTGGACGAACTTGCCGAGGTGGCCGCACTCTCGCCCCGCCAGTTTGCCCGCGCCTTTCGCGCGGAAACCGGCCAGACGCCCGCCAAGGCGGTGGAGCAGATCCGCCTTGAAGCGGCCCGCCTGATGATCGAGGAAACCCGCCACCCGATGGACCGGATCGCCCGCGAGTCAGGCTTTGTGGATCTGCGCCGGATGCGCGAGGCCTTCATGCGCCAATACGGCCAGCCACCCCAGACCCTGCGCCGATTGGCAAGGGTCGATTAGAGGCGGCCGATCACGGACGGCCGATTTGCCGCCTTTGCGCCCCGCCCCGGACGTTTCGATTTGGCTAGGGGAAACTCCTAAGCGCCGGAATTGGACTATATTATTCCGCCTGGGCCAGAAGATGGGGCATCGTGATCAATGGTCGAGATCCCATGTTCAGAAAATCATCCAAGCCATCACTGGAAACGCGCCTGGCCGAAGCCATGTTTGAACAGTCTCCTGATGGTATGCTGCTGATTCAGAATGGCGTGTTCACCGCTTGCAATGCCGCGTCCGAAAAGATCTACGGCTATCCGCGCAGCCGAATCATCGGCGGCACGCCGGTCGACTTTTCCGCGCCGATCCAGACGGATGGCCGCCCGGTTGCCGAATGCGTGAACGAAAGGCTGCATGAAGCCTTCTCCAACGGATCGGCCCGGTTTGAATGGATCAATCTGGACAATACCGGCGCAACCAAGCGCATTCTGGTGACCCTGCTGCCCACGCGGATCGAGGGCGATCAGGAAGTTCTGGTGATCGTGCAAAGCCTTGCCGAAACAGCGCAGGTCGTCGACCAGCTGCGCGAAGGGCTGGAACAGCTCTCGCGGGGCAATCTGACCTATCAGATCACCACGCCCTTCCGTTCGGATTACGAAGGGCTGCGCACCAGTTTCAACGCGGCGGTCGATGCCATCGGCTCCTCGATGGGGCGGGTCGTAAAAACCGCGCAGATGGTGGCCGCCGGCTCCAGCGAAATCGGCGGGGCGGCGCAGGACCTCTCCTCTCGCACCGAGCAGCAGGCGGTCAAGGTCGAGGCCACCGTCAACGCCTTGCATGAAATTGGCAACACGATGGCGCAGGCCGCACGTTCGGCCCAGACGGCCAATGCCATGGTGGAGCAAACGCGCAAAAGCGCCGAGCAATCGGGCGATGTCGTGGCGCGCGCGGTCGAAGCGATGGGGGCGCTAGAAGCATCCTCGCGCGAGATTTCGGACATCATCAGCGTGATCGACGCCATTGCGTTTCAGACCAACCTCCTGGCGCTAAACGCCGGGGTGGAGGCCGCGCGCGCGGGCGATGCGGGGCGCGGTTTTGCCGTGGTCGCATCCGAAGTGCGCGCCTTGGCCCAGCGCAGCGCCGATGCCGCCAAGGACATCAAATCGCGCATTCAGGGTTCGGCCGTTCAGGTGGAAAACGGCGTCCGTCTGGTGATGGAAACGGGCAATGCCCTCTCGCGCATTGCATCGGGCGTGGGCGAGATCAGCGGCATGGTCAACGCCATTGCCGCCGACACGAATGAGCAGGCAGGCAAGCTGCAAAGGGCCAATCAGACCGTGGCGGAAATGGGCACCATCGCCCAGAGCAATGCGGCCATGTCGGAAGAGACGTCGGCCGCCGCGCGCGGGCTGAGCGAACAATCCGACACGCTGATCCGCGAGTTGCAGCAGTTCCGGACCGGCGGCCCCGCCCATGCCGAAGCGCAGCGCCAAAGGCGGTGGGCGGCCTGATCGCCTGCAGGGATCAAAGCATGGCCTAATTGACGCTGCGGCTTTGTCCCTGCCAGAACTCGGCGCGCATGGCCTTCTTGTCGAATTTGCCCACCGGGGTGCGCGGCAGGTTTTCACGAAAGAACACGTGTTTGGGCGCCTTGATGCTGCCCAGCCGCGCCTTGCAATGGGCCATGATGGCGGCGGCATCGGGCGCCTTCGCCGGATCGGCCACCACCAGCACGCTGACCGCCTCGCCCCATTTTTCGTGCGGGATGCCGATGGCGGCGCATTCATGGACACCCGGCATTTCAGACACTACAGCCTCAACCTCGCTGCAAAAGACGTTGAAACCGCCGGTGACGATCATGTCCTTCTTGCGGTCGACGATATAGAAAAAGCCGTGCTCGTCGCGGCGGCCAATGTCGCCGGTGTGATGCCAGCCATGGGTGCGCACCTCGGCGGTGGCCTGCTCCATCTCGAAATAGCCGTCGCAAACGATGCCCCCGCGCCCGACGATCTCGCCCACCTCGCCTACAGGCAATAACGCGCCATCGTCATTCATCAATTCGACGCGCACAGACATCGTGGCCCGCCCGCAACTGGCCAACCGCTCGGAATGATCGCCGGCAGCGGCGGCTGCCACGATTTCGGGCGGCAGCCATGTGGCGATAAGATGGAATTCGCTCTGTCCATAGGATTGGCACAGGCAAGGGCCAAACACCTCCACCGCCTGCCGCAGCTTTTCCGGGCTGCAGGCCGAGCCCGCCAGCAGAAAATAGCGCATGCTGGAATAGTCATAGTGGCGCACATCAGGGTGGGCCAGCATCGAATAGAGCGCCGTGGACGGCAGAAACATATGGGTGACGCGATGAGTCTGGATCGCCTCCATCACCGCGTGGGCGTCAAAGGCGGGCAGCATCACAATCGTCGCCCCCATGGCGATCCCCGCCAGCGCGAAAGGTCCTGCCGCATGGGACAAGGGCGCGGTGGCAAGGAACACCGGTATCTCTTCAACCGCCATCAACATGGCGATGCTTTCCAGCATCGTGCCCCAACTGCGGTTCAGCGCGCGCACCCCTTTGGCCGGACCCGTAGTGCCGCCTGTGGCGATGATCGCGCAGAGTTCGCGGTCGCCCCCATCCGGGCTGCCCAAATCGGGCATATCCGGCGCATCGGCGGGCAGCATGAAGCCATCGAGGCAAGGATTGCCTGCATCGGGCGCATCAAGGCAGATCAGATGCCGGATCGATGGCACTTGCCGCGCGGCCTCATGCGCCTCGGCAGACAAGCTGGAATGATAAAACAGCCATCCCGCGCGCACATAGCGCAGATAGGCAATCGTATCAGGCAGCGCATTGCGGGTGTTGACCGGGATCCACACCGCCCCTGCGCGCCACAGCGAGAGCATCGCCGTCAGCACGCCCGGATGGTTGGGCGACATGATCGCCACGGCCTCCTGCGGCTGCAGGCCCGCCGCCGCCATGGCGCCCGCCAGACGGTGCGTCATCCGCTGCATCGCGGCATAGGTGATCGCGCCCTGCGCGGTTTTTAGTACAGCACGGTCGGGATAAAGCCCGGCGGATTTGTCGAAATAGTCGATGTTGCGCATGGGCCTGCTATCCAAACGGGTTGATCAGCACCTTGCAGTCATGGGTGCGCCGCCGCAGCGCCTCGAAACGCTCCGGCGTGGCGGACAGCGTAATCGTGTCGGACACGAGATGGCGCGGCTCGGGCGCCCCGCTGCACAAGGCGTCGAGGGCGGCCTCATATTCCTGCGTGTGGAAGAAGGCCGAGGTGACCAGCCGCACTTCCTTCGACAGCATGGCAAAGGAATTGAACGTGTCGGGCTGGGTGCAAAGGCCCAGCAGCAGGATCGTGCCGCGCGGGCGGATCTGCTGCACCGCCTGCGCGATCAGGCCCGGACGGCCCACGCATTCGATCACCACATCGGCCTTACCGCCCAGAGCGCGCTCTGCTGCGCCGACGGGATCGTCGGGTTCGGCGACAAAGCCGGTCGCCCCCATCGCCAGCGCGCGCTCGGCCTGAAACAGGGCCACATCCTGCACCACCACCGCGCCCGCCCCGCGTCGCCGCGCCCAGAAGGCGGCGGCAAGCCCGATCGGCCCGCCGCCCAGCACCAGCACTTTGTCGCCGGTTTTCATGCCCGACAGATTGATGCCATGCAGCGCCACGGCCAATGGCTCGATGATCGCGCCATCGGCAAGACTGGCGCTCTTGGGCAGGCGCACGCACTGGTTGGGCCGCGTGACGGCATATTCGGCATAGCCGCCGCCCTGCAGCCCGAAATGCTCGCACCAAGCCACCTCACCCGCCACGCAGGCGGGGCAATGGCCGCAGCTTTTAAGCGGGCTGACCGCGACGAGGTCACCCGTGGCAAAACCCTCGACATCCTTGCCCAGCGCCACGACTTCGCCCGCGAATTCATGGCCCAGAACGCTGCCCGCAGCCATGCCATAGGCCGGGTCCTCCGTCATATGCAGATCCGACCCGCAAATGCCGCAGCGCCCGACCTTGACCACAATCTCGCCAGCGTCCGGCGTGGGATCGGGCAAGGTTTCGAGCGCCAGCGGCCTGTGCAGCCCCTGCATCACGACTGCACGCATCAGCCCAGCCCTTTACACGTAGAGCTTGGGATTGATGGCGATGCCATTGTCCCGGCAATAGGTCTCATAGTGGTTGATGAACCACCACACATCAGCGGTATCGACCAGATTGGCCTGATCGTCGAAGAAGTCGATCGGCCCCTGCATCCAGCCAAACAGCTTGCACCCTTCGGGATGCTCGGTCACCAGCGTATGGCTTTCGCCCGGCACTTCAAGGATGAGGCCGCCCGGCGTGGCCGTCCAGTCATATTCCAGATAGCGCACACTGCCTTCGAGACAGACCATGGTGATCGTGCCGCGATGCAGATGGGTGCCGATCACCCCCGGCCCCTTGACCCACAGGATGTTCGAAAACAGGTTCTGCCGCACGTCAAAGGCCAGATGCTTGATCGCGGCATGTTCGCCAAAGGGCACCCATGGGCTGTCCACATCGGTCTGCGCATCGATATAGCGCCCGCCGGGGCTGAGGCGATCAACCAGGGCCTTGTGCGGGAATTTCACATCGACAATGGCGGCCTTGTTCGAAGGCGGCGCGGTCATAACGGCCATGGCAATTCTCTCCTTTATAATTTTGTCTGTGATACATACTAATGCGCCGTCTGGCCGCCGTCGATCACAAATGTGGCGCCATTGATGAAACTGGCCCCATCGCTGCACAGATGCAGGACGGTGGGGGCGATTTCCTCGGGTTGCGCGGCGCGGCCGGAAATGTTCTGTGCGAAGAACATGTCGGTAAAGGCGTTGCTTTCGGCCCAATGGCGGGTCATCGGCGTGACGACAAAGCCGGGGGCGATGCAATTGGTGCGGATGCCGACCCGCGCATATTCCACCGCCGCCGCCTTGGTCAGGCCCGCCACGGCATGTTTCATCGCGCAATAGGCGCTCATATTAGGGTCCGCGATCAAGGCCCCCACGCTGGCCGTATTGACAATCGCCCCGCCGCCCACGGTCAGAAAGTGCCGGATTTCCGCTTGCATGGCATAGAACACGCCCTTGAAATCAACATCAATGGCCAGATCCAGCTCCTCGGGCGTCACCTCATGGATCGGGCGCTGGGGCGGCAAAACGCCCGCATTGTTGAACGCGCAATCCATCCGCCCGAAATGCGACAGGCACGCCTTGACCAAAGCCTCAACCGCCGCCGGATCGCGCACATCGGTATGGCAAAACTCCGCCTTGCCGCCCGCCGCCGCGATCATTGCGCGGGTTTCCTGCGCGCGCGGGTCGATGTCGCCGATCATCACGCCGGCCCCCTCGGCGGCAAAGGCAAGGGCGGTGGCACGCCCGATGCCCGTTGCCGCGCCCGTAATCAGCACAGCCTTGCCGTCAAACCGCGCGCCCATCATGCGATCCCCGATTTGCCGGGGGCAAGGATATGGTTGGGGTCAAGCGCCTGTTTGATGGCGGCATTCACTGCGCGATTGGTTTCGCCATATTGCGCCGCGACCAGGTCCATCGCGTGAACCCCGGTGCGATAGGAGCACCAGCCGCGATCGCCAAAGCCGGTGACGAGTTCGCGATAGCAATCATCGGCGCGCTTTTCCTCGGCCGGGTCGCTCTTGTCATACAGCAGCGCGATGATGTGGTGCAATTCGCGCATGCCCACGGCAAAGGCGGCGGTATAATCAAAGCCGTGCCGCGCAAGGATCTGTTTGGCCAGATCGATCTGCCCCTGCGTCTCGCTGCCCTTGGCCGGGGCTACGGGCGCAAACCAGGCAAGGCCCCCGCCCGCGCCCTTCCACCGCGCAAGGCCCACTTCCTCAAGGCTGAGGCCGCCGCGCATCAGCGTGGCGTGGTGGTGGAACCACGGGTTGTCCTTCATCTGCTCCTGCGTCATCACATCGCCGTCGATGGCGGCAAAGGCGCCCCGGATGATGCGCTCGCTTTCGGCCACCTGCGCGGGCGTTCCGTAAAGCGCGATATAGGTGTTCCACATGCCCAGATCATGCTTTGCGGCGAATTGGGCGATTTCCTCATCACTGACCTGTGCGGGTTTGGTGGTGACTTCGCCGCGCCGATGGAACATGGCCAATTGATAGGCCGCCCCCATCATCAGCACCACATTGGGCACAATTCCGGCTATGCGCAAAGGCCGCATGGCATCGGTGATGCGCGCCACATCCTCCATCTTCTTGTGGCGCACCACCAGCGGTTTATAGACCGGCGGCGCGGGCATCAGCCACAGGCCCATTTTCGTCACCACGCCAAAATTCGACTGGGTGAAAATGCCGTCCAGATAAGGGCCATAGCCCCATTTGAACGCCTGCCATGCGCTGGGGTTCTTGGTGCTGCCCATGCCGGTTTTCAAAATGTCGCCATTGGCCATGACGACCTCCATACCGCATTGCACCATGAAATGCTCGCCATAGGGCGTATAACCCACGCCGCGATCGAGCGTGTTGCCGACCGGGCCGACAATCGGGCCAACGGTGGGCACATCGATCCACAACGGGATATTGTGCTCGTCCAGATAGTCGCGCAGCTGCTGATAGGTGACACCCGGTTCGACCAGCGCGGTGCACAGCTCGGTATCGACCGAGAGGATGCGGTTCATGCGTTTGAGATCGAGGACGATCTGGCCCGGCGCGGCGGTGGTGGTGCTGCCATAGCCCATATTCTTGCCGGTGCTGACCGGCCAGAGGGGCTGGCGATATTGGTTGGCGATTTTGAGGATCGCCTGCACCTGCTCGACATTTTCCGGCGCCACCGCGCCCACCGGCGCATGGCGCCCCGTGGGGTCGGGCGTATAGCTTTTCGACCATGGCCGCAGGCTCTCGGCATCGCCCGCCACCCATGCATCGCCCACCACGGCGCGCATGGCCTTGAGCGCGGCGGCCAGATCGGCCTTGCTGACGCCCGGTGCCAGAACGGCGCCCTGCGCCATCGCCTGTCCGGCAATACCAATGGTCGCCGCCACGCCCGCGCCCAGCAATCCGCGTCTGTCGATGGTCGCCCCGCTCATTGGCCGTGCTCCTTGATGTCTTTGGGGGCCTTGGAAATCCATACGGCCAGTGCGTCGAGTTCGGCGGGCGAGATTTCGGTAGGGCGCATCGCGGGCATCCCGTTGCGGCCCGCGCGCACCATCGCCTGAATATATTCAACCGGCAGTTTGCGGCCCAAAATGATCGGCCCCACATTGTGGCCGTGGCAATAGGCGCAAATGCTGGCATAGGTCTTGGCCGGGGGCCGCTGCGCCAGCGTTTGGCCCAATGCCTGCCCCGTTTGCGCCGAGGCGGGGGCCGCCAGCAGCATCAGCGGCAACAATGCCCAGCGCCTCATTTAAACCTCCCCAGCATCATGCCGCCGTCGATCACCACATGGGCGCCGGTCATGTAATCGGAGGCATCGCTGGCCAGCAGCAGCGCCAGCGGCTTCATCTGCTCGGTTTCGGCCACGCTGCCCAAGGGCACGATGGCGTCCCATGCCGCGCGCACGGTGGGATCTTTCTTCAGCCAACCACCACCGATGTTGGTGACGAAAGGCCCCGGCGCGATGGCGTTGATGCGGATGCCGAATTCGGCAAGCTCCAGCCCCAGCGCGCGCACCATATGCAAAATGCCCGCCTTGGCAGGCATATAGGGCAGGCCGACAATCGGTTCGGTGACGAGGCCCGCATTGGACGCGGTGGCGATGATCGCGCCGCCGGTGCGGCCATTGGCGCGACCCGGCTGCTTCATGATCCGCACGGCATTGCTGATCGTATAGAACATGCCGGACAGATTGACCGCGATCGATTTGTCCCAGCGTTTGGGATCATAGGTATCGACCTGCCCATCGGGGTTGCGATGGCCTTCGGGGTTCCAAAAGCCCGCCCCGGTGTCGATCCCGGCATTGGCAAAGCAGATGTCCAGCCCGCCGAACACCTTGGCGTGATCGTCGAACACGCGGGCCACGGCATCGCTGTCGGACACATCGAGCGCAACGGCCCGCACATCATAGCCCGCATCGCGCAGACGCTGCGCCTCGCGCTCGGCGCCGGCCAAGTCAATGTCGCTCAGCGTCACCGCCGCGCCGCCTTCGGCCATCGCCTCGACATAGGCAAGGCCGAGGCCCGAGGCGCCCCCTGTGACCAGAGCGCTGCGGCCCGCGACCGAAAATCTGTCCAGAATTGCCACTGTGCCTGATCCTTTAAAGATAGAGCGCGGGGTTGATGGGAATGTTGTTTTCGCGGCAATAAGTCTCGTAGTGGTTCATGAACCACCACACATCGAGCGTTTCGACATGCTTGCCATCGGCATCGTAAAACTCGTTGGCGCCCTGCATCCAGAACAGGGCCTTCATGCCGTCGGGATCATCGGTGACGAGCGTATGGGCCGTGCCGGGCGTTTCGGTGATGAAATCGCCGGGGCGGCACACCCAGCCATATTCGAGATAGCGGAACGAGCCTTCCAGTCCGATGGCCCAGACCGGCCCGCGATGCTTGTGGGTGCCGATCACGCCGGGCCCCTTGATCCACAGGATGTTGCAATAGATGTTTTGCCGGACGTCAAAGGCCAGATGGCGGATCGCCGCGCCCTCGCCAAAAGGCACCCACGGGCTTTCGCTCTCTTCGCGGCCGACATAGGTGCCTTCCACGCCCTTGTTCTTGATAAGATCGGCGTAGAGCTCCTCGACCTGCACGATCTTATAGGCCGAGGACGGCGGTGCTTTCATAGTGCCCATGGGCTGTTCCTCTTGTGGAGATTTATCGGATGAGCGTGTCGACATAGTCCGCGCCGATGCCATTACTGGCGTAATGGGCGCGGGCCGCCGCGATGTAGTCGAAGACATCATAGTGGCCGGTGGTGTTGCCCGCTTCGTCCAGCCACATCAGCGGGCCGGAGACGACGAAGAACACTTTCATCGGATCGGCATGTTCATAGCAGACCAGCGTGTGGCTCTCGCCGGGGGTTTCATAGACGAAATCGCCTGCGGTGGCCGTCCACTCATGCTCCAGATAGGCCCATTTGCCGCTGATCGTGTAGGCCCAGATCGGGTGCGGATGGTAATGGCGGTTCACCAGCCCCGCCTGTTTGCTCATCAGTACATCGGCCCACATGTTCTTGGACGGGCTGATCCACACCGGTTTGGACGAGACGGTCTCGCTGATCGGCACCCAGTAGCGTTCGTCGCCCTCGGCGATCTTGGGCAGATAGACTTCGGGCAGGCCGCCCTCGCGAAAGACCTTTTCGACCGGCTTGATGTCTTTCCAGAATTCGCTGTGCGCTGTTTCGGGCATGGAGGCCTCCTTCAAGGGAAAGGGCGCCGGACGGACGAGGCCCGCCCGGCGCAAGGCAGGGTCTCGATTAGAACTTGATGCCAAGCCGCGCGTACCATTCGGCCGGGCGGCTGTAGGTGCCGTAGATCTGGCCACCGGCATATTGCGCCTGACCCGTGGTCAGATAGCGCTCGTTGGTCAGATTGGTGCCGCCCACAGTCAGGTCCCAGAACCCGCTGAGCGGCCTGTAGGTGGCGCTGGCGTTGATGACGGTGGTGGCGGGGCGGTCGAGCAGGAAGGTGCCTTCGGTGTCATTCTTCATCTTGTCGGTGAAGGTGACATCGCCCAGCAGCACCAGCTTGCCATGCTTGCCCAGATCGGCCTCGTAACGGGGGCTGATGTTGATCTTGTATTTCGGGGTCTTGGGCAGGCTGGCCCCCGCGAACACACCCGCCTGCGAGGCAGAGGCGGCCACCTGCGCCGGGCCGTCGACCGAGGTATAGACGGCATCGGTATAGCCCAGCGATCCGGTCAGCGTCAGGCCCTGGGCAGGCGCGGCGGTGACTTCCAGTTCAAAGCCGCGAATGCGCGCAACGCCCGCGTTCTGGATGGTGGGCGAGACGCCCTGCTGGAAATTGAGCTGGATGCCGGCGTAATCGGTCTGGAACACCGCGCCGTTGATCTGAAGGTGGCGATCAAAGAACTGGGTCTTGGCGCCCACTTCATAGGTCGTGGCCTTTTCGGGGCCAAAGCCGGGGGCATAGGGCAGCGGATTGGACAGGCGCGTGGTCCAGCCGCCGGTCTTGTAGCCCTTGGACCAGCTGGCATAGAGCATGATCGCATCGCTGGGGTGATATTGCAGGCCCACCTTGGGCGAGAAATTGTTGAAGCTCTTGTGCTGCTCGCCCGCAATGTAATAGCGCAGGGGCTGGCCCGGATTGGGGAAGTTGTTGTCGATGCGGCACTGGTTCGAGATCGGCGTCAGCGAGGCGCAATTGGGATCGCCGAAGAACTGGGCCAGCTTGTAATTCAAGCCATTATTGTCCGACTGGAACCCCTCGAACGTCTTGCTTTCATGGGTATAACGCCCGCCAAGGGTGATGCCCAGTTGCTCTGTGATCTTATAGTCGGCCTGACCATAGAAAGCATAGTTCTTGGTGGAGAGGTTGTTGGGCCCGTCCACCTGCAGCAGGCCTTCGGCAAAGGTCACGTAATCATGCAGATTGCCGCTTTCGGTGAAGTAATAGGCGCCCAGCACATAGTTGAGCTTCTTGTCCATCGCCTTGCCGGTCAGTTGCAGCTCCTCGCTGAACTGCTTCTGGTTCATTTCAAAACTGGTGTGCAGGAAATCGAGCGGCGAACCGTCCAGATCCATGCCCGCCTTCCAATGCAGTTCGCGATAGGCGGTCACCGACTTGATCGTCATGTTTTCGGCCAGATCGTAATCGATGGTGGCCGCCCCGCCATAGGACTTCATTTTCGAGAAATTGTTGCCATTGGCATAGCTGGTGTCGATGCTGTTGGTCACAAAACGGTTGTCATAGGGCAGCCGGTTGTTGTTCGGATTGGCATCGGCATTGACGCCGTAAATCGAGGGCAGATCGACCACCGAATTGAGCCCGCCGCGATTGCCCACAAAGGCGCCCGAAGGAGGCCCGCCGATAAAGCTGTCGCAAGGGCCGGTCACGCCGCCCACGGTCTGGGTGGGATTGCCCGCGATGGCGCAATTATAGGTGCCCGCAAACACCGCCGGAAAGGTGGCGATGAGCTTGTTGGCGATCTGGGATGTGTCGATATTGCTGTAATCGCCGCTCAACGTCACGCGCAGGGCGCCGCCGTCATTGTAACGCAATTTGCCGCGCAGATTGTAATTGTTGTCACCCCCTTCGGTGCCGTAACCGCTGTTGTAATATCCGGCAGCCTTGAACGAGGTGATCGGGTCCTCGGCATAGTTCGAAGCGCCGGGGAACGGGATGCGGTGCATATAGCCGTCGCGATGCGTCGTTGAAAAGCTGAGCGAGGAGGACAGGCTTTCGGTGATCGGCAGATCAACCGTGCCCTTGGCGGAAAACATCCGGAAGCTGCCGGTGGTCACGCTGCCGGTAAAGCGGAATTCCTTGCCCGGATCATGGGTGACGATGCTGATCGCGCCGCCGATCGTGTTGCGGCCAAACAGCGTGCCTTGCGGCCCTTTCAGCACCTCGACCCGCTCCACATCGGGCAGATCCTGGTTGGCGCCCACCGAACGGGCCAGATAGACCCCGTCCAGATAGATGCCCACGCCCGGATCGATGTTGAAGGCAAAGTCATTGGCGCCAATGCCGCGGATATAGGCCGAGAGCACGGCCGAGCTGCCCGAAAAGGGCGTGCCGGCGTCAAGCGTCACGTTGGGCGCAATGGCCGAGAGCGAGGCCACGCTGGTGACCGCGCGCTCCTGCAACGCATTGGCGGTAAAGGCGCTGATGGCAATCGGCACGTTCTGGACGTTTTCCGACCGCTTTTGCGCGGTGACGACGATGGCCTCAATGCCGCCGTTATCCTTGGCCTTGGCCTCCTCATCGGCGGCAGATGCGGGGGCGGCAAAAGCGGGGGAGGCTGTGATCAGCCCGCACAGCGCCACACCCACGAGCAAAATGCTACGCATAGTTTCGGTTCCTCTCCTGACTGCCGGTCTTTTTACCGGTTCGTCGTTGTGTGAATTTAGCGACTGAAAAACCCTTGGCTTGCACTGGGACGCAAGGGATTGGGACAGAGACGCAAAATCAGGGCCGCAAACCTATTGCATGCCCCGCCATTGCGAGGGTGTGGCGCCATAGGCGGCGCGAAAGCAGCGGGCGAAATAGCCGCTGTCGGAAAAACCAAGGTCGAAAGCGATGGCGGTCACACTCATCGTCGGATTGACGATCAACAATTCACAGGCGCGCGCCAGACGCCGCGAAAGAATATAGGCCGAAGGGGTCGTGCCCATCGCGGCAAAGGCGTTCTGCACCGTACGCACGCTGACGCCCAGCTCCGCCGCGATTTCGATCGACCCGAATTGCGCGCAGCCCAGATTGGCATCCACCAGCGTCTTGATCTTCTCGCGCAGGGGCCGGCAGGATTGAACAGGATGGTCCGCATCACGCACCGCAAGGCTGAGCAGATCGAGGAAGACGTTGGACACGCCCTGCTCCCATGCCGCATCGCCCCGCCCCTGATCGCCATACCCCTGATCGCCCTGTTGCCAGAGCGAGAGGATGAAATTGTGCAGCAGGCGGCTGCCCGGCGTGGCCCCCGAAATGCGGCGCGAGAGGGCGGCATCAAGATCGGGCAGGCGCGCCTCCAATCCGGCGCGCGGCATTTCCACCACCAGAAATTCGTGCTGGCGCAGATCGATGCGATAGGGTTCGTTGGCGCTGGACAGCACGAAATCGCCCACGCCCAGCTCGGCCACCCGCCCGCATTGTTCATGGCGCGACCGGCCCGAATGCTGGACATGCAGCACCACCGCCTCTGGCGCCGATCCGGTCGGGCGACGCTGCACCAGGCTGCCGCAGGATCGGGGGCGGATCATCACCAGATCGCCCAGACTCCACCGCCGCATTTCCGCTTCAAAAGCATCCTTGCGCTGATCGACCAAGGTGCCGGGATAGGTCTCATTGGTCAGCCGGTTCCAGAAATCGAGACGCTCATTGGCGGCGATCCGGGCGGTGGAGAAATGTTCGATCGTGCTCATGTTGCCTACCTTTGCAAGATCAACGTACGCGCCGGGCCAGGACGGCAGGCGCGGATTCCAAAAGCCCCAGCGCCAGCACCGTGGCCGCCAGAGCAAGACCGAGCATGATCCACAGCGGCGCGCCCAGCCCCCAGACATCGGCCGCAGCCCCGGCCACAAAGGGGCTGAGCACACCGCCCAACACCTCGCCCGCGCCCATCACCATGCCGGTCAGTGTGGCGGCCAGACGCGGATCGACCGATTCCGAAGGGATCGTGGCCATGAACATGGGGAACAGGCCATTAAGCCCCCAGCCGAAGAAGAAAATCGCCGCCAGCCCCCAGCTTCCGCCTGTGTAATAGAGCGCGCCCAGCGGCAGCAGCATCCCCAGCGCCGAAAAGCCGATCATCACCGGCTTGCGCCCGATGGCATCGGATATGGCGGGCACCAGAAAGCTGCCCAGCCCCGCCGAAATGCCCAGCACCGCCATCATCCAGCTCATCGTTTCGGGCGCCATGGCGCGCACCTTGGTCAGATAAAGCGGCATGAAAGCCCAGCACACCACCAGATAGCTGACCAGCAGCACGGCAATCGCGGCGCACAGGATGACATTGCGATTGGCAAAGGCCTCGCGCATCGTCACCTTGGGGCGCTCGGCATGTTCATGGGCTTCCCGGGGCGGTTCGCGCAGGGTGAAAGCGATCAGGGCGGCCGTGGCGATGCCCGGCAGCGCAGCCAGATAAAAGCCCTCGCGCCAGCCCCAAGTGTTGGCGATCCACACCAGCACCAGCGGCGCCACAAAGGAACCCAGCAGGTTCGACCCCAGATTTTGCCCGATGCCCATCGCCATGCCGCGCCGCGCGGGCGCCACTTCCTCGACGATCATCGCATGGCTGACCGGCATGATCCCGCCTTCGGCCACGCCCATCAGCAGGCGTGCGGCAAACAGCACCATAAAACTGCCCGCCGCGCCCGATACGAAGGAACACAGGCAAAAGGCAAGGCTGGCCCAAACGACGACGATTTTCTGCTTGCCCATCCGGTCCGACAGGCCGCCCACCACAAATCCGGCAATCGCCCATGTCAAAGACAGCGCGCTGGAAAGCAGGCCGACGGCCTTGTTGCTGAAGCCCAGATCGTGCTGGATAAAAGGCATCAGGAAATTGGGAGCGTTCCGGTCGAAAAAGACGATGCCGAAATTGAGGCTGAGCAGCCCCACCACCCAGATCTGATAGGCCGCGCCGCGCCTTGTGGCGGCATTGGGATCGGGCGCGCTCATGCAAAAGGCCTGACGCGATCAGAGCCATCCCAATTCCGGGCCGCCGCTTGAAAACGGGTAAACGCCTCATCCATGCCCGATGTGGCGGGGATCAGTTCGAGCATCCCTGGATCATGGCGCCCATCGTCCAGATAGGCCACCGCGCCGCCGGTCGGCACCTGCGCCCGATAGGCCACCGTATAGCCGCGCGCCTCATAGGCGGGGATTTCGGCATCAACATCGCTCACCGCCACGCCGATATGATGAAAACCATAGCCGCGCCTGTCGATCAGATCCTTGTAAACCGAAGGATTGTCATCCAGCGGCTGGATCAATTCGATGCACATGGATCCGGCAAAAGCCATGGCGATGGCGACATCGCCGGCGGCCTGCGCCCCGCGATAGACATGATCAGGCGCCAGAAAATGGTCGAGCAGGAACCACGGCCCCACCCGCGCCTCGTCCACCCACCAGTCGATCGCCTGATGAATATCGCGCACCACATAGGCCGTCTGAATCGTCTGGCCCACGCGGGCGCCAAAGCCCATCGCATGCCCTTTCGGCAATTGCATCGCTCTCTCCTTTACCGGCGCGAGGTCCATGCCCCGCGCTCTGGTTCTTGCGTTTCGCGGCTTAGGTCACAGGCGTATCACCACTTTGCCGAACAGATCGGGCGAGGCCTGATAGGCATAGGCGGCCTTGGCCTCCTCCAGCGTAAACACCTTGTCGATCACCGGCTTGATGCCATGGGCGTCGATAAAAGCGTTGAGCCTCTCGGCCATGCCGCGCGATCCGACGAAAATGCCGCGCAGATTGGCCCCCTTGAACATCAGCCCATGGGGCGAAGTATTGCCCTCACGCGTCAACACCCCGATCAGCGCGATTTCGCCCGCAAAGCCCACCGCCGCGATGGATTGCGCCAGAGTTCCGGCGCCGCCCACCTCGACCACATGCTCGACGCCTGCCTTTCCCGACAGGGCGGCCGCCTTGGCGCCCCAGTCGGGCGTGGTGCGATATTGGATCGTTTCATCCGCGCCCAGCGCTGCCACCCGCGCCAGCTTGTCGTCCGAACCGCTGGTGGCGATCACCTGCGCGCCCGCCGCCTTGGCGATCTGCAACGCCAGCAGCGACACGCCCCCGGTGCCCAGCACCAGAACATGCTCGCCCGCCGACACCGGATGCGCTCCTTCCATCAAGGCGTTCCATGCCGTTACCCCGGCGCAGGGCAGGCAGGCCGCCTCCTCAAAACTCAGGCTTTGCGCGATCCTGACCACACCGTTTTCGGGCAAGGCGACATATTGCGCCAACATGCCCCTGGCCCCCGCCGCGCCCAGCGCAGGCCCCATCGCGGGATTGGGCGGCCCATCCATCCAGTTCTGGAAAAAGGTCCCCGCCACCCGGTCGCCCACGGCAAAGCGGGTCACGCCCTCGCCAACAGCCACAACCTCGCCCGCGCCATCGGAGAGCGGCACGATATCGTGCGTCACCGGCCCGCCCATATACAGGCCGAGCGGGATCATCTGATCGCGGTAATTGAGCGAACAGGCGCGCACCCGGATCAGCACTTCTCCGGCACCGGCCACCGGCGCATCCTGTTCCACAAGCTGCATGGCGTCGAGGCTCGTCGCCCCCTTGCGCAAGATCCAGGCTTTCATCCTATCCCCCGATGGGGCGCTTTGCCGCCCTCTGAAGGCCCGCTTCGTCTTCCGGCGGCCTCTGGTTGCTATAGGTCATCCAATCGGCGCCGCTCCGCAAGCGCTGAAAATTTCATCTGGTGAAACTTCATCCATCAACCAGCCGACCGATGCGCGCCGCAATGCCCTGAAGGCTGGATAAATGGCGCAAGGCCACTTCCTCGACCACGGCGCGACGGGCAGGCCATGTGATGTTGATGGCCGCAATCGGGCCATTCTCGCCATTGACCGCCACGGCGATCGAATTCTTGCCGTCGCGCAGCACCGTTTGCCGGTCACGGTCCGACCATGGATGATGCGGCAGGCGCGTGGACCATCCCCGCTGCCGGGTCTGGGCAATGATCGCATCGATCTGTTCGCGCTGTTCGCTCGTGGCGCCGGGCGGGGTCAGGCGGGCAATGATCGCGTCGCGCTCGGCATCGGCGCAGGCGGAAAGATAGGCCCGCCCCGTGGCCGTATGCAGATAGGACAGTTTGGCCCCCACCGGCCCCAACGCGGCAAAGTCAAAACGGGCGACCTGACCATTGGTTTCGATGATTTCCATATGGTCGAACCGGGGAATGGCGATCACGCTGGGCCAGACCACCTGCGCCGACAATTCGACCAGCAGCGGCGAGGCGATTTCGGCCATGCGGCACACACGATCAGGCGCCGCCGCACCCGCCGCACCCGGCAACCACAGGCCATCGGCCAGACGCCGCCACACCAGCCGCCGACTGGCCAGCGTTTGCAACAGGCGCAGGAGAGTCGCCTTCGACAGGCCCAGTTGCTGGTGCAGCGCGTTGAGGCTCAGCCCCCCGCCCCCCGCCGCCCTGATGGCCAGCAGCACATCAAGCCCGCGTTCCAGCGCGCGGATTGATTTGACGCCCGATTGCCGGGCCATGTTGTCTTCACCCAAAGCCATGCCGCCCCCGTTTCACGCTGTGAAATTTACCGCGCGAAATGCATTAGGCAATCCGTGTCGGCCATGAAAATATCGGCATCAGAAAAAGCCTGCGGCCAATGGACCAGCAAGGCATGAGAGAGGATCCGAACACTATGGGCGATGCGTCGCGCAAGAATGTGATGCTGATCATCACGCAGGATACCAAACAGGAAGAGGCCCGTTTCGTGCGCGAGCATCTCGAAGGCGCCGGGGTCAATGTCGTGCATCTCGACCCCAGCGTCCGGCGTGATCTGGGGGGCGCCGAGATCGGGCCGGATGCGGTGGCTGCGGCTGCCGGATCGACCATTGCCGACATTCTGGCGCTGGGCCATGAAGGCCAGATCCATGAAATGATGATTGCAGGCTCGATCCGCGCCGCGCATGAATTTGCCGCGCATACGCCGATCCATGGCATCCTGTCGGTGGGCGGGTCGATGGGCACGGCGCTGGCGGGGGCCTTGATGCAGAGCTTTCCCTATGGCCTGCCCAAGCTGATCGTTTCGACCATGGCGTCGGGTTTCACAAAGCCCTATGTAGGCGTGCGCGACATCGCCATGATGAATGCCGTTACCGATATCGCCGGGATCAACACGATCAGCCGCGATGTCTATCGCAATGCCGCGCTGGCTATTGCGGGCATGGCCAAAGGCTATGACGGTATGCCCGTTTCCGAGCGCCCGCTGGTGTTGATGACCACGCTTGGCACGACCGAGCCGACCACCCGCGCGATCCGCCAGGCGCTGGAGAGCGATGGTTGCGAGGTCATGGTGTTTCACTCCTCGGGCGTGGGCGGGCCGACGCTGGACGCGATTGCCGCCGAGCGCGATGTGGCGCTGGTGCTGGATCTTTCGGTGACAGAGATCATCGACCATATGTTTGGCGGTCTGGCCGATGGCGGCCCCGCGCGCGGCACGGTGGGCATGGCGCGCGGCATTCCCACGATCTGGGCGCCGGGCAATGCCGATTTCATCATAGGCGGGCCGATTGATGCGGCGCAGGCGCAATTCCCCGGCAAGCGTTATCACAAACACAATCCGCATCTGACCGCCGTGCGCACCGATCTGGCGGATCTGGAACGGATTGGCGATAAGCTGGCCGGGATGATGAGCGAGGCCAAGGGGCCGGTAGCCTTCTTCACCCCGCTGGGCGGTTTTTCCAGCCATGACAGCACGCAGGGCCACCTCTACGACCCTGGCCTGCCACCGCCCTTTGCCGAGCATATGCGCCGATCCATGCCGCAAAACGCAAAGTTCCATGCCATCGACGCCCATTTCAACGATCCCGCCTTTGCTCAGGCGATCATTGCCCATGCCCGAAGCCTGCTGGGCCAGCCCGCGATGGTGGCGGCATGAGCGCGCCCTTTCTCAGCCCGGAGGATGTCGGCGATATTGTCGCCATCCTTGACGGCAGCGATTACCGCGAACTCGACATTGCCACCGCGCGCTTTCGCCTGAAAGTCCGGCGTGATGGGGATGGCGGCGGATGGTCGCAGGAATGGCAATGGGCGGCCCAGCACGCGCCCACCCAGACCACCAGCACCGCCGCGCCCGATACGCCCGAGGGCCTTGTCGCCATTCGCGCGCCTCTACCCGGCACATTCTATCGCGCCCCCGCGCCCGGCGCCGCGCCCTTTGTCGAACTGGGCAGTCAGGTGCAGGCCGACACAGTGGTGGGCATTGTCGAAACGATGAAACTGATGAACCCGGTCCATGCCGGGGTGAGCGGCGAGGTGGTCGCCTTTGTTGCGGGCAATGCCGAAGCGATCGGCCATGGCGCCGCGCTGATCCACATCCGGCCTGCCGCCTAAAAGGAAAAATCATGATCCGAAGGCTGTTTATCGCCAATCGCGGCGAGATCGCCCTGCGCGTTGCGCGCACGGCGCAAAGACTGGGGATGACCGCAATTCTGGGCGCCTCGCAGGGCGATGTGGCAAGCCTGCCCGCCATGCTGGCCGACGAGGTGGCGCTGGTTGGCCCCGCCCCTTCGGCGCAGAGCTATCTGGATGTGGACGCGGTGATCGCGGCGGCCATTGCCGCGCGGGCCGATGCCATACATCCCGGCTATGGCTTCCTGTCGGAAAATGCCCGATTTGCGAAAGCTGCAATCGACGCCGGCATCATCTTTGTCGGGCCGGACATCTCCAGCCTTCAGGCGATGGGCGACAAGCTGATGGCGCGCGCGGTAGGGCAGGCGGCCGGACTGCCGGTGGTGCCGGGCGGCGAAGCCGCAACCCCGGAAGAAGCCCTGACCCGCGCTCGTGAAACCGGCTTTCCGGTCCTGCTCAAAGCCGTGGCGGGCGGTGGGGGCAAGGGCATGAAGCGGGTGGAGCGCGAGGAAGACCTGATCCCGATGATCGCCATGGCCATGGCCGAGGCGCAGGCATCCTTTGGCGACCCGCGCGTCTATGTCGAACGTTTCATCGCCAGCGGCCGCCATGTCGAGGTGCAGGTGCTGGGTGATGGCGAAAGCGCGATCCATCTGGGCACGCGTGATTGCTCGATCCAGCGGCGGTTTCAAAAGCTGGTGGAGGAAGCGCCTGCCCCGATGCTGCCTGATGCCACGCGCAGCGGGCTGGAACGGGCCGCCGTCGCGTTGGCCAAGAGCCTGCATTACAAGGGCGCGGGCACAGTGGAGTTTCTGGTCGATGCCAAGACGGGCGATTTCTACTTCCTTGAAATGAACGCCCGCATTCAGGTCGAACATCCCGTGACCGAGGCGATCACCGGCGTCGATCTGGTCGAGCAGCAATTGCTGGTGGCGGGCGGCGCGCGGCTCAGCCTGGATCAGGACGCCATCCGCCCGCGCGGCCATGCCATCGAAGTACGCATCAATGCAGAGGACCCCGAGGCCGATTTCCGTCCCTCCCCCGGCACGGTGACGCGCGCGGCATGGCCCGCAGGCCCCGGCATCCGCGTGGACAGCCATATCGCAAGCGGCGGCATGATCCCGCCCTATTACGACTCGCTGATGGGCAAGCTGATCGTCTGGGGCGAGGATCGCCCCGCCGCCGTCACGCGACTCGCCCGCGCGCTCGATACGCTGAGCATAGAGGGCGTGGCCAGCACCACCCCGCTCCACCGCCGCATTGCCGCCGATCCGCGCTTTGTCGCGGGCGGGGTCGACACGCGCTTTCTGGAAGGGCTTTAAACCATGGCCGAAATTTCGCTCGTCGATGTCTCGATCCGCGATGGCAACCAATCCCTGTGGGGCGCGACCGGGCTGAACACGGCCCAGATCCTGCCGATTGCGGGCGCGATGGACCGGGTGGGCTTCAGCGCGATCGACTTCACCTCCTCGACCACCATGGCCGTGGCGGTGCGCTATTTCCGCAATG
This sequence comes from Novosphingobium sp. SG707, assembly GCF_012275515.1. Lineage (GTDB taxonomy): Bacteria > Pseudomonadota > Alphaproteobacteria > Sphingomonadales > Sphingomonadaceae > Novosphingobium. The sequence continues at coordinate 1,192,171 of NZ_JAAZQL010000001.1, forward strand.
ATCCGTGGGAACGCATCCGCCGGATGCATGCGGCCATGCCCAACACGCCGCTGCAATTCATCACCACCGGCCTGCGCTTTATCGCATGGCAACAGGCCGATCCCGATTTCATGGCGCTGGCGTATCGCCTGTTGCAAAGGGCGGGGATAGGCAAATTCATCATCCTTGATCCGATGCATGACGCCGATGCGGTGATCGAGGCGGCGCGATTGGTCAAACGCGAAGGCGGAGCGCAGGTGATGGGCGCGCTGACCTTCACGCTCTCGGCCATCCACACTGATCAATTCTATGCCGATTTCGCCCGGAGGCTGGCAGCCTGCCCCGATATTGACTGCTTCTATCTCAAAGACCCCGGCGGGTTGATGAGCCCCGAAAGGGTGCGCAGCCTTGCGCCTCTGGTCAAGGCCGCCATCGGCGATAAACCTTTGGAAATCCACGCCCATTGCACCATCGGCTTTGGCGGGTTGACCAGCCTTGCCGCAGCCGATCTGGGCATTATCGATGCCGTGCATGTGGGCATTGGGCCTTTGGGCGATGGCTCGTCGTTACCCGAAGCGGGGCGGATGCTGGCCAATCTGCGGGCGGCGGGGCATACTGTGCGCGCCGACGAGGCGATGCTGGCCAAGGTTTCGGACTATTGGTGGCGGCTCGCCCGCGCGCAGGGCCTGCCGGTCGGTACGCCGCAGAGTTTCGACGCCAGTTTCCTGCGCCACCAGATCGCGGGCGGGGTGATGACCACCACCCGCCGCCAATTGGCCGAACTGGGGCTGGAGCATCGCTTTGACGAGGTGGTGCTGGAAACAGAGCGGGTGCGCGCCGAACTGGGCTATCCGATCATGGTCACGCCTTTTCCGCAAATGGTGATGAGCCAGGCGCTGTATAATGTCATCGGCGCGCGCCGTTATGCGCAGGTGTCGGATGAAATCCTGCGCTATGTCATGGGCAAATTCGGCCGCCCGACCAGCCCGCTTGATCCAGCGGTGGAAGCCGCGATCCTCGACCGCCCTCGCGCCGCCGAAATCGCCGCCGAGCCGCCTTTTCCCACGCTGGCCGATTTGCGCCGCAAATGGGGCCATGCCATGCCTGACGAGGAGTTTCTGCTGCGCGCCGTGATGCCGTCGGACCAGATCGACGCAATGATCGGCACCGGGCCATCGCCTGCGCATTACAACCCCGATGCCGCCGGAATCCTGCGGCTGCTCAAGGAACTGGCCGCCCGCCCCGCCGCGCGCGACATTGTGATCGAGAGCGGCTCCACCCGCCTCGCCCTGCATGGAGGCGCGCATGTTGCCGGATGATTTGGCCGAGAAAATCACCGGGGCGCGCGGGTTCATCTTCGACATGGACGGCACCATCGCCTTGGGCAATGCGGCCAGCGGCCAGCATGAGGCCCTGCCCGGAGCGGTCGAACTGCTGGCCCGCCTGCGGCGGCGCGGCACCCCGTTTCGCGTCTTTACCAATGGCACGGCCAAGCCGCCCGCCGCCTATGCCAGGGGCCTGCGCGCAGCCGGGTTCGATCTGGCCGATGAGGAGATGATGACCCCATCGACCAGCGCGGCGATCTGGCTGGAGCAACGGGGCCTGCGCCGCGTGCGGATGCTGGGCGATCCGGGGACGCAGGTGCCGCTGGTCGAACGCGGGATCGAGGTGATCGGGCCATCGGACAAGGCGCAGGTGGACGCCGTCTATACCTGCTGGTTTCGCGGCTTTGCCTTTCCCGATCTGGAGGCCGCCTGCCAAAGCGTGTGGGACGGCGCGCGCCTGACCACGGCCAGCCATGTGCCATTTTTCGCCACCGCCACGGGGCGCGGCATCGGGTCCAGCTTTGCCATCAATCAGATGATCGCCTCGCTGACGGGCAAGCGGGCGCGGGTGCTGGGCAAGCCATCGCGGGTTGCCCTTGATGTGGCCATGGGCGCGATGGGCCTGCCGCGCAGCGCGGCGGCGCAGATGGTGGTGGTGGGCGACGATCCGGCGCTGGAAATGGCAATGGCGCGCAAGGCGGGCGCCATCGGCATCGGCATGACTACCGGATTGATGCGGCCCGACACGATCCACGCGCTGCCCCCCGGCCAGCAGCCCCATGCCGTGATCGACCGATTGAGCCTGATCACGCAGGCCCTATCGGGCTAGAGGATCTGGCGCCGCCTCGGCTCCTGAAGCCGATCGGCCAGCAAGGCGAGGGTTGCCTCGTCTTCCCGGCCATCGAACCACCGCGCCAGCGCGGAACGAAAGGCGCCTCCGCCCCCGGCTGCGAGGAAGAGCGTCAGGCAGGAGCGCAGCTTCATCGCGTCCACAGGGCCAAAGACCATTTCGGGCGCAGACAGATCCAGCCCATCAAGCGCCGCCACGCAAGCCCGCAACCTTGGCCCCAGCACCGGATGAGCAAGATAGGCCCGCGCCTCATCCAAAGAGCGGATGGCATAATGCCGGGCCATCGCGCTGCCTCCCAAACCGGCCATTTGCGGAAAGATGAACCACATCCAGTGGCCCGATTTGGCCCCGGCGCTGATCTCTGCAAGCGCGCCGTCAAAGGTGTCGGCCTGAGCGGAGACAAAGCGCTGGAGGTCAAAGGGGTCGGTCATGGTTCAGCCCTTCCGGGCCTGCGCCATAAGCGCTTCCTTGCGCGCCGCCATTTGGACGCCCAGATCCTTGAGGTCGACCTTCGTGTCGCGCGCTTCGGGAAACATCTCGGTCTCTTCCTCCTCAACGTGATGGTTCACATATTCGCCCAGAACCGTTACCTTCGCGTCAAACAGGCGGTCGCCGGCCTTCATGGCCTGAATTTCGGCAATCAAATGCTTGGCGCCGGCATGTTCCACCTCCGCTTCGTCCAGTAGGTCATCATCATCGATGGCCTCGCGGATGGCGGGATAGAAAATTTCTTCCTCAATCTGGGTATGCACGGTCAGCGCCAGACAGATCTGATCGGCCAAAGCCTGCTTCTCGCTGTCTTCCTCCAGCGCTTCAAACTGCTTGAACCAGGCCTTGACCTCCTTGTGGTCATCCTTGAGCAGTTTGATCGCGTCGGCCGGTTTTGCAGCGGCGCGTGCGCTTTTGCGCGCGGTTTTGGATCCGGACCTGGTCTTTACTGATGCTTTTGCCGTCTTTGTGCTGGTCATCAATCTCTCCATCCTATCGCCCGCATGATTGCTGAGCCTAGACGGACGAAAGAATTGGGCGGGAGCAAGGTGCCGCCGCCGGGAAAATTTTATGACGGGGGGTGTCGAGGCGGGCTGTGATTTTCATTGAAAGGGCCTGGCCAATCTCTCAACCTTCAGGACCCGTCCACTCGAAGGAAACGAACGGTCATGACGGTCAATCTTCTGCGGATCGGGGCACCGATCGATGGCAACGAAACCGAAACCTTCGAAGACCTGCTCAGCCGCCCCGGCCTGCGGATCGAGCGCATCGTCTCGCGCGGGCATGTGACGCCTGCCGAACGGCCTTACGTGCAGAATTGGGATGAATGGGTGCTGGTCCTGCATGGGCAGGCCCGGCTGTTGATGGAGGAGGGCAGCGAGCATGTGCTGGAAACCGGCGCCTGCCTGCTGATCCCCGCCGGTACGCCTCACTGGGTCACCTATACCGCCGATCCGACCATCTGGCTCGCGATCCATATTGGGCAGGGTTGAAGGCGGAAGATCTTGGAGCCGGGGGGGCGCTTCTTTTTGCCTCCGGCGGGCAAAGGGCGGGGGCCCTTTGCAATCCCGATATGGGGGTGGTGGGAGGTTGGCTGGGGGTGGTTTGAGGTTCGAGGGTTTGAAGGCCTGCGGCGCGGCGAGCTTATGCCTGTCCGCGCCGCAGGCTTTTCAATTGTTAAGACTGCGTGGCGGGCGCTTTGGCCGAGGCTGTGCACCACGCAGACAGTAACGGGAGGGCGAGGGCCAACCGATTTGTCTGGACAAATCGGCCTTTTAAACGCGTCCCTCGCATCTATCCTTTTCTACATATTGGGATAATTGGGCCCGCCGCCACCTTCCGGCGCGACCCATGTGATGTTGCCGGTGGGGTCCTTGATGTCGCAGGTCTTGCAGTGGACGCAGTTCTGGGCGTTGATCTGGAGGCGTTTGGCATCGCCCTCGCCGCCCGGAACATCGACGAACTCATAGACCCCGGCGGGGCAATAGCGCGCCTCCGGTCCGGCATAGCGCGGCAGGTTGATCCGGGTCGGCACCGAGGGATCGGTGAGTTTCAAGTGGCAGGGCTGATCCTCCTCATGGTTGGTGAAGGAGAAGGAGACGCTCGTCAGCCGGTCGAAGGAGATGATCCCATCCGGTTTGGGATAGGCGATGGGTTGGTAGAGATCGGCCCTTCCCGTTGCCTCGGCGTCGGTGTGGTGGGCCATCGCGCCAAACGGGTTCACCTTGAGATACCGCGCCCACATATCCGCCCCGGCCAGCACCGTCCCCAGCGCCCCGCCGAACTTCGCCACCAGGGGCTGGGCGTTCTGCACCAGCTTGAGTTCGTCCGCGATCCAGCTCTCGCGCAGATTGGCCTCGTAGCCATCCAGCTGCGCGCCTTCCTCGCCTTGGGCGATGGCCGCCACGATGGCCTCGGCGGCCAGCATCCCGCTCTTCATCGCGGTATGGCTGCCCTTGATGCGCGGCACGTTGACAAAGCCCGCGCTGCACCCGGCCAGCACACCGCCGGGGAAGGCCAGATGCGGCACGCTCTGCCACCCGCCCTCGTTGATCACCCGCGCGCCATAGCTGACCCTTTTGCCGCCTTCGAGGATGGCGCGGATCGCCGGATGCTGCTTCCAGCGCTGAAACTCCTCGTAAGGCGACACATGCGGGTTCTTGTAATCCAGCGCCGTGACAAACCCCAAGGCGACCTGCCCGCCCGCCTGATGATAAAGGAAACCCCCGCCCCAGCTCTCGCTCTCACTGAGCGGCCAGCCCTGCGTGTGCAGCACGCGCCCCGGCACGTGTTTGGCGGGGTCGATGTCCCA
>NZ_JAAZQL010000002.1 GCF_012275515.1 Novosphingobium sp. SG707
TGGGGCGCTTTCGGCGCAACGAAACGCATGGTGGGGCGCGTCACTGCCTCCGCGATCGCCTCGGCATCGGCCATGTCGTTCTTCTGGCGCTTCACATAGGGCTTCACATATTGAGCAGGCATCAGCCGTACCTCATGACCAAATTTGGCGATCTCGCGAGCCCAATAATGCGACGTCGCGCAAGCCTCGATTCCGACCAGGCAAGGCGATAACTTTTCGAAAAACGGCAGCAACCTCGCTCGTGTCAGTCGCTTCTGCAAAACTATGGTGCCAGCCTCATCCAGCCCGTGCAGCTGGAAGACCGACTTCGCGATGTCCAATCCGACCACATGTACGTCCGTCATGGCACTTCTCCTCCATTCTACCGGAGCAGATTAGATCGACTCCGCGGGGATGGAGAGCCGTCCACGACATCAGTTGCGGACATGGCTGTCATAGGCCATCATCTGCGCATGAAGATACTGAGCGCTTTGGTCATCGTCGCGATGAGCTTGGGTACGGCTCCGGCTCAGGGCAAGGCCTGTCCCTCGTTTTTTGGGCCTGCCGTGCCTGATGCTGCTACTGCAAGGGCCATTGCCACGGCGGTGATACGATCACATCAGCGGCCAAATAAGACCCGCAGTTATGCTTTAAAGGTCGGGCGTAACGTGAGTGGAAACTGGGAGGCGTTTCAGTTCGTACCCCCAAGAACACTTCCAAACGGAGACACCGTGGTGACCGAGGGTGGGGGAGGATTTCAGATGGTGATTGATCGGTGTAGTGGCGCGATCAGCGGACTTATTTTGCAGAAGTGATTTCGTCCGCTTCCCACCATTTCGAGACGGGCGGCTCGCGCCTAGTTGCAGACATTCGCAAGCTCGCTATCGTGAAGAGCATGGACAATTGGATAGGTGCGCCCGCCCCATGCAGCTTCCCGCGACAGACCACACACCCCTTATCAGGACCGACTTCTCAGACGACGAAATGTGGCAGCGAGTAGTTGATGCAGCGCTGTCAGTGTCTCGGGATGGCTTTCAAGCCAATCTGGAGATCGTAAATGATCGCGTGTTCGCTACCGCTGATCCGATTAATTTGGCGGTGGCAGCAGATGGCGGCAGTGATCACGCCTTACTTGTCATCGCCGACGCCCGCACAATGCTCGACGCCGAGATGCCATTGCTATGCGTCGATCTCGTCCCGTTCGGACGCCAGTTCAGGGTCCGCCCGGATGAACTATGGAGTGTAGAAAACAACATATCATTGGCGAATATGGACTTCGCCGAGTTCGCGAATGCGGTTGATTCTGATGGAGTGTTCAGAGGCTTCCGCGAGTGACGGGCTACGACCGCTTTCCACCAATTGTCGCCCAAACCGGCCTTTCCGGACACGACAACATTGCGGACATCAGCATCAGCTTATTGGAACCTTTCTCGAAGACCTGTGGAGGGTAGCAGAGGTGCCCTATTAAGCTTCTTTCCAGTCCGACCATCTAGCGCGTAATGCTGCCAAGCGCTCAAGAAATTTGCCTTGGCCACCCTGAAACTGAGGGAAATTTTCTGCACCCCAATCGGTCGATTCGATGAGGTGTGACACCGCAGTCTGCTGGTCAATGCCGAATTTTGTTTCTAATGAGGCTATCGCAACTGGGTCATCAGCTTCCACAAGCGCCTCGGCCTGTTCCGTGTACAAGAGCCATTCGTTAGCTGATGACGCCATATGCCAAATTTCTCCTCTGGGTGCTTACGTTAGGGCGCTCTGGTTGAGCCTGCAACAACGGTCAGCGCCCCCTAACGTTTCCGTCGCCTCGAACTGTTCGCGGTAAGGACTGAAAGCCGCCGGTTGTTCATACTCCCGGCAAGCCACCAAGCTGGGCCTGAAGATCATGGCGTAATTCCAAGGGCGATAGCTTTCACTGGCGGGACTGCGCGAGGTCTACAAGCGCCCTCAATCCCATCAGCCGGTTGCGCTGGCCGGTCGGCGGCGCGCGCCCGTCGCCGCGCCTCTTCGCGTGCCATGCCTCCTGCCGAAACGCCCTCGCCCCCACGCCTCGCTTTCGCCTTTTTCATCGGAAAATGTGCATAATGGGCGGCAGCCATACGGCCGGAAATGCCCGAAATCCGCACATTTCGATGTGATGGCTGGTTCAGGCCATCCGTGCGTTTCTGTGCGCAAAACCTCTCCGCATCGGTAACGCCCGCCGCTCTGGCGCAAACTTTGCCCGCTTCCCCTCTGGGAAGCCCAGGAGCGGCTATGCCGCTCCGTTCGACGGTGCCGCAAACACCGCCGCAGGGGCCGAATTTGACCTGTCCGCGCGCGCTTTATCGTCCAATGACGCATGATGCAGCGCCAGGCTGCATCATTCCTTTTCTCCCTTAGATTCTAGGGCGGGGTACTCCCCATTGACTGAACTCGCAGTCTGGCCCTCAAAGTGGGTGCCGAGGCGGTCAAGTTCACGGGCCAGTTTGGGATCATCGGGCAGGAGGATGCTGCCCAGGCGCGAGGTGGGGGAGGCCAGCGCATCGGCGCGGGTCTGCGCATCGCGTTCCTTGGCCTCGCGGATTTCCCGCGCCCGCTTGCGCCCGCCGACGAGTTGCTGAAAGCGCTGGCGCACCTTGTCTTTCAGCGCGACGGCGAAGGCATAGGCGTTGCTGATCTGCTGGCGTTGCGGGCCTTCGGTCGGGGCCATGCCGGTTTTGCGTGTGCGGCGGACCTTTTGCAGGAAGCCATGGTCCTGCAACGCATCGATCGCGCGCACCACCGTGGCGCGGGCGAGCTTGGCCCTGGCGCAGATCGTGTCGAGCGCGGGATCGCAGCGGCCCGAGGTGAAATCGACCAACGAGAGCAGAACCTCCAGCACCCAAAGGCCATTGCTGCCCAACGGGCCTTCCCGTTCGCCCTTGCGCTTGTGCAGCGTATTATATTCGCGCGCGACCTGGAGCAGTTTGTCGCGCCAGCGCAGCGCGTCGGCGGTACGCCCGCCGCAGATCGGTCGGAAGATCTGCGCGCGCCGGTCGTTCTCGTCATAGCTCTCGCGGCGCACGCGGTCTGCGATCCGCCCGCCCTTTTCCAGCGCCTTGACCTGCCAGCCGACCAGGTCGCCAATGGCATAGCCGCTCATGCGCGGGGTCCAAATCGGCCGGAAAACGGTTCGCCATTTTTCCCGGAAACCCGCAGAAATGCGTCAGGACGATTTGGGCAATTTGCCGGATTAAGCAATTGATTTAATGGGATGGCAGGGGAACAGCTGGGCTCACCACCAATCCAACGATTTTGAAACTGGTTTGACCTCCCGTTCAGGGGAGCGCCGCGTCATGCCCGGCGGGTGTATCGGCCACCTATCGCACAAAAAAAGCCGGGGCAGGTCCAAACCCACCCCGGCTTTCCTATGGCTTTAACGCCCGATCTCAGCGCAGGCTGAGCGAGACGCCGAAGATGCGGGGTTCGTTGTAAACGCCCGCCATATAGTTTTCGATCACACCGATCAGATTGTGCTTGTTGAGCAGATTGCGGGCAAAGGCCGCGATCTCGTAATGCGGCGTGGCATAGCCGATGCGCGCGCCCAGTTCATTGTTGCCGTTGGCGGTAAATTCCGCCGAACGGTAAAGCACAAAGCTGGTCTTGCCCTGAATGTTCCAATCGCCCGCCACATAGAGCTTGCGGTCGGCCGCCACCGGCACGTCATAGCGGGCCGAGAGGTTCAGGTTATAGGTCGGCGCATTGGGCAGCGGATTGCCGTTGATCGGCACGAAATAGGACGTGCCGGTGCCGGTGCCCTTGGTGAAGCCGCCGGTGTTGTACACGGTGCAGACCTGCACCCCGTTCAGCCCGCAGGTCTGGGCATAGACGTTGCTGTCCTTGATTTCGGTATGCAGCAGCGACAGGCCCGAGCTGAGCGTCAGGTTGCCCGCCTTCAGGCTCAGATCGGCCTCGCCGCCATAGCCCACCGCCTTGTTGGCGTTGAACAGCACGCCGTTGCCGTTGCTGTCATTGCCGTTGAGCTGGATGTTGTTGACGGTGTAGTAGAAGCCGGTGAGGTTGAAGTGCAGCGCGCCGCCAAGGGCGGTGGTCTTGATGCCCGCTTCCCAGCTGGTGTTGGTTTCGCTGCCGGCGGTGGTGAAATCGCTGTTGAACACGGCCGAGCGGCCCTGAATCGTGGGGCCGCGGAAACCGCGCGCCACGCGGGCGTAAAGGTTCACATCATCGCTGGCCTTATACAGCAGGCTCAGATCCCAGCTCGGCTGGGTGTCGGCCAGACGCACATAGGTGCGGCCCGTATAGGTCGAGACGCCCGCGGCCGTATTGGCGGTTTTCAGCAGCGCGGTCTTCTTCGTGTCATTGGTCACGCGGATGCCGCCCGTCACCGTCAGGCGATCGTCCAGCTTGTACGAAGCCTGACCGAACACGCCCCAGCTGGTGTTGATATTGTGCAGCAGCACCCAGTTGTTCGGGTTATAGGCCGCCGTGGTCAGGAAATAGCCGCGCTGGTCAAATTCGGTGTCATCGCGTGCATCGAAGTAGATGCCGCCCACCTGCCACTTGAAGCGCGCATTGTCCTTGCTGGCCAGACGCACTTCCTGCGTCCACTGATCAAGCCCGCGCAGGCGGCCCTGCGACTGGCCATAGCCGTTGGGCGCGCCGTTGAAGGGGAAGTTGACCGCAGCGCCGCCATCGGTATCGCCGCGCGACCAGCCATCGGCCCCCTGATAGGACGTGATCGAGGTCAGCGAGACGCTGCCGAAATCATGGCGCATGCGCAGCGTCTGGCCATAGGTGGAATAGTTCTGCGGGTTGTTCTGCGCCTCGTCATAGGCAACCTGCTTCTGGTTCCATCCCGCCACGGTCTTGTTGCTGCCCTTGGCCAGCGAGCCGCGATAGAACAGGGTCGAGGTGCCCTGATAGAGGCGGTAATTGGTGGTCAGGTTGATGCTGGTGTCGGAATCGGGGTCGAATTGCAGCTGGAAGCGGGTGTCGCTTTCGGTAAAGCGGCCCATCGTCTTGCCGCCGCCCACGGTGCCGTCGGCGCTGGGGCCGGTGTAGGTGTTGGTCACCCAATTGTCGCGGTGCTGATAGAGCGAGGAGAGGCGGAAGGAGACCGTGCCGTCCTTGGCGATCGGGCCCGACACGGCGCTCTCGATGCTCTGCGTGTTATAGCTGCCCCAGCTGGCGTCGACATGGCTGGTCCAGTTCTTGGTCGGCTTGGCATTGTCGAACTTGATGATGCCCGCCGTGGTGTTGCGGCCAAAGAGCGAACCCTGCGGCCCGCGCAGCACTTCGACCTGGGCCACGTCATAGGCCGGGTTCGACTTGAGCACGACATGCTCAAGCACGACATCGTCCTGAATGATCGAGACCGGCTGGCTGGCGCCGAGGTAGAAGTCCACGTTGCCAAGGCCGCGGATATAGAAGCGGGGGAAGATGCGCCCGGTGGTCGATTCCACATAGAGGCTGGGCACCTTGCCCGACAGGCTGAGCAGCGAATCGGCGCCGCCCGCGCGCGGCGCGGCCAGATCGTCGCTGCGCAGCACGGCCACGCTGATCGGCACATTCTGGAGGTTTTCGCTGCGGCGCTGGGCGGTCACGGTGATGACATTGGGGTCATTGGCGCCCTCGGTCGTCTCGGCGGCCTGCGCATGGGCGGGGGCCAGCGCGATCAGCCCGGCCAGAGCCAGAGCCCGGCGCGAGATCACGCCTTTATGAAGCGAAGTTTTCATGGATTGCTCCCTCAACAAATTCGAAAACCGATACGGCGTCGGGCTGTGTCGCACCGGCGCGTTTCAATGAAATGGCACAATCGCGGCTGTGGCCGCTCCGCCATTGCGGATGCAGACTTGGCCTGGGATTATGACATTCCCGTCGCGCGTTAGGAGCATTCCACGCATTTTCCCCGTTATTTCGCCGCAACGCCGTCGCTTTGCTGCAACAGCGTATCATTTGTGCAACGGAGCAAGGGCTTGCAAAGGTTAATGCATTGGTCCGATGTGTGCCTATCCGCGTCCGGGATGGGTCTGCACATTCTGCCCTGTCACCGCATCGGGCCATGGGCCTTGCCAGCAGGAAGCGGGGTCATGCGGGCGGTGCAAAATGGCGCCTTGTTCACCACTGGGCCTGATCGCGGCGGGAAAACGCGCCAGCGGCGCAACATAGGTGGCAGCGCCGGAGGGCACCACGCCGTAATAGCCGCAGACCACCTCCGGCGCGCGCGGCCAGGCGATGGCGCGGGCGATCTCACCTATCGGTGTGGCCAATCCGATGGTTAATGCGCAAAGGGCGACCAGCCTTGCCGGCCCCTTGGCAGGCTGAACCAGAATTTCCGCGATCAGCACCGCCAGAATGGCCAGTGCCGGAATGCTGGCGCGCATGGCGAAATCCATGCCGCCGCCCACCCGGCCAAAGGGGATCAGCAAAAGCGAGGCGACCACGATCCATGCTGTCGCCGCGCCATAGGCCCCGGACGAGGGCCGCAGCCGCAGAGCCAGCAGATAGGCGCCAATCTCCAGCAGGATGAAGATCGGATAGGAATGCAAGGGCAGGGGCGTGGCCGAAGCGCCGACCGAATCGCCCGCCACCACCAGATAGGCCAGCCCCGGCAGCGCGGCCCCCGCCGCAGATGCCGCCCAAAGGATATCGCGCGACAACAGCGACCGGCCGTAGGCATGAAGCGCAAAGGGCACGCAGCCGATCGCCGCCAATGGCGAGAGCAGCGGCAGAAACGGCATCATCACCGCAAGCAGCAGGCGCGGCGCCTTGCCCCGTCGCCATGCCAGATAGGCCGCCGCAAAGATCCAGCCCGCCAGCCCATGCTGCGGCACCCAGAACATTTGCGTGACTGGGGCGCTGAACTGAAACCCGGCCCATTGCTCCAGATGCAGGGTCAGGGGCTGGCCCGCCAACGCCTGACCGACGATGTCCATGCCGCTGAAACCCAGAAACACCCCAAGCGCGACAGCCTTGGCCCGCCCGCCCTCGAACAGTGTCGATCCGGCCGCCAGCACCAGCGTCAGCAACAGGCTGTTTTGCGCCCACATGGCCCATTCGGCAGCATGGACATCACCCGTCAGCGCAGGGCCCAAATACATGCCCAGCGGCGCCCGCAGCACCATCGGCCCGCCCGCGACATCATAGGCAAAGGGCCATGGGTTCACCGTCAGATCGCGCAGCACCGCCAGTCGCACCTGCCAGTCGGTGTTGGCATAGGTCAGCCGCCCTTCGCCCCCCAACAGCAGCACCGCCATGGCCACCGCCGCGCAGACCGCCAGTTCGCGCCATGCAACATATCCGCTCCAGCCCGGTGCGCGCGCCACGCCCACCATGGCAGCCAGCCCCAGCGCGCCGCCCGCCAGCCACCACCACAACGGCAGCCCCAGAAAGGCCCAAAGACCCACCTGCATCAGGCCGAGCAGCCCCAGCAGGACCAGCATCAGCCAGTGCAGCGACAGTCCGCCATTCCTTTGCGCCAAGACGCCATTCCCATCCATGGGCTCAGCATAAGGGAAGGCTTGCGCAAATTAGGTTAACGCGCCGTCAGGCATGTCGAAGCGCGGAAATTCTCAGGCGACGGCGGATCGCTGGTCGGGATTGAGCCAGGACGCCTGCACATCGGCGCAGCGCAGCAGGAGTTCGCTCAGCGGCAGGGGCTTGCTGAAGAGATAGCCCTGCGCATGTTCGCATCCGGCCTCGGCCAGCGTCTGGCGCTGGGCCTCTGTTTCCACGCCCTCGGCCACGCAGGTCAGGCCGATCGTGTGGCACAGGGTGATGACCGCCGAGGTGATCGTGCTGCCTTCGCTGGTGTCCATCGCGCGCACAAAGCTGCGGTCGATCTTGATCTTGTCGAGCGGCAGGCGTTGCACATAGCCGAGGCTGGAATAGCCGGTGCCGAAATCATCCAGCGCGATGCCCACGCCCAGATCACGAAACGCCTGCAAGGCCTGCGCGGCGGCCTCGGCATTGCGCATCACGGCGGTTTCGGTCACCTCGATCCAGATCCGGCACGGCGCGATGCCCGCCGATGCGATCTCGTCGCGGATAAAGCCCAGCGTGCTGGCCGAGGTGAGGTCGCAGGCCGAGATGTTGAAGGACACGGCCACGCAATCGGGCAATTGCCGCGCGGCCTTCAGTCCCTTTTTGAACACGGCGCGGGTGATCGAATGGATCGCGGTCGAACGTTCGGCAATGGCGATGAATTCCATCGCGGAAATCTCGCCCAGCATCGGGTTCGACCAGCGCGCCAGCACCTCGACGGCGCTCAGCCGCCCGCTGGCCAATTCGACGATAGGTTGGAGCACGATGGACAATTCCTCCTCAAAGGAACTGGCCTGAAGCGCGGCCTCGATGGCGCGATCGGCGCGCACGGCGGTTTCAAGGCTGGGGGTGAACAGGCAGACCCCGCCGCCATGGACATGTTTGGCATGATAGAGCGCATAATCTGCCCGGTCGAACAGGTCGGACGCCTTGGTCCCGGCATCGGGATATTGCGCCACGCCCAACGAGCCGCCCACCGAGAGCACGATCTCGCCGATGCGCAGCGGCGCGCGCACCTGCTGCAGCAGGCGCTCGCAGGTGCGCGCGAAATCATCGACCTGGGTGTCGATCAGCCCGAATTCATCCCCGCCCAGCCGATAGACCTGCACAGACGGCCCGGCGGTGGCCCGCAGGCGCCGCCCTATGGCTTCGAGCAGCCGGTCGCCGACCTGATGGCCATAGGTGTCGTTGATCGGCTTGAATCGATCCAGATCGAGCACGCCCACCGCAAAGGACGGCCCGGTGGACTGCTGCGTCCAGGCGTCCAGATCGGCATAGAACTGGCGCCGGTTGGGCAGGCCGGTCAGGCTGTCGGTCATCGCCAGCTTGCGGTTTTCCTCGTTCAGCCGCTGCAGTTCGTGATGCTGGGTCGAAAGCAGGCAGCCGGCTTCCACCTGCCTGCGGAAATGTTCGAAACTGTTGAACAGCACCCGCAACAGCACCCCCAGCACCAGCGTGACATTGATCCCGATGGTGGCAAAGGTCAGCAGGCGCTTGCTGAAGCAGAAGATGATGAAGGCCGGGAGCACCGATATCGCCACCAGCAGCGCCGCCTGGGGCAGAACCACCAGACAGAAGATGCAGCCGATCACCGTGGTGGAAATGTAAAGCGCGACATGCGCCTGTTCAAACGGCCCGCCATAGGGGGCCAGCGACAGCGACCACCCCGCATAGGCCGCCGCAATCGGCGCCGCAACCATGGTGACCAGACGCAGTTGACGCTTGGCCGACGCAGGGCTGGGCAGCCCGCTGCGCGAGGTGCGCAGCCAGTGGACCATGCGGATCAGCGTGATCGGGAAAAGCACGGCGGGCGCGATGAATGTCAGCGACAGGGGGGCCTGCGCGCGATGGGTGATGGCCACGGCCAACGAGTTGATCAGCAACAGACCATAGAGCAGCGGAACCTGCCTTTGCAGATACGCTGCCTGATAGACCGCCAGGTCCGGATCGGTTCCGATATCTGCAAACCACCGGATCAGACGCGATAGCAGCAAGCGTCCTCTCCTTTTCGTGCGCGCCAGCCAGATCGTCAGCATTATGGGCCGCCATTGGTGAAAAGGCCTCTAGCGACGGCCTAGGTTGGATCGCGGATGATATTGGAGAGAAAAGAGTAATATGTCCAGCAAGGGCGCGGGCCCGGAAAAGTAAAACCCCCGCGCCGTGGCCGGAGCGGGGGTTTCACCTTGGCTTTCGCCGGATCAGGACCTCAACCGGCCCGACGCGGTGGCTGCATCAATATTTCACGCGGACATCGACCATGAACGAGCGCGGAGGCAGGAAGCTGAACTGGTCGGCGCCGGCATAATAGGTCTTGCCGCCCACCAGCGTGGTGCCGCCATTGGCGATGGCCGTGATCGCGCGGCTGTTGAACACGTTCGACACGGTGGCGCCGATGCGGAAGTGCTCGCCGATATCCTGGCTGATCGCGAATTCCCCGGTCGAATAGGGGCTGATGCGATAGAGACGGATGCCGTCCGTGGTGGTGTATTGCGTGACCGTGGTGGGAACGCCGTTCACCGACTGCTTCACGGTGAAGAGTTCGGTGGCATATTGCGGGCCGGTGAACTTCTGGCTGAAGGACACGCGCAGGCCCTTGCGTTTGTAGATGAAACCGGCGGCCGCCGTGCTGAAGGGCGCCTTGGCGATCTGGGCGCTGGTGGTGCCGGAATGGGCATAGTTATACGAGCCGTTGCCGAACACGGTCAGGCCCTCGATCGGCATATAGGCGATCTGGCCCTCGACGCCCTTGTAATGGACGGTGCCGATGTTGACCAGCGTACCGGAAAAGGCGGTGGTGTCGGTGGCGCTGGCGATCTTGTTGTTCACATTGATGATATAGCCATCAAGATCAACCGAGACCTTGCGGCCATGCCAGACCGTGCCGACCTGATAATTGGTGCTGGTCTGGGGCTTGACGGCGGCGGCGGCGGTGGCCGACTGGGCGGCGGTGGTCGCGTCAAACGAAGGCGTATAGAAGCTCGACAGGTCGGGCACATACATGCCCTGCGCATACTGGCCATAGAAGGACCAGTTGGTCTTGGGCTGCCAGTTGATCGTGCCGAAGGGCAGCGCCTTGGTCCAGGTGGCCGAGGAGTTGGCGGGCGAACGATAGCTGTCGGCGTTGACCAGCGCATTCACGCCGCGCTTGAAGTTCACATATTTCACGCCGGGCGTGATCGCCAGATTGCTGACCGGGCGCAGTTCCAGTTCGCCGAACAGCTGGAACTGGTCCCAGCTCGAATTCTGCTCATACTTGATGTTGGCCAGAGCCGTCGAGGGATAGCCCGCCGTGCTGGCCGCGCCGCTGTAGAACTTCTGGTCATAGCTGGGCAGGCCGGTGGTCCAGCTGAAATCCCAAGTGTGGCGCCAGGTGTTGGCGTGTTCATACCATCCGCCGATCTTGGCCTTGCCGAAACCGAACGTGTAATCCGCCTGACCGATATAGCCAATCACGCGATACTTGTTCAGCTTGTTGTAGCCGGGCATCTGGCTGGGGTCGGTGATGGCCTTGTATGGCGAGGCGGCCGTGCCCGCGCCCGAAAAACCGGTGACGACCGTGCTGGTGTTCCCGCTCATCGTGTTGTTGGTATAGCCATACATATAAACGCGGTTGTCGAGGCTGAGGTTGCTCGACAGATCGGTCTGCAGGCGCAGATAGGAGAAGTCGGTGGTCTTGTCGGTGCGGTTGTACTTCCAATAGTCCTGACGCGTCGGATCATTGCTCAGGCCATAGTTCAGGCCGTACATGCCGATGTTCGAGGTAGCCGTGCAATTGGTGGCCTTGAGCGTGACATTGCCCGGCTGCATTGCGCCGCAGGTCGTGCCCTTCAGCACGTCGGACTGATAATAGTAGTTGCGGTTCCAAGTCGACATGACGGTCAGCTTGCTCGACGTGCCGATGGGGATCACGCCTTTGAAGAACAGGTTCTTCGACATCACCGGCGAATTGGTCAGCGCGCCGTCCGACTTCAGATACTGGCCCGCCAGCGCGAACTTGGCGCCGTTCCACTTGTCGATCTTGCCGGTCTGCACCTCGGCGCGGCCGATAAAGCTGTTCCAGTTGCCCAGCAGCGCCTCGCCCATCACGCCCTGCTTGTCGGAAACGGCGCGCGAATACATGTTGATGTTGCCGCCATAGGTGGCCTGGCCCAACTGGCTGGCATTGCCCGGACCGCGATCGACGACGATGGTTTCAATCGTCGTGGCGGGAAAGAACGAGGTCGAGTGGTGGGTGGGGTTGTTGGTGTCGGCAAAGGGGATGCTGTCATAGGTGACGTTATATTCGCCATCCTGAAAACCGCGGATCGTCGCCTTGGTTTCGGAAAAGCCCTGACCGTTGCCGGTACCCGAAATCGACACGCCCGGCGTCAGCGCGATCAGCTCGTTAAAGTCCGAGGCGGCATTGGCATTGTCGATGAATTCGCGGCTGATCGCGGCCTGCGGCTGAGTGGTGGTCAGCGAGGCGGTCAGCGGGGCGGCCTCGGCGGTGCGCGATCCGGTGACGATGATGTCCGAGGTGGTCAGCGACTGGCGGTCATTGGCCTGCCCGGCCTGATTGGCGGAGGTGGACTGGTCATCGGCGGTCCCGGCGGCGGCGGGCACGTCGGCCGGCACTTCGGCGGCTGCGGCATAGCCGATATTGGCGATCAGGCAGACGGCAAGCGCGGTGCTGGTCGCCAGCAGCGTCTGGATGGAATGTTTGCTCATGTTACGGCCCCTTGAACGATATGATCTCTATTCCGGCGGCGGGCTCACAGACCGGACAGGCAGCCGCCATCGCCGCCCGAAGCGGGACGGGCGCGAGGGAGGATGATCCATGCTGTCGTTTTGCCCGATCCTTGAACCCACCGGACACGAGCGGCGGTTAGGTGCGAGCGATGACGGATATGTGACGAAGCAACGGGGCAGGCCCGCAAAGCGGGCAAGATTGCAAATTTAGAATGTTGTCACGCCCGCGGCCAACAGCGGAAAATGCAACCGTACCGCCAGCCCCGGCCCATTGTCGGCCAGTTCGAGCGATCCGTCGTGAAAACGCATGATGGCGTCGGCAATCGCCAGCCCCAGCCCGCTGCCCGGCCGATTCGAGGCCGCACCCCGTTCAAAGGGCTGCATGACCCGGTCGCGCTGGGCCTCGGCGATGCCGGGGCCATTGTCGGCGATGGTGATGATCGCCTCGTCTCCGGCAAGGCCGAGGCTGATGGTGGCGCAAGTCTGCGCGGGTGTGTGAAGCGCCACATTGTCGAGCAGATTGACCAGCAATTGATGCACCAGCCCGACATCGCCCCGGATCGTGGCCGGAAACAGCGCGCCGATCTCCAGCCTGCTGCCCGCATCCGCAATCACCGGCTCCATGGTTTCGGCCACATCCTCGATGATCGGGGCCAAGGGCAGCGGGGCCATGGCGGTGGGATGGCGCCCGGCCTCGATTTCGGACAGGCGCAGCAGCGCATCGAAAATGGCGATGATCGAGCGGCATTCCCGCTCGGCCCGCTCCAGCAATTGCCGCCCGGCGGCGTCCGTATGCTCCCTGTCGGCCTGCAACAGGGCGCGCAGGCGCGTCAGCGGCGTGCGCAGGTCATGGGCCAGATGGCTGGCGAACTGGCGCTGGCTGTGGACCATATCGGCCATGCGTTCGATCATGCGGTTCAGCCCCGCGACCTGCTGCGCAAACACGCCGTCAAGTCCCGCATCGGGGATGCGCTGGCTGAGGTCTCCGCGCGCCAGCGCATCGGCGGCGGCCATCGTGCGGGCCAATCGCTGGGCGATCAGCGCGGAAAACAGCCATGCCGCGCCGCTGCCCACGACGATGCTGATGATGACCAGAATGAGCGCGGTGCGCGGCAGCATGGCGTGGATATTCTCCACCGCCTCGGAATGCTCGATGATGACCAGCCGCGCGCCGTCGGGCAGCCGCGCGGTCAGCGCATGGCCCTCGCGCCAATCAGGGCGGCCATCGCGGAAACGCACATCGGTAAAGCCGGGCAGGGGCAGAGACAGTGGCGGGGCCATCTCGATCCGGCCCCAGATCGCGCGGCCATCGGGGGCCAGCAGCATATGCCCCTTGTCGCTGATCACGCGCCCGCCGGTCAGGGCATTGAGGCGGCGGGCGATGCTGGCGGTGTCATGCGGCGCGCCGGGCACCAGAATGCGCGCCTGTTCGCGGCGCAGCGAGGTTTCGACCTCATCGTCGATCTGCGCGCGCGCCTGCCAGTAGAGCAGCGCGCCGGCCCCCGCCATCGCCAGCGCAAAGGCCAGCCCGAATTGCCCTGCCAGTCGCCCGATGCGCGGCTGGGCCAGAAAGGTCAGGCCCCGCATTTGGCCGAACGCAGAACATAGCCTTCGCCGCGCAGCGTTTCGACCGCATCGCAGCCCAGCGCCTGAAGCCGCCCGCGCAGGCGCGACAGGTTGCTTTCCACGATATTTGTGGCCGGATCAAAAGCATAGCCCCAGACATTTTCCAGCAGCATCGCCCGCGTCACCACCCGGTCGGCATGGCGCATCAGATAGGCCAGCATCGAAAACTGCTTGCGGTTGAGATCAATGCCCCCATCGCCCAGAAAGGCCCGGTGCGCGGCATTGTCCAGCCGCAGACGCCCCACGGCCAGATCATCCCCCTTGCGCTGATTGCGCCGACAGATCGCAGCAAGGCGCGCCTCCAGTTCGGCATCGTCAAAGGGCTTGGTCAGATAATCGTCCGCCCCTGCTTTCAGCCCCTCGACCCGGTCCTGCACCGAGCCGAGCGCGGAAAGCATCAGCACCGGCGTGTTGCACCCCGATGCGCGCCATTGCGACAGGATCTCTATCCCGCCGATATCGGGCAGCATCCGGTCCAGAATGATCGCGCCCACCGCGCTTTCGCGTTCGAGCGCCAGCGCCTCGCGCCCGGTCAGCGCGTGGAGCGAGGGGTGACCCCATGCCGCCAGACTGCGGCAGATCACGCCCGCGATGATCGGATCATCCTCGACAACAAGAACAGGTTTTTGAGTCATGGCCCCTGATGCGACGGTTTTGTGACATTTTCGCGGATGCGTCCGGGCGCGGGGCTGTGGGCGCGCATTTTCTTTGCCCATGCCGCGTGGCGGCGATCCGCGCTTTTGCTTGCCAAGGGGCCGATTTCCTGTTGAGTTGGCGCGTGGGGCAGGGTGGGAAAAGCCATGCAGAGGGTTAGGAACATCAAGGAACTGGCCGAACTGGCCGGGGTTTCGGCCGGTACGGTATCACGCGCGCTGGCAGGCTCTGAACTGATCAGCCAGGCCACGCGCGAGCGGATTCAGGCATTGGCACGCGAATATGGCTTTCGCCCCAATGTGATGGCGCGCAACCTGCGCATCCAGAAGACCGGGGCGATCGGCGTGCTGATCCCGCTGGGCCATGAGGCGGGACAGCCGATTTCCGATCCTTTCTTCATCACCATGCTGGCGATGCTGGCCGATAAACTGACCGAGCGGGGCTACGATCTGCTGCTCAGCCGGGTGATTCCGCAGGATACCGGCTGGCTGGAAAGGGTGGCGACATCGGGGCGGGTCGATGGGCTGATCGTGCTCGGCCAATCGGATCAGGCCGCGACCCTTGACGAGGTGGCGCGCGATTATCGCGCGCTGGTGGTCTGGGGCGGGCATAAGGAAGGGCAGGTCCATTGCAGCGTCGGCAGCGACAACTATCTGGGCGGGCAGATGGCGGCGCGGCATCTGATTGCGCATGGGTGTCGTAAGATCGCCTTTTTCGGCGATCCGCGCGCGCTGGAAATAACCCAGCGACTGGACGGTGTGCAAGCTGCGCTGGCGCAGGCCGGGCTGGATCGGGCCGATGTGGTCCCAGCCCATCTGGTGGCCGAATTGGCCTATGCCGATATTGCCCGTTATCTTGGCGATGCTTCGCACCGGCCCGACGGGATCGTGGCCGCCTCCGACGTGATCGCGATGACGACGCTGCGCGCTCTCTCCGAAGTGGGCCTGTCGGTGCCCGGCGACGTGCGCGTGGTGGGCTATGACAACCTGCCGCTCTCCGAACATACCGTGCCCAGCCTGACCACCATCAGCCAGGATCTGGTTGCCGGGGCAGAGCATCTGGTCGACATGCTGATGCGCCGCATCGCGGGCGAGGAGACGCAGAGCGTGGTGATGGAGCCGGAGCTGGTGGAGCGGATGTCGGCTTGAGGGGTTTTATGCCTCCGGCGGGCAAAGGGCGGAGGCCCTTTGCAATCCCATTAATGGGGGGCGGGGTTGGGTTTCGGGCGGGGTTTTAAAGCCTGCGGCGCGGCGAGGTGCTGTTTAAATCGCCGCAGGCTTTCATTTTCAACCTTGCGCATATCAGCTATGCCTGAACCCATAGCGCAACATAGACAGTAACGGGATTGCAAAGGGACCAGTCCCTTTGCCCGCCGGAGGCACCTCCAAAAAAAACCAAACCTGCGATCAACAAGTCGCCGTCTTGGTCCCCGACAACCCTGCCGTCAGATTGCGCGAATCGCGGATGAGGAAGGCCGCTTCCTGACGCAGCGTCATGGGTTTGACAAACATGGATCCGAACAGGCCGGATTGCTGGTAATAGACCTCGACGAACATCACGGCCATGCCGCTGGCGGCTGTCACCTGGTTGCCGGTTGGGCCCATGCCGGTCACCACCGCACTTTCGGCGCCATAGGCGGATGCGGCGGTCATGCTGCCGGTGCAGCGTTGCCAGTGGATATATTGCTTGCCGGTGCTCGAATTGAGTTCGAGGCTGGAGATGATGACCTTGCCCCTGGTGCTCAGGTTGATGCTCTTGCCTTCCTGCACCGCGCCGGTCAGCACCGAATTGACCTCGGTTTCGGTCACGGTCGGGCTGACGCTCGACGTGCTGCTCTGTTCAAGGCGCGAGGCATTGTCGGCGGTGGACATGGCGATCTGGTTCACCTGAAGGCTGGTGATGGTCATGTTCGCCATCTCGATGCCATAGAGGCCGATGACCAGCAGCACGGGCATGGTGGCGCCCAGCTCGATGATCGAGACGCCCGAGCAATCGCGGCGCAGGCGGCGCAGGAGGGCGCACCATTTCATGTGCAGGTCCTTGTGGCCGAACCATAGGCGACCTGCGCGGCCCAGGGCTGGTTGCGGCGCACCGCCGTGGCGTTCAGCGTGACCTTGCCCCACATGCTTTTCATGAAAGGGACGCTGAACATTGGCGTATAGCTGGCCGTGGCGGTATAGACGATGATGTCGCCCGCCGCGCCATTGCCCGCTGCGCCAATGTCCGAATTCCACGATCCGTCGCCGTTCTCGTCCGTATAGGGCTCGCCATTGTCACAGCGGCCGTTGGCATTGGAATCAGTCCATTTTTCCGCGCGGCCGATGTCGGTGAAATCATAATAGGACTTGCGGGTCGAGGTGACCGTCACCCCGGGCAGGGCCGGGGCCAGGACCTTGGCCACGTTCTGGTCCAGCGTGGTGGTGTTGGCGTTTTCCAGCGTGGCGTCGCGCGCGGCCTGACGCACCGCGCCATTGAGCAGCGCGCGGCCATAGAACATCTGGCCGAAATAGCCGATGCCCATCATCATCACCAACAGGATCGGCAGGACGAAGGCATATTCCACCGCCGTGGCCCCGCGCCGGTCGCGCCAGAGATGGGCAAGCCGCCGCGCCATCAACTGGCCACCCGCAAGGCGCTGGCGGTCTTGGCGATCTGCTGAAACGCGCTGTTGAGTTCGCTGGCGCTGTTGGCGGTAAAGCCGCTGTCGGGCGAGGCGCAATAGGACAGGTCGCTCGACAGGCTGGTGGAGTAGCCGATCACCCAGATGCGCACCCCGCGCCCCTTGATCGCATCGCACAGCGCGCGGAAACGGGCGATATGGCGGTTGTCATCATTGGTATAGCCATCGTCGGTGATGCGACGGTCATGGTATTCGATCCCATAGGCCTGCTGGATCGAATAGTTCGCATTGGGTTCGCCGTCGGTCATATAGATGATGTGGCGCGTGACATTGCCGCCGTTGGTGGGCACTTCGGTCACATTGCTGGCAAAGATCCCGGTCGCCGAAATCAGCCGCGCGCCCCACAGCATGCCGATGTCGTGATAGGTGCTGCCCGCCGGGCTCAGCGAATTGACGTAATTGGTGAAATCACTCTGGGTCATCGTTGCGAGCGTGCGCGCCGCCGCCGGGCAATAGGAATAGGCCTGCGACCCCGATGTGCTCAGAATGGAACTGCTGCTGCTGGTGCCGCGATAATAGGCCACATCGGGCCACATCGGCGCCCATTTGGTGGCATCGTCGCTGGTGGGCGCCATGTCTATGTTGAGGTCGGTGGCACTGGTGGGTGAAATGCGGTCGGTCAGCGAACTGTAGGTAAAGGTCGGGTCCGAGACAGTATAGCGCTCCTCGATGCAGCCATCCCACGAGGATGTCAGCGATGTGCCGTTCGAGCCGGTATTGGTGGTGGCGTTGGCAAAGGTCTTGAACGTGCTGACATCCATATTGACCAGCATATAGTCGAAATGGTCAAAGACGCTGGCGCTGGAAGTGGTCGCCGGGGTGGTGAAGCCGGTGTAGCTGTAGGTCTTGAGCGTCAGATTGGCGTAGTAATAATATTGGTAATAGCTGTCACCCGAACGTGTGCAGGTATATAAAGTCCGCCGCTT
This sequence comes from Novosphingobium sp. SG707, assembly GCF_012275515.1. Taxonomy (GTDB): domain Bacteria; phylum Pseudomonadota; class Alphaproteobacteria; order Sphingomonadales; family Sphingomonadaceae; genus Novosphingobium. The sequence continues at coordinate 18,112 of NZ_JAAZQL010000002.1, forward strand.
GGGCTGGTTGCTGATATTGGCATAATAGGAATAATTGCCCGTGGCCACATAACCGCTGGTTGCGGTGGATGAACCATTGTTGGCCCATGCCGTGGCGGCGGGCAGGGCCGAGAGGCAGGCGCTCTGGCTGCCATAGGCGCTGCTGGAATAGAGGGCGGGCGTGCTGTTGGCGCTGTAGACCTCCTCCGAGGTTTTTATCGTGCGCCCGTTGTAAACGCCGTAATTGACCGTCTCGAACTGCGGCACCCGGCTTTGGACGCCATAAGTGTTGACCAGATAGGACGGGTTCAGATTGTAGAGCAGGCGCCCGACATTGACCGAGCTGCTGTAGGGCACAAAGCCATAGCGCACGCGGGCATTCGTGCCCGCCGTGGCATTGATGATGGTCGTGTTGAAATTCTTGAGCGCGGTCTGCAGGCCGGTGATCTTGACCGTGCCGTTATAGGAATCCGACATCGACCCGGTGGTGTCCAGCACGAAGACGATATCGGAATTGCCGATGCTCTGCGTCGATCCGCAGGTCAGGCTGACATTATAGGTGTAGCGCCCGAAGAGCGCCATGATCCGCAGCGGTACGGTGGTGCTGGCCGTGCCGTTGACGGTGATGCCGTTATCCGGCGTGGTCAGGGCAAAGGCGGTGCTCTTGGTGCCTTGCTGGGCGTCGGTATAGTTGACGTTGAAATAGGATTTGCCCTGCGCGATCGCGGTGGCGTCCAGCCCATTGGTGGTGACCGCGCGCCGGGCGGCCAGCACACCGGCATCGCACGCGCCCTGAAGCCGGTTCTGCGCGCGATAGACAAGGCTCAGATCCACCGCCCCGCCGATCAGCGCGGTCAGCACGAACATGATCGCGGAGGCCAGCATCAGCACATTGCCGCGCCGGTCATGGGCCAGTCGGCGCAGGAAGGGCTGGGGTTGCAGCATGAAAATCGGGCCTTGTTTCAGCGGACAAGATGCGCACCCGGAAGGACGCCTGATGGTTTCCCCTAGTGGTTAACGCTTAAAGATTCATAAATTATCGGAACTTGGGCGTCGCGAGGCTGTATTGCGAGCCTATTGGCTGCCCCGGACATGCACCGGTTTTGCAACTGCGGATGCAGGAATCGAGTTTGAGTATGGCCGGAATAGGCGTAAATCGGCGCCACCCCGATTGGCCGCCACCCCGCATATCGTCGGAGTCGGCTTCCTTACATGGAGATCATCATGAAGAACCTGTTGGCTTGGGCTTTTGCCGTGTCGCTGCTGTCTGGCGCGCCTGTGCAGGCGGCCGGGCCGGGTCTGGATTTCCACCTCTTTGAAAATGAATATGTTCGCAATGGCGTGCCCGAGGCCGGCTATGACGCGGTGCGCCGCGCGGTGCCGGTGGGCGCGGATGCGCGCGGCGGCGTGGCGATGCTGCGTCAGGCGGGCGCGCATTGCGGCGCGGTGCGCGGCGATACGGTCGATTGCTTTTACCGTGAACGCATTTCGGTCGACGATGTGGTGGATACTTATGCAACCTGGGACATGCAGCTCAACCTGAGCGGCGACAAGGTGGCCGCCGTTAATGTCGAGCGCAGCGTCGAACAGCGCTGACCCTCTGCCGCAAAGCGGCTTTTAATCCCATAGCGTCTCACGCTGCCGTCAAGGCGCAAGGACAGTAACGGGATTGCAAAGGGACAAGTCCCTTTGCCCGCCGGAGGCATTCAAAAAGCACCCGCCGGAAGAATGTTAATGCCGCCCTGCATGTCCTCCCGGACTGGTGAAATCATACACCGCCAGCCCGGAAGGGTCGCTGGGCAATTCCAGCACCTCGCGTTGGGCCAGCGTATGGGCGGCGTCCTCATAGCCGCTGCGCCAATGGTCCTCCATCGTCTGGCGGCTGAATTCATAGTCCTTGTAATCGCCTTCGTAATTGGGCGACTGATAGACCATCTGCACGATATTGTAGCGTGCCGGATCGGTGGCCTCCATCAACAGCTTGCCCTCGGGGCTGGCCAGTTGCTCGGGCGTCATCGTCGCGGCCAGCTTGCGGAAGGCGTTGCGCAATTCCTGCCGCTCGCGAAACATGTCGGTGGCGGCGCGGGTGCGGCTGGAATACTGGATTTCCTTCATGCGTGAGGCCACGGCCGCCATATCGCCGGGCATATGGCCGCGCGCGCTCCACAGATCGACCTGAAATACCAGCGTGTCGAGCCGCGAATCGGACGACAGCACCCAGTCGAGTGGCGTGTTCGACACCAGACCGCCGTCCCAGTAATATTCGCCATCGACCTCCACCGCGGGAAAACCGGGCGGCAGCGCGCCCGAGGCGATCACATGTTCGGGTCTGATCGTGCATTGGGCATTGTCGAAATATTTGAAATTGCCGGTGCGCACATTGACCGCGCCCACGCTGAAGCGGGTTTTGCGCGTGTTGATGCGGTCGAAATCGACCAGACTTTCCAGCGTGGCACGCAAATGGCTGGTGTCATACCAACTGGTCGCCTCGGCGGTCTTGTCGGGCTGGAAAAAGGGCGGGATCAGGCGCGGGGAGAAAAAGCCCGGCGCGCCCTGCATCAACACCTGCCCCGCCGCCATCTGGTTGATCGCCCCGCGCAGATGCGGGTTCACCGCCAGATGCGACAGGCCAAGCGTGGCCAGCCATGGCGCCCATGCGGTCGAGCGGCCCGACACGCCCTCCCAAAAGCGGCGCAATTGGCCCACGCGGGCCTCGGGCGCATTGCCCGCGATGATCGCGCTGTTGATCGCGCCGATGGAAATGCCCGCGATCCAGCCCGGCTCGATGTTCCGCTCGGCCAATGCCTCGTAAACGCCCGCCTGATAGGCCCCCAGCGCGCCCCCGCCTTGCAGCAATAAGGCAACGGTTTCAAAGGGCGTGCCATTGCCTCTGGCATGGGTAACGGGGGCTTTCCAGCGGCGCATTCGGGGCATGGATGGGCGGCTCCTTGATGATCGCGCCTTTCTAGGTAGCGCTTAACGGCCGCTATTCAATCCACTCCGCGTAAAGTCAGCGTAGCCAGTGCCGCCAGCACCAGAGTGGCGGCGGCAAAAGCCATGGTCCACACCGGCGCGCCGGGGAAAAACGCGTCCATCACTGTATGCATGACCGTGGCCACCAGCAATTGCGGCACCACGACAAAGACATTGAACAGGCCCATTGATACGCCCAGCTTCGATTGCGGCAGGCTGGACGCCAGCATCGCATAGGGCATGGCCAGAATAGAGGCCCAGGCAAGGCCGATCGCCACCTCGCTGACCTGCAGCCACGCCGGATCGCGCAGTACGAGATAGGAGCCAAAACCCGCCGCCCCGGCGATCAGGCTGACCGCATGGGTGCGCGCCTTGCCGATGCGCCGGGCCAGCCATGGCAGCACGATCAGCGCGGCGGGCGCGGCCACGCCATTATAGATCGAGAACAAGCGCCCGACATAATTGGCCGCCGCCTGATAGGTCGGGCTGGCCGGATCGGTGGCGCCGAAATGATATTGAGCGACGATGGGCGTGGTATAGATCCACATGATGAACAGCGCCGACCAACTGAAGAACTGCACCAGCGCGAGGCGCTTCATCAGCGGCGGCATACCGGCAAAATCGCCGACTACGCTGGAGAGTAATGTGGTCCGTCCCGCACGCGCCAGCAGGATCGCCGCGACCAGCGCCACGCCATAGGCCGCCATTAGCCCGGCCAGTAGATAAAGCTCCTTGGCCAGCGCCCAATGCGCGACGCAGGCCGCCAGCAGGCCCCCGGCGATGATCCAGGGCAAAGCCCCCAACGGCGAACGCGCCGCCAGCGCAAGGTCGGGGCCGGTTTCGGGCGCGGCGGCCTCGCCAAATTCCTCCATCTGCGTGGGCGAATATTCCTGCGTGTTCAGCACAGTCCACAAGACCGCCGCCAACAGGATCGCCCCGCCCGCCCAGAAGCTGTAGCGCACCGTGTCGGGGATCTGTCCTGTGGGCGCGACATTGGCCACGCCCAGCGCGTCGAGCAGCGAGGGGAAGAGCGAACCCACCACCGCGCCCGCGCCGATAAAGGCGGTCTGCACCGCATAGCCCGCCGTATGCTGGCTCTTGTCCAGCATATCGCCGACAAAGGCGCGGAACGGCTCCATCGCCACATTCAGACTGGCATCGAGCAGCCAGAGCAGCATAGCCGCGCCCAGCAGCGCTCCTTGCAGCGGCATCACCAGCAGCGCCAGACAGGCCAGCACCGCGCCCGCCAGAAAATAGGGCCGCCGCCGTCCCAGCCGCCCCAGCCATGTGCGATCCGACAGATGGCCGATCACCGGCTGCACCAGCAGGCCCGTCAAAGGTGCGGCGATCCACAGCGCGGGCAGATCATCGATCGAGGAACCAAGCGACTGGAAAACGCGGCTCATATTGGCATTTTGCAGGGCAAAGCCAATCTGGATGCCGAAAAAGCCAAAGCTGACATTGCACAGCCCGGCCCAGCCAAGTTGGGGCTTGCCCGACATGATTTCCCCTTCCGCGTGGTGGTATGTTTGTTGCGCCCGGCGTTGCATGGACCGGGGCGCGGGGCAATCACGTATACGAATACCTTATGCGCGATTTGCCCGGCACCGGTCCTCTCCCCCGGCCCTGCCACCCATTGAGTGTACCATAAGGATGGCAGGGCCGGAGGAGAGGGCCGGCGCCGTTTACCCCCCGCAACTCTTGCGCCGCACCAGCCGCGTGGGCAGAACGGGCGAGGGCAGTGCGCGATCCTCGATCTGGGCCAGCAGGGTTTCGATCAGCAGTACGCCCGCCGCCTTGAGATCCTGCATCATCGTGGTCAGGGGAGGATTGGTCATGCCCGCCGCCGGAATATCGTCAAAGCCCATCAGCGCCACATCGCCCGGCACCGACAGGCCCGCCTCGGACAGCGCGCGCATCGCGCCGATGGCGATGAGGTCTGATCCGGCAAAGATCGCGTCAAACCGCGCGCCCCGCGCAATCAGCGCCTTTGCGGCCAGATAGCCCGATTCCTCCGTGGTCAGCGCGTCGATCTGCAAATCCGGGTTCACCGGCAGTCCGCCTTGCGCCAGCGCCGCCTGAAGCCCGCGATAACGGTCGGAAAATTCAGGGTAATGCTCGTCGGCCTGCCCCAGAAAGGCGATGTCGCGGCGGCCCTGCGCGATCAGGTGTTCGCCCGCCATCTGCCCCGCGCCGAAATTGTCGCTGCCCACGGTCGCGCCGATATTGTCGGGCCGCACCGAGCCCCAGCGGACAAAGCGCGTACCCTGCGCCACCAGCCCCGTCAGGCGCTGTTCGTATTGCGTGTAATCGCCATAGCCCAGCAGGATCAGCCCATCCGCGCGGTGGCTGTCCTGATAGCGCGTGTGCCAGTCATCCTCCATTTTCTGGAACGAAATCAAGAGGTCGAACCCGCGATTGGCGCATTGGCGCGTGATCGAGCCGAGCATGGCGAGGAAGAAGGGATTGATGCGCGAATCATCCTCGCTGGGTTCTTCAAAGAACAGCAGCGCAATCGTGTTGGCCCGCTGTGAACGCAGCGAGGAGGCGTTTTTGTCGACCGTGTAATTCAGCTCGCGGGCAATCGCTTCGATCCTTGCGCGCGTCTCGGCGCTGACCGAACGCGACCCGCGCAGCGCCCGGCTGACCGTGGGTTGGGACACGCCCGCGCGATAGGCGATGTCAAAGCTGGTAGGTTTGTTCGATCGTTTTTGCCCCATGATCCCCCCATGATGCGTGTGCTTCCCGACTGGCTCTTGCGTGGCCTTAGAGCAACATTACCCGATTGCGCATAATATGGGTATACGTATGCCATCTTTTGTTCTCGGCCGTCCCCGCTGTAAACGGGCTCCACGTTGACCGGAACCAAGGGGCAGGGGTGCCCTATGCCGGGACGAAGCCTGCGCGCATGGACCGTGTGTCATCCATGCGCAGCCGGTGTGATCAGGAGAGGAATATCATGAGCTTCCGCAGCTTCAAGGCGGGGCGCCTTGGTGCGTCCGCCGCATGCATTGCCGTGTCTGCTTTCATCTTTCCGGCGCTGGCCGAGGCCCAGCAGGCCGCGCCTGAGCCGGCGGCCAATGACCAGGCGATCGTGGTGACGGGCATCCGCGCCTCGCTCGATGCCTCGGCCTCGCTCAAGCGCCGTTCGCCGGTGATCGTGGAATCCATTTCGGCCGAAGACATCGGCAAATTGCCTGACGTGTCGATTGCGGATTCGCTGGCCCGTCTGCCCGGCGTCACGGCCCAGCGTCTGGAAGGGCGCGATCAGCGCCTCTCGATCCGTGGCCTTGGCCCCGATTTCGGTACCACGCTGCTCAACGGCCGCGAACAGGTGACCGTGGGCGACAATCGCGGTGTGGAATATGACCAGTATCCGTCGGAATTCTTCAAGAATGTGGTGGTTTATAAGGCCGCCAATGCCGGGCTGATCGCGGCGGGCGTGTCGGGCACAGTGGACCTGCGCATGCTGCGTCCGCTGGCGCAGAAGGACCGCATCATCGCGGTGCAGTTGCGCGGTCAGATGAACGGCATCAAGGCGCTCAACCCTGACAGCGACAACAAGGGCTTCCGCGCCTCGGCCGCCTATGTCGACAAGTTTGCCGACGACAAGTGGGGCATCGCCATCGGCCTGTCGGCCACCCAAGCTCCTTCGCAGAACGAGCGCTACAACGCCTGGGGCTTCCCCAATGACCCGGCGGCGGGCGGCGCGCTGTTCCTTGGCGGGGCCAAGCCCTATGTGCAGTCGAACATGCTCAAGCGCTATGGCGGCGTGGTGACGGTCGAATGGGCGCCCAGCGACAATTTCCATTCCACGCTCGACCTGCTCTATTCCAAGTTCAAGGAAACCCAGCACCTGCGCGGTATCGAATTCCCGATTGCCCCCACGTGGGGTTCGGGCGCCACGATCCAGCCGGGCTATACCACCACCAACGGTCTGGTCACCAACGCCACGCTTACCGGCGTCCATGCGGTGCAGCGCAATGACCTGAACGAGCGCACGGCGGACAATTTCTCGGCCGGGTGGAACGGCGTGTGGACGGTGGCCGAGGACACCCACATCACGCTCGACGCCAGCTACAGCACGGCCAAGCGCACCGACTTCCTGCTCGAAACCTATACCGGCACCGGATACAATTCGGCGGGCGCGTCCGACACGCTCAAGATCAGCGCCAATCCCAACGGCACTTTCTCGATCGTGCCGACGCTGGATTATTCAAACACCGGCCTGTTCGGCATCACCGACCCGCGCGGCTGGGGCTATAATGGCACGACCGCCGTGGTTCAGGCGGGCTTCCTCAACAAGCCCAACTTCAAGGACGACCTGCTGGCCCTGCGCGCCAGCCTGGATGGCAAGTTCGGCGGCGGCAACGTCATTTCCGGCTGGGAAGTGGGTGTGAACTATTCGCGCCGCAAGAAGACCTCGAACTTCTTGTCCTACTTCCTCTGCCCCAAGGGCGCGGGCACCAATTGCACCGTGTCGAGCGGCACCACCACCTTTGCCCCCGTGCCCAGCGCGGCGGTGCTCGGTTCGGTGGCGCTGGATTATCTGGGCGTGCCCAAGATGCTCGCGCTCGATCCGATGTATCTGTATAACAACAGCTTTAATGCGGCCTATGACAATCGCCCCGTCTCGCTGGTGCGCGACAATTCGGTGACCGAAAATGTCATCACCGGCTATGCCATGCTCAAGCTGGACGGCGATGTGGCGGGCAAGCGCCTGACAGGCAGCATCGGCGCACAGGTGGTCCACACCAACCAGAGCTCGGATGGTTCGATCTCCAACTTCTCGAATGGCGCGGTCACGCTTTATCCGGCCACGGGCGGCGCGAAATACACCAATGTCCTGCCCAGCCTGAACCTCTCGCTGGAAATGGATCCTTCGATGTTCGTCAAGTTCTCGGCCTCGCACACGATGGTGCGCGCGCGCCTTGATCAGTTGCGCGTCAATCAGGAGTTCAACATCGACCCCACCCGTCTGGGTTCGACCACGCCGGGCCAATCGGTGTTCAGCTCGACCGGCGGCAATGCCCAGCTTCGCCCCTATCACTCGACCAACATCGACCTCTCGCTGGAACGCTATTTCCGCAAGGGCGGCTATGTCTCGGTGGCGGGCTATTACAAGAAGCTGACGCAGTTCGTCGATCCGTCGAACAATTTCCTCTATGATTTCTCCTCTGCGCTCAGCAGCCTGACGCCCGCCCAGCGCGCGGCGGTGGGCACCACGCTGGGCACGGTCAACGCGCCGGCCAACACCGGGCATGGCGATGTGAAGGGTGTGGAAGGGACGCTCTCGCTGCCCTTCTCGCTGCTGACGCCCAAGCTGGATGGTTTCGGCTTCTATGGCAGCCTGTCCTATACCGACAGCACGATCTATCTGGCCAGCAATCCGGGGCAGGCGATCACGCTGCCGGGCCTGTCGGACTGGGTGCAGAACGCGGCGCTTTATTATGAAAAACACGGGTTCCAGGCGCGGGTGAACTATCGCTTCCGCTCGACCTTCCTGGCCGAAGTGGCGGGCCTTTCGGCCAACCCCACCTATCGTCAGGCCAAGGCCGAAGCGATTGTCGACGCCCAGATCGGCTATGAATTCCAGCCCGGCTCCAAGCTCTACGGCCTCGCGGTCATGCTTCAGGCCAAGAACCTGACCGACCGGCCCTTCATCACCTATCAGAACAATGATGTGCGCCAGTTGATCGACTATCAGCGCTATGGCCGCGACTATTACCTGAGCGTCAGCTACAAGTTCTGATCGCGACAGGATGCGGGCGGGGCGCGATGCTCCGCCCGTCTTTTACAATAATAAGCCAACGGGAATTGCGGGATGAGCCAAAGGCCACAACAGCGCATCGTCATTGTGGGCGGCGGCACGGCGGGCTGGATGACGGCTGCTGCGCTGGGTCATTTTCTGGATGACGGCTTTACTGTCGAACTGGTGGAAAGCGACGCGATCGGCACCATCGGCGTGGGTGAGGCGACCATCCCGCATATCAATGTGTTCAACAAGGCGTTGGGCATTGATGAAAAAACCTTTATGCGCGCCACGCAGGCAACCTATAAATTGGGCATCGCCTTTGATGGCTGGCTGCATCCGGGCCACAGCTATATCCATGCCTTTGGCGATGTCGGCCGCGATGTGGGCCTTTGCGCGTTTCAGCATTTCTGGTCGCGCGCGATGCGGCTGGGTTTTGCCAAAGAGACAGGGGTCTATACGCTCAACACCATCGCCGCGCGGGCCGGGCGGATGCATGACGGCGCGTCGCTGACGGCTCAGACCGTGCCCGCCATGCCCCATGCGTTTCATTTCGACGCGGGGCTCTATGCCGCCTTTCTGCGCGACCATGCCGAGGCGCGGGGCGTCAAGCGCACCGAGGGGACGATTGCCGAGGTGCGCCGCGATGGCCTGACCGGGGATGTCACGGTGCTGCGCCTTGCCGATGGGCGCGAGATTGCGGGCGATCTGTTCATTGACTGCTCCGGCCAGCGGGGCCTGTTGATCGGCGATGCGCTGGGCGGGGCCTATGAGGATTGGCGCCGCTGGCTGCCCTGTGATCGTGCGATGGCGGTGCAAAGCCCGCGTCTGGCCGATCTGGTGCCCTACACGCGCGCCATCGCCCATCCGGTGGGCTGGCAATGGCGTATCCCCTTGCAGCATCGCACCGGCAATGGCCGCGTTTATTGCAGCGATTTCATAACCGATGATGCGGTGCATGACGAACTGGTCGCGGGCCTTGAAGGCGGCGCGATCACCGCGCCCCGCCCGATCCGTTTCACCACCGGCCGTCGCCGCGAGGCGTGGAAGGCCAATGTCATCGCCATCGGCCTGTCCTCCGGTTTCCTTGAACCGCTGGAATCGACCTCGATCCATCTGATCCAGACGGGGATTGCGCGCCTGCTCAAATTCCTGCCCGGCGGGCCGGTGGCGCAGGTCACGCGCGATGCCTTCAACGCCCAGTTCGCCTTTGAAATGGAGCGGATCCGCGATTTTATCATCCTGCATTACTGGGCCAACCGGCGCGAAGAAGCTTTCTGGCAGGCCTGCCGCGCGGTGGACTTGCCCGACAGCTTGCGCGCCAAGATCGACCTCTTCGCCGCTTCGGGCCAGATTTTCCGCGAGGGCGAGGAATTGTTCAGCGAGGTGGGCTGGTTTCAGGTGATGGCCGCACAGGGCATCATTCCGGCCGCCAGCCATGCCATGGCCGAGGCCATTCCGGAGGCGGATTTGCGCGATTATCTCGAACTCATCTCGGCGCTCTATACCAGAGAGGTGGGGCAATATCCTTCCCATGCCGACTATATCGCCCGTCATTGCGCGGCCCCCACGGCGCAAAAGGTGATGGCATGAGGCGCGCTTTGACCATGGCTCTGGCCGCGCTGGCGGCGTCCGCCGCGCAAGGCACGCCCCTGTCCGACCTGCGCGCCCGCACGCCCGAACAGGACGTGATCTATTTCGTCCTGCCCGACCGTTTCGCCAATGGCGATCCGGCTAATGATACGGGCGGCATCGCGGGCGATCGTCTGTCCCATGGCTTCGACCCTGCGGACAAGGGCTTCTATCATGGCGGCGACCTCAAAGGGCTGACCGCGCGGCTCGATTATATTCAGGGGCTGGGCGCCAGCGCGATCTGGGTCGGGCCGATTTTCAGGAACAAGCCGGTGCAGGGGGCCAAGGGCCATGAAAGTGCGGGCTATCACGGTTACTGGATCACTGATTTCCTGCATGTCGATCCGCATTTCGGCAGCGACGCGGATTTCGCCGCGCTGGTAGAGGCGGCCCATGCGCGGGGGATGAAGGTCTATATGGACATCATCGTCAACCACACCGCCGATGTCATCCAATATCGCGAGGCGGGCAATGCCGCCGCGCCCTATCGTTCGAAGGCCGATTATCCCTTTTCGCGCCGGGGTGGGATCGCGGGCGCGCCGATCAATGGTGGATTTGCGGGCGATGATGATGCGCGCTCCGCCAATTGGGCGCATATGACCGATCCCGCCTTTGCCTATACGCCTTATGTGCCGCGCGGCGAGGAGAAGGCCAAGAACCCGGCCTGGCTCAACAATCCCATCTGGTATCACAATCGCGGCGACACCGACTGGAAGGGCGAGAGCGCGCAATATGGCGATTTCGTCGGGCTGGACGATCTGGCCACGGAAAATCCGCGCGTGGTCAAAGAGTTCATCGAGATTTACGCCAGCTGGATCGACCGTTTCGGCATCGACGGCTATCGCATCGACACGGCCAAGCATGTGAACCCGCAATTCTGGCGCGCCTTTGTGCCCGCCATGCAGGCGCGGGCGCGGGCGCGCGGCATCCCCAATTTCCACATCTTTGGCGAGGTGGCGACCGGCGATTATGACCCGGCGCTGCTGGCCGGATGGGTGCATCGCGCGGGGCTGCCTGCGGTGCTGGATTTTGCCTTCATGCGCGCGGCCACCGATGCGGCAAGCGGCAGGACCGGCACGCGGGAACTGGCCCGCATGGTCGATGACGATGCGCTCTATGGGCCAAGGGGCGCGCTGCGCCTGCCCACTTTCCTTGGCAATCACGACAATGGCCGCTTCGCCATGGCCCTGCGCGAGGCCAGGCCGGGGATTGGCGCGCAGGAATGGCTGGCGCGCGACCTGCTGGGCCATGCGATGCTGCTGACGCTGCGCGGTGTGCCGACCATCTATTATGGCGATGAACAGGGATTTGCCGGACGCGGGGGCGATCAATCCTCGCGTCAGGATATGTTCGCCAGCAAGGTGGCCGAATATAATCAGGATGTGCTGGTGGGCACCGCCTCCACCACCGCCGCCGCCAATTTCACGCCCGGCCATCCGCTGTATCAGGCCATCGCCCGCCTTGCGCAGATCCGCCGGTCTACCCCCGCGCTCTGGGGCGGGCGGACGATCCTGCGCGCCTCGGGCGAGGGGCCGGGCCTGTTTGCCGTCTCGCGCCTTGATCCCAAAACCGGGGCCGAGGTGCTGCTGGCCTTCAACACCTCAGGCCAGCCCATCACCGCGCAGGTTTCCGTCGAGGCCGCCACCGGGCGCTTTAACGCCCTGTCCGGCCCATGCCCCGCCGCGCCCGCCGCACCGGGCAGCGCGACCATCAGCCTGCCCGCTTTCGGCTATGCCATCTGCGCCGCCACCAAGTAAGGACCCCCGATAATGACCCTTTCGCAAGGCCCATGGTGGCGCGGCGCCACCATCTATCAGATCTATCCGCGCAGCTTTGCCGACAGCAATGGCGACGGCATCGGCGATCTTCCGGGCATCACCGCGCATCTCGATCATATCGCCTCGCTGGGCGTGGATGCCATCTGGATCAGCCCGTTCTTCACCAGCCCGATGGCCGATTTCGGCTATGATGTGGCCGATTACCGCGATGTCGATCCGATCTTTGGCACGCTGAGCGATTTCGACGCCTTGGTGGCGCGCGCGCATGGATCGGGCCTGAAGGTGATGATCGACATGGTCTTCGCCCATACCAGCGACGCCCATCCATGGTTCGCGCAAAGCCGGGCGGACAAGACCAACGCTCACGCCGACTGGTATGTCTGGCGCGATGCGAACCCCGACGGCACGCCGCCCAACAACTGGCAATCGGTGTTCGGCGGCCCGGCCTGGACATGGGATGCGCGCCGCCAGCAATATTACATGCACCAGTTCCTGAAAGAGCAACCCCAGTTGAACGGCCATAATCCTGCGGTGCAGGAGGCCTGCCTTGATGTGCTGCGTTTCTGGCTGGATCGCGGGGTGGATGGGTTCCGGCTCGATGCGCTTAACCATGCGATGTTCGATCCCGGATTTGCCGATAATCCGGTGGCGGCCGACAATGGCAAGCCGCGCACCCGACCTTATGATTTTCAGGCCAAGGTCAACAGCATGAACCACCCCGATGTGGTCGGCTTTGTCGAACGCATCGCGGCGGTCTGTCAGGCGGCGGGCGCGACCTTTACCGTGGCCGAAATCGGTGGGGATGACGCCGATCCGCTGATGAAGGCCTATACGGCGGGCGAGGGGCGGCTTTCGAGCGCCTACAGCTTCGATTTCCTCTATGCCGACCGCCTGACCGCCGATCTGGTGGCGCGCACGCAGGCGCTTTGGGACGGCGCGCCGGATGCCGATGGCCGCGCGCAGGGCTGGCCGAGCTGGGCCTTTGAAAACCACGATGCGCCGCGCCATGTCTCGCGCTGGGTCGGGGCGGAGCATCGTGATGCCTATGCGCGGATGACCATGGCGCTGCTGATGGCGCTGCGCGGCAATGCGTTTCTGTATCAGGGGCAGGAGCTGGGCCTGACGCAGGATGATATCCCGTTCCACCTGCTTCAGGACCCCGAAGCCATCGCCAACTGGCCGCTGACGCTGAGCCGCGACGGCGTGCGCACGCCGATGCCTTGGCAGGTGCAGGACGAGCAGGGCGGGTTCACCAAGGGCGCGCCGTGGTTGCCGCTTTCAAGCGAGAACATCGCCCGCGCGGTGGACCGGCAAGAGGCCGACCCGCAAAGCCAATTGGCCATCACCCGCCAGATCATCGCCCTGCGCCGCGCGCATCGGGCGCTGGCGGTGGGCGCGATGGAGGATCTGCGCGTGGATGGCGATCTGCTCACCTTCACCCGGCGCGAGGGGGGCGAGGCGGTGGCCTGCGCCTTTAACCTTGGCGGCGAAACCATCGCGCATGCCGCGCCGGAGGGGCAGATCCTGCTGGCATTGAACGGCGCGGAGGGCGGGCAATTACCGCCTTATGCCGCGCATTTTATCCTGTCTGCTTAACCCCCTTCTTCCCCCGGAGAGAGACCAACATGGCCCGCTCGATTGTCCCCCTTGCCGCCCTTTTGCTGACGGCAACCTCAGCTTATGCCCAGACCGCGCCCGCCAGCTATTCGGCCACATCGCCCGATGGCACCATCGCCATTGCCATCACCACCGACAGCGATCACCGCGCCCGCTACAGCATCACCCGCAAGGGCAAGGCGCTGATCGCGCCCTCGCTGATGGGCTTCATCCTGACCGACGGCGTCAACATGGTGCGCGGATGGACCATCACCGGCGCCGATACGGCCAAGGGCGATGACACATGGGAGCAGCCCTGGGGCGAGCGCCGCTATGTGCGCGACCATTATAACGAGATCACCGTCCACCTGCGCCAGTCCAAGGAGCAGGGTGAGCGGTTGATGGATGTCCATTTCCGCATTTTCGACAATGGCGTGGGCTTTCGCTATGAAATCCCCAGGCAGGCCGCGATGACCACGATGCGCATCGCCGATGAGGTCACCGAATTCGACATCGCGCCGCGCGGCACCGCATGGTGGATCCCCGGCGGCGAATGGAACCGCTATGAACAGGTCTATCAAAAGACCCCGATCGATGGCGTTTCCACCGCGCATACGCCGATCACCATGCGCCTTGATGATGGCACGCATCTCTCCTTTCACGAGGCCGCGTTGGTCGATTATTCGGCCATGTGGTTCAAGCGGGCCGATGGGCAGAAGTTCCGCACCACCCTTGCGCCTTCGGGACAGGGCGCGCGGGTTGTGCGCGATCTGCCCTTCAACACGCCTTGGCGCGCGATCCGCATGGCCGATGATGCCGCAGGGCTGGTGGAAAACGACCTTGAACTGAACCTCAACGAACCGAACAAGATCGGCGATGTAAGCTGGTTCAAGCCGCAAAAGTACATCGGCATCTGGTGGGGCATGATCCGGGGCGACTGGACATGGGCCGAAGGGCCAAAGCATGGCGCCACCACCGAGCGGGCCAAGCAGTACATCGACTTTGCCGCCAAGAACGGCTTTTCCAGCGTGCTGATCGAGGGCTGGGACAAGGGCTGGAACGGCAACTGGCTGGGCACGGGGGGCGATTTCAGCTTTACCAAATCGGCCGATGGTTTCGATCTGGAGGCTGTCACCGCCTATGGCCACAAGAAGGGCGTCAACATCATCGGCCATCACGAAACGGGCGGCAATATCGCCAATTACGAGGCCCAGCTTGAGGATGCGATGAAGCTCTACAACCGCCTCGGCGTGCCGGCGGTCAAGACGGGCTATGTGGCCGATGCTGGCGGCATTCAGGCGCCCTGCGGGAATGAGCCAGCCAAAATCTGCATGGAATATCACGATGGCCAGCGTCAGGTGCAGCATCACCTGCGCGTGGTGCAGGTGGCGGCGAAGTATCACATTGCCGTCAATGCGCATGAGCCGGTGAAGGACACCGGCCTGCGGCGCACCTATCCCAACTGGATCGCGCGGGAAGGCGCGCGCGGCATGGAATATAACGCATGGGGCGCCTTCGCCAATGGGCCGAGCCATGAGCCGACTCTGGTTTACACCCGTATGCTGTCCGGCCCGATGGATTTCACCCCCGGTATCCTCAGCCTTGAGGGCGCCAACCATGCGCCCTTGGCCTCGACGCTGGCCAAGCAATTGGGGCTGTATCTGGCGCTCTATTCCCCGATCCAGATGGCGGCCGATTTTATCGAGAGCCTTGAAGCGCATCCCAAGGAACTGGCCTTCATCCGCCAGGTGCCCGCCGATTGGGCGCAGAGCCATCTGATCGCGGGCGCGGTGGGCGAATATGCGATCTTTGCCCGTCAGGATCGTAACAGCCCCGACTGGTATGTCGGCGGGGTGAACGATGCCACGGCGCGCGATGTGGATCTGAAGCTTGATTTCCTCGATCCCGGCAAGACCTATACCGCCACCATCTATAAGGACGGCGAGGGCGCGACCTATCTGACTGAGGCGCGGCACAGGATCGCCTATGAAACGCGCAAAGTGGCCAAGGGCGACACCATCAAACTGTGGCTGGCGGCGGGCGGGGGCGGGGCAATTCGTCTCACCCCGGTGAAATAAGGCCCGGCCCGGTTGACGCGGGCGCGTCACGGGATAGGGAAGGGTGATGAGCCAAAAACCCTGTCCCAACTGGGTCAGCTGGGCCATCGGGCGCATCGACGCGGATTATACCCGCAGCGCCGATACCCATCTGATCCCGGTGCCGCTGCCCGCCCTGCCGCATATCGCGATTTATCTGAAGGATGAGTCGAGCCACCCCACCGGCAGCCTGAAGCATCGCCTCGCGCGCTCGCTGTTTCTTTATGCCCTGTGCAACGGCTGGATCGCGCAGGGGATGACGATTGTCGAGGCCTCCTCCGGCTCGACCGCCGTGTCCGAGGCCTATTTCGCGCGGATGCTGGGCCTGCCCTTCATCGCGGTGGTGCCGCGCAGCACGGCGCCCGAAAAGATCGCGGCCATCGAGGCGCTGGGCGGCCAATGCCACAAGGTTGACGGCGCGGGCGCGGTTTACGGCGAGGCCTCGCGCCTGGCCGAGGAACTGGGCGGCCATTACATGGACCAGTTCACCTATGCCGAGCGCGCCACCGACTGGCGCGGCAACAACAACATTGCCGACAGCATTTTCAGCCAGATGGCCCGCGAACCCCACCCGATCCCGGCATGGATCGTGACCGGCGCGGGCACGGGGGGCACCTCGGCCACCATCGGCCGCTATGTCCATTACAATCGCCATGCCACGCAGGTCTGCGTGGCCGATCCGGCGGCCTCGGTGTTTCACCGCAACTGGCATGACGCAGCCGTCATCACCGCCGATGGCCCCACCAGCCGGATCGAAGGCATCGGCCGCCCCCGCGTCGAGCCCAGCTTTATCCGCAGCGTGATCGACCGGATGGAAGTGGTCGAGGACCGCGCCTCCATCGCCGCCGCGCGTGCGCTCTCGCGCTATCTGGGGCGGCGCGTGGGCGGGTCGACCGGCACCAATCTGGTGGCGATTGCGCGCATTGCCACGCAAATGGCCGATGCGGGCGAGAAGGGCTCGATTGTCTCGATCCTGTGCGACAGCGGCGAGCGCTATGGCTCGACCTATTACAATGAAGAATGGCTGACCGCGCAGGGGCTTTTGGACGAAGCGGAGGAAGAGCGCATGGCCGCCTTCCTTGCCAGCGGGCGTTACGCTTCCTAAGTTATCTGCCAACAATTCTCATTTGCAGGATCCTATGTCGAACAATCCGCTGCTGGCCGCCACTGATCTGCCCGATTTTGCCGCGATCCGGCCCGAACATGTCGTGCCTGCGGTTGAGGCCGCGATTGCCGCCCATGCCGAGGCGATGAAGGCTTTGGCCGCGCGGCCGGGTGATCCGGCGCTGTTGGCCGACAAGGATGCGGTCGATGTGGCCATCTCGCGCGTGTGGGGCGTGGTCAGCCATCTGGTGATGGTGGCCACCACGGTGGAACTGCGCGAGGCCCATGGACAGGCCCAGCCCCTGATCGACGCGCATTTCAGCGCCGTGGGTCAAGACAAGGCGCTGTATCAGGCGTTGAAGGCGATTGATCCGCAGGCACTGCCCGAAGATGAGCGCCGCGCTTTGAAGCTGACCTTGCAGGATTTCGAACTGTCGGGCGTGGCGTTGGAAGGGCAGGCGGCGCAGGATTTCGTCGCCAACCGGATCGAGATGGGCCGCCTGTCGACCGAATTTTCCAATGCTGTGCTGGACGCGACCGAAGCGTGGACGCTGGAAATCACCGACGAGGCCCGCCTTGCCGGTATTCCCGAGGCCGACCGGGCGGGAATGCGCGCGGCGGCGGAGCGTGCGGGCAAAGAAGGCTGGCTGATCACGCTCCACGCGCCCAGCGTGATGGCGGTGCTGTCTCATGCCGAGGACCGGGCGCTGCGCGAGGAAGCCTATCGCGCATGGAACACCCGCGCCTCGGATCAGGGGCCGAATGCGGGCCAGTTCGACAATGGCCCGCGCGTCGCTGAAATCCTGTCGCGCCGGGGCAAGGCTGCGCTGGCGCTGGGGTTCGAGGATCCGGTGGCGGTGTCGCTGGCCGCGAAAATGGCGCGCGACGGGGCCGAAGTGGATGCGTTCCTCTCCAGCCTTGGCGGCGCGGCGCGGCCTCAGGCAGTGCGCGATCTGGCCTCTTTGGCCGAATTTGCGCGGGATGAATTGGGTATCGCCGATCTGCGCCCTTGGGATGTCGGCTTTGCCAGCGAGCGGATGCGGCGCAAGCTGCATGATCTCGATACGTCTGAAATCCGCCGCTATCTGCCGCTGCCCCGCGTGATGGAGGCTTTGTTCGGGTTGGTGCGCGAACTCTTCGGCGTTGAATTCCGCGCCGCGCAGGGCGTGCCAGTCTGGCATGACGATGTGCGCTATTTCACCCTGCACCGCGATGGGCATGAGGTCGCCTCGCTCTATGCCGATTTCTTTGCGCGCGAGGGCAAGCGCGGCGGGGCATGGATGGATTCGGCCCGCCCGCGCCAGCATGGCGTCACGCCGGTCGCCTATCTCGTCACGAATTTCGCGCCGCCGGTGGGCGATGCACCCGCCACTATCACGCATAATGACATGGTGACGCTGTTCCACGAAATGGGCCACTGCCTGCATCACCTGCTGGGCGAGGTCGATCTGCCCAGCGTGGGCGGGATTGCCGGTGTGGAATGGGATGCGGTCGAATTGCCCAGCCAGTTCCTTGAGAATTTCGCATGGGAACCGGCCACGCTGAAGGCCGCCAGCGCGCATGAGGAAAGCGGCGAGGCCTTGCCCGATGCGATGATTGCGCGGATGCTTGGCGCCCGCAAGTTTCTGGGGGCGATGGGCTTGGTGCGACAGGCGGAATTTGCGCTGTTCGACCTGCGGCTGCACCGCGCGGCGGGCGGCGACAATGCGCCCGATTACCGCGACATTCTGGCGCAGGTGCGTAGCGAAGTGGCCGTCGTCGACTATCCCGAATGGCACCGTTTCCCCACCAGCTTCAGTCATATTTTTGCCGGTGGCTATGCGGCGGGCTATTATTCCTATCTCTGGGCCGAGCGCCTTTCGGCTGATGCCTATGCTGCGTTTGAGGAAGGCGATGCCTCGCGCGCCGAATTGGGCGAACGTTTCCGCGCCGAAGTTCTCTCGCGCGGGGGCACGCGCCCGGCGATTGAAAACTTCACCGCCTTCCGCGGGCGTGAGCCGGAGAATGAGCCGCTGCTGGAAAGCTGGGGAATCGCGGCCTAAACCGGGTGTCTTTGCCGCCGCATCTTTACACGCTGGCCGATTATACGCTTGCGGCGCAGGCACGCGTGGATCCGGCGGTCTGGGCATGGCTCGAAGGGGCCAGCGGAGACGGCGCGGCGCGGCGGCGTGAGGAGGCCAGCTTTGGCGCCCATGCGATCCTGAACCGGCCGCTGGCCGATCTGCGCGGGGGGCACACGCGGCGGGCCTTGCTGGGGCTGGATCTGGCGCATCCGGTGCTGCTCTCGCCGCTGGGCTATCATGGGCTGATCCATCCCGAAGGCGAGTTGGCGACCGCGCAGGGCTGCCTTGAAACGGTGATGACCGTTTCGACCATGGCCAGCCGGCCCATCGAGGCCATCGCGCAGGTGGCCGCCGGGCCGCTGTGGTTCCAGCTCTATGTCCAGCCCCGGCGCGAGGATACGCTGCGCCTGATTCGCAGGGCCGAGGCGGCGGGGGCAAGAGCGATCATCGTGACGCTCGACACACCTGCTCAGCCAGCCAGCTCGCAGGCCCTGCGCGCCGGTTTCGTCATGCCGCCGGGCATTGCGGCGGTTCATCTCTCCGGTTTCGCGCCCGCGCCGGAGGCATCGGGGCAATGGTATAATCCCGCCCTGTCCCGCCTGACCGCCGCTGCGCCGGGGTGGGAGGATATGGCATGGCTGCGCGGGCAAACCGATCTGCCGCTGCTGGCCAAGGGCCTGTCGCGGGCCGATGATGCGGTGCGGTTGATGGCGCTGGGCTGGGATGGGCTGGTGCTTTCCACTCACGGCGGGCGGGCGATGGAGGCAGCACCGGCGCCTCTGACGCTGCTGCCCGCGATGCGCGCGGCGCTGGGGCGGGATCGCGCGATCCTGCTTGATGGTTCGGTGCGGACCGGGGCGGATGCGTTTCGGGCGCTGGCGCTGGGGGCCGATGCGGTGATGGTGGGGCGGCCGCAATTGCATGGGCTGGCCGTCGGGGGTGCTCTGGGCGTGGCCCATATGCTGAAAATTCTGCGCGAGGAGCTGGAACTGGCGATGGTGCTGGCGGGATGCGCCACACTGGACGCCATCGGACCGGATGCGCTGACGGGGGTGTAATATGCTGATCGTGATCGAGAAACTCTTTGCCCCCGGCGAGATTGCCGCGCTGTGCGAACGTCTGCTGGCCGCGCCATGGGCCGATGGTGCGGCCACGGCGGGCGAGCGGGCGGTGCAGGTGAAGCAGAACCTGCAGGTGCCGATGGACGATCCGGTGGCCAAGGAGGTCGGGCAGGTGATCCTGACCCGGCTGGGGCAAAATCCGCAATTCCTCGCCGCCGCTTTGCCGGTGACGATCCATCCGCCGCGTTTCAACCTCTATCGCGATGGCGGCCATTACGGCGCGCATGTCGATGGCGCGCTGATGCGTATGCCGGGGGAGGATCGCCTGCTGCGCACCGATCTGTCGGCCACCTTGTTCCTGAACGATCCGGAGGATTACGAGGGCGGCGAATTGACCATCGAGGGCCAGTTCGGCGGGCAAAGCGTCAAACTGCCTGCGGGCGATATGGTGCTTTATCCCAGTTCCAGCCTGCACAAGGTCACGCCCGTGACGCGCGGGATGCGGATCGCCAGCTTTTTCTGGATGCAGAGCGCGGTGCCGGACGAAGGCGCGCGGACCATGCTCTATGACCTTGACCGCTCGATTCAGGGATTAGCGCCGGGGCGGGGCAAGGACGACGCGGATATTGACCGTTTGATGCAGGTCTATCACAACCTGTTGCGCCGCTGGGCGCAAATTTAGTTAAAGGGTCTGAAAACACATGTCGAAATTTCCCGCCCATCTGTTTGCCGAACCCGAACCCGATGTCGATACGCTGGCCAATCTGGGCCCGCTGGCGCCGATGGCGGGCGTGTGGGAAGGCATCAAGGGCCGCGATGTGAAGCCCACCGAGGATGGCGCCGAGGAACAGGTCTATATCGAGCGGATGACCATCCAGCCCATCGACCCCCAGATGAACGGGCCGCAATTGCTCTATGGCCTGCGCTATCACACGGCGATCACCAAGCCGGGCGAGGTCGAGATGTATCACGATCAGGTCGGCTACTGGCTGTGGGAACCGGCGACCGGGCGCATCCTCCACACGCTGACCATCCCGCGCGGACAGGCGGCGCTGGCCAAGGGCGAGGCTGCGGCGGATGCCACCAGCTTTACCCTGACGGCGCAGCGGGGCAGCGCCGAGAACGGCATCATCTCGGCGGTGTTTCTGGAAGAGAATTTCCGCACCGACAGCTTCGCCATCACCGTCACCATCGATGGTCCGGACCAGTGGAGTTATGAGCAGACAACGATGCTGCAAATCCGCGGGGTGGAGGAGCCTTTTGCGCATACCGACCGCAATACGCTGCACCGGGTTGGCCCGGCGGTGCCCAATCCTCTGGCGCGTGAGGATGTGGAGGCCTGAGGCGTTCTGATTTTTGCGACAGGATAAGCGAAATTTTGCGCTTTATCGAACGCACGGCCAATCGCATGGAGGCATCAGGCTAAGACTAGGGGACGCGCCGTGGATATCACCGAATGGCTCAATCTGGGGCTGCGCTGGCTGCATCTGATCACCGGCATCGCGTGGATCGGCTCGTCCTTCTATTTCGTCTGGCTGGACAACCATCTGAAACCGCCCAAGGAAGGTGAGGCCTCGGGCGAGGTCTGGTCGGTCCATGGCGGGGGATTTTACCACAAGCAGAAATATCAGGTCGCCCCGTCCAAGATGCCGGACGAATTGCACTGGTTCAAATGGGAGGCCTATTTCACCTGGGTCAGCGGGTTCTCGCTGCTGGTGCTGGTCTATTATGTCGGCGCGCGGGCTTTCCTGATCGATACGGCCAAGGCGGCGCTGGAGCCGTGGCAGGCGGCAGGCATCGGCATGGGCGCGATTGTTCTGGGCTGGGTGGTTTATGACGGGCTGTGCCGGTCGGCGCTGGGGCGCAACAATCGCCTGCTGGGCCTGATCTGGTATGGGTTTCTGGTGGCCATGGCTTACGGCCTCAACAGCGTGTTCAGCGCGCGCGGGGCCTATCTGCATATTGGCGCGATTGTCGGCACGGTGATGGCGGCCAATGTGTTCATGATCATCATTCCGGGCCAGCGCAAGGTGGTGAACGCTCTGATCGCGGGAGCCGAGCCGGACCCGACGCTGGGCGCACGGGGCAAGCAAAGGTCCCTCCACAACAATTATATGACGCTGCCGGTGCTGTTCATCATGATCAGCCACCATTATCCGATGACCTTCGGTGCGGATCGGCCCTGGCTGGTGCTGGCGATGATTTCGGCCATGGGTGTGGCCATCCGCCATGTGTTCAACCTGCGCCACAAGGGGGCCGATCCGCGCCCGACCATGGCCGTTGCGGCGGTGATCGGCATCGCCACGATCACTTATGTCAGCCTTGAAAAGAAGGGCGCCAAGCCGACGGGCGAGGCGACCTATGCCGATATTCAGCCGATTCTGGCCAAACATTGCGTGACATGCCATGCGCCCCATCCCACCAATCCGGCCTTTGCCGCGCCGCCTCTGGGCGTGTTGCTGGACAATGCCGAACATGCCTCGGCCGCCGCGCCGCGCATCAAAAAGGTGGCGGTGGACGCGCAGGTCATGCCTTTGGGCAACATGACCCATATGACATTGGAAGAACGCGCAAAACTGGGCGTATGGATCGCCGGAGGTGCGCGGCCATAGGGGGCAATTTTACGCGGACTTTACGCTCGCCCCCCGCCTTGCCCATGGCGATTTAATGCGGATCCGTCCGATGCGTCAGGCTTACCTTTCCTCAGGCGAACCGACGCATCATGTTGATGAACGCATCCCCCACCAGCGAGAATTCCGCCCATAATCCCGGCCATCATGGCCCTTCCTCACTTTTCGCGCTCACGCTGGGCGCGATTGGCGTGGTCTATGGCGATATCGGCACCAGCCCGCTCTATGCCTTCCGCGAGGCGCTGGCCCAGACCGCGCAGGGCGGCATCGACCGGGGCGAGATCCTTGGCGTGCTGGCGCTGGCGCTCTGGGCGCTGATCATCGTGGTGACGATGAAATATGTCATTTTCCTCAGCCGGATGGACAATCACGGCGAGGGCGGTGTGCTGTCACTCATGGCGCTGGCGCGGCGGGCTACGGGGGGCAAGTGGCTGATTGTGCTGCTGCTGGGCGCGACCGGCGCGGCGCTGTTTTATGGCGATGCCATCATCACGCCTGCCCTTTCTGTGCTCTCGGCCATCGAGGGGATGAAGACCGTCCCCGGCCTTGAGACGATGAGCGAGCCGGTTATCCTTGGCCTTTCGCTCACCATCCTGATCGGCCTGTTCGCCCTTCAGGTGCGCGGCACGGCCAGCGTGGCGGGCCTGTTCGGGCCGGTTTGCGCGTTCTGGTTCGTGGCAATCGGCGCGCTGGGCCTGTGGCATATTGTCGAGGCGCCCGATGTGCTTTCCGCCTTCAACCCGATGTGGGCGGTCAATTTCATGCTGGGCCATGGCGTGGCGGGCCTGTTCGTGCTGGGCGCGGTGTTCCTGACCGTAACCGGGGCCGAGGCGCTGATTGCCGACATGGGCCATTTTGGGCGGCAACCGATCCAACTGGGCTGGCTCACCTTTGTCTGGCCCGCGCTGACGCTGAACTATCTGGGGCAGGGGGCGCTGGCGCTCAAGGCTTTGGCGCAGGCGCAGGCCAGTGGGCAATTGCTGCAAAATGCCGACTGGTTCTTCCTGATGGCGCCGGATTCGCTGCGCGCGCCGCTGGTGGTGCTGGCCACGATGGCAACGATCATCGCCAGCCAGGCGGTCATCACCGGGGCCTATTCGTTGACGCAGCAGGCCATCGCGCTGGGCCTGATGCCGCGCCTTGTCATTCGTCAGACCTCGGCGGCGCAGATCGGCCAGATCTATATGCCGGGCGTCAACTGGATGCTGCTGCTGGGCGTTATCTGCCTCGTCTTCGCATTCCGCAGCAGCAGCGCGATGGCGGCGGCCTATGGCATTGCCGTGACCGGCACGATGGTCGTCACCACCTGCCTTGCCTTTATCATCGCGTGGAAATTCTGGGGCTGGAACCCGCTGGGCAGCGCCCTGCTGATCGCGCCCTTCCTTGCGCTCGACATCTTCTTCTTCGGCGCCAATGTGCTGCGCGTGGCCGAGGGCGGCTGGGTGCCGCTGATGGTGGCCGGGATCATCGGACTGATCATCGCCACATGGCTGCGCGGGCGCAAGATGGCACTGCTGCGCGCCAGCGAACAGGGCGTGGCGCTGGACGAACTGGTCAAGGCGCTGGCGGCCCGCCCGCCGCTGGTGGTCGAGGGTACGGCGGTGTTCCTGACGCAGGACGCCAGCGTGGCCCCTTCGGCGCTGCTGCATAATCTGAAACATAACAAGGCGCTGCACCGCACCAACATTATGCTGACGGTGGAAACCCAGACCACGCCCTATGTCGATCCGGAAAACCGCCTGTGTCTGGAGCGGCTCGACGAACGCTTTCTGCGCGCCAAATTGCGCTACGGCTATATGGACAAGATCGACGTGCCCAGCGATCTGGCGCGCGAACCGGGCCTGCTGGCGGGCACAGGGGGCACATCCTTCTTCGTGGGCCGCAGCGCGATCCGCTTTGGTTCGCGCCCCTGTATGCCGCGCGTGATGGTACTGCTCTATCAGTTCCTGCACCGCAACGCGTCCGACCCCACCGCCTTTTTTGCCATTCCCCCCAATCGCGTGGTCGAATTGGGCACACAGATCGAGCTTTGATCGCTATAGATACCGCCCATGTGGCGCATGCTGACTTCCTATGGCGTTCCCCTGTTGGGCATCGCGCTGGTGACATGGATCTCCAGCGCGATGCTGGCGCAATGGGGGCTGGCGTCTGCGGCGCTGCTGTTCCTGCTGCCGGTGCTGCTGGGCGCGGCGCGCGGAGGGCTGGGGCCAGGGCTGCTGGCGGCGCTGGCCGGGGCGGGGGCGTATAATTTCTTCCTGCTGCCGCCCTATTTCAGCTTTCACGTCCATGGGCCGGACCATGCGGTATCGGTCCTCGTGCTGGTGCTGGTCGCGCTGGTCACCAGCCGCCTTGCCACCCGCCTGCGCGAGCGTGAGGAGGAGGCCAATGCCCGCGCCGCGGTCAGCGAGGAACTGGCCCATATCTCCCGCCTGCTGGCCAAGGGATCGCCGGTCGAGGCGCTGGAGCGCGCGCGCGCCTATGTGGCCGGGATCTATGGCGCGCTGCGGATCGACGGGGCGCAGGACGGCTTTTCCTCGCTGGATCAGGCGGCGGCGGCATGGGCGATGCACAATGGCGATGCCACCGGCCATGGCACCGGCGTGATGGCGGCGGCGGAATGGACCTTTCTCCCGCTCTCGCCCAAGGGCCGGGGTGCCCACGCGCTGATGGCTCTGGCGCGGCCCGCCGATGGCCATACGCGCCCGATGGTCCAGATCGAGCATATGGCGCAGGTCGCGCTCCTGCTGGGGCAGGGCTGCGACCGCATCGCGCTGGACGAGGAGCGCCGCGCGCGCGAAACGCTGGCCGAGAGCGACCGGCTGCGGCGCACCTTCCTTGCCAGCCTCGCCCATGATTTCCGCACGCCGCTGACCGTCATCACCGGCCAGCTTGAGGCGCTGGCCCAGCGCAGCCCCGAGGCGGGCGAGGCGCTGAGTGCCGCGCGCAGGCTGGAGCGCACGATGAGCGACCTGATCGCGGCGGCGCGGATCGAGGAAGGCTCGCTGAGCCCACAGGCCGAGAGCCTTGATCTGATCGATGCGGCAGATGCCGCCTTTGGCGCGGTGGCGGTGCCGGCGGGCCTCTCGCTGGGCCATGCGATCCCGGCCGATCTGCCTTTTGTGCGGGCCGATGCGGTGCTGCTGCATCATGTGCTGATCAATCTGATCGACAATGCGCTGGGGCATGCGGCATCGCGGGTGATGCTGGGCGCGGCTTTGCAGGGCGGACGGGTCGCGCTCTGGGTCGAGGATGACGGGCCGGGCGTGCCACCTGCCGAACGCACGCGTATTTTCGAACGCTTCGCCCGGATCGAGGGCGGCGACCGGGCAAAGGGCAGCGGCCTTGGCCTTGCCATCGTGCGCGGATTTGCCGAAGCGATGGGGATGCAGGTGAGCATCGAGGACAGCCCGCTGGGCGGCGCACGTTTCATATTGAGGATGGGGGCATGAACCGGGTTCTGGTGGTGGATGATGAACCGGCAATCCTGCGCCTGCTGGGCGCGGTGCTGGCGCGCGGGGGCTATGAGGCGGCGGCGGCGGCCACGGCATCGGCGGCGCTGGCGGCGTTGCGCGGTGGCGGGCTGTCGGCGGCGATCCTCGATCTGGGCCTGCCGGACCGCGACGGGCTGGAACTGATCCCGATGTTGCGCGGGGCGGGGGTGCCGGTGATCGTCCTTTCTGCGCGTGAGGATGTGGGCGAGAAGGTGGCCGCGCTCGATCTGGGCGCATCCGACTATATCACCAAGCCTTTTGACGGCGAGGAATTGCTGGCCCGGCTGCGCGTGGCGCTGCGGCAATCGGGCGCAGCGGTGGCGCAGGAAGTGCTTGCCCATGGCCCCTTTCGCATCGACACCGCCCGTCATGAGGCCAGCATCGAGGGCCGCGCGCTGACCCTGCCGCCCAAGGAATTCGCCCTGCTTCAGGCGCTGGTCGAGGCGGGCGGGCGCATTCTCACTCATGCCGCCTTGCTGGAAAAGGTCTGGGGGCGGGCGCATGTGGGCGATGTCGAATATTTGCGCGTGGCGATCCGGGCCTTGCGTTTGAAGGTCGAGGAGGACCCGGCCCACCCCCGCCTGATCCGCAACGAACCGGGCATCGGCTATCGTTTGATGGAGGCCTGAACCCCTTACCGGGCTTGACCGCCCCGGCGCGATCAGTGCAAGGCCGCGCGGCATGGCATCCCACCCCAAACCCTTTCACCGCGCCGATATTGACGGCCTGCGCGCGATCAGCGTGGGCGTGGTCGTCGCCTTTCATGCATGGTGGCGGCAGGGTTTCGGCGGCTTTGTCGGGGTGGACATCTTCTTTGTCATCTCGGGCTATCTGATCTCGGGCGCGATTTTCGATGATGTGCGCGATGGGCGCTTCTCGCTGGCGGCGTTTTACGGGCGGCGGGTGCGGCGGATCTATCCCGCGCTGATTACCGTGCTGCTGGCCACTTTCGCCATCGGCTGGGTGCAGTTGTTCGATGACCGGTTTCAGCAATTGGGCGCGCATCTGGCGGGCGCGGCGGTCTTTGCCTCTAACCTCGTCCTTTATGCCGAGAGCGGTTATTTCGACGCCTCTTCCGATGCCAAACCTCTGCTCCATCTCTGGAGCCTTGGGGTGGAGGAGCAATTCTACATCCTCTGGCCGCTGGCCATCATGCTGGCGTGGCGATGGCGCGGGGCGCGGGGCGTGGTCTGGACGCTGGGGCTGGGCTTTGCAGCCAGCATGGCCCACGAACAATTCCTGATGCGGATCGACACATCGGCGGCGTTTTACATCCCCACTGCGCGTTTCTGGGAAATGCTGGCCGGGGCCACGCTGGCATGCGTCGAGCGCCACCGGGTCGGGACGATCCCTCTGCGCATGGCGCATGGGTTCAGCCTGATCGGCCTCGCACTGCTGCTGGGCAGTTTCCGCTATATCACCGAGGGTAAGGTGCCTTTCCCCGGCTGGGCGGCGCTGGCGCCGGTGGGTGGGGCGGTGCTGTTGCTGGCTGCGGGGCCGCGGGCGCTGGTCAATGCGCGGTTGCTCTCGCTTTTGCCGATGCGCTGGCTGGGGCAAATCTCCTATCCGCTTTATCTGTGGCATTGGCCGGTGCTGGTGCTGGCGCGGACATCGGGCTGGGTGGATGGCCGGGCGATGCTGGTCTGTGTGGTGGTGGCAACGGGGCTGGCCTGGGCCACAGCGCGCTGGATCGAGCCGCCTTTGCGCTATGGCGGAGACAGCGCGCGCAAGGTCAAGGGCCTGCTGGCGGCGATGGCTGTGCTGGGTTTGGGCGGGCTGGTGGTGGCATGGGCGCATGTCCCTTCAGCCAGCCACGCGCGGGTCGAGCCGCTGACGCGCCAGATCGGCTGGGCCATTCCGGTAGCCGACGAGGAGCAGGGACGGGCCTGCGTGGCATTGATGCCGGAGCGGGGCGCTTTGGTGCCGGGTTTGGCGGGCAATGACTTCTGCTATCTGGCGCGCGGCGGCGCGCCCGATGTGGCGCTGATTGGCGACTCGCTCAATCTCAGCCTGTTTCCGGGCCTGGCCTCTTATCCTGACCTCAACGTGCTGATCGCCTCGGCCAGCGAGGCGGCGCCCTTCTATGACACGACCACCACCGAGAGCTTCGACCGCACCCGCCTGAACAATTGGAAACTGACCAATCAGGCGCTGGACTATGCGGCGGCCAGCCCCTCGATCCGGGTGGTGGTGCTCTCCTATGCCAATGGCGATCAGTTGCTGCGGCGCAGTTCGGCCCATGACATGACCGACCGCGCCGACCCCACGCCCGCCCCGCCCGAGGTCCGCCTCGAACGCGCGCTGCGCCGGACGCTGGCGCGGCTCACCGCTGCGGGCAAGGGGGTGATTATCACGCTGCCCAACCGGCGGATGGGGTTTGACCCGCCCGATTGCCTGACCGACCTGCGGCCTCTGCATGGCCCTGCCTATCGCCACCCCTGCGGCGAACCGCGCGGCGGCGCGCTGGAGCAGGCGCAGGACGCCTATGCCGCGCAGGTACGCCGCGTGGCGAAGGATTTCCCCGGCGTGGTGCTGGTCGATCTGGCCGCGCCTCTGTGCGATGCGCGGCTGTGTTATGCGATGCGTGGCGCAAGCGGGGCGCGCGGAGGCCAGATGTATTACCGCGACCGCCTGCACCTGTCCGATGCGGGATCGCGGGCGGTGGCGCCGGTGCTGCATGACGCCATCCGGGCGATGATGCATCGGTAAACCGCTTGCCCGTCGCCAGTTTCGATATACATAGCGATATTGAAAGGGGCGCCTTCCAATGTTTCGCAGGATGATCTTTGCCGCGCTGATTTTAGGCGCCACCCCGGCCATGGCGCAGGCGCCGCGCGGGCCGGTGGTGCTGGCGGCGGCCAGCCTTCAGGAATCGCTGAATGCCGCCGCCGACACATGGGCGGCGCAGGGCCATCCGCGCCCGGTGCTGTCCTTTGCGGCCTCCTCGGCGCTGGCGCGTCAGATCGAGAATGGTGCGCCTGCGGATCTGTTCCTCTCGGCCGATGAGGAATGGATGGACCATGTGGTCAAGGCCCCCGGCGGCCGGATCAAGCCGGGCACGCGGATCAGCCTGCTGACCAATTCTCTGGCTCTGATCGCGCCTGCGCAGAGCAGGGTGCGCCTGACCATCGCACCCGGTTTCCCGCTTGCCGCCGCCTTGGGGCCGAACGGGCGTCTGGCAATGGGGCAGGTGGCCTCTGTCCCGGCGGGCAAATATGGGCGCGAGGCGTTGATTGCGTTGCGCGTCTGGCCCAGCGTCGAGGGCCGTGTGGCGGGCACCGACAGTGTGCGTTCGGCCATGGCGCTGGTCTCGCGCGGCGAGGCGCCGCTGGGCATTGTTTACGCCACCGATGCGCGGGCGGATAAAAAGGTGCGCGTGGTCGGCATCTTCCCCGCCAATTCGCATAAGCCTATCACCTATCCGCTGGCCCGCCTGTCGGCTTCGACCAACCCGGATGCCGAGGGCTTCCGCCGCTTCCTTGCATCGTTGCAAGGCAAAGCGATATTCCGCGCCTATGGCTTTGGCACCAAATAGCATCAGCCCCGAGGAATGGGGCATCATCTGGCTTTCGCTCAAGGTCAGCGGGGCGGCGATGGTTGCCACGCTGCCGGTGGGTTTTGCGCTGGCATGGGCGCTGGCGCGGGGGCGGTTTCCGGGGCGGGTGCTGCTCGACGCGCTGGTGCATCTGCCGCTGGTGCTGCCGCCGGTGGTGACGGGCTGGCTGCTTCTGCTCAGCTTTGGCGCGCAGGGGGTGGTGGGGCGCTGGCTGGCGGCGATGGGCGTGTCGGTGATGTTTCGCTGGACCGGCGCGGCGCTGGCGGCTTCAGTCATGGCGCTGCCTTTGATGGTGCGGGCGATCCGGCTTTCACTCGAGAGCGTGGACCGGCGGCTGGAGGCGGCGGCGCGCACGCTGGGGGCCTCGCCCTTGCGCGTGTTTGCCACGATTACGCTGCCTTTGGCGCTGCCCGGTGTGCTGGCGGGCATGGTGCTGGGCTTTGCGCGCAGCCTTGGCGAATTTGGTGCGACGATCACCTTTGTCTCGAACATTCCGGGCGAGACCCAGACCCTGCCGCTGGCGATTTATGCCGCTTTGCAGGTGCCGGGGCAGGAGGGGATCGTGACGCGATTGGCGCTGATTTCGGTCGGCCTTTCGCTGGCGGCGCTGGTGGCGTCCGAGGTGTTGACGCGGCGGATGGGGATGCGCGCCCATGTCCTTTGAGGTCGATGTAAGCATCACGCGGGGCAGGCGACGGATTGCGGCCAGCTTCGAAGCAGGGCCGGGGATCACCGCGCTGTTTGGCCGATCAGGCGCGGGAAAGACCAGCGTACTGGACATGATCGCCGGGTTGGTGCGGCCCGATGAGGGGCGGATCGCGGTCGATGGGCGGGTGCTGTTCGATGCGGCGGCGGGGATTGACCTGCGACCCGAGGCGCGCGGATGCGGCTATGTGTTTCAGGATTACCGCCTGTTTCCGCATATGAGCGTCGAGGGCAATCTGCGCTATGGCTGGCGCATGGCCGCGCCCGATGCGCGCTGGATCGCCTTTGAGCAGGTGGTGGAATTTCTTGGCCTTGCCGGGCTGCTATCCGCCCGCCCGCGCCGATTGTCGGGGGGCGAGGCGCAGCGAGTGGCAATCGGCCGCGCGCTGCTCTCGGGCGCGCGTTTCCTGTTGATGGACGAGCCGCTCTCCTCGCTGGATGCGGCCCGCCGTGAGGAGATCATGCGCGTGATCGAGCGCATCCGCGACGAACTGGCCCTGCCGATCCTCTATGTCAGCCATGACCGGCGCGAGGTGGAGCGATTGGCGGGCCAGATCGTCGAGATGGACTGAATTACTTTCCGGCCACCGACAACACGGAGAGGGTCAGCACCTCGACCCCTGTGCGGATCGCGGGCTGGGCCACGGGCGCGAAGAAGGGCGAGTGGTTGACCGGCACCGGCTTGCCTTCAGCTTTCAGCTTTTCCAGCATCGCCGGATCGCTGCCGCCGATGGAAAAGAACACCGATTTGGGCACGCCCGCCATCACGAATTCAGAATAATCCTCGCTGGCGGTCCAACCCGGCTTATAGGCTGGCTCCAGCTTGACCGCGCCGGGCAGGCCCGCCTTGGAGAGCACGGCATAGGTGCTGGCGGCCAGCGCCTCGTCATTGACCACGCTGGAAATGCCATGGCCGCGGGTGATGCCGGGCGCGGGCGCGCGCGACATGGCGGCCACCGATTGGGCGGTGATGTCGACGCCGGTGTTGAGCAGCTTGCGCGTTTCATCGTCAAAGGAGCGCAGCGAGAGGCCCAGTTCGGCGGTGTCGGGGATGATGTTGGCTACGGTCCCCGAACGGAAATAGCCCACCGTGACGACGCCGAATTTCTGCGGGTCCTTCTGGCGGCTGATGACGGTCTGGACGTCCTCGACAAAGCGGGCGCCCATGACGATGGGGTCGATGCTCATGTTGGGCATCGAGCCATGCGCGCCCTGCCCATGAAAGATGATGCGCACCGAATCGGAATTGCTCGTGGCCACGCCTTGCTTGACATCGACATCGCCCGCGCGGGCCGCGCCGACATGGGCAGCAAAGGCGTAATCGGGCTTGGGGAAGCGGGTGAAGAGGCCATCCTCGATCATCGCGCGCGCGCCTTCGCCGATTTCCTCCGAAGGCTGGCCGATCATGATCAGCGTGCCCTTCCACTGATCCTTCATCGCCACCAGCGCCTGCGCCGTGCCCAGCCACCATGCCATGTGAATATCATGGCCGCAGGCGTGCATGACATAGGTGGTCTTGCCGTCGGCCCCAGTCTGCTGCGCCTTGCTGGCCCATGCGAGGCCGGTCTTTTCCTCCATCGGCAGCGCGTCCATTTCCACGCGCACCATCACCACCGGGCCGGGGCCATTCTTCAACACGCCGACGAGGCCGGTCTTGCCGACATGCTCGGTCACTTCAAACCCCAGCTTGCGCAGCTTTTCCGAGAGGATGCCCGCCGTGCGCGTTTCGGTAAAACCGATCTCCGGGTGGCTGTGCAGATCCTTGTAGAGCGCCTCCAACTCGGGCCAGTTCTTGGTGGTTTGGGCATCGATCCGGGCGGCGGTGCCGGGCTTGACCGGGGCGGCAAGGGCCGGAAGGGCGGCCATCATCAAGGGCAGGCAAAGCAGCATCGCGCGGCGCATCGGGATCTCCTGAGGTGAATGTGCTATGTTGCATAAGGCTTTACTGGCCGCGCTGCGTCAAGGAGCGTATTGTGCGCAAGGCATGGTGCGGCAGGAAAGCGCGCAACCAGGCACGCGGGAAGAGAAGCCAGATGGCAGTCAGCATATTCGAACTGTTCAAGATCGGCGTGGGGCCATCCTCCAGCCACACGATGGGGCCGATGACGGCGGCCTGCCGCTTTGTTGCGGCGTTGGGCGAGGGGATGGCCCGCGTGGCGCGGGTCGAGGTGGCGCTTTATGCCAGCCTCGCGCTGACCGGGCGGGGCCATGCGACCGATACGGCCACCATCGTCGGCCTGCACGGCATCGCGCCCGAGGAGGCCGATCCCGATGCCGCCGTCGCGCTGATCCAGCAGGTGCGCGAAAGCGGGCGGATGATGCTGGGCGGGGTTCAGGACATCGCCTTTGACGAGCGGGCCGATATTCTCTGGCTGGGGCGTGAGAGCCTGTCTTTTCATCCCAATGGCATCCGGTTTGCCGCTTTTGATGCGGACGGAAAGCCTGTCCTGACCCGCACCTATTTCTCCATCGGCGGCGGCTTTGTGGTGGACGAGGATCAGACCACGGCGAACGCCCCGGTTGAGGATCATGACGAACCCTATCCCTTCACTACGGCGGCCGAATTGCTGGAGATGGCCCAGCGTGATGGTTTGACGATTGCGGGCCTTGCGCTGGCGAATGAGGATGCACGGCGGCCGCGTGGCGAAACCGAGGCGGGGATCGCGCGGATTGCGGCGGCGATGGATGCCTGCATCGAGCGCGGCATGAGCCAGCGCGGCGAATTGCCCGGCGGGCTGAAGGTCCAGCGCCGCGCCGCCCATCTGCGCGAGCGTTTCTATGCACGGGTCGAGCGGGTGCTGGCCGACCCTCTGGCCACGCTCGATCTGGTCAATCTCTGGGCCATTGCGGTCAATGAAGAGAATGCGGCGGGCGGTAAGGTGGTGACTTCGCCCACCAATGGCGCGGCGGGGATTATCCCGGCGGTGCTGCGCTATGCCGAGCGATACCACGGCGCCGATGATGCGGCTAAGGCGACCTTCCTGCTGACCGCCACGGCGATCGGCGGGCTTTATAAACGCAACGCCAGCATCTCGGCGGCCGAGGTTGGCTGTCAGGGCGAGGTGGGCGTGGCTTGTTCGATGGCGGCGGCGGGGCTGACCGCGATCATGGGCGGGACCAATGGCCAGATCGAGAATGCCGCCGAAATCGCCATGGAGCATAATCTGGGCCTGACCTGCGACCCTATCGGCGGGCTGGTGCAGATCCCTTGTATCGAGCGCAATGCGATGGGCGCGGTCAAGGCCATTGACGCGGCTCGTCTGGCGCTGGGTGGGGATGGCACGCATCTGGTCAGTCTGGATCAGGTGATCGAAACCATGCGGCGCACCGGGGCCGACATGATGAGCCAGTATAAGGAAACCTCGCTGGGCGGATTGGCGGTTTGCGTTCCGGCTTGCTGATCGCACGGCTGGACTGTTCCGTTACGGGCCTGCGACAAAAACGCGCTTGCCTATGGCCATCGACTATCTATCACCACCCGCCACAGGATCGCAGGAGTTTCGTTCGATGAAGAGATTGGTGTTGGCCGTTCTGGCGACGCTGATAGTGGCTGCGCCAGCTCAGGCCCGGCATCACAAGGTCTCGCATGCCGCCGCCAAGGTGACGAAGGCGAGCAAGAAGAAGGCCGTCGCCACGCCCGCCAAGCGGCATAAGGCCGAAATGGCCAAGGTCGCGGCCAAGAAGATGACCCGCGCGGAAAAGCGTGCTCTGGCGCGGGCCGAGGCCAAGGCCAAGGCTCAGCCCAAGCTGACGCGGGCGCAGCAGCGGGCCCAAAAGCGGGCAGAGCAGCGCCAACTGGCGCATGGCAGGCACAAGGCCGAGCCCAAGCTGACCCGCGCGCAGAAGCGTGCGCAGCAGCGCGAAATGGCCCGCGCCGCCAAGGCTGAAAAGCAGACTGCACCCAAGCTGACGCGGGCGCAGCAGCGCGCCATGGCCAAGGCGCAAAAGCACGGCAAGTTGACCCGTGCGGAAAAGCGGGCACTGGCCCAGGCGCAGAAGGCCACCAAGAGCGCGGGGGCGAAGGCGGCTCCGGCCCATCGCATGACCCGCGCCGAACGCCGCGCAGCCGCGCGTGAGGCTCGCCAGTCGCATCATAGCTCGCGTTATGCTTCGCGCTATCCCTCGCGCCGTTCCTCGGCCCGCACCGCGTCGCGCGCGCCCTATACGCCGCCGCATTACAATGCCCCGCCCCCGGTGCCCAGCGCCAGCGGCCCCAGCAGCGGGTTCAATGCCGCCTTCCGGGATATTCATCCCAACGGGCAATAAGCAAAAGGGCGCCGCAACCGGCGCCCTTTTTCATGGGGTCAGATGCGCGACCCAATCCTGCGGTGGATCGGGATAGGCATCAATCACCGGCCCCAGCGCCTGATGCAGCGGGGCGAGCCAGTCGGCGTAATGGGTCCATTGCTCCAGCCCGTCGCGATAGATCGGGCGGCGTACCTGTTCGCTGCTGGCGGTGCGTACGGCGCGCTTGTTTTCCCAGAAGGAGAGGCAGGCCTCCTCGAAATCGACGCCGACATAGGCCAGCAGGCGGGCTACTTCGGCCTGCGTGTCGGCCACCATCTGTTCATAGATCACGCGATGAACCGCGCCGGGCATTTCGGCGTCAAAGCCTGCCATCTGGGCGACATAATCGCGGTAATAGGCGCCGATTTCGGCCAGATCATAGGTGAAGACCTGACCGCGCGCAAAATGCTGTTTCCAGCCCGAGAAGCAGCAGGCCATCGGATGGCGCCGAGCGTCGATGATCTTGGCGCGCGGCAGGATCAGGCGAATAAGGCCCACGTTCTGCCAGTTGTTGGGCATTTTGTCGATGAACAGCGGTCGGTCGGTCTGGCGATGCACCCGCGTCAGGTCGATATATTCCTCGCCCAGCCGGGTCCGATCGGCGGGCGAAAGCGAGCGCAGCAAATCGCCATAAGAGGCAAATTCGCCCTGCTGCGCGCGGGATTTGAGCCGCCCGGCAATCATCATCATTTCGGGCAATTCATGCGTGCCCTCGATCATCGAATGGCTCGACAGGATCTGCTCCACCAGCGTCGAGCCGGAGCGGGGCAGGCCGAGGATGAAGATCGGATCGGGCGCCATGCAGCCGCCCCCACTGGCGCCATCACCTTCGCGGGTGGCATAAAACGGCGCGGTAAAAGTGGCCGCATGTTCGACGGCCGCCTCATGCGTCCCCTGCGCGCTATAGTCGATTTCGGCGCGGCGCAGGCGGTTGGCGGTGGCGTAATGCTCAAACGAGGCGGCGTAATCGCCCGCGTCCTCCAACGCCTTGCCCAGTGCAAAATGGAGGTGGAACAGGTCCTCGCCGGTGGGGCCGGTGGCAATCGCGGCCTGCATCGCGGCGCGATCCTCGGCGGTGAATTTGGCGGTTTTCAGATTGGCCAGCGACCACCATGCCTCGCCCATCGTGGCGGTGATGCCGATGGCGCGGCGATAGGCCTCGACTGCGGCGCCCTGATCGCCCAGTGTCTTGCGCACATGGCCCAGATTTTGCCAGACATGGGCGTTGTCGGGCGCCTCGGCCAGCAGCGCTTCATAGATCGCCCCCGCGCCCTCCTGATCTCCCAGCCGCACCAGCACGGAGGCCTTGAGCAGCCGGTGGGCGGGGCTTTGCATCGGCGAGGCGCAAAGCGTTTCGGCATGGGCCTGCGCCTCGGGCAGGCGGTTGGTCTGCAGCAGCAGACGGATCAGGAAATCGCGGGCCAGATCGAAACCGGGCGCCATCTCCAGCGCCTTTTCCACCCATTCCATGGCCTCGCCAAGATCGCTCCGGCGCCAGTGGATTTCCCCGATCAACCGCGTGGCAGAAGCATCCTCCGGGATGCGCTCCAGCCGGGTTTTCAGCATGGCCTCGGCCGCATCCAATTCGCCGCCGTTCATCGCCACGGCGGCTTTGATCAGCTCGGGGTCTGACGAGGACGCATGGATGGCCGACAGTTCCGCGCGCCACGCCTTGTCCTCCTCGCCCAGCCGCCGCCATTCGCGCGCCAGCAGATACCATCCGCTGGCCACCTGAGGCTGGGCGCGGGTGAGCGTTTCGAGCGCGGCCACCGAACGGGGGCCATCGCCCGCCTCTGCGGCCGCCTGCGCCAATTCCCACAGGATCGGCGCCACGCCCGGCTGCGCGCGGTCCAGCGCGATCAGCCGAGTCAGCGCGGTCTGCCTCTTGCCCATCCGGCGCAGAGCCTGCGCCGCGATCAGTTCGGCAGGCGGAAGATTGCGATGGGCCTTGATCAGAGCCTCGGCCCGCGCCAGCGCAAGGGCCGGGTCGCTATCGAGCAAGCCTGCCGCCTCGGCCAGCGCGGCGCCCGGCACGGATTGTGCCGAAGGGCGCGGCGAAGGGCGCGCGGCGATGGTCCCCAAAGCCATGGATGTCCTTTCAAAGGGCCGGTCTGGCCTTTGATTGTCGCGCGCTGCAGCTGCGTAAACATATACGTCAGACGACGTAACCCCTCGGGACATCTTGCGTTGTTTGCGCCCTTGACTCGCGGGGTGCCTATGACATTCTTGCGAAACCGGACGACCGTACTAATTGCTGCAATTGCGTAAGGGGCACCAGACGCAGCGCAGCCAATCGGGTCGCCAAGGGGTTCAATGACGTTTCGGCATCCGGCGGGTGCATCGGCGCAAACCTGTGTTTTCGCCGGGCGATCCCGCTTGTCTGGCGAACATGGCCTGAGCCCGGTGCGGAAAGAAGAGGGCTGAGGATTTCGGGGCAGATTGGCCAGTAATGGGGGAAGCATTACGATGATTGCAGAGTTTTCCAAGAGATCGCGCCGAGTGATCGCGCTGAGCGCGGCGACATTCCTGACGCCCTTTGCGCTGGTTGGGGCCGCTCATGCCGCAGACACCGATGCGGCGGCCGATCCCGCACCGGCTGCGGCCGACGGCGGCGGTCTGGGCGACATCGTGGTGACCGCCACCCGCCGTTCGGAAAGCGTCCAGAAAGTGCCGATCTCGATGCAGGCGCTGAGCATGGAAAAGATGGCCGAGCGCAATGTGAAGGGCATGTCCGACTTTGCCCTGCTGATGCCTTCGGTGTCCTTTGCCGGTCTTGGGCCGGGGCGCCAGACCGCCTATTTCCGCGGCATTGTTCCGGCGGGCGGCACCTATGCTTCGGTGGGCTACTATCTCGACGATATCCCCATCACCGGCACCGGCGTGCCCGACATCTTTGTCTATGACATGGAGCGTGTCGAAGGCCTGTCGGGTCCGCAGGGCACCCTTTATGGCGCGGGCTCTCTGGCCGGTACGATCCGCATGATCACGAACAAGCCCAAGCTGGGCAAGTTCGAATGGGGCTATGACACCGAAGGCAACAAATATGGCAAGGGCGCCTTTGGCGGCCAGATCGCCACTTATGCCAACATTCCCTTTGGCGACAAGATCGCCGCCCGCGTGATGGGTTTCTATCGCAAGGAAGGCGGCTATGTCGACAACACGCCCAACAACGGCAAGTTTAACAATGGCAAATCCTCGACCCTTGCTATGGGTGATGGAAACCCTGGTACCAATTATACGCTGAGCAATGCCGCGATTGCCAAGAAGGATTACAACCCCGTCTATATGTATGGCGGCCGCGTGCAGGTTCTGTGGGAGCCCACGCCGGGCTGGCAGATCACCCCGCAACTGGCGGCCCAGTCGCAGACCGCCTATGGCTATTTCGGCTATGACCCGCGTGTCGGCGATCTTCAGGTGCATGATTATGACCTGACCCGGCGTCAGGACGCATGGTATCAGGGCGCGCTGTCGGTTCACGGCCATATCGGCGATTTCGATCTGGT
The DNA here is from genome assembly GCF_012275515.1 of Novosphingobium sp. SG707. Taxonomy (GTDB): domain Bacteria; phylum Pseudomonadota; class Alphaproteobacteria; order Sphingomonadales; family Sphingomonadaceae; genus Novosphingobium. The sequence goes on from NZ_JAAZQL010000002.1 coordinate 56,318, forward strand.
GTCCTCGACCGGCTATTTCGGCCGCAAGGTTCACCTGCAGAACGACTATACCTATTACACCGTGACCTATGACAATTTCGGGCCGGGTTACGAAAACTATCTGCAGTTCTTCAGCAAGGATGGCTGCACCGGATCGGGCGCCTCGCAGAAGTGCAACAAGCTGATCAATCCGACCCAGTATTTCGAAGGCTGGACCTATTCGGAAAAATTCACCCAGGAATTGCGCTTCGCCACGCCCAAGAGCTGGCCGTTTGATGCAAGCTTCGGTGGCTTCTATCAGTGGCAGAAGACCGAGAACAACAATTACTATGGCATCCACGGGCTAGCTGATATTGCAGGCTATACAAAGGCGTGCTCCTACAGCGTTACCTTTAACCCCGATGGTACCCCGGCCTGCCAAGGCAATGTCACCACACTGGCCGGTTTTGGTGTTCCGACAACGGCGGGCGGGACCATGGTGGTCGGTTCGCCCGCAGTGAAGGGCGATGGCTTTTATATCAATGAAAACAACCAGTACACGCATGACGCCGCGTTGTTCTTCGAAGGCCATTACAACATCACGCCCAAGTTGAAGATCACCGGCGGCGTGCGCTATTTCTGGACCGATTACTGGACCACGGGCTTTGCCGGTGTGGCCGCTTCGGCCCGCAACACCACCACGACCAAGAACATGCTGACCGGCGCGATGGGCTGCACCCTGCCGCTGCCGACCGAGCGTCTGACCTGCCGCAACACCAATATGCTCGATCCCAACGAGATCGGCCGGTACAAGGAGCAGGGCGAGACGCACAAGATCGTGGTCAATTATCAGCTGACGCCCAGCAAGATGCTCTATGCCAACTATTCCACCGGCTTCCGCCCCGGCGGCTACAACCGCCCGCTGCGCGTCAGCAAGGTGGGTGTGTTTGCGGTCGATCCGTTCAAGTCGGAAACGCTGACCAACTACGAACTTGGCTTCAAGACCCAATGGGGCAGCAATTTCCGCCTCAACGGCGCGCTCTACATGGAAGAGTGGAACAATATCCAATATTCCGTGGTGGTGGCGGGCACCCAGGGCGCGGGCATGACCGGCAATGCCGGCAAGGCCAAGGTCTATGGTGTCGAATATGATGCCGAGCTGAAGCTGGGCAAGGTGACGATCACCAGTTCGGGGGCGTATAACCGTGCGCGGCTCGACGGCAATTTCTGCAACTTCAAGGCCGATCCGACCACGCTGACCATTGCCGCCGATCCCACCTGTTCGTCGGGCGTGGCCGCAGCCAGCGGAACCCGCCTGCCGCGCCAGCCTGAGTTCAAGGGCAACACGTCGGTGCGCTATGATACCGAGATCGGCAACTTCAAGGCCTATCTCCTCGGTTCGATCCTGTATCAGACCAATGCGACGCAGGATCTGAAATATTCAAACAACCTGTTGCTGGGCAATACGGCCGGTTTTGCCACGATGGATTTCTCGGGCGGGATCAAGAAGGATAATTGGGCCTTCGACATCTATATCCAGAACGCCTTCGACGGCCGTGGCGCTTTGACCACCAACACTTTCTGTTCGATCGATTTCTGCTCGGGCTCGTCGCGCAGCTTCACCGTGCGCCCGCAGGTCTTCGGCATCAAGTTTGGCCAGAAGTTCTGAGGAGACTCTAGTTCTGACCTGATCATCTTCACCCTGCGAAGGACAACTTATGCCCCCATGGTTTGCGCCATGGGGGCGTTTTTTATGTGTCGCAATGGTCAGGGGGGGATCAGGCGGTGGACAGCGCGGCCAGCAGGGCTGCGCGCGCGCGCAGATTGCGCTCATGGGCAATCCGGGCGGCAAAACCGCTGGCCTGCGCCACGGCAAAGCTGATGCCGTAGAGGTTGCGCCTTTGCGGCACGCCGGGGATCGGTCGGGGATAGCCGCTGGCGATCATCTGGCCGTCGCGCCATAGGAATGTCTCGCGCGGGATGTCCCAATCTAGCTCGACGCCCAGCACCCCCGCCAGCGATCCGGGCAAACAGGGCACACCATCGGCCTGCGCGGCGGCCAGAATCAGCGCGTCCGGCGCCGCCGCAACGGCCTCGGCAAACAGCGGGGCGTGGGCGGCATTGGTGGTTCCGAGGCTGAGGTTGATGATATCTGCGCCAGCCCCTGCGGCCATCCTGATCGCGCCGACCAAAGCCAAGGCGCTGCCGCGCAGGGCATCATGGAATACGCGGATGGGCAGGATATCGGCCTCTGGGGCTTTCTCTTGAATCGCGGCGGTGACGGCGGTGCCATGGCCAAGCCGGTCGAGCGGGATGACGCCCTGTTCGATGACCATGCCATCGGCGCCAATGGCGAAACCCGGGCGCAGGCGGGCCGGGTCGATATGCGGGTGATCGGGATGCACGCCGCTGTCGATCACCGCGACCAGAATGCGTTCAGCCATAGGTCGTGATGCCATCTTTCAGAGTAATCACCCTATCCGCCATCGCGGCCAGCGCGGGCTTATGCGTGATGACGATCAGCGTGGCGTCGGGCAGGGCGCGGCGCAGGCTGGCGGCGATCAGCGCCTCGGTATCGCCGTCGAGCGCGGCGGTGGGCTCATCCAGGATCAGCGCATCGGGCCGCCGCAACAGGGCGCGGGCCAGCGCCACCCGCTGCCGCTCGCCCGCCGACAGGGCAAGGCCGCGTTCGCCAACCGGTGTCTCCAGCCCCATCGGCAGGCGGGAGAGCAAAGCCTCCAGCCCGGCGTCATGCGCGGCGGCGATCACCGCATCGCGCCCCGGATCGGCAAGGCCAAAGGCGATATTGGCATAAAGCGTGGCGTTGAAGAGAAACGGCGTCTGTTCGACCAGCAGCACCGCGCGGCGCAGATCGCCCAGCGCCACCTCGCGCAGGTCCGTGTCGCCCAGCATCACCCGCCCGCCATCAGGGTCGATCATCCGCACCATCAGATCGGCCATCGTCGATTTGCCCGCCCCGCTGGGGCCGAGGATCGCGCAGAAGGAGCCCGCCGGAATGGTGAAATCCGCGTCACGCAGCACCGGCGCGCGGCCATGCGAGAGGCGGACATGATCGAAGCGGATGCTGCATGGCCCGGCAGACAGGGGCAGGGGGCTGGCAGCCTCCTCCACCTCGGGCGGCGTGTCCATCAATTCAAAGATCCGCGCCAGCGCCACCCGCGTCTGGGCCAGCGTGGCGGACAGGCCGAGCAGCCCCTGAATGGGCGCGAACAGGCGCTGCTGATAAGCGAGGAAGGCGACCAGTGTGCCGATCGTCATCCGTCCGGCGGTGATCTCATAGCCGCCCCACAGCATGGCCCCGGCCGTTGAGGCGGAGAGCAAAGTGCCCGGCACCGCGCCCGAGAGAAAGGACGTCACCTGCATCCGCAGCATGGCGCGCACGAAACCGCCATTGGCGGCCGCAAAGCGCTCCCGCTCGCGCTCCTGCGCGCCCAGCGCCACCACCGTGCGCATACCCATGATCGTATCGACCAGCATACTGCCGATATCCGCGCCCGCCTCGCGCATTTGCCGCGACAGCTCGGTCAGCCGCTTTTGCGCGCGCAGAAAAGCCCCCACCGCCAGCGGAACCAGCACCACGCCCACGACAAACAGCCGCCAGTCGAGCCAGAGCATCAGCGCGATGCTGCCCGTCAGAAACAGCAGATTGGCCAGCGCGGCGAGCAGCGTGTCGCCCGCGACCCGTTGAATATCGGACACATCGCTGTTCAACCGGCTCATCAGATCGCCAAGGCGAAAACGGCCGAAGAAGCGCGGCGAGAGACGTTGTAGATGGGAAAGCACCGCCACGCGGATGTCGAACAGCATGGCGGCCGAGAGCGAGACATGCAGCCAGGAGGCTGCGATGTTGAGCACATAGGAGCCGACCGTCGCCCCCAGCATCAGCCCCGCCACGCGCCACAGCACGCCCATATCATGGCGCATCAACGCGCCATCGATCATCAGCTTGGAAATATAGGGCTGGGCCAGACTGAGCGCAGTGGCCGTCAGGCTGACCAGCATGACGGCGGGCAGGCGCGGCAGATAGGGGCGCAAATAGGGCCACAGCCGCCGATAGGCCGCCCATGGCGCAGGAGGTGGGGAAGCATGCAAAGCGTGTCGCGGCGCGTTCAGGTCGCGGCCTCCCGTTCGATCAGTTGAAACCCGCGCAGCAGATAGCGCGGCTCCGGCATATGCGCGAGTTGCGCGGTGGTCCATGCGTAACCTTGCGCAAGGGCTGCCACCTGTTCGGGCCACCATGGGCTGTCGCCGCCGGTGGCATAGAACTGGCCGGAGATCTGGATATGGCGGCGCAAAGAGGCCGTCAGCATTGAATGGTAATGCGTGGCCAGCGCATGACGGTCGCCGGGATGGACGATGACGGCGGCGGCCAGAATGGCCTCGCGCACCGATTGGGCGCTGCCGTCGCCGCAGATGGGATCAAAGGCGATCGCCGCCATGCCGCAGGCCAGCCAGTTCGGTCCTGCGAGTTGCGCCAGTTGACGCGGCGCGGTTTCAAACCCCGGCGAACTTTCACCAAGGCCCGCGATCAGAGGCGCGATCAGCACGCTGTTCTCCAGCAGGCGGTCCAAGGGCGCGCCTACGCCCAGCAGCCAGCATTGCGTCGGCCCCGACGGGATCAGAAACAGCCAGCCCTGCGCCACAGCCTCGACATGACATGTGGCATGATCGGCCCCGGCGCGCAGCAAAACGCGCGCGGCCATCGCCCGCCGCTGGCCAAAGCGCATCAACTCGGCATCGGGAAAGGGCGGTGCGCAATGGAGCGTGGCCATGGGCGCGGGGGCATCCGCATCGCCGGCAAGCTCTCCGCCCAGCGCGGCAATCAGGTCATCCTCGGACACCACCACCGCCCCATGCGGCATCGCCACCGGATCGTGGCCCCATCGCACCACGCGCTGCGCGATGCGATGGGCATCGGCAAACAGATCGCGGCGGCCAAACGCATCGCGGATCAGACCCAGCGCCGCGTCCGAAAGCATGATGACCGGCACGGGCGAGCGCCGCACCGGCTCATGCGCGATGGCAAACCCCGCTCCGCGCAGCAAATGCGCCGCGCAAGCCCCCGCCAGTCCGCCCCCACGGATCAGCACGGACTGGCGCGGCGCTTGGCTCACTGGGCGTAAACCAGCCCGGCCATCGTGGCGTCGGCGTCAAGGTTCCACGTCTTGTCCCATTTCAGCGTCTTGGCGTCATAGACCTCGATGTCATAGCTGGCGCCATAGATGTAGAGTTTCTTGCCATCGCTCGACATGCCGAACTGGAAGCGCGAGCGGCAGGGGAATTCGGCCTTGTCCACCACCTTGTTGGTGCCAAGGTCGAAGTGCCAGATCTCGCAGCGCTTGTTGCCCGTCGTGCCCTGCGTGGTGACGGTATAGCCATCCTTGCTGTCGGGCGTAATCTGCAGCCCCGCCATCTGATAGGGCGCGGGGCCGATGGGGGTGAAATCGAAGGTTTTCGACGCCAGCTTGAAACGGCCGATGCCAAAGATCTTGTTGTGAATATAGGGATCGGCGGCGGTAAACAGCGAGACATATTCGTCATTGTTGCGCAGCAATTCCACCCCGCCGCCAAAGCTGGTGTTTTCCAGCCCCGCGCCCTCGGGCTTGGCCATATCGATCCGGTCCACCACCTTGAAATCGCTGGTGTTGAGGATCACCACCTTGTCGCGGAACAGATAGAGCAGCTTGCCGTCGGGCGAGATCATCATGTTCGCGCGCGCGGCGTTGAGCGCATTGTCCTCGTCGGGCAGATCGACGGTTTTCACCACCTTCTTCTGCGTCAGGTCGATGGTGGCATATTGCCACTTGCTGACCTTGTAGCGGTCGACGGCTTTGTCGATCGTCATCATGATCGTGTAGAAATATTTGCCCGTCGGATCAGGCACGCCGCCGGTAAAACGATATTTCGTCGTCGGCGTGTTCAGGCTGAACTTGTTGAGCACCTTGCGAGTAGCGGTGTCGAGCACCTCGATCCCGCCCGTGGTGATGGTGGTGACATAGATCCGCTTGTGATCGTTCGACAGGCGCAGGGATGTCGGAAGACCCGTGTCGAGCTTGATATGCTCGGCGATCTTGCCGGTGGTCTCCTCCACCACGAACAGCTTGTCCGGATATGTGCCCATCACGATGGGGGCGGCGCTTGCGGCCACCGGAGCGGCGGCCAGCATAAGGCCGGCAAGGCGGAGAGATTTGCCAGAGCGGGAATGCGTCATGTGGCAGGCTCTTTCATGAGAAAGGTCGCAAGATCGGGCGCTTGGGCCGCGATCAGGGAAAGATGATGTCCAGGCTGCGCCAGTCCTTGGCCGCGGCCGAGCAATTGCTGGCCCAGTCGGGCGAGTAATTGACATGGTCGGGCACCTGCACCGGCCAGAAGCAGGTGACATAGCAGTCATAGATGTCGCGCTCGACCGGCTGGCAAAGGCCCGCCGTGCCGCCGCTGGCGTCCACTTCCCAGCCGGGCGAGAAGGACAGGGTGCAGCCCATCGGCACATGCGGGCGCACTTGCTGTTGCAGGGCCACGACATCCTCCTGCATGGCGGCGGTTTGCGCCTCCACGCTTGCGTCAATCGCCTTGGCCTTTTGGTTGATGGGGCGCAAATGCTTCATGACAGGCCCTTTCTTTCAGCAAACTTTTCGAGGAATTCGGGGTTTTGCACCGCCAGCGTGCCCTGGATTTTCAGGCAGGTGTCGGTCCATTCGCGGATCCAGTCGCAATAATGCAGATTGGCATGGCCCGTGTCGCCATAGCGGACAAAGGCTTCGTGATGGCATCCGCCAGCGCACAAAGGCCGCGCCCAGCACGACTGGCACGCATATTTGGCGCCGACATGGCCCTTGCTCAGGAACTCGCCCTGCGCCTTGCGGTCGATGCCGCTGGAGACATGGCCCATCACATGGCTGTCGGCGTCGGTGAAGCGGTGGCAGGGCGAGAGATCACCGGAAGGGCTGACCCCGAGCAGGCCCAGACCGGCACCGCAGGGGTGGCTCTTGTTCGTCCCCTGAACCAATTCGCCAATGGTTTCCGAAACATTGGAAAACCCGTGCATCCGGCCTTTAAGCGCATAATCGAGCCATTCATCGGCCAGCAGATGGAACTGCTCCAGCACGGTGACCATGCCTTCCTCGCCCAGCGCATAAGCCTGTTCGCCCGATTCCGTCACGGGCGCAAAGCCGACCTCGTGAAAGCCGATATCCTCGCGCAGGTGGCGGAAGATGCTGACCACATCGGTCACGCCTTTGCTCAGCGTCACGCGGGCGGTGATCGCGCGGGTGCGATGGCGGGCGATCAGTTTGCGCAGCTTGGGCTCGATGACATCATAGCTGCCCTTGCCGCTTTTATAGACGCGCCGCTTGTCCTGCATCTCCTTGGGGCCGTCGATGCTCACCGTGACGCCGATTTGCTCGGTCGCCAGAAACTCGATGATGTCGTCGGTCAGCAGCGTGGCATTGGTGGTCAGGCTGAAGGTGATGGTGCGACCCTGGGCCGTGGCCTGATCCGTGGCATAGGCGACGACCTGCCGCAGCAGCGGAAAGTTCATCAGCGTTTCGCCGCCAAAGAAGGTGATATGCACCGCAGGCCGCCCGCCCGACTGCGCCAGCAATAGGTCGACCGAAGCCTTGGCGGTGTCGATGGTCATGTATTTGGGCTTGCCGTTTGGCGTGGCGATCTTGTCCGCGCCAAATTCATAGCAATAGGTGCAGGCCAGATTGCACTGGTTGGTGATGTTGAGCACCAACGCCTGAAGCGGATAATCGCCCTCCGGCTTGGCCGGGGCAGGGGCTGCTACCGTCTGATCCGAAACGATCACGCGGGCAAGGCGCAGCTCGCGCACCAGATCTTCGGCATCGGCGGCACTGTAGCCGGAACCGGTCAGAGTGGTGATCAGATCGCCATGGGCCATTTCCACGCCGTCCAGCATGGAGAGCACTTCGCCCACCGCGCCGTCGAGCGCGAAGATCGCGCCCGCCGACACCAGATAAATGAAATCCTGCCCCTGCGCGTCAAAGCGATGGACCTCGCCGCTGCGATAGGTGTGGGTCAAAGGCGCGCTCATTGATTCACCTCCGGCTGATCCCAGCGCTTGTAGGCGGGCACGGTCACGACCATGAAAGCCTTGGCGGTCAGGGGCTTGCCATCGGCGCCCTTTTCCGCCTTGGCGGTGGCGGTGACCCAGACCTCGCCGTAATTGTTGCGGTTCCATTTGCGCTGGGGGTTGGGCCCGTCGATGTTGGGCGTAAAGAACCCGGCGGTGGAGAGCTTGCCGACGAAATTCACGTCATCATCGTAATAGACCGAGGGGAATTCACCCATCGAGAAACTGGCGTCGATCGGGCCGATGGCCACGTCATCGGCGGTCCCCGCCTTGCCATCCGCGCCCTTGTCATAACCAATGGCCTCGAATTGCAGGTATCCCTTGGGGTGCTTCTCGCTGCCGCCAAGACGGGCCAGCGAGGTTTCGGGCGTGACCTTGATGTAATCGACCTTTTTGTAGATCGGCAGCGCCTTTTCCAGCACCGCCCCGCCAATGGCCACATCATGCGCGCCCACGGTGGCATCGGCGGCTACATCGACACTCAGCACGATTTCATCATCGCTGGCCGAGACGATCTTTTTGGCCACGACGCCCTTGCCCAGCGTAATATCCGACAGGGCGAATTTGGTCGGCAGCTTGTCCCCGATGATGTGAAGCTGCGCGCCCATCGTGCCGGTCTTGACCGCATCGGGGGTGACGCTGGCGATGGTCGGTTCGGTGCTGGCCTTGGTCAGTTTGACGTCAAAGCCGAACTCCTCATAGGCGCCCCAATACCAGCGGCCCGCCGCCGATTTCTGATCGGGGGCAAACCACATGGTTTCGCGCGCCTCATGCGCGGGAGCATCGGGGGCGGTCATATCGCCCATGCCCTTCGACTTGCCGCGCCAGGAATAGCCCGAATAGACGATGCCGCTGCCGGTGCGGGTGATCGTGGAGCCGTCCTTCAGGGATTTGAGCGTGATGGTGGTGGTGAAATCCTCGCCCTTGGGCGCGATCACCATCGATCCGGCATAGCGGCCCTTGCCGGGCAGATCGGCCGAAACCAGCCATTTGCCCGCCAGAGCGGCCGGGCGCATCCTCGCGCTCCACGATGCCCATTCGGCCGAATGCAGCGGGGCCACCTTGCGCATGTACTCCAGCGCAACCTCGCCCGGCGTCGGCCCCTTGGCGGCCGGTGCGCCATAGCCCTGCGGGATGCCGTGTTCGTCCACGCCGCGGCGATATTGGACCTCGGCCTGCGAATAGAGCGCGATGTGGAATTCCTGCAGCAGCTTCCACTCATTGGCCGACCGGCGCCAGCTCAGGGGTTGGGCGAAGGCGTGGCACGAGGCGCAGGCCGCGCGCACCGTTTCATTGGGGATGTTGGTTTCATCCAGCACGCGCTTTTCGGTCAGATACATGACCGGCTTGGCCTCGTCCGGGGCAAGGCCATGGCTGGCCGAAAGCGAGCGGATGACCTTCTTGGCATCCTCGGCGGTGATGACCAGCCCGTTGAGCTTGACCATGCGGTGGATCGCCTGTGCCCAGCCTTCGGGCGTGGTGCGCATCCAGGAAATGCGCGACAGGTTGCCCTTGCCGTCATTGGTGTGGCACGCGCCGCATTTATCGATGACCAGCTTGTCGGTCACGGGAATGCCCGCTTCCTTTTCGCCGCCCTGTTCGTCGGCCTGCGCCACGGCCGGGGCCGCGCCATGCAGCACCGCCATGCCCAGCGCCGTGGCGGTCAGGCCAAGCAGTGCCAGACGATTGCGTTTTGACGGCGTGCGTTTCGATAACGCAAGAGCGCCGGAATCCGAGGGATCGGACGGGAAGGCCATAGTGTTAAATTCCCCCCAAGCTGGAATCTGATGCCATGAATCGGTGGCTTCGGCGAGAAGATTGGACAGGCGTCAAAAATCCTTCAAGCGCCTTTTTGCTTTATACGCAGTTTGGCGCAAACAGCGCGGCTCCATGATGACAAAACCCGCCCCCTGCCGCGCAAGGAGCGGGTTTTATCGCGCATTTCGGGCGTTTTTCAGGCCAGCTTCAGCGGCAATTGGCGCAACCTCTGTCCGGTTGCGGCAAAGATCGCATTGGCCAGCGCCGGGATCACCGGGGGCAGCGAGGGTTCGCCAAGGCCGGTGGGCGGATAATCGGTTTTCAGAAATTGCACCGCGATCTCGCGCGGCACCTGTTCGATGCGGATCAGGGGAAAGTCGCCAAAGCTCTCGGCCTGCACCACACCCTTCACCTGCTCGATCTTCTGCTCGACCATGCCTTGGCCGAGCCCCTCGTTGACCGCGCCCTGCACCTGATGGCGCGCATTGATCGGGTTGATGATCTGGCTGCCGATGTCGCCGCAGGCCCAGACCTTGTCCACCCGCACATTATTGCCCTCGGTGATGGTGATATCGACCACCTCGGCAAAATAGCCGCGATGGCTGAAATAGAAGCCGAAGCCGCGCCCGCGCTTCTCACCCTTGGGGCCGGGGGTCAGCTTGCCGCCCTGCCAATTCGCCATCTTGCACACGCCTTCGATCACCGCCCGTGCCCGGCCCGAATGGAGTACCGGCCGCCCCGGCACCACCGCCAGATCGCGCGGGGCCCCCAGCGTGCGGCGCATCAGTTCGGGCAGGTCGATCCCGGCAGCCTGCGCAATCTCGTCCATAAAGCTTTGATAGACAAAGGACACCGCATTGGATGTGGGTGCGCGCAGCCAGCCTGTCGCCAGATTGGTGGGCAGATAGGTGATGCCGATTTCGGAATCGGCCAGCACATTGACCGGAAATTCGAACGGGCTCATCTCCGCCGCGCGGATCGGTTTGCCATCCTTGCCAAAGCTGACGAAATGATCGCGGAAGGCCACCAGATCGCCCTTGGCGTCCAGCCCTGCCGTAAAGCGGTGCCAGCCTGCGGGGCGGTAATAATCGTGGCGCAGATCATCGGTGCGGTCGAACAGGATCTTGACCGGTTTGCCCGGCAGAGCCTTGGCCACCTGCGCCACCATCACCATGTAATCATTGATGAGCCGCCGCCCAAAGCCGCCGCCGATGCGGGTCTGGTGGATGGTGATGTCCTCGCCCTTGATGCCCAGCATGGCGGCGGTATCATTGCGGCCATTGTTGGGGGCCTGACTGGGCGCCCAGATCTCCAGCTTGCCATCGGCCCAGCGGCCCGTGCAATTCTGCGGCTCCAGCGTGCCATGGGCCAGGAAGGGATAGGAGTAATCCGCCGTGATGGTTTTGGCCGCGCCCGCCAGAGCCTTGGCCACATCACCATTCTTGGCATGGGCAATCTGCGGCCCGGCGGCAAAGGCGGCGGCTGCGCCCTTGTCATAGGCCTCGGTGGAAAAGCCCTGCTGCGCGGCATCGTCCCACGTTACCTTGACGGCCTCGCGCGCATTTTTGGCCGTCCACCAACTGTCGGCCACCACGACCAGCGTATCGAATTTGCCCGGCGCGACCGAATTGCTGTTGACCGGCACCACCGCGATCACGCCCTTGCGCTTCAGCGCCGTGCCCGCGTCATGGGATGCGATGGTGGCGCCATGGGCCGGGGCCTTGATGATCGCGCCATGGATCAGGCCGGGCATGTCCACATCAATGCCGAAAAGCGGCTTGCCCTGCGTGATCGCCACCGTATCGACGCCGATCTTGGACTGACCGATGATGGAAAAGCGCGAGGGATCCTTGAGTGCCACCTTGGCCAGATCGGGCGCTGTTTCGCCCGCCGCGCCCCGCGCAAAGGCGGCATAGGGTGCGGTCCTGCCCGAGGCCGCATGGGAAACCTTGCCCGCCGCCGTGGTCAGGCTGGCTGCGCCCACGCCCCATTCCTTCGCCGCCGCGCTCAGGATCATCGCCCGCGCCGCCGCGCCCACCTGCCGCATGGGCAGCCAGTTGTTGGGCGTCGAATTCGACCCGCCCGCACTTTGCACGCCATAGATCTTGTCATTGGCCAGCGTGGGCTCGATCACTACCTGATCCCAGCTCAGATCCAGCTCTTCTGCGATCAGCATGGGCAGCATGGTGCGGATGCCTTGGCCGATCTCGGGGTTCTTGGAGCCGATAATGACCTTGTTATCCGCGCCGATGCGAATGAAGGCGTTGAGCGGCACCGCGCCGGGCGTCTCCGCCAAGGCAATCCGCGCCTCAAACGCCAAGGCGCCTGCGCCCACCAGCGAAGCGGCCATGAAGCCGCGACGATCGATAACAGCGCTCATGCCGCATCTCCCGTCACATCGGCCAATTCGGCCGCTTTCCTGATCGCGCGGCGGATGCGCAGATAGGTGGCGCAGCGGCACAGGTTGCCGTTCATGCCCGCGTCGATTTCCTCATCGCTCGGCTTGGGATTGGCCAGCAACAGAGCCGTTGCCGACAGGATCTGTCCGGCCTGACAATATCCGCATTGCGGCACGTCGATCTCGCGCCACATGTCCACCAGTTTGGCCCCCTGCGGCAGAGCCGTCGCGCCCTCGATCGTGGTGATCTTATGCCCCGCCGCCGCCGACACCGGCGTCTGGCAAGAGCGCACCGCCTGTCCATCGAGCAGTACCGTGCAGGCCCCGCAAAGCCCTTGCCCACAGCCGAACTTGGTGCCCGGCATCTTCAATTCCTCGCGCAGCACCCAAAGCAGCGGCTTGTCCGCATCGGTCGTCACGCTGACCGGCTTGCGGTTGATGGTAAGGGCGAATTTTCCTTGGCTCACGTTTGCGGGCTCCTGATGGGAACATAGGGGCAGACCGGCCGATACTGGACGCGCTTCAAGATTCCGTCAAGCCGCGTGCCGGGGACAGTTGCCATAAGCGCAAGCCGGTGGCATGGCGCCGCCAGGAGAAGAAGCCCCATGGACCTATCGGAAGACCTCGTCACCACCGCGCGCCCCGGCACCTATTCGCGCGGGACAGAGACGGTGGACGCGATTTTGAAAGCGGCGCTCGGCGTGCTGATCGACGAGGGTGCGGCGGCCTTCACCATCCGGCGGATTGCGGCGGCCTGCGGGATGAAGGTGGGCAATGTCTCCTATCATTTCCCGCGTAAGGAAATGCTGGTTCAGGTGCTGCTCGATGAATTGCTGGCCTCCTATGAAAAGGTGCTGGAGGACCGCGTGCGCCAGCCCGACCTGACCACGGAGGAGCGGCTGCGGCTGCTGATCGTGATTTGTCTCGAGGATATTGCGGGCAAGCGGACCACGCGGCTGTTCACCGAACTGTGGGCGCTGGCCAATCACAATGATTTCATCGCCGATCGCGTGCGGGGCTTCTATCAGCGGGTGCATGATTTCATCGGTGAATATGTCGCCGCGCTCAACCCCGCGCTGACCAGCGAGGAAGTGGCCATCGTCTCGCTCTATATCAGCGCCAGCATGGAGGGATCGACGCCCTTCCTTGGCTTTGAAAAGCCATGGGCCGACCGGATGCCCGCCTATACGTCAATTGCCGTGCATGGGCTGGTTACACTTGCCAAAACGATCACTTCGCGAGAGATTGCCGGAATGACAAGCCAGACGGCCTGAGCCGTCGGCGCCTTCTGACGCAGGACACCGGCCTGCCGCGATGGTCGCGGCGGGCAAAGGGGGCTGTTTATGCGTCGGATTTTGCTTGCAGAGCAGGATGGCTGGGCATCGGGGCTGGGCTGGGGGCGTGCGCGCGGTTGCGCCTTGCCGGCGGCGGCGGTGCTGGGGTGCCTGCAACCGGCGATTGACCCGGTGTTTCTCACGCTGCTTTCGCGGGCCACGCCTTTGCCCGCCGCCGATCATGGCTGGGTGGTGGGCATGACCCAAAGCGCTTCGGCGCTGGCGGCAATGATGGTGTGGTGGTTGGGGCCAAGGATGCCGATGCGTGCTGTGCTGGCGCTGGCGCTCGGGGCGATGGTGGCGGGTCTGCTGACGCCGTTGGCGCAAGGGCTGGCTGGATTGTTGGCGCTGCGCGGGATCTATGGGCTGGGAATGGGGGCGATCTATGCCCGCGCGATGGGGGGCTTTGCCGCGGCGCGGCCCACCGGCGCCTATGCCATTGTTCTGCTGGTGCAATTGATGCTGGCCACTTTGGTCTCGCTGGCTCTGCCCGATATGGCCGCGAGGATCGGGGCGGGGCGGGCGCTGGGGATCTTGGCGCTGGTGCCGCTGGCGGCGGCGATGGCGCTGGCATGCGCGCGGGAAGGGGGCGCCGCGCGCCTCGCGCCTTTGGGGCAGAGCGCCACACCGCGCGCGGGCTGGGCGTTGGCGCTGGCCAATTTCTGGTTCATCTGCGCCACGATGATGGTGTGGAGCCTGTGCGGCGCGCTGGCGGTGCAGGCGGGGCACAGCGAAGGGCTGATCGGGCGCGCGGTGGCGATCGGTTCGCTGGCCGGGGCGGCCACGGCGATTGCGGTGATGCGCGAGCGGCTGCGCGTGCCGCTGCCGGTCACGGCCTGCCTGGTGGGCGCGGCCCTGCTGGCGCCGCTGGTGCTGACGCGGCCGGGCGCGGGGACGGGTTTCGTGCTGGCGATGGTCCTGCTCAATATCGGATCGACCGCGATCATCATCCGCTGCTCGGGTCTGGCCAGCGCTCTGGGTCTCGATCCGCGCTTTCGTGTCTTCGTCGCCGCCACGCACAATCTGGGGATGAGCGCGGGCCCGGCGCTGGGTTCGGGGTTGGTTTGGGTGATGCCCAATGGCGGATTGCTGCTGGGCGCGGGGCTGGCGGTGCTGGCCGGGGTGGGGGCGGCTGTGATAGGCTGGCGGGGTTTACGCCATTGTGCGCATTGGCCAATGTCGCGCCCGGTTTTCGCAAGGTCGGGCCATCAGAAGGGGCTTGATTAATTCTGGACACTCGTCCAGCCTTGCCCTGTCTGAACGCATGATCGGTTCCGCAGGGGGATGGACCATCGCCTTGGCCTGTTTTTGCCGCCATTATGCCGCTTTCAAGGAGGGTTCCGGCCAGATGTCTCGCCACACTTCGCAAGCTTTCACCCTTCGCGCCGCTGCTGTGCTGATTGGGACCGTGCTGGCCTCTGGCGCGCAGGCCGCCGTGCCCACCGAGCCGGAAACCCCCAATGTCGCTACGCTGGCCTCGCCCAATCCGGGCTGGTTCTATGTGCGCGGCGGGTTTGACACGGCGGGCACCCAGATCGTGGACAGCGCCACCGGCAAGATGGTGGGTATGATCGATACCAGCCGCACATCGGATATGGCGGTCGATCCGGCGGGCAAGTTCTATTACGTGTCCGAAACGATCTGGAGCAAGGGCAACCGGGGGACGCGGCAGGATCTGCTTTCGATTTACGACGCCAACAGTTTGAAACTGCAGACCGAAGTGCCTTTTCCGGGCCGCCTTATCATCGGCGCGCAGGTCAATAATTTCGCGATCTCGCCCGATGGCAAGAGCGCCTATATCTTCAATCTGACGCCCGCCGCCTCGGTCAATATCGTCGATCTGGCCAAGCGCAAATTTGTCCGCAATGTCGAATTGCCGGGCTGCGCCGGGCTGATGCCGATTGCCGAAGGGCTGGTGTCGGTATGTTCGGATGGTTCGCTGGCCTCGCTCAACCTGTCGGGCGGCAAGGCGGAGATTACCCGCAGCGCGCCTTTCTTTTCGGCCACCAATGACCCGGTGTTTGACGCCTACAATTATTCGGTCAAGCGCAAGGAGGCGGTGTTCCTCAGCTATACCGGGCTGATCTATACGGCGAAAATCGGGTTGAAACCGGAAATCGCCGCGCCCTTTTCCATTCAGGCCGCCGCTGGCCTGCGCCCCGGCGAGACCAAACCGCTGGACGTCAACTGGCTGCCCGGCGGGCGGCAATTGACCGCATGGCATCATGCCAGCAACCACCTCTATGTGCTGATGCATATCGGCGAATTCTGGACCCAGAAAGATCCGGGCGAGGAGATCTGGGACGTGGACCTGTCGGCCAAGAAGGTGGTCAAGCGCTTCCCGCTGGAAGATCACATCGACAATATCGAGGTGACGCAGGGGGACAAACCCAAGCTCTTCGTCAATACCGGCAAGAATGACGGCTATATTCTCGATCTGGCGACATGGACGCTGGGGCCGAAAATCGGCGCGATCGGCGGCGGGGTTATCGCCACGGTCGAGGCCCCGTGATGGCGGTGCTGCTGGCCACTTTGCTGCTGGGCTTTGGCATCGGGGCGGGATTGATCTTTGCCTTTGCCGGGCTGAGCCATTGGCGGCATCGGCGCTTGCTGGTCGGGGTCGTCGGCAATTATCGCCTGTTGCCCGATGGGCTGGTTGCTCCTGTCGCGGGGTTGTTGCCGTGGGGGGAAATGGCGGTCGGGCTGGCTCTGATGGTGGCGCCATTGGCGGCTGGGGTTGGGCGCGGGGGCGCGCTGGCGGGGGGCGGGCTGTTGTTGCTCTTCGGATGGGCGATGGCGGTCAATTTGCGGCGCGGGCGCGGCTTTATCGATTGCGGCTGCGGTCATGACACCTTGCGCCAACCGCTTAGCTGGGCGCTGGTGGCGCGCAATGTGGTGCTGGCGCTGCCCTTGCTGGCTTTGGCCGCGATGGGCCCGGTTCTGCCCGATGGCATGGCGCTGATCGCCGCGATGGTGGCGGGGCTGGCGGTTTGGCTGGGTTATCATCTGTTCAATGCCCTGGCGGCGCTGCAATCCAGCCCGCTTTCGGCCAGTCTGCATCCCATTCGGCTTCCCACTCGGAGATAGAGGCATGATCCTTTCGCTGGTCATTTCACAGGTTGTTTCGTGGCTGGTCATTGCCGGGCTGGTGGTGGCGCTGCTGGCGCTGGCGCGGCAGGTGGGCGTTTTGCATATGCGCGTGGCGCCGGCGGGCGCGCTGACCACGGCGGGCGGGCCTGCGGTGGGTTCGGGCAGCCCGGTGATCGAGGCCAATGATCTGAACGGTCGCCATGTCCATATCGGCGGCCCGGCCAAGGATAAGCCGCTGCGCCTGCTGATGTTCGTGTCGGCCATGTGCCCTTTGTGTAAGGGGCTGATTCCGGTGGCTAAGAGCTTTGCCAAGGATGAGCGGCTCGACCTGACCTTCATCGGCGACGATGATGCGGCGACCCAGCGCAAGCTGATCGCGCAGCAGGGACTGGAGGACTACACTTTCGTCAATGGCCCGGATGTGGGGCAAGCCTTTGCCGTGGGCAAGCTGCCCTATGCGGTGCTGATGGATGCCGATGGGGTCGTGCTGTCCAAGGGGCTGGTCAACAGCCGCGAGCATCTCGAAAGCCTGATTATCGCCCATGAAATGGGCGTGAAGAGCGTGCAGGACTATATCGCCTCGCTCAAGGTCGTCGGCTGAGGGCTATTTCATTTTTCTACGGGGGTTTGCCGATGAAACTGTTCAATCCCGATGCCGCCGCCGAAAAGCTGCTGCGCCGCTTTGCCGGGGGCACATCGCGCCGGGGGATGCTGGCGCGGCTGGGCGGGGCGCTGGTGGCCGCGCCTGTGTTCCCGCTGCTGCCCGTCAGCCGCGCCGGGGCCGCCAAGCCCGACCGCAGCCCGGAGGCCAAGACCGCCTTTGCCCGCAAGGCGCAGACGGTCGATGACACGAAATGCGACTACTGGCGCTATTGCGCGATCGACGGGGCGCTGTGCTCATGCTGCGGCGGGGGCATTCACACCTGCCCGCCGGGCGCGGAATCCTCGCCGGTGTCATGGGTGGGCACCTGTATGAACCCCGAGGACGGCAAGGCCTATATGATCGCCTATCGCGATTGCTGCGGCAAGCCGATGTGCACCCAGTGCATGTGCGACAATCAGGACCGCGAGACGCCGCTTTACGTGCCTCAGCTCAACAACAACATCATCTGGTGTTTCGGTACGCAGAGCATGGAGTATCACTGCTCGACCGCGGTGATGGTGGGGCCAGTCTGAGGATGAAACCGGCGCGGTGGATCGGGGCGGTGGCGTTGTTGGCGCTGCCTTGGCTGGCGGCGTCGGTGTCGGCACAGCCTGATTCTCTGAAAGGCATGAACGATCCCGAACTGGCTCGGTCCGATTTTATCGAGCATTGCGGCGGATGTCATGGGCCGGACGGGCGTTCGGCGCCCGCGGCCCTGCCCGAATTGCGGGGCAGGGTGGGCTGGCTGATGTGTACGCCTGCCTCGCGGGCCTATCTGCTGCGCCTGCCCAATATCGCGCACAGTCGGATCAGCGATAATGCCGAGCTGGCTGATATGCTCAATTATATGGTGTTCGTGGTGGGCGGGGACAGCGCCCCGGTGGGCACCCGTCCTTTTACCGCCGAGGAAGTAACTCGCGAAAGGGCGCATCCTTTGGTGTCAGGGTCCCTGACGGCGGAGCGGGCGCGGCATGTGGGCGAGGCGATCCGGCAGTGTCATGCGCCGGTTTCGTTGCGATTGAATTATCCCGGTGAGAAGAAGGGGTAAGTTTTGCCTCCGGCGGGCAAAGGGACTTGTCCCTTTGCAATCCCGGTAATGGGGTGATGCCTTGGTTCATAGGGCTGGTCTATTCAGAATATAATAAAGCCTGCGGCGCTTTTAATTGGCGTCGCAGGCTTTATAATTTCGAGCGGTGCGTCCGACACTAAAGGTCGAACCTGAAGTAAAGGGGACGCGAAGGACTAGACCCTCGCATCAACCCTTTAACTTTCCGATCAGAGCGCCCGGTCGATCAGCACCGCGATTTCATAGAAAGCGGCGCCCACCAGAGCAGCGGCCGGAATGGTCACCAGCCATGCCACAACCAGACGCTGCGCCACGCCCCAGCGCACCGCGCTGGTGCGCTTGGCCGCGCCCACGCCCATGATACAGCCGGTGATCGTGTGCGTCGTGGAAACCGGGATACCGAAAGCCGTGGCGCCGAACAGCAGCAGCGAACCGCCCATCGAGGCGCAGAAGCCCTGATGATGCGACAGCTTGGTGATGCGGCTGCCCATCGTTTCGATGATCTTCCACCCGCCCGACAGCGTGCCCAGACCCATGGCGACATAGCAGCCGATGACGACCCAGCCCGGCACCGCAAAGTCGCCCTTGAGCAGGCCCTGCGAATAGAGGAGCACCGTGATGATGCCCATCGTCTTTTGCGCGTCATTGGCGCCGTGCCCGATCGAATAGGCCGCCGAGGACAGGATGTGCAGCTTCTTGAACACGCCTTCCGCGCTCTTGGCGGTGGCCTTCATGAAGATCCACGAGGTGATCATCATCAGCATCATCGCCGCCATCATGCCCAGCAGCGGCGCCAGAGCGATGAAGGAGGTGGTCTTGATGATGCCGGACCACACGACGGCATTGGTGCCGGCATGCATCACGCCCGAGCCGACCAGACCGCCCACCAGCGCATGGCTGGACGAGGAGGGGATGCCCTTGACCCAGGTGAACACATTCCACGCCATCGCACCCACCAGAGCGCCGAAGATGACATGGGGCGTCACGACATCCTTGTCGATGATGCCTTTGCCCACCGTTTCGGCCACTTTCAGGCCGAACATCCAATAGGCGGCAAAGTTGAAGAAGGCGGCGAACAGCACCGCCTGCACCGGCGTCAACAGCTTGGTCGAAACCACCGTCGCGATGGAATTGGCCGCGTCATGCAGGCCGTTGATGAAGTCGAATGCCAGCGCCAGCGCCACAAGGGCGATGACCAAAGGCAGGGCCACGATAACATGGTCCATGATCTGCGCGCCCCCTTAGGCGTGGTCGATCACGAGACCGTCGATCTCGTTGGCGACGTCCTCGAAACGGTCCACCACCTTTTCGAGGTGCATGTAGATTTCGCGCTGGATGAAGAAGGTCAGCGGATCGGCCTTGCCATACAGCTTGAAGGTCTTTTTCAGGCCCTTGGCATGGATTTCGTCCGAATGGCCTTCCATCTCGACGATGCGGCCGGTCAGCTCGTGCAGGCGGGCGGCATTGCCGTGAATATCGCGCAGCAGCGGCATGGCTTCGGCCAGCAGGCGTGAACAATCGACAATGATCGCGGCCATGTCGCGCATTTCCTGCTCGAATTCGGTCACTTCATACAGGCTGACCGCGCCGGCGGTCTTCTGCATCTGGTCAATCGAATCGTCGAGCGAACCGATCAGGCTGGTGATCGCGCTGCGGTCGAACGGGGTCAGGAACGTCTTGCGCACGGTGGTGAGCACTTCGCGCGTGATATTGTCGGCCTCTTCCTCGCGCTCGACAATCTCGCGGACATGCTGATCCATGCCCGATCCGCCCTGAAGCAGGCGGGCCAAAGCATCGCTGCCTGCGGCTACTGTGGCAACATGGGCTTCAAACAGCGCGAAGAAATTGCCCTGCTTGGGGAGCAGCGCCTGAAACCAGTGAAACATTCGAACAGTTTCCCTCATCAGTGCCAGACTGCGGCCCACGATTGGCTTGCCGGACGAATCGGCAAAGTCGGATGGCCGAAACCGGACCATCAGTGCGCGCAGTTCTGGCTCATCAACAAGGTCCGCCGCCGTTGCCAGCGGGAACCATTGCCGCGTCCGCTGCCCTGCTTCGGGCCATTCGTCAAGTTCGGTTGTTACGGCCAACGGAAAAACCCTCACGTCCACCAGGAGTGAGGCGCCCGACTTCAACTGTTTGCGATAGCGGTAATCGCCCAGAGGAGTGGGACAAACCGCGCCTTCCAGCCCTGCTTCCTCATACGCTTCCTGCGCAGCGGCGGCATGGGCGGCCAGACCCTTCATCGCATTGCCTTTGGGCAAAACCCAACGTCCGGTTCCCCGCGAGGTAACCATAAGGACCTCAACAGGCGAATCGGACGAATCACCAACACGTCGATAGGGCAGGCTGGCGATCTGACGAATTGTCACTATCCTTGTCATGAAAATGAAACAATAGGGAATTTGCAGGCGTTCCGTTTAACCCGCAAACCTTGCCATACACAAGCGATCCCTATTGGTGTTCGCGCGGGATGGGCAAAAGCTGGGCCTTCAGAGTTTGCCATTCGGCGCCGCTTTCGACCATGGCTGCGCCCTTTTGCAGCGCGCGATAGGCGTCCAGCACCTTGCGCCCCGCCGCGCTGAGCCGCGCGCCCGAACGCGCCGCACCATTGGGCATGGTTTCGACCAGAGGGGAGGCCCAGCACCGGTTCATCGCATCCACCAGCAGCCATGCCCGGCGATAGCTCATGTCCATCGCGCGTCCGGCGGCCGAAATCGACCCGGTGGCGTCAATCGCATCGAGCAGATCGGCCTTGCCCGGCCCCATGGCGATTTCGTTCCCGCTCATCACGCGGATCGCGATTTTCAGGCGCAGGCCGGACTCGCTCATGACACTCCCTCTATGCGACCCTTATAAATATGCCGGCCCGGTTAGACCGTTACAGCGCTTTCCACCAGCCCGCATGGGTCTTTTCCAGCGCCAGCCCGTCGCGAGCCTGCTCGATGGCCTGTGAACGCTCGACGGCGGGCAGGGCCATGGCCTCGTCGAGCTGCGCTTGCAACGCCAGCGCCTCGCCGCGCGGCAGGTCGAGCAGGCGCGCGATGGCCATACCCGCCTGCATCGCGCTGGCCTGATCCTGTATCCGGCCCAGCGCACCCTGGACCTGTTCGAGCGCATCCTGATGCGCGCGGGCGGTCCGGCTCTTGTCGAGCGGCTGAAAGAAGCCTGCCGAATAGCGCAGCTTTTTCACATCCTTGCGCAGTTCATGCAGATCCCGGTCGCTCATCCCGGCCAGACGTTTGCGCATACCCCGGATCGCGCTTCGCTGGCGTTCTATCATCGCCGCGGCCAAGGGCTCGACCGCCGCCCCCGCCAGCGGCGAGGCCAGATATTCCCCATCCTCCAGCCAGAGCGCCAGTTGCAGCCAGAGCCGCTGAAACCGGGGCTGGCTCAGGCCCTCGCGCGCGCTTTGCGTTGCGGCGGCCTGCGCACGCAGCAGCGCTTCGGGCGGATGTTTGATGCTTTGGGCCAGCACATACAGATCGCGCGCCGGGGCCAGCAATGTCGCCGCGTCGCGCAATTCCTGCCGCAAGGCGCGCGCCTGAGGATCGAGCGCCAGCAGGTCCCTGCCAAACAGCGAGACCGCCGCGCGCAGCCGCCGGATCGCTACCCGCAATTGATGGACCGCCCCCGGATCTCCATGCGCGATCACCAGTCCCAGATTGCCCACCGCATGGGCCAACACATTCCACCCGATCGTCTGAAACGCGCGGGCCAGGCTCATGCCCCGCGTCAGGGCAACCGGCGCGGCGGACACGGCCTGTGGCATACGCCCTTTGGCCAGCGCCTGCGCGCGATGCGCCTTGGTGCGGATAGACCAGCCCAGATCCGGCCCCAGCGGCAATTCCAGCGCCAGTCGCAACAGATCCGCCAGTCGTCCTTCGCACAATTCCAGCTCGATCTCGGCAATCGGTTGGGCGGGGCGCTCGCCTGCGCGGATCTCGCCGGTGTCAAAGGCCACTTCGATCAGAGCCTTACCCCGGCGCAGCAGCCTTGTCTCGCGCTCCACCGCCAGTTCGGCATAGGGCAGCAGGCGCGCGCCGCGCCGCATCTGATCCAGCGCCAGGGCGGCCGGGGCCGGAAAGGCGGCCGGATCGGGGCCCTGCGCATCGGCGCGAAGGGGCTGGTTCCATTCGCTGCGCTGCATCTGGCTCTTGCGGCCCAGCGCGATCTTCAGCGTCTGTTCGCAACCCTTGGCCCGCCGCCTGACGCGCAGACTGGCCTTGCCCGCCGCCAGCGCGCCATCCAGCGTGTCGAAATAGGTCGTGCGCAGGCTCTCGCATTGGGGCTCGCCCTGCAAGGCGGGATGAAGGCGCAGGCTTTCCAGCATCGCCTTGCCTGCGGCCAGCTTGATTTCCACCTCCTCGGGCCCATGATCGGGCAAGGCATCGAGCGCGGGCTTTCGCAAGGTTGACTCAACAGCGCCAATCTCGTTCATGCGCGGCTTTCTTCGCTGGGCGGGACCATAAGGCAGTTTTTATAGCATCGCGCGCCCGCGCGATCCAGCCAGCCTTGTTGACGAGGCGCATGACGTGCCATCATCTGTTATGCAATAGATTGAGCACAAGGCATAAAGGCGCATCCCATGGCCATGGATCACAGCGAGCAGGACCAGAGCGCGACCATCGCCTTTCTCTCCGCCCCCGGTGTCGAGCGGATCGACACGCATGGAGCGATGATCTTTCTTGGCCCGGACACCGTTTACAAGCTGAAGCGGGCGGTCGATCTGGGCTATCTCGATTTCTCCACGCTGGCCCTGCGCGAGGCGGCGTGCCGGGCCGAACTGGCGCTCAACCGGCGCACGGCGCCTGATCTCTATTGCGGGCTGCGCGCGATCCGGCAGGGGGCGGACGGGGCGCCGGGCTGGGGGGATGAGGGCGAGGTGATCGACTGGGTGGTCGTCATGCGCCGCTTTCCCGCGCAGGATCTGTTGACGCAAGTGGCCGCGCGCGGGGCCTTGAGCCAGCCCATGCTCCATGCTTTGGCCGATGGCGTGGCCGATTTTCATGGCAAGGCGCAGGTCCTGTTCGATGCCGACGGCGCGGCGCGGATGCGCGAGGTGATTGTCGGCAACACCCGCTCCTTTGCCGCCATCGCGCCCGATCTGCTGCCCCCCGACAAGGTGGCCCATTTACAGGCGCAAAGTCTTGAGGCGCTGGCGCAGGTGGCTGATCTGCTTGATGCGCGGGCGCGGGAGGGCAAGGTGCGCCATGGTCATGGCGATCTGCATCTGGCCAATATCTGCCTGTGGCAGGGGCGGCCCGTGCCCTTCGACTGTCTCGAATTCAGCGCCGAACTGGCAACGACCGACCTGCTTTACGATCTGGCCTTTCTGCTGATGGACCTGTGGCATAAGGGCTATGCGCAGGCGGCCAATCTTGTCGCCAATCGCTATGCCGACCGGATGGGCGAAGAGGATGGCTGGCCCGCGCTGCCGCTGTTCCTGTCGGTGCGGGCGGCGATCCGGGCGCATGTGGGGGCGGCCACGGCGGCGCGGCTGAGCGGGGCGGCGCGCGAGGAAAAGGCGGGCGAGGCGCTTGCCTATCTCGATGCGGCGCTTGAATTTCTGCGGCCCGGTGCTGCGGGGCTGATCGCGGTGGGCGGACTGTCGGGTACGGGCAAATCGACGCTGGCCGGGGCGCTGGCCTATCGCATCGGCGCGGCGCCGGGCGCGCGCTGGCTGCGCTCCGATGTGATCCGCAAGAGTTTGGCGGGTGTGGCTCCTGAGGATCGCCTGCCGGGCGAAACCTATACCAGAGAGGCCAGCGAGCAGGTCTATGCCGCGATGGTCGAGCGGGCCGGGGCGATGCTGGCGCGGGGATGGCCGGTGGTGGCCGATGCGGTCTTTGCCGCGCCGGATGAGCGCGCCGCCATCGCGGACGCGGCCCATGCCGCCGATGCACCCTTTCTGGGCCTGTGGCTGACGGCTGATGGCGCGACGATGCAGCAGCGCGTTGCGGCGCGCCGGGGCGATGCCTCGGATGCCGATGCCGCCGTGGTCACGCGCCAGATGGCCTATGATTGCGGCGATCTGTCGGACTGGTGCGTCCTTGCGGCGGATGGTTCGCGCGATGCGGTGGTCACAGCCGCGCTGAAGGCAGCACAGGGTCTGTTCATCTTGCAAAAGCCATAAGGCGCACCA
The DNA here is from genome assembly GCF_012275515.1 of Novosphingobium sp. SG707. Taxonomy (GTDB): domain Bacteria; phylum Pseudomonadota; class Alphaproteobacteria; order Sphingomonadales; family Sphingomonadaceae; genus Novosphingobium. Next base: position 80,823 of record NZ_JAAZQL010000002.1, read on the forward strand.
GATCACATTGCGGCGCAGCTTGCGTCATATGGAGTGAGGAAGATGAAGAAGTCTGCCCTGTGGCTTTTGGCCCCTGTGGCCCTGATGATGGTGTCGGCGCCGGTCATGGCCGCCGAACCCAGCGTGCGCGATGTCTATGCCACCGCCCGCGCGGGGCAGGTGGACAAGGCCGTGACCATGATGGACGAGGTGCTCAAGGCTCATCCAAACAGCGCCAAGGCCCATTATGTTCAGGCCGAACTGCTGGCCAAGCAGGGCAAGACGGCGGATGCGCGGGCGCAACTGGCGCAGGCCGAGAAGCTGGCGCCGGGCCTGCCGGGCATCCAGCCGCAATCGGTGGCCGCGCTCAAGTCGCAGCTTAATGGCGGGTCGGTGGGAAACGGCGCGGTCACGCGCAGTGAGGCGCCACAGCCTGCGCAATCGCGCGGGATATCGTGGGTCGGCATTGTGCTGATCGGCGCGCTGGTATTTGGCGTGCTGGCTTTCTTTCGCCGCCGCAGCCGTCAGGCCGAGGTCTATAACGCGCCTTATGCTCCGCAGGGCGGTCCCGGTTACGGCGGGCAGGGCTATGGCAATCAGGGCTTTGGCGGCCCCGGCTATGGTGGTCCCGGCTATGGCGGCGGCTATCCCCAGCAGGGCGGCGGCATGGGTTCGTCGATCCTTGGCGGTCTGGCCACGGGCGCGGCGGCGGGCGCGGGTTTCGCCGCTGGTGAAAAGATCATCGACGGCATGTTCGGCGACCACAAGGATGAACAGCGCCGTCCGCTGCGCGAAGATAATTCGGGCTGGGATTCAGGCAATTCCAATCAGGACATGGGCGGCAATGACTTTGGCATTTCCGACGACAGTTCCTGGGATTCCTCCGATGACGGCAATGGCGGGGACTGGTAAACAGCCCCCGCGTCAGGCGCTGCGCTGGGCATCGTTCCAGCGTTCGCGCTTGCGATACAGCGTCGAGGGGCTGACCCCCAGAATGCGCGCGGCCCCCGGTAGGCTGCCATGCGCGGCCCGGATCGCCCCTTCGATCGCCAGCCTCTCGATCTGATCCAGTGTCAGCCCGGCCAGCGCCTTGAACAGCGCCTCGTGGCTGGCTTCGGTCGCGGCGGGCTGCTCGGCAGCGGTTTCCGCCGTTTGCGGGGTCTGACCCTGCGGAGCGGGCGGAATAGCGGGCAGCGCGCGCAGCGGCAGTTCCGGCCCGTCGAACAGCAGCACCGCGCGGCGGATCACGTTCTGCAATTCCTGAAGATTTCCCGGCCAGGAATAGGCCTCCAGCGCGGCCAGATGTTCCGGACCGAGCGGGTCGAATTTCTTGCCCTGTTCGCGGGCAAAGCGGCGCAGGAAACTTTGCGCCAGCGCCTCGATATCGCCGCCGCGTTCGCGCAACGGGGGCAGTTCGAGCGGCACCACCGCCAGACGGTAATAGAGGTCCTCGCGGAATTTGCCCGAGGCCAGCTCGGCCAGCATGGGTTGGCTGCTCGAACAGATCAGGCGAACATCGACCAGCGTGCGCCCGGCCATCCCGCTTTGCAAAAAGCGCAGCAGCCGGCCCTGCAGCGGCAGGGGCAGCACGCTGACCTCATCCAGAAACAAGGTGCCGCGATCAGCGGCGCGCAGCGCGCAAGGCGGGCCGGACGGGGCGCTTTCGGAAGGGTCGCCAAAGATCCGCCGCTCGATCAGCTCGGGCGGCATCGCGTTGCAGGACACCGTGACAAAGGGCGCGGCCGAACGCGGCGATGCGCGGTGGATCGCTTCGGCACAGGCCTGTTTGCCGGTGCCGCTCTCGCCGGTGATGAAAATATTGGCCCGGCTCGCGGCCAGATATTTGATCTGCGAATAGACCTCACGCATGGCTGCGGAGCCCCCGATCAGACCATGCAGACCAGAGGTGGCATAAGCATCGGAAGGGTTTGCGCCATGCGAGGGGGGTATCTCGACGCCCATGGGGTTGATCCTTGCGAGTATGACAGGCGCAAGATTTCCCTAACGCCTTACCTAGTAAGAACGCATAGTATCTGGAATATCCCTAAGAAATTCCAAAGCCCGTCATCAAATCAACATATTAAATGGAGCAAGGGTCAAAAGTCGGCCATCGGGCCGGCCCCGCGCCAGGGTGCGGGCCGCCCAAACACGGGCAAGGCAGCCTATCATGCCGCGTTGCCTGTGTTTTCTCGATTTTCCGGGTGTGTCCGGGTGGGCGCGGGGCGGCCTTTTGCCGCCCCGAAGGGCGGATCAGGCCGCCGCCACCAACATGCGTTCGCGCGCGATGCTCTGCATGGCTTTTTGCAGCTTTTCAAAGGCGCGCACCTCGATCTGGCGCACGCGTTCGCGACTGACATTATAGGTCTGGCTCAATTCTTCCAATGTCTTGGGATCATCGGTCAGACGCCGTTCGAACAGGATCGCCCGTTCGCGCTCATTCAGACTGTCCATCGCCTCGGCCAGCAGGGCGTGGCGCCACTGGGCCTCTTCGGCATTGGCGACGGTTTCATCCTGCAGCGGCCCCGAATCGGCCAGCATATCCTGCCACTGGCCTTCGCCTTCCTCGTTGAAGGAGACATTGAGCGAAGCATCGCCGCCCATCATCATCCGGCGGTTCATGTTGACCACCTCGGCCTCGGACACGCCAAGGTCGGTGGCGATCTTCTTTACATCGTCGGGATGCAGGTCTGTGTCTTCAAAGGCGTCTATGTTCTTCTTCATCCGGCGAAGGTTGAAGAACAGCTTCTTTTGCGCCGCCGTCGTACCCATCTTGACCAACGACCAACTGCGCAGGATGAATTCCTGCATGCTGGCCTTGATCCACCACATCGCATAGGTGGCCAGACGGAACCCACGGTCGGGCTCGAATTTCTTGACGCCCTGCATCAACCCGATGTTGCCTTCGGAAATCAGCTCGCTGATCGGCAGGCCATAGCCGCGATAGCCCATCGCGATCTTGGCCACGAGGCGCAGGTGGCTGGTAACCAGTTGGCGCGCGGCATCAGGGTCCTGATGTTCGGCATAGCGCTTGGCCAGCATATATTCCTGTTCCGCCGTCAGCACGGGAAACTTGCGGATTTGCGAAAGGTAGCGGTTCAGCCCGTCCTCGCCGGAGGCAAGCGCCGGGACGGCGGGCAGATTGCTGTCTTGGGTCATGGCAGTCATCGTCCTTCAACTTGTCAGCACGCGCATTGACGGACCCTTAACAGGCATCCCTCGGCGGCGGCCACGGTGAGCCTTCCTTGCCGCCCGGCCCAATGGCACCGGATAGCAGGGAAGAGACCGGCTGGTCGGCATCAGAACCGCCCAACCGGTGTAAAAGTTCCCGCATGTCGGCGGGCAATCGGCTGGAAAAACGGATGGTTTCGCCAGTGACCGGGTGTAAAAAACCGAGAACCGCAGCATGCAACGCCTGACGCGCAAAGCCAAGCTCTGTCAGGATTGGTTTTTGCGATTTCTGTGATCGGGCGTAGACCGGATCGCCCAGAAGGGCATGGCCGATCGAGGCCATATGTACGCGGACCTGATGAGTGCGTCCGGTTTCGAGTCGGCATTCCACCAGCGCGGCACGATCGAGCGCTTCGAGCATGCGGAAATGGGTGATGGCATGTTTGCCGCGCCCTCCATCCTCCGGCATTCGCGCGCCTTCGGGTAAGAGCGCCATACGCTTGCGGTCGGTGGGATGGCGGGCGATGACCCCGCGCAGCGTGCCATGTGTGGGATGAGGAATGCCTTGGGTCAGCGCCAGATAGGCCCGTTCGATGGAATGGTCGGCAAATTGCCGGGCCAGCCCTTCATGCGCCACATCCGATTTGGCCACCACCAGCAGGCCCGATGTGTCCTTGTCGATGCGATGGACGATGCCGGGGCGGGCCACCCCGCCGATGCCTGACAATTGCCCCGCACAATGATGCAGCAGCGCATTGACCAGCGTGCCGTCGGGGTTGCCCGCCGCGGGATGGACGACCAGCCCGGCGGGCTTGTCCACCACGATCAGGTGTTCATCCTCATACACCACGTCGAGCGGAATATCCTGCGCCACCGCATCAAGCGGTGCGGCCTCGGGCAGAGTGATGATGAAATGCGCGCCCGGGGTCACTTTCATCGAGGCCTGCGACACTTTGCGGCCATCCAGACTTACCCGGCCCTCGCCGATCAGCGCCTTGATTCGCTCACGCGAGAGGGCGGCCTCGGCCGGGCAACTTTCCGCCAGCGCGCGGTCCAGCCGACCGCCGCCTGAAATTGCCCCTTGTACGATGCTTTCCCCCATGCTCATTCTTTCGCAAATGGGCATGGAAATTCACTTGGCAAGAGGAATAATCGCCGCGATCCGCGCAGAGGCGATGAACGCCCATCCGCATGAAGCCTGCGGATTGCTGCTGGGGCAGGGCGGCAAGGTGGCGCAAATCCGCCCCTGCGCCAATGTCGCGCCCGATCCGGCCCGTCATTTCGAGATCGATCCGGCCGCCTTGATCGCCGCTTTTCGGGCCGAACGGGCGGGGGGAGAGCAGGTGCTGGGTTATTACCATTCCCACCCCACCGGCGATGCCATGCCCAGCCGGACCGATGCCGCCATGGCCGCGCACGATGGCCGTATATGGGCGATTTGCGGGGGTAAAACGGTCAGTTGGTGGCGCGATGGGGCCAATGGATTTGAAGTGCTTTTCACACGCGAAGTTGAGGGTTAAGGGATGGGTAAAGGTGCTGTGCGACAGTCATGCACCATCCGGGAAAACGTAGAATATGTCCGATACAATTGACCGTACCATTGCCCTCGATCTTGCCAGCCTGCTCTGTTCGCGCCTGTGTCATGATATGCTCAGCCCGGTGGGCGCGCTTTCGAACGGGCTGGAATTGCTGGCCGAGGAGAAAGATCCGGCGATGCGCGAGCGCTGTTTCGAGCTGCTCGAACAATCCGCGCGGGTCAGCGCCAACAAGCTGAAATTCTATCGTCTGGCCTTTGGCGCGGCGGGGGGCTTTGGCGATCTGATTCCCGTGGGCGAACCGCGCGCGCTGATCGAGGCTTTGCTGGCGGGCAAGGACCGGGTGGCGGTCAATTTCGCACTGGGCAACGATATGCTGCCCAAATCGGCGGTCAAGACGCTGCTCAACTTTGCCCTGATCGCGATCGACGCGCTGGTGCGCGGCGGCACGATCGACATTGCTGCGGAAATCCGCGATGGCGCGGCCGAAATCGTCGTGCGAGCCGCAGGGCCCCGCATCGCCTTTGATCCGACCATCGGTCTTGCGCTGGACGGCAATCTGGCGCCCGGCGATTTGTCCAGCAAGACCGCGCCCGCCGCCATGCTGCAGGTGATGGCTGCCGGGCTGGGCGGAAGCGTACAATATGCGCTGAGCGAGGAAGCCCTGGTGATGGGCGCAGTGATTCCCGCTCAATGATGGTGGAGGCCTGATGGCCATGGGTGAGGGGAGAGAGCGGGCATGAGCGAACTGGTCCACCGCGAATGCCTCTCGCCCAATTACAACGAGCGCAAATTGCCGATCAGCATGGTCGTGCTGCATTACACCGGTATGCGCACGATGCAGGAGGCGCTCGACCGCCTGTGTGATCCGGCCGCCGAGGTTTCGGCCCATTACCTGATCGACGAGGACGGCACCGTCATCCGCCTTGTGCCCGAGGAAAAGCGGGCATGGCATGCCGGGCGGTCCTATTGGCGCGGAATCACCGACGTGAACTCGGCCAGCATCGGCATTGAGATCGTCAACCCCGGCCATGAATTCGGCTATCGCCCCTTTACCGAAGCGCAGATGGAAGCGCTGATTCCGCTGCTTTCCAGCATCATGGCGCGGCATAATATCGAACCGGCCAATGTGGTGGGCCATTCCGATGTCGCCCCCGCGCGCAAGCAGGATCCGGGCGAATTATTCGATTGGGAATTGCTCGCGCGTTATGGCCTCGCGCTGCCCACGCCGCGTCCGCGCATCCGGCTGCTGCATGAAAATCCGGGGGCATTTTATCTGTCGCTCGAACGGTTCGGCTATGAAGTGACCGATGGCCGTGCCGCCATCGCCGCCTTTCAGCGCCGGTTTCGCCCGCGAATCATCGATGGCGAACTGGACGGTGAGGTCGGGGCTTTGCTGTTCGAGTTGCTGATCGCGCGTGATGCTTCGGAGGGCGAGGATTGGAAGGAATGTGGGGAGGATGATTTTCCCTATTAAAGAGGGGAAAGCTTGCCTCCGGCGGGCAAAGGGCGGGGGCCCTTTGCAATCCCGTTACTGTCTGTGTTGCGCCAGGGCGGCGGCATTTTGTGTCGAGTGCGATGTTTGAATTTTAAAAGCCTGCGGCGCTTATCAGCGTGAGGCCTCTGCGCCGCAGGCTTTAGTAGCCAATGCGTATGACGCTGCTCTTGCAAACCTCCCAGCACCCCATAATGGGATTGCAAAGGGACGAGTCCCTTTGCCCGCCGGAGGCATCTTCTTTCTCAAAAAAAAAGACACCGCCCTCCAGATTGGAAGGCAGCGCCCATTTTCCCAACTCGCAGACCGGAACGAGCCATCGCCCTTTCCGGCCCACGCGATGATTACATCTTGATGTTCACGCCCGCGCGGAATTCGCGGCCCACCAGACCGGCATAGTGCCAGGTGGTGAGGAAGTTCGGCGCGCTGGAGTAGGCAGCCGGAGCCACCGGAGCCTTGGCGTCGAACACGTTCTTCACAATGCCATAGACGGTCATGCGATCATTGATCTTGAGCGTCGCGTTGAAGTCATTGTTGATGAACGGGCTGACATAGCAGAAGTTGTTGCCGGTGCCGTACAGGTTCTTCGAGCAGCTGGTGTCCGTGCTGGCCTGGTCGGCGGCGGTTTCCTTGATACGACCCACATAGTAGGTGGTCAGGCTGAGCGAGAGCTGGCCGATTTCCAGCGTGTTCTGCCAGTTGCCGCGGATGCGGGGCGTACCATTGCCCGACGACAGGTCGTAGGGGCCGAAGGTGCCAGCATAGCGCTGCAGCGTGCCGTTATTGTTCAGGTCATAACGGATGACATAAGTGGCTTCCAGACGGCTGGTCCACTTGATGTCATGGGGCAGGTTCACCTTGGCCGTGGCCGAGAAATCAAGACCCGAGGTGACCGAATAGTTCGCGTTCACATAGGGCACGTTGATGATCAGCACGCGCGGCAGAGCGTCGGGATAGAGCGGGTCGACAGAGTCAACCGAGTTCACCGAATAGCCCGGCCCAACGGCGGCCACAGCGGCCTGTGCAGCGGCAAGGTTGGTGGCGCTGAAATAGGCGTCCACAGCCTTACCGGCCAGCGGGCCCGACACGATCAGGTTCGACTTCTTGATGTTGTAATAGTCAGCCGTGAAGCTGAGCCAGCGCGTCGGCTGGGCGATCATGCCCAACGTAAAGCTGCGCGAGTTTTCCGGCTTGAGGTTGGGGTTGCCAACCGAGCCGCGACCCAGGTTATAGACGTTGTTATAGGCATTGTTGGCCGCAGCGCCGCCATGCTGGTCAACAAAACCGGCGGGCGGGGTCGTCGAAACGAAACCGGCATACTGGCTGCGCGGACCCGATTCGGCAAAGGTCGGGGCGCGGAAGCCTTCCGAGTAGGTGCCGCGGAAGGCCAGTTCCTTCATAGGGGTGAACTTCACGCCAATCTTGGGCGAGAACTTCGAGTAGCCTTCCGAATAATGGTCGAAACGGCCCGAGAAGTTGGTGTCGAGCACGCGCGCGATGGGCGCGTCCACTTCGAAATAGGCCGCCGACACGGTGTGCTGGCCATAGGCCGAAGCCGTGGTCAGGCCATAGGTGTCGAGCGCCGCGTTCTGGTTGCGGTTTTCCAGCTTTTCAGCGCGGATCTGGCCGCCGATGGCCAGCTGCGCCTTGCCGCCGGGCAGTTCGAACAGCGCACGCGTCATCGAAGCGTCAACGCCATACATTTCCGAATAGGACGGCGTGGTCCGGTCCGGAGCGATGAAGTTGCGCACAGCCGCCGAATTGGCCGACGGATTGGCGAAATTATACGACCCGGTGTTGATGGCCTTCATCAGGTTGGCGATGTTGAGCAGACCGTGCTGGGTCAGCTTCAGGTTGTCGCGGGCATAGACGCCCTCAACGCGCCAGTCGGTGCTTTCGCCGATCTTGCCGTTCAGGCCCGAGGTGAAGCGATACACGTCATTGCTGCGCTCGCTGCCCGCCGGAATGTCGCCGAACATGTAATAGATGCGGGCCGCGCCATTGGTCGGATCATTGGCATAGGCCGAAGCATAGGGGTTGTTCGTCGTGTTGAGCTGACGATCCGCCGCCGTGGCACAGTTCACGCCTGACGAGCAGACGTAGACGGGCAGCACGATGCCGGGGCTGGACGAAGCCAGCGTGGGCGAGCCGCCGAAGGGCTGGGTGGCGCGAATGGCCGAAGGCGTGCCGTTGATCGACACATAGCTGTGGCTCCAGCTGCCGGTGACATAGCCTTCGATGCTGTCCGAGACGCGGAAGCTGAGGCGGCCGTTGATCGAGTAGCGTTCCTGCAGCGGGGCGATCTGGCGATACTGGTTGACCAAATCGTATTTGCAGCCCGTGCCGTTTGAGCCAGTGAAGGTGCCGCCCGCGCAATTGGCAAGGCCAAGCGCGGTATATTGCGCGGTCTTGCCGTCGGATGCATTAATGCCGCCCGAAAGCGGGTTGTTCAGATCGCTCTGCGAGGTGCGGACGACATAGGCGGTCGGCACGTTGCGGGTCATTGAGGAGTCGTCGGCGTTCTTGTCGAGGCCACCGATCGAGGTCAGATCCTGCGTGTTGTAGGGGAAACCGCGGCTCTTGTTCGAGATGCGGCCATTGTACTGGTATTCACCGTTCAGGTAGAAGTTCCAGCCTTGGTTCTCATAATCACCGAAACCGGCGGTCAGGCTCAGGCGGTTGTTGCGACCATCGCCGCGCTCGGAGATGCCGCTTTCGGCATTGCCGGCCACGCCGTTGAACTGCTTCTTCAGCTTGAGGTTGACCACGCCGCCGATCGCGTCCGCGCCATAGCTCGACGAAGCGCCGTCCTTGAGGACTTCGATCTTGTCGATCAGGCTGAAGGGGATCGAGTTGAGGTCGACATAGGCGTTGTGGCCGTCGTCATTCAGCGGGAAGTTGGCCGAACGCAGGCCGTCAATCAGAACGAGGGTAGAGGACACGCCTAGGCCGCGCAGCGACACGGCCGAACCGCCCGCCGAGAAGCCCGACTGGAAACCCGAACCGATCGAACCGGCGCCGTCAGCCGAAATCGAGCGAATCGCGTCCGAGGCGTTGGTGATGCCGGCCTTGATCAGCGATTCGGAGGTCAGCACGGTGACCGGCGAAGGCGTTTCGGTGTTGGTGCGGCGGAACATCGTGCCGGTGACGACGATGGTTTCGGGCTCGGCGGCGGCGGTGGTGCTCTGCGCAAAGGCAGGCGCCGAGGCGAGCGTGGTGGCCAGCGAGAGAGCGGCAACACCATGGCGCAGCCACGCGCCGCGAAGGTGCTTGTGGTTATTCATAACTGGATTGTCCCCCTGAAAGCGCCTGTGGGAAGAGCCCGCACAGGCACTTTACTTACAGTGGTGAAAGTCTATTGGGGGCCGGGCCGCGACATGCAATCGCGTTTTGACACATTCATCCAAAATCTAGCAACAGTGTGACGCAGTTGCAACATAAGTGTAATGTGCGAGTTATCGAATATATCAGGTGGAAAACCTAGCGCGTCGACCCTCTCATGACACCACTTGCGCAGCCTGCTTTGACGCTACGCAAAAATCGCCGCCTTAATCGCTTTTGTTCCCTGCCAAAGCCTGCTAGCGGAGCGGGCGTCAGGGGGCGGGGCAGCCGCGTCAGGGTTCATCCCTGCCGAGGAAAGTCCGGGCTCCACGAAACGAGGGTGGCGGGTAACGCCCGCCGGGGGGAAGGCTTTTGGCCGACCTTCAAGGGAAAGTGCCACAGAGAGCAAACCGCCGAACGGGTGCAAACCCCAAGGCAAGGGTGAAAGGGTGCGGTAAGAGCGCACCGCGATTCTGGCGACAGCATCGGCATGGCAAACCCCACCCGGAGCAAGACCGAATAGGGGCAACGCGTCCATCAGGACAGGCGGGTTTCGCGCCAGTTGCCCGGGTTGGTTGCTGGAGCGCACTGGTAACAGGGCGCCGAGAGGAATGGCTGCCGCTGGCCGCCGCGTCGATAGATACGAGCGGCCTTCACAGAACCCGGCTTACAGGCCCCCTGACATTTTTTGCTGCATCCGTGATGGTTTATGGTCGGAAGTGGGCGGTATGCGTTGGGTTGTCAGCTTGTGGTTTATGACTTTGTCGATGGCCGCACATGCGGGCGAACCGTCTGGCGCGCGGTTTTTTATGCAAGGTGCGTTGGCCTTTGCGTTGCATGGCGATCCCGATCCGCGCAGTCCGGCGTATTTGCGCTTTTTCACCGGGCAATTGGCAGACGCGATGCTGCTTGACGGTTCACGGTCAGAAATTGACGTGATTGAGGCAGAAGTCCTTTGCCAATGTCAGGACAATGAGGGTCTGAAGGCGCAAGTCCAGCGGGTCGCGGTTGTTGGCGGAGGTGTCGCGGTCAGAGTCCACTATTCGGCTGGTGGTGATTGGCGGCATGACGCCATCTTCATCTTGCGTCCGGAAAATCGGCAATGGCGGATTGCCGATATCTGGGATGACGGGACGGCAAAGTCCTCGCTGCTCAGGGCGCTGGAAATATCCAATCGCGAACGATTTGGCAGTCGGCGTACAAGGCGCTGAATAGAAAAAGGCGCCGGTCCCGCATTCGGGGCCAGCGCCTCTTCGTAGATCCTGCCGGTCAGCCTGTTTGGCCGGAAATGGCCGCCAAACCAGCGAGGCAGGAGCCTTATAGCCTTATTTCGGCGAAAGCACCATCAGCATCTGACGGCCTTCCATGCGCGGATAGGCTTCGACCTTGGCCAGTTCGGCCGCATCTTCCTGCACGCGCTTGAGCAGGTTCATGCCCAACTGCTGGTGCGAAAGTTCGCGACCGCGGAAGCGCAGCGTCACCTTCACCTTGTCACCTTCGCCGATGAACTTGTGAATGGCGCGCATCTTCACGTCATAGTCGTGATCGTCGATATTGGGACGCATCTTGATCTCTTTGATCTCCTGCGTCTTTTGCGACTTGCGGGCCAGGTTGGCCTTCTTCTGCGCCTCATAGCGGAACTTGCCCACGTCGAGGAATTTGCAGACCGGCGGGTCGGCGTTGGGCGACACTTCGACAAGGTCAAGCCCGAGTTCGAACGCGCGCTCGATTGCCTCACGCGTATACAGGATGCCGAGGTTTTCGCCTTCGTCATCGATCACGCGCACCTTGGGCACGTTAATCATCTCGTTATAGCGAGGCCCGCTTTTGACGGGGGGCGCCATACTGCGCCGGGGAGGGGGGGCTATAGTCTACTCTCCATAAGACATTTCTGGATGAGCGCCTTTAGAGCGAAACCCACACGCATGAAAGCGCAATTTCGCCACAGTCGGGGCAAAATCGCGAAACTTTTGTTTCAGCCATCCGATTCACGCGGGCCAGACGGGCAGGATGGCCGCTTTTGCCGCGGCGCACAAGATCGCCTCGGCGCGTTTTGCGGGCTGCATGGCGGCGATCAGCGCCGGATCGGCCGCATCCATACCCCCGGTCAAAGCGCCAAAAGCGGGAAGAATCAGCCGATTCTCGCTGCGCAGCGCGCAAGGGCGGCTGATCATCCGCCCGCGCACCCGCAGCCGCAGCTTGGGATGGTAATGGCCCGAGATTTCCGGCCCGGTTTCGCCCGGCTCGGCCTCGTGGCGCAGGGCGATGCCGTCCAGCATCAGCTCCTCCACCACATCGCCCGCCATCTCGCGCGTCATCCCTGCATCGTGATTGCCCACGATCCACACCACATCGAGTCGCCGCGCCAGATCGCCCAGCAATCGCGCCGCCTCCGGCTCCATCCGCGAGGGGCCATCGTCATCGTGGAAATTGTCGCCAAGGCACAGCACCCGCCGCGCCCCCGTCATGGCCGCCGCCGCGCTCAACCGCTCCAGCGTTTCGCGGCTGTCATAGGGGGGCAGCATCTGGCCGGTCTGCGCAAACCAGCTGGCCTTTTCCAGATGGAGGTCGGCCACCAGCAGGGCCTGCTGTGCGGGCCAATAGACCGCGCGGCTGTCCGAGATCAGCCATTCGTGATCGGCAAAGGAAAAAGGGGCAAACTGCATCGCGGTCATGCGGCCCCCTTGCCGCGCCCGCCCGGCGGTGGCAAGCGGGGGCGCAACAATCCCCGCAAGAGAGGCCGACGTGACCGACTGGACCCCCTATACGCAGCGCGCCAAGACATGGTTCGAGGCTCTGCGCGATGGCATTTGCGCCGAATTTGAAAAGATCGAGCGCGAGGCGGGTTCGGACGCCGGTTTCCAATATACCCCCTGGACCCGCGACGCGGTGGCGGGCGAGGCGGACACCGGCGGCGGCGTGCAGGGCCTGATGAAGGGCAAGGTGTTTGAAAAGGTGGGGGTGAATGTCTCGACCGTCCATGGCGTGTTCAGCCCGCAATTTGCCGCCAGCATCAACGGCGCCAGCGTGGAAAACCCCGGCTTTACCGCCACGGGCATCAGCCTTGTCGCGCATATGGCCAATCCGCATGTGCCCGCCGTGCATATGAACACGCGGTTTTTGACCACCACCAAGGCGTGGTTCGGCGGCGGGGCGGATCTCAATCCGCCGCTGCCCTATGACGAGGACACGGCCGATTTTCATGCCGCCTTCAAGGCTACCTGCGATGCGCATGGCGAGGGCTATTACGAGCGCTACAAGGCATGGGCCGACGACTATTTCTACATCCCCCATCGCAAGGTCCATCGCGGCGTGGGCGGCATTTTCTATGACCATCTGGAATGCGCTGATGAGGCCGCGTGGGAAGCAAACTTTGCCTTCACCAAGGCCGTGGGCGAGACCTTCCTGTCCATTTTCCCGCAACTGGTGCGCCGCCGGATGGGCATTGCCTTTGACGCCGCGCAAAAGCAGCAGCAACTCGAATGGCGGGGCCGTTATGCCGAATTCAATCTGGTTTACGACCGGGGCACTTTGTTCGGGCTGAAAACCGGCGGCAATATTGATGCGATCCTGATGAGCCTGCCGCCTGAGGCGGTGTGGAGCTGATACGGGAGCAAAAACCGGGTTGGCGCGTTGTGGGCGCGGATAAGCGGAAAGGATCGGATGATGGCTAAGGTTTTGACGGGGCTGACGATGGCCGGGGTGCTGGCCGCCCTGATGGTGCCGGGTGTGGGTATGGCCAAAACGGCGCCCAAGGCGGCCGCCAAGGACAAGGTGCTGGCCAGCGCGGCCTTGATGAAGGGCGATACGATGCCTGCGGGCGTTGCCTCGATCGTTGAGGCCAAGGGCAAGCTGGGGCTGAAACTCTCGCTCTCGGGCCTGCCGGCGGGCGTGCATGCGGTACATCTGCATATGCGCGGCGTGTGCGAGGTTCCGGCCTTCACCTCGGCGGGCGGACACCTGAACCCGGCCGGGCATCAGCATGGCCGCGACAATCCGATGGGCGCGCATATGGGCGATCTGCCCAATGTGACAGTGGGCGATGACGGCACGGCCAATGTCACGCTGCCGCTGGACTATAAGGCGGATGAATTGCTGACCGCGCTGTTTGACAAGGATGGCGGGGCGGTGGTCGTCCATGCCGCGCCCGATGATTACAAAACCGACCCCACCGGCAATGCGGGCGGGCGGATTGCCTGTGGGGCATTCGTCCGGGGGCAATAGGGATCGTCTCGGGCGGGCAGGGAGCGCCTTGCCCGCCCGAAAGCCTTTCAAACTCTCTGCATTATGCCCTAGGCCGCGCCAAGCCGGGCATTAACCAAGCAGGGTCCATCCTCCGCTCCTTCAAACGGGAGTGAGTGTGGGGACATGGCCGATCTGCTGATCCATTCAATGGCCGAATTCGGCGAACTGATCCTTGATGTGCTGGCCGCCGCCAAAGCGCGGACCCTTGCCGAGATCGGGGCGGAATTTGGTGGCATGTCCACCCGTCTGGCCCAATATTGCCACGAACGCGGCGCAGAGCTGATCAGCATCGACCCTTCGCCCAAGCCCGAATTTCTGGTCTGGGCGGCGGCCATGCCCCATGTACACCATATCGCCCGGCCCAGCCTTGAGGCCATGCCCGAACTGGGGCCGATGGATGCCTGGGTGATTGACGGCGATCACAATTATTACACAGTCTTTCATGAACTGGCGCTGGCGTCGGCCAATGCGCAGGAGGCCGGGCGGCCGCTGCTGGCGATCCTGCATGACGTTGGCTGGCCCTGTGCGCGGCGCGACATGTATTATGCCCCGGAACGGATCCCGACGGAATTTCGCCATCCCCATTCCTATGATGTGGGCGTTACGCTGGATTCGCGGGGCAGCATCGCCCATCGCGGCTTTCGCGGCGGCGGTTTTCATGCCTGGGCGCTGGAGGCGGGCGGCGCGCGCAACGGTGTGCTGACGGCGGTGGAGGATTTTATCGCCGGACAAAAGGGACAAGGGCGCGACCTGCGCTATGCCCATGTGCCCGCCGTTTTCGGGCTGGGTGTCGTTTATGATGGCGATGCGCCATGGGCCGCAGATGTGGCGCGCATCCTTGCGCCCTATGACGACAATCTGCTGCTGGCCCGGCTGGAGGAGAACCGGCTGCGCAATTATCTGGCCGTGATCGATTGGCAGGATCGCGCCGCTGTCGGGGGCTGAGGCCATGATGGAACAGGCCGCCCTTCGCCCTTTAAGCATTGGCGCAAAGATGTTTTGCGGCAAAATTCGTTGCCATGCGTCAATGTCCCGGCCTTTCCCCCTTGCCCTTGCGCGTTCCACCCCCCAAAGTCTTTGGACGATGTTGCGCCAATACGAACTTGTCGAAAGGGTGAAGGCTTACGCGCCTGATGCGGATGAGCAGATGCTCAACCGCGCCTATGTTTATACCGTCCAGAAGCATGGCAGCCAGAAGCGCGCCAGCGGGGACCCCTATTTCAGCCATCCGGTCGAGGTGGCCGGGTTGATGACCGAGTTGAAGCTCGATCAGGATACGATCATCACCGCGCTGCTGCACGATACGGTCGAGGACACGCTGGCCACCATTGATGAGGTGGAGAAGCTGTTCGGGCCGGATGTGGCGCGGATGGTCGATGGCGTGACCAAACTGTCCAAGATCGAAGCGATGAGCGAGAAGGAGCGCGCGGCCGAAAACCTGCGCAAGTTCCTGCTGGCCATGAGCGAGGACCTGCGGGTGCTGTTAGTCAAGCTGGCCGACCGGCTGCACAATATGCGCACGCTCCATTACATCAAGAGCGAGGACAAGCGCCGCCGCATCGCCAAGGAAACCATGGATATTTATGCCCCGCTGGCCGAGCGCGTGGGCATGTATGAATATATGCGCGAGATGCAGTTGCTGGCGTTTCAGCAGCTTGAGCCCGAGGCCTATGCCACGATCACCGGGCGCCTTGCGCAAATCCGCAGTCAGGACCACGGGCAGGTGGATGCCATCGCCCTCTCGATCAGCCAGGCGCTGACCGAGGCGGGGGTGAAGTGCAAGGTCTGGGGCCGGGAAAAGCACCCCTATTCGATCTGGCGCAAGATGGCCGAGCGCCATGTCAATTTCGACCAGATCACCGACATCATGGCCTTCCGCGTGCTGGTGGACAATGTCGAGGATTGCTATCGCACCATCGGCGTGCTGCACACCACATGGCAGGCTTTGCCGGGGCGGTTCAAGGATTACATCTCGACCCCCAAGGTCAATGGCTATCAAAGCCTGCACACCTCCATGATCTATGAAAAGGCCATGCGGATGGAGGTGCAGATCCGCACATGGAATATGCACGAAACCAACGAATACGGGCTTGCCGCGCATTGGAGCTATAAGCAGGGCGGGGTGATGCCGGATTCGCAGGTGGGTTGGCTGCGCGATCTGGTCGAGGTGCTCGAGGCCAGCAACGATCCTGAAGAATTGCTCGAAAACACGCGGATGGCGATCTATCAGGACCGCATCTTCGCCTTTACCCCCAAGGGCAAATTGTTCCAGTTGCCCAAGGGCGCGACCCCCATCGACTTTGCCTATGCGGTCCATTCCGATCTGGGCAGCATGGCGGTGGGCGCCAAGCTCAACGGCCGCCACGTGCCCTTGCGCACGGCGCTGAGCAATGGCGATGTGGTCGAAATCATCAAGAACCGGTCGGCCAGCCCGCAACTGGCATGGCTTGGCTTTTGCGTGACGGGCAAGGCGCGCGCCGCGATCCGCCGCGCGGTGCGCATCAAGGAGCGCTCCGAACTGGCCGCCATCGGGCGCAAGTTGTTCGACGAGATTATCGAGCGCCTGCCCACCAAGGTCGGCAAGAAGGCCACTGCCGAGGCGGTCAAGCGGCTGGGGCTGAAGAACGAGGACGAGCTGATGGCCGCCATCGGCACGGCCAAGCTGGACGACCGGCAGGTGATGGAGGCGCTGGTCCCCGGCTCTGCGCGCGACATGCCCGAGCCCGAGGCCTGGCCCAAGCAGGAACGCGCGATCTCGATCAAGGGGCTTACCCCCGGCATGGCTTTCCAGCTTGCCGAATGCTGCCACCCGGTGCCGGGCGACCGCATCGTGGGCCTGCGCAAACCGGGCGTCGGGGTCGAGGTCCATTCTATCGCCTGCGACGTGCTGATCGAGGGCGGGGACCACGACTGGATCGACCTGTCATGGGGTGATCGCAGCGTTGGCGCCGTCGGCCGCCTGCGCTGCGTCCTCTATAACCGCCCCGGCACGCTGGCCGAAGTCACAGGCATCTTCGCCGCCAACAAGGCCAACATCACCCAGCTCCAGAATGTCCAGCGCGACGAACTCTTCGGCACCTATGAGGTCGATCTGGAGGTCAGCGATCTGGCCCACCTGACGCGGATCGTGTCCAGTTTGCGCGCCAGTGATGCGGTGTCGCAGGCGGATCGGTTGTAGGGTTGGTTTAGGGGTGTGAGGTGCCTCCGGCGGGCAAAGGGCGGGGGCCCTTTGCAATCCCGATACTGTCGGCGTTGTGCTATGGGGGCGGCGGTTTGTGTCAGACGGGCGGTTTGAATTTTTAAAGCCTGCGGCGCTTTTCAGCGCTGCCTCGCCGCGCCGCAGGCTTTAAAACTCATCGCGCCACCTCGCCAACTTCCCACCACTCCAGAATGGGATTGCAAAGGGACGAGTCCCTTTGCCCGCCGGAGGCACACCTGCCTCAAACCCTACCCCAACAACCCCTCATAAGCCCCCACCACCTCGGCCAGCACGGATAGCGCCAACACCGAGGGCGTCCGCGTGGCCGGGATCAACCCGATGGGCGAATGCAGACGCGCCAGCGCGGCCCCGTCGAAACCCAGCGAGGACAGCAAATCCACCCGGTTCGCCCGCGTTTTCGCGCCGCCCTGCGCGCCCACATAGAAGGCATCGCTCCCCATTGCCCATGGGATCAGCGTGCGCTCCCATTCGTGGTCGTGGAACAGGACGGCCACGGCGGTCCATGCATCGGGCGTCCAATCATCGGGCAGGGCGGGGGGCTGGCCCAGCGACATGATGGCATCTCCGGCCTGCCCATGGGGCGTGGCCAGCAACACCTCGATCCCCTGCGCGCGACCCATGGCGGCGAGGGTCGCGGCTTCCGGCCCGCTGCCCAGCACGAGCAGGCGCAGACGGGGCAGGTAGCGTCGGGTAAAGCCCGCGCCCAGCGGCAGATGCGCCACCTCGCGCCGCTTCAGCGCCGCCACCGCGCCCTGCAATGCATCGGCATCGGGGGCCGGATCGACCATCACCTCAACCCCCGAACCGCAGGGCAGGCGGACGTCGATAAAGGGCGAACCCGCGCCATAGCGCAGCACGCGGGGCTCTCTGCCCGCCATGGCCTCGCGCATCAGCGCGGCTTCGAGGCAGCCATCGGCCAGCGATCCGACCATGCGCCCATCGCCCAGCACCGCCAGTTGCGCGCCCCAGCGCCGCGACCAGCTGCCGTCGATCCCCACGACTGTGCAAAGCGCGCCGCCATGCGCTGCCGCCGCGGCCAGGGCGGCATGATCGTCATCAATGGGCAATGTCATGCCGGGCGTGTTAGCCCAATGCCTGTCGAATGAAAACTGCGCCGAATGGCGGCAATTGCGCGGCCCCGCCGCCATTGACCGAGAGCATCAGCGCGCCGGGCGGACAGGCATGGCGCATGGGCGCGGCGCCGAGGTTGAAGGCGCAATGCAGCCGTTCGTCCCCCCAAGCCCTTGCGAAATGCAGCAACATGCCATGGGTATGCACATCCTCCATCGCGCCGAGGCGCAGGGCCGCGCTGCCCCGGCGCAGGGCCAGCATCGCGCGGGTCCATTGCAGCGGGCTGGCCGGATCGGCCTCCTGCGTGGCGGCGGCGCGGGCGATATTGGCCTCTGACAAAGGCAGCCATGGTTCGCCTGTCGTAAAGCCGCCATGGGGCGCGTCCGATTGCCATGGCATTGGCGTACGCACCCCGTCGCGGCTCAGCGTCAGGGGCCAGTTGGCGATGGCCTCTGGGTCTTTGAGCAGGTGGAAAGGGATCTCGTCCTGCGTCAGCGCCAGTTCCTGCCCCTGATAGAGGAAGATATTGCCGCGCAGCGCGATCAGCAGCGCCATGGTCAGCCGGGCATAGGCGGTCAGATCCGCGCCTTCTGCCCAGCGCGAGATATGGCGCGGCGCATCGTGGTTTTCAAAGGCCCAGCTTGGCCAGCCTTCGCCCGCCTCGCCATGCCATTGGCCAAGCGAGCTCTTGATCCGCTGCGGCGTCAATTCGGGGGCATAGAGAAAGTCGAAACTGTAGGCGCTCGACAGGCGCGCGTCGCCCGCCGTGTAATCCTTCATCAGCCCCACCGCGCCATCGCCGCCCACCTCGGCCACAGTGAAGATCGCGCCATATTCGCCGTAGAGCGCGCCGATCCGCTCGATGAAGGGGATGGCGGCGGGGTGGTTCTGGCTGTGGATCTTGTCCTGAAAATCGAAGGGGCGGGTGCGGATATGATGCCCCCGCGACACCGGATTGTCGCGCAGGTCGGGATCGAAAAAGGCGTGGTTCAAAGCATCGAGCCGGAACCCGTCCACCCCGCGATCCAGCCAGAAGCGCATGACATCAAGGCAGGCGTCCTGCACCGCCGGGTGATGCGCGTTGAGCTGGGGCTGATCCTTCAGGAACTGGTGATAGTAATATTGCTGGCGCCGGGCGTCCCATGTCCATGCCGGGCCGCCAAACACCGATTGCCAGTTGTTGGGCGGGGTGCCGTCCGGGTTGGCGTCGCGCCAGACATACCAGTCGGCATGATCGCCCTCTTTCGATGCGCGGCTGCCGGCGAACCACGGATGGGCATCGCTGGTATGAGCGAACACCAGGTCGATGGTGACCTTGATCCCCAATTCATGCGCGCGGGCGATCAGCGCGTCGAAATCGGCCAGCGTGCCGAAGATCGGATCGACATCGCGATAGTCCGCCACGTCGTAGCCGTAATCGGCCATCGGGCTGGTAAAGAACGGGCTGATCCATATTGCCTCGACGCCAAGGGAGGCGATATGGGGCAGGCGGGCGGTGATGCCCGGCAGGTCGCCGATGCCGTCGCCATTGCTGTCGGCAAAGCTGCGCGGATAGATCTGATAGATCGCCGCCCCGCGCCACCATGGCATCTCTTCACAACTGGCATCACTCATCGCGCGGCTCCGCAGCATGGCGGCGCGGGAAGGCGCCGATGTCCTTTATTCTGGCATTGCTGCGCCGCAGCGCCAAGAGTGCTGCGCCGCGATGACATACGTATTGCCAAAGGAGCATCATCGACAGGGCAGGAAATTGTGACAATAGATTGCATCACACCTTGTCGGCTCGGGCAAAGCTGTCCTAGTCTCCTGCAAAGGAAGCGACGCGAAAACACCTATGCGCTCATCAGAGGCAAGGCGCGACGTCGGTTGGGGGAGGACAGGACATCAGCGTCTCGGGCGGCCAAAGGGCGCTTCGGGCATCATGGGGAGTATCGTTGCATGAGCCAGTCCCAGACAGATTCCCAGCCCTCGATCAGCGATTTGATTGTCGATGTTCTGCGCCACCGCGTGGGCAAGGACGAGCGCGCCGCCAAGCCGCATGACTGGTTTCACGCCGCCGTGCTTTCGGTGCGCGACCGGATCATCGACCGCTGGTTTGAATCGACCCGCCGTACCTATGAGGAAGAGGGCAAGCGGGTTTACTATCTGAGTCTGGAGTTCCTGATCGGGCGGTTAATGCGCGATGCGCTCTCCAATCTGGACGTAACGCGCGAGATGGAAGCGGCGCTGCGCGAACATGGGTTCGATTTGGCCCAACTGGAGGAGCTGGAGCCGGATGCGGCGCTGGGCAATGGCGGGCTTGGGCGGCTTGCGGCCTGCTTTATGGAGAGTTTGGCAAGCCTGGATATTCCGGCCTATGGCTATGGCATCCGATACGTGAATGGCATGTTCCGCCAGCGGATCGACGATGGCTGGCAGGTGGAATTGCCCGAAACATGGCTGGCGCATGGCAATCCTTGGGAGTTTGATCGCCGCGAAAGCGCCTATCGCGTCGGTTTCGGCGGGGAAGTGATCGAGGGCAACGGCGGGGTGGTGTGGCATCCGGCCGAGCAGGTTGAGGCCAGCGCCGTCGATACGCCCGTGGTGGGCTGGCGGGGCAAGCGGGTCAACACGCTGCGCCTGTGGACGGCATGGGCGCTCGATCCGCTGCGGCTGGATGCCTTCAACGCGGGCGACCATGCGGGCGCTCTGGCCGAACAGGTCAAGGCGGACTCTCTGGTGCGCGTGCTTTATCCGGCCGACAATACGCCTGCGGGTCAGGAATTGCGGCTGCGTCAGGAGTATTTCTTCTCCAGCGCCTCCATTCAGGATATCCTGCGCCGCCATCTTCAGGCCGACAAGGACGTGCGCAATCTGCCGAAAATGGCCGCGATCCAGTTGAACGACACCCACCCCAGCGTGGCCGTCGCCGAACTGATGCGGCTGTTGATCGACGTCCATCATCTGGAATTCGACGAGGCGTGGGAGGTGACCAAGGGCACCATCGGCTATACCAACCACACGCTCCTGCCCGAGGCGCTGGAAAGCTGGCCGCTGCCTTTGTTCGAACGGCTTTTGCCGCGCCATATGCAGATCGTCTATGCCATCAACAGCCGCGTGCTGCGTGAGGCGCGCAAGGCCGGGATGAGCGGCGAGCAGATTGCCGCCATTAGCCTGATCGACGAACATGGCGAGCGGCGGGTGCGCATGGCCAATCTGGCCTTTGTCGGCGCGCACAGCGTCAATGGCGTGGCC
Organism: Novosphingobium sp. SG707; assembly: GCF_012275515.1. GTDB lineage: Bacteria > Pseudomonadota > Alphaproteobacteria > Sphingomonadales > Sphingomonadaceae > Novosphingobium. The sequence continues at coordinate 102,091 of NZ_JAAZQL010000002.1, forward strand.
GCGCTGCACACCGATCTGATGAAGAGCACGGTCTTTTCCGATCTGCACAAGCTGTATCCCGCGCGGATCAACAACAAGACCAATGGCGTCACCCCGCGCCGCTGGCTGCAACAATGCAATCCGGGCCTGACGCGGGTGATCCGCGAGGGGATCGGCGATGCGTTCCTGGATGATGCCGAAAAGCTGGCCGATCTGAACGCCTTGGCGGGCGACGCGCAATTTGGCGAACGCATTGCCGAGGTCAAGCGCGCCAATAAGGTGGCGCTGTCCAACCATATCAAGCAATTGATGGGCGTGCGGCTCGATCCCGATGCCCTGTTCGACGTCCAGATCAAGCGCATCCATGAATATAAGCGCCAGTTGCTCAATCTGGTCGAGACCGTCGCGCTTTATGACCAGATCCGCAGCCACCCGGAAAAGGACTGGGTGCCGCGCGTCAAGATCTTTGGCGGCAAGGCGGCGTCCAGCTATCACAATGCCAAGCTGACCATCAAACTGGCCAATGACATTGCCCGCCGCGTCAATTCCGATCCCAGCGTGGGCGGGCTGCTCAAGGTGGTGTTCGTCCCCAATTACAATGTCAGCTTTGCCGAACGCATTATCCCCGCCGCCGACCTGTCGGAACAGATCAGCACGGCGGGCATGGAAGCGTCCGGCACGGGCAATATGAAATTCGCGCTGAATGGTGCGCTGACCATCGGCACGCTGGACGGGGCGAATATCGAGATCAAGGACCGGGTGGGCGACGATAACATCGTCATCTTCGGCATGACCGCGCAAGAGGTGGAGGACACCCGCGCCAATGGCTATAACCCCCGCGCCATCATCGAGGGCAACCGCGAATTGCGTCAGGCGGTGCAGGCCATTGCCAGCGGCGTGTTCAGCCCCGATGACCGCGACCGCTACAAGGGGCTGATGGGCGGTCTCTATGATAGCGACTGGTTCCTTGTGGCCGCCGATTTCGACTCCTATGCTCAGGCCCAGCGCGCCGTGGATGCGCGCTGGATGGACGAAGCGGGCTGGCGCAAGGCGGCCATTCACAACATTGCCAATGTCGGCTGGTTCTCCTCTGATCGCACCATTGGCGAATATGCGCGCGACATCTGGGGCGTGAAATAAGGACAATATCCAAGTGAAGCCCGACCCGACCGCCATTGCCGCCCTGCTCGATGGATCGCATGGCGATCCCTTTTCCCTGTTGGGGCCGCATGAGGGGCCGGGGGGCACTTTTGTCCGGGCTGTCCTGCCCGGGGCGCAGGTCGCGGTGGCCTGCGCGCTGGACGGGACGGAACTGGGCGAACTGGCGCTGGTGGATGACCGGGGTCTGTTTGAAGGCGTGATCGCCGGGGCGCCCCAACCCTTGCGTTATCGCGTCGGGGCGCTGGGCGCGCATTGGTTTGTCGAGGATGCCTTTTCCTATGGGCCGGTCCTTGGTCCGCTCGACGATTACCTCATCAACGAGGGCCATCACCTGCGCCTGTTCGACAAGCTGGGCGCGCATTGCATCAGCCATCAGGGCAGCGAGGGCGTGCATTTTGCGGTCTGGGCGCCCAATGCCGCGCTGGTCAGCGTGGTGGGCGATTTCAACGATTGGGACCATCGGCGCCACCCGATGCGCCGCCGCGCCGACATCGGCGTGTGGGAAATCTTCGTGCCCACCGTGGGCGTGGGTTCAGCGTATAAATACCGCATCGTCGGGGCCGATGGCACGGTCCTGCCGCTCAAGGCCGACCCATGGGGGCAGGCGGGCGAATTGCGCCCCTCCACCGCCAGCCTGACCGCCCATCCGGTGAAACAGGACTGGGGCGATGAAACCCACCGCGACTATTGGGCCAAGGTCGACCCGCGCCGCGCGCCCATCAGCATCTATGAGGTCCACGCCGGATCATGGATGCGCGATGATAAGGACTGGTTCCTCGACTGGGACGCCATGGCGGAAAAGCTGATCCCCTATGTGGTGGAGATGGGCTTTACCCATATCGAATTCCTGCCGATTGCCGAACATCCCTATGATCCGTCATGGGGCTATCAGACGCTGGGCCTGTTTGCCCCTTCGGCGCGCTTTGGGCCGCCCGAAGGCTTTGCCCGCTTTGTCGATGGGGCGCACCGGGCCGGGATCGGCGTGCTGGTCGACTGGGTGCCCGCGCATTTCCCCACCGATGCGCATGGGCTGGCGCGCTTTGACGGCACGGCGCTGTATGAACACGACGATCCGCGTCTGGGTTTTCACCCCGACTGGAACACCGCGATCTATAATTTCGGGCGGCGGGAAGTGTCCTCCTTCCTCGTCAACAATGCGCTGTTCTGGGCCGAGCGCTATCATGTCGACGGGCTGCGCGTCGATGCGGTGGCCTCGATGCTCTATCGCGATTACAGCCGCAAGGCGGGCGAATGGATCCCCAACGAGGCGGGCGGGCGCGAGAATTGGGAAGCGGTGGATTTCCTGCGCGCCGTCAACCGGGCGGTCTATGGCCAGTTCCCCGGCTTCTTCACCGTGGCCGAGGAATCGACCGCATGGCCGGGCGTGACACAACCGGCGGTGGAGGACAATCGCAGCGCGCTGGGCTTTGGCTTCAAGTGGAACATGGGCTTCATGCATGACACGCTGCGCTATATGGCGCGCGATCCCATCCACCGGCGCCATCACCATAACGACATCACTTTTGGCCTGATGTATGCCTTTGCCGAGAATTTCGTGCTGGCGATCAGCCATGACGAGGTGGTCCATGGCAAGGGCAGCCTGGTCAACAAGATGGCGGGCGATGAGTGGCAGAAATTCGCTAATCTGCGCGCCTATTACGGGTTGATGTGGGGCTATCCGGGCAAGAAGCTGCTGTTCATGGGGCAGGAATTTGCCCAGCTTCGCGAATGGAGCGAGGAGCGCAGCCTTGATTGGGATCTGCTGGGCCAACCCGCGCATGAGGGGATGCGCAGCCTCGTGCGCGATCTCAACCGCGCCTATCGCGAGACGCCCGCGCTCCATGCCCGCGATTGCGAGGGCGAGGGGTTCCAATGGCTGGTGGTCGATGATGCGCTGGCCAGTGTGTTTGCATGGGTGCGCCATGCCGGCGATGGCGGCTGTGTGGCGGTCATCAGCAATATGACGCCCCAGGTGCATGGCTCGTACCGCCTGCCTTTGCCGCGCGAGGGGGTATGGCGCGAAATCATCAACACCGATGCAACCATCTATGGCGGCACGGGCTTGGGCAATATGGGGCAGGTTGTGGCGCAAAATGGCGCGGCGTTGGTCACGCTGCCGCCTCTTGCCACGATTATGCTGGAATGGATCGAAGCTGCGGCGTGAATGGGAGGGTATGATGCGCGATACGAATAGCCAGCCTCTGGCTCGTGAGGCGATGGCCTATGTCTTGGCCGGGGGGCGGGGCAGCAGGCTCAAGGAACTGACCGACAATCGCGCTAAGCCTGCGGTCTATTTCGGGGGAATGAGCCGGATCATCGACTTTGCCCTGTCGAATGCGATCAATTCAGGGATCAGGCGCATCGGCGTGGCCACGCAGTACAAGGCGCACAGCCTGATCCGCCACATGAACCGCGCGTGGAATTTCATGCGCCCGGAACGTAACGAAAGCTTCGACATCCTGCCCGCCAGCCAGCGCGTATCCGAAACCCAGTGGTACGAGGGTACCGCCGACGCCGTTTATCAGAATATCGATATCATCGAGAGCTATGGTCCCAAATATATGGTCATCCTGGCGGGCGACCATATCTATAAAATGGACTATGAACTGATGCTGCGCCAGCATGTGAACAGCGGCGCGGATGTGACGATCGGCTGTCTGGTGGTCCCGCAAAAGGAGGCCAGCGGCTTTGGCGTGATGGCGGTGGACGGCAATGATGTCATCACCGATTTCGTCGAAAAGCCGATCAATCCGCCCGAAATTCCGGGCAAGCCGGGCTGGTCGCTGGCGTCGATGGGCATTTATGTGTTCGACACCAAATTTCTGTTCGAACTGCTGCGCGAGGATGCGGCCAATCCGATCAGCACGCATGATTTCGGCAATGATCTGATCCCCAAGATCGTCAAGGGCGGCAAGGCGGTGGCGCATCGCTTTACCGAAAGCTGTGTTCGGGCGGCCGATGAGATCGGCGAATATTGGCGCGATGTCGGCACGCTGGATGCTTATTTCGAGACCAATCTCGATCTGACCGATACCGTGCCGATGCTCAACATGTATGACCGCGACTGGCGCATCTGGACCGATCAGGTCGTGGCCGCGCCCGCCAAATTCGTCCATGACGAGGAAGGGCGCCGGGGCCATGCGATCCGTTCGCTGATCTCGCAGGACTGCATCGTGTCGGGCGCGACGGCCTATCGCTCGCTGCTGTTTACGGGCGTGAAGATGGGCAGTTGGTCCGAGGTCAATGAGGCGGTGATCCTGCCCTATTGCAACATCGGGCGTCATGCCAAACTCTCGCGCGTGATCATCGATTCGGGCGTGCGCATCCCGGAAGGTCTGGTGGTGGGCGAGGACCCCGAACTGGACGCCAAGCGTTTCCGCCGCACTGAAAACGGCGTCTGCCTCATCACCAAGCGGATGATACAGGCGCTGGATCTGGATTGAAGGGATTGGGAGACATGACCCTGCGCGTCCTCAGCCTCGCCTCGGAGGCCGTGCCTTTCATCAAGACCGGCGGGCTGGCCGATGTGGCGGGGGCGCTGCCCGCCGCGGTCGCCCCGCATGGGGTGGCGATGACCACGATGCTGCCGGGCTATCCGGGGGTTCTGGCGCGGCTGGCGGCGCAATATCCGGCGCCCAAATCCAAGCGCGCAAAAGCGGCGGGGCCAAAGGTTCTCCACGAATGGGAGGCGATCTGTGGCCATCCCGCGCGGCTGCTGGCCGGAACGCTGGATGGCGCGGGTGATGGCGCGCCCTTGTTGGTGCTCGATTGCCCGGCGCTGTTTGACCGCCCCGGCGGGCCTTATGGCAATGATGCGGGGCAGGACTGGCCCGACAATGGACTTCGCTTTGCCGTCTTTGCGCGGGCGGCGGCCGATGTGGCGGGGGGCATTGTCGAGGGGATGACCTTCGACCTCCTCCACGCTCACGATTGGCAGGCGGGTCTGGCTCCGGCCTATCTCAAATTCGCGCCCTATGGCGGGCATTCCGTTCCCAGCGTGATGACGATCCACAACATGGCGTTTCAGGGCCATTTCCCTGCCGCGCTGTTTCATGAGATCGGCCTGCCTGCCGAGGCATGGGCGATGAACGGGGTGGAATATCACGGCGGCGTGGGGCTGTTGAAGGCCGGGCTGGAGGCGGCTCATGCGATCACCACCGTTTCACCCACCTATGCGCTGGAAATCCGCGAGCCGCATTTCGGCATGGGGCTGGAAGGGCTGATCCGCAGCCGGGGCGCGCAGGTGCATGGCATTGTCAACGGCATCGACCCGGCCGAATGGAACCCGGCCACCGACGCGGCGATCAAGAGCCAGTTTACCGTGCGAAGCCTTGCCAAACGACAGGCCAACAAACGCGCGCTGGAGGCCGAATTTGGCCTTGAGCGCGACGACGGCCCGCTCTTCATCGTGGTCAGCCGTCTTACGTGGCAAAAGGGCATGGATGTGCTGGCGCAGTGCATCGATCATCTGGTTGGGCTGGGCGGGCGTCTGGCGCTGCTGGGCTCGGGCGATGCGGGGCTGGTGGGCGAGCTTTCCGCCGCCGCCGCGCGCCATCCGGGGCGCGTGGCCCTGCGCATCGGCTATGACGAGGCGCTCTCGCACCGGATGCAGGCGGGGGGCGATGCCATCCTTGTGCCCAGCCGGTTCGAGCCTTGCGGCCTGACGCAATTGTACGGGCTGGCCTATGGCTGCGTACCGGTGGTGGCGCGCACAGGGGGGCTGGCCGATACGGTGGTCGATGCCAATCTGGCCGCGGTCAAGGCCGGGGCGGCCACGGGCTTGCAATTCGCAACAGTTGACTATGCCTCGCTTTCGGGCGCAATCAGTCGTGCAATCCTGCTTTATTCCCAGCAGGATGTGTGGCGCGCGATGCAAAAAGCCGGAATGTCCGCCGATTTTACCTGGCGTCAATCGGGCGCCGCCTATGCGCATTTATACAGATCCATCGCTTTGGAGAATTCGCCAGCATGACCGCAACGACCCTGACCCCACAGGTCATCACTCAGGCCACCCAGCCGATTGCCGGGCAAAAGCCGGGCACTTCGGGCCTGCGCAAGAAGGTGAAGGTCTTTGCCCAGCCCAATTACGCGGAAAACTTTATCCAGAGCGTGTTCGACGTGGTCGAGCGGGGCGATGGGGCCACGCTGGTGATCGGCGGCGACGGGCGCTATCACAACCGCACCGTGATCCAGCAGGCGATCCGCATGGCCGCCGCCAATGGCTATGGCCGCGTGCTGGTGGGTCAGGGGGGCATTCTCTCGACGCCTGCGGCCTCCAACGTGATCCGCCAATATGGCGCCAGCGGGGGGCTGGTCCTGTCGGCCAGCCACAATCCGGGCGGCCCGGATGAGGATTTTGGGATCAAGTATAACATCGCCAATGGCGGCCCCGCGCCCGAGGGCGTGACCGAGGCGATCTATCAGCGCACCACGCAAATCACCGAATGGCGCGCGGTGGATACGGCCGACATTGATCTCGATACGCTGGGCGTGGTCGATGTGGCGGGCATGGCGGTCGAGGTGATCGACAGCGTGGCCGACTATGCCGCGCTGATGGAAAAGCTGTTCGATTTCGGAGCGATCCGGGCCGCTGTCGCCGGTGGGCTGACGATGAGCTTTGATGCCATGCATGCCGTCACCGGCCCCTATGCGCATGAAATTCTGGAAAAGCGCCTCGGCTTTGCGCCCGGCACGGTGAAGAATGGCGTGCCGCTGGAGGATTTTGGCGGGCATCATCCGGACCCCAATATGGTCCATGCCCATGAATTGTTTGAAACGATGTTCGGGCCCGACGCTCCCGATTTCGGCGCGGCGTCGGATGGCGACGGCGATCGGAACCTGATCGTGGGGCGCGGGATTTTCGTGACGCCTTCGGATTCTCTGGCGATGCTGGCGGCCAATGCGCATCTGGCGCCCGCCTATGCGGGGGGCCTCAAGGGCATTGCGCGCTCCATGCCGACCAGCGCGGCGGCGGACCTTGTGGCGCAGAGCCTTGGCATTCCCGCCTTTGAGACGCCCACGGGGTGGAAATTCTTCGGCAATCTGCTGGATGCGGGCATGGCCACGATCTGCGGCGAGGAAAGCGCCGGGACCGGCAGCGACCATGTGCGCGAAAAGGACGGGCTCTGGGCGGTGCTGCTCTGGCTCAACATTCTGGCCGTGCGCAAACAGCCGGTGGCGCAGATTGCGGCGGAACATTGGGCCAAGTTCGGGCGCAATTACTATGCCCGCCACGATTATGAGGGCCTGCCGACCGAGGCGGCCAATGCCTTGATGGGCGAATTGAACGGGGCGCTGGCCACTTTGCCGGGGCAGGTTTTCGAGGGGCTGACCATCGAGACGGCGGACAATTTCGCCTATACCGATCCGGTCGATGGCTCGGTGTCCACCAATCAGGGCGTGCGCATCCTGTTTGTGGGCGGCAGCCGCATCGTCTTCCGCCTGTCGGGCACGGGCACCGAAGGGGCGACCCTGCGCGTCTATCTGGAGCGATATGAGCCGGTGGGTGGCGATCTGGCGGGCGAGACGCCGGTCAAGCTGGCCGATCTGATCGCGGCGGCCGATGGCATCGCGGGCATCGCGCGCCACACCGGGCGGACCGAGCCCAGCGTCATCACCTGATGGCGCGTTACGGCGCGTGGGTAGAGGCGGGCGCGACCCATTTCGCGGTGCGCGCCCCGCTGGCCGCTGCGGTGTGGCTCTGCCTGTTTGAAGGGCAGGCTGAGGTGTGCGTTGCTATGGCGCGCGAAGGGGATAATTGGCGCGTCAGCCTGCCGGGAGACCGGGCAGGCGCGCGCTATGGCTATCGCGCCGATGGGACGTGGGATCCGCAAAACGGGCGCTGGTTCGATCCGGCCAAATTGCTGGTCGATCCCTATGCGGTGGAATTGGATCGCCGCTTTGTTCAGGATCCGATGCTGGCGGTCTATGGCGTGGATACGGGGGCGATTGTGCCGCGTGCGATTGTGCCGGGCGCAATGCCGCCGGTCGCGCCTCTGCCGCCCTGTTTCGCGCCGGGCGGGTTGATCTATGAGGTCAATGTGCGCGGCTTTACCCTGCTGCACCCCGATGTGCCGGAGGCGCAGCGCGGGACGGTGGCGGCGCTGGCGCATCCCGCGATTATCGCGTATTTGAAGAAGCTGGGCGTGGGCGCGGTGGAGCTGATGCCGATTGTGGCCTGGCTGGATGAGCGCCATTTGCCGCCCTTGGGTCTGCGCAATTTCTGGGGTTATAATCCGGTGGCGATGATGGCGCTGGACCCCGGCCTGTGCCCCGGCGGGGTGATGGAATTGCGCGAGACGGTGGCGGCTTTGCGCGCCGAGGGGATCGGGGTGATCCTTGATCTGGTGTTCAACCATACGGGTGAGAGCGATGTGCTGGGCGGCGTGCTGTCGCTGCGCGGGCTGGATGATGCGGCCTATGCCCATGCGCCGGATGGGGCGCTGATCAACGATACGGGTTGCGGGAATACGCTGGATTTTGCCAATCCGGCGGTGCGCGAATTGACGCTGGCGGCGCTGCGGCATTTTGTTGTCACATGCGGGGTGGATGGGTTTCGCTTCGATCTGGCGCCGGTGATCGCGCGCGGGCCGGGGTTTGATCCCGATGCGCCGATCTTTGCCGAGATCGCCGGTGATCCCGTTCTGGCCGACCGGGTGATGATTGCCGAGCCGTGGGATATCGGGCCGGGCGGCTATCAATTGGGGCGCTTTCCGGCGGGCTGGCTGGAATGGAATGATGCGTTTCGCGATGATGTGCGGCGGTTCTGGAAGGGCGAGGGAGGGCTGGGCGCGCTGGCCACGCGGATGGCGGGCAGCGCGGATGTGTTTGGCGAGCAGCAATGCCGCAGCGTCAATTTCCTGGCCGCGCATGATGGCTTCACGCTGGCCGATATGGTGGCCTATGAACAGCGCCACAACCACGCCAATGGCGAGGATAACCGCGATGGGCATGGCGAGAATCACAGCTGGAACAATGGCGTTGAGGGACCAAGCGATTCGCCCGAGGTGAACGCGCGGCGGGGGGCGGATGCGCGCGCGCTGCTGGGCACTTTGTTCGCCTCGACCGGCACGATCATGCTGAGCGCGGGCGATGAATTTGGCCGGACGCAGCAGGGCAACAACAATGCCTATTGTCAGGACAGCGCGATCGGCTGGGTCGACTGGTCGGCGCGGGACGAGGCGCTGGAGGATGATGTCGCGGCGCTTTCGGCCCGGCGGCGGGCGGGGGATTTCGCGCAATTTCCGCGTGATGGGCGCTGGCTGGCGCGCGATGGGGCGGCAATGGCGGCGGCGGATTGGGAAGCGCCGGGGGCGGGCTATGTCGCCCATGTTTCCGATGATCCCGACAGGCCGCAGGGGTGGCGGATTGACCGGGACAATCGGCGTGCTGAAATTTTATGAAGATATATCTTGAAGGTTTTTGAAATTCTCCTACATTCGGCTTCATGACCGATATGAAGGAGTATGCCATGTTCGGATCGAACATCGGAAAACACGGGCGCAGGGGTGCCCACGGCTTTGACCATCACGGCTTTGGCCATCACGGCCATCACGGCCACCACGGGCGCTTTGCCGCCGGTTTTGAGGGCGGCTTTGAAGGCGGCCCGTTCGGGCGCGGCGGTTTTGGAGGCGGTTTCGGCGGCGGCGGCTTTGGTGGCGGGCGCGGTTTCGGCGGGCGCCGGGGCAAGCTGTATGACGGCGATGAATTGCGCCTGCTCGTCCTCGCGCTGCTGGCCGATGCGCCTCAGCATGGGTATCAGATCATCCGCGCCTTTGCCGAACAATCGGGCGGCGCCTATCAGCCCAGCCCCGGCGTGCTTTACCCGCTGCTGGTGATGCTGAGCGAAATGGAGCTGGTGGTCGAGGTGGACACTGCCGGGGGCAAGCGCCGCCTGTTTGCCATCAGCGATCTTGGCCGCGCCGAGATCGAGGGCAAGGGCGAGCAGATCGAGGCGCTCTTTGCCCGGTTGAAAGCCCTGGCCGCGCAGGCCGAGCGGACCGATGGCGCCCCGGTGCGCCGCGCGGTCCACAATCTGCGCGCCGCCGTGATGGAGCGGCTGGGCCGCGAAGGGGCGGGCGAGGATCTGCCTTTTGAAGTGGCCCGTATCATTGATGAGGCCACGCAGAAGATCGAGAGGCTGTAATTCCTATTCAGCGCGCCGACAGCCATTCTGTTCGATAAGCAGGCTACAGCGCAAAACTGCGCATTGTGGGGCAGGGGGCGGCAAGGCCAGAGAAAATGCCCGATGTTTGCGTTGATTATGAACGCTGACGGGCCTTTCTCAACGCTTGCTTTCCCCGCCACTTTGCGGGCATGAGCGCCGATGAAAAAGACGGTCGGGATGATTCTGCGTGAATTGCCGGGCCGGGCCTTTCGCTTGAAAAGAGGATGAATGACGATGTCGCGACTGTTTACCCCCGCTGCCGCGCTGGTGGCTGCCGCCACGATGGCTCTGGGCTTTGCCGCTCCTGCTGCTGCTGCCGGTGATCCTGCCAAGGGCGCGGCCTCGTTCAAGACCAAGTGCCAGCTGTGCCATGTGATCGGCGCGGGCCAGAAGGGCACCATGGCCCCCAACCTGCTGGGCGTGGTTGGCCGCAAGGCCGGTTCCACCGATTTCGCGATGTATTCGCCCCAGCTCAAGGCCTATGGCAAGACCTGGACCCCGGCGCTGATCGATCAGTGGATTTCGGGTCCGACCAAGCTGGTGCCCGGCAGCCGCATGGCGATGGTGATCCCCGATGCGGCCGAACGCGCCAACATCGTGGCCTATCTGGGCACGCTGAAGAAGTAAGCCTGTTTCAGGTTTCGCATAAGGGGGCGGAAGGCTTGGGCTTTCCGCCCCCTTTGCGTTGGTGTCCGACCGGGCGTTGGTGCTAATAGACGGGCGATGGAAAAGCCTTCCACTCGAACGCGCCTTGCCGCCGCCGTGCTGGCGGGCGGTGTGCAGGGGCTGGTGCTGCTGGCCTTGCTGGGGCTGGGGCGCGGGGTCGATGGCCTGCGTCAGGGCGCGGTGGGCGCGATGGAGAGCGTCGATTTCACCCTGCCGCCGCCCCCCCCCGAACCGCAGGCAGAGCCCAAACCCCAGACCGCCGCGCCCGCCGCGCCCAAGGGGGCCGCGGGCGACAAGGCCGTGCCGCGCCCTGTGGCGGCGCCCAAACCCGTCGTGGCGCTGCGCCCGATCGTGGCGCCCCCGGTGGCGGGCAGCGGAACGGCGCAATCCTCGGGCGCGAGCAGCGGGGCGGGCACCGGCGCCGCCCAATCGGGGGATGGCGGCGGCGCGGGAGGCAGCGGCACGGGGCAGGGCGGGGGCGGCCCGGCGGTCAAGATCGCGGGCACAATCACCGCGCGCGATTATCCGCGCGAGGGGCGCGAGGCGCGGATCGGCGATTATGTCATCGTGGCGATCACGGTGGGCGTCGATGGCCGCCCCATCGCCTGTCGCATCCATCGGCCCAGCCGCGACCCCGCCGCCGATGCTCTGACCTGCCGGATGGTGATGGAGCGGTTCCGCTTCAATCCCGCACGCGACGGGGCCGGTCGGCCGGTCGAATCGGTCTTTGGGTGGAAGCAGAGCTGGTTCCTGTGAATAGGAATCGGGGCCTCTTGGGTTTGGGCCGCGCTTGAATTATGAACAGGCCCATGATCGCGCATACTATCCAGCTTGCCCTTGCCCCGGTTTTCGTACTGGTGGCGATCGGCAATATCATGAACATCCTGTCCACGCGGCTGGGCCGGATCGTGGACCGGGCGCGCGCTTTGCAAAAGCTCTATGGCGAAACCACCGGGGCGGCGCATGACATTGTCGTGCTGGAAATGCGGCAGGTCGATCTGCGTATTCAGTTGAACACCAAGGCTATTCGCGTGCTGGTGATGTCGGGCCTGTGCATCGGGCTGACGGTGGCGATCCTGTTTCTGGAGGAAATGGTGTCGGTGCCGCTCGAGCGCGTGGCGGCGGGGGGCTTTCTGATCTCGGTGGCGCTGCTGATGTGGGGATTGTGGCTCTTCCTGCGCGAGACGCAGATTGCCGCCGAGATCCTGCGCATTCCGGAAAAATACCTCGAATCGCATCGGGAACTCTGAGGTAGGCATAATCGCCCCTCCGCAGGCCAATGCGGATAAGAGGCCGTGGACCGGCAGACATGCGGGCCGCCTTGGTGCGCAAGGGCGGCGCTTTGGCGCTTTGGCGAAGGGCAGGGCAAACGCCGGTGTCCCTGCTCGGCCCTCATCAGCCGGGTGGATGGCGGCCGGGCTCGCAGGCTTCCGTCCATCCTTTTGATCCCGCTGGCTTTTTGGCGGTTGGGTGTGCGCGGCTGAGATGCCGCCGCCTTTGCCCCGCAACGCCTGCCGGTCCTCCCTTGCCGGGGCCGGCTGGGGGGCTGTCGACGGCCCCCGATGCGGATCTCGGCGCGGGATGGTGGCGGCTTATAACCGGAATGGTTTTCTGTAGGACAGAGTCTTTGTTCGCGGGCTTATTTCTTGGTCGCCGCCGGGCCGCTGCTGAAGGCGTCGGCAATCGAACAGGCCGCCGGGCCAAGGATGACGATGAACAGCACCGGCAGAATGAACAGGATCAGCGGCACGGTCATGATCGCCGGCAGACGGGCGGCCTTTTCCTCGGCGCGCATCATGCGTTCGTTGCGGAATTCGGCGGACAGCACGCGCAGCGCCGAGGCCAGCGGGGTGCCGTAGCGCTCGGTCTGGATCATCGTCGTCACCACCCCGCGCACCGAGTCGAGCGCCACGCGATAGGCAAGGTTTTCAAAGGCCTGGCGCCGTTCGGACAGGAAGGACAGCTCGATGGCGGTCAGCGCGAATTCATCGCCCAGTTCGGGATAGGCCCGCCCCAGTTCCTTGGCCACGCGCGAAAAGGCCGCGTCCACCGTCAGGCCCGCCTCGGCGCAGATCACCAGCAGATCGAGCGCGTCGGGCAGGCCCTTGCGGATCGCGGCGGTGCGCTTGGTGATCAGGTTCTGGACATAGATGTCGGGGCCTTTGTAGCCGCCCACGACGGCGGCGGCAAAGCCCATGAATTTCTTGAAATCGGTCCATTGCGGGAAATAATTGACCCAATAGATCATGATCGCCGCCAGGCCGCCCAGAATGATCGGCGCCACCATACGGCCAAAAATGATCGCGACGGCCCATTCCTTGTTGCGGATGCCCGCCTGCGCCAGCTTTTGCTGGGCATCGGCCAACTGGCTGTCCTGCAGCACTTTGAGCTTGTCGAGGATCGAGCGGATGGCGTCGGTCGTGTCGGAACGGCGCACGATATTGGCGCGTTTTTTGGGCGTATGGGCAACGATGCCCGCCTTGAGCTGTTCGCGCCTTTCGTTGAGCGCCTTCACCCGCTTCTGCATCGGATCGCGCACGGTCAGCGCGGCATAGATCGCCACCATCACCATGATCGCGGCCACACCCGCCAGCAGCGTGCCGACGAAAAACACGTCAAAGCCCAGAATATGGGGGTGGGTTGCGGCTGTCTGGTCCATCGCTTGGCCCCCTCAGATCTCGAAGCTGACCATTTTGGCCATGATGAACACGCCGATGCCCATCCATGTCAGCCCGCCAAGCCCGGTGATGATCAGGCGGTCATCGGAGAAAAACCCGGCCAGATATTGCGGATTGACCCAATTGATCATCAGAAACACCATGAAAGGCAGCGAACCGACGATATAGGCCGAGGCTTTCGATTCCGAACTCATCGCCCGGATCTTCAGCTTCATCTGGGCGCGCTTGCGCAGAACATCGGCCAGATTGCCCAGCGTTTCGGCCAGATTGCCGCCCGTTTCGCGCTGGATGGCGATGGTGATGCAAAAGAAGTTGAATTCGGCCATGTTGAGCCGGTCGGCGGTGTCCTGCAGCGCTTCGTCCATGCCGCGCCCGATTTTGATGCGTTCGGTCACCAGCTTGAATTCCTGACCCACGGGGCCGGGCACTTCGGCCGAGACAATGCCCAGCGTTTCCGTGACGGGCAGGCCGGAACGCAGGCCGCGCACCAGCAATTCGATGGCATCGGGAAACTTGGCGGTGAAATCATCGTAACGCTTACGGATCAGATAGCCCACCACCATATGCGGCACGCCCGCCCCCACCAGCAGCCCCACCATCAGCGCGAGCATCAGCGAGCCGGTCTTGAGCCAGAGCAGCAGCGATACCACCGCCATCAGCCCGCCCGAGGCCTGAAGATATTGCTGGACGGTCCAGGTCTTGCCCGCGCGGTGCAGGCGCAACGCCAGCATTTCAAGCTGGGAACGCGGGCTGCCATCATTGCTGATCATCGGGCGGCGCTGGGCCAGCGCGCGGCGCATCTGCGCCTCGACCTTGTCGGTCGCGCTTTCGGAATGGCGGAAACGCACCGATTGCAGCCGGCGCGCGCCCTCCTTGGCCGGCGAAGGCCCGCCAAAGGCCAGCGCCAGCAGCATCAGCAAGCCGCCTGCGCCAAAAGTGATCAGCAGGATCTGGACCGTGTCCATATCAGCGCGCCTTTTCTTTCGCCCCGTCCTTCTTGCCGCCCAGCAGGGCCATCAGATCGATCTTGCCCAGCAGCGATTTGCGCTCGGGTTGGGCCGCGCCTTCCTTGGCCTCGGTCGCAACCAGCGATTTGACCGCCATCGCCAGATCGCGCAGCGCCGCGCCCGCCTTGGTGGCGCGGTTGGCCTCGGCAAAGGTCTGGCCCAGCTTGGCGCAATGCACGGCGGCTTTGACGTCAAAGGGGATGGTCACGTTGATCTTGCGTTCGATCGAGGCTTCGAAATCGGCGCGGCTGATTTCGGCGATGCCCGCCTGAACGCGGTTGGCCACCACCATCACCTGCGCGTGCGAGGCATTGGCGCGCAGCCACGAAAGAATGCGGATCGCATCGCGCGCGCCCGCCAGCGTCAGTTCCGTCACCAGCAGCACGACATTCACGTCCGCCAGCAGATGCGGGAAATTGATCAGCATGTTGCGTGGCAGGTCGATGACCGTGTGTTCAAAGGCGTGGCGGAATTCCTCCTCCAGCCGGACGAAGGCCGAACCATCGGTCAGCAGCGGATGGCTGATCGGCGCCTCGGCCGAGAGCAGCGAGAGATGTTCGCCCGCCCGGATCATCGCGCGTTCGATGAACAATCCGTCGATGCGGCTGGGGTTTTCGATGGCGTCGGTCAGGCCGCGGCCCGGCTCCAGATCGAGGCTGAGCGCGCCGGTGCCGAAATGGATGTCCAGATCGAGCAGGGCGGTGGGCTGCTTGTGGTCGGTGGAAAACAGCCATGCGATCGAACTGGCCACGGTCGAGGCGCCGACGCCGCCGCGCGTGCCGATGACGGCGGTGCTCAGATGCGGCGTGTCCGAACCGGCCTCGCTGGCGCGCGGGGCATTGAGCATGTTCTGAGCCTGCACCAGCGCGTCGCGCATCAGACCCGAGGAGAGGGGCTTGAGCAGGTAATCGTGGATGCCGCTGCCCAGCAGGTCGCGGTAGAGGCGCACGTCATTGACCTGGCCGATGGCGATCACCACCGTGCCGGGTTCGCACACTTCGGCCAGCGCGTTGATATCGCCCAGCGGGTCGCCGCTTTCCGACAGATCGACCACCAGAATGGCGGGCGAGGAGGAGACCGAAAGCGCCTGAACCGCGCTGCGCAGGCCCCCGCGCGTGCATTTTTCCGGCGCCCAGCCGAAATCGGCGGCCAAGGGGCGCATCACATCCAGCGTCGCTTCGTCGCAGACATAGGCGGCGAAACTGTCGCGGTTTTGCGCCGCTCCGGGTTTCCATGGTGCGTTCATGGCTTAATTGCTCCCCCCGGTGCCGACTTTCTTGACCGTGGTGCCGCCATCGCCCGAAGGCTTGGCCGCGCGATAGGCGTCGATGGCCTTGTTGCTGGTCATGACCACGGTCTGGCCCTTGCCCCGCGCGCCCGCCAGCAGGTGATCGGGATCGGCCACCATCGCGGCCAGATTGCCGTTCACCGCGCAGCCGAAATTATGGCTGGTGCCATTGTTGAAATTGCTCTCGCTGTTGTCGGCCCAGTTGGGGCAATTGGGCACGCTGGCCACCGCGCGCGTCACCACGATGCGCGCCATGCCCGCATTCACGCTGCCTTCGCCCACGGGCACCTCGCGGCTGATCTGCAGCCCGCGCCGGGCCGCAAGATCGGAAAGCGCGGCCAGCGTCGCCTCGCTCTTGAGCGGATCATCGATCGCCACCCGGTCGCCATAGCGCAGGCCCAGCGCATCGAACCAGCCCGACACCCGCTGCGCCTCGGCGCGCGAGAGGCCGCCCGGCCCGGTGATGACATCAAGGGCAAAACTGTTGTGGCTGACTACGGGCTGGTTGACGCTGGAGAGCATCCGGTTTTCCGCCACGCCGCCGCATCCGCCCAGCAGCAGCGAGAGGCCCAGTGCGGCCCCGGCCATGATACGCCCGGAAAGTGGAGAAGTCATCCTGTTCATCGCTGCTTCTCCTCTCAATTCAGGCTGAAGCCGGGTTGGGTTGCTTCACCGGCCATGGCGCGCTTCCCGGCCTTGGGTTCCTCGCTCCTGCGTTCCTCGGCGGCGCCCACCTTTTTGGGCGGGGTGCCGTCGGTTTCGGCGGGCTTGAGGCTCGGCTTGGGGCGGTCCACGCCGCTCCTGCCGTCGCTCAGCATGTTGGCGGCCACCTGCTGAATGTCATTGGCGGTCTGCATGCCGTCGGTGGGCAGCTTGATGTCGCCGTCATTGACCGGCTTGACCAGATAGGGGGTGATCACGATCACCAGTTCGGTCTCGCCCTTGATAAAGCTGGTGGATTTGAACAAGGCGCCCAGGATCGGCAGATCGCCCGCGCCGGGCATCTTCTGGATGGTGTTGCTGGCCTTGTTCTGCAGCAGGCCGCCGATCATCATGCTCTGACCCGAACCCAGCTCGACCGAGGTTTCGGTGCGGCGGGTGGAAAGCGCGGGGATCGAATAGCCGTTGAGCGTGACCGCGCCCTGGCTCGACAGTTCGGAAACCTCGGGGCGCACGCGCATGCTGATCCGGCCGTCGGACAGGACGGTGGGGGTAAAGCTCAGGCTGACGCCATATTTCTTGTATTCGATCGAGACGGTGCCAAGGCCCGAGGAGATGGGGATCGGAAATTCGCCGCCCGCCAGAAACTCGCCCGTTTCGCCCGACAGGGCGGTCATGTTGGGCTGGGCCAGCGTGGTGACCAGACCGATCTGTTCGCCCGCATCCAGCGTGCCCAGAATGTTCATGCCCAGCAGCGTGCCCGCCCCGGCCAATGTGGTGGCGGTGGAAAGCGCGGCAATCGAGGTGCCATCCTTGGTGGCGCCGGTCGAATCGGTATAGGTGGTCTTGCCTCCCACGCCCATCGGCGCACCCGGAACATAGGTGGAGGCCGCCGAACGGCCCTGCGAAATGCCGAACTGGAACCCGTTGCTCGCATTGGCGATGCTGGTCAGGTTGACGCCCAGCTGCTTGGCCAGCGAGCGCGAGACTTCGGCGATGCGGACCTGAAGGTTGACCTGAAGCGGGGTGGCCGTCTTCAGGCGGGTGATGACATTGGCTTCCTTGCCCAGAAAGGCGGTGACAAGGCGCTGGGCCTCGGCGGCATCCTCGGGCGCGCCCACGGTGCCGGTCAGCAGATAGGTGCCCGCGCTCAGCGTCGCCACATTGATATGCGATTCGGGCATGGCGACCCTGAGCATCTGGTCGACGCTGTCGATGTTGCTGGCCACGCGCACATTGGTGGACCAGATCACCTGACCCGCCGCATTGCTGGCATAGATCGTGGTTTCACCCGCGCCCCGGCCATAGACATAGAGCTGGTTGTTCGATTTGACCTGAACGTCGGCGATCTTGTCATCGGCGACAAAGACATCCTTCATCGCAGAGGGCAGATTGACCAGTTGCCCGCGCCCAAGCGCCACCGCCATCGCCGCCGAAGGGCCGCTGATCGCCACGGGCGCATAGGCGCGCATGGTTTCCCGGCTGGGGCCTTTGGCGGGGGCCATCACCGGCCTTGCGGCGGTTTTGGCCTTGGTCGCTATCTTGGCTCCGGGTTTTTTGGCGACATGGGCCGGACCAGCGCTAAGCGCGGCGGGCGCAAGGCCGGTCAGACAGGCCGAGGCCAGCGCCAGAGCGGCCAGAGGACCGGACAGTGGAAGGGTGAGGCGGTGTTGCATTGTATGGCCTCTCATCTCAAGGTTGGGCCAGAGGGCCGGCTGCGCCGCCGCCAAAGGCATTGCCCGCTGCGCCCATGCCATTGGCTATCGCCTGAACCGGCTGGCCATTGGCGCCCATGGAAACGTTCTGAGTGTCGCGCCCGCGGATCACGCGCACGCCGTTGCTGCTGGCGCGCGCCATCATCGGCGCGCCCATCGAGGGGGCGCCCGCCGCCGCCATCACCGGGCCGCTGGGGGGCAGGGTGCGCTTTTGAAAGTGCGAAACTTCGGCGCCCGTGGTCATCGATTCGCCGCCCGATCCGCCGCCAAAGGCCGAGGAGCGCGAGGCGCTGGCCAGCAGGCGGCTTTCATCGGCCTTGCCGGCGCCTTCGGGCAGTTTCACCGCGCCATTGGCGATCGCGCGGTCCAGATCGCCCTGATTGTCGGCCAGGCTGCGCAGCGTCAGGCTGAGCGCGCCCACGGCCTGGGCCACCTCGATCTTTTCGGCGATCTTGGGCGTGACCTCCAGCGTGACCGTGTGGAACGTGCGCACCACGGTCTTGCCCTCGTTGGTCTGGTTTTCGGTCGACTGGTCGGTGGCCAGCACGCGCAGATTGCGCAGTACGGTTTCCGTCACGTTAAGCGATTGCGCGTCGCCGCCATTGCCGCGAATGGTCTGGGTGAGCATGACATCCACCCGGTCGCCCGGAAAGATGAAGCCCGCCACGCCCGACTTTTCCGAGACGGTGATGGTGATCGCGCGCATCCCCGCGCCCAGCGCGGCGGCCAGGAAGCCCCGGTCGCCCGGCGCCACCAGCGCGCCCTGCGTCAGCGGCTGGCCCGCGGTGATCGGATAGCGCACGACGGTGCCGATCAGCTTGTTCATGTCGATCTTGCCGTCGACGAAATAGGCTTCCTTCATCAGATTGCCGGGCCAATCCTGAAAATTGACCGCGTCGGCCGTGATGATCGTGCCAGGGGGCAGCGCGCGCTGGGCCACCAGCACCTTGGGGCCGGTGGGCGCCACGGGCAGGGCCGCCTGAACGACAGGGGCAACATTGCCGCCCGACAACATGCTGCGGGCAGCGAGCGCTGTGCCGATCGCGATGACCATCGCGCCAATCAACAGCATCAGCCTTCGTCTATCCATCGCTGAACAAGCCCCTTACGCCCTAACCGCAATACGACCGGAAATATCCGATAGATTGGTTAACATTCGATCACCCCGCCAGAACGGTTCCGGCGGCCGGAAATAAATAGCCCGAAGCAATCACCCACAGCCCGCCAAGGGCTATCGCGATGCCATAGGGGATGGATGGTTTGCGCGGATGCCGCCGCGCCACATGCCACGCGGCCAGCGCCACCGTGAGCACGCCCCCCGACACCGCCATCACCATCAGCAACTGGGCAAACCACACAGGCTTGATCCACAGCGCCAGCGCCACCAGCAGCTTGACATCGCCCCCGCCCATCGCGCCGATCGCAAACAATCCGGCCAGCACCACAAAGGCCCCCGCCGCCAGCGCCAGTTGCCAGCCGATCTCGGCCAGCCCCATATGGCTGGCCCACCAGAACAGCGGGGCGGCCAGGGCGATCCCGGCATTGAGCCAGTTGTCGATCTGGCGGCGGCGGATGTCGGTATAGGCCGCCACCAGCAGCGCGATTGCCAAGGCGATCAGCAAACCGTAGGAAAAGGAAGAACCAAGCATGCGGACCTCTGGCTGGATCAGGGTTCCGCTTTAGTGGTGATGACTTACCAAACAGTAACCAACGCAAGGCGCGCAAATGGTGGATGCGGGCGCAATCGGGGGGCTGGCGGGCGGCAAGGCGTAAAAGAGGTGCTAATGGAACTTCCCGAGGGCGGCGTTGAACAATTCTGGATGGCGCCGGATGGCTGGCCGATCCGCCGAATCGATCTTGCCCCCCGCCATCATGTTCGCGGCAGCCTGCTGTTCATGCCCGGGCGGGGCGATTTCTATGAAAAATACCTCGAGTCGCTGGAGGAATGGCGCGATGCCGGATGGCATGTGACCAGCCTTGACTGGCGCGGTCAGGCCGGGTCGGGGCGGCTGGGGATGGATGACTCTACCGGGCACGTTGATGATTTTTCGGTGTGGATCGAGGATCTGGCCGCGTTCTGGGCGCAGTGGCGGGTCGAGCAGGCGGGGCCGGTGGCGCTGATCGGCCATTCGATGGGCGGGCATCTGGCTCTGCGCGCGCTGGCACAGGGGCGGGTTGATCCTGACGCACTGGTGCTCTCGGCGCCGATGCTGGGGTTTGCGGCGGGCGGGGCGCCGTTCTGGTCGCAAAAGGCGCTGGGCTGGGCGATGCTCAAACTGGGCGATGCGCGGCGTCCGGCGTGGAGCGGCGGGGAAAAACCGGCCAGCTCGCTTCATGCGCGCAAAGGGCTGCTGACCCATGACGCGCGGCGCTATCAGCAGGAGATGGACTGGCGCGCGGCGCGGCCCGAACTGGCGATGGGCCCGGCCAGTTGGGGCTGGATGGCGGCCGGATTGCGCTCGATGGAGACGTTCATGGCGCCCGGCGTGCTGGAACGGGTCGAGACGCCGGTGCTGATTCTCTCGACCGCCGCCGACGGGCTGGTGTGTCACCGGGCCAATCTGAAGGCGGCACAGCGCCTGCCCCATGGCGAGATCATGAGCTTTGGCCCCGAGGCCGCCCATGAGATCCTGCGCGAGGTGGACGCGGTGCGCACCCCCGCCATGGCGCGGATCGAGGCTTTTCTGCGCGAGCATGTGGCGTTGCCCATCAGGTCGGACTTGACCCGCGCGCTCTGAGCGGCTTGGGTCGGGGGATGAGCCAGAGGTTTGATATAGCAATCGTGGGCGCCGGGATGGCGGGCGCCTCGCTGGGCGCGCAATTGCTGGCGCGCGGCGCGGGGTCTGTGGTCATGCTGGAGGGCGAGGACCGCCCCGGATACCATTCCACCGGGCGCAGCGCGGCCTTCTGGCAGGAAACCTATGGCGGGCCGCAGGTTCAGCCTTTGACGCTGGCCTCCGGGCCGGTGCTGGAGGAACTGGGCTTTCTGCATCCGCGCGGCGGGCTGCATCTGGCGCGGGCGCAGGATTTGCCCGAACTGCATGCTTTTGCGCAGGAGTTTACCGGCGTTGGCGTCGATCTGCCGACGCTGGACCGCGCCGCGATGGAGGCGCAGGTGCCGGGCCTCGACCCGCAATGGGTGGCCGGATTGGCCGAGCCGTCATGCCGCGACATTGACGTGGCGGGGCTGCACCAGCATTACCTTTCGGCCTTTCGGCGCGGCGGGGGCGAGGTGTGGACGCGGGCGCGGTTGACCGAGGCGCGGCGGGGGGATGATTGGGCGCTGCGCCTTGAGGACGGGCGCGAGATCCGCGCCGGGGTGCTGGTGAACGCGGCGGGCGCATGGGCCGATGAGGTGGCCGTGATGGCCGGAGCAAGGCCCGTGGGCATCCAGCCTTTAAGGCGCACCATGGCGCAAATCCGCGTTTCCCCGGAGGCGCAGGGCGACATGCCGCTGGTGATGGATATGGCGGGCACCTTCTATTTCAAACCCGAGGGCGGTCGGCTCTGGCTGACCCCTCACGATGAAACCCCCGTGCCGCCCTGCGATGTCGCGCCCGAGGAAATCGACGTGGCCGTGGCCATCGATCGGTTTGAAGGCGTGGTGGGCTGGCGCGTCGAGGCGGTCGAGCATCGCTGGGCGGGGTTGCGCAGTTTCGCGCCGGATCGGTTGCCGGTCTATGGCTGGGATAGCTCGGTGCCGGGCTTCTTCTGGTGCGCGGGGCAGGGGGGCTTTGGCATCCAGACGGCCCCTGCGGCGTCGGAGATGGCGGCGCGGTTGCTGTTGGGGCAGGAGGCAGGCGAGGTCGATCCGGGGGTGTTTGGGCCTTCGAGGTTTGTTTAGAGGGGTTTAGGTGCCTCCGGCGGGCAAAGGGCGGGGGCCCTTTGCAATCCCGATAATGGGGTGGCGCGAGGATGGCAGCGGGGTGTAGGCTTTATGAGAAAATATTGTTAAAAACTATCTCTGAAACAGAAATTTTGTCAAATTTTTCGACACCTTTTTTCTTCCATAAATAAGATTTTTCGATAAATTCCTTTTTACAATAATTGGCAAAGCTGGTTTTATTGTAATTCAGGAATAAATTGGCTGGGATGGCCAGTGAGACTCCTAGGTTGTACATTTGCTTCCTATTGGTCGTATCCAATTGCCAGGGCACCAAGCTTTCCATCCTTCTGCAATATGCTCTGTCCTTCTCGATGTCGTCAAACATGCTGAGCAGGCATATAGTAATGGCGCAAATGGAACAGTTGTCGTCAACTTCGACCTTGCCTTTCAATTTTTCTTCGGCATGGCTAATGTCGCTCTGAATGACTTTTAAATATTCATCCCAAAGAGCGGTTGTAAAAAATACATCGATATTCTTCATGGGGCGATTAACTTTTGCCGTTTCGACTGATGATCGAGGTTCTTCTCACCGCCGTTGATCGACAGTGCAATATGAAAAGTAACGGGATTGCAAAGGACTGTCGCCCTTTGCCCGCCGGAGGCAAAATTATCGCCCCGCCCGCAACGCCGCTGCGCCCGCAAAAGGCGTCAACGCCACCAGCACTAAACTCGCCGCGCCCGCCAGCGCCAGACCGCTTTCGCCGCCGATGGCGAGCGCGCCTGCGCCGAAGATGAGGATGGGTACGCACAGGGGGATGAAGAGGAGGCCCGCCAGCGCGGCGCCGCCTTTGAGGCCTGCGGTGATGGTGGCAACGGCAACGCCTACGGCGGCAAGGCCGGGGGTTCCGGCGAGGAGGCCGAGTTCGACCAGCACTATGGTGCGTCCGTCGAGGCCCAAAAGCGCGGCGGCGGGCAGCGTGGCCAGCATGAGCGGCGGGGCGAAGGAGAGCCAGTGGGCGAGGAGGCGCAGGGCGATGATGACTTCTTCGGAGATGCCGCGCAGCGCCCATTGCTCGAACAGGCCCGCCTCGCGGTCGGGTTCGATCAGGCGGTCGAGGGGCAGGATCGCGGCCAGCAGCGCGGCCAGCCAGATCACCCCTCCGCCCACGCGAGCGAGGAGTTTGGGGTCCGGCCCGACGGCGAAGGGGAAGATGATGGCCACCGCCAGGAAGAACAGGATGGGCAGCATGATGCCGCCTCCGCCCCCGCTGCCCAGCAAAAGCAGGCGCAGGTCGCGGCGCAGGATGGCGAGGAGTGCGGCGCCCTTCACAGCGCGTACCCGGCAAGGTCGAGGCGGGTGAGGGCGGGGATGCCCAGCGGCTGGTGCGAGGCGATGATGCAGGCGCCTCCGCCCGCGCAGTGGCGCTCGATCATGCGCTCGACCATCGCGCAGGCGGCGACATCAAGGCCGTTCAACGGCTCGTCCAGCAGCCAGTTGGGCGCGTTCTGGCCGATCAGGCGGGCAAGGGCGGCGCGCTTTTTCTGGCCGGTGGACAGGTAACGCACCGGAACATCGAGCAGATTGGCCAGACCCAGCCCCTTGATCGCTTCATCGGGCACCGGCCCATCGACCCGCGCCCAAAACGCCAGCGCCGCGCCCAAAGGCTGACCCAGGTCAAGGCCGTGGCGCTCGTCCATCAGGGCCAGCGGGCCGTCCCACGCAATCGTGCCGGTGGTGCCGCTGACCGGATCGGGGCTGGGCGGCAGCAGGCCCGCGAGCATTCGCATCAAGCTGGATTTGCCCAAGCCGTTGGGGCCCAGAATATGGAGCGCCTGCCCCCGCGCCAAATTCAGCGAAAGGCCCGAAAACAGCCAGCGGTCGCCGCGGCGGCAGCACAGGTCAGTGGCGGTGAGGGCGTTGGATGGCATGATGGGGTGGCGATAGGGAAAAGTGGGGGGGCTGCCAAGAAGAAGGTTTTGCCTCCGGCGGGCAAAGGGCGGGGGCCCTTTGCAATCCCGTTATGGGGTGGCGTCAGGTTGGCTGGGGTGTGTGGGGGATGAAAGCCTGCGGCGCGGGGAGGGTACCCGGTTTGGCGCCGCAGGCTTTAAAATTCCAAACGGTGCGTCCGACACAAAACGCCGAACCCCGCGCGCAGCATATACAGTAATGGGAGCGCGAGGGACGAGTCCCTCGCATCCATCTTCCTAATCCTCTCACAACGCCGCATTATTATAGCAATGCCACGTAAAGATCGCCGCCGCCCCTCGATGCGGCCGCCATTCTTCGGCCAGCACGCGCGTTTGCTTCTCGCTGGGCCGCTCCGGCAATCCCAGCAGTTTGCCCAACCCGATCTGCACGGCAAGATCGCCGGCGGGCCAGATGTCAGGCCGCCCTTCGGCAAACAACAGATAGATTTCGGCGGACCAGCGGCCGATGCCCTTGATGCGGGTGAGGAGGGCGATGGCTTCCTCGTCATCGGCGGGCAGGGCGGTGAAATCGAGTTCGCCCGCCAGCACCAGTTCGCACAGGGATCGCGCATAGCCTTGCTTCTGGCGCGAGAGGCCGCAGGCGCGCAAAGTGTCGAAATCGGCGGCCAGCAGCGCGGCGGGGTCGGCCTCCTCGCCCACGACGCCCACCATTTTGGCCCACATGGACGAGGCGGCGGCCACCGAAACCTGTTGGCCCACGATGGTGCGCAGCATGGTGGCATGGCCGCGCGCGCGGATGCGGGGCTCGGGATAGCCCACCCGGCCCAGCGCCTGCGTGATGCCCGGTGTGGTTTGGGCGATGCTATTCAGCCCCATTTCAATTGCTTGCGCCGAAAGTCCCATTTGTGCCCGTTTCGTGAATGGAAATGACAAAATTTTGCGCAATTCGGCCAGTTGCCAAACCGGCGGCTTGCCGATAGCAGCCGTGGCCAAGCGCCGGTTGCGCTGCGCTTCATATAACTGCGCATCATACAGAGGGATTTGATATGCCGAAGCTGGTGATCGTCAATACTGCGGGTGAAGAAAAGGAAGTTGAGGCCCAGACCGGCCGCACCGTGATGGAAGTGATTCGCGATGCGGGTTTTGACGATCTGCTGGCGCTGTGCGGGGGCTGCTGCTCCTGTGCGACGTGTCATGTGCATGTCGATCCGGCCTTTGCCGACAAGCTGCCCGCGATCAGCGCCGATGAAGACGACCTGCTCGACAGCAGCGACCACCGCGACGGCAATTCGCGCCTGTCGTGCCAGTTGCCCGTGACCGACGCCATCGACGGCATGCGCGTGACGATTGCCGAGGCGGACTGATCTTTTAGGCGCGCGCCGGGTTTCGCGCGCGGGCCTAAAAGCCTGACTTTAGGGGTGCCTTGCGCAAATGCGTTGCGCGTTGCGTAAGGCACCCCTACCTAGGGCGCCATGACGAAAGCGCCCGTTTATCAAAACACCCTCGATCTGATTGGCAACACCCCGATGGTCCTTCTGAAAGGGCCAAGCGAGGCGGCAGGTTGCGAGATCTGGGGCAAGTGCGAATTTGCCAATCCGGGGCAGAGCGTGAAGGATCGCGCCGCCCTGTGGATCATCCGCGATGCGGAACGCTCGGGCGCGTTGAAGCCGGGCGGCACGATTGTCGAAGGCACGGCGGGCAATACGGGCATCGGCATAGCGCTGGTGGCCAATGCGCTGGGCTATAGGACGATCATCGTCATGCCCGAAACCCAGAGCCGCGAGAAGATGGACACTTTGCGCGCGCTGCGGGCTGAACTGGTGCTGGTGCCGGCCGCGCCTTTCAGCAATCCGGGCCATTTCGTGCATACATCGCGCCGTCTGGCCGAGGAGACGGAAGGGGCGATCTGGGCCAACCAGTTCGACAACACCGCCAACCGCAAGGCCCATATCGAATCGACCGCGCCCGAAATCTGGGCGCAGATGGAAGGGCGGCTCGACGGCTTCACCTGCGCTGCGGGCACGGGCGGCACGCTGGCGGGCGTCGGTCTGGGGCTGAAGGCGTTTGATGAAAACATCACCATCGCGCTGACCGATCCTTATGGCGCGGCTCTGTACAATTACTATGCCCATGGCGAGCTGAAGGCGGAAGGCAGCAGCGTGGCCGAGGGCATCGGGCAGGGGCGGATCACCGCCAATCTGGACGGGGCGCCCATCGACACGCAATTCCGCATGTCCGATCCCGAAGGCCTCGAATGGGTCCGCCGCCTGCTGGCCGAGGAAGGTCTGGCACTGGGTCTGTCGAGCGGGATCAATGTCGCGGGCGCGGTGGCGTTGGGGCGGCAATTGGTGGCGCAGGGCAAGAAGGACGTGCGCGTGGCCACGATCCTGTGCGATACCGGGCTGCGCTATCTCTCGACGCTCTATAACAAGGCATGGCTGGAGGCGAAGGGGCTGCCGGTCTTTCCTTGGCTGGCGTGATGGAGTAGGATCGCCGCGATGACGGAGACTTCCAGCCCCAGCGATCCGGCCACCTCGGAATTTGAGCGCACCCCGCGCGAAATCCGCGCGCAGATGGTGCAGCGCCTGCAGGTGGGCCTGTTCGGCCTGTCGCTGATGCTGCTGCTGGTGGGGCTGGCCAATATCATCATGGACAATGCGCGGCGCAACGATGCCGCCGCCGCCAGCGCGCAGGCCAGCACCAGCGCAGGGGGGACCAGCGATCCGCTGGCCGATATCGGTGTCATTCCCTCGCCCGATGCGGGCAAGACGCAAGCGGGCGCATCGCCCCGCGTGACACCCGCCGCGCCGCATTGATCGGGCGCGCCGCGCCGGGAGTTTGATCGGCCTTTTGCCTGCGCGCGATGGAGGGCGCGGGAAAGCCTGCCACCTGCGGGAAAGCCTGCCACTTGAGGGAAACGGCGCGACGGGTGGGAAAACCTGCCCCGCGCGGGAATTTATGCCACCGGGGCGGCGCTCCGGCGCAGCAATCGGTCAAAGCAGCGGGAATCGTGGCGGATTTGCGAATCCCGATAGGCGGGAATCGGCGGGAAAGGTGTTTTCACGGCCCCGATCGCATCCGGGAAATTACGGAATTGACCTCGATTCATAGAGGGTATGGTAATGTTTTGGTAATAAATGGGCCTTGGCGGCATTTAATCAAAAATCTGAAAAATAAGGATATTTTCATTCTTTTCCACAAAGTGGCAGATTTTCCCGTAAAGTCCCTTTCCCGCCCGCAAACTCCGCGATAGAACATGATCATCGGGTAGAGTTTCAGCCGTCCTTTTGCGGGGGTTTGGCGTGGCCATGGTGCTGCGGCAAGCGGCGAAGCTTTGCCTGTCGGTGTGGGGCTTTCTTCGCAAAGGTAGTGGGTGGGGTGACTGGTTTCCCGGTCATTTATATGGGGCAGGGCTTCTCGCCGAAGGGCGACAAGGAGCGCTTCGTCCTGCCCGCCGACATCCGCAAGATCGTGGCCGAGGCCAGCGACAACATCAACGAGATGCTGGTGGCCAAACATGAGGAATGGCCCTGCCTGTTCGCCTGCGGCACGTCGTACAAAAATCAGCTTGCCGAGGAAATCCGTGTGAAACACGCCGCCGATGTGGCCGCCGGTCGTCCCTCTACCCGGGCGCGCGATGCGTTGGTCTTTGGTAATCTGACGCGCGTGGCTTTCGACAATTCGGGCCGCTTCATCCTGCCCGCGCATATGCGGGCGCAGGCCACGATCACGGACGGGCTCTATATCCACGGCACGATGGACTATTTCACGCTGTGGTCGCCCGAGGTGCTGATGGCGATGGCGGGCGATGAATGGATCGGGCCCAAGGCAAGCTGCGAGAGCTATCTGGCCGCAGCGGGCGGGAGGGCGCGCAAATGAGCCACCCCACCAGCCTTTTGGCCGCAATCCCGCATGACGCCCCGCATATTCCGGTGTTGCTCGACGAGGTCATCGGCGCGCTCGATCCGGCGCCCGGTAAGGTCATCGTCGATGCCACGCTGGGCGCGGGCGGCTATACGCGCGCGCTGCTGGCGGCGGGGGCCACGGTCCATGCGTTTGACCGCGACCCCGATGCGATTGCCGCTGCGCGCGAATGGGGTGCGGGCTATGACCGCCTGATCCTGCATCCACGCCGCTTTTCCGAGGTGGGCGATGCGCTGGCGCAGGCGGGCGTGAGCGCGATTGACGGTCTGGTGGCCGACATCGGCGTGTCCTCGATGCAGCTCGATCAGCAGGGCCGCGGCTTTGCCTTTTCCAGCGATGGTCCGCTCGACATGCGCATGTCGCAGGAGGGGCCGAGCGCGGCCGATTTCTGCAACGAGGCGGCGGAGGAAGAGATCGCCAACGTCCTCTATAATTACGCCGAGGAGCGCCAGTCGCGCCGGATCGCCCGCGCCATCGTCGCCGCGCGCCCGCTGGAAACCACCGGGCAACTGGCCAATGTCGTGCGCCGCGCGCTGGGCTATAAGCCGGGGGCGCCCAAAGATCCGGCCACGCGCAGCTTTCAGGCGATCCGCATCCATGTGAACGACGAGCTGGGCGAGCTGGAGGCTTTGCTGGCCACCGCCGAGAGCCTGCTCAGCCCCGGCGGGCGTCTGGCCATCGTCAGCTTTCACAGCCTTGAGGACCGCATCGTCAAGCAGTTCTTCAAGGATGCCAGCGGCGTGGCCAGCGCCACATCGCGCTATATGCCGGTCGCCGCAAGCGCGGCTCCGGCCGTCTACAGCCATATTTCCAAAGCGATCCGCGCGGGCGAGGTGGAATTGAACCGTAACCCCCGTGCGCGCTCGGCCACTTTGCGCTTTGCCACGCGCACCGATGTTCCCGCTCGTCCTGCTGGCTCCCGGAGGCGCCCGTGAATCTGACCCGTGATCGCATGCACACGATCGGCTGGGGCATGTCCCTGGTGATTTGTCTGGCCTTGACGCTGGCGCTGACGTTCCGCGTCAATGCGGTGAAAAGCCAGGTGCGCCTGGCCGAGCGACAGATCGCGCAGTTGAAGCAGGAAAAGCTGTTCCTCGAAACCGAGTTCGAGACCCGCGCCAGCCAGCAGCAGCTCAAAGCCTTCAACGATGTGGACTTTGGCTATAGCGCGCCCACGGTCGGGCAATATCTGGAGAGCGAGCGGCAGCTCGCCGCCCTTGGCAAGCCGCGTTCGCCCGATGCGCCCGATCCGATCCGCGTGGCCTCGGCCGATGCGGTGAATGCCTCGGTGCGCACGATGATGGCGGTGGAGGCCAAGCCCTCTTCGCCCTTTGCTGTGCTGGGCATGGGCGCCAAGCCCGAGCCGGCGGCGAAGAAGGCAAAGAAATCCGAGGATATCTCCGAGCATCTGGCTCGCTTTTCCGGGCGGACGGGTCAGAATACGGGGCATCGCGAATGAACACTCTGGCGGCGGGAATGGTGGATAAGGGCGTCATTTTGCAAGGGCAGGGCGCGGAAAAGGCCCGTGTTCTCAAGAATGTGCGGGCCCTTGCGCTGGCGCAGGCGCGGTTTCGCGCGCTCTGGGTGCTGGTGGGTTTTGCCATGCTGCTGCTGCTGGCGCTGCTGCGCATTGCGCATCTGGGCCTGTCCGATCCCGGCCGTCCGGGGGGTGAGGGGATGGCGGGCCTGCCCGACCGCGGCGATATTCTTGATCGCAACGGCGTGCCGCTGGCGCGCGCCTTTCCGGCCTATGCGCTCTGGTTCAACCCCCGTGCGATGGGCGAGGGCTCGCCGCTGGTGCGCTCGCCCGCCGATCTGGCCGCCGCGCTGGTCAAGATCTTTCCTGATGAGGATGTCGAGGAACTGACCCGGCGCCTCGCTTCGGGCAAGGCGGGCTATCTGCGCCGCCGCATCCTGCCCGAGGATGCCAACCGCATCCATGCGCTGGGCGAACCGGCGCTGGAATTCCCGCGTGAGGCCGAGCGCTATTATCCGCAGGGCACGATGGCGGCCCATATCCTGGGCTATGTCGACAGCAAGGGAATGGGCCAGGTCGGCATGGAGGCGGTGTTCCAAAAGCAGCTGACCGATCCGGCCACGCGCGGCGCGCCCGCTGTGCTCTCCATCGATGCGCGGGTTCAGGGCGCGCTGGAGGATGAATTGATGTGGGGCATGACCCGCGCGCAGGCCAAGGGCGCGGCGGGCATCGTGATGGATGTGGACACGGGCGAAGTGATGGCGCTGGCCTCGCTGCCCAGCTTCAACCCCAACGCCCTGCGCCCACAGGATATTTCCGACAGCGATCCCAGCAAGCAGGCCAATATCTTCAACCGCGCGACCAACCAGACCTATGAGCTGGGCAGCGTGATGAAGCCGATCACCGTGGCCAGCGCGATTGATGCGGGGATCATCACCAATCTTGCCCGCCGCTATCCATCGGACCATCCGCTGGAAATCGCCGGGATCACCGTGCATGACCACGAGAATTACGGCGCCAGCCTGAACATCATCGAGGCGCTGATCCATTCAAGCAACATCGTGCTGGCGCAGGTGGGCGACCAGTTGGGCGCCCAGAAGATGCAGACCACGCTGAAAGCGCTGGGCTTTAACGAGCGGCCCTATATCGAGCTGCCCGCGCGCGGACGCCCGATCTGGCCGCGGGGCGACAAGAACGGCGTGTGGTCGCGCGTGACTACGGTCACGGCTTCCTATGGCCATGGTTTCTCGATCACCCCGCTGCATCTGGCCAGCGCCTATTCGGCCATGGTCAATGGCGGGATCTGGCGCCCGGCCACCTTGCAGAAGATCGCGCCGGGGCAGGCCCCCGCCGGTCGCCGCGTGTGGCAGGCCTCGACCAGCGCGCGGATGCGGCAATTGCTGCGCTCGATCGTGGATGTGGGCACCGGGCGCAGCGCGAATGCCGTGGGATACCGCGTGGGCGGCAAGACCGGCACCGCCGAAGTGGCCGACGCGCAGGGCTATCACCACGACCGCGTGGTGGCCACCTTTGCCTCGGCCTTTCCAATGGACCGCCCGCGCTATGTCGTGATCGCCACGCTGGACCAGCCCAAGGCCAATGCCGCCACCAGTTTCCAGCGCACCGCCGCATGGAACGCCGCGCCCATCGTGGGCCGGGTGATCCCGCGCATCGGCCCCTTGCTGGGGGTGATGCCGGACGCCACGCGCGACATTGATATCAGCGACATCGCCCCGCTGATTGCCAATGGAGACGGCGAATGAGGCTAGCCGACCTGATCCAAGGCGGGGACAAGGTGGAAGCCGGTGACGTGGAAGTCACCGGCTTTGGCGTTGGTGCCGGTGACGTGGACGTCACCGGATTTGCCATTGATAATCGCAAGGTCGCGCCGGGCAATGTGTTCGGCGCCTTCGTGGGCGCCACGGTCAATGGCGAGGATTTTATCGCGCAGGCGGTCAAGGCTGGCGCGGTGGCCATTGTGGCCCGGCCCGAGGCGCGCGCGGCGATAGAAGCGGCGGGCGCGGTGGCGCTGGTGGATGACAATCCGCGCCGGGCCTTTGCGCGTCTGGCTGCGCCTTTCTATGCGCCCTTGCCCGAAACGCTGGTGGCCGTGACCGGCACCAACGGCAAGACCAGCACGGTCGAGATGCTGCGCCAGATCTGGCGCATGGCCGGACACAGCGCGGCCAGCATCGGCACTTTGGGCATCACCACGGCGGATGAGACGACCTATACCGGCCTGACCACGCCCGACATCGTGACCTTTCTGGCCAATCTGGCAGGCCTTGCGCGTGAGGGCGTCAGCCATGTCGCCTATGAGGCGTCGAGCCACGGTCTGTCGCAATATCGCAGCGAGGGGCCGCGTGTGACGGCGGGGGCCTTTACCAACCTGAGCCGTGACCATCTCGATTATCATGCGACGATGGAGGATTATTTCGCCGCCAAGATGCGCCTGTTCGACGAGGTGGTGGTCGATGGCGGATCGGCGGTGGTCTGGGCCGATGATGCGTGGAGCGCGCGTGCCATCGAGCATGCGCGCGCGCGCGGACTGCGCCTCATCACCGTGGGCGAGGGCGGCGAGACGATCCGCCTGATCCGCCGCGAACCGGGGCCTTTGGGGCAGGTGTTGACGGTGAGCCATGAGGGCGTCGAGCGGCGGATCAACCTGCCGCTGATCGGCGCCTATCAGGCGGCCAATGCTTTGGTGGCGGCCGGACTGGCGCTCGCCGGCGGGTTGAACCCCGCGCAGGTGTTTGACGCCTTGGGCCGTCTGGCCCCGGTGCGTGGGCGGCTGGAGCGCGCGGCGATCAATGCGGCGGGCGCGCCGGCCTATGTCGATTATGCCCATACGCCCGATGCGCTGGAGGCCGCGATTGCCGCGCTGCGCCCGCATACAAAGGGGCGGCTGATCGTGGTGTTTGGCGCAGGCGGCGACCGTGATGCGGGCAAGCGCGCGCCGATGGGCGCCATTGCCGGAGCGCAGGCCGACATCGCCATCGTCACCGACGACAACCCGCGCGGCGAGGACCCGGCGGCCATCCGCGCGGCGGTGATCGCGGGGGCGCCGGACCGGCTGATCGAGATCGGCGACCGGCGCGAGGCGATTTTTCAGGGGACAGCGCAGGCGAAAAGGGATGACATCCTGCTCATCGCGGGCAAAGGGCATGAGCAGGGACAGATCATCGGGCGTGGGTCTGATGCGCGTGTCCTGCCTTTTGATGATGTGACCGTGGCGCGTGAAGCGGCCGGGGAGAAAGTGTGATGGCGGCAAAAGCGAAACTTCGGGAATGGCCGGTGACGGCGGAGGACGGACAGCCTTTGGCGCTCTGGACTCTGGCCGAAGTGGCCGCGGCCACGGGCGGGCAGGTCTTTGGCGAGGCGCAGATTTCCAATGTCGCCACCGATTCGCGTGAGATCGTGGAGGGCGGCCTGTTCTTTGCCATGCGCGGCGAGGCGATGGATGGCCACAAGTTCCTCGACAAGGCTTTCGAACTGGGCGCGGTGGCGGCCGTGGTGGAGCAGCCGATTGACCGGCCTCATGTGCTGGTCAAGGACAGCTTTGCCGCGCTTCAGGCTCTGGCGCGGGCGGCGCGTGAGCGGATTTTGCCCGAGGCGCGCGTGATCGGCGTGACCGGATCGGTGGGCAAGACCAGCGTGAAGGAGGCGATCTTTGCCGCGCTGGAGCGTTCCAGCCATGGCCGCGCCCATCGCAGCGTCAAAAGCTACAACAACCATGTCGGCGTACCCCTGAGCATGACGCGGATGCCGCAGCGCACGCTCTACGGCATTTTCGAAATGGGCATGAACCATGCGGGCGAGATCCGCGAACTGACCGCTCTGGCCCGCCCGCATGTGGCGGTAATTACGACCATTGCGCCCGCCCATATCGAAAATCTGGGCAGCGAGGAGGCGATTGCCGACGCCAAGGCCGAGATTTTTGAGGGGCTGCAGGGTTTTGAAGGCCATGAGGGCGGGATCGCCATCATCCCTGCCGATATTCCCCATTACGAACGCCTGCGCGCGGCGGCCATTGCCTGCGGAGCGCAGGTGATGTCCTATGGCCGGGCGGCCCATGCCGATATCCGCCTGCTCGACGCCTTGTCGGGCATGTTGGGCGGTACGCTGGTGACGGTGGATCTGGGCGATTCGCGGCTGTGCTATTCGGTTTCGATGCCGGGCGACCATTGGGTGATGAACTCGCTGGCCGTGGTGGCGGCGGTGCGCGCGGTGGGCGGCGATCTGGGCGCGACAGGCCTTGCGCTGGCCGAGATGCAGGGGCTGGCCGGACGCGGCATGCGCAGCGGGATCGAACTGGCCGATGGCGGCAAGGCGCTGCTGATCGACGAAAGCTACAACGCCAATCCGGCCTCGATGCGCGCCTCTCTCTCGGTCCTGGCGGAAGAACCGGCCAAGCGGCGCATCGCGGTGCTGGGCGCGATGAAGGAACTGGGCGATTTCGGCCCGGCGCTTCATGCCGCGCTGGCCGAACCGATTGCGGCGGCCAAAGTCGATTATGCGGTGCTGGTGGGCGATGAAATGGGCGCTTTGGCGCAGGAACTGGGGAAATCCGGCCCCGGCGCGCTTGGCAAGCCCATCCCCTTCGCCCATTGCAGCAACGCGCAAGAGGCCGCCAAGGCTCTGGCCGACTTTGGGTTGGCACAGGGCGATGCGGTGCTTGTAAAGGGATCTAACTCGGTGGGGCTGGGGTCGCTGGTCGCCACGCTCTGCCACACCACGAATTGACGGGTCGCCATGCTCTATCTGCTTGCCCAATGGTTTCATTTTCCGGGTCTGGCCAACCTGATCCGCTATCAGACCTTTCGCGCGGGCGCGGCTTTGGCAACGGCGCTGCTGATCGGTCTGGTGATCGGGCCGCGTTTTATCGACATGCTGCGCATGAAGCAGGGCAAGGGGCAGCCGATCCGCGAGGACGGCCCCAAGACCCATCTGGCCAAGCGCGGCACGCCCACGATGGGCGGGTTGATGATCCTGATCGCGCTGATGGGCTCGGTGTTCCTGTGGATGGATCTGTCGAATCCGCTGGTCTGGGCGTGCATCGCGGTGACGGCGGGCTTTGGCCTGATCGGGTTTCTTGACGACTATGACAAGGTCAAGAAGCGTTCGACCGCGGGCGTGTCGAGCAAGGCGCGCCTGATCGGCGAATTCCTGGTGGCGGGCGTGGCCAGCTGGATCATGGTCGCCCATATCGGCAAGACCGATCTCTATCTGCCCTTCTTCAGCAAGGTCTATGTGCCGCTGGGGCCGATCTATTTCCTGTTTTCCGCCTTTGTCATCGTGGGCGCGGGCAATGCGGTCAACCTGACCGACGGGCTGGACGGGCTGGCCACCATGCCGGTCATCATTGCGGCGGGCACGTTTGCCATCATCGCCTATCTGGTGGGTCGCGTCGACTACGCCGGATATCTGGGCATTCCCCATGTGCCGCGCGCGGGCGATCTGGCGATTTTCTGTGCCGCGATCATGGGCGGCGGTCTGGCTTTCCTGTGGTTCAACGCGCCGCCCGCCGCTGTGTTCATGGGCGATACCGGTTCGCTGGCGCTGGGCGGGGCCTTGGGCGCGATTGCCGTGGCGAGCCATCATGAGATCGTGCTGGGCATCGTGGGCGGGCTCTTCGTGCTGGAGGCGGTGTCGGTGATCGTGCAGGTGTTCTGGTACAAGCGCACGGGGCGCCGCGTGTTTCGCATGGCGCCGATCCACCATCACTTTGAACAAAAGGGCTGGGCCGAGCCCACCGTGGTGATCCGCTTCTGGATCGTGTCGATCGTGCTGGCGCTGATCGGCCTTTCGACGCTGAAGGTGCGATGATTACCGCGCCCGCCTCGACCGGGGCCTTTGCGGGCAAGCGCTATGCCTTGCTGGGTCTGGCGCGCAGCGGGCAGGCGGCTTTGGCCTCGCTGCTGGCGGGCGGGGCCGCTGTGATGGCATGGGACGCCAAGGAGGAGCCGCGCGCCGCCGCCGCCGCCGCCCATGCCCAAGCGGTGGAGGATGGGCGGCTGAGCTTTGCCGATCCGGTCGCGGCCGATCTCAAGGGCTATGACGGCGTGGTCGTTTCGCCCGGCGTGCCGATCAACCGCCATCCGATCGCGGATGCCGCGCGCGCGGGCGGGGCGCCGCTCATCTGCGACATCGAACTGTTTGCGCAATGCCGCGCATGGCTGCCCCCGCACAAGGTGGTGGGCATTACCGGCACCAACGGCAAATCGACCACCACGGCCCTCACGCGGCATCTGTTTGAAGTGGCGGGCGTGCCGGTGCTGATGGGGGGCAATATCGGCCTGCCGATTCTGGGGCAGGAACCGCTGCCTTCTGGCGGGGTCTATGTGCTGGAACTCTCCTCCTATCAGATCGACCTGACGCAGAGCCTCGATTGCGAGGTGGCCATGTGCCTCAACCTCTCGCCCGATCATCTGGACCGTTATGACGAGGGCTATGCCGGCTATGTCGCGTCCAAGGCGCGCCTGTTCGGGATGCAGGCGATGGGCCATCTGGCGATCATCGATTATGCCGCCGAGATGGAGGATGACATCCTGCGTTTCGCACCCGAGGGCCAGCCTTTCCAGTTCATCGACGGGGTGGATCTGCCCGGTTCGCAGGCCGATTGGCCGTCCTTGCAGGGCCCGCACAACCGGGCCAATGCGCAGGCCGCTGTGGCCGCCGCGCGAGCGCTGGGGGTGGATGATGCCACCATCGAGGCAGGGCTGAAGAGCTTTGTCGGCCTGCCGCACCGCATGGAGCGGGTGGGGCAGGCGGGCGGCGTCACCTTCATCAACGATTCCAAGGCCACCAACCCGGCCTCGACCGCGCCCGCGCTGGCGGCCTTTCCGCCGGTCGACGGGCACAAGCGCATCCACTGGATCTGCGGCGGATTGCCCAAGGGCGATGATCTGGACGAATGCGCGCCATGGTTCGGCAATATTGCCGCGGCCTATACGATCGGCGATGCGGGCCAGCGTTTTTCCGAGATCCTCGATCCCTATATGCCGGTCGCGCGCGCCGAGATGATGTGCGAGGCGATCCGTCTGGCGCGTGAGGCGGCGGCGCCGGGCGATATCGTCCTGCTTTCGCCCGCCTGCGCCAGTTTCGACCAGTTTCGCGATTACGAAGCGCGCGGCGAGGCTTTTCGCCAGATTGTCGAGGTGCTGACCGCACCGGAAGGTGGAGATGGGTGATGGCCAGCCTGCCGCATGAGGACCCGGCCCGCTATGTACCGGGCGCGCGCGGGGGCGCCAAGCAGCGCAAGACGCGGCGCACCGACTGGATCGTGTGGTGGCGCGAGATCGACCGGGTGCTGCTGGTTCTGGTGCTGGCGCTGATGGCGCTGGGCACGCTGGCGGTGGCGGCGGCAAGTCCTGCCAGCGCGCGGCGCCTTTCGACGGCCAAGGTCAAGCTGGATGATCTGCACTTTTTTGTTCAGCATATCCGCTGGCAGGCGCTGGGTCTGGTGGCGATGCTGGGCGCCTCGCGGATGAACCGTGATATGGCGCGGCGCTGCGGCATCGTGCTGGGCGTGGCGATGATGGTCGCGCTGATGCTGGTGCCGATTGTGGGCACGACGGTCAATGGCGCGAAACGCTGGCTCAATCTGGGCATTTCCTTGCAGCCTTCCGAATTCCTCAAACCTGCCTTTGCCATCACGCTGGCCTGGGTGATCTCCTGGAAACTGCGCGATCCGCGTATGCCGGTGATGCTGATCTGTACCGGCATCATGGGGCTGGTGGGGGCGCTGCTGATGATGCAGCCTGACTTCGGCTCGGCGGTGCTGTTTGCGGCGGTGTGGTTTGTGATGATGCTGATTGCGGGCCTGCCGGTGCGCTGGGTGATGGGGGTGATCGGCGGCGGCGTGGCGCTGATCGGGGCGACCTATGCCTTTTATGAAAACGGGCGCCACCGTATTGATGCTTTCCTTGGCGGCGGCACGGCCTTTGACCAGGTGGATCTGGCGCGCCACACACTGGTGGCGGGCGGATGGACGGGCAGCGGATTGTGGCTGGGCACCAGGAAGCTGGGCCTGCCCGAGGCGCATACCGACTATATCTTCTCGGTCATCGGCGAGGAATTCGGGCTGTTGATGTGCGCGCTGGTGGTGGTGCTCTATTTCGCGGTGGTGGCGCGGGTGCTGCTGCGGCTGTGGGATGAAGAGGATCTGTTCACCGTGCTGGCGGCCAGCGGGCTGGTTGCGCAATTGGGCGGGCAGGCTTTCATCAACATCCTCGTCAATCTGCAGCTTTTCCCGTCCAAGGGGATGACCCTGCCGCTGATCTCCTATGGCGGGTCCTCGACGCTGGCGCTGTGCCTCAATGTCGGGTTCCTGCTGGCCATCACGCGGCGCAACCCCTATCTGAAACGCGATCCCTTTGCTCCCAAAGGGCATCCTGCGATCCTGAGCCTGTTCAAATGACCCATCAGAACGAACCGAGAGTTTCGCGTCACTATGTGCTGGCCGCCGGGGGGACCGGGGGGCATCTGATCCCGGCCTTTGCGCTGGCGGCCGAATTGCACGCGCGCGGCCATCATGTGGCGCTGATTACGGATGAGCGCGGGGCGGCGATCCCCGGCAAGCCCGATTATCTGACCGCCCATGTCCTGCCCGCCGGGCGGTTGCAGGGCAAGAACCCGATCGCCTGGATCAAGGGCCTGCGCGCGATCTGGGCCGGGCGGGCGATGGCGCTGCGCCTGTTTGACAGCTTTGCGCCCGCCTGCGTGATCGGCTTTGGCGGCTATCCGGCGCTGCCCGCGCTGCTGGCGGCCACGTCGGCGGGCATTCCGGCGGTGATCCATGAACAGAATGCCGTGCTGGGGCGGGTCAATCGCTTCCTTAGCGGAAGGGTTCAGGCGATTGCCACGGCTTGCCCTGAAGTGGACCGGCTGGACGCCAAATATGCCGACAAGGTGGCGCTGGTGGGCAATCCGGTGCGTGAGGAAGTGCTGGAGCTGCGCGATCAGCCTTTCCCGGCGTTTGGTGAGGATGGCTTGCTGCGCGTGCTGGTGACGGGCGGGTCGCAGGGCGCGCGGGTGCTGTCCGAGGTGGTGCCCGATGGTCTGGCGATGCTGCCGACGGCGCTGCGCACGCGGCTTCAGGTGATCCAGCAATGCCGCCCGGAGGATATTGACGCGGTGCGCGAGCGCTATCGCGGGCATGATATTCCCGCCGACCTTGCGACCTATTTTGAGAATATGGCCGAGCGTCTGGCCGATGCGCATCTGTTTATCGGGCGCGCCGGGGCCAGCACGATTGCCGAACTGACGGCGGTGGGGCGCCCCGCGATCCTGATCCCGCTGCCCATTGCCACCGATGACCATCAGGCCGCCAACACGCGCGAGATGGTGGCCGCGGGCGGCGCGCGTTCGATCCGGCAGGACAAATTCACCGCCGTCGAACTGGCCAAGCAAATTCAGGCGATTGCCAAAAGCCCCGAGGCGCTGGCCAATGCCGCCCATGCGGCGTGGAATTGCGGGCGGCCGCATGCCGCGACCGATCTGGCCGATCTGGTCGAAGGATTTGGGCAGGCCCCCTTGATGGATGTGATCCGCGTGGGGCACGCGGCCGAAACGGGTTTCAAGGAGCAGATTGCGTGAAGGGTGTAGCGACAGATATTGGTACGATTCACTTTGTCGGCATCGGCGGCATCGGCATGTCGGGCATTGCCGAGGTGATGGCCAATCTGGGCTATAGCGTGCAGGGCAGCGACATTGCCGAAAGCTATGTGGTCGAAGGATTGCGCAAGCGCGGCATCAAGGTGATGATCGGCCACGCGGCAGAGAATGTCGGCGATGCGGCGGTGGTCGTGACCTCCACGGCGGTCAAGCGCGAGAATCCGGAAGTGGTGGCTGCCCTTGAGGCGCGCATTCCGGTGGTGCGCCGGGCCGAAATGCTGGCCGAACTGATGCGGTTGAAAAGCACCGTGGCGATTGCGGGCACGCATGGCAAGACGACGACCACCTCGATGGTGGCCGCGCTGCTGGATGCGGGCGGGGTGGACCCCACGGTCATCAACGGCGGGATCATCAATTCCTATGGCTCGAACGCGCGTCTGGGCGCGAGCGACTGGATGGTGGTCGAGGCTGACGAGAGCGACGGTTCGTTCCTGCGTCTGGACGGCACGATTGCGGTCGTCACCAACATCGACCCGGAGCATCTCGACCATTACGGCTCGTTCGACAAGGTGAAGAGCAGCTTTGTCGAATTTATTGAAAACGTGCCTTTTTACGGTGCGGCTGTGCTGTGCATCGACCATCCGGTGGTGCAGGCGATCATCCCCAAGGTGCGCGACCGCCGGGTCATCACCTATGGCTTTTCCGCCCAGGCCGATGTGCGCGGCGAGGCGGTGACCCCCTATCCGGGCGGCAACCGCTTTACCGCCGTGCTGCGCCAGCGTGACGGCAGCTTCCGCCGGATCGAGGGCATCGAATTGCCGATGCCGGGGCGCCACAATGTCCAGAACGCGCTGGCCGCTGTGGCGGTCGCGGTGGAAATGGGCGTGTCGGAGGAGATCATCCGCACCGGTTTCGCCAAATTCGGCGGGGTCAAGCGGCGCTTTACCAAGGTGGGCGAGGTCGATGGCACCACGATCATCGACGATTACGGCCACCATCCGGTCGAAATCCGCGCCGTACTGGCGGCCGCGCGTGAAGGCGTGCAGAACCGCGTGATCGCCGTGGTCCAGCCGCATCGCTTCACGCGCCTGCGCGACCATATGGATGATTTCGCCGCCGCGTTTAACGATGCCGATATCGTCTATGCCGCGCCCGTCTATCCGGCGGGCGAGGCGCCGATTGAGGGCGTGGATTCAGCCGCGCTGGTCGCGGGGATCAAGGATCGCGGGCATCGCAGCGCGCATCTGATCGCCGGGGCCGAGGCTTTGGCGCAGGCGCTGGCCGCGCAGGTGCAGCCGGGCGATATGGTCGTGTGCCTGGGCGCGGGCGACATCACCAAATGGGCGGCGGGCCTTGCCGATGCGATTGCTAAGGCAAAGGCGGGTTGATGTTTCCGGAGGTCGGCCAGATCAAGGTTTCCGGCAAGCTGACGGCCAATGCGCCGCTGGCCCCTTTGGTGTGGTTTAAAAGCGGCGGATGCGCGGAATGGCTGTTTGAGCCCAAGGATACCGCTGATCTCTGCGCTTTCCTTGCGCAATTGCCGCCGCCTGTGCCGGTGATGGCGCTGGGGCTGGGGTCGAACCTGATCGTGCGCGATGGCGGGGTACCGGGTGTGGTGATCCGGCTGGGCAAGGCCTTTGCGCGGGTAGCAGAGGTTGAGCCTTTGACGCTGGAATGCGGCGGCGGGGCCAGCGGCATTCTGGTGTCCAGCACCGCGCGCGATTGCGGGATTGCCGGCCTTGAATTTCTGCGCTCGATCCCCGGCACGGTGGGCGGTTTTGTCCGCATGAACGGCGGGGCCTATGGGCGCGAGGTCAAGGATATCCTTGTCGATTGCGACGTGGTGATCCGCAGCGGGGAGATCGCGACCCTGCCTTTGAGCGAGCTGGGCTACACCTATCGCCATTCCGATCTGGTCGATGGCTGCATCGTGGTGGCGGCGCGGTTTCGCGGTGTGCCGGGCGAGGCGCAGGCCATTCAGACCGAGATGGACCGGATCAGCGCATCGCGTGAGGCCAGCCAGCCTCTGCGCAGCAAGACCGGGGGCAGCACCTTCAAGAACCCGGACGGCGCGCGGGCATGGGAATTGGTCGACAAGGCCGGTTGCCGAGGGCTGACGCTGGGTGGGGCGCAGGTGTCGGAAAAGCACACCAATTTCCTCATCAACACCGGCGAGGCCACCAGCGCGGAGATCGAGGCGCTGGGTGAGGAAGTGCGCCGCCGGGTCAAGGAACAGTCGGGCGTGAGCCTGGAATGGGAAATCAAGCGAGTGGGTAACGAAAAGTGAGCATCCCCAAACTTCATGTCGCGGTCCTGATGGGCGGCTGGTCGTCCGAACGCCCGGTCTCGCTGATGAGCGGCGAGGGTGTGGCCAAGGCGCTTGAGGCGCGGGGGCATCGCGTGACGCGGGTGGATATGGGCCGCGATGTGGCGCAGGTTTTGTCCGCGGCCGCGCCCGATGTGGTGTTCAACGCGCTCCACGGTACGCCGGGCGAGGATGGCACGGTGCAGGGGATGATGGACCTGCTGGGCCTGACCTATACGCATTCGGGGCTGACGACTTCGGCGATTGCGATTGATAAGGAGCTGACCAAGCAGTTCCTCGTGCCGCATGGCATTCCGATGCCGGGCGGACGGATTGTGAAGGCCGCCGAATTGTATGCGGGCGATCCTCTGCCGCGCCCCTATGTGTTGAAACCCGCCGCCGAGGGGTCGAGCGTGGGCGTGGCCATCGTCACCGACACCGGCAATTACGGCAATCCGATTGCGCGCGATGTGGAAGGGCCGTGGCAGCATTTCGACGAGCTGATGGCCGAGCCTTTCATTCGCGGGCTGGAGCTGACGACGGCGGTGATGGGCAATCGGGCGCTGTGCGTGACCGAGCTGAAGCCCAAGACCGGTTTCTATGATTTCGACGCCAAATATACCGATGGGTTGACCGAGCATGTCTGTCCCGCGCAGATCCCCGATGAAATCGCGGAAAAGTGCAAGGAACTGGCGCTGCGCGCGCATCAGATCCTGGGCTGCAAGGGCACCAGCCGCAGCGATTTCCGCTGGGATGATGAGAAGGGCGTTGATGGCCTCTTCCTGCTCGAAATCAACACCCAGCCGGGGATGACGCCTTTGAGCCTTGTGCCCGAACAGGCCCGCTATCTGGGCATGGATTACGAAACCCTGGTGGAAGCGATTATCGAAGAAGCCCTGAAGGACGCCGGAAAGCTTTAAGCCATGAGCCAGACCATCCGCCGGGGCGGGGCCAGCGCCCGCAAGGTGGCCGCCAAGGCCCAATCCGCCCGCAAGGTGGAGGCTGCCCGCGCGCGCACCGGATCGCTGATGGATCAGGTGATGGCGATGCTGCCCATTTCCGAGGCGCAGCTTCACAAGATCTTCCTCGTGCTGATTCTGGCGGCGGCGGGGGTCTTGCTCTGGGTGGTGGCGGGGCTGGCTGGGGTGCCCTCGCTGGCCGAACAGCGCGCGGCAAGCCTTGCCACGCAGGCCGGGTTTGCGGTGCGCCGGGTGGAAATCCACGGCGTCAAGAAGCTGAACGAGCAGAAGGTTTACGAGCGCGTGCTGGGCCAGCAGGGGCGGCAGGCGATGACGCGGATCGATCTTGAGGGCATCCGGCAGGATCTGATGACGCTGAGCTGGGTCG
Source organism: Novosphingobium sp. SG707 (assembly GCF_012275515.1). Classification (GTDB taxonomy): domain Bacteria; phylum Pseudomonadota; class Alphaproteobacteria; order Sphingomonadales; family Sphingomonadaceae; genus Novosphingobium. The sequence continues at coordinate 144,834 of NZ_JAAZQL010000002.1, forward strand.
AGGATGCGCGGATCTCGCGGCAATTGCCCGACACGCTGATCGTCGACATCACCGAGCGCAAGGCGCAGGCGGTGCTCAAGCAGCACAATGAGGATGGCAGCGACAGTTTCGTGCTGATCGACGCCACCGGCCATGAATTGCAGGGTATCAGCCCGGGCCGCATCGGCGGCCTGCTGGTGCTGGCGGGCGCGGGGGCAGAGGGGCAGATGGCGGCGTTGGAAAGCCTGCTGGAGGCCGCGCCCGCGCTGCGCGGTCAGGTGGCCGAGGCTGAATGGGTCGGCCATCGCCGCTGGAACCTGACCTTCAAGAGCGGCCAGACGCTGGCCTTGCCCGAGGGCGTGGAGGCGGGGGCCAAGGCGCTGCAGGCTTTTGCGCGCATGGATGGCACGAACCAGTTGATCGGGGGGCGCGTGCTGGCCTTTGACATGCGCACGGGCGACCGGATGTATATGCGGATGCGCGGCGATGTGGACCCGGCCAATCCGGGTGCTTCGCTGGCAACGGGCGGCGCGCCGGTGGCGGGCGCGGCGGCGGCGGGCGTGGCCGCAGCGGTGGCGGCCAAGGCGGTGGCCATCAAGAGCGAGACGCCCAAGGTGGAAACACCCAAGGCGGTGGAGAAGGAAGCGACCAAGCCGACCGTGAAACCTTCGGCCAGGCCTGAACCGAAATCCGAACCCAAGACCTTGCTGCACAAGGAACCGGCCAAGACCGCTGCGAAACCGACCGCGAAACCTGCCGCCAAACCTGCGGCGAAGGAAGTGCACAAGGACCCGGTGAAAGCGATCCTCAAGGCTGCGGCCAAACCGGCGGCGCATAAGGAGGCCGCGCATAAGGAGGCAGCCAAGCCTGCGCATAGGGAGCCGGTGAAAACGGCCCATAAGGAAGCGGCCAAAACGCCCGCCAAACCCGCTGCCAAGCCCACCGCCAAGCCGCATGCCAAGACCGGGGAGAAGCACTGATGCCCGTCCCGCGTATCGCCCGCGTGTTTGGCGCGGTCAATATCGGCTCTTTCCGCATTTCCGCGCTGATCGCGGGCCGTGCGGAAAATGGCGACCTGATGGTGCTGGGCAGTGCGCATCGCGCGGCGCAGGGGGTGAAGCGCGGCTATGTGGTGGACATGCCGGCGGCGACCTACGCCGTGCGCGACGCCATCGAGCGGGCCGAGAAAATGGCCAATACCAGCGTTTCGGGCGTGTGGGTGGGCTGTTCGGGCGCAGGTCTGGCCAGCAGGATCGCCCATGTCGAAAACGAGATCGGCGGGCGGCGGATCGAGGCGGATGACATTCAATCCCTGCTGATCGGCGCACGCGAAGTGATCCAGCCCGAGGGGCGGATGGTGCTGCATGCCAGCCCGGCGCATTACACGCTGGACGGGGCGCATGGCGTGACCAATCCCAAGGGGCTGCATGCCGAGCGTCTGGGCGTGGATATTCATGTGATGCTGGCCGATGGCGCGCCGGTGCGCAATCTGACGGAATCGGTGCAGAACGCCCATCTCGATGTCGAGGCGGTGGTGGCCAGCCCGATGGCGACCGCGCTGGCATGTCTGTCGCAGGAAGAGCGCGAACTGGGCGTGGCGCTGGTCGAATTCGGTGGCGAGGTGACGACGGTTTCCGTTCATATCGCTGGAATGCTGCTGGAGCTGCGCACGATTCCGATGGGTTCGGGCGATATTACCGATGCCATCGCGGGGGCTTTGGGCATCCGCCGGTTTCAGGCCGAACGCCTCAAATGCGTCAACGGTTCGGCCATCGCCAGCCCGGCCGACCACCGCGAGATGATTCCCGTTCATGGCCCGGGCGAGGAATTCACCGGCCAATTGGCGCGCCATGCCGATGAGAAAAACCGCATCCCGCGCGCCGAACTCATCAGCATCATCACCGCCCAGCTTTCGACATTGATGGACGAGATTTCCAAAGTCCTGAAACAGATGGGCTTTTCCGGAGTAAAGGGCGCGCAGGTGGTCTTTACCGGCGGCGGTGCCGAACTGGCGGGCCTGGCCGACTTTGCGCAAGGGGCGCTGGGGCGGCCGGTGCGCATCGGGCGGCCCGCCAACGGCCTGCTCAAAGGCCTGCCCGAGGCCCATGCCACGCCCGGTTTTTCCACGCTGGCGGGCCTTGCGCTCTATGCCTCCTCCGATCCGCAGGACATCCGCACCATCGGTCCGTCGCGCGGCGGGCGGGGCGCGGGGGCGGGGCTGGGCGTGCTGACCCGGTTTTTCCACGCGATGCGCGATTATTTCTGATAGGATGACGCCGCAAAACGTCGCAGTTCTGTGGACAAATGGCGCAAACGCTTTGCTTCGCGGCTTGGATATGTGCAATTTCGCTCGATACGGTGCCGATCCTTTAAATCGGATTACGCACCCGGCAGGAGAAGGCAATGAGCATCAATATTGGCCCCGCCACCGTTGAGGAACTGCGTCCCCGGATCACCGTGATCGGGGTAGGCGGCGCCGGTGGCAACGCCATCGCCAACATGATCCGCGCCGAGATTGAAGGCGTCGATTTCGTGGTGGCCAATACCGACGCCCAGGCGTTGAACAATTCCATCGCCGAACATCGCATCCAGCTTGGCCCCGACATCACGCAGGGCCTTGGCGCCGGTTCGCGCCCCGAGGTGGGCCGCGCGGCGGCTGAGGAGACGCTGGCTGAAATCGACCGTCTGCTCGACGGTGTGCATATGGTCTTCATCGCGGCCGGCATGGGCGGCGGCACCGGCACCGGCGCGGCCCCCGTGATCGCCGAGGCGGCGCGCAAGAAGGGCGTGCTGACCGTGGGTGTGGTGACCAAGCCGTTCCTGTTTGAAGGCACGCGCCGGATGCGCAGCGCCGAAAGCGGCATCGAAGAGCTGCAAAAACATGTCGATACGCTGATCGTCATCCCTAACCAGAACCTGTTCCTGGTGGCCAAGGCGGAAACGACCTTCAAGGAAGCCTTCCAGCTGGCCGATGAAGTGCTGCAGCAGGGCGTGCGCTCGATCACCGACCTGATGGTGATGCCGGGCCTCATCAACCTCGACTTTGCCGACGTGCGCAGTGTCATGGCCGAAATGGGCAAGGCGATGATGGGCACGGGCGAGGGCGAAGGCCCGAACCGCGCTCTGGAGGCCGCCGAAAAGGCGATCGCCAACCCGCTGCTCGATGGCGTGTCGATGCAGGGCGCCAAGGGCGTCATCATCTCGATCATCGGCGGCGACGATATGAAGCTGCTTGAAGTGGACGAGGCCGCGAACCACATTCGCGAGCTGGTCGATCCCAATGCCAACATCATCTGGGGCAGCGCGTTCAACCCCGATCTTCAGGGCAAGATCCGCGTCTCGGTGGTGGCCACCGGCATCGAGCAGACCGCGACTCAGGCCGAGGAAGCCTCGCGCCCGTTCAGCCTTCAGGCCGCGCGCGGCCCGGCCCGGCCCGGTTTTGCCCCGCAGGCGGTTCAGGCCCAGCCTGTGGCCCAGGCTCCGGCGCCCGCCTATGCCCCGCCGGCGCAGCCCGCCGTGTTCACGCCCATCGCGCCCGCTCCGGCGGCCGCGCCTGCCGAGCCGGTCGGCTTCTCGCCGCTGGTGCAGGAGCCGGTTCCTTTTGCGCCTGCTCCGTCGCAGGAGCCGCTTGATCTGGGCGCGCTGGGCAATGCGGAAATTCCGGCTCAGGCCCCGGCCGCGCCCAAGCGGGACGAATTGCTGCTCGATGCAAGCCGTCTGGTCGACGAGGACGAGGCGCCCGCCGCAGCGCGCCGCCGTCAGATCGTACCCGAGGCGCCCCAGCCCGCCCCCGCGCCGCGTTCGGCAGGGACACTGTTTGAACGGATGGCGAACCTGTCGGCCCGCCGCCGCGATGACAATGAGGATGGCGGCGACGAAGGCGGCTCGATCAACATTCCCCGCTTCCTTGGGCGTCAGAACAACCAGTGATGAAAGGGACCGGGCGGGCCTTGTCTGCCCGGTTGATAGGGCGCGGCGAGATGAGCGCAGTATGGCCTGAACCGCGACAGTTGCGGGCGGGATTGGCCTGTGTTTTGCTGGCCGGGGCTTCGGTGTTGGCCATGCCGGTGGCATGGGGGCAGGGCGCATCGATCAGCACCCCCGTCGTGCAGGGCGAGGGCATGGACCCCAATCGCGCCATGTCGGCGGCGCTGGCGCGGCTGGGCCGCAACCCGCGCGATGTCGAGGCTTTGCTGCAGGCGGGCGAATCGGCGCTGGCGCTGGGTGATACGCAGGCCGCGATCGGATTTCTCAGCCGCGCCGACCGTCTGCAACCCTATCAGCCGCGCGTGATGGCCAGCCTTGGTTCGGCGCGGATGCGGATGCAGGACCCGGTAACCGCGCTGGGCCTGTTCGAGGATGCGGCCAAGGCGGGGACATTGACCGGCGAGCAGATTGCCGATCGCGGGCTGGCCTATGATCTGGTGTCCGACAATGTGACGGCACAGCGCTATTACCGGGAGGCTTTGGCCGCAGGCGCGGGGGATGAGGCGGCGCGGCGTCTGGCGCTCAGTCTGGCGATCATGGGTGACCGGCGCGCGGTGGAAACCGTGCTGGCGCCGCTGCTGCAAAAGCAGGATCGCGGGGCGTGGCGCATCCGAGCCTTTGCCTTTGCGATCATGGGCCGCGAGGAAGAGGCGGTGGCGATCACCAATTCGACCATGCCGCCCGAAATGGCCGCCGCCATGGCGCCCTATCTGCGCTATATGCGCAAGCTGACCCCGGCGCAGCAGGCGGCGGCGGCCAATCTGGGCTTTTTCCCCCAGCCTTCGCAGATCGGGCAGGAGAATGCCCGCATCGCCGATTACATCGCCAGCCAGCATCTCAAGCGTCCCAGCTTTGCCGGGCAGGGCGCGGTGGATCAGGGGCTGGTTCCGGCGGGCGAGCCTTTGGGCACACGTCTGGCGCAGGCGGAGGCTGCGCCCAAGGCTGGCGCGAAATCTGCCGGGCGCAGGGCCAATGAGGAATTGCCGCCGCGCGGCGAACCCGCGCCGCCCGAGCCCAAGCCTTCGCGGGTGGATACGCCTGCGGCCCCGGTCGAACTGGCGGCTGCCACGCCTGCGCCTCGCCCGGTGGCCCGCGCGGCGGAAACCCGTCCGGTCGCGCCTTTGGCCAGCACGCCTGCGGCCGTGTCGAGTTTCGACCTTTCGCGCAGCGCGGCCCGCGCGCCGCAGGTGGCCACGGTGGATGGCGATCTTGATCCCGCGCCGCGCCCTGCGGTGGCGGTGGTTGAGCAGCCCTCGCAGCCTGTCGTTTCCGCGCCGGTCAGCGCCGCGCCGATGGCGGCTGCGAATGTCAGGCCAGCGTTTGCCCGGCCCGCGCCCGCCACGCCTGTGCCTGCGCCGGTCAAGCCAGCCGTGGCCAAGGCGGGCGGCAAGGCGGCGGGCAAGAAGCCCAGCTTTGCCGAATTGTTTGAGGATTTCGGCAAGGTTTCGACCACGACCGTCCCGGCCAGCGGCGCCGTGGACATTCGCAAGATCCAGCCTGCGCATAGCGCGCCCGCCCCGGCGCCAACCCCCGCCGCCACGCCGACGCCCGCTCCTGTGGTGTTGAGCGCCAAGGAGAAGGCGGCGGAAAAGGCAAAGGAAAAGAAGCTGGCCGAGAAGACCGACAAGGTTGAGAAGGCGAGGGAGGCCGAAAAGATCAAGGAGGCCGCGCCGCCCCAGCATCCCAGCCGCATCTGGGTCCAGATCGCCGCAGGGCGCGACAATGAGCGCATCCTCTATGACTGGCGCAAATTGCAGCGCGCCGAGGGGGAATTGTTCAAGGGACAGAAGCCCTCGATTTCCGATTGGGGGCGCACCAATCGCGTGCTGGTCGGCCCGTTTGAAACCGAAGCGGCGGCCAAGGCGTTTAATGAAAAGGCCCATAAAGCCGGGCATGACGGCAGCTTTGTGTGGATCAGTCCGGCGGGACAAGTTGTTGATTCTCTGTAAAGGGGATCAAGACTGTTTCAAATTGGGCCGAACAAAACGTCTTTTCCACAAGCTGTAAACAGGCTTATGGAGTTATGCGCAGGGCTTGATCGAAACGCGGCTTGTGCTTGGGGGTATGAGTGCCCCATGCAAGCCGAGTATCACTAGGCCTCCCGCGCTCCTTGTCTGATGCTTGGGTCTGGGGCGCGCCGCATCGGGTTCTTGAGACTGGAATGAGCATGATGAGGACTGGCGAGGGCGATTTGGGGCGGCATGAGGATTGCGCGCCGGTCGAGATGCTCGGGCAATTGTTCGAAGCGCGCGGGTGGCATTACGAATTCGTCAGCGACGATGAGCTCACCGGCGAGGTTCAGGGCAGCTGGGCGACCTATCAGTTGCGCGCGGTCTGGCGGGCCGAGGACAATGTGCTGCAATTGCTGTGCCTGCCCGACATTCGCGTGCCCGATGACAAGCGCCCCGCGATGTTCGAGGTGCTGGGCCTGATCAACGAACAGCTCTGGCTGGGCCATTTCGACATCTGGTCGAACAACACGATGCTGCTCTATCGCCATGGTCTGCTGCTCAGCGATGACGGGCTGCTCAGCCTCAGCCAAGCGCAGATGCTGGTCGAGGTGGCGGTCGAGGAATGCGATCGGTTCTATCCGGCGTTTCAATTCATCCTGTGGGGCGACAAGAGCCCGGCGGACGCTTTGGCCAGCGCGCTGGTCGATGCGGCGGGGGAGGCGTGATCATGTGGCCTGCCAATGTGCTCTTCATCGGCTGCGGCAATATGGGCGGGGCGATGCTGGCCGGGTGGCTGCGCGGCGGCGTGGCGGCCGAGCGTTTCACCATTTACGATCCGTTTCTCGAGGCCGCGCCCGAGGGCGTTGAACTGCTGCGCGCATTGCCGGAAGGGCGGGTGTTTGACCTGTTGATCCTGGGCGTGAAGCCGCAGATGCTCGATGGCGTGGCGGGTGCGCTGACGGCGCTGGCCGGGCGCGATACGGTGGTGCTCTCGATGCTGGCGGGCGTGGAAATGGCGAGCCTGTCGCTGCGCTTCCCCGATGCGCGGGGGATGGTGCGGGTGATGCCCAACCTGTCGGCGGCGCTGGGCAAATCGCCGATAGGCGTGGCGGCGATGGGGCTGGACCATGAGGCGCGCGAATGCGTGATGGCATGGCTGGCGCCGCTGGGCACGCCCGAATGGGTGGATGAGAGCCTGTTTGACGCGGTGACGGCGCTGGCCGGGTCGGGTCCGGCCTATGTCTATCGCTTTATCGACGCGCTGGCGCAGGGCGGCGCGGCGTTGGGCCTCGATCCCGAACAGTCGCTGCGTCTGGCGCTGGCCACGGTGGATGGGGCGGCGGCTTTGGCCTCGTCCTCGGACGTGGGGCCGGGTGAGCTGGCGCGGCGGGTGTCTTCGCCGGGCGGGTCGACGCTGGCGGGCCTGTCGGTGCTGGATTCGGGCGATGCGCTGGGCGCGCTGGTGCTGGGCACGCTGACGGCGGCGCGGGACCGGAATGTGGAATTGGGCGCGATGGCACGGGCGGGTGGTAAGTAAGGGTTTGAATGCGAGGGTCTCGACCCTCGCGCTCCCGTTACTGTCTGCGTTGTGTTTCGGGTTCGGCGTTGAGTGCCGGACGCGAGGTTGAAATTGAAAAGCCTGCGGCGCAGTTAAATGGCGCCGCAGGCTTTTCAATTTCCTCAAGGCGTACCCTTGCAAACCATCCAAGACTCCAAAAATGGGATTGCAAAGGGACGAGTCCCTTTGCCCGCCGGAGGCATCTGCCCTCTGTGCCCAAGGCAAAAAACGACAAATTTGCCCCAGAGCAACACTTTGATACCAAATTTAGCCTATCCCCCGCTTGAAAGCCGCGGGCGTAGGGGCGATATTCCCTCTATGCGCCGCAGGTTTTGCTGATCGGCGCTTTATGGAGTGAATGACATGGCCATCTGGAATGACCCCCAGCCCACTCAGACGGGCTTTGGCGCGTCTTCGAGGATGAATGCTGGGTATGTTGACGCAGCCGCCCTCGATACGGGCCTGCGCAAATATATGCTGTCGATTTACAATTACATGGCTTCGGCCGTGATGCTTTCGGGCATCGTTGCGCTGTTGTTCGTGCAGAGCGGTCTGGCCGCGCAGGTGTTTGTGACGCCGCTGCGCTGGCTGATCGTGCTGGCGCCGCTGGGCTTTGTTTTCGCGATGAGCGCGGGTATGGGCCGGATGCAGAGCAGCACGCTTAAAGCCTGTTTCTGGGGCTTTGCCGTGGCGATGGGGCTGTCGATGTCGTCGATCTTCCTGGTTTACACCGGGCCGTCGATCGCGCTGACCTTCTTTGCCACCGCCGGTTCTTTCGCGGGTCTCAGCCTGGTGGGTTACACCACCAAGAAGAACCTGTCGGGCATGGGCAGCTTTCTGATCATGGGCCTGTTCGGCCTGATCATCGCCTCGCTGATCTCGATGTTCTTCCACGTGCCGGGCATGGCTTTCGCGATCTCGGTGCTGGGCGTGCTGATCTTTGCGGGTCTGACCGCCTATGACACCCAGCAGCTCAAGATGAGCTATGTGCAGGTTGCGGGTACGCCCTATGCCGAACGCGTGGCGATCATGGGCGCGCTGACGCTGTATCTCGACTTTATCAACATGTTCCAGTTCCTGCTCAGCTTTCTGGGCGACCGCCGCTAAGGGCAGTCGCAGACCGGCCTGAGCGACGGGCGGATTATCGTGCCCGGGGTGCCATTTGGCGCCTCGGGCATTTTCTTTGTGTCCCGTATCGGTTAAACGTAGCGGGCTTTGCGCCGCGCTATGGGACGCGGTGTATGAAATGAGGTGGCAGGTGAATCGTATCCGGTTGGCATTGATGGGTTTGGGTCTGGCCGTTCTTGGCGCCTGCGCGGCGCCGCCCCCGCCTCCTCCTCCGCCCCCGCCGCCCCCGCCGCCGCCCAAGGTGGTGGTGATCCCGCCCCGGCCGCGCGCGCCTTTGGGGGCTGCTGGCAATGTGGCGATTCCCACGCGCGGGCCTGATGGTGTGCGCCACACGATTCTGGTCGATTCGGTCGATGCGCAATTGGTGTGGAATTTGCGCGCGGCCTATAATGTCGCCGCGCTCAACTGCAACGGTCCGGCCTATGGCGAGATCGTCGACAATTACCGCGCTTTCCTCAAGAGCCACGCCAAGCCGCTGGCCCGCGCCAATGCGGGCGTGGATGCCACGTTCAAGGCGAAATACGGGGCCAAGGATTATATCCGCACCCGCGAAACCTATATGACGCAGGTCTACAATTACTTCGCCTATCCGCCCACGCTGACCCATTTCTGCGATGCGGCGCTGGTGATGAGCCGCGAGAGCGCGAGCGTGAAGCCTGCCGATCTGCCCGATTTCTCCAAGCGCAGCTTTGCCGCCTTTGCGCAGGTCTATGAGGACTTCTACCGCGCCTATGAGGCCTATCGCGTCGAACTGGCCGATTGGGAGGCCAAGTATGGCACCCCCGGCACCGCGCCGCAGCGCGCGGGGACTCAGTAAGGCAGGTGAGGGAAGGGCAATGTCGCGGGGTTGGCCGCAGGCCGGGGAAAATTTCATCGGGCGCGAAATTTCCCCTTCCCACCCCGCGATCCATTCGCTAAGGGGGCGCCTCCCAAGGGGAATTTCTCCGAAGGATTTGCACTGGAACGGGGCCGTAGCTCAGCTGGGAGAGCGCGTCGTTCGCAATGACGAGGTCAGGGGTTCGATCCCCCTCGGCTCCACCAGATGCACAGCAAAAAGCGATTGGGCCGTCGGCACGATGCCAGACGGCCCTTTTCGCATTGATATTTGATGTTTTTACGCCGGAACCCTGCCCATGCATTTTCTCGACCAGGCCAAGATCTTCGTCCGCTCAGGCAGCGGTGGTGGCGGTGCGGTCAGCTTTCGCCGCGAAAAGTATGAGGAATATGGCGGCCCCAACGGCGGCAACGGCGGCAAGGGTGGCGACATCATTTTCGAGGCGGTGCCCGGCCTCAACACGCTGATCGACTTTCGCTATACCCAGCACTTCAAGGCCCAGCGCGGCGGCGGCGGTGCGGGCAGCAACCGCACCGGCGCGGGCGGCGAGGATATGGTCATCAAGGTGCCGGTGGGCACGCAGATCCTTGACGACGACCGCGAAACGGTGCTGCTGGACATGACCTATGCGGGCCAGCGCGAGGTGTTTCTGCGCGGCGGCGATGGCGGGCGGGGCAATGCCTCGTACAAGTCCTCGACCAACCGCGCCCCGCGTCAGCACGGTCCGGGCTGGCCGGGCGAGGAAATGTACGTCTGGCTGCGTTTGAAGCTGCTGGCCGATGTCGGCCTGCTGGGCCTGCCCAATGCGGGCAAATCGACCTTTATCAATCAGGTGTCGAACACCAAGGCCAAGGTCGGCGCCTATGCCTTCACCACCTTGCGCCCCCAATTGGGCGTGGTGCGGCACAAGAACCGTGAATTCGTGCTGGCCGACATTCCCGGCCTGATCGCGGGCGCGGCCGAGGGCGCGGGCATCGGCGACCGGTTTCTGGGCCATATCGAGCGCTGCCGCGTGCTGATCCATCTGATCGACATTGCCGGGGTGGACAAGGACGGCAAGCCCGTCGAGCCGGTCGAGGCGATGCAGATCGTCGAGGGCGAGCTTGAAGCCTATGGCGCGGGTCTCGACGAGAAGGCGCGTCTGGTCGTGCTGAACAAGATCGATCAGGCCGATGACGAACTGGTGGCCGCCTATCGCAAGGAATTGCTCGAAGCCGGGGCGGATGAGGTTTTCGCGATGTCCGGCCTGACCGGGGCGGGGATCGACAGGCTGCTCGATGCGGTCATCGGCTATCTGCCTGCGGCCACCATCACCGAGCGCCCCGTGGGCGAGCAGGAAGAGGCCGACGAAAAGCCTTGGTCGCCTTTGGGTTAAATGCCGAAGGGCTGGCCGTTAAAGCCAGCCTTCCCGGCGATACCATTCCGCCGTACCCGTCAGGCCCCCGCGCGTTTCGATCAGCGGGCGCCACAGATCGACGGGCGGCGCGGCCTCGGGGCTGACCACCCAGTCGGGATGGGTCATATAGCCCACGCGGTCGGGCGTCAGCTTGGCCCGGTTCCCGCGCAGCATACCGTCGATCCGCGCGCCCAGCCGCAAAAAGCCGGGCTTCAGCGAAATCACCCATGGCCGTTTGCCCAGCGCGGCGCCGATCGCGCGGGCCATGTCGATATGGCTCCACCCGCCCGGCACGCCATCGTCAGGCTCAAACGTATGGCCATTGACCGCCATGCCGCCCGGAATCAACGCCAGCAGCAGGCGCGCCAGATCCTCGACATGGATCATGCTGGCGCGGCCCCCGGCGGGCACCGGCACCACGCCCCATTTGGCCGCGCGGAACAGTTCGAACATTTCCGCATCGCGCGGGCCATAGACAGCGGGCGGGCGGATGATCGTCCAGTCGAGCCCGCTGGCCTTGACCAGCATTTCGGCCCGCGCCTTGCTGGCGCCATAGGCCGAGAGATCAGGCTCGCGCGCCGAAAGCGAGGAGACGAAGATGAAGCGGGGCACGCCGGCGGCGCGCGCGGCCTCGATCATGTTCATCGTGCCCAGCACATTGGCGCGCTCGAATTCCTCCGGATCGGCGGCGTTGACCAGGCCCGCGACATGGATCACCGCCTCGGTCCCGCGCACCAGATCGTCCAGCGCCCCGCGGGTGGACAGATCGCCCGCCACCCATGCCACATGGTCCTGCGGCGCCTGTGCGCGGCGGGCCAGCGCCTGAACCGCAATCCCGCGCGAACGGGCCAGTTCCAGCACCATTTGCCCCACAAAACCTGTGCCGCCGGTCAGCGCGACCAGTGGGCGATCCTTGCGCACCATCAGACCATCACCAACTGATCGCGGTGGACCACGGCGGGGCGGGGGGCATAGCCCAGGATTTCGGCATGATCGGCCGACTGGCGGCCCATCAGCATCGCACATTCGCCCGCGTCATATTCGACCAGCCCATGCGCCAGAACCGCGCCCGCATCATCGCGGATGGTGATGGCATCGCCGCGCGAAAAGGCGCCCTCGACCGCGACGATCCCGGCGGCGAGCAGGCTGGCCCCGCCGCGCAGCGCCTTTACCGCGCCCGCATCCACGGTCAGCGAGCCTTTGAGCCGCAACCGCCCGCCCAGCCATGCCTTGCGCGCAGGCTTGCGTGAGCGCGGCAGGAACAGCGTGCCCACGCCCTGTTCCATGATGCGGCGCAGCGGGCTTTCCACCGTGCCATTGCCGATGACCAGCGCGATGCCCGCCATTTCGGCGATTTCCACCGCCTGCAATTTCGAGATCATGCCGCCCGAGCCCATGCCGCTGCCCGAAACGGGGCTGGCCATGGCGCGGATTTCCGGGGTGATGCCCTTGACCATCGGCAGCAATTGCGCGCCCGGCTCCTTGGGGTGGCGGTCATACAGGCCGTCAATGTCGGAGAGCAGCAGCACTGCATCGGCGCGCGCGGCCTGCGCCACGCGTGCGGCAAGGCGGTCATTGTCGCCAAAGCGGATTTCCTGTGTGGCAACCGAATCGTTTTCGTTGATCACTGGCACCGCGCCCGCATCGAGCAGGCGCGTCAGCGTGGCCGTGGCGTTCAGATAGCGACGGCGATCCTCCAGATCTTCCAGCGTGAGCAGCAATTGCGCCGCCGTCAGACCGTGCGCGCCCAAGAGTTCAGCCCACAGGCCCGACAGCGCGATCTGGCCCACGGCGGCGGCGGCCTGCGCATCGGCCAGCGACCCGCGCCCGCCCTTTTCCAGCCCGAGCCGCCGCGCCCCCAGCGCAATCGCGCCCGAGGAGACGACAATCACATCCTGACCGCGCGCCTTGGCCGCCGCGATTTCCGTCACCAGCGCGGTCAGCCATTCGCGCCGCGCGCCTGCATTATCAACCAGCAGAGACGAGCCCACCTTGAGCACAAGGCGAGGGGTCAGCGTGGGATCGGCAAGGTCGGAGAGCTGGGCTATTAAAGACATGGCGCCAGCGGATAGGGCAAAGCGGGCGGGGGAACAAGGCCCCGCCGCCCGCGATTCGCCTTGTCAAAAGGCCGGGTCGTGGCCCGGCGGGCGATTAAAACGCCGGTTCATACCCCGGAGGCAGGTCGCTGATATTGCTGGCCGCGCCTTCGACATGGATGCCGCATTCGGTCTTGTCCCAACCGCGCCAGCGGCCCGAGCGCGGGTCTTCGCCCGGCGCGACCTTGCTGGTGCAGGGCATGCAGCCGATGGAAGGATAACCCTGCGCCACCAGCGGATGGCGGGGCAGGTCATGCTCGTCCATATAGGCGGCCAGACGGCTTGCGTTCCAGTCGATCAGCGGGTTGATCTTGAGACGCCCGGCCGCATCGGTCGTGTCCAGCTCAAAGATCGGCAGGCCCGCGCGGGTTTCGGCCTGAAACCCCTTGCGGCCCGTCACCGAGGCGTCATACCCGGCCAGAGCCTTGGCCAGCGGGATGACCTTGCGGATTTCGCAGCAGCCGTCCGGGTCATAGGACCAGCGCAGGCCCGCATCATCCTTCTTGGCCAGCACCTCGGCATCCGGCGTCAGGTTGATGACGCCTGTCAGCCCCAGATGCGTGATCAGCGTGTCGCGATAGGTCAGCGTTTCGGGGAAATGCTTGCCCGTTTCGAGGAACAGCACCGGAGCATCGGGCGCGATGCCCGACACCAGATGGAGCAGCACCGCGCTTTCCGCGCCAAAGCTGGAAACCAGCGCGACGCGGCCCGCCACGCCCTCGACCAGCACCGCGCGCAGCACATCCGCCGTGCTGGCATCGGCATAGCGGGCGTTGAGCGCGGCAACGTCCCCGGCAGTGAAAGCCGCCGAAGTGTCGATGCGGTCGATGGGGCGGGCGGCCATGTTACAGACCGTGCCTCAAGGCCCAGATCGGCTTGCGGCCATCGACCACGGTGGCCTGATAGACCTGCGGCCAGGTCTTGAGCGCGGTATCGGCCTGCGCCAGATCGAGCGGGGTGTTGGGCGCGATGGCGTCAAAGCCGCAGCGGTGCAGGTGGCTGAGCATATCGACGCCAATGTCGCCGCTGGCGCGCAATTCGCCGGTATAGCCCGCCTCGCGCAGGATGCGGGCCGAGGAGAAGCCGCGCCCGTCGGTGAAGGCGGGGAAGGTGACCTCGACCAGCGAGAGGCGATCCAGATGGGGCAGGAGCGCGCGCGCATCCTCACCCGGCTCGATCACCACGGCGGTGGCATTGGTATCTTCGGCAAAGGCCGAGAGCGCGACGGTGGGGGCGCTGACGGCCTCTTCACCTTCGCGGAACAGGAACTGGACGTCAGCCATAGATCGCTTCCTTGAACGGGTTCATGCCGATGCGGCGATAGGTGTCGAGGAAGCGTTCCTCGCCTTCCTTGTTGGCCAGATAGACCTGCGTGGCCTTTTCAACCGCGCCCACGATGCCGTCTTCGTCAAAGCCGGGGCCGACGATCTTGCCCAGCGAGGTGTCCGCGCCTTCGCAGCCGCCGAGCAGGAGTTGGTAATTTTCCAGACCCTTGCGGTCGACGCCCAGAATGCCGATGTGGCCCGCATGGTGATGGCCGCAGGCGTTGATGCAGCCCGAGATCTTCAGCTTGAGCTCACCGATTTCCTCGGCCTTGTCGGCCATGCGTTCAGCGATCTTCTGCGCCACGGGAATCGAGCGGGCATTGGCCAGCGTGCAATAATCAAGGCCGGGGCAGGCGATGATATCGGTGATCTTGTCGAGATTGGCCTCGGCCAGCTCGGCGGCGACCAGCTTTTCCCAGACCGTGAACAGGTCGGCCTTGCGCACATGGGGCAGGACGATGTTCTGGGTGTGGGTCACGCGCAGCTCGTCAAAGCTGTAGGTTTTGGCCAGGTCCGCCATCACGCGGATCTGCTCACCCGTGGCGTCGCCCGGAATGCCGGCCTGCTTGCTGCCGTCGGCCAAGGTCTTCACCGGCTTGAGGCTGATGTTGACGATGGCATAGCCCGGCGTCTTGTGCGCGGCGGTGTTGTTCTTCACCCATGCGGCAAAGGCAGGGTTCGACAGGTCGAGATCATCCGACAGACCCGCTTCATAGGCCGGATCGGCAAAGAAGGTCTTGATGCGCTCCAGCTCGGCCAGCGGCGGCTCGATGGCCAGCGTCTGCAGATGGGCGAATTCTTCCTCGACCTGACGGCGATATTCATCAACGCCCAGTTCATGGACGAGGATCTTGATCCGCGCCTTGTATTTGTTGTCGCGGCGGCCATAGCGGTTGTAAACGCGCAGGCAGGCCTCGGAATAGGTGATCAGCTCGTCAAGCGGCACGAAGGCCTTGACCAGCGGCGCGATGAAGGGGGTGCGGCCCATGCCGCCGCCCACATAAAACGCCGCGCCGATTTCGCCCGCTTCGTTCTTCACGATCTGGATGCCGATGTCGTGCAGGCGCATGGCCGCGCGGTCGGTGTCGGACGCGATCACGCAGATCTTGAACTTGCGCGGCAAGGCCAGAAATTCCGGGTGGAAGCTCGACCACTGACGCAGCAGTTCGGCATAGGGGCGCGGGTCGATCAGTTCATCGGCGGTGGCGCCCGCATACTGGTCGGCGCTGATATTGCGGATGCAATTGCCCGAGGTCTGGATCGCGTGCATTTCCACGCTGGCCAGATCGGCCAGAATGTCGGGCGTGTCTTCCAGCTTGATCCAGTTGTACTGGATGTTCTGGCGCGTGGTGAAGTGGCCGTAACCGCGGTCATACTTGTCCGCAATATCGCCCAGCATCTTCATCTGTGCGCCCGAGAGCGTGCCATAGGGCACGGCCACGCGCAGCATATAGGCGTGAAGCTGGAGATAGAGGCCGTTCTGCAGGCGCAGCGGGCGGAACTTTTCCTCGCTCAGCGTGCCTTCGATGCGGCGGCGGGTCTGGTCGCGGAATTCAGCGACGCGGGCATCCACCATCGCCTGATCATAATGGTCGTACAGATACATCAGAGCACCTTGTCGGGGGTCGCGGTGGGGTCGAGGCTCAAGTCAAGGCGGACCGTGGGGCCCAATGCGCGGATGCGCTCCTTGATGTGAGCGGGGCGGATGCCGTCGGCGGTCTGTTCCGCCTCGATGACATAGGCGCCATTGACGCGGCGGGCGGCTTCCTCGGCGGCGATCACGGCGGCGGCTTCATCGCCCATATCCACCGCATCATTGACATGGAGCGACCATGCCGCACCATTCCACCAGGTCACCGCCCCGGATTTCAGGTCATTGCCCGTGATAATCTTCACTTTATTGCCTCCAGCGCCACTTGGCGTAGTTCGGACGGGGGGCGCGCGGTCACGGCGCCGATGATGATAAGGGCAGGGCTTTGCACCCTCTCACGCTCCACCAGATCGGCCAGAGCCGCCAGCGGGGAACGCAGCACGCGCATATCGGGCCGCGTGGCATTTTCAACCACCGCCAGCGGGGTTTCCGGGGAAAGCCCGTCAGCGATCAGCTTTTCGGCAATCTGCGTCGCCGTCGCCAGCCCCATATAGATGACCAGCGTGCGGCCGACCCCGGCAAGGCCTGCCCAGTTCTGGTCGGTCAATCCCTTGCACTGGCCCGAGACAAAGCTGACCACGCTGGCCGCGTCGCGGTGGGTGAGGGGGAGGAGCGCCGCCGCCCCCGCGCCCACGGCCGCCGAAATGCCGGGCACGACCTCGACCGCAACGCCCGCCGCGATGCAGGCTTCGGCCTCTTCGCCGCCGCGCCCGAAAATGAACGGATCGCCGCCCTTCAGGCGCAGCACTTCACCGCCCGCCAGCGCCTCGCGCACCAGCAGGGCGTTGATCTCGTCCTGGGGCATCGAATGGCGGCTGCGGCGCTTGGCCACGCTGACAAGGCGCGCACCCGCGGGCGCCATCGCCAGAATGCGCGGATCGACCAGCCCGTCATGCACGATCAACCGCGCGCCCATGATCAGCCGCGCCGCACGCAGCGTCAGCAGGTCCGGATCGCCCGGTCCGGCGCCGACCAGCCAAACTTTGCCCGCAGAGGCATGAAGGCCGGGCGCGCCCGAGGAGGTGGTTTGATTCATGGTCGCCCCCATGGGCCGATGCGCGCAAGGTTGAAAGGCAGAATGGCTTTGGCCGGGGGAAGGGAAACTTTTGCCTGCCGGTTCGGGCCGCCATGGGCCGGTTTGGCTGTGGGCGCGGCGGGCCGCTCTTTCGGTCTTGTCATCGGCACGGTTGGCCCTGCGGGGCAGCGGGGCAAGGTCCGTCTGAAATGGATGCTTTGTTTTGTAGTAACAGATGGTTGGATGAGTGATGCGGTGTTAGTTTTAAAGTGTCAACCACGGAAAATGCGTAATCAGCCCAATGAGAAGAATTAACGATGAGCCAATAGAAATGGTTAAAAATGATGGGGCGGAGGCGGATTTGAAGCATCACCTTATTCTGGTCGTGGATGACGATGTGCTGTCGCAGGGGCTGGTCTGCGGGATCATCGCGGCGGCCAAGCCCAATTCTCGCAGCATCGTGGCGGCCAATGGGCAGGAGGCGCTGGAAATTTGCCGCGAACAGGAAGTCGACTGTGTGCTGGTCGATTATGAAATGCCCGATATGGACGGGCTGACGCTGGTGCGCCTGCTGCGTGAACAATATCCGTTTCTGCCGATCATCCTGTGCACCGGGGCGGGCGATGAATTGCTGGCCGCCGAAACGCTGAAAAGCGGGGCCACCGACTATTTCCCGAAAAACCGCATGTCGCCCGTGGCGCTGCGCCGCGCGATCAACAACGCGATCGATATTAATGTGCGGATGAAAACCATCCACGATCAGCAGGTTGATATAGAAGCCTTCGGCTTTGCGCTGGCCCATGATTTCAAACAGCCGGTGCGCCAGATCATCACCTTTTCCGATATGATCGCGCAGGAGACCAAGAGGCTGAAGGGCGAGCGTCTGCCCCAGATGCTCAAATTCATGAGCGATGCCGCGCGGCGGCTCGATTCGCTGGTCGATGTGATGGTGCAATATACTTTGCTGCAGCAGACGCCCGAATTGAAGCTTTGCGTTTTTTCCGCCATTTTGAAGGAAACGATTGCGTCTCTTCAGGACTATATCACCGCAAGAAACGCCAAAGTGAATTTTACCGGCGATGCGCTGGTCCTGGTTAATGCCTCCTTTCTGTCACAAGTTCTGCAGAACCTGATTATCAACGGTATCAAGTATAACAAAAGCGAGCAGCCCGTGATCGATGTGTCGGTCACGCAGAATGGCGAGATTGTCGTGGTCAATATAACCGACAATGGCATCGGCATTGAGAAGCAATATCTCGAACATGTCTTCAAGCCGCTGACGCGTCTGCATAATCGCAGCGAATACGAAGGTTCGGGGCTGGGGCTGACGCTGGCGCGCAAGGCGGTGGTGGCGATGCGCGGCGATATCCGGTGCGAATCCACGCCCGGCGTGGGCAGCACGTTTTCATTGCGATTGAAAACGGCGTCGGCTCAGGACGCGGCGGCATGAAAATGATAAATGAGCCATAGTGGATTATTGTCCCGTGACTTTGGGTTAATCCATGGTTTGACGGCAATACTTATCAGACTTTAAGACAAATTCCATGGTGACTGTCGAAAGTGTGATGGAATGAGGAGGGTTCAACTGGGACGGAGGACGACAAAAGCGAATTGATCGAAGGAAAATTTCGATATGCATAATACAATTCATTCGCGGGGTCTGCGCGCGGCCATGTCTGCCGTCCTTTCCCTGCGCACCGCGGCGCACCGGGCGCGGGAGGCCGCGCGGCCATGATCGAGCAACCCGGCACCATGCCTTTTCAGGCGGCCGACATGAACAGCGCGTTTCGCGCCCTGTTCGATTCCTCGCCCTGCGGTCTGATCCTGCTGAATGAAAAGGGGCGGATCGTTCTTGTGAACCAGCGCCTTCAGGAAATCTTTGATTACAGCGCGGAAGAACTGCTGGGCCAGCCGGTTGAAATTCTGCTGCCCCATCGCGACCGGGCGCAGCATGTCGGCCTGCGCGATGGCTTCATCAAGGCGCCTGCGGTGCGGCCGATGGGGCTTGGGCGCGATCTGTCGGGGCGGCGTAAGGACGGGATGGAAATCCCGGTCGAAATCGCGCTGACCTTCGTCGATCTGCCGCAAGGGCGGATGACCTGCGCGCTGGTGATCGACATTACCCTGCGCAAGCGGGCCGAATTGCGCCTGCGCGAGGCCAATGTGCAGCTTGAGGAATTCACCCATGTGGCCTCGCATGATCTGCGCAGCCCGCTGCGGGGAATCGCCAATCTGATCGAATTCATCGAGGAGGATTATGGCGGGAGCGCCCCGCCCGAGGTGCGCCGCAATCTGGGCCGGATGGCCGAGAGGATCGGCGCGATGGAGCGGCTGATCGACGATCTGCTGACTTATGCCCGCGCCGGGCGGCGCACGCTGAAAAACGAGGCGATCGACCTTGCCGCCATCGTGGCTGAGGTGATCGAGTTGGAGGCGCCGGGTCCGGGCGTGCGGATCGAAACCGACATTGATGTGGAGGATTTCGACGGCGTGCGCGTGCCGATCAGCACGGTTTTACGCAACCTGCTCTCCAATGCGATCAAGCACCATGATCGGGAAGAGATCAATATTACGATCCGCGCGCGCGCCGAGGGCGACATGTGCGTGATCGATGTGCGCGACGATGGCCCCGGCATCGCCGAGGCGGCACAGGCCCGCGCCTTCCGCCTGTTTCAGACCGTGTCCAGTTCGGGGCGCAACAATTCGGGGCTGGGGCTGGCCGTGGCGAAACGGCTGGTCGAGGCCCATGGGGGCGACATCGAACTGATGAGCGACGATAGCCGGCGCGGATGCCATTTCCGCGTCTATTGGCCTCGCTTTGCCCGGAGTGACCGTGATGACTGAGATCGTCAATATTCTGGTGGTCGATGATGATGATGTGGCGGCCGAAACCGTGCGCCGCTCGCTGAGCAAGGTGGGCGGCCATTTCCATGTGGTCGAGGCCGGCGATGGCCAGGAAGGGCTGGATATATTGCGGGGCCGGTCGGACAAGCGGTTGCATCGGCCCTATATCACGCTGCTCGATCTGAACATGCCGCGGATGAACGGATTTGAATTTCTCGAGGCGGTGCGCGGCGATCCCACGCTGGCCAGCTCGGTGATCTTTGTCCTTTCCACATCGGATTCCGATGCTGACCGCACCCGCGCGTACAAGGATCAGGTGGCCGGCTATATGCTGAAATCGGCGATCGGCCCGCAAATGGTGCGCCTGACCGCGCTGCTGCATGATTATGCGCAGTCGGTCCGGCTGCCGCTTTGATGGTGGTGCGCGATGACCGAGATCGTCCCCCAATCCATCCTGCTGGTCGATGACGATGATGTCGACCGCGAGGTGTTCATCCGGGCGCTGGACCGGATGGGCATGTTTTCGACGATAGCCGAGGCCAATTGCCTGGATTCGGCGCGCGAACAATTGCGCAAGCACAAGTTCGACTGCGTCCTGCTCGATTATCATCTGGGCGGCGAACTAGGCACTGATCTGGTGCCCGATATCCACGCCCATCGCGAGGAGCCGTGCCCGGTCATTCTGGTGACTTTGCGCGATGCTGAAGAGGTGCTGGCCGATTCGATGCGGCGGGGCGTGTCCGATTATGTGGCCAAGGCCACGGTCAGCCCGGAACGCCTGCGCGAGGTCATCATCAGCGCGATTCGCCGGGCCGAGCTGGAACATGCCACAAGGCTGGCCGATGAGCGGCTGCGTCAGGCCACCGAGGCGCTGCGCGACGAGCATGAGCGATCCTTGCAGCGCGCGCTGGATGAGGCGCAGTCGGCCAATCGCGCCAAGAGCATGTTCGTGGCCAATATGAGCCACGAGATCCGCACGCCTTTGAACGCGATCATCGGGCTGAGCTATCTGCTGGAGCGGACGAAGCTGGACCAGCAGCAGGGCGATCTGCTGGGCAAGATCAAGGCGGCAAGCCGGGCCTTGCTGGGCATTGTCAATGATGTGCTGGATATTTCCAAGATCGAGGCGAACCAGATCGATCTGGCCATCGCCCCTTTCAGCCTGAACGAGGTGCTGCGCAGCATCGAAGGGCTGGCGCTTGTCCAGATCGGCAGCCGCAAATTGCGCTTTGCCCTGCGGCGGGGGAGCAGCCTGCCCGACATGATCGTGGGCGATGGCGGGCGGCTGCATCAGATCCTGCTCAACCTCGTCACCAATGCGATCAAATTTACCGAGACGGGCGAGGTCAGCCTGAGCGTTTCGGTCAAGAACCGCAATGACGAGATGGCCCATCTGCGTTTTCAGGTGGATGATACCGGCATCGGCATCGAGCCGGAGCATATCGGCCGCCTGTTCCATCCGTTTGAACAGGCCGATGTGTCCACCACGCGGCGCTTCGGCGGAACGGGGCTGGGCCTGTCGATCTCGCGCGATCTGGCCTTGCTGATGGGCGGCCATATCGACGCGGCCAGCGAGCCGGGCAAGGGCAGTCATTTCTGGGTCGATCTGCCCTTTGAACTGGCCTCGGGCGATCTGATCGTGGCCGAGGATCCGGGCGGAGAGGTCGGCGCGCCCCGGCTCAAGGGCGTCCGCGTGCTGATCGTGGATGACAGTGAGATCAATCTGGAAGTGGCCCGCCATGTGCTGGAACTGGAAAGCGCGATCGTCACCACGGCCGAAAACGGCGCGCGGGCGGTGGAGAAGGTGATTGCCGAAAGGGGAGGCTTCGACGTCATCCTGATGGATATTCAAATGCCGGTGATGGATGGCTATGAAGCCTTTCGCCAGATCGAATGGACGCTGGGTTCGGCGCGGCCCGCGGTGGTGGCGCTGACGGCGGGGGCGGCGCATTGCGATGATCGCGACGCCACGCTGGCGCGGATGGACGGGCTGATCACCAAGCCTTTCGACGCCAAGACGCTGATCGAGGTGATCCGGCAAAAGGTGGCCACCGGCCATGCCGAACCCGATATCGCCCGCAACGGCGAGGGCGGAGCACAGGCGGCGGACGAATGGCCGGTCATCGACGGGATCGATGTTGACGATGCCCGCGAAAGGCTGGCGGATAACAAGACGCTGTTTCTCAATTCACTGCAAAGGTTCCTGGACGAAAATGACCAGATCGCGGTGATGGATGAGCCTGCCTCACCGATGATGAAGCGGCTGCACCGGATGAAGGGCAACGCGGGCCTGCTGGGTATGCAGCGCATCCGCATCATGGCGCAAAGGGCCGAAACTGCGCTGGGCCGCAACGAAGGGCCGGCGGCAAAGCGGCTGCTGGGCGAATTGGATGCCGAGCTGAAGGCGGTGGCGGCGGGGTTGCATGCCTATCGGTTGAAGCGGGCGGGGTAACGGGTTTGGCGGGGGTTTAAAGGTTTGCCTCCGGCGGGTTAAGGGCGGGGGCCCTTAACAATCCCGATATTGTCTGCGTCGCGCCATTGGGGCTGCCTTGTGCTGGGGGTATTTGAATATAAAGCCTGCGGCGCCAATCAGTGTGAGCTTGCCGCGCCGCAGGCTTTCAACTCATACCGCAGACACATCCATGCCAACCACGTGCCACCCCATTAATGGGATTGCAAAGGGACGAGTCCCTTTGCCCGCCGGAGGCATCTCAACCTAACCTTTCCTAAAAAAACCTAGCCCCCCATCAACCGTCTGGCCAATGGCGGAGCATTCGCTAAAGTGGGGGTATGAAACGCATTGCAGTCTATTGTGGCTCTGCCACTCCCGCCGATCCCCGTTACATCGAACTGGCCCAGGAAGTGGGCACCGAGCTGGCAAGGCGCGGGATCGGGCTTGTCTATGGCGGCGGTCGGCTGGGCCTGATGGGCGCGGTGGCCGATGCGGCGATGGCGGCGGGGGGCGAAGTGATCGGGGTGATCCCGGTGGCGCTGGCCCATGTCGAGGTTGAGCATACGGGCCTGACCGAGCTGATCACGGTTGAGACGATGCATGAGCGCAAGGCGCAGTTCGAGCGGCTTTCGGACGGTTTCCTGACCCTGCCGGGCGGCGTGGGTACGATGGACGAGCTGTGGGAAGCGGTGAGCTGGGCGCAGCTTGGCTATCACCAGAAGCCGGTGGGCTTGCTCAACGCTTATGGTTTTTACGATGGCTTGCTGGCGTTTAACCGGCACATGGGCGAGGTCGGTTTTATCCGGCCCGCGCATCAGGGCATCATTCTCGCCGAGCGCGAGCTGGACCTGTTGCTGGACCGCATGGCCGCGCATGAGCCGGGCGAGCAGATCATCCGCATGGACCCCAAGACGCTGTGAGCCTTGACCGGGGGGCATTGGTGGAGGCCGCGCGCGAGAGCATCGCGCGCGGGTCGAAGAGCTTTGCCGCAGCCTCGAAACTGTTCGATGCGGCCACGCGGGAACGGGTCTGGCTGCTCTATGCCTGGTGCCGGGCTTGCGATGATCTGGCCGACGATCAGGATCATGGCGGGGCGTTGGGAGCGCAGGCCGGCGCGGCCGAGCGGTTGGAGCAGATCCGCCGCCTGACCGCGCGGGCGCTGGGCGGGGATGTGACCGGGCATTTCGCTTTTGACGCGCTGGGCGTGGTGGCGGCGGAATGCGGGATCAATGCGGTGCATACCGGCGATGTGATTGCCGGATTTGCGCTGGATGCGGCCGGATGGCGGCCCCGGACCGAGCTGGATATGCTGGGCTATTGCTATCATGTGGCGGGCGCGGTGGGCGTGCTGATGGCGCTGGTGATGGGGGTGGACCCGGAGGATGGCGATACGCTCAACCGGGCCAGCGATCTGGGCATTGCCTTTCAATTGGGCAATATCGCCCGCGACATTGCCGAGGATCATGCGGCGGGGCGGTGTTATCTGCCCGCCGACTGGCTGGCGCAGGCGGGGGTAGATGAGGGTGAGCTGATGGCTCCCCGCAACCGGGAGGCGCTGGCCGCGATGGTCGCGCGCATGTGTGCCACCGCGCAGCTTTATGAGGCCAGTGCGCGGGCGGGGGCGGCGCGTCTGCCTTTTCGCTGCCGCTGGGCGGTGCTGTCGGCAGCGGGGATCTATGGCGCGATTGCCCGCAAGGTGGCCGCGCGCGGCCCGCGCGCATGGGAAAGCCGGGTATCCACCAGCGGATTCGAGAAATTGCGTTTTCTGGGCGGCGGGCTGATCGGCGCGATGGCCGGGGCGCCGGAACAGGTGCCCTTGGTACCCTATCGCCGGGGCGAGCTGGCGCAGGCGGTGGCGCGCGTCTAACCGGATTGGCGGGGCTTGGGCCCGCAAAAAGCCCCGCCGGTCCAGGCGGGGCTTTCGTAATGGTTTGACCCGATTTTTATAATTATCAGCAGGGCGAAATGGCTACGCCATGCGACCCGCAGGCATGCGGATTGGGGTGAGGCAAATGCTCAAGGGCGTGGGAAGCGTTGTGGTAAAACTTCTCACGCGCCCATTCGGTTCCGACGGGATGATTGCGCCCCGCAGGTTCGTTATGCGATGGTGCTGCGTTTACTTCGGTTTTGGGTAGTGCTTCTGTCGGGCGAACCTTATCGGTTGCCGATGTAGCGATCAGTCCTGAAGCAGCCAGAATCAGGATAATATTTACGCTCATGCCTGTGACCCCTGTTCTGTTTTGGGCGAAATGCCGTTCAAACAGGGATTAAATATCTGTAAGTTTGCCTTATTTATTATTTAAGGCTGCGAGTTAAGTTGAAATTAACCATCATTTATGATCCAATATGGTACAAGCCGCTCAACCCCGCCGATTGGCTGGACCGCGCACTCTTTTGCAAAATGCAAAGGGGCGTGGTCGCCTGGAATTTCCGGCCGCCCGTTCAGGCAATGGGATAGGTGGTGCCGGGAGGATTGCGGCGGCGGAACAATTCGCCCTTCTCGCTGTAAAGGATCAGGGCGAGGCAGCCGCAGCCCGCCGTCAGCAGCGCCGCCGCCAAAGGCCGCGCCGTGCCGTCAAACGCCTGCCCGATCAGCGCGCCCAGCCATGAGGCCAGCACCATGCGGATGAATGCCTGTGCCGAGGAGGCCGCCCCCGCCTTGCGGGCAAAGGGCTGGAGCGCGATCGAAGAGAAATTGGCCCCCAGAAAGCCCAGCAGGCACATGTTCAGCGTCATCATCGGCACGAATTGCCACAGCGTCTCATCCGGGCGCGTCGCCATATAGAATTGCAGCGCGCTGGTGGCGATATAGACGACCAGCGCGGTATGGCTGACCCGGCGGGCGCCAAACCGCATGACGATGCGCGAATTGATGAAATTGGTGCAGGCCATCACCATCGCCATGCCCGCAAAGATCAGCGGAAAGCGCGTTCCGGCCCCGAAATGCTCGCCCACCAATTGCTGGCACGAGTTGATATAGCCGAACATGGCCGACTGGATCAGCGCCATGCCGAACACATAGCCCAGCGCCGCGCGGGTGGTCGTCACCTCGATCATCGAGCGGCCGATGTTGGGCAGGCTGATCGGCTGGCGATATTCGCGGCGCAGCGTTTCAGGCAGGCGCAGCGAGATCCAGATCGCCAGCGCCGTGCCCATCAGCGCCATCACGCCAAAGATCCAGCGCCAGCTTGCCATCAGCAGGATCGCCTGGCCCACGCTGGGCGCGATCATCGGCACGATCATGAAGACCATCGAGACGGTCGATTGCATCCGCGCCATCCGGTCGCCTTCATGCAGATCGCGGATGATCGCGGCGGGCAGCACCGCCAGCCCCGAGCAGGCAAAGCCCACCATCGCGCGCAGCACCAGCAATTGCTGGAAATTTTTTACCAGACCGCAAGCCGCCGAACAGGTCACATAGGCCGCGATACAGCCCAGCAGCACCGGGCGGCGGCCAAAGCGATCCGCCAGCGCGCCGGGCACCAGGCAGCCAAGACCGCTGAAGATCAGGAAAACGCCCACGACAAGCTGACGCTCGTTGGGATCGCGCGAGCCCAGTTCGCGCGCCATTTCGCCAAGCGCGGGCAGCATCGAGTCCACCGCCAGCGCTTGCAGCGCCTGTACCAGACCCATGAGGAGAATGAATTCCAGCCCGCCGATCTTCTTGTCGGCAGGCCCGGGGGAAGGAGAAGTCATGGGGCCACCATGGCCGCATGACGCCAAAATGGCTAGCCCCGGCGTGAACAAATCGCATGGTGAAAATTACGCTGATAAGTGGGAATATATGCGGATGATTTGGCAGATTTCAAGGGGTGACTTTGGGCGAAAATTTTTAAACATCAGAAATATAGATATTTTTTAAAATTGGCACGCCCCCTGCAATCCTTCTGGCATCCGGTCAGAGCCGGTTTGAACCACGCCAACAATTGATCAGAAGGATACCGACCATGTCCATCTTCCGCACCACCGCTCTCAGCCCCTTTGCCCTGAGCTTTGCCACCACCGCCGCGCTGGGCCTTGCCACGTTCACCTTCGTCATGCCCGCCCATGCGGCCGCGCCTGCTTCCTCCACCATGTCTGTTCCGGTGACCTTTGAAAAGCTGGAAGGCGATGCGCCGACCATCCGGGTCTCCTATGCCGATCTCGACCTTTCGACCGAGCAGGGCCGCCATGTGATGCGCAAGCGTCTGGCCACCGCCGCCAATATGGTGTGCGATGAAATGTCCGACCTGCCCGACCGGCTCAAGGCCCGTGCCCTTTACGAAACCTGCCGCGAAGAGGCGCTGGACAAGGCCACCACCCATTTTGCGGCCAAGCTGAAGGAAAGCAAGCTGGCCCAGCGCTGATTTGTTCTTTTTATGTTCAAATCCCGCGATGCCCCGGTGCCAAATGCGCGCCGGGGCATTATTGTGCATCCATGGAATCGGCCCCGCATCAGGATGAGGAAATCAGCGCGCCCGGTCTGCGCAAGATCATCCATGTCGATATGGACGCCTTCTTTGCCAGCGTTGAGCAGCGCGATGATCCTTCACTGCGCGGTCTGCCCGTGGCCGTGGGGGGCAGCCGCGAGCGCGGCGTGGTGGCCGCGGCCAGCTATGAGGCGCGCAAATTCGGCGTCCGCTCGGCCCAGCCCAGCGTGGTCGCGGCGCGGCTGTGCCCTGCGCTGATCTTCAAACCGCCGCGGTTTGAGGCCTATCGCGCGGTCTCGCAGCAGATCCGCGCGATTTTCCGCGAATATACGCCGCTCGTCGAACCGCTGGCGATGGACGAGGCCTATCTGGACGTGACGCAGGATATCAAAGGCATCGGCAGCGCGACGCGCATTGCCGAGCTGATCCGCGCGCGCATCAAGGCGGAAACCGGCCTGACCGCCAGCGCCGGGGTCAGCTACAACAAATTCCTCGCCAAAATCGCCAGCGACCAGAACAAGCCCGACGGATTATGCGTGATCCGGCCGGGCGAGGGGGCGGATTTTGTCGCCGCGCTGCCGGTTCGGCGGTTTCACGGGGTGGGTCCGCGCGGGGCGGAGAAGATGGCAGCGCTGGGGATCGAGACGGGGGCGGACCTGCGCGCGCGCGACATTGCGTTTTTGCGCGAGCATTTCGGGTCGCTGGCCGATTACCTCTATCGCGCGGCGCGGGCGATCGACCTGCGCGCGGTCAAGCCCAACCGACCGCGCAAATCCCTTGGCGGCGAGCGGACCTTTGACCGCGACATTTCCACCGGGCCGGGCCTGCGGCAAGTGCTGGAGGGGATCATCGAGATGGTCTGGCAAGATATTGAAAAGGCGAAGGCGCAGGGGCGGACGGTGACGCTCAAACTGCGCCTGTCCGATTTCTCGATCCGCACCCATTCGCGCACGCTGGACCGTTTTGTCGACGGGCGCGAGGAATTTGCCGGTATCGCGCGGGAGTTGCTCGACGATCTGTTGCCTCTGCCCTTGGCGGTGCGGTTGATGGGGCTGACGCTATCGGGCTTTGAGGCGGCAGAGGCGCCGCCGCCGGTTGAGGGCGGGGGGCAGATGGTGTTGTTTTAGAAGGAAGGCTGAATGCGAGGGACTCATCCCTCGCATCTATCCCTTCTGTTCTTCACCCAACACCCAAACCTCGATCCGCCCGCGCAGGGCCGGCATCAAATCTTCGGGCAGGGCATCGGGGGCAAAAAACGCCGCATGGGTGATTTCGCGCAGATCAGGCCGGGGTGTGTCAAGGCACCGGCCCACCACGATATGCACCTTGTTGCCCGCGCCGTGCAGCCTGTCTTGCACCACATCGACCAGGCGCGCGTCGATCAGGGCGCAGCCCAACTCTTCGGAAAATTCGCGCAGGGAGGCCGGGATCGGGTCTTCGCCGCGTTTCAGGCCGCCGCCGGGAGGCATCCAGTCGGGCCTGCCATAGGAATGGCGCACCAGCAGCACGCGCCCGGCTTCATCGAGCGCGAGGATCCGGCAGCCTTCGAGATTGGGCCGCCGGACCCGCCACCATGTCTTGCGCAGCCCATGCGCCCCGCGCAACGCGACCCGGTGCAGCGGCGCGGGCAGGCGCGCCAGGATCGCCTCGGCGATCAGGCCGAGCATGGCGCGCCTGCAGGCATCAGGTAAAGCAGGTGACGGGCGCCTGCGCCGCGTTCAGCAGGCGGGCCACCGGCAGATCATGTTCGCCAGCGATGGCCGCGCGCAGAATCGCTTCCTTTTCCGCACCGCGCGCCACGAACAGCAGCGCCTCGGTGGCGACAAGGCTGGGGATGGTCAGGGAAAGGCGGTCAAAGGGCGCCTCGGGCGGCAGAGGATCGGGGGTCAGGCGCAGCACGCGCGCCGGGGCATCGGGCCGGGGGTCGGTGTTGGGAAAGAGCGAGGCGATATGGCCGTCGAGCCCCATGCCCAGCCACACCAGCGCGAAACGCGGAGGCTCTGCGCCCTCGACCAGCGGGACGATGCGCGCGCCCAGAGGTTCAAGTGCGGCGCGGATGCGGCCGACATTGGAGGCGGCATGATCCTCGGGCACCACGCGATCATCGCCCGGCCAGACCGCGATTCGATCAAAAGGCAGGCCCTGACGCGCCAATTCCGCAAGGATCGGAAACGGAGTCGATCCTCCTGGCAGCGAAATGGCGATTTCGCCAGAATGTGCTGCAAGTGCGTCGGACAGATGCTGGGCAAGCCAGTCGGCGATGGCGCTGTCGCTGGCGCCTTGGTTGATGATGACATGGGGCATGAACGGTGAATAGCAAACGCCGGCGACAAGGGCAAAGCGGCGGAGTGTGGATGCAAACCTATGCATCGACACATAAATCAGGGGACATCCCTAAGTAATGACGCCAGAATTCGATAAGAATTGATCCAATCTCGACCGGCTTGATCGATGGCGCTTTTGCGATGGTAAATCGATGCAATTGATTGTGTTAACAAGAATCGGGGACGTGAACAAATTGTAAACTGAGTATATTTTACTAAGTCTTACATAAGGACATAATAATCAGAAAGAGATAGGTTTTGTTTATGCGAAATAGCGGATTGGCAGCAAATAGCCGGTTCGCCTTTTCGCACCTGATCTAATCGGGGGCTTATGGAGGAAGTAATGCTGGTTGAGCATGTTTTGAACGATCGTCTTTCCAATGTTGCTGAAAAGGAACGTAATCCAGAAGCAAGCCCCAATCCTGTTCAGGAAAAGACCGCCGGCACGGATGAAGCACGCATCGATATTCTTCTGGTCGAAGATGACGATGCCGATGCTTATATCATCCTTGAGGCGCTCAAGAACATTCCCAAGGTCAAATCGGTCGTCCGGGCCATTGACGGGATTGAGGCATTGGAAATCGTCGATGCGCGCAACTTTGTACCGCATCTGGCGCTGGTTGATCTCTCGATGCCGCGCATGAACGGCTTTGCCTTGCTGGCCGATCTCAAGGCGCGGATTCAGGTCGATTTTCCCTCCGTGGTGCTGACCTCTTCGCGTGCGGAAATGGATGTGTTCCGCGCGGGCAAGAACGGCGCCTGGAAATACATCACCAAGAAGGAAAAGGTGAACATGATGACGCAGTCGCTGCGTCGCATCGTCAAGAAGATCTGATCCTGCAAAGGCTCTGCCCGCGGGGCGGCGGGCAGAGCCGCTTTTTCAGCCCAACAGGCTGGAGAGAAACCACACGCGGGTTTCGGCCTGATCGGTCCAGTCATCGGCAAAGCCTTCGGTGGCATTGTCGCCTGCCGCGCCGGCGGCGGACTTGACCTCGCGGATCGCTTCGACAAGGCGGATATTGTCATCGCGCAATTCGGCAATCATCTCCTGCGCGCTCAGGTCCGCGCGCGGCTGATCGGCAATGCGCGAGGCCGAGGCGATCGCGCCGATCCCGGTCAGCGCCGCGCCGCCGTTCTTGCGCACCCTTTCGGCCACAATATCGGTCAGCGCAAAGATCGCGCCAGCCTGCTCATCGAACAGGAGGTGCAGGTCGCGGAATTGCGGTCCTTTGACATGCCAATGAAAATTCTTGGTTTTCAGATAGAGCGTGAAGAGATCGGCCAGCAAGCCGTTGAGGCTGTGGGTGAGGGCGGTCTTGGCGTTGTGATCGTTCATCTTGCGCATCCCTTGCTGAATATCAGGCCTCGCAGCATTGGGGCCTTGCTGTGTTAAGGGATGTCTAGCGCGTTTGGTTCAATTGGAAAAATGGATCAATGTGGCCATTGTAATTGGTTGGGGCGATTTATCTGGCGCGTGATCGGGATGATTAGCCGTTAAATCCCAACCATATCCATCCCGACAGGCCCACACCCAGCCCCAGCAGCACCGCGCCCGCCCAGCGCCGGATCTGGACAATCCCGCCCTGCGCGTCCAGCATCGCCTCCGAGGCCAGCCACCCCAGCAACAGCGCAAAGCCCGTGCCCACCGCGCCGCCCGCCGCCGCCGGGATCGGCGCATCGCCCACCAGCGCCACGGCCAGCACGATGAACCGTGCCGCATCGGCCGCCTGATGCATCAGCAAAACCAGCGCGGCGGCGAACAGCGAGCGGGTCGGTTCCTTGGCCTTGAAGCGGGGACGAAATATTAACGCTTCGCCGCCCGCCGCGATCAGCGCGAAACAGGCCAGCACCAGCCGCGCGGGATAGGTCATCTGCGCGGCCATCTCGCCGGAAAACCATGCTGCAAATGCACAGGCCAGCGCGCCCGTGATCGCCCCCATCATCAGCAGGCCGCCATGACGCCCCAGCCGCGCGGTCAACGCCGCCACCAGCATTTGGTCGCGCGCGCCGATCCCGGCCAGAAAACAGCCCAGCATGGCCCACAGGGCGGCGTTCACTCGAAAATCGCCTTCTGCATCACCGCGGCGATGCGGCGGGCATGGGCCTGCAGGGCGGCGGCATCCTGCGGCTCCATCACCTGCGCGGTGGAGGCGTCCCACAAGGCCAGCCAACGGTCGAACATGGCCGGGTTCAACTGGTCCTTCATGGCGTGATGTACGGCGATGGGCGCGCCGCGATAAAGGCCGCGCCCGCGCAACTGCGTGGCCCAAAAGGCGGTCAGCGCGCGGAAATGGTGGGGCCAGTCGGTGATCCGCGCAAAGACCGGCGCGAGCATTGGGTCCTGACGCGCCTGACCATAGAAATACTCGACCAGGCGGGTCAGATCGGGATGGCGCATCTGCACCGGATGGAGGGGGGCGGATTGGGTCACGATTCGGGGCCTAGACGGGGTTTGGCGCGATGAAAAGCGCCTGTTTGCATCGCGTCTCGCCCCGGCACACGGGGGCTTTTTCCAGGGCCACTCCATTCGTCGAAAGTGCTGTGCGCTTTGTCGCTGGCCTATTGTCTACTTCGTGAATTGAGTTATTGACGCCAAAGTCGTCCTGAAGCAGGCGGGGCGATATTGGCAATGCTCGATGGGCGAGATCTTGCATCAGGCGCATGGGTGCGAGGTTTCGCCTGTCTGGTTTTTGTAGAACGCGTATCCAACCTTTTAGGTAAGACTTTCCGCGCCCGTCCCGAATTGGGACCACAATTTAACAAATCGCACGATTCTGCGCCTCGCGGCGAGTGACAAGGGCCGGAATCGCGGTTAATCTGCGCCTCAATGGTGTCGGAAGCCTCAGTCCTTTTTGTCTGTTTGGGCAATATTTGCCGCTCGCCTTTGGCCGAGGGCGCGTTTCGCGCCGCTGCCTCGCGGGCGGGCTTTGCCGTGCATGTCGATTCGGCCGGGACCGGCGGCTGGCACATTGGCGAAGCGCCCGATCCGCGCGCCCGCGCCGAGGCCGCAAGGCATGGTGTGGACATCACCCGATTGCGCGCACGCCAGGTCGAGCGCGCCGATTTCCGGCATTTCAGCCATATCATCGCGCTGGACGAGGCCAATCTGGCCGACCTGCGCCGTCTGGCCCCGGCCGATGCCTCGGCCCGGCTGGCGCTGCTGCTCGACCATCTGCCGGGGCGCGAGGGCCATTCGGTGGCCGATCCCTATTATGGCGGGGCCGAGGATTTCGCCGCGGCATGGAGCGAAATTGCCGCTGCAGCCGAGGCGCTGGTCGACCATTTGCGCTGCCGGGCCTGATAAAACTCGTGTCTTGGCGCGATGCTGTGGCATAAGCACCGGGAAATACACCAATAGTCACGGGGCTCCATGCGCGACGATGATCTGATTGCCTTTACCCGCAAGGCGCTGGCCTTGCTGTTCATCGTGGCGCTGGCGGCGCTGGTGGTGGAATTGTCCTATCTGCTGATTCTGGTGTTTGCCTCGGTGGTGGTGGCCGTCGTGCTGCGCTCGCTGGCGGGGCATTTTCTGCGCCTGCGGCTGGGCGACGGGGCGGCGGTGGGGTTGGCGGTGCTGTCCCTGCTGGCGATTTTTGCGGGGCTGGGCTGGATGTTCGGCGGGCTGGTTTCGGGCCAGTTTGTCGAACTGGGCCGCCAGTTGCCGCAGGCGGTGGATGCCGCGCAGGCCTATCTCGACCATTGGCATATCGACTATAACCTGTCCGAAATGGCCAAGGTGGCGCGTGAGCAATTGTCCTCGATCTTTCAGCGGGCCAGCGGTTTCGTGATCTCGGTGGGCGGGGTGGTCGCCGATGTCGCGGTGGTGTTTGTGGGGGGCATCTTCTTTGCCGCCGATCCGGCGTTCTATCGCGGCGGGGTGCTGCGCCTGCTGCCCCGCTCGGTCGAAAGCCTGATGGCCGACGCGCTCGATGATTGCGGGCGCGGACTGCAATTGTGGCTCAAGGGGCAAATGGCCTCCAGCCTGTTCATCGCGGTGCTGACGCTGGTGGGGTTGCTGCTGTTGCAGGTGCCCTCGGCCTATGCTCTGGCGATACTGGCCGGGGCGTTTGATTTCATTCCCTATCTGGGGCCAGTGCTGGCCGCGATTCCCGGCGTGCTGGTCGGCTTTTCGGCCAGCCCGTCCACGGGCCTGTGGACCATCGGCCTGTTTGTGCTGGTTCAGCAGATTCAGGGCCATGTGGTGCAGCCGATGGTGCAGAAAAGCTCGGTTGATCTGCCGCCGGTCGTGCTGCTTTTCACGGTGATCGCCACAGGCACCTTGTTTGGTCCGCCGGGGGTTCTGCTGGCCGCGCCGATGACCATCGTGGGCTATATTCTGGTCCAGCATCTTTATATCGGCGCGATGCTGGGGCGCAGCCCCAAGCGGCCCGCAGGCCCGCGCGAGAACACCTGAACCACTTTTCATGTTGCGCCTTGGCAACGCTTTTGCGGGCTTTTTCGGTGTGCCCGTAATTCAAAGTTGAAAGGCGGTTCACCTTTCAATATTGTCCCCTTCAGACGCCGGCGCAAAAGATCGCCGCGCAAGGAGAGGAACATGGCCCTGAACGCCCGCAAGAGCATCCGTCCGTCCGCCGTCCTTTTGATGGCCAGCGTGGCCATCGGCGCGCTGCCCGCGCCCGCTATGGCCCAGCAAGGCGCGAGCAATGGCGACATCATCGTTACCGCCCGCCGCCGCAATGAATCGCTCAACAACGTGCCGATCACCATGACCGCGCTGACCGGCGACCAATTGGCCGCCAAGGGTTTTGCCGATATCACCTCGCTGGCCGATGAAGTACCCAACGTGACGCTGGAGCCTTCGCGCGGGACCAATTCGACGCTCTCGGCCTTCATCCGCGGCGTGGGCCAGCAGGACCCCGTTTCGGGCTTTGAACAGGGCGTGGGCATCTATCTCGATGACGTCTATCTCAACCGCCCGCAGGCTGCCGTGCTGGACATTTACGATGTCGAGCGCGTCGAAGTGCTGCGCGGGCCGCAGGGCACGCTTTACGGCCGCAACACCATTGGCGGCGCGATCAAATATGTGACGAAAAAGATCGACGACAAGCTGCATCTGGGTCTGCGCGGCACTTATGGCAGCTATGACCAAGCCGATGGCGTCGCCACGATCAGCAGCCCGATCACCAAGGACGGGTTGATCCGCGCCAGCGGCACGCTGGCCCGGCTGACGCGCGGCGGTTTCGGGCGCAATCTGACCACGGGCTTGTCGAATTATAACAAGGACATCTGGGCCGGACGCGGCACGATCGAGGTGCATGGCGACAAGATCTTCGCCCGCCTGACCGGTGATTACACCCATGACATGTCGAACCCGCGCGGCGGCCACCGCGAGATTCCGGGCCAGTACAGCGGCGCCCCGGTGCTGGCCAATGTGTTCGACACGCAGGCGGGGCTCAACAGCCCCAAGCAGGATGTGAAGGCATGGGGCTGGTCGCTCTTCCTTGAGGCCAAGCCGACCGAGGCGCTGACGCTGCGTTCGATCACCGCCTTCCGCAAGGACGATTCGGCCTCGCCCATCGACTTTGACGCCACCGCCTCGCAGGACGTCGATGTACCTGCCTATTACCGCAATAAGCAATGGAGCCAGGAGCTTCAGGTGCTTTACAGCAAGGGCCGTTTCAACGGCATGGCGGGTTTCTATTACCTCTATGCCACGGCGCTGACCCAGTTTGACGTGCGCCTGTTCACCACGCTGCCCGGCTTTACCGCCTACACCGACGCCAATATCCGCACCGACACGATGGCCGGTTTCGTCAACATGTCCTATGACATCACCGACCAGATCAGCATCGAGGCGGGCGGGCGCTATACCTGGGACAAGCGCTATGCCCAGATCCTGCGTCAGAATTATCTGGGCGGCGGTTCGCCCACATTCGGCGGGGCGGGAACGCCCTTTGGCGCCCCCAGCACCAATTTCCTGGGCAGCGCCAGCTATACCAAATTCACCCCGCGCGTGTCGCTCAACTGGCGGCCGGATCCGAACAACACGATTTACGCCAGCTTCAGCCAGGGCTTCAAGGGCGGCGGTTTTGACCCGCGCGGCGTGGGCGTCAATGCCCCCGCCGGGGTCAGTCAGGGCCAGTTCCTCAGCTTCCGCCCGGAAAAGGTGGACAGCTATGAAATCGGCCTGAAAACCCGGCTGTTCGATCGCAAACTGGCGCTCAATCTGGCCGCATTCCGCATGGATTACACCGATGTGCAGATCCCCGGCTCGCTGGCTTGTACGGTCAGCGGTCTGCCCAGCTTCTGCGGCGTAGTGACCAATGCGGGCAAGGCGCGGATGCAGGGTGTGGAAGCCGAGGCGCGGCTGAAGCTGGGGGCGCTTTCGCTCAATGGCTCGCTAGGCTATATCGACGCCAAATATCTGCAATATATTACGCTGATCGCGGGCCAGCCCACCGATGTGGCCGCCAACCGCAAGGTGCAGAACACGCCCTCATGGACCGGCAACGCCTCGGCCACTTATGCGATTCCGGTGCCCGCCGGTTCGCTTGACCTGTCGGGCGGCGTCTCGTGGAAGAGCACGACCTATCAGTTCGAAATTCCCAACCCCTATCTCGACCAGCCTGCCTATGCGCTCTTCGACGCCAGCCTCGTCTATCGCGCGCCGGGCGGCCGCTGGACGCTGGGCGTTTATGGCAAGAACCTCGCCGACAAGCGCTACAAGACCTCCGGCTACACCTATGTCGCGGCCAATCCCACCACCGGGGCGCTGACCTATACAGCGGGCGGCGCGCTGATCCCCACGCTGGGCAAGGAAGGCGTGTTGACCACCTATTGGGGCAATCCGCGGCAGGTGTTTGCGACGGCTACGGTGAATTTCTAAGGAGAAGGGAAGGGATGCCTCCGGCGGGCAAAGGGACTCAGTCCCTTTGCAATCCCGATAATGGGGTGGTGCCGGATGGACCGACTTGGTGTCTCGAACATGAAAAACAAAAGCCTGCGGCGCTGTTTAATGGCGCCGCAGGCTTTAATTTTTCTAAGGCCGCGTCCGACACAAAACGCCGAACTTATAGCGCAACGAAGACAGTAACGGGAGCGCGAGGGGCCAACCGATTTGTCTCGACAAATCGGCTCTTTAAAAACCGTCCCTCGCATTTACCCCTTAATCCACCTGATCAAAAAATCGCCCCATCGCCTCCCGCGCATCCGGCTCATCCATCATCGGCGCATGGCCAACGCCCGCCACCGGGGCCAGAACAGCGCGCGGCTTGCCCGCCACCATTGCCTGCGCCACATCCGCGTCCAGCAGATCGGTCACCGTCCCGCGCAGCACCAGCACGGGCCGCGCATCGGCAAAACGGTGCCATTTGCCCCACGGGTCCGGATCGGCCACGATGCGGGCCAGCGCGCGGGCGATGCCGGGATCGTAATCGGCGATGACCTGTCCGCCTTCCTCGCGGAACAGTCGGCGGGCCATGGCCATCCAGTCGGCGGGGCCGTAATGGGCAAACACATCGGCGTTCATCGCCGCGCAGGCGTCGGCGGCGGCCTGCCAGTCGGGCAGGGGTTTGCCCTGGCCCACATAGCCCGCGATCCGGCCCAGCCCCACCATCGAAAGCTGCGGCCCGATGTCATTGATCACCGCCCCTGCCACCAGTTCGGGATAGAGCGTGCCCAGTTCCACCGTGATCAGCCCGCCCATCGAGGTGCCGACAAAGATCGCCCGGCCAATCCCCAATTGCGCCAACAGCGCGGTGATGTCCGCGACATAGGTGGCGATGTCATAATTTTCTGCCGGGTCGCGCTCGGAATGGCCGCGCCCGCGCATGTCCAGCGCCAGCACCCGCCTTTGCCGCGCCGCGATCCATGGCGAGACATTTTCGAAATCGCGCGAATTGCGGGTCAGGCCATGCAGGCAGACCACCGGCAGGCGCGCCTCGCCGCCCGCCCCGGCATAATCGCGGGCAAACAGGTTCAGCCCCTCGGCGCTGCGCCAGTGGCGGGTGACATGGTCGTTCATGGCTTTTCCTCCCGCCGCGCGAGGCCCTCGGTGATGAAGCGCCCCGCCTCGCGCACGACATCCTCGGGCGCCTCATCGCCCCACACGCCGTAGCGCAGGCCGAGGAACACGTTGATGCCCATCAGCGCCCAGGCCCGCACCTCGCAATCGCCATCGCTGATCTCGCCGCGCTCCATCGCCGATTGCAGGCGGGAGGCGATGCGGGTGGCCGATTTGGTGTAATGTTCGCGATAGGCGGCCGGATCGACGAATTCGGATTCGTCGATGATGCGATAGATCTCTTTATGCTGGCGGACGAACTCCAGATAGGCGAGCTGGCCCGCCTGTTCGGCGGCGATCTGGTCCGGGGCGGCGGCAATGCGCGGGGCGACGAAATCCTTCACCTGACCCGAAAGATCGCGCACAAGGGCCTGAAAAATCGCTTCCTTGCTGTCGAAATAGACGTAAAAGCTGCCCGTGGCCACGCCAGCGCGCGCGGTGATCTGGCTGATCGCGGCGTCGTGAAAGCCCTTTTCGCCAAATTCCTCGGCCGCGGCATTGAGCAGCGCGCGCAAGGTGCGCCGCCCGCGCTCGGTCTTGGGCACCTTGTTCGCACCGGGAACGGGGGCGGGCGCCGGGGTGTTTTTCGTATCAGACATCGCTCTTGCCGCTTTCTAATTTGAAGCGTGATTCATTTTTCACTATTATGCCCAAGCAGGCCCAAAGCGCAAGGTTTACCCCGCAAGGTTTACCGGACATGCGCAAGGCCCCTTGGGAGAGAAACATGTCCGACCCCGCGACCCGGAAAAACCCGGCCACGCAAAAGCCGATATTTGTGCTGGCCATGCTGCTGGTGGTCTATACGTTCAATTTCATTGACCGCCAGATCCTTGGCATTCTGGCCGGGCCGATCAAGGCCGATCTGCATCTGACCGATACGCAACTGGGCGCGCTGGGCGGTTTTGCCTTTGCGCTGCTCTATTCCACGATGGGCCTGCCGCTGGCCTGGCTGGCGGACCGGCGGGGCCGGACGCGGGTGATTGCAGCCTCGTTGGCGGTGTGGAGCGCCTTTACCGCTCTGTGCGGCGTGGTCTCGGGCTTTTGGGCCATGTTTGTGTGCCGCCTTGGCGTGGGCGTGGGCGAGGCGGGGGGCGTTGCGCCCTCTTATGCATTGATTTCCGACACATTCCCGGCCCACCAACGAGCGCGGGCGCTGGCAGTCTATTCGCTGGGCATTCCGCTCGGTTCGGCGGCGGGGGTGCTGCTGGGCGGCTATGTCGCGGCGGCGGTCAACTGGCGCGCGGCCTTTCTGGGTGTGGGGCTGGCGGGGCTGGTGTTCACGCCTTTGTTCGGCCTGCTGGTGCGCGATCCGCCCAAGGCTGAGAGCGTCAAGGCGCCCGCCCTGCTCGATGTTCTGCGTATCCTTGCCGTCAAGCGCAGCTTCTGGCTGCTGGGCTTTGGCGCGGGGTCCTGCTCGATGATGGGCTATGGGCTGGCCTTCTGGCTGCCCTCGCTGATGCGGCGTTCGTTCGGGCTGGATCTGGTGCAGACCTCGCAGTTCTTCGGCCTGCTGCTGCTGATCGGCGGCACAGTAGGGGTGATGGCGGGCGGCGTGTTTGCCGACTGGCTGGGCGGGCGCAGCCGCGCGGCCTATGGCTGGCTGCCGGCGGTGTCCTTCCTGCTGGGCGTGCCGCTGTTTGCCGCCGGGCTCTATTCCGGTTCGGCCCAGATCGCTTTCTGGCTTTTCCTTGCGCCTCAGGCGCTGGTCTATCTCTGGCTCGGCCCGGTGCTGACGGCGGTGCAGCATCTCGTGCCCGCCCCGATGCGCGCGACCGCCTCGGCCAGCTTTCTCTTGATTAACAATCTGATCGGCGTTGGCCTCGGCTCGCTCACCATCGGCAAGCTCTCGGATATGCTGACGCCCGCCTATGGCGATGATGCCCTGCGCCATGCGATCCTGCTGGGGCTGGGGTTCTATCTGCTGGCCGCCGTTCTGATGATGGCGGGGGGGCGGTTTTTGGCGCGGGAGTGGGTGGATTAAAGGGGAGAGTTTTTGCCTCCGGCGGGCAAAGGGCAGGGGCCCTTTGCAATCCCGTTAATGTCGGCGTTGCGCTATGAGGGCGGGGTTGTGTGTTGCGCGCGGCGTCTGAATTTTAAAGCCTGCGGCGCCTATCAGCGCAACCCCGCCGCGCCGCAGGCTTTATAAAATGGTCCCATCCGCGCCGATCCCGGCTAAAAAATCTCATTAATGGGATTGCAAAGGGACCGAGTCCCTTTGCCCGCCGGAGGCACATTTTTTTACCTTTGGGCCGCCCAAACCCCCAAAGCCTGCTCCAGATCCGCGATCAGATCACGCGGATCCTCCAGTCCGATTGACAGCCGCACGCCAAAGCGGTCCTCCGCCTCCATCCCCGCCAAAGGCCAGACGCTGGCCGTACGCACGCGAGCAGGATCAAGCGGGGTGGCCAGGCTTTCAAACCCGCCCCATGAATAGCCGATCCCGAAGAGCGAGAGCGCATCGATCAACGCATCGCGCGCCGCGCTGCTGCCCCCGCGCAGGACAAAGCTGAACAACCCGCAGCCTCCGGTGAAATCGCGGCGCCACAGATCATGCCCCGGCGCGCCCGGCAGCATCGGGCACAGCACTTTCGCCACCTCGGGCCGCTGCGCGAGCCATCCGGCAATGGTCAGCGCGCTGGCCGTTTCACGTTCCAGCCGGAGCGAGAGTGTGCGCAGGCCCCGCAGCACCAGTGCCGCGTCATCGGGGCTGACCACGGTGCCCATCTGTTGGGCGTGGCGGCGCAGGCGGTCGTACCATTCGGGGCCTGCGCTGGCGCTGCCCATCATCACATCGCTGTGACCGCCCGCGTGCTTGGTCAGCGCCATCAGCGTGATGTCGATGCCATGGGGCAGGGGGGCAAAACCGAGCGGGCTGGCCCATGTGTTGTCGATGATGCTGGTGATGCCCCGGTCGCGGCAGATCGCGGCGATGGCGGGCACGTCCTGCACGTCGATGGTCAGGCTGCCGGGCGATTCGAGCAGGACGGCGGCGGTGCGCTCGCAGATCGCGGCCTCGAAACTGGCGATGTCGGTGGGGTCGAACCAGCGGGTTTCCACGCCGATGGTCTTCAGGATGCCATTGCCCAGCGTCCGACTCGGCTCATAGGCATTGTCGGTCATCAGCAGCACATCGCCCGGTTTCAACACCGCCAGCAGCACGCCCGAAATCGCCGCCAGACCGCTGGGATAAAGCACCGTGCCCGCCGCGCCCGGCTCGATCTGGGTCAGCGCCTCGGCCAGCGCCCATTGCGTCGGCGCGCCGCGACGGCCGTAATAGAACCGCCCATCCTCATTATAGGCATGGCCCGCGCGCAGCGCCGCCATATCGGGATAGAGATGCGTCGAGGCGCGCCACACGGCGGGCGTCACCACGGCGGAGGGGTGGTTTTCGATCCCGGTCCATTCCGGGCGGCGACCTGCCAGCGTCAGTTGCGTGTCGGTGTGCAGGGCTGATGTGTCGATGTTCTTGGCCATGGCGATGCTCTGGCCGTTTTTTTGCCCAACGAAAAGTTGAGTTTGCAAATAGGGACAATTTGCCGCACCGAAACGCCCGGTGCGGTCAAATCGTCAGGCCCCGGTTTTCAGACTGGCGGCGTTATATTGCGCCGGTCCGGTTTCCTTGGGCATAGCGGGATCGGCGCCCCATTCGGCCCAGCTGCCGTCATAGAGCGCGACATCTTCCTTGCCGATCAGATGCAGCGCGAAAATCAGTACGCAGGCGGTGATCCCGCTGCCGCAAGAAGCGATGATCGGGCGGGACAGATCGACGCCCGCGCTTACAAATGCCTCGCGGATGCCCTTGGCGTCCTTGAACGTGCCGTCGGGCCGATACATCAGCGTATAGGGCACATTGAAAGCGCCGGGAATATGGCCCGCCGCCATGCCGGGGCGCGGCTCGGGCGCGCTGCCCGCGAAACGCGCGGCGCCGCGTGCATCGACCACCTGTTCCGCCCGCGTGCCGATATTGGCCAGCACGGAGAGCTTGTCGCGCAGCTTTTCGGAGGCCTGCCATGCGGTGTAATGGCGGTGGCGCAATTTCTTGTCGCCTTCCTCCACCTTGCGCGCCTCGGCATGCCATTTGGCAAGGCCGCCATCCAGGATCGCCACATTCTGCGCCCCGAACAGTTTGAGCATGAACCATGCGCGTGCCGCACTGTGGATGGCTGAATCGTCGTAAAGCACGATGCGGCTGCCATCGCCAAGGCCAAGCGACTGCATCCGGCTGGCGAAACGTTCCGGGCCGGGCAGGGTGTTTTCGATCCGCGCCCCCGGATCGGCCAGATCGGCCAGATCCATGAACACCGCACCGGGGATATGCCCGGTTTCATATTCATCCTTCGCGTTGCGCCCCGCGTCGGGCAGGTGGCTGCTGGCGTCGACGATGCGCAGATCGCACGCCTCCATGTCATCAGCCAGCCACTGGGTTGTCACCAGGCTTTCCATTCGCCGGCGCTCCTCCTTCGCTGCGAAAGCGAAAAATCTAGGCTCGAATTGTGATCGACGCAAACGGTTTTGTCGGGAAACGCGCTGCTATGAAGTTTGTATTGAACTAAAGCATTATATTGCAAGTGCGAAAGGCTGCTCTATCCCTACTCGTGTGCAATGCTTTGCACCAGCAGATTGTCGTATAAATGCGCCCCGCCATCCAGCGGAATCGGCACCAGCCGCCCCCCTTCCTCCGGCAAGCCGATCAAAAATGTGCGGTCCTGAAAAGGATGGGCCGCCGCGCCCTCGACCGTGGCAAAGATTCGCGCCGCCCCGACCAGCAAACGCATTGCGCCAAGCCGCAAAGCAGGCAGTTTGGCCAGCGGCACGCGCCATTCCTCGGCAATCGCGGCCTCTTCGCCCGGCATCAGCGTGGCCAGACTGTGCGCCAGCGCGGTATGGGGCAGATCGCCCTCGGGTGTGCTCATGCAACTGTCCACCCGAATCGGGCCGAGCGGCCCTGCGCCATCGTTGCGCAGCGTGACGCGGAACCGCAATTCGATCCGCGATGCGCTTGTGCTCAAACGCAGCGCCTCAAAGCCTATGGCCAGCGGATCGGGCGGGGCGATGGGCACGGGCCTGGCCGGTTCGGCGGGCTGGATGCGGTTGAACAGGGGCGATGGCTTGAACACGCCGCGCGTTGGCGGCGTTGTCTCGGGCTCCGGCCTTGACGCGATGGTGATGGCTTCGGGCGTTGGGGCATCGGCGGGAAAGGCTTGGGCGGCCGCGTGGGCCGGCTGGCGCGGGATTTCTGTGGTCGCGGCTCTGGTGATGGGCGACTTGGGCGCGGTCTGTGCATCGGCATAGGCCGCGGGAAAGGAGGATGCGAGCGGGCGCTCTGCGGTCGGCGCGGGGGCTTGCGCTGCCTCTGCCTCAACGGCCTCATCGAACATGCGCGCGATGGTGGCGGCATGGTCCTCATCGCCTGCGGGATCAGACGGCGCGGCGCGGTGCTGAGCGGGGCGTTTGACGGGGCTGGGTTCGGGTGTGGCGTCGCCCTGCTCCCGCCTTTTCCGCCGCGCCCGCCAGCGCAGGATCAGCCACAACGCGCCCAGTTCCAGAGCCAGCCCGACCCCGATGCCGATCGGATAGAGCCTGTCACGCCATGGCGCGCTCGCCGAAACCGGGGCCGCCGGACGTGGCGCGGCGGCGCGCGGCGGGGCGGGCGACGCCTGAATAGCCGGAGCGGGCGTGGCCACGGGCGTGGCTTTGGCTACTGGAGCGGGGGCAACCGGAACTGCGGCCGAAGCAGGTGCAACCGGCGCGGCGCGTGCGACCGGGGGCGCCGCATGGGCGATGCGGAGGCGGGGCGTTTCGGCGGGGATGTTTTCTTTGGCCTGAACACGCGGAGCCGCCGCGCGAGGGGGATCGCTGCGTGTGGGCGGCGGGCTGGGGCGGGGTGTCCAGGTGACGGGGATTTTGCCGACCGGGTCCTTGAACACGGGAACGATTTGCGGACCCTTGGGCGTGGATGCGCTGCTGGCCGTGGCCGTTGGGGCCGGGGGCGTGCCGAAAACGTCGAGCGATTGCGCCTGAGCGCTCGCGGCGCCCAGCAGAACGGACGCCGCCAATCCGCCCGCCGTTCCGCTCAGGCGGATTGGCGCGGCCCATGGGGTCCGGCCGGATCTGAACAGTTTGCGCATTGCCCCATTGTCGCTCCAAACGGGTTAGCCGAGGGATAAGCCGGGGCGAGGGCTAATCCTAGCTGGGGCTTGCACCTATACGGATTTGTTCAAAGCCTTAACCCTGGATGGCGGCCCCCTTGCGCACCTGTCCGCCTGCCCGCTTGTCTCGGGCGCGCGGCGGTGGCATGGGGGTGGCATGAGCAATTCCCATGACGCGCCGCTTGCCCCCAAATTCCTTGGCCAGAACACCGGCCTGCCCGCATCGCCCGACGAGGCGGTGCTCGATTATGTGCCCAATCCGCGCGTGGGCAGCCTCTATCTGACGCGCTTTGCCGCGCCCGAGTTTACCTCGCTCTGCCCCGTCACGGGCCAGCCCGACTTTGCCCATATTGTCATCGACTATGCCCCTGATCAGACGATTGTGGAGAGCAAGTCGCTGAAACTGTTTCTTGGCTCGTTCCGCAATCATGCCGGTTTCCACGAGGATGTGACGGTGGGCATCGGCCAGCGCCTGTTTGATGAAATGCGCCCGAAATGGCTGCGCATCGGGGGCTATTGGTATCCGCGCGGGGGCATCCCCATCGACGTGTTCTGGCAATCGGGGCCCGCGCCCGAGGGACTGTGGGTGCCAGAGCAAGGCGTCGCTTCCTATCGCGGGCGGGGATAAAGGGGCATTATTGCCCTTGCGGCATTCCCCTGTCATCCTAGTGTAACCTTATGTCGGGAGGGCGGGCCTGTGCCTGCCCACCTTGTCGAGGAATATCATGGACGCTCTTGCCGCTTCTGTTGCCGAAACCCCGCCCATCAGCAGCGATCTGGCCGCGATCAAGGCCATTCCCGACCGCTTCTTCAACCGCGAACTCTCGTGGCTGACCTTTAACCAGCGCGTGCTGGAAGAGGCGCGGCGGATGGAATATCCGCTGCTCGAAAGGCTGCGGTTTCTCTCGATTTCGGGCAACAATCTCGACGAATTCCTGATGGTGCGCGTGGCGGGGCTTGCCGGACAGGTGCGCCGCCATATTGCCGAAGTTTCCATCGACGGGCTGACCCCGCCGCGCCAGTTGGCCGCGATCCGCGACGAGGTGATGCGACTGGAGGCGATGCAGCAGGAGATCTGGCTCGAACTGCGCGAGGCGCTGGAGGGCGAGGGCATCCATGTGGTGGGCGACCGGGGCGGGCGCAGCCTTGATCCGGTGCAGTCGCGTTGGCTCAAGGATTACTTCCTTGATCGCATCC
Organism: Novosphingobium sp. SG707; assembly: GCF_012275515.1. GTDB lineage: Bacteria > Pseudomonadota > Alphaproteobacteria > Sphingomonadales > Sphingomonadaceae > Novosphingobium. Next base: position 189,154 of record NZ_JAAZQL010000002.1, read on the forward strand.
TGCCCGTCATCACGCCGCAGGCCATCGACCCGGCGCATCCTTTCCCCTTCGTCACCAATGGCGGCATGGGCGTGATGATGAGCCTGACGCGCATTGCCGATGGCGCGCAAGTGATGGAAATGGTGCTGATTCCCGCCGCCCTGCCGCGCTATGTGCGCATTCCGGGCGATGATGAGGCGGCCTATGTCTCGATCGCCGATGTGATCTGGCTTAATGCGGAAAGCCTGTTCCCCGGTTTTCAGGTGCTGGGCCACGGCGTGTTCCGCGTGCTGCGCGACAGCGACATCGAAATCGAGGAAGATGCCGAGGATCTGGTGCGCTATTTCCGCACCGCGATCCAGCGCCGCCGCCGGGGCAGCGTCATCATGCTCCAGCTTCAGGGCGATTTCCTGCCCGAGGCCGAGCAATTGCTGCGCGATCAATTGCGGCTGGATCATGCGATCATCATCCGCAGTCATGGGCCGATTGACATGGCGGGCCTGTCGGCCATCGTCGATGAAAAGCGGCCCGAGCTGAAATTCGCGCCCTATTCGCCGCGCTATCCCGAACGCATCCTTGAGCATGATGGCGATATTTTCTCGGCCATTCGCGAAAAGGATCTGGTGGTTCACCACCCCTATGAGAGCTTTGAGGTCGTCATCGACTTCCTCCGGCAAGCCGCCGCAGACCCGGAAGTGGTGGCGATCAAGCAGACGCTCTATCGTGCGGGCAAGCAATCCTCGATCATCAACGCGCTGTGCGCCGCGGCCGAGGCGGGCAAGTCCGTTACCGCCGTGGTGGAACTTAAGGCCCGGTTCGACGAGGAGCAGAACCTGCACTGGGCCAGCCAGCTTGAAAATGCCGGGGTTCAGGTGATCTACGGCTTTGTCGACTGGAAAACCCACGCCAAGATCAGCATGGTTGTGCGCAGCGAAAAGGACAGCGACGGGGCGCAGGTCTATCGCACCTATTGCCACTTCGGCACCGGCAATTACCACCCGATCACGGCCCGCATCTATACCGACCTGTCCTATTTTACCGCCGATCAGGCGATCGGGCGCGACGCCAATCAGATCTTCAACTTCATCACCGGCTATGTCGAGCCGCGCCGCACCGCGTTGCTGGCGGTCGCGCCGGTGTCTTTGCGCGAACGGCTCTATGGCAGCATCGAGCGCGAGATCGCCAATGCCCGCGCGGGCAAACCGGCGCAGATCTGGGGCAAGCTCAACTCGCTGACCGACAGCCAGCTCATCGACCGGCTCTATGAGGCAAGCTGCGCCGGGGTCGAGGTGCGGCTGGTGGTGCGCGGCATCTGCTGTCTGCGCCCCGGCATTCCGGGTCTGTCGGAAAACATCACGGTCAAATCGATCATCGGGCGCTTTCTCGAGCATACCCGCGTCTGGGCCTTTGCGGGCGGGGCGGCGCTGCCCAATCCGCGCGCGCGCGTGTTCATTTCCAGCGCCGACGGCATGAGCCGCAACCTTGACCGCCGCGTCGAGGTGCTGGTGCCGATCCGCAACAAGACCGTGCACGATCAGGTGCTCGATCAGGTCATGATGGCCAACCTGCTGGACAGCGAGCAAAGCTGGCTGCTGGGCGCCGATGGCCATTACACCCGCGCCGAACTGGGCGAGCAGCCCTTTAACGCGCATCGCTATTTCATGACCAATCCTTCGCTGTCGGGGCGCGGGGCATCGCTGGGGTCTGGGCGCAAGGTGCCCAAACTGGCGCTGCGCCGGGGCCGGGCGTAAAACGGAACGCTATGATTCGCCTCCCCGCTTCTTTTCCGTCCGCGCAGGATCAGCGCGCGATCATCGACATCGGCTCGAACACCGTGCGTCTGGTCATCTATGGCGGGCCGGTGCGCGCGCCGGTGGTGCTGTTCAATGAAAAGGTCACCGCGCGCCTGGGCAAGGGCGTGGCCGAAAGCGGGATGCTCTCGGCCAAGGGCATGGCTACGGCGCTGGCGGCGCTGGCGCGCTTTGCCATCGTGCTCAAGCTGCGCGGGGTGGACGATGTTCAGACCGTGGCGACGGCGGCAGCGCGCGATGCGGCCAATGGCGGCGCATTTCTTGAACAGGTGGCCGCCCTTGGCCTCTCGCCCCGGCTGCTCTCGGGCGAGGAAGAGGCCGTGGCCAGCGCGCGCGGCGTGCTCTCGGCCTTTCCGGGCGCCTGCGGGATTGTCGCGGATCTGGGCGGCGGTTCGCTCGAACTGATTGATATCGAGGGCGATGCCAAGGGCGGCGGGCGCTGCACCCATGGCGTGACGCTGCCTTTGGGCACTTTGCGTCTGGCGGCGCTGCGGGCGGATGGGAACGATAAATTCGCCCGCCGCATCCACCGTATGCTGAAAGGTCAGGACTGGGACGCCCATTCGGGGCAGGTGCTCTATCTGGTGGGCGGATCGCTGCGCGCCTTTGCCCGCTTCGCCATGGAGCAGGTGAACTGGCCGATCGACGATCCCCATGCCTATGAACTCTCGCCCGAAGAAGTGCTCTCGGCGGTGCGTGCGCTCCAGTCCAAGACGGCGCGGGGCAATGCGCTGAGCCCGATCAACGGTGTTTCGGCCTCGCGTCTGGCCAGCCTTGCCGATGCGGGGGCCTTGTTGGGCCAATTGGTCAAGGAATTGCATCCCTCGCGTGTGGTGTTCTCGGGCTGGGGCCTGCGCGAAGGTTTGCTGGCGGGCGCGATGGGCGCGAAAACGGCGGGGCAGGACCCCTTGCTGGCGGGCGTCATCGCCTTTGTCGAGATGCAGCAGCCGGGCCTGTCCTCGGCGGGCGAGCTGGTGGCGCGCTGGACCGCGCGGCTGGGCTATGCCGGGCCGGACAATCTGCGTCGCGCGGCGGTGATGCTGGCGCTGGCCTCCTTGCGCTCCGAACCCAATCTGCGCGCCGAACAGGCCGCGCAATGGGCGCTGCGCAAACGCTGGCTGGGCGTGGACGAGGCCGGGCGCGCGATGATCGCGATGGCCGTGCTGGCCAACAGCGGTCAGGCCGAGATCCCCACTGAACTGCCCCGGCTGGCCCCGTTGCAGGATCTGCGCGAGGCGGTGATCTGGGGCATGGCCACGCGGCTGGCGCGGCGCTTCTGCGCGGGGGCGGGCGAGGTGCTGGAGGCCTCCTCGCTGACCATTTCCGGGCGCAAGCTGGTGCTGGCGACGACTCACGCCATGGCCCCGCTCTATACCGATGCCTGCGCCAAGGATCTGCGCGTGCTGGCCGAGATGATGGGCCTGACCCCGCATCGGTTGAGCGTGGAAACTGCGGCTGATCTGCCGTAATCGCGGCTCTGTCACAGTTCTGACTTGGCCCCGTCATGGCGGTGCAATTTGCCTGATATAATCCGCGCGCAACGGGTTCTATCGGGGAAATGCCATGGCGCGCGCTGCTTTTGCTTCGGGGCTCGATCCGGCCCAGACCGCTTTTCTGTTTGGCGAAGGGGGCAATCCCGGCGCGCTGGGCGGCGATGCGGCGGTCGTTTCGGCCAAGGGCGGGATCGCCTCATGGCTTGATCTGCCCGAACCGCCCGATCCCAAGGGGCTGCGGCCCAAGCGGCGCTATCGCACGGTGTGGATTTCCGACGTTCATCTGGGCACGCGCGGCTGCAATGCCGATATGCTGGTCAGCTTCCTGCGCTCGGTGGAGACCGAGACGCTCTATCTGGTGGGCGACATTATCGACGGCTGGCGGCTGAAAAAGGGCTGGTACTGGCCCGACGCGCATAATGAGGTGCTGCGCCGCATTCTGAAGATGGCGCATCGCGGCACGCGGGTGGTCTTCATCTGCGGCAACCATGACGAGATGCTGCGCCCCTATGCGGGCCTGACCTTTGGCGGGGTGGAACTGCTGCTCGATGCGATCCACACCACGGCCGATGGGCGCCGCTTGCTGGTGGTGCATGGCGATGCGTTTGACGCCATCGTGCTCTATCACCGCTGGCTCGCCTTCCTTGGCGACAAGGCCTATGAGCTGATGCTGCGGGTCAACACCACGTTCAACGCGGTGCGGCGGCGGATGCATCTGCCCTATTGGTCGCTCTCGGCTTACCTGAAAAAGCGGGTCAAGAACGCGGTCCAGTTCATCACCCGCTATGAGGAAGCCGTGGCCCATGCCGCCGCCGAGCGGGGCGTTGACGGTGTGGTATGCGGCCATATCCATTCGGCCGAAATCCGCCAGTTCGGCGCGATCACTTATTATAATGATGGCGACTGGGTGGAAAGCTGCACCGCGCTGGTCGAGGATTTTTCGGGCCAGATGAGCATCATCGACTGGCTGGCCGAATTGAAGAAGAATGCCGCCGATAAGGCCCCGGTGGCCCAAGAGGCGATGCCGGTGGGCGTGCCTGCGTGACCGCTCTCCGGATCGCCCCCCGGATCGCTATCGCCAGCGATGCGTGGTTTCCGCAGGTCAACGGCGTGGTGCGCACGCTGGCCGCGACGGTCGAGCATTTGCGCGGGCGCGGGGCGGAGGTAGAGATGATTACCCCCGACCGGTTCCTGACCATGCCGATGCCCGGCTATGCCCAGATCCGGCTGGCGGTGGCGCCGCGTTTCAATGCGCGGCGGATGCTCGACACCTATCGCCCCGACATCGTGCATATCGCCACCGAAGGCCCGATCGGCTGGGCCGCGCGCGGTTGGTGCCGGGCGCGCGGGGTGCCCTATACCAGCGCCTTTCACACGCGGTTTCCCGAATATCTGGCGCTGCGTTCGGGGCTGTCGGCGGAATGGTTCTGGCCGGTGATGCAGCGTTTCCATGGCGCATCGCGCGCGATCATGGTGGCCACGCCCAGCCTTGACGTGGAACTGGCCGCGCGCGGATTGACCCAGACGCGGCGCTGGAGCCGGGGGATCGACCATTCCCAGTTCACCGCCGATGGGCCGGTGGCGGCGGATATGGCCGATCTGCCGCGCCCGATCCTGCTGAACGTGGGCCGGGTGGCGCCGGAAAAGAACCTTGAGGCCTTTTGCGAGCTGAACACCGCCGGCAGCAAGGTGGTGGTGGGCGATGGCCCGGCGCTGGCCGAGATGCAGCGGCGATACCCCCATGTGCATTTCCTCGGCCCCAGGAGCGGCGCGGCGCTGGCCGCGGCCTATCGCGCGGCGGACTGCTTTGTGTTTCCCAGCCGCACCGACACATTCGGGCTGGTCATCATCGAGGCGCTGGCCTGCGGGGTGCCGGTGGCGGCCTATCCGGTGGCCGGACCGCTCGATATTCTGGGCGCGGATGGGCGGGGTGAGGGCGGGATTGCCCCCGAACCTGTCGCCGCGCTGGACGATGATCTGGACGCGGCGGTGGCGTGCGCGCTGGGCCTGTCGCGGGGCGGGGCGGCGGCGTTCGGCGCGGGCTTTACATGGGAAAATGCCACCGACCAGTTTCTTGCCGCGATTGCGGGCGCGCTAGAGATGACGCAGGCGGCCTGAGTCCGCGCCTGGCCCTGATCGACGCTTGGCTTCACCCGCCTCCATGGGCTAACACCGGCCCATAGGGGGATTGGTCATGGGTTTGGGCACGGCGGCGCTGTTTGCATTGGGCTGGATCGGCCTGCTCTTTGCGGTGGCCACGCTGGCCGAGGCCTATGGCGAAAGACCGCGCGGGCGGCTGCGATTGGCGCAACCGGGGCTGAAACGGCTCAGGCTTGGGGCCTATACGCTGGCGCTGGGGGTCTATTGCTCCAGCTGGACCATCTATGGCGCGGTGGGCAGCGTGGTGCGCGAGGGGTGGAATTTCCTGCCCATTTACCTCGCGCCGATTGCCCTGCTGGCGCTGGCGCCCGGTTTTCTGCGCCGCCTTTCGGCCACCCTGCGCGAGACACAGGCGACCACCCCGTCCGACTTTATCGCCGCGCGTTTCGGCCATGATGTGGTGGTGGCGCGGCTGGTCACGGTGATCGCGCTGGCGGGCAGCGTGCCCTATATGGCGCTGCAATTGCGGTCCATTGGCACGGCCATGGCGATCATCACCGGCAATGGCGACCCGGTTGTCGCGCCCACGATGCTGGGCGCGGCGGGGCTGCTGGCGCTGTTTGCGATCCTGTTCGGCGCGCGGCGGTTTGAACGGTCGGGCCGGTCGGAGGGCATGGTCTATGCCATCGCGCTCGAATCGGGGATCAAGCTGCTGGCGCTCTTTGTGGTGGCGGCGCTGGCCATAGGCATCGTCATACAGGCCGATGGCGCGCGCGCGGAGCAGGGGCTGGCCCAACTGGCCCGCCATTTCCGCGCCGAGGATATTTCACTGGAAACCGGGGTGATCGCGCTGATTTCGGCCTGCGCGATCCTCGTCCTGCCGCGCCAGTTCTACATGGCGTTGGTCGAGGCGCGCGATGTCGATGATCTGCCGCGCGCGCGCTGGGGCGTGGTAGCCTACGTGCTGGCGATGGTGCTGCTGGTCGTGCCGATTGCATGGGCGGGGATTATCGCGCTGGGGCATGGGGTGGCGCCTGATTTTTACGTGCTCTATCTGCCGCTGGCCTCCGGACATGGCGTGATCGCGGCCGCCGCGCTGATTGGCGGAATCAGCGCGGCGGCCGCCATGGTCATTACCGACGCCACCGCGCTGGCCGCGATGGTGTCGAATGATCTCATCTTTCCCTCGCTGCTGCGCGGCGGGGTGGGGGTTGGCGCCGAAGCGGGCGTGCTGGGGCGGCGGATGCTGCTGGTGCGGCGGGCCTCGATCGTGGGGGTCATCGCGCTGGCGTTGACTTGGGCCGAACTGGTTTCTCCGCGCCAGACGCTGGCCTCTATCGGGCTGGTGGCTTTTGCCGCAATGGCGCAATTCACGCCGCATATGATTCTGGCCGTGTTTGGCGGCAACCGCGACGGCATGGCCGCGCGGGCCAGCCTTGGCGCGGGGCTGGTGCTGTGGCTCTACACGCTGGCGCTGCCGCCGATCCTGCCCGAAGGCTGGCGGGTGTGGCTGGCGGCGGGGCCGCTCGATCCGTTGCGGCTGCTGGGCATCGGCCATGCGCCGCCGCTGGTGCATGGGGTGCTGTGGTCGCTGGGGGTCAATCTGACGATGTTTGTGGCCGTTTCGGCACGGCGGGGGGCGGGCAATCCGCTGCCCTCGCTGATGGGGTGGCAGCGGCAGGTGTCGGACCTGTCGGACCTCAAAGACCTGACCGCCAGTTTCATCGGCCACGAACGCGCCGAGCGCGAATTTGCCGATGCGCGGCGGGGCATGGCCATCGACAGCCGCTCGGCCCAGCGCGCGCGCAAGCTGATCGCCGCCGTGGTGGGGGCCAGCAGCGCGCGGGCGCTGGTGGCCAGCGCGATGGCGGGGGGCACGATGAGCCTTGCCGCCGTGACGCGCCTGCTGGACGAGCGCGGGCAGTCGCTGACCTTCTCGCGGCAATTGCTGGCGGCCACCTTTGAGAATATCGAGGCGGGCATCAGCGTGGTCGATGGCGAACAGAAGCTGGTGGCGTGGAATACACGCTATGAGCAATTGTTCGATTATCCGGTGGGGCTGCTCTATGTGGGCGCGCCGGTGGCCGATCTCATTCGCCACAATGCGCGGCGCGGCGATTTCGGCGCGGGGGCCGATGTCGAGCATGAGGTGGAAAAACGCCTGCGCCATTTGCGCCGCGCCCAGGAATACACGTTCGAGCGCTATCGCCCCGATGGTCAGGTCATCAAGATGGTGGGCGGGCCGATGCCGGGCGGTGGCTATGTCACCAGCTTCATCGACATCACCGCCGAGGCGCAGGTGCGCGCCGAATTGAAGCGCACGCTGGCGGGGATGGAGAGCCGCGTGGCCGAGCGGACGCATGAATTGTCCGAGGCGAACCAGCGTCTGGCGCAGGCCGACCGGGACAAGACCCGATTTCTGGCCGCGGCGAGCCATGATCTGTTGCAGCCATTGCACGCCGCGCGCCTGTTTACGGCGGCTCTGGCGCGCGATGTGCCCGAACATTCGCGGGTGCTGGTGGGGCGGGTGGACAATGCGATCATCGCGGCGGAGGATCTGCTGCGCGCGCTGCTCGACATTTCCAAACTGGATGCGGGCGGGGTGCAGGCCCGGCCGGAGCCGCTGTTGCTGGCGCCTTTTCTGCGCGATCTGGTCGAGAATTTCCGCCCGATGGCCGAACAGAAGGGGCTGGAACTGCGTCTGGCGCGGATGAGCGCGCGGCCGATGGTGCTGCGCACCGATCCGGGCCTGTTGCGCTCGCTCCTCCAGAACTTCCTCACCAATGCCCTGCGCTATACGCTCGATGGCGGAGTGCTGGTGGGCGCGCGCTGGCGGCATGAGGCGCAGGGGGGAGAACAGGGGGCGGCGCAGGGCGAGGAACTGCGCATCGATGTCATCGACACCGGCGTCGGCATCCCGCCGCAGCAGCGCGAGGCGATCTTTGGCGAATTCACCCGCCTTGGCGAGGTCGAGGCCGAAGGGCTGGGGCTGGGGCTGGCGCTGTCGCGGCGGATCGCGCGCCTGCTGGGCGCGCGGATCGAGGTCGTCTCGCAAGTGGGCCGCGGCAGCCGCTTCAGCCTGACCCTGCCCGCTGCGCAGGATGCGGTGACGATGAGCCTGCCCAGTGCCGCGCCTCCGCCCGGCAGCGTGGCCGCCCATGCGCGTGCGCTCAATGTGCTGGTGCTGGACAATGACCCGCTGACCGTGGAGGCAACCGCCGCGCTGCTCACCGCGCTGGGCCACCATCCCCACGGCGCCGAGGATGGCGATGCCGCCCGGGCCATCCTGCGCAAGGGGCCGGTCGATGCGGTGCTGGCCGATTATCGGCTGGATACGGACGAGGATGGGCTGAGCGTTGTGGAAAGCCTGCGCGCCGAGCAAAGCGGGCTGCCCGCGATGCTGATTACCGCCGAGATCAATCCGGCGATCCGTGAGCGGGCGCTGGCGATGGGCGTGGTGATGATGGCCAAGCCCGCCAATGTGGCAGGGATCGAGGGGTTTTTGGCGGGGGTTTGAGGTTTAAGTTTTTATGCGAGGGACTGGACCCTCGCGCTCCCGTTACTGTCTGCGTTGTGCCAAGGGTTCGGCGTCTGGTGTCGGACGCGCTGTTTGGAATGTGAAAGCCTGCGGCGCGGCTAATTCTGACTTCTCTGCGCCGCAGGCTTTAAAAACCCAAACAACGCCAGCGGTAAACCATCACCCCATTAACGGGATTGCAAAGGGACCGAGTCCCTTTGCCCGCCGGAGGCACCTTCCAAACCTTACCCCTTCAAATCCAGCCCCAAAGACCGCGCCACCAGCGCCGCCTGGGTCCGGTTCCGCACGTCGAGCTTGCGCATGATGGCGGTCATATGGGCTTTGACCGTGGCCTCCGCGATGCCGAGGTTATGGGCGATCTGCTTGTTCAACTGCCCGTCGAGCACGGCCAGCAGTACTTTGAGCTGCGTCGGCGTCAGGCCCGCGACCTCGCGGCGGATGGTGTCGAGTTCACCATGGGCGTCGGTCGCGGCGGGGGCGGCAGCGCCCAGCGTGTCGGCGATCGCGGCTTCGATGGCGGACAGGTCGCTGTCCTTGGAGAGGAAGCCGATGGCGCCAAATGCGCGCGCTTCCTGCGGCGCGGCGCTGCCTTCGGCGCTGGAGACGACGAGGATCGGCACATCGGGTTTTTCGGCGTGGAGCAGCGCAATGCCCGAATAGCCCACCGCACCGGGCATTTTCAGATCCAGCGTGATGAGCGCAAGGTCGGCTGCCTCGGCGGCGGCGCGGGCGGCGGCGGTCAGTGTTCCGGCCTCGACGATGCGCGCCTGCGGCAGGACCCGGTTGACGGCGAGGCTGAGCGCCTGGCGGAAGAGCGGGTGGTCATCAGCAATAAGGACGGTCTGGGTCACGTGAGGCAGGCTTTCAGGCAATGATGCTGCCGACTCGCCATCAGGCCGGGCTGTCGGTTCTGCGCCTTATGATAGACCCGCTGGCCCTTGCGGCAAGCCCTTGCAGGCGTTTGCGCCCACCAAAAATGAACGGGCCGTCAACTTTCGTTGGCGGCCCGTCCTTAATCACAGCGACTTGTCTTATGCGTTGGCCAGTTGCGGGCGGTTGGCCAGCAGGTGATCGACCACCGAGGGGTCGGCCAGCGTGCTGGTGTCGCCCAGATTGCCGACGTCATTTTCCGCGATCTTGCGCAGGATGCGGCGCATGATCTTGCCTGAGCGGGTCTTGGGCAGGCCGGGAGCGAACTGGATCACGTCGGGCGTGGCGATGGGGCCGATTTCACGGCGCACCCATGCGATCAGCTCCTTGCGCAGCGCCTCGTCGGGTTCGACGTCCGCGTTGCAGGTGACATAGGCATAGATGCCCTGACCCTTGATCTCATGCGGCATGCCCACCACGGCGGCCTCGGCCACATGCTCATGGGCGACCAGTGCGGATTCGATTTCCGCCGTGCCCATGCGGTGGCCCGAGACGTTGATCACGTCGTCGATGCGGCCGGTGATCCAGTAATAGCCGTCCTCGTCGCGGCGGCAGCCGTCGCCGGTGAAATAGTAACCGGCAAAGGTGGTGAAATAGGTCTGGAAGAAGCGTTCCGCATCGCCCCAGACGCCGCGCATCTGACCCGGCCATGAGTCTGCAATGACGAGGCAACCGTCGCCGGGACCTTCCATGATCGTGCCGTCATTGTCGAGCAGCAGCGGCTGCACGCCGAAAAACGGGCGCGAGGCCGAGCCGGGCTTGAGCGCCGTGGCGCCGGGCAGGGGGGTGATCATCGTCCCGCCCGTCTCGGTCTGCCACCAGGTGTCCACGATCGGGCAGCGGCCTTCGCCCACCACCTTATGATACCATTCCCACGCTTCGGGGTTGATCGGTTCGCCCACCGAGCCAAGGACGCGCAGCGACTGGCGGCTGGTCTTCTTCACCCATTCATCGCCTTCACGCATCAGGGCGCGGAGAGCCGTGGGGGCGCCGTAGAAGATCTCGACCTCATACTTGTCCACCACCTGCCAGAAGCGGCTGGGATCGGGATAATTGGGCACGCCTTCGAACATCAGCGTGGTGCCGCCGTTGAGCAGCGGGCCATAGATCAGGTACGAATGGCCCGTCACCCAGCCCACGTCCGCCGCGCACCAATAGATCTGGCCGGGGCGATAATCGAAGACATATTGATGCGTGGCCGAAACCCACACCGAATAGCCGCCGGTGGTGTGCAGCACGCCCTTGGGCTTGCCGGTGGAGCCGGAGGTGTAGAGGATGAACAGCGGGTCTTCGGCGTTCATTTCCTCAGGGGTGTTTTCCGGCGAGGCGGCGGCGCAGGCCGTGTGCCAGTCGATGTCGCGGCCCGCCACCATGGGCACATCGCCCCCGGTGCGCTTGAGCACGATCACCTTTTCAATGCCCGGCGCATGGGCGGCGGCGGCATCGACGTTTTTCTTGAGCGGAACCTTCTTGCCCCCGCGCAGACCTTCATCCGCCGTGATGACGATGCGGCTGCCGCAATCCTCGACGCGGCCGGCCAGCGCCTCGGGGCTGAAGCCTGCAAACACGATGGAATGGATCGCGCCGACACGGGCGCAGGCCAGCATCGCCACGGCGGCTTCCGGCACCATGGGCAGATAGATCGTCACCCGGTCGCCGCGATTAACGCCCTGATCCTTGAGCACATTGGCAAAGCGGCACACCATCTCGTGCAGCTCGCGATAGGTGATGCGGCGTTCGGCCTCATCCGGGCTGTCGGGTTCCCACAGGATGGCGATCTGGTCGCCGCGCGTGGCCAGATGGCGATCCAGCGCATTGGCCGACAGGTTGAGCGTGCCGTCCTCGAACCAGCGGATGCCGAAATCGCCCGCGTGATAGGATGTGTTCTTGACCTTGGTGAACGGCTTGATCCAGTCGATGCGCTGCGCTTCGGTCGCCCAGAAAGCGTCGGGATCGCTCACCGACTGCTGATACATGGCGGTATAGCGCGCGTCGTCGATCAGGGCATTTTCGGCCCATTCGGCGGGGACGGGATAGATGGCTTCGCCCACGTTTCAGCACTCCTCTCAAAATTCGTTCCGATGGACGTAACGTGAGGGAGCCCCTCGCGCAGCCCATTCTTTGGAACAATACTAGGCCAATATGGTCCAAGTCGTAGCCCTTACCAAGGTCGTACATGCAAGGTCGGCAAATAAACCTTGGTCGGGATAGATCGTAACGGCTGTTACGAGTGATCTTTCCATCACGGATCGGACTGTCCCCCGCAAGAAGGGATGGCCAAATGGATGGAGAGGATTGATGACGCTTTTTTCGGGAAAGGCGCGCGCGATGGCGGTTCTGCTGGGCGCGTCCGCGCTGGCGGCGCCGGTGGGTGCGATGGCCAAGGCGGCCCCTGCGCTGAGCGCGCGTGAGGCTGCCCTGCTGGCCCGGCTGGAAAAGCTGGAGGCCGAGGTGAGCCAGTTGCGGGCCGATGCCGCCGCCACCCGCCAGCAGCAGGGCGAGGCCGTCCAGGCCGTGGCCACCCAGGCCAACACCGCCACGCAGGTGGCCCAGAGCGCCGCGCAGGAGGCCAAGGCCACCGGCGAGCGCGTGGCCGCGGTGGAAAAGAAGCCGACCCCCGAGGGGATGCGGGTTGGCGCGACGAATATCCGCATCGGCGGCTTCCTGAAGTTCAACGCCGATTACAGCCATTTCGACGGCGGCACCGTGGCCACCAACACGCTGGGCCGCGACTTCTATCTGCCTCAGGCGATCCCGGTGGTGACACCCACCAGCCGATCGAGCACCGACACCGATTTTTCGGCCAAGCAGACGCGGATCTGGCTCAACCTCGACACGACGGTGGCGGGCCATACGGTGCGCGGCTATCTCGAAACCGATTTCCAGACCACGGCCAGCGCGGCCGCCAATGTGACCGGCGGCGGCAGCCAGCGCACCACCAATGGCTATACGCTGGCGCTGCGCCGCGCCTTTGTTCAGCTCGACAAATGGACCTTTGGTCAGGACTGGACCACGTTCCAGAACACCGCCGTCCTGCCCGAATCGACCGATTTCGTGGGCGCGACCGAAGGCACCGTTTTCGTGCGCCAGCCTCTGGTGCGCTATTCCACCCCGCTCTCCAAGGCGGCCACGCTGCACGTCTCGGTTGAAAACCCCGAGAGCGCCACGGCCAATGCAGGGTCTGCCGCGCTGGTGGAAAACGGCACTGACCATCTGCCCGATTTTTCCGCCCGCCTGAATTACATGACGCGGCGTGGCGAGATCAGCTTTGCCGCGCTGGGTCGTCAGGTGCGCACCGAAACGGCCGGGGCGGGGATCACCCGCGCGGGCTTTGGCGGATCGGTTGCGGGCAAGATCTTCCTCAATGAAAAGCGCACCAGCGACCTGCGTTTCTCGGCCACCTATGGCCAGAACATCGGGCGCTATGTGGGCCTGAATTTTGCCCCCGATGCGGTCTATGTCGCGGCCACCAACAGCCTGGCCGATGTCCGGGTGTTTGCCGCGCTGGCCGCCGCGCGCATCGCCATCACGCCCACCCTGCGCGTCAATGTCATCGGGTCGATGCAAAGCGCCGACTATGACGGCGACCTCAGCCCCACCGCGATTGCCGCCTATAACAAGAAGGCGTGGTCGGGCGCGGTCAACCTGTTCTATTCGCCGGTCAAGGCCATCGACCTTGGCATCGAATATCGCCACGGCCAGCGCGAACTGATCAATGGCCAGAAAGGCAACATCGACCGGCTCGAGTTTGCCGCACGCTATAATTTCTGATCTAATCAAATCATAACGGGTCAAAAGACCCATAACGGGAGCGCCTGTCATGTCTGTATTGCATGAAACGGCAGAGGATCTAGCCAGACTGCCAAAGCATCATGTCGCCACCCATGACGAGAAACTGGTGATTACCGCCAGCTCGCTGGGCACGGTTTTCGAATGGTATGATTTCTATCTCTACGGCCTGCTGACCGCGATCATCGCGGCCCAGTTCCTGACCGGCCTCAATCAGACCACGTCCTTTATCATGGCGCTGCTGGTGTTCGCGGCAGGCTTTATCGTGCGCCCGTTCGGGGCGCTGGTGTTTGGCCATATCGGCGATCTGTTCGGGCGCCGCTATACTTTCATCATCACGCTCACGGTGATGGGCCTGTCGACCTTCCTCGTCGGCTGTCTGCCCACCTATAAGCAGGTTGGCGTGGCGGCGCCCATCATGCTGGTGGTGCTGCGCATGTTTCAGGGGCTGGCGCTGGGCGGCGAATATGGGGGCGCGGCCACTTATGTTGCCGAACATGCGCCTGCCGGAAAGCGCGGGCTTTACACGAGCTGGATCCAGATCACGGCGACTGCCGGTCTTGCCATGGCGCTGCTGATCGTCATCACCGTGCGCTCGCCTGTGACCGGTGTGGGTGAGGAAGCCTTCAAGCAATGGGGCTGGCGCATTCCCTATCTGATCTCGGGCCTGTTCCTGGTGCTGGGCCTGTGGCTGCGCCTGAAGCTGCATGAAAGCCCGGTGTTCCAGAAGATCAAGTCGGAAGGCAGCGGCTCGAAGGCTCCGTTGAAGGATGCATTCGGTAAGTGGTCGAACCTCAAGATCGTGCTGATCGCTTTCTTCGGCGCCATCGCGGGTCAGGCTGTCGTGTGGTACACGGGCCAGCTCTATGCGATGTATTTCCTTGAAAAGATGCTCAAGGTTGACGGTCTGACCGCCAACACGCTGATCATTACCGCGCTGTTGCTGGCCACGCCTTTCTTCCTGATCTTCGGCATGCTTTCGGACAAGATCGGCCGCAAGCCCATCATCCTGACCGGCTGCGCGCTGGCCGCTCTCACCATGTTCCCCGTGTTCCATGCGCTGACCGAGGCGGCCAATCCGGCTCTGGCCCATGCGCAGGCCAATGCCCCGGTCAAGGTCATGGCCTATCCGGGCGAATGCTCCTCGCAATTCGACCCTGTGGGCGCCAACAAGTTTGACACCACCAGCTGCGACATCGTGAAGAACGCTCTGGCCAAGGCGGCGATCAATTACGAAAACGTGGCCGCGCCTTCGGGTTCGGTGGCCAGCGTTTCGATTGGCGGCAAGACCATCATCGCCCCCGATCCGGCCCAGATTTCGGGCGAGGACAAGAAGAAGGCGATTGCCGACTTCACCACCGCGCTGGTCGGCAAACCGGCAACGCCCGCCAAGGCGGCCGAGGGCGGCAAGCCTGCGGTCGAAGCCAAGCCTGCGGTTGTGGGTGAACTGACCAAGGTGGGCTATCCCACCAAGGCCGACCCGGATCAGATCGACAAGCCCAAGGTGGTGGCGATCCTGTTCTATCTCGTCCTGCTGGTCACCATGGTCTATGGCCCGATCGCGGCCATGCTGGTCGAACTCTTCCCCAGCCGGATCCGCTACTCGTCCATGTCGCTGCCTTATCATATCGGCAATGGCTGGCTGGGCGGTCTGCTGCCTGCCATCGGCTTTGCCATGGTCGCGGCCAATGGGGATATCTACTATGGCTTCTGGTATCCGGTGATCGTGGCGGCGGCCACCTTCTTCTTTGGCCTGTTCTTCCTGCCCGAGACTTTCCGCCGCAACATCGATGAATAATACTTAGGTCTTACTCCCTTGAAAGTCGCGTCCTGATCTGGCCTATTTGGCCCAAATCAAGGCGCGACTTTGCTTTTGCGCCCAAAGGCGCGTCCATCCTGCCTCTCAAGGAGACTTGCCATGACCACCGATGCCGCCATCAGCCACCAGCTCACCACCCGCGATGGCGTGGTGCTGGACGTGCGCCCCGCCACCGAGGCCGATGAAGCCGCGCTTTCGGCCTTTTTCGACGCGGTGTCCGAACAGGACCGTCGCTTCCGCTTCTTCGCGGCTGGTGAGCATGTCAGCCATGATCAGCTCGACCCCTTGATTCACGCCGATCATTTCCGCAGTGAAAGCTATATCGCCTTTGAACACACCACGGGCGAATTGGTCGGTTCGGGCCTGCTGGCCTGCGACAACCAGCTCGACACGGGCGAAGTGGCGGTTTCGGTCCATGCCGATTATCGCGGGCGCGGCGTGGGCTGGGCTTTGCTCGACCTGCTGGCGCGCGAAGCCGAGCGCCGGGGCGTGCGCCGCGTGATCTCGATCGAGAGCCGCGACAACCATGCCGCCATCGAGGTCGAGCGCGACAAGGGCTTTACCCCCGAGGCTTTCGAAGGCGATCCGACTTTGGTCGTTCTATCGAAAACCTTCCGATAAGGCGATAGTCATGGCCAGAATTCATAAACATGAGGATGGCCATGAGCGAGCTTTATACTTCAGCCTGGCAAGAAAGCATCGAGAACCGCGAAGCTTTCTGGAGCCGCGCTGCCGGGGCTGTTGAATGGAGCAAGGAGCCGTCGCGCGCATGGGACGATGCGCGCGGCTGGTTTCCTGACGGATCCTTGAACACGGCCGTCAACGCGATTGACCGCCATGTTGCCGCCGGGCGCGGTGATGCCGCCGCCATCATCTATGACAGCCCGGTCACCGATACCGTCGAAACCTACAGCTATGCCCGTCTGGCCGATGAAGTGGGCCGCGTGGCCGCGATGCTGGCCCGCCTTGGGGTGGAGCGTGGGGATCGCGTGATCCTCTATATGCCGATGATCCCCCAGACGATGTTCGCCATGCTGGCCTGCGCACGGTTGGGCGCGGTGCATTCAGTGGTGTTCGGCGGTTTTGCCGCGCATGAACTGGCCAAGCGCATCGATGACGCCACCCCGCGCCTGATCCTGACCGCCAGCGCGGGCGTCGAGGGCAGCCGCAGGATCGCCTATAAGCCGATGGTGGACGAGGCGCTGCGCACATCAAACCACCAGCCCGACCATGTGGTGCTGTTTCAGCGCGATGTACTGGCCGCCGACCTCATTGCGCCGCGCGATCTCGACTGGGCCGCGATGATCGAGGAAACCTCCGCCGATCCCGTGCCCCCGCCTGCCGAAATGGCGGCCGATGATCCGCTCTACATCCTCTATACCAGCGGCACCACCGGCACCCCCAAGGGCGTCGTGCGCGAGAATGGCGGCCATGCGGTTGCTCTCACATGGAGCATGGCCAACATTTACGGCGTGGGGCCGGGCGATGTGTTCTGGGCGGCCAGCGATGTGGGCTGGGTCGTGGGCCATTCCTATATCGTCTATGCGCCCCTGCTGGTCGGGGCCACGACGGTCCTGTTCGAGGGCAAGCCTGTGGGCACGCCCGACGCCGGCACCTTCTGGCGCACGATCCAGCGCCACGGGGTCAAGATCTTCTTCACCGCCCCCACCGCGATCCGCGCCATCCGCAAGGAGGACCCCTCGGCCAGCTTCCTGCACGAGATCGGCACCGGCCCGTTGCAGGCGGTGTTTCTGGCGGGCGAGCGGGCCGATCCCGACACGATCCATTGGCTGGAGGAGCATTCCAGCCTGCCGGTGATCGACCACTGGTGGCAGACCGAACTGGGCTGGCCGGGGGTGGCCACCTGCCATGCCCTTGGCGACACGCGGCGGCGCGCGGGCAGCGCGGGCTTTCCGGTGCCGGGCTATGAATTTGCGATTCTGGGCGACGATGGCAAGGAACTGGGCCGCGATCAGTCGGGCTTTGTCGCCGTGCGCGAGCCCTTGCCGCCCGGCGCCTTCCGCACGCTGTGGAACAACAAGGCGGGCTGGGAAAAGAACTTTGCCGCTTTCCCCGGATGGTATGAAACGGGCGATGCGGGCTATATCGACGCCGATGGCTTCGTTCATATCATGGGCCGCACCGACGACATCATCAATGTTGCGGGCCATCGTCTGTCCACCGGGCAGATGGAGCAGATCGTGGCGGCGCAGGACGGCGTGGCCGAATGCGCGGTGATCGGGGCGGATGATGCGATCAAGGGCATGGTGCCGATCGCCTTTGTCGTGCCGCGCGCCGGGTTTGATGCCGATGCCAGCCTGCCCGCGCGGGTGATCGCCGGGGTGCGGGGCGAGTTGGGCGCGGTGGCCGCGCTCAAGACCGCCTATGTGGTGGGGGCGCTGCCCAAGACGCGCTCGGGCAAGATCCTGCGCAATCTGCTGCGCAAGATCGCCAATGGCGAGGCATGGACCTGTCCGCCAACCATCGACGATCCGGCCATCCCGGCGGGCATCGAAAACGCGATCCGGCAGAGCAGCGCGCAAGTGGCCTAGAAATGGTCGCCTAAAAATTGGCGCTGTAACTGAGCATGAGACGGTCGCGCGCGCTGCCGGCCAGCGCGGCGACCTCTCCGGGGGCGGTGTCGCTGCTGCGCGAAAGGCGATATTCCAGCCGCAGATGGCCCGGCCCCATCGGCGCATCGGCCCCTGCCGACAGACGCCATCCCTCCATCATCCGGTCGCGGTTGCGCAGGGCAGGGCCGATCACGGCGCGGTCATACAATTGCGTGCGCAAGGCCCCCGCGCCCGCAAACAGCCGCGTGCCCATCGGCAAGGCCGCCAGCGCCAGCGGATAGGCCAGATGAGCGCCCACAAAGATCTCGCGCGTCAGGGACAGGCTGAAATGGTCCTGCGGATTGTCCGCCCAGTCATTGGCGTCGATCACCTTGATCCCGGCATGTTGAAAATCCAGCCCCAACAGCGCGCGCCCCTGCAGTGTGGGGTGCAGCACAGGGCGCTCCAGCGTGATGACCGCCACATCCATCCGCCGGTTGAGCGGCGTTTCGGTGCCATTGTGCGCCAGCGCGGTCATGGCCGATTCGCTGACAATATCGGTGGAGAGATGCGCGCCGCGCAGAGCCTGGTGCAATATGCCCGCCTGGGCGCACAAGGGCGCCCACCCGAAGGCGAGCAGCGCGGCAAGCCCGGAAGTTGCAACACAAGCAAGGCGGCGCATGGCTATCCTCCCCCGTGGACCATTTGATCCGCACTACCCGGGAATCGGCGCTTGGTTCCCGAGCCTGACAGATATAGCACGCAGGGATTGAAGATAGAATTTGCCGTATTTGGTTACATCCGGTGGTTAATACCGATTCAGGCTTTGGGCGCCGCCCCCTTTTCATTCCGCCAAGCCTGCGAAACCGGGTCGAAAAATTGCCAAAACAGGGGTGGAGCGGGGAATTTTCGCGATTAACCCATCGTCATTTTTCCGCGCCAAAGGTGAAGAAGCGGGGCGAAAATCGGCATGGCGGTGCCGGTGCGGCGCCTTGAAAGTCGCGCATTTCCGCCGATTCGCCACCCTTTGCCGGGGCGCTGTGTGTCATTTGGGCATCACTCGGCCTTGTCATGGATGTGTCATAATCCCGTCAAAAAAGTGCAACCCCCTCAACCTATTGGCGGCCTCAGTCTGCACCTTAATACCAAATGGCCGGATGGGAATTCCTCTCCCTTTCCTCCCGCTGGCCATGCCTTTGATGGGGGTTATATGTTCTCTGCTTCTCGTTTCCTCGCTGCGGCGAGCCTGCTTGCGTTGTCCGCTCCGGCTTTCGCCGCCGAGGACGCCGCCCCGCCCACGGGTGACACCTCGGGCCTGACCGACATCGTGGTGACCGCGACCAAGCGCGAAACCAACCTGCAAAAGACGCCGATCTCGATCAGCGTGGTGAATGCCGAGGAAATCAAGAAGCGTCACGTTCAGAGCCTGTTCGACCTGGGCGACGGCGCGGTGCCTTCGCTGCGCGTGGCTCCGTTTGAAGCGCGCGTTTCGGCGCTGACCATCGGTATCCGCGGCATCGTTCCGCTGGACGCCAATCAGCCCGCCCGTGAACAGGGCGTCGGCATCTATATCGACGGCGTGTATCTGGGCCGCCAGCATGGCGTGAACGCCGCGCTGTTCGATCTGGAGCGCATCGAAGTCCTCAAGGGTCCGCAGGGCACGCTGTTTGGCCGTAATACCGAAGGCGGCGCGCTTTCGATCGTGGCCAAGGCCCCCTCGGGCAAGTTCGGCGGTCGCATTCAGGGCGGCATCGGCAACTATGGTTCGCACAATGCCGAACTCCACCTCGACCTGCCCGAATTCCACAATTTCTCGGTCAAGCTCGATGGCGTGATGCAGTATCAGGAGCCCATCACCAAGAACCCGATGCCGGGTCAGCTGGGCTGGGGTTATTACGACCGCAAGGGCCTGCGCGCCGCTGTGCGTTGGAAGCCCGCCGCCAACATCACCAACGATTTCTCGTTCGACGTTAGCCAGGACAAGAACACCCCGTTCTACAGCCAGCTGCTGAACTATAACCCGAACGGCTGCACCGGCACCGTCGGCGGCGTGAACACCGCGCAGTCGGCCGTTCCCAACTGCTATCTGCCCGGCACCGCCTATGCCAACCTGTCGGGCACGGTGAAGTCTCTGCCCAGCCTCGTCACCATCAACGGTTCCAGCCGCATGAGCACCGCCGACATCGGCGTGCCGCAGCAGGCCTCGGTCGACACCACGCGCGGCTACACCAACTCGCTCAAGTGGAAGGTCTCGCCGGATCTGGAAATCCGCTCGATCACCGCATGGCGTCAGGTGACGGCGACCCAGTGGGACAACTCGGGCGGCGCCCACCGCGTTCCGGTTTACACCGCCAACGGCGGTTTCAGCCGCTACAGCCTCGCCAATCTGTGGCAGGCCCAGTTCAGCCAGGAATTCCAGGCTGTGGGCAGCATTGGTAAGCTCGACTATGTCGGCGGCCTGTTCTACTTCAACGAGCATGTGAGCGACAATGCCGCCACGCCTAACTCGAACACCTGGACCACGGACAGCTCGGGCAATGTGACCGGCTATACCGTCAACTCGAACGTCTTCACCAACCCCTTCGCCTCGATCGACCGCGCTTCGGAAGTCTGGTCGAAGTCCTATGCCGTTTATGGCCAGGGCACCTATCACTTCACCGATACGGTGCATCTGACGGTCGGCGGTCGCTATACCAACGACAAGAAGCGCGGCGTGCTGCACATGTTCCGCAACGTCAATTATGACGTGAACACTACGGCTGCGGCCAATAACTTCTATACCCCGCTCAACAAGAGCTGGAACCGTTTTAACCCGATGGCGACTCTGGCCTGGGACGTGACTTCGGACGCGCATGCCTATGCCAAGTTCTCGACCGGCTATCGCGCGGGCGGCGCCTCGTCGCGTACCGCCAACTATCTGCCGTTCAACCCGGAAGACGTGACCGCCTATGAACTGGGTCTCAAGACCGACCTGTTCGACCGCAAGGTTCGCGTGAACCTGGCCGGTTACATCATGGACCGCAAGAACAGCCAGGTTGACGTCAGCTCGATCCAGACCGACAGCTCGACGGCGACACCCACCAACATCAATATCCTCAAGACGCTGAATGCGCCCGGCATCACCAAGATCCGCGGTATCGAAGCCGACATCACCGCCCGCGTGGCGCCCGGCCTGACGCTGAACGCTTCTTATGCCTATACCTACACCGACATTCCGAAGATCTATATCCCGGAAACCGGCGTGTATCAGAAGTTCTACATCGTCTATACGCCCCGCAACGCGGCTTCGGCCTCGGCTGACTACGAAGTTCCGCTGGGCGGCGCGGGCGCTCTGGCCAAGCTGCATATCGACGCGAACTATTCGCAGTCGACGCAGGCCTTCGACCAGTTCGCGACCCACAATGACGCCTCGCTGGTGTTCAACGGTCGCGTCGCTCTGGCCGATATCCCGGTCAGCGACTCCGGCCAGAAGCTGACAGTCACGCTGTGGTCGCGCAACATGTTCAACACGCAGTATGTGTTCCGCCGCGACCCCTCGAACAGCTTGCCCGGTGCGCCCACCACCAGCACCACCACGGGCAGTGTCAACAATATCCTGGGTGATTACGGCAACTTCAACGCGCCGCGCACCTTCGGCATCGATGCTGCGATCAATTTCTGATCTGACGGCTTCGGTTTAGGACAAAGGCCCGCCCCGCATCGCGCGGGGCGGGCCTTTTGCCATGCGTTTGGCGGTGCTCGGGTATTGGCGATCGGTTGACTGTCAAGGTTAACAGCAAAAAAATGAATTATCATAGGTAAGGATATGCGCACTCATTTCATCGACTAAGTATTTACCAGGCTGGTGAGTGCATATTAAGGTTTTCACGAATCGGGAGGGACGATTTCCATGATATATACGGATGGAGCAATCTATGGTCAGGCGCGTCTTGGTGTTTTGTGTCTGCGATTTTTGTGGAAAGACAGTATATTGCCGCGCAAACTATAACCATTTTTATGATCTGTACGAAGACGGCCTTCCCGAAGGCTGGCAATTCATTGATGGCGAAGAATATCGTACCCTTTCGCACACGGGTGATCATTGCTCAGATTGTCTCTCTTCTTTTGAAAAGTATATCCAGAGCTGCTGCAGCCGATGGATCAAATATGTCCGGTTCCGGTCGAATCACATTCCGCCGCTGGCGCATAATGACATGGCCGACAACTACCCCTCGTTTTAGCGCTGGGGTTTCCGCGATTTGAAAGGAGGAAAATGGTGCCGGATGAGGGGATCGAACCCCCGACCTTCGGTTTACAAAACCGCTGCACTACCGCTGTGCTAATCCGGCCCATGACATGCGCCGTCTTGGGCGCGACAGCCCCATAGCCTTAAAGCGCGCCGAAGGTCCAGCCCTCGGTTTGCGCAATTTTGTCATTCATCATCGCGGGGCGCCACAATTCCCCGCGATGGGCATGGCCGCGCAGCCATGCCGCCGTGATCAGGGCGTCGGCGGCATGGTCGGAGATCATGTCGGGTATGGCACCCGGCCGACAGCCCAGCGCAGCCAGCGCCTGCGCCAGCGCAGCGCCATCGCGGATCTTGCTGGCGCGGGCGCGGCGCCCGGCGGCGATGGCGGCGATGGTGGTATAGATTTCGACCACCACCTTGCCTCCCGCCGCCGCCGCATCCATCGGCCAGACGGCTATATCGCGCGGCAGGCGGTGCAGCAGGCGCATACCCGAAAGCGATCCTTTGCCCACCTGCGCCGCGCCCACGAGGTTGAAATTGCTGGTCGGGCTGCACCCCATCATGGCCTGCGCGGCCTCGGTCACGCGGAAGCGCCCGCGCCCACCGCCGAACAGATCGCCCTCCCGCCCCGCATGGCGGCGGAAATGGCGGGCGATTTCGGGGTGGTCGACAAAGCCGGATACGCCCAGATGAGGATCATCGGCGCAGAATGCCTCCACCATCGCCCAAAGACTGCGCGCATCGGGCGGGCTGTCGGCCCAGCCGGGAAAGAAGGCCCCCGCATCGGCAAAGGGCAGCGACTGGCCCAGATCAAAGCCGAAGATCGTTTGCGGCGGCGTCTCATCGACCAGCCATTCCAGCACCTCACCCCGCGACCAGACATGGCCGGGGCGGACCAGATGGGGCGTATCATCCTCGGCCGCCATTATCGCCACGGCAATGCCGCGATGGCGCTCTCCGGCCGCGCCGGACCAGTCGATGGCGGCGAAATGGGTAAAGCGCGGCGTCACCCGCCCCGCTCACGCCGCTTGCGGTCCCACCATTCCAGGCGCTTGAGGATCTCGCGCTCGAAACCGCGCTCGACCGGGCGATAGAATTGCTGGGGCGCCATGCCTTCGGGCCAGTAATTCGCGCCGGAAAAGGCGTCGGGCGCGTCATGGTCATAGGCGTAATCCGCGCCATAGCCGATGTCCTTCATCAGCTTGGTCGGCGCGTTCAGGATATTGGCTGGCGGCATCAGCGACCCTGTGGCGCGGGCCGAGGCGGCCGCCTCTTTCCACCCCTTGTAGGCCGCATTCGATTTGGGCGCGCTGGCCAGATAAAGGCACGCCTGTGCGATGGCCAGTTCGCCTTCCGGGCTGCCGAGGAATTCAAAGGCATCCTTGGCGGCCAAACATTGTTGTAACGCCATTGGATCGGCCAGACCGATGTCTTCCGAGGCCATGCGCACAAGGCGGCGAAGCAGATACATCGGGTCCTCACCCGCCGTCAGCATCCGCGCCAGATAATAAAGCGCGGCCTGCGGATCGGACCCGCGCACAGATTTATGCAGCGCGGAAATCAGATTGTAATGGCCGTCGCGGTCCTTGTCATAAACGGCCACGCGGCGTTGCAGGAATTGCCCCAATTCAGCCTGATCAAGCGGGGCGGCAATCTGCGCGTTGTAAAGCGTTTCGGCCTGACCCAGCAGGAAGCGGCCATCGCCATCCGCGCTGGCGATCAGCGCCTCGCGCGCAGGCGGCGTCAGGGGCAGGGGTACACCCTCGGCCTCCTCGGCGCGGGCCAGCAGATGGGCCAGCGCCTCGGGCGAGAGGCGGTGCAGGATCAATACCTGCGCGCGGCTGAGCAAAGCGGCGTTGAGGGCGAAGGAAGGGTTCTCCGTCGTCGCGCCCACCAGCGTCACCACGCCCTGTTCGACATAGGGCAGGAAGCCGTCCTGCTGCGCCCGGTTGAAACGATGGATCTCGTCCACAAACAGCAGCGTGCGCCGCCCGGACAGCGCCAGCGCGCCCTCGGCCTCGGCAAACATGCGTTTGAGATCCGCCACGCCGGAAAACACCGCGCTGATCGCCGCGTAACGCATGCCCACGGCGGCGGCCAGCAGGCGCGCGATGCTGGTCTTGCCGGTGCCGGGCGGGCCCCACAGGATCATGCTCGACAGGCTGCCCGCCACCACCATCCGCCCGATCGCGCCATTGGGGCCTGTCAGATGCTCCTGCCCGATCACCTCGCTCAATTCGGTCGGGCGCAGGCGTTCGGCCAAGGGAATCGCGCCCGCCGGAATGGCGCGGGGTGTTGGCGCGGGTTCGTCGGCGGCGAAAAGGTCGGGCATGGGGGGGTATGTAGGGAGGAATGAGGGGAAAAGGAAGGTTTGCCCTAGGCAGGTGGAGGAAGATGCCTCCGGCGGGCAAAGGGCGGGGGCCCTTTGCAATCCCGGTAATGGGGTGGTGGGTGGTTTGCGGCGTGGTGCTGGGGGCAATTGTTTCAAAGCCTGCGGCGCAAGCAAATGGGCGCCGCAGGCTTTAAAATTTCAAACGCCGCGTCCGACACCAAACGTCGAACCTTTGGCGCAAACGCAGACAGTAACGGGAGCGCGAGGGTCTAGACCCTCGCATCATCCTTTTTACTTCCCCACCCTAGCCTTCTGCCGGATCAACCGCAGATAAGTATCCGCGACAGACTGATTGATCCGATCCCACGAGAAATCACGGCTGCGCGCCTCGCCCGCCGCGCCATGGGCGGCGCGCAGGGCGGCATCCTCGATATAGCCGCGCACGGCCTGGGCAAAGGCGTGGACATGGCCGGGGCGGATCAGGCGACCGGAATGGCCGTTGTCGACAAGGCTTTCCGATCCGGTCGCCTCGGCGCAGACCACCGGCAGCGAGCAGGCCATGGCCTCCAGCGTGACATTGCCGAAGGTTTCGGTGATCGAGGGGAAGAACAGGATGTCCATGCTGGCCACCGCGCGGCCAAGGTCGGTCCCGGCCTGATAACCGGCAAAAACGGCGTTGGACGGCAGGCGGTTTTCGAACCATTCGCGCGCCGGTCCGTCGCCCACGATCAGCACCCGGTGCGGCACGCCGCGCGCCACCAGTTGGTCAATGGTGTCGGCAAAGACATCGAGCCCCTTTTCCATGACGAGGCGGCTGAACAGGCCCACGACTACTTCGTGATCCTCGATGCCAAGGCTGCGCCGCCATGCCATGTCGCGGCGCGATGCGTCGAAGATATGGCGGTCAACGCCCCGGCTCCACAGCGAGATGTCGTAATTCATCCGCTGTTCGCGCAGCACCTGCGCCATGGATTCCGAAGGCGCCACCAGCCCGTCGCAGCGGCGATAGAACCGGCGCAGAATGGCCGTCAGGATCGGTTCGACCCAGGCCAGGTTGTAATAGCGCGGATAGGTGTCAAAGCGCGTGTGAACGCTGCCCAGTACGGGCAGGCCGCGCGCGCGCGCCCATGTCACGGCGCGGTGGGCCGAAGGGTCGGGGCTGGAGACATGCACGATATTGGGGGCAAAAGCCTCAAGATCGCGGCGCACCGCGCGGGGCAGGCCGGTGGCCACCCGATATTCGGCGCGGCCGGGAATGGCAAAGCTGGGCAGGCTGATCAGATCGCCTGCCGGTTCGAAAGCGGGCGCATCGACGGTGGGCGAATAGACGCGCACCTGCGCGCCCTGCGCCAGAAGATAGGCGACCAGACGGTTGAGCGCCTTGTTCGCGCCATCGGTGACCATGTTGTAATTGCCGCTGAACAGGGCAACGCGCAGATCACTGGTTTTGGAAGGGAGTGTCATCGAGCGCGCCATAGCGAAGCCTGTACCTTTTGGCGAGAGGCTGCGCGGTGTGGGACAAAAACGGGCGGCCCTAAACAAAAAGGGCGCATGACGGGCGACCATCCCGAAGGAGGCCGAGGATGCCCGTCATGCGCCCCCAAGGTTTACCCCGCCATGCTGCAGAGGATTGCCGGCGAGGTTCTGGGAGAGGATGTCTGGCGGGATGCCGGTTGCGTAAGGGGAAGGTCAGCACCCCGCCAATTCGGTCAGATGTTACCAGCCGCGACGGCCTTCGTAATAGCCGCGGGGGCCTTCATAATAGCCGCGCCGACCGTAATCGTCGCAGGGGCGGCCATCGCGATAGTAGCGGTTGCCGTGATGGTCCCAATAGTAACCATCGCGCCAGGCCCAGCTGCGGTCCACCACATAGACGGGGGCGGGCGCATAGGCCGGGGCATAGGCCACCGGCGGGGGCGCGTAAACCGGCGCATAGACCGGGCGGCGCTGACGGTCGGAGGCAATTGCGGCACCCAGAGCCAGCCCGATCACGCCGCCGATAACACCGGCCGCAACCGCATCGCCGCCGCCACGGCGGCCGCCGTAATAACCGCCCCGGCCATAGGGATCGGCCATCGCGGGCGTTGCGGCAAAACTGGCAAAAGCGCTGGCGGCCAGAGCCACCGCAGTGATCGTCTTTTTCGTGAACTGGCGCATGGTACACCTCTTCTGAACTTTGGGCTTCATGGAAGTTTCCGGGAAACTCCGTGTCGCCGTTGATTCGTTTTCTACGCCTGGTTTGCTGAATGGAATCGGGATGCGCTTTGCAGGCATTGTTCAGGAATAGGCGGCCTGTCGGAAATTTCGGGCGGACCAACTGGATCATAAACGGAGGCGATCGGGCTGGGCGCGCAACCGGGCTTGGATTAGCCCCATGCGCTCGATGTTTATGAAGAGGAAGGCGGTGGTTGGATGAGTTTGCCCCTCCGCTGGCCAATGCGGATGAATGGGCCTAGCGGCTTGGGCAGATCAGGCCGACGCTTGGGGCGCCCCGCAGATACGAGGGGCAGGAGGGCCGCGTGCTCGTGCGAATGGCCGGGTAGCCGCTTTGCTCACAGCCCGGCACGGCCTTGCGTGGATCAGGGGAGTCAGGGCATCTAGGCTCGCGGATGATGCCCCAACCGACTTGGGGATTTCAGGCCCCGGTCCGCCGATCCATCGGTCAGACGCTGTGTGGCGTGGTCCACGGCTTGGGTCACATCCCGCACCACTCGCCCACAAACGCCGGCCTGAAACACCGATCCCACCCTTGCGCACAGGCGGGAGCGGATGGGGAGGGGTTTAACCGGGTGGGGTGGGAGTAGGAAAGGGGTTAAATGGCATCGTAGATCGCTTGCACCACGCGGTCGCGCTCAGCCTCTAATTCGAGGTCGTTTGCATTTTTTGCAAGCTTATTTGTTTGAATTATTGTAATTATCTTATCGATTTCGTCAACCTGTTGATTGATATGGGAGAGGTAATTTTCAATTTGTTCTATGGTGACTTGATATGGAATGCCTTGGCCCGTTTGTTTCGCAGATATAAGAATAATTTCTGAAACGGGGTTTAGAGTTTTGAAGAAAGAAAAATTCTGCTCAATGATGGCCCTGACATCGCCTGCGCTTGCGATGGCAATATCTCTTAATTGGCCATTTTTCAAAATTGTTCCAGTAGCTCTAAAGTCATCTACTGTTTCATCATTATATTTTTGAACGCGCTTTCTAACATTTGATACTTTTTCGTCACAGAAATGTGTAATGGCTGTACTTTTCCCGCTGTTTGTTGGGCCAAATACGAGAATGAACTTCACCAATGTCAGTCTCCTGAAAAGATATGGAGCGTAAGGAGGTAAATCTCTAGCATTCAACACTTTTCTTTTCTGGCGCGCAAACAAAAAACCGGAGGCTTTCGCCCCCGGCTTTCGTGTTTCAAAACCGATCCGTCGAAGATCAATCCTTCTTGCGCGAGGCTTTCTTGCGCTCGTTGGGATCGAGGATCGCCTTGCGGATACGGATGTTCTTGGGGGTGACTTCGACCATTTCGTCTTCGTCGATATAGGCGATGGCCTGTTCCAGCGTCATCACCTTGGGCGGGGTCAGACGCACGGCGTCGTCCTTGCCGCTGGCGCGGAAGTTGGTGAGGGCCTTCGACTTCATCGGGTTGACTTCGAGGTCTTCGGGCTTGGCGTTTTCGCCGATGATCATGCCTTCATACAGCGCTTCGCCCACGCCCACGAACAGGATGCCGCGTTCTTCGAGCGGGCCCAGAGCATAGGCATTGGCTTCACCCGCGCCGTTCGAGATCAGCACGCCGTTCTTGCGGCCTTCGATCTTGCCCTTGTAGGGGCCATACTTGTCGAACAGGCGGTTCATGATGCCCGTGCCGCGCGTGTCGGACAGGAATTCGCCGTGATAGCCGATCAGCCCGCGCGAGGGCGCGATGAAGCTGATGCGGGTCTTGCCGCCGCCGCTGGGGCGCATGTCGGTCATTTCGGCCTTACGGTTGGCCATCTTTTCGACGACGGTGCCGGCAAATTCCTCGTCCACGTCGATCAGAACGGTTTCATAGGGTTCGGTGCGGTTGCCGTTTTCATCGGTGCCGAACAGCACGCGCGGGCGGCTGATGCCCAGTTCGAAGCCTTCGCGGCGCATGGTTTCGATCAGCACGCCGAGCTGAAGTTCGCCGCGACCGGCGACTTCGAAGCTGTCCTTGTCGGCCGATTCGGTGATCTTGATGGCCACGTTCGATTCGGCTTCGCGCTCCAGACGGTCGCGGATCATGCGGCTGGTCACCTTGGTGCCTTCGCGCCCGGCCATCGGCGAATCGTTCACCGCAAAGCGCATCGACAGGGTCGGCGGGTCGATCGGCTGGGCCTTGATCGGTTCGCGCACCGTGGTGTCGGCGATGGTGTTGGCCACCGTGGCCACAGACAGACCGGCAAGGCTGATGATGTCGCCGGCGCGGGCTTCTTCAACCGGAACGCGGTCCAGACCCTGGAACGAGAGGATCTTGGAGGCGCGACCGGTTTCGATCACATTGCCGTCCATATCCAGCGCGTGGATCGGCTGGTTGACCTTGACCGTGCCCGAGGTGACGCGGCCCGTCAGCACGCGGCCGAGGAAGTTATCGCGGTCGAGCAGGGTGACGAGGAAGGTGAAGGGGGCGTCAACGTCGAGCGCCGGCGGCGGTACGTGGTCGACGATGAGCTGGAACATGGGTTCGAGCGTGCCTTCGCGGCGGTTCATGTCATCGCTGGCATAGCCGTTGCGGCCCGAGGCATAAAGAACAGGGAAATCAAGCTGTTCGTCATTGGCGTCGAGCGAGACGAAGAGGTCGAACACTTCGTCCAGCACTTCCTGGATACGCTCGTCGGGACGGTCGACCTTGTTGACGACGACGATGGGCTTGAGGCCCAGCGCCAGCGCCTTGCCGGTCACGAACTTGGTCTGCGGCATCGCGCCTTCCGAGCTGTCGACCAGCAGGATCACGCCGTCGACCATCGAGAGGATGCGCTCCACCTCGCCGCCGAAGTCGGCGTGGCCGGGGGTATCGACGATGTTGATGCGGGTGCCGTTCCACTCGATCGAGGTGGGCTTCGCAAGGATGGTGATCCCGCGTTCCTTTTCCAGATCGTTGCTGTCCATCGCGCGTTCTTCGACGCGCTGGTTGTCGCGGAACGTGCCGGACTGGCGGAAGAGCTGGTCGACCAGCGTGGTCTTGCCATGGTCAACGTGGGCGATAATCGCGATATTGCGAAGCGGAAGCGGGCCGGACATCAAAAAGGCTTTCTGCAACAGCGGGCGGCAAGGCCCGTTTTGGGGGTGGCGCTTTGGTTGCGCCGCAACATGCGCGCGCCCCTAGCTTACGCAGCGGCTTTGGGCAAGACTCGACAAGAGGGATGCTGTCGGAAGGCTATTGTCCACTTATGGGAATTTTGCGGCGGTCTTTGCGTTTTTGATAAGAATTTGTGGGATAAACCGAGGCATGGATCGTTAAAGGATTGAGCCTCATGCCGACAAGGCATAACACAGGGCACGATAAAAAGGAAACCGGGGGTACGACAGGCGGGGGGCTTGTTGGCATGCCGGTTCGTGGGAAGGATGAGGTTTTCATGAACCAGACATCTGCATTGCGCGTGCAGGGGGCCTTGCCCGCGCGTAAAGCAAAAACGCCGGTCTCGTTTTCCTCGCGCCGCCGCATGGCGCTGGCGGCGGGCGGGGCCGGGTTGGCTATGGCTCTGGCCGCTCCGGCCATGGCCGCCGACGACCAGGTCAACAATGAGATCGTCGTCACCGCCACCAAGCGCGAGCAGACCTTGCAGCAGGTGCCTGTGGCCGTGACGGTCACCACCGCCGATGTCATCAACCGCGCCAAGATCCGCGACATCAAGGATCTGACCAGCGTGGTGCCATCACTGCGCGTGTCGGAACACCAGTCGAGCGCGCAGACCGATTTCCTGATCCGCGGCTTTGGCAATGGCGCCAACAATGCCGGTATCGAGCCCAGCGTGGGCGTCTTTATCGACGGCGTCTATCGCTCGCGCAGCGCGGCCCAGATCGCCGATTTTCCCGATGTAAAGCGTGTCGAGGTGCTGCGCGGCCCGCAATCGACACTGTTCGGCAAGAATGCCAGCGCGGGCGTCGTCTCGATTTCCACGATGGAGCCGCAGTTCAAGCCGGGCGGCAGCGCCGAGGTTTCCTATGGCAATTACAATGCCCTGGTGGTCAAGGGCATGTATACAACGCCTTTGAGCGACACGGTGGCCGTGAGCGTTGCGGGCGGATACAATCGCCGCGATGGCTTTGTCCACGATGGCGCCACGGGCGGCAACACCAACAATCGCAACCGCTGGTTTGCGCGCGGGCAATTGCTGTGGGTGCCCGACAACGGGCCGCGCGTGCGCATCATCGCCGATTATTCCCAGATCAACGAAACCTGCTGTGCGGTGGTCAACCTGCTCTCGTCCTCGAGCACGGCGGCGATTCAGGCGGTGGGCGGCAAGGTCAATGCGCCCGCCAATCCCTATAGCGATGTCTATAACAATTTCGCCTCGACCAACCGCATCCGCGACTATGGCTTTTCGGCCCAGATTGACCATGAAATCCATGGGGTAAAGCTGACCTCGATCACCGCCTATCGCCACAACACCAATTACAACAATCAGGACAGCGACTTCACCTCCGCCGACCTGTTGGGGCAAAACAGCGCCAATGTGCGCATCAACACCTTTACCCAGGAATTGCGCGCCACCGCCAAGCTGGGCGAGAAGGTGAACCTGTTGCTGGGCGCCTATTATTTCAATGAGAAGATCAACCAGACCGGCGCGCTGCTCTATGGTTCGCAAATGCGTTCCTATGCCGACCTGCTGATTCGCGGCGCCAGCGCCAACACGCTCAACGTCGCCTCGCTGGAGGGTACTTTCGGCACGCTTCAGGGCAATCCGGCCAAATATACCGGTCAGTTCTTCAAACAGGGCACCGGGCTGTCGGAGGCCTATCATCTCGCCAATGAGGCAATCTCGATCTTTGGCCAGATGGACTGGAAGATCGCGCCGCGCGTGACGCTGACGGGCGGGCTGAACTATACCAAGGACAACAAGCATTACGCCACCGGCGTGATGTCGAGCGATGTGTTTTCGGGGATAGACCTGAACGCGATGCGCGCGGCGGCCACCAATGCGGGCATTTCGCAGACCATCGGCGGCCTGCTTTCCGTGCCGGGCGGCTTTGCCTCTCCGGCCCAGATCGCCGCTTTTGCTGGCGCCAACCCCACCGCCTATAATTCGGTGGTGACGGGCGTGTCGAACCAGACCGCGCAATTGCTGGCGCTGCGGGCGCTGCAATTCATGCCGCCTTTCCTCAATGTGCCCAATGCGGTTGAGCCGGGGCGTACCAATGACGGCAACCTGTCCTTTACCGCGCGGGTGGCCTATGAGGCCAGCAAGCATATGAATTTCTATGCCAGCATCGGCACGGGGTTCAAGGCCAGCTCAATCAACCTCTCGCGCGACAGCCGCCCGGCCTTGAGCGACGCCGCCGCGATTGCGGCCAGCGGCCTTGCCACCACCAATTTGCGCTATGGCGGGCGCTTTGCTCGCCCGGAAAAATCCACCGTCTATGAAGTGGGGATGAAGGCCAACTGGTCGGTGGCCACGCTCAATTTTGCCGCCTTCTATCAGTCGATCAAGGATTTCCAGTCGAACATCTTTACCGGCATCGGTTTCGACCTGCTCAATGCGGACAAGGAATCGGTCTATGGTTTCGAGTTTGAAGGATCGGTGCGGCCGACGAGCGAACTGACGCTGGCCGCCGCCGTCACCTATCTGGTGCCCAAATATAACCGCTTCACCAATTCCAGCTTTGGCGACATTTCGGGCGTGACGCCTGCGGGCATCGCGCCGCTTTCCACCACTATGTCGGCCACATGGGACAAGCCGATCGGGGGCGAGCAGCACATCATCCTGCGCGGCAACTGGCATTACGAATCGCCGGTGCAGAATCAGGACGGCATGCCCGGTTTCATCACCAAGAACCCGCTGACCGGGGCGATCATTTCCTATCAGACCGGGCTGGACGCGGCGCGCCCGTTCAAGCGTACCGTGTCCGAAGTGGACGCCTCGGCCACATGGCAGCTTTCGAAGAAATTCGAGCTGAGCGTGTGGGGCCGCAATCTGACGGACAACCGCTATATCACCGTGATCTTTGACAGCCCGGCGCAATCGGGTTCGATCTCGGGCTATGTCAACACGCCGCGCACTTTTGGCGTGGCCGCGCTGGCCAAGTTCTGAGCGCCAATAAAAGGGGCCGCGACTTTGGACGCAGCCCCTTTTATTGGGCAGACCTATGGGATAGCCCTTGGCAGCCGGACAGAAATGTGATGCCTTCGGTAAGAATGAGCGTAAGTTCGTATCGGGGGGATATGCATGGAATGGATGTTTTTGCCTTACAGGCGTTATTTTGAATTTTCCGGGCGGTCCAGCCGCAAGGAATATTGGATGTTCGCCCTGTTCATGTTCCTCGTCTATGTCGTTCTGGGCGGAATTATCGCGGCGCAAATGCCCTGGCAGGCCATGCTCGACAACAGGGTTTCAGGCGCTCTGGCCTTTCAGGATATGATGCGCAGTACCAGCGTCCTGGTTTCCGGCTGTCTGCTGGCGCTGTTCGCGCTGGCCAGCCTCATTCCCGCCATTGCCGTGACCGTACGCCGCTTTCACGATCAGAACCTGACCGGCTGGCTGGTGCTGGTGTTTGCCGTTCTTGAACAAGTGCCCTACATTGGCGGGATCCTTCCCATCGTCCAGCTTGTGATGATGGCGCGCAAGGGTACGGTGGGTGCCAACAAATATGGGGCCGATCCGCTCGATCCCACTTATGCGGGTGTGTTTGAATAATGCATTGGATGTTTCTGCCGCTGCGGCGTTATTTCGAGATTTCGGGCCGTTCGCAAAGGCGTGAGTTCTGGCTCTATTTCATCGCCTTGTGGGTGGTGAACGGGGCGATCATGGCGCTGTTCGGTGCGCCGGTGTCCTATACCAACGGCATGAATTTCTATTGGGGCACCCAGACCAGCCTGACGGGCCAGTTCCTTGTCGGCCTGATCGCCCTGTTCACCCTGATCCCCAGCTATACGGTCAGCATCCGGCGGCTGCATGATATTGACCGGTCGGGCTGGTGGCTGCTGGTGTGGCTGGTGCCTTTTGTCGGCTGGTTCGTGCTGCTGATCTTCTTCTGCCTCGACGGCACCTATGGCCGCAACCGCTATGGCGATGATCCACGCGGCCGCGGCATGGCGGATGTGTTCCGTTAAAGCTCTCCCTAAAGCTCTCTAAGTGCCTCGGCGGGGCGGGTGCGCAGCAAAGGCAGCGACCCGCCCAGCGCGAAGGCCAGCACCAGCGCCAGCCCACCCCCCAGCACGCCCAGCACATAGGCCCATGACGGCAGGAAATCGAAGCTGAAAAGCTGAACCACGATCAGCCAGCCAAGCCCCGTGCCCAGCGCCAGCGCGACCAGCGCCAGCAAGCCCGCCAGCACGCCATATTCGGCCAGCAGCAGCCCCAGCAACTGCCTCTGCCCCGCGCCCAGCACGCGCAGGATCGTGTTGTCATAGGCGCGCGACGCCCGCGCCGCCGCAATCGCGCCCAGCAAGACCGCCACCCCCGCCAGCACCGCCACGCCCGCCGCCGACAGGATCGCCGCGCTCATCTGCCCCAACAGGCCCCGCGCATCGCGCAGCAGCGGCCCCACCTCGACCACCGAGGCGGTGGGATAGGCCCGCGTCAGCGCCCGCAGCAAGCCATGCTCGCGCTTGTCCGACAGGCTGATCGTGGCGGCCAGCTTGAAGGGCGCGCCCGCCAGCGCATTGGGCGAAAACACCAGCACATAATTGAACCCGAAGGAATCCCAGTCGATCCGCCGCAAGGAGGCCACCTTGGCCGTCCGCTCCACGCCCAGCAGGCCGACCGTCACACTGTCGCCCACTTTCAGCCCGGTCGATTTCGCCAGCTTTTCATCGACCGAAACCAGCGGCTTGCCCTGATAATCGCGCGGCCACCATGCGCCATCGGTGATGACATTGCCCTCGGGCACATCCTGCGCAAAGGTCAGCCCGCGCTCGCCCTTCAATTGCCAGGCGTCCTCGGGGATGTCCTTCATATCGGCCACGCGGGTCTGCGCGCCCGCCGGGCCATAGGCCAGAATTGCCCCGCGCAGCGTCGGCACCGTGCGTACCTTGGCCCCCGGCGCGGCCCCGGCCACGGTGGCGCGGAAACCGGCCTCATCGCCCGGTTGCAGGTCGATGGCGAAATAATCGGGCGCCTTTTGCGGCACGCGCGCGGCAATATTGGCGTCCAGACTGGTCTGCACCACGGCCAGCACGACAAAGGCGGTCAGCCCAAAGCCCAGCGCCGTCACCAGCCGCGCGGTCTGATTGCCGGGGCGGTGAATATTGCTCAACGCAAGGCGCAGGATCGGGCTGCGCGGGCGTGGCAGATGCGCGGCCATGCGCGCCAAGCCCCAGCCCAGCGCGGAAAGCAGCACAAAGGCCCCCGCCGCCCCGCCAAGGAAAATCGCGGTAGTCTTGGCCGACCCATCACCCAGAAAGGCCAGAGCGATAATCCCGGCCAGCCCCGCGCCCACCCAGCGCCAGCTCTGCCGCCCCGAGACAGGGGCGACCCGCGCGCGCAGCAGCGCCATGGCCGGATAGGTCCGCGCCGCCAGCAAAGGCCCGGCCGCAAACACCAGCGCCACCAGCAAGCCCCAGAGCGCCGCTCGCGCCAGCGCCCATGGCGCCAGCACAAAACCATCGACCACCGGCAACACGCCCGCCAGCGCCTTGACCACCAGCGGCAGCACCGCCACCCCCGCGATCAGCCCCGCCAGTGCGCCCACCGCCGCCGCCGCCGCGATCTGCAACACATAGATCCGGGCAATGTCGCCGCTGGTCGCGCCCATCACTTTGAGCGTCGCGATCACCCCGCGCCGCGCCTCCAGATAGGAGGCGGTGCCCCCGCCAATGCCGATCCCGGCGATCAGCAGCGCGGCCAGACCCACCAGCACAAGGAAATCGCCCATGCGCGCGATGAAGGTCTCGGTGCCGGGCGAGGCCTTGTCGCGGGTGCGGACATCAAGCCCGTTTTCCGGGAAACGCTTGGTCAGCGCCTCGGCAATGGCGGCGGCATCGCAGGCCCCGGCGCAATCCATGCGCAAACGGCTGCGATACATCGCCCCCGGTGCGGTCAGCCCAGCGCCATCGGGAAAGCCCATGGGCACGATCACCGTCGGCCCCAGCGCGAAACCTTCGCCAAGCCCATCGGGTTCGACCGCGATGATCCCGCCTACGCGCAGGGGCTTGCCCGCGATGGTGAAGCTGTCGCCCGGCTTGATGCCCAGCCTTTCGGCCGCCCCGCGCGCGATCCATGCCGTGCCCGCCGCCGGGGCGCCTACATGCCGCCCATCGGCCAGTTCCAGCCGCCCGACCATCGGCCAGAGCGCATCGACCGCCTTTAACTGGACCGGAGCGGTGGTATCCCCATTCGAGGCCATCGCCTGCAGCCGCTGACCATCGGAAAGGCGGCCGTAGCGGGCCAGCGCGGCGCGTTCCTCGGCGGAAATCGGGCGCTGCCACACGGTAATCTGGACATCGCCGCCCAGGATCTGGCGCCCCTTGGCGGCCAGCCCCTCATTGATCGCCTTGGTCAGCGAACCGATCGCGGCCAGCGCGCCGACGCCCAGAAACAGGCAGGCGAGTAGCAAGCGAAGCCCGCGAAACCGCGCCGACAATTCCCGCCGCGCGATGCGCCACGCCGAGGCCCAGTTCACGCCATTTCGCCCGACGCGTATTTGTCCGAAGCATAGGTGTCGGATGGATATGTATCTGATTCGATGCGCCCGTCGGCAATCCGGATGATCCGCTGCGCCTTTTGCGCCAGCGCCTCGTCATGGGTGATGATGACCAGCGTGGCCCCGGTCTCCGCCCGCCGGGTCAGGATGAGGTCGATGATCGCCGCCCCGGTCGCGCCGTCCAGATTGCCGGTCGGTTCATCGGCAAAGAGCAGCGCCGGGCGCGGGGCCAGAGCGCGGGCGATGGCCACGCGCTGCTGCTCGCCGCCCGAAAGCTGGGATGGATAATGGTGCAGCCGGTGGCCAAGGCCCACGGCTTTGAGTTCCTCGGCGGCGCGGGGCCCCGCATCGGCCACGCCCGCCAATTCGAGCGCGGTCATCACATTTTCCTGCGCCGTCATCGTGGGCAGCAGGTGAAACGCCTGAAGCACCACCCCGATCCGCCCGCGCCGGGCCAGCGCCAGTTGATCCTCGGACAGGCCCATGAAATCTGCGCCCGCCACGCTCAATTCGCCCCCGCTGGCGCGCTCAAGCCCCGAGAGCACCGCCATCAGCGAGGATTTGCCCGATCCCGACGGGCCAAGCAGCGCCACGACCTGACCATCGGGCACGGTCAGATCGACGCCTTTGAGGATCGAGGTGGCGCCATCGCCGCTCCCCAAAGAGAGAGTGAGGTTGCGGGCGAGGATCGCGCTCTTGCGGTCAGGGGATTGGGTCACGATATGTTTATGGGTGGCCCGGCCGGATTCGGCAAGGAGGGCCCGCACGAAAGGGCAGGTTGATGAGGGCTTTGGGCGGGATGGCGGCGGTTTTGCTGCCGGTTTTGATGCTGGCGGGATGCGGCGGAGACAAGACGCCCACGCCTGTGCCCAGCGCCTCTGCAGCCGCCGCGGCCCTGCCCGTGTCTGTGCCCCAAGGCCCGCCGGTGCGCATCATCGCCCTGGGCGACAGTCTGTTTGCCGGATATGGTCTGCGCCCCGAACAGGCCTATCCGGTGCGGCTGGAGGCGGCGCTGCGCGCGCGCGGGATCAATGCGCAGGTGGTCAATGCCGGGGTTTCGGGCGATACCACGCAGGACGGGCGCGCAAGGCTGGACTTCACGCTGGCGCAGGGGACACCGCCCGATCTGGTGGTCATCAGCCTTGGCGGCAATGACATGCTGCGCGGGTTGCCGCTGGCCCAGACCAAGGACAATCTCGACGCCATTCTGGCCGAACTGGAAAAGCGCAAGATCAGGACCGTGGTGATGGGCATGCTGGCCGCGCCCAATATGGGGCCGGATTATGCGCGCGAATTCAATGGGATCTTTCCCGC
Organism: Novosphingobium sp. SG707; assembly: GCF_012275515.1. GTDB lineage: Bacteria > Pseudomonadota > Alphaproteobacteria > Sphingomonadales > Sphingomonadaceae > Novosphingobium. Next base: position 226,855 of record NZ_JAAZQL010000002.1, read on the forward strand.
CGTGGCGGCGCGGCATCATGCCGTGCTCGATCCGTTTTTCCTCAAGCCCATCTTTAACCGCGCCGACCTGCAATTGCCCGATCATATCCACCCCACCGACAAGGGCGTCGAGGCGATGGTGAGCGCGACCGTGGACAAAGTGGCGGGCGCTTTGCCCAAGGCTTGAGCCGGGCGGGCTGATATCGGCTCCATTTGCGTGGCAATCGTGCTGGCGGGGGGCCGGGTGGCTCTGTCAAGGCAGGCGCCATGATGGAAACAACTCTCGATTGGCCCCGCGTCGGCCTGTTGCCGGTGGTGCGGGCTGCGCAGGCCGCGCTGACGCAGGGGCGCGGCTTTTCACTGGTCCGGCTGGGCGATGGCGAGGGGGCGATGCTGTCCCACGATGCGCCGCATATGGGCGAGGAGATCGCCTTATGCCTGCGCATCTGGTTTGGCGATCAGGCTGACGGTGATGACCGGCGCGCGATGGCGCGCGGGCTGGAACGCGCGATGCGCGAGGCCAATGTGCTGGCCATCCCCCGCCGCGCCCAGTTGCAGATCTCGATGCGCTATCACGAGGTTTTTGCCAATCTGGGGCGTGTATTGGGCGTTCGGCGGCCATTGGTGGGCGATGCGGCGCTGCATTTCTATCTGCAATGGTCCGGCGCGCTGGGCGCTCTTGTGCGCGATGCGCGGCGGCTGGTGCTGATCGGGTGCCGCGATGTGGCGGGGCAATTTGCCGCCCATTTTGACGTGCCGGTCGTCCAATGGCTGCTGCGCGGAGAGGCGCAGTTTCCAGGCGCCGTGGATGAGCGGCATTGGCCCACCGGCTATGCGCGGATGATGGCGCGGATCGAGGGGCTGGGGCCGGGCGATCTGGTGCTGGTGGGCGCGGGCGTGCTGGGCAAGGCCTATGTGGCGGGCGCGGCGCGGCGCGGGGCCGTGGCGATCGATATGGGCAGCGTGTTTGACGGATGGGCCGGGATCATCAGCCGCGAGGGGCGGATCGGCACCGGCGCGGAATTTTCGATTGCCCATCTGGCGCATGGCGGACCGGTGGATGAGGCGATGCGCGAGCGGCTGGGCGCCTATCTGGCGGGCACGAATATTGCCGATGGGATGATCTGAAACGCGCCAATTGCTGCGTGAACGGATCGCACGGGGCGGGCTGCAACGCCATGAAAGTAAACGATGGCCACAGTCGAATCGCGGGCGAATGCGTAATCTCCGCCGAAATGGATAGAGCCTTTGTTGCGCGGGGCAAGGCCCGGTTTTAGCCCAAAGACACACGGCGCGAAGGGATGGGAATGGCCCTCCCGGCGCGGCAAGGTTCGGGGCAGGGATCAGGCAATTATGAACATAGCCACGCAAGCCATGGGTGAAACAGCGCTGCGGCCTTTGTCGGAGGCGGGCGGCCCGATCCGGCGGCCCGAAGAGGTGCTGCTGCACAGCGGCGCCCGCAAGCCCGGCGCGGAGCAGGGCCACGCGCCCCGGCCGAGCGCGCGGCGCATGGCCCTGCTGGTGCTGGGCATGCATCGTTCGGGGACCAGCGCGCTGACGCGGGTGTTTGCGCTGCTGGGCGCGGGATTGCCCGCCACGCTGCTGGGCGGCAATCCGACCAACCCCGCCGGCCATTGGGAATCGGATGCCGTGCGCGCCTTTAACGATGCCATTTTGGCGCAGGTCGGGAGCGACTGGTTCGACTGGCTGCCGGTGCATGACGGGTGGTCGCGCTCTTTGGGGTATCAGGGCGATGTGGCAAGGGCGCGCGATGTGCTGCGCGCCGAATTTGGCGATGCGCCGCTCTTTGCGCTGAAGGACCCGCGCATGTGCCGTCTGGCGGGCTTCTGGCTGGATGTGCTGGACGCCGAAGGGGTGGAGGCGGCGATAGTCATGCCGCTGCGCAATCCTTTGGAGGTGGCCGATTCACTGGCGCGGCGCGATGGTGTGGATGCGCAGGTCGCGCTGCTGGTGTGGCTGCGCCATGTGCTGGAGGCCGAGGCGGCAACGCGGGGGCGGGCGCGGCTGGTGGTCCGCTATGATCAGGTGCTGGACCAGTGGGCGCATGTGGCCGACCGGGTGGAGCGCGAACTGGGGGTGGTATGGCCGCGGGTGCCGCTGGGCGTGGGCGAGGAGGTTGAGGCCTTTCTCTCGCAGGATCTGCGCCATCATCGCCGATCGGACCGGGCGGTGGTGGATAATCCGTTGGTGTCGGCATGGGTGCGGCGGGCCTATGGCGTCCTGCTGGGCTGGGCTCAGGGGGGCGAGAGGGCCTGCGATTATGGCGAATTGGATGCGGTGCGCGCGGCTTTGGACGAGGCCGGGCCGGGGTTTGCGCGACCGCTGCGCCGGATTGCCCAGCAGCAGCGGGCGCTGGAGGAGCTCCAAGCTCAGCGCGCCGATCTGAATGCCCGGCGCGCCGGGCTGGAGGCGCGGGTCGAGGCCCTGACCGAGGAATTGGCCCAGCGCGGGCAGGAGCGGCAGGAGGCGGTCGATGGGCTGGCCGAACTGGCGCGGGCCTATCAACTGGCGCAGGCGCGGTTGGACGAAGCGGCGCTGAGCGAAGGGCGCGGGGGCGAGGAGCGCGCCGCGATGGCGGGTGAGATCGAGCATTTGCGCGCCGCATTGGAGGAACATCGGCAACGGATCGGAGAATGCGAAAGCGCGCTGGCCCGGCGGCAGGATGAGGTGAAGCAGGCCCGGACCGCGCTGGAGCAGGAGCGGGAACAGGCCGGCCGTTTGTCCGCCGAGCTGGAGATCGAACAGCAGAGCGGACTGGAGCTGGCCGGGGAATTGGCCGACGTGCAGGCGCTGTTGCACGACCAAGCCGAACAATTGCGCGCCGCACTGGATCAGGTGGGCGCGATGGCCGAAATGCTGACTGCGCTGCGCGGGGATCTGGCCGATCAGGGCGAGGCGCTGGCCGCCGCGCGGGGCGCGCAGGCCGCATGGGCGGAGGAGGCACGCAAGGCCAAAGCTGCAGCGCAGGACCATCAGGCCGAGGCTACCCGCGAAATCACCGAACTGGCCCGGCTGTTGCAGGAGGCTGAGGGTGAGGCTGCGCTCTGGCAGGGCCATTGGCAGGAGAGCGAGCAGAGCCGCGCCGCCATGGCCACCGGCCATGCCGAGGCCGAACAGGCATGGGGCGAGCAGACGCGCCAGTTGGAAGAGCAGGTGGCCGAACTGGAGCGGGCGCATGGGCTGGCGGTCGAGGATGCACAGGCTTTGCAGGCCGAGAAGGTCCGGCTGGAGCAGCAATTGAGCGAGCGTTTCGGCGAATTGGCCACGATGTCGGGCCTGTTGTCGGCCGAGAGCGAGAAGGCCTTGCGCGGCGCCGCGCAGGTCGAATGGCTGCGCGAAGTGTACCACGTGACTGCGCGGCGGCCGCGCTGGTGGTGGATGATGCCCTGGCGCTGGCAAAGCGCGCGGATGGCGAAAAAAGTGGCCGAGGCGGGGCTGTTTGATGAGCGGGCCTATCTGGCGCGCTATCCCGATGTGGCGGCGCAGGGGCATGATCCGCTGCGCCATTATATCCTGTTCGGCATGGCCGAGGGCCGGGTGAGAGGCTAAAAAATGTAATTAAAAACAATAGTTTAGTCCGAGACGGTTGGGTAATTGCGCCAGTCGGGCCAATTCGATGCGGCATGGTATGCCGACCGCTATGCCGATGTGGCGATGTCGCGCATGGACCCGGCCGAGCACTACCTGTGGATCGGGCGGCGGTTGGGGCGGCGGGCCGGGCCGGGGGCCGGGCTGGCCGATACGGCGGTGGCGGCGGCCCCGGCGCGGGCGCGGGCCAAGGGCGATCCGGGGTGGAACGGCGGAGCGGGAGAGATTGCGGGCGGGCGGCGCGGCTTTCGTTGCGGGGTTGAGCTGGGAAAAGAGCGCGAGGACGCTGGAGGCGGCGCTGATCGAGGGGTTGAGCGAGAATAGCCGGCCCGTCGCCCCGCGCGCCCTGTTCACCACGCGCGACTATGCTCACAAGGCCGCCGTCATCATCCCGACATGGAATGGCGGCGATCTGTTTCGCGGTGTGTTGCAGGCGCTGGTGACGCAGCAGACCGACTGGGCCTTTGACGTGATGGTGTTGGACAGCGGCTCCACCGACAACACGCTGGAGATCATCCGTGAATTCAGCCACCGGGGCGTGCGGCTGCATCAGATTCCCAATGCCGAGTTTTCGCATGGGCGCACGCGCAATCTGGCGATTTCCCTGACCGATGCCGAATTCATCGCGGTGTTGACGCAGGATGCTACGCCCGCTGATCCGCAATGGCTGGCCAATATGATCCGCGCTTTTGATAAGGGGGATCAGGTTGCGGGCGTGTTTGGCGGCCATCTGGCCTATGCCGATGCTACCAGCTTTGTCCGCAATGGGCAGGAGGGGCATTTCGCCCATTTCGCCGCCATGCCCCACGTCGCGCAATGGGGTGTGACGCCGCCGGGCATGGAATGGGGCGGGATCAATTGGCAGCAATGGCTGCATTATTTCTCGGACAACAATGCGGCGCTGCGCCGCTGTGTCTGGGAAAAGATCCCCTATCCCGACATTCCATGGGGCGAGGATCAGGTCTGGGCATGGGAGGTGATCAAGCAGGGCTATCAGAAGGCCTATGCGCCGGACGCCTTTGTCCTCCATTCGCATAATCTGAGCGAAGCCGCGCAAGATAAGGTCTCGCGGATCGAGGGCGATTACTGGCTGCGCTGGTTCAACTACCGCTTTGAAAAAGATCCCGAAGCGGTGAAGGCCAGCGTGGATTATCTGAACGCGCGCGATGCCGCCGTGGCGGGCGTGACGCCCGATGTGCTGGCCCATCAGCAGGTGCTGAACCGCGCCGGCGTATGCGGACGCTATCGCGGGCAATTCGATCTGGTCGAACAATGGCGGGCCAAATGGTGCTGAGCGCGCCGGGAGAAACCATGTGAAAATCCTGAGCACACACCTGAGCACCCAATGGCTCTGGCGTCAGCGCTGGATTGTGCCGATGGTGGTTTTGCCCACGCTGGCCACGGCGGCCTATGAGGGGCTGTTCGCCTCGGACATCTATGTTTCGGAAAGCCGGTTCGTCATCAAGGCCCCGGCGCAGAAATCGGCGCAGGTCTCCACACTGGCTAATCTGATCCAGACCACTGGCCTTTCGGGCGGGCAGGAGCAGGTCAATGAGGTGATCGATTATATCCGCTCGCGCTCGGCGCTGGCGGCGTTGAACCGGGGCGGGGCGGTGGCGGCCATGTATGGGCAGGCGGGGGGGATGCGCTGGCGCGCTATCCCGGCGTGCTGCACCGTCCGGGCCATGAAGGCCTGTTCCGCTATTACAGCACAATGGTCGATGTGGCGATGGACCATGAAACGGGGCTGGTGGTGCTGAAGGTCAAGGCCTTTGCCCCCGGCGATGCCCAGCATCTGAACCAGCAATTGCTGGGGCTGGGCGAGGATCTGGTCAATGTGCTGAACGCGCGGGCCGAGGGCAAGCAGGTGGCCGAGGCCGAGCGCCGTGTGGGTGCCGCTGAGGCAAGGGTGCAAAAGGCGCGGGCCGCGTTGGGCGCCTATCGCAACAGCGAGGCGCTGATCGACCCCGCGCGTCAGGCGCAGGGCGCGCTGGAGGTGGCCAATAGGCTGGTGGCCGAGCAGGCCTCGGTGCAGGCGCAACTGGATCAGATGCGCGAGGCCACGCCGCGCAATCCGGCCATCCCCGCGCTTCAGGAAAGGGTGGCCGCGATCGGCCGCGCCATCGCCGCACAGAACGGTCGCGTGACGGGCACATCGGGCGGGATCGCCTCCAAAATGGCGGGCTATGAACGGCTGGCGCAGGAGCAGGATTTTGCCGCGCAAAACCTCAATGTCGCCAATGCCGCGCTGGAACAGGCGCGGGTCGAAACGCTGCGTCAGCAATATTATCTTGAGCGTGTGGTCGATCCCGCGCTGCCCGATGAACCGGCGCTGCCGCATCGGCTGAAGATCGTGCTGACGGTGCTGGGCGCCTCGCTGTGCCTCTATTTCGTGGCGTGGATGTTCATCGTGGGCATCCTCGAACATGCGCCGGAGGATTGACCATGGCAGCATTGCACCAGGGCTGGGCGATCCAGACGCGGGTGATACAGGCGCTGATCATCCGCGAATTGACGACGCGGTTTGGGCGGGAAAATATCGGCTTCCTCTGGGTGATGGCCGAGCCTTTGCTCTTTGCGGTGCTGGTGGGCCTGCTCTGGCGCTTTGAAAAGGGGCCGCAGGAGCATGGGGTTTCCATCATCGCCTTTGTCGCCACCGGCTATCTGCCGCTGGTGATGTTTCGCAGCACGGTGCAGCGCGCGATGGGCAGCTTTTCGGCCAATTCCAGCCTGATGTATCACCGACAGGTCAAGATCCTTGACCTCATCCTCGTGCGCTTTTTCGTCGAGATGATCGGGCATATGATGGCCTATCTGTTTATCGCCACGGTGTTTTATGCGCTGGATGAGTTTCCGTGGCCGCATGATTTTGGCTATCTGCTGCTGGGCTGGTCCTATTATGCGCTCTTCACGCTGACGCTGGCCACGATCGTCGCGCCTTTATCCGAAATGTCCGAGGTGCTCGAAAAGGTCATGCCGGTCACGACCTATCTGATGGTGCCCTTTTCGGGCGCGTTTTTCATGGCCGAATGGCTTGCCCCTGATGTGAAGGCGGCGGTGCTGTGGTCCCCGCCGGTCCATGCGATGGAGATGATGCGTTATGGTGTCTTCGGTGATGCGGTCTATCCCCATTTCAGCTTTGTCTACACGCCGGCATGGTGCCTGCCGGTGCTGATGGTGGGGCTGATGCTGTGTCGGCATGTGCGCCGCGTGATGATGGTCGAATGATCCGCTGTAGTGGCCTCGTAAAGAGCTATTCGGCTGGGCACAGGCGCAAGATCGTGCTGGGCGGGGTGGATCTGGAAATCGGGCGAGGGCAGAAACTGGGCCTGCTGGGGCGCAATGGCGCGGGCAAGACCACGCTGATCAAGCTGATCGGCGGGGTGGAATTGCCCAATGCCGGGCGGATCGAGCGCAAGATGACGGTGTCATGGCCGCTGGGCTTTGGCGGCGGGTTTCAGGGCAGCCTGACCGGCTATGACAATGCCCGCTTCATCGCGCGCATCTATGGCCGCAACTATCGAGATATTCAGGATTTCATCGAGGATTTTACCGAGCTTGGGCGGCAATTGGCGATGCCGGTCAAAACCTATTCCTCGGGGATGCGCGCACGCCTTGCCTTTGCGCTCAGCCTGGCGATCGAATTCGACTGCTATCTGATCGATGAGGTCATCATGGTGGGCGACCAGAATTTTCAGCGCAAATGCCACGAGGAAATCTTTGTCAAACGGGCCGACCGCGCGCTGATCCTGGCATCGCACAGCGTTGATTTCATCCGCCAATATTGCGACATGGCGCTGTTGATCGACAAGGGCGAGGCCAGCGTCAAAGGCGATATTGACGAGGCCATCGCGCTTTATTCCAATCTGTGATCGGGGCTATAGCGCGATGCGATAGGTTTCCGATGTGGGGTCCAGTGCGGGATGGTGCAGGGGGTCGGCATAGGTGGCCGTGCCCCACCGCTCCTGCAACAGCGCCAATTCGCGCTGATAGCGCTCGACCTGTGTGGCATGGGTGTCGCGCGCGCGGCTTTTGCTCTCATGGTGGACCAGCACCGCGCGCGGTTCATAGATATTGTGATAGCCCGCCGCCTGCAATTTCAGGCACAGATCAACATCGTTGAAGGCGACGGCAAAACCATCCTCGTCCAACCCGCCCACCTGACGGAACAGCGCCTTGCTTACCAGCATGCAGGCCCCCGTTACCGCCGAGACGCGATGCGGCACATGCGCGCGGGCGAAATAGCCCGGTTCGGCATTGGGCTGAAACCGATGGGCATGGCCCGCCGCCTTGCCCAGCCCGATCACCACGCCGGCATGTTGAATCGTGCCGTCGGGATAGAGCAACTTGGCCCCCACCGCGCCAACGCCGGGACGCACCACCTGGCGCACCATTGTCGAGAGCCAGTTTTCATCTGTGATCTCAATATCATTATTGAGCAGGCAGAGATATTCGCCCCGCGCCTCGCGCGCGCCCAGATTGTTGAGCGCGGACCAGTTGAAGGGCCTGTCGTCCCGGATCACCCGCACGCGCGGATTGCCCGAGACGCGGGCAAAATAATCCAGCGTTTCGGCCTCGACGCTGCCATTGTCGATGATCAGGATCTCGATATTGCGGTATCGCGTGGCGTTCAGCACCCCGGTCACGCATTTGCGCAAAAGCCGGACATGGTCGCGCGTGGGGATGATGATGGAAACCAGCGGCTGCATCTCCGGCATCGGCCAATCGACCGCCACGGTGCCATGGGCGCCGATCCGCGTCGATGCGCCCATGGGCGCGACATGATGCGCGACCGCAGCCGCTCTGGCGGCCAGAGCATCGGGATCATTCGCCCCGGCATTCTGGCGATGGGCAATCACGCGGGGCACATGGACGACCTCGGTCTGGGCCGTCATGTGGATCAGCATGGCATAAAGCCCTGCCGCCGAGAGCGCCGGATGGATCGGCGGCATCGCCAGCGCATCCTCGCGCCGGATCAGACAGGCCCCCGACAGGTAATCATGCGCCAGAAACAGATCGGGGTTCCATCGCGGCTTGAACCACGGATGGCTGCGCAATCCCTTGCGGTTGATCCGATCCTCGTCGCCATAGAACACGCCTGCTTCGGGATTGGCCGCCACCGCCCGCGCCAGATGATAGAGCGCATCGGGCGCCAGCAGCGTATCGGCGCCCAGCGGCAGGATGTAATCGCCTGTTGCGCATTCAATGCCCTGAATCAATGCCTTGGCCGGATTATCCGTCCTCCCGGGCACCAGCGTCAGGCGCGGCACCACCGGCGGGCGGGTCGGCATCGCCGCACGCGATTGGGCCAGCACCATTTCCCATTCGCCATAGGTCTGCACCTCCAGCGAGGCGAGGCGGCGTTCGACATCGGCGCTTGTTTCGCCCGGCGCCTGATACAGGATGACCGACAGGCGCGGGCGCACCGGCCACTCGGGCCAGTCCTGCGCGGCCTTGGCCACCATTTCCGGGCGCCGTTCGACCAGGGCGATCCAGTCGCGATAGGCATTGGGTCCTTGTTTCAGACAGGCGCGCAATCTGTTTCGCGCGCGCGCTTTTCTGCCGGTCAGACGCCAATAAAGCGCTTCTGCAGCAAGTTTTGGCCTACGCAGGGCCGTGTGAAACAAGATCCTGTAAAAATTCACCATTGCTCTATGGGTAAAATCCTTATCCACATCTCTTGTTGCACTGCAAAAGGATGGACGCAAGGCTGGCTTTTGCTAAAACTTGGCCTCATCCATTGCAATTCATCGCGCCGATGGATGCATTGGGCGATGATTTCGCCCCAATCCTCCGGTCGGTCGGGCGCCAACAGCACGCCTTCGCGCCCCTGCGCCGGGGGCCAGCCCTGCGGATACAGGGCCACCGCGCCCAGAATCGCATGTTCGGTCAACTTGCTGGCCGAACGCGCGCGGTCAAAGGCGGTTTGCGCCAGCGGATAAAGCGCCAGATGAAATCTGTTGCACGCCATCCAGCGTTGGTATTCGGGCCATGTCATCGGCTCGATCCGCCGGGCGCGGGCGTGGCGTTCCAGTCCTTCGTCGATGGTGCGCGGCGAAAAATAGGTAAAGGTTACAGGCTCATGCCGGTCCAGCATGTCGCGCATGATGGGGGCTATGGCCATCAGGGCGCCGCGATGGCTGGCGCTGCCCAACTGGACGATCTGCAAGGGCGCGCCGCGCAACAGCGGGGCGAAATGCGCGCTATCGGCCGCCGCCTGTCGCCACACGGGATCGATCCGCGCAACCGGCCCGGCCCGTTCCTGCGCCAGCCGCTGCGCCAGCATATCCGAGGCCGCCAGCACAATATCGGCCCGCGCCAGCAGATCGCGGTGAAACTGCCGCTCGAACCGGGCCAGCCGCGCGCGATAGCCATCGGGCAGCAGCGGACACACCGCGCCCGCCGCCACATCATCGTCGATCACATAGATCATTGGCCCGCGCCAATCGAGCGCCGCGCGCATCACATCGGGCGTATCACGGCGGATCAGCACAAAGGTATCGCCCGCGATAAAAGCATTGGCCCCCGCCGCCCGGATCGGGTTTTTGCGCGCGCGCCGGCGCAGGCCAAAACGCGGCCGTACCCATGACGCCATGGTGTTGAGAAAATAGAGGTCGGTGGAAGGCAGGCGGTTCACAGCCCCATCGGGCGCGCTGTTTGCGGGCATAATCAATCGCCCGCTCAACCGGCCAGACCGCCCCGCCGCAGGGATCGACGTAGCGCGCCGCCTCGATCATCGCGGCATGGACCAGATCCTCAATGGCCGCCGCGCGCCGCCGCGCCGGGGCGGGCATGGCGTCCCGAGTCAGGCCCCATCCGGCGTAAAAAGGCATCCCGAAACAATGCACCGCCCGCCCATGCATCAAGGCCTCAAACCCGATCAACGAGGTGACCGTATAGACCGCCGAAGCGCCCCGGATCAGCCGGACGGGATGGCATCCATCATCGATGACCCGGATGCGTGGATGGTCCAACGCCGCCCTTCTCAGCCAACCCGTCTTGCGATGGGTGCGCACATCGGGATGAACTTTGACCAGCACATCGTGGTCGGGCCAGTCCTGCAGCGCGGATTGCAGCATGGCGGCAAAACACGGCCCATCGCCCAGCCCCATCGTTACCGACAGATCGCCATGGCATTGATCGGAAACCAGAATATAGCGGTCGGGCAGAGGGCTGTCATATTCGCGCGCATGGTTATATTTGGACAGGCCGTTGCCCCGCCACAAAGCGATCAGCGCGCGCGCTGCGGGCCTGATCCGGCGCGGCTCCGCGTGCGGTGGTGGCCTCGATCCAGCTGGGGCGCGAGGCATCGTAATAGCAGCCCAGATCATCGACGATCAACGAGAGCGGCGGATCATCGCGCCCTACCGAGCGCAGAAAACCGTCCTCCAGCAAGGCGAAGGGGCGCCGCAGCCATTGCGGCGCCATTTCCGCCCGCCGCCCCGAAGGCTTGCGCCCCCATCCCACCATGGCGCGACCATGATCGGCCAGAAAGGCATCGAGATGGGAAATGCGGCCAATCGCAAGATTGGTGGCGGTCATGCCCATGATGCTGGGCGCCTGCGCGACCCTGCCGGTCAGCGGGCCTACAGGGCGCCAGGTGATGGCGCCGCAGGCCGGGCCGAATTTTCGCATTGTCGCGGTGGATTCGCTGGCCGCCTTGCCGGTGGCCCCGGTTCTGAGCGGTCCGGCGGCGGGGGAGGATGATGGCGCGGCCGCGCCCACCGACATGATCGGGCCGGGCGATATGCTCGATATCCAGATCTATGAGGCGGGCGTCAGCCTGTTTGCGAGCACGCGCCCCATCGCGGCGGCGGGCGGCAATGGCGCGGCGCAGGCCGAGCGCCTGCCCGCGATGCGCGTGGATGACAAAGGGCAGATTTTTGTGCCCTTTGTCGGGCGGATGCGCGCGGGCGGGCTGACGTCGACGCAACTGGCCCATGCGATCCGGGCCGAATTGAAGGATCTGTCGCAAAATCCGCAGGTGGTGGTGGGCATCGCCCAATCGGTGACCAACAGCGTCATTCTGGGCGGTGAAGTGGCGCGGCCCGGTCGGCTGGTGCTGACCACGAACCGGGAAACCCTGTCCGAGGTGATCGCTCTGTCGGGGGGCTATCGGGGGGAGGCCAAGGATCTGGCGGTGCAGGTAACGCGCGGGGCGCAATTGCGCGAATTCCGTTTGGCCGATGCCGTGCAGGGCGCGGCGCGCGACTGGCGCATCCGCCCCGGCGATCAGATCGAACTGATCAAAAAACCGCAGACCTTTGCCGTGCTGGGCGCGGCGGGGCGGGTGGAGCAACTGCCCTTTGCCGCCCCTTCGGTCAGTTTGGCCGAGGCGCTGTCGGCGGCGGGAGGGCCGAACCCCAATCTTGGCGATGCCAAGGCGGTGTTCATCTTCCGCTTTGACGCAGGGGACGCGCCCACCGTCTATCACATCAACATGATGAACCCCGGCAGCGTCTTTCTGGCCCAGCGCTTTGCCATGCGCGACAAGGACGTGCTCTATATCGGCAATGCCGCCGCCAATCAGCCGGGCAAGTTGATCCAGTTGGTCAGCCAGTTGTTCAGCCCGATCATTGCTGTGCAGGGGGCTTTGGTGAACACCGGGGTGGTGAGGTAGGGCGTTGGGTTTGCGGGGGTTGGGGTTTTGTATTTTGCCTCCGGCGGGCAAAGGGCGGGTGCCCTTTGCAATCCCGGTACTGTCGGCGTTGTGCGAGATCGGCTGCGCTGCGCGGCGGGGATCGGTCGGCTAAGTTAGGGGGCAGGCATGCCCCTTGGCTGCGCTACGTCACAAAGATGATAGCCGAAATCGAGACCCGATCATCTAATCGCATAAATCATCGATATCAAATATACGATATAATACGCGAAAAACACAGCGAACAAAGTGAGTGGACTGACATTATTGTCGCACAAATATGCGACTTTACCCAGTAAGATTAACGATGCAATCAAGGTGATGAGCAGCGCGATAACTTTATACCGAGTAATGTATGGTGTTGATTGATACGCCATCATGGCTGCCATTACTGAAGAGAAAGCCGTCCATACGATGTGATTTTCGGCAAGTTTTGCAGATAATAAAACCGAATTTGCTGCAATCAATAAAATCCAAAGGACCGATGTTAGGCGAAACTGCTTAAGGTTGGGCATGTTATCCACAATTTATACCAGACCTATTGGATAGATTGCATGCCATCCACGACCATGATCGGTTTAGATAGCACCTTGCGTTATTTCCGCAATCGGGTCGCATCCGGAACGTCTCTTATCTTCCCGCGAAACGGCATCACTAGAAGCCTCGCCTCCAAACTCCCCGTCTCCCACAAACCACAGTGTGGATAATATCGGGATCGTTAAGGGCCCCCGCCCTTAACCCGCCGGAGGCAAAGCAAACCTCACCCCACCAACCGCTCCACCGCATTGGCGATCAGGATTCGCGTGGCCGATTCGCTAGCCAGTCCGCCGCGCACAAGGCAATGGCGGTGCAGCACGCTGCAGAAAGCGCCATAGAGCGCTTCCTCGGGCGGCATGGGGGTGGCCCAGAATTGCGCCAGCGGTTGCTCGTCGGTGATGCCGGGAATGGCATAGACCGCGCGGCCCAGCGCCTTGACCGGGATGCCGCCTGCCAAGGCAAAGGTAGCCGAGGTGGAATTGACCACGACCATCGCCCGCGCGCCCTGCGCCAGCGTGTTCAAATCGCCGCCCGCCAGATGGATCAGCCGATCACCCAGCCCCAGCGCCCGCGCCCGGTCGCGCACATAGGCCCCCCATCCGCCCAGCGTGGCATCGAGCGGGTGCTCCTTGATGACAAGGCTGGTTTCGTGCGGGGCGTGGGCGGCAAAGCTGGCCAGCACATAATCGGCGGCCTGACGCATCGAGGAAAAGGGGGAGTGAACGCGGATCTGGTAATCGGATGAGAGTTGCAGCGGAAAGAGAAAATAGCTGCGCCCTTCCAGTCGCTCCAACGTCACTTCTGCCTTGGCCGCTTGACGCCCAAGCGTCAGATATTTGGCGATCCAGCCCAGCCCCTCCATGACGATCGAGCCGGGCCGATGCGAGCGATAGAAGGGATAGCGCAGCGCCACCGCGCCCAGCAGCATATGGCCGAAATAGCCCCATGTGTCGCGCACCCGCCGTCCCAGCGAAGCGCCGATGGGCGGCATGGGCGCGGGGCCGGGCAATCCGCGCGCGGCGGCCAATATGTCCTGCGGTCTGCGCGGCAAGGGGGAGTGACCATTGACACCTTCGCGCTCCAGCGTCAGCCAATTCGGACGGATATAGCCTTCCTCGAACACATGGACCCGCACACCGTTCAGGCGCGCCATCTGATGGGCCGTCATATGCATTGGCCTGCAATCGCCGAAGAGCACCAGATCGGTTATACCGCTGCGGCGCAAATAGCGGTCGATGAACAGCGGCCAGCCTTCCTGGGTGCCGCGATAAGGGGAGGCGCGATGCGTGCCGGAACGATCGGTGATCGCGCCGGGCCAGTCATGCTCGTCGCCGCCGTTCAGATTGATGCGGCGCACTTCCTGACCCTTCTGAGCAAGAGTTTGGGCCAGTTGAAAAAAGAAGGGGCCGGGAGGTCCTTGCAAAAACAGGAAGCGCCGGACCGGAGCGGGCATGGGCAGGACCGGGCGCGCCCATCTGATCTCCGCCGGTAGGGGCGTCGGCTGCAGCCCCGGCGCCGCTCCGCGCCAAGAGGCAGTATCGGGTCCGGCCGGGGCGATGAGGCGGAAGACGCCGAGATCCTGCATGGGCATCCCATTGTGAACAGTAGTTAATGAGAAGAGAATTATAAGCCGTTATTTTCATGGGCTCTGGATCTGCAAATTAGGCTGAATACCTAGTGCTTTCCATTAGTAACTCCTCCGTATTGGAACTAATGGGAGCGAAGGTGCGGTTTAGGTGTTCCACAATGAATCGGTGCCAAATTGGATTGTAGTGTAAAAAATAATAACCGCCGATGGGCGGGCGCTGAGGCTTGGCTTAGGCAATATCCCGATGCTGCCCGCGAACTGACGCTACGCTTGCGGACTGAATGAAGAGCCCTGTTGCGATTGTCTCAGCGCCTATACATCTGAACAGTCCAGCGATTAGGCAGAAATGGTCGGTCCCGCGTCTTCGCATGAAAACACGCCCGCCGGTGCAAAAATCTCTTCGGTTTTGTGGCGCTGTGCGAAATGCAATAAATTGGGAACATCATCAATATGGGTGGATTTACGCGCTTTGGTGTGGCACTCGCCATGCCAATTCTCTTGATTCAGCGGTGGAAGGGCAACATGCAGAAGATTACCCCGGTTATCCTGTGCGGTGGTAGTGGAACCCGTTTGTGGCCGCGCAGCCGCGCTGTAAAACCAAAGCCGTTCCTGCCGCTCGTGGGTGATGTGACCCTGTTCGAGCAAGGCATTGCGCGGGCCAGCGATCGCACCATTTTCGAAGCACCCATGGTGGTGACGGGAACCAGGCATCTCGACCATGTGGAAAGCCAGCTGGACGGGGCCCCGGATG
The DNA here is from genome assembly GCF_012275515.1 of Novosphingobium sp. SG707. GTDB lineage: Bacteria > Pseudomonadota > Alphaproteobacteria > Sphingomonadales > Sphingomonadaceae > Novosphingobium. Next base: position 241,957 of record NZ_JAAZQL010000002.1, read on the forward strand.
CGCAGATTCTGGTCGAACCTTCGGCGCGCAACACGGCGGCGGCGATTGCGCTGGCCGCTTTGCGGATGGAGCCTGATGCGGTGATGCTGGTTTGTCCGAGCGATCACCATATCGGTGATCCGGCCAGCTTTGTCGCCGCCGCTCAGTCCGCCGGGCGACTGGCTCAGGAGGGCTGGCTTGTCGCTTTTGGGATTGTCGCCACGGCCCCGGAAACCGGATTTGGTTATGTGAAGCGCGGCGAGGCCATCGGCAGTGACGGGTTCAGGGTAGACCGTTTTGTCGAGAAGCCCAATCTGGAGCGCGCGATCGAATTCCTTGCCGAGGGTTCCTATGCGTGGAACGGCGGCATTTTTGCGATGCGCGCGGGCGATTTCCTCAAGGAACTGGGCACCCATCGCCCCGCCATTCTCGAAGGCGTGGCGCAGGCGGTGGCGGGCGGCGTGACCGATGGTCAGCGCTTCCACCCCGACGCGGCCATTTTCAACGCGGTGGAAAGCGATTCGATCGACTATGCCGTGATGGAAAAGACCGAACGCGCAGCCGTGGTTCCGGCCAATATGGCCTGGTCCGACATCGGCAACTGGCACGCCCTGTGGGAGGCGCGCGAGAAGGACGAGGCGGGCAACAGCGTTATCGGCGAGGCGGAACTTGTCGGCTGCCGCAACGTTCTGGTGGAAAGCGACGGGCCGAAGGTTTCGGTGGTCGGTCTTGAAGGCGTCATGGTGGTGGTCGATGGCAGCGACGTGCTGGTAACGAGTGTGCCGGGCGTTCAGAAGGTGGGCAAATTGCTGGGCGCGGTGAACCAGTAATCGGGCGGTCATGACGCAGGAGGCGGTTTTGAGCGAGATGCTGTTGCCTGTCAGGCAGGTGGAAAAGCCATGGGGCTGTGATGTTCTACCGCGACCTTTTGAGGCGCCCGATGGTAAGCGCATCGGGGAAATCTGGTTCGAGCCTCCGGCGCAGATCCCTGAATTGCTGGTGAAATATATCTTCACCAGCGACAAGCTCTCGGTTCAGGTCCACCCCAGCGACAGCCAGACGATGGTCAAGGGGCTGGGCCGCCAGGGCAAGGAGGAATGCTGGCTGGTCATCGACGCTCAGGATGACGCGCGGCTGGGCATCGGCTTTGACCGGGCGGTGGATACCGAAACGCTGCGGGCGGCCGCGCTTGATGGGCGGATCGAGGATATGCTGGTCTGGCACAAGGTCCGGCCGGGCGATTTCTTTTATATTCCGGCCAACACCGTCCATGCCATCGGCGCTGGCGTCAGTGTGATCGAGATTCAGCAGAACAGCGACATCACCTATCGCCTGTTCGACTATGGCCGCCCGCGTGAACTGCACCTGGATGAAGGTCTGGCTGTCTCGCTGGGTGAGGTTTACGATCTGGCCCGCTGGCACAAGCGCTTGCCCGAAACGGGCACGGTGGCGCTGGTGGACGGGCCTTATTTCCGGCTCGACCGGGTCAATGGTGTGGCTGATCAGGACCTTCTGGCGCGCTATCCCGAGGGGCCGCTGCTGGTGATCCCGGTGGAGGGGCTGGTGATGGTCAAGGGCCAGCCGGTGCCGGCCGGAGCCTGCGCAAAAGCGGCCGGTTTGGATGAAATTAGCTGGGAAAGCGATGCGCTTTGGCTCGTCGCCAAGCCGCTCCGGGCGTAAACCCATAGGTCTGAAGGGCGGGAGGAACCGCCCGGCGCTGTGGCCCTGATGAGGGGCCGGGCGCTGCCCAAAGGGTTGCCGGACCGCATGAATCACCCCGCCATTGCCCATTCCATGCCCAACGCCGCCCAGATCGCGACGATCCGGGGGCGTGGCCGCGCGATCATTGCGCACGAGGCCGAGGCCCTGCGCCATCTGGGCGATGGGTTGGACGACAGTTTTGCGCGGGCATGCTGGCTGATCGCGGGTGCGCGGCGGCGGCTGGTGGTGTCGGGCATGGGCAAATCGGGGCATATCGGGCGCAAGATCGCCGCCTCTTTTTCCGCCACCGGCACGGCGGCGCTGTTTCTGCATCCGGCGGAGGCTTCGCATGGCGATCTGGGCATGATGATGGCGGGCGATGTGCTGCTGGTGCTGTCGAATTCGGGCAATACGGCCGAATTGGGGCCTGTGCTGCGCCATGCGCGGGCGTTGGGGGTGGCGATCATCGGCATGGTGGCGCGCTCGCGCTCTATGGTGGGTGATATGGCCGATGTGCTGCTCCTGCTGCCTGACCGGCCCGAGGCCTGCGAGGACAGTTTTGCGCCCACCACATCGACGGTGATGCAATTGGCGCTGGGCGATGCGCTGGCGCTCTCTGTCATGGACGCGCGCGGGGTGAGCCGCAGGCAGATCCGCGCGCTGCATCCCGGCGGCGCGATCGGTCAGCGCTTGACCCCGGTGGGTGAGGTGATGAGCCGCGCGGGATTGCCGCTGGTTTCGCCCGATGCGCCGATGCGCGACGTGGTGCCGGTGATCACCGACCATCGCTTTGGGCTGGCCGGGGTGGTGGACGCGGCGGGGCGGCTGATGGGGGTGATTTCCGATGGCGACCTGCGGCGGCATTTCAGCGCGCTGGGCAAGGCCAGCGCGGGCGAGGTGATGACGCGCGATCCGCGCTCGCTCTGCCCCGATATGGTGGCTGTGGATGCACTGCAATGGATGAACGAGGCCAAGATCACCGCCGCGTTTGTCGTCGCGCCCATGGCCGAGGGTGGAGAGATGCCGGTCGGCATTGTCCACATGCATGATCTCTTGCCGATGGGGCTGGAGCCGGCCTGACGCACCGGGGCGGCGGGCGTTGAGGGCAAGGCATCCGGCCATAAGGGTTATTTCGGGCCGATGGGCGCGGCGCGGGGGCGGCAAAATCGGCCCTAAAACCGCCAAACCTGCAAAACCCCCGGATTTATCCCCAGAATCGCTGCACCTTTGCGATGAAACTCTTGCTGCGCGCCGATGGTGCGTTAGGAAGGTGATCCGAATTGGCGGATGTTTGGACGAATCCGCGCTTTCCCGCCGGTTCGGGCCGGTTTTACGCTTGGGGCCTGTCATCACATACTGGCGGCCTCCACACAGTTTGGGAACAGAAACGCCATGAAAGCCACGATCGAACGCGCGACCTTGCTGCGTTGTTTGAGCCATGTGCAATCGGTGGTGGAACGGCGCAATACCATCCCCATCCTTTCCAACGTGCTGATCGAGGCCAGCGGCACCGGTTCGGTCCGCCTGATGGCCACCGACCTTGATCTTCAGGTCGTCGAGCATCTGCCCGCCGTCAGCGTCGAGGCGCCCGGCGCGATCACGGTTTCGGCGCATCTGCTGTTCGACATCGCGCGCAAGCTGCCCGATGGGGCGCAGGTCTCGCTGCAAACCGCCGACAACCGCCTTGTGATCAAGGCCGGGCGCAGCCGGTTCCAACTGCCGACCCTGCCGCGTGACGATTTCCCCGTCATCATCGAGGGCGATCTGCCCACCAGCTTTGAGGTGCCCGCCGCCACGCTGGCGCAGTTGATCGACCGCACGCGCTTTGCGATCAGCACCGAGGAAACGCGTTACTATCTCAACGGCATCTTCCTCCATGTTTCCGAGGAAGAGCTGAAGGCGGCCGCCACCGATGGCCACCGTCTGGCACGCTTTACGCTGGCCAAGCCGGAAGGCGCGGACGGCATGCCCGACGTCATCGTGCCGCGCAAATGCGTGGGTGAATTGCGCAAGCTGCTCGACGAACATGCTGACAGCAATGTCGCCATCGACCTGTCGGCCAGCAAGATCCGTTTCTCGTTGGGCGGCGAAGAGGGCGTGGTGCTGACCAGTAAGCTGATCGACGGCACGTTCCCCGATTACAATCGCGTGATCCCGACCGGCAATGACAAGCTGCTGCGTCTGGACCCCAAGAGCTTCTATGAGGCGGTGGACCGCGTGGCCACGATCGCTACGGAAAAGACCCGCGCGGTGAAAATGGCGCTGGAAACCGACCGCGTGACGCTCTCGGTGACTTCGCCGGACAATGGCACGGCGGCTGAAGAACTGCCCGCCGATTACGGTTCGACCGGGTTCGAGATCGGTTTTAATGCGACCTATCTGAAAGACATCCTGAACCAGATCGATGGCGACAATGTCGAACTCCATCTGGCCGATGCCGGCGCGCCGACCCTGATCCGTCAAAGCGACAAGAGCCCTGCGCTCTATGTGCTGATGCCGATGCGGGTGTGATCGGCTCGGGCGATTGAACAAAGGGGCGGGGAGGCTTTGGGCTTTCCCGCCTCTTTTTGTTTTGGGATTTTGATGCCTCCGGCGGGCAAAGGGCGGGGGCCCTTTGCAATCCCGATACTGGGTTGCGCCAGACAGGCAGCGTTGTGCTTATGCTTTTAAAGCCTGCGGCGCCGATCCGCGCCAGTTCACCGCGCCGCAGGCTTTTGAGGAGCCATGGATTTTGCGCTTCGCTGTCAACCTCACGCCGTCCCATTAACGGGATTGCAAAGGGACGAGTCCCTTTGCCCGCCGGAGGCAAACTTTTCTCCTAAATCCTTTTAAAACCGCCAAATCCTTTGCGGCACCTCACGCGGCGCAGCTCGCTTGCGGGAGGCTTTGTCGGCATAGAGGCGGCAGTCGGCGGACTGGATGAGCGCGGCGGCATCGGCGCCTTCGAGGGGCGCGATGGCGGTGCCGAAGCTGGCGCCGATGGGGACGATGATGCCGTTCCACACGATGGGCAGCGAGAGGCCCGCACGCACCGCCGCGACCTCGCCCAGCGCGAGTTGCTGGCCGCGCGAAATGTCGTAGAGCATGGCGAATTCATCGCCGCCCAGCCGCGCCACACACAGTGCCCGCGCGCCGAGGCGCTGCATCCGGTGGGCCACTTCGGCCAGGATGGCGTCGCCCGCCAGATGGCCGTGGGTGTCATTGGCCTGTTTCAGCCCGTCCAGATCGGCCAGCACCAGCATCATCGGCCGGTCCCGCATCAGCCGGTCCTCCAGCATCCGCATAAAGGCGAGGCGGTTGTCCAGCCCGGTCAGCGGGTCGGTCAGCGAGGCGCGGATCGCCTGATGCTGCTGGGTCAGCATGGCCAGCGTTTCGTTGAATTTGGCCAACACGACATGGATCTGCATCACCGTCATCAGCACCAGCATCAGCGCCAGCGCCCGCATGCCCAGCGAATCATAAAGCGCCAGTTTCAGCGCAATCGGGGCGATCGCGCTCACCATGCCCGCAATGGCCGCGCGCGGCACGCCCAGCAGGCACGAGGCGCTGGTCAGCGCGGCGATGGCGATGAAAACCGGCGCGACCATGCAATATTGGTGAGAGGCATGGGTAAAGGCATTGGCGGCCCAAATCCCGGCGATCAGCCCGACCGGCGCGCTCATCATGCTGGCGCGGCGCAGGTGGCGATAGATCTGGGCGCGCGGAAGCGGGGCCGCGGCGCGATTGCGGCGGCGGTTGCGGATCAGGACATAGAGGCAGGTGGCCGAAATCAGCCCGGCGGGTCCCCATTGCTGCCACAGGGGCAAATTGCCGCGCAGCGCCAGCGCCGTGGCCAGCGAGTGGATCCCCAGCAGCAGGCACAGCCAGGGCAAATGGGCGCTGACCCGCTGATACTGCAGGCGCACCATGGCCCCGGCCACGCGCGGCGGCACGGGGGCGGTAAAAGGCGAAAACAGGCGGCGGCGCATCTTGTGCCATCGCCTGCGCGGGGAGGGGTTTGACAAATCCCGCTTTGGATCAACCGGCAATTAGTCACTCCCCGCTTAGCTCTGCTGACGCGAGAACTAAGTGGAAATGACTAATTCAGGGTTAAGCTAACAAGTTTTTAATGCTTACCGGCGGCGGCAAGCATTTGATCGAAGGCTACGAATTTCTCACGCGGGGCGCCATCGCGAGCGCGGGCGACTTCGGCTTCGTCAATCTTTCGCCAATCGCGAAAGGTCACGAAATCAACCCCACGCGCGGCGGCCAAAGCTTCGAAACCGGCGCGGCCCTGTTTGTCGCCGGGGGTGGGGAAATCCTCCGCGATGCGATCGACGATGGCGAAGCCGTCCGGGCGATTGGTGCCGATCGTGCCCGAAGGCCCGCGCCGCGCCCAGCCGACGCAGTAAAGGCCGGGCAGGATGCGCCCCTCCTCATTGGCAAAGCGCCCGGCGGCAGTGTCATAGGGCACGCCCTCGATGGGATTGGTGCGATAGCCGATGGCCGCAATCACCAGATCGGCGGGGACCTGATAAGTTTCGCTCGTGCCGACCGCGCGGCCATCGACCAGCGCGGTGCGTTCGACCTCGACCGCACGCACCGACCCATCGCCGATCAGCGCGCGCGGAGCGGCGAAGAAGTCGAAGTCGATGGTGAAGGGTTTGTCCGCACCCCCATCGGCGGCAAAGGCGCGCAGGTGCTGAACCGATTTGCGCATGCCCGGATCGAGCGCGGCGTCCTCGGCTTCGGGCGGCAGGTCGGCGGGATCGACGCGCGGGCGGGCGCGCTCCAGATTGCCCAACTCGCCCAGTTCCTTGGGGGTCATGGCAATCTGATGCGGGCCGCGGCGGCCAAGGATCGTGACCGAGGCGATGCCCGAGCCTTTCAGCGCATCAAGCGCATGGGCGACAATATCGGCGCCCTCAAACTCCTGCGGCACCTTGGCCAGAATCCGCGCAATATCGAGCGCGACATTGCCGTTGCCGATGACCACCGCATGGGCTCCGGCAAAATCGGGGGCCAGATCGGCAAAATGGGGATGGCCGTTATACCAGCCGACGAAGGCTGCGCTGCCAAACACATTGCCCAGATCATCGCCTGGTATGCCCAGCGCGCGATCCGACGGCGCGCCCGTGGCCAGCACCACCGCGTCATACAATTCCTGCAATTCGGCAATCGAGACATCGCGCCCCACCGCCACCTTGCCGATGAAGCGCACATTGGGGGCCTGCGCCACGGCGTCATAGCGTTTTGCAACACCCTTGATCGATTGATGGTCGGGGGCCACCCCGCTGCGGATCAGGCCAAAGGGCACCGGCTGAAGATCGAATATATCGACATGCACCTCCTCGCCCCAGCGCTTGAGCGCGGCTTCGGCGGTGTAATATCCGGCCGGGCCGGAACCGATGATGGCAAGATGCAGCATGGGTCTGATGCACTCCCTTTTATGGCGCCTTGTTGCGCCTCCTTTTTGTGCGGGCCCGTTCGGCTTGCGGGCGTTCTCGCGTTGATTCTTATCACATACCTGTTTGCTTGCCGTTGCAAGCCCCGATGGGCGCGCGGCTCCGCAGATGTCCTTAACGCGATTTAAAAGCATTTCGGGCAATTCGGGTGCCATGACTTCACCAATTCCCACAGGGGCACATCAGGCGTGACCAAGTCCAATCGGGCGCAAGCCCTGCTGCGAAAAGCCGAAACGCCCGCGCCCGCTCCGGCCATGGAGCGCCGTCGCGCCGCCGCCGCGCCCGAGCCCGAGTCGGCCCCTGTTGATGTCACGCATCTGCGCCGCAAAAGTGATCCCGTGCGCCGCGAAAGCGAGCCTTATCTGGGCTATTTCCTGATTTCCGAAGGCTGGTCGATGACCGCGATCGCGATGGGCATCGCGGCCATGATGCTCTGGCTCAATCAGTTTCGGATGCCCGGGCCGGTGGTGCTCGGCCTGCTGGGCGCGGCGGTAGCGATGGTGGCGGCCGCGCGCCTGTTCGTATCGTTTGAACGCACCAGTCGCCGCCCGCTGGCGCTGCGCGTGGCCGCGATGGTGGCGGGGGTGGTCGTGCCCATGCTGCTTTACGGCGCGGGTCTGGCCATGTGGTTCGCATCGGGCATGTTGTCCGAACCGGTGCTGCTGATCGGCGCGATGGTGGTGGTTGGGCTGGTGATGGCGGTCACGCTGTCGGGGCGGCTGTTTACGATGGTGGCGGCCAAGCTGGCGCTGTGGACGCCGATCGCGCTGGCGCTGGGCTCGGTCTATACGCTGGTGACGCTGGTGCTGGGCGGAGGCATCGGGCTGGTGGCGGCGCTGCGCCAATTGGGCATCGACCGCGCCGGGCAAGCCGAACAGCGCGAGATGCGCCACGCCCAGATGCGCGCCGAGGAATTGCTGAACGAGTTTGAAAAGACCGGGCAGGGCTGGTTCTGGGAAACCGACCGCAAGGGGGCGCTGACCTATGTTTCGCCCAATATCATCGCCTTGCTGGGGCGCGAGGAGGGCGATCTGATCGGCCGCCCGCTGACCGACCTGTTCGTGATGCAGGAGCAGGAGCAGGTGGGCGAGCGGACCTTGCTGTTCCATCTCAACGCGCGTTCGGGCTTTAACGATCTGGCGCTGCGCGCGGCCAAGGATGGGGATGAGCAATGGTGGGCGGTCAATGGTCGCCCGGTCTATGATGCTTTCAACAATTTCCTGGGCTTCCGTGGCGCGGGCAGCGATCTGACCGAGAAGCGGCGCAGCGAGCAGCATGCCACGCGCCTTGCCCATTTCGATTCGCTGACCGGGCTGGCCAACCGGTTCCAGATGAGCCAGACGCTGGAAAAGATCCTGTCGGCGCCCAAGGTCGATCATCGCGACTGCGCGGTGTTCCTGCTCGATCTGGACAGGTTCAAGCAGGTCAACGATACGATGGGCCATCCGGCGGGCGACGCGCTGCTCAAACAGGTGTCGCAGCGTTTGCAGCGCACCGTGGGCGAGGCAGGCCGGGTGGGGCGTCTGGGCGGGGATGAATTCAAGGTCATCCTGCCGGGCCGCATCGCGCGCGACAAGCTGGCCACGCTGGCCACCAGCATCATCGAGAACCTGTCGCAGCCCTATTCGATCGACGGCGCGCGGGTGGTGATCGGGGCCAGCATCGGCATCGCCATGGCCCCCGATGACGGCGTGACCAGCGAGGCGATCATCCGCAATGCCGACCTTGCGCTTTATGCCGCCAAGGATCGCGGGCGCGGCGTCTATCACTTCTATGACGAGGAACTGCATTCCGACGCCGAGGAGCGCCGCCAGCTTGAGCATGACCTGCGCGACGCCTTGGCGCATGGCGGGCTGGAGCTTTACTATCAGCCCTCGGTCGCGCTGAGCCAGCAGAAGATCACCGGGTTCGAGGCGCTGCTGCGCTGGAACCATCCCACGCTGGGCCGCCTGTCGCCCGCCAAATTTGTCGAGGTGGCCGAGGATACGGGCCTTATCACCCAGATCGGCGAATGGGCTTTGCGCACGGCCTGCCATGATCTGGCGCGCTGGCCCGAGCATGTGCGGGCGGCGGTCAATGTCTCGCCTTTGCAATTTGCAAATCCGGCGCTGCCCACGATCATCACGAATGCGCTGGCAGCCGCCGGCGTCGATCCGGCGCGGCTGGAGCTGGAAATCACCGAAAGCGTGTTTTTGAACGACAGCGCCAATACGGATGCGATGTTCACCGCGCTCAAGCGGATCGGCGTGCGTCTGGCGCTCGATGATTTCGGCACCGGCTATTCCTCGCTGGGCTATCTGAAAAAAGCGCCCTTCGACAAGATCAAGATCGACCAGAGCTTTGTGCGCGGCGCGACGATGCCGGGCAGCCGCAATGGCGCGATCATCGCCTCGATCGTCAGCCTTGCCGATGCGCTGGGCATGGAGACGACGGCGGAAGGCGTGGAGACGCTCGACGAACTCGATCTGGTGCGCGAACTGGGCTGCAGCCATGTGCAGGGCTATATCTTCTCCAAGCCCCTGCCGCGCGACGAGGCCGACATGCGGCTGAGCTCGGGCGGCATCATCGAGGCGAGAGGCCCGCGTTCGGCCCGCGCCCCGCGCCGCACGATGCTGCGCAAGGTGATGCTGACCGCGCAGGGCCGCCGCTATCCCGCCACGATCCGCAATATTTCGGAAAATGGCGCGATGTTCGAAGGGCTGACCGATGTGCCGATGGGCATGGAAATGTTGATCGAACTGTCCGACGATCTGGCGGTGGGAGCCACGGTGCGCTGGAGCCGCTATGGCCGCACGGGTGTTGCCTTTGCCGAGCCGGTGGCCTTTGAGGGCAGCGGCGCGATCATCCGCGCCAGCCTGTTCGGCCCGCAGGACCGCGACGGCGAGGCGCCGACCTATCGGCAGGTGGGGTAGGAGGTTAGGGGGACCGCCTTGTACGGTTCCCTCCGGCGTCGACCCTCTCCCCCGGCCCTGTTACCCTATGGGGTATGCTGTTGGGTGGCAGGGCCGGGGGAGAGGGCCGGTGCCGGGGCAAATCGCGCAGGCGATTTGCCAACCATCATAACGTGACAGGGCGGGCCGGTGCTGCTAACGGCTGCGATTCTATGTGGGGTGGGGATTTACCGCCCTTTTGGCCCGCGCCCTTTTGATAAAGACATTTCATGACCGACCAGTCCAAGATCCGCAATTTCTCTATTATTGCTCATATTGACCATGGCAAAAGCACGCTGGCTGACCGGCTGATCCAGTTCACCGGCGGGCTGACCGAGCGCGAGATGAGCGCGCAGGTGCTGGACAATATGGACATCGAGAAAGAGCGCGGGATCACCATCAAGGCCCAGACCGTCCGCCTGAATTACAAGGCGCATGACGGCGAGGTCTATGAGCTGAACCTGATGGACACGCCGGGCCATGTGGACTTTGCCTATGAGGTCAGCCGGTCCTTGGCGGCCTGCGAGGGCGCGCTGCTGGTGGTCGATGCGGCGCAGGGGGTTGAAGCTCAGACGCTGGCCAATGTCTATCAGTCGATCGAGCATGACCACGAGATCGTGCCCGTCATCAACAAGATCGACCTGCCCGCCGCCGAGCCGGAAAAGGTCAAGGCCGAGATCGAGGAAGTGATCGGTCTGGACGCCAGCGAGGCGGTTCTGGCATCGGCGAAGTCGGGCATCGGCATCGAGGAAATCCTTGAGGCCGTGGTCAAGAAGATCCCCGCGCCCAAGGGCGACCGATCCAAGCCGCTCAAGGCGATGCTGGTCGACAGCTGGTATGACCCCTATCTGGGCGTGGTCATTCTGGTGCGCGTCATCGACGGCGTCATCAACAAGGGCCTGAACGTCAAGTTCATGCAGGGCGGCACCGAACATCTGATCGACCGCGTGGGCTGCTTTACGCCCAAGCGCGAGGAACTGGCCGAACTGGGGCCGGGCGAAATCGGCTTTGTCACCGCGCAGATCAAGGAAGTTGAACTGGCCAAGGTCGGTGACACGATCACCACGGTCAAGGGCGGCGCGACCGAGGCTCTGCCGGGCTATAAGGAAGTGCAGCCGGTGGTGTTCTGCGGGTTGTTCCCGGTGGACGCGGCCGATTTTGAAAAGCTGCGCGAGAGCATCGCCAAGTTGCGGTTGAACGATGCATCGTTCAGCTTTGAAATGGAAACCTCGGCCGCGCTGGGCTTTGGCTATCGCTGCGGTTTCCTTGGGCTGCTGCATCTTGAAATCATTCAGGAGCGCCTGAGCCGCGAATATGACCTTGACCTGATCACCACGTCGCCCTCGGTGGTCTATCGCATCCAGTTGCGCGCCAGCCGCACCGACGATGCAGGCGAGATCATGCTGCACAACCCCGCCGACTATCCCGATCCCAGCCGGATCGAACAGATCGACGAGCCGTGGATCAAGGCGACCATCTACACGCCCGACGAATATCTGGGCAGCATCCTGAAGCTGTGTCAGGACCGTCGCGGCATCCAGACGGGCCTGACCTATGTCGGCGGGCGCGCTCAGGTGAATTATGAATTGCCGCTCAACGAAGTGGTGTTCGATTTCTATGACCGCCTCAAGTCGATTTCGCGCGGCTATGCATCCTTCGACTATGAACAGATCGGCCTGCGCGAGGGCGATCTGGTCAAGATGGGCATCCTGGTCAACAACGAGCCGGTCGATGCGCTGTCCATGATCGTCCACCGCAGCGTGGCCGAGGAACGCGGGCGCCATATGTGCGAGCGCCTCAAAGACCTGATCCCACGCCACCTGTTCAAGATCCCGATCCAGGCGGCCATCGGCGGCAAGGTCATCGCCCGCGAAACCATCGCCGCCATGCGCAAGGACGTGACCGCCAAGTGCTATGGCGGCGACATCAGCCGCAAAAAGAAGCTGCTCGACAAGCAGAAGAAGGGCAAGGCCCGGATGCGCGAGTATGGCAATGTGCAGATCCCGCAGGAAGCGTTCATCGCTGCGCTGCGGATGGGCGAGGAATAAGGGTTTAGGAGGCCTCCGGCGGGCAAAGGGCGAAAGCCCTTTGCAATCCCGTTATGGGGTTGCGTGTTAAAGGCGCGGTGGCTTTCTGGCGATTTTTGAAGCCGCTTAGCGGGGTTAGCCGCGCAGCACAAACCTTGTGCCATCGCCGATATCGAGCGAAAAGCCCACCGTCCGGCCCGGTTCCACATCCAGCGCCAGCGAGACCGGACATTGCTCGGCCTCATCGCTCATGCGGTAGAGCGGCACGCCATCGCACATCCCCTGCAACTGATCGCGCTGGCCCAGGATGATGTCCCCCTCGGCAAGGCAAAGCGGCGTGCCAGCATCGCAGCATCCGCCCGTCACATGCAGCACCAGCCGTCCATGCTCGGCACGCAGCCGGTCGAGAGCGGCATGGGCGGCGGGGGTAATCGGGATCTGGCGCGTGCTGGTCATCGCACACCTATGCCATGGCCGCCCCCTCTCTGGCGAATGGGACTTTGGCACAAGGGGGGCTTGCGACGATGGGCGGGGCATGAGAACCCAAAGTATGCCCGAACCTGCCCCCATGTCCCGTCCCATGCCCATCGCGCGCGGCTTTGTCGGATGGCTGGTGATGGCGGCGGCGCTGGCGGCGTTGATGGCGGGCTTTGTGCTCAGCCTTAGCAGCGCGGCGCGGCAGTTTGAAATCGCCCTGCTGGCCGAGCGGCAGGCGGGTCTGATCGCCGGTCTTGCGGGACAGCCTCTGGCGCAGATCCCGCCACGCCTGGCCGAATATCGCGCCTTGGTGGCGCAGGAAAGCGCGCTGGGTTCGCCCGCGCACAGCGACGAGCTGGCCCGCATCAACCGGCTGCCCGCCATGGCCGACACTGCCCGGCGCGAGGCCCTGCTGGCCACGATGATGGCGGGTGAGCGCGCCGAAGTCGCCGCCGCCCGCGCCGCGCTTGATCACAGCCGCCGCAGGATGCTGGTGCTGGGCGGGTTGTTGACGCTGCTGGCGCTGGCCTCGGCGGGGGCGGGGTTGTGGCGGCTGGTCTGGGCCAATCGGGCGCTGGAGCGCGAAGTGGCCGCCCGCAGTGCGCAATTGCAGGCCGTGGACCGCTCGCGCCGCCTGTTCTTTGCCAAGGCCAGCCACGAATTGCGCACCCCGGTTGCCGCGATGCGCTCGCTGGCCGAGGTGACGCTGGCTGCCGAGGGCGATTGCCCGGCCGCGCTGCAGGATGTGGTGGCGCAGGCGCAATTCCTCTCGCATCGCATCGACGAAATGCTCAGCCTGGCCAGCGCCGAGGAAGGCAAGCCGGTGCTGACGCTCGCCCCTTGCGACCTGCGCGACATCGTTGCCGGGGCGCTGTCGGCGGCGGGGCCTTTTGCGCGGCTGGTCGAGGTTGATCTGGCCTATGATCCGCCCGCCGATCCCGTGCGTGTGCGGGCTGACGGGCGCTGGTTGGGTCAGGCGCTGCTGGCCATCATCGACAACGGGCTGAAAATCTCCGACCCCGGCGCGGCGCTGGAAATTGCGCTTGTCTGCGATGGCGCCCATGCCATCCTGTCGATCGCCGATCATGGCCCCGGCATGGGCGAGGCCGATTTGCCTTTGATTTTCGAGGCCTATTATCAAAGCGAGGAAGGGCGCCATCGCGGTGGCACCGGGCTTGGCCTTGCCCTTGCGCGATGGGTGGCCAATCAGCATGGCGGCGCGATCCGCGCGGAAAACCGGCCGACGGGCGGCGCGCGCATCGTCCTGAGCCTGCCCATGGAGGAGGCGTGATGATCCTGATCGTCGAGGATGACGTGACCATTGGCCGCACGCTGGCGCAGGGGCTGACAGCGGCGGGGCTGGCTGCGCGCTGGCTGCGGCGGGGGGCGGAGGTCGCCCCGCTGGTGGCGCAGGGCGGGGTGGAGGCGCTGGTGCTCGATCTTGGCCTGCCCGATGGCGATGGGCTGGATGTTTGCCGCGCGCTCCGGGCTGATGGGCATCGGCTGCCGGTGCTGATGCTGACCGCGCGGGGCGGGCTGGATGATCGGCTCGATGGCTTTGCGGCCGGGGCGGATGACTATCTTGCCAAGCCCTTTGCCTTTGCCGAATTGCTGGCCCGCGTGCGGGTGATGGTGCGCCATGCGCAACAGCGCCGCCCCGATCCGCTGGTGCTGGGCGCGCTGGAGGTCGACCCCCTGGCGGGCGAGGCGCGATGGGCGGGGCAAAGGCTGGATCTTGAGCCGAAGGGCATTCTCGTACTGACGCAATTGCTGCGCGCGCGCGGCGGCGTGGTGACGCGCCGGGCGCTGATGGATGCGGTGTGGGGCGATGCGGCGGTGACGGATAATGCGCTGGACGTGGTGCTCTCCTCGCTGCGCAAAAGGCTGGCGCAGGCCGCCCCCGAAGTGCAGGTGCGCACCGTGCGCGGAACGGGTGTGGCGATAGAAATAACTGAAAATAAGACGTAATTCTGTCCGCCTTATACCTTTGCCAGTCTGAGGCCTTTCTAAGGTTTTCCCGGCGCAACCTCTGATAGCCAGAACCCGTCAGGCGACCCGGCCAACGGGCGCATACAGGGAGAGGCATATGCAGGGGCGTTTTGCGTTGATGGTTGCGGCTATGGTCATGCCCGCTGTGGCACAGGCCGAAGATGCGGCCATTGTCGTCAGCGCCAGCACGCCTTTGTCGGGCGCGGCGGACAGTGGGCGGGTGCTGATCGACGCCAAGGCTTTGCGCGCGATGCAGGCGTTGAGCGTCAGCGATGCGCTGGCGCGGCAGACGCCGGGCGTGGTCATCAACGAGGTGCAGGGCAATCCGCTGCAAAGCGATCTGTCGTTTCGCGGCTATACCGCCTCGCCGCTGCTGGGCACGCCGCAGGGGATCGCGGTCTATGTCGACGGCGTGCGCGCCAACCAGCCCTTTGGCGAGGTGGTGAGCTGGGACCTGCTCCCCTCGGCGGCGATGGAACAGGTGACGCTGGTCGAGGGCGCCGCGCCGCAATTCGGGCGCAACGCTCTGGGCGGGGCGCTCAGCATCCGCACCAAGGATGGGCGCAGCGCGCCGGGCATTGCGGCCTCGGTTTCGGGCGGCTCCTATGGACGGCTGCGCGGCAGCATCGAGGCGGGCGGCAAGGCCGACAATGGTCTGCACTGGTATGGCGCGCTGGAGGGGTTTCAGGAGGATGGCTGGCGCTATGCCTCGGCCAGCAAGGCGTGGAAGGGTTTTGCCAAGGCGGGCTGGGAAGGGGCCAATAGCGGGATCAGCCTGAGCTTCAACCGCGCGCAATCCGATCTCAACGGCAATGGGTTGCAGGATTACCGCCTGCTCGCCCGCGACTGGCGCAGCGTCTATACTTCGCCCGACAACACCCGCAATATCGCCAGCCAGATCACCCTGTCGGGCCATCATCGCCTGTCGGAAAATCTCACCCTCTCGGCCAATGCCTTCTGGCGCAGCATCGTGACGCGCAGCATCAATGGCGACATGAACGAGGGCGCGCTGGGCGAGAGCCTGTATCAGCCCAATGCCGCCGAGCGCGCGGCGCTGACGGAGGCGGGCTATACCGGTTTCCCCATCAGCGGCGAGACGCAGGCCAATACCGCCTTTCCCAAATGGCGCTGCATCGCCAATGTCCTGCTCAATGGTGAGCCGAATGAGAAATGCAACGGGTTGCTGACGCGCTCCTCCACGCGCCAGCAAGAATGGGGCGGGGCGGTGGAACTGGGCTGGACCGGCATGGGGCAGCATCTGACCGTGGGGGCCAGCTATGCGCAGGCGCGGGCGCGGTTTATCCAGAACAGCCAGTTTGGTTACTTGTTGTCCGATCATTCGGTGGTGGCCGTGTCGGGGCCGGGGGCCTTTGCCGATGGCACGCAGAACAGCGAAAATGCCTTTGACGCCCGCGTCGATCTGCATAGCCGGATTTCCAGCCTTGGCCTCTATGCCGCCGATGTGCTGACGCTGGGGTCGCGGGTGACGGTGACGCTGGCGGGGCGGTATGACCGCACGCAATTGCATAATCGGGATCAGATCACGCCGGGCGGCGGCACGGGGTCGCTCGATGCTGATCCGGTGTTCGCGCGGTTCAACCCCTCGGCCATGGTCGATTGGCACGTGGCCCATGGCCTGACCATCACCGCGCAGGCGGGCGAGAGTTCGCGCGCGCCCTCGGCGGTGGAGCTGGGCTGTTCGGACCCGGCCAGCCCCTGCCGCCTGCCCAATGCGATGGCGGGCGATCCGCCGCTGCGGCAGGTGGTGGCGCGCAGCCTCTCGCTGGGCGCGCGGATCGAGCGCAAGGCGTGGAACCTGCGGCTGACCGCGTTTCGCAGCGACAATCACGATGATATTCAATTCATTGCGGGCGGGGCTTCGGGCTTTGGCTATTTTGCCAATGTCGGCACCACGCGGCGGCAGGGCATCGAGGCCAGCGGCGCGGCGCATTGGGGGCGCTGGCAGGTGGGGGGCAGCTATACGTTGCTCGACGCCACCTATCGCACCCCGCTGACGCTGAACGGCGGATCGAACAGCAGCAATGACGCCGCGGCCCCCGGTTTCGATGGCGAGATCGCCGTGCGCCCCGGCGACCGTCTGCCGCTCCTGCCGCGCCATCTGTTCAAGGCGCAGGCGGGTTTTGACGCGGCCTCATGGCTGAGCGTCCGGGCGGAAATGGTGGCGGCCGGCGGCGTCTATGCACGGGGGAATGAGAACAATCTGCACCAGCCCGACGGCACCTATTATCTGGGCGCGGGCAAAACCGATGCCTATGCGGTGGTCAATGCCTCACTGGAAATCCGGCCGCGCAAGGGTGTGATCTTTACCGCCGGGGTCAGCAATCTGATGAACGCCCATTACGCCACAGCGGCGCAATTGGCGGCCAGCGGCTTCGACGCCAATGGCGCCTTTGTCGCCCGCCCGTTCAGCGGCCCGGTGATCGGCGGCGAGCGGCCTTTGGTGCACAGCACATTCCTTGCCCCCGCCGCGCCGCGCCGGTTCGAGGTGGGGCTGCGGGTGCAGCTGTGATTAACCGTTTCGGTTAAAATTCTGTCCTACACGGCCAAGGCGCTGATAACTCTGCCGGGCCGGGCGATTCGCAAAAATGCGAGGATGCCCGGTCTCAGGGAGTTGTTCTCATGGGTCTTAACACGCTGTTTTTGAGCATGGAGGGGGCCTTGCGCTGGTTGCGCGGGCTGGCCCGCTGGCTGGACGGTTCGGCCTTGCGGCTTTGGGCGGGGTTGGCGCTGGTCGCGCTGGGCGTGGCGGGGTGGCAATATCATCGCGCCGCGCATTGGGCCGCCGCCGCCCACGCCACCCAATCCGCATGGGATGCCGAGCGCAAGGCCGCCGCCGCCGCCAAAACCGCCGCCGAAGCCCGCTACAGGAGCCTTGCCGATGATGCCGATGCCCGACATGCCGCCGCGCTGGCGCAGGGGGATGCTCGCCTTGCTGCCTATATTGCCGCTCACCGCCTGCGCCCATCCGCGCCCGATCCAGCCCGCGCCGCCACAGATCACCCTGCCGCAATTCCTGAAGGCCCCGCCGCCAATCCCGTCCTGGCGAGCATCACCGAGGCCGACCTGAAAATCTGCGATGCCAATTATGTTTATGCGCAGGCCGCCCATGACTGGGCGAATGGCCTGAACCCGTAAAACGACGAACCCCCGCCCGGCAGCGCCGGACGGGGGTTCACGCAACCCTCGGGGGGCAAGGGTTGTGCGGGCAGCTCTTACTTGGCCTTTTCAAAGGCCGCGCTGATGCGCAGGGTCACTTCATCGCCGATCAGCGGGATGTAGGTCTTCACGCCAAAATCGCTGCGCTTGAGCGCGGCGGTGGCGTTAAAGCCCACCGTATAGCCCTTGCTCAGCGGGTTCACGCCGCTGGCCAGAAACGCGGCCTTCAGCACCACCGGGCGGGTCACGCCGTGGAATGTCAGATTGCCCGCGATATTGGCGGTGCGCGGGCCGGTGGGCGTCACGCCGGTCGAGGTGAAGCGGATTTCGGGATATTTGCCCGCATCCAGCCATGCTTCGCTCTTCAACTCGCCGTCCAGCGTGGCATTGGTGGTCGAGATGCTGCTGACCGGGATGGTGATGTCCACCTTGGCTGCGGCGGGCGCCTTGGGGTCAAGCACCAGCGAGCCGGTGACGCCGGTCAGATCGCCGTACCAATCGGAAAAGCCCATATGGCTGACGGTGAACTGCACGCGGGTGTGGGTGGTTTCGACCGCGTAATTGCCCGCCTGCACGGCGGCAGGGGCGGGGTTGGCCACCGGCGACTGCGCATAGGCGGCAACCGGGGCAACGATCAGGGCGGCGGCGATCAAAGAACGAAACATGGCGATGATTCCTTACAAAGCGCTGATTTCGGCAACCGCGCCCGAGATGGCTTCGGCTGCGGCTTCGGGGCCAAAGGCCAGACCTTCGGCGGTGACGACGGTGACATCATCGACGCCCACAAAGCTGAGCAGGCTCTTGGTGTGGGGCACGGCGAAGGGGAAGCCGGTGGCGTCGTCATACTTGCCGGCGCGGGCCTGGGCCAGAATGGCCTTCTTGCCCTTGACCAGACCTTCGGGGCCCTTTTCGGTGTACTGGAACGTGGTGCCGGCGCGGCTGACGTAATCGAACCAGGCCTTGAGCGTCGAGGGCATGCCGAAGTTATAGACCGGCAGGCCGATCACGATGATGTCGGCGGCAAAAACTTCGCCGATGATTTCGTCCTGAAGCGCGCGGGCGGCGGCGAACTGGTCGCCTTCAGGGGCCTGGCGACCGATCCCGGCCAGCGAGGCGGAGTCGACATGGGGCACCGGATTGGCGTCGAGGTCGCGCTCAACCACATTGGCTTCGGGGTGGGCGGCCAGATAGGCGTTGATCAGCTTGTTGCTGACCGAGGCTTCGCCAGTGGCGGCCGAACGGATGACAAGAACATTAGCCATGGGAATTCTCCTGTACGGGGGAAATGAGAGGGGAAGATTTCAGTCGAAGCGGTAGGCATCCATGCGCAGGATGCCCAGATCGGTGGATTGGTGAATGCGGGTCGGCTTTGCCCCTTCGCCCGCCGCGCCCAGCGCGACAAACAGCGGCAGCAGATGCTCGTCGGTGGGATGGTTTTCCACCGCATAGGGGGCAAGGCGGCGATAGGAAACCAGATCGCATGTCCGCCCGTTCATCAGCGCATCGTGCATCCAGTCGGCGAAGGACGTCACCCATTCCGGGCTGGGTCCATCACCCAAGTGACGGCTGATGGCGCGTAGATTGTGGGTAAAGCTGCCCGAGGCCAGCACGAGGACATTCTCTTTGCGCAAGGCGTTCAGCGCCCGGCCCAGTTGCACATGATGGCCCGGCCCGAGGCGGCTCTGGATCGAGAGCTGCACCACCGGAATGGTATGTTCGGGCCACATCAGCAGCAGCGGCGTCCATGCGCCATGGTCCAGCCCGCGCCGCGTGTCGATCCCGGCGCGCAGGCCCGCATCGCCCAGCAGATCCACCACCCGCGCGGCCAGATCGGGCGATCCGGGGGCGGGATAGGTGAGCGCATAAAGCGCGGGCGGAAAGCCATAGAAATCGTGGATCGTCTCGTTGCTTGCTACCGCATTGACGGTGGGAACGTCGGTTTCCCAATGGGCCGAGATCACCACGATGGCGTCCGGGCGTTCCAGCTGGCCGCCAAGGCCCGCGATGAAATGGCGCGCCGGGTGGTCCTGCAGCGCCAGCATCGGCGAACCGTGTGAGAGATAGAGAGTGGGCTGCATCGATTTTCTCCGTGCCGAGACTTGCTCGGCGTTGAGAACTAAATAGGCTAATGACTTTTGCATTCCAATTGGCCAATATTGCAGATCATCCATGCGAAAACGGATAGGTGTCTATGGATTGGGATGACGTTCGCAGCTTTCTGGCCATTGCCCGCACGCGCAGCCTGTCGGGCGCCGCGCGCGAACTGGGCGTGCGCCAGTCCACCATGAGCCGCCGGTTGGAAGCGATGGAGGCGCGCAACGGCGCCCGCCTGTTGCAGCGTACCACCAATGGTTATGAGCTGACCGCGCTGGGCGAGGCGGTGCTGGGCAATGCCGAGCGGATGGAGGCCGAGGCCATCGCGGTCGAGCGCATGGTGCAGGGGCGCGACGTGGCGCTCTCGGGCGTGGTGCGGCTGACCACGGTGGAGGTCCTGTCGAACCTGCTGCTGCCCGGCGCGGTGCGGGCTTTGCAGGCGCGCTATCCGGCGATCACGCTGGACGTGCTGACCGACAGCCGCTCGCTCAGCCTGTCCAAGCGCGAGGCCGACATTGCCATCCGCATGACCCGGTTTGACAGCCATGACGTCATCACCCGCCGCATGACGACCGCCTCGAGCGCGCTTTACGCCAGCCCCGATTATCTGGCCGAGCATGGACAGGATCTGGCCGGCCCGGACCATGCGATCATCACCGTGCTGGAGGATCATGCCCATCAGCCCGAGGCGCGCTGGCTGGCTGAAATGCTGCCCCATGCGCGCGTGGCCATGCGCAACAACAGCCGCGACGGGCAACTGGCCGCCGCGGGGGCGGGGATCGGCGTGGTCTGTCTGCCTTGTTATCTGGCCGATCGTGATCCGGGGGTGGTGCGGCTGGATGCGGGGCTGGGGCCGTCGCGCGAAGTGTGGCTGGGGGTTCATGCCGATTTGCGCCACATGCCGCGCATCAGAGCGGTGATCGATGCGCTCAACGATGCCTTTGCGGCCGAGAAAGACCTGTTTTCCGGCGAGGCGCCGAACAGGCCGCAGAGCGGGAAAGTCTGAGGCAAAACCCCGTTCTTTGTGCGCAGCATTGTACGGCAGGCGTTGCGCCCCGGCCCCGGCGGGCTTACACAAAAGGTTCAGGGAGATTTTGTCATAATGTCATCTACAGCCACGCCGCCACCCGTCACCAGATCGCGCAAGCGCAAGGGGGGCGAGGGGCTGCGCATCCATCAGGCCATCGCGCGCAAGTTGGGCATCGCCATCCTCAACAGCACGCATGAGCCCGGCTCGTCGCTGGGCGGAGAGATCGAGGCGTCCGAGCGTCTGGGCGTATCGCGCACCGCCTATCGCGAGGCGATCCGCATCCTGATCGCCAAGGGGCTGATCGAGAGCCGGCCCAAGGCGGGGACGCATGTGTTGCCCCGGCGGCGATGGAACCTGCTTGATCCCGACATTCTGGCGTGGATGTTTTCGGAAAAGCCGGATCGTGATTTCGTGCGCGACCTGTTCGAACTGCGCGGGATCATTGAGCCTGAGGCGGCGGCGCTGGCGGCCGAGCGGCGCCATGACGGCCATCTGGCCGGAATGCGTCAGGCGCTTGACGGGATGCGCGTCCATGGCCTTGCCTGCGGCGAGGGACAGGCGGCGGATCAGGATTTCCACTCCACCATGCTGGAGGCGGCGGGCAATGATGCGCTGACCTCGCTGATCGGATCGGTGGGGGCGGCGGTGCGCTGGACCACGCATTTCAAGCAGAGCAATTCGCCCGCGCCGCGCAATTCCCTGCCCGAGCATGAGGCGGTGCATCAGGCCATTGCGGCGGGCGACCCGGATGGCGCGCGCCGCGCGATGCGGGTGCTGCTGGAATATGCCCGTTCGGACGTGGTGGACAGCATAGCCTGAATTTTCAAAGCGACGATGGCGGCCCTGCGCGGCCCGCTCCGGCATGGGGCCGGGGCGGGCCGTTTTTGCGCTCGCGTTTGAGAGGCCTTGCAGAGCGGCTTGACGCGCTCGGGATAAATGTTATGAATAATAGCATACGCCGTCCCAAGCGGGAGGCACCGTCCATTCGGAGAGGAGCTTGTCATGACCGAGCAGACCATTGAACGCGCAGAAGAAGATACCGTTGCGGTCCACATCGAGAATCGCATCGCCTGGGTGAAGTACAACCGCCCCGAGAAGCGCAATTGCATGAGCCCCAAGCTGAACCGTCAGATGACGCGCGTGCTTGAAGATCTGGAATTCCGCGAGGACGTGGGCGTGGTCGTGCTGACGGGCGAAGGCTCGGCTTTCTCGGCGGGCATGGACCTTCAGGAATATTTCCGCGAAAACGAACAGAAGGGCCTGTGGGCCACCCGCAAGGCGCAGCGTGAAGCCTATAACTGGTGGGAACGTCTGCGCTGGTATGAAAAGCCGACCATCGGCATGATCAACGGCTGGTGCTTTGGCGGCGCCTATGGCCCGCTCTATGCGGTCGACATCGCCATCGCCTCGGACGATGCCAAGTTCGGCCTGTCGGAAATCAACTGGGGTATCCTGCCCGGCGGCGGCGCGTCCAAGGTGGCGCAGGAACTGATGCCGCTGCGCAAGGCGATGTATCACGCCATGATGGGCGAGAACCTGACCGGCAAGCAGGCCGAAGCGCAGGGTCTGGTGACCGAAAGCGTGCCGCATGACCAGCTCAAGGCCCGCGTGATCGAGATCGCCGAAGCGCTGCTCAAGAAGGACGCCAACGCGCTGCGCGCCACGAAGTGGGCGATGCGCCGCATGGTCGAAATGACCTATGACAATGCCGAAGACTATCTGATCCGCGCGCAGGAAGCGCTGAACGGCTTTGGCGGTCTGGAAGGGCGCAAGGAAGCGACCAAGCAGTTCCTTGACGACAAGACCTTCAAGCCGGGTCTGGGCACGTTCGACATCACCAAGATCAACAAGTAATCATCCTCCGGAGAGGGCAGTTAAGATGGCAAGACTGGAACGGGCGAGCATTGCTCGCCTGCTCAAGCCGCGCAGTGTTGCGGTGGTGGGCGCAAGCGACAAGCCGGGCGCTCTGGGCGCAACGCTGATCAGCAATCTGGACCGTGCCGGATATGCGGGCGCGATTTACCCGATCAATCCCAACCGGGAAAAGATCGGGGAGCGCGCCTGCCTGCCCTCGGTGGATGCTTTGCCCGATGGCGTGGATGTGGCGGTTCTCGCCATTCCCCGCGCCTTCGTGCTTGATACGATCAAGGGCCTTGCCGCACGCGGCGTGGGCAGCGCGATCATCTTTGCCGCCGGTTTTGCCGAGGATGGCGAAGCGGGCATGGCCGAACAGGCCGAGATCGGGCGCATTGCGGCCGAATCCGGCATGGTGATCGAAGGGCCGAACTGCCTTGGCATGGTCAACCATGTCGATGGCGTGCCGCTGACCTTTGTGGAAACGGCGATTGTGCCGCCCGCCGGACGTCGTTCGGTCTCGGTGGTGTCGCAGTCGGGCGCGATGGCGGCGGTGCTGTGCACCACTTTGCTGGCGCGCGAACTGGCCTGTTCCTATTCGGTTTCCACCGGCAATGAGGCGGCCTCGGGCGTGGAGGATTATCTCGACTGGCTGGTCGATGATGCCGATACGCAGGTGATCGCGATGATCGTCGAGCAGTTCCGCGATCCGGCCCGCTTCATCGCGGCGGCGGACCGGGCGCGCGCGGCGGGCAAGCCCATTGTCCTGCTGCACCCCGGCAAGTCCTCGGCGGCGCGGGAAAGCGCGGCCACGCATACCGGCGCCATGGCGGGCGATTACAAGCTGATGCGCGCCAAGGTGGAACGCACCGGCGTGATCTTTGCCGAAACGCTTCAGGAACTGGGCGATATTGCCGAGATCCTGATCCGCTGTGCGGGGATGAGCCATCCTTCGGCCGCCGTGCTGGGCGAGAGCGGCGCGTTCAAGGCGCTGACGCTCGATCTGGCCGAGGAACTGGGTCTGCCGCTGGCCGATCTGCATGATGAGGACAGCCCGGAACTGCGCGCTGCCTTGCCGCCTTTCGTGCCGGTGTCGAACCCGCTGGATATTACCGCGCAGGGCCTGTCGCAGCCGGTGATCTATACGCAGTCCTTGGGCGCGCTGATGGATGATGCGCGCGTGGGTGCGGTCGTGGCCGGCATCATCCAGTCCGATCCGATCACGGCCAAGATCAAGGTGCCTGCGATTGTTGCCGCTCTCGACGGGCGCGAGATCACCAAGCCGCTGGTCTTTGCGGGCCTCGATGAAGGCGCGGATATGCCCGCGCATTACATCGCGGATCTGCGCGCTCGCGGCATTCCCTGGTTCCCCACCACCGAGCGGGCTTTCCGCGCTCTGGCCGCGTTGACGCGGCGGGCGGCGCTGGATCTGACCAATGCGGCGCCGGATGCGCTGTCGGTGGCGGGTCTGGGTGACTATGCAGGCGTGGTGGCCGAATATCAGGCCAAGGCGCTGCTTGGTCCGCTGGGCATCAGCTTCCCCTCGGGTCAGTTCGCGGCGGATGCCGAAGCTGCTGTGGCTGCGGCCGAAGCCGTGGGCTATCCGGTGGCGATGAAGGCGCAGGCGGCGGCTTTGGGTCACAAGTCGGATGCGGGCGGGGTTATGCTCAATCTGGCCGATGCTGACGCTGTGCGCGCGGCTTTCCCCAAGATGGTGGCCAATGTCGCGGCCTATGATGCCTCGATCAATCTCGACGGCGTGCTGATCGAGAAGATGGGCAAGCGCGGTCTGGAAATGATCGTGGGCGCCAAGAATGATCCCGAATGGGGTCCGGTGGTGCTGGCCGGTTTTGGCGGGGTGACGGCGGAAATTCTGGCCGACGTGGCCTTGATTACGCCCGACCTGTCGGAAGACGCCATTGTCGATAAGCTCTATGGGCTGAAGCAGGCGGCCTTGCTCAAGGGCTATCGCGGTTCGCCCGCGCTGGACGTGGCGGCGCTGGCCAAGCTGATCCGTCAGATCAGCGCGGTCTTGCTGGCCGAACCGTCCATTCTGGAAATGGACCTCAACCCGGTGATCCTGCATCCCGCAGGCGAGGGCGTTGTGGCGCTCGACGCGCTGATGCTGGTGAAGTAAACGGTGAACTCAGGCGGAGTGATCTCGCTCCGCCTGAGGCCGCTGGCCCATCACGCGCAGGTAAAAGCGCGAGAAATAGGACGGGTCGGCAAAGCCCAATTCCTGCGCGATCTGGGTGATGGTCGCATTGGTATAGCGCAGCAGGCGCTGCGCCTCGACGCCCAGACGGCGATGGATCACATCAAGCGGGCTGCCCCCCAGACGGGCATGGCACAGGCGCCCCAGCGTTCGCGGGGTGCAGCCGATATGATCGGCGTAAAAATCCAGACCGCGATGTTCGCGCAGATGCACCTCGACCAGATGGCGGAATTGCGCGAGGCGGCGGTCATCCATGCTCTCGGCGCTCAATTCCGGGTCGGGCAGGCTTCGCGCCAAAGCCTCGGCCATGGCGAGGAAGAGATGACCGTCCTGCCATTCCTGCGCCAGAGCGTTCATTTCCCCGGCCAGCAGGCCCACACGCCGCGCCGCGCTTTCGCTCATCGTGCCATGGCCGCCCTTGGCCAATAGACGGCGCAGCGGATCATCCGCCCCTTGCGCCCGTCCGGCAAAATCGAGCGAAAGCGTCAGCACATGCCCATGCGTGCCGGGGCTGAAGCGAAAGCCATGCACGCTGCCCGCAGGCAGCACGACATAGGCGGGCGGCACCAGCGCGAAACGGGCGCCATCCAGCGTCACCTCAGCCTGTCCTGCACTAACGATAAGTACCTGAATGCCGCGTTCATGGCGATGGGGCGAGATTTCCCAGTCATGCAGGCTGGATCGTTCGGCAATCGTTTCGATATGGGCAAAACCTGCGGGCGAGGGCGTATTGCTCTCGCCAAACAGGCCATAGACGGGAATGGCAGGGGATGTGTCGTGCATGTCCGAAAAGTGCCAATAGAATGACCGACCCATCCCTTTCCGCAAAGCCGCGCCGCTGTCAATATCCGCGCCAATCGGCCTGCCCCCGCAACGTAGGCTGTAGGTGGAATTAGGGAGATAAATCCATGAAAACTCAGGTCGCCATCATTGGCGCCGGGCCTGCGGGTCTGCTGCTGGGCCATTTGCTGAAATCCGAAGGCGTCGATTGCGTGGTGCTCGAA
Source organism: Novosphingobium sp. SG707 (assembly GCF_012275515.1). Taxonomy (GTDB): domain Bacteria; phylum Pseudomonadota; class Alphaproteobacteria; order Sphingomonadales; family Sphingomonadaceae; genus Novosphingobium. Next base: position 267,878 of record NZ_JAAZQL010000002.1, read on the forward strand.
CGCCAGACCGGCGATTATGTGCTGGGCCGCATCCGTGCGGGCGTGCTGGAACAGATCACCGTTGGCCTGATGGAGCGCCTTGGTCTGGACGCGCGCCTCAAGGCCGAGGGCCTTGTCGAGGAAGGCTTCAATCTGGCCGATGGCGAACGCCTGATCCGCATTGATGTGGCGAACCTGACCGGCAAGACCGTGGTGGTTTACGGCCAGACCGAGATCACCAAGGACCTGATGGATGCCGCCCCCTCGCGCGGGCTGGAGGTGATCTATCAGGCGGGCGACGTTGCGCTGCATGACATCGAATCCGAAGCGCCCTATGTCACCTACACCAAGGACGGGGCCGAGCAGCGCATCGACGCCCGCTTCATCGTGGGCTGCGACGGCTTCCACGGCCCCAGCCGCAAGGCGATTCCCGCCAGCGTCGCGCGCGAGTTCGAGCGGGTCTATCCCTTCGGCTGGCTGGGCATTCTGGCCGATGTGCCGCCCTGCAACCACGAGCTGATCTATGCCAACCACGAGCGCGGCTTTGCGCTGGCCTCGATGCGTTCGCATACGCGCAGCCGCTATTATGTCGACGTGCCGCTGACCGAAAAGATCGAGGATTGGTCGGATGATCGTGTGTGGGACGAGCTGGCGATCCGCCTTGGCCCGGATGCGGCGGCCAATATCACGCGCGGGCCCAGCATCGAAAAGAGCATCGCCCCGCTGCGCTCCTATGTGTTCGAACCGATGCGCCATGGCAGCCTGCTGCTGTGCGGGGACGCGGCCCATATCGTGCCGCCCACCGGGGCCAAGGGTCTCAACCTTGCCGCGTCCGACGTGCATTATGCCGCCGAGGCGCTGGTCGGCTTCTTCCGCCGCGCCGACAATGATGCCGTGATCGGCTATTCCGCCAAGGCGCTGGCCCGCGTTTGGAAGTCGGAGCGTTTCAGCTGGAGCCTGACCAAGCTGATGCACCGCTTCCCCGAGGACGGCCCGTTCGAGCGCGCGATGCAGGTGGCCGAGCTCGACTATATCGCCACCAGCAAGGCGGCCCAGACCAGCATTGCCGAAAATTACGTCGGCCTGCCTGTATAATACCCGTGGGGCGGAGGGGAAACCTTCCGCCCCTTACAGTTTCCAGTTGAAGTTCAGATTGACATAGGTCCGGTTCGGCTGGTTCGCGCTGCCCGGCCCCAGGCGCATGTCATAGCCGGTTTCGGCCGAGAGCGACTTGTCCTTGCCCAGCAGTTTGAGCCGGGCCACCGCGCCCGCATCATGCCGGGCCAGAGGCGCGAAATTGTCGAATGTCCCCAGATCGCCCCGCGCCACCATACCCAGCGCCAGCGCCGAATTGAGCCGATAAAACGCGCTGGAATTATAGGAAAGATGCATGGGGTTGGGGTTGGCCAGCGACTTGTTGCCCTTCACATCGACCTGCAGATCGACCGGGCCGGACATATGGCGCAGCTTCACATTGGTGGCCATATTGCGCGCATCGGCAAAGCGTTGCTCGATGCCCACGGCCAGCAGGCTGGGATCGCCCAGCTTGTAGGTGCCCAGATCCTGAAACTTGACGCCCGGATCGGGGAACATGTCGTTCTTGCCATGCTTGGCGCCGTTGACCACGATGGCGCGGCCATTCACGGTTCCGCCCCAACTGTCGGGCGAAAATCCGGTATATTGCCCCGTGGCCGCAATGTTCATGGCCAGTGCCGCATCCATCGCCCGTTCCAGTTCCGGTCCGGTTTCATCGGCAATGGCCATGGCCGTTTCCTCGACCGAGGTTTCCTCGCGCATGTCGATGCTGCCCTGCAGCGCCTCGGGCCAGCGGACAGGCATCTCCTGCGCACAGGCGGGGGCGGCGGACATCAGGCCGCAAAGGCCAGAGAGGAGAGGGCGAATGATCATGGCCGGTTCTAAACTGCGTGAACAAAATCCAGACTTGGCCGCACTATAGCGAATATTGGGCCAAGGAACAGAGCGCCATACTGGCTTTCCTTGCAACTCCTGCCTATCTCGGCGCGGTTAGGAAAGTGAGAATCGCATGGCAACGCATACTACTCGGATGCTCATCATTGGTTCCGGCCCGGCCGGGCTGACCGCGGCGATCTATGGCGCGCGGGCGGGTTTGAACCCTATCGTGGTGCAGGGGCTTCAGCCCGGCGGGCAATTGACCATCACCACCGACGTTGAAAACTATCCCGGTTTCCGTGAAGCGGTGCAGGGCCCCTGGCTGGTGCAGGAAATGCAGGCGCAGGCCGAGCATGTGGGCACGCGCATGATGTGGGACACGATTGTCGATATCGACCTGTCGGGTCCGCCGTTCCGCGCGATTGGCGATTCGGGCGATGTCTATGAAGGCGACACGCTGGTCATCTGCACCGGCGCGCAAGCCAAGTGGCTGGGCACCAAGGGCGAGCAGGAATTTTCGGGCAAGGGCGTTTCGGCCTGCGCCACCTGCGACGGCTTCTTCTATCGCGGCAAGAAGGTCGTGGTGATCGGCGGCGGCAATACGGCGGTCGAGGAAGCGCTTTACCTCACCAACCATTCGCAGGACGTGACGCTGATCCACCGCCGCGATTCTTTGCGCGCGGAAAAGATCCTGCAGGACCGCCTGTTTGCACATCCGAACATCAAGGTGTTGTGGAACAAGGAAGTCGAGGAATTCGTCGGCGATGGCGCCATCGGCGGGGCGGGCCTGACGGGTCTGGCGCTGGTCGATACGGTCACGGGCGAAAAGTCGGTCGAACCGGCGCAGGGGGCTTTTGTGGCCATCGGCCATGCACCCGCCACCGAATTGTTCAAGGGCAAGCTGGAGCTGGACGAGAGCGGCTATATCGTGGTTCAGCCTGGCACGCCCAAGACCGCGATCCCGGGCGTGTTTGCGGCTGGCGACGTGATGGACCACACCTATCGTCAGGCCGTGACGGCGGCGGGCACGGGCTGCATGGCGGCGCTGGATGCGGAACGCTTTGTCGGCGCGCTGGATTTTGCGGCGCAGGCGGGCGCAGATGTCGCGGGGGCGGACGCCTGATGGCATAAAGGGCGGCGGGTTTACGCGCCGCCCTTTAACGCCCCGATGATTTGATCCATCAGCCATTCGCGCGCATGGGGTTCGACAAAAGAATGGCTGGCCCCGTCGCAGCGGGCGATGCGCGCATCCTTGCCATCCCATACGCCTGCAAAGGCCTGCGCGGTCGAATCATTGCCCGCCAGCAGCAGCCGCACCGGCCCGGCAAAAGCGGCCAGCCCATCGCGCATCTGCTGCACCAGAGGCGCAGGCGGCGGCGCGGGCCGCGCCAGACGCAGCAGCGAGCCAAACAGGCTGGCCAGCGAAACTTTCCCCGTCAATAGGCGCATCAAGGCATCGGTATTGACCAGCCGCTTGCGATAATGCGCGCGCAGGGCCTGCACCGAGGGGCCTGCATTCTCTTCCTCAAACGTCCAGGGGTTGGACAGCACCAGCCCATCCACCCCCGCGCCCGAGGACAGCATCAGCGCGCTGGCTGCATCACAATTGCCCAGCGCGATCACGCGGATCATGGACGGCACCGCCGCGCGAAACGCCGCAATCGCCGCCGCCAGATCGGGCGCGGAAGACTGGAACCCGCCATTGGCCCCCTCGCTGTCGCCCACGCCGCGCCGGTCGAAACGGAATGCGGCATAGCCTTGCGCCACCGCGCCCTCGGCAATGCGGGCATGGCTGCCCCATGCGCCGCTGCGGATTTCATTGCCGCCCGAAACGATCAACAGGCCGGTGGTGGGCGCCGCATCGGGCAGGTCGAGCGTGGCGAAGAGCATGGCGCCCTCGCAAGGGAAACTCAGCATCCGGCGCATCACGCCGTCTCCCGCTGGGCCAGAGCGACAGCGATGATCGCGGCCAGAGCATCGGCTTGGCCTGCATCCTCGCCCGGTTCGGGGCGCAGCCACAATCCGGGGCCGCCCAGCCCGTCCTGCGTGATGGTCTGAACGGCGGGCTCCTCGCGCGCGACCAATCCGCCGAATTCCGCGATAAAATCGGCTCCCAGCCGATATCCGGCCAGTTCCAGCCCATGCATCCGCCCGGCTTCGAGCAGACTGTCCTGCGTTTCGCTGCGCCCCGCCTCACGCGCGGCAAGGATGCGCGCGCGCAGCATCTGGCGCATCTGGCTGGCCCCGGCCACCGGGGCGTAATACCATCCCGGCACCCCGCGCGGCGCGGCCAGCGCCCCGCCGCGAATGGTCAGCATATGGCTGGCCGCGAAATGGCGCGCGGCCCCCTCCATCGCCACCTGCCAGTCGCCGGGCGTTTGGGCCTCCAGCGGCAGGATGCTTTCGTTAAGCCCCGGCAGATCGGGCAAGACGCAGGCGATCCCGCTGGCCGCCAGCCGCCGCATCACCTCGACGGTAAAGCGGCGCAGCTTGTTGCCCTCGTCAAACAGCGCCGGAACGATCAACAGGCAGGCCTTGGGCGCGCCTTCGGGGCGCAGCGCCAAAGCCCATTCCTCCACCGTTCCGCCGCCCGGCAGCGGGCAGGGCCATTGGGTCATTTCTCGCAACCGAACAATTCCTTATATGGGTTCAGGCCGCGCCGGTTCTTCGTTTCAGGTCGCGCTCCGGCGCTCCGTCACGAAATTCAGCAGCGAGCCGTAATCGGCCAGCATGTCGCCATCGACATCCTCATCCTCGACGATGATGCCCAGACGGTCCTCGATCTCCGTCAGCAGCCCGGCCACCGCCATCGAATCCAGTTCGGGCAGATGGCCAAACAGGCCGGTTTGCGCGGTGAAAGCCTCGGCCTGGCCCGGTTTCAGCCCCAGCACATCGCGCAGGATGGCGCGGAGCAGTTGGTCGGTATCGTCTTGCATGAGAGTCCTGTAGGTTTAATTCACCATGCCCCGGTAGCCGCCCTGTGGGTTTGCCTCAAGCCTTGGCTGCATAGCGGCATTTGGTTTCCAAATTATCGACGCCGAATTATTTGGGTTAAATCATCTGGGCCTATCAAACCACCGACGCAGCACCGATTTGGCGATCGCCCCCCACTGGCCGGGGCGCAGCGGGTGATAGGCGGTGATTCGGTAGCGCGGGCGGGATTCCTCCATCCAGTCGCGTTTGTAGGGATCATCGCCCGTGCCGAAATCAACGGTATGTACATGGTCGCCGTCGATCACCCGTTCAAACAGCGCCGCCGACAGGCTGGTGCCCGGCGAGATCGGCTTGGCCGCCTCGATATAGGCCAGCTTGTGAATATAGGCGGTGCCGTTTTCGACGGTCCACATCTGGGCGGCAACGGGTTGGTTCACGCCGTCGATCTCGCCATGGGCCACGCCCATGCGCAAGCGGCCCGCCGCGCCTTCTTCCTGCGCGAAACGGCGCAAGAGGGCGGGCGAACCTTCCTCCGGCTTCCAGCTTTGCGCATAGATGGCCTCGTAATCATCCCATGCGGCATCGGAAAAGGCGTCATAGAGGGTGATCGAGACCTTCTTGGCCTTGCGCTTTAACGTGGTGCGCAAAGGGCCGGGGCGAGCGGCGAGATAGTCCGCATAGGACCGCCCGTTCAGGCGCAGAAAGTGATTGGTGTCGCAAGGCACGCGCTCGACAAACCAACCCGCGCGGGCAAAGGCAGCCTCCAGCAGGGCGGCCTCGCCATCCTCATCCGGCACTGGCCAGAGCGTGACCCGCCCCGTGCGCCCCTTCAAGTCACGCGCCAGCGCCGTAAGCAGCCCCAGCCCATCGGCCCCCGGCGAGACGCGCGGCCGCACTGTAAAGGCATACCAATTGGCCAGCGGTCCCAGCCCATCATCCCGATAGGCCAGCGGCAGCACCGCGACATCATCCCCATTGCGCGCCACACCCAGCAACGGGCGCACCCCGCCCAGTTCGGCAAGACCCGCAAACCATTCCAGCCGGTCAAAAGGGCCGGGCGCAACCGGGGCACGCAGCAGCGCGCCCAGCGCATAATCGCCTTGCAGTTCGTTAAGGTTAGCGTGATAGCTGAGCCGGGTCACAAGCCTGTCCGAAATCGGGAAAATCCATGGTACAGCACAGTATTCCGCTCGAAACCGCTCCTTTGCCGCTGGACCATCTGGCGATCCGGGGCAGGGATGAGGCTCCGGCTCTCGTGCTGCGCGAAGGTGTTCTTAGCTATAAGGATTTAACAGAGCGTGTCGGTGCGATGGCGGCATGGCTGGCGTCGCGGGCGGAGCCGGGCGCGCGCATCGCCACTTGGGCGGCCAAAGGCGAACTGACTTGCCTGATGCCTCTGGCGGCGGCGCGGGCGGGGATGGTGCATGTGCCGATCAATCCGCTGCTCAAGCGGGCGCAGGTGGCGCATATTCTGGCCGACAGCGGGGCGGCGCTGCTGATCGCCACGCCCGCGCGGCTGGCTTCGCTGGAGGCGGGCGATGCGCCTTGCCCGACCATGGGCGAGGGTGAGGCGATTGAGGAGAGCCGTGGTTTCGATCCGCTGGGGCCTTCGCAAGGCGATCCCGATGATCTGGCCGCGATCCTTTATACCAGCGGTTCGACCGGGCGGCCCAAGGGGGTGATGCTGTCCCACGCCAATATGTGGCTGGGGGCGCAGAGTGTGGCGGCCTATCTGGAGCTGCGCGAGGATGACCGGGCGCTCGCCGTGCTGCCTTTGAGTTTCGATTATGGGCAGAACCAGTTGCTCTCGCACTGGTATGCCGGGGCCAGCGCGGTGCCGCTCGATTATCTGATGCCGCGCGATGTGGTGAAGGCGATTGATCGCCATGATGTGACCACGCTGGCCTGTGTCCCGCCGCTCTGGGTGCAATTGACCGAGCAGGAATGGCCCGCGCATGTGGCCGCCAAATTGCGGCGGCTGACCAACAGCGGGGGGGCGTTGACGGTCGATCTGGTGCACCGCCTGCGGGGGATATTTCCCGATGCGCGCCTGTTCGCCATGTATGGATTGACCGAGGCGTTTCGTTCGACCTTCCTCGATCCCGCGCTGATCGACACAAATCCCACCAGCATGGGGCGCGCGATCCCCCATGCCGAAATCCTGGTGGTGCGCGATGATGGCGCCATCGCCGGGGATGATGAGGAAGGTGAGCTGGTCCATTGCGGCCCGCTGGTGGCCAAGGGCTATTGGCAGGATGAGGCGCGCACCGCAGAGCGCTATAAGCCCGCGCCGGAAGCCAGCACCTATGGCGGCATGGCGGTGTGGAGCGGGGATCGCGTGCGGCGCGATGCGGCGGGGCTGCTCTATTTTGTGGGGCGGCGCGATGCGATGATCAAATCCGCGGGCAACCGCATCAGCCCTCAGGAAATCGAGGACGCCGCCATCGCCACCGGATTGGCGGCCGAGGCGGTGGCGCTGGGCCTGCCCGATGATCGGCTGGGCCATGCGGTCTGTCTGGTGGTGCGCGCTGTGCCGGGCGCGCAAAACCCGGCCGAGGAATTGCCCCGAAGGTTGAAGGCCGATCTGCCCAATTTCATGCAGCCTTCGGTGATCCACTGGAAGGAGGCCATGCCCATCAGCCCCAATGGCAAATTGGACCGCACAGGATTGTATCAGGAAATGCTGGAATGGAAGATTGCCGTCGATCAGGCCACCTCGCGGGAGCGTGATGCATGAAGCCTTTGGGGCCGATTCCGGCGGGTTTTGCCGGGCGTGACGGAGTTTTGACGATTGACGGGGCCAAGGTCACCGAACTGATCGCGCAGAGCGGGGGGGCAACGCCGCTGTTTGTCTATTCGGGCGCCATGCTGCGCGCGCGGGTGGCGGATCTCCGCGCGGCGATGCCGGACCGGCTGGCCATCCATTATGCGATGAAGGCCAATCCCTTTGCACCCCTGCTGCGGCTGATGGGCACGCTGGTGGATGGGTTCGACATTGCCAGCGGCGGCGAGTTGGGCATGGCGCTCGAGGCGGGGCTGGACCCTGAGAGGATCAGCTTTGCCGGGCCGGGCAAGCGCGACATGGAATTGCAGGCTGCAATCATGCGCGGGGTCACGCTCAATCTGGAATCCGAAGGCGAGGCGGAGCGCGCGCTGAAGATTGCCGAGCGAATCGGCAAGACTCCAAGGCTGGCGATACGGGTAAACCCCGATTTCGGCCTTGCGGGATCGGGCATGAAGATGGGCGGCGGGGCCAAGCCCTTTGGCGTGGATGCCGAGCGCGTGCCCGAACTGGCGCGGCTAATCGTTGCGGCAGGGGCGCAGTGGCGCGGATTTCACATCTTCGCCGGGTCGCAATCGCTCTATACCGATGCGATCATCGAGACACAGGCCCAGACCATCAAACTGGCCGCCCGGCTGGCCGAGGAGGCGGGCGTTGGCTTGCCGCATTGCAATCTGGGTGGGGGCATGGGCATTCCCTATTTCCCCGGCGACACGCCTGTCGATGCGAAGCGTGTAGGCGAGGCATTGGCGCGCGAATTTGAACAGATGCCTGACGTTCTGGCCGAAACGCAGTTCTGCATCGAACTGGGCCGTTATTTGGTAGGTGAGGCTGGGGTTTACTTGACCCGTATTGTCGATCGCAAGATCAGTCATGGCGAAGTCTATCTGGTGACGGATGGCGGATTGCATCACCAACTGGCCGCCAGCGGCAATTTCGGCACGGTTGTGCGGCGCAACTATCCCGTTGCCATTGCCACGAAATTCGGCGCCGAATCGGTTGAAGAGGCCAGCGTCGTGGGCTGTCTTTGCACCCCGCTTGACCGGCTGGCCGACAAGGCGGGCTTTCCCCATGCCGATGTGGGCGATCTGGTCGCGGTGTTCTGCGCGGGCGCCTATGGGGCCAGCGCCAGCCCTTCGGCCTTCCTCGGACAGGGCCCGGCGCGCGAGATGATGGTGTAGGTATTGTTTCCTAGTCACGACGGCTTCGCCTTTACCAATATGGCTTTACTTTGCCTGACGCGCATCGGGCAAAGTTTTGCGCAAGACGCGCCAAGACGCCGCAAGAATCCCGGCTGTTAAGAAGTTTCCGGCAATTGTCCCTATCTGGGACCACTATCCAAAAAGGCCGGATTTGGCCGATTGCGTGCCGCAATGGCTAACCGGATCTTTACCCTTCTTGCCCATACCGCACCTTGAACTGCCGTACCTTCCATCAGGAATGCATCCTGTTGGGCAACCGGACGGCGCCGTCGAGGAAAAGGACCATGTCGAGCAAGAGTTTTGCAACGCTGCTTGGCGGAGCTGCGCTGGCCAGCGTCGCCATGGCGGGCTGCGCCGACGCTAGAACCGCCCCGCGTTTGCCCTCCGCCAACTTTGTCGCGCTTCAGGAAGGGCCGGGCGAGGATTACGTGATCGGGCCGATGGACGAACTGACCGTGTTCGTCTGGCGCAATCCTGAACTGGGCGCGCGCGTCCAGGTCCGCCCCGATGGCCGCATCACCACGCCGCTGATTGCCGACCTGCCCGCCACGGGCAAGACGCCCAGCATGTTGGCGCAGGACATCCAGCTTCAGCTCAGTCAGTATATTCAGGACCCGCTGGTCTCGGTGATCGTCAACCGCTTTGCTGGCACGTTCTCTGAACAGATCCGCATCGTCGGCGCCACCGGGCGCCCCGCCTCGATCCCTTATCGCGCGAACATGACCATTCTGGACGCGATGATTGCGGTGGGCGGCATGAATGAATTTGCGGCCGGCAACCGTTCGAAGCTGGTTCGCTTCGACAAGGCCACCGGCAAGCAGAAGGAATTTTCGCTGCGCCTGGGCGACCTTTTCAAGAAGGGCGATTCCAAGGCCAACGTGATGCTGATGCCGGGCGATGTGATCATCATCCCCGAAAGCATCTTCTAAGCAGGGGGCCATCCGATGAATACGCTTCTGGAAGATTTCCGGGCCACGTTGCACAGTATCTGGCAACGCCGCTGGCTTGCGCTCGCTGTGGCGTGGGTGGTGTGCGTTCTGGGCTGGCTGGGCGTTTCGATGGTGCCCAACACCTATGAATCGCGCGCGCGCATCTTTGTCCAGCTCTACGATCCGCTGGCCGCGCAGGTCGGCATCAACGACACCGACCGCAAGGCCGCCATCGACAAGGTGCGCGATTCGCTGACCGGCACGCTCAATCTGGAGCGCGTGATCCGCTCGACCCGTCTGGGCGAGAACATCACCACGCGCAAGCAGATGGACGGCGCCGTGGCGGGCCTTGGCAAGGCGATCAAGATCAACGCCGATCAGGACAATCTGTTCACGATCACCGCGCGTTCGGCCTCGATGCGCTATTCCGATGGCGAAAACGCCCGCCTGTCGCGCGATATCGTCCAGAAGCTGATCGACATTTTCCGCGAGGAAAACCAGAACGGCGGTCAGGGCGAAATGAAGCAGACGCTTCAGTTCCTCGACCAGCAGCTGGCCAACCGTCAGGGCGAGCTTCAGGCCGCCGAACAGCGCCGTCTGGCCTTTGAATCGCAGCATCCCGAACTGGCGCAGGGCGGCGTTTCGCTGATCCAGCGTCTGGAACAGAGCCGCGCCTCGATCCGTGGTCTGGACGCTGACATCGCCGCGGCGCAAAGCTCGCTGGCCGCTATCCAGGCGCAGGTCGCCAGCACGCCCCAGACCGTGGCCGTTGCCGGCCCGACCGGCGGCCTGCGTGGCCAGCTTGCTCAGGTCCAGTCGGATCTGGCGATGATGCGCGCTCGCGGGCTGACCGAAAACCATCCCGACGTGATCACCGCGCGCAACCAGATCGTCTCGCTGCGCCAGCAGATCAAGGCGGAAGGCAATTCGGGCGTCGCCTCGGGCACGCCGAACCCGGCCTACAGCTCGCTCGAATCGATCCGCGCCGAACGGCAGGCCAACCTGCAATCGCTGCAGGCCCGCCGCGCCGCTTCCGAGCAGGAAATCGCCCAGATCACCTCGCAGCAGTTCACCAACCCCGAACTGATGCAGGAAGCCCAGAACATCAGCCGCGACTATGACGTGCTGAAGAGTCAGTATGACAAGATGCTGACCGACCGCGAAAACCTGCGCCTCAAGGGTCAGGTCGTCTCGGCCCGCGGCACGGCCAAGGTCGATGTGCTCGATCCGCCGGTTCTGCCCCGTGCGCCCACCGCGCCCAATCGTCCGCTGTTGCTGCTGATCGTTCTGGCAGGTGGCATTGTGGCCGGGATTGGCGTGGCTTTCGCCGCCGGTGAGCTTCAGTCGAGCTTCTCGACCACGAGCAAGCTGGAGCGTTCGACGGGTCTGCCGGTGCTGGGCGCCATTTCGCAGACGCTGACCGCCGAGGGCGCCGCCAGCAAGGCGCGCCGCACCCGCAACTTCTACGCTGCATCGGCGGCTCTGGGCGGTGTGTTTGCCCTGCTGCTGGCGATGGAATTCATCCAGCGCGGCACGATCGCCTGAGGAGGATGACATGAACGAACCTCTCAAGAATCAGGACTTTTCGCAAAAGCCGGAAGAATCGCACAGCTCGCTGATCCAGCGCGCGATGCAGGCCTTCGATCGCGGCCAGTTCGTGCCGCCTTCGGGTCCGGCCGATCTGCTGCCCCCATCGCTGACGCCGCAGGCGCCGCAAGGGATCGCCGCCGCCCAGCCGCAGGCCTATGCGCCGGTCAACCCGCAAGCGCCGGTCAATCCGCAGGCTTATGCCCCGGCACCGATCGTGGCCCCGGTCGCCCCGCCGCCGCAATATGGCGGGCAGACTTATGGCGATCCGGGCGCTCATGCCTCCCAATTTGCGCCCCAGCAGCCTGCCCATGCGCCCGCTGCTCCGGCGCAAGCCTTTCACCGCATCAACCACCAGCGCCTTGCGCTTGAAGGTTTCGCGGTGCCGGGCGGTGCGGCCAATGCGCAGGTCGAGGAATTCCGCATCGTGAAGCGCCAGCTTCTCGAACAGGTCGAAGACCTGCGCCGTCAGGGCGCCGGGGTCGAGGCTCAGGCGATCCTGGTGACTTCGGCTCTGCCCGAGGAAGGCAAGACCTTCGTGGCGATCAACCTTGCCATGTCGATCGCGGCGGAAAAGGACAGCGAAGTCGTGCTGGTCGATCTCGACATGGCGCGCTCCTCGGTGCTCTCCACGCTGGGCCTGCCTTCGGGTCCGGGTCTGGTCGATGCGATTGCCGATCCGCGCATCGATGTGCGCGATCTGGTGATCAAGACCGATCTGGGCGGGCTTTCGGTGCTGCCGGGCGGCCGCCCGACGGCGTCGGACTCCGAATATCTGGCCTCGGCCCGCGCCAAGGCGGTGCTGGCCCGGCTGGTCGAAGGACACCCCAACCGCGTGGTCGTGTTTGACACGCCGCCGGTTCTGGCCGCCGCCCTTGCGGTCGAGGTCGCCAAGCTGTCGGCCCAGACCGTGCTGGTGGTGAAGGCTGAAAAGACCTCGGGGAGCGCGGTGCAGGACGCCGCAGGGCTGCTCTCGGCGGGCTGTCCCAATGTGCAGGCGCTGCTCAACGGGGTGCAGTTCAGCCCCAGCGGCCGTCGCTTCGGCACCTATCACAACTATCGCGGGTAATTGATCATGCGGGCGATGCCTCATCGGATTTCTGTTCTGGCGCTGGGCGCGGTGCTTGCGGCTTTGCCGCAGGTGGCCGCCGCCCAGCCCCGCCAGACCGCCGCTCAGACCCAGGGTCTGAACGATGCGGCGATGCAGGCCATCGCCCCCAATCTTGCCGACAACACCATCCAGACCACCGACAACAGCCGCGACAATGGCGCGCAGGGCGTGGTCCAGCAGGATCAGGCGATCGGGGCCAATCCCTATACGCCCTTTTCCTATGACAATGACGTGACCTATACGCAGGCCGATGGTTTGCGCACCAGCAACACCAACCGCCGCGAAACCCCGGCCGACCGCGCGGGCCGCTATTACGGCGCGGCCTACAGCAGCGGCGATCTGGCCTCGGCGGCCTATTCGGACGACGATTACAATTCCACGCGCGGCAAGACCACGATGAAGCCGCGCCGCCTTGGCGTGTTCGATCAGGGCACGGTGGACAAGCGCCGTCTGGCGATCCGCCCCTATATCGAGGCCGCGCAGGTGGTGCAGGCCAATCTGGGTTCGCGCAGCGGCCTTGCCTATAATGACGATGTCGTCACCTATTCGACCTTGGCGGCGGGCGCCGACGCCACGATCAACGGGCGCAACAATCAGGGCGTGATTTCCGTGCGTTACGAGCGCCGCTTTACCTGGAACCGCAAGAGCAACACCGATGGCGTGACGGGCATTGCGCGTATGTCCTCCTCCATCGTCCCCAATGCGCTGCGCGTCGATTACGGCGGCTTTGCCAACCGCACTTATGTGACGGAAACCGGCGCGGCCTTTGGATCGAGCGCGGTGGGCGCGGATTCGCTGACGCAGGTTTACTCGGTCTATGCCGGGCCGACGCTGGCCACGCAAAAGGGCGATGTGGCCGTGACCGCGCATTATCATGCCGGTTACACCGCGCTCAATTCGCAGGGCAATGTGACGGCCAACGGCGTTTCGGCGGGCGTGGACCGGCTCGACCATTCGACGGTTCAGGAGGGTCGCTTTGCCATTGGCAACCGTCCGGGCGAGGGGCTTCCCGTCGGCCTTGGCGTGGATGCGGGCGTCTATCAGGAAGACGTTTCGAACCTGACCCAGCGCGTCAGCGACAAGCACGCGCGCGCCTCGATCACCATCCCCGTGGCCGAGGACGTGTCGCTGGTGGGCGGCGCGGGCTATGAGCATGTGCGGGTTTCGGCGCGCAACGCCAAATTCGACAGCGCGGGCAATGTGGTGGTCGACGCCAATGGCCGCTATGTCACTGATTACTCGCAGGGCCGTCAGATCGCCTTCGACACCGAAGGGCTGATCTGGGATGCGGGCGTTGTCTGGCGCCCCAGCCGCCGCACCAACATGGAATTCCATGTGGGCGAGCGTTATGGCCGTCTGGGCGGCTATGGCTTCATCAATTATCAGCCCGACGATCATTCCAGCTTCAATCTGGTGGTATATCAGGGCGTGACGGGCTTTGGCGGGGCGCTGACCAACTCGCTCTTCAACCTGCCCACGCAATTTTCCACCGTGCGCGATGCGATCACCGGCAATCTGTCGAGCTGCGTTGCGGCAGCGACTTCGGGCAATTGCCTTGCCGGGTCGATTGGTTCGGTCAATTCCACGGTCTATCGCGGCAATGGCTTTTCGGCCGGTTATTCGTTTGACCACAGCCGCCTGCGCGGCGGTATCGGCTTTGGCTATGAGCGCCGCCAATACATCACCGCGCCCAACACCATTCTGGCCAATATCAACGGCAAGGTGGACCAGTATTACTGGGTCTCGACCTATCTGGGCTATCACGTGACGCCGCGTTCGACCTTTGGCGCCACGCTGGACGGGTATAAGTATATCAGCGGCCTCAACACCGCGCAGGGCGACATCAACGCCATTCGCGCCGTGGGCCTTTATCAGTATTACATGTCGCGCCACCTGACGGCGACCGCATCCTTGGCTCTGGACGGGATCACCCGCGAAAAGGCCGATGACCTGTGGAGCACGGCGGCCGCGCTTGGTATGCGTTACACCTTCTGATCCCATTGGGGAGAGCAAGAATGTTCGATAATTTCTATGGTTTCACCGGGCGTCCGTTTCAGCTCACCCCGGACCCGGCGTTTTATTTCGAGAGCCTGACCCATCGCAAGGCGCTGTCCTATCTGGGCTATGGCCTGGCGCAGGGCGAGGGCTTCATCGTCATCACCGGCGAGGTGGGTGCGGGCAAATCGACGCTGGTGGCGCATCTGATGGCCACGATCGACCGCAACCGCCTGACTGCCGCGCAGATCGTCACCAGCCGTCTGGACAGCGGCGAGCTGGTGCATGTTGTGGCGCAGGCCTTCGGGCTGAGCGTGCCGGGGCAGGACAAGGCCAGCGCGCTGGGCGCGATCGAGAAATTCCTGCATGACGAGGCGCGCGCGGGGCGCCGCTGCCTGCTGGTGGTGGACGAATCGCAGAACCTTGCTCTGGGCGCGCTCGAAGAATTGCGGATGCTCTCGAACTTCCAGCTTGGCAGCCATCCGCTGCTCCAGATTCTGCTGCTGGGCCAGCCCGAATTCCGTGAAAGCCTGCAGGGCCACCCCGGCCTTGAGCAATTGCGCCAGCGCGTGATCGCGGCCCATCACCTCGACGCGATGGAGCCGGGCGAAATGGAGCCCTACATCATGCACCGGCTGCGTCTGGTGGGGTGGAACGGCAATCCGACCTTCGATGCGCGCGTCTTTGACGAGCTTTACACCGCAACGGCCGGTGTGCCCCGCCGGATCAACCAGATCGTCAACCGCCTGCTGATCCTTGGCGCAGTCGAACAGCGCCAGCATCTTGACGGCGTGATGCTGGCGCAGGTGCTGGCCGAGCTGACGGCCGATGGCGGTCTGCAGATCGCCCCCGCGCCCAGCCAGCCCACGCCCGCCACCGCCGCCGCGCAGGGTCTGACGCTGCCCACCACGCCGCAGCCCAATGCAGCGCAGGCCACCGCCCCGGCCCAATTCGCCGCCGAAGGGCTGACCCAGCTTCAGGCCGCTTTGGCCCAGCGCGACGGCCAGATTGCCGAGTTGCAGCAGGCCGTGATCGAACTGGCCAATCAGGGCGACACATCGGGGCTGGAAGGCGCGGATGCCGCCCACAAGGCCGCCATCGAGGTGATGCAGGAACGTCTGGCCAAGCTGGAAAGCCGGTTGATCGAGCAGGACCGCACGATCCGCCACACGCTGACCATGCTGATTGAATGGATCGAGCGCGACGAGGCGCAGCGCGTCGCCGCCTGATCCACTGCGCAAGATTTCATCAGGGCCGGGAGACAGATGTATGGTGGCCGAGATGCCGCTGGTAAAGGGGCCTGCCAAGACCGGGCTGCTCAACGGCTTTTCGGTCGATGTTGAGGATTGGTTTCAGGTCGGCGCTTTTGAAAAGGTGATCGACCCGGCCGATTGGGACAGTCTGGCCTGCCGGGTCGATGTGAACACCAACCGCCTGCTCGATATGTGCGCGGAACTGGGGGTCAAGGCCACGTTCTTCACGCTGGGTTGGGTGGCCGCGCGCCACCCGGCGCTGATGCGGCGGATTGTGGAGCAGGGGCATGAACTGGCCAGCCATGGCTGGGCCCACGCCCGCGTTTTCACGATGGATGCCGCCGGTTTTGCCCGCGACATCGGCGATGCGCGCAAGGCGCTGGAGGATGCCTCGGGCGCGCGGGTCATCGGCTATCGCGCGCCCAGCTTCTCCATCGACACCCGCACCCCATGGGCGCATGAAATCCTTGGAGAACAAGGCTATCTCTATTCCAGCAGCGTGGCCCCCATCGCCCATGACCATTATGGCTGGCGCGAGGCACCGCGTTTCGCGTTCCGCCCGGTGGCCGGGGCCGATCTGATCGAAATCCCCGTCACGACCGTCGAGGCGATGGGGCGGCGCATGGCGGCGGGCGGCGGCGGTTTCTTCCGCGTGCTGCCCTATGCCTTCAGCCAATGGGCGATGCGCCGCGTCAATACCCAGGACGAGCGCCCGATCATCTTCTACTTCCACCCCTGGGAAGTCGACACACAGCAACCGCGTGTTGCCAATGCTCCGCTGAAAAGTCGTCTGCGTCATTATACAAATATTGACGGGATGGAGACTAAACTACGGCGAATGCTCAAAGAATTCGCATGGGGGCGTATGGATAACGTGGCGGCAACCGAGGTTTTACGCTTGGTGGAGTTCAAGCGGTGAACGCGCCTTTTCGCCTTGATATGGACCTGCGCGTGGGGCTGGCCGATCTGGGCGACCCGGACGTGGCGCGCTCGATTGAGGCCTTCGTGGCCGCCCATTCCGAGGCGACGCCTTTCCATCGCCCTGTCTGGCTGCGCGCGGTGGCGCGCGGAACGGGCAATGAGGCGCTGGCGCTGGTGCTGACCCGCTGCGGCGTGGTCGAGGGTTATCTGCCGCTGACGCAGGTGCATTCACCGATCTTTGGCCGGGTGCTGGCGTCGAGCGGCTTTGCTGTGGGCGGGGGCGTGCTGGTCGCGCCCGAGGTTGATCCCGCGCCCTTGTTTGCGGCCGTTGAGGAACTGGCGCTGCGCCAGTCCACCCCCAGCGTTGAATTGCGTGGCGGGCCTTTGCCCGATGGGCGCGAAGGCTGGGCGATCAAGCGCGAAAGCCATTGCGGCTTCATCCGCCCGCTGGCCGAGAGCGACGAGGCCGAATTGACCGCCATCCCGCGCAAACAGCGCGCCGAGGTGCGCAAGAGCCTTGCCGGTGATTTGACCGTGGAAACCGGCACCGGCCCGGCGGATCGCGCCGCCCATTACGCCACCTATGCGCAAAGCGTGCGCAATCTGGGCACGCCGGTGTTTCCGCGCGCGCTCTTCGATGCGGTGCTGGACCTGTTTGGCGATGATGCCGATATTCTGACCATCCGTAACGATGGCGCCCCGGTGGCCAGTGTGCTGTCGCTCTATCACAATGGCGCGGTCATGCCCTATTGGGGCGGGGGCACGTGGGATGCGCGGCGGCTGCGCGCCAATGACCGCATGTATTACGAACTGATGCTGCACGCCCGCCGCCGGGGATGCACCCATTTCGATTTCGGGCGCAGCAAGACGGGCAGCGGCGCCTATGATTTCAAGCGCAACTGGGGCTTTGAGCCACAGCCGCTTTCCTATGGCGTATGGACCGCGCCGGGCGCGCCCAAGCGCGATGCCGATCCCACCAGCGCGACCTATTCGCGCCGGATCGACCTGTGGAAGAAGCTGCCCTTGCCGGTGGCCAATCTGATCGGGCCGTGGATCGCCCGTGGGCTGGGATAGGGGGCTGGGATGAGCACGGAAATCCTGTTTCTTTCGCATCGGATTCCTTTCCCGCCCAACCGGGGCGACAAGATCCGCTCGCATCATATCCTGCGCCGTCTGGCGCGGATGGCGCCGGTGCATGTGGGCTGTTTTGCCGACGATCATGCCGATCTGGCCGAAGAGGTGGAACTGGCCTCGCTGTCCCATTCCTATCGGCTGGTGCGCCGGTCAAAGCCTCTGGTGCTGGCCGGATTTCAGGCGTTGAAGCAGGGCAAGCCGATCAGCCTGACCGCGTTTCGCGACGATAGCATGGCGCGCTATGTCCGCGACATGCTGGCCAGCGGGCGGATCGGCACGATCTATGTCTTTTCTAGCCAGATGGGCCAATATGTGCCCGATGATTTCGCGGGCCGCGTCATCATGGATTTTGTCGATGTCGATTCGGCCAAATTCGACGCCTATGCGGCCAAGTCGCGCGGGCCGATGGGCTGGGTCCATGGCCGCGAGGGGCGACTGCTGGCCGCCGAGGAGGCGCGCCTTGCCCTGCGCGCCGATTACAATCTGCTGATCAGCCGGGCCGAGGCGGACCTGTTTGCACAGAGGCTGGGCGCGCTGGCGCGTCAGGTGCGGATCGAGGTGTTGGGCAATGGCATCGATTCGGAATATTTCGATCCTTTGGGCGTCGGACCGGAATGCCAGATGGCCTCTGTGCCGGGCCCGCGCCTGATCTTTACCGGCCAGATGGATTATCAGCCCAATGTCGCCGCCGTGATCCGCGTGGCGCGCCAGATCCTGCCGCAGGTGCGCCGTCGCCACCCGGACGCCAGTTTCCACATCGTGGGCCGCAATCCGACCGATGCGGTCAAGGCGCTGGACAATCTGGCGGGCGTCTATGTCTGGGGCCGGGTGGATGACATTCGCCCCTGGCTCAAGGCGGCGGATATGGCGCTGGTGCCGCTCGACATCGCGCGCGGGGTTCAGAACAAGGTGCTTGAGGCCATGGCGATGGAATTGCCGGTGGTGCTGACCTCTGCGGCGGCTAATGGCATTAACGCGGTGGCGGGGCACCATTTTGCCGTGGCCGACAGCGACGAAGGGCTGGTGGGACTGGTCAACGGTCTGGCCGACAGGCCGCATGCGGGCAAGGCGATGGGCATCGACGCGCGCCGCCTCGTGGTCGAACGGGCCAGTTGGCAAAGCACGCTGGCGCCGCTGGCCGATATGCTTTCGGCCCCGGTGCGCAAGTGGCGCGATGCGGCGTGAGCCTTAGCCTGTCTGAACAGGGCCGCTCGGGTTGGGCGGTGGATCAGGCATGGCGCAGGGCGTTGGCAAGGCTGGCGCTGGTCTGGGGTGGGCTGATTGCGCTGTTCTGGCGCGACTGGGCCGCGATGGGGCATCAGTGGTGGGATTCCTCTACCTATAATCACATTCTGATGGTGCCGGCCATTTTGGGCTGGCTGGTGGCGCAAAGGCTGCCTGATCTGTTTGCCTTGCCGGTGGGCCTGTGGCGGGGCGGGCTGGGGCTGATGGGGGGGGCGCTGCTGCTCTGGGCGCTGGGCGCGTTGGCCAGTGTGGCGCAGATCACCCAGATCGCGGCGGTGGCGATGCTGATGGCGGCGGTGCCTTTGGTGCTGGGGCCGAGGGCGGCGCTCGGGCTGTTGTTTCCGCTGGCCTATATGGGCTTTCTGGTGCCGTTTGGCGATGAGGCCATTCCGCTGCTCCAGACGATTACCGCCAAGATCACCATCGCGCTTGTCCATATCAGCGGCATTCCGGCGCGGATCGACGGCGTGTTCATCGCCACGCCTGCGGGCCTGTTCGAGGTGGCCGAGGCCTGTTCGGGGGTGAAGTTCCTGATCGCCATGATCGCCTTTGGCGCGCTGGCGGCGCATGTGTGCTTCATCTCGTGGCGGCGGCGGGCGGCGTTCATGGCGCTGTGCATCGCTGTGCCGATTCTGGCCAATGGCGTGCGGGCGTGGGGCACGGTCTATGTCGCGCAATATTACGGCGCGGTCGTGGCGGGCGGGGTCGATCATATCATTTATGGCTGGTTTTTCTTTGCGGCCGTGATTGCCGGAGTGATCGCGCTGGGCTGGCGGTTTTTCGACCGGGCGGCGGGGGCGCCGATGCTGGACGTGGGCGCGGTGATGGCGCTGCGTTTGCCTGGGGGGCGGGGGATGTCGGTGGGGGCGTGCTTTGGCGCGCTGGCGGTGATGGTGCTGGCGGCACAGGGCTGGGTGATGGCGGCGGATCGTTTGGCCGCGCCTATGCCCGCGCGTATTGCCTTGCCCGAGGTGGCGGGCTGGCACCGGGTCGATTATGCACCGCGCCATGCGTGGGAGCCGCGCGCGGGCGGGGCCGATCATCGCCTGCTGGGCCGCTATGCCGATGCGCAGGGTCATGAGGTGGACGTGTTCTTCGCGCTCTACGCCTCGCAGGGGCCGGGCAAAAAAGCGGGCGGCTTTGGCGAAGGGGCGCTGCGCCCCGAAACCGGATGGTCGTGGCAGGCGCCGGGGCCGGATGTGCCGGGTGCCCACAGCGACCGCCTGCTGGCCGGTGGCCCGACCGAGAGGCTGGCGGAGACGAGTTACAAGACCGGCGATCTGGTGACGGGCAGCAATGCACGGCTGAAACTGGCCAATATCATGGACCGGCTGCTGCTGCGCCGCCGCGCGACAATGCTGCTGATCCTCTCGGCCGAGGAGGGCGGGGCGTTTCGCGCCGCCGATTCGCTGGCTGCGTTCCGGGCCAGCGTCGGGCCGATCGGCGGCTGGATGGACGCGGCGGCCAAGGGTTTGTAAGGGGTTCTCATATGTGTGGTTTTGCCGGAATCTTTCACCTTGAGACCCCCAAGCCGGTTGATCCGGCGCGGGTCGAGCGGATGTGCGACGCCATTGCCCATCGCGGGCCGGATGGCTTTGGCGTGTGGACGGCGCCGGGGATCGGCATGGGCCATCGCCGCCTCTCGATCATCGACATTGCCGGTTCGCCCCAGCCGATGGCCAGCACCGATGGCCGCGCGATGCTGCTGTTCAACGGCGAGATCTATAATTACCGCGAATTGCGCGCCGAACTGGCGGCGCAGGGCGCGGTATTTCATACCGATGGCGACAGCGAGGTGATCCTTGCCGCCTATCAGCGCTGGGGCGCCGATTGCGTGTCGCGCCTGTCGGGCATGTTTGCCTTTGCCATCTATGACCTCGATCAGCGCTCGCTGCTGCTGGTGCGCGACCGATTGGGGGTCAAGCCGCTGTTTCTGGCCGAACTGTCGGATGGTAGTTTGATTTTCGGGTCGGAGTTGAAAGCGCTGATGTCGCATCCAGCGCTGCGGCGCGAGATCGACCCGCTGGCGGTCGAGGATTATCTGGCCTGGGGCTATGTGCCGGATCATCGCTCGATGCTGCGCGGCGTGGAGAAATTGCCCGCAGGCCATCTGATGATCCTGAAGCATGGCACCCCCAAACCGGCCCCGCGCCAATGGTGGGATGTCAGCTTTGCCGAGCGGCGCAAGGGCAGCGCGGCGGATCTGTCGGCTGAACTGATCCATCTGATGCGCGATGCCGTGACCAGCCGGATGGTGGCCGATGTGCCGCTGGGCGCGTTTCTGTCGGGCGGGGTCGATTCCTCCTCGGTGGTTGCCCTGATGGCCGAGGCGAGCCATTCGCCGGTCAAGACCTGCTCGATCGGGTTCGACGTCAAGGCGCTGGACGAAAGCGATTATGCGCGGCGGATCGCCGAGCAATTCGGCACCGATCATCAAAGCCGCATCGTCTCGCCCAATGACTTCGAGGCGGTCGATCATCTGACCGCTATGTTCGACGAACCCTTTGCCGATGCCAGCGCCCTGCCGACATGGCGTGTGTGCCAATTGGCGCGCGAGACGGTGACGGTGGCGCTCTCGGGCGACGGGGCGGACGAGGCTTTTGCCGGATACCGTCGCCATGTGTTTCAGCATGGTGAGGACCGGGTGAGGGGGATGCTCCCCGATGGACTGCGCCGGGGCCTGTTCGGCACACTGGGGGGGATTTACCCCAAGGCGGACTGGGCGCCGCGTCCCCTGCGGGCGAAAACCACGCTGCTCAACCTCGCGCGGTCCAGCGAGGAGGCCTATACGGACGCGATCAGCGTGACGGGGCCAGCCCTGCGCGACCGGCTCTATACCGAGGAATACCGGCGGTTGCGGGGCGATTACCGCGCGGAGCAGGCGTTTCTGGACTGTATGGCCCGCGCACCTGCGCGATCGGGGCTGGACCGGGCGCAATATGCCGATCTCAAATTCTGGTTGCCGGGTGACATCCTGACCAAGGTGGACCGGGCCAGCATGGCGGTCAGCCTTGAGGCACGCGAGCCTTTGCTCGACCACCGGCTGATCGAATTTGCCGCCGGGTTGCCCGAAGCGATGCGCGTCAAGGGCGGGCAGGGCAAATGGCTGCTCAAGGATTCGATGCGGCGCTATCTGCCCGATGACATCCTGTTTCGGCCCAAACAGGGATTCGTCACCCCCATCGCGCAATGGCTGCGCGGGCCTTTGGCGGGCGAAGCGCGAAAAATCGCTGCGCAGGCCAAAGACGGGGGTGGGGCCTTGGGCCGTTTGGGTTGGTTAAATCCCATTAACCTCAATGAAATCGCAGAAGCGCATATTTCCGGGGTTTCCGACCATTCGCGCCTCTTGTGGCAGTTGCTGATGCTCGACAGGTCGCTTGTCCATCTGGGAATTGCCTGATACGCTTTGCAATCGGCACAGGGATCAATCCGGGAAAATTGTCCCATTTTGATACATTGCGATGCAAAAAGTCTTTGCAATCCGTGGTTTAGCGTGCCTAAACTTTACCCGGTACTAGAGAGCGGAAATGACGCAATCGCGCGGCATTTTTCGTGATCGGAAAGGGTCGTGACGAGATGGACCGGATGACCGGTGAAATGGGAAATTTGCCTCCCTATGGGGACAAGGGGGGCAATCATGGCATCTTCTTTCCGCAAGAAGATGCTGCCCAGGCGGCCAGAAACCGGCTTGCCGTTCCCGATGCGCTGACCGATCTTGAACAGCTCGACGTCCTGTATGACGATGCGGCCGGGACGATCTGGACCTTTATGCGCCCCAACGGGCGGCCCAGCTTTACCCCGGCGTTGCTGCGCGATTTCGAAAACTGGCAGGACCTGATCGCGGCCAATTTCGGGCCTGACAAGATCCCCTTGCGCTATCTGGTGCTGGGCAGCCGGACGCCGGGCGTGTTCGGCTTTGGCGGCGATCTCGAGCTGTTTCAGGGCTTGATCCGGGCGCAGGACCGCGAAGGGCTGGCCGCCTATGGCCATCGCTGTGTGGCCATTCTGGACCGCAACCGGCGCGCGCTGGATCTGCCGATTGTCACGATCGGGCTGGTTCAGGGGCAGGCGCTGGGCGGCGGTTTCGAGGCTGTGCTGTCCTTCGATTATCTGGTGGCGGAAAAGGGCGCGAGTTTTGGCCTGCCTGAGGTGATGTTCGGCCTGTTTCCCGGCATGGGCGCCCATGCGATCCTGTCGCGCAAGCTGGGCACGGCGGCGGCGCAGCGCATCATTCTGTCCAACCGTACCTACACCGCGCAGGAAATGTATGATCTGGGCGTCGTCACGCATCTGGCCGAAAGGGGCGAGGGCGTGGCCTATGTGCATGATTTCATCGCCAAGAATCAGCGCCGCCATGGCGGGCTGGTGGCGGCGCAAAAGGCGATCCGGCGCGCCGCTCCGCTCGAACTGCAGGAATTGAACGATATCGTCGACCTGTGGGCCGAGGCCGCGCTGGGCCTGTCGGAAAGTGATCTCAAGCTGATGTCGCGTCTGGCCGGGGCGCAATCGCGCAACCATTCGGCCGTGGCATAAGGATCAAAGGGGGCGCTTTTACCGGGCGCCCCTTTATTCTTCCCGCCTTTATTCTTCGCCATGCCCCTTGGCCATGTAATCCTGGCTCTGCATTTCGGTCAGGCGGCTGATCGTACGGTCGAATTCAAAGCTGCCGGTGTCGGTGTCCTTGTCGCCCGCATCATAAAGCCGGTCGAGCGGCGCGTCCGCCGTCACGAACAATTTGACCTTATGCTCATAAAGCGCGTCGATCAGCGTGACGAAACGCGCCGCCTCGTTGCGCGTATCCTTGCCGAGCCGCGGGATGCCCACCAGAATCACCGTGTGATAGGCCCGCGCCACCGCCAGATAATCAGCCGCCCCGCGCGCATCGCCGCACAGCTTTTTAAAGCTGAACACCGCCACGCCCTTCAGGCTTTTGGGCACATGCAGGATGCGCCCGCCGCCCACATCCAGATCTGCCGAGGGCACATGGCGCGCATCCTCAGGCGGAAAGTCGGTCAGGCGGAAGAACACTTCGCGCACCCGCTCGGTCGCGGGCAGGCCAAGCGGACAATGCCAACTGCGGATACCGGCCAGACGCTCAAGCCGGTAATCGACCGGGCCATTGAGCGTCAGCACATCCAGTTCGTTCTCGATCAGCGCGATGAAGGGCAGGAAATGCTCGCGGTTGAGCCCATTCTTATACAGTTCAGACGGCGCACGATTGCTGGTGGTGACCAGCGTCAGATTGTGATCGTGGATGAGAGCGGTGAACAACCGGCTCATAATCATCGCATCGGCTGAATTGTTGACGACCATCTCGTCAAAGGCCAGCACGCGCAGCCCCTCGGCAATGCGCGCGGCGACCTGAGGGATCGGGTCGCCCGTTTCGCCCTGACGCACATCGCGCATGATCGCGTGGACTTCCTGCATAAAGGCATGGAAATGCACGCGCCGCTTTTCGGTGATGTTCAGCGTGTCGTGAAACAGGTCCATCAGCATGGACTTACCGCGCCCGACCCCGCCCCACATATAGACGCCGCGCGCGCGTACCGGCTTGCGCCCCAGCAAGCGGCCAAAGAACCCGCCGCCCGCAGGGGCCGCCTCCAGTTCCTGTTGCAGCCTGTTCAACCGTTCTGCGGCGGCCGCCTGTTCCCGATCGACGCGTAATTCATGGGTATGGATCAGCGCCCGATAGCGTTCGATCACAGTCGCAGGATTGGCCATCGTAGCGTCTTTGAACTCTCAATCGCAGGTGATGCGGGCCAGAATATCGCCATCGCCATCGACCCGCGTGGTCAAGGGCATCGAGCGATAGATACCGCCGTCACGCTTCATTTCCGGGCCGTTGCCCTGCCAGTGCAGTTTGCGGCCCGCGTCGGTCGTTTCCGCATAGGCGTAAAGCGGGATATCTTCAATCTGGGTCAGCTTCTCGCCGGTGGGCGCGCGCAGATAGGAGCTTTCGCGCGGGTTGAAATAATACCAGCCCTGATCGTGCAGCCCCTTGTGATCGGTATAATCCAGCAGGACGCGCAGCGGGCGCGGACAGGCGTTCTGGACAAAGATCTGACGCCGCGCCTGCGCAGAGGCTTGCTGCGCGCCGCCGACGATGGCGGCAAAAGCGATAAGGCTGGCAAGGGTGGTGCGGAGCATCGTATTTTCCCGAGGATCAAGCGCAGATTGCGATCATTTACGTGTCGCTAACCTATTCATACGGGGGGCATCAAGAGTTTGCGCGGAAATCGGATGCAAAAAAGCACCGCCGGGCGGGACCCGGGCGGTGCTTTTTGCGTTCGGGGCGTCGGCCTCAGACGTGGCGCTCGGCCTGCATCTTCTTGATTTCGGCAATGGCGCGGGCGGGCGAGAGGCCCTTGGGGCACACATTGGCGCAGTTCATGATCGTGTGGCAGCGATAGAGGCGGAACGGATCTTCCAGCTCGT
This sequence comes from Novosphingobium sp. SG707, assembly GCF_012275515.1. Classification (GTDB taxonomy): domain Bacteria; phylum Pseudomonadota; class Alphaproteobacteria; order Sphingomonadales; family Sphingomonadaceae; genus Novosphingobium. The sequence continues at coordinate 293,296 of NZ_JAAZQL010000002.1, forward strand.
CCAGACGCTCACCGGTGAATTCGTCGCGGCTGTCGGCCAGCCAGCGATAGGCCTGCAGCAGGATCGCCGGGCCGAGGAACTTGTCGCTGTTCCACCAGTAGCTCGGGCACGAGGTCGAGCAGCAGGCGCACAGGATGCACTCATACAGGCCGTCGAGCTTTTCGCGCTGTTCGGGGCTCTGCAGGCGCTCTTTGCCCGAAGGCGTGGTCGAAACGGTCTGCAGCCAGGGGCGAATCGAGGCATATTGCGCATAGAAATGCGTAAAGTCAGGAACGAGGTCCTTGATCACTTCCATATGCGGCAGCGGCGTGATGCGCACATTGCCCGAAAGGTCTTCGATCGCGGTGGTGCAGGCAAGGCCGTTGCGGCCGTTGATGTTCATCGCACAGGAACCGCAGATGCCTTCGCGGCACGAACGGCGGAAGGTCAGCGTCGAGTCCATCTCGTTCTTGATCTTGAGCAGCGCGTCCAGAACCATCGGACCGCATGCGTCGAGATCGATCTCGAACGTGTCATAGCGAGGGTTTTCGCCGCTGTCGGGATCATAGCGATACACGGTGAATTTCTTCACCTTGGTCGCGCCCTCTGCCTTATGGACGATGCCATTCTTGCTGATCTTGCTATTGGCGGGGAGGGAGAACTGGGCCATTTTCCGCTGCTTCCATCTCTGAACACGATTCTGTTAGGGGCGTACAGCCCCCGCTCCGTAGGGCGCGCATAGCCCCCTGCTTGCCCGCCTGTCTAGTGTCTTGTCGGGCAGGAGCAAGCAGAGATTTTTGCACTGCGGCGAAAGTCGCAGGTTTTGTGCCCGATCGGCCGCTGTCGCAGGCCTATGTAAAAAGCCGGGGAGCGCTGGGCTCCCCGGCTTGATACTCTGGCAAAGGCCCGAAGGCCGTCACCCTTTCAGAGGCTTATTCGCCAAAGGTACGCTGCCACCAGCCGCGACGGGGTGAAGCCGAAGCGTCATCCTCGGCCGCAGGGGCGGCTTCGGTCGGCGTCTCGACCGGGGCTGCCTCAACGGCAACCTCAGCCGGGGCGGCTTCGACAGGGGCTTCCACCGGCGCGGCATCGGCCTTCTTGCGGCGAACGCGCTTGGGCTTGGCCGGGGCCTCCTCGGCGGCCGGTTCGGCCGGAGCGGCCTCCACAACGGCTTCGACCGGTGCGGCATCGGCCTTCTTGCGGCGAACGCGTTTGGGCTTGGCCGGGGCTTCCTCAGCCGCAGGTTCGGCCGGAGCAGCTTCAGCCGGAGCGGCCTCCACAACGGCTTCGACCGGCGCGGCATCGGCCTTCTTGCGGCGGACGCGCTTGGGCTTGGCCGGGGCTTCCTCGGCCACAGGCTCAGCCGGAACAGCTTCCACCGGAGCGGCCTCGACCGGGGCGGCAACCGCTTCGATCACCGGCTCGGCGACAGCTTCGACCGCCGGAGCGGCATCGGCTTCGTCTTCGCCCGCTTCGGCCTGTTCCTCACTGGTGCCTTCTTCGCCTTCGCCACGGTTGCGGCTGCGGCGGCGCTTGCGACGGCGGCGCTTGCGCGGACCTTCCTCGCCCGCTTCGGCGCTTTCGGACTGTGCTTCGATGTCGCCCTCGGCTTCCTCGGCCTCGTCGCCTTCCTCGCCCTCAACCGGCTCGGCGCCTTCGTTCACGCCTTCCTCGGCGGTGCCATCCTCGCGGCGGTCGCGGCCACGGCCACGGCGACGCTTGCGGCGCTTACGGCGACCATCGGCGCTTTCGCCGCCGTTTTCGGCTTCGGCTTCCTCGGCCTCTTCCTCGATCTCGTCCTCAAAGTCCTCCTCGGGCAGGTCCTCGAGGTCTTCCTCCAGCACCAGCGGCTCGAACTTGGGCACGAATTCGTTGCGCGGACCCGACGAGACGACGCGCATCTTGGCGCCTTCGTTTTCGCCTTCGGGGATCACTTCGACCGAGACGCCATAGCGATGCTCGATCTCGCCCAGATCAATGCGCTTGGCATTGAGCAGGTAGATCGAGGCTTCCTGGCTGGCGAACAGGGTGATGATCGTGCCCTTGCCCTTGGCCGCCTCTTCCTCGATCAGGCGCAGCGCCGACAGGCCCGCAGACCCGGCGGTACGCACCAGACCCGTGCCGTCGCAATGCGGGCACGAACGGGTGGTGGCCTCCAGCACGCCCGTACGCAGGCGCTGGCGGCTCATTTCCATCAGGCCGAAGGACGAAATGCGGCCCACCTGGATGCGCGCACGGTCGTTCTTGAGCGCTTCCTTCATGGCCTTCTCGACCTTGCGGACGTTCGAGCCATATTCCATGTCGATGAAGTCGATGACGACCAGACCGGCCATATCGCGCAGGCGCAACTGGCGGGCGATTTCGCGCGCGGCCTCAAGGTTGGTGGCGACCGCCGTCTGCTCGATGCCATGCTCCTTGGTGGAACGGCCCGAGTTGATGTCGATCGAAACCAGCGCTTCGGTCGGGTTGATGACAATATAGCCGCCCGACTTCAACTGAACCACCGGATCATACATCGCGGTCAACTGATCCTCGGCGCCAAAGCGCTGGAACAGGGGGACCGGATCGGCATAATGCTTCACCCGGCGCGCATGGCTGGGCATCAGCAGCTTCATGAAATCACGCGCCGCGCGATAGCCATCGTCGCCCTCGACGATCACTTCCTCGATATCGCGGTTATAGATGTCGCGGATCGCGCGCTTGATCAGATCGCTGTCCGAATGGATCAGCGCGGGCGCGGCGGATTTCAGCGTGTTCTCGCGGATATCGTCCCACAGGCGGGCCAGATAGTCGAAGTCGCGCTTGATTTCGGTCTTGGTGCGCTGAAGGCCCGCCGTGCGCACGATGCAGCCCATGCTCTTGGGCAGGTCCATTTCGGCGATGATGGTCTTCAACCGCTTGCGGTCGGCAAAGCTGCTGATCTTGCGCGAAATCCCGCCGCCATGGCTGGAATTGGGCATCAGCACGCAATAGCGGCCCGCCAGGCTGAGATAGGTGGTGAGAGCCGCACCCTTGTTGCCGCGCTCTTCCTTCACGACCTGAACCAGCAGCACCTGACGGCGATGGATCACGTCCTGAATCTTGTAGCGGCGGCGCAGCGCCATGCGCTTGGCGCGCAGTTCTTCGGCTTCCTTGGCGTGGGTGGCGTTGCGCCCGCCCTGACGGCGCCCGCGACGGCCGCGACGTTCGCCGCCTTCTTCGCTTTCCGATGCTTCTTCGGCTTCATGATCGCCGTCGAAGCCGTCTTCGATATGACCGGCCTCGATCGTGGCCACGCTGCCCTTTTCGGACGTGTCCACCTCGATCAGCGAACCGGCGTCCTCGACGCTGCCGCCCGCGAAATCGTCGGCCAGACCTTCGCCCAGATCGTCGTCGCCGACGAAATCTTCCTCACCCTCGGCCACCGCGCGCAGGGCCGCTTCTTCCTCGGCATGGGCGGCCTCTTCGGCCAGCAATGCCTCGCGGTCTTCCTTGGGGATCTGGTAATAATCGGGGTGGATTTCGGAAAAGGCGAGGAAACCGTGGCGGTTGCCCCCGAAATCGACAAAAGCGGCCTGAAGCGACGGCTCGACGCGCGTCACCTTGGCCAGATAGATATTACCCTTGATCTGCTTGTGATCGGCAGAATCAAAGTCGAATTCTTCAATACGGTTGCCCTTGAGCACCGCCACCCGGGTTTCTTCCGAGTGGCGCGCATCGATCAGCATGCGCGTTGACATTATGATTTCTCCAGCCGCGCGCGGTCCGGGCTGTGCCCAGCGGCGAAAGGCCCGGCAATGGGGCGCGGCAATTGTTGTGGTGTTCGCGCGGCGTGGCATATGGCTTTGTTGGGGCCATGGCCGTCTGCGCGAGGATCGACAGACCTGGCGCGTTCATCGCGCGCCGGGCATGAGTGGAAAGGCCGGAGGCGCCATCAGGGCCGCCGGCGTTTTTCGTGTCTGCAAGGCAGGGGAGGCGCCGCGAAATGCTGCGCGCGGCGATGGCATGTTGCTTCATCGAAACGCAACCCATTGCTTCCGGAAAGGAAATCTCGGGTTGTTTTCTGGAATGCGACCAAATTGTCGTGAAGCGATCGGCCATCGACAAGTCTTCCGCCCACGCCGCAAAGCCGCCTTGCGGCTGCGGATTCTGGGACGGAACACAACTCATCATACCTGCATCAACCTGTACGTCCGGCCAGAAAACACGACCGGGGCCAAGGGCAGGTTTTATCGCGCTTCCCTTTTGCTTGGCCCGGCCATAATGGCGGGCGGCGATGCCTTGGGGTGGACACGCCTGCGTACCTGTCTGGTTTGTGCGGGCGGGCCCTGAAAAAGGCAGGGGCGCGGGGAATAGACTGCCCCCGGTCTTTCCCTGCTAGCACCCCTTGTCTTTCCGGGCAAGTTCCATGCGATGCGTGATTCTACCCTTTTTTTGGCGGCCCCCATGCGATTAACACCAACGCGTCGTTAACCCCATTGCGCCCATAAGGGGCAGCGCTTACCAAAGATTACGCTTTCGCCCCGATGGACCCCATAGCCCCACGCAATGCCCCAAGCCCCGTCCGATCCTGTTGCCGCACTCATGGATCTTTCCTTGCCGGATCACGGGCCGGGGCCGGATGAGGCGCCCCGGCGCGGGTTGGGGCTGGGCCTGCTGATCTTTGCGCTGTTCGCGCCGTTGCTTCTGCTGGTGGCAATGCTGCTGATGGACGGCTGGATGGGTGCGCCGGGTTTTACCCGCGATTATGTGGTGCGTTTTGATCTGCCTCCGGCGGGCGCATTGGCGGCCTTGCCCGAAATCGCCGGGCCCAGCGATCCTCGCAGCCCTTTGGTGGTGATTGACGCCGGGCATGGCGGGCATGATCCGGGCGCGCATGGCGAGCATCAGGCGGAAAAGGAGTTGACCCTCTCGCTGGCTCTGGCGCTGCGCCAGCGTTTGCTGGAGGTGGGCGGCATACGCGTGGCCATGACCCGGATGGATGATCGCTATCTGTTGCTGGAGGAGCGTTCGGACATTGCGCGGCGGATGAAGGCGGACCTGTTCATTTCGATCCACGCCGACAGCGCCGATACGCCCGGCGCCCATGGCGCGACCGTTTACACTTTGTCCGACCGGGGCAGCAGTCAGGAGGCCGAACACCTGGCCGCAGCGGAAAATCGCGCCGATACGGTCAACGGCGTGTCGCTGGCCAATACCAGCAGCTCGGTGTCGGCCATTCTGGTCGATCTTTCGCAGCGCCATGCGGCGGAAATGTCGACCAACCTTGCCCGGCTCATCCTGCGCGAGGGGCAGGGGGGCGAGAGCGGCGCGCGAATCGATTTCCGCGAACGCGCGCTGCAGTCGGCGGCCTTTGTCGTGCTCAAATCGCCCGATGTACCCTCGGTGCTGTATGAGGCGGGCTATATTTCCAATGCCGAGGATGCCGCGCGCCTTTCCTCGCCCGCCGGGCGGCGCGATTTCGCCCATGCCACGGCGCAGGCGATCCGCGTTTACTTTGCCCGCCAGCGTGAAACGCCAACACAGAGTGAAACGCCAACATCGAGCAAAACGCCGGCACAGCCCGAAACCCCCGGTGCGCTTGCAACACCTTAACCGCTGGCAAAACCCTGCCCGCCCATGCTAGGGGCGCAAGTCTATGGCGCCCAGCGATCCTTCCCAACCCGGTTCTGATCCGAACAATTCGCCCGATCAGAATGAAAACTCCCACCTGCGTATCCGCCGTCAGGCGGGTGGCGCATGGCGCCGGATGCTGGCGCGGCCATTGGCTTTTCTGGGGCCGATAACGGGGCGCTTTGGCGCATGGCTGCGCGCGCGCTGGCAAAGCGGGCGGCTGTTTCGCATCGGCGCGCTGGTGCTGGGGCTGGGCCTAGCTTTCTGGGTGCTGCTCTATGTGACGGTTCTGCGCACGCTGCCCTCGGCGGATACTTTGCTGACCTATCAGCCGCCGCTGCCCACGATGGTGCGCGGCAATGACGGCGGCATCGTCTATTCCTATGCCCGCGAGCGGCGCGTCCAATTGCGCTATGTCGATTTCCCCAAGCAATTGGTGAATGCGTTCCTCTCGGCCGAGGACAAGAACTTCTTCCATCACGGCGGGGTCGATTTCATCGGTCTGGGGCAGGCGGTGGTCGATTACGCGCTGAAATATGGCAGCGGTGAGCGCGCGCGCGGCGGCTCGACCATCACGCAGCAGGTGGCCAAGAACATCCTGATCGGCGATGAATATTCGGTCAGCCGCAAGCTCAAGGAAATGATCGTCGCCTTCCGCATCGAGGGCGTGCTGAACAAGCAGCAGATCCTTGAACTTTATCTCAACGAAATCCCGCTGGGCCGCCAGAGCTTTGGCGTGCAGGCCGCCGCGCGCGCCTATTTCGGCAAGGATGTGGACAAGCTGGAGCTGCATGAGGCGGCCTTCCTCGCCATCCTGCCCAAGGCGCCCGAAGTCTATGGCCGCGCCAAATTCGCCGACAAGGCCATCGCGCGCCGCAACTGGGTTCTGGACCAGATGGTCAAGAACGGCGCGGTCGATGCCGGTGCCGCCGCCAATGCCAAGGCGCAGCCGCTCGGCCTGATCCAGCGCCGGGTGGAAACCTATGATCCTTCGGTCGGCTATTTCGTCGAGGAAGTGCGCCGCCAGTTGATCGCCAAATATGGCGAGAATGCCGAGGACGGCCCCAACAGCGTCTACGCGGGCGGGCTGTGGGTGCGCACTTCGCTCGATTCCGAGCTTCAGAAGGCGGCGCAGGAATCCCTGCGTGGGGGCCTGCTGCGTTATTCGGCGGGCAAGGGATGGCATGGGCCGATCGCCCATATCGACCTCGACCCCGAACATTGGCAGAGCCAGTTGATCGGATTGAACAAGACGATTGCGTACAAGGACTGGCGTGTCGGCGTAGTCCTGCGCCGGGGCGGGAATGGCCAGATCGGCTTTACCGACGGCAGCACGGCGGCGCTGACGGGCCTGCTCGATCCGGTGCGGGTGGGCGATGTCGTGACCGCTGCGCCGGTTGGCGGCGGGGTCTATGGCCTGCGCCTGCTGCCCGGCGTCGGCGGCGGTATGATGGTGGAGCAGCCCGGCACGGGCCGCGTGCTGGCCGTGGCGGGCGGGTTTGACGATGGGCTCGACGCCTTCAACCGCGCCACGCAGGCCCAGCGCCAGCCCGGTTCGACCATCAAGCCCTTCGTCTATGCCACTGGCCTCGACAATGGCATGACACCCGCCAGCATGGTCGCGGACCAACCCTTCTGCGTCTATCAGGGCGCCAATCTGGGCGAAAAATGCTTCCGCAACTTTGACAGCCGGGGCATGGGCGGCATCCATACGATGCGCTGGGGCCTGGAACAGTCGCGCAACCTGATGACGGTTCACATCGCCAATGATGTGGGCATGGACAAGGTGGTCAAGACCTTTGCCAATATGGGCATCGGCAAATATCCGCCCTATTTCGGCTTTGCGCTGGGCGCGGGCGAAACCACCGTGGCCCAGATGGTCAATGCCTATTCGGCGCTGGCCTCGAACGGGGTCCAGCATGACCAGACCTTTGTGGACTTCATTCAGGATCGCAACGGCAAGGTCGTCTGGCGCGCGGATGAGCGGGCCTGCAATGGCTGCAACATGCCCGATTGGGATGGCAAGCCGATGCCGCGTTTTGCCCCGCGCGGGCATCAGGTGATGGATGCGCGCACAGCCTATCAGACCGTCCATATGCTCGAAGGCGTGGTCCAGCGCGGCACGGCGGTGACGCTGCGCGATCTGGGCCTGCCGCTGTTTGGCAAGACGGGCACGACCACCGGGCCGACCAATGTGTGGTTTGTGGGCGGGTCGCCCAAGATCGTCGGCGGCGTCTATATCGGCTATGATCAGCCCAAATCGCTGGGCGGCTATGCGCAAGGGGGGACCTATGCCGCGCCGATCTTCAAGCAATTCGTGCAATTGACGAAAACGCGCTGGGATCACACGCCCTTTGTCGCGCCGCCGGGCATCCGCATGATGAAGATCAGCCGCGCCACCGGTCAGCGCGTGTTCGGCGGCACGCCGGGCGATGATCCCAAGGCGGAAGTCATCTGGGAGGCCTTCAAGCCCGAGACCGAGCCGCAGCGCGTGGGCCGTCAGGAACAGGTCGCGGCCAAGCGCAGCGAATTGCTCGACGCGATCCGGCGCGGGTTTGATGCTCTGGGCGGGCGCGTGTTCCAGCGCGGCGATGGCGAGGATATGGTGGTCGAGCAGTAAGCCCGGCCGCCATCAGCCCATCTTGCCGGTCCGCAGGGCCTGCGCCCATCCGGCGCGGCCCATCGCCTCGGCCCGCCGCGCCGCGCTTTCATGGTCATAGGCCACCGCGTGCAGCGTGACATGCCAGCGCCCGTCGGCAAATTCGGCGCTCAGATAGCGGGCGTCGGGCGTGCCGGTTTCGACCACATGCCATGATGGCACATCATCCTCATAGGCGGGCAGGCCGACGCTGCCCGCATTGGCGATCTGGCGTCCATCGGGCAGGGTGACAGCTCGCGGCATATGCGTATGGCCGCAAAGCGTCAGCGCATGATGGCTGGCGTGGGGCAGGATTTCCTCATGCGTCGATTCGCGCATCCGCCCGCGACTGCCCTTGCGGCGGCGGTGGAGCCAGTAGGTGTCGTCGCTGTCGGGCGTGGCGTGGCACAACAGGACGTTGCCCGGCCATTCGATGGTGGGCGGCAGGGCGGCCATCCATGCGCGGATGTCATCATCAATGGCGGCATGGGCGGCGGCATCGGTCGGACCCATCTCGGCCGGGTCGATGGTCAGCAATTGCCGCTCATGATTGCCCGCCAGCGTGGGCCAGTTCAGCGCCATCAGCCTTTGCGCCGTTTCGCGCGGCCAGAGCGGGCCGGAGAGGGAATCGCCCAGATTGACGATCTGCGTGATCCCGCGCGCGGCAATGTCGGCCATCACGGCCTCAAGCGCGGGCAGGTTGCCGTGAATATCGGAAACGGCGGCGAAATGCAGGCTCATCTGGCGCGCCCTAACGCGCCTTCCACGCCGCCTCGATCAGCGCGGCGGCGGCGGCCATCCCGGCCTGATTGGGGTGATAATTGACCCCGTCCTTCTTGGCCAGATCGGGGCTGGCGCCGTTCGACCACGGCGCCGCGCCGCAAATGCCGTGATCCGCCGATGCGCGATCCAGCGCCACCGTCCGGGCAAAGGCGCGATAGGGACGCACGGCGTCCTCGGTGATGGCGCTGAGCGTGGCGGGAATCGGGCGAATCTGTTCGACCGCTTCATCCGACAGGCCGGTGGCGGGGCAATTGCCCTTGGCGGGCATCAGCGAGAAATATTGCACGATCAGCACGCGGGCCTTGGGCGAGCGCTGGTGGATGGTGGCGATCATCCGGTCCATATCGGCGGCCAGTTTCGCCTTGGCCTCCTGCGTCAGCGGGGCGAAGGGCGTGCAGCCGCCGCCGAAATAGCGTGCGCGCTCCGCTTCGCTCAGCGCCGGACAGCGCAATTTGCCGATGGCGGTCATATAGCCCAGATCATTGCCGCCGATCGTCACCGTCACCAGCCGGGTATCGGCATCCAGCGCATCGACCTGCGCGGGCAATTCATTCCACGGCCCCAGAATATGCGCGGTGGTCGCCCCGCTGCATGAGACATCCTTCAATTCCAGCCCGGCCTTTTGCGCGAAAATATGTGCGGCATTGCTGGCCGAACGGGCGCAGCGGTTGGCGGGCGTGTCGGCGCTCTGGCCGATGTTGGGGCCTGCGGCATAGGAGCTGCCCATGGCGACATAGGGCGCGCCCGCAAAGGCGGCGGCAGGCAGCAGGGCAGGGGGGAGCGAGAGCGCGAGCAGGGCGGAGTTTTTCATGGGAGGCAGGATTTGCCGATTATCGCCCCGCTGGCAAGAGAGCGGCTGCGTTTCGCCCAACGTGTCCGTTCGTTCAGGTCTCTGGACAGGAGGGGGCAACAGGCACATTCTGCGCATCCATGATGAACCCCCGTTCCCTGTTCGCCCCTGCGCTGGCCGCTGTTGCCGCCGGCGCCCTGTTGTCCACCCCGGCGCAGGCCGAACTGGCGGTGGGAGCCGCCGCGCCCGCCTTTGTCACGCAAGGGGCCAAGGCCGGCAAACCCTTCACGTTCGACCTGAAACAGGCGCTGAAGAAGGGGCCGGTCGTGGTCTATTTCTATCCCAAGGCTTTCACCAAGGGGTGTACGCTCGAGGCCCATGCGTTTGCCGAGGCCACCGATGATTTTGCCAAGGCGGGCGCGATGGTGATCGGTATGTCGGCCGATGATCTGCCCACGCTGGAAAAGTTTTCGACGATGGAATGCCGCGACAAGTTCCCCGTGGCGATTGCCGATGCCGGAATTATCAAGAAATATGACGTTGCGCTTTCCATCCTCGGCATCTCGGCGTCGGTGACCAAACGGACCTCCTATGTGATCGGCATGGATGGCAGGATCAAGCTGGCCTTCACCGACATGGACTACAAGGATCACGTCTCCAAGACGCTGGCCGCCGTGCAGGGCCTGGCCAGGCATTGACGCAGGAGCCGGGCGAGGGGGTTAACACCTGCCCGCCCGGCCATCCCGTTTTGAGACTTTTGCATTGTGCGAATGGGCGTGGCGACCATCCTGGGACATCAGGGTTTTGCGCCTGATTCCGGGCGTTTGATTTACCCGCATGGGCCAAGGAGGTGTGCGATGATGCAAACTGTGTTGAACAATCTGACACTGCGCACCTCGGCGATTTCCCTGCTGATGCTGGCCCCCCTGATAATGCGGGGCGGGCATTGATCGGGGCGGTCGGGGTGGCTGCGCCGAATAACGCAGGGAAGCCCTGTCGCTTTCCCTTTACTTTCCCCTCAATCCGGCTAACGCGCCGTGGTTTGGATAAAAGACAAGGGTAAAGACCATGCGTGCCGAAGGGCAGGCCCATATTGACCGGATCGAAGCAGCTTTGGCGCTGGTCCGCAAGTTTCTCGACTGGGAGCGTGCGCTGCGCCGCTTTGACGAGCTGAACGCGCGCGTCGAGGACCCCAAGCTTTGGGACAATCCCAAGGAAGCCGAAGCGGTGATGAAGGAACGTCGCCGCCTTGAAGCCAGCATCGGCGCGGTCAACGAGATCAGCGCAGAAATGCGCGACGCGATCGAGTTCATCGAGCTGGGCGAGATGGAGGATGATGAGGCCACCGTTGAGGAAGGTCTCTCGACTCTGGCCGCTCTGGCCGAACGCGCGGATCGCGACAAGGTGCAGGCGCTGTTGGCGGGGGAAGCCGACGGCATGGACACCTATATCGAAATCCACGCGGGCGCCGGCGGCACCGAATCGCAGGACTGGGCCTCGATGCTGCTGCGCATGTACACGCGCTGGGCGGAAAAGCGGGGCTTCAAGGTCGATCTGATCGAGTTTCAGGCGGGCGATACGGCCGGGATCAAGAGCGCGACCATCCTGTGCAAGGGTGAGAACGCCTATGGCTATGCCAAGACCGAGAGCGGCGTGCATCGCCTCGTCCGCATCAGCCCCTATGACAGCAGCGCGCGGCGGCATACTTCGTTCAGCTCGGTCTGGGTCTATCCGGTGATCGACGACAGCTTTACCATCGACATCAATCCCGCCGACCTGAAGATCGACACGTACCGGGCTTCTGGTGCCGGTGGTCAGCACGTGAACACCACCGATTCGGCCGTGCGTATCACCCACGTGCCCAGCGGCATCATCGTGGCGTCTCAGATCGACCGCAGCCAGCACAAGAACCGCGAAACCGCGATGAACATGCTGAAGGCGCGTTTGTACGAGGCCGAAATGCAGCGCCGCGAAGAAGCGGCCAATGCCGAACATGCCTCCAAGAGCGACATTGGATGGGGGCACCAGATCCGCTCCTATGTGCTGCAGCCCTATCAGATGGTGAAGGATCTGCGCACCGGCGTGACCAGTCCGACGCCCGCCGATGTGCTGGACGGCGATCTGGACGCCTTCATGGCCGCCGCCCTGTCGCAGCGCGTGACGGGCGAAAAGGTCAATGTCGAGGACGTGGACTGATGATCCCGATGCTGGGGCGCCGGCATTTTATGAGTGGCGCTCTGGCGGCGGGGGCATTGGTCGGTGCGCGCGCGGGCGCGTCGTCGTCCTTGCCCCGGCAATGGGGCCTTCATCTCGGGCGCGATATTGAGCGGCAATATGGCGGGCGTCTGGGCTTCGCTGTGGCCTTCTCGTCGGGCGGTATCGTCAATTGGCGCGGACATGAGCGTTTTGCATTTTGCTCATCCTTCAAACTGAGCCTCGCTGCGCTGGTGCTGACCGGGGCGGAAAAGGGCGAGTGGCGGCTGGATGAGAAGCTGCCTTTCGGCAAAGGCGAGGTTCTCTTCAATTCGCCCGCCTTGCAGGCACGGTTGGGGCTGGGCAGCATCTCGATGGCAGAGGCCGCCGAGGCGGTGCAGAAGCAGTCCGACAATGGCGCGGCCAATCTGCTGATGCGCCGGATGGGCGGTTTCGACCGGGTTAACCGGTTCTGGCGGGGCCTTGGCGATATGGTCAGCAGGCTGGACGACTACGAAACCGCGCTCAATCGCGTGCCTCCGGGCAGCTTGCGCAACACCACCACGCCTGAGGCCATGGCGGACAATCTGTTCAGGATGTTCAGGCAAGGGGCCTTGTCGCCCGCCGTTGTCACCCGGCTGAAAGGCTGGATGCACGATACGACCACCGGGGCGAAGCGCCTGCGCGCGGGCCTGCCTGGTAACTGGTGGGCCGGGGACAAGACGGGGACCGGCCTTCCGGCCGATATCCCCGGCACCTATGTCGATCTGGCCTGGGTGGAACCGCCCGATTTGGCGCCATTTGCGATTGCGGCCTTTTATCAGCCGCCAAAGCCCACGCCCGACGGCGATTCGAATGCCGAAACGGTGCTGGCGCAGGTCGGTCAAAACATTGCCCAGACCATTGTGCTGCAAGGAAAATGAGGCAGAATGCAGACGAGCTATGCTGATTTTAGTCGCATGCTTGGCCGAAAGGTTTATGAACGCTATTTGAACAATTGGAAGATCCGGTCGCCCCGATTGGATCTTCCGGGGCCGCAGAGGGGAGGGAGGGTGCTTCTCTTTCTGTGGTGTGTCGGGGTTTGTGGTGAAAGTTACAGGCAATGAGTTTCAAGGGTTTGCAGCCGATCCTTTATGGTGGTCGTGAGGTTTGGCCGCTGGTGGAAGGCGGCAAGGGTGTGGCGGCGACCAACCATGCCAGCTCGGGCGCATGGGCGGCCGCAGGCGGCATTGGCACCGTCAGTGCGGTTAACGCCGACAGCTATGACCCCGAAGGCAAGATCATTCCCCAGGTCTATCATGAGCTGACCCGACAGGGGCGGCATGAGGAATTGATCCGCTATGCCATTGATGGCGCTGTGGAACAGGTGAAGCGTGCCTATGACATCGCCTCGGGCCGCGGCGCGATCAACATCAACGTCCTGTGGGAAATGGGCGGGGCGCAGCAGGTTCTCGAAGGCGTGCTCGAACGCACCAAGGGGCTGGTGACGGGCGTGACCTGCGGGGCGGGCATGCCTTACAAGCTCTCGGAGATCGCGGCGCGGTTCAACGTGCATTACCTGCCCATCGTCTCCTCGGGCCGCGCGTTCCGCGCGCTGTGGAAGCGGGCCTATCACAAGGTGGCCGAACTGATGGCGGCGGTGGTCTATGAAGACCCCTGGCTGGCGGGCGGGCACAATGGTCTGTCGAACGCGGAAGACCCGACCAAGCCTCAGGATCCTTATCCCCGCGTTAAACAACTTCGCGAAACCATGCGCGCCGAGGGCGTGCCGGACAGCGTTCCCATCGTGATGGCGGGCGGCGTGTGGTTCCTGCGCGAATGGGAAAACTGGATTGATAATCCGGAGCTTGGCGCGATCCTGTTCCAGTTCGGCACGCGTCCGCTGCTGACCGAGGAAAGCCCGATTCCGCAGGCGTGGAAGGACCATCTGCGCACCATCGAGCCGGGTGATGTGCTGTTGCACAAGTTCTCGCCCACGGGTTTCTATTCCTCGGCGGTCAAGAATCCCTTCCTCATGAGCCTGGTTGCGCGCAGCGAGCGCCAGATCCCCTATTCCAAGGTCGAAGCGGGCGATCATACGGTACAGCTCGATGTTGGCGTCAAGGGCAAGAATTTCTGGGTCACGCCTTGCGACCGGGCCCGCGCGCATCAGTGGGTGAACGAAGGCTTTGTCGAGGCGCTGCGCACGCCCGACGACACGGTGATCTTTGTCTCCAAGGCCGAGCGCGAGGAAATCCGCAAGGATCAGGCTGATTGCATGGGCTGTCTGTCGCATTGCGGTTTTTCCAGCTGGAAGGACCATGACGACTGGACCACGGGCCGCATGGCTGACCCGCGCAGCTTCTGCATCCAGAAGAGCCTGCAGAACATTGCCCATGGCGGCGACATCAACGAAAACCTGATGTTTGCGGGCCATGCTGCCTATCGGTTCAAGCAGGACCCGTTCTATTCGAACAACTTCACCCCCACGGTGAAGCAGTTGGTGGATCGCATCCTGACCGGCGATTGATCGGCGGGTTCTGGCTCCAAACACGAATTGGCCCGGTCATGCGCAGGCGTGGCCGGGCTTTTTCGTGTCCGCTTATGCCCGGTCTTGCGGCGGATTGCGTATGGCGCACCTTGCCGCACCGGTGGCAAGGTGGCTATAGTTGGCCCATGTTGCATGAATTCTGGAATAAGTTCGGGCGTGCCGGCCTGCTGGCGGGTCTGATGATCGGCGCGTTGTCGGCCAATCCGGCGGGGGCCGAAACGCCGCAATTCCCGGCATGGCGCTCGCTGCGCGATCCGGTGGTCAATATGCGCACCGGACCGGGCGAGGATTATGCGATCCGCTTCGTCTATCGCCGTCAGTTCCTGCCGATCAAGGTGCTGCGCGCGTTTCAGGGCTGGTATCTGGTCGAAGACCCCGATGGCGCCCGCGGCTGGATGATGATGCGGTTTCTCAACAAGACGCCCACCGCGCTGATCCGTGGCAAGGGGCCGGTGGAAATGCACGCTGGGCCAGGCGAGGGTACGCCGCTGTTGTGGAAACTGGCGCCGGGGCTGGTCGGACGCTTGGGCGGGTGTAAGGACGGCTGGTGCCAGATTGATGTCGAGCGGCATGTGGGCTTTGTGCCTGAGGGGCGTTTGTGGGGGGCGGGGAAGCCTTGAAGATTTAGGGATAGGTGCGAGGGTCTAGACCCTCGCGCTCCCGTTACTGTCTGCGTTGTGTAAAGGGTTCGGCGTTGGGTGTCAGGCGCGCCGTTCGAATTTTGAAAGCCTGCGGCGCGGCAAGATCTGAGTTTCCCGCGCCGCAGGCTTTAAAACCATTCCGCCACAGCAACACCAGCGATCATAACGGCACCCCATTAATGGGATTGCAAAGGGACCTAGTCCCTTTGCCCGCCGGAGGCATCCAAAACCCCGCGCCACAAAAAAGAAGCGCCCCAACGTCGCCGTCAGAGCGCCTCTTTTAAACAAATGCCGGTGAATTAAACCAGTTCAACCGCCACAGCCGTACCTTCACCGCCGCCGATGCAGAGCGCGGCCACGCCCTTCTTCAGCCCGCGCGCCTTGAGCGCCGCGATCAGCGTGACGAGGATGCGCGCGCCCGAGCAGCCGATCGGGTGGCCCAGGGCGGTTGCGCCGCCGTTGACATTGACCTTGGCGTGATCGAGGCCGAGGTCGTGGATCGCGAACATGGCCACGCAGGCAAAGGCTTCGTTGACTTCGAACAGGTCGACATCGGCAACGGTCCAGCCCGCCTGATCCAGCGCCTTCTGGATCGCGCCGACCGGGGCCGTGGTGAACAGCTTGGGGTCATGCGCGTGGGCGGCAACGGCCTTGACGATGGCGACGGGCTTGGCGCCCTTGGCGTCGGCCACGCTCTGGCGGGTCAGCACCATGGCCGCCGCGCCGTCGGAGATCGAGGACGAGGAGGCCGCCGTGATCGTGCCGTCCTTGGCAAAGGCGGGCTTGAGGGCAGGGATCTTGTCCGGACGGCCCTTGCCGGGGGCTTCGTCGGTGTCGACGACGACTTCGCCGGCGCGGGTCTTGATCGTGACCGGTGCGATTTCGTCGGCAAAACGACCTTCTGCGACAGCCGCCTTGGCGCGAGCCAGCGATTCAATTGAATAGGCGTCCATGCCCTCGCGCGTCAGGCCGTAATCATTGGCGGTGACCTGCGCAAAGCTGCCCATGGCGGCGCCTTCATAGGCGTCTTCGAGGCCGTCAAGGAACATGTGGTCATAGGCGGTGTCATGGCCGATGCGCGCGCCCGAGCGGTGCTTTTTCAGCAGATAGGGCGCGTTGGTCATGCTTTCCATACCGCCCGCGATGACGAAATCGACGCTGCCCGCGGCCAGCGCTTCGGAGGCCATGATGACCGTCTGCATGCCCGATCCGCAGACCTTGTTGACGGTGGTGGCCTGAACCGACTTGGGCAGACCGGCCTTGATCACGGCCTGACGGGCAGGGGCCTGGCCAAGTCCTGCGGGGAGGACGCAGCCCATATAGGCGCGTTCGAATTCCTCACCAGCGATGCCGGAGCGCTCGACGGCGGCCTTGATGGCGGTGGCGCCAAGTTCGGTGGCGGAAACTTCGGAGAGGCTGCCCTGCATCGCGCCCATCGGGGTGCGGGCGTAGGAAAGAATGACGATCGGATCAGCAGCGGAAATCTGTGCCATGAAACTTGGACCCTCCGGTATGTAAGGCGCAGGTTGCGCCTGATGCTGCGAGGCGCATAGGCGCCTGAGGTTACAGGCGTGCGTGCCTGTTGAATCAAGAGATAGTGTCGCCATGCAGCAAAGGCAATCAGGGATAGGTCTATGGCCCGAAGTGGCGCAAATAGGTGAAAAATGCGCTATTGAGAAGCACTTGCAGATATTCTCGCAGGTTCTTTTCGCTCCTGCACAGTTTGAGGCTTCAGGACACTTGCACACCCCGGAAAGGGGGACTAGGGCCGCCAAAGCTCAACTTAATCTGCGAGTCAGCTCTTGATCGACCTGTCGCACTACCTGTCGAACTACCTTCCCATCCTGATCTTTCTCGGGATCGCGCTTGGTCTGTCTTCGGCCTTCGTCATTTTGCCCATTCTCGTGTCGCGCCTTACGGGTTCGTACAAGCCGGATGCTGACAAGCTTTCGGAATATGAATGCGGCTTCCCCGCCTTTGAAGAACCGCGCAGCCAGTTTGACGTGCGTTTCTATCTCGTGGCGATCCTCTTCATCATCTTCGATCTCGAAGCAGCTTTCCTGTTTCCCTGGGCGGTCAGCCTGAAGGAAACCGGCTGGGCTGGCTGGCTGACGATGATGGTGTTTCTTGCCGAACTCGTGATCGGCTTTGCCTATGCGTGGAAGAAGGGAGCGTTGGACTGGGAATGAGTACAAATCCCTCCTTTGAACCGATCATGGCGGCCAACGGCAAGTTGGTCGCCCCCGATCAGGGTTTCTTTAACGACCTGTCGAACGAAGTGTCCGACAAGGGCTTTCTGGTAACCAGCACCGAGGAACTGTTTCAGTGGGCCCGCACCGGCTCGCTGTGGTGGATGACCTTTGGCCTGGCTTGCTGCGCCGTGGAAATGATCCACGTCAATATGCCGCGATATGACATGGAGCGCTTTGGTGCTGCTCCGCGCGCATCGCCGCGTCAGTCGGACGTGATGATCGTGGCCGGCACGCTGTGCAACAAGATGGCCCCGGCGCTGCGCAAGGTCTATGACCAGATGTCGAACCCGAAGTATGTGATCTCGATGGGGTCATGTGCGAATGGTGGTGGCTATTACCACTATTCCTATTCGGTGGTGCGCGGATGCGATCGCATCGTGCCGGTCGACATCTATGTGCCCGGTTGCCCGCCGACCGCCGAAGCCTTGCTCTATGGCATCATGCAGCTGCAGCGGAAGATCCGCCGCGTCGGCACCATCGAGCGTTGAGGGAGGGACGAATGGCTGTTCTGCATTCCGCCCCCAAGTGGAGTTCGAACGAGGGCGTTCTCGACAAGCTGGTTGCCGCTCTGGCCCACCGCGTCGCGGCGTCCAAGGAAGAGCATGGCGAAATCGTCATCACGGTGACGCGCGAGCACGTCGAGGATGCGTTGCGTATCCTGCGCGACAAGCATGAATATCAGCAGCTGGTGGAAATCGCCGGCGCCGACTATCCCAACCGCCCCGAGCGGTTTGAAGTCGTCTACATGCTGCTCTCGCTGACCAAGAATCACCGCATCATCGTCAAGACCACCACCGATGAAGTCGCCCCGGTTCCGACCGTGACGACGCTCTGGCCGGTGGCTGGCTGGCTCGAACGCGAAGTGTTCGACCTGTATGGCGTGGTCTTTGCGGGCAATGCGGACCTGCGCCGCATCCTGACCGACTATGGCTTTGAAGGGCATCCTTTCCGCAAGGACTTCCCGCTGACGGGCTATCAGGAACTGCGCTACTCGAACGAAGAGAAGCGCGTGGTTTATGAGCCGGTGCGTCTGGCGCAGGATCTGCGCCAGTTCGACTTCACCTCGCCGTGGGAAGGCGCAGACTATGTGCTGCCGGGCGACGAGAAAGCTGGGGAAGGCAAATGAGCGGTCTGATCCTCGAGGAATCGCCGACCACCGGCGATGAGATCATCACCAATTACACCATCAACTTCGGCCCTCAGCACCCCGCCGCACACGGCGTGTTGCGCATGGTCACCGAGTTGGACGGTGAAATCGTCACGCGTATCGATCCGCATATCGGCCTGCTGCATCGCGGCACCGAAAAGCTGATCGAATACAAGACCTATCTGCAGGCGCTGCCCTATTTCGACCGGCTGGACTATTGTTCGCCGCTCGGCATGGAGCATTCCTATGTTCTGGCGGTGGAAAAGCTGCTGAACCTGGAAGTGCCCGAGCGTGCCAAGTGGCTGCGCACGATGTTTGCGGAAATCACGCGTATCTGCAACCACATGCTGAACATCGGCTCGCACGTCATGGACGTGGGCGCGATGACGCCGAACCTGTGGCTGTTCGAAATCCGCGAGGATTGCCTCAACTTCTTCGAGCGCGCTTCCGGCGCGCGTATGCACTCGGCATGGTTCCGCCCCGGCGGCGTCCATCAGGATGTGCCGCAGAAGCTGATCGACGATATCAGCGTCTGGCTCGACAAGCGTCTGCCCGAACTGTTCGAGGACGCGATGAGCTTGGTGTGCGACAACCGCATCTTCAAGCAGCGCAACGTCGATATCGCCACGGTCAGCAAGGAAGACGCGCTGGCATGGGGCTTTTCCGGCCCGATGATCCGCGGCAGCGGCATTGCCTGGGATCTGCGCAAGTCGCAGCCCTATGACGCCTACGATCAGGTCGATTTCGAAGTGCCCGTGGGCACGCGCGGCGACTGCTATGATCGCTTCATGGTCCGCGTGGAAGAAGTCCGCCAGTCGGCCCGCATCATCCGCCAGTGCATCGAAAAGATGCCCGCCGGGCCGGTGCTGAGCAGCGACCGCAAGGTGGCCCCGCCCAAGCGCGCCGAGATGAAGCAGGACATGGAAAGCCTGATCCATCACTTCAAGCTCTACACCGAAGGCTTCCACGTTCCGGCGGGCGAGGTCTATGTGGCCACCGAAAGCCCCAAGGGCGAGTTCGGCGTCTATCTGGTGTCGGACGGCTCGAACAAGCCCTATCGCTGCAAGATCCGCCCGACGGCGTTCTCGCATCTTCAGGCGATGGACTTCATGACCAAGGGCCACATGCTGCCCGATATCACCGCCATCCTTGGCGCGATGGATATCGTGTTCGGGGAGTGCGACCGGTGAGCCAGAGCCTCAACCATCTGGCAACCGCCGAGGCGATGATTGCGGCCTATAACGCGCAGGATGCCGACCTTTACGTGTCCTATATGACTGACGATGCCTGCGAAGCGGGCTATCGCGGCGCTGTGGTGCGCGAAGGCAAGGAAGGCACCCGCACGGGTCTGGCCGCGGCTTTCGCCAAGTGGCCGCAGAACCATGCCGAGATCCGCGAAAAGCAGGCCATCGGCAATTATGTGCTGTTCCGCGAATATGTCACGCGCGGCCCGGCCAGCGATGGTTCGGAATTGGTCGAGCCGTTCGAAGTCATCGCCGTCTATTCGTTCGAGGGCGACAAGTGCTCTCGCGTGGAGTTCATCCGCTAATGGCTGATCGTCATATCTACCCCGATAGCCCTGAGCTGCGCGCGCGCTGGGGCAATTTCGCCTGGACCGAGGCCAATGCGGCCAAGGCCAAGGAAATCGTCGCGCGCTATCCCGAAGGGCGTCAGCGCTCAGCCTCGATGCCGCTGCTCGATCTAGCGCAGCGTCAGGTTGGCGCGGAAACCGGCACGCAGGGCTGGCTGCCGATCCCGGTGATGGAATATGTCGCGAATTATCTCGACATGCCGATCATCCGCGTGGTCGAGGTCGCCACCTTCTACACCATGTATAATCTGGTTCCGGTCGGAAAGTTCCACGTGCAGGTCTGCGGCACCACGCCCTGCATGCTGCGCGGCAGCGACGACCTGATCTCGGTGTGCAAGGCCAAGAAGATGCCGACCGGCGGCGTTTCGGAGGATGGTCTCTGGACCTTCACCGAGGTGGAATGCATGGGCAATTGCTCGTCGGCGCCGATGGTGCAGATCAATGACGACAATTACGAAGACCTGACCGCCGAACGTTTCGAGGGCATTCTGGATGCTCTGGCGCGCGGCGAAAGCCCCAAGACGGGCACGCAGGAACCGGGCCGCCACACGGTGGAGCCGGTGGGCGCGCTTTCGTCGCTGACCGCCATGGTCAATGAAAATCACGATTATCGGGGGGAGTGGTAAGTCATGGCCCTTCAGGACAAGGATCGTATCTTCACCAATCTCTACGGTTATCAACCGTGGAATTTGGCAGCGGCACGCGCTCGCGGCGATTGGGACAACACCAAGGCGCTGATGGAGCGTGGTCGCGACGCAATCATTCAGGAAATCAAGGATTCCGGCCTTCGCGGTCGTGGCGGTGCGGGCTTCCCCACCGGTATGAAGTGGAGCTTCATGCCCAAGGAAAGCAAGGACGGTCGTCCCAGCTTCCTGGTCATCAACGCCGACGAATCCGAACCCGGTTCGTGCAAGGACCGCGAAATCATCCGTCACGATCCGCACAAGCTGATCGAAGGCGCGCTGGTGGCCGGTTTTGCGATGGGGGCCCGCGCGGCCTACATCTATATTCGCGGCGAATATATCCGCGAAGCCGAAACGCTGTTTGCTGCTGTTGCCGAGGCCTATGACGCCGGGCTGGTCGGCAAGAACGCCAGCGGTTCGGGCTATGATTTCGACGTCTTCGTCCATCGCGGCGCGGGCGCCTATATCTGCGGCGAAGAAACCGCGATGATCGAATCGATCGAAGGCAAGAAGGGCCAGCCCCGTCTCAAGCCTCCGTTCCCCGCCGGTGCCGGTCTCTATGGCTGCCCCACCACGGTGAACAATGTCGAATCCATCGCGGTGGCTCCCACCATCCTGCGTCGCGGCGCGGGCTGGTTCGCTTCGTTCGGGCGTGAGAACAACAAGGGCACCAAGCTCTTCCAGATCTCGGGCCATGTGAACAAGCCCTGCGTGGTCGAAGAAGAGATGTCGATCCCGTTCAGCGAGCTGATCGAGAAGCATTGCGGCGGCATTCGCGGCGGCAAGGACAACCTGCTGGCGGTCATCCCCGGCGGTTCGTCGGTTCCGCTGGTGCCTGCCGATCAGATCTGGGACGCGCCGATGGACTTTGACGGTCTGCGCGCGGTCGGCTCGGGTCTGGGCACGGCGGCGGTCATCGTCATGGACAAGTCGACCGACATCGTGCGCGCGATCAGCCGCCTTTCGTACTTCTACAAGCACGAAAGTTGCGGCCAGTGCACGCCGTGCCGCGAAGGCACCGGCTGGATGTGGCGCGTGATGGAGCGTCTGCGCAAGGGCGATGCCGATGTGCAGGAAATCGACATGCTCTGGAACGTCACCAAGCAGGTTGAAGGTCACACGATCTGCGCGCTGGGTGATGCGGCGGCTTGGCCGATCCAGGGTCTGATCCGTCATTTCCGCCCCGAAATTGAGCGTCGCATTGCCGAAAAGGGCGGTGCGCTGCGGGAGGCCGCTGAGTAATGCCTAAGGTCAAAGTTGACGGCGTGGAACTTGAGGTGCCTGCCGGCGCCACTGTTCTGCAAGCCTGCGAAATGGCGGGGAAGGAAATTCCGCGCTTCTGTTATCACGAACGTCTGAGCATTGCGGGCAACTGCCGCATGTGCCTGGTCGAGGTGAAGCCCGGGCCGCCCAAGCCGCAGGCTTCCTGCGCGCTCCCGGCCAGCGAAGGCCAGGAAATCCGCACCGACAGCGAGATGGTCAAGAAGGCGCGTGAAGGGGTGATGGAGTTTCTCCTCATCAACCACCCGCTCGACTGCCCGATCTGCGATCAGGGCGGCGAATGTGACCTTCAGGACCAGAGCGTGGCCTATGGCCGCGGTTCTTCGCGTTACCACGAGCACAAGCGCGCGGTGACCGAGAAGTATATGGGGCCGCTGATCAAGACGGTGATGACGCGCTGCATCCAGTGCACGCGCTGCGTCCGTTTCAGCGAGGAAATCGCGGGTGTGGATGAAATCGGCGCGCTGTATCGCGGCGAGAACATGCAGATCAGCACCTATCTGGAAAAGGCCTCGACGCATGAGCTGTCGGCCAATGTGATCGATCTGTGCCCGGTGGGCGCGCTGACTTCGCGTCCTTACGCGTTCGAAGCCCGTCCTTGGGAACTCAAGAAGACGATCTCGATCGACGTTTCGGACGCTATCGGCTCGAACATCCGCGTCGATGCGCGCGGCCGCGAAGCCATGCGCATCCTGCCGCGCGTCAATGATGACGTGAACGAGGAATGGCTGTCCGACAAGGGCCGCTACATGGTCGATGGCCTGTCCAAGCGCCGTCTTGATCGCCCGTTCATCCGTCTCGATGGCAAGCTCAAGGCCGTGTCGTGGGACGAGGCTCTCGCCGCTGTCGCCAAGATCGCACCGGGCAATTCGATTGCGGCGGTCGCTGGCGATCTGGTCGATGTCGAAACCATGTATGCGGCCAAGAAGCTCCTGTCGGGCCTTGGTTCGTCGGTGCTCGAAGGGCGTCAGACAGGTCTGGCTTACAACACGGCCAATCTGGCGGCGGTGAATTTCAATTCGGGCCTGGCCGGGATTGAAAGCGCTGATGCCATCCTGATCGTGGGCAGCCATGTCCGCTGGGAAGCTGCGGTGCTCAACGCCCGTCTGCGCAAGGCGGTCAAGCATGGCGCCAAGGTGTTCATCATCGGCCCCGAATGGGAAACGACCTATCCGGCCGAATTCCTGGGCTCCGACGCTTCGGTGCTGAATGCGCTCCCCGCGCATGTCTGGTCGGCTTTGCAGGGCGCCAAGCGTCCCGCGCTGATCATCGGCGGGGCAGGGCTGGCCAAGGGCGCGCTCGAAGCGGGTCTGGCGATCAGCGAACAGCTTGGTTTCGTGCGCACGCTGGAAGACGGTTCGGTGTGGAACGGTTTCAACGTTCTGCACATGGCGGCTTCGCGCATGGGCGGTCTGCTGCTGGGTTATGCGCAGAAGGGCGGCATCAATGATGTCGCCGCTGCCAAGCCCAAGCTGCTGCTTTCGCTGGGCGCGGATGAGGTGGATTACACTAAGTTCGCCGACAGCATGATCGTCTATGTCGGCCATCATGGCGACAAGGGCGCCCATGCCGCTGACGTGATCCTGCCCGCTTCGGCCTTCACCGAAAAGGCTGGCATTTACGTCAACACCGAAGGTCGCGTGCAGTTTGCCGAAAAGGCTGTGTTCGCGCCGGGTGATGCGCGTGAAGACTGGGCGATCCTGCGCGCGATTGCGCAGGTGCTGAACGTGAACGTCGGCTTTGACAGCTTTGACGAACTCCGCTCGGCGCTGTTTGCCGAATATCCGGCGCTGCTGGTTGATGGTGGTCTGATCGATTTCGGTCCGCTGCCCACCGGCGTTTCGGGTTCGGCCGCTGGCGAAATCGCCTATCCGATCAAGGATTTCTATCTGACGAACCCGATTGCCCGGGCGAGTGAGACGCTGGCGCGTTGCTCGGCCGAACTGCTGCACGGGTCGCAACCCCAAGCGGAGGCTGCGGAATGACCGCCTTCTTCCAATCGCTTGGCCTGCCGTTTGGAGCGGCATGGCTGATTTCCACCATTGCGGGCATCCTGCTGATCGCGCTGCCGCTGATGCTCAGCGTGGCGATGATCATCTATGTCGACCGTAAGATCTGGGCGGCCATGGCGCTGCGTCGCGGTCCGAACGTTGTCGGCCCGCTGGGTCTGCTTCAGTCGTTTGCCGACGGTCTGAAGGTTTTCCTGCAGGAAACCATCGTTCCGACCGCCGCGAATAAGGGCATCTTCCTGATTGGCCCGGTGGTTACCTTCACGGTGACGCTGCTGGCCTGGGCGGTGATCCCGTTCAACTCGGGCGCGATCCTGGCCGACATCAATGTGGGCCTGCTCTATGTTCTGGCGATTTCGTCGCTGGGCGTTTACGGCACGATCATGGCTGGTTGGGCTTCGAACTCAAAATACCCGTTTTTCAGTGCTATGCGCGCCTCGGCTCAGATGATTTCCTATGAAGTCTCGATCGGCTTCATCCTCATCTGCGTGGTGCTGTGGGCGGGCTCGTTCAATCTGGGCACGATTGTTTCGGCGCAGAAGGGCCATGTGTTCGGCATCCTGAACGGCTTTGGCTTCAATCCGCTGCTGTTCCCGATGTGGGTGCTGTTCCTGATTTCGGGCATGGCGGAAACCCAGCGCGCTCCGTTTGACCTTTGCGAAGCGGAGTCGGAACTCGTCGCCGGTTATCAGACCGAATATTCCTCGATGGCCTTCGCGCTGTTCTGGCTCGGCGAATATGGCAACGTGCTCTTGATGTGCGCATTGAATGCCACGCTGTTCTGGGGTGGTTACTTGCCGCCGCTGGATATTCCGGTGCTTTACATGGTGCCGGGCGTGATCTGGCTGCTGCTCAAGATCTTCTTCTTCTTCTTTGTGTTCAGCTGGGTGAAGGCCACCGTGCCGCGCTATCGCTATGACCAGCTGATGCGTCTGGGCTGGAAAATCTTCCTGCCGCTCTCGCTGCTGTTCGTTTTCCTCGTCAGCGGTTACCTCATGGCTACGGGACATTTTGCATGAGCGTCGCCCATCTCATCAAGAGTTTCACCCTCTGGGAGTTCGTGAAGGCTCACGCCCTGACCTTGAAGTATTTCTTCAAGGAAAAGGCGACCATCAACTATCCCTATGAGAAGAACCCGCTTTCGCCCCGTTTCCGTGGTGAACATGCGCTGCGTCGCTATCCCAACGGGGAAGAGCGCTGCATCGCGTGCAAATTGTGCGAGGCGATCTGCCCCGCGCAGGCCATCACCATCGAGGCCGAACCGCGCGATGACGGCAGCCGCCGCACCACGCGTTATGACATCGACATGACCAAGTGCATCTTCTGCGGTTTTTGCCAGGAAGCATGCCCGGTCGACGCCATCGTCGAAGGGCCGAACTTCGAATACGCGACCGAAACGCGTGCCGAACTGCTCTATGACAAGAACAAGCTGTTGGCGAACGGGGACAAGTGGGAGCGGGCGATTGCCGCGAACCTTGAAGCCGATGCGCCCTACCGTTAAGGCGCGGGCCGGAGACAAGAGATGATCCAAACGCTTGCCTTTTATCTGTTCGCCGCGCTGGTGATTGCCTCGGCCGTGATGACCATCACGGCGCGCAATCCGGTGCATTCCGTGCTTTGGCTGATCCTGGCCTTCTTCAACGCCGCGGGTCTGATGATCCTGATCGGTGCCGAGTTCATCGCGATGCTTCTGGTCATCGTCTATGTCGGCGCGGTGGCGGTGCTGTTCCTCTTTGTGGTTATGATGCTCGACATCGACTTTGCCACGCTGCGGGCCGGTTTCGTGAAGAACTTCCCGCTGGGTCTGGCGATTGCCGGCATTCTGCTGGCTGAACTGCTGTTTGGTCTTGGCGCTCATTCGGCCGGAGGCCTCGTGCTGGGCACGCCCGACGCGGCGACGGCTCCTGCGGCCAATGTGCCCAATATTCAGGCGATCGGCGCGGTGCTCTATGGGCACTACCTGTTCCTGTTCGAAGCGGCGGGTGTCGTGCTGCTGGTGGCCATGATCGGCGCCATCGTGCTGACCCATCGCCAGCGTAATGACGTGCGTCCGCAGAATATCTCCGAACAGGTCAAGCGCCGTCCGGAAGATGCCACCATCAACACCCGTCCCGAAGTGGGCGGCGGCGTGAAGCTGTAAGGGGGCGGCCATGATCGGTATTGAACATTATATCGTTGTCAGCTCGATCCTCTTCGGGCTGGGCGTGCTGGGCATCGTGCTCAACCGCAAGAACATCATCATCGTGTTGATGGCCATCGAGCTTATCCTGCTCTCGGTGAACATCAACCTCGTGGCCTTCAGCGCCTTCCTGCATGACCTGGCCGGTCAGATCTTCGCGATGTTCGTGTTGACCGTGGCCGCGGGTGAAGCAGCCGTGGGCCTGGCCATCCTCGTGATCTACTTCCGCAGCCGCGGCACGATCGCGGTGGACGACGCCAACCGGATGAAGGGGTAAGACCTGTGCATTCGATCCTCTTCATTGTTTTCCTGCCGTTGCTGGCCTCGGTTATCGCCGGGCTAGGCAACAAGGCGCTGGGCAAGTTCCCGGCCAAGGTGGTGACGACGGGCGGGCTTTTCGCTGCCTGTCTGCTCTCCTGGCCGATCTTCATCAGCTTTCTGACCGGCCATGCCGAAGCCACCGTCGTTCCTGTGCTCAAGTGGGTGCAGTCGGGCGATCTCAGCTTTAACTGGGAATTGCGCGTCGACACGCTGACGGCGGTGATGTTGGTGGTGATCACCAGCGTCTCGGCGCTGGTCCACCTTTATAGCTGGGGCTATATGGACGAAGAGCCGGACCAGCCGCGCTTCTTCTCCTATCTCTCACTCTTCACCTTCGCCATGCTCATGCTGGTGACCGCGAACAATCTGGTTCAGATGTTCTTCGGCTGGGAAGGCGTGGGTCTGGCTTCATACCTGCTGATCGGTTTCTGGTTCCGCAAGCCTTCGGCCGGCGCGGCCGCGATCAAGGCTTTCGTGGTCAACCGCGTGGG
This sequence comes from Novosphingobium sp. SG707, assembly GCF_012275515.1. Lineage (GTDB taxonomy): Bacteria > Pseudomonadota > Alphaproteobacteria > Sphingomonadales > Sphingomonadaceae > Novosphingobium. Next base: position 320,396 of record NZ_JAAZQL010000002.1, read on the forward strand.
TGACCTTGGCTTCATGCTTGGTATCTTCGGCGTGTTTCTGGTGTTCGGCACGGTGTCGATCCCCGAGATCCTCGCCAATGTTCCCAACCATGCGGGCAGCACGATTGGCTTCCTTGGCCACCGTTTTGACACACTGACGATCATTTCGATCCTGCTGTTCATCGGTGCGATGGGTAAGTCGGCCCAGCTTGGTCTGCACACCTGGTTGCCGGACGCGATGGAAGGCCCGACGCCTGTGTCGGCGCTGATCCACGCGGCCACCATGGTGACCGCGGGCGTGTTCATGACTTGCCGCCTTTCGCCGCTGTTCTCGGCCAGCCCCGATGCGATGACTTTTGTCACCATCGTCGGCGCGGCCACCTGCTTCTTTGCCGCCACGATCGGCACGACGCAGTGGGACATCAAGCGCGTGATCGCCTATTCGACCTGTTCGCAGCTGGGCTATATGTTCTTTGCGGCTGGTTCGGGCGCGTTCGGCGCGGCCATGTTCCACCTGTTCACGCACGCCTTCTTCAAGGCCCTGCTGTTCCTTGGCGCCGGTTCGGTGATCCATGCGATGCATCACGAGCAGGACATGCGCTATTATGGCGCGCTGCGTAAGAAGATCCCGCTCACCTACTGGGCGATGATGGCCGGTACGCTGGCGATCACCGGCGTGGGTATCGTCGATGTGTTCGGTTTCGCAGGCTTCTATTCGAAGGACTCGATCCTCGAAGCGGCCTATGGTTCGGGCACCGGCGTTGGCCACTTTGCCTTCTTCATGGGCATCACGGCCGCGCTGCTGACCTCGTTCTACTCGTGGCGTCTGGTGTTCCTGACCTTCTTCGGCAAGGCCCGCTGGTCGCAGTCGGAGCATATCCAGCACGCGGTTCACGACGATCACGGCCATGGCCACGATCATGCGCATGGCCACGACCATCACCATGGTCACGCCCATGACGATGACGGCACCGCCGGTTATCACCCGCATGAAAGCCCGCTGGTGATGCTGCTCCCGCTCATTATCCTGAGCATGGGCGCGATCTTTGCCGGTTTCGTCTTCAACCATGCCTTCATCTCCGAAGGCGACGGTGAATTCTGGAAGGGCAGCCTCGTGTTCTCCGAACACCTGATCCACCACATGCACGAAGTGCCGGTGTGGGTTAAGTGGGCTCCGTTCGGCGTGATGGTGACCGGCCTGCTGGGCGCGATCTACGCTTACATCATCAATCCCGGCTTCCCGGCGGCCTTTGTCCGCGCGATCAAGCCGATCCACACTTTCGTTTACAACAAGTGGTTCTTTGACGAGCTCTACAACTTCCTGTTCGTCCGTCCTGCCTTCGCGCTGGGCCGGTTGTTCTGGAAGGCTGGCGATGTCGGCTTCATTGACCGCTTTGGCCCCAATGGTGCGGCCTGGGTTGTGGTTCAGGGCACGGGTCTGGCCCGTCGTCTCCAATCTGGTCTGCTCACCAGCTATGCGCTGTGGATGCTGATCGGCCTGGTGGCTGCGGTCAGCTGGGTTCTCACTCGATAAAGGCGGGCAGCGAAAAGGTTTTATGGCAATGACCGGTTTTCCCATCCTTTCGCTGATGCTGGCGGTGCCAGCGGTTGCGGCTGTGGCGGCTTTGTTCGCCTCGGCCGGCGCCGCGCGCACCATCGCGTTGGTGGCGACGTTGATCGACCTGGCGCTGGGCCTCGATCTCTGGGCCAATTACCAGATCGGCGGGCCCCAGTGGCAATTCGTCGAACACGCCCAATTATTCAGCGGTTTCAGCTGGGCGCTTGGCATTGACGGCATCGCACTGGTGCTGATCGTCCTGTCCGTCTTCCTGATGCCGATTTGTATCGGCGCCAGCTGGGACGCGATCGAGAAGCGCGTGCCTGAATATATGGCCGCGTTCCTGTTCATGGAAACGCTGATGATCGGCGTTTTCGCGGCGCAGGATCTCTTCCTGTTCTACATCCTGTTTGAGGCAGGGCTGATCCCGATGTATCTGATCATCGGCATCTGGGGCGGCGCGGATCGTATCTACGCCAGCTACAAGTTCTTCCTCTACACGCTGCTTGGCTCGGTGCTGATGCTGATCGCCATGCTGTGGATCGTTAACCTGACGGGCACCACCTCGATCCCCGTGCTGATGGAATATAACTTCCCGGTGCAGGCGCAGTATCTGCTGTGGCTGGCCTTCTTCGCCTCGTTTGCGGTGAAGATGCCGATGTGGCCGGTGCACACCTGGCTTCCCGATGCGCACGTTCAGGCGCCGACCGCTGGTTCGGTGATCCTGGCGGGCGTGCTGCTCAAGATGGGCGGCTATGGTTTCATTCGCTTCAGTCTCCCCTTCTTCCCTGAAGCCAGCGCCTATTTCGCGCCGCTGGTGTGGGGCCTCTCGATCGTCGCGGTGGTTTACACTTCGCTGGTCGCGCTGGTTCAGTCGGATATGAAGAAGCTGATCGCCTATTCGTCGGTGGCGCATATGGCCATCGTGACGCTGGGTCTGTTCGCTTTCAACCGTCAGGGCCTTGAAGGTTCGATGGTGGTGATGCTGGCCCATGGTCTGGTGTCGGGCGCGCTCTTCCTCTGCGTCGGCGTGATCTATGACCGCCTGCACACTCGCGAGATCAACCGCTACGGCGGCATCGCGATCAACATGCCGCATTATGCGCTGTTCTTCATGTTCTTCACCATGGCTTCGGTGGGTCTGCCCGCCACCGCCAACTTCGTGGGTGAATTCCTGTCGCTGCAGGGTATCTACAAGGCTTCGAGCTGGACCGCGCTGATCGCGGGCACGGGCATCATTCTAGGTGCGGCCTATATGCTGTATCTCTATCGCCGGGTTGCCTTTGGCGAGCAGAAGAATGCCGATGCCGCCGCGATGCCCGATCTGACGGCCCGCGAATATCTGCTGCTGACGCCGCTGGTGATCGCGACACTGTGGATGGGCATCTATCCCGAAAGCTTCATCGCGCCTATCCGCGCCGACATCGCCCATCTTGACGCCCGCCTTGCCGCGGCCCGTCCGGCCGGCGATGCGCAGGTGACGCCGGGCCATCCTGTGGCTGAAACTCATGAAAGCGCCGAGCATAGCGGCGAAGGGAGTGAAAAGTAATGAACTGGGCATCTTCCCTTCGCCTGGTGGCTGCTGAGGAATTCCTCAGCGTTGCCGGGCTGGTGCTCCTGCTGGTCTGCGCGTGGGCGGGTGACAAATCCGCCCGTCTGGTGACCTGGCTGGCGGTCGCGGCTCTGGCCGTGGCGGGCGTGCTTGTCGCGCCTGCGCTGTTCGGCGGCGTGTTCGGTGCCGAGGCTTCGGCCTTTTATGGCCAGTATGCGGCGGACAGCTTCTCCTCCTTTGCCAAGCTGCTGATTTACGGTGCTGCGGGTGTATCGCTGCTGGTGGCGCCCGGCTTCTTTGAGCGTCAGGGCGGCTATCGTGCCGAATATCCGGTGCTGGCGCTGTTTGCGGCGCTGGGCATGGGCCTGATGGTCTCGGCCACCGACATGCTCACGCTCTATGTCGGCCTCGAAATGAACTCGCTGGCGGCCTATGTGCTGGCGGCCATGTCGCGCTCGGATGATCGTTCGCCCGAAGCGGGTCTGAAATATTTCGTGCTGGGTTCGTTGGCCTCGGGCATTCTGCTCTTTGGCATCAGCCTGACCTATGGCTTTGCCGGCAGCACGAGCTTTGACGCCATCCACACCGCGCTGGTGGGCAAGATGTCGACCGGCTCGCTCTTTGGCCTGGTGTTCATTCTTGTCGGCCTGTCCTTCAAGATCAGCGCCGTGCCGTTCCACATGTGGACGCCTGACGTTTATGAAGGTGCGCCGACCCCGGTGACCACCTTCTTCGCCACCGCGCCCAAGGTTGCCGCTCTGGCGCTGACCATGCGCGTGACGCTGTTTGCCTTTGGCATGCAGGCTGCCGCGTGGCAGCAGATCATTGTTGCCATTTCGCTGCTCTCGATCGTCGTGGGCGCGCTGGGGGCTATCGGTCAGGGCAATATCAAGCGCCTGATGGCTTATTCGTCGATCAACAACGTGGGCTTCATGCTGATCGGTCTGGCCGCTGCCACGCCGGGCGGCGCGGCTTCGATGCTGGTTTACCTGTCGATCTATGTCGTGATGTCAATCGGCGGTTTCGTGGCGATCCTGTCGCTGCGTGATGCCGAAGGCAATTCGGTGGAAAAGATCGCCGATCTTGCCGGTCTGTCGCGCAGCAAGCCTGGTCTGGCCTTTGTGCTGGCGATGGTGATGTTCAGCCTTGCCGGCATCCCGCCGCTCTTCGGCTTCTGGGGCAAGTTTGTGGTGTTCCAGTCGGCGGTTGCCGCCGGTCTGGTTCCGCTGGCCACGGTGGGCATCGCGGCTTCGGTGATCGGTGCTTTCTACTACCTCAAGGTGGTCAAGGTGCTGTATTTCGACGAACCGGCGGACAAGGTTGTTGGCTCGGTGGATGGCGTTCACGCGGTTCTGCTTTATGGCAGCGCCATCGTGATTTCGCCCATCGGCTATCTGTTCACCGGTTGGCTGGGCGGTCTGGCCCAGTCGGCGGCGGCGGCGCTGTTCCACGCGGCCTGAGAAACTGTGCTTTGATGGAAATCATCGGCCTGACCGGCTCGACCAATGCTGACCTTGCGCAAAGGCTGACATCGGGCGAGCCGGTTGCTGAAGGGCATTGGCTGATCGCCGACCGCCAGAGCGCGGGGCGGGGGCGCTTGGGCCGGGTCTGGAATGACGGGCTTGGCAATTTCATGGGCTCGACTGTGGTGCGCCTCGACGCGCATCAACCGCCTGCTCCCAGCCTCGCGCTGGTGGCAGGCGTTGCCGTTCAGGCCTGCGTTGCCGATCTGGTGCCTCCGCCACGCTGCGCCTTGCTGAAATGGCCCAATGATGTGCTGGTAGGGCAGGCCAAGGTGGCCGGGATCCTGCTCGAGGCGGTGGCCGGGTTTGTGATTGTCGGCATCGGAGTCAACTTGGCCAGCGCACCGCAATTGCCTGATCGTGAGACGGCGGCGCTCAGCCATTATGGTCCGGCGCCTGATCGCGATGCCTTCGCCATGAGGCTGGCGGCGCGGTTCGCGCAGGAACTGGCGCATTGGCGGCAGTTCGGCCTTTCGGCGCTGGTGCATCGCTGGCAGGCTGCGGCCCATCCCATCGGCACTCCCTTGCTGGTGCGCGAGGCAAGCGGACGGGTGATCAGCGGCAATTTTTCCGGGCTGAACGAGGATGGGGCCTTGCGGTTGCAGCTTTCGGGCGGCACGGTCCAAACCATTCACGCAGGCGACGTCGAACTCGCCTGATATAAGACAAGCGGAGAGAGGCGGCATGCTGCTGGCCATTGATGTGGGCAATACCAATGTCGTCTTTGCGCTCTATGACGGGCGCGAGATGAAGACGCGTTGGCGCATTGCTACCGATCCGCGCCGCACGGCCGATGAATTTGCGGTCTGGCTGCTGCAACTGATGACGATCGAGGGATATACCCGCGATCAGATTGGGGGCATGATCGTATCGACCGTGGTGCCGCGCGCGCTGCATAATCTTCAGGTGCTGGCCACCAAATATTTCGACACCGAACTGCTGGTCGCGGGCGTGGGCAAGGCCGATTACGGCATTGATGTTGATGTGGATTCACCCAAATCTTTGGGTGCGGACCGCGCCGTCAATGCGATTGGCGCGCATGAGAAATTCCCCGGCGATCTGATCGTCGTCGATTTTGGCACCGCCACCACCATTGACCATATCGACGGGCGAGGGGCCTATAAGGGCGGGATCATCGCGCCCGGCATCAACCTCTCGCTTGATGCGCTGGTGGGCAATACGGCGAAATTGCCGCGTATCGCGATTGCCGTGCCGGAAAAGCCCGGCGTCATCGGGACGAATACCGAGGACCAGATGCTGATCGGGGTCTATTGGGGCTATGTTGCGATGATCGAGGGGCTGATCGCGCGGATGCGGGCCCAGATTGCGCGGCCCGTGACGGTGATTGCGACGGGCGGCCTTGCCGTCTTGTTCGATCATCAGCCCGGATTGTTTGACGTGGTCGAACACGACCTTACCCTTAACGGCCTGGCGCTGCTCGCCGAACGCTCGGCTACACGATAAACTGGCACACGATAAACGGAGAAGTACGATAGCGCGCAAGTCTGACAACAAGGATCCGTTCACGCCCGGCAAGGAATTGCTGTTTTGCGCGCTGGGCGGGTCGGGCGAGATTGGCATGAATGTCAATCTCTACGGCGCGCATGGCAAGTGGCTGATGGTCGATCTGGGCATGACCTTTGCCGGGAATGAATATCCGGGCAGCGAACTGGTCTTTGCCGATCTGGCCTTTATCGAGGAGCGGCGCGAGGATCTGGTCGGTATCGTGCTGACCCATGCGCATGAGGATCATATCGGCGCGGTGCCCTATTTCGCCGCCGATCTGGATGTGCCGCTTTATGCCACGCCGTTTACCGCGAAACTGGTGGCGGCAAAACTGGCCGAGGCGGGGATCGAGCGTGACGTTGAACTGAACGTCATCGACCATTTCGACCAGTTTGAGCTGGGACCTTTCGGCATCCGCTATGTGCCGCTGGCGCACTCGATTGCCGAGGGCCACGCGCTGCTGATCGACACGCCCTATGGCCGGGTGTTCCATACCGGCGACTGGAAGCTGGATGATGAACCGATCATCGGCACGCCCGCCACGCCCGCGCAATTGACCGCGATTGGCGATGATGGCGTGCTGGCGCTGGTCTGCGACAGCACCAATGTGTTCAATCCCGCGCCTTCGGGCAGCGAGGGCGAAGTGGCCCGCGCGATGAAAGAGGAAGTGGCCCGCCACAAGGGCAAGCGCGTGCTGGTCACGACCTTTGCCAGCAATGTCGCGCGCCTGCACACGCTGGGCGAGGTGGCCAAGGCGACCAACCGGCGGCTTTGTGTCTCGGGCCGCTCGCTTGATCGGATCATTCAGGCGGCGGAAGGGTGCGGCTATCTGGGCAAATTGCCCGATATCATCGACCCGGAAACCGCGATGAGCCTGCCGCGCGGGCAGGTGCTGATCGTGGCCACCGGCGGGCAGGGCGAACCGCGCGCCGCCTTGGCACGCATTGCCGAGGGCAATCATCCGATCAAGCTGGAGTCGGGCGATGTGGTGCTGTTTTCCAGCCGCCAGATCCCCGGCAATGAGATCGCCATCGGGCGCATCCAGAACCAGTTGGCGGGCGATGGCATCACCGTCGTCACCGACCGTCAGGCCGATATCCACGTGTCCGGCCATCCGGGGCGGCCCGAGCTGGAGGCCATCTATAGCTGGTTGCGTCCCCAGATCCTGATGCCCGTGCATGGCGAAATGCGCCACATGCGCGAGCAGGCCAAGGTCGGCAAGGAAAGCGGCATTCCCACGCAGGTCGTGCAGAAGAACGGCGATCTGGTACGTCTGGCGCCGGGCCGTCCAGGCAAATTTGCCGAGGTGCCGAACGGGCGTCTCGTGCTGGATGGCGACATTATCGCGCCCGCCGATGGCGAGGCTGTGGCGATGCGCCGCCGCCTGGCCTGGCATGGCGTGCTGATGGTGGCGGTTTCGGGCAGGGGCAAGCATCAGGATTACCACGTTCAGGTGGCGGGTCTGGGCCTGCCGCTGGTCGAGGATTACGATGCCTTTGTGGCCGAGGCGCAGAATGATGTGATCGAGGCGCTGGGCAAGCTGCGCGGGCCGGACAAGCGCAATGAAAGCGCGATGGCCGAGGCGGCGCGTCTGGCGGCGCGGCGGGCGGCTGGGCGCTGGTGCGGCAAGAAGCCGCAGGTCAAGGTGATGATGATGGTGGAGGGGCTGGATCGGTGAAACCGGCCTCCATCCTTGCCATCTATCTGCTTTTCTGGGTCATTTCGGCCTTTTTGGTGCTGCCCTTCGGCATCCGCACGCCCGACGAGACGGGCGAGGAAATGGTCAAGGGGCAGGCCACCAGCGCGCCGGGCAATTTCCGCCCCGGCCGCGTGGCGGTCCGCGCAACACTGGTTTCGGCCATCCTGTTCGCGCTGTTTTACGCCAATTATGTCTATGATTGGGTGCGGATCGAGGATCTCGCACCCTTTCATATGCCTGCCTCGCTCGAAAAGGACTAGGCGCGTATCTCTAGGCTCTCAGGCGCTCGATAGCCTGTGCCAGCGCGACATAGAGCTTGCCCATATCCGAGGACAGCAGCGTCACCGTGATCGCGTGGCCATCGCGCGTCGAGAGCAGATGACGCAGCATCGCCTCGAAATCATGGATGTAGCGGTTCACATGGGCCTGAAACGCGCCGTCATTCTCATAGAGATGCAGCACATGGCGCGCATCGCCCGTATCGAGCAGGCGCACCGCGCGGCGGGTGAAAATGCCCCGGTCGCCGCGCAGATAGGCCGCCCATGCGGTGTCGGCCACTTCGGTGTCCAGCGCGCGCGTAATGTCCACAGCCTTGGATTGCAGCGTGTCGGTGATGATGGCCATCCGGCGTGAGAAATCACCGTCCATGCGATCCTCGGCCTTGTCGCGCGCCTCGGCCACGCGGGTTTCGAGATGGGCGATCACGCTTTCCACCTCGCGCAGTTGATCGCGCAATTGATGCGCCGCCTCTCGGCTGATGCCCAACGCATGGGCTGCGGCCTGCTCCAACTGTCCGGTGATCTCGCTGGCCTTCAGGCGCATCGCGCGTTCCAGTGCCGCACCGCTTTCATTCGACAATTGATCGGCCAGCGCGGTGACATGCGCCGCGCCCTGACTTTCGATCAGGGCCAGCGTCTGCACCACGCTGCCGCCCAATTGGCGGATAGCCTCGCCCAATTCGCCCTGGGCGTCGCTGGCGATGCGCTGGGCCTCGCTCTCCACCTGCGCCAGATGGTCGCGCAGCAGGCCGACGGCCGTATCCTGCGCGCTCAGTGCATGACCCACGCCCAAGGCCACACCCTGAGCCTGATCCATCCGATGGGCCAGCATTTCGCCCTGCGCGCCCGCCTCGACCACAATGCCGCGCAAAGCCTGAATCCTTGCCTCAAACCCGGCCAATTGCTCCTCGCTCTGCGCCAGAGCGGGGGGCAGCGTCTCACGGCTGTGCAGCGCCGAGGATTGGATCAGTTCGAGCAGGCGCACACTCGATGCTGTCAGCTTTTCCAGACTCCTGTCGGTCTCGCCCAGACGCCGTTCCAGCCCTTCAATCCGCTGCTCCATCGCGCCCGACACCGCCACATCGGCTGCGGCAATCGCCTCCAGCCGCGCCTCGGCCTGCGCCAGACGCAGGCTTGTGGCCTCGCTCATCACGCCCAGCTTGCCCGCGCGCTCAATGGCTGCATCATGGCGCTGCGCCAATTCGCGGTCGATGCGCGACAGATCATTGGTCAGGCGCGCCGTCGCCGCCTGCCAGTCGCCCAGCGCCACGGCCTCATTCTCACGCAAGGAACGGCCGATCGTCGCCGCCTCATCGCGCAGGGCCGACAGGCGGGCGCGCAGCGAGGTCAACGCCTCGGCCTCATCCTGATCCAGCCGGGCGCGGGTGGCAGCAATTTCATCGCCCATCGCGGCCGCGCGCCGTTGCAGCGTGTCGCGGGCCTCGGCCTCATGCCGTTCCAGATCCAGCGCAAAGCCGGTCGAGCGGGCCTCCAGCGCGTCGAAGCGCCCGGTGATCACCGCGTCCAACTGCTGCGTCCGGCTCTCCAGCGCAGCCAGCCCGCTCTCGATCCGCTCGCGCAGGGCCGCCACCTGCAATTCGCTCGACTGGCCAAAATCCTGCAAACGTTCCAGACCTTTGACCATGTCCTGAAGATGGGCATGGGCGATTCGGCCCGCATTGCCGATATTGCTGGTCACATCCTTGGCCGCATTGGTGATGACGGGCAGATGGACGCGCAATTGTTCCATATTGTTCAGCGCGGCGGCGCTGACATTGCCGATCACCTCGACCTGCGCGGCATTGTCGCGCACCAGCGAATCGATGCGCCCGGCGCTTTGGCCGATACGATCAACGGCGGTGCGCCCCAGCGCATCCAGCTCACGTGTCTGTGCCGCCAGAAATTCGCGCGCCAGACTCAATTCGCGGTTCAGCGAGGTCAGACGATCCTCCAGCGCCTGCGATTCGCGGCGCAGCAGCGCGGCGGCATCGCCAAAACGGCCAGCCTCGCGGCGGCTCGAGCGCTGCACGATCAGATAGACCAGCGCGATCAGCAGCACCGGGGGCGACCATTGCAGCGCCAGCGCGCTCCACGCCTCAGGCGTGCGCGCCGTCGCTATGGCCACGGCCTGACCGGCGGCAAACAGCGCGCTCCAACCCGCCGCCAAAACCAGCGCCACCACGGGAGGCAGCCATTCGGGCATCCGGCGCGGCGCAGGCCCGCCCTCATCCCAGCCGGCCTCTTCCTCGCCTCCGGTCAGCGCGTCTAAGGGTATGCCCTTATTCACTTCTTCCTCGGAAGATAGCTGGGCCTCGATGCTGTAGATGGGTGTTCCGCTCGCCATCCTTCCTTGATAGCGCACAAGCCGCGTTTGGGGAAACACTGCTTTAACTTCTGCGGCGTAGTGTGCATCCCATGGCTTATGAAGCAGGTGCCCTTGACGCGACCCTCGCCGCCGCCGCCGGCGACGATCCGGTATTGATGCGCGAATTGCGCGCGAGCTTTCATGAAAGCCTTGCGCGACAGATCGACCTGCTGCGCCGCGCGCGCTGCGACGGCAATTGGGAAGTTGCCGCGATGCGGCTCAAGGGCCTTGCCGCCAGTTTTCAGGTCTGGCCGCTGATCGCTCTGGCCGATCAGGCGCTGGATGGCGCGCCGGGCGATCCGGTGGTGCTGCGCCAGTTGCAGGCTTTTCTGGATGAATTTCCGCTGGGTTGACCCTGCCGTGCGCATTCGGGTGTCGGTTGCGTATCGCTGCTTGGCATAATCGTTGGCCTTGATTACAACCCGCCCGGTTCGGCCAGATTGGCATTTCCGGAGAATGTTTTGCGCGTTGCGCTTTTATCCCTGATCGCGCCCGTCACTGGCGATGGTGGCGGTGCAGGCGGCGTCCCCGGCGGCGCGTCCCTCATTGCGCCGCGCGGATTGATGCGGCTGGGCGGGCATACGCTGGCGCGGCATCAATTGGCCATTGCGCTTTCTTTGGGATGTGACCGGGTGATCGTGGTGGCGCCGGGCGGGCTCGACGGGCTGCTGCCTTTGCAACATGCCGCCGAAAGTGCAGGGGCGCTGTTCCACCGCGTCACCGGCGCGCATGGCATTATGGGGCTGGTCAGCGCGCAGGACGAGGTGATCGCGCTGGGCGATGGCGTGTTGGCATGGCCGGATCTGGCGCAGGAGTTGCTGGCGACGCCTACCGTGCTGGTGCAGCCGGTCGAACAGGGGGTGGCCGCCGGTTTCGAGCGGCTCGATTTCAACTATGCCTCGGCCGGGGCGATGCGCTTTCCCGGCCGTCTGGTCGAGCGTTTGTCCGAATTGCCGGGCGATGTTGAACCCTTCGCCTGCCTTCAGCGAATCGCCTTGCAGGGCGGTGTGCCCCAGCGTTCGGTGCCCGACGAGGTAATCGCGCAGGGGCGGTGGAATCTGCTCCACAACGAACGCGAAATTCAGGCGGTAGAGCCGGACTGGATCAGTCATCATTTGTTCGAGGATGGCCCGCTGCAACCCTCCGAATGGCTTGCGGGACAGGTGGTGCGTCTGGCCGGACCTGCCTTGCTTGAGGCCGGGTCGGGCGGAACGGTGGTGGCCATGGCGGCGGGCGTGCTGGCCGCGCTGGGGCTGGTGGCGGGGGGCTTTGGTGCCTTGACGCTGGGGCTGATGCTGGTGGCGCTGGCGTGGCTGGGCTTTGCCTGTGCCTCGATGTTTGGCCGTTTTGAGCGGCGTTCGCTGCGTTTGCCCCGGCCGCGTATGGCTCCTGCGGTCACCTATCGCTGGATTGTCGATGGCGTTTTACTCGCTCTGCTGGGGCTGGCCCATGGCGAACGGGGCTATGTCGCGGGCCTGTTTGCGCCGCTGATGCTGCTGGGGCTGATCCGGCTGGTGCCGGCGGTGGTGGCGAGTCGCAAGGCGGCGTGGATGGAGGATCGGGCGCTGCTGGCGCTGGTCCTTTCGCTGCTATCGCTTCTCGGTTTGTTGCGTAATGGGGTGGCGGTTTTGGCGGTTGCGCTGCTGCTGGGCGGCATAATTATGGCCGGAAGGCAAAATCGGCTAACGCCAACTTAACTCCCTGTCCACTATAGTGGGCACATGACCGACCGTATGTCTGAAGCTCCTGGCAGGGATTCGAGTGATTCCTCGCTGCGCCTGCAACTGGCGCGGGGCGATGCTGTGGTGGGGTCGGTGGTGCCGGTTTTGCGGCATTTGCTGGTCTGCGGCGATCAGGGCCTGTTTGGCGACGATGTGCTGGCGCGGCTGCGTGCGATGCTAGACGATCTGGCGAATCAGTTGGAATATGCGCTGGTCGATGCGGGCGGGCGCGGCGGCATTATCGACATGCTGATGGAGCAATTGCCCGAGGTTCCCGGCCTGCTGGCCCATCTTCACGCGCTGGCGCTGGAATGGCAAATGACCCAGCGTCTGGCCGACCGGCTGGGGGTCGATCCGGTGGTTTCGCCTTTGTTGCAGGCGCTTATTGCATCGAGCGAGGCGGAAACATCGGCGCGTGGCATGAAATTGCTGGCCGCGCAGGCCCGGTTTGCCCAAAATCAGCGGCGGATGCAGTTGCCCCTGAGCGAGCTGCCCGCCGAATTGCTGCATGGCGTTCTGGTCGCGCTGCATGTTGCCGTCGAGGATGATGGCGAGGCTGCCGCCCGGGCGGCGCAGGCCCTGCGCGAACATTATGACGAGGCGTCGACTCGCCTTGGCCTGTTGGCGCGGCTGGTGGCGGCAATGGGCGCAGGGTCGGTGGCGGCGTTGGCTCTGGCACATGGCGGGGTGGCGATGTTCGCCTCTGCGCTGGCTTTGGCGGGTGATGGAGTCCGCGAATCGGTGCTGCTCTCGATGCGTGACGGGCAACAGGCGCGCTTGTCGGTGTCGCTGCGCGCGGGCGGGGCTAAACTGGGCGTGATTGAAGAAAATCTGCTCATCCTCCATCCGCAGACGATCCGCCCCGACGGTCTGGCGCGGCTCAGCGTTGAGCGCGCGGGCGAATTGCTTGTCGAGGCGGCGCAGGCTTTGGGGCGGCTTGCATGAGCGCGCCCGAGCGCATTCAGGTTGAGGCGCAAAGCGATGGTGAGGATCGGCTGCTAAGGGCAGACGAACCGCTTTCGGCGCTGCAGATCCGCTGTGGGGGAACGATTCCGGGCGCGATTGCCGTGCCGGAACTGCGCGAACTGGTGAGCAAGGCGCGCGGCTTTGGCCTGAAACTGGCGCGGCCGATCATCGCGCAGGATGGACAGGAAACCATCCGAGCATGGATCGAAGTGACCCCGCAGGAGGGCGGTTGCCTGATCATCCTGCGCCATTGGCAGGCGAGCAGTCTGCCGCCCGAACCGGCTGATCTGGCCAACCGGCGGCGTGTGGAAATTGACAGGGCATTGGCCGAATTGACCGCGCGGCTCGATCCGGGCCAGCGTCTGATGACGGTCGATGCTTCGGCCGGTGATCTGGCGCAGGTGGCGCAGGCGATGCGCGGCGGGCTGGGGCGGCCATGGACCGATTTTGTCGAATTGCCCGGCAGCGGGTTGCGCCAGCCTTTGCATTGGCGTCTGCTGGATGGTGCGGCCGTCGTGGTGCCCGGATCGCAGCGCGTGTGGCGCGCGACGATCCTGCCGCAAACCGGGCCGGAGGGTGAAACGCTCGGTTTCGACCTGTGCCTGACCAGCGATCAGCCTTTGCCGGAACCGGTCGAACCAGCGGCTCCTGCTCCCAGCCCGCCAAGCAAGGCCAGTTCGGTGATCGGCCGGGAAATGGCGCCTGTTCTGCGCCAGCCCATCGCGCGGATTATCGCCAATGCCGAAACCATCCGCACCCGCCGCGCGGGTCCGCTGACCGAGGAATATGCCGGTTATGCGGGCGATATCGCGGCGGCGGGGCAGCATCTGCTGACGTTGATCGAGGATCTTTCCGATATGGAGATCATCGAGGCGGAAGGTTTTGCCCCCGCGGCGGACCGCATTGACCTGGCCGATGTGGCGCGGCGGGCGGCGGGGATTCTGGGCGTGCGGGCGCGGGAAAAGAACATCACCATCCATGCGCCGGACGAAACCATGCATCTGGGCGCGGTGGGCGAATTTCGCCGGGTGCTTCAGGTGCTGCTCAATCTGATCGGCAATGCCATCCGTTACAGCCCGGAAAACTCGGCCATCTCGGTGCTGCTGACCGCTGGCGCGGGGCGCGCGCGGATCACCATCGCGGATCAGGGGCCGGGCCTTTCGCCGCAGGACGCCGCCCGCGTGTTCGACAAGTTCGAACGGCTGGGGCGCAGCGGGGATGGCGGATCGGGGCTGGGGCTCTATATCTCGCGGCGTCTGGCGCGGGCGATGGGGGGCGAATTGAGCGTTGAGGGGCATGAAGGGCAGGGCGCGCGGTTTGTGCTGGAATTGCCGCAGGGGTAGGGGTTTTAAGGTAAGAGTGCCTCCGGCGGGCAAAGGGCGGGGGCCCTTTGCAATCCCGTTAATTTTGGGTTGGTTTGAGGCCGTTGTGCCGTAATCATTAAAGCCTGCGGCGCAGATGATAGGCGCCGCAGGCTTCCATTTTTCCAACGCCGCGTCCGACACAAAACGCCGATCCTGATACGCAACGCCGACAGTAATGGGAGCGCGAGGGTCTAGACCCTCGCATTCAACCCCTTTCTCAATACCCAAACCCCGAACAAAAACGCGGGGGAAAGTTTCCCTTCCCCCGCGTTCCTGAATGGTCGAGCCTTAAGGCTTAACGCTGGCCAACGGGCACGTAATCGCGCTGCGTCGGGCCGGTGTAGAGCTGGCGCGGGCGGCCGATCTTCTGGCTGGGATCTTCGATCATTTCGTTCCACTGGGCCACCCAGCCCACGGTGCGCGCCAGAGCGAAAAGCACGGTGAACATGGTGGTGGGGAAGCCGATGGCCGACAGGATGATGCCCGAATAGAAGTCGACGTTGGGGAACAGCTTCTTTTCGATGAAGTAGGGATCGTTCAGCGCGATCTCTTCAAGGCGCAGCGCGGTTTCGAACAGCGGATCCTGAACGTTGAGTGCTTCGAACACTTCGCGCACGGTCTTCTGCATCACGGTCGCGCGCGGGTCGCGGTTCTTGTACACGCGGTGACCGAAGCCCATCAGACGGAACGGATCGTTCTTGTCCTTGGCGCGTTCGATATAGTGCGGGATCTTGTCGGGCGTGCCGATTTCGCGCAGCATATTGAGGCAGGCTTCGTTCGCGCCGCCATGGGCAGGGCCCCACAGGCAGGCGATACCGGCGGCAACGCAGGCAAACGGGTTGGCGCCCGAGGACCCTGCCAGACGCACGGTCGAGGTCGAGGCGTTCTGCTCGTGGTCGGCGTGCAGGATAAAGATGCGGTCCATTGCCTTTTCGACGGCGGGCACAACTTCATATTCTTCGGCCGGAACGCCAAAGGTCATGCGCAGGAAGTTGCCGGCATAGGACAGCTTGTTGTCGGGATAGACAAAGGGCTGACCCACCGAATACTTGTAGGCCATGGCGGCAATCGTCGGGATCTTGGCGATCAGGCGGTGGGCCGAAATGCGGCGCTGCACCGGATCGGAGATGTCCGTGCTGTCATGATAGAAGGCCGAGAGCGCGCCGACCACGCCGACCATGATGGCCATCGGGTGGGCGTCGCGGCGGAAGCCTTTGAAGAAGCTGGAAAGCTGCTCATGCACCATCGTGTGGCGCGTGATCGTGCGCGTAAAGCCGTCCAGTTCGGCGGCGCTGGGCAGTTCGCCGTTCAGCAGGAGGTAGCAGACCTCCATGAAGGACGAATTTTCGGCCAGTTGACCGATCGGATAGCCGCGATGCAGCAGCACACCCTCGTCGCCGTCGATATAGGTCAGCGCGCTTTCGCACGATGCCGTCGAAGTGAAGCCGGGGTCATAGGTGAATGCGCCAGTCTGGGCATAGAGCTTGCGGATGTCGATAACATCCGGACCCACGCTGCCCTTCAGGATCGGAGATTCAACTTCCTTGCCCTCGACGATGAACTTTGCCGTATCACCCACCGCAACACTCCTTGTACTTTGGCTCTAAATATGGGCTCAAATGTTTGTGGTTTCCATTTGCTCCGCGATGCGCGCGAGGCTTTCCTCTCGCCCAAGTAGGATCAAAACGTCGAAAATGCCCGGAGACGTGGTTTGCCCGGTCAGCGCCGCGCGAAGCGGTTGCGCCAGTTTACCAAGACCGAGCCCAAGCTCGCCGGCCAGTGATTTGACCGTGGCCTCCAGGGCCTCGATTGTCCAGTGCGTTTCCTGCAACAGCGTTGCGTGTATTTTTTGGAGAATGGCGCGCGCTTCTTCGGTCAGCAGCGCGGCGGCCTTTTCCTCCAGCGCCAACGGGCGCGACACGAACAGGAAGCGCGCGGCGCCTGCCAACTCATTGAGATCCTTGGCGCGCACCTTCAACACCGGCATGGCGCGGGCCAGCAGGTCGAGGTCAACCGGCAGATCTGTGATCCGCGCAGCCACCAGTTCGGCCAGACGCGCATCATCGGCTTCGCGCAGGTAATGACCATTGAGATTGGCCAGCTTGGCAAAGTCGAAACGCGAGGCGCCCTTGTTCACATCCTTGATGTCGAACCATTCGATGGCCTGCGCGATCGAAATGATTTCCTCATCCCCATGACCCCAGCCAAGACGCATCAGATAGTTGAGCACGGCCTCGGGCAGCAGGCCCATGTCGTCGCGATAGGCATCCACGCCCAGTGCGCCATGGCGCTTGGACAGTTTCGCTCCGTCCGCGCCATGGATCAGCGGGATATGGCCATATTCGGGATCGGGCCAATTGCCTTCGATGGCATCCATCGCGCGGATGATCACCAACTGGCGGAAGGCGTTGTTGATATGGTCGTCGCCGCGGATCACATGGGTTACACCCATATCGTGATCGTCCACCACCACGGCCAGCATATAGGTCGGCGTGCCGTCAGAGCGCAGGATGATGAAATCATCCAGCTCGACGTTCTGCACGGTGATGCTGCCCTGCACCAGATCGTCGATCACGGTCGCGCCTTCACGGGGCGCCTTCATGCGCACCACATAGGGCTGACCCTCGGGCCATTGATCGGGCGTGGCGTCGCGCCAGGGCGACTGAATGCGGAAGGGCCGCTTTTCGGCCTGCGCCGCCTCGCGCATTGCGGTCAGTTCTTCCTGCGTCAGATAGCAGCGATAGGCATGGCCCGCGTCGAGCAGTTTATGCGCCACCTCGGCATGGCGGGGCGAGCGTTCGAATTGCATCACCGCAGGCTGATCGCCATCAAGGCCCAGCCAGCGCAGACCATCAAAGATCGCGTCAATGGCGGCATCAGTCGAACGCGCGCGGTCGGTATCCTCGATACGCAGCAGATATTGGCCGCCGGTCGCACGGGCATAGAGCCAGTTGAACAGAGCCGTGCGCGCGCCGCCAATATGCAGAAAACCTGTGGGAGAAGGCGCAAAACGGGTGACAACAGGGCGTTTGCCGGTGCTATTGCTGCCAGCCAACCCCGAACTTGTCATTCCCTTGTCCTTTCTGTCCTATAAGGGCCCATGGTTCCAGCGACCCACAGCAACACCCAATCGGCAGAGCGTCCCGCCTCTTTGGGGGGGGATAGCGCTGCAACGCAACATGGCCCTTGGCGCAGCCGCGCGCGCTTGGCAAGTTTTGCTTTGGTCTTAGAGCATTTTCTGTTGAACGCTGGGCCGACCCTCGCGCCATGGCTGGCCGTGGGCATGGCGGCGGGTGTGGCGGGGTGGTTTGTTCTGGCTGACGTCAGGCAATGGATATATCTGATAACATTGTGTTTATTGGCGTCGGTCGCGGCCGGTCTGGTTCTGCGCCGGGGTGGCGATTTGGTGTGCCTGCCTCGGGCGATTTTGTCGCTCTCTTTGTCGGTCGCGCTGGGTTGCGGTCTGGTCTGGGGCAAGTCGACCTTGGTCGGCGCGCCCGCGATTCCCGGCCCGTTGGCACTCGATCTGCGCGCCGTGGTGCTCGAGCGACAGGAATTGACCGCCCAGTCGCGGATTCGGCTGGTGGTTGGCCTGCGCCTGCCGGGCGCGGATCGGGCGATCAAGGCACGGATCTCTTTGAAGCCCAATGATTTGGCGTCCGGCGCGCGCGAAGGTGCGGTGATCCGGTTGCGCGCGCGGCTGTTCCCTCCGGCGCCGCCGCGCCTGCCGGGGGGCTATGACTTTGCCCGCGCGGCGTGGTTTGACGGTCTGGCCGCCACGGGCAGCGCTTTGGGGCCAGTTCAGGTCGAGTCGCAGGGTGCCGAGTCGGGCCTTGCGCCGTGGCGCCATGCGCTGGCGGCTCATGTGCGCGCGGCGGTGCCGGGATCGGCGGGCGGCATGGCGGCGGCCTTTGCCAGCGGCGAACGCGGAGGCATCACACCTGCCGACGAAGCCGCGATGCGCGACGCGGGCCTGACGCATCTCCTGTCCGTCTCCGGCCTGCATGTCAGCGCGGTGGTGGCCGCGACCTATTTTCTCGCGTTGCGCCTGCTGGCCCTGTGGCCATGGCTGGTGTTACGGGTCCGCCTCCCCGTGCTGGCCAGCGGGATGGGCGTGCTGGCGGCGGTCGGCTACACGCTGCTGACCGGGGCGGAGGTGCCGACGGTGCGTTCCTGCCTTGGCGCGCTGCTGGCTCTGGCGGCGATGGCGGCGGGGCGGCGGCCCTTTTCGGTGCGTTTGCTGGCGCTGGCGGCCGGTTTCGTCATGCTGCTCTGGCCCGAGGCGGTGGTGGGGCCGAGTTTCCAGATGAGTTTCGGCTCGGTGCTGGCGATTGTGGCCCTGCATGAGGCCGCGCCGGTACGGGCCTTTCTCGCCCGGCGTCATGAAGGCTGGTGGATCCGGCTGGGGCGCGATCTGGCGATGCTGTTGCTGACCGGGCTGGTGATCGAACTGGCCCTCATGCCGGTGGCCTTTTTCCATTTCCATCGTGCGGGCATTTATGGCTCGCTGGCCAATCTGGTCGCCATCCCATTGACCACCTTTGTCTCCATGCCGTTGATCGGGGCGGGCTTGGCCTTCGATCTGGTCGGGGCGGGGGCGCCCTTCTGGCATCTGTGCGGCTGGTCGCTTGATCTGCTGCTGGCGCTGGCGCGATGGGTGGCGGCGCGGCCCGATGCGGTGGCGCAATTGCCGGTGATGGGCGGCTGGGCCTATGGTTTGATAGTGCTGGGGATGCTGTGGCTGGCGCTTTGGCGGGGCAATGTGCGGCTCTTCGGGCTGGTTCCGGCGGTGGTGGGATGTCTGTGGCTGGCGCTATTGACGCCGCCCGATATGGTCATCACCGGCGATGGGCACCAATTCGGCATGATCGACCCGCAAAGCCGCCAATTGCTGATATTGGGACAGGGCCGCTCCACCTATGCCCGCGACATGATGCAGGAGGCGATGGGCGCCAGCGGCGAGGCCATGCCCATCGAACAATGGCGCGGCGCGGAATGCAACGAGAGCTTTTGCCGCATCACCATCCGGCAGGGCGGCCGTGACTGGCGCATTCTGGCGGCGCGGGGCGGCGGTATGGTGGAGGAGCGGGCGATGGCGGCGGCCTGCGCCTATGTCGATATTGTCGTATCGCGGGTGGCGCTTTCGCCTTCGTGCCGCCCCCGCTTGCTGAGGGCCGATGAGCCTTTGCTCTATCGCACCGGCGGCTTCGCGCTTTATCTGGCGCAGGGGCGGATCGTCACCGTGGCGCAAAGTCAGGGCCAGCATCCATGGTGGCGCGCGCCCAGTCTGAAACCGCAGGAGGGGGCCATCGAGCCCCCTCCCGTCACATTGCTGGATCAGTGATAGCGGCGGAGCAATCCGGCCAGCTTGCCCTGCACCTGAACCTCGCCGGGCTGATAATATTGCGGATCATAGGCCGCATTGGCCGGATCGAGCCGCACCATGCCGCGTTCACGCCGCAGATATTTGAGCGTCGCTTCCTCGCCGCGCACCAGCGCGACGACGATCTCGCCCTCACGCGCGATATCGGTCTTGCGGATCAGCGCCAGATCGCCGTCAAGAATGCCCGCCTCGACCATGGAATCGCCCGACACCTCAAGCGCATAGTGATCGCCCGCGCCCAGCAGCGCAGCAGGCACCGGCAGCATTGTCTGCCCTTCCATCGCCTCGATCGGCACGCCCGCCGCGATCCGCCCATGCAGGGGGATTTCAATCACATCATTGGCGGGCGCGGGCGCTGCGGGCCTGGCCAGTTCAACCGGCTTTTTCGGGGCGGCAGGCTTGGCCGCCACCGGCGGCGTCACATCCTCAGGCTGGCGCAAAACCTCCAGCGCGCGGGCGCGGTTGGGCAGGCGGCGGATAAAGCCGCGTTCCTCCAACGCGGAGATCAGCCGATGCACCCCCGATTTCGACTTCAGATCCAGCGCTTCCTTCATTTCCTCGAAGCTGGGCGAGACGCCGGACTCTTCGAGGCTGGATTGGATGAAGCGCAGCAATTCGTGCTGTTTGCGGGTGAGCATAGAAACCTCCCAACGGGGGTGTTGCGTGAACAATTGCGGAACAATTACGCAACCATTACCCTTTCGTCAAGCGCTTCCGCCATTTTCGATCAAATGGATGCGCACCGCGTCGCCCGCCGCCATCGCGGGAGCATGGGCGTCATGTTCGATCAGGCAATTGCTGGCCGCCATGGCCGCCAAAGCCGAGGAATCGCGCATCGGGCGCGGCATCACATTGCGCCCGTCCCACCACCCGCGAATGAACTCGCGCCGGTCCACGCCCGGCCCCAGAGGCTCGGTCAAATGCGCCATCGCCGTGCGGGGCAGGGGATCGCCCGCGCCCTGCATCGCGCGCAGCAGCGGCAGCAGGAACAGATGGGCGGTGACAAAACTCGACACCGGATTGCCCGGCAGGCCGATCACCACCTGCGCCCCGCGCGTGGCCACCAGCAAGGGTTTGCCCGGTCGGATCGCCACTTTCCAGAAATCGACCCGCGCGCCCCAGCGGGCCAGTGCGGGCTGGATCAGGTCATGATCGCCGACCGAGGCCCCGCCGCTGGTCACAATCACATCGGCATCGCCCGCGCGCGCCAGCGCCGCGTCCAACGCGTCCAGATCATCGGCCACCGGCCCCAGACGCAGCACTTCCCCGGCCAGTCCGGCCACCATCGCCCCCAGCATCGCGCCATTGCTGGCAGGCAGGCGGTCGGGCGGGCAGGGAAGGCCCGTTGCGATCAGCTCATCCCCGCTGTCGAGGATCGCCAGACGCGGGCGCCGCCGCACGCAGAGCGCGCCATGCCCCGCCGCAATCGCCAGCGCCAGTTGTGCCGCACCGATCCGCGTACCTGCGGGCAGAACCATGTCGCCGTCGCGGAAATCCAGACCCTTGCGGCGGATGTGGCGCCCCTCCGGCTTGGGCGGGGTTCCGGTCAGGGTGAGGTGATTGCCTTCGCGCGCGGTGTCTTCCTGACACAGCACCACGCCCGCGCCCTCGGGCACCAGCGCACCGGTGGAAATGCGCACCGCCTGTCCGAGTTGAACCGCGCCCGCAAAGGGATGGCCCGCCGCGCTTTCGCCCACAATATCCCACGGTCCCGCCAGATCGCCCGGCGCCAGCGCATAGCCATCCATCGCCGACAGATCAGCGGCAGGTTGCGTGCGGCGGGCCAGCAGCGGCGCGGCCAGATAGCAGCCCAGCGCGGCCTCAATGGGCGTCTCCTGCGCCTGCGTCAGACTGGCCAGCGCCAGGACGCGCGCCTGCGCCTCGTCCAGCGGCAGGGGCGCGCGGCTCATGCCTCGGCCTTCCAGTGGCCCGATTTGCCGCCGCGCTTTTCGATCAGTCGCACTTCCTCGATCACCATGCCCTTGTCGATGGCCTTGGCCATGTCGTAAATGGTCAGGAGCGCAAGGGAAACAGCAGTCAATGCCTCCATTTCCACCCCGGTTTTGCCGGTCAGGCTGGCCGTGGCCGTGGCCCGTATCGCGCTTTCCTCAATGGCAAAATCGACGCTCACGCTGTGCAGCGGCAAGGGGTGGCACAAAGGGATCAGGTCGGCGGTTTTCTTCGCCGCCATGATCCCGGCGATGCGGGCTGCCGCCAGAACGTCGCCCTTGGGCACATCGCCGTCCCGGATCGCGCTGAGTGCCGCCGCGCTCATGCGGATGCGGCCTGCGGCAATCGCTACGCGCGCGGTTTCGGCCTTGGCGCCGACATCGACCATGCGTGCATGGCCCTGGGCATCGAGATGGGTCAATTCGCTCATGCTTCTCTCTTGCCAAAGCGGAGGCATCAGGCAACGAAGAAATGTGCGAGCTGGGGTAAGCCTGCTTCAAGATTTTGAGGGAATAGGGAAATATGGCCGAAATTATTGCCCGGCATCTGATCTACGATGGCTGGTATCGCTTTTCCCGGCTGGAATTGCGGATGCCCGACGGCACCGTGGCCGAACGCCACCTGATCGACAATGGCCAGGCGGTGGCGGTGCTCCCCTTTGACCGGGCGCGGCGGGTGGCGATGCTGATCACCCAGCCGCGCGCGGCGGTGCTGGATGCGGGCCATCCGCCCTTGCTGGAGGCGATTGCGGGCGGGCTCGATGGGGCCAGCCCGGAGGAGCGCATTCATGAGGAGGCGATGGAGGAGGGCGGCATTCGCCTTTCCGCGCTCGAACCGCTGGCCAATATCTGGCCCATTCCGCCGGTTTCGACCGAGCGGGTGATGCTCTATCTGGCCGAATATACTGCGGCCGATCGGGTGGGCGCAGGCGGCGGGGCCGATGGCGAGGATGAGCATATCAGCGTGGCCGAGATCAGCCTTGACGTCCTGCGCGACCGGGTGATGGCCGGTACGCTGGAGGACGCCAAGACGCTGATTTTGGCGCAGGCGTTGATGCT
Source organism: Novosphingobium sp. SG707 (assembly GCF_012275515.1). Lineage (GTDB taxonomy): Bacteria > Pseudomonadota > Alphaproteobacteria > Sphingomonadales > Sphingomonadaceae > Novosphingobium. The sequence goes on from NZ_JAAZQL010000002.1 coordinate 343,298, forward strand.
GCGCCATCCTGAACTCTGGGGTTAAAGGCCCAGCAGGGCCTTTGTCGCAGCCGTCACGTCGGCCTGCCGCATCAGGCTTTCCCCAACAAGGAAAGTCCGCGCCCCGCAAGGGGCCAGACGCAGCAGGTCGGCATGAGTGTTGATCCCGCTCTCGGCCACCAGCAAGGTCCCCTCGGGCGCCAGCGGAGCGAGGCGCTCCGTAGTGGCGATGTCGGTCTTGAAGGTCTTGAGGTTGCGGTTGTTCACCCCGATCAGGCGTGAGCGGAGATTGGCGGCGCGCGCCATCTCTTCCTCATCATGCACCTCGACCAGAACCGACATCGCCCGCTCGATGGCTGCCTGTTCGATCTCGGCCATCTGGGCGTCCGACAGGGCCGCCACGATGATGAGGATCGCATCGGCCCCAATCGCGCGGGCCTCGGCCACCTGCCAAGGATCGACCATGAAATCCTTGCGCAGGACCGGCAGATCGCAAGCCGCGCGCGCCGCGATCAGGTAATCCTCATGCCCCTGAAAATAGGGCGCATCGGTCAGGATCGAGAGACAGGCCGCCCCGCCCGCTTGATAGGCGCGGGCATGGGCCGGCGGATCGAAATCGGCGCGGATCAATCCCTTGGACGGGCTGGCCTTCTTGATCTCGGCAATCAGCGCGAAGCCATCGGCGGCCTTTGCGCGCAGCGCCGCTTCAAACCCGCGCGTGGGGGTCTGTTCGCTGGCGCGCGCGTCAAGGTCAGCGATGCTGGCCAAAGGCTTGCGTGCGGCGACTTCCTCGCGCTTGGTGTCGCAGATTTGGGTCAGTTTGTCGGTCATTCGCAAGCCTTGATCCAGCAATCGAGCAGCCCCTTGGCCAGCCCCTTGTCAATGGCCTCTGCGGCCTCTTCGGCGCCCTCGCGCCAGTTCGAAACCTCGCCCGCGACCATCAGCGCGCCGGCAGTGTTCAGCAGTACCGCATCGCGGTAGGCCCCATGCTCGCCCATCAGCAGGCGGTGCAAAGCATCGGCATTATAGGCCGGATCGCCGCCCTTGATTGCCTCAACCGGATATTCGGGCAGGCCAGCGTCGGCAGGAACCACGCGCTTCATCGCCACCCCATCGCCGCGCACGTCGGCCACTTCATTGCCGCCTGCAAGGCTCAGTTCGTCCAACCCCTCATCGCCCGAAATGACAAAGCTGCGCTCGGTGCCAAGGCGGCGGATCGCTTCGGCATAGATCGGCACATAGGCCGGGCGCGCGATGCCCACAAGTTGATGGCGCACATTGGCCGGATTGGCCAGCGGCCCCATCAGGTTGAAGATCGTGCGCGTGCCCAGCGCCCGCCGGATCGGGGCGATGTGCTTGAGGCTGGGATGATGTGCCTGCGCAAACAGGAACGCGATGCCGATCTCGCCCAGCGTACTTTCCGCCCGCTCTCCGGCATGGGCCAGATTAAGGCCCAAAGCCTCCAGCGTATCGGCCGCGCCCGCCTTGGATGATGCCGCCCGGTTGCCATGCTTGGCCACCGGCACGCCGCAGGCCGCGACCACCAGCGATACGGCGGTGGACACGTTGAGCGTATGATGCCCATCGCCGCCGGTGCCGCACACGTCAATCGCTCCCTCGGGCGCATGGACCGCGATCATCCGCGCACGCATGGCCCGCGCCGCGCCCGCGATCTCGCTCGACGTTTCCCCGCGCGCCGAAAGGGCGACGAGAAAATCGGCAATCGCTTCGTCGGACACCTGCCGGTCAAGGATCGCGCCGAAAATGCTCTGCGCCTCACCCTCGTCAAAGGGATGGGCCGAGACTTCGGGCAGGGCGTTCATGCGGGCATACGGGCATCAATCCCGCACAGTTTCAGGTAATTGGCCAGCATCGCATGGCCATGTTGCGTGGCGATGCTCTCGGGGTGAAACTGCACCCCGTGGATCGGCAGGCTGACATGGCGGAAGCCCATTACATGCCCATCGTCGCTGCGCGCATTCACATGCAGGCAGGCCGGAATGTCGGTCACGATCAGCGAGTGATAACGCGTGGCGATGAAGGGCGAGGGGATGCCCTCGAACAGGCCGCTGTTGTCATGCGTCACCGGGCTGGTCTTGCCATGCATCAGGCCGCCGCGCTGCACCGTGCCGCCGAAATATTGCCCGATCGACTGATGGCCAAGGCATACGCCCAGCAAGGGCTTGCCTGCATCCGCCGCCGCGCCCACCAGATCGAGGCTGATCCCGGCCTCGTTTGGCGTGCAGGGGCCGGGCGAAAGCAGGAAGCCTGCCGCGCCGCTGTCAATCGCCTGCGCGGCGGTCAGCGCGTCATTGCGCACCACTTCGATCTCAGCGCCCAGTTCCATGATGTAATGGACCAGATTCCAGGTGAAGCTGTCGTAATTGTCGATGACGAGGATTTTTTTATTCATTGCCCAAACCCCGCTTCCTGCGCCACGCGCACCGCCTCACGGGCGGCGGCAAAGAGGGCGCCGGATTTATGTTCGCATTCGCGCTGTTCATAGACCGGATCGCTGTCGGCCACGATGCCCGCGCCCGCCTGCACGTGCAACACGCCATCTTTGAGGATGCCGGTGCGCAGCACGATACAGCTGTCCAGATTGCCGTCCGGCCCGAAATAGCCCACGCCCCCGGCATAAGCGCCGCGCGTTTCGCCTTCCAGTCCGGCGATGATCTCGCAGGCCCGGACCTTGGGCGCACCGCTGACGGTGCCCGCCGGGAAACCGGCGAACACAGCGTCAATCGCATCGGCGCGATTGGTGTCCAATTCGCCCACCACGTTCGAGACGATATGCATCACATGGCTGTAACGCTCGATCGTATAGCTTTCGGTGACCTTGACCGTGCCCTTGGCGGCCACACGGCCCACATCGTTGCGGCCCAGATCGAGCAGCATCAGATGTTCGGCGCGCTCTTTCTGATCCTCCAGCAGGCTGATCTCATTGGCCTTGTCCTCGGCCGGAGTCTTGCCGCGCGGGCGCGTGCCCGCGATGGGGCGGATGGTCACCTCGCCATCGCGCACCCGCACCAGAATTTCCGGGCTGGACCCAACCACGGCAAAACCGGGCAGGTCGAGGAAATAGAGGAAGGGCGAGGGATTGACCCGGCGCAGCGACCGATAAAGCGAGAGCGGCGGCAGGGTAAAGGGCGCGGTGAAGCGCTGCGCCAGCACGACCTGAAAGATGTCGCCCGCCTCGATGAACGCCTTGGCCTGCTCGACCATCTCGCCATAGCGGCCCGGCGCCATCACCGGGGTCGGCATCGGCATGGGCATGTCGGGCGCGGCGCGCACAGGTTCGGGCGCGGGCGCAGCCAGTGCGCGCAGGGCGTCATCAATGCGCTCCTGTGCCACTTCCAGCGCAGCTTCGGGCGCGCGATCCGAAGGCCAGACCGGCGCGACGGCAAACAATTCATCGCCCAGCCGGTCGAACACAAGGATCACCGTGGGGCGGACAAACAGCATGTCGGGCAATTCCAGCGCGCTTTGCGGCGCACGGGGCAGCTTTTCGACCAGCCCAAAGGTTTCATAGCCGAAATAGCCCACGATGCAGGCCAGCGCCGGAGGCAGCGCGGCGGGCACATCCATCCGGCAGCTTTCGACAAGCTTGCGCAATTCGCCCAGCGCGTCGCCTGCCAGAGGCTCAAACGCCTCGCAGTCCTGCGCCCAGACGCGGTTGATTTCAGCCGCATGGCCCGTGGCGCGGAACACCAGATCGGGGGCCAGACCCAGTAGGCTGTAACGCCCGCGCACTTCGCCGCCCTCGACCGATTCGAGCAGGAAATCGCCCCGCTCGCCCGCGAACAGCTTTACCGCCGCGCCCACGGGTGTCTCAGTGTCGGCAATGACGCGACGCCACACCAGCGCCGGATTCCCGCCAGACAGCAAGGAAAGGGCGGCGTCCCAGTTTTCTGGGCGATGGGTGTTGTCGGTCATTGGTCTTTCGCTTTTTGGGATTGAACGTCAGTTGCCGCTGGCAAGCTGGCCGGCGACGGTCTTGATGGTGCTTTCGTTGCGCTCCACCTTGACTTCGGTGCGGATCGCGCGGCGCAGGCTTTCGGCCTGTTCGCGCGCCGCCAGATTGCCCAGCTCGCCCTTGACCTGCCCGACCAGCGGATCATTGGCGGCCACGGCGCCCGGCGTGATGGTTTTCAGCTGCACGGCCATAAAGCCCTTGTTGCCCGCAATCGGGATCAGCTTTGTCGTGCCGGGCGCCATGCCGAAGAACAGCGCAACGGCGGGCGGGATCTGGCCGCCGCGCGACATGATTTCCTCGCGGCCCAGATTCATCTGCTGCACCGGGGGCAGGGCCACGCCCAGCTTGGCCACTTCCGCGGCCAGATCGCCACCCTTCTTGCCTGCTGCCAGCAGCTTCATGGCGGCGGCGCGCGCGGCGACCGAGCCCTTTTCAAGCTGGATGTCGGCCATCACCTGCGCGCTGATCTGGTCAAGCGGGGCAGGGGCGGCGGGCACGATCTTGGTCACGTCAAAGATCACAAAGCTCTTGCCCGCGACCAGTTCGCTGATCTGAGGCTGGCCTTCGTGGTCCATGCCAAAGGCGGCGGGCAGGATCGAGGCCAGTTCGGCCGGAAGCCCCATGCCAGCGGGCGTCTTGGCCGTCAGCAGCGGGGTTTCGGCCATGGTCAGGCCCAGTTCCTTGGCGGTATCGGACAGCGCGCCGCCCTTGCCGAAATCATCGTTCACCTTTTCGGTGAGAGCAGCCAGCGCGGCCTTGCGCTTTTCCTCGGTCAGGGCGGCGGTGATCTCACCCTTCACCTGCTCCAGCGTGCGCACAGGTTTGGCGTCGATAGCATCCACGCGCACCAGCGCCCAGCCCAGCGCGCCCTTGACCGGGCCAGCGATGGCCCCGGCCTTGGCGGCATAGGCGGCCTCGGCCACGGCGGCGCTGCTCTTGATCGTCAGGTCGGCCTTGCTGACCGCGCCCAGCGAGGCGACCGAAAGGCCCTTGGCCTTGGCGGCGGCCTCAAGGCTTTCGCCCTTGGCAACGGCGGTGGCAATGTCCTTGGCCATGCTCTCGCTGATGACGATGACCTGCGACACCTTGCGGGTTTCGCTGGCGCCATACTGGGCGGCATTGGCCTTGAAGCGGGCAGCCACTTCGGCGTCGGTGGGGGCCGAGGACTGCTTGATGACCGATTCGTCGAAGCGGGCGTAACGAATCACGCGGCGTTCCGGCACGGTGTAGGCGGCCTTGTGGTTGTTGTACCACGCGGTCACTTCGGCCTGCGTGGGCAGGCCCTTGGGCGCAAAGGCGGCCGAGGGCAGCATGGCGGCCGAACCGGCGCGATGTTCCTTGAGCAGCGAGGCATATTGCACCACCGCGCTCTGGGGCAGGGCGGCGCCGAACTGCGCCGGAGCCAGCAACTGGCGCGAGACCAGATCGCGCGCGAAACTGTCGCGCACATCGGCATCGTTCATCTGGCGCTGGGCCAGAACCGAGAGATAGGCGTTTTGATCGAACTTGCCGCCTGCGCCCTGAAACGCCGGGATCTTGGCGAGTTCGCTGTCGACCAGACGCTTGCCCGCAACGATGCCGACCTTGCGGCCAAAGGCCATCTGGGCCTCGCCGTCGATCATCTGGTCCAGCACCAGATCGAGCCCGCCTTCGGCCAGAAAGCTCTTCATGGTGACGCCGGGCTGCTGCTGGCGAGTGATTTCCACGGCCTGCTGCATCTGCTTGGTCAATTGCGCGGTGCCGATGGCGGTGCCGTCGACCTTGGCCACGCGGTCGCCCCCGGTGATGCTGCCCGATGAGATCATGTTCGACACATCGCCCGCGGCAAACGCCATGGCCAGCATCACGATCAACCCCAGCGCGGCGAACACGCCCACCGAGGAGTGGAAGAACTTGCGGAACACTTGCAGCATCAAACCAACCCGTCACCGCGGCCCCGCCAAAAAGGCGCGCGCCGTCAAAACCATCAGCAGGCGGCTTTAGGCGGCTTGGCCGGATCCCGCAAGCGGCGCCATCGCGCAAATTTGTGGTGCCCTTATGCTGCGTTTGCGTCTTTTCGGTGGGTTGTCGACCACGCGCCTTTTGACAAGCGGCGCCTCCTTGCCCTAGGCGCGCATACGCATGCTGGGGAAGCGTGGCGGCTTGCGGCCTGTGACGGGCCACAGCCTGGCTCCCCGCGATTTAGGAAGGACAAAGGGATCATGGCTTTGCGGCCCTATATCGTCGGCAACTGGAAGATGAACGGCCTGCGCGCCACGCTGGCCGAGGCGCGCGCGATCGACCGCGTGGCGGCCCGCCATCCGGCGGTGGATGTGGGCATCGCCCCGCCCTTCACGCTGGTCCATGCGATGGCCGAGGAAGCCCAGGCGATGGCCGTGGGCGGTCAGGACGTCCATGCCAAGCCCAGCGGCGCCTATACCGGCGACATTTCTGCGCCCATGCTTGAAGATGCCGGTGCGCGCTTCACCATCGTGGGCCACAGCGAGCGTCGCAGCCTGCATGGCGAGAGCAATGCCGATGTGCAGGCCAAGGCGCTTGCCGCGCGCGCGGCGGGCCTTGGCGTGATCCTGTGCGTGGGCGAAACCGAGGCCGAGCGCGACGCCGGGCAGGCCGAAGCGGTGGTTTCGGGCCAGCTTCACGGCTCGCTGCCCAAGGAGAGCGCCGAGGGTCTGGCCGTGGCCTATGAGCCGGTCTGGGCCATCGGCACGGGCCGCGTGCCTTCGGTGGAGGATGTGGCCGCCATGCACCGTGCGATCCGCGCCGATCTGGTGTCGATCTATGGCGATGCGGGCAAGGGCGTGCGGATCCTTTACGGCGGCTCGGTCAATGCGGGCAATGCCTCGGAATTGCTGGGCGTGGCCGATGTCGGCGGCGCGCTGGTCGGCGGGGCCAGCCTGACGGCGGAGAGCTTTGCCGCGATCATCAATGCCGCCGCGATGCTCATCGAAGGTTGATACTGTATTGTTGCAGGGGGGAAGCACCCCCTTGCAACTACGCGCTCGCGCGCCTAGATGCGCGCCATTCCATTCATGCGGTGGCCTTTGCTGGCTGCCATGTCGAGAGTCGCGCTTCATGTTCATCTTCCTTATTGTGCTTCAGGCCATTGTCGCGGCCATGCTGGTCGTGGTGATCCTGATTCAGAAGTCGGAAGGCGGCGGTCTGGGCGTTGGCGGCAGCCCTTCGGGATTCATGTCGGCGCGCGGCGCGGCGGACTTTCTGACGCGCAGCACGGGCGTTTTGGCTGCGATTTTCGTTGGTCTGTCGATTGTTCTGGCGGCTTTGGCCGTGGCCAGCGCGTCGAGCCAGAAGGTTGACACCTCGCTCGACCGCAGCGTCTCGGCCCCGGCTGCGGCGCCTGCCGCACCTGCGGCTCCGCTTCCTGCCGATCCGCTGGCCGGCGCGGCCAAGAAGTAATCTGGTGTATTTGTGCCAGCCCACCCTGCCGCAGTCGCGGTGGGGTGGTCTGGCGTTTGGGCATTCCGCCGTCTGCGGCGCGTTTTTGGCGCGTCCATGAACAGGACTGTGGATTGCTTGCTCGTTGGCGCGCATTGCGCGCTTGGATTGATGGTTCAAAAAAGGTAAGGCGCAATCCCCATGGCGCGGTATATTTTCATCACCGGCGGCGTGGTCTCCTCGCTGGGCAAGGGTCTTATGGCGGCTTCACTGGCCGCCTTGTTGCAGGCACGCGGCTTCAAGGTCCGCATCCGCAAATTCGACCCCTATCTCAACGTCGACCCCGGCACCATGAGCCCGTATCAGCATGGCGAAGTCTATGTGACCGACGATGGTGCAGAGACGGACCTCGATCTGGGGCATTATGAACGCTTTACCGGCGTTTCGGCGCGCAAGAGCGACAATATCACCTCGGGCCGCATCTATCAGACGATCATCGCCAAGGAACGCCGCGGCGACTATCTGGGCGCAACGGTGCAGGTGATCCCGCATGTGACCGATGCGATCAAGGATTTCGCGCAGGCCGACACCGAGGATCTGGATTTCGTGCTGTGCGAAATCGGCGGCACGGTGGGCGACATCGAGGGCCTGCCCTTCATCGAGGCGATCCGTCAGCTTCGCAACGAACTGGGCCGCGAGCAGACCTGCTTTGCCCATGTCACGCTGGTGCCCTACATCGCGGCGGCGGGTGAGCTCAAGACCAAGCCGACTCAGCACTCGGTGCGCGAGCTGACTTCGTATGGCATCCAGCCCGACGTGCTGCTGTGCCGCTGCGAGCAGGAATTGCCCGAGAATGAGCGCAGCAAGATTGCGCTCTTCTGCAACGTGCGCAAGGAAGCTGTGATCCCGGCGCTCGACGCGCCCAATATCTATGCCGTGCCGCTTCAATATCACGCCGAAGGGCTGGACAATGCGGTGCTGCACCACTTTGGCCTGACCGCGCCCGAGCCAAAGCTCGACCAGTGGCAGGCGCTGACCAAGACCTATGCCGCCCCCGAGGGCGAAGTGACCATCGGTGTGGTGGGCAAATATGTCGTGCTTCAGGATGCGTATAAGTCACTGAACGAAGCTCTGGTGCATGGCGGCATTGCCAACAAGGTCAAGGTCAACATCAAGTGGATCGACGCCGAAATCTTTGAAAAGGACGAGGAAGAGATCGTCTCGACGCTCGAACCGCTGCACGGCATCCTTGTGCCCGGCGGCTTTGGCGAGCGCGGCACCGAGGGCAAGATCTCGGCGGTCCGTTTTGCCCGCGAACGCAAGGTGCCCTTCTTCGGCATCTGCCTCGGCATGCAGATGGCCTGCATCGAAGGTGCGCGCAACACGGCGGGGATCGCGGACGCTTCCTCGACCGAATTTGGCGAAACCAAGGAACCGGTCGTCGGCATCATCACCGAATGGATGAGCGAAGAGGGGCTGCAACAGCGCACCGCCGAAACCGATCTGGGCGGCACGATGCGCCTTGGCGCCTATGAAGCCAAGCTGGCGGGCAATAGCCATGTCGCGGCGATCTATGGCAGCGAGACCATCAGCGAGCGCCATCGCCACCGTTACGAAGTGAACTCGCATTACCGCGAGGCGCTGGAGCAGGGCGGGCTGGTGTTCTCGGGTATGTCGCCCGACGGCCTGTTGCCCGAAATCGTCGAGCGGCCGGACCATCCGTGGTTCGTGGGCGTGCAGTTCCACCCCGAACTCAAGAGCCGTCCGTTCGAGCCGCATCCGCTGTTTGCCGGGTTTATCGGCGCGGCGTTGCGTCAGGCGCGGTTGGTTTAAGGGTTCAAGGTTTAAGGGTGCCTCCGGCGGGCAAAGGGCGCGGAGCATTTTTCTTGAAAAATGCGACTAACAAAGATCGCCCTTTGCAATCCCGTTAATGGGGGTGGTTTGAAGCCTTGTGTTATTATGATTAAAGCCTGCGGCGCATATCATTGGCGCCGCAGGCTTTAATTTTGAACGGTGCGTCCGACACACAACGCCGAACCCTTGGCACCACGAAGACAGTAACGGGAGCGCGAGGGTCTAGACCCTCGCATTCATCCTTCTATTCCGCTCTTGTCCAGATCCAAGTCCCCGACAGAACCATCACCCCAGCGGGAATCAACACCCACGGCCACCCCGCCGTAAACGCGGTAATCCCCACCGACACCGCCATAGCGATCAGCGCGGCTTTCTTCGCCCGGCGCGGGATCGCCCGCCGCTCGCGCCATTGGCGCAGGGGCGGGCCATAGGTGGGATGATCGAGCAGACGCTGCTCCCACGCGGGGTTGGAGCGGGCAAAACAGAACAGCGCCAGCAGCAGGAAGGGCACCGTGGGCAAGAGCGGCAGAAACGCCCCCACAATGCCAAGGCCGACAAAGAACAGGCCGCCCGCTTGATAGAGGTGGCGGCGCATTCCCGGTTCAGCCCGCTGCGAGCCGTGATGCGTGATCCTTGATCAGCGCGATCATGTTGGGTACGCCCTGCGTCCGATTGCTGGAAAGCTGGTTTTTCAGATCAAACGGAGCGAGCGCCTCGGCAATGTCCATCGCGGCCACTTCCTCGGCGGGCTTGCCCTGCACCGCCGAGAGAACCAGCGCGATGATGCCCTTGGTGATCGCCGCGTTCGAATCGGCCAGGAATTGCAGCCGGTCGCCCTGTTCCACCGGATAGACCCAGACGCTGGCCGAACATCCGCGCACCAGCGTGGCGTCGGTTTTCAGCGCGTCGGGCATGGGGTCCAGCTCGCGGCCCAGTTCGATCAACAGGCGGTAACGTTCGTCGGCTTCGAGGAATTCATATTCCTCGGCAATATCGGAAAGGCTGCGCATGGGGATGCGATAGCGCCCAAGGGGCTTATAAATCAACCCCGGCGGCGATCGCTTCCAGCTTGCGGATGCGTTCTTTCAGGTCTGCGATCTCGATGCGATGGGTGGCCGAAGGCTGGGCGGGCTGATCGGCCTTGCTCACCAGATCCAGTTCGCGATGCTTGAGCGTCAGCCATCCCGACCATCCGCGCAGCAGGGCGATGCTGAGCATGGCGATGGCGGTCAGGGCGGAGACCAGTTCGGGCAGGGTCAGGCTGTCCATGGGAAATCCTCCGGTTTAACGATCACAGGTTTAATGATCACGCAGGGCTTCGATTTCGGCCGAGAGCCGATCCGCGCTGCGCCCCTCCAGCGAGGAGGAAGTGGCGATGCGTTCCAGTACGCGGATGCGCTCGCGCAGGGCCTCGACCTCGGCATCTTGGGCGGCGGGGCGTGCCTCGCCATAGGACATCGCGGCCATCTTGCGGCGGTGGCGCAGGACGATGGCGGTCAGGATGATGCCGGTCCACATCAGGGGGGCAAGGCTATGAATGAAATCATGCAACATGGCTTCAAACCCTTTTATCGGCCCCTCTTATCGACGGAGCGATTCAATTTCATCGGCCAGATCGCGGGCCTTGCGGTCCTCGGTGGCGATGCGTTCGAGCACCTTGATGCGTTCGCGCAATTCCGCGACCTCGCTTTTCAGGCGCTGGTTCTGGATTTCGGTTTCGGCATCGCGGTCGGCGTGTTCGATGATGGTCTGCTTGCCCTTGTCATCGATGGTTACGCGGCGTGCGCGGCCCGACCGGCTGTAGAGGCCCGCCTGAAACACTTTGGCGACCGAGGTGACGATGACAATGAGAACAATGGCTTCCCAGAAGTTCATGGCACTGGCTCCGGCGAGAGATCAGTTCAGAGGGTCGCGGCGGTAATCTTCGACCGCTTTTGTATCGCGCAGGGCCTCGATTTGCGCGGCAACGTCATAGCCCTTGTCGGTAACGATGCGCTCCAGCACGCGGACCCGTTCCTCTAGCTCGCGCGTTTTGGTGACATATTGCGCGGCGCGTTCGGCGGTATCGTCGGCGGTGGCGCGGATCTGCATTTCGGCGATGCGCGTCTTGTGCTTGGTCCAGATCGCCACGATCGGGATCGACAAAGCGACAATCGGGATCAGAGCGCCAATAGTGCCAGCGGACATGGAATTTCCCCCTAAATGCTGTGCTTTCAGCGCAGCTTTTCGATTTCTTCGGACAGGCGCGGGTTGGAGGAGACATAGTAGTCCTCCACCGCAGCCAGACGGCGGTCCAGATCGCGGAACTTGGCGCGGACCTCGCGGGTGGTGCGGCCCGGCGACTGGCGCACACCCTGCCAGAAACGCTGCTCCTCGCGATCGGTATAGAGCGCGCGGGGCTTGTCGGGTGCCAGAAAGCCGATGCCGAAATAGATCACCCAGGCGGTGCCCCCGCTCATCGAGAGCAGGACCAGCGTGGCGATCCGCACCCAGAGCACGTCAATTCCGGTATAATCGGCAATCCCGGCGCAAACGCCCATGAACTTGCCATTGGCCTTGTCACGGTAAAAACGGGTGTGGATCGGGTTCATCGAAAGCTCCTGTCGGAAGAGCGGGCGCGCAAGCGGTCAATGTCTTTGGCGATTTCGCGCAGCGGTTGGTTGTCGATTTCGCGGTTGGGCATTTGGGCGGCGGGGCGGAAATCGGGGTGATCGGAGGCGACGAGGCGCTCGACCGTTTCCATCCGTTCATCCAGCCGCCGCGCCAGTTGGTAAAGCTCCTCCAGCAGCGCTTCGTCATCCGATGTCAGCGTGGCGGAAGTTTTCCATTTGGTGACATAATGCAGGATGATCCACGGCAGGCCGATGAAAAGCGCGCAAATGGCCACCAAAGGCACGATATCCATGGCTTAGCCCTCCTTCTTCAAGGCGCGCTTCATAGCCTCAAGCTCCTCGTCCACCTTGTCGCCCGAGGCGAGGGCGGCGATTTCGTCGGCAAGGCTGGGCTTGGCATTGTCGGCCAGACCCAGCGCATCGGCGCGGCCTTCGGCATAATCGACGCGGCGTTCCAGCGCATCAAAGCGGGCCATCGCCTCATCCACCCGCTCGCTGGCCAGCAGCGTGCGCAGTTTCACGCGGTTCTCCGCGCTTTCCAGACGGGCGGCAATCGCGGTCTGGCGGCTGCGGGCTTCGCGCAGGCGGGTCTGGAGCTTTTCGATGTCGGCCTCAAAGGCGCGCAGCGAATCGTCCAGCACCGAGACTTCGGATTGCAGCTGGTCGGCCATGTCCGATGCCTTGCGCTTTTCCACCAATGCGGCGCGGGCCAGATCCTCGCGGCCCTTGGACAGGGCCAGTTGCGCCTTTTCGCCCCAGTCGGCCTGCAGCCGGTCGAGCTTGGCGATATGGCGGCGCATCTCCTTTTGATCGGCGATGGTGCGGGCGGCCGACGCGCGCACTTCGACCAGCGTTTCCTCCATTTCGAGGATGATCATGCGGATCATCTTGGAAGGATCCTCGGCCTTTTCCAGAAGATCGGAGAAATTGGCGGCGATAATGTCGCGGGTGCGGCTGAAAATGCCCATGCGGCTTGCTCCCGAAGGTGGATTGGATTGCAGTTTCTCGATTTCCCGTTCTAGCCTGTTGTGGCCGCGCGAGAAATCCTGAAGCGAAAAAAACCGGGCCGGAGGGGGAGTGTGGCGATCACGCAGGGGCGTTGCGCGATCATCGCCCGACGGACGGGCGAATGGCCCCTCCGGCCCGACTTTCGCCACACCCATGGGAATGCGCATCGAGTGTGTCGGCGATGCGCCCGCCATGCCGGGGGTTTCGGCATGAGGGATGGGTTCGAGAGGCGAAAGTTTGGTCATGCCGGATATAACGCAAAGCCCGTGCCAATTTGCGGATGGCGCGAAAATTGGGGGTTTTGCGCTGCGCCGCCGCTTGACGGGATTTGTGGGTTTTGCCAAACTTCGGGAAATTTCACCAAGGATAGGCAATTCATGGCGCTATCTCCCCACCATGCTCCGCGCGATGTGCAATTTATCGGCCAGTCGGGCGCTTTCCTCGATGCGGTCGAGCGCGCCAGTCGCGCTGCCCCGCTGCGCCGCCCGGTGCTGGTGATCGGCGAGCGGGGGACGGGCAAAGAGCTGATTGCCGAGCGCCTGCATCGCCTGTCCTCGCGCTGGGATGAGCCATTGGTGACGCTCAATTGCGCGGCCATGCCTGAAACGCTGATCGAGGCGGAATTGTTCGGGCATGAGGCTGGGGCCTTTACGGGGGCGACGCGGGCGCGGACGGGACGCTTTGAAGAGGCGGATCGCGGTACACTGTTCCTCGATGAACTGGGCACGCTGAGCATGGGCGCGCAGGAGCGCCTGCTGCGCGCGGTGGAATATGGCGAGGTGACGCGGATCGGGGCCTCTCGGCCTTTGCGCGTGGATGTGCGTATCGTGGCGGCCACCAATGAGGATCTGCCCCGCATGGCGCGCGAGGGGCGTTTTCGCGCCGACTTGCTCGACCGTTTGAGCTTTGAGGTTATCACCCTACCGCCGCTGCGCGCTCGCGAGGGCGACATTTCGGTGCTGGCCGAATATTTCGGGCGGCGCATGGCCAGCGAGATGGGTTGGGACCGCTGGCCGGGGTTCAGCGGGGCGGCGGCGGCGGCGTTGGAAAAATACCACTGGCCGGGCAATGTGCGCGAGCTTCGCAATGTGATCGAGCGGGCGGTCTATCGCAGCGACAGTCCGGAAATGCCGATTGCCGAAATCACCTTTGATCCCTTCGATTCGCCATGGAAGCCGACCCAATCGCTGCGCGCCGCCGATCATGAGGCCGCGCCCGCGCCTGTGATGGCGGGCGATCTGGCCGGGGTGTCGGATCTGCGCGGGGCGGTTGATGCGCATGAAAAGGCCATTGTCGAAGCCGCCCTTGCCCGCCACCGCTATAATCAGCGCCAGACCGCCAAGGCGCTGGGCCTGACCTATGACCAGTTGCGCCACACAATGCGGAAACATCATCTGCTTTGACTTGGGGGCGGCGAGGGCTAAGTTGCGCGCAAAGTTGAGAAAGGCGCGCGCATGGGCAAGGTGATCGCGGTTTACAGCATGAAGGGCGGGGTGGGAAAATCCTCGCTGGCGGTCAATCTGGCGCATGGCTTTGCGGTGTCGGGCAAAAGGACGCTGATCTGGGATATTGATGCGCAGGGGGCGGTGGCTTTCCTGCTGGGGCAGTCGGGCGCAGCGGCCAAGGCGAAGAAGATCTTTGCTCGCGATGCCGATCCCGCCGATGCGATCGTGCCGACCAACTGGCCCGAACTGGACCTGATCGCGGCGGACCTGTCGCTGCGCCATCTGGAAAGCGATCTGGCCGATGACAAGCCCAAGCGGTTGAAGAAATTGCTGGAGAGTCTCTCGCCCGATTATGACCGGATTGTGGTGGATTGCCCGCCGGGTCTGGGCGGGATTTCGGATCAGATTTTCCGCGCCGCCGATCTGCTGGTGGTGCCTTTGCTGCCTGCGCCGCTGGCGATGCGGACTTTGGAGCAGGTGAAGGAGCATCTGGAGGCCGAGCGCGGCGGCAAGGCGCCGGGCATTCTGCCGGTTCTCTCGATGGTGGACCGGCGCAAGGCGATGCACCGCGACATTCTGGCCCAGCACCCCGACTGGCCCGCAATCCCCCATGCCAGCGTGATCGAGCAGATGGGGCAAAAACAGGCGCCTCTGGCCGAATTTGCGGGCAAAAGCGCGGCCATGCCGGCGGTGGAAAATGTCCTGGCGCGGGTGGAGCTGATGCTGGGCAGCGGGGTCTGGCTGACGCAGGCGACGGATGAGGGGTGGGTGAAGGAGTAATTGCCGACCACCCCCTTGCATTCCGTTCCAAACAGGCGTAATGGCCCGATCAATCCCGACATTGTGAAGCAAAGCGGGGCTGGCGCCGGAAGGGGCCGGCGCGAAACTGCTTGCTATTCTGTCGTTCAATACAGGAACTTACATGGCCAATATCGCGCGTATTACCGAGATTGTCGAACCAGAGGTGAAGGCTTTGGGCTTGGATCTTGTGCGCGTGATTCTGTTTGGCAAGTCGGACGTGGGCGATGAGGAGCATACGCTTCAGATCATGGCCGAGCGCCCCGAAACCGGGCAATTGGTGATCGGTGATTGCGTCGCGCTCTCGCACCGCATTTCGGACAAGATCGACGCGCTGGAAGAAGCGGGCGAGACGCTGATCGAGGAGGCCTATCGCCTTGAGGTCAGCTCGCCCGGCATCGACCGTCCGCTGACCCGGCTCAAGGATTTCACGGCGTGGATCGGCCATGAGGCCAAGGTCAATCTGACCGTGCCCGTCGATGGCAACCGCAAGAGCATTGTGGGCAATCTTCTCTCGGTCGAGGGCGAGGTGATCGCGCTGGACGACAAGAAGTCGGGCCGCGTTACTTTCCCCTTTGCCGATATTCATTCCGCCAAGCTGGTGTTGACCGATCGCTTGCTGGCCGCAACAAAACCCATTGATCTCGATGAAGATTTCGACGAGATCGACGAAGAAACCGAAACGCAGGAAGACTGATTATGGCCAGTGCGATTTCCGCCAACCGCGCCGAACTGCTCGCGATTGCGACAGCCGTTGCCACCGAGAAGATGATCGACAAGGCGATCGTTATCGAGGCGATGGAAGAGGCCATTCAGAAGTCGGCCCGCAACCGCTATGGCGCCGAAAACGACATTCGCGCCAAGCTGGACCCGCGCACCGGCGATCTGCGCCTGTGGCGCGTGGTGGAAGTGGTTGAGCATGTTGATGACTACTTCAAGCAGGTTGACCTGAAGGCGGCGGAAAAGCTGCAGAAGGACGCCAAGATCGGCGACTTCATCGTCGATCCGCTGCCCCCGGTGGATCTGGGCCGCATTGACGCGCAGAGCGCCAAGCAGGTCATCTTCCAGAAGGTGCGCGATGCCGAGCGCGACCGTCAGTATGCCGAGTTCAAGGACCGCGCGGGCGAAATCGTCACGGGCGTCATCAAGTCGGTCGAATTCGGCCATGTGATCGTCAACCTTGGCCGCGCCGAAGGCGTGATCCGCCGCGATCAGCAGATCCCGCGTGAAACCGCCCGCGTGGGCGAGCGCGTCCGTGCGCTGATCCTCAAGGTCGAGCGTCAGAACCGCGGCCCGCAGATTTTCCTGAGCCGCGCGCATCCCGATTTCATGAAGCGCCTGTTCGCTCAGGAAGTGCCTGAAATCTACGACAATATCATCGAGATCAAGGCCGCCGCCCGCGATCCGGGTTCGCGCGCCAAGATCGGCGTGATCAGCCGCGATTCCAGCATCGACCCGGTCGGCGCCTGCGTCGGCATGAAGGGCAGCCGCGTGCAGGCCGTCGTGCAGGAAATGCAGGGCGAAAAGATCGACATCATCCCCTGGAGCGAAGACACCGCCACTTTCGTGGTGAACGCGCTTCAGCCCGCGACCGTGTCGCGCGTGGTGATTGACGAGGAAGAAGGCCGTATCGAGGTCGTGGTTCCCGACGATCAGCTGTCGCTGGCCATCGGTCGCCGTGGTCAGAACGTGCGTCTGGCTAGCCAGCTCACCGGCCGTCAGATCGACATCATGACCGAGGCCGAGGCGAGCGAAAAGCGCCAGAAGGAATTCGCCGAAAAGTCCAAGCTGTTCGAGGAAGAGCTGGATGTCGATGAAACCCTCTCGCAATTGCTGGTGGCCGAAGGCTTCAGCGAGCTGGAAGAAGTAGCCTATATCGAAATCGCCGAACTGGCGCAGATCGAAGGCTTTGACGAAGAGCTGGCCGAAGAGCTCCAGAACCGCGCACAGGAAGCGCTCGACCGCCGCGAAGAGGCCGCCCGTCAGGAGCGCCGCGCGCTGGGCGTCGAGGATGCGCTGGCCGAACTGCCGCATCTCAACGAAACCATGTTGGTGACGCTGGGCAAGGCGGGGATCAAGACGCTCGACGATCTGGCCGATCTGGCCACCGACGAGCTGATCGCCAAGAAGCGCGCCAATGACCAGCGCCGCCGCAATGAAAAGCGCGACGACAAGCGTGATGAAAAGCGCGAGGAAGTCAGCCGTGGCGGCGTTCTGGGCGAATATGGCCTGAGCGAAGAACAGGGCAATGAGATCATCATGGCCGCCCGCGCCCACTGGTTCGCCGATGAACCGGAAGCTGGTGTGCCGGAAGTAGACGGGGGAGCCGCCGATGCGGATTCCTCGCAATGAGCGCGTAAGCTCCGACATTGCTGACGCCGGGCCGGAAAGGAAATGCATCCTTTCCGGCGAGGTGGCCCCGCGCGATGCGCTGATCCGTCTGGCGATTTCGCCCGACGGGCCTGATGGGGTCGCCTTTGTCGCGCCCGATGCCCTGGCCAAGGCGCCGGGGCGCGGGGCGTGGATCGGTGTGCGCAAGGATGAACTGGTGCAGGCCATGGCCAAGGGGCGTCTGAAGAGCGCTCTGGCGCGGGCCTACAAGGGCGCGAAGATTGCCATTCCCGATGACCTGCCCGAAAGGATTGAGGCCGCTTTGACGCGCGCCTTTACCGACCGGCTGGGTCTGGAAATGCGCAGCGGGCGCTTGTTGGTTGGTTCCGACCGCATCGCTGAAAATGCGCGCACGGGGCGGGTCGTATGGCTGGCCCATGCGGCGGATGCCGGCGACGATGGCAATCGCAAGCTGGACCAGGCCTGGCGCGTGGGAAGGGAAACCGAGGGCAGCGGTGAAAAGGGTGATACCTTGCCACTGGACCGGGCGACCCTGTCTGTGGCATTGGGCCGGGACAATGTCGTGCATCTGGCGTTGACCGACCGGGCATCGGCCGAAAGGCTGGCCCCTTTGCTCGCGCGCCTGAATCACTATCTTGCCAAAGATAATCAAGGCTTTGGTGGCGATGCCGCCGAACCGGACGCACATCATGATGACGCTGACGACTGCGAGTCGCCGGCTGAGACGAATTGAGACTGAAGGGCTGTTTGAACCGATGACCGATAGCAATGACAAACCGACACTGGGCCGCAAGCCGCTGGGGCTGAAGCGCTCGGTGGAAGCGGGCGAAGTCAAGCAGACCTTCAGCCACGGCCGCACCAACAAGGTGGTGGTTGAAGTAAAACGCCGCAAGGTGATCCCGGGCAAGCCGGGTGAGGGCGGGCAGGGCGCTGAAGCGCCTGCGGCCGCTCCCGCCCCTGCGCCCGCGCCCGTGGCCCAGCCGGTGCGCCCGCCGCTGCCGCCTGTGCGCCCTGCGCCCGTGGCCGCAAGCCGCGAAACGCGTCAGGAAATGCAGGCCCGCCTGCTGCGTGAAGCAGAAGAGGCCCGCTTGGCCGCCAGCGAAGCGGCAACGCGCCGTGAGCAGGAAGAAAAGGCCCGCCAGATCGAGGAAGAGCGCCGCCGCGCCGAGGAAAATCGCCGCGCAGCCGAAGCTGCCGCTGCGCCCGCGCCGGTGGTTGAGGAAGCGCCCAAGGTTGAGGAAGCTCCTGCCTCGGCCCCGGTGGTCGAGGCTGCGCCTGCGCCCGCTCCGGCCGCTCCGGTTCAGGTTGAGGCTCCGAAGGCCGCGCCGGTGGAAGAAAAGCCCGCTGCCCCTGCGCCGCGCCGCTTTACCCCGGTGCAGTCGCCTGCGCCCGCGCCGCGTCGCCCCGAGGCTGCCGCGCCTGCTGCCAAGAAGCCCGCACCCAGCCGCGACCGCAAGGCCGCCGATGAGCGTCGTGGCGGCAAGCTGACCGTCAACCGCGCGCTGAACGAGGACGAGGGCGCCCGCGCCCGTTCGCTGGCCGCTCTCAAGCGCGCCCGCGAAAAGGAACGCCGCGCCCACTTTGGCGGTCAGTATCAGCAGCGTGAAAAGCAGGTGCGCGATGTGATCGTGCCCGAGGCGATCACGGTGCAGGAACTGGCCAACCGTATGGCCGAAAAGGCCGCGGATCTGGTCAAGTCGCTGTTCAAGATGGGCATGGTGGTGACGCTCAACCACACCATCGATCAGGACACGGCGGAGTTGCTGGTCGAGGAATTCGGCCACAACATCCAGCGCGTTTCGGAAAGCGATGTCGATATCGACACGACCGTTGACGTGGACGCCGATGAAACGCTCAAGACCCGGCCGCCGGTCGTGGCGATCATGGGCCACGTTGACCATGGCAAGACCTCGCTGCTCGACGCGCTGCGCGGTACGGACGTGGTGCGCGGCGAAGCGGGCGGCATCACGCAGCATATCGGCGCCTATCAGATCAAGACCAAGGGCGGCGATCTGGTGACGTTCCTCGATACGCCGGGCCACGAGGCTTTCACCGAAATGCGTATGCGCGGTGCCAATGTCACCGACATCGTCATTCTGGTGGTGGCCGGTGATGACGGGCTGATGCCGCAGACGATCGAGGCGATCAACCACACCAAGGCGGCCGGCGTGCCGATGATCGTGGCGATCACCAAGAGCGACAAGCCCGAATTCAACCCGCAGAAGATCCGCGAACGCCTGCTCGAACATGAAATCATCGTCGAGCAGATGTCGGGTGACGTTCAGGACGTGGAAGTTTCGGCCAAGACCGGCGCGGGCCTTCAGGACCTGATCGACAAGATCCTGCTGCAGGCCGAACTGATGGAACTGAAGGCGAACCCCGATCGCGCGGCCGAAGCCACCGTGATCGAGGCCAAGCTCGACAAGGGCAAGGGGCCGCTGGCCACCGTGCTTATCAACCGCGGCACGCTCAAGGTCGGCGACATCTTCGTGGTCGGCACCCAGTCAGGCCGCGTGCGCGCCATGCTGGACGACAAGGGCCGTCAGGTGAAGCAGGCTCCGCCCTCGCTGCCGGTTGAGGTTCTGGGCCTTGGCGGCGTCCCGATGGCGGGCGATACGCTGACCGTGGTGGAAAGCGAAGCGCGTGCCCGCGAAGTGGCGGCCTTCCGTCAGGAGCAGGCCACCGCCAAGCGCACGACTTCGGCGCCTTCCAGCCTTGAAAACATGTTCTCGGCTCTGGCCGCCAAGCAGTCGGTGATCGAATATCCGATTCTGGTGAAGGCGGACGTGCAGGGTTCGGTCGAAGCCATCGTCAATGCGCTCAACCGCCTGTCGAATGACGAGATCAAGCTCAAGGTTCTGGCCAGCGGCGTGGGTGCGATCACCGAAAGCGACGTCAATCTGGCGGCGGCTTCGGGTGCGCCGATCGTGGGGTTCAACGTCCGTCCCAATGCCAAGGCGCGCGAGATCATCGAACGCTTCAAGGTGCGGATGAAGTATTTTGACGTGATCTATCACCTGACCGATGACATCGCCAAGGAAATGGCGGGCGTCTGGGGTCCGGAGCGGATCGAAACCGTGGTGGGCCGCGCCGAGGTCAAGGAAGTGTTCCCGGCGGGCAAGCACAACAAGGCCGCCGGTCTGCTGGTCGTCGAGGGCTATATCAAGAAGGGTCTCCACACCCGTCTTACCCGCAACGACGTCATCGTCTCCAAGACCACCGTGGCCTCGCTGCGCCGGTTCAAGGACGATGTGGCCGAGGTTCGCGCCGGTTTGGAATGCGGCGTGGTGCTCGAGGCGACCAACGATGTGAAGGCGGGCGATATGCTCGAAGTCTTCGAAGTCGAGATGCGCGAGCGCACGCTCTGATCCATTAACGGATCGACGAAGAAAAGGGCGGCTTCCCGATGGGGAGGCCGCCCTTTTCCGTGTCTGAGGCCCGCCCGGCCGGTGGGAAAGGGGGCAAGGGGGAACGGCCCCTGCCATGTTTCCATTATCGGGCCAAAGCGGGTTCAGGGTCGGGCGATGCGCAAGGCACCGCCCTGAGAGGCTTAACGGATGGCGCCGACGATCACCCTGGCCACGATGCCGGTGGTGATGGCCACCAGCACGGCGTCATTGCCGCTGCGCACCCATTGATAGCCGCGCGGGGGCGGGCCAAGGCGGCGATAGCGGTGATAGTCGACCACGGCATAATTGGGCGCACGGCGGCGGTCGAAACGCTCGCCCTTGCGGAACTGGACAAAGGCGGAGGGGCCGTGACCTTGCGGGCCGCGATAGTCGTGGCCGCCCCGGTTGTCGGGGCCGCGATGGTCGCCCGGGCCGTCATGCCTGCCCGGCTGCGCCAGAGCGGGCGCCGAGGGGGCCAGCAGGGCTGCGGCCAGCACCAGCGCGATGAGGGTCTTCATATTGCTTCTCCTTCAGGAAGAGTTGAACTCTTCAATGTCCCTTTCTTACAAGAGCCTAATGCGCGGGAACCTGAACGGTGCCGGTCATTCTTGTGTTAAATTGTCGCATGGCCGACCGAAGATGACACAAACGAAAAGGCCCGCCTTGACCATGCAAGGCGGGCCGCATTGGATGAGGCAGGCGTGACGATCAGCGCATGGCGCCCACGATAACGCTGGCGACGATGCCGCTGGTGATGCCGATCAGCAGGGCGTCATCGCCGCTGCGCACCCAGCGATAGCCGCGCGGGGGCGGGCGCAGGCGGTGCCAGCGGCGGTAATCGTTGATGATGACATAGTTGGGGGCGCGTTCGGCATAGAAGCGTTCGCCGCGACGGAACTGGCGCCAACCGGGCTGGGGCGCCCAGCCGTGGCCGCCGTGCCATTGGGGGCCGCGACCGCCGTGGCGGCCATGGTCCCAATGCCCCCGCCCGCCGCGCCCATGATCGGGGTCGGCCGAGGCAACCGTGGGGGCAAGAATCAGCGCGCAAAGCGCCAGTCCGATAATTTTACGCATTCATTCCTCCTTGAAGGCGTTGAAATCGACGGCTGAGCTCCGATTTCAATACCGCTCGGAGCACAGAAGTCATTGCCAAGCGATGCGTTCCGTGAGCAAAGCAAATTTACGACAGGCCGGGACGATCCGGCGACAGAATTGACGAGACATTATGGCACGCCACCAAACTTCCACCCCCGAGAACCGCTCGGTCCGCCTGCTCAAGGTGGGCGAGCAGGTGCGGCATGTGATTTCCGACCTGTTGACGCGCCAGATGGTGCATGACGACGTGCTGACCGCCCATTCGGTCAGCGTCACCGAGGTCCGCATGAGCCCGGATCTGCGCCATGCCACGGTCTTTGTGAAACCCCTTCTGGGCCAGGATGAGGAGATCGTGCTCAAGGCCCTGCGCACGAACATCGCCTTTTTCCAGAAAGAGGTCGCGGGCAAGCTGAAGCTGAAATATGCGGCCAAGATCAAGTTTCTGCCCGATGAAAGCTTTGACGAGGCGAGCCGGATCGACGCGCTGCTGGCCGATCCGCGCGTGCGGCGCGATATCGGTGAGCATGGGGATGAGCAGGGGGACGGCGAGTAAGCCCGCCCGATGGCCAAGCTCTATTTCTACTATGCCAGCATGAATGCGGGCAAATCGACCACGCTGCTCCAGGCCGATTTCAACTATCGCGAACGCGGCATGGCCACGATGCTTTGGACGGCGGCTCTGGACCATCGCGGGGGCGATCATGCGATCGAGAGCCGGATCGGGCTGGCGGCGGATGCGCATCGGTTTGGCGCACAGACGGATATTCACGGCGCGGTGATGGCCGCGCATGGCGAAACGCCGCTTTCCTGCGTGCTGATCGACGAGGCGCAGTTCCTTTCCGCCGATCAGGTGTGGCAAGCCGCGCGCATTGCCGACGAGGGCGGAATTCCGGTGCTGTGCTATGGTCTGCGCACCGATTTTCAGGGTGAATTGTTTCCCGGATCGGCGGCCTTGCTGGGCATTGCCGATGCTTTGGTGGAATTGAAGGCGGTTTGCCATTGCGGGCGCAAGGCGACGATGAACCTGCGCGTGGACGCGGCGGGCCATGCGGTGATCGAGGGTGCGCAGACCGAGATCGGCGGGAATGACCGCTATGTGGCGCTTTGCAGGCGGCATTTCACGCAGGCGCGGCGCGCGGGCTGATGGATATGCTGCCCGTCCTGCGCTTTGCCGGGCTGATCGTGCCTTTGGTGGTCGCCATCGTGTTTCACGAGGTGGCGCATGGGCTGGCGGCGCGCGCATTGGGCGATCCTACGGCCGACGAGGCCAAAAGGCTGAGCCTCAATCCGCTGCGCCATGTTGATTTGGTAGGCACGATCCTGCTGCCGGGGATGCTCGCTCTGGCCAAATTGCCGGTGTTCGGTTGGGCCAAACCGGTCCCGGTCAACAAATGGCGGCTGCGCAATCCGCGCGTGGGCATGATGATCGTGGCGGCGGCGGGGCCGGTTTCGAACATCGTGATGGCGGTGCTGGGCGCGCTGCTGCTGGGCGCGATGGCGCATCTGCCGCAGGCGATGGGCGTGCAGGTAGCGGCCGAGATGCTGCTGACCTTTATCCAGATCAATCTGTTTCTGGCGCTGTTCAACCTGCTGCCGATCCCTCCCTTTGACGGTTCGCATATTGTGGAGGGGCTTTTGCCCCAAAAGGCGGCGGTGTTTTATGCGCGCTTTCGCCGTCTGGGCTTTGCGCTGGTGCTGGTTCTGCTGGTGGTTTTGCCGCAACTGGTGCCGGGTTTCGATCTGGTGGACCGTTGGGTGGGGCCGCCGTTTGACTGGGCCTATCGACAGGTCCTCACGCTCGCGCGTCTGGTGATGGGAGAATAGGGCGATGAGCGTCCACGGCTGGATCATTCTGGACAAACCGCTGGAGCTGGGCAGCACGCAGGCCGTCAGCGCGGTCAAGCGCAACCTGCGCGCGGCGGGTTATAACATGAAGCTGAAGGGCGGGATCAAGGTGGGCCATGGCGGCACGCTGGACCCGCTGGCCAGCGGGATATTGCCCATCGCGCTGGGCGAGGCGACGAAATTGACGGGGCGGATGCTGGATGCGTCCAAGACCTATGATTTCACGGTGAAGTTCGGCGAGGAGACCGAGACGCTCGATCTTGAGGGCAAGGTTGTGGCCACCAGCGATGTGCGCCCCATCGCGGCGGAAATTGCGGCGGTTCTGCCGTCCTTCACCGGGCCGATCGAGCAGGTGCCGCCCGCCTATTCGGCGCTGATGATCGACGGGGTGCGCGCCTATGACCGCGCGCGGCGGGGCGAGGCGGTGGATATGCCCACGCGCGCGGTCACGATCCATGCGCTCGACCTGATCGACGCCGGCGAGGACTGGGCGACCCTGCGCGCCCATGTGTCGAAGGGCACATATATCCGCAGCCTGGCGCGCGACATCGCGCTGGCCCTGGGCACGCGCGGGTCGGTAACGATGCTGCGGCGGCTCTCGGCGGGGCCGTTTACGCTGGATCACGCGATTTCGCTGGACTCCTTGAACGAAATCGGTCAGGGGGCGCCGCTTGGAACTAAACTTCTGCCGCTTGAGGCAGGGCTGGTCGACATCCCGGCTCTATCCCTCTCGCCCGAACAGGCAGGGGCGGTCCGTCAGGGCCGCGTTCTTTTCGGGCAGCCCTATCCCGATGGGCTTTATCTGGCGCGGCTGGGCGATGTGCCCGTCGCGTTGATGAGGCTCGAAGGGGGCTCGGCCAAGGTCGAGCGTGGGTTCAACCTTTCGGATGTCGCGGAGTAGAGATTATGACGATTACCGCTGAAAAGAAGCAGGAACTGATCGCTGACAACGCCCAGCACGCCGGCGACACCGGTTCGCCCGAAGTGCAGGTTGCGATCCTGACCACGCGCATTGTCAACCTCACCGAACACTTCAAGACCCACGCGAAGGACAACCACTCGCGTCGCGGTCTGCTTCAGCTGGTCAACAAGCGTCGCACGCTGCTGGCCTATCTGAAGAAGAAGGATGTGGCGCGTTACAACGCTCTCATCGCCAAGCTGGGCCTGCGTAAGTAAGCCAGGTTTGTCGAAGCGCCCCAACCGGGGCGTTTCGTTTTTAGGCAAAGGCGGTTGCCGATGGATCGGCGCCGCCTTTTCCGCTATACAGCGCCCGATTTGTTGAACACGCCCCGCTTCGGGGCGGTTTGCATATCGGGAGCATGACTGATTTTGGGGCTTTTCCCGCAATTCGGCGGGGGCCTTGGGGCATGATCAAAAGCCCTGCACCGCACCGGGACGGCTATCCCGGCAGCAAACCCTGCATGGCAATAGGGCCATGTGGGCTGAAGGATAAGAAATGTTCGACGTTAAGACCGTATCGCTGGAGTGGGGCGGAAAGACCCTCACCCTCGAAACCGGCCGTATCGCCCGTCAGGCTGACGGCGCTGTTCTGGCCACCTATGGCGAAACCGTGGTGCTCTGCGCCGTGACCGCCGCCAAGTCGGTGAAGGAAGGCCAGGACTTCTTCCCGCTGACCGTCCACTATCAGGAAAAGTTTTCGGCTGCAGGCCGTATTCCCGGTGGTTTCTTCAAGCGCGAGCGCGGTGCGACGGAAAAGGAAACGCTGGTTTCCCGTCTGATCGACCGTCCGGTCCGCCCGCTGTTCCCCGAAGGTTTCTATAACGAAATCAACGTTATCGCTCAGGTGATGAGCTATGACGGCGAAACCGAACCCGATATCGTCGCGATGATCGCCGCCTCGGCCGCGCTGACCATTTCGGGCGTGCCTTTCATGGGCCCCATCGGCGCTGCGCGCGTGGGCTTCAAGGATGGCGAATACCAGCTCAACCCGTCGATGGCGCAGGTGGCCGAAGGCCGTCTCGACCTCGTTGTTGCGGCCACCGGCAATGCCGTGATGATGGTCGAATCGGAAGCCAAGGAGCTGTCCGAGGAAGAAATGCTGGGCGCCGTGATGTTTGCCCACGCCGAAAGCCGCAAGGTCGTCAATGCGATCATCGAACTGGCCGAAAAGGCAGCCAAGGAGCCTTGGGAAGTCGACCTGTCGGACAACACTGCCGACATGAAGGCCAAGCTCAAGAAGCTGGTCGGCAAGGACATCGCTGCTGCCTACAAGCTGACCGACAAGTCGGCCCGCTCCAACGCGCTCAATGAAGTGCGCGCCAAGGCCAAGGCCGCTTTCGCCGATGAAACGCCCCAGACCCAGATGGTCGCCATCAAGGTGACCAAGAAGCTGGAAGCCGAAATCGTTCGCACCGCCATCCTCAAGGACGGCAAGCGTATCGACGGGCGCACCACCACGCAGATCCGCCCGATCGAATCGATGGTCGGCTTCCTGCCCCGCACCCATGGCTCGGCGCTGTTCACGCGCGGTGAAACGCAGTCGATCTGCACCACCACGCTGGGCACCAAGGACGCCGAGCAGATGATCGACGGCCTTGATGGCCTGTCGTATCAGAACTTCATGCTGCACTACAACTTCCCCCCTTATTCGGTGGGTGAAGTGGGCCGCTTTGGCGCCCCAGGTCGCCGCGAAGTGGGCCATGGCAAGCTGGCATGGCGCGCGCTGCACCCGGTGCTGCCGTCGAAGGAAGACTTCCCCTACACGATCCGCGTTCTCTCGGACATCACCGAGTCGAACGGTTCCTCCTCGATGGCCACCGTCTGCGGCGGTTCGCTCTCGATGATGGACGCCGGTGTGCCGCTGGCGCGCCCGGTTTCGGGCATCGCGATGGGCCTGATCCTTGAAGGCGACGATTTCACCGTGCTGTCCGACATTCTGGGTGATGAAGATCACCTGGGCGACATGGACTTCAAGGTGGCCGGCACCTCCGAAGGCATCACCACGATGCAGATGGACATCAAGGTCGCGGGCATCACGCAGGAAATCATGGCGCAGGCTCTGGCTCAGGCCAAGGAAGGCCGCGCGCATATCCTGGGCGAAATGCTCAAGGCGCTGGGCGAAGCTCGTACCGAACTGTCGGCACACGCTCCGCGCATCGAAACCATCAGCATCGACAAGTCGAAGATCCGTGACGTCATCGGCACGGGCGGCAAGGTGATCCGCGAGATCGTGGCCACCACCGGCGCCAAGGTCGACATTGACGATGAAGGCGTGATCAAGATCTCGTCGAGCGATCTGGGGCAGATCGAGGCCGCCAAGGCCTGGATCCTGGGCATTGTGGAAGAGGCCGAAGTCGGCAAGATCTACAAGGGCAAGGTCGTCAACATCGTCGATTTCGGCGCTTTCGTGAACTTCATGGGCGGCAAGGACGGTCTCGTCCACGTGTCGGAAATGAAGAACGAGCGCGTGGAAAAGCCGACCGATGTGGTGAAGGAAGGCCAGGAAGTCTTCGTCAAGGTTCTCGAAATCGACAACCGTGGCAAGGTCCGCCTCTCGATGCGCGTCGTCGATCAGGAAACCGGCGCCGAGCTGGAAGACACTCGTCCGCCCCGCGAACCGCGCGAACCGCGCGCTGATCGTGGCGACCGCGGCGGCGATCGCCGTCCGCGCGGCGGCGACCGCGACCGTGGGCCGCGCCGTGAAGGCGGCCGCGATGGTGGCCGTGACCGTGGTCCCCGTCGTGACCGTGAAGAGGGTGGCAACCCCGATCACATGCCGGCTTTCCTGAAGTCGGAAGACTGATCCAAAAATAGGGGAGGGCGTTTCGCGCTCTCCCTTGGGATCAAGGAAAAGGCCCGCCTCCAGCGATGGAGGCGGGCCTTTCTATTTGCCGGCGGGTTTGCTGCGCGCCCGTTCCTCCGGCGTCGGTTCGGCGACGATCACGCGGTTGCGGCCCTCGGCCTTGGCGCGATACAGGGCGCGGTCGGCGGCCCGCAGCGCGGCGCGCGAATCGGCAAAGGAAAACACATCGGCAATCCCGGCCGAAAAGGTGACCTTGCCGATGGGCATATCGGTGGCGCGGTTGACCATCCGCCGCTCGGCCAGCGCGGCGCGGGCATCGTCGAGCAATTCCCATGCCTGATGCAGCGAACGCCCGCGTAGCAGGACGACGAATTCCTCGCCTCCATGGCGGGCGACATGGCAGCGGTCATCGGAAATCCGCGTCAACGCCGAGGCGACATTGCGCAGCACCCGGTCGCCCGCCTCATGGCCATGCTCGTCATTGATGCGCTTGAAATTGTCGATATCGCAAAAGGCCACCGCCAGTTGGTCGCCCGCATCGCGCGCGCTGGCAAATTCGCTGGCAAAGCGATGCTCAAAGGCGCGCCGGTTGGGCAGGCCGGTCAGGTGGTCTTCCTCGGCGCTGCGGCGGGCCTGTTCGAGGCTGCGGCGCAGGGCGCGCGTTTCCAGCATGGAGCGCGCCATATCCTTTTCCAGACTGGCGGTGCGCTCAAGCATGGTGCGTGCGATGGAAACCAGTTCCTGCACGAGTTCTCCCGTATCGGCGGGCGCACTGGCGGGCTTCATTTCCTCCAGCCCGTCGACATGGGCCGAAAGGGCATCGCCATATTCGCTGGCCGCCGTTTTTGCGGCGGTGCTGGTGCGGTCAAACGCCTCGATGTTTGATTCCAGCCGGTTCATCAGCCGGTTAAGAAACTCGCTCTGGTCCCCGCCATTCTCGCGCAGGATCAGTTCGATCCATTCCAGCGTCAGGGCCTGGCGTGACTGGATGCGTTGATCGATGCTGCGCGTTATCGAACCGTCGCCGCCGGTCAGGTAATTATGGGCCACGCCCAGCGTGATCGGGTTGATTTCCAGATCATGGGCCAGAAGAAAATCGGCAATATCTGTCAGCAACTGGCTGCGGGCCAGACGGCGCGGATCCAGCACGACCGACGTATCGCGGGCCTCATCCTCCTGCGGCATATCCTCTTCGCGCCCGGCGCCCCTCAGCCAGCCAAGCAGCCCTTTGGACGGGCGCCGCGAAAGATTCGGATCATGCGAGGTCATCGGCGCATTCTAGCCCAGGCCTATGGAAAGCCTGTTGCCGCTTTGCACCGGATTTTTACGCAGTTCGCAGATTAAGGCTTGGCGGGCGGGGGATTGTCCTGAAACACCGTGGCGCCGGGGGGCAGTTTCGACCAGTCGGCGGGGGTGACGCAGCAATAATTGCCGCTGCGATGGGCGATGTTTTGCAGAAAAGGCGGCAGCCGTTTGCAGCGCATCAGGATGCCATCGCTGTTCTGCGCGGCCAGATAGGCCACCGGATCATTGATCGAGCCGCGGAAATGCGGGGGCAGCACGGCCAGTTCGTGATCGGGCATCCGGCTCTGCATATAGGCGAAATAGGTGACATCATCGAGCAGCAGATGCCGCGCCTCACGGGGCATGGGCAGGTTGCATTGCCGGGCCGCGCCCATGATATCCTTATACGAGGCGTGATAGCCGAAAACCGGCACCGACCAGGGATGCGAGGGCAACCAGTCACGTCGCTGGGCATCATCGATCAGGCGCGGGCCGTACAGGCCCGACACCAGCACAATCGACAGCAGCATCAGCGGCCCGATCGCCAGCGCCAGCGTGCTGGTCCAACGGCGCAGGCCCTCCCAGCGATGGGGGCTGGCCATGGCCAGAATGATCGCCAGCATCAGCAGCGGCAGGACAAAGCTGGATTCGTAAGGGTTGCGGTCATACTGGCTGACGCACCAGATCGACACCGCGCCCAGCAGCATCAGCGCGATCACCGGCTCGGGCGGGATGACCTTCTCTCGCCACATATTGCGTACACCGCCCACAAAGCTAATGATCGCGGCCAGCAGGGCGGTGGCCCAGATGATCGTCATGCCCCCGCGCCAGCCACTCATTTCGTCATCGCTGACCATGCCCACGGGCAGCCACATCGAGCGTGGGCTGACCGAGGGCGCAGCCTTGTCGATATAGGCGGAGAGCTTGTAGTTCTGCAGAACCTTGAGGACCAGCTGCGTCTTGCCGATCGCGCCAATGTCGAGCTGTCCGGCAAGGTTGTTGCGGGCATGCATCTTGGCGATGACGGGATCGGCGGGGCATTCCACGCGGTTGATCCAATATTTCGCCGCGCTGCCCGTGGCCAGCAGCAGCAGCACAATGGCCACCCCCCGCGCAAACAGCGCCCGCCGCCCGCGACTGGCAAAGATGATGCAGGCGGCAAATGCAGGCACCACCAGCACCGCTTTGAAGTGATAGGACATGGCGATGAGCGCCAGCGCCAGAATGGTCAGCGAGCGGCGCCATGCCGTGCCGGGACTGGCGGTGGCGTTGGTATAGGCGATGCCGTTGAACGGCGCGAACAGATTGCCCGGCGAGCGCCAGCCCGCGCTGGCGATCAGCACGGCGGCCGTGGCGGCCAGAAAGATCGGCTGTTCCGGGCGGCTCCACACCAGAAGCAGCGGCATCACGCCCAGCCCCATCAGAGCCGAGGCGATGATGGCCAGCGAATGGCGTTCATCCGAACTGCGCCCGATCTGTTTGACCAGACGCAGCACCATGATGATGAACACAATCGCATAGCCCACGCCCGAAACGCGCACGAACAGCGGATCGGGAAAGCGCGTGTTGAAAAAGGCCGAATACCATCGCACCGGCCACATGAAAAAGGGCGGTACGGCCAGCGTGTTGGGCCCGCAATTTTCCGAATAGAGCTTGTCCAGCCCATCGAGCCAGGCGCGTTCCTGAAGCCGCCAGCCGATTTCGTCGGAATAGATCGGCAGAAACATCCCCGCGACCAGCGCGATCAGCAATCCTGCCACCACCACACGGCGCAGATTGGGAAACAGTCTGGTGTGATCAAGGGTCATGAAAACGGTGCGCGCCCCAAAAATTGCGGTTTGGATGTGGCCAAATGCAACAGGGCGCGCAAGTGGCCGATCATGCCACTTGCGCGCCCTGGCTGCTCAACAGGAACTTATCGCACGCGCGGATTGCCAAAAGGCAGCGGCGGCGGGGGGCGGCGATGGCCGCGCGGCAATTGCGCCTGATAGGCGCGGCCGCAATGTTCGACGCAATAGGGGAAACCGGGGTTCACCTTCTCGCCGCAGAAATGGAAATCCGGTTCGCCCGGATGGCCCATCGGCCAGCGGCAGATACGGTCGTTCAGATCCAGCAGGCTGGTCTTGTCGGCAATATCGGCGCTGGGCTTGGCGGGCACGAGGCGGCGCGGCGGGGCGGGGGGAATGGGGGCCTGCTGCTCACCCGGACCCTGACGCAGAAAACCGCCGGGGCCGACCGAGACGATGCGCGGGGCAGGCGGAGCGGCCGGAGCATCGCCCGAAGGCGCGGCAGGCGCAGCAGCGACAGGCGCGGGCGGCGGTGCCACAGGGGCGGCAGGCGCCGGGCGCGGAGCGGGCGCCGCAGCGCGGGGCGCGGGCGCTTCGACAGGGGCGGGGCGGGGCGGCGGCGGCGCGGCCTGAACCGGGGCGGGCGCGGCTTCCTCGTGGCGATCATTCGACTTGACCGGGCTGGGGCGGGCCTTGAGCCCGAGACGGTGCGCCTTGCCGATCACGGCATTGCGCGACACGCCGCCCAATTCCTCAGCGATCTGGCTGGCGGTGGCGCCGCCTTCCCACATGCGGGTCAGTTTGTCGATGCGTTCTTCGGTCCAGCTCATGCGTGCCTTGCTGCCTTTTGTCCTGAAATCTTCCGCTCGCCCTAATGTGGGGTGATTGAAAGCGCGGTGCAAGTCTTGCCAGCCCGCGCGCTACCCGATAGTCGGGCAAGCATGGCCGATCAACCCCGCAATGCCGCCCAGACCGCCGCTATCACCGATGATTCGCCGGTTCGCCCCCGTTTAAGGCAATTTCCTGTGCAGGGAGAGCCGCTGATCCATGGCATTAACCGCCTTGGGCTGTGGACTCTCTACATGAAGGAGGTGCGCCGCTTCATCAAGGTGCAGACCCAGACCATCTGGGCACCGGCGGTGACGACTCTGCTGTTTCTGGTGATTTTTACCGTGGCGATGGGGCGCGGGGGGCGGATCGTGCTGGGGGTGAACTTTGCCACCTTCGTCGCGCCGGGCCTGATCATGATGGGCATGATGAACAATGCGTTCCAGAATGCCTCGTTCAGCTTCCTTGCGGGCAAGATCCAGGGGACCATCGTCGACTTCCTGACGCCGCCCCTGACGGCGGCTGAATTGATGGCCGGGATGATCGCCGGGGCGATGACGCGCGGCATTCTGGTCGGGCTGGCGCTGGCGGGGGCGATGCTGCTGTGGCCGGGGGTGACGCTGAGTGTGGCGCATCCCTGGGCGGTGGTTTGGTTCGGGTTGATGGGCACGATGCTGCTCTCGCTGATCGGGCTGCTCTCGTCGGTCTGGGCGGAGAAGTTCGATCATAACGCCGCCGTGACCAATTTCGTGGTGCAGCCCTTGGCGCTGCTCTCGGGCACGTTTTACGTTATCGACAACCTGGCCCCCGCGTTTCAGTCGGTCAGCCGGGTCAACCCCTTCTTCTATGTGATTTCCGGCTTCCGCTTCGGCTTTCTGGGGCAAAGCGACATTGGCGCGACCAATCAGGCGGTACTGCATGGCGCGCTGGGTCTGGCGGCGCTCAATGCCGTGATCGGCGTGGTGACCTATCTGGTGCTGAAATCGGGGTGGAAGCTCAAGGGTTGATCCTTTCGGCCAAGCCGGGCGACAAAAAACCCGCCGGGGCGATCCTCGGCGGGTTTTTTGTTTCCGTGGCGGGTCTGACCTCAGTGGCTCAACCCGGCGCGCAGCCTGTAGCGGGCCCCGTCAAACGGCTCGAACACCTGCGGCAGGGCAGGGTGTTCGACCGGATCGCCGCCTGTGTCGCGGATCAGGTTCTGTTGGCTGACATAGGCGATATAGCTGTCCTCCTCGCTCTCGGCAAAGAGGTGGTAGTAGGGCTGGTCGCGGTCGGGGCGTAGCTCTTGCGGAATGGATTCGTACCATTCCTCGCTGTTGGCGAACACAGGATCGACATCGAACACCACACCGCGAAAATCATGGTCGCGGTGGCGTACAACATCGCCGATCGCAAAGCGGGCCTGTGCGGCGCGAGGTACGTCAATCCGACGTCCGGCCTGGGGAGAGAAGAAACTCGTTCTGTCCATGATGGGAAATATAGGCCTGTTGCAGCGCAAAACAAGGCGCGCATCAGAAAATCCACAGCCATGTGAAATTAGGGCTTGGCAAGGTATGATTCGTTGGCTAGAGGGCGGCTCCCGACCGGGACGAAGCCCTTGCGGTTTCATCCAAAACCTCTGCGGAGAGGTGGCAGAGTGGTCGAATGCACCGCACTCGAAATGCGGCATACTCGTGAGGGTATCCAGGGTTCGAATCCCTGCCTCTCCGCCACTTACCCCTCCAGAGGGGTGCGCAACAGTCCACTCGGATTGACGTTTTTTCTTAAAAATCGACACTTAACGGCCTGAGGCGACCATAACGGTCCATACGCCTCCACTCATGGCGTGGGTTCGATTCGTGGTCTCGGCGTTTGGAAAACGTGGTTCGGCGATGACTATGTTGAGCGACGCAAAAATCCGCGCGACAAGGCCTGCAAGCTTACCGACAGACATCGGCTTTACCCTCTGGTGAGGCCGAACGGCTCCAAACTCTGGAAGTGGAATTACGCCTTCGATGGCGTGCGGAAAACGATGGCCTTCGGGAGTTACCCGGCGGTCAGCCTCGTCGCAGCGCGGGGCAAGCGCGACGAGACACGTGCACAACTCGATGATGGCAGGGACCCTTCCTCGATCAGGATGTTCATAAAGGGGGCGGCCACTCACTATCTTCACCATTGAGATAGTGTTGTCCTGCCGAAAGTCTTCTATTTGGAGCGTTGGATAGTCAGGCGCCAGGTCCCACGGAATGCGTTCCGGCCGTAATCTGAGCTTCGGCTGTTGGACTTGACCGTTTTGACAAATGGTAAGCTTGGGACGACAACCTCGGCTACCAGTTCAGCCCGATCGCAGGCCCTGATATGGCAATGGAGGTTGCTATGCGGTGTCGATCTCTTGACGGCCGGGGAATTATAAAAATAATCTAACTTTTGATCCATATTAAAAACATTGACTGCACAATATGCCATCACGCCTTCACTTTGTGGAGGAGCTTAAGATGGGCAAAATTGTTTACGCGGCCAAGATCACTCACATCCCGCGCATGATCCTGTCGGAGCAGCCCGGCCCGCTGCATGGGTGTCGCGACGACGCCGTCGAGGGGTTGCGCGAGGTTGGGCGCCGGATTCTCGATGCGGGGGCGGAAACGCTGATTGTGCTTGATACGCACTGGCTCAGCAATGCGGGCTATCATGTCAACTGTGCGTCACACTTTGATGGCGTCTATTCGAGCAGTGAGTTTCCGACTCAGTTGAAGGATCTGGAATATCACGCGCCCGGTGATCCTGAACTGGGCCATGCCATCGCGGCTGCCGCCTCGGCCGCCGGGGTGCCGACCTTTGCGCATGAAAACAAGGCGATGGGGCTTGAATATGGCACGCTTGTGCCTTTGCACTTTATGAATACCGGCGACAGATTGAAGGTCGTCTCCATGTCGGGCTGGCTGGCCTGGGCGTCCATCGACGAGAGCCGGAAGGTCGGGGCCGCCTTGCGCGCCGCCATCGAGGCTTCGGATCGCAAGGTGGCGGTGCTGGCCAGTGGTTCGCTGTCGCATCGCATTCACGACAATGCGGTCGTGCTCGATCACCCCTATGAGATCAGTGACGAATTCAACCGCCAGTGCGATCTGCGCGCGCTTGATCTGTGGACGCAGGGGCGCTGGAAGGAGTTTGCGGGGATGCTGCCGACCTATGCGCGCGCTTGCAGCGGCGAGGGTTGGATGCATGATACGGCGATGCTGATGGGGACGCTCGGCTGGGATGCCTATCAAGGTTGCGCCGAGGTGATCGTCCCCTATTTCATTGCTTCGGGCACCGGGCAGGTGATTGCCCAGTTCCCGCTCGCGGCCTGATGCCCTGATCAGTGGTTTCCATCGCGGGGCCGTCCTGTTTATTTTGCATATCTTTGCAAAAGATGATATTGTTAAGTATCAACAATAAATAACGGCAGGCATGGCTGGCGGCTCGGTCATGCTCGACCTTCGCGGTGTGAGATTGGGGGGAGGATGGCGGACATAACTGAGGTTAATGCAAATATCGATTTGATGCAGTTGCGTTACTTCGTGGCCGTCGTCGACGCGGGCAGTATTTCCAAGGCATCGCGCCTGTGCAACATCGCGCAACCGGCACTGTCGAAGCGCATTGCCAATCTTGAATTTGCCATGCGTGTGCCTCTGCTGCATCGCGGACATACGGGGATACGGGCGACCGAGCAGGGGCTTTTGCTGTATCAGGCGGCGCAGCGTGTTCTGCATGATATGGCCAAGGTGATCGATCAGGTCCACTCCGCCGAAGACAATCCGGTCGGCGAGGTAAGGGTGGGTTGCGTCAACAGTCTGACGCGCATGATCGGCCCCGCGCTGGCCAGGCGGGTGCGCGAGGCCTATCCCAATGTCAGGCTCTCGTTTGTGGCAGGCCAAAGCGGCGATCTGTATCGGGCGCTGTGCGATGGATTGCTCGATCTGGGGCTGTTGGTGCATGACAAGGAAATTGGCAGCCTGGACATCGATCTCCTGCTGACCGAGGAACTCTTCCTTGTCGCCAGCCCCGACTTGCCCGGCCTGCCGCCTGAAGATGTGATCGCGCCCGAACAATTGTCCGGTCTGCCCTTTGTCTTTCCCACGGCGCGGTCTTTTGCCAGCGGGCGTTATCTGCTCGAATATCTGCGCCATCGCGGCATCCATCTCAACATTCAGGCCGAAATCGACGGCGAGGCCATTCGCGATCTTATTGCGGGCTCGTTTGGGGCCTGCATCCTGCCCGCCAGCTTCGTTGAAAGCGACATTGCCAGTGGGCGCGTATGCCTGAAACGTCTGCGCGACTTGCCGCTGCGCCGTGATCTGGCCCTGTGTTCTGCCAATGATCGCCCGCGCACTCTTGCGGCCCGGGTGCTGGCCCGCGAACTCAAAC
Organism: Novosphingobium sp. SG707; assembly: GCF_012275515.1. GTDB lineage: Bacteria > Pseudomonadota > Alphaproteobacteria > Sphingomonadales > Sphingomonadaceae > Novosphingobium. The sequence continues at coordinate 379,089 of NZ_JAAZQL010000002.1, forward strand.
AGATGCTGACGGAGGAGCTGATGCGCACGGCCTGGCGGCATGTGCGGATCGCGGGCTGAAGCATGCCATAGATTTCGCGCATACCCCCATCACCATACAGGATTAGAACTGCGCCGACCTATGTGTGAAGGAGTTCACACCAACAAGAATTCACATGCGGAGAGATCAGACATGTCGATCACCTTTGAGCAGGTGGGCAGGACATTTGCGGGGAAAGCCGAAGGGATTGCGCTGTCACCACCATGCGATGCCGGCACAATCCAGACCATCCTTGCGGCGCTCGACCGCTTCGGGGTGGTGGTGCTGGCCGGTCAGAAAATGACGCCTGATGAGCAGATCGCCTTCAGCGAGCAATTGGGGCCGCTGGAAAACTCCGATGAAGGCAATCCGAAATATCGCAAGCTGCGCGAGGACATGAAATACACCGACCAGCGCGTGTCGGAAATTTCCAATCTGGTGGATGGCGCGACCATTCTTGGCGCCACCGACATGCGCCGGATTTTCCAATATGCGAACCAGTTTTGGCATGCCGACAGCACGTTCCGCCCGGTGCGCGCCCGATACACCTTCCTTCAGGCGATCCTGGTGCCGCGGGATGGCGGCGATACCGAATTCGCCGATATGGCAACGGCGTGCGAAGAGCTGCCTCAGGCGCTGCGCGAGGAGGCCGAAGGGCTGATCGGCATTCACAGCCCGCGCACCATCATGGACCATCTGGGCGCCACGCGGCCCGATCAGGGCGGGTTCTTCAGCGAACTGCCCGATCAACCGCGCCCGATCATCGAAACGCACCCCGGTTCCGGCCGTCAGGTTTTGAACATCGGTTCGCACCTCTCCCATATCGAGGGGATGCCGATGCCGGAAGGGCGGGCGTTGATCGCGGCGCTGCGCGAACATGCGTGCGATCCGCGCTATCGCTATCGTCACCGCTGGACGCCGGGTGATCTTGTCATCTGGGACAACCGCTCGACCCTGCACCGCGCATGTCGTTACCGTGAGAATGATCAGCCGCGCCAACTGGTGCGCACCTTGGTGGAAGACAGATGAAACTGGGTCTGGAAGGGCGCCGCGCGCTGGTGACGGGCGGGTCGGCGGGGGTCGGGCTGGGCATCGCCAGGGCGCTGGCCGAAGAAGGTGTGGAACTGGTGTTGGCAGGGCGCCGCGCCGATGCGTTGGAGCGCGCGGCGGCTGAACTGGGCGGGGCGCAGACCGTCGCCATCGATCTGACCCGGCCCGATACAGCCAAAGCGCTGGCCGAGGCGGCGGGGGCGGTCGATATTCTCGTCAATTGTGCCGGTGCCTCGGCGCCGCTGGGCATCGGCGGGTCGGAGGAGGACTGGCAGGCGAGTTACCAGATCCGCGGCATCGGGCGACGCCAATTGATCGAGGCCTGCCTGCCGCATATGCGGGCGCAGAAATACGGGCGCATCTTCATGATCGGCGGCGGCTTCGAGGTGCAGCAGGTGGTCAACGCCGCCTCGGTCTTCAACGCGGCCAGCACGGTCTATGGCAAGAGCCTGAGCCACATGGTAGCGGCGGACGGGGTGACCGTGAACACCATCGCTTTGGGCTTTATCGTCAGCGAGCAGGGGCCTGCGCCCGTGCCGGTGTCCGCCATTCCTGCGGGCCATTATGGCGATCCTGCCGATGTGGGCGCGCTGGTGGCCTTTCTGGCCAGTCCGCGTGCCCGTTACATCACCGGCGAAGTTATCGCTGTCGATGGCGGCTTCCACCGTTTCGCATTCTAGGCCGTATACCCATAAACCACGCCTTCGAGGCGCCAAAATGGCGAAGAGATCGGGCGGAAGCGGCCGCAGGGAAGGCTGGTTGCCTTTCCAAGGACGCTTTTGTTCGAGATCGAAGCCATTTTGGCGTCGCTCCGCGATTTGACCCAACCGGCCCATTGCGGCGTCGGCTCGGCTCGAAATATCGACATATTCCCTCACCTCGCCTCCTTGCACTGGGCCGGTTGGCCTCAAACCTCGAAGGCGTAGTTTATGGGTATACGGCCTAATACCCGACCGCTTTGGCGCCCCAACGCCGAAGCGGTTGGCCCGGCCAACGGTCCTCCTCGGCGATGATGGGGTTGGCTATGCTGCCGATACCATCAATGCGGCTGACCAGCAAAGAACCACCTGCCAGGGGGCGGCGCCCGGCGCCAGGCGCGGGGCGGGGCGAGCCGGACAGGATGATGTCCCCCGGCTCCAGCCCGAAAGCATGGCTGGCCTCCGAGACCAGCATGGCGATCGAATGGATCATCAGCGTGGTCGGCCCGGCCAGTTCAACGGTGCCGTCAATCTCCTGCGTGATGTGCAGCCCGTTGGGATCGGGGAGGTGGCTGGCGGGCACGATCCACGGCCCCAGCGGACAAAAGCTGGGAAAGCCCTTGCCGCGCCCCTGCTGGAAAAACAGCGGGCTTTGGCTGCTGTCGCCGAGCATGACTTCGGGCGCGGTGATGTCATTGGCGATGGTATAGCCAAAGACATGGTCCATCGCCTGTTCGGGGGCAATGCGGTGGCCTTTGCGGCCGATCACCACGGCCAGCTCCGTTTCGGCGACCACCACGCCTGCCTCATAGGGCAAGATGACGGGATCTGCCGGGCCGACAAGGCTGGACGCCGGTTTGAAGAACAGGATGGGGTCGATGGGACCACGCGGGGCCTCTCCAGCGGCAGAGCGATAGTTGGCGCCCACCCCTATGATCTTGGGCGGGCGCCCCAGCGGCGCCCCCAGCCTTTGCCCGGCCAGCGGCATAGCCGTGGCGGTCTGACAAAAGGCCGGGATTTCGGCGGCAACATCGGCCCAATCGGGCAAAATGGCCTCCACATCCCGTCCCCCGATCAGCGGGGCCAGCGCCACGATGCCGGCATCGAGCAACAGGCCCGGCACTTCCTCGCCGGGCGCACCAAATCGAACGATCCGCATCGCATTCACCTTGGTTCTGGTTTGTGGGGGAGGGGAGGCTTTATCCGGCGCCGGATACGGCCACGTCGGCAAAGCCTGCGCGCGTAAAGCGGCCCAGACGTTCGGGCAGCACCATATCGTCGAGATTGAGCCACAGCCGGAGCATCAGCCGCCACAGCGATGGATCATCGTAATCCTCATAGGCGGTGCGCGCATGCATCACCGCGTAATTGTTGACGAATTGCATGTCGCCGGTTTCCAGCTCCATATCGACGCGGTATTCCGGCTTTTCCAGCAAGGTTTGCAACAGGTCGATGGCTTCGGCCTCCAGCGCGGTGGGTGTTTCGCCGCGCTTGCGCATCGCCGCCTCGATCCCGCGCCGCCCGAAGAAGACGCAAAGCTTGCCATCGGCCACGCCAAAGTTGGGCACGCGATAGCTGGTCGTAGCGTTGGGATCATCGCCTTCGCCGCGATAGTCGAGGTGAAAGCCGCGGTAAAACACCGGCAGCAGGTCGGGGCGCGTCGCCAACAGCTCGTTATAGACCGCCGGGATGTTGACGATGGAACTGGCGCCGCCCGACTTTGCCTTGCGCACGCAGAGCAGGCCGACGACATCGGCCAGGTCATTGTGCGGTTCCTGATGGCGCCGGTCCTGATAACCGCGCACGCGCCCGGTCGACGCGTCAAGGCCATGAAAAGTGACATGCGAAAGCAGGGCGCCCGCCGCGTTCTGCCCGATGCCCGTGCCCAGATAAAGGCCAAGGCCCCAATAGATGATTTCCAGCTCGGCCACGCTGAAACGCTCGACCGGTAGCTTGCGGACCAGCGCAAAGCGGATGCCTTCGATCAGTTCCTTGCGGATCGCGGCCAGCTTGACGCTGAAAAGGGGGAGGGTGAACTGCTCACGACTGAATTGGCCCACGCCAAGGCCCAGTTTTTGAACGGCGCGCAAGGCTTGCTCGATTTCGTCAGCCTCTTCGGGTGTAATCCTCCAGATCCACCCGTCTCCCTTGAAGTCCCCGGGCCCCCACAATGCACGCCCGGTGATCGGAGTGCACAGCATTTCGTCGGCCATCTGGCTTGCTCCCACAATTTTTGATGGCTTCCGACTGCCATCATGGACGCAGGGCTGGGAAATACCGGATGACGAAGGGGCTATCGCACGCGGCGATGTGGCGGGGGGCTGTGGCGGACACCAGGGCCATCGCCACAGCTTATACAGCTATCGCATTTTGGCATTTTGTCGATCCTTCCGAAAATGCGAGGTCGGTAGCGACGCAAATGGCGCACCACGGCGGCAAACCGCCCGGGTCTGGGGAGAGAAGCTGGAATGAACGTGACATCGGTTCGCGAAACGGGCGGCGATGACCACCGGCAAGGCACTGCAGCGCCCTATGGCGCGCATCCCGTGGCGCCTGCCTCTCCCCCCCTTGTTAAGGTTGTGGCCGGGGCCTCTATCGGCACGGTGATCGAATATTACGATTTCGGCATCTATTCCTCGATGGCGGTGCAGATCGGCGTACATTTCTTTCCGCCGCAGGATGCCAAAACTGGCGTCATTCTGGCGGTGGGGTCCACGGGGCTGGCCTTTCTGGTGCGGCCCTTGGGCGGCATGCTGTTTGGCATCCTGTCCGACACGGTGGGGCGCAAGTTCACCTTCATGGTGACGCTGATCCTGATGAGCCTTGCCACCATCCTCATGGGCGTCGTACCGCCTTATGCGGCGATTGGCATGGCCGCGCCGCTGATCATTCTGGGCCTGCGCATTGTTCAGGGGCTGGCGGTCGGCGGGGAATATGCGGCGGCCTCAACCTATGTGGTGGAACATGCGCCGGACGCTCGGCGCGGCTTCTACACCGGCTGGCTGGGTGCCATGACCAGCGTTTCGCTGCTGCTCTCGCTGGTCGCGGTCAGCGTCACCTCGCGGGTTTTCGGCCCGAAGGCTTTCAATGACTATGCTTGGCGCATTCCCTTCCTGTTTGCGGCGGTAATGCTGGTTTTCGCGTTGTTCGTGCGGTCCCAGCTTAAAGAATCGCCGATCTTCCTTCACCTCAAGGCGAAGATGGGCGTGGCCAAGTCGCCCCTGCGCGACGTGCTGACCAACAAACAGGCGTTGGGTGATTGCATGGCGGTGGCCTTTGGCATCTGCACGCCGCAAATCACCGCAGGGCTGACCGGGTCGATGTTCACGCTCTATTCGCTCCAGACGCTGGCCCATGTGGATACCGGTTATGCCACTCTGGTGGTTGCCTTTGGCAGCCTGTTCGGCTCGCTGGCCACGGTCTGTTTCGGGGCTCTGTCGGATCGGCTGGGCCGCCGCCGGGTTCAGATCTGCGGCATGCTGGCGGGCGTGGTCCTGTTTTATCCGATCTATGTCATGCTGGTTGATGCCGCGCGCGCCGGACGGATCGATCTGTGGTTCTGGGCCTGTGCGATGCAATTGCCCGGCGCGATGATTGTGGGCCCCGGCTTTGCCGCCATGACCGAGGCCTTTCCCGCCCGGCGCCGCGCGACATCGGTGGCGCTGGCCTTTTCCGTCGGCGGGGTGATTGGCGGCTTTTCGCCCGGCGCCGCCCTGTTGCTGTCCAGCCTGACGCCCAGCGGCATGGGCGGCATCCTGTGGCCCATCGCGGTGTTGGCCTTGGGCGGCGCGATTTACTGGCGCTGGATCCCCGATCGCAGCGGCCAGCGCATGTGGGACGACGTACTCGAAGGAAACAAGTGAGATGGAGCGCATTGGAATTGCCGATGCCGGTGCCCATGCATCGGCTGCTTGCCCGGCAGATGGGGGCAAGCCGGGGATTTACGCCGTTTGAGTTGAGTAACCCGCGGCCACGGATCGGCCGCCCGATAATGCCAGACATAAGAAAACTGGCGGATTTGCAGGGGAGAAAATCGATGACACGAAACACCACGCTTCGCGGGGCTCGCCGCCTTGCGCTTTCCACATCGCTGCTGGCACTGGCCCTTGCCGCCGCTCCCGCCATGGCCGCCGACGAAGCGCCCAAGGCCGATGACGATGCGCCTTCCATCATCGTCACGGGCAGCCGTGTCTCGCGTCAGGGTTTTGTCTCGCCGACGCCGGTCACGGTTGTGGGCGGCGAACAGGTTGAGCATCAGGCCGCAGTGCGCATCACCGATGTTCTCAACACTTTGCCAGCGCTGCGCCAGACCACTTCACCCTCAACCGTTTCGCAGCAGCAGGGCGGCAATTATGTGCAATTGCGCGGGCTGGGTTCGGTACGCACGCTGGTGCTGGTGGACAATCAGCGTTTCGTTGCCACGACGGTGAACAATCTGGTCGACGTGAACCTGATCCCGACCAGTCTGATCGAGCGCATCGAGGTGGTGACGGGCGGCGCCTCGGCCGCCTGGGGGTCGGATGCGGTTGCGGGCGTTTCCAATTTCATCCTCAAGAAAAACCTGCAGGGCCTGACCGGAACGGCGCAATATGGCCAATCGACCCATGGCGATTCCCGCGAATATGCCTTCTCGCTGGCCGGTGGCAGTGATTTTGCCAATGGCAAAGGCCATGTCCAATTGGCCGGCGAACTCAGCAAATCCTATGACTACCTTTATGGCACCAGCCGCGGTTGGGCATCGCAGGGTTGGGGCTATGTGGTCGGCCCCACGGCCAATCCTGCGGCGGGCGCTGGGCGTTATCTGCGCTCGGGCACGACCTCGCCCATTCTGGCGCCCGGCGGCACGGTCATTTCCGGCGCTGGCGGTCTGCTGCCGGTCGGCAATCCATTACGGGGAATCCAGTTTGGTGCGAATGGCGCTGTTCTGCCGTTTGCCTATGGTACCGACGCGCTGGGCAATCCCATCCAGAACAACGCCAACCTTCAGGTCGGCGGGCAGGGGGTGAACCCCGGTATCACGCAGGCCATGAACAGCCCGCTCCAGCGCGGCACGCTCTATGGCACGCTGGATTATGACCTCGGCAGCGACGTGCATTTTTCGGCGCAGGCGTCCTATGGCCGCACCAAGTCGTCCACCAATGCCTTGGACGTGTTTTCGCCCAACGCGGGCCTTGGGATCAACATCCTGACGACCAATCCTTATGTCCCCGCAGCCTTGCTGGCGATTACCCCGGCGGGCACGGCGTCTTACAACATCGGCCGTTTCAACAGTGAGCTGGGGCGCACCACGCTGACGGCGGACAACCAGACGTGGCGCATCGTGGGCGGCTTCAACGGCAAATTCGGCACGAGCTGGAAATGGAATGTGGCCGCCGGTTACGGGCGCACCGATAACCATTCGCAAATCGTCAATCACCTGATTTCGGCCAATTGGAAAGCGGCGCAGGATGCCGTGCTTGGCCCGAACAACACCATCATCTGCCGCATCAATTCCACCAACCCCGCCGATGTGGCCATGACCTCGAACCCGTCCTATGCGGGCTTTGGCGCCGGGGGCGGTTGCGTTCCGGTGAATGTGTTCGGGACCAATTCGATCTCCAGCGCGGCGGCGGCCTATGTGATGGGCACACAGACCTTCGACTTCCACACGGGGCAAACCTTTGCCGATGCCTCATTGAGCGGCGAGCCGTTCTCGACCTGGGCAGGGCCGGTGGCCATGTCGAGCGGCATTGAGATCCGCCGCGAATCCCTCGTCGGCAACAGTGACCCGATCTCGAACCAATCGACCGCAACATTCCCCTCGGGCGGTTTCAATTACGGGAACCCCAAGCCGATCAACGGCCATTATGATGTAAAGGAGGGCTTTGTCGAAGCCGCCGTGCCGTTGCTGCAATCGCATGGCACGGATGCCATCGCGCTGAACGGTGCCGTCCGCCTGACCGATTACAGCACCAGCGGAACCGTCACCACATGGAAGGTGGGCGGCACCGTCAAGCCGATCGAAGGGGTGATGTTCCGCGTGACCCGCTCGCGCGATATCCGCGCGCCCAACATCAACGAATTGTTCCTCTCCACCCAGACCTTTGTCGAAGGTGTGACGGATTATGGCAATGGCAATGCTTCGGTGCAGGCTGTGCGGCTGGTGCAGGGCAATGCCGCGCTCAAGCCGGAACGGGCCGATACGTTTACCGCTGGCGTCACGCTTCAGCCTGCGGTCATTCCGGGGCTGCGCATTGCCCTTGATTATTATGACATCAAGGTCGGCGGGGTGATCGGTTCGCTGACCGCCCAGCAGATCCTGAACTTCTGCTATGGTCAGGGCGGCTTTAACAAGGACACCAGCTATTGCAATTATGTGAACCGCAATGCGGATGGCTCCTTGAAGAACATCATTGCCACCAATTTCAACCTCCAGAGGCTGAAGACGCGCGGGCTCGATGTGGAGGTCGCTTATAACCGGGCGCTGGGTAGCGGGCGGATCGGATTTCGTTTTCTGGGCAATGCGCTCAATGCCATGATTATCGATCAGGGCACCGGGCTTGCCAGCGCAGTCGTGGATCGCGCGGGCGAAGTTTCCCAAAACGGTTTCAACGGCGTCCCCAATGGCAGCCCCAAGTGGCGCCATACTTTCAACGTCAACTATTCGCGCGGGCCGCTCGATCTGTTTGGGCAATGGCGCTATGTCGGCCCCGGTGTTTATGATGTGACGGCGCAAACGACCACGCCCGGTGTTGCGAATTACATTGAGAACAACAGCATCGCGTCGGTTTCCTATTTCGATCTGGCGGTGTCCTATAAAATCATCTCGACGGCCGGAAAAAAGGTGGAACTGTTCCTGCGTGGCGATAATATTTTGGACAAGTCTCCACCGATTGTTGTTCAGGGAGGTATCAACCCCATCGCCAATTCGGGAAGCTTCTATGATCTGGTCGGTGCCCGTGTCACGGGAGGTGTCCGCTTCAGCTACTGATCCCGCCTTGCCTTGGACATGAGCCGGAAGATGCTCCCGGTCCGCCATCACAGGCGGACCGGGGCTTCGTTTTACTCTATTTTGCCAAACTGCGGCCGGGTGGTGAATTCAAGAAAAGCTTGCGCCAGATGCTTGCCGATGGGGTTGCCGAAATCGCGGCGGGGAGGGCGCGTTGTACATTTGCAGGCAACGCCCCGTTTCCCGGATCAGAAATCATGGACCAATGCGCCACCGCGCATCACCGCCTGCGCGCGAATGTCTGCGCCCATATGACGGTCTGTTCCAGCCTGGGGCCTTCAGGATTGCCAGTTGGAATGTGAATGGACGACGTCTTCCGACAAGGCCAATTCGCCGTGGGAATATTGCTCTTGCGGCGGCAATCCCGCCGCCATGGACGCCAACCTCGCTGCAATTCATGATCAATACCGGTTCAGAAGCCTGATATTGAACAAAAGCGCCCAAGCTGAAACCACAGCGACGGCGAGGAAGGCGGCGCGATAGCCAATGACGCTTGCACCCGTCACCGCGACATGCCCAACCACTTCCAGCACCACGCCCGCGATGCAGATCCCTAACGAAAAGCATAATTGCTGGATCGTGGCATAAAGGCTGGTGGCCGCACTCATCCTCTCGGCAGGAACGTTGAGGAAGGCCGCAGTGTTGTATCCGGTGAACCCCAGCGATGTGAAAAAGCCGGTCGCCGCCAGAACGGCCATCATCCCGCTGCTTGGCCAGGCCTCCTGCCAAAAGGCCAGCGCGCCATAGCCGATGCTGGAGATGATGCCCGCCACACTCAGGCTGGTGCGATAACCGAAATGGCCGATGATGCGCGGTGCCAGCGGCTTCATCACTACGGCTCCCACCGCACCCGCCATGGCGATCACGCCTGCGGCGGCGGCGGAACGGTGGAACCCGGTCTGCAGCATCAAGGCCAGCAGGAAAGGCTGCGCTCCCTGTGCAATACGGATCAGATTGCCCGCCGCCACCGACAGTCCAAACGAGGGAATGCGCAACAGTGAAAGGTCCAGAAGGGCGCCCGGAACCCGGCGCGCATGGCGGACATAGCTCCATCCCCACATCAGCCCGGCCGCCAGCAGCGCCCAAGCCAACGGCCCGCCCCACGCGCGGCTCACCAGCTCCAGCCCGAACACCCCGCAGCCCAGCGCAGCACCAGACAGCACGAAGCCCTTGCCATCAAAACGCATGGCGACGCCACTGGGCATAGGCGGCATCAGCCACAGGGCCAGCACCAGCCCCAACACGCCGACCGGCAGGTTGATGTAGAAAATCCAGCGCCAGTCCAGCCAGGTGATGATGAAGCCCCCCAGCGGCGGCCCCAGAATGGGGCCCACCAGCGCGGGCATCACCAGCCATGACAGAGCCGCCATCAGTTCTTCGCGCGGGGTACAGCGGATCAGGATCAGACGCCCCACCGGCATCATCAGCGCACCACCCAACCCCTGCACCATGCGCGCCACGACCAGCGCGCCCAATCCCTGCACCTGCGCGCAGCCAACCGACCCCAGCAGAAACACCACGATGGCCGCACAATAAATCCGCCGTGCGCCCCAGCGGTCCGCCAGATAGCCGCTGGCCGGTATGAAAATCGCCAAGGCCACCAGATAGGACGTCAGGCCCACGCTGAGCCACGAGGCAGGCACTTTCAAATCGCGCGCCATCGCCGGCATGGCAACGGCCAGCACCGTGGCATCCAGTTGCTGCATCAACAGCGCCGAGGCGATCACCAGCGCGATCAGACGAAAGTTGCGCGGCTTGCCCGCCGGCAGGTCCATGCTGCATGTCCTTTCGATCAAGCGGACCGTATGATCGCGTTCGCCTGCAATGCGCAACCCCGCACGTCAACATGAGAGGGCGGTATCAGGCCAAATTCTGCCTGACCCGCTGCTCCAGCCGCTCTGCCACCGAGGCGCAGATAGGATCGCCCGCCCGCAATTTGCGCCATGTGTTGTAGCTGATGCCATAGCGATCCATCAGTTCATCGCGCGACTGGCGGTTCAGATGCTGTGCCATGCGCTCCACCAGGTCCAGTGGCACGACCCGTTGATGCTTGGGCAAAGGCTCATTCATCGCTTGCCTCCCATGTGTATGGCGGGGGCCGGTGAGGGCCGGCCCCCGCCGACGGCTCAATCAGAAGCTGACCCGCACACCCATGGTCATATAGCGACCGATGGGGTCATAGGCGCTGCTGGCTGCCGTGGTGAAGGTGGTGACGGGGGGCGGCGAGAGCGGAGGATCGCGATCGAACAGATTGGCGACCGACAGATAGATCTGCTGATTGCCGCCGCCCAGATGGAGATTATAGGTGCCCGTCACATTGGTGTAGAACACGGCGGGTGTGTGGTTGATGTTCACGTCAACTCCTTCAACCCAATCCGCGCGCAGCTTGGCCGCACTGATAAAGCGCTCCTGCACGAAGAGCGAGAGATCGCCCTTGGTCCAGGTGGCCTGCGCCACGCCGCTCCATTTGGGCGTGGTGGTTTCCCCGAGCCCTTCCAGCACCGGCGAACCGGGCGATTGCGAGTTGTTCTGCAGCCCATGGTTGCCCACCAGGCGCAGGTTCAGCTTGCCGCCCGCCAGCGTGGTTTTGTAACCCAGTTCGAAATCGATCCCGGCCACGGTCTGCGCGGCCAGATTGAGGTTGGGCCGCTGGATGCTGAGCGAACCGGAGGGCAGCACGGTGATATTGGCGCATTGCACCTGATTGCCCGCCGCGCATTCATCCACCACGCGCTGTTCGGTCAGGGTGGTGATGGCATCGTCCAGCTTGATCTTGTAATAATCGACCGAAGCCGAGAAGCCGGGCAGCCAGTCGGGCTGGAACACGGCGCCAAAGGTGGTGGTCAGCGCCTTTTCGGGCCGCAGGTTGGGGTTGCCGGTGGCGAAATTGACCTGCGCGGTCTGGACGCCGTTATACACCACATTGCCGTTAAGCTGGGTGGCCGGATTGTAGAGTTCGAGCAGATTGGGCGCACGGATATCGCGCGAGACCGTGCCGCGCAAACGCAGCGCCTGATTGATCTGCCAGCTGCCGCCCAGCTTCCATGTCGTCACCCCGCCCGAGGTGCTGTAATCGGCATAGCGCACCGCGCCGTTCAGATCGAGCGAACGGGCAAAGGGCACATCCTTGAGCACCGGCACGGCGACTTCGAGATAGCCTTCGCGGATGTCATACTGGCCGGAAAAGGGCAGGGGGTTGAAGAAGCGATAGGGCCCCTGACGGCCGTTGAGCGCCGAAGGGCCGCCCCGGATGCCGGTGAAATCAATGCGAGTGGGCGACAGCGCGTCGGTGGTCTGGTTGGCGGTTTCCTTGCGGTATTCCAAACCGGCGGCCACCGCGATCGGCCCGGCCAACTGGATCTTGTCGCCCAGATCGCCGCGAATGTTGGCCGACACAACCTGCTGGCGCAGGCGCAGGTTGAGCACATTGTCGCCCGTCACATAATCGGTGATGGCCTGATTGGCGGCCTGCGGACCGAACAGGTTGCGCGGCGTACAGCCCGGATCGAGCCCGGCGAGCGTTGAACGGCAGACGATCCGCCCCGACACCGGATCGCGCACCGCGTCGGCCGAGGCATAGAGATTGCGCGCGATGGTCAGGTGGTTGGAGCGCAGTTCCTGATCCGTCTGGCCGAAGGTGTAGCTGGCATCATATTTCCATGATCCGCCCAGCGCACCGCGCACGCCCAGCGATCCGTGATAGACGCTGATCTTCGATTCATTTTCCGACAGCGGCAATTCGCCCTCAAACCGGCCCATCTGGAACGACTGGACACCGGCCGTCACCATCCGCGCCAGAACGTCAGGCGGCAGATAGGCATTGTCGCGATAGATCGTATAGGCCGCGCTCGATCCGGTGTTCTGGCTGACAAAGGCGCCCTGGGTGGTGTGGCTGTTGGCGTAAAGCCCCTCGGCAAAGATAGTGGTGGCGGGGGAAAGGTCGAATTCGGCACGGGCAAAGGCGTTATAGCGGGTTTGCGTGGGCATCAGGCCGATATTCGCCCGCGCCCCGTCTCCGCCGCTTTGAAAGGCTGTGCCGGTGTTGGTCCCGTAATTGAAGGGCGCCGAAACGCCGCCGGGCAGGAACTGCGTGCCCTTGAGCGGCCCGGAAGAGATCAGCCCGCCATAGGTGCCCGCCGAACTGCGGATCGAGGGGATGACAAGGTTGCGCGGGAAGGCGCCGGTCGCGGGGTTGGCGATGAGGCCCGCATTGTTGTCAAACCATGCCCGCCCGGTGTTCTGATCGGCGCGCAGGCCATCCTGATGGAAATAATCGGCCCCCGCAATGAAGTGGAGGCGGTCATCGGCCGCCGATACGCCATAGGCCACCGATCCGCCCACCGAGGGCAGATCGCCATGGCCCGACACACCGCCCAGCACCTCGGCCTTGAAGCCCTTGAATTTGGTGTCGAGCACAAAGTTGACCACGCCGGCCACCGCGTCCGAACCATAGGCCGCCGATGCGCCGCCCGTCACCACATCCACCCGGCTGATCAGGCCCTGGGGCAGGATGTTGATATCGACCGAACCGCCGCTGTTGGTGGCGGGCATGCGGCGGCCGTCCAGCAGGACCAGCGTGCGCTGGGCGCCCAGTCCGCGCAGGTTGAGCAGGTTCTGGCCGCTGTTGCCGCCCCGGCTGTTGGTGGTCGAGGGGCTGGATGTCTTGGTGCTGCCGTTGAAGACCGGCAATTGGTTGAGGCCATCGGCCAGATTGGTCGGGGCCGAGGCGCGCAACTGCTCGGTGGTGGTGATGGTGACTGGGGTGGGTGCCTTAAAGCCGGTGGCGACGCGGCTGCCGGTTACGACGATCGCGGCGTCAGCGGGGCTGGCGGGGGCGGTTTCGGCCGCCGGGGGCGTTTCGGCGGGGAGGGTTGCGGCGGGCGCCGGGTCCGCCTGCTGGGCCAGCGCGGGGGCCGCCATCAGCAGGACCATGGCAACCGGCATCAGCGCCGCCCCCTGGATGAATTTGCTTTTCGCGTTGGTGTTGGTCACTTTCATCTCCCTAAACTTATATAATTATTGAAATTTTATGCCTGACGATTGAGCCTGCCACCGATCAGCAAGGCCAGCAGGGAAAGCAGAGCGGCCGCCGCGCACCATGCGCCCGGAATGGCCTTGTCGCCGGTCGCCTCGATCAATGCGGTGCAGATCGCCGGGGTGAAGCCACCGAAGATCGCCGTGGCCATGCTGTAGGCGAGGCTGAAGCCGACCGTGCGGACGTGTGCGGGGATCACCTCGGTGAGATAGACGATGAAGGCCCCGTTGTAGGTGGCATAGACCGCCGCCATCAGCAGTTCGGCGGTCAGCAACCCGCCAAAGCTGGGGCTGGCCACCAGCCAGACCATAAGGGGATAGGTCATCACAGCCGCCAGCGCGGTGGCCCCGATCAGCAGAGGACGGCGGCCGATACGGTCCGACAGCGCCCCCATAACCGGCAGCAGCACGAAATTGGTGATGCCCACACAGGCCGTGATGAACAGGCTTTCGCCCGGGCCAAGCTTGAGCACCTTGCTGCCATAGGTGGGGGTGTAGGCGGTGACCATATAGAAGAACACCGTCGTCATCACCGCCATCAACGTGCCCTGCAGGACAAGACCCCAGTTGCTGCCGATCATGCGCATGATCTGGCCGATCTGCGGATGTTCCTTGCGGTTGAGAAAGGCGTCGGTTTCCTCGACATGGCGGCGGATCAGGAACAGGAAGGGGATCATCGCGCAGCCGATCACGAAGGGCACGCGCCAGCCCCAGTCCTGCATGGTTTCGGGCGACAGGCTGGAGGAAACCAGCAGCCCGATGAGCGCGGCAAAGACCACCGCCGCCTGTTGGCTGGCCGATTGCCACGCGGTGAAGAAACCCTTGCGATGGGGCGGGGCGATTTCGTTGAGATAGACCGAAACCCCGCCCACCTCGACCCCGGCCGAGAGACCCTGGACCAGTCGCCCGGCCAGAATGATGAGTGGTGCGGCCAGACCGATCTGGGCATAGGTGGGGGTGACGGCAATCGCCAATGTGCCCACCGCCATCAGGCCAAGCGTCAGCAGCAGCCCCTTGCGGCGGCCATGGCGGTCGACATAGGCCCCCAGCACCAGCGCCCCCACCGGCCGCATCAAAAAGCCCGCGCCAAAGGTCATCAGCGTCAGCAGGAGCGAGGCAAATTCGCTGCCCGTGGGGAAAAATGCCTTGGAAATATAGGTGGCGTAATAGCCGAAAACCATGAAATCGAACATTTCAAGGAAATTGCCGCTGGCCACGATGAAGATCGATTTGAAGGCCGATTTGCCGCGCGCGGCCCCGGCATCTGCAATACGGTCTGCCGAGAGGGTGGATGACGTGTTCATGGCGTTACCTTCTGCGATGCCGGCTCCATGCCGCTGGCGCGGATGGCGGCTTCGGCCTTGGAAGAGGACAGGAAATCGAGCAGGCTGCGGGCAGCCTGTTGCCGGGGCGAACTGGCCACGACGCCACCCGAAAAAGCGGTCACTTTCTGGAGCTCGTCGGGCACAAGGCCGATGATGCGGATGCCTTTGACGGGTTTGAGTTCGGACAATTGCTGAAAACCGATCTGGGCCTCGCCGCGCGCCACGATTTCGCCCACGGGCGTCGCGGGGATCATGCGACCCTTGGGCCGGACAATGTCGGCCACGCCAAGCCTGTCGAGCATGGTGGTCTGGATATAGACGCCGCTGGCACTGTCGGACCATGCCACCGAGGGGGCCGCGATCAGCGTCTGGCGCAGGGCCTGCGGGGTGGAAATGTCTGGCGCGGGGGCGCCTTCCCGCACCGCCACGGCGATTTTGGACAGCGCCAGATCCACCGAGGTGCCCTGTGTAATCCTGCCCTGCGCCGTCAGCGCGTCGAGGGCCGAGCGGGCGAGGATAACGACATCGGCATCCTCGCCGCGGGCCAGCCGGGCCGGGATGGCATTGGCCGTTGCGCCCATCGAGGGGCCATGGCCAATGACGATCCTTGTGCCGGTTTGGGCCGTGTATTGCGCGGCCAGCACGTCAAAGGCGGCGTTGAACCCGCCCGAGGTCAACACATGCAGTTCGTTTGCGGCGACAGGCACGGCGGATGGCGCGCGCGCGGTCGGATTGTGGCAAGCGGCCAGCAGCGGGGCCAGCACAAGCCCCAGCACGACGCCCCGGCGAAGCCGCGAGGCAGGTTCGCCCGCGCCGGTCCGCGCATCGCTATTCATCAGCCGGTGCATGACAGCCTCGCTCCCTTGGATCGCCTCTTTGGGCGTTTTTGCCTTTGGCCGGACGCAAGATGGCGCCCGCCTGTGTTTGACTATAGAAGCAACCGGACATATATTTATCAAATGCAATTATTGGCGCACGTAATGCGTTAGGCGCATAAATAGCCGGGGGGATGAAGAGTGCTGCGTCATCTTTATGTGCAGGTTGTGCTGGGGGCGCTGGCCGGTATCGTCGTGGGCTATTTCTGGCCGCGGCTGGGCGTGGAGCTGGGGCCGCTGGGCATTGCTTTTGTCAAGACGATGCGGATGATGGTGCCCCCGATCCTGTTCTGCACCATCGTGGATGGCATCGTGCTGCATGGCGGGGCGGTGCGCACGGGCACCACGGTGGTGCGGGCGCTGATCGTGTTTGCCGCGATCACCGTCGGCGCGCTGCTGATGGGCCTGCTGGTGGCGAGCCTGCTGCGTCCGGGCGCCGGTCTTCAGGTTCCCCCGCTGGTGGCCGGCGGCGTCGATCTGCATCACCAACTGGCCGGAGCGCCCATCAATGGGCCGGGCGAATTTCTGCTGCGCATGGTGCCGGAAACCTTCTTTTCCGCTTTTACCGCCGGAGACATTCTGCCCGTGCTTTTCATCGCGGGTCTGGTGGGCTTTGGGCTGATCCATATCGGCGCGGCGGGCGAGCCCATTGTCCGGGGCTTGCGCGTTCTGGCCCAATTGCAGTTTGCCATCGTAGGTTTCCTGCTGCGGGTGGCGCCGATCGGCGCTTTCGGGGCGATCGCCTATACGGTGGGGGCCTATGGCATTGGTTTCATCAGTTCGCTGGGCCTGCTGGTGGCCACTTTGGCGCTGGCCTGCCTTGGGCTGATGGCGGCCTTGCTGCTGGTGGTCCATGCGCGCACAGGCCTGCGCCCGTTTGCCCTGCTGCGGCATTTCCGGGATGAAATGCTGATCATCGCGGGCACCTCGTCAAGCGAGGTGGTGCTGCCCCGTCTGATGTCCAAGCTGGAAGGCATGGGCGGCGATCCGGCGGTGGTCGGCCTGGTGATGCCGGTGGGCTATACGCTCAATCTGGCTGGGACAGCGGTCTATCTGATCGTCGCCACGCTGTTTCTGTCCGAGGCGCTGAATATCCCCCTGCCGCCCGAGCGGATCGCGCTCTATCTGCTGGTCATGCTGGTGACATCCAAGGCCGCGGCCGGGGTGATCGGCAGCGGCTTTTCCGCGCTTTTGCTCACGCTTTCGCTGCTGCCCGATGTGCCCGTGGCGGCGGCGGCCATGCTGATTGCGGTGGATCGCATTCTCTCTACCCTGCGCGCCCTGACCAGCGGCGTGGCGAATATCAGCGCTACCTTGCTGGTGGCGCGATGGAACGGCGGGCGCTTTACGCTTTAGCCTTTGTCCAAGCCTCGGACAGCAGGCTGACCAGCCGGGCGCAGGCGGGCGACAATTGCGCGCCGGGCCTTTGCAGCAGCCCGATGCTCCGGAAAATCACAGGGTCCCTGAGCGGGCGCCAGACCAGATTACCCGCCTCAGGCCCCGCGCAGGCCAGTTGCGGCAGCACCGATGGCCCCAGTCCGGCATCCGCCAGCGCCAGCGCCGATGTCAGGCGCGTGACTTCGTAAAACCAGCTCAGATTGATGCCTTGGGCGGCCAATCCCGCCTCCAGCGTGGTGCGGTTGCCGCTGGCCCGGTGGACCGTCACCAACCGGCGATCCACCAGATCGGCCCAGCCGACCTCGCCTTTGGCCGCAAGCGGATCATCCTTGCGGCACACCAGCCCATAGGGATCGTCATGCAGCGATGTATAGGCAAGATCGGAATCCGGCCCGACCGGCAAAGACAGGCCGAATTCGGCTTCGCCGGTGCGCACCGCTTCGGCGCATTCCCCGGCGGAAAGGTCGAGGATGCGCACGCGGGTGTTGCGATAATCGAGCGAAAAGCGTTGCAGCACTTCGGGCAGGAACTGCACCGTGGCGCTTGGGATACTGGCCAATGTGATGCGGCCCGCCGCACGTTCGCCCTGCGCCATCAGGCCGACGAGCGAGCCGTCGATTTCCTGCAGCATCCGGCGTATCAGCGGCACCACCTGCGCACCCGCCGCTGTCAACCGCACGGTCCGCGTGGTCCGCTCGACCAGAACCGTGCCGACCGCCTGTTCCAGTTTCTGGATCCGGCGGCTGAGCGCGGGCTGGGACAGGTTCAACTGTTGCGCCGCGCGCATGAAGCTGCGCCCATCCGCTACCGCCACCAGCGCGCGCAGGTCCAGCAATTCGCAGTTCATCGGGATTGGAAAGGTCATACCGGCCTGTCTGATTATGGTGCTGCGCGCATCGAGAAACTGTGAACAGCCTCACAGGGCGGTTCCTCCTTTCTATGGGCCAGTCTTTGGCTCAATTGAAGAGCCCGCGTGTCATGCATGGGGTAGGGGCAGGGGTGGATCCTTGCCCAAGGTTCTAGAAAAGTGGGAGACTTGCGGACGGGTCGATCGGAATCTGCGCGTTTCAATGTCGGCCAGGCCGCCCCCGCTTTCCCCGCAGGGAACCTATGGATGCTGCGTCTTTATGTTTGGGCCTGCCCGCCAGCGCAGGCGCAGCTTGACGGCGAGGGTTGATGAATTCCGGTCACCGGCCGCACAATTTGCGCAGCGACTCCAGATCCTTGGGCCGCAGAGGCGCGCGCCACGGGGCGCAGGGGCGCTGGCCCGCCGGGACATAGGCGGCCATGGGCAGGCCAAAACCCTCGCCGCCCAGACGCTGCGCCAGTTCCTGCGCCTGAGCGTGGGGCATGACGGCCACCTGACCGGCCAGCGCGGGAGGCGGTGGAATCGGCCGGTCCACCCATGCCAGTACCACCTGATCGGGCTTTGCCGCCGCCACCAAAACGGCCAGATCGCGCCATTCGGCCATGCAGGGCGCACACCAGCGCGCACCCAGCAAAATGACCTGTCCGCCGCCCGATGGCGCCTGCGCTTTCACCGGGAGGGCAGTCAGAAAAGCTCCGCATAGGGCGATAGACAGTTTGCGCATCGCTACTTACTATGCCCATGAATGGGTTGTGTAAATCGGGAGGATGTCTTGCAGATCTCACGTATTGCTCTGGGCGCTGCGCTGGTTCTGCAAATGGGGGCGCCGCTTTGCGCGCAAATCGCACCCGCTGCCAAGCCCGACCTTCAATCGCTGTTCAATGCCGCCACCGACGCATGGGCGAACAATGATTGCGTCAAGGCTTTGCCGATCTTTGCGCAACTGGCCGATGATCCGCGCATCAGGCCGGGCACTTTGCCCTATGCCGCGATTGCCGTGCGGCGTGGCGATTGCCTGATCGCCACAGGGCAAACCGCGCAGGGCGAGCTTATGGTGCAGCAAGGCCTGCCTCAATTGACCCGCGCGGGGGAGGAATTCGCCAATGAGGTGGTGCGCGTCGAACAAAGATTGGGCAATCTGGCTGCGGCGCGGTGGGACCACGATACGGCGCTGGCCCATTACAAGGCCGCGCTGGCGCTGTTGAAAGGTCAGGAGCGGTCGCAGACGTTGATGTGGCTGGCGCAACTGACCAGTTTCGACAGCGGAAATCAGGCGCTGGACACGGTGGAGGAAGGCTATGCGCTGGCCTCGGCCGAGGCCAAGCCGGACAAACATGCACAGGCGATGTGGCAGATGATGAAGGGGCGCATCCTGCTCAATCATGGCCGGGTCAAGGAAGGGCGGGCGGCGCTGGAGCAGGCCCTCAAGCTCAGCCCCGGCACCAATGGCCGCCTTTCGGTCGAGGAGGCGCTGCTGCGCGCCGATCTGGCGCAGGCGGCTATGCTGACGAAGGACCGCGAGACGGCCTATAGCTTTATGGCCGCATCCGGCGCAGGCAGGCTGGAAAAATCCCTCTTTACCAAGGCGGGGCAAATGGAACCCCCGATGTGCGGCCCCGACACCGGGCTGGAGCCGGAGGATCGCGCCGTGGTTGAATTCACCATCAGCGGTCAGGGGCAGGTGGAAAGCGCGCGGACCGTTTATGCCAATGGCTCCTATGCCAAAGCCTCCGCCTTTGCCCGTGCGGTACAGCAATGGGTATGGCCGCGCGAAGATGCCGCGCGCATTCCTGAGTTCTTTCGCATCGCCACGCGGGTCGAGATCGTGTGTACCCGCGCGGAAGGTACAGGCGGTATTTCCGCGCTCAATCCGCTGCTGACCCGATTTTCGCAATGGGCGCCTGCGTCGGATGGGCTGCCATGGTCGCGCTGGCTCGCGGCGGCCGAGGCGGCGCAGAAGGCGGGCAAGGAGGATGCCGAACTGGCGGCGCTTGTGCGACTGGCGCTGGTCGATCTGCGCGGGGCACAGGACCGGCAGGCTTCGATTGAGCGCGGGCTGGTGCTGGCGCGGGGCGGATCGCGGGCCATTCCTGCCGAGGCTGCACATGCTGCGCTGGTGCTGCTCGAATCCTCGCGGCCCCAAACGGGTCATAAAGGGGAGGATAGCGAGCGGGTGGCGATGGATCAGTTGCTGGCGCTGGCCGATGATCCAGCGTTGGCGCAGGATGCTCTGGCGCAGGACACCGCGCTGTTGATAGGGGCGCCGGCCCGCGCACGCAGCAGTCAGGCCGAGCGCATCCAGGCCGCCCTGATCCGCGTGGCGCAGGACCAGCGGCTTGCAGAACATCACCCCCTGCGCCAGTTCGCGCAATTGCGGCTGGCCAATGAGGCGGCGCGCAGCGGCGATCTGGACAAGGCCGGGCAATGGTTCGCCACCACCGGTCTGACACAGGAGCAGTGCGCCTTGATCGGCCCGCGCCCGGCGTTGACCAATAGCAACAGCGCGCCATCGCATTTCCCGACCGAGGCGCTGCGCTATGGCTTCGAGGGATGGGCGCGCACCGAATTCGACATTCAGGCCGATGGCCATACCGCGCAAGTCCGCACGGTGATCGCCTATCCGCCCTTTGTGTTTACCGATGCGGCGCGCGATATGTTTACCGGGGTGCGTTATCAGTCCAGCTATCGCCCCGAACGCGGCGCGGCATGCAGCGCCAGCAGCGATTTCGTGCGTTTTGTGATCCCAGGCAATATAAACACGGTCAAAGTGATCAAGCCCAAGAGTTGAGGATCGGACAGCCGGTTCAAAGCGGGCGAGGAGGGCGCGCCATAGGGCGCAGCAGGGCATCGCCCGCCATCGCCAGCACATTGCCCGCCCAGAACAGCAGCACCGCGCCCATCGCAACGGCCATTTCCCAGGGGGAACCGGGGTGGGGCGGCAGGGCATGGCGCCCGATAAAGAGCATCCGCGCCAGCCCCGCCGCCAAAGCCAGCAAGACCAGCCCCGTCAGCCGCAAGGCGCGATCAGCGCGCGGGCCGGGGGCGAATTTCAAAAAGCGATAGATGGGCGACATCGGACAATTCCTGCCTTTGAGCAGGGCCATCCCTAAGCCTGATGGGCGTTAAGCCTCTACGCGAAGCTGGGCGCAATTGCGTGAAGTCTGCATAAAACCGGCGATGATCGGCGGACGCAAAAAGACGGGCGACCTTGCGGGCCGCCCGTCCAGGATGGGGGTCTTTTCTCTTTATACCACGAGGGAGTCTGCACCTCGTGTGGGGTAATGCCGATTAGAAGGTGATCTGCACCTCGCCGCCGAAGGTGCGGGGCGAGTTGAAGTTGCCGTAATCGCCCAACACCGCATCATTCGCGCCCGAGCGGCGATAGATGTAGGTGGTGTTGAACAAGTTGCGGCTCCACACCGAGAAGGTCGCCTTGGTCGCGCCGCTCATCGGCACCGAGGCCAGAGCGATGCGGCCGTTGACGACGAAGCTGGCGTCGGTCTTCACCGGCTCGTTCTGGAAGCTGTACTGCGACTGGGCATAGTTGGCGTCCAGATGCACGCGCACCTCGCTGCCATTGGCGTTCACCGGCATAACGTAATCGGCATAGGCCGAGGCGGCATTGCGCGGCGTATAGACCGTATAGACCTGATACAGGGCATTGTTCAGGAACGGATTGGCCGTGGGCGGAACAAAGGTGTAGGTGTAGGCGTAGGACGCGCCCAGCGTGACGCCTTCGGCCGGCTTGACCGTAAGGTCGGCCTCGATGCCGCGGATCTTGGACGTGCCCGGCGCGTTGCGGGTTTCCTCGGTGTGCAGGTTGAAGGTCGGGCTGTTGGGATTGGTGTCGACATTGTCGAAGTCGGTCTGCGTGCCGGTGCGGTCCATCATGTAACCGGCCAGGTTGAGGCGAACGTGATGGTCCATCAGGTCCATCTTGGTGCCGATTTCATACGAGCGCACGACTTCGGGGCCAAACGAGTTGAAGGTCTGCGAACGGTCATTGGCGCCGCCGGCGCGATAGCCGGTCGAATATTTGGCATAGAGGTTGACGTTGCGCGTCAACTCATAGGCGGCAACCGCCAGCGGGTCGAAGCGGCTGACGCTTTCGTTGAACAGGAAGTTCGACGAAATGCCCTGCACCAAGTAAAGCGTGCCGTGACGCTTTTCATTGGTGTAGCGGCCGCCCAGCGTCAGGTGGAATTTGTTGTCCAGCCATTCGGGCGTATAGGTCATCTGGCCAAACGCGGCATAGCTGCGGGCATAGGCTTCGCTGGCGCGCTGCAGGAACTGCTGACCGATGGCCCAGCCCTGATTTTTCGAGGTGACAGCGCCCGAGACCGTTTCGCTGTTGATCGTATAGCCGGTGCCGTCCGCATTCCAGGTGTTCGACGAAGGGGTCGATGCCTGTTCCTGGGCGCGTTCGTTGAAGTAATAGCCGCCCAGCACATAGTCGACCTGCGGGATGCTGCCGACCAGTTGCAGTTCCTGGCTGAACTGACGCTGGTTCAGGTAAGACAGGCTGTAGCGGCTGAAAGCGGTGTTGGGGGCAAAGATGGTGCGCGCCGCGCCGCCCGAATTGTCCCACTGCTCGGTCGAAACACGGCGCCATGCCGTGATCGAGCGCAGCTCCATGCCCGGCATCACCTTATAGTTCAGGTGCAGCGAGGTGCCTTCGGTGCGGTCGACGCTGGGCTGCTGGGGCACGCCGATCGGGGCCGTCGACAGGCGGTTGCCGCCCGTGGGGGTGACCAGCGGCGAGAGCGGGGCGATGCAGGTCTTGCCAGCGGTGCAGTTGGCGCCGTTCAGCGTCAGGCTGGAGCCGTTGTAGGTTCCGACCGGCAGGCCATTGGGGTTGTAGTTGATGAGCTGGCTGAAATTGGGCGTGTTTTCGTCGCGGCCCTTGTCATAGGACACCAGCGCCGAGAAGCCCTGAATCGGGGTCCACTTGGCGCTGATGCGGCCGCCCACGCGCTCATACTGGTTCCACCCGGCTTGCCCGGCCAGCGGGTTCTTGACGGTGGCGTCCTGATGCTGTTCCACCGCGTCGATCTTGACCGCGATATTGTTGAATTCGGGCAGGTCCAGATGGCCCTCGGCGGTGTGGCTGCCGTAATTGCCCACGCCTGCCGAGAAGCGGCCGCCGAACTGGCCGCTGGGGTCGCGCGTCACGATGCTGACGGCGCCGCCTTCGGTGTTGCGGCCAAACAGGGTGCCCTGCGGACCTTTCAGCACTTCGATGCGCGAAACGTCGAACAGCGCGGCGTTCAGGCCCTGCGAGCGGGCGAGATACACGCCGTCGATATAGACGCCGACGCCGCTGTCGCGGGCGGTCTGGTTCTGGTCAAAGGGGACGATGCCGCGGATGCCGACCGTCAGTGCCGACTGGCGCGCTTCGAAGGTGGCCACGCGCAGCGAGGGCACGCCGCCATCGGCCAGGTCGATCAGGCTTTGAACATGGCGGTCCTTGATGACCTGCTCGCTGACCACCGAGATGGCCACCGGGGTCTTCTGCAGGTTGGTTTCGCGCTTGGTGGCGGTCACGACAATGTCGGTCAGTCCGGTGCCGTTGCCTTCCGCCGGGGCGGCGTCGGCTGCATGGGCAACGCCCGCATTCATCAGCACAAGCGCGCTCAACGGCAGGGCCAGAAGGGCCTTGGAATGTTTCACCTGATATTCCTCCGAGGGGTGCAGCCAGGGTTGGAGAGGATGGCTGCTGTTGGCAGTAACTTTAGTTAATAGGTAAGTTACAGCGCCCTCTATCCATCGATGTTTGCACTTTTGTGACGATTCGGAAGCATTCTTCTCAGATGTCCTTTCCTGGGGCTTGGTGCGTGCGCACCCTGATGAAAGGGCCGCATTGACTGGGCCGAAATTCATGCCAAGGAAGAAGGCCATGCCGCAACATCAGGAAAGGAACCGGGTTTGACCCGATCGCGTTCTGGTCTGGTTCTGGCCGTGATGCGCAGTTTGATGGCGGCCCTGTTTGCGGTGTGGCTCTGGATGGCGCCGCATCATCATGCGCAGGGCGGGGCCGAAACGGTGTGGCTGTTTGGCGCCTATCTGGTCTTTGCGCTGATGATGCTGGCGGTGGCGGCGCAAAGCTGGTGGTATGATTTCCGGCTGGCGCGGGCGGCCTTTGCGGTCGATGTCGCCACCTTCCTTGTCGGTCTCTATCTGACCGAGGCGGTGACGCTGGATTTCTTCAGCTCCTTCATGGCCTTCTTCGCCTTTCTGATGCTCAATTCGGCCACGCGGTGGAACAGGCGGAGCATCCTGCTGATCGCGGTGGGGCTGGCGGCCTGTTTCCTGCTGGCGGGGCTGCTGGTCGAATGGGGCGAGTTTCATTTCGACACGACCAAATTCATCCGCCGCTTCAGCACGCTGGCGCTGCTCTCGCTGATGCTGGGCTGGTTCGCCTTCAACCGACAGAATGTGCCCGTGGCACGATACATAAGGCCCGAGCAGGCACAGGACCCTCTGGCCGGGGTGCTGGATTATGCGATGGGGGCCTATGGCGCGGCCGGGGGCGCCATTGCATGGATGGCGCAGGGTGAGAGCCGCCCTGTCATCCGCACTTGCGGCAAGATGGGCGAGGGGCCGGAACTGGCCGCTCTGGATCTGCCTTTGCCGGCGGGCGGCATGGTGTTCGATGCTCCGCGTCGCCGCGCGCTGCTCCTCAATGATCAGGATCGCATGGTGGCCATGGCGCCCGCGCCGATGGAGGGGCTGATCGCGGGCTTTGCGGGGGCGCAGGGCCTGTCCTTGCCGATCATCGGGCGCACCGGGCGCGGGCAACTGGTGCTGACGGGCATAGCGGGCCTCAATTGCGACGATCTCTTTGCTGCCAAAAGCGTGGTGCGCGAAGTGGCTGCCGCGATGGATGAGGAGGAAACCGAGGCCATGGCGCGCGAAGTGGCCATGTCGCGCCTGCGCACCCAGATCGCCGCCGATCTGCATGACAGCGTGGTGCAAACGCTGGCCGGGGCGAAATTCCGGCTGGAGGCCTTGCGCTATAAACTGGCGCAAGGGACGGCCGCGCCTGATGACATCGACCTGCTCTGCGCCGGGCTGGCGGCCGAACAGGGCCATGTGCGCGCCATCATCGAGCGCCTGCGTCAGGGCCAGATCCAGCCGGGGCAGCGCGACCTGCTTCAGGAACTGATCCCGCTGGCCGACCAGCTTTCCGCGCAATGGCTGGTGGCGGTGTCGGTATCGGTGTCGGCGGAGGGGGAGGGGCCGATCATCGTACCCACCGCGCTCAATTTCGAGATCCAGCAGATCCTGCGCGAGGCCACCGCCAATGCCGCCCGCCATGGACAGGCGCGCCATGTCCGTGTCGAACTGGACACCACCGACGGCGGGCTGAGCATGGCCATTGTCGACGATGGCATCGGCTTTGCCCCCGATGCGTTGGGCGATCCCCCGCAATCTATCGCCGCGCGCGTGGCAAGGCTGGGAGGGGGCTTGACCATCGGGCTGATCCACGGGCAAACGCGCGTGCTTGTAACTCTGCCCATGGAGCCTGCCGGATGACCAGAATCGTCATTGCCGACGATCATGCGTTTTTGCGCGCCGGGCTGGAGCAGGTGCTGGGCAGTCTGGGTTTTGCGATTGTGGCCTCGGTGGGCGATGGCGATGCGGCGCTGGCGGCGGTGGCGGAAAAGGACCCCGATCTGGTGATCGTCGATCTACGGATGCCGGGGCGCAATGGGGTGGCGGTGCTGGAGGCGCTGCGGGCGCAGGGCGATACCCGGCCTGTGCTGATGTTGGCGGCCGAGATCGACGATGCCAGTCTGGTTGCCGCGATTCGGCTGGGCGTCAACGGCATCCTGCTGAAAGACAGCGATGCCTCGGCCTTGAAGGAGGCCATCGACACGGTGATGGCCGGAACGCGGGCGATCTCGATGGCGATGATGGAGCGGGCCTTTATGCTGGCCTCGCAGCCCTCGCCAGCCAACCCGCTCGATGCGCTTGGCGAGCGCGACCGGCGGATCGTCGAAGGGGTGGCGGCGGGCCTGCGCAACCGCGAAATTGCTGAAAACCTAGCCATTTCCGAAGGCTCGGTGAAGGTCTATCTCCACCGCATCTTCGACCGGCTGAATGTGGGCAATCGCACCGAACTGGCGCTGCTGGTGCGCGGGGGAGAGGGCGGTCGCTGACATTCTAAATTTGTCATTTGCGGCATTCTGCGGGGCCGGGGGCGGCTTGTCATCTATCTGTCATAAATGGTTCCTACCCGCCACCTATCGAGCGCGGCAGGATCGGACTGTCGGCCGGACAGGACACCGACAATGATGACCGGAACGAAATGGGCAGGCACCGGCCTTTTGGCCGCAATGATCGCGGCCGCGCCCGTCGCCGCGCAGACCCGCGTGAATTACAGCGTGACCGACAGGATCGCCGGGGCCGATGGCGGCTGGGATTATGCGCGCGTCGATGCCCCGCGCGGCGTGCTGTATGTGGCGCGCAGCAATGCGGTGATGGCGCTCGATCTGGCCACGCGCAAGGTGACCGACGCGGTCACCAGCGCCGAGGGCGCGCATCAGGTGATCCTGATCGACGATGGCGCGACCCTTGTGGAAACCGACGGCAAGAGCGGCCTGACCCGCTTTGTTGAAGTAGCCAGTGGCAAGGTGATCGCGCAGGTGCCCAGCGGCAAGAAGCCGGACGCGGCGTTTTACGATGCCGCCACCGGCCGGATTGCCGTCATGAGCCCCGGCAGCGACACGATCACCAGCATCGACGCCAAGACCCATGCTGTGACCGGCACGATGAAGCTGGCAGGCGGGCTGGAATTTGCGGTCAGCAACGGGCGCGGCGGGGCCTTTGTCAATCTTGAGGATGAGAACAGGATTGCCGAGGTCGATCTGAAGGCGGGCCGGGTGCTGCGCAAGATTGCCATGCCCGGTTGCGTCGGCCCCACGGGGCTGGCGATGGTGGCCGGGGGCAAGCGGCTGATCTCGGCCTGCGCCAATGGCGTGGCGGTGGTGGCCGATGTGGCCAGCGGCAAGGCCGTGGCCAGGCTGCCCATTGGCAAGGATGCCGATGCGGTCATCGCCGACGAGGAGCGCGGGCTGGCCTTCATCCCCTGCGGCGGCAGCGGCACGCTGGTCGCGCTCGACATCCGCCGCCCCGATCATATCGCCGTGGCGCAGGTCATCCCCACCCAGATCGGCGCCAAGACCGGCGCTGTGGACCCGCGCGATGGCCGGGTCTATCTGCCCGCCGCCACGCTGGCCGCGCCCGAGGCCGGGGCCAAGCGCGGCAAGCCGGTGCCGGGCAGTTTCGTCATTCTGGTTGTGTCGCCCAAAGCCTGAGGAAGGAATTCGCGATGATGAAAGCGATACTGAGCGCTGCCCTGCTGGCGGTGGCCATGCCTGCGATGGTGCCCACGGCCGCCTTGGCGCAAAACGCGCCTGCCAAGCCCAAAACACTGCAATATCTGGATGCCACGCTGTTCCAGCCGGTGCTGATCCTGCCCGCGCCGGTGGCCAGGGATATGCCCGCCAATGCGCGCGAGCTGGCCATGTTGCACCAGTTGATCGCCGGCGCCAGCCCTCAGCGTTTGAAGCAGGCCTATCAGGATGCGATCCACGAGGACCCGGCGGTCTTTAACGAAACGCTGGGCGTCGATCTAAAAAAACTGCCCGCGACGTGGGAATTGCTGGAAATCGTCAACCATGAATCCGCTGTCGTGGCCAGCATTGCCAAGGATCATTTCCATCGCATGCGGCCCTACAGCGCGGATGCCTCGCTGCCTTTTTGCGAAGGCAAGGTCGATCCGGCCAAGCCTGCCTATCGCTCCTATCCCTCGGGCCATTCGACGCTGGGCTATGCGGTGGGTGTGGCTCTGGCGCGGCTGTTGCCCGCCAAGGCGGACAGAATCATGGACCGCGCACAGGATTATGCGATGAGCCGCGAATATTGCGGCGCGCATTACGCCAGCGACATTCAGGCCAGCGAGGTGATCGGCACGCTGGCGGCCACGCTCTTGCTCAACGATCCGCGTCTGGCCGACAAGGTGGCGGCGGCAAGGGTGGAATTGAACCGGATCTGACGCCTGTCGGGGCCTGCCGCTTGCGCCCGAGCGGGGCGGCGGGCCTGTTATGGGTAAATCTGCCTAATACGAAAGCATAGGTGGTTTTCTCTATTTTGCCTGAGGTGCGGTCCGCAATATATAAAAAGATGCCGTGTTAAATCATCCGCGTTTGGGTGGATGAAAGGCATGGCCTTGCTGCGGTATTTTCATAATATTCTGAATGATCATGGTTATGCCCCGCATGGCTTCTGCCTGCTGTGGCAACCGGAACTGATCTGGACGCATGTGATGGCCGATGCGATCACGGCGCTGGCCTATTTCACCATCCCGGTCGCGCTGGTCATGCTGGTGCGCAAGCGCGGCGATATCGCGTTCAGCTGGGTGTTCATCTGCTTTGCGGTGTTCATTCTGGCCTGCGGGGCCACGCATGTCATTTCGATCATCACCCTGTGGCATCCGATTTACGGCATTCAGGCGCTGGTCAAGGCGCTGACCGCCGTGGTTTCGGTGGCAACGGCCGCCGCGCTCTGGCCGCTGATGCCCAAGCTGCTGGCCATTCCATCGCCCGCGCAATTGCGGCTGGCCAATGAGGCGCTGGCCGCGCGGGTCGAGGAGCGCGATGCGGCCATCGAGCAATTGCAGGCCGAAATCGCCGAGCGCCGAAGCATTCAGGCCCAACTGGCCGACCGCAGCCGCGAACTGGACATTGCCCGATCCGTGGCCGAAAGCGCCAGCCAGGCCAAGTCGAATTTTCTGGCCAATATGAGCCATGAATTGCGCACGCCGCTCAATGCCGTGATGGGCTATGCCCAATTGCTGATGCGCGAAAAGGGCATCGAGGAGCGCCACCAGCACGCCGCCCGCACCATCCATGACAGCGGCCAGCATCTGCTCACGCTGATCAATGACATTCTGGATCTGTCGAAAATCGAGGCGGGCAAGCTGGAGCTTTATCCCGCCAGCATCGACCTGCGCGGATTCCTCAATGGGATCGCGGCGATCATGCGCGTGCGGACCGAGGAAAAGGCGCTGGATTTTGCCTGCGATCTGGCCCCCGATCTGCCTGATTTCGTGCTGGCCGATGAAAAGCGGCTGCGTCAGGTGTTGCTCAACCTGCTGGGCAATGCGGTCAAATTCACCGACCGGGGCCGGGTGACGCTGTGCGCCAGCGTACTGATGATCAGCGGCCAGAACGTGCGGCTCAATTTCGCGGTGCGCGACACCGGGGTGGGGATCGCCGCGCAGGATCTGTCCGCGATCTTCATGCCATTTGAACAGGTGGGCGCCAATGACAAGCGTTCGGGCGGCACCGGGCTTGGCCTGTCGATCAGCCGCCAGTTGATCGAATTGATGGATGGCACGCTCAAGGTCGAAAGCGCGGTGGGTGAGGGCAGCCTGTTCTGGTTCGACCTTGATTTGGCCGTGTCGCACCGCCAGGCGGACGGCGGGGTCAATCCGGCCGAATGCACCGGCTATCGCGGCGACCGGCGCCGGGTGCTGATCGTCGATGACATCACCGCCAACCGCGAAGTGCTGGCTGCGCTGCTGGCCGATCTGGGCTTTATCGTTGAACAGGCGCCCAATGCGCAGGATGGGATTGCGCAGGCCATCGCCTCGCCGCCCGATCTGATCCTGATGGACATCCGTATGCCTGGCATGGACGGGCTGGAGGCGATCCACGCGCTGGGGGAACACAAAGGCTTGCGCCATGTCCCGATCATCGCGGTATCCTCTGGCATCTCGCCGCAAAATCAGGCCGCCGCGCTGGCGGCCGGCGCGCGCTCCTTCCTGCCCAAGCCGCTGGACCGGGCCGAGATGATCCGGCTGGTGGGCGAGGCGGTCGGGCTGGAATGGGTGGTCGAACAGGCCGAGGCCAAGGATGATGCCATGACCATTCCCGCGCCCGATGTGCTGGGCGCGCTGTATCAAGCGGTGGAGGCGGGCAATATGCGCGCGGTGCGCGGCGAGGCCGAGAGGATTGCCGCGCTTGATCCGGCCTATCGCGTCTTTGCCGAGATGATCACGCGCATGGCTCGCGCGTTTCAATCGCAGGCCCTGCTCGCAATGGTCGAGGCCAGCATGGAGAAGCGGCCATGAGCGACATGTCGGGCGCTTTCGTTGCCGATGCGGGCGCGCAGGTTCAGACCATTCTGGTGGTGGATGACAATCCCGTCAATCTGGGCGTGGTGGGCGAACATCTGGAGGACAACAACTATAATGTCACCGTCGCGCAGGACGGGATGGAAGGCCTGAAACGTGCCGAACTGGGCCAGCCCGACCTGATCCTGCTGGATGTGATGATGCCGGGCATCGACGGGTTTGAAACCTGCCGGCGACTGAAGGCCAATCCGCTGACCGCCGAAATTCCCGTGATCTTCATGACGGCGCTGACCGATGTGAATGACAAGGTGTCGGCCTTTCAGGCGGGCGGGGTCGATTATATCAGCAAGCCGTTCCAGACCGAGGAAATGCTGGCCCGCGTGCGCACGCATCTGAGCCTTCGCAATGCCCAGAGGAATCTGGCGGCCAGGAATGCCAGGCTCGAAATGGAAATGGCCGCGCGCCATATTGCCGAGGTGAACCTGAAACGCTCCGAGGTCAGCTATCGCCGCCTGTTCGAAACGGCGCCCGATGGGCTGATGCTGGTCGACGCGCAGTCCGGCGAGGTGTTTGACGCGAACCCCGCCGCCATGGATATGTTCAGCCATGACCCGGCCGATGTGCTGGGCAAAACGATCTGGGAACTGGCCGCCGCGGCCCGCATGACTTTTGGCGAGGCGATGCTGCGGGAATCCATGCGCCTTGGCATGGTGAAATATGACGATTGGGAATTGACCGCCGCCAGCGGTGTGGTCACCCATGCCGAAGTGATCGCGCGAACCTATGAAACCGATCAGCGTCAGGTGGTCCTGTTCAATTTCCGCAATATCAACGACCGCAAGGAGGCAGAGGCCCGCATCCGCTATATGGCGCTGCATGATGCGCTGACGGGTCTGCCCAACCGCACGCTGTTGACCGATCGGCTGGGACAGGCCGTTGCGCAGGCCCGGCGCAGCGGTCAGCAGGTCGCCGTGATGATGCTCGATCTGGACCATTTTAAGCATATCAACGATTCGCTGGGCCATCATGTGGGCGATATGCTGTTGCAGACCGTGGCGGACCGGCTGCGCTCCTGCCTGCGCGAATGCGATACGGCGGCGCGGCTGGGGGGCGATGAATTTGTCATCCTGCTGGGCGATGTGGCTCATGCGGGCGATGTCGATGTGGTGGCGGCCAAGGTGCTTCAGGCGCTCAAAAGCGCGTTCCTGATCGAGCAGCACCAGTTGCACATCGGCGGCAGCATTGGCGTCAGCACATTTCCGCAGGACGGCGAGGACCCGGCCAAGCTGCTGCGTTCGGCCGACACCGCCATGTATGACGCCAAGGGCAACGGGCGCGGCATCCACCGCCATTTCACCCCGGCGATGAATGAGGCCACGATGCGTTGGCAGGAATTGGCCAATGATATTCACATGGCCTGCGTCAACGGCGAGTTCACCCTGTATTACCAGCCGCAGGTCGCCCTGGATGGTTACCACGTGACCGGGGTCGAGGCCTTGCTGCGCTGGAACCATCCGGTGCAGGGGCTGGTGCTGCCCTCGGTCTTTGTGCCGCTGCTTGAGGAACTGGGGCTGATCGTCGAGGTGGGCGAATGGGTGCTGGAACAGGCCTGCCGCCAGAATGTGGCTTGGCAGAGGGCGGGGCATCCGCCGATCCGCATGGCGGTCAACCTTTCGGCCCAGCAATTCTATCGCGGCGATATCGTCAGGAGCGTCAGGCGCGCGCTGGAGATTTCGGGCATGGACCCGCAATGGCTCGAACTGGAACTGACCGAGAGCCTGACGCTGGACGATACCGAGGTGACGATCCAGATCATGAATGATCTCAAGACATTGGGCGTAACCCTCTCGCTCGATGATTTCGGCACGGGCTGGTCTTCGTTGTCCTATCTGCGCCGCTTTCCGCTCGACCGGATCAAGATCGACCGCACCTTCATGAGCGAGGTGGCCACCGAGCCCAATGCCGCCGCCGTGGTGCAGGGCATCCTCTCGCTGGCGCAAAATCTGGGACTGGGCTGTGTGGCCGAAGGGGTCGAGAGCCGCGAGCAGCTCGATTATCTCAAGCGCCAGATTTGTTCGGAAATGCAGGGTTTCCTCTTCAGCCGCCCACTGGCGGCCGAGGATGTGGCGCAGGTGTTGTCCCATGCGATCGGCCCGCGCCAGATCGGGGACGGCCGGTCGGACCGCGATTGAGAACCGGGCAGGCGCGCGCCGATTTTGCCCCTCGGGCGCCTTATGATTTCCCCCCGACTGCGTGACTTTACGCAGTCCCTCCCAAAGCAACCATCTACACGCTTTTGATAAACCAACCTGACGCAAGGGCATTCTGGTTGACCCTTGGCAGGGCGGGCTTGGACAATGGCGATTTTGGTAAAGCTGGCACAGGATGTAACGCTGCAGACAATCGGCGCGGCGCATGAGGCGCTGTGCGAGGCCTTTCTGGCCGGACAGGATGTCGATCTGGACGTGGACCGTCTGGAACAGGGCGATCTGGGCGTGGTGCAACTGATCCTTGCCGCACGGGCCGAGGCCGAGGCCAATCATCGCCAGTTTCGCCTGACCGCGCCTGCCAATCCGGTGCTGATCTCGCTGCTGGCCCGCACCGGCCTTTATCCCCAGACCCATGCCGATATCGATTTCTGGTTCCACGGAGTTATCCCCGCATGAGCGCGTCCATTCTTACCGTTGATGATTCCTCCAGCCTGCGCATGGCGGTGCGCATCGCGCTGACGGGGGCGGGCTATACCGTCACCGAGGCGGGCGACGGCATGGAAGGATTGACCAAGGCGGGCGCCCAGCGTTTCGACATGATCATCACCGATCTGAACATGCCGCGCATGGACGGGCTGACCATGATCCGCGAAATCCGCAAGAGCGGCAAGCAGACCGGTGTGCCGATCATCTTTCTGACCACGGAAAGCGATGATGGCGTCAAGGGACAGGCCAAGGCGGCAGGCGCGACGGGCTGGCTGGTCAAACCGTTTAACGCCGATCAACTGGTCAAGATCGCCCGCAAGGTTCTTGGCCGATGAGCGAGGATGATCCGGTAGCCGCCTTTCGGGTGGAGGCAGCAGAACTGCTCGATTCTGTCGAGGCGGCGCTGCTCGATCTGGCCGGGGATTCGACCAATACCGGGCTGGTCGACGAGGTGTTTCGCGGGCTCCACACCCTTAAAGGGTCGGGTGCGATGTTCGGCTTTGAGGCGCTGGCGCGTTTCACCCACCATTGCGAAACTGCCTTTGACCGCGTGCGCAAGGGCCATGCCGAGGCCTCGCAGGCGCTGATCGGCGTGGTCCTCTCGGCGCGCGATCATATGCAGGCGCTGATCGATGTGGGCACGCAGGGCGACCCCATGCTGGAGGTGGCGGGCGAGGCGATCCTCTCCGCGCTGGAAAAGGCGGTTGCCAACAGCGAGGGCGTGGCCGTTCCCCGGCCTGTTCAGGCCGAGCGCAAGGGCTGGCACATTTCCTTCAAGCTGCCCCCCGGCGCGATGGTCAACGGCACCAATCCCTTGCCCTTGCTGGATGAATTGCGCGAGCTTGGCGACTGCCGGATTACGCCGCGCCTTGATGAACTGCCGCCGCTGGCTTCTCTCGTGCCCACCGAATGCTATATCTACTGGGACATCGTGATCGAGGGCGATGTGACCTGCGAGGACATCGAGGATGTCTTCATCTTTGTCATCGACGACATGGATCTGGCGATCACCCCTCTCATCGAGGAGCCCGAAAGCGACGAGCCGGTCGAGGTTCTGCCCGTCGCCACAGTGCTGGCCGCGCCTCAGCCGGTGGCTAAAGCCGCACCGCCCGCGCAGGAAAGCGTGCGCGTGGCCGCCGAACGTCTGGATGAATTGATGAACCGCGTGGGCGAACTGGTGATCGCGCAGAGCCGTCTGGCGCAATTGGCCTCCAGCGTCGGCCCGGTCAACGAACTGACGCTGCGCGCGGTGTCGGAGGATATCGAGCGCCTGTCGGCCGAGTTGCGCGATACGACGATGGCGATGCGGATGATGCCGGTGGGCAATCTGTTCGGCCGTTTCCGCCGCCTTGTCCACGATCTGGCGCGCGAAACGGGCAAGACCATCGAACTGGTCACGCATGGCGAGGCGACCGAGGTCGACAAGACGGTGATCGAGCGTCTGGCCGATCCGATGATCCATCTGATCCGCAATTCCTGCGATCACGGGCTGGAAGCCGCCGATGACCGCGTGGCGGCGGGCAAGCCGGTGACGGGCCGCCTGACATTGTCGGCGCGGCAGGCGGGCGGCGAGGTGCTGATCGCCATCACCGACGATGGAAAGGGCATCGACCGCGAG
Organism: Novosphingobium sp. SG707; assembly: GCF_012275515.1. Taxonomy (GTDB): domain Bacteria; phylum Pseudomonadota; class Alphaproteobacteria; order Sphingomonadales; family Sphingomonadaceae; genus Novosphingobium. The sequence goes on from NZ_JAAZQL010000002.1 coordinate 413,799, forward strand.
CGCGTGCGCGCCAAGGCCGAGGCGCAGGGGCTGATCCAGCCGGGCGCGATCCTTGGCGATGGCGAATTGTTCCAGATGATCTTTCATCCCGGATTTTCGACGGCGGCGGCGATCACCAACCTGTCGGGCCGGGGCGTGGGCATGGATGTGGTCAAGCGCAGCATCGAAAGCCTGCGCGGCACGATCGACATCGCCAGCACGCCGGGCATGGGCACGACCATGACGTTGCATCTGCCGCTGACGCTGGCGATCATCGAATGCATGTTGGTACGCGTGGGCGAGGGGAGTTACGCCATCCCGCTGTCCGTGGTGGAGGAATGCATCGAATTGCCCGCCGCCGAGGTGACTTCGACCGCGCGGCGCAATTTCCTCGATGTGCGCGGCGAACTGGTGCCCTATCTGCGCCTGCGCGACACATTCGGCACCGATTATCCGGCGGACCTGTTCCAAAAGGTGGTGATCGTCGGGCAGGGCCGGGGCCGGGTCGGCCTCGTCGTCGATCAGATCATCGGCAACACCCAGACCGTCATCAAATCCCTGTCGCGCTTCCACGCGGGGCAAGGCAGCTTTTCAGGCGCCACGATCCTTGGCGACGGCAATGTCGCGCTGATCCTTGACGTGGGTAATCTGATCGTTGCGGCGCAAAAGAACCAGCGCCTGCTGGGCGAGAGAGCGGGGGAAGTGGCATGAGCATTCCCGAACGTGTTTTGACCTTTGCGCTGGATGGCGAAATCTTTGCCATCGACGCGCAGGCGGTGCGCGAGATCCTTGAAGTGCCCGCGATCACCCGCGTGCCGGGCGCGCCCGGTTTTGCCAGCGGGCTGATCAATGTGCGCGGGGCGATTGTGCCTTTGACCGATCTGGCCGTGGCCTTTGGCATGGCGCACGCCGATCATGGCGAGGACACGCGCGTCATCGTCATCGAGGCCGAGGTTGAGGGCGAGCCCACCACCATCGGTCTGGTCGCGGACAAGGTGCTGGATGTGGCCGCGATGGAGGGCGTGCCGGTGGAGGAGGCGCCGCCTGTGGGCATGCGCTGGCGCGCCGATTTCATCCGCGCCATCGCCCGGCCTCAGGGGCAATTCGTGATCCTGCCCGATCTCGAACTGATCTTTGCCGAAAGTCTGGCGCAATCTGTGCGTGCGGGCGCGGCGCCCTAGGCGGGGCCACTCCGTCCATTCCGATATAAATATCTAGCCCAAAGGTGGCGTGTGATGAATGCAACTATTCGTGCAAAACTGATCGGTGTCTTTGCCGTTCTGATCCTGTTGATGGCGGCCGTGGTGACGGTCGGCGTGATGCGCATGAGCGCGTTGAATGATGCGATTTCCAATGTGATCACCGGCCCGGCCAAGCGTCAGCAGCGGGCGCTGACGCTGGATGGCAAGATCAATTACGTGCTGCGCATGGAAAAGAACATGGCGCTGACCACGGATGACGCGATGACGCGCAAGTTTGACGGCGACCTGTTGAAGGCGCGCAACGAGGCGCAGGCCTTGCTGGCGCAGGGCAGCGCGGGTGCGACGGCCGAAACGCGCCCCCTCTGGGCGCAGCTCCAGACCCGCTGGGCCGATTTCATTCCGGTTGAGGATCAGGTGCGCAGCCTTGGGCTGGCCAACAAGAATGCCGAGGCGGGCGTCGTTTCGATCACCAAATCGCGCGAAATGGCCAATGCCATGAGCTCTGTTCTCGGCCAGTTGGTCGATGCCGCGCAAAGGGACATGGACCGCGCCAATGCCCAAACCGACGAACTGTACAACAGTTCGCGCACGACCCTGCTGATCACCGCCGCTGTGGCGCTGATCGTGGGCATGGCGGGCGCGTTCTGGATTTCGCGGACCGTCACGCATGGGCTGGCGCGGGTGCGGCTGGCGCTGGATGCGGTGGCGCTGGGCGATCTGGATCAGGAGATCGCGGTGACCAGTCAGGACGAGATCCGCGATCTGGTCGACACGGTCAATCGCATGACGGCCAATCTGCGCGATGCGGCCAATCTGGCCGAAAAGATCGCCGGGGGCGATCTGACGGTCAAGCACACCGCGCTGTCCTCTCAGGACAAGCTGGGCCATGCGCTGATCGCGATGACCGACCGTTTGAGCGATGTTGTGGGTGGTGCGCTGTTTGCCGCCAGCAATGTGGCCTCGGGCGCGCAGGAAATGGCATCGGGCGCCGAAACCCTCTCGCAAGGCGCGACCGAACAGGCCGCCAGCACCGAGGAAGCCTCCAGCTCGATCGAGGAAATGGCGGGCAACATCAAGCAGAACGCCGACAATTCGGCCCAGACCGAAAAGATCGCCCGCCAATCGGCCAAGGATGCCGAAGCCAGCGGCGCGGCGGTCAGCAAGGCGGTGGTGGCGATGCAAACCATCGCGGCCAAGATTTCCATCGTGCAGGAAATCGCCCGCCAGACCGATCTTCTGGCGCTCAACGCTGCGGTCGAGGCCGCGCGGGCGGGCGAACATGGGCGCGGCTTTGCGGTCGTTGCCTCCGAAGTGCGCAAACTGGCCGAACGCAGCCAGGAAGCGGCCAGCGAGATCAGCACGCTCTCGGCCGACACGGTCAAGGCGGCGGCCGAAGCGGGCGAGATGCTGACCCGTCTGGTGCCCGATATTCGCCGCACCGCCGAACTGGTGGCCGAAATCAGCGCGGCCTGCCGCGAACAGGATATCGGCTCGGCCCAGATCAACACCGCGATCCAGCAGCTCGACAAGGTGACCCAGCAGAACGCCGGTTCGTCGGAGGAAATCTCGGCCACTGCCGAGGAACTGGCCTCGCAGGCCGAGGAATTGCAGGCGAGCATGGCCTATTTCCGCACCGGCGATCAGGCCCATGCTTCGCCCGCCCACGCCGCGCCCGCCCGCGCCAAACCTGCCCAACCTGCGCGCAAGGCGGCGGCCCGTCCGGCCAAACCCGCGCCGCGCGCCCATTCGCTGGCCCATCAGCAGGAGCGCCTGCGCGGCTTTGCGCTGGACATGGATCAGGGCGGGCCGGACAGCGACGACCTTGATTTCGAGCGCGTGGCGTGACCGCGGCGGGGCCTGTGCAGGCGGTCACCTTCAGCATCGGCGCCGAGGTCTTTGCCGTGCCGGTCGAGCAGGTGCGCGAGATCCTCGATTATCAGGAGACGTTCCGCCTGCCCGGTGCGCCCGAGCATTTTCTGGGGCTGATCGATGTGCGCGGGGTTGGCGTGCCGACCATCGACCTGCGCCTGCGCCTTGGCCTGCCGCGCGCCGAGCCGACGCCTTTGACGCGCATCCTGATCCTTGAGGTCATGCGCGATGGCGAGATCATCCTGCTGGGACTCGTGATCGACCGGGCGTTGGTGGTCAGCGCCTTTGCGCGGGAAAGCATTGAAAAGGCGCCCGACATCGGCATCCGCTGGCGTTCGGACTATATCACCGGGGTGATCCGTCAGGATGGCGGCTTTGTCGTGCTGATCGATATCGCCAAGGTGCTGACCAGTCAGGATGCCGCGATGATCGGCATGTCCTCGGACGAAACGCGGGAACAGGTGCCTTGAGCGGCCCTTCCGACAGAAAGGCGGGCAAGGGATTTGGCGTCGAACCGGCCAAGACCGCGATCGGCGACCGACAGTTCCGCCGCGTGGCCGCCTACATCCAGGCCGAAACCGGCATCAAGATGCCCGTCACCAAGGCCCAGATGATCGAGGGCCGCCTGGTCAGGCGCGTGCGCGAGGGCGGGTTTGAAAGCATGGACGATTATTGCGAGCATATCCTGTCGGGCTATGCCAGCGACGAGGCCGTCGATGATTTCATCAATGCCATCACCACCAACAAGACCGATTTTTTCCGCGAACCGGGTCATTTCGACTATCTGGCCCAACATATCCTGCCCGCATTGCGGGAGCAGCGTTGCCGCCGCATCCGTTGCTGGAGCGCGGCCGCATCCACCGGCATGGAGGCCTATACGCTGGCCATGATGCTGGATGATTTCGTGGCCGAACAACGCGATATGGATTATTTCATTCTGGCCACCGACATTGACACCAATGTTCTGGCTGAGGCGCGGCGGGGCATTTATCCGCATGTCGCTCTGGCCCCGGTGCCTGCGGCCATGCGCGCGCGCTATGTCGTCAATGCCCGCGACCCCCAGCGCAAGGAGGGGCGCATCATCCCCGAATTGCGCCGCAAGGTGGGTTTTGCCCGGCTCAACCTGATGGACAACCATTATCCGGTGGGCGAGCCGATGGATGTCATCTTTTGTCGCAACGTCCTGATCTATTTCGAACGCGATGTTCAGGCCAAGGTGATCGCGCGGCTGTGCGACAATCTGCGCCCCGGAGGCCATCTGATCCTTGGCCATTCGGAATCGATCCACGGGCTCGATCTGCCGCTCATCACCGTGGCCAACACGGTGTTCAAAAAGAAGGGATAGAGGCCATGGCCAAGATCCGAGTGCTGATCGTGGATGATTCGGCCAGCGTGCGCCAGATGATGACGCGCATCCTGTCGGCCGATCCACAGATCGAAGTGATCGCCGCGGCCAGCGACCCCTTTGCAGCGGCGCGCTATATCAAGGAAGAATTGCCCGATGTGGTGACGCTGGATGTGGAAATGCCGCGTATGGACGGCATCACCTTCCTGCGTAAACTGATGAGCCAGTGTCCGTTGCCGGTGGTGATGTGTTCCTCGCTGACCGAGAGCGGGTCCGACACGCTGCTGCAGGCGCTGGAGGCGGGCGCGGTGGATGTGATCCTGAAGCCTCAGGCGGGCGTGGCCGATTTTCTGGCCGAGCAGCATCAGCGGATCTGCGACGTGGTCAAGGGAGCGGCCCGCGCCCGCGTGCGCGCCCGCACCGAGCGCAAGCCGGTCATGCCGCAGAAAAAGCTGACCGCCGACGCCGTGCTGCCTCCACCCGGATCGCGCGCGATGAGCCGGACCACCGAACAGATCGTCTGCATCGGCGCCTCGACCGGGGGCACCGAGGCGCTGCGCGAGGTGTTGGAGGCTTTGCCCGCCAATGCGCCCGGCATCGTCATTGTCCAGCATATGCCCGAGCATTTCACCCGCTCCTTTGCCCAGCGCCTCAACGATCTGTGCGAGGTCGATGTGAAGGAGGCCGAGGATGGCGACACGGTGATGCGCGGCCATGTCCTGATCGCGCCGGGCGGGCGCCACACGCTGCTGACGCGGCAGGGCGCACGCTATACCGTCAGCGTGCGCGATGGGCCGCTGGTCTCGCGCCATCGTCCTTCGGTCGATGTGCTGTTCCGTTCGGCCGCGCAATCGGCGGGGGGCAATGCGGTGGGCGTGATCCTGACCGGGATGGGCGATGATGGGGCGCAGGGGATGCTGGAAATGAAGCAGGCCGGCGCGCGCACCATCGCCCAGGACGAGGCGACCAGCGTGGTCTTCGGCATGCCCAAGGAAGCCATCGCGCGCGGCGCGGTCGATCGTATCGTGCCGCTGGGCAATGTGGCGCGCGAATTGCTCCACGCCGCGGCAAAGTGAAGGTATTGCCATGAAACACGCCCGCTTCACGCTGGTTGAGAACAACCCCGCCCCGGCCTCTGGCCAGACCGCCGATGCGCAGGCGGGCATGGCCGATATTGTCGCCAGCCTTGATTCCCGCTTCATCCCGGCGGGCGAAACGCTGGCGCGGCTGGTCGAGGCGATGGGGGCGGTCCTGTCGGGCCTCGACATGATGAGCCGCGTGCTGGGCGAGGATTCGGGCGAGGACAGTGAGGCCGCCGAGGCGCTGCTCTGCGCCGCCCGGCAATTGCGCGAGGCCCCCGCGCGGCAGGCCGAAAGGTCGCGTCAGGTCACCGCTCTGGCCGCCGTGATGCAGCAATTGGGCACCCATTCGGCGGAAATCGCGCGCATATTGACCGTGCTGGAATTCTATACGGTCAATCTGAAGATCGCGGCGGCGGGTGCCGATGAATTTGTCGAATTTGCCAATGATATGAGCGTGAAGCTGAAATCGGGCAGCCGCGAGGTCGAGGCATTCAACAACCAGATCAAGCTGATGCAGTCCAGTCTGGCCGATATGCGGCGGGTGGACGATGTGCTGGCGCGCGAATGTTCGCGCGTGATCCCGCAGGTGCCCGACCGGCTGGTGCGCGAGGTTGATCAATTGCGCTCGCGCCAGATGTGGCTGGCGCAGGTGGCCGCCTTTTCGCGCGACATTATCCTGCGCCTGCAATCGCGGGTGGGCGATGCGCTGGGGGCGATGCAAATCGGCGATATCACCCGCCAAAGGCTGGAGCATGTGCTGGACGGTTGCCGTGCGCTGGAACAGGTGCTGGCCGATCCGGCCGCGCTCGATGCTGCCGGAACGCGCGGCCATATGCTGCGCCTCTATGGCGACCAACTGGGCGATCTGGCCGGGGACTTCATCGCCCAGACCGGCGATCTGCTCGACGCGCTGGGGGCGCTGGGGCCCGATTGCGCGGAATTGCTGAGCCATGGCCACCGCGATGACATGATGCAGCAAAACGGCCATTTTCTGCGCGATCTGGGCGATTGCATCGCGGGCGCCCGTGGCATGACCAGCCAGTTGCAGCGCGCCAATGAAAAGGCCGTCGAGATCGCCGATGTCGTGGTGCAGGTGGTCCATGCCCTGCGCCAGCGGGTGCAGACGATCGAGAGCCTGCGTTTCGATGTCGATTACATGGCGATCAATGTGAACATCCGCGCTCGCCGGGATGCCCAGATCGGGCGGCCTGTCGCGGTGATCGCCGATGAAATCCGCATCTGCTCCCAGCAACTGGCCGAGCTGATCCTGGGCATTGCCAAGGTGGCCGATGATCTGGGCGTTCGCAGCGAGGCCTTTGAAATCGGCCATGAGGCCGGTGCGCAATCGGGCGTGGACACGATGCTGACCAATGCGCTCTCGATCATCCAGCAGGGCGCGGGCCAGAGCGAGGAGGCAATGTCCGAGGTCGATCGGCGCGCCCAGGGCATTGCGGGCATGATCGATGTGGCCTGCGACGAATTGTCGATCTGCGGCGAATTGTCGGAAAGCCTGCGCGCGATGACGGACAGTTTCGCCGTGCTGGCCGGGGCGGATCAGGCCGACCCGGATGCCGCATCCCCGCATCCCGCCGCCGCGCTGATGGAGGATCTGGCTCGCCGCTATACGATGAGCAGCGAGCGGCGGGTGCATGACCGCCATCTGTTGCCCGGCATGGCGCCGTTGACGGGGGCTTCAACGGGCCATGCCGGGACTGCGGGCGCCATCAGTCCGCCGCCGGATGATGATGACGCCCTGTTCGATGACGCGCTGTTTTAGGCCGCTCCTCCCAGCGCGCGGACAAGAGCGATGCTGGTCTGCACCCTTTGGGTGGCGACCTGCGCGGCGCGGCGGCGGGCGGCCAGTTCGGCGGTCTCGGCCGTCACCACGTCGAGCAGCGTGTTCGCGCCCTTGATATAGAGTTCATAGGACAGTTTGGACGCCTTGCCCGCCGCGTCGGCGGCGCGGTTTTGCGCGGCGCTTTCCTGCTGCAACTGGTCCATCGAGGTCAGACCGTCCTCGACCTCGCGCATGGCCTGAAGCACGCTGCCGCGATAATTGGCGGCGGCGGCATCCCAATCGGCGCGGGCGGATTCGATGCGGGCCTTGATCCGGCCGCCGTCAAAGATCGGCAGCGAGAATTGCGGCCCCAGCGCCCAGAAAGCATTGGGCGCTGAAATCAGGCTGGACACGGCCATGCTCTGAAAACCGCCATTGCCGCCCAGTGAGATCTGGGGGAAACGCGCGGCGCGGGCCACGCCGATGGCACGATTGGCGGCATACATCCGCCTTTCGGCCGCAGCGATATCGGGCCTGCGTTGCAGCAAGGCGGCGGGCAGGGCCGTCGGCGCGCCGATCACCGAGAGCGGATGGTCGAGCGTGTCGATCTTTTCCTCGCCCGCCGGAATGCCCGCCAGCGTGGCCACCGCATGGGCCAGCACGGCGCGCTGGGCGCGCACCTGCGCCAATTGCGCCTGCGCATCGGCCAATTGCGCATCGGCGCGGCCCACATCGATGCCGGTGGCAATGCCGCCGTCATAGCGGTGATGCGTCACATCATCGGCGCGCTGATAGGCGCCCACGGCGTCCGACAGGATCGCGATTTCCAGATCGGCCCCGCGCATCGCCGCCCATGTGCTGGCCAGATCGGCCTGAAGGGCAAGGCGCAGCGCGGCGGCGTCTTCGGCGCTGGCTTGCGCATTGGCGCGCGCGGCCTTCACGCTGTCGCGCACCCGGCCCCACAGGTCCAGCTCATAGCTGATGCCTGCGCCCACCGTATCGGCCTCGTAATAGGCGGGCTGGGTTCCGCCGCGTAACGGACGGTCGTCCGATTGCCGGTTGCGGGAGAGGGTGCCGCTCGATTCCACATCGGGCATCGTGGCCGCCTTGCTCTGGCGCAGCGCGGCCATGGCCAGACGATGCTTGGCAAGGATGACGGCAAGGCTGGGATTGTCCTGCTCCAGCCGGTCCTCCATCGCGTCCAGACCGGGATCCCCCAGCGCGCGCCACCATGTCTTGTCCACCTGCGGCGCGGCGGGCTGGGCCTCGCCCCATACCTTGTCAGCATCGGCGAATTTGGCGGGCAGGGGGGTGACAGGCGGATGATAGGCGGGGGCCTGACTGCATGCCGCCGCCAGCAGGGGCAGCAGCCCGATCCAGCGCTTGTTATTGCGCAACATGCACGCTTTCCCCTTCCAGCAGCGAATCGGGCGGGCTGTCGATCACCTTTTCGCCCGGCTTCAGGCCCGAGCTGATCTCGACCGAATTGCCCTGATCCTGCGCGATGGTGACGGTGGCGAAATGGACATGGCCCGATGCGTCCACGGTGGCCACCTTGACCCCGCCGCCGCGCAGGATCAGCGCGCTCGACGGCACATTTAGGCGTCCGGCAGGCACCGGCACATCGAAATGCACCTGCGCAAAACCGCCGGGGCGCAGCGCGCCATCGGCATTGTCCATCACCAATTGCACCTGAAGCGCGCCGGTCTGCGGATTGATCGCGCCCGATTGATCGACCAGCTTTGCCTCAAAATTGCGCCCCGGCCAGGCGGGCGCGGTCAGCCGCGCCGACAGGCCCGGATGCATCAGCGGCGCATATTGCTGCGGCACGCTGACATAGACGCGCAGCCGGTGGCCGTCGGCCATGGCGAACATCGGGTTCTGATTGGTTGCCCCCGGCCCGACCAGATCGCCGATGTCGGCATTGCGCAGTGTCACGGTTCCGGCAAAAGGCGCGCGGATCGTGGCATAGGCCTTCATGGCCAGCAACCGGCCCAGATTGGCCTGCGCCTCGGCCACGGCGGCGACATGGGTGGCGGCATTGGCGTTCTTTTCATCGGTCTCCTGCTGCGAAACCGAATGGGATTTGAGAAGGTCGGTCCAGCGGGCCGCCGTGGTGCGCGCCAGCGTGGCCTCGGCCTTGACGCGGACAAGCGTGGCGCGGGCCTGAATGATCTGCTGGTCCAGTTCGGGCGTGTCGATGGCGCCCAGCGGCGCACCGGCGGCCACATGCGCGCCGATATCGGCATACCATGCGCGCACATAGCCGGGCACGCGGGCGAACAGGCGCGCCGATGTCCATGCCTCGATCGTGCCGGGCTGGACCAGCTCGTCGCTGGCCCCGCTGGGCTTGGGGGTGATCAGGCGCACGGTGGGCGTGCTTTGCGTGTCGGCCCATTCATGCGCCTCGGCATTTTCATGCATGCGCCAATAGGTGCCGGCGAGCACCACGGCGATCGCGACGATGCCGGCCGCGATGCCCGCCGACCGCAGGCCCCGGGGGGGGGGAGGGGTGGCCTGCGTTGAGGAAAAATCAGTCATTGTGGGAAAGCTCCTTCTGATCGCCGCGATGGATCAGGCTGAACACCACAGGCACGAAAACCAGCGTGGCCATGGTGGCAAAGATAAGACCGCCGATGACGGCGCGGCCAAGCGGGGCGTTCTGTTCGCCCCCTTCGCCCATGCCCAGCGCCATCGGGCCCATGCCGATGATCATCGCCAGCGCCGTCATCAGAACGGGACGGAAACGGGTGGAACCGGCCTCGAGCGCGGCCTGAAGCGCATCGCCGCAGGCCGCCAGCCTTTCGCGGGCAAAGCTGACCACCAGCACTGAGTTGGCCGTGGCCACGCCCATGCAAAGGATCGCGCCTGTCAGCGCAGGCACCGAAAGCGTGGTGCCCGTGGCAAACAGGATCCAGGCGATCCCCGCCAGCGCCGCGGGCAAGGCCGAGACGATGGCGGCCGGATCGGCCCAGCTCTGGAAATTGACCACGATCAGCAGGTAGATCAGCACGATAGCACCCGCCAGACCGGCAATCAGGCCGACAAAGGCGGTGTTCATCGTCTGGGTCTGGCCGCGCAGCGTGACCTTGGCGCCCTTGGGCAGATCGCCTTTGGTGGCATCCAGGATCTTCTGGATATCGGCCGAAACCGCGCCCAGATCGCGCCCTTGCGTGGCGGCATAGATGTCGAAGGCGGGCTGGACGGCATAGTGGGAAATCACCGCCGCGCTGGGGCCGCGCTTCAGCGTGCCCAGCGCGGAAAGCGTCTGGAACGCACCGGTGCTGCCGCTGACGGGGGTGTTTTGCAGCGCGGCGATACTGTCGGTGTGCCACAGCGGCGCCTGAACCACGATGGGGTAGGACACGCCGTTCTTGGGGTTGAGCCAGAAGGTTGGCGCAATCTGGCTGGACCCCGACAGGCCCACCGAGAGCGAACGCGTCACATCGTTTTCGGTGATGCCCAGACGGTCTGCCTGCGCACGGTCGATATCGACGCCGATCTGGGGATAGTTCGACGCCTGTTGCAGGCGAACGTCCACCACGCCGCCCAGCCGCTCCATCCGCCCCGCCACCATATGGGCATAGGCTTCATTGGCCTTGGCGTCGGGGCCGGTGATCATCACGTCGATGGGGGCGGGCGCGCCAAAGTTCAGAATCTGGCTGACGATATCAACCGGCAGGAACGAGAACACCGTGCCCGGAAATGCGCGGGGCAGATCGGCGCGCAGCTTGCGCAGATACTCGTCGGTGGGGGCGTGATCCTCCTTCAGCGAGATCAGGATGTCGCCATCCTGCGGGCCGATGCCGCCGGTGTTCGAATAGGCGCGGTTGATGCCCGAAACCGGCGGGCCGATATTGTCGGTCACGCTGGCGATCTCGCCCTTGGGCAGATCGGCGCGCACGCGGGCCTCAATGCGGTCGAATTGCGCGGCGGCCTCTTCGATACGGGTGCCGACCGGCGCGCGGACGTGGATGCCGATCTGCCCGGTGTCGACCGAGGGGAAGAAATTGCGCCCCAGAAACGGCACCAGCGCCAGCGAAAGCGCAACGATGACGGCAAAGCCGATCACCACCTGCTTGCGCCGGGCCAGCGCCAGGCTGAGCGCGCCGACATACCAGCTGCGCGCCTTTTCGAAGCGGACTTCGAAACCATGCTGGAAACGGCGCAGGGGGTTGTGTGTCTGGGGGTGGCCCACGGTGGCGTCATGCTCGCGCATCTGTTCGCCGATATGTTCGGGGGCATGGGCGCGCAGCAGGAAATTGCCCATGGTGGGCACCAGCGTGCGGCTGAGGATGAAGGAGGCGATCATGGCGAAGACCACCGCCTTGGCCATGGGGGCAAAGAGAAAGCCCGCCACGCCCGGCAGAAAGAACATCGGCACAAAGGCGATGCAGATGCACAGCAGGCTGACCAGCGCGGGCTGAACGATCTGCTGCGCGCCGTCCAGGATCGCGTCCTGCACGCCCTTGCCCTGTTCAAGATGCCAGTTGATGTTCTCGATGGTGACGGTGGCATCGTCCACCAGAATGCCCACCGCCAGCGACAAGCCGCCCAGCGTCATGATGTTGAGCGTCTCGCCGCTGACCGCAAGGCCCATCACGGCGGCCAGCACCGCCAGCGGAATCGAGGCCGCAATGATGACCGTCGAACGCCACGAACCAAGGAAGAGCAGGATCATCAGGCTGGTCAGCACAGCGGCGATCACGCCTTCGCGGATCACGCCCGAAACCGCGCCTTTCACAAAGATCGACTGGTCGGCCAGATAGGAGATCTTGAGATCGGAAGGCAGCGTCACGGCCAGTTGCGGCACGATCTGCTTAACCCCGTCTACGATCGCCACCGTCGAGGCAGACCCCGCCTTGAGGATCGTCATCAGCACCGCGCGGGTGCCGTCGACGCGCACGATATTCTGCTGGGGCGGCGAACCGTCATGCACATGGGCCACATCGCCGATGGTGATCGTCGTGCCGCCCACCGTGCGGATGGGCAGCTTGTTGAGATCGTCGATGGCGCTGGGACTGTTGTTGAGATGGACGTTATATTCATAGGTGCCGATGCGCGCCGATCCGGGCGGCACGATCTGGTTCTGCGCGGCAAGCGCCGAGCCGACATCGGTGGCCGACAGGTGGTGGGCCTGAAGCGCGGCGGGATCGATGTCGATCTGGATCTGACGTTCGCGCCCGCCATAGGGGGTGGGGACGGCGGCGCCTTCGACCTGGGCCAGACCGGGGCGAATGGCGTTGATGCCGTAGTCGAACACTTTCTGTTCGCCCAGCGAAGGCGAGGACAGCGCCAATTGCAGGATCGGCACGGTAGAGGCGTTGTAATTCATCACCAGCGGCGGGGTCATGCCCGGCGGCATCTGTTTCAGCACGGTCTGCGAAATCGCGGTCACCTGCGCGGTGGCGGTGCGGATGTCGACGCCGGGGTGAAAGAAGATCTTGACCACGCCCACGCCCGCATAGGACTGGCTTTCAACGTGGTCGATATCGTTGACGGTGGTGGAAAGCTGGCGCTCGTAATAATAGACCACGCGCCCGGCCATGTCTTCGGGCGGCAGACCCTTGTAGGTCCACACCGCCGCGATGACCGGCATCTTGATATCGGGGAAAATATCGGTGGGCGAACGCAGCCAGGCGATGGAGCCGCCCAGCACGATGAGAATGGCCATGACCACGAATGTGTATGGTTTGCCAAGCGCGATTTTGACGAGTTGGAGCATGAATACCCGATCTTGACGACGCGGTAGGAGGATGCGCCGGTTGCGATCATGCGTTTCGTACCGCGCGGGTCAGGATTCAAATGAATTGGATTTTAGGTTGCGCACAAGGGTGCGCAGGCCGACGTTCAGGCCCCGGCGGCGCGATATTCGGGCGCGCGGATCCGCACGATCAGACCCGGCGCGGCATCGTCCAGTTCCAGCCCGAAGCCGTGGAGATGGACAATTGCGGCCACCAGATTGAGGCCCAGCCCGGAGCCGGGCGTTTGCCGACTGGCCGCGCCGCGATAGAAACGGCGCAGCACCGCATCGCGTTCGGATCGCGCAATGCCCGGCCCGTTGTCGGCCAGTTCGATCGCCAGTTCTTCGCCCCGCCGGATCAGGCACAGGCGGATCCTGCCGCCATGGGGCGTGAACTTGATGGCATTGTCCAGCAGATTGCCGACCGCCTCGACCAGCAGCGCTTCATCGCCGATGATCTGATGGCCATAACTTCCGCTCAGTGCGATTTCGATCTCGCGCTCCTCGGCCAGCGGTTCGTAGAGTTCGGCCGCGCTGGTCATCAGCATCATCGGGTCGAGCGGGCCGAAACCGGCGCGCCGATTGGCCGCTTCCAGCTCGGCAATACGCAACAGCGCGTCGAAACGGGCCAGCAGCGCATCAATATCCTCGACCGCCTGATCGACCCCTTCGGGCCTTGGCTGGATCATGGCCAGACGCATCCGCAATCGGGCCAGCGGGCTGCGCAGGTCATGGGCGATGGCATCGGTCGCGCCCTTCACCTGCTCCATCAGCCGCTCGATTTCCTCGACCATGCCGTTCATCGTGGTGGCCACCAGATCGAGTTCGTCACCGCGCGTCGATACCGGCATCCGGTGCGCAAACTCGCCCGCCGCGATGCGTTTGGCATCCGCGCGCAATTGCCCGATGCGGCGCAGCGGCCCCAGCCCCAGCGCGACCGCCGCCACCACCGCCGAGAGCACCACGACAGCCCCGGTTGTCAGCGAGAGCGCAAGGATGCGGGCGCGAAATTCCACCGCAGGCGTAATGTCGCGCGCCACGATCAGGCTTTGCCCGTCGGGCAGCCGCGTGGTCATGGTCAGCAGCGGGCTGGGGGCCAGCGTTCCGGCGCGCCATTCCTTCATGGTTTCGGCGGGCGGGGGGCCTTGCCAATGCAGATTGCCTGCGATCTCGCGGCCCTGCACGTCGATCAGTGCGAAATAGTTGAGGCCCGATGTGCTGGCAGCAATCGCGGCCTGCACCCGGCCTGCGCGTTCATCGGCGGCCCCGCTGCCAAGCCGCGCGGTTTCCGAGGCCAGGATGAGATCGGAACGGCTGATCAGCTCGCGCTGGGTCAAGCGATAGGTCACGCCCAGCAGCAGGGCCACCGCCGCCAGAAACACCGCCCCCAGCGCCAGCATCAGCCGAAAGGTGGACGTGCGCCGCAATTCCGCCCAGCGAAGCGAGGGATGGCGCAGCGACGGGCGCCGCAGGGAAGGGCGCGTGGCCGGCAAGATCAGCCCACCACCAGCCGATAGCCTTCGCCCTTCACCGTTTCGATGATGGGGGCATGGCCAGGCTTTTCCAGCTTGCGCCGCAATTTGCCGATATGGACATTGATGAGATTGTCCGCCGGATCGAAGAAATAGCCCCAGACCTGTTCAAAGATCATCTGGCGGCTCAGGATCTGGCCCGGATGGCGGGCGAGAAGTTCGAGCAGGCGGAACTCTTTTTGCAGCAGGGCCACCGGCTCGCCATGCAGCCAGACCTTGCGCTTGATAAGATCCATTTCCAGCGGGCCGACCGTGATCCGCCCTTCGGCCGGATAGTCGCGTCCGCGCCGCAGCAGGACCTCGACCCGCATCGCCACTTCGTCGGGAGCAAAGGGTTTGACCATGTAATCATCGCCGCCCGCCCGCAGGCCAGCGATGCGTTGATCGACATCGCCCAGCGAGGAAATCATCAGCACCGGCGTGGTCACCCCTTCGGCGCGCAGCCGCGCGACCAGCGCCATCCCGTCCATATCGGGCAGCATCCGGTCCAGCGTGATCGCATCGAAACGGGCGGCATGGGTATGGGCCAGCGCCTCGCGCCCGGTGGTGGCGTGCAGCACGTCATAGCCCTGCGCCCGCAGGCGATCGGCGATCACCTGCGCCACTTCGGCATCGTCTTCCACCACCATGATCTGGGTCATGCCTGCTCCCTAGTGCCTCGGCGCGGGGAGGGGCAAGTGAAATGCAATTTACGCCAGCACGCGCACGATCAGCACCGCCATGGCAAACAGCACCATCAGGCACAGAATTGCGCTGGCGCTGACCCGCAGCCCGGCGCGGGCCACCAGCGCCAGATCGACGCTGAGGCCCAGCCCCGCCATGGCCAGCACGGTCAGCAACAGGCTGGCATGATGGGCGGCATCGCACAGCGCGGGCGGGATCATTCCGGCCGTATGCGCGACGGCCAGCGCCAGAAAGCCAAGGATAAACAGCGGGAAGGAGCGCCCCTTGGCCACGCCGCGTCCGCCCCCGCCGCGATGGACCAGCGAGAGCACCGCGACCACCGGCCCCAGCATCAGCACGCGCACCAGCTTGACCAGCGCGCCCACCTGCACCGCAATCGGCCCCAGCGGATGGGCGGCGGCCAGCACCTGCGGCACGGCATAGACCGTCAGCCCCGCCAGCATCCCCCCGCGCACCGCATCGAGATGCAAGGCCCCCGCCAGCACAGGCACGATCAGCACCACCGCAATGCCCAGCACTGCGGTAAAGCCGATGGAGGCGGCTACATCATCGCCATCGGCATCAATGGCGGGGGCAACAGCGGCGATGGCCGAATTGCCGCAAATCGCATTGCCGCAGGCCACCAGCAGCGCCATTCGCCCGCTTAGCCCCAGCCAGCGGCCAAGGGCATATCCCAGCGCGATGGTCAGCGCGATCAGCGCGACAATCGCGGCTACCAGCCCTGCGCCCATGCCCGCCAGCGCGCCAAGGCTGACCGTGGCGCCCATCAGCGCGACGGCCCATTCCATCACCGGCTTGGCGGCAAAGGTGATACCCCGCGTACAGGCATCGGGCACCGGCCTGAGGCTGCGCGCGCAGGCGCCCAGCAGGATTGCCAGCACCAGCGCATCGAGCCAGACCTTGCCCAGCAGCGCAAGCTGGACCTGTTCAAGAGCGAAAGCGGCAAGGGCGATGGCCGAGGCAAAGGCAAGGCCGGGGAGGAGAGATCGTATGGGCATGGGCGGCTTTTGCGCCCGCGCCATTCAATGATCCAATCAATTGAATTTGTATTTATGATAGAGTAAATCTATTAAATGACTCTCGAACAACTCCGCATCTTTGTCGCCGTCGCGCAAAGCCTGAACATGACGCGCGCGGCGCAGGAGCTCAACCTGACCCAGCCCTCGGTCAGCGCCGCGATTGCCGCGCTGGAGGGGCGGCACGGGCTGCGGCTGTTCGACCGGGTGGGGCGCTCGATCGAATTGTCCGAGGCGGGGCGAGCCTTTCTGCCCGAGGCGCGCGTGGTGCTGGCGCGGGCGCGCGAGGCGGCGCAGGCGCTCGACGATCTGGCCGGATTGCGGCGGGGCACCCTGCGTATCGCGGCCAGCCAGACCGTAGCGACCTATTGGCTGCCCGCGCGCATGGCCCGGTTTGCCGCGCGTCATCCGGGCATCACGCTCGACCTTGCCCTTGGCAACACGCAGGAAAGCGCCGAGGCTGTGCTGGCGGGCGAGGCCGATCTGGCCTTTGTCGAGGGCGAGGCGGGTGCGGATCTGCTCCGGGTGCAGCCGGTGGGCGAGGACCGGCTGGGCCTCTATGCGCGGATCGATCATCCGCTGGCGGGGCGGGCGCTGGACCGCGATGCCCTGCGCGCGGCGGTCTGGGTGCTGCGCGAACAGGGGTCGGGCACGCGCGCGCATCTGGGGCTGGCCCTGGCGCAGGCGGGGCTGGATTGGGGCGATCTGGATATTCGGCTCGAACTGCCCGCCAATGGCGCGGTGCTCGAAGCCTTGGAGGCGGGCGATCTGATCACGGCGGTGTCGGAATATGCGGCGGCTTCGCGCGTGGCGGCGGGGCGGGTGGTGCGGCTCGACTGGCCCTTTGCCCCGCGCCGCTTTGCCATGCTGACCCATCGCGCGCGGCGTTTGAGCGCGGCCGGCGAGGCTTTTGTCGCCTCAATGAAAATCGCGTGATTTCGGCAGGATGCGAACATTGCGCGGATGGCGGTGCGCCGATGGCCGGTGCGTTTCGCCTCCGGACATTCCCGACAGCCCGGCCAACATTGCGGTGCGGTCGATTACTTGGTCGATCATCACATGCACAACGCCCTCCTTGCTGCGCTGGATCACCCCCTCGATCAGCATCAGCCGCGCGGCCATCACCGCGCTGCGCTGTTTTTCCAGATCGCGCGCCCAGAGCAGCCCGTTGGCAATGCCGGTTTCATCCTCAATGGTGATGAAAACCGCATTGCCCTTGCCGGGCCGCTGGCGGGTCAGCACCACGCCCGCCACGCGGATCTTGCGCCCATCGGCCCGATCCAGCGTGTGCGAGCAAGGCGACACGCCCTCCTGTTTGAAAGCATCGCGCAGGAACTGCATCGGATGGCCTTTGAGCGAATAGCGCAAGGTCTGATAATCGGCTACGATCTCCTCTTGTTTGGGCATTTCGGGCAGGGGAGCATCAGTTTCCCGCCCCAGTTCGGCCGCCCCGGTATGGGCGAAAAGCGGCAATTGCGCGGGCGGCTTGCGGCGCACTTCCCACAAACCGCTGCGCCGCGAATGGCCAAGAGATTTCAGCGCATCGGCATCGGCCAGTTTGCGCAAGGCCGCAGGCGGCAGGGCGGCGCGCCGGGCCAGATCCTCCACCGATTGATAAGGGCCATGATCGCGCCCATCGGCAATCGCATCGGCCCATTCGCGGCGAAACCCGTCCAGCCGCGAAAAACCCAGCCGCAGCACAAGCCCGCCTTCCTCCAGCGTGCAGTCCCATGCGCTGTGGCTCACATCAATGCGGCGCACCACCACGCTATGCTCCAGCGCATCGCGGATCAGTTGCGCGGGGGCGTAAAAGCCCATCGGCTGGCTGTTGAGCAGCGCGCAGGTGAAGGCCGCCGGATGCCGACATTTCAGCCATGAGGACACATAGGCCAGCCAGGCAAAAGCCTGCGCATGGCTTTCGGGAAAGCCGTAGTCGCCAAAGCCTTCGATCTGTTTGAAGCATCTTTCGGCAAATTCAGGGTCATAACCGCGCGCCATCATGCCGCCCACCAGCCTTTCCTTATAACGGTCCACCGTGCCCTTGTGGCGAAAGGCGGCCATGGCGCGGCGCAATCCGTCGGCTTCGGCCGGGGTGAAGGCAGCCGCCACGATGGCCAGCTTCATGGCCTGTTCCTGAAACAGGGGGACCCCCTCTGTTTTGGCCAACACCTCCTCCAGTTCCTTTTGAGGATATCCCGGACCCGGGCTGGGCAGGGTCGCTTTTTCCTCCCCCGTGCGGCGGCGCAGATAGGGATGGACCATGCCCCCTTGGATGGGACCGGGCCGCACGATCGCCACCTGAATCACCAGATCGTAGAGTTTACGCGGCCTCATGCGCGGCAACATCGCAATCTGCGCCCGGCTTTCGACCTGAAACGTGCCGATACTGTCGCCTTTTGACAGCATTTGGTACACGCCTGGGTCTTCTAGCGGCACATTGCGCAAGCTGAAATCGCCCAACCCATGCTGGCGCAGCAGGTCGAAGCTCTTGCGGATACAGGTCAGCATCCCCAGCGCCAGCACATCGACCTTCATCAGGCCCAGCTCTTCAATATCGTCCTTGTCCCATTCGATGAAGGTGCGGTCGGGCATCGCGGCATTGTGGATCGGCACCATCTCGTCCAGCCGCCCCTGCGACAGCACGAAGCCGCCGACATGCTGCGAAAGATGGCGTGGATATTCCAGCAATTGATCGACCAGATTTTTCATTCGCGCGATCACCGGATTGGCCGGGTCAAAGCCCGCCTGCTCGACGCGCGCCTGCGGCACATCGCCGCCCCAACTGCCCCAGATCGTCGAGGACAGGCGCGCGGTCACATCCTCGCTCATGCCCAGCGCCTTGCCCACCTCGCGGATTGTGCTGCGCGGGCGGTAATGGATGACGGTGGCGGCGATCCCGGCGCGGTCCCGGCCATAGCGGGCATAGATATATTGCATGACCTCCTCGCGCCGCTCATGTTCAAAATCGACGTCAATGTCGGGCGGTTCGTCGCGCGCTTCGGACAGAAAGCGCGAGAAAAGCAGTTTCTCGCGCACCGGATCAATCGGCGTGATGCCCAGAAAATAGCAGACCAGCGAATTGGCCGCGCTGCCGCGCCCCTGACACAGGATGGGGGGATCGAGGCTGCGCGCGTGATGCACGATATCATGCACGGTCAGGAAATAGGGCGCGTAGTTGCGCGATCGGATGAGGCTAAATTCCTCCTGTAATACAGTGAAATACTTCTTGGGCAGGCCATTGGCGAAGTGGTTTTTGATGCCCCGCATCACCAGATGTTCCAGCCAACCCTGCGGCTGCCACCCATCGGGCACCGGCTCATGCGGATATTCATAGTGCAGCTCATCCAGCCTGAACTGCACACGTGAGAGCAGGTCCATGCTCGCCTCCACCGCCACCGGACAGGCGCGGAACAGACGCGCCATTTCGGCGGGGCTTTTCAGATGGCGCTCGGCATTGATGGCAAGGCGGCGGCCGGCACTCTGGATCGTCACGCCCTCGCGGATACAGGTGAGGATATCGTGCAGGGGCCGCGCCTGCGGACTGTCGTAAAGCGCGTCATTGCTGGCCAGCAAAGGCACGCCGGTGGCCGCCGACAAAGCCTGCGCCGCCGCCAGACGCCGCGCATCGGCCCCGCCGCGCAGCATATGCGCGGCCAGCCAGACCGCGCCGGGCCGCGCCTCCTGCAAGCGTTCGAGCACGCCGCGATCCTGACCTGTCGCGATCAGCAGCAGGTCTTCGGCATGATCGAGCAGATCGGGCAGACGCAGGATGCAATCGCCCTTTTCCGCCCGCCGATTGCCCAAAGTCAGCAGCCGCGTCAGCCGCCCCCAGCCATGCCGCGTGGCCGGATAGGCGATGATGTCGGGCGTCTCATCGGCAAAGACCAGCCGCGCGCCCACCACCAGTTTCAGCCCGCAACTCTCGCGCCCCAGATCCTTCCACGCCTTATGCGCGCGCACCACGCCCGCCACGCTGTTGCGGTCGGCGATGCCCAGTCCGGCCATCTCCAGCTTGACGGCCCGCGCCACCATTTCGGCCGGATGCGATGCCCCGCGCAGAAAGCTGTAATTGCTGGCCGCGATCAACTCGGCAAAAGCAGGCGCGCTCATGCGAAAAGCCCATGCATATACCAATGCGGATCGGGCTTTTCCTCATACAAGCCATGGCGGAAAATCCAGTAGCGCCGCCCGTGCCGATCCTCGACCCGGTAATAGTCGCGGGTCAATCCGCCCATGCCGGGGATCTCGCCCTCCTTGCGCCGCCACCATTGCGCGGCGATGCGCTCGGGCCCTTCAAACCGGCTCACCTCATAAAGCGTGCCCCGCCAGCGGAAACGATGGGGCGGGCCGTCGGGCACTTCGGCAATGATATCAACCTGTTGCGGCGGATCGAACAGGAACAGGGGGCGCAAGGGCGGCTCTCCCTGCGCGGGGGCGGGCCATGCAATCGGCGCGTGATGGCCCGGCGCATGATGGATCGCGGCTACGGCATATTGCGCCTGTTCCGGCATATGGCTGTCCTGTGGCACAAGGCGGCGCAGCGCATCCGGCCCCAGCCTCGTGCTCAGCCGGTCGATCAATTCGGCCAGCGCGGCTTCCTGCTTTTCCTCGCCATCCAGCGCGCTCTGGCTGGCCAACAGCGGTTCGGCCAGAGGCACCAGCAGCGTGATCCGGTCATAGCCGAAGCCGGGGTCGAGCGGATCGGCCAGCGCCGCGATCCGTTCATCGAACAGGCGCAGCACCAGCGCCGGATCTCGCGTGGGCAGGCCGGTTTCGATCATCAGCCGATGCCGCGCCCCATCGCTGCGAAACAGGGTGAGGGCAAAGCGCCGCCCGCCCAGATCGCGCTGCGCCATCTCGCCCGCAGCCTGATGCATCAGGTCGAGGAAACAGGCCGCGATGGAGGATTGCAGGCCGATGGGCTCGGGAAAACGCCGCTCGAAACGCAGCGGGCGGGGGCGAATTATGGGCGCAATCGGCGCCTGTTCCTCGCCCAGCAGGCGGCGCAGGGCGGTTACGGCTTCGCCTCCGAAACGCGCGGCGATGGCGGCCATCGAGCGCCCCGCCACATCGCCTACCGTTTTCAGCCCCGCGCGCGACAGCGCCAGAGCCGCCTCATCCTCCAGCCCCAGCGCGGCAATCGGCAGGGCGCGGATGGCGCCGCCTTCATCGGCCACCGGCCCCTGGCCATTATGCACCCCATAACGAACCAGAGCCTGTGCCGCCTCGGATGTGGCGGCCATGGCGACCCGCGTGGTCATGCCGATATCGGCCATCGCATCCTCGACCTGCGCGGCCAGACCTGCCTCGCCGCCGAACAGATGATCGACCCCGGTGCTTTCCATCACCAGCCCATCGGGCGGCGTGACCATCACATGGGGCGACCACGCGCCGCAGCGCCGCGCCAGACGCATCAGCCAATGCGCATCGGCCTGTTCATCCATTTCGGCCACGATCAGATCGGGCAAAACCGCCCGCGCATCGGCCAGCGCCATGCCCACCGCCATGCCCCGATCCCGCGCGGCGCCATTCACCGCGCCCAGCCGCAAGGCCCCGCGCACCTTGGTCACCATCGCCAAGGGGGCGTTATGCAGCGTGCCGTTTTCCTGCTCGATCACCAGCCGGTCTGTCGAGAGGAGCGGGAACCACAGCGCCAGATAGCGCTTCACGGAATTGGCATTTTTCACGGTCCCACTCCAGCCGCCAGCTCTGGCCCGAGGGGCCGGAGCGTTGGCGCAACAAGGTAATATCGAAACAGGGCGCGCCCGGCGCATCGCCCGGCCCGGCCTGTGGCAGGGCGCAGGAGGGCGCGGCGCTTACCTGCCAGCGCGTGCGCGCGGCGCTGGGTGATGGCTCGGCATCCACGCGCAGCAGCAGCAGGGGCACGCCCGACTGCTCCGCCGCCAGCGCGAACCGGCGGCTCGCCGTCAGATCCAGCTCGCGCATCGTCCCCCAGCTTTCCACCACCACCGCCCCCAGCGCTGCACAGCGCAAGCCATCGACCGCAGCGCGCAGCAGCCCCATCGTATCGCCCACCACACCGACCAGCCCGCCATCGGGCGCGCCGCCCAGTTCTGCCCAACCTGCGCCCTGAAAGACGCCCAGCGCGCCCACCGCCCGGCGCGAACGCAGCCAGAGTAGGGGCCGCGCCCCGCCCATGCCGCCTCCGCACATCCCCATAGCGGCGGCCAGTGTGAAACCCGCCGCCGCCGCCCCATCGCCCACCTCGGCCGCATAGATTTCATGCAGGCAGCCATGAGCCAGCCCGCCGCCCAGCGCGGCGTCCATGGCCTCCATGCCGCTGCTCCACCGGCGGATGGGCGGCGCATCGGGCAAGGGAGAGGGGGCGTTTATGATTCTCATATGTTCTTATTATGTTCCAATCGGGGTGAAGATCAAGACCCCGCTTGCCCCATTGCAAACCAAGGATTTGCCACAGGTTGACCGCTAAAGCGTTGCCTACGCGCGATGGATGGAGCGGGCTTTCCCTACGGTCCATCCCCGCTTCTGCTAAGCAGCGAAGGTGCACAAGTTCATGTTTCTTCACGAACGGACCCGTTTCCAAGGGCTGGTTCCGGCGCTCCTCCTCGCCTGCGCGGCCTGTACGCCGCAAGCGGGGCTTCATACGCAGGCTCCGGCCCAGGCTGAGCCATCGGCGGCGGGGGATTGGTGGCATCAATCGGGCGATGCGCTGCTGGATGAAATGGTGGCCCAGGCGTTGAGCGCCCTGCCGCCGGTTTGCGACGCGCCGCAGCGGGGCATCGGCGGCGGCATCCGGGCCGTGCTGCATCACCAAAGCGCCGAAAAACGCCACGCGCAGGAGCATGAGCGTATGGTGCAGCGCCTGCAAAAGGCCGAGGCGGTGGCCGGGGCCTATCTGCGGCTGCGTGCTTGGGCCGACCGTCTGGCCGCGCGCCATGCGATGCTGGCGCCATGGGCCGACAATGCCGAAATCGCCCATTTCCGCCGCGAGGCCGGTCTGGTGCCCGCGCTGGACGAGGATATGGCAGGCGTGATGGTGGGCCTGAATGCCAGCGACGAGGAGGCCGCCCGCGCCGGGCTGGAGCGCGCGCTGGCTGATCTGGCGCGCCTGACCGGACAGGACGGCGCGGCTCTGCGCGCAAGGCTGGACAAGACCTCGGCCATGCCGATCGGCAATCCGGCACCCCATAATCCTTTGCTGGCGCAGGCCGAGGCGGCCTTGACCAATGCCCGCATCGCCTATCGCGGCGGGGCGGCCAGTTTCGCCACGCTCTATGTGGCCGAGGCCAATGCCTTGGCCGCGCGCGAGGCGCAGATCATGGCCAATCACACCGCCGCGCTTGCCACCATCCGCCAATGGAGCGAAAAGGCCATGGCCGAGGAGGCGCATTGTGGCTGAATTATCGCCGACCGACAGCCTGTTGGGCGCGCAGACGCCCCGGCGGCGGCGTGGGCTGACCGTGCTGCTGCTGGTGGTGTTGGCCGGGTTTGCGGCGCTCTGGCTGTTCACGCGCTTTCTGGTGGGGACGGATTCGCCCTATTTCTCGGCCCCCGTTGAGCGCGGCGATCTGACGCCCACACTCTCGCTGCGCGGCACATTGCATGGCGAGGGCGAAGTGACGATTGCCGCCGCGCAGGATGGCGTGGTGGTCAGCCTTGCCTCGCCGGGCGGAATGCGCGTGGCGGCGGGGCAGGAACTGGTGGTGCTCGACACGCAGGCGCTGGCGCGCAGTCTGGAGAGCAATCAGGCCGCGCTGGAGAGCGCCAAGGAGGCCGCACAACGCGCCCAGATCACCCTGCGCGAGCATCAGGTGCGGCTGGATCGCTATGAGGGCGTGTGGCGCAAATCGGGCGGGCGGGTGCCTTCGCTTAACGAGATGGAGGGCGCGCGCGCCGACGTTTCACGCGCGCAGATCGACCTGTCCCGCGCGCAGGACGCCATTGCGCAGGGCGAGCGGCAGATCGAGATGGATCAGGCATCCATGGCCAATGCGATCGCGCGGGCGCCTTTTGCGGGCTATCTGGTGGCCTGTTCGGTGGCGCCGGGGCAATGGGTCCATGCCGGACAACCGCTTTGCACCATCGCGGCCAATCCCGAAAAGCTGAGCATATCCGTGCCGATCACCGAAAGCGATGCCGGGCGCATGGCGGCCAAGGCCGGGGCGCGGGTGCTGGTCGATGGCAAAAGCGACGTTGAGCGCAAGGCCACATTGGTGCGCATCGACCGTCTGCCCCATGGCGGGCGCGAGGCGGTATTCGCGTTGGCGCCGCCGGAAAAAGAGGGCGCGGCCTTGCTGCCCGGCCTTGAGGCGCTGGCCCAAATCGATCTGGCCGAGCGCGAGAATGTCCTGCTGGTTCCTAATGCCGCTTTGACTTTCAGCCTGCATGGCGAGGAACGCAGCCGCCAGAGCGGCGTTTATGTGGCAGACAGCGATGGTGCCCCGCGTTTTGTCGCCGTTGCGCTGGGGGCCAATGACGGCCACCGCAGCGAAGTCTTGTCGAGCGCGTTGCAGCCGGGCGATCAGGTGATCATCGGTTGGCGGCGCGACCACAAAGGACCATGATGATTTCCCGATTGACCCGAAGGAATGTGACGAAAAGCGGATTGGGCGCCTTGCTGATGGCTTTTGCCGGGCGCGCCCTGGGCGAGGCGGCCATACCGGGGCGTTTCGGCCCCGCCCGGCGCTTTTCGTGGGATGATCTGGTTGCACAGGCGCAGGCCCGCGCCCGCCGCCCCTATGCCCGCCAGATAGCCGCCCATGCCGTGCCCGATTTCGACACCCATGTGCGGCTGAGCTATGATCCCGCCGAGATGGTGGCGGGCCGGTTGCGCCTGTTTCCGGCCAAGGTGGATACGGCGCCCGATGCGGTGAACATCCATGTCGTGGAAAATGGCGTGGCGCGCGCGATCGTGGACACCCATGGCCTGTTCGGCGGCGGACAATCGGCCGATGTTGCCGGTTTCCGCGTGATGGAGGCCCATGGCGGGGGCGACTGGCTGGCCAGCCTTGGCGCGTCCTATTTCCGCGCGGTGGGGCCGACCGGGCAATATGGCCTGTCGGCCCGCGCAATTGCTGTGAACACCGCCATGCCGGGGCCTGAGGAATTTCCCGCCTTCACCGATTTCTGGATCGAACAGAAGGGGGCGGATCATCTGTTGATCCATGCGCTGGTCGACGGACCTTCGCTGTGCGGCGCCTATGCGTTTGACATCACGCGCACGGCTGCGGGGGTGGAACACGGGGTGCGTACGGCGCTGTTCGTCCGGCGCGACATTGCGCGGCTGGGCGTGGCACCCATCACCAGCATGTTCGATTTCGACCAGTCCGCCCGCCCCGCCCATGGCGACTGGCGGCCCGAGGTGCATGACAGCGACGGCCTTGCCATCCACACCGGCACGGGCGAGCGGATCTGGCGCCCGCTGGACAATCCGCCGGGGCCGCGCGTCCATATGCTGCGCGCCGATGGGGTGAAGGGCTTTGGCATGATCCAGCGCGACACCACCTTTGACCATTATCAGGATGACCTCAATTTCTACAACCGCCGCCCTTCGCTCTGGGTATCGCCGGAGGGTGATTGGGGGCCGGGCGCGGTGATGCTGTACGAGATGAACACGATCTCGGAAAATGTTGATAATATGGCGGCAATGTGGGTGTCCGACCGGCCCGTGCGCGCCGGGGACCGCCGCGATTTCGCCTATCGACTGCGCTGGGGACAGGGCGATCTGGCGGGCGATGCCAATGCGGTCTGCGTCAATCACTTCATTGGCCCGGGCGGGGTGCCGGGCGCCGATCCGATTGCCGGGGCCACGCGCTATGTCTTCGACTTTTCCGGCCCGGCGCTGCGCGGCCTGACGCGGGACAGCAAGGTTGAGGCGGTGACCGATCTGGGCGTGGCGATGATCATGGCCAATGTCTTTCCGGTGGAGGGGCAAAGCGGCCTGTGGCGCGTGGTGATGGATGTCCGGGTCGAAGGGCTGAAGCAGAATGAGTTCCGCCTGTTCCTGCGCCGGGCGGGCGGGGCTTTGAGCGAGACAGTCATCAAGACGGTGCGGCCATGACACCCCCTAAGGGCGCCGCGCATCTGCCCCAACTGCCGCCCGAGGCGCCGCTGGCCATGCCGGTGCAGGATCTGTTCGGCAATCCGCCCGCGCGGATCGAGGTGCTGACCCGCCCGCACGGCATGGGGATGAAGCGGTTGTTGCTGGTGCTGCTGACGGCGGTGCTCAGTCTGGCGGCCTCGAGCGAACTGCGGGTGCAATTCTCGCTCGACGGGCTGGACTGGTTCGAGGTGGCGCTGCTGATCTGCTTTGTGCCCTTGTTCAGCTGGGTGGCCTTTGGCTTTGTCACCTCGACGATCGGTTTTGTACAGCTGATCAGCGGCGAACATCCCGGCTTCACCGAAATTCCCAGCCCTGCCAAGGCGCTGCGCCATCGCACAGCGGTGCTGATGCCGGTCTATAATGAAAGCGTCGAGGAAGTCTTTGCCCGTGTCGAGGCGATGGGTCATTCGATTGCCGCATCGGGAGGCGGTCCGTGGATCGACTTCTTCGTACTGAGCGATTCGCGCCCTGATCATGGCGCGCTGGAGGAGGAGGCTTGGGCCAGACTGGCGCCCCGCCTGCCGATCCGCCTGTTCTATCGCCGCCGCGCCGAAAATACCGAACGTAAGCCGGGCAATATTGCCGAATGGGTCCGCCGCTTTGGGGGATCTTATGAGAATATGCTGGTGCTGGACGCCGACAGTCTGATGAGCGGCCATGCGATTGTCGGCATGGCGGCGATCATGGAGGAGCGCCCCTCGGTCGGCCTGTTGCAGACCGTGCCGATGATTACGAACGCGCGCACCCTGTTTCAGCGCTGGATGCAGTTTGCCAGCGAGGCCTATGGCCCGATTGCCTCGGCGGGGTTGCTGTGGTGGTCGGGGTCGGAGGCCAATTTCTGGGGCCATAATGCGATCGTGCGCACCCGTGCCTTTGCCGAGGCCTGCGGATTGCCGCAATTGCCCGGCAATCCGCCCTTTGGCGGGCCGATCCAGAGCCATGACATGTTTGAATCGGCCCTGCTGCGCCGTCGCGGCTGGGCGGTCCACATGATCATGATCGGCGGCAGTTATGAGGAATTCCCGCCCAGCATCGTCGATTTCGCCATCCGCGACCGGCGCTGGATGCAGGGCAATCTGCAGCATCTGCAATTGCTGGGCGCTTCGGGGCTGAGCCTGACGCATCGGCTGCATCTCTTGCTGGGGGCTTCGGCCTATCTCACCTCGCCGGGCTGGCTGCTGCTGGTCATCACCTCGATCCTGCGCATGGGCGCGGCGGGCGAGTGGCAGGCGGCGGGGGGGATGCCGCTCAATGTGCTGTGGCTGACGCTGGTGCTGCTGTTCGGGCCTAAAGTGATGGGTATGCTCTGGCTGTTGGCGGATCCGGCGCGGGCGCGGACTTTTGGCGGAGGCGGCAGCATTGTGCGCTCGGTGGCGCTGGAGACGGTGCTTTCGATCCTGCTGGCGCCGGTGACGATGGTGACCCAGACCAAGGCGCTGGGGGCGTTGCTGATGGGTGTGCCCTCGGGCTGGAACACGCAGGCGCGCGAGGCGCGGCGGCTGCCGGTGCGGGGGCTGCTGGGGTCTTTGCGCGAACATCTGTTGCTGGGCGCGCTGTTTGCCGCGACCTTTTTCTACAGCACCAGCCTTGGGCTGTGGCTTTCGCCTTTGGCGCTGGGCCTGCTGCTTTCGCCATGGCTGATCAGCCTGACGTCCAGCGAGGATCTGGGATCAAGGGCGGGCCATGCGGGCATCTTTGCCGTGCCAAGGCCCGAGATTGCCGACCCGACGGCTCCCAAAGAATAGGGGGGCCAAAGAATAAGGGCGGCAGGTATCCCGCCGCCCTTGGACATGCTTACTTCTTGGGCGTCTTGGCGGCGGTCGCCTCGATTTCCACCAGGAAGGCCGGGCCGGCCAGCGCGGCCACCTGAACCACCGAACGGGCCGACTTGTTGGGCTGGGTCGCGGTGCCGAAGAACTGGCTGTAGGCCTCGTTGAAGCCCTTGAAGTCCAGCTTGCCGCCATTGGCCGGATCGCCCACGAGGAAAACCGTCAGCTTGATGACGTCCGACATCTCATAACCCTGCGCTTTCAGCAGGGCCTCGATCTTCTTGAACGTGCTGATTGCCTGAGTCTTGGTGTCGCCATAGGTGGCGATGGCATCAGGGGCGCCGCCCTGAACGGCGGGCGCGGGAACCTGACCCGACAGGATCAGCATATCCGCCTTGGCCGGCACGAACACGCCCGCCAGAATGGGCGAGGTGGCCCCGCCCGGAATGCGGGTGACGTCCTGCGCCTGCGCCGCGGCGGGGATGGCGGCAAGGAGAGCGGCGGCGGTCAAAAGGCGTTTCATCGGTTCTACTCCTGATGGAAGGACGCGCCTTTGTGGCACGCGGGGATGACGCCGCCAAGACCGCCGTAAAGCGCTATTTTGCGTATGCTTGCGCGCGGCGGCGCAATAGAAAATCCAGCCCCGCGCCCAGCGCCAGCACCCCCGCACCAAACACCGCGCCCAGCCCAAGCTGAACAAAGGAGGCATAGAGCATATAGGCCGTCAGAGCGATAAAAACGGCGGGAAACAGCGGAAAGAGCGGCGTTCTGACCGGGCGGGGCAGGGCAGGATGCATGATCCGCAGTCGGATCGCGGCGGCCATGCCCATGCCGATAAACAGCCAATAGACCGGCGTCATATAATCCACCATCGCGTTAAACCCGCTGCCCGTCAGTGCGGAAAGCAAGGTCAGCACCAGCGACACGCCGCCCACCGCCAGCGCCGCGCGGGTGGGCGCGCCGCGCGTGGGATGCCAATGGGCCAGAGCGCCAAGGCCGGGATGATCGCGCGCGGCGGCATAGGTGGTGCGCGCGCAAACGATGATGGTCGAATTGATGCTGGCCACCGCGGATATGCCCACCACCGTTACCACCAGCGCCTGTCCCGGCCAGCCAAAGGCCATGCGCGCCAGATCGGCGGCAGGCGCGACCGAATGGGCCAGCGCGCCCTCGCCAAGGCCCCGCATCAGCGCCCAGTTGAGCGCGACATAGATCAGCCCCAGCAGGCCGATGGAGCCGATCACCGCGATGAACATGCCGCGCCTGCCGGACCGCACCTCGGCCGAGAGGGTGGCCGCATCGCTCCACCCGCCATAGGCAAGGAAGATGTAGATCAGCGCCACCGCGATCCCGCCCATAGGCGGGCGCGGCGCATCGGGCATGACGGGGGCGGCGGGCACCACCATCCCGGCCAGAATGACGCTGATGAAACCCAGCGCCACGGCCAGCACCAGCGCCGCCTGCGTCAGAAAACCCAGTCGCACATGGGCCAGATTGAGCCCTGTCATCGCCGCCACCAGCCCCACCGAGAGCACCAGCCGCCCGCCCGCGCCCAGGCCCAGCGGCGCGCCGATATAGTCGGCGGCCAGATGCGCCATCAGCGCCACCCATCCGGTATGCATGATGGCAAAGCGCGACCATGCGTAAAGCGTGCCCACCCTCTCGCCCCATGCGCGGCGGATGAAAGTGTATTCGCCCCCGGCATCGGGAAAGGCGGCGGCCATTTCGACATAGGATAATCCGCCCACGATCGAGATCGCCGCCCCGGCGATCCACAGGCCCAGAAAATGCCAATGGCCAATCGAGGCGACAATCGTGGGCGCGGTTTTCAGCGCGTCGGTGGACATGATCATGCCAAGCGCCAGCAGCATCGCATGCAGGCTGTGAAGGTGCCGTTGCGGCTGATGACTGCTCATGGTGGTGCTTTAGTTGGCCGCCGCGATCAGCGCCAGCGCCTCGTCCATCGTGGGCAGGACCGAGGGCGCTCCCGAGGGCCGGTCATTGGCATAAATGGCAAAGGTCAATTCGCGCCCGCTGGCCGCCACCAGATAGCCCGCCAGCGCGTTGGCCGCCAGCAGCGTGCCGGTCTTGGCAAAGACCTTGCCTTGCAGCACGGGATTTTTCATCCGGCGGCCCAGCGTGCCGTCCACCCCGCCGATGGGCAAGGTCTTGCGCCAGTCTGCCGCCCAAGGCTGCGTCTCGACCCAATGGAGATATTGCACCATCGCGCGCGGGGTGATGCGATTGTCCGGCGAGAGGCCCGAACCATCGTAGAAATCATGAGCAGAGGCGGGCAGACCGGCCCGCGCAATCGTCTGGTTCAGCACGATCCGCCCGGCGGGCGTGGTGGGTGAAAAGCCCTGCGTCAACGCCAGTTTCTTCAGAAACAGATGGGCGTGCAGGTTCTGGCTGACCTTCGAGGTAATAGTCAGATCATCGATCAGGTCGGGCGGGGTGAGGGTGGAGAGATCCTTGGCCTGAATGGCGGGCGCGACAGGCGCGGGGATCATGTCCACCGGCCCCATCGGCGCATGGCGCGCACGAGGATGGCCCGTCACTTTCACGCCACGCTCGCGCAGCAATTGGGCCAGACGGATCGCGGCATAATCGGCCGGATCGTCAATGTCGAAATCCAGCCTTTGCTCACGCCCGCCAAGGGGCAGCGATCCGAACAGGCGGATCTGGCGTGTGCCGGGGATCATTTCGACCATGACTTCGGCGCGGGAATCGGGCGCGCCGGTCGTGATCTGGTTGACGATCTCCATCTCGGGCGCGGCGATTTCCAGCGCGGCGCGGCCCGGCGCCCCCACCGCATCGCCCGGATTGGCCAGCACGGTCAGCTCATTGTCATTGATCGTCAGCGCGGAAATCTGGGTGCGCGTGCCGGGGCGGATGCGGTCGGAGATGATCCAGCGTTCAAAGGGCATGAAGCTGTCATCGCCGATCACATCGCCCACGCGTTTCACCCCGCTCGCTGCCACCGCATCGGCCAGAGCGGCAAGGCAATCCTTTTCGCAATCGGGCGTATCCTTCATCATCGCATCGCCGCGCCCGATCAGCGCGATGTTCTGGCGGCCATGATCGCTTTCGATCCGCACGCCATTGCCCATATTGGGAAAAGGTCCGCGCGCCATCGCGTCAAACACGGCGGTGGTGACAAAGACCTTTGTGTTGGACGCGGGCTGAAACCTCTCATCCGGGGCGATGGAGGCGATGACATGGCCTTCCTTGTCCTCCACCCGCAGGCCCCAGCGGGTACCCTCAATGGCCGGTTTGTTCAGCACGGCGCGGATCTGGGTTTCAAGATCGGCGGCGGCGGCGGGGGCGGCCAAAGCCAGCAGCCACCATCCTATCAAAGCGGTCTGCCTTCTCATACCCATTCCCCCCAATCGCACATCGGACCGATCATTGCAGAATGCCGCGCCGCCGCAAAGGGTCAAACCCGCGCCAGCTTTGCGTATTTTCGCGCCTATGCGCCATGGGTTAGCTTGCGCGCCAAGGGGGACTTATCATGCCGATCATCCTGAGCGTGAATGGGCAAAAGCACAGTATCGACAATGCCGCCGCCGATGTGCCCTTGCTGTGGGTGCTGCGCGATATGGTGGGCATGACGGGCACGAAATTCGGCTGCGGCGTGGGGCTTTGCGGGGCCTGCGGCGTGCTGATCGGGGGACAGCGGTTCTTCAGCTGCCAGACACCTTTGCGCGCGGTGATCGGGCGCGATGTGACCACAATCGAGGGGCTGGGCGAGGACCCCCATGGCGCGGCGCTGCAACAGGCGTGGGAGGAGGTCGATGTCGTGCAATGCGGCTATTGCCAGCCCGGCCAGTTGATCGCGGCCTGCGCCTTGCTGAAGGCCAATCCGCGCCCCGACGATGCGGCGATTGACGAAGGGATGAGCGGCAATCTGTGCCGCTGCGGCACCTATCCGCGCATTCGCAAGGCGGTGAAACTGGCGGCGGGAGGCGTGAAATGATCGATGGCGGAATTTCGCGCCGGGGCGTGTTGCAGGGCGCGGCGGCGGTTGGCGCCGCGCTGGTGGTGCCGGTGGCGCGCGGGTCGGCCGGCGGGGCCTTGGCGGCCAATGCCTATATTTCGGTGACGGCCTCGGGCGTCGAACTGGCCCTGCCCAAGACCGAGATGGGGCAGGGGGTGATCACCTCGCTCTCCATGCTGGTGGCCGAGGAATTGGGCGTGGCCCTGAACAAGGTGCGGGTGAGCATTCCCGATGGCGATGCGCCCCGCTTTGCCCCCATCACGCAAGAGACGGGCGGCTCGACCTCGATCCGCGAGGTTTACAAGCCGATGCGCCAGGCTGCGGCGCGGGCGCGTGTGGGTTTGATCGAGGCGGCGGCGCGGCAATGGGGCGTTCCGCCGGGGCAATGCGATCTGGTCGATGGCGTGGTGGTTGCGGGCAAGCGGCGGCTGGCCATGGGCGATCTGATCGCATCGGCGGTCCTGCCCCGCGAAGCGCCCATGCGGCAGAACCTGCGCCTGATCGGGCGACCCACCCCCCGTATCGACGCGCGGCCCAAGATCACCGGGGCGATGCAGTTCGGGATCGACTTCCGCCTGCCGGGCATGAAGGTGGCCACGCTGGCGCAATGCCCGATCTATGGCGGCACGCTGGCCGGGCTGGATGAAAAGGCGGCGCTGGCGACGCCCGGCGTGGTCAAACTGGTCAAGGGCCGCGATGTGGTCTTTGTCGTGGCCGATCATTACTGGGCCGCGCTGCAGGGCTATGTGGCGGCCAATGTGCAATGGGCGCCGGGACCGAAAATGGCCGATCAGGGCGCGATTGTCGCCGATCTGGACGCGGCGCTGGCCCAGCCCGGCCATTCGGCCAAGGCGCAGGGCGACCTGAACGCCGCACGGGGTCGCGAATTTTCCGCCACCTATCATCAGCCCTTCCTTGCCCATGCGGCGATGGAGCCTTTGGCCTGCACCATCCATGTCACCGAAAAAGGGTGCGAAATCTGGTCCGGCTCGCAGGTTCCGGCCCAAGCCCGCGCCGATGCGGCCAAGGCGCTGGGCATGGGCGAGGACAAGGTGACCTTTCACAACTTCCAGATGGGCGGCGGTTTCGGGCGGCGGCTGGAAACCGACATGGTGTTGCGCGCGGTCGAGCTGGGGCGGGCGGTGCCCTATCCGGTCAAGCTGGTCTGGAGCCGCGAGGAGGATGTCCAGCACGACATGTTCCGCCCCGCCTATGCCGACCGGATCAGCGCGGTGATCGACGACAAGGGCAGGCCCATCGCGTGGGAGCATCGCATCGCCGGTTCCTCGATCATGGCGCGGTTGATGGGCGATGGGTTCAAGGGCGTGGATGGTGATGCCATCGAGGGCGCGGTGGAGATGCCCTATGCCGTCGCGGCCCATCACGTCACGTTTCAGCAGGTGGAAAGCGCGGTGCCGACCAGTTGGTGGCGGGGGGTGGGGGGCTTGCGCTCCTGTTTCGTGGTGGAAAGTTTCATTGACGAGCTGGCTCATGGCGCGGGGGCTGATCCGCTGGCCTATCGGCTGGCGCTGATGGAGGATGCGCGCAGCCGGGCGGTTTTGTCCCGCGCGGCGAAGGAGGCGGGATGGGGGCGGCCCATGCCCAAGGGGCAGGGGATGGGGATGGCCGTGCTCAAACTATGGGGCACGCATATTGCCGCCGTGGTCGAGGCCAAGGTGGCGGAGGGCCAGATCAGCGCGGTGCGCGTGACGATTGCGGTCGATTGCGGGCTGGCGATCAACCCTCTGGGCATCGAGGCGCAGGTGGAAAGCGGGGTGATCTTTGGCCTCTCCGCCGCGCTCTATGGCGAGATCACCATGAAGGACGGGGCGGCGCAGCAGTCGAATTATCACGATTTCCGCATTTTGCGCATGAATGAGGCGCCCCGCATCGCCACCCATATCATCGCCAGTCAGGCCGATCCGGGTGGTATGGGCGAGCCGCCCTGCGCAGTGGTGGCGCCCGCGCTGGCCAATGCGGTTTTTGCCGCCAGTGGACAGAGGATGCGCAAATTGCCGCTGGTCGTTTAGCGCCGCGTGGACAAATTTGGCGTTCTGAATTAGCCTTTGCATTCTGCAGTCGGAGAGAGGCCTATGTTTCCGGTATCGGTCTATGTGGCGGTTGCCTTTGCCATCGCGCTGGTCGCATTCGGGATTGCGCAGATTGTGCCGGGGCTTGGCATGGCGTTTGTTGCGTTGGCATCCACGGGATGGGCGGCTTACTCTGCCCGGCGCCGTCGGTGGATGACGCCGAAATAGGAGGGGGCTTTCAGACGCGGCGGTTTCTCCACCACGCCGCCCCCATCGCCACGCCCAGCGTCACAAGGCTGCTGACCAGTTCGACCCGCCGCGCAGGCGCAAACATCATCGCCACCAGAATGCTCAGGATCGCGCCCAGCGTGGCATAGGAGAGATAGGGAAACAGCCACATGCGGATGGGCAATGTTTCCCGACCCTGCGCCTCGATCCGGCGGCGCTGGACGATCTGCGCGACGCCCACGGTGAAATAAATGAACAGCATCAGCGCGCCCGAGGCATTGACCAGAAAGGAAAACACCAGCTCCGGCGAGATGACCGAGGCGGCCAGGGCCAGATAGCCGAACAGGCTGGCGATCAGGATCGCGCGGGCGGGCACCTTGCGCCGGTTGACCGCGACCAGCCAAGCGGGCGCATCGCCCTTGTCGGCCAGAACGAACAAAACCCGGCTGGTCACATACATGCCCGAATTGAGGCAGGAGAGCACAGCGACCAGCACCACAAGGTTCATCACGAATTCGGCATGGGGAATGGCCATATGGCCCAGCGCAATGGCAAAGGGCGATGTGCCGGGCACGATGGATGTCCATGGCATGACGGCCACGATCAGCAGCAGCGACAGCACATAGAACAGGATGATCCGCGCGGCCACGCTGCTGGTGATGCGGGCGATGGTGCGCGCCGGTTCGTGCGATTCGGCCGCCGCCACCGTGGCGATCTCCGCGCCGGTCAGGGCAAAGATCACGCTGGCCGTGCCCGCCAGAACCGCGCCCCAGCCATGCGGGGCAAAGCCGCCATAGGCGCTCAGGTTGCTCCATGTCGGCCCGGTGGGCGAGGTGAGACCGAAAGCCCAGACGCCCGCAATCGCGATAAAGCTGACAATGGCCAGAACCTTCATCAGCGAGAACCAATACTCGAACTCGCCATAGGAGCGGGTGGACATCAGGTTTACCCCGGTCAGCATGCCCAAGAGCGCGACCCCGATGGCCCAGACCGGCGCGTCGATCCAGATATGCAGGATCTTGGCCCCGGCAATCGCCTCGATCGGCACGACGATGACCCAGAAATACCAATAGAGCCAGCCGCAGACGAAACCTGCGCGCGGCCCCAACACTTCGCGCACAAGCTCGGTGAACGCGCCAAGGCCGGGGCGCAGCGCGGCCATCTCGGCCATCATCCGCATTACCATCAGTACAACCAGCCCCGCCAGACCATAGGACATGACCACCGCCGGGCCGACCTGGGCAATCGAACTGGACGAGCCGACGAAAAGCCCCGCGCCGATGATCCCGCCAATCGCGATCATCGAGACATGGCGCGATTTCAGCGCGGCCTGAAGCTGGTTGTCATGTGCGGCCAAGCGTGGTCCCCCCTGATCCTGAGTGAACAGGGGGAAGCGGGCCGGGTCAAGTCCTGCCCGATACGCTATTTTGCCCGGCCAAAAGGGATGATCCGTTCAAGATCGCCCAGATGCGGCGCACCGGGCCATGATGCGCCTTGCCGCAGCAGAAAGGTGTGGCGGATGATCTCGGCCTGTTGCTCGATATTGTAATCGCCCAAGGCCGCGCCGGGGCGCAGCGCATAATCATAGCGGCAAAAGGGCATTCGGCGCAGCAGCAGGTTCATCCCCGCCTGATGCTGCCAGACATGGGCCATTTCGTGGATGAACAGGCCCTGCGCCGCCAGCGATCCTTGGGCAAAGCAGGGGTGCCAAAAATGGCTGTCGGGGTGGAAATGGAGATGGCCGCGCGGGGCCATCACCACATTGCGCGGTTGAAACCACCACCACCGGCGGCGGATCACCCGGACCGGTTCGGGATCGAGCGCCGGCCCGAACATGGCGGCGATCATATTCCTTTCGGCGGGCGTCAGCGGGCGGATGGCGGGGCGGGGGCCGGTCATGGCCGCACTATGAGCCCGTCTCGCCGCCGATTCCAGCCGGGCGAGCCAAGGAATTTTTAGGGGTTTTCCTCTATTCCTTACGCGCGGAGGGAATTTCGGGTGAAACACGCGCTGTTCGACAAGGTCTTGTGGCCGGGTGAGCGTTTGCCGGACGAGGTGGTGCTCGGGCTGGACCGGTTTCGCAGCGGCGGGCCTCTGGCGCAGGCGTGGCGGCGGCTGGGCGGATCGCCGACCGGATCGCGCGATTTCGTGGTCGCGCTGGCCGCCACGATGCAGGTCGAGGACCATTTCGAAGTGCTGATCGCCCGGCGCGACAAGGGGATTGCGGCCCTGTTGCCGCTGTGTCGGGGCGCGGGTTTTTCCGCCCGCTGGCGCCAGCCCGGCGCGCAGGAGGTCTATGAGGCCTGCGACGGCGCCTATGCCGATGATGCCGCCGCCGCGCAGATCGCCTCCCTGCTGGCACAGGACAGGCGGGCGGTGGAACTGCACCGCCTGCCCGCCGCTTCGCCTTTGATCCCGGCCCTGAAGGCGGCGATGCGGGGCAAGGGGCTGGTGTCGCTGCGCCCTTCGTTGGCCTGCCCGACCATCGCGCTGGATGAAAAATGGCACAGGCCCGAGCAGGCGTTCAACGCGGGCCGCCGTTCCGATTTTCGCCGCGCCGCGCGGCGGGCCGCGGCCATGGGCCGGGTGGATTACGAAATCATTGCCCCCGATCCGGGCGAATTCGACGCCTTGTTCGACGAGGCGCTGGCGGTCGAACTGGCCAGTTGGAAGCGTGCGGCGGGAACGGCCATGGCCATGGATGCGGGCAAGGAGAGTTTTTTCCGCGCCTATTTCCGCCATGCGGCCGAGGAGGGCACGCTGCGCATCGCCTTCATGCGGATCGACAACCGCCCCGCCGCGATGCAGCTGGCGCTGGAAAGCGATGGGCGTTTCTGGCTGTTCAAGATCGGCTTTGACGAGGCCTATGCCCGTTGTTCGCCCGGCGCATTGCTGATGCTCCATACGCTGGCCCATGCGGCGCGGCGCGGATTGGCGGCCTACGAATTGCTGGGCGGGGTGGAGCCGTGGATCGCGCAATTATGGACGCAGGATGCGCATCCGATGGTGCATCTGCGCACCTATCCCTATTCGCGCCAGGGCATGGTGGCGCTGGCCCAGGACGGGCTGGCCTGGATAAAGGCGCGGCTGAGCCAATGAGCCTGTGGGCCGCGCTGCGCGATTTGCGCTATGCTTTGCCCGGCTGGTTGGGGGCACGGCTGCCCTCGCCCGATGCGGCGGCCTTGGGGCGCGCTCTGGCTCGCAAGGGGCTCCTGCTCAGCTTTGGCTATTTCGGCGGGGATGGCGACGGACCGGATCAGGTGGAGGCGGCCAATCTTTCGCTTTGCGCGGCGATGGGCGGATCTGCGGCGCTGCTGGCGGTTAAGGCGCCGCAATTGGGGTTTGATAATGCGCGTCTGCGGCGGATTGCGCAGGGCGGGTTGCCGCTTGTGCTTGATGCCCATGCGCCCGCTCTGGCCGACGCGACCCATGCGGCGATGGAGGACCTGTCGGCGCAGGGTTTTGATGCGGGATGCGCGATCCCTGCGCGCTGGGCGCGGTCGGGGGCGGATGCGGCGCGCTTTGCCGATGCGCCGCTGCGGCTGCGGCTGGTCAAGGGTGAATGGGCCGATCCGGCGGCGGATGATCCCTCACGCTATCTTGGGCTGACCCACAGCCTTGCCGGGCGCGCCGCGCCGGTGGCGGTGGCCACGCATGATCCGGCGCTGGCGGGGCGGGCGCTGGAGGCGCTGCTGCGCGGCGGCACGCCTTGCGAGCTGGAGCAGTTGCGGGGCCTGCCGCGCGTGCGGACGATGGATATGGCGCGCGATCTGGGGGTGAATGTGCGGGTCTATCTGCCCTTTGGTCCGGGATGGTGGCCCTATGCCATCGATAAGGCGCTGGCGCGGCCCTATCTGCCGGTCTGGTATATGCGGGATCTGTTGCGGGTTTAATGCCTCCTGCATTTATGCAGATTCGACGCCCTCTGCATTTATGCAGATTCGACGCATTGCTTGTGAGTGGCTGCGGGCTAATCTCGTGGCGGCACAAAGGGGGGCTGCATGAGGCTTTACTGGATCGCATGGGCATTGGCGGCGCAAACGGCACAGGCCGCAACCAGAGTGGAGGAAGTGCCGCTCTGGGAAATCTCGGCCCAATTGGAGCGGGGCGCGGTCAGCAGCGAGGCGGTGACGGGGGCGTATCTCGAGCGTATTGCTGCGATGGATCGCAAGGGGCCGCAATTGCGCGCCATCATCGCCATCAACCCCGACGCCATGGCCCAGGCCCGCGCCTCGGACGCGCGGCGGCGGGCGGGCAAGGCGCTGGGGCCATTGGATGGCGTGCCGATCCTGATCAAGGACAATATCGAGACACAGGACCCCATCGCCACCACGGCGGGCAGTCTTGCGCTGCGCGACAATGTGGGCGGGCGCGATGCGCCGGTGGTGGCGCGGCTGCGCGCGGGCGGGGCGGTGATCCTGGCCAAGACCAATCTGTCGGAATGGGCCAATATCCGCTCGACCCATTCGATTTCCGGGTGGAGCGCGGTTGGAGGGCAGGTGCGCAACCCCTATGCGCTGGACCGCAGCCCATGCGGATCGTCGAGCGGCACCGGGGCGGGCGTGGCGGCCAGTTTCGGCGCGGGCGGACTGGGGACAGAGACCGACGGCTCGGTGGTCTGTCCTTCCTCGGTGAACGGTCTGGTGGGGCTCAAACCCACGGTGGGCCTGCTCAGCCGCCACCATATCGTGCCGATCAGCCACAGTCAGGACACGCCCGGCCCGATGGCGCGCAGCGTGCGCGATGTGGCCATGATGCTCTCGGCCATGGCGAGGAGTGATCCGGCCGATCCCGCCACGGCGGAGGCCGATGCCCACAAGCAGGATTATGCCTCACCATTGGCGCAGGCCAGCCTGAAGGGTGTGCGCGTGGCCTATTATCGCCCGACAATGAGCGAGGCTCTGGGCGAGCGGTTTGCCGCAGCGCTGGAGGTGCTCAAGGCCCAGGGGGCCGAATTGGTCGAGGTGGCGCGGCCCGGACTCGATGGTCTGGGCGCGGCCGAACATGAGGTGTTGCGCAGCGAGCTCAAGGCCGATCTCAACGCCTATCTGGCCGGGGCCACGGCTGCGGTAAAGCTGCGGACGCTGGCCGATATCATCGCCTTCAACCGCGCCAATTCGGAGGCCGAAATGCCCCTGTTCGCTCAGGAAAGCTTTGAGGAGGCCGAGGGGACGCGCGGCCTTGCCGATGCCGAATATCTGGGCGCGCGGGCCAAATCCTTGCGTTTGGCGGCGCAGGAAGGGCTGGAGGTGATGCTGGCCAAGGCCGATATTCTGGTTCAGCCCACCACGGGCCCGGCATGGCTGATCGACCCCATCTATACCGACCAATCGCGCGGCCCTTCGGCCAGCGGGCTTCCGGCGGTATCGGGCTATCCGCATCTGACCGTGCCGATGGGGCTGGTGGGGGGCTTGCCGGTGGGCCTGTCCTTTATCGCGCGGCCCTATGAGGAGGGCAAATTGCTGGGCGCGGGCTATGTTTATGAACAGGCGGCGCGGGCGCGGACGGCGCCTTCCTATCGCGCCACGGTCGATGCCGGGGCGGCGTTCAAAGGGGCGGTGGAAAAGTAAGCGCTTGGAATCCGCCGCCTGATGGCGCATCGCGGC
This sequence comes from Novosphingobium sp. SG707, assembly GCF_012275515.1. Taxonomy (GTDB): domain Bacteria; phylum Pseudomonadota; class Alphaproteobacteria; order Sphingomonadales; family Sphingomonadaceae; genus Novosphingobium. The sequence continues at coordinate 453,742 of NZ_JAAZQL010000002.1, forward strand.
ACCCATGACTGAACGGGTCCCCTTTGCCGGAATGCGCCGGGGCAGCGCCGAATATCGCCGGGCCAGCCTCGCGCTGTTTCTGGCGGGCAATGCCACTTTCTCGCTGCTCTATTGCGTTCAGCCGCTGTTGCCCGAATTCGCGCGCGAGTTTGGGTTGGCGCCTGCGGGGGCCTCGCTGGCTTTGTCCCTGACTTCGGGCGCGCTGGCGGCGGCGGTGTTTTTGGCCGGAGCCATCGGGCAGGCGATGCCGCGCCGCTCGCTGATGCTCGGCTCGCTGATCGCGGCCAGCCTGCTCAATCTGGTGGCGGGGGCGGCCACGCACTGGCCATGGCTGGTGGCGGCGCGCTTGCTCGAAGGGGTGGCGCTGGGGGGCGTTCCGGCCGTCGCCATGGCCTATATTGCCGAGGAGATGCACCCGGCCGATCTGGTGAAAGCCATGGGGCTGTATGTCGCCGGCACAGCCTTTGGCGGGATGATGGGCCGCTTTGCTACCGGATGGTTCACCGAGTTTGGCTCGTGGCGCATTGGGTTGGAGGCGATGGGCGGGTTGGGGCTGGCGGCCGCGCTGGGCTTTGGCCTGCTTTTGCCGCCCTCGCGCCGGTTTGTGCCCCAGCGGGGGCTGGGTTGGGCGCATCACCGGGCGGTGTGGTGGCGGCTGATGCAGGATAATGGGCTGCTCCGCCTATTCTTCATCGCCTTCGCGCTGATGAGCGTCTTTGTCACCCTGTTCAACTATGTCGGCTTTCGTCTGGTGCGCCCGCCCTTTTCGCTGAGCCATGGCGCGATCAGCGCGATTTTCCTGACCTATATTTCGGGCATTTTCTCCTCATCCATCACCGGCCATTTGACCGAGGCATGGGGGCGGCGACCGGTGCTGGCCATGGGGCTGATGGCGATGCTGATCGGGGCGCTGCTGACGCTTTCGGGGGCTCTGCCGCTGATCGTGCTGGGCATTCTGCTGCTCACACTGGGCTTTTTCTCGGCCCATGCGGCGGCCAGCGGCTGGGTGGGCCAATGGGCGGGGCCGGACAAGGGCCATGCCGCCTCGCTCTATCTGCTGTTCTATTACCTTGGCGCCGGGATCACCGGCACTGCGGGCGGCTGGTTCTATCAGCACTGGCAATGGCCGGGCGTGGTTGTGCTGACGGGCGGGATCTGCGCGGTGGGGCTGGGCGTGGCGCTGTCGCTGCGCCCTCGTTGAAGCTTTAAAGCCCCGCCTCAACCGCCACGCGGATCGCCTCGGCGCTGGATCGCACGCCCAGCGTTTTGAACATGGCCGAGCGGTGCATCTTGATCGTGCGCTCCGACAGGCCCAATTCCCAAGCCACCTGCTTGTTCAGCTTGCCATGGGCCATTTCGATCAGGATCTGGCGCTGGCGCGGGGGCAGGGTATTGACGCGGGCCGTCGCTTCTTCGCGGGCCAGATCGCTGCTGTGCGCGCCCTGTTCCGTCACCTCGACCTGAGAGCCGAGGAAATATTCGACATGGCCCTCGGCATCGAACACCGGCGCGATCATCACAGCATTGCGGAAAGGGGTGCCGTCTTTTTTGTAATTGCGGATTTCGACCAGGGCGGGTTGGCGATTGTGGATCGCACGGCGCAGCGTTTCGGTCAGCTCGTCCTCGGTGTCGGGCCCGCGCAGAAATCGGCAGTTGCGCCCGATGATTTCCTCACGGGCAAAGCCGGTCAGGTCGATAAATGCCTGATTGCAGGCGACAATCGGATTGTCGGGCAGCCGGGGATCGCTCACGACGGCGGCGATGGGGCTGTGCTGGATCATCTCGTCAGGCAACATGACAGGGGTTCTAGGGCAGAAAGCCGCTTATTCCAAGCCGCAGATCGATGCTGGCGCGCGGGGGCATCATCGCCTAAGGGCGGCGCGATGAAGGCGACACCGGAAAATCATGATGCCATCGTGCTGGGCGCGGGCGCGGCAGGGCTGTTTTGCGCCGCGCAGGCCGGAGCGCGCGGGGCGCGGGTGATCGTGGTCGATCATGCGCCGGAGCCGGGGCGCAAGATCCTGATTTCGGGCGGCGGGCGCTGCAATTTTACCAATATTTACGCCACCCATGAGCGCTATCTGTCGGCCAACAGTCATTTTGCGCGCTCGGCCCTGTCGCGCTACACGCCCGCCGATTTCCTCGAACTGGTCGAGCGTTATGGCATTGCCTGGCATGAAAAGACGCTGGGGCAATTGTTCTGCGATGGTTCGGCGCGCGAGATTCTGGCCATGCTGGTCGAGGAATGCCGGGTTGGCGGCGTCGAGATCGCCTGCGGCCTGTCGCTGGGCGAGGTGCGCCATGCCGACGGTATGTTCCATGTCCGCGCAGGCCATCGGATGCTGTCGGCGCGCCATCTGGTGATCGCCACGGGCGGGCCTTCGATCCCCAAAATGGGGGCCAGCGGCATCGCCTATGATCTTGCCCGGCAATTCGGGCTGAAAGTGGTGCAGCCGCGCCCCGCGCTGGTGCCTTTGACGCTGCCGGGCGATGAGGCGCTGTTTCGCGAATTGTCGGGCGTGGCCACCCCGGTCGAGGCGCGGGTGGCCGATGGGCCGTGGGGCAAGGCGGCCTTCCGCGAGGCGGCGCTTTTTACCCATCGCGGGCTGTCGGGTCCGGCGATCCTGCAAATCTCCTCCTATTGGCAGCGCGGCGTGCCGCTTGGCATCAATTTCCTGCCCGATCTGGCGCCCGGCTGGATGGTCGAGGCCAAGAAGGCCAATCCCAAGGCGGGCCTGCGCCGCGTGTTGGGCGCGCATTTGCCCGATCGTCTGGCGGCGGCTCTGGCGCAGAAGCTGGGGCTGGATGGCGATCTGGGCAATCTGTCGGACAAGGCGTTGCGCGCCGCCGAGGCTCAAATGGCCGACTGGCGTTTCAATCCCGATGGCAGCGAGGGCTATGCCAAGGCCGAAGTGACGGCGGGCGGCATCGCCACCACCGGCCTGTCGCAAAAGACGATGGAGGCCAATACCGTGCCGGGCCTCTATGCCATTGGCGAGGCGGTGGATGTGACGGGCTGGCTGGGCGGCTATAATTTTCAATGGGCATGGGCCAGCGGCCATGCGGCAGGAACTGCCATCGCCCATGCGGCGGGAACCGCGGCCGCCCAAGCGGGTTGACCGGTATCAAGGCGCGGGGAAAAATCGGGGACTAGGTAAGCGCCAGCCTTTCAAGGAGATTCTCCATGACTTCGCTTTCCCCCACAATTCCCGTCACCATGCGCGCGGCGGTCGTCCGCGAATTCGGGGCGCCGCTCACCATCGAGCAATGGCCCGTCCCCACCCCCGCGCGGGGCGAGGTGCTGGTCAAGCTGGTGGCCACGGGCGTCTGCCATACCGATCTTCACGCCGCCCATGGCGACTGGCCGGTCCAGCCGACCCTGCCTTTCATTCCCGGCCACGAAGGCGTGGGCCATGTCGTCGCCTTGGGCGAAGGGGTCGATGATCTGGCGATCGGCGATGCGGTGGGTGTGCCATGGCTGCACGATGCCTGCGGCCAATGCGAATTTTGCCAAACGGGGTGGGAAACCCTGTGCGAAAAGCAGCATAACACCGGCTATTCGGTCAATGGCACCTATGCCGAATATGTAACGGCGCCCGCCGCCTTTGTCGGGCGTCTGCCCGCTGATGCGGATCTGGTGCCGCTGGCCCCGATCCTTTGCGCGGGCGTGACCACTTATAAGGGCCTGAAGGAAACCGAGGCGCGGCCCGGGCAATGGGTGGCGATTTCGGGCGTGGGCGGTCTTGGCCATGTCGCCGTGCAATATGCCAAGGCGATGGGGCTGAAAGTCGTGGGCGTCGATGTGGGGCAGGACAAGCTCGACCTTGCGCTTGAACTGGGCGCGGATCTGGCGGTCAATGCGCTCGATCCCGATGCGGCCGCCCGCGTGGTCGAGGCCACGGGCGGGGGCGTGCATGGCGTGCTGGTGACGGCGGTTTCGGTCCCGGCCTTTGAACAGGCGCTGGCCATGGTGCGTCGCAAGGGGACGGTGGCGCTGGTGGGCCTGCCGCCGGGCGCTTTCCCCACGCCGATCTTCGATGTGGTGCTCAAACGCATCACGGTGCGGGGCTCTATCGTAGGCACGCGGCGCGATCTGGCCGAAGCCATCGCCTTTGCCGTTGAGGGCAAGGTGAAAAGCACCATCAGCACCGCCAAGCTGGAAGACATCAACGCCGTGTTCGACAAGATGATCGCGGGCAAGATCGAGGGGCGCATCGTTCTGGCTCTCTGAAATCCGCCTAAGGGCATTTGCCGAGCCAAGGCTCAGTCATGCTTTAGGTATCCCTGCTCATATAGCGAGGCGGCGAGGGCAAGGCTCTCGCCGCCCAGCGGCAGGGAACGGGGATGCGCCTTTTCTTCTATCTTCCGGCCATCACGCCGTGGTGGTTCGAAACCATTGTGACGCCGATGCTGATCCGGCTGAACGCCGACCCGTGGGTCAAGGAAATCCATGTGATGGCGGCCCCGCTCTGGCGCAGCACCGGGGTGGAAGGGGCGCAGCTTGAGCCCTTGATCGCACAGGAAAAACTGCGCTGGCATATTGTCGATCAGGGCGATCCGGCGCTGTTTCGGACGCATGGCGCGGCGGTGCCGGGATTGATCGAGACGGTGGCGGGCATCAACCCAGACCTGACCCTTGTGCGCAGCAGCGATTTTGCCACGCCAGCCCTGTTTCCCCGTACCGTGCGTTATATCATGGAGGGCGCGGCCGCCCCCTTTGCCACCGATCCTTCATGGGTGGTGCTGGAGGAAACGCCCCTTTCCTGTGGGGCGATGCCGGAGGGATGGGCATTGCCGGAGGATCTGGCCGCGCGCCTTGATGCCTTGTGGAAGGCGGCGGCGGGTCGGTTTGGGCCTTTCTCGGTTCCCTTGTCCCGCCCGTCGCTGGCGGTGCCTTTGCCTTGTCAGCATGAGGAGAACCTGTTTCTGCGCCATGCCGCGCATGAGGGCGGCGTGGCGCTGCTGCAATCGCTGCTGGCGCGCCTGCCCGAGGAATGGCGGATCGAGGTTTGCGATCACCCGCTCAACCGGCTGCATGGGGATCGCCCGGGGTTGGAGGCTTTCGTGGCCTCTGCGCCTGACCGGATCAGTATGGCTGAGCGCGGGATTGAGGCGATGGTGGCGGGCGCATCGGCAGTACTGACCGATCTATACGATAGCTGGACGTTGGCCGCCTTTGCGGGGAAACCGATGCTGCATCTGGGCCGAGGGGCGATGGCGCCATGGACGAAGGCGGGCGAGGATCCGGCCGAATTGACGGGTCCCGACCGGGACGCGGCGCGGCGCTGGTTTGGCTGGCATCTGGCCGCGCGCCTGCTGCGGCCCGAGGCGGTTGAATTGAGCCTGTTGCTGCGCCTCGCCAAAGGGCAGCCGACATGGGAGGACATGGACGCCAATCTCGATGCGCTGGAGGTGCTTGTTCCCTGATCGCGGGGCGTGGCGATCCTCTTGCGCATTCGCTCTTGCAATGTAAGTATAACATACAAAGGCGACTCAGGCAGCAGATCGCCCGTATGGTAAGAGAGGATGCGTTTTATGCAGGATTTCAACGGGCAACTGGCCTTTATCACCGGCGGCGCCTCAGGCGCGGGGCTGGGTCAGGCGCTGGTGTTTGGCCGGGCCGGGGCCAAGGTGGTCATCGCCGATCTGCGCGCCGATGCGATTGAAACGGCGCTGGGCCAATTGCGCGCAGAGGGCATCACCGCCCATGGCATCGTGCTGGATATCACCGACCGCGAGGCCTATGCCCGCGCCGCCGACGAGGTTGAGCAGGTCTTTGGGGCCGCCCCCACGATGCTGTTCAACACGGCTGGCGTGAACAGCTTTGGCCCGGTGGAAAAGACCACCTATGCCGATTTCGACTGGCTGATCGGGGTGAACCTTGGCGGGGTCATCAATGGCATGGTGACGTTCGTGCCGCGCATGATCGCAAGCGGCAAGCCGGGCCATATCGTCACCACCTCGTCCCTTGGCGGCCTTTCGGGCAGCGCGCTGGCCGCGCCCTATTCGGCGGCCAAGGCGGCGGTCATCAACCTGATGGAAGGCTATGCGCAGGGCCTGGCCAAGCACAATATCGGCGTTTCGGTGATCTGCCCCGCCAATATCAAGAGCAATATTGCCGAGGCCAGCAAGCTGCGCCCCGCAGGGCTTGGCCCCTCGGGATACCGCGAGGATGAGGCGACGATCCAGTCGCTTCATTCGATCCACCGCCACGGTATGGAGCCGGTCGAACTGGCCGAATGGACCAAGAAGGGGATCGAGAAGGGCGACCTCTACATCATCCCCTATCCCGAGGCCAAGGAGCAGATCCGCGCCCATTTCGACCGCATTGTCGATGCCGTTCTGCCGATGGAGGCCGACCCGGAAGGCGCCAAGGCCCGCACCGACGCGCTGATGGACTGGGCGCAAAATGGCGCGAAGGTTTTTGCGAAAACCGCCGGGTAATCAGGGCCGCTTCAACGGAAAAACCCGCGCCAGTGCAGATATAGATAGGTGGCGAGCGAGGCCAGCAAGGCAAGGCCTCCCGCCACCCATGTTCCCTCGCCATGGGCAAAGGGCAGGGCGCCGGTGTTCATGCCGAAAAAGCCCGTCACCAGCGTGGCGGGCATCAGCAGCACCGTCATCACCGAGAGGATATAGAGGTTGCGGTTGATCCGCTGATTGGCGGCCAGCTCCAGCTCTTCACGCAGCATGCGCACCTGCCCTTGCGCGGCGGTCACGTCCTCGTCCAGCCCCTGCGCGCGCTGGGTCAGCTTTTCCACCGTGGGGTGGAGCGCGGCGTCCAGATCACCGTCCTCCTCCAGCCGCATCAGCACCCGCTTGGTGCCGTCCATAATGCGGTGGATGATCGAAAGTCTCCAGCAGATCGCGCGCCGAGGGCGGGGCCTTGCCCGCCAGCACGGCATCCTCGGCCTTTTGCACGCGGGCTGACAATTGCGTGACCAGCGCCGCCTGATTGGCGACAATGGCCGACACCAGCACATCGAGCGCGCGTTGCGGGCTGTCGATGAACAGTTTTTCGGCAAAGCGATCGCGCAGCACATCGGCAAAGCCCAGCGGATGCATCCGTGCGGTGATGATCATGTCGGGCGTAATCGCCACATGGACCGTTCCGGCGCGGTCGGTATAGCGGATGTCGAAATCGCGCTGGAGATCCTGAAGCACGCAGGAGAGCGTATCGCCCTCGACAAAGCTGCTTTGATGCGTGTCGGGGGCCAGCATCGCCTCGCGCACATTCTGGGGCAGGAAATCGGCGCGCTCGATCCATTGCCGTGCGCCATTGTCGGCCAGGCTCATATGCAGCCAGCGAAAGACGCCATCGGCGCGCGGAGTGTCGATGGCGATGTCGCGCGGGCCGGTGGTATAGAAATCCTTGCCCCAGAGCAGGCCGTTGCCGGGCTGGCTCCATGCCGGCGCGCGTTCGGGCGTTTTCACATCCGGCGCAGACATTCCGAGCCCACGATCAGCGCTTCCAGACTGTCCATCACCGCTGGTTCGATCGGGGTCAGCTTGCCCATCGCCTCGCCATAGGTGTTGTCAAAACCGGCCCAGCCAATCACCAGCGCCTGAATGGCTGAATGCAATTGCACCGCCTCGGCCGCGCTCAGCCCCAGCGGCTGCAGGCGCTGGGCCAGATATTCGCGGAAATTGCGGAAATCCTCTTCGACATAGCCGAGCGAGAAGGTCAGCCGGGCCGCATCGCGGGCGCTGTGATACATCGTCCAAAGCGCGCGGCCATAGGCGCGGGCCCAATCCTGCCATGTCTCGCACACGGGCATATCGGCCATGGCCAGAGCATAGAGGCGCTGGCTCATCTGGCGCAGCAGTTCCTCCTTGTTCGGGATATGCCAATAGATCGACATGGCCTGCACCCCCAGCCGCCCGGCAAGGCGGCGCAGCGAGACGGCGTCCAGCCCCTGTTCCTGCATCAAGGCGATGGCCTCGCCCACGATGCGCTCGGCGCTCAGCGGGGCGTTGGGCGCCTCGGCGGCGGGTCTCTCGGAAGGGGTGGTCGCGCTGCACATGATGGCATGACTAGGCGCGGCCTGTGGGATTGGCAACCGGACATGGGGGCGAGGGACGGACGGGCGCGGGGCAGGGAAGGGGCGGTGTAACTGGGCAGACATTCACGGAAATGCCATATATTTCATAGTCCTGTCATCGAACTGTCGTGTTCCGGTCATCGGTTTCGCCTAGCGGCCTTCGCATATGCAGCAGGCTTGCTGCACAAGGATGGGGAATACCATGGGTCGAATCACTTTGCGCGCCAGCATGATGCGCACCAGCCTCTCGCTGGCCGCTGTTTCGCTGGCTCTTGCCACCACGCCCGCTCTGGCCGCTGAGGTGCCTGCTGCGGCGCCCGCCGCCGATGCCGAAGCGCCCGCGGCTGATATGGGCGAAACCATCGTCGTCAACGCCAAGACCACCCGTTCGGCCACGGCCATCCCGGCGGCAGAAATGCAGAAGATCCTGCCCGGCATTTCGCCCTTGAAGGCGATCCAGAGCTTGCCCGGCGTCCTCTATGTGACCGCCGACCCTTGGGGCAACAATGAGCAGAACGCGCAGATGTTCGTCCACGGCTTCTCGGCCCAGCAGTTGGGCTACACCATGGACGGCGTGCCGCTGGGCGATCAGTCCTATGGCAATTATAACGGCCTTTCGCCCAGCCGCGCGCTGATTTCGGAAAACACCGGGCGCACCGTGGTGGCCACGGGCGCGGGCGAATTGGGCGTGGCCTCGGTCAGCAACCTGGGCGGCGCGGTGGAAATCACCAGCCGTGATCCCTCGAACGAGCGCGGGCTGGAAATGAACCATACCGCCGGTTCCTATGGCACGGCGCGCACCTTTGTCCGCGTGGATTCGGGCGAATTCGGCAATGGCAACAAGCTCTTCCTCTCGGGCAGCCGCCAGCGCGCCCGCGCGTGGGACTTTGCAGGCGTTCAGGGCGGCTATCAGGCCAATGGCAAATTCATCCATGAAGACAGCCACGGCAAGCTGACCGCCTATTTCGCCTATTCGGACAAGATCGAGCCGAATGAGGACGCGACCACCATCTATACCAATCCCACCAATGCGGTGCAGGCCTATCAGCCCTATACGCGCCCCTTCACCTATCCCAGCCTGAGCGCGGCGCTGAACTATCTGGACGCCAGCGGCAATGTGCCCGCCGTGGCGGCCAACAATTACCGCAACTATTATTCGGACGCCCAGCGCACCGACTATCTGGGCTATATCAAATATGACGTGAACCTCTCGAAGGCTGTCAAGTGGTCCAACCAGTTCTATATCCACCACAATGACGGCGTCGGCGTGGTGGCCGGGCCTATCACGGTGGCGGGCCTGCCTTCGCTCTTTGCCAAATATTTCCCCGGTCAGGATCTGAAAACCGTGTTCGGCGGCTCGGGCTATGCGATCCGCACAACCGAATATATGATCCACCGCGAAGGCATCATCAGCAACCTGAACATTGACGCGGGCGATCACCATATCGAGGCGGGCGTGTGGTTCCACCACAATGAATCCTCGGCCTATCGCCGGTGGTATCCGATGAATGTGAACACGCCCGATGCCTACAGCCCTTATATCCGTCCTTCGGGCTATCTGATCACGCAATATGCGGTGGAAATGCGCACGGATAACCTGCAACTCCACATTCAGGATGCGTGGCACGTCAACAGCCGGTTGAACGTGGAAGCGGGCATCAAGACCAGCGCGCAATTCGCCAACGGCCTGTTCACGGTGCAGGAAATCAACAATCCGCGCCCCAGCGGCCGCATCAATTCGACCAACTGGTTCCTGCCCTCGGTGGGCGCGAATTATGACCTGAACGGGTCGGAAAAGGTCTATTTCAACATCCAGAAGAACCTGCGCCAGTTCCAGGCCTATGGCGCGGGCGGCTCGGCCGATCCGTGGAGCACGGGCAGCCAGGCCGCGTTTGATTATATCAAGTCGAACGTCCGCCCCGAAACCGCATGGGTCTATGAAGTGGGCCTGCGCAGCCATCGCAACTTCACCGGCCTGCTCAGCAGCATCGACGCGCAGATCAACTATTACCACGTCGATTTCAGCAACCGCCTGCTGGCGCTTTCCACTTCGGGCACGATCAACACGATCAACCCCTCGACCACGGCGCTCTTCAACGTGGGCAATGTGACCACCGATGGCGTGGACGCGGCTATCACGCTGGGTTTTGGCCAGCATGTGAAGCTGTATAATGCCTTGAGCTACAACAGCTCGAAATATTCCAGCGACTATTCGACCGTGACGGGCGCGGCCACCGGCACCCAGATCGGCGGCTATGCCACGGTTGCGGGCGTGGTGCCCACGGGCGGCAAGCAGATCCCCGGCTCGCCCAACTGGATGAACAAGACCATGCTGACGGTGAATTACGCCGGGGCCGAGGTTCAGCTGATCGGTGATTATATCGGCCGTCGCTATGCCACCTATACCAATGATGCCTCGATCCCCAGCCTGTTCCTGGCCTCGGCGCGCGTGGCTTATCAGTTGCCCGCGCAATTGGTCCATGCCAAGAAGGCCGAGCTGAGCCTGAACGTGACCAACCTGTTCGACAAGAAGGGTTGGCTGCAGGTGTCGAGCTTTAACAATGCTGGCAGCTTCGCCGCCTATCCGGTGGCCCCGCGTCAGTTCTTTGTCACTCTGGCGGTGGGTCTCTGATCGATGCGTAATCCGCTCTCTCGTCGCAAGGTTCTGTCGCAAGGTCTGGTCGCGGCAACAGCCGTGGCGGGGGGGCGGAGCATCGCTTTTGCCGCGCCTGTGGGGGGCAGCGTTTCGGCGCGCGCCCGCCCGGCGCGGCCTATCCTGCTGGCGCATCGCGGGTCTTCCGCGCTGCGGCCCGAACATACGCTGGGCGCCTATGCCCGCGCGATTGCCGATGGGGCCGATTTTATCGAGCCCGATCTGTGCTGCACCAAGGATGGCGTGCTGGTGGCGCGCCATGAAAACAATATTGCCGAGACGACCGACGTGGCCGCGCATCCCGAATTTGCCGCGCGACGGGTCGAAAAAGTGGTGGACGGCGAAAAGCTGACCGGTTGGTTCACCGAGGATTTCACGCTGGCGGAATTGAAGACGCTGCGGGCCAAGGAGCGCCTTGGCGCGGTGCGGCCCGAGAGCCAGAGCTATGATGGCCAGTTTCAGATCGTCACGCTGGAGGAAATCGCCGATTTCGTCGCGGCTGAGGCTGCGGCGCGGGGCCGGGTGATCGGCCTGATCCCGGAGGTCAAGCATTCGACCTATTTCGCGCGGATCGGTTTGCCGATCGAACCGCGCCTGATCGAACGTCTGAATGCCAGCGCTTATTTGAAAAAGGCGCCGGTGGTGATCCAGAGTTTTGAGGTGGCGAATTTGAAGGCTTTGCGGCGCGATCTGGCCGGGCGGAGCAATATTCAACTGATGCAACTGGTGGGCGATCCTCGCCAGAGCCCGGCCGATTTCGAGGCGACGGGCGACAAAAGGCGCTGGGCCGATCTTCTGACGCCTCAGGGTTTGACGGAAATCGCCACCTATGCCGACTGGCTGGCGCCCGCCACGCGGATGCTGATCCCGCTGGAGGCCGATGGACGGCTGGGCAAGCCGACCGGGCTGGTCGAGGCGGCACGGCGCGCGGGGCTGTTGGTGGGGACATGGACCTTCCGCCCTGAAAACCGATTCCTCGCCGCCGATTTCCGCAATGGCGAGGGCGAGAATGCCCGCAATGCAGCGGGCAGCGTGGCCGAAATGCGGCGCTATCTGGCGCTTGGGCTGGACGGTTTCTTTACCGACGATCCGGCGCTGGGGTTTGAAGCGCGGGGCAAATAAGCGCTTTGCAAAGGCAGGGAACTATCACTTCCGGTTCGCATTGAACCGATAAATTGGTTCCTTTGTGAAATCCATTTTGGAACTTTGCTGCAGTGCAGGATACTGTATAGTGGAGTTAACCTAGGCAACTTTGCCTTGAATATGATGATCCTGCTTAGGAAGGCCGCCATGGAAACTACTGCCGCGCTTGTTCCGCTCACCGTCGATATGCTGATGCAGCAATCGGGCGTGCAATTTGGCACCAGCGGCGCGCGGGGCGAAGTCGTCGCGATGACGGACCGCGTGTGTTATGGTTATACGCAGGGTTTCCTGTCCTATCTGCGCGAAATTGGCGAATATGCGGGCGGGCGCGTGGCGCTGGCGGGAGATCTGCGGCCCAGCACGCCGCGCATTCTGGCCGCCTGCGCGCAGGCCATCCGCGATCTGGGCGGAGAGCCGGTGTTTTGCGGCTATGTACCCACGCCCGCGCTGGCGCTTTATGCCTTTGGGCAGGCGATCCCCTGCCTGATGGTGACCGGCAGCCATATTCCCGACGATCGCAACGGCATCAAATTCTATCGCCCCGCCGGTGAGGTGTTGAAGTCGGACGAGGCGGGGATGAAGCGTCAGGTGGTGACGCTGGGCGATGGCGCGTTTGACGATGCGGGCATGTTGGTGTCGCCCGCGCCTTTGCCGCCGGTGACGGATGTGGAGAAGGCCTATATCGCGCGCTATGTCGATGCCTTTGGCGCGGATGCCTTGGCCGGGCGCAAGATCGGCGTTTATCAGCATTCGGCGGTGGGGCGCGATGTCGTGCTCTCCATCGTCAATGCGCTGGGGGCGCAGGGCGTGCCGATTGGCCGTGCCACCAAATTCATTCCCGTCGACACCGAGGCGATCCGGCCGGAAGATGTGGTGCTGGCGCGTGAATGGGCGGCGGAATATGGCTTTGACGCGATCATCTCGACCGATGGCGACAGCGACCGGCCTTTGCTGGCCGATCACACCGGCGAATGGCTGCGCGGCGATGTGCTGGGCGTGCTTTGCGCGCGGGCGCTGGGCGCGGGCACGGTGGTGACGCCGGTGTCGAGCAACACGGTGCTGGAACTGTCGGGCGCGTTTGCCCATTGCGCGCGCACGCGGATCGGCTCGCCCTTTGTGATCGATGCGATGAATGCCGCTCTGGCCGCCGGGCAGGATAGGGTTTGCGGTTATGAGGCCAATGGCGGCTTCCTGCTGGCCAGTGGTTTCGACCTTGGCGGGCGGAGCATTTCCGCGCTGCCGACGCGCGATGCGGTGCTGCCGGTGGTGGCGGTGATCGCGGCGGCGCGGGGGCGGCGGGTGGCCGACCTGCTGGGCGAATTGCCGCCCCGCGTGACCTATTCCGACCGCATCCAGAACTTTGCCACCGAGCGTAGCGAAGCGATCTTTGCCGCGTTGCTCGAAGGCGATGCACAGGAGCAGATCGCGCGTCTGACCAGCTATTTCGGCGGCATTGCCGGGGCGATCACACGCGTCGATCTGACCGATGGCATTCGCATGTCCTGCGCCGATGGTTCGGTTCTGCATCTGCGCCGGTCGGGCAATGCGCCGGAATTGCGCTGCTACAGCGAGGCGGATGATGTGGCCAAGGCGACGGCGATCAATGCGGCGGCGTTGAAGGTGGTGTTGGAGGAGTTGGCTTAAGGGGTTTATGCCTCCGGCGGGCAAAGGGCGGGGGCCCTTTGCAATCCCCATAATGTCTTTGTTGCGCTTCACATCGGCCTTGGTTGAATGCCGCAACGTCTGAATTTTAAAGCTTGCGGCGCCAATCAGCGCAGCCCGCGCCGCAGGCTTTCAAAATCGCCACACAGCCTGGCCAATCTCGCGCCACCCATTAACGGGATTGCAAAGGGACCGAGTCCCTTTGCCCGCCGGAGGCATATTTACCCCCCCCCTAAAACCCCCTCACTTAACCTGCTGCTTCTCCAGCTTCCGGGCCAAAGTCCGCCGATGCATCCCCAATCGCCGCGCGGCTTCAGAGATGTTGAAATTGCATTCGGCCAGCGTGGTATGGATATATTCCCATTCCACCGTCTTGATGCTGGTCTTGCGCCCTTCGACGGGGACGGCGGCATTGCCTTCGCGCTTGGAGAAGGCTTCCTCGATATCGTCGGTGTTGGCCGGCTTGGCGAGGTAATGCGATGCGCCAAGCTTGATGGCCTCGACGGCGGTGGCGATGCTGGCAAATCCGGTGAGGACGACGATGGTGGTTTCAGGGTCCTTTTCGTGCAGCATCTGCACGCAGGTCAGCCCGGAGGCGGTGCCCAGTTTCAGGTCCACCACCGCATATTGAAACCGTGTGCTGGTCATCAGCAGGCCCAGTTCGTCGGGGCTGGTGGCCAGCAGCACCTCATAGCCGCGTCGCTCAAACGAACGGCGCAGCGTGCGGCCAAAGGCGGGATCATCCTCGACGATCACGAGATGGGGCAGGGGGTTGTTCATGATGTTCCTTTGCCCGTAAAAGCGAGCGCCGACAATGGTATCGAGAGGATGACAAGCGCGCCGCCCTCCTCAGTGTTGCTCACCTCGATCCGCCCGCCAAGCTGACGCAGCACGTTGACTACGAGGAACAGGCCCAGCCCGCCGCCATCGCGCCCCTTGGTCGAGCGATAGGGGCGGCCGACCTGGTCAATCATGTCGGGGGCGAAACCGGGGCCGAAATCGCGCACGGCGATCCGCCAGATGTCGCCCTCGCGCGTTGTGATGATGGCGATTCCGCCGGGCGAAACCTCCAGCGCATTGTCCACCACATTGCCGATCACTTGCCGCAGCGCCGGGTCGGCGATGATAGGCACATCTTCGCCCAGCCGGTCGTCCAGCGTGATGGGGGCGGGGCTGCGCGCGCGCCAGTCCTCGACGATTTCGCTTAAGAAACTGCGCGCGGTAGTGACGCTGGGGTTCTCGCCGCGCACCTCGCCCGCGGCCATCAAAATGCCCGACAGGATGGTTTTGCAGCGTTTCAATTCCGCCTGCATATCGGCCACATCGGCCGCTAGGTCCGGGTCGCCCGCAATGGTTTTTTCCCGCGCCCAGTCGCCAAGGATTACCGACATCGAGGCCATTGGCGTACCCAGTTCATGCGCCGCGCCGCTGGCCAGCAGGCCCAATCGGATGATATGATTCTCCTCCGCCGCCTGTTGGCGCAGGGCGGCAAGGGCGGCGCTGCTGGCGCGCTGGTTGCGGTCCATGCGGACGACGAAATAGACCAAGAGCGCCGCGATCAGCACAAAACAGGCCAGACTGCCCAGCAGATAGAGCCGGAAATGTTCGCCCACATATGCGGGGGGCAGATCGAGCGGGCGATAATCGAAGGTCAGGAACGCCACATCGCAGCACGCGACCAGCGCGACGATCCAGCTCCACCGTGCGGGCAGCAGGATCGCGCCCAGCATGATCTGGACCAGAAACAGGAAGATGAAGGGGTTGGTTGCGCCGCCGGTGAAATAGAGCTGCCAACTCAGCGCCTCGACATCGAGCATCAGCGCGCCCAGAAGTTCCAGATAGGAATAGCCCGCGCGCTGACGCCCATAGGCCCATGTGCCGATGTTCATCAGCGCCAGAAGCGCCGGCACCGCCACCAGTTCGGCCATGGGCAGGCGCACACCCAGCACGCGCCACGCCACCCAGATCGTCACCAATTGCCCCAGCACCGCGATCCAGCGCAGCTGAACCAGCAGTCCCATGTTGCCATAGGAGGCGGGGGCTATGTCATAATCGGGCGCGATTTGGGTTGCCATGGCCGCGCTTTATCAGGGTGCGCGCCGCCAGACCAGCCAGATGGCAAACAGGCTGAGCAGGGCCATGGCGAACCATGTCAGCGCATATTGCAGGTGGCTGTTGGGGAATTGCACCACGGTCAGGCCGGGAATGGGGTTGCCGGGGATTTCGGGGCCTTGCGCATCAATGAACCATGCGGCCTGACCCTTCACCCCGCGCGTGGCGGACATGGCAGCAATGTCGCGCGCATACCAGCGGTCCTGCGTCGGCACATTGGCCTGCAGAAAGCGGCCCTTTGGCTCGGTTTTACGCAGAAGGCCGGTGATCGCCACTTCGCCCATGGGCGTGCGCGCGGCCTCGGCCAGAGCGGTGCTGCCCAGCGGCACATAGCCGCGATTTATCCACACCGTGCGCCCGTCGCCCATGCGCAGCGGCGCCATCACCCAATAGCCCGCGCCCCGCTCGGTCAGCGCGGAGACCAGCGTGGTGCCCTGCGGCTCAAACCGCCCCAGCGCCCAGACGTGGCGATATTCCAGATCGGCCAGATCGCGCGGGTTTGGCGCCATCGGCAGCAGCCGCGCCTCGACCGGATTGGCGGTCGAAACCTCGTTCACATGCGCGATCAACGCGCGTTTCCACGCCAGCCTTTGCACCTGCCATACGCCCAGCGCCGAAAACAGCGCCGCACAAAGCAGCAGGGCGGCCACCGGAAGAATCCGGCGCCGCCCCTTTTGCTGGCCCAATGGGCTGGGCCTCATCAGCCCATGCCGTCCATCTTGACCGGCATCATGTTGGCATTGAGGTGGAACATCACCCACAGAGTACCAGACAGGATGATCGCCACCAAAAGGATGGTGAACAGTGCGGCCATCAGGTTCCAGCCGCCCTCGATCTTGCCGTTCATGTGCAGGAAGTAGATCATGTGGACCACAACCTGAACCGCGGCAAAGGCGGTGATGACGATGGCGGTCGTCGACTTGTCGGCGATCGCGCCGCTCATCACCAGCCAGAAGGGGATGGCGGTCAGGATGACGGAAAGGACGAAGCCGATCACGTAATCCTTGGTGGTGGCGTGAAACGCCGATTCGTGGCCGTGGCCATGCGAATGGTCAGCCATTAGCGCAGCACTCCCATCAGATAGACAAAGGTGAACACGCCGATCCAGACCACGTCAAGGAAGTGCCAGAACAGCGAGAGGCAGGACAGGCGGCGCTTGTTGGCCTCGGTCAGGCCATGCTTGCCCACCTGGAACAACAGCGTCACCAGCCAGATCGAACCGAAGGTCACGTGCAGACCGTGGGTGCCGACCAGCGTGAAGAAGGCCGACAGGAAAGCGCTGCGCTGCGGCCCGGCGCCTTCCTCGATCAGGTGATGGAATTCGTAAAGTTCGATCGAGAGGAAGCCCAGACCAAAGCACAGGGTCAGGATCAGCCAGCCGATCAGGCCCTTCTTGCTGCCGTTCTGCATCGCGATCATGGCAAAGCCATAGGTGATCGACGAGAAGAGCAGCAGCGAGGTGTTGAGCGCCACCAGCGGCAGGTCGAACAGATCCTTGGGCGCCGGACCTCCGGCATAATTGCCGCCCAGCACCGCGAAGGTGGCAAACAGCATGCCGAAGATGAGGCAGTCGCTCATCAGGTAGATCCAGAAGCCCAGCGTGGTGCTGTAGCCGTCCGGGTGGGCGTGTTCGTGCAGATCGTAATACTGCTCGGTGAGGTTGGTGCTCGCCATTACGCGGCTCCCTTTTCCAGCGCGGCCAGTTGGGCCGTGCGCGCAGCTTCAACCTCGGCGACATGGTCGGCCTTGATATAGAAGGTGCGGTTATAGTTGAAGGTGTGGAAGATCGCGGTGCCGACGATGCCGGCCAGCATCACCACGGCCAGCCACCAGACCTGCCAGATCAGCGCGAAACCGCAGACCGTCGACAGACCCGCCAGCACGATACCGGCCCAGGTGCCCTGAGGCATGTAGATGTCCTGGAAACCGCTGATCGGGCGGGCAACACCCTTGGCCTTCATGTCGGCCCAGGCGTCGATGTCATGGATCTTGGGCGTGAAGGCGAAGTTATATTCCGGCGGAGGCGAAGAGGTCGCCCATTCCAGGGTGCGGCCGCCCCACGGGTCGCCGCTTTCGTCCTTGTATTCTTCACGCTTCCAGATCGACACGGCGAACTGGATCAGCATCGCACCGATACCGGCTGCGATCAGGAAGGCCCCTGCCAACGCGATCCAGTAATAGACGCGCAGCGGATCGAAGCTGGCGTCGAACACGCGCATACGACGCGTCACGCCCATGAAGCCAAGGATGTAGAGCGGGGTGAAGGCGATCCAGAAGCCCGGAACCCAGCACCAGAACGACACCTTGCCCCAGAACTGGTTCAGCTTGAAGCCGAAAGCCTTGGGCCACCAGTAGTTCATCGCGGCAAACACGCCCCAGACCACGCCGCCGATGATGACGTTATGGAAGTGGGCAATGAGGAACACAGAGTTGTGCAGCACAAAGTCGGCGGCGGGCACAGCCATCATCACGCCGGTCATGCCGCCGATGGTGAAGGTGAGCATGAAGGCGACCGTCCACATCATCGGCAGTTCAAACCGGATGCGGCCGCGGAACATGGTGAAGAGCCAGTTGAACAGCTTGGCCCCGGTGGGGATCGAGATCACCATGGTGGTGATGCCGAAGAACGAGTTCACGGACGCGCCCGAACCCATGGTGAAGAAGTGGTGCAGCCAGACCGAATAGGACAGGATGCCGATGACGCAGGTGGCGTAAACCATCGAGGTGTAGCCGAACAGGCGCTTGGAACAGAAGGTCGAGACGATTTCCGAGAACACGCCGAACACCGGCAGCACCAGAATGTAAACCTCCGGGTGGCCCCAGATCCAGATCAGGTTGACATAGAGCATCGGCGAGCCGCCGAAGTCATTGGTGAAGAAGTTGGTGTGGAACACGCGGTCCAGACCCAGCAGGGCCAGAACGACGGTCAGCACGGGGAACACGGCAACGATCAGGATGTTGGTGACCAGAGCGGTCCAGGTGAAGACGGGCATCTTCATCATGGTCATGCCCGGCGCGCGCAGCTTGATGATCGTGGCGATCAGGTTGACGCCCGAAAGCGTGGTGCCGACACCGGCCACCTGCAGCGACCAGATGTAGTAATCCACGCCGACATCGGGACTGTACGCCAATCCAGAGAGCGGAGGATAGGCCAGCCAGCCGGTGCGCGCGAATTCGCCCACAAACAGCGAGAGCATGACCAGCACCGCGCCGCCCGCCGTCATCCAGAACGAGAAGTTGTTCAGGAAGGGGAAGGACACGTCGCGCGCGCCGATCTGCAAGGGCACGACATAGTTCATCAGGCCCGTGACGAAAGGCATCGCCACAAAGAAGATCATGATGACGCCGTGGGCGGTGAACACCTGATCGAAGTGGTGGCTGTTCAAATAGCCGTCAGAGCCGCCGAAGCCGAGCGCCTGCTGGCTGCGGATCATGATCGCGTCGGCAAAGCCGCGCAGGAACATGATGAGGCCCAGCACCATATACATGATGCCGATCTTCTTGTGATCGACGCTGGTGAACCACTGCTTCCACAGATAGCCCCAGAGGCGGAAATAGGTGAGCGCGGCCACCAGCGCGATGCCGCCGAGTGAAACGGCCGCAAAGGTGGCGAGCACGATCGGCTCGGTCGGGATCGCGTCCGGGCCAAGGCGGCCCAGCAGCGGTGTCCAATGGGAATGGGTCGGGATCATGGGATCTCGCTATCAGCTAAGAGGGGTGCGCGCAGGGGCGGCCAGCGACAGCTTGGCAGCGGCGGCAGGAACGGGGGTCTTCACGCCATCGGGAACGCAGATCGCGCGCACGAAAGCCTTGGTGCGGGCATCGGCCTGCGCTGCAGCGCGACCGGGGATGACGGGGATGGTCGTTTCGCGGCCATTCTTGTCATAGGTCAGCGCGGCGACATTATAGATGCCAGCCTTGCCGGCGCCGCCACGTGCGTCGAGCGCCATCATGTCGCGCACGCACATCTTGCCCGGACGGACGCAGAGGTTGACGATTTTGTCGAACAGGCCGTCGGCCACGGTGGTGAAGTGACGGACCGGTTCCTTCTCGCTGGGCTGTTCCAGCTGAAGATAGGCCACGGTGTCGAGCGCGCCCGCGCTGTCCTTGTCGCCGCCCTTGGCAACCTTGGCGACCCACTGGTCAAAATCGGCGTCGGCCAGGCCATAGGTCTTGAAGCGCATGTGCGAGAAGCCCGAGCCAGAATAATTGGCCGAGAAGCCGTCGAACGTGCCGGTCTTGTTGAGTACAGCGTTCAGTTCGCTCGTCATGCCGGGCATTGCATAGATCTGACCAGCCAGCGCCGGGATGTAGAACGAGTTCATGACCGAAGAGGACGAGATGCTGAAATGCACCGGGCGGTCCACCGGCAGGGCCAGTTCGTTGACCGTGGCGATTTTCTGCTCGGGATAAATAAACAGCCACTTCCAGTCGAGCGCGACGACCTGAATTTCAAGCGGCTTCGCATCTGCAGCAAGGGGCTTGCCCTCGGCAATGCGGGCCACCGGACGGAACGGGTCGAGCGTGTGGGTGGTCACCCAGGTCAGCGAACCGAGCGCGATGATGATCATCAGCGGCGCGGCCCAGATCACCAGTTCGAGCTGGGTCGAATGGTTCCATTCGGGCTCATAGCGGGCGCCGGCCGTCGCGCGGTATTTCCACGCGAAATAAACGGTCAACGCCATCACCGGAACGATGATCAGCAGCATCAGCAGCGTGGCCGTGACCACCAGGCTGGCTTCCTGTTTGGCGATGTCGCCCGCGGGGTTCAGCACCACCGGGCTACAGGCGGAGAGCGAGGCGAGGCTGACAAGGCTGCCGAGCCGGCTCGCGTGACGAAGGAGGGTGGGTTGCGTGCTCATGGCGCCCGCGCGTAGGAGGCTCATGCTGCAACCGCGATAGGACATATTGTCCCATCAATTTGATTGCCATCATGGATCTTTTGATGCAGTCTCATTTCAGGCCCGCCAAAAGGCCCTGAAATCTGCGGTTTTCCGCGCGTTTTGGAACCTTGTGGACGGACCATAATTAAAGAGAAAAGCCGGGTTGTTCCTTGGGGAAAACACCGGCCCGATTTTGGGGATGCTGAACATGACCACCTCCGTTTCAAACGGGGTGGCCGCAGGGGTCGTTTCGGGCCATGCTGGCCATTCCGATCACGTTTCTCCCGGTGAGATCGCCATTGGCGTGATTATCGGTCGAACTTCGGAATTCTTTGACTTTTTCGTCTATGCCATCGCCTCGGTGCTGGTATTTCCGAGCTTCTTTTTCCCGTTCACCGATGCCTATACCGGCACGCTCTATTCCTTCGCGATCTTTCCGCTGGCCTTTGTCGCGCGGCCCTTGGGCACGTTCGTGTTCATGACCATCGACCGACTCTACGGCCGCACGGCCAAGCTGGCCATCGCGCTGTTTTTGCTGGGCGGATCGACGGCGGCGATTGCCTTCCTGCCGGGCTACGCCACGCTAGGCAAGACGGCCATCGCGCTGCTCGCCCTGTTCCGGCTGGGTCAGGGTTTCGCGCTGGGCGGCAGTTGGGATGGTCTGGCCTCGCTTCTGGCGCTCAATGCGCCGCGTGACCGCCGCGGCTGGTTTGCGATGGTGCCGCAATTGGGCGCGCCGCTGGGTCTGATCGTGGCCTCGTCCATGTTCGCCTTTTTCGTCTCGTCGCTGCCCACCGAGGATTTCCTGAGCTGGGGCTGGCGCTTCCCGTTCTTCGTGGCCTTTGCCATCAATGTGGTGGCGCTGTTCGCTCGCCTGCGTCTGGTGGAATCGCCCGAATTCGTGCGCCTGTTCGAAAGCCGCGACCTGCAGCCGGAAAAGGCCATCGTCACCATCCGCGAGGAAGGCCGCACCATCCTGATCGGCGCTTTGGCGCCTCTGGCCAGCTTTGCGCTGTTCCACATGGTCACGGTGTTCCCGCTCTCCTATGTGATGCTCAACACGCCTGAACGCCCGGCCTCGTTCCTGATTATCGAAACGGGTGCGGCCATGATCGGCGTGATGGCGATCATCGTCTCGGGCTATATGGCGGACCGTTTCGGGCGCCGCGCTGTGCTGGGCGCTTCGGCGGCGGCGATTGCGGCTTTCTCCGGCTTTGCCCCGCAATTGCTGGGCCAGGGAACCGGGGGCGAGGTGGCCTTCATGACCATCGGTTTTGCCATTCTGGGCATCTCCTTTGGCCAGTCCTCGGGCGCTGTGGCGTCCAGCTTCTCGACCCAGCATCGCTATACGGGTTCGGCGCTGACCAGCGATATTGCATGGCTGGTGGGGGCCGCCTTTGCGCCGCTGATCGCGCTGAAACTGGCCACGACCTATGGGCTGATCTCGTCGGGGGCCTATCTGCTCTCGGGCGCGGCGGCCACGCTGATCGCGCTGTGGGCCAACCGTGAACTTGCGGGCAATCGCAACAATGCGATGAGCCCGATGTCGCTGGCGGTCTGATCGCGGACGGCAACACCATTGCCCGCAGGTCTTGGATCTGCAAAGGAAAGGGGGCGTGAAAAGCCCCCTTTCTCTTGACCTCAAGGCTGTGACAGAGCCCGAACGCCCCGCGATCAAGGGCGATCCCATGCGCGCGCATCCCTTATGGCCCTATCTGGCCTCGCTGGGGCTGGTTGCGGGCTTTTCCCTTTTGGGCATCCTGCTCAACCCCTGGCTGGGCGAGGGCTATGCTTCGCTGGTGTTCGTGGTGGGCGTCTCGATGGTCGGGGCGCTTTATGGGCTGATGCCCTCGCTGCTCTGCGCGCTGCTGTCCTCGCTGCTCTTTGACTTCTTTGTATCCGAGCCGGTGTTTGAACTGGCGATCAGCCGCACCACCGACCTTGCCCCGCCGGTGGTCTTTGCGCTTTGCGCGGTGATTTCGGGCCTGCTCTCGGGCCGCCTGCGCGACGAGGCGACGCGCGCCAACCGTTCGAACCAGCAATTGGCCAGCCTGCTGTCCCTTTCGCGCCAGTTGCAGAGCGCGAGCAGCGATGAGGCCGTGCATGACATCCTGTGCGAAAGCCTGCTGGCCGAACAGGGCGGGTCGCTGGGCCTTTACCGCATGACCGAGGGCCGCGCCGCGCCGGTGGGCCATAGCGCCGAGGGCCCGGAATGGATCGCGCTGGCCAAGGCCGCGATGCTGTGGGAGCCGGAATGGCTGGAGGATGAGCATCTGATCGGCTGCCGATTGCTGGCGGGCGAACATTGCGTGGGGGCGATGGTGGTGGATCGCGCCACGGCGCGGGCCCGCGGCATCGGCTTCATGCTGGCGCAGGGGCGGATGGCGGCGCTGGCGCTCGAGCGGATCGATCTGTCGCTGCGCCTGTCCGAGGCCCATGCCCATGCCCGCACCGAGGAGCTGAAATCGGCGCTGCTCGCCTCGGTCAGCCATGACCTGCGCAGCCCGCTGACCGCGATCAGCGCCTCGGCGGCGAGCCTGCTGAGTTTCGGGGCGCAATTTGACAGCGAAACCTCGCATGAGCTGCTGGACGGCATCGTGAAAGAATCGGCAAGGCTCAATGACCTGACCACCAACCTGCTCCAGATGACGCGGCTTGAGGCGGGCGAGGAGGGGTTGAGCTGGTCGCTGCTGCCGGTGGGCGAGAGTTTGCGCGCGATCATGGGCCGGGTGCAGATGCATCGCCAGACCCACCCGATGACGCTGCATATGCCGCCGCAGGAATTGCTGGTGCGCACCGATGCCACGCTGTTTGATCTGGCCGTGACCAATGTGCTGCAGAACGCGATCCGCTACAGTCCGGCGGGCAGCCCGATCACCATTGCCTGTATGCCCGAGGGCCGGTGGTGCCATATCGCCATCAGCGACGAGGGCCATGGCATCCCTCCTGCCGAGCAGGAAAGGGTGTTCGACCGCTTCTACCGGCTTGCGCGCGATGCCCGCGTGCCGCAAGGTTCGGGGCTCGGGCTGGCCATCGTGCGCGGCTTTGTTCAGGCCTCGGGCGGCAGGATTAGACTTGAATCGCCGCTGCGCGATGGGCAGGGAACGCGCATCACCATCATCCTGCCCCTGATGGAGCAGGACCAGAGCCGGTTGGCCGATGAGGATGAGGACGATATTTGCGCCAATATGGCGGATGACGCTGTTGATCCGGCGCCGGGCGCGGCAGGCATGAAGGCATAAGGGAACATATGGTTAGCGGTCATATCTTGCTGGTGGATGATGAAGTGGGCATCGTGACGGCGCTGCGCCCGGCCCTGCGCGCGGTTGGCCATGAGGTGACCGTGGCCAGCGACGGCACCGCCGCTCTGGCCAGTTTCCTGCTGGCCGATCCCGATGTCGTGCTGCTCGATCTGGGTCTGCCCGACATGGATGGCAAGCAGGTGATCCGCAAGATCCGCGAGACATCCTCGACCCCGATCATCGTGATTTCCGCCCGCCATCAGGAGGCCGAGAAGATCGCCGCGCTGGACGAAGGGGCCGATGATTATGTCGACAAACCTTTTGTGCTGGGCGAATTGCTGGCGCGGGTGCGTTCGGCGCTGCGGCGGCGGCAGCATCTGATCGAGGTGCCCGAGGGGCTGGATCTGGGCCATCTGAGCATTGATTTCGGCACGCGCGAGGTGCGTCTGCGCGGCGATCTTATCAAACTTTCGCCCAAGGAATACAATCTGCTGCGTATGCTCGCCGACAGCGCGGGGCAGGTGGTGACGCAAAAGCGCCTGCTAGCTGCGGGCTGGGGCCGCTCAGAAGCCGATCCGCAATATCTGCGCGTCTATATCGGCATGTTGCGGCAAAAGCTGGAGATCAATCCGTCCGATCCCCAGATGATCCTGACCGAACCGGGCGTGGGTTATCGTCTGCTGGTGCCCGCGTCGGTCTGATTGCGGGGCCGGAAGGAAAACGGGCACAAAGGAAAGGGGCCGCCTTCATATCGCTTAGGGATAGGTTGATGATGAAGGCGACCACACAAAGTTGCGGATCGGAAAGCCAGACAAAGGCCGGCATGTTTTGTTTTTCTGATACCCAGCCTATCCAGCCCCCGCATGGCTTGCACCTAAAAAAGCCATAAACACTGATTCTTGCCGCCGTTTCGGTTGCAAGCCCTGTGTTGCGCAGGAGGCAAATTCAGTAGCCCGGAAAGAGCTTGCGGATCAGTTGTCCGCGCCAGGGCTTGCCATGATAGTTGAAGAAGAACCACCCGAACAGACGCGTGAAACCCAGTACGGGCAGGGCCAGCGGATCGCGGTTTTCGCGCATATGGGCATAGAGCGCGTGGTCCGCCCGGCGCCGGTCCGCCCCATTGCCGCCGCCGCGGATGCCATAGGCATTGTCATGCCGTTTGCACCCGATGTTGCGGTTGTGGATCCGGCCATTCATGAACAGGCAGTAGCGGCGCTGGGTCATGGCCATGGATAGACCCGCGCCCGCGCCCGCTTTCAAGCGCAAAATCTTCTACCTGCCCGGATATGACCCGCGCGGGGCGCGCTATTACCACGCGCTGCTGGCCGAAGAGGCGCGCAAGGAGGAGGGCTTGACGCTCTCGCGCCGGGGGCGGGCGGGGTGCAATGTGGCCTGGACGCTGGCGCGTGAGGATGGGGCGGTGTCGGGCGCGCATGAATTTCTGGTGTGGGACGATATCGTCCGGGCCACATGGGCAAAACATCCTCCCGCGCTGCTTTGGCAGGGGATAAGGACCTATTGGCACCTGTGTCGCCATCTGGACTGGCAATTGGCGCGGCGCTGGCCAAGGGCGGGGTGGGTGACGCTGTTTTCGCCCGGCGTGCTGTTTATCGCGCTGCCCATGCTGTTTGCGCTGGGGCTGTGGGGCCTGCTGGGGCGCGGGTGGCTGGCTTTGCCGGTGGCGCTCGCTCTGGGTTGGGCGCTGGCGATAGAGCTGCAGAAGCGGCTGCACAGCCTGTGGCTGCTGCGCTTTGTGATCTTCAGCACGATCGTATCGCGCCGGGAGGCGGCGGGGCTGGAGGAGCGGCTCGACAGTTTTGCCGAGCGCATCGCTACGGCGCTGGAGGAGGATTGGGACGAGGTGCTGCTGATCGCCCATTCGGCGGGGACGATCCTGTCGGTGATGGTGATGGCGCGTCTGCTGGCGCGGCGGGGCGGGGCGATGCCGGACCATTTCGCGTTGGTGACGCTGGGCAGCGTCGTGCAGCTCATCGCCTGCCGGGGGGATGCGGCGTGGTTTGGCGCGGATCTGGACGCGGTGGCTGCCGGGGATTTTCGCTGGCTGGATATCGCCTCGGTCACCGATGGGGCCTGTGTGCCTCTGGTCGCACCATGCCTTGGGCGGGCGAGGGAGGCGCCGGAGGGGCTGGTGCAGATCACGCCGCGATGGTTCGTCTATTGCGATCCGGCCCGCTATGCGCGGAGGCGGCGCGATAAATATCAGACCCATTTCGATTATCTGCGCCGATTGGATCGCGCATCGCCGGTGGATTATCTGGGGCTGGTGGCCTCGGGGCGCCGGATCGGCCAATCCATCGCCGCGTTTGAGGCGCAGCGCCATGCATGAATGCCCTTTCACTCCGCCCTATCCGCAACCTCTGGCCAAAAAGCCGGGGCTGATACGCCGCTTCTATCTGGGCTGGTGCAAGAGCTGGCTCGATATGCTCCATGGCCGGGCCTACACGATGAAGCTGGGCGTGACGCAATTGCCAGCGGGGCGGGCGTTCATGGTCAACGATATGGCCCTGGTCGAGCAGGTGCTGGACGATGCGGCGCAATTTCCCAAGCATCGCATGGTGCATGACATGCTCTCCCCGATGATCGGCAACAGCGTGTTTGTCAGCAATGGCGAGGAATGGGCGCATCAGCGCGCCATGGTCAATCCGGCCTTTGTTCACACCAATCTGAAACGCGCCTTTCCGCTGATGGCGGCGGCCACGCGGGATATGATCGCGCGGATGCGGGGGCAGGCGGATGCCGCCGGCGGACGGGCAGTGGATGTCGATCCGCTGATGACGCATGTGACAGCGGATGTGATTTTCCGCACGATCTTTTCGGTGAAACTGGGCGAGGCGGAGGCCGAAGCGGTCTATCGCGCCTTTGGCGAATATCAGAGCGTGTCGCAGCGGGCGCATCTGCTGCGCCTATATCGGCTGCCCGGCTTTGGGCTGGGGCGCAGGGCGCGGCGGTTGGGGCAGAGGGTGCGGGCGGTTTTTGCGCCTATGGTGGAGGTGAGGGTGGCGCAGCGGCGAGGCGAGCGACGCGACATTCTCGACGCCTTGCTCGATGCGCGCCATCCGGTCAGCGGGGCGCCGTTCACCGCCGACGAGTTGGTGGACCAACTGGCGCTGATCTTTCTGGCCGGGCATGAGACGACGGCAACTTCGCTGGGCTGGGCGCTTTATCTGCTCTCGGAATGCCCGGAGATGCAGGAAAGGCTTCATGCCGAGATCGAGGGGGCGACGGGGGGCGGGCCGCTCGACTATGAGCATGTCAGAGCGCTGGAGGGAGTGCGCAACCTCTATCGCGAGGCGCTGCGGCTCTATCCGCCGGTGGGGTTTCTGCCGCGCACATCCGAGAGGCCCGTGACCATGCGCGACAAGCGAATCGGGGCGGGCGAGTTGATGCTGGTCGCGCCATGGCTGGTTCAGCGCAATCCGGGCAATTGGGCATGCCCCCATGCCTTTGCCCCCGACCGTTTCGCCACGCCCGAGGGGGCCGAGGCGCTGAAGGAGGCGTGGATTCCCTTTGGCAAGGGCGAGCGAATCTGCATCGGCGCGGGCTTTGCCCAGCAGGAGGCTGCGCTGATTCTGGCCGAGGTGATCCGCCATTTCCGGCTGGAATTTCCCGCCGGGCGGCGCAGGCCGGAGGTGGTGGCGCGGCTGACCCTGCGCCCGCGCGACGGGTTTACTCTGGTGCTGCGTCCCCGTTGATCAGATGCGGCGCAGGCGGTCGGTCCTTGTTTCATCTTGGCGGTTCAGCACCGAGACCGGGCCGCGCTGGTAATAATCGCGGGTCTCGCTCTGTTTGGCGCCGACTTCGGCCGGGGTGCGCAGCAGGACGGGGTCAATCGGCCGGGCAAAGGCCACGCCGAAGCGGTTGCTTTGAACCCAGGCGACAA
Source organism: Novosphingobium sp. SG707 (assembly GCF_012275515.1). Classification (GTDB taxonomy): domain Bacteria; phylum Pseudomonadota; class Alphaproteobacteria; order Sphingomonadales; family Sphingomonadaceae; genus Novosphingobium. The sequence continues at coordinate 481,380 of NZ_JAAZQL010000002.1, forward strand.
TGCCCTCGATGGCCCCGATATTGCGCAATTCCAGCACGACCTGTTCCCCGACAGTGGCGCCCAGCGTGCCCTCGGCCATCAGTCCGGTGGCCGAAACATTGCGGATCTTGACCCGTTCATCCAACTGGCGGTTGGGCCAGTGACAGACAGAGGAAAGCAGCAGATTGTTGCGCGGGGCATTGCGCTGGTCAGCATAGGGATCATTGGTGGTGTCGAGCTGAGACATAACTTTGTCCTGAAGCGGAATGCGGTCTGATTCTCTAAAACAGTCCGACAAAGTTGGCCTGAACCGGGGATTAGGTTAGTTTACGTAGGTGTGAGGAAGGAGGGCGGGGTTTCGTCGAAAATTTCGGCGGTTTTGCCCGGTTTCCTGCGCGTTCCCGCTTGAAAGCGGACCTCAATTATGATTCTTGGTAATTATGCGACAAAGAATGCACAGGCCAAAAATGGCGCGTGAAGCCGTGGCGCAGGGCGTGGCCCTGTGTCTGCTTCTGATCATGCTTGCCGTGGCGATCGCCGGGCCCAGCGGCCTGCTGGCGTGGAGCGAGAATCGCCAGTTGCTGGAGCAGCGCCGTCAGGAAATCCAGAAACTGGCGGTTCAGCGCGATGAATTGCGCAACCGTGTCAACCTGCTCGATCCGCGTCATGCCGACCCCGATCTGGCCGGAGAATTGCTGCGGAAAAATCTTAATGTTGCGCATCCTGATGAGATCATCATGATGGTGAACTGATCGCGCGGTGATTCCTTGCGGCCTGTCAAGTGGGCCATTGGAAGTGATGCGCGGTCATTACAAAATTCGTATGTGACGGTTTGCTGGATGGAGTCTAACTCCTATAGGCAAGGCTGAACATAACGACCTTCAGGGGAAGCGTCTTGGCCAGAACCGGCAAAATCCAGAATGCGGCACCTGCCGCAGCCGATAACTCCCTCAATGCACTTCAGGCCGCCTATGAGGCCAATCGGCGCTATGCCGCCAGCGATGAGGAATTGCTGCATTTCTATGAGCAGATGGTGCTCATCCGCCGATTCGAGGAACGTGCGGGTCAATTGTATGGCCTCGGCCTGATCGGCGGCTTCTGCCACCTCTACATCGGTCAGGAAGCAGTGGCCGTCGGCATCCAGTCGGCGCTGAAAGAAGGCCACGACAGCGTGATCACCGGCTATCGCGACCACGGCCACATGTTGGCTTATGGCATCGATCCCAAGGTGATCATGGCCGAACTGACCGGGCGCGAGGCTGGTATCAGCCGCGGCAAGGGCGGTTCGATGCACATGTTCTCGACCAGCCACAAGTTCTACGGCGGCCACGGCATCGTGGGCGCGCAGGTGTCGCTGGGCGCGGGTCTGGCCTTTGCGCATCAGTATAACGAGGACAATGGCCTGTGCGTTGCCTATTTCGGCGATGGCGCGGCCAACCAGGGTCAGGTTTACGAGAGCTTCAATATGGCGGCTCTCTGGAATCTGCCGATCATCTTCGTTGTTGAAAACAACCAGTATGCGATGGGCACGGCGGTCAACCGTTCGTCGGCCGAAACGCATTTCCATCGTCGCGGCGCGGCTTTCCGCATCCCCGGCATGGACGTGAACGGCATGGACGTTCTGGAAGTGCGCAGCGCGGCCAATCTGGCGGTTGAGCATGTCCGCGCGGGCAATGGTCCGGTGCTGATGGAGCTCAACACCTATCGCTATCGCGGCCACTCGATGTCCGACCCGGCCAAGTATCGCAGCCGCGAGGAAGTCAACGAAGTGCGCGACCACCGCGACCCGATCGAGGCGGCCAAGAAGGACCTGCTGGATCGCGGCATTCCTGAGGACAAGCTCAAGGAAATCGAAAAGCGCATCCGCGCCATCTGCACCGAAGCGGCCGATTTTGCCGAAAATTCGCCCGAACCGGCGATGAACGAGCTTTATACCGACGTTCTGGTGGAGACTTACTGAGATGGCGATTGAACTCAAGATGCCCGCTCTCTCGCCCACCATGGAAGAGGGCAAGCTGGCCAAATGGCTGGTCAAGGTTGGCGATGAAGTGCGTTCCGGCGACATTCTGGCCGAAATCGAAACCGACAAGGCGACGATGGAATTCGAAGCGGTGGACGAAGGCACCATCGGTTCGATCCTGATCGCGGAAGGCACCGAAGGCGTGAAGGTCGGCACGGTCATCGCGCTGATCGGCGGCGAAGGTGAGGCGGCGCCTGCCGCTTCGGCTTCCGTTGCTGCTCCGGCCGCTCCGGCGGCGGCTACCTCGGCCCCCGCGCCGGTGGCCGCGCCCCGTCCGGCCGACCCGGTCATCCCGCATGGCACCAACATGAAGACCTCGACCGTGCGTGACGCGCTGCGTGACGCCATGGCCGAGGAAATGCGCCGCGATCCGCGCGTGTTTGTCATGGGCGAAGAAGTGGCCGAATATCAGGGCGCCTATAAGGTGACCCAGGGCCTGCTGGCCGAATTCGGGCCGAAGCGCGTCATCGACACACCGATCACCGAATATGGCTTTGCCGGTATCGGTACAGGCGCGGCGATGGGCGGTCTGCGCCCGGTGATCGAGTTCATGACGTTCAACTTCGCCATGCAGGCGATTGACCACATCATCAACTCGGCGGCCAAGACCAACTATATGTCGGGCGGCCAGATGCGTTGCCCGGTGGTGTTCCGTGGCCCGAACGGTGCGGCCAGCCGCGTGGGCGCCCAACACTCGCAGAACTATGGTCCGTGGTATGCCAACGTGCCGGGTCTGATCGTGATCGCGCCTTATGACGCCTCGGACGCCAAGGGCCTGCTCAAGGCGGCTATCCGCAGCGAAGATCCGGTCGTGTTCCTGGAAAACGAGCTGATCTATGGCCGTTCTTTCGAACTGCCCGAACTGGACGACCACGTTCTGCCCATCGGCAAGGCCCGCATCATGCGTGAGGGCAAGGACGTGACCATCGTGTCCTATTCGATCGGCGTGGGTCTGGCCCTTGAGGCCGCCGAAGCGCTGGCCGCCGAAGGCATTGATGCCGAAGTCATCGATCTGCGCACGCTGCGTCCGCTCGACAAGGAAACGGTGCTGGCCTCGCTGGCCAAGACCAACCGCCTTGTCGTGGCGGAAGAAGGCTGGCCGACCTGCTCGATCGCTTCGGAAATCGCGGCCATCGCGATGGAAGATGGCTTCGACTATCTCGACGCGCCGGTTGTTCGCGTGTGCAATGAAGACGTTCCGCTGCCCTATGCGGCGAACCTCGAAAAGGCTGCGCTGATCAACACGCCGCGCATCATCGAGGCGGTCAAGAAGGTCTGCTATCGCTAAGCAGAGCTTCGGCTAAGGAATTGGGCGCCCCCTGTCGCAAGGCAAGGGGCGCCCTTTTTGTTGGGCGATGGCCATTCCAGGCTGCAGGCCCAAACCCGTCCAGCATGACGCGCTGAGAGGCGTAACGGACGCAAACAGAAAGGCCGAGGATCGCTCCCCGGCCTTTCCATTTTCTACTGATGCCGTGATCCGTCAGGCAGGCTTCAGCGCATTGGCCGCGCTCAGCACTGCGCGTACCGAGGCGGTGGCGATGTCATTGTCGAGACCAACGCCCCAGACGGTCTGGCCATCGGGACCAACAGCCTCGATATAGGCCGCAGCCTTGGCTTCCGAACCGGCCGAGAGGGCATGTTCGGAATAATCCTTCACCGAAATCGCCACCCCGAAATGCTCGGCCAGCGTGGCGACGACCGAGGAGATCAGGCCATTGCCGCGCCCGGAGACGCTGCGTTCCTGACCATCGACGCCGATTTTGCCGGCGAACACGCGGGTGCCGTCGGGCGCGCGCGCTTCCTCGTAATCGACCAGTTGCAGGTGCTGCGGATCGTTGACGTAATAGACACGCTGGAACACATCCCAGATGTCGCTGGCCACCAGTTCGCGGCCCAGTTGATCAGCCAGTTCCTGAACATGGCGGCTGAAATGCGCCTGCATCTTCTTGGGCAGCTTCAGCCCCTGATCCTGCTCCAACACCCAGGCAAAGCCGCCCTTGCCGCTCTGCGAATTGACGCGGATGACGGCTTCATAGCTGCGGCCCAGATCCGCCGGATCGATGGGCAGATAGGGCACCGCCCAGAGCTGGTCATTGCGCTTTTCCTGTGCGGCAAAGCCCTTCTTGATCGCGTCCTGATGGCTGCCGGAAAAGGCGGTAAACACCAGTTCGCCGCCATAGGGATGGCGCTCGGGCACGGGCAGTTGATTGCAATATTCGACCGTCTGGATCACCTCGTCAATGTCCGAAAAATCCAGACCCGGCGAAACGCCCTGCGTGTACATGTTCATCGCCACGGTCACCAGGCAGCAATTGCCCGTGCGCTCGCCATTGCCGAACAGACAGCCCTCGACGCGATCCGCGCCCGCCATCAGGCCCAGTTCGGCCGCCGCCACGCCCGTGCCGCGATCATTATGCGTGTGCAGGCTGATCACCGCGCTTTCGCGATTGGGCAGGTTGCGGCAGAAATACTCGATCTGGTCGGCGTAAACATTGGGCGTCGCGCATTCGACCGTCGCGGGCAGGTTGAGGATGATCGGGTTCTCCGGCGTAGGCTGGAGAATGTTCATCACCGCCTCGCAGCACTCGATGCTGAAATCCAGCTCGGCGGTGGAGAAGGTTTCGGGCGAATATTCAAACTGCCACTTGGTCTGCGGGAAACGCGCGGCATTGTCGCGCAGCAGCTTGGCGGCATTTTCGGCAATGGCGCGCACCTGCGGCTTTTCCATGCCGAACACGACATTGCGCCACAGCGGCGAAACGGCGTTGTAAACATGGACGATGGCCGAATGGATGCCCGCCAGCGATTCGAAGCTGGTCTTGATCAGATCCTCGCGCGCCTGCGTCAGCACCTGAATCAGCACGTCCTCGGGCACGCGGCCCTGATCGACGAGGCCGCGGATGAAATCATATTCGGTCGCGCCCGCGCTGGGGAAGCCGACCTCGATTTCCTTGAGGCCCACCTTGACCAGCAGGTCGAAGAAGCGGTTCTTCTTTTCCGCGCCCATCGGGTCGATCAGGCTCTGGTTGCCGTCGCGCAGGTCGGTCGAGAGCCAGCGGGGGGCTTTCTCGATCACCTTGGACGGCCAGGTGCGATCGGGGATGTTGATCTGCGGAAACGGACGATACTTGACCGAAGGGTCTTTCAGCATGGACATGACAGGATCTCGTAAGGCTGGATGTGCGACTTGAGGCTAGATGCTTGCTCCCTTGAGCGCCGCGCGCGCTCAACCGGCACGCCAGCTCACGCCCAAGGGCGGATAAGTCGCAGGGTAAGGTCCAGATGGATGGTCATGCCTTTGCCTATGACCTCAGAAGGGCGCGAAGTAAAGTGTTGATTGGCCCACCATGCGAAACCGTTCACTCCGCGCCGCAGGCCTCGAACAGGCGGTCGATCGGCCCTGCGGGCAGAAACCACAGCACCGCCACCGCCCCGGCGCAGCCGATGCCGGCCCATGGTTCCCACAGCGCAAGACCAAGCCCGCCAATATAGAGAATGGCCGAAACCAGCCCCTTACGCGTGCTGGTGCGGTAATAGGCCTCGGCGGCGGGGGTGCGATGGCCATGGCGCCGCACATCGGCCTGCAACGGCACATAACAGATCGCCGGCGCCAGCATGACGGCCAGATAGAGCATCGTGGCGTCACGGTTGAAATGGTGTTCGCCCAGATAAGCGGTGGCAAAGGGCACCAGCGAAAGGACGAAGAGCAGCCCCATATTGTTCCACACCAGCCGGTTGGTGACGCGCGTGGCATGCGCCAGCAGGCGGTGATGGTTCACCCAGTAGATCGCTACATAGGCAAAGCTGACAAGATAAGCGAGGAACACCGGCCAGAGCTGGAGCAGGGGTTGCCAGCCTTCTTCCTTGGGCGCGTGCAGTTCCAGCACCATAATGGTGATGATGATGGCCAGCACGCCGTCGGAAAAGGCCTCCACCCGGCTGATGCTGCCGCGCGTTTCAAAGGAATCGTCGTTCTTGCTCATGCCGTGCCCCCCATGGCGGAATTGCGATCATGCACCACCCGGTCGAACCACGCCAGATAGGCGTCCGCACATGGCTCGGCCGCCAGATGGGCGATCAACGGGCGCAGCAGCGCAGGCGAGGGGCGGGGCGTGCGCGCCACCGTCAGCAGGCCATGGGCCAGCGGATCGGGTTTGCGACAGGGCACGATCATGCCTGCCTCGGGAATGGCCATGATGTCGCGCAGGAAATGCGAGCAATCGGTCGAAACCACCGGCACGCCATGGGCCAGCGCCTCGACCGCCACGGCGGGGCCGCCCTCAAAAGTGCTGGAGACGAACAGTGCATCCGCCTCGGCCAGAAAGGGGTCGATGGCCGGGACATGGCCCATGAAACGCACCGTATCGCCAATACCCATGCGCGCGGCCAGCTTCTCCATGCGCGGGCGCAGATAGCCGTCGCCCAGCATGGTCAGGCGGGCTGGCGCGATCCGGTTCAGCGCGGCGATGGTTTTCAGCGCAAGGGGCGCGTCCTTCTGTGGCTCAAACCGACCCGCCCACAGGATCTCCAGCCGATCCCCGGTGGGGCGATGCGGGGCGGGCTTATCGGCCAGAAAGACCGGATCATACAGCGTCGAGACATTGACCCATGGCGCGATGGCGCGGATCTCTGCCTCAAGCCCGGTGTTCATCGCGGCAAACCCGTCCAGATTGCGAGCAAAGCGGCGCAAGAGCCAGCGCACCGGCCCCGCCACGATGCCTTTGGGCACGGCGGGATTGGAAATCTTGGCCACCAGCGCGGCGGCACCACGTACTTTGGCCAAAGCCGGGATCAGCGGGAAATGGAAATTGCCCGGCAGGAAGATCACATCGGGCTTCAGGCGCTCGACATAGGGCGCCATCGCTGGCCCGAGTCGCAGGCGTGAGGTCAGGCTGCGCGGCAGCGGTGGGTCAAGTTCGACCACCTCGATGCGCGGATCGACCGTATCCTCCAACCCGCCCATGCGCGCGCCGCACAGGATCGTCACTCGCCGCCCCAGATCGATCCAGCGTCGCGCCATGCCAAGGGCAATACGCTCTGTGCCGCCCCGGTTGAAATCGTGGAAACAGATCAGGATATGGTCGGCGAGCATCATCATCGCGCCAGCCATAAACAAGAAAACGCGCCGGGCAAGACTGCCGGGCGCGCTTCTGTGCGATCAGGAAAGAACGCTTAGTTCTTGGTCTGGTCAACCAGCTTGTTGGCGCCGATCCAGGGCATCATGGCGCGCAGCTTGGCGCCGGTTTCCTCGATCGGGTGACGCTTGGCGGCGATGCGCGAAGCCTTCAGTTCGGGCTGACCGGCGCGGTTGTCGAGAACGAAGTTCTTCACGAAGCGGCCCGACTGGATATCTTCCAGAACGCGCTTCATTTCCTTCTTGGTTTCGTCGGTGATGATGCGCGGGCCGGTCACGATGTCGCCATATTCGGCGGTGTTCGAGATCGAGTAGCGCATGTTGGCGATGCCGCCTTCATACATCAGGTCGACGATCAGCTTCAGCTCGTGAAGGCATTCGAAATAGGCCATTTCCGGCGCATAACCGGCTTCGACCAGCGTTTCGAAACCGGCCTGAACCAGCGCGGTGGCGCCGCCGCAAAGCACAGCCTGCTCGCCGAACAGGTCGGTTTCGCATTCTTCGCGGAAGTTGGTTTCGATGATGCCGCTGCGGCCGCCGCCAACGCCCGAAGCATAGGCCAGAGCGATGTCATGGGCATTGCCGGTCACGTTCTGGTGGATGGCAACGAGGCAGGGCACGCCGCCGCCCTTCACATATTCGCCGCGCACGGTGTGACCCGGGCCCTTGGGGGCGATCATGATGACGTCGATGTCAGCGCGCGGTTCGATCAGGCCGAAGTGAACGTTCAGGCCATGCGCGAAAGCCAGAGCAGCGCCCGGCTTCAGGTTGGCGTGCAGGTCGGCAGCATAGATCGCGGCCTGATGCTCGTCGGGAGCCAGGATCATGAGAACGTCGGCCCAAGCGGCGGCATCGGCGTTCGAGAGAACCTTGAAGCCGGCGCCTTCCGCCTTGGCGGCCGAGGCCGAACCGGGACGCAGCGCGATGGCCACTTCCTTCACGCCCGAATCGCGCAGGTTCTGCGCATGGGCGTGGCCCTGCGAACCATAGCCGAGGATGGCGATCTTCTTGTTGACGATCAGGTTCAGATCGGCGTCGGCGTCGTAATAGACCTTCACAGCAATTCCCCTTGCATGCCCCCGCGCATGGCGCTTCCAAAGGGGCTGGACAGGTGCCACCTGTCGGTGGCGGGTTTCAGATTTGGCGCGGCATCTGCATCAGACTGCCGCCCCGGTCAAGTTCAGGATTTCCGGGTTCCGCGAACCATGCCCACCACACCCGTACGGGCGGTTTCGACAAGGCCCAGCTCGTTCATCAGGCTGACGAACATGTCGATCTTGTCGGGCGTGCCGGTCAGCTCGAAAATGAAGCTCTGCGTGGTGGTGTCCACGGGCCGCGCGCGAAACACATCGGCAAGGCGCAGCGCCTCGACCCGGTTCTCGCCCTTGCCGACCACCTTGACCAGCGCCAGTTCGCGCTCGACATAGGGGCCTTCCTCGGTCAGATCGATCACCTTGTGAACGGGCACAAGGCGGTCAAGCTGGGCATGGATCTGGTCGATCACATCGGGCGGGCCATGCGTCACGATGGTGATGCGGCTGGTCGAATGATCCTCGGTGATTTCCGACACGGTCAGGCTGTCGATATTATAGCCGCGCGCGGTGAACAGGCCCGCGATCTTGGCCAGAATGCCCGCCTCGTTGTCGACCACCAGCATCAGGACATGGCGTTCCTCGGCGGCGTGCTTGATCTTCATCATCTCTCTCGCCCTCCTTACACCAGCGCCTTGGCTTCATCGTCGATGATCCCGGCCACATTGTCGCCATAGAGGATCATGTCGGTATGCGCCGCGCCCGAAGGGATCATCGGGAAGCAGTTGGTTTCCTTGTGAACACAGCAGTCCACGATCACCGGACCCGGATGGTCGATCATCGCCTGAATGCCGGCGTCCAGTTCGGATTCGTTCTGGATGCGGATGCCCTTCCAGCCATAGGCTTCGGCCAGCTTCACGAAATCGGGCAGCGAGTCCGAATAGCTGTTCGAATAACGGCTTTCATAGGTCAGCTCCTGCCACTGGCGGACCATGCCCATCCATTCGTTATTCAAGATGAACACCTTGACCGGCAGGCGATATTGCGTCGCGGTGCCCAGTTCCTGAATGTTCATCTGGATCGAGGCGTCACCGGCAATGTCGATCACCAGACTGTCGGGATTGCCAAGCTGCGCGCCGATGGCGGCGGGCAGGCCATAGCCCATCGTGCCAAGGCCCCCGCTCGTCAGCCACTTGTTGGGGCCGAAGAAGTGGAAATACTGGGCCGCCCACATCTGATGCTGGCCGACCTCGGTGCTGATGACGGGATCGCGGTCCTTGGTCAGCTCGAACAGGCGCTCGATCGCATATTGCGGTGCGATGGTGCTGTTATAGCGCGGATAGGACAGGCTCTTCTTCGCCTTCCAGCCTTTCACGCGCTCCTTCCACGCGGTCAGATCCTGCGGCTTGCGATTGCCCCAAGCCTCGACCATCTGGCCCAGAACGGTCGCGCAATCGCCCACGATGGGCAGATCGACGCGGATGATCTTGTTGATGCTGGAGCGGTCGATGTCGATGTGGATCTTGGTCGAATTGGGCGCAAAGGCGTCCAGACGGCCCGTCACGCGGTCATCCCAGCGCGCGCCGATGCACAGGATCAGGTCGGCCTGATTCATCGCCCAGTTGGCCTCATACGTGCCATGCATGCCCAACATCCCCAGCCAGTCGTCATGCCCGGCCGGGAATGCGCCCAGACCCATCAGCGTAGACGTGACCGGCGCGCCCGTCAGCGCCTGAAGCTGGCGCAGCAATTCAGAGGCGCGGGGGCCTGAGTTGATCACGCCGCCGCCGGTATACAGCACCGGCGCCTTGGCATTGGCCAGCAGTTCAACCGCCTGCGTGATCTCGCTTTCGCTGCCCGCCATGCGCGGCTGATAGCGGTTGCGGCGCTGGACCGGGCCTTCGGGGAAATGGGCGGTGGCGATCTGCACGTCCTTGGGAATGTCGATCACGACCGGACCGGGGCGGCCCGTCGTGGCGATCTGGAACGCCTCGTCGATCACCTTGGCCAGATCGGCGGGATCCTTGACCAGATAATTGTGCTTGCAGCAGTGGCGCGTGATGCCAACGGTGTCGGCTTCCTGAAACGCGTCCGAACCGATCAGCGGCGTACCGACCTGACCCGTGATGACCACCATCGGGATCGAATCGAGGAAGGCGTCGGCAATGCCGGTGACGGCATTGGTTGCGCCGGGGCCGGACGTGACCAGCACCACGCCGGGCTTGCCGGTGGAGCGCGCATAGCCTTCGGCGGCATGGGCCGCGCCCGCTTCGTGGCGGACAAGGATGTGGCGCATGCGTGCATCGTTAAACAACGCGTCATAGATCGGCAGCACCGCGCCGCCCGGATAGCCGAATACGCATTCGACCCCCTGACGGGCAAGGCTTTCAACCAGAATTTTCGCACCGCTCAGCTCTTGGCTCACGGGAATACATCCTTCTATCACAATGTTTGCGGCCACCGGCCCCGTATGGGGTGCGTGCTCACGACAATCGCGCGGCCATGGCCAAGCTTGGCCTGCTGCGCAAGAGGGGAAATGGTGCAAAACCCCGAAATTCAGCCATTTTGCGGCTGTCTGCCCATTCATGCCCCACCGGCACACAGGCGCTTCCACGCCTGTCTATCGATGACGGCTCGGGCTCTAGGTGATGCAAAATGTCTCGTCAAGGATTAATCGTGAAATAAAATATCAAAATGGGTTTTTAGGGCGACATTTGTTTCGCCTGCGCGTGGCCAGTCGGCCGGCGGCTGGTGGCGAAACCAGGTATATTGGCGCTTGGCATATTGGCGCGTGGCCTGCGCGCCATCGGTGATCGCTTCGTCCAGCGACATGTCTCCACGCAGATGCGCCGCCAGCGAGGAAACCCCGATGGCCCGCATCACCGGCAGCGCCGGGTCCAGCCCGCGCGCAACCAGCGCCTCGACCTCGGCCAGCGCGCCTTGCTCTACCATCAGCCCAAAGCGCCGGTCGCAGCGTTCATAAAGCCAGTCGCGGTCGGGCAGCAGGATCAGCGGGGCCAGCCGGATCGTTTCGCCAATCCCGCCCTCGAGCCTTTGCTGCCAATGGGCCAGCGTCTGGCCGGTTGAGCGGACCACCTCCAGCGCGCGATGGACGCGGGTGGTGTCGTTGGCGTGCAAGGTGGCTGCCCGTTCGGGGTCAAGGCGGCTCAGTTCCTCATGCGCCTCGCTCACAGGCATGGCGCGCACCGCCTCGCGCACTTCGGGCGCGATTTCGGGCACGGGCGCGATGCCATAGAGCAGCGTGCGCAGATAAAGCCCGGTGCCGCCGACAAGGATCGGCGTGATCCCGGCATTATGGGCGGCCGCGATCTCCTCGCGCGCCCGCGCCGCCCAATCGGCGGCCGAGCAGCTTTGCGCCCCATCCCATGCGCCATAGAGGCGGTGGGGGATTTCCGCCTGCTCCTGCGCCGAGGGGGCGGCAGAGAGGACCGGCAGGTCAACATAAAGCTGCGCACTGTCGGCGTTGATGATGACGGCCCGCCGCCCGGAACTTTCCAGCGCGCGCGCAAGGCCCATGGCAATATCGCTCTTGCCGCTGGCGGTCGGGCCTGCAATGAGGCCGACCAAAGGGCGGGCTGACGGGCCTGTCGAGGAATGAAGGGATATTTCGGTGCTCATTGCGCGCGTATTAGCAGATTGCGGGGACCTGTCGGCAAGGATTGATACGTTGCTCGAGGCTTTGAGCGAGGGCGAGGCCTCGGCCGATGCGCGCGAACTGCCCGGCAATGTGTGGGAAGTCATTGTCGAAGGCGTGGCGCTGGAGGATCTGCGCGGGGCCATCGACACCCATGTGGGCGTCTCGGACGCGTTGATCGCGGATCATAAAATCCGCATTCCCAAACTCTTCATCTCGGACATGGATTCGACGATGATTTCGGCGGAATGCATCGATGAACTGGCCGATTTCGCCGGGATCAAGGACCGCGTCGCCGATATCACCGAGCGTGCCATGCGCGGCGAACTGGACTTTGCCCAGGCGCTGACCGAGCGGGTCGGACTGCTCAAGGACTTGCCCGCGCAGGCGATTGCCGATTGCCTCGATCAGCGCATCGCCCCGATGAAGGGCGCCAAGGTGCTGGTTGAAACGCTCAAGGCAAAGGGGTGTCGCACCGTGCTGGTGACGGGTGGCTTCCATCAGTTTGCCGATCCGGTGGCCGAGCAGCTTGGTTTTGAGCGCGTGGTGGCCAACCGCCTCGCTGTGGCCGATGGGCGGCTGACCGGCGGGCTTGATGGCCCGATCTGCGACAGCGGCACCAAGAAGGCGACGCTGATCGAGGAAATGGCGGCGCTGGGCGAGGGGGCCGTGGCTCTGGCCACCGGCGATGGCGCCAATGACATCCCGATGATCGAAGCGGCGGCTTATGGTGTGGCGTTTGAAGCCAAGCCCAAGGCCCGCGCTGCGGCCAATGGCTGGGTGGATCGTGGGGATCTGACGGCGGTGTTGCGCTTGCTGGGCGTGGCGGAGAGTGATTGGGTTCAGTAAAAGGGGGGGGGCCTCCGGCGGGCAAAGGGTCCAAGACCCTTTGCCCGCCGGAGGCTAAACTCAGCCCTCCATCCAATCCTTAAAGAACGCCTCATGGGCCTTCTTCAGATCCGACACCAGCACGCCGGCCACATCCGCGCCGCCAACAGTGCCCAGACGCACCGCGCCTTCGAGCACAACATCACCCGCCGTGGTCACGACATAGCGCGACTGGTCCTCACCAAAGGCCTGCGCAGTGTCGAACGTCACGTCGAGTCGCGCGCCAATGCCGCCCGCCATCGCCATTTCGGCAATCGCCACCAGCAGGCCGCCATCCGAAACGTCATGCACGGCGGTGGCCACGCCATCGGCGATCAACTGGCGCACGGTTTCACCATTGCGGCGTTCGAGGTCGAGGTCGACCACAGGTGCGGGGCCTTCCTCGCGCCCGGTGGTTTCGCGCAGCCAGATCGACTGACCAAGATGCGAGCCTTCCGGCCCGATCAGCCAGATCGCATCGCCCGCCTTCTTGAACTTCACGGTGGCCATCTTTTCGTGGTTCAGCATCAGGCCGACGCCGCCGATCGCGGGCGTGGGCAGGATGGCCGAACCGCCGCCGGTGGCCTTCGATTCGTTGTAGAGCGAAACGTTGCCCGACACGATGGGATAGTCCAGCGCGCGGCAGGCATCGCCCATGCCTTCGAGGCAGCCCACGATCTGGCCCATGATTTCCGGGCGCTGCGGGTTGGCGAAGTTGAGGCAGTTGGTGATCGCCAGCGGCGTTGCGCCCACCGCGCAGATATTGCGCCACGTTTCGGCCACGGCCTGCTTGCCGCCCTCATAGGGATCGACGAAGCAATAGCGCGGGGTGCAGTCGGTGCTGATGGCCAGCGCCTTGTCGGTGCCATGCACGCGCACCACGGCCGCATCGCCGCCGCTCTTTTGCAGCGTGTCGCCGCCGACCTGCGAATCGTATTGCTCGAAAATCCACTTGCGCGAGGCCAGATCGGGGCAGCCGATCAGCTTGAGCAGATCCGCGCCAATGTCGGCGCTTTCGGCCACATCGCCCAAAGGCGCGGGCTTGGGCGTGGGCGTGGAGGGGCGATCATAGAGCGGGGCATCCTCGGCCAGGGGGCCGAGCGGGATGTTGCAAACTTCCTCGCCCTTGAAGGTCAGCACCATATGGCCGGTATCGGTCACTTCACCGATCACGGCAAAGTCGAGTTCCCACTTCTTGAAGATCGCTTCGGCCATCGGCTCCTTGCCGGGCTTCAGCACCATGAGCATGCGCTCCTGGCTTTCCGAGAGCATCATTTCATAGGGCGTCATGCCGGTTTCGCGGCAGGGCACCTTGTCCATGTTGAGGATGATGCCGGCCTTGCCATTGGTGGCCATTTCCACCGAGGAGGAGGTCAGGCCCGCAGCGCCCATGTCCTGAATGGCGACGATGGCGTCGGTGGCCATCAGTTCGAGGCAGGCTTCGATCAGCAGCTTTTCGACGAAAGGATCGCCAACCTGCACGGTCGGGCGCTTCTCCTCGATGTCGTCGCCAAAATCAGCGCTGGCCATGGTGGCGCCATGGATGCCGTCGCGGCCGGTCTTGGAACCCACATAGACGATGGGGTTGCCCACGCCCGTGGCGGCGGAATAGAAGATCTTGTCCGTGTCGGCCACGCCAACGGTCATGGCGTTCACAAGAACGTTGCCGTCATAAGCCTTGTGGAAATTGGTCTCGCCGCCCACGGTGGGCACGCCCACGCAATTGCCATAACCGCCGATGCCCGCAACCACGCCCTGCACGAGATGCTTCATCTTGGGGTGATCGGGGCGGCCGAAACGCAGCGCGTTCATATTGGCCACCGGGCGCGCGCCCATGGTGAACACGTCGCGCAGAATGCCGCCAACGCCGGTCGCGGCGCCCTGATAGGGTTCGATATACGAGGGGTGGTTGTGCGATTCCATCTTGAAGATGGCGGCCTGACCATCGCCAATGTCGATCACGCCAGCATTTTCGCCGGGGCCGCAGATGACCCAAGGCGCCTCGGTCGGCAGCTTCTTGAGGTGCAGGCGGCTCGACTTGTACGAGCAATGCTCCGACCACATGACCGAGAAAATGCCCAGTTCGACAAGGTTCGGCTCGCGCCCGAGCGCGTGGAGAACCTTGTCATATTCCTCCGGGCTAAGCCCGTGGGCGGCGACAACTTCGGGGGTGATCGTGCTGGCGGCGTTTGTCATGGCCGCGCCCTTAGCGCCATGGCAGGCAGATTTCCAGAGCGTATCGGTCGCTCATGAACGTGTATAGTTGCACGATGCCCTTGGGGGAGCCTTGACCGGGCCGGGCAATTGGGGCCATGGCAATGTGCATGAGCCAAGAAATTGCAAGTTCGCCCGAGCTTTCCGGTCTTAGTTTCGAGGATGCCCTGCGCGCATTGGAAGATGTCGTGCGGCGGCTGGAGGGCGGCGAAGTGCCGCTTGATGAATCAATCACTTTGTATGAACGGGGCGAATCGCTGCGCAAGGCCTGTCAGGCCCGACTGGATTCGGCGCAGGCGCGCATCGAGCGCATCGTGGCCGGGCCCGATGGCGCGCCCGCCGGTCTGCGCCCGCTCGACGAACAATAAGGGAAGGGGCAAGCCATGGCTGTTGTGACCGATAATCTGTTGGCTCAGGGGCTGAAAAGCATCCAGGCCGATATTGACGCTGCTTTCGATTCGTTGCTGCCGGTTCCCGAGGATCCGCGCGCCCGCCTGTTCGAGGCGATGCGCTATGCCGTGATCGGCGGGGGCAAGCGGGTGCGGCCCTTGCTGGTGGCGGCGGTGGCCGAAATGTACGGGGTGGACCGGAATGCGGCGGTGCGTGTGGGGGCGGCCATCGAATCGGTTCATGTCTATTCGCTGATCCACGATGATTTGCCATGTATGGACAATGACGCGCTGCGCCATGGCAAGCCGACGCTGCATCTGGCCTTTGACGAGGCCACGGCGGTGCTGGCGGGCGATGCGCTGCAATGTTTTGCCTTTGAACTGCTGGCCGATGTGGCCACCAGCGGCGATCCCTTTGTGCGGGTTGAACTGGTGACGACGCTGGCCACGGCCAGCGGCCACAACGGCATGGCGGGCGGCCAGATGATGGATATTGCCGCCGAAACCGCCAGTTTCGATCTGGCGACCGTGACCCGCCTGCAGCAGCTCAAGACGGGCGCCTTGCTGGGCGCGGCGGTCGAACTGGGCGCAATTCTGGGCAAGGTTCCGCCGGAAGGTCGTCGCCATCTGCGCGCCTATGCCCGTGATATCGGCCTGGCGTTCCAGATCGTGGACGATCTGCTGGATCACGAAGGCGATGCGGCGCTGGCGGGCAAGGCTTTGCGCAAGGATGCCGAAGCGGGCAAGGAAACCTTCGTCTCGCTGCTGGGCGCCGAGCGGGCGCGCGAACAGGCGCGGCTGCTGATCGATCAGGCCATTGCCCATCTGGCAAGTCATGGCCCCGAGGCCGACCTGCTGCGCGCGCTGGCCCGCTTTATCGTTGAGCGTGATCGTTAATAGGCTGGACCGGTTGCTTCTCCGGCTTTACGCATAAGGCAATCTTAGGCCGGGGGAGCGCAGGGGTCAGGCATGGCAAATATACTTCACGGCGTCACCGAGCGGGTCGGCGTCTATCCCGGCACGTTCGATCCGATCACGCTGGGTCATGCCGATATTATCCGGCGCGGGGCGAAGCTGGTGGATCGGCTGATTATCGGCGTGACCACCAATCCCTCGAAAAACCCGTTGTTCGCCCCCGAAGAGCGGATGGCCATGGTCACGCGCGAAGTGGCGGATATGGGCCTGGATAATGTCAGCGTGGTGGGCTTCAATGCGCTGCTGATGAAATTTGCCGAGAGGCAGGGGGCCAGCGTTATCCTGCGCGGCCTGCGCGCGGTGGCCGATTTCGAATATGAATATCAGATGGCTGGCATGAACCAGCAGTTGAACGCCGGGATCGAGACGGTGTTCCTGATGGCCGATGTGTCTTTACAGCCCATAGCCAGCAAACTGGTCAAGGAAATCGCGCTGTTCGGTGGCGAAATCGCCAAATTCGTCAGCCCCGCCGTGCGCGCCGATGTCATGGCGCGTATTGATAAAGTCGGGCGAATGGGAGACGATGGATGAACCGTGCCGAATTTTCGGTGACTGGTTCATTGCCACGACAGCCTTGGCGGTCTATCGCCGCCGCAATTGGTCCCAAGCCGGGCCTTGGGTGCCATACTTGCAAGAGAGCCGCATGAAACGTCCTGATTTCGCCAAAACCGCGCTTGCTGTGTTGCTGGGCGCTGCGATGCTGTCCACCGGGGCCTGCGCCCGCCATCATGACAAGACGCCCAAGCTGGCCAATCTGAAGGCCGAAGCGGCGCTTCCGGCGAACAACCTGTCGGCCAAGGTCGATCAGGATATCTCGCATGATCCCGACAATGTGCTGCTGCTCGATCTGTCGAATGGCGGCCGCGTAGCCATCCGCCTGATGCCGAAATGGGCGCCCACCCATGTGGAACGCATTAAGACGCTGACCCGTCAGGGTTTTTATGACGGCATCATCTTTCACCGCGTGATCGAAGGCTTTATGGCCCAGACGGGCGACCCGACGGGCACGGGCGCGGGCGGATCGAAGCTGCCGGACCTCAAGGCCGAATTCAATTCGATCCCGCATGTGCGCGGCTCGGTGTCGATGGCGCGCACCAATGAGCCGGACACCGCCAACAGCCAGTTCTTTATCGTGTTTTATCCGCGCTTTGCGCTAGACAAGCGATATACGAACTTTGGCCGCGTAATTGCGGGCATGGATATTGTCGATGCCATCGTGCGCGGCGAACCGCCCAGCAATCCGACCAAGATCCTGCAGGCATCGATTGCATCGGACAACAAGCCGCGCCCGGTGATCGCCGCGCCGACGGCTGCGCCCAAGATCAGCATCGACCAGTTGAACAACTCGCGTTCGAACTGAGGCTGTTTTGCGCGTCGATCTGTTTGATTTTGCCCTGCCGCCCGAAAATATCGCGCTGAGGCCCGTGTCTCCGCGCGATTCGGCGCGTATGCTGCTGGCTGGCCCCACCGGCGATTTTGGTGAGCATCAGGTGCGCGACCTGCCGCAATTGCTGCGCGCGGGCGATGTGCTGGTGTTCAACGACACGCGGGTGATCCCGGCCCAGCTTGAGGGCCAGCGGGGCGAGGCGCGTATCGGCGCGACGCTGCACAAACGCATCGACCTGCGCCGCTGGCAGGCCTTTGTCCGCAATGGCAAGCGGCTGCGCGAGGGCGATGTGATCGCCTTTCCGGCCGAGGTTGCCGCCACGGCCGAGGCCCGCCATGAGGATGGCAGTTGGACACTGGCCTTCCATGGGGATGAGCCGGTCGAGGTTCTGCTGGAGCGCGCCGGTCGAATGCCTCTGCCGCCCTATATCGCAGGCAAGCGGCCTACCGACGAGGCCGACAAGCGCGATTATCAGACGATGTTTGCGCAAAAGGACGGCGCGGTGGCCGCGCCCACGGCAGCGCTGCATTTCACGCCCGAACTGATCGCGGGCCTCGAAGCCGCTGGCATCGCGCGCGAATTTCTCACGCTCCATGTCGGTGCTGGCACGTTCCTGCCGGTCAAGGCCGATGACACCACCGACCACCAGATGCATGCCGAATGGGGCACGATCAGCCCCGAGGCCGCCGAACGGCTGAATGCCGCCCGCCGCGCCGGGGGCCGGGTCATCGCGGTGGGGACAACCTCGCTGCGCCTGCTCGAATCGGCTTGCGGAGAGGATGGGGTGATCCGGCCTTTCAGCGGCGATACCTCGATCTTCATTACGCCGGGCTATCGTTTCCGCGCGATTGACGGGCTGATGACCAATTTCCACCTGCCCAAATCCACGCTCTTCATGCTGGTGTCCGCGCTGATGGGGCTGGACCGGATGCAGGCGGTCTATGCCCATGCCATCGCCACGGGCTATCGTTTCTATTCCTACGGCGATTCCAGCCTGCTTTTGCCGCAAGGCTGACACGGGCCGAACCGGGGGGCTGAATTGCGGCTTGCCTTGGGGCGGGTGCTCGGCCAGTTTCGGCGAGGATCGAAAAGTCAGGATGGATAGGAATGGCCGATATGAAAAAGACACTTGGGATCGCAAGCCTGTTGGCCATGGTCGCCGCGCCCGCTCTGGCGCAGGCGCCGGCGGTGGATGAGGGCTCGCAGAAGCTGGCCGAATGCGTGACCACCAAGGCCACCGCCGAGGATAAGGCGGCCCTGTCCAAATGGGTGGCGGTCGAGATCGCTTCCTCGGCCCCGGCGGCGGGCGTGGTCACGGTCGATGCCGAGAAAAAGGCGGCGCTCGACAAGGATGTGGCCAAGATCTTCACCCGGCTGGTGGTGACGGATTGCTATGATGTGGCCAAGCCTTTGGCCAAGCAGGGCAGCGCGCAGATGTTTCGCGCGGCGGGCGCTGCGTTCTGGCGCTTTGCCATTCGCGAACTCTCGGCGACACCGGGCGTGGCCAGCGGCATTGTGCGCAGCTATGTCTCGCAGATCAATCAGCAGGATTTCATCCGCCTGATCCAGCAGTAAAATCCTCGGGCTGGTTCATCCCGCGAACCAGCCCCAGACCAGCTTGACGGTCAGCGACAGGCTGACCGTCACCAGCAGCGGGCGGATGAATTTCGCGCCCAGCCTAGTGGCCATATGCGAGCCCGCCCATGCCCCGGTCATCGAACCAAGCGCCATGCACAGGCCCAGCCCCACCATGATCTGCCCCCCCAGCGCAAACACCGTCAGCGAGGCCAGATTGCTGGTCAGGTTGAACAATTTGGTCAGGCCTGTCGCCCGCGTCAGGCCAAAGCCGCGCAGGGAAACCAGGGTGATGGCAAAGAACTGACCTGTGCCGGGGCCAAAGAAACCGTCATAGAAACCGATCCCACCAGCCACGGGCAGATAGGTCTTCTCGTCGATCTTTGCCTCGCCCTCATGGTCATGCATCTTGGGGCTGAGCAGCGTATAGGCCGCCATGGCGATCAGCAGCACCGGCACCAGCAGCTTGAGCACGGCGGGGTTGATCCGCTGCACCGCCCAAGCGCCCAGCGCCGCACCCACCAGCACGAAGGCGACCGCCGCGAGATTGGGCCGCAGCCGGAAAAGACCCGCCCGGTGATAACGCCATGTGGCCAGCGCCGTGCCGCTGCAGGATTGCAGCTTGTTCGTGCCCAGCACCATCGCCGGGGGCAGGCCCGCGTAGATCAGCGCGGGCACGGTGATCAGCCCGCCGCCCCCCGCCACCGCATCGACAAAACCCGCCACCGCCGCAACGCCGGTCAATGCGGGATACATCACATCCATCGTCACTTGGCCGCCTCGCGGGCGAGGGTGGTGTTCAAGCGGTCCTCGAACCGGGCCACGGTCGCGGCGCAGGCCCCCTTGTCCTCCCAACTGACGCTGCCGGGCGCGCGCATCGCGGCGGCCACTTTATCATCGGTCAGGCTGTGTTCGGGATGGCCGGTGATCAGGTAATCGCAGGGGAAGGCTCTGGCCTTGGCGAAGGACTGGCGGAAAGAGGCGACGACGGCGGCATGTTCGGGCGCCGAAAAGCGATAGGTATCGGCCGCCGTGGCGCTCAGGCTGGCCATGAAGACCATGGCGCGGCATCCGGTTTTGGGCGCGCAGGTTTGCCAGGTCCAGCTGGTCGATCCGGCGGTGTGGCCGGGGGTGAAGCGGGCGGTGATGACGGTATCGCCCAATTTGATCTGGCCCCCGTCGGGGACCGCGCGCAGGCGCTTGGGCGCGGGAAAGGGTTGGAGATCGCCGTTCTGCGGGTCTTCCACCCCGGTCTGTCCTTTACGCAGCGCGGCCACCGTATAGGGGCTGGCGATCACGGTCGCGCCTGTATCGCGTGCCAAAGCCGCCACGCCACCTGCATGGTCGAAATGCGCCTCGGTGACGAGGATATAGCGCACATCCGAGGGCTTGTGGCCAAGGCTGCGGATCTGGGCCTTCAACTGCGGCTCGAATTGCGGCAGGCCTGCGTCGATCACCACCAGCCCCGCGCCTGTGTCGATCACCGCCGTGTTGAGATGGACCGAACCTGCCATCCATGTCTTGCCATAGATGGGGATCGGCGCGCGCGGCTGCATCCAGCGGTCGGTATAGCTGGTGGTGATCGGGCGGGTCAGCGGATCGTCAGCAGCCAGAACGGGGGAGGCCAGAAGGGCGAGGAGCAGGGCGGCTTTTTTCATGTCCGCCACGCTAGCGGCGAGCCGCGCCCGCGTCCAGTTTGCGGGCCAATTGCAGCCTATCGCATTTCCGCGTAAGGCGCGGGCCCATGACCCGTTTTCAATTCAACATCCACGCGCGCGACGGCAAGGCGCGCACCGGCACCATCCAGATGCAGCGCGGCGAAATCCGCACGCCCGCCTTCATGCCGGTGGGCACGGCGGCCACGGTCAAGGCGATGAAGCCCGAGACGGTGCGCTCGATCGGTGCCGACATCATTCTGGGCAACACCTATCACCTGATGCTGCGCCCCGGCGCCGAGCGTGTGGCGCGGCTGGGGGGGCTGCACAAGTTCATGAACTGGGACCGCCCGATCCTGACCGACAGCGGCGGCTATCAGGTGATGAGCCTGTCGGATCTGCGCAAGATCACCGAGGAGGGCGTGACCTTTGCCAGCCATATCGACGGCAGCCGCCACAATCTGACGCCCGAGCGCAGCATGGAAATCCAACGCCTGCTGGGCAGCGATATCGTGATGGCTTTCGATGAATGCCCCCGCGCCGATCAGCCCAAGGATGTGATCGAGCGCTCGATGCTGATGTCGATGCGCTGGGCGAAGCGCAGCCGCGAGGGCTTCGATTCGGGTGAGGAACATGCCGCGCGCTCGGCCCTGTTCGGCATCCAGCAGGGCGGGCTCAACGAGGATCTGCGCTCGATTTCGGCGGGCAAATTGCAGGAGATCGGCTTTGACGGCTATGCCATCGGCGGGCTGGCCGTGGGCGAGGGGCAGGAGGCGATGTTCGCCACGCTGGACTTTGCGCCGAGCCAATTGCCCGAGGACAAGCCGCGATACCTGATGGGCGTGGGCAAGCCCGACGATCTGGTGGGCGCGGTCGAGCGCGGTGTCGATATGTTCGACTGCGTGCTGCCCAGCCGCTCCGGCCGCAATGGGCAGGCGTTTACGTGGAGCGGGCCGCTGAACATCCGCAACGCGAAACATGCCGAGGATACCGGGCCGATTGACGAGGATTGCACCTGCTCGGTCTGCGCCACCTACAGCCGGGCCTATCTGCACCACCTGAACAAGGCGGGAGAGATTCTGGGCGCCATGCTGATGACCGAGCATAATCTCGCGTTTTATCAGCAATTGATGGCGGGGATGCGCGCCGCGATTGCCGAGGGGCGGTTTGCCGCTTTTGCCGCAGGGTTTCGGGCAAGGTATTTTGCCGGGAAGTAACGAAGGTGATGCGAGGGACTCGTCCCTCGCGCTCCCGTTAGTGTCTGCGTTGTGTGCCGGGTTCGGCCAGAGGGTGTCGGGCGCGACCTTAGGGAATTAAAGCCTGCGGCGCCTTTAGCGCAACTTCAACGCGCCGCAGGCAGTCAAATCATCTCGATCAGCGCTTAGCTGCGAGCCGGCCTCCACTCATGGGATTGCAAAGGGTGTAACACCCTTTGCCCGCCAGAGGCCTGTTTCCGGTCTTCAGGCCGTCACCAAAACCCGCCCATCAGGCAGCAGCACTTCCAGCCGGGTTCCCATATAGCTGGAAAACTGCCCGCTTTTCTCCGCCATGAAGCCAGCGCCGATCTTGAAGGCAAAGCGCTGTGCGGTGACGAGGTCGGGGTACCATTTGCCCACGCGGTGGGCGGTGACATAACGATAGAGCTTGTTCATGGCGATGATACGATTCTGGTTCGCGTTGGTTCCGTTGATCGCGGTGAGATGACGGACCAAGGCGACGATCTGATGACAGAAACGTGCCGGAAAACCTCTGTTACAAAAAAGAAAAAGGGCGGAAAGCCGAAGCTCTCCACCCCCTGTCTGTTCCGCGAGGAAACGCGAATTAGCGCGAATAGAATTCGACGACCAGATTCGGTTCCATCTTCACCGGATAGGGCACTTCGTCGAGCGTCGGAACGCGCACGAAGGTCACCTTGTCGGCGTCCTGCGACACATAATCGGGCACTTCGCGCTCGGGCAGGGCCTGGGCTTCAGCGATGAGGGCCATTTCCTTGGCCTTCTTGCCGAGGCTGATCACGTCGCCGGGGCGAACGCGACGCGAGGCGATGTTGCACTTCACGCCGTTCACATAGATGTGACCATGCGAAACGACCTGACGGGCAGAGAAGATGGTGGGGGCGAACTTCGAGCGATAGACCACCGCGTCCAGACGCTGTTCGAGCAGACCGATCAGGTTCTGACCGGTATCGCCCTTCATGCGCGACGCTTCCTGATAGGTGCGCTTGAACTGCTTTTCGGTGATGTCGCCATAGTAGCCCTTGAGCTTCTGCTTGGCGCGCAGCTGGATACCGAAGTCCGAGATCTTGCTCTTGCGGCGCTGACCGTGCTGGCCGGGGCCATACGAACGGCGGTTCACCGACGACTTGGGACGGCCCCAGATGTTTTCGCCAAGGCGGCGGTCAATCTTGTACTTCGAGGCGTGACGCTTCGACATAGTCTTCCTTACATTTGCTTCATGGCGCAGGGCGGAATGCCTCGTGCCTTCTGTTGCCGACCGTGATGATCGACAGGTTCCGGCGCGCACCCTGATGCGATTTGAGCATCAGGCGGCCACTGCTTCACCGGACATGCAGGGCCAATGGAATATGGCGCCGGGTGGGCGCCATCCTTGTGAAAGGGCGCCCTTGGCGGGAATGACGGGTTTTGTCAATCCCCCGTGTTGCCGGATTCGTCTTTCGGTTTAGGA
The DNA here is from genome assembly GCF_012275515.1 of Novosphingobium sp. SG707. Taxonomy (GTDB): domain Bacteria; phylum Pseudomonadota; class Alphaproteobacteria; order Sphingomonadales; family Sphingomonadaceae; genus Novosphingobium. The sequence continues at coordinate 504,946 of NZ_JAAZQL010000002.1, forward strand.
GCGGGCTTCACGCGCGGCGGCGGCGGCACGCCGGGCTGGCGCATCAACGCGGAGAGAACCCCGCGCATCGTGCGCACTTCCAGATGGTTCCACGCCGGTTTGGTCAGCATGGTGCGCAGCGTGCGCCGCGTGGCATCGGCCCGCGCCTCGGGGAAATAATAGCCGCGTGGGATCAGCAGGCTGTCGAGATGATTGATCAGCCCCTCCAGCTCTTCCTGCGGGGCAGGGGGCAGGATTTCCTCGACCGGGGGCTGCTCCAGCGCGACACCCTTCGACCACTCATAGGCGCACAGGATCACCGCCTGCGCCAGATTGAGCGAGCCGAATTCGGGATTGATCGGCACGGTGATAATCGCGCGGGCCAGTGCCACATCGTCGGTTTCCAGACCCGAACGTTCGGGGCCAAAGATGATCGCGCTGCGCCCCGGCTGAGCGTGGATTTCGCGCGTGGCGGCCTCAGGTGTCAGCACTGGCTTTGTCACGCCGCGCTTGCGCACCGTGGTGGCATAGACATGCGGGCAATCGGCCACCGCCTCCGCCAGCGTCTCGAACACCTTGGCCTGTTCCAGCACGATGTCGGCACCTGCTGCGGCCGGGCCTGCGCTGGGGTTGGGCCAGCCATCGCGAGGGCTGACCAGCCGCATTTCGACCAGACCAAAATTGAGCATGGCGCGCGCCGCCTTGCCGATATTCTCGCCCAGTTGCGGGCGGACGAGGACGATAACAGGTTTCATTTCTTATGCCCCGCGTCGCGCACGTTGCCGGCAAATTCCTCGAAATCGCGCGCCTCGGAAAAGTCGCGATAGACGCTGGCAAAGCGAATATAGGCCACGCTGTCCAATGCGCGCAGTCCTTCCATCACCATTTCGCCAATCGCCTTGGACGGCACTTCGCTGTCGCCCAGCGTCTCGATCTGGCGCTGGATGCCCGAAACGAGCTGGTCCAGCCGTTCCTGTGCAATGCCGCGCTTGCGGCAGGCCAGCGCGACGGATTGCTCGATCTTTGAACGGTCGAACGGTTCGCGCTGGTCGTTGCTTTTTACCACGGTGATTTCGCGCAGTTGCACCCGTTCAAACGTGGTGAAACGCGCACCGCAGCCTTCGCATTGTCGGCGCCGACGGATGGACGTGTTGTCCTCCGTCGGGCGCGAATCTTTCACCTGCGTATTGTCACAGGCGCAGAACGGACAGCGCAAGGATCAGTAGCCCAGCTTGGGATAGATCGGGAAGCGGGCGCACATTTCGGCGACTTCGGCGGCCACGCGGGCTTCGACCTGCGCATCGCCTTCGGGGCCATTCTTGCGAAGGCCGTCAACCACTTGCGCGATCCACTTGCCGATCTGCGTGAACTCTTCCTCACGGAAACCACGCGTGGTCCCGGCGGGCGTACCCAGACGGATGCCGCTGGTCAGCAGGGGCTTTTCGTCGTCGAAGGGGATCGAGTTCTTGTTGCAGGTGATGCTGGCGCGGTCGAGCGCCTTTTCCGCATGCTTGCCCTTGGCGCCATAGGGGCGCAGATCGACCAGCATCAGGTGGTTGTCGGTGCCGCCCGACACGATGCCCAGACCTTCGGCTTGAAGGCTGTCGGCCAGCGCCTTGGCATTCGCCTTGATCTGGGCCGCATAGGCCTTGAACGAAGGCTGGAGCGCCTCACCAAAAGCAACCGCCTTGGCCGCGATGATGTGCATCAGCGGGCCGCCCTGAAGGCCGGGGAAGATCGCCGAGTTCAGCTTCTTGGCAATCGCCTCGTCGTTCGACAGGATGATGCCCGAACGCGGGCCGCGCAGGCTCTTATGCGTGGTGGTCGTGGTCACATGGGCGAAAGGCACCGGCGAGGGATGCGCGCCGCCCGCGACCAGACCCGAAATGTGGCTCATGTCGGCCAGCAGGTAGGCGCCTACTTCATCGGCAATCGCGCGGAAACCGGCCCAGTCCCATTCACGCGAATAGGCCGTGCCGCCGCAGACGATCAGCTTGGGCTTGCACTCGCGGGCGATGCGGGCAACCTCGTCCATGTCGATGAGCTGGTTGTCCTCGCGCACGCCATAGGGCACCACGTTGAACCACTTGCCGCTCATGTTCACCGGCGAACCATGGGTGAGGTGGCCGCCCGAGTTCAGGTCCAGACCCATGAACGTGTCGCCCGGCGTCAACAGCGCGAGGAACACGGCCTGGTTCATCTGGCTGCCCGAATTGGGCTGAACATTGGCGAAAGCGGCGCCGAACAATTCCTTGGCGCGATCGATGGCGATCTGCTCGATCTCATCCACATATTCGCAGCCGCCATAGTAGCGACGGCCCGGATAGCCCTCGGCATACTTGTTGGTCAGGATCGAACCGGCGGCCTCAAGCACGGCGGTCGAGCAGATGTTTTCCGACGCGATCAGCTCGATCTTGTCCTGCTGACGACCCAGTTCCTTGTTGATCCAGCCAGCGATCACGGGATCGCGATCAGACAGCGTGCCGGTGAAGAAATCGTCGGGGCGAATGTCGGTCATGGTGGCTTGTCCTTTTGGGGATCAGAAGGTGGGGTTGGTCAGCTTTTCGACGCGGCCGGTGTGGCGGCCGCCGCCGAATTGCGCGCTCAGGAATGCGGTGAGGCAGGCCTTGGCCATATCGACGCCGGTCAGGCGCGCGCCCATGGCGATGGCATTGGCATTGTTGTGCTCGCGGGCCAGCGCGGCCGAGAGCGGTTCGCCCACCAGCGCGCAGCGCAGCGCGGGGTGGCGGTTTACGGCAATGGAAATGCCGATGCCGCTGCCGCACAGGGCCACGCCAAACTCGGCCGCGCCCGATGCCACCGCCTCGGCCAGCTTGTAGCCATAGTCGGGATAATCGACCCGGTCCTCGGTTGCAGGGCCAAGGTCGTTAACCTCATGGCCCTCATCGCGCAGGAACTGGGCGAGTTCGGCCTTGAGGCCGACGGCGGCATGGTCGGATGCGATGGCAATTTTCATGGGTCTGGCTCATTCTCGCAGAGTCGTCTTGGCGGCTCCTTAGGCGTCAAAGAGCGCCATGGCCACCCCCATCGGGGGGCAAAAGCGGCAGTTTTGCGACATCCGTGGCCCGTTTGCGCCATGGCGGCATGTCTGACGCCGCTATCCATCGCTTTTCAATGCAAAAGGGCGCGATTCCCAATAGAATCGCGCCCTTTTGCATCAAGATTTCCGCAATTATTGGTCGAGGAACGACCGCATCTTGCGTGACCGGCTCGGGTGCTTGAGCTTGCGCAGCGCCTTGGCTTCGATCTGGCGGATACGTTCGCGCGTCACGCTGAACTGCTGGCCCACTTCTTCCAAAGTGTGGTCGGTGTTCATGCCGATGCCGAAGCGCATACGCAGCACGCGTTCCTCACGCGGGGTCAGCGAAGCCAGCACGCGGGTGACGGTTTCCTTCAGGTTGGACTGAATCGCGGCATCGACGGGGATGATCGCGTTCTTGTCCTCGATGAAATCGCCCAGATGCGAATCTTCCTCGTCGCCGATCGGCGTTTCAAGGGAGATCGGCTCCTTGGCGATCTTCATCACCTTGCGAACCTTTTCGAGCGGCATGCTCAGGCGCTCGGCCATTTCCTCGGGCGTCGGCTCGCGGCCCTGCTCGTGGAGGAACTGGCGGCTGGTGCGCACCAGCTTGTTGATCGTTTCGATCATATGCACCGGGATACGGATCGTGCGCGCCTGATCCGCGATGGAGCGGGTAATGGCCTGACGGATCCACCAGGTGGCATAGGTGCTGAACTTATAGCCGCGGCGATACTCGAACTTGTCCACGGCCTTCATCAGGCCGATGTTACCTTCCTGAATAAGATCAAGGAATTGCAGGCCACGGTTCGTGTACTTCTTGGCAATCGAGATCACGAGGCGAAGGTTGGCTTCCACCATTTCCTTCTTGGCGATGCGGGCCTCGCGTTCGCCCTTTTGCACCATGTTCACGATGCGGCGGAATTCAGGCAGAGCCATGCCGGTCTGGCTGGCAATGTCCGAAACTTCGGCGCGGATGCGCTCGACGGCGTCGCCTTCGTTGACGGCAAAGGCCGTCCACTTCTTGTCCTTGCCCTGAACGCTGGCCAACCAGTTGTCGTCCAGTTCGCGGCCGACATAGGCCTCAAGGAAGTCCTTGCGGCTTACCTTGTGGCGCTCGGCGAGGCGCAGCATCTGACCGCCAAGGGCGGTCAGGCGGCGGTTGAAGGCATAGAGATTGTCGACCAGATATTCGATCTTCTGGCCGTGGAACTGCACGCTTTCGACCTGAGCTGTCAGGTCTTCGCGCAATTGCTGATAGGTGCGTTCCTTGTCCGCCGGATAGTCATTGCCGACGGCCATGTATTCCAGCCGCTCTGCCTGCGCCTTTTCAAAGCTGTAGAACAGATCGGTGATGAGGGCGAATTTCTCCAGCGCCTCGGGCTTGAGCTGCGCTTCCATCTGGGCGAGCGAGAGGGTGTTGTCCTCTTCCTCTTCCTCAACGGGGCGCTTGGCGCGGCGCTCGATGCCGTCCTCATCCTCCTCGTCGGCGGATTCGGTTTCCTCAATGTCCTCTTCCTCCTTGAAGGAAGGACCGGCCGTGGCTTCGGAAATCTCGCCATCGGCTTCTTCGCCGTCTTCCGAGAGGTTTTCCGGCTGCGGCTCTTTCGACAGCATGGCGTCGAGATCGAGGATCTCGCGCAGCTGCATTTCGCCATTGTTGAGCGCTTCGGACCACTGGATGATGGCATGGAAGGTGATCGGGCTTTCGCACAGGCCCAGGATCATCGTGTCGCGACCGGCCTCGATCCGCTTGGCGATGGCGATTTCGCCTTCGCGGCTCAGCAGTTCGACCGCGCCCATTTCGCGCAGATACATGCGGACCGGATCGTCCGTGCGCTCGACGGTTTCCTTCTTCTTCTCGATGGCAGGCTTGTCGGCCATCATCGAGTCGGAATCATCCACATCGTCGGCGGCGTTATCGTCCTGCTCGACAGCATCCTCATCGCTTTCCACGATGTTGACGCCCATCTCGCTGATGGCGGCCATGATGTCCTCGATCTGATCGTTCGAGAACTGGTCCTGAGGCAGCGCCTCGTTCAATTCGTCATAGGTGATGATGCCGCGACGCTTGGCGCGGGCAATCAGCTTCTTGATCGAGGCTTCATTGAGGTCGATCAGGGGAGCGTCGCCGCCTTCGCCCTTGCCGCCGTCCGACATGTCCGCGCCAGAAATCTCTTCGTCCATCCTATACGCCATCTAGAGGTGCGCGGCATCGGGCGATGCCGCCGCAGCATTATCCTGTGCAACCGCCATTTGGCCGAGTCGCGCCTTCAAATCCAGCTCTCTTTTTTCCAAATCGCGCAAACGCGCCAACAATCTCTGTTGTTCTGCCCAACTTTCCTCGGTCACCTCACCGCTTTCGCGGGTTTGGGCCAGTGCTGCCTCCACCATCGGCTTTTCCGCCAGCACACAGAGCACGTCGGACAATTGGGTTTTCGCGCCTTCCCCCGATTCGCAAAGGAAGGCAAATCCCATGCCGGGACGCGCGGTGGTGTCGGGAGGCGTTAAGCCTTTCTCCGCCAAGATGGTGCCGATGGCGGCGCTTTCAAGGGGGGCGCCATCATCGAGCGCATCAAGAAGTGCATCGCATCGCGCATCCTCCTGCGCCAGGCGCGCCAGCAGGCTGGCATGGCGGGCGATTTCGCCGGGCATACGGATCAGGCCCGCCAGCGCCGCCTCGATTGTGGCCGCGCGGAACGGGTTGGCGGGGCGCTGAAGCCTCTGGGTGGTTTCCTCGTGGGGCAGGGGCGGGGGAATGTCGCGCCCGAACCGCCCGCCGCGCTGTTGGCGCACAAAAGGCTGGCGCGGTTGCCATGGCGCGCGATTGTCCTCGCGCCGGGGAAAAGCGAAGGCGGAGAAGCGTTCGAGCAATTCGCGGCGATAGAGCGCCTTGATGTCATTGTCGGCAATCGTGTCGACATGGGCCATCAACCGCGCCTTCAGCCCGGCCTTTTCCTCGGGGCTGCCCGCCGGGGCGGCATCCATTTCGAATTGCCACAACGTGTCGAGCAGGCTTTGCGCGCCCGCCAGCACTTCTTCCATCGCGGCGGGGCCACGCGCCTTGATCAGATCGTCCGGGTCCTGCCCCTGCGGCATACGCACGATGCGCAAGGAATGGCCGGGGCGCAACAAGGGCAGGGCGCGCGTCACCGCCCGCATCGCCGCTCTTTGCCCCGCCGCATCGCCGTCGAAACACAGCACCGGCATCGGCACCATGCGCCAGATCATCTCGATCTGCGTCTCGGTCAATGCCGTGCCCAGCGGCGCCACCGCATCGTGAAATCCCGCCGCCGCCAGCGCGATCACGTCCATATAGCCTTCGACCACGATGATCCGCCCCGATTGCCGAGAGGCAGGGGAGGCGCGGTGATGGTTGTAAAGCGTGCGCCCCTTGTCGAACAAAGGCGTGTCGGGGGAGTTGAGGTACTTGGGCGCATCGGTCTTGTGCGTGGCCAGAATGCGCCCGCCAAAAGCGATCACCCGCCCGCGCGGATCGTGGATGGGCAGCATCAGTCGCCCCCGGAACCGGTCATACGGCTCCTTGTCCTCGACCACGATGCGAAGGCCGCCCTCGATCAGCATCGCCTCGGGGAATTGGCCCAAAGCGCCTTTCAACGCCTGCCGCCCCTCTGGCGCATAGCCGAAGCCGAATTCGCGGCACACGGCCTGCGAGAACCCGCGCGAGGCCAGATAGGAGCGCGCCTGTCCGCCCTCGGGGCTGGCCAGTTGGTCGACGAAAAACGCCTGCGCCGCGCCCATCACATCGTGCAGGCTCTTTTGCTTTTCCGCGCGCTGGGCCTGCCTTGGGTCGGGGGCGGGGACTTCCATCCCCGCCTCCTCGGCCAGTTGTTTCACCGCATCCATAAAGGACAGGCCGCGCTGATCGGTCATCCAGCGGATGACATCGCCATGCGCGCCGCAGCCAAAGCAGTGATAGAAGCCCTTTTCATCATTGATGGTGAAGCTGGGCGTCTTTTCGTGGTGAAACGGGCAACAGGCCTTGAACTCGCGCCCCGCCTTGGTCACGCGCTCGGTCCGGCCGATCACGGCGGACAGCGTGATCCGGCTGCGCAATTCATCAAGGAACTGGGGCGAGAGACTCATCTTACGCCAGCGCTGCCTTCACCAGAGCGCTGGCCTTGCCCATGTCGATCTGGGTGCCGTGGCGGGCCTTCAGTGCGCCGACAACCTTGCCCATATCCTTGATGCTGGTGGCGCCCACTTCGGCCTTGATCGCCTCGATCGCGGCCTTGACTTCATCCTCGCCCATCTGGGCGGGCAGGAAGTCCTCGATCACCGCAACCTCGGCGGCTTCGGCCGCGGCCAGTTCGGGGCGGCCGCCCTGTTCATACATGGCGATCGATTCGCGGCGCTGCTTCACCATCTTTTGCAGCACATCGGTCACGATCACATCGTCATCCGGGATGCTGGACGCGGTGCGCAGCTCGATATCCTTATCCTTCAGCTTGGCCAGAATAAGGCGCACGGCGGCAAGGCGGGCCTTGTCGCCCGATTTCATGGCGGCCACCTGCGCGGCCTTGATCGAATCGCGGATCATTTTTCTGAACTTTCCCGTGGAGTTTTGCGCATTTCGCGGCTGGGCGCATAACCCTAGCCGGATTTTTCCGGTTTTGATAGGTTGACGGATAAGGGTATGGGGTCTAGCGGGCGGGCCTTAGCACCCATTGTTGAAACTTCTCACGGAGCGCCCCCATGGCAGACCCCGCCCCTTCGCTTGCGCCTAAACCAGTTGGCGCCACTGCCGTCCTGGTACTGGCCGATGGTTATGTCGCCTGGGGCCGAGGCTTCGGCGCCCAGGGCAGCGCGGTTGGCGAAGTGTGTTTCAACACTTCCATCACCGGCTATCAGGAAATCATGACCGACCCCAGCTATGCGGGCCAGATCGTGACCTTCACCTTTCCCCACATCGGCAATGTCGGCGTGAACCACGAAGACAATGAAGCGGCCGTTGACGGCGCCGTCGGCTGCATCGTGCGCGAGGATGTGACCAACCCTTCGAACTTCCGCTCCGAAGGCCGCTTTGACGCCTGGATGAAGGCCAAGGGCAAGATCGGCATCGCCGGGCTCGACACCCGCGCCCTGACGCGCCGCATCCGCCTGTCGGGCGCGCCCAATGCCGTCATCGCCTATAATGAAGCAGGCGAATTCGACATTCCCGCACTGCTGGCCAAGGCGCAGCAGTGGCCCGGCCTTGAAGGCATGGATCTGGCCAAGATCGTGTCGCGCAAGGGGCAGGAGAACTGGGAAGGCAGCGTCTGGCATCTGGGCAAGGGCTATGGGCGCAGCCCCCACGATCCGCGCCCGCATGTCGTGGCGATGGATTTCGGCGCCAAGGACAATATTTTCCGCAATCTGGTCGCCGCTGGCGCCAGTGTGACCGTGGTTCCGGCTGAAACGCCGCTGGAGGTCATCCTTGGCCTCAAGCCCGACGGCGTGTTCCTGTCCAACGGACCCGGCGATCCGGCGGCCACGGGCGTTTATGCCGTGCCGGTCATCAAGGCGCTGCTGGATAAGGGCATCCCGATCTTCGGCATCTGCCTTGGCCATCAGATGCTGGCGCTGGCCGCCGGGGCCAAGACCATCAAGATGCACCAGGGCCATCGCGGCGCGAACCATCCGGTCAAGCGCATGGCCGAAGGTGTGGTCGAGATCACCAGTATGAACCATGGTTTCGCGGTGGATGCGGCAACGCTGCCCGCGGGCGTGGTGGAAACCCACAAGTCGCTGTTTGACGGTTCGAACTGCGGCATCGAGATCACGGGCAAGAAGGCCTTCTCGGTGCAGTATCACCCCGAAGCCTCGCCGGGGCCGATGGACAGCTTTTATCTTTTCACGAAATTCATTGAGAGCATTGCCTGATGCCTAAGCGGACAGACATCTCCTCGATCCTCGTCATTGGCGCGGGGCCCATCATCATCGGTCAGGCTTGCGAGTTTGACTATTCCGGCACGCAGGCGATCAAGGCGCTGAAGGAAGAGGGTTACCGGGTCATCCTGGTCAACTCGAACCCGGCCACGATCATGACTGACCCGGAAATGGCCGACGCGACCTATATCGAGCCGATCACCCCGGCCATGGTCGCCAAGATCATCGAAAAGGAGCGCCCCGATGCGGTGCTGCCCACGATGGGCGGCCAGACCGCGCTCAACACCGCGCTGGCGCTGTTTGAGGACGGGACGCTGGAAAAGTACGGCGTGCAGATGATCGGCGCCGATGCCGACGCCATCGACAAGGCCGAAGACCGCCAGCGTTTCCGCGAGGCGATGGACAAGATCGGCCTTGAAAGCGCGCGCAGCGGCGTCGCCCACACGGTCGAGGAAGCCTTCGCCGTTCTCGAACGCACGGGCCTGCCCTCGATCATCCGTCCGTCCTTTACGCTGGGCGGCACGGGCGGCGGCATCGCCTATAACAAGGCCGAGTTCGAAAAGATCGTGAAGAGCGGTCTGGAAGCCAGTCCCACCACCGAGGTCCTCATCGAGGAATCTCTGCTGGGCTGGAAGGAATATGAGATGGAAGTCGTGCGCGATCGCAACGACAATTCCATCATCATCTGCTCGATCGAAAATATCGATCCGATGGGCGTGCATACGGGCGACTCGATCACGGTCGCGCCCGCGCTGACGCTGACGGATAAAGAATATCAGATCATGCGGACCGCCTCGCTCAACGTGCTGCGCGAGATCGGCGTGGAAACGGGCGGGTCGAACGTTCAGTTCGCGGTTAACCCGGCCGATGGCCGCCTGATCGTCATCGAGATGAACCCGCGCGTGTCGCGCTCCTCGGCGCTGGCGTCGAAGGCCACCGGCTTCCCCATCGCGCGCGTCGCGGCCAAGCTGGCCGTGGGCTATACGCTGGACGAACTGACCAACGAGATCACGGGCGCCACGCCTGCCTCGTTCGAGCCGAGCATCGACTATGTCGTTACCAAGATTCCGCGCTTCGCCTTTGAAAAGTTCAAGGGCTCCGAGCCTATCCTGTCCACCGCGATGAAGTCGGTGGGCGAGGTGATGGCGATCGGGCGCAACATCAAGGAATCGATGCAGAAGGCGCTGCGTGGGCTGGAAACGGGTCTCGACGGTTTCAACCGCGTCGACGAACTGGTGGGCGCAAGCCGCGACGAGATCACCGCCGCCCTGTCGCGGGCCACGCCTGACCGCCTGCTGGTGGTGGCGCAGGCGTTTCGTGAAGGCTTCACCGCCGCCGACATCAATCGGATCACCCATTATGATCCGTGGTTCCTGGCCCATATCGAGGAAATCATCGCGGCCGAGGCCGAGGTGGCCAAGAATGGCCTGCCCAATGATGCCGAGGGTCTGCGCCGCTTGAAGGCGATGGGCTTCTCGGACAAGCGTCTGGCCAAGCTGGCGGTGCAGTCCGCTTCGCTGGCGGGCAGCGCCAATATGGCGCGCTCGGGCCTGCTGCATGATGTGGTCGAAGCGATGGTGGGCGCCACCAGCGAGGCCGAAGTGCGCGCGCTGCGCCACCGTCTGGGCGTGCGCCCGGTGTTCAAGCGTATCGACAGCTGCGCGGCCGAGTTCGAGGCGATCACGCCCTATATGTACTCGACCTATGAAGCGCCGATGTTTGGCGAGGCCGAGAACGAGGCCGATCCCAGCGACCGCAAGAAGATCGTGATCCTTGGCGGCGGCCCGAACCGTATCGGTCAGGGCATCGAGTTCGACTATTGCTGCTGCCATGCCTGCTTTGCGCTGGACGAGGTCGGCTATGAAACCATCATGGTCAACTGCAACCCGGAAACGGTTTCGACCGACTATGATACCTCGGACCGCCTGTATTTCGAGCCGCTGACGGCCGAGGACGTGCTGGAAATCCTGACGGTTGAACAGTCGAAGGGCGAACTGGTCGGTGTGATTGTGCAGTTCGGCGGGCAGACCCCGCTGAAACTGGCGCAGGCGCTGGAAGACGCGGGCATCCCCATTCTGGGCACCAGCCCGGATGCCATCGACCTTGCCGAAGACCGCGAGCGTTTTGCCGCTCTGGTCGAACAGCTTGGTCTGAAGCAGCCCGCAAACGGCATCGCCCGCAGCCGCGACGAAGCCGTGGCCGTGGCCAATCGCATCGGTTATCCGGTGCTGATGCGTCCGTCCTATGTGTTGGGCGGCCGCGCGATGGAAATCGTCGACAGCGTGGCGCAGCTTGATGACTATATCGCCACGGCGGTGCAGGTGTCGGGCGACTCGCCGGTGCTGATCGACCAGTATCTGCGCGATGCGATCGAATGCGATGTCGATGCGCTGTGCGATGGCGAAAAGGTCGTCGTGGCGGGCGTGATGCAGCATATCGAAGAGGCCGGTATCCACTCGGGCGACAGCGCCTGCACCCTGCCGCCTTACAGCCTTTCGGCCGACATCATCGCCGAGATGGAGCGTCAGGCCGAAGCGCTGGCGCTGGCGCTGGGCGTCAAGGGGCTGATGAACATCCAGTTCGCGGTCAAGGATGGCGAGGTTTACCTCATCGAGGTCAACCCGCGCGCCTCGCGCACGGTGCCTTTCGTGGCCAAGGCCATCGGTCAGCCGGTCGCCAAGATCGCCGCGCGTGTGATGGCGGGCGAAAAGCTGGACACGTTCCCGCCGTTCCGCCGCGATCTGCCCTATATGGCGGTCAAGGAAGCGGTGTTCCCGTTTGCCCGTTTCCCTGGCGTCGACCCGGTGCTGAGCCCCGAAATGAAGTCCACCGGCGAGGTCATGGGCCTCGACAAGGATTTCGCCACGGCCTTTGCCAAGAGCCAGTTGGGCGCGGGCGTCAAGCTGCCTCAAGAAGGCGTGGTGTTCATTTCGGTCAAGGACACCGACAAGGCGGTCGTGCTGCCCGCCGCGCGCAAGCTGGTCGATCTGGGCTTCAAGCTGATCGCCACCGGCGGCACGCAGAAGTTCCTGGCCGAGGCCGGTGTGGCCGTCGAACTGGTCAACAAGGTGGCCGAAGGGCGCCCGCATATCGTGGACCGGATCATCGATGGCGGCGTGGCGCTGGTGTTCAACACCACCGAGGGTTGGCAGAGCCTGAAGGACTCGCAGAGCATCCGTCAGGCAGCGCTGGGTAACAAGGTGCCTTATTTCACCACCGCGGCGGGCAGCGTCGCGGCTGTGGAAGCGATTGGCGCGATGCGTTCGGCCAGTCTTGAAGTGTGCCCGTTGCAAGCCTATTATAGCTGACCGACCACGTCCTTTCCGCAAAAGTTGGAAGGCAAACCCCGCGTTTTCACCAAAATGCGGGGAGGTGCCTCCGACTGTCCCGGCGGAGGGAAGGGCCATGAAGGAAGTTTCACGGATGGCAAGTATCGAAAAGCTGCCGATGCTGGCGATTGGCTATGAAAAGCTGACGGCCGAGCTGAAGGCGCTGCGGGAAGAGCGCCCCCGGATCGTTGATGCGATCGAGGAAGCGCGCGCGCATGGCGACCTTTCCGAAAATGCGGAATATCACGCCGCCAAGGAGCGTCAGGGGCAGGTTGAGGCCACGATCGCCGATCTTGAGGACAAGATCAGCCGGGCCCAGATCATCGACCCCACCTCGCTTTCTGGCGACCGGATCATTTTTGGCGCCACCGTCACTTTGCTGGACGATGACGACAAGCCGGTGCGCTATCAGATCGTAGGCCCCTATGAGGCGGACGCGAAACTGGGCCGGATCAGCTATGTCTCGCCTTTGGGCCGGGCGCTGATCGGCAAAAAGGTTGAGGATGAGATCGAGGTGCGCGTGCCTGCGGGCGAGCGCTTCTATGTCGTGGAAAAGATCGAATTCATCTGATCCATCGGGTCCCTGTTCAAGGGAACATGTTCAAGGAAAAAGGCCCCGCCATCCGGTGGGGCCTTTTCTGTTTTGACCGGATTGATCGCGAGCGGGGATCAACGCCAGACAGCTATCAATGCTCGTGGCCGGGTTCCAGCAGCTTGTGCAGGTGGACGACGACATACTTCATCTCGGCATCGTCAACGCTGCGCTGGGCGGCGCCCCGCCATGCTTCCACGGCCGAAGCGTAATCGGGAAACACGCCGACATAATCGAGCGCGTTGAGGTCCACGAAATCGAGGCCCTGCGGGTCACGCACACGACCGCCGATGACGAGGTGGAGAAGTTGGGACATGATGGCTTGTTTCCAGCAAATTGGAGGATTGAGCCTTTGCCATAGCATTCGGCCAAGCCGATCAGCAAGCACCACCAAGGTTGAAATCAAGCATATTCTGATTGCGTTTTGCGCAAGTTTTATACCCCATCGCCCTTTCCAGGCAGGCGGGTGCGGATTTTTGCAATGCCGGACCGGACCGTATCCAGGGCCTTGTGCCAGGCCGGTTTGGCCTTGGGGGCCAATTCGACCGCCTTGGCAAAGATCTGTTTGCGCGCCAGCCACAGCATCAGCGCCGTCAACGTGCCCGCCAGCACGCCGCGCTCGTCGGCGGCAATCTCCATCGCCTGCGAGAGCGCCTTGCGCCCCTGCACCTGAATGTCATTGGTCAGGCGGCGGCCCAGTTCGCCCGGTTCGGCCAGCGCGCGGATGCGGGTGGAGCGGCTGAGAAACTCGGCGCGGGCGGCATCACGCGCGGCGCGCAATTGCGCCAGTTTTTCCTCGGCCGGGCTCATGCGTCGCCTTCCGAAGCGGAAAACAGGGCGGTCAGCCTGCCGACGGCCCGCTTGACCTTCACAACGCTCCACAACGTGACGAGCAGCAGCACCGCCACCACGATGCCCATCGCGCCCCACGGCCCCACCAGCGTCGCCAGACCCAGCAGAGAGCCTATGATGATCGCCATCAGCAGGAAAAATACCAGCGCCAGCGCCAGCGCCGTCAGCCCCACAATGCGCAGGACGAGCCTCACCGCCATGCCTGCGCGGGCCTTTTGATATTCGATCTCGCTGTCGAATGCGGCGCGGGTCGATGTGAAAAGCCCGCGAAAATCCTCTTCGAGACTGGGCTCGTCGATTTCGCTGCTGTCTTGCCGATGCTTGGGCATCAGGCCCCCTTCAATGCTTGCGTAAAGGCGCCGGGGCAGCGCGAGGCCACCCGGCGCCTTCAAGCTGATGCCTTTTACGGCTTATGCTTCTTCGTCGCTCTTGCCGCCCAGCAGCTTGGTCAGGGCAAAACCAACCGCGATCAGCGCCCCGGCGACGATCACAGGATTTTTCTTCACAAATTCGGTGGCTTCCTTGCCCAATTCTTCCAGATCCTTGGATTCCAGCTTGGCGCCGGTTTCCTGAAGGGCGCGGGCTGCGCTGCGGGCATAATCGCCATATTTGCCGCCCAGCTTGTCATCGACCAGTCCGGCATTGTCGGCAACCACCTTGCCCAGCGAGGTGATGGCGTCGCTCGCCTTCACCTTGCCGTCGGCGGCCAGATTGAGCGCGCGTTCCTTGGCCTGTTCGCCAATCGCCTTGGCTTCGGCCAGAAATTCGCCGCTCGAGAGCTTTTCGGTGTAGGGCGCAGCCTTTTCCTGCAGATCCTTGCCCAGCGCGACGGCGCCCGCGCGCGCGTCGTCAATCGCCTTGCTGAACTTGGCCTTCACACCGTCGGCCGTTTCGGTAACGGCTTCGGCAGCGTCGGCAACAAGAGCGTTGGTTTCATCGGCCATGGCTTGTCATCCTTCTCTTGGGCGGGGCGCAGAGAATCGAGTGATGAATTCGCATCGATTTGCTCGCCTCTTTCCTATCATGCTGCAATGCACCTTGCCTGCCAAGGTTCCGCTGCTAAGGGAATCGTCTTGAGGGCATCTGAAAGGTGTCCGAGAGGAGATGAACACGCCATGACCGCGATTATCGACATCCACGCTCGCGAAATTCTGGACAGCCGTGGCAATCCCACGGTCGAAGTCGATGTGCTGCTCGAAGATGGCAGCTTTGGCCGCGCCGCCGTGCCCTCGGGCGCCAGCACCGGCGCGCATGAGGCGGTTGAACTGCGCGATGGCGACAAGAGCCGCTATCTGGGCAAGGGCGTCACCAAGGCGGTGGAAGCGGTGAATTCCGAAATCCACGAAGCGCTGGTCGGCGTTGATGCCGAAGATCAACGCGACATCGACCTTGCCATGATCGAACTGGACGGCACGCCCAACAAGGGCCGCATCGGCGCCAACGCCATTCTGGGCGTCTCGCTGGCCACGGCCAAGGCGGCCGCCGACGCGCGCGGCCTGCCGCTTTATTCCTATGTGGGCGGCGTTTCGGCCCATGTTCTGCCCGTGCCGATGATGAACATCATCAACGGCGGCGAACATGCCGACAACCCGATCGACTTCCAGGAATTCATGATCATGCCGGTCGGCGCGGATTCGATTGCCGAAGCCGTGCGCTGGGGTGCGGAAATCTTCCACACGCTGAAAAAGGGCCTGCACGAAAAGGGTCTGGCCACGGCCGTGGGTGACGAAGGCGGCTTTGCCCCCAACATCGCCAGCACGCGCGCCGCGCTCGATTTCGTGTCGACCTCGATCGAAAAGGCCGGTTTCAAGCTGGGCAGCGACATCCTGCTCGCGCTCGACTGCGCCTCGACCGAGTTCTTCAAGAACGGCAAGTATGAGATCAGCGGCGAGGGCCTCTCGCTGTCGCCGGTCGAATTTGCCGAATATCTGGCCAAGCTCTCGGCCGACTATCCGATCATCTCGATCGAGGACGGCATGAGCGAAGACGATTTCGAAGGCTGGGCTGCGCTCACCAATCTGATCGGCGACAAGGTGCAACTGGTGGGTGACGACCTGTTCGTGACCAACCCCAAGCGTCTGTCGATGGGCATTGATCAGGGTCTGGCCAACTCGCTGCTGGTGAAGGTCAACCAGATCGGCACGCTGACCGAAACGCTCGAAGCCGTTTCGATGGCCCAGCGCGCGGGCTATACCGCCGTGATGAGCCACCGTTCGGGCGAGACCGAGGACGCGACCATCGCCGACCTCGCTGTTGCCACCAACTGCGGCCAGATCAAGACCGGCTCGCTGGCCCGTTCGGACCGGTTGGCCAAGTACAACCAGTTGATCCGCATCGAGGAACAACTGGGCGTTGCCGCGCTTTATGCCGGCAAGAGCGCCTTTGGCCGCCTGAAGGTCTAACAGGCCTTTTCCGGGCGACTGGAACAGGAAAGGGCGGGGAGTTTGACTCCCCGCCCTTTTGTTTTGCCCAAAAGGCCTGCGTCAGAGGTTGGCGAAATATTCGAGCATCATCGCCCGCGCCTTGGCGGTCAGGCGCACAAAGGACCGCCGCGCGTCGTGATTGTCATCCTCGCGCTCGACCATGCCGCGCACCTCCAGCACATTGAGCCAGCGCAGCGCCGTCGTGCTGGGCACGCCGGAGCCGATGCAGGCGCTGGTCACGGCCACGCGCTTGCCGCGCTCTCCGGCCACGAACAGGTCGAGCAGGATGTCCCACGCGGGCTCTCCAAACAGAGTGTCGTCGCCGAACGCCTCGATCCGGCGGCGGCGTTCGCGATAGAGCTGTTGGGCCTGTTCGGCCGGGTCTGATTTGGGCCTTGCGACGATACCGGCCCCGCCATCGTCAACCGGCGCCGCAGGCGGCGCCTTTTCCAGTTCCATGGCGGCATTGAGCAGCGATTGCGCCAGCGTACGCAGGCGTTGATTGACGGGCTGGGTGCCCTCGGGCTCTTTCCAGATCTGAGGCGCCGCGCTGGCCAGCGCGGCAGGATTTCTGTCGGTCCAGTTCATCCTTTGCGATGTCCCCCATACTAGCAGCAAAACATGGCAGCAGCAGAAATAGCTACTGGTGTCTGCGTAGTTTAGCCGAAGGGGGGCCGCCGGGAATATTAGGGGGAATACCGATTAATCGCCTTTCGAGTGATTTTCGTCGGAAATGAAGTAATCGCTCAATGCGTGCAAACAGGCGTCCAAGTGTGCAGCTGCGGTAAAGGCATTAATGGCGTCCAGCCGGTCGAGGGCGTTACGCAGGCATTGCATCAGCGCGAGAGAGTCGTCGGTCCGGTCCATGCTATCCCTGTTTCTGGACATTGCGCTCGATTGCAGATTGCTCTGCATCGGGGCATTGTTGATGATCGATATTGTTCGATAGGCAGGCGTGGTTCGCATTTGAACAAGGGGCTTTAGGTGATTACACCTATGTATATCGTCAAGGACATTGGCGTCTTGTGCAGATTCACCACATTTGGACTATTCAAACCCACCGATTGGCCTATCTCCAGCGCCATGGCGACCTTACTGACATCGGTGTAACTTGTTGACCGCGCCCGGCGCGCGGCGTCTATGCAGGGAAACCCGAGAGGGGGAATGGCGCTATTATATTGTAAGGACAGGATAATGCCCAAGATTGCAATTTTCCGCCGGGCGCTGGCGCTTGGCCTTTGCCCCTTGGCCTTGGCCGCACCGATGGCAGCCCATGCCGAGGGGGCGCCCAAGGGGGCTTCGGCGGGGTTGAATACATCCGGAATGGATCGTTCTATCCGCCCCGGAGATGATTTTTACCTCTTCGCCAATGGCACCTGGGAGCGCGAAACCGCGATTCCGGCTGATCGAGCCTCGGTCGGCGGCTTCTATATCGCCGATCAATCGACCGAAAAGCGAATCACCGCGCTGGTGGCCGGGGTTGTGGCGGGCCATCCCAAGCCCGGCAGCGATGCCGCGCTGATCCAGGATTACTATCGCGCCTATCTCAATACGGGGGCGATCAACGCGGCGGGCATGGCTCCGGTGCAGGGCGATCTGGCCGCATTTGCTGCGATTGCGAACAAGGCTGATCTGTCCCGGGTGCTGGGCGCGCAGGTCCGCGCCGACGTAGATCCCCTTAATGCCACCGATTTTCAGACCGAGAACCTCTTCGGCCTGTTCATCACCCAATCCCTTAATGGTACAGCGGTGATGCCCTATGTATTGCAGGGGGGGCTTGGCCTGCCGGAGCGCGAATATTACCTCTCGGCCGACTCCAGGATGGCCGATATTCGCACCAAATACCGCGCCTATATTGCCACGATCCTTGCCGATGCCGGTCTGGCCGCCACGCCTGCTGATGCCGAAGCACGCGCGCAGAAGATCTACGATCTGGAAAGCAAAATTGCGCAGGCCCATGAAAGCCGCGAGCAGAGCGAGGATTTCCAGCACGCCAATGCCGAATGGACCCGCGCCGATTTTGCCGCCAAGGCGCCCGGCATCGATTGGGAGGCTTTCTTCACCGCCGCCGGTCTGCCCCATCAGGACCGCTTTGCCGCGTTTCACGACCAGTCGATCCCGCGCATCGCCGCGCTGGTCGCTTCCGAGCCGCTGGATGTGTGGAAGGACTGGCTGGCCTATCATCAGGTCAACCAATACGCCTCGGTCTTGCCCACGAAGATCGACGATGACCGCTTTGCTTTCTATGGCGAGGCTCTGCAGGGCGTAAAGGTGCAGCGCAGCCGCGAACGCCGGGCGATTGCCGCGCTCAATGGTGCGCTGGGCGATGCGCTGGGGCGGCTTTATGTCGGCCAATATTTCCCCGCCAGCGACAAGGCCCGCATTCAGGGCATGGTGTCGGGCATCAAGGAGGCTTTTGCCACCCGCATCGCGCGGCTCGACTGGATGGCGCCTGCCACCAAGCAGGAGGCCATCGCCAAGGTGCGCGGCATTGTCGTGGGCGTGGGCTATCCTGACACGTGGAAGGACTATTCGGCGCTGAAACTCAGCCCCGACAATGCCTATGCCAATGCCAAGGCGGCGGGCCTCAACGAATATCACCTGCAACTGGCCAAGATCGGCAAGCCGATGGACCGGGGCGAATGGTGGATGAATGCGCAACTGGTCAATGCGGTCAATCTGCCGGTGCAGAACGCGCTGAATTTCCCCGCTGCGATCCTGCAAAAGCCGTTCTATGATCCGGCGGCCGATGCTGCCTTCAACTATGGCGCGATCGGGGCGGTGATCGGGCATGAGATCAGCCATAGCTTTGACAACAATGGCGCGGCCTTCGACGCTTCGGGCCGTCTGCGCGACTGGTGGACGCCGGCCGACATGGCGCGCTTCAAACAGGCGGGCAAGGCGCTGGCCGATCAGTTCAGCGCCTATGAGCCTTTCCCCGGCCTGCATGTTCAGGGCGAACTGACGCTGGGCGAGAATATTGCCGATGTGGCAGGGCTGGCTGCGGCGCTCGATGCCTATCACGCCTCGCTCAAGGGCAAGCCCGCGCCGGTCATCAACGGCATGACGGGGGACCAGCGCTTCTTCCTCGCCTTTGCGCAGAGCTGGGCGACAAAGGCGCGTGAGGCCGCCCTGCGCGCCCAGATCGCCACCGATGGCCATGCGCCGGGCCAGTACCGCGCGCTGACCGTGCGCAATGTCGATGACTGGTACAAGGCGTTCAATGTGAAGCCGGGCGACAAGCTCTATCTGCCGCCCGCCAAGCGGGTGAAGGTCTGGTAAAAGAAAAGGGCGCGGATGGGATGACCACCGCGCCCTTTTTCCTATTCTGTCCGGCGTCTTACGCGCCAAACTTTTCCTTCAGCGCCAGCAGGGCGAGGGCCGCCTTGGCCGCTTCGCCGCCCTTGTCCTTCTGCTTGGGATCGGCGCGCACAATCGCCTGCTCTTCATTCTCGACCGTCAGGATGCCGTTGCCGATGGCAATGCCGTCCATGGTCAGCGCCATGATCCCGCGCGCGCTTTCGCCCGCCACGATTTCGAAGTGATAGGTTTCGCCCCGGATCACCACGCCGATGGCCACATAGCCCTCATATTCGCCCGAAGCCTCGGCCAGCGAGATGGCGCCCGGAATTTCCAGCGCGCCCGGCACGGTCAGCACATCGACCTTATGGCCCGCCGCCTTCAGCGCGGCCCGCGCGCCTTCGACCAGCATGTCGTTGAGGTGGTCATAGAAGCGGGCTTCGACAATCAGAAACTTGGCCATGATAGGTCCTTCAATCAATGCGGCGTTCTTCGGTGATGGTCAGCCCATAACCTTCCAGCGCGACAAGCGTATGATGCGTATTGGTCAAAAGCACCAGCTCATGGATGCCCAGCTCGGCCAGAACCTGCGCGCCCACGCCGTAATCGCGCAATTCCTCAAGCGGCTTGGTGTTGCCGTCGATCGCCAGCTGGCGATATTCGAAGGACTTGGACACCTCCGAATGGGGGCGGTTGACGAAAACGATCACGCCCGCGCCTTCCTCGCCGATGATTTCCATCGAGCGGTGCAGCAAATTGGCGCGCGGGCTGTCCTCGCCCAGCAGATCGCTGAACATCGAGGTGGAATGCATGCGCACCAGCGTGGGCTTGCTGGGGTCGATGCGGCCCTTGAGCAGGACGAGATTTTCCTCGCCGGTCGCCTTGTTGGCATAGGCGCGGGCCTGCCAGTCACCGCCGAAACGGCTCTTGAAGGAGGTTTCCGACTTCAGACTGACCATACGGTCATGCTTGCGGCGATAGGCGATCAGGTCGCGGATCGTGGCGATCTTGATGCCATGCTGGCGGCCAAACAGCAGCAGGTCGTCCAGACGCGCCATCGTGCCGTCATCGCTCATCACCTCGCAGATGACGGCCGAAGGGTTGAGGCCCGCAAGGCGCGAAATGTCCACCGCCGCCTCGGTATGGCCGGTGCGCACCAGCACGCCGCCTGGACGCGCGCGCAGGGGGAAGACATGGCCGGGGCTGACGATATCGGCCGGGCCCTTGCTGCCGTCGATGGCGACCGAGACGGTGCGCGCGCGGTCGGCGGCGGAAATGCCGGTGCTGATGCCTTCCTTGGCCTCGATCGAGACGGTGAAGGCCGTGCCCAGCGGGGTGCCGTTGCGGCGGCTCATCGGTTCCAGACCAAGCTGGTCCACACGTTCATGCGAAAGAGCAAGGCAGACCAGGCCGCGGCCATAAGTGGCCATAAAGTTGATCGCAGCAGGGGTGGCCATCTGGGCCGGGATAATCAGATCGCCTTCGTTTTCGCGGTCTTCGTCATCGACAAGGATGTACATCCGCCCGTTGCGGGCTTCCTCGATGATTTCCTCGATGCTGACCAGCACCGGGGTCTCGTCGCTCTCGTCAAGGAAACGCTCAAGCTTGCCCAGCGTTTCGGCGGTGGGGTTCCATTCCGGCTCGTTGACATCGCGCAGGGTGTTAGCATGAAGCCCTGCGGCGCGGGCCAGACCGGCGCGGGTCATGCCCCCTTCGTTGACGAGGCGGCGAACGCGATCGATGATGTTCTGTGTCATGAATGTGAGGTAATCACATGGGACTGTGATTTCAAGAGGTGCATCACATCACCATCACATTATTTCTTCTCAGTATGCGCCAGGCGGATATATACGCGGCCAAAACCGCCACCAAGACCCCCGCTGCCGCCGCCACGCCCAGCCCGATCCAGTAATTGCCGCCCAATTGCCGGATGCCCTGAAGAATCGGCATTTGCAGGGCAAAGAGCGGGAAGGCGATCCGGCCCAGCCACAGCGCGGCGCGGTGAAACCTGTCGAGCCGCATGGCGCCCGCGATCATCAACGGGCAGGCCAGCACGACAAAGCCGATGTCGAACCACCAGCCTTGCGTCTTTGTCCACCACACTAGCGGCAGCAGCGCAGGCATCAGCGGCAGCGCCATCCACCACGGCACCGGCACTGCAGGCTCTTCCTGCCACCAGCGCGCCAGCACGATGCCCAGCACATAGGCGGCAAGGCAGCGGAGCGCCCCCCAGAAGAAATTGTCGCTTTTTGGCCCCACGTCCAGCCCGTGGAAATGCCACGAGATCCACCCGTCCGCCATCAGCAGCCCCGCCGCCAGCGCAATCAGCCACAAACGCCGCAGCCGCCACAGGCCCAGCACATGGGCGGCATTGCAGGCCAGCTCGCAGGTCATCGTCCATGCCGGAATGTTGAGCGGAAAGGCAAAGGTCCACCACCACACCGGCAGGAGCGCCATATTGGGCAGCGCCGCCAGCAGGAAATTATACATGTCCGCCGAGCGCAGCCACAGGCGGGGCATCCCGATCAACCCGCCCAGCGCCATCATCGGCCACAGCCGCCAGAAGCGCCGCCGCAGAAACGACCATGGCGCCGCCCCATGGGCCAGCCTCGGCTCCTGCACCCGCGCCATCAGGAAGCCGGAAAGCATCAGGAAGAAATCGACCCCCAGATAGCCCAGCCCAAACACCCTTTGCCCGCCAAACACCGCCCGCACATGCAGCAGCAGCACGCAGGAAGCCGCCACCAGCCGCAGCAGTTCCAGACCGGGCAGGCGCTTGATCGAAGGGGAGGGCATATGGGCCATGGCGCGGCCACTATCGACCATCGCGGCAAATGGAAAGTGATCTGTCAGGAAAGGGTGGTGGACGCACTAGGGCTCGAACCTAGGACCCGCTGATTAAGAGTCAGCTGCTCTACCAACTGAGCTATGCGTCCGTCTGTGCCAAAAGGGCCAGAAGATTTTGGTGGACGCACTAGGGCTCGAACCTAGGACCCGCTGATTAAGAGTCAGCTGCTCTACCAACTGAGCTATGCGTCCATCCATGCCGTAAAGGCGAAAAAACCGTGGTGGACGCACTAGGGCTCGAACCTAGGACCCGCTGATTAAGAGTCAGCTGCTCTACCAACTGAGCTATGCGTCCGTACCGGTTTTTACGGGGAAGCTTGGTTGGCTTCCCTCCGGAGGCGCCCCCTTTAGCGTGTGATCGCGGGCGCGCAAGTGATTCTTTCAAAAAAATTGCGTGACTTGTTGATCGGGCCTCAGCCCAGCCTGCTGCCCGCGCGTTTGCCCCAGCGGTCAACGGCCATGATCGTGCCGATACAGATCATATTGGTCATCATCGAGGACCCGCCATGGCTGATAAAGGGCAGGGGGATACCCACCACAGGGGCAAGGCCCATGACCATCATCATATTGATCGCCACATAGAAAAAGATCGTCGCGGTCATCCCTGCGGCCAGCAACTGGCTGAAGCGGTCGGGCGCGCGCCGTGCCACGCCCATGCCCCAGCGGAACAGCACGACAAAGAACACGAAGAGGATAAACAGCCCCCCGATCATCCCCCATTCCTCGGCCATGGTGGCAAAGGCAAAGTCGGTATGCGCCTCGGGCAGGTATTTCAGATGGCTCTGCGTGCCATTGCCCAGCCCCTTGCCGAAAAAGCCGCCCGAACCGATGGCGATTTTCGACTGGGTGATGTGATAGCCCGAACCCAGCATGTCGGCTTCGGGGTCCAGAAAGACCAGCACCCGCTTGCGCTGATAATCATGCAGCGCAAAAAAGAAGGCAAGCGGAGCCACCACCGCCGCCGCCGCACCGCCGCTGATAAACCACCACATCGGCACGCCCGACAGGAACACCACCACCACCGCGCCAAAACAGATCGCCAGCGCCGTGCCCAGATCGGGCTGGAGCATGACCAGCGCGGCAGGAACCCCCAGCAGGATCAAGGGCGGCACCAGAGCGCGCCAACTGCGGATCAGCGTGGGCGGCAGGCTGGCATAAAACACCGCCATCACCAGCACGATCCCCGGCTTCATCAATTCCGATGGCTGGAGGTTCATAAAGCCGATGTTGAGCCAGCGCTGGCTGCCCCCGCCGACCTTGCCCACCGCCTCGACCAGCATCAGCAGGAAGACGAGGCCGCCATAGATCGGATAGGCCGATTGGCGAAAGGCGCGTTCCGGCAGGCGCGAAATCGCGATGGCCAGCGACAGGAACAGGCCGAAGTTGAAAATATGCTTCCACGCATAGGGCGACCAATGGCCCCCCGCCGCCGACCACAGCACCGTCGCGCCAAACAGCACCAGCGCCGTCAGCGGGATCAGCACCCGCCATGGCAGGCCGCGCAGAGGCGTGGGGATGACATGCATGCTCATGGATGCTGGCTCGCCGCTGGATTGGTCGTCGCGCCGGGGCTGGGGGATGGCGCCGGGGCGGGCGTGTCATCGGCCACGGGCTCGGGCGCGGGCGGGGCTGCATCCGACTGGATCGGCTGGGGCATGGGCCGCGCGTCGGCCTCGCTCTCGCGCGCCAGGGCTTCGTCGCTGTCCTGCACGGCGGGGGCGGAGACGCCATATTCGGCGGCATAGGCGCGATATTTGGTGGCCTGCCTCTGCTGGGGCGTGCCGCCCCATCCGGCCTCCAGCTTGGTCAGCGCGTCCCACGCCTTCTGCTGGTCGAACATATAGGTCATGACATCGCGCGCGATCGGCATGGCCGCGCCCGAACCGCCGCCATGCTCGACGAGCACGGCGCAGGCATAGCGCGGTTTGTCAAAGGGCGCGAAACAGATGAAATGGCCATGGTCGCGGTGGCGCCAAAGGCCGCCCTTGCCATTGCCGATGTTCAGGCCCACGACCTGCGCCGTGCCGCTCTTGCCCGCCAGTTCGACGCCCGGAATGGGGATTTTGGCCGCATGGCCGGTGCCGCGCCCGTTGACCATTTCGTGCATGGCGGAATGGATGAAATCGAGATGTTCCTGCGGCACGCCAAGCGAAGCAGGCGCGGCGGGCTTATCCTC
Organism: Novosphingobium sp. SG707; assembly: GCF_012275515.1. Taxonomy (GTDB): domain Bacteria; phylum Pseudomonadota; class Alphaproteobacteria; order Sphingomonadales; family Sphingomonadaceae; genus Novosphingobium. Next base: position 529,373 of record NZ_JAAZQL010000002.1, read on the forward strand.
ATGCATCAGGCGCGGCATCAGCAATTTGCCGCTGGCCAGACGGCTGGCGATGATCGCCTGCTGCAAGGGGTTCACCTGCACATAACCCTGGCCGATGGTGGCGTTCACGGTATCGTAAACGGCCCATTCCTTGCCATATTTCTTCATCTTCCACGCCGGGTCGGGCACGGTGCCATAGGACTGGCTGGGATAGGGCAGGGGGAATTTCTGGCCATAGCCGATCTTGCGCATCGTGCGCGCGATCTGGTCCATGCCGATCTGCTGGGCGAAGTGATAGAAATAGACGTCGCAGGACTGATAGATGCCCTTGGCCATGTCCACGCTGCCGTGACCATGGTGCTGCCAGCAGTGGAACACGCGGTTGCCCACGCGCAGCCCGCCCGAGCAATTGACGCTGGCCTTGGGGTCAAGCCCCGCCTCCAGAAAGGCCAGCGCGACTGTGGGCTTCACCGTCGATCCGGGCGGATAAAGGCCATGCAGCAGCTTGTTGCGCAACGGCACATGGTCATCGTCCGACAGCATCTTCCATTCCAGCCGCCCGACCCCGTCGGTAAAGCTGTTGGGGTCGAAACTGGGCATGGAAACGAAGCACAGGAGGTCGCCCGTCAGGCAATCAATCACCACGCAGGCGCCGCTTTCCACCCCGATGCGGCGCGCGGCATATTCCTGCAAACCGGCATGGACCGTCAGCTTGATCGGCTGCCCCGGCACATCCTCGCGCGTTTCCAGGTCGCGCACGATCTTGCCGCTGGCGGTCACCTCGGTGCGCCGGGCGCCGGGCTGGCCGCGCAGGGTCTGGTCATAGACCTTTTCCAGCCCGTCCTTGCCGATCTTGAAACCCGGCGTGATCAGCAGCGGGTTGTGCTCTTTTTCATAATCCTTGGCATTGGCCGCGCCGACATAGCCCACCAGATGGCCCACGCAGGGACCCGAGGGATAATAGCGCGAGAAACTGCGCTGGGGCACCACGCCGGGCAGATCGGGCTGGCGCACCGAAATCGCGGCGAACTGTTCCCAGCTTAAATGCGATCCGGCCTCGACGGGCTGAAACCCGCGCGCCTTGTCCAGCCGGTCGCGCACATCCTGCAGCGCGATCTCGTCCAGCCCCAGCACCTTGGCCAGTTCCTCCAGCGTCTTTTCCTTTTCGATCACCCGGTCAGGGATCAGGTCGACGCGGAAATCGGCGCGGTTGCTGGCGATGGGCTGTCCGTCGCGGTCGAGAATCCAGCCCCGGCGCGGCGGAATCAGCGACAGGTTGACCCGGTTGCTCTCCGCCATCATCTGATATTTCTGGCTCTCGGCCAGAGCGATATAACCCATGCGCGTGGCCAGCAGCAGGCCGACCCCGCCCTGCAGCACGCCCACCACCATGGAGCGACGGTCGAAACTGTCGCGCAGCATGGCCGGCGTAATCAGTTTTGGCGCTTTCTTGCGCTTTGCCATCAACCCAGCACCCGGAATCGCATCAATCGCCAGCGGTCGATCAGGCCGACCGTGCGCCCCACCATCGGATAGGCCAACAGCGCCACCAGCCCTTGCGGCACGACCAGCGCAGGCGCGATCGCCCCGCCCGAATGGCCCGCAATCACCCAGCCCAGCGCCAGATAGGCGGCGATAAACACCCCCGCCACCAGCCAGTCGGTCAGGAAATTACGCCATGGAAAACGCGCCTCGATCAGATCCATTACGATCATCGTGATCGACCAGAGCGCCATGGCCGCGCCAAAGGGGGCCCCGCTGAACAGGTCATCGACCATCCCCAGCACCGCGCCCGCCCAGACCGGCAGCAACCCAGGCCGCAATTGCCGCCATGCCAGCAGCGTCATAAAACCCAGCGGCGGCATGATCGGCGCCATCGAGATCAGAGGCCATCCCGGCAGGCAGGAGGCCAGCGCCACCGTCACCCAAGGCGCGGCATAGGCGATCAACGGCGAGGGGGCGCGGCTGATCTGGCGCGCGCTGCCCCGCAAGAGGCGGTTGGCGGGCATTTATTGCGCCGCCTTTTGCTTGGCGGCCTTGGCCGCGGTCGCTTTGGCCTGTGCGTCGGCCTTGGCGGCGGCTTTGGCTGCGGCATCGGCGTCCGCCTTGGCCTTCACCGGATCGGCGGGCGGGGGCAGCGTGGGATCATCGCCCGGCGCCCATGCGGGCAGCACGGCCACCATCTCGCTGACCGCCGGATCGCCCAGCACGCGGGCAATCGCCCCGTCGCGCGTCAGGCTGGAGACCACCGCAATCGGCGCGCCGGGCCAATACAGCCCGCCAGAACCCGACGTCACAAAGGCATCGCCCACCTTGAGCGGATTGATCCCCAGCGTCAGCAAGCGCAATTGCAGCGTGCCGTCGCCCTTGCCGGTGGCAAAGGCGGGGATGGAATCGCTGGCGCGGCGCACCGGCACCACGCTTTCGGGATCAGTGATCATCAGCACCCGCGCCGAATGCAGGCCGACCTCGAGCACGCGCCCGATCAGCCCCTGATGCGTGCGCACCGGCATCCCGCTTTTCACGCCCTGAAGGCTGCCCACCGAGATTGTGGCATAGCGGCGTGCGCTGGCGCTGGTGCTGGCCACCAGCCAGCCAAAAGCGATCGGCTTGGGCGTGTCCGATGTCAGGCCGAGCATGGCCTTGAGCCGCTCGTTCTCCTGCTTCACCGCCGCCAGCTCGACCGCCTGCACCCGGCCCAGCGCGACCTCTTTCTTAAGCCGCGCATTTTCCGGGCCGGAGGTGAAATAGCCCGCCGCCACGCCCCATGCGCCGCCCGCAGCCGAACGCCCCTGCGCCGTCAGTTGCGCCGCAGGCTGGGTCACATCGCTGGCCAGATTGCGCAGGGACGCGAAATTGCCGGTGTTGCCCATCGAGCCAAACAGCAGCGCGCCGCCCACCACCGTGCCCACCGCAGCGGCCACATAGGCAAAGAAGATATTGTTATGCGCCCTGCGCGAATAGCCCGGGCGCCGGTTGCCTGGCGGAGCCATGCATCCCGCCTTTCCTACGCATTATCTGTCCGCCGTGGCCCTATGCCGACGGCGGACAGGGAACAAAAACTCAAACTATCAGGCCGTCATCAACACGCCGCGATAGATCGGATCTTCCATCGCGCGGCCGGTGCCCAGCGCCACGCAGGACAGCGGATCCTCCGCGATCGACACCGGCAGACCGGTTTCCTCGCGCAGATAATCGTCCAGACCCTTGATCAGCGCGCCGCCGCCCGTCAGCACGATGCCCTGATCGACAATGTCGGCGGCCAGTTCGGGCGCGGTGTTTTCCAACGCGATGCGCACACCTTCGATGATCGCGCTGATCGGTTCGGACAGCGCTTCGGCGATATTGGCCTGCGTGATCGTGATCTCCTTGGGCACGCCATTGACCAGATCGCGACCCTTGAGGTGGATCGTTTCGCCAATGCCGTCGGCGGGCATCACGGCGATGCCGTAATCCTTCTTGATGCGCTCGGCCGTGGCTTCGCCGATCAGAAGGTTGTGGTGTCGGCGGACATAGGAAACGATGGCTTCGTCCATCTTGTCGCCGCCCACGCGCACCGAGGTGGTGTAGGCCAGACCGCGCAGTGAAAGCACGGCGACCTCGGTCGTGCCGCCGCCGATATCGACCACCATCGAACCGACCGGCTCGGTCACGGGCATATCGGCGCCAATCGCAGCAGCCATCGGTTCGAGGATCAGGTAAACCTGAGACGCGCCCGCATTGCTGGCCGCATCGCGGATCGCGCGGCGTTCAACGCTGGTGCTGCCCGAAGGCACGCAGATCACGATTTCCGGGTAGCGGAACAGGCTGCGCTTGCCATGAACCTTGCGGATGAAATGCTTGATCATTTCCTCGGCGATTTCGATGTCGGCAATCACGCCATCGCGAAGGGGGCGGATCGCCTCGATGCTGTCGGGGGTCTTGCCCATCATCATCTTGGCATCGTCGCCCACGGCCTTGACGCTCTTGTTACCGTTGATCGTCTCGATGGCCACCACGCTGGGCTCGTTCAGCACGATTCCCCGGTCCTGCACATAGACAAGCGTATTGGCCGTACCGAGGTCGATGGCCATGTTTTGCGAACCGAATTTCATGAAACGCGAGAAAAAGGACGACATCGAGGCTTCCGTGGCTTTGCCGGACATTCTGAACGTTCGGCAGGATATTTGGGTGTGGGCGCGCCGCTCCATAACGCATGAGCAGCATAAAGGCCAAAAATTTGTTGGCCCTGTCCTGCAATGCGTCAACGGATCGGCGCGAATCGCTTTCGCTTGATCTTGGCCATGGCTGATTCGTGTGACGATTGCACCAACGCGGTGGCGATTGGCCCTATGCATTTGCGGAAAATCGGTGGAAATTCTCGCTGCGGCGTCCTGCGCTTTGCATCAAGGCGTTCTATATGGGGCTTATGCCAATCATTCGCCGCCTGCCCGAAAATCTGGTCAACCGCATTGCCGCCGGTGAAGTGGTCGAACGGCCTGCCTCCGCACTCAAGGAATTGATGGAAAATTCCATCGACGCGGGCGCTGGCCAGATCAGCGTGCGCCTGTCCGATGGCGGGCTGGACGCCATCGAGGTGACCGACGATGGCTGCGGCATGGCGCCCGATCAGATGGCGCTGGCACTGGAGCGGCATGCGACGTCGAAATTGCCCGACGAGGCCATCGAACTGGTCACGACCCTTGGCTTTCGCGGCGAGGCTTTGCCCTCCATCGCCAGCGTTGCGCGCTTTTCCATCGAGAGCCGCCCGCGTGGCGCCGCCGAGGGCTGGCGCCGGGTGGTCGATCATGGCGAGGTGGTCGAGGACGCGCCCGCCGCGCTGCCCCCCGGCACGCGGATCCGGGTGGACAATCTTTTCGCCAAAATCCCGGCGCGGCGCAAATTCCTGCGCAGCGGGCGCAGCGAATATGCCGCCTGCCTCGATGTGGTGCGCCGCCTTGCCATGGCGCGGCCGGAAGTGGGCTTTGTGCTGGAGCATGACGGGCGGCGCGTGTTGTCGGTCCAGCCGGGGCAGAGCGGCCCGGCCCGCGTGGCCCAGATCGTCGCGCGCGAACTGGCCGAGGATGGGGTGATTATCGAGCTGGAGCGTGGCCCTGCGCGGCTGACCGGGGTGGCGGGCCTGCCCACGTTCAACCGGGGCGTGGCGGATCACCAATATCTCTTTGTCAACGGCCGCCCGGTCAAGGATCGCCTGCTGGTGGGCGCGGTGCGCGGGGCCTATGCCGATATGCTGGCGCGTGATCGTCATGCGGTGCTGGCGCTGTTCCTCGATGTGCCGCCCGAGGAGGTGGATGTGAACGTCCACCCGGCCAAGACCGAGGTGCGTTTCCGCGATCCTTCCTTCATCCGGGGTTTTATCGTCTCGGGTCTGCGCCATGCGTTGGAAGGGGCGGGGCAAAAGACCGCCCAGACCCCCGCAGCGCCCGCGATGGCCGCTTGGACATCGGAAATTGGGCAGGTTGAACCGATTGCACCCGCCCCGGCGCCCAGCCTGTCGAGCCTCTTCGCCCGCCAATATGCGCCCCAACATACGCCCTCTCCCAACCGCGTCAGCGAGGCGGGCGCGGCATGGCGCGGCTATGAGGCGCAGGTGATGGCCCCCGCGCAGGACCTGCCGATGGGCCGCGCCGAGGCTGCGCAGGAAGCAGCGCCCGAGGCGGTTCGCCATCCACTGGGCGTGGCGCGCGGGCAGGTCGCCAACACCTATATTATTGCCGAGGCCGAGGATGGTCTGGTGATCGTTGACCAGCACGCCGCCCACGAGCGTATCGTGCTGGAACGGCTGAAGGCGGCCGGGGCAGGGGACAAGGTGGCCGCCGCGCAGGCGCTGCTCCTGCCCGAGGTGATCGAACTGGACGAGCCAGGCTGCGACCGGCTGGAGGAGGCGATCCCGACCTTGGCGCAGCTCGGGCTGGCGCTGGAGCGGTTCGGGCCCACGGCGATGCTGGCCCGCTCGGTCCCCGCCGCGCTGGGCAAGGGCGATGTTCAGGCGCTGGTGCGCGATGTGGCCGATGATCTGGCTGCCAATGGGGACGCGCTGCTGCTGGGCGAAAGGCTCGATCTGGTGCTGGCCACCATGGCCTGCCACGGCAGCGTGCGGGCGGGGCGGGCGCTCAATGTGGCCGAAATGAACGCCCTGCTGCGCGAGATGGAAGTGACCCCGCGCTCAGGCCAGTGCAACCACGGGCGGCCGACCTGGGTGAAATTATTGCATGGCGATATTGAGAAATTGTTCGGGCGGAAATAGGCCCTACCGCAGCGCCTTTTCCACCGGAGCCGCCGTCCCGTCGCGATCCTTGCCGGGCGCCAGACCGATTAACCGGCGCAGCAGCGGCTCGATTGCAACATTGTCGAACACGGGCAGATGCGTACCGGGGCGGAAGGCCGGGCCGGTGGCGAGAAACAGCGCGCGCATGTCGGGGCTGGCCGGATCATAGCCATGGTCGCCGCCGTCATCGGGGTGTTCCGGGTTGCCGTCCATGATGCGCGCGCCCGGATCGGGCAGGCACAGCCAGTCGGGCACCCGCGGATTATGGCCGTAATGGAAACGTTCCGGCAATTCTCCCTTGCGCCAGCAATGGATGAAACCGGGCATTTTCTTCAGGCTTTCGGCCAGTTTGGCCTCATGCCCCGGCACATTGTTGATGAACAGGATGCCGCCATAGGAAACGAGCGCGTAATCCTCCTTGGCCACATAATCCTTCAGCCAGATCACATGGTCGGGAATGGTATGCGCCATGCCGTGATCGGAAACGATGACCATATTGACCCGGCGGTGCATGGCTGCGAGCCCCCGGCGCAGATAGCCGATGGCGGCATCCACATCACGGATCGCGGCGATGGTTTCGGGCGATCCCGGCCCATGGCGATGGCCGTTCACATCCACATCGCCAAAATAGAGCAGCGCCAGACCGGGCCGGATATTGGCGGGCCGACGCATCCAGTCCAGCACCACCTCGGCGCGTTCATGGTTGGGCAGATCGGCGTGATAGGCCTGCCAGTCGCTGGCGCGGATGCCGTCGATGGCCGTGGTCGATCCGGGCCAGAACATGATGCCGCTGCGGATATGGGCGCGCTCGGCGGCTACCCAGATCGGCTCGACATGCACCGGGCCGCCGCTGCCGTCCCACCACCATGGCTGCTCGCTGGATTTGCCGAAGATGACGCCGGGATGGGCCGGGTCGCTCATCGCGCCGTTGATGATGCCGTGCCGGTCGGGGCGCAGGCCGGTGGCCATGGTCCAGTGATTGGGGAAGGTGATCGAAGGAAAGGATGGCGTCATCGTGCCCGACACGCCCTTGGCCGCGATCGCCGCCAGATTGGGGGTGAGGGCGGGGCTGATATAATCGGGACGAAAGCCGTCGATGGAAATCAGGATCGTGGGGATGCGTTCGGGCGCCTTGCCGCGCGCGGCGGCGGGCGGAACCAGCCCAGCCAGCGATAGGGCCAGCGACAGGAACAGGGCGGCCATCAGACGGAAAAACTGCTTCATGACCATCGTCCTGAACCCGTAATCTTGCAAATTCGCGTCAATCCTCAAAGGGGGCTGACGGATCGCGCAGGGCGATCATGCCGGTGACAAGGAAACTCATCACTGCGCGGTTTTCCTGATTGAACACGGTGTTGCGCCGCCGGATCAGACCCATTTCGGGGCGCGAACGGCTGCGGCGCTTTTCCAGCAATTCCGATTCCACGCGCAGAACGTCGCCCGGATAGACCGGCGCGCTCCAGCGCAATTCATCGACCCCCGCGCCGCCCATGCTGGCGATGCCTTTTTCATGCATCTGATCCACCATCATCCGCATGGTCATTGCGCAAGTGTGCCAACCGCTGGCCGAAAGGCGGCCGAAATGGCTGTTCGCCGCCGCCTCGTCGGACAGGTGGAATTCATGCGGATCATAGGCGCGGGCAAAGTCGATGACTTCCTCGCGCTTGACCTCATACCGGCCGAACTTGTGGATTTCGCCCGGCACGAGGTCTTCGAAAAAGGTCCGGAACTCTGCGCTCATCACACGTTGAACTTGAAGTGGAACACGTCGCCGTCCTTGGTGACATATTCCTTGCCTTCCTGACGCAGCTTGCCCGCATCGCGGCACGGCCCTTCGCCGCCCAGCGAGACGTAATCGTCATAGGCGATGGTTTCGGCGCGGATAAAGCCGCGTTCAAAGTCCGAGTGGATCGCGCCCGCCGCCTGCGGGGCCTTCGAGCCCTTGGCCACGGTCCATGCGCGCGCTTCCTTGGGGCCGACGGTGAAGAAGGTGAGCAGGCCGAGCAATTCGTAACCGGCGCGGATGATACGCGCGAGGCCCGTTTCGGCAAGGCCCAGTTCGGAGAGGAATTCGGCGCGTTCATCGGGGGCCATGCCCACCAGATCGGCCTCGATGGCGGCCGAAACGATGACGGCGGTGGCGCCTTCGGCCTTGGCCTTTTCGAACACCTTGGCCGAGAAGGCGTTGCCCGTGGCCGCGCTTTCTTCCTCGACGTTGCAGACATACAGCACGGGCTTTGCGGTCAGCAACTGGGCCTGCGCAAAGACGCGCGCTTCGTCCTCATCCTTGGGCTCGGTCAGGCGCGCAGGCTTGCCCTCGCGCAGCAGTTCCAGAGCCTGACCCAGCACGGAGACGAGGATCTTGGCTTCCTTGTCGCCGCTGTTGGCCTTTTTCTGGGCCGCCGAAACGCGCTTTTCCAGGCTTTCAAGGTCGGACAGCATCAGTTCGGTTTCGACCGTTTCGGCGTCCGAAATCGGGTCCACGCGGTTGTCGACATGCTGGATGTCGTCATTTTCAAAACAGCGCAGCACATGGACGATGGCGTCCACTTCGCGGATATTGCCAAGGAACTGGTTGCCCAGACCTTCGCCCTTGGACGCGCCGCGCACGAGGCCCGCGATGTCGACAAAGGACAATTGCGTGGGGATGATCTTCTGGCTGCCGGCAATCTCGGCCAGCTTGTCAAGGCGCGGATCGGGCACGCCCACCTGACCCACGTTGGGCTCGATGGTGCAGAAGGGATAATTGGCCGCCTGCGCCGCCTGCGTTTCGGTCAACGCATTGAACAGGGTGGACTTGCCCACGTTGGGCAGGCCGACGATCCCGCATTTGAAACCCATCGCTCGATCCTTTTAATCGCCTTGCGGCCTGCCTTTATGCAAGGCGGGCGCGCGCCATTGGCCCCCGCTGCGGCGGGGCCTTATCATGGGCGCGCGATGGTCTAGCCAAGGAGCGAAATCAAGGGAAAAGTGGGGTTCAGGCAGGCTTGCCTTCCTCGCTTTGGGCTTCCTCGCCCTGTCCGGCCGCCGCGCCCTTGCCCCGGCGGCGGCGCCAGGAGGCAAAGCCCAGCCCGGCCACGCCGATACCCATCAGGCCAAAGGTACCCGGTTCGGGAACATCGGTGGCGCCTGCTCCCCCACCCTTGCCATTGTCCTTGTCGCCAAAGTGGAAGCCGTCGAACCAGCCGTTGCCATGTTCACCGTTTCCGCGCCCGCCCGGATCGCGCCCGCCATTGCCGCTATGGCCATCGCGGTCAGGCCCGCCTGCGCCGGGGCGATCTCCGCCCGGAGCGTCCGCAGGTCCGCGCCCGCCAGAGGTTGCGCCGCCCGGTCCGCCATTGCCGCCGGGGCGAATATTGGGATCGCGCGGACCAAAGGGATCGCGCCCGCCGGTCGATCCGCCGCCAGAGGCTGCCGCGCCGCCGGTGGACCCGCCCGTGCTGGAAACCGCGCCGCCCGACGTGGTCGAGCTGGTGCTGGTTACGCCGCCCGAGGTTGCGCCCTGGCCCTGACCGGAACCTTGTCCGCTGGCTGAACCGCCCGATGAACCGCCGCTGCTGCTCACAGCCTGCTGTCCGCCCGAGGTCGAGCCGGTGCCCTGAGAGCCAGTGCCGCCGGTGGAGCTGGCGCCTGCCGACTGGCCGTTGGGAGCCAGCGAACTGTTGGAGGCGCCGCCCGATCCGCCCGAGGGGTTGCCGGGGCCGCCGCTGGTGCCGCGCGATGCGGTGGGGCCGATGCCATTGGCGCCGTTGTTGCGGGCAAAGCCGTCGCCGGTGCCGTCAAAGGGTGTACCATCGGCGCGCAGATTGCCGCTGCCCGAAGGGGCCGCGCCCGTGCCGATGCCGCGCCCGACGCCCAGCGGGCCGCGTGTATTGGTCAGATTGGCCGGGTTGCCCGAAGCGCCGATGCCGGTGCCCAGCACGGCGGGGCGGCCCAGCGGCGCAGCCTTGCCCGTATCGGGCGCGCCGACGCGGATGGCCATGCCCTTGGCGTCGAGCACTTTTGCGCCATGGCCTTGCCCGATGCCTTCGCCCAGACCCTTGACCGCGCTTGAAACCGTGGCGTTCAAATCCTTGGGGCAGCCGCAGTCCACTTTGCGCGTCCAGCCCAGAATCGCCAGAATGATGCTGCCGATGGTGACGCCGGTCAGCAGCCAGTTCTGCTTTTGCGTGCCTTGCTGGTGCGCGCCTTGCTGGTGCCCACGTTGCTGGGTCTGTGCCATAATGCCCCGTTCTGTCGGCGCGGCGGGGCAGGTTGCCCAACGATGGCGCCATCTATTGGGCGCGATCTATGGGACAGGAACGGTTGAAGCGCGGTTAATGATAAAGCAACGCGCCAGTATCGCACGAAGTATGGCGTTGAAATTCAGCCAAGCCGCAGCGCAACATCATTCATAAACCGCACGTCATCGCCCTTGGCCAGCCATGGCGCCTCGGCGGCGATGGCGCCCAGCATGTCGGCCAGATCGTCCATTTCGGCCTTGGCGTAATTGCCAAGCACATGGCCCGTCACGCGGTCCTTGTGCCCCGGATGGCCGATGCCGATGCGCACGCGGCGATAGTCGGGCCCCATATGCTGGGCGATCGAGCGCAGGCCATTATGTCCGGCATGGCCGCCGCCGGTTTTTACCTTGACCTTCATGGGGGGCAGGTCGAGTTCGTCATGAAAGACAGTCAGCGCATCGGGCGTGAGCTTGAAAAAGCGCATCGCCTCGGCCACCGAACGCCCGCTTTCGTTCATGAAGGTGGCTGGTTTCAAGAGGATCACCCGCTCTGTGCCGATACGGCCATCCTGAAGCCAGCCCTGAAACTTCTTTTGCACCGGGCCAAAGCGATGCATGTCCGCAATCACATCGCAGGCCATAAAGCCCACATTGTGGCGGTTCATCTTGTACTGGTCGCCCGGATTGCCAAGGCCCACCCACAATTGCATCGTTTCAAATTCCCGTCTGGCGCAAAGAAAAGGCGGGAAAGACAGGCCGGCTTCCGGCCATCTTTCCCGCCTGTTTCATCGCCGCATCATGCGGCGCCTGTCGCAATTAAGCGCGCAGGAAGTCCACGTGCTCGGGACGGTCGCTCACCGGGTGGAAGGCGACGTCCTTGGGGGTGGTCTTGATGGTCTGGCCGTCAACGGTCAGCTCGATCACGCCGTCGAAGAAAGTGCCGGTGTTGAGCTGACGGATCAGCTCCTTGGCTTCGACGTGGATCGCGATGGGTTCGGCATTGCCACCATAGATCACGGCGGGCACGCGGCCTTCACGACGCAGGGTGCGGCTGGCTCCCTTGCCAGTCTTCGCACGCGTCTCGGCCGGCAGGGTCAGGGTATTGCTCATAACACAAGCCTTTCAAAACTTCTGGAACCAAAATACACCCGACACGCCTCCAGGGATGACCATGCCGGGCAAGCGCGGGCCCTTAGGCGCAAAGCGGGCGAAAAGCAAGGATGCTATTGTACCCGCGTGACGCGATAGCCTCGCGCGGAAAGCATGGCGGGCAGGCCGTCTGGTCCGGCCATATGCGCCGCGCCCACCGCGACAAAGGGATGCGCGCCGGTGGCAAGGCTCTGGGCGATTTTTGCGCTCCATGCGCGGTTGCGGCCGGTATAGAGCGCCTCGCGCAGGACCGGATCGGCCAGAATGCCGCGGTTGGTTTCTTGCGCCAGCGTGGCGACATCGCCCTTCTTCCACGCGGTTGCCAAATCGGCGGGGGGCTGCGTATCGGATCGCTCGTCGGACAGGGCCTCGTCCAGCAGGCGGCGCTGGGCGCTTTCGGGCAGGCGGTCGAAGATGGCCAGTTGCGCGCCTGCGCCTTCCAGTTCGACGATCCGCTTGGCTCCCGCTTCGGCCAGAACGGCGCGGTCTATGCCATAGGCCGGGTTGCCCGTGGCCGCCTCGCGCGCCAGCATCAGCGCGGCGGCCCAGGTTTCGGTATCGGCAAAATCAGCGGGTTTGGCATGGGCGGCGGCCAGCGCCCGCGTCAGGGCAGCGCGGTTTTGCGGCGAGACACGCGCGTCCAGCGGGGGCAGGCCCGGCGTATGGGCCAGCGATTGGAACGCCCGCGCCGTGGCAGCATCATCATTCAGGGCGGCGATTTCGACGATCACCGTATCGGCCCCATCCCATGCCGCCGCTACCGCGCCCTCGCGCCAGTCCGCCGCGCGGGGCAGGGCGTGGATTGTGCCCAGCAGCCAGCCCTTTTGCCCGCCGGGGCCTTCAATCTGCCACAGCGCGGGATGAACCGTTTCGGGCCGATGCAGCCCATACCAGATCGCGCCGCCCGCCAGCGAGAGCGCGGCCAGGGTGGCCCAGCCTCGTTTCATTACTGAACCCGCGTGGCGATGATGCCCTGCTTGGCCAATTGCTCCTGCACGCTGCCATGTCCGGCCAGATGGCCCGCGCCCACCGCGATGAACACCTTACCCGGCTTGGTCAGCCGCTCTCCGATCCATGCCGCCCAATTGCGGTTGCGGCCCAGCAGCAGCGCTTCGGCCAGCTTGGGGTCGCTCTGATCGGCGTTGATGAGTTTGGCCAGACGCGCGGCATTGCCCACCTTCCACGCCGCGATCATCGCGCCCAGTTCGGTGGTGATCTTGGGCGAATTGATCGCAACTTCGCGCAAATATCCGCGCTGCGAGGCGACGGGCAGCGAATCGAACAGGCCAAGCTGATATTCCGGCGTTTCGAGCGCGGCATGTTCGATCCCGCGCTCCTGCGCCATTTTGACAAGGCGCCCGTCCACCCCGTTGGCCGGATCATAGCCCGACTTCATCAGAGGCAGGGTCGAGAGCGCGACCGCGGCATACCAGGGGCGGAAGCCGTCAAACATGGCGGGCGCCAGACCATTGCCCGCCAGCGCCTTTTCCAGCGCCTTGCGCGTGGTGGGCGAAAGCGTGGCGCGCAGGTTCTGGCCCTGCGGCAGCATCGCCTTGTCCATCACGATGGCGCGCATTTCTTCCGGTTTTTTCTCGATAATCTCGGTCACCAGCGAGGTCGATTCCGAAAAGGCCTGCGCCACCGCGCCATCGAACCAGTCGATATTGGCGGGCAGGGCGTGGACCGTGCCGAACAGATAGATCACCGTGTCCCCGCGCTGCACTTTCCACAAGGCCGGGCGGGCGACATGCGGGTTGGCCACCTGCCGGCTGGCGACCGGGGTGGGATGGCGCTGGACCTTGGCGGCGGCCGGCGTGACAAATGCCAGCGCAGCGGCCAGCAGCGCCCAGGCACAAGCCATGGCGCGAATGAGGCGGGGGAGAATGACCTTCGACATGGCGGCCCCTATAAAGATCCTGCGTCCCCTGTCGATTGCGCTAATGAGCGAATGAAAGGTTAATGCGGGCGGAAATTACGCTCTGTGCGGGCAAAAAGGGGGTTTTTCCCGCCCTTGATCCGTCACCCTTGACCCTTTGCGGGCCATACGCCAAAGGCAGGCCCTATGAGCGAAACAGCACCTCTGGCCAAAAAGCCGCTGAGCTTTCAGGACATGATCCTGACCCTCCATGATTTCTGGAGCAAGCAGGGTTGCGCCATTCTGCAACCCTATGACATGCGCATGGGCGCGGGCACGTTTCACCCCGCCACAACCCTGCGCGCGCTGGGCCCCGAACCGTGGAAGGCCGCCTATGTGCAGCCCAGCCGCCGTCCGACCGACGGCCGCTATGGCGAAAACCCGAACCGCCTTCAGCATTATTACCAGTATCAGGTGATCCTCAAGCCTTCGCCGGAGAATTTGCAGGAGCTGTATCTGCAATCGCTGGCCGCGATCGGTGTGGACCCGCTGGCCCATGACATCCGCTTTGTCGAGGATGACTGGGAAAGCCCGACGCTGGGCGCCTGGGGGCTGGGCTGGGAGGTCTGGTGCGACGGTATGGAGGTGACGCAGTTCACCTATTTCCAGCAGGTCGGCGGGTTTGACTGCAAGCCGGTTGCGGGCGAGCTGACCTATGGGCTCGAACGTCTGGCCATGTATATTCAGGGCGTGGACTGGGTTTACGACCTGCGCTTCAATGATGCGGGCGTGACCTATGGCGATGTGTTCCTGAAGAATGAGCAGGAAATGTCGAAGTACAATTTCGAGGTGGCCGACACCGAGCAATTGTTCAAAGGCTTTGCCCATGCCGAGGCCGAGGCCAAGCGCTGCATCGAGGCGAAGATCCCGCTGGCCGCTTACGACCAGGCCATTGAGGCGTCGCATCTCTTCAACCTTCTTCAGGCGCGCGGCGTGATTTCCGTGCAGGAACGCGCCAGCTATATCGGCCGCGTGCGCGATCTGGCCAAGGGCGCGTGCGAAGCGTGGATCGAGAAGAACGAGGCCGAATGGGCCGTGAAATTTCCGGGGTGGACGAAATGAGCGATTTCCTTCTTGAACTGCGCAGCGAGGAAATTCCCGCGCGTATGCAGGCAGGCGCGCGGGCCGAACTGGAAAAGCTGTTTCGCGGCCAAATGGCGGCGGCGGGCGTTGCGGTTGGTGAACTGACGCTGTGGTCGACGCCGCGCCGTCTGGCGCTGATCGCGCGCGGGCTGCCCGTGGCGACGCAGGCGGTGCGTGAGGAAGTGAAGGGCCCCAAGGCTTCGGCGCCGGAACAGGCGCTGGCCGGGTTCCTGCGCAAGACCGGATTGACGCGCGAGCAATTGGAAGAGCGCGATGGCGTGTTCTTCGCCGTGACCGAAAAGCCGGGCCGCGCGACGGCCGATGTGCTGGCCGAGGCGATCCCCGCCATTGTGCGCGGTTTTGCCTGGCCCAAGAGCCAGCGCTGGGGCGCCGCCTCGCTTTCGACCGAGAGCCTGCGCTGGGTCCGGCCGCTTCAGGGGATCATTGCGCTGCTCGATGGCGCGGTGGTGCCATGTGAGGTTGGCGGCATCGTGTCGGGCCGCGAGACGGTGGGGCATCGTTTCCATTCCTCGGGCGCGGTCAGCGTGGCCGATGCCGACAGCTATGCCGATGACCTGCGCGCCGCGCATGTTCTGGTGAACCACGAAGAGAGGCAGGACATTATCCGCGCCAAGGCCAAGGAGGTGGCCTCGGCCGCCGGTCTGACCTTGGTTGAGGACGAAGGTCTGGTGATCGAAAACGCAGGCCTGACCGAATGGCCGCAGCCCTTGCTGGGCCGGTTTGATGAGGCTTTCCTTGAGGTTCCGCCCGAGGTGATCCAGTTGACGGCGCGCATCAACCAGAAATATTTCGTCTGCGAAGATGCTGCGGGCAAGCTGGCGAACGCTTTCGTCTGCACCGCCAATATCGACGCCATCGATGGGGGCGAGGGCATAATCGCGGGCAACCGCAAGGTGCTGGCCGCGCGTCTCTCCGATGCGCGTTTCTTCTGGCAGCAGGATTTGAAAACCCCGCTGGCGGTGCAGGCCAAGAAGCTGGAGCGCATCACGTTCCATGAAAAGCTGGGGACGGTGGCGCAGCGTCAGGAGCGCTTTGTTGCGCTGACGGGCGCTTTTCAGGGCGCGCTGGGCGACAGCGTCGATCATGCCCGCGCCGCAGCCGCCATTCTCAAGGCTGATCTCGTCACGGAAATGGTGGGCGAATTTCCCGAATTGCAGGGTCTGATGGGCGGTTATTACGCCGCCGCCGAAGGTCTGCCCGCGCCGGTGGTGGCCGCCATCCGCGATCACTACAAGCCTGCGGGCCAATCGGACGAACTTCCGGTGGAAGGCGCCGCGATCCTGACCGCGATCATCGACAAGGTGGACGCGCTGGTCGGCTTCTTTGGCGCCGATCTCAAGCCGACCGGTTCGAAAGACCCGTTTGCGCTGCGCAGGGCGGCGCTGGGCGTGATCCGGTTGATTACGGAAAACGGGCTGCGTTTGAATCTGTTGCCCTTGTTTGAGGCGGCGGCTGGGCTCTATCGCGATCAGGGCGTGGCAGTGAATGGCGCTGCCGATGATCTGCTCACCTTCTTCGCCGATCGCCTCAAGGTCCAGCAGAAGGAAGCGGGCGTCCGCCACGACCTGATCGACGCGGTGTTTGCGCTTGGCGGCGAGGACGATCTCGTCCGCCTGCTCGCCCGCGTCCATGCGCTGCAAGCCTTTGTGCAGACCGATGACGGTAAAAACCTGCTGGCCGGTTACAAGCGCGCCGCCAATATCCTCAAGGCCGAGGAAAAGAAGGGCTGGGACGCGGGTGTCACCAATCCTGCGCCCGAACCGGCCGAAGCGGCGCTGATGGCTGCGCTGGCCGATGCGGCGCCGCGTGCGGAAAAAGCCGTGGCGGATGAGGATTTCACCGGGGCCATGGCGGCTCTTGCCTCCTTGCGCAGCGCGGTTGACGAGTTCTTTAACCACGTCATTGTTAACGCTGACAATCCCGACATCCGCTCCGCGCGCTTAGGTCTTTTGTCGCAATTGCGTGCTGCAACGCACAAAGTGGCTGACTTCTCGCGGATCGAAGGCTAGGGCGGGGCAAACTACAAAGGCCGATTCGTTCTGGGAGGCTTGGTCTAATCATGTCTGCATACGTATTCTATTTCGGTGGTGGCGCCAATTCGACCGACCCGCGCAGCCGCGACAAGACAATCGCCGGGGGCAAGGGCGCCAATTTGGCCGAAATGGCCGGTATTGGTCTGCCGGTCCCGCCGGGCTTCACGATCAGCACCGAAGTTTGCGCGACCTATAACGCCAATGGCAAAAGCTTTGACGCCGATCT
The DNA here is from genome assembly GCF_012275515.1 of Novosphingobium sp. SG707. GTDB lineage: Bacteria > Pseudomonadota > Alphaproteobacteria > Sphingomonadales > Sphingomonadaceae > Novosphingobium. Next base: position 546,269 of record NZ_JAAZQL010000002.1, read on the forward strand.
GCGCGCTGGCGTTGCCGCTGGCGTGGCGCATGTCGAAAGCTCCACGGGCCGCAAGTTTGGCGATACCGCCAATCCGCTGCTGGTTTCGGTGCGTTCGGGCGCGCGGGTGTCGATGCCGGGCATGATGGACACGGTGCTCAACCTCGGCCTCAACGACGAGACGGTGCAGGGCCTGGCGCAGGGTTCGGGCAACCCGCGCTTTGCATGGGACTCCTATCGCCGTTTCATCCAGATGTATTCCGACGTGGTGCTTGGCATTGACCATCACCTGTTTGAGGATGCTCTGGAAATCATTAAGGAAGACAACGGTTTCTACGCCGATGTTGAGCTGGAAGCCGAGCATTGGCAGGCGCTCGTCGGCGAGTACAAGGAAATCGTCGAAAAGGCGCTGGGCCGCCCGTTCCCGCAGGATGTGCATGAACAGCTCTGGGGCGCGATCGGCGCTGTGTTCGACAGCTGGGAAAGCGAACGCGCCAAGGTCTATCGCCGCCTGAACGACATTCCGGGCGACTGGGGCACGGCGGTCAACGTGCAGGCGATGGTGTTCGGCAATATGGGCGACACCTCGGCCACCGGCGTTGCCTTCACTCGCGATCCGGCGACCGGCGAGAAGGCCTATTACGGCGAATGGCTGGTCAATGCGCAGGGCGAAGACGTGGTGGCGGGCATCCGCACCCCGCAATATCTGACCAAGTTTGCCCGCGAACGCGCCGGGGCCAAGCCGCTTTCTATGGAAGAGGCGATGCCTGAGGCCTACACCGAGCTGGCCGCTGTCTTTGAACTGCTGGAAAAGCACTACAAGGACATGCAGGACATCGAATTCACCGTTGAGCGCAACAAGCTGTGGATGCTGCAGACGCGAAGCGGCAAGCGGACGGCCAAGGCCGCGCTGAAGATGGCGGTCGATATGGTGGGCGAAGGCCTGATCGACGAAGCCACCGCGATCAAGCGCGTCGATCCGATGGCGCTCGACCAACTGCTGCACCCCACGCTCGACCCCAAGGCGGAGCGTGACTATCTGGGCAAGGGGCTTCCCGCCTCGCCGGGTGCGGCCTCGGGCGCGATCGTGCTGGACGCCGAAACGGCGCAGGCGCGGGCCGAGCGCGGCGACAGCGTCATCCTCGTGCGCGTCGAAACCAGCCCGGAAGACATCCACGGTATGCATGCGGCCAAGGGCATCCTGACCGCGCGCGGCGGCATGACCAGCCACGCTGCCGTGGTGGCGCGCGGCATGGGCCGCCCCTGCGTCTCGGGGGCCAGCGCGGTCAGCATCGACATGAACAGCCGCACCCTCAAGATCGGCACCCGCGATCTGAAGGAAGGCGACATCATCACGCTGGACGGCGCGACGGGCGACATCATGGGCGGCGCTGTGCCGACCATCGAGCCTGAACTGGTGGGCGATTTCGGCACGCTGATGGTCTGGGCCGACAAGCATCGCCGCATGAAGGTGCGCACCAATGCCGAAACGCCCGAGGACTGCCGCACCGCGCGCAGCTTTGGCGCCGAAGGTATCGGTCTGTGCCGCACCGAGCATATGTTCTTCGACGCGGGCCGCATTTCAGCCGTGCGCCAGATGATCCTGGCCGAGGACGAGGACGGTCGCCGCGCGGCTCTGGCCAAGTTGCTGCCCGAACAGCGCGCCGATTTCCATGCGATCTTCGAGATCATGGCGGGCCTGCCGGTCACGATCCGCCTGCTCGATCCGCCGCTGCACGAATTCCTGCCGCATGGCGAGGCGGAATTTGCCGAACTGTCGGATGCCATCGGCATCGGCGTGGAAACCTTGAAGCGCCGTGCGGGCGAATTGCATGAATTCAACCCGATGCTGGGCCATCGCGGGTGCCGTCTGGGTATCACCTTCCCGGAAATCTATGAGATGCAGGCCCGTGCGATCTTTGAGGCCGCCGTCGATGTGGCGCTGGCCTCCGGCGAGGCGGTGGTGCCCGAAGTGATGATCCCGCTGGTGGCGACCAAGAAGGAGCTTTCGATCCTGAAGGCTCTGGTGGACCGTACCGCTGCGCAGGTCTTTGCCGAAAAGGGCAAGGTGCTGGATTACCTCGTCGGCACGATGATCGAATTGCCGCGCGCGGCGCTGATGGCGGGCGAAATTGCCGAGGAGGCCAAGTTCTTCTCCTTCGGCACCAATGACCTCACGCAAACCACGCTGGGCGTGTCGCGCGATGACGCGGCGCGCTTCCTCTCGGCCTATGTCGAGCAGGGCATCTATGCGCGCGATCCCTTCGTCAGCCTCGATGTCGAGGGCGTGGGTCAATTGGTCGAACTGGCCGCCGAGCGTGGGCGCAAGACCCTGCCGGGCATCAAGCTGGGCATTTGCGGCGAACATGGCGGCGATCCGGCCTCTATCGCTTTCTGCGAAAAGACCGGGCTGGATTATGTTTCGGCTTCGCCCTTCCGCGTGCCGATTGCTCGGTTGGCGGCGGCGCAGGCGGCTTTGGGGTAAGGGGGCTTTTGCCTCCGGCGGGCCAAGGGACTCGTCCCTTGGCAATCCCGTCAAGGGGCAAGTGCCTGATCCGAGACGTTGAATGGATAAAGCCTGCGGCGCTAGGATAAGGCGCCGCAGGCTTTCTATTTTCCAACCCCGCGTCCGACACATAACGCCGAACCCAACGCGCAACGTGGACAGTAACGGAAGCGCGAGGGACGAGTCCCTCGCATCATTTCACCTTCTCCACCCACTCAACGTCAAAATCTCGAACACCTCGGTCACGCGCCCATCCTCGGCCAGCTCATCAAAGGCAACCAGAGCGCGGGCATAGCCGGCCTCGCCAATCGGCGGGCCACCCTGGGTCAAAACCCCGCTCCATGCCTGCGCGCGCACATCGCCCACAAGGCCTGCCAGCGAGCGGAACCGCACCTTGACCGCGCGACCATCGCTGACCGGATCGGCAAAACCGGCGCGTTGCAGCAATTGCGCCCCGGCGCGAACATCGACCATCGGGTGCATCCGCGCGGCGGGGCGCTCGCCATCGGCCGCCATCATGATCGCGCGCAGCGCAGGCAGCGAACCGGCCCCTGCAAAGCTGGCGATCATCACGCCGCCCGGCGCCAGCGCCTGCCGCATATGGATCAGCGCACCGGGCAGGTCATTGACCGTATCCAATGTGCCCAGCGAGGCAATCAGATCGAAATCGCGCAGCAGATAGGGCTGCTCTTCATCCAGCACCATCGCCCCGCGCAACCCTGCCGGATCGGCCTCCACCACCTCGGCGCCTTGCGCGCGCAGAGCGGCACCCAGCGCCCCGGTCCAATCGCCCACCACCAGCGCACGGCGAGGCGTCATCTGCACAAAGGAGAGCCGCTCGAGCACATCCTCAACCATATCGTCGAGCAGATAATGCGCGGCATTGGGCTGATTTTGCAGGACCATCGCCCGGCGGCGGGCGGCAAGGCGGCGGTGCGGCGCGAAAATGCGGGGAGGCTGACTCATGCGCCCCGTCCTGCCTCTTGCGCCGCGCGGCTGCAAGGATCTTCGCGCTTGCCCCGGCAAAAGCAGCCATTAGACTTTTGTCCATGCGCCGCCTTTCGCCCGTTCTCGACCTGCTGTTTCCCCCGCGCTGCCCGCTGTGCGGCGAGGGTATCCATGAACAGGGCGGCCTTTGCGCGCCCTGCTGGTCGGGGCTGGCGATGCCGGGTGATCCTTCGTGCCGCTTGTGTCAGCGCCCGTTGAGCAGCGCGGCGGCTTCCCATGCCGAGGATGGCCTGCTGTGCCACACCTGTGTTGTCGAGACGCCGCGCCATGATGGCGTCGCGGCGGCCACGCTTTACAATGACACTTCGCGCCAATTGGTGATCGCGCTCAAGCATGGACGGAGGGTGGCGCTGGCCGGGCTAATGGGGCGGCTGATGGCGGCGCGGTTAAAGGCGCGGGATGTCGGGCCGGGCTGGCTGGTGGTGCCGGTGCCGCTGCATCGCTGGCGACTGTGGGGGCGGGGGTTCAACCAATCGGCTCTGTTGGCACAGGAGATTGCGCGGCACACCGGGGCAAAGCCGATGGTCGACGCGCTGGTGCGGCGGCGCAAGACGCCGATGCTGGGCGGACTGGGGCCGCAGGAGCGGGCCAAGGTGCTGACCGGCGCGATTGGCCTGCACCCCGGCCGCAAAGCGCGCCTGCATGGCGCAAAAGTGATTTTGGCCGATGACGTGCTGACCAGCGGGGCGACCACCAATGCCTGTATCGCCGCGCTGGAGCAGGCGGGTGCGGCGCGGGTAGTGGTGGCCTGTTTCGCCCGCGTCCATGGCGAGGAGCTGGCGTAAATGGTCCATAAGAAAACGCCCGGAGGTCTGACCTCCGGGCGTTAACGTGACGAAACTGATAGGCGACGCTTCTCAGCGCGACTGGTGTCCCCCCCTGATGGGCCACCACACCTGAACCCTCATTCTCTACCGCGCAACGCTCTTTCAGCGCTGGCTGGCATTTCCCTGAACCGTGGCGCGTTCCGCTGCCTGGCAATACGATCTCCCTCAAGACCGTGTCCGATTTGTTTCAACTTTTCGGGCCAAAGATAAAGAGGCGATCATCGCAAGTGTGGATTTTCGCCCCCAGTTGTGGTTATCGCGCAACATCACCGCGCCCAGCAGAGGGTTGGGGCGCCTTGAACGGAAAGTTTTACGTATGTCCGCCGGGAATATCGAGCGCGAATCCGGTTCTACCTTCATGCCGCGTTTCGATGCGCAGGGTCTTTTGACGGCCATCGCGGTCGATTCGGAGAGTCGGGAAATCCTGATGGTGGCGTTTATGGACGCAGAGGCGCTGGACAAAACGCGCGAGACGGGGCTGGCTCATTTCCATTCGCGTTCGCGCGGGAAACTGTGGCTGAAGGGCGAAACCTCGGGCCATTTCCTGCGGGTGCAGGAAATTCGCGTTGATTGCGATCAGGACGCGCTGGTCATGCTGTGCAAGCCGGAAGGCCCGGCCTGCCACACGGGCGCGCGCAGTTGCTTCTATCGCAAGCTGGAGGGCGATGCCCTGGCCCGTGTGGACTGAAGGCGGCTGGATTACGCAAAGATCTCGTCGAAGAAGCTGAGCATCGCGGCCCAGCTCTGACGGTCGGCGCTGGTGTTATAGCCCAGAAAGTCCTTACCACGCGCATCGCTGTCGGGGTCGGTAAAGCCATGGCGCACGCCCGCATAGGCGTGGAAATGCCAGTTGGCCCCGGCGGCGTCCAGTTCCTCCCACAGGCCGATGACGGCGCTGCGCGGGGCCAGCGGATCGGCATCGCCATGCAGCACCAGAATGCGCGCCTTGACGGCGCCGGGGGCGGCGGGCTTTTCCGTGCCGAAGACGCCGTGGAAGCTGACCGCTGCGGCAATGTCGGCCCCGTCACGCGCCAGTTCGAGCGCGGCCTGACCGCCCATGCAATAGCCGATCACGCCGACCTTGAGCCCTTCTGCGCCGGGCAGGGCGCGCAGCGCCGAGAGCGCGGCATGGAGGCGCGTGCGATAGGCATCCCAATCCCCGCGCAAAACCTCGGCCATCGGGAAGGAGGCTTCGAAACTGGCCACCGGCGCGCCGTAGAAATCGCCGACCATGGCCAGATAGCCCTGCTCGGCCAGAGCCAGCGCGCGTGCCTCGATGGCGGGGCCGATATTGGCGATGGTGGGCCAGATCAGGATCGCGGCGCGCGGCGTTCCGGCCGGACGCGCCACCCAGCCGGTCAGCGCGACATCACCGTCGGAATAGGAAACAGGCTGAAGCATGATCAATCATCCTCTTGTGGGGTAAAACGATTGGCTTTGCGGATTTGCGGAAACAGAAAGGCCCAGATCAGCGTCACCGCCACCGCGCCAAGGCCGCCGAACAGTACCGCTCCCTGCGCACCCAGCAACCATGCGGCAATGCCCGACTCCATCTCGCCCAATTCGTTGGAGGCGCCGATGGCCAGACCCGAAATGGCCGAAACCCGCCCGCGCATTTCATCGGGCGTATGCATCTGGACCAGCGTGGAGCGCACGAACATGCTGATCATGTCGGCCGCGCCCAGCACCGCCAGCATGGCCAGCGACAGCGCATAATTGGTGGAAACGGCAAACACTGCCGTCGCCGCGCCAAACAGCGCGACCGAGCCGAGCATGGTGATGCCCACCCGCCGCTCCAGCGGTTTGATCGACAACAGGATGCCCAGCACCGCCGCGCCCACCGCCGGAGCCGCGCGCATTTCGCCCAGACCCGTCGGCCCCACATGCAGGATATCGCGCGCATAGACCGGCAGCAGCGCCGTCGCCCCGGCCAGCATCACAGCGAAGAGATCGAGCGTGATGCAGCCCAGCAGGAACGGATTGCCGCGCACAAAGGTCAGCCCTTCCCACGCCATGCGCATCGGGTGAGTTTCACGATTGGCGGCATGGGCGGGCAGGGGCCGGATCGTCAGCAGCGCCAGCGCCGAAACACACAGCAGCGCGCAGGACATCCAATAGAAGAGCGACGGATGCCAGCCAAACAGCAATCCCGCCACCGCAGGCCCGGCAATCGTGCCCGATTGCATCGCCATGGAATTCATCGCAATCGCGCGGGGCAAGAGCGCAGGCGGCACGATCATCGGCGCGATGGCCCCCACCGAAGGCCCGACAAACACCCGCGCCGTGCCATGCGCCATACCCAGAAACAGCACCAGCGGCAGGCTGAGCCAGCCCTGCCATGTGGTGATGGCCAGCGTCAGCGCCATGGCCATATCGACCGAGACCGACAGCGCGCCGACCTTGCGCCGATCAAACCGGTCGGACACCACGCCCGAAACCGGGGTAAGCAAAAACATCGGCACGAATTGCACAAAGCCCAGCACCCCCAGCATGAAGGAGGCCTGGGCAATGGTCATTCCATAGGATTGGCGCGCCAGATCATAAAGCTGATAGCCGATGATGACCACCATGCCCGAGCCCGACAGCCAGGAGAGGAAACGGGCGATCCAAAATCGGCGATAGTCGGCGATTTGCAGAGGGTTGGTTGGCTCCATCACCGCGCCGATGTGGCAGGTGCAAAGCCGATTGCCAAGATACCAGTGCTTGTTGAGGGAAAAATCTGGCTTGTGGGCGCCTTTGGTCGGCGCCCCCGGTTCTGTCTTATCGGCGCAGGCGCGGGTTGGGTTGCAGCGCGGCGATCATGTTAGTGAAATCGTCCTGACGGATGATGCGTTCAAATTGAAAACCCGAACGATCATCGGTCGACCAGATCAGATGAGCCTCGATGCGCCCTACGACGGGCAAGCGGATCGTTACCCTTTCGCCGCGCCCCAATTCGACCTTGTTGCCGACCATGAAGCCGTGGATCGAAATATTGGCGATGTCGAGCATCACATCGCCCACGCGCCGGTGTTCGGCCACCACCCGGAAACTGACCGGATGGCGCGCGGCGCGGCGCAGTTCGGTAACCGAAAGCTGTGCCCCTGATGCCATGTGTCAATCTCCTGCATGAATTACGTCAAGGAGAGGCTTTTAGGACACAAATGGCGAAAAAATGGTAAATATGGCAAGAAGCTGCCGGTGGAGGCGGCAAGAGCTTGCCGCCTCCGAAAGCATCACAAAGCCTTGAGAATCCCGTGCTTCTTTTTGCCCGAGGAAAGGCGGATTTCTCCGCTTTCAAGGCTAATCGGCAGATTTTCATCGCTGACGGCAACGCCATCCAGCTTGGCCCCGCCGCCCGCGATCAGGCGCTTGGCTTCGCCACGGCTCGCCGCAAATCCAATTCCGACCAGCGCATCGATGATCGTGCAGCCTTCGGCCGGAACATGCCATACCGGCAGATCCGCGCCCAGACCGCCGCCCGCAAAGGTGGCGCTGGCGGTGGCTTCGGCGGCCTTGGCTGCTTCCTCGCCGCGCACCAGTTTCGTCACCTCATTGGCCAGCACGACCTTGGCGGCATTGATCTCGCTGCCCTCAAGCGCTTCCAGACGCGCGATTTCATCGAGCGGTAGGTCGGTGAACAGTTTGAGGAAGCGGCCCACGTCGCGGTCATCGGTGTTGCGCCAATATTGCCAGAAGTCATAGGCGGGCAGCGCATCATCATTGAGCCAGACCGCGCCGTTGACCGATTTGCCCATCTTGGCCCCATCGGCGGTGGTCAGCAGCGGAGTGGTCACACCGAACACTTCCACGCCGTCCATACGGCGGGTCAGTTCGATGCCGTTGACGATATTGCCCCATTGGTCCGACCCGCCCATCTGCAGGCGGCAGCCATAGCGCCTGGACAATTCGCGGAAGTCATAGCCCTGAAGAATCATGTAGTTGAATTCAAGGAAGGACAAAGACTGTTCGCGATCGAGCCTTGTTTTGACCGAATCGAAGGACAGCATCCGGTTGACGCTGAAATGCTGGCCCACCTCGCGCAGGAACGAGATATAGCCCAGCTTGTCGAGCCATTCGGCATTGTCGACCATGATCGCATCGCTAGGCCCGTCACCAAAGGTCAGGAAACGGTCGAAAACGCGGCGGATCGAGGCGACATTGTCCGCGATGATCTCGTCGGTCATCAGCTTGCGCGCTTCGTCCTTGAAGCTGGGGTCGCCGATCTTGCCGGTGCCGCCGCCCATCACCACGATGGGCTTGTGCCCGGCCTGTTGCAAACGGCGCAGCAGCATGATCTGCACCATCGACCCCACGTGCAGCGATGGCGCCGTGGGATCGAAGCCGATATAGCCCGGCACCACCTGTTTGCAGGCCAACGCATCGAGCGCGGCGGCATCGGTCAACTGGTGGATATAGCCCCGCTCGTCGAGCAGGCGCAGCAGGTCGGACTTGTATTCGGTCATGTTTGCCTCTTGATTGAGCGCGCCGCCTAGCACGGAGAATTCATTTTGGGAACTTTCTCGCTGATCTGTCATCCGCAAACGCCCGCCGTAGGGGTTAAATCCGTAAGCGTGGATTGGGAAGCGCGCGGCGATGCCTTGACGTTGACATATCGCGTGGGCGGGGCGGGGGGATTGGTGCTGCCCACGCCCGCGCATGCAGAGCGCCATGACGACCTGTGGAAGGCGACCTGTTTCGAGCTGTTTCTGGGGCGGGAGGGGACGAGCTATCAGGAGTTCAATTTCTCGCCCTCCTCGTGCTGGGCGACCTATGGTTTTGCCGCTTATCGCGAGGGCGGGCGCAATGCGGATATGTCCATCGCCCCGGCGATCGCCATGACACGGGCGGGCGATGAGGCGGTGTGCGAGGTCCGCCTGCCGCGCACGATCTTGGAGGGCGCGGTTTGCGCTGGTCTGACCGCTGTGATCGAAGAGGCGGGCGGCCACAAATCCTATTGGGCGCTGGCGCACGGCGAAGGGCGGCCCGATTTTCACAAGCGCTCTTGCTTCACGCTCCAGCTTGCGGCAGCGGAGGCACCATGACTGTTCTGTTCGGCCTTGACCGCCTGCTCGCTGATCCCTCGCTTCGTGCCCCGCTTGCCGGGCGCCGTGTGTCGCTCGTCGCGCATCCCGCCTCGCTGACCTCGGGGCTGGTGCATAGTCTTGATGCGCTGGCCGCCTGCGGCGATGTAAACCTGACCAGCGCCTTTGGTCCGCAACATGGGCTGAAGGGCGACAAGCAGGACAATATGGTCGAGACGGAGGACGAGTTCGACCCTGCGCTCGGCATACCGGTGTTCAGCCTTTATGGACAGGTGCGCCGCCCGACCCCGGCGATGATGGATACGGCCGACGTTTTCCTGTTTGATCTTCAGGATCTTGGCTGCCGGATCTACACTTTCGTCACCACGCTGCTCTATCTGTTGGAAGCCGCATCGGGCACGGGCAAGTCGGTCTGGGTGCTGGACAGGCCCAATCCGGCGGGGCGCCCCATCGAAGGGCTGACGCTGATCCCCGGACAGGAGAGCTTTGTCGGCGCCGGGCCGATGCCGATGCGCCATGGCCTGACGCTGGGCGAGATGGGGCGCTGGTTCGTCGATCATTTCAAGCTGGATGTCGATTACCGCGTCATCACGATGGAGGGCTGGGCCCCCGATGCGCCTGCGCGCGCCGGTCTTGCCGGTTTTGGCTGGCCCGAGGAGCGCCTCTGGATCAACCCCAGCCCGAATGCGGCCAGTCTCAACATGGCCCGCGCCTATGCCGGGACGGTGATGCTGGAGGGCACGAACCTGTCCGAAGGGCGCGGCACGACGCGGCCTTTGGAGGTGTTGTTCGGCGCACCGGACGTGGATGCCAAGGCTGTGCTGGCCGAGATGCAGGCATTTGCGCCGCAATGGATGACGGGATGTGCTCTGCGCGAATGCTGGTTCACGCCCACATTTCACAAGCATGTGGGCGAGCTGTGCAGCGCGCTGATGATCCATGCCGAGGGCGGGTTTTATGACCATCAGGCCTTCCGCCCCTGGCGTTTGCAAGCGCTGGCCTTCAAGGCGATCCGGCGGCTCTATCCCGATTATCCGCTGTGGCGCGATTTCCCCTATGAGTATGAGCTGACGCGCCTTGCCATTGATGTCATCAATGGCGGGCCGGCTTTGCGCGAATGGGTGGATGATGCAGGCTCTTGCGCCGCCGATCTCGACGCGATCACCACGCCGGACGAGGCGCGCTGGGCGGAGGAAATCCGGCCCTATCTGCTTTACTGAACGCGCGGTGGCGCGGCGCGATGCAGCCGCGCCACCAGCACAAACGAAATATACATCAACAGATACCACGCCCCCAGCTTGCCGGGCGAAACCATCACCCAGCCATGCCGCTGGCCCGGATAGAGCCATGCATTGGCGAAAGTGGCGATATTTTCCGCGATCCAGATAAAGCCCGCCACCAGAAACCACCCCAAGAGCAGCGGCATCCAGCGATGCACCCGCCAGTTGCGGAAATAGACCCGCGTGCGCCAGAACAGTATGCCGATCGCCGCAAACAGCCCCAGCCGAATATCGGGCAGCCAGTGATGGGCAAAGAAATTCACATAGATCAGCACGGCCACCAGCACCGTCAGCCTTTCATCAGGATAATGGCTGAAACGGAAATCAAAGATGCGCCAGACCCGCGCGATATAGCTGCCCACCGCCGCATACATGAAGCCGGAGAACAGCGGTACATTCCCGATCCGCAGAAACCCCGCCTCGGGATAGACCCATGACCCCTGCGCGGTCTTGAACAATTCCATCACCGTGCCGACGATGTGAAAGGCCGCGATCACCCATGCCTCCTCGCGGCTTTCCAGCCGCAGCGCCAGCATGGCGACCTGTATGCCCAGCGCGGAAAGCGTCAGCATGTCATAACGGGCCAGCGCCGCATGCGCCGGATAGAACAGATGCGTCATCAGCAGCAGGGCCAGCATCAGGCCGCCAAATAGGCATGCCCACCCCTGCTTGAACCCGAAGAGCAGGAATTCATAGACCCATGTGCGCCATCCGGGGCGCGGGGCGAAAGCTTCGATCCGGGCGCGGATGGCGGCAAATCGGGTGGGGCCGATAGGCGGAATCTGACGGGTATTTTTCCCACCACTTGTATGCATTGCTTACATTCCTTAAGGTCGGGGCAAAGCACAAGAGGATGCCTAGACGATGCTCAAACTCTATTCTTTCGGCCCGGCCGCCAATTCGATGAAGCCGCTGCTCACTCTTTATGAAAAGGGCACGCCGTTCGAAGGGCACCGCCTGAACCCGGCCATCTTTGAACATCATCAGGATTGGTTCAAGGCCATCAATCCGCGCGGACAGGTGCCCGCTCTGGTCGATGGCGACAAGGTGATTACCGAAAGCACGGTGATCTGCGAATATCTGGAAGATGAACACCCCGGCGAGGTGAAGTTGCGCCCCGCTGACTCCTATGGCCGCGCGCAAATGCGGATCTGGACCAAGTGGGTCGATGAATATTTCTGCTGGTGCGTCTCGACCATCGGCTGGCACCGCTATGTCGGCAATATGGTCAAAAGCCTGAGCGATGAGGCGTTCGAGGAGAAGGTGAAGGCCATCCCGGTCTTTGAGCAGCAGGTCAAATGGCGCCGCGCGCGCGAAGGCTTCCCGCAGGATCTGCTGGACGAGGAAATGCGCAAGATCGCCTTTTCGGTCACGCGCCTCAATGACCATCTGGCCGACCATGAATGGCTGGCGGGCGATATGTTCACGCTGGCCGATATCTGCAATTTCGCTATCGCCAATGGCATGAATTACAGCTTCCCCGAACTGGTGAACGAGGCTGATGCGCCGCATCTGGTGCGCTGGATTGCCCAGATCAACGCGCGCCCGGCCGTGCAGAAGATGTTTGCCGAAGTGCCGATGGAAAAGCTGCGCCCGCAGGATTGATGCCCATAGGCGCCGCCGGAATTACGCTGGCGGCGCTTTGGGAAATTGCGGCAGCGCCGGGTCCATCACCGCCCATGACGGCGCGCTGGCGGTCCAGATGATGCCGGTGGGCTTGGCAATTTCCGGATTGTCCAAGGCCCCCGCACGGATGCGATAGGCCACCGGCGGATCGAGCAGCGGCCGCGAAAACACATGGCTGCCGCAGGCGCTGCAAAAGGCGCGCTCGACCGTATTGCCGCTGTCGGCGGTCTTGTGGTGCAGCGTCACCGGCCCCGTCACCGTCACATTTTCCGGCGCGAACAAGGCGTTGACCGTGGCCGATCCGCTGGCCAGCCGCTGGCAGTCATGGCACCAGCACATGCGCGCGGCAATCGGTTCGCCCTTCAGCGAGAGCTTGACCGCGCCGCATAGGCATTGACCAGTATGGGTCATCTCAGTTCTCCTTGGCAATCCAGCGCGCCGTGGCCCAGCGCCGCAGGGGTTCATCCCAAAACCGCAGCGCCGCCCAGCCCAGCGCCACCGAGCCGATGTAAATCACCGGGGCCCAGAGGGCGAGGTCATGCGGATGCGGATCCAGCGCCATATCCCAATACCAATAGATGAAGGGATAATGGATGATATACAATGGGTAAGACAGGCGGCCCAGTGCCTTGGCGACTTTGCGCATCCCCGCGCTCATCCGCGAATGGGCGCCCATCAGAATGATAAGCGGAAAGAGCAGGGCAACATAGGCGAATTCCAGCAGCCCATTGGCCCAGCCCGGCTTGCCCCCCGGCACACCCGCGGCAAAGGCTACCGTCATCACGATGGCCAATCCGCCAAAACTCATCCGCAATGGCGTCAGGCTCGGCAGGACGCGGCGAAGCAGGATGCCGAAGATGAAGGGAAAGGCCAGACGAGCCTCCGCCATCCACCAGTGGCTCCATCCCCAGCCGACCGAGAGATTGCCATAGACCACCGCGCCCCAAGCCAGCAGCCCGCCCGCCGGGATCAGCAACCATGCCAGCACGCGCGGCGACAGGCGGTGCAGCACCAGCCCATAGGCGATCGAGCCGATATATTCCTGAAACAGCGTCCAAGTCGGCCCGTCGAGCGAATGGGTGTCCTCGGCCCGGTCGGCCAGTGTGGGATAGGGCAGCAGGAAAAGCCCCATGACCACCGCCGTCCAGAACCGCCCATCGACCACATGCGCCGCATGGGGGAAGGGGGCGTAAACCCATGCCAGCGCGCCGATCAGCGTGGCCAGCGGCACAATGGGGTGCAGCCGGACAAAGCGGCGCAGCATAAACCCGCCAAAGCCCAGCCCCTCGGCCATGCGCTGGTCATAGGCATGGGCGATGACAAAGCCCGAGAGCGCAAAGAAGAAATCCACCGCCAGCGCGCCATGCGGCAGCCAATTGTCCGCCATCACGCCTTTGGACAGGATCTCGCTGATATGGAAAACCAGAACAAGCAGCGCGGCGACACCGCGCAAGCCGTCCAGCACCTCGAAATGCGATTTGGTGGCCATTAGGCGTCGATCATTTCAGGGTCGATATCGGCGGCGCGGTTCTGGATGAAGTGGAAGCGGTGTTCCGGGTTGCGGCCCATCAGGCGGTCCACCAGATCCTTCACCTGCGCCCGGTCCTCATATTCCTGCGGCAGGGTGATGCGCACCAGGCTGCGCTTGGCCGGGTCCATCGTGGTTTCGCGCAATTGCTGCGGGTTCATTTCGCCAAGGCCCTTGAACCGGCCCACCTCGACCTTCTTGCCCTTGAACTTGGTCTTTTCCAGCTCGGCCCGGTGTGCGTCATCGCGGGCATAGGCGCTCTCCTTGCCCGCCGTCAGGCGGTACAGCGGCGGCTGGGCCAGATAGAGATGCCCTTTACGCACCACATCGGGCATTTCCTGAAAGAAGAAGGTCATCAAAAGCGTAGCGATATGTGCGCCGTCGACATCGGCGTCGGTCATGATGATGATGCGGTCATAGCGCAAAAGGTCGGGATTGCAGTCCTTGCGCAGCCCGCAGCCCATCGCCAGCGACAGATCGGCGATTTCCTGATTGGCGCGGATCTTGTCGAGCGAGGCGCTGGCCACGTTCAGGATCTTGCCGCGAATGGGCAGGATGGCCTGCGTTTTGCGGTCGCGGGCCTGCTTGGCGCTGCCGCCTGCCGAATCGCCTTCCACGATGAACAGTTCGGTCTCGCCTTCGCCTTCGCCGCTGCAATCGGTCAGCTTGCCCGGCAGGCGCAGCTTGCGCGCATTGGTGGCGGTCTTGCGCTTGACCTCGCGCTCGGCCTTGCGACGCAGACGCTCGTCCATCCGCTCCATCACATGGCCCAGCAGCGCCTTGCCGCGATCCATATTGTCGGTCAGGAAATGGTCGAAATGGTCGCGCACCGCATTTTCCACCAGACGCGCGGCCTCGGGGCTGGTCAGGCGGTCCTTGGTCTGGGACTGAAACTGCGGGTCGCGGATAAAGACGCTGAGCATCGCCTCGCAGCAGGTCACCACGTCTTCGGGGGCGATGTCCTTGGCCTTTTTATTGCCCACCAAATCGCCAAAAGCGCGGATGCCCTTGGTCAGCGCCGCGCGCAGGCCCTGTTCATGGGTGCCGCCATCGGGCGTGGGGATGGTGTTGCAATAATAGGAATAGGCGCCTTCGGACCACAGCGGCCAGGCGATCGCCCATTCGACGCGGCCATTCATTTCGCCGGGGAAGTCCTGCGATCCAGCAAAGGGTGCGGCGGTCACGCATTCGCGCGTGGCCAGTTGTTCGGCCAGATGGTCGGCCAGACCACCGGGAAACTGGAACGTGGCCTCGGCAGGCACATCCTCGGAGGCCAGCGAGGGGGAGCATTTCCAGCGGATTTCCACGCCCGCAAACAGATAGGCCTTGGAGCGCACCAGTTTGAACAGGCGGGCAGGCTTGAAGCGGGCATCCGTGCCGAAAATTTCGGTATCGGGCGTGAACTGCACGCTGGTGCCGCGCCGGTTGGGCGCCGCGCCGACCTTCTTGATCGGGCCGAGGGTCTGGCCCTTGGAAAATTCCTGCGCGAACAATTCCTTGTTGATCGCCACCTCAACCCGCGTCAGCGTCGAAAGCGCATTGACCACGCTGATGCCCACGCCGTGCAGACCGCCGCTGGTGGCATAGGCCTTGCCGGAAAACTTGCCGCCCGAATGGAGCGTTGAAAGGATCACCTCCAGCGCGGATTTGCCGGGAAACTTGGGATGTTCGCCCACGGGAATGCCGCGGCCATTGTCGATGATGGTGATGCGCCCGGGCGTTCCGGGCTCTTCCTCAAGCATGACCTCGATGCGGTTGGCATGGCCCGCGACGGCCTCGTCCATCGCATTGTCCAGGACTTCGGCCACAAGATGGTGGAGCGCGCGTTCGTCGGTGCCGCCGATATACATGCCGGGGCGGCGGCGCACCGGTTCAAGGCCCTCGAGCACCTCGATCGCATTGGCGTCATAGGCCTCGCCCGAGGGGCCGCGTGGGGTTTCAAACAGATCGTCCGACATGAACGACAGACTAGACCGGCGTTGGTCCCGAACGCAAGCGCCCCACGCCCTGAAATCCCCTGAAACCTCAGTCCTCGAAGCGCGACGGCGCGGGGCTGAGCACATTGATCGCCCCGCCGCGCGCCTCGCGCACTTCCAGCGCGCGCTCGATCACCTGATTGCTGTTGAAGCGGAAGATGCCGTCCAGCCCGAGGAACCCGCCCCGATCCAGCAGGCGCCCGGTGGGGAAGGGCGTGCCCGGCGCCCATTCGCGCGCAATGCGCAAGCTCAGCAGCACGCTGTCATAACCCAGCGTGGCCGCGCGATAGGGCGGCTGGCCAAAGCGCGCCTTATAGCTTTCGGTGAACCGGCCAAAGCGCTGATCCGAAAGGGCGGCAAACCATGCGCCGTTCAGCGCGGGCGTGCGCGCCACCACGGCCTCTCCGGCCCACAGTTCATTGCCCAGAATGCGCAGACCCGGCGCCGCGATTTTCAGCAGCGGCGCGGCCTGCGCGGCCATCGCCGCCGTATCGCCGATCACCACCGCATCAAACGCCCCGCGCCCTTTCAGCCGCCGCACAGCCGCCGTCAGCGAGCCCTTGGAGCGATCATAGCTTTCCATGCCCACCAGCGTGCCGCCCGCCGCGCGCACCGCCGCAATGGTGGCATTGCCCGCCCGTTCGCCATAATTGCCCAGCGGCATCAGCGCGGCAAAGCGGGTCAGACCCTGCGCGCGGGCATATTTGACCTCGCGCGCGATGGTTTGGGCCGGAACCGCCCCCATCACGAACACATCATTGCCCGCCACGCCAGCGTCTCCGGTATAGGAAATCACCGGCACATGGGCCGGGCGCGCCGTCTGCGCCACGGCCAGCGCATCCTCGCCCAGCATCGGGCCCAGGATCAGCCGGTTGCCATCGGCCAGCGCCTTAGCTGCCGCCGCCGCCGGGCCGGGCGATGTGTCATAGGTGGTGATGCGGATCTTGGTGGCGTTGGTGTCCAGCAGGGCCATGGTCGTGGCATTGGCCATCGCCTGACCCACCGCGCTGCCCGGGCCCGAAAGCGGCACCAGCAGCGCGATGCGATGGCGTCCTTCGTCGGCGGGCAGTTGCGCGGTGGGCGGGGGCGGCGCATTGGGCGTTTCCACCGGTCCCTTGGGCACGACCGTACAGGCCGAAAGCAGCGCGGTGACGCCAAGGGTCATGCTTTTGCGCCAAAGCGTGCGGCTTGCGGGGGCCTTGGGCTGTTCCATCTTTTTTGTCCTGTTGGCTTGCTCCGGTCGGCCCTGCTATGAAGCTGACCTATGGAACAAAAACTCTCTTCTGGCCTGTATATTGTCGCCACGCCAATTGGCAATCTCCGCGATATCACCCTGCGCGCTATCGAGACATTGCGAGACGTGGCGGCGGTGGCCTGTGAGGATACGCGGGTTACCGGGCGTTTGTTGCAGCATCTGGACATCAAAGCGCGCATGATCCGCTATGACGACCATGCCGATGAGCGCGCGCGTGAAGGCTTGCTGGCGCTGATGGCGGATCATCCGGTGGCGCTGGTGTCGGATGCGGGCACGCCGCTGGTGTCGGATCCGGGCTATCGGCTGGTGCGCGAATGCCGCGAGCGAGGCATTCCCGTCACCTCGATTCCCGGCCCCAGCGCGGCGATTGTGGGTATTACGCTTTCGGGCCTGCCTTCGGACAAGTTTCTGTTTGCCGGGTTCTTGCCGCCCAAGGAAAAGGCGCGCGAACATGCCTTGGCCGAGCTGGCCGTGGTGCCTTCGACACTGGTGTTTTACGAAACCGCGCCGCGCCTGACCGATGCTCTGGCCGCGATTGCCAAGGTTCTGCCGGGGCGCGAGGTGGCCGTGGCGCGCGAATTGACCAAGATGTTCGAGGAATGCCGTAGCGGCACGCCCGATGAACTGATCGAGCATTACACCGCCAATCCGCCGCGCGGCGAGATCGTGCTGATGGTCGGCCCCGCGGTGGCGGAGGCGGCCAGTATGGAGGATGCCGAAAAGCTGCTGCGCGAACAATTGCGCGAGTTGAAGCCCAGCCAGGCCGCCGCCGCCGTGGCCAAGGCCACCGGGCTGGACCGCAAGGCGTTGTATGCCTTGGCGCTCACCTTGAAATGAACTGGAAACGCGAGGCCGACCGCATTGCCGCCGAGGCGAGGGGGCGGCATGGGGAAACGCTGGCCTGCGGCTGGCTGCGCGATCAGGGTTTCGAGATCGTGGCCCAGCGGGTGAAAACCCCGCGGGGCGAGGTGGACATCATTGCTCGCCAGCCGGGGTTGGTCGTTTTCGTCGAGGTCAAATGGCGCGCCCGCGAGGCTGATCTCGATTTTGCCATCGACCAGCGCCGTTTGACCCGTGTGGCGCGCGCGGCCGAATTGCTGTGGCCGGACTATGCTAAAGCCGGGGATGATATGCGGGTAGATATTCTGTTGCTTGCGCCCGGCGCGATGGTGCGCCACATCGCCAACGCATGGATGCCGATCTGATCGGTGCTGGAGAATTTGCCAATGTCACTGCGTGTTGCCGTTCAGATGGACCCCTTGCCCTCGATCAATGTTGCGGGCGATTCCACCTTTGCCCTGATGCTCTCGGCGCAGGCGCGGGGGCATTCGCTGTGGTATTACGATGTCGGCACACTGGCATGGGAATCGACGGCGGACGGAAAGGGCCGGGTTTCTGCTTGGGCCGCTCCGGTTATCGTGCATCGCCCGCAGGCGGGCGAATCGCATTACAAGCTGGGCGAATTTGCCAATATCGACCTTGGCGCGGATATTGACGTGGTGCTGATGCGTCAGGACCCGCCGTTCGATCTGGGCTATATCACCGGCGCGCATATCCTTGAAAAGCTTAAAGGGCAGACGCTGGTCGTCAATGACCCGGAACAGGTGCGCAATGCGCCCGAAAAGGTCTTTGTGCTCGATTTCGCGCAATTCATGCCGCCGACGCTGGTGGCCCGCCGGATCGAGGATGTGCGCGGCTTTCAAAAGCGCATGGTCGAGCGCGGTTTCGGCGGCGATCTGGTCATCAAGCCGCTGCATGGCAATGGCGGCAAGGCGGTGTTCCGCGTGCCCGCCGGCGGCGACAATCTGGGCGCGCTGATCGAAGTGTTCACCCAGATGTGGAAGGAACCCTTCATGGTGCAGCCCTTCCTGCCCGATGTGTCCAAGGGCGACAAGCGCATCGTGCTGGTCGACGGCGAGGTGGCGGGCGCGATCAACCGCAAGCCTGGCGAGGGCGAATTCCGCAGCAATCTGGCCGTGGGCGGCAGCGCCGAGGCGACCGAGCTGACCGAACGCGAGGCGGAAATTTGCCGCGTTTTGGGGCCGGAATTGCGCGCGCGCGGGCTGGTCTTTGTCGGCATTGATGTGATCGGCGGGCAATGGCTGACGGAAATCAACGTAACTTCGCCCACCGGCATCGTCGCCATCGACCGTTTCAACAACAGCGATTGCGGCGCGATGATCTGGGCCGCGATCGAACGGCGGCATAAGGATATGACGGCAGCCTGAGGATGCGCCTCGATCAACTGACGGCGCTGCGGTTCTTCGCGGCGCTGGCGGTGCTGGCCTCGCATCTCTGGCCGCTGGCCGAATATCCCAATGCGTTGCAGCCTATCGCGCGCACCCTCTTTCACGAGGGCTATGCGGGCGTGTCCTTCTTCTTCATGCTTTCCGGCTATATCCTTGCCCATACCTATCAGGCGCGGCTGGCAGAAGGACGGATCGGCGGCTGGCACTATTTCACGCTCCGGCTGGCGCGAGTGTTGCCGCTGCACTGGCTGGTGGGCGTGCCGCTGGCGGTGCTGGCGCTGGTTCAGGAAGGCGCGGGCGTCTGGCCCAAGGTGGCGGTCAATCTGTCGCTGCTACAAGCATGGGTGCCGCGCTCGGACTGGTATTTCACCATCAACGAGCCAAGCTGGAGCCTGTCGGACGAGGCGTTTTTCTATGCCTGTTTTGCGGGATTGGCGCTGAAGCCGCTGCGGCGGCTGGGGTTGCTGGCGGCGGGCTTGCTGGCGCTCAATCTGGGCGTGGTGGTCTGGCGTGTGGCATGGGGGCAGGGGGCGATTCTCGCGGGCGATGAGCCTACGCTGACTCATTGGCTGACCTATATCAGCCCGGTTTCGCGCCTGCTCGATTTTATCGTAGGGATGCTGGTCTATCGCCTGCCGCGCCGGGGCGGGACGGGGGCGGAGGCGGCCGCGCTCGCGCTGCTGCTCTGCGCGATGGTGGCCTATCCTTTGCTGGGCCTGCCCGATGTGTGGCGGATGCAACTGGCCTATCTGCCGCTGATGGCCTTGTTCATCTGGATCTTTGGCGCCGGCGGCGGGGCCTTGTCGGGATGGCTGGCGCGACAAGGCTGGCTGATTCTGCTGGGCGATGCCTCCTTTGCGCTTTATCTGGTGCATCTGCCGGTGGTGCATGGCGCGTTGGCAGTGCAGGACCGGCTGGGCGATGATGCGTTGCCATGGCTGCCATGGGCAGGGCTGGTCAGTCTGGCCGTGGTGGCGCTGTCGGTGGCGGTCTATCGCTGGGTCGAGGTGCCGGTGCTGCGCTGGATGCGGCCCCGGATTGACGGGTGGTTCCGGGATTAATCTTCCGCGCGTTTAATCTTCGGCTCTGGGGTGCGCATTGCGATAGGCGTCGAGCAGCACGGCGGCATCGACCCTTGTGTAAACCTGCGTCGAGGACAGGCTGACATGGCCCAGCAATTCCTGAATTGAGCGCAGATCCGCCCCCGCGCCCAACAGATGCGTGGCAAAGGAATGGCGCAGCGCATGGGGCGTGGCCGTATCGGGCAGGCCGAGCATCCCGCGCGCATCGGCCACCGCCTTTTGCACCGCTGACTGATAGAGCGCCGCGCCCTTTACCGTGCGAAACAGCGCCTTGTCCCGCTCCACCGGATAGGGGCAGGCGTTGAGGTAAGCCGCAATCGCCTCGCGCACGGCGGGCAGGATGGCGATCACGCGCTGCTTGCTCCGCTTGCCGGTGATGGTCAGCCGGTCGCCCATCGGCCAGTCCGCGCCGGTCAGCGACAAAGCCTCCGCGATACGCAGTCCTGCGCCATAGAGCAGCAGCAGCACTGCCCGGTCGCGCAAGCCCTGCCAATCATCGCGCGCATTGACATGCACCAGATCGGCAAGGTCGGTCGCCTCGTCGGGCGTGACCGGGCGGGGGATGCCGCGCTTGACCCGGGGGCCGCGCAGCCGGGGCGGGGCGGGTTTTACCATGCCCGCCTTTTCGCGGGCAAAGCTGAGGAAACCGCGCAAGGCCGACAATTCGCGCGCGACCGAGATATTGGCGATGCCATCCTCGCGCCGCTCGGCCAGAAAATGGCGCAGGCCCGCCGTGTCGATCCGCGCCAGCGCCGCCCAGTCATAGGCCTCCAGCGCATCCATCAGCCGCCCCGCCGTGGCCATATAGGCGCGCACCGTATGCGGGCTGCGGCGGCGGGCGTCGGTCAGATGCGCGTGCCATGCGGTCAGCACTTCGGCGCGGGCGGCGAGGAAGGCGGCCGCCTCGTTCATCCGGCCAAACCGTCGGGCGTGACCTGCGCGATCAGGCTGTTCAAGACCAGCATCCCGGCCTCGGTCGCCCCGATGCGCTGCCCTTCCTGCCACATCAGCCCTTGCCGGATGAAGAGCGCCAGCTTGTCCGCCTCGATCAGATCGCCCCGCGCCAGACCCAGCCGGGAGGCCAGCGCGCCCACATCCATTCCCTCGGCCAGACGCAGGCCCATCAGCACCGCTTCGGCCCCCTGTTCGGCGGAAGAAAGTGCGCGCTCCTCCTGCGTGCCATGGCCCTTGGCGGCGACCGAGGTGAGCCAGTTTTCGGGTTTCTTGTGCCGTGTGGTCGCAAATCCTCCGCGCCGCCCATGCGCCCCCGGCCCAATCCCGGCATAGTCGCGATAGCGCCAATAGGTCAGGTTGTGGCGGCTTTCCTGCCCCGGCCTTGCATGGTTCGACACTTCATAGGCGGGCAATCCGGCGCGCGCGGTGACCGCGCGGGTCATCGCAAACAGGTCGGCGGCCGGATCATCCTCCAGCGGGGCAAAGGCACCCTCGCGCACCAGAGTAGCAAAGCGCGTGCCTTCCTCGATGGTCAGTTGATAGAGCGAGAGGTGATCGGTGCCCAGCGCGAGGGCGCGGTTGAGTTCGGCCTCCCACGCATCGGCGGACTGATCGGGGCGGGCATAGATGAGGTCGAAGCTGACGCGGGAAAAATGCTCCTGCGCCACGCCGAGCGCGGCCAGTGCCTCGTCCACACCATGCAGGCGGCCAAGGAAACGCAGAGCCGCATCATCGAGAGCCTGAACCCCCAGCGAGACGCGATTGACCCCCGCGCTGGCCAGCGCGGCAAAATTGGCGGCCTCCACACTCGACGGATTGGCCTCCAGCGTGATCTCGATGCCGGGGGCAAAACCCCAGAGCCGCTGCGCCTCCTCCAGCAAGGCGGCGACCAGCGCGGGCGGCATCAGGCTGGGCGTGCCGCCGCCGAAAAAGATACTCTCCAGCGCCTCGCCGCCCGCCATCTCGGCCTCGCGCCGCAGGTCGGCCAGCAGCGCCCCACGCCAAAGATCATGGTCCACTCCAT
Source organism: Novosphingobium sp. SG707 (assembly GCF_012275515.1). Taxonomy (GTDB): domain Bacteria; phylum Pseudomonadota; class Alphaproteobacteria; order Sphingomonadales; family Sphingomonadaceae; genus Novosphingobium. Next base: position 568,587 of record NZ_JAAZQL010000002.1, read on the forward strand.
CGCGCACATGGCTGTTGAAGTCGCAATAGGGGCATTTCTTGAGACAGAAGGGCCAGTGAATATAAAGTGCGCGCGCCATGGCTTCTTCACGCTGGTTTAAGGTTGAGATGTCAAGAGGTGGCTATGATGCGCCATGCTTTTGTCCTCTGTTGCCTGATCGGCGGCCCGGTTGCGGCCGCGCCCGCAATCACTCCGGTTGCCGTCTATGGCTCCGGCGCCCCGGCCATGGCCCCTGCGCTCGCCGCCCGCGCGCTGGCCGCGCACAACCGCGAAAGGGGGCGGATGAGCGAGGCACCGCTGGTCTGGGACGAAGCGCTGGCGCAAGGCGCGCTCGATTGGGCGCAGGAACTGGCCCGCAGCGGAAAGTTCGAACATGCCTCGGCCGAGCGACGCAAAAAGGCGGGCGAAAACCTGTTTATGGGCACGGCGGGCGCATACCCGATCGAAACCATGATCGAGCAGTTCATCTCCGAACGCGACGATTTCCTGCCCGGCACATTCCCCGCCGTCACCCGTGATGGTAATTGGCGCAATGTTGCCCATTATACCCAGATCGTTTGGCGCGGGACGCAGCGGCTGGGTTGCGCGATGGCGCGCGGGCCTAGGGATGATTTTCTCGTTTGCCGATATTGGCCGGCGGGGAATATTTTTGGGCAGAAGGTGCCGTAAGGGGTTTGGAAGGTTTGGAGTTTTGCCTCCGGCGGGCAAAGGGCGGGGGCCCTTTGCAATCCCATCATGGGGTTGTGCATGATTCGCGACGAAACATGATGTGCTGTCGTTTTAAAGCCTGCGGCGCGGCGAGCTCATGCAGTCTGGCGCCGCAGGCTTTAAAATCTGAACGCCGCGCTTTCAGCGTTTCGGCTGAACCATGCGCGCAACGCCTACATTAACGGGATTGCAAAGGGACAAGTCCCTTTGCCCGCCGGAGGCATAAACCTTACCCGAACTGATCCGCCACCAACTTGGCGAAGGCATCGGCGCGGTGGCTGATCTTGGCCTTATCGGCGGGGGGGATTTCGGCGAAGGTCTGGTCATAGCCGCGCGGGATGAACACCGGGTCGAAGCCGAAGCCCAGACGTCCGCGCGGGGGCCATGTCATCGTGCCGTCGACGCGGCCTTCATAGACCGCATCGACACCATCGGGCCATGCCAGCGCCAGCACGCAGGCGAAATGCGCCGCGCGGCCCACGTCCGGCCCGTGTTCGCACAGGAGGCCCTCGACCTTGCCCATGGCCATGAACCAGTCGCGGCCTTCGGGACCTTCGTACCAGTGGCGCTCGGCCCAGTCGGCAGTGTAGACGCCGGGCCGTCCGCCCAGCGCCTGAACACACAGGCCCGAATCGTCGGCCAGCGCAGGCAGCCCGCTTTCCACCGCCGCGAAACGCGCCTTGATCAGCGCGTTTTCGATGAAGGTGGTGCCGACTTCCTCGGGTTCTTCCAGCCCCAGTTCGCCCGCCGACACGCATTCCAGTCCATAGGGGGCCAGCATCTTCTGCATCTCGGCCAGTTTGCCCAGATTATGCGTGGCGATCACGATCTTGCCGGAAAGTCTGGTCATCGGCGCTTGGCCCCTTTGGAGGATATTTGGATGTTGTACGGCAGGCCGGTGGGGCAATTAAGCCCCGACCGCCTTGGCCTGTGCAGCAAAGATGCGGTCGCAGCCAATGCGGGCCAGACGCAGCAGGCGCAGCAGGCCCTCTTCGTCATAGGTCGCGCCTTCGGCGGTGGCCTGCGCCTCGGCAATATGGCCGCCTTCGATCAGCACGAAATTGGCATCGGCATCCGCGCCCGAATCCTCGATATAATCAAGGTCGAGAACCGCTGCGCCATTGACGATGCCGCAGGAAATCGCGGCCACCTTGCGCGGCAGGGGGTCCTCAGCGATCAGCCCCTTGGCCATCAGCCCGTTGACCGCCAGACGCAGCGCCACCCAGGCGCCCGAGATCGAGGCCGTGCGCGTGCCGCCGTCGGCCTGGATCACGTCGCAATCCAGCGTGATCTGGCGCTCGCCCAGCTTTTTCAGATCCGTGACGGCGCGCAGCGAGCGGCCGATCAGGCGCTGGATTTCCTGCGTGCGGCCCGACTGCTTGCCCTTGGCGGCCTCGCGGCTGCCGCGGGTATGGGTGGCGCGCGGCAGCATCGAATATTCCGCCGTCACCCAGCCTTCGCCCTTGCCGCGCAGGAACGGGGGCACGCGTTCCTCGACGCTGGCCGTGACCAGAACCTTGGTGTCGCCAAAGCAGACCAGCACGCTGCCTTCGGCATGCTTGGTGAAATTGGTGATGATTTCGATCTCGCGCATTTCGTCGGGCGCGCGGCCAGAGGGACGCATGGCAGGCCTTTCTATAGGTAAAGTTTGGTTCCTGATGAAGTTGACGCGGCCCTATCGCGTCCCGCGGGCAGGGGCAAGGTTTTGCCTGCCGGTTCTGCCTGATTTGACGTATCGCCCGATGTGCCATCTCTCTTGATTTGATGGGATGGGCCGCCCAATATGGTGGAGATGGCCAATTCCCCTCCTTCCGACCTTTCCTTTCCCGAGGTGACGGGGCGCGCGCGCGAAGTCTTTCGGCAAGTGGTCGAGGCCTATCTGCATTCGGGCCAGCCGGTGGGGTCGAAAACGCTGGCAGGCGGTGGGGCGCTTAACCTTTCGCCTGCCTCTATCCGCAGCGTTTTGGCCGAGTTGGAGGGGATCGGCCTGCTTTCGCATCCCCATACCAGTGCGGGACGCATGCCGACCGAGCAGGGGCTGCGCCTGTTTGTCGACGGCATGATGCAGGTGCGCGAACCCAGCATGGAGGAGCGCGCCGCCATCGAGCGTTCGCTGCACCAGCCCGGCCCGATCGAGGCGGCGCTGGCCGCGACCAGCGCCGCCCTGTCGGACCTGTCGGCCTGCGCGGGTGTGGTGATGGTGCCCCAGCGCGAACCGCGACTGGCGCAGATGAGCCTTGTGCTGCTCTCGCCGGGCCGGGCGCTGGCGGTGCTGGTGGGTGAGGATGGGGGCATAGAAAATCGCATTCTGGCGCTGCCCGCCTCGCTGGGGCCGGGCGCGCTGGAGGCGGCGTCGAATTATATCACCGCGCATCTGGGTGGGCGCACTCTGGCCGAGGCGGCGCGCGCGATGCAGGCCGAAATCATCACCGGGCAAAGCGCGCTCGATGCGGCCAGCGCCGATCTGGTCCAGCGCGGATTGGCGGTGTGGAGCGAGGATGCGGCCCATCGCCCCGTGCTGATCGTGCGCGGACAGGCCAATCTGCTGGACGAGGCGGCATTGTCCGATCTTGATCGGGTGCGTTCGCTGCTCGACGATCTGGAAAACAAACAATCGGTGGCCGAATTGCTCGACCGCGCCAAACAGGGCGACGCGACGCGCATTTTCATCGGCAGCGAGAACCGGCTTTTCGCGCTTTCCGGCTCATCGGTCATTGCATCTCCCTATCGGGATCGCGATGGACGGGTGATCGGTGTTGTGGGGGTAATCGGGCCAACGCGGTTGAATTATGCGCGTCTCGTCCCCATGGTGGATTTCACAGCCCAGTCCCTGGGCAAACTGATCGGTTGAAACTGGAATAATCGGAACAATGACGGAAGAAACTACGCAGGGTCAAAATGAGGCCGGAGACGATCTGGCCGCCCGCATCGCCCAACTCGAAAACGATCTGGAAGCCGCGCGCAATGACGTGCTTTACGCGCGCGCCGACACGCAGAACGTGCGCCGCCGTCTGGAAAAGGACATTGCCGACGCGCGCGCCTATGCCAGCACCAGCTTTGCCCGCGACATGCTGAGCGTGGCCGACAATCTGTCGCGCGCGCTCGACGCCATTCCCGCCGATCTGCGCGAGGATGAGCGTCTGAAGGCGCTGCTGGCCGGGATCGAGGCCACGGGCCGCGAGTTGGACAAGGTGTTTGGCCAGCATGGCATCCAGAAGGTGGCCGCCCATGGTCTGCCGCTGGACCCCAATCAGCATCAGGCGATGATCGAAGTGCCCCATGATGCCGAACCCGGCACCGTGATTCAGGTGCTTCAGCATGGCTATTCGATCAAGGATCGCCTGCTGCGTCCGGCCATGGTGGCCGTGGCCAAAAAGCCGGAATAAACAGGACGCGCGGGGCGGGTGGAACTTTCCCCCGCCTTGGCCCTTTCCTTGGTAACGAGGAAAGGAGGCTGTTATGCGCAATTTTCTGATGGTGGGCGTGCTGGCCGGTGCTCTTGTGATGACCGGGGGCTGCGCCCGCAACTATGGCGGCGAGGGCGCACTGGCAGGCGCGGGCGTCGGTGCGGTTGTGGCCGGTGTGTCGGGCGGCGATGTAGCCACCGGCGCGGCGATTGGCGCGGCGGCGGGCGGTGTGGCCGGTTCGACGGTGCGCAAGCGCGACGGCAATTGCTATCGCATGGATGATCGCGGCCGCGAATATCGCGTTCGCTGCTGAACGGGCCGGAGGAAGCCCCATTAAGGAAAAGCCCGCCTGTCATCGCGACAGGCGGGCTTTTCCTTAATGGGCAGGCGTGCGCGATTACATTTTGGAGTGATCCATGCCCGGTCCGGTCATACTCGACCCCATCATGCCGGGCGCTTCGATCTGCATCGGCGCGGTCAACTTGCGCCCGTCGGAAAAGGTCAGCGTCAGTTCGGTCGCTCCCCCGGCCTTGAGATCGGGCGAGACGTCGAAGACCATCGCATGTTTGCCGCCCGGACCAAAGGCCACGCTCTGGCCCGAACCGATGTCGAGCCGGGGCACGGCCTCCATGATGCCGTCGAGCGTGACATGCATCTCGGCCTTGCCGGTATGGGCCACGCTGACCCCGGTGAGGGTGGCGACCGAACCGCTTTGATTGGAGACGGTGAAATAGCCCGCCGCCGGGCGCCCCTTGACCGCAGGCAGGACGAGGCGGCCATCATGGACCAACATGCCGTCCATGGCCGAAAGACCGGCGGGGGGCTGCGCCTTTTTCTCGCCCTTGCATGCCGACAGGGCACCCAGGGCGAGGGGCAGGCAAAGGGCCAAAGCGATCTTTTTCATCCGGTGGCAATCCTTGGGTTCTGGATCATGATGCGACACAAAGGGCGGCGGCACGTCCGGCTTGCGGATCGCTGCGGAGCGCAGGTTTAGGCAATTTTGCGCGCCTTTCCAAGCATCACCGCGCAGGCCCGCGCGCGAATGCGGCGCAGGGGAGCAAAAATATCACGGGCCGGGCGGGCCATCCAAAAAGGAAAACCATGCCGATCGCGCCGAAAATGAGCGGCAAAATGCGCCAAGGTCGTGGATGAAGTGATGCTTCGCGCGCCAAGGCCCTTGTTAGGCGCAAAAGCCCACCTATATGCCGCCAAGTCAAACGAGCCATCGAGCCGCTTTGCCGGATTTTTCGGGAAGCCAAAGGGTGGTGTCAACACTGGACTTAGGGATCGACGATATGGGTAAAGTAATCGGTATTGACCTTGGCACCACCAACAGCTGCGTTGCTGTTATGGATGGGGGCAAGCCCAAGGTTATCGAAAATTCGGAAGGCGCGCGCACCACGCCCTCGATCGTGGCCTTCACCAAGGATGGCGAGCGCCTGATCGGCCAGCCCGCCAAGCGTCAGGCGGTGACCAACCCCGACAACACGATTTTTGCTGTGAAGCGCCTCATCGGCCGTCGTTTTGACGATCCGATGACCCAGAAGGATATGGAACTGGTTCCCTATGCCATCGCCAAGGGCAAGAATGGCGATGCATGGGTTGCAGCCGGTGGCACCGACTATTCGCCTTCGCAGATTTCCGCCTTCACCCTTCAGAAGATGAAGGAAACGGCCGAATCGTATCTGGGCGAAACCGTGACGCAGGCCGTCATCACCGTGCCCGCCTACTTCAATGACGCCCAGCGTCAGGCCACCAAGGACGCGGGTCAGATCGCGGGCCTTGAAGTGCTGCGCATCATCAACGAGCCCACGGCGGCCGCGCTGGCCTATGGTCTGGAAAAGAACGATGGCAAGACCATCGCTGTTTACGACCTTGGCGGCGGCACGTTCGACGTCTCGATCCTCGAAATCGGCGACGGCGTGTTCGAGGTGAAGTCGACCAACGGCGACACCTTCCTTGGCGGTGAAGATTTCGACACCAAGGTCGTCGAATATCTGGCCGACAAGTTCAAGGCCAAGGAAGGTCTGGACCTGCGCGGCGACCGTCTGGCGCTTCAGCGCCTGAAGGAAGCGGCCGAAAAGGCCAAGATCGAGCTGTCGAGCGCGCAGACCACCGAAATCAACCTGCCCTTCATCACCGCCCGCATGGAAGCAGGGGCGACCACGCCGCTGCATCTGGTCGAAACGATCACCCGTTCGGATCTCGAACGTCTGGTGGCCGATCTGATCGCGCGCACGATGGAACCCTGCCGCAAGGCGCTGCAGGACGCGGGCGTGACCGCCGCGCAGATCGACGACGTGGTGCTGGTGGGCGGCATGACCCGCATGCCCAAGGTGCGCGAAGCCGTGAAGGAATTCTTCGGCAAGGAACCCCACACGGGCGTCAACCCTGACGAAGTGGTTGCCATGGGCGCGGCCATTCAGGCGGGCGTGCTGCAGGGCGACGTCAAGGACGTGCTGCTGCTCGACGTGACCCCGCTCTCGCTGGGCATCGAAACGCTGGGCGGCGTGTTCACCCGCATGATCGACCGCAACACCACGATCCCGACCAAGAAGTCGCAGGTCTTCTCGACCGCTGATGACAATCAGCAGGCCGTGACCATCCGCGTCTTCCAGGGCGAGCGCGAAATGGCTGCGGACAACAAGATGCTGGGCAATTTCGACCTGATCGGCATTCCGCCGGCGCGTCGCGGTGTGCCCCAGATCGAGGTGACCTTCGACATTGACGCCAACGGCATCGTGAACGTGTCGGCCAAGGACAAGGGCACCGGCAAGGAACAGCAGATCAAGATCCAGGCCAGCGGCGGCCTTTCGGACAATGACATCGACCAGATGGTCAAGGATGCCGAAAAGTTTGCCGAAGAGGACAAGAAGCGTCGTGAGGCCGCCGAGGCCAAGAACAACGCCGACAGCCTCGTCCATGCCACCGAGCAGCAGCTGGCGGAAAATGGCGACAAGATCGATGCCTCGCTGAAGGCTGAAATCGAAGCCGCCATTGCCGATGCCAAGGCCGCCATCGAAGGCAATGATCCGGCCGAAATGACCGCCAAGACCCAGGCCCTGACCGAAAAGGCCATGAAGATGGGTCAGGCGATCTATGAGAAGGAACAGGCTGCTGCGGCCTCTCCGGGCGCTGCTCCGGCGCAGGACGATGTGGTCGACGCCGAGTTCTCGGAAGTGGACGACAAGAAGGCCTGATGTTGCGATGAAAGAGGCCCGCTCTGAACGGGGCGGGCCTCTCTTCAGGGGAAATGTGCAATGTCGGCTGAAATCGACTATTACGAACTGCTGGAAGTTTCGCGCGATGCCAATGAGGCGACGCTGAAATCTTCCTATCGCAAACTGGCGATGAAATTTCACCCGGATCGCAACCCCGGTTGCAAGGAATCCGAGGCCAAATTCAAACAGATCAGCGAAGCCTATGATTGCCTGAAGGACCCGCAAAAGCGCGCGGCCTATGACCGTTTCGGCCATGCCGCGTTTCAAAATGGCGGACCGGGCGCTGGCGGCTTTCAGGGCGGCGGCGATTTCGGCGACATCGGCGATATTTTTGAGAGCATCTTCGGCAACGCCTTTGGCGGCGGCGGCGGGCGTCAACAGGCGCGGCGCGGGGCTGATCTGCGCTATGATCTCGAAATCGGGCTGGACGATGCGTTTCATGGCAAGACCGTGGAAATCGAGGTCGAAGTGGCCACGGGCTGCGAACCCTGCAAGGGATCGGGCGCGGAGCCGGGCACGGGCAAGCGCCGCTGCAACCTGTGCGGCGGGCATGGCAAGGTGCGCGCGCAGCAGGGCTTCTTCATGGTCGAGCGGACCTGCCCGACCTGTCATGGCCGGGGCGAGGTCATCGAAAAGCCGTGCAAGAAATGTCATGGCGAAGGCCGCGTCGATCAGCGCCAGAAGCTGGAAGTCGCGATCCCCAAGGGCGTGGACAATGGCAACCGCATCCGCCTGTCGGGCAAGGGTGAGGCCGGGCCTAATGGTTCGCCGCCGGGCGATCTCTACATCTTCCTGCACATCAAGCGCCATCCGGTGTTCGACCGCGAAAGCACGACGCTGCTGACCCGCGCGCCGATCAGCTTTACCACGGCGGCTCTGGGCGGGCAGATCGAGATTCCGGGTATGGATGGCGTCAGGCATGTCATCGACATTCCCGCAGGCATCCAGACCGGCAAGCAATTGCGCAAGCGCGGCGCCGGTATGCCGGTGCTGAACGGGCGCGGGATGGGCGATCTGGTGGTCGAGGTGGCGGTGGAAACGCCGACCAAGTTGACCGCGCGCCAGAAGGAATTGCTGCGCGAGTTTCAGGCGACCGAAACGGGCGAGGAATGTCCCGAAGCCAAGGGTTTCTTTGACCGGTTGAAGGATGCCTGGAGCGATTTGACGGAGTAGGGCTGGGGGTTTTTGCCTCCGGCGGGCAAAGGGACTCGGTCCCTTTGCAATCCCGTTATTGTCTAAGTCGCGTTGTGGTTCGGCCTTTGGGGCTGGCGCGGTGTTTGAATTTTAAAGCCTGCGGCGCAGCATAACGGCGCCGCAGGTTTTATTTTTGGTGTGGCTCTCGGTTGCCTCTGAAACACCACCCCAACAATGGAATTGCCAAGGGTCGAGACCCTTGGCCCGCCGGAGGCCCACTTTCCTCCCTTGATTTCCCCTTTTGTTCTCCCTACGATGCGTCCCATGGCCAAACCGAAACGCCGCTTCGTCTGCTCCTCCTGTGGCAGCGTCACCACCCGTTGGCAGGGACAATGCGTCGATTGCGGCGAATGGAACACGTTGAGCGAGGAAGCGCCCCAGACGGTGTTTTCGGCCAAGCATGATCTGTCGAGCGGCGGTCGGGCGATCCTGTTTGAACCGCTGGACAAGGCCGATGACCGGCTGGTGCGGCGCAGCACGGGGATTGCCGAGTTTGACCGCGCGCTGGGCGGTGGCCTTGTGCCGGGCAGCGCGATTTTGATGGGCGGCGATCCGGGCATCGGCAAATCGACGCTCTTGCTTCAGGCCAGCGCCAGAGTGGCGCAGGCCGGTGGCTTGGCGGTCTATATCAGCGGGGAGGAAGCGCCGGGCCAGATCCGTCTGCGCGCTGAGCGGCTCGGCTTGCAGAGTGCCCCGATTCGGCTCGCTTCCTCAACCTCTGTGCGCGATATTCTGACCACGCTGGGCGGGATGGAGGCGCCCGCGCTGTTGGTGATCGATTCGATCCAGTGCATGCATTCCGACCAGATCGAGGGCGCACCAGGCACGGTCAGCCAGGTGCGTGGATGCGCCTTCGAACTGATCCGCTATGCCAAGGAGAATGGCGCGGCGCTGGTGCTGGTGGGCCATGTGACCAAGGACGGCAATATCGCGGGCCCGCGTGTGCTGGAGCATATGGTCGATGTGGTGATGGCCTTTGAGGGCGAGCGCAGCCATCAATATCGCATCCTGCGCAACCTGAAAAACCGCTTTGGCCCGGTCGATGAAATCGGAGTTTTCGCCATGGCAGGCAAGGGTTTGGAGGAAGTGTCGAATCCTTCGATGCTGTTCCTGTCGGGCCGCGAAAATCCGGTGCCGGGCAGCGCGGTGTTCCCCGCCATCGAGGGTACACGTCCGGTACTGGTGGAAATTCAGGCGCTGATCGTGCGGTTGCAGTCGGGGGCCACGCCCCGGCGCGCGGTGGTGGGTTGGGACAATGGGCGTCTTGCCATGCTGCTGGCGGTGCTGGAGGCGCGCTGCGGGCTGAATTTTTCGGCCTGCGAGGTCTATTTGAATGTGGCGGGGGGCTATCGTCTGGCCGATCCGGCTGCGGATCTGGCCGTGGCGGCGGCGCTGGTTTCGGCGCTGGCGGACAAGCCTTTGCCCGCGCGGGCGATATGGTTTGGTGAAGTGTCGCTGGCGGGGGAAATCCGCCCGGTGGCCCATGGCGGCCTGCGCCTGCGCGAGGGGGCCAAGCTGGGGTTTGAGCGGGCCTATGGGCCGGAGGAAAGCGGCGGTTCGGGGGAAACGCCTTGCGAAATGCGGCACAGCGCTATCAACCTGCTGCCAAATCTCGTTGACCGCATCGTGGGGGACGAATAACCCCCTTGGGCTATGACCGGATTTGATATTCTTGTGCTTGTGGTGGTCGGCCTTGCCGCCACCTTCGGCTTTCTGCGCGGTTTTGTGCAGGAGGCGATCTCGCTTTTCGCTGGCGCGGTGGCGATTGTTGCGATCCATACGCTGCACACGCCGCTGGCCGAGGTGCTGACGCCCCATATCGGTACGGAAAGCGGGGCCAGCGTGCTGGCGTTCTTTTTGCTGCTGATCGTGCCTTATGTGCTGGTACGGGCGGTGGCGCGCTATCTGGGCACAGCCAGCCGCGCCTCGGCGCTGGCGCCGGTGGACCGGGTTTTGGGTTTCGGCTTTGGCGCGGTCAAGGGCACGCTGATTATCGTGCTGGGCTATTCGGTGCTGATTCTGGCCTATGACACGATCTGGGGCCCGAAGGGGCGGCCCGGCTGGATCACCCACTCGCGCACGTATAATTTCATTGATGCCAGCAGCGAGGCGATGGTCAAGATGATCTCGCAGCGCCGCCGCGAGGCCGCCGAGGATCGCGCCAAGGACGAGGTCGAGCCCAGTCCCGGGCCGACTCACACGCCGACGACTCACGCCAGGCGCAAGACGCATCGCGCGGTCGATTGAGATGGCCTCGGTTGCCGCTCTCTATACGCCTGAGGTGTTGATGCTGGCGACAGGGCTGGTCCGACATCGCTGGGATGATGCGCTGACCCTGCAAGGCGCGGCGCGCTCGGCGAGTTGCGGCAGCACGATGAAGGTGGGGATCGATCTGGACACCGAGGGCCGGATCGCGCGGATCGGTCTTGCCGCGCAGGCCTGCGCGATCGGGCAGGCGGCAGGCGCAATCATGGCCGATGCCGCCATCGGGCGCGGCGAAAGTGATTTTGCCCGCGCCGAGGCCGATCTCATGCGCTGGCTGGCGGGCGAGGGGGATCTGCCTGACTGGCCGGGCCTTGCCGCCATCGCCCCGGCGCGCGCATTTCCGGGCCGCCACGGGGCGATTTTGCTGGGCTGGCGCGCTGTGTTGCAGGCATTTTCCAGCTTTGCAAATGGCGAAGGCGAAATCGCATAAATGCAATTGTGACAAACCACTGCCGCGCAGCAGCAATATGTTGCACCGCACCGCCATACGGTGTTAGCGTGCGCTACAACTCTGGGAGGAGCGAGGGCGCATGACCGAAAAGGCAGAAGGCAAAAGCGACACGGTTATCATCAAGAAATACGCTAACCGGCGTCTCTATAATACCCAGTCGTCGAGCTATATCACGCTCGATCACCTGTCCAAGATGACGCGCGAAGGCGTCGAATTCCGTGTGCTGGACGCCAAGTCGGGCGCTGATATCACGCATCAGATCCTGACACAGATCATCATGGAGGAAGAGGCCAGCGGCGAGCAGATGCTGCCGGTCAATTTCCTGCGCCAGTTGATCGGCATGTATGGCAATTCGATGCAGGGCCTGATCCCGCATTATCTCGAAGCCAGCATGGAGCAGTTCCGCGCCAACCAGATGAAGCTGCGCAAGGCGTTTGAGGACAGTATGGAGAGCAATCCGCTGGCCCGTCTGGCCCAGCAGAACATCGCCATGTTCCAGGCCGCCGCCGCCGCCTTCATGCCCGGCACCGACGGCACGCCGCCCAAGCCCGCCGAACCCGCGCGCGAGCCGGAGGCCGAAACCGGCACGAAATCGGAAATCGACGCGCTGCGCAACCAGATGCTGGAAATGCAGAAGATGCTCGACAAGCTGGCCAAGTAAGCATTTCGCCGGGCGCAGCGGTGGCTGCGCCGGGCATATTGCGGGGCCGGGGCAGGGAATTTCGCCCATCCCGGCGTTTTTTGCAAAAAACCGGTTCCCGTTTTTCGGCGCCTTGCTTAAACGCTGCGCGCCATGAATCAGAAAACGCAAAAGCCCGCCCAGATCCGCCACGCCCTGACCGTGAAGCGCGAAGATGATTTCGCCGCATGGTATCAGCAAGTCGTCTCCGAAGGCGAGATGGCCGAGGAAAGCGGCGTGCGCGGCTGCATGGTCATCAAGCCGTGGGGCTATGGCATCTGGGAACGCATCCAGAAGATCATGGATGCCGCGATCAAGGAAGCGGGCGTCGACAATTGCTATTTCCCGCTATTTATTCCGCTCAGCTATTTTTCCAAGGAAGCCGATCACGTTGAGGGTTTCGCCAAGGAAATGGCGGTCGTCACCCATCACCGCCTGATCGGCGACGGCAAGGGCGGGCTGATCCCCGATCCCGAGGCCAAGCTGGAAGAACCGCTGATCGTGCGCCCCACGTCGGAAACGGTGATCGGCGCGGCCATGGCGCGCTGGGTGCAATCGTGGCGCGATTTGCCGCTGATGGTGAACCAATGGGCCAATGTCGTGCGCTGGGAAATGCGCACCCGCATGTTCCTGCGCACCAGCGAATTTCTGTGGCAGGAAGGGCATACCGCCCATGCCGACCGCGATGATGCAATGAAAGAAACGCTGCGCGCGCTTGAAATGTATCGCAGCTTTGCCGAAAACGTACTGGCCATGCCGGTGGTGGCGGGCGAAAAGCCGGAGAACGAGCGTTTCCCCGGCGCCGTGGCGACCTATTCCATCGAAGCGATGATGCAGGATGGCAAGGCGCTGCAGGCCGGGACCAGCCATTACCTCGGCACCGGTTTTGCCGAGGCGGCGGGCATTCGCTATCAGAGCAAGGAAGGCGCGCAGGAACTGGCGCACACCACCTCGTGGGGCGTTTCGACCCGCATGATCGGCGGCGTCATTATGACGCATGGCGATGATGACGGTCTGCGGGTGCCGCCCGCGATTGCCCCGCATCAGATCATCATCCTGCCCATGCTGCGCGAGGATGACGGCGACGAGGCGCTGCTCGCCTATTGCGAGGAAATCCGCCGCGAATTGCTCAAGCTCTCGGCCCTGGGCGAACCGATCCGCGTGCTGCTCGACAAGCGCCCCGGCAAGGCGACGCAAAAGCGCTGGGCCTGGGTCAAGAAGGGCGCGCCGATCATTTTGGAAATCGGCGGGCGCGATGCGGCGGGCGGCATGGTGTCCGCGCTGCGCCGCGACCGCATCTGGCGCGAGGACGCCAAGACCAATTTCGTGGGTCAGAGCCGCGAGGAATTCGTTGCCGGGGCCGCCGCGCTGCTGGAGGATATTCAAGCAAGCCTGCACCGCGAAGCGACCGAGAAGCGCGACGCCAATATCACGCGCGGCCTGACCACGCTGGATCAGGTGGCCGAGTTCTTTGCCGAGGACAAGCGCTATCCGGGCTGGGTCGAACTCAACTGGAGCCGCCCGACCGGCGATGCGCTGGAAAAGGTGGTCGAGCAGTTGAAGGCGCTGAAGCTCACCATCCGCAACACCGCGCTCGACGCCGCGCCCGCCGAAGGTCTCTGCCCCTTCACCGGCGAAGCGGCGGTTGAGCGCATCTACGTCGCGCGGGCCTATTGATGCTGCTGGCGCTGGTTCTCGCGGCAACGGTTCCGGCCTATTCCTTTGGGCCGATCCTGACGCTGGCCGATCCGGCGCCCAGCCATCCGGAAATCGACGCGCGCTATTCGTCGCCCTATCGGCGGTGCCTGGCGCGCCGCGATCTCAACACGATCCTGCATGACCAGTGCAATGCGCAAGAGATGAAGCGGCAGGATGCGCGTTTGAACGCAACATGGGCGGTGATGTTCAAACGCCTGCCGCCCGCGCGCCAGACCGCGTTGCGCAGCGCCGAGCGCGCATGGATTGCCGAGCGGCAAAAGCATTGCCTGCTGCAATCCAAGGAAGCCGAGGGCGGTTCGCTGGAGGCCATCGAATATAGCTCCTGCATGGTGGACGAGACGATCCGCCGCACCATCTGGCTGGAAAAACTACGCTAGTTTGCCCCCTTGCGCGGGGGCGTGGGCATGGCACATTCGCCGCCATGATCCGCCACACGCTCATCGCCGCCGCCCTGCTGCCCGCCGCCGCTTTCGCCCAAAACGCGGCGCCTTCGCCTGATCGCCTGCGCGCCACGGTGACTTCGCTGGTGGGCTTTGGCACGCGCCATACTTTGTCCGCTCAGGATGATCCCAAACGGGGGATCGGCGCGGCGCGCAAATGGGCCGAGGACCAATTCCGCGCCATCGGGGCGCAATGCGGCGGCTGCCTCTCCATCGAATTGCCCGAACGCATGGTGACCAGCGCCCGGATTCCCACGCCCGCGCGTCTGGTCAATGTCGTGGCCATTCAAAAGGGCACTGAGCGGCCCGACGAAGTGACCATCATTCAGGCCCATATCGACACGCGCGTCTCGGATGTGATGAACGCCACCGCCGATGCGCCGGGCGCCAATGATGACGGCTCGGGCGTGGCGCTGGTGCTGGAGGCGGCGCGGATCATGGCGCAGCGCAAATTCCCCACCACCGTGGTTTACGCGGTGCTTTCGGGCGAGGAGCAGGGCCTGCTGGGCGGCCGCTTGTTGGCCGATGTCGCGGCAGAGCGGGGGTGGAAGGTCAAGGCGGTGCTCAACAATGACATTGTCGGTAATACGCGCGGGTCGGACGGGCTGGTGGATGACACGCATATCCGCGTCTTTTCCGAAGGGCCGCGCGCCAATGCCGATGCGAAACTGACCGCCGCCCAGCGCCGCGAAGGGGGCGAGAATGACAGCCCCAGCCGCAACCTTTCGCGCTTTATCGCCGGGCTGTCCGCCAAAGATCTGGCCGTGCGGCAGGTGTGGCGCGCCGACAGGGTGGGGCGCGGGGGCGATCATCTGCCCTTTGAGGAGAAGGGCTTTCCCGCCGTGCGCCTCACCGTGGCGGTCGAAAATTATGATCACCAGCATCAGGATATCCGCCGGGAAGGGGCCGTCCAGTATGGCGACACGATCGAGTTCATGGACTTTCCCTATCTGGCCCGCGTGACGGCGCTTAATATCCGTGCGGCCAGCGCTATTGCCGCGGCGCCCATGCCGCCGACGGTTTCCCAGAAAATTGCCGTTTCGCCCGACACTGATCTGAAATGGAGCGCGGTTCCCGGCGCGACTTCTTACGCCATCTGGCGCCGCCGGACCGATGCCGCTGGGTGGGAGGCCAAGCCCTTTGCCACCACCGGCAACACCGCGATGACGTTCAAAGGCCTGCGCGGCGATGACTGGTTCCTTGGTGTTTCGGCGGTCGGGGCCAATGGCGCGCAAAGCCCGATTGCCAGCGCTCTGCCCGGCGGTTCGTATGAGCGCCCGGCGCCCTAGGCTTGTAATGCGCGCGCTTTGGGGCCAAGGCATCCGATATGGCCTTTGACAAACGACCCCCGCGCAAACCCGGCAAACTTTCCGTCCGCAAGATGGAGCCGGGCATGCCCACCCGCCAGCAGGTGCTGGACTTTATCGCCAACGCCGCCGATGAGGTGGGCAAGCGCGAGATTGCCAAGGCATTTGGCCTGAAGGGTGCGGAGAAGATCGAGCTGAAGGCGCTGCTCAAGGATATGGCCGAGGAGGGCCTGATCGACGGCAAGCGCACCGCCTATCACCGCATGGGCGGCGTGCCCAAGGTGACCGTTTTGCGCGTGGTGGGCGTCGAGGATGGCCTGCCGATTGCCGTGCCCGACAAGTGGGAGCCGGACGATGCCGGCGCTCCGCCGCGCCTGACCGTGGTGGAACAGCGCGTGGCCCAGAAGAAGGGGCCGCAGATGCGCGGCGTGGGCGCGCTCAAGCCCGGCGACAGGATTTTGAGCCGCACCGAGGAAACGACCGAAGGCTGGCTGGCCTTTCCGATGAAGAAGCTGCCCAATGATGCCGAGGGCATCATGGGCGTGGTCGAGATCGACGGCGCGGGCAAAGGCTGGCTGGCCCCCATCGACAAGCGCGAGCGCCATGCGGTGCAGATCTCCGATCTGGGCGGGGCGGTCGAGGGTCAATTGGTCATGGCCGAACCGGCCGGGCGCAGCCCGCGCGCGGGTGTGCGCGTGGTGGCCGTGCTGGGCGATCCGCTGGCGCCCAAGAGCTTCAGCCTGATCGCGATCCACAAGCATGGCCTGCCGCATATCTTCTCCAGCGAGGTGATCGCCGAGGCCGAACTGTCGGCGCGCCAGGCGTTGAGCCAGGAGCAGCGCGAGGATGTGACTCATCTGCCCATCGTGGCCATCGACCCGGTGGACGCGCGCGACCATGACGATGCGATCTGGGCCGAACCCGATGGTGAGGGCGGTTGGCGCGCGGTGGTGGCAATTGCCGACGTCTCCTTCTATGTCCGCCCCGGCGGCGCGCTGGACCGCGAGGCTCGCAAGCGCGGCAATTCGGTCTATTTTCCCGACCGCGTGGTGCCGATGCTGCCCGAGGTGCTTTCGGCGGACGTTTGCTCGCTCAAGGCCGGCGCGCCCCGCGCGGCCATGGCCTGCCATCTGACCTTTGATGCCGAAGGGCGGATGACCTCCTTCCGCTTTACCCGCGCGATTGTGCGGATCGCCGAAGTGATCACCTATGAGGAGGCCCAGCGCCGCATCGACGAGAGCGAGGCCGCGCCTCATCTGGTCAACCTGTGGGGTGCTTGGAAGGCGCTGACCAAGGCGCGCGAAAGCCGCGACCCGCTCGAACTCGATCTGCCCGAGCGCCGCGTGGTGCTGGACGAGATGGGCCGGGTGGCTTCGGTGGCGGTGCGCGAAAGGCTGGACGCGCATCGCGTGGTCGAGGATTTCATGATCGCGGCCAATGTCGCGGCGGCCAAGGCGCTGGAAAGCAAGGCCGCCCCGGTGGTCTATCGCATCCACGAGCCGCCAAACCGCGAAAAGCTGATCGCGCTCAAGGATTACCTCGCCACGTTCGAGCGCAAGCTGGCGCTGGGGCAGGTGATTACGCCCGCGCTGTTTAACCGGATGCTGAAAAGCATTGATGATGAGATCGAAAAGGCTCTCATCATGGAGGCGGTGCTGCGCAGCCAGACGCAGGCCTATTATGGCCCGCGCAATGCCGGGCACTTTGGGCTGGGGCTGGGGTCCTATGCCCATTTCACCTCGCCCATCCGCCGCTATTCGGATTTGCTGGTGCATCGCGCGCTGGTCGATGCGTTCCATCTGGAGCAGCCCGCGCCATCGGGCGATCTGCCCGCGCTCTCGGGCCTGCATGGGCGCGACCGTTCGGATCTGGCGCGGATCTGCGATGCGATTTCGACCGCCGAACGCCGCGCCATGGTGGCCGAGCGCGAGACTGTGGACCGCTATGTCGCGGCATGGCTCTCGATGCATGTGGGCGAAATGTTCGATTGCCGGATCACCGGGGTCCAGCGTTTCGGCCTGTTTGCCACGATCATCGGGCTGGGCGGCGATGGATTGGTGCCGGTCTCGGTGCTGGGCGACGAGAGGTTCCACCATGATGAAAAGGGCCAGCGGATGGTGGGTGAATCCACCGGCACGGTCTTTGCCATCGGCGATCGGGTCCGCCTGCGTCTGGCCGAGGCCAATGCGCTGACGGGCGCGTTGAAGCTCGAGCCGGAGGAAGGGCAGGGCCGGATCGAGAAGCGGGGCGGTGTGCCTCTGCCGGACAAGGCCGGGCTGAAGCGCCGCGGCAGCCATCTCGTGGGCCATCGCGGGCGACCCGCCAATATCCGCCATCAGGGCAAAAGGCGTTAACTGAGGCGGTCGATCTCCGCCTCATCCATGCCGCCCGGCACGATGAACAACGGGCAGGACAGGGCGCCCAGCCCGGCCCCGGTAAAGTGGCCGATCAGCGGCCCCTGACCTGTGCCGGATGCCCCGGCGCCCGCAGGCGCGCCCAGCACGAGGGCGGCCACTTCGCTGTGTTGCGAAAGATATTCGCGCACCGCCTTGACCGGCTCGCCCGCCACCACCGCGATCACCGGCATATGGCCCGCCTGCGACAGGACGCTGCCCGCGGCGGCGGCGGCGATGGTTTCGGCGCGCGCGCGGGCCTCTTCCTCGATGGTGGCCTGAATGCCGCCAAAGGCCGAAAAGGGCTGGGGTGGCACAAGGGCCAGAATATGGACCTGTCCCTGGGTCTTGATCGCGCGCCGCGTGGCAAAGCGCAGGGCCACGCGCGCTTCGTCGGTTTCATCCACGATCACCAGATAGACACGCATCGCACAATCCTCTTGAACCGAATTTCCGGCCCCTTGAACCGAATTCCTGGCTGTTTGAACCGGAAATCCCGTGATGCACGGTGATGACACAAACGCGCGCGCGACGCAATTTGACCGCGCAGGAAGCGCGAAGGGTCGCTTTTGGGCTTGTCGCCGGGGGCCTGCAGGGCATAAGTTTTGTGGGTTAAGCCATCAAGCACATTCCTATTCGGCCTAAGCATCTTGCCGATTGGTGCAATCCCCGGCAGAAGCAGACCGATTCTAAAATTAGCCATAAGGACGAGAAGCCCTCATGCCGATCTCGATCAAGATGCCCGCTCTGTCTCCCACGATGGAGCAGGGGAAACTGGCCCGCTGGCTGGTTAAAGTTGGTGATACGGTTAGCGCTGGCGATATCATGGCCGAGATTGAAACCGATAAGGCTACGATGGAATTCGAAGCGGTGGACGAAGGCACGATTGTCGCCATCGAAATCCCCGAAGGCACCGACAATGTTAAGGTCGGCACCGTGATCGCCCAGCTGGCCGGTGAAGGCGAAGATGCCTCGGCTCCGGTGGCCAAGCCTGCTGCTGCTGCTCCGGCGGCTCCCGCTGCTGCGGCGCCCGCACCGGTCGCGGCCGCCCCGGCCCCGGCTGCTGCTCCGGTCAAGAGCGGCGACCGCGTGATCGCCTCGCCGCTGGCCAAGCGGATTGCCGCACAGAAGGGCGTCGATCTGGCCGCCGTCAAGGGCACCGGCCCCAATGGTCGCATCGTCAAGGCCGACGTCGAGGGCGCGCAGCCCGGCGCGGCGGCGCCTGTTGCGGCGGCGGCTCCGGCTGCTGCTCCCGCGCCTGTGGCGGCTCCGGCTCCCTCGGCGCCCGCTGCCCTGCCCGACTTTGGCATCCCGCATGAGGATCTGCCGCTCTCGACCATGCGCAAGACCATTGCGCGCCGCCTGACGGAATCGAAGCAGCAGGTGCCGCATATCTACCTGACCGTGGATATCCGCCTAGATGCTCTGCTCAAGCTGCGCGGCGAACTGAATGCGGCGCTGGCCGCGCGCGGGGTCAAGCTGTCGGTCAATGACATGCTGATCAAGGCGCTGGGCGTTGCCCTGACGCAGGTGCCCCAGTGCAACGTGGCCTTTGCGGGCGACACGCTGCGCCAATATGCCCGCGCCGACGTGTCGGTGGCGGTCTCGATCCCCAATGGCCTGATCACGCCGATCATCACCGACGCTTCGGGCAAGGGTCTGGCCGCGATCAGCACCGGCATGGCCGATCTGGCCAAGCGCGCCAAGGAAGGCAAGCTGGCCCCGACCGAGTTCATCGGCGGCACCGCCAGCCTGTCGAACATGGGCATGATGGGCATCAAGCAGTTCGAAGCCGTCATCAACCCGCCGCAGGGCATGATCATGGCCATTGGCGCCGGTGAAAAGCGCCCCTGGGTGCTGGAAGACGGCAGCCTGGGCGTGGCCACGGCGATGTGCGCCACGGGCAGCTTTGACCACCGCGCCATTGACGGCGCCGATGGCGCGCAACTGATGGCCGCCTTCCGCGAACTGGTCGAAAATCCGCTGGGCCTGCTGGCCTGAGATGGAGGCCTTGACCCTGCGCCCCGCCACTGAACCGGTAATCCGGGTCACCGCGATGCCCGCCGATGCCAACGCCTATGGCGATATTTTCGGCGGGTGGCTGCTGTGTCAGATGGATATGGGGGCAGGGCTGCTGGCCGCGCGGCATTCGCGCGGCCGGGCCGTGACCATCGCCATGAATGGCGTGCAATTCCTCAAGCCGGTCAAGGTCGGCGATGAGGTTTCGGTCTATGGTGAAATCCGCAAGGTGGGCCGCTCCTCGATGACGATTGCCATCGAGGCATGGCGGCGCGACCGTTTTCAACACGAGGCGCAAAAGGTGACCGAAGCGAGCTTCACCTTTGTGGCTGTCGATGACGCCGGGCGGCCCCGCCCGGTGGTTCAGGAGTAAACAACGTGGCTGAAGCGTATGATGTGATTGTTCTGGGTTCGGGCCCCGGTGGCTATGTCGCGGCGATCCGCTGCGCGCAACTGGGCCTCAAGACCGCGATTGTGGAACGCGAAAATCTGGGCGGCATCTGCCTCAACTGGGGCTGTATCCCGACCAAGGCTCTGCTGCGCAGCGCCGAGGTGTTTCACCAGATGCAGCATGCCAAGGCTTATGGCCTATCGGCCACGGGCGTTGCCGCCGATCTGGCCGCTGTGGTGGCCCGTTCGCGCGGTGTGGCCAAGCAGCTCAATCAGGGCGTCACGCATCTGATGAAGAAGAACAAGGTTGCCGTCCACATGGGGACCGGCAAGCTGCTGGCCCCCGGCAAGCTGGAAGTGACCGGCGAGAAGGGCGCCGAGACGCTGACCGCCAAGCATATCATCGTGGCGACCGGCGCGCGTGCGCGCGATCTGCCCTTTGCGCCTGCCGACGGCAATCGCATCTGGACCTATCGCCATGCGATGACGCCCAAGGAAATGCCGACCAAGCTGCTGGTCATCGGTTCGGGCGCGATCGGCATCGAATTTGCCAGCTTCTACAATGATCTGGGCGCGGACGTCACGGTGGTCGAAATGGCCGACCGCATTGTTCCGGCCGAGGACGCCGATGTCTCGGCCTTCCTTGAAAAGTCGCTGACCAAGCAGGGCTTCAAGATCCGCACCAAGACGGGTCTGGAAGGTCTGGTCGCCGACGCCAAGGGCGTGAAGGCCAAGATCAAGGCCCCCGACGGCAAGGTGACCGAGGAAGAGTTCAGCCATGTGATCGTGGCCGTGGGCGTTGTCGCCAATACCGAGAACATCGGTCTGGAAACGCTGGGCATCAAGACCGACCGCGGCATCATTTCCACCGACCCCTATGGCCGCACCGGCGTCAAGGGCGTTTGGGCGATCGGCGACGTAACGCCCGGTCCCTGGCTGGCGCACAAGGCCAGCCACGAGGGCGTGACGGCGGCCGAAGCCATCGCGCAGGAACTGGGCAACAAGGACGTGCATCCGCATGGTCTTGACCGCCGCAACATTCCGGGCTGCACCTATTGCCACCCGCAGGTGGCCAGCGTCGGCCTGACCGAGGCCAAGGCCAAGGAAGCCGGTTACACGCTCAAGGTCGGCAATTTCCCCTTCATCGGCAATGGCAAGGCCATCGCCCTGGGTGAGCCGGAAGGCTTCATCAAGACCGTGTTCGATGCCAAGACCGGCGAATTGCTGGGCGCGCATATGATCGGCGCGGAAGTGACCGAGTTGATTCAGGGCTATGTGGTCGGCAAGACGCTGGAAACCACCGAGCAGGAATTGATGAACACCGTCTTCCCGCATCCGACCCTGTCGGAAATGATGCATGAGGCGACGCTGGCCGCCTATGGCCGGGCGCTGCATATCTGATCGCGGGCATCACCATTGGCAAAAGGGGCGGGAAGCGAAGGCTTTCTGCCCCTTTTTTGTTGCTCACCGTATTTTTACGAGGTTTGCCGTTTAGGGTTAGCGCGTCATTAACCAAGCCTTGTTAGACCTTGCGGGCGAGGTGCTAGTGATGTTCAGCCTGTTCGATACTGTGGGTTCGATGCTGCGCAATCTGTTTGCGCTGGGCTTTGCCGCGTTCTGGGGCATCTCTTCGATGATGTTCGATCTCAAACAGATTGCGGATATGGCCTGGGCCTCGACGGGGGGAATGCTGCTGGTTCTGGGGCTGGTGGGGGCCGGGCTGTTCGTCGGCTTTGTCGCGCTGATCCTGCATCTGCGCGATCGCGGGCGCCACAGGGCGGCGGCATCGCAGAGCAGGGCCGATGAGGCAGGCGATTGGGACCCGGATCAGATCATCGCCTGCCATCTGGCGCGCCGTTCCAGTATGATGCCGCGGCCGGTGGCGGTGCCTCGCGCGGTGCGACACCCGCTTCCGACGCGCCGATTTGGCCGCAAGACCCGATAATTCAGCGCGTCAGGCTGCGCGTGACATGGGCGAACACCGCCTCGTGCAGCGGCGCGGCAAAGGCGCAGCCGATCGCGCCATCCTTTTGCCAGACGATCCGCGCCGAGAGCATTTGCAGGCCGGGAATGCGGATGCGCAGGGGCTGACTGGGGTCCGCCTCGCCAAAACGGTTAATGCGAAAGCCACCCGGTGACAGTTCGTCCAGCGTAACACGGCGCCATTCGGCCATGCCCTGTCGCACTTCGCAAACGGCGGTCAAATCGACGCGCTGATTGTCTCCGCGGCCGCCCTTGCCGCCGGAATCCGATTTTCCAAAATTATGATAACCTTGTCTATTCACGAAAATCAGCCTCCATCGCGCGCCGGATGATAGGCGTAATAAGTTAATAGGGCGGAAAGTTTTACCGCGCGCCCGCTCGGTTCGCCTCGGTTTTGGCAGCAACTGCCGGGAAAAAATTAACCACGCAGAAACCAAAGAGCCAATGGCGCGAGCGCCAGATTGAGCAGTCCGGTCAACACCATCGCCAGCCCCGCCACGGCCCCCACGCGCGGGTTGAGCGGTTGGACCTGTGCGGTGCCGATGGCATGGGCGGCCACGCCGATCATGGCCCCTTGTGCCGTTCGCCCCGAGGGGATGCCGCGCTTCACCGCTGCTTCGCCCAACAGCGCGCCGAGGATGCCGGTGGCGATCACAAAAACGGCGGTGATATCCGGCATGCCGCCGATTTCCGCCGAAATCGCCATGGCAAAAGGCGTGCTGACCGAGCGGGGCAGCAGCGAGAGGCGCAGCGGCCCATCAATGCCCAACACGCCCGCCAGCGCCCAGCCCGAGATGAACGATGTAGCGCTGCCCGTAATCATCCCGGCCAGCAATGAACGCCAATAGCGGCGGATCATCGCGCGCTGGTCATAGATCGGCACCGCAAAGGCCGTGACCGCCGGGCCCAGCATCCACAACAGCCATCCCGCTCCGGCGCGGTAAGTGGAATAGGGCACATGAAACACCAGCAAAATCAGCGCGATCCCCAGCGGCGCCGTGATCAGCGGCATCAGCCACCAGCGCGGCCGCCGCCGATGCACGGCGCGGGTTACCGCAAAACTGGCCAGCGTGATGGCTGACCACAGGGCAGTTGCGGCCCAATCAATCATCGGCGCGTGCCACCATCTGCACCACCGCGCCGGTCACGACCATCACCAAAACGGTGCCAATGGCCACTGCCAGCATCAGGCGGACCCCCAACATGCTGACAAATTCGCGATGCTCGATCAGAACCGGCACGGCGGGTACGAAAAACAACAGCATCCGCCCCAGCAGGCCTTGCGCCCCATCGCGCAACTGCCCCGGTTTGATCCAGCGCCGATGCAGCGCGATCAGGATCAGCGCCAGACCGATCACACTGGCGGGCAGGGGGGCATGGGTCAGGCGGGCGGTGAATTCGCCAGCGCCATAAAAAGCCATGATCAGAGCAATTTGCCAGATAGTCCTCATGTCAGTTCTGCCACCAGGCCGCCGCCGGGCGGCGAAGAAAGCCTGAGCCGCAATCCATAGGCTTCGGCAATGTCGCGGGCGATGGCAAGGCCAAGGCCGCTGCCCGGCATATCGGCGTCGAACCGGCTGCCGATCTCGCAGGCGCGGGCGATCTGCTCCTCGCTCATCCCGGGGCCGTCGTCTTCCACGCGGATGCGCGGCCCTTCGGCGATGGTCAGCACCACGCGGCGCCGAGCCCATTTCCCGGCATTGTCCAGCAGGTTGGATACCAGTTCGGACAGGTCCACCGGGTCGATCGCCATACGCACGGGCGCGGGGGCCGACAGGTCAAAGGCGCAGTCCGGATGCAATTTGCGCATGGCCGAGAGAATGGGCAGCACCGCCTCGGGCAAATGGCTGACCCGCAGCGAGGCGCGGGCGCCCGCCGCCGAACGCGTGCGCGCCAGGCGAAAGTCGATCTGCTGCACCATCACATGCGCCTGATCGAGCAGCGCGCGCGCGGCTCTGGCGCTCTCGGGCTGGCGGGCGAGCCTTTCGGCCTCGTCGGTGATGACGGCCAGCGGCGTGCGCAGCCCATGGGCCAGATTGCCCGCCTCGACCCGCGCGCGTTCGATCACCGCCTCATTGCCCGCGATATAGGCGTTGAGATCCTCGACCAGAGGCGCGATTTCCGAAGGATAGGCGCCTTCAAGCCGGGCACTGGTGCCTTCGCGCAATTGACCGATGGCCGTGGCCAGACGGTTGAGCGGGCGCAGGCCGAACATCACCACCGCATAGCCGGTGATCAACAATGCAGCCGCCAGCGCGGTCAGCCACAGCGTCAGCTCGCGGGTGAAACTGGCGATGGCCTGATCCAGATAGCGCTTGTCGACCGCGATGACGTAATGGACGATCCGCCCGTCGGGGGTGAACCCGGTAAAGCCATAGGCGATGGTCTTGCCGGTGGGGCCATTGTCGATGGAATGGAAAATCTCCGGCGAATGGGCGATGTCCTCGTCAATCACGCCGCGCACCATCGAGGCCGAATGGATGCGGTCGCCCTTATGCACCGAAACCTGCCAGTAATAGCCGGACATGGGCTCCAGATAGCGCGGATCGGACAGCGGGCGCGAGAGCGAGAGATGGCTGTCCTTTGAAATGTTCACCAATCCGGCCAGTTCGCGCACATGGCCATAGAGTTCGTCATGATATTGTGCCTCGATATGGCGGGTGAACACGCGCGTGGCCGAATACCAGATACCGCCGATGCCCAGCGCCACCCACAGCAGGATCGCCAAAAGAAACCGCAGCCGCAGACTGTGCGCGGCAAAGCGGGCGGGGATCAGCACGCGCTTCATGCCTCAAACCTGTAGCCAAGCCCGCGCAGGGTCTTGATCCGCGCCGTGCCCACCTTGCGCCGCAAACGGCTGACCAAGACCTCGATGGCGTTCAGGTCGCGCTGGGCGTCAAGGTCATAGAGATGTTCGAGAATGTCGCCTTGCGAGAGCACCTGTCCGGGGCGGCGGACAAAGAGTTGCAGCAGGCGGAATTCCTGTTTGGACAGCGCTAGAGCTTCCCCATCCACCTCGGCATTGCGCCCCACCGGATCGAGCCGCACGCCGCCTGCCTCGATCCATTGCGCGCGCTGGCCGCTGTGGCGGCGCAGCAGCGCATGGAGCCGCGCCAGCAATTCCTCGAACCGCACCGGTTTCACCACGAAATCGTCGGCCCCGGCGTTCAACCCCTCCACCTTGTCCTGCCAACTGCCGCGCGCGGTCAGGATCAGCACCGGGCAATCGACCCGCCGCCCCCGCCAATAGCGCAGCAGATCCAGCCCGTTGCCGTCGGGCAGGCCAAGGTCGAGGATGATCGCGGCGATCTTGTCCAGATCGGGCCAGCCTTCGCCATCGGCCTGCGACCCGGCGACATCCACGGCAAAGCCCGCATCGCGCAGGCGATTGCTCAGGCGGCTTGCCAATTCGCCGTCATCCTCGATCAACAACAGCCGCAAGCCGCGAGTCCCCATGTCTGTATGTTTCATGACTATTGGACCTGCCACACGAAACTGACAAGTTCCTGTCAGCTTTGTGCGCCATGGCGGCGGCCATGATGCGCAAAAACTCCCTGTTGGCCGCTGGTGCCGCACTCGCCCTGCTTTCCGCCTGTTCGCGTAGCGCCGAAGAGGCCGCGCCCGAAGCGCCCAGCCCCAAGGGCGATCTGGTCGCGCTCAGCGATGCGCAGGTCAAGGAACTGGGCATTACGGTCGAGCCCGCGCAGGGCGATGCGCCGATCCCGCTGGCCAGCGTGCCGGGCACGGTGTCCCTTCCGCCTGAGGCGCGGGTGGCGGTGACGTCTCCCTTTGGCGGCACGGCGGTCAAGGTGCTGGTGATTCCGGGGCAGGAGGTGGCGCGCGGCGCGGTGCTGGGCGTGGTCAAGGCGGCCGAATCGGTGCAGTTCAGCGGGGCGATGGCGCGTTCGCAGGCCGAATTGCCCGTGGCGCAGGCCAATGCCGCCCGCCTCAGCCAATTGGCCAAGGAGGGCGTGATCGCCCCCTCGCGCGCCGAGGAAGCGGTGGCGAACCTGCGCGCGGTTCAGGCGACCTTGGCGGAAAACCGGCGTCTGCTGGCGCTGGGCGGCGCCTCGCGCGACGGCACGGTGACTTTGCGCTCGCCCATCGCGGGCCGCGTGGCCAGCGTCAGCGTGGAAACCGGCGGCGCGGTCAGCACCGATGGCGCGCCCTTTGTGGTGGAAAATATCGCGGCGCTGCGGCTCGATCTGCAATTGCCGCAAAGGCTGGCGGGGCAATTGCGCCCCGGCATGCCGGTGGCGGTGGAGCAGGACGGGCGGCGCGTGACGGGCAAATTGCTCTCCGTGGGCGCCTCGCTCGACCCGGTCACGCGTTCTCTGGTCGCGCGGGCCAGCGTGGCGGGCGATGCGGGGCTGGTGCCGGGCAAGGGCGTGACGGCGATCATCGAGGCAGCAGGCGAAACGACCAAGGGCGTCAGCGTTCCGCGCACGGCGGTGGCCAATGTCGATGGCAAAGATGTGGTCTTTGTCCGCGACGGCAAGAATTTCCGCCGTCAGGTGGTCAAGGTCGCGGGCGAAAGCAGCGGGCGGATGGTGATCGGCAGCGGGCTCGACGCCCATGCGCAGGTGGTCACCAAGGGCGTGGCCGAACTCAAAGCCATTTTCGCAGGGGCCTGATCCATGCTGCGCAAACTGGTCGAACGGGCGCTGACTGCGCGGATGGCGGTGCTGGCGATCGCGCTGGCGCTGGCGGGAACGGGCATCTGGTCCTTTCTCAACCTGCCGATTGACGCCTTTCCCGATATTTCCTCAACCCAGGTCAAGGTGATCCTGAAGGCCCCCGGCATGACGCCCGAAGAGGTGGAGAGCCGCGTGGTGGCCCCCATCGAAATGGAAATGCTGGGCATTCCGCATCAGACCGTGCTGCGCTCTGTGGCCAAATATGCGATTGCCGACGTCACGATCAATTTCGACGACAGCACCGATATTTACTGGGCGCGCAATCAGGTAAACGAGCGGCTGACGGGCGTGATGGGCAATCTGCCCTCGACGGTCAGCGGCGGTCTGGCCCCGATTGCCACGCCTTTGACCGACATGTTCATGTTTACTATCGAAGGTCCGCAGGATCTGGCCGAAAAGCGCCGGGTGCTGGACTGGGTGATCCGGCCTGCGCTGCGCACGGTGCCGGGGGTGGCCGATGTGAACGCGCTGGGCGGTCTGGCCGAAAGCTATGAGGTGGTGCCCGACAATCAGGCGCTGGCCGCGGCGGGCCTGACGGTCAGCGATCTGTCGGCCGCCATCAACACGTCGAATCGCAATGATGGCGCGGGGCGTCTGGTCGCGGGCGAGGAGGCCCTGATCGTGCGTTCTTCTGGCGCGATCCGCAATGTGGCGGATCTCTCGGCGGTGGTGGTTAAGAGTTCGACGGGCCGCGTGGTGCGCGTGGGAGACGTTGCCAAGGTGCGGATCGGCGCGCTCACCCGCTATGGCGCGGTCAGCCAGGGCGCGCGCGGCGAGGCGGTCGAGGGCATTGTCATCGGCCTGCGCGGCGTGGATGCGGCCAAGATCGTCGATGGCGTGAAGGCGCGGATCGAGGAATTGAAACCCAGCCTGCCCAAGGGCATGAAGATCGCAACCTTCTATGACCGGTCCGACCTGATCGAGCGCGCAGTGGGCACGGTCGAAGAGGCGCTGATCGAGGCGACCTTGCTGGTGGTCGTGCTGCTGCTGCTGTTCCTTGGCGATGTGCGCGCCTCGGTGATCGTGGCGCTGGCGCTGCCCATGGCGGTGCTGCTGACCTTTATCGCGATGCGCGCGGTGGGGCTGACTGCCAATCTGATGAGCCTTGGCGGCCTTGCCATTGCGGTGGGTATGCTGGTCGATGGCGCGGTCGTGGTGGTCGAAAATGTGGTGGAGCGGATGAATGATCCGCGCCATGCCGGGGCGGGGCGCCTGCACAATGTGTTCGTCGCCGCCGCCGAGGTCGCCACGCCTGTTGCCAGCGGCCTTGCCATCATCGCGCTGGTGTTCCTGCCGCTGCTGACGCTGGAAGGGCTGGAAGGCAAGCTGTTTGCCCCTGTGGCGCTGACCATCGTGCTGGCGCTGCTCTCGGCGTTGCTGCTGGCGCTGACCCTGGTGCCGGTGCTGTCTTTCTTTGGTTTGAAACCGGGGGATGCCCATCATGAACCTTGGCTGATGCGGCAATTGTCGCCGCGTTATGGGCGGCTGCTCGACTGGGCCTTTGCGCATCGGTTGCCGGTGTTCATCACGGCGGGCCTGTCGCTGGTGCTGGCGGTGGTGGCCTATCAATCGACCGGCAAGACCTTTTTGCCGACGATGGACGAAGGCTCGGCCATTGTTCAGCTCACCAAGCTGCCCTCGATCTCGCTGCGGCACAGTATGGAAATCGACCATGCCGCGCAAAAGGCGATCATGTCCAAAGTGCCCGAGGTGACCAATGTCATCTCGCGCACGGGGTCGGACGAACTGGGCCTCGACCCGATGGGGCTGAACGAGACGGACAGTTTCATCACCCTGAAACCGCGCAGCGAATGGCGTGTGGGCGACAAGGAATGGGTGGTCAATGAGATCCGCAAGGCGGTGGCCAATCTGCCCGGCGTCCAGACCAGCTTTACCCAGCCCATCGAGATGCGCATTTCCGAAATGCTGACGGGCGCGCGCGGCGATCTGGCGATTAAGATCTTTGGTCCCGACAGCGCCGAACTGGGCCGCCTTGCGGGTGAGGTCCAGCGGCGGCTCCGCGCCATTCCCGGCACCAGCGAGGCGCTGACCGTGGCCAATGACAAGGTGGACTATCTGCAGATCGACATCGACCGCACGGCGGCGGGCCGCGTGGGCATGCCCATCGACACGCTTCAGGACGCGATGCGTTCCGAACTGGAGGGTGTGCGTTCGGGCGTGGTGGCCGAAGGGCTGCGCCGGGTGCCGATCCTGATCCGGGGCGAGGGCGAGGCTGCCAATCCCGCCGGCTTTGCCGACCGCCTCTATCGCAGCCCCACCGGCCAACTGGTGCGCGCCAGCGACGTGGCCAAGGTTGAGCGCACTGAAGGCCCGGTCAAGGTCGAGCATGAAAACGGCTCGCGCTTTGCCATGGTGCAGGCCTTTGTCGGTGGGCGCGATCTGGTGGGCTATGTGCAGCAGGCCAAGGCCGATATCGGCGCCAATGTGAAACTGCCGCAGGGCTATCGCATCGTCTGGGGCGGACAGTTTGAAAACCAGCAGCGCGCCTCGGCCCGGCTGATGGTGGTGCTGCCGATTGCCTTGCTGATGATCTTTGTCGTGCTTTACGCGACTTTGGCCTCGGTGCGGGCCTCGTTGCTCATTCTGGTCAACATTCCTTTTGCGCTGGTGGGCGGCATGGTTTCGCTGGCTGCCTCGGGCGAGTATCTCTCGGTGCCCGCCTCGGTCGGCTTCATCGCGCTGTTGGGCATCGCCGTGCTCAACGGCCTGGTGATGGTCAGCTATTTTCGCCAATTGCGCGATGGCGGTCTCGATCTGGCCCAGGCGGTGCGGGTGGGGGCAAAGCGCCGCCTGCGCCCGGTGATGATGACCGCCACGATTGCCGCCTTTGGCCTTGTGCCCTTGCTGTTCGCCACCGGGCCGGGCTCGGAAATTCAAAAGCCGCTGGCCATCGTGGTGATCGGCGGGCTGATCACCTCCACTCTGCTCACGCTGGTGCTGCTGCCGATCCTGTATGAACGGTTTGGCGAAACCCGCGCGGAGAAAGCCGATGCGTAAGTTTTTCTCTCTCGCCCTTTGCCTGATGCCGCTTCCCGTGCTGGCGGCGGCGCCGGAACCGGGCCTGCCCGATCCGGCCGCCGTGGCGCAGGCTCTAGCCAGCCACCCCGGCGTCGAGGCCGCCAATGCCCGCACCCGCGCCGCCGAGGCCGAATTGCGCGTGCTGGAGCGCGGGCCTTATGATTACAATCTGCAGACTTCGTACAATAGGCGCTCGATTGTTCAGGAAAGCGTCTATGACGAGTTTGAGGCCCAATTGACCAAAGGCGTGCGCTGGCCGGGCAAGGTGCGGCTGGACCGCGAGATCGGCCAATATGGCCTGACCGCGCAAAAGAATCGCGCCGAGGATACCCGCCACCAGACCGCGCTGATGCTGGCCGATTACTGGTGGGCGTGGCTCTCGGCCGCGGGCGAGGCCGAGGTGGACCGGCAGAGCGTGGCCAATTACCAGACGCTGCTGTCGGCGGTGAAGCGCCGGGTGGAATTGCGCGATGCCTCGGTGCTGGAGGCAGATCAGACGGTGGCGGCGCTGGAAGCGGCGCGGCTGGCCGCCGAAAGGTCGAGCGGGCGTGAGAAGGTCGCGCGCAGCCGGTTGCAGGCCCAGTTTCCCGCCATGACGCTGCCCGACCATGCCGAGGCAATACCGGTACCCCATGAGCCTGATGGAGGGCTGACGCATCTGCGGGATCTGGTCTTTGCGCGCAGCCATGAGATCGCCGCCGCCGAGGCAACCGCCCATATGGCAGACGCCAGCGCCGAACGCGCCCGCGCCGACCGGATTGCCGATCCGCAGGTGGGCGTGCGCGTCTTTTCCGACAAGGGCGGGATCGAGCGCGGGGCAGGGCTGATTTTCATCATGCCCTTTGGCAATGGGCGGCGCAGCGCTCTGGCCGATCAGGCCGGGGCCAATGCCGCCGCCGCCGGGGCCGATCTGCAGGCTGTGCGCCGGACTTTGCAGGAAACCGCCGATTCCGATCTGGCCGCCGCGCAGGCCGCTTTGCACGCATGGGAGCGCGCTGATGCGAGCCGCCGTGCGCAGGAGGCCGCGCTGGTCAAGGTGCGCCGCGGGTTTCAGGCGGGCGCGCTCGACCTGTCCGAACTGCTGCTGGCCGAGCGTCAGACGCAGGACGCCGCGCGGGCCGAAAGCATCGCGCGCGGTGACGCCCATGCCGCCATTACCCGGCTGCGTATCGACAGCCATCACCTGTGGATTGGCGATGACGAGGACTGATTGATCTCGACTTCTGTTTTGGCGCGTTTTCGCAAGGCACCAGATGTTTCATCTGGTTCGAAAACGCTCTAGGCGCGCAGGCATGGCCAAGAAAAAGCGATATCTGACCGCCACCATGCCCGACGGCTATGTCAAGCGGATCGGTCCGACCAGCGACCGCTTTACCCATTACTGGCGCATCGTGGCCGAGCTGGCCAATGGCAAGACCGAGGTGTTCTGGGGCCATACGCGCTCGCTGGGCGATGCCACGCGGCTGAAGGCGGCGGCGGGCGATGGGGCGCGGATGCGGGGCTGGAAAAGCTATGTGTTCGAAATCGCCGAACTGGTCGAGGAACCGGTGGGCGAATAGTGCAGCCGGGGCAGACAACTGGGGGTAGGCGCGACGCGATGCTTGCAGCGCCGCCTTCCTGCGCCTAGAGACACAGGCTATGCCCGGAGAAATTCTTGATAACCAGGGGCGTGGCACTGCCGGATGGCACTGGCCCGCCGTACACCCCGAAGCGCGCAAATTCGCTGCGGTTTCTGCCCTTGCCTGCCTGATGGCGGCGCTGATGGGGTGGAGCTTGCTGGCATGGCCGCTCGGTATTTTAACCTATGGGATTTGCGCGTTTTTCCGCGATCCCCTGCGCGTGACGCCGCGCGGCGACCGCTATGTCGTAGCGCCCGCCGATGGCCTCATCACGCTGATCCAGAAGGTGGCCCCGCCGCGTGAACTGGTGATGGAGGACGGCACCGGAACGCCAGGACTGCCCGATGCCCTGGTTACCCGCGTGTCGATTTTCATGAGCGTGTTTGACGTTCATATCAACCGCGCGCCCATCAACGGCACCGTTTCGCGCGTCATCTACATTCCGGGCAAGTTCCTGAACGCCGACCTCGACAAGGCGAGCGAAGAGAATGAGCGTCAGCATATCCTGATCGATCGCGGCAATGGCACGATGATCGGCTTTACCCAGATCGCGGGCCTTGTTGCCCGTCGCATCGTGCCTTTCGTCAAGCCCGGCGACATTATCGGGGCGGGCCAGCGCGTCGGCCTGATTCGTTTCGGCAGCCGCGTTGACGTTTATCTGCCCGAAGGCACCGAGCCCAAGGTTCTGCTGGGCCAGCGCACGGTGGCCGGGGAAACAATTCTGGCCGAAATCGGCGACGTTGGCCTGATCGAGGGCGTCAGCCAGTGAGCGATGGGCCAGTGAGCGGTGACGAGCGTCGGCAAAAGCGGATGCCCGGCGGGCTGACGTTGCGGGCGCTGGCGCCCAATGCGATTACCTCGGCGGCGCTGTGCTGCGGTTTGACCGGCATCCGCTTTGCCATTCAGGGGGAGTGGGAAAAGTCGGTGCTGGCGGTGATTCTGGCCGGGGTGCTTGACGGCATTGATGGCCGTATTGCTCGCCTGCTCAAGGCACAGTCGCGCTTTGGCGCGGAACTTGACAGTCTGGCCGATGCCATTTCCTTTGGCGTGGCGCCCGCGCTGATCGTATTTCTGTGGTCGCTCAAGGATGTGCCGCGCCTTGGCTGGTTTGCCGCGCTGGCTTTCGCGATCTGCATGGCCTTGCGCCTTGCCCGTTTCAACGCCCGCATCGACCTGCCCGATGAGCCGCGCAAGCAGGCCGGTTTTCTGACTGGCGTTCCCGCGCCGGTGGGGGCAGGGCTGGCCTTTTTGCCGATCTATCTTTGGATTGCCAGCGGCGGCGAAGCTTCGGGCGATCCGATTTTCCGCGATCCGCGTATCGTTGGCGTCTGGTTGGCCTTCAACGCCTTCCTGCTGATTTCGGCCATCCCCACGCTCAGCTGGAAATCGCTGCGTCCGCGTCGATCGGTGCGCCTTGAACTCATTGCCCTGTTCGGCATCGTCTTTGCCGCTTTGCTCAGCGAGCCGTGGTTTACGCTGGTGGGGATCTGTGTTGTTTATCTGATGCTGATACCGGTCGGGCTGGTGATGTATATGCGGGTCAGGCGGCCGCGTGGCGCAAAGGCGCATGAAGTGCGCGGCGAGGCTGGGGAATAAGCGCGATCGGTGCGACGGCGGGGCGCTCGCCCTGCGTCGCCGGGATCGGGGTTGCCGCAGTTTGCGCAGGGGCCGCCAGTCTTTCCCAATCGGCCGCGTCGGCCTCTCTCAGGGTGACGCGCAGCACGCTACCCGCTTCGAGCCGCTTTACCTCGGCGCTGAGCTGACGCCACGCGGGCATGAAGGACCGCGCACTCTGGATCAGGGAGGCGATAACGAGGGCGGCTATCAGGCCGGTCATACCATTGATCGCAAGAGTCAGCATCGCGGTATAGTCCTTTGTCCATCGGGCGGGATCGTCGATTGCGTTGACGACCGGCCTTGCGTACAACATGTGGATAACCAGTAGGAGTTTGAACGGTTCCTCTCTGGATGTTCCCTAGTTCCGTTCTGTTGGCAATTTGTTCCATACCTGTTCCGTTCGGTCAAGCGCTTTTTGCGATGAACCGAGGATTCTTTGCGAAGATTGCGCCCGGTCCCCTCCAAAATGGCGCTGGATTATTTCTCGAACTGGGGCTAAGGGCGCGGCACCTGATCTATGGAGGGATTCGCGCTTTGCGGGTTTCACAAAGGTCGGGCCAACCCACATGGGACGCATCTTCACCGGTGCCGCAGCGGGAATTCGGGCCATCATGGCCTTGGCCGCACGGTTCCAGCGTCTCAGAGGAACAACCGGAAGGACATATTTATGGCGGCTCCCGTCGTTACGATTCAGCAGCTCATCGAAGCCGGTGCCCACTTCGGCCACCAGACCCACCGTTGGAACCCGCGCATGAAGCCGTATATCTTCGGCGCGCGCAACGGCATCCACATCCTCGACCTGTCGCAGACCGTGCCGCTCTTCAGCCGCGCTCTGGAGTTCATCTCGGCGACCGTTCAGGCCGGTGGCAAGGTTCTGTTCGTCGGCACCAAGCGTCAGGCCCAGGAGCCCATCGCTGAAGCTGCTCGCGCTGCCGGTCAGCACTTCGTCAACCACCGCTGGCTGGGCGGCATGCTCACCAACTGGAAGACGATCAGCCAGTCGATCAAGCGCCTCAAGACGCTGGAAGAGCGCCTGTCGAGCGCCACTTCGGGTCTGACCAAGAAGGAAATCCTTCAGTTGACCCGCGAGCGCGACAAGCTTGAACTGTCGCTGGGCGGTATCCGCGACATGGGCGGCATCCCCGACGTGATGTTCGTGATCGACGCCAACAAGGAAGAGCTGGCGATCAAGGAAGCCAACGTGCTGGGTATCCCGGTCGTCGCCATCCTCGACTCGAACGTTTCGCCCGAAGGTATCGCTTTCCCGATCCCCGCCAACGATGACGCCTCGCGCGCCATCCGCCTGTATTGCGATGCTGTTGCCGCTGCTGCCACCAAGGGCAACCGCGCTGCTGTGGTCGCTTCGGGCGCGGACATCGGCGCGATGGCCGAGCCGGTTGCCGAAGAAGTGATCGAAGGCTGATAAGCCTTTGGAACGGGGTCTGAAAATGGCCCCGTCACAAAATTGGAACGCGCCGGGTCCATGTGGCCCGGCGCAACTGTATAAAACTCTTGTCTAAGGACTATCGGACATGGCCTTTACTGCCGCCGACGTGAAGAACCTGCGCGAACGCACTGGCGCTGGCATGATGGATTGCCAGAAGGCGCTCAAGGAAGCCAATGGCGACATGGAAGCTGCCGTTGACGCGCTGCGCGCCAAGGGTCTGGCTGCCGCTGCCAAGAAGTCGAGCCGTACGGCTGCCGAAGGTCTGGTGGGTCTGGCGATTGCCGGCACCAAGGGCATCGCGGTCGAAGTGAACTCGGAAACCGACTTCGTCGCCAAGAACGACCAGTTCCAGGACTTCGTGCGCAAGACCACCGAAGTTGCCCTGAACGGCGAGATCACCGACGTCGAAGCGCTCAAAGGCGCTGCCTATCCCG
Organism: Novosphingobium sp. SG707; assembly: GCF_012275515.1. Taxonomy (GTDB): domain Bacteria; phylum Pseudomonadota; class Alphaproteobacteria; order Sphingomonadales; family Sphingomonadaceae; genus Novosphingobium. The sequence continues at coordinate 603,616 of NZ_JAAZQL010000002.1, forward strand.
ACGGCGGCACGGTTGGCGAAAAGCTGACCAGCAATGTTGCCACCATCGGTGAAAACCAGCAGGTCCGCCGCATCAAGGCCGTTTCGGTTTCCGAGGGCGTGGTCGTGGCTTACATGCACAATGCTGCTGCCCCCAACCTGGGCAAGATCGGCGTGCTGGTCGCTCTGGAAGGCAATGCTCCGGCTGACGTTCTGGAGCCGCTGGGCAAGCAGATCGGCATGCACATTGCCGCCGCTTTTCCGCTGGCCCTGTCGGCTGAAGGTCTCGACGCTTCGCTGATCGAGCGTGAGCGCAAGATCGCCGCTGAAAAGGCCGCTGAATCGGGTAAGCCCGAAGCCGTTCAGGCCAAGATGATCGAAGGCGCCGTGGCCAAGTATGCCAAGGAAAACGCCCTTCTGTCGCAGCTGTTCGTGATGGACGGCAAGACCCCCGTCTCCGACGTTGTTGCCGCTGCCGCCAAGGCTGCCGGCGCCACGATCAAGCTGGTGGACTATGTCCGCTTCCAGCTGGGCGAGGGCATCGAAAAGGAAGAAACCGACTTCGCTGCCGAAGTGGCTGCTGCCGCCGGCCTGAAGTAAGTTTCTTTTCCCTCAGGGAAAGCATGAAGGCTCGTCGGAAACGGCGGGCCTTTTTGTTTGGCCCTTCCGGCTGTTTTCTCTATCGCTGTGTACATTAGTTTTTTCGCGCCCTTGGCACAGGCAGCGCCACGGTATAAGGGCGCTTGCGAAGCATAAGGATAGATCGAAACCATGGCTCAGCCCCAATATAAGCGCGTTTTGCTGAAACTTTCGGGCGAAGTGTTGATGGGAAGCCAGCCTTTCGGCATCGACCCGGAATTCGTGGCCGAAATGGCCGCAGAGGTGAAGGCGGCCAAGGAAAGCGGTCTGGAAATCTGTCTGGTGATCGGCGGAGGCAACATCTTCCGCGGCATGGCGGGCGCCGCCAAGGGCATGGACCGCGCGCAGGCCGACTATATGGGCATGCTGGCCACAGTGATGAATGCGCTGGCGATGCAGAATGCGCTCGAGCAACTGGGCGTGCCCACCCGCGTGCAAAGCGCGATCGAGATGGACAAGGTGTGCGAGCCGGTCATCCGCCGCCGCGCCGAGCGCCATCTGGAAAAGGGCCGCGTGGTGATCTTTGCCGCAGGCGTTGGCGCGCCCTATTTCACGACGGATTCGGGCGCGGCCCTGCGCGCGGCCGAAATGCGTTGCGATGCGCTGTTCAAGGGCACCAGTGTGGACGGCGTCTATAATGCCGATCCCAAGCAGGATCCTGCGGCGAAGCGTTACGATACGATCGACTATGACACTGTTCTGGCCGACAACCTCAAGGTAATGGATGCCAGCGCGGTCGCGCTGTGCCGTGACAACAAGATTCCGATCGTCGTCTTTTCCATCCGCGAACGTGGCAATCTGGCCCGCGTGCTGGCCGGACAGGGCGTTCAGACGATTGTGCAGTAATTCAGGAGAATACCAATGGCTGCTCCCAAATATGACAAGGCTGATCTTGAGCGCCGGATGAAGGGCGCGGTGGAATCGCTGAAGGGCGATCTGTCGGGTCTGCGCACGGGCCGCGCCAATACCGCGCTGCTCGATCCGATCACGGTCGAAATCTATGGCAGCCACATGCCGCTCAACGCCTGCGCCACTGTGGCCGCGCCCGAATCGCGCATGCTGACCGTAACCGTGTGGGATCGTTCGAGCGTGACCCCGGTGGAAAAGGCGATCCGTTCGGCGGGTCTGGGCCTGAACCCGATCACCGATGGTAATACGATCCGTCTGCCGATTCCCGATCTGACCGAGGAACGCCGCAAGGAACTGGCGAAGCTCGCCAGCAAATATGCCGAAGGCGCGCGCATCGCGATCCGCAATGTCCGCCGCGACGGCATGGAGGCGCTCAAGGCCGACGAGAACAAGAAGCTGATCTCGGAAGACGAGCGCAAGCGCTTTGAAACCGAAGTGCAGAAGCTGACCGACGAGGCGATCAAGGGCGCCGACGAAGCCGCCGCGGCCAAGGAAAAGGAAATCCTGGGCAAGTGACCGCTGCGCTGCTTCCTGCTTCTGGCGGGCCCGAACACGGGGTCCGCCATGTGGCCATCATCATGGATGGAAATGGCCGCTGGGCCAAGAAGCGCCATTTGCCCCGCGTGCTGGGGCACCAGCGCGGGGTCGAGGCGGTGCGCCGCCTGATCCGCGGGGTGCGCGGCATGGGGCTGGAGGCGGTGACGCTTTATGCGTTTTCGTCGGAAAACTGGCGCCGCCCGGAACAGGAAGTGTCCGACCTGATGGGGCTGCTCAAGCGCTTTATCATCAGCGACATCGATGAAATCGCGGCCAATGGGGTGCGATTGAAAATCATCGGCGATTACAAGGCCTTGTCGAATGATATTGTCGAATTGCTTGAAGGTGCGATGGCGCGCACGGCAGGCAATCGCGAGCTGACTCTGGCCATCGCCCTGAATTACGGCAGCCAGCAGGAAATCGCCCGCGCGGCAGCGGCAGCGGCGGCCAAGGGCGAGATCACGGCCGAGAGCATTGAGGCCGAGCTCGACACCGCCTGTCTGCCGCCGCTCGATCTGGTGGTGCGCACCAGCGGCGAGGTGCGCCTGTCGAACTTCCTGCTGTGGCAGGCGGCCTATGCCGAAATGTGGTTCACCGACGTCCTGTGGCCTGATTTCACGCCTGACCACCTGGCCCACGCGCTTGGCGCCTTTGGCCAGCGGGAGCGTCGTTTTGGCGGCCGCTGAAGGCGAGGGGGCTGCGGCTCCCAAGAAAAACTCCGATCTCAAGGCCCGCACGCTTTCGGCCATCGTGATGGTGGCGGTGGCGGGTGGGGCGCTCTGGTTGGGCGGTTTGCCTTGGATGGTGTTCGTGCTGCTGATCGCCACGGGCGTGTTGTGGGAATGGAGCAAGCTCTCACGCGCGATTGCGGCAAGCTGGTGGGCGCGGTTGATCTGGCTGGTGGCGGGTGTGGCCTATGTCGGGCTGGCGGCCGAGATGCTGATCGTGCTGCGTGCTGAAGATACGGTGTCTGTGCTGATTCCGGTGCTGGCGGTGATCGCGACCGATATTGGCGCTTATTTTGCGGGACGCACTTTTGGCGGACCAAAGATCGCGCCGAAAATCAGCCCCAGCAAGACATGGAGCGGATTGGTCGGTGGTACGATCGGGGCCAGCCTGGCGGTGGGCGGGGTTCAGGCCTATGCGCTTTGGCGGGCCGCTCGCGAAATGACTGCACTGCATCTTACAAGCACGACATCGCCTTTGGCCATCAACTGGTTGGAGGTGGTCGTTGCAGGTGTGCTGGCCGCCATCATCGCCCAGACCGGCGACTTTTTCGAAAGCTGGATGAAGCGCCGCGCGGGCGTGAAGGATTCCGGCCATCTCATTCCGGGCCACGGCGGACTGTTCGACAGGGTTGACGGTTTGCTCGCGGTGCTGTTCGTTGCCGGAATATTCGGCGCAATAGGAAGATTCTAAGTGCGATCAATATCCGTTCTTGGCGCCACCGGTTCTATTGGCGCCTCCACGCTGGATCTGATCCGCCGCAATCGTGGGGATTGGCGGGTTGTCGCGCTGACGGCCAATGGCAATGCGCAGGCTCTGGCCGCGCTGGCGCGTGAGTTTGAGGCCGAGGTGGCGGTGTGCGCCGATGCCGCTGCGCTTCCTGCATTGCGTGAGGCTTTGGCCGGGACCAATATCGAAGCGACGGCGGGGGCGGAGGCTCTGGTCGATGCGGCGCGGCGCCCGGCTGATATCGTGATGGCCTCGATTGTCGGTTGCGCCGGATTGGCGCCCACGATGGCCGCCATCGAGCAGGGCCGCACCGTGGCGCTGGCCAATAAGGAAGCGCTGGTTTCGGCGGGCGAGTTGATGATCGCGGCGGTGGCGCGGCATGGCACCACGCTGTTGCCGGTCGATTCCGAGCATAATGCGATCTTTCAATGCCTGTCGGGCAATAAGGTCGATCATGTCCGCTGGATAACGCTGACGGCCAGCGGCGGCCCGTTCCGCGACTGGAGCCTTGAGCAATTGCAGAGCGCCACCCCGGCGCAGGCGATCAAGCATCCCAACTGGAGCATGGGCGCCAAGATCAGCGTCGATTCGGCCAGCATGATGAACAAGGGTCTCGAATTTATCGAGGCCTATCATCTGTTTCCCGTGGGCCTCGACCGGCTGCGCATCATCGTGCATCCCCAATCGATCATCCATTCGATGGTCGAATATCACGATGGCTCGACGCTGGCCCAATTGGGGCCGTCCGACATGCGCGTGCCGATCGCCTCGTGCCTCGCCTGGCCGGAACGGATGGAGACGCCGCTCTCGAGCCAGCTTGATCTGGCCGCGATCGGCGAATTGACCTTCCGCGCGCCCGATGAGGTGCGTTTCCCCGCCACGAAACTGGCGCGGCAGGCGGCTCATGCGGGTGGCGGCATTCCGGCGGTGCTGAATGCGGCCAATGAGGTGGCGGTCGATGCCTTCCTCAACGGGCGGATCGGCTTTACCCGCATTCCGGCGATGGTCGAGGATGTGCTCAATGCCTATGCGCCGCCCCCTCCGGCTGCTATTGACGAGGTGCATGAGGTGGATGCGCAGGCCCGCCGCCGCGCCGCCGCCTTGCTGGAGATGGCCTGAACCATGGCGCAGCCGACGATCTTGATGACGATTCTTGCCTTTGCCCTGATGCTGGGGCCGCTGGTGCTGGTGCATGAGCTGGGCCACTATCTGGTGGGCCGCTGGTGCGGGGTGAGGGTGGTGGCCTTTTCGATCGGGTTTGGCCGGGAAATCGCGGGCTGGACCGACCGGCGCGGTACGCGCTGGAAGCTCTCGATGCTGCCGCTGGGCGGCTATGTGCAATTTGCAGGCGACATGAACCCGGCCTCGGCGGGGGTTGACAAGATTCCGCTCGACATCAAGGAGCGCGAGGGCTGGTTCCATTTCAAGCCGCTGTGGCAGCGTTTCCTGATCGTGCTGGCGGGGCCGGCGACCAATCTGATCGTGGCCGTGCTGGTGTTTGCCGCTTTCAATATGGCCTATGGGCGTTTGACGGTGCCGCCTGTGGTAGGGCGCTTCAGCGAGAATTCGGCCGCGCAGGCGGCGGGCGTTCAGTTGGGCGACCGGATCGTGGCCATCGATGGCAAGGCGATTGCGGGGTTTGAGCAGATTCCCGATGCCGTAAAGCCCTTTCCGGGCGAAACCGTGCAATTGCAGGTCGAACGTTCGGGCCATCGCCTGACGATCCCGGTCACGCTGGCCGCCGAAATGATGAAGGACGGGCTGGGCAACAGCGCGCGGATCGGGCGGCTGGGCGTGGGGCGGCCTTTGGGCGATACGGAAGTGACCCATATCCGGATGGGCGTGGTCGAATCCTTTGTGACAGCGGGCGACCAGTCGCTGCATCTGATGGGGCTGATCGCCACGGGCCTGAAACAGATCGTGACCGGCCAGCGCAGCGTGCGCGAGATGAGCGGGCCGATTAAAATGGCGCAATATTCGGGCCAGACCCTGCAATCGGGTTGGTTGCCGTTTGTGTACTTTGCGGCTTTCATTTCAATTAATTTGGCATTCATCAATCTGCTGCCAATCCCGGCGCTGGATGGTGGACATCTGGCATTTTACGTGGCCGAAGCGGTGCGGCGCAAACCCTTGGATGCAAAGAGCCAGGAATGGGCCTTTCGCACCGGGATTGCCTTTGTGCTGGCGTTGATGGTGTTCGTCACCATCAACGATCTGGTGCCGGCGGATCTGTTCGGCCTTTGACGGGGCGGTTTTGCCCGGCCCGCATCGCCGGATGGCGCAAGATGCCTTGAAAGCTGGGCCCGCATCGGGCAGAGGGCGCATGACGCGCAAAAAGGGATGCTGTTTCGGCCGGTTCGTCCGGCGCATGAAACGGGCAAACACGGGGACCGTGCAGCTGGCCGCCTGATGGGGGTCGATTGTCGGGGGCGCATTGACCGATCGGGTGACCGACGGTTGCTAAGGATGGGAAGTACCGTGTCGAAGATGGATCGGAATATGGCTTTCGGGCAGGCAAATACGGATAAGATGACGCGCCTGGGCCAGATCGGCATGGCCTTGCTGGGCACGACGATCCTGGCGGGCGTGCCCCAGATGGCCGTTGCGGCCGAACGTCCGGCGCAAAAGTCCGCCCCTGCGGCCACGGCTGCTGCTCCGGCGGCCAAGCCTGCTGCTACTCCTGCGGCAACCCCGGCGATTGCTGCCCAGCCGGTGGCCACGGTTGCGGCCGAGCCGATCCTGTCGCTGACGGTCGAAGGTGCGCAGCGTCTCGAGCCCGATACGGTCCTGTCCTATATCCAGATGCGCGCGGGCCAGCCCTACAGCGAGGCCGCCGCCGACCAGGCGCTCAAGGATCTTTACGCCACCGAACTGTTTGCCGACGTGTCAGTGCGCAATGATGGCGGCCGCGTGGTGATTACGGTCAAGGAAAACCCGGTCATCAACCGCATCGTGCTTGAGGGCAACAAGCACCTGAAAGAAGACAAGATCAACCCGGAAATCAAGCTGGCCCCGCGCCAGATCTTTACCCGGTCCAAGGTTCGCGCGGACGTGTCGCGCATCATCGAGCTCTACAAGCGTCAGGGCCGTTTCGCCGCGACGGTGGAGCCCAAGATGGTGCGGCTGGATCAGAACCGTGTCGATATCGTCTTTGAAATCAACGAAGGGCCCAAGTCCAAGGTCCGCCAGATCAACGTGATCGGCAATGAGCATTTCAGCCTCAAGGAAATTGAGGCCGCGATGATCACCAAGACCGCGCGCCCGCTGCATATTTTCCGTTCGAACACGTCCTATGATCCGGACAAGCTGGCCTATGACCAGCAGAAGCTGCGCCAGTTCTACCTGACGCAGGGCTATGCCGATTTCCGCGTAGTTTCCGCCGTGGCCGAGCTGACGCCGGACAAGCGCGACTTTATCATCACCTATGTGGTCGAAGAAGGGCAGCGCTATAAGTTCGGCGATGTGAAGGTGGAAAGCCAGCTTCGCGATTTCGACGGCGCGCAATTGGCCAAGCAATTGCCGATGAAGAAGGGCCAGTGGTACAATGCCAAGCTGGTCGAAGACACGATCGACAAGATGAACGAGACGGTCGGTGTGTTCGGCTATGCCTTTGCCGACGCGCGCCCCGATTATCAGCGCGACGCCAAGAACCTGGAAATGGGCGTCACCTTCAACCTTCAGGAAGCGCCGCGCGTGTATGTCGAGCGGATCGACGTGAACGGCAACACGCTGACGCAGGACAAGGTGGTGCGCCGCGAATTCCGTCTGGCCGAGGGCGACGCGTTCAACTCGGTGCAGGTGAAGCGCTCGACCAACCGCATCAAGAGCCTCGGCTATTTCCAGGAAAAGTTCGAGGTCAAGCAGGTCAACGGATCGGCGCGCGACCGCATCATTCTGGAAGCGAACGTCGAGGAGAAGCCGACCGGCGAACTGCAGCTTTCAGCCGGTTATTCCAGCCTTGAAAGCTTCATTTTCCAGGCTTCGATCCGCCAGAACAACTTCCGTGGCCGCGGTCAGACGATCGGCCTGTCGGGCTCGGTCTCGCGCTATTCGAAGAGCCTCGTGCTGTCGTTTACCGAGCCTTATCTGATGGACAAGAATGTCTCGATGGGCATCGACATCTATCGGCGCGATTATAACAACTACAATTATTACAGCTCGAACTCGAATTCGCTGTATCGCAATTCGACCACCGGTTTTCAGGCCCGCCTTGGCTTCCCGGTGACCGAATTCATGTCGTTGGTGGGGCGTTATACGCTCAACTATGACAATGTGTCGTTGGACAAGACGCAATTCTACACGCAGAATACGGCCGGCGTTCTGGCTTGTAATCCGCTGCTGGCGGGCCGCTATCTGTGCGACGCGGAAGGCAAGCGTTTGTCCTCGATCGTCGGCGCCTCGCTGATCTATGACAATCTGGACAATCGCGTGCGTCCCACGCGCGGCCGCTCCGGCTCGCTGGGCGTCGATTTCGCCGGGTTGGGCGGCGATGTGCGCTATGCGCGTATCCGCGCCAATGCCTCGCAGTTCTACCCGCTGGGCAAGGGCTTCATCTTCTCGCTGAAGGGCGAGGCCGGGGCGATCAAGGCGCTGAGCAGCCGCCACATTGACGGCGTGGACGACGTGTTCCTGACCGACCGCTTCTATCTGGGCGAACCGCAGATGCGCGGTTTCGACATTCGCGGCATCGGTCCGCGCGTGGTGCGCAAGCCCTATACCACCGACAGCACGGGCACCTATGTCCTGACCACGGACAAGAATTCCTGGACGCAGGATTCGGTCGGCGGCAAATATTATTATCTGTTCCACGCCGAAGTGGAAATTCCGCTGGGTTCGGGCGCCAAGGAAATGGGCATCCGCCCCTCGATCTTCCTGGATGCCGGCGCGGTCTGGGGCATTACCAAGCCCAATCTGCAGGATTCGACCGCGATTTGCGGCTATGTGGGCTGCTCGATCTTTGTGCCTTCGCGCGATTCCAGCGGCAACGCGCTTTATTCCCAAACCAACACCGACGGCAGCGTGGTCACGACCACCAGCAAGACCAACACTGCAACAGGTGCGGCCAATACCGCGATCGGCAGCAACATCAGCCCGTTCAAGGAATTCTATTACGGCGACAGCCCGCGTCCGCGTATCGCGATCGGCGTTGGCTTTAACTGGAATTCGCCCTTTGGCCCGTTCCGCATCGATATTGCCAAGTCGCTGCTGCACGAAGTGGGCGACGATACCAAGACCTTCCAATTTAACGTGGGAACCCAGTTCTGATGAAAACTTTTGCCAAGATTATCGCTCTGGCCGCGCTGGCTGGTATTTCGCAGGCTGCTCTGGCCGCTCCGGCTGCCAAGCCCGCCGCTGCCGCTCCGGCTGCGACCGCTTCGGCCGGCGTCAACGGCGTGGCGGTTGCCAACCTCGACGCGGTCGTCGCCAATTCGCTGGCCTTCAAGAAGGCGCAGGCGGACCGCGAAGTGACCTACAAGGCGCAGCTTGACGCCGCCAAGGCCAAGGAAGCCGCGCTCAACGCCCAGATCAAGCCGATCGTGGACAAGTTCCAGAAGGATCGCGCCGCGCCCGGCGCCAATGTGAACGCTCTGGCGGCCGCTGCCCAGCAGCAGGTTCAGCAGATCCAGGAACAGGGCAAGGCCGAGATCGAAAAGATCGTCGAACCGGTTCGCCTGTCGGACGCCTATGTGCTTGAGCAGATCATGGACAAGCGCGCCGCCGCCGTTCAGACCGCGATGAGCAAGGCGGGTGTCACGCTGCTGCTCAACCCCGAAGCCATTCTGGCCGCGACCAATGCCTATAACCTCAACCAGCAGATCCTGACCGAGCTGAACACGGCTCTGCCCACCGTTCAGATCGTGCCGCCCGCCGGTTGGCAGCCGCGCGAAGCGCGTGAAGCTGCCGCTCAACAGCAGCAGCAGGCTCCGGCCAACGAGAGCCGCTGAGAAGAGACGAGGGGGATAGGATGAGCGACGATATTGCCGCAGCCGCGGCGCCGCTGACATATGATATTCGCAAGGTTCTGGCGGCGCTGCCTCATCGTTACCCCTTGCTTCTGGTGGATCGGGTTGCCGCGCTGAACATCGGCGAGGACATCCATGCGGTGAAGGCCGTCTCTTTCAACGAGGCGTTCTTTCAGGGCCATTTTCCCGGCCGCCCGATCATGCCCGGCGTGCTTCAGATCGAGGCGCTGGCGCAGGCGGCGGCCATTCTGGCCATTGAAACTCTGGAACTGGCCGGCAGTAACAAGCTGGTCTATTTCATGAGCATCGAGGACGCCAAGTTCCGCGCTCCGGTTGAGCCGGGCGTGCTGCTCGATCTCAAGGTGGGCTTTATCCAGAAGCGCGCGCGTGTGTGCAAATTCTGGGGCAAGGCCGAGATTGACGGCAAGGTGACCTGCGAGGTCAACTTTACCGCGATGATCGCCGACCCGCCCAAGGATTGATTCAACTGGACAAGCAGGCGGTGCGCGGCTATGCGCGCCGCTTCTCATTCAGGCCGGTCGGAACCGGTCGTTTTTTGTGAAAGCGAATGCCATGGCCAAGGCTAACATCCATCCCGATTATCACTTCATCACCGTGCAGATGACCGACGGCACGACCTTCCAGACCCGCTCGACCTGGGGCAAGGAAGGCGACACGCTGGCGCTGGACATCGACCCGACCTCGCACCCGGCATGGACCGGCGGCAACGCCCGTCTGCTGGATCAGGGCGGCCGCGTGGCGCAGTTCAACAAGCGCTTTGGCGGGCTTTCGCTCACCAAGAAGTAAGCGTTTTATGGGGCGCGGCGGGCCTGCACCGGCCTGTCGCGCGCCTGCTCTGCCTTGGGGTATGAGCGAAATGGGCGGTGTGGGAAAAATTTTCACGGAAAAGTGAAAATAACTCTTTCCATCTTCGCCAAGCTGGTGCAAAGGGCCGCTCCCGGCAGGGACGGCGCGGTTGAAAAACCCCGCAAAAATTGTGTGGCGATTATAGCTCAGTTGGTTAGAGCGCCGGTTTGTGGTACCGGAGGTCGTGGGTTCGAGCCCCATTAATCGCCCCATTTTTACAAGCAGCAGCGGCCTTTGCGGGCCGCTTTTTTATTGCCCTTTCTGCTTTTTGCCGCCGTTCCTATACGCGTAAAAACCATGGTGCTGGCCCCATGGCCCCCTTGCCGCGCGCGATGCGGCCTGCCAAAGCAAGGGCGCGCGCCGAAAGGGTCGGCGCTTTTGCGGTTATTGATCGGTCATGCACGGTTTTGCCAATCCCGCCCGTTTCCTGCGTATTGCCCGCTGGGCCACGCCGCTGTGCCTGTTGCTGGGCTTTGCGCTGGCTGCGGGGGCCTTGGTGTGGGGCGTGTTCTTTGCCCCCGCCGATGCGCTTCAGGGCGATACGGTGCGAATCGTTTACCTTCATGTGCCCACCGCCTGGCTGGGTATGGGCGGGTGGAGCGCGATTGCGATTGCCAGCTTTACCGAAATCGTCTGGCGCCATCCGCTGGCCGGGATTGCCGCTCGGGCGGTGGCGCTGCCCGGCGCGGTGTTTACCGCGCTGTGCCTGATTACCGGTTCGATCTGGGGCCGTCCGGCATGGGGCACATGGTGGGTGTGGGATGGTCGGCTGACCTCGATGCTGGTGCTGCTGTTCCTTTATTTCGGCTATATGGCGCTCGACGCCGCCGCGCGCGGCAGCCAGCAGGCCAGGCAGGGGCAGAGCCGCATCACCGCCATTTTCGGCCTTGTGGGGGCGGTTAACATCCCGGTGATCCATTATTCGGTCACCTGGTGGAACAGCCTGCATCAGCCGCCCAGTATCACGATGGGCAAGTCGGCCATGGCGGCTGATTTCCTCGTGCCGCTGCTGATCGCCACGGTCGGGTTTTCTCTGATCTTTGGCGGCATCGTGATGGCGCGTATGCGCACCATTCTGGCCGATGAACAGGCAGAGGCGCGTTTGCGCCGCAAAGCCATGCGGGCGCAGGCCCCGGTCGCCGGGGAGGCTTGGTAATGACCGAGACATTTGACCAATGGCAATTCGTGATCGCCGCCTATGCATTAGGGGGCGCGACAACATTGGGTCTGGCGGTCTATAGCTGGCTGGCAATGCGCCGGGCCGAGGCACGCCGCGACAAGGTACGCGAGGGTTAAATGGCGGTTCGGGCCAAACATCAACGTCTGGTTTTGCTGGGCATCGCGCTGGTGGCGCTGATCGGGGCGGGTCTGCTGGCGACATGGGCGCTGCGCAGTCAGGCCAGCTATTTCTATGTGCCCGCCGATATGGCCGCCAATCCGCCGGAAGCGGATCGGGCCGTGCGTCTGGGCGGCATGGTCGAGCGCGGCAGCATGAAGAATGCGCCCGATGGCGTCACGGTCAATTTCATCGTCACCGACGGCAAGGCGCGCATTCCGGTGCGCTTTGCAGGGATCCGTCCCGCCCTGTTCGTCGAGGGCAGCGGCGTTGTGGCCGAGGGCAAGCTGGGGCGCGACGGCACTTTCGTGGCCGACAATCTGCTGGCCAAGCACGATGAGAAATACGTGCCGCGCGAGATGAAAGATATGCAGCAGGCCCGCAAAGCCATCGAAAACACCAAGTGAGGATTTCCCCCCGTGCTTCCTGAAATCGGTTTGGGCCTGTTGTGGCTGGCGGCGGCTTTGGCCGGCCTGCAATTGCTGGCGGGCGGCCTGTCGCTGACGGCCAATGGCAAGGGGATGGCGGGCATCGTGCGCCCGGTGGCCATGGTGCAGGGGGTGCTGGCCGCCGCCGCGCTGGGTATCCTGATCTGGCTGTTTGTGCAGACCGATCTGTCGGTCAAGCTGGTGGCGGAAAACAGCCATTCGGCCAAGCCGTTGATGTTCAAGATCGCGGGCACTTGGGGCAATCACGAGGGCTCGATGCTGCTCTGGGTGACGGTGATGGGGCTGGGCGGGGCGTTTGTCGCCGCGGTTGAGCGCCGCCTGCCCGAACCCACGATGATGGCGACGCTGGCGGGGCAGGCCTTTGTCAGCCTTGGCTTCTATGCCTTCCTGCTGTTTGCCTCCAATCCCTTTGCCCGCCTCTATCCGGCGCCCGAGGATGGCAATGGGCTTAACCCGCTGCTGCAGGATCCCGGCCTCGCGTTTCATCCGCCCACGCTCTATCTGGGCTATGTCGGGCTTTCGATCGCTTTCTCCTTTGCCATTGGCGCGCTGATCACGCGTCAGGTCGGGCCGGATTTTGCCCGTGCGATGCGGCCTTGGGTGCTGGGCGCGTGGATCTTCCTGACCGTGGGCATCACGGCGGGCAGCTATTGGGCCTATTACGTGCTGGGCTGGGGCGGCTGGTGGTTCTGGGACCCGGTCGAGAATGCCTCGCTGATGCCGTGGCTGGCCGCGACCGCTTTGCTGCACAGCGCCTCTGTGCTGGCCGCGCGCAATGCGCTGCGGGCGTGGACGGTGATGCTGGGCGTGGTGGCGTTCTCGATGTCGATGGTCGGCACCTTCCTTGTGCGCTCGGGCATTCTTACCTCGGTTCACGCGTTTGCGGTCGATCCGCGGCGAGGTGGGTTCATTCTGGCGCTGCTGGCGATCTATATCGGCGGGGCCCTGTTGCTCTTCGCCCTGCGCGCCGCCACCGTGACCGAGGGTGAGCGTTTTGCCATCACCAGCCGCGAGGGCGCGCTGGTGTTCAACAATGTCATGCTCTCCTCGATCCTTGGCATCACGCTGATCGGCACGCTCTATCCGCTGTTCACGGAGGCGATGGGGACCAAGGTTTCGGTTGGCCCGCCCTATTTCACGCCGGTTTCGGCGATGTTTGCGGTGCCGATGTTTGTCGTGCTGATCTTTGGGCCGATGCTGCGCTGGCGGCGGGACAAGTTCTCGCGCATCTCGCCGCTGCTGGCGCTGCCTTTGGTGGTGGCGATTGCGGCGGGGGGCTGGGCCTTTGCGGTGGGCGTGCGCCATGTGCTGCCGCTGCTGGGGCTGGCGCTGGGGCCTGCGTTGGTCGTGGCTTCCTTTCTGCCGCTGCGGGGCCGTTCGGTGCTGCGCGCGCCGCTCAGCCTGTGGGGCATGGTGATTGCCCATGCCGGGATCGGCGTGGCCCTGTTCGGCATGGCCTCGGACAGCGCCTTTACGGTCGAAAAGCTCGTCGCCGCCAAGGTGGGTGAAGTCAATCAGGTTGGCCCGTGGAGCATCCGCCTGGCCGAGGTGGCGCCCATTGCCGGGCCGAACTGGACGGCGATGGAAGGCGTTCTGAAGGCGCGCTATGATGGCGGGGCCGAGGTGACGCTGCGCCCACAATCGCGCACTTTCTGGGCGCCGCTGCAGACCAATGCGGTTTCGGCGCTGAAGGGCCGCTGGAATGGTCAGCTTTACACGGTGCTGGGTGATGAAACCCTGTCGGACAAGGGCGAGAGCCGCTGGCAATTGCGCCTCTGGTGGAAGCCCTATGTGCCGCTGATCTGGATCGGCGGCTTGTTGGTGGCGCTTGGCGGCGGTCTGGCTTTGCTCAGCCGCGTGGCGCAGGACCTGAAGCGCCGCATGGCGCGGGCCAAGGGCGGAAACCGCCGCGATGAAGTGGCGGCTTTGGCCCATGGAGATGCGGCCAAGGGAGATGCGGCATGAGTAAGGACAGTCCCGCCAAGGCCCCGCGCTGGGCGCTGTGGTTGCCTTTGGTGCTGTTTGCCGGTTTCGTGGCGCTGGTGGTGGTCGGGCTGGTCAAGCCCAAGAACACCGATATCGCCAGCCAGATGGTGGGCAAGCCTTTGCCCGCCTTCACCCTGCGCGCGGCGGCCGATGAGCGGCCCGGTCTGGCCACGGGTGATTTTCAGACCGGCAAGCCGCAGTTGCTGAACATCTTTGCCAGTTGGTGCATCCCATGCCGCGCCGAGGCGCCGGTGCTGGAGGAATTGCGCCGTCAGGGCGTGACAATCAACGCCATCGCCATCCGCGATCACAAGGCCGATCTGGCGGCGTTCCTGGGGCAATATGGCAATCCCTATGCCCGCATCGGCGCGGATGACGTGTCGGCGGTGCAATTGGCCATCGGGTCGAGCGGCGTGCCGGAAACCTTTGTCATCGATGGCAAGGGCGTGATCCGTTACCAGCATATCGGCGATATCCGCCCCGAGCAGATCCCCGACATCATCCGTCTGCTCAAGGAGGCGCAGTGATGATCCGCGCGTTCTTTGCTGCTTTGGTGCTGATGTTCGCGGCTCCCGCATGGGCCGACGATTCGATGCCGCCAGCGCCCTGGGCCTATCGCCAATTGCCCGACCCGGCGCAGGAGGCCAAGGCCAAGGCGTTGATGGAAACGCTGCGCTGTCTGGTTTGCCAGAGCCAGTCGATTGCCGATTCGGATGCCTCGATCGCGGGCGATATGCGCAGCCAAGTGCGCGAGCGCATCGCGGCGGGCGAGGACCCCGAGGCGATTCGCGCTTGGCTGATCCAGCGCTATGGCGATTATGTCAGCTATGAGCCGCGCGTCAGCGCCGCGACATGGCCGCTGTTTGCCGCGCCTCTGCTGCTGGTGGCGCTCGCGGCGTTTTTGCTCCGCAAAAGATTTACCGGCGGGCAGGAGAATGAGGCATGACCTGGGTGGTGTTGATCGCGCTGGTGGTGCTGGTGCTGGCGGTTTTGCTCATGTTGATGCGTGGGCGGCGTGAGGGCTGGGAGGCGGTGGCCGCCGCGCTGATGGTGGGCCTTGCCGGTTACGCGCTGCAGGGACAGCCGACGATGCCCTCGGCCATGAAGGCGCCGAGCAACCCGGCGGCCGGCAATGGCAAGGCCTTGGTTGAGGAGCGGCAGAAGCTGTCCGGCGTGGACCCGACCAAAAACCGCTGGGTCGTGCCGGGCGATGCGCTGGCGATGCATGGCCAATATGCCGAGGCGGCAACGGTTTTGCGCGGGGCGGTTGAGGCCGATCCGAAGAATGGCGATGCGTGGCTGGCGATTGCCAATGCGCTGGTCAGCCATGCCGAGGGCAATCTCTCCCCGGCCGCGCTCTATGCCTTCCGCCAGGCGCAGAACGCCGATCCCAAGGCGCCCGGGCCATCCTTCTTCCTTGGACTGGCGATGGCGCGGGCGGGGCGTTTTGATGAAACGCGCAGTCTTTGGGCCGATCTGGTGGCCAAGGCGCCTGCCGATGCTCCGTGGCGCGATGATATTGCCATGCGTTTGAAGCGCTTGGACGAATTGATGGCTATGCTGCGCCAGCGCGCGCAGGCCGAGGCCGCCGCCCCGCAAGGCGCGCCGATGGCGCCTCCCATGGCCGCTCCTATGGCCGCACCGCAATAAGCGATCAGGCAGCGCGGCGGGGATGCAAACGGCTGTTGCCGGGGCATTGCCGCGCTGCTAATCGCCGGGCCTTGCCGCTTTTCGCGGCGACTCAGGGGCATAGGCATGATGCAGCCAGTGGCGCAGCCGGGCGAGACCGATAAGGTCGAACACTCTTCCAACCATCACGGATCGCATGGCAGCCTGCCCAAGCTGGCGCTGGGGGCGATGGGCGTGGTGTTTGGCGATATCGGCACCAGCCCGCTTTACGCGATGCGCGACACTTTTGCCGGTCATCACCGCCTGCCTCTCGATCAATTGCATATTTACGGCATCATCAGCCTGATGTTCTGGTCGATGATGGTGATTGTGACGCTGAAATATGTCTCGATCATCATGCGCGCGGACAACCGGGGCGAGGGCGGTTCGCTGGCCCTGCTGGCTTTGGTCAACCAGCATATTTCGGGCAAGCGCTGGTCGGCGGGCATCGTGCTGCTGGGCGTGTTTGCCACCTCGCTGTTTTATGGCGATTCGATGATTACCCCCGCCGTTTCGGTAATGGGCGCGATCGAGGGTCTGGCCGTTTACGAACCGGGGATGCATGGCGCGGTCGTGCCGATGGTGGTGGTGATCCTGATCGGCCTGTTCCTGATCCAGAGCCGGGGCACGGCCAAGGTTGCGGCCTTTTTCGGCCCGGTCATGCTGGTCTATTTCGCGGTGATCGCGGTCTTGGGCGTGATGAGCATTCTGGAGCATCCTGGCGTGATGGCCGCGCTTTCCCCCCATTTTGCCGCCGCGATGTTCGTGGCCGATCCGATGCGCGGGTTTCTGGCGATGGGTTCGGCGGTGCTGGCTGTGACGGGCGCCGAGGCGCTTTATGCCGATATGGGCCATTTTGGGCGCCCGCCGATTCGTTTGTCGTGGCTGGCCATCGTGCTGCCCTCGCTGGTGCTCAATTATCTGGGGCAGGCCTCCTTGCTGGTGCGCGTGGGTGCGCCTGCTCTGGCCAGCCCGTTCTATTTCCTCGCGCCCGAATGGTTCCAATGGCCCTTGCTGGGTCTGGCCAGTCTGGCCGCGATCATTGCGTCGCAGGCGGTTATCACCGGGGCTTTTTCGGTCACGCAGCAGGCGATCCAGCTGGGCTTTATCCCCCGCATGTCGATCAAATACACCAGTGTGAATGCCGGGCAGATCTATATTCCCGTCATCAACTGGGCGCTGATGATCGCGGTGATCCTGCTGGTGTTCGTGTTCAAGGAATCGTCCAACCTGACGGCGGCCTATGGCATCGCGGTGACGGGCGCGATGATGATCGACAATTTCCTGCTGGCGGTGATGCTGTTCGTGGTCTGGAAATGGGCCAAGTGGCTGGCGATCCCCCTGCTGGTAGTCTTTACGTTGCTCGACTTCGGCTATCTCTCGGCCAATCTGACGAAGATCCCGGATGGCGGCTGGGTGCCGCTGGTGATGGGGCTGGCGATTTTCACCCTGCTGACCACATGGTCCAAGGGACGCGCGCTGATGCGGGCCAGCATGGCCGAGGGCACGATCCCCTTCGAGGTCTTTGCCAAGAGCGCCCATTCCAGCGCCCAGCGCGTGGCGGGTACGGCGATTTTCATGTCGTCGACGCGGGGCGGGGTGCCTTCGGCGTTGCTGCATAATATCAAGCACAACAAGGTCTTGCATGAGCGCGTGGTCGTGTTGACCATCGCCATTCAGGACGTGCCGGTGCTGGAGGATGGCGAGCGGATTGAGATGAAGAATTTCGGTCAGGGCTTCTATAAAATGGCGATCAAGTTCGGCTTCCTTGAGGACACCGATGTGCCCTCCGCGCTTAAAGGCGTGACGCTGGACGGCGAACCGATCGACATGATGAAGACCAGCTTCTTCCTCTCGCGCCAGACTTTGATCGCTTCGTCCAAGCCGGGCATGGCGATCTGGCGCGAAAAGCTGTTTGCGTGGATGATGCGCAATGCGGCCTCCGCGATGGAATTCTTCCGCCTGCCCGTCAACCGCGTGGTCGAGCTGGGCAGCCAGGTCGAGATCTAAATAAAGGGGCGGGAAGGGGAAACTTTCCCGTCCTACAGAATTTTTCGTTCTGCACGGTGGCCGATCCGCGCTTTGATGCCCATATCACAGATCAAGCCCCGGGCCGGGGATTCGCGATAACACAGGAGAAAGTCATGGCCTTCACTCTTCCCGAACTGCCCTATGCCAAGGATGCCTTTGGCACCGTCCTCTCGGCCGAAACCTTTGATTATCACCATGGCAAGCACCACAATGCCTATGTCACGCAGGCCAACGACCAGATCAAGGGCACCGATCTGGAAGGCAAGAGCCTGCTCGAAGTGATCGCGGCCGCCAAGGCTGCGGGTAACAAGAAGCTGTTCAACGCTTCGGCCCAGATCTGGAACCACACCTTCTACTGGCTGGGCCTGAGCCCGGAAAAGACCGCTCCCAGCGCTGAACTGCTGGCCAAGATCGATGCCGATCTGGGCGGGCTGGACGCGTTCAAGGCCGCGATCAAGGCGGAAAGCGCCGGCCACTTCGCCAGCGGCTGGGGCTGGCTGGTGCTCGAAGACGGCAAGCTGAAGGTGACGAGCTATCACGATGCCGACACCCCGGTGGCCTATGAAGGCGTCAAGCCGCTCTTCACGCTCGACGTCTGGGAACACGCCTATTACGTCGACTATCGCAATCTGCGTCCCAGCTATCTCGACGCGCTGCTCGACCATGTGAACTGGGCGTTCGTCGAAGCCAACCTCGACGGTGAAGGCGCTTCGCGCGCGGATCAGCAGGGTTAATCACTTCGCTTCGCGATGGATTTTTGCAGGGGGACTTGTCCCCCTGCACCCCCATTACTGATTTTGGAGTGGTCCTGAAGCCTCGCGCTTTGGGACCATTTTCATAAAAAGGCCTGAGGCGCCTTCAACCAGCGCCGCAGGCCTTTTAATTTTCAATGCCGCGTCCGACACCTAACGCCGAACCCTTGGCGCCGCGCAGACATTGGCGGGAGCGCGAGGGACGAGTCCCTCGCATTCAATCCTCTCTGGAATCCTCTTCCGCCCCCAGCCCATGCTTCAACAGCATCGGCATCTGGGCAAAGGTGAAGAGGAAGGACAGCGGCATGAACAGCCAGATCTTCATCGCCAGCCATGTGTCAAAATTGTGATTCGCCTGATTGTAGAAATGGCGCAGCCCCTCGTTCAGCACGGCGAGGAAGAGGAAGAACCAGCCCCAGTTGCGCGACAGCTTCATCCATCCTTCGTCGGACAGGCCCGCAAAGGCATCCTCCAGCAGGATTTTCAGCAGCGCATGGCCGCGCATCAGCCCGATCAGCAAGGCCAGCCCGCTGGCGACATAGATCGCGGTCGGCTTGATCTGCACCCATGTGGCGTCATGCAGCAGCACTGTCAGCCCGCCGAAGAACACGACGAGGCCCGAGGAGAGCCACAGCATCGGCGCGATCCGCCCCAGCCGCCATTTCGATACGATCAGCGCGACCAGCGTGGCGCCGATAAAAACCACGGTGCTCTTGGTGATGGCCACGACATCGCCGATCCCCGCCTCGCTGCCCGCCGGACGCCACGCGCGATAGGCGAGGAAAAAGGCCAGCATCGGCCCATAATCGATAAGGATATTGAGCCAGCCTGACTTCTTCTTCGTCGCGCTCATGCCGCAACCCCGGCGATCACACGGGCTACAAGGTCCGGGTCGAAGGGGCGCAGATCGTCGATGGTTTCGCCCACGCCAATGGCATGGATCGGCAGGCCATATTGCTCGGCCGCCGCCACCAGAACGCCGCCGCGTGCGGTGCCGTCCAGCTTGGTCATCACCAGCCCGGTCACGCCCGCCACCTCGCGGAACACCTCGATCTGGGCCAAGGCGTTCTGGCCGTTGGTGGCATCCAGCACCAGCACCACGTCATGCGGCGCGGCCGGGTTCAACCGGCCCAGAACGCGGCGGATCTTGGCCAGTTCGTCCATCAATTCGCGCTTGTTCTGCAACCGGCCTGCGGTGTCGACGATCAGCGCATCGGTGCCCTTGTCGGTCGCGGCCTTCACCGCGTCGAACACCACGCTGGCCGGATCGCCGCCCTCGGGGCCCTTGACGATGGGCACGCCCAGACGATCCGCCCAGACGCCCAACTGCCCGATGGCCGCCGCGCGGAACGTATCGCCCGCCGCCAGCATCACCGCGTAATCCTGCTCCTGAAACAGATGGGCGAGCTTGGCGATGGTCGTGGTTTTGCCGCTGCCATTGACGCCGATGACCAGCACGACATGCGGGCGCGGAAAGGCGGTCACATCCAGCGGCTTGGCCACCGGGCGCAGGATTGCGGCGATTTCCTGGGCCACGGCCTCGCGGATCGCGGTTTCATCGACGCCATTTTCAAACCGCGTGGCGGCCAGACGCTCGCGGATGCGGGCGGCCGCGCGCGGGCCGAGGTCGGACAGGATCAGCGCATCTTCCAGATCGTCGAGCTGATCCTCGGACAGGCGCGAAGCCCCGCCCAGCAGACCGGCGATATTGCCCGTCAGGCGGTCGGTCGTCTTGGCAAAACCGCCCAGCAAACGGTCGGACCAGCTATCGGCACTCATGCCAGCATTCCTTCAAGCAAAAATGTGGGTGTGATGGTGATGATGGCCCCGCGCCGTGCGCCCGCAGGCGCGCGAATGGAGGCGAAATTTTCCGCATGACCTGTGCCGTCGCGTTCGACCAGAATCGTTTGAGGGCGCCCGATCAGGCTTTCCTGCCATGCCTGCCGCTGGGCCGCCACGGCTGTGCGCAGGGCGGCGGCGCGCTCCTGGACCACCTCGCGCTCCACCTGCGGCATACGCGCGGCGGGCGTGCCGGGGCGGGGGGAATAGGGGAAGATATGGCCATGGACGATGGCAAGTTCGACAATGACCGACAGGTTCGCCTGATGGGCGGCCTCATCCTCGGTGGGGAAACCGGCGATGATGTCGGCCCCGATCGCCATATCGGGGCGCAGAGCCTTCAACCGCGCCACCAGATCGAGCGCGTCGGCGCGGCTGTGGCGGCGCTTCATGCGTTTCAGGATCAGATCATCGCCATGTTGCAGCGAGAGGTGCAGATGAGGCATCAGCCGCGCTTCCCCGGCCAGCAGGTCGAAGAGTTCCGGGTCGATCTCCACCCCATCGACCGAGGACAGGCGCAGGCGCGCCAGTTCGGGAACCTCGCGCAGGATGGCGGAAACCAGCGCGCCCAGACGCAGTCCGAAATCCTGTCCCCAAGAGGTGAGGTCCACCCCCGTCAGCACCACTTCGCCAACCCCCCCCGCGACATGTTCGCGCACCTCGGCAATTACATCGGTCGCCAGGCGCGAACGCGAAGGCCCGCGCCCTTGCGGGATCACGCAGAAGGTGCAGGCGTGATCGCAGCCGTTCTGCACCGCGACAAAGGCCCGCGTATGGCCCGCCGAGCGCGCCGCCACCGGGGCCAGATCGGGCACATTCCACGCCCGCGCATCCAGCTTGGCCGCATTGGCGATCAAACCGTCCACCTCGGGCATGGCGGCAATCGCCTCACGCTCGATTTCGGCGGCGCAGCCCGTCACCATCAGGCGCGCGTCTGGGCGATGACGGCGCGCGCGGCGGATGGCCTGCCGCGTCTGGCGCAGCGCCTCGGCCGTCACGGCGCAGGAATTGATGACCACCAGATCGGTTTCACCCGCCAGCATCGCCTGCATCCGCTCGCTTTCGGCCAGATTCATCCGGCAGCCCAAGGAGACGACTTCAACGCGCGAGACGACCTCAACGCTCATGCAGGGAAATCGGAAAGCTCGAAGCTGCCGCGAAAGGCTTCGGTGGCAGGGCCGGTCATGATGATGCGGCCATCGGCATTCCACTCGATGATCAGGCGGCCGCCCGGCAGCGTGACCTCGACCCGGCGGTCCACAAGGCCCCGGCGCATCGCACCCACCGCCGTTGCGCAGGCCCCCGTGCCGCAGGCCAGCGTAATGCCCGAGCCGCGCTCCCATACGCGCAGGCGGATGGCGCTGCGCGAGACGATGGTGGCGACATTGACGTTGATGCGCTCGGGAAACAGCGGATCATGCTCGATGATCGGGCCGATGCGGGCCAGATCGACGGCATCGGTGTCGGGGGTAAAGAAGATCACATGCGGATTGCCGACATTGACCGCCGTGGGGTCCTGCAAATCTTCCCAGCCCACCGGCATGGTCAGCGTATCCATGGCAAAGCCCAGCGGAATCGCATCCCAGTCAAAGCGCGGCACGCCCATGTCGACGCTGATCCCCGCCTCGCTAGGCTCAGTGGTCAGGATGCCGCCCTGTGTTTCGATCCGGGCGAGGCGGCCATGCAGCAGGCCCACGGCGCGACTGGCATTGCCGCAGGCGCCGCTTTCGCTGCCGTCGGCGTTGAAAAACCGCATGCGGAAATCGGCCACATCCGACCCGTCCAGCACGACCAGCTGGTCGCAGCCGATGCCGGTGTGGCGGTTGGCCAGCGCGGCGGCCAGCGTGGTGGTGATTTCGGGCAGGGCTTCGCTGCGCCCATCAAGGACGACGAAATCATTGCCCAGCCCGTGCATCTTGACAAAACCTATGCGCATGGGCCGCGCTCTATGCCTGTTGGCGTCTCAGGTCCACCCTTTTAGGCGGTGCGGCGCCACTCTTGCGGCATGACAGGATCGGCACTTTCGCTTTCGGGGGCGTCCGGGCGGCTGCCGGCTAGCGAAACGTCATGGGCGTGGGGTGCCAGCAGGTCACGTTCCGCCAGAAATTCGCGCGTGGCCTGGGCGGGCTGGGGCTTGCCGTAGAGATAGCCCTGACCCTTGAAGCTGCCCAGGGATTGCAGGCTTTCGAGCAATTCGGCCGATTCGACCCCTTCGGCCGTGACCGGCAGGCCAAGGCCCTTGCCCAGCAGCGCGATGGTTTCCACAATCGTGCGGCTGTCGGAATCCTCCTGCATGGCCAATACGAAACTGCGGTCGATCTTGATCCGATCAAAGGGCAGTTTGCGCAGTTGCGCAAAGGAGGAATAGCCGGTGCCGAAATCATCGAGGCTGATCGTGATGCCCTGATTGCGCAGCGAGGTGACGAGCGCCTGCACCACGGCGATGTTCTGGTGCAGACTGGTCTCGGTGATTTCCACCTCCAGACGCTGGGGCGGGAATTGCGCCTCGACCAGCAGCTTGAGCAGTTTTTGCGCAAACCACGGATCGCGCAATTGCAGCGGCGAGATATTGACCGAGAGCGTGAGGCGCGGGTCCCATTCGCGCGCATCGCGCAGGGCCTGACGGATCAGCGATTCGGACATGTCGGCAATGACGCCGATTTCCTCGGCAATCGGGATGAACACATCCGGCCCGATCAGGCCAAAAGTGGGCGAATGCCAGCGCGCCAGCATTTCAAAGCCCAAGACCTCGCCGGTGGCCAGATCGACCTGTTGTTCATAATAGGGCACGAATTCGCCCGCCGGAATCGCCTCGCGGATCGCCAGTTCCAGTTCGCAGCGATAGCGCAATTCGGTTTCCAGCGATTCCTCGAACCACAGCGGGGCAGGGCGCGTCTGCTTCTTGGCATGGAACAGCGCAACCTCGGCCAGATGGAGCAGGCCATTGGCGTCGATCGGCCCATTGCCCAGCCGGTTCTGGCGGTCGCCGCTGGCCAGCCCCACGCTGGCGCTCAGCCGGTGATTTTCCAGCTTGCGGTCCATCGCGGCCAGCATGGCGTCGGCAATATGGTCCACGCGCTCGGGATGACCGGGCGCAAAGGGAATGACGCAGGCAAATTCATCGCCGCCCAGACGCGCCAGCAAGGCCTCGGGCGGCAAAAGCGCCTCGATCCGCCGCGCCGTGTCGGTCAGCAGCAGGTCGCCGCCGGCAGTGCCGATCTTGTCATTGATGACCTTGAAGTCGTTGATGTCGAGCATCACCAGCGCCGCCGTCTCGCCCCGCTCACGCAAGGAGGCCAGCAGTTGATTGGCGCGCGGGGCAAAGGAATGGCGATTGAGGCAGCCGGTCAGCGGATCGGACTGCTCCATCTGGCGGGCCAGATCCTCGGCCTGACGGCGGGCCATGACCTCGCCGTGCAGATCCTGATAACGGCGCCAGCCAAAGATGACGAGCGCGATGTTCAGCAAAAGCGCGTTGGTCAAAAGCTGATCCGGGCCAAGCCCGATGCCGCTGGCCCGCGCCCAGACCTGCGAGAGCGCCTTGCCGCCGATGGCCGCGACCATGCATGTCGCCGTCACCGCAATGGCCAGCGCGAGCATGTCATTGCGCGCGGA
Organism: Novosphingobium sp. SG707; assembly: GCF_012275515.1. Lineage (GTDB taxonomy): Bacteria > Pseudomonadota > Alphaproteobacteria > Sphingomonadales > Sphingomonadaceae > Novosphingobium. The sequence continues at coordinate 627,640 of NZ_JAAZQL010000002.1, forward strand.
CCGGGCGGGCCGAGCGTCTGGTTGTGAACTGGCCCGCTGGATCTTGGCAATGACGGACATGGATATGGCTTGCCCCTGAAGCGCGAAATTGGATGAAAGTTAGGATCAGGTTGTGAAATTTGCGTTAATAATTGTCGCGGTGGGCCTAGGTGGGCGGTGCGGTGGCCGGGGCAAATATCTTGCACGCAAAGAAAAAGGCGGCCCGAAGGCCGCCTTATCCTGTATCTCTCCAAAAGAGAGAAAATGGTCGGGGAAAGAGGATTCGAACCTCCGGCCCCTGCCTCCCGAAGACAGTGCTCTACCAGGCTGAGCTATTCCCCGACCGGTGCGGCTCTCTAAGAGCGCCGCTGGGCAGGAGCGCGCCTATATAGGGGGGTATTCACCTTGGCAAGCGGCAAGTGGCAAGTTTTTTCAAAAACCGATGCATTTTTTCAAAAAACCGCAGAAATCCCGGCTTTTCAAAGTTTTCCACAGGCGACCGTTACGCCGCCAGCCCCATGCGGCCTCCGGATTGCCCTTCCGAACTCTCCCCGCTGAACCGGCCCACGGCGTTGATCAGCACGTTGGTTTCGCCCGAGAGCGCCTGCAGCGCCGCGTTGCTTTCCTCGACCATGGCGGCGTTCTGCTGGGTCGACTGGTCAAGGATGCGGAACGTGTCGCCCACGGCCGAAAGATCCTCGGCATTGCTGTAGGCCGCATCGGCAATCGCGCCCACCGCCTGGGCGATCTGGCCGATCTGGCCGATGATGCCCTGCAGCGCCTCGCCGGTCTGCAGCACCTGCGCCACGCCTTCGGAAACCTGATGGGTGGATGTGTCGATCAATTGCTTGATGCCGTTGGCCGCATCCGCGCTGCGCTGGGCCAGAGCGCGCACTTCATTGGCGACCACGGCAAAGCCCTTGCCCGCATCGCCCGCACGCGCGGCCTCGACCCCGGCGTTCAGGGCCAGCAGATTGGTCTGAAACGCGATGCCGTCGATCAGGGTGATGATCTGGCGAATCTCCTGCGCGGATTTTTCGACCAGTTCCATCGTCGCCATGGCGCGGCTGACGACATGCTGGCCGTCATTGGCGCTTTGCTGGGCATGATCCAGCGCGGCATTGACCGAGGCGGCGTTATGCGCGGTGTTGCGCGCGGCCTCGACAAGGCGCTGCATGGTCGAACCTGCCTGTTCGACGCGGGCGGCTTGCTGCTCGGTGCGCATGGCCAGATCGTTGCTGGCGGTGCGCATTTCGGCCGATCCTGCCTGAATGACGCTCGATGCGCGCGAGACCTGGCTGACCAGCGCGGCCAGATCGCCCACCGAACGGTTGAAGTCCTCGCGCAATTCCTCGAACTGCGGCGGGAAACGGCGGTTGAGCCGGTGGCCCAGATCGCCGCGTGCCAGCGCCTGCATCGCGGTGCCGATTTCCTCGACCACCTCGCGCCGCTCGGCTTCGGCGCTTTCGCGCTCGCGCTCGGCGGCAAGGGTGACGCGTTCCTTTTCCTCCTGCGCGGCCTCCTGCTGGATCATCACCTGCGACAATTTATGCACAAGCGCGATCAGCACCCCGGTTTCCACCAGCAGGATCACCGCATGGAGCACCACGCGAAAGAGATCGCCCGTCGCGCCAAACACCAGCGAAGGCGCGATATAGCTGAGCAGCAGATGGTGGAGCGCGGTGACCACCGTGGCAGCGACAATCGGGCGCCAGTCGACCAGCATGGGCAGCATGGCGATCAGCGCAAAGAAGGTCATGTGCAGATCGACCTGCCATGTGGCGTCGCTCCATTGATAGAGCAGCACCGCGCTGAACAGGGGCAGCGTGGCGCCGATCGCGATGCGCGCCACGCCGTCATCCTTGCCCGCCATCATCAGCAGCGTCGGCACCGCAACCAGCGCCAGCGCCAGCAGCACCGGGGCAAAGCCCGAACCGGCGATCATGCTGCCGATCAGCACCAGAATAGTGATGAGCCAGCATACGCCGACAAGGGCCTTCATCCCCAGATGACGCAGATTGACGATTTCCTTCATGGTCTATCCTTGGTGATTTGCAGATTGCGGGGTTGGAGGAGACTGGCAAAGCGAAGATGGAACGGCGAAAACCAGCGCTCCGGCCTTCAGCGCGGAAAAAGGCGTATAGGGGCGGCGCCCGATCAGGATCAGGCTGCCCTGTGCTATGCCCCGTCCGGTCAGGGGCAGGCCCTGTTGCCTGGCCCAAAGGGCGGCCCCTGCGCTGTGTCCCGGCAGGGGCAGCACCAGCATCGCCATCCCGGAGCGCGGCCACAGCGCGATCAGCGGCATCAGCACGATCGCCAGCGCCAATTGGACAATGGCCAGTTGCCGATAGGGAAGGATGACGGATTTCAACGCGGGCAACCCATGAGAATGATATTCGCCCGTTTTACTACGGTAGACTTTGGCATTTCGCGTGCACGAGTTCCGCAAATACCCATAGGAGATGCGGGGCGATTGCCGGTGGCTTTCGGCGCGGGGCGGCGTTAGATGAGGGGGATGCAGACCGACAGTTCCAGCTCTCGCCGCCATTGGGAATGGCAATATCTCGATCTGATGCGCCAGATCTGGGAAACGGGCGATGAGCGGCGTGACCGTACCGGGGTCGGCACGCGATCGCTGTTTGGCGCGACGATTCGCTGCGATCTGTCCGATGGGCGCATGCCGCTGGTCACCACCAAGCGGGTGTTCTGGAAAACCGCCACGCGCGAATTCCTGTGGTTCCTGACCGGCGACACCAATATCCGGGCGCTCTGCGCGCAGGGGGTCGAGATCTGGACCGACTGGCCGCTGGCGCATTATCGGCGCGAGACGGGGGACCAGATCACGCGCGAGGATTTTTCCGCGCGGATCGTGGCGGATGCGGAATTTGCCGCGCGCTGGGGCGATCTGGGCCCGGTTTATGGCAAGCAATGGGTGAACTGGCCTACGTATGAGCCTGCGGGCAATGGATTGTATCGGCTGGGGCAAGGGGTCAATCAGGTGGCTGATCTGGTCCATGCGCTGAAAACCAATCCGGGCAGCCGCCGCCATATCGTCGAAGGCTGGAATGTGGCCGAGGTGGACGCGATGGCGCTGCCGCCTTGCCACAAGACTTATCAGTTCCATGTGGCCGATGGGCGCCTGTCGGGCATCCTTTATCAGCGCAGCGCGGATCTGGCGCTGGGCGTGCCGTTCAACCTGTGGGGCGCGGCGCTGTTCGTCCGCCTGCTGGCGGCGCAGACCGGGCTGGAGCCGGGCGAACTGGTGTGGATGGGGGGCGATGTGCATCTCTATCTCAACCATGGCGATCTGGTCGAGGAACAGTTGAAGCGCGTGCCCTCGGGCGAGCCGAGGCTGGCGATTTCGCCGCGGGCGCAGAGCATCTTTGATTACCGGATCGAGGATTTCTCGGTGCTGGATTACGCGCCCCAAGGGAAATTGGGAGCGCCAGTGGCCGTTTAAAAGGGAGAGCAAATGGATCAGAGAATCGATGCCTATATCGCGGCCGCGCCCGATTTCGCGCGGCCGATCCTGATCCATCTGCGCCGCGCGGTGCATGAGGCCGTGCCGGGGCTGGGCGAGACGATCAAATGGTCGATGCCCCATTTCACGCTCAATGGTAGGAATCTGGCCGGGATGGCGGCGTTCAAGGCCCATTGCGCCTTTGTGATCCATGGCGCGGGGCGTCAGGGGGGCGAGGAGGGCCACCGTGATGATGGGCTGGGCGCCTATGGCAAGATCGCCAGCATGGACGACCTGCCCGATCCTGATACGTTTCGGATGCGGCTGATGGAGGCCGCGCAGGGCCTGTCGGGGGCGAAGAAGGCCGCCCGCGCGCCCAAGGCGCCCAAGGCGGAGATTGCCGTTCCTGATGATCTGACAGAGGCTCTGGCGGAGAATGTGGCGGCGAGGGCGGTGTTCGAGGGTTTCGCGCCCTCGCATCGGCGCGATTATCTGGAATGGATTGTCGAGGCCAAAGCGCCCGCCACCCGCGCCCGCCGTATCGCTCAGGCGGTGGAATGGATGGGGGAAGGGAAAAGGCGCAATTGGAAATATGAAAAGTGCTGATTTTGCGGCATTAGTCTGTGGATAAATCGCATTATCACGCGCCCGAAACAGATTCGTGGCAGGGATTAAAGGGCGTTCACCGCGTGAAAACCCTGAAAAACCGGGGCTTGGGCAAAAGCATGTTCAAGCCTGTTGACAGGTCGCCCCTCCCAACGTAGAGGCCGCGTCACCCAAGGGGCGCTGCCCCGAAGGAAACATCGAAGTGAGCGGGTGTAGCTCAGTTGGTTAGAGTGCCGGCCTGTCACGCCGGAGGTCGCGGGTTCGAGCCCCGTCACTCGCGCCACTTCATGGTTCCTTGCGAGGCCCAAGCATATTGCGCGGGTGTAGCTCAGTTGGTTAGAGTGCCGGCCTGTCACGCCGGAGGTCGCGGGTTCGAGCCCCGTCACTCGCGCCACCTTGGGTCCATTTCCGAAAGGAAAACAAAAAGGCCCGGTCCATCGCGGATCGGGCCTTTTTTGCGTCTGGATTAAACGCCGGGGGATTTAGCCCCAGCGCCCGGTCTCCATCCAAATCAGGAATCGCCGCAAGGGCAGCAGCCAGACCACGCCCAGCACGACATAGATCGGCATTTGCCCCAGCGCGGGCCAAGGCGCGATCCACGGCGCGATATAGCGCGCCACCAACGCCGCATAGACCGCCAGTCCGACCAGCAGCAGCAACAGGCCCGCCGGAATCCGCCACGTAGGCTCTTTGCGCATCAGATATCTCCGTAAAGGCGGGTGGGGGTGATCACCGCGCGCAGGGGCATATCATGGGGCTCTGTGGGCAGGCTGTCCACCTTCTGGCAATCCCATGCCAGCCCCAGCGCCATCACCCCCGGATTCGCGCCCAGCCAGCGGTCATAATGCCCGCCGCCTTGCCCCAGCCGCAGGCCATCCTCAGTAAAACCCACCAGCGGCAGGAAGGCGACATCGGGAAACAGTTCCTCGGCATCGGCAGAGGGCTGGAGCGCGCCATAGGGGCCGGTTTCCAGCCCTTCGTCGTCAAAGGGATCGTTCCATGCGCGAAACTGCATCGGCGCGCCCACGGCGGCAAACCACGGCAGGGCGATTCGCCGACCGTTTTCGGCAAACCATTTGGCATAGGATCGCGTGGGGGCCTCGCCCGGGACGGCGTGATAAAGGCCCACAACTGATCCTTCGCCCGCCAGCGCCGCCACCGCGCCGGGCGGGCGCAGAAACAGCAATGCGGACATAGAGGCGGGCAGGGCATTCACATGTTCGCGGCGCAGGCGGCGCAAACGGGCGCGCAGGGATTTCTTGTCGGTCAAGTCAGCCTCTCAAACGGCGTCAGCCCTCTCCCCCTGCCATGCTACCCTACGGGTTATCATCTGGGTGGCAGGGCAGGGGGAGAGGGCTGGCGCCGCAAGCGTTGGCCGGAGGGCCAACGCGCAACATATAAAGGGTGACGGGACCACCATGGGCCGTTGCCGGGAAATCCTCTGACGCCTCGACGTCAGGTGGGGACCATGTACCAGAGGCCAGAGCCAGTGGCAGGGACAGCCCCCTAGGATTGCTTATAGCCTCAGGGATTTTCATGCGGCTCGCACCGGGCAGTACCCGTCACGCACACATGTAGGCGCGATGGGGCAATTTCTCAAGGGCCAGAACGAAGGTCAGATAAGATCTTCAACCGAGGCGGCCAGTTGTTCAAGTCTTGCGGCAAGAGTCTCCAGCCGCTCGGCCGTTGCGGGATCGCAGCGCGGGGCGCCCTGATCGACCTGCTGGCGCAACTCATGCAGTTCGTCGGCCAGCAGGAGCGAGGCAAAGAGCATCGAGCGCACTTCGCTCTGATTCGTCGTGCCGGGCAGGGCATCCATCTTTTCCTCGATGATGCGGCCCAGCATCCGGACATGCTCTTCCTCGCCCGGGGAGCAGGCGACCGCATAATCGCGCCCGCCGATCATCAGATCGACCCGGCTCATGATTGCTGCGCCCTTGCGATCAGCACATCGAGGGTGGTGAGCGCCTCGCCCACCTTTTCGCGCAGGATTTCGTGGCGCACCTCAAGCTGGGCGGTCCGACCGGCCGCATCGAGGCGAGCCTGTCGGGCGCGCTGTGCTGCATGGGCGATCCGGTCCATCGCGGCCTCGATCCGGTCGAGGGCGCTGTTCATCGGGGCGGGTTCTTGTTCGCTGCTGACCATCAGGGGCAGAGGCGTAGCGCAATAATTTTGCCCTTGCAAAGGCCGCAGCGGCCCAAATGACAACGGTTGCGGCGATTTCGATGCCATTTTGGCTCTGCGCAGAGGTTGACGCAGCGCCCCACGGTCCGCAATGGAGGCGGCGCGAATCGCACGCCTGTGTGCCTGTGCATACCTATTCGGAGCTTTCGGAAGCATCATGAGCATTACCGCCCCCCGCCTGCAAAACATGGCCAACGCCATCCGTGTGCTCTCGATGGATGCGGTTCAGGCCGCCAATTCGGGCCACCCCGGCATGCCGATGGGCATGGCCGATGTTGCCACGGTGCTGTTTTCGAAATTCCTGAAGTTCGATCCGGCCCAGCCGCGCTGGCCCGACCGCGATCGCTTCATCCTCTCGGCGGGCCACGGCTCGATGCTGATCTACAGCCTGCTGCACCTGACCGGCTATGAGCAGCCCACGATCGAGGACATCAAGAATTTCCGCCAGCTGCACTCGGTTTGCGCCGGTCACCCGGAGAATTTTGAGCTGCCGGGCGTGGAATGCACCACAGGGCCCCTGGGTCAGGGTCTTGCCATGTCGGTGGGCTTTGCCATTGCCGAGCGTCACCTGAATGCCCAGTTCGGTGACGATCTGGTTGACCACAAGACTTTCGTGATCGCTGGCGACGGCTGCATCATGGAAGGCATCAACCACGAGGCCATCGGCCTTGCCGGGCACCTCAAGCTGGGCCGTCTGGTCGTGCTGTGGGATGACAATCGCATCACCATCGACGGCGACACCGACCTGTCGACCAGCGAAGACGTGGCCGCGCGCTATACGGCGACCGGCTGGCATGTGGTGTCCTGCGACGGGCATGATTTCGCCGATATCGAACGCGCGATTGCCGAAGCGGTGGCCGATCCGCGCCCCTCGCTCGTCGCCTGCCGCACGATCATCGGCAAGGGCGCGCCCAACAAGCAGGGCGGCCATTCGGTTCACGGCTCGCCGCTGGGCGATGCCGAAGTGGCGGCCGCGCGCGGTGAGCTGGGCTGGAGCCTGCCGCCCTTCGAACTGCCCGCCGACATTCTGGGCGACTGGCGCAATGTGGGCGCTCTGGGCAAGACGGCGGCGGTTGACTGGGCCGCGCGCGTGGCGGCCAGCGACAAGGGCGCCGAACTGCTGCGCCGCATGAACGGTGAGCTGCCGGATCAGACCGAGGTGCAGGCCACGTTCGACGCATGGCTCGAAGGCAACCAGAAGGTCGCCACCCGCAAGGCCAGCCAGCTGGCCTTGGAAGTGCTGACCGCGCATGTGCCCGAAATGGTGGGCGGCTCGGCCGACCTTACCGGTTCGAACCTGACCGATACCAAGTCGACCAAGCCCTTTGGTCCGCAGGACTATTCGGGCCGCTATGTCTATTACGGCATCCGCGAATTCGGCATGGCTGCGGCCATGAACGGCATGGCGCTGCATGGGGGGATCATCCCCTATGGCGGCACTTTCCTTGTGTTTTCGGATTATTGCCGCAATGCCATTCGTATGTCGGCTATTCAGCGGGCCAAGGTGGTCTATGTGCTGACGCACGATTCGATTGGCCTTGGCGAGGATGGTCCGACCCATCAGCCGATCGAACATGTGATGTCGATGCGCATGATCCCGAATCTGGAAGTGTTCCGCCCCGCCGACGTGATTGAAACCGCCGAGGCATGGCAATTGGCGATCGCCAATGAAGGCCGCCCCAGCGTGCTGGCTCTGACCCGTCAGAACCTGCCGCAACTGCGCCACTCGGGTCCGAACCTGACGGCGAAGGGGGCCTATCGTCTTGCCGCCGCCACGGTGCAGCGCAAGGTGGTGATCGTGGCGACCGGTTCGGAAGTAGAGATCGCGATGGCGACTCGCGCCGCGCTTGAAGCGCAGGGTGTGGGCGCCGATGTGGTCTCGATGCCGTCGATGAGCCGTTTCCTTGAACAGGATGCGGCCTATAAGGCTGAAGTTCTGCCCGCCGACGTGCTGAAGGTCAGCATCGAGGCAGGTACGACCTTTGGCTGGGAACGTATTACGGGCCTTGACGGTCTGCGCTTTGGTATCGACACCTTTGGCGCGTCGGCTCCGGCCCCGGCTCTTTATGACTATTTCGGTCTTACGGCTGAAAAGATTGCGCCGCAAATTCTTGCGGCACTCCAGAACTAACGAGGAGGATACTCATGGCTGTGAAGGTTGCCATCAACGGTTTCGGTCGCATTGGGCGCAATGTGGCCCGCGCCATTCTGGAGCGCCCCGATTGCGGGCTCGAACTGGTTTCGATCAACGATCTGGCCGATGCCAAGGCCAATGCCCGTCTGTTCAAGCATGACAGCGTCCACGGCACTTTCTCGGGCACCGTCGAAGTGGACGGCAACGACCTGATCCTGAACGGCAAGCGCGTTCAGGTGACCGCCGAGAAGGACCCCGCCAACCTGCCGCATGCCGCCAATGGCATCGACATCGCGCTGGAATGCACCGGCTTCTTCGTCGACCGTGATTCGGCCGGCAAGCACCTGACCGCCGGCGCCAAGCGCGTGCTGATTTCGGCGCCCGCCAAGAAGGTCGACAAGACCGTCGTGTTCGGCGTGAACCATGAAACGCTGACTGCCGACGATCTGATCGTCTCGAACGCTTCGTGCACCACCAACTGCCTGGCGCCCTTTGCCAAGGTTCTGCATGAATCGATCGGTATTGAGCGTGGCCTGATGACCACGATCCACTCGTACACCAACGACCAGAAGATCCTGGACCAGATCCACAAGGATCCGCGTCGCGCCCGCGCCGCTGCCCTCAACATGATCCCGACCTCGACCGGCGCTGCCGTGGCCGTGGGCGAAGTGCTGCCCGAACTTAAGGGCAAGCTGGACGGTTCGTCGATCCGCGTGCCGACCCCGAACGTGTCGGTCGTCGACCTGACGTTCCAGCCCAAGCGTGACACGACCATCGAGGAAGTGAACGCTCTGCTCAAGGCTGCCGCCGAAGGTCCGCTCAAGGGCGTGCTGGGCTATACCGAAGAGCCGCTGGTTTCGATCGACTTCAACCACGATCCGCACAGCTCGACCATCGACGCGCTGGAAACGGCTGTCATCGACGGCAAGCTGGTGCGCGTGCTGAGCTGGTACGACAACGAGTGGGGCTTCTCGAACCGCATGCTGGACACGGCAGGCGCGATGGCCAAGTTCCTCTGATGGAACACCGGGGCGGGAAGGGAAACCTTTCCGCCCTTTGTCTCTCAGGCATATGTTTACGATCGGACGCTAAAGCTGCGTTCCGAATTGGGGGTTAGTGATGGCTTTTCGCAAGCTCGATGATCTGGGCGATGTGACCGGCAAGGTCGCGCTGGTGCGCGTGGACTTCAATCTGCCGATGAAGGATGGCGCGGTGACGGAAGACACCCGCGTGCGCGCCGTGGCGCCGACCATTCTGGAACTGGCCGACAAGGGCGCCAAGGTGCTGCTGCTGGCGCATTTCGGCCGTCCCAAGGGCAATCGCGTGGCGGATCAGTCGCTCTCGCTGGTCGTGGGCGCGGTGGAAAAGGTACTGGGCCGCGAAGTGATGTTCGTTCCCGAAGTGGCCGGTGATGTCGTGAAGCAGGCGGTGGGCATTCTGGGCGCGGGCGATATTGCCCTGCTGGAAAACACCCGCTTCTGGCCGGGCGAAGAAAAGAACGATCCCGAGCTGGTCAAGGCGATTGCCGAGGTTGGCGATTTCTACGTCAACGACGCTTTCTCGGCCGCGCATCGCGCCCATGCCAGCACCGAAGGGCTGGCTCATGTGCTACCCGCCTATACCGGTCGTTCGATGCAGGCTGAGCTGGAAGCGCTGGAAAATGCGCTGGGCAATCCGGTACGTCCGGTGGCCGCCGTTGTCGGGGGGGCCAAGGTGTCGAGCAAGCTCGATGTGCTCAAGCATCTGGTGACCAAGGTCGATCACTTGATCATCGGCGGCGGCATGGCCAACACCTTCCTGGCCGCGCGCGGCGTGGATGTGGGCAAGAGCCTGTGCGAGCATGATCTGGCCAGCACCGCCGAAGAGATCATGGAAGCGGCCGACGCTGCCGGTTGCACCGTGCATCTGCCCTATGAAGTGGTGGTGTCGAAGACGTTTGAAGCCAATCCGCCTTCGCTGCGCACCTGCAACGTGCATGAAGTGGCCGCCGACGAGATGATCCTCGACGTTGGTCCCAGCGCGGTTGAGGCGCTGGCCGATGCGCTGAAAACCTGCAAGACGCTGGTGTGGAACGGGCCGATGGGCGCGTTTGAAACCGTGCCTTTCGATGCGGCGACGGTGGCTCTGGCCAAAATCGCGGCGGCGCTGACCAAGGAAGGTTCGCTGGTCTCGGTGGCGGGCGGCGGTGATACCGTTGCTGCGCTGCATCACGCCGGGGTGGCGGGGGACTTCTCCTATATCTCGACCGCAGGCGGCGCTTTCCTTGAATGGATGGAAGGCCGCGAACTGCCGGGCGTCAAGGCGCTCGAAATCTAATAAATTCGCCCGCCCGGTTGCAGTGCAGCAGTTGCATTGCAAAACCGGGCGGGCTATTTCAGACCGGCCGCGCATACCTATGCAAACCTCTATGCATAGGTATGAACAACAGGCCTTAACCAACAGGGAAACACGCATGACCACCAAGGTTGTCCAGAAGATCCTCAGCAATTACGAATCCGACAATCCCGGCGTTAAGGCCAACCTCTATCGCATGCTGTCACAGGGCAAGCTGGGCGGCACCGGCAAGATGATCATTCTCCCGGTGGATCAGGGCTTTGAACATGGCCCGGCGCGCAGCTTCTCGGTCAATCCCGACGCCTATGACCCGCATTACCACTATCAGCTGGCCATCGACGCCGGTCTGTCGGCCTATGCCGCGCCGCTCGGCATGCTGGAGGCAGGCGCTGACAAGTTCGCCGGGCAGATCCCGACCATCCTGAAGGTCAACAGCTCGAACAGCTGGGGCACGGCGGCCAACCAAGCGCTGACGGGCGGCGTTGATGATGCGCTGCGTCTGGGCTGCTCGGCCATCGGTTTCACGATCTATCCCGGCTCGGACGATGTGTTCGAGATGATCGAAGAGATCAAGGAACTGCGCAACGAAGCGGCCAGCGTTGGCCTGGCCACGGTGATCTGGTCCTATCCGCGCGGCGGCAAGCTGCCCAAGAGCGGCGAACTGGCGCTGGACGTGGGCGCCTATGCCGCACATATCGCGGCGCTGATCGGCGCGCATATCATCAAGGTCAAGCTGCCCAGCAACCACATCGAACAGGCCGAAGCCAAGCCCTGCTATGAAGGCACCGACTGGTCTGCGCAGGCCGATCGGGTCAAGCATGTCGTGCAGTCGTGCTTCAACGGCCGCCGCATCGTGATCTTCTCGGGCGGGGCCACCAAGGGCGCCGACGCCGTCTATCAAGACGCGCGCGACATCCGTGACGGCGGCGGCAACGGCTCGATCATCGGCCGCAACACGTTCCAGCGCCCGCGCGACGAAGCGCTGGCCATGCTGGGCAAGCTGATCAACATCTACAAGGGCAAGGAATAATCCTTAAGCCCCTTGGGTGAAGCAAAAGACGCGGGGGCCGAGACTGGCCTCCGCGTTTTTTATGCGGTATGGGCGCGGCCATGACCGAAGAAGCACCGACTTTCGAACACACCCGCGCGCCCACGCAGCTTTATCTGATCTCGCCCGCCGATGTGGGCGGCGATTTTCCGCAAAGGCTGGCGCGCGCGCTTGATGCGGGCCTGAAGGGGCGTCACCGGATCGCGGCGTTTCAGTTCCGCGTGAAGGGCATCGACGATCACGCCGCCGCGCGTCTGGCCGCTCCGCTTCAGGCCATTTGCGCCGAGCGCGAGATTGCCTTCATCGTCAATGATTCGATCACGCTGGCCAAGCGCCTGAATGCCGATGGCGTGCATCTGGGGCAGGACGATATGGCCCAGAACGGCGATGTGAAGGTGGCGCGCGAGGAACTGGGCCGCGATGCCCAGATCGGCGTGACCTGTCACAACAGCCGCCATCTGGCGCTGGAAGCGGGAGAGGCCGGGGCCGATTACGTGGCCTTTGGCGCGTTTTATCCCACCACCACCAAGGAGGTCGAGCATCACGCCGAGCCGGATCTGCTGACCTGGTGGCAGGGCCTGTTTGAAATCCCCTGCGTGGCGATCGGCGGGATCAATGCCGAAAATGCCGCGCCGCTGGTTCGCGCGGGGGCCGATTTTCTGGCCATTTCGGGCGCGGTCTGGAATGGCGATGAGGCGGCAAATGTCAAAGCCTTGATGGAAGCCATCACGGCCGCGCAATAAAGTTGTTGAAGAGCATGTCGGCTGCCCCTTTCCCAAGGGGCGTCGGCGTGTCAGAACATGGGCATGACCCAAGCCAATCCTGACGGCGCGAATACGCGCGAACTGACCCTGCGTGGTATCGTACTGGGCGCCTTGCTGACCATCGTCTTCACGGCGGCCAATGTCTATCTCGGGCTGAAGATCGGCCTGACCTTTGCCACATCGATCCCGGCGGCGGTGATCTCGATGGCGGTGCTGCGCCATTTCTCGGGCGCGACCATTCAGGAAAACAACATCGTCCAGACCATCGCCAGCGCGGCGGGGACTTTGAGCGCGATCATCTTCGTGCTGCCCGGTCTGATCATGATCGGCTGGTGGGTCGATTTCCCTTACTGGCAATCGGTGGCGGTGATCGGTGTCGGCGGCATTCTTGGGGTGATGTATTCGGTCCCCCTGCGTCGCGCTTTGGTGACGGGCAGCGATCTGCCCTATCCCGAAGGCGTGGCGGCGGCCGAGGTGCTGAAAGTCGGCGCAGGCGTCGGCGGCGAGGAAGAGAACCGCAAGGGTCTGGCCGCCATCGTGCTGGGATCCGGCGTGTCGGTGGGCTATACTTTGCTGGCCAAGATGGGCGTGGTGGCCGAGGAAGCCTCGCGCGTTTTTCGCTTTGGCGCGGGCGCTTCGGGCGTTTCGACCAGCTTCAGCCTGGCGCTGATCGGCGTGGGCCATCTGGTGGGGATCACCGTGGGCGTGGCGATGTTGATCGGCATGCTGATCAGCTGGGTCATCCTTGTGCCGCATTACACGGCGGGCGCGGTGCCGGAGATGCATGAAATGGCCGGTTTCGTGTCGGGCGTCTTCAAGAGCAAGGTGCGCTTTATCGGCGCGGGCACTATTGGCGTGGCGGCGGTCTGGACGCTGCTGCGTGTGATCGGGCCGATTGTGCGCGGCATTGCGGGCGCCATGGCGGCCCAGCGCGCGCGTAAATCGGGACAGGGCGGGGCGCTGGCCCTGGCTGAACAGGATCTGCCGATTGGGCTGGTGGGGGCGGTGATTGCCGCCTCGATGGTGCCGATCGGGCTGCTGCTGGCCGGTTTTGCCTCGGGCGGGCCGATTGAGGCGCATTTCGTGCCGGTGCTGGTTTTGACCGTGCTCTATGTGCTGCTGATCGGCATCGTGATCGCTTCGGTCTGCGGTTATATGGCGGGCCTCATCGGCGCGTCGAACAGCCCGATTTCGGGCACGGGGATCATCTCTGCGCTGGGCATTGCGCTGCTGCTGGCGGCGATCTTCGGCCGCGATATTGCGCCCGAGGCGACCCGCGCGCTGGTGGCCTTTGCGCTCTTCGTCACGGCCATCGTCTTTGGCGTGGCGACGATTTCGAATGATAATCTGCAGGACCTGAAAACCGGCGAACTGATCGGCGCGACGCCTTGGCGCCAGCAGATCGCACTGGCGCTGGGCGTGGTGTTCGGCGCGCTGGTGATCCCGCCGGTGCTCAGCCTGCTCAACACCACCTTCGGTTTTCAGGGCGCCGCCAATGCCGGGCCCGAGGCGCTGGCCGCGCCGCAGGCAGCGTTGATTTCCGCCATCGCGCAGGGCGTGCTGGGCGGCAGTCTCGACTGGGGCCTGATCGGCATCGGCGCGGGCATCGGCGTGGTCGCCGTCATCATCGATGAGGTGCTGCGCGCGATGAAGAAGGGCGCTCTGCCGCCCCTCGCGCTGGGCATGGGCATCTATCTGCCGATGGGGCTGACGCTGTTGATCCCGGTGGGGGCGATCATCGGGCGGCTCTATGACAATTGGGCCAGGAAGAACCATGACCCCGAACTGGCCGAGCGGCTGGGCGTGCTGGCAGCCACGGGTCTGATCGCGGGTGAGAGCCTGTTCGGCGTGGTTTTCGCCGGGATCGCCGCGGCCCGCAACAGCCCGACCCCGCTGGAAATCATCGAGCCGGGCGATCTGGCGCTGCCGCTGGGCATCACGATCTTTGCCGCCGCCCTGATCTGGCTCTACACCAGCACGAAGCGGGCGGCGGCCCACCGCACCAGTTGGCCGGTGGAAGGCTGAGGCCCGCCGATCAATAGCGGTTGTTGGCCACGCGGCGGATACAGCGAAGGTCGGTTTCCTTGCCTTCGCTGGTCAGCTTGCGCAGGAAATTCTCGCTGACCCGGCGAAAGCGTTCGCCCCGTTTGGGGCCGGTTGTCATGTGAATTTCATCGCCCGTGGCCAGATAGGACCCGCGCCCCTCGCTCGTGCTGTAGATCGAGCCCTGACGGATGGTGAAATCCTCTTCCGGGCGGCGCAATCCGGCGACGGTCAGCGCGGTTCCGGGCATTTCGCAGACATATTCGCCGCGCCGCACCGTAAAGGCAGGCCCATTGGGCTCGGCAAAGGCGGGCGCGGCCAAGCCCGCAATGGCGGCTAATCCCAATGCAGAGCGCGCCAATCCCCATGCACTGCATGATTGCCAGACGGCCCGAGGTCCGCTAAGGGCGCCCGACTGCGCTTTTGCGCCAAACTTATTCCTGCTCTTTTCCATCGAAGGTCAAACCCCATGAAGATCAGCGGCGTCGAAATCCGCCCCGGCAACATTCTCGAATACGAAGGCGGTATCTGGAAGGTCGCAAAGACCCAGCATACCCAGCCCGGCAAGGGTGGCGCCTTTATGCAGGTCGAAATGAAGAACCTGATCGACGGGCGCAAGACCAATGTGCGCTTCCGCAGCGCCGACACGGTGGAGAAAGTCCGTCTCGACACCAAGGATTTCCAGTTCCTCTATGCCGAGGGCGACGATCTGGTGTTCATGGACGTGGAAACCTACGATCAGATCAACCTGCCTTCCGACCTTCTGGGCGATGCGGCTGCCTTCCTTCAGGACGGTATGACAGCGGTTCTCGAAATGTACGATGAACGCCCGATCAGCGTTCAGTTGCCCGAACAGGTTGAAGCCACCATCGTCGAAGCCGACGCCGTGGTGAAGGGCCAGACCGCCTCGTCGAGCTACAAGCCCGCCGTGCTGGACAATGGCGTGCGCATCCTGGTGCCGCCCCATATCGCTTCGGGCACCCGCATCGTGGTGAACGTTTACGAACGCACCTATGTCGGTAAGGCTGACTGAGTATGGCAATTTCCGGCCTGATCCGCGTGATGGAGCGCGCCGCCCGCAAGGCCGGTCAGCGCCTGCGTCGCGACTTTGGCGAGGTGGAGCACCTTCAGGTGAGCCGCAAGGGCACGGCGGATTTCGTCAGCCGCGCCGACCAGCAGAGCGAACGCACGATCTATGACGAATTGCGCGCCGCGCGCCCCGACTGGGGCTTTGTGATGGAAGAGGGCGGGGTGATCGAAGGCGATCCCACCCGCCCGCGCTGGATCATCGACCCGCTCGATGGCACCAGCAATTTCCTGCACGGCATCCCGCATTTCGCCATTTCCATCGCCGCGCAGGAACCTGCCTTTGACGGCAAGGGCCCGGCGGGCGATGGTTGGGGCGATGTTATCGCCGGGATCATCTATCAGCCGATCACGGATGAAAGCTTCTGGGCGGAAAAGTCGCGCGGGGCTTGGTTGCACGATCGCCGCCTGCGCGTGTCGGGCCGCCGTCATCTGGACGAGAGCCTGATCGCCACCGGCATTCCCTTTGCGGGCCATGGCGATCCGCTGGAATGGGCCAAGATCTATGCGGCCATCGCGCCGCAGGTGGCGGGCATTCGCCGTTTTGGCGCGGCCTCGCTCGATCTGGCATGGGTGGCGGCGGGCCGTTACGAAGGTTTCTGGGAATCGAACCTGAAGCCTTGGGATTCGGCTGCCGGCTGTCTGTTGGTGCGTGAGGCCGGCGGTTTCGTCTCGAACTATCGCGGCCAATCGCTGCCGGTTTGCGACAAGGAAGTGCTGGCAGGCAATGATGCTCTCCACTCGCGTCTCCACAAGTTGCTGGTGGGCGCGTTGAAGGAAGGCTGATAAAAGCCATTGATCTGATGCGAAAGGATCGCTAGGCGGGGCGAACAAAGCCGCTGCGGCGATCCTTCGCAGATGGTTTTGGGAATAACGCCCCTGTGGTGGAATGGTAGACGCGTCCGACTCAAAATCGGATATCGAAAGATGTGCCCGTTCGAGTCGGGCCAGGGGCACCATTCTCTGATGAAAAAAGGGCCGGTTGATCACCGGCCCTTTTTCTTTGCCTACAGTGTCTTGCCCATGCGCAGCAAAGGCACCCGGACCCCGTCGATGGGGGCGGAAAGCACTTCCTCGATGGGGCTGTAGCCGCAGGCGCGATAGAGCGGGACGCCCGCCATGGTCGCCATCATTTCGGTGCGGGCGAAACCGGCGGCGCGGGCGGCATCCTCGCACACCTGCATCACGCGGCGACCGATGCCCTGCCGTGCGAAATCGGGGTTGGTGTACATGGCGCGGATACGGGCGGCATCTTTGGCCGGATCGAGCACTTCGGGTTCGCGCGCGACCACGCTGGCATCGCCGCCATAGAGCGTCGCGCGATAGGACCAGCCGCCGCAACCCGCGAGCACGCCGTCCGATTCGACGAGGAAATAGGTGCCGTCCTTGATGAGCTGGGTATCCAGCCCCATCACATGACGGCTGGCGGCGATCTGCTCGGGGGTCAGGAAGCCGGTCTGCAGATGGTCGATGGCCCGCGCCATCAGCGCGCGCAGATTGTCCAGATCGTCCATGATGGCGATGCGATGGGTCAGCATGATCAATGGGTTTCCGTGTAAATGGCGCCGCGCGCGGCAAATTGCCCGGCAATATCGTCCTCGCCCGCCGCGATCAGGGTGGAGAGCAAAATCCGCGCCTGAGTCGCGCCCAATCCGCCCGCAAAGATCGCGCCCGCTTCGGCCAAACGCTGGCCGCTGGCATAATCGGCGGCGGTGGAGCCTGTGGGGCATCGCGAGGCGACCACCACCGGCACGCCTGCCTGCGCCACGGCCAAAGCCGCGCCCACCGAGCCATTGCCGCGACCCAGCGCCATCAGCACGATGCCTCGCGCGCCCGATGCGACCGCCGCGCGGATCATGGCGCCATCATCCCCGCCCGAAAGCGCGATGATCGGACAGGCATCATCCGGCACCACCGGCACCAGCGGCGCAAACCGGGGCAGGGGCGCAGGGGGAGTGATCGCCTCGCCCGAGGCCGCGCCCGCCGTGCCTCCACGCCAGCCAAAGCCGTCGAGCGCCGAAGTGGCATGTTTATACACCAGCGCCGCCGGGATCAGATGTCCGGCAAAGGCCACCAGCGCGCCATGCGCCGCCAGTTCCGGCGTGGCGGCGGCGCGCAGCGCGGCGGCCAGATTGCCCGGACCATCGCTGGCCGGATCGCTGATCGGCAGCATCGCCCCGGTCACGATCACAGGCTTGGTCAGCGGCAATGACAGGTCGATGAGATAGGCGGTTTCCTCCATCGCATCGGTGCCATGGGCGACGACGATGCCGCTCACCTCCGGCTCACCCAGCGCGGCCAGTACCGCATCGCGCACGCGGGCCATGTCGGCCAGCGTCATGTCCTCGGACAGGCCCGCATAGACCTGTCGCACGACAGGCCCGGCCAGCGTTTCTCCAAGGCCGGAAGCGCCCCCGGCCAGCTTGCCGCCCGCGTCGGGCAGGGAGGAGATGGTTCCTCCGGCGTCAATCAGAATGATGCTCATGGGCAAGCCTATGGCCGCGCCGCGCCGGGCGAACAAGGGGGCAAACTGCGGAGACGGATTTGCGCCTATGGGTGGAAAGTGCGCGATGCTTGTGGAAGGCAACTTGCCATCCAGATTGGTTCGCCAGTCGGTCATTTTCGACCGTTTCCCGCCAATATCCGTATCTGGCACAGGCCTTGCTTAACGACATCTGCCGAAATCTTAACACGCAGAGCCCCGACCAAGGGGCATCGTCCGGGGAAGAACACGCATGGCCACCGAGACATTTTATGATGTGATGCGCCGTCAGGGTATCACGAGGCGCAGCTTTACCAAGTTTTGCAGCCTTACCGCCGCCGCGCTGGGATTGCCGCCCGCCGCCGCCGCGCAAATCCAGAACGCGATGGAAACCAAGCCGCGCATTCCGGTGCTGTGGCTGCATGGGCTGGAATGCACCTGTTGTTCGGAAAGTTTTATCCGTTCGGGCCATCCGCTGGCCAAGGACGTGATCCTTTCGATGATCAGCCTGGATTATGACGACACGATCATGGCCGCCGCCGGGCATCAGGCCGAGGCGATCATTCAGGAAACCATCAAGAAATATGATGGCAATTTCATCCTGGCGGTCGAAGGCAATCCGCCGCTCAATCAGGAAGGGATGAGTTGCATCATCGGCGGGCGTCCGTTCCTTGAGCAGTTGAAAGAGGCCGCCGATCATTGCAAGGCGATCATCTCCTGGGGATCTTGCGCAAGCTGGGGCTGCGTGCAGGCCGCGCGGCCCAATCCGACGCAGGCAACGCCCGTGCACAAGGTGCCCGGTCTGCCCGCCAAGCCCATCATCAAGGTGCCCGGCTGCCCGCCGATTGCCGAGGTGATGACGGCGGTGATCGCCTATATCCTGACCTTCGAGCGTTTCCCGGAGCTGGACCTTCAGGGCCGCCCCAAGATGTTCTATTCGCAGCGTATTCACGACAAATGCTATCGCCGCCCGCATTTCGACGCCGGGCAATTTGTCGAGAAATTCGACGATGAGGGCGCGCGCAAGGGCTATTGCCTTTACAAGGTTGGCTGCAAAGGCCCCACCACCTATAACGCCTGTTCGACGGTGCGCTGGAACGGCGGCCTGTCCTTCCCCATTCAGGCGGGCCACCCCTGCATCGGCTGTTCGGAGGATGGCTTCTGGGACAAGGGTTCGTTCTATGAGCGCCTGACCGACATCAAGGGTTTCGGCATCGAGGCCAATGCCGACCAGATCGGCGGGACGGCCGCTGGCGTGGTGGGCATTGCCGCGGCCGCCCATGCCGCCGCGAGCGCGGTGAAACGCGCCCGCCAGAAGACCGGCGAAGACAGCAAAACCAGCGAACTTGAGGGACAGGACTGATGGCCACGATCGCCACGCCCAATGGCTTTAACCTCGACAGCAGCGGCAAGCGCGTTGTCGTCGATCCCGTCACCCGCATCGAAGGGCATATGCGCTGCGAGGTCAATCTCGACGCCAACAATGTGATCCGCAACGCCGTTTCCACTGGCACGATGTGGCGCGGATTGGAAGTGATCCTGAAGGGTCGCGACCCGCGCGATGCATGGGCCTTTGTCCAGCGCATCTGCGGCGTCTGCACCGGCACCCATGCGTTGACCAGCGTGCGCGCGGTGGAAAACGCGCTGGGGATCGACATTCCCGAAAACGCCAATTCGATCCGCAATATCATGCAATTGTCGCTTCAGGTGCATGACCATCTGGTGCATTTCTACCATCTGCACGCGCTCGATTGGGTCAATCCGGTCAATGCGCTGAAGGCCGACCCCAAGGCCACCAGCGAGTTGCAGCAGAAAGTCTCGCCCAGCCATCCCAATTCCTCGCCCGGCTATTTCCGCGATGTGCAGACGCGCCTGCGCAAATTTGTCGAAAGCGGGCAATTGGGGCCGTTCAAGAATGGCTATTGGACCAACCCGGCCTATAAATTGCCGCCCGAAGCCGACTTGATGGCGGTGACGCATTACCTTGAAGCGCTGGATTTCCAGAAGGAAATCATGCGCGTGCGCACGATTTTCGGCGGCAAGGATATTCACCCCAACTGGCTGGTGGGGGGCGTTCCCTGCGCGATCAACATTGACGGCGATATGGCGGCGGGCGCGCCGATCAACATGGCCAGCCTCAATTACGTGGCCGACATCACCCAGCGCTGCATCGAGTTCGTCGAGAATGTCTATATTCCCGACCTGATGGCCATTGCCTCCTATTACAAGGGCTGGCTCTATGGCGGCGGCCTGTCGAACAAGTCACTGCTGGCCTATGGCGATATTCCCGACAAGGCGAATGATTACAGCCCCGCCAACCTGCTGATGCCGCGCGGGGCGATCATCAACGGCAAGCTGAATGAGGTTCACCCGGTCGATCTGGCCGACCTGACGCAGGTGCAGGAATTTGTGCCCCATTCGTGGTACAAATATGAGGATGAGAGCAAGGGCCTGCACCCGTGGGACGGCGTCACCGAACCGCATTATGAGCTGGGCAAGGCCGCCAAGGGCACCAGCACCCGCATCGAGGAAATCGACGAAAGCGCCAAATATAGCTGGATCAAGGCTCCGCGCTGGCGCGGCCATGCGATGGAGGTGGGGCCGCTGGCCCGCTATGTCATCGGCTATATGCAGGGCAACAAGGAGATCAAGGAACAGGTCGACTGGGCGCTCAAGACGCTGGACGTGCCGATGGACGCCTTGTTCTCGACGCTGGGCCGCACCGCCGCGCGCGGGCTGGAAGCGCAGTGGGCCGCGCGCAAGCAGAAGTATTTCCTCGACAAGCTGATCGCCAATATCAAGGCGGGCGACACATCCACCGCCAACACCGCCAAATTCGACCCCAAGACCTGGCCCTCCGAGGTCAAGGGCGTGGGCTTTACCGAGGCGCCGCGCGGGGCCTTAGGCCACTGGATCCGCATCAAGGACGGCAAGATCGACAATTACCAATGCGTCGTGCCGACCACATGGAACGGCAGTCCGCGCGACAATCAGGGCAACATCGGCGCCTTTGAGGCCAGCCTGATGAACACCAAGGTTGAGCGCGCCGAAGAGCCGGTGGAAATTCTGCGCACGCTGCACAGTTTTGACCCGTGCCTTGCCTGTTCGACCCATGTGATGGGGCCGGACGGTCAGGAAATGGCGCAGGTCAAGGTCCGCTAAGAGGAGAGGTTTGATGAAAGCGATTGGTAAAACTGTTCTGGCCGCCTCTGCTCTTGCGGCGAGTGCCGTGCCCGCGATGGCGCATCCGGGCCATGATGGCTCGATGATGGCGGGGCTGGCGCATCCGTTTTCGGGCGTGGACCATCTGGCCGCGATGGTGGCGGTGGGCCTGTGGGCGGCCACGCGACCTGCGCGTTCGGCGGTGATCGCGCCGCTGGCCTTTATGGGCGCGCTGGCGGCGGGCGCTGTGGCCGGGCTGATGACGGGCGCGCTGCCGATGATTGAGCCGATGGTGGCGGCCTCGGTGCTGGTGCTGGGCGCGCTGCTGGTGCTGGCCACGCGGCTGTCCTCGGGCCTTGCGCTGGGGCTGATCGTGGCCACGGGCGCCGTGCATGGGCTGGCGCATGGCGCCGAGGCCAGCGGCAATCTGGCGGCCTATTTCGTCGGTTTCCTTGTGTCTTCGGCGCTGCTGCATGGCGCGGGCTGGCAGATGGGCCGGATGATCTTCTCACGGTCGCAGGGCCGGCTGGCGGCGGGCCTCGCGCTTGGCGCCACCGGCCTTGCCCTGCTCGCCGCATAAAGGGGAGAGGGCGCCATGGCCAGCACACCCATCGACCCGCCATTAGCCGTTGAGCCAGCGGTCTATGTCTATGAAGCGCCGGTGCGCATCTGGCACTGGATCAATGCGCTTGCCGTCACGGTGCTGTTCGTCACCGGCTATCTGATCGGTTCACCGCCCTTCACGCTGGTGGGCGAGGCTTCCAGCCATTTCTTCTTCGGCTGGGTCCGCTTTCTCCATTTCAGCGCGGGCCAGATCATGGCGGTGGGCTTTGTCCTGCGCTTCTACTGGAGCTTTGTGGGCAACCATCATGCGCGCGAGATCTTCCGCCCGCCTTTCTGGCATATCGGCTTCTGGAAAGGCGTGCTGCATGAAATGCGCTGGTATGCGATGATCGAGGAGCATCCGCGCAAATATATCGGCCACAATCCGCTGGCGATGGTGTCCATGCATATCCTGTTCGTCTGGGTGGGCCTGTTCATGATCGTCACCGGCTTTGCCCTTTATGGCGAGGGCGAGGGGCCGGGCTGGATCCACACGGTCTTTACCGGGCCGGTGCTGTGGCTGTTCGGCGGCAATTCACAGACCGTGCACACCTGGCACCATCTGGCGATGTGGGCGATGGTGATCTTTGTGATCGTCCATATCTATGCCGCCGTGCGCGAGGATATCATGTCGCGCCAGTCGATCATTTCCTCGATGATCTCGGGCTGGCGCAATTTCCGCGATGCCAAGCCGATTGACCGCGATACCTGATCGGTTCTGCCAAGCATGACAAAGGGGGGAGTGGGAAACCGCTCCCTTTTTTGCATGGAAAGATGGCGTCCAAATTATCTTTCCATAGTGGAAAGAATCTTTGCATTTAGCCCCTGCGCCTCGCAGCCACCCCTAACCCATTTGGCCCATATCTTCACGCTTTGGCAGGAACTGGCACAGCGCTTGCTATCCCTCTTTCCATAGCGAAGCCATTCGAAGCAATGGTGGGGAGCAATCAATGAACGGGCAAAAGCTCAACACACTCATTCTGGGCATCGGCAATCTGTTGTGGGCCGATGAAGGCTTTGGCGTGCGCGCGGTCGAACATCTCCACCGCCACTGGTCATTCCCTGACCATGTGCGGCTGATGGATGGCGGCACGCAGGGCATCTATCTGGTGCAGGACATCCGCGAGGCCGACCTGCTGGTGGTGTTCGATGCGGTGGATTACGGCTTGCCGCCCGCCACGATGAAGGTTGTCGAGGGCGAGGAAGTGCCCAGCTTCCTTGGCGCCAAAAAGATCTCGCTGCACCAGACCGGCTTTCAGGAAGTCCTGGCCATGGCCGAGATGATGGGCGAGCCGCCGGCCGAAATCCTGCTGGTGGGGGTTCAGCCCGAGGAACTGGAGGATTTCGGCGGCTCCCTGCGCGAGAGCGTCAAGGCGCAGATGGAACCGGCGATCGAGGTGGCGCTGAAATGGCTGGCCACGCGCGGGGTTCATGCCACGCGCCGCGCGGTGCCGCTCTCGCCCGAACAGGGCATCGGCAGCCTTGAAATGCTGATGGAGCATTATGAGGCCGCCCGCCCCGATGCGCAGGAAGCCCCCCGCCACGGCGACGCGCGCGTGCTGGCCGATGGCTGGGCCGGGCCTGCGGGGCCGGAGGACCATGAGGCGGAAATCCAGTCAATCCTTGGCGGACCCAACCTGAAAGTTGCGTTGTAATGTGCGTCGGCCTGCCCATGCGCGTGGTGGAAGGCGGCGCGGGTTTTGCGCTGTGCAGCCATGATGGCGCGATCCATTCCATCGACACCGCGCTGGTGGGCGAATGCGCGCCGGGCGAATGGCTGATGACCTTTCTTGGCGCCGCGCGCGAAAAGATGGACGAGGAAACCGCGCTGCAGACGCTGGCCGCTACTGATGCGCTGGCGGCGCTGCTGCGCGGCGAGGCGGTCGATCTGGACGCCGCCTTTGCCGATCTGATTGCGCGCGAACCGCAATTGCCAGACCACCTTTTGTCGGAGAACAGCCTGTGAGCGACCTTTCCCCCGAACTCGACCGCTCGGCCCATTCGCCGCTGCTTGCCTCGATCATCGCGCGCCATGCCTATGCCGTGGTGGGCGAGGAGGATTTTGACACCATCGCCGCATCCCATCCGCTCTCCATGCTGCTGGTGGCGGGGGACTGGTGGCGGCTGGCCGAATGCGATGATCTGGCCGTGGTGGTGCCCGAACTGGACAAGGCGCTGGGCGGGCATGTCGGCGTTCTGGTGGCCGCGCGCGATGCCGAGCGCGCGATGCAGCGCCGCTTTCGCTTCGCCTCTTTTCCGGCGCTGATCTTCCTGCGCGAAGGGCAATATCTGGGCGCGATGGAGGGCATTCGCGACTGGTCGGAATATATGAACGAACTGCCCGGCATGCTGGGCCGTGAACCGTCCGACCCGCCGCCCTTCCGTATGCCTTCGGGCTGCGCCACGCCCAACGGAGACGCATGATGAACCCTGAAATCGAAACCCTCCTGAGCGCTCTGGTGGGACCGGGCAGCCAGCCCGACGGGCCGGATGATGCCAAGCTGGATTACATGATCATGCCCGAGGAGATGCGGGTGTTTTCGATGGCCAGCATCCCGGCGGACGCCGCCGATCATGCCGCAGGCGTGGCTGCGGGCGAGGCGATCCTTGCTGCCTTGAACCGTGTTGCAGCGGGCGGCCCGGAGGAAAGCGTCGATCTGGCCCATCTGGCCCCGGCCGACCTGGCCTTCGTGGATCAATTGCTGGGCGAGGGCGAGGTTTCGGTCGTGCTGGGCGACAGTTATCAGGCGCAGGAATCGGTGCTGGCGGGCGTGTGGCGCGTGCGTCAGACAGGTGAGCGGCGGGGCGACCGGGTGGACATCGGCGCCTTTCCGGCGGGTTTCATCGCCGCCGCCTTTGGCCGCGCGCAGGGCGAGGTGACGATCCCGGAAAAGACCTTTGACGGCCTGTTCAACGCCCCCGCGCTGATCGCCGAAATCAACGCCCATATCCCCGGCACCTCCACGCGCGCGCAGCCGCATGTCATCAACCTCTCGCTGCTGCCCCATACCGAGGGCGACCTGCTGTTTCTCGAAGAAGCGCTGGGCAAGGGCGATCTCATCATCCTCTCGCGCGGTTATGGCAATTGCCGGATCCGCAGCACGGGAACGCGGCACAATTGGTGGGTGCGCTATTTCAATTCGCAGGACACGCTGATCCTCAACACGATCGAGATCAGCCCCTTGCCCGCCGTGGCGCAGGCCGCGCCCGAGGACATTGCCGACAGCGCCGAACGGCTGGCCGAGATCATGGACACTTATCGGTGAGCGAGTCTCATTTCTTCGACGGTTCCTTTGGCGGGGATGTGGGCAAGATCGGCCCGCAGACGCGGCTGGAATGCAAGATCTGCTGGCATATCTATGACCCCGCCGATGGCTGCACATACTGGCAGATCGCGCCCGGAACGCCCTTTGCCGATCTGCCCGACCATTGGACATGCCCGGAATGCGACGCGCCCAAGGAAGGCTTTATGGTGGTGGAATGAGCCAACCCGAACCATGGATCGCGCAGGTCGAGGCGGTGTTTGCCGAAATTGCGCAGACGCGCATGGTGGGCGTGCCGGTGATGAACCCTGCGCTGGGCATGGCGATGCGCGGGGCCTGCGAGCGTGATGGCTGGCGCATGGGTGTGCTGATTACACCGTGGTTCATGAATGTAATGGCTTTTGGCCCTGAGGATGAGGCCCCGGCGCGGGTGGGAGAGAAGCGGCATATCGCTTTGCCATCGGGCGCCTATGAGGCGATCCGGGGACATGAACCGGCTTTGGGCTTCTACTGGGCGATCTCATTGTTCTCGCCCATGTTTGAATTTGAAACCATGGAGGCGGCCATTGCCACGGCGGACGCCGCCATGGCCGAAATCATGACCGAGCCGCCCGCGCCGGAGCCGGAACCCAAACCGGCGCTGAGCCGCCGCGCCCTGTTCCGCCTGAACCGCGAGGATGCGGCGTGACCGGCCCGGCCATCCGTATCGCCATAACACCCGGCGGGGGCCGGATCGCCCATTGCGCGATCCCCAATGCGCAAGGCCTGCTGATCGGCCTGCCCGCCATCAAGGTGGGGCAGGCGCTGCGCCGGTTGCACGGCATTTGCCGCGAGGCGCAGGGGTTGGCGGGCGAGTTGGCCGTGGCGGCGGCGATGGGGGAAGCCATTGCGCAGGAAGAGCTGGACCGGCGCATCGCGCGCGTCCACGCAGAGGCGCGGCGCGAAACCGGCCTGCGCCTCTGCCTTGACTGGGCCGTGCTGATCGGCGAGCGCCCGCAGACCGAACTGGCGCGCGCGGTGATCGCGGGCGACTGGAGCGTGGTGGAGGCGTCTGGTCTGGCCGAGAGGTTTCTGGCCCGGGCGCCCGAGGCCTTGCGTCCGATCTTTGCCGCGCGGCTGGCTGGAGCGCCGGTCGCACCTGACATGCATGCACCCGAACCGGGCATGGGCGTGGCCGGGTTGACCTGCGCGCGGGGGCGGCTGACGCACCGCGCGGCGCTTCACAAGGGGCGGGTGGCGGCCTACACCATGGACGCCCCCACCGCGCGCCGGTTCGGCCCGGATGGCGATGCGGCGGCGCTTTTGGCGCAATGCCACGGGGCAAAGGAGGCGGCATGGGTGATGCAGGCCATCGACCCCTGCGTTGAATGGGCAATGGATACGGCGATGGAGGCGGCCTGATGCACGAAATGGCAATATGCGAATCCATCCGCCAGATTTTGGAGGAACAGGCCCGCTCCGCCGGTTTCACGCGCGTCGAACGGGTCAAGCTGGCCATCGGCGCGCTGTCGGGCGTCGAGCCGGAGGCGCTGCGTTTCGGCTTTGACGTGGTGATGCGCGGCGGCGTGGCCGAGGGCGCGCGGCTGGAAATCGAGGATGTGGCGGCGCGCGCGTGGTGTATGCCTTGCGCGGCCAACGTGGCGATTTCGGCGCGCTATGATGCTTGCCCGCAATGCGGGTCCTATCAATTGCAGGTGACGGGTGGCGAAGACATGACCATCCGCGAATTGGAGGTTTTGTGATGTGCACGGTTTGCGGATGCGGCGAAGGCGGAGCCAAGCTGGAAGGCGGGCATCATCACCATGGCCACGATCACCATCATGACCATCACGACCATGGCCACCATCATGACCATGACCACGATCACGGGCATGACCATCATCACCATGACCACGATCATCACCATCATGGCGAGGATCTGCACTATGGCCATGGGGCCGCAGGCGTTTCCGTTCCGGGCATGAGCCAGACGCGCCTGATCCAGCTTGAGGCCGACATTATGGGCAAGAACGCCCTCTTCGCCGCCGCCAACCGGGATCGTTTCACGGCGGCCGGTATTCTGGCGCTCAATCTGGTGTCCTCGCCCGGATCGGGCAAGACGACCTTGCTCTGCCGCACCTTGACCGAGATCGCGGGCGAATTTCCTGTCGCCGTGATCGAGGGCGACCAGCAGACCAGCGCCGACGCCGACCGTATCCGCGCGACCGGGGCGCCCGCGATCCAGATCAACACCGGCAAGGGATGCCATCTCGACGGCCATATGGTCGGCCATGCGGTTGACCACCTTTCGCCTGCCGAGGGCAGCGTGCTGTTCATCGAGAATGTCGGCAATCTGGTGTGCCCCGCCGCCTTCGACCTTGGCGAGGGCGCGCGCGTGGCGATCCTTTCCGTTACCGAGGGCGAGGACAAGCCGCTCAAATATCCCGATATGTTCGCCAGCGCCGATCTGGTGCTGGTCAACAAGGTCGATCTTTTGCCGCATCTGGATTTCGACATCGAGGCCGCGATGGCCAACGCGCGCCGGGTCAATCCGCGCGTCCGCCTGATCCGCGTTTCCGCGCGCAGCGGCGAGGGGATGGGGCAATGGCTCGACTGGCTGCGGGCCGCGCGGGCGATGGCTTTGGCCTCGCGCCCCGTGGTGGAGGGCTGATCCCATGTGCCTTGCGATCCCCGCGCAGGTGGTGGAGCTTTTGCCCGACGGCATGGCCACGGTGTCGGCTGGCGGCATCACGCGCTCGATCTCGGTGGCGCTGGTCGATGATGTGGCGCTGGGCGATTATGTGCTGCTCCATGTCGGCTATGCGCTGCACAAGATCAGCGCGGAGGAGGCCGAGGCCACGCTGAAAATGATGGCCGAGGCGGGGTTGATCGAGGAAGAATTGGGGGCCGGACAATGAAATATATCTCCGAATTTCGCGATCCGGCGCTGGCGCAGAGCCTTGCCACGGCCATCGCGCGTGAGGCCGATCCGGCGCGCTCCTATGCCTTCATGGAATTTTGCGGCGGGCATACCCATGCGATCTTCCGCTATGGGGTGCAGGATCTGGTGCCGTCCAATGTGCGCTTTGTGCATGGGCCGGGGTGTCCGGTCTGCGTACTGCCGATGCGGCGGCTGGACGATGCGCTCGAACTGGCCGAGCGGCATGGCGTGATCCTGGCCACCTATGGCGACATGATGCGCGTGCCGGGCAGCGGGCGGCGATCCATGCTGACGGCGAGGAGCGCGGGGGCCGATATCCGCATGGTCTATTCGCCGCTCGACGCGCTGGCGCTGGCGCGGGATAATCCGGACCGGCAGGTGGTGTTTATGGGGATCGGTTTTGAAACCACCACCCCCGCCACCGGCATGGCGATCCTCACCGCGCGGGCGCAGGGGCTGAGCAATTTCAGCGTGTTCTGCAACCATGTGCTGACCCCGCCCGCCATGGCGCATGTGCTGGCCGCGCCGGGCGTGGCGCTTGATGGCTTTCTGGGGCCGAGCCATGTTTCGACGGTGATCGGGGCGGGGGCCTATCGCCCGCTGGTGGCGCATTATGGGCGGCCGATGGTGATTGCCGGGTTTGAACCGCTCGATGTGCTGCAATCGGTGCTGATGCTGATCCGTCAGGTAAATGAGGGGCGCCAAGAGGTTGAGAACCAATATTCGCGCGTTGTGACCGAGGCGGGCAACACGCGGGCTCAGGCGGTGATCGAGGAGGTCTTTGCCCTGCGTGACACGTTCGAGTGGCGCGGTTTGGGCAGCGTGCCCGACAGCGCCCGTGCGATCCGCCCCGAACTGGCCGATTTCGATGCCGAGGCGCGCTTCACCATCAGCGAGAAGCAGAGCCGTGAGGTGAAAAGCTGCGAATGCCCGGCCATCCTGCGCGGGGTGAAACAGCCAAAGGACTGCAAATTGTTCGGCAAGGCCTGCACGCCCGAAACGCCGATGGGGGCCTGCATGGTCTCCTCGGAAGGCTCTTGCGCCGCCTATTACACCTATCGCCGCGCCGAAACGATGGCCGAAATGGAGGCGGCGGAATGAGCACCATCCTGCGCCCCGGCGCCGCCATCGAAATGGCCCATGGCGGGGGCGGTATGGCCACCACGCGCCTGATCCGCGAGATATTCGCCCGTCATTTCGCCAATCCCATCCTCGATCAGGGCCATGACGCGGCCCGCCTCAACCTGCCCCATGGGCGCATCGTGATGAGCACGGATGCCCATGTCATCAGCCCGCTGGAATTTCCCGGCGGGGATATCGGCTCGCTGGCCGTGCATGGCACGATCAATGATGTGGCCATGGGCGGCGCGGTGCCGGTGGCGCTCTCGGCGGCTTTCATCATCGAGGAAGGCTTGCCGCTCGAAACGCTCGACCGCATTGCCGCCAGCATGGGCGCGGCGGCGCGCAAGGCGGGCGTGCCCATCGCCACGGGCGATACCAAGGTGGTTGAGCGCGGGGCGGCCGATGGCCTGTTCATCACCACGACCGGTATCGGCCTGATCCCGGAAGGGATCGAGATCGCGCCCGAACGAATCGCGCCGGGCATGGCGATCCTGCTTTCCGGCACGCTGGGCGACCATGGCGTGGCGATTTTGAGCCGGCGGCAGGGGCTTGCCTTTGGCACGACGATTGAGAGCGACAGCGCGGCGCTGCATCGGATGGTGGGCGATATGCTGGCGGCGGCGCCCTCCATCGCCTGTCTGCGCGATCCCACGCGGGGGGGGCTGTCGGCCACGCTCAACGAGTTGGCCGAGGCGGCGGGAGTGAGCATGACGTTGAAAGAGGCGGCGATCCCCGTGCGGCCGGAGGTGGCAGGGGCGTGTGAATTGCTGGGCCTCGACCCGATCCATATCGCCAATGAGGGCAAGCTGATCTGCATCTGTCCAGGGGATCAGGCCGAGGCGGTGCTGAACATCATGCGCGCCCATCCCGAAGGGCGCGATGCGGCGCAGATCGGCACGGTGGGCGCATCCATGCCCCCCGGCACGCCCGGTTTGCTGCGCATGGAAACGCTGATCGGGGGCATGCGCGTGGTCGACTGGTTGGCGGGTGAGCAATTGCCCAGAATCTGCTAGGGGCTTGATCCATGACGCAATCCGGCCTGCCCACCATCCTTATCGTCGATGACGAGATCCGCAGCCTTGAATCGCTGCGCCGCATTCTCGAGGATGAGTTCGAGATCCTGACGGCCTCCTCCACGCGCGAGGCCGAGGAGATGCTGTCCCAGCATTGGGTGCAGGTGATCCTGTGCGATCAGCGTATGCCCGAGCGCAGCGGGGTGGAATTCCTGACGCTGGTCAAGGAGCGCTGGCCCGATGTGATCCGTATGATTATTTCGGGCTATGCCGATGCGCATGACATTATCGACGGTATCAACCAGGCGGGCATTTTCCAATATGTGACCAAGCCCTGGCATCCCGACCACCTGCTGCTGACGCTGCATTCGGCCTGCCGCCTGTTTCAGCTTCAGCGCGAGAATGAATTGCTGGCGGTGGAATTGCGCATGGCTCCAAAGGCCGCCAGCGCCGTGGTGGACAAGCGCAAGGCGCAGGTGCGCCGCGCCTATGATTTCAATGACGGCATCGTGCGCAGCGCAGGCAGCCCGATGGATGATGTCTGCGGCGCTCTGGCGCAGGTGGCGCCGTTTGATGTGCCGGTTCTGTTGATCGGTTCATCGGGCACGGGCAAGGAACTGGCGGCGCGGGCTTTGCATTATGGCTCGCTGCGCTGGAACAAGGCGTTTGTGGTGGAAAATTGCGGCGCCTTGCCCGACGAATTGCTGGAAAGCGAATTGTTCGGCCATAAAAAGGGCGCCTTCACCGGGGCGATCGATGACCATATCGGCCTGTTCGAACGCGCCGACGGCGGCACGGTGTTCCTCGACGAAATCGGCGAGGTCAGCCCCGCCTTTCAGGTCAAATTGCTGCGCGTTTTGCAGGAAGGCGAGATCCGCCCGCTGGGCCATGGCCGCACGCGCAAGGTGGATGTGCGCATCATCGCGGCCACCAACCGCGATCTTGAACAGGAAATGCGCGAAGGCCGGTTCCGCGCCGACCTGTTCTATCGGCTGGCGGGCATGATCGTGCGCCTGCCCGATCTGAAAGACCGTCCCGGCGATCTGCCGGTGCTGGTGCAGACCTTGCTGGACCGGGCGATGGGCAGCATGGGCAAGCGGGTGCAGGGGGTTTCGGACGAGGCGATGGCGCGCCTTTCGGCCTATGGCTGGCCCGGCAATGTCCGCGAGCTTCAGAACGAGATCCAGCGCATGTTGGTGCGCGGGGTGGAGGGGCGCTGGCTGGGTGTGGATGTGCTTTCGCCCCATATTGCCGCACCCGCGCGCCCTTTGGCCGAGGAGCCGGTTGAGACCATGCCCGATCTGGGCGACCTGACGGGGGATCTGAAGGAGCGCGTTTGCGCGATGGAGGCCCGGATCATCCGCGAAACGCTGATCCGCCACCGCTGGAACAAATCGCAGGCGGCGCGCGAACTGGGCCTGTCGCGGGTGGGCCTGCGGGCGAAACTCGAACGCTATGGGCTGGAAAATGTCCATCCGTTGCGGGGAGTGGCGGGCCGATGATGGCGCCGGGCGGATTTGACAGGTTCGATGGGGATCGTTTCGGGGGCCGCTTCGATCCGTCCCATGTCGATTGCCCGCATGATCCGGTGCAGGAATTTGCCGCACTTGCCGATTTGGGAATGAATGGCGAGGATATGTGGATCGACGTCATCCGCAAGATGGATGATGTCTATGCCGACCTCGTCGCCAGCCAGACCGCACTGGAGGAGCGCAATATCGCGCTTGAGCGCACGCTGGCCGAACTGGACGCGGCGCATCGCAAATTGCGCCAGACCCAGCAGCAATTGCTGACCAGCGAGAAGATGGCCGCGCTGGGCCGTCTGGTGGCGGGCGTGGCGCATGAGCTGAACAATCCGATCAGTTTCGTGTTCGGCAATATGTATGCGCTGAAACGCTATGGCGGGGCGATCACGCAATATCTGGCCGCGATTGATGCCGGGCGGGGCGGGGCCGAACTGGCGGCTCTGCGCGAAAAGCTCAAGATCGACCGGGTGCTCTCCGACATCGGCCCCTTGGTCGATGGCACGCTGGAAGGGGCCGAGCGGGTGCGGGACATCGTGCAGGATTTGCGCCGCTTTTCCGCCAGCCAGCGCGAACCGCTGGAAAGTTTCAACCTTGTCCGGCTGGTGCATACGGCGGCGGATTGGGTCTTGAAGGCCCTGCGCGATCCGCCCGAATTGCATTGCGCGCTGCCCGAAAGGCTGGAGATTTCCAGCCGCAAGGGGCAGTTGCACCAGATCCTCGTCAATCTGGTGCAGAACGCCGCCGATGCTTTGCGCGACCGCGAAGGCGGCGTGATCGATATTTCCGCCGCGCAGGAGGGCGACACCATCGCCCTCTCGGTGGCCGACAATGGGCCGGGCGTGACGCGCGATCATCAGGACAAGATATTCGAACCCTTCTTCACCACCAAGCCGATCGGCGCGGGGACAGGGCTGGGCCTCTATGTCTCCTATACGATGGCGGGCAAATTGGGCGGATCGCTCGATTATGCCGATGCGCCCGGCGGCGGGGCGGTATTCACGTTGCGCCTGCCGCTGGCGGGGCCGGAAGGGGGCGAGGAATGACCTATCCCGCCGGAACCCCCACGCGTCCGCTGCGCCTGATCTGGCTGCAATCGGGGGGCTGCGGGGGTTGCACGCTCTCCCTGCTGGGCCAGCAGAAGCCGGATCTCGTCACCGCCCTGCGCGCCGCTCATGTCGAGGTCCTGTGGCACCCCTCGCTCTCCGAGGCGACCGGGGCGGAGGCGCGCGCGATCCTTGACGCCGCCGCCGATGGGACGCAGCCGGTCGATATTCTCTGCCTCGAGGGATCGGTCATCCACGGCCCAAACGGCACCGGCGGCTTTCACCTGATGGCGGGCACGGGGCGGCCGATGCGCGACATGATCGGCGCGATTGCCGCCCATGCGACCCATATTATCGCGGTCGGCTCCTGCGCCGCCTTTGGCGGCATCACGGCGGGCGGGGGCAATGCGGTGGAGGCGGGCGGGCTTGCCTATAATGGCACGCGGGCTGGAGGCTTGCTGGGTGCGGGATTTCGCGCGCGGGGTGGTTTGCCGGTCATTAATATCGCCGGTTGCCCGATCCATCCGGGATGGTTTGTCGATACTATCCTGCAACTGGCGGGCGGTACCCTGTCCGCCGCCGACCTCGACGAATGGGAGCGCCCGCTGGCCTATACTTCGCAACTGGTCCACCACGGCTGCGCCCGCAACGAATATTATGAATTCAAGGCCAGCGCCGAGGAACTGGGCGACCTTGGCTGCATGATGGAAAACCTCGGCTGCAAAGGCACGCAGGCGCGCGCCGATTGTAACACGCGGGCGTGGAACGGGTCGGGTTCGTGCCTAACGGGGGGATATCCCTGTATCAACTGCACCGCGCCGGGTTTTGAAGAACCGGGCCACAGTTTCTCGCTGACGCCCAAGATTAGCGGCATCCCCATCGGATTGCCCACCGACATGCCCAAGGCGTGGTTCGTCGCGCTGGCCAGCCTGTCCAAGGCCGCCACGCCGCGCCGGTTGAAGGAAAATGCCGCAAGGCCCACCCCCGCCATCCTGCCGCGCGACCGGCGCAAGGAGGGCGCATGAGCGAGAAGCCATCGCGCCTGATCCTCGGCCCGTTCAACCGGGTGGAGGGCGATCTTGAGGTGCGGCTCGACATCGCGGGCGATCATGTTGAGGGCGCGCGCGTCACCTCGCCGCTCTATCGCGGGTTTGAGGCGATGCTGGTGGGGCGGCCCGCTGCGGACGCGCTGACCTATGCCCCGCGCATCTGCGGCATCTGCTCGGTCTCGCAAAGCGTGGCGGCGGCCCGCGCCTTGGCCGGGGTGCGCCCCGCCGGGCTGGAGCGGCGCTTGCCCCCTGCCAATGGCCAACATGCGATCAATCTGGTCCATGCGGTGGAAAATATCGCGGACCATATCACCCATTTCTACCTGTTTTTCATGCCCGATTTCGCGCGCGCCGCCTATGCGGGCGAGCCTTGGCATCAGGCGGCGGCGGACCGTTTCACGGCGCTGAAAGGCAGCGCGGCAATCCAGATGCTGCCCGCGCGCGCTGGCCTGATGAACATGATGGGCGTGCTGGCGGGCAAATGGCCCCATACCCTCTCCATCCAGCCGGGCGGATCGACGCGGGCCATCACGCGGGCCGAACAGGCGCGGTTGCGGCTGATGCTGTCGGGCTTTCGCGCCTTTTGCGAAAATACCCTGTTCGCCGCGCCTTTGGAGACCGTGGCCGCGATTTCCAGCCGCGAAGCGCTTTACGATTGGGCGCAGGGGCGCGGGGGGGATTTCGCCCATTTCCTGACTATCGCGCAAAGGCTCGACCTGGCGCGATCCGGCGTGACGCGCCTGCGCCATATCGCGTTCGGCGCCTATGCCAGCGGGGATGGGCCGCTGTTTCCGCGCGGGATGTTCGATGCCGGGATCGGTGCGGCGGGACCTCTGCCCATCGGCGCGATCACCGAGGATGTGTCCCACGCATGGTATGCCGGTGATGGCGGCGCGCCTCGCCATGCCGCCCCCGCGCCCGATATGAGCAACCCCGACGCCTATAGCTGGTGCAAGGCCCCGCGCCTTGGCGGAAATGTGGCCGAGGTGGGGGCGCTTTCGCGGCAATTGGTGGCGGGACATCCGCTGCTGCGCGATTATGTGGCGCGCGACGGGGCCAGCGTCGAGGCCCGCGTGGTGGCGCGCATCATTGAGGTGGCGCTGGTGGTGATGGCGATGGAGCATTGGATCGCCGCCATCGACCCTGCCGCGCCTTTTCAGGACACGCGCCCGCGGCTGGACACGGGCGATGCCATGGGCCTGACCGAGGCGGCGCGGGGGAGCCTTGGCCACTGGCTGCGGCTGGATGGCGGGCGGATCAGCCATTATCAGATCATCGCGCCTACTACGTGGAACTTCTCCCCACGCGATGCCCAAGGCGTGCCGGGGCCATTGGAACAGGCCCTTGTCGGCGCGCCCATCCGCGCGGGCGAGACAGAGCCGGTTTCGGTCCAGCATATCGTGCGCAGTTTCGACCCCTGCATGGTCTGCACGGTGCATTGATGTCGGTGTGCGGGCGCAGCATCCGCGTGCGCGGGACGGTGCAGGGCGTGGGCTTTCGCCCCTTCGTCTGGCGTCTGGCGCAAGAACTTGGCCTGACGGGCGAAGTGTCGAACGATGGCGAGGGCGTGCGCATCGCGGCATGGGGCGATGAAGCGGAGCTGGACGAACTGGCGCGCCGCATTCGGGACGAGGCGCCGCCCTTGGCCCGCGTGGCGGGCATCGAGGTATGCGATGCGCCGGTTGGTCAAGGCTGGGGCGCGTTCCGCATTGTCGAAAGCGGGCAGGGCGCCACCACCACCGCCATCCCGCCCGATGCGGCAACCTGTCCAGCCTGTCTGGCCGAAATCCGCGATTCCGCAGAGCGGCGGCACGGCTATGCTTTCACCAATTGCACCCATTGCGGCCCGCGTCTGACCATCGCCCGCGCCATTCCGTGGGACCGGGCGCAGACCAGCATGGCCGATTTCCCCATGTGCGAAGCCTGCGCCGCGCAATATGGCGATCCGGCGGACCGGCGTTTCCATGCCCAGCCGATTGCCTGCCCCGCCTGCGGTCCGCGCCTTTGGGTTGAGGGGGGCGGGGGAGAACCCATCGCGGCGGCCGCGCAACTACTGCGCAGCGGGGGGATTGTGGCGATCAAGGGATTGGGCGGGTTTCATCTGGCCTGCGATGCGATGAATGCGCGGGCGGTGGCGGAATTGCGCCGCCGCAAGGCCCGCGATGCCAAGCCCTTTGCGGTGATGACCGCTCGGCCGGAGGACTTGTGCGAGGTCAGCGCCCCGGCACGCGCCTTGCTGGAAAGCGCGGCGGCGCCGATTGTCCTTTTGCCTCGCGTGGCCGATGTGCCTGATGCGCTGGCCCCGGATCAGGATCATCTGGGAGTGATGCTGCCCGCCACGCCTTTGCACCATTTGCTGATGGCCGAATTTGGCGGGCCTTTGGTGATGACCTCGGGCAATCGGTCCGACGAGCCGCAGGTGATCGACAATGCGCAGGCGCGCGAGGCTTTGGCCGGGGTTGCGGATGCCTTTGTGATGCATGACCGGACAATCGAGAACCGGCTGGATGACAGTGTTCTGGCCATGGACGAGGCGGGCGCGCCCATCCCCATCCGCCGCGCGCGGGGATATGCGCCCGCGCCCATCGCCCTGCCCTTCGACGGCCTGCCCCCGGTGCTGGCCTGCGGGGGGGAACTGAAGGCGACCTTCACCCTGATCCGGGGCGGCGAGGCGATGGTCGGCCCGCATATCGGTGATCTGGAGCAGGCGGCGGCGCTGGAGGATTATCGCGCGATGCTCGACCTCTATCGCCGCCTGTTCGATTTCACGCCCCGGATTGTCGCGGTCGATGCCCATGGCGGCTACCTCTCCACCCAGATGGGCGAGCGGATCGCGCAGGAAACGGGTGCGGCATTGGTCCGCGTGGCGCATCATCATGCCCATATGGCGGCCTGTATGGCCGATAATGGCATGGCTGATGGCGAGCATGTAGGCCTGTTGCTCGACGGGCTGGGGTTGGGGCCGGATGGCGCGCTTTGGGGCGGCGAAGTGCTGCGCGGGGGCTATCGCGGGGTTGAGCGTGTGGGCGGTTTCGCGCCGGTGCCACTGATCGGCGGAGCGGCGGCGATGAAGGAGCCGTGGCGCAATCTGCTGGCTCATCTGCGCGCGGCGTTTGGGGCAGATTGGCGCGCGGCGGCGGGGTCTTTGTTGCACCATCTGCCCGAGGAACCCAAGTTGCGCTTGGCCGAAAGCATGATCGACAGCGGCACGAATTGTCCGCCATGTTCATCGGCAGGGCGGTTGTTCGATGCGGCGGCGGCGGCGCTGGGCATCCATCCCTTGCGGATCAGCCATGAGGGGCAGGCGGCCATGGCGCTCGAAGCCTTGGCCCGGCCCTTTGACGAGGCGGCGTGGGACGTTGCGCCTGCTCTGGAATGGGGCGGATTGTGGCGGGCGCTGCTGGGCGATCTGGACGCAGGCGTTGCGCCGGGGCGGATTGCGGCGCGGTTTCATGCCACGCTGGCAAGGGCATTGGCGCATCACGCGGCTTTGGCCGGCACGCCGGGCGGCCATGTCGTCCTGTCGGGCGGGGTGATGCAGAACCGGGTGTTGCTGGCCGCGCTGCGCCGGGAAATCCGCGCGCGAGGCATGGTGCCGGTGGCGCACAAACAGGTGCCGGCCAATGATGGCGGCCTGTCGCTGGGGCAGGGAATAATCGCCGCGTTAACGTTAAGGGGGAGTGGAGAATGAGGCTCGACGAACATCCGCTGCGGCGGCAGGTGGTGGGCGAGATGCATCTGCGTCGCTGGCCCGCGATCCATGCGCCGACGCGGATCCTTCAGGTGCTGCGCCTGGTCTCGCCCGAGGAGCGGGCGGGGCAAAGGGCGATGCTGGAAAATCTGCCCATCGGCGGGCGGCTGAACCAATCGGACAATCCGCGCCATGCCGAGGGTGAGCTTGGCCCCGGTATTTCCTTTGTCTGGGAGCAGCACAGCGAGGCCTGCGGCATCACCCTGTTCATGCACGAACCCCATGCCGACCCCGCGCAGGCGCTGGCATG
Organism: Novosphingobium sp. SG707; assembly: GCF_012275515.1. GTDB lineage: Bacteria > Pseudomonadota > Alphaproteobacteria > Sphingomonadales > Sphingomonadaceae > Novosphingobium. Next base: position 665,462 of record NZ_JAAZQL010000002.1, read on the forward strand.
GATCGAGCGTTTTCCCGGACAGGTCATCCGCGCCACGCGCATCCATGTGGTTGAAAATCAGGCGCAGGCGCGCGACCTTTTGCCGCAGATGGGCTTTGTCGGCTCCGATCTTGTGTCCTGCATGATCGGCGCGTCCGGCGTGCGCCTGTGGTCGGATTTCCGCATCGGGGCCGAGGGGCTGGGCATTGCGCTGGTTTCGGCCAATGGCGCGGCGCCTGCCGATCTGGCGCGGTTGCTGCAGCGGTTTCAGGAATTGGGCAATTACCGCAATCTGGCGCTGATGGGCCTGCCGGTGGCGCAGGCCTACTGGCCCCGGCTGGACGCGGCCGAGGCGACCTTGCGCGAACTGGCCGCCGATGTGGCCAATCCCGACACGACCGACGATGCGCTGCTCGAACGGGTTTCGGTGCTCAGCCTCGATCTCATGTCGCTGTCGACCGAGACGCATTACCGGATGAGCGCGACCGCCGCCTATGCCCAATTGGTGGAGGAGCGATTGGCGGGCCTGATGCCGCGCGCCATTCCCGGCCATCCCAGCCTTGAGGATTTCACCCAGCGCCGCCTGCTGCCCGCGATCCGCACCACGCAGGCCTATTCGCGGCGGCTGGAGGATTTGACGCAGCGCGCGGCGCATTTCACCTCGCTGCTGCGCACCCGCGTCGAAACCCGGATCGAGAACCAGAACGGGCGCTTGCTGCGCTCGATGGAGCGGTCATCCAGCCTGCAATTGCGGCTGCAGCAACTGGTCGAGGGCCTCTCGGTCGTCGCGCTCAGCTATTATGGCATCAGCCTGATCGGCTATATGCTCAAGGCCGCCGAGCATCGGTTTGAACATTTCCCGGCGGCCGAGATCATGGGCGTGATGGTGCCCATGGTGGTGGTCGGCATGTGGATGGGGCTGCACCGGATGAAGGCGCGGGTTCTGGGCGAACATTGATCGCCCGGAACCCCGCCCACAGCTGTGGCGCTCCTTACTTGGGGCGATAGATTGCGAAGATCTTCGTCACGTCCTCGCGGCTTTCCCAACTGCACTGGGCGTTCTGTTCGACCATGAACAGGTCACCCTTGCGGAACGTGCCCTCGCGGCCTTCCTCGTCAATGAAAGTCACGCTGCCGTCGAGCAGATACATCAGTTCGAAATGGCGATAGGGCATCGCGCGGCGGTGATAGGGGGTGGAATCCCAGACACCGACCATGAACTCGCCGTCGGTGGAGAGGAACTGCGTGTGGTTGCGGCATTGCGGCGTGGGGCCGATCAGCAATTCGGCCAAGGGCGCACCCGAGGGGACGCGCTCGGTGGTCGGATCGACAACGGTGACGCCCGCCGCTTCGCCCGCGCCGCCGGTATAGCGCATGGTGACGACGCGGGCATGGTCCGCGCTCCAGTCAAAGCCTTGCGGGCCGGACAGGACGAGGCTGCCGCCCTTGGCTAAGGTGTGGGTCTGGCCGCCCGCGGTGATCTGCGCTTCTCCCTCGGCCACGATCAGCATCGTGTCGCCGGGCTGCGTCTGCGCGCTGCCGCTGCCCGAAAGGAGGTAGGCGTGCATTTCCACCGGGCCGCCGCGCAGGGGCAGCAGCGCCGCATCCGCGCCAAACGGTTCCGCGCCTGCCTGTGCGGTCTGGGCAAAGGCGTCGAGGTCGATAAAGGAGGGGCATGTGGTCAGATTCATGGCATTCACTCCTGCGGGGCCAGCCAATGCCGGGCCAGCGCGAGATGGAGACGCAGGCCGGTTTCCAGCACGGCGTCGTTGAAATCATAATGCGGATTGTGCAGCGGGGCCGGGCTTTCACCCACGCCTTGCCCCAGCCAGATATAGGCGCCGGGGCGGACTTGCAGCATGAAGGAAAAGTCTTCGGACGTGGCGGCGGGTTCGGGCGCGCGCCGGGCCGTGCCGACGGTTGCCGCGATGGTCAGGGCGTCCTCTGCGGCATCCGCGTCATTGATCGTGGCGGGGTAATAGCGGTCATAGTCCAGTTCGGCGCTGACCTCGAAACCGGCCTCGATTCCGGCGATGATCTGGCGCATCCGCTCTTCGATCCGGTCCTGAACGGCAGGGTCGAATGTGCGCACGGTGCCCGCCACCATCGCCTCGCCGGGGATGACGTTGTGGGCGTGGCCGCCGTGGATCTGCGTGACCGAGAGCACAGCGTTTGCGCTGGCGGGGGCGTTGCGGGCAATGATCGTGTTCAATTGCTGCACCAGCGATGCGGCGGCCAGCAGCGTGTCATTGGTGTCATGCGGAACTGCAGCATGGCCGCCGCGCCCGCGCAGGGTGATGTGGAACTTATCCGCCGCGCCCATGATCGCGCCCGCGCGCGTGGCAATCGTTCCGGCGGGCAGGGCGGGCCAGTTATGCAGCGCATAGACCCGGTCGCAGGGGAAGCGCTCGAACAGGCCATCCTCGATCATCGCGCGCGCGCCGCCTTGCCCTTCCTCGGCAGGCTGGAAGATGAAATGGACCGTGCCGTCGATGCCCGAAGGATCGGCGGCCAACGCCTGGGCCGCGCCCAGCAGCATCACCACATGCCCGTCATGGCCGCAGCCGTGAAAGCACCCCTCATGGCGGCTCGCATAGGGCAGGCCGGTTTTTTCATCGATAGGCAGCGCGTCCATATCGGCGCGCAGGCCCACGGTGCGTGAACTCGATCCATGGCGCAGAACGCCCACCACGCCGGTGCCGCCGATGCCCTCATGCACCTCCAGCCCTGCCGCGCGCAGCGCATCGGCGATTACCCGCGCCGTGCGATGTTCGGCAAAGCCCAGTTCCGGGTGGGCATGGATATCATGGCGCAGCGCCACCAATGGCGCCAGCAGCGCAGCTATGTCCGTCATGGTCTGAAGGCCCTTAAACCGAATTGCCGAACAGGCTCTGGATCGGGAAGTGATGTTTGATGAAGGGCGATTTGATCACGACATAGGAGAAATATTTCTCGATCCCGTAATCGCTTTCCAGCATCCCTTCGATGATCGACTGGTAATGCGACACGCCGCGCGTGACGAATTTGAGCAGATAGTCATAGCCGCCCGAAACCAGATGGCATTCGACGATCTCGTCCAGTTTCACGATCCGGCTTTCAAAGCGCGAAAAGTCGCCGCGCCGGTGTTCGGACAGCGTGACCTCGGTGAAAACCGTCAGAAATTCGCCCAGCTTCCCAAGGTTGAGATGGGCCCCATAGCCGGTGATATAGCCCGCCTGCTCCAGCCTTTTTACCCGCGTCAGGCAAGGGCTGGGCGAGAGGCCCACCGCATCGGCCAGTTCGACATTGGTGACGCGCCCGGCCTGTTGCAGCTTGGCAAGGATCTTGAGATCGATGCGGTCGAGTTTGGGGCCGGGCATCATGGGGCGTTTTCCTCTTATTGGCCGATTGCGGAGCGAATATCGGCCTGATCTAGCAATTGGTCGAGCGTCAATTGCACACGGTCGAAAATGATGTCCATTTCCTCGGGCGTGCAGGTCAGCGCCGGGGCAAAGCCGATGACCGCATTGGCGAAACAGCGCACGATCACGCCATTGTCCCAGGTCATCTGCGAGAGGCGATCGCCCAGCGCCAGATCGGCGGCGAAGGGCGCCTTGGTGTCCTTGTCGGCCACGAGTTCGATCGCGCCCAGCAGCCCGCGATAGCGCACATCGCCCACCAGCGGATGGCTGCGGATCGCCTCCATGCGCGCGGCGAAACGTTCGCCCACCATCACGCCATTGGCCAGCACGCCGCCCTCGCGATAGAGGCGCAGCACTTCCAGCCCCACGGCGGCGGCCACCGGATGGCCCGAATAGGTGCCGCCATGGCCCACCGGCAGCGGGCTGGCATCGGCAATCGCCTGATAGATATGGTCGGCCATGAACAGCGCGCCCATCGGGGCATAACCGGCGGTCAGGCCCTTGGCGGTGGTCATGAAATCTGGCGTCACGCCCTCGGCCTCGCAGGCGAACAATGGCCCGGTGCGGCCAAAGCCGGTGATGACTTCATCGACCAGCAGCAGGATGCCAAGCCGGTCGCAGGCTTCGCGGATGGCTTTGAGCCAGCCCACGGGCGGCACGATGACGCCGCCGCTGCCCTGAATGGGTTCGCAGCAGAAGGCGGCAACCTTGTCCGCGCCGATTTCGGCCACCTTGGCTTCCAGCGCCTCAATGGTGCTGGCGATTACGGCGGCATCGTCATCGCCATTGGGGTGGCGATAGGGATAGGGCGAGGCGATATGGTGCTGCCACTTATACGGCAGATCGAAACCGCGATGGAAATTGGGCAGTGCGGTCAAACCGGCGCCCATCGCCGAGGAGCCGTGATAGCCCCATTCGAGCGCGATGAACTCTTTCTTGTCCGGTTTGCCGATGGCGTTGAAATAGTGGACGATATAGCGCACCGCGCTGTCCACCGAATCCGAACCGCCTTGCGTGAAATAGACGTGATTGAGGCCCTCGGGCGTCAGTGCGGTCAATTCTGCCGCCAACCGGATCGCCGGTTCGCTGGCAAAGTGGAAATAGCCCGTGGCATAGGGCAGGCGGCGCATCTGCTCGGCGGCGGCTTCCACCACGCTGTCCTGACCATAGCCGACATTGACGCACCACAGGCCGGCAAAGCCGTCGATGACGCGCTTGCCTTCTATATCGGTCAGCCACATGCCGTCCCCGCTGGCCAAAACGCGTGCGCCATGCGCCTCGTGGCCCCGGAAAGAGGCCACCGGGTGGATCAGGTGATCGCGGTCAAGGTCGATCAGCGAGCGGTTGGTCAGGGTTTCGGTCATGAGGCAAACCTATGCTAGCGGTTCAGGCGTGTTGCGCCAAACAGGGGCAGGGGTGCGGCATTTTATGCCGTGGTTCAGCCGATGGCTTCGGAAATCGCCTTGCCGCATTCCACGGTATTGGCGCTGCCCTTCAGATCGCCGGTGCGGCCCGTGGGGGTGGACAGGACGTGTTCGATGGCGCGCATGATGCCCGCCGCCGCTTCTGCCTCGCCCAGATGCTCGAGCATCATCGCGGCCGACCAGATCTGGCCTACCGGATTGGCTAGCCCCAAGCCCGCGATATCGGGCGCCGAACCGTGGACGGGCTCGAACAGGCTGGGGTGCTCGCCGGTGGGGTTGATATTGCCGCTGGGCGCGATGCCGATCGTGCCGGTGCAGGCCGGGCCAAGGTCGGACAGGATATCGCCGAACAGATTGGAGGCGACCACCACGTCGAAACGCTGGGGGTTCATCACGAATTGCGCGGTCAGGATGTCGATGTGATACTTGTCATGGCTCACATCGGGATATTCCTCGCCAATGGCTTCCACGCGCTTGTCCCAGAAGGGCATGGTGATGGCGATGCCGTTCGATTTGGTGGCGCTGGTCAGGTGTTTGCGCTCGCGCTTCTGCGCCAGATCGAAGGCAAAGCGCAGCACGCGGTCAATGCCCTGGCGCGTCATCACGGTTTCCTGAATGACGATCTCACGCTCGGTCCCGGCAAACATATGGCCGCCGACGCTGGAATATTCGCCCTCCGTGTTTTCGCGGACCACCCAGAAGTCGATGTCGCCCGGTTCGCGGCCCGCCAGCGGACAGGGCACGCCCGGCATCAGACGCACCGGGCGCAGATTGACGAACTGATCATATTCGCGGCGGAATTGCAGCAGGCTCTGCCACAGCGAAATGTGATCAGGCACCGTTTCGGGCCAGCCCACCGCGCCAAAGAAGATCGCATCGGGGCGGCCGATCTGATCCTTCCAATCCTCGGGCATCATGCGGCCATGCCGGGCATAATAATCGCAATCGGCGAAATTATGCACCTGCAGATCCAGCCCGAAACCATAGGCGCCCGACGCCTTTTCCAGCGCGCGCAGGCCCTCGGGCATGACTTCCTTGCCAATGCCGTCCCCGGCGATGACGGCGATCTTGTAATTGCGCATGGGTCTTATGCCCCCAATTCCAGCCCGCCGATATGGAAGGCCTTGGTTTCCAGATATTCCTCGATGCCTTGCTGTCCGCCTTCGCGGCCAAGGCCCGATTGCTTGACGCCGCCAAAGGGCGCCATTTCCATCGCGATCCCGCCGGTGTTCAGCGCGATCATCCCGGCCTCAAGCGCCTCGGCCACGCGGAACGAGCGCGACAGGTCGCGGGTGTAGAAATAGGCGGCAAGGCCGTAGGGGGTGTCATTGGCCATCTCGATCGCCTGCCGCTCGCTGGTAAAGCGGAACAGCGGGGCGAGGGGGCCAAAGGTTTCTTCCGAGGCCAGACGCATTTCGGGATTGGCATCCCCGATGATGACGGGGCGGACAAAGCGGTCATCGCTGCGGCCCTTGCCTTCGCCGATGATTCTGCCGCCCTTGCCCAGCGCGTCTTCCAGATGGGCGCTGACCTTCTCGACGGCGGCGGCGTTGATCAGCGGGCCAACGGTGGAATCGGCCTCCATCCCCGGCGCGGCGTTCAATTGCGCAACCGCGGCGGCCAGCTTTTCGGCAAAGGCGTCATAGATTTCATCGGCCACCAGCATCCGGTTGGCGCAGACGCAGGTCTGCCCGGCATTGCGGAATTTGCTGGCCATCGCCGCCTTCACCGCCAGATCGAGATCGGCATCGGCAAAGACGATCAACGGCGCATTGCCGCCCAATTCCATGCTGGTCCGCTTCACGGTCTTTGCGCATTGTTCAAGCAGCAAGGAGCCCACGCGGGTCGATCCGGTGAAGGACAGCTTGCGCACCAGCGGGCTGCCGGTGATCGCCGCTCCGATGGCCGTGGGCAGGCCGGTCACGATATTGATGACGCCTTCGGGGAAGCCCGCCCGCAAGGCCAGTTCGCCCAGCGCCAGCGCGGTGAAGGGTGTCATTTCCGAAGGCTTGATCACCACCGGGCACCCGACGGCCAACGCGGGCGCGCATTTGCGCGTGATCATCGCGGCGGGGAAATTCCACGGCGTGATCGCCGCCGAAACGCCCACCGGCTCGGTCAGCACGATGACGCGCCGATCGCGTTCGGGCGAGACGACGTTGCGCGCGCCGGTGCGGCGGCCTTCTTCGGCAAACCATTTGATGAAGCTGGCGGCATAGCGGATCTCGCCCTGCGCCTCGGCCAGCGGCTTGCCCTGTTCGGCGGTCATGATCAGAGCCAGATCGTCCAGATTGGCCAGCACCAGAGCGTGCCATGCCTCCAGCAGCGCGCAGCGTTCGCCCGCCGTGCGCGCGCGCCATGCGGGCCATGCTGCATTGGCCGCCGCAATGGCGTCCTGTGTGTCATCGCCCGTGCAATCGGGCACCGCGCCCAGCACCGCACCATTGGCCGGGTCCTTCACCGCCAGCGCATCGCGCGAGGAGGCGCCAAGCCATTGTCCGCCGATCAGCGCGGCCTGCTTCAAAAGGGTGTTATCGGAAAGCTGCATGGTTTACCCCAGTGCTTGGGTGGTGAGAGCAAAGAGCGTGGCGTTGGGCGCCGTTTCGGGCAGAGGCCCCCGCGCCATCATGCGTACCGTATCGACGCGCGGCAGGCCAAGCCCTTCCAGCCATGGCGAAAGTCCGCTTTCCTCGGTCACATCTAGGCGGGTGAAATTGCCCGCATTCTGGGCCAGCCAGTGCAGGATCAGCGCCTTGGCGCCATCGGCATCGGGCGCCACCACAGGCGCCACCGACCATCCCCGGCCAAACCGGCGCAGCAGGGCAAAGCCGACGGGAATATCGTCATGGGTCAGCACCACCGTGCTGTCCTGCGCGGTCAGGGCGCGCATCATCGCATGACGGTCGGTGCCGGTGGCCTTGCTGTACAATTCGCCCGGCGTCTGTTCGGACGAGCCGAGCGGGCGGATGCGCTCCCCGCTGCGCAGCGCGGCCAGCGGGGCCAGCGGGATCGTGCCCTGATGTTGATGCAGCGTGCCGATATCGACAAAGCCCAGCTTTTCATAAAGCGGCGCGCCCTCGACCGTGGCCTGAAGCAGCACGGTGCGGTTGCCCAGATGGTCGAGCATCGCCTGCATCAGCTGGCGGCCATAGCCTTTGCCCTGATGCGCATCATCGACGATCACCATGCCCAGCGTCGCGGCATGATCGCCATAGGGAAAGCCGCAGATGGTGCCGATCACCTCTCCGTCCACCTCGGCCACGATGCCATGGCCCAGGCTTAGAAACAGCGCCCAGTCCTCTTCACGATGCGGCCAGGAGAGCGCGCGTGACATCTCGACCGCGCGCTCGACATCTTCATGCCGCATCGCCCGAAAACTCACGTCGCTGGTGACCAGCTCGCCCATCGCCGCACTCCTTTCCTTTGCCCCGCCAACCGTATTGGTGTGTCGGCGCATCCAAACGAGGGGGTGATGCGCCAGTCCTGATAATGGGTTAGCCCCGCGCGAATGGAATAGGCTGCCGCCTTATGCATAAGATCAGAAGATTATGGCGTTGAGCGCCCCGCTTTGCCCAGTCGATTCTGCCGCTGGGCAATAATCTTGCCCCCAGAACCCCCAAAGAATCACTGCGGAGCCATGCCCGATGACGATTGCCTTCAACCCCGATTCCATCCGGCCCGATCTGGCGGCTAATTTCATCGGTGGGCGCAAAATTCTGGGCGCTGGCGCGGTGTTCGATGTGTTGCGGCCTTCCGATGGGGGCCTGCTCTCGCCCTTGCACGCGGCCAGCATGGATCAGATGAGCCAAGCGGCAGAAGATGCCGCCGCCGCGCAGAAAAGCAGCGGCTGGGGCCGGATGGACCCGCGCGCCCGCGCCCGCATCCTGCACCGCTGGGCCGATGCGATTGACGCCGACCGCGCGGTTCTGGCCCCGCTGGAAGCGGTGGGCTCGACCCGCACGCTGGCCGAGATTCTGGCATGGGATCTGCCCTATACCGCCGAATGCATACGCTTTTTCGCCGAATTTGCCGATAAGCACGGCGGCGAGGTGGGCGCCACCGCCGATGACCGTTTTGGTTTCACCGCCAATGAACCCTATGGCGTGGTCGGCGCAATTGCGCCGTGGAACCTGCCGCTGGTGATGGCGGCGTGGAAATTGGGTCCGGCGCTGGCGGCGGGCAATGCGGTGGTGCTCAAGCCTTCCGAACTCACGCCCTTCTCGGTGGTGCGTCTGGCCGAATTGGCGGTGGCGGCAGGCGTGCCTGCGGGCATCTTCAACGTGGTGCAGGGCATGGGCCATGACATTGGCGATGGCCTTGTGCGCGCAGAGCAAGTTGGCAAGGTCAGCTTTACCGGATCGACCGCCACGGGCCGTGCGATCATGAGCGCCTGTGCGGCCACCGGGCCGAAACCCTGCACGCTCGAACTGGGCGGTAAGAGCCCGCAGATCATCTTTGCCGACGCGGATATGGACAAGGCCTGCGCGATTGTCGCCCGCGCGATCACCTTGAACGCCGGTCAGGTCTGCGTCGCCGGTTCGCGCCTGCTGGTCGAGGCCAGCGTGGCCGATGAGGTGACCGGGCGCATCGCCGCCCTGTTCCGCGCCCACCGTTTGGGCGAGACATGGGCCGATGGCACGACGATGGGGCCGATCGTTTCGGAAAAGCAATTGGCCGGGATCGACGCCATCGTGCAAACCGCCCATGCCGAGGGCGGCGAGGCGATCACCGGCGGGGCGCGGGTAGAACGGGCGGGGACTTTCTACGAACCCACCCTGATCGCGGGCCTTTCCGCCGACGCCACTGCGGTGCAGAGCGAGATCTTCGGCCCGGTGCTGACGGTGCAGAGCTTTGCCGATGATGAGGAAGCCTATGCGCTGGCCAATGGCACGCGCTATGGTCTGGCGGCGGGGGTTCATACCCAGAACCTGAGCCGCGCGATCCGCGCCACGCGGGCGCTTGAGGCAGGCACGGTCTGGGTCAACCGCTATGGCCGCTCGGATGATTTCATCCTGCCCACCGGCGGTTTCAAGCAATCGGGGCTGGGCAAGGATCTGGGGCGCGAGGCCTATCTGGCAAGCTGCAAGAGCAAAACGGTGCTGATCGGGCTGTAACGAAAAGGGGGGCAAAGGTTCGATACCTTTGCCCCCTTACTTATTTGGCAAACCGCGTCACCGCATAATGTTCGAGCGGAATATCGGTCGCGCCCGTGGCGATCAATTCAGCCATGGTTTCGCCCACGCCCGGCCCGATCTGAAACCCGCTGCCCGAAAAGCCGAAGGCGTGGAACAGGCCTGAAACCTTGGCGCTCGGCCCCATGATCGGCAGGGCGTCATCGGTATAGCCCTCGATCCCGCTCCACACGCGGATGACCTGCAGATTGGCCAGTGCCGGGGCCAGACGGCGCAGATGCTGAAACTGCGTCATGGTGTTTTGCGGCAAGACATAGGAGCGATAGTCGTCGGGATAGGATTGCGCCCGCGTCGATCCGCCCAGCACGATATTGCCGCGCGCCACCTGCCGGAAATAGACGGTTTCCACCTCATCGGGCGTCATCACGCCCACGGCGGGCGCGATGGCATAGGGCACCGGCTCGGTCACGCTCATCGTCGGCGCGCGCGGGGTGAGGGGGATTTCCTCGCCGAACCAGCCCGCGATCTTGCCCGCCCATGCGCCCGCCGTAATCAGCAGGATCGGCGCGGCAAACTGGCGACCATCCTCGGCAGTCAGGCGGAAATCTTCACCCACCTTCTCGGCATGGACAATCTTGGTGTCCTCGACGATGGACGCCCCCAGCCGCGCCGCCGCCCGCGCAAAGGCAGGCGCGGCAAGGCGCGGATTGGCATGGCCGTCGGTGGCCGAATAGGACCCGGCCAGCACGTCCGGCCCCAGCCACGGAAATTTCTCCCGCAAGGCATTGGCGGACATCAATTCGAGGTCCAGCCCTTCCTCACGCGCAAGGGCGGCATATTCCTCCATCTTGCCGATATTTTCCGGGCGGTTGCGGAAGCACACGCGGATATGGCCGCTTTGCAGATATTCCACATCCGCGCCCAGCAATTGCGGGGAATCGCGCCAGATGCGGATCGCCCGATTGGCCAGGGGAAGCTGAAAGATCGGGCGACCCTGACGGCGCACATTGCCGAAATTGGTGCCGCTGGCCTGCCGCCCCACCTTGTCGGTTTCCAGCAGCGTCACCGACATGCCACGCTGGCGCAGGAAAAGTGCCGCGCTGCATCCCATTAAACCGCCACCGATGATGGCGACATCGCTCTGGTGGATCTGGGTCATAGGTCGTTCCGCTTCAGACTCACGGGGATGGGTTTGATCGGGGCCTGCCCGCGCAGGCGGCCGGTCTTTTCCAGCGATACGCTGCGCGCCGCCGCGATGATTTCGGCGCTGGCATGACCACAATAGCGCCCTTGGCACCGGCCCATGCCGACGCGGCTGAAGGCCTTGGCGCGGTTGGCTTCCTGCGCATGAGCGGTGTTCACGCTGGCACGCAGGTTGGCGGCGGTCACGGCCTCACAGCGGCAGACGATGGCCTCATCGGGGATCGCGGCGACCAGTTCATGTGGCCATGGGAAAGCCTGCGCCAGCCCCTTGGCGAAGGTCGCGTAATTGGCCTTTTCGGCCAGCAACCAGCGGCGGCGATCCGCATCTACCGTCAGGCCCAGATCGGCCAACGCGGCCATCGCGGCCAGTTCGCCCGTCACCTCGGCGCTGCGCGCGCCCAGCACGCGGGCTCCATCGCCGCCAAGGTAGAGCGCATTGCCCGCCCGCCCATCGGCATCGGTCTGGGGCAGCCATTGGCGCGTGGCTGGATCAAAAGCGAAAGTGGCGCGGGCCAGATCGGCAATCTGCGCCTCGGGCTTCACATGCCAGCCCATGGCCACGGCATCGCCCGCGAAATGCTTGACCGCGCCCTTGTGGCGCACGGTCACGCCCGAAACGCCGCTCTGAGTATCGCCCTCGATTTCCACCGGCGTCACGCCCGTCAGCACCGGCACGCCCGCGCGCTTCAGATCGCCCAGCAGTTTCATCCCCTGCCACAAAAGACCGGGCATGGCGGCCAGTTTCGGCGCGGCCTTCACCCTCAGCCAGAAAGGCGAGGTGTCCAGCACGGCGGCCACCTCGGCCCCGGCCTTCACATATTGCGCGGCGGCCAGATAGAGCAGCGGGCCGGAGCCGAGGAAGATCACCCGATGCCCGATGGCGCAGCCCTGAGCCTTGAGCGCAATCTGCGCCCCGCCCAGCGAATAGCACCCCGCCGCCTGCCAGCCCTTGATCGGGGCCACACGGTCGCTGGCCCCGCTGCACACGATCAGAGCATCATAGGGTATCGCCTGCGTCTCGCCTTCATGCGCGGCCCAGACATGACCTTCGGCCACATTCCACACCAGCGTTTCGGGGCGATAGTCGATATGGGGCAGGAGGGCGGCGAAATCCTCATGGATCGCGCGGGCGCGGGCCGCCTCCGTGCCGTAAAGCGCTTCGTGGTCGCGCTGGAAATTTTCCGGCGGGCGGCGATAGATCTGGCCGCCGGCGCGGGCGGCCTCGTCGATGACGATGGGGCGCAATCCTGCGCGCACCACCGCCTGCGCCGCGCGCACCCCGGCAGGGCCTGCGCCGACGATGATTACGCGATGGTCGCCCATGTCGCCTCCGGCTGGTGAGTCGAAATTTCCATGCCGCCCTGCACCGGCGTTGAACAGGCGCGCAGACGCTCGCCCTGCGCGGTCCAGACCCAGCAGTCCTGACACGCCCCCATCAGGCAAAAGCCCGCGCGGCGGCCATCGGTCGGTTCAAGGTCTGAAAATTCGCTGCTGCGCAACGCATCGCCGTTGGTCAGCATCGCCACCATCAGCGTATCGCCCGCCAGCGCGGTGACGCTCACGCCGTCGACGGTGAGGCTCACCTGCGGCCGGTCGGTTTCGACAAGGCGGCGGAAACGGGCGCTCATGCTTGTTCCTTGATGCTGGGGGAATGGTGGCACAGCCAGCGCATGCCATCGCCTTCGCGCAACGGCGCAGGCACGGCATCGCACAGGCCCGGAACGGCCTCGGCGCAACGCGGCTGAAACGGGCAAAGGCCCTCGACGCGAAAACCGCGCAGGATCGGCGCGCGCGTGGTGTCGAGCCAGCGCGGGTCCATCGTGGGCAGGCTCGATTTGAGCAGGCTGGTATAGGGATGATGGCGCGACCCGTTGAAGGCCGCGCGCGTGGCCAGTTCGACCGGCGTGCCGCCATACAGCACCAGTACCTTTTCGCACAAAGCCGAAACCGCGTGGATATCATGGCTGATAAACACCGTGGCCAGCCCCAGATCGCGGCGCAGATCCTCGATCAGCGAGAGGATCGCCGCGCCAACGACCGTATCGAGCGCGGATGTCACTTCATCGCAGAGCAGCACCTTAGGCTCGGCCGCCAGCGCGCGGGCAAGGTTGACGCGCTGCTTCTGGCCGCCCGACAGCTTCGTCACGGGCCGGTCGATCACCTCGGCGGGCAGGCGCGTCAGGTCCAGCAATTCGGCCACCCGTCGATCCGCCGCCGCGCCGGTCAACCCGTGGTAATGCTGCAAGGGGCGGGCAAGTATGCGGCGCACGCTATGGGCCGGGTTGAGCGCAGTGTCGGCGTTCTGAAACACCAGTTGCACGGTGCGGAATTGATCGAGGCTGCGATCTTCCAGCCGTGGCGGCAGGGCGCTGCCGTTCAGCAGGACCTCGCCCTGTGCCGCAGGCAGCAGCCCGGCGATCACGCGGGCCAGCGTCGATTTGCCCGATCCGCTCTCGCCAATGATGCCCAGCGCGCCGCCCGCAGGCAGATCAAACGCCACATCGCGCAGCACCGGAATCTGCGGCATTCCATCGATAACGCGGCCATAGCCCGCCGTCAGCCCCCGCACCGAGAGCACCGGCGCGGCATCATCGCCCGCAGGCGCGGCAGGCACCGGATGGGGCGCATTGACCAGCACCTGCGTATAGGCATCGCGCGGCGCGGTCAGCACCTGCTCGGCCGGGCCTTCCTCCACCAGCCGCCCTTTCAAAAGCACGGCGATGCGGTCGGCCATCTGGGCCACCACGGCAAGGTCATGGCTGACATAGATCGCGGTGGCGCCCCGGCCATGGTTGCAATGGGCCAGCGCGGCCTTGAAGCACTTGAGAACCTCGACCTGCGTAGTCACGTCGAGCGCCGTGGTTGGCTCGTCCAGGATCACCAGTTCGGGATCGGTGATCAGCGCCATCGCCGCCATCAGACGCTGCAATTGCCCGCCCGACACCTGATGCGGATAGCGATCACCAATCGTCTCGGGCGAGGGCAGGGCCAGCGCGCGGAACAGGTCCACCGCCTTGGCCTCGGCCTCCTGGCGCGTCATGATGCGGTGGATGATGGCCGGTTCGATCACCTGCGCCATGATCCGGCGCGAAGGGTTGAAGGCCGCCGCCGCGCTTTGTGCGATATAGGCGATATGGCGGCCCCGGATCGCGGAGAGCTCTTCCTCGCTCTTGCCCTCGATCACCATGCCGCCCACGCGGATCGTGCCGCTCGCGATGCGTCCGCCATGGCGGCACCATCCCATCAGGGCCAGCGCGGTCGTGCTCTTGCCCGAACCGGATTCCCCAATCAGCGCCAGCACCTCTCCGCGCTGTACGGCAAAGGAAATGTCCGAAACAATCGGCACATCGCCCACCGCCACGGTCAGGCCGGAAACTTCGATATGGGGGGCGCTCATCGCTTGTCCTCGGGCTTGAGGGCGTCAATCAACAGGTTCGTCCCCACCGTCAGCACGGCAATCGCCAGTGCGGGCGCGAGGATCGCAGGCGCGCCCTCGGTAAGGCCCGAGATATTCTCGCGCACCAGCGAGCCAAGGTCGGCATAGGGCGGCTGTACCCCAAGGCCAAGGAACGACAGGCCCGAGAGCAGCAGCACCACGAACACGAAGCGCAGGCCCAGATCCGCCAGCAGCGGGTGGATCATATTGGGCAGCACCTCGTGGAGGGCGATGGCGAATTTGCGCTCGCCCCGCGCGCGGGCCGCCGCCACGAAATCCAGCGCGGCAAGGTTCATCGCCAGCGCGCGCGCAATGCGGAAATTGCCCGGCACATAGGTCAGCGCGCAGATCAGCAGCAGGAGCGGCAAGGACGAGCCGCAGGCCGCCACCAGCACCAGCGCAAGGATCTTGGACGGGATCGAGATCAGCGTGTCCATCGCGCGCGAGATGATCTCATCGACCATCCCGCCCGACAAAGTGGCCCAGAGCGCAAGGGTCGTGCCGCAGCAGGCCGCCAGCAATGCCGCGCCCAGACCCAGAAACACCGTATAGCGCGCGCCATAGAGCAGGCGCGAAAACACATCGCGGCCCAGATAATCGCTGCCCAGCCAGAAGCGCGCGGACAGGCCGGAAAACACGTCCTGATCCACAAAGGCGCCCACCGGATGCGGCGCCACCCAAGGCCCCGCCACCGCCAGCACCAGCCAGAAGCCGACGAAACCGGCGGCAATGCGCGTGGCCAGAGGGGCCCCGGCCAAAAGGGAGATCGAGCGTTTCATTGCGCACGCAGCCTTGGGTTGGCCAGCAGCGCGACCATATCGGCCACCAGCATCAAGAGGAGATAGGCCGAGCAGAAGATCATCGCGCAGGCCTGCAACAAGGGCATGTCGCGGCTGGTCACGGCATTGACCATCAGACTGGCCAGACCCGGAAAGTTGAAGATGGTTTCGACAATGATCGCCCCGCCCATCAGGTAGGAGAGCGAAAGCGCCATCGCATTGACAATCGGCCCCAGACAATTGGGCAGCACATGGCCCAACACCACGCGCGAGAGCGAAGCGCCCTTCAAACGCGCCATTTCGACATAGGGCCGGTCAAGCTGATCCGCGATGGCGGCGCGGGTCATGCGGGCCATCTGCGCCACCACCACCACCGTCAGCGACAGGATCGGCAGCGCACAGGAGCGCAAAGTGTCGCTCCAGCTCGCCTCGGCCGAAACCATCGCGATCGAGGGCAGCCACATGAGCTTGACCGAAAAGATCAGCACGCCCACCGTCGCCACCAGAAATTCGGGCAGCGCCACCATCGAGAGCGAGGCCAGATTGATCGCCCGGTCGATCCATGTGCCGCGCCGGATCGCCGCCGTAATGCCCATGATCAGCGCCAGAGGCACCGCCAGCACCGCCGTCATCCCCGCCAGCATCAGCGTGTTGGGCAGGCGTTCGGCAATGATCGCGCCCACCGGCATGCCGGCCACCAGCGATTGCCCCGCATCGCCCTGAACCATGCCCGAGAGCCAGCGCGCGTAACGCACCGGGGCGGGTTGGTCCAAGCCCATTTCGTGGCGCAGCGCGGCAACCTGTTCGGGCGTGGCGGACTGGCCAAGGGCCTCCTGCGCCGCATCGCCCGGCAACAGGCCCGCAATGGCAAAGATCACCATCGAGACCAGCAGCAGCGTCAACGCTGCCGAACCCACCCGCCGGGCCACCATCGGCCACAGGCTGGCCTTTCCGGTTTTTGCCCCGCTCATGCCGCCCACCATACGTGTTCGGCAAATTGATAGCCCATCAATCCTCCCATCGGCAGCGGGTTCAGCCCCTGCAACCGCCGGTCATGGCCGTCGATCAGGCTGATGAAGACCGGGATGATCGAGCCGCACTGGTCATGCACGATCTGTTGCATCTCGCCATACATGGCCTTGCGGTCTGCCTCGTTTGTCTCACCCCGCGCGGCCAGCAGGAGCTGGTCAAAGCGCGGGTTTTTCCATCCCGTCTCGTTCCATGCGGCGTCGGATTTGTAGAAAAGCGAGAAGACCAGATCGGCGGTCGGGCGCGGATTGGTGCTGCCAAAGGAAAGCGGATGGCGCATCCAGTGCGTGGACCAGTATCCGTCCGAGGGCACCCGCGTAATGGCCAGATCGAGGCCCGCGCGCGCGCCATATTCCTGAAGCACCGAGGCCATATCGACCGAGCCTTCGACCGCCGGGCCGCAAAAGATCGGCAGGCGCACGTTCTGCAACCCGCCGCGCCGCACATGCCATTTCGCCCGGTCAAGATCGAGCGCGGTCTGGGGAATGGCGGGGTTGTAATAGGGGTGAAAGGGCGGGATCGGCTGATCATTGCCGATGGTGGCATAGCCGCGAAACAGCGCGCGTTTCACCAGCGGGCGGTCCACCAGATGTTTGAGCGCGGCGATGAAATCGGGATTGCCGCTGGGCAGGCGATCCATCCGCGCGATCAGGTTGGAATAGAGCGCCGATGGCGTGGTGGCGATGGCATGGGCCGGGGATGCCTCGACGCGGCGGGTGGAATGCGGGGCCACCGCGTTCACCAACTGCACATCGCCCGCCAACAGCGCGTTGATACGGCTGACCTCATCGGGAATGGCGATCAGTTCAATGCGGTCGAGATAGGGCTTGCCCGGCACCCAATAGTCGGGATTGCGGACCACCACGGTGCGGATGCCCGGCTTGAATTCGGCCAGGCGGAATGCGCCCGTGCCATTGCCGTCGGGTCGATCCACCCCGTGGCGCACGATCAGGAAATGCGACTGCGCCAGAAGGGCGGGCAAATCGGCATTCGGCCCGGTCAGGCGGATGACCACGCCATAGCGGCCATCGGCGCGCACCTCGGCAAATTGCTCGGCAAGGCTGGCCATCTTGCTGCCCAGCTTGGGGTCTTTGTGGCGCAGCAGCGAGAAGACAACATCCGCGCTGGTCAATTCGCCGCCATGATGGAAATGCACGCCCCGGCGCAGCGCGACATGCCATGTGGTCCGGTCGGCGCTCTCGATCCGTTCGGCCAGCGAAGGATGCGCGAGCAGATCATGCCCGATCCGCGCCAGGCCCGAATAGAGCATGTAGTGGCGCACATAATCGGTGGAGAGCGCGCCCTTGGCCGGGTCGAGCGTGTCGGCGGTGGAGACCGATTGCGTGGCCACGCGGATCGAACCGCCGCGTTTGGGCAAGGCGGCGCCCATCGCGGGCAGGCCCGTCAGGCCAGCGCTTAATCCGCCCAGCAACATGGCGCGGCGTGAAAAGTCCATCATTGGAAATAGTCCAGCACGCGGTAATAGGCGCCCACAAAGGGCAGGAACCATGGCTTGCCCAGATGGCCGGGAATGGCGGGCCAGGCGAGATCGGCAAAGGGATTGGCATCGGCATCGCCGCCCATCACCTTGGCCATCTGTCCGCCCATATGGGTGGCCATCTGTACGCCATGGCCCGAATAGCCCATGGCGTAATACAGGCCCTCATGCTCACCCGCGCGGGGCAGGCGGTCCTGCGTCAGGTCGATCGCGCCGCCCCAGCGATGGTCGATTTGCGTGCCCGCCAAATCGGGGAACAGGCGCGTCATGGCCTTTTCCAGAATATCCGCGCCCTTCAGATCCGAGGCCGGGTTCGACAGGGCAAAACGCGCCCTCCCGCCAAACACCAACCGGTTGTCGGCGGTCAGGCGGAAGTAATTGCCGATGATCCGGCTGGTGACGTAATTGCGGCGGCCCGGAAACAGGTGATCGACCAAGGCGGCGTCGATGGGCGCGGTGGCGATGGCAAAGCTGCCCACGGTGACGATGCGGCGGCGAAACCAGCCGAAGGGCGCCTGCGGGCTGGCCCCGCCGGTGGCGACCAGCACCTGCGATGCCGAGACAGCGCCGCGCGAGGTTTCCACGCGATAGGCCGCGCCCTCACGTTTGATCCCGGTAACGGGCGCCTGTTCCCAGATATGCGCGCCCGCGCGGGCGGCGGCATGGGCAAGGCCCACCCCGAACCGGCCCACATGCAATTGCGCGCTGGTATGCTGGATCAGTGCGCCATAGAACCCATCGGCGCGGATTTCCTGAGCCAGACCATCGGGGTCCACCAGCGAGACATTGGGGTCCACCTCGGAGGAGAGCAGCTTGTAGGCCGCTTCGATCTTGGTGAAATGCTCCGGCTTTGCGGCCAGTTTGGCGCGGCCTGCGCGGCGGAAGTCGCAATCGATGCCTTCCTCGCGGGCGAGGCGTTCAACCGTGTCCACCGCGTCGCAATGGGCCAGATACCAGCGCCGCGCCTTGTCCACGCCATGGGCCGAGGCAAGAGCCCCGAAATCATGCGCGGTGCCCGAATTGCATTGGCCGCCATTGCGCCCCGATGCCGCCCCGATCACCGCGCCTGCCTCCAGCAGGGCCACCCGCGCTCCGCTCCGCGCCAGCGCCAGCGCCGCCGAAAGGCCGGTAAACCCGCCCCCGATCACGGCCACATCATAGCGGCCTTCGACGCCGCCCGCCTGCCCGCCGGTAAAGGCGGGGGCGGTGGCTTGCCAGAGGGAGGGGACAGGCTCCATCGCGATCAGAGGCCGACCAGCGCGGGCAGGCAGCCGATGTGCGGGATCTCGACATCGCGGTAATTCGCGTTCGAAGGCTCATGCCCGCGCCCGACGAAAACGCGCGTGCCAAAGCCAAGGTCGGTCGCGGTGTTCTGGTCATAGCGGAAGGAGGAGGAGACATGCATGCCCACCTCAGGCCCCCAGCCGAGCTGGTCGAACATATATTCGAAGGCCTGCATGCGCGGCTTGTAGGCCTGTGCGCTTTCGGCGGTATAGACGGCGTAGAAGGGCGCGCCCAGCTTGGCCACATTGTCGTGGATCTGGCTGTTCATCGCGTTGGACAGGATCACCAGCGGGATCTTGGTGCCGATTTTCGACAGGCCGCCGGGCACATCCGGATGCGGGCCCCAAGTGGGCACGGCCTGATAGATCGCCTCGCCGTAAGCCTCGTCATAGGCAACGCCCCATTTCTTGGCGGTGCGGGAAAGGGCATTGCCGATGATGTCGCGATAGGGCTTCCACGCGCCCAGCACTTCGTCAAAGCGATAGGCCGAAAAGTCCCTGATGAACGCAGGCATCTTTTCTTCGCCGATCACATCGCCGTAGAACTGCTGGGCCATCTCGCCCATGTGAAACTTGATCAGCGTGCCATAGCAGTCGAAGCTGATGAACTTGGGAGTGAAAATGGTCATGGGTCCATCCTGAAAAGGGTGCGCGACCGGCACCGAACACCCTCATAATAGGCCACCGCCGCGCCGGAAGAAGAAGCCGATTGCCATCGGCGCAAGGGGGCGCATACGGTTTTTTAAGCGGGCCTTTCGGCACACTATGCCGCGCCCTCAATAACCCCTGCTGCGGTCGATGTCGCCCGCCACGCTCTGGCCCGCCATCACGCCTTTGAGCGCGTCGATCAGCGCGTAAACCGCTGTGTCGATGCGGGTGACGCCCGCGATATGGGGGGTCAGGAAAACCGCAGGATGGCTGCGCAATGCGTGGGTTTCGGGCAGGGGCTCGGGGGTCGAGACATCAAGGAAGGCGGCACTTATCGCTCCTTCGTCCAGCGCGGACAGCAGATCCTCCTGCACCAGATGCCCGCCGCGCGCGACATTGATGAGAGCGGCACCGCGCGGCATTTTGGCAAAGGTTTCACGGCACAGAATGCCGCGCGTTTCCGGCGTCAGCGGCAGCAGGCAGACAAGGATATCCAGCCCGCCCAGAAAGTCCTCCATGCCCGCATCGCCCGCGAATGTTTCCACGCCTTCGATTTCGCGCCCGCTGCGGCTCCAGCCCGAGAGGCGAAAGCCGATGGGGGCCAGCATACGGATCGCGGCCTGACCCAGTTCGCCCAATCCCATAATGCCCACGCGGCGCTCGCGCGCCATCTTGACCGGCATATAGGGAAAGGTCCCCGCGCGCTGCCCCGCGACCAGCGCGGGCAGATCGCGGTGCAGCGCCAGCACCGCCATGGTCACATATTCGGCCATGGTGGTGGTAATGCCCGGCTCGATCATGCGGATCACGCGGACATGGGGCGGCAGGATCGAAAGGTCGAGCTGGTCCACCCCGGCGCCGATGGAAAACAGCACCTCCAGATTGGGCAGGGCGGCGATGACTTCCTCGGACAGAGTCCAGGCGATGAGATAGCGCACGTCCTGCGCATCGCCAATGTCGGGCCAGCAGCGGAAGGGCACCTCGGGCAGATCGCGGGCGAAGATTTCGGCCCATGCCGCGCCGCGCTTGGGGTCGCCGCAATGTACGATGGTGGCGGAACCGCCACGGGGTACTATTGTCATTTGCTTTTTCCTTTGCGGGCGCGGTTCCATGCGATCACGCCGCTGATGGTTAGAAAGAGGAGCGCGCCGCCGACCAGCGCGATGAAGATTTGCCCGAAAATGCCCAGCGCATCGCCCGTATGCAAGGGCAACAGCCGCATCCACAACTCAGGCTCATCGGTGCCGCGGGTGATGCGCGGGCGACCATCCGGTTCGATCGTGACAGTGTCGAGATACCAGTGATTGCCCGCCCGCGCCGCGAAATGGAATGTCGCATGGCCCGAGGGGGCCAAACGGATGTCGCTCAAGGATTGGCCCGGTGGCGCCGCGCGGGCATAGGCGACGTCCAGCATCGGCGCGGGATCGGTGCGCGCGGGATCGCCAAGAAAGGGCCCGGCAGCGGGCGGTACGATCAACGGCCAGACCAGCAGCAGCCCCGTCACCGCCATCATCGCCAGCAGCGCCGAGGCGACCACTCCGGTCGAGCGATGCCACAGGCGCAATTTCAAACGCTTGGGCGCGCGGGTCGGGATCGACAGGCCCTGACCCAGCCGCCCCTTGCCGGGCCACCAGAAGATGATCCCGCTGATCGCCAGCGCCAGCAGGGCGATGGCTTCGAGCGCCACCAGCGTCGAGCCGATAACACCGGAAAACAGGCTGTTGTGCCATTCCTGCGCGATACGCCATGGGTCATGCCAGAGCGAGCCGCTGTCCAGCACATGGCCGGTCGCCGGGTCGATGGCCACGAAAACGCGCTCGCCCGCAACGTTGGTCATCCGCGCCACCACCGGGGCATCGGGCGAATAATCAAGGCGGAAGGCACGAAACCCCGGCGCGGCCCGCATCGCGCCGGCCACCAGCGCCGATGGGGGCAAGGCAGGACCGGATGTGATGGCAAGCGCGGGTGGGGGGATCAGCAGGACCAGGCCCGTCACCGCCTGCAACAGAAACAGAGGCGCCAATGCCAGCGCGATGCGGCGGTGCCAGACCAACAGGCTTTTGCGGTTCATCGGCGGCTTTCCGGCAAGAAGGCACAAAAAAGCCACCGCCTGCGTGGGAGGGCAGGCGGTGGCCAGTCAGGATGGAAATCAGAACGCGTAGCTGATGCGCCCCATGATCGTGCGCGGCGCACCCGGCGCCACCCACAGCGTCGAGTAGGACGAGGCGTACCACGTCACATCGAACAGATTCGTGACATCCACGCCCACCCGGATCCGCTTGGTCGGCTCATAGGTCAGTAGCGCGCGGGTCAGCGTGTAGCCGGGCAGGTAGAAGGTCGTGGCCGTTTCGCCCAGACGCGAGGAGACGTAATTGACGCCTGCGCCCACCGTGACCTTGCCCTTTTCGCCAAGATCAAAGCCCTTGGTCACCAACAGGTTGGCCGTATGGGCCGGGATGTTGATGAGCTTGGCCCCTGGATTGATGGCAAGGCCGAAGTTGAAGTCCTTCGACGTGCTGGTCCAATGCGCATCGGTATAGGCATAGGTGCCGTGGATATCGATCTGACCGGGCAGGTGAGCATCCACCCCGGCCTCGACGCCGGTGCTGCGCGCGCTGCCGCCCGCGATGGAGAAGCCCTGATGCGCAGGGTCCGGGTCCTGCGTCAGCACATTGGCCTTGGTCATGGTGAACACCGCCAGCGAGGCCGAGATCACCTTGCTGGTATAGCGTGCGCCCACTTCATAGGACTTGCTGGTTTCCGGGGCAAAAGGCTGGCCGGCAAAGTCCTGACCGCTGTTGGGACGGAAGCCGTTGCCCCATGCTGCGTAAAGCCCCATGCGCGGGTTCACGTCATAAAGCAGGCCGACGGTCGGGCTGAAGCGTTCCTTGACCGTGTTGACCGTGGGGTTGAAGCTGCCCACGCGGGCGCCGATCAACTGGTTGAAATGGTCAAAGCGGCCGCCGAAACGGATCTTGACCTTTTCGCCGATGTCCATCTGGTCCTGAAAGTAGATGCCCCAGCTCTTCTGCTTTTCCAGCGAGTTGAGCACGGTGGCATTGGGCGTGGGCATCAGGCCATAGACCGGTGCAAAGACGTTGATGGCATTGCTGGCCGCGGTCACCGGGCTGCCTGCGGTATAGGCGACTGGGCGATAGCGGGTCTGCCAGGTGTTGATGTCGAATTCATCCACATCCGCGCCCAGCATGACATGGTGCAGGATGGGACCGGTGGCGATGCGGCCGGAAATTTCGGCGCGGCCGGTGATGTTGCGCGTGCGGAAATCGCGATAGCGGCGCTGGCGGGCCAGCATGGTGCCGGTGCTGAAAATGGGCTGGCGCCCCGTGGCCAGTTCGGCGTCCTCGGAAAAGCCGATCATGCTGGTTTCGCGCAGGCCGAAGCCCGCGATCACCACCCAGTCGCCGCCCAGCTTCTGCTGTAACTGCGCCTGATGACCCAGAACGTTGACGCGGGTCGGGCCATCGCCGGGTTCGCCAAGGAAGGTATTGCGCGACACCGCGCCCAGCTTGCCATTGATCGCCACGATGCCGCGATCAAACGGCGTGCGCAGGCTGACATATTCCAGCTCATAGGACAGCGAGGTCTTGTCGGTGGGCTGCCACAGGATCGAGGGATTGACGACTTCCTTGCTGGATTTCACCGTGTTGCGGAACGATCCGGTATCCTCGATCGCACCATTGGCGCGGATGGCCAGCTTGTCGCTGATGGCGATGTTGAGGTCGCCTTCGCCGCGATAGGTGTCGAAGGAACCGGCCTGCGCCCCGATGCGGCCAAAGGTTTTGCCGATCTTGGCCTTCTTGGTGATGATGTTGATCGTGCCGCCCGGCTCGCCCCGGCCAAAGACCGCGCCGTTGGGCCCCTTGAGCACTTCGATGGTTTCCACGTTGGACGCGTCGCGCGCGCCGCCATAGCCGCGCCCGCCGTTAAAGCCGTTGACCAGCACGCCGGTGGGGAAGTTCTCATCGCCCGCAAAGCCGCGAATGGCGAAACTGTCCCACAGGCCGCCGAAATTGTTCTGGCGCACGATGCCGCTGGCAATGTCGGTGATGGAATCCATCTTGGTCAGGTTGACCACGTCCATCAGCTTGGCGTCGATCAACTGGATCGTTTGCGGCAGTTCCTTGACCGGAACATCGCCGCGATAGGCCTGGCGTTGGCCGGTGACGACGATGGAGCTGGCTTCATCGGCGGCAAATACGGGTGTCGAGAGCAGCGCGGCTGTTGCCAGCAGCACGGGTTTGATAGCGGATCGGTCGATCATTCTGGATATCCCCCTGATGGATGCTTGTTCTCAACCTGCGTGGGCGTCGGACCGATCCTGCCGCGTTGTGTTTTCCGTCCTTTTCGCGGCGGCCGGTCTCTTTTGTGACAATTGTGAGGCTATGTCGTTTATGAGGAATCTTTGATCGAAGCGGGGCGATCTGACGGTTGATCATGTCGAAAAGAAGGGGGGCGCGGCACGATTGATGCGCGCGCCCGTCGCCCGCCGCTTCAGAGATATTTAAGCCATGCCAGATCGCGGCGGCGCTGCTTCAGCCCGGCAAACCAGCGCGTGGGCAGGTAAAGCACCGGCAGCAGGATCGCGACCCAGATCCACACGGTGGACAGGTGATCGACGCCGAAGAACTGACCCTTGACCGGGCCATAGATCGCCATGGCGACATTATAGATCACCTTGAGCGTGTAGAGATGCAGCACGTAATAGAACAGCGGCGCCCCCCCAAGGCATGCCAGCATCGGCATCGCGCGATGATCGCCCAGCCGTTCAAACCACGCCAGCAGCAGGCATCCCGCGCCAAGCGTCGGCATCAGGAACAGCAGGCTGGGCGGATATTTGGTCAGCGCAAGGAAGCTCATCACGGTGCGCAGCGGGGTTTGCGCCACGAACCAGGGCTTGTCGCCATAGATATTGGCAAAGCGCAGCAGGACAAAGCCCAGCACCAGCCCAAGCCCCAGCAGCGCCAGACGGCGGATGTGCGGCGCAGGATCGGTTCCGCGCGCAAACCACGGCCCCATGCCATAGCCCAGCGCGATCACACCGATCCACGGCAGGATGGGATAGGTGATCTTGACCGTCATCCAGTCCACCGCATGGATCGCGGCGCGCTGGTGCAGCAAGGCCCATGGCACATACCACGCATCGCCTTCGACCAGCCGGATCGGGTCGAGCAGATTATGCAGCGTGACAATCCCCAGGCCCAGCGCCACCAGCACCGCACGCGGCAGATGCAGCAGCGCCGCCAGCGCCAGCATCGACCCGCCGATCGCCCACATCACCTGAAACCAGACGGTGGGCGGGGGAAAGTGGTTCGCCTGCGTAGGCCATGCATAGCACACGATCGAGAGTTCGAGCGCGATCAGGAACAGGCCGCGCTTGACGAGGAAGGTGCTGACCTCGCCCTTGCTGTGCGACTGGCCATAGAGCCATGCCGACATGCCCGTTAGTGCGACAAAGACCGGCGCGCAGAAGGTGGAGAGCAGGCGCGTGAAGAACAGGCCCGGATCGACGGTGTTGGCATCGACCGGGTCGCTGACCTGCAGATGCAGGAAAAAGGTTTCGCGCACATGGTCGACCAGCATGAAAGCCATCACCAGCCCGCGCAGGGCGTCAATGGCGATCAGGCGCGTGGAAGGCGGGCGCGTGGATACAGAAGATTCTTGTGTCATGTTATATCCTCTTATCGAGGCGATTCCCGGGCGGTCAAGCGCCGTAACAAGGCTGCTCCTCATTCCGGCGTGCAGGCCGGCGCGTGGGGCAGGTTCAGGCTTGGAGGCAGTATAAAATCGTGTCTGGCGCCGCTTTGGCTCCAATTCGGGCCATCGGCATGGAAAGCCGGATCGCGCAGACGGAAACAAGCCGCATCTTCGCCGTGGAGCGGCGCAAGGCGGCGCGCGTCCGGGGCAAAACGGATGCTATGGGCCGCCACAGGGGCGGCCAACAAGGCCATCACCCCACCCCCCAGCGCGATCAGCGGCAGTTTCATCGTCATACGGCCCCCCGTTCAACAAGGCCGCGAGGCAGCCCCGTGTTGTGACGAGCTTATGACAGATCTGCACATTACTTTGCCGAAAATGATAGGTCCGGCGGCACAGTGTCGCGTTGGGGTGGGGGTTCTCGGTATTAGTGCGTGTTGAAGGTCACGGCGCCGCTGGCCTTTTCGGCGCTCTTGTTGGCCACATGCCAGCGCGCGGCATAGGTGCCCTCGGACAGGGGGCGGGGCAGGGTGGCGACCATCGCGCGGCCGTCGGGCGAAATGGCGACCTTGACGCCGCCGGTCTTCATCGGCTCATGGTGCTCCATGCCGGGCATCCCGGTCATCAGCACCTCGACGCCTGAGGCGGCCGGGTCGATGGCCTCGCTGAAATTCAGCGTGATGCGGGTGACATTGGCGGTGTCGCTGCCTTCGGCCGGGGTGGCCGAGGTCAGGGCCGGGGCAGCCAGCGCCGGTGTAGCAAGGGCGATCAGGGGCAGGATCAGGAAACGCATGAGCAAATTCTCCGCTTTTGGATGATTGGAGGGATGTCATCAGCCGATACGCATGGCAGGGCGATGCCCCTCGCAGAAAAAGTGAGGGGCCGGGCCAATGGCTGCGTATAGAAGGCGAAGGGCAGTTGCGAAGAGGCGAGGCTAGGATGAAGGTGCAAATCGACGATCTGCTGGCGCGACTGGGCGCGGCGCAGTCCGACCCGCGGCTCGATGGAATCGAGGCGGCGGTGCTGGAAGGCGCCGAGCGCGCGCGGCAACCGGCGCTCTCGGTGCCGATGCTGGCGGGGATTGCGGCCATCGCGATGGTTTCCGGGGCGCTGGTTTCCGGATTGGGCGCCGCGCCGCGCGCGCCGGTCGATCCGCTGGGGCAGGGGCTGGCGCTGGCGCCGTCGACCTTGCTGGAGCGGGCGCTGTGAATCGCAAGGGATCGTTGCTGCTGGCGCTGGCGCTGGGTTTTGCCGGGGCCTTGGGCGGGGCGATGGTGGCGCGGATGATGCCGCATCGGGCGCAGGATGAAACCGCGCTGCACCAATTGCTGCATGACGAACTGGCGCTGGATGCATCGCAGCAGGCAAGGATTGCGACGATGAACGCCGGCTTTGCCGTGCAGAAGGCGCAACTGGTGGCGCAGCAGCGGGCGGCCAATGCCGATCTGGCGGCGGCCCTGCGCGATGAACATTCCTATGGGCCGCGCGTGGCCGCCGCCGTGGACCGGTCGCATCACGCGATGGGGGCGCTGCAAAAGGCGACGCTTGAGCATGTCTTTGCCATGCGCGCGGTGCTGCGCCCCGATCAGGCGGCGCGTTTCGATGCCGGGGTCGCCCGGATGCTGACGGCCACGGAGGCGGATCAGCCGCGCTGATGCCTGCGCACGACGCCCGGAGCCCGGAAGCCTTCAACCGTCAAGCATTGAGCGATGGCGATCTGGCCGCGCTGGCGCTGGGCGGGCGGCAGGCGGCCTACAGCGCCCTGTTGCATCGCCACCGCGACGTGGTGTTCCGCATCGCGCGCGCCTCCTGCGGTGACGAGGATGCCGCATTGGACATTACCCAGCAGAGCTTCATCAGCGCCTTTGCCGCGCTGGGGCGTTATGACCGCACGCGGCCCTTTGCGCATTGGATCGCGCGGATCGCGCTCAACAAATGCCGCGACCGCGCGCGTCGCCGGAAATTGCGCGCGTTGTTCTCCTTCGCCCTGCCCGAGGATCACGAGCCCAACATGCCCGATCCGGCCGTGGGGGCCGATGACGCCTTGGCCGACCGGCAGGAACTGGCGCGCGCGATGGCCGCCATTGCCCGCCTCCCCGCGTCCCAGCGCGAGGTGCTCGTGCTGCGCGGGGTGGAGGGTATGGCGGAGGCCGAAGTGGCGGCCTTGCTGGGCATTACGGGCAAGGCGGTGGAAACGCGCCTCTATCGCGCCCGTCGCGCCCTGGCGGAGATGCTGGAAAAATAGCGCCGGGCGGGCGGTCTGAAATTAGCGAAAGCGTCAGGTCCGAGGCATCGCGCCTTGGCGGTGGTAACATTTCATTGCCGGGGCGATGAGGCGGCCCATCGCGCCATTGGTCCATGGCCGGCTCGCTAATGGGGATTGCCCTGTCGGTGGTTGCAGGGGGCGTCTGCCATCTCGGGCTGGAAAAGCCGCTGTCGCGCTGGCTGCTGTCCTTTAACCAACAGGTGGCGGGGAAAGGCACCGCGTCCGATTCTATGGCCAAGTCTGCCGCATGGGCTCCGGCGGATTGGTGCATAAAGCGCGCGCCATCGCCGGGGGGCATTTTATGGATTTAGGCGCTGAGACAAGGATTTACAGATAATGATCTTGGCGTTCTGCTGAATATTACGAGATTACGATATTAAAAGATGGTCCATCGGTTTGGGCTGTAACTATAGTTATCTATTGATGCGGATTTAGAAAGTCTGGATGGGTAAATGTTATTGTCATGCCGGTGATGGTTTGAGGTATATGGATGAAAATTTAGGAAAATATATCCAAAGCGGTTGATTTTTTGTGATGTGATAACTGAATTGCGTAGCTAAGTTAAAATGCGTAAACCACAAATTTAGAGATAGTCAAACTGACATAAAAATTCCATATAAACCCGAGGATCTGATGGGGACGCAGACGGACCGGGCGATATGAAGATTTTACGGATCATAGCCTCCGCCGATCCGGCGGAAGGTGGGCCTATCGAAGGAGTGTTGCGAACAGGAGTTGAACTGGCACGGAATGGTCATGAACAGGATATCCTGACCATGGATTCACCCGATGCGCCGTTTCTGGCCGATTGCCCGGGGGGGGTGATCGCCATGGGAAGGCCGACGCAGGAGGCGAATGCGGGCAGTGCGCTGCTTCGCGCGATGGAAAGGCGTGTCCGTTTTTCTCCTTACGCCATTCCCTGGCTCAGGGCGCATCGCGACGAATATGACGTCGCGATCATCGAAGGGCTGTGGAATTTCAGCACGACGGCGGCCCGCTGGGGACTGGTGGGGGGCAACACGCCCTATCTGGTCTATACCCATGGCATGCTCGATCCATGGTTCAAACAGAACTATCCGATCAAATCCATGGCCAAGCAGATGTCCTGGCTGTTGAATGAAGGGCCTTTGCTGGCCAATGCCTCACGCGTGCTTTTCACCACCGAAGAGGAGAAGCTGCTCGCCCGCGATGCTTTCTGGCCCTATCGGGTGCGCGAGAAAGTGGTGGGCTATGGCGCGTTCAATCCGCCGGCCGATGAGATCGATCAGCAGATTGCTGCTTTTCGTCAGGCGGTGCCGGAACTGGGCGACAGGCCCTTCCTGCTGTATCTCAGCCGCATTCATGAAAAGAAGGGATGCGATCTGCTGATTGAGGCTTTTGCCGAATATGCCGCGCGCCATCCTGATATCGATCTGGTGCTCGCGGGGCCGGATCAGACCGGGCTCAAGGCATCATTGCAGGCGCTGGCGGCAAAGTTTGGTGTGGCCGCACGCATCCATTGGCCCGGCATGTTGACCGGAAACGCCAAGTGGGGCGCCTATCGTGCGGCGCTCGCCTTTACCCTGCCGTCGCATCAGGAAAATTTCGGCATTGTCGTCGCCGAGGCGCTGGCTTGCGGCGTGCCGGTGCTGATCTCGAACAAGGTCAATATCTGGCGCGAAGTGGCGGACAAGCGCGCGGGCTTTGTGGCGCCGGACACGCTGGATGGGACGCGTGAATTGCTGCAGCGTCTGTCCGCCCTGTCGGGCGAAGAACGGGCCGAGATGGGGCAGCGGGCGCGGGCCTGTTTTGAACGTCATTTCGATATTCGCAACGCGGCTCTGGCGCTCGAAGCGGTGGCCAAGGAAGCCTGTCACTCTTAATGCAGAGGGGCTCAGGCCATGCCCCTTTTGACGCGATCCGTTGAACGCGCAGATCACGATCGCGCGGCAATCCCCAAAATCCACGTTTTGCAGTGAATCAGTGCTGCCCTCGGACGGGTGAAAACAATTGGGAAATGGTCGGGGAGACAGGATTCGAACCTGCGACCCTCTGCTCCCAAAGCAGATGCGCTACCAGGCTGCGCTACTCCCCGACACGGCCAAGCCCTTAGGTTTGGCAGAGGTTCAGCGCAAGCGGAAAAACATGGCGCAGCAGATGGAGCGCAGGGATCGCGCCAAAATGGCCCCGCAAAAGAGATTGGCCTTTTCAGATTATCGTCAGTTATTTCGGCAAATTGATACTGGGACAGCATGATGGGGCGCCCATCTGCCGGTTTATAGATCCATTATGATGGTAGCCCGCCTTGAAAAACCCCGGTCGAGCCAAGATGAACGCCGCATGTCAACGGGGCATTCTGGTCCTGTTTTCAACGGGAGGGGCTCGTGTTCAAGTATATTTTTCCGTCAATCTTGCTGATTTCGTCGAATGCCGCGCTGGCACAGGGGGATTTGGCCAAGACCATCACTTTGGCGCCCAATGCCGAAGTGGTCGTCACGCCCAATGACACGCTGTCCTCCAAGTCGCTGAAGGTTGGCGACAAGTTCAAGATTTCCACCGTCTTTGATGTGATGCAGGAAGGTTATGTCCTGATCCCGCGCGGCACGCCGGGTGAGGCAAGCGTCAGCTATCGCACCGGCAAGGGGGCCTTTGGCAAATCGGCCAAGCTGGAGGTGACTTTCAACTCGCTGAAACTGGGCGACCGGGTGATTCCGCTGAACGGCACCTATCGCAGCGAGGGGCAGGGCAATGCAGGGGCCGCGGTGGGCGCGGTTGTCGCTGTTGGCGTATTCGGCGCCTTTGTCACCGGCCATTCGGCCACGTTGACCAATGGGCAGCAATTGCGCGCCCATACCGCTGATCCGGTGTCCTTCACCATTCCGGTCGGCACGGCGCCGCTGCAGGCCGCCGCGCTTGCCCCTGCCGCCCCCGTGGCCAAGGTGGAAAATGCCGGAGCGGCCGCGACTGTGAATTGATACTGCAGAGGGGGGGCGGTGCTTGCCGTTCCCCTTTTCGCGCGGTCAGGCATGGTGGGCCC
Organism: Novosphingobium sp. SG707; assembly: GCF_012275515.1. Classification (GTDB taxonomy): domain Bacteria; phylum Pseudomonadota; class Alphaproteobacteria; order Sphingomonadales; family Sphingomonadaceae; genus Novosphingobium. Next base: position 696,271 of record NZ_JAAZQL010000002.1, read on the forward strand.
GGCAGGAGAGCAATAATCTATATATTCCGATTAGTTAGTTTGCCCAACCCATAAAATGTTGACAACGAAGCCCCGCGAGTCGCCAGCTTCGTTGTCTAACCAAATTATCGAGCAATCTCACGCCGCGATCAGATCTTCTGCGCGCTCTCGTGCATGGCGTCCGAGGTAGCGCGCAGCGATGCAAGCGCCGTATCAACCGAGGCCTGATCGGACCCTTGCAGCAGTTCACGCTGCTTGACGGCGATGCTCACCAGCTGCTGGGCAGCAGCGATGATGGCCAGAATTTCGGCGGCGCTCATGATATGCCTCCCGCGCCGAAGGTGGCCAATTTGGCGGCAAAGGCATCCGCCGTCATCTGCCCGGCGCGGACCGCCAGCAACCAAGTATAGGCCCGCTGCTCGTGGTCGCGAAACGTCGCGCGATCGAGCTTGCCTGCCGCCACAAGGTTCTCTTCCGCCACGACGAACGCCTGATAGGCGCTCTCGGCCGAGCCCGCGACCTTGGCGCTAACGATGGCGCTGGGCGGTGCCGTCGTGCAGGCCGCCATGGGCGCGGCCATCGCCAGCGCGAGGGCGATGTGGATCTTGCGCATCTTACTTGCTCCCGATGATGGCATTGGGCACCAGCGGCGCCGCAGCCTTGAGGGCCTTGGCCCGCTGATAGGACGAATAGACGCTGAACATCGCGGGCAGAGCCGTGGCCGACAGGGCTACCACGGCATCAACTCCGCTCTGATCCAGCCAACCCTTGGCAATGGCGTAGGCGCCGATGCCGGTGATCAGGTGGCGAGACAGCGAGACAACTGCCGCCATTCCGGCGGAGGTGGGCTCGGTTACAATCGGATTATCTTCAGGCATTGTCGTAACACCTTTTTGATTTGTAATGATCGAGGGCGCGCCAGGCGCCCCCGGTGCTTATTTCGCCGGCGAAAAATCGACGTAGAACTTCTGGCCCGGCTCGAACTGGCCGAACAGCGCAGGGTTCGCGATCATGATCTGGAAGTTGGCGCTGGGCGTATAGCGGGCGAAGGTATTGTCCTCGTCCAGCCCATCGGTGTCGGCATAGCCGTTGGTCCGGCACACGCCGAAGAAGGTCACGGATTCACCGGTCACATTCTGCTCGGCATCCTTATGCTGAAATACAGAACCGACCTGAAGCTTGGCACGCATGGTATTCATGGGTTCATTCCTTTTGCTGTGAGACGAAAGCGGGCCGATTTGCGCCCGCCCTGATCGACATATTCCGCCAGTCCGGCCTCGATCAGCTGCCGGGCGGTTGAGGGCATGAAGGGGCATGTTCGCCCTGGGCGAGATAGATGCGGCCACCTTCCTTGCAGCGCGCCACAGCGGCATCGCCGCCATGGTCACGCATCCATTTCAGGGCCGCAGATGCCGAAGTCTTCACGGATGCTTTCCTTCGGCTGGAGGCTGATTATATTGGTAAAGGTTGGACCCGCGCATGATGGCTTTGAGCGTGGCGCCATACTTGGGATCGGTGGCGTAAACCCCGGTCAGGGCATCGGCGAAGGCGTTGGGATCGGGCAGCAACGCGCGCGCCTTGGCGTATGGCTTGCCGGTGGCCAGCAGCTTGCCGTGGGCTTCGAAATAGTCCTCAGGGCTGGCATAGTCCTTGAACCAGCGCTGGCACCGGACAGTCTGGCCGTTGACGACTTCGCGGGTCCAGCACAGTGTGGCAGGCTCCAGCGGAGTGCCTGGCACATGGGGAAAGACCGCATCTTTCACCTTGGCCGTGATACCGCCATAATTGTTCTTGCCGCTGACCGACTTGCCCCAGCCGCTTTCCAGCGCCCATTGGGCAAGGCTAATGCTGGCCGGGATGCCCCACTTGGCCTGCGAGGCGCGCGCGGCCGCGATGATTTCGGGTGCGATGGCGGGCATGACGATCTCCGATCAGGCTGCGGGCTTGCCGCCCAGGTATTTGTCGGCAACCCGGCCGAAGAGCAGATCGAGCGTGTAGGGCCCGAGGTAGCTGGCAAGGATTGCGGCGGTGACGGATGGCTGGATGGCGAGGTGGGCCCACACACAGACGCCATAGGCACCCCAACCCATGCCCAGCGCGATCGGCACATCAAACACCAGCGCGGCCGACCATGGCTTGCGGCGCCCGCGCTGGACCTCGCGGGCATGGAACATCAGGCGGCCCAGCAGGCCTCCCGCGCCGGTCCAGACATATTCGGGTGGGATAGGCGGAATATCGGCCATGAGTTCTCCGGGCATAAAAAAACCGCCTCGAGGGCGGTGGATGGATGACACTGGCGATCAGGCCTGATTTGCCCCAAAGATGGGCGCATGAATCAGATCGACCCCGAACTGCTAGAGAGAGTGGTTGCCGCGATGCGTGAGGCGGCGCGGCGTAATGGGGCCGACAGCCCCTATACGGAGATAGAGGCCATGGCGCGCGCGGCGGTAGGAGTGGTGATTATTGCCTTGCGTGATGCTCGCGGCGGTTAATCCCTCCGCCGCGAGGGTCGCGGGAATTGCAGAAACCCGCCGTTTCTTGCTATCTAATCGCGAAGGCGATACCCCCGCCGATACCCCGGCTTAATGATATTCGCATGATTTGTGGCGTTGACGTAGCGACGGGTATTCTGCGCATAACGCCTGCATGAAATACGTCATCCCCATCGCCTCTCTCACCGCCCACGTTAATCCCCTAGATGGGAAGATGTGGAATGTTTCCCCTATCAATTCTTCGGAAGTCAATCAGGCAGTGGTCGACAACAATGTCGATGACCGCCCTTGGCAGGAGGTTAAAGAATATCTGGAACGCCTGCCCACCAATGACCAACGGGAATATCATATTAAGCGCATTGCATGGCTGGTAACCAATCATTGCGGCAACAGCGCTCATCCGATGGGAATTGCCGAGCTGCCGAGTGGAATTGGGTTTGTGGACGGCAATCATCGCGCTGCAGCTGCGATTGTCCGCGGTGATTCTGAAATTGAGCTTGTCGTTGCCATTCTGGGTGACGTGACCGCTGTATTCCCGGGCGCGCAGGTCGCCTGAACGAGTTACGTGCCCGGGCTGTGCGATCTGCCCCGGGCACGCATTTGTATTATGCAGCCCGGCGCTTCTCGATCCAAGGCTGTCGCTGATTATCATTGGCGCCGATGACGTTCCGCTTGGGCAGAACTGCCTTGAGCTTGTTGGCAACATAGGTTGACGCGGAATGGACGCCCCCGACATCCGGCCCCACTGAACCCGCGCCGTTGAGGTGGATGTTGTCCGCCTGAAGCCATGCGCCGCCCGATGCCATAGGACCGGTCGATCCCATATCCTGATAGAGGTTTGCGCCAGCAAACACCTTGCCGGGCCATGATGCTGAGAGGGTGCTGATAGCCAGCGTTACAGCCGCTGAGTGCAGATCGTAGTTTGCAGTGGTTCCCCCGCTGGACCCCGGCGAGAAGCTGCTGCAACCGATAAACACTCCATCGAAGTTCTGGTTGAGATAATAGGTTGCCACGGCCATCAGGGCAGAGGCGGTCGTAATCGTACCGATACCGAGATCCGACTGCCCAATGTCGATATAGGCGAAGCGCTTGACCACGGTCTTGTCATCGAGTGCGGCGCGCAGGTTGCGCTGCTGCACCCCAAGCGGATCGTACCCCCGCCCTATCGTCGTGCTACTTGGGAAAATGACACCGTTGAGGGTGCCCACCCAGGTCGGGCTGTAGGTGGAAGTTGTGCTGTAGTACGCCTCGTTCTGTCGTGTCCACGTGATGCCGCCATCCGTCACCGTTCCGCCGATTGCCGCAGCCGTGAAATCGGGAGCACTTGACGCAGTGGCCGACCCGCCAGATTGGGCAATGATGGTCTGCGCGCCGTTGAAGCCGTTAACATCAACAAACGGGCCACGGGCGAAAGCGCTGCGATTGCCGCATCCGGCGGTGCAGAGAAACACACGGCCACTGACACTGATGAGATCACCAAAATATCCCAGATCGGTGCCGACCTGATAGGCATATGGTGCGCGCTGCCCATAATAGACGGTGCTGTTGCTACGCCCCTGCAAATAACCCGCCGTCATGGTGACCATGGACTTGGATGCCACCGCGCCCATGACGATATGCAGATCGTATCCTTGATCCCAAAGCTTGTCATAGACATCCGGCCAGTACCCGCCCAGCCGCGAGGTGGACGGCGCCATAGGATATTGAATCGACGGGTTGCGCGCACTTTTGAACGCTGTGGGATAGGATGCCTGATCGGCCAGAGCGACATTACCCGCCGTGACGGATTGTCCCTCTATGACCAGTTGAATGGCCTGCCGTTGGGCAGAGGGCGTAACGGCTGCGGTAATCGCTGCGGCGGACGCCTTTGCTTGGATCGCAAGTCCGCGCGCCGCCGGATCGATGCCCTGCGCCTGCGCGACCGGCGGCAAAATCAGGACGAGCGACATCATCACGGCCAGCAGCCGCGTCAAAATGCTTCTCATGGGATGGGTTCCTCGGGAAAAGGGTGTTTCGCGGCGGAGGAATTAACCGCCGTGGGGCGGTCAGAACCGCCGATTTTGGGGCTTTTGGGCCAAGGCGATACCCCGGCCGATACCCCACATTTTGCGGATGGTTACTGGCGCAGGGCCGCGTTGATCGTGCCGCTGGTGAGGCTGATCGAGAGGCAATATTTGACGCTGCCGGTGGTCACCGGGACATCGACCGCCTCATTGGCGTTGCCGGTGTAGCTGCCCCAGGTCTGGCCAGCCACCGTCAGCGCGTTGACCGTGGTGCAGTTGTCCACGCTGGTGCCAACTGCAATCGTGCCCGCCCAGGTGCCCGTGGTCACCAGCCGGATCGGATAGCCTGCCTGCGGGGCAAAGCCGCCCACCACGTAGACTCCCGCGCTGCCGGTGGCCGTGCAGCCGGTGGGCGTGGCGGCTGATGTCGTAGCCGACACCGTGCAGGGCGTGGAACTGGCGGCGGGGGTCGCCACCGGCAGGCCGACCGTGGGCCCGATGGCATAGCACTTGCCATCCTGCGCCATAGCACAGGGCGCGCTCATGGGCGCATAACCGGCAGGGGCCGCGGCTCCCGCCGGAGCATTTTGCGCCAGCAAAGGCGACGGCATCAGGGCAAGCGCCATCAGCGCCGCCAGACAGCGGATCATTTTCATCGGGATACCTCGTGGTTAAAGTGTGGGGCTACGAACCGGCTTGACGGTGTAGGATGCCCGTTGCGCGCCGCTCACGGCGGTCACAGTGATAGCTGTATCCAGCGTAATCGCGGGCGGGGTCGTTTGCAGGGCGCGATATTCCTGCGCCAGCGTGGCGATAATCGCATTGCCCGCTGAATTGAGGTGCGGATCATCGGCCGCAATGCGAAGGCTACGCGGAATGATACCGGCCGCTACATCGGCATTGTCTCCGCTCGATCCATTCCCCCCGGCCAACAGCCGCGCCAGCGTGTCACGGCCAGAGGCATCACGCACGTAATATTGGGGCCAACGCGCAGCCAGGCCATCATTGAAGGCGCGCAGGGCTGTGCCCACCGTGGTGCCGGCGCCGCTGTCGGGGCCGCCCGTAATGCCGAACAGCATGATACGCTGCCCGCGCGCACGGCTGATGATGGCAGCAATATCGTCATAGACACGCGGGTTGATATGATCCCCAGCCACGCCGCTGTAGTAATAGTTGTTGCTCATCATGATCCACAGTTCGGCGCGATCCAGCCATGCGGCAAAATCGGGGACGAACAGCGATTGGGCGGGAATATCTACAGCATCCAGCCCAGCGTCCTGCACCACGCTGTAGGCGCTGCTGCCGCCATTGGGGATCGAGACGGTGACGCGGCGGCCGCCATACGTGCCGGTCATGCTGGTGCCCGTTGTGAACGTATCGCCCGAATAGGTATTGAGAAATCCGAATGGATAGAGATAGGCATCGGTCATATCCGATGTGGCCGTGGCCGCGCCATTGATTGCCGTCACGCTGACGCTGGTGCCACCGGCGGGCAGATGGTTGCCCGCCACCGTGAGATAGAGCGGCAAGGCACCGGAGCGATAGGCCTGACGCGGCCCGGCATTGTATCGGGCGGGCGCATACAGCGTGAGCCCCAGCGCGGCGGCCAGCGTGGTGGGCCATGTGCCATAGCCGTTAGGATCGCTGATGCTGTCGCCCATCACCATGGCGGCGGGCGGTGCGGACCAATCGGCCACGGTCAATTCGCGCGCACCGCCGTCCACCTGGAATTTCCAGCCGCCCCATTCGATGGTCTGGTAATCCACCAGGGCCCCTTCAAGCATCCAGCGCAGAGCGACCGGCGGATGCGTGGCAGTCGAAAGCGCCGTCGCGCTTAGCGCCAGCAGCCGCAAGGCCTCCAATGCGCTAATGCGGCTGCTCAGATCAGAGACAGTTCCATTGAGCGTGTCAATTTCATCCTGCAAGTGGGCAAAATTGGCATCATGGGCGGTGATAATGGCGTTGAAGTCTGCCTGGTTGGTTCGGCCGACCCAGCCATCGGCGCCAGCCACGCCGTTTTGCGTCCAGACATAGATTCGCGCCTGATCGACCACATAGACGTGCAGTCCATAGGTGCGCTCCTCGGCAGGGATAGCGGCACGCTCTGTGTTGTCAGCCACGATGCGATAGGCCGCCCGCGACTGCAAAGCATAAGTTTTGGCCTGCGCTGCCGCCGTAAGAGCCGCCACGGTGCCTTCTCCCATGTTGAGCACAACCGGCCGGGCAGGTGCGGTATAATCGATCACAGGCATCAGATAGTCACCCCCGGATTGACGATGAATTTGCCCTCAGCAAGGATACTGCTCGGCCCATAAAGGGGCTGGCGACGGATATCATAGGCCAGCTCCAGCGGCTGCGACGGATCATCGGCCGCATAGGGCAGGGCGGCCAGATCGCCCACGTTGATCTGGATTCGCAGCAATGTGCCGCCCACCACGGCGCCAGTCACGGGATGCACCCAATCGGCGTGGTAAGACACCACCATGCCGGTTGATCCGGCTGCAGCCAGGCCCAGATTGATCAAGGGATCACCCGTCATTCCCGGCGCCGCGCGGATCTGCATGTCAAAATCATCGGCAGAATAATCAACGCCCAGCAATTCAAAATCCCCGTCACCATTCACGCCGCCGAACACGGCATGGCGCGGCGACACCAGATCATGGCGCACCATAAGCATAGGTTGCTCCTGTCAAAAATTAGATGGCGATGCCGCCGCCCGTTGTATCGGCCCCACCAGATGCCGGGGTGATGATCGTGCCCAAGCTATGCCGCCCGGGATGGGCTGCGCTGGGAATGGCCAATGCCTGATTAGTGGTTGCGCCAATCGCTGGCGCGCCACCTGCACGGCTGTTATCTTCGTAATAGAGATAATAGGTAGTGGCGTAAGATATCCCGGTTATCGCCGTCAGCCCCGCCAGCGCCGACGTCTTGTCAGGATAGACACGGTTGTGATCGGCTACCGAAATCCTCACTGCCGATCCGGTATCGTGCGCAGTGGCAAGACCCGTACCCGGATCGGTATAGCTGGCGTTGATCAGCTGCTGCAAATATCCAGCCGGGAACGATTCGCCGGAGGTCGCCGGACCATAGATTGTGCGTGGGCCGATCACTCCGCGCACACGATAGCGCACCCCGGCCTGATATTGCGTTCCGGGTGTGACGCTGGTGATTTCTTTGGTTGTGATACCTGGAGCCTCCAAACTGGCACCCAGCCATCCCTCATCATCGCCCAGACCCGAGGCATAGACGCGGTAATCAAAGACCACAGCATCCACATTTGACGGCGCGGCGACGCCCGTCACCAGCAATGCCGCCACAGATCCTCCATCACTGACCAGTGTGGTTCCGGATAGAGACCAGTCAGCCCCTGGCGCCGGGATCGACGTGTCATAGGTCAAACCCGTGATCGCTGGCGCTACGCCGGTTTGGCTAAGGGCAAAAGGATGCTTGGCATCAGTTTCGCCCTGCACGGTATAGGTGATCGAGCCATTTGTGGGATCGATGCGGCGCCCCGTGATCAACACCTTGATAGACCAGCCGGGCTCCGGCTGAAATGTGACGCAATCGCCGATTGCAAAATTCATCCACGCAGGCTTGAGCGGGATCGATCCCGGACCGGCTTCGCGCGCATCGCAAATGTCATAGGCGGCCAGCTGTGCCACCTGGTTGACATTCTGCACCAGAGGATAGGTGACCTCTTTAGTCCGCTCGCCGCCATCGGCGGTCACATAATCGGCCACCTGCACAAGCTTAGCACTGACCATTTCCCAATCATGCGCTTCGCTCCGGTATTGCGGAATGATGCCGTTGATCCGAGTCCGACGCTTCTGTGTGCCAGAAAAGGTGCATTTGCCGATAATGTCGGCATGTGTGATCGTGGCCAGCGAAACGCGCGGAGCCCTGTTGATCGCGGTGATGATGCCGCCCGGCATTGATGGCCGCGCGCCACCCGCCTGGAGCATGGCTTTCAGGCTATTCCAGGGCGTATCCGGCCGCGTGTAAACCTGCCCACCCAGCCTCCATTCGCGTGCATCATTGAGGTTCGCACCATCAACAAAGCTGGCCACGTTGATGCGGTTAATCGGCGCGCCAAGGCCCGCAACGCGCACCCCATTCTGCCACCGGCCGAGGCACCAGGTCAGGGCATGGAGGTGCGGATCCTCGCTGTACACATAGGTCGATTCGTCAAGCGCACGACATGCTCCCGACCCACCCGGATAGGTACTATCCTGTCGCGGATCATAGACGAGGACACCATTGACCAGCCAACCGGGCGTAGGAATGCTGGTGAGCGTGTCAGATGCCTTCGAATTATAGCAAAAGATGTTGAAGACCGAGGCAAGCCCCGAAAGCTTGTTGTCATTGTTCCATCCGGCGAAACCATCCGACCATCCCGGGGCGTAGCTTTCCGGACAGAGGCCCAGCGTCCGCTGTTCCCAGATATATCCGCGAAAGCCGTTCGATGCCTCAGCCATACCAACTGAATTCAGCGGATCGCGAACCATCCACGTCATAGTGGTCTTGTTCATGAAACTGGCTTCGTAGGCATGGATTGGCCCGATCGACAGAACCGTAGCGATGCCCATGAATTCATTCGCGCTGCCGCGCAGCAGCTTGGCTACTACATTGCCCGCAACCAGCGTCCGTCCCATCACATAGGGCAGGCCCGCATAGGGATCAGCCTTCCATTTGGTCTGGCTTCCCCCACCGGATGCAGACGGGCCCTTGCCGAACAGACCACCGGTTGCAGCCTCCACACCCATCACCGCCGCCGTAGCCAGCAATGTTCCAACTGGGCCAGCCACAACGGTGGCACCCACCACCAGCAGCACTTCGGCGGCGGTTTTCAGTACCTTCATTTCGCGCGCCCTTTCGGTTCTACGCGCCAGGCCGCCACCATTTCATGGGGCTGCATTACCACGGCGCCGTCGGGCGCATCAGGATGCCATCCCACCACGCGACCGTTGCCCAAGGCCACGGTCAAAGCCGCCAGACGTTCGGACCCGGTCTCGCTTGGCATCTGGATAATATCGCCTACCAATGCAGCCGCGGGCGCGATGCGTTCAAAGCCCAGCGCATCAAGAGCGGCGACCATGGAAGCCAGACCCAGCTTATCCAGCACCGCCTCAGCAGATTTTGCGGTACGATAAGACCGTGCCGGAGGCAGCTTAATATGATAGCCCAGACGGCGCAGATGGGATGCAGTCAGGCGCGCGCAATCGGCCTCGCCCAGGCGAAAGGCACGCGTCTTCCATTCGTCCAGCGTGGCCTGAGCCGCGTGGGTGCGCAGGATCAATCCATGTTCGGTCATGTGCGGTTGAAAGTCTCTGCATAGCCCGGCAGGTTAGACCGGGTATAAACAACGGAATTGTCGACGGCCTGACCCCAGGCCAGAGTGATTTCGACATCGGTGCAGTAATCAAGGCCCTTTTCTCCGGGCCATACGCTTTGATGGAAAGCGCTGGACAGGCGGCGGCCTTCCTCGATCTGGAAAAAGCGTTCGCCTACGCTGTTGACCCGATATTCCAGCCGCCGATCATTACCCGCCCAACTGATCGTGGGCACGTCCAATTCGCCGACAAACATCTGGTAGGGCACGGCAACCGGCTGTCCGGTGACCATGCTGACAACACCCACCATAATCTGGATTTCAGACCCTTGGATCGCTGGATCGATTAAAGCTGCCAAGGCGGTGTCGGAAGCGGGAATAAGGCCGATATTCAACGTGGGCGAATTGTCACCCATGTCTTCCTCGACTCCCTCGATCGTATCGAGCACGCCATAAGTCTCGTCACGCCCCTGGTAAAGTTCACCTGCAACAGTCAGCGCGCCGGCGCCATCCAATAGACGGATGGTATAATCCGGCAGGGCGCCTCGTATCGCACCAAACAGCAAAACCCGCGAGTCCTCTAGGGCGGTGGACATGGCGGGAGGCAGTTGCGACATGGATTATTCGTCCTCGGTGATGGTAATTGTGCCGAAATCGCAAAAGGGCGCGGACAGACGGGTCCAGCTCACTTCATTGCCGCTGATGCTGCCCTGAATGATCGGCGCGGCAATTTCGCAGATGTCGCCATCGGCCGGGCTGCGGCGGATCATCGGATAGATCGGCACGGCCGCCCGGCCATCCGTTCCCGCCACCACTGTCTGCGATGCGAAATAGAGGTATCGGCGCCCGGAAACGATGACCGGAACCGCTTGTCCTTCGCGAATGGCATAGGATGGGCGCAGGCCCCGAAGGGCAAGGGCAAAGCCGGTCTGCCCCGCGCCATCCACCACCGGCGATCCGGGCAAGCCGATGGTCAGGCCATCCTGCCGATAATGCATCAGCGCTCCGAATATCTTGGCCTGCGTCAGGCGCGATGACCAGATGCGGCCATCGGGTTCGGCGCGCATCAGCGGGATTGTGACCTCCAGTGCAAAGCGCGAGCCGAGACGCAGGATGGTCTGCACCGGGCCGCCCATGAAGGGCTTCAACTGGCCGCCAAAGTCCACGAAATGAACCTTGTCCACTTTCACCCCGCGCTTGCGGGGCAGCATGACGGGCATGGTCATCCGGGAATCCTCTGTTCGGCGCGTTGCTGCATTTGCTGTTGGGTCAATCCGGGCGCGGCGGCCAGCGCGGCGCTTGCATGCTGCGCGGAAATCTGCGCCATGTTGTCCATCAGCTCATTGGCCAAGATCGCACCCTTGGCATCGATCGAGAAATACTGGTTCACGGTCTGGCCCATCGGAGCCAATGAACGCGCGCTGGGGATACGGGGATAGGCCAGCGTAGCGGTCGCAGCCGACAGCAAGCCACCGTTGGCAAACTTGGGGAAAGTGCCCTTGTTCATAGCGTCGATCATCGGCCAGTAATTCCTGACCGCACGTTCGTTGACGATGCCTTCGCCGTTGGAAACCAGCACCGGATCGCGCCCATTGACCAACGCAAGGATGCTGTCGCTGGTGCCGGAGCCGGGGCCGGAGATCATGCCCGATCCAAGGCGCGTCCCTCCGGCGGCATAGCCCAGCAAGCCACCCGAGGCGCGGGCGGTAACCTTGCCGCCCGAGGCAAGGCCGAAGCCCAGCACCTTCACAAAGGCCTGTTCAATGGCGATGCGGGCCAGATCGGCAATGATGCTGGCCGCCATGCGCTTAAACGCGCTGGCCGCCGTTTCCGTGCCGGACACCAGCCCGACAAGGCCGTCTTCCAGCCCTTTCAGGCCGTTGACCTGTACGCTTTCCAATGAGGCGTTCATGTCGGCGGTCGATGCGCGTAGCTGTTGTTTATAAGACGCCATTGGCCCCGCATTCTGCTGTTCAGCCCGCGTGCGGCGAAGGTCAAAGGTCTGGTTGATATTGCCGATTTCGGCCATGCCCTGTTCGCCGGTCAGCTGGCCATCCGTGACCTTCTTGTCGACGGCAAGGATCGCCTGCTTGCGCTCATTTTCGAGGATTTGAAGCGCCAGCGTGCGCCGTTCGGCCACGGTAAGAGCCAAGGCAGACTGGGCCTGCAAAAGCTGTGTTTCCATCGACAGGGCGCTGCGCTGAACCTCAATCCAGCGGTCGGCAATATCGCGTTTGGTGCGTTCATCGATCTGCGCCTTTTTGGCCTCGGCCACCTCGCCTTGCTTATACTGCAAGGCGTCGATGTCGGCCCGGCTCCATTTCTCGCGCCGCCCCTGTTCCTCGGTGGCGCGCCGCTCGCGCTTACGGGCCATATCGACCGCCACCTTGTCCAGCCGCCCCAGTTCTTCCAAATCGGTGACGTTCTGGCGGGCGATATTGGCAAGGTCGGACAGGCTGCGCGAATAGGCCTCATCATAGGCCGCGTCGGACTTCTTTTCGGCCTCGGCATCGCGTGCCGTGGTATCCTTGGCCTTCTTGGGCTTTTTCTTGGCGGCGTCGGATGCCTGATCGATGGCCGTCAATTGGGCCTGCGCATCAGCTTCATTGGTGCCGCCGTTGATAAATCTGTTCTTCAGGTTCTGGCGCTGCAAGTCGAGCGCCGCCAATTTCTTGGCCTCTGGCGAAGCGTTGTCTTTTGCAGCTTGCTCGATCTGCACAAACCTTGCTGCTCGTACATCCCGTTCAGCATTCTTTTCCGATTGCTGAGCGTTAAACAGCCGGTTGCGGGCATCCTCCGCCCGTCTATCAGCGGCTGCGATGGCCGCATCGCGAGAAGCGCGGGCCGCCTCACCATTGCCCGGCATCTGGTTGGCGGCTCTTTGTGCCGCCTGCGCGGCCTGCAAATCGCGCCGTGCCGCCGAAACTTGATTGGCGAGGTTGGACTGGCTCTGCTGGTTTGCGTTCAGCTGTTCCTGATTAAGCTCACGCCGAGTTTTAAGCTGGCGCTCAAGCTCTTCGCTCAGCTTGCGCTCGCGAGCAATCGCACCATCCAGAGTATGGTCAAAGATCGCCTGAGCCTGATCGGCGATACGGGTATTTTCGGCCTGTTCTTTCAGCTTCTTGGCTGCATCGCCCACCTTGTCCTGAAACATATCCAGATGGGCCACCAAGGGCACAATGGCCACGGCCGCCGTGGAAAGCGCCATGCCCCATGGGCCGGAGAGGAAGGAAATCAGCTTGTTGCCTTCCCCCTCCATCATCTGAAACGCGCCGACGATCTGGCCGAATTGCTGGCTGAAAACCATGGCGGCGGGCATGCCGCCGGCCAGAGACGTGGCCACATCGGACACCTGAAAGCTCAGGTCGCGCATGGCGTTGCGCGTGGCGCCGCTGACCTGTTGGATCTGGCGCTGAGCATTCGTATGGCGGCCCATGGCCTGTTCCATCGCGGCCAGCACGCTCGCCTGTGAGCGTAGCGAGGCCGCCTCTCTATCGGCATCCATGGCGGCGATACCGGCGGAAATACCAACTTGGCGAAGGGCCATCGCCTCGCGGGTGTTGGCTCCCTCGGCTTTTTCGGCGGCGGCGGCCTGTTCACGAAGCGAAGCGGCCAGACGATCCTGCGCCGCCGCGCGCTCCAATATGGAGGCCGATGTCAGGCCACCCAAGGGATCAAAATTGCCGCCTGATGCCGTCGCGCTGGAGGCCGCCCGCTGCCATTCCTTGACCTGCCGGGAGATATTACGCCCAATCTGTTCCCCTGCATCAACACCCGCATCGTTCAGCGAATTGCGCACCTTTTCCTGAATGCCTTCCAGCACCTCGCCAATGCTTTTGCTGGTGTCGGCAACATCCGTAGCAGCGGAGCGCAATGCCGCTTTCAGCTTGTCGGTCTGGCCATCCAGCACGAGGACAAGAGGTTTGACGGCCATTCACTTTGCTCCAATAAAAAACCCCGCCGGTCAGGGCAGGGTATGTTAGTTTTGTTCAAATTGATCGTGGGGAAGGTTCAATGATTCTAGCACCGCTTATATTTGCAGCAGCCGCATTGTGCGATTTGAAAGGATTATCCAAAAAAGATCGTGAGCTACTGGCTAGAACGCCCGAAGATATCGCATCTGTCGTAGATATTAAGGATGATCCATTCCAGCCTGCGCTAGAACTTAAGTTTGGTCCTTTTACTCCAAAAGATGCATTTTCAAGTTATGCGGTAATTAGAAGCTTTGTAGTTAAGAAAACAGGAGGTGCCGAGTTCCAAATTTACATTAGATCCGTATATATAGGTGATCATCGTGATTATTCGCGTGCTGCATATATGGATGGCGATAATCCTGTGACGCTTAATGTTTTGAAAATAGATACTTCTGTCATGCAGTGTGGGACATATGGCCGGTGTACCATGTCAGAAGATGTCGCGTTTGACGTTCCTGAGCGCGTTCTAAGAAAGGCAGCGGACCAAGCAAAGCTATGCTCAGAGGATGGCTGGCAATTTCGTATTTATGACCGTTTTGGTGAATACCAAAGCATCACTATACCCGGAACAATTGTTGCTGCTGCGATTTTGCGAACAAACCAAGCCAAAACATTAATTTCTGCAAAATGAGCTTATTGGACAAGCATCCAACCAGACAAATATGAACCATTTGACCGATAGGTATGCAGCCCCAAACTTTTTACGGCTTTACCAAAGGTGACGATACTGATTGGCGCGCCGCCGCCACGGGTTGTTCTATGCCAATCGTCATAATCGGCATAGAACAACCCAAGGCGGGCGCGGTAGCCTTCTGCCACCACCAACCGTTCGCGCGCCCAATCTGCAATTCCGGCATCTTCGGCCATTTGCGAAAGCAACCGGCGAGGCGCCTTGAAACTCTTAAACAGCGTCTCCGGCACAAACACATCGGGAAATTCCATCGCGCGCCATGCTCGCCGCCCGGCTTCCTTGCCGCCAAGCAATCGTGCTTCTGAAACGAAGCGCAGCCGATCTCGGAAATCGGCGGGCAGGGCGGCCATGGTCTCTTCAGTTTCAACATCGTCATCATTGCTGACTTCCAGCGCGCGCTGGAGTTGCTGCTCCATCCGGTCGAACGCATCAATCCAGCGAGACTGAATTTCCAAAGCCTTCTTCCCGGTGAAGCGCATCACCAGCAGCATAAAACCCTTGCGGTCCATATCGAAGCGGCAATACGCTACCTTGGCGCCTTGGCCCTGCTGGACCTGAAAAGACTGCTCTCCAAAATTGGAGGACAGTTCTGGCTTGGCCTTCAATAGCTCGCGAATGGTCCGCAGGACGTGCGCATGCTGCTTACCAAAATCCGCCGCCACGTCGCGGCTATCGGCCACAACGCGGTCGGCCTCGATCCGCACCAGCGCGTTCATGCGGCCACCCCGTGCACGGGCTGGATAGCCAGCAGGCCGCGCGTGTCTTCGAGCATCATCCAGATGCCGCGCAGGCCATCGGCCATATAGGGCGCCAGATCAGGGTTGAGCGAGAGGCCATAAGCCATTGATCCAAGGCATTCGAGACGATTGATGGCCTCATCAATCCGGTGATGCAGATCGCCGGACATTTCGGCCAAGATTCCGGTTGGCTCTTCGCTTGCGCGCAGGCTAATGACTTGTGCAGCCATGACGTTGCTCTCCTAAAGCACGTTGAGGTTAGGGCCGGAGTAAGGTTGCACCCTTGCTTCGGCCCGCAATTTATGCCATCCAAAAATGGCTATGTCAATTTCGGACGTCAAAAAATCGCGGGGCCGTCCTGCTACAGGTCGAGGGGAGCCTATTACGCTTCGCCTTCAACCCGATGACCTTGCGGCCCTCGACGCCTACATCGCCGCTCAGCCCGAACCCCTGACCCGCCCCGAAGCGATCCGCCGCATCCTGCGCGATACCTTCAAACCTGATTGATCCGCTCATTCGCCTTCTGGCGGGCCTCGATCATGGCCCAGATCTCGTGGGGCGTGGATTGCCAGAACTGTTCCGCGCTCCACCCAAAGGCGTCCATCATCACGCCCATCAACCGGCGGTAACGGTCGCGGCCCTCTAGGGGTTCTCCGTCACCGCGCGCAGCTCCCCCGATGGGGTATAGCCCCCGCTAACCACATTGGTCATCACCGCCGACAGGATGCCGATCACCTTGATCTGCCCTTCGGCATAGATCAGCCTTTCCAGCGCCTCGTCATTGGTATTGGCGGTCAGCTTGTCATCGGGCTCCGCGCCGGCGCGGATAAAGGCCCCGGCGATCACCGCCAGATCGCGATAGCCCAACGCGACGGCCCCGGCGCGCTGGCACAGGGCCAACATACTGCTGTCCAGCGCCTCCTCGATGGCCAGCGCGGCTTCGCAGGTGGGGCGGAGCCGATATTCGACCCCGCCCAGCGTGAGAAGCACTTCGCCGCGCACCGGATTGGCCTTGGCGCGCGGCCGTGCGCGGGCGGGCTTGGCCGCCCGCATCAGCTGCCCGTCCCGGTGGGCACGATGTCAATCGTGGGCGCGGCGGCAAGGGTGAGATCTGCGCTCCAGGTCGCGCCGGTCTTCTGATCATATTCGTCGCTGAAATTGCCGACGCCCATGACGGCCTGAAACACCACTTCATTGGTGATGGTGTTGACGATCTGGACCTCGACCTCGGGCAGGGCCAGTTTCTGGACCTCGTACAGGCGGGTATAACCGGGATCGGGTATTTTCGTGATGCCGTTAACCGCCAGAGCAATGGTCTTTTGGCCATAGGTGCCGGTCTTATAGGCGCCGTCGTCCTTCGAGCTGGTGTCGATGGAATCGCTGCTGGACTTGCGCGAAACCTTCTGCTCGCCCGCGATGGTGACAAAGGCTGGCGTGCCGCCGCCATCGCTGATCTTCAGGCGAAAGTCTTTACCAAGTTGGTGGGTAGCAGTCATGGTGCCCTCCTCAGGCAGGTTGAGCGGTGAAAGTGAAGGTGGAAAGGCCAGTGTAGGTCACGCCATCGGCAATCGCCTCGCTGGCGATTTCGCGTTCGATCTGGGGTCGGGTAAAGGTCGCGCCATCGGCGGCGATGGGCTGGTAATTCAGGCGACGGCGGACCTGCCACATCATCCAGAGCAATTCGCGGCGGCGGTTACCACGCCAGACGGTGATGACCTCAGCCCGAATGGTGCTGGCCTGTTCATCGCGGCTTGCGAAATCCTCGGCCTCGATGGTGCCGATCAGGATGTAGGGCGGCTGGGTGTTTTCCGGCAGGTGCTGATAGACCCCCAGCCCGGCGAGTATGTCCGACAGATCATCAGGGCGATCCGCAGCACCGGCCAGTGGGACAAGCGCGGCAAAGAGCGCATCCTGCGCCGGGGTGATCAGGTCAACATCATCGGCCAAGGTCAGGCTCCGGTATCGTTAAGGACTTCGGACCAGAAGCGGTCCTGTACGGCGATCAGGAGTTGATCGAAGCGGCTTTCCTGATGGACGAAATGGCGGCCTGCGCGGGCCTTCCACCGCATCACATAGGTGGTGCGCGGAAAGACCTTGGTGCGGCCCTTGCGCCTGTTAAGGCGCGTGACGGTCTTTTCGCCCGCCTTGACCCCACCCTCCTGCATGATCGCATAGAAGCGCGGATCGCGGCCGGATTTCAGATCAGGGTAGCCGACGCGGACGCGAAGCCCGCTGATGGCCTGCGCCACGGTCAAGGCGTCGCGCAGGCGGCCTGTCCTGACCGGGGCGGCGGCCATCTGGACCGCCAGTGCCTGTTCGCCCAGATCGCCCAGTTCCTCCGCCAGCCTTTTGCGCGCGGCGGGCTCAACCGAAGCCAGAAACGCCAGCGTGGCAGAGAGGTTTTCGACCGGTTGTGTCATTCGCCCGGCACTACACTGGCCGAGCTGGTCATAAGCACCAGCCAGCGACGGCGATAATCCGGATCGGTGGGCGGGGCGGTGATCGTCACTTCTGAACCATCGGGCAGGACGACCTGATCCTCTTCGGAAATGCCTTCCTGCCAGCGGATGGTGATACGCATGGTCCGGATGCCTTGCAGCGCATGGGCGATCACGGCTTCGCGCCCGCCCAGATCCTCGATCCGGGCAAAGGGCCGGGCATAGATGACCGGCTCCATGGTCTGGCCGCCCTTGCCATCATCCACCCGCTGCATCCGGCGCAACTGGATCTGATCGCGCAGGCTGCCGCTGTCTCTGCCATAGTTGGCCATCAGATCACCAGATCACGATAGGGGGAGAGTTTGGCCCTGATCCCGGTCGGGATCTCGCCATCCAGCGGATTGTCGAACATATGCGCGGCCAGCATGATCATCGCCTGTTTCATGTCTGCCGCCGCATTGTCATCCAGCAGCTTGGTGCGAAACTCGACGGTGACCACCGAGAGCCGGTTCTGATAGGATGGCCAGGCCGCATTGGGCGCCAGCAGGATGCGCTGGGGCGAACAGGTCAGGTCGAGGACATAGACGCTGGTCAGCACATCGCGCGAAACGCCGTTGTCATCCAGATAGGTGAAGCTGTCGATGGCCGTCACCGGCCCGCGCGGCAAGGTGATCACGCTGCAGAACCCGTCCAGCGTCAGCCGCCAGACCTGTTCGGAAAATGTCTTGCCGGTGTATTGCTCGATCGAGCGCACCGCGCCGGGAATGATCTGGTCGATCAGCTCATCAAAGGCGGTATTGTCCGCGCTGATCCGCGCCCACACCTTCACCTCGGCGCGCGTGATCGGCGCATCGGTTGCCGGGGTGATCAGTGTCAGACCCAAGATCGCCTCCTGAAATTCATGTTTGGAAAGGCGGCGGGCCAGCGCAGGCCGACCCGCCGGTTATCCGGCATCAGGCCTGATTGGCCACAGGCGCGATCATCGGACAGCCGAGAATGGCACAGGCCGCAATGGCCGTGCCGGTGCCATGCGTGCCGCTGAAATCCGCCACCAGCCTGAGGTAGCGCTTGCCGCCCTTATAGCCGAAGCGATAGACATTCGCCGCCGCATGGGCCGCGACCAACGCCTTGATAATGCCGTTGGTAATGCCAGAAACGCCCAGCATGTCGGTATCGGTGACAGCGGTATAGGTGTTGTCATCATCCGAATGGGTCAGAACGAATTCGATCTTGTTCGTGCCAGAAAAGGTGATGCCGCCTACGCCGATATTGAGCGCGATTTCCAGCGACTCATGGCCCAGCCGGTCAATCGTGACGGCGGTGCTGTCCGCCGAATAGGTCGATGCCGCGATGGCCAGGGCCAGCGCGATATTGGAATGCAGATCATCCATGGTGAAATCCTTGAATGGCAGTGAAGGGAGGCCTGGCCGATGGAGCAAAACCATCGGCCCGGCAGGCGCGCGGAAAGCCCAACGCGCGCCCGAAGCGATGGTTTAGGTCGAGCACTTGAGGAGCTTGATCGCCTCAAAATTGGTGACCCCGCCGCCCACACGCTTGGTGGTGTAAAACAGCACGTTCGGCTTGTTGGTAAAGGGATCGCGCAAGATGCGGGTGCCCATCCGATCCACGATCGTATAGGCGCGGGCAAAATTGCCGAATGCCACCGGGAAAGCATTGGCGCCCAAGGCGGGCATATTGTCATCGGTATAGACCGGCTTGCCCAGGATCGTGCCGGGCATGTCCGAGGTGGGCGGCGCCCAGATGTAGTTGCCCTGGCCATCCTTGAACTTGCGGATCGTGCCCAACACGGCATCGCTGGTGATAAAGCTGGCGCCGTTGCGATAGCCCGCCTTGAGCGAATAATAGAGATCCATCAGCGCATCGGTCGGGCTGGTAGCAGCAAAAGCCGCTGCCGCGCCCGTGACCTTGAAGCCGATCTTGCCCCAGGCATAGGAGGCATTGTCGATGGCCGTGTAAGACAGGAAACCACGCGGCTTATTGATACCGTTGCCCGAAATGAAAGCGGCGCCTTCCGCCTCGGCAAATGTGATCGAGACTTCATCCGCCACCCACTGCGCAACATCAAGATAGCCATCATCCAGAACCCGCTGGGTCGCCGCCGGGCTGGCATAGATTTCTCCGGTAGGCAGCTCAATCTTGCTGAGCGTCGGCGTACCGGTTTTTGGCCGTGCTTCCTCTTCGCCAACCCAACCCGCACCGGCACCGCCTTGCGAAACCAGTGCGGAATATTCGCCCGACGCCGTAGTGATGACGCGGGACAAGCCGCGCATGGCCGAAACCACGCTGAGAACGCGGGTGATGGTGCGGTCCATTTCCTCGGGAACCAGCCAACCGCCATCC
The DNA here is from genome assembly GCF_012275515.1 of Novosphingobium sp. SG707. Lineage (GTDB taxonomy): Bacteria > Pseudomonadota > Alphaproteobacteria > Sphingomonadales > Sphingomonadaceae > Novosphingobium. The sequence goes on from NZ_JAAZQL010000002.1 coordinate 716,275, forward strand.
GGATCGCTTTGCGTGGTGAGGCCTGCGCGCACCTGAAGATCGCCCAGCGCGGCCTCGGCCGACTGATCGCCACGACGGAACCAACGATTGAAGGTTTCGGCATGCTGGCGCGCTTCGGCGGAAAGGGCATTGCGGCCATTGCCGCCAAGCGCGGCGGCGGCTGCAATCGCTTCCTGCTGCGCATTGAGCGTATTGGTCAGTTCGGTGATGGAAGCATTGATGCGGTTCACTTCCTCGGTACGGACGATATCGGACTGACCGGCGCGTACGGCGGCCAGTTCTTCGTCATACTTCGCACGCATTTCGGTGACGGCGCGGTTGATGGCGTCGAGCGTGGCAGCAGGTGTCGGGGTTTCCGCACGCACGCGGGCGGCTCCGCGAAAGCGGATCGGGGTCAAAGCATTCATGGTAAACCTCTCAGGCTTGGAGTGTGAAAAGCAGCTGCTGCGCGGCGGCATGGGCTGCTGCATCAAATTCGCCTGCATCGCGCGCGGCGGGCGGGGTTTGCATCGCGCTGGACCCCATCATAGCGCTGATCATCTGATGACGTTCGGCGCGAGAGATACCGGCCTGCGCAAGCGCACCCTCGGTGCGGCGGCGGGCCAGAATGGCGGCATGATCGCGCGCATCGGCCTTGGCAGCCGGGGCGGGATCGGAAATGGTTGCGTCGGCAAATCCCTTGGCGATCGCATCGGATGAATTGAGCCAGGTTTCGGCATCCAGCAGCGCCTTCACATCGGCCAGCTTCATGCCGGTGCGCGCGTGATAGATATCGGCCAGCGCCCCGTCAAAGCCGTCAAACGTGTCGGCCGCCGCGCGCATGTCGTTCTTGTTGCCCACAATCACGCCCCAGGCATTGTGAATCATCAGGAACGAACCGACGCCCATGTTGATCGTGTCGCCCGCCATGGCGATGATGCTGGCTGCGCTGGCGGCAAGGCCCATCACATTGACGGTGACAGCGGCGGGATGCGCGGCCAGCAGGTTGTAGATCGCGATGCCCTCGAACATATCGCCGCCGGGCGAATTGACATTCACAGTGACGGGATTGGTGCCAATGTTGCGCAATGCGCCTGCAATGCGTTTGGCCGTGGTGCCTTCGCCGGTCCACCAATCGACCCCGATCTGGTCATAGATCGTGATCGTGTTGGCGTCCTCGCTGGCGGCGGCCTGCGGCACATCGGCCCAGCGGGTCAGAACATCACTGGGCGCGTCCCACTGAAAATTCTGGGGCCGTGTCGGCATGGCCGCCTGGGGCAGATTACGGAGCGACATTGCTGTTGTCCTTTGCATTGCCCGCCGTATTGGGCGGATCATAATAGATATCGCCGCCGGGGCGGGGGTTTTCGTCTTCAAACTCCAGCACCCGGTTGGGGCTGAACACACCCCACTGCATGGCCTTGACGTAGCCTTCCCAGCGGGTTTTGAAGTCGGCCCGGACCAGCGCGTTGCGGTTGAACCGGGCGTAAAGATCTATGAACTGATCCCAGCGCAGCAATTGCAGGCCGATGGCCTCTTCCCAGGCAATAAAGCTGTCTTCGAGGCTGAACGTCAGGAAGTTCTGGGTCTGGCCGTCAATACTGCTGCCCAGCTGGGTATTGCCCGCCGTGATGCCGATCATATGCGGCTGAACCCCAAAGAACATGCAGATATCGACACGGCCGAATTCACGGCCATCCAGCCATTGCAGATCCTCTGAAGTCAAAGCCATCTTTTCATATTCGAGGCCGTCTTCAAGGATGATGACTTTGCCGTCGCGCGCGCCACCCGCCCGATATTCGTCCAGCTGCTCGCGCAGATAATCCTTTTGCTCTGACCCTAGAGTTTGCCCCTTGGGCAGCTTAAATGCGCCTGAGACATTGGCCCCGTTGCGAAATACCGTGCCCCCGTGTTGCTCCATTGCCAGCGCAACACCGATGGTTTCGCGGGCATAGTGCAGGACAGAAAGTCCGTTGATCCCATCGAGCGAAAGGCCGGTGAGATAGAACATGTCTTCCTGCGGATAGACGGTCTGCACCCCATCCTTACGGGTATAGGTGAAGGCCAGTTCGCCGCTGTCCAACTGGCTGCGCCGGACGCGATCGGGATGCAGTGGGATCAGCGCAATGACTTTGCCGCCCACACCGCGCACCTTCAGGGCATGGGCATTGCCGCGTAGCAGGACATGGCCCTCCATCATCCGCTTGAACTGCTGCGGCGTCTGCCACTTGTTCGGCCTGCGGCTGAGCAGCTTCCAAGCTTCCTGATCCGGGGCATCAACCCGCGTCCGTTCATCGACCTTGCGCTTGATGCCCAGCGGCGTGTTGGCCACGGCCCCGGTACGGATGCGCAGACAGGCAAACACGGTAGCCACTTTCAGCGCTGTGGTTTCCGTGACCGGTACGCCCGATCCCGACATGTTGGCGTTGCGCAGCGCGTCTTCCAACTGTTCGGGCGTGGTGATGTTGATCATGCTGCCCGAGACGGATGCGCGCGGGCCATTGAAATAATCCGGCTCCTGCGCAACCGCGCCTGCGCCGCCCGATGCCGAGCCGAAAAGGCGGTTCAACCAGCCCATGGGTCAGATCACCAACAGGCCGCGTGTGGCGTAGACCGATTCCTGCCCGCCCTCAGCCACCGGGCCATCTTCCATGACCTTGGCAGCATTCAGCAGGGCGACAAACGGGTCGATTTTGCCCGCGCCGCTCTCTTCCTTGCTCACGTACACCGCCGAACCCCTAAGTTTGACCAGCGCATTGGACACGCACCAGGCCATCATGTTACTGCCGTCATGGAGAAATCGCCGGTCGCCCAGCATGAATTCCAGAGTAAGAATGGCGCTGGACAGGCCAACGCCCTGTCGGATGGCCCGAATATGGCCCATCCGCTGCAATGCTTCGTCGCCCGGATCGAAACCGGCCGCCACCAGCGCGTCGGTCAACGGCCCCATCTGCCACGCATCGGCAGCGAGGCCGCCCTGCGCGGGCATCAGGCCCGACGCCTTGATCAGCGCCGCCTTGCTCGCCACATCCTTGACCAGATCGCCGCCGCTGTCGCTGATGGTCAGATCGCCATCGGCCTGAAATCCCAACAGGGTGGGCGCCGTCTTCTTGCGCCGCTCCAACGCGATCTTTTGGGCCCAGGCATGGCCGATACCCAGCCAGTTTCCCGTCTCGCGCTCGCGCCCGACAGCCGCGAAACCGAAAAGGTCATCCCGGCCGCCGCCATCGACCCCGCCAATGATGACCTCACACCGCCGGATCAGGGCCTGAATACGGCCTGCAAAATCCAGTTGCGCCAGCTCTTCATCAATTGCAGTCAGCCAATCATCGGCACCAGACCAGCGATCCCGACGCAGGCGCAGGCCAATCTCGACATTGAGATATTTCGCCAACACGATCTGGATCGTGGTGTCGCCATCGGTGCCTTCGCCGCGCTCTGCCTGCGCAATCTTGCGCTGGATAAAGGCAACCGTAGGCGATTTGCCGATATTCGGGTTGGTGACGTAGAAGTTTTCCGGATCGAGATAGGCTTGTGCCTCGATCAGTTCCTCCGGCCACTCGTACAGCATCGGCAGGGTCGAGGGATCCTCGATCTTGCCGTCGCGAACATCGCGGAAATAAGCCAGCTTTGACTTGAACACACCGGCAGGCGGTTCGTCGCTATGCGTGGTCAGATACAGCGTCCAGCCTTCGGGCCGGGCCGCCTGACCGCCGGTAGCTTCTTCCAGCATGGCCTCTGCGCCGGACTTCTTGCCAAACAGCCACAATTCATCGACCAGGACAAACCCGGCCTTTTTACCACCGACCACACCCGAGTCGGCGGCCACGATTTTGAGTTCCGCCTTGGTTTCGCGGTGGATGATCGTCCGCACGTTGTCTTTGACGTGCAGCATTGTTTCCAGATCGGGATCGGCCCGGACCATCTTGGCGGCAGGGCCAAAACTGTTGTTGGCGATCTCGATGGTGGGCGCCAGCACCAGCAGCTCCGCCCCGTGGCGCCAATTCAGGATCAGGGCAGTGAGCATGATGCCCGCCGCAATCGTCGATTTGCCGTTCTTCTTGCTGATCAGGAGCATCGCTTCCTTGATCGTGCTTTCGCCCGTCAACGGGTTCTGCGATCCGAACAGCGCGGCCACGAGATCGAAAACGAAGGGCTCGCAGACCTCGCCCATGGTTGGATATTTTCCGTTCCGCTTCATGGGCAGATCGGTCATTTGCAGCGACTTGAACACGCCCAGCGCCTCGGCCGCCTGATCCGGAAAGATCGGCGGGCAGGACACCAGGCTCTGGCGCGCAACTATCCGATCCGCCCAATCAGGGCAGGCAGTCGTCCAACGTTGGGCCATGGATTATTGGATCAAACCGGGCGGCGGCGGGCGCGTACCGAATACGCCGGTCATGTTGCGCGCGGCCTGATTGGCGCTTTCCTTTTTGCCGAGGGCAGGGACCTTTGGTTCATCCGCTGCGCGAGACTTCACCCGCTGGGCAGTGGTTACGACTCGCTCCGCCTGGATCATACCAGCCAAAGCCTTCTCCGCAGGAACGCTCCCGTTTTCGGCTTGAGCATTCAGACGCTCAAGCTGCCGGGCCTTCATCATTAGGGGTGCAAACTTGCTCCGGCTGATTTCGTTAAAATAATGCTTGTAAAACGTGGGTTTAGTAATCCCAAGCACTTGAGCAATTTCAACAGGCGTATGACCGCAAGCAAATAAGAGATTGACTTTATTGGAGTTTTCTTTCGTCCAGACGTGGGGCGGGCGACCGCGCCCCTTTTCGCGGGGCACTGGCAGACCAAACAGGTCTGTTTCAGCGTCCGAATTTCCATCGCCCACGAAAAAAATCTCCGAATGGGGGGAGGGGCGGTGATAGACCCCCTATCCTGCCCGAGTTTTACCCACCCCCCCCTATCTGTTGCATTGATGTCACACATCGAGCCTTCACCCGACCAAACCCGCCCGCGTCCGCTTGGCCGCCTCGGTCTTCAGCCCATGATGCACCCGACACAACCATTGCGTGTTCTTCGGTTCGAACTTCGGCCCACCATCCCGGATCTCGATGATGTGATCGAGGATCAGCCGATGCTTCGAACCGCACACCACGCAATGGTAATCCGCATCCTTGCGCCGCGCCTCGCGCAACGCCCGCCACTCCGGCGACTGATAGATCTGCTCTGCCACCTTGGGCTTGCTGACCAGCCGAGGCTTTGCCGCGACCAGTCGCCCCGGCGCAGACACCAGCCTGCGCTTGCCTGCCATATGCCACCAACCTGAGAGGAGAGAGGATCGAGGCCGCCAGTGTCGATCACGCGAAGCCCCGATGATGACCTACGTTACCCCCAATCAGGGGTTGAAACGAACACCCTTTATTTAGGGGGTTGAGGGTTGAAGACTCTTGACACGTCAACCCCTACTAAATCTGCCGATTCCCTGACTCACCAAGCCGCAAGAGCCACTAATCCACCCGCCCGCGCCAGCTTCTGCAATGAGCGCTCATAGCGCACCCGCAAGCCGTCTGTAGTGCCCAGCTTGGCATTGCCGGGCAGCTTGCGCCATGAGCCCAGCACAGAGGGCCAGAACCCATCGTCGCCCATCTTGCGGCTCTTGTGGGCCAGCACAATGCCCAGCAGCCGCCGCTGCTCATCGGTCAGCATCATCACCAGTGCGCCCGGCTGGATGAACACACGGTCCATCAGCTCGACCTCACGGCGGCTCAGCGGACGGCGCGGGGCCTCATCGCTCTTATAGTCGGTCACCGCATCCCGCACGATCTGGGGCCACCAGCACCGCTCTCCCGCGCGCAGCCAGCCCTTTTCCCGATCAGGCACCCGCATCAGCGCATCCCACGCTTCGATCAGCGTATTCTCAGCCGCTTCAAGCTCAATATCTTTCCTAGCCACCTTCATTACTCCCCAGTTATCAACAGTCATGAATGAAAGGGTGACGGACAGACGGACAGTAGGACGGTTGAAAGTCCGCGCACAGGCGGGCGGGTGCGCGCATCAAAGGGTGACCATTCCCAAACTATCCGTCACCATCCGTCATGTGAATTTGAAGGCCTCTTTTCAGTGGTTTGGCAAAACTCTGCCGCCTTAAACTATCCGTCAAACTGTCCGTCACACCATCCGTCATTTCGCGGCGGGAGAGGCAATCCTTGGCCAATTCCAGTCTTGCCCAGCGCGCCGCCCCTTTCAAGAGCCCCAAATCGGGCTCAAACTATCCGTCACTATCCGTTATCCGTCCGTCACCCTCCGAAAGGATCGTCGTCGCCATGGGTGTCATCACCGAAATTCGGCGTAAAATCGGCGGGCGCCTCCGGCGCCGTCTGTGTTGACCTCTCGGTAGGATCCCCAATCAATCCGCCGCTGTTCAGCAGACGGATGCCGACGCGCACCTTGTTGCCCCGGCGATCCTTCTTGCCGACGATCTGGCGCTGGCCCAGCTCACGGCCAAAGCGCGTGGCGTTCCACTTCTTGATCGTGTCTTCCTCGACCTCGTTTTTCTCCATCCATGCCTTGAAGTCGTCCATCAGCAGCTTGGATGGCGTCACCGCGTCCGAATTCGTGATATCGCACCGCTCCTCCAACCATTCGCCCAACGGGTTGCCCGTGGCCCAGAAGTCGGCCAGCGCCTCGACTTCACGCTGCGGCTTGGGCACCTTGCGATCCTCCAGCCATTCCAGGCACCCGGCGATCATCCAATTCAGGATGCCGCTCGATTCGGACCACAGGCGCTCTTTCAGATCGGCGCCGCTCTCAAACCCGCCCTCAACCTTGCTCAGATCGACCAGCCATTGCGTCAGGCGCAGGCGTCGACGAAACCCCTTGTCATCACCCGGCATGCCCGGCGTAGGATTGACCTCAACATACAGCTTCCATCGAGGCTTGAACGTGATGGGCTTGGGTGCCCCGGCCGCGCGCGCCGTCACCGTGCCGCCGCCCGTCACCTGTTTCAGGACACCGCCATCCCAGACAACCCCGCGCGGCGGTTCGTCGCACAGCACAAAGCGGATATCGCCTGACAGCTCGACCAAATCGCTGCGATGTTCCGCGCCGCTCTTCTGGATGCTGGCCTGAAGGAATGTCTGCACGGCCGCATGCTTGTAATAATCGCCATGGCCATGGGCGATGATCTCATGCGTCTTGGTTTTGCCGTCGCCGCCCTTGCCCTTCTGGATATAGAACTCTTCGCTGTCGGTCAGCCCGGTCAGCGACTGGCCATACATGCGCGGGAATATTGCCCGCGTTTCCGCCTCGGGCTGCACCAGGACAAGCCGTTCCTCCCACATCGGGCATTTGGCCTTGGGGTGATATTCCCAATTGGCAATCTGGCGCAGCATATCGGTCGGCTCATGGGCTTTCTGGAAATCGACGCGCCATTTGCCATTCGCGCCCTTGCGAAAGCGCAGCGTCCCGTTCTGGACATTATAGGTCAGCGGATCCTGATCGAAATCCTCCGACCATGCCCGCATTTCCTCCATATCCTTGGCCTGCGTCAGCATGGCATTCGTCTGGTTGGCATTGCCGCTTTTGATGGCATGGCCTGACAGCAGCTTGAGCCGGTCCAGCGCCCTTTCGGTCGTACACCATTCGCCATACCGCTTGACCAGCGCTTCACCGTCCGGCCGCTTGGGATCGCCGATCAGCTCGCTAAGCGCCGCCACTTCGTCATGGACATGCTGCGCCACTTCATGGGCCAGGGCCCGCGCGCGAAACTGGCCCTCGCGCTCGCTCCACCGCTTGCCGTCAAAGGCCAGCCAGTATTTGTCATCAACCCAGCGGATCAGCCCGCCCGACAGCTTCACCAGCCGCCGCGCATTGCCGAAATCGTTGCATTCGAACCAGGCCAGATCGAGCGGATCGGCCTCCGCCACCGGAATAACCGCCTTGCTCATCGACGCCCCCGGTTCATGCGGGCGATCTGGGCCATGGCAATGGCATCGCTAACCTGCTTTTGCTTCAACGTGGGCGCCTTGGCCAGAGCGGCCGGAGCGGCGGCAAACATGGCAACCAGCTTGCTGTCGCCCGACACGTCCGGCGCGGCCTGCGGCCCTTCGCCAATCTCGCGGTAAATCATGTAGAGTTCTTCGGCCTGCATCATCTTGTCGCGGCCGTGCTGGTCGCACCTTTCCAGCCACTGACAGGTTTCGTTGATTTTGACCGGGCTGAACCCGATCGCGCGCGCCTTGCGCAATTCGGTCTGGATCGCCTTGCCCATATCCTTGCGTTCGGCCCGCATCTCCAAAATCTTGAAGATGATGGCCTTCAGCTGCTCTTCGCTGGTGGCGTTGGGCGGGGCCTTGAATTCACGCATCCGGCGCGGGCTCAAATCCGCCTTGGGCTCAGTGTCCGGCGTTGAAATGCCCAGCGCATCCTCATAGATGCCCAATGTGGCATCGGCGGCCGCTCGATCCTCTGGCCGGATGCGTTTGCGCTTCATCGCCTGCCGCATCGCCTTGGGATCATAACCGTCAGAATTCATTTCGGCATAGACCGCCGCAATATCCTCATTGACCTCGAATCGCTTGTCATACAGCGCATCAAGCCGCCGCTCGTAACTCTTCAGGCGGTCATCACTCATGACCTGTCTCCCTTGACGGCATCATTGAAATCCATGCCCATCGGCGGCCTGATCGCGTCGACCGGCCCCGCGCCGATCGCGCGCCATCCCTTGATCATCAGCTGCGCGCAGATCCGCGCGCGCTCTGCCCCGGTAATGGCGCGGTGAACAATCGGGCCGCCCTTGCGCTCGACCACCGCTTCGCCCGCCGGTTGCCCGGTCTTTCGGTCCCGCTGCCCGCGCAACGGGCTCATATCGGCATCGATCACCCCGGTGACGGGCCCGGCATGGCACGGAATAGTGAAGCACGGCCGCCGCTCGGCATCGGGCTCGATCGCGTGCAGCGGCCAGATGCCGCCCTTCCACAGGCGCGGATCACCCTGCAGATTATCGAGGCTCAGCGTTGCCACCCCCACCGCATCGGGCGCGGCCTCGGCCATAGCCATGGCCGACAGCACCGTCTCATTGCCTTCACCCACAAACAGATGGGCATCGCGCCGATATTCGCCCAGGATCACCGCGCCCTTGCCTACCGCGCCGAGCATGCGCCGCTTGGGCAACATCGGGTCTTCGTCGCCATCCTTGGCCCATGGCTTGCGGCGAATCATCGTGCCGGTGCCTTCCGGGTTCAGATAGGTGACATGCACGCCCACCGGCACAAATTCGACAAAGCCGCCCTCAGCCGTCTCGCGCCATCGCGGTACGCGCACCAATCCAATCACCGCAGGCGCAATTGGCACACCCTTCGGCCCCTTGCTGACCGGCCAGCCATGCACCGGGCATTCGCTGGAATAGCGGAACTGCTGCAACCTATCGTCGGACAGCACCGACGCAGGCACACCGCGGCCTTCGAAATAACGCCTGATGAAACTCGGCTCAAACCGCGCCTTGGCCCAGATCGCACGGCCCATATCGATAGGCTCGATATATTCAACCGGGCGCACGGCGCGCTGGATCGGCGCCCGCTCTCGCTGCACCGGCCGCGCAGTCAGTGGGCGAGGGGCGCTCAGCAAATCACCTTCGCCGTATTCCGCTTCCAACCGGGCCAGCGCATCCATAAAGGACAGACCATACATATCCTGGACAAAGCGGAACGCATCGCCCGACGCCCCGCAACCAAAGCAGCGGTAAAAGCCGGTATCGGTTTTGACCGAAAAGCTGGCCGAATTCCCATTGTGAAACGGACATTTGCCGCGCCGGTTCTTCGCGCCACTCGACCCCGACAGCTTCACTTCCCGCTCGATCAGATCGACCAACGAAACCTTGCTCAACACCCGCTGCTTGCGCTCGTGGATCGAGGGACGATCATTCATCGCCATCCTCCGCCAACAGTCGCCGGATTTTCTCCAACGCATTGCGCGCGACCATCACATTATCGGGATCACGGATCCGCGCATGCGCAACCGCATTTCCGGCCAAACCCTTGATCTCCGCCGCTAGCGCATGAATGCGCCAGGCCGACATATTGCGCAACCGCCCGCTCGGCCCGATATCGTCCTGCGCGCTCATTCCGCCTCGCTCCCCAAATCGGGCAGGATCTGCACCCCGCTCACCGGATCGTGCCGCACCATCGCGGCCAGCTGCTGCGCCACATCGCGCCGCTCGGCCCGTCTGGCGCGGGCGCGCACTTCCCTGTTCCGCGCCCGGCGTTTGCCGATGGCGCGGATGGCCTTGTTCAACTTGCTCATGGGTCACCTCAAACGGTGGAAATCAAAGCCCCGCGATCACACGCGCATCGGCATCAAAACATGGATCTGGCCCAGCTTATGGGCCTCGCAATCAGCCTCTTTGGCCTCGGCCGCGCTGACCATCAGCGTAGGCGCGGCATCATCCAACATGCGGATCATCACATTGTCCGATGCCATCGCCCGCAACACCGTGCGCCAGTAATCGCCGTTGAACCCGATCACGAAGGAGTTCCCGTCATAATCACAGGGCACTTCCTCGCAGGCCTCGCCCAGATCGGCATTGCGAATATGCAGCTCCAGCACACCCTTGTGAAACGCCGTACGAATGCACTTGGTGTCCTTTGTGGTCAGCACGGCCATGCGATCGAGGCCTGCGATCAGTTCATCACGCGGCACGATCGCCACCTTGTCGGAAATGGTGGGAATGACGCGGCTGTAATCCGGGAAGGTCCCGTCAATCGCCTTGCTGATCAGCATGACGGTGCCGCCATCGGCCGCGCCGATATCGAACCGCATCCGCGCGCCGCCATCATTGGCGCAGACCATCACCGGCTCGGGCGCATCCAGCTTTTCAGCCTCGCCCAGCAGCTTGGCCAGTAGGTCAACCGCGCGGCGCGGCCAGATCATCGGCGGAAAGCTGGCCCCGCCCTCGGGCAGATCGAGCGCCTTGCGCGCCAACCTGTGCCCATCGGTCGCGGCGAAATTCAATGTCATCGGCTCGCCCGTCGCCTGGGCGGGATGGACGTAGACTCCGTTGAGGTAATAGCGCGACTCTTCGGTCGAAACCGCATGCTGCACCGAATGCAGCGCATCGGCCAGCACCCCGACCGGGATTACCATTGCCGCATCCGGCTCAACCAGCATCGCCGCTGGCCAGTCGCACAAGGGCAGGGCATTGAGCGAGAACCGCGCCCGCCCAGCCTTCACCACAACCTGCCCGGACCATTCCCAGCCCAGATCGCCCGCCGCCTCGATGGTGACCATCGCATCCTTGTCAAACCGGCGCACCACATCGGACAGCTTCTGCGCCGGCAGCGTGACGACAAAGGGCTTGATGCCCTTGACCCATTTCGCACCGTCCGGCCCGTCGCGGTCATCCGTCGCCAGCTCGCGCTCGACATAGATATCCAGATCCGTGGCGGCGATGCTCATGCGCCCATCGGCCACATTGATCTTCACATAGGACAGGATCGGCACCGTGGCCTTGCTGCCCACAACATGCGTCACATCGGCCAGAGCCTTGGCCAGCGTCCCGGCGCGTACCCGCACCGCATTCTTGCGCTTGTCTGCCGCCGTTTCAGCATTCGCCATAACCGATATCCTTCAATTGCCCGATCAACCCGGAAAAGATGCGCTGCATCGCGCGGACCTGATCGGCCGGAAATGGTTCACCGCAGACCAGCAGAATATCGGCCGTGCCGTCATCCTCGGCCAGCGCCCGCTCCACATCGTCAAACATGTGCTGCAGCCTCTCGCTGCCGACGAAGGCATAGCGCTCCCCATTGCGGCGCGGCCCCTCCGGCCAGATGCTCAACCGCACCTTGACCTGCCCGCCGTCCAGCAGCTCCAGCCGCCCGACAAGGTTCTCACCCCGATGCGTCTCGGGCTCAAAGCCCCAGACGGCGGGCAATTCATGGATGGCTTGCTTCATGCCGATCCTCCGCTTGCGGTGCTGGCGCCGGTTTCGACAATCGTCACCACGCGTCGCCCGCCAATCTCCCGAACTCTGATCAGGCCTCGCCCGATCAGCTTGCGAAACCGATGCGCCGCCGCCTGCTTGTCGCGCAGCCCCAGCGCCTCGGCCAAATCGGTGTAGCTGGGGCAGGCGGCGCCCAACTGCGCCGCGCGGTCCAGCTCGGCCAGCATCCGCCCTTCGACCGTTTCGGCCAGATCGGGCCCGATGGTCGCGGCCCGGCCCTTGTCGCGGCGCGTCCGCTCGACCAGGTAATGCAGCTGCCCGTTCACGCGGGCCTGCACCGTCACCACATCGCCTGCGCTGCGCCAGAAGTTGACCAGCCGCACAACCTCATGATCGGGATCGATGCCCGCGCCGGCCGCATAGAGGGCGCGCCCGCCGCCCGGTCCGGTGTTGCGAAACCACGCCTGCAATTGGCGCGGATCGGCATAAAGCGGCTGCCCCTGCGTCATTCCCCCTCCGCCAAAATCTTTTCGAGCTGCTGCCTCAACTGCGCGCTGGTGCGGTCATGCTCCTCCAACCGGTCCAGCACCCGCCCCGCCTCGCGCGCATCGATCCGCCCATCATCAGCCAGCGCATGGGCGATCTCGCCCGAGACAAGGCCCAAGGTCTGGGCCAGCTGCATCGCCAGAAAGGCGGGCGAACCTTCATCCGCGCTGATGTCGATCGCGGGCACAAACACGCCGCCCATTTCGCGCGCGAGGGCGCACAGCACCGGCGGCAAACTCCCCTCGGCCACCGCGATTTCGTCCAGGGCAAAGGCGCAATCGAGCGGCGGAAAATCCCCGGTGTTGAGATTGTTCCAATCCCCCACGGTCGAGCGCCGCCGCCCCACGGTTTCCGCCGCGCCGTCGATCCCGCCGCTATGGCCAATCGCCTTGCGAACCGCGCGCTTGATCCGGGCGAGGGCGGGGCTCATTGGTCACCGCCTTCGCATCCACCGGAGAGGCTTGACGCCCCTCCGGCTTCTGCCACGCTGCGGGACACATCACCGACTCCCAGCGAAAGGACTACCACATGAAGAAATTTGCAATTGCCGTGCTCTGGCCAACAGAAGGCAACTATGACCGGCTCTGCGCCATCAGCGCGGATTACATGCCACCAACCCTCGCCGAATACCGGCAAGCCGTCAGTCGCCGGATGGCCTTGGCTGGGCTGACTGAAATCGATGTTATGAAAGTCGAGTTCGATCCCGATGCTTTGCAGAGCTGGTGTGTCGCACAATCCACCCCCGTCAATTCCGCAGCACGTAGTGAATTCGCCGCGTTCCTCGGAATGAAGCTGCATGAAACCGCCGAGATACACCGTACCGGGAAGCAAACGGAGCACTAATCCCTCTGTAATGAGCGGACGATATGCAAACCCTTCATATTCATCCACGATGCACATGGATGCGCTTTTGCCCTGAATACCTTCGGGGATAGGCCGCCTTCCATAGGCACGCATGTAGGCTTCCTTGAAATAGGATTTGCCGGGGTTGTTATATCGCACCAGCTTAGTCGGGCGATCCATCACGCCGCCTCCCCACCGGACATTTGCCCGGCATTTCCGGTCGATGCGTTGTTCGCATCTGCGGTAATACCAACGACATGAGCAAATTCGACAACTTGGCTGGGAATTTCAATTCCGCACCACTGGTGGGGATCGATCAGGAATTGCGCGAAACGTTCCAATGTGGCCGTGGTCACCCCCTTTGGCGAGGTTGTTCGGCTCACAAAGAACGAAGAATCGTTGACGGTGAGCCGACCCAGGCGAGAAATGCTCGATTTGTTGGCTTCGGCCCACAAATCGGCGCATTGCGTCAGTCGCTCAATCAGACGGGGAGCTGTCAAGGTTTCCATGGATGCGGGATATGAAGGATATATCCTGCATTCGTCAAGAGGATATTCCCTTCCTATCTCCCGCCCGTCCGTTGTGGGAAAATCCTACAATCATGGAAGAAGTCGAATATCTTCGCGAGCGGCTGCATCGCCGCATTATCGAGCGCAACACAACTCCGAATGCTGTCAGCGTGGCGATCGGCAAGAACCGCTCCTACGTCGGGCAGGTCATTTCGGGGAAGGGCGGCATGCCATCGGCGGCCACGTTAAATTCTATTGCGGCGCACTTGGAAACTACAACGGATTACCTGTTGGGCCGCAGCAATTATCCCTCCCAACCAGAAAGCGAAGTGAGTTTTCATCCAGTGCCCATCCTAAATTTACAGAATGATGAAATTGGCTTGCCAGTCGTGGCAACTGGATACTGTGATGATCTGATATTCGACGTAGTGGGTGACGGATCAATTGAAATCGAGCGAATGCAGCTTGAAGTCGATCATGTTGTTCGCTTGATTGAAAGGCCTGCTGCTCTTCGTGGCGTAAAAGAGGCTTACGCAATTTATTTCCATGGCAGCAGCATGGAGCCTCGTTTTTTTCAAGGTGAATTTGGTATCGTTGATCCGCGCCGTCCGCCTTCACCCGGCGATTTTGTTGTGGTTCAGCTAAATGACGGTCAGTCTGAGGATGTCGTAACGGTGCTGGTCAAGCGCTTGGTGCGGCTCTCCGGGCCGTGGATCGAGCTAGAGCAATATAAGCCCGCCGCAATCTTTCGTGTCCCCAGATCGCGGGTGACTCGTTTGCAGCGGATTGTGTTTCCGCACGAGCTTCTCGTATAGAGAAGGAAATATCCTCTTGACGGAGGATAAATCCTTCACATAGACATGGCGCCACCGAAAGGAGGCGCCCATGCCCGTTTCATCCGAACCTTCGCTGGCCGATATGGCGGCCAGCCTCTATCTCTCCCGCAAGGCCAACGCCCAGCGCGCCGTCAACGCGGGCCAGACCACGCCGCCGCAAGCCGACCGCGCGCTGCACCCATGGCTGGCTATCGCCTGCCTGTGCGGCGCCGATCTGCCCGAGCTGCGCGAACTGATCGCGCAGGAGCGGGAAGGGCGCGCGATTCACGGCGTCGATACGCCCGTCTCCGAAACCCGCGCCCGCCGCACCATCGCGGATAACATTTGCCCGCGCGAACGCTGGGCCAAAGTGCTTACCCGCGCCCGCGACAAGGCGCTGGACGCCGGAGGCAAAAGCCCCGAGGCGCTGGCCCTCTATCGCCTCTCACTGGCGCTGGCCTTCGACCCGAACGGCCATCACATCCCGCCCTACGGCGCCGCCCACACCCCGATTGCGGAGGCGGCGTGATGGAAACGATCAACTGGGGCGGTACGCCGGGGCCTTACATGATCAATGGCGATTGCGATTGGGACGTTGATACGGGCTCTGGGCATTCTCGTTACTACATCGGCCCGGAAGGTAAGCCTCCGGTAGCGATCATCATCGCCACCGATTGGTTTGCCCGAGACGCGGAACTGGGCGCCAACGTCCGCTTGTTCTGCGAAGGCCCTGCGATGATGCAGGTTTTGCGCGAAAGCTTGCCCTTCTTGCGCTCTGGCGAACTCGATACGCGCGCAGGCCATATCGAAGTTTCTCGTATCGCATCGAAATTTGAGGCCATCCTCGCCCGCATTGACGGGGAGCAAGCCTGATGCGCTCCATCCTCGATCTCGCGCCCGCCGCCGATGACGACGCCCGCACCGCCGAAGCCGCCTATCATGCCACCCTGCGCCGCGATGAACGCTGGCCGGTCTGCCCTCTGCGCGCCGCCATGTGGGATTACGGCCTGATCGTGCTGGCCGTGGTCTGCACTCTGACCAGCATCGTGGTGCAATACGCATGACCCCGCTTTGCTCCAACTGCCGCTGGCTGGCGGTCACGACTGGCCGCGATCTGCGCCCCGCATGGTGCAGCCGCCCGATCGGCACATCATCCACCCGCGCCTTTGGCGAGGTCATCTTGCGCGCCCACCGTAACCCGATCCGCGAACGCAAGCGCGACAAGTCGCTGATCCTGCGCGTGGAGCAATGCGGCCCGGATGCCCGGTTTTTCGAACCGCGCCCGCCCATGCCGCCGCCGTCGAGGGGCAAATAATGCGCGGCGCCCTGATCCAATCCGCCCTGCTGGTGATCTTCGCCCTGGGCGGCGCAGCCTACGCCATGCTGCCGGTGTGGACCGCCACGCTGGCCCGCCTGATCCTCCTGCTTGTGAGGTCGATGCCATGATGGCCCAACCGCCGAAAATCTACCCGATGCATTATGCTCCCACGTATCGCGCTCGAAATCCTAGAGCTTTCACCATCGATAGGCATCTTTGCGTGGGCCATGACCTGTTCACCAATGCCTGTCGCCATGCGCGCTCGGCCGGAACCTTCGGCATCTGGCGCCCCAGCCGCCGCCGCGCGCTGGTCGAGGCGCTTAACGCCCTGCTCTGGCCCCGCTGCACCTTGTCCCGCGCCAAGGATAGCCCATGGATCCACGTCCAGTTCAGCCTGCGCGGCGACAACCTGCCCATACTGGCCGATCTGGTGATGGACGGAAACCTGCGGGCGCTGATCGATGTGCTGGATCGCATGGATGATTTCTCCCATTGCCCCAGCGGCCATTGGCTGTCCTTCCGCTTCCCGGCGCACTGGGCCCCGTCCGCCCTTGGCAACGCGCGGCCGATGTGCCCGGATTGCCGCAACACCGGCGCCTCGGACTATTCGTTCCTCGCCATGGATCCATGCCCCTGCGCCAACGCGGTGGCCACCATGACCGGCGGCGACTGGCCCGACGCGCCCCTGCCGCAAACCTTTTCGCCGCAATCCCTTGCCGCGCAGGCCACCCCTGCGGGTCGCACCGCCCCGGCACCGGACAAATCCGGGCCGGGGCACCCCAGCGAAGGAAACCGCGCATGATCCCGCAACCCGCCATCATGGCCGCCGCGCGGCGCGCCGTCATCGCCCATGTGTTCGAAGGCGCCCCGGCGCCCACCAGCCCCTACGATAAGAACACGCGCCGGCACCGCATCTGGCAGTTCAGCGCCAGCACCGCGCTGGCCGAGGCCGAACGCTTCAAACACCTGTTCTCCGACCTTCCCATCAAGGTCCAGCTTGTGGAGCCCGCTGCATGAAAAACAAGATGTCGGATCTGAACAACCATCTCTTTGCCCAGCTTGAACGGCTGGGCGATGAAGATCTTTCCGCCGAACAGATCGAAACCGAAGCGACCCGCGCTAAGGCGATTGTCGGCATCGCTGATCAGATCATCCGCAATGCCGAGGTTCAGCTTACGGCAGTAAAGCTGCTGGCCGACAAGGGCTATCACTTCGAAGAACAGGCCAAGCGCCTGTTGGGCAATGGTGGCCAATGAAGGGGCGTCCTATTTCCTACAGCGCGGAGGAACTGGCTTGGCTCCACGCCAACCACACGTTGCCCTATGCGGAATACTTCGCCGCATTCATCGCGCAATTTCCCCGCGACGATCTGACTGCGGCAAACATTAATTCCCTGCGCAAGCGCAAGGGATGGAGCACCGGCCGCACCGGCCATTTCGTCAAGGGCGAAACCCCGCATAACAAGGGCAAGTCTTGCGAGGAAGGCAAGGGCGGCAAGCATCCCAACGCCCGCAAGTCGCAGTTCAAGCCGGGCCAGCGTCAGGGCGTGGCCGTCCGACTTTACAAACCCATCGGTACCGAGCGGATGAGCAAAGGCGGCTATCTGGAGCGCAAGATCAATGACGACATGCCATTGCGGGCGCGATGGCGCGCTGTCCATTTGCTGCGCTGGGAAGAGCAGAACGGCCCGATACCCAAAGGCATGGCGCTGAAATGCCTCAACAGCGATATTCTCAACACAGATCCCTCCAACTGGGAACTGGTGCCCCGCGCGATCCTGCCCCGGCTTAACGGCGGCCCCCACAAATCGCGCCTCGCCTATGACGCCGCACCGCCCGAGCTGCGCCCCACCATCCTGCTGGCCGCCAAGGTCGAACACCGCGCGCGCCAGGCACAAGAGAAGGTCCGCGACAATGGCTGATCGCCCCATCCTATTCAGCGCCCCGATGGTGCGCGCCTTGCATGATGGCCGTAAGACGCAGACGCGGAGGGTTTTGAATCCTCAACCGCCTGGCTGGATCTATCCGAACGATAAGCCGGGATATTCATGTCTTACCCCCAAAGGCTCAATTGAATTTCGCGGAAGGTATATTGATGAAAAGGGCGAGGACCATGGCCCTGCAAGCAAGTTTCTGAAACTGCCATTTCTCAAAAAGGACCGCCTCTGGGTCCGCGAAGCCTATTTCCAGCGTGGCCATTGGGAACCGGTGGAAGGTGCTCGCACCAAGGGCGGTAAGCAGAAGTGGCGGTTTGTCCCGGCAGATTATTTCTATACCTTTGACGAGCCCGCCGAATACCGCAAGGGCCGCCACCACAACGACCCCGCCACAGTGGCGTGGCACAAGCGCCTTGGCCGGTTCATGCCGCGCTCTCTATCGCGCTTCACGCTGACCGTCACCGATGTGCGCGTGGAGCGGTTGCAGGACATCAGCGGAAGGGATGCGGTAGCGGAAGGCGTCCAATCCCGACTTCCCGATAACGGGATTGCCCAGCAAGAATATGCCGACCTCTGGGACAGCATCAACGGCCCCGGCGCGTGGTACGCTAACCCGTGGGTGGTGGCCGTCACTTTTTCCATTGCCCACCATAATATTGACGCGGGGCCGGCATGAACCTCCTCGACCTCATGGGCGCCCCGGTCGATCCCGCGCCCCAGCCGCCAACCAAACCCGCCGCTGTACCCGCCAATCTGGGCAAGCCCTATACCGCGCGCAAGATCCGCCCGATGTGGCGCAATGGCGCGACCGTGCCGGGCAGCGATGTGGGCTATGTGCCGCACTTCGACGGCGATCTGCGCTGGCTGGTCCATTGCTATGTCCAGGGCGAACCCCTCGGCCGCTGGTATCGCTGGCATGGCAAAAAGGCGCAATGGATCTGCATCGATCCGGCCGACGCCACCGGCATCAATGACTACCCCGACACCCCGCCAAACGGGAGTGTCGGGGCATGACTGGTATCCTACGCTGTCTTTGCGGCAACATACCCAGTTTTACTTGGGCGCGTGTGGCAGAGGATGCCGTCGAAAGTCAGTATGTATGCCAGATCGGCCCTTGCATATCTGGCCGCTCACTTTCCGGCGCAGGATGCGGCAAGGAAGGTCCGGCTGTTGAGGACGCTTACAGCGATGAGGCAACTGCGCGCAGCAACTGGAATGCGATGATCCGTCGAGAACGGAAAGCATCATGACCGACCTCCTCTCCTACCGCGCACACGAACCGGAGCCCAAGCCGGGCGCATGGAAGCCCACCGCCTGCGCTGATTGCGCCGCGCCCCACCCCAGCTTTAGCGCCACCGGCCACCACGGCCCTTGGCGCTGCCAGCCCTGCCACAAGAAAGCGATAGGCGCATGACATGGCTCTACCTGCCCGAAACGTGCTTTCCCTCTGCGCAGGCGTCGGAGGCCTTGAACTCGGAATCGCTCTCGCCCTCGCACATCGCCATGAAGCTCTCGTGGGCATCTGCTACGTGGAGAGGGAAGCATCAGCCGCCGCAAGTCTGGTCGCGTCAATGGAAGCGGGGTGGTTTCATCCGGCGCCTGTCTGGTCTGACCTTACCACTTTCGACGGCAGACCATGGCGCGGCCTCGTGGATATCATCGCTTCGGGCGATCCGTGCCAGGACAACAGCGTTGCCGGAAAGCGTGCCGGCGCAAGCGGCGCCCGCTTCCTCGCGCCCGAAGTCTGCCGCATCGCCGATGAAAGCAGGGCTGATCTTATCTTCCGCGAGAACGTGCCGGGGAACGCAGGCGAACAGCTCGAAGCTGTCGTCCCACCACTGGAAAGGCTGGGCTACCGCGTTGCGGCAGGAATATTCAGCTCGTCCGAAACCCAAAACACCATGCAGCGCGAACGACTGTTCATCATGGCCGTCCGCCAAGGTGTCAAGGGGCGGATACGAGATCGATCCGAAAACGGGCAGGAAGCTGCCGACGCTGGAAGGCGCGGCGGTGAATTGGGTCGGCCCCCGTATCCCGCAAGGGGGCGCGAACAGCAACCGCAAGGCGCGCGGCGCGGGCGGCCCGGACTTGCAGGAGCAGGCACAGAACTGGCCGGGTCCGGCGGCGCGGGATTACAAGGGCGCCAACTCTACGGCCCATCTGGAGGTGAGCACCGGCTCGCTTCACCTGGATCAGCTCCCCAACTTCGTGGAGCATTGCTTCCGCCTGCCGTCATCCCCGGACCAACCGATAGCCGGTGGATCGATGTCCTCGATCGCTGGCCCGAACTCCAACCAGCCCTCAGTGAAGAGGAGGCTCAATCCCATCTTCGTCGAGGCATTGATGCGATGGCCCACCGGACTGAGCGGCTTCGAGCGACCGGAAACGGCGTGGACCCGGTGGTGGCAGCTTATGCCTTCCTTTCTCTCGATGCTCTGCTGCACGGCTGAACCGGCGCAAGGCGATCTGTTTGGACATGTCGCATGACCCCCAACCGCTCCACCGCCGTCATGCAGCGCCGCGCCCCGGCTCCCGATGCGCTCGACTATTTCCCCACCCCGCCATGGGCCGTCCGCGCCCTGTGCGAACGCCTGATCCTTATGGGCATCCTGATCCGCCGAAAGCGCGCATGGGAACCGGCCTGCGGCGAAATGCATATGGCCCGCCCGCTTATGGAATATTTCGAGGACGTGCGCGCCACCGATGTTCACCAATACGGCAACAATGGCATCTGCGATTTCCTCGCGCTCGACACCTACGCCCCATGGCCGCCGGTCGAATGGATCATCACCAATCCGCCTTTCCTTGTGGCCGAACAGTTCATCGCCACCGCGCGCCGCCACGCCACCGAAGGCGTTGCCATGCTGGTGCGCAGCTCATTCACCGAAAGCGTGGGCCGCTATCACAGCCTGTTTGGCGATGAAGCCGACCTGCCAAGCTATGAGCTGCAATTTGCCGAACGCGTGGTGATGCTGCGCGGCCGCCTGATCCAGTCCGGTGCGCCCGATCCGTTCAACCTTGATCCGCAAGGCAAACCGCGCCCGGCCAGCAGCGCCACCAGCTATAGCTGGCTGGTCTGGATGCCCGGCCAACACGACTGGAAAAAGCGCGTCATCCCACCCTGCCGCACCGCGCTGGAGCGGGCAGGGGACTACCCCGAATATCCCGAACAATGGACCAAAATCGCGCCCAAGGAAGGAGGCTTGTTCGCATGAGCGCACCGGCTCGCTTTACCCAGACCGATGTGACGCGGGCGATGAAGGGCGCGCGCAAGGCTGGCTTTTCCGCGATTCGCGTGGTTATTGAACCGGGCGGCAACATCGTGATGGAAGCCAGCGAGGCGCCGAATGAAGCCATCACGCGCCGCAACCCACTGGACCGCGTGCTAAAAGGCGTAAGATGAAGACACGATATCCCGGCATAACGGTCAGCCCCGACCGCCATGGCAAACTACGTGCGCGCTTTCGCAAGGTCGGGCGCAAGCCGACCTATATGAAAACGCTGCCGGATCAGCCGGGATTCAAGGCAGAATATCAGGCCTTGCTGGATGCCGCACCGCAAATTGAAAGCCGCGCTATCCCCGGTTCGGTCTCCGATCTGCTGGAGCGATATTACCGCGCAGCCGACTTTGCGGCCAAAGGCAGCGACAACACCAAAGCGCGCCGCCGCTGGCTGCTGGAAAGTTTTCGACGCGATTATGGCGACGATCAGGTCAGGGATTTCACCTTCGAACACATCGAGGCCATCCTGATGGCGCGCACGGAAAAGCGAAAGGACGAACGCGGGCGCACCTTTGGCGGCGAAGTAGCCGCGGTAAAGCTACGCAAGGAAATCCGCCGCTTGTTCGCCTATGCGCGAAAGTTGAAATGGATCGAAGCCAATCCGGTGGACGAGGCCGACAAGGTGGGAAAAACCAAATTGAAAGGCTTCCACACCTGGACGGAAGAGGAAATTGCCCAATATCAGGCCAAGCATGCCATCGGCACCCGTGCCCGACTTGCGCTGGAAATCATCCTGTGGACCGGGCAACGGCGTGGAGATGCGCGCCTGTTCGGCCCGAAGCACATTGTCAACGGCAAGGTCAATTACACCACCGGCAAGACGGGTGCTGATCTATGGTTGCCGGTGGCGCGCGATCTGCGCCGCGCCATTTCGGCAATGAACTCGGTAGGCATAACTTCCTATCTGGTTACAGGATCAGGACAGCCATTCAGCCGGGATGGTTTTGGCAACAAGATGCGCGAATGGTGTGACGAAGCGGGATTGCCTCATTGCACAGCACATGGCCTGCGCAAAGCCATTGCCAGACGCATGGCTGAAACCAAGCTGAGCGACGAACAGATGAAAGCGGTAGGCGGCTGGAAGGACACGCAAATGCTGCGCGTCTATACCGAGGCGGCCGAACAGGAAGGCCTCGCCGATGGCGCCATCCGCGCGATCGATGACCGGTATTCTACCGACAAGGAACAGTGATTTGTCTAACCACCCCCCCTAGGTTAGACAAATCAGCAAAAATATCCTTTTATTTCAATACACATGGTGGGCCCGGCAGGACTCGAACCCGCAACCTAGCCGTTATGAGCGGCCAGCTCTAACCATTGAGCTACAGGCCCCAAGCCATGCTTTGCGCAACATGCGCCGCCTCGCGTTAGCCGCGCCATGCGCAACAGGCAAGGGCTTCAATCGAACAGAGTGCTTTCCATCACCTCGCGCACGCTGGTCGGTTTGACGCCGCGCGCGATCAGCAATTCAAACACTTGGCGCCACCATTCGTACATCTCGTCCAGATCGGCCTCGGTCCGCACATAGGGGGTGTGGCCGGGGCAGAGCGAGGGGCTGTGAAAGGACAGGACGATGACCGGCAGATCTTCGTCCACCGCAATATTGACTGCGCGCAGCGCCTCGCCCACCGTGACCCCTTCGGGCGTCAGGGGGATACGCTCCAGCAGGCCAAAGCGCGCCATAGCGCCGCGCAGCCGGTCAAAGCGCGACAGTTTCGGATATAGCCATTGCCCATGACGCCGCAAAAGCCCCGAGAACACCGTGGTCAACGGCATTTCCATCAGGCGCCCCGGTTCGCCCACCCAATAGGGCCGCAGCGGCAGATCGCGAAAATTGGGGCCGCCCCAACCGCTGTAATCAAACCGCGAGCGCACCGACGTGTCAATGGCCACCCCGGCCTCATGCAGCACATCGGCGGTGTTGGGCCCGATACCATAGCGTCCGGCGCGATAGATCATCGGCGCCGCCCCAAAATTCTCGGCAATCGTGGTATGCAGCTTCAGGAACTTCGCCCGCTCCAGCGCGAAGGGCAGATTGCCCGAAAAGCTATTGTACTGGTTAACCTCCTCTTCATAAGGTGGGTTAACCCAAGGATGCAGCTGGACGCCGACTTCCGCTCTCCCGGAGATCACCGCGTCGCGCAGCAATTCTGCGGCAAGAGCGGAGGTGGCCACCGGATAGTCAATCAAATAGATCGGAACGATGCCGAAACCTTCGCAAAACTGCTGAAACTTGCGCAGGCGCGAGACCGTATCAACGCGATGGCGAGTGCGGGTCAGCGGCTTGGTCCAATCGAATTCCTCCTCGGTATCGATGGTGACCACGAAGCGCTGTCCAACCCCTTGGCGGAAATGCACAAAAGCTTCCGGCGCGGGCTGGTCGGTAATCTGGTGAAATGACAAATCGGGCCCCCTGCCGCGCGAAAAAATCAAGCCACCGGCGTTTCACATGCCTCCGACCTGTTTTCAGGCACTTGGCTAAGGTTAACGATCGGCAGGGTCAAGCCCGGTAATGTAAGCAAAAGTTGCTCGTGTTCGCGCATGATGCTGCCGCCTGCGGCCCGTGCCTCGGCGGCGGCGAGGCGCAGGGCGAAACCGGTGCCGAACATGCCCGCGCCGGGTTGATGCGTGGCGGGCGCAGCGCCGTGAAACAGTTCCTCATCATTCAACCCAGCCAAAGTCGCCGGCAGGGTAAAGCAGGCCAACACCGCATCCCCGCGATGCGCCATCCGGATCGGCAGCGCTTCGCCCGCCTTGCCATTGCCCGCCAGCGTGGCCAGCAGGCGCCAGCAAAGCCGCTCCGCCTCGGTCCCGTCCAAGGCGACGGGGCAGGGGCGCTCATGTCCTTCGAGCCGCAAGGCAGGCCCGCGCTCGTCACTCGCCAGCCGCGAAACCAGCACATCGAGCGCGGCGGCCAGATCGCATTCGCCTCTGGCCAGCGCCAGACTGCCGCTTTCAAGCCTGGCATAGCGATCGAGTTCTTCAAACCCGGCCAGCATCAGCGCGCTGTCAGCCGCAACAACGGCGGCCAGCGCACGATATTCATGCGGCGTCGGGCCGAACAATTGCTGCTGGATCACCTCGGCAAAGCCCTGAATCGCATTCACCGGCGTGCGCAACTCATGAAGCAACTGGCGCAGGCGGTCGGTCTCGCTGTCCTGAGCGGGAACGGTCGGGGCTGGGGAGGCCGCAACTGCCGCAGGCCGCCGAAAGCGCCCCAGATGACCAATATAGCGCCCGCCCAGCGGATCGAAGCGCGGCACGGCATCCACCTGCCATTCGCCCGCAATCGCCGGCGCCCCGGCCAGCGTGATCATCACCGCGCGGAAGGGTTGGTGCAGGCGCACCGCATTGGCCCCCGGCCCATTGCCGCCCAGCCCATAGCCCACCACCATCGGCGCGACCCGCGCTTCGGCCCAGACGATACGGCCTTCGCCGTCGCTGGCGAAATCGAAGGACTGGATCGGCTGGCCCGGCTTGGCCTTCTTGGACGGAGCGGGACGTGCGGCCTCGGCGGCCATGTTGTTCTCGCGGGCCTGACGAAAGGCTTCGATTCGCCGCACCAGCGCGCCGATTGTGTCCTCGGCCAGCGGCGAGGAAGCCTGATAGGCCGATGCGCGCGGGGTTCTGACCGGCGCTTCGGGCGCAGGCGGCGCGGGCGTTTGAGCCACGGGCTCGGGTGCCTTGGGCTCAGGTTCCTTTGGTGCGGGCGTGCTGCTCAACGCTGGATCGCCAATGCCCAGCCGCGCCAGCAGCGCCCGCGCGCCCGGCCCCAGATCACGCCGCATCCCCAGCGTCCCGCGCGAGGCCAGCGGCAACGCGGGGATCAGGTCCACCCATTGTTCATCGCTCAATTGCGCGGCGTGGAGCGCGGACAAAGACACCACAGGCTCTGCCCCTGCCAGCGCGGCCACCAGCCGGGGCGCGCGCAGCCGCAGGCCGGGCTGGCGCAGAATCGCTGCGCGGTCCGCCGCCGGAATCCGCCCGCCCAATTCGCCAAGCCGCAGATAGGCCAAATCGACCATTTCGCCCTGTTCCTCGGCCGGCAGCGTGCCCAGCAGGTCCAGCAATTGCCGGAACTGAATGCGCGCGACGCCTTGCCCGACTGGCGTCAGGCGAAGGGCGGTGGCAAGGCGGTCGTCATAGCGCATGGTTTTTTGTATCAGCAGTTATGGTGTTTCAGATGGCCTTTCCAAGCCAATACGGTGTTAAATCCTAGCGAGAGGTTAGGATCGGCAGCGGAACCTGTGTACAACTTTATTCTGTATCCTATCACACCTGCCGCCGAGCGAAAGCACGTAGCTTGGTGGCGTTGCAATGTGGGACGATTGCGGCCATAGATAATAATATTAGCACGGCCCGCAACAGATGGGCTGATTCTTTCATCTTTGGCGACCCTGCCGACAGGAAGGGTCTTTCCGCCGCAATCTGCGGGCCGCAATTGGGGAATTTCCGGGCTTATGGCCAATCTTGATCAGATCGACCGGCGCTTGCTGGCCGAATTGCAGGACGAGGGCCGCGTTACCAATGTCGAATTGGCCCAACGCGTCGGGCTGACCGCGCCGCCTTGCCTGCGACGCGTGCGCGCGCTCGAAGAAGAAGGCGTTATTCGCGGCTATCACGCCGAACTCGATGGGGCCAAGCTGGGCTTCTCGATCACCGTCTTTGCCATGGTCTCGCTCAAAAGCCAGGCCGAAGAAGCCTTGCGCGGGTTCGAGGACCATGTGCGCGGGCTGCCTGAAGTGCGTGAATGCCATATGCTCAATGGCGAAATCGACTTCATCCTGAAAATCGTCAGCCGCGATCTGCAAAGCTTTCAGGAATTCCTGACCAGCAAGCTGACGCCCGCGCCCAATGTGGCCAGCGTGAAAACGTCGCTGACGATTCGCACTTCGAAGCATTTGCCGGGGGTGCCGTTGGAGGATTGAGGCGGGGGTTTTATGCCTCCGGCGGGCAAAGGGTCTCGACCCTTTGCAATCCCATTATGGGGGTGGCGTAAAATGGCTGCCTTGTGCCGGGTCTAAAATTAAAAAGCCTGCGGCGCTATGAAAGGCGCCGCAGGCTTTTTAATTTTCAACGCCGCGTCCAAAACCCAGAGCTGAGCCGTAACGCGACAAAGACATTATGGGGATTGCAAAGGGTCTCGACCCTTTGCCCGCCGGAGGCATCTTAAACGCTCCCTTAAACCTTCATCGTCCCCGTCTCAATAAACCGCTGATGCCAGCTCAACGCTTCGCCGGGCAGCGAGGGCGCATGCAGCCCATAAGACCCCTTGAGCGCGCGATCATAATAATCGGCCAGCATCGGGCGGAAATCGGGGTGGGCGCAGTCCTGGATGATGGCCAGCGCGCGCTGCTTGGGCGAAAGGCCGCGCAGGTCCGCAAGACCCTGTTCGGTCACGACCACCTGCACGTCCTGCGCGATATGGTCCACATGGGCGACCTGCGGCACGATGGCGCTGATCTTGCCGCCCTTGGCGGTGCTGGGCGTCATGAAGATCGAGACATAGGCGTTGCGGGCAAAATCGCCGCTGCCGCCGATGCCGTTCTGGATGCGGCTGCCCATCACGTGGGTGGAGTTCACGTTGCCATAGATGTCGGCCTCGATCAGGCCGTTCATGGCGATACAGCCAAGGCGGCGGATCAGCTCAGGGTGGTTGCTGATTTCCTGCGGGCGCAGGATCATCTTTTCCCGATAGGCCGCCATGTTGCTGTTCATCCGCTGCGCCGCCTCGGGGCTGAGCGAGAAGGATGTGGCCGAGGCCATGCGCAGCTTGCCCGCGTCGAGCAGGTCGATCATGCCGTCCTGAATCACCTCGGTATAGGAGGTGAGGTTTTCAAACGGGCTGTTGACCAGACCCGAGAGCACCGCATTGGCGATATTGCCCACGCCCGATTGCAGCGGCAGCAGGTTTTCCGGCATCCGCCCTTGCTTGACTTCATTGGCAAGAAAATCAAGCAGATGGCCCGCGATGCGCAGCGCCGTTTCGCCCGGCGCGTCAAAGGGCAGGTTGCGGTCGGGCGCGTCGGTTTCGACAATGGCCACGATCTTGTCGGGGTCGCATTGCAGCGTGGGCTGGCCGATGCGGTCATCCGGGCGCGTCAGAGGGATCGGCACGCGATGCGGGGGCAGGCGGGTGCCGTAATAGATGTCGTGCATCCCCTCCAGTTCTTCGGCCTGCCAGCGGTTCACCTCAAGGATGATGCGGTCTGCGCGGTCGAGCCAGGTCTTGTTGTTGCCCACCGAGGAGGAAGGCACGAGACTGCCGTCGGCGTTGATGGCCGTCACCTCGACCAGCGCGACATCGAGCGGGCCAAGGAAGCCCTGCCACGCCATCGGCGCCACTTGGCTGAGGTGCATGTCGAAATAGTCCATCTGGCCGCTGTTGATCTTTTCGCGGGCGATGGGGTCGGAATTATAGGGCAGGCGGAATTCGATGCCATTGGCCTTGGCCAGCGCCGCATCCAGTTCCGGCCCGGTCGAGGCGCCGGTCCACACGCGCACCTGAAACGGATCGCCCGCGCGATGGGCATCCTCGATCCGCGAGGCCAGCGCCAGAGGCACCGCCTTGGGATAACCGGAACCGGTAAATCCGCTCATGCCTACCGTATCGCCCGGGTTAATAAGGGCGGCGGCCTGTTCGGCGCTGGTGATGCGGGATTTGAGCGTCTGATGGGCAATGCGCGCAGACATGGCGAGGGCTTCTCCTGCGTTTGTGTTGGCCTGACAATGGGATAGGTTCCGGGGCCTATGGGCCGGGGATTGTCGGGGCGGTCCCGCGCATGCGCCCCGATCCGGCTCTTTGCAAGCGAGTCGGGAGCCAATACGACCAATGTCTTGGGTCCTTGGTACAAGCGGTAAACCCCTAGGGGGAGGGCGTATAGTTAAGGAAGCCTTCTGGCAATTACGGGAATCTTGTAGCGGGTAACAGGGCGCATTTGAAGGAAGCTTGATTCTAATCCGGCATCAGTGCAAACGTTACTCATAAAGGATTCAGCCTTGCGCTTGTTCAAGTTGGCTTTGGCCTCCTCCGCTGAATTTGATAATATGTCGCAAAACCCTGACGCTACGCCCTTGAACGACGTGCGCAGGGAACAATTGATTGATCGTATTAAAGAATTCTTCGTTGATAATAAATTGGAAGTAACGCCGGAGAACCTGTTGGCGGTTCATGCCGCCTATTCGGGGTCATCGCCGCGCCTTGCGCGAAAATTCAGCGTCATGCGCGAGGAAAACCGGATCATCACTCAGGCCTGGCTGGATCAGGTCACTGAGAAGGATGAGGACGGCGCGCTGCGCGAGAATGCGCAGCAGATGCTTCACCGATTAAGCACCCGGCTGGAGGTGTTCACCAGCACCGCTGCCCGCGCGCGCAGCGACTCAGGGTCCTATAACGCCGCCCTTGAACAGGTGGCCAGCGTCTTGCCCGGCGCCGATAGCGGCGAATTCGTCTCCAGCCTGGCTGAATTGACCCGCGCGATGATCGAGCGCACGCAACTGTTGGAAGAAAGCATGCGGCGCAGCGAGCAGGAAGCAACCGCCCTGCGCAAAAGCCTGGACCGCGCCCAGCGCGACGCCCATGTCGATCACCTGACGGGCCTGCCCAACCGACGCGCCTTTGAAGCGGTGCTGGAGAACGAGTATCGCGAGGCGCAGGTACGGATCGAGCCGCTCTGTCTGGCCTTTTGCGACATCGACCATTTC
Organism: Novosphingobium sp. SG707; assembly: GCF_012275515.1. GTDB lineage: Bacteria > Pseudomonadota > Alphaproteobacteria > Sphingomonadales > Sphingomonadaceae > Novosphingobium. The sequence continues at coordinate 745,090 of NZ_JAAZQL010000002.1, forward strand.
AAGCGCATCAACGACACCCATGGCCACGAGGCGGGCGACCGCGTGATTCAGGCCATCGCCCAGACGCTCCAGCGCCTGTCGGACGACAAATGCCATGTGGCGCGCCATGGCGGTGAGGAATTCGTCATGCTGTTTCGCGACAAGACCCCCGCACAGGTCTATCAATTGCTGGACGAGGCGCGCGAGAAACTGGCCCGGCGCAATTTCGTCAACCGCAAGAGCGACCAGCCCATCGGGCAGATCACCATCTCGGGCGGGGTGGCCAATGTGTTTGCCTTTCCCAATGCCCGCGCCGCGCTGGAGGCCGCCGATGCGGCGCTTTATCGCGCCAAACGGGCGGGGAGGAACCAGATCTGCGTGGCATGAAACGCGGCGCCCATGATCGGGCGCCGCATCAGCTCTAAAACAGCCCATAACAGCACCTAGGCGCAATTGCGGAGGAGGTCCTGAGTTAAATTCTCAAGTACATTTATTTATTCGCAATCAGCACAACCGAATGCCAGCATGTTTTTGTAAATCAACAGCAACGGAAGGCTGACGCTGAACATGATGAACCCCAAGACCCCTCGCGCCGAGAGGGCCGGCGCCGGTGTCTATGGCCCTGTCATTGCGCTTGCCGTCGGGGTTCTGGCGGTTTTGACACTTGTCGTGACTGTCATGGTCAACCAATTCGACGATGTCGCGCTATCGATGCAGATGCAGACCGCCGAACGTGGTTACCGCAATCGCCTGACCAGCTTTGCCGCCATGGTCCAGCCGCGGCTGGAAACAGAAGATGCGCTGCGCCATCTGACCGGAGCGTTTGATCCGGCATGGGCGGAAAGCAATCTGGCGCGCTATTTTCTTGATCGCAACAATATCACCCGGCTGATCGTGGTGGACGGGCGCGACCGGCCGCTGTTTTTTGCCGTGGATGGGCGCCGGGTCGATCCGGGCATGATCAGCGGGGCCTATGCCAGCGCGATGGCGGGCCTTCTGGGCCGGACGCGGGCCGCCGAGGCCTCGATCCCGCCAAGCAAGGTCGATGCCTTGCCCCAGCCGATCCAGTTCACCAATATCCTGTTTGCGGAAAACCAGCTCTATATCATGACCTCGACGCTGGTGCGTTCCCATGCCGGCGCTCTGGGCGGGGCGGTGGTGATCACGATGGCGCCGGTGGATCGCTCGGTCCTCTCGATCTTTGGCGTGGGCAAGCTGGTCAACAATTTCCGCGTGACCACTGATCTGCGCGCGGATGACAATACCGCTGTCCTCCCGCTTCAGGACCTGAGCGGCAAGGTGGTTGCCGGTCTGGCTTGGGATCGCCGCAATCCGGGCAGCGACCTTCTGGTCCGGCTGATGTGGCCGATGGCAGCGATGCTGCTGCTGCTGCTGCTGCTGGGTATCAGCCTTGCGCGCCAGACGCACCGCTATGCGCGCGGCCTGATCCTGTCCGAGGCGCGAGCGCGCCATCTGGCCTTTCACGATACGCTGACCCAATTGCCCAATCGCGCGCTGATGTTCGAGCGGCTCAATCAGTTGCGTTCGCTGGCGCGGCGCTCGGGGATGGATGTGGCGGTGCTGTGCCTCGATCTTGACCGGTTCAAGGAGGTTAACGACACGCTGGGCCATCCGGCGGGCGATACGCTGATCCGCGCGGCGGGGCGCAGGCTGGTCAATCTCCTGCGCGATACCGATACGGTGGCGCGGCTGGGCGGCGATGAATTCGTGATCCTGCAACCGCATTCGGGCGCGCCGGGCGCGGCGCACCTGGCCGAACGGATCATCAATGCCTTTGACCGGCCGTTTGATATTGATGGTCAGGTGGTGGAAATCGGCTGCTCCATCGGCATCACCATCATCAATGACCCCGATATTTCGGCCAGCGAGGTGCTGCGTCAGGCCGATCTGGCGCTCTATTGTTCCAAGGAAAAGGGTCGCAATCGGGCCACTTTCTTCGAGCCGGAAATGGATGCGGCGCTGCGTATCCGGCGCCAATTGGAAATGGACCTGCGCGAGGCTCTGAACGAAGAGATGCTGCATATGGTCTATCAGCCGCAGGTGGATGCTCAGGGCCGCATGCGCGGGGTCGAGGCGCTGGTGCGCTGGAACCACCCGGAAAAGGGCCTGATCCCGCCCAACGCCTTTGTGGTGCTGGCCGAGGAAAGCGGGCTGATCGCGCAATTGGGGGCCTTTACGGTGGGGCGCGTCTTTGCCGAAACGCGCAATTGGCATGGCGTACCGGTGGCGATCAATGTTTCCGCGCTGCAATTGCGCTCGCCCAATTTCATGGCGATGATCAGCCGCCTTGTGGCCCAACATGCGATCGACCCGCGCCAGTATGAATTCGAGATCACCGAGACGGTGCTGCTGGGCGATGACGCGGCCACGCGCGACAATATCGCGACGCTCAAACAGGAAGGCTTTGCCATCGCGCTCGACGATTTCGGTACGGGCTATTCCAGCCTGTCCTCGCTGCAACGCTTTGCGGTGGACCGGATCAAGATCGACCGCGCCTTTGTCCGCAATCTGGACGACGAGGATGAGGATGCCATCCGCCTGATTCAGGCGATCATCCAACTGGCGCAGGCGCTCGATCTGGACGTCATTGCCGAGGGCGTGGAAACCGAAGGCCAGCGCGCTAGGCTGCTGGAATGCGGCTGCGACCATTTCCAGGGCTTCCTCTTCTCGCGCCCGGTCAGCGCGGAGGCTTTGGGTCAGATGATCGAAGCGCGCACGTCGCTGGGGCCTGGCCATCCGGTGCCGATTCTGACGGCATCGGGCGAGGGGCAGGCGCGGGTCCTGCCAAAGTGAGCCATCAAGCCGCATCCTCGGTTCGGGGCAGGGACCGGCGCCGGAATATCGCGGAGCCGCCCACCATGACAGCCATCAGCGCGGCGAAGATCCCGGCAAGCTCCCTGTTGTTGTAAACCATCGTCAGCAGAGCCAGCCCGGCCATGCCCAGCGCAAAGGCGGGCGCGAAGGGATAGGCCGGAGCACGGTATGGGCGCGGCAGGGCAGGATCGCTGCGGCGCAGGCGAAACAGTGCCGCCATCGAGACCATATACATCAGCAACGCGCCAAAGGCTGACAGGGTGACGATACTGGCGGTGAGGGGTTGCCCGGCGATGGAAATGAGATTGTCGCTGTAGATTGTGGCAATGCCCACCGCGCCGCCTGCCAATGTCGCGATATGGGGCGTTTTGAAGCGCGGATGGAGCCGGGCGAAAACATGCGGCAGGAAGCCCGCGCGGCCCAGCGCGAAAATCTGGCGGGCATAGCCCATGATGATCCCATGGAACGAAGCGATCAGACCGAACAGCCCCAGCCAGACCAGCATATGCAGCCATCCGCTCGATCCCCCCACCGCGCGCTTCATCGCCCGCGGCAACGGATCATTCAGATTGGCAAGGCCGTCCCAATCGCCCGACCCGCCCGCCAGCAGCATGACACCGAAGGCCAGCGCCACCAGCGTCAGAATGCCCGCGATATAGGCGCGCGGGATGGTGCGGCGCGGATCTTTCGCCTCTTCGGCCGCCATGGCCACGCCTTCTATCGCCAGAAAGAACCAGATCGCGAAGGGCAGCGCGGCAAAAATGCCCCCGAGAGCCGCCAGCGAGAAATGGTCGCGCCCCGCCCAGCCATGGGCCAGAAAATGCGACAGGCTGAAGGCGGGCCACACGACCGCCATGAACACCAATAGCTCACCCACCGCCAGCAGGGTCATCACCAGTTCGAAACTGGCCGCGACATGAACCCCGATGATGTTGAGCGCCATGAACAGCAGATAGGCCCCCAACGCCGTGGTGCGCGGCGACAGTTCGGGGAACTGGACATTGAGATAGGCGCCGATGGCCAGCGCGATCGCCGGGGGCGCGAAAAGGAATTCGATCAGCGTGGCAAAGCCCGCGACGGCGCCGCCTGTCGGCCCGAAGGCGCGCAGGGCATAGGCAAAGGGACCGCCCGCATGGGGAATGGCCGTCGTCAGTTCCGTGAAGGAAAAGATGAACGCGACATACATGGCCGCGACGGCGAGCGTGGCGATGAGAAAACCCAGCGTTCCCGCGCTGGCCCAGCCATAGCTCCAGCCGAAATATTCGCCGGAGATCACCAGTCCGACCGCAATGCCCCAAAGCCGGAACGTGCCCAGACGTTGTTCAAGATGGATGATGGGCTTTGCGGTCATGGAGTTGGCCTTGATGATGGCGGAAGGTCTGCAACGGTTGGGGAGGCAAGGGATGCTTCTTCCTTGAGGCCAACCCCGCTGAGGCCGCGCCGCAGCGCCTCGCGCACCAGCCAGCCCAGCTTGCGGGCAGCCTCCTCGCAAGACAGCCCGCCCGCATCGTGGATGTTCGAGATGCAGTTGCGCTCGCTGTCGCGCCGCCCGCTGCGCGGAGCAAGGGTAAGATAGATGCCCAGACTGTCGGCCACGCTCAGGCCGGGACGCTCGCCCACGATCATCACGCAGATCCGCGCGCGCAAGGCCTCGCCCACCGGATCGCCCAGCGCGACGCGGGCCTGATGGGCAAGGATCACCGGGCCGATGGAAAGACCCGCCAGTTCGCCTATTGCTGCCTTGACCAGAGCGGGGCCGCGTGTCTCAACCGCGCCGGGTGACAGGCCATCGCCGAGCACGAAAAGCACATCCCAGGGGTCATCCTGCGGCGCCAGTTCGGCCAACATCCGGGCCGAGGCGGGCGACAATTGCCGCCCAAGATCGGGGCGCCGCAGATATATGGCGCGGTCCGCCGCCGCGCTCTCGACCATGACAATCGGCAGAGGTGCCAGCGCCTGGCCCAAGGCATCGCGATCAAGCACGCCATGAACGGCATCGCGCGCGCGCGCATGGGCAAGCTGGAAATCGAGAACTTCGCCAAGGGGCAGAGCATGGCCGACCCGCCCAAGGCCGATGCGCGCAGGCGTGGTGCAGCGCAGCCGGTCCCAAAGATCGGCGGTTGTCGGCCCCGAAGGGTCATCCGGCGTCCGCTTCATGCCAACGGCCCTCGATGCTCAATCAGCCGCGTCAGCCGCGCCGGATCGGCCAGCGCGCGGATCGAGCCGTCACCATCCAGCACCCCCATCTTCTCCAGCCAGACCTCGAATTCGGGGGCGGCGCGCAGGCCGAGTGTGCCGCGCAGATAGAGCGCGTCGTGATAGGAGAGGCTTTGGTAGGAGAGCATGACATCATCGCTGCCCGGAACGCAGATCAGGAAGTTGCAGCCCGCCACGCCCAGCAGCACCATCAGATTGTCCATGTCGTCCTGATCGGCCTCGGCATGGTTGGTATAGCAGATGTCGCAGCCCATCGGCACGCCAAGCAGCTTGCCGCAGAAATGGTCTTCCAGCCCGGCGCGTATGATCTGCTTGCCGTCATAGAGATATTCCGGGCCGATAAAGCCCACCACGGTGTTCACCAGCAGGGGCGAGAAAGCCCGAGCGACGCCATAGGCGCGCGCCTCCATCGTCTGCTGGTCAAGGCCGTGATGTGCGTCGGCCGAAAGCGCGGCGCCCTGGCCGGTTTCGAAATACATGACGTTCTGCCCGACCGTTCCGCGCTCTTGCGCCAGCGCCGCATCACGCGCCTCCGCCAGCAAGGAAAGATCGACGCCAAACCCCCGGTTTGCCGCCTCGCTTCCCGCGATCGATTGAAACACCAGATCAACCGGCGCACCCCGCCGCATCAGTTCGAGCGAATTGGTGACATGGGTGAGCACGCAGCTCTGGGTTGGAATAGCGTAAAGCTCGCGCAATTCGTCGAGCATGTGAAGCAGAGCCAGCGCGCCGGGTACATTGTCCGTTGCCGGATTGATGCCGATCACCGCATCCCCCACACCATAAAGCAGCCCATCAAAGATCGCGGCGGCGATGCCTTGCGGATCATCGCTGGGATGGTTGGGCTGCAGACGGGTGGAAAGCCGCCCGGCAAGGCCGATCGTGTTGCGAAAGGAGGTTACCACTCTTGTCTTGCGCGCCACGGCGATCAGATCCTGATTGCGCATCAGCTTGGAGACGGCGGCCACCATTTCGGGCGTCAATCCGGGGGCGGCTGCGCTCAGCATGGCCTCATCGGTGGCGCCGTCGAGCAACCAGTCGCGCAGGCCCCCCACCGTCAGATGGGCGAGCGGGGCGAAGGCCGCGCCATCATGGCTGTCGCAGATTAGGCGGGTGACCTCGTCAACCTCATAGGGGATCAGTGGTTCTTCCAGAAAGCGGGTGAGCGGAACATCGGCCAGCACCGCCCGGGCAACAACGCGCTGCGCCTCGCTGTCGGCCGAAAGACCGGCAAGATCATCGCCCGAGCGCGCGGGAGAGGCCTTGGCCAGCACCTCTTTCAGATCGCTGAATATATAGCGTCCGCCCCTGAAGTCGCCCCGATACCGCAATCTGTATCGCCCTCCTGCTGCATGTCTCGGACCGATGGCCGGGGGTACGGCGCGTTGGCCGACCATTCCCTTGTCCTTGGGGCATATTAAGGCCGAAAATCTTGCGGGTCGCTGCGTAATTCACGCCCGTCGGGAGGGAGGGCAGGCCATTGGGGGGCGGACGGCCGGCCCCTGCATGCGCGCGCAGTCCGAAATTGGGCGGATATATCGTTGCTATCCATGCGCCAACTCTCACATTGTTGACTCAGGCAACATTCCTTCTATGGTAAAGCCCATGCTGGACCAATTGACAGGCGATGTCGCCGCCCTGCGCCACTTCAACAGGCTTTATACCAACTGGCTTGGGTTGCTTGACGTCCATCTGGACGGCAGTCCCTTTACGCTGAGCGAAGCGCGCGTGCTCTATGAACTGGCCCATCGTCATGAGCCGACCGCGGCCGAAATTGCGCGCACCCTGAATATGGATCGCGCCCAGATCAGCCGCACGCTCAAGCGGTTTGCACACCGCGATTTGCTGGAAACGCGCAGCAATCCGGCCCATGGCCGCCAGCAGTTGCTGATCCTGACGCCGGAAGGCCGGAGGGCGGCGGCGGATTTGAATGGCAGCACGCAGGCGGCGGTTGGCGCATTGCTTCACCAGTTGCCCGAAACACAACGCCGGCGCCTGATCGCGGCCACCACCACCATGGCTCAGGCTCTGGAGGCAAAGGTCGAGGCTCCAGCCCTGAGGTTGCGGGGCCTTGAGCCGGGCGATCTGGGCATGGTCACGGCCCGGCAGGCCATTCTCTATGCCGACGAATATGGCTGGGATCGGGGGTACGAGGCTCTTGTCGCGCGCATCCTTGCCGATTTTCACGATCATTTCGATCCGGCCCAGGATGCCGCCTGGATTGCCGAGACAGGAGGCGAAATGGTGGGGTCGATTTTCCTGGTTCATACCGACGAACCGGGCGTGGCCAGGCTTCGCCTGCTCTATGTGGAACCCGCCGCGCGCGGCACAGGCACGGGAAAGCTGCTTGTTTCGACCTGCATCGAACGTGCGCGGCAACTTGGCTACACGCGGCTTACATTATGGACCAACAGCGTGCTCGCCGCGGCGCGCAGCATTTATGAGCGGGCCGGATTTGTGCTGATCAATGAAGAGCAGCACCATTCCTTTGGCCATGATCTGGTCGGCCAGATCTGGTCGCTCGATCTCTGATTTTCGGCGGATCCGCTATGGACAGGCACAATCTGGAGGCGACATGCATATTGGTTTGATCGGCGGCGTTGGGCCTGCCGCCACAGAGGTCTATTATCGGGCGCTTGTGCGCGCCTATGCTGCGGCCAATCGCAGGCTTGCGCTTACCATTGTCCATGCCGATGCGCGCGAGATGATCTCCAATCTCGAAGCCGACCGTGCTGTCGAACAGGCCGCCATTTTTGCGGGCTATGTCGATCAACTGCGGGCCGGTGGCTGCGATGTGGCGGCCGTGACATCCATGGGCGGCCATTTCTGTATGGCCGAACTCGAAAAAGTATCATCCCTTCCTTTGTTGAGCGCCGTTCCTGCCCTGAACAGCTATTTGGCCAGCTATGGTGTCCGCCGGGTCGGTGTATTGGGAACCCGCGCCGTGATGCAGTCAAAGCTTTATGGGGTGAACTCGGTGGAGGTTGTTGTTCCAACGGGCGATGACCTTGATACGGTCCATACAGCCTATGTCACACTTGCCGCATCCGGCCATGCCACCCCTGAGCAATGTGCCTATTTCCACGAGGCTGCCAGAAAGCTTCACGAGGAGCAGAATGCCGATGCGGTGGTGCTGGGCGGCACTGATCTGTCTATCGCCTTCAGCAACGCCGACCTCTCCTTTCCGGTGCTCGATAGCGCATTGATTCACGTCGAAGCCATAGCGCGGGCCGCCATGCAGGGATGACGATGTAGCCCCGCCTTCGGGTCAACCCTGCAAGCCCTTTACAGCGTCGCTGCCGCAAACCTCGTTCAGGCGGCTTTCCAGTTCGCGCAACATTGCTGCGCGGTCTTCGGGTGTGACGCGGGGCGCGGCATAGGCCACAAAGGGCGCCTCGACGGCGTAGCCCAGATAGCGCAACTGACAATGGTGCAGCGGCCACAGCACCTTTTCGATGGAGCCATAGGTGCCATCCTCGGAAAAGCGCGCCGCCGTCCCGCCGGTGGTTATCGCACAGAGCGCAAGTTTGCCCGCGAACAGCGCCGTCTCAAACCGCGCGCCGTCAACATAGGCAAAGCCATAGGCCATCACCTTTTCAAACCAGCTTTTGAGCAGGGCGGGCGGGCCGCCCCACCACAGGGGAAACAGCAGCAGCAGCAGGTCTGCCTTTGCCACCAGCGCCTGATCCTGCGCGATGTCGGCGCTGAACGTGCCCTGTTCGCAGGCGATGCGCTGCTCGGTCTGATAGTGGAAAAGAGCCGGATCGGAGAGGGCGGAAAAATCCCCGCGTCCGGCGGGCGGGGCCGGGGGGCGGGCATAGAGGTCGATCACGTCCATCGTGTGGCCGCTTTGCGCCGCGGTCCTTTGCGCCACATCCAGCATGGCATGGGTGAAGGATTGCGGCTCTGGGTGGCAATAGACCGCCAGAATGTTCATGATTATTTTCCTTAACTGACTGTGTCGGCGTCTATCGAGGCCCGCGCCCTCCAGAAGGCCAGACCGGCCGGCAGCGACACCGCGCTGATCGCCACCAGCGCCAGTCGGAGCGCATCCTTGCTCTCCATCGCCATCGCGTTACGGGCATGGTCGCTGATCATGCCCACCAGCGGCGGGCCAAGCCCAAGACCCACCAGATTGACGATCACCAGAGTGACAGCGGACACAGTGGCGCGCCGACTGGCCCCCGCCACGCCCTGACAGGTGGCGTGCATCGGGCCGAAATAGGCGTTGATCATCGCATTGGCGAAACCGAGCGCCAGAAAGGCGGTGGCAAGATCATGCGCGCAAAACACCACCAGAAAGGCCGGGATCGAAAGCCACCCGGCCAGAGCGGGCACCGTGACATAGCTTTTGAGCGAGGCGCCATGAAAACGGTCGCCCAGCCACCCGCCCAAAAATGTGCCTACCGCGCCAGCCAGCCCGACCGTGACGCCAAAGGCAAGGCCCAGAAAGCCGTTCGCCTTTAACCCCAGCCCAGCGGCCAGAGCGGCCAGTTCAGGACCATGCGCACGCAGGAAGAACGGCGCGAGAAAGGCGCCCGTGCCATAGAGCACGACGGCCTGTAATGCGCCGCCGGCCACGGTCCAGCGATAGGTGGATGTCGAGAGAAAGGAGGCCAGCGAAGCGCGCAACGGTTCCGTCGGGGCGGCGCTGGTCAGCAGGGGAAAGGTCCGGCGCGGCTCTTTCAGCACCAGCATGACCACCAACGCGATCAGCAGGCCCGGCGCCCCTGCCACCACAAAGGTCCAGCGCCAGCCCAGCGTATCCCCCAGAATCCCGCCAAATCCAAGCCCGATGAATGAGCCCAGCGGCAGCCCGGTCGAGAAGATCGCCAGCGCCACCGCCCGCCGCGTCTTGGGCGAAAATTCGGCGATTAGCGAATGCGAAGGGGGAACCCCGCCCGCTTCGCCAATGCCTACGCCAAGGCGGCATATCAGCATTTGCGCAAATGACCCCGCCGCCCCGCACAACAGCGTGAAGAGGCTCCACACCGAAAGCGCGATGGCGATCAGGCGAGGCCGGTCGGCGCGCTCGGCAAAGCGGGCGATGGGGATGCCCAGCAGCGAATAGAACAGCGCAAAGGCAAGGCCGGTGACAATGCCAAGCTGTGTATCGCTGAGCGCCAGATCATGCTTGATCGCCTCGGCCAGAATGTTGAGAACCTGTCGGTCCACGAAATTGAAAATATAGACCAGCGTGAGCAGCAGCAGCGCCGAGCGTCGATAGGCGCGCGATGTATCGACTGCCTCTTCGGGCTGATGCTTCATTCCTTGTCCCCCTCCGTTTCGGCAACGGGATATTCCGCCCCGTTGCAGACATAGCCCAGATCGCAGAAATCGCGCCGGGGGGGCGAGAATATATCGACCAGTTGATTGCCCCCCTGCGCCGTCGAGCGGCTGGTGTGGATGACTGTGGCGGGAATGACCAGCAGCGATGGGCTGCCGATGGCGAGATGTTCGTCCTCGCGCCAGTCGGGCAGTTGCTTGGACCATGGATAGCGCAAGGAATGTACCCATTCCCCGCTCATCGCAAACGAGCCTTGTTCGAAATCGACATGGGAATGCGGGCTGAGCGCCATGATGTCGCGCGGGCCGTCGAAATCGAAAATATTGATCATCAGAGTGGCGCTGCGAAACATGCGCATCGGTCGGTCACGGTAATCCTCGACGCGGTAATGGCGCAATCTGTAACCGTCGTAGGGCGCGGGCCATGGCCGCATGGGGGCAACTTCGGGCGCGCCATCGGCATAGAAGACGGCGTTGGCGGCCATCGCGGCCAGATCCTGCGCCGCGCTGGAAAAGAGGCGCAGCACGCGGCCTGCGCCGGTCATCTCGATCAGGCCGGGGCCGGGGGGCAGGATAACCACAGTGGCCGCCGCGCCGCATTCCACCACATCGTCGCCTGCTGTAATGCGCGCCATGCCATCGGGGAAATAGACGATGCTCTCATCGGGATTGTCACGTTCGAGCATGGCTCCGGCGGGCAGGTTGGCATAGGCCACCACGAAATTGGCGCCACGCATGATCCATTCGCCGGGTGCTTGCGGGGCGGTGTGGGACAGGTCGAACCGGCTTGCCGGGCGGGTTTGGGCAAAGCTCATGCTTGCTGCTCCTGATGGTGGGGGCAAAGGGCGCGGATGTCCGAGGCGGCGGCCAATGCCGAGGCGCGCAGGAAGGATTGGTCGGAACCCACAATGATGTGGCTGGCGCCCATGGCGAGGAAGGTGGTTGCCTCTGCGGCGCCCCCCACCACGACGATGGCGGCCTTGCCATGGGCGCGTGCGATGGCCAGCACATCACGTGTGGCCTCCATAACCTCCGGGGCATCGGGCCGGGTCAGGCCCATGGACAGCGCCAGATCGGCCCGGCCCACCACCACCCCGTCCAGCCCCGGCGTGGCGATGATCGCTTCTGCCTCGGCCACGGCCTGCGCGCTTTCGATCTGGGCATAGATGCGGGCGCGGTCGCCCAGCGCCAAGGCTTCCTCGATAGTGGAGGCGCCATAGCGGCCAAAGCGCGGCGAATTGGAAAATCCGCGTGCGCCTCCGGCAAAACGCGCCGCCTGCACCAGTTCGGCGGCATGTTGTGCGCTGTCCACATGCGGCACCACCAGCCCGGCCGCGCCAATGTCGAGCGCCCACAGCACGCTGGTGGCCGATCGGTCGGTGGTGCGCACGAACAAGTCCAGCCCCGCCGCACGCCCGGCCACCATCATCAGATCGGCGGCGCTCCGGTCAAATGGCCCATGCTCGGCATCGACCACGCCAAAGTCCAGCCCCGCCAGCCCCAGCAGTTCGACCACCTGCACCGCCGGCGTCTTGATGAAAGTTCCCACCAGCATCAGGCGGTCGCCGCCTTGTCCAGACCCATCAATCTTGCCGCATTGCCGCTGATCATCGCGCGGATCTGGCTGTCGTCATAGCCCAGATCGATGCAGATGCGGATGACCGAGCGGAAGCCTTCGACGGGCGAGGGGTTGTTGATCTGGCCCAGATCCGAGCCAAGGATGGTCTGTTCCACCGTGCCCGCCTTGATCAGCCCGTCCAGCGTTTCGGGATCGAAGAAGCGGAAGCGGGAATCCTCGACGAACATGCAGATGCTGTGTTCGATAAAGGCCCCGTCGGCCACCAACTCGCCGATATCGCGCAGATTGGCGTCGATCACGAAAGTGGGATGCTGCACCAGCCGTCGGTTGACCCCTCGCGCCTTGGCTTCCTCGAACAGCGGCCAGATTTCGCTGATGTGAAGATGGCCCGCCGACAAGACCGCATCGGCCGCTGCAATCTGGTCGAGGATGAATTTTATCTCATCCTTGATCCGCCCCATATCGTCGACCACGGTCAGCATTTGCGGTTGCAGCATCTCCTGCGTGGTGGGCAGCGAGCGGTGGCGATGGTCGTGGCGGATGTGATTGCCCGCCGAAAAGGTCGGCATCCACACGATATTGGCCCCCAGTTGCAGCCCGTGTTCGACCGCATAACGGTTGAGCCCGCCCGTCGTGTTGTTCAGCGGGACGCCCGACAGCATGGTGATGCCAAGATCAGCGTAATGCTTTTCCAGCAGCCGCACGACCGGGGTGACCGAATAATAGTGGTCCTTGAACAGCACCGCGCGCAATTGGGCCTGCGATGCCTCGCGCAGCGCCTCGATATGGTCGATCTCACGCGGCATGACCGAGGGGCCGCTGTGGCAATGCAGGTCGATCGCGCCCACCAGCAGCGCATCAATCCGCGCGTCGAGTTCCGTCTTGTCGTTCATGGGGTCTATCCTCAGAAATGCAGGTTGAAACGCGCGCCGAAGGTGCGGGGCGGACGCAATTGATAGGCCTGCACATTGGCGGCATGGGTGGCGTTGCTCTTGATCACCGCATCGGTCAGATTGTTGACATAGACGCCCAGATCCCACGCCCCGCCTTCGGGCTTGTAGGTGGCGGTCAGATCGTGCTGCCAGACGGCCTTTTGGATGTCGTCGGGCAGATAGTTGAAACCGGTGATGGTGGAGCTTTGGAAATGGGCACGCCAGCCAAAGGTGATGGCCGCGCCCGACGGCAATTCCACCGTCTGATCGGCGGTCAGGTTGAGCGACCATTGCGGGGCCTGCGGCGGGCGCTGGCCGCTGCAATCCACGCGCAACTGGGGCGCCGCACCGCTGGTCTGGCACAGGAATCCGGGCTGGACCGGCAGCGATTGCACATAGGTCAGGCTGTTGAACACCGCGTCGAGATATTCCACCTGCGCGCCCAGACTGGTCAGGCGGGTCGGCTGATACTGCAGATCGACCTGAACGCCTTTGCTGGTGGATTTGCCCGCATTATAGGTGGGAAAGATCGTCGCGCCCTGACTGTCGAGGGTGAACAGGCTGACCTGCTGGCCGGTCAGGCCCCAGTGGAATGCCTCGAGGTTGAGCGTCAGCTTGTTGTCGAGCAGGCGGGTTTTGGCGCCAAGGGTGAAGGCGGTGATCCGTTCCGGCTCAACCGAGTTGCTGTCGGTGGGCAGCACGACATGGCTGAAATAGAAGCCGCCCGCGTGGAAACCCGTGGCCGCGGTGCCATAGACCATGATGCGCGGCGCGACATCGAATTGAAAACCCGCGCGCCAGTTCGTTGCATCCCATGAACGGTTGCCCGCCAGCGGGATTTGCGACCCGCCCACCAGATCGGTCTGGCCGCCATTGGCCTCCTTGGTGTCATGGGTATATCGGATGCCGCCCAGCAGGCGCAGGCGGTCGGTCAGGCGCAGCGTGGCATCGGCAAAGACCGCTGCGCTTTTGGAAATCTGGCGGTAATGGGCAATCGAGCCGGTCTGGTTGAAATTGTCGTAAATATAGCCCGCGTCCACATCATCTTTGGCCAAAAATGCGCCAAGAATCCAGGTCAGCCGCCCGCCAGCCTTTGAGGTGAGGCGGGTTTCGAGCGAATATTGGTCGTCATGTTCGGCAATGTTGAGAGCAAAGGCGTTGACGGCATAATAGTCCAGATCAGCATGGCGCCATGCCGGTTGCACAGTCAGCGTGCCGATCGGCGTATCCACATCGACCACCGCGTGCAGGCCATAGAAGTTGTTGTTAAAATGCAGATTTGGCGTCTGATAAGGCCGCCCGCGATTGCGCGCGGCGAAATAGAGCTGCCCGCGTGGCGAAAGATAGCCGACGCGGTCCTCGGCGGTGATCTTCTGGGTGCCCGCTGCATAGCCGTTGAAGAAGGACTGATCGACCAGCGCATAGCCGCCGCCCAATTGCCCCTGATAGCTGTAATCGGCCGCCACCTTGATGCGCAGTCCGGCATGAGGTTCGGCATAGAACTGAAGGCGGGCCGAGCGCGCCTTGTCGTCCTGTTCGCCATCGTTGAGATAGCCGTCATGCTGGGCCGTCTGGAATGAGGCGCGCAGGGCCGCCTTGTCGCCCAATGCAACATTGAGCGTGCCGCGCGTGTCGATCTCGTTGTAATTGCCCACTGTCACGCCAAGGCTGCCCGATGTATCGCCCAGTTTGGGCGCGGTGGGGACAAAGCTGATGACGCCGCCTGTGGCGTTGCGGCCATACAGCGTGCCTTGCGGGCCGCGCAGCACCTCGACGCGAGCGAGGTCATAGAACTGGCCATTGCCCTGATACTGGCGGAACAGGGGCACACCGTCATAGGACAGCGAGACCGCCGGATCGTTGAGCGAGGTGCCGCTGAGCGAGCCGACGCCGCGCATGAAATAAAGCGGCGTGGCGCCCGCTGCCTGCACGATCTGGACAGCAGGCACGATGCGCGACAGGCCGGTCATCGTGGTGATATTGGCGTTCTGGACCGTGGCGGTGGAGACCACATCGATGGCCACCGGGGTGCGCTGCACGCTTTCCGACCGTTTTTGGGCGGTAACGATGATCTCGCCGGGAGGAACGGCGCTGTCCTGAGCCTGGGCGGCCGATGGCATTAGTGCTGAAAGTGTAAGAGTAATCGCCAGCACGGAAAGGCTGGTTTCGCCGGAATGCCTCATGCGTCTCTCCCAAGATGCGCGTTTTCGATGCGCCTGCGTGATTTTATGCATTGCGCTCATCCGGTTCCTAGCGGCGGAATCACTTTGCGACTATCGGGGCGCTGCGCTTGGCTGTATTGCACGTTCTGCAATAATAGGAGCGATGCCCGATGCGCCCAGGCCAGTTGTCCGATATTCAGTATGACGCGCTTGAACTGTTCGAACGGGTGGCCCGTTCGGGCAGTATCGCGGCCGCCGCGCGCGGATTGGGCATTTCGGCCTCCACCGCCACGCGCAAATTGCTGACGCTTGAAAAGGCGCTCAATGCGCGCCTGTTCAAGCGCACCACGCGCAGCCTGAGCCTGACCGAGGCGGGGGCGCTGGCGCTGGACTGGGCGCAGACGTCTTTGATTGCGCTGGAGGAAACGGCCGACGATCTGGCCGCGATCACGGGTGCGCCTTCGGGGCGGATACGCCTTGCCGCGCCCCATTTCGGCATGAACACCTATTTGCCGCCGGTGTTTTCCAGCTTTTCGCGCGCCTATCCGCGCATCAATCTGGAAATCGTGACCACCGACGATCTGGTCAATCCGGCCACCGACGGGTTCGACATCGTCATCCGCTACGGCACCTTGCCTGACAGCCGCAATGTGGCCGTGCGCCTGACCGAATTTGACCGTATCGTTTGCGCATCACCGGAATATCTTGCCGAATATGGCACGCCCAAAAAACTGGAGGACCTGGCTGTCCATCAATGCATCGTCCATCAGGGGCATGATGAAACGCGCTGGTCCTTTGAGCGCGAAGGGCAGTTGCTCCACCAGCCCATTCTGGCGCGGATACGCACCGACAATGCCTTTTCGATCGAAATGTTCGCCGTCGAAGGGGCGGGCATCGCGCGTTTGCCCACGATCACCGTGCGGCGCAATCTTGCCTGCGGGCGCCTTGTCCGGTTGCTGGACGATTATCAATGCGTCGAACCATCGGGCGACAAATCCAGCATCTGGGTGCTGCACAGTGGTCAGGATCTCCCCTATCGGGTCCGTATCTTCATGGACCATTTGAAGGCGCAGATTCCGATGGCGCGTCAGGCCATCTATAATTCATGAACGGATCGAAGTTGCCTCGGTCATCAAGGTCTGCTGACGGCGGAATAACCCCTGTTCTTTTTCAACCGGCCTGATGCCGCGCCAAAAACGCTTGCCCGACTTGGGCATTGGCGGGGCGTCGTGCGTCAAACAGACTGCGCTACCAGCAAACCCCCAATGCGGTCTGGCACCGGCGGTGTTCCCGCGCGCTTTGGCCGGTTCTGCCCTGCTTAAGATTGAGAGAGATGGAGCGGCTCGCATCGAACAGTTCGCGCGCTTGAGGATCCGGCAGATCGGCGCTGGAAAGGCGGCGCAGCAGCAGTGTTCCGGCAAGGCATTGGGCCAAAAGGTGCAGCACAGGACTGTCAGCCATCAGGGCGATTTCGCGCTGGAAAGGATACCATGCCAACCCAACCTCTGTGGCATCGCGCGCCTGCGCCATCGCGCCGAGGGCGCGCTCCACGCGTTCACCGCCGCGTTCGCCAATCCGTTGGCAGGCCAGATCAATCATCCCGATATTGATCTGTTCAAGCATTTCGCGGCATGCATCAAATGACACACCATGGGCGGAAAGGAAGGCATTGGTCATCCGCGCCGCTTGCGAGACGGAGCCATCGCTGCCGACAACTCCACCGCCCCGACCGCGCTGCAGCACGACCTTCTGGTGGTCTTCGAGCATTCGCACGGCCTCGATCACGATCTCGAGCCGAGTGTCATAGCGTTCCGCGATGGCGTCCAGCGACCCCAGATGCGTCGCCTTGCCGCGATCAGGCGCAGCGGCCAGTTCACCCAGCAAGCGGTCTGCGATCACCTGGGATTTCCGACCGCAGCCAAAGATTGGCGTAAAAACATCCGCCGCGGGTCCGGCCGATTGCGCTCTGTCGATCTGGGCCATCGTGCTGTTCAGCCATCCAGACAGGGCACCCTGCCTGTCGCTCAGAAGAGGCCGCAGCAGATCGCGTGCTTCATGGATCGCGCGGGGTGTGACGGCGCCATGCGCCGCAAGCACAAGCGACCGCGCGGCCTCTTCGGCAGTGGGCGCGGTCGGTCGCAGCCCGCCGGCGCCCTTGCCGCCGCGATGGGGCGCCATCACCCCGCGCTGTTGCAGTACCCGCGCCGTTTGCCGCGCCATGCGGCGGCCAATGGCAAAGGTTTCGCACAGGTCCGCCTCTGTCAGCGCCTTGTTCGGGGCGCCGCTCGACCAAAGCCATTGCTCGACCTTGTCAGCCACCACCGAAGGCCCGGTAGCGGCCAGTCTGCCTCCAGTGACCACACAACCGAACAACTGCCGCGCGCGCAGGCTCTCCGGCGTATCATCTGCGCTCAAGGCGCTGGCGGGCCTGCTCATATCCGGCATCCTCGTTCATGGCTTGTTTTGTTCTTTCGGCACGCCGATCGCTGCGCCGCCGATTGCTATGTTCTAACACCGCCTGACGTCGAGAAATAGGCCGCTATTTTCCGATTATCGAAAGTTGCAGGAACTCCGCATGGAAAGGGGCGCAACATAAGGCGGACCCCACATCGGAGAGATGGATCATGAGGGCAACGATTTCGATGGCGGCGCTGGCCGCAACGCTGGCGGCAACGCCGGTCATGGCGCAACAGACAGGTGACAATGCAAAGCCCGCCGCCGCGACCCCTGGGGAGATCGTGGTGACCGCCCAAAGGCGCACGGAAAGCTCGCAAAAGGTGGCCATTGCGCTGACAGCCCTCTCGGGCGACCAGATGGCGGAAAAGGCGGTCGTCGTGCAGCGCGATCTGCAAAATATCGCGCCGGGCCTCTCCATCGTCAAGGCGGGTCTGACGGAGTCGATCAACATTCGCGGCATCGGCCTTGCCAGCGGTTCACCCCAGGTGGCCAATGGCGTTGCCAGCTATGTCGATGGCCTGTTCCAGCCGCCGATCACGCAAAGCTTCGACCTTTATGACATCCAGAGCATTGAGGTGCTGCGCGGGCCGCAGGGTACACTGGTGGGGTCGAATTCGACCGGTGGGGCCATCTTCATCAATACAAAACGCCCTGAATTGGGCAAACTGGGCGGCGATGCCACGGCCGAATATGGCAGCTACAACAATGTCCGGCTCAATGGGGCGCTCAATGTGCCGGTCAGCGACAACTTCGCCTTGCGCTTTGCCACAAACCATCACTGGCGCGATTCCTACTATACCGATCTTGGCCTCTACAAGAACCGGCCCGACAGTCTGAAGGAGCATGATGAGCGGCTCTCGACCCTGTATAAATCGGGCGGATTTTCAGCCTATTGGAAGGCGGAATTGAGCGAGAAATCCACCGGCGGCTATGCCTATCAGCCGATCGCGGGCACCGCCTTTTCCGCCGGGCGCCAATCTTCGCGCTACACCCTCAATTACGACACCCCGACCGCCAATTTCGAGCGCGCCTTCAACACGGCGCTGGAGTTGAAATATCAAACCCCGGGCGGCCTCGTGATCCGCTCGCTCAGCGGGTATCAGAACAAGCGGATCTGGAATGTCTATGATGTGGACGGGGCCAATCAGGCGCAGGCGCCCGGCCCCTTCGGCTCGCAGACCGAAGATCAGTATGTGCGCGAGCGTCAGATCTCGCAGGAGATCAACATCATTTCGCCCGACAGCAAGGCCTTCAACTATATTCTGGGCGGGTACTATCAGCACAACAAGATTGACGTCCTGCTGCACTACAACGGGACGGCGCCATTCCCCATTGTGGTCAATCCGATGAATGACAAGACCACGCTGGGCGTCTTTGCGCAGGCCAACTATCGCATCACCGATAAATTGGAAGTGCAGGCAGGCACACGCTATTCACATTACCATGTCGATGGCACCGGCGCGGTCTATCTGGGCGGCACTCCCCCCGCTGCCTTTCTCACCATCCCGCAGACCGGCACAGAGGGTGACGGTCGCATAACCGGCAAGCTGGCGTTGAATTACAAGCCTGACGGGAACAACCTGTTTTATGTCTTTGCCGCGCGCGGCTACAAGCCGGGCGGCATCAATCCGCCGGGCGGATCGTTCAACCCCGAAACCGTGTGGGATTTCGAGGCAGGCTGGAAGTCGAGCTTCCTTGACCGGCGCGTGCGCACCCAGCTTGGGGTTTTCTATAACAAATACAATAATTTCCAGATGGACGTGATCAGCCCCCTGTCAGGCCAGAACGGCGTGGTCAACCTCGCCAATGCCACCATCAAGGGCTTTGAGGGGCAAATTCAGGCCAAACTCGCGGGCTTTGGCCTGGATGCCGGGGTCTCCTATGTTGACTCGCAATTGAGCAGCGTTTCGGTGATCAACAAATGGCAGCCGGGCGCGGCCAATGCGCAATTGCCTGCCTGCACCGCCACGATCACCACCAATTGCTTTGCCTATCAGATTATGACGTCCAACGCCGGACCTAACCTGCTCTCGCCAAAATGGACGTGGAACGCAGGGCTGGATTACACTTTCCGGCTTGGCGAAGGGCGCACGCTCGTGCCGCGGGTCAATTACAGCTATGTCGGTTCGCAATGGGCCTACGTCACCTATCTTCCGCAATATGATCTGATCAACGCCCGGCATCTGGTCAATGCCAATATCACCCTGAACTGGGGCCGGTGGAAAGCGGAAGTTTATGGCACCAACCTGACGAAGGAATTTTTCGTCACCGGCCAATCGACCCTGAACGAGTTCTACAATGCCCCGCGCGAATTTGGCGTAAGGCTGGGGGTCAAGCTGTGATGATGGGGCAGCGTAAAACGGCGGTTGGTGTCGTTCTGGTCGCCTTTATTGTCCTGCTCGGCGGCTTATGGCTGGCGGCGCGGGTTCAGGGCGGCCCCGATGTGCGGGTAGAGGCGGTTACCTTTACGGGGCGCTCGGGCGCCCACATGCGCGCCTTGCTGTTTCGTCCGGCGGCGGCGGATGCCAAACGACCGGCACCGGGCATTCTGGCCTTCCACGGCTATCTCAACAGCGCCGAAATGCAGGGCAATTTTGCCACCGAATATGCACGGCGCGGCTATGTGGTGCTGGCGCCGGACCAGCGCGGGCATGGCAGCAGCGATCCGGCAACCTTTGCCGATGGTTTTGGCGGCCCCGACGCTTTGGCCTATCTGCGCTCGCTGCCCTTTGTCGACAAGGACAACATTGGGCTGGAGGGGCACAGCATGGGCGGCTGGGCCGTGCTGTCGGCGGCGGCGGCCTTTCCCGATGGCTATCGCGCGCTGGTGCTGGAAGGGTCCAGTGTGGGCGCGCCGTTCGCACCGGAAGGATCGACGACTTTTCCCCGCAATCTGCTGGTGGTTTACGGCCGGTATGATGAATTTGGCGGCTTCATGTGGGGGCCGGGCGCGCCAAGCGCAACGGGCACCAATCTCAAGCTGCGACGGACATTCGGCTCAGCCGCGCCGGTCGAACCGGGCAGACTTTATGGAGATATGTCCAAGGGCAATGCCCGTATGCTGCTGACACCGCCTGTGGTGCATGCGTGGCTGCATGAATCCTCCGCCGGCATCACGCCTGCGCTTTCCTGGTTTGCGCGCACGCTGCAGGGGGCAAAGGCGTTGCCGGTGGATGACCAGATCTGGCCTTGGCGCGAGTTGGGCGGCGCGCTGGCATTGGTGGCGGCGCCGGTGTTGATGCTAGGCGTGATGGCGCTGCTTTTGCCGGGGCGCATGTCTGCGCAGGCGCAGCCCGATACGTTGCCGCGCCGGGCGCATGCGGGCAGAATGGCGTTGTTCGCCCTGCTGCCTGCTGTGTTGTTTATTCCCCTCTCGGCGCTTGAAGAGGTGACCATCGGCCAGAACGGACTGTTGCGCCAAACCTTTACCAACCAATATGCGCTGTGGGCTCTGGTCTGTGCCGGGCTGGGCTGGATCATGGTGCGCCCCACCGCTGAACCTGCTGTCGGCGTCCGGCCGGGCAAAGCGGTTCTCGTTGCGGTTCTGGCGGTTTGCGCCGCCTATGGGCCCATCCTGCTGGCTGACCGGCTTGTCCATGTCAATCCGGCCTGGTGGTTCATCACCATCCGGCCTTTGACGCTGGCACGCCTGCGCGATTTTGTGGTCTATCTTCCCTGTTTCACCCTGTTCACATGGGCGACATTACGCGCGCTGGACACGCTTTGGCCGCTGGATCAAGGGCGTGCGGCCATGGCTTTTTTCCGGGCCTGCGCCCTGCTGGGCGGGGGCTTTGCGCTGTTCCTGCTGGTGCAATACGGCACGCTTTGGCTGACCGGACATCTGTTGATCGCCGGCGAAGGTTTGCGCACCATCACGGCCATTGGCTTTATCCCGGTATTCATTACTGTCGCGGGTTTTGGCACGGCATCGCGACGCTGGACGGGATCGGTGCTGACGGGGGCGCTGGTATCAGGCCTGTTCGTAACGTGGCTGTTTACCGCCACCCAGCCGATCGGCGTGTGATGCCGCGGGCGCCGGGCACGGCCATGACAGGGCCATTGGGAGGCTAAGCGCTTGACCTTGGCAATGCCAGCGATCCGTCATGCCGATTGTGAACTGACCGATGGGGGCGGCGTGAGGGAACGCCGCCCAATTCAGGATAAGCCTTCCGGTCCGGTGGCTGCGCGGCCCCCGCACGCGGCCCATAATCGGACAATGCGCCAAGATGCCACTTGCCCGCCCGCGCGGTGCCATAACCGGGGCAGGGCCGTTTCATTGAACAACCCGCAGACGGCCTTTGAGAAACGCTTGGATGGTTGTCGCCACTTTTGGACTGCAATCACTCGGTTCCCAAATGCCTGATTCTGGCTGTGCCGGCGGATTGGCGCAGGGCCTTGACGGCATCCACGCATTCCTCAGCCCTTTCATAAGGCCCGCCCGATGCGCGAACATGACCGCCCGGCGCGCACAGGCGCCATTGCCATTGCTCGCCCCCGTCCGTTGCGGAAACTCCGGGCGAGGGAACGGCCTGATAGATTTCAAAATAGGCTTCTGCGCGATCATTGGACACCCAGAGAGGAATGGAGCGCCATGGCGGCGTGCCGCGAAGATCGGCATGGCCGTCGCTGAAATCCATGTAGATGTGAGCTTCCTGAACGCCAAAACGGCATCGCAGACCGGAAAGGGCATGGTCGGGGAGGTTGGACATCGTGGTCCTCCTGCTTGGCAAGCGGGAGCACATATGTCTCTCTGTCACAGGGGAGCTTGCGGCCGGAAATCGCGTGATGGATCAATATACCATGGCCTGATCGGGATGGCATTTTTAATTTTTTGCGTGCAATCGTAAAATTTTCTCGTCTTATCGCACAGGATTTCAGCAATAAGACGCATTCTTTTCAATCATACAAAACTTATTCCATCTTACATTTTTCTGGATAACAGCTATATGCGAGGTATTGCGGAACTTCTCTCGTAGGCATCCGCGACTGAGAGACAAATGTGCTCCCGCTTACGCAAGGGAGCCTCGTCATGGATCTCAACCAGCTTTATTTTCGACACCAGCTTTTGCTCATGCGGGCAAATTCCGCCTCCGATGAGGCAATCGGCCTGAAATATGAGGCAAAGGCGGCAGGTGTCGCCCGCAGCATCATGGCCTTTCAGGAGGATCTGGGGGCTTGGGCTGCACGGTCCTGGCAGGCCGAGTGCGGCCAATGAGCCGCGCGATGAACATCGGTCTGCCCGAAGCGCAGGTCGCAGCCATGTGTGAACAGGCAGGCGTTCGGATCAGCGATATCGAAACCCTGCCCGCAGGAGGCACCCATCTGGTCTGCGTGACCAGCGAAGGGGCCGAAGAGATGCGCCGCCGGTCAAAAGGACATCTGATCGAAGGGCTGGTGAAGCGCTTTCCTTTCTATCACGCGCGGCGATACTGATCCGGCAAAGCATCCGGATTATGGCCCGGTCGGCAGATGGACCTGTTGGCCGGGCCGCGGACATCGGCGCTTTCGGGTAAGGCGGATCGGCGGGAAGGGCGTCGATATGGAAAATGAACCATGCCGCTGCTGATGGAAAAGGTGGAATCCGGATGCCCGGAAAAGACCTGCAAGGTTGCATCGAGCGAAGCGGTGACGGTTCGGATCGATAGGGTCGGCAGGCGCAAAGGTGCGCAGATTGATGGGATATAGGCGGACGCCTCGACACAGTCACGGTCGATAGGCCAATCCTATCCGCGATGATGCCACCAGCCCAAGGCGTGGCCGCCTGCTCGCGGCGACGGGCTCCTGAGAACCGATCTTTGGCCAGCATTCCAGCTTTAGCCGCAAGAGCCGATCCGGGCGGCGATGCGGTCATGAAGCGATTGCCGCGCCAGCGCCTGCTCCAGACGCGCTAAAGCCTGGATCACCTCACCCGCTTCGGCGTCAAGTTCGCGCGCGACCTCGTCGAAAGCGCTCCACAGCGGCCGGAGCCGTTCAACGAGCGCTTCTCCCGATGGCGACAAGGCCAAGGTTCGACGGCGCGAGTCATGCCGGTCCGGTTTTGACAGCACAAGGCCCGCTTTTTCGAGCGACTGCCGGGTCTCGCTGACCGATGCGTGGCTGATGCCCAGTGCTGCGGCCAGTTCGCTCACCGACATCGATCCGTTCAGCGAAAGCTGGTTGATCACGCCGAACCAGCGTTGCTCGAACCTCAATCCCATACTCGCATAGATGCGGGTCGCGTCGGCATCGATCGCCGCGCTGAGGCGCCGCAATCGCGCACCAAGCGCCGCACCCTGCATCTGCGCCACGTAATCCTTCATCGCTCCTCCTCGTCATTGACATTTGCGTAGGCGCCTACCTATATAGCGGAAGATCATGGAATGGGAATAGACGATGATGCATGGCTCGCGGCGCGGTTTCCTTGGTAAAGCGGCTGCTGGGCTTGTCGGGGCGCTTCTTCCTTCGCCGGGGCGTGCGGCTGAGAATTTCGACGCTTTCGTGGCCGATCAGATGGCAGCGGCGCGCATACCCGGCCTCGCTCTGGGCCTTGCGCGGGACGGCGCGGTGTCCTTCACGCGCGCCTATGGCTATGCCGATCTGCGGCGGCATCGGCCGACGACGAGCGATACCATGTTTCATATCGCTTCGATCACCAAGGTGATCACCGCGCAGACCGTGATGCTGATGGTCGACGAGGGCAAGATCGCGCTCGACGATCCCATCGCGCGCCATCTGGACTTCGCGATCCTCGGAGAGGGGGCGTTGGCGATCACCTTTCGGCATTTGTTGACGCATATGTCGGGCATTTCCGATGAGCATTATTACGAGATCGACTTTCGGCAACGCGGTGTCGATTCGCCGATGGAGATCGGCACGCTGCTGCGCGACTATCTCGCCGCCGGAGGGCGTTACGCGCGTGGGGGCAACCTGAAGCAATTTCCGGGAGTTCAGTGGGACTACAGTAACATCGGCTATGCGTTGCTTGGCTATCTCGTCGGACGGATCGCCGGGCAGGACATGCGGGACCTGACGCGTGAACGTCTGTTCCGGCCGCTCGGGCTCGGTCATATCTCCTGGACCATTTCGGGAACGGCGGCGGGGCTGCGCGCCACCCCTTATGATCTCATCGATGGAGCGGTCACGCCGGTTGAGCCGGTGGGCTTCCCCGACTGGTCGACGGGGATGATCCGCGCGTCGGTCAGCGATCTCACATTGCTGATGGCCGCAGCCGCGAATGGCGGCGCCATCCGGAATGCGCGGCTGTTGAGTGAGACGGGCATGGCGGAGATGCTCAGGATGCAGAAGCCGCCCGGTCTGCCGGACTGGCTGACCGGACAGGGCCTCGGCTGGCAGCAATCGCTGCTCGACGGGGTTCCTCACATAAACCACTGGGGCGGAGATCCCGGGGTGTTCACCATGGCCTATCTGGACCCCGCGCGACGGACCGCCATCGTCATCCTGAGCAATCTGTCGGCCACCCGCGAAAGCCGCGCCGCGCTCAGGGCGATCGCCACCCGGATGCTCGCCTGACGAGATAGCGAACGCCCGCATATCCGCAGCATACCGGCGATGCCTTTCCGGCGCCGGTATGCTGGATCATGGCGCTGGGTCTTGCTATGCTGGGCTCGCTGGCGCCCAATCGCGCTTTGCGGTCACATTCCCGGCATAGGCGCGCAAGGTTGCGCAGTGTCCGGCAAGACCGCCTCTGCACCACTGTCTGGTGACAGCAGCCACATTGTCCGGCGTGGGGCAAGTGCTCCGAAAGCTCCGCGCGCCATGACCGCTCCGTAACATTGCGAATACTTGTGTCGGGGCCCGGTGGCCAGATTGTTCCGATCAAACCTTTCAGGGGGCAAATTTCTGTCGACATAATATCATGATTTACAGATGTTTAGGAGTTGTAATGCCATGAAAACGGATGTCCAGTTGCAAGGCGATGTCGTCGCTGAACTCGAATGGGAACCGAGCATCGACCAGGCAGACATTGGGGTTGCTGTGGTTGATGGCGTGGTCACGTTGAGCGGTTATGTGAAGAGCTATGCCGAGAAACTTGCGGCCGAACGGGCTGCGCGGCGGGTCAGCGGCGTCAAGGCGATCGCTCAGGAATTGCAGGTACGCTTCAAAACCGACCCCAAGACGGCCGATCATGAAATTGCCAAGCGCATTGTCGATATCATGCATTGGGCTGTCCTCATCCCTGAGGATCGGATCCATGTGACGGTCGAGCATGGATGGGTAACGCTGACCGGGACAGTGGATTGGCATTATCAGCGTGATGAAGCCAGTCAGGTCGCCGCACGGATCAGCGGGGTCACCGGCGTTTCCAATAACATACTTGTCGCATCCCATGTATCTTCGCCGGAAGTGCGCAAGCGAATCCAAGATGCCTTTGAGCGGCAGGCCGATCTGGATGCGGCAGCTGTCACCATTACGCTCGATGGCGGGAAAGTGACGCTTAGCGGCAAGGTTCGCGCACCCTATGAGCGGCGCGTTGCCGAACAGGCGGCATGGGCAGCCCCCGGCGTCACACAAGTGGAAGATCACATCATCGTGCTGTGATGCCTGCAAGGAGGCGCAGAGCCATTCCATGCGGCCAATCATTCCAGGTTCGCCCGGGCTGCTTCAATTGCGATTGCGGACGCCCGGGCGGTCTATTGTGCGTGACGGTTGTTTGCCTTGCTGTCGGCAGGATGGACGGGGCTGATCTGTCCTTTGCCGTCAGCCCTTCGCCAATGACGGTTTTCAATGGGCCAGAACAACGGGCCGATCGCTCTTCGCCAGTATCGAGCGAGTGACACCGCCAAAAAATGCCTCAAGGGTGGGTGAGTGCCCATAGGCGCCCATCACGATATAGGCGGCATTGGCTGAACGCGCTTTGGTGAGGATTGCGGCATAGATTGTATGGCCGCTTTCGATCTGGACGGTTTCGACAACGGGATGAATGCCGTGACGGGACAGATAAACGGCGGCTGATTCAGCGGCAAAAGGGCCATTGGGTTCATTGGCATCCATCATGATGACCTCGCCCGCAAGGCTCAGCAGCGGCACGGCGTCATGCAGGGCCTGATCGGCCTCGCGCGAACCATCCCATGCGACAAGGGCGGTTCCTTTCAGATCGAGACTCTTGCAGCCTGTGGGCACCGCGACGATAGGCCGCCTTATTCCGGTTACAATCCGGTTGACCAGATGGCGCAGTTCCACTGGATCGTATTTGTCCAGATTGCTGGACAGGACAAGGATGTCCGCCTGTCCGACCGCATCCTCGATGGCTGTATCGGGCATCCCGATCACTCTGTGCCAATCCCATGAAACACCTTCGCGCGCGAGATATTCGGTGATGCGGGTACGATTGGCGGCGGAGCGGTCATGCTCTTCGCACACCAGCTGGGTGGCCGCCATGCTGCTGTGGGAATCGGCTGCCACCATTGGAAGCAGTTCGACATCGAGGCAGACAAGGTGTCCCTCGAGCGCTCTGACCATATCAAGCGCGACCTGAAGGCGGGCCTCCTGACCTTCGTCATCATGAACAAGCACAAGGATGTTTTTCATAGATTGCACTCCGAAAGCGAGATGCAAAACTATCCGCGCCGGGCAAGCCCACCATTGGGAAAGATACCGATATGAGCGGTCAGGGAACCAGCACAAATGCTCCCTCGACCTCGCCCGCGCGGAGCCGGTTCAAGGCTGCATTGGCCTCAAGAAAGGGCATGGACGTCACTTTTGTGCGGATCCGGGCCTGTTCGGCCAGGGCCAGAAATTCGGTGCCATCCGCTCTTGTGAGATTGGCAACGGACAGGATGGCCCGCTCTCCCCAGAGGTCGTTATAGGCGAAGGAAGGTATGTCGGACATATGGATGCCCGCACAGACCACCCGGCCGCCCTTGCGTATATGTCGCAGGGCGGCGGGCACCAGCGCACCAACCGGGGCAAAGATGATGGCGGCATCCATCGGTTCGGGGGGAGCTTCGTTCGAACCTCCGGCCCATGCGCAGCCCAGACTTCGCGCAAAGGCCTGTCCGGCAATATCCCCGTCACGGGTGAAGGCGAATACCTTGCGCCTTTCCCAAACGGCGAGCTGGGCCAGAATATGGGCCGCCGCGCCAAAGCCGTAAAGGCCAAGGACGGGCGCCTCGCCGGCCATTTTGTAGGCTCGATATCCGATAAGCCCCGCGCACAGCAAAGGAGCGGCATGGATATCATCGAAGCTGTCGGGAAGGCGAAAGCAGTAGTTCGCATCGGTAACACAATGGCTGGCAAAGCCGCCATCACGCGAAAACCCGGTAAAGAGCGGAGCATCGCAGAGATTTTCACGATGGCTGGCGCAATAGCGGCATGTGCCGCAAGTCTGGCCGAGCCATGGTATTCCTACCCGCTCTCCGATTGCGAAGGAGGACACGTCGGCGCCGATCTTCGCAATTTTGCCGACGATCTCGTGCCCCGGTACAATGGGCAGCCCGTTGCGAATGTCCCCATCCACCACGTGCAGGTCGGTGCGGCACACGCCGCATGCGGATATGGCGACAAGGACTTCTCCCGGCCCCGGTTCGGGGATTGGACGGGTTGCAGGCCTGAGCGGCTGGCCCGGCTTATCAAGCTGCATGGCACGCATGGTTGATGTCGACATAGGGCGCCTCCCAAAAGCCTGCCGGTAAAGGTGGCCTGCCCACCTGTTGTGCGGCCATCCGTATCATACCCGATATGGCAGCCCGCGGCCACGGCGTAGCCCTTGGATCAGCCCGGTCCGGCGCAGGATCCGAGGGCCGGCTGTCCCACCACCAATTCCAGGAGTGCATCATGAACGAGCAGACGAGTGTTCCCGTCCTGGGCACAAAGCAGGCTGTTGAAGTGAAATCCGGCGGCCCGATCAACTGGTTGCGCGGCGAGATCGACCGATTGTTCGATGACCTTCCCTTTGGCAGGACCATGCACGGACTTCTCACATTCCCGAACATCTCGCTCGATACCATGCCGGTTACCGAAATGGTCGAAAAGGACGGCGGCTATCTGCTTTCCGTCGAGATGCCGGGGGTGCCGGAGAAGGATATTTCGATCGAACTCGACAATGATGTTCTGACGATATCCGGCGAGAAAAAGGCGGAAACCGAGACAAAGGAAGCCGGCTATATCATCAGCGAGCGCAGTTACGGCGCGTTTCGCCGCCGCTTCACTTTGCCGCGCGACGTGGATCCGGCCTCGATTGAAGCCAGGATGAAGGACGGGGTCCTCAAACTCGAAATGAAAAAGGACAAGGATGCGGATCAGCGACTGCGCAAGATCGCAATCGGCTAGATCCGGCCATCGGCGGGCGGGGCGGCAAGGCGCATTTTGATCGTCTTTGCCGCCTGCCAACAGTGTGCCTGCCTTTTCATCCTGTCGTGACAATCGGCCGGTCCGGTCGCAATGCTTGTCCGCGAAATTCAATTAAATAATTGAATTAAATTATCAATAATGACGCCTCGTCCGGTTTTGCAAGCCTTACCCGTAACATTGCGGATAACGCCGATCAGCCCATTTGCCGAAGTTTTGGTCCGCAACCATGCGTGAGCCTTTGCCGGTCTTTCGGGCAATCCCCGCATCCCCTCTTTCAGCCCAAGGGCCGTTAATCATGGCAGTCTCGTCCAATCCGCATGACTTCATTCTCAAGGCGTCCGCAGAAAGTCCGGTGATCGCATTTGTCGACGGTTCGCGCCATTCGCGCGACGTCGTGCTGGCTGCCGCTGATTTTGCCAGGTCCAGCGTAAGGCCGTTGATCCTGTTTCATGCCATGCCCGAAGCATCCGATCTGTCGGCCATTCCCGATCCTCTTGCCTAGACCATGCGCAGGCAGGAAGCGCGCAGGGAACTTGCGCGTTGGCGAGATATGTTGCCGCAGTTGCCCCAGGCTGTTTCGGTGGAGCTCAGCGAGGGTGACTGGCTCAATGCGCTGGGCCATCGGGCCTGCGAGGCGGGCGCCCTGACCGTGATCGGTTCTCCCCACGCCGACGAATATCGCGAAACCACCGGGCAGGTGGCCAAGCTGATTGCCGACTCCCAGCTTGGTTCGGTCTTGCTGGTGCCCTCCGGCTATACGCCGCGTGAAGTCATGATGCGGCGCATTGCGGTGCCTGTCGATGGTTCCAATTATGCCGAAGCGGCCCTTGCCGAGGCCGTCCGGCTGGCCCGGAAATCGCAGGCGGAACTGCTGCTGGTTCATGTCGTGCCCGACGGCGCGCTCACTGAATTCGGACCACTGGCGACCGGCGACATCGAACCGCGCAAGCGTCTTGACCAGCGCAATGAACAGGCGGCCTGCGGATTTATGGAATCCACCCGGCGCCGCCTGATCGATCAAGGACTGGCCGCGAGCATCCTTTGCACCAAGGGCGATACGCGCAGCACCTTGCTCAGGGTGCTTGGCGAATTGGCGCCTGACCTGGTCGTGATTTCGGCCAAAGGGCAAGGCGGCAGGCATTGCAGCGATCTGTCGATCGGGGGAACGGCCAGCTATCTGCTCGATCATCTGGATTGTCCGGTGATGCTCGTCCGCCCGCCTCGACCGATCGCCGGCCGCGCCAACGTGCATTCACAATTGGGCGCCCATGGGCCGCGGAGCCCCATCGCGCCCCACACTGCCTGATGGACCCCGCATCAGAAGATCCAGTCGCCTGTCATGCATGGGAGACCGGCAAGGCGCACGCTTTGGCATGCCGTCCCGGACCGCCGCGATCGGTTGAAGCCTGGGCGCGCATAGAACGTATCAGCGATTGGCTGAAAACTGCCATGGCGGCGGCGGCAAGCGCCGAACCGTCCAATTCCTCGGCGGCTGAATGGCTTCTCGACAATGGCTATCAGGTGCAGCGGGCGGTATTGCAGATCGCCGAAGATTTGCCCTCCGGTTTCTATTGCAAGCTGCGGACCATTGCCACCGGGAGGATGCAGGGTGATCCGCGGGTTCTCACCATTGCGCATGACCTGCTCTATGCCACGCATTTCCAGATCAGCCGTGAAAGCGTGTTGGCCTATCTTGAAGGCTATCAACAGCACGACCCGCTTGATATCGCGGAGATCTGGGCTTTGCCTGCAACCTTGCGGATCGCCTGTCTTGAACTGTTGATGGCAGGCTTTGCGCGGGCGTTCCCTTCGGTGCCCGAACCCATTATCGTCAGCGCGAGTTGCAGGGAGTATCTCGGTTTTTACCAGCCGGTGGAATGGGTTGCGCGCTCAATCGCCAATCTGGGCATTGTCTCCAATATCGCCTGGTCCGACGTGTTCGATGCGATCAGCCATGTTGAGCGCACGCTGGAGCGAGATCCTGCAGGCAGCTATACGAGCATGGATTTCGAGACGCGCGATGCCTATCGGCGCTCGGTAGAGCGGATCGCCGAGCATTGCGGGGCAGGGGAGGTTGCGGTTGCCGAAAGCGCCATTCTGCGTGCCGGTGAAAGCAGCGAACTGCCCCATTCCCATGTGGGCTACTGGCTGATTGGAGCAGGCAGGCCGGAGTTTGCCAAGCAGCTTGGCGCGGGCCGGTCGCTGGCCGGTCGGCTGTGGGCTTTTTTGCGCGAAAATCCCGGCGCGGCCTATTTCGTGGCGCTGCTCTTATGCGGGCTGGTCGGGCTGGTTCTCCCTTCCGCCTATCTCGCGTTCAACCGGGCATCGCTGTGGCAATGGGTGCTTGGCCTGGCCTTCTCTGTCCTCCCGGCAACGGTTCTGAGTGTCACGCTGGTCAATTGGCTGGTCACAAGCGTGGTGGCGCCCAGACGTCTGCCCAAGCTTGATTTCTCACGCGGCATTGCGCCTGCATGGCCGACGCTGGTTGTTATGCCTGTCATCATAGGCGATGCGGGGCAGGTGGCAGGATTGCTGGCTCGTCTCGAGGCGCATTGTTTGGCCAATCCCGAGGCAAAGGGGTTTGTCATGCTCTCGGACCCATCCGATGCGGCCCTCGAACGCAGACCGGGCGATGAAGCGATTGAGGCGGCGCTCCAGCAGGGGATCGACAGGCTGAACCGCAATTATGGCGCGGGCGATGCCACGGCCGGTTTCTGCCTTTTACACCGAAACCGCCGATATAACCCTGCGCAGGGATGCTGGATGGCTTGGGAGCGAAAGCGCGGAAAGCTGGAGGAATTCAACCATTTCCTGCAGACCGGAGACAGCCGCGCCTTCCCCTTGACCGCAGGCCCGGTCGATCTGCTCGTCGGAGCACGGTTTGTCGTGACGGCCGATGTCGATACAAGGTTGCCGCCCGGCTGCGTGGCACGGATGGCCGGAGCTTTGGCCCATCCGCTGAACCGGCCGATTTTTGACGGTTTGGGCAGGGTGGTTTCCGGCTATACCGTGATGCAGCCTAGGGTCGAGATCGCCCCGCATGGTTCGGACAGCCTTTTCGCCAGACTGTTTGGCGGCGATACCGCGATCGATATCTATTCCCGAGCCGTCAGCGATGTGTATCAGGACCTTGTCGGTACGGGCAATTTCGTGGGCAAGGGCATATATGACGTCCCCGGTTTTGCCCGCAGTCTTGAAGGACGCATTCCTGAAAATTACCTGCTGAGCCACGATTTGTGGGAAGGGCTGCACGGTCGTTCGGCGCTGGTGAGCGACATCATCGTCTATGAGAGTTTTCCATCGAGCTACGGCGAATATGTGCGTCGTTGGCATCGCTGGGTGCGCGGTGACTGGCAATTGCTCCCCTGGCTTTTGCTCAAGGTGCCCGGGCCGGGACAGAGGCGCCTTCGGAACAGGCTGACGCTGTTTGATCGCTTGCGGATCTGGGACAACATGCGGCGCAGTCTGGTGCCTGTCAGTGTCCTGTTGCTGATGATCGGCGGGTGGTTCCTGCTGCCGGGCAGTCCTTTGGGCTGGACCATTCTGGCTCTGCTGGTTCCGGGCGCCTGGCTCTTCACGGATTTGGTGACCGGGCTGGCCCGCGGTCGCCGCCGAGGGGTGATGATCAGCACTTTTCGTCAGACGGGAGAGCATCTGGCGCGCTGGCTGCTGCAGATCGTTTGCCTGCCTTCCGATGCGGCAACCGCTCTCCATGCCATTGCGGTCACCATGTGGCGCATGGGGCGCCGCAGACATATGCTGGAATGGACCAGTGCAGCCGATGTCGAGCGCAGAATGGCAAAATCCACCCATCGCGCGGGGCAATGGCGGATAGGCTCTGCTTCGACCATCTTTGCGCTGGGGCTGTTTTTGGCCTTTATGGTTGACGGGCATGGATTTGTCGCGGCCGCTCCCCTCCTTTGCCTGTGGCTGATCGCGCCGGAAATTGCCGTGGTCACCGGTACGCCACGTTCACACGCCATGTCGCGGCTGGATGAGCAGGCACGGATTTTCCTCCGCCGCACGGCAAGGCGCAGCTGGCTGTTTTTCGAAACCTTTGCCCGCCCCGAGGATAATTGGCTCCCTCCCGACAATCATCAGATGGAGCCGATCCAGGCCACCGCTCATCGCACTTCGCCCACGAACATCGGCATGATGGCGCTGTCCATGCTCTGCGCCTGGCGCCTTGGGCATATCAGCACAGAAGAGTTGCACACCCGGTCCGAAGCGATGTTTGCATCTCTTGGTCGGCTTGAGCGGTGGCATGGCCATTTTCTCAACTGGTACGACACCACTTCGCTGGCTCCTCTCGAACCGCGCTATGTGTCCACAGTCGACAGCGGCAATCTGGCCGTCAGCATGGTTGTGCTCGCGCGGGGATGCCATCTGGCGGCTGATGAGCCGGTCTTTTCAACGGCCCGCTGGGACGGGCTGGAGGATTGCCTGGGCCTGCTGTGTGAACAGCTGGAACACGGCGGCCATGATGACAGCGCCTTGCTCTCGTTCATTGCGCAGATACGCGTTGCGCGCAACGAGCCGACCCGTTGGCCCGCGCTTGTGGAGCAAGGTCTGGAGCAGCTGGCGCAATTGCGGGCCGAACTTGTGCGCTCAAGCAAGGAAGTGACCCTGCATTCAGGCGAAAGATTGCGGCAATTGCAGATCTGGATGGAGCGCAGCGAGCACCACCTGGCCGCCTGCCGGCGCGATCTTGACACTTACTTGCCATGGCTGCGGCTGCTCGCCCATGCGCCCCCGGAAGCGGAGGCGAGCGCAAGACAGATCATCGAAGGCCTGTCACCCTATGCGCGTCTGAACGACATTGCCCGGCTGAGGAATGCAGCCAAAATGCTGGAGGGCATGTTTGCCCAACAGCACGAATCCGATCCGGTGCGGATTTGGAAGGCGGAACTGGGCAAGGTCACGCGGCGGGCTCTGGTTCGGTGGCGCAAATTGAGCCGCGCGTTGAAGCGCAGCGCCGACCGGGCCGCTGCTCTGGCCTATGAGATGGACTTTGGCCCGCTCTATGACACGCGCCGCAAGCTCTTCCATATCGGTTACGACGTCAGTGCCCAGCGGATTGATCCGCATTATTACGATCTTCTGGCCAGCGAGGCGCGATTGGCGAGCTATTTCGCCATCGCCAAGCAGGATGTCCCGCCCGAGCACTGGTTCCATCTGGGCAGACCGATCGTGAAACATCCCGGTGCGCTGGCGCTGGTTTCGTGGAACGGGTCGATGTTTGAATATCTGATGCCGGCTCTTTTCCTGCGCAGCGATCCCGAAACGCTGCTTGGTGAGAGTGAGCGCAGCGCGGTCCTGAGCCAGCGGAATTATGGCGCGCGCATGGAGGTGCCTTGGGGCATTTCGGAATCGGGCTTCGCTTCGGCGGGGGCGGACGGCATTTTGCGCTATCGCGCCTTTGGTGTGCCCGAACTGGGGCTGCGTCGCGGCCTTAATGAAGATCTTGTCATTGCGCCCTATGCCACGGCTTTGGCCCTGGCGGCGGACCCTGAAGCTGCGGTTGCCAATCTACAGCGCCTCAAGGCATTGGGCGCCATTGGCCCTTTTGGCTTTTACGAGGCGCTCGATTTTACCGCAGCGCGCTGTCCGGAGGCTGGAAAGCCCGCTGCGGTGCAGTCCTTCATGGCCCATCACCAGGGCATGATGCTTGCGGCAATCGGCAATGCCTTGTGCAATAATCTCTTTGTTTCGCTCTTTCATGCCGATCCCAGAGTGCAAACCGTCGATCTTTTGCTGAATGAGCGCATACCATGGGAGTTGCCGCCCGAACTCGAACGGCTGGACCGCATGGCCCAAACACTTTCGGTCGGCTCGGAGATGGCGCGGCCCCAGCCGTGGGAAATGGTGGTCCGCCCCGAGCAGGGCCGCCATCTGCTTGGCAATGGCCGCCTTTCCCTGCGCCTCGGGGGAAGCGGCGATGGCGATCTGCGCTGGAATGCCATGGCATTGACCCGTCCCGCTTCTGTGGATCAGGACGTCGGCCATTTCTTCTATTTTCGGGACCGGGAAAGCGGTGCGGTATGGTCGGCCGCGAAAATGCCATTGGGCCGGGGCGCGCACCATACCATCTATAATGCGCATAAGGTCGAATTCCGAAATGAGGCGGAAGGCATTGTTACTGTTCTGGACGTGCTGGTGGCGCCTTCCGAGGATGTCGAGATCCGACGGCTGCGCATGGTCAACACGACCGGCAAAACGCGGCGGATCGGGTTGATCAGCGATGCCGAGATCGCTCTGGCCCCCATTGCCGAATGGCAGCGCCACCCCGTTTTCGCGCGCCTGTTCGTCGAGGCGGAAGCCCATGCGGAAATGAATGCCTTGCTGTTTGCCCTGCGTCCCCGTTCTCCGAGAAACCCGTCTCCTGTGCTGGTCCAGCGCCTTGTGATGTCCGATGACCGGGTGTCTTTGCGAGGATGGGAAGTATCACGAGCAAAGTCGCGGCAGCGGTTGGCCAATTCCCGAGACTGTCCCTACAATTCCGGTGAGGTCGGTGCACGCGGCAGGTTTCCGCTCGATCCGGCGGCGGTTTTCGACCTGGACATCGAATTGCCCGCCCATGGCGAGACCGAATTGGCGATTGTGACCACGGTTGCATCATCGCGCGAGGAAGCGCTGGATTTGTCGCGTCGTTACGGCTCGCTTGGCGCATTGGATTGGGCGGAACAGGAGGCGGCCGCCCGATCTGCTCGCGATCTCCATACACTGGGCCTGAGGCCGGATCGCCTTGCCGAGACGCAAGCGATGTTTGCCCAGCTTGCCGGCAATCTCGCTCCGCGCCATGCGCCGTCGGACCTGGGATACCGGGACGATCTTTGGGCGCTGGGTATTTCGGGCGATTGTCCTTTGCTGCTTGCGGAACTGGATGAAGACTTTGCCGCCGAAGAGCTGCGCTTTGTCCTCGCTGCCCAGCGCTTCTGGCGATGGCGCGGTTTTGAAGTGGATCTGGTGCTCCTGCACTCGGGCATTTCGGGCTACTTTGAGCCTTTGCGCGACCGGATCATCGAAGCGGTGCGCCAGGCCGGAAGCGATGATCTGCTCGGCGCGCGCTC
The DNA here is from genome assembly GCF_012275515.1 of Novosphingobium sp. SG707. GTDB lineage: Bacteria > Pseudomonadota > Alphaproteobacteria > Sphingomonadales > Sphingomonadaceae > Novosphingobium. The sequence continues at coordinate 780,896 of NZ_JAAZQL010000002.1, forward strand.
GGGTGTGCATATTCTGGCTCGCGAATATATCGAGGCGAGGCGCCTGCGCACCCTGCAGCATGCTGCCACTCTGTGTGTGCACGGCACGGGCGGGGCATGGAAGATGCCGCCGCGTGAGGGCGAGGACGAAATCGGTCCTCTCTTCGTTCCGGCTGGGCGCAAGGTGGAATTTCAACCCCTGGCGCAACCGGAGGAGATCGTTGCGCTCCAATTCGGCAATGGTCTGGGCGGTTTCACCGCCGGTGGGGATTACCGCATTGACCTTGATCCCATGCATGCCACGCCCGCGCCCTGGGTCAATGTCCTTGCCAATGCGGATTTTGGCAGCATCGTTACCGAGGCTGGACCTGGTTTTACTTTTGCCGGCAACAGCGGAGAAAACCGGCTGACGCAGTGGCATAATGACCCCCTATGCGATCGGCAGGGCGAAGCGCTTTACCTGAGGGATGAAGAAACCGGGCAGGTCTGGTCCGTGACGCCGCTGCCAGCCGGACGAGGCGGGGCCTGCCGGGTGGAACACCATCTGGGGCAAACGCAATGGCACCGACAGGGCATGGGGCTTGTCCAGGATTTGTCCTGTTTTGTGGCCGCCGACGACCCGGTCAAAATCTTCCGTCTCAAATTGACCGACTGCACGGGGATCGCCCGCCGCGTTACGGCCACATGCTTTGCCGATTGGCTGTTGGGGGCGATCGCGGGTGAGCCTGCAATGCTTCGCCAAAGCGTCTATCGTCCGGAACTGCGCGCCATTCTCGCTGTCAATCATTGGCATAGCGATTTCTCCGGTCGTATTGCCTTCCTTGCCGCCAATGCTCCTCCGCACAGTCTGACAACGTCGCGCCGCGCTTTTCTTGGTGCCCCGGCCGATTGGCAATGCCCGGTCGGTTTGCAAAACTGGGATTTGGGCAATCGTTCTGACAATGCCGGAGACGATGCCATCGCCGCGCTCCAGCTCCACATGGATATTCCCGCCAATGGGGTCTGCGAAATCGTCTTCATGCTGGGCGAGGGGGCGAATGAGGAGCAGGTGGCCGATATTATCGGGCGCTGGCAAACCGTTGCCCAGATCGATGGCGGTGAGGCCCGTCTGGCGCAGGCATGGGGCCGCCGTTGCGCGATCAAGGTCGAGACGTCCGATCCCGCGTTTGACCTCATGGTCAACCGCTGGCTTCCCTATCAGACGATGTCCTCGCGTCTTTTCGGCCGTGCCGGATATTATCAGGCATCCGGCGCTTTCGGTTTTCGCGATCAGTTGCAGGACGTGCTGGGCCTGCTCTGGGCGGATCCGGACCTCGCGCGGCGGCAGATCCTGCAGGCCGCCGCCCACCAGTTTTCGCAGGGAAATGTCTTGCACTGGTGGCATCCGCCGGCCGGAAGAGGGGTGCGGACGCTCTGTTCGGACGACCTGCTCTGGCTTCCCCATGCGGTGGCCCAATATGTCCGGGCTACCGGTGATGCTTTGTTGCTGGACGAAGAAGTGCCCTTCCTGGAGGCACCTGAACTGAGCAGACAGGAGCATGATCGTTTCGCGCAGTTTCCTGAAGGGGAAAAAGCGACGGTGCATGAACATTGCCTGCGCGCCTTTGGGCGTGCCTGGCGTCTGGGCGACCACGGTTTGCCATTGATCGGCGACGGCGACTGGAATGACGGGATGAACCGGGTGGGCAGCGCGGGCAAGGGCGAGAGCGTCTGGCTGGGCTGGTTTATGGCGGCCACCATCCGTGATTTCGCTGAACTTGGAAGCGAGGGGGACCGCAAAGACTTTGCCGAAATTTGGCTTCCGCGCGCCCGGATGCTGACCGATGCCATTGATCGCCATGGTTGGGATGGCCAATGGTATATCCGGGCGATTGATGATCAGGGTCGAAACTGGGGCGCGCAATCCAACGATGAATGCCGCATCGATTCCCTCGCCCAGTCGTGGGCGGTGATCGCCGGCGGCGGTGATCCTCTTCGGGCAAGGCAGGCTCTCGAAAGCGCCTTTAAAGAACTGGTGCGTCCTGAGGATGACATTGTTCGCCTGCTGCATCCCCCCTTTGACGCAACGGCGCGCGATCCCGGTTATATCAAGGCCTATCCTCCGGGGATCCGCGAAAATGGGGGGCAATACAGCCATGCAGCGGCATGGCTGGGCATTGCCGCCGCGATGTTGGGCGATGGCGCGCGGGCCAAAACGGTGTTTGACCGCATCAATCCCGTCAAACACAGTTCTACGCCCCAAACGGCCCAGCACTATGCGATTGAACCCTATGTTGTGGCCGGAGATATCAGCGGCGGCGAGGAACACCTGGGGCGTGGAGGCTGGAGCTGGTACACAGGCGCGGCCGCATGGAGCTGGCGTCTTGCCAGCGAATTTATCCTTGGGCTCAGGCTTGAAAAGGGTGAACTGAGGCTGGTTCCCTGTCTCCCGCCGCACTGGCCCGGCTTTACCGCAACATTGCGCGGGCAGGGTATCATCGAAGTGACTGTCGAACGGGGCGGGGAAACTGGCCTGAGCGTGGATGGTGAGGCTTATTCGGGTTCGACAATTCCGTTTCCCGGACAGGGGGCACGGCGCAAGGTTGTCCTTGTTATCGTCGCCTCATAAGCCTTGACGCTCTATCTGAAAACTTCCGCATTACCTTCAATTAATGGCGAAATATCAGAAATTACATGGCTGTGGCGGTTCAATATCAGCCTGCACATTAGGTATAATCACGCATAGATGAGATGGCGAATCTGCGAAAATAAATGATCCGTCAATTGGATCGCACTCGGTTGAAGGAGGCCGGAAGAGGTGCAGCTTTACCACTGGCGGCGGCGTGATTTCGCGGTGTTGAGGATCGCGCCCGATGCATCTGCTGCAAAAATGGGGGTGTGCTGGACGCATGGGGGACGGGATGGCGAAATTGCTGCAGAGCGGAGATATTGAAGATCTCTTTTTGACCCATCTTCCCATAGCCGTTGCCATATTCGACTGCGAAATGCGCTACCTGGCCTGCAGCCGTCGCTGGTTGGAGGATTACGGCATCCAGGATCAATGTATTGTCGGAAAATCCCATTATGAAATCTTTCCCGAGATCGATGACCGCCTGCGAGCAATTCATCGTCGCGTTCTGGGCGGTGAGAGTCTTTGCGGCGATGCCGAAGTGTTCACGCGGCTGGACGGCTCAATTGATTGGGTCGAATGGGACATGGTGCCCTGGCATGGACCGACGGGAGAAGTCGCCGGCGCCATTCTGTTCACCCGGCTGGTCAACGATTTGGTTCGCATACGCCAGAAGGCCATGACGCTGCAGACAGAGCTTAACCTGTTGATTGACAGCGCCCGGCAATATGCCATTTCCATGTTCGATCCGGATGGAAAGGTGGTGCTCTGGAACAAGGGCGCCGAGCGGCTCTATGGTTGGAGCGAAGCCGAGACGCTGGGCAGGCACATCAGCTTTTTCTTCAAGAACCGATTGGGCGAGGAGCAGCAGGTCCGGGCATGGCTGCAAATGGCGCTGGTATCCGGGCCGGTCGTAGAGCGCAGCTGGCGCAAGAAAAAGGACGGAACTTCGTTTTTTGGCGAAATTAACATCAGCAGGATTGATGATGCCGGCGGCTGTTTCGTCGGATATAGCTGCGTTGTTCGGGATATTACAAAAGAATACGATCAGTTGAGGCGCATAGAGGGTAGTGAGACCCAGTTGCGCGCCATTCTCAACACAGTTCCCGACGCGATGGTAACGATCAACGAGAATGGGATTATTCAGTCATTCAGTCTGGCCGCCCAGAATTTATTTGGATACAAGCCCGAGGAGGTGATCGGCAAAAACGTCTCAATATTGATGGACGAACCGGATGCGCAGCGCCATGACGAATATCTGAAGCGTTATCTGGCCACAGGACAACGCCATATCGTCGGCAATGTGCGCTGTGTGACCGGACGGCGTAAGGACGGCACACTCTTTCCTCACGAGCTTTATATAGGCGAGGCTATCTCGCAAGGCAGCCGCATTTTTACAGGTTTTCTCCGCGATCTGACGGCCAGGCGCGAGGCGGAGGCGAAACTGCAGGAGCTGCAGTCGGAATTGATTCATATTTCGCGCGTGTCCGCGATCGGAACCATGGCCACGGCATTGGCCCATGAATTGAATCAGCCTTTGACCGCCATCGCCAATTATGTCCAATCGACGGCGGTTCTGCTTGCTTCTTATGAAGACGAAACGATCTCGTCAGCCCGCAGCGCGATGGATGAGGCTGCGCGCGAGGCATTGCGGGCAGGCGCGATCGTCCGCCGACTGCGTGAATTTGTGGCGCGCGGGGATCTGGAGCGCGTGATTGTCCATCCCCAGGATCTGGTGTCGCAGGCAAGCGCACTGGGCGCGGTCGGCAGCAAGGCCCGCGGTGTCCTGTGCGATATAGATGTGCCCGCCTCGTTGCCCTGCGTTCTGGTGGATCGGGTACAGATCCAGCAAGTGCTTCTCAATCTGCTGCGCAATGCATTGGAGGCTGTCGATGACTCCGGCCGCATCGTCATCAGCGGGCAGGTGATGGGCGACATGGTCCATATTGCAATGATCGATAACGGGCCGGGAATTGCCCCCGACCTGGAGGCCGATCTGTTCGAACCCTTTGTCACCAGCAAGGCGACCGGAATGGGCATCGGGCTGGCCATCAGCCGCACCATCGTGGAGGCCCATGGCGGACGGCTTTGGTACGAAAAGGCCGACGGGGGAGGCGCTGCTTTTTACATGACCTTACCGATCGCGGAGACAGGCGATGCATAAACAGGGGCTGGTTCATATTGTTGATGATGAGGATTCGGTGCGTCGCTCTCTCGATTTTCTTTTGCGGACATCGGGTTATCGTGTCGAACGCTGGATGGATGGAGAAAGATTTCTCGATTGCGCCGACAATTCCGTTGCGGCCTGCGTGCTGATGGACATCCGAATGCCCGGTCTTGACGGTCTGACGGTCCTGGAACGCATGGCGGGGCGCGGACTGAATTTCCCCGTCATCGTTTTGACCGGCCATGGAGATATCACACTGGCCGTTCAGGCGATGAGAGGGGGCGCCATCGACTTTCTGGAGAAGCCGTTCGATCGCGAAAGGCTCATACAGTCGATTGAACTGGGCTTTCGGCAGATCGACGATCGCACGGCGCTGTTTGAACGGGCGCAATGGGCAAGGGGACAAACCGCAAAATTGACAGAGCGCGAGCGTGAGGTGCTCGACGGGCTGGCTTGCGGATATCCCAACAAAACGATTGCCTTTGATCTTGGCATCAGTTCGCGAACAGTCGAGGTCTATCGCGCCAATATTATGGAAAAGCTGGTTGTCACAAATTTTGCCGATGCCCTGCGCATTGCGTTTGCGGCCGGTTTGGGGCGGGAAAAACACTGGAAACAGACCCATCGCATCCGTTCCCGAACAGCCTGATCCGAACAGGCTTTTTGCGTTGCTTGCGGCCGCCGAGAAGCTCGCGCGAGCGGGGACGACCTCAGATCTCTGTCTTGGCGCTATGTATATAACCCAATGCCGTATTGCCGCGCCCTGTCTAGTCTGACTGGTTCAGTCAAGCTGAGGTGTCAGAATCGCCATGAACAATTTTGTGAAATTGGAGCCGCGGCGTTATGAAATCGCCATGCCGGCAAAATCGGGAGAAATGCTTTTCCTGGAGGGCGATCCTTGCGAGCATGTCTATGAACTGCGCGCCGGGGTCGCACGGGGCATAAGCATGTCGGTCGAGGGATACCGGCAGGTTACCGCCTTCTTTTTTGCCGGTGACCAGATTGGACTGCCGGTAACCGAGTCTTACCGTTTTACCGCCGAGGCCGTGACCGATCTGCTCTATGTCCGTCATTCACGCCGATGGTGGCATGAGGCGCTGATCCGCAGTTACCGTGAGGATGGAAGGCTGCTGCCCTCTATTTGCGCCGAACAGGACCCCATTTTTCGTCGCGGCATGATCCTGGGCTGCAATGGGGTTCTTGTCAGGCTCTGCGCATTGTTGACCTCGATTGTCGACCGGCTTCCCATGACGTCCGACGGCAGTCTCTTTCTGCCCCTGCCGCAGGTCGATATGGCGGCCTATCTTGCCACAACGCCGGAATCGATTTGCCGCGCCTTGCGCCGGTTGCGTGAGCAAAGCATCATCAGCATGCCGCGGCGCGATCAGATCAACATTATTGATCGCGACCGTCTCGAGGTCTTTGCGAATGGAGGAATCCGGCAGTCCGGTACGGCATTTGTCTAGCCGATGGGGTTGCCCCATGCGCTTTGGCATCGCGCCCTGTACGAGCGACCATCCGCCGTCAATCGTGCTTCTGCGGAATCCGGTTCAACCCGATAGGATTGTCTTCATTCCTGCTTTTAAGAAATTCTTTGATGAAGGTGGAGGATTTTGTAAATTTATCCGAAATACGTGATTAACCTAGGCGAATGATTGCGAATAAATGCCTGCTAAGGATGGTGCAAAGTCCCGGTTGCATATGTAAGTGCAAGGAGGGAATTGCATGTTTAAAATAATAATTTCCGCATCTGCTTTGTCCATCACGGTGGATACTCCGGCGTTTTCCGCGAATGCAGAGGATCCCGTTAATTGGGATGGTCTCTATGTTGGCGACAATGGCGCCCCTACTCGCCGACGGCTGCCTGATAGCCGCTTAGCAGGCGCGTGATGTCGTCGAGCGAATGCTTGACCAGATCCTTGTCGATTTCGGCGATCAGCCGGACACGAATCCGCTCATCATAGTGGCGGCGCAGCACGCCAAGCGCGCGCGGCGGGGCCGCAACGACAAGGCCGCTGCTGTCCTCTGCTGCCCCGGCGAGCGCTTCTGCGCAAGCGGCAAGGAATGCGTCCTCATTGGCCTGATGCGGATCTGCACGCGCCACGGTGTCGTGCCCCGGATAGGATCGAGAAAAGCCGACGCCCGGCGCATCGGCAAGCAGATCCCGGTTGGGAGGGTTTTCGAACTGGCGATGTCCGATCACGCGCAAATCGGGCTCCAGTTGGGTCCCGCAATTTTTGAGCAGGAGCATGCGCGCGCCATCGGCGAGCAGAATGATGACATCATGAGGCAGTTTCATGTGGTGGTCTCCCAATTGGTTGGGTGTGCAGCAAAACCTCGCCGTGATCCCGTCCCGCTCTCCCTGCGGCCTTGTCTGCGGCCCGCATCAACACTTGTCCTCCGGGCATCCTGTGCGATCTGTCGTGCGATCTGCATTGCCTGCTCGCGGTTCGAGCCCGGTTTTTCCTTGCGGGAAACGACGGTCAGCCCGCGGCGAAACCATCACTGTGCTAGCTGCCTTGCGGACAGTGTCAGACAATGGTCGCCACGGGCCTAGCCATCGAGGTCGTTGTCGGTGAGGCTGGCTGTTCGTAAGGATCTAGCTTTCCCTGTTGAACCGCTGCCTTCCGACTCGCCGTCTGGCCTTTACTTGATCGCATGACCGGATTTTCGCGAGTTGATGGCCATCAAGTATGATGGGCGGTAACGGCGCGAAGTGCCTCGGCCAAAATGGAGGGCGTGGCCTTGGCCGCAACGTCACCCAGGCTGAGCATTCCCACCATCCGGTGATCGGCGTGGATGACAGGCATACGCCGGATGCATCTGCTTTCCATGACCGTCACCGCGTCTTCCAATTCTTCATTGGCATGGCAATAGATGATCGGCTTGGTCATGACGTCGCGCGCGGTGAGCTGAAGCGGATCTGAGCGCCGGTCGAACCCGCGCAGGACGATGTCGCGGTCCGTGACTATCCCGATCAACCGGTCATTTTCGCCCACCGGCAAGGCGCCGACATCATCCTGCCGCATGCGCTCGGCGATATCCGGCAATAAGGCATCCGGAGCGATCCAATTGGCATCGCGATGCATGGCTTCTGAGACTTTCATGGGAGGCCTCCTTCATTGGCCGGCTCAGGTTGCACCGATCGCGCGTGCCTCGACTTGCGTCCTGTCAAGCCTGCCGACGGTTCGCGGCCTCCGTACAATTCCCAGCATCGGCGAAAAATTCCGGTGCCTATTCTCATCAGACCGCCGCCGCTTTGCGCTGGGCAGACCTGAACGGAGAAGCACGATGATGGAAGGACATGAGCATCCCGAGGCGCATGGCCAGGGCCATTGCCATCAATGCGATTGCCATATCGACGGCCACGACGACATGGCGGCAAAGATGTTTCATCTGGCCAAATGCGCGAAACATGCGCTTCTCAAGCGCAAGATCGAACAGCATCTGGACGCGAAAATCGGCGCGAAGCTGGATCGCATGGCGCAGCTTGCAGCCGACGCTCTGATCGACAGCATGCAGCGCATTGGCGCCAGAAAGCAGGCCTGCCGTCGCTATGAGGATGATCTGCTGGCCGAGATGCAATCGGAGTGGACGCCGTTCTTTGCGCCTGTCGAATAGGGAGGCCCAAACCATGAAAGACCCTGTTTCGGGACCATCGCCCGCCAAAAGGTGGCTCTCGGCGATCATGGTCCTGCTTCTCGTTCTGGTGTTGACCATCTGGTACGTGGCACCGCCCAGCAAGCCCAAACAGGAGCAGCAGGCCAGGCCCGCACCCAGATCAACCGAATGGGCGCCCGAACCAGCGGGGCCTGCGGTCCCGGTGAATTTGCCCAAGACCCCGATGACCAATGTTCCGGATCAGAAGCGATGATCGGACAGCGGCGAGAGCTCGATAGGGACAAGGCGCCGGCACCGCAGGCCGCCGCCCTTGCCGGTCGACTGCGCGAGGCGGGCGAGATTTTGCCTGCGGTCGAAGCTGCCGATTTTGCCGATGCATTTGACAGGTTTGGGGATGCGAGAATCGTCCTGCTTGGCGAGGCGACCCATGGAACCCATGAGTTTTATGCCGCGCGCGCCGCGATTACGCGGCGTTTGATCGAAGCCCATGGTTTCAATCTTGTCCTTGTGGAAGGCGACTGGCCCGATATCGCGCGCATCGACGGATATGTCCGCCACAATGCTCCGCGCCTGCGGGCAGGCGAGGCATTTCTGCGCTTTCCGACATGGATGTGGCGCAATCAGGAGGTTCTGGCCTTCGCTGATTGGCTGCGCGGACACAATGCGCCCCTTGCCGAAGCGGCGCGCACGGCGGTGCGGGGGCTCGATGTCTACAGTCTGGGCGAATCCATCCACGCCGTGATCGCCTATCTCGAAAACCATGATCCCGCCGCCGCCGCCGAAGCGCGGCGCAATTACGGATCGCTGATGGCATGGCGCGGCGCGCCCCAGCATTACGGGCAGGCGGTCGAGCACGGACGCATGGCCGGTTGCGAAGAGGATGTTGTTGCCCAGTTGGGCGAGCTGCTGCGAAAGCGCATTCAACTGATCGCCGATGATGGCGAAGCCTATTTCGATGCTGAACAGAACGCACGGATAGTGCGGGCCGCAGAGAGCTATTATCGCGCGATGTATCGCGGGGCGGTGGCCAGCTGGAACCTGCGCGATCGGCATATGTTCGATACGCTCCAGCGTCTCATGGCCTTTCGCTGCGATGCCCGTGCCGTGGTCTGGGCGCATAATTCGCACATCGGCAATGCATCGGCGACCGCAATGGGGTGGCGTGGCGAATTCAACATCGGCGAACTGGTGCGCGCGGCTTATGGCGATGAGGCCGTGCTGATAGGTTTCGGCACAGATCGCGGAACAGTTGCCGCAGCCTCCGACTGGGGAGGCGACATGAAGGTGATGGAGCTTCGTCCAGCGCGGCAGCACAGCTGGGAAGAGGCGTTCCGCCATACAGGCTACGCCCGCAGCTTGACCGACTGGCGGGGCAGCAAACGTCAGGCCTTGGCGGAGGCGTTGTCACAGCCCCTCCTCGAACGGGCCGTAGGCGTTGTCTATCGGCCGCAGTCGGAGCTTTTGAGCCACTATTTCGAAGCGGTTCTTGCCGATCAGTTCGACGCTTATGTCTGGTTCGAGGAAACCCGTGCCGTCACGCCCCTTGGACATGAGCGCCCGAAAGGCGCGCCGGAAACCTGGCCTTTCGGGCTATGACAGTGCCGATCGCCATATCGATGCCGGGCTTTCCGCCGCTGGCTGCCATTCTGGGCGTGCCTCCCCGGCCGCATGGTCTCGCCATTTTCGCCCATGGCAGTGGCAGCGGCAGGCTCAGTCCGCGCAACAACCATGTTGCCGACCGATTGCGTGAAGTGGGGCTGGCGACGCTGCTCCTCGATTTGTTGACGGGGCCGGAGGAAGCCGACCGCCGTAACGTCTTTGACATCGGCTTGCTGGCTTCGCGCCTGCGCTGTGCGGTGGATTGGGCGGCGGGACATGCCGCGACGGCTGGTTTGCGGCCCTGCTATTTCGGTGCGAGCACAGGCGGCGGAGCGGCGCTGCGCGCAGCCGCAGGGGACGCGCGCATTGCCGCCGTCGTTTCGCGCGGCGGGCGGCCCGATCTTGCCGGGGTCGATGCCCTTGCGCGTGTAAGGGCTCCCACACTGCTGTTGGTCGGCGCGCTGGACCGGGTGGTGATCGAGCTTAACGAACAGGCTTATGAGGCCATGACCTGCGGCCGCAAACTGATGATCATTCCGGGGGCGGGCCATCTGTTCGAGGAACCCGGAACGCTTGATCAGGTCGTCGATTTGGCGCGCGACTGGTTTCTGCATCATCTCGGAGTCAGGCCATGACTGTGCTGTTCAGGGATCGCCGCGCGGCGGGCGTGCTTCTGGCTCGTGAGGTTAAGGCGCTGGGGCTGGAGGACCCTGTTGTGCTGGCATTGCCGCGCGGCGGGGTGCCTTTGGGGTTTGAGGTGGCCAAGGCCCTGGGCGCGCGGCTTGACATATTGCTGGTCCGCAAAATCGGCGCACCGGGCAACAAGGAATATGGCATTGGCGCCCTCGTCGACGGCGCTTCACCTCAAGTGGTGATCGACGAATTGGCGGCGCGGATGGCCGGTGCGGACAAGGCCTATATCGATCACGAAATCGGTCGCCAACTGGATGAAATTGACCGCAGACGTGCTGCCTATCGCACAGGCCCTCCTGTATCGCTGAAAGGGCGGATGGTCGTGGTGGTCGATGACGGAATTGCCACTGGCGGCACTGCGCGCGCTGCCCTGAAAGCTTTGGCAAAGGTGGGGCCACGTGGCATCGTGCTGGCTGTGCCTTTGGCGCCGCCTGATACGCTTCTGAGTTTGCGCAAACTCTGCGATCAGGTGGTGTGCCTTGCTTCGCCCGACCCGTTCTATTCGGTGGGCGTGCATTACGGCGATTTCACCCAGACCCAGGACGCCGAGGTCATTGCCCTTTTGGAAGAGGCACGCCGCTGGCGTCAGGCAAGCCCTCATGCGGATCAGGCTCGGGGAGGTGGGAAATGACTTGCACGATGCCCAGCATTCTGTGGTTTGAGCAGATCGGCATGGGAGATGTCGGTTGCGTCGGTGGAAAAAATGCCTCGCTCGGTGAGATGGTGTGCAAATTGGGCGAAAGTGGCGTTCGCGTCCCGGCAGGATTTGCCACAACCGCCGCCGCCTATCGCGACTTCATCGCCGAAAATGCCATCGAGACCCCTATGCAGGAGCGGATCAGGCTCTATCAGGCCGGTCGGATACCGCTCGAGCAAGCGGGGGCCGAGATCCGGGATCTTATTCTGAGCGCTCATCTGCCGGACAATTTCGCTCGCGATATCCGTGCCGCCTACGATCAGCTGGAGGAACGGGCCAAGGTGAAAAATCCGGCCGTGGCTGTGCGCAGCAGCGCAACCGCGGAGGATCTTCCCGATGCCAGCTTTGCCGGACAGCAGGAAACCTTTCTAAATATCCGGGGACACCGGGCCCTGCTGGAGGCTTGCCTGAACTGCTTTGCCTCGCTCTTTACCGATCGCGCGATCAGCTATCGCGAAGCCAAGGGGTTTGACCATTTCTCGGTGGCTCTCTCGATCGGAATCCAGCAGATGGTGAGGTCCGATCTGGCGGGATCAGGAGTGATCTTTACCATCGATACCGAAACCGGCTTTCCCCATGTCGCCGTTATCAGCGCCGCGTGGGGTCTTGGTGAAACGGTGGTTCAGGGCTCTGTTGATCCCGATAAATATGTTGTGTTCAAGCCCCTTCTGGCCACACCGGGCACCTGTCCGATCATTGAAAAGACCTGCGGCGAGAAAGCTGTCAGGATGATCTATGCCGATGGCGGCGGCAAAAGCACACGGATCGTCGCGACCCGCCTTTCTCAACGCGGCAAATTTGTGCTCGATGATGCGGAAATTGTCGAACTTGGCCGCTGGGCCGTGCTCGTCGAAAAGCACTATGGCCGCCCGATGGATCTGGAATGGGCCAAGGATGGGCAAACCGGTCTGATTTATCTGGTTCAGGCGCGGCCTGAAACGGTGCAGTCGGGGCGCAGCAGCGCCGCTTTCCGCACCTATCGCCTCAAGGCAAAGGCGCAGCCCATCCTTTCCGGGGCGGCGGTCGGGGGCGCCATCGCCTCGGGCAAGGCCTGCGTCCTGCGCAATGCGGGCGATATGGCGCGCTTTCCCGACGGCGCCATTCTGGTGACGGGCAACACCGATCCGGACTGGGTCCCGCTGATGCGGCGGGCGGGCGGTATTGTGACCGATCATGGCGGCAGCACCAGCCATGCCGCCATTGTCAGCCGCGAACTGGGCGTGCCTGCCGTGATCGGAACCGGTCATGCCACGGCGCTGCTGCGCGAAGGACAGCCGATAACGCTTTCCTGCGCTGGGGGGGAGCAGGGTTTTGTCTATGACGGCCTGCTGGACTACGAAAGCGAGGAGATCGATCCGGGCAGCTTTCCTGCCACACGCACGCAGGTGATGGTCAATATCGCCGAGCCGGCCTCGGCTTTCCAATGGTGGCGACTGCCGGCCAAGGGGGTGGGGCTGGCGCGGATGGAGTTCATCATCAATACGCTGATCAAGGCCCATCCCATGGCCCTGCTGCATCCTGAAAGGGTTGCCGAGGCGGACAGGCGCAAGATTGCCAACCTGACCAGGGACCATGCCGACGGCGCGGACTATTTCGTCGATCTGCTCTCGCGCGGTATCGCGCGTCTGGCCGCGCCCTATTACCCGCACCCCGCGATTGTCCGCCTCAGCGATTTCAAGACCAATGAATATGCCCATCTGATCGGCGGGAGCGGCTTCGAGCCGCATGAGGAGAATCCGATGCTCGGCTTCAGGGGGGCATCGCGATATTATGACGAGCGGTACCGGGAAGGCTTTTCGCTGGAATGTCAGGCGTTAAAGCGGGTGCGCGAGGTGATGGGCTTTGCCAATGTCATCATCATGGTGCCATTTTGCCGCACCCCGGCAGAAGCCGATCGCGTGTTGGCCATCATGGCCCAAAACGGCCTTCGGCGCGGCGAGCATGCGTTGCAGATCTATATGATGTGCGAAATCCCCTCCAACGTGGTTTTGGCGCAGGAGTTTGCCAAAAGGTTCGATGGTTTTTCGATAGGCTCCAACGATCTGACGCAGCTTGTGCTGGGCGTTGACCGGGATTCCGAATTTTTGGCGACCCTGTTCGACGAGCGTGAGGAAGCCGTCAAAATCATGATTGGCGATGTCATCGCCAAGGCCCATGCGGCCGGCGTCAAGATCGGAATATGCGGGCAGGGGCCAAGCGATCATCCTGATTTTGCAGAATTCCTGGTCCATCGAGGCATCGACTCCATCTCTCTCAACCCCGACAGTTTTGCCAGGGCCATCAAAAGTATCGCCCAGGCGGAAGCGGCAGGAGGATAAATCCATGGATCTGGAACAAGCCATTTACGGCCGCCGCGCAACGCGGGCCTACACTCATGAAGCCATTGACCCGGCGGTGCTGGAGGCGGTGATCGATGCCGCCATTCAGGCGCCCAGCGCGATGGACGGTCAGCCCTGGGGATTTTGCATTCTGCGCAATCCGGCCTTGCTTGACCGCATAGCCGATGAGGCAAAAGCGCTGATGCTGCGTAATCCTTCGCCCGGTCTGGCGCTGCATCGTTTCGAGGAAATGCTTGAGAACCCCGATTTCCATATATTCTATCATGCCCCGGCGCTGATCCTGATCTGTTCGACAAAAGACAGTCCGTGGTCACAGATCGACTGCATATTGGCCGCGCAGAATTTGATGTTGGCGGCCTATGGCAAAGGATTGGGTACATGCTGGATCGGCTTTGCCCAGAGCTGGCTTGAAACGGATGAGGGCAGGGCGGCATTGGGGCTGCCAGCCACTTGGCGGCCGGTGGCCCCCATCATTGTCGGTCGTCCAAGCGGGGGTGAGCCTGCCCCGCCGCGTCAAAAGCCCGAGCTGCTTTGGCGCGACTGAGCCACCCGTTACGCAAGATTCCCGGAGAATGAGTCATGGCAACTCAACCCGAATTTTTTCCATTGCCCGAGGTTATCCCTCCGCAAGTGCCGCCGGAGGCACCGGTTGTCCCCACGCCAGCGGAGGATCCCTTTTTTGAGCCTCCTGAAATTCTTCCCGATATGCCCGACGAAGATTTTCCCGATCGTGAAAACCTGTCGATGGTCGATTTCCTGAACAACAGCGCTCGGCAAACTGTGGCAAAACTGGCGGCCTTCATGAGCGGCAGGCCGTCATAAACTGTCTCGACCTGTGGTTCGAACAGATGCGGACTTGGGACGAGGCTGAGGCGGGCGAGGACTACGGCCCGAGTTCTTATGGGACCAAAGCTGTGCTTTGCGGCGCGGCTTTGGCTGATCTGCCGCTTGATCGGTGGCTGGCGCGATTGAAACAACCCGATGCGCGTTTCGTCCTGCGAGATTTGCCGGAGCAATTCCCAGGCCCGCCAACCCGATTTTGGAACCATGCGCTCGTTGGATTCGCCGAGGTTTCCGGGCGCCTTGCCTGAACGAACGTCAAATTTGGCCGCTACCAACGGGATACATAAAGGACCGTTCTGAGGGCGAAAGGTCTCAGCCTGCCATTTTGCGCGCCAAATCGATGAAGGCCCTGACGGCGGCCGGAGAATTCTTGCGATGGGGGTAATACAGGCAGACGGGCGGCAAAGCCGGTGTCCACTCCGTCAAAAGGCGCAAGAGCCGTCCGTCCTCCAGTTCCTGCTGTACGTCGGACTCCATGAAATAGCCGATCCCGACATCGGCCAGCACCGCCATGCGCGCAAGACTGGCTTCATCCAGCGTGATGGGGCCGGTCACGTCGATGTGAACCGGCTCGCCATCCCTTTCGAAGCGCCAGCGATACAGCCCCCCATCGGGCAGCCGGATGCGGATGCAACTGTGGCGCAGCAAATCGGCAGGGACATCAGGCCGCCCATTATTGGCAATATAGGCCGATGTCGCCACCACGACATGGCGGCGCGAGGGGCCCAGCGGGATGGCAATCATGTCCGTAGGCACCAAATTCCGGCTGCGCACGCCAAAATCGAAACCGTTGGCCACGATGTCCACCAGCCGTCCCTCGGTCACCAGATCGACATGCACGCGCGGATAGCACCGCATATATTCCAGCAGCAAGGGGGCGAAAATCTCGCGGGCGGCGGAGGCGAAAGCATTGATGCGCAGCGTGCCCGACGGGGTCTGCTGTTGCGAGCGTACCCCTTCCATCGCGTCGTGAATGGTTCGCAGCGCTGGCCCCACCTGTTCAACAAAGGTCAGGCCCGCATCGGTAAGCGCGACGCTGCGTGTTGTACGGTTAAACAGGCGCACGCCCAATTCCCGCTCCAGCCTGGCGATCATGTTGCTCAACGCGGTGGTCGACATGCCCAGTTCCGTGGCTGCCGCGCGGAAGGAGCCGCGTTGGGCGATGGCCAGCACGCTGTTCAATCGGGTGAGGGCCGGGTCAGTCATTATCCTCAATGTCGCAACAGTCCATCCCGCTTTATCCCTGTTATCACAATGATGGTCCAGCCCTAAGTTTGATCGGTCGGCGCTGATGCGCTCACTTTTTGCCAGGAGTATGAAATGGACATCGAACTGCCTTTGGCCATCGCCCGCTATTTCGCGGCGGATCAATCATCGGATGGGGCTGACATCGGTGAGGTTTTCGCCGAACATGCTGTCGTGCGCGATGAGCGCCAGACCTACACTGGGCGCGAGGCGATCCGGCAGTGGAAAGCGGCTGCTTCCGCAAAATACAGCTATGCCGCCCAACCTTTCGCCTTGGCCGAGGATGGCGAGGCAAGGGTTGTGACCGCGCATCTGGTGGGCAATTTCCCCGGCAGCCCCATCGACCTGCGCTATCGCTTCACGCTTGATGGGGACAAGATCGCAAGCCTGGAGATCGCGCCATGACGACCTTCCTCACGCTGGCCGGCAAACGGGCGCTGGTCACGTCGGGCACGCGCGGGGCGGGCGCGGCAACCGTCCGTCTTTTTCGTCAGTTGGGCGCACAGGTTCTGACTTGTGCCAGAAGCTGCCCCGCCGATGCGGTGCCCGATGAATGCATCATCGCCGACCTGACAACACCCGATGGCACCGGCAAGCTGGCGCAGGCCGTACAGGAACGGCTTGGGGTAGCCGATATCATTGTCCATATGCTGGGTGGTTCCTCCGCCCCGCCGGTGGCTTTGCCGCGCTTGACGATGCCGCATGGGCCGGAGAACTGGATCTCAACCTTTACCCGGCGGTGCGGCTGGATCGCGCATTGGTGCCGGCCATGGTTGCCCGGCGCAGCGGCGTGGTGGTCCATGTCACCTCGATCCAGAGCCGGTTGCCGTTGCCCGAGGCAACGACGGCCTATGCCGCCGCCAAGGCCGCATTATCGACCTACAGCAAGAGCCTTGCCAGGGAGGTGTCCCCACACGGCGTTCGGGTCGTGAGAGTGTCTCCCGGCTGGATCGAAACCGAGGCCGCCATCGAACTGGCACGAAGGCTGGGCGATGAGAGCGGCGGCGGCATGGAGGAAGGCAGGCGCCGGATCATGGAATCGCTGGGCGGCATCCCGATCGGGCGGCCGTCGTCACCCGAAGAAGTCGCCAGCCTGATTGCATTTCTGGCCTCTGACCGGGCGGCCAGCATCACCGGAACAGAACACATCATCGACGGCGGCACGATACCGACCGTTTGAAAGAGCGGTGAGGATGGTTTTGACACCATGGCCTGCGCTTGTTAGCCCTCTCCAGCCATGCACGTTCTTTTGACAGGCTCCTCCGGTTGGCTTGGCCGGTTTCTTGCTCCGCGCCTTCGTGCGGCGGGTCATCGTGTCACCGGGCTGGATGTGGCAGAAGGGCCCGACACCGATCATATAGGTTCGGTCGCTGATCCCGGCGTTGTGCGCGAGGTTTTTGGCCGTGGGATCGAGGCCGTCATTCATGCCGCAGCGCTCCACAAGCCGGACATAGCCCGTTATTCCGAACAGGCTTTCATCGATGTCAATGTCACCGGCACGCTTAACCTGCTGGCAGCGGCCGCAGCGGCAGGTCATGACCGCTTTGTCTTCACATCGACGACATCCTTGATGATCAACCAGGCCATTCGCGATGAAACGGGTGACGCCGCCGTCTGGCTTGACGAGAAGGTCGGGCCGCTTGCGCCGCGAAATATCTATGGCGTGACCAAACTTGCCGCCGAAGGCCTGTGCCGCCTGTATGCCGGTGAGCGCGGCCTGCCTTGTGTGGTGCTGCGCACGGCGCGGTTTTTTCCCGAAGATGACGATACGCACACCCATCTTTCGGGCGAAAATCTGAAAGCCAATGAATTCCTCAATCGGCGCCTGACGGTTGAGGATGCGGCCGCCGCCCATCTTGCCGCGCTCGACCGCGCGCCCGACATCGGGTTCGACACGTTCATCATCTCTGCCCCCACGCCATTTGCGCGCGAGGATGTAAGCCAACTCAAAAGCAATGCCGTGTATGCCATTCTGGAGAAGTTCCCGGACGCGGCGGATCTCTATGCCGCGCGCGGGTGGAGCCTGCCAACCGGCATTGGGCGCGTTTATGATGCCTCCCATGCCGAACAACGGCTCGGCTTTCGTTGCTCGACCAGCTTTTCCGATATTCTCGCCGCATTGCGCGATGGCTCTGAAATGCCCTTCACCCATGAGCCGGACTATGTGTCCCCCAAGGAATAAGGCTGGTGCGGTTTTGGGCCGGGAAGCGCTGTTTTGGCGGCAAGTGCGCTGAATTCCAAATCTGCTTCCTGCCATCTGATTGAAACAGTAATTTGATCGCAAGGATCGGGATGCTCGCTCCGATGCTGTCTGCCATGACAGGCTTTCTGCAAGGAGTTCTGCCAATGACATTCCGTGTTCTCGGGCTTGACCCGAGCCAGTTTCATGGCCTCACCGGACTTTCCGATGATGATCTGGCCCGCGTTGGTGCGCGCATCGCCGACTATGACTGGCAAGCCATCGCTGAGAGCCTCGATCAGGAAGGCTGGGCCATCCTGCCCGGCCTCCTCAATGGCGGAGAGTGTGATGCCATGGTCGGGCTTTACGGTCCGACGGCGGCGTTTCGATCTCACATCCATATGGCACGCCACGGCTTCGGCAAAGGCGAGTATCGCTATTTTGCCTATCCCTTGCCTTCTCTGGTCGAAGCGGCGCGTACGGCTCTTTATTCGCGCATCGCGCCGATCGCCAATGGCTGGCACGAGCGGATGGGGATCGATGCCCGATTTCCTGCCGATCATGCTGCTTTCTTGGCGCGATGTCACGAGGCTGGGCAGAGGCGCCCGACGCCGCTGCTGCTGGAGTATGGGGAAGGGGATTATAATTGCCTGCATCAGGATCTTTATGGCGACCATGTGTTTCCCTTGCAGGTCGCCATCCTGCTGTCCGAGCCCGGCAAGGATTTTACCGGGGGTGAGTTCGTGCTGACCGAGCAGCGGCCGCGCATGCAATCGCGCCCGGCGGTCGTGCCTCTGGGCAAGGGGGACGGGGTCCTGTTTGCCGTGAACATCCGCCCGCAGCGCGGCATGAAAGGTGACTATCGCGTCACCCTGCGCCATGGTGTCAGCAAGCTGCGTTCGGGCAAGCGACATACGCTGGGGATTATCTTCCATGATGCAGGCTGATCTGTTCGCCGACGAAAAGCGTGACGTGGAGCTTGGGCCGGGCGCCGCGATTTTGAGCCGTTTTGCCCTCGACGCGGCCGACGCCTTGATCGCGCATATTGAACGGATGTCTGTCCTGTCACCCTTCCGCCACATGGAAACGCGCGGTGGAAAGGCCATGTCTGTGGCCATGTTCAACTGCGGCGCGTGGGGCTGGGTGTCGGATCGGTCGGGCTACCGCTATGATGCGATCGACCCTGTGACAGCACTGCCATGGCCTGACCTGCCGACGCTTTTTCTCGACCTGGCGAACCGCGCTGCCGACGCCCTCGGCTTTGGTGGGTTCGTACCGGACGCTTGTCTCGTCAATCGCTACGTCGTCGGATCACGCCTTTCCCTTCATCAGGACAGGGACGAGCGGGATCGTGACGCGCCGATCGTCTCGGTGTCGCTGGGCCTGCCGGCCACCTTCCTGTGGGGCGGTCATAAGCGCAATGACCGTCCTGCGCGTCACCGGCTCTTCCATGGGGACGTGGTCGTCTGGGGCGGTCCGTCGCGTTTGGTCTTCCACGGTGTGGATGAGCTCAAGGACGCAGATCACCCCTCCACCGGCGCGATGCGCTACAACCTGACCTTTCGAAAGACCCGGTGACTGAACCACGCCGGATTTGCTGGAGGGCTTAATCCTCGCTTTGCACGGATGAAGGGATGCTTTCCACGGCTACGAAAGGTGTCTGGAACGTCGCCTTTGAGGATGGCCTTAGGCTTCGAGATTGGCAGTTGCCCCTTGCCCCTTGCCTGATCGCACTGGCATCGCGGCCGGGTGGTTGGCCGAACAGGCGCCGATAGTCGCGGTCGAATTGCGAGGCGCTTTCATAGCCAACGGCAAAGCCTGTCGAGGCGGCTTCATTGCCTTTGATGGGTGGGTGTTTATGCGTATCACCCGGGCTGCGGCGGATGCGAAACAAGTTCAAACAAGCGGCGCGCATCAGCATCAACCGGGCGGCCCGTCACCAGATCCGCCACATAACTGCCCACCAGCGGACCATGCTTGAAACCATGCCCGCCACCGGCAAAAGCCAGATAAACATTGTCGAAATCCGGATGGCGATCGATCAGGAAGTTGGTGGTGTTGGCATCATCCACCTGACAGACGCGGCTTTCCATGATGGGCGCGTTGGCAAGGGCGGGAAAGCGCGCGGCAATATAGGCGCGGCTGGCCTTGATCAGTTCCTGCCGCGGCAGGCGTTCGGCGGTGTCGGGATCCATGGCCAGGCGCGGCCCGGGAGCGACGGAATATTTGAGGCCGCGCTCAATGCTGCCAAAGCCCCAGCCGCCGCGAATATGGTCATGCCAGAGCGGCTGATGCGGCCATGAATAGCGCGGATCGCCGGCCGGCGTGCCGTAATAGAGATATTCGCTGCGATAGACGTTGATGCGGGGGGTGGCGATGGCGGGCATCAATTTGCCCGCCCAGGGCCCTACAGCAAAAACATAGCTGCCCGCCGAAAGGGTATCACCGCCATCCAGTTTGAGCGACAGCAGGCGGCGTCCTTGTGCTTCACCCGGCACAGCGCGGGCAAAGCGCATCTGGCCGCCCTTTTTCTCGAATTGCTCGACCGCCGCCAGCACCGCCTCGCGCGCCTTGACCAGCACAGAACTGGCGGCCGTTTCGACAAAGGCGAAATCAACATCGTCGAAATTCATTTGCGGAAAGCGGCGGCGCAATTCATCGCGCGAGGCAATCTCGTAAGGCAGCTTCAGATCGTCGAAGATCTTGCGCTGCGCAATCATGGTCTCGGTCCAGTGATCCGTCAGTTCGATCCGCGCCGAGGGATAGAGCAGCTTGCGCCCGAATTCGGCCTCGCGCATCCGCCACATGGCCAAAGCCTTGGCAGACCATGCCGAATAGAAGGCCTGCGCTCCGTAGCCCGAGCGGATCGAACGGGTTTCTCCGGAGGAGGAGGCGCGAGGCGAGACCGGGCCATATTGATCGAGACAAACGACCCGCTGCCCCCTTTCGCGCAGGGTCAATGCGGCAAAGGCGCCGAACACGCCCGCGCCGACAACCGCCACATCGGGAAGAGCGTTGCCTATCGCCGGCATGGCATCTGCGGCGCCGGTCAGGGCGGGTGCGGCAAGGGTGGCTACGGAGGCGGATAGGAAATCCCGACGCTGAAGCATGTTATGAGCCGATTATGATTGGGAACATGACGACAAGCCCTGAAGCCACCTTTATCGGTTCACAATGCGTCAAAGAACGAAGATCAGGTTCCGACGGATCAATCCGAGCTGGGAATGGCCGGCTCGGCGGCGGTTGCTCACACAGCCCGTTGGCCAACGAACCGGTCCAGCGCGAAGCGCCCACCCCCGCGCAGGACCAACGGGACCAGCAGGGCCGCCCAGCTCAGATGCGTGGGCCAGGCATCGGGATAGACGAAAATCTCGATCACTGCCGTCATGCCGAGCAGTCCCGCTGCTGCGATCCGGGTGCCAAGTCCCAGCACCAACAGGGTGGAGAAGAGATGCTCGGCAATCGTCGCCAGCCATGCGGCCAGAACCGGGGGCAGGAGCGGAAGGGCATATTCCGTCCGAAACAGGTCGAAAGTGGCGTCGGTCAGGGTGAACCAGCCCTCGACCTTTGTCCGGCCCGAAAGGAAAAAGACCGGCGCAATCCCCAGCCGCATCAGCAGCAGAAGCAGATCATCGGTCAGCGGTCGGGGAAGGGCGGAAAGCTTGAAGAGCGGTTTCATTGGGGCATCTCCGAACTGGCTGCCCGCTCCGTCGGGGCAGAGCGGGCAACAGCAGGCTTCAGGCCTTGGGGGTCAGCGAGCCGTTGCCCTTGGGCGTCTTGATGCCGGTGCAGGTGCCTGCCTTCACCAGCTTCCACGCATTGCCCTGGTAATCGGTCTTGGATGTGCCCGCGCAGCTGGTGCCTGCGCCGGCCTTGCAATCATTCTTGCCGGCCTTGGCCACACCATAGCATTTCTCGGTCTTGGGCGCGTCCGTCGCGTGGGCAGTTGCGACGGCGGCCAAGGCGATCGCGAGCGACGCAGCGATCGAGGCAGTAGTGGCGGAATGGCTGGGCATGCTGTGTCCTCCTGAAAAGGGCCGGGCAATCAGCGTCCGGTCCATGCCCCGCTATTCGTGGCGGCCACGCGCCCGGTTACAGATGAAATATTTTCGCGCGCTGCCGTGCCTTGGTGTAACCGGATGGATGTCCGCACCGAATGGCCCCTTGGGGAGGCTCTATGCAACCGGGTGAAGAGGCGTTGAAACAGTGGATGGTGATGGGCCTTGCCGGTGACAGCGCCGCCCATGGGCAATTGCTGCGCGCGCTGGTGCCGATTTTGCGCGGTTTTTATCGCCGCCGCATGAGCGCGCAGGAGGATGAGATCGAGGACCTGTTGCAGGAGACCCTGATCGCGGTCCATACCCGCCGCGCGACCTATGATGTGGCGCGGCCCTTTACCAGTTGGCTCTTTGCCGTGGCGCGTTACAAGATGATCGACCATTTCCGTCAAGGCGGGCGTACCTGCACCATTGAGGGGCTGGAGGATATTCTTGCCGTCGAGGGCTTTGCCGAGGCCAGCGATGCCGTCGCCGATGTCGAGCGCTTGCTGGAAACGATCCCCAAAAAACAGGCCGCCGCCATCCGCGCCACGCGGATCGACGGGCTTTCCACCGCCGAGGCCGCGACAAAACTTGATCTGGGCGAATCCGACATCAAGGTTTCCGTGCATCGCGGGCTCAAGGCTCTGGCGCAGCGGGTCAAGGACAGTTTGCTATGAAGACCGAGGATCTCATTTCCGCGCTGGCCGCCGATGTGCCGCCGGTGCCGCGCCATGGTCTGTTGCGGCGGCTGATCGCCGGGCTGTTGCCGGGTGGGCTGGTCACGCTGGTTCTGGTGGGGCTGGGGCTGGGCTTTCGCGCAGACCTCTGGCCGGCCATGCATGGCGGCATGTTCTGGGTCAAATGGCTCTACACCGGCAGCCTTGCGCTTTGCGCCACGCTGGCCACGTTGCGGCTGGCGCGGCCCGATGCGGGGGTGGCGGGGTGGCTGTGGCTGGCCTGTCTGCCGGTGCTGGGGCTGGTTGTGATCAGCGTGCAGGAACTGGCCTCGGTGCCATCGTCCCAATGGCTGGCCATGTGGCTGGGGATGAGCTGGAAGGTCTGCTCGACCAATGTGTTCCTGCTTTCGCTGCCCATCTTTGGCGGGCTTTTGTGGTCTTTCCGGCGGCTGGCGCCCACGCGCTTGCGGCTGGCGGGGGCCACGGCGGGGCTGACGGCGGGGGCATGGGGGGCGACGCTCTATTGCCTGCATTGCCCGGAAAGCGCGGCGATCTTTGTGCTGACATGGTACACGCTGGGCATGGCTGCCGCTGCGGCCGGGGGCGCGCTGTTGGGGCCGCGTTTGCTGCGCTGGTGATATTTCGCGCGGCCCCTGTAACCATCGGCGCGCGCCGCCCGAATAGAATATGCCATTCCGGCAGAACCTATCGGAGATATGCCATGAACCCCACCACCCGCCAGATCAGCTTTGCCGCCGCCGCCGCTGTCATCGCGATGAGCACCGTTGCAGCCGCCCCCGCCTTTGCCGCGCATGGCGCGCAGGTGGCCTGTTACGGCGTCAACTCCTGCAAGGGGACGTCGGATTGCAAGAGCGGCAACCATGATTGCAAGGGCCAGAATGACTGCAAGGGTCAGGGTTTCAAGCATATGACCAAGGCGGCCTGCGTGAAGGCGGGCGGCAGCCTGACCGCGCCGAAGTAAGGCAAACCACGGCCTGTCGGCCTGTCGCACAATGGGCGACAGGCCGCACTCCCTCCTCGGATCAGGATGTCCGCCATGCCTTTCATTCCGGCTGCCCAACCCCGCCCGCGTTTCGGATTAGGTCTGCGCCGCCCGCATTATCAGGACTTTCTGAGCGGCGGTGTGCCGGTCGATTTTGTCGAGGTGATCTCGGAAAATTTCATGGTGGCCGGTGGCCGCCCGCGTGAGATCCTGCGCCGGGTGCGGGCCGATTATCCGGTGGCGCTGCATGGCGTGTCGATGTCGGTGGGGTCGGCCGATGGGTTGCGGGGGGACTATCTGGCGCGGCTGCGCGCTTTGGTGGATGAGATCCAGCCTTGTATCGTCTCCGACCATCTGTGCTGGACCCGCTATGGCGCGCATAATTCCCACGATTTGCTGCCCTTGCCCTATACGGCCGAGACGCTGGATGTGGTCTGCACCAATATCGCGCGGGCGCAGGATGCGCTGGGCCGCCGGATGCTGATCGAGAACCCGTCGAGCTATGTCGCCTTTTCCCATGATGAGATGAGCGAGTGGGACTTCCTCGCCGCCGTCGTGGCACGCAGCGGCTGCGGCCTGTTGCTGGACGTCAACAACATCCATGTCAGCGCGGTGAACCACGGATTTTCCGCGGCCGACTATCTGGCCGCCATGCCCTATGAGGCGGTGGAGCAGATCCATCTGGCCGGCCATGCACAGGGGCGCCACGGGTTGATCGACACGCATGATCAGGCTGTGCCGGACCCGGTCTGGGCGCTGTTGCGCCTGGCTTTGGCGCGGGCGCCCTATGCGGCCGTGATGATCGAGCGGGACGACAATATTCCGCCTTTGCCCGAATTGCTGGCCGAGTTGGATGTGGCACGGGCCATCGCCATGGAGGAGCTTGCCTCATGCGCCTGAGCGCCTTGCAGAGCGCCTTTCTGGACTGGCTGGCCGACGGTGATGAGGATGGGGCGCAAAGCCTGCCGCTGCGCCGCGCCGCAGGGCTGGCGATTTACCAGAACAATTACCGCGCCAGCCTGATGGCCTGTCTGGTGGAAACCTATCCGCAAACCATGGCGTGGATGGGCGAAGCAGATTTTCGCGCCGCCGCCGCGCACCATATTGACCGCATTCCCCCGCATAGCTGGACACTGGATGATTATGCAGACGGCCTGCCTGCCAGCCTGAGCGCGCAATTTCCGAATGATCGCGAGATTGGCGAACTGGCGCGAATCGAACTGGCGCTCTCGCAGGCCTTTGTGGCGGCGGATGCGATGGCTATGAAGCCCGCACAGATGGCAGGCTTGGATTGGGACGCGGCATGGCTAAAGGTCATTCCGGCGTTGGCGATCCTGCCGCTCGACACCAATGCCGCCGAAATCTGGATGGCGCTGGCCGAAGGGCAGGTGCCACCTGTCGCTCAGGAGCAACAGAAGGCAAGCGCTGTGCTGGTCTGGCGTCAGGAAGAGATGTGCCGCTTGCGCAGGATTGATGGGGATGAGGCCGCCATGCTGACGTTGCTCATCTGCGGCCCTGTGCTTTTTGGACAAATATGTGAACAGGCGGTCGCCCGATGGGGTGAGGAAGAAGGCATCCTTGCCATCGGGCAATGGTTGGCGCGTTGGATCGGCGATGGTTTGATCGCTGTGACGCAAGCCTAATGCCCAAATGCAAAAGAGGGGCACAGAGACCGTAAAGGTCAGTTGAAAGGGCAGCGCGGAAAAAGCGCGGTCCATGCCAAGGCCGAGCGAGCAGAGATTGCCTGTTTTCAGCGTATTGCGGCGGTCCGTCACGGCCGAAAATGTCGCGTCGGCATGCCATTGTCCTTTGCGGCCCTGGGGATGCTGCCAATTGGCGCTGCCAATCCAGGCAAAGGAATAGGGCACATCGGTTAGCGTGCTGCCGCTGACAGGCCGATTCAAGGTGCGGACTTCTCCTTTCCGGCTTTTGGCGCAGCGGTGCTGGCGCGGAAACGGAAGCTGATCGCCACCAGTCCGCCGGATCGATCCTCAGAAATTGACGCTGGCCGAGAGGCGCAGCGTGCGCGCCGATCCGACATAAAGCGTGCTGCCGCCGGTCGCCCAATAGCGCTTGTCGGTCACATTGTCGGCATTGGCGCGCAGCGTCATCGCGCGACCGGCGGGCAGGGTCAGCTTGTAGCTGGCGCCCAGGCTGAGCGTGGCATAGGCGGGCAAAACGCCTTGATTAAGCACATCGGTAAAACGCTGGCCCGTGTAATAGACCCCGGCATTCAGCCCCAGTGCGGGCAGCGGCGCCGGGTGCCAGTTGACAAAAGCCGAGCCGGACCAGCGCGGCGCATTGTCCACCAGCTTGCCGTCCTGCGCCGCCGATCCGGTCTGCTGCTGGCGGGCGACCAGATATTGCCCGGCCAGCGCGATGGAAAGCCGGCGCAGCAGATTGCCCTGCACCGAGGCTTCGATCCCCTGATGCAGCGCGCGCCCGTTGACGATATAGGTGTTCGTTGAAAGGTCGGTATAGGCCAGCCCCCGGTTGATGCGGAACCAGCCGAGCGAGAGCATCAGCCCGCCCACCTGCGCCCGCCCGCCCACTTCCCACTGGCGGCTGCGCACCGCAGGCAGCACGGCGCCCGCGTTGTTCGTGCCGTCGGGCGCGGTGCCTGCGCTTTCCAGCCCCTCGATATAGCTGAGATAGAGGCTGGTGGCAGCCGTTGGGCGCAGCACCAGCGCGCCTGTCGGCGTCCATGTGCGCAGGGCGAAATCACTGCCGGCTGATCTGGTGCGATAATCGACATGGCGCAACCCGGCCATCACCAGCACTTTTTCGCCCAGATGGGCCTGATCCATCGCATAAAGGCCGGTGTCGATGTTCACGCTGCCCGCTGTCAGCCGCCGTGTGGTGGGGATCAGGGATGTCAGCGAAAGGGGCGTCGGCGCATAGAGATTCTGCGCCACAGCAGTATAGGATTGCTGGTTCTGATCGGCCTGCACCTGCCGGTTGCGGGCATAGCCGAAGAGCAATTCATGGCGGATGCCCCAAGTATTGGCTTCCCCGGCCAGTTCGGCGCGCCAATAGAGATTGGAATAGTCCTGATCGGGCGTGTAGGTCGCCGCGATCGTGCCAGCGCCGGTGCTGTGGTTATAACGGGCGATATTGGCGATCATCCGCTGGCGGCGGGTGCTGGCATAGCCGCTTTCCGCGCGCAGCGACCATGTGCCGCCCAGCAGATAATCGGCCCGGCCCAGCAGATTGGTCACCCATGTGCGATAGGGCGCATTCACCGGCGCATAGCGATTATGCGGATCGGGGATGGCGGGCAGGGCGATGGTGCCATTGACCGCCGTGGGCAGGGCGATCCCTCCCGGCTCATCGGTGGCGCGGCGGTAATGTTCGGCGTCCAGCTTGAAGGAGAGCTTCTCGCTCGCCTTCCAGTCAAAGGCGCCGCTGGCCAGATAGCGATAGCCGTTCACACCGTTGATCGGCGTTTCCACATGCGAGCCATAGGCATTGAGGCGCAGGCCGATGCTCTGATCCGCGCCCAGCTTGCGCCCGATATCCACCCCGCCGCCGATGCTGCCTTCGGCATCGCCATCAACATAGAAGCTGGTCACCGCCTTATCCGTCGCCCGTTTGGTGACGACATTGACGATGCCCGAAGGTGTGCTCAGCCCGTAATAGAGCGCCGAAACACCCTTGAGCAATTCGACCCGCTGCTTGTTTTCCACCGGGATCGGGCCGAGATTGATGATCTGAAGCGCGCCGTTGAGGCGATAATTGGTGCGCGCATTGAGCAGCACCCCGCGCGAGGCGAAATTGTTGCTGGTGGTGGGGCTGGTGGACTGCTGGGTAATGCCGGGCGTGTTGCGCAGCGCATCGTCCAGCCCCTTGGCGCCCTGATCGTCGAGCAGGGCGCGGGTGATAACGGCAACATTGGCGGGCGTGTCGAGCAGCGACTGGTTGCGAAAGGCGCCGACCTGCACGACCTCGGCGCGATAGGGCGTCTCCTTGCGTCCGGTCACCACAATGTCATCGTCGAGCGGGCGCTCGGCCTGGGGTGCTTCGGTCATGGCGGTGACGTTGGCGGCGACGATGAGAAGCAGCATATAAAATTCCCCTTGGCGAATTCCCCGGACGGGCAATTCGCGACGGCAGTTATTGCTATTGATAGTGGATTGCAATAACTGATTTCCATGAGCACATCGATTCGCCCGCCTTTCCGCATTATCTTCCGCAAGTGGCTGTTTACGCTGCATGGTTGGCTCGGGCTCACGCTCGGCCTCGTTTTGGCTCTGATGGGCCTGACGGGGGCGGCCATGTCGTTTCAGGACGAGATACAGGCGATGCTGATCAAACCAGTCCCGCTCCATACCGGGCAGCCTGCACTGGCGCCGGTGGCCTTGCTGGAGCGCGCGGCCATGGCGCAGCCCGGCAGAAGCATCGCGCGCGCGCAGATCGACAGTGACCCCGCCGTTCCCGCCCGCATCAGCTTTGTTGATAAAACAGCACAGGCAAAGGGGCGTGAGACCTATCTCTTCGATCAGCGCGATGGGCGCCTGCTGGGTCCGCTTCCGGCGGCGGCCCTGTTTGACACGGTGGAGCGGCTGCACCGCTGGCTGGCCATGCCGGGCAACGGCAAGGGGCCGGGGCGGATCATCACCGGCAGCGCGGCGATCGCCTTGATCGTCCTTGGTCTTGGCGGGCTCTATCTGCGCTGGCCGTCAAAGCCGCGGGACTGGCGGGCATGGCTCACCATCCCGCGCGGGCGAACGGGCCGCTGGTGGTGGCGGGAACTGCACCTGCTGCTGGGCGGAGTCATGATGACGGTCTATCTGCTGAGCGCGCTGACCGGCCTGTGGTGGTCGTTCGAATGGTATCGCAATGGCGTTCAATCGCTGTTGGGCGGCGAGCGCGCAGAGAAGGTGAAGGCCAAGGGGCAGCCCGATTTCGCGCTGGGCTGGCAGGGGTTCGAAAAGGCCACCTCAGGCCATGCTTATGGCAGGATCACGCTGATCGTGCCGGAAAAGGGCGCGGCCTTGCGGTTTCGCGCCCTGCCGCAGGGGGCAAGGCACAATCGCGCCGATGATGCGGTGGTCGTGGATGGCGCAACCGGCAAGGTCCTGAGCGCTGACTTTTACGCCCGGCGTCCGGCGGGCGAGCGTGTGATGGCTGGCATGTTTGAAATCCATCGCGGCGCGTTCTTTGGCATGGGCGGGCGGATCATCCTGTTCATCACCAGCTTGAGCCTGCCATTCTTTGCTGTGACCGGCCTTTGGTTCTGGCTGGCGCGCCAACGCAGCAAACGCAAGGGAAGGGCCAGGCGTTTGGCCAATCAGGCCGCGACAGATCTGGCATCGGCATCCTCCTGAGCAATGTCGAAGGAGGGATATGGTCGCCGCCCGGCGCCGTATCGAGGATGCGCAACTGGTTCCCTCGCTGAACTGTTCCTCACCCAATCCTCGCAAAACGGTCGCCCCAATCCGTGGCCCTGGCAGCACGGGTGCGCTCAGCCAGCGCAACGACGGAACAGGGTCGGGCGCGACCAACATCACCACCAAAAACCATCGTTCCCGTTTGGTGCGGAGGGTGAGACATCGGTCGGCAATCAGGACTGCTGGCAGGTTACCCGCTCAGATGGAAAATTACCCATACTAAGTGAAATGACTTATGCATTTTGCTATAAGGCCCTCATGATCGTTTCTGCCCTGGCTACTTTCGGTGTTGCTGCCACCAGCCTGTTTCTCGCCATCGCTCTGCTTGCCGCTTTCTGGCGCTTTGGCCGTGCGCGTCATGCCATCCTGTGGGGCACGGCCTTTCTCTTCATCACCTTCGACCATACGCTTATGGCGGTCCGCCTGCTTACCTCGGGCGATCACGTTCTTATCACGGTGATGGCGACCATGGGCTCGCTGGGTGGCGCCACGCTGATCGCGCTGGGCTTTCGCGAACGCAGCGGCCTGCACGAAGCACGCTGGATCAGTGTTTTTCTCGCAATCGTCGCAGTGGCCAGCTTCGCTCTTATTTTGGGTTTTCCGGCCAATCCAATGCATCGTCCATTGGTGACGAGCTATGTCACGGTCATGCTGATCCTAGGCATCGACAGCTTGCGCAAAGGGTCTGGCGAGGGCCTTTCTGCAGGTCGGGTGACGCAAGCCATGATGGCGCTGTTCGCCGGCTTTTTCGCCGTGTTGACGGTGCTGGGCGTCCTGACTGTTCCGTGGGGGAGCATGTCGATGGATCCCTATCGTGCTTTCTATCTGCTGGGGGTTCCGGCCAGCCTGACGGGCATCGGCCTGTTTGCGCTCTTCCTGCTGGCCGAGGATCTGGCCCACGAGTTGCGGCAGTTGGCGATTGTCGATCCGCTGACCGGTCTGCTCAACCGCCGTGGTTTCGAGGAAGCGGCACGTCGGATCAAGGCGCAATGCCGCCGCCATGGCTTGCCGGTCTGCGTGGCGATCGCCGATCTTGACCATTTCAAGAGCATCAACGATCGTTTCGGTCATCAAGCGGGGGATCGGGTGTTGGTTGAATTCGCTCGCCGGCTGCGGGGTGCCTTGCGTGAAGGCGATCTTTTGTCGCGCTCCGGCGGAGAGGAGTTTGTGATGCTGCTGCCCGGCGTGACGGGTGAGGAAGTCGGCGATTTGCTGAACCGTCTGCGCACCCGCTTGCCCGGTGCCAACGATATGGAAGTTCTGGGTTTTGAAATGCCCAGCATGAGCGTGGGAGCGGTGGAGGTCGGCCCCCGCGATCTGCTGGCCTCCTGCCTCGAACGGGCGGACAGGGCTCTTTATCAGGCCAAGAGCGGGGGACGTGACTGTGTTCGGGTGGACGGCAGGCTGACGGTCTAGGAATATAGGGCCGGTCACCCGCGCCGCCAACACAGCCTATCGCAAACCGTCTTGTGTTGAAGTGTTCATGCGGCCTCGTACCATCCAAGAGAGGGGCTGTATCAATTACGCGGTGTTCGCGTTTGCAGGCCGAATCTCCGGCCTATTCCGGCGATCGGGCGCGGGAGCGCGGGAATCAGGCTTGCCCGGAAAACAAGCTCTACGACCTTCCAGACGGGAGCCAGCGTGCGAGGAATTGCCCGGTCGTAGATCGCAACGCATTGGGCATTGGTGGAACACCAAGACGGCTGGCCCCGCTGGTGCGCGGGTAGAGAAGCTTGAGCGGGGCCAGAGCCGCCATACTCGCGGCCACCAGATGTTCGATGTCGTCCTTGAGGAGCACACGACGCTGGCGGCCCAGAAAACGGTCGCGAATGACATCTTCCACCAAAGCCCTTGGCAAACCCTGCGCGAGGTAAAGTAGAGCGAAAGACTTCGATGGACCGGTGACCCAGCAAAAATGGCGCAATTCCGCCGTTACCCAATGTCCTCAGACGGTCTAGAATGTGCTTGGAAGTAAATGGTGCTGGGGACGGGATCGAATGAATTTGATTCTAGGCTAATTTTCAGAAGATTGCTGCATTGTTGAAATGTTTATTGCCCGCGAGTATACCAACAGCCAAATACTGTTCGGCGGTTCGATGCCCGAAATGGTAAAAACTGCGCCAAAGCGTGCAATAAGCGAGTTAATCTGAATGGCTTGTTATGCCGTCAGTTCGTCCATGTTTCTATGGCAGTCGTGCAAATTTTGCTTGCTTCAAGCCTTGGACGTACCTGTTCGAATAACTCATGGGCTGATTGTTTGATCAGATGCGGCCAAGCTGTGCGTGTCATTTCCATCTCGTAACCTCTTTGCGAAGAAATGCCTGTCGGAGTGAATGGCTGCAAGGGCGGACGATCCGGAAGGGCAGCTCTGGTTTTGGAAGCGCTCCGAATTGCCTTTCGTTCAGCTGGATAGCGCATCTGCTTTGGGAGCAGAGGGTCGTGGCTGCAACTGCGGACAGTCCGGAAGGTCGGCTTACAGGCGACAGATTGGCAATAGCGGCCATTAAAAGCTATAGCGCATCTGGTTTGGAACCAGAGGGTTGCGGCGGCTAGTGGGACGTCGCCAAGCGACTTCCTCAGTACTTGAAACTCGAACAGTGGGCCCGATTCAGATCAACTCATTGGTGTTATGGTACCTGCAGCTCTTGAGGGGAGGCCCCAACCACTCCGTCAAAGGCAAGGCATGCGTGGACCGTGCTTCTCAACCACCGATGGGTGGGATCAGACCCCACACGCTCGTGCCAGTAATGGCAGACCGCAAAGCCATCCACCGAGATCGGGCATTCACCGATGGTCAGGCCGTTCTGCCGCGCCAGCACGCCGGCCGTATGACGCGGCAGCGTGGCGACCAGATCGGTCTGGGTCAGCACGGCGGCCAGCCCCAGAAAACCCGGCAATCTCACCATCACCCGGCGTTCGATATGCCGGGCAGCCAGGGCATCATGCAGCAGCCTCGCGCCCGTGCCCGATGTCACCTCCACATGGTGGGCGCTTGCATAGGCCGCCGGATCGGCAGGCAGATCTTGCGCGGCCAGGCACACCCAATCCTGATAAAACAGTCGCTGATGCACGATGCCGCTGCCCAGTTCGGGAATATAGCCCAGCGCCAGATCGATCCGCCCTTCGCCCAAACCGGCATAGGTGTGGCGTCCCAGCAGTTCGACCTCAATCGTGATATGGGGCGCATGGCTGTGCATGTGCGCCAGCAATTGCGGCAGCAGCGTCACCTGGCTGGCGTCGGTCATGGCGATGCGGAAACTGCGCTGAAGCGTGGCAGGATCAATCGGACCTGTGGGACGCGAAACCGCCGCAATGGCGTCAAGGGCGGCCTGTGCCGGCGATCGCAGGGTCAGGGCGCGCCCGGTCGGCACCAGTCCGTTGCCCGCCCGCACGAAGAGCGGATCGTCCAGCAGGCGGCGCAGATTGCGCAGATGCAGCGAGACGCTGGGCTGGGTGATATCCAGCGCCTCGGCCACGGCGCTGACGCTGCCAAGCCGCAGCATCTCATGAAGTATGCGCAATTGAAGGGTGGTGAGCAGGGAATCCATATAGGTCGATCCTATACCATATATAAGGTTGATAGAATGGCCTTTGGCTGGCGCACGCTCTAGCCAGAGGCCATGAACACCTCCAGCATCATTGCCCCCCGCATTGTCATTGCCGGAGCGGGCGCTTTGGGATCGGCTCTTGGCGGCACGCTGGCGGCCCATGGCGCAGATGTCTGGCTTGTCACCCGCAATGCAGCCCATTGCGCGGCCATCGCGGCCAAGGGACTGGCGCTGGTTTCGCCCGATGGCGAGATCGTGGCCCGCCCGAATGTCACGCAAAGCTGCCGGACCATCGCCGGGCAGCCGGTCGATATGATCATCGTCCTCTGCAAATCGGCCGACACGGCTGATGTCGCGCGCGATGCCCTTGCTGTTGCCGGGGCCGATACCGTCATCGTCTCCTTTCAGAACGGCCTCGGGCAGGAAGTCCTCCTTTCAGAGATCTTCGGTGCCCAGCGTGTGATCGGCGGCAAGACCTATGCGGGCGGCGTGATGCTGGCCCCCGGCATCGTTCAGGCCACCGTCGCGGGGAAGCGCAGCATCATCGGCGAGATCGCGGGCGGACTGAGCCCGCGCTGCCTTGATCTGGCCCGGCAGCTGAGCGCCCATGGCGTGCCTTGCGAGGCCAGCGACAACATGTCCGGCGCGATCTGGGACAAGTTGCTGATCAATGTCGCCACCGGGGCGCTCACGGCTCTTACCCGCATGACCTATGGCGAGATCTATGCCGACAGGGATCTTGCCCGCGCCGCCTTTGCCGCAGTGGCCGAGGCGATGAATGTGGCCGAGGCCAAGGGCATAGCCCTCTCGATCAGGACGCCCGAAGAGGCATGGGCCATGGCCGGCGCCAATCTGCCCGAGGATTTCCGCACCTCCATGCTGCAGACACTGGAAAAAGGACGCCGCAGCGAGATCGACTTCATCAATGGCGCGGTCGTCCGCGCGGGCGAGGCGCTGGGCGTTGAAACGCCGGTCAACCGCCTGCTGGCCGCCTGCATCCATGGCGTGGAAAACAGTGCCGCCTTCACCACCATCGATTGCCCTTCGGGAGAGCGCCAATGAGCGAAAACGCCGCCCAGACGGCCCGCGCCTATGTTGAACATGTCGCCATCCGCGTGAAGGATATCCACTGGCACATCGCCTTTTTCCATGACGTCCTGGGCATGACCATGCGTGAAGTGGATGGCACCATCGCCGACCCGCGCCAGTTCTGGACTGTCGGTGGCATTCAGTTGATGGCCGATCCCACCTTTGAGGCCTCTGGGGAGCGCCTCGCCCATCTGGGCATTATGGTCGACGATCTCGATTTGGCGCTGTCCCTGGCCGGCGGCTGGAATGTGCGCGACCTGCCCCAGGGCAAGGGTTGGATCGCTTTGCCTGATGGGCTCGAGCTCGAATTGATCCAGGCGGCGCCCGGCAGCGTGGATGCCGCCCTCTCCATCGACCCGCGAAAGGCATAAACCGTGACGCGCGAACTCTACTGGGACGAATGTGCCATCGGCGATGCCTGCGAAACGCATGAGTACGAAGTCACCGAGGCGCGGGTGATGGCTTATGCCGATCTGACCGGCGATCATACCCCCGTTCACACCGATGAGGATTATGCCCGCACCACGCCTTTCGGTACGCGGGTGGCGCATGGCCTGTTCGGCCTTTCCATCGCGGATGGGCTAAAAACGCAGGCCGAGATGCGCTTCGTGCCCGGCATGTCGCTGGGCTGGGAATGGAAATTCATCCTGCCGATCAAACTGGGCGACCGCGTGCGCGTGCGCTTCCACGTCGGATCGAAGCGCCGGTCGAGCAGCCGCCCGGGCTGGGGCATTGTAATCCTGCCCAGCGAACTGGTGAACCAGCATGGCGAGGTGGTGCAGGCCGGGGAGCACCGCCTGATGATACCGCTCGCGCCTCGGGAGAATGGCCGGTGAGCGCCCCGCTTCCCCTCGCGGGCATCCGCGTGATCGATTATTCGCATTTTCTGGCCGGGCCGCATCTTTCGCGCAGCCTTGCCGCGATGGGCGCCGAGGTCATCAAGGTCGAACGCCCGGGTTCCGGCGACGCCGGGCGCAGCCACGCCTATATCCGCGATGGGCGCAGCGGTTATTTCATCCAGCAGAACATGGGCAAGCGCGGGCTTTGCGTGGATATGAAAGACACGCGCGGC
Organism: Novosphingobium sp. SG707; assembly: GCF_012275515.1. Taxonomy (GTDB): domain Bacteria; phylum Pseudomonadota; class Alphaproteobacteria; order Sphingomonadales; family Sphingomonadaceae; genus Novosphingobium. The sequence continues at coordinate 815,685 of NZ_JAAZQL010000002.1, forward strand.
GCCGAACTGATGCGCCGCCTGATCGCCAGCGCCGATGTCTTTGTCGAGAACTACCGCCCCGGTGCGCTGACCAGGTTGGGGCTGGGCTATGAGGAACTGTCGGCCCGCCATCCGGGGCTGATCTATTGCTCGGTCTCGGCCTATGGCCATACCGGTCCCGATGCCGCGAAGGCCGGTTTTGGCCTGATCGCAGAGGCAAAAAGCGGCCTGCTGGCCCAATTGGGCGTGCCCGGCGCGCCGCCGCCGCTGCTGCGCGTCTCGATTGCCGACATGTATGCCGGAACCCATGGCGTGGCGGCGGTCTGTGCCGCGCTCTATGGCCGCACGCGCAGCGGCAAGGGCACGCATATCGACCTGTCCCTCTATGACTGCACCGTTTCGATCCATGATTATGCGGTGCAGGAATATGTGATGTCCGGCGGCGCGGTGTTGCCTCGGCAGACCGGGGCGGACATGCCAAATTCAACCGTTTACGGCATTTTCTCCGCCCATGACGGCCATCTGGTGATCGCGGCGCAGGTCGACGATGCGTGGGTGAAGCTGGCGCGGCTGATCGGCGGCGAGGCTCTGGCAGGGGACAGCCGTTTCCACACGGCGACCGGCCGCAATAGCCACCGGCTGGAGATTTTGCCGATGGTGAGCGCGTGGGTCGAGGCACAGGCGGGCCAGCAGGCCGCAATTGCCGCGCTGGAGGCGGCGGGCATTCCCTGCGCCCCGGTTCAGACCATCGATCAGGTGCTGGCCGACCCGCAAATCATCGCGCGCGATATGATCGTTGATCTCGACGATCCGGTGCTGGGACCGATCAAGGCCTGCAATCTGCCCTATCGCTTTGCCGATGCCGATACCAGGCCCACCCGTTCGGCCCCGCTGCTGGGGCAGGACAATGCGGCCATCGCCGCCGAGTTGGGTTTCGACGCGCAGGCCATTGCCGCCATGGAGGCCGACGGAGTGCTTTACGCCGAGAAAGCGGCACCATCGACCTGAAAAAGGTGCAGGCAGAGCCATCGCCGCCGTGAGGCAGGTGTGTTGAAAGCAGGCCGGCAATTGGGAGAAAAACATGCTCGATTTCACGGATCAACGCGTTCTGGTGGCGGGAGGCAGTTCAGGCATCGGTCTCGCGACGGCGGTTCTTGCCGCGCAATTGGGAGCGCAGGTGACGATTGCTTCGCGCTCAACACGAAGGCTGGAAGCGGGAGCGGCGCAGATTGGCCATGGAGCGCAGACGGCGGTGCTGGACCTGACGTGTGATGCCGATGTGGCCCGCTTTTTCGACACCTCGGGCGAGTGGGACCATGTCATCGTTACCGGCTCGGACGTAAAGATCGCGCCGGTGCGCGACCTCCCGCTGGGTGATGCGCTTCAAGCCTTCAACAGCAAGTTCTGGGGCTTTTACCATTTGGCCAGCTCGGTACGGATCGCACCGGGTGGATCGCTCTCGGTGGTCGCGGGCTTTCTGGCGACGCGGCCGGTGGCGGGACGCGCGCTGATGGGGGCGATCAATGGCGCGCTGGAAAGTCTGGTGCAGGGATTGGCGTTGGAGCTCAAGCCGGTACGGGTCAACGCGGTGTCTCCGGCGGTGGTCGCAGGCGGGATGTGGTCGCATCTGAGCGAGCAGGATCAGGCCGCCATGTACGCCCGGGTGGGCGCCACCTATCCGGCGGGCCGTGTGGGCACAGGCGAGGATATTGCGCGCCAACTGCTGCTGCTGGCCGCCACGGGTTATGCCACCGGCACCATCGTCACGCTGGACGGCGGCGCCTCCATCGCCTGAGGGAGCGGAGCCATGTTCAAAAGGATGTCGGTGCTGGTCCGGCGCGAGGGCGATACGAGGGCGCAGTTCTCGCAAGGGTGGCTGCGCCATGGGCGCTTCATCGCCGACCTGCCAGGCCTGCGCGGCTATGTGCAGAACCATGTCGAGGAGGAGTTTGCCCCGCCGGTCGCTCCCCTCCTGCGCGCCGATGGCTTTGTCGAACTGCGCTTCGACAGTCCCGAGGCCATGGCGTTGGCCTTCACCAGCCCCGCCGCTCATGCGATGGCAGCCGATGAGCCCCATTTTCTCGGCCATGGATCGGGCTATGCGCTGGCGGGGGATGACGGGCTGAGGGAAGCGCAGGACGGCAACAAGCTGATCGTTGCGCTGGGCGGCGGCAACCCTGCGCGGGTGGTGGATGAAATCGCGGCGTTGAACCCGCTGGCGCTGATCCGCGACGATGTCACCGCGCTGATCGCCAAGCCGTACATGGCCCCGCCACAGCCCGCGCAGAGCTTTCTGCATCTGCATTATCGCGATGCCGGGGCCGCCGACCATGCGGCGCGCAAGATCATCGCCATCACGCAGGCCGGCACTCTGAAAGCCGCCATCTTCCGCGTGAGAACCGTGCGTTTCGTTTGATATTCGCCAACAAGGATCTGTGCATGACCGACCGCTATGCCGTGCTGGGCAATCCCATCGACCATTCCAAATCGCCCCTGATCCATGGCATGTTCGCCAAGGCCACCGGGCAGGGCATCGTTTATGAGAAGATCCTTGTACCCGAAGGCGGCTTTACGCAAATTGCCGAAACCTTTCGTGCAGCCGGAGGCAAGGGACTGAACATCACGGCTCCCTGCAAGTTGGACGCCTTTGCCTATGCCGACACCACCAGCCCCAGCGCGCAGATGGCCGGCGCCGTCAACGCCTTGCGCTTCGGCGCAGGCGGGGTGGAGGGCGAAAATTTCGACGGCGTGGGTCTGGTGCGCGACATCACCGTCAATCTGGGGCAGGCAATCACGGGGAAGCGCGTTCTGCTGCTGGGCGCGGGCGGCGCGGCGCGGGGGGCGTTGCTTCCCTTTATGGCGCAGCGGCCCGCCAGCCTGCATATCGCCAACCGCACGCCGGCCAGAGCCGAGGAACTGGCCCGCATCGGCAGCGCCCATGGCACCATCTCGGCAGGCGGTTACGATACCATCGCGGCGGGTGCTTATGATCTGGTGGTCAATGCCACCTCAGCCAGCCTGACCGGCGCCTTGCCACCGATCAGCGCGGACGCTTTCACCCATGCGACGCTGGCTTATGAACTGGCCTATGGCAAGGGGCTTACGCCGTTCCTGCGCCTTGCCCGGCAGGCGCGCCCCGCTCTCGCCGCTGCCGATGGCGTGGGCATGCTGGCCGAACAGGCCGCCGAAGCCTTCGCCTGGTGGCGCGGCGTACGGCCTGACACCGCCGAGGTCATCGCCGCCATTACCATCCCCCTGAACTGAGGTTTTCCATGCTGACTTATGTTATTAACGGCCCCAATCTGAACCTGCTGGGCCGCCGCCAGCCCCATATCTATGGTCACGAAACGCTCGCCGATGTCGAGAAGCGCTGCGCCGATCTGGCGGCGGAGCTGGGGTTGACCACCCGCTTCCTGCAAAGCAATGCCGAGCACCAGATCATCGACTGGATTCATGAGGGGCGCGAGGAAGCCGGTGCCATCGTGATCAATCCGGCAGCCTTCACCCACACGTCGGTGGCGATCCTCGATGCGCTCAACACCTTCGAAGGGCTGGTGGTGGAGGTGCATATCTCCAACGTTCACAAGCGCGAGCAATTTCGACATCATTCCTATGTCTCGGCGCGCGCCGATGCAGTGATGGGCGGTTTTGGCACCCACGGGTATCTGCTGGCTTTACGTCATGTCGCTCTGTCAAAAAGCGCATAAAAAATGTACATCGAATAGCGGACTATTCGCATCTAGATGACATTCCCTGACGGGAATCGGCAACGCGCCGGATATTGCTTCTAATTTTCTGCTTGTTGTTGTTCCGCACTCCGATGCGTGAATAAATTTTTCTCGAGGAAATGGCCAAAGTATTTATCATCCCGTTGCAGAAATTTTCTGGTTGACCTTGAAATAGCCGGTTTGGGGATCAAGCTACCATTGGCTACGCTGCTGACGAACGGCGTTTTTGTCCTAAGCCACGGCGTTAAGGTGTCGCCCGACGACGGTGAATGAACGACGGGTTCCAATGCCCCAGATCATGTCGCTGAACGACCGTTTTTGGGGCGTGAGCTACAGCAATCATTCAATTCGGACAAATGCTCCTCGATCAAGCCCGTTACGCGATCACGTAACGGGCAGGCATGCAAGAAGCAAAAGCTTGCAGGCCCCACGTTGCCGTCTCAATCAGCGGGAGGGCCAAAGAGCTTCCGGCGTAACTTCGCAAAATACCTCCAGC
>NZ_JAAZQL010000003.1:0-185235 GCF_012275515.1 Novosphingobium sp. SG707
GCCCCCCATGATCCGATGACCAAACAGGCGGCATAACAAAAACCAGGTGAGCTTAACTTAGCCGCAAACCTGTCCAGGAAGGCGGGACCACCTCACTTGTCCCGCGTCAGCTCAGGCGGCGGTGTATGCTTTGAACAATAAATCCCCGCGGCGCCCCCTCCGTCGGGCTCTGCGCTCCCGAAACCAGATAGGTGCCTTTGGGATCCAGAGGCTCCGCAACCCCCGCAATCTCAGCGGGGAGCATTATGCCACCCAATGTGGCGGCGCGGACGTACCAACTGCCGAGAGCAAACACGAGAGTACCCTGCAGATGAGGCCACGCGCGATCATATGTCAGCGCATCAGTTTGTCGGTAGATCACAGGAATTTTGAGCGGGAGGTTCGCTGCATGAAAGATCTCATTCCACTCTGGAGTTTGGAGCGCCTTTTGATCAAGAACCGCAGCTTTCCCGACCTTCAGCGCCTTCTCCAGAAGCGCCGCCTCAGCGGACTCAATTTCGAATAAAGCCCCGTCGGCGCCTGTCACCTTGATCGTTGTCTTGGTCGCGTTGCCCTTCTGCATCGCCCCTATCAGTGCCCTGACCAGGGAGCGCATGTGACTCGGTACAATATTTGGGTGGCCATTATGAATGGCCATTACGACACCTCCGAGCTGCAGTACAAAGCTCTCCAACAGAGCGCGGTTTTCATAGAGCGTCCTGACACCTTTGCTGAGCTCAACGACGCCCTCAAGCAAGGCCCAAAGGCTGGCAATCTCGATCTTGCGTACAACCAGCCGTGCACCTTTTACACCTAAACGGTTGCAATGACCTGAGTAAGCACCAGCCAAACGGCTTAAAACTGCACCTGATTGGGCTGCGTCCGCTCCATTCTCAAAATTAATTTTGAGTTCGAGAGTTGCTTTGACGGATGTTTCCTCAAGCATGAATTACCGATCGTTGCGTCAACCTGAACCGCCCATGGCTAAAATGAACGTGTATATTTTTAATTCAGAAGAAAACGTCGCGTGAGAGCATACTCCCTTGCTGCCCGTACGCATGTCGTAGTTCTGATGCAGCCTGCGTAGCATAGAGACGAGTACCAATCCAACCCATGAACCACCGGCTGCTTGGGGACCCTCCCACACTATCCCGGCCGTTCCGAACTGCGAGGTGGCAACAGGAATGTAGGACAGCAAGCTGCCTTTGCTCGCGTATAGGAGACTGTCAGGGCCGCCCCTCAACCGGCGACATCCACTCGCGAGATGAGCCACATTCGATGCCCCCTAAGCCTACGATCCGCTGTGCCCAAACTGCGGCCGCAATATCTTTGCGCCGGCGCGCAATTGGTCGAGATAATCGGACCAATGCTGCATCATCCTTACACGCTCTTCCCAATACTGCCCGCGAGCATAGGCGCGCCGGATTGAATTGCCATCGGCATGGGCTAACTGACGCTCTATCGCATCGGGATTCCAACACCCCATTTCATTGAGCAGCGTTGCCGCCATTGCGCGAAATCCATGGCCCGTCATCTGATCCTTGGCATAGCCCAGCCGGCGCAAAGCCGCGTTGATTGTGTTGTCGGACATGGGCCGATCAAGCGCACGAAGGGAGGGAAACAGGAAAGGACTATAGCCCGAATCGTGCTCGATCTCTGCCAGTATGGCAATCACCTGCCGGGACAATGGGACAGCATGCGGGCGACGCATTTTCATCTTATGACCCGGGATCGTCCATACCCGCCTCTCCAGATCAAACTCACTGAATTCAGCCCAACGCAATTCTCCGGGCCGCACGAAGACGTGAGCCAGCAGCCGCAAAGCAGTCCCGGTAAGGGGATGCCCATCGTAATCATCAATGGACCGCAGCAAGGCTCCTGCCTCCATCGGGGTAGTGATTGCCGCACGGTGAGTTGTTTTAGGCGTCGCCAAGGCCCCGCGCAGATCTGAGGCAATATCTCGCTCAGTGCGCGCCGTGGCGATGGCATATCGGAAAATCTGACTCGCAGCGGTGCGCGCTCGATTGGCGGTATCGTAACGCTTGGTCGCTTCGATTTTCTTCAATGCCAGAAGCAGTTCATGGGCCGTAATTTCTCGGATCGGACGGCGACCTATGGCGGGATAAAGCTTCGCCAACAGCCACCGGGCTTTTTTAACCGTCATCGCCGCTGCGCCCTCGGCAATGATTTTCTCAAGCCATTCCGCAGCCACCGCTTCAAAGGTATGAGCAGCTGCGAGTGTTCGCGCAATCTTGTCCAGCTTGGCCTGCTCTACAGGATCAACACCTTTGGCCAACAGCCGGCGCGCATCAAGCAAGCGCTCGCGCGCTTCGCCCAGCAGGAGCTCGGGCCAACGTCCAAAAGTTATAGTTTTCTGCTTGCCGTAAATGCGGTAATTCATGCGCCATACGCGACCACCTGCGGGCTCAACCAGCAGGTATAAACCATCGCGGTCACTCAGCTTGTATGGCTTATCTTTGGGCTTTGCGCGCGACACCCATGCCGCTGTAAGCCCGGATTTCTGCCGCTTCCCGTCCGTCATGATGGTATCTCCGTATCGGCATGTCGGAGCCTACCATCACTTCATCCATCACATGGGTGAGATTTAGTGAAATGCCTCGACATCACGCGGGGCATAATACCAGACAAAAATGGCAGAAAACAGCCATTTACGAGACCTTCTCAGACGTCCTGAGAGGCAAAATTGGAGGCCCGAGCCGGAATCGAACCGGCGTGCACGGATTTGCAGTCCGCTGCGTCACCACTCCGCCATCGGGCCATCCATGCGGTGAGGCGCTGCCAGTAGACGAGGCGGGCGCGGATGGCAACAGCGATTCGTGCAAATCTTTTGCGGATGGGCCGCCTGCCCCTTTGGGCCTGCCGCCTCGCCGATTGCCTCCTTGCCATTGGCCTTTTGGGGGACCACAATTATCTTTCCAGCGCCTTGATGCCATTGGGGCGTTGACGCCGCCCCCGTCCGGTTTGTATGTAAGGCAAACAAAAAGGTCGGGGACTCATCGGCCTATTCAGGAGAGCATACAGATGAAGACCCGCGCCGCCGTTGCTTTTGCGCCCAAAACCCCGCTCGAAATCGTCGAAGTCGATCTCGAAGGCCCCAAGGCCGGTGAGGTTCTGGTGGAGATCATGGCAACGGGCATTTGCCACACCGACGCCTACACGCTCGATGGTTTTGATTCCGAAGGCATCTTCCCCTCGATTCTGGGCCATGAAGGCGCAGGGATCGTGCGCGAGGTGGGGCCGGGCGTGACCAGCGTGGTCCCCGGCGACCATGTGATCCCGCTCTACACCCCCGAATGCCGCCAGTGCAAAAGCTGCCTGTCGGGCAAGACAAACCTGTGCACCGCGATCCGCGCGACGCAGGGCAAGGGATTGATGCCCGACGGCACCACGCGCTTTTCGTACAAGGGTCAGCCGATCTTCCACTACATGGGCTGCTCGACCTTCTCGAACTTCACGGTCCTGCCCGAAATCGCGGTGGCCAAGATCCGCGAGGACGCGCCGTTCCAGTCCTCGTGCTACATCGGCTGCGGCGTGACCACGGGCGTGGGCGCGGTCATCAACACCGCCAAGGTGCAGGTGGGCGACAATGTGGTGGTGTTCGGCCTCGGCGGCATCGGCCTCAACGTCATTCAGGGCGCGCGTCTGGCCGGCGCCAACAAGATCATCGGCGTCGATCTCAACCCTGACCGCGAGGAATGGGGCCGCCGCTTTGGCATGACCGACTTCCTCAACACGCGCGGCATGAGCCGCGAGGATATCGTGGCCAAGATCGTGCTGATGACCGACGGCGGCGCCGATTACACCTTTGACGCCACCGGCAACACCGAGGTGATGCGCACCGCCCTTGAGGCCTGCCACCGCGGCTGGGGCACCAGCATCATCATCGGCGTGGCCGAGGCGGGCAAGGAAATCAGCACGCGTCCGTTCCAGCTTGTCACGGGCCGCAACTGGCGCGGCACGGCATTCGGCGGGGCCAAGGGCCGCACCGATGTGCCCAAGATCGTCGACATGTACATGACCGGCAAGATCGAGATCGATCCCATGATCACCCATGTCATGGGCCTTGAAGAGATCAACACCGCCTTTGACCTGATGCATGAGGGCAAGTCGATCCGCAGCGTCGTCGTATTCTAATTCGGGAGAAAGAATGATGTTTACCCATATCATGGTCGGTTGCAGCGATCCGGCCAAAACCAAGGTCTTTTACGATGCGCTGTTCGGCGCGCTGGGCGGCACGCCCGGTTTCGACACCGGCAAGGGCGCCTTTTATCAGCATAATGGCGGCGCTTTCGGCTTCACCCTGCCCGCCAATGGCCAGCCGGTCAGCTATGCCAATGGCGGCACTATCGGCTTTGCCGCGACCAGCACCGATATGGTCGAGGCTTGGCACGCGGCGGGCCTGGCCAATGGCGGCACCTGTGAAGGCGCGCCCGGACCGCGCCCCATGCCGGGCCGCAACCTGTATGGCGCCTATCTGCGCGACCTTGATGGCAACAAGATCTGCGCCTTTGTAGACCTGGATAAGGCATAATGACCAACGAGCGCCTGCAAGAGATCCTCGCTCGGCATGCCGGGACCGAAGGCCCGCTGTTGCCGATTTTGCACGATGTGCAGCGGGCCTTTGGCTGCGTTTCGCCCGACACGCAGCAGGCCATCGCGCAGGCGCTCAACCTGTCCCGCGCCGAGGTGCATGGGGTGGTGAGTTTCTATCACGACTTTACCGAGGAAGCCGACCCGCGCCCCTGTGTGCAGCTCTGCCGGGCCGAGGCCTGTCAGGCGCGCGGGGTTGAGGCGTTGATCGAGGCCGCGGAGGCCGCCGCCGGGAACCGGGTGCGGATCTCGCCCGTTTATTGCCTTGGCCTGTGCAGCGTTGGCCCTGCGGCAAGGATTGGGGATACGCTCCATGCGCGGCTGGATGCGGCTTCGCTGGTGCGGCTGGTGGAGGCGGCATGATGATCGTCCGCATTTCCGATGATTCGCTCGCCCTCGCGCTGGGGGCTGATGCACTGGCCTCGGGTTTTGAGGCGGCGGGCGCGACGGTCGAGCGCGTATCGAGCTGGGGTATGCACTGGCTCGAACCCTTGGTTGAGGTGGATGGCATCGGCTATGGCCCGGCGACGGTCGATGATGTGTCCGCGATCCTTGATGGGACCAGCGCGCTCAATATCGGCCCGATTGCCGACCATCCCTTCATCAAGCCCCAGCAGCGCCTGACCTTTGCCCGCGCGGGTAAGACCCGGCCCCTGAGCCTTGAGGATTACGAGGCCACCGGCGGCTGGTCGGGCCTGCGCCGCGCGCAGGCCATGTCCGGCGAGGCGGTGATTGCCGAAGTCACGCAATCCGGCCTGCGCGGTCGCGGCGGGGCGGGTTTTCCGGCGGGGATCAAGTGGAACACCGTGGCCAAGGCGCCGGGCGGGCGCAAATATGTCGTCTGCAACGCTGACGAAGGCGATTCCGGCACCTTTGCCGACCGGATGCTGATGGAGGGTGATCCCTTCCAGCTTATCGAGGGTCTGGCCATCTGCGCCCATGCCGTCGGCGCGCAAACCGCCTATATCTACACCCGCAGCGAATATCCCCATGCGATCGCCAAGCTGCGCGCCGCCATTGACCTTGCCGCCGCCATCATCGCTCCGCTCCACATGGAAGTCCGCGAAGGCGCAGGCGCCTATGTCTGCGGCGAGGAAACTTCGCTGCTCAATTCCATCGAGGGCAAGCGCGGCGTGGTGCGCGCCAAGCCGCCCCTGCCCGCGCTTGAAGGCCTGTTCGGCTGCCCCACGGTGGTCAACAATGTGCTGACCATCGCGGCCATCCCGCATATCCTATCCGAAGGCGGAGCGGCGGAATATGCGGCCCTTGGCGTGGACCGCAGCCTTGGCACCAAGCCGATCCAATTGGCGGGCAATATCAAGCATGGCGGGCTGTATGAGACGGCCTTCGGCATTTCGCTGCATGATCTGGTTTACACGATTGGCGGCGGCACGGCCTCCGGCCGCCCGGTCAAGGCGGTGCAGGTGGGCGGGCCTTTGGGCGCCTATATCCCTCCTGCGCAATTCGATCTGCCGTTCGATTATGAAGCCTATGCCCGCGCCGATGCGCTGATCGGCCATGGCGGCGTGGTGGTGGTGGACGACAGCGCCGACATGGGCCGCCTCGCCCGTTTCGCCATGGAATTCTGCGCGGTGGAAAGCTGCGGCAAATGCACGCCATGCCGGATCGGATCGACGCGCGGGGTTGAACTCCTCGACCGCATCCGCGTCGGGGCCAAGGTGCTCGATCCCGTGGGCGCGCTGCCGCAGATGCATAATGCGCCCAAAGTGGCCCGCACCGCCGATCAGGACATAGCCCTGCTGGAAGAGCTTTGCGAGACGATGAAATTCGGCTCGCTCTGCGCGCTGGGCGGGTTCACGCCCTATCCGGTGCTCTCGGCGTTGCGCCATTGGCCGGAGGATTTCCAGTGATTCTGGGCGCGGTTCTTGCCGGTGGCCGCTCCACCCGTTTCGGCAGCGACAAAGCGCTGGCCGTCCTCGACGGGCAAACGCTGATCGCGCGCGCGGTTGCCCTGCTGGGCCGCCAATGCAGCGCGGTGGTGGTGGTTGGCCGCGAGGAGGCCCCCGCCCCCTGCATCCCCGACTGGCCCGCGCCGGGCATGGGGCCGCTGGGCGGATTGGCCGCCGCGCTGCGCCATGCGCGTGACAATGGTTTTACCGATGTGCTGTGCATCTCGGTCGATGCGGTGGGGCTGGATGACCGGCTGCTGGGGCAACTCTTCCCCTCGCCCGCCTATGTCGAGAGCCAGCCCGTGATCGGCCTGTGGCCCGCCCATGCCGCCGATGCGGTCGAGGCGATCCTGCGCGGTGACGGCAAACATTCGCTGCGCGCGCTGGTCGAGGCGACAGGCGCGAGGGGCGTCACGCTGCATCGCCCGCCCGCCAATATCAATTCCCCCGACGATCTCGCCCAATGCGAGGAGGCAATCCATGGCCTATGAAATGCAACCCGATTTCGGCACCCCGGCGCGCGATGGTGCTCCGGTAACACTGACCATCGACGGCCGCGCCGTCACCGTGCCTGCCGGCACCAGCGTGATGCGGGCCGCCGCCGAGATTGGCGGGGCGATCCCCAAACTCTGCGCCACAGACAATGTCGAGGCGTTTGGTTCGTGCCGGATGTGTCTGGTCGAGATCGAGGGCGCGCGGGGATTGCCTGCCAGTTGCACCACGCCGGTGGCGGCGGCCATGGTGGTGAAAACCCAGACGCCGAGGCTGGAAAAAATCCGGCGCGGGGTGATGGAGCTTTATATCTCCGACCACCCACTCGACTGCCTGACCTGCAGCGCGAACAATGATTGCGAATTGCAGGATACCGCAGCGCAAGTGGGCCTGCGCGATGTGCGCTATGGCTATGCAGGCGAAAACCATCTGGGTCAGGCGCCTGACCTGTCCAACCCCTATTTCGCGTTTGATGCCAGCAAGTGCATCGTCTGCTCGCGCTGCGTCCGCGCCTGTGAGGAGGTGCAGGGCACCTTTGCGCTGACCATCGAGGGGCGCGGGTTTGATTCGGCCGTTTCCGCAGGCGCGGCTGCGGATGATTTCCTTTCCAGCGAATGCGTCTCCTGCGGAGCCTGCGTTCAGGCCTGCCCGACGGCGGCGCTGAATGAAAAATCGGTGGCGGAAATCGGTAAGCCCGAACGCGCCGTGGTGACGACCTGCGCCTATTGCGGGGTGGGCTGCACCTTCCGGGCGGAAATGCGCGGCGACCAATTGGTGCGCATGGTGCCGTGGAAGGATGGCAAGGCCAATCGCGGGCATAGCTGCGTCAAGGGTCGTTTTGCATGGGGCTATGCCAACCATGCAGACCGCATCACGCGCCCGATGATCCGCGAGAGCATTACCCAGCCATGGCGCGAAGTGTCGTGGGAGGAGGCGATCAGCTTTACCGCCACGCGTTTGAAGGCGATCAAGGCGCAATATGGCGCGCGGGCGCTGGGCGGGATCACGTCGAGTCGCTGCACCAATGAGGAAGCCTTCCTTGTCCAAAAACTGGTGCGCGGCGGGTTTGGCTCGAACAATGTCGATACTTGCGCGCGGGTGTGCCATTCGCCCACCGGCTATGGGTTGAAGACCACCTTTGGCACCAGCGCGGGGACGCAGGATTTCGACAGCGTGGAGGACAGCGACGTCATCCTCATCATAGGTGCGAACCCCACCGATGGGCATCCGGTGTTTGCCAGTCGCATGAAGAAGCGTTTGCGCCAAGGGGCCAAGCTGATCGTGATCGACCCGCGCCGGATCGACATGGTGCGCAGCCCGCATATCGAGGCCGCGCATCATCTGGCGCTGCAACCGGGCACCAATGTCGCGGTGCTGACGGCGGTCGCCCATGTGATCGTGACCGAAGGGCTGGCCGATGAGGCTTTCGTCCGCGAGCGTTGCGACTGGGATGAATATCAGGATTGGGCGCGGTTTGTGTCGGACGCGCGCCATTCGCCCGAAACACTGGAACCGGTGACGCGGGTTCCAGCCGAAGAATTGCGGGCGGCGGCGCGGCTATTTGCCACAGGCGGTAACGGCGCGATCTATTACGGCCTTGGCGTGACCGAACATTCGCAGGGTTCCTCCACCGTCATGGCGATTGCCAATCTGGCGATGGCGACGGGCAATGTCGGTCGGCGCGGCGTGGGGGTGAACCCTCTGCGCGGGCAGAACAATGTGCAGGGCGCCTGCGACATGGGTTCGTTCCCGCATGAATTGACCGGTTATCGCCATATTTCCGATGGCGACACGCGGGCGCAGTTCGAAGCGGAATGGGGCGTGGCGCTGGATGCGGAGCCGGGCCTGCGCATTCCCAATATGCTGGATGCGGCGGTCGACGGTTCGTTCCGCGCGATCTATATTCAGGGCGAGGATATCCTGCAATCCGACCCCAACACGCATCATGTTGCCGCAGGGCTTGCGGCGATGGACTGCGTGATCGTGCATGACCTTTTCCTCAACGAAACCGCCAATTACGCCCATGTCTTCCTGCCGGGCAGCACTTTCCTTGAGAAGACCGGCACTTTCACCAATGCCGAGCGGCGCATCCAGATGGTGCGGCGGGTGATGGACCCGGCCAATGGCTATGAGGATTGGCAGGTCACGCAATTGCTGGCCCGGGCGATGGATCTGGATTGGGATTACAGCGATGCGGGCCAGATCATGGATGAGATCGCCCGCCTGACCCCTTCGTTTGCCGGAGTGTCCCATGCGCGGCTGGATGCCGAAGGTTCGCTGCAATGGCCGGTCAACGAGGCGCACCCCGATGGCAGCCCGATCATGCATGTCGATGGCTTTGTGCGCGGCAAGGGCAAGTTTGTGGTGACGGAATATATCCCCACCGACGAGCGCACCGGGCCGCGCTATCCGCTGCTGCTGACCACTGGGCGGATTCTCAGCCAGTATAATGTGGGCGCGCAGACGCGGCGGACGGCCAATTCCGTGTGGCATGCCGAGGATGTGCTGGAAATCCATCCGACGGATGCGGAAAACCGGGGCCTGTCCAGTGGCGACTGGGTGAAGCTGGCAAGCCGGGCGGGGGAAACGACCTTGCGCGCGCTGGTGACCGATCGCGTGGCGCCCGGCGTGGTTTACACCACCTTCCACCACCCCGACACGCAGGCCAATGTGGTGACCACCGAGAACTCGGACTGGGCCACCAATTGCCCGGAATATAAGGTCACGGCGGTGCAGGTCATGCCTTCGAACGGGCCGACCGCGTGGCAGCGCGACTATGAAGCCCAGGCCCAGCAGGCGCGCAGGATCGAGGCAGCCGAATGAATACGACCGATCACCTCATCAAAATGGCCAACCAGATCGCCGCCAACCTTGCCGCGCAAGGGCGCGAGGTGGCGATCCGGGAAACCGCCCAGCATATCATCGACTTTTGGGACCCGCGCATGAAGGCCGGGATTGCGGCGGCCGATCATGCGCAATTATCCGAAATCGCCCGCGCGGCGGTGGGCATCGTGACCGCAAAGGCCTGATGATGAGCCAGAATGAAGCGCTGGCCCTGCTGGGGCGCTATTATGCCGCGTTCAATGCAGGGGACAATGAAGCGATGCTCGCCTGCCTGACCGAGGATATCGCGCATGACATCAATCAGGGCGCGCGCCAGATCGGCAAGGAGGCTTTCCGCGCCTTTCTGGCCCATATGGACCGCTGCTATCGCGAAAGGCTGGAGGATATCGTGTTGATGGCCGATGGCCATGGCGAGCGCGGGGCCTCGGAGTTTACCGTGCATGGTGCCTATCTGGCCACGGATAAGGGATTGCCCGAAGCGAAGGGGCAGACCTATGTGCTGCCTGCGGGGGCGTTTTTCACGTTCCGCGACGGGCTGATCGCGCGCGTCAGTGTCTATTACAATCTGGCCGACTGGATGCGCCAAGTCGGGGGATAGCCCCCCCTTCCCATGCCGTTTCTTAACGCCCCGCGCCGATCGGTTGCGGGGCGTTTTGCTGCGGATTAGCCATATTGGATAGCGGGATGCATCGAATAGGCAAAAAAAGACCCGGCCAAAGCCGGGTCGTGGAAGTTTGGGAGAGGATGCCTGAAAGGCAGGTTCTAAGTAGGCCCGACCGCCCCATTCGGCAAGGCGAGAATTGCAATAATCCCCTTATTGGTTAGAATAATTGAAATAGAAATCCAAAAAGGGAATTTACGCTAATGATACGCCTATTTGGATATTATCTGAAATTTTTTGTTCCTCATCAGAACTGCCAACCAGTTGGTATCCACCGCCCGGCGCGGTCTGAATCCACCCCGGCAGGCCCGCTAAGGCCAGTTTGGACCGCAAGCGACTCGTATGAACCGCCACGCTGTTGGTTTCCGGCACGAAAGACAGGTTCCAGACATCGCGCAGCAATTCGCGCTTACCCACCGTCTCGCCCGGCGAATCCATTAACCGCCAAAGAACCGCAAATTCGCGCGGATGCAGCCCGACCGACTTGTCGCCGACAAAGGCGTCGCGCTCGATCAGGTCGAGCCGCAGCGGCCCATGCTGGCGCCAGCGCACCAGCGCCTCGGCCTGCTGGGTGATGCGCAAGGCCCGCGCGTGCAATTCGGGCAGGCCGATGCCCAAATCGCAAATATCGCCAAAGCCCCGGCGCAACAGACGCGCCCGCTCCTGCCCGTCGCTCATGCCCACCACCAGCGCCCAGCGCCGCAGTCGCACCCCGCGCGGACCATTGAGCCAGCGCCACACACCGGCATCCACCGTTTCATGATCGATCAGAATCGGGGTGTCGGGCGTCAGATCACGGATGGCTTCGAGCGAATTGATGCTATCCGACTGCATCCGCCAGCCGGAGATCCGCAGATCGACGTCACCAAAAATAGAACGTCCGGCCAGCCAGTGAAAACACCGCACTGCGTATCCCCTAACAGAAAAAATTCAGCAGCGGGAACAGTGGGCACAATAGCTGAGGCATTGGTAATGCCAAAAAGTTAACGCTGGTTTAGGGATATTACCTTTATTTGCAGTCGCTATCGCAAAGAAAGGGTTAAACAAAAGCGCCCGGCACATCTCTGTACCGGGCGCTATGCTAATTCCAAAAACTTAAAAATTTGACGCTTATTTGCCCGCAGGCACATTGACGCCCATGCTGGTCAGATAGCGCTTCACATTGCGCGCGGCCTGACGCAGGCGCTGCTCGTTTTCGACCATCGCAATGCGGACAAAGCCCTCGCCATCCTCGCCATAGCCAACGCCCGGCGCCACGGCGACCTCGGCATGGGTGAGCAACTGCTTGGAGAACTCAAGGCTGCCCAGATGCGCCAGCGCGGGCGGCAAAGGCGCCCATGCGAACATCGATGCCTTGGGGCTGGGAATATCCCAACCGGCGCGGCCAAAGCTTTCCACCATCACATCGCGGCGCTTTTGATAAAGCAGCCGGTTCTGTTCGACGATATCCTGCGGACCGTTCAAAGCAGCGCAAGCCGCCGCCTGAATCGGCGTGAACGCGCCATAGTCGAGATACGACTTCACCCGCGTGAGCGCCGCGATCAATTGCTTGTTGCCTACCGCAAAGCCGACGCGCCAGCCGGCCATGCTGAAGGTTTTGGACATGCTGGTGAATTCCACCGCGACATCCTTGGCGCCCGGCACTTCGAGGATCGAGCGCGTCGGATTGCCGTCGAAATAGAGCTCGGAATAGGCAAGGTCGGACAGGATCCACACCTTGTTTTCCTTCGCCCATGCCACCAGCCGCTCATAGAACGCCAGATCGACCGTTTCGGCGGTGGGGTTGCTGGGATAATTGACAATCAGCACCGAGGGACGCGGCACCGAATATTTCATCGCGCGATCCAGCGAATCCCAATAACGCTCATCCGGCGTGGTGGGCACAGAGCGGATCGTGGCGCCCGCAATGATAAAGCCGAATGTGTGGATCGGATAGGAGGGGTTCGGCGCCAGCACGACATCACCGGGCGCGGTGATCGCGGTCGCCAGGCTGGCCAGCCCTTCCTTCGACCCCATCGTCATCACCACTTCGGTTTCGGGATCGAGATCCACGTTGAACCGGCGGCCATAGTAATTGGCCTGCGCGCGGCGGATGCCGGGAATGCCCTTGGATGCGGAATAGCCGTGCGCGC
The DNA here is from genome assembly GCF_012275515.1 of Novosphingobium sp. SG707. Taxonomy (GTDB): domain Bacteria; phylum Pseudomonadota; class Alphaproteobacteria; order Sphingomonadales; family Sphingomonadaceae; genus Novosphingobium. Next base: position 12,630 of record NZ_JAAZQL010000003.1, read on the forward strand.
TGGGCTTTTGCGCCACTTCGCACAGTTTTTCGATCACATGGGGCGGCGGGGGCAGATCGGGATTGCCCATGCCAAGGTCGATGATGTCCTGCCCGCTAGCTCGTGCTGCGGCCCGCATCGCATTGACTTCGGCGATGACATAGGGCGGCAGTCGCTTCATGCGGTAGAATTCTTCGGACATTGGACCTTTCCTGTATTACCTCCCCACGGATCACGCATCGCACGTACGCCACCATGGCGAAGTGCAGGCGCCCAAGCGGCGCCACCACGCGGGGGAGGCCGCTCCCATGCGCCTTTTTGCCCCGAAACGCGAGAGCAGGATGCAAAAAATTTGCGTGAAGGATGAATCTGGAAAAGGCGTCATCAATTTTACGCCATGCCGGGTCATCAAATGCTTGCCGCAGGCACACAGTCGTATCATGCTGATACCTGAGGCGTAAGGCGAGCGGGAGAACAAGCGCATGAGCACCACAACCGACAGTATCGAAGGCACCGGCACCAAGGCCCCCACCATCGATCCGCTGTCGAGCTTGATGATGCTCCCCTTCGAGGTGGCCAGCCAGACGATGGATCAATGGCTGAACCCCAAGACCGCGATTCCCGATGTGATGGAACAGGCCGGCGCCATGATGGATGCCGGATTGGCCGAAGGGGGCCCGGTGGTGAACGGCGAGGATGCCGCGCAATGGGCCGATGTGGCCGCGCGGATGCAGGCCAAATGGATGGAGTTTCAGACCCAGCAGGCGGGCAAGGCGATGTCGGGCCTGCTCTCGGGCGATCTGTTCAAGGCCGAACTGAACGGCCTCGCCTCGCTCTCGCCCGCGATGAACGAGATGCTGGCGCAATGGGGCCGACAGATCCCGCTGGTGCGGCCCGAAACCCAGCAAAAGCTGCTCTCTGACGGAATGAAGCTGTGGGAAGGCGTGCTGGCGCAATGGGGGCTGCATGCCGTGAAGGGCGAGGCGCAGAATGCCCCCCTGCCCCGCAGCGACCGCCGATTTGCCGATGCGGCATGGCGCGAGACGCCCTATTTCGCGCTGGTGCATCAGACCTATCTGTTGATGGCCGAACAGATCACGGCGATGGCCGATTCGGTCGAAGGGCTGGACGATGCCCGCAAGGAGCAATTGCGTTTCTATACCCGCACGATGATCGAGGCGCTCAGCCCCGACCATTTCGCGCTGACCAATCCGCTGGTGATGGAAAAGGCGATTGAGACGCGCGGCGAAAGTCTGGTCAAGGGGCTGGAGCATCTGCTCGAGGATATGAAGCGCGGGCAGTTGAGCCACACCAATCGCGACGCCTTCAAGGTGGGCGAGAATATCGCCGCCACGCCCGGCAAGGTCGTGCACCGCACCCCGTTTTACGAATTGATCCAATATTCGCCCAGCACCGAGAAGGTGATGGCAACGCCGCTGCTGATCTTTCCGCCCTGGATCAACCGGTTCTACATCCTTGATCTCAACGCGAAGAAGAGCTTCGTCAAATGGGCGGTGGATCAGGGCATCACGGTGTTTCTGGTCAGCTGGAAATCGGCCGATCCCAATGACCCCGACATGGATTGGGGCGCGGTGACATGGGACGATTATATCGGCGCCCAGATCGAGGCCATCGACGTGGTGCGCGAGCGGCTGAAGGTGCCCTCGGTTCACACCATCGGCTATTGCGTGGCGGGCACGACGCTGGCGGCTACACTGGCGGTGCTGGCGCGGCGGGGCGAGGCGGAGAAGGTGGCCAGCGCGACCTTCTTTACCGCGCAGGTCGATTTTGAAAAGGCGGGCGAGCTCAAGACCTTTATCGACGATCAGCAACTGGCCGCGATCGGCGCGCTGGCGCAGAACGGGGTGATCGACGGGCGCTATCTGGCCGCGACCTTCAATCTGCTGCGTTCGCAGGATCTGATCTGGAGCTATGTGACGCGCAATTACCTGCTGGGCGAGGATTATTCCGCCTTTGACCTGCTGTTCTGGAATGGCGACAGCACGAATCTGCCCGCAGGCTGGCATCAATCCTATTTGCGCGATCTCTATCGCGACAATCTGTTGGTTCAACCCGACGCGCTGAGCGGTTGCGGCACGCCCATCGACCTGTCGCGCATCACCACGCCCGCCTATATTCAGGCCGGGCGCGAGGATCATATCGCCCCGCCCGAAAGCGTGTGGCGTTTGAGCGGGCAGTTGAAGAACAGCCCGCATGTGTTTGTGCTGGCCGGATCAGGGCATATTGCGGGTGTGGTCAATCCGCCTGCGGCCCAAAAGTACCAGTTCTGGACCAATGACGAACCGGTCGAAAATCTGGCCGCTTTTGTCGCACAGGCGAAGGAAACGCCCGGCAGCTGGTGGAATCACTGGCTGGGCTGGTTGCAGGAACGGGCGCCCGAACAGGTGCCCGCCAAGGGCAAGCGCGTTCCGGGTGGACGAGGCGACAAGGTTCTGGGCGATGCCCCAGGCGAATATGTGAGGGCGCGATAGGAGGATCTGCAAACGCTCTTTTATGCTGCAAGTGCGAAATGCTGAATTTTCGCCCGCGAGCCTGATGAGCTTTTCGCGCCGCAAACCTATTACGAAAACGCCCTATTTGTTTGATTTTCACCAATCAGCAGCGAAATCCTCTCCGATCCGGGGGAATCATATGCTGCGCCGCACAAAAATCACTTGACTTCACGCGGCCGAATCGTCATTGTGCATCGCAACAAAGGTGAGGATCTCGGCAGGCCCGATCGCATCGGAAGCACTGGGATTATGCACCAATTCAACAGTCGGTTGAACGGGAAGCAGGTCCAATGAGCAAGAAGCCCACTACCAAGGCTACCATTCGCACCACGCGCGCGCCCTTTGTCAAGCGCGCCGCACCGTCGATCATTCCGCAAACCGCTGTTGAGGAATCGCCCGCCATCGAAACCCCCGCCGTTGAGCCGGAGGTCGAAATGACGCCCGCAGCCGAAACGGCCGCGCCGGTCGAAGAAGCGCCCGCTGCCGAGGAAGCGCCGGTTGAGGCCACCCCCGAGCCGGTTATCGAAGCGGCCGCTGTCGAAGCGCCCATCGAAGAAACCCCTGCCTCCGAACCCGAGGTCAAGATCGAGGCGCCGGTTGCGCCCGTCGAGGCCGAAGCACCGGTGGCCAAGCCCGTCCGCAAGCCTGCCCCACGCAAGGCCGCGACCAAGGCCGAACCCGTATCCCCCACCTCTCTTTCCGAGGTTGAAGCCCCCACCGTGGAGGTGAGCGCCCAAGCCCCGCTGTCGACCGAAAATGCCGCCCAGCCGCCGCGCTGGCCCAATGTCTTCGCCAAGGAGTTTGCCATGTCCACGTTCCCCAGCTTCGATTTCGCCGCCCCCTTCCAGACCGCTTTTTCCGAATTCCAGGAAAAGGCCAAGGCCGCCTATGAAAAGGGCAATTCGGTGTTTGGCGATTACAGCGAATTCGCCAAGGGCAACGTCGAAGCTCTGGTCGAATCGAGCAAGATCCTGGCCGCCGGCCTGCAGGAACTGACCTCGGCCTATGTGTCGGAAGGCCGCGCCGGTTTTGAAACGCTGACCGCCGAAGTCAAGGAACTGGCCGCTGCCAAGAGCCCGACCGACTTCCTCAAGCTGCAGAACGATCTGGCCAAGAAGCACTTTGACGACGCCGTTGCCGCCGCTTCGAAGCATTCCGAAGCGCTGGTCAAGCTGGCCAATGAAGCGGCTCAGCCGATCTCGACCCGCGTGACGCTGGCCGTGGAAAAGATCAAGGCGGCTGCCTGATCCATTGATGCGGGGCGGCCCCTGCCGCCCTTGCCTGCAAAGCCCGGCCATCCGCCCTCTCACCGGATGCCGGGCTTTTTGCCGCCTGCCGGGGCGATTTCCATTTGCGCCCGGCCAGATAATGCGGCAGCATCCGTCATGCCGACATAGATTTAAGTCGGAGGATGCAAGGGACTGCGCATAGAAGCGCTTGTCCTGCCCCCCTGATTCGCGGTATTTGGGCCGGATGATTCTCTCCCGTTCCCCTAACTCGGCCACATGTGGCTTGGCGGCCTCATGCATGGATGCGGCACATGACGACGGCGGCGATGCGCGGCCGGTCTTTGCCGGTGAGGATGGCGATCGCGGCGGTCAGGGACAGATCGGCCTTGCCACGCGCACCCGCGCCCGCCCCAAAAAGCCAAGCCAGTTCAAAGTCTTGATGCTGAATGACGATTACACCCCGATGGAATTCGTCGTCATGGTGCTCAAGCGCTTTTTCAACATGGATCTTGAACAGGCCACCCGCGTGATGCTGCATGTGCATCAGCGCGGCGTGGGCGTCTGCGGCATCTTTCCGTATGAGATCGCCGAGACAAAGGTGAATCAGGTGATGGATTGCGCAAGGCAAAACCAGCACCCGCTGCAATGCACTCTGGAAAAGGCCTGAAGACACAGGCCGGAGCCGATTTGCGGCGGGCGGCCTCACTCCCCCTTGCGCCGCGACGCTGCCCCGCTTAACTGAACCGCAAAGTCCGGGTTGGCGTGCCTGCGCGTCGGCCCGTCCGGCCCGCTGTGTGAAGAGAGCCCCCATCGCGTGAAATCCCGCCCGACCCTCCATCGCCAGGCCGCCGTCGCGGGGCGCGCATGAAATTCTTTACGGCGGCCGACCGCTACATCTTCCGGCTTGTGCTGATGCCGATGCTGGCGGTGTTCGTCATCGCGGCCTCGCTGCTGATGGTGGACAAGATGCTGCGCCTGTTCGAATTCGTCTCCACCGAGGGCGGACCGGTCAGCGTGGTGTTCAAGATGCTAGCCAACCTGATGCCCGAATATGCCAGTCTGGCGATCCCTCTGGGCCTGATGCTGGGGGTGCTGCTGGCGTTCCGCAAACTGGCCATGTCGAGCGAACTGGACGTGATGCGCGCGGTGGGGCTGTCTTATACGCGCCTGCTGCGGGTGCCTTTTATGATGGCGTTGCTGATGGCCGCGATCAATCTGATCATCGTCGGCTATGTTCAGCCAATGGCGCGCTACTATTATGAGCAGCTCGATTTCGAACTGCGCACCGGGGCGCTGGGCGCCTCGATCAAGGTAGGCGAATTCAACACGCTGAAAGACCGGATGAGCCTGCGCATCGAGCAGAGCCGCGAGGATGGCCACGAATTGCTGGGCATTTTCGCGCGCGTCACCGAGGCCAATGGCGAAGTCCTTTCGATCAGCGCCCGCCGGGGCCGCTTCCTCGCGCTTCAGGGCAATCTCGACACCGTGATCCTGCGCCTGACCGATGGCCAGATCGTGCAAAGCCCCAAGGGCCTTACCCCGCGCGTGCTCAGCTTCAGCACACATGACTTGCCCATCGATCTGCCCGCTCTTGAAAAATTCCGCAAGCGCGGTGGGCGCGAGCGCGAATATGTGCTGCCCGAACTGCTGAAAATCGGCTGGGACAAGGGCAGCAGCGAGCATGACAAGACCGTGGTCAAGGCCAGCCTCAACTATCGTCTGGTCGAGGTGGTGATGATCCTGATGCTGCCTTTGCTGGCGGTCGCGCTGGCGGTGCCGCCCAAGCGTTCGAGTTCTTCGCTGGGGGTGTTTGTCTCGATCGTGATGGTTGTGGCCTATCACAAGGTCAATGAATATGGGCAATCGGTGGCCGAACTGGGGCGGATTGATCCAGCCATCGCGTTATGGGTGCCGTTTGCCGTCTTTGCCGCGATGATCGGCTGGATGTATTACACGCTGGCCTATGTTCCGGGCGGACAGCCCATCGGCGCGCTCGAACGCTTTGCCGCCACGCTGGGCAAGTCGATCACCCGGATGCTGGACCGCACGGCCGCACAAAAAGGTGGCGCACAAAAGGGTAAGGCCGAGGCATGATGGACCTGTTCCCCTCGCGCACGCTCACGCTCTATTTGTCGCGCCTGTTCATCACGCGCATTCTGGGCGTGCTGGTGATGCTGGTGCTGGTGCTGCAGGTGCTCGATCTGCTGTCGGAAAGCGGCAATATTCTGGCCCATCCCGGCAATGGCCAGGCCCAGATCTGGCATTATGTCACTCTGCGCAGCCCCCAATTGGTGGCGCGTTTCCTGCCCTATTCGGTGCTGCTGGCCACACTGTTCACCTTCTTTCCGCTGAACCAGAACAGCGAGGTGATCGCGATGCGCGCCGCAGGGCTTTCCGCGCATCAGATCCTCGCGCCGATGCTGGCCACCGCGCTGGTTGTTTCGGGCGTCAGCTTTGCCTTCAACGAGATGGTCGTCACCCGCGTCACTGCCGATCTCAAGGCGTGGCAGAATGTGCAGTTCGGCGAAATTCCCGACGAACCGGCCGAGCGCACCAACCTCTATCTGGCCGATGGCAACAATATCATCGGCGCCGACACGATGAACGGCAGCGGCAAGGCGATTCGCCTGCACGGGGTCACATGGTATGAACGCAATCCGCAGGGCCTGATTACCCGCCGCGTGATTGCCCCGCTGGCCACCTATGCCGCTCCGGGCTGGCGTCTGGAAAAGCCGGAGAGCTTCGATGTGGCCAGCGCCGCGCTGACCCGCCCCGGCCCGATGGTGGTGGCCAAGGGCATCACCCCGGCCCAGATCGACATCACGCAGGCGGACGCCGACCGCATGAACCTGTTCCAATTGCACCGCACGATCGAAGCGCTGCGCGCGGGCGGACGGCGGACCTCGGATCTGGAAAGCAAATGGTGGCACAAGATTTCAGGGCCTTTGTCGGCGCTGCTGATGCCGCTGCTGGGTTCGGTGGCCGCCTTTGGTCTGGCGCGTTCGGGGCAATTGTTCATCCGCGCCATTCTGGGCATGGCGCTGGGCTTTACCTATTTCGTGGTCGACAATCTCAGCCTCGCGGTCGGCAATTTTGGCGGTTATCCGCCGCTGGTGGCGGCATGGGCGCCCTTTGTGCTGTTCCTGCTGGTGGGCGAAACCGTATTGGTGCGGACCGAGGAATAGGCCGGTCAAACGCGTTGGCATAAAACGCCCCACCCCCCGCTTTGCCCCGTTTATGCCCCAATTGCATGGTCTAGGGCGCGCAAGAGACGAGCGCGCCCTGCTTCCCCTAGATACAGGGGGCCTTGCCCCGTCCGCCTCCGACCTTTAAATATGCGCCAAGACTTTCGAGGAACCGATCACGTGGCCACCAACAACGCCGCACTGGACGAAGCCAAGCTGCCCTTCTGGAAGCGCTCGCACTATCTCGACCGCATGAATTTGCGCGATCTAGTGTTCGCCTATTTCCAGCATTACACGATCATCGCCTATATGGCGCTGGCCGTGGCGGGCTTTGCCGTGTTTGCATGGAACCCCACGGGCCTGTGGCGCGCGCTGGCCATTGTGGCGGCGGCGGCGGCGGTCTATCCGCTGGTCTGGCATCTGCTGCATCAATATATCCTGCACGGGCAATGGCCGTATAAGTTCAAATGGCTGGCGGGTACATGGAAGCGCATCCACTATGACCACCATCAGGACCCCAACCATCTGGAGGTGCTGTTTGGCGCGCTGCACACCACCGTGCCGACAATCTTTATCGCCACGGCCCCGGTGGGCGCGCTGATCGCTCCGGAAGGCGCGCGGATCGGCGGCGCGGCGCTGGCCTTTTCGATCGGCATCCTGACCACCTGCTATTATGAATTCATGCACTGCATCCAGCATCTGGCCTTCAAGCCGAAGTGGAAGTGGGTGCAGCACATGAAGCAGCGCCACAATGAGCACCACTATGTGGATGAGGACGGCAATTTCGGGATCACCAATTATTTCTGGGATCACGTGCTGGGCACCTATTACGAAAAGAAGGATCGCCCGGGCCGCAGCCCCACCGTGTTCAACCTTGGCTATACCGAGGAAGTGGCCAAGAAATACCCCTGGGTGAAGGATCTGTCGGGCGGCATCGCCAGCGACCATCCCCGTCGCCGCGCCATCGCCAATGCCAAGAAACTGGCCGCCGAGGCCAAGGCGCCGACCGAGGAACAGATCCTGGCCCACGCCGCCGAAGCGGTGGGCATGGACACCGAAGCCTGAAACACCGGCCCTGATACAAAGTTCATGATGCGAGGGCCTGACCGCCCTCGCATTTTTCTTTTATTCCCGGCGCGCCCCGCTACACATCGCCGCCATAGCCGCGCCACAAGCCACAGGGAGAACCGCCACATGACCGCCATCACCATCACGCCCGCCAATTCCAAGGCCGAGCGCGCGCAATGGGTGGATTATGTCTATGTGGCCAATGCGGGCGATCCCAATTTCGTGCCGCAATTGCGGATGGAAGAAATCGAGAAGGTGACGCCCGGCGGCAATCCTTTCCATGAACATGCCGATTGCCAATTGCTGCTGGCGCGGCGCGGCGGGCGGATCGTGGGCCGCATTGCCGCAATCGTCGACCATCAGGCCACCGGCATGCCCGTCGAACAGGGCATGGGCCCGGGCACCGGCAATTGGGGCGCGCTGGAGGCCGAGACGCAGGAAATCGCCCATATCCTGATCGCCAGCGCCGAGGACTGGCTGCGGGTCAAGGGCATGCACCGGGTGCTGGCGCCGATGAACCTGTCGGTGTGGGAAGAGCCGGGCCTGCTGGTCAAGGGCCACGACCATCCGCCCACGGTGATGATGGGCCACCAGAACGCCAAGTTCCAGCCCTGGATCGAGGCGGCCGGATACACGCCCGCCAAGATGCTCAACACCTATGAACTGGACATCACGCAGGAATTCCCGCCGCTGATCCAGCGCATCGTCAAATCGGGCGAGAAGAACCCGCGCATCAACATTCGCGGCGTCAATCTGAAGGAATTCGACAAGGAAGCCGCGATCATCCTCGACATCCTGAATGATGCGTGGAGCGACAATTGGGGCTTTGTTCCAATCACCGACAGCGAAGTGGCCTATACGGGCAAGAAGCTGAAGCCGCTGGTTAAATCCGATCTGGTGCAGATTGCCGAATATGATGGCGAACCGGTCGCCTTCATGATGACCCTGCCCGATATGAATGAAGTGTTGAAGAAGATCGGGCCCAAGCCCTCGCCGCTGGGCTGGATTCGCCTGTTGCTGTGGATCTGGCGCCCGCGCGTGCGCACGATGCGCGTGCCCTTGATGGGCGTGCGCAAGCGGCTGCAATCGAGCCGCATGGCCAGCCAGCTCGCCTTTATGATGATCGAATATATCCGCCGCAATTCGGTGGCCAATTATGGCGCCAGCCGGGGCGAAATCGGCTGGATCCTTGATGACAATCAGGGGATGAATTCGATCGCGCGTGAAATCCATTCCACCGTGAACAAGGAATATCAGATCTATCAAAAGGATCTGTGAGAGGTCTTTGGGGGTTGCTGCCTTGGCCCGCCCCTTTTCCCCACCCATAAATTAGAAGGCCCTTGCTCTGGGGGGAGCAAGGGCCTTCACGGGATCGCGTCACCGCCGCGCTAGGACGGGAGGGGGGTCTGCAACGGTGACATAGGGGAAACGCAGGTCTCAAAATTTGGTTCCCGTATTTTTGAAAATTATTTTCGTCATGGCGCAAATGATCGCAATTGCTAAGGTGCAAGGCCGTCCGATCCGCTCTATGTATCGGAAAAGGCGGGCGCCTGCCGCTGGTTGAGGGTCAATATGCCTTTGGGAACTGAAATCGCATCGCATTTGCCCTTTCTGCGGCGCTATGCCCGCGCGCTGACCGGGGATCAGCAAGCCGGCGATGGTCTGGTGCGCCGCCTGCTGGAAATGGCGCTGGCCGAACCGGAATTGCGCGCGCGGTTGAGCGGGGGACGCCTGCCGCTTTATCGCGCCTTCTCCGACCTGTTCGCCGCGCAGGAAACGCCCCGCTCCTCCACGTCGCGCGCGCCCGCCGATCTGCGGCTTGGCCGGATCGCCCCGCTGGCCCGTCAGGCGCTGCTGCTCACCACGGTCGAGGATTTCAACACCACGCAGGCCGCCCATATTCTCGACCTGTCAGTGGAGGAGACCGCCGATCTGGCGCGCGGCGCAGTGGCCGATATCGCCCGCGACAGCGCCACCAGCGTGCTGGTGATCGAGGATGAGCCGCTGATCGCGATGCAGCTCGAAACGCTGGTCACCAGCATGGGCCACAGCATTTTCGGCACCGCCGCCACGCGCGCGCAGGCGCAAAAACTGATGGCAAAGGGCGTGCCCGGTCTGGTGCTGGCCGATATTCAACTGGCCGACGGGTCATCCGGGCTGGATGCGGTGGCCGATCTGCTGGCGGTGGCCGATGTGCCGGTGATCTTCATCACCGCCTTTCCCGAAAGGCTGCTGACCGGCGACGGGCCGGAGCCGACCTGGCTGATCACCAAGCCCTTCCGCGAGGATTCCGTGCAGGCCGCCATGGCGCAGGCGCTGTTTTTCCGTCAGAGCTGATCGGCGCCTTCCGCCCGTTTGGCCCGCATCTTGAACATGGCGGGCGGGCGCAAGGGCAGCAGCATCTCGCAGCGCACCCCGTTGCGGGCAAAGACCAGCTCGAACCGCTCGCCCAATTCGTGGGCGAGGATTCGCTCGATCAGCTCGGTGCCAAAGCCGCGCGGGCGCGCTTCGGGCACAGGCGGCCCGCCGCTTTCCGCCCAGCGCACCCGCACCCGGTCCGTGCCGAACAGCGCCCAGCGGATCGACACCCGCGCGCCCTCCACCGAGAGCGCCCCATATTTGCTGGCATTGGTGGCCAGTTCATGCATCGCCAGCCCCAGCGAAAGCGCATCATTGGGCGCCAGTTCGACATCGGGCCCTTCGAGCAGCACGGTGTCCCCCCGCGCATAGGGGGCCAGTTCCGCCTCGACCACGCCGCGCAAGGGTGTCGTGCCCCAATTGCTGGCAATCAGCAGATCATGCGTGGCCGAGAGCGCGCGGATGCGCCCTTCCAGCGCATCGGCAAATTCATTGAGCGCGGGCGAAGTCGGATCGCTGCCCCGCCGCCGGGTCAGGGCGATGATCGAGAGCACATTGGCCAGCGTGTTCTTGACCCGGTGGTTCAATTCGCGGCTCAACACCCCCCGGATCGAGGCCTGTTCGCGCAGCCATGCCAGCGAGGCGCGATCCTCGGAGGCCTGCCGCGCGACCAGCCAGGCCATGCCCCCCAGCAGCCCCGCCACCACCGAACCCAGCGCCAGCGTGATGATCGCCACCTTGGACAGGCCGGGCGCGGCCGGGGCGCTGACCACCAGCACCATCGGGCGATGGGCCACCATCACCGGAACCTGTACCGGTCCGTCGCTGCCCCCCGGCGGCCCCACCTGCGCCAGCAGACGATCGGGCCGCACAGCGCCGTCATAGAGCGAAACGGAAAAATCCGTCACCGGCTCCAGCTCGATCACCGATTGCAAAAAGACCTGGGCATTGAAAGGCGCGCCCAGAACGCCGCGCATCCGCCCCGTCGCTTTGTCGAACAGCGGCATATAGATGAGGAACCCAGGCCATGCGGGCCGCCCGCGATCCATGGCCAGCCGGATCGGCCCGGTGGCGATGGGCCGTTTCTCGCGCTCGGCCCGGTCGATCGCGGTGCGACGCTGGATTTCGGAATACATGTCATAGCCATAGGACAGGCGGCGGCGCGGCGTGGGGTCGCCCAGATAGGTGACGGGCGTGAGCATCCGCGCGCCCGGCGCCGGGGCGGGATGGACGGTGTAATTCGCCATCCCTTCGGCGCGGCGCGCGGCTTCAAAGGCGGGGATCTGAGCGGGGGTAATCGCCTCGGCCCAACTGATACCTTCGGAGCCGCGATATTCTTCGTCGCCCGACAATTCCTGCGACAGGGCGATGAATTCGGCCTGCGTCATACCCCGGCGCTTTTCCAGCAACAGGGCCGCCGCGCGCAGATAGGCGGTATGCGCATTGACCCGCCGCCCCAGCGAAGCGCCCACCACGCTGGCCGCAGCGCGGGCCTGCTGCTGACGCTGGCGGTATTCGGTGCGTTCGGTGGTATAGGCGTAAACCAGGCTGGCCAGCATCGCCAGCGCAAAACCCGCTATCGGCAGGGCGCGCGGCATGCGTTCATACCACCCCTGCGCGCCTACCTTGTCTGCAATAATGCGATCCAAAACGCGCCCCTTACCCCGCCAATTGTGCCACTTTGCAACGCCATCATGCAACAAACGGTTGCGCGTGGGAACCAAGCTGGGCAAGCTTCGTTCCCGTCCCTGCAAGTTTATGCGGGATTGGCGGATTGGGCGGGGGCGCTCAAATTGGGCAGATTGATGTGAATCGCGAGCAAAAGCCACGCAGTGCTGATTTATCGGGCGATATTGTTGCCGGATCGCCCGTTCCGGGCGAGATGGGGGCGAAACCCGAGGCCGGGCATGAAACCGGAAATACCGAACGCAAGGACGGCGGCATGGACGAGGCGCCGCCGTGGGCTGCTCCCTTGCGCGACATGTATCAACAGGTGGTCGAAGAGCCGCTGCCCGATTTCCTGTCCGATCTGCTGTCCCGGCTCGACCGCGACGCCGAATGAGCAAGGTCGAAGCCCAGCCGCCGGATTTCAAGCGAGAGCTGACGCAGGTCGTGCCGCATCTGCGCGCCTTTGCGCGCGGGCTTTGCGGGCGGCCCGATCTGGCCGACGATCTGGTGCAGGACACGCTGCTGCGCGCATGGGCCGCGCGCGACCGCTTTGTGCCGGGCACCTCGATCCGGGCCTGGACCTTCACGATCCTGCGCAATGCATGGTTTACCGAAATGCGGCGCAACCGCTTTCGCGCCGACTATGACGAAACCGTCGCCGACCGTATCCTGACCTCGCCCGCGGGGCAGGAAGCGCCGCTGCATCTGGCCGATCTGTCACGGGCCTTGATGGAACTGCCCGCTGAAAGACGCGAAGCGCTGCTGCTGGTGGGCGCGGGCGGCTTTTCCTATGAGGAAGCGGCTGCGATCTGCGGCTGCGCAGTGGGCACGATCAAGAGCCGGGTGGGCCGAGGCCGCGCGCAATTGACCGCGATGATCGAGGAAGGCCGCATCCCCACGCGCGGCAATGCCAGCGAGAGCAGCCAGGCGCTGATGGCCGAACTCGACCGGATTACGCCCAAGGATTAATCCTGACGCCCGGCCCTGTCCACGCTGCTGGTCACGGCCACATCCATGAACACATTGCCCAGCGTGCGCATCAGATCGGGCAACATCTCGACCGCCACCAACAGCGCCAGCGGTCCTACCGGCACGCCCATGGCAATCGCCACCGGGCCGATGGACAGCACAAAGCTGATCGATCCGGGCAGCGATGGCGTACCAAGTTCCGTCAACGCCGCCACCGCGATCCCCGCCAGCATCGCCGAAACGCCCAGCGGCGTCCCGGTCAGATGCGCGACATAGACCACCACCGCCAGATTCATCGCCGGCCCCGTGGCGCGGAACAGCGCCACACACAAAGGCAGGCTGAATTCCGCGCTGGACGAACGAATGCCAAGGCGCGAACAGGCCGACAGCATCGCGGGCAGGCTGGCCAGCGAGCTTTGCGTCGAGGCCGCCACCACCGACACCGGCAGCATCGAGCGCAAATATTGCCCCAGCGCCAACCGCCCCGCCACCACCGCAATCACCGGCGCGGCCAGCAGCACCAAGCCGCCAATCCCCGCCACCAGCGTGACATAATGCGCCAGCGCCCCCAGCGCCGCCGTCCCGGTCTTCACCGCCAACCCCAGCGCCAGCGCAAACACGCCGATGGGCGCAATCGACAAAACCCAGCCGATCATCACCATCATAATGCCCGCCAACGCCTCAAAGAAGCCGATCATGTGGCGGCGCGGCCCTTCGGGCAATTTGCCCATGGCCAGCGCGAAAATGGCAAAGAACACCACCACCGGCAGCATCTCTCCCCCCGCCGCCGCCGTCGCGATATTGGAGGGCAGCACCGCCAGCAGAAATTCCGACAGACCCGGCACCGGCCCTGCACTTTGCGCCGTGCTGCCCGCAAGAGCGCCCGCCGCCGCGCCAGGGATCGGCCACATGTCCAGCCACAGCGGCATGACCACCACGGCCACCGCGCCGCTGACCAGATAGAAGCCCAGGATCCAGAAGATCGCCCGCCGCGCCATGGCCCCCGCCCGCGCCGCCGCCGCCGTCTGTACCAGACCCAGCACCAGCAACGCCACCACCAGCGGCAGGATCGTCATCTGCAAACCCTTGAGCCACAAGGTGCCAAGCGGTTCGATCACCCGCACCACCGGCAAGGCCGCAGGAAAGCGTGACAGCACCAGCCCGCACACCAGCCCCGCCCCCAGCGCCACCAACGCGCCCAGCGAGGCCACCCGGATCTCCGGCAGGTTGAAACCGCCCTTTTCCGCCTGCTCAACCTGATCCGTCAACGAATGCCCCTGTGGTTTACCATTGCCCGCCTTACCATTGTTTGCGTGACATTAACTTCGCCGCGTCACATAGCAAGGCAAGCTGCGCGTGCCATGCCCGGAACAGCATGAGCGATGCGCAAAAAGACGGATCGGTTTGAGGGCAAACGAATGGGACGACAGTTTTTCGGCACCGATGGCATTCGCGGACGGACCAATGCCGGGGTGATGACCGCCGAAATCGCGATGAAGGTGGGTCAGGCCGCGGGCACGCATTTCCTGCGCGGCAAGCATCGCCATCGCGTCGTGATCGGCAAGGATACGCGGCTTTCGGGCTATATGCTGGAAAACGCGATGGTGGCCGGGTTCACCAGCGTGGGCATGGATGTGGTGCTGCTCGGCCCGATGCCGACGCCCGCCGTGGCGCTGTTGACGCGCGAATTGCGCGCGGACGTGGGTGTGATGATCTCGGCCAGCCATAACCCCTACGAGGACAATGGCATCAAGCTGTTCGGCCCCGATGGGTTCAAGCTCTCGGACGAGGATGAGCTGGCCATCGAATCGATGCTGGGTCAGGCGCTGCCTCTGGCCGACAGCCCCCAGATCGGGCGGGCGCGGCGCATCGAGGACGCGCGCGGGCGCTATATCCACGCGGTCAAGGGTTCGGTGCCGCATAACATCCGCCTTGATGGGCTGAAGATCGTGGTCGATTGCGCCAATGGCGCGGCCTATCAGGTGGCCCCTTCGGCGGTCTGGGAATTGGGCGCGGAGGTGATTGCGGTGGGCGTCACGCCCAACGGCAAGAATATCAACGACAAATGCGGCTCTACCCACCTTGATCTGATCAAGGAAACCGTGGTCGCCTCGGGCGCGGACATCGGCATTGCACTGGACGGCGATGCCGACCGGCTGATCGTGGTCGATGAAATGGGCCAGACGGTCGATGGCGACCAGTTGATGGCGCTGATCGGCACGCAATTGCACCAGCGCGGCGAATTGCGCGGCGGGGGCGTAGTGGCCACGGTGATGTCGAACCTTGGGCTGGAGCGTTACCTGAACGCGCAAGGACTGAACCTCGAACGCACCAAGGTGGGCGACCGCTATGTGCTGGAGCGCATGAAGGAAGGCGGATTCAATGTCGGCGGCGAACAGTCGGGCCATATGATCATGCTCGACCATGGCACGACCGGCGATGGCACCGTGGCCGCGCTTCAGGTGCTGGTCGCGCTGGTGCAATCGGGCAAGAAGGCGAGCGAATTGCTCCACCTGTTCGACCCCGTGCCGCAATTGCTGAAAAACATGCGCTTCTCGGGCGGCAAGCCGCTGGAGGCGGACAGCGTGAAAAAGGTGATCGCGGACGCCGAGGCGCAGCTTGCCGGGCGCGGGCGGCTGGTGATCCGGCCTTCGGGCACTGAACCTGTTATCCGCGTGATGGCCGAGGGCGATGATGCGGCCGAGGTCGAGCAGGTGGTGGATGCCATTTGCGATGCGGTAAAGGCGGCGGTTTAACGTAAGTTTGCCTCCGGCGGGCAAAGGGACTCGATCCCTTTGCAATCCCGTTATGGGGTGGCGCATGGCCTGCCGAGGAGCGCATCTGCGTAGCGGTTTATTAAAGCCTGCGGCGCGGCAGAGTTGCGCTGTGGTTGAACCTGTGACGCAACAATGACAGTAATGGGAGCGCGAGGGTCTAGACCCTCGCATTTCATCTTTTCTTGGAAAAACCCTCATGCTCGAAATGCGCCCCGATTGCGAAAAATGCGGTCAAGACCTGCCCGCCGAGGCCCCCGGCGCCTTTATCTGCTCGTTTGAATGCACGTTTTGCGCGGAATGCAGCGAGGAACTGGACGATCTTTGCCCCAATTGCGACGGCGAACTGATGGACCGCCCCACCCGCGCGAAGAAGCACCATGCCAAGAACCCGCCCTCGACGGTGCGGCATTACAAGGGATGACGCCTGCCCGGATTCTGACGATTGCCGGATCGGATTGCAGCGGGGGCGCTGGGCTTCAGGCGGATCTGAAAACCATCACCATGCTGGGCGGCTATGGCATGAGCGCGATCACCGCGATAACCGCCCAGAACACGCGGGGCGTCTTTGCGGTCGAACCGCTTTCGCCCGAAATGGTGGCGGCGCAAATCAACGCCTGCCTTGATGACATCGGCGTCGATGCGGTCAAGATCGGTATGCTGGGCAGCGCGGCGATTACGCATATCGTGGCCGACCGGCTGGAGAGGATTGCCGCGCCCGTGGTGTTCGATCCGGTGATGGTGGCGACCAGCGGGGGCCTCCTGGCCGATGCGGATACCGTGGCGGCGTTTGACCGGATGATGGCGCTGGCGGCGCTCACCACGCCCAACCTGCCCGAACTGGAGGCGCTGGGCGGTGAGGCAGTGATAAGGGCCAAGACGCAAGCCTTGCTGATAAAAGGCGGTCATGGCGAGGGAGCGGTGATCGAAAACCGCCTGATCTCCCCCCATGGCGAGCACATTTTCACCAGCGAGCGCATCGACACGCGCCACACCCATGGCACCGGCTGCACTCTGGCCAGCGCGATCGCCACCGGGCTGGGACAAGGCATGGCATTGCCCGAGGCCGTCAAACGCGCGGGCGATTTCGTCCATGCCGCCCTGCTGGCCGCGCCGGGTTTCGGCGCGGGCCATGGGCCCCTTGGACATCAAGCGGTCAGGCTCTGATCATTCGGCAAATTTGGGGAAACAGTCGATCCCGTAATAGCCCGTGATGTGTTCCCACGCATCCTCGGCGGTTTCGACCGGCGTGAACAGTTCCAGATCGCGCCGGTTGACCACGCCTTCCTCGACCAGAGCCTCGAAATTGACCACCCGGTTCCAGAATTCGGCGCCGAACAGCAGGATGGGGATCGGCTTCATCTTGCCGGTCTGGATCAGGGTGAGCAGTTCGAAAAATTCATCGAATGTGCCGAACCCGCCCGGAAACACCGCCACCGCCCGCGCGCGCAGCAGGAAATGCATCTTGCGCAGGGCGAAATAGTGGAACTGGAACGCCAGACGCGGCGTGACATAGGGATTGGGCGCCTGTTCATGGGGCAGCACGATATTGAGCCCGATGGTCTCGGCCCCGACCTCGGATGCGCCGCGATTGGCCGCCTCCATGATCGAGGGGCCGCCGCCCGAACAGATCACGAATTGGCGCATACCCTTTTCGACAATCGCACATTGACTGGCGATGCGGGCCAGTTTGCGCGCCTCGTCATAATAGCGGGCATTGGCAACCAGCCGCTCGGCAATCGCCTTTTCCTCGGGTGTGTTGGCGGCCGCGAGGCGCTCTTCCACCTTTTCCGGGGCGGGAATACGCGCCGAGCCATAGCATACCAACGTCGAGCCGATGCCCGCCTCGTCGAGCAGCATTTCGGTTTTCAGCAGTTCGAGCTGAAAGCGAACCGGGCGCAATTCCTCGCGCAGCAAAAATTCAGTGTCGCGAAAAGCCAGCTTGTAGCTGGCGCTCTGCGTCTGGGCGGTGCGGGTTTCGTGTTTTTCGACAAAGCCGGCTTCCTGCTCGGCCTTATAAAAACGACGGGACAGACGTTTTTCTTCTTCAGTCATATTTTGCTCTTATACGTTCCAATTGACCTTTTTAGCGCAAAAGAGTGAATGGGCAATGACCGAGAGAGCCTTGGGAATCAGGCGGTAAGCAAGCACTCCGGGGACACCCTTAGGGGCTACCCTTGTATTTATATAAAAATTTTATATCCGTTCATATTCAATTCAGCGCCCCCCGTGCTTGGAGCAAACTCGAAGAGCTGGGCGTGCTAGGGGCTGATAGGGATTGGCGGCACGATGCAGGCGAGGAATAAAAGTGACGGATAATCAAGCGGTTGGCACGCTTACGGTCAAGAATCAGCTTGGCCTTTTGCTCAAGGCGGTGCTGGCAGTGGGGGCGGTTGCGCTTCTGGTGCTGGCCTATCGCCATTTCACGTATAAGGAGCCGGTGGCGCCTGCGCCCCTGCCCGAAGGCATTGTCGAAATGTCGCCATCGCAAATGGCCACGCTCAAGGTCGAGGCCGTGGGCGGGGGCGACGGCTGGCTGCAGACCGCCGCCACCGGTATGATCGCGGTGGATGAAACCCATGCCACGCCGATTTTCCTGCCCTATTCGGGGCAAGTCACGCAGGTGATGGTTCAGCAGGGCGCCACGGTGGTTCAGGGCCAGCCTCTGCTGACCTTGCGCACCAGCGACGTGGTGGACGCGCGCAACGCGCTGTTCGGCGCGGCCGCCGCCCGCTCGAGCGCTTTTGCCGCAGCCAAGCTGGCCGAGGAAAACCTCAAGCGCCAGGAACAGATCTATCGCACCGCCGGTGGCGCGCTGCGTGATTATGAACAGGCTCGTAACGATGCCGTCGCCGCCCAGGCCGCGCTGCGCAGCGCCGAGGCCACGCTGGGCGCCGCGCGCGACAAGCTGGAAATCTATGGTAAGAGCCAGGGCGAAATCGCCCGCCTCGAAGGCGCGCATGAGGTCAACGGCTATCACCCCGAAACCACATTCCGCGCGCCCATCGGCGGGGTCATCGTCAACCGCGCCGTCAGCCCGGGCCAGTTCGTTCAGGTGGGCGGCACCACGCCGGTGCTGACGATCGCCAATCCGGGCCAGGTGTGGCTGGTGGCGCAACTGGCCGAAAGCGACGCGCCCCATGTGCATATGGGCGACCGGGTGGACGTGACCGTCTCGGCCTTCCCCGGCCGCGTGTTTCAGGCCGTGGTCGACAATATCGCCAGCGCGCTTGATCCGCAAAGCCACCGCCTGCCGGTGCGCGCGACGATCGCCAATCCGGACGGGGCGCTCAAGCCGCAGATGTTCGCCAATTTCACCATCCGCCATCAGGACGCCGCCCCCATCAACGGCCGCCCGGTGATGTCGGTGCCCGCACAGGCCGTGATCCGCGAAAATGACACTGCCCGCGTGTGGATCCAGATTTCGCCCAACCGTTTCCGCTGTATCGATGTCACGCTGGGCGAAAGCCATAATGGCCGGGTCGATGTGACCTCTGGTCTCAAGGGCGGCGAAAAGGTCGTCACCACCGGCGCGATCTTTGTGAACGAAGCGGGATTCGGCGCGTGAACAGTCTTGTCCGTTTTGCGCTGCGTTCGCGCATGCTGGTCATGGGGCTGCTGGCAGGGATGCTGGCGGCCGGTGGCATTGCCTTTTACAACCTGAACATCGAGGCCTATCCCGACCCGGTTCCGCCGATGGTGGAAATCATCACCCAGTCCCCCGGCTCCAGCGCCGAGGAGATGGAGCGCGGCGTCACGATTCCCATCGAGGTGCAGCTGGCGGGCCTGCCGCATATGACGGCGATCCGCACCATCAGCCTGTTCGGCCTGTCCGACGTGAAGGTGCAGTTCACCTACGATTTCACCTTTGAACAGGCCCAGCAGCAGGTGATCAACCGCCTGTCGCAGCTTGGCCCCCTGCCCGGCGGCGTCTCGCCCGAACTTTCGCCCACCAGCCCGATCGGCGAAATCTATCGCTATCGCATCAAGGCGCCCAAGGGCTATTCGGTGATGGATCTGAAAACGCTCCAGAACTGGATTCTGGAACGCCGCTTCAAGGCCATTCCGGGCGTGATCGACGTCACCGGCTGGGGCGGTAAGGAGCGCGCCTATGAGGTGGTGGTCGATTCGGCCAAGCTGACCGCGCATCAGACCAGCGTTGCCGCCGTGATCGCGGCGCTGGGCAAGGGCGACAGCAATGTCGGCGGCCAGACGATCAACTTTGGTCCGCAGGCCGCCATTGTGCGCGGCGTGGCGCTGATCCAGTCGCCCAGCCAGATCGAGAACACGCTGGTCACCAACAATGCGGGCGTGCCGGTCTATATCCGCGATGTCGCCAGCGTTCAGGTCGGCAACCAGCCGCGCTTTGGCGTGGCGGGCCTTGGCAATGAGGACGATATCGTCGAGGGCATCGTGCTGATGCGTCGCGGTTCGCAATCCATGCCCACGATCAACGCGGTCAAGGAAGAGGTCGAAAAGATCAATTCGGGCGGCATCCTGCCTCCGGGCGTGACGCTGGTGTCGAATTATGACCGGTCGAAGCTGATCGATGTCACCACGCATACCGTGATGGAAAATCTGGTGGTCGGCATCCTGCTGATCTTTGCGCTGCAATGGGGCCTGCTGGGCAATCTGCGCAGCGCGATCATCGTGGCCACCACCATTCCCTTCGCGCTGGCCTTTGCGGTGCTGATCCTGACGCTTCAGGGCGAGAGCGCCAACCTGCTTTCGGTGGGCGCGCTCGACTTCGGCCTTGTGGTGGACGCCACGGTCATCATGGTAGAAAATATCTTCCGCCATATGGTCGAACGATCCGAGCATGTGGAACGGGGCGAAGGGCATTTCTCCTTCGCCAGCCGCCTTGGCTCGATCCTTCATGCCAGCAGCGAGGTCAGCCGGGGCATTTTCTTTGCCGCCGCGATCATCATCGCCTCCTTCCTGCCGCTCTTCACCCTGACGGGCGTGGAAGGCCATATTTTCGGCCCGATGGCCAAGACCTATGCCTATGCCATCGCGGGCGGGTTGATCGCCACGTTCACGGTGGCGCCGGTGATGTCGGCGCTGCTGCTGCCGGATAAATTGTCCGAGGTGGAAACCTTCATCGTCCAGCGCCTGCGCCGGGTGTACGAACCGGCCTCCAGCTTTGCGCTGGCCAATCCGGTGGTGACGATCGGCGGCGGATTGCTGCTGTTTGGCGCGGCGATGGTGGGGGTGCGCTCGCTGGGCGTCGAATTCCTGCCGCATCTCGAAGAAGGCAACCTGTTCATCCGCGGCGAATTGCCGACATCGATCTCGCTGGAGGCGGGCCTGCCCACCACCAATGCGATCCGCCGCCGCATCGCCTCCTATCCCGAAACGCAGAATGTGCTTTCAACGCAGGGTCGCCCCGATGACGGCACCGACCCGACGGGCTTCTTCAACGCCGAATTCTTTGTGCCGCTGAAGCCGCAGAAGGAATGGCCTTCGGGCATGGACAAGGACAAGCTCGTTGCACAAATGAGCAAGGATCTGGCCGAGCATTTCCCCGGCGTCGATTTCTCCTTCTCGCAAATCATCGAGGATAACGTGGCCGAGGCGGCCAGCGGGGTGAAGGGCGCCAATTCGGTCAAGCTGTTCGGCCCCGATCTGGAAACGCTGCAAAAGATCGCCAACCAGATCAAGGATGAGATGGCCAAGGTTCAGGGCATTGCCGACCTCGGCGTGTTCCAGTCGCTGGGCCAGCCCACGGTGCGCATCGATGTCGACCGCGAAAAGGCGGGCCGCTATGGCCTGACCCCCGATGACATCAACCAGACCGTGGCGGCCGCTGTGGGGGGCTCCTCGCCGGGCGAATTGTACGAACCGCACACCGACCGGCACTTCCCGATCATCGTGCGTTTCCGCCCCGAACAGCGCGACAGCATCGACACGATCAGCCACATCACCGTGGCCACGCCCAATGCCAGCGGCGGCGTGACGCAGGTTCCCCTGTCCGAGGTGGCCAGCATCCGCCTCGTTTCGGGTGCCAGCTTCATCTATCGCGAGCACCAGACCCGCTATGTCCCGATCAAGTTCAGCGTGCGCGACCGCGACCTGGGCAGCGCCGTGGCCGAGGCGCAGGCCCGCATCGCCCAGAAGATCACCCTGCCGCCGGGCTATAGTCTGGAATGGGCGGGCGAAATGTCGAACCTGAAGAATGCCGTGGCGCGTCTGGAAATCGTCGTGCCGATCAGCCTGCTGATCATCTTCGCGCTGCTGTTTGCCAATTTCGGCAATCTGCGCGACGCCTGCCTCGCGCTCTCGTCCATCCCGATGGCGATCATCGGGGGTGTTCTGGCTCTGGTGTTGACGGGAACCTCCTTCTCGATTTCGGCCGCCATCGGCTTTGTCGCGCTGTTCGGCATTGCGGTGATGGACGGGATTTTGGTGGTCAACAATTTCAACACCGCGCTCAATGAAGGGCAAAGCCGCGAGGAAGCCTTGCAGACCACCACGAAGAATTCGCTGCGTCCGGTGGTGATGACCTGTCTGGTGGCGGCCATCGGCCTGCTGCCTGCCGCCGTTGCCACGGGCATCGGTTCGCAGGTGCAAAAGCCGCTGGCGCTGGTGGTCGTGGGCGGCATGACGCTGGCCCCGGTGCTGATCCTGCTGGTGCTGCCGCTGCTGATCGGGCGCTATTCCAAGCATGTGCCCAACAAGTTCGCCGTGGCCCATGGCAAGGATGAGCGCGATCTGCCCCATCATCATGAGGGAGAAACGGCATGAGCATGACCGCCCTTTTGCTGGCCGCAACGGTTCCCGCACTGCCTTTGCCTCCGACGCCGGCGGGCAACGCGCCCGCCTCGGTGCTGAGCGCCCCGGTGGCGCCCGAGGGCGGCCCGGCGCAGGCCATTGCCGTGGGGGCCCCGGTCCCCGCGCAATGGTGGCGCGAATTCGGCAATGACGCGCTCAATGCGTTGGTCGAACGCAGCCTGAGCGCCAATCCCGACATTGCCGCGGCCGACGCCACCCTGCGTCAGGCGCAGGAACTGGCGCGCGCCTCGGTAGGCGGGCTGCTGCCCCAGGTCGATGCGGGCTATCAGGCGAGTCGCGCGCGGACCAGCAACACGATCGCACCGGTTCTGGCTGATCAGAATGTGTTGCTCTATACCCTCCACACCGCGCAGGTCAGCCTGTCCTGGTCGCCCGATGTGTTCGGCGGCGGGCGGGCGCGGGTGCGCTCGGCGCAGGCAGCGGCGCGGGCGCAGGCGGCAAGGGCCGATGCGGCGCGCTCGATGGTTGTGGCCAATCTGGTGCAGTCGGCGATCCAATATGCCGCGCTGGGCGAGGAGATCGACGCGACCCGCGATGCCGTCACCGCCTATCGCGATGTGCTGGCGCTGATCAAGCTGCGCCAGAAGATCGGCGCGGTGGGGGCTTCGGACGTCGCGGCGCAGGAAACCGCGCTGGCCGCGATCGAGGGGCAATTGCCGGGGCTGGAGCGCGCGCGCAAGGCGCAGGAGGCCCAGATCGCCGTGCTGATCGGCGTGGCGCCGGGTTCGCCTTTGCCGCCCGTGCCGCGCATGGATGAACTGACCCTGCCCGCGCAATTGCCCTTGAGCCTGCCCGCGCAGGTGGTCGCCCATCGCCCCGATGTGCGCAGCGCCGCCGCGATCATGGAAGGCGCCTCGGCCGATGCCAAGGCCGCCGTGGCCGCCCGTCTGCCCTCCTTTACGCTCAGCGCGCAATATGGCGGCACGGCCAACACATTTGCCGACATGTTCGCAACCGGCAATCCGTTCTGGACGCTGCTGGGCGGGGTGTCGGCGCCGATCTTCCATGCCGGATCGCTGCTGCACCAAAGCCACGCAGCCAAGGCCGCGCTGGAGGCCGCGCAGGCGCAGTATCGCTCGACCGCGCTTCAGGCCTTTGCCGATGTCTCGAACGCGCTGACCGCAATCAAGACCGATGGCGATGCGCTGGCCGCCGCCGACCGGGGCAACCGCGCCTCGGCCGACAGTCTGAACTTTACCCGCCGCCAATATGAACTGGGCGCGGTCGGCACCTTCACCCTGCTGCCGGTTCTGGCCGCCCGGGCCGAGGCGCGCAGCACATGGGTGCAGGCCCGCGCGGCGCGGCTGGTCGATACGGTGGCGCTCTACCAATCGCTGGGCGGCGGAACCGGCCAGAAATAATACGAAGGGGCGCCCGGCCAAGGCGCCCCTTTTCTTTTCAGCAACACGAAATGGCTTTGTCCCGCAACAAAGCGCGCCTATGTCCGCGCCTTATGACGACGGGGGCGAACACGGGACTTTGGCGCGGCGAAGCGCTGGCCACGCTGCGACTGGCGGTGCCATTGGCGGCGGCCAACCTATTGCAAATGGCGGTTTATGCCATTGACGTGATCTTTGTGGCGCGGCTGGGCCAGACCCCGCTGGCTGCCTCTTCCCTCTCGGTCAGCCTGTTCGGCCTGCTGGCGTGGAGCCTGTCGGGCCTGACGGGCGCGGTCTCGGCGCTGGTGGCGGCGGAACTGGGCGCGCGCAATCATGCGGTGCGTTCGGTGCGGCGATCGACGCGGATGGGCCTGTGGCTGGCGGTGGGTACGGGCGCGCTGGCCATGGTGCTATGCAGTTTCGGGCGCGAGATCCTGCTGCTGACCGGACAGGCGCGCGAAGTGGCCGATCTGTCAGGCGGGTTCCTGCATGTGCTGAAATGGGCGATGGTGCCGATGCTGATCGCCAATGTGCTGCGCTCGGTGGTCTCGGCGCTGGGGCGGCCGGTGTTTGCCACTTTCATCACAGCGCTGGCCATCGCGGTCAATGCGGCGGGCAATTATGCGCTGGTGTTCGGCCATTGGGGCATGCCCGCGCTGGGCCTGCAAGGGTCGGCGCTGTCCAGCGTCATTACGGGCTGCGTGACGGCGCTGGCCTATACGGGGACGATTTTCGCCAATCGGCGGCTGCGGCGGCATTATCTGTTCGGCCATCTCTGGCGCCCCGATTGGCAGCGCCTGCGCGAGATCGTGGCGATCGGTGCGCCGATCTTCTTTCAGGTGCTGGCCGAGGCGGGTCTGTTTGGCGCCGCCGCTTTCCTGATGGGCCGCATTGGTGAGGCGGAGCTGGCCGCGCATACGGTGGCCTTGCAGATTGCCGCCTTCACGTTCCAGATCCCGATGGGCATCGGTCAGGCCGCGACCATCCGCGTGGGATACCATTACGGCGCGGGCGACCGGGCGGCGATGGGGCGCGCGGGCTGGGCCTCGCTGCAGATTGGCCTGTGCATCGCGCTGTTCTCCTCCTCGCTGATGGTGATTGCCCCGCGCCTGCTGCTCTCGGCCTATATTGACGTGAATGCGGCCGAGCGCGCGGTGATGGTGGCGCTGGCGGTGCGCTATCTGGTGGTGGCCGCCGCGTTTCAGTTGGTCGATGCCACGCAGGTCATTCTGGCGGGGGCGCTGCGCGGGCTGCAGGACACCAAGGTGCCGATGGCGATTGCCCTGCTGGGCTATTGGGTGCCGGGATTTGGGGTTTCGGTGATGCTGGGTCTGGGCACGGGGCTGCGGGGGTTTGGCGTGTGGATCGGGCTTGCCACCGGCCTTGCCGTGGTGGCAGTGATGCTGCTGTGGCGCTGGAACCGGCGCGAGGCGCTGGGGCTGGTCCAGACGCGGGCCTGAAATTTTTTGGGTCCTGAATTTTTTTGTCCAAGGGTGCCTTGACGCCCTCTGACCCCGCACCCATATCCGGAGCGTTGGCACTCTCAGGGTGGGAGTGCCAAGAAGCATTTTCAACTTGAGAGAGGTAACACTCCCATGTCGTTCCGTCCTCTGCACGACCGCGTGCTGGTCCGCCGCGTCGAAGCCGAAGAAAAGACCGCCGGTGGCATCATCATCCCCGACAGCGCCAAGGAAAAGCCTGCTGAAGGCATCATCGTTTCGGTGGGCTCGGGCGCCCGCAACGAAGCCGGCGTTGTGACCCCGCTGGAAGTCAAGGCGGGCGACCGCGTGCTGTTCGGCAAGTGGTCGGGCACCGAAGTCAAGGTCGCGGGCGAAGACCTGCTGATCATGAAGGAAAGCGATATCCTCGGCATCATCGGCTGAGTTGATACGCATCTTTTAACAACCCCATTTCAAAGGATTATATCATGGCCGCCAAGGACGTGAAATTTGGTCGCGACGTTCGCGAACGCATTCTCAAGGGCGTGGACACGCTTGCCGACGCCGTCAAGGTGACGCT
Organism: Novosphingobium sp. SG707; assembly: GCF_012275515.1. Taxonomy (GTDB): domain Bacteria; phylum Pseudomonadota; class Alphaproteobacteria; order Sphingomonadales; family Sphingomonadaceae; genus Novosphingobium. Next base: position 38,563 of record NZ_JAAZQL010000003.1, read on the forward strand.
GGGCCCCAAGGGCCGCAACGTCGTCATCGAAAAGAGCTTCGGCGCTCCCCGCATCACCAAGGACGGTGTTTCGGTCGCCAAGGAAATCGAACTGAAGGACAAGTTCGAAAACCTGGGCGCGCAGATGCTGCGCGAAGTGGCCAGCAAGGCCAATGACAAGGCCGGTGACGGCACCACCACCGCCACGGTTCTGGCTCAGGCCATCGTGCGCGAAGGCCTCAAGGCCGTTGCCGCCGGGATCAACCCGATGGATTTGAAGCGCGGCATCGACACCGCCGCTGCTGCTGTGGTCGCCGATCTGGCCGGTCGCTCGAAGCCGGTGGCCGATTCGGCCCAGATCGCTCAGGTCGGCATCATTTCGGCCAATGGCGACACTGAAGTCGGCCAGAAGATCGCCGAAGCGATGGAAAAGGTCGGCAAGGAAGGCGTGATCACCGTCGAGGAAGCCAAGGGCCTCGAATTCGAACTCGATGTCGTCGAAGGCATGCAGTTCGACCGCGGCTACCTGTCGCCCTACTTCGTGACCAACCCCGAAAAGATGACCGTGGAACTGGATAATCCCTATATCCTGATCCACGAAAAGAAGCTTTCGTCGCTGCAGTCGCTGCTGCCGATCCTCGAAGCCGTGGTGCAGTCGGGCCGTCCGCTGCTCATCATCGCCGAGGACATCGAAGGCGAAGCGCTGGCCACCCTCGTGGTCAACAAGCTGCGCGGTGGTCTCAAGATCGCTGCCGTCAAGGCTCCCGGCTTCGGCGACCGCCGCAAGGCCATGCTGGGCGATATCGCGACGCTGACCGCCGGTGAAATGATCTCGGAAGATCTGGGCATCAAGCTCGAAACCGTCACGCTCGGCATGCTGGGTCAGGCCAAGAAGGTCACGATCGACAAGGACAACACCACGATCGTCGACGGTCTGGGTTCGGCCGACGACATCAAGGGCCGCGTTGAGCAGATCAAGGCGCAGATCGAAGTCACCACCAGCGACTACGACCGCGAAAAGCTGCAGGAACGTCTGGCCAAGCTGGCCGGCGGCGTGGCCGTCATCAAGGTCGGCGGTTCGACCGAAGTGGAAGTCAAGGAACGCAAGGATCGCGTTGACGACGCCCTGCACGCCACGCGCGCTGCTGTCGAAGAAGGCATCGTCCCCGGCGGTGGCACGGCTCTGCTCTATGCCACCAAGGCTCTCGAAGGCCTGAAGGGCGCGAACGAAGACCAGACCCGCGGCATCGACATCGTCCGCAAGGCGATCACCGCTCCGATCAAGCAGATCGCTGAAAACGCCGGCGTCGATGGCGTCCTAGTGGCCGGCAAGCTGCTGGATCAGGCCGACGAAACGCTGGGCTTCAACGCCGCGACCGAAACCTACGAAAACCTGCTGGCCGCAGGCGTGATCGACCCGACTAAGGTTGTCCGCACCGCGCTGCAGAACGCTTCGTCGGTGGCTGGCCTGCTGATCACGACCGAAGCCGGTATCGTGGAAAAGCCTGAAGACAAGCCTGCCATGCCCGCGATGCCGGGCGGCGGCATGGGTGGCATGGACTTCTAAGTCCAAGCATTATCCAAGGCAAAATGGGAAACCCGGAGGGAGCAATCTCTCCGGGTTTTTCCTTATGTTTACGGAGGTTCCCTGATCCCATCGCAGACACGGGGCGCTTCATCGACAGGTGGGATGACAAGGAGTGGGAATTGGAGTTTACCGGAAATTAGCTTAGACGGGCCTATTTCCAGAACATGCTAAAAGCTCAGAACGCGATTCTCGGCGCTTTGGCGCTCACCGTGGCAATTGCCGCTCCCCCTGTGCTGGCTAAAGGCGATGTCGATGGTCTGGAACAGGCTTTCGACCGCGTGTTCAGCAGCGGCGTCACGCGCCCGCCCCAGCCTGCGGTCCTGCTGCCCCGGCAAAACCCCACCGGCATCAATGGTTTCGAAGCGCGTCTGGCCCAATTGGCGGGCGCTTCACAAGGCCGGATCGGCGTGGCGGCGGTGGACCTTTCCTCCGGGCGCGGCGTCTCGGTGATGGGCGATCAGCCCTTCCCGCTGGCCAGCACCGGCAAGATCGCCGTGGTCGCAACTTTCCTCGAAGGGGTGGATCAGGGGCGCTACAAGCTGTCCGACCGATTCCCGTTGATGATGCCGGTGCCTTCGGCGCGATTCTCGACCGCCGTGGCCCCGGTGCGTCCCGGCGCGATGCTTTCGGCCGAACAATTGATCGAACTGGCCATTACCCGCAGCGACAATCACGCCACCGATGCGCTTCTGGCCGCGATGGGCGGGCCGCAGGTGGTGACGCGCTGGCTGCGCCGCAATGGCATCAACGGCATCCGGCTCGACCGCGACATCGCCACAATGGTGCGCGATGACGGCGAGGTTGATCCCGCCCGCAAGATCGATCTGCGCGATTCGACCACGCCTCAGGCGATGGCCGTGCTGCTGGCGGGTCTTTATCAGGGCCAGTGGCTGAGCGCGCAGAGCCGCGAAGTGCTGCTGGGCGCGATGGCGCGTTGCCGTACGGGCATTCACCGGATGCGCGCGGCCCTGCCCGGCGATGCCATGGTGGGCCACAAGACCGGCACGCTGTCGAACACGTCGAGCGATGTGGGCCTGATCCGCAGCAGCGATGGGCGCACGATTGCCGTGGCGATCTATGTTACCGGCCAGGGCGGCAAGCCCGGCCGCGATCAGCGCATCGCCAGCATCACCCGCGCGATCTATGACGGCTATCAGGCGGAACCGGCCGCCGATCTGGCCATGATCGGCGGGTCGCGCTAAACCATTTCCTCTCAAGGCATGAAAAAGGCGCCGACGATCACTCGTCCGGCGCCTTTTTCATGCCTTGCGTCTCTGCGCCCCATTTTGTCAAAGCGCCGCGCGGGCAAAGGAAAAGGCGCGCGGGACATATCCCACGCGCCCTGACCTCTAAAACTTCGCGCTTTCGCGCAGAAGAATTAGTTCGACGAAGCAGCCGAAGCAGCTTCCGAAGCAGCCGAGTCAGCAACCGAAGCGGCCGAGTCAGCAACCGAAGCAGCGTCCGAAGCAACCGATTCAGCCGAGGTAGCGGCTTCTTCGGTCTTCGAGCAAGCGGCGAGCGACAGAGCAGCGCCAGCAACGGCAGCGGCGAGAATGATCTTGCGCATGTGAGTATCCTTGAACAGCGAGTGGACCACGCGCGACACTGTCCACCGGGGTGGTCGCGCCGTGCGGAAAGCCTACCGCAGGAGTAGACTTCACGCGCCAAATAAACGGCTTGTTCATTCGATGCAAGCGCTAGTCGCATTTACCTGTGCATCCCATCGCATTTGCATCAGGATAACCGGGTTGGCTCGGCCTATTTCCCCCCCGAATCCGGCCCCCCTGCGCCTTTTCGTGGGGCCGCCTTGGCCCTATGGATAATCCATGGAAAACACGACACCGCGCCGCCCCCATCTCTATCTGGTCGATGGATCGGCCTATATTTTCCGCGCCTATCACCGGTTGCCGCCCCTGACGAATCCGGCCGGGACCCCGGTTGGCGCGGTTTTTGGCTATACCACGATGCTCTGGAAACTGGCCGAGGACCTGCACAAGGCCGACGGACCGACTCACCTTGCCGTGATTCTCGACAAGTCGGGAAAAAGTTTCCGTAATGACATCTTTCCGGCCTATAAAGCGAACCGTCCGCCCGCGCCCGAGGATCTGGTTCCGCAATTTCCCCTGATTCGCGACGCCACGCGCGCCTTTTCGCTGCCCCTTATTGAAGAAGCAGGGCTTGAGGCCGACGACATGATCGCCTCCTATGCCCGCGCGGCGCAGGCGCAGGGGTGGGATGTCACCATCGTTTCCTCGGACAAGGACCTGATGCAACTGGTGGGCGAAGGCCCGGATGGTTCGCGAGTCGATATGCTCGACACGATGAAGAACCAGCGCATCTTCATCCCCGAGGTCGGCGAGAAATTCGGCGTGACCCCCGATCTGGTGGGCGATGTGCTGGCGCTGATGGGCGATGCGGTGGACAATGTGCCCGGCATTCGCGGCATTGGCCCCAAAACGGCGACCAAGCTGATCCAGGAACATGGCAATCTGGATAATGCGCTGGCCGCCGCCGCGACGATGAAAGCCAGCAAGCTGCGCGACAATCTGATCGAACATGCCGAAATGGCTCGCCTGAGCCGGATTCTGGTGGCGCTCAAGGAGGATTGCACCCTCCCCCTGCCTCTGGAAGCCTTTGAGTTGGGCGCGATCCCTCCTGAGCCTCTCGCGGCCTTTTTGGGCGAACATGGCTTTACCAGCCTTTTGAAGCGCCTTGACGGCGGCCGGGGCAGCCCGGAACGCGCCACCCAACTGCATCCGCCCAAGGCCGTCACAGCCAGCAATACGCCCGCCACAGGCGCCGCACGTCAGGACAGCGCCGCGATGCCCGCCATCGACCTGGCCGCCTTTGAATGCGTGCAGAGCCTTGAAGCGCTGGATCGCTGGATCGCGGCGGGCTTGGCCGCGCGGCTGGTGGCCTTTGATACGGAAACCAGCGCGCTGGACGCGATTGGTGCCGATCTGGTGGGCATCAGCCTGTCGGTCGGACCGAATCAGTCCTGCTATATCCCGCTGGGCCATCGCGGCAGCGATATGTTTGCCGAAAAGCCCCAGCAGATCGACCGCGACGAAGCGCTGCGCCGGTTGAAGCCGCTGCTCGAATCGGATGCGGTGATGAAGGCGGGGCAAAACATCAAATATGACCTGAACGTCATGGCGCGTTTCGGCATCACCGTTTCGCCCATCGACGACACGATGGTCATCAGCTTCGATATGGACGCGGGCCGCAGCGAGGAAGGCATCGGCGGCGGGCATGGCATGGACGAGCTGGCCCAGCGCCACCTTGGCCACACCTGCATCGCCTTCAAGGACGTCTGCGGCACCGGCAAGAAGCAGATCAGCTTTGCCGAAGTCGCGCTGGAGCGCGCCACCCAATATGCCGCCGAGGATGCCGAGGTTACTTGGCGCCTGCATCATCTGCTCAAGCCCCGTCTGGCCGCCGAGGGCGCAAGCCGGATCTATGAGCGCGTCGATCGCCCGCTGGTGCCCGTAGTGGCCCAGATGGAGCGCCACGGCATCAAGGTCGACCGCGAGCGCCTTGCGGGCCTCTCGCAGCAATTTGCCGAGGCGATTGCCGCGCTGGAGGGCGAGATCCACGCGCTGGCGGGCAATCCCTTCACCATCGGCAGCCCCAAGCAATTAGGCGAGATCCTGTTCGACCAGATGGGGCTGAAGGGCGGCAAGAAGGGCAAGTCGGGCCAGTATTCCACCGACCAGTCGGTGCTGGAAAAGCTGGAGGCCGAGGGCGTGCCCATCGCGCGCAAGGTGCTGGAATGGCGCCAGCTCGCCAAATTGCGCTCGACCTATACCGAGGCGCTGCAGGCCGCGATCAGTCCGGTCACGGGCCGCGTTCACACCAGCTACAGCCTCGTTGGGGCACAGACGGGCCGTCTTTCCTCGACGGAGCCGAATTTGCAGAACATTCCGATCCGCACCGAAATCGGCCGCCAGATCCGCGACTGCTTTGTGGCCGAGCCGGGCAATGTGCTGATGGCCGCCGACTACAGCCAGATCGAGCTGCGCCTTGCCGCGCATATGGCCGATGTGCCCGCCTTGAAGGAAGCCTTTGCCAGCGGCGCCGACATTCATGCCGCCACCGCGCAGGAACTCTTCGGCGAGGTCAACCGCGAGACGCGCGGGCGGGCCAAGACGATCAATTTCGCCATCCTCTACGGCATCTCGCGCTGGGGCCTTGCCCCGCGTCTGGGCGTCACCTCCGAGGAGGCGCAGGCGATGATCGACACCTATTTCGCCCGCTTCCCCGGCATCCAGCGCTATATCCACGAAACGCTGTCGACCGTGCGCGAGCGGGGCTATTCCGAAACGCTGTTCGGCCGCAAATGCTGGTTCCCGCGCATCAATTCGAAGAATCAGGCCGAGCGGCAGGGCAGCGAGCGCGCCGCCATCAATGCGCCGATCCAGGGCACCTGCGCCGACATCATCAAGCGCGCCATGGCCCGGATGCAGCCCGCGCTGGCGGCCGCCGGTCTGCCTCATGTGCGGATGCTGCTGCAGGTGCATGACGAACTGGTGTTTGAATTGCCCGAGGGCGATGTCGAGGCCGCCAAAGCCGTCATCCGCGCTGTCATGGAGGAGGCCGCCGGGCCGTCCGTGGCAATTTCCGTGCCGCTGGGCGTGGAAATCGGCGTGGGGGCCAGCTGGGGCGCGGCGCACTGATGATCACCATCACCAACCTTGCCAAGGGCAAATTGCCGCTGGCGCTGCCCGCCGATGCGCTTGATCCCGACCAATGGCCCTCGATCGACGAGGTGATGCATTGGTCCAGCCGGATGACTCACGCCGCCGTGGTGCTGGGAATCGGGCTGGCGGTGGCGCTGGTGCTGCATCTGGCCTGTTTCGCATTCCTGCGGCGCATGGCGCGGCGCAGCGACAATCCCGCCGAGGCAGTGGCCGCCGCGCAGCTCTACCATGCCTTCCGCTGGGCCTTTCTGGCGGGCGGTATGGCTTCGGCGGCAGGCGGCAACAAGCTGGTCGCCAAGCTGTGGAACGGGATCGAGGGCTTTGTCGTTCCGGCGCTGACGGGCTGGGTGCTTTATGCGCTGGTCAAGACCGGCGCGGAATTGATGGCCCGCCGCGCGATCACTTCGGGCGATGAATTGACCGCGCGCAGCCGCACCACGCGAATCGCGCTGATCTCGCGCTCGATGGCCTTTGTCATCATCTTCATCACCGTGGCGCTGATGCTGCTGGGGGTGCCGGCAGTGCGGCATATCGGCGCGACGCTGATTGCTTCGGCCGGTTTGATGGGTCTGGCGGTCGGCGCCGCGGCCCAGCCTGCGCTCAAATCGCTGATCGCCGGTTTGCAGATCGCGCTGACCGAACCGATTCGCATCGGCGATTTCGTCGTGGTCGAGGGCGAGCAGGGCCGCGTCGAGGATATTCGCCTGTCCTATGTCGTTGTGCGCACCGGCGACGAGCGGCGGCTGATCGTGCCCACAGTCAAATTTCTGGATGCCACGTTCCAGAACTGGACCCGCGTGGGCGGGATCACCGGATCGGTGGTGCTGCCGATTCGCCCCGGCTTTGCTATCGAGCCGATCCGGCAGGCCTTTCGCGCGGCGATTGACGAGATGGAGACCTGGGACCGGCGCACCGGCGATCTGGTGGTGTCGGAATCGCGGGTGGGCTCGGTCGAGCTAAAATTGCTGGTCAGCGCGGCCAACCCTGCCGATCTGGGCGCTTTGCGCAGCGGCTTGCGTGAGGTGATGCTGGAATGGCTGCGGGTTAACGCGCCCGACGCGCTTTGTACTGAAACCTGATGGCGCCACTGATTGCGCGCAAATCATCTGCGCGCAATTACGTGCTCCGCTGCGGTTGCGCGCAAAGCGGGCAAAGAAAAACCCGGCCGAAGCCGGGCTTGGAAGTTTGGGAGAGGATGCCTGAAAGGCATGGTCTTTATGACCCCAACGCCACTTTTGTGCAAGTGCGAAATACGAGACGCTCAATGCAAATAATGCAATCATGCTGATGCGCCAAAATCCGGGCGTTTCATGACTCAGCAATGGTTTGCACAACCCGACGCTGCGCCGCACAAAGCAGGGCACAAAAAAAGGCCCAACCGTTGCCGGTCGGGCCGTGGAAGTTTTGGGAGAGGATGCCTGAAAGGCCTCTCCTCTATGCCCATCATGGTGCTTTGCAGCAAATGCACATTCATCATGGCCTATTGCATAAAACGCAATTTTGAAGGGGTTATGATTTTCCATTTGTAAATCATAGCCTTACCAACCTGCCATCCCGATGCATTATTTTGCAATACGTATGCGAGACAAATCAAAGGCCGAAGCATGTCCACACATGCCCCGGCCCGCGACCACCAGACAAGCCGACGATCAATGCGCAAACAACAGACTCGGCCCATCCTTGAGGTCGAGGAAATAACGCGTCACCCCGCCCAGCAGGAATTCGCGCAACCGGCTATGGCCAAAGGCCCCCATCACCAGCAACTCGGCCTGCAGACGCGAGACGGCCGCCGCCAAAGTCTCCTCAATCGAGCCGACACGCGTCAGCGAATCAATTTCCGCCTTCACCCCATGGCGCGAGAGATATTGCACCGCATCGAGCGGCGGAAACACGCCCGCCTTGTCGCCCACGGTCAGGACATGGACCGATTCGGCAAGCCGCAACAAAGGCAAAGCCCCACGCAGCGCCACCGCCGCCTCATGCGAACCGTCCCAGGCCACCGCCACGCAATTGACCGGCGTGATCAACGGGCGATCCTGATCCACCACCAGAATCGGCGCCTTGCCATCCATGGCCAGTTGCCCGGCGAATCCACACCCGCGCGACAGCACGATCACATCGGAGAGCAGCGAAGCCTCGGTCATCGCGTCAACCGGCTCCTCCTCGCCGCGCAGGATATCGAAAGGCACATCCTCGCCGCGCAGCCGCTGGGCCAGTTCCTCGGCGAATTCATCGTCGCGCTTGACCGCCTCGCGCACGGCATCGGCCGCCAGATAGCCGCCGCCCAACGCATCCATCGCCATAAACCGGGCCACCGGCGTATCGATCAGCACGCTGACATGGCCGCCCGTGGTGCGCGCCAGCGAGAGCGCTGTCTCCAGCCTTGCGGGGGTTTCCTCGGTTTGGTCGGCATAAACCAGAATAGAGCGCATATTCGGTCTCCCTTTTTTCTATGGACCGTGTCCCATCCGTCGCGGGCAACAATACTCCTGCAAAAGTAACCTACCATGACTCAGGTCAAGCCACGCCATCCAATAGAGCGCCCACGAAAAAAGGCGGCGGTGCGCGATGCACCGCCGCCTTCAATCGTTAATGGCGCAAGGCTCAGGCCAGAGCGGCTTTCAGCGCATCGACCAGATCGGCGCGTTCCCACGGGAAGAAATCGCCATCCGGGGTGCGGCCAAAGTGGCCATAGGCAGCGCTGGGGCCATAGATCGGCTTGTTCAGGCCCAGACCCAGACGGATGCCGCGCGGGGTCAGACCGCCCAGCTTTTCTTCCGCCACCTTGGCAATCGCGGCTTCGAGCGCGGCATCGCTCACCGTGCCGGTGCCGGCGGTGTCGACATAGAGCGAGAGCGGACGCGCCACGCCGATGGCGTAGGAGAGCTGGATCGTCACGCGCGTGGCAAGGCCCGCAGCCACGACATTCTTGGCCAGATAACGCGAGACATAGGCGGCCGAACGGTCCACCTTGGTCGGATCCTTGCCGCTGAACGCGCCGCCACCATGCGGGGCCGCGCCGCCATAGGTGTCCACGATGATCTTGCGTCCGGTCAGGCCCGCGTCGCCATCCGGGCCGCCGATTTCAAAGCTGCCGGTGGGGTTGATGTGCCATACGGTCTCGCCCGTGATGAAGCCTTCGGGCAGGATCGCGCCGACGGCCTGCTTCACATAGGCTTCCAGCTCGGCCTTCTTCGCGCCTTCGTCATAGCCCGCCTTGTGCTGGGTCGAAACGACGATGGCGGTCGCGGCCACCGGCTTGCCATGGTGATAGCGCAGCGTGACTTGGCTCTTGGCGTCGGGTTCGAGGAAAGGCGCCGCGCCCGAGTGGCGGTCCGTGGCGAGCTGTTCCAGAATCTTGTGGCTGTAATAGAGCGTGGCCGGCATCAGGTCGGGGGTTTCATCGCAGGCGAAACCGAACATGATGCCCTGGTCGCCCGCGCCCTCGTCCTTGTTGTCGCCCGCGTCCACGCCCTGCGCGATATGCGCCGACTGGCCATGCAGGCGGTTGATGAATTCCAGCTTCTCCCAGTGGAAACCGTCCTGTTCATAGCCGATGCGCTTGACCGTATCGCGCACGGTCTTTTCGATTTCGGCCTGCGCGCCCGGCGCCCATGCGCCGTTCTCATACACGCCCTTGCAACGGATTTCGCCCGCCAGCACCACCAATTGCGTGGTGGTCAGCGTTTCGCAGGCGATGCGCGCCTCGGGGTCCTTGGACAGGAACAGGTCGACGATGGCGTCCGAAATCTGGTCCGCCACCTTGTCGGGATGGCCTTCCGAAACGCTTTCGGAGGTGAAGAGGTAATCACTGCGCACGGTATCGGACATGGAAATCCTGCCATATAAAGGTTTCTTTATGCGACCCCCTACTAGCCCCGAGCGCGCCGCAACACAAGGGTGGCCAGCATAAGAAGAACTAATCCAATCCCAATCGAAAGCATGTTGCCCCAACGCGCAAACAGCGTGGGCGCCAGCGCGGGCGGCACCATGCCGTCAAGCCGCGCCGCCTGCCCCCGGTCGGCCCTTTGGCGCACAACGCCATGCCCATCGACCACCGCGCTCACGCCATTGGTGGTCGAGCGCAGCACCGGCAACCCTTCCTCAATCGCGCGCAAACGGGCCTGCGCCAGATGCTGGGGTGGGCCCCAACTGCCGAACCAGCCGTCGTTGGAGGGGTTGAAAATATAGTCGGGCCGATGCGCCCGATCGACCACCGCGCCGGGAAAGATGATCTCATAACAGATCTGCATCCCCGCCTTGCCCAGCGCGCCCAGATCGAGCGTTTGCGGCCCCGGCCCCGGGCGGAAATCGAAATCGCCCGGCACCAGCCGTTCCAGCCCGATCATCTTGAGCCATTGGCGCTGGGGCAGATATTCGCCGAAAGGCACCAGATGCGCCTTGGCATAATGGGCGGCGATCCGGCCATGATCGTCGATCCCGGCGATAACATTCTGGCCCCCGGTGGCGTTCACACCTTTCAGATCCAGATCGACCGTGCCGGTCAGCAGCAGCCCCCCCGTCCCGATCGTGCGCGCCAGACGCCAACGCGCCAGCCAAGGATCGCCACCAAAGGTGAACTGATAATACCATGCCGGGTAGCCATCGCGGACATAATCGGGCACCCCCGATTCCGGCCAGAGCACCAGCCGCCTCTGCCCCGCCACTCTGGGCGCGGACAATTTGGCCGAGGCGACATATTGCGCCTCGAAATGGGTAGGATCGTCCAGATCCTCCTGCGCGATATTAGGCTGGATCAGCGTATAGGCGATATGGCCCTGGGGCGTTGCCGGGCCGGGGAGAACCATGACGGCGAGGCCCAGCGCGAATGGCCCCGCCATCATCGCCCCGCCCGCTCGGCGTTCACCCTGAAACCACAGCATCCGCCCCTCGGCCGCCACGCCCGCCATGACGACCGCCAGCCCCGACAGACCATAGGTGCCCAGCCAGGGCGCCAAAAGCGCCAGACCCGGCCGCGCATCCCCGCCCAGGAGCGCCGCACCCAGCGGATTCCACGGAAAACCGGTAAAGAGAAAGCCGCGCAAAGCTTCGGCCAGAATCCAGCATCCGGCAAAACCCAGCACCCGCGATACTGCGCGCCCGCGCAGGAACCAGCCCCCCGCCATCGCCATCGCCGGAAAGATCGCCAGATAGAGCGAGAGTAGAAACACCGCCAAACCGCCCAGCCATGGCGGCATCTTGGCCTGATAGGTGAAAGCCGTGGCGATCCAGTTCAGCCCCAGCGTGAAATGGCCCACGCCCCACAGCCAGCCTGCCAGCGCCGCCCAGCCCGCATGGGGCAATCGCGCGGCGATCCACAGCAGGACGCCAAGGCTGAGCAAGGTGAGCGGCCAGAGGCCGAGCGGCTGAAAACCCAGCGCGCCGACCGCGCCGATGGCGGCCAAAGCCGCGCCTCGCCAGCCCCAATGCCAGCAAGCCCGCGCAAAGAGCTTCGCCTTGCGCTTGTATTTGCCGAAATATCTATCGTGCCAAGGCTTTGCCGCGTCATCCATGGCGGCATGCTTTAGCGGGGGCGGCCTTTGCCGTCACCCCGCCTTGGCATTATCGGCGCAGATTACTCTGCGCTCTCGCTGGGTGCGGCCACGGCCTTGCGGCGGGGCGCACGGCGCCTGGGAGCCGGAGCGGGCTCGGCCTCAACGGCAACCGGTGCCTCGACAGCGGCCTGCACCACCGGTTCGGCGGGCTTAGGCTCGGGAGCCTTGACCTCGGGAGCCTTCGCCTCGGCGGCCTTCGGTTCGGGAGCCTTGCGCGGCGTGGCGGAAATGGCAGGCGGCAAAGCCGCTCCCAGACCCGAACCATCCACCGGCGCGGCCGCCTTTTCGGCCGTCACACGCGGCGCGCGCGGGGCGCGCTCTTCCCGGGGAGCACGTTCTTCACGAGGAGCCCGTTCTTCGCGGGGAGCCCGTTCTTCGCGGGGAGCACGTTCCTCACGAGGCGCACGCTCTTCGCGGGGCGCCCGTTCTTCACGCGGACGGTCGTCCCGGCGAGGGCGGCGTTCCTCGCGGCGGCCACGCGGCGCGCGCGGACTGCGATTTTCGCGCAGGAAGGGGTTTTCCGCAGGCTCATAGATGTTGGGTGACGATTCGCCCGCACCCTCGGCCCCGGTCTCGCCGGTTTCGCCACCCTGCTCTTCGCCGGGTTCCTGAGCGGCTTCCTCGCTGCGGCGCGGCGCTTCGGCGCGCGGCTCGCTGCGCTCTTCGCGCTCGCGGCGGGTATAGACCGGCGGCGCGTCGAAAGCGGGGAAATCGCTGTCCACGGCGAAATCGCCCTGATCGTCGCCATCATCGCGGCCCGCATCGCCATTGTCCTGCCAGCGGTCATCGCGGCGCGCGCGCGATTCTTCCTGGCGCAGGCGCGTATCGGCGATCACACGAAAGTAATGATCCGCAAATTGCAGATAATATTCGGCCTGAACACGGTCGCCATTAAGATGAGCGTCCTGTGCCAGCTTGCGATATTTTTCCAGCAATTGCGGCGCATTGCCCCGCGCCCGGCTGTCGATGCGGTTAAGCTGCTGACCACCATTTTGCGGCCGACCATTGTTGTTGCCCCGGCCACGGCGGCGGTTATTCCCACGATTGTTGTTCAAGGGTGAGTATTCCTTAACCCCGGATCGCCGCTCGGCCTCTATGCCGGCGTGCTCCTCGTCCTGTCTTACGCCTCACCGCGAAATCGCGGCGTGGCCCTGTTTCGTCGGGTCCAGCCTTAATCGGCTTATCCTGACGAAGATGCTGGAGTAGCACCAGCCAGAGGGGAAGATCCCATCCCTCGGCGGTCCTGTTGGTTCAATTAAAAGCCCCGCCCGCAAAAGCCAAGCGGAATCTTACGAAATTCCCCGGCTTTCCTGAGAAAGCACCAGCGCACGGGGCCGATTGGCCAGATCAAGCCGTAATTTTACGGCAAAACCGGCCTGTGCGGCAATTTGTCCAACCGCCTCGGCCTGCTTATAGCCGATTTCAATTACGGCCACCCCGCCCGGATGGAGCAATTCGGGCAATTGGGGAATCAGGACGCGATAATCATCAAGCCCCTCGGCCCCGGCAAACAGCGCGCCGGCCGGTTCGTAATCGCGCACGCTGGGGTCCAGCGCGGCATCCGCTTCTACATAGGGCGGATTGGCCAGAATGAGATCGAACCGCCCCAGCCCATCGGCCCAGCCCGCCTGTGTCCAGTCGGCCAGCACCATGCGCGCCCTTGCGCCCAGCCCCAACGCCTCGGCATTGCCCTGCGCCACGGCCAGCGCTTCGGGTGAAGCATCAATGCCCACACCCTGCGCCCCGGCCCGTTCATGCAGGACCGAGAGCAGCAAGGCCCCCGTTCCCGTGCCGCAATCCAGCACGCGCTTAGGCGCGGCGCAGACCTCCAGCGCCGCCTCGACAATCGTCTCACTGTCGCCGCGCGGGATCAGCGTGGCGGGCGTGACGCGAAAAGGCAGCCCCCAGAATTCCTGATGACCGGTGATATGGGCAACCGGCTCATGGGCGGCGCGCCGCGCGATCAGCCTATCGAACCCATCGGGCGCGCCATCGCTCATATGGCGCAGCAGCACATCGGTGCGGCTGCATCCCAGCGCATGGGCCATCAGCACCTCGGCATCCAGCCTTGCAGTGTCGCTGGTCGCGCTCAGGCTCTCGGCAGCGGCGCGGATCGCCTGCGCAACGCTCATTCGCGCCTGATTATTCACCCAGCGCCGCCAGCCTTTTGGCCTGATCCTCATGGATCAGCGCCGAGACCAGTTCACCCAGACCCGGCCCTTCAAGGATCTCGGGCAGGCGGTGGAGCGTCAGGTTGATCCGGTGATCGGTGACGCGGCCTTGCGGGAAATTATAGGTGCGGATGCGTTCCGATCGGTCGCCGCTGCCCACCATGGCCTTGCGGGCCTCGGCTTCCTCGCCCTGGGCCGCGTCGCGCTGGGCCTCGAACAGGCGGGCACGCAGGACCTGCATCGCCTTGTCCTTGTTCTTGTGCTGGCTGCGCGCATCCTGACAGGTGACGACGGTGCCGGTGGGCAGGTGGGTGATGCGCACGGCCGAATCGGTAGTGTTCACATGCTGCCCGCCCGCGCCGCTCGCGCGATAGACGTCGATCTTGAGGTCCTTGTCCTCGATCTGCACATCCACCTCGTCCGGTTCGGGCAGGATGGCGACCGTGGCCGCGCTGGTATGAATGCGCCCGCCGCTTTCCGTTACGGGCACGCGCTGGACCCGATGAACGCCGGATTCGAATTTCAACTTGGCGAACACGCCCTGCCCGCTGACATGGGCAACCACTTCCTTGAAGCCGCCGATCTCGCTGGCGTTCGCGCTGACCATTTCGACACGCCAGCCCTGCTCGGCGGCATAGCGTTCATACATGCGGAACAGGTCGGCGGCGAACAGGGCAGCCTCGTCTCCCCCGGTTCCGGCGCGGATTTCCAGCATGGCCGGGCGGCTGTCGGCATTGTCGCGCGGCAGCATGGCGATGGACAGCGCGCGCTCGGCCTCGGGCAGCGCCGCGCGGATGCGGGCGATCTCCTCCTCGGCCAGCTCGCGCATGTCCGGATCATCCAGCGCGGCAAGGCTTTCCAGCTCGCCGCGCATCGTCGCCACCTCCGATGCCGCGCGGGCCACCGGCTCCAGCTCGGCATAATCGCGGGACGCCGCCACGAAATCGGCCCCCTCCAGCGTGCCGGAGGCCAGACGCGCCTCCAGCTCGGCAAAACGCGCCGAAATCTGGGCCAGACGAGTCGAAGGGATGGTCATTTAGGCGATCAGCGCCTCGATCCGCGCAGCATCGGCATCGACATTGCGCAGACGCTGCGTCACGCCCTCTTCGCCCCAGCCCAGCGCGAGAATGGCGCGTGTGTTGGTCTTGACCGCCTTGTCGAAACGCTTGCGCGGGCTGCCCGTAGCCACCAGTTCGGCCGACAGGCCGCCACGGCGCAATTTCGCGGCCATCGCCACGCCTTCGGTGATCGCACGGTCATCCTCGACCACCACGGTCACATCGGTGCGATCCTCGGCAATCAACCCGCTGCCCGACACCAGCATCGCCAGCCGCTCAACGCCCGCCGCCCAGCCGACCGCCGGAGTGGGCGCGCCGCCAAGGCTTTCCATCAGGCCATCATAACGCCCGCCGCCAAGGACCGTGCCTTGCGCGCCCAGACGGTCCGTCACAAATTCAAACGCGGTGTGGCGATAGTAATCCAGCCCGCGCACCAGCGCCCCATTGCGCGTCCAGGCCACGCCCGCCGCATCCAGACCGCCCGTAACGGCGGCGAAGAAATCCTGCGCCTCCACCGAAAGATAATCGTCGATGCGCGGGGCGTTCGGCAGGAAAGCCTTGTCGCGCGGGTCCTTGGAATCGAGGATGCGCAGCGGGTTCTTTTCCAGCCGCTCCTGCGAATCTTCCGAAAGTTCGCCCTTCACCGCCCGGAAGTATTCGATCAACGCTGCGCGCCAAGCCTCGCGGCTTTCCCCATCGCCCAGCGTGTTGAGCGTCAGGGTCACGCCCTCGCTGATCCCCAGTTCCTTCAGCAACTGATCGGCCATCACCAGCAATTCAACATCGGCGGTGGGCTCAGCCGCGCCGATCACCTCGGCGTCGATCTGGTGAAACTGGCGATAGCGGCCCTTTTGCGGGCGTTCATAGCGGAAGAGCGGACCATGCGTCGCCAGCTTGACCGGCGCATACTGCTTCCAGCCATTGGTCAGATAGGCGCGCGCCAGACCGGCGGTGAACTCCGGGCGCAAGGTCAGCGATTCCCCACCGCGATCCTCAAAGGAATACATTTCCTTCGACACCACATCGGTCGTCTCGCCAAGGCTGCGCGAAAACACCGTGGTCTTTTCAAAGACCGGCATTTCCACCCGGCGGAAACGGTACAATTTGCGCACGCGCTCGAACGTTTCCACCACGAAGGCGAAAGCGTCGGCATCGGCGCCGAAAATGTCCTGGGTGCCGCGGATGGCCTGCGGCGTTTCGATCTGGGGCTTGCTCATGGATTTGCCCCCTATACGCAGGCGCGCCCAAGGTGAAGCCCCATGATGATCCGGGCCGAAAACGGGACTTGCTGACAATGCGGTAAATATCCTGTTCAGCCCCCTTGCTGGCAGCCCTGCTTCGCGTCATGAAGTCGTCATGACAAAACCCATGAATGCACACGCCCGCACCGCCTATCGCATGGCGCTGGGCCTTTCCGCCGCCCTCCTGTTCACCTCGCCCGCGCTGGCCGAACGTTCCGCGCCCACGGCCATTCCCGTGGTGCAAGGCGTGCCCGATGCCAAGGATATCCCCTATCCGGGCGGCACGATCACGCTGGATATTGACGCGACCGACATTGCGCGCGGCCTGTTCCGCGTGTCACAAACCGTGCCGGTGGCGCCGGGCGCGAAAGAGCTGATCCTGCAATTGCCGCAATGGGTTCCGGGCGGCCACAATCCGCGCGGCACGATCGATCAACTCGTCGATGTCAAATTCTACGCCGACGGCAAGCTGCTGACCTGGCATCGCGATCCGGTCGAGGTCTTTGCCTTTCACATCGACCTGCCCGCAGGCGCCAAGGCGGTGGTGGCCAAATTCATCCACACCTCGCCCCTGCAGAGCAGCGAGGGGCGCATCACGATGACGCCCGAAATGCTCAACCTGCAATGGGACCGGATGAGCCTTTATCCCGCCGGCTATTACACCCGCCAGATCAAGTACAAACCCACCGTCACCTTCCCCGAGGGCTGGCAGGTGGCCACCGCGCTGGACGGCAAGCAGGTGAGCGGCAACAAGGTGACATGGGATGTCATCGATTATGAGGCGCTGGTCGATTCGCCGATCTTTGCCGGGGCCTATTTCAAGCGTTTCGACCTTGGGCGCGGCGTGTTCATGAATGTCGTGGCCGACAAGAGCGAACTGCTCGACATCAAGCCCGAACATCTGGCCACCTACAGGGCGCTGGTCGAGGAAGCATGGGTCAATTTCGGCGCGCTGCATTTCGACCATTATGATTTCCTGCTGGCGCTGACCGAGCGGATGGGCGGGATCGGGCTGGAGCATCACCGCTCTTCCGAAAACGCGATGATGCCCAAGGCCTGGACCGACTGGAAGGATCTGGACTGGGCGCGCAATGTGATCAGCCACGAATTCACCCATAGCTGGGACGGCAAATTCCGCCGCCCGGACAAGCTGTGGACCCCCGATTACCGCCAGCCGATGCAGGGCAATCTGCTCTGGGTCTATGAAGGGCAGACGCAGTTCTGGGGCTATGTGCTGGCCGCGCGGTCGGGCATCCAGAGCAAGGAAGCCATCCTTGGCGCGATTGCCGCCAATGCGGGCATGTTCACCCAATGGCCCGGCCGCGACTGGCGCAGCGTCGAGGACACCGGCTTTGATCCGGTCATCTCGGGCCGCCGCGCCAAGCCCTATGCCAGCATCAACCGCAATGAGGATTATTACACCGAAGGCGCGCTGATGTGGCTGGAGGCGGACCAGATCATCCGCGAAGGCACCAAGGGCAAGAAGGGCCTCGACGATTTCGCCCGCGCGTTTTTCGGCATCAAGAATGGCGACTGGGGCGAGGTGGTCTATAATTTCAAGGATGTGGCCGCCGCGCTGAACGGCATCTATGCCTATGACTGGGACGCCTTCCTCGACAAGCATATGAACCAGCCCGGTCAACCCGCGCCTTTGGCGGGCATCGAAAAGGGCGGCTACAGGCTGGTGTGGAAGGATACGCCCAACCCTTATGACAAGGGCCGTTTCGCGGCCGCCAAGGCGCTCAGCCTGGCCCATTCGCTGGGCATCGTGCTGAACCGCGAAGGCGTGATCACCAGCACCTTGTGGAACAGCCCGGCCTTTGAGGCCTCGCTTGTGACCGGCACCAAGATCGTCGCCGTCAATGGCGCGACCTACAGCGAGGATGCGATGAAGGCCGCGATCACCGGCGCCAAGGGCAATGACAAGCCCATCACGCTGGTGACGCAGCGCGGCGAAAAGGTGGCGACCGTGGTGCTGAATTATCACGACGGGTTGCGCTATCCCTGGCTGGAGCGCGCGGTCGAAGGCAAGGAACCGGCGGGGCTTGACCTGCTGCTGGCGCCCAAGCGTCTGACGGGCAAGTAAATGAAAAAGCGTGCAGGTTTGCGCTGGCCGCTGCCTGCGCGCTTTTCGCTGTTTTTGGGCCTGTTCGCGCTGGGCACGGGGCTGCTGGGGGCCCAGGGGCTGCGCTGGGGTCAGGCGGTGCTGGGCGGGTTCGATCTGGGGGCGCTGGTGTTCATCGCCTCGCTCTGGCCGCTTTCGCGCGACAATACGCCCGCGCAAATGCGGCTCCATGCGCGCCAGAATGACGCCAACCGCTTTGCCGTGCTGGTGATCAGCGCGATGTTCATGCTGGTGATCGTTACCGCGCTTTTTGTCGATCTGCCCCATGCGCGGGGCGATACAGGCTATGCCAAAGGGGCCGCGCTGATCCTCATTCTGGCCAGTTTGGTTATAGCATGGTTATTTTTGAACCTCATTTACACATTGCATTACGCCCATGTCTATTATGGTGCAGAACATGAAGGCGGGCTGCGCTTTCCCGCGCCCGACCCTGCCAATTCATCCAGCTCTATGGCCCATTGCCCTAATTTCTGGGACTTTTTCTATTTCGCGCTGACGATCGGCATGGCCTTTGCCACATCGGATGTGGAAATCACCAGCCCGCGCCTGCGCCGGGTGGCCACGGTCCATGGCGCGCTGGCGTTTTTCTATAATCTCGTCGTGCTGGCTTTTACCATCAACGTCACGGCAGGCAGTTAATCACTTCACCAATTCGGTGCAGGTATTAAGACCGCGCCGCTGTTGCAATGCAATACGGCCAAGGCTAGGGCTTTCCCCGCAGATTCCTGCGCGGCACCCGCAAGGGGCGGTGTCGCTCACATATAATAATGACGGTGCCATGGACATCAGCAAAATTTCGGTCGGCAAGAGCCCGCCTGACAATCTGAACGTCATCATCGAGGTTCCTACCGGGGGCGAACCTGTGAAGTATGAGTTCGACAAGGACTCGGGCGCTCTGTTCGTGGACCGTATCCTGCACACGCCGATGCGCTATCCCGCCAACTATGGCTTTGTGCCGCACACGCTTTCGCCCGATGGCGACCCGCTCGATGCGTTGGTGGTGGCTCGTTCGCCCTTCGTGCCGGGTTCGGTGGTGCGTTGCCGCCCGATCGCGGTGCTCAACCTCGAGGACGAAGCGGGCGGCGATGAAAAGCTGCTCTGCGTCCCCGACGACAAGACCTTTCCCTACTATGCCAACGTGAAGGAAAAGGAAGATCTGCCCGACATCATCGCGCAGCAGGTCGAACACTTCTTCACCCACTACAAGGATCTGGAATCCGAAAAGTGGGTGCGCGTGGGCACCTGGGGCAATGCCGCCGATGCGCGCCAGATCGTGATCGAAGCGATCGAACGCTATCAGGCCGGCAAGAAGGCCTGATAAGAAAGAGGGGCGGGGTCATTCCCGCCCCTTTTGCTATCAGTCGCCGGCAATCGTCATGCCATCGACGCGGATGGTGGGCACATTGATCGTGCGATACCATTCCAGATCGCTGGCCGGGGTCATCGCCCGGAACATATCGACCAGATTGCCCGCCACGGTGAATTCGGCCACCGGCCCGGCGATCTGGCCCTTCACGATGCGATAGCCCGAGGCGCCCCGGCTGTAATCGCCCGTCACCCCGTTGACGCCATGGCCGATCAGCTCGGTCACATAGACGCCATCCTCAATATCCGCGATCAGTTCGGCCACGGACTGGCTGCCCGCCTCCAGATGCAGATTGCCCGGCGACACGCCCGGCGCCCCGCCGCCGCCACGCCCGGCATGGCCGGTGGGCGCAAGGCCCAGTTGCCGCGCCGAGGCGCATTCCATCAGCCAGCCCGTGATCCGCCCATCGCGCACCAGATCGCGCGGGGCCGTGCGCAACCCCTCGCCATCGAAGGGGCGCGAGCGGAACCCGCGCAGCCGCAGCGGATCATCGACAATCCGCACCGCGCTGTCGAACAATTGCTCTTCCAGCCGCCCGATCAGAAAGCTGGAGCGCCGGGCAATCGAAGCCCCCGACATCGCGCCCAGCAAATGGCCGATCAGCGATCCGCCCACGCGCGGGTCCAGCACCACCGGCGCAGGGCCGCTCTTCATCCGCCCCGGATTGAGCCGCGCCACGGCCCGCTCGCCCGCCTGTCGGCCGATTTCAGCCGGAGAGATCAGGTCCTCGCGGTGGCGGGCCATACGGTGCGCATAGTCGCGCTGCATCGCGCCGCCCTCACCCGCCACCACGCTGGCCGAAATCGAGCGGCTGGTGGCGGCATAGGCTCCGGCAAAACCGTGGCTGGTGGCCAGCGCCATGACGGCACCGCCGCTCGATGCGCCCGCGCCTTCGCTGTTGGTCACGCCCGCAATGGCGCGCGCGGCATCCTCGGCCTCTTCGGCAAGGCTGCGCAACTCCTGCGGGCTGGGCTCGCCGCTGTCGACCAGATCGAGATCGGGAAACGGCCCCTTGAACAGCAATTCTTCGGGCGCGAGTCCCGCATAGGGATCTTCGGGCGCCCCCTGCGCCATGGCCAGCGCGCGCGCCGCCAGCTCGGCCAGCGCATCATCGGAAAGATCGGAAGAACCAATCGAGGCCGAACGCCGCCCGACAAACACCCGCAGACCGATATGCTCGCTTTCAGACCTTTCGACATCCTCCAGCCGTCCCAGCCGCACTGACACGCTTTCCGAAGCATCGGCGATATAGACCGCATCGGCGGCGTCGGCCCCGGCCTTGCGCGCGCGTTCGATCAGGGCCTGCGCCCTTTCCTGTGCCTGAAGCGGGGTAAGCATGGCGGTCTGGGCAACTCCTGAAGCCTTGGTAGGGCGCAGGCTCTAACGCCCCGCCCCGCCAAGAGCAATCCGCTTCGCCAGCCCCCTCAGGCCATCATCATCGCGACCAGCCGAAAACCCCCGGTGACAATAAAGGGCAATCCGATGGCGGCGGCCCAGACCATCGCGCGATCCCGGTAAAAGGCCGCGGCGCGCGCCGGATCGCCCGCCTCGGCATCGCTCAGCCGCGTCCAGCGCCGCTCCATCATCCGGCACGCCGGGATGATCGCGCCCACCAGCACCACCAGCGCCAGCCCCGGCAGCACCGAAGCGCTGCCCTCGCGCAGGGCAGCGATGGTCACGAAGATCTGCAGGCCGGTGTAAACCAGCAAGGCATAAGCGATATGATCGCTGATCCGCTTGCGCCAATCCAGCAAGATGCCCCCCTGTTTGCGAGGGGCCCATACGCTATCCGCATGCGGGCGCGAATTACGCGACACCACATCGGCAGGCGCATCAAGGCGTGCCTTGGCCATGAACCCTCTTCCCCTATCCCGACCTGTTGGCCGCTGGCCCTATTGGCCTTTGGTATGAGTAAAACATTGATGGCCACCACGATCAAGCGCAATCGGCCGCGCCCCATGGGCGTTTTGTCCCAGCCATGCATGAAACCTGCCAATCACCCGCATCGCCCTTGCCCAATGCCGCCGCGATGCCTAAAATGATCCCAGATGACCCAGACAATCGCCCCCGAAGCCGGCCCTGCCGACCGTCAGTCCGATCCCAACGGCTCGTTTTCCGGGCTGCAGGTCGTGTCCATCGCCAAAAGCTATGACAAGCGCGCGGTCCTCACCGACATCTCGCTGGAGGTGGCCAAGGGCGAGGTGATGGGCCTGCTCGGCCCCAATGGCGCGGGCAAGACGACGTGTTTCTATTCGATCATGGGGCTGGTGCGGCCTGATTCGGGGCGCATCCTGCTCGACGGGATCGATATCACCAATCTGCCGATGTATCGCCGCGCGATTCTGGGCCTTGGCTATCTGCCGCAGGAAACCTCGATCTTTCGCGGGCTGACGGTGGAGCAGAACATTGCCACCGTGCTCGAACTGGTCGAACCCGATCCGGCGACGCGGGCGGGCGAGCTGGAGCGGCTGCTGGAGGAATTCGGCCTGACGCGGCTGCGCGCCAGCCCGTCGATGGCGCTGTCGGGCGGCGAGCGGCGGCGTGCGGAAATTGCCCGCGCGCTGGCGGCCAAGCCCTCGATCATGCTGCTGGACGAGCCTTTCGCGGGTATTGATCCGCTGTCCATCGCCGATATCCGCCATCTGGTGCATGATCTGAAACAGCGCGGCATCGGCGTGCTGATCACCGACCACAATGTGCGCGAAACGCTGGAAATCTGCGACCGCGGCTGCATCATCTATGGCGGACAGGTCTTGTTCGCGGGCAGCCCCGAAGCGCTGGTGGCCGATGAAAACGTGCGCCGCCTCTATCTGGGCGAGGGCTTTACGCTGTGATACCGGCTGGGGGCGCATAAAGGATTATGGCGCTGGGGCCGCGCCTCGATCTACGCCAGACACAGTCGCTGGTGATGACGCCGCAGCTGCAGCAGGCGATCAAGCTGCTCACGCTGTCCAATCTGGAGATCGAGGCGTTTATCGGCGATGCGCTGGACGCCAACCCCCTGCTCGAAATGGGCGAGGCGCCGCCTGTCGAACCCGTCGAGATCGAGGCGCGCCGCACCAGCCTTGAAAGCAGCCCCTGCGACCAGTTGATCGGCGAAGGCATGGCCGCCGAGGACTGCCCGCTGGACATCAGCGCCGAGACGCTCGATGTGGACCGGGACACGGGCGATGGCGGGGGTGATACGCCCGAACGCTATGAACCGGCCTTTGAGGGCGAAGCAACCATCTCCGGCGGCGGCGAAGCCCCGGCGATGGAGGAATATGGCGCCTTTGACGAGACGTTGGCTGAGCATCTGCATGGTCAGATCGGCGCGGTGGTGCGCGATCCCAAGCTGGCTTTCATCGCCCGCTTCCTGATCGATCAATTGGACGATGCGGGCTACCTGGCCGCTTCCCTGCGCGAAATCGCCATGGACCTGCAAGTCTCGCCCGCCGAGGTCGAGGCCGCGCTGGCATTGGTCCAATCGCTCGACCCCACCGGCGTTGGCGCGCGCAGCCTGTCGGAATGTATCGCGTTGCAGGCCAGGGAAGCGGATCGCTACGATCCGGCGATGGCCCGGCTGATCGACAATCTGGAAATGATCGCGCGCGGCGAATTGCCCCGCCTGCGCCGGATGTGCGGCGTGGATGAGGAAGATTTTGCCGATATGCTGGCCGAATTGCGCGGCTATGATCCCAAGCCGGGCCTGCGCTATGGCGGCGGGGCGGCCGCGCCCGTGGTGCCCGACATCCTGATCACCGCGCGCGCCGATGGCGGCTGGAATGTCGCGCTCAATCAGGCCACCCTGCCCAAACTGATCCTCAATCGCAGCTATTATCTGGAAATGCGCGGGGCCTGTGCTGGGAAAACCGCAGGCAAGGAGGATCGCGGGTGGTTGTCGGAAAAGCTGGCCGATGCCAACTGGCTGGTCAAAGCGCTGGACCAGCGGCAGAAGACGATCCTCAAAGTGGCCAGCGAATTGGTGCGCCAGCAGGAAGGCTTTTTCCGCCGCGGCGTCAGCCAGTTGAAGCCGCTGACATTGCGCGCGGTGGCTGAAACGGTGGGGCTGCATGAATCGACCGTCAGCCGCGTGACCAGCAACAAATATCTGATGTGCGAGCGGGGCACGTTTGAGCTGAAATATTTCTTCACCAGCGGCGTCTCGGGCGCCGATGGCGAAGGCGTTTCGGCCGAGGCGGTCAAGGCCGCGATCAAGCAATTGATCGACAACGAAGACCCGAAAAAGATCCTGTCGGACGACACGCTGGTCGATCTGCTCAAGGCCAAGGGCTTTGAACTGGCGCGGCGCACCGTGGCCAAATATCGCGAGGCGATCGGGCTTGGCTCCTCGGTGCAGCGCCGCCGTCAGAAAGCGCTGAGCGGGAAACGTTAGGCCGCCAGTTCCACAGCCCTCTTGCGCCATGCCTGCGCCAGCACCGGCATCGCCGCCAGATCGGGCAGCACGCTCGGGTCCGCCTTGTGCCCGCCCCCGATCAGCACATGGAACAAGCGCGAAACCGGCCAATCCACCAGCCCCCGCTCGACCAGTTCAAGCGCATCGCCGACCTGCACCGCGCCTTCCTCGATCACACGGTAATACCAGCCCGAGCGCCGGTTCTTGACGATCCGCGCGGCCAGCGGCGCATGATCGAACCGATGGCCCAGCTTCCAGCAGGGCTGGCGCCCATGGCTGACCTCGATCAGCGCGCTGCCCAGCCGGAACCGATCGCCCAGCAGCACATTGTCCTCGGTCAGGCCCAAGGTCGAGATATTCTCGCCAAACCCGCCCGGCGCGCTCAGCAAGGGGTGATCCCCCAGATCAGCCGTCCATGTCGGATAATGGTCAAAGGCATAGTGGTGGATCGCCTTGTCCGGCCCGCCATGATGCTTGCGGTCGGCCTGTTCATCACCCTCCAGCCCCAGAAAGCCCACGCGGACGGGGCCGGTGACAGGCTGCTTGGCAATCGCGCTATGCTCGTCGGCATCACGGAAACGGACGGCGCGGCCGGTCATCACGGCAAGGATGGGGGTGGAAAAGGCGTTCATAGGCCCGGATTTGCGCGCGCACCACCAAATCCGCAAGCGCGAAATTAGCGCTGGGACGGCATGAAATTTATGTTACGATACACCATCACCCAATCAGGTCGGTATTGCCGGACGCAACAAAACAGGGTGGACCGGATCGGGTGACAGAAGGGGAGATCTGTCATGACGTATACTGCACAGACAAGTCTTAAGTCCCGTATGGCCTCGCTCGGAGCGGTCGCACTGCTGCATGTCGGCGCGGCGGTGGTGCTGGTCTCGGGCCTTGCCGCCTATCGCGTGATCGCGCCCGAGCATCATACCGATGCGGTCAACATGCCGCTCGCGCCCCTGCCCCAGCCCGAGGTGAAGCCCAGCCAGAAGGCCGATGCCAAGCCCGTGCTGGCGCCTGAAACCGTGATTACCCTGCCGCTCGATCCGATGCCGCAGCTCACGGTCGATCCCATGCCCGCGCAGGGGGTGGACATCACCCCCACGGCCACGCCGGAGCCGCGCGCCACCGCCGAACCGGCCCGCCCCCATGGCCAGCCCAAGGCGGTCAGCCCGCGCACGCGTCCGGGCGAATGGGCCAATGAGGACGATTATCCCGCCATGGAATTGCGCATGAATCATGAGGGCGTGGTGCGCTTTCAACTGGCGGTGGGCAGCGATGGCCGCGTCTCCTCCTGCACCGTGGTGCAGAGCAGCGGATGGCCGGGGCTGGATGCCGCCACCTGCGCGCTGGTGACCAAACGCGCCCGGTTCAACCCGGCGCAGGATGAAAGCGGCCAGCCGATGGCGGGCAGCTACAGCAATGCGATCCGCTGGGTGATCCCGCGCTGAACAGCCGCGAGCTGGGGGCCTAGGCCTCCAGCTCGACATCCCAATAGAGCCAGTCGCGCCAGGTTTCATGCAAATAATTGGGCGGAAAGGCGCGGCCCCGCTCCTGCAACTGCCAGCTTGTCGGCCGGATCGGATGGGTCAGCAGCGGCATATGCGCCTCGCGCGGGGTGCGCCCGCCCTTTTTCAGATTGCAGGGCGAACAGGCCGCGACGATATTTTCCCAGCTCGTCCGCCCGCCAAGGCGGCGCGGCAACACATGGTCAAAGGTCAATTGATGCGGATTGCCGCAATATTGGCAGGAAAACCGATCACGCAGAAACACGTTGAACCGGGTAAAGGCCGGAAATTCCGAAGGCTTCACATACTGGCGCAGTGCGATCACCGAAGGCAGTTGCATCGCCCAGCTCTGCGAGTGCACCTCGCGCTCGTAACTGGCGACAATATCGACCCTTTCCAGGAAAACCGCCTTGATCGCGGTCTGCCATGGCCAGAGGCTTAAAGGGTAATAGGAAAGCGGGGTAAAGTCCGCGTTCAACACCAATGCGGGACAATCGCTCAAATGGCGGGAGGGATCCTCCCCGGCGCTGCGGAACCGGGCCGCGCGCTCTATCAGCTCCGCCTTGAGCATGGCTCCTGATAACAAGCGGGCATGACGGTTTGGCGACAATTCATGAGCGCAATCAACACCGACTTGCCGCCAAGGTCAAGGGGTGCCAGAGGGCAAAATGCGATGATCCGAACCCGCTTTGCCCCCAGCCCGAACGGCCTGCTGCATCTGGGCCATGCCTATGCGGCCATTGTCGCGCATGATCTGGCGCGCGCGGCGGACGGCGCGGCGGACGGCGAGTTTCTGCTGCGGATCGAGGATATTGACGCCGCGCGCTCGCGCCCCGAACTGGCCGAGGCGATGATCGAGGATCTGCAATGGCTGGGCCTCGGCTGGGATGGGCCGGTGGTCTGGCAATCCTCGCGGCTGGACTCCTATGGCGCGGCGGCGGATAGGCTGCGGGCGATGGGCCTGCTCTATCCCTGCAACTGCACCCGCGCCCAAATCGCGGCGGCGGCCACGGCCCATGGCCCCGACGGGCTGATCTATCCCGGCACCTGTCGCGGGCGCGACATTGATCCGGCGGGGGCGGCATGGCGGCTGGATATGGCAAGGGCGGTGGAGATCGCCGGGCCTTTGGTGTGGGAGGATGAACTGGCCGGGCCGCGGGTGGCCACGCCCGAAATCTTTGGCGACATCGTGCTGCTGCGCAAGGAGGCGCCGGCCTCCTATCATCTGGCCGCGACATTGGACGATGCCGCCGATGGCATCACGCTGGTCACGCGCGGCGCCGATCTGTTTGCGGCCAGCCATGTGCATCGCCTGCTTCAGGCCCTGCTCGATCTGCCCGTGCCGCGCTGGCATCATCACGGGCTGATCGTGGAAGGCGATGGGCGCAAGCTGGCCAAACGCCGGGGCAGCCCATCGCTGGCCGATATGCGCGGCGATGGAGTGGACGGGCGGGCCTTGGCCGATGACCTGCGTCATGCCCTTTTGCCCGCTGGCCTTTCGCTGATAAGGGGCATAGGCTGCGCCCAATAAGAAATTGGGAGACGGGCGATGCTGAAATATATCCTCATTCCGGTGATCGTGGTGGCCATGGGCTTTGTCGTGGTCAGTCTGGCCAAGGGGATCATCGCCTTTCTGCAGACCACGCGCGATGATCTGGAAAGCGGCGGCGGAAACGGCCCCAGCCCGATGCAGCTGAAACAGAACGAGATGATGTTTGCCCGCATCAAATATCAGGCGCTGGCGGTGATCGTGGTGGCGGTGCTATTGGCCGCGTCGAGATAATGGCGAACAGGATACAGACTTGGTCAAGTTGAACAAGATTTACACCCGCACCGGCGATGACGGCACCACCGGGCTGGTCGATGGATCACGCGTGGGCAAACATGCCGCACGGATGGAGGCGATAGGCGCGGTGGACGAGGCCAACAGCGCGCTGGGTCTGGCGGTTCTGGCGGTCGATGGCGCGCATCGGGCCGCGCTGCTGCGAATCCAGAACGACCTGTTCGATCTGGGCGCGGATCTGGCCACGCCCGGCGATGATTTCACGCCCGGCCCGATGTCCTTGCGCATCGTGCCAGCGCAGGTGGAATGGCTGGAAAGCGCGATCGACGCGGTGAATGAAGATCTCAATCCCCTCACCAGCTTCATCCTGCCCGGCGGATCGGAAGGCGCCGCGCGCACCCATATCGCCCGCGCCGCCGCGCGCCGGGCCGAGCGCGCCTGTGTGGCGCTGGCCGCGGATGAGCCGGTCAATCCGGCGGCGCTGGCCTATATCAACCGTTTGTCGGATTATCTGTTTGTGCTGGCGCGCGCGCGCAATAACAATGGCGCCGACGACATACTGTGGGTGCCGGGCGCAAGCCGCGATGCCTGAAGACAAAAGGGGTTGATGCACATGACGATTGTTGGGGTGATCGGCGCGGGCCAGATGGGCTCGGGCATTGCGCAGACTTCTGCCGCGTTCGGCCATGAGGTTTTGTTGGCCGATGTGTCGGTGGAGCTGGCGCAAAAGGCCAAGGACAAGATCGGCAAGGGGCTGGACCGGCTGGTCGCCAAGGAAAAGATCACGGCGCAGGCGGCCGAAGAGACCCTCTCGCGCATCACCCCGGTAGGCGACTATGCCCCGATGGCCGAGGCCGGCTTCATCATCGAGGCCGCCACCGAGCGCGAGGACATCAAGGCCAAGATCTTTGAGGCGGCGGGCAAGGTGCTGGGCGCGGACGCGATTTTGGCCAGCAACACGTCATCCATCCCCATCACCCGCATGGCGCGCCAATCGCCCGATCCGGCGCGCTTCATCGGGCTGCATTTTTTCAATCCGGTCCCGGTGATGAAGCTGATCGAGATCATCCCCGGCCTTGCCACCAGCCCCGAAACGATTGCCGCCACGCGCAGCTTCGCCACCGGCCTCGGCAAGACGGTGGTGCTTTCGCAGGACGAGCCGGGCTTTATCGTCAACCGCATCCTGATGCCGATGATCAACGAGGCG
Organism: Novosphingobium sp. SG707; assembly: GCF_012275515.1. Taxonomy (GTDB): domain Bacteria; phylum Pseudomonadota; class Alphaproteobacteria; order Sphingomonadales; family Sphingomonadaceae; genus Novosphingobium. The sequence continues at coordinate 67,240 of NZ_JAAZQL010000003.1, forward strand.
GCCTTCACGCTGGGCGCGGGCACGGCCAATGTGGTCGATATCGACACGGGGGCAAAGCTGGGCCTCAACCACCCGATGGGGCCGCTCGAACTGGCCGATTTCATCGGGCTCGACACCTGCCTTGAAATCACCCGCATCCTGTTGAACAGCACGGGCGACAGCAAATATCGCCCCGCCCCGCTGTTGGCCAAATATGTCGAGGCCGGGTGGCTTGGCCGCAAGACCGGGCGCGGTTTTTACGATTACAGCGGCGAAACACCCGTACCCACGCGCTGAAACACGCAAGGGCAAGGGAACCTGGGGCTGCCCTGGCGGCTTTCCTGTTGGCACCGTCCTTTCGGGCGCAACAGGAGAGCCCCATGGCCAGCACGCCAAATCAACCCATCCCGGAAAGCCCCGTCCCGCAAACCCCGACACCCGACATTCCCCCCGCCATCGAGCCGCAGGTGCCCCCGCCGTCGCAGCCCGAACCCGGCCTGCCGGATCTGACCGACGATCCGCCGCCCGAAACCGTCAACCTGTCTCAGGAGGACGAATCGACTCAGGCTCAGACCTATGGCGAGGCCGCGCAGCAGCTCGACAGCGACAAATTCGTGCTGGAGGACAGCAGCAAGCCGGTGAGCGGGGATGTCGGCGACGATGTTCAGGATCTGGTCGACCACATGCGCGACATGGAGGCATCAGGCCGCATCGACATGGATGCCTATCGCGGCGAACGCAATGACGATGATGAGGAAGAGTCGCTGGGCCCCGCCGCCGCGCGGGAATAGGCTTTACTTGGCCCAGGGCGAGGACGGGTTGCCGCCGGACGAAGGCTGCACCACCGGAGCGGCATGAGTGTCGGCAGGGTCGTCATGTCTGGCTTCGCTGGCCGTGAAATAGGCCGTCACCATCACGCCCGCCGCCCAGAACAAAGCCTTCCAGCGACTGGCGAAAACGGTAGTCAGGCGGGGTCCGAAGGGAAGCATGGCGCAAGGTTTACACCGGGTCCGGTTAAACCTTGCGCCGCCAAGGATGGTTAACCGATCTCGCGCTTCAGTTCATAAAGCCAGCCGAGCGCATCGCGCGGGGAAAGCGCGTCAATATCAAGCGCCGCCAGCTTTTCGCGCAAAGGGTCGCCCTTGGGCGCCTCCTCGACCACATTGGCAAAGAGCGGCAGATCGCCCAGCCCTGCGGCGATTCCCCCGGTTTCCGCCCGTCCCTTTTCGAGTTTCGCCAGCACCGACTTGGCGCGGGAAACCACCGGCCCCGGCACCCCCGCCAGTCGCGCCACGGCCAGACCGAAAGAGCTTTCAGCCGGCCCCGTGGTGACTTCATGGAGCAGCACCAGATCGCCCTTCCATTCGCGCGCGCGGACATGGTGGAGCGTCAGCGCCTCGCAACTATCGGCCAGCCGCGCGAGTTCATGGTAATGCGTGGCAAACAGACAGCGGCAGCGGTTGACCCCATGCACCGCCTCGGCCACCGCCCATGCCAGCGCGAGGCCGTCATAGGTGCTGGTGCCGCGCCCCACCTCGTCAAGGATGACGAAGCTGCGCGGGGTGGCCTGTTGCAGGATGGCGGCGGTTTCGACCATTTCGACCATGAAGGTCGAGCGCCCCCGCGCCAGATTGTCCGACGCACCCACCCGGCTGAACAGGCGGTCGACCAGGCCAATGGTGGCCGCGCGGGCAGGCACGAAACCGCCTGCCTGCGCCAACAGGACGATCAGGGCATTCTGGCGCAGAAAGGTCGATTTACCGCCCATGTTCGGCCCGCCCAAAAGCCAGAGCCGGTCGAACTGGCTGAGCGTGCAGTCATTGGCGACGAAACGCTCACCAGCCGCGCCCAGCGCGGTTTCGACGACGGGATGGCGGCCCTCGACGATGGCGAGTTCGCATTTCTCGCTGATCGCGGGGCGGCACCAATTGCCCTCGGCGGCACGCTCGGCCTGCCCTGCGGCCACGTCGATGCGGGCAAGAGCGGCGGCGGTGCGGGCGATTTCATTGCGCGCGGCAACCGCGACGGCGGTCAGTTCTGTGAAATGCGCTTCCTCGGCGTCCAGAGCATGGCCGCCCGCCTCGGCAATCCGGCCCGCTTCCTCATGCAGCGCCAGCGCATTGAAACGCATCGCGCCTGCCATGGTCTGGCGATGGGTAAAGCCGCTGTCGGGGGCCATCAACTGATCGCCATGGCGGGCGGGCACTTCGATATAATAGCCCAGCACGCCATTATATTTGATTTTCAGCGCGGCTATGCCGGTCTGATTGCGATATCTTTCCTCCAGTTGTTTGATCGCTTCGCGGGCATCCCTGGAGACGCTGCGCAAGTCATCGAGATCGGCATCATAGCCCTCGGCAATGAAGCCGCCCTGCGAGCGTTCGGTGGGCGGGGTGGCGATCAGGGCGCGCGAGAACAGGTCGATCAGCCCATCATGCCCGACCAGCGCGGGCAGCAGAGCATCGAGCATCGCGGGGCGCCCTTCAACCCGCGCCAGCCTTGCGGCCAGTCGCGCCGCGCCCGCCAGACCATCGCGCAATTGCCCCAGATCGCGCGGGCTTCCGCGCCCGGCCACCACGCGGCCCAGCGCGCGCCCGGCGTCCGGCAGGCTGCGCAATTGCCCGCGCACATCCCCGCGCAGCAACGCATCATCATAGAGCCACTGGACCAGTTCGAGCCGTTCCTCAATGGCCGCGCGGTCCAGCAAGGGCGCCGAGAGATCCTCGGCCAATTGCCGCGCGCCCGCACCGGTGACGCAGCGGTCCACCGCCTCGATCAGGCTGCCCGAACGGCCCCCGGTTGATGAGCGCAGGATTTCCAGACTGCCGCGCGTGGCCTCGTCCATCGCCATATGGGCCTCGCCATGGCGGGCAACGGGGGGCAGCAGCAGCGGCAGTTTGCCCCGGCCCACATGGTCGAGATAGGCCAGCAAGCCGCAGGCCGCCGCCAGCATCGGCCGTGTGAACGCGCCAAACCCGTCGAGCGTCGCCACGCCGTGAATACCGCAGAGCCGGTCCGCGCCGCCCTCGCTGGAAAATTCATGGGCGCCGCGCGGAATCGACTCGAAAGGCGCCTCGCCCCAATTGTCCGGCGCGATGATCTCGCTGGCGCCCAAACGCGCCAGCGCCGCGCCCATATTCTCGGGCTCGCACTCCTCCAGTTCCATACGGCCCGTGGAAATATCCACCGCCGCCACGCCCACCTTGTCGCGCAGCAGACATGCCGCCGCCAACACATTGGCCCGGCGCGGTTCGAGCAGAGCCTCCTCGGTCAAAGTCCCGGCGGTGACGAATCGCACAATGTCGCGCATCACCAGCGCCTTGTATCCGCCGCGCTTTTTGGCCTGTTCGGGGGTTTCGACCTGTTCGGCAATTGCCACGCGGCATCCGGCCTTGATCAGGCGCGCCAGATAGGATTCGGCCGCATGGACCGGCACACCGCACATCGGGATCGGTTCCCCGCCATGTTCGCCCCGGCTGGTCAGCGCGATGTCGAGAATCTGCGATGCCTGTTTCGCATCCTCGAAAAACAGCTCAAAGAAATCACCCATGCGATAGAACAGCATACAACCATCGGCCTTATCCTTTAGACCAAGGTATTGCGTCATCATGGGCGTTGCGGCTGGGGGGGCGGATTTCTCACTCATGATGCCGGATTAGCCGCAGAATCGATACGATGGAATGCCCACACCCCACGCTTTCCCCTATCGCGGCGCTCTCTCTTTGGTTAGGGCAGCCTTGCAAGAAGGAGAAAGTTTCGGTGTCCGAGGAAAGCCCCGAGCAAGCCAACGTCCGGTTTACCGAGCGCGAAGCGCTGTTCTACCACAACACGATCCGCCCTGGCAAAATCGAGATCATCGCATCCAAGCCGATGGCCACGCAGCGAGACCTGAGCCTGGCCTATTCGCCCGGCGTCGCGGTTCCCGTCGAAGCCATCGCCAAGGATCCCGCCACCGCCTATGATTACACCGCCAAGGGCAATCTGGTCGCGGTGATTTCCAACGGCACGGCCATCCTTGGCCTTGGCAATCTGGGCGCGCTGGCCTCCAAGCCGGTGATGGAGGGCAAGGCGGTCCTCTTCAAGCGCTTTGCCGACGTCGATTCCATCGACATCGAGATGAATTCCGAAGATCCCGACGCGCTGATCGAAGCCATCGCGCTGATGGAGCCCAGCTTTGGCGGGATCAACCTTGAGGATATCAAGGCCCCCGAATGTTTCGTGATCGAGCAAGCCCTGCGTGAACGGATGAAGATCCCGGTCATGCATGACGACCAGCACGGCACCGCGATCATTTCGGCGGCCGGTCTGATCAACGCCTGCATGATCACCAACCGCAAGCTGGAAGACATCAAGGTCGTGGTCAATGGCGCGGGCGCGGCGGCGCTGGCCTGCACCTCGCTGATCAAGTCGATGGGCGTGCGCCACGAAAACGTGATCGTGTGCGACCGCGACGGCCCGATCTATCGCGGCCGCGAAAAGCCGGTAAACCAGTGGCAGAGCGCCCATGCGGCCGATACCGATGCCCGCTCGCTCGAACAGGCGCTGAAAGGTGCCGACGTGTTTCTGGGCCTGTCGGCGGCGGGCGCGCTGCCTGCCGAATATGTCAAGGAAATGGCGCCCGAGCCGATCATCTTTGCCATGGCCAACCCGGTGCCCGAAATCACTCCGCCCGAGGCCAAGGCCGCGCGCCCCGACTGCATCATCGCCACCGGCCGTTCGGATTTTCCGAATCAGGTGAACAATGTGCTGGGCTTCCCCTTCATCTTCCGCGGCGCGCTGGACGTGCGGGCCACCGCGATCAACGAAGAGATGAAGATCGCCGCGGCCAACGCCATTGCCGAACTGGCGCGCGAACAGGTGCCCGAAGAAGTCGCGCTGGCTTATGGCAAGAACCACAGCTTTGGCCGCGATTACATCATTCCCGCCCCGTTTGACCCGCGCCTGATGGAGGTGGTGTCGATGGCCGTGGCCAAGGCCGCCATGGACAGCGGCGTGGCGCAAAAGCCGATCGAGGATTTCAACGCCTATCGCCATCAGCTTAAAGGCCGTCTGAACCCGACCACCTCGGTGCTGACCAACGTCTATGAACAGGTCAAGGCCAACCCCAAGCGCGTGATCTTTGCCGAGGCCGAGAACGAAGTGGTGCTGCGCGCCGCGATCCAGTTCAAGGATTTCGGCTATGGCACGCCGGTTCTGGTGGGCCGTACACAGGCCGTGCGCGACAAGCTGGTCGAGCTGGGCGTGGGCAAGCCGGATTCCTATGAAATCCACAATGCCGCCGACAGCGAGCATGTCGCGGAAATGGGCATGATGCTTTACGAGCGCCTCCAGCGCCGCGGCTATCTGGAGCGCGACATCAAGCGCATGGTCAATCAGGACCGCAACGGCTTTGCCTCCGCGCTGCTGAAGATGGGCGTGGGCGATGCGATGGTGACGGGCGCGACCCGCCCCTTTGGCCAGACCATGCGCGAAGTGCGCCATGTGCTGGACCCCAAGCCGGGCCACCTGCCCTTTGGCATCCATGTGATGGTGGGCAAGAACAACACCACCTTCCTGGCCGACACGACCTGCAACGAGCGGCCCAATTCGGAAGAATTGGCCGTCATCGCCAAGGAAACGGCGGCCGTGGCGCGCCGTCTGGGCCATGAACCGCGCGTGGCGTTCCTGTCCTTCTCGACCTTTGGCAATCCCACGGGCAAGTGGCTGGAGCCCATTCGCGGCGCGATCTCGATCCTCGATTCAGAGCCGCAGAACTTTGAATATGAAGGCGAAATGACGCCTGATGCGGCGCTCAACCCGGCGGTGATGAAGCATTATCCCTTCAGCCGCCTGACCGCGCCGGCCAATGTGCTGATCTTCCCGGGCCTGCAATCGGCCAATATCGCGGCCAAGCTGCTGCGCGAACTGGGCGGCAATACGGCGATCGGCCCGATCCAGATCGGCATGGAAAAGCCGGTGCAGATCGTGCCCATGACCGCGATTGCGCCCGACGTGCTGACGCTGGCGGTGCTGGCGGCGGCTGGTATCACCGGGTGATCGAGTGAAGGATACCGGCGCGGGGATCATCCTCGCGCCGGTCATCCCGAGGAAGCGCGCATGATGATCCGCGATGCAGGCCGGGATGATCTGGCCGCTGTTCTGGCCATTTATAACCATGCCGTTTTGCACACGACGGCGGTGTGGAACGAAACACCGGGCAGTATCGAGGAACGCCACCTCTGGTTCGACGCCAAGCATCAGCGGGGTTTTCCCGTGCTGGTGGCGGTCGAAGGCGATCTTGTGCTGGGCTTTGCCTCTTATGGCGATTTTCGGCCATTTCCGGGCTATTCCCAAACTGTCGAACATTCAATCTATGTCGCCCCCTCTGCGCATCGGCGCGGGATCGGGCGGGCCTTGCTTGATGCGCTGATCGCGCGGGCAAAAGCTTCGGGTTTTCACGCGATGGTCGGCGCGATCGATGCTGGCAACACAGGCTCCATCGCCCTGCATCAGGCCCTGGGCTTTGCGCAGGTGGGGCTTATGCCGCAGGTCGGCCACAAATTCGGGCGCTGGCTCGATCTGGCCTTTATGCAGAAATTGCTGTCGGACAGCCCCGCTCCTTAGGCCGGACAGGCCGCCCATTCCACCCGGTTTCGCCCCAGCGCCTTGGCCTGATACAGCGCCGCATCCGCGCTGCCCAGCAGGGCTTCGCAGGTCTTGCTGGTTTCCGGATAGGTCGCCACGCCAAAGGAGGCGGAAATCTTGGCGTGATGCGCGCCCGACAGGGCCTCGATCCGCCCCCGGCACTGCTCAGCCTTGACCAACGCCTGATCGAGCGAGCAATCGGGCAGGATCAGCACCAGTTCCTCGCCGCCATAGCGACACGCCAGATCCGAAGCGCGCAGATGGCCCTGAATGACATGGGCCACATCGCTGAGCACCGCATCGCCTTTGGCATGGCCATAGGTGTCGTTGAGCATCTTGAAATTGTCGAGGTCGATCATCACCAGACTGAGATGCGACTGGTTGCGTTCGGCCAGCCGCTGAAGCCGATCAAACGTTTCATCCAGATAGCCCCGGTTATACAGGCCCGTCAGCGGATCGCGCAGGGATTGGTTGCGCAAGGTTTCGCGCAATTGGATATTGGACAGGGCCAGCGAAATCGACTCGGCCATCGCCCGCCCGATCCTCTCGGCATGGCCCAGCCGGACGCAGCCTTCCTCGCCCTCGCCGATGAATTTGATCAGGCCGAACACGCTGCCGCGCGCCTGCATCGGAAATTCCAGCGTGATGGTGCTGCCGGTATGATGGCTGCAACAGACCGAGCCATGCAGCGGATCGTTCAGATGGCTGCGCCCGCGCTTCAGCGCCCAGCAATTGTCGGGCGCCAGCGTGGGCGAAGGCTCGCAGCCTGCGGGCAGGTTCCATGCCTTGCTCAATTCGAGCTGATCGCCCGCCTGATTGAAAATATACAGCGCCGTGCCAAGATCAGGCAGGATCTGCTGCGTGGTGACCTGAAGGACGGCGGTGGCGTCCTCATAGCTGTCCGCGCTTTGCAGCATATCGGTCAGGTTGAACAATTCGTCGGCCTGCTGGCGCGCTTCCTGCGCCTGCTCCAGCGTAACCAGCGAGGCCATGATGCGACGACGGCTGAACACGATCAGGCCCAGCAGCAGCGCGATAGCCACGATCGTCATCAGGCGCGAGACCAGCAGGTCAGCCTGAGTGACGGCTGTGCCCACGCCATGGCGGTCCAATTCGTAAAGCACCGTGACCAGCGAGAACAGCAGCAGGCCCAGCAAGGTGTCGCAAAGAGTCATGTCCTTGCGCCCCGCGCGCGCATTGGTGCTCAGACGGTCGTTCCAGATCGACGCCCCCGTCATGCCGCGCGATCCATCGCCCGGGATTGGCCAAAATATGCGATCACAGCGCAACACCCTTTTTCCGTGGGCGGCCTATGCCACAAACTGATGTAAAAGTTTTTTCGGAATAACCCTATTAAACCAAGGACTTTGCCTAAGGAAAATTACTTTGCCCCGGGAAAGTCATAAGGACGCTTTGGCGCGGACCACCTGTCCCGAACAGAGCGGCACAAGACACATCAGCCCGGCCAGCATCACAAAGGACATGGAAAGCCCGGCATATTTTGCCACCAGCCCGATGGCCGCAGGCCCCAGCAGGACCCCCGCATAACCGGTGGTGGAAATCGCGGCAATGGCCAGCGCGGCGGGCATCTGCTTTTGCGAAGCGGCCTGACGGAACAGCACCGGCACGATATTGGCCGCGCCCAGCCCGATCAGCACAAAGCCCGCCCATGCCAGCCCCGCCACCGGCGCCGCGATCAGCACGCCAAAGCCCGCCACCGCCACCGCTCCGCCCCACAGCAGCGCGGCCCTGTCCCCGATTCGCGCCGTCAGCGCATCGCCCGTCAGCCGCCCCAGCGTCATGGCAATGGCAAAGAACATATAGCCGAACCCTGCCCGCTTCACATCGACCAGCCCGCCCTCGGTCAGGAACAGCGCGCCCCAATCAAGCAAAGCCCCCTCGGCCAGAAAGGTGATCGCCGTCAGCCCGGCCAGCAACAGCACGATGCCATGGGGCAGCGCGAAATGCGGCTCGCCCTCCACCGCCTTGGTCCGCAACAGGCGCGGCGCGGCATAAAGCAGCGCGAGCAGCATCAACAGCGCCCCCAGCAAAGCCCCGGCCAGCGCGCTGCCCCCCAGCGAGAGCAGCAGCGCCATCATCAGCGATCCGGCAAATCCGCCAATGCTGAAAAGCGCATGAAAGCCCGACATCAGGGGGCGGCCTGCGTGCTTTTCCACCTCGACCGCATGAATGTTCATCGCCACATCCAGCGATCCCAGCGAAGCGCCAAACACCAGCAGCGCCGCCCCCAGCGTGAGCACCGAGGGCAAAACCGCCAGCAGCGGCAGCATGGCGCAAAGCCCCAACCCGCCGACCAGAATGACCGGACGCGTGCCGAAACGGCTGCTGAGCGCGCCTGTGGCTAGCATCGCCATCACCGATCCCGCGCCAAGGCAGAGCAGCAGAGCGCCCAGCACCCCTTCATCGACCCCCAGCCGCAATTTGACAAAGGGCACCATCGGCGCCCAGCAGGCTATGCCAAAACCGGCAACAAGAAAGGCCAGGCGCGTGGCAAGCCGCGTCGAGGGGCTGTCAGACATCTCAGACTCCGAAAGGTCAGGCAGGCGGGCGGGCAAGGATCACCCTTTGCCCGATCTGCGCCATCAAGGCGGGCGCCAGCACGGCGGCGTCATGTTCAAGCACCAAATGCGTGATCCGGTCGAGCGGGGCGATGCGGAAATGAGTGCGGCTGTCCAGCTTGTCGCTGGTGGCCATGACCACGCTGTGGCGGCTGACCTCGATGGCGGCGCGTTTAAAGGCTGCATCGTCGGCGTAAAAGGCGCCGATGCCTTCCTCGCCCGAGACCGCGCAGGCGCCCAGAAACGCCCGGTCGATGTTGAATTGGCCCAGCGCCTGCACCGCGCCCGCATCGACGCAGCCGCCCACCTGCGCGTCCACCTTGCCGCCGATCATATAGGTGACGATGGTGCCGCGCGCCTGCAGCGCCCCGGCGATCACCACCGAATTGGTCACCACCGCGATGCCATCGGGCAGCAAGGGCACCAGCGCCAGATTGGTGCTGCCGCTGTCGATAAAGATCATCTCGCCCGGCGCGATCAGGCCCACCGCAGCGGCGGCCAGCGCGTGCTTGCGCTCCTCGCTCTCGCCGATGCGCTGGTTGATCGGGGTCGATGGGGCCGAAAGCGGCAGCGCGCCGCCATAGACCCTGCGGCAGCGCCCCTCGGCGGCAAGGTTGCGCAGATCGCGCCGGATCACATCCTCGGACACATCGAATTCGGCGGCCAGCACATTGGCCACCACGGCCTGTCCTTCATCGAGTCGGCGCGCGATCATCTCGCGGCGGCCAAGGGGGAGGTTGTTGTCCATGGGCGTCTTATGCGCCGCACGATTTAGCCCGTAAATATACATTTATACACGTTTTATGCAATTCATATGAAGAACACGCAAAAACCGCCCCAACCCGGCGGGGGTTGAGGCGGCCTGCGAAACGGCAATTATCGAACGAAATCAGTCTTTACGGCGATATCGGAAGTACCAGACCTCATGTCCGTAAACCGTGCGCGCCTTATGCTCATAGCGCGTTTGCGGCCAGCCGCCGGGGCGGACCTGAAAATCCTTGGCCTCCTTGGCCAGCCATTCGAACTTGTCGGTGTGGCGCTGCATCACCATCAGCGCATGGCGGACATAGATCGCATGGTCGGTGCCGAATCGGAACTCGCCGCCGGGCTTGAGCTTGCGGGCGAACATTTCTACCGGGCCATCATTCATCATCCGGCGCTTGGCATGGCGCGCCTTGGGCCATGGGTCGGGGTGCAGCAGATAGAGCATGGTGAGCGAGCCATCGGGAATGCGCGAGAGCACCTCCAGCGCGTCGCCATGATGGATGCGGACATTGGGGATCGGGGCATGGGCGCCATTATCCCCGGACACATGGGTCAGCGCCTGCGCCACGCCATTGATGAAGGGCTCGGCGCCGATAAAGCCATGATCGGGCAGCATATCGGCGCGATAGGCCATATGCTCGCCCCCGCCAAAGCCGATCTCGAAATGCAGCGGGCGGTCCTCGCCAAACAGGCGCTGGGCCGTCACCTCGCCCTCCATCGGCACGGCGATCTGGGGCAGCAGCGTATCCACCAGCCCTTGCTGCCCGGCGCGCAGGGGCTTGCCCTTGGAGCGGCCATAGAGCCGGTTGAGCGTGGTGGGATCGCCTTCTTTATGCGCGGTCATGTCTGTGCCTTCAAGATTTCGCCGGGCGCGATGGCAGGCCGTTAAGGCAGGGTCAAGGCCCAGCAGGCAAAGGGGGGCGTCATGTTTGCCCTCGGTTGCCTTGCGCTGATCGTTCTGCCGCTGCTCGGCTTTATCGCCGGATTGGTGATGGGCGGACAGGCTGCGGGCCTGTGGGGCGCGAGCGTCGGCCTGATCGCGGCCCTGCTGATGAGCGCCATTGCTGCCCTCGCGCTGGTCAAGGCCAGCCGCAAGCGCTGACGTCCAATGAAAAGCCCGCCTTCCTTGCGGGGGCGGGCCTTCATGTCGGGTTGTTCGGGGGATGGCCGGTTCAGGCCGCTACAGCATCCTCGCCCGGATCGCGCAGTACATAGCCGCGGCCCCAGACGGTTTCGATGTAATTCTCGCCGCCGCAGGCATGGGCCAGCTTCTTGCGCAGCTTGCAGATGAACACGTCGATGATCTTGAGTTCGGGTTCGTCCATACCGCCATAGAGGTGGTTGAGGAACATTTCCTTAGTCAATGTCGTGCCCTTGCGCAGCGAAAGCAGCTCGAGCATCGCATATTCCTTACCGGTCAGATGCACGCGGGCGCTGTCAACCTCCACCGTCTTGGCGTCGAGGTTGACCGAGAGCTTGCCGGTGCGGATGACCGATTGCGAATGGCCCTTGGAGCGGCGGACCACGGCGTGAATGCGCGCGATCAGCTCTTCGCGGTGGAAGGGCTTGGTCACGTAATCGTCGGCGCCAAAGCCGAACGAACGGACCTTGGAGTCCATTTCCGAAATGCCCGAAAGGATCAGCACAGGCGTCTGAACCTTGGCCACGCGCAGCTTTTTGAGCACGTCATAGCCATGCATATCCGGCAGATTGAGATCCAGCAGGATGATGTCGTAGTCATAGAGCTTGCCGAGATCGAGGCCTTCTTCCCCGAGATCGGTCGAATAGACATTGAAGCCCTCTGTGGTGAGCATCAATTCGATGGCTCTGGCCGTAGTCGGCTCGTCTTCGATCAACAGCACGCGCATATGGGTGAACCCCCTTGCCCCGAAACCCGCGAACGCACCTTCACCGGGCACATCCGCTATTAACCATAGGAGGAATGAACGCGAAAGGTTAATTTAATGTAAACCGGCATTAAAGCCCCCATTTTTTTGGGGTAACTCGTAAATGCCCCTAACGCTCCCCATCGGCCAAAGGGTAAAAAGGGTGAACCCCATAGGCATTGGGCACAAGGCCGCGCAAACCGTTGCCCGCCCCCCTGCCGATCATGGTCCAGCGCACCGGTAAAGCCAGTGGAATGAACAGATTGGCTTCCATCACCTCGCGCTCGGCCTCGGCATAAAGGGCGGGGGCAAGGGAGGCTTCGACATTCCATGCCTGGGCCACCAGATGGTCCACATCGGGTGTGCATACGGAATGCACACCGCAATGCAACTGGTTAAAAAACCAAACCGGCGAAGGATAACGCGCCACTTCATCAATCACACGCAGATCCGCCGACTCGCCCATGCCCACCCGGCGCAGCCGCAGCCCGATCGCCGCCACATCCTGCGCCAGCCGGGAAAACAGCACATTGCTGCCCGCGCCGCCCGGCATTGCGATCCGCAATTTCAGCCCGTCGCCCTCCTCGGGCCGGGCCGTCAGGGCGCGGGCCTTGCTCCACACCGTCACCCGCTCGACCGCCACGGCGCGGCGGTGGTCCATATCCATATCGGTCCAGCGCTCGGGAAGCTGCACTTCGCCGATGCCCGGCGAGATCAGCCGCGTGGTAGGGCTCCATCCCGGGATGCCGCCCGCCTGCATGCCCAAGGCGTTCACCAGCGCCGCGCGGTCGATCACCATGGCCAGCGCGGCGCGATTCGTCGGCACCGCCAGAAAGCCGCTGTCCTTTTCCACCAGCAGGCCGAACAGGCCCGGCGTCACATCGAAGCGCGCCGCCCGCTGGCCCAGCAGGCCCCGCTGAATCAGCGGCAGATCGGTGATCCGCCCGCCCAGCACCACATCGACCTGCCCGCCCAGCAAATCCGCCACCGCCTTTTCGCCGCCCATCGCGCGAATCGAAAGCGGGCGCATCGTCGCGGCCCAGCCCTCGGGCATGGGCAGGCCGCGCGCATCGGGCGAAATCGGCGTCAGCCAGTCCAGCCCCTCGACATGTTTGCGCCGCATCGGCCCGGCGCCTTGCCCGCGATGCTCCAGCCCCAGTTCGGGCTGGGCCAGCAATTGCAGGAAATTGGGCATGGGCTGGGCCAGCCGGATTTCGATCACGCGCCCGGCCATCGCGCGGATATCCTCGATGATCGTCAGATCCTGCCCCAGCGCGCGGCCTTTCTGCGCGGCAATGGCGCGGCGCAGCGCCTGTCGGGCCGTCTCGCCGCTCAGTTTGGTGCCATCGGGCCACGCACTGTCGCGCAAGCGGAAGATATAGCCACGCCCTTCATCCGCCACGATCCAGCGTTCGGCCAGACCGGGCACGACCTTGCCCTCCTCATCCAGACTGACCAGACCTTCGGCCGTGGCCGCGCGCAATTCCCGATCGAGCGCGGCAGAGCCCGAATCATTGACCATCACCACCCGCAGCGGTTGCTGCTGGGCCGAGCCATGGCAGGCCGCCGCCAAAAGGGCGGCCATCAGAATGGAGATGCGGTTTTTGCGCAGCATGATTGCGCCAAGCCTAGAACAATTTGGCGCCCAGAGGAACGTCCGCCGCGCTCCGAATCAGGTTTGCACCCCGGTTTTTGCGGTTCAGACTTTGCGCAACTGGCCCGGATCGACCTGTTTCACCGCAGCCAGCGGACGCATCGGCACAAAGCCCGAGTCGTCGGGGGCGGATTGCGCGGCGCGCACGCTCTTGGCGTCGATCTCTTCGTTGAAGGCTATGCCGCAGCGGTTGCCCTGAACCCAGGCGACCGATCCCGCCACCCAGCCGACATTGCGCAGCTCAACCTCCAGCACCATGCCGGCCGCTACGCGCATATCGCCTTCGGCCATCAAACCGCCGCTGGAAAGATTGCGAATCTTGACCCGATGCACCGGATCACGGTCGCTGATACGCAGACAGGCCAGCATGAACAGGCTGTCGCGGTTGATCTGGCGTTGCTCGTCACCGGCCATGGTTGGCTCACTTCCCGCTGCCGTGGCCCGGCCCGGCATGGATCGATCCAGACCGGGACGGGCGCGCTAATTCACAACAAGGTATTAACGCAAAATGGCAAATAAAGCGTAAATCTATCCGGTAACTTGCGGATATGGCCGTCAATCGTCGCGTGATACCCGTTCACGACGTTCATGGGCTTCCTGCGCCTCGACCGTCATGGTGGCGATCGGGCGTGCGATCAGGCGGCCAAGTCCAATGGGTTCGCCGGTGACTTCACAAAAGCCATATTCGCCTTCCTCGATGCGGCGCAGGGCCGAGTCGATCTTGGAAATCAGCTTGCGCTGGCGGTCGCGAGTGCGCAATTCGATGCCCCAATCGGTTTCCGACGAGGCGCGGTCATTAAGGTCAGGTTCGCGCAGCGGGCCTTCCTGAAGCTGGCTCAACGTGTCGGCGGCCGCGCTCAGGATCAGTTTTTTCCATTGTTGCAGCAGCCGGCGGAAGTAGTCCAGCTGTTCGGCGTTCATGTATTCTTCGCCGTCGGACGGGACATAATCACCGGCCAGCGACCGTCTGGCCTTGACCAGCACATCGATTTCGTCTGCCAGACCACTTGCCATTATAACCCTCCGAAATCCATCCGCGGGATTGATAAGCATCCCATTCTATCGCCCGGCCTATAGTTTGCCCCCTGAAGGTCCACAAGCGGCAAAGCCGATCTGCGACAGCTTAAACCACCGCAAAATTGCGAATAGGGCGCGCCTTGCCCATGTTTTGGTGACAAGGTCATGACATGACCCCGACAGTGGGCGCAGTCGCGCGGCAATGGCGCGCGACACGGGCGACAGAAATTACCGCGCCATTTACCACTTGTTATCCAACTTGCGACAGCTTGAGCCTCATGAACGGGAAATGGGGAACTTCGACATGGGATACAACTGGACACAATCGCAGGACCATCTGTTAGCCGCCTCAGGCCATCCGGCATCGGGCGAGATCACCGGCCTGATCGCCAATTGCCTGATCGCGGCGAGCCAGGGCTGTGTGGATGCTTATTTCGATCTGGGCGTGGCCTTTTCCACCGGCAGCCATGGCGCGGTGTGCGATCTGATCGAGGCGCATAAGTGGTTCAATCTGGCTGCGGTCGGCGGGCATGACGAAGCCGCGCATTGCCGGGCCGAAGTATCCGAGGAAATGACCACGCGCGATATTGCCGAGGCCCAGCGCCGCGCCCGCGCATGGATCGCCACGACCACCCGCCGCGCGGCCTGAATTATCCGCCGCGCCGGAAAGGCGTTCTGGCTTCCAGAAAATTCTGATCTGCGGCAATGCCTTCGCGCTCGCGCCGCAGGAAATCCTCGACCGCGCGGCGAAAACCGGCATGGGCGATGAAATGCGCCGATGTCGTGCGCACCGGCGCATAGCCGCGCGCCAGTTTGTGCCCGCCCTGCGCCCCGGCCTCGACCCGGCGCAGGCCCAGCGCGATGGCCGCATCGATCGCCTGATAATAACACAGTTCAAAATGCAGGAAGGGCTTGTCGACAATCGCCCCCCAATAGCGGCCATAGAGGCAATCGCGTCCGATGAAATTAAGCGCGCCCGCCACCGGATGATCCTCCGCAAAGGCCATCACCAGCAGGATTTTGTCGGCCATCCTCTCGCCCAGCAGGTCAAACGCCGCGCGGGTCAGATAGGGATGGCCCCATTTGCGGCTGCCGGTGTCCTGATAGAATCGCCAGAAGGCGTCCCAATGTTCGGGGCGAATCGCATCGCCCGTCAGCGCGCGAATCGTCACGCCATCCTGCGCCGCACGCCGCTCCTTGCGCAGATTCTTGCGCTTGTCGGACGATAGCGCGCCAAGAAAATCGTCAAATCCGGCATAACCGGCATTGGCCCAGTGAAATTGGATGTCGTGGCGAATCAACCAGCCCGCGTTCTCAAACGCCGCCACCTGATCCGGTTCGATAAAGGTGGCATGGGCGCTCGAGAGCCCCGCATCGCGACACATCTGCTCGGCGGTGCGAATCAAGGCGGTCATCAATTCAGGATGCTGCGTCAGCAATCGCGGGCCGGTGGCGGGGGTGAAAGGCACCGCAATCTGCAATTTGGGGTAATAATCGCCCCCTGCCCGCTCCCACGCATCGGCCCAGCTATGGTCGAAGACATATTCGCCCTGGCTATGCGTTTTGACATAGGCGGGCAGAGCGGCGGCCAGATGGCCCGCCCCGTCATGGATCGTAATGGGCGCCGGTGTCCATCCCGTCCCCTCGCCCACGCTTTGCGAATCCTCCAGCGCGGAAAGGAAAGCGTGGGAGACAAAGGGATTGCCCCCATCGGTCAGCGCGTCCCATTCCCGCGCCGATAGGCCGGACACGCCGGGCTGCACATGCGCGGTATAGGGGGCTTCGCTCACGCCAGACCATCTCCTTCGGCGATCAGCGCGTCGGCATGTTCCAGCGCCACCTCGCGCTGGATGGCGCGGCGCACCGTCCATGTGGCGATGGGCCACGTTTCGCGCCAACGCGCAACTGTATCATGGGGCAGACCGCGAATATCCACGGCGAGAAACTCTATTTCTGCGGCAGAAAACCGGCGCGGCATCAACCATTTCGCGCGCCAGCCCGACATGTCGCGCGACTCCAGCACCATGCCGCGCACCACGTCGGGCGCGTTTTGCGCAAACCAGCGCGGCGCGCGATGGTCAAAACTCATGATGGCCACCGGCCCGGCGTAATCGGCCAAAGCGCGGGCGACGCCTTCGCACAAAGCCGCCGGATCCTCGCGCTTTTCGACCTTGATCTCGATCAGCAGCGGGACACGGCCCCCCACCAAGTCCAGCATCTGGACCAGCGAAGGGATCACATCGCGCGTGCCCCCCACCGGCAGGCGCGAGAGCACCTCCATGCCGTGATCCTTCACCGGCCCCCGCGCATGGGTCAGCCGGTCCAGCATGGCGTCATGAAACACCACCACCGTGCCGTCGCCCGCCAGCCGGACATCGCATTCGATGCCATATCCGGCCGCAATCGCGCAGGTGAAGGCGGAGAGGGTGTTCTCCGCCCAATGGCCAATCCATTGTCCGCCGGATCGGGCCATATCATGCAGGCCCCGATGGGCGATCACCGCCCCGCGCAGCCAATCGGCCCTTTCCGTCATCCTCAGGCCTTGATCGCCACGATAGCGTCCACCTCAACCGCCGCGCCCAGCGGCAGAACCGGCACGCCCACCGCGCTGCGGGCATGTTTGCCGGCATCGCCAAAGACCGCGACCATCAGTTCGCTGACGCCATTGGCCACCTTGGGCTGATCCGTGTAATCGCCGGTCGAATTGATGAAAGCGCCCAGCTTTACAATGCGCTCAACCTGGTCGAGGCTGCCAAGAGCGGCCTTGAGCTGGGCCAGAATCATCAGACCGCAGGCGCGCGCGGCGGCATAGCCTTCCTCGGTGGAAACATCTTCGCCAAGGCGGCCCTTGACCAGAGCGCCGTCGATAAAGGGCAATTGCCCCGAAACATGGGCCAGGCCGCCCGCCTCGACCACCGGCACATAGGCCGCAACAGGCGCCGCCGCAACCGGCAGGGTAAAGCCCAGTTCGGCCAGACGAGCTTCAACAGAATCAGTCATTGGTGTCTCCATGCAGTCGGGCGGTCAGCCAAGGCAAAGCGCTGGCCCAATCGTCGATCCGGGCGTGAGCATGGCCTTGGGTGAAAGCGCAAGTGATATGTGGGGCCAGCAAAGGCTCGCCGCAAAGATGCAGGCGGGCGATGTCGGGCGTGATCTCGGATGCCGATCCGTGATGCTGGGCGATATCGTCGATGAACACCGCGCGGCTGGGGCGGTATTCGTCGAGGATCGCGCGAATCGCGGGGCCTTTGGGGCCTTGGTTGGTAAAGACGCGGATGTTGAGGCCATGATCGGCCAATTGCCTTGTGCGGGCCTCTTGCCGGTGATCCTCCAGATTGGTCAGGATCACGACATCGGCATCCTGTGCCAATTGCGTCATGCCCTCGATCGCGCCCGCGATGGGCGATTGGCGGTGCATTTCGGTGTCGAAGAATGCGCCCAGCAGGCGCCACATCTCCGGCCCCGGCACCGCGCTGCCGTCGCCGTAATGCATCGAGCGCGAGAAATCATTGCCGTTCATGGTGAAGGTGACGCCCTGCGTCTCGCCCAGCCAGTCGCGGAAGGGAGCGATCATGTGCAGCAGCACTTCGTCGCAATCGGAAATGACCAGAGGGCGCCCCATCATGCCCCCCAATCCGCATCATCCATCGGCGCGGCCAGTGCGGCATGGGCCTTTTCCAGCGCCTTGGGCGGCACGCCCAGCGCATCAGCGCAGGCAAGAAGATCAGGTTCGTGGCTCAAGACAAACTCCAGTATCGCGGCCAGCACCACGCGCTCGCCGATTCTTTCGCGCAATTCCTCCGGGCTGACGCCGGTCAGCGCCAGCAGCCGGTCGGCATGATCGTCATCGGACAAGACCCAGCCGAATGCGGCCAGAGCCAGCCCTTCGGCCTCTCCATCATCTTTTACCATGCGCAGAATTGTCAGCCCCCTTGATAGGTCCTAGAGCCTTGGCCCGAACGCATTACGATCACAGGCAGGCGCATGGCAAAGCGAATTATGGTTGTCGAGGACAATGACCTCAATCGCAAGCTGTTCTGCGATGTTTTGAAGAGTCAGGGCTTTACCGTCGAGCCGGTGGGCGATGGGCTGGAGGCGCTGGACAAGGCGCGGGCCTTTGTGCCCAATCTGATGATCATGGACATACAATTGCCCAATATTTCCGGGCTGGAGCTGATCGAGGGGGCCAAGGCCGATCCCTTGCTGCGCATGATCCCCGTGCTGGCCGTCACCGCCTATGCCGGAAAGGGCGACGAGGACCGCATCCGCGAGGCGGGCGCCGACGGCTATCTGGCCAAGCCGGTGTCGATCGGGCCGTTTATGGCGGCGGTCAAACGCCTGCTGGAAAACGCGCCCGCTTGACATTTGCCGCCCACCGCCCCTTTTGCGCCGTAATTGTCGGCCAGAGGGCCTTCATCGCATTTGCATAAGGAATCTTGCATGGACCGCGCCGCCACCAGCGAAAAGATCGCCGCGCTGATCGAGCCTTTCAACAAGAAGGGCATCGCCATTTCCGACGCCACCAGCTTTGCCGGCGATCTGGAATTCGACAGCCTGACGGTGATGGATTTCGTGGCCGCCATCGAGGACGAGTTTGACATCATCATTTCGATGAACCAGCAGGCC
The DNA here is from genome assembly GCF_012275515.1 of Novosphingobium sp. SG707. Lineage (GTDB taxonomy): Bacteria > Pseudomonadota > Alphaproteobacteria > Sphingomonadales > Sphingomonadaceae > Novosphingobium. Next base: position 86,370 of record NZ_JAAZQL010000003.1, read on the forward strand.
GAAATCGAAACCTATGGCCAGCTCGTCGACGCCGTGGTCAAGCTCAAGGGTTGAAGATGACTGATCTTTTTTCCAAATTCGACCCCCTGATCCAGATGCGGACGGATCTGCTGTCCACGGGCGTGACCGATCCTTTCGGCCTGGTGATGGAAAAGGTGATCTCGCCCACGGTGGCCATGTGCAACGGGCGCGAGACGATCCTGCTTGGCACCTACAACTATATGGGCATGACGTTCGACCCGGACGTGATCGCCGCGGGCAAGCAGGCGCTGGACGATTTCGGCAGCGGCACCACGGGCAGCCGCGTGCTGAACGGCACCTATGCCGGGCACAAGGCTGTCGAACAGGCGCTTTGCGACTTCTACGGCATGGATCATGCCATGGTGTTCTCGACCGGCTATCAGGCCAATCTGGGCATCATCAGCACGATCGCGGGCAAGGGTGATTACATCATCCTCGACATCGACAGCCATGCGTCCATCTGGGACGGGTGCAAGATGGGCGATGCCGAAGTCGTGCCTTTCAAGCACAATGACATCGAGGCGATGGAAAAGCGCCTCAAGCGCATTCCCGAGGGCGCGGGCATTTTGGTCGTGCTCGAAGGCGTCTATTCGATGCTGGGCGATATTGCGCCGCTCAAGGAAATGATCGCCATCGCCAAGAAATATGGCGCGATGGTGCTGGTGGACGAGGCCCACTCGATGGGCTTTATCGGCCCCAACGGGCGCGGCGTGGCCGAAGAGCAGGGCGTGCTGGATCAGGTCGATTTCGTGATCGGCACGTTCAGCAAATCGGTCGGCACGGTCGGTGGCTTCTGCGTTTCGAACCATCCCAAGTTCGAGATCATGCGTCTGGTCTGCCGCCCCTATGTGTTCACCGCCTCGCTGCCGCCCAGCGTGGTGGCAACGGCGGCGACCAGCGTGCGCAAGCTGATGCATGCCGCCGACAAGCGCGCGCATCTGTGGGAAAATTCGCGCGTTCTGCATGGCGGCCTGCGCGAACGCGGGTTCAAGCTGGGCACCGAAACGCCCCAGTCGGCGATCATCTCGGTCATCATGCCCGACCTCGAACGCGGCGCGGCCATGTGGGAAGCGCTGCTGCACGAAGGGCTCTATGTGAACCTGGCGCGGCCGCCGGCGACGCCTGCGGGTATGACTTTGCTGCGCTGTTCGCTGTGCGCCGCGCATTCGGCCGAGCAGGTGCAGACCATTATCGGCATGTTTGAACGGGCCGGTAAGAAGGTTGGGATTATTTAAGGGGTTAAAGGTGCGAGGGTCTAGACCCTCGCCCTCCCGTTACTGTCTGCGTTGCGCATAGGGTTCGGCGTTTTGTATCGGACGCAGCATTGAAATTTTAAAGCCTGCGGCCCCTTTGAACGCGCCGCAGGCTTTCATTTTATCTAGATTACGCCCCGCTGCCATCAAAGCGCCACCCCATTATCGGGATTGCAAAGGGCCCCCGCCCTTTGCCCGCCGGAGGCAAACCTTCACTTCACCGAAGCCAACGACTCCATCGTCACCCCGGTGCATTCGTCGGCCGCGCCTCCCTTGTGCCCGCCCAGCATCGCGGCGGCGACAAACCCGGCCACCACCAGCACGACAAACCCGGCGACCGCCATGCCGAGATACTTGTCGATCCACGCCTTGATCGGCGCGCCGAACAGGCGGAACAGCACGCCCACGATCATGAAGCTGATCGAGCGCGAGATCACGCTGGCCAGCAGGAATTTGGCGATGGGCATGCCGATGAAGCCCGCCGTGATGGTGATGAGCTTGAAGGGGATCGGCGTCGCGCCCTTGGCGATAATGGCGATAAAGCCCGCCTCGCCGCGCAATTTGCAAGCGGCATAGGGGAAGCTGGCGGTCAGATGCAGCGCATCGAGCAGCTTTTCCCCCACCATCGCAAAGGCGAAATGACCGATGGAATAGCCCAGTAAACCGCCCGCCACGGAAGCCAATGTGGTTATAATCGCATAGCGAATCGCGCGTTCCGGGCGCGCCAGACACATCAGCCCCAGCACCGGATGCGGCGGAATGGGGAAAAAGCTGGCCTCGACAAAGGCGAAGAGGGCGAGCCAATATTCGGCAAATGGCCCGGCGGCCTTGCCCATCGTCCAATTATACAGGCGGCGAAGCATCTGAATTCCCCTTCTATCCGTGGCGATGCTTAACCAGCACAGCGCCTCTGGGCAAGCGCGGATCAATAACCCATTTGGCACTTTTCCATTGACATCGTCACGCTCAATAGGTACATATAGGGAACATCGCGAAAGACCGAGTCGCTCCCGGCCGCGAAAACCTTCAAGCAATGGATCAAAACTATGGCGGACAATCCCAAGTCCCGCCGTCAGGGTGAACTGACGGCGCCTCCACGGTGCGCCCATGCCGGATGGAGCGCAATCTTTCTGGCCGAACTGGCCGCAACATCGAATGTGACGGCATCGGCGGCCAAGGCGGGGGTTTCGACCCGCCTGGTCTATGACACGCGCCGCCACGATGCCGAATTTGCACGCGCCTGGCGCTCGGCCCTTTGCGAAGGGTATGATGCGCTGGAAATGGCGCTGCTTTACCGCCTGCGGGTGGGCGAGTTGAAACCGGCAACGGGCGCCAAACGCGCCACGCGCAGCTTCGACAATGCCACCGCGCTGCGCCTGCTGGCCGCCCACCGCGAAACGGTGGCCCGCGAACGCGCCATCCGCGAGGAGGAGGACGCCGATGCGATCCTCGCCTCGATCAATGCGAAGCTGGAAAAGATGCGCGAACGCTGGCTGGCGGCAAAGGATGCCACCCATGAGGAATAAGCCGCCGCTGCTGGAATGCCTTCTGGCCCAATCGACGGCGCAAAGGCTGGCGGCGCTGGCGGTGCTGACCGGGGCCGAGCGCGCCGAATTGCGCCACCATTGGGAGCTTTGGGCGCGCCCCGAACAATTGCCCCCGCGCGGCGACTGGCGGATCTGGCTGGTGATGGCCGGGCGCGGGTTTGGCAAGACGCGGCTGGGGGCCGAATGGGTCCGCCGCGTGGCCGCCGACCATCCCGATGCGCGGATTGCTTTGGTGGGTGCGTCTCTGGGCGATGCCCGCGCGGTGATGGTCGAGGGCGAGAGCGGCATTCTGGCCTGCTCTCCTCCCCGCCGCCGCCCGCGCTTTGAACCCTCGCTGCGGCGGTTGGTCTGGCCCAACGGGGCGCAGGCGACGATTTACTCGGCGGGCGAACCCGAAAGCCTGCGCGGGCCGCAGCATAGCCATGCCTGGTGCGATGAAATTGCCAAATGGGATAATGCGGCGCAGCGGGCCGAGCAAAGCTGGAATAACCTCCTGCTGGGCATGCGCCTTGGCGAAAACCCTCAGGCGCTGGCCACCACCACGCCGCGCGCGGTGCCCCTGCTGATGCAATTGCTGGATCAGGAGGATGCGATCATCACGCGGGGGCGGACGCAGGACAACCTCTCGAACCTGCCCGCGCGTTTCCTCAAGGATATGCGCCGCAGTTTTGGTCGCTCGGCGCTGGCGCGGCAGGAGTTGGACGGCGAATTGCTGACCGACATCGAGGGGGCGCTCTGGACCCGCGCGATGATCGAAACCGCCCGCGAGAGCACCGCCGGGGCGCAGCCGGTGCGCACGGTGATCGGGGTTGACCCTCCGGCCTCGGCGGCGGGCGATGCCTGCGGGATCATCGTCGCGCAGTTGGGCGATGATGGGGTGGCGCGGATCCTTGCCGACGCCACCGTGCAGCGCGCGAGCCCGGAAAAATGGGCCAGAGCCGTGGCCGAAGCCGCCGCCACATGGCGCGCCGACCGCGTTGTGGCCGAGGCCAATCAGGGCGGGGCGATGGTGGAAAGCGTGCTGCGCGCGGCCTGCATCGCCCTGCCCATCCGGCTGGTCCACGCCAGCGTGGGCAAGGCGGCGCGGGCCGAGCCGGTCGCCGCGCTCTATGAAACGGGGCGCGTGCGCCATGTCGGCGCCTTCCCCGCGCTGGAGGACCAGCTTTGCGGTCTTGTGGCGGGCGGGGCCTATCAGGGGCCGGGCCGGTCGCCCGACCGCGCCGATGCCGCCGTCTGGGCGCTGACCGAACTGATGCTTTCCACCCGCGTCCCGCCGCGCGTGCTCGACCTGTAATTCCTTCGCCCAACCACTTGTTTTGAAAGGCGATCCCATGACCTTCCTTGAAACCATCGCTTCCGCCTTCAAGGGCAGGGGAGCCCGCGTGCCCCTGGCGCAGTCCTATGTCTCGCCATGGGTCTTCGGCGACAGCCACAATGGACGACAGCCCTTTGATTATCATCAGGCGGTGCGCCGCGCCTATCTGGAAAATCCGGTGGCGCATCGCGCGGTGCGGCTGGTGGCCGACGGCATCGCCGGGGCGCCGCTGGCGCCGACCGATCCGTCGCTGGCCATGCTGGTGCTGGAAACCTCGGCGGGGCAATCGCTGCTCGAAACGCTGGCCAGCCAGTTGCTGCTTCACGGCAATGCCTATGTGCAGATCCTGAAGGATGGGCTGGGCTATCCGGTCGAACTCTTTGCCCTGCGGCCCGAGCGGGTGACGCTGGTGTTCGGCAATGATGGCTGGCCCACGGGCATCACCTATCGCGTGGGCGACCGCTCGATGACGATCCCCATGTGCGATGCCGATGCCTCGCCCAATATCATCCATATCAAGGGCTATCATCCGGGCGACGACCATTATGGCGCGGGCTGCCTTGGCGCGGCGGATCAGGCGGTGGCCACGCATAATGCGGCGGCGGGCTGGAACCGGTCCCTGCTGGAAAATGCCGCGCGGCCTTCGGGGGCGCTGGTCTATGATGCGGGCAATGGCGCAGGCCTTTCGGGCGAACAGTTCGACCGGCTGCGCGAGGAATTGAACCGGGTCTTTTCCGGCTCTCCCAATGCCGGGCGGCCGATGCTGCTCGAAGGGGGCCTGAAATGGCAGTCGATGTCGATGTCGCCCGCCGACATGGATTTTGCTGCGCTCAAATCCGCCGCCGCGCGCGATATTGCGCTGGCCTTTGGCGTGCCGCCGATGCTGCTCGGCCTGCCGGGCGACAGCACCTATAACAATTACAAGGAGGCCAACAAGGCGCTCTGGCGGCTGACCCTCCTGCCGCTGGCCGACAAACTGCTTTCGGCCATTGCCGAGGGTTTGGAGACATGGTTCCCCGATGCGCGTCTGGCGATCGACCTTGATCGCATCCCCGCGCTGGCCGAGGACCGGCAGGCGCTGTGGAGCCAGATCAACGCCGCCAATTTCCTGACCGATGCGGAAAAGCGCGAGATGCTGGGGCTTCCCGCGCTTGGCCTTGGGCCGCAAACCGCCCAGGTGCAGCCATGAAACGCGAAGATATGCTGGCGCGGCTGATGGCGCAGGAAAATGCCGATGGGGGCGATCTGATCACCCTGCGCGCGATTGTCGAGGAGGCCAGCGAACTGGGCGCGGCGCGGATGCTGGCGCGCATGGGGCTCAATGATGATGGCGCCTCTGATGACCTGTCGGAACTGCGCGAATTGCTGCGCGCATGGCGCGATGCCAAGCGCAGCATGTGGAAGGCGGTGATCGACTGGGCGGTGCGCGCCGGGCTGGCCGCGGTGCTGGTGGGCATTGCCATGCGGTCGGGAGCAGGAGAATTGCTGAAATGACGGCAGAACCTGAAGATAGCCTGCGCTTTGCCGGCTATGCGGCCCTGTTCGACAAGCGCGATGCCGGGCGCGACACGATCCGCCCCGGCGCCTTTGCCCGCACACTGGCCGAGCGGGATGCGCGCCGTCAGGGCCCCCTGCCCCTGTTCTGGCAGCATAATCCGGACCAGCAGATCGGCTGGATCGAAAAGGCAGCCGAGGATGAGCGGGGCCTGCGCGTCATCGCCCGGATCGACAATCCGGCGGGCGGCGCGGCGGCGGCCCTGAAAACCGGCAAGGTCACGGGCCTGAGCTTCGGCTATCGCGCCCGCGCCTTTGACCGCGATGCGCAGGGCCGCGAATTGCGCGACATCGACCTCTACGAAGTCAGCCTGGTTACCCACCCGATGCAGCATGACGCGCGGGTCCATATGGTCACCGGCCCGGCCGTCTGAGCGCGGCCCTCATCCTCCTTCCATTTTTCCGTTTTTCGTCGAGCCGCCTTTGGGGGCGGCCCTCTTGTGTGAAAGGTAAATGCCCCATGGAACATGAAAACCTGAGCAATGGTCTCGACGCCTCGTTCGACATCGTGGCCCGTCAGGAAGCCGCCGATGCCGCGCTGAACGCGCTGCGCGGTGAAATTGAGGAAGTAAAGTCGCGCTTCCGGCCCTCGGCCCGCCCGCCGCTCGCCGCCGCCGATGGCGGGAATCATGAGCTGAAGGGCTTTGTCGATGGTTATCTGCGCGCCGGGCGCGATACCGAGCTGAAGTCGCTCAACACCGCCGCGATGGGCGATGGCGGCTTTGTCGTCCCCACCGTGCTGGACCAGCAGATTGCCGAGCGCCTGGCTCGCCTCAGTCCGATCCGCTCGATCGCGCAGGTGGTCCAGACCACCACCTCGGACTATCGCAAGCTGATCGCCGTCGGCGCTCCCCAGTCGGGCTGGGCCAGCCAGACCGCCGCGCGGGGCGAAACCACCTCGCCCAAATTCGCTGAAATCATCCCCCCCTCGGGCGAGCTTTATGCCAATCCCTCGGCCACGCAATTCATGCTGGATGATGCCGGTTTCGATGTCGAAGGCTGGCTGGCGGGCCAGATCGCCAATGAATTCGCCCGCGCCGAAGGGGCCGCCTTCGTTTCGGGCAATGGCACCAACCAGCCGCTGGGCTTCCTGACCGGCACGCCCAGCAGCGCCGATGACACCACGCGCAGCTTCGGCACGCTCCAGTATCTGGGCTCGGGCGATGCGGCGGGTTTGGGCACGACGCCCGATGATCGGCTGATCGACATGGTGATGGCGCTGAAACCGGGCCATCGTCAGGGCGCGGCATGGGTGATGAATGCGGCCACCATCGCCCAGATCCGCAAGGTCAAGGATTCGACCGGCGCCTATATCTGGCAATCCTCGATGATGGATGGCCAGCCCAACCGCCTGCTGGGCTATCCGGTGGTCGAGGCGGCCGATATGCCCGATGTGGCCGCAGGCGCCTATCCGATTGCGTTTGGCAATTTCCAGAACGGCTATCTGATCACCGAACGCTTCGGCACCCGCCTGCTGCGCGATCCTTACAGCAACAAACCCTATGTCAACTTCTACGCCACCAAGCGCGTGGGCGGACAGGTGCTCGATAGCGACGCGATCAAGCTGCTCAAGATCACCGCCTAAAGGCTCTCCCCGCCTGGCCCCTCGCGCCGCGACGCCGTTTCGGCGCGAGGGGCACCTTTTCGTTCATGCAAATAAGGGAGACCGCCATGACGCGGGTTATCGTCACGCCACCGGTTCTGGCACCTGCGGCGCTGGCCGAGCTGAAGGACTGGCTTGGCATCACCATTTCGGCGGACGATGCGGGTCTGACCAGCCTGCTCGGCACCGCGCTGGAGGTTTGCGCCGATTATATCGGGATGGTGCCGCTGGCCGCCACCTATGAAGAGACGCTTTGCATGCCTACTGGGCGCTCCGCCATGCCCGGCCCGACCGATTGGCAAAGCTGCCATTTCCCCGGCGACTGGCATGGGCGTGCGAGCCATGATGGGTGGCACCGGCTGGGCCTGCGCCCTGTCTCGGCGCTGATCTCGGTCGAAGCCCTGAGCAGCACGGGCGCGCGCTCCGCCCTGTCCGATACCCAGTATGCGGTGCGGATCGACGGCGACGGGCAATGCGCGATCCGCATTCCCGCCGCCATCGGGCTGGATCGCGCGGTGGTGCGTTTCTCCGCGGGACTGGCGGATCAATGGTCAGGCCTGCCCGAATCCTTGCGCCATGGGATCATGCGCCTTGCCGCGCATCAATATCGCCAGCGCGAAAGCGCCGGGGCCGACGCCCTGCCGCCCGCCTCGGTCACCGCGCTGTGGCGGCCATGGCGCCGGATGCGCATGGCATGATCGCCGCCACGTTTCAGCCCGATTTGGGCCAGTTAGCCAATGTGTTGACCCGGCAGGCCGAAGCCATCGCCGAGGAAGCCGTCCAACAAGCCCGGAGCGGCGTTGATTCCACCGCCATCTGGCGCGATGCGCGCCTGCTCTGGCCCGCCTTTACCGCCAATCAGGGAGGATAGGCCCCATGGAAATTCCCCTGCGCGCCAGCCTGATCGAATGGCTGGCCAGTGATGCCGCGCTTGGCTCCATGCTCAACGCCATCACCGAGGAAGCGCCCAGCCGCACCGCTCTGCCATGGCTGGCCATCGCCACAAGTGCCAGCGTCGACTGGAGCACCAAGTCCGAGGCGGGCTATGAAACGCGCATCGCGCTTGAACTGCACCTGCGCGGCGACCGGCCCGAGGATGGCGCAGCCGTGACCAGCGCGGTTCAGGCGCGCATCGCCAGCCTGCCGCGCGATCAGGGCCCCTATCGCATCGTCACGCTGAATTTCCTGCGCAGCCGCGCCGAAGCGCGGCCCAACAACACGCGCGCGATGCTGCTGGAATATCGCTTCCGCACCATCGCTGCCTGACCCCTTTCCTTTCAAGGAGGACATCATGACCGCTCAATCCGGAGCCGCCTTTCTGCTGAAAATCACCGATGGCGCCGCAACCCCTACGTTCAACACCGTGGCGGGCCTGCGCACCACCCAGATGTCGATTGCCGGACAGGCCGTGACCATCACCACCAAGGACAGCGCGGGCTGGCGCGATCTGCTCTCGGGCGCGGGCGCGCGCACCATTTCGGTCAGCGCCGCCGGGGTGTTCATGGGATCGGCCGCCGAGGCCCGCATCCGCACCAATGCGCTGGGCGGGGTGATCGACACCTATCAGCTCAGCTTTGAGGACGGCAGCAAAATGCAGGGCAAGTTCCTGGTCCAGAAGCTGGAATATTCGGGCGATTACAACAGCGAACGTTCCTATACGATCCAGCTCGAAAGCTCCGGCCCGGTGGTGCCGGTATGAATGCCGCCAACCCGTGGCGCGGCGAATCCAGCCTGATCGTGGCGGGCGAGGCGTGCGTGCTGCGCCCCAGCTTTGCCGCGCTGGTGGCCGCCGAGGAGGAGCTGGGGCCGCTGTTCGCTCTGGTTGAGCGCGCGGCGGCGGGGCAATTGCGCCTGGCCGAGCTGATCGGCCTGTTCTGGCACTGCCTTGCCCGGCGCGATGGCATCACCCGTGAGCAATTGGGCGAGGCGGTGGTGGCGCAGGGTCTGGCAGGCGTTTCGCCGCAATTGCGCGGGTTGTTGGGCCAGATCCTGCAGGGCGAAGGGTGATGGCCGAGGGCGCCAGCTTTGGCGAGGGCTCGCGGCGATTGGCCGGGCTGGCGGCAAGGCTGCTGGGATGGCGGCCCCATGAATTCTGGGCCGCGACCCCTGCCGAACTGGCCGCCATTCTGGCCCCCGATGCAGCCCCCGGCCCCGCGCCGCTGACCCGCGAGGAAATGAACCGCTTGATGGAGCGCGACCATGGCTAATACTTCCAGTTCCAGCGGCTCGGATACGGTCCAGAGCCTGCTCATCGACGTGCGCGCCAGCACGCAGGGCTTTGCGCAAGACATCTCCGCCATGCGCAGTGGTTTCGATACCACACTGCTGCCCGGATTTACGCAGGCAGGCTCGGCGCTCGACACTGCGCTGACGCAGGCGTTGAAGCGCGGCAGCAGCGGGTTTGGCGATTTGCGCACCACCGCGCTCAAGGCGCTGGCCGATATTGCCGCCAGCGCGTCGAGCAGCCTGTTGTCCGGCGCGCTGGGGCTGGAGAGCAGCTCGGGCACCACCTCGGGCATCTCCTCGCTGATCGGCTCGGTCCTCGGCCTGCCCGGACGGGCGACCGGCGGGCCCGTCTCGCCGGGTCAGGCCTATCTGGTGGGCGAGCGCGGGCCGGAGCTGTTCGTGCCGACCTCGGCCGGTTCTGTCGCCTCGAATGGCGCGCTCAACACCGCCTCACGCAATGTGAACGTGTCGATCCAGCTTAACAGCGGCAGCAGCGATGCCCCCGCCGCCATGCAGCGATCGAGCCGCCAAGTGGCCAGCGCCGTGCGCCGCGCCCTGTCCCAATCCTGATGCCGCAACCCTGCCCACGAAAACCTGAAAGAGTAGGAACCACCGATGGCCTTCTGGCTTGCCTCCACCCGCGAGGGGCAGGAAACCGACTGGATCCAGCGCTTTGACCCGCGTTTCTGGACGGTGAACTTTCCGCGCCCGATGATGGCCGCGATCACCACGCCCGCGCCCGACGCGTTGCGGCTCGACGCCTGTTTTCTGACGCAGGGCGATCTGGCCGGGCTGATCTGGGAAAGCGAGGATACGCTCGACCATCCGCTGCTGTCCTATGCCACAGGGCGCGATTATACGGGCACGACCCTTTCGTTCCACTGGCGCTCAAACGGGCTGGTCGCGCTGGATCAGGCCAATGGCCCCACGCTGACCATCGAGGGGCGCGATGCGGCGGGCGCGGCGCACACATGGTTTGTCCGCCTGTGGAACTTTGCCAGCGGATCGGGCGAGGACGCGCAGGTCACGCTGAATTTTTCCGAAGTTTTCGGCGGATGGTCGCGCGATTCCGGAATTGACCCGCTTTATCCCGCCGACATCGACCGCATGTTCATCTCGCTGGTGCCCAGCGGCTATGTCGCCGGATCGGCAACGCCTTTGAGCGCCAGCGCCGATGCATGGGCGGAAATGACCAATATCCGCTGCACGGGCCGCCAGGCGATGCTGCGGATCGGCAATGTCTTTGTGCCGCCCCATGGGCTGGCGATGGCCACGGCCTATGATGACAGTTTCAACCAGACGCCTGCCCGCCTGCTGCGCTCGGTGCGCCAGCTCGGTTATCGGGGCAGCATCCTGCACTATGTCGGGATGAGCCACTTCTTCCAGCTCACCGCATCGGGCGGCGGCTATCTGGTGGGCCTGTCGGGCGATCCCTTGTGCCTGCCCGCGCGGGCCTGGCACAGCGAGTTCTTCGCCGCATGTCAGGCATGGGGCTATTCACCCATCGTCTCGCTGTCCTATGAGGTTCTGGCCGCGCATTGCCCATCGGCTTGGCAGCAGCGCGCGGCCAATGGCGATCCGGCGCTGACCGGCTGGTCGCCGCCCTCGGCGTTGATGTCCCCGGCCAATACGGCGGCGATGACATGGCAGAAGTCGGTCGCCGCCGCCTTTGCCCAACTGCTGGTCGATGCCGGTTGCGCGGTGCGCTTTCAGGTGGGCGAGCCGTGGTGGTGGGTGATGGGCGATGGCCGGATCTGCATCTATGACGATGCGGCCAAGGCAGCCTTTGGCGGCAGCCCGGTGGAGATCGCCGACCTGCGCGCCAGCCTGACATCCGCGCAAACCGCCCTGCTGGATCAGGCGGGAGCGATGCTGGCAGCCTCGACCATCGCTTTGGCCGGGGCGGCACGGGCGGTGGCGCAGACCGCAGGCGTGGCCAGCGAGACGCTGCTGCTGACTTTCGTGCCCACCGTGCTTGATCCCGCAACCCCAGAGGCGCGGCGGGCCAATATGCCGGTCGGCTGGGCCAGCCCCGCTTTCGACCGGCTACAGGTGGAAGATTACGACTGGCTGACTGCGGGCGCCGATGCGCGGCGGTATGCGGCCTATCAACTCGTCAACGACCGACTGGGATACCCACCCGAACAGCAGGATTATCTGGCCGGTTTCGTCCTTTTGCCCAGCCAATCGGCGCAATGGCGCATGATCTACCAAGGCATTGGCGAGGCACGCGACCGGGCGGCCCACGAAATTTTCGTCTGGGCGCTGCCGCAGGTCTGCCGTGACGGCTTTGTCGCCCTGCCCCTATCAGAGGACAGCAACGATATGAACGCTTTCGACGATGTGGCCTATCCGCTGCCACTGGGGCTGGACACCAAGATCAGCCCTGCCTTTTCGACCAGCGTGACCACCACGGCCTCCGGCTTTGAGCGCCGCAACAGCCTGTGGAGCGATGCCAGGTTGAGCTTTGATGTGGGGCCGGGCATTCGCTCGGAACAGGATCTGGGCTGTCTGCTGGGGTTCTTCCGCGCGCGGCGCGGCCCGGCGCGCGGCTTCCGCCTGAGCGATCCCAGCGATTTCAGTTCGAACGGCATGACCGGCACGCCCTCGGCCGGCGATCAGATATTGGGCACCGGCGACGGCTTGCTGGCCAGCTTCCCCCTCGTCAAACGCTATGGTGTGGGGGCGCTGGGCGATGATGAGGCCCAGTTGCGGCGCATTACCCGCCCACGCAGCGGCTCGGTGCTGGTCAGCGTCAATGGCATGGCGCAGGCGAGCGGGTGGGTGCTGGGCGCGGGCGGTATCGTGCAGTTTACCACGCCGCCCGCCGCCGGGGCCATCGTGCGCGCGGGCTTCCTGTTCGATGTGCCGGTGCGTTTTGAACAGGATCGCCTCGACATTTCGGGCCTGACCTTTCTGGCCGGCGAGGCGCCCTCGGTTCCCCTGATCGAAGTGCGGGAGGCGGTATGAGCCGGGTATGGTTCGCGCAGGAACTCGAAACCGTGGCCACCTATTGGCGCATCATGCGCGGCGATGGTGTGGCTTTGGGCTTTACCACGCATGATCGCGATCTGTGGTTCGATGGGCTCAACCATATGGCGGCGCCCGGCATGATGCCCGCCGCCATCCGGCGCACATCGGGGCTGGACGATGATTCGGCCGAAATCACCGGCGCGATCAGCCATGACGCGATCAGCGGTTTTGACCTGCAATCGGGCCGGTTCGAGGGCGCGCGCGTGGTAGTCGGGGTGGTCGATTGGGAAACACTGGAGCATCAGCCGCTCTATCGCGGCGCAATCGGCACGGTCAGTCAGGAAATGCAGGGTTTTGTGGCCGAACTGGAATCGAGCAAGGCCGAGCTGGCCCGCGATCCGATCCCGCGCACCAGCCCCACATGCCGCGCCCAATTCTGCGACCGGGATTGCGCCTTGTCGGCGACGCGATTTACGCATGAGGCCACGCTGCTGGCACATGATCTGGACAGCAACCTGATCCATCTGACCGTTTCGTCGGGTTCTGGGCTCGATTTGGGCCTGTTGCTGGGCGGGACGCTGCGCTGGATCGACGGGCCTTATGCGGGCCTGTCGATGACGATCACCGGGCGTTCCGGCAGCTTTCTGATGCTGGACCATCCGCTCGATCTGGCGCTGACCAGCGGGTTGCGGGTGGCGCTGCGCGAGGGTTGCGATCACACGCTGGCCACATGCGGCGAGCGTTTTGGCAATGCCGCCAATTTTCGCGGCGAACCATTCCTGCCGGGCAACGATCTGGTGGTGCGCTATGGGATGGCAGGATGAGTTCCGGGCCGGATCTGGCGCGGGCTGCCGAGGATCTGGTCGGCACGCGCTTTCGCCTGCATGGCCGCCATCGCGAACATGGGCTTGACTGTCTGGGCGTGCTGGCGGCGGCGCTACGGGCGATCGGGCGGCCCGGCGATTTGCCCACCGATTATGCATGGCGCAACGCCAATCCGCAGCGCGCGCTGGATCTGGCCGGGCGGTGGGGTTTTGTCGCGGTTGATGGTGCGATCCTGCCCGGCGACGTGATCCTGCTGCGCATGGGGGCGGCCGCGCTGCATTTCATCATCGCCGTTTCGGGCGGCGGCTTTGTCCACGCCCATGCCGGCCAGCGTCTGGTGCTGTGCTCACCCGCCATGCCCGATGGCGTGATGGTCGAACACTGGCGCCTTGATCCAAACCTTTAAGGAAGCAGACCATGGCTACGATTTTGTTCACGGCGATCGGCACCGCTTTTGGTGGGCCTTTGGGCGGCGCGCTGGGCGCTCTGGTCGGCAGCCAGATCGATGGAGCGGTCTTTGGCACCTCCACAAAACGGCAGGGCGCCCGCCTGCAGGACCTGAGCGTCACCACCTCGACCTATGGCGCCGCGATGCCGCGCCATTATGGCCGGATGCGGGTGGGCGGCACGATCATCTGGGCCACGGATCTGAGCGAGCACAGTTCGACCAGTGGCGGCGGCAAGGGACAGCCCTCGACCACCAGTTACAGCTATACATCCTCCTTCGCGGTCGCGCTGGCCAGTCGCCCGATCATCGGGATTGGCCGGATCTGGGCCGACGGCAAATTGCTGCGCGGGTCTTCTGGCGATCTCAAGGTGGGGGGCACTTTGCGCGTTTACACCGGGACAGCGGATCAGGCCGCCGATCCGCTGATGGTCTCCTTGCTGGGCGGCGATCTGTGTCCAGCCTTTCGGGGCACGGCCTATGTGGTGTTTGAGGATCTGCAACTGGGCGAATTCGGCAACCGCCTTCCCAGCCTCAATTTCGAGGTCTTTTGCGATGAGGGCGCGCTCAATCTGGCCACGCTGGTTCAGGATGCGGTCGAGGAGGCTCAGGCCGATGTGCCGGTTGACGGCATCCTGGGCTTTTCCTGCTCGGACCCGCTGGCCGATACGCTCGCGGCGTGGTTGCCGATTGTCCCGATTGTCTGCGATGCCGATGGCGATGGGCTGACGATCACGCAGCAGGATGTCGCGGCTCCCCGGATGCTGGGCGAACCGGTCGCGGCCACGGGCACCGGGGATTTCGGTGGCAAGGGCGGCTATAGCTGGAAACGCACGCCGCCCACCAAATCGCCGCCCAGATCGCTGCGCTATTACGACGTCGACCTGGATTATCAGCCCGGATCGCAACGGGCGCCCGGCAGCGCCCTGTCGGGCCAGCCCAAGACGCTCGACCTGCCCGTCAGCACGACCGGCGCGGAAGCCTTTCGCCTGATCTGCGGCGCGGTGCAGAGCGATGACTGGGCGCAGGAAACGATCCAGTGGCGCTGCGCCGAGCTTGATCCGGCGGTGGCTCCGGGTCGCTGCGTCACGCTGCCCTCCGTTCAGGGCCTGTGGCAGGTGAAAGACTGGGAATGGCGCGAAACGGGGATCGAACTGAGCCTTGCACGTATCCCACCGGCGCAAGCGCTGATCCGTTCGGCAACCGCCTCGGGGCAGGCCAATCTGGCCTCTGATCTGGCGATAGGCCAGACCAGGATCGCCGCCTTCGAATTGCCCTCGGACGGAAGCAGCGCGGGCGATGCCGGGCTGATCTATGCCGCGCTCTCCTCCTCAGGCAGCGCCTGGAAGGGCGCGGTGCTTTACATGGACGACGGGGCGGGCGCCCTGACCCAGATCGGCACCAGCGGGCGGCAACCGGCTACGCTGGGCAAGGCGCTCACCGCACTGGCGGCAGGGCCATCGCACAGGCTGGACCGGAACAATTCGGTTGAGATCGAACTGGCCAATGACGATCTGGCACTGGCTGATGCGTCGCTGCGCCAATTGTCGGCGGGCAGCAATCGCGCGCTGCTGGGCACCGAGATCGTGCAATTCGGCCGCGCGGTGCCGCTGGGCGGCGCAAGGTGGCGGCTGGAGCAGTTGCTGCGCGGGCGCGCGGGCACCGAAGCGGCGATCAGCGGCCATGCGGTCAATGAGCCCTTTGTCCTGCTCGACGATGCCGTGATCGAATTGGACAAGAGCAAGCTGGGCAGTTCGAATGATATCCTGATTGCGGCCATGGGGCTGGGTGACAGTGATCCGGTCGAGAGCGCAATTGCCTGTCGCGGGATTGCCACCCGCCCGCTTTCACCCGTGCAGGGACAGGCAGCGCCGCAATCGGATGGCGCGCTGAGCCTGAGTTGGACGCGAAGAGCGCGCGGGGCCTGGATATGGTCCGATTATGTCGATGTTCCCCTGAAAGAGGAAAGGGAGGCCTATCAGGTTGGTTACGGTCCGACCTCAGCCCCCAACGCTTTGTGGGAAGTCACTTCCGCCAGCCTGACCCTGAGCGCTGCAGCGCAGGCCGATCTGGTGTCCGCTCATGGCCATGGCGCGCTCTGGGTCAAGCAGGTCGGCACCTACCAGGCCTCCGATGCGCTGCATCTGTATGATCTGTGAGCCCCGCTCCGCGAAAGATACGAACAACAGGAGAATTTAGATGAGCGACCCTCTCGTTTTCGACAATGCCAGCCCGCGTTTCGGTCTGCCCTTTCTCTATTCCGGACAGGCGCAAAAGGAGTTCTACGTCAACGAGGCCTTCGCCATCACCGATGCGCTACTGCATTGCGCGATCGAAGGCACGGCGACCACCCCGCCCGCATCGCCGGTTGACGGCCAGAACTGGAGCATCGGCACGGGCGCTACCGGAGATTGGGCCTCGCATGTCGGCCAGATCGCCTGTCGGCAAAGCGGAAACTGGATTTATGTCACGCCCAAGGACGGCATGAGGGTTTTCGACCGATCCTCTGGCCGTTCATGGCTTTACTCTTCCGGCTGGAAGATTCCTTCCGCAGTGAGCGCGCCCACCGGCGGCTCGACCGTGGATTCGGAGGCCCGCGCCGCCCTCAGCCAGTTAATCGCCGCGTTAAGGCTGGCGGGCATTTTGCCTTAAGGCGCCATACAGAGGCCAAAATGCCGCAATTCAAGAATTGAAATTGCCTCACCTGTGGCAAATTTGCAACGATCCTAAGTATTTCTCGGCTTGCACGCCTGTAAGCGAGGGGTTAGACCTGCGCGCAATTGGTAGCCTCTCACTCGCACAAGGGGAAAACAAATGCGCAAGATTGCCTTGGGCTTGGCGCTGGCATCTACTGCCCTCGCTACGCCGGCACTGGCCAAAGACAAGACCTGGTACGTCGAAGGCGACGCCGGTGCTGTCATCGTCGAATCCAACCCGCTGGGCAACGTCACGAGCGGCGCCGCTCTTGGCAACATCAAGTCGAAGCTCGGCTACGACTTCGGTGGCATCGTCGGTTACGACTTCGGCCCCTTCCGCTTGGAAACCGAAGCCAGCTATCGTCGCGCCCGGACCAAGTCGTTCGAAGCCGCCAATGGCACGATCTACACCCATAGCAACGGCCAGGTCGGCGGTGGCACCGGTGCGCTCAGCTTCATGGCCAACGGCCTGCTCGACTTCGGTCCTGACAATGGCCTTCAGGGCTTTGTCGGCGGCGGCGTCGGCGTGGCTCGCGTCAAGAGCTACAACGCCACTTCGGTTGCGGCTTATAACGTTGATGATTCGGCCACCGGCTTTGCCTGGCAGGCTCTGGCCGGCGTGCGCGCGCCGATCAGCAAGCACTGGGATCTGGGCCTGAAGTATCGTTACTTCAACGCTCCGGGTGCAGACCGTTTTGTGGGCGTGACCGGCAACACCCTGTCGGAAAAGTTCCACTCGCACTCGCTGCTGGCGACGCTGACCTACAACTTCGGTGGCGCTGAGCCGGTTGCTCCGCCGCCGCCTCCCCCGCCGCCGCCGCCGCCCCCCCCGCCTCCGCCGCCTCCGCCGCCGCCTCCGCCGCCTCCGGCTCCGGTGTGCAACAAGGGTCCCTACATCGTGTTCTTCGATTGGGATAAGGCCGACATCACCCCTGAAGCCTCGTCGATCCTCGACAGCGCCATTCAGGCCTATGGCAATTGCGCCTCGGTTCCGGTCGTTCTGGCTGGTTACACAGACCGCTCGGGCACGCCCAAGTATAACCTGGGTCTGTCGGCTCGCCGTAACGCTTCGGTCCGCGCCTACTTCACCTCGCATGGCATCGCTGACTCGGCGATCTCGAGCCAGGCCTTTGGTGAAGCCAACCCGCGCGTTCCGACCGCCGATGGCGTTCGCGAACTCCAGAACCGTCGTGTGGAAATCACCTACGGTCCGGGTTCGGGCAACTAAGTCCAGCCTTTCAGGCAAAAACGGAAGGGGCGGCGCAAGCTGCCCCTTCTTTTTTGCGTGCACCCCTGGGCAAAGGGCAGTCAATTTGACCTTAAACACAATTAAGGCCGGAACTCCGAAAGGAGCCCGGCCTTAATTGTGTTCGGAAAATGGAACGCGATCGATTTACTTTACGGCATAGCGCAATTTGTCTTGAAGCCCCGCCTCAGCAAAACCGCCCAGACGCAGACGGCAGCTGTCACACAGGCCGCATGCCGAGCCATCCGGCTGAGGATCATAGCAGGACCAGCTGAGTCCCAAATCCAGCCCCAACCGAGCCGCTTCGCGAACGATATCGCCCTTGCCAAGGAATTGGAGCGGCGCATGGATCACAAACTCGCCGCCCTCATCCCCTGCCTTGGTCGCCAAACGCGCGACTTCAGTAAAACCCGCGATGAATTCCGGACGGCAATCGGGATAGCCAGAATAATCGAGCGCATTGACCCCGATGAAAATATCCCGCGCGCCAACCGCTTCGGCCCAAGCCAGCGTAAGCGACAGAAACACCAGATTGCGCGCCGGAACATAGGTGACGGGAATCCCCGGCTCCAGCCCGTCCTTGGGCACATCAATATCATCGGTCAGCGCCGACCCGCCAAACTGGCGCAGATCGAGCGGCAGCACCACATGGCGCACCGCCCCCAATTCCTTGGCCAGCACCTTGGCCGCATCAATCTCGCATGCATGGCGCTGGTTGTAATCGATGGTCAGCGCATAGATTTCATAACCGGCCTCACGCGCCAGCCCCGCCGAAACCATCGAATCCAGCCCGCCCGAGAGCAGGACAACCGCCTTGCGGCCTGCGGGAACATCAGTCTGGGTCATATTTCCATCTCTATTGCGGCAAGGCCCGAACAAGCCATGCCACCTTACATCGAAATCGGGAAAAGCCTTGAGCAAAAGGCGCAATCGATGATGATCTCGCCATTTTCATCCCGCATTTCGGCCAATTCGCCCTCGCCAAAACGCGAGAGGATCGAGCGATAATGCTCTTCGCTGCAGCGGCAGCCGCGCTTGAGAGGCGCATCTTCCGACACGCGCACTTCGCTCTCCTCGTGGAACAGGCGCCAGACCAACTGGTCCAAAGCCAGATCGCTGTTCACCAGTTCGGAATCGCGGGTCGATCCGGCCAGAACGGCAACATGCTCCCAATGCGGATGGTCCAACTGCACATGCAGCCGCGCGCGCCCTTCCTCACCATCGGGCAAATGCTGCACCAGCAGCCCGCCGGCCACGCAATGGCCGCCCACATCCGATGTCGCCACGCGAATGAGGGTCGGCACCTGCTCGGACTGGATGAAATAGGCCTGACAAGCCTGCGCCAGAGAATCGCCCTCCAGCGGCACGACCCCCTGATAACGCTGCTTGGTCACGGCCAGATCGAAGGTAATCGCCAGATAGCCCTTGCCGAACAGGTCATGCAGAGTCGGATTCGGCCCCAGCGCGGCCAGACGCTCCTCGTCGTGGCGCGCATAGCCGCGCACCTCGCCATTGCGATAATCGCAAACAAGCAGATCGACCACGCCATCCTGCGTCTGCGCCTGCATGGTCAACTGGCTGTCCTGATCCTTCAGCAAGGACCCCATCAGCGCGCCCAGCACCAGCGCCTCGGCCAGCAGCTTGCGGATCGGCGGCGGATAATCATGGGCCGATTGCACAAGGTCGAGCACGGGGCCGAGCCGAACCGCCCGCCCCCGTGCATCGCGCGACGGGATGGTGAAGTGCAGAACGCAATCCATGCCCGTGCTCACAATTGGCCAAAGGCCCAGCGCAGCACCGATTTCTGGGCATGAATGCGGTTTTCCGCCTCATCCCAGACGACGCTTTGCCCGCTGTCGATCACGCTGTCGGTCACTTCCTCGCCGCGATGGGCGGGCAGGCAGTGAAGGAACAAAGCCCCCGGCGCCGCCTGCGCCATCAGGCCATCATTGACCTGATAGGGCTCCATCGCCTTGATGACGGCATCACCACCGGGCTGGCCCATCGACACCCAGGTATCAGTGACCACCACCTGCGCCCCACGCGCCGCTTCGGCAGCATCCTGCGTAAAGGTGATTTTCGCCCCCAGCGTGCGCGCCTGTTCAACAAAAGCAGCATCCGGCTCAAAGCCCTTGGGGCCGCCGACGCGAATGTTGAACTTCAGCAGCCCCGCTGCCTCGATCAGCGAATGCAGCACATTGTTGCCATCGCCCAGCCAAGCCATTTCCATGCCGGGCAACGCCACACCGCGCTCCAGCAGGGTGAGCAGATCGGCCATGATCTGGCACGGATGCGAGGCATCGGTCAGCCCGTTGATCACCGGAACATCGGCGTAATGGGCCAGTTCCTCGATCTTGGCGTGATCATTGGTGCGGATCATGATCGCATCGACCATGCGGCTGAGCACGCGGGCGGTGTCAGCGATCGTCTCGCCGCGACCCAGTTGCATGCCGCCTGCATCCATCACGATCGCGCTGCCGCCCAACTGGCGCATCGCCATATCGAAGGACACGCGCGTGCGGGTCGAGTTCTTTTCAAAGATCATCGCCAGCACATGGCCGTCCAAAGGCGCATCGGCATCGACGCGCCCCTTGGTCCAGCTGCTGCGCGCCCGCTTGCGGTCGAGCGCGTCATTCAACATCGCGACGACCGCATCCCCTCCCGCATCCGAGAGGTTGAGGAAATGCCGCGCCATCACGCCACCTCTTCAGGCTGATAGCTGGCGGCCGCAGCCGAGAGCTTTTCCATGAACTCGTCGATATGGCTCTCGTCGATCACCAACGGCGGCAGAATGCGCATGGTCTTGTCGCCCGCCGAAACGCAGAGCAACTGGTGATTGTCGCGCAGATGGGCGACGAAAGGCCGCGGCTCGACCTTCATCTTCAGGCCCAGCATCAGGCCGCGCCCACGCACCAGCTCGAACAGATCGGGATAATTGCCGATGAACTGTTCCAGACGGCTGGTCAGCTTGGCGCCCATATCGCGCACGTGGGCCATGAATTCCTCATTGGCCACTGCGTCCAGCACGGCATTGGCCGCCGACATCGCCAACGGGTTGCCGCCATAGGTGCTGCCATGGGTGCCCGCCACCATGCCGCGCGCGGCCTTCTCGCTGGCAAGGCAAGCGCCCAGCGGGAAGCCGCCACCAATGCCCTTGGCCGTCGCCAGAATGTCGGGCACCACGCCGAACTGCTCATAGGCATAGAACGTGCCGGTACGCGCCACGCCGCACTGCACCTCGTCAAAGATCAGCATCAGATCATGCTCGTCGCACAGCGCGCGCAGAGCCTGCAGGAACTCGTCGCTGGGCACCTTGATGCCGCCCTCGCCCTGAATCGGCTCGATCATGATGCCGCCGGTGTTGGGGCCGATGGCCGCCTTCACCGCTTCCAGATCGCCGAAATCGACATATTTGAAACCGGGCAGGATGGGCAGAAAGCCCTTATGCATCTTTTCCTGATTCGATGCCGAGATCGTCCCCATGGTGCGCCCGTGGAACGCCTCCTTGAAGGTGATCAGCTCGTACTTGTCGAGATTGCCGATGTGCTGGTGATAGGCGCGCGCGGTCTTGATGGCGCATTCCACAGCCTCGGCGCCCGAGTTGGTGAAGAACACCGTGTCGGCAAAAGTCACTTCGACCAGCCGCTTGGCCACGCTTTCCTGATGCGGGCTGCCATAGAGGTTCGACACATGCATCAGCGTCGCGGCCTGTTGCTGAATCGCGGAAATCAGCCCTTGATGGCTGTGGCCCAGCAGATTGACAGCGATCCCGGCGGCAAAGTCCAGATATCGGCGGCCATCCTCGCCAATCAGATGGCAATGCTCACCGCGCACCGGCCGAAAGGCGGTCCGGGGGTAAACAGGCATCAACGGCGAAATGGTCATCGATAGTTCCTTTGCATTCCAGAATGACCCCAGGATCGCGGGGTCGCTCTTCAATCCAGACAATGTTCGGTAGAATATTTCGGCGGAAGCTGAAAACGCGAAATGGCGGCGACCCGAAGCGAATCCTTCGGACCTGCCGCCATTTGCGCGCGTTTATGCTGTCGCCGCCCCCGGGTCAAACCTGTCCTTAAAGGAAATCAGGTTTTAACCCATTGGGGGCCGTGCGTCCTCTTGAAGGCAAGAGGTTCGGGATCAACCCTGACGCGGCGAGAGGTTGACCGCCGAGTACTTGCCTCGTCGATCGACTTCGATGTCGAATTCCAGACGGTCGCCTTCGTTGATTTCACGAAGACCCGAACGTTCGACCGCGCTGATGTGCACGAAGGCATCGGGCTGGCCGTCATCACGCGTGATGAAGCCAAAGCCCTTCATCGCGTTGAAGAACTTGACCGTGCCGGTGGCCTTTTCACCGGTCAGCTGGCGCTGGGGAGCAGCGGGTTCGCGCTTGGCGACCGCGATCACATCACCCACAACCGACAGATCGCTGGCCGACACCTTGCCGCCACGATCCACCAGCGTGAATTCCAGACCCTGACCTTCGGCCAGACCTTCAAGACCGGCGCGTTCGACCGCGCTGATGTGCACGAACACATCTTCGCCGCCGTCTTCACGCTGGATGAAGCCGAAACCCTTTTGAGCGTTGAAGAACTTCACGACGCCCTTGCCCTGACCAACGACCTGGGCAGGCATGCCGCCACCGCCGCCGCCGCGCGGGCCGCCGAAGCCGCCGCCACCGCCGCCGCCGAAGCCGCCGCCACGCGGGCCGCCGCCGAAGCCGCCACGATCACCGCCGCCGAAGCCGCCGCGATCACGGCCGCCGCCAAAGCGGTCACCGCCGCCGAAACGGTCGCCACCACCAAAGCGGTCGCCACCGCCCATGAAGGGATCGAAACCTTCTTCGCCGAACCCGTCGCGCTTGTCTCGGCCCCTGCCGCGACGCCCTCTATCAAAACCCATAAAACCGAAAGCACCTTCGCTTCGCCCTGATCCAAATCGCGTGGCGCGAGGACGAATCACACCAAACGACAGGGCAAGCAGCCGCGCAAAACACGCGACCCTCTCCTCTGCACTCTCCGGCATATCCTAAATTCCAGGTCATAGCGAATAGAATCGTGCACATCCCCAAGAATATCCGAAAATAATGCGCCAAGACCGCGACTCAGCCGCCTTGCGCAAATCCCCGCTTGTCTGATTCCCCGCCCCTTGGCAGAGCGAATCCAGCCCTTTGGCGCGGCCCATCCGCCTTCGCGCCTGCCAGGATCAGGAGACGATCATGTTCCGTCAGATTTCCCAGCGTGTCTGGGCCAGCCCGCAGATCAGCCTTGCCGATGTCGATGCCGCCGCCGCGCAGGGCATCACCCTCATCATCAACAACCGCCCCGAAGGCGAAAGCGACGACCAGACGCCGGGCGACGCCATCGCGCAGGCCGCCGCCGCCGCGGGTATGGGCTATGTCGCCATCCCCGTTACCCATGCCGGTTTCAGCCAGGCACAAGTGAGCGCCATGGCCGAGGCACTCAAGGGCGAGGGCAAAATTCTGGCCTATTGCCGGTCGGGCACGCGTTCGACACTGCTCTGGTCGCTGGCGCAGGCCAGCCTCGGCGCGGACCTTGACGAGGTCACCGCGCAGGCCGCCTCAGCCGGCTATGACGTCAGCCCGGTCCGCCCGCTGATGGACATGCTGGCCGCGCAAGCCGGTTGAACCACCACCGACATCCAAACGCGAAAAGGCCGGAGCCCACCGCTCCGGCCTTTTTCATATCCTCGATCTGCGCATAAAAAAGGGGCCGGAGCGGCTGGCTCCGGCCCTTTGTAAGTTTGTCGTTCGCAGGAGGAACATCGGTAGGCGGGACCGGGGAGGAGGAGAGGGAGGAGATCCCCAGCCCCGCCAAACTTTTGAAACTTAGTAGTTGTAGGCGCGTTCGCCGTGCTCGGTGATGTCGAGGCCTTCGCGCTCGGCTTCTTCCGAGGGACGCAGACCGATGGTCTTGTCCAGAGCGAAGAACAGGATCGCCGAACCACCGCCCGAGAGAACCAGCGTCAGGACGACAGCCTTGATCTGGGTGATGACCTGGGCAACCATGTCATAGGTGCCGGCCTTCGAGGGGAACACGGTGTAGTCAACCCAGCCCTGGCCGCCCAGCGAGGGGTCGGCGACGATGCCGGTGCCGATGGCGCCGACGATACCGCCGATGCAGTGCACGCCGAAAACGTCGAGCGTATCGTCATACTTGAGCTTGTTCTTCACGGTCGAGACGAAGAAGAAGCAGATCGGCGAAACCACCAGGCCCAGCACGATCGAGGTCATCGGAGCGGCAAAGCCCGAGGCCGGCGTAATGGCCACCAGACCGGCCACAGCACCCGAAGCAGCGCCCAGCATCGAGGGCTTGCCATGCTTGACCTGCTCGACCAGCGACCAGCTGACAGCGGCAGCGGCGGTGGCGACAAAGGTGTTGATGAAGGCGAGCGAGGCCAGACCATTGGCTTCCAGGTTCGAACCGGCGTTGAAGCCGAACCAACCAACCCACAGCAGCGAGGCGCCGATCATGGTCATGGTCAGCGAGTGCGGCGGGGTGGCTTCCTTGCCAAAGCCCACGCGCTTGCCGATCACGAGGCAGCCGACGAGACCGGCAATACCGGCGTTGATGTGCACCACGGTGCCGCCCGCAAAGTCCAGAGCGCCAAGGCCATAGAGATAGCCGGCGTCAGACGTGTTGGCCGACAGGAAGTCGGGACCGGCGAAATACCACACCATGTGGGCCATCGGGAAATAGATGAAGGTCAGCCACAGCACCGTGAAGATGATCAGCGGCGTGAACTTCACGCGTTCCGCAAAGGCGCCCACGATCAGCGCCGGCGTGATGCAGGCGAAGGTCATCTGGAAAATGACATAGGTGTATTCGGGCAGATAGACGTTGTTCGAGAAGGTGGCCGCATAGGTGCTGGCCGAAACGCCCATCAGAAACGCCTTGGAGAAGCCGCCGACAAAGGGCGAACCGCCGGTAAAGGCCATCGAATAGCCCCAGCAGACCCACACCAGGGCTGCCACCGAAACGATCATGAACACCTGCATCAGCACGCTGAGCATATTCTTGGTGCGGACCAGACCGCCGTAAAACAGCGCCAGAGCGGGGATGCTCATCAGCAGCACCAGCACCGAGGACATCAGCATCCAGGTGTTGTCGCCCTTGTTGACCATGGTGGCCATCTGTTCGGCAGTCGGCGCCTTGATCGGCGCTGCCTGCGCAAAAGCGGTGGTGGCGGCAAAGAGCGATGCGCCCAAAGCCCCAGCGCCGCAAATCATCTTGCGGATCATAGTGGGTTCACTCCTAAGGCTAGCGCCGCTCACAGAGCGGTATCCCCGGTTTCACCGGTGCGGATGCGGACGGCCGAGGCCAGATCAAGCACGAAGATCTTGCCATCGCCGATGGCTTCGGTGCTGGCGGCCTGCTGGATGGTTTCGACCACGCGCGGCGCCAGTTCGTCGCTGGCGGCGATCTCGATCTTCACCTTGGGCAGCATGTTGGTCGAATATTCGGCGCCGCGATAGATCTCGGTTTGCCCTTTTTGCCGACCAAAGCCCTTCACTTCGGACACCGTCAGACCGGCGACCCCAAGTGCGCCGAGGGCTTCACGCACCTCGTCGAGCTTGAACGGCTTGATGATGGCGATGATGAACTTCATGCCTATCCCCTATTAGCCAACCGGCCCAGCGCCGGTATGCCACATACCTAGCAAGGGGTGTGCCAATTTAGGGTTTTTTGAGATTCGCGGGGATTCGCCAAGGCGATTGCCCCGTCTGGTGGTTAATCAGGCCCGGCCTGCGCCCGATTCCTATGCATCTGCTCAAAAATTAGGCAGCGTTTCGGAGGCAAAAGCCGTCAAACATCCCGCACGCGCAAAAAACAGGCGCGCCGGAACTTATGTCCCGACGCGCCTGTTGAAACCGCAAAAGCGGGTAATGCTCTCACCGCTCCTTGGTCGCGGAAAAGGTCAGCTCGGGGTTGCGCTCCTGCTGATAGGACACATCCCATGACGATCGCGCCATGAACACCGGATCACCATCGCGGTCCTTGGCCAGATTGGCGCGGTTGAATTCGGCAAAGTCGGACAGCGCCTTGGCATCGCCCTTGACCCAGCGCGCGGTATCGAAAGGCGCAGGCTCCAGCATGGCGCCTACCTTATATTCAGCCTCCAGTCGCGAAATCAGCACGTCGAGCTGAAGCTGGCCCACCACGCCTACGATCCACTGGCCACCGATTTCGGGATAGAAGACCTGAATCACGCCCTCTTCGCTCAGATCATCGAGAGCCTTGCGCAATTGCTTGGTCTTGGTCGGGTCCTTGAGCTGAACGCGGCGCAGGATTTCCGGCGCGAAATTGGGCAGGCCGGTGAAGCGCACCTTGTTCGTTTCCGAAAGCGTGTCGCCCACGCGCAAAGTGCCATGGTTGGGAATGCCGATGATATCGCCGGGCTGGGCCTCATCGGCAATCTCGCGGTCCTGCGCAAAGAACAGGATCGGCGAATGCACCGCAATCGGCTTGCCCAACGCGGATGGCGTCAGCTTCATCCCGCGCTTGAATGTGCCCGAAACCAGACGCATGAAAGCGATGCGGTCGCGGTGCATCGGGTCCATATTGGCCTGCACCTTGAAAATGAAGCCCGTCACCTCATTGCCCGACGGATCGATCACACCCGCTTCGCTGGGCTGCGGGCGCGGAGGGGGCGCGATGCGGGCGATGGCCTCGATCAATTCGGCCACACCGAAATTCTTCAGCGCCGAGCCAAAGAACACCGGCGTCAGATCGCCATGCCGATAGGCCTCAAGATCAAATTCGGGATAGCCCGCCTGCCCCAGCTCGATCTCCTCGGCAAATTCCTCCGGCACCGGCTCATGATCGACCTTGCCCAGAAATTCCCGGCTGTCGCCTTCGGGCCGGCTGATCCGCCCGCTTTTCAGGTCA
Source organism: Novosphingobium sp. SG707 (assembly GCF_012275515.1). Taxonomy (GTDB): domain Bacteria; phylum Pseudomonadota; class Alphaproteobacteria; order Sphingomonadales; family Sphingomonadaceae; genus Novosphingobium. The sequence continues at coordinate 112,983 of NZ_JAAZQL010000003.1, forward strand.
AGGATGCCCTCAAACGTGCCGCCCATGCCGACCGGCCAGCTTTGCGGCGACACGTCCAGCGCCAGCGCATCGGCCACCTCGTCCAGAATCTCGAAGACCGGACGGCCTTCACGGTCCACCTTGTTGACGAAGGTGATGATCGGCACATTGCGCATCCGGCACACTTCAAACAGCTTGCGCGTCTGCGGCTCGATGCCCTTGGCCGCGTCGATCACCATGATCGCCGAATCGACCGCCGTCAGCGTGCGATAGGTATCCTCGGAAAAATCCTCGTGGCCCGGCGTGTCGAGCAGGTTGAAGGTGATATGCCCCAGCCCTTCAAACTCGCGGGCAAAGGTCATGACCGAGGAGGTCACCGAAATCCCGCGCTGCTGCTCGATCTTCATCCAGTCCGAACGCGCCCGCCGCGCAGCCCCGCGCGCCTTCACCTCGCCCGCCAAGTGAATCGCGCCGCCGTTCAGCAACAGCTTTTCGGTCAGCGTGGTCTTGCCCGCGTCAGGGTGCGAGATGATGGCAAAGGTGCGGCGGGTGGCAAAGGCGTCAGTCATGCGCGCGCGCTTACATGGCGGCGGGCTTTTCGTCTATCCCGCGCTTACGCGCTTGGCGCCTATCCCGCGCTTACACGCACATCCATGCGGAAGCTGCGGCTTTCACCCGGCGGCAACAGGACAATCCCCGGCTTCTGGCCAATCTCTCCGTCAAAGCCGAGCGGGTCCGCATAGCCCGCCCATGGCTCGATGCACAGATAATGCGCGCCGGGCACCTGCCACAGGCCAAGGTCGGGACTGTCGGGAAAGGCAATGTCGAGCGCGGGGCCTTGCGGAGAGGCGTAGCGCAAGGCGCGGCTGGCCAGCCCGGTCCAAACCATCGCATCGGCCTCAAACAGAGTTTCATGCAGCACCAGTTCGCGCCCCGCCACCGGCGTCGCCTCGCCGCCCGGCAGCAATTCGCCCGTGGCCTTGCTGAGGCGGCGGATCTGCTCGGGCTCATCCTTTTCAAAGATGATGCGGTGCGCGGTTTTTTCGCCTCCGCCCGGCAAAGGCCAGGCAAAAGCGGGATGATAGCCAAAGCTGAAAGGCATCACCGCCTCGCCGCGATTATGCACCGTGGCGGTCATATGCAGCGCCCCGCCGTGCAGGCGAAACGCCATCTCCAGCCGGAAAGCAAAGGGGTAAACCGCCCGCGTCGCCTCGCTGTCCTCCAGCGCAAAACTTACCGCATCCTCGCTCCGGGCGGCAATCGCAAACCGGCTGCGCCGCGCAAAACCGTGGCGCGGCAGGGTATATTCGCACCCCTCATGCCGAAACGCATCGCCCCGCAGCGCGCCGATGATCGGAAAGAGCAAAGGCGCATGGCCCGTCCAATAGGCCGGATCGGCGTCGGTCATAAACTCGCGCCCCGCCCCATCGCGCAGCGATTGCAGTTCGGCGCCCAGCGGATGGATCAAGGCGCGCCATTCGCCCGAAACAAGGCTCACCAGTTCTTCGCTCACACCATTCCCCATCCGGCCAACAAAAAAGGCGCTGCGAGAATGCCCGCAGCGCCCTTTTCTTTCAACCCCTTGGCGTTCAACCGCGCAAAACCGCGCCCTGCTTGGCCGCCGCCGCCGTCACCTTGTCGGCAATGGCCTTCAGGTCGGCGTCATTATAGCTCTTTTCCGCAGGCTGCAGCGTGACCTCGATGGCAAGCGACTTTTGGCCCTCGGGCACGCCCTGCCCCCGGAAATCGTCGAAAACGCGCGCAGCGATGATATTCGCCTTGTCCGCGCCCTTCACCGCGCGCAGCAGATCGCCCGCCGCCAGATCGGCCTTCACCAAGAAAGCAAAGTCGCGCTTCACCGCCTGCAGGGCCGGGGGCGCATAATTGACGCGGGCAAAACCAGAAGCGCCCTTCTTGCCCGGAATGGCATCGAGGAAAATTTCCGCCACCGCCACCGGGCCGTCCAGATCAAACGCCTTGGCGGTGGTGGGATGCAACATGCCGAAACGCGCCAGCACATTCTTGGGCCCAAGCCGCAAGGTGGCCGACTGGCCGGGGTGGAACTGAGCGCCAGCTTCACCCATGATCTGGAGGTTATCCACCGGCGCGCCCGCCTCGGCCAGCAAGGCCAGCGCCTCGGCCTTCGCGTCGAAAGCGTCAAACGCCTGCGCCTTGCCCGTGGCCCAGCCGCGCGGGGTTTTGTCGCCCGCCAGCACCACGGCCAGCGTCAGCCGTTCCGCACCCTTGCCATTGGCATCGCGCAGATAGCGGCGCCCGATTTCAAACAGGCGCAGCGAGGAGCCCCCACGCGCCAGATTGCGCTTGGCCGCGCTCAGCAGACCCGGGATCAGGCTGGGACGCATGACCTTCAGGTCTTCGCTGATCGGATTGGCCAGACGCCAGAGCACGCCTTCAGCAAAATGCTCCGCCTCGCCTTCCGGCAGGAACGACCACGTAATCGCCTCGTTCAGCCCGCGCGCAGCGGCGCTGCGACGCAGACGACGCTCCAGCTTTTGCACCGGGGTCGCGGTCGGCTTGGCAACGCCATCCTCACGCGGCAAAGGCACGCTCTCGATCCCGTCGAGGCCGTGGATACGCACCACTTCCTCAACAATATCGGCCGCGCCATCGACATCCGGGCGCCAGCCCGGCACGGTCACGGCCCAGTCATCGCCCACCGTAAAGCCCAGTGCTGCGAGGATGCGCTTCTGCTCATCGCCCGCAATCTCAACCCCGCCCAGCTTGGTCACCAGCGCAGGATCAAAAGCCACGGTCTTGGGCGTGGCGGGCGCAGCACCGGCGCGCACCACTTCGGATGCCTCGCCGCCGCAGATCTCAAGGATCAGGCCCGTCAGCAGATCAAGCCCGGTGTCAAGGAAAGCCGGGTCCACCCCGCGCTCAAACCGCGCGCGGGCGTCAGAGGTCAGGTTCAGCGCGCGACCCGTGGCGGCAATCCGCTCGGGCGTGAAATAGGCGATTTCGAGCAGGACATCGGCGGTGTCATCGCTGCAACCCGAATGCTCGCCGCCCATGATCCCGGCAATGTCATGCACGCCCGCCGCATCGGCGATTACAGTCATGCTCTCGTTCAGATCATAGGTCTTGCCATTGAGCGCAAGGCATTGCTCGCCCGCAACCGCGCGGCGGGCCACGACCGCGCCCGACAGCTTAGCCAGATCATAGGCATGGGCCGGGCGGCCATAGGTCAGCATCACATAATTGGTGATGTCGACCAGCGCCGAAATCGGCCGCTGGTCAGCAGCCTTGAGCGCAGCCTGCAGCCATTCCGGGCTGGGGCCATTCTTCACGCCCTTGATGGTGCGGCCATAAAAGGCGGGGCAGCCATCGGTATCCTCGGTGCGGATTTCAACCGGGCAGGCATAGGAACCGGCAATCCCCGGCGCGGCGATGGGCTTGAGAAAGCCCAGACCAGCCGCGGCCAGATCGCGCGCGATGCCATAAACGCCCATGCAATCAGGGCGGTTGGGCGTGACCGAAATGTCGAACACCGGATCGGCGCCGTGATATTCTGCGAAAGCGGTGCCGACCGGAGCGTCCTCGGGCAATTCGATGATGCCGTCATGGCCCTCGCCCAATTCCAGTTCTCGCATCGAACACATCATGCCGTTCGATTCGACGCTGCGCACGGCGGCAACCTTGAGCACCATGCCATTGGCAGGCACCACCGCGCCGGGCAGGCCCAGCACGCCGACAAGGCCCGCACGCGCATTGGGGGCGCCGCAGACCACCTGCAAGGGCGCGCCCTCACCAGTATCGACCGAAAGCACCTGCAACTTGTCCGCATTGGGATGACGATCAGCGGTCAGAATGCGCGCAACGCGAAAGCCCCTCAGCTTTTCCGCCGGGTCCTCAATGCCTTCGACTTCAAGGCCGATGGCGTTCAGCTTGCCCGCGATCTGTTCAACAGTCGCTTCGGTTTCCAGATGGGCTTTCAGCCACGAGAGAGAGAATTTCATGCGGAAGCCCCTTATGCCTGTACGCCAACGCCGCCCGAAAGGGTCGGCACATCAAGGCCGGAAAAGCCGTAATGGCCCAACCAGCGCGCATCGCCATCAAAGAAGGCCCGCAAATCGTTCATCCCATATTTCAGCATGGCGAGACGATCGACGCCCACGCCAAAGGCAAAACCCTGCCACTGATCCGGGTCATAGCCGCCCGCGCTCAGCACATGGCGGTTGACCATGCCCGATCCCAGCAATTCCATCCACGCATGGCCCGGCGCATCGCCCGAACCGCCCACCACGCGGCGGCCATCGACATAGGAATAGCCGGTGTCGACCTCGACGCTGGGTTCGGTGAAGGGGAAATAGCTGGGGCGCAGGCGCAGCACGATATCGTCCCGCTCAAAGAAAGCCTTGAGCATGGTTTCCAGCGTCCATTTCAGATGCGCCAGCGTGATGTCCTTGCCGATCACCAGACCTTCGACCTGATGGAACATCGGCGTATGGGTGGCATCGGAATCGCTGCGATAGACGCGGCCCGGGGCGATGATACGCAAGGGCTTGTCGCCGCCTGCGGCCAGCATCGCGCGGATCTGCACCGGGCTGGTATGCGTGCGCAGCACCATGTCCTGCTCGGTTTCATAACCGCTGGCGGTTTTGTCGATATAGAATGTGTCATGCATCGCGCGCGCCGGATGGCTCTCGGGCATGTTGAGCGCGGTGAAATTGTGCCAGTCGTCCTCGATCTCCGGCCCGGTGGCGACGGCAAAGCCCAGATCGGCAAAGATCTCGGCCAGTTCGTCCATCACTTGGCTGACGGGATGCACGCTGCCACGGGCGCTTTCCGGCGCGGGCAGGGTCAGGTCGACCGTCTCGGCGGCGAGCTTGGCCTCCAGCGCGGCTGCTTCCAGAGCCGCCTTCTTGTCGGCCAGCGCATTCGTCACGCCTTCGCGCAGCGCATGAATCTTGGGCCCCGTGGTCTGGCGCTCCTCCGGGCTCATCCCGCCCAGCGTTTTGAGCAGGCCCGAGATCGAACCCTGCTTGCCCAGAAACGCCACGCGCAGCGCCTCCAGCGCGTCCAGATCCTGCGCCTTTGCAATGCTGTCGAGCGCCTGTGCGCCGAGACTTTCGTAATCCATGCTCTGTCCGTCTGCTGATGGGCGCGCCGGCATCGGGCCATGCGCCAGCACCCTCTAGGGCGGCGCGGCGCCAAGATCAACCGCGCCCTGACCGCACGGCGTCAAGTAGGGCGCCGCCCCAAGCGGGCGCCGTCCGGCCCGTCCAGCGCCTGCACCGCCGCGCCCGCAATCCGCGCCCGCTCGCGCACAAAGGCCTCGATGATCGGATGCGGCATCCGGGCATATTCGCGCGGAGTCATGCCCATGAACTGGCGAAACTCACGCACGAATTGCGCCTGATCGTGATAATGCCCGTCCAGCGCCCCGATCCATTTCAGCGAGGGGTCGAGCATGAACTGGGCAAGGCTGCGCATGAAACGCTGGCGGCGCAGCAGATATTTGGGGCCAAAGCCGAAGGATTGCTGGCACAGGCGCTCGACCGTGCGGGCGCTCGCCCCGGCGCGGCGCGCCATTTCGGCCACGCTGGACACCGCCGGGTCGATCATGGCCGCATGGATCGCCTGAACCCTTTGGTCATCGCCCGCGCCGTCGGATGGCCATTCGGCAAAAAAGCGGCCGATCCGCGCCAATTCGCCCTCGACATCCGGCTCCGGCCCGAAAATCGCCTCGGCCAGCGGCATGAAGGGCGCAAAGCCATCATGGTCGGCCCCGTCCAGCACCGCATCGGCCAGTTCCGCCGCAGGCAGGCCGACAAACCGCGCCCAGCCCAGCGGCAACAGGCCCACGCCCCAGATCCTGCATGGCCCGACCTCGAAACGCACCGCATGGCCGCTCGGGCCTGTCACCGCGAAATGGCAATCGGCGATGCCCATGCCCCGCGTATTATGCGCGGCCAGCGGCCCGCCCGAGGAAAAGCGCAGATTGGCCCATTCGGGATGCAGATAATCAACCACGCGCTGGCCGGGCGCGAGATCAATCTCGGCCAAATAGAAGGTCGTGAAATACCGGGCCAATTCCGCCGGCGGGGCAAAGAACCTGGCCCGGACCGATGATCCGCGCGTCAATGGCATCCCTTGTCTCTTGGCCTCATCTTTTGGCCTTATCTTTATTGCGAACCTTGGCGCCATGCATGACGCATCGATGATGTGAAGGCAAGTTCACCTCTGGACGCAGGGCAACAAAAAAGGCGCGGGAGAAATCCCCCCGCGCCCTTTCTGTCCAATCGGCCTGCGCGCTTACGCGGCGGGCAGAGCAGCCTTGGCCTGAGCCAGAACAGCCGAGAACACGGCCGCTTCGTTCAGCGCCAGATCGGCCAGCGACTTGCGGTCCAGTTGGATGCCAGCCAGCTTGATGCCGTTGATGAACTGCGAATAGGTCAGGCCTTCGGCGCGAACCGCAGCGTTGATACGCTGGATCCACAGAGCGCGGAAGGTACGCTTCTTGACCTTGCGGTCGCGGTAAGCGTACTGGCCGGCCTTTTCAACGGCCTGACGAGCAACGCGGATCGTATTCTTGCGACGACCGCGGTAACCCTTGGCCTGTTCCAGAATATTCTTGTGCTTGGCGCGGGTGGTAACACCCCTTTTGACACGTGCCATAACTCAGTAACTCCTCAGTTCAGCCCGTAGGGCGCCCACTTCTTGATCACCTTCGCGTCCGCGTCGGAGATCACCTCGGTGCCACGGTTCTGACGGATGTACTTCGAATTATGGCTGATCAAACGGTGACGCTTGCCAGCGACGCCATGCTTGACCTTACCGGTGGCGGTGATCTTGAAGCGCTTCTTCACACCGCTCTTGGTCTTCATCTTGGGCATTTTCATCTCCTTGATCTAGCGGTCCGTCCCGCTTGCCGTGGCAGCCCTTGATGGCCAGGCAGGCGAGCGAATCTGCCTTGCGGCAAATCCTCCGAACCGGTTGAAGGGGCGGCCCTTAGGGGCATCGCCGGGCAAATGCAAGCGCCTTGGCCGATCTGCTGCGGGCGACGGAGATATTTGCGGGCGGCGCGAGTCAGGCGCCATAGGCCCGCCGCCCCCGACGCGCCGCCAACCAGACACGAAAATCGCCACAAGCGATCCGACATGCCCCGCGCGGCAAAGGTCCGCGCCAGATATAGGCACAGGCGGTGGCCTTGCCCAGCCTCACCGTCCCGCGCCGGTATTCGCGCCCTTCATAGACATCCATCCGGGCCAGCGCCCGCGCATCGAAACGCGGCCCGGCGCGATGGACCATGCCCCGCACCACCCCCGCGCCCGGCTGCAGCGCCGGATACCACCCCGCCGGATCGGGCACCGCATAGAGCCGCCCGCGCGCACTGGCCGCGCGGCCCTTGTCCAGCAAGGCATGGGCCGCCCGTTCATGCCGGTTGCCCATGCCCGCCATCAATGTTCCATAGAAGAAGAAGCGCCGGATCAATGGCCCTAGTGATGATCGGAGTGGTGGTGATCGTGGGTACAGGCCAGCGCCTCGACCGCATCATCCTGCCGCGCCGGATCGCCCAGCGCCAGCACATGGCCGGTCGACCCGGCGTGCAGCGGATCGCCGTTCCAGTCGCACATCAGGCCGCCCGCGCCCTCGACCACCGGCACCAGCGCCGCCCAGTCATGCAGCTTGAGCCCCGCCTCGCACACGATGTCGAGATGGCCGCTGGCCAGCATCGCGTAATTATAGCAATCGCCGCCCATCACCATCCGGCGATAATCGGTCTTGGCGGCCAGACCCATGAAATGCTCGCCCTCATGGTCGCTGAAATAATGCGGGCCGGTGGTGGCGATGGTGGCGTCGGACAATTCGCGGCAACGGCGGGTGCTGACCGGCTGGCCATTAAACGTCGTCTTGCGGCCCGAGGCGCCCACCCAGCGCTCACCCGCAATCGGCTGGTCGATCACGCCCAGCACCGGCCAGCCCTCGATCACCAGCGCGATCAGCGTGCCGAAGATCGCGCGGCCCGCAAGGAACCCCGCCGTGCCGTCAATCGGGTCCAGCACCCAGCTGCGCCCCGAGGTTCCGGCCGTCACGCCATATTCCTCGCCGATGATCGTGTCATCGGGACGCTCGGCGCGCAGGATCGCGCGCATGGCCTCTTCGGCGGCCTGATCGGCCAGAGTGACGGGGCTGGCGTCTTCCTTGCGCTCGGAGGCCACGCCGGACCGGAAATAGGGGCGGATCGCCGCGCCCGCCGCATCGGCAAGACGTTGGGCCAGTGCAATGTCAGCATCAAGGTTCAGTTTCATGGCGCCGCTTGTGCCTTTGCCCATGGGTTGCGGTCAAGCCGCAGGTGGCAGCAGCACAGCAATATAACGTGACAATCGGTTGACAAAGCCGCACGCAGGGGAAATTGAACTACACAGGTTCTGGAAATTATTTTTACAACAAAAACGAATACTGGGTCCAAAATCTATGCTCAAGCCAACCAAACCGGCCCTTGATGCAGCGGTGACACCGCTGGTCGGCCGGTCAAGCAAGGGCCAACCGCTGTCCTATAATCGGGCGCCCGCGCCCGATCTGGCGCCGTGGCTGGGGCGGATCTATGTCACGCCGGTCAATCTGCCGCCTGATTACTGCCTGTCTTCTGGCATCTTCAACGACAGTTCGATGGTGCGTATTCAACTGGGCGGCAAATGGACCGCCCATACCGCCGACGGTGTCCACCATCTTGGCCGCGCCGCGCTGATTTTTGGCCCGCAAAGCAAGATCATGCCCATCACCGTCGAGGGCAGCTTTCTGTCCATCGGCTATGCGCTGAAGGCGGGGGCGGGCTATGCGCTCTTTGGCCGCAGCGCGCATGAGATGGTCAACCGGCTGGTCCCGCTCGAACATTACGGACTCAACAGCGAAGAAACGCTGGCCGCCTTCAGCCATACCGAGGACCCGGTGGCGATCGCCGATCTGCTGGAGCGCCGTTTCCGGCTGCTGGTGGAAAAGCTGGGCCGTCCGTATCCCAATCCGATCAGCACCGCCTTTGAGGCGCTGACCTTTGCCAATCCCAATGCCAGCATCAGCGATTTCGCCGCCGAGATGGCGATCAGTACGCGACAGTTGGAGCGGATCGTGCGGCGCGATTTCGGTATGCCGCCCAAGCAGGTGATGCGCCGCGCCCGCGCGCTGGACATGGCCAGCCATCTGCACGGCGTGGCCGACGAGGCCGAGGCCGAGGAACTGATCCTGCGCTATTTCGATCAGGCGCAGATGACGCGCGAATTTACCGAATTGTTCGGCGTGACACCGCGCCGCTTTGTGCGCACGCCCAACCCGCTGCTCACGCTGGCGCTGGAATCGCGTCAGGCCAAAAGGCTGGAGGCGCTGGAACGCGTGCCGCCGGGGGGCAACCGCCCCTGGCAATAAAGGCCCCCTGCTGGCGGCAGAGGGCCTTGCAAGTCTTAGTCGAACAGGCTCGACACCGAGCTTTCATCCGCGATACGGCGGATCGCCTCGCCGATCAGCGGAGCGATGGTCAGCAGACGGATCTTGTCCGACTTCTGCGTTTCCTCGGTGGGCAGGATCGAGTCGGTGATGACCAGTTCCTTGAGCGCCGAATTGTTGACGCGCGAGACCGCCGCGCCCGACAGCACGCCATGGGTGATATAGGCCGTGACCGAAGCGGCGCCCGCATCCATCAGCGCCTGCGCCGCGTTGCACAGCGTGCCGCCCGAATCGATGATGTCGTCGATCAGGATGCAGGTGCGGCCCTTGACGTCGCCGATGATGTTCATCACCTCCGACACGCCCGGCTTGTCGCGGCGCTTGTCCACGATGGCCAGCGGGGCATTGTTCAGACGCTTGGCCAGCGCGCGGGCGCGCACCACGCCGCCAACGTCGGGCGAAACCACCATCAGCCCATCATCGCCATTGCGCGCCAGAATATCGGCGGCCATCACGGGGGCGGCAAACAGGTTGTCGGTGGGAATGTCGAAGAAGCCCTGGATCTGACCCGCATGGAGGTCAACCGCCAGCACGCGGTCGGCGCCCGCCGTGGTGATCAGATTGGCCACCAGCTTGGCCGAGATCGGCGTGCGCGGGCCGGGCTTGCGGTCCTGACGGGCATAGCCGAAATAGGGGACGACCGCCGTGATCCGCTTGGCCGAGGCGCGGCGCAGCGCGTCGATGCAGATCAGCAGTTCCATCAGATTGTCGTTCGCGGGATAGGCGGTCGACTGAACGACGAAGACATCCTCGCCGCGCACGTTTTCGTGGATTTCGACGAAGACTTCTTCATCGGCAAAACGGCGCACACTGGCATCCGTCAATTGCAGTTCCAGATAGCCCGCAATCGCGCGCGCCAGCGGCAGGTTACCGTTACCGGCAAGGATCTTCATTCGCGTATCTCCACTGCACGCGGCACGAAAGACTCAGCCGCCGCGTTGCTTCCCTCGCGCGTGCCTCTAGCCAAGAACGGCAGGATTGCAAGGTTTGCCGCACATACAAAAGGAGGCAGCGGTGCAAACCCCTGCCCCCTTTATGTTATTCGCAGTACCGATTACGCCCGGCGGTCGCCCTTGACCCAGCGCACGGTGCCGGTGCTGGCGCGCATCACCACGCTTTCGGTGGTCAGACGGCCGCCGCGCGTGCGCTTCACGCCTTTCAGCAGCGAGCCGTCGGTCACGCCGCTGGCGGCAAAGATGCAGTCGCCCTTGGCCAGCTCGGTCAGGTCATAGATCTTGTTGAGATCGGTGATGCCCCATTTGTAGGCGCGGGCCTTTTCATCGTCATTGCGGAACACCAGACGGCCCTTGAACTGACCACCGACACAGCGCAGAGCCGCTGCGGCCAGCACGCCTTCCGGCGCGCCGCCCTGGCCCATATACATGTCGATGTTGGTTTCCTCGGTGTTGGTGGTGGCGATCACGCCCGCCACGTCGCCGTCGCCGATCAGATAGACGCCGCAACCAAGCGCGCGCAGTTCGTCGATGAGGTCCGTGTGGCGCGGGCGGTCCAGCACGCAGACCACGATGTCCTCGGGCGCCACGCCCTTGGCGGCGGCCACGGCCTTGACGTTCTCAGTCGGGCTCTTGGCCAGATCGATGATGCCATCAGGATAGCCCGGCCCCACGGCCAGCTTGTCCATATAGGTGTCGGGCGCGTTGAGCAGCCCGCCCTCTTCGGCAATCGCCAGCACGGCCAGCGAGTTCGGCCCGGCCTTGGCGCAGATCGTCGTGCCTTCCAGCGGGTCGAGAGCGATGTCGATCTTGGGGCCCTTGCCCAGCGCCGCGCCGACCTTTTCGCCGATATAGAGCATCGGCGCCTCGTCGCGCTCACCCTCGCCGATCACCACGGTGCCGTCGATATAAAGTTCGTTGAGCTTCTCGCGCATGGCTTCGACTGCGGCGGCGTCGGCGGCCTTCTCGTCCCCGCGTCCGATCAGCTTGGCCGAGGCGATGGCGGCCGCTTCGGTCACGCGCACCATTTCAAGCACCAGAACGCGGTCGAGAATCTTGCTGGCAGGAGTAGCGCTCATAATCTGTCCGATTCCTTCAGGAATGTATGGCCCCTATGCCGGACCTGTTGGTCGGCAGTGTGAATGCACGTTGTGAATACCTATGCAGACACGTCCGCTTACCTATGCACAGGCCGGTTGTCGAGCGGACAAATGCCGCAAACGCGAAGTCAAAGGTCCAAAACGGGCAACATACGAACCCAGTTATTGAGCCGACAAAGAAAAACGCCGAGGGCATGGCCCCCGGCGTCGAAATTGTCTGAGTTACTGCGCATTTGCTCCCGGATTTCGGCGGAGCAAATGCGCCGCCTTACGCGCCCAGAATCTGCATGACCAACGGCTGGCCTACCAGGCTGGGCGAACCTTCGAGCAGCGCCAGCGCCTTGGCCACGGCCGCCTCGGGCACTTCATGCGTGACGATGGCGACGATGACCGCCCCGTCCTTGCTGGCCTGACCTTTCTGGATCAGGCTCTCGATGGACACACCCGCATCGCGCATAGCGGCAGTGATTTCGGCCAGCACGCCCGGACGATCCGCCACGAGGAAGCGGATATAGGCGCGGCCAAGGCGATGACCGGCAGGCGCAGGCGCCATGTCTTCCAAACCATCAACGGGGATCGAAAAGGCCATGTCGGCTTCAAACCCGGTGTCCATGCCGCGCGCGATGTCGATCAGGTCTGCCACCACCGCCGAAGCGGTCGGACCATCGCCCGCGCCCGCGCCCTGAAACAGCAGGCGGCCCGAGAAATTGCCCTCGACCACGACCGCATTGGTCGGGCCATCGACATGGGCGAGCAGATTGTCGAAAGGCACCAGATGGGGCGCAACGCGCTGGAACAGGCCCGGCGTGCCCTCGGGTCCGGCATCGGCCTCGGCGGTGCCGATCAGGCGGATGCAATAGCCCAGCGAATCGGCCTGGGCGATATCGGCCGCCAGGATGCGGCTGATGCCCTGCGTGTCTACGCTGCCAAAGTCGATCTTGGCGCCGAACGCAATGGCCGACAGGATGGACAGCTTGTGCGCGGCGTCGATGCCCTCGATGTCAAAGGTCGGGTCGGCCTCGGCATAGCCCTTGGCCTGCGCCTCGGAGAGCACCTCGGCGAAATCACGGCCGGTGTCTTCCATCGTCGAGAGGATGTAATTGCAGGTGCCGTTGAGGATGCCGTAAAGGCGCTCGACCCGGTTGGCCGCCGCACCTTCGCGCAGGCCCTTGATGACCGGGATGCCGCCCGCCACGGCCGCTTCAAAACGCATGGCCACACCCTGCGCTTCGGCTTCCTTGGCCAGCGCCATGCCGTGATGGGCGATCATCGCCTTGTTGGCCGTCACCAGCGCCTTGCCATGGCGAATCGCATTGCGCGCCAGCACCAGCGCCGGGCCGTCCGACCCGCCGACCAGTTCGACCACCACGTCCACGTCATCGCGCGCGGCCATCGCGGTCATGTCGTCTTCCCACGCATAGGGCGAAAGATCGACGCCGCGATCCTTGCCGCGATCACGTGCGGAAACGGCGGAAACCTTGATCGGGCGGCCTGCGCGCCGCGCGATCAGATCGGCATTGGCCTCCACCAGCCGAATGACGCCCGCGCCCACCGTGCCAAGGCCCGCCAGCGCAATGCGCAGCGGCGGCTTGCCGGATTGGGGCGAAAGGGTGGCGCTATCGACAGTATCGGTCATCGTGGAATCCTTGGATTTGACGATGCGCCACCTAGGGGGCAATTGGATTGCCAGCAAGCCTATTTGGCCGGTTTGGCAATATCCCCGCCCCACGCAACCCGCGTGCGCGTGCAAGGCCCCAGATCGCGGCGCACCAGCAGATAATCTGCGACAGCCTGATCCTTGGCCTCCTGCGTTTCGCCCAGATTGGCCGAAGCGGGCAGCGTTTCGGGCAGCGAGCAGGCCAGACGATACCATTCCAGCGTGCCTTGCGCGGGCGGGGCATTGGCCGCATCGACCACTTCGGAGAAGGACGCGCTCCAGCGCGAGGGCTGGCCCGGCTTGTGCTGGACAATGATGGCCGCGGGCGTGCCCTTGGCCGTGGTCAGGAAGATCTGCGTTTCGCCTTCGCCTGCCAGATCGCCCTGCTGATAGAGCGCCATATTGATTCCCGTAATATGGGGCGGCGAATCAGGGGCGGCCAGATCGGCCAGAATCTTGCGGACCTGCGCCTCGAGCGGCTGGCTCCAGGGCAGCTGGGCATCGGGCGAAACCAGCTGGATATCGCCCGGCGTGGTGCCGGGACGGGCAAAGATCAGCACCATCTGTTTGCGCGGATTGGGAATTTTGTGGCGCGAATCGAGCCGGATATCGGCCAGATAGCGCACCGAGGCCGAAACCGAGCCGGTTCCGCTCAACAAATCAATTCCCTGCGCCTCGACATAGGCACGCTGGACGGTCAAAAAAGGCGACGTCTCGCGCGGCAGAGGCATGGGAATCACCTTTTTCAGCTCGGCGAAGACGACCAAAGGCGACGATTCGGCCAGACCAACAAGGTCAGCATACGATTGTACGACATTTTGCGTAAGGGGCTCCTGAGCCCCCGCAGAGACCGGAACAAACAGCGGCAATAGAGCCGCAAAGCAAGCCGATTTCCATGCTCGGATGCCTTGAAACATCGCGGAAAACTCCGAAAAATTCGCCATTGGCGCATAACCCCTGCAAAAGGCCCCCAAGGGTGCCTGTTAGATAGGCTTTAACACAAATGAATTTTGCCTGAACCCCACCCCCCTGCGCATAAGGCGTTGCGCCGAGTCGGCAAGGTGGCTAGGATTGGCAAAAAAGCGGACCCCCAACAAAGGGGGCCGATGCGTTCGCCGAAAGCCGACACATAAGGCATTTGGCGAATATCCGGTAAATCCGGCAGGGTGGATATGAGCTTTTCCCCATGGACTTCGCCTTCGGGTTCGGTTCATGGTCGGCCCGGGGCTTGCCCGGGTTTTTGTATGGAGTGATGCGTCTGAATGGCCTACGCTGATCAACAATTGAGCGGTAATCGCCTTACCGCCATTATCATCGTTGCCTTGATTCACATCGTCGTTGGTTATGCCTTGGTCTCTGGTCTTGCCTACTCGGCCGTCCAGAAGGTCATGAAAAAAGTGACGACTGTCGATATCAAGCAAGAGGAGAAACCGCCGCCACCGCCTCCGCCGCCGCCGAAGGACGCTCCGCCGCCGCCGATCGTCGCTCCGCCGCCGCCGGTGAACGTGGCGCCCGTCAGCGCGCCCGTGATCGAGACGGTTTCGGTTGCCCCGCCGCCGGCGCCGCCTGCCCCTGTGCTGGCACCGCCTGCGCCTTCGGCGCCGCCGCCGCCGCGTTTCACGCCTGTTGGCGCTGCCCCCAAGGGCAACCCCGCCAACTGGGTGACGCCTGAGGACTATCCTTCGCGCCCCCTGCGTGAAGGTGTGCAGGGCACGACGGGTTTCAAGCTGACCGTGGCCCCTGACGGGCGCGTGTCGGGCTGTGAAATCACGGCCAGCTCGGGCAATGCCGAACTGGATGCTGCCACCTGCAAATACGCCACCAGCCGCGCGCGCTTTGCGCCCGCCAAGGATGGCGAAGGCCAGCCCACCACCGGCGTTTATGCCAATCGCGTGAAGTGGGTCATCCCGAAGGACTGAGCCACACTCCCCAGGGGATCTGCGGCATGAAGGCCCGGTCCCTACTGTAAATGACCCTATTCTCTACTCGAGAGCCCTTTGAGAGGACCATCGCATGCTTATTGACATTCTGACCGCCGCTGCTGGCGCGGCTCCGCAGAACAAGTTCGGCTTCAAGGAAGCCCTGGAACAGGGCGGTCTGATCGCTCAGTCGACCGTGACCATCATGGCGATTTTCTCGTTCGGTTCGTTCTTCGTGCTGTTCACCCGCTGGTCGGACCAGTCGAAGATCCTCAAGCAGTACAAGGCTCTGGGCACGTTCTGGAAGGCCGCTTCGCTCAAGGAAGGCGCCGCCAAGCTGGAAAAGACCAGCCCGTTCCGTGACATCGTCGAAGCCGGTATCCTGGCCGAAGAAAACCACGGCAAGATGGCCGACAGCCTCGAAGCCCACGACTGGGTCCACTCGTCGCTGGCCCGCACCGAAGCCTCGATCGGCGCGTTCCTTGCTCGTGGCCTGCCCTTCCTCGCCACCGTCGGTTCGACCGCTCCTTTCGTGGGTCTGTTCGGTACCGTGGTCGGCATCTACCGCGCTCTGATCGCCATCGGTCTGGCCGGTTCGGCATCGATCGACAAGGTTGCCGGCCCCGTGGGTGAAGCTCTGATCATGACCGCCATCGGTCTGCTCGTCGCTGTGCCTGCCGTGCTTGCCTACAACTTCCTGCAGTCGCGCAACAAGCGCATCAACGAGCTGCTGACGGGCTTCTCGGCTGACGTGCTGGCCTACATCAACTCGAAGGGCGCCATCAAGCCGGCCGTGGCTGCTGCCCCGGTGAAGGCTGCTCCGGCTCCCGCCGCCAAGAAGTAAGACATGAGGTTGCATCCGGGCGGCCAGTCCGAGCGGATGCTACGGGAAATCATGCGCGGCATGCGGCATGATTTCCCGGCCCTCCCCTCCCCCCAATCCCTCCTCTCGAAAGAGGGCATTGCAAGAGTAGGATCATAACATGGCAATGTCTGTTGGCGGCGCGGGCGGCGAAGAAAAGCCGATGTCCGACATCAACACCACCCCTCTGGTGGACGTGATGCTGGTGCTGCTGATCATCTTCCTGATCGCAGTTCCGGTTGCGATCCAGACGATCCAGAAGCTGAAGATCCCTGTGATGGTTTCGCAGGAATCCAAGGATAAGGTCGAAAACCTGCTGATCACGGTCAGCACCACCGACGCTGCCGGTCGCAGCGCCGGCGACCCCGGCTTCGAAGGCGCGTCGCGTGGTGGCGAATGCCGCATCTACTTCAACAACATCACCCCCGTTGACTCGACTGAACTGTACGACCAGGCGTTCAAGCGCCTTGACGACATCATCAAGCGCGAGGGCGGTGCAGAGGTTCTGCGCGATAACCCCGAAAAGGTGCCGCAGGTTCACGTTCGTGCCGACGTCGAAGCGCCCTGGCGCTGCGTCGCGGGTGCGATCTTCAACGTGCAGCGCGCGGGCTATCCCACGGTTGGCTTCATCTCGAACCCGGTCGATCCGAACGGCTGATAAGCCCTTTAACTCAGGAGTAACATCCCATGGCAATGTCAGCCGGTAAAGACGATGGCGAGCCAATGTCGGAGATGAACACGACTCCGCTGATCGACGTTATGCTCGTTCTGCTGATCATGTTCATCATCACCATTCCGGTGGCCACCCACGCGGTGAACATCGACCTGCCTTCGCCGCCGCCGCCGAATATGCCCAAGCCGC
Organism: Novosphingobium sp. SG707; assembly: GCF_012275515.1. Taxonomy (GTDB): domain Bacteria; phylum Pseudomonadota; class Alphaproteobacteria; order Sphingomonadales; family Sphingomonadaceae; genus Novosphingobium. Next base: position 129,777 of record NZ_JAAZQL010000003.1, read on the forward strand.
CGGTCGACCCGATCAAGAACAAGGTTGTGCTTACCCCGGATAACCAGATCCTGTGGAACGGCACGCCGATCGACCGCAGCGTGCTGGCCGCGAACCTCAAGGCTTCGCGCAGCATGACCCCCGAGCCCGAACTTCAGTTCGAGCCGGATGCGCAGTCGGGCTATGAACTGGCAGCGAATGTGCTGAACATCATCAAGGCCTCGGAAGTGACGAAGTTCGGCTTCGTCGGTAACGAGCGCTATGCCACTTTCAACAAGGCTGCCGGGGCCAAGTAAGGCCAGGGTATGCTGCGTTAAACGGCAAGAGAGAGGGGCGGAGCGATCCGCCCCTTTTTTGCGCCCTATTCCGGCGCGGGATCGCCCATGGCGATGGCGGCCAGCGCCTCAGCCTCCAACAACAGCTCATCATCGGCGGCGCCTGCGGGCAGGCTCTCGCGCCCGATCATGGTCAGCGTCGGCACGGCCAGCGGGCTGACGCGCGACAGGCGCTGATGGCGGATCGCCGATTGCGCCCGGTCCAGCACCTCGGCCACGCGGGCCACGTCGGTCATCTTCTGCCGCGCATCGGCCCATGCGGCTTTGAGCAGCAGATGATCCGGCTCATAGCGGCGCAGCACGTCATAGATGAGATCGCTTGAAAAAGTGACCTGCCGGTTGGTCTTGCGCTTGCCCGGTATCTGACGCTCGATCAGGCCGGAGATGACCGAAGCCTCGCGGAAGGCCCGGCGAAGCAGATAGGAATTTTCCACCCACTCGACAAATTCCTCGACCAGAATGTCGGGCGAGAGCAGCGCGGCGGGGTCCTCGACCGGCCGCAGCCCCCAGACCGCCAGCGCATAATCATTGGCCACAAAGCCCAGCGGCGAGAGGCCCAGCGCCTCCATCCGCCGCGTCATCAACATGCCCAGCGACTGATTCGCGGGCCAACCCTCGAAGGTGTAGAACACGCTGTAGAAGCGGTCCTGATGGGGAAAGCTCTCGACCAGCAGTTCGCCCGGGCGCGGCAGCACCGATACCCGCGCCTGCACCGCCAGCCATTCATGCACATCCTCGGGGAAATCATCCCAGCGCGCCGGATCGTTCAGGATCGCCCGCACCCGGTCGGCCAGATGCGAGGAGATAGGAATGCGCGCGCCATTATACGAGGGAATCGCCGCCGAACGCCGCGAGGCCCGCACCAGCAAGGCCCCCTCGCGTAGCGACTCGACCTCAAGGTCCAGCCCGGCAAAGCGGAACGTATCGCCCGGCCCCAGCGAGGCGGCGAAATCCTCCTCCACCCGCCCCAGCGCGCGGCCATTGCGAAAGGCCACCTCGACCATATCGGCGTCGACAATGATCCCGGCATTCAACCGATAGGAGCGCGCCAGATCGGGATGGCTCAGCCGCCAAAGCCCATCGCGGCCATGGGTGATCCGGCGAAACCGGTCATAGGCCCGCAGCGCATAGCCGCCGTTCGAGACGAAGCCGAGCACCCGCCCCCACTCCTCCTCGCCCATATCGGCATAAGGCGCGGCGCGACGGACCTCGGCCAGCAGAGCGTCGCCATCGAACGGCCCCGCGCAGGCCAGCGCCAGCACATGCTGGGCCAGCACATCGCGGCCGCCCGGGCGCAGGTCCTCGCCATCGCGCGTGCCCGCCCGCACCGCCTCGACGGCGGCCACGGCTTCGAGAAATTCAAACCGGTTGCCCGGCACCAGCACCGCCTTGGATGGGCAATCGAGCCGGTGATTGGCCCGCCCGATCCGCTGCAACAGGCGCGAGGAGCCCTTGGGCGCCCCCATCTGCACCACCAGATCAATGTCGCCCCAGTCCACCCCCAGATCGAGGCTGGCGGTGCAGACTAGCGCGCGCAGCCGCCCGCCCGCCATCGCCGCCTCGACCTTGTGCCGCGCCTCGGCGGACAGGCTGCCATGGTGGATGCCGATGGGCAGGTTTTCCTCGTTGCGATCCCACAGCAGGCCAAACGTATATTCGGCCAGAAAGCGCGTGTTGGTGAAGATCAGCGTGGTGCGATGGGCGCGAATCAGGTCGAGGATCTGGGGCACGGCCCAACTGGCCGCATGGCCGCTCCACGGAATGCGCTGGCCCGCAGGCAGCAGGATCGAGACATCCGCGGGCGCGCCCTCCTCGCCCGCAACCAGCGCCGCATCCTCGCCCACAGGCGCCAGCCAGCGCGCAAAGCCCGCCGGATCGGCCAGCGTGGCGGAAAGGCCGATCCGCCGCATTTCCGGCGCTAGGCTCTGCAACCGGGCCAAAGACAGCGCCAGCAGATCGCCCCGCTTGCCCGCCGCCATCGCGTGGATTTCGTCCACCACCACATAGCGCAGCCCGGCAAACATCGTCGCGCTTTCGGGATAGGACAGCAGCAAAGACAAAGATTCGGGCGTGGTCAGCAGCACATGGGGCGGATCGTGCCTCTGGCGCGCCTTGCGGTCCGAGGATGTGTCGCCGGTGCGCGCCTCGACCCGCAGGCCCAGCCCCATTTCGGCGACCGGCCCCAACAGGCCGCGCTGAATATCATGCGCGAGCGCTTTCAGCGGCGAGACATAGAGCGTGTGCAAGCCCCCCTCGCCTTTTTTGGCAGCCAAAACGCCTTCCGCCGCATCGCACAGCGTGGGCATGAACCCGGCCAGCGTCTTGCCCGCCCCGGTGTCGGCGGCCAGCAGCACATGATGCCCATCGGCCACCTGCGCCAGCACTTCGGCCTGATGGCGGCGGATATGCCACCCGCGCCCGGCAAACCATTCGGCAATGCGCGGGTGGACCTGCCTCACACCCCGCTTGCCCCACTCTGGCTCACCCCGCTTTGCGCCAGTTCTGCGTCCAACTGCGCCACCAGCGCGGCAAGCCCGGCCTCGCTTGTGCTCTCGGCGCGGGCCACCAGCATCTCCTGCGTATTGGACGCGCGCAGCAACCACCAGCCATCATCGCAGGACACGCGCAAGCCATCCATCCGGTTGACCCGCGCGCCTTGCGCCGCCAGCCTCGCGGCCACTTCCTCAACCACCGCGCGTTTACGATTGGCCGCCACAGGAAAGCGCAATTCGGGCGTGTTGAAGCAGACGGGCAGTTCATCGAACCAGTCCGCAATAGATCCATTTCGGCGCGAAACCGCGGCGATCAGCCGCACCGCCGCATAAAGCGCATCGTCGAAACCGTAGAATCGGTGCTTGTAAAAGATATGGCCCGAGGTCTCCCCGGCCAGCATCGCGCCGTTAACCTTCATTTCGGCCTTGATCAGACTATGCCCCGCAGGCCCCATCGCGGGCACCCCGCCCAGCGCCGCGATCCGGTCGTATACCGCCTGTGACGCTTTGACATCGCCCAGAATTACCGCGCCGGGACAATCGAGCAGAAGGTCCTGCGCCAGCAGCGCCAGCAGTTGATCGCCCAGGATCGAGCGCCCCCGCCCGTCGATTACCACGATCCGGTCCGCATCCCCGTCGAAAGCCACTCCGAAATCGAGATGTCTGGAGGCGACCAGCGCCCGCAAGTCTGCGAGATTTGCCTCAACAGTCGGATCTGGATGGTGGTGAGGAAAATGTCCGTCAACCTGCGTGAAGAGAAGATGATGCTCTCCGGGCAAGAGCGCGGTCAGGGCCTCGATGGCGGGGCCGGCGGCGCCGTTTCCGGCGTCCCAGCCAATGCGAAGATCGCCCGCCTTGTCCCAAAGCCCCGGCAGCAGACCATCGACCAGCCGCGCGACATAGGCGGGCAGAATATCCTGCCCTTCCACCGCGCCACGATGGACGAGATCACCGCCGATCCATTCACCGACAACACCTTCTCCGGCACCAAGTTCACCGGCAACACCGCTCCGCTTCGCAGCCGCCACATCCGCAGCGAGGAGCCCGATCCGCTGGATTTCGGCCCCGAACAGGGCGCCCCCAAAAAATACTATCTTGAAGCCATTATCATCGCGGGGATTGTGGCTGCCAGTTACGTGAATGCCGCCATCTACCTCCTGCATTGAGGCTTCGGCGTAATAGAGCATCGGGGTCGGACCAACCCCGATCCGCACCACATCCAGCCCGCCATCGCGCAGGCCCTCGACCAGCGCGGCCTCCAGCGCGGGGGCGCTGAGCCGCCCGTCGCGCCCCACAGCGATCCTGCGCCCGCCCCGCTCCTGCAGGGCCTGCGCCACCGCGCGGCCGATCGCATAGGCGTCGTCGTCGAACAGATTGCGGCCATAGGTGCCGCGAATGTCATATTCCCGGAAGATCGCCGGATCGGTCATGTGCCGGTTTCGGTTCCCAGCCGCGCCAGCAGCAGGTCGCGCGCATCATTGGCCTCATGCACCAACGCGGCATCGCCGCCGCGATCGGGGTGAACCCGCGCGATCAATTTCTTATGCGCCTCGATGATCGCCCCGCGCCCGGCCCCGGCCTCCACGCCCAGCAGGCGGCGCGCGCGCTCTACCGCCGTCGGCCCGGTCATACGCTGCCAATGCACCCATGGCCACTGGCCCGTCCATTGGCGGCACGCCCATGACGCCAGCACCAGCAGCAAAAGCAGCTTGACCATATCAGCCCGCCGACATCGCCTGCGCATCGCGCTGCACACGGGGCGCGGGCAGGTTCATGCCCGCCACCAGCGTGCGCAATTCCTGCCGCGCGACCAGATGGCTGGTGCCCAGATCGCCCAGATGCCCCTTGTCCAGCAAGGTCAGCCCGCTGGGGAACAATTCGCGGTAGATCACGCGTTCGGACAGGCCCTGGGCAATGCGAAAGCCCACCCGGCGCGAGAGTTCGGCCAACGCGCTGTCGATACGGCGCATGTTGCGCGCCTCGATATGCTGGGTGCGGTTGCGCACCACCACCCAGTCCATCTCGCGCCGATGTTCGTTGATCGTGGCCAGCGCCCGCTTCTTGCGCGCCTCCCAGATCATTTCGGCATAGAAGGACAGGCGGCGCACCTTGAAGGTCTCGGCATCCACTTGCCCGATGAGGTCGAAATCGACGAAACTGTCGTTGAGCGGCGTCACCAGCGTGTCGGCGCTCATCGCCACATGGCGGGCGAATTCATCGTCGCGGCCCGGCGTGTCAAAGATCAGGTAATCGACATCGCGCGACACATGCGCTGTCAATTCGTCCAGTTCCTGCGTGGTCGTGCCGCGAAACACGTCGAATTTCACCGTGGGCAGCTCGATGCCCCGGCGGCGCAGGGTCTCGCCGCGGTTTTCCATATAGCGGTGCATGGTGCGCTGGCGCGAATCCAGGTCGATCGTGCCCACCCGCGCGCCCAGATAGGCCAGCGCCACGGCGATGTGCACGGCGGTGGTGGATTTGCCCGTGCCCCCCTTTTCATTGGCGAAAACGATGCGGTGGGGACCAGACATGGCGGCTCTCTCATCACAGGGTTGGCGGGCTTAAAAGCGTTGCTGCCCGCGTCGGCCCGGCTTATCAGCCACCGCGCGAACAGTGTCAAAACCTTACCGAAGGGGCCGTGCCGGTGCAAACCATCAATCACCTCAATCTGCTGCGCGAAGCGGTGGCCGACTTGCGCAAGAGCGGCCGCGTGGCGCTGGTCCCGACGATGGGAGCCTTGCATTTCGGGCACTTAACGCTGATGCGCGAGGCGCGGCGCCATGCCGATCACGTGGTCGCATCGATTTTCGTTAATCCCCGACAATTTGCAGCGGGCGAGGATCTGGACGCCTATCCGCGCCAGTTGGCCGCCGATCAGGCCGCGCTGGAGAGCGAGGGCGTGGCGCTGCTCTGGGCGCCCACGGTCGATGAAATGTATCCCGCCGGTTTTGCCACCAATGTCGGCGTCTCGGGGGTCAGCGATGGCTATTGCGGCGCGGCCCGGCCCGGCCATTTCGACGGCGTGGCCACGGTGGTGCTCAAACTGTTCAATCAGGTGGCGCCCGATGTCGCGCTGTTTGGCGAAAAAGACTGGCAACAACTGGCGGTGATCCGGCGGATGGCGCGCGATCTGGATCTGACCGCGCCGCATGTCGATGCGATCATCGGCGTGCCCACGGTGCGCGAAGAGGACGGCCTCGCCCGTTCCTCGCGCAATGCCTATCTGACGCCGCAGGAACGCATCGAGGCGGCCTCTCTGTCGCGCGCGATGCGGGCGGCGGCGGCGGAAATCGCGGGCGGTGCGCCGATCGGCGAGGCGCTGGCCCGCATGGAGCAGGCGGTGCTGGCGGGCGGCTTTGCCTCGGTGGATTATGCGCAGGTCTGCGATGCCGACACGCTGGTGCCCTTGGTCACACGCGGCACCGGCCCGGCGCGCCTGCTGGCCGCCGCCCGAATCGGCAAGGCCCGGTTGATCGACAATATCGATGTTCCGCTGGGATAATTTGTCGGACCAGAGTGGCGAAATTTACCGAAACATGAACGGATTTTTGCCATATTGGCCATCTTGGTTTTTGTGTCATTTAATTAACGCCGATATGGCTAGTTGACATCTTTTACAGTTGCGCGAATCACCTGATTCACCTACTTAGAACTTGCCTTTCAGGCATCCTCTCCCAAACTTCCAAGCCCGGCTTCGGCCGGGTTTTCTTTTGCCCGCTTTCCGCGTCCGGTAACCTGCGGTTAACGAACCATTTGGGAACATCCTGATTGGAATGGAAACCGCATGTTCGGAACTTCCGATTGATCGCGGTCAATTTCTCACCATCACAATACATTAGGATAGGCGCCCGCCGCCGGACCGTCTGCGGCTCTGGCCAGATTGGGAGCAATGCGACGTGATGGAACCAGCCGACAGCGCCCCGCGCCCTGCCGCCTGCGCTTCCCACCCGTCTTTAACGCCCGGCCCGCCGCCCGTTCCCGACCTGATTGAGGCGCTGCGTCTGCTTGGCCATCCCCTGCGGTTCAATCTGTTGACGCAACTGGCGCGCGGCCCCGTGGCCGTGGGCGAACTGGCCGCGCGCACAGGGCAAAGCCTGTCGATCATCAGCCAGCAACTCGCGCTGCTGCGCAAGGCGGGGCTGGTGCAGGGACGGCGCGAGGTCAAGCAAGTGTTCTATTCGCTGGCCCGCCCGCGCATGGCCGAGGTGGCCCAGGCGCTGGCGGAAATGGCGCTGGCAGGCGCCGCGCGGGGCGGATCGGCGGAGGCCTGACGCCGCCCCCCCTTGCAAAACCCGCCGGAAAGCGCCAATTCCGGCCCAATGAAGCCCACGGACCTTGCAGAACTGAAAGCCAATGCCGCGATGATGGCCGCGCGCCTCAAGGTGATGAGTCACCCTGAGCGCCTACTGATGCTGTGCCGGATGGACGAGGGCGAGGTCAGCGTGAACGAACTGGTGGCGATGACCGGCCTGTCGCAGTCGGGGGTGTCACAGCATCTGGCGCTGCTGCGGGCCGAAAATATCGTGCATGTGCGGGTCGATGCCCAGACCCGCTGGTACAGTCTGAAGGACCGGATCGTTTCAGGGATCATCCATGCCCTGTGCGAATTGTGCGAAGCAGAAAGCGGCGGGACAAAAAAGCCTTAAATCAACAGCATTTGCCCCCGCCTCCCTTGCCGTAGCGGGCCTCTTGGCGGTTGCGGAAAAACTCCTGACGGGTCATCGGCGCGCGGTCGGGATGGTGGGCGCGGATATGCGCCAGATAGGCGTCATAATCGGGCATACCCACCAGCGCGCCTATCAGACGGCGCAGAAACCCGCTCACGCCATTACCTCGCGCACGCTGGGCGCATCGCTGCGCAGAGCCACCAAACAGGTTCGCACCGCCGCCACCAAAACGGCCAGCACCACCACCATAAAGAACCCGCAAAGCACCGCATCGACCCGGTCGTTGAAGATGATTCGCTCCATCTGCGCCATGCTCTTGGCCGGGGCCAGAACCTTGCCCTGCGCCGCCGCCTGAGAAAATTTCGCCGCATGCGACAAAAATCCCACCTTGGGATCATCGGAAAACAGTTTGAGCCACCCGGCCGACAGAGTGCAGATCAGCAGCCACACGGTCGGCAGCACCGAGACCCATGCATAACGCTGCCGTTTCATGCGGAACAATACGGCGGTGGCCAACATCAGCGCGGTGGCCGCCAGCATCTGGTTAGAAATACCAAACACCGGCCAAAGCGTGTTCACCCCGCCCAGCGGATCGGTCACGCCCTGATGCAGGAAGAAACCCCATGCCGCCACGCAGATCGCCGTGCCGATCAGCCCCTGCGCCATGCCGCCGATCCGTGCAAACCCCGGCACCGCGCGGGCCAGCAGGTCCTGCACCATGAACCGCCCGGCGCGCGTACCCGCATCCACCGCGGTCAGAATGAACAGAGCCTCGAACAGAATGGCGAAGTGATACCAGAACGCCTTCATCGCCGCGCCGCCCACGACATGGCTGAAAATCTGCGCCATGGCCACGGCCAGCGTGGGCGCGCCGCCGGTGCGCGAGAGGATCGTGTGCTCGCCGATGTCCTTCGTCAATTGCACGATGGCCTCGGGCGTGATGGCAAAGCCCATGGCCGAGACCGCCGCCGATGCGCTTTCCGGCGTGGTGCCGATCAGGGCGGCGGGGCTGTTCATGGTGAAATAGATGCCCGGCTCGATGATGGATGCGCCCACCAGCGCCATGATCGCCACGAACGCCTCGGCCAGCATCGCGCCATAGCCGATGAAAGGCGCGTCGGCCTCGGATGCGATCAGCTTGGGCGTGGTGCCGCTGGCGATCAGCGCGTGGAAGCCCGACACCGCCCCGCAGGCGATGGTGATGAAGAGAAACGGAAACAGCCCGCCCGACCACACCGGCCCGCCGCCGTTCACGAATTGCGTCAGCGCGGGCATCTTCAACGCCGGGGCCATAATCAGAATGCCGATGGCCAGCGCGATGATCGTGCCGATCTTCAGAAACGTGGAAAGATAATCACGCGGGGCCAGCAACAACCACACCGGCAACAGCGAAGCCACCGCCCCGTAAACAATCAGGATCCAGCAGATCTGGATCGGCGTATAGGTGAACAACGGCCCCCAGAAGGCCGATTGCGCCACATCCTGCCCAAAGACCAGCGCGGCCAGCAAGCCCACCAGCCCCAGCAGCGAAACCTCGCCCACGCGGCCCGGACGGATCCAGCGCGAATAGACGCCCATCGCCAGCGCCAGCGGCACGGTGGCCGCCACGGTGAACATGCCCCACGGGCTTTCGGCCAGAGCCTTGACCACGATCAGCGCCAGAACGGCCAGAATGATGACCATGATCATGAAGGTGCCCAGCAGCGCGATGCCGCCCGCCACCTCGCCCATTTCCACGCGGATGATTTCGCCAAGCGATTTGCCGTCGCGCCGCATCGAGATGCACAGCACCAGGAAATCCTGCACCGCACCCGCCAGCACCACCCCAAAGATGATCCACAAAGATCCGGGCAGATAGCCCATCTGCGCCGCCAGCACCGGCCCGACCAGCGGCCCCGCGCCTGCAATCGCGGCGAAATGATGGCCGAACAGAACATTGCGGTCGGTCGCCACATAATCCAGCCCATCAGGCCGCCGCATCGCAGGCGTGGGCCGCGCGCCGTCCAGCCCCATCACCCGCGCGCCGATAAAACGCGCATAAAACCGATAGGAAGCCAGAAAACAGCCCAGCGAGGCCACCACCAGCCAGAGCGCATTGATCGGCTCACCATGATCGAGCGCCACCCGCGCCAAGGCGCCCAGCCCCAGCAAACCCGCCGCCATCCATGGTAAAGGCCCAAACATCGCATTCTCCCGGCTCTATCGGCCCGGAGGGGTAACGGCTAAATCCCCGCTTTGCCAGCGTTCAAACCGTGCCAAAATCTAAACCGTGATTGAAACAATCTCAATCGCTTCGGCCCGGCCGGAGAAATCGACCAGCTCGCCCGCCTCGGCCTCCATCATCGCGCGCGGCAGAGGGGCGGAGAAAGCGAGCAGGCCGGCCGCCGGATCGGCCTCGTCATGGCCCACGATGGTGATGGTGCGGGTCTGGCCGTTCAGGCGGAACTGCACGGTGGCGCCAAAGGCAACGCAGGAACCATCGGGCACGGGCATTTCCTGGGCGGTGGCGGCGCGGGTGCGCCAGTAGCGCAGATGGCTGCGGGCGGATTTGACCGCTTCCTCATCCGGCGCGGCGGCGACGGCAGCCTCCCATTCGCCGCATTTCTCCTCGATCTGCGCCTTGCCGCGCGCGGTCACCAGATTGGGGCCGGGCGGGATGGGCAGCTCGAATTTCGGCTCCAGATGTTCCTCATCGCCATCGCGGCGAAAGGCGACGCTCATTGCATGCTCTCCACTCTCATCGCCCGCCTATGACAGCGCGCCGGTTTCACGGCAAGGGAGCCGGAACCCCGGTCAGCACGCCCGCGCGCACCCGCGCCACGCCGGAAAAGGCCGGATGGCTCACCTGCAAGGTGTTGAGGTCGAACCGGCTGTCGGCCCCGATCCCGGTGATCCTGATCCCGGCATAATCCAGCTTCTCGCCCAGCACCGCCCTTTGCGCCCGCCCCGCCGGCTGCACCAGCCAGCCGTAGGTGCCCTTTGGCGCCATCAGCCGCGCATGGCCCGCCCCGTCCACCACCAGCGAGGCGCGCTCATCCATGCCCAGCCCGACGACATCCTTCGCTCCCCTTGCGCGCGCATTGGCGAGGAAAGCGATCAGCCGCCCCATGCGCGCCCGGATCATGAAATGGCTGTCGGTGAAAATTCGCCGCATCCGGGGCAGATGGAGGAAGCGGTCCACCACCGTCACCCCCGGCCCCATCGGATTATCGAGAGCCTCGGGGCTGGTAATGCCGTCATCGCCAAAGGCGCCGTATCCCCACCATCCCATGATCGCCAGCCCGGCGCTTGTCCCGCCGATCGGGCGATCCCGCGCCAGCCGGTCAATCAGGCGAGACAGCGGCGTGGCCTGCCAGAAGCGGACATAGCGCGATTGGTCGCCGCCCGCGATAAATACCCCGTCGGCCCGCTCCAGCGCGGCAAGGATGCGCGGATCATAGGCGGCCTTCCTCTCGGAAAAGACGAAAGTTTCGACCGAGGCCACCCCGCCGATCTCCTTCAAGAAAGCCTCGCCAAGCTCGCCCTTTTGCGAGGCGCGCAGCACGACGATATGCCCATGCCCGGCCCGCGCCACGAACCAGCGGAACGCCTCGACATCCCAATCGCCCCCGCCCGAAAGCAACAGGCCCGGCGCCCGCAGCCCCGGCGTGGGCAGGCTGCGGTCCCCCGCCATGTAATGGGCATAGCCCGGCCCGCCATCCTGCGCATGGGCATTCAGCGGCGCGGCCAGCAAAGTCAGCGCCAACAGACAGGCTTTGGCAAATTTCACGCGCGGCTCCCCCATGGCGATCGGAGGGCGCAGACTGACAGGCCGGGCATGGGGCGGCAAACCGCCAAATTGCGCAGAGGAACGCCCCGCCGCCCCGCCCATCAAGCCAAATCCTGCATCAATCCACCGCCCCTTTGGTTTGGACCTGCCTGAGCCGAAACCCTAGGCAGGGCGGCAGAAACGACGCCCCGGCCCAACGCCTGGCGGCGCGCAATATCAGGAGATAGCAATGTTCGATCCCGTCTCGATGGCGCAGCGGCTGGGCGAGGGCCTGCTGTCCTTTCCGGTCACTCACTTCGACGCCCATGGCGCGTTTGATGAAGGCCCTTTCCGCGCCCATTGCGCATGGATGCTCGAACATGAGCTGTCGGGCCTGTTTGCGGCTGGCGGCACGGGCGAGTTCTTCTCCCTCACCCCCGACGAGGTCGCCCATGTCGTGCGCGCGGCCGTTGCCGAGCGTAAGGTCGATGTCCCGGTGATCTCGGGCTGCGGCTATGGCACGGCGATTGCGGTGGACATTGCGCGCAAGGCCGAGGCCGCAGGGGCCGATGGCATCCTGCTGCTGCCGCCCTATCTGATGGGGGGCAAGCAGGAAGGGTTGGCAGCCCATATCGAGGCGGTGTGCCGCGCGACGGGGCTGGGCGTCATCGTCTATAATCGCGGCAATGCGATTGTGGATGATGAAACACTGGCGGGCCTGTGCGAACGCAACGCCAATCTGGTGGGCTATAAGGATGGCGTGGGCGATATCGAGCTGATGGCGCGCATCTATGCCCGGATGGGCGACCGGCTGACCTATATCGGCGGGCTGCCCACGGCGGAAACCTTTGCCACGCCCTATCTGACCATGGGCGTGACCACCTATTCCTCGGCCATTTTCAACTTCATGCCGCAATGGGCGCTGGAATTTTACAACGCGGTGCGCAGCGGTAACCACGCCCATGTGCAGCAGCAATTGCGCGATTTCGTGCTGCCCTATATCAACCTGCGCAATCAGGGGCGCGGCTATGCGGTGTCGATCGTCAAGGCCGGTTGCCGCGTGATCGGGCGCGATGCCGGGCCGGTGCGCAGCCCGCTGACCGATCTGTCCGCGGCCGAGGATGCGCAATTGGCCGCGCTCATTGAAAAAGTCGCGCCTTATGCTCTCCCGATTCCTGCCTGAATCATCTAGGCTGGGTTCCATGTTCGAACTCAGCCAGCTTCGCTGCTTCGTCGCGGCGGCCGAAGAACTCCACTTCGGCCGCGCGGCCCAGCGGCTCAACATGACGCAATCCCCGCTCAGCCGCCAGATCCAGTTGCTCGAACGCATTCTGGATGTGACGCTGCTGGAACGCACCAGCCGCACGGTGTCCTTGACGCCTGCGGGGCGGGTGTTTTTGATCGAGGCGCGGCGGATCGTCCGGCTGGCGGAAAGCGCGTCTCTATCAGCGCGGCGCGTGGCCAAGGGCGATGCGGGCAAGGTGGCCATCGGCTTTACCGCCGTTTCGGGCTATACGCTGGTGCCGCAAATCGTGGCGCAGGCGCGCGCCAGCCTACCCAATATCGAGCTGGACCTGCGCGAGATGGTCAGCACCGAGCAGACCGATGCGCTGCTGACGGGCCTGATCGACATCGGCTTTGTCCGCCCCCCGGTGGTGCGCTCCGAATTTGAAACGCTCACCATCCTGCACGAACCCTTGCTGGTCGCGCTACCCTCGGGCGATCCGCGTCAGGGGCTATCGACGCTGACCCCCGCCGATCTCGATGGCCAGCCGCTCATCATGTATGCAAGGCAAGGCGCGGGCTATTTCCACGACATGCTGGTGCGCCTGTTTGACGAGGCGCAGGTGGCCCCCAATTTCGTCCAGCATGTGACGCAGATCCATTCGATGCTGGGCCTTGTGCGCGCTGGCCTTGCCGCCGCCGTGGTGCCGCAATCGGCGCTGGGCCTGCACCCGGATGATGTGCAGTTCCGCCAGATGGTGACCCAGCCCGAATTTCCGGTCGAGCTGATCATGGCCTGGCGGCGGGACAATGCCAATCCCGCCCTCGACCCGATGCGCCGCCTATGCGCCGAGGCGATCGGCTAGCCCCAAGGGAAGGCCAGCGAAGGCCGGTTGGCATAGCGCCGCATGGCCAGCACCAGCCGCGCCCCGGCCCCCGGCGCCAGATCCAGCGCGAAATGCCGCGCGCCGACGGGATAGCGGCGGCCGTCGATCTCCACACTCTCGATCCGATGTTCGCCATAGGCCCCGCCCTGCACGATCACGCGGCGCGGCTTGTCGCCGGTGTTCACCAAACTCACCTGCGTCTGCGTATCGCCCAGCGAATGGACCAGCGCCGCCACATCCATTGGCAATCCCGCCCGCCGCCGCGCCGGATCGAAATAGCGCAAGCGGCAATGCAGCGTCACCCCACCCTGCGGCGGGCTATCGGCGTTCCACGTGGGGCGCGCAATATGCAGGCCGCCCGTAGTCAGTTGCACCAAGGCCTTGGCGCTGGCCGGGTTGAAATCCAGCGTCCAGTCGGCCAGCCGCGTGTCGGGCGTGGTATGATCCGCCCGCCGTGCCGCGTCCCGCTTGGCCAGATGCGCCAGATCGGCCTCCAGCGCCGCCTCGGGATAGGCAGGGTTCGCGCCTTCCAGAAAGCTGATCCACGGATCGCTGCCCGCCGCCGCGCGGTCTTGGGGGTCTTGCGTGGCATACCAGATTTCGAACGCGCCCTGCCGGTATGGCCCCGCCTTCCACCCATGCCAGCCATCCGGGCCGAACAGGGTGGGCGTCTGCATCTTGCCATCGACCATGCGGGCCTGCGCATTGATGATCGCATTCTGCCGCCGCCAGACATGGAGATATTCGCGGTCCCCGCTCAAGAGCAGCGCGTTGAAGAAAGCCGTGATCGCACGCGGCACGCGGTTGCGCCCTTCGCGCACCCCCGTTTGCGGCACGCGGGGCGCGAAATTCCAGCCATAGGTGCCGCCCCACCAATCCGCCGCCGCCTTGCCGTCATGGCCGACCTTGCTGGGGAAGATGCCGCCATTGGCCCGCGCCCGCTCCATCCACGCATCGGTGTAATCCAGCACCCAGCGGCGGAACCTCTCCCCCGCGCCCAGCGCATAGGCGTTCAACCCCAAGGTGGTCGATTGCAGATTCAAAGGCGTATCGCAGACCACATCATCATATTCGTCATAATGGCGCAGGAACTGCTCATAGCTGTCCTCGCCATGCTCGAGATGAAACCGGCTGGCGTCAAACGGATCGCCCGCCCAATCCAGAGGCGTTGCCTTGCGCAGCATCGGCCCCCGACTGCCGTTCAGGATCGAGCGGATGACGCGGTGCTGCGGGTCATAATTGCCGACCGTTTTATCCGCGCCCGTATAGAAATCGGCAAAACGCCGCGTGCGCATCAACAAACGCGGATCGCGCGGCGCCGACAGGCCCATCACGTTGAAGGTGGAAAGCCCTTCCGAATTATGCTGCCAGTCCATCTGGACCGGAAATTCGCGGTAATACATGCCCTGTCGCGCAATCGGCACATCGCGGGTCCGGATGCCGGTATATTGCCGCAAATGCCCTTCCCAGAACTTCTGCGCCATGGTCAGCAGGCTGTCATCCGCGCCCAGCGCGTGCAGCAGCACCCAGTCATTGGTCGCCTCGGCCGCATCGTCCGGCCCGTCATTGGCGCCCCAGCGTTCAAAGCATTTCAGGTGATCCTGCGCATCAACATAGGTTGCGTAATAGTCCTTGCACGCCTGAGCATGGGCGGACAGCAATTGCCGCTGCAATTGCGCCCAGCGCGGCGCGGGCATCGGGCTGGTGATGCGCAAAGGCGCGGCCGTGGCGGCCATCGCGGGGCTGGCGGCCAGCGCGGCCGCCCCGGTCAAAAGCTGACGACGATCCACCTTCATGCCGCAATCTCCAGACGCCGGATCGGCCCGACGATCACCGTAAAGGCCAGAATGGTCAGCACGCAATGCGCCGCCACGAAAAGCAGCGCCAGATCGAAAGATCCCGTTGCGCCAACGATATAGCCCACCACAATCGGCGTCACGATGCCCGCCGCATTGCCGAACATGTTGAACACCCCGCTCGACAGGCCCGCCAGACGCTTGGGCGCCACGTCCGCCATCACCGCCCATCCGAGCGAGGCCACGCCCTTGCCGAAAAAGGCCAGCGCCATCACCGCGATCACGGCCGCCTGATTATCCAGCCAGACGCAGCCGAGGATGCTGGAGGCCAGCACCATGCCCAGCACCAAAGGCATTTTGCGCGCCCGGTCCAGACTGCCGCTGTGTTTGAGGATGCGATCCGAGATCACGCCCCCGACCAATCCCCCGCCAAAGCCGCAGATCGCGGGCAGAGCGGCGGCAAACCCGGCCTGCGTGATCGAGAGGCCGCGTTCTTTGACCAGATAGATCGGAAACCATGTGACGAAGAAATAGGTCAGCACATTGATGCTGTATTGCCCGATATAGATGCCCAGCATCATGCGATTGGCCAACAAGGGCCGGATATTGGCCCAGTTGAAAGCCAGCGATTGCCCGCTGCTGCTCTCCAGCGCGATCTGCCCGCCGCCCTCGCGGATCAGGTCCAGCTCGGCGGCATTGACGCCCGGATGCCGGTCCGGCCCGTGGATCATTTTCGCAAAGATCAGCGCGGCGATCACCCCCACCACGCCCATCATCCAGAACACCGAGCGCCAGCCATGCGCATGCACCATCCAGCCCATCATCGGCGCAAAGGCCACCAGCGCGAAATATTGCGCGCTGTTGAAAATGGCCGAGGCGGTGCCACGCTCGGCGCCGGGAAACCATGCCGCCACCAATCGCGCATTGCCGGGAAAAGACGGCGCCTCGGCCAGACCGACCAGAAAGCGCAGCGTGAAAAGCGCGGTGACCGCAGAAACGCCCGGCACAATGCCCACCAGCGCCTGCGCGGCGGTCAGCACGGACCAGATGGCGATGGCGATGGTGTAAATACGCTTGGTTCCGAAACGATCCAGCAACGCGCCGCCCGGAATCTGCGCCAGCGCATAAGCCCATGCAAAGGCCGAAAGGACGTATCCTGTTGTCACCGGTGTCAGAGATAATTCCCTCGCCGCCGCGCTGCCCGCGATGGAAAAAGTGGCCCGATCCGCATAGTTCAGCGTGGTCACAAGGAAGATCAGCGCGATGATTTTATAGCGCGTTCTTGTGGGAATCTGGGCGCGCGGGCCGTGCATCATATCTCTCCGGATGGTCTTTTTTGACCCCGTTTCGATAGGCGCAACCAGGCAAACCGTCCAAGGCAAATCACGCGATGATCCAGCCAAATATCGGCATGATCGCAAGTAAATATAACGATTGCAGCCGCATCAGTGCTGATCCGGCAATGATTGATGCCGGAATCAGGTTGGCGTTTTTGCGCCCCCCTGGTCTATCCCCCTGCTCAATCCGGCAATCCTGACCGGTATGGGATTTTGAGGGGATTACTGATGGCCCATTCCATCCGCCGCGGCGCGAAGGCCGCCCTGCTTGTCACCAGCGCCATTATCGCCGCGCCCGCCGCCATGGCGCAGGAGGCACCCGCCTCCATCGCCAAAGAGCCAGCTTCCGCTGAAATTGTTGTCACCGGTTTCCGCGCCAGCCTCAACAGCGCGCTGGGCGTGAAAAAGGCGACCGCCGCCGCCGTCGATGTCATCAAGGCCGAGGATATTGCCGAATTCCCGGATCTCAATCTGGCCGAATCGCTGCAACGCATTCCCGGCGTGGCCATCAACCGCGTAAACGGCGAAGGCCGCAATGTTTCGGTGCGCGGCCTTGGCGCCGATTACACCCGCGTGCGCATCAACGGCATGGAGGCCATCGGCACCACCGGCGGCACCGACAATTCGGGCGGCGTCAACCGCGGTCGCGGATTTGACTTCAACATCTTCTCCTCCGACCTGTTCAACAGCCTGGCCGTGCGCAAAAGCGCCAGCGCGGACGTGGAAGAAGGCTCGCTGGGCGCAACGGTCGATATGCAGACCGCCCGCCCGTTTGACTTCAAAAAGCCCACCGCCACTTTCTCGGCGCAGGGCAGCTATAATGACCTCTCGCGCAAGACCACGCCGCGCCTCTCCGCGCTGGTCACCAAGAGCAATGATGATCAGACCTTCGGCGTGCTGATGAGCTTCTCCTATGAAGCCCGCCGCTTGAAGGAAGAAGGCGCGAACATCACGCGCTGGACCTATGGCGGTTTCAACGGCGGCTTCAACGCGGCCT
This sequence comes from Novosphingobium sp. SG707, assembly GCF_012275515.1. GTDB lineage: Bacteria > Pseudomonadota > Alphaproteobacteria > Sphingomonadales > Sphingomonadaceae > Novosphingobium. Next base: position 147,239 of record NZ_JAAZQL010000003.1, read on the forward strand.
CGACCGTGCCGGGCTACAATCTGGCCCAGATCAACAGCGCGAACCTGTATCACCCCCGCATCCCCGGTCTGGTCAGCTATGACATCGACCAAAAGCGCGTGGGCGCCTCGGCCTCGATCCAGTGGCGCCCGGGCGACCGCACGCTGCTGACGCTCGACGGTCTGTTCTCCTATCTCGACGGCACCCGCGCTGAAAGCCAGTTTCAGGCGATCAGCTTCAGCCGCTCGGGCACCGGCAAGCCCCAGACGATCATTCGCAACGGCACGGTCGATGGCAATGGCAACCTGATTTCGGGCACGTTCGACAATGTCGATCTGCGCACGCAGGCCCGCTATGACGTGCTGCGCACCACCTTCTACAACCTGACCGCCAATCTGGAACATTCGTTCTCGGACCGGCTGAAATTCACCGGCCTTGTAGGCTATTCCAAATCCGCCTTCACCAATCCGACCCAGACCACGGTGACGCTGGACGCGGCGAACACGGGCAATTTCTTCTACGATTTCTCGACCCGCTTCCCCACCATCCGACCCGGCGTGGACATCACCAATCCGGCCAATTTCGCCTTCACCAGCGGCACCTCCGAAGTCCGCATCCGCCCGCAGACGGTGGACAACGCTTTCGGCACCGCCAAGGGCGCGCTGGAGTGGAAGGCCAATGATATCCTGAAGATCAAGGCGGGCGTGGACTGGCGCCGCTTTACCTATGGCTCGACCGAACAGCGCCGCCTTTCGGGCGAAACCGTGGTCAATTCGCTCAACGCCGCCCAGATCGCGGCGGCCACCACGGTGTTCAGCGGCTTTGGTCGCGGCCTTGCGGTTCCGGCGGGCACGCCCACGGCATGGGTGGTTCCCGATCTCAACGCCTTTGCCAACCTTTATGGCATCTATTCCAACCCGACCTATGCCATCGGCGGCATTGAAAATGCGACCGCACGCGGATCCTTCATCACTGTGCGCGAGGATGACACCGGTGTCTGGGGCATGGGCGAGTTCAACCTTGCCGACCGCGACATTCCGCTGCGCGGCGACATCGGCCTGCGCTATGTCAACACCAAGCAATTCTCGACCGGCTATGCCAGCCAGGGCGCAACCATCAATCTGGTGACGGCCAATCGTTCGTACAGCCGCCTGCTGCCCTCGGCCAATGTGGTCTATGACATCAACCGGCAATTGCTGGTCCGCTTTGGCGCGGCCAAGACGCTGGCGCGCGCCGGCATCGCCTCTCTCACGCCCGGCGGCAGCCTGTCGGTGTCAGGCGGCAGCCGCACGTTCAGCGCGGGCAACCCGGATCTGCGTCCGACCGAATCGACCAATCTGGACCTGTCGGTCGAATATTACCCTGCGCGCGGGGCGATCTATTCGGTCGCCTATTTCCAGAAGAATATCAGCAGCTTTGCCCAGACGCTCAGCACCGCTGTGCCCTTTTCCTCGCTCGGCCTGCCCGCCTCCCTGCTGACCGGCACGACCGCCAGCGCCAGCGACGTGTTCATCGCCAGCACCCCGGTCAATTCGAGCGGCGGCATGCTGCGCGGCTTTGAAGTGAACATGCAGCAGCCCTTCAGCTTCCTGCGCGGGATCGGCAAGAATTTCGGCGTTCTGGGTAACTTCACCTATGTTTCCTCGAACATCCAATATCTGACCAGCGCCGATGGCAGCACCTCGGTCACCGCGCCCTTGGTGGGCCTGTCGAAATATGCCGCCAATGGCACGCTCTATTATGAGGACAAGAAGTTCTCGGTACGCGGCTCGGTCGCCTATCGTTCCAAATATCTGACCGCCGTGCCCGGCACCGAAGGCCAGAGCTGGAACGGCACCAACCGCACGATCAACGTCGATGCGCAGATCACCTATGCGCCGATCGAGCGGCTGAAATTCAGCCTTGAAATGATCAACCTGACCGACGCACTCAACGATCAGTATGTCGATGCGACCAACCGCCTCAACGTGCTGACCCACAGCGGCCGCCAGTTCAACCTTGGGGCCAAAGTCACTTTCTAAGGGCAGCAGCGCCCTTTCAAGGCAGACCCCACCCCATCCCCGCGTCCGGCACTCCCAACACTCCCGCCGGACGCGGGGATTTTCATGGGACAGGACCGAGACAGATCATCGACGTGGCCGCGCCCGAGCATGTCGATGCCGTCTGGGCAGCCTGTACACCGGCCTTTTTTCAGGCGCTTATATTACCAAAGTCCTGCGTAGTTTCCACCAGCCCTCCCTTGGCCATGAGGAAACCTTCCACGCCTTATGATAGGTATGAGGAAGGATGTGCGATCGATGGCATGGAGCGATAGGCTGCTCGGACGGGAGCGTGGGCTCAACAGTATCCCCTGGCGGTTTGCGCTCATGGCGCTTGTCACCTCGGCGGTGGTGGTGCTGGTGGCGCGCCTATGGCTGACCGGGCCGTGGACCGCAGGCTCGGCAGCAAGAATGGCCGCCCTGCTCGCGCTGCCCGCGGTGGTCAGCTATCTGGCGGCGCGCAAGCTGGCCGGGATGATCCGCACCCTGCGCGACAACACGCAGGCGATCGTCGAGGGCGATTTTTCGCGCCCCATCGACATTGACTGCGCCTGCGAGGTCGGCGGTCTTGCCGACAGTTTCCGCGCGATGGTGGCGCGGCTCAACAACAATATGCTGCGCATGAATGTGCTGGCCTATACCGATCCGATCACCGGCCTGCCCAATCGCACGGTCATCACCCATATCCTCTCGCTGGCGCAGAAAAACAGGAACGAACCCTGCGCCGGGGCAATGATTTTCATCGATCTGGACGGGTTCAAACGTGTCAATGACACGCTGGGCCATGATGCGGGCGACGAATTGCTGCGTCAGGTGGCAGCGCGGATTATTGTGCGGGGCATGGGGCTGGCGCTCGAAGAGCTGGAGACCTGCACCAATTCCTTTGGCGAATTGTGCGAAACCTGCCCCACGCGGCCGGTTTTCGCCCGGTTTGCCGGGGATGAATTCGTGCTGCTGCTGCCCGGCCATCATGACAATGCCGTGCTCGACATGGTGGCGCGCTCTATCCATGCGGCGCTGGCCGAATGCTTTACCGTGTTCAACAATGAGGTCTTTATCGGCGCCAGCATGGGCATCGCGCGTATGCCCCAGGATGCCGACACGCCCGAACAGATGCTGGCCTATGCCGATATCGCCATGTACCGGGCCAAGGAAGGCGGCAAGAACACCCATGTTTTCTTCGACTCCTCGCTCAAGGGCAAGGTCGAGGAACGCGCGCTGATCGAGCGCGAATTGCATCATGCCATCGAGCATGACCGGCTCGAACTGCATTATCAGCCCAAATTCGACGCCGAAACGCTGGGCATCACCGGGGTCGAGGCGCTGGCGCGCTGGAATTGTCCGGGGCTGGGGCCGGTGTCGCCGGAAGTCTTTGTCAATATTGCCGAACAATGCGGGCTGATGGTGCCGCTGGGCCATTCGATCCTGCGCAGCGCCATGCGTCAGGCGCGGCAATGGCTGGATGCGGGGCGGCCGGTGCCGATTGCGGTCAATGTTTCGCCGGTGCAGTTCGAGCGGCCCGGCTTTGTCGAAACCGTGCTGACCATGCTCGATCATTTTGGCCTGCCGCCGCAATGGCTCGAACTGGAAATCACCGAGAGCATCGCCATGGCCGATTTCGCCCGCACGCGCGAAAGGGTCGATGCGCTGCGCAAGGTGGGCGTTTCGATTTCGATCGACGATTTCGGGATCGGCTATTCCAATCTCTCGCAACTGGCGCGGCTGGAATATGACGCGCTCAAGATCGACCGCTCGCTGGTGGGCAGCATCGGCGAACATGGCAAGACCGAATCCATGCTGGCCGCGATCATCACCGTGTCCAAGGTGCTGGGCCACAAGGTCATCGCCGAGGGGATCGAAAGCGCCCAGCAGATGGCCTATCTGAAAGGGCGCGGCTGCCGCGAGTTTCAGGGCTTCTATCTGGCCCGCCCGATGCCTGCGGATGAACTGGCCGCATGGCTGGACCAGCGCGGGCACAGCACGGTCCATGCCATGCGCGAAAGGGCGTTTGAACGACTCAGAGCTTAACGGGCAGGCTTAATCGAGAACCTTGTGCCAATATTGCAGCGGCTTGGGGCTTTCCTGCGCCTCGCCGTGCTCTTTCCACGCCAGATGGGTGATAAAATCGGGGATCGGCGCATAGCCGCGCGCGCGCCAGAAACCATCAAGCGGGCGATAGTCGCCCGGCCGCGCGGGATGGTCGTCGGGGCGGATCACGGCGGCAAAACAGGCCGCATCGGCGCCGCACCGCCGCGCCTGCGCCTCGCGGTGGTCGAAAAAGGCGTGGCCCGCCCCGCGCCCGCGATAGGCGGGCAACAGCACGCTTTCGCCAAAATAGAACAGGCGCGATGTGTCCATGCCCCGCGCCGCAAAGGGCGCGCGAAATTCGGGCTTTTGCGCCGCCATCGGGCTGGCCGTGGCCGCGCCGACGATCCGGTCGCCCTCTATTGCCGCCACCAGCACGGCATCGCGCGCGCTCAGGAATTCGCGCAGATAGTCGGCCTCATAATCCGCGTTGCCGTCATAGAGATAGGGCCATGCGGCAAAGACCGCGATGCGCAAAGCCGCCAGATCGCCCATGGCCGCGCCGATCTCATCCCCCGTCAACGGGCGGATCACCAGCGCGTCCTTTACCCCGCCACGCGCAGCACCTGCCGCTCCACCTTGTCCGACCATTCCACCTCGCATGTGCCGCGCTCCTTGCGCTTGGCACTGTAGAGCGCGCGGTCGGCGCGTTGCAACAGATCGTGGCGGCAATCATCGGCCCCGCGCAGTTCGACCACCCCGATCGTGGCCGAAACCATCAGCGGGTCCTTGCCCCGCCCGACCGGGAAACGCAGCACCCGCAGCAGATTTTCCGCCACGCGGGGCAATTGGGCGATCATCGCCTGATCGGTGATGACCAGCGCGAATTCATCGCCTCCCAGCCGCGCCGCCAGACTGCCCCCCAGCCATGGCGAGCGCAGCTCTGTGGCCACCTTGCGCAGGATATCGTCGCCCGCGCCATGGCCGAACGTGTCATTCACCTGCTTGAAATTGTCCAGATCGATCAGCATCAGCGCCATGCGCTCGCCGCGCTGCTGGGCGCGCTCCACGCATTCGTCGACATGGGTGACAAAGGCATGGCGGCTGGCCACATGAGTCACTTCGTCGGTGTTGGCGCGGCGGTCCAGCTCGACAAACAATTCGTGCCGCTCGGTCACATCGTGAAACACGCCGATCAGCCCGATGACGCGCCCGTTTTCCAGCTCGGGCTCGCCGATCGCGCGGACCCTTTTGCACACGCCGCGCGCCGAAACCAGATCGACCTCGACATCATAGGCCGCGCCGGTGTTGATCGCCTGCTCGATCAGGGCGGTGATCCGCTCGCGTTCGGCCGGCGGATAATAGGACAGCGCATCGTCCACCGCCATCCCCTCGCCGGGAGGCAGGTCGTGGATATCATAAACGCCTTCGGACCATGTCACGGTCTGCAGCCGAGCATCGAGCCGCCACGAACCCATCGAGGCCATCAGTTCGGCCTGACGGAACTGGCGCTGCAGGCGCTGCTGGTCGGCATAAAGGCGGTTGATGCGCGCGGCATCCTGCGCCATCGCCATGCTGGACACCATGGATTGCAGGATCGCCTCCACCCCGCACGCCAGACTGGACAGGCGCGCCAGGTCGGCGGGCGAAAATTCGCGCGGCACCGTGTCGATCAGGCAAAAGGCGCCGATGCCGGTGACATTCTCGCCCGGCCGCGCCCGCACGCGCAGCGGCACGCCCGCATAAAAGCGGATGCCCGGCGCGCCGCAGACCAGCCCGTTGAAGCAAAAACGCGAGTCCAGTTCGGCATCGGGCACCACCATCGGGGCGTCCTGCGCAACGGCATGGCGGCAAAAGGACTGCTCGATGGGCGTGCCTTCGGCATCCAGCCCGTGGCGGCCGACAAAGACCTGTCGATCACCGTCGAGCAGGCTGACCAGCGCGATGGGCACCTCGAACATGTCGGCCGCAATCGCGGCCAGTTGCGAAAGCGCCCCGTTGCGCGATTCGATCAATTGGCGAAGAAACGGCATGATGGCCCCCTCCCAAGGGTATGATCGATGTTTAGGGGGATCTTGCCTAAAATGACGTAAACAAACGGTTGCGTAAAGGCTTTTCGCTTTGCCCTTTGGTGCGCTGAAAACGTCTGCGCCGCGCCGAAAAAAGGCTGCCAGGTCTTGATTTTACCGCGCCCGCGCGCCAGCGAGGCCCAGCCGGTCCGCCTGCGCCCGCAGGCGATGAAACCGGCACTCTGGGATAGATTCATGCTTGCGATTCTTGGCATCACCCTGCCGATCTTTGCGCTCATTCTGGCTGGATGGGGCGCGCGGCGCATCGGCGTGATGGGCCCGATGGCCAGCGGCGAGATCAACCGCTATGTCGTCAATCTCGCGCTGCCCGCGCTGTTGTTCGATATCGTGGCCAATGCCAAAATCGCGACCATCTGGCAGCCCGCCTTCATGGCGGTCTTTGCGCTGGGCGGGGCGGCGGTCTTTGCCCTCGCGCTGGGGGTGAGCATGAGCCGGGGGCGGCCGCTGGCCGATGCGGCGATCGACGGGCTGAACGCGGGCTATGCCAACACCGGCTTCATCGGCTTTCCGCTGCTGCTGGCGGTGCTGGGGCCGTCCTCGCTGGCGCCCACGCTGATCGCCTCGATCCTGACGGTCTGCGTGCTGTTTGCGCTGGCGCTGGTGCTGCTGGAAATCGGGCTTCAGGCGCAGGCCCATCCGCTGCATATGGCGCGCAAGGTCGCGCTCTCGCTGGCGCGCAACCCCTTGCTGGTGGCGCCAGCGCTGGGGGTGGTCGTTCTGGTGTCGGGCTTTGGCGTGCCTGTGCCGGTCAATGCTTTTCTCAAACTGCTGGGCGGCTCGGCCTCGCCCTGCGCGCTGGTGGGCCTTGGCCTGTTTCTGGCCGAAAAGCGCGAGGAATCCGCCCCATTGAGCGCCATCGGCGCGCTCACCCTGGCCAAGCTGATCCTGCATCCCGCGCTGACATGGTTTCTGGCGACCGAGGTGTTCCACCTTACCCCCGGCCTGACCCATGCCGCCGTTCTGCTGGCCGCCCTGCCGACGGGCACCGGCCCCTTCATGGTCGCCGAATATTACCGCCGCGAAGCCGCCCTGACCTCAGCCACGATTCTGGTCACCACCATCGCCTCGCTGGGCTCGCTGATGGTGTGGATGGCGGTGATGTGAGGTTGGAGCCGGTAGCGGGAATCGAAATTAAAAATTATACATTTGATATATAATAAATAATTCTATTTTTAAATTATCAAAAGCCCCATAATTAGCCCCAATCCATTTTCGCAACTAGGGTTCGAAGCATAAATACGGAATCTTTTCCGTTCTTAAGCACTGATGACCCCATAGCATTACATGAGACATCCGGCAACAATTTGCGCCCAGCGATTGCGGTTCATTCAGAGTCAAATCCCGGCCCGGCACCTTCCGTTGAGCAATGAGAGTATGTGGACATCCTACCGATCAAAAATCACAGGAGCACGCCATTCACTGCCTGCCGGATCGGATTTCTTCTCATAGCGCCCGCGGAGGCTTCCTATTGCTGACCGAGCTGACTGCAGGAGCTGGGTTCAAACTTGATGCCACCTGTTCACCCTCGCCCCATACAGGCAATGGGCTGAAAGCATCCAAGGATAAGCCGCCTTGCATCAAATGGCGGATCGCCGGCTGTGTCCATTCGCGGATCGTGGTGCATCCTTTCCTCAGCGGCCTGAAAGAAGGCTTTGTCGGGCCATATCTGCCATGTGAAGACAATCTTCTCGCCTTCTTTGGCCGCAACGGCCTTACGGAAATCGGTGTGCTCGCCGTCCGGGACGAAATCCTCCCAGCATTCGACGATTTCAAGGCAGCCATATTCCTTGAAGAAAGCCGCCCCGTTCTCAGCCCATCGGCGATAGGCGTCGATCTGACCTTCCGACACGGGGATCACGAGACCGCAAACATACATGCCTTGTCCCTTCTCAAATCACAGGGCGCGCGCTTCGATCGAATTTCGAAACTCGCGCAAATTTGGCTTGCCCCCACAGCTGCCGAGCTGTCACAATAATGGGGCTCAGGCGAATTCGGAAAGATTGAGGGATCAGAACTCATCGCGTTCGACAACAACAATTTCACAATTCCCGTCCCCAAGTCAGATGTTCCAGGATCAGCGGCGCTTCGAGCTCAATGGCCATCTGACTTCTATGCTGCTCCGCCCATCACGGGCTGGCCGGCAGGCTTGCTTCAGCCACCTCAATCCACACTAAAGCCCTTTTACCCATAGACCAGGGCGAGCCTCACCGCGGGTCGTACTTGTAAGACTTTCGTACGCCTGCCGGCGCCCGAAACCCTTCGACGAAGCCGTCGTCCCTGATGGCTTCTGCCAACGACAGCTTCCGTCAGAACCAGACATGCATCCGGCGCTCGCGGGATGGCGCGACGGAGATCGTACGAGGCGTCTCTTAGCGGCCGCCGTCCTTTCGCGCAGCCTCCCGGGAAGCAACTCGGGCACGAAGGTATCATTGACCCGCGAACCCGCATTGCCTGCTCCCTCAGCTATTCCGACAAGGATGCTTCCCATGCCTCATGGGCGAGTATTCGCGCGCGCAGAGCGATGGCATCGTGGCGCGCATTATGCGGAACCGTCGAGGGATGGTCGGCACCCGCAAGGATGGTGTCGGGATCGAAGAGTTCGAAGCGCAAGCCGCGCACCGGCACCATCAGCCCGGGACCTGTCACCAGCAGACGCGCGGCATGAGCTATATCCTCGGGCCAGTCGGCCACCAACAGAGGCTCCTAATCATTACGGAGATAGCGGGCAAAGAGACGTGCCACTTGGGCTCGGCTGCGGGGTTTGACCTCCAGCACCGGCATCACATTCTCGGCAACCCATGGTGTAGGCGAAGCACAGGTGATGGCCTCATAGAAATGGGCGCGTCCTTCCTCTTCGGGCACCAATGCGATGGAGATCAGCTCTCCGCCAAAGCCGTTGAATTCGGTGTCGAGGAAATAGCGCATTCCGGATCTCCTCGAAGGGCCGTGATAGGCTGCGGCGAACAGGGCGCAATCATACAAGCCTGACGCAACAATTCATAGAAACGGAAGCTCAACACCTTGGCGGCGCAGCCCGTCATGACTTCTGTGTCAGCGGTCGCCGCAGCAGTGCAAACGGGACGGCAAAAGCGACTCGAACGGAGCAAGCCGGAACCAAAACGCAATCCGACACCCTGAAACAGGGAGGCGAGACATCCTGAGATCGGTTTGGAAAAATTCGGTCGAACTCAGTCGGACTGGGCCAGACATCCACGTACATGCGCGAAAAACAGGCGTTGTCTCAGCCTCTTGCAAGTTCAAGCGGCTTCACAAATGCTGCCGGGACAACCTGATGTTTCACGATCCGATCAAGGAGACCCCACCGCCGCCGTCCCCTTCTACAGGCCCGCTTCCTCCAGTTCCCATCCCGGCGAATTGGACTGCAGCGGCACTGCGCAACAGACCCTTCGGACCGGGTGTGAAGCGCCCATTGCGATGAGACACGATACAGGAGTCGGCACAACGGTACCTGCTGACTGCTGCTGTGCCATGGGAGCGGAGCGCGGAAGTCAGATCATGTCCTCACCCCAAAGAAGCTTAAAGGAGAACGTAATGACGCCCCATCAACCCGACCGCTTCCTGCGCATCAACGATGTACTCAGGCTGACAAGCCTGAGCCGCGCCACCCTCTACCGCAAGATCCAGGACGGCTCCTTCCCCGCCCAGGTCCGCCTCTCTCAGCGCTGCTGCGGATGGCGCGAATCGACCGTCCAGCACTGGTGCAGGAATCCGATGCTGTGGAGTGCGGACAGTATGGAGCCAACGTCCAGGGACTAAATGCGCTTCCGAAGTGAAAGTTGATGTAGCCTGACGACCAGGCTCATACGGCGATGAAATAGCCCGCTACGGCAGCTCCGTCTCAGCCATCAAAGCGACCAGCCGCCCTCGAAGCTGCTCGCCATGGCGAATCTCGCATTCCCAAAGGACGGCAGTGCGCCATCCAAGCGCCTCCAATGCCGCCAACTGCTCAGCATCGCGCTCGACGGTCCGGGCAAACTTGCTTTGCCAGAATTCCTGCCGGGTCGAGGGCATTGTTGTGCGGCGGCAGCCTTCATGGCGATGCCAGAAACAGCCGTGGACAAAGATTGCGAGCCGCCTGCCCGGCATGACTATGTCAGGACTGCCCGGCAGATTTCTGCGATGCAGCCGAAACCGATATCCCATCGCATGCAGCATGCGCCGGACAATATGCTCAGGCCCGGTATCCTTCCCCTTGATCCGCCGCATATTCTCGCTGCGTTGAGAAGGGGAAAGACGGTCCACAGGCGTCAGAGCTCGAGTTTCAGACGACCTGCATGAGTCTGATCGTGATGCACATTGCAGAGCAAAATCAGATTCTCGACGCTGTTCGCACCCTTTTCGGCATGCGCAGTGAGATGGTGCAGCTCGATGAATTTGCGGGGATCATCCTGTCTCAGCTGCTCGCGGGTCCAGCCGCACACCCGGCAGGCGAAATTATCCCGGATCAGAACCTCTACGCGCACATCATCGGGAATCCGGCGGTCGTGTTCAGGTGCCTGCTTGTCTTCATCCAGAACATAGGTGCCGACAGGCAGCTCGGAGCGGCCCTGCATGCGGGTGAAGATCGGCCAGCCTTCTTCGGTGCGCAGTTCGCGCATCCGGCGCGCCCACTCGCTTTTGTCTCCGGCCAGATAGCGCAGTTCTTCGATCGAGACAGGCTTCCCGACATTGGCCCGCATATATTCCAGAAGCCGGGCTTTCGTGCCGAGGCCCTTCTTCTTGCGGATCGTGTTCAGCACATTCCAGCGATGCGCCGCCTCGCGGTCCTGCTGGAGATTGACCAGCACATACTGATCCGGCTTCAGGCTGCGCGGGTCGGCTCCCAGAATATCCGCGAGGCCTCCGGCAAGCTCTGGCTCGTCGTCAGCCATGTCCTTAAAGGTCACACCGCTGCAGATGGTCCAGCCGAATTCGACGCGCAGTTCGCGCACGCGGCGGGCCCATTCGCTGATCCCGGCCACCACATGCAGTTCGTCTCCCTCAATCACCTGCAGGGCATAGCGCTGGAAATAGGCCAGAATGCGCTCGCGGGCAGACGAAGCCAGTTCGCTTGGAATCAGGCCCTTGCCCAAACCTCTGAGTTCTTCAAAAGCGGGAACCAGACTGCGGACCTGCTCGCGAAGATCATCGTCCGCGAGCCTGCCGAGAAAATTATCGAGCAGCCCCTTGATGCGGTCGACCGCATCGGCAGGAGTCTGCACCTGCACGGGTTTCCCCATCTTACGCGCTTTTTGCCATGGGAGTGAGCATGGCCGACACCAGACGCCCAAGCGCCGATGCGAGCGGCGGGGGAACGGCATTGCCGATCTGGCGGGCGACCTCCACCTTGGTTCCGCAGAAATGGAAATCATCTGGGAAGCCCATCAGGCGCGCAGCCTCACGATGGGTAATCGGCCGGTGCTGATCGGGATGCAGATAGCGCCCCTTTTCCGGCTTGTAGAATTCGGTTCGGATCGTCACCGAGGGCCGGTCCCACCACAGGCGGCCGAAGAGATCGGTGCCGCCCGAGGTTTTGCGGATCCAGCAATCGGGCGTAATTTCTGGAGCATTGCGCTGCAGATCGAAGCGGTTGCCGCCGGGCGGCACGGCCCGATAGCGCTGCAGACTTTTTTCGGTCGGCGTCCGCCTGATATGGAGATTGAGCGGTGCCGGTCCCTCAATCTCAAGCATGGTCGGCACCGGCAGATCGCCGATGGCCTCGCGCACAGTCCGCCAGGGCGGAAGATTACGGCCCGATTTGCCTTCCGCATGGGTCGGCAGAGGCGGGAATTCCGGCTGCCATGACCCGGGCTTCCAACCGATGACGATGGTGCGCCGCCTTGTCTGAGGAGCCCCATAGTCCGCCGTATTGAGGATCGCGGCGTCGGTCTGGAACCCGTCGCGGGCCGCGCGCGCGCGGATATCCGCCAGTTCGGGCGAGCGGAAAAGCTCGGCCACATTTTCCATGATGAAGACGCGCGCGCCCGAACGCACCACCACGTCGAGGAAAGGCTCCCAAAGGGCGCGACGGGAATCGCCGTCGCGCTTCTTGTTGAGGAGACTGAAGCCCTGACAGGGCGGGCCGCCGATCACCACATCCGCCGCCGGAACCACGGCATCTTCAAGCCAGTGCTCAATATTGCCGCATACCGACGTGCCGCCGAAATTGTGTTCGTGGGTCGTAATCGCCGCCTTGTCATTATCGACAGCCAGCACGCACTCGAAATCACCGCAAAAGCGGGGATCGATAAAGCCGAGCGACATCCCGCCGGCACCGCAAAAAAGATCGATCAGCTTCCAGGTCATAAGTGCTTCTTTCACGAGTTGCCGCTTTGTTGCAACTCCCGGCTATTGAGAACAATTGAAGAACATAGAGAAAGGCAGCCGAACTGTCAAAGCAGCCGAATGCAGGTATGACGCCGCATCCAAACGATCTTCGGCCTGGCCGACCGGCAACCGGCTCTGTCAGAGGTCGCAAAGAAAGCGGTTGAAAAGTCAGCCGCCGCCGCTCTCCTCTACCGCAGATTGAGGCCGGGACCCGGCGCCACGGCGGCACCGCCGCGCAACGCGTCCAGGAGATCCGACCACCACTGCGCCATATCCACACGCTCTTTCCAGTGGGTCCCTCGATGATAGGCCGCGCGAACCTTGTCGCTGTCGCCATGCGCCAGTGCCCTTTCAATGGCATCGGAAGACCATTTCCCGGATTCGTTCAGCAGCGTGCTGGCCATGGCGCGGAAACCATGGGCGGTCATTTCATCAGTCGAATATCCCAGCCGGCGCAAGGCCGCATTCAGGGTATTTTCCGACATGGGCCGGATCCCGGACCTGATCGATGGAAACACATATCCGTATGGCCCGGTCGTCTCATGAATTTCCTTCAGGAGGGCAATCGACTGAAGCGACAGAGGCACATGATGCGGCTTGCGCATCTTCATCTTCTCGGGCGGGATGGTCCAAACGGCCGCCTCGAGATTGATTTCCTCCCAACGGGCATGACGAAGCTCGCCTGGGCGGACAAAGACATGCGGGGCCAGTTTGAGCGCCCACCTCGTGGTCACATGCCCTTCAAAGCCGTGGATGGCCCGCAGCAGCGCGCCCACCTTGCTCGCATCGGTCACCGCCCCGTAATGCGTGACCTTCGGCGCCAGTAAGGCGCCGCGCAGATCCCTTGTCGGGTCCGACTTCAGCCGGGCGGTCGCGACGGCATAGCGGAAGACCATGCTCGATAACTGCAGCGTTCGGCGTGCACTCTCATGGTTTCCGCGCTTTTCGATTTTTCGGACGGCTGCCAGAATATCGATGGGCTCGATCTCATGGACCGCGAGGTGCCCGATCGAATTATCCAGCAGGCTCAGGAGATATTCCGAACGTGTCGCTGTGGCTGGCGCCCATGCCTGATCGCCGTCGTTCCGCCGCTTGATGCAATATTCCCGGGAAATGCTGGTGAAGGTGTTTTCCGCCAGAATGCTCGACCGCAGCTTTTCCAGCTTCTTCTCCCGCGAAGGGTCCTTGCCGTCCTCCAGCATATCGCGGGCATCGTCGCGCCGCTTACGCGCATCGCGCAGGCTGACAGAGGGATAGCCGCCGATCCTCAGCTTCTTCTCCACCCCGCCGAACTTGTACTTCATGTACCAGGTTTTGCCGCCCGCAGGAGAGACCAGCAGGTAGAGCCCCTGCATATCGTTCAGCTTATGAGGCTTCTCTTTGGGTTTCGCGGTACGAATCGCTATATCTGTCAAAGGCATAGGCCGGTCCTTTTCAGGACTTAGCCCCACCCCTGGGGGCTAAGTGGGTTGAATGGCCCGCTATGCTCCGGAAATAGCCCCACTTCTGCCTGCGCTTAAGCGGAACAAAATGAGATTTTACGAGCCTTGAAACCCGAAAAATACTCTTCTTTTCCACGACTTACAAAGCTCTATGGGATGATCTGAGATCAATTGTTGGAGCGGGTAGCGGGAATCGAACCCGCCTGACTAGCTTGGAAGGCTAGGACATTACCACTATGCTATACCCGCTCATGGGCGCGCCGCACTTGGACTGGCGCTGTGGTGCGGACGCGCTTGCCATGCGGGCGCGGCGCCGTCAAGCGCCTGCGCCGCGGCAAAATATCAATGGCCGGGGAAATCCATGATCGGGCGCACCGTCACGCCCTGCGCGCGCAGACGCTCGGCCCCGCCAAGGTCGGGCAGGTCGATCACGAAAAGCGCCTCGTCCACCACCGCGCCCGCGCGGCGCAGCAGGGTGAGCGCGGCGCAGGCGGTGCCGCCGGTCGCGATCAGATCGTCGACAATGACCACCTTCTGCCCCTGCGCCACCGCGCCGGGATCGACCTCCAGCGTGTCGGTGCCATATTCCAGCGCATAATCGATGGCCAGCACCGGCACGGGCAGCTTGCCCGGCTTGCGCACGGGGATGAAGGGCAGGCCGAGCCGGGCCGCCACCGCCGCGCCGAAGATGAAACCGCGCGCCTCAAGGCCGGCAATCGCTTGCGCCCCGGCAGCGGTCGCGCGGTCGGCCAGCAGGGCGACGCTGGCGGCAAAGCCCTCGCCATGGCCGATCAATGTGGTGATGTCGCGAAACAGGATGCCCGGCTTGGGAAAATCGGGGATCGAGCGGACGAGCGCTTTCATATCATCTGGGGTCATGAGCGGGGCCTATAGGCGGGTTTAACGACATGAAAAAGTCATTTGAGGCCAAAAGAAAAGCCCCCCGCATCGCGTGATGCAGGGGGCGTTTTCATGTCCCTCACAAAGGGATCAATGCCCCTTCTTCTCCGCCCAGACGGTGCGATAGGCCATATAGGCCAACACCGTGGCGAAGATCAGGAAGCCAAGCACCGGCCAGCCGGTCTGGTGGCGCTTCTCCAGCTTGGGTTCGGCGGTCCACACGAGGAAGGCGGCCACGTCCTGCGCCATCTGATCGACGGTGGCCTTGGTGCCGTCCTTATAGGCCACCTGACCATCCGACACGAGCGGCTGGGGCATGGCGATGTTCAGGTTGGCAAAGTACGGGTTGAAGAACAAGCCGTCAGGCGTCTTGGCATCGGGGAACTTCTTGAGCAGTTCCTCGCCCTTTTCGTTCTTGTAGCCCGCCTGATCGGCATAGCCGGTCAGCAGCGAGTAGATATAGGCCGCCCCGCCATGACGCGCCTTGGCGATCAGCGAGAGGTCGGGCGGGCTGCCCGCGCCGCCATAGACGACCGGCGGGAAATGGTCCTTGAGTGCGCCCGGATGCTGCTTCACCTCGCCGGTGGCGGGGTTATATTCGGGGATCTGCGCCTTGGCCGCGATCGCCTTCACCTCGGCGTCATTATAGCCCAGCTCGCGCAGGTCGCCATAGGACACCTGCTTGATCGCATGGCAGGTCGCGCAGACTTCGGAATAGACCTGAAAACCGCGCTGGAGCTGCTGACGGTCGAATTTGCCGAAGGCCCCGTCCGAGGACAGGCTCAGCGCCTTGGGGTGCTGATGGAATTCGGCCTCGACCGTCTTGGCGGGCGGCTCGGAAATATAGGCCACGGTGCCCTTGCCCGCCGACCACAACAGGGCCAGCGAGAAGAAGGCGCCCACGAGCATGGAAAAGATACGGATCATGATGTGTCTCTATCCTCGCTCTCTTATTCGGCCGGAGCCGGGGCCAGGTTGGCGGCTTCATCGGCCCCCAGCACGGCTTCGGTGATCGAGAAAGGCAGCGGCAGCGGCTTTTCCGTCATCGAGACGAGCGGCAGGATGATGAAGAAGTGGGCGAAGTAATAGAGCGCCGCGATCTGGCTGATGATCACATAGGGCTCTTCGGCCGGCGAACCGCCGCAATAGCCCAGCACCGCCACGTCAATCACCAGCAGCCAGAAGAACTTGCGGAAGGTCGGGCGGAAATGGCCCGAACGCACCGGCGACTTGTCCAGCCAGGGCAGCAGGAACCACACCAGGATCGAGCTGAACATCGCCAGCACGCCCATCAGCTTGGCCGGGAAGAACAGGAAGTTCTGGGTAAAGGCGCGCAGGATCGCATAGAAGGGCCAGAAATACCATTCCGGCACGATATGCGCGGGCGTCTGCATCGGGTTGGCCGGAATGTAATTGTCCGGGTGGCCCAGCGCATTCGGCGCAAAGAACAGCATCGCGCAATAGAAGATAAGGAACACGCCCAGGCCGAACCCGTCCTTGGCGGTGTAATAGGGGTGGAACGGCACGGTGTCCGATTCCTGCTTCACTTCAACGCCGGTCGGGTTGGTCGAACCGGGGATATGCAGCGCCCAGATATGCAGGATCACCACGCCCAGAATGACGAACGGCAGCAGGAAGTGCAGCGAGAAGAAGCGGTTGAGCGCAGCCTGATCGGGCGCGAACCCGCCCAGCAGCCATGTCTGGATCGGCTCGCCCACAAGTGGGATCGCGCCGAACAGGCCGGTGATCACCTTGGCGCCCCAATAGGACATCTGACCCCAGGGCAGCACATAGCCCATGAAGGCGGTGGCCATCATCAGCAGGAAGATGGCGACGCCCAGCAGCCAGATCATCTCGCGCGGGGCCTTGTATGACCCATAGAAAAAGCCGCGGAAAATATGGAAATAGACGACGACAAAGAAGGCCGAGGCGCCGTTGGCATGGCCATAGCGCAGCATCCAGCCCCAGTTGACGTCGCGCATGATATGTTCGGTCGAATTGAAGGCCACGCCCGTGTTGGCCGCATAATGCATGGCCAGCACGACGCCCGTCACGATCTGGATCACCAGACAGAAACCGGCCAGAACGCCGAAATTATACATGTAGTTCAGGTTGCGCGGCACCGGATAACCGGCCCCGATCGCATTATAGACAAAGCGCGGCAAAGGCAGCTTTTCGTCCAGCCACACCATCGCCGGGTGGCTCGGCTTGTATTCATTGGCCCAGGGAAAGCTCATCTCGTCTTCCTCACCCGATCTTCACGACAGTGTCGCTGGTAAACTCATAAGGCGGCACCTCGAGATTCTTCGGGGCCGGACCCTTGCGGATGCGCGCGGCAGTGTCATAGGTCGAGCCATGGCAGGGGCAGAAATAGCCCCCGAACTCGCCCTTGACCTCACCCTCGCCCGCGCCCAGCGGCACGCAGCCCAGATGGGTGCAGACGCCCATGGTGATGAGCCATTCTTCCTTGCCCTTCTTGGTGCGGTCCTCAAGGCTTTGCGGATCGCGCAAGCTCGCCACATCCACCTTCTTCGCCTCGGCGATTTCGACCGGCGTCAACCGGCGCACAAACACCGGCTGCTTGTGAAACACCGCCTTGATCGCCTGTCCGGGCTGGATCGAGCCGATGTCGATCTCGGTCGAGCTTTCGGCCAGCACGTCAGCCGAGGGGGCCATCTGGCTGATCAGGGGCACCAGAACGCTGGCTGCGCCAACGCCTGCCGCACCCGTGGCAGCCACATAGATGAAGTCCCGCCGACGCACCCCCTGCGCCGTATCGTTGGGACTTTCAGCAACAGCAGTTTCTGTCATGTTTGACCCTTGCCTTGCACCAATGGTCCATGCGGGCCGCAGGACCGAAAAAACGAATGAACATCATCGCGTTCACGGCATAAAGCCGCAATACGGTATCGTCAGGAATCTTCTCCCCCGCGATCCGTGTGGTTTGTCCCATACGGTCACCGGCTTTTTTGGTTTTGATAAACATCAAAACCAATGCTGCCAATGGCCTTTTTCTTTGCCCTTTTGTCTCAGGCCACCCCGATCAGCGCGATCTGGCGGCCATAATCGGCCTCGCCCGCATGGGTGGCGCGGCGAAAGGAATAGAATCGCCTCGCATCATCATAGGTGTCCAGCCCCAGCCCCTCCACCACGGCGACTCCATATTCCGCCAGCCGATCAGCGACATAGGCTTCGAGCGCGAATTGATAATGCCCCTCGCGCCCGGCGATGAAGAAGCGATCATGGCGTGCGGCCTGCGCGAGGAAACGCGCGCGAAAAGCCTCGTCCACCTCATAGGATTTTTGTGCGATGCACGGCCCGATAGCGGCCGCAATTCTTTCGCGCCGCGCGCCAAGGGCCTCCATCGCGTCGACCGTGGCCTCGCAAACACCCGTAAAGGCGCCCTTCCACCCGGCATGGGCCGCGCCCACCACGCCCGCCTGCACATCGGCAAACAGCACCGGCGCGCAATCGGCCGTCAGCACGCCCAGCACAATCCCGCGCCGGTCGGTCACCATCGCATCGGCATGGGGGCGCTCGGCATCCGCCCATTCCTGCGCCACCACACAGTCCGCCGAATGCACCTGATAGCAGGTGGCCAGAAACGCGCCGGGCAACACGCTATCGGCCGCCAGCCGCCGGTTTTGCGCCACCGCAGCCGGATCATCCGCGCTGCCCAGCCCGACATTCAGCCCCGCGACCGCGCCCACCGACACGCCCCCGCGCCGCCCGAGAAACCCGTGCGGCACACCGGCCAGAGCCGCAGCCTGAATAACCTCAACCAAGACTCTTGCTCACCTGCTCGAATACATCTTTCGACAGGCCGGGCGCGGCCAATATCCGGTCGAGCTGCGCCTTCATCAAAGCGCTGCGCCCCGCCTCCACCCGCCGCCAGCGGCCCAGCGAGGGCACAAAACGCGCCGCCGTCTGGGCATTGATAGGGTCGAGCGCGAGGATCAGATCGCCAATCAGGCGATAGCCCTCGCCCCCCGCATCATGAAAGCCCGCCGGATTGACCGCCAGCGCCATATACAGCGCCCGCGCCCGGTTGGGATTGTGGATGGTGAAATCAGCGTGCCCGGCCAGCGCCTTCACATGATCCAGCACATCGGGATGCAGCGATCCGGCCTGAAGCGAGAACCACTTGTCGATCACCAGCGCATTGCCCTCATGCCGCTTGTGGAAATCGGCCAGCTTTGCCTCGCGCAGCGGGCTGTCCAATCCGCACAGCACCATCAGCGCGCCCTGTCGGTCGGTCATATTGGTGGCGGCGTCATATTGCGCGGCGGCGCGCGGGGCGGCCCCGGCTCCCTGCGCGGCGGCCAGATAGACCAGCGCCTGCGTCTTCACTTTGCGCGCGCCCTTGGCCGCCGCGTCCAGCCCGAAAGGCACCGCGCTCGCCCGGTCATGCAGCGCGGCAAAGGCATCGCCCAATTCGCCGCCCAGCCATGCCTTCAAGCCTTCACGCTCGCCATGCAGGAGGCCCGGATCGACCACCGGCAATTGCTCGGCCAGATAGGCATAGGGCGGCAGGATCAGCAATTCGCCGCGCATCAGATCGTCGATCGCCGGATCCTTCAGGATCGCCAGCATCGCCGCACCGATCGCCTTGCGCTCGGCGGCGCGGCGGGACTCGTCCATCGCGCCGGCTGCGGCCGCCACCAGATGGCGCACCATCAGGCTCTGCATCGCCTCATAGCGGGCAAAGGGATCATCATCATGCGCGGCCAGAAACACCAGATCATCCAGACTGGTGTCCGCCTCGATGGTCACGGGCGCGGAAAAGCCCCGGTTGATCGACAACACCGGACGCGTGGGCCAGCCGGAAAAGCGATGCTCCTCCTGCGCGGCGGTCATCACGATCAGCTCCTCGCCGCGATGCGCGCCCGTTGCCGGATCAAACAGTGCCAGCCGCAGCGGGATCGGCACCGGCAGTTTATCGGGCTGCCCGGGCGTTGGCGGCACCTGCTGCGTCAGGCGCAGCACCGCCTCCTCGCCCTCATGGGTAAAGCTGATCCCCACACGCGGCGTCCCGGCCTGCGCATACCACAGGCGGAATTGCGTCAGGTCCAGCCCCGCCCCTTCCTCGATGGCGCGGATAAAATCCTCGCAGGTCGCCGCCTCGCCGTCATGGCGGGCGAAATAGAGGTCGGTGCCTTTGCGGAAACGCTCTGCTCCTGCCATCACCCGCATCATGCGGATCACCTCGGCGCCCTTGTTATAGACGGTCGCGGTGTAGAAATTGCTGATTTCCTGATAGGAATCGGGCCGGATCGGATGGGCCAGCGGCCCGCTGTCCTCGGGAAACTGGGCGCTGCGCAGGATGCGCACATCCTCGATGCGCTTGACCGGCTCGGACCCCATATCCGCGCTGAACATCTGATCGCGCAGCACGGTGAAGCCTTCCTTCAGGCTCAATTGGAACCAGTCGCGGCAGGTGATGCGATTGCCCGACCAGTTGTGGAAATATTCATGGCCAATGACGCCTTCCACCGCGTCATAATCGCCATCGGTCGCCGTTTCCGGGTCGGCCAGAACATAGCGGGTGTTGAAGACGTTGAGCCCCTTGTTCTCCATCGCCCCCATGTTGAAATCGGACACGGCCACGATGTTGAACAGATCAAGGTCATAGGCGCGGCCAAAGACCTCCTCGTCCCATTTCATCGAGTTGATGAGGCTGCGCATCGCATGATCGGTGCGCCCCTCGTCCCCCTTGCGGGTATAGATGTTGAGCGTGACCTCGCGCCCCTCCATCGTGGTGAAATGGTCGGTTGTCGCCACCAGATCGCCCGCCACCAAGGCAAACAGATAGGACGGCTTGGGCCACGGGTCATGCCATTCGGCCCAATGGTTGCCATCGCCGCAGTCGCCTTGCGCCACCGGATTGCCGTTGCACAGCAGGATCGGGAAAGCCTCGCGGCTGCCCTCCATCCGCACGCGATAGATGCTCAGCACATCGGGGCGGTCGGGGTGAAACGCGATGCGGCGAAACCCTTCCGCCTCGCATTGCGTGCAAAGCATCCCGCCCGAGGCGTAAAGGCCCATCAACTGGCTGTTGGCGGCGGGGTGGATCGCGGTTTCCACCACGATCTCATGATTGTCGTCGGCCAGATCGATCAGCAGATCGTCCCCCTCCATCCGCCAGTCATTGCGCACCACCTCGTCCACCTCGACCAGCAAGGCGGTCAGCCCGTCGCCCTTCAGGCGGATCGTCTGATCGCCCTGCGCGGCGGGATTGCGGCGCACGGACAATTGCGCGCGCACCCGCGTTTCCTCCAGCCCGAGGCGAAATTCCAGATCGACCTGCGGCACCAGCCACGCAGGCGGCAGATAGTCCTCGCGGCGGATCACGGCGGGGGCAACAGGGGCGGCGGGGGCGTTCATGGCATCCATCATGCCTTCCTTATTAGGCCAAGCCTTTCCGAATGCCAGTATTTCCGATTATGGTTTGCCCCATGAAAACCATGCTGATCTTTGGTCTGGGCTACACCGCCCGCGCAATCGCCCGCCGTCTGGCCGATGACGGATGGCATATCGAGGCGACGGGCCGCGCCGGAACGCTCGATTTCGCCGATGAGGATGGGGTGCGCGCGGCGCTTGCCCGCGCCGATGCGGTCCTGTCCAGCGTGCCGCCAGCCGAGGATGTTGATCCGGTATTGGTGCGCTATGGGGCGAATCTGACCGGAGTGGGCTGGCTGGGCTATCTCTCCTCCACCGGGGTCTATGGCGATTGCGGCGGGGCCTGGGTCGATGAAAGCGCGCCCGTGGTCGGGCTGGGCGGATCGGGCCGCCGCGCCGCGCGGGCGCTGGCCGATGCGGCATGGCTGGAACGGGATGCGCGGGTGCTGCGCCTGCCGGGGATCTATGGGCCGGACCGCTCGGCCTTCGACCGCCTTCGCGAGGGCCGCGCCCACCGCGTCGACCTGCCCGGCCAGATCTTCAGCCGCATCCATGTCGAAGATATTGCACGCGCCGCCCACGCCGCCCTCTCCGCCCCGCCCGGCGCCTATAATATCGCCGACGATATGCCCGCGCCCCAAAACGCCGTGATCGAGGAAGCCTGCCTCATCTCCGGCCTCCCCCTGCCCCCCCTGCTGGCCGAGCAGGACGTGCCCCCCGCCTCGCGCGCCTTCTATGCCGAGAACCGCCGCGTGGCCAATGGCAAAGCCCGGCGGGTGTTGGGATGGCGGCCTGTGTTCGCCGATTACCGCGCGGGGTTGCGGGGGATTTGGGAGGGGGAATTATAGGCCTCCGGCGGGCGCTTTTTGCCTCCGGCGGGCGCTTTTTGCCTCCGGCGGGCAAAGGGACTTGTCCCTTTGCAATCCCGTTATTGTATAGGGTGTGCTATGGGTTCGGCGTCTGGTGTCGGACGCGCTGTGGGATTTTGAAAGCCTGCGGCGCCTGCCTGCCCGCGCCGCAGGCTTTATAATATTTCATAGGGCGCGTCCGACACATGAGGCCGAACCCATCGCGCAACGCAGACAGTAACGGGAGCGCGAGGGACGAGTCCCTCGCATCATCCCTTCAATCTTCCTCACAACCCCCGCAAAGCCTTGGCCAAAGCCATCACTTCCCCCTCCTCGCTGTTCCACGCGGTCACGAAACGCGCGGCCGTCTCGTCCCAATCGTAGAACGCAAAACCGGCCTCACGCAAAACCGCCCGCTCGGCTGCCGAGAGCACGACAAACACCTCATTGGCCTGCACCGGATGGATCAGCCTGTCGCCCGCCGCCGCCGCGATTTCGCCCGCTGCCGCATTGGCGCGGCGGGCATTGTCCAGCCACAGGTCGCCCTTGAGCATGGCGAGGAGCTGCGCGGCCAGATAGCGCCCCTTGGATTGCAGATGCCCGGCGCGCTTGCGGTTAAAGCGAGTGACCTCGATCATGTCGGGGGCGAAGAAGATCAGCGCCTCGGCCCCCATCCCGCCGTTTTTGACAAAGCCGAAGGAGAGCGCCTCGACCCCGCCCTCGCAACTGGCCGCGGCGGGCGAGCAGCCCAGATGCGCCACCGCATTGGCAAAGCGCGCGCCGTCCATATGGAAACGCAGCCCCTTTTCCCGCGCAAAAGCGCCCATCGCCGCCACCTCGCCGGGCGAATAGACGCATCCCGCCTCGTTAGCCTGGGTGATGGAAAGGGCGGTGACGGGCGTATGCTCCACCCCCACGCCCACCCTGGCCAGCCGCGCGCGGGCGGTCTCGGGCGTCATTTTCGCATGCTCCCCGCCCGCCAGAATCAGCTTAGCCCCATGCGTGAAGAACCCCGGCGCGCCGCATTCGTCCCGCTCGATATGCGCCAGTTCATGGCACAGCACAGCCTCATAGGGCCGCACCATAGCGGCCAGCGCAAGGCAATTGGCCGCCGTCCCGCTGGCCACCCAGATCGCGGCGCAGGGCCGCCCGAACAGCGCGGAAAAGGCATCATCAAGCGCAGCGCTCAAACTGTCGCCATCATAGGGCGGCTGGGGGGCATCAGCGGCGTGCATCGCGGCCCATACGGCGGGATGAACAGGGGCGGCATTGTCAGACATAAAAGGCATGGCGCGCTTGTGCGGGTGCCGCCCGGGCGCGTCAATACGTCGGATGGACCCGGCTCCAACCCTTTATTAGCTTTGCCTCGATAAGAGAGCGGCAAACGGCAACAAAGGGTTTTTCGGCAATGAAGGTTCTGGTTACGGGCGCGGCGGGTTTCATCGGCTACAGCCTTGCGGTCAAACTGCTGGCGCGCGGCGATTCCGTCATCGGCCTCGATATCGTCAATGATTACTATGACGTCACGCTCAAGGAAGCCCGCCTTACCCATCTGCGCGAGTTGGGCGGCGACCGCTTCACCTTTGTCCGCGCCGATTTCGCCCAATACGAACCGCTGGTCGAGGCGCTCTCGGGCCTGGAATTCGACCGCATCGTCCATCTGGGCGCGCAGGCGGGCGTGCGCTTTTCGATCACCAACCCCCACGCCTACCTGCATTCCAACCTTGCCGGGCATTTGAACATGCTGGAAATCGGGCGGCATCGCGGCGTGGAAAACATGGTCTATGCCTCCTCCTCCTCGGTCTATGGCGGCAACACCAAACTGCCCTTCGCGGTCGAGGATCGCGTCGACCAGCCCATCAGCCTCTATGCCGCCACCAAAAAGGCCGACGAACTGATGAGCGAAACCTACGCCCATCTCTACCGCCTGCCGCTGACGGGCCTGCGCTTCTTCACCGTGTACGGTCCTTGGGGACGGCCCGACATGATGATGTGGATCTTTACCAAGGCCATCGCCGCGGGCCAGCCGATCCCCGTCTTCAACAATGGCGATATGTACCGCGACTTCACCTATATCGACGACATCATCGCGGGCGTCATGGCCAGCCTCGACAACCCCGCCCCCGACGACGGCGAGGTCAAGGCAGGCGGATCGACCAAGCCCCACCGCCTCTACAACATCGGCAACCACAAGAGCGAACACCTGATGCGCGTGGTCGAAATCCTCGAAGAACAGATCGGCAAAAAAGCCATCATCGACTTCCAGCCCATGCAGCCGGGCGACGTGCGCCAGTCCTTCGCCGACATCGACGCCATCGCCCGCGACCACGGATACGCCCCCACCACCAGCATCGACGTGGGCGTGCCCAAGTTTATCGAGTGGTATAAGGAATATCATGGGGTTTGATTTTAGGGGGCTGGTCGCTGCGCGATGTTGCCTCCGGCGGGCAAAGGGCGAAAGCCCTTTGCAATCCCGTTACTGTCGGCGGGGCGCGATGGAGGCGGCGTTGTGCTTGGGGTTAGGTGGCGGTTTTGAAGGCCGCTGCGCGGCGGGGGGTGTCAAGTTGGAGGGAACGGATTTAGCTACCCATCAAAACCGCTTCCTCAGTCGTGCCTTTTATCAACTGAGCAATGTCAAGATGGAAAGTCTCTAATTCAGGATAGTTCGTGTGGAAAAATCCTCGCGCTCGATACTGAGGTTCAACATCGTCCGCGACTTCAAACCTTACGGCAAGATTACCTCTGCTATCGAAGGGCACGATTTCCAATCGAATGATAAGATCATTACCTTCCAGAAAATTGAATCCCCATTGCGCAACGACAGGTTGCCCCTCCGTAATAGGAAACCTTGCAAGGGCCTCTCCAAACTCCTGCACATCTTGCCACTGAGCCCAAAATCCACCTTTGCCAGAGAAGCGATCCGTTTCCACCGCAATCCACAGTCGTCCAAAGTCGTCACGCGGCAAATCGTGATCAAAGAAGCTTGGATCATGTCTGTATCGAAGGGGGAGCTTGCTCATCATTAGGATGTTGCAGGTAGGCGCAATGACCGCAATGGCCCCGCCTCCGAAATGCCTTTTTTTCTTTCCGCGAAGCGGCCTAACCGTCATTCACAACGCCGCCCCATCTCACCCACCGCCCCAATAACGCCCCATCCCGACAATATCGGGATTGCAAAGGGCCCCCGCCCTTTGCCCGCCGGAGGCACCTTCAATCCTTAAACTCCGAAAAACCCACACAAACACCAAAAAGGCCGCGCAAGGCATCACGCCCCACGCGGCCCTTTGATGGGAAAACGCTTGGCCTAAATCAGGCCGCCGTAAATCAGGCCAGGGCCAGTTCCTGCGTATCGGCCAGCACGCCGCGATAGTGGCGGGCGCGCTTCAGGTGCCGGTCGCGCTTTTCCGGGTGCCGGGCGCAGGCGGCCAGCAGATAGCAGCGGTCGATACGGCGGATCAGAAAATCGGCGCTCCATGCTTGTGCCATTGGACCATCTCCTGTGCTTATATCTCTACTGATGGAATAGACATAGTGTGCCGCGAATCGGCGCTTTGTTTCAACCCCCATGCGCCGGATCGAGGGGAGATTGCGTTGACCTGAACCAATCCGCAATAAAAAAATCTGTCATACAGAAAACCATATGGGTTATTCAACCCGCCATCCGCAACCGTCCTTATGCGCAGGGACCAATGCGGTAATTCAGGCCGGCGCCGCTGGGCCGGGATCATGGCGCAAGTGTTCATCAAGCCGTGGACCACGCCACACAGCGCCAACCGGAAAGGACGGGCCAAGCACCGTCATGGCAGGCTTTGCGAGCCCACCTGTCATGGCCGCCCGATCCGCCGATGCGGGCCGAATCGGGCTGTGAAGCAAGGCGGCTACCCGATCATTCGCACGCGCACGCGGCCCTTTCGCGCCCGGCATTCAAGGGCGTCCGGGGGCGTCGGCCTGATCCCTCAAGCCAACCGCCGGTCTTGCGGCCGACGGGCATTTGTCATGCCCGCCGGAAACAGCCGGATCTTACTTGGCGCTTTCCGCCGCCGATGCCGCATCGGCCGGAGCCGCCGCCGCATCACCCGCAGGCGCCGCAGCAGCAGGAGCCGCAGGCAGAGGCAGGTTCGAACCTTGCTGGTTCAGATAAACCATGACCGCCGCGCGATCCTCGGCCGATTCAAGCCCCGCAAAGGTCATCTTGGTGCCATCGGCAAAGGCGCGCGGATTCTTCAGCCACTCGTTCATTTTGGCGAAGTCCCACTTGCCGCCCTTGGCCGACAGGCCCGCCGAGAAGGCAAAGCCGCCGCGCCCATGGCCGATTTCATCGCCAAGGATGCCATGGATATTCGGACCGATCCCATTGGGGCCGCCCGCCGTGATCGTGTGGCACGAAGCGCATTTGGCGAAGACCTGCGCGCCCTTGGCGGGGTCCGC
Source organism: Novosphingobium sp. SG707 (assembly GCF_012275515.1). Lineage (GTDB taxonomy): Bacteria > Pseudomonadota > Alphaproteobacteria > Sphingomonadales > Sphingomonadaceae > Novosphingobium. The sequence continues at coordinate 173,716 of NZ_JAAZQL010000003.1, forward strand.
CTTGGCCAGCAGTTCCTCGATCGGCGCCTCGGCGGGGCCGGATTTGGCCCCCGACACGCCTTCGATAGGAAAGCCCATGTTTTCGGGGCGGTTTTCCTTGTCGGCGCGGAAATAGTGGCCCGACAGGCTGGAAAGCCCCAGCGCAACCACAGCAGAACCCAAAACCCAACCGGCAATGGTATTGAAACGACCGCTCATCAACAATGCCCCGTCCCATATGCTTCCAAGGAAGAAATCCCCGGAAGGCGTTTTGCCCTCTGGTGTAGAGAGCGTGAAACCCAAGCGCAAGGCGGATTTCACCCGCGCGCCAGTATTCCGCCCGCAACCAACACAATGCCCGATACAATTCGCATCGAACAGACTATCGGCAAAGCCCACTGGCGCGCGGCGTAAAATCGGCCTAAGCGCCAGACCGCTATGCACAGCTATCCTACGCCCGCTCTGATCCAGGTCAAAGAACTGACCGCCCAAGCCGCTGAAAATCCTGCACGCGCCGTTGCGTTTCAGGGTGCGCCGGGGTGCAATTCGCACCGCGCGGCGCTGGAATACGCGCCGCAATGCGCGCCTTTGCCCTGTTTCAGCTTTGAGGACGCGCTGGATGCTGTGAAGGAAGGCCGGGCCGACCGGGCGATCATCCCCATCGAAAACAGCCAGCATGGCCGCGTAGCCGACATCCATTTCCTGCTGCCTGAAAGCGGGCTGTCGATCGTTGGCGAACATTTCCTCTCGATCGAACATGCGCTGATGGCGCTGCCCGGCGCGAAGGGTCCTTTCGCCGCCGCCTATTCCCACCCGCAGGCGCTGGGCCAATCGCGCCATTATCTGCGCGCGCGCGGCATCGTGCCGATGGCCTATGCCGACACCGCCGGGGCCGCCGCCTTTGTCAAGGAACAGGGCGATCCGGCCGCCGCCGCCATCGCGCCTGCGCTGGCCGCCTCGCTCTATGGCCTCGATATTGTCGAGCATAATGTCGAGGATGCCGCCGACAACACCACGCGCTTTGTCGTGCTGGCCCGCGCCCCGCTCGATCCGGCAACCATCGAGGGCACCGCGATGACCACGATGATCTTCGAGGTGCGCAACGTCTCGGCCGCGCTTTACAAGGCGCTGGGCGGCTTTGCCACCAACGGGGTCAACATGACCAAGCTGGAATCCTATCAGAAGGGCGCCAGCTTCTCGGCCACGATGTTCTTTGTCGATATTGTGGGCAAACCGGGCGAGGAACCGGTGGACCGCGCGCTCGAAGAAGTCGCTTTCCATTGCAAGGACCTGCGCCTTTTGGGCAGCTATGCCCAAAGTCGTCCAAGAGGGTAGGCTGATCGCTTGCGCTCGGCCTGAGGGCGTGTAAGAATCTGTCCGCGATGGCAATTCGGGACAGAGACGTCAGGTGAGCGCAGCGGCGTCCAATTCCGTCCATCAGGCATGGCGCGCGGTCCGCGATGCGCGCGACCTGCAGTTCACCCCCGTCCCCAACTGGACCCCGGCGCCCACGCCCGACTGGCTCAAGGCGCTGGCCCGTTTCCTGAAAAGCCTGTTCGAGCCGGTGGGCCGGGCGCTGGGCATGTCATGGCCGGTGATGGAAAAGATCCTGATCGGCCTGCTGGCGCTGGGCGTGGCCCTGCTGCTCTGGCGGATCGGGGTCAGGCTTTGGGCCATGCGCCGCCCCGCCCCCGCCGCGCCGGAATGGCGCCCCGATGCCGCCGCCGCCCGCGCCCTGCTGGACGATGCCGATGCACTGGCCGCGCAGGGCCGCTTTGACGAGGCGACCCACCTGCTCCTGCTGCGCAGCCTTGAGCATATTGCCGAGGCCCGCCCGGCCGCCCTGACACCCGCCAGCACCGCGCGCGAGATTGCCGCGCTGAGTTCTCTTTCCGCCCCGGCCCGCGCCACCTTTGGCCGGATCGCCGCGCTGGTTGAACAGGGGCGCTATGCGCTGCGCCCGCTGGAGGCGCCGGACTGGGCCGCCGCCCGCGCCGCTTATGCCGACTTTGCCGAACAGCGCCTCGCATGAACAGCCGCAGCCCCTTTTCGCCCCTTTCGGCGCTGGCGCTGGTGCTGGCGGGCGGGGCCTTGCTGGTGGCGATGCTATGGATGATCGGCGCGGGCGTGGCGGCGGGCGACATCAATGATGGCGGCGCGCATGGCGGCGGGCGAGGGCTCAACGGCTATGGCGCCCTCTATCGCCTGCTCGAAGCGACCGGCCATGACACCGACTATGCCCGCGACGACAATGGCCTGCGCCGCCCCGGCCTGCTGATCCTGACCCCGCCGCATGAGGCGCAGGGGGCCGATATCAGCCGCATCGTCGCCCTGCATCGCGGCCATGGCCCGGTGCTGATCATCACCCCCAAATGGGCGGCGGCCCCGGCCGACACAAGGCAGCCCGGCGTGCAGGACGGCTGGGTCCGGCTGGGCGAGGCGCGCACGCCGGAATGGGAAGGCTTTCTCGACGATGTGGGGGTGGCCATTGGCCCCGCCGCCGCCCCGGTGCGCGATGCTCATGGCGCGCGGGCGGTGCTGCCCTATCCGGCGCGGGTGATGAGCGGGACGGGCAAGCGCCTTTCGCCCAGCGTCGAGGACGGGCGGGGCCGCATTCTGGCCGCCACCTATGAAGAGCCGGACCAGAACGCCCTGCTGGCGCTGATCTTTGAACCGGATCTGGCCAACAATGCCGGTTTTGCCCATGAGGAAAATGCCGCAGTCACCCTGCGCCTGATCGAGGACCTGCTGCCCGCCGATCAGAAGCAGGTGATGTTCGACCTCACCCTCAACGGACTTGGGCGCGAACCCAATCTGCTCACGCTGGCCTTTACCCCTCCCTATCTGGCGGTCACGCTGGCGCTGATGCTGGCCGGGGTGGCGGTTTTGTGGCGGGCCTATGCGCGCTTTGGCCCGCCTTTGGCGCCGGTGCGCGACATCGCCTTTGGCAAGCGGGCGCTGGCGGAAAATTCGGCCGGGCTGATCGCGCGGGCGCGGCGGTTTCATCTGTTGCCCGCGCCCTATGCCGATGCGGCGCGGGGGCGGATCGCGGCGGCGCTGGGCCTTGCCCCCCATGGCGATCCGGCGATGATCGACGACGCCATTGAACGGGCGCTGTCGGCCCGCGCCCCGGACCTGAGCTATACCGCCGCCAGCGCCGCCCTGCGCGCGGCGCGGCGCCCCTCCGAAATCCTGCGCGCCGCGCGCCAGTTGCATGATGTCGAAAGGTTGTTGATCCGATGAGTGAAGCCCTCTCCCTTTCCGCCCTCTCGGATCTGGCCGGGGCCATCCGCGAAAGGATCGCGCGCGCCGTGGTCGGACAGGACAGCGCGGTCGATCATCTGCTGGTGGCGCTTTTCGCGCGGGGCCATGTCCTGCTCGAAGGCCCGCCGGGCACCGCCAAGACGCTGCTGGCGCAGAGTTTCGCCGCCACGCTGGGCCTGCAATTCGGGCGGATCCAGTTCACCCCCGATCTGATGCCGGGCGATATTCTCGGCTCCAACCTGTTCAATTTCCAGACCAGCCAGTTCACCCTGACGCGCGGCCCGATCTTTTGCGACCTGCTGCTGGGTGATGAAATCAACCGCACCCCGCCCAAGACGCAGGCCGCCCTGCTCGAAGCCATGCAGGAGCGGCGGGTGACGCTGGACGGGACGGCGCACCGCCTGCCCGATCATTTCATGGTGGTCGCCACGCAAAACCCTATCGAATCGCAAGGCGTCTATCCCCTGCCCGAGGCGCAGCTCGACCGTTTCCTGTTCAAGCTGACCATCCCCTATCCCGATGCGCAGGAGGAGGCGCGGATCATCGCCCGCTATGGCGCGCAAGGTTCGCCCGAACCCATCACGCCGATCCTCTCGCGCGATCAACTGGCCGCCGCCGACGCCACCGTGGCGGGCATCACGCTGGCCCAGCCGCTGGTCGATTACATCGTCCGCCTGATCCGCGCCACGCGGGAAAGCGCGGACCTGTCCTGCGGCGCTTCCCCACGCGCGGGCGTGCTGCTGGCCCATGCGGCGCGGGCGCGGGCGGCGCTGGCGGGGCGCGATTATGTGTTGCCCGATGATGTGAAGGCGCTGGCCCCGGCTGTGCTGCGCCACCGCCTGCTGCTCTCGCCCGCCGCCGAAATCGAGGGGCGGCAGGCCGAGGGTCTGGTGGCCGAGATCATTGCCCGGACCGAGGCGCCGCGCTGAGGTGATACGCCGCCTCGCCCCCGGATTGCGCCTTGCCGCCGCTCTGATGCGCCCCGGCGTGGCGCCCGCTCCGCGCTGCGTGCTGGCGCTGGTCGCGCTGGGGCCGGTGGGGCTGGTGCTGGCCGGGTTTGTTCCCGCGCTGTGGATTGCCGCGCCTTTGCTGGGCCTGTTGCTGCTGGCGCTGGTGCTGGTCGATGGGGCGCTGGCCGGGCGGCTGGAGGATGTTCATGTCACCGTCCCTGCGCAGGCCGAAATCGGCCAGGACGCCGCCATCACCATCCGCGCCCGCCTCTCGCGCCCCGCCCCGATGGAGGCCGCCCTCGCCCTCGACCCGCGCCTTGCGCCGGGCGGGAAATTGACCGCCACCCTGACGGGCGAGGAGGCGCAGGCCCCTTTCACCCCCAGCCGCCGATGCCGTGGCGCGATCGACACGCTCTGGCTACGCTGGCGCGGGCCGCTGGGCCTGGCCATGCGGATCGAGCGGCGTGAGGTCGATGCCTCGGTGCGGGTGCTGCCCTCGGTGGCGGCGCTGCGCGGGCCCGCGATGCAGGTCTATCTGCGCGACGCCTCGCTGGGCCTGATCGCGCGGCGGCTGCGCGGCGAGGGGCAGATGTTCGAGACGCTGACCGAATATCAGCCCGGCATGGACCGCCGCCGCATCGACTGGAAAGTCTCGGCCCGCCATGCCCATCTCTATGCCAAGGAGTATGAGGTCGAGCGCAACAACCCCATCGTGCTGGCGATGGATTGCGGGGCGGCCATGTGCGAGCCGGTGGCCGGCCTGCCAAGGCTGGACCGGGCGGTCAGTGCTGCGCTGCAGATGGCATGGGTCGCGCTCAAGGGGGGCGACCGGGTCTCGCTGTTCGGCTTTGCCGCGCGGGTGATCGTCTCGACGCCCTTTGTGGCCGACACGCGCGATTTCCATCGCCTGCGCAGCGCGGCGGCCGATCTGGATTACACCGCGCGCGAGGCCAATTTCACGCTGGCGCTCTCCACACTGGCCCAGCAACTGGCGCGGCGCTCGCTGATCGTGGTCTTTTCCGAATTTGCCGATTCCACCAGCGCCGAACTGATGGTGGAATCAATCGGGCGGCTGATCGCGCGCCACCGGGTGCTGTTCGTCTGCCTGCGCGATGAGGAACTCGAAACGCTGGCGGGGGGCGAGGTGGTGGATATGGAAGCGCTGGGCGGATCGGTGGCGGCCAGCGCCCTGCTGCGTCAGCGCGAATGGGTGCTGATGCGGCTGCGCGCGATGGGGGTCGATGTGGTCGAGGCGGCCCATGATGCGGTGGGCGCCCGCCTGCTCGACGCCTATATGGCCATCCGCAGCCGGGGAGGGATCGGATGAAGGATTGGCCCAACCGTCTCCTCGCCCGTTTTCGCCGGGGCGCGGCGCAAGAACAGCACATCGCCCCCGCCACCCTGCGCTCCGACCGTTTCCGTCAGGCGCGCGAGGGCGACTGGCGGCGGCTGGAGGCGATTGTCACGGCGGTGGAGAAAGGGCGGCTGGGGCGCCTGTCGGATGCCGATCTGCTCGATCTGCCGGTGCTCTATCGCCAATTGGCCTCCAGCCTGGCCGTGGCGCGCGAAAACAGCCTTGATGCCGCAGCCCTCGCCTATCTGGAGGCGCTGGCGCAAAGGGCATGGTTTATCACCTATGGGCCGCGTGAGAATTTCCGCGGCTGGTTCATGGGCTTTATCCTTGGCGGGTGGAGCCGGGCGGTACGAGCCATCCGCTTTGACATCGGAATCGCGCTGGCGCTGATGGTGGCGGGCGTGGCGGTGGGGTGGATGATGGTGGCCCATGATCCGGCCTTCTACGCGATGCTGGCCGGACAGGACCCGGCGCGCAATCCCGCATCCAGCGCGAAGCAATTGCGCGAAACCCTGTTCGGCGGGCAGGATCAGGACGCGCTGGCCGCCTTTGCCGCCTATCTGTTCGGCCATAATGCCCAGATCGCCATCCTGTGTTTCGCGCTGGGCTTTGCCATCGGCCTGCCCAGCGTGCTGCTGTTGCTGCAAAACAGCGGGATGCTGGGCGCGATGCTTTGGCTGTTTCACGGCAAGGGGCTGCTGCTCGACTTTTCGGCATGGATCGCGATCCACGGCACGACCGAATTGTTCGCCATCCTGCTGGCCGGGGCGGGCGGCATCCATATCGGGCGCGCCATTGCCTTTCCGGGCGAGCTATCGGTGATGGAAAGCGTGGCGGCGGCGGGGCGGCGGACCGCGCCGGTCATGCTGGGCGTGGTGCTGATGCTGCTGGTGGCCGGGATGCTGGAGGGGTTTGCGCGGCAATTGATCGATTCGACGCCGCAAAGGCTCCTCGTCGGAGGCTTTATGCTGACCTTCTGGCTGGTCTATTTCTTTGTCTTCGGGCCCCGCAAATGAATCTGCGCCCCGATCAGCGCGAAATCATCACGCCCGAAGGGCTGACCCTGCGCCTGACGCTGGCGGGGCGGTCGGCGCGGCTGGGGGCGCTGGCGGTGGATCTGGCCTGCATCGGGGCGATCCTGCTGGGGGCGGTGCTGGCGCTGGTCTATACGCAATCGGGGCTGGGCCAATGGGCGAAGCGGAGCGAGGCGCATCATGCCGCGCAATTCCTCTTCATCTTGTGGACCGCGCTGATGTTTCTGCTGCGCAATGCGTGGTTTCTGATCTTTGAACTGGGGCCGCGCGGGGCGACGCCGGGCAAAAGGATGCTGGGCCTGCGCATTGCCGCGCGCGACGGGGCGCGGTTGACGACCGAGATGGTGCTGGCGCGCAATCTGCTGCGCGATATCGAGATCTTTTTGCCGATGGTCGCGGTGCTGTCCGCGCTGGGCGGACCTTCGTCGAGCATGGTCAATTGGGCGGCGGCGGGATGGTTCCTGCTCTTTGCCCTGTTTCCGCTGTTCAACCGCGACCGTTTGCGCGCGGGCGACATGATTGCGGGGACATGGGTGGTCGAGGCCCCCCGCGCCCGGCTGGAGCAGGCGTTGAGCGCCGGGGCAGCAAGGCCCGACTATGCCTTCGGCCCGGCTGAACTGGCCATATACGGCGAATATGAGTTGCAGACGCTGGAGCGGGTGCTGCGCGATGGCTCGCCCGCCGCAATGGAGGCGGTGGCCCGCGCGATCTGCGCCAAGATCGGGTGGAGCGCGCCGCAGGGCGATGAGGTGCGCCGCTTCCTCGATGCCTATTACACAGCCTTGCGGGAGCGGCTGGAACAGGGGCTGCGTTTTGGCCGACGCAAGGCGAACAAACATGATGGAGCAGTGCGATGAACATCCGCGAGGACGACCTGACCGGGCCGGAGATTGCCCGCCTGCTGGCATGGCACCTTGAGCAGATGCATCGCTGGTCCCCTGCGTGTAAGGTCCATGCCATGCCCATCGAGCGCCTGCGCGCCCCCGATGTCACCTTCTATTCGGCATGGGTCGATGGCGTTCTGGCCGGATGCGGGGCGATCAAACATCTGGACGCCGAGCGCGGCGAGTTGAAATCCATGCGCGTGGCACCGGAATTTCTGGGGCGCGGTATCGGGCGCGCCATGCTGCACCATCTGATGGATGTGGGCCGCGCGCGCGGATACCGCCAATTGCTGCTGGAAACCGGCAAGCCCGATGCCTTTGTCCCGGCGCGGCGCCTGTATGAGAGCGAGGGCTTTGGCGAATGCCCCGCCTTTGCCGATTATACCACCGATGATTACAGCCTGTGCATGAGCCGGGATCTGTAATCACCTCTTCGCATTTGCGGCGCATCGCCAATGCGCTATAGGGCCAGAGCAAAGGAGTTGCCCCCATGTCCTCAGTCCGTCCCTGGCGTGATATCGCCCGCCGTCAAAGCCGTCAGATCATGGTCGGCAAGGTTCCCATCGGCGGCGATGCGCCCATCGCGGTCCAGACCATGACCAACACGCTGACCAGCGATGCGGTGGCCACGATCGACCAGATCCGCCGCTGCGAAGAAGCGGGCGCCGATATTGTCCGCGTGTCCTGCCCCGATGTCGAATCGACCACGGCGTTCCGGCAGATCGCGCGGGCCTCGCGCGTGCCTTTGGTCGCCGATATCCATTTCCATTACAAGCGCGCTCTGGAAGCGGCCGATGCGGGCGCGGCGTGCCTGCGCATCAACCCCGGCAATATCGGCGGATCGGACCGCGTGGCCGAAGTGGTGCGCGCGGCCAAGGCCAACGGCTGCTCGATCCGCATCGGCGTGAACGCAGGGTCTTTGGAAAAGGACCTGCTGGAGAAATATGGCGAGCCCTGCCCCGAAGCGCTGATCGAATCGGCGCTCGATCATATCAAGCTGCTGCAGGACCATGACTTCCACGAATATAAGGTGGCGGTGAAGGCTTCGGACGTGTTCCTGGCCGTCTCTGCCTATATGGGGCTGGCCGAGGCGGTCGATTGCCCGCTGCATCTGGGCATCACCGAGGCGGGCGGGCTGATCGGCGGCACGGTCAAATCGGCGATCGGCATGGGCAACCTGCTGTGGGCGGGGATCGGCGATACGATCCGCGTTTCGCTCTCGGCCCCGCCCGAGGAAGAAGTGCGCGTCGGCTTTGAGATCCTCAAGTCGCTGGGCCTGCGCACGCGCGGCGTCCGGGTGGTTTCCTGCCCGTCCTGCGCGCGTCAGGGTTTTGACGTGATCAAGACCGTCGAGGCGCTGGAAACCCGCCTCAGCCATATCAAGACCCCGCTCTCGCTCTCTGTGCTGGGCTGCGTGGTCAATGGTCCGGGTGAGGCGCGCGAGACCGACATCGGCCTGACCGGCGGCGGCAATGGCAAGCATATGGTCTATCTCTCGGGCGTGACCGACCACACCGTGCAGAGCGAGGATATGCTCGAGCATATCGTCAAGCTGGTCGAGGCCAAGGCGGCCGAGATCGAGGCGGCGCAGGTGGAAACCGAAGCGGCCGAATAATCCCTTTTCGAGGTGGATTGGCAGGGGGGCCATCTCTCTGCAATGGATTGAAAGCGCGGTGGGTCGATAGCCTGCCGCGCTTTTTTGCAGGTTGGGCGTATGGTCGTTCCGCCTGCCCACGCCTAAGGTGAACCCCGTAAGTTTCACCAAGGCCGATCAGACTTGTCGCGCGGATCACAGGAAAACCGGATCATGTTGAATATGAAAGCGCTCGCGCGCCTGGGCCTCTGGCCCTTGCTGGCCTTCACAACCTTCATGGCGCTTTCGCCCAAGCCGCCTGCCACGCCGCTCGACCAGATGGGCGACAAATTTACCCATATGACCGCCTTTGCCGTGCTGACGCTGGTGGCCCGGATCGGCTATCCCATGACCTCGCCCTTGCGGGTGCTGGAGCGTATGGCGCTGTTTGGCGCGCTGATCGAGGTATTTCAGGCGATCCCAAGCCTGCACCGCAATTGCGACTGGCGCGACTGGGTGGCTGATATGGTGGCAACGAGCGCGATGCTGGTGATCCATAGCATTGTGGCGGGGCGGCTGCGGCTTTCGTCCCGCGCATAAAAAAGGGCGGGCCTTGCGGCGCCGCCCTTCTTCTTTTGCATTTCGACGATCAGAAGAATCCGAGCTTCTTCGGGCTGTAGCTCACCAGCAGGTTCTTGGTCTGCTGATAATGATCGAGCATCATGCGGTGCGTTTCGCGGCCGATGCCCGACTGCTTGTAGCCACCGAAGGCGGCGTGGGCAGGATAGGCGTGGTAGCAGTTGGTCCACACGCGGCCCGCCTGAATAGCGCGCCCAAAGCGGTAGCAAGTGTTGATGTCACGGCTCCACACGCCCGCGCCAAGACCGAACATCGTGTCATTGGCGATGGCAAGAGCTTCCTCAGGGGTCTTGAAGGTGGTGGTCGACACCACCGGCCCGAAGATTTCCTCCTGGAAGATGCGCATCTTGTTGTGGCCCTTGAACACGGTGGGCTTCACGTAATAGCCACCGGCCAGATCGCCGCCGAGCTGACCCGCTTCGCCGCCGATCAGGACTTCTGCGCCTTCGTCACGGCCGATGCCGATATAGCGCAGGATCTTTTCCTGCTGCTCCTGGCTGGCCTGCGCGCCGATCATGGTGGCCATGTCGAGCGGGCTGCCCTGCACGATGGCTTCAACGCGCTTGAGGGCGCGTTCCATGAACTGGTCGTAGATCGATTCCTGAATGAGGGCGCGCGACGGGCAGGTGCAAACCTCGCCCTGATTGAGCGCGAACATCACGAAGCCTTCGATCGCCTTGTCGAAGAAGTCATCATCGGCGTTGCAGACGTCGGCGAAGAAGATGTTGGGCGACTTGCCGCCCAGTTCCAGCGTAACCGGGATCAGGTTTTCCGAAGCATACTGCATGATCAGGCGGCCGGTGCTGGTTTCACCGGTGAACGCGATCTTGGCAATGCGCTTGGACTGGGCCAGCGGCTTGCCGGCTTCGAGGCCGAAACCGTTAACGACATTGAGCACGCCGGCGGGCAGCACATCAGCGATCAGATCCATCAGGACGAGGATCGAGGCCGGAGTCTGCTCGGCAGGCTTGAGCACGATGCAGTTACCGGCGGCCAGTGCAGGCGCTACCTTCCATGCCGCCATCAGCAGCGGGAAGTTCCACGGAATGATCTGCCCCACAACGCCCAGCGGTTCGTGGAAGTGATAGGCGGCGGTGTCATGGTCGATTTCGCCGATGCTGCCTTCCTGAGCGCGGATGCAGCCTGCGAAATAGCGGAAATGGTCGATCGCGAGCGGAACGTCGGCGGCCATGGTTTCGCGGATCGGCTTACCGTTATCCCACGTTTCCGCGGTGGCCAGCAGGGCAAGGTTCTGCTCCATCACGTCGGCAACCTTGAGCAGGATGCGCGAACGTTCGGCAGGCGAGGTGCGGCCCCAGGCGTCCTTGGCGGCATGGGCGGCATCAAGCGCCAGTTCGATATCATCAGCGTCCGAACGGGCTACCTGACACACCACCTTGCCGTTGATCGGCGAGATATTGTCGAAATAGCGACCCGCGCGCGGGGCCACCCACTTGCCACCGATGAAATTTTCATACTTGGCGGGAAACGGCGCTACTGCGCCAAGGCGATCAGCCGATACGGCGTCCATCTTGCAAGCTCCTCTCGATTCACCAGCATCGGGCGCTGGGACTACGAGAAAGGTTTTCACCAATTGTCAGACAGACGAAATTGGCCATTGGGATAAGGGCTGCAAGATTGGTGAAACTCCAAGGACTTCAGACGCAACAAACCCCTCAGGTTTTGCCCGAGGGGTTTGTTATGCGGCCCTACAGGCCGCCATTATGAATGGGTTCGATCCAACCTTCACAACCGCAGACGATAATGCCTGGCGACGACCTACTCTTCCAACGCTTGAGCGTTAGTACCATTGGCGCGGTCAGGTTTCACGGCCGAGTTCGAG
>NZ_JAAZQL010000003.1:192832-794610 GCF_012275515.1 Novosphingobium sp. SG707
GCCGCCAAATCCGACGATTACGACCGCATGACCGTGCCGGTCACCGTGCGCGAGCACGGGCCATTCCGCTTCATGGTCGACACCGGGGCGCAACGCACCGTCCTTTCGGACATGGTCGCCGCGCGACTGGGCGTGACCGGCACGGAGCAGGCCCAGGTGACCGGCGTTGCCGGCTCACGCGTGGTCAGTGTGGTCAATGTCGACCGGCTCAAACTGGGCCGCCGCAGCTGGGCGGGCAAGCAATTGCCGATCCTGCTGGCCAATGACGTGGGCGCCGACGGAATCATCGGCCTCGACGGATTGCAGGGCCAGCGCGTGATGATCGACTTTCGCCGCAATGAGGTGACGCTGATCGACCGGGTGAGCAGGGACCCGGCCGCCGATGGTTTCGAAATCGTCGTCGAGGCCAAGCGTCACAATGGCGAACTGATCATGACCAATGCGGTCATCGACGGTGTGAAAGTCGACGTGGTGATCGACACCGGTTCCGATGTCAGCGTGGGCAACCGCGCCCTGCAAAAGGCACTCGGCTCACGGGTGCAGGGGCGCACCGAACTGCAAAGCGTGACCGGGCAAAGCATCCAGGCCGAATATGGCACCGCGCGGCAATTCTCGATCGATGGGTTCAAGGTCACCGGTATGCCGATCGCCTATACGGACTCGCCCTCGTTTGCGCTGATGGGGCTGGACCGGCGCCCGGCGCTGCTGCTGGGCATGCCCACCTTGCGCCTGTTCGACCGGATCGCGATTGATTTCGTGGCCAAGCGGGTGATGTTCGACATGCCCGCCGCCTCGATACCCAATTCCTGAACAAAGCGGCCATTGGCGTTTGGCCGCTTCCCCCCTACATAGGCGGGCGATGCCTCCTGACCATTCCGCCTCGCCCGCCCCTTCCGCCAAGACGCCGCGCCATGATGGCTGGCAGACCTTGCGACGGTTCCTGCCCTATCTGTGGCCCCATGAACGGCCCGATCTGCGGATGCGGATCGTGGCGGCGGTCGTCTTCATTCTGGCCTCGACGGCCACACAGATGGCGCTGCCCTATTTCCTGAAATGGGCGATCGACGCGATGAGTGTTACCGGGCCGCGGGTGATGATGGGGGCCATGCTCTTTGTCATCGCCTATGCGGCAGGGCGCTTTGCGGGCGTGGCCTTCGACAATCTGCGCAACATCGTGTTCGAGCGCGTGGGGCAGGAAGCAACCCGCATTCTGGCCGAAAACGTGTTCGGGCGGCTGCATCAGCTCTCGCTGCGCTTTCACCTTGCCCGCCGCACCGGCGAAGTCACCAAGACCATCGAGCGCGGCACCAAGAGCATCGACACGATGCTCTATTTCATGCTGTTCAACATTGCGCCCACGCTGCTGCAGCTCGTCATTGTCGCGGTGATTTTTCAGATCAACTTTGGCTGGGGTCTGGTGGCAGCCACCGCCTTCAGCATCGCGGCCTATATCTATGTCACCCGCAAGATCACCGAATGGCGCACGCATCTGCGCGAAAAGATGAACAAGCTGGACGGGCAGGCCCTGTCGCGCGCGGTCGATTCGCTGCTCAATTACGAGACGGTCAAATATTTCGCCGCCGAAAAGCGCGAGGAGGCCCGCTATTCGGCCGCCACCCGCGCCTATGCCGACGCCGCCACGCGCAGCGAGAACAGCCTTGGCATGCTCAACATCGCGCAGGGGCTGGTGGTCAATCTGCTGATGGCGGGGGCCACGGCCTATACGGTCTGGGGCTGGAGCAAGGGGGAATATACCTCGGGCCAGCTCGTTTTCGTCCAGACCTATCTCACGCAATTGTTCCGCCCGCTCGACATGCTGGGCATGGTCTATCGCACCATCCGGCAGGGGCTGATCGACATGGCCGACATGTTCCGCCTGCTCGACACCGAACAGGAGGTGAAGGACAAGCCCGGCGCGCCCGCGCTGGTGGTCCGGCGGCCCTCGGTGGTGTTTGAGGATGTCGTGTTCGGCTATGATCGCGACCGCACGATCCTGAAGGGTCTGTCGTTTGAGGTCCCCGCCGGCTATCATGTCGCGCTGGTCGGCCCGTCGGGCGCGGGCAAAAGCACGATCGGGCGCCTGCTGTTCCGCTTCTACGATCCGTGGTCGGGCCGCATCCTGATCGATGGTCAGGATATTGCCGAGGTCTCGCAAACCTCGCTGCGCGCAGCCCTGGGCATCGTCCCGCAGGATTCGGTGCTGTTCAACGACACGATCGGCTATAACATCGGCTATGGCCACCCGACCGGCGAGGCCACCCCCGCCCAGATCGAGGCCGCCGCACAGGCCGCCGCCCTCTCCGGCCTGATCGAGCGCCTGCCCGCCCGTTTCGATACCGAGGTGGGCGAGCGCGGGCTGAAACTCTCGGGCGGCGAGAAGCAGCGCGTGGCAATTGCGCGCACGCTGGTCAAGAACCCGCCGATCCTGTTGCTCGATGAAGCCACCAGCGCGCTCGATACAAGGACCGAGCAGGACATTCTGGCCACGCTCCATGCGCTGTCGGAAAACCGCACCAGCCTGTCGATCGCCCACCGCCTGTCCACCATCGTCGATTCCGACTCCATCCTGGTGCTTCAGGACGGGCGGCTGGTCGAACAGGGCAACCATGCGCAATTGCTGCGGATGGACGGGCTCTATGCCGAAATGTGGGCCCGACAAGCTAATGAGACTCAGGCCAATGAGACGAGCGAAGCGGTCGCCAACGCCGCCGAATAAGAAAAGGGCCGGATCAACCGGCCCTTTTTTCAGATCTTCAGCTCGTGCCAGACCACCGCCTGCCCCACCTTCACACAGGCGTTTTCCGCATCATAGGTCATCGTGGGCGAGCCATAGAGCCCCCACCCCTGCGTCAGCGCTTCGGAGACGCGCTCGCAAAAGGCGCGGTCGTCCTTGCCGGTCAACAGGCGGTAGATCGGACGATCATCGGGGGTCTGATAGGTTTTCTCGGTCATGGGCCGGTGATCCTGCAAAAGATGGGGCGACGCAAGCGCCGCCCCACATCATCAGAGAATGAACTTCGACAGATCGGTGTCGTGCGACAGATTGTCCAGCCGTGCCTCGACATAGGCCTCGTCGATGGTGATTGTCTCGCCGCGCTTGTCCTCGGCCTCAAAGGACAATTCCTCCAAAAGCCGCTCCATCACCGTCTGCAACCGGCGGGCGCCGATATTCTCGACATTCTCGTTCACCTGCGCAGCGGTGCGGGCAATGGCGCGCACGGCCCCGGGGGTGAATTCGACGGTCACATCCTCGGTGCCCAACAGGGCGCGATATTGCTCGACCAGATTGGCGCGCGTCTCGGCCAGAATGCGCACGAAATCCTCTTCGGACAGCGCCTTCAATTCCACCCGGATCGGCAAACGCCCCTGCAATTCGGGCAGCATATCGCTGGGCTTGGCCACGTGGAACGCGCCGCTGGCGATGAAGAGGACGTGGTCGGTCTTCATCGGGCCATATTTGGTGGCAATCGTCGTGCCCTCGATCAGCGGCAGCAGGTCGCGCTGCACGCCCTCGCGGCTGACCGAACCGCCGCGCACGTCCGACACGGCGATCTTGTCGATCTCATCGATAAACACGATGCCATTGGCCTCGGCATTGGCCAGAGCGACACGGGCCACATCGTCCTGATCCATCCGCTTTTCGGATTCTTCATCCACCAGCCGGTCCCAGGCATCGGCCACGCGCATCTTGCGGCGCTTCAAAGGCTTGCCGCCCATCGCCTTGCCCAGCATGTCGGACAGGTTGATCATGCCGATGCCCCCGCCCATGCCGGGGATCTCCATCGGCGCGGAGGGCGAATCCTCGACCTCCACCTCGACCTCGACATCATCCATCGCGCCTTCGTTCAACCGCTGGCGGAAACTCTCGCGGGTCGCCTCGCTGGCGCCATCGCCGACCAGCGCCTTGAGCAGACGGTCCATCGCAGCCTTGCTTGCCGCCTCGCGCACGGCCTCGCGGCGGCGCGCCTTTTCCAGCCGGATTGCTTCCTCGGCCAGATCGCGCCCGATCTGTTCGACATCGCGGCCCACATAGCCGACCTCGGTAAATTTGGTGGCTTCCACCTTCACAAAGGGCGCATCGGCCAACTTGGCCAGACGGCGGCTGATCTCGGTCTTGCCGCAACCCGTCGGCCCGATCATCAGGATGTTCTTGGGGCTCACCTCATCGCGCAGATCGGCCGAGAGGTGCTGGCGCCGCCAGCGGTTGCGCAGGGCCACAGCCACCGCGCGCTTGGCGTCCTGCTGGCCGATGATATGTTCATCCAGCGCGCGCACGATCGCCTTGGGGGTCAGATTGTCATTCATGGGGAATCAGCCAATCGTCTCGACCGTCACGCGGTCATTGGTGAAAACGCAGATCTCGGCGGCGACAGCCATGGCCCGGCGGGCGATCTTTTCGGCATCCTCTTCATAATCGGACACCGCCCGCGCCGCCGCCAGCGCATAATTGCCGCCCGAACCGATGGCTGTAATCGTCCCGCTCTCAGTCGCTTCAGGCTCCAGCACATCGCCATTGCCGGTCAGCACCAGCAAGGTTTCGGCATCGGCCACGATCATCAGAGCTTCAAGGTTGCGCAGATATTTGTCGGTGCGCCAATCCTTGGCCAATTCCACCGCCGCGCGCAGCAATTGCCCGCGGTGGGTTTCCAGCTTGCGCTCCAACCGTTCAAACAGGGTAAAGGCATCGGCGGTGGCGCCCGCGAAACCGGCGATGACTTTTCCGCCTTCGCCAATACGGCGCACCTTGCGCGCATTGGGCTTCATCACCGTATTGCCCATCGACACCTGACCATCGCCCGCGATGACGGTCTTGCCGCCCTTCTTCACGCCGACGATGGTTGTGCCATGCCACTGGATCAGCCCGTGGCCAGCTTTGCTGCTATCCATGGATAGGCATATGGGAGCGGGCCGGAATTTGTCCAGACCGCACCCGAAAGATCAACGGTCCAAAGATCAGCTGCCGTTGGGGCCGGGGCGTCCGCCACCGGGGCCGCCCGCGCCGCCGCCCATACCCGCCGCGCCCACGGTACCGATATTGCCGAACAGATCTTCAAGGAAGGTCCGCTTGCGGCCCAGCGTCGGGGTCAAATCCTTGTCCGGGTTGAACCGGGCCACCTTTTCCATACCCGCGCGGTCAACGCCCAGCACATTGCCTTTGGCATCGAAACGCACGCGCAGGATCGTCTGCGCGGTCGGCTGCGGACGGCGGAAGGCCAGTTGCTTGGTGTCGGTGGCGATATAATACCAGTCCTGATCGCCGAACTGGCTGGCCAGCGTCGGGCGGCCCAGCGTGCGCTCGACCGAAGCCTTGTTGTCCACGCCCGGCAGCACCGAATCGACCAGCGCCGTATCGACAAAGAACCCGCGATGGTCGCGCACCGTGGTGCAGCCGCCAAGGCCCATCGCCGCCAGCGCCAGAGGCGCCAAAACGCCGATCTTTGCCAGCTTGCCCGAAACTGCCCGCATCCCGCTACTGCTCCATCTATAACCGGGCGCCGCGCGGCGGGAATATTCCGCCAATCCGCATTGCCAAAGCCTCAAGTCCATGCTTACCGAAAAACGCCTTACGGCTCCTTGGCGGCCTGCGCAACTCTCGTTGCTATGCGCGCTTGGGGTCGGGCGATTGAATAATGGCTGAACGATAAAAGGAGCGGCGGCCAAGCGCCATGACCAGTGCTGCACAACAAAAGCCCTCGCTGTTTTCGCGCCTGTTTGGCGGCAAAAGCGACGATTACGCCGCGGTGCGTCCGCTCTGGCACGCGCTGGTCGCGGCGGCCCGTTCGCGCGAATGGTACGCGCCGGGCGGACGACCCGGCATTGCCGACACGCTGGCGGGGCGATTCGATGCGATCACGCTGGTACTCAGCCTTGCGCTGCTGCGCATGGAGGGCATTGAGGAATTGCGTCTGCCCAGTGTGCGGCTGACCGAATTGTTTGTGACCGATATGGACGGGCAATTGCGCGAATCGGGCGTGGGCGATCTGGTCGTGGGCAAGCATATCGGGCGGCTGATGAGCGTGCTGGGCGGGCGTCTTGGCGCCTATCGCACGGCGCTGGCGGGCGATGCCGATCTGGCCGCAGCGCTCGAACGCAATCTGACGCTGGCGCCCGGCGCCGATCTGGCCGCGCTGGCGCAGGGCGCGCGCGAACTGGCCGATCATCTGACCGCGCTTGATGATGCCGCGCTTTTGGAAGGAAGGATCGCCCTATGAGCGACACACCCGAATTTTCCCGGATTATCGATATCCGCCATATTGAACCCAAGCCGGTCGAACTGACCGCCACGCCCGAGGAATGCAAGGCGCTGGCCAAGCGGTTCAACCTCGTCTCGATCGGCCATTTGACCGCGACAGTCACGATCACCCGCGATGGCGCGGTTATCCGTGCCAAGGGCACGCTGTCCTCGGATCTGGTGCAGTCCTGCGCGATCTCGGCCGAGGATCTGCCGCAAAAGATCCGCGAGAAGCTGGACCTGCGCTTTGTGCCTGAAACCGGCGTCGAGGGTGGGCCGGATGAGGAAATCGAGCTGAGCGAGGAGGATTGCGATGATATCCCCTACAGCGGCGAACGTTTCGATCTGGGCGAGGCGGTGGCGCAATCGCTGGCGCTCTCCATCGATCCCTTTGCCGAGGGGCCCGAGGCGGCCAAGGTGCGCGCGGCAGGCATTCTGGGACAGGAGAACACCAGCCCCTTTGCAGCGCTCGAGGCTTTGAAGAAGAAATAAAAAGGGGGCCATCTGGCCCCCTTCGCTTTTGGTGCAACCTGAACGGCCCCGATCAGAACGGGATGTCGTCGTCCAGATCCTCGCCATAGCCGCCGCCCGAGGACGAGCCGCCGCCAAAGCCGCCGCCCGAACCGCCCCCGGAACCGCCCGACGTGCGGCCCCAGTCGCTGCCGCCCGAAGACTGACCACCCGACGAACCGCCGCCCGAGCGACCGCCGCCATGGGAACCGCCGCCCGACGAGCCGCCGCCCCAATCACCGCCCGAACGGCCGCCGCCGCCCATGCCGCCACCTTGGCCGCCGCCCTGCGGGCCGTCCAGCATGGTCAGAGCCCCGCCCACGCCCACGCTGATCTCGGTGGTATAGCGGTCATTGCCGCTCTGATCCTGCCACTTGCGGGTGCGCAACTGGCCTTCGATATAGACCTTGCTGCCCTTACGCAGGAAACGCTCGGCCACGCCGACCAGACCATCGGAATTGAGGACCACCTGATGCCACTCGGTGCGCTCCTTGCGCTCTCCGGTGGTGCGGTCCTTCCAGCTTTCGCTGGTGGCGATGCGCAGATTGGCGATGCGCCCGCCGTTCTGGAACGACTTGACCTCTGGATCGGCGCCCAGATTGCCGATCAGAATGACCTTGTTGACGCTGCCTGCCATGAAACCCTCTTAGCCTAGAACCCCAGCGCGACTGCGCTCCAATAGGTGATGCCCGCAAAGACATAGGCAAGCGCGAAGAGATAGGCCAGCATGAAGCCGGGCCATTTCCACCCATTTGTTTCACGCCTCGTCACGGCGATGGTGGAAATACACTGCGGCGCGAAGACGAACCATGCCAGAAAGGCCAGCGCGGTCGGCAGGCTCCAATGCTTCTGCAGCTGCGCCGAGAGCTGATGTGCGGTGGTGTCATCATCGCCCGCCGCGACCGCATAGGTGGTAGCCAGCGAGGACACCGCCACTTCGCGCGCCATCATCGAGGGGATCAGCGCCAACGCAATATCGCGGTTAAACCCGATGGGCTTCAAGGCCACGGCCAGCCCATTGGCGATATGTCCGGCGAACGAGGCATCGACCTGATCCTGCCCCTTTGGCGCCTGCGGAAAGTTGAGCAGCAGCCACAGGACGATATTCACCTGAAGGATGATCGTGCCCGCGCGGCGCAGGAAGATCCAGCCGCGCTGAAACAGGCCCAGCCCCAGATCGCGCAGGCGGGGAAGCTGGTATTTGGGCATCTCCATGATGAAGCCGCTGGCCGCGCCCTTGGTGACGGACCGGCGCAGGATCAGCGCCACCACCATCGCGCCCACAATGCCGAACACATAAAGCCCGAACAGCACCAGCCCTTGCAGCCCCACCACGCCCACCGGGCGGTTGGGGATAAAGGCCGCAATAATCACCGCATAGACCGGCAGGCGCGCCGAACAGGTCATCAACGGCGCGATCAGGATCGTGGTCAACCGGTCCTTGGGATCGGTGATCGACCGCGTGGCCATGATGCCGGGCACGGCGCAAGCAAAGGAGGAAAGCAGCGGAATGAAGCTGCGCCCCGACAGACCCACGCCCGCCATCATCCGGTCCATCAAAAAGGCCGCGCGGGCCATATAGCCGGTGGCCTCAAGCACGAGGATGAAGAAGAACAGGATGATGATCTGGGGCAGGAACACGACCACCGCGCCCACGCCCGCCATCACGCCATCGGTCAGAAAATCACGCAGCAGGCCGGGCGCCATCGCCCCCTTCACTGCGTCGGAAATCAGACCGACAAAGCCTTCCAGCCCGTCCTGCAAGGGCGCGGCCCAGGCAAACACCGCCTGAAACACCACGAACAGCAGGCCCAGCAGAAACACCGGCCCGATCCACGGATGCAGCAAAACATCATCCATCCGCGAATGCAGGCGGTGCTTGGCGCTTTCCGAAATGATCACGCCATCGGCAATGGCATGCGCCTCCATCCGGCGTTCGGCCAGATCGAGGCGCGCGCGCGGATGGGGCGCATCACCCGCATGGCCCTCGGCCTGCGTAATCGCCTCGCCCAGTTCGGTCAGCCCGCGCCGCCGCACCGCCACAGTCGGGATCACCGGCACGCCCAGCGCGTTCGACAGAGCCTTGGGATCAAGAACCAGCCCATCACGCTCGGCCAGATCGATCATGTTGAGCGCGACCACCGTGGGCTTGCCCAGCGCGATCACTTCCTGCGCGAACACCAGATGCTGCTCCAGATTGCTGGCGTCCAGCACGATCACCAGGACATCAGGGGCCGGTTCGCCCGCCAGTTCGCCTAGGATCACCTTGCGGGTGACTTCCTCATCCGGGCTGGTGGCCTGAAGCCCATAGGAACCGGGCAGATCGGTCAATTCAATCGGCGCGCCATTGGGCAATATCATCCGACCCCCGCGCCTTTCCACGGTCACGCCGGGATAATTGGCGATTTTCTGCCGCGCGCCGGTCAGCGCGTTGAACAGGGCGCTCTTGCCCGCATTGGGATTGCCGACCAGCGCGGCCTTGTGCCAGCGGCTCATTGCCCGCTCTCCAGCCCATTTTCCAGCAGCGTGACCTGCATCGCGCGGGCATGAGCCCGGCGCAGCGCCACCGTCATGCGGCCCACCCGCAGCGCCAGCGGATCGGCCCCGCCAAACACGCCGCGATGCGACACCGACAATTTCGATCCGACATCCACGCCCAGCGCCCGCAGGCGCAGCGCCTCTTCCTCGACAAGGGCGGCCCAATCGACAGCCACAATCCGGGCATTTTTCCCCACGGGCAACATGTCGAGCGTCATCACGGAATCTGGCATCGCGTTCATGCTTCTGCGCTGCCAGAGTTCAGAGCAAATTGCAACTCACTCGCAATAACTGGATAAGATTTATGATGCGCCGGGGGAACGGGCCGGTGCCGGGCGTGACACGGATGTGTCACGCCACCATCAAAGACTCGCCGGATAACGCAAGCGGCCGAGCAGCCGAACCGGACTGAAATGCATCGCGTCGCGGCGCAGCAATTGGCCCTTGATCTTCTCAAAGCGCATCACCCCCTCGATGCGGCGGTCGAGGAAGGCCAGTGTCTCAGCCTTGCCCTCGCTCTCATCATTGGCGAAAACCGCCAATGTCGCCGCATAGATGCCTGCCAGCGTGACGCGCTTGGTGTAATGATTGAAATCAACCGCCGTATCGCCCGCCAGACGCCACATCGCATCCGCGCTCTGCCAGCCCAGCCGGACCGAGGCGGCCAGATTACGCGGCCGCGCCATGATCGCCTGAGCGCGGCGCAAGGATTCCTCCGCTCCGTCCAGCGCCGAGAGGCGAAAGCGCACCAGCCGCGAAATCCGCTCGCGAATCGGCAATTTGGCCAGCTCTGCCGCAGGCAGCGCCTCGGCCATCGCCAGATCGATCGAGGCGACCCATGCCGAGATCATCGCCATCGCGCCCTCATTAAAGGCGTAAAGCGCGACATCCTCCGACACGCCCTTTTCCATCGCCGCGGCGCGCACCGCCTCCTCGCCCCAGCCGTCGAACACCGCCGCCCGCGCCACGGCGGGCGCCAGCAACACGCGCAATTCGTCGAGCGAGAGATTATCGGCCTGCATCATCATGCGCTCCTGCGTCAGAACGAAGGCCCATAGGTGCGGGCCTTGTTGTCAGTCTTCTTGGCGTTGGTGTTGATCTCTTCGATCAGATTGTCGTTGCGTTCCAGCTTGGCATAGTCGCGCGCGCTGCGGCCCGAACTGTCGGCGCGGTCGGGGCTGGCCCCGGCCTTGAGCAACACGCGCATCATCGCGATATCGCGGCGATGCACCGCCGAAATCAGCGGGGTTTCGCCGGTCGAATTGGGTTCATCCACCCGCGCCCCGCCCGTGATCAGCAATTCCATCCCTTCGACAAAGCCGAGATTGGCCGCCACCACCAGCGGGGTCTGGCCCTTGGCATCGCGGATGTTGGGATCGGCCCCCTTGCCCAGCAGAAAGCTGATCCATGTTGTATCACGCCTGGCGGTAACGATATGCAGCGCGGTTTCGCCGGTGGAAACATCGCGCGTGTTGATGATCGTCGTGCCCGGTTCGGCCAGAGCGTCGGTGACCTCCTGCCCTTCCTTCTTCTTCACGCTTTCGAGGAATTTATAGCTTTTCGAAAACTGGGCCTGCGCCGGGCCCGGCATGGCAACGCCCACGGCCAACGCGGCAAACAGCGCCACGCGCAGTTTGCGCAGATATGTGCCAGAGATCACTTCACTTCCTCCATAGCCGAACGCGCCGCCCTTAAACCCTCATGGGCGCATCATCGCACCTTGCGCAAGGGCCTTTAGCAGAGCATGAACAGCCGCGCCATGATCAAGCCCTTTCGTCCACCCCTGATCGCGCTGCTTGCCGGCGCGCTGTTGCTGTCGGGTTGCAAATCCGCGCCCTCTCCTGCCGATCCGCCGCTGGCGGGGGCCGCCATCGGCGGTCCCTTCACGCTGGTGGACAAGGACGGCAAGACTGTCCAATGGTCCGATTTCAAGGGCTTCTACCGGATCGTCTATTTCGGCTACACGTTCTGCCCCGATGCCTGCCCCACCGATGTGGCGGTGGCGATGCGCGGGCTGGACGCCTTTGCCAAGGCCCACCCCAAAGAGGCCGACCGCATCCGCCCGATCTTCATCTCCATCGACCCGGCGCGCGATACGCCCAAGGTGGTGGGCGAATTTGCCGCCGCCTTCTCGCCGCGCCTGATCGGGCTGACCGGAACGCCCGCGCAGGTGGATCAGGCGGCCAAGGCCTTTGCCGCCTATTATGCACGCGGCAAGGAAACCTCGGGCGGCTATCTGATGGATCACAGCCGCATCGCCTATCTGATGGGGCCGGATGGCCAGCCCATCTCGATGCTGCCTGTCGACAAAGGCCCGCAGGCCGTGGCGGAGGATCTTGCAACATGGGTGAAATGAGGGACCGCTTCTGGGAACTCCAGCTCCACCGCCTGAGCAAGGCGGAATGGGAAGCGCTGTGCGATGGCTGCGGCCAGTGCTGTCTGCACAAGGTCGAGGATGAGGACAGCGGCGAGATCTTCATGACCAATGTGGCCTGCAAACTGCTCGACCTGCGCACGGGCCAATGCAGCGATTACAAGAACCGTCGCGCCCATGTGCCCGATTGCATCCGCCTGACGCCCAAAAGCGTGCGGCAATTGGGCTGGCTGCCCGAAACCTGCGCCTATCGCCGCCGGGCCGAGGATCGGCCGCTGCCCGAATGGCATTACCTGCTGACCGGCGACCGGCAGAGCGTCCATGACGCCAAGGCCAGCGTCGCGGGTCGTGCGATCAGCGAAACAGTGGCCGGGCCGCTGCACCATCACATCATCTGGCCCGAGGGCATGGTGCCGATGGAGATCCTCGAAGAGGACGAGGATTGATGCTCGACTGGCTGCGTCGCAGTCAGCGGGAGGAGGAGAGTCCCTCGATTACCCTTAATGGTGTGCGTGTGCCGATCGCCATCCGCCGCCTGCCGCAATCGCGCCGCATGACCATGCGCCTTGCCCCCGATGGCAGCGAGGTGCGGATCGCCATGCCCAAATGGGGCCGGACCCAGGATGCGCTGGATTTCGCCAATCTGCGGGCCGACTGGCTGGCCGCGCAACTGGCGCGCCATAGCCCCAAGGTGGAGCTGGCGCCGGGCGGGGTGATCCTGTTTGCCGGGGTGCCGCATCGCATCGCCCACAGCCCCGGTTCCGCCCGCCGCGTGGTGTGCGAAGGGGGCGTGATCCACATGGGCGGCGCACTCGATTCGCTCGCACCCCGTCTCACCCGCTGGATGCAGGCGCAGGCGCGCGAACATTTTGTTCAGGATCTGGCCTTTTATTGCGCTCGCGCCGGGGTGCCCGTGCCCCCGCTGGCGCTCTCGGGCGCGCAGGCGCGGTGGGGCAGCTGTTCGGCCCGGGGCAGCGTGCGGCTCAACTGGCGTCTGATGATGGCCCCCGATTCGGTGCGCCGCGCGGTGGTTGCCCATGAGGTCACGCATCTGGTCCATTTCAACCATTCGCCCGCCTTCCACGCCCTGCTTGCCCAATTGTTTGAAGGCAGTATCGAGGAAACCAACCGCTGGCTCAAACGCCATGGGCGCTCGCTCTATACGCCGCTTGGCTGATCCGGGCGCATAGTGCTGGCGTAAGGCGCGATTCATCCCTATTTGCGTGGCGTGATGGTTTTCAAACGCAAGAATTCGATGTGGGCCGATGTGTCCCCCACGGGCGCCGTGTCCGATTTCGTCTCGGTGTGGCGCTCGTCGGGGCGTAACCGGTGGCGCTTTGTGCTGGCCGCGCTGGTGGCCAGCGGATCGGTTCTCTCGCTCATCATCCGCGAAGAGCATCGGGCACCGCCGCGCCTGCCTTCGATCACCTATATCAACAGCTGGCGCGCCGACCGCAGCGACGATGAAATCAAGGCCAGCAACCTGGCCTTCCAGAAGATCAAGGAACAGCGCCTGCGCGAACAGGCCGAGGCCGAGGAAGAGACGAAAAAGCTCTACCGCACGCTGGGCCGGATTTCGGGCATGGACGTCGACAAGATCGAGCGTGATGCCGCAGCCCAGCGCGCCGCAGAGGCCAAGGCCGCCGCGGCCGAGGCCGAACACGCCAAGGCCGTGCAGGCCGCCGCCGCCAAATAATGGTCGATAGCGCCGATCTGCGCTGGCTGGCCGCCGCCGCAAGGCTTTCCGCGCGGGCGCGGCCTTTGTCACGGCCCAATCCGGGCGTGGGCGCGATTATTGTGCGCGATGGCGTGGTCGTGTCGCGCGGCTGGACGCAAGGCGGCGGGCGGCCCCATGCCGAAGCGGTGGCGCTGAGCGGCGTCGATGCGCGCGGGGCCACGATGTATGTCAGCCTCGAACCCTGCGCCCATGTTTCGGCGCGCGGCCCAGCCTGCGCCGATCTGGTGGCGGCATCGGGGCTGGCGCGGGTGGTGATCGGCTGCGGCGACCCCGATCCACGCACGGCGGGCGCAGGCATCGCGCGGATCCGCAGCGCGGGCATCGCCGTCGAACAGGTCGATTGTCCCGCCTCGCGCGCCTCGCTGGCCGGTTATCTGGCCCAGCGGACATTGGGGCGGCCGCATGTGACGCTCAAACTGGCCATGTCGCTCGACGGCTGCATCGCGCGGGCCGATGGCGAGAGCCAGTGGATCACTGGGCCCGAGGCGCGTGCTCATACCCATGCCATGCGCGCGCAATCGGACGCGATTCTGGTGGGTGGCGGAACATTGCGGGCGGACAATCCCCGCCTCGACGTGCGCCTGCCGGGGCTGGAGGCGCAAAGCCCGCGCAGGCTGGTGCTGACGCATGGCGCGGCGCCGGATGGCTGGCAGGCGATCCCCTCGCCAGCAGCCATCCATGGGCTGCGCGATGATCTCTACCTCTTTGTCGAGGGCGGCGCGGGGGCGGCATCGGCCTTCCTGCGCGCCGGGCTGGTGGATCGCCTGCTGCTCTATCGCGCGCCCATCCTGATCGGCGGCGGCAGGCAGGGCGTGGGCGATTATGGCCTTTCCGCTCTGGCGCAGGCGCATGACCGCTGGCACAAGACCGATCAACGCCAGCTTGGCAAGGACACGCTGGAAATCTATGAGGCAAACCCATGTTTACCGGCATTGTCACCGCTTTAGGCACTATCGTAGAGGCCACCGGGCAGGATCACGTCCACGCCCGCATCGCCGCCCCCTTTGACCCCGAAGGCATCGCCATCGGCGCCTCCATCGCCTGCTCGGGCGTCTGCCTGACCGTGGTGGACAAGGGGGGAGTCGCGGGCGATTCGTGGTTCGCCGTCGATATTTCGGGCGAAACCACCAGCCGCACCGTCGCGGGCCGCTGGGTACAAGGCACGACGCTCAATCTCGAACCGGCGCTCAAGCTGGGCGATGAACTGGGCGGGCATATCGTGACCGGCCATGTCGATGGCGTGGGATCGGTGGTCAGCATCAGCACCGTTGGCGATTCGATCCGCGTGATCATTGCCGCACCCGCAGACCTTGCACCCTATATCGCGGAAAAAGGCTCGATCACCGTCGATGGCATCTCGCTGACGGTCAATGACATCGCCGATCAGGCCGATGGCACCTGCCACTTTGCGCTCAACATCATCCCCCATACCGCCAAGGTCACCACCGCCGGGCAGTGGGCCGAGGGCGCTTCGGTCAATCTGGAGATTGACGTGCTGGCACGGTATCTGAAGCGGATGCAGGCGTTGAAGGGGTGAGGTTGTAAGGGAAGATAGATGCGAGGGACTCGTCCCTCGCGCTCCCGTTACTGTCTTTGTTGCGCAAAAGGTTCGACGTTTTGTGTCGGACGCGGCGTTGGAATGTTAAAGCCTGCGGCGCCACTCCCCGCGCCGTAGGCTTTTTACAAACCAAAAGGGCGCCCCGTTTTCCAACGAAGCGCCCTTCCAGTAACGGGATTGCAAAGGGACCAAGTCCCTTTGCCCGCCGGAGGCATCAAACCTCCGAAATCCCAAATCAAGCCGTAACGTCAGCTACCGCCGCGATGAACTTGTCGATGTTGCCCATCGTCAGACCCGCCACGTTGATACGGCCCGAACCGGCCATATAGACGCCATGCTTTTCGCGCATGGCCAGAACCTGATCGCCGGTCAGCGGAACGATCGAGAAGAGGCCGTTCTGCGTGCCGAAAGGCGCGAAATCGACCGAGCCCTGAACGCCTGCGCTGCCCAGCTTGGCGCGCACTTCATTCATGCGCGCGCGCATGACGTCGAGTTCGTTGAGCCACGAAGCGGTCAGGCCCGCATCCGACAGGATCAGGCGAACCACTGCGCCGCCGTGATCGGGCGGCATCGACCATGCGGCGCGGGCCAGCGTGGCGCCGTTCGACAGCACGATGTTCACCGCATCGGCATTCTGCGCCAGCACATAGAGCGCGCCCACGCGGTCGCGGTAGTAACCGAAGTTCTTGTCGCAGCTATAGGCGATCAGCGCTTCGGGCACTTCGGCCAGAACGCGGCGGATGCCATAGGCGTCTTCTTCCATACCCTGACCCAGGCCCTGATAGGCAAGGTCGAGGATCGGCAGGATGCCCTTGGCCTTGATCAGGCCCGCGATTTCGTCCCATTCGGCGTTGGTGTAATCAATGCCGGTCGGGTTGTGACAGCAGCCGTGCAGCATGATGGCGTCGGTGGCCTGCGCCCCGGCAATCGCTTCGCGCAGAGCATCCATATCGGCAACGCCAGCCTTGGTGGCGTGGTTGAAACCCTTGATTTCCACGCCGACGTCAGCGGCGATCTGGGCATGGTTGGGCCAGCTGGGCGTGCCCATCAGGATGCGGGTAACGCCCGCCTTCTTGGCCAGAGCCACGGCCAGACGCACCGCGCCCGTGCCGCCCGGAGCCTGCATACCATCAATGCGGCCGTCCATGGTGGGGTTTGCGGCGCCAAACACATAGGGCATCAGCGCATGGACAAAGCCCATATCGCCTTCGGGCCCAAGGTAGGCTTTGGAATCCTGCGTATCGAGCAGCAGCTTTTCAGCCGCCTTCACCGATTCGAACACGGGCGTGGCCCCCGTATCGGTGCGATAGACACCCACGCCGAGGTCAATCTTGTCCTCGCGGGGGTCCGCATTGTGGAGCTTGATCAGCGCCAGAAGCGCGTCGGCGGGCTGTTGCTTGAGGTTGTTGAGCATAGTGGCCGCGCCTTTACCCCCACGCGCCGGTGGGGGCAAGGGCGTATCGCCACGATTCGGCGCTTAGAGCGGGTTCCAATTCTGCTTTTTCGAGAACTTCATATAGCCGCCATTGATGCCCAGCCGCAGCCCGACCCCCATGCGCACCGGAATCAGCACGATATCCCCGCGCCGCACATAGGAAACGTTGAAACCGCCCACCATATAGGCCTGCCCCTCGCCCGCGCCAAAGCGGTGATAGAGGTCCTCGGTGTTGTGCAGGTTATAGACCAGCATGAAAGTGTCGGCCGCATTGGCCCCGGCATCAAACCCGATCGAGGGCCCCGCCCAATAGGCCGGACGCTGACCTTCGACGCGGTGATAGAGCGTGCCTGACCCATAGCGCAGGCCAAGGGCAAAGGCCCCGCCCGCCTCTCGCCCGATGATATAGGCATTGGGTTCGCCCTGCTTTTTCAGAATATCCTGAATGAGCTGAGCCAGCCCCTTGGCCCCCTTGCCGAACACACCTTCTGCCGCTCCGATCAGATCGTCCTGATGATAGGTCGTGCCATCGGCCGGGGGCACGGATGTGGCGGACATGGGCGTGGGCTGGGCCGCCGGGGCATAGGGCGCGCCGGTGGCGGGCGGCGCATAGGCAGGCGCAGGCGGAGAAGAAGCGGGCGCCGAGGTCGCCGGAGCGCCGGGGCGGACCAGATCGGAATCGATCGGCGGATTGCTCTGCGCATGGGCCACCGGCGCCAGAATCATCATGCTCAGCGCCACCACTGCGCCCATCCTTGCGCCATGGGCAGCCATACGGTTCGGCATCATCACTTCATTCCTCTCATCGCGGCAGGCCCAAATCTGTCGCCCGCCGGCCTTGTGGACAATCCGGTCCGCCGCTGCGCAAGCCGGCAGGCGGCGGGCCGAGTCGGATATGCGGCAAAACGTGGCCGGGTTTGCCTTGCTGCAGGCTGAAGCGTTTTTGCGCCAGCGGCAATGGGCAGGCGCAGGCGGCGTTTCCCCAGCGAATAAAAAGAAATCATTCTACCCCCTTGCCGGTTCGAAATACCCCCGCTATAGGCCGCCTTCGCCGCTGCGATCCGGAGACGTGGGTGAGTGGCTGAAACCAGCGGTTTGCTAAACCGTCGTGCCCTTAAGGGGGCACCCCGGGTTCGAATCCCGGCGTCTCCGCCACCATGGCCCGATCATCGGGCGCCGGAAATCCGGCTTGGGTGGCGCCGCTTCTCTGACAATCCGATTTTCGATCCTGCGCAGGGCTTGGCCTTGTCCGGCAAAGGCGCGTGGAAAGCGTAATCGCTCACAGCGCCCAACGGATCATGCCCGTTCATTATCGGGACGCTGAATATGGGGATGCGACAGGCCGGGCTTCCCCGGCCTGTTTCGCTTTACGGCACCAGCACCGTATCAAGCGGCGGCTCGACCGTCTGAGGATAATCCAGCGTATAGTGCAGTCCGCGGCTCTCATGCCGCTTCAGCGCCGAGCGTACGATCAGATCCGCGCTCTGCAGCAGGTTGCGCAATTCGATCAGGTCGGTTGTCACGCGGAAGTGGCCGTAATAATCGTCCACCTCGTCAAACAGCAGCTTGATGCGATGGGCCGCGCGTTCCAACCGCTTGGTGCTGCGCACGATGCCCACATAGTTCCACATGAAGCGGCGGATCTCGGTCCAATTCTGCTTGATGATGACTTCCTCGTCGGAATCCGAAACCCGGCTTTCATCCCACGGGCGAATCGACGGGGGCGTATCGAATTCGTCCCAGCGCGCCAGAATATCGGACGCCGCCGCATCGCCGAACACCAGGCATTCCAGCAGCGAATTGGACGCCAGACGGTTCGCGCCATGCAAACCGCTTTCTGCGCATTCGCCCGCCGCATAGAGGCCCGGCAGATCGGTGCGGCCATCCAGATCGGTGACCACCCCGCCGCAGGTGTAATGCTGGGCCGGAACGACGGGGATCGGCTCCTTCGTCATATCGATGCCCAGCGAGATCAGCTTGTCATGGATATTGGGGAAATGCTCGCGCACAAAATCGGCGGGCTTGTGGCTGATGTCCAGATGGACGAAATCGAGGCCGTATTTCTTGATCTCGCTGTCGATGGCGCGGGCCACGACATCGCGCGGGGCCAGTTCGAGCCGCTCATCATAATCGGGCATGAAGCGCTTGCCGGTGCGGGGATTGATCAGCCGCCCGCCCTCGCCGCGCACCGCCTCGGTGATGAGGAAGTTCTTGACCTCGAGATTATAGAGACAGGTGGGGTGGAACTGCATCATCTCCATGTTTGAAACGCGCGCGCCCGCGCGCCATGCCATGGCGATGCCGTCGCCCGTGGCCCCGCGTGGCGCGGTGGAGAACTGATAGACGCGCCCTGCCCCGCCTGTGGCCAGAATGGTCGCGCGGCCGATATGGGCCTCGACCTTGCCGGTCTTTTCGTCCAGCGCATAGACACCCCACACCCGGCCCGAGCCGGAATAGCGCATCTCGTGCCGCCCGGTGATCAGGTCGATACAGCTCTGCCCCGGCAGCAGCGTGATATTGGGATGAGCCTCTGCGGCGCGGATCAAGGCCTCCTGCACCGCCCAGCCCGTGGCGTCGGCCACATGGGCGATGCGGCGATGCGAATGGCCGCCTTCGCGGTGGAGGTGGAGATGATCGCCCTCGGTGTTGAAGGGCACGCCCAGATCGGCCAGTCGTCCGATCGCCAGCGGCGCGCGTTCGACCACATATTCGACCGTATCCAGCCGGTTCAGGCCCGCGCCCGCCACCATCGTGTCGCGGATGTGATCCTCAAACGTATCGCCCGCGTCCAGCACTGCGGCGATCCCGCCCTGCGCCCATGCGGTCGATCCCCCCGTCAGCGTGCCCTTGGCCAGCACCAGCACTTTCAACCGCTGAGCAAGAGAGAGGGCGGCGGTCAAACCGGCGGCGCCCGAACCGATCACGATCACATCAGCATTCATAAGCCATTCCAATCTGGGCCGCTGCTCGACACGCAGACGGCAGGCGATTCGCGGGCTCGCTTTGCGCCCAATAGGCCGATTTGAAAAGCAGGCAACGCAACGAAACCGTCATTTTCGCACCATGCGGGCGGATATGGTTAAATATTTAGGAGCAAAGAGAAAAATTTTGCAAAATGGGTCAACCAATTGCTTTTCGACCGCCGGATTTCGGTATATGTACATAGTCGGATCGAAGATTACACAATTTTACCTGACGAGGTCAGAAGGCGAATTCACATGAATTCGTCTGCCGCTGGCCTGCGCGTGAATGGGGTCGTTACAATGAAACTCGACTTGCCTTTATGTCTGTTCAATCGTCATGCGCCGCGCCGAAGTCGCGTCAAATGGGATGGACTCAACTTTGTCGGCCATTGCCGGTTCTGCGAAAAGCCCATCCGTCGGATGGACAAGGGTCGCTGGGTTCGGGACCAGATAGAAAAGATCAAGTCTTCGGACCTGTAACCGTTCCCCTGATTGGAGGGGGCGCCCTGCCCCCGCCTTATGCCGCCTGCGTGGTCAGGCTGACAAAAACATCCTCCAGATCGGCCTCACGTGTGGTGACATCGACAATCGCCATGCCCTGCGCCTGCACCGCGCCCAGGATCTCGCCCGCGTTGGTTTTGTCCTTGTCATAAGTGATCTGGATAACATCGGGCGCCACAGCCGCGCATTTCAGAAAGGCGGGATGGCTGGGCAGCGCGGCGACCGGACGGTCGAGCGTGAGCACCACGATCTTTTCGCGCGCCATATCCACCAGTTCGCGGGTCGGCTTGTTGGCGATCAGTTCGCCATGGTTAATGATGGCGATGCGGTCGCACAACTCCTCGGCCTCTTCCAAGTAATGCGTGGTCAGCACCACTGTAACGCCTTCATCATTGAGCCGCTTGACCAGTTCCCAGAGCTGGCGGCGCAGTTCCACGTCCACGCCCGCTGTCGGCTCGTCCAACACCAGTACCGGGGGTTGATGCACCATCGCCTTGGCCACCAGCAGGCGCCGCTTCATCCCGCCCGAAAGCGTGCGGGCATAGGCTTTGGCCTTATCGGACAGATGCACATCGGCCAGCAATTGCTCGGACATGCGCTCGGCCTTGGGGATGCCATAGAGGCCTGCAGTGTTCTCCAGCACCTCGTAAGGGGTAAAGAACGGGTCGAACACGATTTCCTGCGGTACAATGCCGATGGCGCGCGATGCGTTGCGGCGATCATGGTCAATGTCAAAACCCCAGATCGACACATCGCCGCTGGTCTTGCGCACCATGCCCGCCAAAATGTTGATCATGGTCGATTTGCCCGCGCCATTGGGGCCGAGCAGACCAAAGATCTGCCCTTGTGGCACATCGAGCGACACACCTTTCAGCGCCAGTTTGCCTTCGCCATTACCGGCGGGCGCATAGCGTTTGACAAGGTTGCGGATCGAGATGGCGGGGGCGTCGGACTGGCTCATGCGCGCTGCTTAACCCCCAGAGGCGGGACGCGCAACAGGACTTAACCCGCCCCCCTTATCCCGCCGAGCGCACCAGTTCGGGCAGGCGATGTTCAGCCCAGCGATAGACCGCCGAGCGCCGCTCCAGCGCGCGCATCATCGCCGCCGGATAGACCTCGTTCACCAATTGGGCAAAGGTCTTGTTCCAGCTGAACCGCTGCACCACATGATTGCGCGCAGCCGCGCCCATCGCGCGATAGTCTCCGCGCCAGAGCGCCTGAACATGATCGGCCATCGCGGCGGCATCATCGACCGGCCCCAACCGCCCCAGCCCCGCGGGAACGCGCGCGGGCATCGCCCCGCTGGCCACGCCAACCACAGGCAGACCGCTGGCCTGCGCCTCGATCACCGAAATGCCGAAAGTCTCGTCCGCCATGGCAGAGACATAAATGTCCGAAGAGGCCAGCGCGACCGCCAGCGCATCGCGGTCATCGACAAAGCCGGGCAGCGCCACAGCCATCCCGCGCGTCTCGCGAATCAGCCGGTCGCGCAATTTGCCATCGCCCAGCATGACCATCGCCGCGCCCATTTCAGACGGCAGACGGCGGAACATTTCCACCAGCCGATGCGCGCGCTTCTCATTGTCGATGCGCCCGGCATAGATCAACAACGGCCCATCACCCGCCAGGCCCAGCTTTTCGCGGAAATGGGGATCGCGCCGCGCCGGGCTGAACTGATCGGTATCCACGCCCAGCGAGAGCACATCGACATGACCGATGCCCCACCCTGCCAATTGTTCGCGCACGGGATCGTTAAGCGCATAGAGGCGGTCAAATGCGCCATAGGTCTTTTGCGCATAGGCCACGCCGATCGCGCGCAGGCCATCGGCCATGCGGCGGCCAAACAATTGTTCGCCCACGCGGTGGATATGCACATTGGGAAAATCGGTGTGATAACCGGCCACCAGCGCGGTTTCGGGATGGGCGCGGCGATAATTGATCGCGGTCCATGGCAGGACCCAGGGGCAGAGCGATTCGATCACATCGGGCCGGAAATGTTCAAGCACCTCGCGCACCGCGCCGGTGCGCAGGATGAAGCGGTAATTGGGGCTGCCGCGCACCTGTTCGGCGCCGACCTCGACCCAGATATGCCGCCCGCGTTCGACCACGCGATCCTCCGGGCCGGGCACGATCTGGAGCAGCCGATGACCGGTCTGTTCAAGAATATAACGCCGCTTTTCCCGGAGATAGGTGCTGACCCCGCCGCCGCCGACGGGTGCATAAGACTGGGTAAGGTCGCAAATCAACATTTCTCGGTGGGCATGACGCATGCTTATTCGACCTCAACCTATTGCGGCTGCCGCCTTCCGTGTCGGACAGACACAGATCAAGGCAACCCAATCAGCGGCGAGAAATGCCCCCAGCATCGGCCTCGCACGCTTATTCACGCAAAAATCGGCCCCGTGCGCCCACCCTTTAACGGGGTTACAGCCATTTGGCAAAGGAGATAAATCGCGCAAAGCCAAGTAACAAATTGTCTCAAGGGCGCTTGCGGCCCAATGCAGGGACAAATGGCGCAGGTGCCTTCCCGATCAACAAACACACCCGCAGGCTCTGGAAATCGCGCGAAACTCCTGCTAGTGGCCTTTACCCATGAGCGACCAGCCCGAAACCGTCACCGTTCACACCACCCGCGTTCACTGCGATGGCGCCGAAGCGATCCGCACCGATGGCACGTTCAAGCCCTCGGCGCTGGGTCATCCGCGCGTCTATCTCGAAATCGACGAGCGTGGCTTCGTGGACTGCCCTTATTGCGACAAGCGCTTTGTGCTGGATCAGGCGCACGCCCACCATTGATCGAACCGGCAGATAACCGCTGCTGCGCCATTGCGCGGCGGCGGCATCGGCCTATATCAACGGCATGACCTTTTCTGCCGATCCCCGCTCGCTGCTCTATCGCCCGGGCCAGCTTGAACCCGATGAGGCCCGCGCTCTGGTGGGCCGCACATTGGCCAAATGCGACGATGGCGAGCTTTACCTGCAATTCATTGCGTCCGAGGCCTTTGGCTTTGACGACGGGCGGCTGAAAACCTGCGATTACAGCCGCGAGGCGGGTTTTGGCCTGCGCGGCGTGTCGGGCGAGATGACCGGCTTTGCCCATGCCAACGAGATTTCCGCCGCCGCGATTGCGCGCGCGGGCGAAACCCTCACCCTGCTCGATCCGGCCAGCGGCCAGCGATCCGCGCCGCCGGTTCGCACCAACCGCCACCTTTACACAGATGCCTCGCCGCTCGACGGCGTGGAATTTGCCGCCAAGGTTGCGCTGCTCGAACAGATCGACGCGGCGGCCCGCGCCCGCGATCCGCGCGTGGCGCAGGTGTCTGCCTCGATTTCCGGCTCGTGGTCGGTGGTGGAAATCCTGCGCGCCGACTCTGATGCCGTCACCGACATTCGCCCTCTGGTGCGCTTGAACGTCTCGATCGTGGCCGAACAGAACGGGCGGCGCGAAACGGGCAGCTTCGGGATCGGCGGGCGCTATCTCTATGACGATCTGATGAAGCCGGAAACGTGGAACCGCGCGATCGACGCCGCGCTGGCGCAGGCGCTGGTCAATCTGGAATCGGTGGCCGCGCCTGCGGGCGAAATGACCGTGCTGCTGGCGCCGGGCTGGCCGGGCGTGCTGCTGCATGAGGCGGTGGGCCATGGGCTGGAAGGCGATTTCAACCGCAAGGGCACCAGCGCTTTCTCGGGCCGTCTGGGCGAGCGGGTGGCAGCGCCGGGCGTGACCGTCGTGGACGACGGCAGCATCGCGGGGCGGCGCGGTTCGCTCACGGTGGATGATGAAGGCACGCCGACGCAGGAAAATGTGCTGATCGAGGATGGCATTCTCAAGGGCTATCTTCAGGATCGCCTCAACGCCCGGCTGATGGGCGTGGCCCCCACCGGCAACGGGCGGCGCGAGAATTACGCCCATGCCCCGATGCCGCGCATGACCAACACCTTTATGCGCGCGGGCAATGATGACCCCGCCGAATTGCTGAGCCGCGTCAAAAACGGCATTTTCGCCAA
This sequence comes from Novosphingobium sp. SG707, assembly GCF_012275515.1. Classification (GTDB taxonomy): domain Bacteria; phylum Pseudomonadota; class Alphaproteobacteria; order Sphingomonadales; family Sphingomonadaceae; genus Novosphingobium. Next base: position 216,690 of record NZ_JAAZQL010000003.1, read on the forward strand.
GAGCTTTGGCGGCGGGCAGGTGGACATCACCAGCGGCAAATTCGTCTTTTCCTGCACCGAGGCCTATCGCATCGAGAATGGCAAGCTGGGCGCGCCGATCAAGGGCGCAACGCTGATCGGCGATGGCCCCTCCGTGCTGACCCGCGTGACCGGCATCGGCAATGACCTTGCGCTGGACGAAGGCGTGGGCATTTGCGGCAAGGGAGGCCAGTCCGTTCCCGCAGGGGTGGGCCAGCCCACCCTGCTGGTCGAGGGGTTGACCGTCGGCGGCACGGGTTGACCCGAATCATGGACGGTGGCCGGGACAGGGCGTAGAATATTCAGTCTGAAGGGGGCGCTTCAGGTCCAAGGAGAAGGTATATGTCGTTTCATTCCATCCTTCGCAGCGCCGCACTTGTCGGCGGCGCCATGGCCCTTCTGGGCGCGCCGCTGGCCCAGGCGCGCGAGCGTCTGACGCCCGAACAGCAGCTGGCCAAGATCATCAAGGACCGGGTGCCGGGCAAGCCGGTCAATTGCATCAACCTGACCGAGATCCGCTCGACCACGATCATCGACAAGACCGCCATCGTCTATGACATGGGCAGCACGATTTATGTGAACCGCCCGCCCTATCCGCAATCGCTGGATGATGACGATGTCTTGATCACCAAGACATGGGGATCGCAATTGTGCAGCGTCGATATTGTGCAACTGGCCACGCGCGGCGGCGGGGCCGGCATGTGGTGGCGCGGCTCGGTCGGCCTTGGCGAATTCGTGCCCTATACCAAGCCCAAGGCGGCGCCCGCCCCGGCCGCACCGGCCAACCCCGCAGGGTGATTCAGGGCGCGCGATGCGCCCACCAGATCACGCCCGCGACAATGGCCATGGCCAGCGCCATTTTGCCGACGAACAAATAGATCAGCCAGCGAGGGATCCCGCTGGCTGATTTGTTTTCCGGCTGCGGCGGGGTGATGGTCACGCCCCGCTTATTCCCACTCGATCGTGCCGGGCGGCTTCGAGGTATAGTCATAGACCACACGGTTGATGCCCTTGACCTCGTTGATGATACGGGTCGCTACGCGCGACAGGAAGGCCGCGTCGAAGGGATAGATGTCGGCGGTCATGCCATCGGTGCTGGTCACGGCGCGCAAAGCGCAGACGTGGTCATAGGTGCGCCCATCGCCCATCACGCCGACAGTCTTGACCGGGAGAAGCACGGCAAAAGCCTGCCAGATCGCGTCATAAAGACCAGCATTGCGGATTTCTTCGAGATAGACCGCATCGGCCTTGCGCAGGATATCGGCGCGTTCGCGGCTGACCTCGCCGGGGATGCGGATGGCAAGGCCCGGCCCGGGGAACGGATGGCGGCCCACGAAAATGTCGGGCAGGCCCAGTTCGCGCCCCAGATCGCGCACTTCGTCCTTGAAGAGTTCGCGCAAGGGCTCGACCAGCTTCATGTTCATGCGCTCGGGCAGACCGCCGACATTGTGGTGGCTCTTGATCGTCACGCTCGGCCCGCCGGTGAAGCTGACCGATTCGATCACGTCGGGATAGAGCGTGCCCTGGGCAAGGAAGTCGGCGCCGCCGATCTTCTTGGCCTCATCTTCGAACACGTCGATGAAGGTCTTGCCGATGAACTTGCGCTTGGCCTCGGGATCGGTGACGCCCTCAAGGCCCTTCATGAACAGGGTCGAGGCATCGACATGGACCAGCGGAATGTTGAAATGGCCGCGGAACAGGCTGACCACCTGCTCGCTCTCGCCCATGCGCATCAGGCCGTGGTCAACGTAAACGCAGGTGAGCTGCTCGCCGATCGCTTCATGGATCAGCACCGCCGCCACCGCCGAATCGACGCCGCCCGACAGGCCGCAGATCACCCGGCCCGAGCCGACCTGCGCGCGGATTTCCTCGATCTTGGTCTTGCGGAATTCGGCCATCGTCCAGTCGCCCTTGAGGCCGCAGACGTGACGCACGAAATTCTTGAGCAGCTTGCCGCCATCGGGCGTGTGGACCACCTCGGGGTGGAACTGCATCGCATAGATGCGCTTTTCGTCATTGGCGATGACCGCAAAGGGCGCGCCCGCCGAGGAAGCGACCGGGCGGAAGCCGGGGGCAAGGCTGGTCACCTTGTCGCCATGGCTCATCCACACCTGATGCTTTTCGCCAATCGACCACAGACCGTTGAACAGCGCGCAAGTGTCGTTGATGTCGATAAAGGCACGGCCGAATTCGCCGGCATCGCCGCCGGTCACTTCGCCGCCCAGCTGATGCATCAGGCTTTGCTGACCATAGCAGATGCCGAGGATCGGCAGGCCGGAATCTAGGATAGCCTGCGGGATGCGCGGGCCATTGGCATCCAGCACACTGGCGGGCGAACCCGACAGGATGATGCCTTTGGGCTGCATCCGCTCAAAGGCGGCCTCGGCCATGCTGAAGGGAGCGATTTCGGAATAGACGCCCGCCTCGCGCACGCGGCGTGCGATCAGCTGGGTCACCTGGCTGCCGAAATCGACGATGAGGATGGAGTCGGAGGGCTGGACAGTCATGGCAGGCCCCTAAGGTTTACGGGGGCAAATGTCCAGATGGGGCCGGGCAAAGGGTCGCAGAAAAGCAGCCGTCGGGGCAAAAAATCGGCGATGCGGGACATGCATGAGGCAGTTGCGCAAAACGCAATTGCGCACGACCTCTTCGCACGTGCAAAATAAAACTTTGGTCGTATATGCGGCCTCACAGACGGCAGTCACTACGCCAAACAGCGTAGGCCGACGCCGCCATAACAACAACCCAGGAGTAATCCCATGTCGCGCAATATCGTGGCTTTTGCCGCCGCCATCAGCGTCAGCGGCCTGTTTTTCGCCGCTGTTCTGGCCTGATCGCTGGCACCAAACTATAGCTTCAATGGTCCTCTCACCCAATGAAGCATCAAAGGGCTGCCCCACTCCGGCGAGGCAGCCCTTCGCATTTGCAGCATAGACTTTGACGCAACCGCTGCGTCAGACCGCGTGAACGGTCAAACCGTCAGTCGCACCGACAGACGAATGTCACGCCCGGCCAGCGGCGCGTAATCCTTCAGGAAACTGGCGGCGCGGCGCGCATCCACATTGAACAGATTGCGCGCGCCCAGCGTGAAAGACACCCGCCCGTCCTTGCCGCCCGGCTTGAACCCGAATTCGGCATTCACCAGCGTATAGGCCGCCGTCAGCGTTTCCTGCGCGGCAATGCGGTTCTGCGCGGTCACATGCTCGACCTCGCCGCGCAGATCCCAGCGCGGATCGCTCAGCGTGACGCCGCCCAGCACGCGCAAGGGGGGAATGCGCGGAGCCGGACCCACGCCCGAAATCGTCGCCTTGACCGCATCGCCCATCGCATCGGCCTGCAAACGCCATGCGCCGATTTCCGCCAGCGTGACCGCGCCCTGCAATTCGAAACCGTAATAGCGCGCCGGGGCCTGACGCATCTGATAGACGGGCAAGCCATCCTCAACCGCGCCGGTCGGGTCTTCATAGATGAAATTGCCGAACCAGCTGTGATAGACCGAGGCTTCGATCGAATAGCCCTTGCCGCCGCCGCGCAGGATCGCCTCGACGCTGGTCGAGCGTTCGGTCTTCAAATTCACATCGCCGATTTCATAGGCCTGCGTGCCCGCATGCGGCCCATTGGCGAACATTTCCTCGGCCGAGGGCGCGCGTTCGGTGCGTGATGCCGACAGGCCCAGCGTCCAGGCCGAATTAACCCGCCATGTCGCCCCGCCCGAGAAGGAGAAAGTATCGAAGCTGCGCTGGCCGCCCCAGAATTGCGTCTGGTCGGGCAAGGGCATCGAACTGAGCTTGGAATGCTCATAGCGCCCGCCCGCCTCGAATTTCACCGCGCCCGCATCATAGCTCTGCAGCGTGAAGAGGCCCAGTTGCTGGGTGCTGTTGCGCGGCAGGAAAGCTTCATCGCCGATCACATTGAAATCGCGGTTGACGAATTGCACCCCGCTGGCCCCCTGCCAGCCACCCAGCTTGGTCTGGGTCACTTCAAGGCGGCCCTCGATCCCGTGGTTGAAGAATCGCGTGCCGACCGAGCCATCGGGCGCCAGTTCGGCATGCTGATAGGCGGCATAGCCGAAGCGCGCAGCGATCTTGTCGATGGTGCCGCCTGCCGGGCGGATCTCGGCGCGCGCGTCCCAGCGGTCCTGCTGCAATTGGATTCGCGGACTTTCCTGATCCTGCCCCGGCGCGGTGGCCAGACGGCTGGGGACGCCATAGAGGCTGTCCTTGTGGCTATAGGCGATGCCGATGCTGCCCTGCGCGCCGATATAGGCCAGACCCGCGCCCGCATCCCAGCTCTTGGCCGCTGTATTGGCCAGACGGCCCCGCGCATTGGCATTGGCGGTATAGTCAATGCCGGGATCGCCCGCACCGCTCGCCGCCGTGGCCAGCGCCTGCGCCCGCAGCGCCGGGGTCAGCACATAGCCGCCGATCTTCATATCATCCGACACCGCGCGGCTGCCGTCGGCATGGGCCACCCAGCCCCCACCCAGCGGCACATCCACCGTGCCCGCCACCGAACGCTCATTGGCCGCCGAGCCATAGGAGGCGAGCGCCCCGATATGAATCGGCTCCTTGGGCACTTCGGTCGGGATGCGGCGGTCGATCACATTGACCACGCCGCCCACCGCCGCCGAACCATAGAGCAGCGCCTGAGGCCCGCGCAGCACCTCGATCCTTTCGGCCAGCAAGGGATTAACCGCGGGCGCATGGTCGGCGCTGGTGTTCGACACGTCGATCGAGCCGATGCCATCGACCAGCACGCGCACGCGCTCGCCCTGCATCCCGCGCAGCACCGGGCGCGAGGCGGTGGGGCCGAAAGACGTGGCCGTCACGCCCGGCGTATGGGCCAGTGTTTCGCCGATGGAGGAGCGCAGAGCCTGATCGAGATGCGCGCCTTTCAGCACGGCCACGCCCGAAAGGATGTCCTGCTGGCTGCGCGGCAGCACGCCGGAGACAACGATTTCGGCCGGGGGCGCGGAATGGACCGCATCCTGTGCGCCATCCGCATCGCTGGCATCCTTGGCAGCAGCGGCAAAGGCGGGGAATGCCAGAGTGGCGGCGATGGCCGCAATTGCGCAGGCGGGGGTGATGCGCGTCAATTTCATGGGGAAAGTCGGACCCTTATTTATTGTTGCAGCGCAGCCATGCCGCGCCCTCATGCCCACCTTCCTAACAGCCCTCGCGCAATGATACAATATCACATATCGCAAGATCCGCCCATTCACCGCCATCCTGCGGCCAACCGAGGATCGGGGGCGGAAAACGGCCCACCCCCGATCCTGCGGATCACTTGTTGGCGTATTCCTTCACCAATTCATTCAGGAACTCGCGGCCCGTATAAACCGCCTTCACAATCGCGCGTTCGTTAAGCCCATGCGCCCCGCTGCCATCGGGATCGCCGTAAAGGCCGGGAGGACCGTAGGAGGGAATGCCCACCGCCTCCAGATAAATGCCATCGGTGGCCCCGGTCGACATCACCGGCACCAGCGGCACGCCGGGGTAATATTTGGCCACCAGCTTTTCGGCAGGCCCCAAGATGAAGGGCGTGAGCGGCGGCGATTTGGCCAGCGGTCCGCGATCATCGACCTGCTTCACCGTCATCTTCGGATCGGCAATCACCTTGGCCAGCGTGGCGCGCACCTCTTCGGCGGGCACACCGGGGAAGATGCGGCAATTGACATTGGCCCCGGCCCGCTGGGGCAGCGCATTATTCGCATGACCGCCGTCGAGCAGCGTGGCCACGCAGGTGGTGCGCAGCATCGAGTGATAGGAACGGTCGGTGTTGAGCAGCATTTCGGCGGCCTTGGATTCCGGGCTGCCGATGGGGGCGGTGGCGATCGTCACCATCGCCTTGCCCATATCGCCGCCGCGCGCGGGGCCGGCCTTGGCGAAGAACGCCTTGGTCGTGTCATTCAGCATCAGCGGAAAATCGAAGGCGCGCAATTTGACCAGCGCGTCCGACAATTCATAGATCGCATTGTCGGGGATCGGAATCGAGGAATGGCCGCCCGGATTGGTCGCCTCGATGCGATAATTCACGACCGTCTTTTCGCCCACATGCATGTTCTGCACGATGACCTTCCCGCCCGGTCCGCTGGTGCGCCCGCCCCCGCCTTCATTGAGTGCGAATTCCGCATCGATCAGATCGCGCTTGTTATTGGCCAGATATTGCGCCCCGTTAAAGGCCCAACTCGTTTCCTCGCCGCAGGTCAGCGCGAGTTTGAGCGTGCGCTTGTTCTTGGCGCCTTCCTTCTTCATCCGCGCCATCATGTCGATCCAGATGGCGTCCATCGCCTTCATGTCCGACGTGCCGCGACCATAGAAATAGCCGCCTTCCTCGATCAGCGTGTAAGGATCGCGGGTCCAGTCCTCACGCTTGGCCACCACCACGTCGAGATGGCCCAGCAGCAGGATGGGCTTCAAGGTCTTGGACGTGCCCGGCAGGATCACCACGATCCCGCCCTCCTTGGGATGATCGGGCACGGCAAAGCGGGTGATGTCAGCGTCACCATAACCGGCGGCGCGCAGATGCTTTTCCACCTTGTCGGCCAGCAGCGTGCAGGAGCCGGTGGTGATCGAACTGTCGGTTTCGACCAGCTCCTTGTAGAGCGCGCGGAACGCGGTCTGATCGGGGCGCAGGGGCGCCTCCTGCGCAGCCGCGGCGGTGGCCATAAGCCCGCCCGCCATCACCCCCGCCAGAGCCGCAGCTCCGGCCAACAACTGCCTGCCATGTTTCATGGATGCCTCCTGCTTCGCCCATTCGCGAGTTTCGCGGCAATTCAGCAGGAAAACTCTGTGGAAGGAAGGGGTGAAAGCGCCTTTCGGTCCTGCGCCAAAATGCCTATAGGCTTCTCATGAGCACCGAAAATCCGAACAATAGTCAGCCGAGCACCGGGCAGCAGCCCAACACCAACGCCTATGGCGCAGACTCGATCAAGGTCCTGAAGGGACTGGACGCCGTGCGCAAGCGGCCCGGCATGTATATCGGCGATACCGACGATGGGTCGGGCTTGCATCACATGGTGTTCGAAGTGTCGGACAATGCCATCGACGAAGCGCTGGCCGGGCATTGCGATCTGGTGCTGATCGAGCTGAACCCGGACGGTTCGGTTTCGGTCGAAGATAACGGGCGCGGCATCCCCACCGGGCTGCACCCGGAAGAAGGCGTTTCGGCGGCCGAGGTCATCATGACCCAGCTCCACGCGGGCGGCAAGTTCGAGAACACCAGCGACGACAACGCTTACAAGGTGTCGGGCGGTCTGCATGGCGTGGGCGTTTCGGTGGTCAATGCGCTTTCGGAATGGCTCGAACTGACCATCTGGCGCGAGGGGCAGGAGCATTGGATGCGCTTCCGCCATGGCGATGCGGAAAATCCGCTGATCGTCAAAGGTGATGCGCCGATCTATGAAAGCGGCACCCGCAAAGGCCAGAAGAAGAACGGCACCCGCGTGACCTTCCTGGCCAGCGACGAGACGTTCAAGAACGTCACTGTCTATGATTTCGACAAGCTCGAGCACCGCTACCGCGAACTGGCGTTCCTGAACTCCGGCGTGCGCATCCTGCTGCGCGATCTGCGCGGCGAAGAGGTGAAGGAACATGACCTCTATTACGAAGGCGGCATCGCAGCTTTCGTGCGCTATCTGGATCGCAACAAGATGGCGCTGATCCCCGAACCTATCGCCATCACGGCGGACAAGGACGGGATCGGCATCGACGTGGCGTTACAGTGGAACGATTCCTATTACGAAAACGTCCTGTGCTTCACCAACAACATCCCCCAGCGCGACGGCGGCACGCATTTGGCCGCCTTCCGCGCCGCGCTGACGCGCACGCTCAACAATTATGCCGAGCGTTCGGGCATGTTGAAGAAGGAAAAGGTCTCGCTTTCGGGCGAGGACATGCGCGAGGGCCTGACCGCCATCGTTTCGGTCAAGCTGCCTGACCCCAAATTCTCGTCGCAGACCAAGGACAAGCTGGTCTCCTCCGAAGTGCGTCAGCCCTTGGAAGCGCTGATGGCCGACAAGATGACGCAATGGCTGGAGGAAAACCCGGCCCATGCCAAGTCGATCATCCAGAAGGTGATCGATGCCGCCGCCGCGCGCGAGGCCGCCAAGCGCGCCCGCGAACTGACCCGCCGCAAGGGCGTGATGGACATCGCCAGCCTGCCGGGCAAGCTGGCCGACTGTCAGGAACGCGATCCCAGCAAGTGCGAACTCTTCCTGGTCGAAGGTGACTCGGCAGGCGGATCGGCCAAGCAGGGCCGCGACCGCCATTATCAGGCGATCTTGCCGCTCAAGGGCAAGATCCTGAATGTGGAGCGCGCCCGCTTTGACCGGATCATTTCGTCGAAGGAAGTCGGCACGCTGATTCAGGCGATGGGCACCGGCATCCGTGATGAATTCAATCTTGAGAAGCTGCGCTATCACAAGATCGTCATCATGACCGACGCCGACGTCGACGGCGCGCATATCCGCACGCTGTTGCTGACCTTCTTCCACCGCCAGATGCCCGACATCATCCGCGCGGGCCATCTCTTCATCGCCCAGCCGCCTCTGTACAAGGTGGCGAAGGGCCGGTCGGAGGTTTACCTCAAGGACAATGCCGCGCTCGACCGCTATCTGGTCGAGGCGGGTCTGTCCGGTCGGATGCTGGAAACCGGGACGGGCGCACGCTCGGGCCGCGATCTGGAGGATCTGGTCGATCATGCGCTGCGCCTGCGCAACCTGATGGCCTTCGTCCCCCGGCGCTATAATCCCGCCGTGATCGAGGCGATGGCGCTGGCCGGCTCGCTCGAACATGGGCTCACCCCCGAAGAACGCAAGGCAGCCCTCGACAAGGCCGCCGCATGGCTGGGCCGCGCCGACCGCGAGGCCAAGTGGGAAGCGGTGCTGACCGAGGTGGGTCATGTCGAATTCCTGCGCCACTGGCGCGGCGTCACCGACTATCACAAGATCGAGGCCGCCTTCCTGATCAGCGCCGAGGCGCGCAAATTGGCCCGCCTTGCCGGTGAACAAGCCGAGGTTTACGCCACCCCGGCCAAGTTCAGCCGTTCCACCGCCGTGACCGCCGAACCGGAAGCGGCGGTCGAGGAAACCGAGGGCGAGGACGCCCCCGTCGCTGCCCGCCCGGTCGATCTGGACGGCTCGATCACCCGCCCCTCGCAATTGCTCGAAGCGGTGCTGGCCACCGGGCGCAAGGGCCTCTCGATCCAGCGCTACAAGGGCCTTGGCGAGATGAACGCGGAACAGCTCTGGGAAACCACGCTCGACCCGAACAACCGCGCCCTGCTTCAGGTCAAGGTCGAAGACGCCGATGTGACCGACGAAATCTTTACCCGTCTGATGGGCGATATCGTCGAACCGCGCCGCGAATTCATTCAGGAAAATGCATTGAACGTGGCCAATCTCGATGTCTGACGAAGAAACCCCCAAGCGCGACTTCACCCACGCGGAGGCCTATATGCCCAGCGAAAGCAACCGTGCCACCGTCGACAATATCCCGTGGGACCAGCCCGCGACGATGATCGACCTCGAAGGCCGCGTGCCGGTGATCGCCCATGTCCGCGAATGCGTGGTGCATTTCACGCTCTACAAGCCCCATGCGCGCGAAAACGCCCGCCTGCTGCTGACCGCTCCTGTACATCGGGCCGGACGCATCACGCGGACATGGCTGCTGGAGCCGGCCGAGCTGGAAGTTTTGGCCGAGAGGTTGAAGCGGGAGACGAATTGATAGGATGTGCTTGAGGGGTTTTGCCTCCGGCGGGCAAAGGGTTTCGACCCTTTGCAATCCCCGTACTGTCTGCGTTGCGCCTAGAGTTCGGCCTTGGGTGTCGGACGCAAGGTTTAATATGGAAAGCCTGCGGCGCTGATCAGCGCAATATGGCGCCGCAGGCTTTATAAATCGGCGCACTCCCCTGCCATCATGGCGCAACCCCATAACGGGATTGCAAAGGGCCCCCGCCCTTTGCCCGCCGGAGGCATAAAACCTCCCCCAAAAATCACCCCTTGGTGAAATCAAACCTGATCCGCACCCAGGTCCCGACCTGCGGCTTGCCATCAATGCGCGGCGGCCAGACGAGGAACTGCCACGAGGCACGGCGCAGCCCCCGCGCAAGGCCCGAGCCGAGCGGATATTCGTCCAGTTCCTGGCAGTTCTCGACATGGAAATGGTCGATGGTCTGGCAGGCGATGGTAGCCCATGATCCCGGCGGCGCGTTGGCCCCGGAGAGGAAGGGCCGCAGTTCAGCGTCATTGGGCTCGCGATACCATTGCGCGGCATAGAGGTGGACGCCCTTGGGCCCTTCGCCCGGCCCGGTGGCGGCGGCGCGCGCGGCGGCGGCATTGGCGGCGGCCACGGCCTCGCTGCGGCGGCCGATGGCGCCGATGTCCGAGGCCGCGAAATCATCATGGCTCAGCTTGATATAGTTGGGCGGCGGGGGCGTAGTGGGCGTGGGTTCGGGCGGGCTTGGCACCGGAGTCTTGGGCGGCTCGGCGATTTTGGCCACCTTGGGCGATGACACCTGCTGCTGCTTGGCCTGCGCCTGCTGCTTGCCATCGTCCATCTGGATGGAGACCAGACGCGGCTCGCCCGGCTGCTTGTTCGCCCCGGCCAGTCCAAGGCTGAGCAAGGCAGCGATGAACAGCGCCATGATCGCCACCGACAGGCCAATAGCCGTCGCACGACTGCGCAACCGCGATTGCTGGGCAAAGGAAGGCAGGGCGGCGATGGTGGGACTTTCGGAGCAGGATTCGGGTCGGGGCGCTGTTTCTATGCTTGGGGAAAGCTGTATCCCAGATTTACGAAACCGGCACAGGGGGCGCAAATCCGGCCCCATCGGGCCATTCGCGCCCGGCCAGCCCCAGCACCTTGAACAAGACGCCCATTTGATCGGGCGCGGTCAGCCGGTGATAGGCCGCTTCGGTCTCATCGGGCGCAACCTTGGCCAGCGCGGCGGCGCGCTCGGCCATGCCCAGCGCCATCAGCCACCCGCCCTGCCCGGCGATGCCCATCACGCGCGCGCCTTGCGCCTGTGCCACCTGCGCGGCGGTGACGAAATCGACCAGACAGGTCAGATCCGCCTCGCCGGGCGCTTCAAACGGGTCGACATGGGCATGGGCGCGCAGGGCCTGAAAGGTCGAGCCCATCTGCCTTGGCGCATAGCCATAGTCGATGATCAACGCCGCGCCGCCTTGCGCGGCCAGCCTTGCGCCGATTTCGCCCATCACCGCGCTGGTGGCGGGGCTGGTTTCGACAATCGCGCCTGCCTCGGCCTCGCGCCATGCCTGCGGCACCGCGCTGTCCATCGGCAATCCGCCAGACACGGGCACAAAGCGATCCCCATCCAGCCCGACCATCCGCTCGCGCCAGCCCTGCGGGGTTTTCACCAGTTGGCGCACCGGCAGCGCGTCGAGAAATTCATTGGCCACCAGCAGGATCGGCGCATCCTCGGGCAGGGTCGAGAGATCCTCATGCCACACCGCCTGAGGGAAAGCCTCGGCCTGCGCGCGGCGCAATGCAGGCGAACCTTCGATGAAATGCACCTCAGGCACCAGCCCAAATCGCGCCGCCACGCGCAGGGCATCGCGCGCCAGCGTGCCGCGCCCCGGCCCCGGCTCGGCATAGATCACGCGCGCGGGGGATCCTGCACGCCGCCACACATCGGCCAGCCAGATGCCCACCATCTCGCCAAACATCTGGCTTATTTCGGGCGCGGTGATGAAATCGCCGCCCGCGCCCAGCGGGTCGCGCGTCGAATAATAATGGGCATTGGCCTGCGCCATATAGAGCGCGAGCGGGATCGGCCCCTGCATCGCGATCAGGCGGCGCAGACTGTCCGACAGATCAGCCATCGGCGCCCGACCGCACCGGCACACGCGCCCCCAGCATTGGCCGCGTCAACGCCCGCACGATCATGAACAGGCCCAGGAGGATCATCGGCACGGTCAGCCATTGCCCCATCGACATATGGGTGCGGGCGGCGAAATCCTGCAACTGCTGGTCCGGCTCGCGGAAAAACTCGACGATGAAGCGCGCCAGACCATATCCCAGCGAGAACGTGCCCATCAGCATCCCCGGCCGCCAGCGCGCCCGCGTCAGCCAGAACAGCGCGAACAGCACTGCCCCCAGCGTCAGCCCCTCAAGGCCCGCTTCATAGAGCTGGCTGGGGTGGCGGGCGAAATTGCCGGCCGCCTCGTCGGGAAAAACCATCGCCCAAGGCACGTCCGGCCCGGCCACCCGGCCCCACAATTCGCCATTGATGAAATTGGCAATGCGCCCGAAAAACAGCCCCACCGGCGCGCAGGGCGCGACATAATCCATCACCCGGATAAACGACAGGCCGCCTGCCCGGCACACGCCCCAGACCGCCACCAGCACACCGATCAGCCCGCCGTGAAAACTCATGCCGCCCTCCCACAGGCGCAGCATCTTCAACGGCTCGGTATAGAGCGTGTGGTCATAGAACGTGGCATAGCCCAGACGCCCGCCAAGAATGATGCCCAGCGTGCACCAGAAGAATAGGTCATCGACATGGCGCTGGGCCAGCGGGCTGCCCGGTTGGCGGATCATCCGCGTCATGTGCCAATAGCCGAACACGATGCCCGCCAGATAGGCGAGCGAATAGAAGCGCAGGGTGAAGAAGCCCAGGCTGATGCCCTTTTTCAACCCCAGATCGGCCCAGAAGATCGGCTGTTTCACCGCGCTTGCACCGGCGGACAAAACATCGACGAGAGGCAGCGAGACATGCACAAGGTCGCTCAACATGGGAAACAGGGTCCGTGGCTGGGGCAAAAAGCCCATTTTTTCCTAATCAGCCGCGCGATACAACAAGGCGATGACAGAAGTCACCTTTTTCTGCGTCAAACCTCTGGCGCGGCCATGGCCCCACGGGGTAGAGTGATAAGTGTCGCTTAAGTAGAGATGTTTAGACTTGGCCTGCAAGCCTCCAGTTGAAAGCCGCCGATGAACGCCATTCGCATCCCCAACCAACGCGCGGTGATCGACCGCCGCGCTTTGACCATCGCCATTGCCGATGCGATGGATGCGGCGGGCAACAAGGCCAATGTCGCGCGCCAGCCCATTGTCGAACTGTTGCGGCGGGCGCTGGCCGACGGGCGCGAGGAAATCAACCGCCGCCTGATGGAGCGCCCCGGCGCAGGCCATGATTGCGCCGAGGCGCAGGCCTTCCTGACCGACCAGTTGCTGCGCGTGATCCACGATCATGTGATTTCCGATGTCTATCCTTCGGTCAACCGCAGCACGGGCGAGCGGCTGACGATCATGGCCGTGGGCGGCTATGGCCGGGGCGAGATGGCGCCCCATTCCGATGTCGATGTGGCCTTCATCACGCCGTCCAAGCAGACTCACTGGTGCGAGCAGGTGATCGAGGCCATGCTCTATTTCCTGTGGGATCTGGGGCTGAAAGTCGGCCATTCCAGCCGCAGCCTGGACGATACGGTCCGCATGGCCAAATCGGACATCACGATCTGCACCGCCCTGCTCGAAGGGCGCTATGTCTGGGGCGATCAGGCCCTGTTCGACGAATCGCGCCGCCGCTTCTTCGCCGAAGTGGTCGAGGGCAGCGAGCGCAATTTCGTCACCGAAAAGCTGGCCGAGCGCAATGAGCGGCACAAGAGGCTGGGCGACAGCCGCTATGTGGTCGAACCCAATGTGAAGGAAGGCAAGGGCGGATTGCGCGACCTGCACACGCTCTACTGGATCGGCAAATATCTGCATAAGGTGCGCAGCCCCGCCGAACTGGTCGATGTGGGCCTGCTGACGCAGGATGAATACCGCGCCTTCCGCCGCGCCGAGAGCTTTTTCTGGGCGGTGCGCTGCCATCTCCACACGATCACCAATCGCGCCGAGGACCGGCTGACTTTCGACCTGCAGCGGCAGGTGGCCCAGCGCATGGCCTTTGCCGACCGGCCGGGGAAAAGCGCGGTCGAACGTTTCATGCAATATTTCTTCCTTCAGGCCAAACAGGTGGGCAGCCTGACCGGCGTGTTTCTGGCCCAACTGGAGGAGCAGACCGAGAAGAAGAAGCGCAAGGGCTTCCTTGCCTCGCTGCGCGGGCGGGCGCGCACGATCAAGGGATACAAGGTTTCCCATGGCCGCATTGCCGCGCCATCGGATGACTGGTTCGAGGCCGATCCGGTGCGGCTGCTGGAGATCTTCACGATTGCGGATGCGGAAAGTTTCGAGATCCACCCCGAAACCATGCGCCAGATCGCCCGCGATGCGAAGCTGATCGACGCCGATGTGCGCAAGAATCCGCGCGCCAATGAACTCTTCATGGAATTGCTGACCAGCCGCCATGATCCTGAAACCGTGTTGCGCTGGCTGAACGAGGCAGGCGTGTTCGGTCGCTTCATCCCCGATTTCGGCCGGGTGAACGCCCAGATGCAGTTCGATATGTATCACCACTATACGGTGGACGAACATACGATCCGCGCGATCGGCCTGCTGGCCCGGATCGAGAAGGGCGAACTGGCCGAGGATCACCCGCTGGCCACCGCGATCATCGGCAAGCTGCATCACCGCCGCGCGCTTTATGCCAGCGTGCTGATGCATGACATCGCCAAGGGGCGCGGGGGCGACCATTCGGTGCTGGGCGCGGAAATCGCGCTGCGCCTGTGCCCGCGTCTGGGCATGACCAGCGAGGAGACGGAACTGGTCAGCTGGCTGGTGCGCCAGCATCTGTTGATGAGCGCGACCGCGATGAAGCGCGATCTGGCCGACTGGAAGACGATCACCGATTTCGTGGCCGTGGTGCAGTCGCTCGAACGGCTGCGGCAATTGACGCTGCTCACCATCGTGGACATTCGCGCGGTGGGGCCGGGCGTGTGGAACGGGTGGAAGCGCCAGTTGCTGACCGAACTGTTCTCCAGCGCCGAGGAGCGCCTGCGCCTTGGCCATGTCGAACGCCATCGCGCCGAACGCATCGCGGCCAAGCAAAAGGCCGTGACCGAGCGCATGGGCGCGCTGGGCACGCTGGTGGCGCGCTATGGCAAGCAGTTCACCGATGCCTACTGGATCGCCGAGCCGGACGATGTGATCGCACGCAACCTTGTGCAATTGCACGAGGCCAAAGGCGCCCCCTTGTCGATCACCACCAGCTATGACGAAACCCGCGCGGCCACGCTGGTCATGGTCATCGCCTCGGACCACCCCGGCCTGTTCTATCGCATCGCGGGCGGCATCCACCTGGCCGGCGGCAATATCATCGACGCACGCATCCACACCACGCGCAGCGGCACGGCGGTCGACAATTTCCTCGTGCAGGACCCGCTGGGCCGCCCCTTTTCCGAGGCGGGGCAATTGGAGCGCCTGCAAAAGGCCATCGGCGACGCGCTGGCCAACCGGGTCAAGCTGCTGCCCCAACTCGTGGCCCGGCCCCTGCCCCGCCCGCGTCAGGAAGCCTTCGAGGTGCGCCCCCGCGTCGAATTCGACAATGACGCCTCCAACCGCTTCACCGTGGTCGAAATCTCGGCCCGCGACCGTCCCGCGCTGCTTAACCGACTGGCGCGCGCGCTGTTCGAATCGCGCCTGATCGTCCATTCCGCCCATGTCGCCACCTATGGCGAGCGCGCCGTCGACACCTTCTATGTCACCGACCTGTTCGGCGGAAAGGTCGATGGCGGCGGGCGGCAGAAATCGATCGAGAAGCGTTTGCTGGAGGCGGCGAGTGAAGAGGTCGCGGAGGTGGCGGCTTAGGGTTGAGCCCAAAGTGGTGCCTCCGGCGGGTTAAGGGCGGGGGCCCTTAACAATCCCGGTACTGTCGGCAAGGCGCTGCGAAGGATGCCTTCTGCGTGATTGCCGCGTTTGAAGGATAAAGCCTGCGGCGCTTTTAGCGTAGGCTCACCGCGCTGCAGGCTTGAAAACGATAGCCTATAACCTCGCGTCGCGAACCCGAGCGTAAACCCATTATCGGGATTGCAAAGGGCCCCCGCCCTTTGCCCGCCGGAGGCAAATCTTACCCCTTCAACCGCGCCACAACCTCATCCCGCCCGATCAGCGGCAAGAGAGCGCCCATATCCGGCCCATGCTCCATGCCGGTGATCGCCAGACGCAAGGGCAGGAAGAGCGCCTTTCCCTTGCGTCCGGTGGAGTCCTTGAGTGCCCCGGTCAGCGCGGCCCAAGGCGCACCGGCCCAATCGAGCGAAGCAGCGACCTCGGCGGCTTGGGACAGGAAGGCGCGGGCCTCATCGTCCTGCGCGGGGGCGTGGATCGGCCCCTTGACCACGGCCCACCAATCGGCGGCTTCGGCCACGGTATTGAGATTGGGACGGATCGCCTCCCAAGCTTCCTCGCCCATGCCTTCGGGCAGGCGGTCGGCCACTTTGGCGAAGGGCATACGGTGGATGACCTGGGCATTCAAACGCGCCAGTTCGGCCTCGTCAAAACGGGCGGGTGCGCGACCAAAGCGCGAAAGGTCGAAAGTCTGGCAAAGCTGCTCGACCGAAAGCGAGGCGTCGACCGGATCGCTGGTGCCAAGGCGGGCCAGCAGGCTGATGATCGCTTCCGGCTCGATGCCCTGTTCGCGCAATTCGGCCACGCCCAGCGAACCCAGGCGCTTCGACAGCTTGCCCTCGGACCCGGTCAGCAGCGCGCTGTGGGCAAAGGCGGGCACGGGCGCGCCAAGGGCGGTGAACATCTGCACCTGCGTCGCGGTGTTCGACACATGATCCTCGCCGCGCAGGATCTGCGTGACGCCCATGTCAATATCGTCGATCACCGAGGGCAGCATATAAAGCCACGATCCGTCGGCGCGGCGGATAACGGGATCAGACATGGTGGCCGGGTCGAAATGCTGCGCGCCGCGCACGCCGTCCTCCCAGGCAATCGGCTCGTCGCGGTCCAGCAGGAAACGCCAATGGGGCGCCTCGCCCGCCGCCGCCTTCGCCTCATGATCGGCCTCGGTCAGAGCCAGCGCCGCGCGATCATAAATCGGCGGCAACCCGCGCGAGAGCAGCACCTTGCGCTTGAGATCCAGTTCCTGCGCCGTTTCATAGCAACGATAGACGCGCCCGGCCTCCATCAGCTTGGCAAACTCGCGCTCATACAGGGCGAAACGGGCCGACTGGCGCTCCTCCCCCTCAATATTCAGTCCCAGCCAGGCCAGATCGGCACGAATGCCCTCGACATATTCCTCTCGGCTGCGCGCGCCATCCGTATCATCAATGCGCAGCAGAAACTTGCCTCCGCTCCTTTGCGCCAACATCCAGTTGTGCAGCGCGGTGCGGATATTGCCGATGTGAAGCATCCCTGTGGGGCTGGGGGCGAAGCGGGTTACGGTGGTCATGGGGGGGCTATAATCGGGATAGGGGGGGGAGGAAAGAGAGAGATGCCTCCGGCGGGCAAAGGGCGGGGGCCCTTTGCAATCCCGATACTTGTCAGCGTTGGGTTATGAATTCAGCCGTAGGTGCCGGATGGAACGCTTGAATTTTAAAGCCTGCGGCGCTTTTGGCGTGAGTTCGCCGCGCCGCAGGCTTGTGAAACCATAGCAGCTAACGCAACGCCTCAATCCCGCACAACCCCATTAACGGGATTGCAAAGGGCACCCGCCCTTTGCCCGCCGGAGGCACCTTAACCCCTTAAAGAGATCAAGCCGTCCGAAACGCCTGCGTAATCGGATAACGCCGATCCCGCCCGAAATTGCGCGACCCCAGCTTGACCCCCGGAGGCGCCTGCCGCCTTTTATACTCGGCCAGATGGAGCAGGCGCTCGATCCGGCTGACGGTGGCCCGGTCGAAACCTTCGCTCACCAATTGCTCGACCGACTTTTCATGCTCGACCAGACCGAGCAGGATCGCGTCCAGCACGTCATAGGGCGGCAGCGAGTCCGAATCCTTTTGGTCCGGGCGCAATTCAGCGCTGGGCGGCTTGGCGATGATATTGTCGGGCATCACCGGACCGTCAGGGCCAAGGGCGATGCGCGGGCGGTGCTTGTTGCGCCATTTCGACAGCGCAAACACTGTCATTTTATAGGCGTCTTTCAGTGGGTTATAGCCACCGTTCATATCGCCATAGATCGTGGCGTAACCCACGCTCATCTCGCTCTTGTTGCCGGTGGTCAGCAGCATCGGGCCGAATTTGTTCGACAGCGCCATCAGCGTCACGCCCCGGATGCGGCTCTGGATATTCTCCTCGGCCAGATCGGGCGCGCGGCCCGCAAAGGGGCTGGCGAGCATTTCTTCAAACGCTTTGACGGCCGGGACGATCGGCACCGTGTCATATTTCACGCCAAGCATATGCGCGCATTCGGTCGCGTCGATCAGGCTCTCGGTGCTGGTATAGCGGCTGGGCAGCATCACGCACCACACACGGTCCGCGCCCAACGCATCGACCGCAATCGCCGCGCACAGCGCCGAATCGATCCCGCCCGACAGACCCAGCACCACGCCGGGAAACTTGTTGCGGTTCACATAATCGCGCAGCGCCAGCACCATGGCGCAATAGACATCCTCGGGATGCTCAGCCTGCGGCTCGATCTCGCCCCGGTCGCAGCGCCAGCCCTTGGCGGTCTTGGTCCAGCGGGTCAGAACCTCCTGCTCCTCCCAGTCCTTCATCTGGACCGCAAGGCTGCCATCGCCATTGACCACGAAACTGGCCCCGTCGAACACCAGCTCATCCTGCCCGCCCACGCGGTTCAGATAGGCCAGCGGCACCCCCGCCGCCGAGGCGCGGCGCTTGGCCACGCCATCGATGCGCAGCGTGTCCTTGTCGATCTCATAAGGGCTGCCGTTGGGGCACAGAAAAATCTCGGCCCCGAAATCGGCCAGGTGGCGACAGACATTGGGGTGCCAAATGTCCTCGCAGATCGGCACGCCGATCATGGTGCCGCGAAAGATGATCGGCTCAGGCAAGGGGCCGGGTTGAAACAGGCGCATCTCGTCAAACGTGCCGTAATTAGGCAGCTCATGCTTGAAACGGATCGCCGCCACCTTGCCCTGATCCAGCAAGGCCACGCCATTATGCAGCGCCCCATCGGCCACGAACACGCTGCCCACCAGCATCGCCGGGCCGCCCGCCGCCGTGGTCTGGGCCATCTTCTGCAACTCGGCCGTCGCGCGCTCGACAAGGCTGGGCTTCAAGACCAGATCCTCGGGCGGATAGCCGACCAACTGCAATTCGGGGAAAGCGATCAAATCCGCCCCCGCCTCTTTCGCACGGTCGCGCGCGGCCAGCATGCCCGCGGCATTGCCGGACAAATCGCCAACGGACTGGTTCAACTGGGCGAGGGTGATTTTCAACGTATCGGGCATGGACGCAGGTTTAGGAGGGGTTTGCGCGAATGGGAAGGGTGCAAGAGGGTTTTGTTTCATGCCTCCGGCGGGTTAAGGGCGGGGTGATGGATGCCTCCGGCGGGCAAAGGGTCTCGACCCTTTGCAATCCCATTACTGTCTTCGTGGCGTTTTGAACGCGGCCTTGCGCGTGATGGCGGCGTTTGGATAATAAAGCCTGCGGCGCTTTTAGCGTGAGTTCGCCGCGCCGCAGGCTTGAAAACGATAGCCTATAACCTCGCGTCGCGAACCCGAGCGCAACCCCATTATCGGGATTGCAAAGGGCCCCCGCCCTTTGCCCGCCGGAGGCAAAACCCTAGCCCTCCCAAAACAACAAAAAACCCCGCCGGATCGCTCCAGCGGGGTCTTTCTGTGTTTTCAGCCCGGCAAAGGCGAGAGGATTATTCCTCGCCCTTGTTCAGGTATTCTCCGGCATCGGCGTCGAGGCCGTGGGTTTCCCCTTCCATCGGCGCCAGCGGATCGACCAGACCAGCAGCCTCAGGCCCCTGAGCCAGTTCGGCCGCGTGCTCTTCGGCCGCCGTTGCCGGAGCGATCAGGTGCTCCTGCAGCTTGCGATAGGAAGCGCGCAGCGCAGCATCGCGGCTGGAGGCGGCCACGCGGATGCGGTTCATGCCCGCGCCGGTACCGGCGGGGATGAGACGGCCCACGATGACGTTTTCCTTCAGACCGATCAGGCTGTCCTTCTTGCCTTCGACCGCCGCCTGCGTGAGCACGCGGGTGGTTTCCTGGAAGGACGCCGCCGAGATGAACGAACGCGTCTGGAGCGAAGCCTTGGTGATGCCCAGCAGCACCGGCTTGCCTTCGGCAGGACGCTGGCCTTCGGTCAGCTTGCCGTTGGTTTCCAGCATTTCTTCCAGATCGACCTGCTCGCCTGGCAGCAGCGTGGTGTCGCCACCAAACGTGATCTCAACCTTTTGCAGCATCTGGCGAACGATCACCTCGATGTGCTTGTCGTTGATCTTCACGCCCTGCAAGCGATAGACTTCCTGAATTTCCGCGACGAGATATTCGGCCAGAGCCTCGATCCCCATCACTTCCAGAATGTCATGCGGGTTGGGCGAGCCCGAGATCAGGTTGTCGCCCTTCTTGACCCAGTCCCCTTCCTGAACGTCGATCACCTTGCTCTTGGGGATCAGGTATTCGACGGGTTCGCCTTCCTGCGGCACAATGGCGATCTTGCGCTTCGCCTTGTAATCGCGGACAAATTCAATGCGGCCAGCGATCTTGGCGATCACCGCATTGTCCTTGGGAATGCGCGCTTCGAACAGTTCGGCCACACGCGGCAGACCGCCGGTGATGTCGCGGGTCTTGGCGGCTTCGCGCGAAGCACGCGCGATAACGTCGCCCGATTCCACGAACTGACCGTCTTCGACCGAAAGCGTCGTGCCCGGCGCCAGCATATAGCGTGCCGCCTCGCCCGAACCTTCGTCCAGCAGGGTCAGACGGGGACGCAGGTCCTCCTTCTTGCCACGGCTGGTTGAGCGGTTTTCGGTGATGATGCGCTGGGTCATACCCGTCGCTTCGTCCACCTGCTCGGTCAGCGTGCGACCGTCGATCAGGTCCTGATACTTCACGCTGCCCGACTTTTCGGTGATGATCGGCGTGGTGAACGGATCCCATTCGGCCAGACGTTCGCCCTGCTTCACAGTCGCGCCGCTCTTGTGGAGCAGATGCGTACCATAAGGCACACGGTGCATGGCGCGCTCGCGGCCATCGGTGTCGATCAGCGCGATTTCGCCATTACGGGCCAGCGAGAGCAGACGCCCGCGCTTGTCCACGATGGTCGGAATGTCGCGATATTCGACGTGACCGTCGCACAACGCTTCAAGGTTCGACTGTTCGTTCACCTGCGCCGCGCCACCGATGTGGAACGTACGCATGGTCAGCTGCGTGCCGGGTTCACCGATCGACTGGGCGGCGATAACACCGACCGCTTCACCGATGTTGACCGGCGTACCGCGCGCAAGGTCGCGGCCATAGCAGGTGCCGCAAACGCCCTGAGTCGCCTCGCAAACCAGCGGCGAGCGGATGCGCGCCGACTGGATGCCATGCGATTCGATCAGCGCCACCGCCGGTTCGTCCAGCAGCGTGCCCTTGGCCACGATCACCGAGCCGTCCTTGGCAAGGATATCATCGGCCAGAGTACGACCGAGGATACGCTCGCCCAGCGAGGCGATGGTGCTGCCGCCCTGAACGATCGCGCGCATTTCCAGAGCGCGTTCGGTGCCGCAGTCATTGATGATGACCACGCAGTCCTGCGACACGTCGACCAGACGGCGGGTCAGGTAACCCGAGTTTGCCGTCTTGAGCGCGGTGTCCGCCAGACCCTTACGGGCGCCGTGGGTCGAGTTGAAGTATTCAAGAACGGTCAGACCTTCCTTGAAGTTCGAGATGATCGGCGTTTCGATAATCTCGCCCGACGGCTTGGCCATCAGACCGCGCATACCGGCCAGCTGCTTCATCTGGGTCGGCGAACCACGCGCGCCCGAGTGGCTCATCATGTAGATCGCGTTGATCGGCTTCTGACGGCCGGTCTCGGGGTCCACAGGGCTGGATTTCAGCTCTTCCATCATGGCCGCGGCCACCTGATCGCCGCAACGGCTCCAGGCGTCGATGACCTTGTTGTACTTTTCCTGCTGCGTGATCAGACCGTCCTGATACTGCTGCTCATAATCCGCGACCAGTTCCTTGGTCTCGGCAACCAGCGCATCCTTGCTGTCGGGGATGATCATGTCATCCTTGCCGAAGGAGATGCCCGCCTTGAACGCGTGGCGGAAGCCAAGGCTCATGATGGCGTCGGCGAACAGGACAGTGTCCTTCTGGCCGGTGTGACGATAGACCTCGTCGATCACGTCGCCCACGTCCTTCTTGGTCAGAAGGCGGTTGACCACGTCGAAGGGCACCTTGTGGCTCTTGGGCAGGCATTCGCCGATCAGCATACGGCCCGGAGTCGTTTCGAAACGCTTCAAGTACGTCTTGCCGTCTTCGTCGGTCTGCGGAACGCGGGCGATGACCTTCGAGTGCAGCGTGACGGCCTTGGCCTCCAGCGCCTGATGCACTTCGGCCATATCGGCCAGCAGCATACCCTCGCCCGGCTCGCCTGCGCGGTCCATCGAGAGGTAATAGATGCCCAGCACCATGTCCTGCGAAGGCACGATGATCGGCTTGCCGTTTGCGGGCGAGAGGATGTTGTTGGTCGACATCATCAGCACGCGCGCTTCCAACTGGGCCTCAAGGCTCAGCGGAACGTGGACGGCCATCTGGTCACCGTCGAAGTCGGCGTTGAAGGCCGAGCAGACCAGCGGGTGAAGCTGGATCGCCTTACCCTCGATCAGAACGGGTTCAAACGCCTGAATGCCCAGACGGTGCAGCGTGGGCGCACGGTTGAGCATGACGGGGTGTTCACGGATCACCTCGTCCAGGATGTCCCAGACTTCCTTGCGTTCCTTTTCCACCCACTTCTTGGCCTGCTTCAGGGTCATCGACAGACCCTTGGCATCCAGACGAGCGTAGATGAACGGCTTGAACAGTTCGAGCGCCATCTTCTTGGGCAGGCCGCACTGATGCAGCTTGAGTTCGGGACCGGTCACGATGACCGAACGGCCCGAATAGTCGACGCGCTTGCCGAGCAGGTTCTGACGGAAGCGGCCCTGCTTGCCCTTGAGCATGTCGGACAGCGACTTGAGAGGACGCTTGTTGGCACCCGTGATGACGCGGCCACGGCGACCGTTGTCGAACAGGGCGTCAACGGCTTCCTGCAACATGCGCTTTTCGTTGCGCACGATGATGTCGGGCGCGCGCAGTTCAATGAGGCGCTTCAGACGGTTGTTACGGTTGATGACGCGACGATAGAGGTCGTTCAAGTCCGAGGTGGCAAAGCGGCCACCGTCCAGCGGCACCAGCGGGCGCAGATCCGGCGGAATGACCGGCACCACGTCGAGGATCATCCATTCGGGGCGGTTGCCCGAATCGATGAAGGATTCCACGACCTTCAGGCGCTTGATGATCTTCTTCGGCTTCAGTTCCGACTTGGTCTCGGCCAGTTCCTTGAGAAGGTCTTCCTTCTCCTGAACCATGTCGAGGCTCATCAGCATGTGCTTGACCGCCTCGGCGCCGATGCCGGCGCTGAACGCGTCTTCGCCATACTCGTCCTGATAGTCGAGCAGCTCGTCTTCGGTCAGCAACTGGTACTTTTCAAGCGGGGTCAGGCCCGGCTCGATCACCACATAGGATTCAAAGTACAGGATGCGTTCGAGCTGCTTCAACTGCATGTCGAGCAGCAGGCCGATGCGCGAAGGCAGCGACTTGAGGAACCAGATATGCGCGACCGGCGCGGCCAGTTCGATATGGCCCATGCGCTCGCGGCGCACCTTGGTCACGGTCACTTCGACGCCGCACTTTTCGCAGACGACGCCCTTGTACTTCATGCGCTTATACTTACCGCAAAGGCACTCATAGTCCTTCACGGGGCCGAAGATACGCGCGCAGAACAGGCCGTCACGCTCGGGCTTGAACGTGCGATAGTTGATCGTTTCCGGCTTCTTGATCTCGCCGAAGGACCAGCTGCGGATGCGCTCGGGCGAGGCCAGACCGATCTGGATCTGGTCGAAGGTTTCCGGCTTCGCCATCTGATTGGTAAATTTGGTCAGGTCGTTCATATGTCGTCCCTCTAAGGGGTCAAATCTCTGGGGCGATGGGCGGGCGGCCGGTCAAGGCCGCCCGATCCCCTCACTCCGCCGCGTCGGCCAGATCGTCGCCATCCTCGTCAGTCAACGAAGACAGTTCGACATTCAGGCCCAGCGAGCGCATTTCCTTGACGAGCACGTTGAAGCTTTCGGGGATACCGGCCTCGAACGTGTCGTCGCCCTTGACGATGGCTTCATACACCTTGGTGCGGCCCACCACGTCGTCCGACTTGACGGTGAGCATTTCCTGAAGCGTGTAAGCCGCGCCGTAAGCCTGCAGCGCCCACACTTCCATTTCACCAAAGCGCTGACCACCGAACTGCGCCTTACCGCCCAGCGGCTGCTGGGTGACGAGGCTGTAGGGCCCGATCGAACGCGCGTGGATCTTGTCGTCAACAAGGTGGTGCAGCTTGAGCACATACTTCATGCCCACGGTCACCTTGCGGTCGAACGCCTCGCCGGTGCGGCCGTCGAACAGGGTCACCTGACCCGATTCATCCAGCCCGGCCTTGCGCAGCATGTCGGTCACATCCTTTTCCACCGCGCCGTCGAACACCGGCGAACCCATCGGCACGCCGTTGCGCACGCTCTGGGCCAGCTCGACGATTTCCTGATCGCTGCGCTCTTCCAGCTCGGCGGTGTAGTTGTCGCCATAGATGTCCTTGAGCAATTCGCGCACCGCTTCGGGGGCTTCGCCCGCCTGCGGGTTCGGATTGGCCTCGCGCCATGCGTCCAGAGCAGCACCGATCTTGCGACCCAGACCGCGCGCGGCCCAGCCCAGATGGGTTTCGAAGATCTGACCCACGTTCATACGCGAAGGCACACCCAGCGGGTTCAGCACGAAGTCCACCGGCGTACCGTCTTCCAGGAAGGGCATGTCTTCCTGCGGCAGGATGCGGCTGATGATACCCTTGTTGCCGTGACGGCCGGCCATCTTGTCGCCCGGCTGCAGCTTGCGCTTCACCGCCACGAACACCTTGACCATCTTGAGGACGCCCGGGGCCAGCTCGTCGCCGCGTTCCAGCTTTTCCTTACGATCTTCGAACTTCTCGACGATCGCCTTGATGGCCGTGTCATACTGCGCCTTGGTCGCTTCCAGCTGCTGCTGGCGCGCATCGTCGGCCACGGCGAACTTCCACCATTCGTAGCGCTCGACCTCGGCCAGCACTTCCTCGGTGATCTCGATGCCCTTCTTCAGCCCCTTGGGCGCGGCCGCGGCCACCTGGCCGAGCAGCATGTCCTTGAGACGGTTGAAGGTGGCGCGGTTCAGAATCGCGCGCTCGTCCTCACGGTCCTTGGCGAGGCGTTCGATTTCCTCGTTCTGGATCGCGCGGGTACGGTCGTCGATTTCGATACCGTGACGGTTGAAGACGCGCACGTCGACAATCGTACCGGCAACGCCCGGCGGCAGACGCAGCGAGGTGTCGCGCACGTCGCTGGCCTTTTCACCGAAGATCGCGCGCAGCAGCTTTTCTTCCGGCGTCATCGGGCTTTCGCCCTTGGGCGTGATCTTGCCGACCAGGATGTCACCGGGGTGCACCTCGGCGCCGATATAGACGATGCCCGCTTCGTCGAGATTGCGCAGCGATTCCTCGCCCACATTCGGGATGTCGCGGGTGATGTCTTCAGGCCCAAGCTTGGTGTCGCGGGCCATGACTTCAAATTCCTCGATGTGGATCGAGGTAAAGACGTCTTCCTTCACGATGCGTTCGCTGATCAGGATGGAGTCTTCGTAATTGTAGCCATTCCAGGGCATGAACGCGACCAGCACGTTGCGGCCCAGCGCCAGTTCGCCCAGCTCGGTCGAGGGACCGTCGGCAATGATATCGCCCTTTTCGACGCTGTCGCCCACCTTCACCAGCGGACGCTGGTTGATGCAGGTCGACTGGTTCGAACGCTCGAACTTCTGCAGCGTGTAGATGTCCACGCCCGACTTGCCCGGCTCGATATCGCCCGACACGCGGATCACGATACGGGTGGCGTCCACCTGATCGACGATACCGGCGCGCGAGGCAGCAATCGCGGCGCCCGAATCGCGCGCCACGGTTTCTTCCATGCCCGTGCCGACGAAAGGCGCATCGGCCTTCACCAGCGGCACAGCCTGACGCTGCATGTTCGAGCCCATGAGCGCGCGGTTGGCGTCGTCATTTTCCAGGAAGGGAATAAGCGAGGCGGCAACCGACACGAGCTGCTTGGGCGAAACGTCCATCAGCGTGATCGTTTCGCGCGGCGCCATCACGAATTCGCCGTTCTGACGGGCCGAAACCAGTTCTTCGACGAAAGAGCCATCCGCGTTGGTTTCGGCCGAAGCCTGCGCCACCGTGTGCTTCTGCTCTTCCATCGCCGAGAGGTAGACCACGTCCTTGGTCACCTTGCCGTCGATCACCTTGCGGTACGGGGTTTCGATGAAACCGTACTTGTTGACGCGCGCAAAGGTCGAGAGCGAGTTGATCAGACCGATGTTCGGGCCTTCCGGCGTTTCAATCGGGCAGATACGGCCATAGTGGGTCGGGTGAACGTCGCGGACTTCAAAGCCTGCGCGCTCACGCGTCAGACCGCCCGGCCCGAGCGCCGAAACGCGGCGCTTGTGCGTCACTTCGGACAGCGGGTTGGTCTGGTCCATGAACTGCGAGAGCTGCGAGGAGCCGAAGAACTCACGCACCGCGGCCACGGCGGGCTTGGCGTTGATGAGGTCGTTGGGCATCACGGTCGAGACGTCAACCGAGCTCATGCGCTCCTTGACGGCGCGCTCCATGCGCAGCAGGCCGACGCGATACTGGTTTTCCAGCAGCTCGCCCACCGAACGGACGCGGCGGTTGCCGAGGTTGTCGATGTCATCGACTTCGCCCTTGCCGTCCTTCAGGTTCACCAGCTCCTTGACGACGGCCATGATGTCGTCGGTGCGCAGCGTGGTGATCGTGTCGTCGCATTCCAGGCCAAGACGCATGTTCAGCTTGACGCGGCCCACGGCCGAGAGGTCATAGCGGTCAGCGTCAAAGAACAGGCCGGCAAACAGCGCTTCGGCGGTTTCGCGCGTCGGCGGTTCGCCGGGGCGCATCACGCGATAGATATCGGCCAGAGCGTGATCGCGATCCTCGGCCTTGTCAGCCTTGAGCGTGTTGCGGATCCACGGACCGGTCGACACATGGTCGATGTCGAGCAGTTCGAAAGCGTCAATCCCGGCAGCGTCGAGCGCGGCCAGATTTTCCGCCGTCACCTCTTCGCCGGCCTCGATATAGATGCGGCCGGTCGATTCGTTGATGACGTCATTGGCGCTGTAACGGCCAAAGATTTCCTCGGTTGGGATCAGCAGATCCTTGAGGCCGTCCTTTTCCGCCTTGTTGGCAGCACGCGGGCTGATCTTGGTGCCCGCTGCAAAGACCACTTCGCCGCTGGCAGCATCGACGATGTCGAAAGCGGGCTTGGCGCCGCGCCATGCTTCGGCAACATAGGGGATCTTCCAGCCGCCGCTCGCGCGGTTCCAGACGATCGTCTGATAGAAGTAGTGCAGGATCTCTTCGTCGTTCAGACCCAGCGCATGCAGCAGCGCCGTGACGGGCAGCTTGCGCTTGCGGTCGATACGGACGTTGACGATGTCCTTGGCGTCAAATTCAAAGTCCAGCCACGAACCGCGATACGGGATCACACGGGCGGCGAACAGGAACTTGCCCGAGGAATGCGTCTTGCCGCGGTCATGGTCGAACAGAACGCCCGGCGAACGGTGCATCTGCGACACGATCACGCGCTCGGTGCCGTTGATGACGAAGGTGCCGTTCTCGGTCATGAGCGGCATGTCGCCCATGTACACGTCCTGCTCCTTGATATCGAGCACCGACCGGGTCTCGGTCTCGGCGTCGACTTCAAACACGATCAGGCGCAGCGTGACCTTCATCGGAGCGGCATAGGTGATCCCGCGCTGACGACATTCGGTGATGTCGTACTTGGGCTCTTCCAGCTCGTAATGCACAAAGTCCAGCTCGCTGGTGCCGGCAAAGTCGCGGATCGGGAACACCGAACGCAGCGTCTTTTCCAGACCCGAGACGTAACCCACGGCGGGGTTCGAGCGCAGGAACTGCTCATAGGATTCGCGCTGAACCTGAATCAGGTTCGGCATCTGCGTCACTTCGTGAATATCACCGAAGATCTTGCGGATCCGGCGCTTGGCCGAAGCGCGGGAGATGGGCTGGGTTGCCATAGGGCTTGACTTTGCCTCTTTCGTTGGTGGCGCAGCGGATCTTTTTCGCGGAAAAAAGAGCCGTTAAGCCGGAAAATAATGCCATGCGCGGGGTAAATGGCGGCACCGTCAAACGCACAAAAGGCCGCTGGCGAATCACCCCATATCAAGGATGAAGGCCCGCAGCCTCTGGCGTCAGATGCAAACCATCGCCTCCTTTCGTGGATGACCCCCGCGCTGGACCGCCCTTGCTCGAAGCGATGGAACCGGCGGGCATTAGGCGTGTGGGGGCGGTTTGTCAATTGTCGGAGGAATAAGGTTTGCCTCCGGCGGGCAAAGGGTCTCGACCCTTTGCAATCCCGTTATGGGGGTGCCAAGTTTGCAAGGTGGTGCCATGCTCCATGGGTCATAATGCCTGCGGCGCGGCAAACTCACGTCAAAAGCGCCGCAGGCTCTAAAATTCCCAACGCCGCGTCCGACACCAAAGGCCGAACCCCTAACGCCACGCCGACAATATCGGGATTGCAAAGGGCCCGCCCTTTGCCCGCCGGAGGCAAAAGCCCCTAAAACCCTACCCCCGCAAATCCTCAATCATCAACCCGGCGGTCGCCTTCGCGCTGCCCACAACGCCGGGGATCCCCGCCCCCGGATGCGTCCCCGCGCCCACGAGGTAAAGGTTAGGGATCACATCATCGCGGTTATGCCCACGGAACCAGGCGCTCTGCGTCAGGATCGGTTCGAGACTGAAGGCGCTGCCCATATAGGCGGAGAGGTCGGTTTCGAAATCGGTGGGGGCATAGTGGAACTTGGTCGCCACCCGGTCATGGATATCGGGGATCAGGCGACGGCCCACTTCGTCAAGGATGCGCTGTTCGAGGATCGGCCCCACCTGATCCCAATCCACCGCCAACTTGCCGCGATGGGCGACCGGCACCAGCGCATAAAACGTGCTGCGCCCCTCGGGCGCCATGGAAGGATCGGAGGCGGTGGGATGGTGCAGATAGATCGAGAAATCGCGCGGCAGCACGCCATTGTCGAAAATATCCTCCAGCAGCCCCTTATAGCGCGGCCCGAACAGGATCATGTGGTGGGGGATATGGGGGAATTGCCCCTCCAGCCCGAAATGGACGACGAACAGGCTGGGCGACCAGCGCTTGCGCGCCAGCGAGCGGGCATATTCCACCCCGCGCGGCGTATCGCCCAACAGATCGCGATAGGTGTGCATCAGGTCGCCATTGCTGGCCACGGCATCGAAGCGTTCGCGCCACCCGCTCTTGGTTTCCACCTCATGCGCGCGATTGCCGATGGTGTGAATCCGAACCGCTCCATCGCCCAGCCGCACCGTCCCGCCCAGCCGTTCAAACAGCGCGACCATGCCCGAAACCAGCCGATTGGTGCCGCCCCGCGCCCACCACACGCCGCCATCCTTTTCCAGCTTGTGGATCAGCGCATAGATGCTGCTGGTGGCCATCGGATTGCCGCCCACCAGCAGCGTATGGAACGAGAGCGCCTCGCGCAGCTTTTCCGACTGAACAAAACCGGCGACGCGCGAATAGACGCTGCGCCACGCCTGATGCTTCATCAGCGCGGGGGCGGCCTTGATCATGCTCTTGAAGTCAAGGAAAGGCACATGGCCCAGCTTGACATAGCCCTCGCGATAGACCTCGCCCGCGAAATCGAGAAATTGCTGATAGCCCGCCAGATCGCCCGGCGCCACGCGATTGATCTCGCTGCGCAATTTGGCTTCATCGTTGGAATAGTCGAAATGGCTACCATCGGTCCATTGCAGGCGATAGAAAGGCATCACCGGCATCAGATCGACATCGCTTGCCATGTCCTGCCCCGTCAGGCCCCACAGCTCGGACAGGCAGGACGGATCGGTGATGACCGTGGGGCCCGCGTCGAACGTATGCCCTTCGCGCTCCCACACATAAGCGCGCCCGCCCGGACGCTCGCGCGCCTCGACCAGCGTCGTGGCGATCCCGGCGGATTGCAGGCGGATGGCCAGAGCCAGCCCGCCAAATCCCGCGCCAATCACACAGGCCTTTTTCATGCGTCCTCGGTTTCCCCGGCAAAGGCCGGTATCGTTGTATCCTGAGAAAGGCGCCCAGGCGCCCCCAGATCGGCCAGTTCACGCCCTCGCCCGACCAGACAGGCCAGAGCCGCCATCAAAGGCACCGGCGGCCGCCCGACCAGCAGGCGGACGCGATCCGCCCATGTCGATTGCCCGGCATAGAAGCGTTCGATCAGCCTGTCGCCCAGACGATAGAAACGGGCGAACACCCGGTGCCGCTTGTCGGGCCGCGCCGCGCCGAACAGCATCCGCGCCAGCAGGCGATAGAAGCCGCCCGCGCGCCAATGGGCCCGCGCATAATCCTCGACCGCCCCGGCGATCGCATCGCCCGACATATCGGGCATGTCGGCAATCATCGTCGCCACGCGCACCGCCGTGGGCAGCGAATAGCCGGTCAGGGGATGAAACAGTCCCCCCGCCACGCCGATCCGCGCCACGCCATGCATGCCCTCGATCAGCGCATGGGGCTCGCCCTCGGCCACCACCGGCAACACGCCCTGCTCCTCGTCCAGCACCTCGACAATGGTCCAGCTGCGGCTCTTGGCATAGGCCTCGATGCGCTCGCGCAGGGTGGGGGCGTCGATGTCAGGCGTGTCGGAATAATAGGTGTCCTCGATAAACACCGTGTCATCCGAAAAGGGCAGGACATAGACAAAGCGGAACCCGTCATGTTGCGACCGGTTGCCGTCCATGATGATGGGGGCGCTCAGGCCATGGGGCGCGCTGGTGCGCACCATCTGGCCCAGAAATTTCTGCCACCCGCCGCGCAGGCCGGGAAAGGCCGCCGCGCCGCGCGCGTCGATCACCGCCCCCGCGCGAAACTGCCGCCCGTCGGCCAGCGTGAAACCGCGCCGGTCAAAGGCGGTCACCGTGGCCCCGGTAAGGATCGAGCCTGTGGGCAGCGCCTCGCGCAGGACCGCATCGAAACGGGCGCTGGAAATGGTGCGATAGGGATTGCCCAGATGGCGGCGGTTGCCGGAAAAACGCACGCTGTGGCTGCCCCATTTGCCCACCACCAAGGGTTTGAGCAACCAGCGCGCGGCCACCGGAATGTCGCTGAGGAAGAAGGACCAGAAATGGTGCCCCCCCAGCTTCTCCTCCCGCTCGACCAGCAGGATGCGCAGATCGGGCCGCCGCGCCGCCAGAGCCAGCGCTACCAGCCCGCCCGCCAATCCGCCCCCGAGGATGGCAATATCCGTGTCATTTCCCGCCATGGCCCCAAGTCTATGTTAGCAACCGCTTTCCGGCAACCGACCATAAGGGCAAATCCGTGAGAAATTTCACGGCGGCAAAACCGGCCCTCAGCGCGCTTGCCAAGGCCTTCGCCTTCGCATAACCTGCCATGCATATCCCCGGGGAGCCATGTGGCTGAGAGGTGGGCCTAACGCCCCACGACCCGCTGAACCTGAACCCGTTAATCCGGGCGTAGGGAGGGAAGCGTCTGTCGGCCCGGTATGGTGCCCCCCGCTCCTCCTCTCCTGACGCCGCAGAATATGAAGGCGAGATAAAAACGAAAAAACAGGAGAAGGTATGCAAGAAGCTGGAGATCCGACTGCATGGAGCGCCCTCATTCTTGGTCTGGCCGCGCTGGCCGCAGGAGCAGGGGCACTTAGGCAACCGGGAGTTTGGCAAACCATGATCGGCGAGGTGGAAGGCTCGCCCGCCCTACAATTCCTGTGCGGAATGCTCGAATTGCTGGTGGGCAGTCTGGTCTATCTGGCCAACCCATGGATACCGCATGACCTTCTCACCTGCATCATCAAGGCATTGGGCGGACTGATGATGGCCGAAAGCCTGGCCATCTTGTTCGCCTGTGATCTTTATACCCAGATGTGGCTGAAAACCCTTGGCAATTTTCACAAGGGCTGGGCCGGCATCACCACTCTCATCGGGCTGGCTTTGACCGTGATCGGCATGGCCCGCTTCGGATAAACAGCAGAAAGCACTCCATGGCCGACATCAACTCCCCCCTTGAAATTGGCGTTACCACCGGCGCGATCCGTGGCTCGAAAAAGATCTACGTCCCCTCGCCCAGCCATCCCGAAATCAAGGTTGCCATGCGCGAAATCGCGCTGGAGTCGTCGGCCAACGAACCGGCCGTGCGGGTCTATGACACGTCCGGCCCCTATACCGATCCCAATGCCACGATCGACATTGCCGCAGGCCTTGCGCCGCTGCGCCGCGAATGGATCCTGGCGCGCGGCGATGTCGAGGAATATGACGCCCGCGCGGTCAAGCCCGAGGACAATGGCCTGAAGGGGCCTGATCGCAGCGGCGGCGTTCCCGCCTTCCCGGCGGTCAACCCCCGCCCCCTGCGCGCCAAGGCGGGTGCCAATGTATCGCAGATGCACTATGCCCGTCGCGGCATCGTCACCCCTGAAATGGAATATGTGGCCCAGCGCGAAAACCTTGGCCGCGCGATCCTGAAGGAAAAGCTGGAGCGGGATGGTGAAAGCTGGGGCGCGGAAATCCCCGATTTCGTCACCGGCGAATTCGTGCGGTCCGAAGTGGCGCGGGGCCGCGCGATCATCCCGTCGAACATCAACCACCCCGAATCCGAACCCATGGCGATCGGCCGCAATTTCCTGGTCAAGATCAACGCCAATATCGGCAACTCGGCCGTAGCCTCGGACGTGGCATCCGAAGTCGACAAGATGGTCTGGGCCATCCGCCACGGCGCCGACACGGTGATGGACCTGTCCACGGGCCGCAACATCCATGACACGCGCGAATGGATCCTGCGCAACAGCCCCGTTCCCATCGGCACCGTGCCGATCTATCAGGCGCTGGAAAAGGTGGGCGGCATTGCCGAGGACCTGAACTGGGAAATCTTCCGCGACACGCTGATCGAACAGGCCGAACAGGGCGTCGACTATTTCACCATCCACGCGGGCGTGCGCCTGCCCTATATCCCGCTGACCGCCAAGCGCGTGACGGGGATCGTGTCGCGCGGCGGCTCGATCATGGCCAAGTGGTGTCTGGCCCATCACAAGGAATCGTTCCTTTACGAGCGTTTCGACGAAATCACCGAGATCATGAAGGCCTATGACGTGGCCTACTCGCTGGGCGACGGTCTGCGCCCCGGCTCGATTGCCGATGCCAATGACGAGGCGCAGTTTGCCGAACTCTACACCCTTGGCGAGCTGACCAAGCGCGCGTGGGAGCAGGACGTTCAGGTGATGATCGAAGGCCCCGGCCATGTGCCGATGCACAAGATCAAGGAGAACATGGACAAGCAGCTCGCCGCATGCGGTGAAGCTCCGTTCTACACGCTCGGGCCGCTCGTCACCGACATCGCGCCCGGTTATGACCACATCACCAGCGGCATTGGCGCGGCGATGATCGGTTGGTTCGGCACGGCGATGCTCTGCTATGTCACGCCCAAGGAGCACCTTGGCCTGCCCGACCGCGATGACGTCAAGGTTGGTGTCGTCACCTACAAGCTGGCCGCCCACGCAGCCGACCTTGCCAAGGGCCACCCGGCGGCCAAGCTGCGCGACGATGCCCTGTCGCGCGCACGCTTCGAATTCCGCTGGCGCGATCAGTTCAACCTGTCGCTCGACCCGGACACCGCCGAGCAGTATCACGACCAGACCCTGCCCGCAGAAGGGGCCAAGACCGCCCACTTCTGCTCGATGTGCGGACCGAAATTCTGCTCAATGAAGATCACGCAGGAAGTGCGCGACTTTGCCGCCAAGCAGAACGCGCCGATTGAGACGTTTGCCGCCGCCGAGGATGCCGAGGCCGGCATGGCCCAGATGAGCGAGAAGTATAAGGAAGCGGGCGATCTCTACATTCCGGCTGCGGAATAAAGGTTCGTTTGGAATGGATGAAAGGGTCGAGGGCCGGGGCGGCTCTCGGCCCTTTTGTTTTGTGTGGCGCGCCTGTTTGTTTTGCCTCCGGCGGGCAAGCCTGCTTCCGCCCCAAAACGCCCCTTCCCTAAACTCGAAAAATCGCGCAGCGGTAAACCCCATGCACAACCCGACCGCCGACCTTGCCATCCGCCTTGCGCGCGCCAACTTCAACCGTGCGCTGGCGCAGAGCGACCTGAATGCCATCAGCGCTATTCTTGCCCCGCATGTGACGCTGATTACGGGCACGGACAGCGCGCTGCTGAACGGGCGCAAGGCGCAACTGCTGGCATGGAAGCGTGAATTTGCCGCCCCTGCTGCACTGCGCACCACCTATGTGCGAACCACTGAGGCGATTATTGCAAGCGAGGTTGAACCAATCGCGATGGAACAGGGCGCCTGGCAGGGCGTCGATGCCGGTGGCAAGGTGCAGGCCTCGGGCACGTATGCGGCGAAATGGCGCAATCTTGCGGCCAATGCCACGCAATCGCGCTGGGTCCTGGAAGCCGAGATTTTCGTGACGCTGAAATGATCGGCCTGCCAGCGCGGCCAGTCAACCAAGCCCGTCATAAAAAATCATAAAATTTGCCAATGTGGCCATTTCATTCATGGATTTGTCAGATGCGGCCTGCCATATCCACCACGCGGCCTGGCTGGCTCTTATAGAAGAGGCTACCAACCCGGCTGGGCCGCAACTCTCTCACAAACGCACATGCAAAAGGGCGGCCGGAAGTGATCTTCCAGCCGCCCATTGTGCTTTTCCGCACGTATCTCAGCATTCAGAGAGGATCGGCCCTGTTGGGACCAATCGCTTACTGGCCTTCGACAACGTCCTTGTTGTCGAGGTGCTGGACTTCGTGCATGTCAAAGTTGACCGGAGCGCGGTTGAAAGTGCCCGACACGCCGTTCTTGGTCACCTTCAGTTCGAAAGGCACCTTGCCGTTATAGGCCGAGCCCTTGAGAACCTTGACGCCGTTCTGCACTTCCGAAGTGTAGGTGTAGGTCACGCCCTGATAGGTGAAGCTCTGCTTGGGGGCTTCTTCAGCGAAAGCAACGGTGGGCAGAAGAGCGAAAGCAGCGGCGGCGATAACAGTCTTGATCATGGCAATATCCCCTATTTGGTTAGGAACAATTGCCTCGAAGCACCCTTTATGTTGTTGAAGCCCGTCTAACGTGAATGGTGGGAATGTAGCAATTGCATTCACCAACGATATGATTGCATTTTTCGCAACCATTCCAAACCATACGCTTGGAAAATCTCCACCTATCCCGTTAGAATTCGGCATATTTCCGGGAAATGCTGGCCATTTCGAGGTTGCAGGGTCAGATCATCCCGCATCAACCTTGAATAGGAATGCATACAAATTCGCCCCGCCCGGTCAGGAGGAAAGTGCCAAATTCAATCTGCCCTCGCGAATCGCATCGCGCCCATTTTCTGAAAACCATTATGGAATGATGCGACGCAGCATCGAACCACTATCCCCCCGGATGCCAGCCGGGCGGCGCCAGTTCAAACCCGTCAAAGGTAAATCCCGGCGCAACCACGCAACTCACCAGCGCCCAGCCATCACCCGCCCGCGCCGATTGCCAATGCCCGGTCGGGATCACCCCCTGCGGCGTCTCGCCGTTCAGCACATCGCCGCCCAGACGGATCCAGCGCACCGGCCCCGCATCCCCGGCCGCCACGCCCAGATCCAGCGCCGACCCGCCGTGCCACAGCCACACCTCGGCCGCATCGATCCGGTGCCAATGCGAGGTCTGCCCCGCCTCCAGCAGGAAATAGATCGTACTAACCCGCCCGCGATCCTCACCCTCGCGCCACAATTCGACATACCAACCGCCCTCGGGGTGCGGCTGCATCCCCAATCGCTCGATGATCGCCGCCGCCTGCGGATCACGCATCACCTATCTCCCAAAGCCAGCCACATCTCACGCACCGCCTCCGGGTGGCACAGGTCTGTGCCGGGCGACATCACCGCCGCCGTCCCCGCCGCCATGCCCCAGCGGAACGCGCCCGCCGCATCCTCGCCGCGCAAAAAGCCATGGACCATACCGCCCACGAAACTGTCGCCCGCCCCGGTCGCGCTTTTGACCGGCACATCCAGCGCGGGCCGCACGATCACCCCGTCCGCATGGGCCAGCACCGCGCCCTCATGCCCCATGGACACGGCCACATGCGCGGACTTGCCGCTGCGCACCATCTCCATGGCCGCCTCGCCCACGGCCTGCGCATCGGGCAATTTGCAGCCGATCAGCGCCTCGAACTCGCCCTGGCTGGGCTTGACCAGATAGAGCCCGCCCTGATCCAGCGCCGCCGTCAGCGCCGGGCCGGACGTATCAACCACCACGCGCATGTCGCGCCCGGCCAGAGCCGCCGCCACCCGCGCATAGAAATCCACCGGCACCCCGCGCGGCAAAGACCCGCTGGCCACCAGCCAGCCGTGTTCGAGCCCGGCCACATGATCGAACGCCGCCTGCCACTCGTCCTCGGCCACCAGCGGGCCATAGGGCACAAAGCGGAACTCCTTGCCGCTCGACCTTTCATAGACCGCCAGCGATTGCCGCGTATGGTCATGGATGGCGATGCGGTGCCGGTCCAGCCCATGCTGATCCAGCAGTTCGTCGAGCAGCGCGCCTGTCGCCCCGCCCGCCAGATAGATCACCTCGACCGCGCCAAGAGATGAAGCATGGCCCATCCGCGCCAGCACGCGCGCCA
Source organism: Novosphingobium sp. SG707 (assembly GCF_012275515.1). Lineage (GTDB taxonomy): Bacteria > Pseudomonadota > Alphaproteobacteria > Sphingomonadales > Sphingomonadaceae > Novosphingobium. The sequence continues at coordinate 253,508 of NZ_JAAZQL010000003.1, forward strand.
CATTGATCCCGCCGCCGCCCGGATCGTAACGCTCATCACGCGTGCGGATCTTGTGGGTGGGAAACACCGCCTCGGCCTCGCAGGACCCATCAATGGCGGGGTTCATCGTCAATGTGGCGACGCGCATCGGGCTTTACCTCTTGCGGACGAATTCGGCGCGCAGCACCAGCCCCTTGATCCCGTCATAGCGGCAATCGATCTCCTGCGGATCGCCCGTCAGGCGGATCGACTTGATCAAGGTGCCGCGCTTCAATGTCTGGCCCGCGCCTTTCACTTCCAGATCCTTGATCAGCGTCACCTGATCGCCATCGGCCAGCAGATTGCCCACCGCATCGCGCACCTCGACCGTATCGGCGGCGGCGCGCTTGGCGGACAGTTCGGAAGCCGACATCCATTCGCCGCTTTCCTCGTCATACACATAATCTTCATCAGCGCTCATCGTCTCATTCCTTTCATCCCGGGCCTTGGCACGCCATGGCGGCCTTGGCCATCGGCCCGTTAATCCCCGGGCCCCTATCCGGTAATAAATTGTCGCGCTTTGCGCTGTGTCAGCCTGCGTTCACGCGGATCATGGCAATTGTTACAACAGAATTTCAGACAGGCCGTTCCCTTCAAGGCCGATCACCGAGGATAGGCATCATGACCCATTCTTTGCAAAAAACCCTGATGGCCGCCAGCGCGATCGCGGTCGGGCTCTCGCCTGTTGCGGCCAGCTATGCCTCGGCCCAGAACGGCGCCCCCTATCCGGCGGGTCAGACCTATTCCAATCAGGGCGGCTATGATTACCGTAATCCTCCGCCCGAACCGGCCGAACCGCAAGGCTATGACGGCCGCACCCCGCCCCCGCCCCCGCAAGGCTATGTTGCGGGCGGCGAGGATTATGGCGCGGATGCCCGTTATGCCGCCGATGCGGAAAACTGGGCGCGCAACAATTGCGTGAAATCGCGCGGCAATACCGGGGCGGGCGCTCTGGTGGGCGGCGTGCTGGGCGCGATCATCGGCGGCGGATTGGCCGGGCGCCATGACACGGGCGTCGGCATGGCGGCGGGCGCGGCGATCGGTGCGGTGGGCGGCGCGGCCGTGGCCAGCAGCAGCGGCGGCGAAACCAGCCCCGGCTGTCCTCCGGGCTATGTGACGCGCGGCGGCGCGCCCGCCTATGTCTATGCCCAGAGCGATTATGTCTATGCCGCCCCGGCGTGGTATCGCCCGTGGGTCTATGTCGACAATGCGTGGGTCTATCGCCCCTATCCCTATCACAGCTGGTACTACCGCACCTATCGCCCGATGCCGCGCGGCTATTATTACGGCGGGCCGGGCCGGGGCTATTACGGCGGACGCGGCTATTATGGCGGCCGGGGCTATTACGGCCACCATCGCTGATCGTCAGAGGGGGAGGGCCGGGCATCGCGCCCTCCCCCTTTCCCACGTTTTTTCTGATCGTTGCGGCCCGCGCCATGGCTTTGCGGGGCCGCGCATGCATTGCTCTGTCGGCCCAGTTCCTCCTCGACGCGGCCCACCCGCACTGATAGCGCGACGCCCATGACGCAAGCGCCCAGACACCCGCTGCATTACCGCGATTTCCAATTCTACTGGCTGGCCCGGCTGACGGCGATGCTGGGGCATAATGCGATGGTGATGGCGCTGGGCTGGGCGGTCTATGATGTGGCGCGGTCCAGCTATGGGGTGCGCGCCGCCGCGCTGCGGCTGGGGCTGGTGGGGCTGGCGCAGTTTCTTCCCTTTCTGATCTGCAACCCGCTGGCCGGATTGGCAGCCGACCGGCATGACCGACGCAAGGTGGTGCGCGGCGCGCTGATCGGGCAATTGTGCTTTCTCGTCCCGCTCTGCCTGCTGGCGGCGCGGGGCGGGCTGTCTCTGATGGTGCTGTATATTGTCGCGGCGGGCTTTGCGGCGGCGCGGGCCTTTTACATGCCGGCGATGAATGCGCTGCTTTCGGCCACGGTGCCGCCCGAGGCTTTGCCCCGCGCGATTGCGCTGGGGGCGATTGCCGGGCGCGTGGGGGGCATACTGGGGCCGGTGCTGGGCGGCTATGCCTATGCGGTATCGCCGGGGGCGGCGTTTGGTTTTGCCGCGGTGCTGGTGGCCCTTTCGCTGGCGGCGCAAATCCTGATCAGCGCGGATGCCGCCCATTCACGCGGATCGCCGGGCGGCCCGCTTGAACTGATGCGTGAAGGTCTGGTCTATGTCCGCTCGAATCGGCTGCTGTTCGGCACGATCACGCTGGATATGTTCGCCACTCTGCTGGGCGGGGTGACAGCGCTGCTGCCGGTCTATGCGCGCGATATCCTGCATGTCGGGCCGGACGGGCTGGGGCTGCTGCGGGCGGCCTCCTCGGTGGGCGCGCTGGGCACGGCGCTGTTCGTGTCATGGCGGCCGGTGGGCGATCATGTCGGGGCCAAGATGCTGGGCTCTGTGGGCATCTATGGCGTCTTTACCGTGGTGTTCGGCCTGTCCACCTCCTTCTGGCTCTCGGCGGGCTGTCTGGCGCTGCTGGGGGCGGCCGATATGGTCTCGGTGCTGATCCGCCAGACCCTGATGCAGCTTTCCACCCCCGATGACATGCGCGGGCGGGTAGGGGCCATCTCGACGCTCTTCGTCTCGGCCTCGAATGAATTGGGCGAGATGGAATCAGGTCTTGCCGCCGCGCTGATGGGGCCGGTGGGGGCTGCGGTGTTTGGCGGGGTCGCCTCCATCGTGATCGCGGCGGGCTGGGCGCGGCTGTTTCCCGTGTTGCTGGGCGCCCATGGATTTGAAAACCGTCCGTTTGAACGCCGCCCGCCGGAAAGCCAGTCGCCGGTTTAGGCGCGCATCCATGCTTGATCGCTCTTGTTCGATGCCGACTTGCAAATCGACACTTGAAGGCGCGGCGGGCAGAAACAATATGGTTTGCAATTTGGGAGCGCTACCATAAACAGCAGCCCCAAGAGTTTTAAGCCAGCCAAGGAGCCACCATGTCCTCTGCCACTTCGGGCGCCTATCTGATCGGCGCCGCGCGCCGCACCGGTACCGCCAGCTTCACCGGAATCGAAGCCGCCACCGGCAAGGCGCTGGAGGGCGATTTCGCCATCACCACCGCCGATGACATTGCGCAGGCATGCGCTCTGGCCGGAGCAGCGTTCGACGCCTATCGCGAAACCACGCCCGAGGCGCGCGCCGCTTTCCTCGACGCCATCGCCGCCGCGCTGGAGGCCCGCGCCGAAGCCATCGTCTCTCGCGCCATGCTGGAAAGCGGATTGCCGCAGGGCCGCCTGAACGGCGAGCTGGGCCGCACCACCGGCCAGTTGCGCATGTTTGCCAAGGTCCTGCGCGAAGGCGACTGGGCGGGCGCGATTATTGAACCCGCGCTGCCCGAACGTCAGCCCCTGCCCCGCCCCGATCTGCGCGCGCGCCAGATTGCCGTCGGCCCGGTCGCGGTGTTCGGCGCGTCGAACTTCCCGCTGGCCTTTTCGGTGGCGGGCGGCGACACGGCTTCGGCGCTGGCCGCCGGTTGCCCGGTGGTGGTCAAAGCCCATCCGGCCCATCCCGGCACATCTCTGCTGGCGGGCGAAGCGATTGCCGAAGCGGTGGCCGCCTGCGGCCTGCCCGAGGGCGTGTTCAGCCTGATCCAAGGGCCGGGCAATGACATCGGCACCGCACTGGTGGCCAATCCGCATATCAAGGCGGTGGGCTTTACCGGATCGCGGGCGGGCGGTCTGGCGCTGATGGCGGTGGCGGCAAGCCGCGCAGAGCCCATTCCGGTCTATGCCGAAATGTCCTCGATCAATCCGGTGCTGCTCTTCCCCGCCGCTCTGGCCAACCGCGCCGAGGATCTGGGCCGCGCCTATGTCGGCTCGCTCAGCCTGTTTGCGGGCCAGTTCTGCACCAACCCCGGCGTGGTCGTCGCGCTCGATGGCCCCGACCTCGACCGCTTCCTTGGCGCGGCCAGCGAAGCGCTCAAGGGCGTGGCTCCGCAGGTGATGCTGACGGGCGGGATCGCGGCCGCCTATGCGCGCGGGATCGAGACGCTGAGCGGGGCCGAGGGCGTTTCCGTGCTGGCCGCCGGGCCGGATGGCGATGCGCAATGCGGCGCGGCGCGCCTGCTGGCGGTCGATGCGGCCGATCTGCTGAGCAATCCGGCGCTGACCCATGAGGTCTTCGGCCCCTCCTCGCTGGTCATCCGGTGTCAGGATGCGGCCCAGATCGTCGCGGTTCTCGAAGGGCTCGAAGGACAGTTGACCGCCACGCTCCATATCGACGAGGCCGACTATCCGTTGGCTGCCCCGCTGCTGCCCATTCTGGAGCGCAAAGTCGGGCGCATCCTCGCCAATGGCTGGCCCACGGGCGTCGAGGTTTCGCGCAGCATGGTCCATGGCGGCCCCTTCCCGGCCACGTCCGATCCGCGCACGACATCGGTGGGGGCGATGGCGATCCACCGTTTCCTTCGCCCGGTCTGCTATCAGGCGCTGCCCGATGCGCTGTTGCCTGATGCGCTCAAGGCCGCCAATCCGCTGGGCCTGCCCCGCCGTCAGTTCGACTGACAGGGAAAACCCCCGCAACGCAAACATGCCCCCCTCTGGAATTCGGCGCGCGCCGCGCCATATGGGGGGCATGACAAGCGAGCCCATAACAAGCGAGATCGTGATCTGTCCGCATTGCGGGGGCGCAAACCGCGTGGCGCGCGAAAGGCTGGCCGATGGGCCGCAATGCGGCAAATGCCACAAGGGCCTGTTCACCGGCCATCCCTTGGCGGTGGACGCCGCCGCTTTTGCCGCCCATGTCCATCGCGGCACGTTGCCGGTGCTGGTCGATTTCTGGGCGCCGTGGTGCGGGCCGTGCCGGTCGATGGCGCCCGCCTATGAACAGGCGACGGCCGCGCTCGAACCCTTTATCCGCGTGGTCAAGGTCGATACCGAAGCCGAGCAGGGATTGGGCTCCACCTATGGCATTCGCTCGATCCCCACGCTGATGCTGATCCGTGGCGGGCGCGAGATCCGGCGGCAGGCGGGCGCGATGGATGCGCGCCGGATCATTGAATGGGCGCGCGCGTGAGCCAGACGCCCTATGACGCCTTTGGCGGCGAAGCGACCGTGCGGGCGCTGGTGGCGCGTTTCTATGCGCTGATGGACCGCCTGCCCGAGGCCAAGGCCTGCCGCGATGTGCATCCGCCTTCCCTTGCGCGGGCCGAGGAGAAATTGTTCGAATATCTGACCGGATGGCTGGGCGGGCCGCCGCTCTATACCGACAAATATGGCCATCCGCGCCTGCGTATGCGTCATTTCGTTGCCCCCATCGGCGCGGCGGAGATCGAGGGCTGGCTCCTGTGTTTTCGTCAGGCATGGACCGAAACGATCCCGCAATCCGCGCTGTCCGACACAATTCTTGAAAAGGTCGAGGCGCTGGGCTGGCATATGGCCAACCAGCCGGAGCAGGCAAGCTGAGCTAATTTACGCCTATCTCCCTGCGCGATACGGGATTATTACCGTCGGCCTGCCCATTGCCGGGCGCTGAGAGCTGACTGATGACCGATCTTGCCGCAAGAATCGCCCCTCTGGTGGCGCTGCGCCGCGATATTCATGCCCATCCCGAACTGGGCTTTGCCGAGCATCGCACGGCGGGAGTGTTGGCCGAGGCGCTGCGCGCCATCGGACTGGAGGTGCATGAGGGCATCGGCGGGACCGGGGTGGTGGCGACGTTGCGGGCGGGAAATGGCCCCCGCTCGATTGGATTGCGCGCGGATATGGACGCGCTGCCCATCGATGAGAAAACCGGCCTGCCTTACGCCAGCACGATTCCGGGATGTTTTCACGGCTGCGGGCATGACGGGCATATGGCGATGCTGCTGGGCGCGGCGCAGGCTTTGGCGGCCGATCATGGCGGCCTGAACGGCACCGTCCATTTCATTTTCCAGCCCGCCGAGGAAGGCCAAGGCGGCGCCAAGGCGATGATCGAGGACGGTCTGTTCGACCGCTTCCCGTGTGATCGCGTCTATGCGCTGCACAATTGGCCCAGCCTGCCCGCAGGCACGATCGCCACGCGCGCCGGGCCGATCATGGGGGCGGCGGATCGGTTTACCATCCTGCTCAAGGGCAAGGGCGGCCATGCCGCGATCCCGCATGATGCCCATGACGTGGTGCTGGCCGGCGCCGCTCTGGTGCAGCAATTGCACTCCATCGTCGCGCGCAACATCCCGGCCAGCGCCAATGCGGTGCTGTCCATCACTCAGATCCATGGCGGGCAGGCCTTCAACGTGATCCCGCATGAGATGAGCGTGGGCGGCACGGTGCGAACCTTTGACCCGGCGGTTCAGGACCGGATCGAACAGCGCCTGCGCCAGATCGCATCGGGCATTGCGGCCAGTTTCGAGGTGGAGGCCAGCGTGGAATATAGCCGCTATTACCCCGCCACGATCAATGATCCGCAAGCGGCGCAGGATGCGCTGGATGCGGCCGCCACTGTGGGCACCGCTCTGCGCGCGCCTGAACCTGCGGCCACCTCAGAGGATTTCTCCTTTATGCTGCAGGTCCGCCCCGGCGCCTATATCTGGCTGGGCCAAGGGGTGGGCGACAATCCGCCCCCGCTGCACAATCCGCATTATGATTTCAATGATGGGGTGATGGAGACGGGCATTCGGCTGCATCTGGCGCTGGTGCGGCATTGGTTGGGGGATGCGGCGTGAGCCAGAAGCAAGGCAGCATCGGCGCGATTGTCGCGGCCTCCAGCGGCAATCTGGTCGAATGGTTCGATTTTTACATCTACGCCTTCTGCTCGATCTATTTCGCCGGGGCCTTTTTTCCCAAGGCCGACCCCACCGGGCAATTGCTCAACACGGCGGGGGTGTTTGCGGCGGGGTTCCTGATGCGGCCCATCGGCGGCTGGTGGTTCGGGCGGTTTGCCGATCGGCATGGACGGCGGCTTGCGCTGGTCATTTCGGTGGTGACGATGGCGGCGGGGTCTTTGGCCATCGCCTGCCTGCCCACCCATGCCAGCATCGGCGTCTGGGCGCCCACGCTGCTGGTGGCGGCGCGGCTGGTGCAGGGTTTCGCGCTGGGCGGCGAATATGGCACGGCGGCCACCTATATGAGCGAGATCGCCACCGAAGGACGTCGCGGGTTTCTCTCATCCTTTCAATATGTCACGCTGGTGGGTGGGCAATTGCTGGCCGCGCTGCTGGTGGTGATCCTGCAATCGCTCCTGCCTGAGGCGGAGTTGAAGGCTTGGGGCTGGCGCATTCCCTTTGTGATCGGGGCGCTGGCGGCGCTGGTGGCCTTGGCCGCGCGGTCGCGGCTGGAGGAAAGCGGCAGCGCCGAGGCGCGTCAGGCCGAGGAGGCGGGCAGCCTGATCGCCCTGCTGCGCCAATATCCGCGCGCGTTCCTTTCGGTGCTGGGCTTTACGGCGGGCGGGTCTTTGGCCTTTTACACCTTCACCACCTATATGCAGAAATATCTGGTCAATTCGGCGGGCCTGCCGATCACCACGGCCAGTCGGGTGATGACGGTCAGCCTGTTTCTGTTCATGATTATGCAGCCGGTGATGGGCGCGCTCTCGGACCGGATCGGGCGGCGGGCCAATATGCTGATCTTCAGCGGCGGGCTGGCGGTGCTGACGGTGCCGCTGATCGCACTGTTGCAAAAGGCCGGGTCGCCGCTGATGGCGGGTGCGCTGATCTGTGTGGCCATGCTCTTGATGAGTTTCTACACCTCGATTTCGGGCATCATCAAGGCCGAGCTGTTCCCCACGCAGGTGCGCGCCTTGGGCGTCGGCTTTTCCTATGCGCTGGCCAATGCGATCTTTGGCGGGACGGCGGAATATGCCGCGCTCTGGGCCAAACAGGCGGGGCATGAGGGCGCGTTCTACTGGTATGTCAGCGCGATGATGGTGATGGTTTTCCTAGTCAGCCTGAGCCTGCCGCGCCGCGCGCCCTATCTGCGTGATTGAGCGCGGCTCATAAGCGTCATCAAAACGCAAAAGATAGCTTTGGGCCGCGATAGAAAAGCCATGGGGCCAATTGCGCCCTGCCGCGTGTAGTAGGCTGGCCAAGCCGTTTGGCGCCTTATTGCAATTCCCGGAGTGAACCCATGTCCCAAGGTTTGGCCCGATCCACGCTCACGCATTTGGAGCGCTTGGAGGCCGAGAGCATTCACATCATCCGCGAGGTGGTGGCCGAGGCGGAGAACCCGGTGATGCTTTATTCGGTGGGCAAGGACAGCGCGGTGATGCTGCATCTGGCGCGCAAGGCGTTTTATCCCGCGCCGCCGCCCTTCCCGCTGCTGCATGTCGATACGACGTGGAAATTCCGCGCGATGTATGACCTGCGCAACAAGATGGCCGAACTGTCGGGCATGGAACTGCTGGTCTATCAGAACCCCGAGGCCAAGGAGCGCGGGATCAATCCGTTCGACCATGGCGCTCTCCACACCGACATGTGGAAGACGGAAGGGTTGAAGCAGGCGCTGGACAAATATGGTTTCGACGCGGCCTTTGGCGGCGCGCGGCGCGACGAGGAAAAGAGCCGCGCCAAGGAGCGCATCTTCTCCTTCCGCACCGCCAGCCACGGCTGGGACCCGAAGAACCAGCGCCCGGAACTCTGGAACCTCTACAACGCCAAGAAGGCCAAGGGTGAGAGCATCCGCGTCTTCCCGATCAGCAACTGGACCGAGCTGGACGTGTGGCAATATATCCACCTCAACGACATCCCGATCGTGCCGCTCTACTTCGCCGAGGAACGCCCGACGGTGGAGCGCGACGGGATGCTGCTGATGGTCGATGATGACCGCTTCCCCTTGCAGCCCGGCGAAGTGCCGGTGATGCGTTCGATCCGTTTCCGCACGCTGGGTTGCTATCCGCTGACGGGCGCGGTGGAAAGCAGCGCCAAGACCCTGCCCGAAGTCATTCAGGAAACCTTGCTGACCACCACCAGCGAGCGGCAGGGGCGCGCCATCGACAAGGATGCGGGCGGCGCAGGCATGGAAGTCAAAAAGCAGCAGGGGTATTTCTGATGACCGATACCACCCATCCGGAACCGGTTTACGTCGTCGACTCGCTGATTGCCGAGGACATCGACGCCTATCTCGACACGCATCAGCACAAGACGATGCTGCGCTTCATCACCTGCGGGTCGGTGGACGATGGCAAATCGACGCTGATCGGGCGCCTGCTGTACGATTCGAAGATGATCTTTGAAGATCAGCTTGCCGCCCTTGAGGCCGATTCCAAAAAGGTCGGCACGCAGGGTCAGGGCATCGATTTCGCCCTGCTCGTCGATGGTCTGGCCGCAGAGCGCGAACAGGGCATCACGATCGACGTGGCCTATCGCTTCTTCAACACCGAAAAGCGCAAGTTCATCGTCGCCGATACGCCCGGCCATGAACAATATACCCGCAACATGGTGACGGGTGCCTCGACGGCTGACCTCGCCGTAATCCTGATCGATGCGCGCAAGGGTGTGCTGACGCAGACCCGCCGCCACTCGTTTCTGGCCCACCTGATCGGCATCCGCAACATCGTGCTGGCGGTCAACAAGATGGATCTGGTGGATTACAGCCAGAGCCGCTTTGACGAGATCGTCGCCGATTACCGCGCCTTTGCCAGCAGCATCGGCATCGAGGACTTCGTGGCCCTACCCATCTCGGGCTATATGGGCGACAATATCACCACCCTGTCGGACAACACGCCCTGGTATGCCGCCCCGGCCTATTTCGGGCGCAGCCTTGTCGATCATCTCGAAACGGTCGAGGTCGACACCACGCGCGATTTGGCCAAGCCCTTCCGCATGCCGGTGCAGTGGGTCAACCGCCCCAACCTCGACTTCCGCGGCTTTGCGGGCCTCATCGCCAGCGGCAGCATTCGCCCGGGCGACGCCATCCGCGTCCTGCCCAGCGGCAAGACCAGCACGGTGGAGCGCATCGTGACGCTGGACGGCGATTTGCCGCAAGCCGTTGCAGGCCAGTCGGTCACGCTGACCTTTGCTGACGAAATCGACTGCTCGCGCGGCGATGTCATCGCTCTGGCCGACAATCCGCCGCAGGTGGCCGATCAGTTCGAGGCCAGCGTGGTGTGGATGGCCGATCATGCGCTGATCCCCGGCCGCGCCTATTGGCTCAAGATCGGCACGCAGATGGTTTCGGCCACGGTGCAGGCGCCCAAATATACGATCAACGTCAACACGATGGAGCATTGCGCGGCGAAAACGCTGGAGCTGAACGCCATCGGCGTGGCGGAAATCACCACCGACCGCCCGATCACGTTTGAACCCTATGCCGACAATCGCGCGCTGGGCGGCTTCATCCTGATCGACAAGATCGGAAACAGCACGGTGGCGGCGGGCATGCTGCACTTCAGCCTGCGCCGCGCCCAGAACGTGCATTGGCAGGCGCTGGACGTGACGCGCGAGGCCCGCGCCGAAATCAAGAACCAGCGCCCCGGCGTGCTGTGGTTCACCGGCCTGTCGGGTTCGGGCAAATCGACCATCGCCAATCTGGTCGAGAAAAAGCTTCATGCCTTGGGCAAGCACACGTTCCTGCTGGATGGCGACAATGTGCGCCACGGGCTCAACAAGGATCTGGGCTTTACCGAAGCCGACCGCATCGAAAACATCCGCCGGGTGGGCGAGGTGTCGCGTCTGATGACGGATGCGGGCCTGATCGTGCTGACAGCCTTTATCAGCCCGTTCCGCGCCGAACGCGATCTGGCGCGCAGCCTGACGCCGGAGGGCGAATTCTTCGAGGTCTTCATCGACACGCCTTTGGACGTGGCCGAGGCGCGCGATGTGAAGGGCCTGTACAAAAAGGCCCGTTCGGGGGCGCTCAAGAACTTCACCGGGATCGACAGCCCCTATGAAGCGCCGGAAAACCCCGAAATCCGCATCGACACCACCAAGATCAGCCCGGCCGACGCCGCCGAACTGATCGTCGCCAAATTGCTCGGTGACTACTGGATGCCGGAAATCTGAGCCGCTATGGGTTCGGGCATAATAAAGCTGGGAGTGAAGTAGAAGATGTTGCTCTTCAATGGCCATGAATCCCATAGCCGCTCGCTGATCAAGGGTATCAGCTGGCGCGTTCTGGGCAGCATCGACACGTTCATTCTCAGCTGGCTGTTCTCCGGCAATGCCAAGACAGCGGGCGCCATCGCCAGCACCGAGATCATCACCAAGGTGCTGCTCTATTACTTCCATGAACGTGTGTGGAGCTCGATCAACTGGGGCGCGCAGCGCGCCGCCCCCAATGATCCGGCGGCGGAAATCTGATGCCCCAGACTATGAGTGATGCTGATCTGGCCGCCAAGCTGGCCCAGGTTGCCGGGCAATTGCTGATCACCGTGCGCGAGAGCGGCATGGTGACAGGCAAGGCGCTGGGCAAGGCGGGCGATGCCACGGCCAACCAGTTCCTCGTCCACGCCCTGCGCGCGGCACGGGCCGAGGACGGCTTGCTGTCCGAAGAGGAAAAGGACAATTTCGAGCGGCTCGACCAATCGCGCGTGTGGATCGTCGATCCCGTCGACGGCACGCGCGAATATGGTGAGGCGCGGGCCGATTGGGCGGTGCATGTGGGTCTGGCGGTCGATGGCGTGCCGGTGCTGGGTGCGGTGGCGCTGCCGGGCGCGGATGCCGTCTATCGCAGCGATGCCCCCGTGGCCGTGCCCCCCGCGCCCGAGGTCTTGCGCATGGTGGTCAGCCGCACCCGCCCCGCCGCAGAGGCGGTGTTCGTGGCTGGAGAGCTGGGCGCCGAACTGGTCCCGATGGGCAGCGCGGGCGCCAAGGCCATGGCCGTGATTCGCGGCGAGGCCGACATTTACCTGCATTCGGGCGGGCAATTCGAATGGGACAGTTGTGCTCCGGTGGCGGTCGCTCTGGCCCATGGGTTGCATTGCAGCCGGATCGACGGATCGCCGCTGGTCTATAATCAGCGCGACACCTATCTGCCCGATCTGCTGATCTGCCGCCCCGAACATGCGGCGCGGGTTCTGGCCGAAGTAGTGCGCTTTCAGGCAGAAGGCTGAAGCACCACCAGCCGGAAATCGCCGCGCTCGACCTCTGCCAGAGTGTGCTGGGTAAAGCATAGCGGGCCATGCACGGGATGCTGGAACCGGCGCGTGCCGCCCTCGCGCGCCAGCACCTTTTGCTGCGCCCAAGCCTCACGGAAATCGGCGCTCTGGGCCATCAGCACCTCCACCATCGCGGCCACGCGCGGATCGCCCAGCACCCGCCCATAATCGCGCCGAAATTCGGCCAGCACCCGGTGGCATCGCTCGTCCCAGTCGGGCAGCAGCGCGCGGGCCATTGGATGGATGAAGATATAGCGCAGCAGATTGGCCGGTTCGGTTTCAAACAGGCCCACGAACAGATCCCGCGCGCCCGCATTGGCGCAGCACACGCTCCACGCCGGGTCCAGCCCATAGGCGGGCCAGGGCAGCGCCTCGACCATGGCCGCAATCGCCGCCGGGGCCTGCGTGGCGGGCAGAAACGGATCGCGCGGGTCCTCCCGCCCGGCCAGCGTGAAGAGATAGGCCCGCTCGGCCCCGGTCAGGCTCAACCCCTCGGCCAGACGGGCCAGCGTTGACGCCGAGGCGCGCACCTCGCGCCCCTGCTCGATCCATGTCACCCATGTCACACTGATCCCGGCGCGCTCGGCCAGTTCCTCGCGGCGCAGGCCGGGCGTGCGGCGACGGCGGCGTTCAGGCGTATCGGGCGCGATGCTTTCCCGGCGGGCGCGGACAAAGGCACCCAGCAGATTGCGATGTTCATCATCCAGCATGGCAAGCCTTATAACAGGATAATTATGTCCATTGTAACAGGTTAAATCCAGCGTCATCCCGGCGGCGAAGGAGAAAGCCATGACCACTCACCACGACACTTTGGTCCAGCACCAGTTCGGCGCCACCGCGCAGGATTACGTTTCCAGCACCACCCACGCGCAGGGCGCGGACCTGATCCATATCGCCGCCATGGCCGCGCAGGCGAGCCCTGTTCACGCGCTCGATCTGGGCTGTGGCGGCGGGCACGTGGCCTATGCCATGGCGCCCTATGCCACGCGCATCACCGCCTGCGATCTGTCCGCCGACATGCTGGCCGCCGTGGAGGCGGAAAGCGCCCGGCGCGGCATCGCCCATATCGCCACCGTGCGCGCCGCCGCCGAGGCCCTGCCCTTTGCCGATGACAGCTTCGATTTCCTCGCCTGCCGCTTTTCCGCGCATCATTGGCGCGATGTTAGGCGCGGTCTGATCGAAGCGCGCCGCGTGTTGCGTCCGGGCGGGATGGCGGTGTTTGCCGATGTGATCGCCCCGCCGCTGGCCGCCGCCGACACCCATCTGCAGGCCATCGAAGTGCTGCGCGACCCCTCGCACGGGCGCAATTACAGCGCGCGCCAATGGGCCGCGATGCTGGCCGAGGCAGGCTTTACGGTGACGGATGAGCAGCAGGGCCGCCTGCGCATGGAATTTGCCGCATGGACCGCCCGGATGCGCACGCCCGCGCCTGCGATGGAGGCGATTCGCCTCATCCAGTCCCGCGCCAGTCAGGAAGTGGCCGAGCATTTCGGAATCGAGGAGGATGGGTCCTATACGCTGGACACAATCATGCTGACGGCGGCCTGAGGCCGTTAATTCGTCAGCGATGAGAGGAGATGTCCAGTGACACGAAAACTGATTCTGAAACCCCAGAACAAATCATGATTTGTCACAAGCGAGTGACAAGGGTTTTGTCCGATAGGGCCTATTTGGGACAAGTGCCTTATCCGATGCTTTTGAATCAACGCGTTAGCATGATGCCGAAAGCCCATCTCGGGGCGGCGCTGGGGGCGATTGCGTGTGATACTGACTTGGTATATACAAGGTCAGTATTTTCGTGAGGATGTGATGACCAAAGCAGCGGTGTTTACAATGAAGCTGGAACCCGAGCTCCGCGCTGAGTTCATGGCGGCGGCTGAGGAAAGCCACCGCCCCGCTTCCCAGGTTGTGCGCGAATTGATGCGCGATTTTGTCCAGCAGCAGCGGGAGCGGCGCGAACATACCGCTTTCCTCCAGCGCAAGGTAGATGCTGCGCGCGCATCGGTCACCACAGGCCAGGGGCGCTCCAACGAAACAGTGGAGGCTGAGTTTGCCGCGCGCCGCGCCCGGATTGCCGACCAGGCGTGAGGGTCGTTTGGACGCCCGAGGCAGAGCGCGATCGTAGCGCGATCTGGGACTATCTGGTTGCGCATGATCCTGCCGCCGCAGTTCGCATTGATACGCTGTTCAGCGAGGCTGTTGCCAAGTTGGCCGAATTTCCCATGCTCGGCCATGTCGGCGAAATCGCCGGTACGCGCGAGCTGACGCCCCATCGCAGCTATCGCCTGGTATATGAAATCGACAACGACATCGTATGGATCCTGGTTCTGATCCATACCGCCCGGCAATGGCCGCCGGCCACTTGATCAGCCAAAGTTCCGTCACCGCCACAGTCAGGCCGATACAACTCCCCTAAGCGTATGCGCCGCTTTGCATTTTTCCGATTATTTCAGAGACCAAGCGCACGCCCTTGATGGTATCAAGGTACGCTACCGGGCGGCGACCATCCAAAGCGGGCGCCGGATTGTCCAACCACTTCGAAAGCCATTCAGCTGCGTCGAAGCCCTCCGGATTGCCACTCTCTTCGACCATCGCTTCGACTTGCCCCACAAGTATTGCCACCTCCACAATCCGCTCCGACGCGGATTGCGACAGCGGACGATCGGCTCTGGCGAGGCGCGTCAGACTCTGGTCTTTGATCTTGAGGATGTCACCAAGGCCGATCCGCTTACTGTCGAGACTTCGGAGCAGCCGTTGCACAAAGGTGGCGGGGATACCCGATCTGATCAGTGCGATCCGCTGCACGGGATCCATGCGATAAAGCCTCGAACATGACAGCGGCGCAGCCCTTTGACGTGTCATAGCATGGTCCCTGATATCGCCGCCGCAGTTCGGATCGATTCGCTTTTTCAGCAATGCAGTTGCCAAGTTGGACGAATTTCTCAGGCTTGGCCATGCTGGTGAAATCCCTGGCGCGCGCGAACTGACATGCCGTACCGCGCCTATCGCTTAGCGAACGGAATCGACTGCGACACGGTGTGGATCTTGGTTCTGATCCATACGGCCACCGGCCGGACTGGCCTGCCAACGCCCTACTTGCGGGCCTCATCAATCGCCGCCACCATGCCAACCAATTGCTCCCGCAAGCCGAATATACCCACAGCCAGTATCAGGTCCGGCCGGTCAGCCAGCTCCAATATCGCTTTGAGAACAATGGCAGAATGGCGCATCAAGACCACCATATTCTCCGCGCTGGGGCAGTTCTTGCCATCAAACCAATTGCGCACCGCACGGTCATTGGCATGGGTGATCCGGGCCACGGTTTTCACCGATGATGGCGATGCCCCAAACTCAGCTCGCAGCGCCTGTGCGATGACATCGGCCAGCACCTCTGGCGTGATTTTCGGAAAAGTTTTTCCGGATCCTGACTGAATCTTTCGGTCGTTTTTGGTGAAAGACATTCCCTTCCCCTCCCGATACGTTTTCGAGAAATTTAGCGCGTTTTTGCGTGCGATCGGAAACATCTGCCGTGACGAAAACTTCGCTCAGCAATGATGAGATGCCCACACGGTTGATCCGCGCCGCGCAATACGTGCGTATGTCGACCGAGCATCAGAAATATTCGACCGAAAACCAGGCCGAGATCATTGCTGAATACGCCGCACGTCGCGGCTTTGAGATCGTGCGGACCTACGAAGACTCTGGCAAGAGCGGTCTCACCCTCGACGGCCGCCTGTCGCTGCAGAAGCTGATTGCAGATGTCCGCAGCGGCAACACCGACTTCGAGGTGGTTCTGGTCTATGATGTCAGCCGCTGGGGCCGTTTTCAGGATGCTGATGAAAGCGCCTATTACGAGTTCATCTGCCGCGAGGGCGGGATCAAGGTGCATTACTGCGCCGAGCAATTCGAGAATGATGGCAGCCTGAGCGCGACCATCATCAAAAGCATGAAACGAGCCATGGCGGGCGAATACAGCCGGGAATTGTCCGCCAAGGTCTTCACTGGGCAGTGCCGGTTGATCAGGCTAGGCTTTCGGCAAGGCGGCCCTGCCGGATTTGGCCTCCGGCGCGTGCTGGTCGATGAGCATTGCAACCCCAAAGCGACGCTTGAGCGTGGCGAGCAGAAGAGCCTGCAAACCGACCGGGTGGTATTGCAGCCCGGACCGCCTGAAGAAGTTGAACTGGTCCGGCGCCTCTATCGCATGTTCGTGGTGCAGCAACGGACCGAGAGCGAAATTGCGGCTGTTTTGAACACCGAGGGCATGACGACGGACCTCGGCAGGCCGTGGACACGCGGCACCATCCATCAGATCCTGACCAATGAAAAGTATATCGGCAACAATGTCTACAACCGGGTATCCTTCAAGCTGAAGGCCAAGCGGGTCATGAACCCTCCGGACATGTGGGTGCGCCAGGATGGCGCGTTTGAACCCATCGTCGAGCGTGATTTTTTCGAGGCGGCGCAGCGGATTATCATGGCCCGCAGCAAACGGTTTACCGATCAGGAACTGCTTGATCGGCTTGCCGCCCTCCTCGCGGAGAAGGGCTGGTTGTCTGGCCTGATCATCGATGAAGTCGAGGATATGCCCTCGAGCATGACGTTTCGCCATCGTTTCGGCAGCCTGATGCGCGCGTATGAACTGGTGGGTTATTCGCCGGCGCGCGATTACCGCTATATCGAGACCAACCGTGCACTGCGTGCTCTCCACCCTGACGTCGTTCAGGAGGTCATCGCGGGGATCGAGCGCGCCGGTGGTTCGGTGCTCAGGGATCCGGTTTCTGACCTTTTGCATATCAATGAGGAGTTCACGGCAGCGCTGGTGATCGCGCGCTGTCAGGTAGGGCCGACCGGCAGCCTGCGCTGGAAGATCCGCTTTGATCAGGGTTTGCGCCCCGGGATCACGATTGCCGTTCGTATGGCCGACGACAACAAGACGATCCGCGACTATTACCTCCTGCCTTGGCTTGATCTGGGCAAGGCTCCCGACCTCAGGCTAGCTCCGGAAAATGGTATTCTGCTCGATGCCTACCGCTATGAAACGCTTGAAGTTTTCATGGATTTGACCCGCCGCACCATGCTGAGCATGGCGGCATGAGCGATCCGGCCCCGCAAATCCGTATGGTTCCGGTTGATCTGATCAGCGTGCTGAACCCGCGCGTGCGCAACAAGCGCGTGTTTCAGGAACTGGTCGACAGCATTGCCCATCTTGGCCTGAAAAAGCCTATCACCGTGAGCCAACGCCCCGGGCGGGCGCGATTTGACCTTGTTTGTGGTCAGGGACCTTCTGCGGCGTCTCGGGGGACAGGATCGCCGTCTTGTTGGCGTTGATGTTCAGTCCCACCGCCCGGAGAAGGCGGATGAGGTCCTGCAGGGCCCGTCGGGCGTGGACTTCGCTGTCGGCGATGACCCGGATGTCGTCGACGTAGCGGTAGTAGTCATACCCCTTTCCCGCCATCGCTCTATCGACGCGAGACAGGAGCATATTGGAAAGGAACGATGACGCGTCCCGATTTTGCGGCAGGCCATGGCTTCCGCTGAACGTCCACCGTGTGAGAAGCCGGTCAAGGGTGGCGATCGCATTCCTGATCTGCAGCTTCTCCGGTCCGGTCGCCTCGATTTCCGGAATGACTTTCTCGAGCCCTGCAACGATCTGCTCGCGGGCGATATTCTCAAAAAAGTTACTGAGGTCGGTGACTAACAGGAACTTGCCGGAGCGGACGAACGTCAGTGTGACACCTTCGAACGTGAACCAGCGGTTGATCTTGTTCTTGAAGAGATACTTTTTATTCTGGGGATCCGGCTCGTGCCGGTAGCTGAGGACTCGATGACCGAGCAGCTTGTCGTAGTAGGGTATCAGAAAGCTGCAGATCGCCTGGTAGACAAACCGGTCGAAGAAGTCGGTCTCCAGTCCATAGCGTTCGCCGAAGCCCTTCTTGGGGATGTTGCGAACGACACTACGTGTTCCAGCGTATACGCCGTTCCACTCTTGGAGCATCGCTATAATGATCCGCTTCGCCTCCTCGGGGTCATTGAACAGATCGTCGTATTGCAGGCAGTCAAAATACCAGTCGTCGCGCATGTCCTGGCGAAGATGCCTGAGGACCAGATCGAATTGGATCGGGAAGCCAAGTGCCTGACCATTCTCCCAGAATGCGGAGGTCAGCAAGTAGTCCTTCTCCACCTTATTATTAGTCGACACTCCCGAATCGCTCCCGACGGCCCATGGACAGCTTGCATTTGGCCGCTTCATACTAGCGGCTGATCCCTTCACCGCCATAGGCGAAATCTCCCGCCTTCCGAACCACCACTTCTAGGGCACCTTGCTGACCACTCAGATAGGCGTATTGGCAGGTTCTGCCAGCAGCGGACGCCCTCGGCGGCTGATTTCAACGACCGACTTTGGTCGCGACCTGCCGATTCAACCGCCGCCATCAATTTGATATCGGGCGGCGTCGAACGCGGAACTCGCGCTTTACAAACCGCCCCGGCCGACGGCGCCCCGAACATTCTTCATCGATCCGCCCGATTTTCTCGATAAGCTGACGGTAATAGTCATGCCTCATGATGACGCGATGCGGCTTACCGGCTCGCAGGATAATGATCTTGTCGCGTTCAGCGCGGTCGGCGATCGCCACGGGATGGCGCAGCAGATGCTCGACGGCAATCCGCACAGTCCGGCGTGGGTATTTGGGCTTTAGGCGGGTCATGCTTCCTGTCCTTGGGTCAGAGGGTTGGTCCGTTTGGTGAAAGTCAGTCTGCCGGTCCTCTTCTTTCCGTCCAGAGGGCGCACGGGGCGCATCAGGATGCCTTCCGGGGTTTCTGTGAACGCAACTTGACCGCCCAAATCGAGCCCCATCCGGCGGCGCAAATAGACAGGCAGGCTCAATCGGCCACGAGGGCTCACCAATGACTGCAGATCGAGTGGATCCCGACGGTCAGCGCTAGTTCTGGCGGCAGGTGATACTGCGGCACTCCAACTCTTGCTGCATGGTTCCGAGGAACCGGAGAACAGCCGTTCTGCTGTGGCACGATCATATAGGCCGCGGTATTCGGCCGGCACCCCTTGGCTTTCGAGGAAGTGGCGAACTGCGGCAGAATGAACGTCATGGCACAGCCCCAATTCGCCGGAGCCGACATAAGTGCGAGCCAAGCGCAGTGCAGTGACCATTGGGATGTCACGCAGGCGATCGCCGGGCCCGATCAGAAAGTCGGAATAGTGCGAGAAATTGTGAGGAGTGATGTTCATCATGTCCGCCACATCGGCCTTGAGGACATTAATCCCACCCCAGTCCATATCATCCTGGTCGGTAAAGATCGGCAGCGAAAGCACGGAATCGTCTTTGACCATTATGCGTTTTGCCAACGGCAGTTTGCCGGTGGCAAGCCGCGCAGACAGATCCCCGGACAGGATTGCTGAGAATATGCGGGACCAAGGCTTTGGCTGCCCACCTATCCGCTTCATTAAGTCGGCAAGATTGACTTCAAACCCCTCGTCATTGCCGTCAAGCCGTGCCTGCAGCCTGGCGCTAAGGTCCTCAACACTAGCCTGATAGACCGAGATCTGCGCCCGGCAACCGGGCGGTATCGGCGCAGCTTCCAGCAGTCCGTCGTCGACCAATTGATGAATCGTATAGGTCGGTATCCCGAGCCGCTCGGCTGAATGTGTCAGCCGCATGCGCGGCTTTTTGCGATCGGCCAAATCTTTAATCGCGTCCTTAGGTATCAGCGGCTGAAACCGGCACCCGTCGAGCGCAAGGATTGTGGGTAATTCGCCGGCTCGACGCATGGCGTAAAGCGCGGGTTGGCGCGCGCCGGTCAATTTGACAGCTTCGGCGATGGTGACGCCGTCGGCTCGTGCTGCTCGACACCGATCCGCGAATTCGTTGATGACGTTAGCAACCGGCCGAGACAATGTGCGCCTGCGCATCTTGTAGAGCAGCTGGTAAACGATATCCCGCTTGGCGGCTGCCATGCCGCGCGGATTCTGGTTCAATCGGTCGATCAGAA
This sequence comes from Novosphingobium sp. SG707, assembly GCF_012275515.1. Lineage (GTDB taxonomy): Bacteria > Pseudomonadota > Alphaproteobacteria > Sphingomonadales > Sphingomonadaceae > Novosphingobium. The sequence continues at coordinate 273,554 of NZ_JAAZQL010000003.1, forward strand.
ACCGTTCCAGCCCGCGCGGCCAGTCGCTAAGAAACGGCCAGGTCTCGGCGATTGCGGGGACGATCACATTGGCAGCAACGTCCATCGCAAGCTTTCTCGAGCGCAAGGGTTTGGCCACGCGCGGGTCGATGAGTGGGGCCAGAGCGCAGGCCAATTCCAGCAATTCGCCGCCGCCGAGTTGCGCCAGCTGGGGCGCCAATACCATGCGGGTCGCGGCGCGACGCTCAAGATCGGGATGGATTAAGCTGACGAGGCATTGAAGGTTGGCTCGCAATTCCTGTGGCACTGGCTTGGCCTCGGCTCTGGTGAGCGGTTCTGCGCAATAGTCGCACAGGTCAATGCCGGTGGTACGCCTCCAGGCCTGCCGGCGGCCGCAGACAGGGTTGGGACATCGGTCCTCAAGATAGGTCCAGGTTTCAATGCAAACGGGTAAAATGCGCAATTGCCAAAGCCCGCGGTGGTGCGGTGATTGTGCGAGCGCCGTCGGCGAAAACCGGCGATACGTAAATTGCAGAAAATCCTTGGGCACAGTAGTGCCAAAAAAGTTCAAAGTTTCAGCATCTTCCGACCACAGAGGGGCGTGGTGGCGCAAAACTGCTGGGTCAACTCGCAGGCAGTCCGCGAGGACGTCTAGCTGCTTCAGGTCACAAAAGGAGGCGTGCTGGCGCGCTGACACTTGCGCGCCAGCGACCTGCGTAATCTCCGCGAGGCGCGGAAAGTAATGAGATGCGGCGATCCGCGCGACATAACCGTCGAGGGATTCACCCTGAAAAAATGGTGTCGGGCGGTTAACTCGCCACGGTGCAATTTGTTCGGCCATGGTCGAGCTCACAAAAAGGGGTTTGGAATGTTCAGCGCATTGCAGCCGGGGTACGAGCAGAAGGCGTGAGCAAGATCACTTTTGTGGATCGCGCGCTGACCTCCCCGCACTGCATTCTCGATCGCACTTCGGATGACGCCGCAGATTTCGCGCAAATGCCCGTTTGAAGCCCGCCACAGCCCATGAGCGATGTCCCCGCTCGCCAAGTCAGCCTTGCAATCGACAATACCGCGCTCGACCATGGCTGCATCCAGGTCGCCCACGAACTTGATGAAAAGTTCGCGATCGCCGTCCGAATGCCAGTCCATCGGTGACAGGTCGGCCTCACCATGGAGGCGCCGCAGCAATTCGGGCACTAGGGCCAGGACTTTTGCTGCATCCTCGCTGCCAAAGAATGCCACTGGCGCTACGCCGCGGTCCATAATCCATTGCCGAATGGCTGTCGCAATTGGGCGAGACATGGTCGGTCGTCGCGAGGCCTCATTAAACTCGTCGAAGATGACGAGTTCGACCTTCTGCCGCGTCATTTCTTCTACAGCGCGGCGCCAGCGCACAAACTCTGTGCCTGCATTTGGCCGCGCTACACCAAGGGATTCCAGGATTGCGGACGCCGTGATGCTTGTCGTACATTCGCCCGGTACAACGACAACCAGCACCGGACGCGTGCCAACCTCGGCATCCGCTTCGGCGATCCGCTTGTAGCGTTCGATGGTCTGAGTCTTGCCGCAACCGGTCGGTGCCACCACCATCATGCCGCCGCAACTGGCGCCCGGTGGTCGTAGTTTTGCCGCCCGCCGCAATTGGTCCAGTTTGGCCACCGCGTCGGTTTGAGGTAGGTAATTCACTCGAATCTGGTCAAATGCGGCGATGGCTTTGCTCGAAATCGCAATGCGTTCCATGAGCGACAGGGCCCCGGTGTCGGATCTGGTCATTGATAGTCTCCCTGCTCGCTAAGCAGATTACGGCCGCGTTGGGGTTGCCCGGCCTCCGGCTGCGCTTGCTGGGTCTGCACCATGTGAGCTCGGCGGCGTTCCAGCGCCGTCTTCTCGCGCTTCGGGCGCGGCGCTGAACGCGGTGCGAGGATCTCCTGGTCGAGCGAGGTCTCTCGCGCGCGGTCGTTTGCAATGAAGATGTCGAGACCAACCGGTGACGGCAATGTGTTGTGCAGATCGAAGAGATTGCCGGTGACCTGCCGGAGACGCGGAATCTCGTACATTTGCGCTACCCGCTTACGAGATTCGGCGAACTCACCAGGATCGATTTGTCGAGTGAATTCGACCAAGCGCCCACGTGCTGCAATCCGATGCTTTTCGGTATCAAATGCCAAGGCCTGAGCTTTGGCCATCTCCTTTATCCTTTCGTGCAGCCAGTGCGGCATGCCATCGGCATAATTTTCATCGGCGCAGCGAAGAGTAACGTATTTACGTGTCCGGCGATTCCACACATGGATCCGGCTGATGTCCATAGAATCGAACCGGAATTCGACGGTTGCTGTCGCGTCATCACGCCGCTGCCTACGCGGTTCGATCGGCACGAGATCACGCAGCAGGTCTGGCACGGCTATCGCATCATGATACCGCAGCCCGAACGCGCGTATGCCACTCGGCGTGAGTTGCCTTCCTGCCCGCACCTCCATTGTGTCACGCGCGAACGAATCAAAATCAGCGAAATTTGAGATGCCGGTGCGCTTTGCGCATTGCTCGAACACCAAGGCAGGCTGCTTGCCATTTAGGCCCGCATGGGGTTGGATATTATAAATGGCGATGATCTGATTCATGACAGCCTCGAGCTCATCGGCCATCACCACCGCGTGCTTTTCCGCATCAAATCCCAGTCGCCGCGCGTCGTGCAACGACATCGTGCGACCAGGGAGCAAGCGCGACGACTGGAAGTTGACAGTTTGAATGGCGCGTTCGCAAATGGCTCGATAGCGGGGCTTCTTGATCGGGCAGAACATGACCGAAAACCCAGCATCGCGGGCCGCCGCTTCATGGCTCTGCGCCAGAAATTCGGTGCCGTTATCGAGAATTAATGTGGTTGGCTTCCCCCGCAATTGAGCCAAAATTGGAAATTTGTCGGCAAGATCTGACGGCGGCCGTTTCGGGAGCGCTATGCGCCGCAAAATTTCACTGAGCGACCAAGAGCATGGATCGGTGAATGTGATCAGGTGTCCGACCGCTGCCCGACTTTTAACGTCGACAGCCAGGGTGATCCATGGCCGCCCAAGAAGCAGTTCCAGCTTCGGACAAACGATGTGCTCATCCAGTTGTGTATGGTCGATGATCACGTATTGCATCACGTGATCAGCCGTCATGGTTTTACCGGCACCGGACCAGTCTTGCTCCTTCGCCTCTTTCGCAACGTTTGAGGCAAGAGTTTCGTCTGATTCCAGAAGATTATAGAGGCGGCGCACTTTGCGAAGGCCGTCATCTTTGGTTTTGAGCTCAGGGATTTCGATCTCCAACCCCTCCTGCTCAATCATCGATCTGTATCGACTGATGTAATTGCCGTGAATGTCAGGGACCTTGAGGCCGTTTTCCCGGCCTTCAATCACGCAATAGGCCAGCAATCGCGAGGCTGGATCGGTTCTTGCCCTTTTGAGGAAATTCCGGCCAGTGAGCGATACCATATGGCGCGGGTGTCGGTCGCCAACGCGCCCGCGCGTCGCACGCCAGTTCCTGACGGTTGAAGGGTTCGGGGCCTCGCCATATTTTGTAATCAGTTCGGAGGTCCAATAGAGTTTCAAACCCGTTGCAATGGCTTTAAGGCCCTGCTTGACGCCGTTGTCATCGAGGATCTGACAGACTTTGGATTTGAATTCGGCATCTTCCGTCAACGCAATGGCTTGGTCGCGCGTCCATTCGGCCTCGTCGTTGAAATTCCGGATGGCATCATTGGCTCGAGGGGACTTGATCACGATGTCGCCGATGGCAAGCAGCGCTTCGAACTGTTCTATCGACGGGAGCCCAAACGAACCGTCCGGCTGTTCGCACCTGAAAAGTTCGCCTGTGACGACGTGGGTCAGCTGCAGCAGTCCGTGGGTATAGCTGGGCTGATAGCGCGAGCCTCGGATTTCAACGATCGTGCCTGCGGGAAAGCGATTGTATATCATTTTGCGTCCATGCAGTTGAGCATTTGGGGCATCGCCTGCCAAAGCAGGGTGCAACCAAAACGCGTGCGAATAAGGGGGGGGCAGCCAGGCCTGCACGGTCTAAGCCAGCCCCCATGCTGCTCTCAGTGAATGGTGATCGGGGTCGTATCCAAGATCGGGCGAGTCAGGTCGATCTGGACCCGACGCGCCACGGTCAGCGCCTGCAAAACCGCCTCGCCCATCAGTCGACGGCTGGGATCGAGCGCATCAGACAGGCTGCCGAATGTCGCATCGGCTCCCACGGTCAGCGCGTGCTTTTCCAAACGCTCAATATGTTCGGGCCGAACGGACACGAACCGCCGTGCGCTAAAAAGATTCACATTGCGCCGGTGGATCAGGCTTTCCCAGATCTGGTGCCGGAAAATGATGCGGAAGCGGATGCCCATCTCCTCGCAAATCTCGCGCACATGGCCCAGCTTGGCCCGGTACTCCGGGTCTTTGAGATCATTTTCGTCACGCTTGATCTCGATGAAAGTCAGCCTCCCATCGGGCGCGACCAGCTCGACATCGATTGTATAGCTATGTTTCTTGCCGTCGCGGACGAACTGGAACTCGACCGCTTCCGACGTCATGCTCACAACGCTGAATTCGACCTCGGCGCGGGTCAAAAAGTCAAACTGCGCTTTGCCCTCCCAGTGGAGAAGCCGGCGGGCCTTGCGGCTGACATACCACCCGTTTTCATGAGTGCGGCGGCCGTTGAAAGTGCGTTTGGAACCGCCGCCATCTGCGCGGATAAGCTGAACATCTTGTGCAACGACGCGCTTGTCGCGAACGAACTTGAGCTCGGTGGAGATGCCGGGCTCATTGTGGTCCTCAGCGTGGCACGGGTTGTCGTTAGGCTTCAATTTCATGGATCTTCCTTTCCGCATCGCACAGCGTGCGATGGACGTGTGGGGCCACGATCCGAGGGCAGCCCTGGACCTTGACATAAGGCACGAAATGAAGGAGATCAGAGCTACCGAGGTCTCTGGCCTTTGAGGGGGTTCCGCCTGGCAGGGTGGGCCCCTTCTTCATTTCTGCAACGGATGAATTGAGTTCGCGGGCGCTCCCGCTTTTTCATTGCTAGTGCGTCATTCACCTCCTTTCGTATCGGGATAATGGCCCGGCCACAGCTGGGCCGGTGTGAATGCCGTGGCAGCCGCGATCGCCTCTTCGATACGGCGCGATCGCATCAGGCCGCGTGAGACGCGCGTGACCGTGCTGGGGTTGACCCTCAGCGCCCGAGCGATTTTGGACAGCGACGAGCCGCGACGCTCCAGCGACCACTTGATGTGTTCATGCCAGCCATCATTGTCCATTTGCGACCTCGCTCACTGCCCCTTGCGGCAAATCGCCTGAGTGGATTTTTCCTCTCGGCTTGAGCGAATCAAGCATCATGTAGGGAAATTCGTCAAGATAGGCATTATTAAAGACAACAGATGCCGCATACCATGCAATTGCATGGTATGCCTATAAATATTTCCACCATAACCAAGCGAGAAAATGTTAGAATTTTTATATGATATTATTTTTGGATCTGGATTTTACAAGACCGATGACGGAATGAATTTTCGAACAAACAAAATTTCTATGACTTTCAAAATCTCCATTCATATAAATGGCGCCACTTCGGATACTGCAAGTGAGCGATCTCACGCGTTTTCTGGTCAGCTTTCGCGATGACGAATTGGAGGACAACGGCCTCAATGCGTCATTGGTGAAATGTCGCCAGCATCATGTGGAAGCTGCGCCGATAAGCAGTTTTCCACAGAAACAAGCGCATTTTCGCGATGCCAGGACATCTCTTTGATGCGTATCCGGTCGCCACCTGGAGGATGTTTTGTGACGCGGCCCACAGAGATGGAGGCTTGCAAGCAGTTTTTGCAGCAAAGGCACTGCTTCATTGGCTCTGACCTGCGCCATCCTCCGCGCCCCCAGCGTGCCAAATCCGCCAGTTCTTCGAGGTGTCCAACTGGCCTAGTGGGGGTAGCTCATACACCTTGAAATGATCCGCGATGATGCTGGCGAGCCCCATTCGAAGATGCGCGGTGCCGCGATTAGTCGATCCGCTCATGCCATTCCCGCCATCATCGAATCCGACGGACTGTCCGGTGAGCCCTCGATTGGGAATGCAAGGCTCCCCGGGGTCCAGAAGTCCGTGTGCTCGAAATGACTGGCATAAAAAGCTCGTGAAAGCGTCGCGCGTCGACGACGACGCGAAATGGGCTCTTCCACGGCGAAGTCATCGCCATCGAGGGCCGCAAGCTCATACCCCAATGGCAATAGCCGAGGTTGGTCCACGATCACCTTCAAGTCCTCGATCGATAGCGCTGGACACCCCATCTCCGGCATGTCGCCCCAATCGTCCACATCGTCGATATCAACAGTGGGAATATCGACGGCCTCGATCGTGGACGCGACCATGGCATCGACGTCGACATGTGCACCAGCAAGAGCCAGCGATCCGATTTCCTTGCTGATCGCCGACAGGATTGGCTGAAGTCCGCCGACCATGTCCTCGAACAGTTTGATACGGCCAGATAGCGCCAAGTACACCTCAGTCTCAACGGTGTCATGGTAGTGAAGATTCAATATCCGGATGTTGTCAAAGCGCTGGCCGAGGCGGTCGATGCGGCCTATCCGCTGCTCCACGCGCATGGGGTTCCAAGGCATGTCATAGTTGATCAGCGAGCCGCAAAACTGAAAGTTGAGGCCCTCAGCGGCGGCGTCGGTGCACAGCAGGATGTCGCCCTTGCCTTCGCGGAACCGCTTCTTAATGTCCGCCCGGGACACCAAACGCCAGCTGCCATCGGGCGTGCGGATCTCCCCGCCACGACCCGAAAAACAGATGACCTCGCGACCGGTCTGGTCAGCCAGCCAATCGCGCAGTCCGTCCATGGTGTCAGTATAGCCGGTGAATACCATCGTCTGCTGATAGCCCTCAGCCGCTAAGCGGGTGAGCTCGTCCTTGAGCGCGCGGGCCTTGGTGTCGATCGGCAGGCGCTGAAGATCGGCGAGGATATCGCGGATAGCAGCACTCTCGAGCAGGCGGCTTGCAACCTCGTCCTTCTCCTTCACCTCGTCCATCTCGACCTCCTCGCCGCTTTCCTCGAGGTCGAACTGGTCGTCGTCGATCTGACGATCGAGGCGCCCCTGAAGGCTGTGCGCGAGGGCGGCAAAGCTGGACGACAGTCGCTTACGGTAGATAGTCAGCACGAAGCCGATCGCGGTGCGCTGCGACTGGTCCGCATTCTGATAGGCTGAACGGATAAAGCTCTCGACCCGTTCGTAGATGTCGCGCTCGGCGGGCTGCATGTGGATGAAACGGTCCTGCACCTCACGGACGGCGATGCGAGCCTGAAGCTTGCCCTCGGCCTGATAGCGGCGGAGCAACGAGCGGGTGTGCCGGGACATAAGCGCCGCGACTGGTGACCACCGTTTCATGATGCGCACGGCAGCGACACGGTCCTCGCCGCTGAGTTGCCGCCTCGGAATGGATGCCGCGCCGCGAAGCGCGCTGATGATTCTGCGCGTGCGGATCGTCGAAAGCTGCTGGCCTCCTGTTCCGCCCATGCTGGAGGCGCGTTCGGAAGGCAGTGCCCCGAAGAAGGCTTCGGTCGCCCGGAAGAGCCGGGCACAATCTTCCATTTTTTCTACCGGCAGGTGCGGATCGGCGAGTGCAGCAAAGTAGCGTTCGTAAGCTATAGCATCCCACTCGGGAGGCAGGCCGAGTAGCGACAGGAGGTCGTAGAGCTCCATCGCGTGGGTCTGGAGCGGCGTCGCCGATAGAAGGATCAAGCCATGCGTGCGATGCCGCAAGTCGCGCAGAAGTCGCATGAGCATGTTCGGCGTAACACGCTCGCCGGTCCGCTTTTGCCGAGCGTGATGCGCCTCGTCGACGACCACAAGATCATAGGGCTCCGCTTCGAGTAGCTCGGAGCGGCGGTCGCTGCGGCGAGCGAGGTGGCTCGACATGATGACGAACGGCTCGGCCGACCAAGCATCGCGCGTCACCGGCGTGTCGATGATTGACTGTGTCGCCGCGTCGTAGCGACGGAAGCTCTTGCCGTCGTAGATCGGCCAGTCGAGCGCAAACTTCTCGCGCAGCTCAGCCTGCCACTGAGTGCAAACGTTCTTCGGCGCCAGGATAATCCCGCGCCTCAGTCGTCCAGCAAGCCAGGCCTGCCGCACCAGCAGTCCGGCCTGCACTGTCTTGCCGAGGCCAACCTCATCCGCGATCAGCAGCCGCGGGGCATGGTCCGGCACCTTGCCGTACATGCGCAGGAAGGCACGACGCTGATGAGGCCAGGCCTCGACCGGCGATGTCGCCTCGCCTACCCAGATGCCACCGTTCGCGTCCCGGGCCGCGGTCCTTACGCGCTGCCATAATTCGGCACGCTCCTTGTCCCAGTCGTGCACCGCCACTGGCGAGGCGCTTGGCTCAGGCAGGATGATTGGATCAGGCTCTGCCTTCGGTGTCTGCTGCAGCCGCGCCGGAAGCAGGTCGTCGGGCGGCAGGAAGCGGAGTAGATCCAACCGGACAGCGGTCGGCACATCATATGTGCGGATCCGCTCGGCCCTATCAGCCCAGTACATGGCGAAGGACCGGTCCTCCTCGTCGACATATTCGACGTTGGCCGTCCAAGACTTGAAGACGGTGAACGTCTCGCCGTTACTCATCCAACCCTGAACCGTCTCGTTGACCGAGCCGGTGAACGCGATGCGATCGCCGGTCTTGTCCTCGATGACACCGGTCTTCTCGTGGAAGATTGCGTTGCCTGCTACTGGCTCACGCGTGATCGGATGGCATGGCAGAGCCACGCGGACGTCCAACATACCGCGAGCGACCAGCCAGGCTAGAAGCTCGAGGGCCTCTCTCTCGCTGTTCGAAACCGCCTCCGGAAGGCTGAAATCGGCCTTGCGGGCAACGACATCCATCATCGACATGCCGCGCTCGATCGCCTCGACCTCGCCATCGTCGAGTGTACAGCCCACGAGCAACCGCATCCTGCCCTGATTGAGGGCGAGATGTTCGATGCCGCGCGCTGCAAGGGCCAAGCTGGCGGCCCGAAAATAACCGGTCGTCCGGTCATAACGGATCGCCGAAGACAGAGCTGGAACCCAGAACCGCGACACAAGGTCGCCGTCCTCTCGACTGTACTTCAGCTTCCAGGCATGGTCCTGCAGCAGCATATCAATCGGCTTCCATCAGCTCGCGATACAGTTCCAGTTGTTGCGGTTCGCCGATTTCTCCATCGTAGGCGATGCGGCGCAGCTTCTCCAGCGCATCGAAATCATCGGCTGCGGGCTTCACCGCCTTGTCGGCATCGATACCGGAGAACGTCTTTGACGGCGGCAGCACCTCGAGCAGTGCCTCCATCGCGACCTTGAACTCGTCCTCCTTCGCGACGCCGGCCTGCTCCAGCATCTCCTGAGCTGCCTCGGCACCGCGCGTGCGCATGACGTGCGCCGCGTGATGCAGCGCATCGATCATGCCGCGCGATCCGTCGGCTGGACCTACAGCGCCCTTGGCGACGCGGGTTGCAGAATCCCACAGCTTGATCTCGGCCGCCTTTTTCTCGGCGAGCCGGCCGATCACCTGCACGTCCAGATCGACCCCCACGGCGCGGGCGAGCCGCAGGGCCTCGTCATAGGGAAAGCTGACCGCCTTGAAGGCGTCCCAGGCGAGCACATAGAAAGCCGTTGGACCATCCATGTCGGCCTGCGCCTTCGCCGATGCCAGTTGAGCCAGACGCCGAGCTTTTACTTCGCGACGCGCTGCGTTGAGCGCGTCCTCCGGCCGCACGGCGTAGGGATCGAACTGCTCGAACATATCGCCCTGCGTGCGCCGTTTCTTCTTCGGCTCCGGCGCCGGCGTGCCGCGGGTCAGCGGCCAATGACGAGAGAACGCCTCCAGCGCAGGGCCGAAGCTGGCGAGGTAGAGGTCTACGCCTTGAATGCCGGCCTGCTGGAACTCATCAACGCGGGCGCGGACAGCACGTGCGACCTCGGGTTCCACGTCCTCCCAGTACATAGTCCCCCCCATGATCTCCTCACGAGGCCGACAGACAAGAAATATTGTAGAATTGGCTGCGGCCTTGTCTTTGATGTGGAGTGAACCAGAAGCCTCTGTATTAACTGGCCAGGAAGCAGTTATAATGAAACCGGCGTCCATTAGCGACATCGCTAACGCATCCCATGCTCCAGTTTCCTTGTGCGTAAACATGACGGTCATAATCCCGTCATCCTTCAACACACGACGACATTCTGCAAAGATGCCTTCCATCTTAAAGCGGTAGTCCCGCTCCGCGAGTTTCGCTGCCCCCTTCTCGCCTTTGAAGTGCGCCTTGTTCGCTACAGCCTCAGCATTTTTGTCTGCCAAGCGGCGTGTAAACAGCTCTGGCACGACGAGTCCAGCGGTGCGTTTCAGCCAGACATAGAAGAAGTCCGACAATTCAGCATACATCACGTTCGCGCCATAAGGCGGGTCCATAACCACGGCATCAACTGACTTGTCTGCGATGTGCGGCATCGAAGCACCAGAACCGTTAGAAACGGTAATTGCGCCTCCTTGGTCCTGCATTGAGTCAAACATGTCTCCACGCTTGTCAGCGGCTACCATGGCGATAAGTTCTTTCAGCGCTTTGCCAGTCGCTTCAACAGCCCAATCTAGCCCCATGCCCTCGATCAAGATCGCCATTTCAGCGTAAGACCATTTGAATGCGAAATCATGGCGATCGAACGTGTTAGCCAAGGTTTCACGATTTACGATCCATCGCGTCATTCTAGAGTTGTAATCGCGTATCTTATCCATTGCGATTGCTACGTAGACATATGCGATGGTCCGAACGTCCGTTAAAACACCTTTCGCTCTATCAACCTCTAGCATTTCGCGAAACACTTCTACACCGATACCATGAGCGAGCAGCTGGCGCGGAGAGAACATATCACGCCAATTGGTAGTGCCGTACCGCCTTGCTTCGTCTGTCTTGCTTCCTTCTGGAACGGCTTCGATGGGGATCGAATCAACGGCCTCCCATTCTGGCATCCTCTCGGCCAGCTGTGCAGCGATTGCGGCACAATTGTCGTCGCTGTCACTAGGTGCACGATATCCACGAACCCACTTAATTTTGTTCTTACCGGTCTTCGTCTTCGTGATAACTTGGCGCTTGTAGACTACAGCAAAAAGCTGATCACCCATTTGGCCGGCTTGCGCCTGTCGCTTGATGTCATCCCCGCTGATGGCGCGAGCGCAATCGGCATAAGGGCAAATCCCGTCGCCGTCAGCCACTGTTCCCGCTGACTGGTCATCAACATTCGTCACAATCTCAAACGAGCAATTGCGATCCTCGTCGCCAGGACCAGAGCCGATTTGTGGAACAAGTCTGACGCCCGTTCCGTCAGGCGCGAGACGCCAGTTTGGTGACAGCGGCACCTTTCCGGCGCAATATGGACAAGTGACGGTTCGCGCCCACAAATAGCCATCGGGGCGGCAATCACTTTCTGGCTCATCGGGAAACACGCCCGCAAGGCGCTCTCGGGCGATCTCAGCCCATCTAGGGCCTATGTCTTGAAACTCCTGAAGCAGCGTGGCTCCGAACTTAGCCGGATATTCAAGGGTTGCCTTTTCGATCAAGCTGGCAACTGGATTGAGGTCATTGGCAATAACGGAAAGACCAAGCCGATAAGCCTCAAACGGGATTGCACCGCCTCCAGCGGTGGGGTCTAGCACCGTCAAATCGCTGTCCATGATCAATGCGTCGAGGTCTTCGGCGGACGGGTTGTGAGAAAAGGCGCGAGAGTAACCGTAGGCATTTGCGCCAAGGCGCTCGCCTAGCCGATCTGCTCGTTCGATCCGGATGCGCGCAGCGATTGGATCACCATGAATGCCAAGTGTATGTTTGAAGACACTACGGTCGGCATTGTCGGGCAGGATGGACGCTAGAACTGCTGCTCGGGAAGCAACCAGCGGCCGCCTCGCCCACCAGACATGCAGCCTGTTAGGCGCTGGGAACGGCGTCATGGGAGTACGTTCTCGTACGCTCTCAATGCCAATCTCGGCGATCGGCAGCCAGCGTTCTATAAGGCGGGTGGTGGTCATTGTTGATCCGATCTCAGCGCGCTGGCGCGGTCAGGAGAATGCGCAGGGCGGTGAGCACGCGACGCGGGTTCTTGCGGTGAACGGCCATGCCGAGCCAATAGGCGGCCTCCTCACGTGCCATGGCCTCGATACCTTCGGCGACGTGCACCATCGCAGAGCGCGAGCGCATGGGTGCGAGCGTGCGGAACAGCAGCGCTAGCCGAAGCGCCGCGTCTTCACGAATGGTGGACCGCAGCCCCTCGATCGGCATGGCCTCCAGCCTGATGCCAGCATCCTTAAGCTTCTTCAGGATGCGGATCTGATTGATCTCGAGGTTGCGACCGGCCAGTCCCGCCATGCGAACAGGCACATGGATGTGCGGCGACGCTGGCGAGGGCATTTGCCATATCTCGACTTGAAGCTCGTTGCCGACGATCCGCCGTGCCCGCACTTCATAGGACGGTTCGATGGTGGGAAGCGTCACGCGCTCGACCCTTGCAGTTCTGGATGCCATAGGTTCATGCCTCTGCGGTAACTTCGACGAAGGCGGCGGACGTGCCAAACTTGGTCAAGCGTTCGATGATCTTTTCGGGCTCATCCCCGGACAGCGCGAGGCCATCGGCGAAATCGAGCTGGATGCTGGCGGAGACGTTTTTCTCGGTCGCAGCGCGAAGCTGCGGCTCGACATATTCGCGGGTCTGCTTGGCGTCGCTGACCGCACCCTCGATCGTCATCGTGATGATCGATTGTGCGGCCGTCTCGAATTCGATTGTGGCATTCGCCTTCTTCTTGGCTCCGGGAACGCTCTCCACCACGTTGAGCAGCATGAAGAAGTGGCCGACCTCGAACGGGGTCAACGACAGGGTCGACACCTTCTCTACCTTGGCTGCACGAGCGCGCTGGAAGACGGTGGAGAGCGCGTCCTTGAGAACCCCCTCGCCGGTGAAAGCTTGAACGGATGACGTCGGCGGAGTGGCCGTACTCGCTGGCTGAGCCGCAGACTCGGAGTGCCCACCGAAAGGCACCGCCGCTTCCTGTACGGAGCTGCCGCCGCTCGTCGAGGTTGCATCAGCTGGAATGCCGCTTGGCACGCCATCGGTGACGGGTGCGTCCGGTGCCGGGGCTCTCACTGGGCGGGGGAAAATACCGTGGTCGCGTGCGAAGTCCGCTGTCGAAATGATGGAGCTACCGTCGATCACAATGGACGGCACAGGATCGCCTTTGCCTGCCGTCAACCCCTCGCGCTGGTAAACGAACACGCCATCCGTGATGCCCTTGATCACTAGCTTGCGGAACGGGTCGTCGCCGACGTGCATGGGCAGCGACGGATCCCGCCGGAACTCAGCGCGCAGATCTGCGGCCGTCATCTGACCGATCCGCTTGAGTGGCGTGCGGTCCCGTACGAACTGCGGCAGATCCGGCTGATCCTCAGGCGTGCGGAGCTTGCCGATGTCGGACAGTTGGCGGACGATTTGCGTCTGACCAGATCCAGGGCGCTCCGACGCCGAGTGCTGATCGATAGTAGCGAGGTCGAGCGAGATGGTGCGGCCACCCAGCGCGGTGCGGCTCGGATAGAAGAGGTGCCGATAGCATTGCTGGATAGCGATCGCGATATCAGACTCAGACCGCCGCGCCAGCTCAATAACCTGAGCTTTCTGGTGATCTGCAAGCTCGTTCAAGCGGTCGGCTCGCTTCAGCTCCTGAAGCGCCAGATGACGCGACACTGTTGCGGTCAGGTGCTGGATGTGTCGGTCGTCTGCGACGAGGAAGACCAGATTGTTCCGCAGCTGGCGTAGCCCACCGCCGTCCTGACCCTTACGCTGGTATATCGCGGAGATCAGTTCCGGGACTTCATCGACCACGTTGCTGATGCTCAGCGCCTGATGATGGATTACGGCGAGCCGCGGCTTGCCGTCGCCGATGTCGTCGGGGACGTCGAATGCGCCGGCGGGAAACGGAATTGACTCAAACGAGCCGTTGCCGCCAAAGATATCCTTGATGCGACTGTCAGTCTCGACCCGCAGAGCATCAGCCTCCACGTTCCGCTCCTCGCGGGCAATGATCTGGGTAAGGTTAGCCTCCGCATTGAAGCGTAGAGGCGCGCCGGGGCGATCATCCAAATAAGCGGATCCCTGAATGAACGCCGCCTCGGCATCGGACACGAAGCTGAGATCCACGTCCGGCGACAGCACCGAGTAGCGCAGGTGCGCGGGGGTCAGGCCGCGAAGCTCGTTGTTGTAAGCTATCGTGTGGACGAAGATCGTTCGGGCGACGTAGCTAGCGTACGGCAGCAGCCCACCGAATCTGTCGCCGTCGATGCTGGCGGCCAGCGCCGCACGGCCAGTCTTGCCGTCGATATCATTGAGTATCGCAGAGTCGTACTGGCTCTGATTGAGGCGCGTCGTAAACTCGCGACGGATGCCCTCGTCGCCCAGGTCGACGTGGTGGGTGTGAATCATTGCCGCGTCCTTGGGGCGCTTGGCCCACACGCTCGCTACCGTCTTGGCAAGGATGCGGAGCATGCCGCGCACGCGCTGAAAGTCAGCGAGGGTCGCCGTCTTACCGGTCAGCGTGTCCAAAAGGTCGGGGTGGAACGGATAGCTGGCTTCCAGGGCAGTGCGAGCGTCTGCCCCTTGGTGGCCAGTATCGATGCGGTCACGGTATTGCGTCCAAAGCTGGCAATATGCCGCCACCGTCTCCTGCGGCACGTCCACGCGCTCGAACAGACGCCGCTTCAGCACAGCAGCAGTCTCGTCATCGCTGGTGGGATTGAGGATCGTCGCCTTCCGACCGGAGACACTTTCGAGCTCACTGACGATCCGCGAAATCTCTTCATTCTCGCGCGCAAAGGCATCTGTGGCCTTGCCATCCGACCGCACCGCGAGCGTGAACACCACTGCGGCGCGTGGGCGGCTCTCCACGGCGGCGAACAGAGCCTTGAGGAACGCCGATATCTGGTCACGACCGTACGCGTCCGGACACTTGCGCAGATATTCGCCCAACTCGTCAAGGACGACGAGCACTGTACGATCGCCGAACACCTCCGCCAACGTGTCGGCGCCGGGAGCACGGCGCATCTCGTCGGACTTCCGGACGATCTCGTATCCAGCATCGCCGCCGATCTGATAGGCAATCTCTCCCCAAGGCGTAAATGCCCGGATGCCGATTCCCATCATTCGACCATTCGAGGGATCGGACGCCTCGCCATCGAAAGCTGCGACCGACGCCCCGGCCGGTAGCGACGGTAGCGATACGAACTCGTCCATGTTGGGCACGCTCGCGCCCTCGCGGGCACCGTGGATGAGCGCGATGAGGCCGTGCGTCTTACCGCCACCGAAGCTGGTATCGAGGCGGAAGACGGCAGACGACGATCCATGGCCGGACAGACGACTTAGAACCTGACCAAGCAGTTCCTTCAGGCCTGCCGTGGGGTATGTATTCGCGAAGAAGCGGCGCGCATCCACATAATCGACCGGGCCTTGCCCCGAGAGAACTGGGCCAAGACGTGCGGCAAACTCGGCTTCCGACATCGTGCCGTTTAGGATGTCCTGCCGAGGCTGGCAGCTGTCGAAAATGGTCGTGAGAGCCATGTCGTTACCTGTGCTTGAGGCGCTCGGCGAGCGCGATGATGTGGGTCAGATGCTCGCTACGAGCCCGGAGTAGTGGGAGGATTCTTTCTGCCAGATCCAAAGGTCGATTGACGCCGATGGCCCAGTTCCGCACGGTCCGGTCAGTTACGCCCAGATCGCGTGAAAGCGGCGTTTGCCACTGGCGCCCATAGAGCGCCTCTCCAGCCACCTTTAGAATGTCATCCTTGCAATCCATTTTCCGGGTTTTAGGAAGCGCTCATGATTTTAGCAAGCATTTCAGCCGAATTATGAAGACGTTTGAACACGTCGAAAAACCACTGGCACGTAACGGCTTGAGCTGATTCATTGCCTTCGCGGATGACGGAGGCGATGATGGCGGGGCAGCCGGGTTTCTTTGATCTTTCGGACCGGTGCGAGACTCTGAGCGCGGCGGCTGATCCGCTGGAGCGGTTGGGGCATGCCCCAACCATGGCGATGTCGATCTCGGTGGCCACCAGGTTCATCGGTAAGGTGGAGTGGAGTTACCACACTTCACACGCCCACCGAGGAGTTGATCCCGACGACAGACTACCGCTTGCCGAACTGATGGCGAAGACCGGAGATGGAGGTTTTCTGTGCATGATCGCTGAGAGCGTTTTGCAGATCATCATGGAAGCCGACGTTGACGGCCGGGTCGGCGCTGGCCGCCCTGAACGATCCGGCGACCGGACGACCTGGCGCAATAGCTACCGCGACCGCAGCCTTGATACCCGGCTCGGCACGCTCAACATCAAGATCCCCAAGCTGCAGACCGGCGCTTATTTCCCGGGCTTTCTGGGGCCAAGGAAAACCGTCGAGAAGGCGCTGGTGGCGGTGATCCAGGAGGTTTCACATCGAACAGGGCGACCTCATTGCTGCGCATGAGTGATTCGAGAAGGCTGTGCCAGATGTGAAGGCAGCTTTCGATGGAGCAGCAAGCGTTTGCTGAGCCGCTCGTGAAAGAATATGTGTATGCTTTCGAGGCGGCCGTTGAAGCGCTCTTAATTTGATCTAACCTGTCCTCGGGCATTCAACCGGGGGTAGATCGCTTGAGTATCGCAGACACG
This sequence comes from Novosphingobium sp. SG707, assembly GCF_012275515.1. Lineage (GTDB taxonomy): Bacteria > Pseudomonadota > Alphaproteobacteria > Sphingomonadales > Sphingomonadaceae > Novosphingobium. Next base: position 290,259 of record NZ_JAAZQL010000003.1, read on the forward strand.
TTCAAGCAGTTTCTCAGCAATATAAAGGTCGACGACGCCCAAGCGATCTCTGATCGATATGGGGAGATCACCCGTGCGCTTAATCAGAAGTTCCGCGACACTGATTCCAAGACGGCGAATACGCTACAAGTTGGCTCCTACGGGCGACACACCGGCATCAAGGGCATCTCGGACCTCGACATGTTATACATCATGCCGAAGGGTGAGTGGGAGACCTACAAAGACGGAGGTCAGTCCAAATTGCTGTCCGACACCGCCGCTGCCATCCGCGCGCGCTACCCCAAGACGACCGTCAGGGTGGATCGGCTCGTTGTCCAGGCCGTCTACTCGAATTTCACCGTGGAGGCACAGCCGGTGTTTGAGCAGGACGACGGCAGCTTCAAATACCCCGATACCTACAACGGCGGCTCTTGGAAGACAACCAAGCCTCGTGACGAGATCAAGGCGATGTCTGAATTCGTGTCCGATAAAAACGACAATCTCCGACGTCTCTGCAAGATGGTGCGCTCTTGGAAGAACAAGCACGGTGTAGGTATTGGCGGTTTGCTAATAGACACTCTGGCCTATAATTTTCTGAAGTCGACCAGCGATTATGATAAAAAAGGTTACCACTATTACGACTGGATGAGTCGAGATTTTTTTTCGTATATAAAAGATTTGCCAAAGCAGGACTACTTCGCGGCATTGGGCAGTGGCCAGCGCGTCAAAGTGAAGAAGAATTTTCAGCGTAAAGCGAAGAAGGCGCATGAGCTCTGCCTCAAGGCGATTGAGGCAGAGGGCAATGACAACCAGCATGACAAGTGGCGGGCCGTCTATGGTCGGCAATTCCCCGCGACTGAGAAAATGCAAAAGGCAGCCGTTCTCGAATACAAGAGTAAACCGGTCCGCATGACCGAGGAGTATCCAGAAGATGTGTTTGCCGCCGTTGATATCCGGAACAACATTCGTATCGACTGCCAAGTAGAGCAGAATGGGTTTCGTCCAGCATCTCTCAGGGAGATGATCCGCGACCGCAAGCCGCTTATGCCACGCAAGAAGCTCACATTCTCGATTGTTGAGACAGATATACCGGGCGAGTTTGGCCTGTTCTGGAAGGTGCTTAACCGGGGACAGGAAGCAATCGACCGCGACTGCATTCGTGGGCAGATCGTAGCGGATGATGGGCATAGGAGGAAGATCGAGCGCACCGATTTTAAGGGCGATCACGTGGTCGAGTGCTACGCCGTCGTTGACCGAATTGTCGTCGCGACCGATCGCATCCACGTACCTATCAGCGCAAACCAAGAGGACGACAATGAATAGGACCGGTCTTCTCCGCAGCATCGCCGAGACGGGGTACAATGTCGGGTTTGGCGCGAAAAAGAACTTCGCCACGCACGACATTGTTCAGAAGGTCCCCAGCGGACTTGGCCTCGTCTCCCTGTTAGTAGGCCTCTATGCGCTTGTTTGGGAGCCGCTAAACGCAAAGTTGATCGCTGCGACCATGGTCGCGTTTGGCATCATCACGCTTATCATTGCACAATACGATCACAACAAGGTCGCCTATAGCGAAGAAGGGGAGCGGCTCACGACGCTCTTTTATCGGCTGCGCGACCTCTATCGCGACGTGCAGGCGACAGCGGAAGGCGCCGATCTGGCAGTCTACCGGGCGCACTTAGATGCCCTTCAGGCGGAGGTGTCCGGCTCCAGCCAGTCGAAGCAAATCCTCTTCAGCGACTGGTATGCCCACTACAAGTTTTTCTGGCAGCACCAGATTGAGTGGATCGACGAGCAGAAGAAATTCACCTTCTGGCGCGACAAAGTGCCCTTCTCCTTCTCATTCACCCTCGCAGTATCGGTGCTGGCGCTCGTGGCAATTGGGATCGCCCGTATGACATAGAGTCGCACTCTCGGTCGGCTCCCCCGACGGGGAGCCCGAGGGTGAAAATCACTGCTAGTAACTGGAAATCTAGAGCGAGTGCCGCTCCCGTGAGGTCGCATTCCGATGTCCGCTATCCCGCGTTAGGAACCCTGAAGGTGCCTAACCGGTTCGTCCGGGTTCTAGCTCACTGGCCAGCGCGGCTATGTGCGCAGCCAAGTTCTTCAATGAAGAGGGCGGCCTCTGAACGATCCAGAGCATATTTCTGGCTCGATTCAACGCGATCAAACTAAATGGAAGGCGCCGCTTCTTCAGCCTCTCATCAACCGAGAGGATAAGCCTATGTCACAGAGGACAAGCTTTGGTGTCACTGGACAGGAGAGTTGGATGCCCTGCAAGGATTCGAACCTCGATAGACGGAATCAGAATCCGTAGTCTTACCATTAGACGACAGGGCATCATCTCGGTGTGGAGCGGGCCTCTAAACCCACTGTTTCCAAGCGTCAAGAGAAAAAATGAAAGCACGGTGCGACTTGAAATCGCCTGATGGCAGATCCCCCGCCGGCGGCCTGCTCCGCCGCCGGCGGGCCCCATGCGACAATCCTCCTTATCAGCCATTGCTCCGGAGGCCGCTCGGCGCTAGCATGGAGGGCAACATTACCCGCGTATCTCGCGGGACACAGATTTTTGAGAATTACACATGGCGGATCAAACTCCGCCGGACACGCCAGCAAAGGTTCAACGGCGCGGGGAAAAAGCAAGGCGCCGGGCACGCAAGAGTCGCGCTGCCGCCCCGCGCAAGGACCAGAGAGTAGACGTAACCGGCGGCAAGCCCGAAGGCACAGTCGTGCCCGCGGAGCAGAGCAATTCCGGGGCGGCGGCGCCCCCCACTTCGCGGCGCGGCGCAAGGCGCAAACGCGGGGCAAAGGCGCGCGAACGCGGCGTGGCGGCCAAATCCGCGCAGGCCAAATCGGCACAGGCGAAATCCGGCGCCAAGGCCCCCGCCAAAACGCCCGATGCCTCTGCCCCCCGGCCCGCGCCCTATTTTCACGGGCCGTTTGGCCAGTCCTATGCCGCCATCGACCTTGGCACCAACAATTGCCGGTTGCTGATCGCGCGGCCTGCGGGCGACAGTTTCGTGGTGGTCGATGCCTTCAGCCGGGTCGTGCGCTTGGGCGAAGGTCTGGCCCAGACCGGGCGCCTGTCAGATGCCGCGATGGAGCGGGCGATGGGCGCGCTGCGGATCTGTGCGGATAAATTGCGCCGCCGGGGCGTGGCGCTGGCGCGTTCGGTGGCCACCGAGGCCTGTCGGCGGGCCACCAACGGCCCCGAATTCATCGAGCGTGTGCGCCGCGAAACCGGCATTGCGCTCGACATCATCTCGGCGCGCGAGGAAGCGCGGCTTGCGGTCTTGGGCTGTCATATCCTGATCGAGCCCGGCCCCGGCCCGGCGCTGGTGTTCGACATTGGCGGCGGCTCGACCGAACTGGTGCTGATCGAGCATCAGGATGATGGCGGGGTGCCGCTGATCCGCGATTTCGTGTCGATCCCTTACGGCGTCGTCTCTTTGACCGAAAGCTGCCGGGCCGAACTCGATTCGCCGCAGGACCGGGCCGAGCGCTATGCCGAAATGCGCGGATTGGTGGATGATGGCTTTGCCGCCTTTGCCGCCCGCATCGCCCCCTTGCGCGAAGGGCTGGTCCACGATCACGGCCCGCTGCGCCTGCTGGGCACCAGCGGGACGGTGACGACGCTGGCCAGCGTCCATCTCGACCTGCCCCATTACGACCGCAGCGCGGTGGACGGCTGCATCGTGCCCGCCGCCAGCATGCGCGCGATCAGCCAGCGCCTGTCCAGCCTGAGCGTCGCCGGGCGGCGCGAGGTGGCCTGTATCGGCCGCGAGCGCGCCGATCTGGTGGTGGCGGGTTGCGCTATCCTCGAATCGATTCTCGATCTATGGCCGGCGGCGCGCCTCGGCGTGGCCGACCGCGGCATCCGTGAAGGCATCCTGCGCAGCCTGATCGGCATCACACACAGCAAAGGAGGCGCGGCATGAGCCGTTCCGGCCGCGATCCCGGCACCAGACTGAAAAACACCAAGGGCCGCACAGCCTCGCAGGCCCGCTGGCTGCAACGGCAGTTGAACGACCCCTATGTCAAGAAAGCCAAGGCGGACGGCTATCGCAGCCGCGCGGCCTATAAGCTCATCGAACTGGACGATAAATTCGGTCTGGTGAAAGGCTCGCGGCGGGTGGTCGATCTTGGCGTGGCGCCGGGCGGGTGGACGCAGGTGGTGCGCCAGCGCGCGCCGCAAGCGGGCGTGGTCGGCATCGACCTGCTGCCCACCGATCCCATCGAGGGCGCGATCCTGTTCGAAATGGACTTCATGGCCGATGAAGCCCCCGACGCGCTGATGGAGGCGCTGGGCGGGCGGCCCGATTTGGTGATCTCGGACATGGCCGCCAATACCGTGGGCCACAAACAGACCGACCACCTGCGCACGATGGGCCTTGTGGAAACGGCTGTGGACTTTGCTGTGCATAACCTGTCCAAAGGCGGTGCATTCGTGGCGAAAGTCTTTGCGGGCGGGACCGATCCGGGGCTTTTGAACATTCTCAAGCGGCATTTCACCACCGTAAAGCACGCCAAGCCGCCTGCGAGCCGGAAGGATTCGTCGGAGTGGTATGTGATTGCGCAGGGGTTCAAAGGGACGGTTGAGGAATTGGAGGCCGGTAAGGAAGAAGGGTGAAATGCGAGGGTCTCGACCCTCGCGCTCCCGTTAGTGTCTGCGTTGCGCAGAGGGTCGGCGTTAGGTGTCGGACGCAGCCTTTGGATTTTTAAAGCCTGCGGCGCCGGGAAGCGTTAGGCCGCCGCGCCGCAGGCTATAAAACCACAAACCCCACCGCCGCCAACCAAGCGCCACCCCATTAACGGGATTGCAAAGGGCCCCCGCCCTTTGCCCGCCGGAGGCAAACCTTCTAAAAACCTCCCAAAACCCCCTTAATCCTCAATCCCCCCATGGCTGTCGGCCACCCCGCGCGTCCAGTAACCGGCAGCCTTCACCCACTCACGCGGATGGCCCAGCGTATCGACGACATAGGCCTTTACCGCCCGCGCCATTTCGGTTTCGCCCGCGATGAACACGAAGCCTTCACCCGCAGGCAGATCCACCCCGCCAAGGGCCGCGATCAGGCGGGCGGCGTCTCCCTTGCCCCCGCTCTGCGCCGCGCCACGATGGGCCCAGAGGCCCTGCCAAGCGGATTTCGCGGCAAACACCTGCTCGCTCTCGGGCCCATCGACCACGACGGCGGTGATGACGGGAACGCCCGCGCGCAATTCCTCGGTACGGCGGCCGATCGAAGGCAGCGCGGCCTCGTCGCCGATCAGGAGATACCAGTCGAAATCATCGGGCACGACCGCCGAGCCGCGCGGCCCGCCGATGGGCAGCGTGTCGCCGGGCTTGGCCTCAATGGCCCATTTCGTGGCGGGGCCTGCCTCGTGGAGGGCGAAGTCGATGACCAGCACGCCAGCGGCCGTATCGAAGCGGCGGGGGGTATAGTCGCGCATCAGCGGCTTTTCCTCGCCCGCGGGGGCCGCGAAGAACAGCTTGATATGGTCGTCGGGCGAGGCGCTGGCGAAATCATGCAGGTCGTCGCAGGAGAAGGTGATGCGGCGCATGTTGGGGCCAAGCGCCTCGATAGTCTGGACCGTCAGCGTGCGGCGGCGGATTTCGTGGCGCATGCGGATGATTTGATGGCGGGGGGCGGTGTCGGTGCTCATGATGGCTTTTCCCTTTTGCGGAAGGTGGGAGGGTAGGTGGCGGCGGCGCAGGATTTCGAGGTGAGTCATCATGGAGCGGCCTATTCCTGAATCGCTATGTTGCAGTCAAGATATATCTTAATGCGCAAAACACAAGTCCCCGCGCGCGATTTTTTGCGGCCGGCTCGCAAAAACAAAAACGGCGCCCGAAGGCGCCGTTCCCGTGTCCTGCAAAAATTTTCACGCGATCAGCGCAGATCGGGCGGGGTCGCCTCGCCCTTCAGCATGGCAATCGCCTCGGCCAGCGGCATGAACTTCTGCTGCTGCTCGCCCAGAATGCGGACCGCCACGGTGCCTTCCTCGGCCTCGCGCTTGCCCACAACCAACAGATAAGGCACCTTTTTGAGGCTGTGCTCGCGCACCTTGTAGTTGATCTTCTCGTTGCGCAGATCGCTTTCCACGCGAATGCCTGCCGCGCGCAATTGGGCCACCGCGTCCTGCGCATAGCCGTCAGCGTCCGACACGATGGTCGCCACAACCGCCTGAACCGGGGCCAGCCACACAGGCAGCTTGCCCGCGAAATGCTCGATCAGGATGCCGATGAAACGCTCATACGAGCCCAGAATTGCGCGGTGCAGCATGACCGGGCGGTGCTTTTCGCCATCCTCGGCAATATAGGCGGCATCGAGTCGCTCGGGCAGCACGCGGTCCGACTGGATCGTGCCGCACTGCCAGGTGCGTCCGATGGCGTCGGTCAGATGCCATTCCAGCTTGGGCGCATAGAAGGCCCCCTCGCCCGGCAGTTCTTCCCAGCCATATTCTTCCGTGGCGAGCCCCGCATTGACCACCGCATCGCGCAGTTCCGTCTCGGCCAGATCCCACATTTCCTCGCTGCCGAAACGCTTTTCGGGGCGCAGCGCCAGCTTGATCGAATAAGTAAAGCCAAAGTCCTTGTACACGCGGTCGGCCAGTTCGCAGAAGGCGCGGACCTCCTCGACGATCTGATCCTCGCGGCAGAAGATATGGCCGTCATCCTGCGTGAACTGGCGCACGCGCATGATGCCATGCAGCGCGCCATGCGGCTCGTTGCGGTGGCAGCAGCCCATTTCGGCCAGACGCAGCGGCAATTCGCGGTACGACTTGATGCCCTGACGGAAGATCAGCACATGCGCCGGGCAGTTCATCGGCTTCAAGGCCATCCAGTCGGCGTCCTTGGACACGATGGGGCCATCGTCCTCGGTATTCGGCGCCTCGTCGGGGATGACGAACATGTTCTCGCGATATTTGCCCCAGTGGCCCGATTGCTCCCACTGCTTGGCGTCCATCACCTGCGGGGTCTTGACCTCCTGATAGCCGGTGCCGTCGATGGCGCGGCGCATATAGGCCTCCAGCTCGCGCCAGATCAGATAGCCCTTGGGGTGCCAGAACACGCTGCCATGCGCTTCGGATTGCAGGTGGAACAGGTCCATTTCCGCGCCCAGCTTGCGGTGGTCGCGCTTGGCGGCTTCTTCAAGGCGCAGCAGATGGGCATCAAGCTGCTTCTTGTTGAGCCAGCCGGTGCCATAGATGCGGGACAGCATCGCGTTCTTCTGGTCGCCGCGCCAATAGGCGCCCGACACGCGCGTCAGCTTGAAGGCCGCCGGGTCCAGCTTGCCGGTGCTGGGCAAATGCGGCCCCTTGCACATGTCCAGCCAGTCGTCGCCCGACCAGTAAACGGTCAGTTCCTCATCCTCGGGCAGTTCGGCGGCCCATTCGGCCTTGAAGCTCTCGCCCTGCTGCTTCCAGCGCGAAATCAGTTGCTCGCGGCTCCACACCTCGCGGCGCAGCGGCTTGTTGGCGGCGATGATCTTGCGCATCTCCGCCTCGATCAGCGGCAGATCTTCATCGGTGAACGGACGCTCCGCAGGCGCGAAATCGTAATAGAAGCCATCGTCCGTGGCCGGACCGAAGGTGATCTGCGTGCCGGGAAACAGCGCCTGCACCGCTTCGGCCAGAACGTGGGCAAAATCGTGGCGCGCCAGTTCCAGCGCATCCTTCTCATCCTTGCCCGTCACCAGCGCCAATTGCGCATCGCCCGTGAAAGTTCGGGTGAGATCGACCAGTTCGCCATCAATGCGCGCGGCAATCGCGGCCTTGGCCAGGCCAGGGCCAATCGCGGCGGCAACATCCGCAGGGGTCGAGCCCGGCGCCATCTCGCGCACAGAGCCATCGGGAAGGGTGATCTTGAGCATGGTCGACATGGGCCAAGCCCTTAGCGCCCGCGCGGCCAAGGCTCAACAGCAAAGGCGCCGACTTGTGCCGTCAGAGAAACAGGCCCATCTGATGCGCCATGATCCAGACCGATACGATCCAGACCCACCTGATGCCCGATGGCCGCGCCATTGCCTATCGCCATACGCCCGGAACCGGCCCGACCATCGTCTTCCTGCCCGGCTATATGTCCGACATGGCGGGCAGCAAGGCCAGCGCCGTATTCGATTGGGCGGCGGCAAACGGGCGCGCCTGCCTGCTGATGGACTATTCGGGATGCGGGCAATCGCCGGGGACCTTTGCCGATGGCACGCTTTCGCGCTGGCGTGACGAGGTGCTGGCGCTCATCGCGGCCTATGTCGCAGGGCCTGTCGTGCTGGTGGGGTCCAGCATGGGCGGGTGGCTGATGCTGCTGGTGGCCCGCGCAATTCCGAGCCGCATCGCCGGATTGGTAGGCATCGCCGCTGCTCCCGATTTCACGACATGGGGCTATAGCGAGGGGCAAAAATCGGAATTGGCCGCAGGGCACACCATCCTCGAACCCAACCCCTATGGCCCCGAGCCAACGCCCACCCACGCCGCCTTCTGGGCCGATGGGCAGGCCCAATTGCAGCTCGACGCCCCCATCCCCGTCGACGCCCCCGTCCGCCTGCTGCACGGGATCGAGGACGGCGATGTCCCGCCCGCGATCAGCCATCGTCTGCTGGAGGCGCTGCGTTCGGGCGATGTTCAGCTGACCCTTGTCAAAGGCGGCGATCATCGTCTCAGCCGGGATGAGGACATTGCCCTGCTGCTGCGCACCCTTGCTTCTTTTGCAGATTGATCGCCCATGGCCCTCGTTTTCCTGATCCCCCTTGTTGCTCAGGCTTCCTCGCTCAATGGCGGGGGCATCGCGGGGCTGAACCTGCCCCAGATCGACCGGCCCCGGCCCGTCGCGCCCCGGCCGCGCGGCATTGTCTTCGACTTTCCCACCCAGACCAGCCATTTCCGCAAATGCATGGATGCGGCCGAGAGCGATCCGGCAGGCGGGCTGGCCGATGCGCGCCAATGGGTGAAGGACGCGACCAAGGAGCACGAAATCGCCCGCGCGCAGGCCAATGTCTGCCTTGGCAGCGCTCTGTCCCGGCAGGGGCAGTGGAGCGCGGCCCGCGCCGCCTTCATCGCCGCCCATGATGCCACCACCGACCAGCTCTGGCGCGCGCAGGCGGGCGCGATGGCGGGCAATGCCGCGCTGGCGCAGGGGGCCGCCGATGACGCCCTGCCGCTGCTCGATGCGGCGCTGGCCGATGCACGCGCGGCGTCAAAACCTGTTCTGGCGGGCGGCATTCTGGTGGACCGCGCCCGCGCGCTGGTCGCGCTGAACCGCGCGGTCGAGGCCGAGCCGGTGCTGGCCGACGCCCGCGCCGCGCTGCCCGATGATGCGCAGGTCTGGCTGCTCTCGGCCACGCTTTCGCGCCGGATGAACAAATTGCCCGAGGCGCAGGTCCAGATCGAAAATGCCGCCCGGCTCGACCCGCGTGACGGCGAAATCGGCGTGGAGGCGGGCGTCATCGCCATGCTGTCGGGCCGCGAGGATGCGGCGCGCAAGAGCTGGGAATCGGTGGTCAAAACCAGCCCTGATTCGGACAGCGCCGCGCGGGCAAAAGCCTATCTGGCGCAGATCGGCCCGCAGACCCCGGCCCAAACGGCAGGAAAATAAAGTGTATAAGTGCGATCCCATCTTGGCGGCATCACGGTAATAAAATAACACAAATGCGTAACCTCTGATGGCTAGACCGGATGGGGCGAACCAAGACCAAGTCGTAATACAGGCCCCGGGCAGCCGGGAATCCCCCCCTGCCCCGGCCGCATCCCCGGCCACGGGGGGAGAGTGTGTCCGACAATGACCAAGAGTTCTCGTAAGCCCGAATCCCTTTCCCAAACCCCTGCGATCGACCCGCGCGAAACCGCGCTGGCCCGCCATCTGGCCGAGGCGCAATTGCCCGGCGACGGCGATCTGGACGCCGATGGCCTGATCGCGGCGGCGCGTTTCCTGCTGGCCGCCGGAGGGCGCCGGGAAAGGACGCAGACCGCGCTTTCCATCGAAAATGTCTCGCGCGAAGGGGGCGGGCGTTTCATGCGCATCGCCATCGTCAATGAAGACATGCCTTTTCTGGTCGATTCGATCGCCACGACGATTTCGGCGCAGGGGCTGGTGATTGACCGGTTGCTGCATCCGGTGGTGCCGGTGCTGCGCGACGGGCGCGGCGAGATCACAGAGATTCCCGAGGATCACGGCCCCGGCATCCCGCGCGAATCGATGGTCTATCTGGAAACCGCGCGGGCGGATGCGCGCACGCGCTCGGCCATTTCGGCGGCGCTGGGCGTCACGCTGGGCGATGTGCGCGCGGCGGTGGGCGATTGGCCCGCGATTCAGCGCGCCATGGTCGATGATGCCGCCACCTTGAACGCGATGGACCGGACCGAGGGCGCCGCCCTGCTGCGCTGGTTCAATGACGGAATGCTGACGCAACTGGGCCATGTCGTGCGCCGCCGCGACGGCACGCAGACGGGCGCGCTGGGCATTTGCCGGAAAAGCACATGGGAATTGCTCTCCGCGCCCGCCTATGCCCGCTGCTTTGCCTGGTTCGACCAGTTTCTGGCGCGGGGCGGGGCGGGCCGCCTGCCGCTGATCGTCAAATCGAACCGGATCGCCCATGTCCACCGCCGGGTGCCGCTCGACCTGTTCATCCTGCCGGTGATCGAGGAAGGCAAGCTGGCCGCGCTTTCGGTCCATGCCGGGGTATGGACCAGCGCCGCGCTGGCCACCGCGCCGGGCCATGTGCCGCTGATGCGCGCGCAGCTCTCCGCGCTGCTGGAAAAGCATGAATTCAGCCCCAACGGCCATGCGGGCAAGGTGCTGACGCATGCGATGACCAGCCTGCCCCATGATCTGATGATCGGCTTTACCGATGTCGATATGGAGCGTGTGGCGCTGGCCATGATGAGCCTGATCGACCGCCCGCGCCCGCGCATCGCGCTGGTCTGCGCCCCGCTGGAAAGGCATCTCTACGCCTTCGTCTGGCTGCCCCGCGATTCGGTGGCCACCGAGGTCCGCCACGAAATCGCCCAGATGCTGAGCGAGGCCACCGGCGGCCAGGTGATCGACTGGAGCCTTGAGGTCGAGGGATCCAATCTGGCCCAGTTGCGCTTTACCCTGTCGGTGGACGAGACGCTGGAGACCTGTCCCGAACCCGATGAGGCAGCGCTGGACGCCCGGCTGCGCGCGATGCTGCGCGGATGGGGCGATGCGGTGGAGGCCGAAATCGCCCGCAGCGAGGAACCGGGCCGCGCCGCCGCCATCGCCGGGCGCTATGCCGGGGCCTTCCCCATTGCCTATCGCAACCTCTATGGCCCGGCCGAGGCCGCGCAGGACATCGGCCATCTGCGCCGCATCGCCGGCGCGCCCGATGACGATGCCCATCAGCGCGGCGTGCGCCTCTATCGCCTGCCCGGCGACGAGGAAGGGCAATTGCGCCTGAAACTCTATCAGCGCCATGGTTCGCTGATCCTGTCGGATGTCGTGCCCGCGCTGGAGAATTTCGGTTTCCGCGTGATCGACACGATTCCCACCACGCTGGAATCGGGCGATCTGGCGCTGGGTTCGATTCATGATTTCGTGCTGACGCTGCGCGGCGGGCAATCGCTGGGCGAGGTGCTGGGCCATGCGCCGATCATCGAGGATGCGCTGACCGCGATGCTGCATGGCGCGGGCGAGAATGACGGGTTCAACCGGCTGATCGTGGGCGTGGGCCTTTCCGCGCGGGAGGCCAACTGGCTGCGCGCCTTCTATCGCTATCTGCGGCAAACCGGCCTGTCCTATGGCATTGATACGGCGGTCGATGCGCTGTTGGGCGCGCCGATGGTCACGCTGGGTCTGGTCGATCTGCTGCGCGCGCGCCATCAGCCCGGCATCGAGGACCGCGACAAGGCCGAAGCGCAGGCCGAAGAAGCGATCCGCGACGGGCTGGCGGGCGTGACCGCGATCAACCAGGACCGCCTGCTGCGCGCCTTCCGCGCGGTGGTTCATGCGTGCCTGCGCACCAATGCCTTTGTCGATGCGGGGCGGGAGGCGCTGGCCTTCAAATTCGATTCAGCCCTTGTGCCGGGCCTGCCCAAGCCTTTGCCGTGGCGCGAAATCTTCGTCTATTCACCCCGCGTCGAGGGCATCCACCTGCGCGCCGGGCCGGTGGCGCGCGGCGGCCTGCGCTGGTCCGACCGGCGCGACGATTTCCGCACCGAGGTGCTGGGCCTGATGAAGGCGCAGCGCGTCAAGAACGCCGTGATCGTGCCCACCGGGGCCAAGGGCGGTTTCTATCCCAAGCAATTGCCCGACCCCACACAAAACCGCGACGCATGGGCCAATGAAGGGCGCGAAAGCTACAAGCTGTTCATCCGCACGCTGCTGTCGCTCACCGACAATATCGTCGATGGCGCGGTGGTGCATCCGGCGGGCATGGTGGTGCTCGATGGGGAGGATCCCTATTTCGTGGTCGCCGCCGACAAGGGCACCGCGACTTTCTCCGACACGGCCAATGCGCTGGCGGCGGAAAAGGACTTCTGGCTGGACGATGCCTTCGCCAGCGGCGGGTCCAAGGGCTATGACCACAAGGCGATGGGCATCACCGCGCGCGGGGCATGGATTTCGGTCCAGCGCCATTTCCGCGAAATGGGCGTGGATGTTCAGACCGATCCGGTCCGCGTGGTTGGCGTGGGCGATATGTCGGGCGATGTGTTCGGCAATGGGATGCTGTTGTCGCGCTCGATCCGGCTGGTGGCGGCCTTTGACCACCGGCATATTTTCCTCGACCCCGCGCCCGACGCGGAAAAGTCGTGGGAGGAACGCAGCCGCCTCTTCGCCCTGCCCCGGTCGAGCTGGGACGATTATGACAAGAGCCTGATTTCGCAGGGCGGCGGGGTGTTTCCGCGAACCCAGAAGTCGATCCCGCTTTCCCCCGAAATCTGCGAGGCTTTGGGAATCGAAGGCGAAAGCATCGATCCCGACAGCCTGATGACCGCGATCCTGAAAGCCCCGGTCGATCTGCTCTGGTTTGGCGGCATCGGCACCTATGTGAAGGCCCCGCATGAGGCCCATGCCGATGTGGGCGATCCGGCCAATGATGCGATCCGCGTGAACGGCGCCGATGTGCGCGCCCGCGTGATCGGCGAAGGCGGCAATCTGGGCTGCACCCAGGCGGGCCGCATCGACTATGGCCTGCATGGCGCGCAGGGCGTGGGCGGACGCGACAATCCCGACTTCATCGACAATTCGGCAGGCGTCGATTGCTCGGACAAGGAGGTCAACATCAAGATCGCGCTGGCCAGCGCCAAGCGCGCGGGCAGGCTGGACGAGGATGGCCGCGTGGCCCTGCTCTCATCGATGACCGAGGATGTGGCGGCGCTGGTGCTGGAGGATAACCGCTTGCAGGCGCTGGGCCTGTCCATTGCCGAAAGCGGCGGGGCGGCGGCCGTGCCGGGCTATGTCCGGTTGATCGAGGTGCTGGAGGAGGGCGGCCATCTCGACCGCCGCACCGAGGGGCTGGCGGACGCCGACACATTCCACCGCCGCGCCGAGGATGGGGAAGGCTTTACCCGCCCCGAACTGGCCGTGCTGCTCTCCAGCGCGAAACTGGTGCTTCAGGATGCGCTGGAACGCTCGGGCGTGCTGGATGATCCGGGGCTGGAGGAGGACCTGCTCGCCGCCTTCCCGCCCGCCATGCGCGAGACATACCGCGAGGACATCCTGAACCACCGCCTGCGCCGGGAAATCCTGGCCACGCGGATCGCCAACCGGCTGGTCAACCGGATGGGCTTTATCCACCCCTTCGAACTGGCCGAAGAGGAAGGCGTGAGCCTTGCCGATGTGGCCGCCGCCTTCCTTGCCGCCGAAAGGCTGTTCGCCATGGGGCCGGTGTGGAACGATATCGAAAGCGGGCAGATGGAGGAACCGGCGCGCATCCTGCTGTTCGAACGCGCGGCCCATGCGCTGCGCGGGCATATGGCCGACCTGCTGCGCGCGAGCGCGGCGCAGGAATTCCCCTCGGTGCTGGCCGATGCGCTGGCCCCGGCGCTGGAGGAATTGGCGGGTGCGCTCGACGGCCTGCTGGTGTCCGAGGCGCGCAGCGGATCGGCCCGCCTGCGCGCCGAACTCTCGGTGGCGGGGGCCAATGAGGCGGAATTGAGCAGCGTGGTGCGCCTGTTCGACCTTGACGGGGCGGTGGGCATCGCGGCGCTGGCCCATGGTGCCGGGCTGGAAGCCGTCTCGCTGGCCAAGGCCTTTACCAGCCTTGGCGCGACGCTGGGCCTCGACTGGGCGCAGGCCACCGCCGCGCGCCTCTCGCCCTCCGACCCGTGGGAACGCCTGCTTGTCGGCGGCCTCGCCCGAGATTTCCAGCAGATGCGGCTCGATGCGCTGCGCCGCTGGAACGGCGGCGATCCGCAAGGAGCGGTCAATGACTGGCTGGCCGCACAGGCCGAAGGCGTGGCGCGCTTTGGCGGCATGATCGAGCGGGCGCGCAAGGTCGTGCCCACCACGCCCGCCCTGTTGGCCCAGATTGCCGGGCAGGCGCGGGGGTTGTTGATGCGGTGAGGTTTAAGGAAAGGGTTGGTGCGAGGGTCTAGACCCTCGCGCTCCCGTTACTGTCTGCGTTGTGTATCGGGTTCGGCGGATGGGTGTCGGACGCGGCGTTTGAATATTGAAAGCCTGCGGCGCGGAAAAGGATGAGCCCACCGCGCCGCAGGCTTTATTTCCATCCCACCCCCGCAAACCAACCACCACCCCATTAACGGGATTGCAAAGGGCCCCCGCCCTTTGCCCGCCGGAGGCAAAAAACCCTAAAAACCCTACCTCAACCTCTCCAAAGCCCACACCGCCGCCTCGGCCACCGCCTCATCCTCATCGCCCAACAAGGCTTCCACCGGCCCGATCAGCGCCGCATCCCCGCTGTTGCCCGCCGCATAGAGGCAGTTGCGGACGAAGCGGTTGCGCCCGATCCGTTTTATGGGCGAGCCGGAAAACAATCGCCTGAACCCGGCATCGTCGAGCGCCAGCAGTTCGCCGATCCGGGGTGCGACCAGTTCGGCGCGGGGCAGGAAGGCGCGGTTGCGCGCGGCGGCATCGGCAAATTTGTTCCATGGACAGACGGCGAGGCAATCGTCGCAGCCATAGATGCGGTTGCCTAGCGCCGCCCGGAATTCCAGCGGGATCGGCCCTTTATGCTCGATGGTCAGGTAGGACACGCAGCGCCGCGCATCCAATTGATAGGGCGCGGGGAAAGCGCCGGTGGGGCAGGCGTCCTGACAGGCACGGCATGATCCGCAGCGGTCCCGGCCCGGCGCATCCGGTTCAAACGCCAGCGTGGTATAGATCGCGCCGAGGAACAGCCATGAGCCATGCTCTCGGCTGACGACATTGGTATGCTTGCCCTGCCAGCCCAGCCCTGCAGCGGCGGCGAGCGGCTTTTCCATCACCGGGGCGGTATCGACAAAGACCTTGACCCCGACCTCGCCCAATCCCGCCTTGACCGCCGCATCGACCAGCCAGCGGGCGAGAGCTTTCAGCGCCTTTTTGACCACATCGTGATAATCGGTCCCCTGCGAATAGACCGAGATCCGCGCCCGATCCCCATGTTCGGCCAGCGCGAGCGGATCATGGGCGGGGGCATAGCTCATGCCCAGCGCGATCACGCTTTGCGCCTCAGGCCAGAGTCCTTGCGGGGAACGGCGGTGGTGCAGACGGTCCGCCATCCATTCCATCTGACCATAGGACCCGGCCTCCAGCCATTGTTCGAGGCGGGCCGCGCGCGTCGCATCCTCCTGCGCCGCCGCCACGCCGAATGCGGCAAAGCCCAGACGCGCCGCTTCTTCGCCCAAGGCTTTTTGCAGAGAGGGGATGGCATTGTTAATCAAGGGAAGGCTAGATCCTGTTAAGGGCATGACCCAGAACGCTTAGGGGAACCGCAAGTGCTGAGCAATGATTGGGCCATTGAGGCGCGCGGCCTCGTCAAACGGTTTGACGGGTTCACCGCCGTCGATGGCGTCGATCTGTCCGTGCCGCAAGGGGCGATTTACGGCATCCTTGGCCCCAATGGCGCGGGCAAGACCACGACCTTGCGGATGCTACAGGGGATTATCGACCCTGATTCGGGGGGGCGGCGCATTCTGGGCGCGGATCGCCCGCATGATGTGGCGCACCGCATCGGCTACCTGCCCGAAGAACGCGGGCTTTATCCCACGATGAAGACCTATGAAGCGATTGCCTTCATGGGCGCGCTGCGCGGCCTGCCTCTGGCCGAAGGGCGCAGGCGCGGCAAGGCGATGATGGAGGAGCACGGCCTGTCCTATGCCATCGACCGCCAGATCCGCCAGCTTTCCAAAGGCATGGCGCAACAGGTGCAGATCCTTGGCACGCTGGTCCATCAGCCCGATCTGGTGATTTTCGATGAACCCTTCTCCGGCCTTGATGCGCTCAATCAGGGCAAGCTGGAAAAGATGATCCGCGCGCTGGCGGCGGGTGGGACCACGGTGATCTTTTCCACCCATGTCATCGCCCATGCCGAAAGATTATGCGACGAGGTGGCGATCATCGCCGGGGGCCGCGTGCCCTTTGCCGGGCCGGTGGATGTGGCGCGCGATCGCATCCCGGCGCAGGTCCGCCTTGAAACCCGCCACGCCGATGGGCCTTGGCGCGCTGCTTTGCCCGCCGATGCGCGTCATGAAGGCGCCCTGTGGTCCTTCCCCCTGCCTGACACCGGGGTCGAACCTTTGCTGCGCGCGCTGATCGAAGGTGAGGCGGGCATTCTCTCGCTCTCCATCGAACGCGCGGGGCTGCACGACGCTTTCGTCGCCATTGCCGGTGAGGCCGCCGCCCGCGCCCTTGGCCAACCCACGCAGGAGGAAGCGGCATGATCCATAAGGGCCGCCTTTCCACGCTTGCCGGCGCCTTTGTCGTCGCCCGCCGTGATTTTGTCGCCATATTGTGGAGCCGCAGCTTCATCTTCTTCCTGCTGGGGCCTTTGTTTCCGCTGTTCGTGGGGGCCATGGCGGGCAGCATCGGCGCCCATGTCGAAAATGCCGTCGATACGCCGCAAATCGGCCTGATGATGGCGGGCGAGGATATTGATGCGATGCTGACCGCGCGCCATGCGCTCGAACCGGCGCTGCGCGATGATCTGCCCGATCTGGTGGTGGTGGCGCGGCTGCATCCGGGCGAAAAACCCGATCCGCGCGCGGCGCTGGCTGATAAGAGCATCAATGGCGGCAATCTCTCGGCCATCATTTCGGGCACGGCCAAAGCGCCGGTGCTGACCGGTACACCGGGCCGTCTGGCCGCATGGCAGGGCGCGGTCTCGCTGATCGCGGCGCGGGCGACGGGCCATGGGCCGGATGTGCTGCCCGATGTCGCGCTGGCCCCCACGGCCACCTCCACCGCCGCGCAGGCGCATAATCGCGTGCTGACCGCGCAGGGAGGGCAGACCTTGCTCTTCCTGCTCACCATGCTGCTGGCGGGCATGGTGCTGTCCAATCTGATGGAGGAAAAGGGCAACAAGGTCATCGAGATACTGGCCGCCGCGATCCCGATGGAATCGGTATTTTTCGGCAAGCTCTTCGCCATGCTGGCGATCAGCTTTGTCGGCATCGGCGTCTGGGCGGTGTCGGGGGCGACGCTTTCGATGGCGGGCTGGGTGCATATTCCCGAACTGGTGACGCCTGCGGTGGGCTGGCCTTTGTTCATTGCGCTGGGGGTGGCCTATTTCGCGATGGCCTATCTGGTGCTGGGCTCGATCTTCCTTGCCATCGGCTCGATGGCCAATTCGGTGCGCGAGATCCAGACGCTGAACATGCCGGTCACGATGGGGCAGTTGATGGTGTTCTTCTTCGCCTCCTATGCGATGGCGCGCCCCGGTTCGGCCATCGAGATCGCTGCCATGGTGGTGCCCTTCTCCTCGCCCTTTGCCATGTTGGCGCGCGCGGCGATGCAGGAAGGGCTGTGGCCGCATCTGGCCGCGCTGGGCTGGCAAGCGCTTTGGGTGGCGATCTTTGTGCGCGGCGGGGCAGCGCTGTTCCGCAAGCGGGTGATGAAGAGCGGGCCGCAGGGGACGGGGCAAAAGCGCGGCCTGATCGCGGCCTTGATGGGGAAAAAGTGATAGCGGCCCCGGCCCTCTTCTCCGGCCCTGATACTCGGTAGGGCACAATTTATGGGTGGCAGGGCCGGAGGAGAGGGCCGGGGCCGCAGGAAAATCGCGGAGGCGATTTTCCACCCAACAGGGCAACTTGAAACTTTTTCCCTTTGCGCCACGTATAGAGGGCAAAGGGAGAAGTGATATGCGCCCCACCCGCCGCCAACTGATGATCGGCCTTGCCGCCGCCGCCCTGATCCCGGCGCGGGCATGGGCCGCTTTCCCGCTGACCTTGCCCGATGCCGAGTGGCGCAAACGGCTGACGCCTCAGCAATATAATGTGCTGCGCGGCAAACAGACCGAATATCCCTTTACCTCACCCCTGCTCAAAGAGCATCGCAAGGGCACCTTCGTCTGCGCGGCGGACAATCATCCGCTCTTCGCCTCCTTCACCAAATTCGATTCGGGCACAGGCTGGCCCAGCTTCTGGCGCCCGCTCGACGGCGCGGTGGGCACCAGCACCGATCACGAATTGGGCTATGCCCGCACCGAGGTGCATTGCGCGCAATGCGGGGGCCATCTGGGCCATGTGTTCGACGATGGCCCGCGTCCCACGGGGCTGCGCTATTGCATGAACGGCGCGGCGATGAAGTTTACCCCGGCCTAACGCACACGCCAGATTTGCAGACCATCGGCGGCCACAGGCGCCAGCCATGACGGTGCCCGCCCGGCCAGCAATTGCGCCGCCAACCCATGCGGGGCCTCGCGCGCATAAATCTGCGGCTCGCCCAGATCGGGGCAGAGCGCGACATAGGCGATATGATCGGCCCGAATGATCGCGCGCGCCTGATCGGGCGGGGCGACAAAAGCGGCGATGGCATCATGCATCCCGCGCGCGCCGCGATGATGGCCGGTGGCCAGCACGCTGTCCCGACTGCCCAGCAGGAGATCGGGCCCGATATCGAGCGGGGCCAGAATGGTCCCCTGCGGCAGAGTGTTCAGCACCGCAGCATGGCGCCGCGCTTCGCAGCTCGAAACCCGCTGCGCCGTCGTGGTTGTCGGGCTGGACGCCTTATGCGGCACCATGCCCCAAACCGTGATCGGCGCGGATGGCACCATGGCCGCGACAATCCCCAGCACCGCCACCGGCCGCCCTTGCCGCGCCGCCACCAGCCATTCTCCCACCAGCCAGGCCAGCGGCACCGCCGAAAAGGCCCCCGCCACCGCCCCGGCCCGCGTCACCAGCACCGCCACCCCCAGCGCCCCGCCAAGGATCAGCATATATTCCCGCCACCACACGCGCTCCTCGCCCGCGCTGCGCCGGATCAGACCGGCGCAGGCGTAAAGCGCGAAAAGCGGAGGCACCACGGTCTGCAACGCTGTCGCCCAATCCTGACGCCATACCGGCAGCCCTTCGGCCACCTGCTGATACCACAGGCGCTGGACCAGCGGGTCGAGCATGTTGAAACTGCCCCCCCGGCATTGCGGGGCAAGGCCGAAATAGAGCGCCAAAGCACCCGCACCCGTGATGGCAAAGCCCACCAGCGCCGGGCCGCGCCACAGGCGCAAAACCACCGCTGCCCAGACGAACATGGCCAGATGCACCGGCGCAATCGCATCGCAATGCTGCGCCCAATCGCCCCAGCGCGTGGCCGCAAAACAGGCCAGCGACACAACCGCCAGCGCGGCGGCGAAATGCGCCAGCCAATATTTCGTTTCCCCGCCTCGCAGCCAGCGCCACACCCCCAGCGTCCCAAACACCGCCGTCAGCGGCAAGCCTTCAAGGCTGATCGACAGGCCAATGGCCAGCGCCGCCCCCGAAATCCACCCGCCGATCCGCGCATGGCGCGTCATCAGCCCTTGCAGCGCCAGCATCGCGGCGGCCACCTGCCAGCCGTGATGGTCGATCCGCATGGGCCGGATCTGCGTCACCACCGGCACCGACATGGCCAGCGTCAGGCAAGAGAGCGTCGCGGCCTCGGCCCCCAGCCTTTCCCACGCCACCCGCGCCACCAGCACCAGCACCATGGCCAGCGTCAGCATCGGCACGATCAGCATGGCTGCCAGTTCCGCGCCATCGCCCCCCAACAGCGGCCGCAAAGCCAGCACCACCATCGCCAGCGGGACATCGACAATCCGCGACCAATGCATCGCCACCCCGCCATGGGCCGGGTCGATCCGGTGCTGCGTCGCGTCAAACCAGCCCTGTCCGCCCAGCCAGTCGCGTAATTCAACCAGCCGCAGCGCATCGTCGGGATCGGGGAAACGCCCCGCCGCAATTCCCCCCGCATTGGTCAGCAGCAGCAGCAAAACCACCAGCCCATAGGCCAGCGCCGCCCGTTTCAGGAAATCGCGGATATCGCCCCTCACGCCGCCGCCAGTCGGGGTTTGAAGACCACCAGCGAGCGCAGCAGCCATGTGGCGATGAAACTGACGCCCACCGCCGCGATTTTGGCAAGGCGCGGATCAAACCCGGCCCTTGCGCCCAGCCCCACGATGGCCACCGTCAGGCCCAGTCCGACCAGCGCAGATCCCACAAAAAGCAGCTTTTGCATCCAGCGCGCCGCGCCGTCGGCCGCGTCAAACACCACCCGCGCACAGAGCCACCAATGCAGCCCCACCCCCAGCCCATAGGCCAGCGCCGAAGCGGGCGCCGCCGCCGCGCCCAAGCGCAAAAGCAGCACAAAAGCCCCCATGTCCGCCCCCAGCGCCGCGACGCTGACGCCCAGATAGCGCAGCGCCCGCGCCCCCAAGAGGACAGGCAAGAGGGAACGCATCAGGCCGCGCGTCGCTTGTCGCCGGATCGCTTATTTTCGACCAGCCGTTGCGGCACATCTCGCGTCGAAGCCAGCGCTGCGGCCTGATCGGGCGTGGGGTTCGCGGCGGGCCGGACGGCTTCGCGATGCGCGCCCTCATCGCCCGCCTCGTGATATTCGGCATCCTCGTTCACGCGCCAGATGTCATAGATGCGCGCCCCGGCCTTGATGTTTTCCACCGTCAGCATCGCGGTCATCATCGCGTGATCCTGGTTGTTGTATCGGTGCATCCCGTTGCGCCCCACCATATGCAGCGTGGGGAAGCGCGCCTCAAGATCGGCGCGCATCGCCGCCACATGGTCGGCATAGGTCTCGTCATAGACCGGATAGGCCTTTTCCTGACGCACCACCGCGCCGCCGATCACTTGCTCTGCGCGCACAAGGCCCAGAATCTCCATCTCTCGCGTGGCAAGGGCGATCAGATCCTCATCGCTTTGCGACCACAGGCCATCGCCCTCGAAACAGAAATATTCCAGACCCACACAGGCCACACCCGCCTCGGGCACCATTTCAGGCGACCAGCTGCGGAAATTCTGGATGCGGCCGACCTGAACCTTGGAATCATGGATATAGATCCAGTTGTCGGGAAACAGATCCTGCGACCGGATCTTGAGCGCCACGGTCAGGAAATCGCGATATTTCAGCTCCATCGCCTCGGGCAGGGACACCGGCAGGGGATGGATGCGCCCGGCCAGTTCGCGCATCGGGGCGCTGGAAATGACATGGGCGGCATGGATCACCGTCTCGCCATGGCTGTGGCCGGCCGAAACGCGCCATTGCCCGTCCGGTCCTTGCGAGAGCTGCTTGAGGGCATGGCCCATCAACACCTGTCCGCGCCCGCTGGCGATCACATGGTCGCGCGCGGCCTCCCACATCATGCCCGGCCCGAGGCGGGGATAGCGGAAACTCTCGAGCAGCGTCTTGGTCGCCATCCCGTCATTGGGGCGTTTGTTGAGCCCCAGCGAGCGCTTCAGCCCATCAACCACCGCGCCCCACAGCGAAAGCCCCTTGATCCGCTGCGCCGCCCAATCCGCGCTCATTTCATCGCAGGGCATACCCCACACCTTTTCGGTATAGGTCTTGAAGAAGATCGAGAACAGCTTCTGCCCGAACTGGTTGACGGTCCAGTCCTCGAAGGATTTGACACTCTTGCGCGGAAACGCCTTGGCGCGCGCGAAACTGGCCATGCAGGCCGCGCTGCGCCACAGGCCCAGATTGCGCAAAGCCTCAAAGGCGCGCAGCGGATAGGAGTAGAATTTGCCCTCGTAATAGATCCGGCTCATGCGCGGGCGCTGGATGAAATCATGGGGCAGGATCTCGTTCCACAGATCAACCACCGCCTGCGATTTGGAAAAGAACCGATGGCCGCCGATGTCGAAGCGATAGCCCTCATGCTCGACCGTGCGCGAGATGCCGCCGACATAGCGCTCATCCTTTTCGATGACCGCCACGCTCAGCCCCGCCTTGGTCAGCAGATAGGCCGCCGTCAGCCCCGCCGGACCCGCGCCGATGATCGCCACATCGACCATCGCGGCCCTGCCCGCCGCGCCGACCGATCCGCCCGCTGTCTTGCCCGCCTCGGGGCTGCCAAAAGCCATCTGATTCCCCAATTTCCGTCCCCTTTTGGGGTGAAGGAAAATGGACAACAAATCGTTAAGCAGCCTCTTTGATCCACGCAAATATGCCTATTTGCCCGGCCGCAAGCGACCACTGGCCATTTGCCGCGCGCTGGGGCAGGATGGACGGGGTTGGGTAATATAAGGCGGGTCGAATGGGCAAGGATGCCGCGCCGGGGGGCCGATGGCTGCCGGCGTTGATGGTGGGGTGGACGCTGGTGGTGGTGGGCCTGTGGCTGGCCGCGCCGCCTGCCCATCCTGAAATCACCGTATTCTATCGCAAGTTGCAGGATCAATGGCTGTTGCTCGCGATGCTCTGGGCATGGACCGGGGCGGCGGTGGCGCTGCGGCGCTGGCCGCTGGTGCGCGCATGGCGGATCGACACGCGGGCGGTCTGGGGGCTGACGGCCCTGGCCGCGCTGGTGGCGCTGGCGGGCCATTATCTGGTGCTGTCGGGCTATGATCTCAGCCGCGACGAACAGATGGTCAGTTTCGATGCGGCGATCTATCGCGCCGGGCGGCTGGCATGGCCGGTGCCGGTGGAATGGCGCGGCGATATTCCCGCGCTCAACACCTTGTTCATGATGCCGCTGGCGCGGCCTGCGGCATGGGTGTCGACCTATCTGCCGGGCAATGCGATGCTGGAGGCGCTGCTCGGCCCGCTCAAGACGCCGCTGCTGATGGCGGTTTCGGTGCTGGCGCTCTGGCGCGTGGGCCGGCGGTTGCTGGGGCCGGATCAGGACGCGCTGGCGGTGATGATGGCGCTGTTCCTGCTTTCGGGTCAGGTGCTGTTTTCGGCCATGAGCCGCTTTGCCATGCCCGCCCATCTGGCCTTCAATCTGGTCTGGCTGTGGCTGTTTCTGCGCGATACGCGGCGCAGCGATCTGGCGGCGCTGGCGGTGGGCTTTGTCGCCACGGGGCTGCACCAGCCGCTGTTTCATCCCATGTTCGTGGCGCCATGGCTGGCGCTCCTGCTGTGGGAAAGGCGCTGGGGGCGGCTTGCGCTGTTTGTCGGGGGCTATCTGGCGATCAGCCTGTTCTGGCTGTGGTGGCCGCATCTGACGCTCGATGCGGTGCGCGGGCCGGATTCGGTGCTGGTCGAGGCGGGCAGCGATTATGTCTCGCGTCTGATGGAAACGCTGGCGCAGAACAGCG
This sequence comes from Novosphingobium sp. SG707, assembly GCF_012275515.1. Taxonomy (GTDB): domain Bacteria; phylum Pseudomonadota; class Alphaproteobacteria; order Sphingomonadales; family Sphingomonadaceae; genus Novosphingobium. The sequence goes on from NZ_JAAZQL010000003.1 coordinate 313,869, forward strand.
ACAATGGCACGCTGATGGCGGCCAATCTGCTGCGCATGGTGGCGTGGACGCATCCCGCGCTCTGGGTGCTGGCGGCGGTGGGCGCATGGGCCGGGCGGCGCGACGGGCGAGTGCTGGCACTGCTGGGCGGGGCGGTGATCGTGGTCGTGGTGATGGGGCTGATCCTGCCCTATCAGGGCCATGGGTTTGGCTATCGCTATCTGCACCCGATGCTGGGCAATGTGGCGCTGCTGGGCGCGCTGGGCTGGCAAAGTCTGGGGACGGCATGGCGCGACCGGCTGCGCGGGGGGCTGGTGGCGCTGTCGGGGCTGACGCTGGTGGTGCTGATCCCAATGCAGGGGTGGTTTGCCCACCGCCTCTATGGCGCCTTTGCCGATGCCAGCGCGAAGATCGATACGGTTCATGCCGATTACATCATCATCGGCAATTATGACGCGCCGCTCGCGCTCGATCTGGGAATCAACCGGCCGGATCTGTCGAACCGTCCACTGCGGCTGATCGAATATGGCTATGACGATCTGGAAGAGATAGCCCCGCGCCTTTGCGCCCATGGCGAGACGGTGGCCCTGCCCGCGCGCAGCTTCTATTTCGGCATCGGGCGCGCACTCAACATGATGCCCGGCCGCACCACCGAGCGTCGCCGCGCATGGCATACGCAGGAGTTTACCAATGCCGGGTGCAAGGTGGTCAGCCTGCCATAAGCCCCATGATCGCCCGCGCCATCGCGCCCCAGGAATAGCGGCCCGCCGCCCATGCCGCCATTTGCGCGCGTTCGGGCAGGGTAAGGCCCGGCGCATCCAGCATTGCGGCCACGCGGGCCGCGCTGCCGTCAGGATCGCCCAGATCGACGGGCACGCCGCGCAGCCACTTCCCCGCCTCCGGATCGGCCAGATGCGTGGGCGCGCCGCAGATCACCGGCAATCCGCAGGCCATCGCCTCCTGAATCACCAGCGGATAGCCCTCGCCCACGCTGGGCAGCAACAGGCAATCGGCGCTGCGATAAAGCGCGGCCAGTTGCGCAGGGCTTTGCGGCCCCAGATCATGGACATTGTCCAGCCCCCATGACGCAGGCCGGATCGGCCCCGCGCCCGCCAGCAGAAAACTGATATCCGGCCGCATCGCCGCCACCGCGCGCAGGATCGACAGGCCCTTCTTCTCAACAAAGCGGCCCACGAACAGCACCCGCCTTTGGCCCGCAGGCAGTCCCTGCGCCGCCGGGCCGATGCGCGTAAAAACTTCGCCATCCACGCCATTAAACAACAAGGTATAATCGCGCCGCGCCGGTTCACCGACCAAATCGCGCCGCACCGTATCCGAAATAAACACCAGCCGGTCAGCCGCCCGCAGCATCGGCCTCGTCACGATGGCGTTGGCCAGCTCCATCACCCCCCGCATCACCGCCGAGGCAAAGGGAATGCCCGCAATATGCTGGATCAGCACCACCCGCCGCCCGCGCATCCGTGCCATCACCAGCGCCAGTATCGAGGTCACATACAGCGCATCATGCACCACCACCGCATCGGAGCGCCCCACCGCCCGCCACAGCGCCGCCATCCCCACCGGCCCCGGAATCGGCATGGGCAGTCCCGTCAGCCTCTCCGTGGGATTGATGCAGGACAGCGCGAGGGCGGGAATATCCACCGGCGCCGCATCCTGCGCACTGGCCGCCCATGTCAGCTCCGCCCCCTGCGCGATCATCTGCCGTGACAAATGCCCCGCCACGCGCTCAATCCCGCCAAGGTGGCTTTCGAAAAAATGGCTGACCATGAGGATGTGCATGGGGTGGGGGTAGCCGGTTTTGCAGGAGGAAAGAAGGGCCTCCGGCGGGCAAAGGGACTCGTCCCTTTGCAATCCCGTTATGGGGTTGCGCTTCGTCGGCGGGGCCGTGTTTAGCCGAGGTTTGTAAGGCCTGCGGCGCGGCGAGGTTGCGCTGATTTGCGCCGCAGGCTTTATCAACGATGGGCTAAACCCCTTGCTGGCCAACCCGGCACCACCCCAAAATGGGATTGCAAAGGGCACCCGCCCTTTGCCCGCCGGAGGCAAAACCTACTTCCGGACAATCGCCCACCGCGAGAGCAGAAAATTCATCCCCACCATCAGACAGGAGGCCAAAGGCGCGGCATAGACCATAGCCAGCCCCACCGGCCCGCGCAACACCCATGTCACGCCAAGGGCGAGCGGCGTATTGGTGCTCATGGCCAAAGCATAGCGACCATAGCGCCCAAAGCTCATCGGCTCGCGAAAGGTCAGGTGCGAGTGGAGCACATAGCCCACCAGCGAGACGACAATGAAGGACAGGGCAAAACCAACGCTGGAGATGGCCAGCGGCCCCGCGCCTCGCATCGCCCAGTCGGTGGCGATCATCACGCCATTATGCAGGGCAAGGCAGGTGGCGGCGACAAAGCCATAGGCCAGCCCGGTACGCAAACTCATACCGCGACATGCGCCCGCACGAGATAGACGCAGGCATTGTCATCGCGCATCTGGGCTGGGGTGATCGCATCCTCGACCACCGCGCGCGCATTCATCACCACCGCCAGCGCGCCCGCGATGATCGGCCCGACCACCGGCACTTTCTTCAGCACAAAGGCAAAGGCGGTCAGCCGGATCATCGTCGTGGTGGCCAGAGGGCCGCAGATCGAGTGCATTTCCTCGGTCACGATCCCGCGCGTTTCCAGATCCAGCGCGAGGCCGGTGCGGGTCCAGCGGCGGTGGTCCTCGGGATGGGGGTGATAAAACCAGCTGCCATGGGTGGAGAGGATCAGCGTGCCGCCCGGTTTCAGCAAACGGCGGATTTCCGCGCAATAGGCGTCCAGATCGGGCACATGCTCGAACACCTGCGCCGACAGGATCGCGTCCACGCTGTGATCGGGCAGAGGCACGCGCCCGTCCGGCCCGATCGGCAATTTGCCCTTGGCCTCGGCGTCCGCGTCAATATCGGCCGGGCGATAATCCAGCCCCAGCCCGCGCAGCAGCGAGGCATAGGGCATATCCCCGCAGCCCAGATCGACGATGCTGGCCCCCTTGGGCAAACGCTCGGCCTGCGCCCGGATCAGCTTGGCCAGCGGCCCCAACTGCAGCCAGTCGGTATGCCACATCGAGGGCGAAACGCGGCGCGCATCATGCATCACAGATCTTCCTCACCCGGCACAAAGGCCGCATCATGGCCCGCGATGATCGCCAGCAAAAACCCGCCCAGCGCGGTCTGCACCCCGATGGCGCCCGCCGCCGCGGCCACCACCAGCGGCAGCACCGAGGGCAGCGGCAGATAGCCCCCCGCCCGCCAGTTGATGCCGATCACCGCCAGCGCCGCGCCCGAAAACACCATCAGCCCCAGCCCCAGCACCAGCGCATGTTCGAGCGTCAGGATCGGGCTGAACCGGTCGAACCAGCCGTTCAAATCGCGATAGCCGGTGCGCACGCCATAGAAATGCGTGGCCATGGCCATGATCGCGGCAAAATGGCCCACCGTCAGCAGGAAACCGGCCAGAATCGTCCAGCCCGCTCCCACCACCGGATTGCCCGCCAGCCAGCCCATGTCAAAGCCCATCGCCACGCCCAGAATCGCCACCGCCGCCAGCATCGCGATCATCGCGGGCACGCCGAACACCCATGTGGGCGAAAGCATCAGCAAGTAGCGCAAATGCCGCCAGCCATCGCGCCATGGGCGCAAATGCGGCGCCCGGTCGCGCAGATCGGGCTGCAGCTTGGCCGGCACCTGTTCGATATGCAGCCCGCGCAGGGATGCCTTGATCACCATCTCGCTGGCAAATTCCATGCCGGTCGAGGAGAGCGCGCATTCTTCAAACGCCCGTTTCGTAATGGCCCGGATGCCGCAATGGGCGTCATCGATACCGCTGCGGTAAAACAGGTTCAAAATGCCCGTCAGCACCGGATTGCCGATATAGCGGTTTTTCCATGGCATCGCGCCCTTGGCGATGCCGCCTGCAAAGCGCGACCCCATGCACAGGTCCGCGCCGTCGACCAGTTGGCCGATCATCGCCACGCCATCGTTGAAATCATACGAGCCATCCGCGTCGCCCATCAGCAGGAAACGCCCATAGCCCCCTTCGCATCCGCCGATCAGCGCCGCGCCATAGCCGCGCCGGGGCACCGCCACCACGCGCGCGCCCTGCGCCGTGGCATAGGCCTGCGATCCGTCGGTGCTGCCATTGTCGGCGATGACGATCTCGGATTTCAGCCCATAGGCCACCTCGATCCGGTGGGCGGCCTCCTTGGCATTGGCGATGCAATGCGGCAGGCTCTGAATCTCGTTGAGACAGGGCATGATGATCGAAACATCCACGGCCCTGTCGCCTGTTGGCCCATCCGCTACTGGGACACCCGCTGCCGGATCGCCTGCCTGCTCGTTCACCGCATCACCCCGACCCCATATGCGCATCTGCACTGGTACGGACGGCGGGACTCGAACCCGCACGAGCAAAGCTCAAGGGATTTTAAGTCCCTGGCGTCTACCATTCCGCCACGTCCGCAAGGCAGGACCACGGCTCTGGCAGATCGGCGGGCAAACGGCAAGGGGGCCCGATGCCGGCCCGCGCCGCGCCAATAAAAAGCGCAGGCCTGCCCCCCCGTGGACAGCCTGCGCCTTTTACATCACTTGGCGATTATGCCCGTTCAGACATTGAGCCGGGCGCGCATTTCCTTGCCCGGCTTGAAGAAGGGCACTTTCTTGCCCGGCACGTCCACCGCTTCGCCGGTGCGCGGATTGCGCCCCTTTCGCGGATCGCGTTCGCGCGTCGAAAAGGCGCCAAACCCGCGCAGTTCCACCCGGCCGCCTTCGGCCAGACGCTGGGCGATTTCATCGAAAAACACATCGACGATCTTTTCCACATCGTCGGTGCGCAATTCGGGGTTAGCCTTGGCCAGTGCCTGCAACAATTCAGATCTGATCATGAATATACCCCCTCTGGGCCGCGGTCCCATTCCAATGGCCCGACCGATCAAACAACCTCTCTCCGGCTCGAGTCTTTTTGCCCGGCTCGGAAGCTTTTATGTACAGAAGTTCAAGACTTTGTACAATAGCGCCCCTAGGTGCAATACGGTGGAGCGCCTTTGACCAGCGATGGTTCCGGCGCGGCGGTTCAGGCGGAGGGGACGGTATCGCCCAACAGGTCGTTAACGCGCAGCCCAAGCCGGGCGATCCGCGCCAGCACCTCGGGCCATTCATTCTGCAAAAACCGTGTCTTTTCAGCATCAAGCAGCCAGGCCCGCGCGCCGGGGGCCACCATCATGCCCACGCCGCGCTGAACCTCGACCAATCCATCAAGCTGAAATTGCTGATAGGCCTTGGCCACGGTCAGCGGATTGGCGCCCTGTTCGGCGGCCAGTGCGCGCACCGACGGCAGCATCGAACCTTCCGGATAGGTGCCGTCGATGATGGCCGCGGCGATCATGTCGCGCAGCTTGAGATAGACCGGGCGGGTGCTGGCTGTCATGGCGCATCACTGCCATAATACAGCGCCTCACACAAGCGCCACCATCGCAGACAGCAGGCAACTTGGCGCTTTCCTTTGCTTACTTCGATGTTAATTTGCGCCCCCATGACAACACCTTCCGACGCGGCCCAAACCCCCGCCAATGGCCCCACATGGATGGGCCATCCGCGCCCGCTGGCCCGCCTGTTCGCCATCGAGATGTGGGAGCGCTTTGGCTATTACGGCATGCGCGCCCTGCTCATGCTTTACCTGACCAAACATTTCCTGCTGGGCGACCGGGTCTCGGCGGGGATCTATGGCGGCTACACCGCGCTGGTTTACCTGACGCCGCTGATCGGGGGGCTGCTGGCGGATCAGTATCTGGGGTCGAAACGGGCGGTCAAATTCGGCGCGCTGATTATGGCGGCGGGCTATTTCGCGCTGGCGCTGGGTGGTTCTCCGGCGCGGCCATGGGCGGAATATGACGGGGCACGCCACGAAATCGTGGTCGAGCATTACCGCGACGGGCCGACCAGCGCGGCCAATGAGACCCGCGCCGTGATCGACCATGGCCGCCCCCTGCTTATCAAGGGGCAAGACGACGGCAGCATCGACCTGATCGCGCCCGACGGTTCAGTGGCGCGCCATCTGGCGCCGGGCGTGCTGAAGGAAGGCGCAGACCGGGATGAGCTGCGTCTGGCCATCACGCTGATGGCGCTTTCAGCGGTGGCAGTGGGCAATGGTTTCTTCAAACCCAATATCGCCACCATCGTCGGCCTGCTCTATGCCGATGGCGATCAACGGCGCGATGCCGGTTTCAGCATCTTTTACATGGGCATCAACCTTGGCTCATGGCTGGGGCAAATGGCCTGCCCGATTCTGGCCGACCATTTCGGCTGGGGGGCGGGTCTGGCCTCGGCGGGGGCGGTGATGCTGATCGCATGGGCGATGATGCATTACAGCCAGCGCAGCCTCGGCGGATTGGGCGAGCCCCCCGCAACCACCGGGCGTGATCCGGCGCTCTGGATCTATCCGGCGGCGATTCTGGCGATTCCGGCCTGCTATTTCCTCTTCACCAACCTGATGCACGCTCCTGCCCCGACGGCGGGCGCGGGCTTTGTCGGCTATCTGATGGGCCTGCCGGTGATGGGCAAATTGCTCTGCGCCACCTTCGGCCTCAGCCTGCCCGCGATCCTGATCTGGTCCTGGCGCGCGGGCAGCCGGGCCGAGTTTGAGATGATGCTGGCCGCGATCATCCTGATGGTGTTCAACACCGTGTTCTGGAGCCTGTTCGAACAGGCGGGATCTTCGCTGACGCTCTTTGCCGACCGCAACGTCGACCGCTCGGTGTTCGGATGGTTCGAAATGTCGGCGCCCGGCACCCAGCAGTTCAACGCCATCGGCATCATCACCTTGGCCCCGGTCATGGGGGCTTTGTGGTCTGTGCTGGCCCGGCGTGGGTGGGAGCCTTCGATTCCCATCAAGTTCAGCATGGGTCTGATCGGGGTTGGCGCAGGCTTCCTGTTCCTCGTGCTGGGCACGCATTTTGCCGGGGCCGATTACCGGGTCGGGCTGGGCTGGCTGGCGGGGCTGTATCTGATCCATTCGGTGGCCGAATTGTGCATTTCGCCGGTCGGCATGTCGATGATCACCAAACTGTCCATCGCGCGCGTGGTCGGACTGATGATGGGGGCGTGGTATCTCTCGCTGGCCATGGGGCAATATGGCGCGGGCCTGCTGGCGCAAATGGCGACGGTGGAAACCGTGGGCGGACAGGTCACCAATCTGAAGCTCAGCCTCGATACCTATGTCGGCGTGTTTACCCAGATCGGGATCGTGACCATCGGCGTGGGGTTGGTGCTGCTGGCGCTGTCGGGGGCGATCAGGAAGTTGATGCATGGGGTGAGTTGAGCTGGAGTAAGCTGAGATGGATCAGGCGTTTTCATGGCTGCTGACCGGGGCGATGGCCTTTGTCGGATCGCATCTGCTGATGTCGCACCCATGGCGCGCGGGGCTGCTCGCGCGGCTGGGGGAAAAGGGCTTTATGGGGCTCTACTCGGTGGTGTCCTTTGCCACGCTGGGCTGGACGATTGCCGCCTTTCGCAGCGTCGGGCCGGGCGGCGCCCCGCTCTGGGACGGCACGGGCGAAGCGCTCTGGATCATCGCCAGCCTGCTCTCGCTGGTCGGCATCACGCTGCTGCTGGGGTCCTTGCATGGCAATCCCGCCATGCCTCAAGTGCCGGGCGAGAAAATCGCCGCTGCCCGCGCCACGGGCGTGTTCGCCGTCACCCGTCACCCGATGATGTGGGGCATCGCGCTCTGGGCGCTGGCGCATGTTCTGGTGGCCCCCACGCCCCGCGTCCTCGTGCTGATGGTGGCCATGGGTGCGCTGGCCCTGATCGGCGCGCGGCTCCAGGATGGGAAAAAGGCGGTGCTGCTGGGCGTCGCATGGGAAAGCTGGAGCGCGCAGACATCCTATTGGCCGCGTTTGGCCGGGTTGACGCGGATTTCGCCTCTGCTCTGGGGGATCGGTGTGTTGGTCTGGCTGGGGGCCACGTTTGGGCATGTCCACGCCAATCATGTGTTGGCGGGTGTTTGGCGGTGGGTTTTGTGAGGTTTATGCCTCCGGCGGGCAAAGGGCGGGGCCCTTTGCAATCCCGTTACTGTCGGCGTGGCGCTAAGAGTTCGGCATCAGGTATCGAACGCAGCGTTGGGATTTTTAAAGCCTGCGGCGCCAATCAGCGCAACCTAGCCGCGCCGCAGGCTATATAAACCATACCCCAAACGCATCACTGCCCATCCTGCCCCACCCCATTAATGGGATTGCAAAGGGACCGAGTCCCTTTGCCCGCCGGAGGCACCTTAAAACCCTTCACTCCGCGCCCGAAGAACACTCCCCACACATCCCGCGCAATTCCACCACCGGCCGCACATCGGCAAACCCGGCCTCACGCGCAGCCTGAATCAGCGCCCCGGTCAGGCGGTCATCGTCGATATGCACCGCCTTTCCGCATCCATCGCAGATGAGGAAGATGCAGTCGTGGCGGCAACCGGGGTGGGGGTTGGCGATATAGGCGTTGGCGCTTTCGACTCGCCGGGCCAGATTCGTCCGCACAAAGAGGTCGAGGATGCGATAGACGCTGTTGGCTGCCACACGCTTGTCGCGGGCCTTGGAAACGGCCTCGGCAATGTCATAGGCGCTGGCGGGCTTGGCGTGTCCGGCAAGGGCGTCGAACACATCGCCGCGCATTTCGGTCCATTGCTCGCCGGCGGTTTCCAGCGCGTTGCGGGCGGCGATGACAAGGCCCTCTCCGCTGTATTCGCGGTGGCGGGGATGCTCGTGGGCGTGTTGTTGGACGTGATCATGCGTAGCGCTCATGGCGCACCTATAGCCCAAATCAGTTGCGGGTGAAATCAGCCTTATAATCGCCCGGGAACATCTGTTTGAGCGCGGCCACTTTGGGCACGTCCCAATAGGCGATATAGGGGTGGGTGGGGTTGAGGGCCGCGAAATCCTGATGGTATTTTTCGGCCGGATAGAATTGGCGCAGAGGTTCGATTTTGGTGGCGATGCGGCCATGCCACAGGCCCGATGCGGCGATCTGGGCCAGATAGGCGCGGGCAACCTTGTCCTGTTCGGGACCGACGGGGATCAGCGCGCTGCGATATTGCGGGCCGATGTCGGGGCCTTGGCCATTGGCCTGCGTGGGGTCGATGATGACCGAGAAGAAGATGCGCAGCAGTTCATCATAGCGCACCTGCGCCGGGTCATAGGTGACGCGCACCGCTTCGGCATGGCCGGTGTTGCCCTGGCCCACATCGTCATAATGCGCGGTATTGGCCGCCCCGCCGTGATAGCCCGAGACCGCGCTGGTCACGCCCTTCACATGGCTGAACACCGCCTCGACGCCCCAGAAGCAGCCACCGGCAAACACCGCCTGTTTCAGGCCGGGTGTTTCCTGCGCCAGGGCAGACGCCGCGGGGGCGACCGTCGTGTGGGTGTTGGCCGCATCAGCGTTCTGGCACGCGGCCACCGACACCAGCAGCGCCATCGCGAAAGGCAGGGCAAAGAGAAAGCCCCGCGCCATGGCTACTGGTTGGCCGGAGCGGTGGCCGGGGCGGCGATCGCCTGCCCCACAAGGCCGGTCAGACCGCCGGGCCCGGTGGACATCACTGCAACAATCAGAGCGCCCCCCAGCGCAAAGCCAATAGCGAAAGAGCGAAACAAATCGCGGTTCAAGAGGCGCATCAGAAGAGTCCGGGAAATTGACTGTCGGGCAGCCAGATGGGGATGATTCCCGGAATGTCTAGACCATCCCGCCTGAACCTTGCGCAACGCCGCGATAAAATGGCGGCCGTATACGACGAAATGCTGCAACGCGGTGGGGCGTTGCAGCATTGCATCAGATCAAGCGTTTAATGCGCCGATCAATGGCGGAAGTGGCGCATGCCGGTGAAGACCATGGCAAGACCCGCTTCATCGGCGGCCTTGATGACCTCATCGTCACGCATCGAACCGCCCGGCTGGATCACCATGGTCGCGCCAGCCTCGACCGCGGCCAGCAGGCCGTCGGCAAAGGGGAAGAACGCGTCCGAGGCCACCGCGCTGCCCTTGGTGCGCGTTTCGGCAAAGCCATGGGTTTCGGCGGCTTCAGCGGCCTTGGCGGCGGCGATGCGGCTCGAATCGCGGCGGTTCATCTGGCCCGCGCCGATCCCGGCGGTCACGCCTTCCTTGGCATAGACGATGGCGTTCGACTTCACATGCTTGGCCACGGTCCAGGCGAAGAGCGCGTCCTTCAATTCCTGCTCGCTGGGCTGGCGCTGGGTCACGACCTTGAGGTCATCAAGGCTGATGGCGCCATTGTCGCGGTTCTGGACCAGCAGACCGCCCGCAATCGGCTTGGCGATCAGACCGCCGCGCTTGGCATCGGGGATTTCGCCGATCAGCAGCAGGCGCAGGTTCTTCTTTTTGGCAAACACCGCCTTGGCATCGTCATTGGCGTCGGGCGCCACGACCACTTCGGTAAAGATGCCGCTGATCGCTTCGGCGGTCGGGCCGTCGAGCGGGCGGTTGACGGCGATGATGCCGCCAAAGGCCGAAACGCTGTCGCACTTGAACGCCGCCTCATAGGCCTCGACCAGCGTTGCCGCCGTGGCGACGCCGCAGGGGTTGGCGTGCTTGACGATCACCACGGTGGGATCGGCATCCTTGAATTCGGCCAACAGTTCGAGCGCGGCATCGGCATCGTTGTAATTGTTATAGCTCAGTTCCTTGCCCTGAACCTGCACGGCCTGGGCCAGACCCTTTTCCTTGGCGCCATGCGGAATGTAGAGCGCGGCGGCCTGATGCGGGTTTTCGCCATAGCGCAGTTCCGACACGCGCGCGCCGGTGATGGCGATGGTTTCGGGGAAAGTCTCGCCCTGATCGACAGTGGCGAACCACTGGCTGATCGCGCCATCATAGGCGGCGGTCAGGGCATAGGCCTTGGCGGCAAACTTGCGGCGCTGGGCCAGCGTGGTTTCGCCATTGGCGACGATGGCATAATCGGCCGGATCGGTGACGATGGCGACGAAATCGTGGTTCTTGGCCGCGCTGCGCACCATCGAGGGGCCGCCGATGTCGATGTTTTCGATGATCTCTTCGCGCGTGCCGCCCTTGGCCACCGTCTGAACGAAGGGATAGAGGTTGACCACCACCAGATCAATCGCGCCGATCGCATGCTCGTTCATGCTGGCCACATGCTCGGCATTGTCGCGCACGGCCAGCAGGCCGCCGTGAACCTTGGGGTGCAGCGTCTTGACGCGACCGTCCATCATTTCAGGAAAGCCGGTCAGTTCCGAAATGTCCTTCACATTCAGACCCGCGTCGCGCAGCGCCTTGGCCGTGCCGCCGGTCGAAACCAGCTCGACACCCTTGGCGGCCAGCGCCTTGCCCAGATCAACAAGGCCCGTCTTGTCCGAAACAGAGAGCAAAGCCCGGCGAATGGTGACAGTGTCAGTCATGGGTGGTGTGTCCTGTGAAGCTGCGTGTTTGGCGCGGCCCTTAAGGATTTTGGCGGTTTTGGGAAGGGTGAAGGGGGGATTTTTTGATCAGGAAGGAAGGATTGAATGCGAGGGTCCAGACCCTCGCGCTCCCGTTACTGTCTTCGTTGCGCCATGGGTTCGGCGGCAAGTGTCGGACGCAGCGTTAGAATTTTTAAGCCTGCGGCGCCAAGCAGCACCAAAGCGCCGCAGGCATTAAATCCAATCCGCTTCGCAGATCACCCCACCCCCCCGCAAACCTTACGCCACCCCATTAACGGGATCGCAAAGGGACCGAGTCCCTTTGCCCGCCGGAGGCAAAAATCACCCCATCTTCTTCAAAATCCAAGAAAAGCTCCCGCCCCCCCGCGACACCATCCCCTGAATCACCAATTGCTGCACCGGCACCGGGCGCCCCTGCCCATCGGCCCAGATCGATTCCTCGATGGCGATTTCGCCCCCGCCGCTGCGGAATTGCCAGTAGGAGCCGTCAGGCAGCGCCATGCCCACGCCTTGTTTGTCCTCGGACAGGCCGACCTCGACGCCGGGGCCGAGGTGGAAGCGCAGCGCATAGGAGACCATGCCGCGCTTGCCCTTGCGTCCGGTGGGGACGAGCAGATCCTCGCCGCGCAATTCGGTCCCGTCGTCGCGCAAGATCAGGATGCGGCGATGGGTCAGGCCATAGCGCCCGGCATAGCCATCGTGGCTGGCCTCAAGGCGGGTGGCGCCCCATGTGCGCCCGGATGTGCCGTTGCGCTCGCCCTCGATACTGCGGCGGTCCACCTCGACCTCGGCCACGCCCGAGCCAAGCCCGCCGTTGATCAGCACCGCGGTCGAATTGGCATCGTCGAGCACCAGCGTCGAATGGGCCGCCGTGGCGCGCAGCCCCTGATCCAGCCGCACCGGCATCAGGCCGCCCGCCGCCGCGCCGCCGCCGCAATTGACGATCACGCGCTGTCCGGCATGGCTTAGCTCAAAGGCCAGCGTCGAAGCGCAGCCATTGCGCGCGTGGCGCGTCAGCGGCGGGGGCGCGGCGTCGAACTGCATCACGCTCTTGCCCGCCACCACGCGCTGATAGCCCCATTGGCGCACTTCGCGCAGGGGCCGCGTGCGCACCCCCGTGGCCGCGATCAGCGAGGAAACGTCCGAGGCCGAGACCGCCCATCCGCCCTGCCAACTGCCCAAGGCGCCATCGCCATGGGTCAGCGCCAGCAAGGGCGGCACCATCAGCGAGAGGATCGATTCGAGCGCGGCGGGCGGTTCGCGCCGCGTAGCGCGATAGCAGGCGATCAATTGCACCAGGAGCGCAATCGCCTCCATCTGGCCCAGCGGGCTGCGCGCCATGCAGCCGCCGTCATCGCCCAGCAATTCGCCCAGCGAGGCGATCAGCCCCGCCTCACCATAGAGCCTGCGCGGGCGGCCATCGGGCAGCAGCAGCCCGGCCGCGACAATCGCGCACCAGCCCGCCACCTGCGCCAGCGTATCCTCGCCCTTGGCCACATGGCGGTCCAGCCAGCGCGCATGATCGGCCATCGCCCCCAGCGTCTGCACCCGCAGCGTCTTGTCGCCGCCCGAGAGCAGCAGCGGCGCATGGACCAGCCAGCCGAGCAGCCGCGCGCCCGTATAGGCCACCGTCCACGCGGGCCCCTTGCCGGGGCGCGAGGGCGGCTTGGGATTGGCCATCAGCCATGCGGCCAAAATCCGTTCGGCCACCGGCGAGACCTGTTCGCGCGGCCCCGCCGCCTCCAGATCGGCCAGCCAGTGAAACCCATGCACCAGCCGTTCGAGCGGCGGCGCCAACCGCCCCGCCCCGGCCAGATCGAGCTGGGCAATCGGCTGTTTCAGCCCATGGACGAGAAAATGCCCGGAGCGCAGCGCCGCCCCCGCCGTTTTATCGCCCGCCAGCGGATTCGTCACCGTGGCCAGCAATTTGGGCCGCGCGGGCTTGCGGAAAGGAGCGGTCAGCACCTGCCCCGGAACGCCGATGCGATAGGCCAGCCGGATCAGTCGCTCACCCGCGCCCAGCGAAGGCGGCGTGAAATCGGCGAGCGCGAGCGCGCGGCCCGGTTCGACCACCTGCGCTGACGCTTCGTTGTTTTCGACGCCTTCACCGTCGTCCAACGTCGGTAATGGGATAGCCTGCCCCTTGCCCTTCCCCGCCTTGCGGGGCTTGCCTTGTGCAGACATATCCAGGTTCATGGTTCAGCCCAATCCTTTGAGCGCCGCGATATTCGCGGCATAGTGATCCGGCCCGCCCCGGAATGTGGCCGTGCCCGCCACCAGAGCATTGGCCCCGGCCGAAATGGCCAGCGGCGCGGTGGTGGTGTCAATGCCGCCATCCACCTCCAGATGGATCTCGCGCCCGGTCTTGTCGATCATCTTGCGGATCGCCTCGATCTTGCGAAGCTGGCTGGAAATGAACTTCTGTCCGCCAAAGCCGGGATTGACGCTCATCACCAGCACCAGATCGATGTCATCGATCAGATAGTCGAGCATCTTGGCAGGCGTGGCCGGGTTGAGCGAGACGCCCGCCTTGCATCCTGCGGCATGGATCGCCTGCACCGTGCGGTGGCTGTGGGGCCCGGCCTCGGGGTGGAAGGTGATGATGTCGGCGCCCGCATCGGCAAAGGCCTGAATATAGGGATCGATCGGCTGGATCATCAGGTGGACATCGAAGATCTTCTTCGTATGGGGGCGCAGCGCCTTGACCACCATCGGCCCGATGGTGATGTTGGGCACGAAATGGCCGTCCATGACGTCAACGTGGATCCAGTCGGCGCCTGCCGCGTCAATCGCGCGCACTTCCTCGCCCAGCCGGGAAAAATCGGCGGAAAGGATCGAAGGGGCAATCAGAGGCAAGCTCATCACACCAGTTCCACACATGTTGATGCGGCGATAAACGCCATGATTCGCGCAGTCACAAGCACGTAGTTCTCCATTTTCCACACACTTATCGCCGCCGGGCGGCTTGGTGCAGGCAAAAGCTGCGGATTTATGCGCCTTTGCGGCGCGTCAAGCCTTTCGTTATTCCCGGCAAAGCGACATAAACCAGAGCCTGCTGCAGTTTTCTGGGGAAAAACCGCTAGGCCCGTCTCCGCAAGCGCAAGAGAATGAGGGGCCAGAGCCGGTCTTTTGCCCGTCCGGCCGCCCTCCCATGGTGAATAGTCCGTTAGCCAAAACTAGGGCTAATGACCTGTTGCCGCCCAAAAGCTTCGGCAAGAGCGTGTCGCCTATCATGCGCCCAGGATGGATGCCCGACAGATCGGCCGGATTGGTCAATTGGCACTGGCGGCTCGCATGGGTGGATAATAACAATGGACAGCAGGAATTCGCCGCAGGAAGCCCAGCGCAAGGGGCTGCTGCGTCCGATCAACGGATTGGTGGTCGCGGCGATTCTCATGCTGGTGGGCGCAACGACCTTTACCCTGATACGGATGGGCAAGGGCGCCAATGACTATGAATTCGGCATTATCAACCGCAGCTGGCAGCACAATGTGCAGCAATGGCAGGCCAGCGGCCAGACGCTGATCCGTCAGGACGAGGCGCCCGCCCGTCTGGCGGCGGACGACCGGCGCTGGATCGAACAGGCCGTTCTGGCCCCGATGCGCACGCAGATCGGGTCCGCACAGGTCCGGCTGGAACCGGCCGAACCGGCGGACAAGGCGGTGGCGCTGCGCCTCGTCCATGGCACGGCCATCCTTTCGCTGCCCATGACCGCGCGGACGCCGGCCGGCGCGCCTGCGCCCTATGTGCTGCGCGTGGCGGTGGATCAGGGGCTGGTTTCGCAATTCGGCGGCCAGCATGGACAGGTCCATCTCCTGCTGCCCAAGGGCAAACCGCCGATCAGCGGCTATCACATCATGCCCCTGACCAGCCCCGACGGCCAATTGGTGGCCTCGCTGGCATGGCCCGCGATCAATCCATTCAAGGCATCGGAAACCGAGATTCCTCAGATGCTGCTGGCTATTGCGGCAGCCTTCCTGATGCTGGTCTGGCTTTTCATGCGGCGCAGCAACACGATTGCCAGCGACCTGATCGCCAGCGAGGCGCGCGCGCGCCATCTGGCCTTTCACGACACGCTGACCGGATTGCCCAACCGGGCGATGATGTTTGACCGGCTGGGACAGCTTCTGGCCATGTCGCGCCGCTATGCCGGGGAAATGGCGGTCCATTGCCTCGATCTCGACCGGTTCAAGGAGGTCAATGACACGCTGGGCCATCATGCAGGCGACGAATTGATCCAGCAGGTGGCGCGGCGGCTGAGTGAATTGTGCCGCGATTCCGATACGGTGGCGCGGCTGGGCGGCGATGAATTCGTGATCCTGCAGCCAGAGGCCGATGGTTCGGGCGCCTCGCATCTGGCACAGCGGGTGCTCAAACTGTTCGAAACGCCCTTTGTGCTGGAGGCGGGCGTGGTCGAGGTGGGGGTTTCCATCGGCGTCACGCTGGTGTCCAACCCGGAAATGGAACCGGCCGAGGCGCTGCGTCAGGCCGATCTGGCGCTTTATGGTTCCAAGGAAAATGGGCGCAACCGCGTCACCTTTTTCGAACCCGACATGGATGCCGCGCTGCGCATGCGGCGCAGTCTGGAAAGCGATCTGCGCAAGGCGCTGGCCGATGGCAGTCTGACCATGGTCTATCAGCCCCAGATGGACGGGCGCGGGGCGATCGACGCGATAGAGGCGCTGGTGCGCTGGAACCATCCCGAACGCGGCAGCATCGCCCCCTCGATCTTTGTGCCCCTTTGCGAGGAAAGCGGGCTGATCCTCGATCTGGGCGAATTCGTGTTCCGCCGCGTGTTTGAGGAAACCGCCGGATGGGGCGACATCCGGGTGGCGATCAATGTCTCGGCGCTGCAATTGCGCTCACCCATGTTCATGGCGACGTTGACGCGGCTGGTGGCCGAATTCCGGGTCAATCCCGAACGCTATGAAATCGAGATCACCGAAACCGCCTTGCTGGGCGATGACGGCATCACGCGCGACAATATCACCATGCTGAAACAGGAAGGCTTTTCCATCGCGCTCGATGATTTCGGCACCGGCTATTCCAGCCTCAATTCGCTCAAGCGCTTTTCGGTCGACAAGATCAAGATCGACCGCAGCTTTGTCCATAACCTTGAGGCCAATGACGAGGCCGAAGGGCTGGTCGATGCCATCGTCAAGCTGGGCCGCGCGCTCAAACTGGATGTCGTGGCCGAGGGCGTGGAAACCGAGCATCAGCGCGACCGTCTGGCCGCCTGCGGATGCAACACGTTTCAGGGCTTCCTGGTCTCGCGCCCGGTTCCCGCCTCCGAGCTGAACGGGCTGTTTTCCGGCCATAATCCGTAATCGCCCGGATGGGCGCTTGGTCAAAGCCCAATGTTTGAACGGCATAATGGCGCGGTGCCACACCATCCCCGCCCTTTCCTGTCGCGCCTGATCGCCAACCGGCGGGGCAATGCCCTGCCGATGCTGGCGCTGATCCTGTCGCTGCTGATGGCCTTTGTCGGCTGCGCGGTGGATGGGGCGCGGATGTATATGGTCAATGCCCGCCTGCAACAGGCCTGCGATGCGGGGGTTCTGGCCGGGCGCAAGGCGATGACCGACACCAGCACCGGCAACACCACGCTGGATTCGACCGCAACGGCGGCGGCCAATGCCTTTTTCGCCAACAATATCCGCACCGGCTGGTACGGCATCACCGCGCTCAGCTTTACTCCCGCCAAGACCGCCGACGCACAGGTCAGCGCCACCGCCAGCGCGGCCATGCCCATGACGCTGATGCGCGCTTTCGGCTATAGTTCGATCACGCTCAACGCCGTGTGCCAAGCCACCTATCAGATCAGCGACACCGATGTGATCTTCGTGCTGGACACCACCGGCTCGATGGCCTGCCTGCCCTCGGACGACACCACCACCTGCAACAACTATGTCAACTCGGTGACCGCCACAGCCTATTCCCGCCCCGCCGACGGCACCGGCAGCGGCAATACCAGCACGGCGGGCTATCCCGGATCGACCGCCTATTATGTGCCGGAAAAATCAGGCTCGCGGATCGCCGCGCTGCGCAGCGCGGTGCTTTCCTTCTATGACACGATGGCCGCCTCGATCGATGTCAACACGCGGGTGCGCTATGGCTTTGTCACCTATACGTCCACGATCAATTCGGGCCGCGCGATCATGGACATCAACCCGGCCTATATCGTGGGCGGTCTGGGCAGCGTGAACACGAGCTGGAATTATCAGACCCGCGTGCTGACCGGCACGGGCTTTTCCTTCTCCTGCTTCTGCACCCTGCCCAATTGGCAATACAAGCAGAGCCCGCAATTGCTGACCACCTTTGTCACCGGCGCGCCCACGGTGGACCCGACCAAATATGTGAACACCACCGACACGTGGGAAGGCTGTATCGAGGAAGCCTATACCACCCCGGGCGTCACCAGCTTTTCCACCACCAGCCTGCCCAATGACCTGAACCCCGACCTGAAGCCGGGCAGCGACATCCGCACGCAATGGAAGCCGATGTGGACCGCCGTCACCTATGCGCGCAACAATTACAGCAGCACCGCCACCGCCACATCCAGCGGCGACACCAGCAACAGCCCCAATCTCGATCAGGCCGCCTATTACAAAGCGGGCTATATCAGCTGCGGCAAGCCGGTTTCGCGTCTGGCCGCGATGACGCGCACGCAAGTGTCCAATTACGTCAACGCCACGGATTTTCGCGCGATAGGCGGCACCTATCATGATCTGGGCATGATCTGGGGTACGCGGCTGATTTCGCCCGACGGCATCTTTGGCGCCGATACCGCCGCGACCACCGGCCGCGATGCGCCCAAGCGGATCATCGTATTCCTGACCGATGGCGATATGGCGCCCAGCCAGTATATCTACGGCTCCTATGGCGTGGAATATTACGACCAGCGCGTGTCGGGCGGCGATCTGGCCAATCTGAAAAATTATCACAATGCGCGCTTCCTCGCCGCCTGCGCCGCAGCCAAGGCCAAGAACATCAGTGTGTGGACCGTGGCGCTGGGCATGAGCAGCACGACCGAGCTGACCCAATGCGCGACCTCGCCCTCGCAGGCGCTCTCCACCACATCGGGATCGGGCCTGTCCGCCCAATTCGCCACCATCGCCAGCAAGATCGCCAAGCTGCGGATTTCGAAATGAAGCGGCTGCGGCATCTTCTGCGCGCGAGCGGCGGCGCGGCGCTGGTGGAATTCGCGCTGGTTTTGCCGGTGATGCTGCTGATGGGGATGGGCCTGTGCGAAATGGCCTATCAGGCCTATATGCAGGCGATCCTGACGGGCGCGGTGCAAAAGGCCGGGCGCGACAGCACGGTGGAAAGCGCCAACACCACCACCATCGACAATGCCGTGCTGCAGGCGGTGAAGAACATCAACGGCAATGCGGCCTTTGTCTCGGGCTATCCGATGCGCAAATCCTATGCTTCGTACGGCTATATTTCGCCCGAGAGCTTTGTCGACAGCAACGGCAACGGCATGCGCGATCCCGGCGAATGTTTTACCGATGTGAACGGCAACGGCATCTGGGATGCCGATCCGGGCGTATCGGGCAATGGCGGGGCGGGCGATACGGTGCTCTATACCGCCTCGATCACCTACACCCGCCTGTTTCCGCTGGGCCTGTGGCTGGGCTGGGGCAAAACGGCCACGCTTTCGGCCAGCACCATCCTGAAAAACCAGCCATGGGCGATGCAGACCACCACGGCGGCGGCCACGGTATGCACATGATGCACATGATGCGCCGCCTGCTGCGCGATGGTTCGGGCGCCTCGCTGATCGAATTCGCGCTGGCGCTGCCGGTCGTGTTCTACATGGGCGGGGCGGGAATCGAATATACCAACATGGCCCGCGTCCAGATGCAGATCAGCCAGATCACGCTCGATCTGGCCGACAATGCCAGCCGGGTGGGTCTGGCCAGCAATCTGGCCGCAACCCAGATCCGCGAAACCGATATGAACGATGTGCTGGCGGGCGCGCGGCTGCAGGGCAACGGGCTGGGCCTGACCACCAACGGGCGCGTCACCATCTCCAGTCTGGAAATGGTCCAGCAGTCCTATGACACCGTGCCCGTGCAGCGCATCCACTGGCAACGCTGCATCGGCCTGAAAAGCGGCAGCGGCTATGCCTCATCCTATGGCACCACATCGGCCACTGCGGGAACGGACGCCACCGTGGCCAATGCGGGCACGACCATGGCCACGGGCATGGGCGACACCGGATACAAGGTCAACGCCCCCACCGGCGCCGGGGTGATGTTCGTCGAGGTCAATTACACCTACCAGCCTTTTTTCGGCACGATGTTCGTGGCCAACAAGCTGATGCATTACAGCGCCAGCTTTGTGGTGCGCGACCTGCGCGATTATGCGCAGATCTATAACCCCAGCCCGGCAGCGACGCGGATGATGTGTGACAAGTATACGAGTTAGAAGAAAGTTTTAGATGCGAGGGTCATAACCCTCGCGCTCCCGTTACTGTCCGCGTTGCGCCAAGGGTTCAGCCAATGGGTATCGACGCACCACCCGAAATTTTGAAAGCCTGCGGCGCCAAGCAGCCTGAGTCTTCCGCGCCGCAGGCCTTCCATAACCCCCAAAAACCCCCGCTGGCCACCCCGGCACCACCCCATAACGGGATTGCAAAGGGCCCCCGCCCTTTGCCCGCCGGAGGCACCGAAAAGCCCGCCGGAAGCATAATCCCCATGAACAGCCGGATGGCGCGCGGCAAGCTGCCCCCAGCGCCACACCACCATCCGACCATTCGGGAACGCGACATGCCCCGCCCATCGGCATGAACAGATCACGCGCCCCCTGTTGCTGGTAACGGCTTGCCCCCCAAGCCGCCGGCAACATATCGAACAATTCAGCCTATGAATGTCAACGCTTGCAGACCTTGTCCGTAAAGGCAACAGGATCATAGGGTTCGGGGCAAAATATCCTTGCCCGGCCCGCCGCCAGCCATTCGTCATTTGACGTAGGATCATGCAGCCCGATTGCGCGTTACACCATGTCGACAGCAATCAGCCAGCGGGGGTCGACAGATGGCGGCAAGCGACAGGATCGACAGGCTGGCGTGCCGCCTCTTTGCGCGCCGGATGCGGGGCGCGGCGGGATGATCGAAACCTTGCGCCTGATGGACAGGATCAAGTCTGCGCCGGGGCGCTTCATGCTGGTGATGGCGGCCATGGCGGTGATGATGACCGCGATCATCGGGGCGGCCTATTGGGCGCTGGGGCGCAGCCTGCCGGCGCAGAGCATGCCGATGGTGCGCGCTGTTCTAGTGACAGCGCTGGGGGCGCTGCTGGCGGTGGGCGGCGCGCTGGGCGGGCTGATCCTGCGCGCCTATGACAGCCGCCGCGCGGCCCTGTCGGAGGCGCGCCGCCATGTGGCCGACCTGCGCGCCGAGGTGGCCGCGCATAATGCCACGCTAGAGGAACTGCATCTGGCCAAGGAGGTGGCCGAGGCGGCCAACAGCGCCAAGAGCCGCTATCTCGTTTCGGTCAGCCACGAGATCCGCTCGCCGCTCAATTCGATCTACGGCTATGCGCAATTGCTGGAGCGCGGGCATGACATCGCCCCGATCGAGGCCGCGCGGATCATCCGCCGGTCTTCCGAACATCTGACCAATCTGGTCGAGGGCCTGCTGGATATCAGCCATGTCGAAAGCGGGGTGCTGCGCCTGTCGAACGATACGGTGCGCCTCAAAAGCCTGCTGGATCAGATCGCCAGCATGTTCCGCCCGCAGGCCCAGTCGCGCGGGTTGACACTGGTCTATGAAACACAGGGCCATCTGCCCGAATTTGTGCGCACCGATCAGAAGCGCCTGCGCCAGATCCTGATCAACCTGCTCTCCAACGCGATCAAGTTCACCAAGGCGGGGCAGGTCACTTTCGGCGTCACCTATCGCTCTCAGGTGATGAGCTTCACCATCGCCGACACCGGGATCGGCATTGAACAGCAGGACCTGGCCCGCATCTTCGCCCCCTTTGAACGCGGCACGCATCCCGAGGCGCAGCGGCAAAAGGGCATCGGCCTTGGTCTGGCGATCACGCAGGCGCTGGTGCATATCCTGGGCGGCGATCTGGCCGTGAGCAGCGAGCCGGGCGTGGGCACGACCTTTACCGTGCGCCTGATGCTCAGCCCGGTGCAGGCCAGCGTGCAGGAGGTGAAAAGCACCCGCGCGATCACCGGCTTTGACGGCCCCCCGCGCCATGTCCTGCTGATCGACGATGACCCGGACCAGACCTCGCTGCTGCGCGGGCTGCTCGAACCCTTGGGCTTTATCCTGCATATCGCGCATGATGGCGATTCCGGTCTGGAACTGGCCCGCCAGCACCGGCCCGAACTGGTGCTGCTCGATGTCACCATGCCGGGCCTGTCGGGCTGGGAAGTGGCGCGGCGGCTGCGCGCGATGCGGGGCGGCGATATACGCATCATCATGGTTTCGGGCGACGCCCACGAGATCCGGCAGGGCAGCGCGGGCTTCATCGCCCATGACCAGTTCCTGATCAAACCGGTCGATCTGGACGCGCTGATCGATGCGGTGGGCAGCCTGCTGGGCCTGCACTGGCGCGGGCGGACCGAGGAGGCCGAGGCCCCCGAACCCGCCCCCGACCGCGAGGCCCTGCCCGATGAAGCCCGCCCCTTTCTGGCCGATATCGAGAGCGATCTGCGCATCGGCCATGTGCGCGGCGTGGAAAAAGCGATCCGCGCGATGGAGGCCGCCGTGCCGCAGGCCGCCCCCTTGGCCAAGCGGCTGCTGGCCAGCCTCGACCGGTTCGATCTGGGCGAACTGGCCGCCGAACTTGCCGCCAACAGACGCGGAGAGGCATGATGCGACACGACCCGCTGATGGCGCAGGACCCCCAGCCCCATGTCGATACCGTGCTGGTGGTGGATGATACGCCCGAATCTTTGCGCTTTCTGGCCGATACGCTGGAGGTGGAGGGCATCCGTGTGCTGATCGCCACCAGCGGCGAGGCGGCGCTCTCGCTGCTGTCGCATATCGTGCCCGATCTGATCCTGATGGATGCGGTGATGCCGGGCATCGGCGGTTTTGAGGCCACGCGCATCCTCAAACGCAACCCGGCCAGCGCCCGCGTCCCCGTCATCTTCATGACCGGCCTGACCGAGAGCGAGCATGTGCTGGCGGCGCTGGAGGCGGGCGGGGTCGATTATGTGCGCAAGCCTCTGGTCATCAACGAATTGATCGCGCGGGTGCGGGTGCATATGGCCAATGCGCGTCTGGCGCAGGACAGTCAGGCCGCGCTCGACGCTAGCGGGCGCCATCTGATTTCGATGGGGCGAGAAGAGCAATTGCTCTGGTGGACCCCGCAGGCCGGCAGCCTGCTGGCGGAAAATTGCCCCGAATGGAGCGTGGTCCCCGGCCCTGCCCCCGCCCCGCTGCGCCCCGCCCTTGCTCGTCTGGCCCGCGCGGATGAAAGCGGGGCCAGCGTCCGGCTCGACCTTGCCCATTCGACGCTGGAGCTAGTGCTGGTGGCGCGGATGCGCGGGGCCGAATGGCTGGTGCGCCTGAACGACGTCAACCCGGCGGGCGACATCGCCCTGCTTCAGGCCCGCCACGGATTGACCAGCCGCGAGGCCGAGGTCCTGCTGTGGATCAGCTATGGCAAGCCCAACCGCGTCATCAGCGAGATCCTGTCGATTTCTCCCCGCACGGTGAACAAGCATCTGGAGCAGGTTTTCGTCAAACTGGGCGTGGAAACCCGCGCGGCGGCGGCGGCGCTGGCAGTGCGCGCGATTAACGGGTGATGGGCCGATTTTGCAAAGACTCTCTTTGCAAATTTGCAAGATTACCGTGGACGCCGCCCCCATCCTGACGCATCACCGTGTGAAACGCGCCATGTTATTGCCCATCGGGATGGTCATTTCACCGCTTGATGGCTTGAGCCTTGGCCCGCGCGCGCCTATCGCGGCATGCGTAACAATGCCCAAGGCCGCGCAGGACAGCGCCGAATGGAGAATACCCGATGACCGTGCCCCCTCTCGACACCCCGGCCAGTTCTCCTGTGGCCCGCACTGACTGGACGCGCGAAGAGATCGCGGCTTTGTTTGATTTACCGTTCACCGAACTGGTCTATCGCGCGGCTGAAATCCACCGCGCCAGCCACCCGGCCAATGAGGTCCAGCTTTCCACGCTGCTCTCGATCAAGACCGGCGGCTGCGTCGAGGATTGCGGCTATTGCAGCCAGAGCGTCAAGGCCGACAGCGGGGTCAAGGCCACCAAGCTGATGGAAGTGCAGTCGGTTTTGCAGGCCGCCGCCCGCGCCAAGGATCAGGGGTCCAGCCGCTTCTGCATGGGCGCGGCATGGCGCAACCCCAAGGACCGCGACATGCCCGCGATCATAGAAATGGTGAAGGGCGTGCGCAGCATGGGTCTTGAAACCTGCATGACGCTGGGGATGCTTTCCGACCATCAGGCCGATATGCTGGCCGAGGCGGGGCTCGATTATTACAACCACAATATCGACACTTCCCCTGAGAAATACGAGGAAATCACCAGCACGCGCACGATGGGCGACCGGCTCGACACGCTGGGCCAGGTGCGCCGCGCCGGGATCAATGTGTGCAGCGGCGGGATCGTCGGCATGGGCGAAACCCGCGCCGACCGGGTGGGCTTTGTCCATACGCTGGCCACTTTGCCCTCGCACCCCCAATCGGTGCCGATCAACGCGCTGGTGCCGGTCAAGGGCACGGTGCTGGGCAATATGCTGGCCGATACGCCGCTGGCCAAGATTGATGACGTGGAATTCGTGCGCACCGTGGCGGTGGCGCGGATCACCATGCCGGGATCGATGGTGCGCCTGAGCGCAGGCCGCGAATCGATGTCGGAAATGACGCAGGCGATGTGCTTTCTTGCCGGGGCGAACAGCATCTTCACCGGCGACAAGCTGCTGACCGCGCCCAATGCGGGCGATGACAATGACATGGCGATGTTTGCGCGTCTGGGCCTGAAACCCATGGCCGTGACCCGCACCGA
This sequence comes from Novosphingobium sp. SG707, assembly GCF_012275515.1. Taxonomy (GTDB): domain Bacteria; phylum Pseudomonadota; class Alphaproteobacteria; order Sphingomonadales; family Sphingomonadaceae; genus Novosphingobium. The sequence goes on from NZ_JAAZQL010000003.1 coordinate 338,328, forward strand.
GGCCGAGATTGCCGCCGAAGCCATGCCCAAGGGCTGCGTCAAGCTGGAGCAGATGATCTGAAGGCTTTTGAAACTCACCTCGCCGCCGCGCTGGAGCACATAGACGAGCGCGACGAGCGGCGCATCCTGCGCGCCGCCGCGCCGCAGGATGGCGGGCGGTTGACGCGCGATGGGGCGGTGCTGGTCGATTTTTCCAGCAATGATTACCTCGGCCTCTCGCGCCATCCTCTGCTGGCGCAAAGGTCGGCGGACTGGGCGCTGGCCCATGGCGCGGGATCGGCGGCGTCAAGGCTGGTGACGGGCACCCAACCTTTGCATCTGGCGGTTGAGGAGAAGATCGCCCGATTCAAGGGCAAGGAGGCCGCGCTGCTGTTTCCCAGCGGGTGGCATTGCAATGCGGCGGTGCTGGCGGCCTTGCTGCGCGCCGCGCCGGGGGCGCAATTGTTCACCGACCGGCTGATCCATGGCAGCCTGCACGCAGGCGCAGCGGCCCACCGCCAGATCCGCTTTCGCCACAATGATCTGAACCATCTGGCCGAGTTGCTGGCGCAGGCCGAGGGGCCGAAGATTATCGTCACCGAAAGCGTGTTCAGCATGGATGGCGACCGGGCCGACGTGGCGGCTCTGGCCGATCTGGCGCGGGCGCATGATGCGTTTCTTTATGTCGACGAGGCCCATGCCACCGGCGTCCTCGGCCCTCAGGGGCGCGGACTGACCCATGGCCTCGACGTCGATCTGGTGATGGGCACTTTCAGCAAGGCGCTGGGCTGTATGGGCGCCTATGTCGCGGGCAGCCGGCTGCTGATCGACTATCTGGTCAATGCCTGCGGGGGTTTCACCTTTTCCACCGCGCCCTCGCCCGCGATGCTGGGGGCGGTCGATGCCGCGCTCGATCTGGCGCCGGGGATGGAGGCCGAACGCGCGACTCTGGCCGATCACGGCGCGTTTTTTCGGCAAAGCCTGAACAGCGCGGGCATCGCCACAGCCGACAGCAGCACGCAGATTGTGCCGGTCATCGTGGGCGATGCCGGAGCGGCGCTGGCTCTGGCGCGCGATCTGGTGGCCGAAGGGATGCTGGCCGTGGCGATCCGCCCGCCCACCGTGCCGTCGGGCACCAGCCGGTTGCGCGTGGCGCTGCATGCCAATCATACGCGGGCGGATGTGGCCGCGCTGGGCCGCGCGATTGCGGCGCGGATTGGCCGGTGAGAATCGCGCTGCTGCATGGCTGGGGGTTTGATGCGGGCGTGTGGGATGCGCTGGCGCCCCTATTGGCGCCTCTGAGCGATATCACGCGGATGGATCGCGGCTATTTTGGCGCAGCGGTGGAGAGCGAGCGGCCCGATCTGATGATCGGCCATTCGCTGGGCGCGATGCTGCTCTCGCGGCGCTGGAGCGATGTGCCCTTGGTGGCGATCAACGGGTTTGACCGGTTCTGCGGGACCGATGCGGTGGCCCCGCGCGTGGTTCAGCGGATGGTGAAGCGTTTTGGCGAAGACCCGGCCAAAGTGCTGGCGGATTTCCGCGCCAGTATAAGCGGCGGCCCGGCCCCGCCGATGGTTTCCCGTGAACGACTGGGTGAGGATCTCGCGTTGCTGGCCGATCAGACGCAGCCCCCGGCACATCGCGCGTCCGTACTGGTGCTTCAGGCGGAGGATGATCCTCTCTTGCCGCCCGCGCTGCGCAAGAGGGCCTTTGGCGGGCCCTCTGCGGTGTGCGACCAAGGGGGACATCTGCTGCCCCTGACACAGGCGGCATGGTGCGCGGCGCAAATTGCGGATTTTGCGCGATGATGGCGCAACGTCTTGTTTCCGAAGCCTTTGGCCGGGCCGATAATTACGATGCCCATGCCGGGGTACAGCAACAGGTCGCCGCGATGCTGGCCGAAACGGTGGCGGCGCAGGATTTGCCCCCCGTCCCGCGCGTGCTGGAGATCGGCTGCGGCACGGGATTGCTGGGCGCGGCGTTGATGCCGCTGCTGCCCGGCGCGCGGTGGGTGATGAGCGATCTGTCGCCCGCCATGTTGGCGCGGGCGCGGGCGCGTTTTGCTGGGCATGGCGGGGTGGATTACCGCGTGATGGATGGGCAGGCGCCAGACGCAGAGGGGCCGTTCGATCTGATCGTGTCCAGCCTGGCGTTTCAATGGTTCAATAATCTGGGCGATGCGGTGGCGCGGCTGAATGGGCTGCTGGCGCCGGGCGGCCTGCTGGCCTTCAGCACGATGATCGCGGGCAGTTTTGCGCAGTGGCGCGCGGCCCATGACGGTGCGCCCTGCGGGCTGGTCGATTATCCGGATGCGGCGGATCTGCGGGCCATGGGCTTTGCCGTGCGCGAGGTGGAATTGGCGGTTGAAGGCGGCGGACGGGCCTTTTTGCGCCATCTGCGCGGGATTGGCGCGGATGTTCCGCGCGCGGGGCATCGGCCTTTGTCGGCAGGGCAATTGCGGCAGGTGATCGCCCGATTCGATTCGCAAGGAGGTCGGGCAACCTATCGCGTGGCGCTTTGCCTGCGCCGGAATGCTGCGTCGCAATAATTGCATACCGCGCATCTTGGCCTTTGGTATCACAAATCATAGCGCTAAACCGACCGAAATTGCTGATCTTTGCATTTACCTATTCGGCAATTGCATTCTTTGCATCAAACCCGGCAATTTTGCACTTGCGAAGAGGCCCGCCGATCCGCATAAGGAACAGGCCTTTCAGGCATCCTCTCCCAAACTTCCAAAGGCCAGCCTTCGGGCTGGCCATTTTTTTGCCCGCAAGCCTTACAGCCGGTCGAACACCGAGCCCATGCGCGGGGCGAACAGCCGCTCATAGGTTTTGAGCAGGCTGGTATCGGTCATCGCCGCCACATAATCGCAAATCGCGCGGACCCCATAGGCTTCGTAAAACGGCATCCGGTCGCGCGGCAGCAGGCGCGCAGGATCGGCCTGCATCGCCTCGAAAACGGCCACCACCATCGTCTGGCCCTTGAACTCAAGATGCTGGACCGCCGGGCTGGTGATCACCTCGCGCACGACCAGATCCTTGAGTACATCGAGGAAAGCCTTCTGCCCCGGCGCCATCCCTACCCGCCAGCGCAGCAAGGGGGCGTCAAATTCGGGCATTTCGACATAATGCACCGCAGTCAGGAAATGATGCACCAGCCGCCCGATAAAGCGCTTGCGGCTGTTTTCGCCGCCATACAATCCATCGACGAATTGGCGCATCACATCATTGGCGCTCTCGCCGGGATATTTGGCCTTGAGTGCATCGAGGAAGGTGGGGCAGCGATCCGTGACGGCGGCGGCAAAGGTCTCGCGGTGGATCAGGTCCAGCGCGATGGCGTCCTCAAGGTCATGGACGCCATAGGCAATATCATCAGCCACATCCATGATCGAGCAATCGAGCGATTTATGGCGCGATTTGGCGTGTTTGCCGGAATTGGCGTCAAAGCTCTGCAACAAAGCCCGATCCGACGCGGACAGAGGATCGAGAATCCAGTCCACCACATCGCTCTCGGTGTCGAGATAGCATTTGGGCGGTTTGGCGCTGGCCGCATCGATAATCCGCAAGGTGGTCGGCCCCGGTGCAAGGCGCGGCGCGATGGCCGGATTGCGCACCGCCGAATAGGCCACCGGATATTTCAGCACCCCCAGCAAGGTCCGCCGAGCCAGATTGGCCCCGGCATTTTGCGAGAAAGTCTCCAGCCGCGAAAGAATGCGCAAGGTCTGGCCATTGCCCTCAAACCCGCCCTCCTCGCGCATACAGTAATTGAGCGCCACCTCGCCCCCATGGCCAAAGGGCGGATGGCCGAAATCATGAGTGCAGCCGATGGCGTGAATCATGCTGCGCCCCGGCAGGATCGCGGTGGCGGCATGATCGGGCGCGTCTTTTTCCAATTGCCGCGCAATGCCGCCCGCGATCTGCGCCACCTCCAGCGAATGCGTCAGGCGCGTGCGGTAGAAATCGCTGTCGCCCAGGTTGAGGATCTGCGTCTTGCCCTGCAGCCGCCGGAACGAGGCCGAATGGATGACGCGGGCATAGTCAATGTCGCCCCCATCGCGGGCGTCCTCATTCTGCGGGGTCCAGTTTTCGCGGCGGGCCAGCCAGAGCGTGTCATCCATGGCCGCGCCTATAGCGCGATCAGCCCTGCCAGCCCAAGCCCAGCGCCTTGGCAATGGCGATATAATCCACCACCACTTCGGCCCGGCCCTGCGCGCTGGTGATCGCGGCCTGCAAGACCTGCGCGTCGCGCTCGGTCTGCTCCAGCTTGGAGGATGTCCCCGCGCTCACCCTTTGCGCGCCAAGGCTTGCATTGGTGCGCGCGGTCCCCTCGCCCGCCTCAAGCTGCGTCAGCCGCTCGCGCGCCGCGCCGAAACGCGACAGGCTGCTCTCGGCATCCTCCAGCGCGGCAAGGACCGCGCGGCGATATTGCGCCTCGGCGCTGTCGCGCTGGGCCTTGGCCTGCGCCACGGTGGCCTGACCCTTGCCCCAATCGAGGCCGGACCATTTGAGCTGCGGCAATATGCCATAGGCCGCCGTTGCCGGATCAACGATGCTGGAGAGCGAAGAACTGCCCATGCCCAGAATGCCGGTAAAGCTCAGGCGCGGCATCAGCTTGCCCCGCGTCGCGCCGATCTGCGCCGTATTGCCGGCCAACAGCCGCTCGGCCGCGCGCACATCGGGGCGCCGCGCGATCAGCTCCGCCGGATCGCCCACCGCCACTTTCGCGGGCAGCACGGGCAATGGCCGGGCCGAAGCCAGAGCCGCGTCCAGATCGCCCGGCGCCTTGCCTGTCAGCACGGCCAACTGGTTCATCGCCACCTCGACCTGCGCGCGCAAGGGAGCCGCCTGCGCCATGGCGCTGCGCATATCGCCCTCAGAGCGCGCCACATCGGCCAGCGTGGCCACGCCCGCGCCCTGACGCTGGCGGACCAGATCGAGCGCATGTTCACGCAAGGCCACCACCTGCGCCACCATCGCCTGCCTGCTTTGCGCATCGCGCAGGTTCACATAGGCCTGCGCCACCTGCGCCGACAGGCTGACCTGCGCATCGGCCAATTGCGCCTTGGCCCGATCGACACTGGCGCGCGAGGCTTCATTGGTGCGCTTGTTGATGCCCCAGAAATCGGGCTCCCACGAGGCGGTCGCGCCAAGGTTGTAGATTTCGAGCGAGGTCCGCTTGCCCCCGGCGCTGAAGGGCGGGAGATCGGCCTTGGCCGCGATCAGCGTGGGCGAGACCGAGGGCAGATCGCTGGCCTGCTTTTGCCGCAGGACCGCGCCCGCTTCGCGCACCTTGGCCTGCGCATCCTCGACGCTGGGGCTGTGGGCCAGGGCATCCCCGACCAGCGCATTGAGCTGCTCATCGCCCAGCACTTCCCACCAGCGCGCCAGCACCGGCTCCGCCTCGACCGCCGCAGCCCCGCGCGCAAAGCTCTGTCCGCCGGCCACCTTGGGCGGCCCGGCATAATCCGGCCCCAGCGCGCAGCCCCCCAAAGCCAACGGCAACGCCAGCGGCAATCCCACAGCAATCATCAGCGGCAAACGGGTCATCATGGCTCTCGTCAATGCATGGGGACGTCAGGCGCGGCGTCATTGGAAAACGGGCGCAGCAACAGGACCAGCGGCAGCACGATCAGCGTGCCATAACCCATGATCCGGAAAATATCATTATAGGTCATCACCAGCGCCTGAAGCTGAAGCTGGGCCTCAAGCTGGGGCGCGGCGCGCAGGATGCCGCCCATGGCGCGGACCTGATCCTGCACCATCGGGCTGTTGGCATGAAGCGTTTCCTCCAGCCGCCTTGTGTGCAGCCACAGGCGGTTGTCCTGAATGATGGCAATCCCGGCCAGTGCGATGCTGCCCCCCAGATTGCGCACCGAATTGAACAGGCCCGAAGCATCGCCCGCCAGTTCGCGCGGGACCGAGCGCACGCAGGCCTGGCTTAGGAAGAGCATCCCCAGAATCTGACCCACGCCGCGCATCAATTGCGATTCGACGAAATCGCCGCCGTCCGACCCCATCGTCATGCCCGTATCGATCAAAGACGACACGCCCATGATCAGCAGGCCGAAACACACCGCCAGGCGCACGTCGATCCGTTTCAAAAGGATCGGCACAATGGCCATCATGAACAGGCTGGGCACGCCGGAAATCAGCACGATCTTGCCCGATTGCAGCGCGTTGTAATTGGCCACCGAGGCCAGGAACTGGGGGATCACATAGGAAGTGCCGTAAAGCACCATGCCCAGCACCAGCCCCATGGTTGCCACCGCGCCGAATTGCCGGTCGAGCAGCAGTTTGAGCTGGATCACCGGCCGGGCGGCGAATTTTTGGCCGATGCCGATGCAGACAAAGCCCACCGCGCTGAGCACCGCCATTTCGCGGATCACCGGCGAGGAAAACCACTGCTCGCGCTGCCCCTCCTCCAGCAAGACCGTCAGCCCGCCCAGCCCCAGTGCCAACCCGACAATGCCGAACCAGTCCGCCTTGGCAAATTCGCCCAGATGACTTTTCTCATGCGGCAGACCAAGGATCAGCAGCAGCAAAAGCGCGATACAGACCGGCAGGTTGAGAAAGAAGGCATAATGCCAACTGACATTCTCCGTCAGCCAGCCCCCCACCAGCGGCCCCATCACCGGTCCCATGATGACCGTGACGCCAAAGGCGGCAATGCCGATCGGCTGTTTGTCGCGCGGCAATCGCATGGCAATGATGGTCTGGGCCGTGGGAATCAGCGCCCCGCCGGTAAAACCCTGCCCCACGCGCCCGATGATCATCATCGTCAGCGTATCGGCCCAGCCGCAGATCATCGAGAAAAAGGTGAACAGACTGGCCGCGATGAGGAGAAAGGTGCGCAGGCCCAGCACCCGCTGAAGCCATGCGGCCAGCGGAATGATCACGATTTCGGCCACCAGATAGGAGGTGGCCACCCACGTCCCCTCGGTGCCCGATGCGCCGATTTCACCCTGAATCGTGGGCAGCGCGGAATTGACGATGGAAATGTCGAGCGTCGCCATCAACGCGCCCAGCGTCCCCGCCGCCACCGCCAGCCATGCCGACAGATCGGCCTTTACCGGAGGCGCATCGACCATGATCAGCGCGCCGTTTTCGTGTCCACCATCGCCGTCACCGACAGGCCCGGCACCAGCAGACGGCGCGTTTCATCATTGGCGTCAATCGCGATGCGCACCGGAACGCGCTGAACGATCTTGGTGAAATTGCCGGTCGCGTTGCTGGGTGCGATCAGGCTGAAGCTGGCCCCGGTGCCGGGCGCCATGCTTTCGATCCGGCCCTTGATCGCATGGCCGTCCAGCGCATCGACCTTGATCGACACGCTCTGTCCGGGGCGCATATGGGCCAATTGCGTTTCCTTGAAATTGGCCACGACATAGATCTTGGAAAGCGGCACCAGCGTCATCAACCGCGTGCCCGCCGAAACGAACTGGCCCGGCGTGACATTCTTGTCGCCGATGCGCCCGTCGATAGAGGCGCGGATGGTGGTGGCGTCCAGATCGACATTGGCCGCGTCAAACTGCGCCTTGCCGCCCAGCCCTTGCGCGACGGCCTGCTTGGCCTGCGCTTCGATGGCGGCGATGCGGCGCTGCTGGGCCTCGATGGCCGCGGTCTGGGCGCGGACCTGCGCGGCGGATTGGTCGGCGGCGGCGCGCAATTGCGACAATTGCTGGGCCTGCTCGGCCCCGCTGGCCACCAGCGGGGTGAAGCGCTTGACCTGATCGGCGTCGAATTGCGCCTTGGCCTGCGCGGCGGCCAATTGGGCGCGGGCCTGTTCGATCCCGGCGCGCTGTTCGGCAATGGCGGCCTGCGCATTGGCCTGCAGCGCCTCGGCAATCGCCACCTGCGCCGATGCCTGCGCGGTCTTGGCCTTGTAATCGCGCGGGTCGAGCGTGAGCAAAGGCGTCCCCGCCTTCACGTCCTGATTGTCAGTAACCAGAACCTGCGCGACATAGCCTGAGATGCGCGGTGCCACCGCCAGCGTGTCGGCGGCGATCTGCGCGTCATTGGTTTCTTCGATATAGCGGCCATGGGTGAAATAGTCCCAGCCCCACCAGCCGCCGCCCAGCAAAAGCGCCAGCCCGACAAAGGGCAGCACCTTGCGCGCGGGCGAGGACGAGGAACTTTCGGAGGATTCAGCCGTCTGGTCAGCCACCTGGGAAGTATCGGTCATGCAGTACTCTCATACGTGCCAAGGCCATTTCGCATGCCGAACCTATTGGGCAAGCGGGGGTTTTGCAGGCGGTATAGATGATTTCTATTCCTGACAAGCCTGTCATCAGGGTTTAACCCGAAGTCAACCATCGGGCATCAGGGGCACACGGCGCCCTCGAAAATTGCGACGCCGACCCTCTCAGTCGGCGCCTTTCACACAGCGAAAGCCGATATGGCTGGTCGAACTGTCGATGGATTGTGGGTGGCGTGCGGCGGGGCGATAGCGCTGGCAATAGCTGGGCGCGCAAAGATGCGATCCGCCCTTGATGACCTTGCGCGGAATTTTCGCGGTGGGCTCGGATGGATCATGGCTCTTGGCGCGAAAACCGCCGCGCGGATTATCGATGGCGCAGCAGGCGCTCTTCCTGCGCGGGCGCGCCTCGGAGGGCAGGCTCCACCAATCCTCGCAGATTTCCCAGACATTGCCGATCATGTCGTGGATGCCATAGCCATTGGCCGGGAAGGCGCGCACCGGGCTGGTCCGCACCCAGCCGTCGGCGGCGGTGTTGGCAAAGGGGAACATCCCCTGCCAGGTGTTGGCGCGATGCTCGCCGCCCGGCGTCAGCTCATCGCCCCAGGCATATTCGCAATCCTCCAGGCCGCCGCGTGCGGCAAATTCGAACTCGGCCTCGGTGGGCAGGCGCTTGCCCGCCCATGCGGCATAGGCGGCGGCATCCTGATGCGTGACATGCACGACCGGGTGGTCGAGAATTTCCTCGATCCCGCTGTCCGGCCCCAGCGGATGGCGCCAGCACGCGCCCTCCACCCAGCGCCACCATTGCGACGGATCGCCCAGATCCACCGGCCGGTCCGTCATCGTGAAGACCAGCGATCCGGCCACCGCCAGCGCCGGGTCCATGCCTGGATAATCGCGCGGATCGGGCGCGGTTTCGGCAAAGGTGCGGTATCCGGTGGCCTCAACAAAAGCGGCGAATTGCGCATTTGTCACCGGCGTTTCATCCACCCAGAAGGAAGCCACGCGCACCTTTCGGCGCGGCGCCTCCTCCGGATAGAAGGCCGAGGAGCCCATCATGAAGACACCGCCTTCGACAAGGCGCATGCCTTCACGGACGGAAGGGGCGAGGGAGGATGGAACGCTGCTCATCGCTTGTTTCTATGGCCGCTCAGGCGTCTTGCAAAGGCCCTTACTTCGCCGGGATCTGCTTGAACTGCTGATCGACGGTGGGCGCGTTCATAAAGGGCTTGCCGGCGGCCTGCGCCGCGCCCTTGGCCGGGCTGTCGGGCAGGATGTCGTCCATGCGGTCGGTGCGATTGGGTTCGACCAGCCATTCCGCCGGGAAAGGCGCCGCCCCCGTGCCGCCCTTCATCCGCCGCACCGAGCCGATCGACTGGCGCGCGGTATAGGGAATCGCATGCTTGCCCTTGTTGTTGGCCAGTTGCTCATAAAGCGCGGCGCGCAGGGTGATCTTGTCTTTCAGATGCGCCGGATCGTCGATCAGATTGGTCATCTCGGTCGGGTCGGCGCCGATGTCATACAGTTCCTCGCGGTCATAGATGCCGTGATACTGGATATACTTCAGGTTGCCGCGCGTGATGGCAAAGGTGGTCGGCGTTTCGGGGAAGCTCCATTCCCAGTAATATTCATAGATGAAGTCGCTGGGGTTCCACTGCGCGGGCTTTTGCGCGCCGGTGATCAGGCCCCATGCGTTCTGGCCCTCGAACTGCTGGGGCATGGTCTTCACGCCCGCCGCGCTCAGGAAAGTGGGCGCGAAATCGAGGCCGCGCACGCGCCCTGTATTGACCGCATTGGCGGGAACCGTGCCCGGCTCCCACATCACCAGCGGCACGCGCACCGAGGCCTCATAGGCGGTGCGCTTGTCGATCAACCCGTGGTCGCCGATCTGGAAACCATTGTCGCTGGTGAAGACGACCAGCGTGTCCTTTTCCAGATGGTTCTTTTTGAGATACGCCATGATCCGGCCCAGCGAGTCATCGACCGCCGAGAGCGTGCCATAGTAATATTTCAGGTATTCCGTCATTTTCATGTCAGAATTATAAAAGAAATCAATGCCATGCCACGTATTGCGCTGATCATAGACCCAGCGCGGCTTGCCCTTGTAATTTTCCGGCGTGTTTTCCGCACTGGCGGGCAGGGCGAATTTCGCCTTGTCATACTGATGGGCATAGCGCGGCGGGGGCAACGGGTCGGAATGGACGGCCTTGTGGCTCAGATAGAGGAAGAAGGGCTTCTTGGGGTCGCGCTCCTTTTCCAGCCAGTTCATCGCATAATCGGTCAGCTCGTCGGTGATATAGCCGGTCTGGGCGACTTCCTTGCCATCGACGTTGAACATATTGGCCTTGCCCGCGGCAACGGCTGCTGCGGGCATGTCGCCGGTCGGGTAATAATGCCCCTGCCCCTTGAAGCTGAGCCATTTGTCGAAGCCGGGGCGCGGGGCGTCAGTGTCATTGCCCATGTGCCACTTGCCGATGAAGGCGGTCTGATACCCGGCCTGCTGCAGATATTTGGGGAAGAAGGTCAGGCCATCTTCGCTGGAATTGTTATTGTCCACCACCCCATGGTTGCGCGCGGTCATGCCGGTCAGGATCGTCGCGCGGCTGGGGCTGCACAGCGAGGAGGTGGTCACGCCATTGGGGAAATAGGTGCCCTCGCGCGCCATGCGGTCGATATTGGGGGTCTGGAGCAGGCCGGGCTGGAGGAAACCCATGCCGTCAAAGCGCAGATCGTCGACCAGCACGAAGATGATGTTGCGCGGGCGGGCCTGCGCCGGGGCGTCGGAGGCGGGCGCAGCGGCAGGAGCCGGGACTGGTTTGGCCGCCGCCTGGGCCATGCCCGACTGAAACGCCACAGCGGCAAAACAGGCCGCACCACCCAGAATCACTTTATGCAATTTCGCCATCGGCCTCATCCCGTTGCAGGGCGTCGGCGGTGAATCGCCACCGACGCGCCATCTTTCCGCAGCCTGAATGACGCGGCCATGCGGCCAAGTCAAGAAAATACCAGCGCTGGTATTTTAAGTGGATTCGCGGATCACCAGATGATGCGCGAAACTGGCATCCGCGCCTCCCCGGTCCAGCGCCAGATCCACCGCGATCCGCGCGATTTCCTCGACCGGCTGGTGAATGCTGGTCAGCGCCGGATAGCACATCTGCCCCTCGACCGCATTGTCAAACCCGGCAATCGCCACATCCTGCGGCACGCGGAAACCCATGCGCAGAGCGCAAGCCATCGCCCCCAGCGCCATCTGGTCATTGGCGGCAAAGATCGCCGTGGGCCGCCGGGGCAAGGCCATCAGATCGCGAAACGCCTGCTCGCCATCGGCAAAATTCATCCCCGCGCGCACCACATGGCTGTCGGGCAAATCCAGCCCGCTTGTCGCCAGTCCCTCGCGAAAGCCGGTCAGCCGTTCCTCGGCGGCCATTTCCGGGCGCGGCGGGGCGATCATCGCCAGCACCCGATGCCCCCGCCCGACCAGATAGTGCGCCATTTCCCGCGCAATCGCATGATCATGAACCTCGACGCTGCGCCCGATGCCGTCATTCTTGCCCGCGATCCGCACCACCGGCTTGCCCATATCCATCAGCGCGGCCAGCACGCGCGGATTGTCGGCAAAAGGCGGCACCACGATCACCGCATCCGGCTCACATGAAAGCGTGATCGACAGGTCATCGCCATCCATCACCTCGAGCACCAGATGATAGCCCACCTTGCGGCAGGCATCGGCGGTGGCCACCATGATGCGCGAAAAATAGCTGTAGGTCAGGCGCGGGGCGATCATCGCGATGATGAAGCTGCGCCCGCTGGCCAATTGCCGCGCGGCCAGCGCCGGGCGATAGTTCAATTCGCGGATCGAGCGTTCGACCTTCTCGCGCACGCCGGGGCGAACCGTCTGCGCGCCATTGATGACGCGCGAGACCGTCTTGATCGAAATGCCCGAATGCTGCGCCACATCCTTGATCGTCGCCATGGCCTGCCATTCCTTTTGCTGATCCGGGCTGATGCGCCATTTTACCTGCGATGCGCAAGAGGCAAGAGCATAATACCAGCGATGGAATTTAACCGCTGGGGCCCTTTCGCGCAAACGATGCCATTTGCGTTGGACGAAGCCGTCGGCATTATGTAGGCATGATCCACCGGCAGCATCTCCATCGTCAAGCGCTGTCGGCTGAGAGTTGTCATGCTCCCGCTTGCCTTGGGAGCCTTATGTCCAGAAACTCCATGACAAGACAGGCCATGACGAGACAGGCCGATTGTCTGCGATCCGACACCATCAGACCATGGTTCGACCACACCAGCGCCCTTGCGCTGCACAGCTCTTTCGAAACGCTGCGGGCCGGGTGTCTTTATCTGATCGAGCGCGAAACCCGGATGAACGCCGCCTCCAGCGCGGCCAAGGTGATGATGCGCGTCTCGGGCAACCACCTCAAGGAACTCGACCGCTTCTTTTCGCTGCTGATCGGCGAATATCGCGCCTTCCTGCGGGCGATGGCGCCCCATGCCAATCCCGCCCCGGCCGATCTCCATCCGCTTCACAAACATCGCCCCCGCCTGCGCGCGATCCGGCGGCTTCAGATCGCGGCCTGCGACGGGCCGGTGCGCAACCATTGCGCGATCACAGCGCGCGATCTGGCCACGGCCTCGCTGGGGCTGGCGGGGGGCAAACAGGCGGCGGGCAGGCCTTTCGTGCTGGATGACCGCGCGCTGGCCGAAATCGCGCGCTTCTATCTCGCGCTGGCCGGGGATGTCGTGGGCCTGGCCTGAACGTCAGCCGCGCGTCCGCGTGACATGCGGCACAAAGACATAACCCTCGTTGCGCACCGTGCGGATCAGCTCGGACACGCCGCTGCTGCCCGCATCGGTCATCTTGCGGCGCAGGCGCGACAATTGCACATCGATCGCGCGGTCGAAATGATCGGCATCCCCCCCGCGTGACCATTCCAGCAACTGGTCGCGCGTCACCACCCGGCGCGGATGCTGGGCAAAGGCCAGCAGCAGGCGGAACTCGCCTTCGGTCAGCGTGATCATCCGCCCATCGGGATCGAACAGCAGCCGCATGTCCAGATCCATCCGCCAGCCTTCGAAATAAAGGCCATTGGCGCAGGTCGCCCCGGCCTGATCCTGCGAGGGGCCGGGCGCGCCTTCGGCCGCAGCGGCATCGGCCGGGGGCGCTTCTGCTCCTCCGGCGCGGATTTCCATCGCCTGATCCAGCACCGCCTGCGCCGCCGCCTTGCGCCGCAGCACGGCGCGGATGCGCGCCAGCAATTCGCGCGGGTTGCACGGTTTGGCCAGATAATCGTCGGCGCCCATTTCCAGCCCGACCACGCGGTCGATATCCGATCCCACGGCGCTGAGCATAATCACCGGCGGCGCTTGGGGCCCAAGGCTGCGCAGCGCGGTCAGCCCGTCCTCCTTGGGCATCATCACGTCCAGCACGATCAGATCATACGAACCGGCCTCAAGCATCCGGCGCATTTCGACCGGATTGGCCGCCGTGGCTGTCTGATAGCCATGCTTGCCCAGAAATTCGGACACGACCGTCCTGATGCCCTTGTCATCATCAACGATCAGGATTTTGGTCGCCAGATCCATGGCGTTGTGTGTGGCCTGCATCCCGTGCCATTTCCACATTTTTCTGGCCCGCGAATTTCAGAAATTTTTCAGCGCTCGCGCCCGATCACCCCGTCCGATGAAATCTGGCCGAAATCATCGCGCAATCGAACGGGGTCAGTCTGGCTTCATGACCGATGCATCGCCCTCCTTCCCTGTGTCCGGCCCGGCCGCGACGCAGGCGTTTGCGGGCCATGCCACCGGCCAAAGTCCTGAACGAACGGCGAGCGGCCCGGCCCAAGGACATGCAACCGCCCCCACTGGTGCATGTCCCGGCCAGACCGCGCTTCCGTCCGCCGCCCTGATCCCGCTCGAAAGCACCATCGCCCCCCCGCTTTCGCTCGGTCCCTGGTCAGGGCGGCGGCATTGGCCTTTGGCCCCCCGCTCCTTTTTGCGGGGATAGCGCGGCCATGTCTGCCCCATCCCCCATGCCGCCGCTTGGCGCCGATAGGGGCCGGGACAACGAAACCGCGCGCGCGGTTTCCTCGATATTTGCCCGCAACCGGGCCGGATCGCCCGGCGATGAAGCATCGCTTTCACCCCCGATCTATGGCAATTGCCGGGGCATGGCCGCATATTCTTTTCGCCGCAGACTGGCGCTGCCGCTGGGGCTGCAAATGCTCGGACTGCTGGTGGGCGTCCTGATCGTGGCGCAATGCGCGACGCTGGCGCTGACCGTGCTGATCCCGCCCGCCAGCCCGCAGCGCTGGGATCTTGAGGCGGTGGCGCGGATGCTGCTGGGCCATGGTTCACGGCAAAACGGGGCGGAAAGCGACAATCTGGAAATCCGGGCCATGAAAGGCCCTCCTGATATCAGCGGCTCGGGCTGGCTGGTGTCGGAAACCTCGCGGGAGGCATTGGCGCGGCGGCTGGGGCAACGGTTGGATCACGTTGTCCTGGCCTTTTACACGCAATTGCCGGTGGGCGGGGTGGCGGTGCCGGCGGGCGGTTCGCGCGGGCCGATGGCCTTGAGCGACCCTGAGGGTTCGGACCTGTTTGCAGGTCTGCTCTCAGGCGCCATCGGCACCGCCCATGCGCAGGGGATGCATGGTGGCCCGCTGGGCGGCGGCGCGGCGGGTAATGGCTTTCCGGGCGGGGGTTTTCCGGGAGGAGGCTTTCCCGGTGGCGGCTTTCCGGGAGGCGGTTTCCCCGCAGGGCATCCCGGCGGCGGCATGCCCGGAGGAGGCGTTCCCGGCGGCGGTCCTCCGGGGGGCCATCATCCTGCCGGGGGTACTCCGGGCGGCGGTCCTCCGGGCGGAAGCGCTCCGGGCGGCCATGCCCCCGGCGCCAGTCCCGCAGCCAATAGCACAGGCAGCGCGCCTGCCAATGCAACCCCGCATTCCGCCGCTCCCACCACGCCTGCCGGCGGCCAGCAGAGCCAGACCAGCGGCGCCGCGCGGATCACCGCGCCCGGCGCAACGGGGCTGGGCTCCGGCGGGCAAGGCCCCGGCGCGAATGGCGGCCCCATGGGACCGGCCATGGTTGGCCCGATGGCCTCGCTGGGCAATCCCGGCCCGGCCTCGGTTCCGCCCTCCGCTCTGCCGCCGATCCATCTGCCGCGCGCAGCGGGCGCAACCCCCGCTCGCCCTGCCGCCGCCGATCCGGATGCCGCGCGCGTTGACGCCCCGCAGGCCGAAGCCTCCACGCCCTCTCACGCCGCCGCCCCATCGCTGCCCGCTGCGCCTGCCCCTGCGGCCGCCGATTCGGGCGCGGCGACGCCTGATTCCGCGCCGCTGGGCGTGCCGCAACCGATCCCTTTCCGCGAAGGCAAGGGCGCGCTTTCCTTCACCACGCCGCCTTTTATCGAGGGCGATTTCGTCGCCGCTATGCGTCAGGATGACGGCACATGGATCGCCGTGGCCCCGCGCGCCGAACCCTTTCCCAACCGCTGGCAAAAGCGGGTGATGCTGTGGTTTCTGCTCTCGCTGCTGATCACGGTGCCGCTGGCGCTGATGTTTGCGCGGCGCATCGTCAAACCGCTCGAAGGCTTTGCCCGCGCCGCCGAGGTGCTGGGGCGCGATCCTTCGGCCAATGTCGTGCCTTTGTCAGGGCCTGCCGAGGTGGGCCGGGCCGCGCGCGCCTTTAATCAGATGCGCGACCGGCTGCGCGCCTTTGTCGATGATCGCACCGCGATGGTGGGCGCGATCAGTCACGATTTGCGCACCCCTTTGACGCGCCTGCGTTTCCGGCTGGAGGATGTGCCCGATGAACAACGCGACGCCTTGCTGGCCGAGGTGGACGAGATGGAGATGATGATCAGTCAGGTCATTGCCTTCATCCGCGAAGCATCGACCCCCGGTGCCCGGCAAAGGCTGGATCTGGCCACGCTGGTGGCCGATGCGGTCGAGGATGCGCGCGTGATGGGCGACCGGGTGCGGCTGGATATCACCACCCCGATCCGGGTCGAGGTCGATCCGCTGGGCATTCGCCGCCTCTTGGGAAATCTGCTTGAAAACGCGCTGAAATATGGCCAGCAGGCGCGGGTGCGCGTATTGGTGAATGAGCAGGGGGCCGTGGCCGAGATTGTCGACAATGGGCCGGGCATCCCGCAAGAGGACCGTGAGCGCGCCTTTGAACCCTTCTTCCGCTGCGAACAGGCCATCGAATCGGACAAGCCGGGCAGCGGGCTGGGGCTGGCGGTATGCCGCTCCATCGCGCGGGCGCATGGCGGCGATGTCCTGCTGGAGCAGCGCGAGGAAGGCTTTGTCGCCAAGCTGGTGCTGCCCACGCTCTATGACGACATGATGCCCAAGGCGGCATGATGAAGCGGATGATCCTTGGCGCCGCATTGGCGATGACGGGCGGGGCGATGACGGGAGGTGCGGCGCAGGCCCAGCAGGCGGAAACCGCGCAGGCGGAAACAGCCCGGCCCGAAAGACTGGAAATCCCCGCCGCCGCACCGGTCGATGCCGCCCCCGCCGATCCCGCTCCCGTTGATCCCAAGGCGATCTGGGTCGCCAGCGCCACCGGCGGCGTGGTCGACCGCGACACCACCTCCTCCAGCCCCTATGGCGCGCTGGCCATCACCCGTTACAAGGGGCCGACCTATCTGCGCGCGGCCTACACCCTGTTTGGCGGCACGCTGCAACAGGCCGATGCGGCGATCCCGTCCACCTATCACATCGGCTCGATCGGCGCGGGGGGCAATTGGCACGGCTGGGTGGCCGATGCCTATGTCAGCTATGGCCGACAGGTTTACGGCGCGATTCAGGCGCAGGGCACCGCGCGGCAAAGCGGGGTGGCATCGGGGGCGGATTATGTTGCGGCGGGGCTGCGGCTGGGCCGCGTGTTTCAGCCATGGGCGCGTTGGTACATCACCCCGACGATTGCCGGGCAATATGTCTATACCCGCTCACTGCATCAGCGGTTCGATTTTTCCACCCTGTCATGGTCGGACTTTGAATTGCGCGAAAGGGCGCTGACGGGCATCGCCTCGGTGCGGGTGGACCGCGCGCTGGGGCGGCGGGGGCAGCATTATCTGGGCCTGTCCTATTCGCATTACGTCACCGACAATGGCATGACGACATGGCAACTCGCCCCGCCGCCCGACACATCCGGGCCGCAGCCGCTGCGCACCCCCGACGGGTTTGACGAAGTGGCGCTCTCGGGCATGTGGCAGATCCGCCCCCGGCTCTGGCTGGATACGCAGGTGGCGCGCACGGCGGGCGCGGTGGCGGGCAACAGCACCACCGCATCCATCGGGTTGCGGGTGCGGTTCTAAGCTGTTCCCCGCACCTATTCCGGATTGGGCAGCCGCTCGACCCGGTTGACGACAAAGGCATAAGAGGCCGCGCCAAGGCAGGCCATCGCCCCGATAAAGATCAGGCCGATGAAGAAGGAACCCGTCCGCCCCACCGTCATGCCGATGATGATCGGCGTGGCGATGCCCGCCAGATTGGTGCAGAGGTTGAACAGGCCCCCGGTGAGGCCCGCCAGCCGCGTGGGCGCGATTTCCGACACCAAAGTCCAGCCCAGATTGGACATGCCCTGACCGAAAAAGGCGATGCTCATCACCGCGATCACGGCGGCGTCGCTTTCCAGCCAGATGGCCAGAATGATGAGGGTGGAAAGCATCAGGCCCGTAATGACCGGAGCCTTGCGCGCGGCGGCCAGCGAGACACCGCCACGCAGCAGCCGGTCCGACGCCTGCCCTCCCGCCAGCACGCCAAGGGACGCCGCCATAAAGGGCACCATCGCGTAGATCCCGGCTTTCAGCCAATCCATATGCCGCTCGCTGGCCAGATAGGTCGGGAACCAGGTGAGGAAGAAGACCAGCGTGGAATTGGTGGCGAATTGGCCGATCGAGGCGCCGATGATGCTGCGCTGGCGCAGCAGATAGGCGACATCGCTCCAGCGGAAGGGGCGCGGGGGTTCGGATTGGGTGGCCCCGCCATCGGCGCGGATCAGGGCCAATTCGGCCTCGTTGACCCCCACATGCTCCGCCGGGTCGCGATAGAGCCGATGCCACACCAGACCATAGCCGATCCCGATCCCGCCCACGATCCAGAACAAGGCGCGCCAGCCCCAATGGGCGGCCATCCAGAACAGCACCGGGCTGCAAAAAGCGATGCCGAAATACATGCCCACCGAATAGATCGAATTGGCCCGCGCCCGTTCGCCGCGCGGAAACCATGCGATCAAAACGCGGCTGTTGGCGGGAAAGCATGGCGCCTCGGCCGCGCCCAGCCCGAGGCGCACCGCGATCAGCGCCCAGCCGCCGCGCACCATGCCCTGCATCACCGTGCAGGCCGACCAGATCGAGAGCGAGAGCGCATAGGTCAGCCGCGTGCCATAGCGGTCGAGGAAGATCCCGCCCGGCACCTGCGCCAGCGCATAGCTCCACGAAAAGGCGGCGAAAACCAGCCCCATCATCTCCGGCCCGAGGCCCAGCTCGCGGCTCATCGCCGGGGCGGCCACGCCCATCAGCGTGCGGTCGAGATAATTGAGCGCCGTAGCCAGCGCGACCAGCGCCAGCATCGCATAGCGCTTGCGGGTCGGTTTCCCCACTTGCGACTTCATTGCGCGTCCCGCTTTTCCAGCGTGTAGGCCACGTCATAGGCCTGCGCCAAAGGTTCGGCGAAACCGGCCTGCTCGACGGCGGCGACCATGGCGCCCTGCGCCGCGCTCGCTTCGGCCAATCCCATGCATTCGGCCACGATGACCAGATCGAAGGGCGGCTCGCTCATCGGCGGGCGCAATTCGGTTTCGGAGGTGCGGATTTCGGAATAATCGGGCCGGGCGGCGGCCAAATGCACCGAGGTCACCGCCGGCATGGCCTCAATCGCGGCCAGCGCGGGGGTCAGCGCGCGATGCCCCTCGCCCTCGTCCATCCCGGCGGGCAGGCGCAGGCGCAGCGACACCAGCGCACCCCCCACCCCGCGCCCGCCGGTTTCCAGCACCTCGCAAGCCATGCGCAGGAAATTGCGGAAATGGGGCGCGATGGACTGGGTCCATTCGGTGGGGAAATTCAGGCTGTGGGCATAATCATCGGCCACAAAGCTGGCCAGATCGGCGCCTTCATACAGGGTGAAATAGGTTTGGCGCTCCAGCCCCCGGTTCACCCCCCGGCGCGAGCGGCGAAACCCGGCGTGGTCCAGTCGCTCGGGCATATGCTGATGCGTGTGCCACTGGTGGTAATCATCGTCGCCCTGCGCGGTGATGTCATGCCACATGATGATGAATGCGCGACCTTTAAGCGCCATAGTCTTCCCCGTTATGCTTGCCTTGTCAGGCCGGTCTATCAGCAAGGCGCAGCCCCGACGCTGCTTGGGGGCGAACAAATGCTTGGCTCGCGATGCACGCGGGTCAATGCAGGTTCTGTTCCATGTCCTGCTGTCCCTGACCCTCTTGCCGCCACTGGCCGGGCGTCTGGCCGACATGGGCTTTGAACCGGCGGGAAAAATGGCTGGGATCGCAAAAGCCCGAACGCCAGCCGATTTCCGACACCGACAATTCGGCAAAGCGCGGATCTTTCAACAAGGCGCAGGCGTGTTGCAGACGCACGGCGAAAAGTTCCTGCACATAGGTCGTGCCCTCCTGCGCCAGAATCTTGTGCAGATAGCGCGGCGAGATCGCCACCTCGGCGGCGACGCTGGCCGCATCAAGTTCATGTTCGAAAAAGCGGTTCTGGATGGCGGTGCGGATGCGGCGGTAAAGCTGGCGCGTGTGGTTCGACAGGCGGCTTTCATTGGCCCCCAGCATCAGTGCCAGCGCCCCGCCGATCTGTTGCGTGCAAAGCCTGCGCCATGCCTCATCGCCGCGATCATCGCGGATCGCCTCGGTCAACGTCGCCTCCAGCACGCCATGCCATGGGTCACCCGCGCGCACCACCCGCGCCACTGCCGCTTCGGGCGAGGGCAGCCAGCAGCGCACCCATTCAATCGGCAGGCGCGCCACGATATGCTCCGACCCATGCTCGGTGGTGACGCTGTAGGGCTGGCGATTGTCGAGCAGCACCATGTCGCCCGGCCCCAGATCGACCCGGCGGCCATAATGATCGACCTGCCATGCGCCGCTGCGGATCCAGTTGAGGTTGAGATGGGGCTGCCGCTCACGCGCCGCCGCGCCTTGGGATCGCACCACGCTATGCGCGCTGCCGATGGAAATCGCGCTCAGTTTGAGCGGGCCAAGGTCATGCTGCTGCATACTGGCCGCCACGCCCTCGTCCTTGCTGGTAAAGTCCAGTTCAAAGATCGCCTCACAGATCGCCTCACGCCAGTAAACCAGATGGTTCACTTCTGCATGGGTGTCGGTGGACCATGAACGCATGGCATTTCTCCCACAATCTTCCGGCATTTTTGCCTCTATCCTCTGCGCGCCAGCCTAACGCAGGCCGGACCTCCTGACAACATATGTTCACACTGGTACACAAAACGGCCCCGACAGACAGACTGCCGGGGCCAAGGGTGGATGATGGCCGGGCTCAGAACTTGTGGCTGATTTCAAAGGTCCAGATGCGGCCCCAGACATTGTGGTTGTTGGTATCGACCGCATTGGTGCCCGACAGGACAATCGGCGGCGCCTTGTCGGTCAGGTTCTGCACCCCCAGCGCCAGCCGCGTGCCGCTCAGCCAGCGGTGGTTCTCGCCAAATTCATAGCCCAGATTGCCGTCGAAGGTCGTCCAAGCCGGGATCTGCGTATCGGGCAGTTTGACGCCCGCCACGGTGATCGTGGCATTGTTGAGATAGGAGCCGACATAATTGGCCGCGATATTGGCGTTGAACCCGTCCTTGCGCCAGGACACCGAGGCCCGCCCACGCGAGGACACCTGAAAACCGAATGTGTCCAGCGCATTGAACAGCGCCCCCGTCGGCGTCAGGCTCTTTTGCAGGTTGAGGATCTTGGTAAAGCTGCCGTCAAAGGCAAAGGTGCCCGCCCTGGTTTCCAGACGATAGTTGAGCGTAAAGTCCAGCCCGCTTTGCTTCACATTGCCAAGGTTCTGCGTACCGCCGTTCACAATGCCGGTCAGCGTGCAGTCATTGATCGTGCTGGGGGTAAACACCGCGTTCTTGTCGGTCAGGAAGGGCAGATAGGCCGGATTATAGGTCGCGTAATTGCCGTTGACGCAGGTGCTGGGTTGGGGCGCGACGATGAAATAGTCGCTGTAGAGCGCGCGATTGGCCGGGCTGGAAAGGACCAGCGCATTGGTCGCCGTCTGGTTGGGCAGGTTCTCGATGCGGTTCTTGTAATTGACGTTGTAATAGGTGACGCCGAATTTCAGATTGGGCGTGAAGGCAGGCGTCAGATCCAGCCCCAGCGACCAGACGGTCGCCGATTCCGGCTTCAGCCCCGCGGTGTTGCCGGTGCGGTTGAGCACTGCGCTCTGGCCCGTGCTCGACAGCGTGACGGGCACCGAGGGATCATTGGCGCCATTGGCGATATAGGCGCGGTTGGTCTGGCCCACGGTTGCCGGATTGCTCTCGATCAGCGTGGGCGCGCGGAACGATGTGCCCCAACTGCCGCGCAGCTTGACGCCGCCCGTCGGCTGCCATGTCAGGCCGAATTTGGGATTGGCCGTGGTGCCGAAATCGGAATATTTGTCCCAGCGCACCGCCGCGCTCAGATCCAGCCGGTCAAAGCCGGGGATGCGGTTGGCCGCACCGAACATCGGAATGAACGCCTCGCCATAGGCCGAGGAAACATGGCGCCCGCTCTTGGTGCTGCGCGACACCTGAAAGGCGTTTTGCAGGTTGAGCTTGTTTTGCGCCAAGAGCCAGAACCAATATTCGGTATATTCCCCGCCCAGCGCCACCTTGACCGACCCAGCGGGCAGATCGAACAGCGCCCCGCTGATTTTGGTGCCGAAATCGGCGGTGCGGAATTTGGCCTCCTGCAGGAAGCCGCCGATCAGCATGTCGGCCCCGCTCTGCTGGCCGGGCTGATAGGGGTTGAAGGTGGAATAATAGCTGGGATTGTTGGCGATAACGGCGGCAATGGTGGTGTTGGCCTGCGGCTGACACACGTTGCACCCGGACGAAAAGCCGTAGGAGCCATAGGTCGTCCAGTCGAAACCCTTGAAGATGCGGGCCTTATATTCCAGCGTGGAGTTGAACGTCTCCTCCTTGTTGCGCTGGGTCAGATCGTAATTGGCGTAATTCAGGCCCAGATTATAGACCAGCGTCTCGTTGCCCGTGGTCAGGCCGGGGATATACCACGGGCTGCTGGGGGTCAGGTTGATCGAGATATTGGGCAGGGCCTCCTGCGCGCGGGCGGAGTTTTCGCGGCGGTTGTAATTGACCGTGCCGCTCAGCTCGCCCGAGCCGATGGTCTGATGGGCCTTGAGCAGCACGCTGATCTGTTTGCGGCTGGAAAAGTAATCATACATGTCCGCCGGATCGGCCAGTGTGGGATTGCCTTTCAGCGCCGTCACCTGCGCGGCCGTAGGCACCGCGCCATTGGTGGCGGGCAGGCCGTAAACCGTGCTGCCGATGATCAGCGCGCCGGGCGTTCCGGGAAACACCGTGGTGCCGATCAGATTGTTGTTGTTGCCGCCATAGGGACGCAAATCATTGCGCAGATAATCGCGCGCGGCGCGTTTTACCGGATCGCGGTCGGTATAGCTGAAGCCCAGCATGAAGCCGCCCTCGCTCCAGCGATGGCCCAATACGCCTTCAAACGCGCGCTGGTCATAGAGCGTGTGATTATAGCGGCCCGTCAGTTCCAGCCCTTCATAATCCTTGCGCAGCACATAATTGACCACGCCCGCCACCGCGTCCGACCCGTAAATGGCCGAGGCGCCGTCGGTGACGACCTCCACGCGCTCGATCGCGGCAAAGGGGATGACGGAAGGATCGGGGATCTGCGAAATCACCCCCTGCGGCGCCCAGCGATGGCCATCGAACAGCAACAGCGTGGCATTGTTGCCCAGCCCGCGCAGGTTGACGCCCTGTTGCCGCCCGCCGGTCGAATTCTGGCTGGTGCCAAGGCTGGACCCCTGCGGCAATTGGGCGATCAATTGCGCCGTGTCGCGCACGCCGCTGGCCACAAGGCTGGCGCGGTCCATCGTGACGGTGGCCGAACCGACCGGGGCCACGCCCTTGATCGCGGTGCCGGTCACGATGATTTCGGCATCCTGTTTGCTGGCCGATTCGGCCGCCCCGTGGCCGGTGATATCCTGCGCATGGGCCGCGCCCGCCATGGCCAGCGCCATATAGGAAATGCCCAAAGCCACGCGGCCTGTTTGCCCGATCTTCATCCTGTCCCCCTTGTTGGTGTCCGGTTGTTTTGCCGGATTATGGTTCCGGCATACGCCCCGGCGACCCCTGCGCCCCTAGCTGCGAAGGCCCCAATCTCTGGACTGAGACTGCACAGGCGGGGACCGGGCAGCGGGCAGCAAAACGCCCGGCTTTTGGGGCCGGGCGCTCGCGGGAGGAGAGTTTATTTGCCCTTTGGCCGGCGCGGCGCGGGCGGCGCTGGCGGGTCCACTTTCGCGTCCACCAGCCCGAGCGCCCAGCGGATCCCTTGATGCGCCATCTCGCGGAATTTGGGGTCGTCCCAGACCTGCTCCTGATGGCCGATGGTCAGGTTATAGACGCGGCCCTTGCCATAGGACTTGGCCCAGACCAGCGGGAAATCATCGTCGGCGCGGGTCTTGCGCTGCTGCGGCGTCATCTTGCTCGGGTCCAGCCGCAGGATGACATGCGCGTCCTTGCTGGTAAACGGCATACGCATCACCGGAAACTGGTCAGTATAGGCGAAAGTCTTGGGAAAGACGCCCGCGCCGGGGAAGGCCGGATCTTCGTTGATAATCTGCATCGTATCGACGCGAAACTCGCTTTCCATAAAGGCGCCGATCATCTGGGTAAATTCGGGCCATTCGTAATAGGCGACCGTGGCGGCATGCCCTGCGATAAAGCCCTTGCCGTCCTGCTTCACGAAAGACAGCAGATCCGCCTTCTGCTGATCGGACAGCGCGCCCGCCCCGCTGCCCAGATAGAACACCGCGTCGAACTGGTCCAAATTGCGGGCATTGACGAATTTGCCCGCATAGCGCGCGCCTTGACCAACAATCGGAGCCTTGGTGATCAACTGGCTGTCGGTGCGGATCACGGTAGCCCATTCGCCATGCTCGCGGCCCATCTGTTCGATCACGCCCATCGCATGGTTGATTGAATCGTGATGCCATCCGGTCTGAACATCCGCGATAATCAGCAGCTTCTTCATCCCCGGCCAGGGATCGTTGACGCTCGATTGCGGCATCATTGGCGGCGGGGCAGCGGGCGCGGGGGGCGGCGTCTGGGCCAGCGCGGCGGCAGGCAGCAAACCCGCCAGCAAGAACATCTTACGCATCACATTATCCCCCTTACGGCAACCGATAGGCCACCAGCGTGTCGGACATTTCCGGCCCGCCCACCGCCGTACCGCCCCCTGCGGCCACCACGACATATTGCTTACCATCCGCGCCCATATAGGTGATCGGCGTCGAATGGGCCGAGGCCTCCAGCACGCTCTGCCACAGCAGCTTGCCACTCTTGGCATCGAAGGCGCGGAAGCGGTGGTCGTTAGTGGCCCCGATGAACACCACGCCGCCTGCGGTCACGATATTGCCGCCGATGTTGGGCGCGCCGGTGTTGAGGCCAGCCTTGCCCAGCGCTTCGGTAATGCCCAGCGGCACGCGCCATGCGATGCTGCGCTTCGCCACATCGACCGCAACCAGCTCGCCCCAAGGCGTCGCGCCGCAGGAGAGGTTCACGCCATTGGCGCTATAGGTAAAGCCCTGCGGTGGGCGCGGCCCGGTGGGGCGGGGCGGCGGCGGGCCTGCGGGCACATTGCGGTTCATCATCGCCACACCGGCCCCGGCCGCCACCTTGGGGCGATAGACCGGGCGGTTCTGAACATTGACGAAATAATAGCCCAGCGATGCCGAATAGCTGCCCCCGCCCCAGTTTGGCCCGCCCACCGGGCTGGGATAGGTCAAGGTTGCGTGCGCACTGCTCTGGCGCGGGGCGTAAAGGTCGCCCACCACGATGCCGTTCCTGTCCCAGAAATCGGTGCAGGCGGCCTTCATGCCGGGCAGCAGGTCCGGGATTTCCTCGCGCTTCATCGTGATCCGCGCAATCGGGCCGGGCGCATCGGGAAAAGGCTGGGTCGGCCAGACTTCATCGGTCGGCTCATCGGCGCGGGGCGTGGGCTTTTCGGTAAAGCCGTTGAGCGGCTCGCCCGTCACCCGGTCGAACATGAAGAACAAGCCATGCTTGCCCGTCAACATCACGGCGGGCACGCTCTTGCCCCCCTGCATCACATCGGCCAACAGGGGCGGCGTGGGCGAATCCCAGTCCCAGATGTCATGATGGGTCAATTGGTGATGCCACAGCAGCTTGCCCGAGGCCGCGTCCAAAGCCAGCAAAGTGTCGGAATAGAGCTGCGGCCCCTTGGCGCCCGAATTGGCGTCCCCGGTGGGGGCGTAGAGGATGCCGCGCTCCTCGTCGATCGCCATGGTGGACCAGACGTTGGCCCCGGACGTATCGCGCCATTCATCCCCCACCCAGGTGTCGTGATTGGCCTCGCCCGGTTCGGGGATGACGTGGAAGGCCCAGACTTGGCGGCCCGTGCGCGCGTCAAAGGCGCGGATGTCGCCGCGCGGCTGGGGCGGGCCGCCCTCGCCCGGACGCGCGCCGGTGATGATAAGGTCGCGCCAGATTGTGACCGGATTGGGGATGGTGAAGGTGGAACGGCGCGATTCGCCCACGATTTCGCTGGCCACACCGATATAGGCGTCGATCACCCCGCCCCGGCCAAAGCCGCGCGCGGGCTGGCCGGTGGTGACATCCACCGCCATCAGATAGCCCTCATCGGTGCCGAAGATCAGGCGCGGGGCGGTCTTGGCGTCTCCGGGCCAATAGGCGATGCCGCGCCCGTGGATTCCCTTGGGGCTTTCATATTTCCAGATCACCTCGCCGGTTTCGGGGCGGATGGCGGTGATGCTGGCCTTCAGATCGGGTTTGAGCGGCGTGGCAGGCGTGGAAATATACATCACCCCGCCGATCAGCAGCGGCGTCACCTCAAAGCGCGAATCCAGCCCCTGATCGCCCGCCTTGCTGGGGCCGGTGCCATAGCGGAAGGTCCATGCCGGTTGCAGACGGCCCACATTCTTCGCGTTGATCTGGGCAAGCGGCGAGAAATTGCCATTGCCCCCGCCGCCACCATAGGCCGGCCACTGATTGGCCCCGGTGGGCCGGGGATAGAGCGCCTTGGCCTCGCCCTGCGCCACGGGCATCGGCGCGCCTGCGCCGCCCTCCTTCGCCTGATAATGCGCCAGAAGATAGCTGCGCACCGCCGCCTCATCCGCCGGGGTGATGATCAGCCCCAGCTTCTTCATCTTGGCCAGCGTCTCGTCCCAGTCGGCGGCCGATTTCGGCTTGGCGGTGACGGTGCCGATGGCGTGGCATTTGCTGCAATTGGCGGCAAATTCGGCGCGGCCCGGCCCCTGCGGCAGGCGCGCGATCCAATCCTCGCCCGTTTGGGCAAGAGCATTGGCCGCGGTAATGGCCAACACGCTGACCATCGCGCCAAACAGGCTCCGTCTCATTCTCTTCTCCCGCACCACGCTTCTTTTGCGTCTATGGGGATTAGAGGCCAAAGCGCCAGCGGTCGCTGGCTGGCGCTGCACCAGATCCTTGCCTGCGAAGGAATTACGCCTGCGAAGGAATTGCCTCCCTAGGGCAGGGCGCGGAAGCGATAGTCCATAAACCGCACCACCCCCTTGCCGCTGGCATAAAGCGCGGGGCGCAGGGAGGAAAGATCATCGACCGTGTTGGCCTGATAGCCCGAGACTTCGCTGCGGATGCCGTGGCGGGTCCATGTCTTGCCGTCGAGGCTGTAGTAGAACGTGACGATCTGGCGATCATTGACGATTTTGAGATGCAGCTTGCCCACCCTGGGCGCGGGTTCCTGCCAGAAGCTGGAGCGGCCGCCGCGCCATGTGATCATCCTTTGCCCATCAATGCCCATGCCAAGAAACAGCCGGTCATCATAGAACAGCAGCAAGCCGCCCTGCGCGCCCGCATCGACATCGACGCTGACGCTGATCTCATAGGCATGATCGCCCACAGTCTGGGTCAGGGGTGAGCAATCGGCCGGGCCGGTCCCCTTGGCCGCCAGTTCGAGGACGCCGCCTCCAACCTTGGCCCGCGCCAGTTCCCCCGGCGCGGCGCCATAGAAACTCCAGCGCGTGCCAAAGGCGGGCCGCGTGAAATCATCGCTGCGGGTAAAGCCGCCCGGCGTGCCCGCCTTGCCCGTCGGCATCGGCATGGCCAGCGACAGATCGCCCCCCAACGCGCGCGGCCAGCCATCGGCGTCCCACGTCATCGGCTCCAGCAAGGTCTGGCGGCCCAGCGAGCGATAGTCCTTTTCATAGCCGTGATAGACCATGTACCACGCGCTCTTCGGCCCTTCCACCATCGTGGCATGGCCGCGCGACCACCATGCTTCCTTGTCGCTATGCGTGCGGACAATCGGGTTATGCGGGCAATTGACCCAAGGCCCCTTGGCCGATTTCGAGCGGGCGATGATCACCATATGACTGGTGGCCGGACCGGATGTGCCGCCCACGGCCGAGACCAGATAGAACCACTCGCCGCGCCGGAACAGTTTCGGGCCCTCCAGCGAATAGCCCTCGGTGATCCATTCTTCGGGATAGTGCCAGCCCTCATAGGCCGGTTCGACCGGACCGACGGTGGACAAGCCATCATCGGCCAGCGCCACCCGGTTCACGCCCGAGAGATAGAGGTAACGCTTGCCATCCTCGCCCACCACATGGCCCGGGTCGATCAGGCCATGGATCTTGAGATCAATGGGGTCGCTCCACGGCCCGGCCATGCTCTCGGCATGGATGACATAGATGTTGGCAAAGCTGGCCAAATCGCCCGACCATGGGGCCTTCATGAAGGGGATATAGATGAAATAGCGGCCATTATGCTTGGCGATGTCCACCGCAAACACCGTGCCCAACGGCTTTTCCAGCGCGGGGCCGATCGGGCGCCAGTTCACCAGATCGCGCGAATGCCAGATGATCAGGCCCGGCGCGGCCTCGAAGCTGGAATGGGTCATGTAATAATCGTCGCCATCCTTCAGGATCGAAGGATCGGGATAATCGCCCGGCATGATCGGATTGCGATACCAGCCATTGCCCAAGTCGGCGCGGCGTTCGCCCTCAGGGCCGGTGGCGTGGGTGACAGGGCGCGGCTTTTGCGCGGCCAGAGCGGGAACGGCGGGCAGCGCGGCCCCCATCGCTCCGGTGGCAAGGCTTTCCAATGCAGAACGTCGCGTAACCATGTCATCCCCTCGGTCTATTTTAGAACCATAGTTCTATTAAACTATGGTAGCGCTAGCAAGGGGAAAAGAAAATCGCCCTATCCGCGCCGATTGGTAATCGCCCGCTCGCGCAGTCGGGCCTGCGCATCGGGGCGAACCGCAACCCCCGGCTCCTCCAGATCGGCCAGAATCGGGCAATCGGGCCGGTCGTCCCCGGCGCAGCATCCGATCAGCGTCTGGAGCGTGCTGCGCATCTCCTCCATCGCGGCGATGCGGGCGCTCAATTGCTCGACATGGGCCGAAGCGATGCGTTTGACATCCGCGCTGTGGCGCGAACGGTCGCGCCACAGGCCCAGCAATTCGTTTATCTCGGCCACGGCAAAGCCCATGTCGCGCGCGCGACGGATAAAGCGCAGATTGTGGACATCGGCGGGCGAATAATCACGGTATCCTGAGTCCCGCCGCTCGGCCTTGGGGATCAAACCAGTGGTTTCGTAATAGCGGATCATCTTGGCCGAAACGCCCGATGCCTTTGCCGCCTCGCCAATGTTCATCGCGCGCCTCCTTTGGCGTGAAATTGCCGCAACCGCAGCGAATTGCCCAGCACAAAGACCGAGGACATCGCCATCGCGCCCGCCGCAAACACCGGCGAGAGCAGCACCGGATAAAGCACCCCCGCCGCCACCGGGATCAGCGCGACATTATAGGCAAAGGCCCAAAACAGGTTCTGCCCGATCACCCCCATCGTCGCGCGGGACAGCGCAATACCATCGCCCACCGCGCCCAGATGGCCCGTCATCAGCACGACATCGGCGGCCTCAATGGCAATATCGGTGCCCGTGCCCACCGCCATGCCCACATCGGCCTGCGCCAGCGCGGGGGCATCGTTGATCCCATCGCCCACATAGGCCAGGCGGCCATATTGCCCCTGCAACCGGCGTACCGCCTCGACCTTGCCCTCGGGCATGACCTGCGCCACCACCTCATCAATGCCCAGACGGGCGGCGATGGCATGGGCGGTGGCGCTGTTGTCGCCGGTAATCATCGCCACTTTCAGCCCCAGCGCGTGGAATGCCGCAATCGCCTCGGGCGTCCCCGGCTTGACCGGATCGGACACCGCCAGCACCGCCGCCAGCACGCCGTCGATGGCGGCATAGAGCGGGGTCTTGCCCTCTGCGCCCAGCCGCGCCGCCATCTGCGTGAAGGGCGCGGTATCCAGCCCCAGACTTTCCATATGGCGATCTGCGCCCACGGCCACATCATGACCATCGACCACGCCCCGCGCGCCCATGCCGGGGATGGCGGCAAAATCGCCCGCCGCGCCGGGGTTCAAACCCTCTTCCCGCGCGGCCTCGACAATCGCGCGGGCAATGGGATGTTCGGAGCGATCCTCAACCGCCGCGATGGCGCCCAGCACCGCGCCCCTCTCGAACCCTTCGGCCAGATGCAGGTCGGTCAGCGCCGGATGCCCCAGCGTCAGCGTACCGGTCTTGTCCAGCGCGATAACCTTGGCCTCGCGCAGCATTTGCAGCGCCCCGCCCCGGCGAAACAGCACGCCCATTTCCGCCGCGCGCCCGGTGCCGACCATGATCGCCGTGGGCGTGGCCAGCCCCATCGCGCAGGGGCAGGCGATGATCAGCACCGCCACCGCATTGACCAGCGCCAGCCCCAGAGCATGGGGCGGCCCAAACGCCAGCCAGCCTGCAAAGGTCAGCGCGGCGGCCGCCATCACCGCCGGGACGAACCACAGGGTGATCCGGTCCACCACGGCCTGAATCGGTAATTTGGAACCCTGCGCCGCCTCGACCATGGCGATGATTTGCGAGAGCACCGTATCGCCCCCCACCGCTGTAGCGCGAAAGGCCAGCGCGCCCTGCTGGTTGACCGTGCCGCCCACCAGGGCGCTACCGATGGTCTTGGCCACGGGGATCGGCTCGCCGGTGATCATCGCCTCATCGACGAAACTCTCGCCCTCGATCACCTCGCCATCGACCGGGATGCGCTCGCCGGGGCGGATTTCGATGATGTCGCCCGCGATGACATCCCCGATGGCCACTTCCCCGCTGCCGCGCACCCGTGCGATTCTGGGCTGAAGCCGCACGAGCCGCTGGATCGCCTCGGATGTGCGCCCCTTGGCCCGCGCCTCCAGCATCCGGCCCAGCAGGATCAGCGCGACAATGACCGAGGCGGCCTCGTAATAGACATGAACCGTGCCGGGGGGCAGCAGCGCAGGCGCAAACGTCGCCACCAGCGAATAGGCATAGGCCGCCAGCGTGCCCACCGCGACCAGCGAATGCATATCGGGCGCCATCCGCAACAGCGCCGGAATGCCATGGCGATAGAACCGCCGCCCCGGAAAACCCAGCACCAGCGTGGTCAGCGCAAATTGGAGATACCAACTGTTCTCCATCCCGATGGTGCGGTGGATCAGCTCATGCACGCCCGGGATCAGATGCGACCCCATTTCCAGCACGAAGACCGGCAGGGCCAGCACCAAAGCCCGCCGGAAATCGCGTTTCAATTCCTGCGCCTCTGCTTCGCGGCGGTCCTGCGCCTCGTCGCGCGCCGCCGCGCCGCGATATGCGCGCGCCTGATAGCCCGCCCCGGCCACCGCCGCGATCAGATCCTCGACCGGCGCGCTGCCCCGCACCTGCGCCCACCCGGTGGCCAGATTGACGGAGGCCGCCGCAACGCCGGGCACCGCCAGCAGCGCCCGCTCGACCCGGCCCACGCAGGAGGCGCAACTCATCCCCTCGATCGCGAGTTCCTGCGCGGCGGAGGGAATGCGATAGCCCGCCTCCTCGACCGCGCGGGCGATGGCGCCGTGATTCACCCCCGCATCGGCCACAATATCGGCCCCCGCCGTCGCCAAATTGACGCTGACCGAGCGCACCCCCGCCACCTTGCCCAGCGCCCTTTCCACCCGCCCGACGCAGGAGGCGCAATTCATGCCCTCAATGGCAATATGGCGCCGTGTGGGGCCGGTTGCGGGCTGGGATTGGGGCTTGCTCATGACGGATGCTCACGCTTGGGAAACGGGTTCTGGCGTGAAGATGGGGCTTGCCATCATGGCAAGGTCAAGGGGGAAGTTTCGGTCCGACGCGCCCGTGCCCCGATCAAGGATTTGCCGCGCGGGCGCAGCCAATGGCCCTCAGGCAAGCCAGCGCCGTCTCCGTCCAGGTGACGAAGGAAACCTGCGATGAGGGCAAATCCTGCGCCTTGCCGTGGAAATCCTCGATCATTGCGGCAAGATCCTGCGCGCAGGCCGTTACCGGAAAATAGGCCAAAGCCGCCTGCTGATGCCGACGGAATACAGGAATATCGCGCGCCAGCACGGGGGCACCCAAGAATAATGCCTCATCAAGAGGCAGGCCGTAGCCCTCGGCCAGCGAAGGGACAATCGCCATGCGGCAACGGGCGTAAGCGGCATATAACGTCGCATCATCAATATCATCGTACCAGAACAAGAGCGTTCCAGCCCGAGAATGATCGCGGATCCGGTGCTGCAGGGCCTGTGTGTTCCAGCCCCTCCGGCCAATCAGCACCAAAGGAATTTGGCTGCCGCTTTGCCAGAGGAGATCGAAGGCATCCAGCACATCAACATGTCCCTTGCGCGGCTCCAGAGTGCCCACCACCAGAGCGGCGCGGCGCAACATTTCCTCGCTCAGACCGGGTAAGCTCGACAGCGAGGTTGGAGGCACTGCCTGGCTGGCCGCGACAATCGATGAACCCAGCGGAATTTCCACGATGGCGGGGACCGACGCCAGCCCGTAACGCTTTTGCAAAAGGTGGGCCAATTGGCCCACCACAACCGACGAAACGCACAGGAACCCATCGGCCACGCCCGCCAGCACCCTAAGCCAGCGCCGGTATTTAAGACCTGAGGCCGCAGTGAACCAGTGCGGGTGGCTTAAGGGCAGAATGTCATGCAGCACGAACCACAAACGACCGCCCGAACGGCGAAACCGGCCAAGCTCCTTACGATAGCGAAAAATGGAATCGGTCGAAAAATCGAGGCCGAAGAAGACAGCGTCCGGGCCGCCCTGCAAGGGCTCGCCGTCCAAGGTGCTATAGCCGTCGCGCCGACGTTTTACCACGACAGGCACAATGGCGACATCATCGGCGCAAACTTCGCCAAGCCGGGCATAGACCGAGCGCACGACCCGCTGAATGCCCGTTCCCGCGTCATCGCGGGCAATCACCGAAATATCCACGTAAAGGCGGCGAATGGGCAAGGCCGCAGCGGCGGCGCGATGTCGGCCCATGCCGACCAGCAACCGCTCAACGACGGCAGGAAACCGCAACTGGTCGCCTTTGTCCCGCAACGTCCATTTCAATGCATCGCAGCGCTTGCGAAAACGCGCCATGCGTGAGCCAGGCCTGTCCGGTTTCGGCATGACGAAAGAAGCACTCACCTTGCCTGCCCCCCCGCCGACGTCGGGCGATCAGCTGTAGCTGGGCAGCCCGGAAACGTAATCATAGTGCCGGAAGGCATCTTCCAGATCCTCGAAATAGGACAGTTGGCCCCCGGACAGGACAGCCGCGCTGTCGCAGTGGCGGTGAACATAGGTGACATCATGAGAGACAATGATCTTCGCGCGGTCCGCGCGCTTTTCAAAAAGCTCGATCATGCATTTTTCATGAAAACGGGTATCGCCCACCGCGATCACTTCGTCGATCAGATAGCAATCGAAATCGATCACCATCGAGATCGCAAATGCCAGTCGGGCTCTCATGCCGGAGGAATAAGACTTTACCGGCTCACGAATATACATGCCCAGCTCGGAAAAATCCTGAACGAAATCGAGCTTGTCGCTGGGGTCGATGCCATAGACCCGGCAGATGAAGCGCAGATTGTCGTAGCCCGTCAGGCCGTTTTGAAAAGCGCCGCCAAAAGCCAGAGGCCAGGACACCGACATCGTGCGCTTGACCGTGCCGGCCGTGGGCAGTTCCGCGCCGCTGATCAGACGGATCATCGTGGATTTGCCTGCGCCATTGCGCCCGAGAATGCCAATCTGCTGCCCGGGCTTTACCGTCAGATTGACATGATCGAGCACCCGCTTCATGCCGCGATGGGTCGGGTATTCCTTTACCACATTGTCGATAACGATCATTCGGGAATCACCGTATCTGCCAGCAAGCGTATCTGGGACAGACCGACCAGAGTCAGCACAAGATTGACCATCGCCATATAGCCAATGTCATAGATCGCATGGATCTTTGAACCGAAGAACCCTTCGCGCAAATATTCAAGCCCATGGATCATGGGCAGATATTCCAGATAGATTTGCGCCTGAACGGGCATGGAATTGAGGAGAAACGCCGCGCCTGACAGCGGAAACAGCAGATAAGAGGCCGGATGCCACAACTTGTGGATCAGTTCGGAACGCTCCGAACCCGCGCCCAATGTCATGGCCAGAGCCATCCCGAACCAGGCCAGCATCAACCACCCGCCCAAAACCTGAAGAACATCCTCGGGCGGGTCCATTTGACCGATCAGGATGAAGAACGTGCTTAGCACGATCAACGAGATCGTTGCCCCCATCGCTTCTAGCAACAGACGCGCCAGAAACAGGTCAATCACGCGCACATTGCGATGGAACAGCAGCGAACGGTTGGGTTCAACGGCATCAACGCAACGGCCCGGCATATTGCGCCAGAGCAGCACCGAGGAATAGCCGGTGATCGCAAAAGCCACGATCGGAAGGTTGGAGCCATGGATCGATTTGGTCGCGCTCCACAGCGCGGTGACGCCCATGGTGAACAGCATCGGCTCGACAAACAGCCACATGAAGCCAATGTTATGCCGTCCATAGCGGGTGAGGACTTCCCGCATGAGAAGAGCCCAGATCACCCTGCGCTGGATCGCCCAGGACCGCATAAAGGATTGAAGCCCGCTCATGGTCGAATCACTCGCGATGTTCCCGGACGCTGGCCAGCAGCATTCCAAGGACGCCCCAGGCAATCAAGCCGACAATGAAGGTCGCGAAAATGCTGCGCATGCGGCGCGGTTCAAACGAGGCGTCCGGCGTGTTGGGCGCCACGATGCGCTCGATATAGGCTTGCTTGCGGCGCGCTTCGTTGCGGGCATCCAGCAATGCATTCATCGCCACGGCGAGTTGCTTGCTGGCGGCTTCATTTTCAAGCAGAAGGCGTTGATATTCGATCGCCGCCTGTGAAAGCGACCCGTCGCCGCCTGCAACCGATCTGGTTTGCTGTTCGATCTCTTTTTGCATTTCCGCAATGCGCATCTGAAGCGGCGCAATCTGCGGATTCATCGGCACCGTTGCCTGAAGCTGAGCCAACTGGTTGCGGGCGGTAATCAACTGGTCCTGAAGTTTTGCGATCATCTCGACACGAACGGTGGCCTGACGCTCGGGATCCAGCACGCCTTTGCGTCCGCGATATTGGGCCAGTGTCAGCGCCGTGCGCGCAACCTGCTGCTGCGCCTCGCTGACCTCGGCCTTGGCGTAACCGATCAGATCGTTGCGCCCGCGTTCATTGATCCGGTTGACCAGAGCCTCGGCCTGACCAAGTATCTGATCATTGAAGCGGCGGGCGTCCTGCGCCGAATAGGCTCTGACCGTCAGAGTTGTAATCGAGGAAGTGGAGTCTTCCTGAACGCCCACTTTCTTGCCAAAGTAGCGATACAGGTCTTCATTCTGACCTTCAAAACCCCATGGATTGAAGCGGTCGAAAATGGAAATGTCCGAGCGGCTGTAAGCCTTCTCCACCGCTCCATTCCGGTTCAGTTCGTTAAGGGCATCGCGAGAAGTGATATAATCTTTTACGGCAAAAACCTGATCGCCAGCATTGCTGAATCCGGCCGTCTTCAAAATCACGCCGAGACCGGACGAAGCAGGTTTATCCGGACTGC
Organism: Novosphingobium sp. SG707; assembly: GCF_012275515.1. Classification (GTDB taxonomy): domain Bacteria; phylum Pseudomonadota; class Alphaproteobacteria; order Sphingomonadales; family Sphingomonadaceae; genus Novosphingobium. Next base: position 373,750 of record NZ_JAAZQL010000003.1, read on the forward strand.
GGATAATGAACCGGGATTCTGATATATACACATCAGATGCGAGAAATCCGAAGTAAATGATCGCAATTATCGTGGGGATAATTGTGGTCACAATCAGTAGACCGTCTATTTTTTTCAAATAAGATCGGAGAATATTCTGCATGAAATCTCGCGTTATCAGAGTTTTGGCTGATCGGTATTTAATTCAATTATGCTAATGGGACACACCTCCGGCGCCAGGTTTTCATCCAGTATCAAACAGATGGAGCCCGGCGCGTCACGGCCGAGCAAATGGCATGGATTATCCCGATCCGCAACTCAGGACTTGGAGCGCTGCATCCGCAGCGCGCCGAATGCATCCCAAAGGAATACCATCAACGCCCGTGATCCTCTCGCTGCTGGGAAACAAGGCATCGCACCGAGCCCTAAGAGCGCAACAAATGAGGCGGAATTGCAACGTCAAAGTCAATGGGAAGCGCTCCGGCATAGGATCGCGCCACAGACTCCATCAAAGCGCAATCCGTCCATTGCGCCGTCATCTCAGACCCTTTCCGCGCGATCCAGGCCAACAGGTTGCGCGTATAACGCAAAGGATCGTGCTCGGACATTTGCGCGAAGCCATACCGCGCCATCTCATCGCCATTGATCCGATGTGTGGCCAAATCCCGGAGCAGCAGCAGCAAATCATCGTGCTCAGTTTGGATGTGGATCTTGCGCAAACAGCGATCGGGCAACCCGGCATACCATCCACTTGCGCTGACCGCACTGGGGCAACCATTGGCCCAGATGCGGAGTTGGCTTCCCGAAGCCTCGCCCATTGTCGGATAGCGCAGGTTGAGCGCCATGTGAGCGCTGCGGATCAACTCGTTCAGCGCCGCCTCGGAAAGGAAGCCGTGATATGTTATCTGCCCGGACAGATGGAGTTCGGCCGCACGCGCATCAAAGCGCGCGCGATCCGACATTTGGCCGGACAAATGTAGATGAAAGCGGTCACGATATTCGGAAAGCGCCCAGGCATCGAGAAATTCCGTGGCGCGCCGATTGCCTCCCATAAAGCCAAACATGACGATCCTGATCGGCGTATCATCCGTGATGGGAGGGCGTGCGGGCCGCTCCGCCGGCGCCGCGAAAGGCAAAGGCAGCGTCAGGGCCAGCAATTTGGGGAAACGCCGATAAATTTCTTCGGTGACCTCCCGGTTATGGCAGATCACGCCCAATGCCTTGTCCAGAACGGCCTCGAAAAGCGGAAAGAGCGAGGCAATGTCGGCCGGAAAAATCTTGCGCCTCATAACCATATCGGCTGCGTCCAGCCCGGATTGGCCATACCACTGCCCCATCGCCTGACGGTAGGTATCGGCAGCAAACCCGCCGCCCATCAGTCCCGATGGCTGATGATTGAAGACAAAATCCTGCATCGCCCGATCATGCAGGACGACCAGACCCGGATGGCGCTGGGCCAATGCAAAGATTTCGCTGTGAAAAGCGGCGTTATTCCCGATTTGATATATGCAGAGGTCCGCCTGATTCATCATCTGCGTCGATAGGGAGGAAATCGTGCAGGTTGCAAAATCAGCCCCAAAATCACTGATGTCTTTCGCGGACTTTCCCGGATGCACAAATGTCACATCGGCCATGCTGTGCAAATGGGGCGCAAGCCGGTGCGTGAAATTGGCCACATCGGTTTTAGCGGGCGGAAGAGGAGAAAACCACAATAGCTGCATCACGCCATCAACGTATCGATAACATTGTCCCAGGAGATATTCTTGGCGTGATAGTTCTCGCCCCCGGCCTTGCCCATGCGCAAGGCTTTTGCCCGATCACCCCATAGCAGATCCATCGCGTGGGCAAGTTCGCCAGCACCGGCCGGAACAACAAGCCCGGTCTGCCCATGTTCCACAAATTCCAGTGGCCCGCCCGAATCCTTGGCGGTAATCACCGGCTTGTGGGACAGCATCGCCTCAAGCGTGATATAGCCGTAATCCTCATCGACCGGAGGATAAATGACCCCAAGGCATCGGGCATAAAGCGCGATCTTTTCCTCCTCGGTGGTAAACCCTTTCCAAACCACCCTTTCGCCCAGTCCCAGTTTGCGCGCAAGCGACTGCATGCTTTCCAGATAGGGCTGTGCTTCGGGAGCGCCAGCAAAGACCACCCGCACAGGGTGGCGGCACAGCGCCAATGCCTCAATGACCAGACTTTGCCGCTTGAGAGGCGTTATCCTGCTAGGAAAGAAGAAATAATCTTCCGCATCGGCCGTATGAAAACGCTCGGCATCGCCGGGGGGATGATAGAGCGGGGCAGCCTCAATGCCATTATAGCGCTTGAGGCGTTGGGCAACAGTGCGCGAGTTCGCATAAATGGCGCGCGCCTCGGTGATAAAGCGCTTGTCCGCATGATGGATCGCATCGCGCACGGCGCGCCCGCCGGGCAGGTTGATAAGATCCCCGAATTTGGGATGATCCCAAAGCTCATAGGCAGAGCGATATTGGTGAAGGATCCACAGGACCTTGTTGGGATGGGGAATAAGATAGGCAGGAAATTTCAACCCGATGATCCGGTCAATTGCCACGCCATTGGCTTCGGTCAGGTCAATGAGCCGAGACATGGCGATGCTGTCGATGATCAATTGAGGTGGATACCATTTGAACGGAATGGTGATGAGATCGGCCTCCACCCCGCGCGCGCGCAATTCACGCAGCAGATTGCGCGCGTGGGTTTCGGCTCCCCCCTCCACGAAAGGAACCTGCACCGTCGCTATGCCAACCCGCATTGGCTTCAGTTCCCCGTCATTTCCCGTCGGCGCGCGTCGCGTACGGCAACACGGAACACCCAGCCGTCCTTTTCAAGGGTCTTGGCCGTTGCCGGGTCGACGGTTTCTACGCGCATGGTGCGCCCCTTGCGAACGGTCGTGTCCTCCTTGGAGCCGTTCGTGATGGCCTGCATTATGCTCTGCGGCATAGGCGGAGCCTCCGGGATCGCGGCAGCAACCGGACGAGGCGTTACAATTGGCATTCCGCCCGCGACCGGGCGGATGGCAAGCATCACTTCCAGCTTGGCAAAGCGCGCCAGCAACTCATTGTTACGGCGCAGCCATTGCCCCACCAGAGGCAACGCAAGAACCCGCGCCTGACGGGCATAGGTTTCAAGCAGGCGAATACGCCCGATCCTGCCGCCACCAGTCTCCAGCCCTTCGGCCGAACGCAGGATATTGCGCTCAACCCTCGCGCGACCGCCCCTGCGCGAGCCGATGCGGATATAGGTCTGACGACCATCCTCGTCCGGCCAGCGGCCCAGGATATCGAGGTATGTCTGATTGACGAACTCTTCGATCGGCAAGGCGGAACGCTGCTTGGAACCGTGGTTTTCGACAAATTCACGCGATTTCAGAAGATTTTTGACCACAGACTGACGGGGCAATCCCGCCAGAATGAGGCGCCGATAATGCGCCCCCCCGATCGGATCCGAGTCCCGGCCTAACAGCACCCTGTATATGTAGCTCAGGAAGCATTCGATGCTTACCGCATCGAGCAGCCGGAGAACAAGGGGCCCAGCCAGCGGCCAGAGATCGATGTCCAGTCCATCGCTGCTAAGCTGGGGTTGTCTGACAGTCATTGCGGCGGTCCATATTCTTGCGAGGAAAAGCTCAGTGCCGAGGAAAAACAGCGATGCAAACTAGTTGGCCATCGCCACAAAGTCGATCTTCTCAATCAACAGCCCCAATTGCCGATACCCTTGTTTTGTCAGTTCGGAAATCTCGAGGCGGATGTCGCCGGCGCCCACGTGCTTTTCAAGATTGACGTACAATTCCAAAGGAACGGAAAGTTCATCCTGCGGAATCGTAAACCCTTTTTGCAAAATGGTTTCCCCCGCCCGGATCGTCAGCTTCTGGCCCGGAACCTGATTGCGGAACACCAGATGCAGAACGGGCGCCTTGGCGGTGAGCGTTTCACGGCTTACCAGCAATTGCGTGCTCTCCATCCAACGCGACCACCCTTCCGTGTCCAGGCCTTCGTCCCGCAAATCCACCACGGGGCTGAGGCCGAGGATATCGGAATCATCAATCGAATGGGATATGTCAGACACGATTTCGCGCGCCATATCCTCCCTGGCGGCCTGATTGGCCATCACCAAGGCGCGGAATGTGCCGAGCAACCGCGCGCCATATTCACGTTGGTTGCGCCGATAATCCGACAATTCGACGGTCGGACGTTCCTGCCAGTGCCGTTCAAGCAGGTCTGCCAGAGACTTGAAATCCGAAGGATCAAAGAAGTCGGCGTTTTTGGTCAGTTGTTCTTTGTGAACATCAAGCCTTGAGGCAATGATATATTGATTGAGGGCCTTGGCGTCCTCGATCACCGTCGACCATCCCTCGAAACGGGAAGGCTGGATGATCGCCTGCGCCCCGCGCATCGCCGCGACCTGATCTTCGCGGGGCATAAAACCCAAAAAGCGGACCTGATCGGTCAAGCCCCATTCCGCCACTTTCTTGCGCAGAAACGGAGCGTAGCCTTGCGCGCGGGGATCGAATTCCTTGCCGGAAAAGCACACGATCGGCTCGATCCCGCGCTCTTTGAGTTCCTTGAGCGCGGCAAGGATCACGATGTGATTCTTGTGTATCCAAAATTGGTTCGGCGCGAAAAAATACCGCTCGGGCAGCCCATGTCTGGCGCGCACAGCGTCCATGTCCGGCAATTGGGCGGGCAGGAAGGAGGCAAAGGGAACGACGAAAGTGGGAATGCGATAGCCGCTATAAAACTGCCGGTAATCGGCCAGTGCGTCTTCGCTGCTCAGCAACAGCCCTTCGCGCGAGAAATAGGTTTCATGCTCGCGCCGTCGCCCCTCGATTTCCCCCGGCGTGAACAGGTAAGGCATATGCTTTTCCTGAAAGTCCGGGATCCATGTCAGCGTCGGCAGCGAGGTTTCCTCGATTGGGAAAGGAAACAGCAGGTCGATGTCACGATGATGCGGATCGGCCACCACCTGTTCGCGCGAACAGTATGACAGCTTGCGGTATCCCGATTCCGCCAGAAAATCATAGGACGGCTTGCTGTGCGTGATCACCACGACATCAGGCTGCCGCGCGCGCTCAAGAGTGCCCAGAGCCGCCAGCAGGTTTTGCAGATAATAGGCGCCGCCCATCCAACCCGAATCAAGGTTGAACTGGATGCCTAAGGTAAATTCACTAGCCATTTAGCAAGCTCACTGATTCCGGTTTCAAACGGGACGGCCGGGGAATAACCAAGCGCGTTCAGGCAGGAAATATCAGCCGTCCAATAAAGTGGATCGCCTTCGCGCACCACGCCGCTGAAAGCAAGGTCGCCCGACCATTCCAGCGCCGAAAGCAGGGTCTCGATCGCATGGCGGATGGTAATTCCCTGACCGTTGGCAACATTGACGACCTGGCCATCGAAGCGCGCCTTCTCGATGCACAGCGAGATGGCCTGCACCGTATCGAGCACGCTGATGAAGTCGCGCGTTTCATCGCCCGTGCCCGGACAGACGATGGTATCTGAGCTTCTCGACTTTTGGAAAATATCCCAAAACAACTGCTTGCGCAGTCCGGGGCCAAAAACCGAAAATGGCCGCAGCGATATCGTCTGGACATCGAAGCATCGGGAATATTCCCTGCACAGGTTCTCGGCCATGAGCTTGTGCCATCCATAGGGAGAGATGGGCTTGGGCACAGCCTCCTCATCGATCGGGATCCCCTGTGGATTGCCGTAAACCGCCGCGCTCGACAGATTGAGCAGTCGGGTCGCAGGAGAGCGGGTCCGGATGGCCTCCAGCAGGTCGTGAACAAGGCCCGTATTCAATTGGAAATCGAGATGCGGATCGCGGAACGAAAGCCCCACGTTGGCCGCTCCCGAGCAATTGACGCAAACGTCCGGCAAGAGTTCGCCGATCAGGCTGCCCATGTCGGCAGCGACCGACGGCAACAGCCTGTGCCGTTTGCTCGGTTCGCCCACGATATCTGCCGTAAAAAGCTCGACCCGATCAGCCAGATAGGAAGCCAGATGGCCGCCGATGAAGCCGCCGGAACCGACGATAAGAACTCTCATTGCAACCCCAGGCCGTTCTTGGGTCGTTCCGATACCGGAGCCACGGCAGGCTCGGCAGCGGGAACCGGTGGCGTCGAACGCGAAGTCGACCCATCCGTTTGGCCAACGACCCTTGCAGGATTGCCCGCAACGATGGCGCCAGCAGGCACATCCTTGGTCACCACCGAATTGCTGGCCACGACGGCGCCCTTGCCGATCGTCACCCCTTTCATGATAGTGCTGCCAAATCCTACCCAGACGCCGTCATGAATGTAAATCGGCGCAGACTGGACACATGACCAGTCCTTGTAATGCCCCATGCGGTTGGTCTCGACCCCCGCCAGCCAGTCAAACGCATCATTCATGCGGACATTGGGATCAACCGAATGCGAGTTGCTGTCAATCACGGTCACATTCCATGACAGCATGACGTGATTGCCAATATGGATGCCTGCCTCTTGCGTACAGATCAAGAGCGATCCGCCACCGATCGAGCAACGGTCCCCGACCGTGATTTCGCCAAGGCCGCGCTCAAACACAAAAGTGCCGCTGATCTGGCTCTCCGAACCGATCTTCAGGTAGGGGCGCGGTTGCGGATCGACGCGCACATCGACATGAACGCCCTCGAGGCGGGTCCGCAACCCTTTGACGATGGGTTCCGGCTTTGCCCAGGCCATCAGATCGAATTCGGGGTCTTCCAGATCCTGCGCGCCGACGATCTCGATCCGCTCAAGGATCACGCTCAGATCTCTGGCGCTGCCGTCGCCCTGCGCCAGTTCGATGTGGACGGCCACCTCGGGTTCGTCGATCAGCTTGATGATCAAATCCTGATGACTCTCGATGCTCATCGAGCGGCAGGGAAATACCTCAATGGTCTTCCCGTTCTGCTCCACCATCAGCACCTGATCGGGAAAGTAATTGCGCAGCCGCAGCGCGAGATGCGCGCTGGCAATCTTGCCCGGCTGAACACTGACCTGCAACTTACGGCCATAAACCCAATGGAAGCGCTCAGGGAGACCTTGGTCGGGGTAAGGTCCCTCGACGTGCCCCAAGCCTTTGATATTGGATTGCTTGAGCGTGCGCGATATCTCAAGATGCTTGCCCACGAAGGAATAGGAGCTGACCATCGAGGCCACATCGACCTTGCCGATTCCCCCCTTCATCCCCGCCTCGATCAACGCGATCTCGTCCCGGGTGCCATGAAGGCGAACAACATCGACCTCTTCCGGCGTGATATCCTCCCAAACGGCCACCATGAATTCGGGTAGCAAGGATGCCGGCACCAGAGCCCGCGCGAAATCAATCGGCATCGCATAGGAGCAGGTGATTGCCGGAAAGCGCTTGAGCAGGCCGGTCTTTGCAAGTCGGTCAAGAGCGAAACGCCGGATCGCGATAAAGTCAAAGCAGCGCCTGTCGAGCGTACGCACCGTAGAACCGGCACGGCGCAGATAGTAGTAGCTTATCGGCGTATCGACATAGACCTTCTCGGCCTGCGACACGACATCAAGGGCGAAGGGATGGTCTTCATAAAAGAAGCCAGCGTGGAACGAGATTTCGTTTTTCTCGAGGAAACTGCGCCGGATAAGATATCGCCACGGCGGACAATTCCACGAGGAAATCGCAGCGAACGTCTGTTCATTTTCCAGAGGAGAGACGATTTTTCCGCCCAGCCACGAGGGCACAAGCGGAGAATACTCCAGATGCCCATCCTCTTCCTCATAGGCAAAATTCAGGACAACGGCATCGACATCGTCATGCCTGTCGAAAACATTCACCAACCGATCCAGCACGCCGGGCTGGATGCGATCATCGGAATCGATGCACCAGACATACTTGCCGGCGGCATGAGCAAGTGCCACCGCCCGGGCAGTTCCCTGCCCTCGATTGGGCTGCTGGATCAGCTTGATACGGCCATCATGCGCCATATAGGAACGCACGACCGATGCGGTTTCGTCCTGCGAACCATCATCCACGACGATGATTTCGATCTGATCGACGCTCTGCTGCTCCGTCAGGCTCTCAAGACATCGCCCGATGTAGCCGGCCACGTTATAGGCCGGAATAATGAAGGAAATGAGCGGGACGGATGCAACCTGTACGGGGACGCGCATCGGCGCTGCCTCGGCTTTGGCGCGATCGCCCAGGAAATTGTCAATATAGGCAATCGCAGCGGGCTTGGGCTTAAGAGCCTCGCGCACGCTGGCATGGAGATCGCGGTCCGCGTGGCGCGACAAGATATCGGCCATCGCATGCGGTCCGGCCCAGCCCCTTACCCCATACAGCAGGTCAAGGGCTTCCTGTTGGGAAAGGAAGGGGAAATTCTCACGAATGGTCCGACCGGTTTCGGCTAGCACCCGCTCCCCGTCATTCGACGAAACACCGGTAGGCGCGAACTGCACCAGCACACGATCAAGCCTTGAGCAGGTCAGACCCGCCCGGATGGCGCGATGCACCCAGTTGGCGTCAGCGGTAATGCGATAGCTGGTATCGTAGAGGCCGATCCTGTTATAGGCTTCCTTGGTGGCGAACATGGCATTGTGGCCAAAGGGAATGCCGCTAACCAACGCGCCGATCCCGTACTCCTCATCCTCGCGCAGGGTACCGCGACCATTCGGATTGCTCAGGAGCGTCTCGCCCGCATAGATATCGGCCTTACTCATCGCAAAGCGCTGGGCGACGGCGGAAAGCGAACCTGGGAGCAGACTGTCGTCGCTGCCGATGATGCCGATCAACGCCCCGCGCGCAAGGCGAATCCCCTTGTTGAGAGCATCATAGATCCCAGTATCGGGCTCAGACACCACATGCGTTACGACATCGCGATTTTTCTCGACTTGCGCCAGCGTGTCGTCCGTCGAGGCGCCATCAATGATAATATATTCTACATCATCACGATATTGATCGCGAACCGAAGAAATAGCAACATTTACTGCCTCACCGGCATTAAATGTTGACGTTATTATAGAGAACAATGGTTTTTTCACGACAGTCGCCAGCATGATGTAAAGCCATAACCTGATTGGCCGAGGCCCAGCCATTTGTCAACAAATGCAACCCATTGCCCCCATCAATCCTACTTATGGATTTCGCACAGAGGGCCGTCCACAAGCAGAATCGTGAAATCCAACGCCCATTTCAAATTTGACATAAAAATTTCATACCATTGGGATAAAATAACAGTTTATTTTAGAATTAAATGCAATTTCCAATTCACGAATTCAGATTTTTAATTATGTTACCCTCTATCTGCGGATTCAATTCATTTTTTGTTCGCTTTATTGAATCCCCAGAGTTCGAAATACCCCTGAACAGATTATTTTTCACGGAGAAGGTATTTCCCCCATCCAATACGATAGCCGTACCGTTTTCAGGAATGGCAAAAATATTGCTGCTTATGATAAAGTCCTGAAAAATATTTCCGTCGGATGAAACACATATCGCAATGGGCGTGTACCCAAATTCATTGCCAATGATGCTTCCATATGTAAAAATGGAATCATCCGCACCTTTTTGCAATAATATATTATATCGGGAAGCGTTCTCAAAGCTGTTACCCTGAATGATCAGAATGCTCGTAGTATGCCCTTTATATTGAGGGCATAAGACGAAACTGTCGACCAATCCATTGAACTTGTTATCCAGCAACCGCAGGCCGCCGGACGATTCCTGCCTGATACCCGCGCCGCCCACACCGCTGAAGAAGCATCCGCTTATACTGTTGTCCCCACTGTCAGCATTCGTCAAATTACGCAGCAGCACACAGGCATAAGACCGGGCGTTCCCTATCATCGGACAATCGCGAATACGCGTATCGGAACAACGCACCAGATCGATGCCGACATAATGCCCGTACATACGGACACGCTCGATAGTGGAAGAATAGGCAATCTTTCCCGCGCCGGGATCGATGCGGATGTATGCGCCGCCCGTGCGCTGGACAGAATGGAACAGGGTGAAATCTCGAAACTGGGCGCTATCCACCCCCGAATGGACAAACATATCATTGTCGGGATGGCCAACTTTCAAAAAAGTCGCCCCCTGCCCCGACCCTGCAAAGAGGATAGGCTTGCCGCGCGTGTTGGTCGGCTCGGTGCGCAGATAGGTTCCGGGCGGAATATGGATCATCCCCCCACTTTCGGGCAGACTGTCGACCGCCGCCTGAAAGGCGGCATCGTCGCGGGTCGTGCCGTTACCGAGAGCGCCATGGCGCCTCACATCCTGAATTTCGTTCAGAACCGCCGTCGCAGCCCCACCCCGGGCCGGTTTCGCCATGGAGCGGGGAGCAAACAATCCGCTGGCACCCACAGCGGCAACAAAAGCGCGCCGGTCCATTTTAATCTGCTGCTCCACGTTCATCTCCACAGCAAGTCATGTGATCAGGAAACGCCCATGGCTTTCCAAGACCCGGCAACCCTTTACCCACCGTCCGCCAACCTGGACTGCGGGTTTATGGGCATGAGGGCCTAGATATGGGATGAATGGGCGCCTTGCAAAATGCGTGTGGATTTGATGGACGATCGCTTATATGGAGCGGGGCGGATGCGAGATCTTCCTTCCTAGAAGTGGACCGATTTTGTCAAAACGTCGATTTTTTCGTGGGTTGGGACTGCTTCTTGTCATGCATGCCCCCTTGGCGCTGGAAGCCTGTACCTCGCTCGGTTCATCCGGTCCTGGAACCAAAGCCGTCAGATCGGCAACGCGCGATGACCCCCGCATCAAGGTGATCGATGTCACCGATGCCATCGCCCGCCAGCAGATTGAAACCCGCCGTCAGCCTGCCTTGGCCTCCTCGCTGGGCGATGCGCCCATCATGGGCGCGGTGGTGCAACCGGGGGATGTGCTGGACATTTCGATCTGGGAAGCTCCCCCTGCCGCGCTTTTCGGAACGTCGGTGGGGATCGGCACCTTGGGCACCACCGGCATTGCCGCAGGCGCTGGAACAAGCCGCGCATCGGAATTGCCGCAGCAGATGGTTGACCGCGACGGGCTGATCGTGATGCCCTTTGTCGGGCCGATCAAAGTTTCCGGGCTCAGCCCGCTTGAAATATCGAATCTGATCGTCTCGCGGCTGCGCGAACGGGCGCATGCCCCGCAAGTGATTGTCCGAATTGCAGAAAACCAGACCGCCAATGTCACTGTCGTCGGCGATGTCGCGAGCAGCAGGCGGGTGCCATTGACAACCAAGGGCGAACGCCTGCTGGATGCGCTGGCCTCGGCGGGCGGCGTGCGCCAGCCTGTCGAAAAGATGGCCATTCAGGTGACCAGAGGCGATCGTGTGGTGCGCGAACCCTTAAGTCAGGTTATCCGCGAGCCCCGGGACAATATCCGCCTGGCGGCCAATGATGTGGTTACTGCCCTGTATCAGCCCTACAGTTTTCAGGCATTGGGCGCGCTGGCCAAAAATGAGGATGTCAACTTTGAGGGGGCCGGCTTGACTCTGGCTCAGGGTCTGGCCCGTGTCGGAGGGCTTCAGGATAACCGCTCAAACGTCAAGGGTATTTTCATTTTCCGCCTTGAGGATCCCAAAACATTACCTGCCGAAATTGCGCAGGACATGCAAAAGATGCCTGATGGCCGTGTCGCTGTTATCTATCGTGTCGACATGAGCAACCCTTCGGCACTGTTCATTGCCCAGAGTTTTCCTATCGTGGATAAGGATATTCTCTATGTTTCGAACGCACCGCTGGTTGATATTCAAAAGTTCGTCAACATGGCGTCCCAGATCGCCTTCTCGATTGTCGGGGTAACCAGCTACATCAAGTAGCTGCCGATCTCATTTCAGTGGACAAGGCTTTTGTAAACTGTCTGAAAGCCATGGATGGAATGCCGTGCCTTTCAGTTCATCGGCCTGCGGGTCGATCCGTTAGATCGTTCGCCTTTGGCTGTCCTGCGCAACTTGCTTCGGCCCCGGCGCGCTTTGGCTATGAAACCGGGGCGACCCGGTTCGGCGGTCAGGAGCAGGCGCGGTGATGCCTTCGGTTTGCGGCCACATTTGCCATATGTGCCGAAATTGATATCTGCTGCAGGGCCTCAGGCGTATGAATTGGCGCAAGGCGGCCATCCCTGCAAGAAAGCGACGACAAGATGGCAATCGTGATAATGCCCCGGATCACCGTCATCACGGTAACCCTAAATGCGGGGCGGGATCTGCCGTTGACGCTGGAAAGCATTCTGGGTCAGACCTATCCATCGTTGGAAACGCTGATCGTCGACGGCTATAGCTGGGACGATACGCATGCTGTCCTCAAACGATATGCTGATCGGCTGGGCCGGGTCATGATGATCGAGGATGGCGGCATCTATCAGGCCATGAATGCCGCAGTTCAGGCCGCCGAGGGCGAGTATGTCCTGTTTCTGAATGCAGGCGACAGGTTTTATCGTGCCGACACCGTAGAGACGATTGTCGGGCGGATGATGGACCGGCCCGACGTCGTCTATGGCGATCACATTTATGTCGAAGGGCGCGTCGAACGCTATGTCCGGTCGGCGGACTTTGACTGGTTGTGGCATCGTCTTCAGCAAGGCCGCATCGACCAGAAATGGCATACCGCCATTCCCGGGCATCAGGCGACATTCACGCGGACCCAATGGCTCCGGGATATGCCATATGACACCCGGTATACGATCTGTGCCGACCACGACTTTTTGTTCCGCGCCCGCGCCGCCGGCGCGCGCATGCAATATATCGACGAGATCGTCTGTCATTATATGGCCGGGGGCATGTCAGGGGCCCAGGGCGTACGCATTCATCGCGAGTGGGCCCACGCCTATCGCAAACATTCGCTTCGTCCTCTGGCGGTCGACAGTTTCTTTTTCGCAACGCCCCTGGCATCGCCCTTCCCCACCTTTTCCGCCGCCTCGGGCAGAATACTGGAGGGCGCCGGGCCGGAAATACGGCTGGAGCCCTCGGACCAGCGCTGGCGCCGGGCCGACGAACCGACCGTATCGGCGCCCCGGGGCATGGAGACGGTCGGCATCGAAATCCGAGGTGTCAGCCCCACCCCGGACCAAACCCTCGTGATCGCGCATGATCAGGAATTGCTCGGTGCCGAAAGACTCGTATCGGGAGGCTTTGCCTTGCGCATGGCCTTCATCGCGCCGCTCGCGGCCGGTGAGGAGATCACGCTGAACATGCAGATGCCCGCAAGCGCGTCCGGCGCAAAAGACTGGGGACTCGAAACGCTGCATTTCCTTGCCTGCACAGCCCTGACCGGCAACTGGCTGGACCTTCTCTCCGCCGATCCGCAACAGGTTGCCGACATATTCCTCGATGGATGGCACGCGCCCGAATGGTGCGATGAGGGAGATGAAGGCGATGGACGCGCCATTATCTGGAGCAATGTCGAACAGGCTTCGCTTGCCTTCAGCCTTTCCGCCCACATCAAAACGCTGACCCTTTTTGTCGAAGGACATGGCGGCAACAGGGAAGGACAGGAACTGTCCATCATCATCAACGGCGTCATCGCAGGATCCACCCGTCTGGAGGCGGGCCATGGCCCTCAACGCCATCGCGTCGCGGTCAGCAATTTATGGCGGGAAGGGGCGAATATCATCCGCCTTTGCGTTGACCATCTGGCCCATGACGCCTCTCGCCATCAATGGCGGGGTCTGGGGCTGGGCAGGATCGAATGGGAATGACAGGGGAGGGCGTGTTGCGGATACTTCTAAGCAGTTCACCCTCCCTGATCGGGACGGCGGCCTACGGCTGGATTGCGGCCTGCCTGCGTCAGCGCGGCCATCTGGTCGAATCGGTTCGGCATCAAACAGGCATGGCATCGCGTGAGACAGAGGATTTCGATGTCGTCGTGGCCTGCATGACCGGGGCGGACGGACAGATGCTGGCCGACGAATTGCCCGACCGCCGATTGATCATCATTCCTTTCCCGAAATATGCGGATGATCAGCCGAACAGTTGGTGGCAACAGTTTCAGACGCACCGCTTCATCGCGCTTTCCCGCAAGCTGCATGAGCAGCTTTTGAAAGCCGGATTGGACAGCGCCTATTTCCAGTATTTTTCGCCCGTCGCACCGCTCTCCGCCCCGGCCCCGCGTCCATCCGGACGCCACGCCCTCTTGTGGAAGCAGGGTGGCGCAACATGGGAAGCGGCGGTGCAGGCGGCCCGGCAATGTCTGATGCTGGGGCTCGATCATCTACATATTTGCGCCATGGCCGAAGAAGATCGGCAAGCATCGGGCAAGGGAAGGCTCAATCCCTTCATTCGGGCGGGTCTGCATATCAGTGTGGGCGATATCAGCGGGGATTATACAGACCTGTTCGCGCGGCATGATTGTGTGATTTTACCCGAACCGTCTCTTGTCGATATGCCGGTGCTGACCGCCGCCATGGCCATGGGGCGGGTGGTGATCGCCCCGGACAGTGCGCCCGCCTCCGATTATCTGGCCCATGGCGTGTCCGGGCTGCTGTATGATCCGCAGGCACCTTTGGCTTCACTGTGGCGCGGCGCAATCAACCTGCGCGCGCTGGCCGATGCCGCACTGGCCCGTGCGAAAAGAGGCCGTGCGCTTTGGCAGGAGGATCAGGCGCGGCTGACATCGCTGCTGATCGACGATGGCGCCCGCTGGCCCACATCGGATTGCTCAGCGGGATTTGGCAAACTCCTGCGTCGCCGCGCCGGGGAGGCCGCGCGCATAGGCTAAGGCCGTCCGGCCAAGGGAGCGCGGCTCGCCGCCCGCCCTCTGGCCCTCACCCCTTCACCACCGCATCGATCGCCTGCAGCTTGCGCAACAGCGCCTCGACCTGATCCAGCCGCACCGCGTTCGGGCCATCGGAAAGGGCCTTGTCCGGGTCCGGGTGGGTTTCCATAAACAGGCCGGATACGCCCGCCGCCACCGCAGCCCGTGCCAGAAGCGGCACATATTCACGCTGACCGCCCGAGCTTTCGCCCAGACCGCCGGGCAGTTGCACCGAATGGGTTGCATCGAACACCACCGGGCATCCTGTCTGGGCCATGATCGCCAGCGAGCGCATATCGGAAACGAGGTTGTTGTAACCAAACGAAGCGCCCCGCTCGCACAGCAGGAAATTGTCCGGGTCATGCCCGGCCGCAGCGGCCGCATTGCGCGCCTTGGCCACCACCTGCACCATATCGCCGGGCGCCATGAACTGCGCCTTCTTGATGTTCACCGGCTTGCCCGAGGCGGCCACGGCGGCGATAAAATCGGTCTGGCGCGCCAGAAAGGCGGGCGTTTGCAACACGTCAACCACCGAGGCGACCGCGCTCACCTGATGCGGCTCATGCACATCGGTCAGCACCGGCAGGCCGGTTTCGGCCCGCACCTTTTCAAGGATGCGCAGCCCCTCATCCATGCCCAGCCCGCGAAACGAGCGGTCGGAACTGCGATTTGCCTTGTCGAACGAACTCTTGAAAATCAACATCATGCCAAGGCGCCGTGCCATATCGGCCAGCGTTTGCGCGATCGACAGGGTCATCGCCTCGCTCTCAATCACACAGGGGCCGCAAATGACGAAAAGTGGCGTGGCGTGGCCGATCTCGTGTCCGCAAAGGCGCATGATGCTTCAACCTTAAATTACTGAATATACCAGTTTATCAACGATATCCTGCGACGAACCGCGTTTCCCTCGCGATGAGCCACTCCTTGGCGGAGAACGAAAGGGCTGGCAATCCCCCACTGTTTTCAATACTTACGAAGTCTGTCGGGCTTGTACAGTTTAGCACCTATATGCCATCAGGGATGCCTATGACCGCTCAAATATTTCAGGCTCGACATGCCGCCTCGGCGCTCAAAACTCTGGATATCGAGTTACAGGCTCTCGAAACGTTCAAATCCGCGCTGCAGTCTCCCGAATTAAGCAAGTCGGTCGATGCTGCGATTCAGGCCATGGCCTTTACCAAGGGCCGCGTCATTGTCAGCGGCATGGGCAAAAGCGGACATATCGGCCGCAAGATCGCCGCAACCCTGCGTTCGACCGGCACGCCGGCGCTGTTCCTGCACCCCGGCGAGGCCAGCCATGGCGATCTGGGCGTTATCACCGAACATGACGTGGTGCTGGCCATCACCTGGTCGGGCGAGACGGCCGAACTGGTCGATATCTTCCAATATTGTCACCGTTTTGGCCTCACGCTGATCGTGGCGACCGCTCATCCCGACAGCACTGCGGGCCGCGCCGCCAATATCTGCCTCCAACTGCCCATGGTGCGCGAGGCGTGTCCTAACAATCTGGCGCCGACATCCTCGACCACGCTGCAACTGGTGCTGGGCGATGTGCTGGCGGTAGCGTTGATTGAGGCGCGGGGTTTCACCTCCTCGGATTTCCACGTCTTTCACCCGGGCGGCAAACTGGGCGCGCAACTGGCCCGCGTGGCCGATATCATGGGCGTGGACGATGCCGTTCCCCGCGTCTATCGCGACGCCACGCTGGTGAGCGCCACGATCGAAATGAGCCGCAAGCGCTATGGCTGCACCGCTGTTGTCGATTGCGATGGGCGGCTGGTGGGGGCCTTTACCGATGGCGACCTGCGCCGCTGCATCGCGGTCTATGATCTGCAGGACCAGATCGGCAAGCATATGTCGCCCAACCCCGTGATGGCCCATCCCGACACGCTTTGCGCCGATGCGCTGCGCATCCTCAACGAAAGCGCCATCTCGGTGCTGTTCGTTGTCGAGGATGACGGACGACTGGTGGGCATCGTCCATATCCACGACATTGTCAGGACCGGCGTTGCCTGATCTGGGGCCTGATCTGATCGTTATCCCGGCGCGTTATGGCTCGACCCGGCTGCCGGGCAAGCCGTTGATGATGATCGCCGGGCGCACGCTGCTCGAACGGGTGGTGGGGGTGGCGCGTGTGGCCGCAGCGCAGGCGGGCCATTGCGAACTGGTCGTGGCCACCGATGATGCGCGCATCGCCGATCATGCGAGGACGCTGGGCGTGGCGGCGGCGATGACGCCCGCCTCGCTTGATTCCGGTTCGGCCCGCGCCTGCGCCGCCGCGCATCAACAGGCCCGGACGCCGGGACTTGTCATCAATCTTCAGGGTGACGCCCCCTTCATCTCGCCTGCCATTGTTGCGGGCCTCATCCGCACCCTGCGCGAAGGGCAGGCCGATGTGGCCACGCCGGTCTATCGGCTCGACTGGGCGCGGCTCGATCGGCTGCGCTGGCACAAGCTGACCGCGCCTTTCAGCGGCACCACCTGCGCGCGCGGACCCGATGGGCGGGCCTTGTGGTTTTCCAAGACGATCATCCCGGCCATCCGCAACGAGGAGGCCCTGCGCGCGGCGGGCGATCTCTCGCCCGTGTGGCAGCATCTGGGGCTTTACGGCTATCGCATGGCCGCGCTCGACTGGTTCGCGGCCTGTGCGCCCACACCTTATGAAGTGCTCGAGGGGCTCGAACAGCTCCGCTTTCTCGAAGGCGGGCGGACCATCGACACATTCGAGGTGACCGCGCCCGACCATGCCCTGTCCGGCATCGACACGCCCGCCGATGTGCAATGGGCCGAGGAAGCGATTGCCCGGCTGGGTGATCCCTTTCCCGCCTGATCCGAATCGGTTAAGCGCGCAGGGATGTTTGTTATCGTCCGCCACGGAAACACTTTTGCCGCCGGAGAGCCGCCGCGCCGCATCGGCGCGCGCACCGATCTGCCGCTGACCGCGCAAGGTCAGGCGCAGGCCGAGGCGCTGGGCGCCCATTTCGCGGCGCTGGGTTGGCGCTTTTCCCGCGTGCTGACCTCGCCCCTGCTGCGCACCCGCGCCACGGCTCAGGCGATTGTGGCGGCGCAAAGCGACATCCCTGTGCCCGAGTCATGCGACTGGCTGGCCGAAATCGACCATGGGCCGGACGAGGACAAGGACGAAGCGACAGTTCTGGGCAGAATCGGCCATGATGCGCTTGCGGCATGGGATGCGCACGCCCTGCCCCCGCCGGACTGGCGGGTCGATGCCGAACAGCGGCTGAGCGGATGGCGGGCGCTTTTTGCCTCGCCCCCCGCCGATGGCCCGATCCTGCTGGTCACCAGCAATGGCGCTGCGCGTTTCGCGCTGCTGGCCGATCCGGCGTTGCAGGCGGCGATGCGGGACATTCCCGGCCTCAAACTGCCCACCGGCGCCTATGGCCTGCTGCGCCGCGATGCGCGCGGGCAATTGGAAATCGCCGCATGGGGGCAGAGGCCGTGACCGCGCCTTTGCTGCGCGCGCCGCCTTTTCCGGGGGTGGGGCCCATCCATGTGACCCTTGACGGTGTCGAGGCCGCAGATGGCGATCCCGCAGCCCTTTTCGCCCGCCTGCGCGCGGCGCGGGTCGGCGGAGCCTTCTGGGACGCGCCCGTCGGGCTGCCCGGCCCGGCCGCGATGGTCGCGCGCCCGCGCGATGCCGCAGAGGTTGCCGCCTTGGCGCCCGCCTCCCCAGCCCTGTGGGTCGCCGCCTCGCCGGCGCGCGCCTTGCGTCAGGCGCTGGCCCGCCGGACCGAGCGCGAAGGCGGCGAATGGCGCGCGGCTGTCGATCCTTGGTCGGCGTTGGCCGGGGCCGGACAATTGCTGGCCCATGGCGATGACGAATGGGTCGCGCTGGCCCGCATCGCCGGGGTGCCGGTGTGCGTGCTGTCGCCGGGCCGCTTTGGCACGCCGGGCGAGGACGATGCCGCGCTCGACCGCCATGCCTTTCGCGCCCTGACATCGGCGCACTATCGCGATCCCTTTACCGGCAGCCCTTCCACGCTGGAGGCCACCATCGACCTTCTGGCGGAATGGCGGCGCATCATCGAGGCCAATCGCGGCATTGTCGTGGCCAGCGGCATGGCATGGTGGAAACGCGCCGAAATCCGACGTTTCCTGTGGTCGAGCGCGGACAATCTGCGCATGGTGTCCAGCCCGCGCCGCGCCCTGACCACGGCCCGGCGCCGGGGCGGAGCGGTGGCGATCTGGCCCTCGCGCGTGTCGCCCGTCCTGCTGGCCGAGGCCAAGGCGCAGGGCGTGCCGCTGGTCAGGGTCGAGGATGGCTTTGTCCGCTCGGTGGGGCTGGGCAGCAATCTCGTGCCGCCCTCCTCGATCGTGGTTGACCGGGGCGGCATCCATTTCGACCCGTCGCGGCCCAGCGATCTGGAAGCGATTCTGGCCCGGACCGCTTTTTCCCCCGAACTGCTCGAGCGCGCCCGCTCCTTGCGCGAAACCATCGTCGCGGCCGGGATCAGCAAATATGCCGCCGGTACCGCTGAAAATGCCCCCCGGCGCGGGGCGCGGCGATTGGTGCTGGTGCCCGGACAGGTCGAGGATGACATGTCGGTGATCGCGGGCGGCGGCGGTTTGCGTTCGAATCTGGAATTGCTGCGCCGGGCGCGCGCGCTCGAACCCGACGCCGAGATCTGGTTCCGCCCGCACCCCGATGTCGATGCGGGTCATCGCAAGGGCGCCGTGCCCGATGGCGAAGTGCTGCAACTGGCCGACCGGATCGCGCGGGGTGGGGGCATGGCGCCGCTGCTCGATACGGTCGATGGGGTCCATGTGCTGACCTCGCTGACCGGATTTGAGGCATTGATGCGCGGGCGGGATGTGACGTGCCATGGCACGCCCTTCTATGCCGGATGGGGCCTGACGCGCGATCTGGGCGCGGTGCCTGACCGGCGCGGGCGGGCGTTGGCGCTGGACGAACTGGTCGCGGGCGTGCTGATCCTCTATCCGCGCTATCTCGATCCGGTCACCGGCTTGCCCTGCCCGCCCGAAGTGCTGGTCGGCCGCATGGCCAGCGACCGCGCGCGCAACCGTCTGGAATGGATCGCCCCGCTGCGCCGCTGGCAAGGGCAGTTGATGGCTCGCCTGAACCGGAGAGGCACGAAATGAGCGCCGTCATTCTGGACATCTCCCGGCTGATTTCGCGGGTGCATTATTCCACGCCCTCGGGAGTCGACCGGGTCGAGATGGCCTATGCCCGCGGGATGCTGGCTCATTATGGCGATGATCTGGCCTTTGCCGCCGTACATCCCACCGGTCTTTATGGTCGCCTGTTGCGCAAGGCGGCGCTGGCCTATCTCGATGAGCTGGAGCGGCGCTGGATGAGCGAGGAAAGCGGCGGCGCGCGAAAATCGGTGATCTCGAGTCTGCCGTGGATGGCTGCGCTCTGGCCCAGACGCGTGCGTCCGGCGGGCGGGAAAAGCGTCTATGTTCAGGTCTCGCCCCATCATCTGACCCGGCAGGATCTGATCCGCCGCATTCTGGCGCGCGAGAATGCGCGCTATCTCTGCATGATCCACGATCTGATCCCCATCGAATTTCCCGAATATGCCCGCCCCAACGGCGCCGATCTGCACCGCAAACGGATGGCCACGGTGGCCGCGCTGGCCGATGGGGTGATCGTCAATTCCGCCGCCACCGGGGCGTCCTTTGCCCCGTGGATTGCGCGGTCGGGGCGCGATATCGCCATGCATGTCGCCCTATTGGGCACCGAGAGCATGGCCGAGGCGCCGCCTGCGGTCTGGGCGGACGGGCGGCCCTATTTCGTCTGCATCGGCACGATCGAGCCGCGCAAGAACCACCTGCTGCTGCTCCATCTCTGGCGCCATCTGGCAGAGACTCTTCCACCCGCGCAGGTGCCCCGGCTGGTGGTGATCGGGCGGCGCGGCTGGGAAAACGAACAGGTGATCGACATGCTCGAGCGCTGCCCCGCGCTGAAGGGCCATGTTGAGGAGCTTAACGGCTGTCCCGACACGCAAATCGCCGGGCTGCTGCGGGGCGCGCGGGCGCTGCTGCTGCCCTCCTTTGCCGAGGGCTATGGCATGCCGGTGGCCGAGGCGCTATCGGTCGGCACGCCGGTGGTGTGCAGCGATCTGCCCGCCCTGCGCGAGGCGGGCGGAGATGTGCCCGATTATCTCGATCCGCTGGACGGGCCGGGCTGGAAGACGGCTATCCTCGACCATGCTGGCGGCGGCGCGCTGCACCAGGTGCAGCAACAGCGCATGGCATCATGGCACAATCCAAGCTGGGCCCGGCATATGGAGATCGTTGCCGAGGCGATTGCCCGGTTGCAGCGCTAACCGCTCTCAACCGCGCGGCGAGATGATCCGGCTGCGAAAGATCCAGTCGAGGAAGATCGCGGTGATCGCGTAATTGCCATGCTCGTCAACATAGTGGTGGCGCATGTGATGGCGCTTGAACGCCTTGCCCAGCCGCGAGCGCATCGGCCATTGATGACAGGCGAAATGCAGCAGGTCGTAGCCCACATAGCCAAGGATGAAGCCCAGAAACAGCCACGTCCCGCCGTGACCCACCAGCGCCATGCACCCCCACCAGATCAGCGCCGAAGCAGGCAGGCTGATCACCGGGGGCATCAGGTTGCGCATGTCGTCATTCGGGCTGCTGTGGTGGTTGCCGTGGATCAGGAACACCAGCCAGCGCGCGGGAGCCCAATTGGTTTCCCAATGGAACAAATAGCGGTGCATCACATATTCAAAGAGGCACCACACCACCAGCCCGCCCAGAAACAGCTCCAGCGCCTTCATCGGAGCGGCCGTTCCCCAAGCCGCCCAGAGCACAAACGGCAAAGCCACGCTCCAGATTATCGCGAATCCGAGCGGTGAGAGAACCGTAAGTTTCTCAAGCTGTTCATTCCTAAACAGTCTGATACGCTGCATGCTGGAATCTCGGCTGGTCATTACCCCCAAGTCTGGACAGCACCGAGTGATTGCTGTCAAGGGGTAAGCGGCAAACGGTTTTATAATCTACGGTATTGAACGTAAAACAGCTTTATGACTGATCGACTTCATCCGACCCGCACAATTGTTACTGGCGCCTCGGGTGAACTGGGTCAAGCGATGGCGCGGCAACTGGCGCAACCGGGGGCGCAACTTTCGCTTTGGGGGCGCGATGGGGAAAAACTGGCCGCCATTGCCGCGCAATGCAGGGCGCAAGGCGCGCTGGTCAATGTGCGTTCGCTTGATCTGACCGATGTGGCGGGCGCGGTCGCGGCTTTACTGGCCGAGGATGACGCCTGCCCGTTTGATATGGCGATCTTCGCCTCCGGGCTTGGCGATATCCGGGCCCAGGGCGCGCTGGTGGAGGACCCCGCGCAGGTCGCCCGGCTGATACAGGTTAATTTCACCGCCCCGGCGGCCATGGCGGCGGCCCTCGCCGGGCGGATGGCGGGGCGCAACAGCAAGGGCCGACTGGTTTTGATCAGCTCGGCCGCCGCCTTTCACGCCCTGCCCTTTGCCGCCTCCTATGCGGGCAGCAAGGCGGGGCTGTCGCGTTTCACCGATTCGCTGCGCATCGCCATGCGGCCCCATGGCGTGTCGGTTACACTGGCCTCTCCGGGCTTTATCGACACGGCGGCGGGCCGTGCGGTACCGGGCGCCCGCCCCATGCCGCTCTCGCCCGAGGAGGCGGCAAGGCGAATCCTGCGTGCGGCCATGGCGGGCCGAAAGGGCATGGGGCGCGCGCATTTGGTTACCCCATGGCATTTTGCCCTGCTGCGCCTGTTCGACCGGGCGCTGCCCCGGTTTCTGCGCGACCGCCTGCTGCGCTCGCTCGCCCCGCCGGGGTGGTAGCGATCATTCGGGCAGCAGGGGCCGCCCTTCCAGCCTGGCAATCGCGTGGCGAACCACCTTGTCCAGTGCTTCCTCGGAAAAGAAACCGCCCGGGATCAGGCAGCGGTCGATCAGCACCCGGCGAAACGCATCAAAGGTTTCCTTGTCAGGTGCAACGGGGTTCTGCCAGAAAGCGTCGAGCCCGTCCTGACAGGTGATGTCGGCAATGTCATAGACCGCGCTGCCCATCGCCACCACCGGGACGCCCATGGCCAGCGCCAAGGTGCCGCTGGTGCTGTTAATCGTCACCATGCCCTGCGCCCGCCGGGTGACAGGGACAATGTCGCCCCAGTCCATGTAATCGACCCTTTCGGCAATGCCGAGCATCGCGGCAATCCTGGCGGTTTCCTGCCGCCAGTCGCGCACTCCGTTGTCGAGCGGATGCTCTTTGACCACCAGCCGCGCATGGGCGGGCGCATGGGCCGCAAAAGAGCCCAGCACCAGCTTGAGCGCCTCGGCAATGCCGGAAAAGGGCGAATGCAGGCGGATCTGGGCATCCGAATCAAGCTGGAGCGGAAAGATGAAATAGGGCTGGTCGCTTGTTTCCAGCCGGGCGATCAGTTCCGCGCCACGCGCGCGCTTTTCCTTGCCCTGACGCAGCTTGCGCAGCCACCCCATGCCCTCGACCAGCGGCGGCCATGGCCGATGGTTGTTCCAGTGGGGATAGCGCCAGCGGGTAAACACATCGGCGACGTTGTAGATCAGCCCCTCGGTCGCCCGGCGGCGGAACGAGGAAGGGACCTGCGCATGGGGCGGAACGGGCGGCAGAGCGGCGGCGGTTTCACGATACCACACCGGATCGCGCGGCAAAGAGGAATGGCCATTGACCCCGCCCAGCTCCAGCGTCACCCAATCGGGCCGGATATAGCCTTCCTCGAACACATGGACGGGGATGCCCATCTCCTGACACACCTGTCGCGCGATCAGATGGTGCGGACGGCAATCGCCAAAAAGCACCACATCGGTGATTCCCTTGTCCCCTATCAGCCGCCGCAACGCCCCGGGCCACTCCTCCAGCGAGCCGCGATAATCCATGCCGTTGGGCAGGCGCCAGAACGCCCGGTCGCCACCGTTGAAATTGACCTTGTGGACGCTATGTCCGTCGCGCATCAGCCCGCGACCCAGCCATCGGAACAACGGCCCCATCAGCCCCTGCAACAGCAGCACATGACGCCTGGCGCCGCCCGACCAGGTGTATTCCGCGGTTTCGGCAAGAGCCGGGGACGCGGCCGAAATATCTGGCATGTGCAAAAACGCTCCATCCAACAGCAATGCGAAAGGCCGGGACACGCTTGCCCCTGTTCTTTGCTCCGGCGTTAGTCCCCTCCCATGTATCGGGCAAGACTCGGAAAGATCTATATTTGAAACACGAGACCTGATGACACTGTCCACAGAGCAGGCTATGGCCCGGCCGCGTGATGAGGCGCACGGAAATCGACCTGAAGGGGTCAACGGGGTGAACAGGATCTGCTTAGGGCGATATCCGAGGTGCTGACCTTTGCAGCTTTGCTCGTGATGGTCATGGCGCTCGATGCGCTGGTCCATCCCCGGCCTCGCCTGCCGGGGCGCAGCCTGATCGGCCTATGGCTGATGGGCTGGACGACAATCGCGCTGTTCGGCCTGTTTCTGATGTTCAGCGGCAGCATTATGGTTGCAGCGGTGCTGGTGCTGGCGCTGGCCGCCCTGTTTGCGCTGGCCTCGAACGCCAAACATGCGATGCTGGGTGAACCGTTGCTTTTTTCCGATCTGGCACTCGTCGGGGCGGTGTTCCGGCATCCGCAATTCTATCTTTCCGCCGTCCGGCCATGGCAAAGGGTGGCGGTCGGGCTGATCGCGCTGGCGCTGGTGGCGGTGCTGGTATGGCTGTTCGATCCTACGGTGGCGCCGCATCTGGCGGGTGCGGCGCTGTTGGCGGGCGGGCTGGTCGTGCTGGCGTTCAGCCTGCGGGCGTGTCGTCCTCTTGTCACCATGCCCAATGCCCATGGCGATGTCCGCCGCCATGGGCTGGTGCCGGTGCTGGTGCTGTACTGGCGACGGTGGCGGGCGAGTCAGGACCCCGCCCCCTGCCCCTCCGTGGCGCGACATGCGCCCGATGATGACGCCCCCGAATTGGTGATCATCATCCAATGTGAATCCTTTGCCGATCCGCATGAACTCTTCAGCCCCGACCATCCCGCCCAACCCGATTTCGCCCTCCCCGGCCTAGCCGCCGCCCGGGCGCAGGCATGGCAATGGGGCCGCCTCGAGGTCAGCGGCTTTGGCGCCTATACGATGCGCACCGAATATGGTGTGCTGTTTGGGCGCGACGAGGATGTGCTCGGTTTCCGCCGCTATGACCCCTTCCTTACCGCATTGGGCGAGGCATCCTATGCGCTGCCCGCGCGGTTGCAGGCGGCCAACTGGCGCAGCCTCTTTGTCCACCCGCATGACATGCGCTTTTACGGCCGCGACGCGATCATGCCCGCAGCCGGTTTTGACGAACTGGTGGGCGAGGAAAGGTTTGACCCGCCCCGGCCCGAGGACGGCCGCTATGTCACCGATGCGGCCATGGCCGATGCGATCCACACGCTGGCATCGCAGGCCGACGGGCCGACCATGATCTATGCCGTGACCATCGAAAACCACGGCCCATGGGCACCCGAGGAGGCCGCAGGCGCCGAGCGCGATCTGGTCCGCAGCTATCTGCGGCTGGTCGGCAACAGCGATGCCATGCTGGCCACGCTGGTCGAGCGGATGGCGCAGGCGGGGCGGCCGGCGATGCTGGTCTTTTTCGGCGACCATCGCCCCAGCATCCCCGGCGCGACCCGGCCGGGCGGCGCGCGGCATACGCCCTATGTGATGGTCCGCCTCGATGCACAGGGGCAATATGTGCGCGGATCGGATCAACGCATCGACCTGACCCCGGCGCAATTGCACCATGCCGTGCTGGATGTGGTGCTGGGCGCGCGAAAGGACTGATCGTCCCGGCGTTCAGCGCGTCGATGAAGGGAAATGGTGCACCCGACAGGATTCGAACCTGTGACCCCTGCCTTCGGAGGGCAGTACTCTATCCAGCTGAGCTACGGATGCGCACCGAATGTCTGCGCGGTTAGCAGCGCTTGACCGTCGTGGCCAGAGATTTTCGCTATAAGGTAAAAAAGTTTGCTGTATTAGGTTTTTGGCAAGGCCTAGGTTTTATAATGGCGGTTCATGGAACCCTTGCCCTCCTCTTCCGATGCTCTGGCCCAATCGGGGGCTTTGCCTGACGACAATGTCGATCCGCTGGGCATGCGCTGGGGCGCGCTGCGCGAAGCGGCGCGGGCGATTGCCGCACTGGCCGGGGAAAATTCCGCGCAGGAAGTGGCCGCGCTGCTGGCTTTTCCGACCGGTTTGCGCGGGGCCGATCCGCGCCGGGCGCGGCTGATCGAACAATCCATCGGCGATTTGGTCGCCATTATGGAGCCGGGCGTGGCGGCGCTGCTCTCGGTGCATGAACGCGGCGGCGATGTGGTGCCCGCAGCGCGCGCGCTGTGGCAGGAGTTCACCTCGGCACGGCGCGGCTTGCTGGCGCTGGCCCCGGCAAGCGACGATCAGGGCTTGTAAGTTCGCCTTCTGTTCCTAGAATGGCGGGATGGATATTTCGCCTGATTCGCTGATTCCCGATGGCATGCCCGCCGATGCTCTGGCGGTCGCGCGCGGAATTTCCCGCCTGTTTGCCCGCAACGATATCTGGTGCATGGCCGAAATGCCGCTGCGCAACGGGCGGCGGGCCGACCTGATGGGCATCGACGCCAAGGGACAGGTCATCATCGTCGAAATCAAAGTGGCCCGCGCCGACCTGATGGGCGATGGCAAATGGACCGACTATCTCGACCATTGCGACCGCTTCTTCTGGGGGCTGGCCAGCCATCTCGACCGCGCCTGCATGGAAAGCGAAGCCTTTCGCCCCGACCAATGTGGCCTGATTGTGGCCGATGGCTATGACGCCGAAATCCTGCGGCCCGCGCCTTTGATGCCGCTGGCCCCGGCGCGCCGCAAGGTCGAGGTGGAGCGGTTGGCGCGGGCGGCCCTGCGGCGGCAGGCGGTGGCGTTGGATCCAAGGATCGGGCAGTGGGGTGGGGCTTGATCGGGGTTTGAAGAAGGAAGGATGAATGCGAGGGACTAGTCCCTCGCGCTCCCGTTACTGTCTGCGTGGCGCTTTGGGTTCAGCCAATGGGTGTCGGACGCAGCGTTTGAAGTTTAAAGCCTGCGGCGCGGATAGAGATGAGCTTGCCGCGCCGCAGGCTTTACAACCGAAGCCCCACCCACCCGCTTACGAACCAAAGCGCAACCCCATTAACGGGATTGCAAAGGGCCCCCGCCCTTTGCCCGCCGGAGGCATCTTAACCCCCTGCAAAACCAAAAAAAGGGCCACCCGAAGGCAGCCCCCTTTTCCATACCGAGAAACCGAAGCGCTTATTCGCGCCCTTCGGCCTCCGCAGCGCGCTTGGCAGCGAGCCATGCGGCGGCTTCGGCTTCCTGGGCGGCTTCGCTGGCGGCCTTGGCCTGAGCCTCGCGGGCGGCGCGCAGTTCTTCGATCAGCGCGTCGCGGTCGCTGCCCAGACGCTGGACGTCGGCCTCGTCATCCTCGGCGCTGCGGCCCTTGGCGGCCTTGGCCACCATCGCGTCCAGTTCGCGCTGCGAGCACAGGCCCAGCGTCACAGGATCCTTGGCGGTGATGTTGCCGATGTTCCAGTGGCTGCGGTCGCGGATCGCGGCGATGGTCGTGCGGGTGGTGCCGATCAGCTTGCTGATCTGGGCATCCGACACTTCGGGGTGGTTGCGCAGGATCCAGGCGATGCCGTCGGGCTTGTCCTGACGCTTGGACACCGGCGTATAGCGCGGGCCCTTGGTGCGGCTGACGGTGACGGGCGCCTTGAACATCTTGAGGCGATAGTTGGGGTCGTTCTGGCCGCGTTCGATTTCGATGGCGGTCAGTTCGCCCGCGCGCAGCGGATCGCGGCCCATATACTTGGCGCTGGTCAGATCGTCGGCCATGGCCTGCACTTCGAGAATGTGCAGTCCGCAGAAGTCTGCGATCTGCTCAAACGTGAGCGCGGTATTGTCGACAAGCCACGAGGCCGTTGCATGCGGCATCAGCGGGGTGGGCTGGGTCACGGGTCATCTCCGAGCGTGTTTGAGGCGGGAAAAACCCGCCAAAACCGGGCACAAAATAGAAGGGCCGCCCCTTCACGGAGCGGCCTAACCTTTTCCCCATAAGCGCGGGATTGATTCTGGGCAAGCGTTTTGCCGCAAAATCGCGCGGATTTGCGCCGTTAATTCAGCGGCACAAAGCCCGGCAGGGCCTCAATCCGGCCAATCCAGCGCTGGATGGCGGGAAAATCATCCAGAACGAAGCCGCCTTCCCCGGCCACGTGGGTATAGGCAAAGAGCGCGATATCGGCCAGCGTGATGCCATTACCGACAAACCAGTCATGCACCGCCAGATGTTCGTCCATCAGCCGCAGCGCCGCCTCGCCCGCGCTGCGCTTGGCATCCAATTGCCCCTTTTGCGCCTCGCTCAGGTTTTCCTCGCCCAGGTAGGCCAGCCAGAAGCGCAGGGTAGCGACATTGGGTTCGTGGTTATATTGTTCAAAGAACATCCAGCGCAGCATGTCGGCCTGCGCAAAACGGTCGGTGGGGATCAGGCGCGAACCGCTGGCCAGATACCAGCAGGCCGCATTGCTTTCGGGCAAAAAGCGGATGCCGCTGGCCCCGGCGATTTCCAGCACCGGGATGCGGCCATTGGCATTGACCCGCGCCAGAAACTCGGACGTCCGCGTCTCGCCCTTGCGGATATCATAAGCCCGCCGCGACAGAGGCAGGCCCAGCAAGGCCGCCGTCAGCCGGATCTTGTAGCAATTGGCCGAAATCGGGTCCTCATGCAGGACGAAAGCCTGTCCATGCAGCGAGGCTTTCCAGATCATGTCATCGGGAAAGGCCAGTTCAACGGCCTGACCGACATTCACCCCGTCCTGACCATGCACGGCATAGGGCAGGCTGAGCGTGGAATCGACATGCGAGGACGAGATGCAGCAGCGCCCGGAGAGCTTGCCGCCCTCATCGCCGCGCCATTCCTGCCCGGCCCTGGCGGCGCCTTCAAAGACGCGCTCCATGTCGTTCCAGGTGACCGCGCCGCGTCCCTTGCGGATTTCCACCCATGCCCGGTCATCGCTCAGACGCAGCAACGGATAGCTCATATCACCTCCAGCACAATCTTGCCGACCAGATCGCCCGATTCCATCTGCGCATGAGCCTGTGCCGCCTGTTCGAGCGGATAGGTGCGCGCCATGACGGGGCGGACCTCGCCCTCATCGACCAGCGGCCAGACATTGGCGGCGATTTCCTGCGCCAGCAGCACCTTGAAAGCGTTGGAGCGCGCCCGCAGCGTCGATCCCGTCAGCGTCAGGCGCCGCGCCATGACCTGCCACATCGGCACCTCGGCCTTGGCCCCGCCCTGAACCGCGATGGTGACATGGCGCCCGTCATCGGCCAGGCATTTCAGATTGCGCGCCACATAATCGCCCGCCACCATGTCCAGCACCAGATGCACGCCTTCGCCACGGCTGATGCGCTTGACCTCTTCGACGAAATCATGGCTGCGGTAATTGATCGCATGGGCCGCGCCCAGTTCGATCGCGCGTTCGCATTTCTCGTCGCTGCCGCAGGTGACGATCATCTCCAGCCCGAAGGCCTTACCCAGTGTAATCGCCATCGTGCCGATCCCGCTGGTGCCGCCATGGACCAGCACGCGTTCGCCCTCACTGGCCCAGCCGCGTTCGAACACATTGTGCCACACGGTAAACAGCGTCTCGGGAATCGCGGCCGCCTCGACCATCGAGAGACCATCGGGCACGGGCAGGCATATGCCCGCCTCGGCAATACAGTATTGTGCGTATCCCCCGCCATTGACCAGCGCGCAGACATTCTGGCCCAGCAATGCGGGATCGGCGCCCGCCCCAAGCGCCACCACCTCGCCCGCGATTTCCAGCCCCAGAATCGGGGAATGCCCCTTGGGCGCGGGATATTGGCCAAGACGTTGAATCACATCGGGCCGGTTGACCCCGGCAGCGGCCACCTTGATCAAAACCTGACCCGCGCCGGGCATCGGCACCGCCAGATCCGACACTTTCAGGACCTGCGCCGGCCCCGGAGAATCGAATGTCACCGCCTTCATAAATTCGGGAAGCACAGACCCCATGATTGCCCCGCGATGCTGTAATACACTATTTAACTGTAATCCCTAGCCTCACGCCCTGTTGACAGCAAGCGAAAGCAGTCCGATGCTGTTGCCAATGGAAGATGAAGATCGCCCCCATGCTTTGGCAAGCGGTCGCAAGGACGCTGCGGCCTCCCTCTCTTTGGAGAGCCTTGAGCCTTATTCGATTGACGAACTGGATACGCGCGTGGCTCTGCTGGAAGCCGAGATCGCGCGGGTTCGTGCACACAAGGCCCGCAGCGCCGCCAACCGCCTTGCCGCCGAGGCGCTGTTTCGGACATCCGCCCCATCGGCCCCGTCCTCATCGGGTGCGACAAGCTGATGCGCGCGCCCCCTCGTAATTGTGCAGGGGATCGCCATATGGGCTTTATCACACCTGTTGTCGCATATCCTGCCGAGGTATCATCCCGGCTTGCTCGCCCATCCCTTCCCTCCAGCCCCCTGCCCTCTTAGTAGCGAAAGCGCGATCAATGCCCAGTTTCGCCCAAAGTCTCGAAAAGACCCTCCACGCGGCACTCAGCCAGGCGTCGGAGCGCAGCCATGAATATGCAACGCTGGAGCATCTCCTGCTGGCGTTGATCGACGATCCCGATGCGTCGCAGGTGATGATCGCCTGCGGTGTGGATCTGGGCGATCTGGCCGAGGCGGTGAAGCAATATCTGGATCAGGAATACCAGAGCCTGAAAACCAAGGAAAAGGGCGATCCGGCCCCCACCGCCGGTTTCCAGCGCGTGATCCAGCGCGCCATCCTGCATGTTCAATCCAGCGGCAAGGATACAGTCACCGGCGCCAATGTGCTGGTCGCGCTGTTTTCCGAACGCGATTCCTATGCGGTCTATTTCCTGCAGCAGCAGGACATGAGCCGTCTGGATGCCGTCAGCTTTATCAGCCACGGCATCGGCAAGGGCGGCAAGAAGATCGAGGACAAGAGCCCCAAGGGCGCCGAGGCCGAAGAACCGCGTCAGGAAGAAAAGCAGGAAACCAAGTCGGCGGGCAGCGCCAACAAGAAGGATTCCGCGCTTGACCAGTTCTGCGTCAACCTCAATGAAAAGGCGCTGGGCGGCAAGGTCGATCCGCTGATCGGGCGCGGGCCCGAGGTGGACCGCACCATCCAGATCCTGTGCCGCCGGTCGAAGAACAACCCGCTTTATGTTGGCGACCCCGGCGTGGGCAAAACCGCGATTGCCGAGGGTCTTGCGCGCAAGATCGTCGAGGGCGAAGTGCCCGAAGTGTTGGCCAATGCGGTGATCTATTCGCTCGACATGGGCTCGCTGCTGGCGGGCACGCGCTATCGCGGCGATTTTGAAGAGCGGTTGAAGCAGGTCGTTTCGGAACTCGAAAAGATGCCGCACGCGATCCTCTTCATCGACGAGATCCACACCGTCATCGGCGCCGGCGCGACCAGCGGCGGGGCGATGGATGCGTCCAACCTCCTGAAGCCCGCGCTCTCGGGCGGTTCGATCCGCTGCATCGGTTCGACGACCTACAAGGAATTCCGCAATCACTTCGAAAAGGACCGCGCCCTGCTGCGCCGGTTCCAGAAGATCGATGTGAACGAACCGAGCATCGAGGACACGATCAAGATCCTGAAAGGTCTGCGCACCGCGTTTGAAGATCACCATAAGGTGAAATACACGCCGGGCGCGATCAAGTCGGCGGTGGAACTGTCCGCGCGCTACATCAACGACCGCAAGCTGCCCGACAAGGCGATCGACGTGATCGACGAAGTGGGCGCGATGCAGATGCTGGTGCCGCCCTCCAAGCGCAAGAAGACCATCACCGAGCGCGAGATCGAGGCCGTGATCGCCACGATGGCGCGCATCCCGCCCAAGTCGGTCAGCAAGGACGACCGCGCGGTGCTGGGCCATCTGGAACGCGACCTCAAGCGTCAGGTGTTTGGTCAGGACAAGGCCATCGAAGTGCTCTCCTCGGCCATGAAGCTGAGCCGGGCGGGCCTGCGCGATCCGGACAAGCCGATCGGCTGTTTCCTGTTCTCCGGCCCCACGGGCGTCGGCAAGACTGAGGTGGCCAAGCGTCTGTCGGAAATCATGGGCATCCCGCTCCAGCGTTTCGACATGTCGGAATATATGGAGCGTCATTCGGTCTCGCGCCTGATCGGTGCCCCTCCGGGCTATGTCGGCTTTGATCAGGGCGGTCTGCTCACCGATGCCATTGACCAGCAACCGCATTGCGTGCTGCTGCTCGACGAAATCGAAAAGGCCCATCCGGATCTGTTCAACATCCTGCTTCAGGTGATGGACAATGGCCGCCTGACCGATCACCACGGCAAGACGGTCGATTTCCGTAACGTGATCCTGATCATGACCACCAATGCGGGCGCGTCCGACATGGCGCGCAGCGGCATCGGCTTTGGCGACATCTCCAAGGCGGATGCGGGCGAGGAAGCGGTCAAGAACCTCTTCACCCCCGAATTCCGCAACCGTCTGGATGCGATCGTGCCCTTTGCCTATCTGGGCAAGGAAGTGGTCAGCCGCGTGGTGGACAAGTTCATCCTCCAGCTCGAACTGCAGCTGGCCGATCAGAACGTGCATATCCAGTTCGATGCGGCAGCGCGCGAATGGCTGGGTGATCGCGGCTATGACCGGCTCTATGGCGCGCGGCCGATGTCGCGCCTCATTCAGGACAAGGTCAAGCAACCGCTGGCCGAGGAACTGTTGTTCGGCAAGCTGGCCCATGGCGGCGAGGTCAATGTCACGGTCAAGGAAGGCGAGGATGGCAGGAGCGAGCTGACCTTCCTGCTCGTGCCGGCCGCGCCCAAGCTGGACGCGAAAAAGACGCCCAAGGGCAAGAAGAAGTCCAGCGCCGCATCCGAGCCGTCCGAAAACGGCGGCGAGAATGAGGGCGAGAGCGAATAAGTCGATAAATCAAAGGATTGAAGGGTGGGGCAAAACGTCCCGCCCTTCAATTCTCCCTTTTCGTAAAGCCGCAAGGGGTTTAGACCCTGCGCCCATGACCCAGACCATCCCCGCGCCCTTTCCGGCGCTTCGCCTGCGCCGCACCCGAGCCACCGGCTGGTCGCGCGCGCTTCACCGCGAAAACATCCTGACCCCTGCCGATATGATCTGGCCCCTGTTCGTCACCGAAGGGGCGGGCGTTGAGGAACCGATCCCCTCGCTGCCCGGCGTCTCGCGCTGGAGCGTGGATGGCATCGTCGCGCGGGCCAAAGAGGCCGTGGCACAGGGCATCCCCGTACTCGCCCTCTTCCCCAACACCCAGCCCGAGCGCCGCAGCGAGGATGGCGCCGAGGCGCTGAACCCCGACAATCTGATGTGTCGCGCAATCCGGGCGATCAAGGACGCCTGCGGCGATGATATCGGCGTGCTCACCGATGTCGCGCTCGATCCCTATACCAGCCATGGTCAGGACGGGCTGATCGACGATGCGGGCTATGTGCTCAATGACGCCACGGTTGAGGTACTCGTGGGCCAGTCGCTCAATCAGGCGGCGGCGGGCGCGGATATCATCGCCCCTTCGGACATGATGGACGGCCGCATCGGCACGATTCGGCAGGCGCTGGAGGCCGAAAGCCACCACAACGTCCAGATCATGTCCTATGCCGCCAAATATGCCAGCGCCTTCTATGGCCCCTTCCGCGATGCGGTGGGCAGTCGCGGGCTGCTGAAAGGCAACAAGAAGACCTACCAGATGGACCCGGCCAATGCCGAGGAAGCGCTGCGCGAGGTCGCCGTCGATCTGGCCGAGGGCGCGGACAGCGTGATGGTCAAGCCCGGCCTGCCCTATCTGGACATCGCCATCCGCGTGAAGCAGCAATTCGGCGTGCCGGTCTTCGCCTATCAGGTGAGCGGCGAATATGCGATGATCGAGGCCGCCGTGGCTGCGGGCGCGGCGGATCGCGACACGATGGTGCTGGAAACCTTGCTGGCGTTTAAGCGGGCGGGATGCAGCGGGGTGCTGACCTATCATGCGCTGCATGCCGCGCGCCTGCTGAATGCCTGAAATTGTCTGACGCTCTGCCCATCATCACCGACAGGCTGATCCTGCGCCCATGGGAGGATCGCGACCGCGACGCCGCCTGGATGATGGCGCAGGACGCCGAGGTGATGCGCTATCTGGCTTCGCTGGACCGCGAGAGCAGCGATGCGATGATCGACCGGATGATGGCCATGCAGGCGCAGCATGGCCACACGTTCTGGGCGATGGAGCGGCGCGGGGATGGGCAGTTCCTTGGCATGTGCGGATTTTGTCCGCCGCGCCCCCCGTTGTCGGAATATGAGATTGGCTGGCGTCTGGCCCGCACGGCATGGGGCCAGGGCTATGGCACGGAAAGCGCCCGCGCGGTGCTGGACTGGGCATGGACGCATCGCAATATGGCCACGATTGTTGCCATCACCACGCGCGAAAATGCCAAAAGCCAGGCACTGATGATGCGGATCGGCATGGCCCATGCGCCGGATGAAGATTTCGATCACCCCGCCCTTCTGGAAACTGATCGCTTGCGTCCCCATGTTCTCTATCGCATTGCACGGCCGAAGAGCTGAGAGGACACCATGCGTTCAGACGTTACCATCGCCCCGTTCAAGGGCATCTGGCCCCGCATCCATGAAAGTGCTTTTATTGCACCAGGTTGCAGGATTATCGGCAATGTCGAAATCGGGCCGGACGTCAGCATCTGGTACAATTGCGTGATTCGCGGTGATGCCAATTCGATTCGCATCGGCGCGCGCAGCAATATCCAGGACGGCAGCGTGGTCCATTGCGACAGCCCCAAACCGGGAATGCACGATGGTTTCCCCACCGTCATCGGCGAGGATGTGCTGATCGGCCATATGGCGATGGTGCATGGCTGCACGCTGATGGACCGGTCTTTCGTCGGGCTGGGCGCGATCGTCATGGATGGCTGTGTGGTCGAAGAGGATGCGATGCTGGCCGCAGGCGGGCTGCTCAGCCCCGGCAAGCGCATCCCCAGCCGTCAGATGTGGATCGGCCAACCGGCCCGCTATGCGCGCGAACTGGACGATGCCCAACTGGCCGACATGCAGCGCGGCGTGGCCGCCTATGTCCGCAACGGTCGCGATCATAAGGCGGCGCTGGACGATATGCTGCTGCATGGCGCGGCCTAAACTCGCCCTGCCTGCGCCCGAGGCCATCCGCGCGCTGGTCGATGGCGAGGGCAGGCTGGCGGTCAAGGTGACGCCCGGCGCCCGCAGCGAGGGGGTCGAGATTGTCGAGGGCCGGTTGCTGGTCAAGGTCCGCGCCAAGCCTGAGGACGGCAAGGCGACCGAAGCGGTGATCGAACTGGTGGCGCAGGCATTGGGCATCGGATCGAGCCGGGTGACGCTGCTGCGCGGGGCGACTTCGCGGGAAAAACTGCTCTCTATTGCCGCGTGATGCGGCCTGCGGCCTAGGGCCGCGTGATGCTGACGGCGGCCAATGTGGCGACGGCCGCCCATGCCGCCCCCAGCCACAGCCCCGCCTCTGGATGATGCAGCCCCATCGCCGCACCGCCCACACCGCCCAGCACCAGACCCAGCCATAGCGCCAGCCCGGCCCCCGCGCCCGGCACCTTCTGCCCGCCCAGCGCTTGGCCCGCTTTCACCAACGCTCCAGTCACGTAAGTCAGCGCAAGGCTCCCCTCGCCCTCACGCTGAAACGTGGCGTTCAAGGCCCCCATCGCCAGCACCAGCGCCCCCTGGGCAATCACCGTGCCATGCGTCAGCGCGCCCACCGCCAGCAAGGCGCAGACCATGCCCAGTACCGCCACCTTGCGCCACGGCCCCGAACGCGCCGCCACCGCCGTGCCCAGCGCCACGCCCAGCACAAAGCCCAGGATCAGCCCCGCCGGCACCAAAGCGCGGCGCATATCGCTGGCCAGATTGACCGCCATGCGCGTCGAATTGCCCGACATGAAGGAGATGAAATAGCCGCCATTGGCGACAAAACCGCTGGCATCGACAAAGCCCGCCAGCGCCGAAAGCGCAATGGCAAGGCTGCGTCGGGAGCGGTCGAGCCTGTGCATTCAGTCCGCTGACGCCTCAACGGGAACCCCAACCGGCACCATCGAACCGGCGATCTCCTCCAGCACGCCCGCCATGGCGTCCGCCATCACCTTATCCTCCGGGGCCACATCGGCAATCGCGCGGCGCATGGCGGCGGCCCATTGATCGGCGGTTTCGCGCGCAATCGGCAATCCGCGATGCATGCTCATCATGCATTTGCCCGAGGCGAACCAGTCGCGCGGCCCGCCCGACCATCCGGTCAGAAACCCGGCCAGACTTTCGCGCATCGGCCCCAGATCGGCGGCATGCATTGCGCGCAACTCGGCATAGGCCGGATCAGCCTCCATCAGATCATAGAAACGGTTGGTGATGGCCGCGATCACCTCGCGCCCGCCCAGCCGCTCATAGGGCGTCTTGCGGGCCACCTGTTCGCCTTCGATCTGGTCGGTTTCATCACTCACGGGGCCCATCCTTATGCAACAGATAATGCAACCCGCTGCCATGGGCCAGCCTAGCAGGCTTTGACACCAATCAATAGGGGACACCAATCAATAGGGCATGGCCGATGCAGGCGCACGCATAGCCATTTGCGCCCCGACCGGCCCCAGCCCCGCCGAAGGTTTCACGTGAAGCACCGCCGCCAGACGCGCGCGAAACGCGGCTAGCTCGGCCCGATCCACCCCGGCGCGCACGGTAAAGCCCACCGACATCGGGTCGACCGGCGCCCCGCCGCGAAACACTTCATAATGCAGATGCGCGCCCGTCGACAGGCCCGTCGAGCCGACATAGCCGATCACCTGCCCCGCGCGCACCCTCATGCCCGGCGACACGGCAAAGCGGGAAAGATGGCCATAGCCGGTGGAGACCGCCCCGCCATGGTCCAGCCGGATGTAATTGCCATGCCCGCCATGCGGCCCGACGAAATTGACCAGCGCATCGGCCACCGCATAGACCGGGGCGCCCCATGGCGCGGCCAGATCGGTGCCGGAATGCATCCGCGCAAAGCCCAGGATCGGATGCAGCCGCAGGCCAAAGCCCGAACTGATCCGCGCGCCCGCGACCGGCATCACCAGCGCCTGCGTCGCGCGTTGTTCGGCCATGTCGGAGGCGTCATAGAATTGCGCATCGCGGCCCTTGCCCCAGCGCAGCAATTGCTTGGCCATATGGCCGCCCGATTCGATGGCGGCATATTGCAGATCGCCCACCTCGACCTTACCATCGGGCGCGCGTTTGTAATCGACCACCATGTCGAAGACATCGCCCTGATGAACCTCATCCAGGCTGAGATGAGCGTCGATGGCGGCCAGGAATTGCTGGATCGCCTTCATCGGCGCGCCTGCCGCGCGCGCGGCGCGATAGACACTGGCCCCGGCCACACCGCGAATGCGCAAAGGCGTTGAATCGACCGGCAGAACATGGCGCGTCACCGCAAAGCTCCCTGCCGCAGAACGGGTCAGCGTCAGGTCGAGATCGAAACGCGCGCGCAGGGAGAGGCTTTCGAGCGGGCGCGCCGCCCCTGCGCCTGCGGCCTGCCCCAGATGCAGGGCAAAGCGCGTGCCCGGCGCGATATCCTCCAGTACTACGGCGGAGGCCAGTGCGCTGCGCACCTCGCCATTGTCGGCCGCCGAAACCCCGGCGCGGGTGAGCATCGCCTCGACGCCGTCCTCCTGCGCCAGCATCACCGAGAGATCGAGACTGGGCCGCTCGGGCGCCTGCGCCAGTGGAACGAGCCGTGCGGTCGGCCCCATCCTGCTGCCGGTGTCGCCGCCATAAAGCAGGGGCTGGACGGTCTGACTGCGCCATTCCTGGCGCGCGACGGCGTCCATCGGCTGCGACTGGATCGCAGGGCCGCCGCCGATGCCCGGCCATAGCGCAACCGCCAGCCCGATCCCGCCCAGCATCAACCCCAGCCCGCGATACCAGCGCGCCGTGCCGATGTCCTCGGCGAGGTCGGTGGCAAAGTCGAAACCGCGCAAGGCACGCTGCATCCGTGCGGCCAGAGCCGGCGGCAAGACGACAGGGGTGGAAAAAGCGCGGCTTGCCATGATGGCCTTTGCAAAGGAGATTTCTACACCTCCCTCCCTGCCTCATGATGGTTAAGTCATCGCTAAACCTGTGGCCTTTTGGTCCATTGGCCCCCGAATGCGACAAAGCGCCCCTTGCAGGGCCGGGTCTGCTTTGCCACATTCAGGGGGTAATGGTTCACACCCCCAACCTGCGCGCTTCGTTTCGCCCGCAACAATCCCACGATGGCCGGGTAAAGGCCGTGCTTGGCCCCACCAACACCGGCAAGACCCATCTGGCCATCGAGCGGCTCTGCGCCCATTCCTCCGGCGCCATCGGCTTTCCGCTGCGGCTGCTGGCGCGTGAGGTCTATGAAAAGGTCTGCGCGATCAAAGGCGCGGAGCATGTCGCGCTGATCACCGGCGAGGAGAGGATCGAGCCGCCGAATGCGCGCTGGCTGCTGTGTACGGTTGAGGCGATGCCGGTAAGGGGGCCGGTGCGCGGCGGGCCCAAAAAGGGCGCGAATACCCGCTTCACCGACCTGTCCTTTGTCGCCATCGACGAAATTCAACTCTGCGGTGATCGGGATCGCGGGCATATTTTCACTGACCGCCTTCTGCATGCGCGTGGGCGCGATGAGACGATGCTGCTCGGCTCCTCGGTGATGGAGCCGCTGGTCAAGTCTCTCGTACCCGAGGCCGAGATCGTCAGCCGCCCGCGCTTTTCCACGCTCAGCCACTCGGGCGCAAAGAAACTGTCGCGCGTGCCGCCGCGCAGCGCCATCGTCGCGTTCAGCGCCGAGCAGGTCTATGCCGTGGCCGAAATGCTACGCCGGTTTCGCGGCGGGGCGGCGGTGGTGATGGGCGCGCTTTCCCCCGAAACCCGCAACCGTCAAGTCGAACTCTATCAATCGGGCGAGGTCGATTATCTGGTGGCCACCGATGCCATCGGCATGGGGTTGAACCTTGATATCACCCATGTGGCTTTCGCCGGGCTGTCGAAATATGACGGGGTGCGCCAGCGCCGCCTGCTGCCCACCGAAATGGCGCAGATCGCCGGGCGCGCCGGGCGGCATCAGCGCGATGGGACCTTTGGCACGCTGGCCGGAACCGGGGGCCATGACGCGGAATTTTCCGATGAGGAAATCTATGCGATCGAGGAACATCGTTTCGCCCCGCTGACCCGCCTGTTCTGGCGCGAATCCGATCTCAGCTTTGATTCGGTGGCGCGGCTGATCGGTTCGCTCGAACGGCCCCCGGCCAAGGCCGAACTGATCGCAGCGCCCCAAGCTATCGATCTGGCCGTGCTCAAGCGCCTTGCCGAGGACCCCGATATTGCCCCCGGCGTGCGCGGCACCGGTATGGTGCGCCGTTTCTGGGAAGCCTGCTCGCTGCCCGATTTTCGCCAGCAGGGAGCCGAAACCCACGCCCGTTTCGTCGCCCGCCTGTGGGAGGAATTGCGCCACGGGCCGCTGGGCGCCGACACCGCGCCGCGCGCCATTGCCCAGCTCGACAACACGCAGGGCGATATCGACACGTTGCAGGGCCGGATCGCGGCGGTGCGTTCGTGGTCCTATATCTGCCAGCGGCCCGATTGGGTGCTGGCGCGCGATGAAATGGCGGCCCGCGCGCGCGAGGTGGAATCGCGCCTGTCCGATGCCCTGCACGCCCGCCTGACCGAGCGTTTCGTCAACCGGCGCACCACCGTTCTGATGCGCAAGCTGGGGCCGGACGCAGGCCTGCTGTCGGTCGCGATGGAGGGCGATGATGTGCTGGTCGAGGGCGAGAAGATCGGCACGCTGAGCGGCTTTGCCTTTCGCGTCGATCCTTCGGCGCGGCATGAGGATGCGCGGCTGCTTCAGGCGGCGGCGGAGAAGCATTTGCCCGACCTGCTGGCCCGGCGCGCGGGCGAATTGATCGCGGCGCTGAATGCGGGCGAGGCCGATGTGGAGATGCAAGGCGAGAGCATCGTCTGGCATGGCCATCCTCTTGCCCGGATCGCGCGGGGGCGGGCGCTGCTCACCCCTACGCTGACGGCTGTGCCTTTGCTCGACCGGCTTGCCGCGCCCTTGCGCGCCGATCTGATCGCGGCGCTGGGGCAATGGCTGGCGCGGCGGTGGAAACCGCTGGCCCCGCTGGCGGCAATGGAGGCGGCCAGCCTTGATCCCGACAGCGGATCGGATCTGCGCGCGCTGCTCATCCGCATGATTGAGGGGGGCGGGATGGTTGATCGCGCCGCCTCGGGGGTGGAAAAGCTTTCTCCGCCCCAGCGCGATGTGCTGCGCAGGCTGGGGGTGCGGATCGGGCCGCTCGATGTGTTTCACCCCGCGATGGTCAAGGCCGCGCCGCTGCAATTATGGCAATCGGCGGTGGGCGCAAAGGGCATCATCGCCCAGCCGATGACCCCGGTGGTCAAGCTGAGCGACAAGCCTGTGCCGCGCTTCTATCGCCGCTTGGGCCAGGAGGCGCTGCGCATCGACCGGGCCGACCGGCTGCTGCGCGAGGCCCATGCGCGGCGCAAGGCGGCGAGCGGAAAAGGAGGCAAGACGGCCTTCTCGCTCGATCCGGGCGAGGCGGTGAAGATCGGCCTCTCGACGCGGGCCTATGCCCATCTGCTGCGGCTGGGCGGATTTCGCCCGATCATGCCGCGCGTGCTGCCGCCTGAAATCCATGGCCCGCCCGCCCCGCTGGTCTGGCGCTGGCATCCTCCGCGGCGTGAGACCGAGGCATCCACCCGTCAGCAGGCCGCGATGGACGTCGACAGCCCCTTTGCCGCTCTGGCCTCGCTGGTGGCCTGATGCGGATCGACAAGCTCCTCTGGTTTCTGCGGCTGGTCAAAACCCGGGGCGCGGCGCAGGAATGGGTCGAGGCGGGCCATATCCGCCGCAACGGCACGCGCATCGAACGCTGTTCGGCCTCGGTCGCGGTGGGCGATGTGCTGGTGCTGCCGGTGCCTTCGGGGGTGCGGATCATCCGGTTGATCGCCATGCCAAACCGGCGCGGACCGCCAAATGAGGCACAAAGCTGTTATGAGGCGCTTGACGAGACCGCCCCTTCCCCACTAGCAGCGGGGAAAGTTTGTTCTTCATTGAAAGGGGATTTGCAGCCATGACCTATGTCGTTACCGACGCCTGCATCCGCTGCAAATACATGGATTGCGTGGAAGTCTGCCCGGTTGACGCCTTTTACGAAGGCGAAAACATGCTGGTGATCAATCCGAGCGAATGCATCGATTGCGGCGTTTGCGAACCGGAATGCCCGGCCGAAGCCATTCTGCCCGACACCGAAAGCGGGCTGGAGCAGTGGCTGGAGCTGAACACCAAGTTCAGCGCCGAATGGCCCAACATCACCACCAAGAAGGATTCGCCCGAGGACGCCGACGAATTCAAGGGCGTGGACGGCAAGTTCGAAAAGTTCTTCTCTGAAGCGCCGGGCGAAGGCGACTAAGAGAATCTACCGGGGGGCGAATCACCCCCGGAAGGCATTTTCGGGTGCCCGAACGATAAAATTTTGCTGCCAGAGGCTGGGGTTGCGATAAACGCACCGCTGGCCTCTGGCAATTTTGTTACAGGCGTGCTATATAATAGGACAGTCGCGACAGGCTGTCCCTATGTCTGGCCTGTCGTCATCGCAAAGAACCGGGTCGAACCCCCTGACCATGAAAGGCGTCGTTGCAGCACTCGGTTGATGTTTCGCATCATACCGCAGCAAAAGCTCATCACTTTTGCACGGGCATGCGCAATATCCGCCGTGATCCTCTCCATGCTGCACCGGGCCGAGTGAAAGGACGATAGATGACCGCCAAGGCGCACGCCTTCGATGTCGGAGATTACGTCGTATACCCCAAGCACGGCGTTGGCCGGGTGATCGAACTGCTTGAGCAGGAGATCGCGGGGATGAAGCTTGAACTGTATGTGTTGCGGTTTGAAAAAGAACGCATGACGCTGCGCGTTCCGGTTAACAAGGTCGAAGCCATCGGCATGCGCAAGCTGTCCTCGGACAAGACCCTGCGCGAGGCGATGGACACGCTCAAGGGCAAGCCCAAGGTCAAGCGCACCATGTGGTCGCGCCGCGCCCAGGAATATGAAGCGAAGATCAATTCGGGTGATCTGGTATCGATCGCCGAAGTGACCCGCGACCTGTTCCGCGCCGACGATCAGCCCGAGCAGTCCTATTCGGAGCGCCAGATCTTTGAAGCCGCCTCCAGCCGCCTCGCGCGCGAACTGGCCGCGATGGAAAAGACCGACGAACCGGCTGCTCTGAAGAAGATCCTCGCGATCCTTAATGAGTATGCGCCCAAATATTACGAGGCCGCCGCCGCCGTCTGATCGGCCGGGGCCCGTATGGGTTTGCAAAGAGGGGCTGCCCGTCGGGGCGGCCCCTTTTTCTTTGGGGCTTCCCTTTGGGTGTGTGGTGTATTACAACACCAACACGCAATATGTCAGGGAGCAGCCCCATGGACTTTCGCAAGATCACATCCGCCTTTGCCCCGATGATCGCCATCGGCATGACCGCCATGCTGTCGGGATGCCATGATGGCGAGGTTTCGCTGCATGGCGCGGGCAAACCGCTGGCCGAACTCGACCTGTCCGGCCCGGCGCCCGACAGCGTGGTGGTGCTGGGCCCCGATGCGGTGAAGATCGAACCGGGCGAAAAACTGGCCATCAAGGTGGATGGCGCGCCCGATCAGGCTTCGCACCTGCGCTTTACGCTGAAGGACGGCACGCTGGGGATTTTGCGCGACAGGAAAGGCTGGAACACCGGCGATGCGGTTTCGGTGCTGGTGACCATGCCCGCGCCCAAATCGCTGACCATGACCGGATCGGGCAAGATCACCAGCGCCGATCTGGCGCGCGAGGCGGCCATCAACATCGTGGGTTCGGGCGATATCGAAACCCCCAAGGTGGAAGGCGAAAAGCTGGAAATCTCGATCGGCGGTTCGGGCACCTATCGCGGGGCGGGCCATACCGCCGATCTGAAGGTCAATATCGCGGGCAGCGGCAGCGCCGAAATGGGGCCCCTGAAGGCCGATAAGGCCGATATTTCGATCCTTGGTTCAGGCGACACGCAATTCGCCTCGGACGGGACAGTGAAAGCCTCGATGATGGGTTCGGGATCGGTGCATGTAAAAGGCCGCGCCAAATGCGAGGTCAGCGCGATGGGTTCGGGCAAATTGGTGTGCGAACCCTGAACCGGCACGGTTCAGATCGGCGCAGCGGCGCGGCGCAGGCGATCGTTGATCGCCGCGCCGATGCCTTCATCCGGGACGGGCGCAATGGCAACTTTGGGCTGCGGCGCATGGGCCGCCTCATGCAGCGCCGCGTAAAGCCGCGCTGCGGCCTCAGCAAGGTCGCCTGAGCGCGAAAGTACGCTATCGCCCTCCTCCTTCCCAAAACTGATGTAAAACTCGTCAGCGGCCTTCTCAGCGGCATTCAGGCGCACCGGCTTGCCCGGCGCATAATGGCTGGTCATTTGCCCCGGCGCCTCGATGCCGCGATCCTCATGCGCCTCGCCCTGCCCCAGCACCGCGGCCAGATCCGCCGAAGTGATCGGGCCGGGGCGCAGCACCTGCCATCCGCCATCGGCGCGCAGGGCAACAATCGTCGATTCAATCCCCGCCTTGCACGCCCCGCCATCAACGATCACCGGCACCCGCCCGTCCAGCGAGGCCGCGACATGACCCGCCGTGGTCGGGCTGACCCCGCCGCTGCGATTGGCCGAGGGCGCCGCCAGCGGCAGGCCGGATTCGCGCAAAATCGCCTGCATCACCGGATGCGCCGGACAGCGAATCGCCACCGTGGGCAGGCCCGCCGTCACCGCAGCCGCCAAAGGCGCATCGCCCCGGCGCGGCAAAACCATCGTCAACGGCCCCGGCCAGAAAGCCGCCGCCAGCGCCCGCGCGCGGTCATCGAGCACCGCCAGCGCCTCAGCTCCGGCAAGATCGGGCACATGCACAATCAAGGGGTTGAAATCCGGCCGCCCTTTCGCCCGATAAATCGCGGCCACGGCATCGACACTGTCCGCCCGCGCGGCCAGTCCGTAAACCGTCTCGGTGGGCACCGCGACAATCGCCCCGTCGCGCAAGACGCGCGCCGCCAGCGCCAGATCATCAGGCGTGGTGGTCACGATACGGGGAAGATCATTGTCAGCCATAGCTCTCCCGCTATAGCGCAAGAGCAGCAAAGCCAAGCATAAGGAACGAATTTATGGCCGATCAGGGCGATCCGCTGGCCCGTATTGCCGATGCTCTGGAGCGACTGGGCGCGCATTTGGCTCCCCCCGCCCCGGCACCCGCCGAATGGCTGGCCCATCCCGCCTATGTCTGGGATGGGCGGACCGCGCGCGGGGTGGATCGGCTGGACGCCCCCGCATTGCGCCTGCTTCAGGGCATTGAGCAGCAGAAAGAAGCGGTTGCCCGCAATGTCGCAAGGCTGGCGGCAGGCCATGCCTCGCATGACATGCTGCTGTGGGGATCGCGCGGCATGGGCAAATCGGCGCTGGTGCGCGCCAGCGTGCTGAACGC
Source organism: Novosphingobium sp. SG707 (assembly GCF_012275515.1). Lineage (GTDB taxonomy): Bacteria > Pseudomonadota > Alphaproteobacteria > Sphingomonadales > Sphingomonadaceae > Novosphingobium. The sequence goes on from NZ_JAAZQL010000003.1 coordinate 418,057, forward strand.
CGCGCAGGCCCACCCCGGCGCCATCGCGCTGGTTCAGGTGGCCCCCGATGCGCTCTCCTCGCTCTCGGCGCTGTTTGCCATGCTGGGGCGCGTGGAACGGCAATTCCTCACCTTCATTGACGACCTCGGCTTTGAGGAAGGCGACCTCTCCGGCCCGCGCGCACTGCGCTCATGGCTCGAAGGCGGGGTCGAGGCGCGCCCGGCCAATGTCCGCCTTGCCGTCACATCAAACCGCCGCGCCATCGTCGGGCGCTCTCTGGGCGAACAGGACGATCCCATCAACCCGCGCGATGTGGTCGACGACAAGCTGGCGCTGGCCGACCGCTTCGGCCTCTCCATCGGCTTCCACGCCTGCTCGCAGGACGATTATCTCGCGATTATTTCCGGCTATGCGCAGGAGTTGGGGCTGAGCTTTGAAGTGGGCGATGCGCTGGAATGGTCCAAGCGGCGCGGCAGCCGGTCCGGGCGGATCGCATGGCATTATGTGCATGAGCTGGCCGGGCGGGCCGGGATGAGGGTTTAAGGGGGTTTAAGGGAAGTTTAGATGCGAGGGACTCGTCCCTCGCGCTCCCGTTACTGTCTATGTCGCGCCATGGTTCGGCGTTTGGTGTCGGACGCACCGTCTGAAAATTGAAAGCCTGCGGCGCCCCTTATTAGCGCCGCAGGCTTTTATCTCATCACCCCACATTGGCCATCCAAGCGCCACCCCAGTAATGGGATTGCAAAGGGACTAGTCCCTTTGCCCGCCGGAGGCATAAAACCCCCAAAAACCTAAACGTTCAATTCTCCTGCACCTTCTGATCGTCCTTGAACTTCAAGCGATACTGGATTTCCGGATCGCCATTGAGGTCCTTCTGCGGTGGCAGATGCTTGACCACGACCGGCTTGATCTCGGCAGCGGGCGCGGCGCCCGGCGCCACCACGCGCCAGATGATCCCGGCGGTGTCGTCCGAGACCAGCAACGCGCCGTCCTGGGCAAAGCTCAGCCAGGTGGGCCGCCCATGGGTTTCGCCATCCGGCTTGAGGAATCCGGTCAGCACCTTTTCGGGCAGGCCCTGAGGATTGCCATTGGCATCAAAGCGAACAAAAACAACGTCATAGCCAGCGGCAGGCTTGCGGTTCCACGAGCCATGGCGCGCGATGAAGGCGCCATTGGCATAATGCGCGCCCATTTTCTCGCCGCCCTTCACAAAGGCCAGCCCAAGCGCGGCCACATGCGGCCCCAGCGCATATTCGGGCTTGCGGACATAATCGATCAGGAATTCGGGCATCTGGAATTCGGGCGTGTTCTGATAGACGCGATTGTCCTCATTCTTGCCCCAATAGAACCAAGGCCAGCCATAATGCGAGCCCACCGGCACATTGGTCAGATAGTCGGGCACCAGATCGGGGCCGAGCTGATCGCGCTCGTTCACCACCGTCCAGAGTTCTTGCGTCGAGGGGTTCCACGCCATGCCGTTGGCATTGCGCAGACCCATCGCATAGCGGCGGGCATGGCCGCTGGCGATGTCGATTTCATAGATCGCGGCGCGGCCTTCCTCGGCCTTGGGGCCGCGTTCGCCGATGTTCGAGGCCGAACCGATGGCGACATAGAGATGCTTGCCGTCGGGGCTGAGCACCAGATTGCGCATCCAGTGATTGCCCGCAGGCGGCAGATCCATCAGCTTTTTGGGCGCCCCGGTCAGGCTGGTCGCGCCGGGCTGATAGTCGAAGGCCAGCACCGCGTCATGATTGGCAATGTAGAGCTTGCCGTCGCCATAGGCCATGCCCGAGGGCGAGGAGAGCCCCTCGCGCAGGACAAAGCGCTGGTCGGCAACCCCGGTGCCCTTGCTGTCGCGCAGCAGGACGATACGATTCGGGCTGGGATCGCCCGCGCCGACAAAGCCCATGAAGATGTTCTGCAAAAATCCGGTGATTCCGCCCGGCCCATTGTCCTTGGGCGCGCCGGTCTCGGCCACCAGCACATCGCCATTGGGCAGCGTGATGATCGTGCGCGGATGCTGCAAGCCGGTGGCGAAGCGGGTGACGCTCAGCCCCTGTGCGGCGGTGGGCGCCTCATTGGCGGCCCAGCCCACCGATTTGACCAGCCCCACCGTGGGGAAGGTCTCCGGCTCGGGATCGACCAGCTTGGGCTTGCTGCCTTCCATCTGCTTGATCGGCAAATGCGAGACATTGCCGTGCGACAGATAGGCAAAGCCTCCCCCGCCAACCAGAATGACGGCACCAAGGGCGATAAGCGATTTGCGCAAAGTAGGGCTCATGCGCGATGAGATAGGGATTTGCCGCGTGGCCCACAAGCCCGGAATGGTAGCCCTTGGCGGGGGCGATTGGGCGTATTACATCGGCGCCATGTTCGACTTTTCCCCCCAGGCCGACGCGCCCAAATCCGAAATCTACCGCGACCTGCGCGAAGCCGCGCTGGCAATCACCAGCGACGAGAGCGATAGTGTGGCCAATATGGCCAATGTGGCGGCGCTGATCTGGCAGTTCCTGCCCGATCTCAACTGGGCCGGGTTCTATCGCGCCATCGGCGACGAATTGGTGCTGGGGCCTTTTGTGGGCAAACCGGCCTGTATCCGCATCCCCTTTGGCCGTGGCGTGTGCGGGACCGCAGCGGTAACCGGCGCGACCCAACTGGTGCCCGATGTCCATGCCTTTCCCGGTCATATCGCCTGCGACGGGGCCAGCGCCTCGGAACTGGTGGTGCCGGTGGTGGTCGATGGGCGCGTGGTGGCGGTGATCGACCTCGACAGCCCGACTCCTGCGCGCTTCGATGATGAGGATGCGGCGGGGATTGAAGCTCTGGCGGGGGCCATAACCAGGGCCATCTCCGGTTAACCTCGTAAATTACCGGATATAGGCATTTAAGCTTTCACTTGGGCGCAGGGATTGTTTCTGATATTAACCTTTATGAACGAGGCGCGCGCCGCGTTCCCGTCATGAAGGTGCCAAGCCCATGTCCATCCGCGCCCTGCTGATTGCCGCCGGTTTCGTTTCGGCCGGTTTCATCGCCTTCCCCGCCATGGCCCAGACTTCATCGGGCCAGGTTTCGGCCATGCCCCTGCCCGCGCCCTCACTGGCCGGGGCCAGTTACAGCCAGACCGCGCCCGCTGTCGGCGCGCCGGTTTCCACCGCCTATGCACCCCCGCCCGCCGCCGGTCTGCAGCCGGGCGGGATGCAGCGGGGCCCCTGGCTGGCCGAGTGCGAGCGGCGATTGAACGCCGTGCCCGGCGCCGATGTCTCGCAATCTTCGGGCGCGTGTCAGGACTGGTGGGCCTATTATCAAGGCGGCGGCGCGCCTCACCCCACCTATGGCTATTCGATCCCCATCAGCGTGATGGAAAACGTGAAAGCCGATTGCCCGCCGCAGGTGATCGAAAAGCGGGTGATCCAACGCCGAGTGATCCGGCACAAGGTCGTTCGCGACAAGCGCATCCCGATCTGACATTAAAAAAGGGGGCTTTGCGGCCCCCTCTTTTTAGATCCCCTCGCCCGTCAGACGCTGACAGATCAGATCGAGCTGATCGAGCGTGCGATAGCGGATCGTCACCGCACCCGAACGCGGATCGGCATCCACGTTGATCTTGACCGACAGGCCGAGGAATTCCTCCAGATGCGCCTGCATCGCCTGAATGTCGGCGGATTCGGCGGATTTGAATTCATTGCGGGCGCGGCGCGGCGCGGCGGTTTCGCGGCCCGACTGGCGGCGCACCATCTGCTCCACCTCGCGCACCGACAGGCCCTTGGCCGCCGCCTGCTGCGCCAAGCCTTCCGCATCTTCAACACCGATCAGCGCGCGGGCATGGCCCATCGACAATTCTCCCGCCTCGACCATCTTGGTCACCGGATCGGGCAAGGCCAGCAAGCGCTGGATATTAGCGACATGGCTGCGGCTCTTGTCGACCATCTTGGCGATCTCGGCCTGCGTCATGCTCTCGCTCTCGGCCAGACGCTGATAGGCGCGCGCTTCTTCGATCGGGTTCAGGTCTTCGCGCTGAAGGTTTTCAATGAGCGCAATCGCCATCACCTCGCGCTGCGTCAGCTTGCGCACCAATGCGGGGATTTCATGCACCTTCGCCCGCTGCGCCGCGCGCCAGCGGCGTTCGCCCGCCACCAGCCGATAATGACCGTCGCCCAGCGGCACGACGATCACCGGCTGCAGCACGCCACGTGCAGCAATCGAGGCGGCCAGTTCATCCAGCGCCGCATCATCGAACTGACGGCGCGGCTGATCGGGGTCGGGCTCGATGCTGGACACCAGCAAGGAGGCCAGACCGCTCTCCACCATCACCGGGCCGTTTCCGCCACCGCTCGAAGCCACCGGCTCCTCGCGCCGCGTCTCGCCCAGCAAAGCCTGAAGCCCCCGCCCCAGCGCAGCCTTGCGGCGCGGCGCGGCGGGCCCGGCCAGCGCGGCGGAAAGCGGGTTCTGGGTCGAGGTTTCGTCGGTCATGCGGCTTTCCTGTTTTCAGGCAAACGTGAAATCAATTCGCGGGCCAGCGCCAGATAGGCGCGGCTGCCGCTGCAATGCTGGTCATAGATCAGCGCGGGCAGACCGTGGCTGGGCGCCTCGGACAGGCGGACGTTGCGAGGGATCTCGGTGTCGAACACCAGCTTGCCCAGGCACGAGCGCACATCATCCGAGACCTGATCGGTCAGGCGGTTGCGGCGGTCGAACATGGTCAGCGCGATGCCAATGATGCCAAGATCAGCGTTGAAACGCTGCTGCACCCGCTCGACCGTCTGCAGCAACTGGCTCAAGCCTTCGAGTGCAAAGAATTCGCACTGCAGCGGCACCAGCACCGTATCGGCCGCGCTCAGCGCATTGAGCGTGAGCAGGCCCAGCGAGGGCGGGCAGTCGATGAAGCAGATATCATAGCGCTCCGATCCACGTGCCAGCCCCTTGCGCAGCTTGTCGGTGCGCCCATCGACCGAGACCAGCTCGACCTCAGCCCCCGACAGATCAACCGTCGCGGCCAACAAATGCAGGCCCGGAATGCTGGTTTCCATCGCGCATTCGGCCAGCGTCGCCTCACCCAACAGCAGATCATAGGTCGAATATTCGCGCGCCGATGCCGGCACGCCAACCCCGGTCGAAGCATTCCCCTGCGGATCAAGATCAATCAGCAGCGTGCGCCAACCCGCCGCGGCAAAGGCTGTGGCCAGATTGATCGCGGATGTGGTCTTGCCCACGCCGCCTTTCTGATTGGCAATGGCAATGCGGATCACAGCTTCACTCCCTTGGGATTGAGATGGCCGACAATCAGCCCGGCGTCCTCATCGGTCAGCGATTGTTCCACGTGGAACCCTTCGCGCACCGATGCTTTGAGTGCTTCTAACTCTTGCCCTGCCGACCGCCCCTTCGGCAACAGCCAGAGCGTGTCCCTTGTGGAAAAGCGTGCGGAGATTTTCAGAAGCTTGTCGAGCGGTGCAAAGGCGCGGGCAGAAATCACCGCAACGGTGCGCGTCTCCACCATCTCCAGCCGCTGGCCCAAGACCTTCGCCTTGGGCAGCGCCAGTTCCTCAATCACGCGATTGAGCCATTCGACTCGGCGCGCGCGTGATTCCACCATCAGCACTTCATGCCCCGGCCGCATCGCCGCAATCACCAGCCCCGGAAAGCCTGCGCCGGTGCCAAGATCAAGCCATGGCCCCTTGGTCCCATTCCATGTTTCACGTGGAACATGCGCGAGCAATTGCGCGGAATCGACGATATGCCGCTGCCACACCGTCGGGATCGTCGCGGCGGCCACAAGGTTCTGACGCTCATTTTCCTCGGCCAACATCGCGAGCAACTTCTCCAGCCGCTCCATCGCCTCGGGCGTCATTTCCCAGCGCGCAGCCAACCAGTCACGGGCCTGTTCCTCATTAGCAATCATATCAGGCCAGCTTCCTTGCATGCACCAACAGCGCCGCCAGAGCCGCCGGAGTCACCCCCGCCACGCGCCCCGCCGCCGCCAGATTTTCCGGACGCGCCCGCGTCAGGCGTTCCACCATCTCGCTCGAAAGACCGGCGATCTGGCCATAGGGAAAGTCCTCAGCCAAAAGCAGATGCTCGTTCGAGCGCAGGTCGGACAGCTCCCTCTCCTGCCGCGCCAGATAGGGGGCATAGAAAGCGTCCTCGGCCACTTCCTCGATCAGCGTCGCGTCCACGTCCAACGCTTCGCCCAGCCATGGGGCCAGACGGTCGATGGAGATGCCATCAAAGCGCAACCATTCGCGCAGGGGCAAACGCCCCGCATCGGCCTTGGCAGTGATACCCACCGTGGCCAGATCCTGCGCCGTCACGCCCTGCTCCAGCGCGCCTTCCAGCGCCGCCTTGTCCTCCAGCCGCCGGGCAAACCACGCGGAACGTTCGGCGCCAAGGCACCCCACCGCCGCCGCCAGAGGAGTCAGGCGCGAGGTGGCATTGTTGGCCCGCAAGCGCAGGCGGTATTCCGCCCGCGCCGTTAGCATCCGGTATGGCTCGGTCACGCCGTGGAGCGTCAGGTCATCAACCATCACCGCCAGATAGGAATTGGACCGGTCGATCGGCGGAGCCTCTCGCCCCAACACCTTGGCCGCCGCATTCATCCCGGCGATCAAGCCTTGCGCCGCCGCCTCTTCATAGCCGGTCGTGCCATTGATCTGGCCCGCGCAATAGAGGCCCGGGATCGCCCGCAGCTCCAGCGAGCTGCGCAGGGCGCGCGGGTCGATATGGTCATACTCGACCGCATAACCCGGCACCACCATCTCGACCTGCTCCAGCCCTTCCATGTGGCGCAGCATGGTCAATTGCACATCGGCGGGCAGGCTGGTCGAAATGCCGTTGGGATAGACCAGATGGGTCGAGAGGCCCTCGGGTTCGAGGAAGATCTGATGGCCCTCGCGGTCGGCAAAGCGGTGGATCTTGTCCTCAATGCTGGGGCAATAGCGCGGCCCCCTCGCACCAATCGCCCCGCTGAACAGCGGCGAGCGATGGAGGTTAGCCTGGATCGTTTCATGGACGGCGGCGTTGGTCCGCGTGATCGCGCAGGCCAGTTGCGGGTTCACTCGCCGCGTTTCGAGCGCCGACATGCACCAATGCTCGGCATCGCTCGGCTGTTCTTCCAGCCGCACCCAATCGATGGTCCGCCCATCGAGACGCGGCGGTGTGCCGGTCTTGAGCCGCGCCATCGGCAGCTCCGCCTCACGCATCTGGACGGCCAGACGATGCGCGGCGGCCTCGCCAATGCGCCCGCCGATCATCCGCTCTTCCCCGCGAAACAGCGTGGCGCCAAGGAAGGTGCCGGTGCAAAGAATCACAGCCGAGGCCGTCAGCCGAAGCCCATCGGCCAGATCCACGCCCACCACTCGGCCACCTTTCAGCACCAGTGCGGCGACCTCTCCGGCCACCTGAGTCAAGTCGCCTTGCTGGGGCAACATCCGCTGGATCGCGGCCTTGAACAGCTTGCGGTCGGCCTGAATGCGGGGTCCCTGCACCGCGCTTCCCTTGCTGCGGTTGAGCATGCGATAGTGGATCGAGGCGGCATCCGCGGCGCGCCCCATCAGCCCGTCGAACGCGTCGACCTCGCGCACCAGATGGCCCTTGCCCAGACCGCCGATGGCCGGGTTGCAACTCATGGCGCCGATGGCCGAAAGGTCGAACGAGACCAGCGCCACACGTGTGCCCATACGGGCGGTAACGGCGGCGGCCTCTACGCCGGCATGGCCGCCGCCGACCACGATGATGTCGAAATTCTGCATGGGTCTGCCCCTACCCTATGCGGGCGGGCGGGTCAAAAGTTGCGGCGTGTTTCACGTGAAACACACGCTATTTTCCGATGCAGAAGCGTCCGAACAAAGCGTCGAGCATATCCTCCGTCCCCGCACCGCCCAGCAAACGGTCGAAGGCGGAACGTGCGGCGCGCAGATCTTCGGCGGTCAGCAGCAGGTCACCATCGGGGCGGATGGTCGCCAAAGCGGAGGCGGCTTCGGAGAGCAAGCCATGCTGGCGGGCATTCAGGGCCACCTGTCCGGGCTTGGGCATGGCCGCCCGGGCGGTGTCGATCAGGTCCTGTCGCAGGGCATTCACCCCTTCCCCGGTCTTGGCCGAGAGGCGATGGCGGGGGGCGGATTTGGCCATGCGCACGGCGGCGTCGATCCGGGATTCGATCTCCCACGCGCCCTCCGGCCCCTCGCCCTCCGGCCCCAGCCAGAGGACCAGATCAGCCCGCGCCATGACTTCGCGGGCGCGTTCGATGCCGATGCTTTCTACCACATCCGCGCCGTCGTCACGCAGGCCTGCCGTATCGAGAAACTGAAACGGCACCCCGCCCAGCGCCACCGGGCGCATCAAAATGTCGCGTGTGGTTCCGGCCAGCGGCGTGATGATCGCGGCATCATCCTCGACCAGCGCGTTAAATAAGGTGCTCTTGCCCGCATTGGGCGGCCCGGCGATCACCACGCGAAACCCTTCGCGCAGAGCCTCGGCGCGCGGGCGGGACAGCCATTCGCAAAGTTCCACGTGAAACATCGCCAGCGTCGAAGCGAAGGAAGCGGGCAGCGCGCCAACGTCATCCTCATCGCCAAAATCGAGCACAGCCTCAACCTGAGCCGAGAGCATCAGCACACGCTCGCGCCAGCCCTTGACCACAACCGACAAAGCACCGCCCGCCATCGCCACGGCGGCCTGCCGCTGCATCTCCGTCTCGGCGGAGAGCAAATCGCCAAGCCCTTCGGCCTCGGCCAGATCCATACGCCCGTTCAAAAATGCGCGCCGTGTAAATTCGCCCGCCTCGGCGCGGCGCAGCCCCGGCAGAGCCGCCAGCGCCTGTTCCAAGGCCGCGATCACCGCGCGTCCGCCGTGACAATGGATCTCGGCCAAATCCTCGCCGGTCGCCGTCCGCGCGCCGGGAAACCACAGGACCAACGCGCAGTCCAATTCGGCTCCCTCCCCATCGCGCAGGACCATCAGGCTCGCACGCCGCTCCGCGGGCAAGCGCCCGCCCAGCGCGACCAATGCCGCGCCCGCCTGCGACCCGCTGATCCGGATCACCGCAATCGCAGCCGGAGGCATCCCGCTGGAGCAGGCAAAAATCGTGTCCGTCATGAAAGGCTGATCTTACTTCTTGCCGCCGGTCGCCATGCTCGCGCCGGCCTCAAGAATATTCTGGAACATCTTCATGCCCAACTGGCCCATCGGCGCGAACTGCTTGGTGAATTCCTGGATCTGCTCGAGCGAACCGGCGCCCTGCATCGCCTTCATCACCGCATCGACATAGGCCTCATTGGCCCGCGTCACATCGGGCAGGCCCAGAAAGCGACGCGCTTCCTCCGGTGTGCAATCCACCTCGAAATTCATCTTCATCGCCGGGGTCTCCTTATGGCGCAAACCGGAATGGATAAAGACACAGTGGGGGGGGGAAGTCTAGATTTTAGAAAGGAGGAAAGGAGGTTATGCGAGGGTCTAGACCCTCGCGCTCCCGTTACTGTCTGCGTGGCGCATCGGGTTCAACCGCAGCGCACAATACCCAGCATCAGAAATGATAAAGCCTGCGGCGCCCATTGATAGCGCCGCAGGCTTTAAAACCATCGCCCAGATCCACATTCCTGCAAACCCAGGCGCCACCCCATAGCGGGATTGCAAAGGGCCCCCGCCCTTTGCCCGCCAGAGGCAAACTTCGCTTACTGGTTCATCGTCGCGAAGAAGTCCTCGTTGGTCTTGGAGTCCTTCATCTTGTCGAGCAGGAATTCCATCGCGTCGACGGTGCCCATCTGCATGAGGATGCGGCGCAGGACCCACATCTTCGAGAGGTTGCCCTTTTCGACCAGGAGTTCTTCCTTGCGGGTGCCGCTCTTGCCTACGTCGAGCGCGGGGAAGATACGCTTGTCGGCAACCTTGCGGTCGAGGACGATTTCGCTGTTACCCGTGCCCTTGAATTCTTCAAAAATCACTTCGTCCATGCGGCTGCCCGTATCGATCAGCGCGGTGGCGATGATGGAGAGCGAGCCACCTTCTTCGATGTTACGCGCGGCGCCGAAGAAGCGCTTGGGGCGCTGCAGGGCGTTGGCGTCCACGCCGCCGGTCAGCACCTTGCCGCTCGAAGGAACGACGGTGTTGTAGGCGCGGCCAAGGCGGGTGATCGAGTCGAGCAGGATGACGACATCGCGCTTGTGTTCGACAAGGCGCTTGGCCTTTTCGATGACCATTTCGGCCACCTGGACGTGACGCTGCGCCGGTTCGTCAAAGGTCGAGGAGATGACCTCGCCCTTCACGCTGCGCTGCATGTCGGTGACTTCTTCGGGGCGTTCGTCGACCAGCAGCACCAGCAGGAACACTTCCGGGTGGTTGTCGGTGATCGCCTTGGCAATGTTCTGCAGCAGCACGGTCTTACCCGTACGCGGCGGGGCGACGATCAGCGCGCGCTGGCCCTTGCCCTGAGGCGAGATCAGGTCGATCACGCGGGCCGACTTGTCCTTGACCGTGGGATCGAGCGTGTCGAGCTTCAGACGCTCGTTCGGATAGAGCGGGGTCAGGTTGTCGAAGTTGACGCGATGGCGCACCGCTTCGGGATTGTCGAAATTGACGCTGACCAGTTTGGTGATCGCGAAATAGCGCTCGCCATCCTTGGGAGCGCGGATTTCGCCTTCCACCGTGTCGCCCGTGCGCAGGCCCCACTTGCGGACCTGATTGGGCGAGACATAAATGTCGTCCGGCCCGGCCAGATAGTTGGCCTCCGGGTTGCGCAAAAAGCCAAAGCCGTCGGGCAGCACTTCGATCGTGCCCTGCCCGATGATCTCTTCGCCATCCTCGGCCACTTCCTTCAGGATCGCATACATCAGATCCTGGCGGCGCAAGGTGCTGGCGCTTTCCACGCCATATTCCTCGGCCATCTCGACCAGCTCGGCCGAAGTCTTTTTCTTCAATTCTTTCAAATGCATATCAAGGTATTCCTATGAGGTTCGGCCGGCGGGTCTATCGGGCATGGAGAATGCAAGACCATGATGGTGCCGCGTCTTTATCTCGCGCGGCGGTGCCGGTTGCGGATTGAGATAGGGGATTGGGGGGGAGAAATCAAGGAAAGAAGGGGTTGATGCGAGGGTCTAGACCCTCGCGCTCCCGTTACTGTCTGCGTTGTGCCAGAGGTTCAATGCCGGGTGTCGGACGCACCCTCTGAAATGAAAAAGCCTGCGGCGCCCAGTGATAGCGCCGCAGGCCTTCAATCCATCGCCAAATCCAATCCACATCCCTGCGAACCTCGGCACCACCCCATTAACGGGATTGCAAAGGGGTGTTTTTGTGTTCGCATCGCTGATGCCAAAAACCGGTTCCCACTTTTTGGCGCGATGCTCTAGCCCTTTGCCCGCCGGAGGCAAAAACCCCCTCAAACCCCAACTCAAAACGGCTTCAACACCACAATCACCACAATCACCGCCGCCGCCAGCCCCGGCACTTCATTGAGCATCCGCAGCTTCTTTCCGGTCAACCGCCGCTCGCCCTTTGCCAGCGCCTTGGAATAGCCCACCAGCCACATGTGATAGGCCGAAAGCCCCAGCACAGCGGCCAGCTTGATATGGAACCACCCCTGCGAAAAGGCCCCGATCGTGTGGGCCAAGAGCAGCCCCAGCACCCACACGACAATGATCGCCGGCGTCAGGATGATCTTGCGCAGCTTGGCCTCGCGGTCGATCCAGCGGGCTTCCTCGGCCGACCCGGGCTCGCTTTCCTGATGATAGACGAAATAACGCGGCAGCATGAACAGCCCCGCCATCCAGAAGATCACAAAAATGATATGGCCCGCCTTGAGCCAGAGATAGGTCATCGAAAGCACCCATTCCATCGCTGCACCATGGTTTAGCATGGTCGAAAAGTTGGTGTCCGATTTTCCGCTGTCAACAGGATGGCGGCGGAAAACCGGAAGAACAGTGCCTTACGCGCGCTTTACCGTTTCCAGCTGCGCACGACGCTGAGCAATTGCTCGACATGGGCGATGGGCGTGGTTTGCCCGATGCCGTGGCCCAGATTGAACACATGCGGCCGGTCGGCAAAGGCTTCGAGCACGCCGATGGCTCGGTCTTCCAGCTCCTGTCCGCCCGCCAGCAGCAGCAGCGGATCGAGGTTGCCCTGCACCGGCATGTTGGCGGGCAATTCGCGCGCGGCCCAGATCGGGTCGATGGTCTCGTCGATACCCACCGCGTCCACGCCAGTTTCGCGGGCATAGGCCGCCAGTTTCTCGCCGGAGCCTTTGGGAAAGCCGATGATGGGTACGGTGGGGTGCAAAGCCTTGACCGCCTTCACAATGGCCGCATTGGGCGCAATAACCCATTTCTCGAACTCACGCGGAGCGAGAGACCCTGCCCAACTGTCGAACAACTGGATCGCCTCGGCACCGGCCTTGATCTGGCCATCGAGATATTCGACCGTCACGTCCACAACCCCGTCGATGATCGCCTGAAACGCCGCAGGGTCGCGATAGGCATAGGCGCGGGTCTCATGCTGATCGCGGCTGCCTTCGCCATTCACCATATAGGTCGCGATGGTCCAGGGACTGCCCGCAAAGCCCAGCATGGTGGTCTGTGGGCTGATCTGGGCCACAACCTGCCTCACGGTCTCATAGATCGGCGCAAGGCGCTCAGGGACCGCCACAAGCGATTTGAGAGCATGATCGACCAGCCGGGGAGACAGGTGCGGCCCCTCGCCCACCAGAAACTGCAGATCCTGACCCATCGCATAGGGCACGATCAGAATGTCAGAAAACAGGATCGCCCCGTCAAAGCCGAAACGGCGCAAAGGCTGGACCGTAATCTCGGCCGCCGCCGCACTGTCATAGACCAGCGCGAGGAAGCCGCCCTTCTCTGCCCGCAGTTCGCGATATTCCGGAAGGTAGCGTCCGGCCTGACGCATCAGCCAGATCGGGCGCGACACGCCATTGGAACCACGCAACGTATCAAGGAGCAAACCGGGCATCGAGAGAGTCCAATCCAAAAAAATAGATTCTTATTAAAGGGTTCTAGTAAGTTGTTGGCCTGTGGATAGCGGGCATACCGGTTCCTTGCCCGATTTATCCCGAAATGAACAGGGCAAGGCCCTTTGCGACTCCCCAAGAGTCAGGGTCAAGGATTCCTTTTCCCCCTTATCCCCAGCCTGTGGGTAACCCTATTCACATGTCCACAAGTCGCGCAAAGGAGTCCTCCTATCGGGGATCAAACCTATGCCCGAGATTGTCACCAGACCTTTGCCGTGGTTTATGGGCAGGCTTATCCACAAGGCTGAACGGGTTTAGGTACATTCACGAATGACGCGGCTCCATCTCCATTTGCTCTCGGATTCCACCGGCGAAACGCTTGAAATGATCGCCAAGGCCGCGCTCTCGCAATTCGATGATGCCGATGTCGTGCGCCACTTCTGGCCGATGGTGCGATCACAGGCGCATCTCGATCGTATCATCGGCGATATTGCTGCCAACCCCGGTCTGGTGGTTTATACCATGGTCAGCCATGATATCCGCAGGGCGCTGGAGGATCGCTGTCGTACTTTGGGTCTGCCTGCGGTTCCTGCGCTTGATGCGGTGATTGACTCGCTCGAGGCCGCGCTGGGCCAGGAAGCCAAGGGCCGCCCCGGCCGCCAGCACACATTGGACGCGGCCTATTTCGCCCGCGTCGAGGCGATTCAATTCACCATCGCCCATGATGACGGGGTTGCGTGGGAGGATTGGGAAGAGGCCGATATCGTGCTGGCGGGCGTGTCGCGCACCTCCAAAACGCCCACCTCTATCTATCTGGCCAATCGCGGGTTCAAGGTGGCCAATATTCCCATCGTGGTGGAAAGCCCGCCGCCCGGCCTGCTCTATGATCTCAAACGCCCGCTGGTCGTCGGTCTGACCACTGCGCCCGAACGCCTGATTCAGGTGCGCCGCAACCGCCTGCTGACCCTCAACCAGTCGCCCGACACCGCCTATGTCGATAATGATCGCGTGGGGGCCGAACTGCAATTTGCCCGCCGCATGTTTGCCGATAATGGCTGGCCGGTGATCGACGTCACCCGCCGATCGATCGAGGAAACCGCCGCCGCGATCATCAATCTGATCAAGGAGCGGCAGACAGGCCATGACAATCAATCCGGAGCCAAGCCGATCTGATGACTTTTCCTGACCTTGTTCTCGCCAGCCAGAGCGCATCGCGCCGGGCGATGCTGGATGCTGCCGGTGTCGCGCATCAGGCTATCCCGGCGCGCATCGATGAACGCGCACTTGAGGCCGGTCTTGCTGGCGCCGCGCCCGCCGATGTCGCGCTGGCTCTGGCCCAGGCCAAGGCGCTGGCGGTTTGTCCATCGGCGCCGGGCGCGCTGGTGCTGGGCAGCGATTCCCTTGTCGTGGTCGATGGCCGCCGTTTCGACAAACCGGCAAGCCGCGAGGATGCGGCTGAGCATCTGCGCTTCTTTTCGGGGCGAGTGATGGAATTGCATTCCGCCGCCGCGCTGGCCCGCGATGGGGCGGTGGTGTGGGCCCATGCCGAATGCGCGCGCCTGTCGGTCCGCCCGCTCGACGAGGGATTTATTTCGGCCTATCTGGACGCCGAATGGCCCGAAGTGGCCGCCTGCGTCGGGGTGTTCCGCATCGAGGCGCGCGGCGTGCAATTGTTCGACAGCATCGAGGGCAGCCATTTCACGGTGCTGGGTATGCCGCTGCTGGCGGTGCTGGGGGCGTTGAGAGGCTTGAAGTGAACGAGATTACAGCGCCCACGCGGCCCTTTGCCGAAGTGATCGGCGATCCGATTGCCCAATCCAAATCGCCCGCGATTCATGGGCACTGGCTCGAACGACTGGGGCTGGAGGCTGATTATGGCCGCGCCCATGTGCTGCCCGCCGATTTGCCCGCCTATATTGCCGCGCGCCGGGCCGAGCCTCTGTGGCGTGGCTGTAATGTCACCATGCCGCATAAGCAGACGATCATCCCCCTGCTCGACGGGCTGGACCCGCTGGCGGCGCGGATCGGCGCGGTCAATACGGTGGCGGTGAAGGAAGGTGGGCGGCTGATCGGCTATAACACCGATGCGCCGGGCTTTATCGAACCTTTGTTGCCGGTGCTGGGTGATGAGCTGGCGCCGGAAAATGCGCTGGTGATCGGGGCGGGCGGTGCGGCGCGGGCGATTGTCGTGGCGCTGGCCGATGCGGGCATCGCGATCACGCTGGCCGCGCGCGATTCCGATAAGGCGCAGGATTTGCTTGATGAACTGGCGCCGGGCGCGCGGCACAGGGCGGCGGCGTTGGGGGACTTTGCCCGTGGCGGCGATGGCGAATTCGGCATGATCGTCAATGCCAGCCCGCTGGGCATGGTGGGTAATCCGCCTTTGGTGCTGGATCTGAGCCATGGGCGGCCTGCGGCGATTGTTTATGACATTGTCACCGCGCCGCTCGAAACGCCTCTGCTGGCCGCCGCGCGGGCCGAGGGGATGCGCTGCATCGACGGGCTGACCATGCTGATCGGTCAGGCGGGGATTGCCTTTGAGCATTTCTATGGCGCCGATCCTGCGCGTGAGCGTGGCGATGTGGCCCTGCGGGCGATTCTGACGGCATGAAGACCATCGGCCCTAAGATCATAGGCCTGACCGGCTCGATCGGCATGGGCAAATCCACCGTGGCCGGGATGCTGCGCGAGGCGGGCGTACCGGTGTTCGATGCCGATGCCACGGTGCGCGCGCTTCAGGGGCCGGGCGGGGCCTTGCTGCCCGCGATTGAGGCGGAATTTCCCGGCACCACCGGCCCGGATGGCGTGGACCGGGGCAAATTGGGCGCGGCGGTGTTTGGCAAGCCGGAAGCGCTGGCGCGGCTGGAGGCGATTGTCCATCCGGCGGTGGCGATTGCGCGGGAGCAATTCCTTGCGCAACATTGCGACTCACCAATGGTCGTTTTTGACATTCCCTTGCTGTTTGAACGCACCGGGCGCGGGGGAATGGATGTGGTGGTGGTGGTTTCGGCCCCGGCCCCTGTGCAAAAGGCCCGAGTCATGGCCCGGCCGGGCATGAATGAGGCCAAATTCGCCGATATTCTGGCCGCGCAAATGCCCGATGCGGAAAAACGGGCTCTGGCCGATTATGTTTTGGATACAGGCACTTCGCTGGAGGAAACCCGCGCAGCTCTGGCAAAAGTGTTAGACCGGATTAACCATTTGGATGGAAACGCACCCTAATCTCATTTCGGTGAGAATTTTGCTTGTGCAGCCCGGTTTCGAGGAGGATAGATATCACAATGCGTGAGATTATCTTCGACACCGAAACCACAGGTCTGGACCCCAAAAACGGCGATCGGCTGGTGGAAATTGGCTGCGTCGAAATGGTCAATCGCGTGGCCACCGGGGCCACCTATCATGCCTATTTCAACCCCCAGCGCGACATGCCCGCCGAGGCCGAACGGGTCCACGGCCTGTCCGAAGCATTCTTGGCGGACAAGCCGCTGTTTGCGGAAAAGGCCCAGGAATTCCTCGATTTCATCGGTGATGCGCCGATGGTGGCGCATAATGCCGGTTTTGACTTTGGCTTTATCAATGCCGAGCTTACGGCGGCCGGATTCGATCCCATCGGGCTTGATCGCATGGTCGATACGGTCAAGATCGCACGCCAGAAACATCCCGGCGCGAAAAACTCGCTCGATGCGCTTTGCACCCGCTATGGCATCGACCGTAGCCACCGTACCAAGCACGGCGCCCTGCTCGACTCCGAACTGCTGGCGCAGGTCTATGTCGAATTGCTGGGCGGCCGCCAGATTGGCATGGAACTGGCCGCGCAAAGCATTGTTATTACACAGACAGTTTCCGAAACCCACACGCAGGCGCCGCGAACGCGACCCCTGCGCGAGGCCCGCCCCCATGCCGCCAGCCAGGAGGAACTGGACGCTCACGGCGCGTTTTTGAAATCGATCAAGGAGCCGATCTGGCTTCAGTGACTATCAAGAGATAACAACAAGAGGAGTAACAACCATGGACGTTCGCGTTTCCGGTCATCAAATGGAAACTGGCGATGCACTGCGCGTGCATGTTGAGGAGCGCCTGGCGGCGATCATCGACAAATATTTCGCGCGGGCGCTGTCTTCGGTTGTCACCTTCAGCAAGGCCCCGGGCGGTTCGTTCCGCAGCGACATCGTGATGCATGTGCGCCAGGGCCTGATCCTGAAGGGCGCCGGCCTCAGCCACGATGCCCACCATGCCTTTGACCAGGCATCGG
This sequence comes from Novosphingobium sp. SG707, assembly GCF_012275515.1. Lineage (GTDB taxonomy): Bacteria > Pseudomonadota > Alphaproteobacteria > Sphingomonadales > Sphingomonadaceae > Novosphingobium. The sequence continues at coordinate 435,232 of NZ_JAAZQL010000003.1, forward strand.
ACAAGGTGGAAACCCAGCTTCGCCGCTACAAGCGCCGGTTGAGCGCGCGGCAGGAGCAGGCTGCTCATTCGGTTCGTTCGGAAGAAGCGGCCTATACGATTTTCGTCGAACCCGAGATGGAGCAGGACGAAGCCCCCGTCGAGGCGCCGCTGGTGATTGCCGAGCTGCGCGTGGACGTGCCCGAAACCACCGTGTCGGACGCGGTGATGATGCTCGACCTGCGCAACACTAACGCGCTGCTGTTCAAAAACGCTGGCACCGGCAAGCATAATATGGTTTACCGGCGCGGTGATGGGTCGATCGGCTGGGTCGAACCGTCCTGACGAACGTTAACGCGCTCCACGGCCCGGTGCCTTTGGCGCGGGCCGTGGTGTGTTTTTGACCACTGGCAATGGGGCGTTTGGTCAAGGCGGTATGCTGACGAACCAAACCCCTTTGCTTGTTTCGATAAAACCGCTATCGGCCCCGCCGACCCCGCTTGGCTTCTGGCACGCGGGAGAGAAGGCTTAACGAATTTTGGCGATGACCGCGCTGTTCACGCTCCTGCCTGATGCCGTGAGTACGGTAAAAGTCGATAGCAAATCGGCTGTTCTCGATTGCCTGGCTGATCGCTTCGCGGCGGTTTACGGGCTTGATCGGGCGCAGGTGCTTGAGCGTATCCTTGAACGGGAAAATCTGGGCAGCACCGGTTTCGGGCGCGGCGTGGCGATTCCCCATGCCCGCGTGCCCATGGTGGAAAAGCCGGTGGCTGTCTTTTTGCGACTGGCGGCGCCCGTGGCGTTCGAGGCGGCCGATGACATGCCGGTCGATCTGGTGTTCGGCCTGCTCAGCCCCGAGGCGGCGGGCGTGGTCCATCTGCACGCTCTGGCGGCGATTTCGCGGCTGATGCGCGATGACAAGATGCATGCCGCGCTGATGGAGGCACCGGGCGATGAGGCGATCTATGCGCTGATCGCCAATGTGGCCGACCGCGCCGGTTAAGCAGGGCTTTGAGCGAGCGCCTTCCTGCTGGAATAGAAGTTTCCGCGCTTTTGCGTCAGGTTCAGGCCGAGGGCGGCTTTGGCACGATCATCGCGCGCGGCGATCCCGATGCGGGCACGGTGATGGTGGTTTTGTGCGACCGGGGCGGCGATTATCGCGCCTATGAACGGATGCCCAGCGCGGATGGCCACCGAATCTGGCAATGCGCGAAAAGATACAACGCCGAATCGCCCGACGAGTTCCCCGACTGGCTGAAAAAACGCGAGCGTCAGGACAGCGACCTGTGGATTGTTGAACTGGATATCGTGCGCGGTGAACGGTTCATCGGATTAACGGCAGATGACTGATTGACCCTGCGTGGCCTGTTGGGCAACGCGCGCAAGACCTAATCTTGCGAGGGCGGTCTGTCCGGTAATCACACCGGAAAGACAAGCGCGCAGACGGGGGACATCCGGCAAGCGGTCGGGCAGTTTCGGCGCCAGCAATGGCCTAAGACCCTGCTTCACCCTTGCGACAGGCTGTTCACCGCCCATTTGAAATTGTTTATGGCTCTCTTTCTGAAACGCGCCAGTCTGGCCTCGGTTGCTGCTGGTTTTCTCGTTTTGCTTTACAGCGCCGCCGGTTCGGGCGCGGCCGCACAGGAAAAAGCCCTGTCGTCGGTTCAACTGCAACCATCGCTCAGCGTGTTTAACGAGCAGAACTCGTCGGACGCCCTGATCCCCGCCCCGCAGGCACCCGCTTCGCTCGCCGACCTTGTCGCCGCAGAGCCCGAAGCTGCCGCGTCGGAAACGTCGGAAGACATTAATTGTCTGGCCGGCGCGATCTATTTCGAAGCCGGTAACGAACCGCTCGATGGCCAGCTGGCCGTGGGCCGCGTGATCGTCAACCGCACCCGTTCGGGCCGTTTCCCCACGTCCTATTGCGGCGTGGTGTATCAGCCTTCGCAGTTCTCCTTCGTCCATGGACACCACATGCCCGCGATCAAGACGGAATCGCGCAAGTGGCAGAATGCCCTGGCGATCGCCCATATCGCCCATGACAACCGCTGGAAGTCGAGCGCGGAAGGCGCGCTGTTCTTCCACGCCGCCCGTCTGGGCTCGCGCTGGCAGGACAAGGTCCGCGTGGCGCAGATCGAGAACCATATCTTTTATCGTTGATCCTTCGGGACCGATGTTGAAAAGCCCTCCGTCCTTGCCGACGGAGGGCTTTTCTGTATGGGCGCGGCATGAAATCCCCGGCCTCTCCCTGCAATGGCGTTTGCCGCATTCACCCCACGCGCGGGCTTTGCGCCGGATGCTGGCGCAGCGGCGACGAGATCGCGGCATGGCCCACCATGTCGGACGGGGCCAAGCGTGCGCTGCTGGCCGAACTGAAAAAGCGGCGTAAACGCTGATACTGACAGGGCGGCGCAAGTCTGTTAAAGGGCCGCCCATGTCTGATACGCAAACTCTTGAATCCGCCCAAACCGAGACGCCCGAAGCGCTGGTCGCGCGTCTGGCCAAGGCTGGCCGCGCGGCGCAGGTCGTGCTGGCGCGCATGACCACCCCGCAAAAGGCTGCGGCGCTGCTGGCGGCGGCCGATGCCCTGCGCGCGGCGGCGCCGACGATTCTGGAGGCCAATGCGCAGGATATGGCTGCAGGCGCCGCGCGCGGCCTGTCGGGCGCGATGCTTGATCGTTTGAAGCTGGATGCGGGCCGTCTGGCCGGGATTGCCGATGCGGTGGCGGCGGTGGCCGGACTGCCCGATCCCGTGGGCGAGGTGATTTCGCAGGACGAGCGCCCCAATGGCCTCGTTCTGGCGCGGGTGCGCGTGCCGGTCGGCCTGATCGGCATTATTTATGAAAGCCGCCCCAATGTGACGGCGGACGCGGCCGCGCTCTGCATCGGTTCGGGCAATGCCGCGCTGCTGCGCGGGGGCAGCGAGGCGGTGCATTCCAATCGCGCGATCCATGCCGCGATGGTGCAGGGTCTGGTCAGCGCGGGCGTGCCCGAGGCGGCGGTGCAATTGATGCCGACGCAGGACCGCGCCGCTGTGGGCGCGATGCTGACGGCGGCGGGGCTGATCGACATGATCGTGCCGCGCGGGGGCAAGTCGCTGGTACAGCGGGTTCAGGATGATGCCCGCGTGCCCGTGCTCGCGCATCTCGACGGCATTTGCCACACCTATGTTCACAGCGCGGCCGATCCCGACATGGCGCTGTCGATTGCGGTGAACGCGAAGATGCGCCGCACCGGCATTTGCGGTTCGATGGAAACGTTGCTGCTCGATGCTGCCTTCCCTGGTTCGGTCGCGGTGGTTCAGGCGCTGCTCGACAAGGGCTGCGAATTGCGTGGCGATGCCCGCGCCCGCGCGCTCGATCCCCGCGTCCTGCCCGCCAGCGAGGCGGATTGGGATACCGAATATCTCGACGCGATCCTTTCGGTGGCCGTGGTCGATGGGTTGGAGGCGGCGATTGATCATATCGCCCGCCATTCCAGCCATCACACGGACGCGATCATTACGGCTGACGCCGCCGCTGCTGAGGAATTCCTCCAGCGGGTGGACAGCGCGATTGTGATGGTCAACGCCAGCACGCAATTTGCCGATGGCGGCGAATTCGGTCTGGGCGCGGAAATCGGCATTGCCACCGGACGCCTGCACGCACGCGGCCCGGTCGCTCTGGAAGGGTTGACCACCTATAAGTGGCAGGTGCGCGGAACCGGGCAGGTTCGCTCCTGAAAACGCCTGCGCATCGCATCGGCCTTATGGGCGGGAGCTTCAATCCCGCCCATGGGGGCCATCGCCGCATCAGCCTCATGACGCTTGCCGCGCTGGGGCTGGATGAGGTGTGGTGGCTGGTGTCTCCGGGAAACCCGTTGAAGTCGCAGGCCGGCATGGCCCCCTTGCCCGCCCGCGTCGCTTCGGCCCGGACTATGGCGCGGCGCGCGCCGATCCGCGTCTCGGCTATCGAGCGCGAGTTAGGCACGCGCTATACTGTTGATACTTTAGCGCGGATTCGCCGCCGCTGGCCCACAAAATGTTTCACGTGGATCATGGGCGCCGACAATCTCGCGCAATTTCACCGCTGGCGGCGCTGGCGCGATATCGCCCGCGCTATGCCGATTGCGGTTGTGGCGCGTCCGGGCTATGATAGCGGCGCTGTTGCCGGTCCGGCGATGGCCTGGCTGGGCCGATTCCGGCGGCCTGCGGCCAGTTTGAAAAAGCCGGCTGGATGGAGCGCGCCAAGGTTGGTGCTGTTGCGTTTCGACCCCGATCCCCGTTCGGCCACCGCCATCCGGCAGGCCAATCCGGCGTGGGCGCAGGGGGCGATTGCATCATCACTGCGCGATGGCCTGACACGCCGCAAAATTGCCCCGTGGGGACGGGCATGATGCGGCGCGAAGCGGCCTAAAGCGTTCCACATTGATCATTCTGGCACCCCGTCTCCAGCCGGATCGGGCCTGCCACCAGAGAGGAGTTATTCTGACTTACATGCCCGAACCTATCACCCCTTCGACCGCCATCCCGGCGGCGAAACCCGTTTCAACGCTGCCCGAATCCGTTCCCGGTTCGCTGCATGCGCTGATCCTGCAATCGCTTGACGACGATCAGGCGCAGGAAATTGTCTCCATCCCGCTGGAAGGCAAGACCTCGGTGGCCGATCACATGGTGATCGCATCGGGCCGTTCCACGCGTCAGGTGGCCGCGATGGCCCAGCATCTGGCCGAGCGCATCAAGCACGGCGGCTTTGGCCATGTCCGCATCGAAGGTCTGCCGGCGGCGGATTGGGTGCTGATCGATGCCGGCGATATTGTCGTCCATCTGTTCCGTCCCGAAGTGCGCAATTTCTACAATCTGGAACGCATGTGGGGCTTTGACGGACCCAGCGGTGCGGCCTGATCTGAACGACTGATCAGGCTTTTCGGGGGCGCGGCAAAAGGACGGGTCGGCACGATGCTGTTGCATATACTGGCCCGTGGGCGGATTGCCCGCTCGCCCGAAGGAGACATGCTGGACCGTTATCTGAAGCGGATTAGCTGGCCGGTGAAACACACCGAATTGCCGGACCGGGGCGGTACGATTCCCGCCCCTGCCACCCCTGCCCGCCGCGTTTTGCTCGACGAGCGCGGGCGCCAGCTTTCTTCGGAAGAATTTGCCGCGATGCTGGGGCGTTGGCGCGATGATGGCGTGCGTGAAGTGCGTTTTGAAATCGGCGCGGCTGATGGGCATGGCGACGAGGGGCGCGCAGGCGCCGATCTGCTGATCGCCTTTGGCGCGATGACATGGCCGCATCTGATGGCGCGCGCGATGCTGGCCGAACAATTGTGGCGGGCCACCGCGATCCTGTCGGGCCACCCCTATCACCGGGCGAATTGACGGATGCGGGCTGGGGTCTTGCTGATGGCGGCGTTGCTGGCCCCCTTGCTCGCCGGTGCGGCCGGAGCGCAAGGGTTGGACGATCCGGCCCAGACGCGCCGCGATCTGGCCGCCGCGCAGGCGCAGGCCGGGCAGGCGCGCGCGCGAGCCGAAAGGCTGGACCATGACGCCCAGCAGGCCACCGCCGCCGCCGACAAGGCCGCCAAGGAAGCCGCCGCTCTGGCCGCGCGGATTCAGGAGGCCGAGGCGCAGATCGTGGCCGACGAGGCGCGCATCCGCATCATTGAAACACAGCGCCGGGATTTGCGCGCGCAATTGGCGCAAAGGCAGAAGCCGCTGGTCGAACTGACCGGGGCTCTGCAGCGCCTGTCGCGCCGCCCGCCGCTGGTGGCCCTGCTGCGCCCCGGTTCGTTGGCCGACAGCGTGCATACGCGCGCCCTTCTGGAGAGCATGTTGCCGCAGGTTCAGCGCCGCACCGCCGCCTTGCGCAGCGAGTTGGCCCGCGCCCGCGCGCTGCAGGAACAGGCCAAGGCGGCCGAGGCCGCGCTCCATGGCGAAATCGCCGCGCTGGGCACCCGCCGCCGCGATCTGGGTGCGATGGAGGCTCGCCAGCGTCAGGCCGCGCGCGAAGCCAATGGCGGGGCAAGCCGCGAGGCCGAACGCGCGCTGGCTCTGGCTGAAAAGGCGCGCGATCTGGGCGGATTGCTCGATGGGCTGGAGCAGGCCGCGGCGCTGCGCGACCGTCTTGCCGCGTTGCCCGGTCCGGTGCTGCGCCCTGCGCCAGGCTCGGCAGGGGGGGGGCAGATGGTCAATGAGGCGGCCTATGCCCCCTCGCCCAGCCCGACGCCCACGGCTCTCCCTGATTTCCTGCTGCCGGTGACGGGGCGGCTGGTGTCCGGCTTTGGCGATGCTTCACGTGGAACAGCCGCGCGCGGTATCACCCTGACCGTCCGCGCCCAGGCGCAGGTGGTGGCGCCATCGGGCGGGCGGATCGCCTTTGCCGGCCCTTTTGCCGGTTATGGCCAGATCATCATCATCGATCATCCGGGCGGTTTCACCAGCCTGATCACTGGCCTTGAGCGCATTTCGGCGCAGGTTGGCGACAATGTGGTGGCCGGATCGCCGTTGGGGGCGGCGGGCGGTGGGCGGCCCCAGATTACGCTGGAATTGCGCCGGGATGGCCGACCGGTAAACCCGCTTGATCAACTGCACCATTAAATCTTGCAACATTGGGCATCTGGCATTGTGCGCCCAACCGGGCTAGATTCCCCCGTGATTATCCAGAAAGGCCCCCCATGCGTTCACGTTTAGCCACTCTTGCCCGCGCCGGACTTTTGCTGGGGGCGGTGGCGATGGTGCCGGTGGGCACAGCGGGCCTGGCGGCGGTGGATGGCCGCGTGGCGCCGCAATTTGCCCGGCTTTATACGGTCTACAGCCTGATCAAGGCGCATTATGTCGATCAGACCGATGACGAGAAACTGGTCAAGGGCGCGATTGACGGTATGCTCTCCAGCCTCGATCCGCATTCCTCCTATCTCGACGGGGCCAGTCTTGAGCGGCTGCGCACGATGATCGACGGGGGCTATGCAGGCCTTGGCATTTCGGTGGTGCAGGAGGATGGCGCGGTCAAGGTAGTCAGCCCGATGCGCGGCAGCCCGGCCGAACAGGCGGGGGTCAAGGCGGGCGACTATATCACCCATCTGGACGGCAAGTTCATCGTGGACGGCGATCTGGACGATGCGGTGGCCAAGATGCGCGGCGCGGCAGGCACCCAGATCAAGCTGACCATCTATCGCCCCGGCCGCGAGGAGCCGTTTGACCTGACGCTGACCCGCGCGGTCATCACGCTGGAGCCGGTGACGAGCAAGCTGGAAGCCAATGTGGCGGTGGTGACCGTCAATGAATTCAGCCATGACGTGGGCCGTCTGGTGTTTGAACAGATCCAGAAGCAGCGCGCGGCCTCGGGCAACCGGATGACCGGCGTGGTGCTGGATCTTCGCTCGAATCCGGGCGGCGAGCTGGACGAGGCGGTGGCCCTCTCCGACCTGTTCCTGAGCGGCGGCACGGTGGTGTCGCAGCGCGGGCGTCAGGCGGGCGAGAATGCGGTCTATCGCGCCGAGACCTATTTCCCCGGCGATCTGGTCAAGGGCCTGCCGGTGATAGTGCTGATCGATGCCGGTTCGGCCAGCGCTTCGGAAATCGTTGCGGGCGCGCTTCAGGATCAGCATCGCGCGTTGATCATGGGCGAGCGCAGTTTCGGCAAGGGCAGCGTGCAGACGATGATCCCCATCGACAGCGCCCATGCGGTCAAACTGACCACGGCGCGCTATTACACGCCTTCGGGCCGCAGCGTGCAGGAAGGCGGCATCGAGCCGGACATCCGCGTGCCCCAGATTTCCGACCCCGACGCGCGCAAGCGCAGCGAAAAAGCCCTGCGCGAGAGCGATCTGCGCCGCCATCTGGTCAATGAAAAGGGCGTGGACGACAAGAAGCTGGAGAAGGACAATAATCCCGATCCGCGCTTCAAAATGACGCCCGAGGAATTGACCGAGAAGGGCATCAAGGATTTCCAGCTGTGGTATGCGCTGCAGACGATCAATCGCACGGCGACGCTGGCGGCAAAGGGCAAGTGAGATGAAAAATCTGAGTAAGGCCAACTTGGTCGCTCTGTCGGTGCCGCTGGCGCTGCTGGGCGGGGCCTATGGGTTTCAGTATATAGGGGGCCTTGTGCCTTGCGAAATGTGCTGGTGGCAACGTTATGCCCATTTCGCGGCGCTGGGGCTGGCGGTGACGGCATTCGTGCTGCCGGTGAAGCGTTTGTTCGTGGCGCTTTCGGGGCTTGCTCTGGCGGCGGCCTCGGCGATTGGCGGCTATCATGCGGGGGTCGAATATGGCTGGTGGAAGGGGCTGACGGAATGCACCACCACGGTCAGCTTTTCCAATGGCGGGGATCCTTTGGCCGCGATCATGGCCGCGCCGGTCATCCGCTGCGATGTGGTGCAGTGGAAACTGATGGGCATTTCGATGGCCGGGTATGATTTCCTGATTTCGGGCGCGGCGGCGCTGGTGGTTTTCGCGCTGATGGCGCGGAACAAGGGTTGAGATGGGGAGCGTTGAGATGGCGGTTTCGCAGCGCGTAAAGCGGATGGTGCGCGTCGATCAGGCGGGCGAATATGGCGCGGTGCGCATCTATGCCGGGCAACTGGCGGTGATGGGCGATCGCGGGCCGCATTCGGCCAAGATCCGCGAGATGGAAGCGCAGGAAGTGGACCATCGCGCATGGTTCGACCGGCTGATCGTCGAGCGGCAGGGGCGGCCCACGGTGCTGCAGCCGATCTGGCATGTCGCGGGCTTTGCGCTGGGCGCGGCCACGGCGCTGATCGGGCCGGAGGCGGCGATGGCCTGCACCGCGGCCATCGAGACCGAGATCGACAAGCATTATACCGAGCAATTGGTAGAGCTGGGCGATGAGGACCCCGAACTGGCGGGCCTGATCGAAAAGGCGCGCGATGATGAGCGCGAACACCGCGACACCGCGCTTGCCAACGGGGCCGAGCGTGCGCCCGCCTATCCTCTGTTGTCGGGGGCGATCCGGTTGGGGTGCCGTTTCGCCATCAAGCTGTCGGAACGTATCTAAATTGTTCTGGCTCAAGCCGGGGATGGCTAACTTCAGCTAGCATTCACCCGCTATCGCCAAGGGCTGTGGCAGCCTATAATGCCGCCAAACGCATGAGGAGCCTGTTGCCATGTTTCGCCCGATTCTCACCCTCTCTGCGGTTTTGAGCATGGCTGCTCCGGCCCTTGCCGCCCAACAGAACGCCGCCCAAGCCCAGCCGACCGGCACGCAGATCACCGCGCCGGGGGGCGAGCGGGTCAACATGGTCATCATTTTTGGCGACGATGCCTGTCCGCAGGGCAAGGGCGATGAAATCACCGTCTGCGCCCGCAAGGCCGAGAGCGAGCGCTATCGCATCCCCGAGCCGTTCCGCGAGAACACCGGTGGGCCCAAGAACGAATCCTGGAACAACAAGGTGATCGCCTATGAACGCGTGGGCGCATCGGGCGCGCAAAGCTGTTCGCCGGTGGGTGCGGGCGGGCAGACGGGCTGCGTCTCGCAATTCATCAAGAACGCCTATGCCGAGCGCAAGCAGTCGAGCGACGTGCAGTTTTCCAAGATGATCGAGGCCGAGCGCGAAAAGCGCCTTGGCAAGATCGACGATGAAGCCGCCCGCACCCAGTCCGATGTCGAGGACGAGGAAAAGGCCTATTTCGCCCGCAAGCAGAAGCAGGCCGAAGCTGAAGCAAAGGCCAAGGCAGAGGCCGCGCAGCACGGCCCCCCTGCCCCCGGTCAATAAAGCCTAGACCAGCAATCAGTCGCGGATTTCGACCCAGACGGGCGCATGGTCGCTGGCCTTTTCCCGGCCGCGATGCGCCTTGTCCACGCCGCAGGCCACCAGCCGGTCCGCCAGTTCGGGTGAGAGCAGCGCATGGTCGATGCGGAAGCCATGGTCCTTCTGCCATGCGCCCGCCTGATAGTCCCAATAGGTCCACACGCCGCCATTGGGATTATGGGTGGCGATGGCATCGGTCCAGCCGTCATGCAGCAGGCGCAGATAGGCGTCGCGCGATTCGGGCTGCATCAGCGCATCGTCCGCCATCGCCTTGGGGTTCCAGATGTCGGCATCGGTGGGGATGACGTTGAAATCGCCGGTGACGATGGCGGGGATTTCCAGCGCCTTTAATTCGGCCATGCGGGCGCGCAGACGCTCCATCCAGCGCAGTTTGTAATCAAATTTCGGCCCTGGTTGCGGATTGCCATTGGGCAGATAGATGCCCGCGATCCGCACCCCCCTCACCTCGGCCTCGATATAGCGGCTGTGTTCATCCTCAGGCTCCCCCGCAAGGCCGCGCTGGGTCTCGACCGGCTTCTCGCCCCGCGCCAGGATCGCCACGCCGTTAAAGCCCTTCTGGCCGTGCCAGATCGCCTGATAGCCGATCTTTTCAAACTCATCGGCCGGAAAACCCTCGTCCTGCGTCTTGATCTCCTGAAGGCAGGTGACATCAGGCTGCGTTTCCTCCAGCCACTCCAGCAGGCGCGGCAGGCGGGCCTTGATGCCGTTGATGTTGAAGCTGGCGATTTTCATGGGTGGGGTCGGTCCTTGGGAAGAGAAGTTTCAGGTGCCTCCGGCGGGCAAAGGGACTCGGTCCCTTTGCAATCCCATGACTGGGATGGTGCCGGTGGCAAACTCAGTCTTCTTTACCGCCGGAGGCAATAATTGAAAGCGGCTTCGCCGCGTGGCGCTTCCCCGCGAATCTCACGCACGCCCATTACGGGGATTGCAAAGGGTCGAGACCCTTTGCCCGCCGGAGGCACCTCTAACTCTTAACCCCTAACCTCAAACCGCAAACGAGGACCCGCACCCACACCCAGCCACGGCATTGGGATTTTCGACCTTGAAGGCCGCCCCGCCCAGCGACTCGACATAATCGACGACGCAGCCCGAAACGAGATCGAGGCTGACCGAATCGACCACCAGCTTGACGCCATCGGTTTCGACCACCGTGTCATCGGCCTCGACGCTTTCGGCCAGGCCATAGCGATATTGGAAGCCCGAGCAGCCGCCCCCCTCGACCGAGAGGCGCAGAGCCGCCGGTTTGCCCTGTTTCTGCGCGATCCACGCGACTCGGGCGGCGGCGGAGGGGCTGAGGGCGATGGTGGGGGCGGTGTCAGTCATGGCCCCAATGTAGGCGCGCGCCCGTCCACTCGCAAGGCGGGCGCGCACCCATCAATCCAGAAGGCAGCGATCAGGCCATCTGGATGTAATCCCGCAGGGCATCGGCTTCGCCCTGAATCCGGTCGATCCGGTATTTCACAAGGTCGCCGATGGAGATGAAATCGACCATCCGCCCTTCGCGCAGCACCGGCAGATGGCGAATGCGGCGGCGGGTCATCAGGCCAAGTGCTTCAAGCGCCGAGGTTTCCGGGTCGACCGTGATCGCGGGCGAGGTCATCACCTGACCCACCAGCATGTCGAACAAGGCGGGGCCATGTTCATTGAGGCGCGAGATCACATCGCGTTCGGAAAAGATCCCTGCGATGGCATGGCCATCGAGCACAGGGATCGCGCCGATCCTCTTGTCCGCCAGCAGGGCGATGGCATCGCGCACTTTCATCGAGACGGTGCAGCCGACGATATTGACGTCGCGGCCTTCGATCAAACGAGCAATCGACATATTTCCTCCATCTCCCCCTTTTGGCGGGTTTTTGTCTATTTGTATGAGTATGACATAGGCCCTCCCCCGTGAAAAGTGGGGAATTGCGCGGGTTTTGGCTCTTGGCCCGTTAACTGTCACCCATGCGCCACGCTCTAGCGCGCGGCTTGAAACATGGCGGGCAAAGGCGCATGAAGGCGCGCGATGACCAACCGATCTCCCTTTTCCGACACGGCCACGGCGGCGGCCGCATGGGCGCGGTTTCGCCGCATCATGCTCTGGATGTTTCTGGTGACGATGACCACGGTGATCGGCGCGCTGACCGTGCTGTACAAGCAGGAGGGGATGGTCAGCCCGCATTTCTATATCGCGGTGGCGATCGGGATCTCGTTTGCGATGCTGTTGATGTCGGCGCTGATGGGGCTGGTGTTTCTGTCCAACAACAGCGGACATGACGAGGAAGTGAGCGAAGGCCCGAAGGACGATCAGGACCTGAGCCGGTAATCCTCCACCGGCACGCCGCCGATGATATGCTCCTGAAGGATGCGTTCGAGCACCTCCTCGGTGCAGGAATGATACCAGACGCCATCGGGATAGACCACCGCCACGGGGCCGGCAAAGCACACGCGCAGGCAATCGGCCTTGCTGCGCATCACACCCGCCTCGGTCAGGCCCAGTTGCTTGACCCGTTTTTTCAGATAGGCCCATGCCTTGCTGCCCACCGCCGGGGTGCAACATTCGCCCTTTTGCGGCTCGGCGCAGAGGAAGATGTGGCGCTGAACCCCGCCCGGCGCGGCGGCCCCGGCCTTGGCCAGCGCGGCCTGCGCCAGCGCGAGTTCCTCAGGCTTTACCGACATTTCCAAGCCTCAATCGTCTCGCGCAGCCCTTCAGGCAAAGGGGCTGCCTTGCCGTTCACCACATGCACCGCCACCGCCTCGGCCAGCGCCACCGGGCGGCCATTTTGCGTCAGCAGATGGCGCAGGCGCAAGCTGCGCTCGCCCACCGCCGACAGGCCCGAATGGATCACCAGCGGATGGGGATAATGGGCCTGCGCCAGATAATCTATGGTCAGCGAGACGACCATCGTCTGCGCGCCCGCCGGGATCGCCTTGGCAAAACCGCTGGCCATATGGAAACGCACGCGGGCGTCCTCGATGATCGCCGCCATCGCCACATTGTTGATGTGGTTGTTGGGGTCCAGATCGGCATAGCGGGTCGTCACCTCGCACATATGCGGGTAACCGGTGGGATCGAGCAGGGCGGGATCAGGTTTGGCCATGCCCTTGCCCTATCAGGACAAAGGCGGAAGAGCTAGATATTAGCCCTTCTTGCCGACGATCCTTGCGATTTCGGCGGCGACCATGCGCTCGACCATTGCGGGCAGGTTCTGGTCCAGCCATTCGCGCAGCGCGGGCTTGAGCAGATCGGCCACCAGACCTTCGAGCGAAGTCTCGCCGCTGCGCACGATCTGGGGGCGGCTGCTGGGCTGCGACATCATGGCCAGAGCGGCCAGAGATTCGCGCATCGAGGAGATCGCCGGCTCGCTGATGAGGTCGGCAGCGGGGCCTGTCGGGGTGGGTTCCTCGTGAAAATACTGATCCGAATCAGCGAGATCGAGCACATCGTCGTCATGCGATTCGGCCACGTTCAAACGCGGCGCGCCCGCAGGGACACGATTGTCACGCGCGATCACTTTTTTAATCGAATCAAGGATTTCCTCGACCGAAGGTTCGCCCTGTGCGCGCATTCTATGTGCCCCTGAAAATCGCATTATCGCCGAAACCGGCCCTCAATTGCCAAATGTTGAACCGTTCTGGGCGGGTGTGTCAACGGTGCGCGTGGGTTGGCCCGCGCCCTGCACCTTGTCCACGCCCCAGTCGCTCAGCGTTCCGCGCGCTTCGCGATAGTGGATTTCGGGGTCATACAGCGTGCCCGCATCCAGCCCCAGATCCTTGCCCGATACCCGCCCCATGGCCGAGAGCAGCGAGAAGCCCGCAACATAGGCATTGCGCCGCGCGGTCACCAATTGCACCTGCGCGTTTACCAGTTCCTGTTCGGCATTGAGAATATCCAGCACGGTGCGGTTGCCCACGCTGTTCTCCGCCTTCACCCCGCGCAGCGAGAGTTCGGCCGCCTCCACCGCCGTCTGGCTGGCGGTGATGATTTCATTGGCGGCGCGATAATTGGAAAAAGAGGCCCGCACATTGGCGATCACCTGCCGCTCGGTGGCGATTTCGGTGTCCAGCGCCTGCCCTTCGCGGGCCTGCGCCTGCTTGATCTGGGCGCTGGGCCGCCCGCCCTGATAGAGCGGGATCGTCGCGCGGATGCTCACATCCGCCGTCGCCGCTGATTGGGCGATGGGGAAAGGAAAATTGCCGCGCAGCGCCAGTTGGCCCAGATAATCAGTATAATTGCCATTGGCGATCATGCTGACCTTGGGCAGACGCGCGGCGCGGGCCACATCGCTGTCAAAGCCAGCGGCCTTGCTGCGCTCGCGCGCGGCGGCCAGATCCGGGTTGGCATCCAGCGCCAGACCGACCGCGTCATCGGGCGTCGCGGGCAAGGCGGGCAAAGGCGGCGGCGGGGTCAATTCGCCCGCCTCATGGCCGATGATCTGGATATAGGTTTCGCGCGCCTGCACCAGACTGGCCTCGGCGCTGCGCAGATTGCCCTGCGCCACGGCCAGGCGGGATTGCGACTGCGCCACGTCGGTCTTGGTCACATCGCCGATCTGAAACCGGTCGCTGGTGGCCTTCAGATTGGTCACCAGCGTCTGCACCTGCGCCCGATTGAGCCGCACGATGGCCTCGGTGCGGATCACATCCAGATAGGCGGTGACGGCCTGCGTAAACACGCCGGCCTCGGTCGAGCGCAGATCGTTGCGCCCGGCGATCACCCGCGTGTCGGCGGCGCGGATCGCATTCTTCACCCCGCCCCCACTGTACAGCGGAACCGTCAGCGTGCCGACCGCCGTGACCATGCGCGGCATATCGGTGGTCGAAGCGGTATTTTGGCGGACATATTCGGTTTCATTGGCCGTGACGTTCAGCGAGGGCAGGCCATCGGCCCGCGCCAGCGGCACACCCGCATCGGCGGCGCGCAATTGCTCGCGGGCGCCCAGCAGGGTGGGGTTGCTGGCATAGGTTGCGGCCAGCGCGCTGCGCAGATCCTCGGCATGGAGCATCGGCGCCACAAGAACCATGGCCGGGCACCCCAAAAGCAGAAGCTTGCGCGTTACCCGGCCATCGATCATCAGAAACTCCAGTGTTTGGGCGCGGCCAGCTCGGCAATCGCGGGAATGCCAAGATCGGCCAGCGTGATATAGGATACGGCGCCCGCCACCTTGCGGCCCAGCGCCAGACGCGAAACGCCCTTGTCGACCAGGCCCGTGACGATGCGGCCATCGGCGGCCAGCGCATCGCTCAGCACAGCGGGCACTTCGCCCGCTGCGCCGTCGATCAGGATCAACGTGTAGCCCGAGCCCGGCAGACCCTTGGCCAGATCGGCGGCGTCCACCTTGTCCACGCTGCCCGCAAGGCGCGCGACCACGGCGGCGAGGTAATCGCTGCCCGCCGTCACGACCAGAACCTTGTCCTGCTCGGTGGGTTCGGCAGCGCCCAGCACCTTGCCATGGAACAGCGGCGCGGGCAGCGCACGGCCATTGCCCAGCGGCACGGCGCGGTCGATATACGCCGCCGCGCGGTTGGCGGCGGGCACGTAATCCTCACGCGCGACACTGGCCAGAGCCGACAGCACCCACGGCTCATTCACGCCGCAAGTGCGCAGCTGGCTGTCGATCATGGCGCGGCGGGCGGTGCCTGCCTCGGCGCCTTGGGGTGCGTAGTGGATTTCGCTCATGCCATCACAATCCTTGACCAAGGCCGTATTACATACATAACACAGTAATGCAATAGGCCAGACCTGTGTTCATTTATCGCGCGCGCTTCTAGGGCAAACGCCCCGCCAAAGCCAAGCGCTTTGACACGGGAATCCGGGCAATTTCACCACAAGCGGCACCGACTTTTGTCATAACCGCCGCTTTACCCTTGGCGAAGGGGGGCAATCATGCCTATGGACCGCCCCAACCGATCATACGAATGCGCCTTGGCCCCCCTTCCCTTGTGGCCCAAGGCCCAGAGCGAAGGAGCGCCCCATGGCCGAATTGGTGACCATCAAGGAACAGGATCTGATCGACAGCGTGGCCGATGCGCTGCAATATATCAGCTACTATCACCCGATGGACTATATCCGCGCCTTGGGCGACGCATACGAGGCCGAACAGGGCCCCGCCGCCAAGGACGCCATCGCCCAGATCCTGACCAACAGCCGCATGTGCGCCGAAGGGCATCGCCCGATCTGTCAGGACACCGGCATCGTCAATGTGTTCATCCAGTGGGGCCAGAACTGCATTCTGGAATCCGAGATGAGCCTGCAGGAAGTTGTCGATGAGGGCGTGCGCCGCGCCTATAACAACCCCGACAACAAGCTGCGCGCCTCGGTGCTGGCCGATCCGGCCTTTACCCGCCGCAACACGCGCGACAACACGCCCTGCGTTCTCCATGTCGATATGGTCAAGGGCAGCAAGATCCATGTGGACGTGGCGGCCAAGGGCGGCGGGTCCGAAAACAAGTCGAAGTTCAAGATGATGAACCCGTCGGATTCGATCGTCGACTGGGTGCTGGAAATGCTGCCCCAGATGGGCGCTGGCTGGTGCCCGCCGGGCATGCTGGGCATCGGCATCGGCGGCACGGCCGAACATTGCGTGCTGCTGGCCAAAAAGGCGTTGATGGAACAGATCGACATGGCCCAGCTCAAGCAGCGCGGGCCGCAGAACGATCTGGAAGCTTTGCGCATCGAGATCTTCGACAAGGTCAACGCGCTGGGCATCGGCGCGCAGGGTCTCGGCGGTCTGGCCACGATCCTCGACGTCAAGATCATGGACGCCCCCTGCCACGCGGCGGGCAAGCCGGTGGCGATGATCCCCAATTGCGCCGCCACGCGCCACGCTCACTTCACGCTGGACGGCAGCGGGCCTTCGTATCTGGAAACGCCCAAGCTGGATCAGTGGCCGCAGGTTCACTGGACCCCCGATGCGGCGGCCAAGCGCGTCAATCTCGACACGCTGACGGCCGAGGAAGTGCAGAGCTGGAAGCAGGGCGACCGCCTGCTGCTCAACGGCAAGATGCTGACCGGCCGCGATGCTGCGCACAAGCGGATCAAGGATATGCTGGCCAAGGGCGAGGAACTGCCCGTCGATTTCAAAGGCCGCGTGATCTATTACGTCGGCCCCGTCGACCCGGTGCGCGAAGAAGTCGTCGGCCCCGCCGGCCCCACCACCGCCACCCGCATGGACAGCTTCTCCGACCTCATGCTCGACCTGGGCCTGCTGGCCAGCGTGGGCAAGGCCGAGCGCGGCCCCAAGGCGACCGAATCCATCGCCAAACACAAGAGCGCCTATCTGATGGCGGTCGGCGGCGCGGCCTATCTCGTCGCCCGCGCGATCAAGGAATCCAAGGTTGTGGGCTTTGCCGATCTGGGCATGGAGGCGATCTATGAATTCACCGTCGAGGATATGCCGGTGACCGTCGCCGTCGATTCCGAGGGCAAGAATGTCCACCAGCTCGCCCCGTTGGTGTGGAAGGAAAAGATCGCGGCTGAGGGGTTGTTGGTCTAAGATATTTTGCCTCCGGCGGGCAAAGGGACTCGGTCCCTTTGCAATCCCGTTAATGGGTTGCGCGTGGTTTGCAGCGATGCGGATCGGGCGATGAAATGAAGGCCTGCGGCGCTACATAAAAGCGCCGCAGGCTTTTTCATGTCGAACGGTGCGTCCGACACCCCTCCGCCGAACCCGTGGCGCAACGCAGACAGTAATGGGAGCGCGAGGGACTAGTCCCTCGCATTTCTCCCTTAATTCCCCTAACCCCTTCCCCCATGGCCATCCTGTTCCACATCTCCGACCTGCATTTCGGCGCCGAGGACCGCGCCGCTCTCGACTGGCTCAAACAGGAGATTGCGCAGGAAAAGCCCGACGCGGTGATCTGCACCGGCGACCTGACGATGCGCGGCACCGTGCGCGAATTCGACGCGGCGGGCGAATATCTGCTTGGCCTTGGCATTCCGGTCAGCATCGAGCCGGGCAACCACGATATGCCTTATTACTGGGAGATGGTGAGCCGTTTGCGCCGCCCCTTTGCCCGGTTTGAGGCGTTGCGGGCGCGGGCGCATTCGGACCTGCCGCTGGGCGATGTAACGCTGGCCTCGCTGCCCACGGTGACGCCGGCGCAATGGCGGATCAACTGGTCGAAGGGCTGCGTGAAACAGCCTGCCCTCAATGCGGCGCTGCGCAGGCTTGAGGGCGCGCAGGGGTTGAAGCTGGCGGCCTGCCATCATCCGCTGGTCGATGCCGATACGCATGGCACGGGATCGACGCGTGGCGGGCGGCGGGCGCTGGCGGCGCTGGCGGGCGCAGGGGTGAGCGCGGTGCTCTCGGGCCATGTGCATGACCCCTTCGACCTGAATGTCGAAACCGAAAACGGCCCTATCCGCATCATCGGCGCTGGCACTTTGTCCGAGCGCACAAGGGCCACATTGCCCAGCTATAACCGGCTGGATTATACGCCCGAAACGGGCCTGAACGTGACGGTTCGGGCGGCAGGATAATCCCGCCGCCCAAATTCCCGTTTTACTGACCGCGCGCGGCGTTCACCTGTTCCTGGGTGATCGGCACGATCTTGATTTCCACGCGGCGGTTCTTCGCGCGCCCCTCGGGCGTGGCATTGTCGGCCACCGGCATGGTCGCGCCATAACCCTGCGTGCGGATGCGCGCCTGCGACACGCCCTGCGTGCCGAGATAATCGCCCACCGTGCGCGCACGATTTTCCGACAGCGTCTGGTTCAACTGGGCGCTGCCGGTGGAATCGGTGTGGCCATAGACGTCGATCAGGCTGTTGGGATAATCCTTCAGGCTCTGCGCGATCTTGTCCAGCGTGGGGCGGAAATGCGGCTGGAGCATATAGGAGCCGGTGTCGAAGGTCACGCCGTCAGGCAGGCTGAGCATGATCGAGCGGCCATCGTCGGACGGGCGGATGTCCACCCCGGTGCCCGCCGTCTGTTCGCGCAACTGCTTGATCTGCTTGTCGCGTTCATAGCCGATGGCGCCGCCCGCGACGCCGCCGATGCCTGCGCCGATGATGCGGCCCGTGCCGCCCCCGATCAGCCCGCCCAGCAACATGCCGCCCAGCGCGCCCGCGCCCGCGCCAATGGCGGTGCGCGACACTTTCTGCTGTCCGGTGTTGGGATCGGTCACGCAACCCGAAGTCGCCAGCAGCGCGGCAACGGCGATCCCGGCGGTGGCAAGGCGTGCTTTGGTCATGAAAATCTCTCCATGGTTGACTGACCGCGCATGGCGGCCAATGCTGTCCGTATGGGCCGCGTTTGGACCGGGACGGCTGAATCTAGCATTGCTGAACAGCGCCCGCCAAGGATTTGTAACAGATTTGTATCGGCATTTGTTTGCCTGGCTCTTCGCGCGCCCCCTTCGCCTTTGCGAACAAAGCTGCTAGGGATGGTCTTGTGACACCCTTTCCCTGGATAGATGTACTTGTCATTGGCGGGCTTATTGTCCTCAATGGCGTGTTTGCCATGTCGGAGCTGGCAATTGTTTCGGCGCGCACGGCAAAATTGCGGGTGCTGGCCGATCGCGGCAACCGGGGCGCGCAGGCCGCGCTTGATCTGACGGCGGATCCGGGCAAGCTGCTTTCCACCGCGCAGATCGGCATCACGCTGGTCGCCGTGGTCACGGGCGCCTTTTCCGAGGCCAGCCTGTCGACCCCTGTGGCCGAACGCATCGCGCATTGGGGCATCCCGCTGGCCTATGCCGACCGTCTGGCCAGCGTGCTGGTGCTGGGGCTCACCACCTTTGTCAGCCTGATCATCGGTGAACTGGTGCCCAAACAGGTGGCGCTGGCCCATGCCGAGCGGATCGCGATCATCGCTTCGCCGCCCATGGCCATGATGGCGCGGGCCACGGCGCCGCTGGTCTGGCTGCTGCGCGTGTCCTCCGATGCGATCCTTGGCCTGATCGGGGTGAAAACCGGCGAGGAGCAGCAGGTGACCGCCGAGGAAATCCACCTCGTCTTTGCCGAGGCCACGCGCTCGGGCGTGATCGAGGAGGAGGAGCGCGCGATCATGACCGGCATCATGCGCCTTGCCGAACGCCCCGTGCGCGAGGTGATGACGCCGCGCACCGAAATGGACTGGATCGAACGCGGGGCGAGCGAATCGGATGTGCGCGCCGCCATTGCCGAAAGCCCGCATTCGCTGCTGCCCGTGACCGATGGCGCGGTCGACAATATCGTCGGCGTCATCAAGGTGCGCGAGGTGCTGGCGCAATTGCTGGCCGGCGGGCCGCTGGATCTGGAAAGCCTGATCCACAAGGCCGAAATCGTGCCGGATCAGATCGACGCGATGGACGCGCTGCGCGTGCTGCAAAATTCCGGCCTGTCGATGGCGCTGGTGCATGACGAATATGGCCATCTCGAAGGCATAGTTACCCCCGCTGACCTGCTCTCGGCCATCGCGGGCCATTTCGCCTCCTATCAGGACGAAGGTGACAGCCCGCTGGTGGTCACGCGCGAGGATGGCTCGCTGCTGATCTCTGGCGCCTTGCCCGCCGATTCGCTGGGCGACCGCTTTGGCATCGAAGTGCCGGAAACGCGCGATTATGCCACGGTGGCGGGCTATGCTCTTTCCATCCTGAAGCGTTTGCCCAAGGAGGGGGATCATTTCGTCGATCAGGGTTGGCGCTGGGAGATTGTCGATATGGACCGGCGCAAGATTGATAAATTGCTGGCGAGCAGGGTTGAGGTTTTGGAAGAAGGTTAAGGGAGTTTAGATGCGAGGGTCTAGACCCTCGCGCTCCCGATACTGCCTGCGTTGCGCTACGGGTTCGGCGTTTGGTGTCGGACGCGCCGTTTGAAAATAGAAGGCCTGCGGCGCACACAGCGATGAGTTCGCCGCGCCGCAGGCCTTCATAATATTCCCCGCCCCTGCCAACCACACGCCACCCCATTAATGGGATTGCAAAGGGACGAGTCCCTTTGCCCGCCGGAGGCAAAACTCCACCGGCCCAAAATCACAAATCAAATCGCACCCCTCACCATCATCAAGATTTGCGGAAATCCTGCCGAATCGCTAAGGCCTGCGCCGTCATGACCGAGAAACGCGATTTTCGACCCACCGTCTTCCTGCCGAAGACTGATTTCCCCATGAAGGCCGGCCTTCCGCAGAAGGAGCCGGGCATTTTGAAGGGGTGGCAGGAGCAGGATCTGTACCGAGCCTTGCGCGATGCCCGCGCGGGGCGTGAGAAGTTCATTCTGCACGATGGTCCGCCCTATGCGAATGGCAATATTCACGTGGGCCATGCGGTCAATCATATCCTGAAGGACATGGTGGTGCGCACGCAGAGCCTGAAGGGTCTGGACGCGCCTTATGTGCCCGGTTGGGATTGCCACGGCCTGCCCATCGAGTGGAAGGTCGAGGAAGAATATCGCAAGAAGAAGAAGAACAAGGACGAGGTTCCCCCGCGCGAATTCCGCGCCGAATGCCGCGCCTATGCGCAGACCTGGGTCAATGCGCAGCGTGAGCAGTTGAAGCGTCTGGGCGTCAATGGCGATTGGGACAATCCCTATCTGACCATGGATTTTCAGGCCGAGGCGACCATCGTTGGCGAGCTTTTGAAGTTTGCCCAGTCGGGCCAGCTTTATCGCGGCGCCAAGCCGGTGATGTGGTCTCCGGTTGAAAAGACCGCTCTGGCCGAGGCCGAGGTCGAGTATGAGGACATCACCAGCACGCAGGTCGATGTGGCCTTCGAACTGGTCGAAGTGCCCGCCGCGCCCGAGCTGGTCGGCACCAAGGTGGTGATCTGGACCACCACGCCCTGGACCATCCCGACCAATCAGGCTTTGGCCTTTGGCCGCGCTATCGATTATTCGCAGATCCGCGTGGGCGATCAGAAGTATCTGATTGCCGAGCCCCTGATCGAAGCGTTTTTGAAGCGCATCGACGAGGATGGTTACGACTTCCTGATGTATGTGAAGGGGCCGGTGCTGAACGGGGCCAAGGCGCGCCACCCGATGGCCGCGCGCTTCCCTGACAGTGAGTTCTTCACCAAGCTGCGCCCGCTGTTGGCCGGTGATTTCGTCACCGTCGAATCGGGCACCGGCTTTGTCCACATGGCGCCCGACCATGGCGAGGACGACTTTTTGCTGTGCAAGGCCAACAAGATCAATCCGGTCTTTGCGGTTGAGGGTGACGGCAAATATCGCGCCGACTGGCCCTGGCTGGGCGGCGAAGGCAGCGTCATCAACCCCAAGTTCAACGCGCCCGACGGCCCGATCTGCACCGCGCTGCGCGAAGAGGGCGGTTTGCTGGCGGCCTCGGCCGATTACAAGCATTCCTATCCGCATTCGTGGCGGTCCAAGGCCAAGGTGATCTTCCGCTGCACGCCGCAGTGGTTCGTGCCGATGGACAAGGATCTGGCGCCGCTGAGCGAGGCCGCCGACATGTTCGATCTGGCTACCATCCTCTCGCCCGATACGCTGCGTGAGCGTGCCAAACATGCCATCGCCCAGACCCGTTTCGTGCCCGAAAAGGGCCGCAACCGCATCGGCGCCATGGTTGAGGGGCGCCCCGACTGGGTGCTTTCGCGCCAGCGCGCATGGGGCGTGCCGATCACGCTGTTTGTTGATCGCAAGACCGGCGAATATCTGGTCGACAAGGCGGTCAACGCCCGCATCATCGCCGCCATCCGCGAGGAAGGTGTGGACGCTTGGGACGAGGCGCGGGCGCAGGAATTTCTGGGCGCCGATTACAATGCCGAGGATTACGAGCGCGTCACCGACATTCTCGACGTGTGGTTTGACAGCGGCAGCACCCATGCTTTCGTGATGGAAAGCGGCCGCTGGCCCGACCTGCTGCGCCCCGAGGGCTATCGCGGCCCCCGCGCCGACCTTTATCTCGAAGGCAGTGACCAGCATCGCGGCTGGTTCCAGTCCTCGCTGCTCGAATCCTGCGCCACGCGCGGCCATGCGCCGTATAAGGCGGTGCTGACCCATGGTTTCACCATGGACGCCAAGGGCATGAAAATGTCCAAGAGCCTTGGCAACACGGTCGATCCGCTCAAGGTCATGGAGACTTACGGCGCGGATATCGTCCGTCTGTGGGCGCTGTCGGTGGATTACACCGAGGATCACCGTATTGGCGATGAAATCCTCAAAGGCGTCGCGGATCAGTATCGCAAGCTGCGCAACACGTTCCGCTATCTGCTGGGCGCGCTGGACGGCTTTACCGATGCTGAAAAGCGGCCGGTTGAGGAGATGCCCGAGCTGGAGCGCTATATTCTCGCGCTGCTGGCCAAGCTGGATGGGGAATTGAAGGTTGCGGTCGATGCTTTCGACTTCAACACCTATGTTCGCAGCCTTGTCGACTTCTGCAACGAGGACCTCTCGGCCTTCTTCTTCGATATCCGCAAGGACTCGCTCTATTGCGACGCGCCCACGGATACGAAGCGCCGCGCCTATCGCACGGTGCTCGACACCCTGTTCCATGCGCTGATCCGCTATGCTGCGCCGGTGCTGGTGTTCACGGCGGAGGAAGTGTGGAAATCGCGCTTTGCCGATGAAGGCAGCGTGCATTTGCTGGAATGGCCGGTGGTCCCGGCGGTTTCGCTCGATGGCGAACGTTGGGATGCGCTGCGCGCCCTGCGCGGCGAAGTGCTGGCCGCCATCGAGCCGCTGCGCCGCGACAAGACGCTGGGCTCCAGCCTTGAAGCGCAGGTCACGGTGCCCACTGATGCACCCGAGGCCGATCTGGCCGAACTGTTCATCAGCGCCAGCGTCGTGCGCGGCGATGCTTTGGCCGTGGCCCGCACCGAAGCCCATAAATGCGGCCGCTGCTGGCGCCACCTGCCGGAGGTCTCCGAGGATGGCGACTTGTGTTCACGCTGCGATCAGGTTGTGTCCGCCATGGATGCCGCCGAATGACGACCCTTGCGCAAACCTCCCCTGTCAAAGCGCGCCTGCTCGGCTTTGCCGTGGCGGGGGTGGTGTTTGCGCTGGATCAGATCGTCAAATGGGCAATGATCGGCCCGCTCGATCTGCCCCGCGTCGAGCAGATCACGCTGCTGCCCATCTTCAATTTCACCTGGGCGGAAAATTACGGCGTGTCGCTGGGCCTGCTGACGGCGGGTTCGGATCTTGAACGCTGGCTGCTGGTGGGCATGACCGGGGCGATTGCGCTGGGCGTGGCGGTGTGGATCTTTATCGAACGGCGCATGGGCGAAATCCTCCCGCTGGGCCTCGTGCTGGGCGGCGCACTGGGCAATATCCTCGACCGCGTGGCCAAAGGCTTTGTTGTCGATTATGCCGATCTCCACATCGGATCCTACCGCCCCTTCTACATCTTCAACCTCGCCGATGTCGCCATCACCTTCGGCGTATTGATTATCCTTGCCCGGAGCTTTCTTTCGGGCAAAAAGCGTGGCCACATCAAGTTGGACGCCGCGCCGTCCACCCCGGAGAACTGAACCACAATGCGTAAGATTTCCGCCATCCTGCTGGCCGGCACCACCTGCCTGATGCTCTCCGGCTGTGGCGCGGGCGGGCTGTTCAACCGCGTGCGCCCCGATGAATTCGCCGTCCAGCGCCAGACGCCGCTGTTCGCCCCGCCCGATTTCGCGCTGACCCCGCCCCAGCCCGGCGCTCCGCGCCCCAACACCCGCCCCGGTCAGGTCGAAACCACCGAAGCCATGTTCGGCCCCGCGCCCCAGCGCAGCGGCGTCGAAAACGCCGCCGTGGCCAAGATGGGCACCGGCGATGCCTCGATCCGCTCGACCGTGGCCGATCCCAAGACCGCCACTGCCAACAAGGGTGATGTCACCCGCACCATCGTGGCCGCCCCCGAAGGCGATGGCCGCGAAGCGCAGGCCAAGACCCCGCCGCGCCAGTAATCGCGGGTTGTCATTGGTTTAAAAGACCCCTGCCCGGTTGGGTGGGGGTTTTTTGGCTGGTTTGGAGGGGGTTATGCCTCCGGCGGGCAAAGGGACTCGTCCCTTTGCAAATCCCATTATGGGGTTAAGCATGGTTTGCCATTGGGGTGTTTTGGGGGATGTTTTAAAGCCTGCGGCGCTGTTAGCTCATGCTTGTCCGCGCCGCAGGCTTTAAAATTCAAACGCTGCGTCCGACACCTGACGCCAAACCCTTGGCGCAACGCAGACAGTAAAGGGAGCGCGAGGGTCTAGACCCTCGCATCTTAAACCCCCTCCAAAACCTTCCGCGCCTCATCACAATCCCGCCCGATCTGCGCGATCAACGCATCGAGGGAATCAAACTTCGCCTCGGCCCGCAAAAACGCATGAAACCCGATCTCGATCTCCTGCCCATAGAGGTCGCCGGAGAAGTCGAAGAAATGCGGTTCGAGCAATTCCTTGGGCGGATCGAAATGAGGCCGGATGCCGATATTGGCCGCCCCTTTCAGCACGCGCCCGTCGGACAGTCGCCCCGTTACCGCGTAAATCCCATAGGCGGGTCGCAGATAGTCGCCCAGCGCCATATTGGCCGTGGGAAAGCCGATTTCGCGGCCCAGCTTGTCGCCATGCTGTACGGCGGCGCGCATGGCGAAGGGGCGCGTCAGCAGGCGCGTGGCCAGCGCAATGTCGCCCGAGGTCAGCGCGCGGCGGATGCGGCTGGACGAGACGATCTCGCCCCCTTCCATCACCGCGCCCACAGCCCGCGCGCCAAGGCCGATTTCGGTCCCCATCTCGCGCAGCGTGGCCACCGAGCCCGAGCGGCCCTTGCCAAAGGTGAAATCCTCGCCCGTCACCACGCCCGCCGCGCCCAACTGACGGCCCAACACGTCATAAACCCAGTCATGCGCACTGCTGGCCGCCATGGCGGCATCAAAGGCGAAGACCAGCATGGCGTCGGCCCCGGCCTGCGCAAACCATTCCTCGCGCTGTTCCAGCGTGGAGAGGCGGAACGGAGGCGAACCGGGGGCGAAAAACTCGACCGGATGGGGATCGAACGTGGCGACAATCGCGGGCCGCCCCTCGGCGCGGGCCCAGCGCAGGGCCTCGCCCACCACGGCCTGATGGCCGAGATGGAAACCGTCGAAATTGCCCAGCGCGATGATGGCGCCGCGCAAGGCTTCGGGAATGGGCTGGCGGGAATCGAGACGGATCATGGAAAAAAGCGCCTATCCCGCCCTTTCCAGCGTGACAAAGGCAAAAGCCGGTCTGCCCTCTTGGGCAGCATGCTCTTCGCGGACGGTTTCGACCCATTCGGGGCCGATCGTCAGGGGAAAATGGGTGTCGCCCTCGGGGCTGGCGTCGATTTCGGTCAATTCGATTCGGTTGGCGATGGGCATGAACTGGGCATAGATCTGCCCTCCGCCCACCACGCAAACCTCGTCCACATCGCCCGCCAGCGCGAGCGCGGCGTCCAGATCAGGCGCCACCTCGGCTCCTGCGGCTTCCCACGTCGCATCGCGCGTCAGCACGATATGGCGGCGGCCGGGCAGCAATCCGGGCAGGGATTCAAAGGTTTTGCGCCCCATCACCATCGGCCTGCCCATGGTCTTGGCCTTGAAGTGGCGCAGATCGGCGGGCAAATGCCATGGCATCGTGCCATCGGCGCCGATCACGCCATTGGCCGCGCGGGCCACAACAAAGGTGATGCGTGTCATTATCCCAGCATCAGGCGGGTCACGTGGCCCATCTTGCGCCCGGGCCGCGCCGCCGCCTTGCCATAGAGATGCAGGTGGTTGGCCGGATCGGCCAGAATTTCCGCCCAGTCATGGGCATCGTCGCCAATCAGATTGAGCATCCGCGCGCCCGGCACTGCCAGCGTGGTCAGCCCCAGCGGAAGGCCGCAGACGGCGCGAATATGGTTCTCGAACTGGCTGGTGAGCGCGCCCTCGATGCTCCAGTGGCCCGAATTATGGACGCGGGGCGCCATTTCGTTGAACACCGGGCCATCGTTAGTGGCAAAGAATTCCAGCGTCAGCACGCCGACATAATCGAGCGCCTCGGCCACCTTCTGCGCCAGCGCGCGCGCCTCGGGCACCTGCGCCAGAATCGCTGCATTGGCGGGCACGGTCGATGTGTCGAGAATGCCGTTCACATGGACATTTTCCGCGCTGTCCCAAAACTTGACGCTGCCATCGGCGGCGCGGGCCAGAATCACGGAGAATTCGCCAAAGAAGGTGACGAAACCTTCATAGATCAGCGCCTGAGGCGGCAGATCCAGCCCGGCCAGATCGGCCTCGCTCTTGATCCGCCATTGCCCCTTGCCGTCATAGCCGTCGCGGCGGGTTTTCAAAATGCCCGGCGCGCCGATCTCGGCCACGGCGCGGGCCAGATCCTCAGCTCCGTCGACTGCCATGAAAGGCGCCGGACGCCCGCCCAGCGCCTTGACGAAATTCTTCTCGCTGAGCCGGTCCTGCGCCGTTTCCAGCGCGCGCGGATGGGGCAGCAGGGGCGTATCCCCCACCGCCGCCAAAGGCGCAACCGGCACATTTTCAAACTCATAGGTGATGACCGCGCAATCCGCCGCAAAGCGCGCCAGCGCCGGCTCATCGGTATAATCCGCACAGGTAAAGCGGCTGCAGACCTCAGCCGCTATACTGTCGGCCTCGGGCGCAAAGATATGCACGCGATAACCAAGGCGGGCGGCGGCAAAGGCCATCATCCGGCCCAGTTGGCCGCCACCCAGAATGCCGATCGTTTCACCCGGAGCAATCATGCCTTATTCCGGACGCTCCGCCACGCTTTCGGTCTGCGCCACGCGGAATTCCTTCACGCGCTCGGCCAGAGCCGGATCGCTGGTGGCCAGGATCTTGGCGGCCAGCAGGCCCGCATTGGTCGCGCCCGGCTCGCCGATGGCCAGCGTGCCGACCGGAACGCCGGCGGGCATCTGGACGATGGAGAGCAGCGAATCCTGACCCGACAGCGCCTTGGACTGCACCGGAACGCCCAGCACCGGCAGATGCGTCATCGAAGCGACCATGCCCGGCAGATGCGCCGCGCCGCCCGCGCCCGCGATGATGACCTTGAAGCCTTCATTGGCGGCGTTCTTGGCAAAATCGATCAGGCGGTCGGGCGTGCGATGCGCCGAGACGATCCGCACATCATGCACAACGCCCAGCTGAGTCAGGATGTCAGCGGCCTTCTTCATGGTGTGCCAGTCCGACTGGCTGCCCATAACGATGGAAACGAGGGCTCCGGGACGGGTCATAGTCTTACCTCTCCGACAGATAATAGCGTTCGAGCGCGTTCAGATTATCGTCCAGCTCATAGACGATGGGCTGGCCGGTGGGGATCTCCAGATTGAGGATATCCGCATCCGAAATGTTCGACAGATGCTTGACCAGCGCGCGCAGCGAATTGCCATGCGCTGCCACGATCACGGTTTCGCCCTTGGCCAGTTGCGGCGCGATGGTGCTTTCATAATAGGGCAGCACGCGCTCAATAGTCAGCTTCAGCGATTCGGTGCTGGGAATGTCGATCCCGGCATAGCGCGCGTCCTGTTTCAGGTCGAACTCGCTGCCGTCTTCCAGCACCGGGGGCGGCACGTCGAACGAACGGCGCCAGATCTTGACCTGCTCGTCGCCATGCTTGGCGGCCGTCTCGGCCTTGTCCAGACCGGTCAGCCCGCCATAGTGGCGTTCATTGAGGTGCCAGTCTTTATATTCGGGGATCCACACCCGGCCCGCCGTTTCCAGCGCCAGATGCAGCGTGCGGATCGCGCGGGTCTGAACCGAGGTGAAGGCCACCGTCGGCAGGATGCCCTTTTCTTTCAGCAGAGCACCCGCCGCGCGAGCTTCGCCTTCGCCCTTTTCGGTAAGATCCACGTCCCACCAGCCGGTGAAGCGGTTTTCAAGGTTCCATTGGCTTTGACCATGACGGACGAGAATCAGACGAGGCACGGTTCTGGCACTCCCTCAAATGCAGCGTGAATACACCTTTACCGGCGGCCCTAGCCCTTTGCCGCGACAATGGGAAGCAAGGATTTGCCTGAATTTCGCGCATGTGCCGGGCGGGGCAGGGGCGAGGGCATCACCCTTGCGAATCGGTGCTTTGGGTCTGGGTATCCTCTATCGCGCGGCTCTGCGCCTTGCGGCGGCGCAGATTCTCGCGCAGCTTGGCCGCGAGGCGCTCTTCGCGCGAAGAGCCGGAATTAGCGGGTTTTTCGGTGTTGCTCATGGGTCTTGTCTCATCCTGCGCCCCGTGTTTGGCGAAGGCGGCACCAGACTTCAAGCGCCCCTTGCAGAAAAATGCAGCAAGGGCGCTTGACATTCCCTCGATCCCCGGCCAATAGCGCGCCTCCGCTGCGGCACTGGTCGCACCGGCGATGACTGTGGTGTGCTGCTGTAGCTCAGTGGTAGAGCGCATCCTTGGTAAGGCTGAGGTCGGGAGTTCAATCCTCCCCAGCAGCACCACAGTTTCTCCCGCTATTACGGGAAAACCAGCGAAAACAAGGGTTTTTGACAGTCGCCTGTTACAATCGTAACGGAGGCGCACATGTGCAGCTACCTCATCAAAGTTGGTTCTACCTATCGGATCCGCCGCCCCGTCCCCAAGGACATTATCGCGCAGGGCCTCATCCTGACCGCCTCGGGCAAGCCCCGGACCGAGTGGAACATTACCCTCGACACCAAGGACCACGAGACAGCCAAGCGGCTGCGCGTCCCCCACATTGTCGATACCGATCGGCAGATTGACGAAGCCCGCGCCAAGATGGGCCAAGGCGAGGAGCCTACCCCAAAAGACCCTGCTGCGCAGGCGCGTGAGCGCGAAGAGGCCGCTGCCATGGCTGCCCTTGCCGCCGAGAGCCAAGCGCGCCGAGAGGCTCGCGGAGGTCTTCGGACGCTGTTGCGCAAACGGCTGGCAACCAGCACTGCTGCGCTAACCCCTGAAGAGGCCGCAGCCGTTGATTTGATCCGCGAGAGGGATGCCAAGATAGAAGAACTGACTGCTGCTATCGCCGTCATGGAGAAGGACAAGTACGGCCCAGCCTTTCAGGCCGAGCAAGCGAAAGCCGAGGCCCAGCGCAGGGCGGAGCAAGCAGCCCAACTGTTGCGGCCTTTTGCCCCTGCCGCGTCTATCACGCAACTGTATGAGCGTTATGCCCTGTCGGGATCGGCCAACCCCAAGACGGTCGCCAGATGGCGCAGTCGCGTGGCCAGCTTTGTTGAACACCTCGGCCATGATGATGTGACGCGAGTAAAGCGGGGCGACCTCAACAACTGGACCGCAGCGCTGATTGCCAAGGGGCTGGCCAAAAAGACGGTAGCAGATGGCTACTTGTCCCCGGTGAAGGTGATCCTGGGCCTTGCCTATGATGATGAGCTTATACAGTCCAACCCCTCCAGTGGATTGAAGGTACGCGGCCCCTCGGCAGTCATGGTGCGTGACCGCGATTTGACCGACGATGAAGCCATCACGATCCTGCGCGGGTCGCTACAGCCTCAGTCTGAACGGCTCTCGCCGGAACACGCATTGGCCCGGCGGTGGGTGCCATGGCTTTGCGCCTATACGGGTGCATGGGTGGCAGAGATGACCCAACTGCGTGCTGGCGACATACGGCAGGAGCAAGGCGTGTGGGTTGTGCATGTGACGCCCGAGGCCGGATCAACCAAGGACGGCAAGGCCCGTCGTGTGCCCCTGCATCCCCATTTGATTGAACAGGGCATCACCGCACTGGCCAAGCCGGGCGATACCACGCCCCTGTTCTACCGCGAGGGCGCGGGCAACGAGGTGAACCCCGCCCCCAAGATCAGGGCTACCGACCTGAGCGATTGGGTGCGGTCCTTGGGCGTGACGGACCCCAACGTGCAACCCAACCACGGCTGGCGGCACCGCTTCAAAACGCTGTCCCGCGTGGTGGGCATCCCCGAAGAACTGGCTGACCGCATCCAAGGCCACGCGCCCAAGCATCAGGGCGGCAAGTATGGCACGGGGGCTTTGCCTGTGGGCGTACTGCTGGCGGAGATTGAGAAGATGCCTCGGTATGAGGTATAAATGCCTGTCGGGGGCGAACCGACATGGCTCCGAGTACCGGCGTAGTTGATTGCCCCCGGCCTTCTGATAATCATCAACCCCATGAACAGATGGCTTTATCTAGCGGGATTGGCTGCGGCCACATTGGCGGCTTTCGCAGTGCCTCTCAGTGTGTTCCTGCCGATGGGGGGCGTGATGCGCCCGTTGACCTTTGTAGCTGCCACACCAGCAGTCTGCCTGTTCCTGCGTATCTTGTTTTCCCGTACCTACCGCGACAAGATCGACGCCATCAACATCGAGATGCGCGATGGGCAGCCAGCCTTTTCATTCCGATCTCGTAAGCCCCTGCTAGACCCGGAATGGGGAATGTTCGGTACTCGAACCGGGAGCCGTCCAGCGCAGGTCTTGCGTGCCGTGCTGTTTGTCGAGGCGGGCGTGACCATGCTGTTATCGCAAGGGCGTGCGGAGCTGGTCGGTTTGGTCATGGCAGGGCTGTTTGCCGCGATGCTTGTGACGATGCTCCAAATGGCGTCGGGCGAGGCATAGGCCCGCTACACCCCCAGCCACTCCAGCCCGCCGGGCAGGGCATCGGCGCTGAAATCGACCTGTAGCACCCGGCGCCGGGCCGGTCGGCTGGCCGCTTCGGAGGCGTGCAGGATGGGCGTGGAGTAAGCCCAAACGTCCCCAGCCGAGGCGAGGCAGGCCATTGTGCCGCAGCGGGCAGCCAAGCCTTCCACCGCGTCCACCGGCACCCGGCCATGCCTGTGCGAACCCGGAGCAATCAGCAACGGGGCATTGGTCGCAGCCACATCGTCCAGATGCACCCGCAGCGTGACCATGCGGGCCAACAGGTCAAACGGCGGGGCGACATGGTGCAGCCTGGCCTTCACCGACCACGGGCCGAAGCCCTCCACCTCCACCCGCTCGGCCACGCAGATGGTGCGGTCCTGATGCCATGCCAGCGACCAGTTGGTGCCCGCGCTCTTGTCGAACAGGATGGCCCGCACCGCCTTGCCCTCGGCCCCCAAGGCGCGGCTGGCGACCATGCCGATGCAGCCTGCGGGGGCAAGGAAAGGACGCATGCCGGGCAGGTCGCTGATGCGGACACCGGCTTGCTCTGAGGGTAGCGAGGCTAACACGTCCAGCAGCGCGGGTAGGTCGTGGAGTGCAGCGCCCCGGAACAGTTGGGCGCCGTGGTCTGCGAGGGTGAGGGTGTCGAGGTTGGGACGTGTGGGGGTGCTAGTCATCGCTTGGGAAAGTGACCGTAGTAGCCAAACCCCTCGTTCCTGAGATCGTCGAGGGTCTTATCTTTCGAGCGGATGTAGGGCTTGGGTGGCGCCATGGCGGGGGTGCATTTTAAGGGCAGCTCGCCGCTAGCTCCTGTGCGGACCACGTTAAAGCCACCAGCTGTGTTGCGGCGCAGTCTCCACACACCATAGCGGGATTGCAGGTAGGTATGCTGCACGTTCAAGGCCGTGATGGTTTTGGCATCAATGCTTCCTTCCAAAACCTTCGCCACCTTGAGGTCAAGGAACCATGGCCAAGACATGATGATGCAGTCGTCGCATTCAGGCATGAGGCTGGGCACTTGGTCGATCAGCTTGGCCCTTACCGCCACATCATAGCATGGCGGCGGAGCAGCCTCCTCTGCCGGATCATCGGCTGCCGATGCAGAGAGCAACAGGCTCAACAGTAAAGTTGGGGCGATGATCATAGGGTCAACATACTCTCGCCTCACCGGAATGCCAGAGGATGCAGGGCTAGTACCACCCCGCCCACACCAACGCCTCCCACAGGTCCGGCACCCGCTGCGCCGCCTGCCAGATGGCCTTGGTCGTCGTAGTATCCGCGCGACCCTCCGCCACCATCTTGTCGATATATTCTTTGGCAATATCGCCGAAGCTATTGGCCGTCTTGAATGCAGCTACCAGTTTATCATGCTTACGCTCAGCCAGTGGATCGCTTCCGGCTTCCAGTTTCCGTCTGGCATCGTCGCGCCTGCGCCTTGCGTCGGCAAGGCCGACCTCGGGATAGCGTCGCAGCGCCAGACGTTTCTGCTTGCCCATATGGCGATATTTATAACGCCATAGCTTCGATCCATTGGGATTGATTTCGAGATAGAGGCCCCGGTCATCGGTGCATTGATAGGTCTTGTCCGCAGGATGTAGGTTGCGGATCTGGAGTTCCTTGAGCGCCACGGCAAAGTTCCTCGACAGGTTCGGGAACTGCCTGACCGGGCAATCAGAGGGCCATGGTGCCATCAGATTCAGGGTGGTGCCATCTGGCCCCCCTTATGGCACCATATGGCCCCAGACTGCCTGAAATAGCCTGACACGCCCCGGGAGTGGTGAAGCTCAAAAATCGCAGATTTTCGGGGGTTTGTCGATCCTCCCGACCGCTGGCCGGGAGTGCAAATGGTGCCCAGGAGAGGACTCGAACCTCCACGCCCTTGCGAGCGCTAGCACCTGAAGCTAGTGCGTCTACCAATTCCGCCACCTGGGCACATTTGCTTTTTGGCGCCGAGGCTTAGCGTCCTTTCGGTTGCTGCCCGCGCCGGGTAGGACCGCGCCTCTAAGCGGACCTTCGAATCCTGTCAACGCAAAAAGATCATTTTTTTCGCGAAACTGAAAAGTTTTTTTGGGCGGCGTGGATTTGCCCTTCCGGCCCGATTGCGCCGCGCCGCCCGCCATACCATCTTAAACGAGCCTAATTGCTGGAGTTGCGGCCATGAGTGACATTTTGCGCGATGCCCTGGTGGCGGTCACGGGCGGGAGCGGGTTTGTCGGGGGGCATCTGGCCCATGCCCTGCTGCGCTGCGGGGCGCGTTTGCGAATCGTCAGCCGCCACCTGGAAAAGGCGTGGATGATTCGAGGGCTTGGCGATCCGGGGCAGGTGGAATTTGCCCGTGCGGACCTGCGTGACGGGGCCGCCGTGGCGCGGGCGCTGTCGGGGGCGGACGCGGTGGTCAATCTAGTGGGGCTGTTTTCCGGGCCGCTGGATGCGGTGCAGGGGCGTGGGGTGGAAAGCCTCGCCCGCGCCGCGCACCAGGCCGGAGCGCGCGCCTTTGTCCATGTTTCGGCCATTGGCGCCGATGCGGCCTCACCCGTGCCCTATGCCAGCAGCAAGGCGGCGGGCGAGGAGGCTGTGCGCAAAGGCTTTGCGGGCGCCACGATCCTGCGCCCCAGCGTGATCTTTGGGCAGGATGACAATTTCCTCAATATGTTTGCGCGGATGATGGGGATGCTGAAGGCTCTGCCTGTGCCCGCGCTGTTGCCGGTGTTTGTGCCGGATGGGCTGCTGCAACCGGTGCTGGTGGACGATGTTGCGCGGGCGATTGTGGCGGCTCTGGGCGATCCAAAGCGGCATGGCGGCCAGACCTATGAACTGGGCGGGCCGGAGGTGGTGACCATGCTGGAGCTGAACCGGCGCATTGCGAGGGCAGTT
Source organism: Novosphingobium sp. SG707 (assembly GCF_012275515.1). Lineage (GTDB taxonomy): Bacteria > Pseudomonadota > Alphaproteobacteria > Sphingomonadales > Sphingomonadaceae > Novosphingobium. The sequence goes on from NZ_JAAZQL010000003.1 coordinate 469,280, forward strand.
GGCGGCGGCATTCACCTGCTGCCGATGCCCGATCTGGCGGCGCGGATATTCGCCGCCCTTCCCGGCACGCCGATTTCGGCCGATCAGATCGCCCTGCTCAAGGCGGGCAGCGTGGTGGCCGATGGCGCGCAGGGCTTTGCCGCGCTGGGCCTATCCCCGCATCCGATGGGCCTCTATCTCGACCGCTGGTTCAGGCCATAGGTCCGGCAAACAGCATCGGGTCCAGCCGCGCCTCGCGCCAGCGCATCCCCCAATGCAGATGCGGCCCCGTCGCGCGCCCGGTCATGCCGACCTTGCCGATGGGCTGGGTCTGGCTCACCCGTTCGCCCTCGCGCACCAGCAGTTCGCTGGAATGCAGAAAGGCGCTGACCAGTCCCATGCCATGGTCGATCATCAACAGATTGCCCTCTAGCGTGAAGGGCTTTTCCGCGGCCAGCACGACCACCCCATCGGCGGGGGCCAGATAGGGCGTGCCCGCAGGCATGGCGACATCGCTGCCCGAATGATAGGCGCCCGGCGTACCGCGATAGACGCGCTGCGATCCGAAGAGGCCGGAAATTCGGCCCTTGACCGGCCAGAGGAAGGGTTGCCGCCAGCCCTCGGACAAAGCCCCTGCATGGCGCGCGGCATCGATCCGCGCCACTTCCTCGGCGCGAATGCGGGCATATTCGCCCTCGGGAATGGCGGGCGGACGGAAGGGCGCGTTAACCTGCTCGATCCGCCATGCGCGCGGGGCAATGTCCAGCCCCAGCACGGCCTGCGTCCCACCCGGCGCCGATGCGGTCAGTTTGGCCACCGGCCCCGCATCGCGGTCAAAGGCGACCAGAAAGCGGCCGAAAAGATCGGTGGGCAGCGGTGCGCCGTCGAGCGCCACCTGCCACCCCTTGGGCGCCTGACCCTGCGCCCATCCGCCTTGCGTGGTTTCGCCGCGCGGAAAGGTGATCGGGCCAACGTCGAGCGAAAAGCCATAAGCCGCCGCCGGGGCCAGCGAGGCCAGCCCGCCCAGCACCATGCGGCGTGTTATCACTGGCCCAGCAAACGCTTCGTCGCCAGTTCGGGCGTGGCATAGGCTTCCTGGTGCTCGACGCTCCAATAGCGCAGCGACTCAAGCGCAATCGCCTCGCCCGAGACGGCGCAGACGACATGGTTGCCGCGCGAGAGCATGGTGAAACCATTGGGTTCATAGCGCAGCACCGCCGCGCGATCCGGGGAATTCATCAACATGGACCCTTTATAGCACGATCAGCCGAACAAATCATCCTGCGCGGATGGCGGCGATTTGGCGCGGGGCGCGGGGGCGGGGCGTTTTGCCGCAGGTTCGGGCGCAGAGGGTGGCACATCGCCGGGCGCCACCTCCAGCAAACCATCGCGGAAATGCAGCGTCAGATGGCTTTCCCCCGCCGCCGCCGCGCGGTTGGTCAGGGTGCGGCCATCGGGCGCGGTCACGCGGACATAGCCGCGCGCCAGCACATTGTCCGGGTTCAAACTGGTCATGATCCGCGCCACGCCGTCCAGCCTTTGCCGGTCATGGCGCAGACGCTGGGCCAGCATGGCCGGGTTGAGACGCTGGGCCGACAGCCGCGCCTCGGCATGGCGCAGGCGGGCCTGCAACAGGCCCGGCGTCAGCGGCCCGGCGGCGCGCTGCAACCGCATCCCCGCCTTTTGCGCCACATTGCCCAGCGCGCGGCGCAGGCGTTCGCTTGCTTCGTCCAAAGCCTGCGCCTTGGCCGCGATCAGTTCTTCGGGTGTGGGCAGGCGCTGCGCCCGCGCCTCCAGCCTTTCGCGGCCCAGCACCACCGGTCGCACCACCGCGCGGCGCGAACGCAGCCCCAGATCGCCGACAAAGGCGCGCAATTCCTCGCGCACCGGCACCGCCATTTCGGCCGCCGCCGTGGGCGTGGGCGCACGCATATCGGCGGCAAAATCGGCCAGAGTCGTGTCCGTTTCATGCCCCACGGCCGAAATCACCGGAATCGAACATTCCGCAATCGCGCGGACGACGATTTCTTCATTGAACGACCACAGATCCTCGATCGACCCGCCCCCGCGCCCGACGATCAGCACATCGGGACGCGGTATCGGCCCATCAGGGGCCAGCGCTGAAAAACCGCGCACCGCCGCCGCCACCTGCTCGGCCGCGCCATTGCCCTGTACCAGCACCGGCCAGAGGATCACCCGCGACGGGAAACGGTCGGCCAGACGGTGCAGAATATCGCGAATCACCGCGCCCGTGGGGCTGGTCACCACCCCGATCACGCGGGGCAAAAACGGCAGACGGCGCTTGCGGCGCGGATCAAACAGGCCCTCGGCCTCCAGCCGCGCCTTGGTTTTCTCCAGCAGGGCCAGCAAAGCGCCTTCGCCCGCGATTTCCATCCGGTCGATCACGATCTGATAATTGGAGCGGCCCGGATAGGTGGTCAGCTTGCCGGTGGCGATCACCTCGACGCCATCCTCGGGCCGGAAACCCAGCCGGGCGACATTACCCTTCCACATTACCCCGTCCAGCCGCGCCCCTTCGTCCTTCAACGAGAGGTAGAGATGGCCCGATGCCGCGCGCTTTACCCCCGACAATTCGCCCCGCACGCGCACGAAAGCGAAACGATCCTCCACCGTTCGCTTCAAAATCGCGGAAATCTCGCTGATCGAGAGGGGTTCCGCGTTGTCGCCGCGCGCGGCTTTCGCTACGAGCCCGCCGGAGAGATCATCATCGGAATCGAAAGAGGCAGGCATGAATATCCTTTTGCTGGGTTCGGGCGGGCGCGAACATGCTCTGGCGTGGCGTCTATCGCAATCCTCGCTTCTGGCAAACGGTGGAAAGCTTTTTGCCGCGCCGGGCAATCCGGGCATCGGCGAACATGCCGAACTGGTCTCGCTCGATGCGGGCGATCATGACGCCGTTCTGGCCTTTTGCGAGGAACAGCGGATCGGTTTCGTCGTGGTCGGGCCTGAGGCGCCGCTGGTCGACGGGCTGGGCGATGCGCTGCGCGGGGCGGGTGTGCCGGTGTTCGGGCCGAACAAGGACGCGGCCCAGCTTGAAGGCTCCAAGGGCTTTACCAAGGATCTGTGTTCGCGGGCCAAAATCCCCACCGCCGGATACCAGCGCGTGACCTCGCTTGAACAGGCGCTTTCCGTGCTGGACCAGTTCGGCGCGCCGGTGGTGGTCAAGGCCGACGGTCTGGCCGCGGGCAAGGGCGTGACCGTGGCGATGACCATGGACGAGGCGCAGGAGGCGGTGCGCGACATTTTCGCGGGTCGTTTCGGTGACGCCGAGGCCGTGATCGAGGAATTCATGGAGGGCGAGGAGGCTTCCTTCTTCGCTCTCACCGATGGCGCGACCATCGTGCCTTTTGCATCGGCGCAGGATCACAAGCGCGTGGGCGATGGCGACACCGGCCCGAACACCGGCGGCATGGGCGCCTATTCGCCCGCCCCGGTGCTGACCGCCGAGCTGCAGGCCGAGGTGATGACCCGCATCATCGCCCCCACGGTCAAGACGCTGGCGGACGAGGGCATGGCCTATTCGGGCGTGCTGTTTGCCGGGTTGATGCTGACGCGCGAAGGGCCCAAGCTGATCGAATATAACGCCCGCTTCGGCGATCCGGAATGCCAGGTCATGCTCTCGCGCCTGACCAGCGATCTGGGCGAATTGCTCTATGCCTGCGCCACGGACCGGCTGGGCAGCATTCCCGCGCCGCAATTTTCCGATGATACCGCGCTGACCGTGGTGATGGCTGCCGATGGCTATCCCGGCACGCCGAAAAAGGGCGGCGCGATTGAAGGGATCGAGGCCGCGCAGGCCGATGGCGCCAAGGTCTTTCATGCGGGCACGGCCATGGCCGATGGCGCGCTGGTGGCCGCAGGCGGGCGCGTTTTGAACGTGACGGCGCGCGGGGCCAATGTGACCGCCGCGCAGGCCGCCGCCTATGCCGCCGTCGATGCGATCGAGGCGCCCGAACTGTTCTGCCGCCGCGACATCGGCTGGCGCGAAGTGGCGCGTGAGGCCGAATAAGGCGCTTTACCGGGAGCGTTACGGCGCTCCCGGCGCGGATTTAGGCATAGACCGCGAAGGTTGCGCCCGAAGGGCCGCTGGGAGGCGGCGTGGGGGCGCCGCTGCCGCCATTGGCCTGTCCGGTGGCGATGGCGGCCGATGCGGCGGCCACGGCGGCTTGCGCCGCATTGCCCGCGGCAACGGCCGGGGCGGCGGGGCTGGAAATGCTCATGGTCATGGGGCTGATCCTGTCTGTTCAGGCGTAGGTGCTGAAGCCGCTGTAGCCGTCATTGGGGCTGCGCGGCGTGGTCTGGCTGGGGTCGGTGACGCTGGGCGGGTCGGCTTTGGTCATCGCGGTCGCTTTTTCGACAGCCGGGGTCAGCGGGGTCGCTTCATACATCGTCCGGCTGGCCGGAGTGCCGTGTACGACGGGAGAAACGGGCGATACTCCTGCGGTCATGGTTCCTGTCCTGTTGTTGGGGCCAGCGTGCGACTGGCCGGTCCTGCGCGGCCGGAGGGCATTGGCCGGGCCTGCCCGACCCCGGCCGCAACCCCGATTCTTTGGCGCGCGCACGACAGAACGAAAACCGCCGGGCCTTTTTAAGCCCGGCGGTCAAATTTTTCAGCAATCGTTTGAGCCCGGTTTACGCGACCGTATCGGCCACGTTCTATGCGACTGTGTCGGCCACCAGCGCCTTGAGGTCCGCCTCGGGCCGCGCGCCGTAATGCGAGATGATTTCCGCCGCGCAGATCGCGCCCAGCGTCAGACACTTGTCCAGCGCCATGCCGCGCACATGGCCGAACAGGAAACCGGCGGCGAACAGATCGCCCGCGCCCGTGGTGTCGACCACCTTGTCGATCGGCTGGGCGGGCACATGGGCGACCTCGCCCCGGCGCACGGCATGGGCGCCCTTTTCGCTGCGGGTCACCACCACGCAGGGCACCTTGGCGGCCAGTTGGTCCAGACCCGCGTGGAAGTCTTCAAGCCCGGTCAGCGCGGCCAGTTCGTGTTCGTTGGCGAACAGGATGTCGATCTGGCCTTCCTCGATCAGCGCGCGGAAATCATCGCCATGGCGCGAAATGACAAAGGCGTCCGACATGGTGAAGGCGACCTCGCGGCCCGCCCCGCGCGCGGCGGCAATGGCGCGGCGCATCGCGCGGCGCGGCTCTTCCGGGTCCCACAGATAGCCTTCGAGATAGAGCACCTTGGCCGAGGCGATCACGCCTTCATCCAGCGCGTCGGCGGGCAGGAACTGGCTGGCGCCCAGAAAGGTGTTCATCGTGCGCTGGCCATCGGGGGTGACGAAGATCAGGCATTGCGCGGTGGCCGGTTCGCCATTGCGCACGGGCGTGTCGAAACCGATGCCGCCCGCGCGGATATCATGGGCAAAGACATGGCCGAACTGATCGTCGGCCACCTGACCGATAAAGGCGCATTGCGCGCCAAGCTGGGCCAGCCCTGCCAGCGTGTTGGCCGCGCTGCCGCCCGAAATCTCGCGCGCCGGGCCCATCGCGGCGTAAAGCTCACGCGCGCGGTCCGGCTCCACCAGCGTCATGCCGCCCTTGGCCAGGCCCAGCGCCGCGATCTGCTCCTCGGATGCGGGGGCCAGAACATCGACAATGGCGTTGCCGATGGCGATGACGTCGATGGTGGGCTCGGACATGGGTGTGGGCTGCTTCCTGCTGTGGTTGAACCGGCCTGCCCTAGCGGGGGCGGGCTTTGACCGCAACCGGCATTGACAGCCGGTTTGGCCGTGGCATGAGCAGGGCCCATGCGTATTTTCCTTCTGCCTTTGCTGCTCATCCCGCTCCTCGCCGCTTGTGGAGAGCAGGGGCCGGTGGCCAGCATGCCGCGCGCGCCATCACGTCCGGCCGCGCATTCATCGGTTCCCGTAGCCCCGCGCCGCCAGCCTGTGCCCGCGCCGGTGGTGCATAGTGCGCCGGGGCTGGAGGGGGTGATCGGCGCGCGCACCGGTGAACTGGCGCGGCTGTTCGGCCCGCCGCGCCTGGATGTGCAGGAGGGCGATGCGCGCAAGCTGCAATTTGTCGGGCCTGCCTGCGTGCTCGATGTCTATCTCTATCCGCAGGGGGGCGGGGGCGAAGTGCGTGCCACCTATGTCGATGCGCGGCGCAGCACGGACGCCAAGGATGTGGACCGGGCGGCCTGTGTGGCGGCCTTGCGCCGTAAATAAACGAACGGGCGCAGGGTTCCCCATAACGCTTTATCGCGTCTGACAATTTGGTTCATTGGGCGGCAAGGCGCGGTTCGTCATTTCGGCTTTGGGGGCGCAAACCGAAAGGAATGCTCCAAATGTCGAACTCGTCTAACGACTTTCATGGCAGCGATTTGCCCGGTTATCACCCGGCCCGACTGAACCCGGATGATGCCGAAGCGCTGCTGGCGATCAACGCGCATCTTCGCTCGCCATCGCCCGAATGGGTGAGTTTTATCGGCGAAACGCTCTCGCACTGGCTGGTGGAGCAGCGGGTTCCGCATGGCGTGGTGGATGACGCCAAGGCGATGTGGCTGATCGAGCGGATCGACGAGGGGGGTGAAGTCAATTCGCCCGCCGCGCTCAACCTGCTGCAACGCTGCTGCGTCAAGGCCCAGCGCGTGCCCCAGCGCCTGATGCAATATCTGCAGATGCAGGAGGCGAGAATGGCTTGAAGTATGCCGGAGGCCCATGAGGGGGCCTCCGGATCCGGTAAGATCAGACCGTAAAGCTCTCGCCGCAGCCGCAGGTGCCCTTGGCATTGGGGTTGGCGAAGGTGAAGCCTGCGGTGAAATCATCCTCCACCCAGTCCATCGTGCTGCCGATCAGGTAAAGCACGCTGGCGCTGTCGATGAAGAAGAGGCCGCCGGGCGTCTCGATTTTTTCATCCAGCGGGCCTGCTTCGTTGATGTAATCGACCGAATAGGCCAGACCCGAACAGCCCCGGCGCGGGGTGGACAGCTTGACGCCGATGGCGCCCTCGGGCGCTTCGCTCATCAATTTGGCCACGCGCGCCTCTGCGTTCGGCGTCAACAGGACGGCGGCGGGGCGGGGCTTGCGGGTGGTTGCGGTCATTTTACAGCATCCCCAGTTCGAGGCGGGCTTCATCGCTCATCTTGGCCGGATCCCATGGCGGGTCCCAGACGAGAGCCACTTCGGCGTCACGGATGCCCGGCACGGCCGAGACGCGCAATTCAACCTCGCCCGGCATCGATTCGGCCACCGGGCAATGCGGCGTGGTCAGCGTCATGGTGATGCTGGCCGAGCCTTCCTCCGTGATTTCCACGCCGTAAATCAGGCCCAGTTCGTAGATATTGACCGGAATTTCGGGGTCAAAGATCTCTTTGAGGGCATTGATCACGCCCTCATACAGTTCGCCGCCCGGTTCATGCGCCGTCAGGCCGGTGGGCTGCTGCGCAAGGAAACCTTCGAGGTAATCCGCCTTGCGCGCAACCTTGTCGGCGATCTTTTCGATCTCGCCATCGGCGCCCAGCGCAGGAGCCGCCGATACATCCACGCGCGCGCGCGGCGGGGTGGGGGCATCGCTCACTTCTTCAACGGTGAAGCGGGGGGTGTCATCGGAAGTCGTGTCAGTCATCAGCCGAAGATCCTCTTCGTGCGTTCAATGCCGGCGATCAGCGCGGCAATATCGCTTTCATCGCTATACAGGCCAAAACTGGCGCGCGCGGTGGCGGGCACGCCTAGGTGGTCCATCAGGGGTTGGGCGCAATGGTGCCCGGCGCGGATCGCCACATTGCCTTCGTCCAGAATGGTGCCAAGGTCATGGGGATGCACCCCGTCGATGGCAAAGCTGACGATCCCGGCGCTGTCCTCGGGGCCGAACACGGTCACATCGTTCATCGCCGAGAGCGCGCCGCGCAGGGTTTTGACAAGGCCGCATTCATGCGCATGGATGGCGTCAAGGCCGATGCCCTGCACATAATCGACGGCGGCTGCAAAGCCGATGGCCTCGATGATGGCCGGGGTGCCCGCCTCGAAACGGGTGGGGGCCGGTGCCCAGGTGGTCTTTTCAAACGTCACGCGGTCGATCATCGAGCCGCCGCCCTGCCATGGCGGCATGGCGTCAAGAATCTCGGCCCGCGCCCACAATGCGCCGATCCCGGTCGGCCCATAGAGCTTATGCGCGGAAAAAGCGTAGAAATCGACGCCCAGCGCGGCCACATTGACGGGGATGCGCGGCACGGCCTGACAGCCGTCGATCAGGATTTTCGCCCCCACGCCATGCGCCAGCGCCACGGCGCGTTCGACATCCAGCACGCTGCCCAGCACGTTCGACACATGGGCCAGCGCGACCAGCTTGTGGGCCGGAGTCAGCATACGCTCTGCCGCGTCCAGATCGATCCGGCCATCGGCGGTCAGCGGGCAGACGTCGATCTCGATCCCCACCCGATCACGCAGCAATTGCCAGGGCACGATGTTCGAATGATGCTCCAAGGTCGAAATCAGAATGCGGTCGCCCGCCTTCAGATGCGCCCCGCCCCAGCTTTGCGCGACAAGGTTGATCGCCTCGGTCGCGCCGCGGGTGAACACGATCTCGCCTTCCTGTCCGCCGATGAAACCGGCCACCTTGCGGCGCGCCTCTTCATAGGCCAGCGTCATATTGGCGCTGCGGGCATAGACGCCGCGATGGACGGTGGCATAGTCGCGGCCCATGGCGTTGACGGTGGCCTCGATCACGGATTGCGGCTTTTGCGCGGTGGCGCCGCTGTCCAGATAATGCCAGCCGCCTGCCAGCCCCGGAAAATCGGCGCGGATCTTGGCCAGATCAAGGGTGAGGGTTTCCACGCTCACAGCAAAGCCTCCAAAGCGGCCTGCGCGGCCGCCTGCAGATTGTCCTCTTCCTCCGCCCCGTCAAAGGCTTCGGCGATAAAGGCCTGCAGCATCAGCGCCTTGGCCCGCGCAGGTTCGATCCCGCGCGCGGCGAGGTAAAACAGGCCATTGGCATCCAGCTCGCCAATCGCGCAGCCATGGGCGCATTTGACATCGTCGGCATAGATTTCCAGCTCGGGCCGCGCATTGGCCTGCGCCGTGCGGTCGAGCAGCATGGCGCGCACCGATTGTTCGCCATCGGTGCCATCCGCGCCCTTGGCCACATAGACCTTGCCCAGCACGCTGGCGGTCGAGGTGCCGCCCGCAACGCTGCGGATCATCTGGTGGCTATGGGCATTGGGTTCGATATGGCGCACGGTGGTGACGATTTCGGCGGTCTGATCCCCGCTGCTCAATTGCACGCCGCCAAGGTGGAAATCCGCGCCCTCATGGAGCGTCGCCTCGATCTCGATGCGGGCATAGGTGTCGGCGGTGTTGAGCACATGGACGGTGGCCTTGGCGCCTGCCTCCAGCGTGAGGGAGAGGCGCACCACGCCGCCCTTGTTCACAATCGCGCGCGCAAATTCGCCGCCCGCCGCCACGGTGACGCTTTCCGCATCGGGCAAAGGCCAGAGCGTTTCCAGCGCGCCGAGGTCGGCATAGCGCCATTCCTCGGCCTTGCGGGTTGGCAGAGTGGTCATGCCGCGACGCCTTCGTAACCGCCTTCTTCCAGCGCCAGCGCCAGTTCCGGCCCGCCCGATTTGACGATGCGGCCGCCCGCCAGCACATGGACGAAGTCGGGCTTCACATAGTCCAGCAGGCGCTGATAGTGCGTGATCAGCAGCACCGCCTTGTCGGGCTTGCGCATGATAGCATTGATGCCCTCGCCGCAGATGCGCAGCGCGTCAATGTCGAGGCCGGAGTCGGTTTCGTCCAGAATCGCCAGCTTGGGGTCGAGGATGCCCATCTGCACCATTTCGGCGCGCTTCTTCTCGCCGCCCGAAAAGCCCACGTTGACCGGGCGCTTGAGCATGTCCATGTCCATCCGCAGCAGCGCGGCCTTTTCCTTGGCCAGCTTCATGAACTCGCCGCCCGACAGCGGGGGCAGGTCATGGAACTTGCGCTGGCTGTTCAAAGCCTCGCGCAGGAATTGCAGGTTGGACACGCCGGGGATCTCGACCGGATACTGGAAACCCAGAAACAGGCCCGATGCCGCGCGCTCATGCGGGTCGAGGGCGAAGAGGTCTTGGCCCTCGAACGTGGCGGTCCCTTCCGTCACTTCATAGCCCGGACGCCCGCCCAGCACATAGCCGGTGGTCGACTTGCCCGCGCCATTCGGCCCCATGATCGCGTGCACCTCGCCCGCGTTGATGGTGAGGCTGAGACCCTTGAGGATCGGCTTGTCCGCAACAGAGGCGTGGAGGTTTTCAATGGTCAGCATGGTCATTTCACTTCTTCCCGCAACGCGTCAGGCGGACGATACGATTGTCTGAATTGGTATAGGCAAGGGTTTTGCCATCTTTGGATAGGCGAAGATTGAGGCGGCCTTTCGACGTTTCGCCTTCATCATCGAACTGGCCAGTGGCCGTCCAGTTGGTCTGTTCAGCCACCACGATCCGCCTGGGCGTGAACACGGTTTCGCCGAAGGCCACCTCGCTCTTGCGAACAATGGCGCGTGAATCGCTTTCCTCGCCGGGCATTTTGCAATGGCTGGGCAAATCCCAATCGCCACGCATCGCGACCGGCATGGTCAACGGCACAGAAGCGGCAAGCGCCAGCGTGAGCATCACCCCACGCTCCCTTCCAGCGAAATCCCCAGCAACTTCTGCGCTTCCACCGCAAATTCCATCGGCAGTTGCTGCAAAACCTCCTTGGCAAAACCATTGACGATCAACGCCACCGCGCTTTCCTGATCCAGCCCGCGCTGCATGGCGTAGAACAACTGATCGTCGGAAATCTTGCTGGTGGTCGCCTCATGCTCAATGGTGGCGGTGGGGTTGCGCACCTCGATATAGGGCACGGTATGCGCGCCGCAGGTCTTGCCCAGCAGCAGGCTGTCGCATTGGGTGAAATTGCGCACGCTCTCGGCATTGGCGCCCACGCGGACCAGCCCGCGATAAGTATTCTGGCTGTGGCCCGCACTGATCCCCTTGGAGATGATGGTGCTGCGCGATCCCTTGCCATTGTGGATCATCTTGGTGCCGGTGTCGGCCTGCTGATAATTGTTGGTGACGGCGACCGAGTAGAACTCGCCCACACTGTCCTCGCCGTTCAATACGCAAGACGGGTATTTCCAGGTGATGGCGCTGCCGGTTTCCACCTGCGTCCAGCTCACCTTGCTCCGCTTGCCCTGACACAATGCGCGCTTGGTCACGAAGTTGTAGATGCCGCCCCGCCCTTGCGCATCGCCCGGATACCAGTTCTGAACGGTAGAATATTTGATCTCGGCATCATCCAGCGCGACCAACTCGACGACCGCGGCGTGAAGCTGGTTCTCGTCACGCTGGGGCGCGGTGCAGCCTTCGAGATAGGACACATAGGCGCCCTTGTCGCACACGATCAGCGTGCGTTCGAACTGGCCGGTATTCTCCGCGTTGATACGGAAATAGGTGGACAGCTCCATCGGGCAGCGCACGCCGTCGGGCACGTAAACAAACGTCCCGTCGGAAAATACTGCGCAGTTGAGCGCCGCGAAATAATTGTCCGCCATTGGCACCACGCGGCCGAGCCACTTCTTCACCAGCTCGGGATATTCGCGGATCGCCTCGCTGATGGAGCGGAAGATGACGCCCGCCGCTTCCAGTTCCTTGCGGAAGGTGGTGGCGACCGAAACCGAGTCGAACACCGCGTCCACGGCCACCTTGCGCGCGCCTTCAACGCCCGCCAGCACTTCCTGCTCGGCCAGCGGAATGCCCAGCTTTTCATAGACGCGCAGGATTTCCGGATCGACCTCGTCCAAAGACTTGGGCCCGTCCTTCTTCTTGGGCGCGGCCCAATAATAGGCCTCCTGATAATCGATCGGCGGAATGTTCAGCTTGGCCCAATCGGGCATCGGCATGGTCAGCCAATGGCGATAGGCCTTCAAACGCCATTCCAGCATCCATTCCGGCTCGTCCTTCTTGGCCGAAATATAGCGGACCGTGTCCTCGGACAGGCCCTTGGGGCCATATTCCTGCTCGATATCGGCCACCCAGCCGTGTTCGTATTCGGCCACCTTGGCGGCAGCCTCACGCGCGGCCTGATCCTTGATCTCGATATCTTCGCTCATTGCACCATATCCACATTGTCCTGCGGCGCCATCAACCGGGTCAGGGGCACCCCCGACAAGGCCAGACGCAACGCCTCATTCACCACCGGCCAATGCGGGCGCACGCTGCAACCCAGCCCCGGCGCGCAATCATGGCCGATTCCCTCCACGCAAGGAGTCAGCGCGATCGGCCCTTCGACCGCTTCGACAATATCGGCAAGGCTGATGTCATGGGCGTCGCGGGCAAGAGCCAATCCGCCGCCCGCGCCTCGCGCCGAGGTCAAAAGCCCCGCTGCCACCAGACGGCTGACCAGCTTTTGCACCGTGGGTGCGGGCAGGCCTGTTTCCAGCGCCAGTTGTCCGGCATTGGCGCGCGCGCGGGCATCGCCCTCGGCGCGCATATCGCCATCGCGGCCCACAGGGGCGCAGTGGCGGGCCGCCGCCACCATTGCCACCACGGCATAATCGGCCATGCTCGACAAGCGCATCGCGCCAATCCCTTTCGTCAGCCATCGGCATTCAAGCCGGCCCCGATAAAATAAGACCGAATCAATCCGATTTAAAGGCCCCTAGGACTTTGACCCCGCGCGGGCAAGAGGGCAGGCGGGATCGAGCGGTGGCGGAAAGGCGCAAGGCATAAAAAAACGGCTCCCCCATTGCTGAGAGAGCCGCTTGAGTTTCGAGAACTCTGTGGCGAAAACCACGAGCCCTTCGGGTCGCAAGGAGGCGGATAAAGCATTGCGGAGGAAGATAATTGTAAGATTGCGTCAAACCGCAGGGCTGATTTCAGGTAGTTTTCCCGATACGCTATCCATGCAAAGGATTTCATAAGCTCCCATCATGCAGCCCTTACATCATGGTGCCAAGGCTAGGGCCTCTCCCGCGCGAATCATCCCGCCGCCAAACAGCCTTCGCCGGAGAATCGACAAATTCCCCGCTTCTTGCCATAGGCCTGTTCCCATGACCTATGCCCTGATCCGCAAAGCCCTGTTCCGTCTGGATGCCGAAACCGCCCATGGGATGGCGCTGGCCGCGCTGAAATATCTGCCCATCGCGGGCGCGCCTGTCGCGCCCGGCGGGCCGCTGACCAGCACGGTGGCGGGCCTGACCTTTCCCACGCCCGTGGGCATGGCCGCCGGGTTCGACAAGGATGGCGAGGTGCCCGACGCGCTGCTCGGCCTCGGCTTCGGCTTTGCCGAGGTCGGCTCGATCACGCCTTTGCCGCAACCGGGCAACCCCAAGCCGCGCCTGTTCCGGCTGGAGGAGGACCGCGCCGTCATCAACCGCATGGGCTTTAACAATGGCGGCGCGGATGCGGCGGAAAAGCGCCTTCGCGCGCGGCTGACGCGCGGCGGGATCGTGGGCATCAACATCGGCGCCAACAAGGACGCCACCGACCGCATCGCTGATTATGCCTATGGCGCGCGGGTGTTCGCCCCGCTGGCCTCTTATCTGGCGATCAACGTGTCCAGCCCCAACACGCCGGGCCTGCGCGCGCTTCAGGACGAATCGGCGCTGACCGAATTGCTCGACGGTGTGATCGCCGCGCGCGATGAGACGGGACACCGCCCGCCGGTCTTCCTCAAGGTCGCGCCCGATCTGGAGCCTGCCGATATCGAGGCCATCGCCCGCATCGCCATCTCGCGCCGTCTGGGCGCGTTGATCGTCAGCAACACCACGATCAGCCGCCCCCCGCTGCATAGCCGCCACGCGGGCGAAACGGGCGGCCTTTCGGGCGCGCCCTTACGCGATCTGGCGCAGCAGCGCATGGTCGATTTCCGCCGCGCCACCGGGGGCCAGATTGCCCTGATCGGCGTGGGCGGCATCGCCAATGCCGAGGATGCCTATGCCCGCATCCGCGCCGGGGCCAGCCTTGTGCAGCTCTATTCCGCCATGGTTTACGAAGGCCATGCCATTGCCGAAAAGATCGGGGCGGGGCTGGCCCGCCTGCTGGCGCGCGATGGTTTTGCCAATGTGGCCGATGCGGTCGGGGCCGATGTCCCGCTCTGAGGCGTTCGGGCTGCTTCCTCCCCTTGCTAGAGCCCCGGCCAAAGCCTAAATCGGACGTAACAAAAGCCTAATGCACTTCCCCGGGCAGAGGACATAATTCCTTGCGCATCCTCGATATTGAAACCAGCCCCAATCTGGTCACGCTGTTTCTGGCGCGGGCCGATCTGCTGGCCGACCGCCCCTTTCTTCACGCCAAGACCGATCAGGGATGGCAGGCGATCACATGGGCCGAGGCGGCGCGGCGGGTGGTGGTGCTGGCGCAAAATCTGGTGCGGCTGGGTTATACGCGCGGCGAGCGGATCATGCTGGTGTCGGAAAACCGGCCGGAATGGTGCATCGCCGATCTGGCGATCATGGCGGCGGGCTGCATCACGGTCCCGGCCTATACGACCAATACCGAGCGCGACCATCTGCATATTCTGGAAAATTCCGGATCGCGCGGGGTGATCGTCTCCACCGCCAAGCTGGCCAAGCCGCTGCTGCCCGCTGTCATGCGCTCGGGCGGGGCCAATCACCTGATCGCGATGGAGCCGCTGGGCATGGCGCAGGCCAGTACGGTGGAATATCACGGCTGGGACGCGATGCTGGAGGGCGATGCGGTGGCCGCCCGCGCGGCGGTCGAGGCGCGGATGAGCCGTATCGAGCGCACCGATACGGCCTGCCTGATCTATACCAGCGGCACCGGCGGCGCGCCGCGCGGGGTGATGCAGCATCATGGCGCCATCCTGCATAATGTGGCGGGCGCGGCCCATGTCATCGTCGAGGATTTCGGCTGGGACCCGACCGGCGCCGAGCCGGAGGTTTTCCTCAGCTTCCTGCCGCTCAGCCATGCCTATGAGCATTCGGCGGGGCAATTCTTCCCCATCGGCCTTGGCGGACAGATCTGGTACGCCGAAGGGCTGGATAAGCTGGGCAGCAATATCGAAGAGGTGCGCCCGACGATCATGGTCGTGGTGCCGCGCCTGTTTGAAGTGTTGCGCACGCGGATCATGAAGCAGGTGGAAAAGCAGGGCAAACTGGCCGCCGGGCTGCTGGAGAGCGCGGTGGCGCTGGCGGCGCGGCGCGGGGCGGGCAAGGGCAAGCTGCTCGACTGGCCGCTGGACAAGGTGCTGGAAAAGCTGCTGCGCCCCAAGATCCGCGCGCGTTTCGGCGGGCGGGTCAAGGCGCTGGTCTCGGGCGGGGCGCCGCTGAACCCTGAAATCGGCCTGTTTTTCCAAGGTGTTGGGTTAACGCTGCTGCAAGGCTATGGCCAGACAGAAAGCGGCCCCATCGCCAGCGTCAACCGCCTCAGCACCGGCATCAAGATGGACACGGTGGGCACGCCTCTCCCCGCAACAGAAGTACGCATTGCCGAGGATGGCGAAATCCTGCTGCGCGGCGAACTGGTGATGCATGGCTATTGGCGCAACGAGGCCGAGACGGCCCGCGTGCTCAAGGACGGCTGGCTGCACACCGGCGACATCGGCCATATCGACGCGGCCGGGCGGATCGTCATCACCGACCGCAAAAAAGACATGATCGTCAACGACAAGGGCGACAATATCTCGCCCCAGAAGCTGGAAGGGATGCTGACCCTCCAGCCCGAAATTGCCCAGGCGATGGTCTTTGGCGACAAGCGGCCCTATATCGTCGGCCTGATCGTGCCGGATGCCGAATGGGCGCGCGAATGGGCGGTGGTCAATGGCCACCACGGCGCCGATGTGCGCGCGCTTCAGGAATTGCCCAGCTTTCGCGGGGCGATCCGTGAGGCTGTGGACCGGGTGAACAGGGATCTCTCCGTCATCGAAAAGGTCCGGCAGTTTACCTTTGCCGATGAGCCCTTTGCCATCGACAATGAGGAAATGACGCCCTCTTTGAAAATCCGTCGGCATAAGCTGAAGGAACGGTATGGGGTGCGGTTGGAAGGGTTGTATAAGGGGTAAAAGGGTTTGCCTCCGGCGGGCAAAGGGCGGGGACCCTTTGCAATCCCGTTAATGGGGTGGTGGGAGGTTTGCCAAGGTGCGTCGATGGTTATGAAAAGCCTGCGGCGCGGCGAACTTATCCTTGTCCGCGCGGCAGGCTATAAAACGCTGCGTATGGCACCCTTTGGCCGAACCCTTGGCGTCACGCAGACAGTAACGGGAGCGTGAGGGGCCAACCGATTTGTCTCGACAAATCGGCTATCTAAAAACCATCCCTCGCATCTTAACCTCCCTGATCCCCAAACGAGAAAAAGCGGCAGTTTCCCGCCGCTTTTTCCGCATCCTCTCCAAGATGCTAAGGCCTGTTGGGCTTGTTTTCCGCCCTTCTTTCTCAGGCTTGGTTATCTCGCTCGGGAATCAACTTGTGTGAGTTATTCGCCGTCCTCATCACTCTTATCGTGATGCGGGACAGAAGCAAGCGCCAATTGCGGATTGCCCTCACCCTGAAGGTAGGGAACAGGATTAACGGCCACGCCATCGACGCGGACTTCATAATGCAGGTGGGGGCCGGTCGAGCGGCCGGTGGTGCCGACAAAGCCGATCAGGTCGCCCTTGTGCACCATCTGGCCATCGGCCACGTTCAGGCGCGAGAGATGGCCATAGCGGGTCTGTACATCGCCGCCATGTTCGATCGAGATGAACAGACCATACGAGCTGAACCAGTCGGCGCGGCTGATGACGCCATCGGCGGTGGCATAGACGGGGGTCCCGATCGGGCTCGACAGGTCGATGCCCTTGTGCATCCGCATACCGCCCAGAACGGGGTGGCTGCGCATACCGAAATCGCTGCTCATGCGCAGGCCTTCGAGGGGCGAGCGCGAGGGGATCGAGATGGCGCGGTTAACGATGCCGGCAACGCCGCCATTGTTGCCGATGGTGGCGTTAACCAGCTTGTTGCCGGTGCCTTCCATCGAGCGCCAGGACGAGAAGAGCTGGCGGAAGTTCTGATCGCCATTGTCCTGCGAGATGGGCGCGGCTTGGGCGGCGCGCAGCGGGGCGGCGATGTCGGCGTTGGCGGCACTGTTGGCCAGCGCGGGCTGGGCGACAACAGCGGCAAGGGCGCCGAGAAGAAACTTGGTAGAAATACGAAGCGCGACCACTCCAAAACACCTTTATTCTTGCGCCCGTCGGCCCCCCAAATGGCCGTTGGACATGGGAAATGACGCCCGCAGATTCCCGCAGGCAGGAAATTGTTGGAGATGGTCGGAACCCCCCGCCGTCTCGTGAGTTTGTGCTATCCCAGGTCAGGCGCGGCTGGCAAGCGCCTCATACGCCTTGCGCGATAGACCGGCAGACTCGCGCGCTGAGTCGTTGAACGGTGGCTTAACGTTGCCCCGGAAGTAACGCGTAACCAGCAATTGCCAGAGTTTTTCCGCAGAATCACCCAGTTCGCGAGCCACTTTGGCGAAATGGTCGCAGCCATAGCGCACATGGCGGATTTCATCGGCCAGAATCCTTTCCAGAATCCGCGCTCCGGCCTCGTCGCCGCCGGCCCGCACGCGCTCCAGAGTGGCCGGTGTCACGTCCAGCCCGCGCGCCTCCAGCACCATCGGCACAATGGCCAGACGGGCCGCCACATCATGCGCGGTGGCCTCGGCCGATTGCCACAATCCGTCATGCGCGGGCAGATCGCCGTAGGCCGCCCCCATGCGCGCCAGATGCCGCGCGATAATTGCATAATGCATCGCCTCATCGGCGGCGACGGTAAGGAAATCATCGACGAAATCGCGCCCGCGCTGCTCGCCAAACCGCCCGGCCATGTCCAGCGCCAGATCGATCGCGACAAATTCGATATGCGCCAGCGAATGCCACAGCGCGACCCGCGCCCGCTCCGATCCGCCGCGCCCGCGCTTGGGCATCCGGTTGGGCGGGAGCAATTCGGGCTTGTCCGGGCGCGCGGGGCGGTCGGGCATCGGTGCGCTGAAATCCCACGCCAGCCTGCCTTGCCGCCAGTCGCGCACCAGTTTGCGGGTGACCATCGCCTTTTCGCGCGGGTCGGCGGTCAGCAGGGCATTGCGGATGGATTCGGAGAGGGATTGCATGATGGGGCGTTAGAAGAAGGAAGGGGAAAATGCGAGGGTCTAGACCCTCGCGCTCCCATTACTGTCTGCGTGGTGCGATGGGTTCTGCCGAATGTGTCGGACGCGACGTTGGAATTTTTAGAGCCTGCGGCGCTGACAAGGATGAGCGAACCGCGCCGCAGGCTTTCAAACATAGCGGCGGACGCATCGCCGCAAACCTCCCCCCACCCCATTAACGGGATTGCAAAGGGACGAGTCCCTTTACCCGCCGGAGGCATAAACCCTTCGCAACTACCCCTTAACCGCCCCCAACACCTCTTCAGCGTGTCCCTTGACCTTCACCTTTTCCCAGATCCGCTCGATCACGCCATCGGCGCTCACCAGATAGGTGCTGCGCTCCATGCCCATATAGGTGCGGCCATACATGGATTTTTCCTTCCACACGCCCAGCGTGTCCGAAAGCCCGCCTTCCTCGGCGTCCGAGGCGAGGGGGGCGGTCAGTGCGTGCTTTTCGATAAACTTGGCGTGCTTTTTCGGCGGGTCTTTCGAAACGCCCAGCAGCGCCGACCCGGCGGCCTCAAACTCGCCTGCCAGCGCCGAAAAATCCTTGTTTTCCGTGGTGCAGCCGGGCGTATCGTCCTTGGGATAGAAGAAGATTACCAGCCGCCGCCCCGCAAAATCGGAAGGCTTGACCGCGCTGCCGTCGGTGGCGGTCATGGCGATGTCGGGGATCTTGTCGCCCACGCCGGGAAAGGTGCTCATGCTTGCATCTCCAATTGCTGGCCGAATGTGGCGGTCCATTGGCGGGCGATGGCGGCGCGCGCGGCCTCCATCGCTTCGATCATGGCATTCCAATCGCCAAAGCCGCATGTTTTGGCAAGACTGGCACATGGGGCAGATTCGGGCAGGATGCCATCGGGCGCAAGCAGCCGCGCCGCCACCAGCACGCGCGAGAGCAGGTCGAATGCCTCCGGCACATCGCCCGTAATCAGCCCCGCCGCCGCCAGCTCCGCCAAAGCGCCAGCCATATCGGGCCGCACGCCCGCGCGCTCGCGCAATTGCAGGGCGTGGGCGATGAATTCGGCATCGACCAGCCCGCCGCGCAGCAATTTCACGTCGAGCACGCCCTTGGCTGCCTTGTGCTGGGCCATCTTGTCGCGCATCTCCTGCACCTCCGCGGTGACTTTGGCCTTGTCGCGCTCGACCCCCAGCACGCCGCCGATGATCGCGCCCAGTTCGGCCCGCGCCGCATCCGATCCGAACAACACACGCGCCCGGATCAGCGCCATATGCTCCCATGTCCAGGCCTCCTCGCGCTGATAGCGGGCAAAGCTCTCGAAACCCACCGCCAGCGGGCCTTGGGTGCCTTGCGGGCGCAGGCGCGTGTCCACCTCATAGAGCGCGCCCTCGGCCGTGGGCACCGACAGCGCGGCGGAAACCCGCTGGGCCAGACGGTTGAAATAGAGCGTGGCGCCCAGCGGCCGCCGCCCGTCGCTCTCGG
The DNA here is from genome assembly GCF_012275515.1 of Novosphingobium sp. SG707. Taxonomy (GTDB): domain Bacteria; phylum Pseudomonadota; class Alphaproteobacteria; order Sphingomonadales; family Sphingomonadaceae; genus Novosphingobium. The sequence continues at coordinate 488,831 of NZ_JAAZQL010000003.1, forward strand.
CGGCAAAATCCCCGGTGAACAGGTAAACCAGATCCAGATCGCTGGCATGGGTCAGCATGCCCCCGCCCAGCCGCCCAAGGCCCAGAATGACCAGCTCGCCGCCCGGAATGCGGCCATGGGTGGCTTCGAATTCGGCAATCGTCGCGCGGGCCAGCACGTCGAGCGCCGCCTCGGCCACACGGCACAGGCCCGCAGAAATGTCGAGCGGGTCCTGTGCGCCTTCGATCAGTTGCACGCCAAGGGCAAAGCGCTTTTCGCCCACCTGTCGCCGCACCCGGTCGAGCAGGCGCTGGTAATCGTCCCCCGCTTCGGTCGCGCCAAATTCATGCGCCAGATCCGCCACGCTGCCCGGCAGGGCAAAGGCGCTGGCGTCGATCAGCGCATCGAGCAGATCCGCCCGCCGCGCCAGCGCATCGGCCAGCGGCGGGGCGAGCGAGAGCACCCGCACCAGCACTTCGAGCAAACCGGGCCGTGCCTCCAGCAGGCGGAACAGGTTGACCGCGCTGGGCAGGCGGGCGATCATCTGTTCCCAGCGCACCATCGCGCGGTCCGGTTCGGGCGCGGCGGCAAGGGCCGCCAGCAGCGCGGGCTGCACCGCATCCAGAGCCGCCAGCGCCGCGCCCGAACGCAGGCATCGCACGCTCCCTGAACGCCATGCCGCAATCCGCCCCGCCAATTCTGCCGGTTTGGCAAAGCCCAGATGCTCCAGCTCGGCGGCCAGATCGTCGCCCTCATGCTGATTGGGCACGGCAACTGTAGTGCCTTCGCCCGCGCTGACCGCGATCAGGCGGTCATAGCGCGCACCCACGCGGGACGTGATTGCCTCCAGTTCCTCGACCAGCGCCGCGCCATTGGGCAGGCCGTCGAGCGCGGCGACATTGTCGATCCCCTCCATGTCGCGGGGCAGCTTGTGGGTCTGCAGGTCGGACACCTGTTGAAGCCGATGCTCGATCTGGCGCAGACGGTCATAGCTTTCGCCCAGCATCACCGCGTCCGCCGGATCGATCAGCCCCTCTGCCGCCAAGGCATCGAGCGTGGCCCGCGTGCCGCGCAGGCGCAGCGCAGGCTTGCGCCCCCCGTGGATCAATTGATGGACCTGCGCAAAGAATTCGACCTCTCGAATGCCGCCGCGCCCGCGTTTGACATCGAAGCCGGGGCCGATGGCCTCGACCTTGCCATGATGGGCGCGGATGCGGCGGGTCAATCGCCCGATCTCGGCAATCGCGCCGAAATCCAGCGATTTGCGCCACACAAAGGGCCGGATCGCATGGAGGAAATGCTCCCCCATCGCCACATCGCCCGCCGCCGCCCGCGCGCGGATAAAGGCGGCGCGTTCCCACGCCAGCGCCGAGGATTCGTAATGCGTGAGCGCGGCGTCGATGGGCAGGGCCAGCGGGCTGATCTCGCTGGCCGGGCGCAGGCGCAGATCGACGCGGAACACATAGCCCTCGCCATCGGCCTGCGACACCAGCCGCAACACGGTGCGCGCGACATGGAGCGCGGCTTCCTCAGGCTCATCGCGGGCGCGGCGGGGCAGGGTGGCCGGATCGTAGATCAGGATCGGGTCGATGTCGGAGGAATAGTTCAATTCGCGCGCGCCATGCTTGCCCAGCGCCAGCGCGGTGAAACCGACGGCTTCCGCATCAGGCGCGCGGCTGCGGATGCCATGGGCGATGGCGGCATCCACCGCCCGGTCGGCCAGATCGGACAGTTCGCCCGTCACCCGCGTCAGGTCAAACGCCCCGGCCAGATCGCCCACGCCCAAGGCCAGCGCCAGCGCCAGTTTCTCGCGCCGCAAACCTACGCCAAGATCGGCCACCCCTTCGCCCGCGCGGCGCGCATGGGCCAGCGCGGCCTCGCCATCGCCCGAGGCCAGCACCGCCACCAGATCGGGCAAACGCCCCATCGCCCGCGACAAAAAGGGCGAATGCGCCTCGGCCCGCGCCAGGGCGCTTTGCCAATCGGTCATAAAAACTCCTCACTCTCCGGCCATCCTATTGGCCTGTTTGCGACCCTTTTCGCAAGGGCAGTAAGTCGCTAAAGGCCCCTCCCATGACGAACCTCACCCCCAACTGGCGCTTCCCCCCCGAATGGCATCCGCAGGACTGGCTGTGGATCGGTTTCCCCCATGATGGCGAGGAATGGCCCGGCTTCCTTGAGGCCGCGCAAGTGCAGATGGCCGATTTCGCCAATGCCGTAGCCGAAAGCGGGCAGGAGGTGCGCCTGATCGTGCGCAACGAGGCCAATGAGGCCCGCGCCCGCGCTTTGTGCAGCGAAAAGGTCGTGCTGGAACGCCGCGTCTATGGCGACGTATGGCTGCGCGACACCGGGCCGCTGGTGGTGCTGGACGGTAAAGGCGCGCGCGCGGCGCGGCGCTTTGGCTTTAACGGCTGGGGCGGCAAATATCTGATGGAGGGCGACCAGACCATCGGCGCGGAAATCGCCCGCGACGCCGGGCTGGAGATTACGACGAGCGACTGGATCATCGAGGGCGGGGCTCTCGATTGCGACGGCACCGGATTGGTGGCGACGACCGAGCAGGTGTTGCTCAACCCCAACCGCAACCCGCATCTGTCGCGCGCGGATCAGGAAATGCGGCTGAAGCGCGATCTGGGTTTTGACCGGGTGCTGTGGCTGGGCGACGGGCTGATCAATGACCACACCGATGGGCATGTCGACAATCTTGCGCGCTTTGTGGCCGACAATGTGCTGGCGCTGCCCATGGCTACGGGCATGGATGATCCCAATGCCGCGATCTATGCCGATGCCAAGGCGCGGGCCGAGGCGGCGGGCGTGATTGTGCACAATGTCCCTTCGCCGGGGCGGGTGGAGCGTGATGGGCGGATCGAACCGGCGTCCTATATGAATTTCGCCATCACCTCGAAACTGGTCGTCGTGCCGATCTATGGCACCGCGCATGATGCCGATGGCGTGGCGGCAATTGCCGAGCTTTTCCCGGATCGCGAAACCGTGGGCATTATGGCGGATGCGATTCTGGCCGGGGGCGGGTCGTTCCATTGCTCCAGCCAGCAGATGCCCGCCATCCGCTAAGGGCAGCAATTTAAGGATTCGGTGAGGTTTTCGGCGCAGGGTTTGTTCCATGAGCAAAACCCGCGCCCTTATTCTCGATCATGGTTTGGAAGCAGTGCGGCTGGTTATCGTCGTGGGCTGTGCTTTGGCGTTGATTTTGGCGGGTAGAGTTTAAGGGATAAGATGCGAGGGTCTAGACCCTCGCGCTCCCATTACTGTCTGCGTAGCGTTAAGGAGGCAGTGTTTGGTGTCGCACGCACCGACTAAAATTTTAAAGCCTGCGGCGCGAAGAGGCATGAGCCCGCCGCGCCGCAGGCTTTAAAAATTCCCCACCCTCTCAAACCTCCCGCCACCCTATTAACGGGATTGCAAAGGGACGAGTCCCTTTGCTCGCCGGAGGCATAACCCTACTACCTCTCAAAATCATTGCCCCATGCGCCTCCATCCGCCATGAAGCCACGCTATGGCGATACTATCAGACAAATGGATCCGCGAAGCGGCGCAGACGCAGGGAATGATCGAGCCGTTTCTGGAGCGGCAGCATCGTGAGGGGGTGATCTCTTACGGGCTTTCCTCTTATGGCTATGACGCGCGCGTGGCCGATGAGTTCAAGATTTTCACCAATGTCGATTCGGCGGTGGTGGACCCCAAGGATTTTGCCGCGAACAGCTTTGTGGACCGCAAGACCGATGTCTGCGTGATTCCGCCCAACAGTTTCGCGCTGGCCCGCACGGTGGAATATTTCCGCATTCCGCGCGATGTGCTGGTGATTTGCCTTGGCAAGAGCACCTATGCGCGCTGCGGCATCATTGTGAACGTGACCCCGCTGGAGCCGGGCTGGGAAGGCCATGTGACGCTGGAATTCAGCAACACCACGCCTTTGCCTGCCAAGATTTACGCCAATGAGGGCGCGTGCCAGTTTCTGTTCCTCAAGGGCAATGAGCCTTGCGAGGTGTCCTATGCCGACCGCGCGGGCAAATATATGGGCCAGCGCGGCGTGACCCTGCCCCGGCTTTAAATCAGAAAGGAAAGGCAAACGATGTTCAGCCATATCTTCGTCGGATCGACCGATCTGGCGCGTTCAAAGACCTTTTACGATGCGCTCTTTGCCGCGGTTGGCGGGCCGGAAGGCGTGGTCGACACGGCCAAGAACCGTCTGGTATATGTCCACAAGGGCGCGGCCTTCATCGTTGCCATTCCGATCAATGGTGAATCGGCCTGTGTCGCCAATGGCGGGACCATCGGCTTTGGTCTCGACAATGAGGCGCAGGTCGACGCGTGGCATGCGGCAGGCATCGCCCATGGCGGCACCACCTGCGAGGATCCTCCGGGCCTGCGCAAGGAAGCCAACCTCTATCTGGCCTATCTGCGCGATCCCGATGGGCACAAGCTGTGCGCGCTTTATCGCCCGGCCTGATGTGACATGATCCCCGCGCCCGAACCTTTGCCCTTTTCGCTCGACAGCGGGGGAAAAGTGTACGGGCGCGACGGATCGGTGGCCTATGCCGGGCGCCTGTGGGTGCCCGAGGCGCCGGTGGCGCTGGAATTTAACGGCCTTGCCTATGCGGTGATGATGGCCACCCCTTCCGATCTGATGGATTACGCCACCGGCTTTGCCATGGCCGAGGGGCTGATTTCGGACGCGACCCAGATGGGCGAGATCGGCGTGGCGCATCTCGAGATCGGCTGGATCCTGCGGGCGCAGATCGACGGGCTGGACGCGGCCAAACTGTCCGAGCGCGTGCGGGCGCGGGTGGCGGAAAGCTCTTGCGGCCTGTGCGGGATGGAGAATCTGGAGGTGCTGGCGCGGCCCTTGCCCCAGGTGGCGCCCCACGGTGCGATCACTCCCGAAGCCATATTTGAGGCGGGCGAGGAATTGCGCGAGCATCAGACCCTGGGCCGGGCGACATCGGCGGCCCATGCCGCCGCCTTCTGCGCGCCTGATGGTGCGATTTTGGCTTGCCGCGAGGATGTGGGGCGGCACAATGCGGTGGACAAGCTGGTGGGCGCCATGGCGCGGGCCGGAGTCTCGCGGGCCGAAGGTTTCCTGTTTTCCACCGCGCGCTGTTCGTATGAAATCGTCGAAAAGGCGGTCAAGGCCGGGGTCACGACTCTGGTGACAATCTCGCTGCCGACCTCGCTGGCGGTGGCGCGCGCGCGCGAGGCTGGGCTCTCGCTGTGGGTCCTGGCGCGCCACGACAGTGTGATTTGCGTCACTTCGCGATAGGCTGCAGGCTTATCCGGGTCAAAATCCTTTAATCGCGTGTCTGATCCCTTGCTCTGTCCCCATCGCTTGGGGCAAGGGATGGGGTCATGTGGCGCCTTTATCAATTCCCGCTCTGTCCTTTCTCCCGCAAGGTCCGTCTCGTCATGGGCGAGAAGGGGATTGCCTATGAGCTGTGGCGCGAAAACCCGTGGGATATGCGCGACGAGTTCCTGAACCTGAACCCGGCCGGACGCACGCCTGTGCTTCAGGACCCGGAAAAGGGGCTGGCGCTGGCCGACAGCCGGGCGATCTGCGAATATCTGGAGGAAACCGTCGAGCGTAGCCCGCTGATCATCGGCACGGCGGCGGCGCGGGCGGAAATCCGCCGCCTTGTCGCGATGTTTGACGAGAAATTCTTTGCCGATGTCACCGGACCCTTGTTGCAGGAACGGATGATGAAGCGGCTGGTGCTGCGCCAGTCGCCCGATTCCCGCGTGCTGCGCGAGGCGATGCGGCTGGCCCACGATCACCTCTATTACATCGACTATCTGGTCGATACGCGGCCATGGCTGGGCGGGGCGACGCTTTCGTTAGCCGATCTGGCGGCAGCGGCGCAGATTTCGGTCTGTGACTATCTGGGCGGGCTGGACTGGAGCGGGCATGAGCAGGCCCGCACATGGTATTCGGTGTTCAAAAGCCGTCCCAGCTTCCGCCCCCTGCTGGCCGAGCGGATGGAAGTGATCCAGCCGCCCAGCCATTATGCGGACCTTAACGCCTGATCGCGGATCGGCGCGCCTTTTTTCCAGCGGGGCGGGGCGGCGGGAGAGGGCGTTGCCTTTTTGCTGCATTTGGCATTTAACTATCTGATAAATAATGATTTTCCCTGCCCTTTCCGGGCGAGGGGGCTGGCGCTCGGCCTTCATTGGCGCGGCGCTGAAACATTCACCTTTCAGGCCCACGCGTGACGGCCCGTTTTGCAGTTATATTTCGCGATTTGGACTCTAAGCATGCAAAAATGGTTATAAATCGCGAATTGAATGTTATATTATTTCAATAGTTTATAACTATCGCATCCATGACCTGCTGCTTCGTTGCAACAAATGTGACTGAATTGCAACATTCGCGCAATATTTTACTAACAGCCATGTCAGCTCCTTTACCAAGGCCCGCCTCGGCGGCAAGACATCGGCATTGCTCTGTCACCGTGCGGAGGCGCGCCAAACAAACTTCCGGGGCATCAGGAAGTCTGCCCAGAACCGCTTGCCGACCGAACGGAGCTTTGTCCGGGCCAACCCTTGGCGGCTGGTCTCGCGCCTCGCGCGCAACAAAGGGGTGAACATGAAAACGAACCTTGCAAACGCACTGAGGCATGGCGCCGCGCCGCTGGTGATGAGCATCGCCATGCTCGCCGGTCCCGCCTATGCCCAACAGGCCTCCATCGTCGATGGTCCGCCGCCCGCCCCGGCCGCACCGGTCGACACTTCGGCCACGATCGTGGTGACGGGTACGCGCATCGTCAACCCGAACCTGAAGTCGGCCGCTCCGATTACGACCGTGTCGGCGATGGATCTCAAGGTGGCGGGCACGACCCGCACCGAAGACATCCTCAACCAGCTGCCGCAGGTGTTTGCCGCGCAATCCTCGACGCTGGCCAATGGCGCGAGCGGCACGGCCGAAGTCGACCTTCGCGGTCTTGGTCCCAAGCGCACGCTGGTGCTGATCAACGGCCGCCGCCTGATGGCGGGCGATCCCAGCCCGACCAGCAGCTCGGCCGCCGACCTTAACTTCATCCCGGCCTCGCTGATCAAGCGCGTCGACGTGCTGACCGGCGGCGCATCGGCCACCTATGGCGCGGACGCTGTGGCGGGCGTGGTCAACTTTGTCATGGACAAGGACCTCAACGGCCTGCGCATCGATCTCAACGACGGCCTGTATCAGCACAATAATGGCTCGACCATGGTGCAGGGCCTGTTGAACGCGCGCACGGCGGCGGGCATTTCGGGCTATGACTATCCCACGGGCAACACCTGGGGCGGCAACAGCGTGGATGCCACGATTTCCTACGGCACCAAGTTTGCCGATGGCGCCGGCCATGTGATGGCCTATTTCGGCTATCGCCGCGCCAATGCGCTGCTCCAGTCCTCGCGCGATTTCTCCAAGTGCACGATCCAGAACCGCACGAACAACCGTTCGGGTCTTCAGTGCGGCGGCTCGGCCACCTCGGCCAATGGCAACGCCTTCTACTTCACGCCCGGCAGCGGTTCGTCCTCGACCGTGGGCACGCTGGGCAACGGCACGTTCACGCCGGGCGCGCTGACCCGCTACAACTTTGCACCGCTCAACTACTTCCAGCGCCCCGATCAGCGTTACACCGCCGGTCTGTTCGCCGATTATGAAATCAATTCGGCTTTGAAGCCCTATCTTGAATTCATGTTCATGGACGATCACACGGTGGCCCAGATCGCTCCCTCGGGCGACTTTGGCAACACGCAGACGATCAACTGCGACAACCCGCTGATGAGCGCGCAGCAGAGGTCGAACATCTGCACCCCCGCCAACATGGTCATGGGCTATCTGGGCAACTATCCGGTTGTTCCGGCCATCTACGCCACGTTCAACCCGACCACCCAGTCGCAGGTGACCCCGGCGGCCAACGCCAATACGGCCTATTTCCAGCTTCTGCGCCGCAACGTCGAAGGCGGGGCTCGCATCAGCGATCTCCAGCACACTTCGTTCCGCACGGTGATCGGCTCTAAGGGCGATCTGGGCCATGGCTGGGCCTATGATGCCTATTTCCAGTATGGGCGCACCAACTACAACCAGATCTATTCGAACGAATTTTCGGCTCAGCGTCTGGGTTATGCGCTCGATGTCGTGACCGGCCCGGCCGGTACGCCGGTGTGCCGCATTTCGCTCACCTATCCCAGCTCGGGCTGCGTTCCCTATAACATCTGGTCGGGTACGCCGTCGGCCGCTGCGCTCTCTTACCTGAGCGCCACGGGTTTCCAGAACGGCTATACCAGCCAGACCGTGATCTCGGGCACGATCACGGGTGACCTCGGCACCTATGGCCTGAAATCGCCGTTGGCCAGCGATGGCGTGAACATCGCGCTGGGTATCGAACGCCGCACCGAAAAGCTGGCGCTCAACACCGACACCTCGTTCCAGACCGGCGATCTCACGGGGCAGGGCGCACCCACCCTGCCGATCAACGGCGGCTATCACGTCACCGAATTCTTGGGCGAAATCGCGGTGCCGGTGATTGACCGGATGCTGACCTTCAATGGCGGTTTCCGTTATTCGGATTACGCGATCAACAACGGCAAGGGTTACAAGACCGGCACCTACAAGCTGGAACTGGACTTTACCCCGATCGAGGACATCCGCATCCGCGCCAGCCTCAACCGGGCCGTTCGCGCGCCCAACATTCAGGAACTGTTCCGCGCCAACTATGTCGGCCTCGATGGTTCGTCGGACCCCTGCTCGGGCAAGACGATCACGGCCGCCGACACGGGCTGTCTGGCGCAGGGCCTGCGCGTGGGCCAGTATGTGACGCCGAATCCGGCGGCTCAGTACAACGGTTATCTGGGCGGCAATGCCAATCTGCGGCCGGAAAAGGCCACCACCAAGACTGTCGGCGTGGTGCTTACCCCGCATATGGTTCCGGGTCTGTCGCTGAGCGTCGACTATTTCGACATCAAGATCAATCAGGCCATTCAGGCCTATGGCGCCGACGCGATCCTGGGTGCGTGCAACTCGGGCAGCGCGCTGGCCTGCGGTCTGGTCAAGCGCAATGCGGCCGGTTCGCTGTGGCTGTCCTCGGACGGCTATGTCATCGATCTTGATAACAACGTGGGCTGGGTCAAGACCGCCGGCTTTGAAGTCAACGCCAGCTATTCCAAGAACATTGGGGCCTGGGGCAAGATCAGCGGCAGCCTGACCGGCACCGCGCTGAGCGAGAAGTCGACCTACAACGGCCTGTCGCCTGCCTATGACTGCGCTGGTTATTATGGCCCCACCTGCGGCGTTCCGGCGCCCAACTGGCGCCACAAGGCCCGCATCACCTGGTCGACCCCCAAGAACATCGATGTGTCGCTGACCTGGCGCTATGTCGGTTCGGTCAACGTGGAATACATGAACCCCTCGGCCACGCTGTCGAATTCGACCTACAGCCTGTATAACAACAAGCTGCCCGCGATGAATTACATCGACCTGTTCCTGACCGGCAAGGTCACCAAGAACCTGTCGGTTCGCGCGGGCGTCAACAACCTGTTCGACAAGGATCCGCCGCTGGTTTCCTCGGGCGGGACGGGCGTGGCCAGCGCTTGCGCCTCGGTCTATTGCAATGGCAATACCTATCCGGGCGTGTATGACTCGCTGGGTCGCTATCTGTTCGTTGGCGCGACGGTCAATTTCTGATCCTCTGGCGCTAACGTGATCGGCAGCGGCGGCTTCTCCTTCGGGAGGGGCCGCCGTTTGCTTATGATAGAAGGGGAATTTTCGTGAGCCTTGATGCCGGCGGGATGACACAGGCCGACGAGCAGGAGACGATCCGCCAGATTGTCACCCTTGCGCGGGCCGGGCGAATGGACGATGCCTCGGTTGCCGTGCGCCGCGCCGCCGCGCGCGGGGCGGGCGGGCCGGTGTTTGCCGCGCTGGCCGGGGCGGTGGAGTTTCATCGCGGGCAATTTGCCGATGCCATCCCCCATCTGCGCTTTGCCCACAGCGCCCAGCCTGCCGACAATACGGTACGCGCCAATCTGGCCGAGGCGCTCTATCGCACCGGGGCCGGGGATGCGGCGCTGGCGCTGTGCGAAGAGGATGCGGCGCGGGCGGACCGGTCTTTGCGCCTTGCGCGGATCGGCGGCCATCTGGCGCAGGAGGCCGAGGATTTCGCCCGCGCCGCGGCGCTTTACCGCATCGCCCTGGCGGGCGATCCACAGGATTGGTCGGGGTGGAACAATCTGGGCAATGCGCTTTGCGCGCTGGGCGATTGGGATGGGGCGATTGCGGCGCTGCGCCGGGCGGTTGAACTGGTGCCCGATTCCGCGCCGGTGCGGCTCAACCTTGGCAAGACCCTGATCGATGCGGGGAGGAGCGAGGAAGGCGAGGCCTTGCTGCGCGCGCTGGTCCGCGAATTTCCGCAGGAGGCCGCGCCCCATTACGCGATGTTTGATGTGCTGCGCGGGGCCGGGGATGCCGATGGGGCGCATCGCTCGATTGCCGCCGCCGCCCGTCTGGCCCCCGATGATGCCCAGATTCAGGCCGATTTTGGCCAGCATGCCGCGATGATGGGCCTGTTCGGCGAAGTGGAGGCCCCCTTGCGCAAGGCTTTGGCGATCGACCCTTCGATTGCGCAGGCATGGGTCGCTCTGGCCAGCCTGCTGGAGCGGGTGAACCGCGAGGAGGAGATCGAGCCTTTGCGCGCGGAGGCTGCGGCCCATGTCGATCCCGCCTCGCTCTCCTTCATCGACGCGCTGCGCCACAAGCGCGCCCATCGCTATGACGAGGCGCTGGCCGCGCTGGAGGCGGCGGGCGAGGAAACGGTGACGGCGGCGCAGCGGTATCACCTGCGCGGGGTGCTGCTCGACCGGCTGGGGCGCTATGACGAGGCCTTTGCCGCCTTTGCCGCGATGAATGCCGAATTTGCCGCTGATCCCACCGATCCGCGCGGGCGCGGGGCGCGCTATCGCGCAGAGATTGACGAGGGCGCGGCCTTGCTGACCCCGGCATGGCGGGCGGGATGGAGTGCATTTGCGCCCACGTCCACACGCCCCGCGCCGATCTTCCTGCTGGGCTTTCCCCGCTCGGGCACGACCCTGCTCGACACGATGCTGATGGCCGAGCCGCGCGTGCGCGTGCTGGAGGAGGCGCCGATCATTGCCGAGATCGAGGCGCAACTGGGGGGGATCGCCGCCCTGCCGGGCTTGAGCGCGGCGCAGATCGAGGAGGCCCGCGCGCTCTATTTCGCCCGCGCCGGTGAATTGGCCGATCTGGCGCCCGACAGCATCGTGCTGGACAAGCATCCGATGCATCTGCGCCATGCGCCCACCATCGCCCGCCTGTTTCCCGAAAGCCGGTTCATTCTTGCCCTGCGCCACCCTTGCGATGTGGTGCTCTCGTGCTGGTTGACGAATTTCCGGCTGAACAATGCGATGGCCAGTTTCCTCGATCTGGACGATGCCGCCGCGCTCTATGAGGCCGCCTTTGGCCAGTGGGAACAGGCGCGCGCACTGCTCGATCTGCCCGTGGGCGAGGTGGTCTATGAACGCCTTGTCGAGGACAAGGATGCCGAATTGCGGCCCTTGTTCGACTGGCTGGGGCTGGCATGGCCCGAGGGCGGGGTGGACCACCGCGAGGCGGCGCGTGCGCGCGGCACGGTCATCACCGCCAGCTATGCGCAGGTGACCGAGCCGATCTATAAGCGCGCCGCCGGGCGATGGCGGCGGTATGAGGCGCATCTGGCCCCGGCGGCGGCGCGCCTGTCGGGCTGGATCGAACGTTTTGGCTATGGCGATCAGGCATGAGCGCAGTCGAGGCCATGGTTCGCGCGGGCGATCTGGCCGGGGCGGCGGAGCAACTGGAACGGGAGCTGGCGGCAGGCGAGCCGGACCTGACGCGCTATCTGCAATTGGCGGGCCTGCGCCGCGCCTTGCGCCAGCCTCACCGGGCCCTGCGCGCGGTGGAGGCGGGGCTGGCGCTGGCGCCGCTTGATTTTATGGCATTGTGTATGCGCGCCGGATTGCTGGAGAGCATCGGCGATCCGTCCGTGGGCCGCGCATGGGACGAGGCGCTGGCGCAGAGGCCGGAGGGGGATCTGCCGCCGCCGCTGCTGGCCGCGATGGCCCATGGCGAGAGCTTGCGCGATCAATGGCGGGCCGAGCGCGCCGCGCAGATGGCGCAGGCCACACAGGCCAGCGAGGCCGTGGGGGGCGATCAGGCATGGCGCATCGCCCGTTTTCGCAGCAACACACTGCGCCACACCCGCCCCTATTATTCCGAGCCGACCCATTTCTTCTTTCCGGGTCTGAGCATGCGCGAATATCACCCGGCCGAGCGTTTTCCATGGCTGGCTGACCTTGCCGCCGCGACCGGGGCGATCCGCGACGAGATGCTGGCCGTGATGCGTTCGGACCGCGCTGAACTGGCCCCCTATATCCAATATGCCGAGCATCAGGCGCTGCGCCAGTGGCAGCCCTTGAACCACAATCCCGACTGGACCGCGATCCATCTGATCCGCCGGGGCGAGATCGTGGCGGCCAATGCCGCGCAATGCCCGGTCACGATGGAGTTGCTCTCGCGTATGCCTCAGCCCGATATTCCGGGCGCCTCGGCCAATGCGCTGTTTTCGCTGCTGGCGCCCCATACGGCGATTCCGCCCCATGTGGGGGTCAATAATGCGCGCCTGCTGTGCCATGTCCCGCTGGTGGTGCCCGATGGCTGCTGGTTCCGGGTGGGGGCCGAAACGCGGATGTGGCGCGAGGGCGAGCCTTTCGTGTTTGACGACACGATCGAACATGAGGCGATGAACCCCAGCGACCACCTGCGCGTGGTGATGATTTTCGACATCTGGCACCCGGATCTGACGCCGGGGGAACGCGACGCCGTGCGCGCCATCGTGGCGCAGGAAACCGCGGCCGGTAATTTGGGCTGAACAAGGAGCAGTTTGATGAAGCATCGTTTGATGGTCATGGCGGCGTCGCTGGCGATGATTCCCGCCGCATCGGGGGCGCAGACGGTGTTTGACGCGCCTTCGCCTTTGCCGTTCCATGCGCCCGATTTTTCGCGCATCAAAGATGGTGATTTCCAGCCCGCCATCGAGCGCGGCATCGCCCTGCGCCGGGCCGAGATCGCCAAAATCGCTGCCAATCCCGCCGCCCCCACCTTTGCCAATACGATCGAGGCGATGGAGCGTTCGGGCCAGATGCTCGACCGGGTTTTGCAGGTGTTTTCCGCGCTGACCGGGGCCAACACCAATGACACGCTGGACGAGGTGGACCGCATCACCTCGCCCAAGCTGGCGGCGCTCAATGACGAGGTGGCGCTCAATGCGAAACTCTTCGCCCGCGTCAAGGTGCTGCATGACAAGGCAGCGAGCCTCAAGCTCTCACCGGTCCAGCGCCGCCTGCTCGACCGCACCTATGAGGGTTTTACCCATAGCGGCGCGCTGCTGGACGAGGCGGGCAAGACGCGGCTGAAAGCGATCAACCAGCGGCTTGCCACTCTCTCGACCGAGTTTTCGCAGAAATTGACCGCAGGCACGCGCGAGGCCGCGCTGGTGGTGACCAGCAAGGCGGCACTGGCGGGCCTGTCCGAGGGCGAGATTGCGGCGGCGGCCAAGGCGGCCGAGGGCAAAAAGCTGCCCGCCGGTTCCTATGCGCTGCCCTTGCAGAACACGACGCAGCAGCCGCAACTGGAAAGCCTGAGCGATCCGGCCACGCGCAAGGCTTTGTTCGAGGCGAGCTGGACCCGCAGCGAGCGCGGCGATGCCCATGACACGCGCGCGATGATCGCCGAAATGGCCCAGTTGCGCGCCGAAAAAGCCAAGCTGCTGGGGTATAAGAACTTTTCCGATTATCAGCTCTATGATCAGATGGCCAGGTACGGCGCCAATGCCCGCGCCTTCATGGCCAAGCTGGCCCCCGCGCTGCGTGCCGCACAGGAGCGGCAGGTCAAGGAACTGGCCGCGCTGGTCGCCAAGGACGGCGGCGACACCAGCGTCAAACCATGGGACTGGCAGAAATACGCCGGGCAGAGCCTGAAGGCCAAGCTCTCCTTCGATCCTTCCTCGGCCAAGCCCTATTTCGAGATCAACAAGGTGATGGAGGAGGGCGTTTTCTACGCCGCCAATCAGCTTTACGGGATCAGCTTCAAACGCCGCACCGATCTGCCCGTCTATCAGGAGGATGTGCGCACCTACACCGTCTATGACAAGGACGGCAAGGAACTGGGCCTGTTCTATTGGGACCCGTGGAAGCGGGACAACAAGCAGGGCGGCGCATGGATGAGCAATTTCGTCGGCCAGTCGGGGATGATGGGCACCAAGCCGGTCATCTATAATGTCGAGAATTTCGCCAAACCGGGGGCCGGAGAGCCGCTGCTGGTCAGTTTCGACGATGTGATCACCATGTTCCACGAGTTTGGCCACGCGCTGCACGGCCTGTTCTCGGACCAATATTATCCCAGCATGTCGGGCGCCAACACGGCCCGCGATTTCGTCGAATTTCCCAGCCAGTTCAACGAGAACTGGGCCACCGACCCCAAGGTTCTGGCCCATTATGCGCACCATTATCAGACCGGCGCGCCGATGCCCCCGGCCATGGTGGAAAAATTGAAAGACCTGCGCCGCATCGATCAGGGCTATGATCTGGGCGAGGTGGTGGCGGCCGCCATGCTGGATATGGACTGGCACGCGTTGCCTGCCGATGCGCCGCGTCAGGATGTCGATGCCTTCGAGGCCAAGGCGCTGGCCGCCACGGGGCTGGACACCGCCCATGTTCCGCCGCGCTATCGCTCCAGCTATTTCCGCCACATCTGGGCCAATGACTATGCCAGCGCCTATTACGCCTATCTGTGGACCCAGATGCTGGATCATGACGCCTATGACTGGTTCGTCCACCATGGCGGCCTGACCCGCGCCAATGGCGATCGTTTCCGCGCTTTGGTGCTCTCGCGCGGGTCGTCGCTGGATTATGCGGCCATGTACAAGGGCTTCACCGGGCGCGATCCTTCGGTGACGCCGATGCTGCGCGCCAAGGGCCTGATCGACTGAACTTATCCCTCCCCCATCAGAAGGTTCAAGACATGAAATATTCGCCCCTGCTGGCCGTTTTTCTGCTGGGCGCGGCCGTGCCTGCCTTGGCGGCCGCCCCTGCTGCCAAAGTGCCCGCGATCAAGGTGCCGCCCATCGACGTGGCGCTGATGAAAGACACGGTCAAAACGCTTTCGGCCGACGATATGGAAGGGCGCGGCCCCTCCACCGCCGTTGAGCCCAAGGTGCTGGACGCGATCATTGCGCGGTTCAAGGCGGCGGGGCTGAAGCCCGGCGGCGAAAAGGGTGGCTGGCTGCAGACCGTGCCCACCGTCGAAATGACCGTGGCGCAAAGCAGCCCGCTGACCATCGGCGGCATCGGTTTTGTGCGGGGCAGCGATTTTGTCGCCACCAGTTTCCGCCATGTGCCCCATACCGAGATCAAGGACAGCGATCTGGTCTTTGTCGGCTATGGCATCAATGCGCCCGAATTGGGGTGGAATGATTACGCGGGCGTGGACATGCACGGCAAGGTGGCCGTGATCCTGATCAACGACCCCGATTATGCCGCC
Organism: Novosphingobium sp. SG707; assembly: GCF_012275515.1. Taxonomy (GTDB): domain Bacteria; phylum Pseudomonadota; class Alphaproteobacteria; order Sphingomonadales; family Sphingomonadaceae; genus Novosphingobium. Next base: position 504,390 of record NZ_JAAZQL010000003.1, read on the forward strand.
AAGGACGAGGTAGGCCTCTTCAAGGGCCGCCGCATGACCTATTATGGGCGCTGGACCTATAAATATGAGGAAGCGGCCCGGCAGGGCGCGCGCGCGGCGTTGATCGTGCATGATACCTATCCGGCCGCCTATGGCTGGAATGTGGTGCAGTCGAGCTGGTCGGGTTCGGAATATTATGTGGCACGGCCCGACAATGCGATGGACCAGACCGAGGCCAATGGCTGGATCCAGATGGGCGTGGCGAAGAAGGTCTTTGCTGCGGCGGGCAAGGATTTTGCCGCCCTGTCCGAAGCGGCCAAGCAGAAGGGTTTTAAGGCCGTGCCGCTGGGGCTGAAGGCCAGCCTCTCGTTTGACAGCACGCTGCGCCGGTCCGAATCGCACAATGTCGTGGGCATCCAGAAGGGCCGCGTGAAGCCCGATGAGGTGGTGCTTTATTCGGCGCATTGGGATCACCTGGGGCATTGCGAAAAGGACGCCAAGGGCGACGGCATCTGCAACGGCGCGGTCGACAATGCCACCGGGGTGGGCGCGCTGGTGGCGCTGGCCAAGGCCAATGTGAAGGCAGGCCCGGCGCGGCGCAGTCAGGTCTTCGTGGCGCTCACGCTGGAGGAATCGGGCCTGCTGGGCAGCGAATTCTATGGCCAGAACCCGCTCTATCCGCTGGCGAAAACGGTGGGCGGGGTGAATATGGACGCGCTGGCACCCATCGGGCGCGCGCGCAATTACGCGATGACGGGCGGCGACAAATCTGACCTCACCGGCATTTTCCGCGCCGTGCTCAAGCAGGAAGGGTTGTATGAAAGCCCCGAGGATCATTCCGAACGCGGCCACTACTACCGCTCGGACCATTTCAGCCTCGCCAAGCGCGGCGTGCCCATGTTCGACATTGCGCGCGGGCAGGACCTGTTTGCCGGCGGCGCCAAGGCTGGTGCAACCGCCACCGAGGACTATGTCGAGCACCGCTATCACCAGCCCTCGGACGAATATTCGGACACGTGGGACTGGTCGGGCATCACGCAGGACGTGAAGGTCTTTTACAAACTGGGGCGCACTCTGGCCGATGGGACGATGTGGCCCAATTGGCATAAAACCGACGAGTTTCGCGGGGTGCGGGATGCGAGTTTGAAGGCGGGGAAGTAGGGGGTTTAAGCGGCCTCCGGCGGGCAAAGGGACTCGGTCCCTTTGCAATCCCGGTAATGGGGGTGTGGCCAGATCGCCGCGCCGTGCTGGATTGTTAAAGCCTGCGGCGCGGACAGTGATGCCTTTACCGCGCGGCAGGCTTTATTCCTGAAACGCTGCGTCTGATACTTGACGCCGAACCCTTGGCGCGACAAAGACAGTCATGGGAGCGCGAGGGACCGACCGATTTGTCTCGACAAATCGGCCATCTGGAAAACCACCCCTCGCATCTTCAACCTTCCTTCAAATTCCAGACACGAAAAAGCCCGGCGGAGAATCCCCCACCGGGCTTTTTCACATCAACCCAACGGGCCGATTAAGCGGCGACAGCGGCCTTCTTGGCCAGCTCGCGCTTCACCTTGACGGCGCGGGGGCTGAGCTTGTCGTCGGAGCTCTTGAGCAGCCAGTTGTCGAGGCCGCCCACGTGTTCCACCGAGCGGAGGCCGTGGGTCGAGACGCGGAACTTGAAGCTGCGGTCAAGACCTTCCGACAGAAGCGTAACGTTCTGCAGGTTGGGCAGGAACACGCGCTTGGTCTTGTTGTTGGCGTGGCTGACGTTGTGGCCGACCTGGCGGCCTTTGCCAGTCAGTTCGCAAATACGGGACATGGGTGCTACTCGCTTAAGAAAGAATCCGATGACCCGCATAAAAGGCGGGTGAGGGGGCGCGCATAACGATTCGTGTGGAAAAGGTCAAGTTGCCTTGGACCTTTCGCTGCGCTAGCCCTTGTCTTTATGACGCGATGGCCACTTCCCGCCCCGATGCGCCGGGCTTTTGACGAGGCGCGGGCGGCGGCCGGCGCCGGAGAAGTGCCGATTGGCGCGGTCATCGTCAAGGATGGCGTGATTATTTCATCCGCGCATAACCTGCCGCGCACCCGGTGCGACCCCACTGCCCATGCCGAGGTGCTGGCGATTCGCAAGGCGGCGCGGGCGCTGGGCAATGAACGACTCGATGGCTGCGATCTTTGGGTCTCTCTGGAGCCCTGCGCGATGTGTGCGGGCGCGATCGTCCATGCGCGCATCGCCCGCCTCTATTATGCCGCCAGCGATCCCAAGGGCGGCGCTGTGGCCCATGGCGGGCGGATCTTTGACCAGTCCACCTGCCTGCACCGCCCCGAGATCTATTCCGGCATGGGCGAGGACGAGGCGGCGCAGATGCTGCGGGATTTCTTTGCGGCCCGCCGTTAAGCGGGTTTGCGCAGCGTCGGGATGATGAACAAGTCGCTGCTCGACGGCGCTGGGCAGGCCTTGGGCACAAAGCTGCCCTTGTCGATGCCCTTGGGTTCAAAGCACAGGTGGACCTGTTTCAGCCACACTTTGCCCGAGCCGTCGGCGGCGGGCATGGTCTGGACCTGAATGGCCTTTTCATTGTCCTTGAACATCGGATTGGCGTCCACAAAGGCATGGACCACCGCGTCCGACACCATCCGCCCGTCCTTGGCCAGCTTGTAGAGGTCGGGCTTTTTCAGCTTGGCATAAAGCCGCGCCACGCTTTGCCAATAGGCGCCGCCGCTGGTCCAGGGGCCACAGGCGCCGTGCTTTTTCCACTCATGCATCTGCGTTGCGGCCGAGGGCATGATGCAAAGATGCTTCTGCAATTGCGGCAGGGTGGGCGCGGGGGCCTTGGTCGCGCACCATTGCGGCCAGTTGGTCCCATCTGTTTCGCCCCAGAGGCCATGGACGACGAGGCCGAAGGGCGGCTTGTCCTGACCGCATTGCAGCTTGTCGCCCGGATCCTTCAGCGGCCCTTTCAGACCCGCGCAATAGGACGGGGTCCAGCTCATCACGAAGCTGTAGACATTGATCGGGTGCTTTGCGACGGGCTTGACCGGCTCGGCGGCGGGGCGCGAGATTTTGGGCAAGGCGTCCACCTGCGCGGCCACGCATTGCTGCGCCATGGCCTGTGCAGGGATCAGCGAAAGGGCAAGCGTGGTCAGGATCAGACGCATTTACACCTCCTCAAAATCAAGGCCGATGTCGGCGGCAGGCGCGCTTTGCGTCAGGCGGCCCACCGAGACGTAATCCACGCCCGAAGCGGCAATCGCCCCGATCGTGTCGAGCCGCACCCCGCCGCTGGCCTCGCAAGGCGCGCGGCCGGAAACCTGCTCCACCGCGCGCGCCAGCATCTCGGGCCCCATATTGTCGAGCAGCAGATGGGTCGCGCCCGCCTCCAGCGCCGGTTCGATCTGGTCGAGGTGATCGACCTCGCAGATGATGTTGGCGATGCCCGCCGCCTTGGCGCGGGCCACGGCAGGACCGACCCCGCCCGCAATCGCGACATGGTTGTCCTTGATCATCGCCGCGTCCCACAGGCCCATGCGGTGATTGGTGGCCCCGCCCATGCGCGTCGCGTATTTTTCCAGCACGCGCAGGCCCGGAATCGTCTTGCGCGTGTCGAGCAGGGTCGCGCCCGCATTCCCCATCGCGTCGACATAGTCCCGCGTCATCGTGGCGATGCCTGACAAATGCTGCACCGTGTTCAGAGCGCTGCGCTCGGCCGTCAGCAGCGCCCGGCCCATGCCGGTGATGCGCATCAGATGGGTGCCCGGCGCCACGCGGTCGCCGTCCTGCACCAGCAGTTCGATTTCGGCATCGGGGTCGAGATGGCGGAAAAACGCCGCCGCAATCGGCAGGCCCGCCACGGTGATCGCATCGCGGCTGTCCATCACGCCGATAAAGCGCGCGTCAGCCGGAATCACGCTCTCGCTGGTCACATCATGCCCGCCGCCGGGCCAGCCTTCGCCAAGATCCTCGGCGAGGGTGGAGTGGATGAAGGCGGCCAGATCAAAGCCGGTCAGTGCGAAGCCTTGGTGCGTGAAGGTCATAAAGGGGCTATAGAAGATGGATGATGCGAGGGTCTAGACCCTCGCGCTCCCTTTACTGTCTTTGTTGTGCGATAGGGGCAGCGTTGGGTATCGGACGCGCCGTTTCAGGAATAAAGCCTGCGGCGCGGCAAAGGCATCGCTATCCGCGCCGCAGGCCTTAAACAGCAACCCCAAGCACTCCTTGGCCAACCAAGCGCCACCCCATTACCGGGATTGCAAAGGGACCGAGTCCCTTTGCCCGCCGGAGGCAAAACCCCTTAAAACCCATCAATCAATGCACAAACCGCGCCACCACATCCCGGTAAGAGCGCGACACCTTCACATCGGCCCCGGATTCCAGCACGAGGAAACACTCCCCATTGGTATGGGGCTTCACCTGCCGGACCAAGTTCAAATTCACGATCCACGAGCGATGCACCCGCTGAAACACGCGCGGGTCGAGGCGGCGTTCGAGGTCTTTCATCGTTTCGCGCAGGATCATCGAATTGTCGGCGGTATAGATGACCATATAATCGCCCGCGGCCTCGATGCGCTCGATCGTGTCCACATCAACGCGGAAGATCTGGCCGCGATCCTTGATGTTGAGCAGCTTTTCATAGCGGTCCGCGCCGGTATCGACGGGTTCATCCTCCATGGCGTCCATCGCATCGGGCGCCACTTCGGCCAGCACGTTTTTCAGCTTCTCGGCCTCTTCGGATGCCCGCTTGTCGGCCAGACGCTGGCGCACCCGGTCGAGCGTATCGGCCAGGCGATCCTCATCCACCGGCTTCATCAGATAGTTCACCGCATTGGCCTCGAACGCGCGCACGGCATGTTCCTGATAGGCGGTGACGAAAACGAAGAGCGGCGGTTCGATTTCCATCACGCCCTTGACCACGGCAAAGCCGTCGAAGCCGGGCATCTGGATGTCGAGGAAAACGAGGTCGGGCTTTTCGGTCTTGATCTTGCGGATCGCCTCACGGCCATTGTTGCAGGTGTCGATGATTTCCACATCGGGAAATTTCTGAAGCCGCAGTTGCAGGCCCTGGATGGCCAGCTTTTCGTCATCGACGAGAATAGTGCGGATGGTCATGCAATGGGATCCTGCCTGTTGCCGCATTTTGCGGATCTGGAGTCGTTGTAACTCCTTTTCCTTCACACCGCCAAGGCTGAACGTGGGGTGACCGATGCGGGCGCACTCGACGACTGGCGCTTTTCGAACGGTATTTCGATGGTAACGGCAAATCCGCCCTCGGGCGGCTCGTACATGTCGAAACGGTGATTGGGGCCATAGGCCTGCATCAGACGGTCGCGGATATTGGCAAGGCCCACCCCGGTCGAGACCTGTTCGCGCCCGTCATAGGTGATGCCGCTGGACCGGTTTTCGGCATTTTGCGCGGTCATGCCCGGCCCGGTGTCGGACACGGTAATACGCAGATTTTGCCCCAGCAGGCCCGCCGCAATGGTGATTTCCGCGCCCGATTCCTGCGGGCTGACGGCATATTTGATCGCGTTTTCGACCAAAGGCTGCAGCAGCAGCGAGGGCAGCAGCCCTTCCTTGCAGGCCTCGTCAATGCGGAAGGTGGTGCGCAGCCTTTCCTCAAACCGCATCCGCTCGATATCGAGATAGAGTTTGAGCGTTTCCACCTCCTGCGCCACGGTCACGCGGCCCGTGGGCGGGTTGATCAGCGTATAGCGCAGGAAAGAAGACAGGCGCGTTAGCATCGCATTGGCCTGATCGGTCTGTTTAAGCAGGACCAGCGTGGAGATCGAATTGAGCGTATTGAACAGGAAATGCGGATTGAGCTGATAGCGCAGCATGGCCAGTTGCGCGCTGGTCGCCTGATTCTCCAGCCTTAGGAGCTGATCATTCTGCTCCTCGATCCGCAGGAAAAAGTTGATCGCGTAATAGAGCGCCGACCAGGCGCCCAGCAGCGTGGCGTCGAGATAAAACACGCCGATGAACAATTGCGCGAAACTGGCGATGCTGTCGGGCCGATAGAGCGCGATCACCCAGCCATCCATGAAGGCATAGAGCGACACCGCAAAAGGCAGTACCACCATCGTCACGCCCCATGTCAGCAAGGGGCGCTGGCCGATCAGTTGATGATAGACCACCGCCAGCAGGAGCGAGATCGAAAAGCCCGTGATCGTGGCGATCAGCACCAGCACCAGAAAGCTGGCCGGCTGGTTGTTGGCCAGGCTGGACATGGCGCGCAGGAGCATCGCACCCGACCAGCCCAGCATCTGCAATCGCCAGAACGCCTTGTTCTTGTTGGCAAAAAAGGGTGAGGGGCGAAAGGGAAGCACGGCCATGATGCGCTTTTATCGCAGAAGCCGTGCGCCGGGGGAAGAGGCTAAGGCATCAACCCTTGATGGCGGCGGCCAAGGCGTCATAGCCCACCGCCCCGCCAAGGATCTTGCCGCCCGCGATCCAGCTTGGCGTGCCGCCAAGGCCAAGATGGCGGGCAAGGGCCAGATTGGCCTCGATTTCGGCCTGCGTGGCCGGATCGGCCACCACCTTTTGCGCGGCGGCCATGTCCAGCGCGGCGCTCTGTGCGGCGGCCGCGATGGTTTGGGCATTGGGGCGCCCGGCGGCAAACATCGCCTTGTGGAAGGCGGCAAATTTGCCCTGTTTGGCCGCGGCCAGCGCCATCTTGGCGGCATCCACGCTTTCAGGCGTGAGGATCGGCAATTGGCGGATCACCACCTGCGCCTGCGGATCGGCGGCGACGAGCTTGGCCACGTCCTCCTCGCTGGCCCGGCAATAGCCGCAGGCGTAATCCATGAATTCGACCAGCACATGGCTGCCCTGCGGATTGCCGATCACCGCGCCGGGAAAGGGCTTCAATGCCTGCGGGGCCACCTGCGCCAGTTGCTTTTCCGCCTCGCCCGATTTCAGCTTTTCGGCCGCCTCGCTCAGGATTTCGGGGCGTTCGAGCAGAGCCTCGCGCACCGCCTTGACCTGTCCGGCATGGCCAAAGGGCAGCATCGGGGCAAGAGTTGCGCCCACCAGACCGCCCGCCAGTCCGAACAGCGAGGCAAGAACAATGGTGCGAAACTGAGACATGGAATTTCCTTTATGCTGTTTAGGCAAATCGCCTCCGCGATTTGCCTGCGGCACCAGCCCTCTCCCCCGGCCCCGCCACCCAACAGGATACCTTACAGGGATGACAGGGCCGGGGGAGAGGGCTGGTGCCGCTCTGCTCTATTAGCGTTTTTTCGATTTTGCGAGATAGCTCTTGGCCTCCAGCGCAATATCCTCGGCGCGGATGGCGTCGGGCGATCCGGCGGCAAGGCCGTTCTTGGCCGCCTCGGCATTGACCATCGCCCCGCCCCAATTGCCCGAAAGCGAGGCCTGCTCGGCGCTGGCCAGACGGGCGCGGGGCAGATCGCCGCTCTTGGCATAGGTGATGCCCAGAACATACCAGGCAAAGGGATTTTCCCGGTCGCGCGCCACGGCGGCCTTGAGCACCTTTTGCGCCTCGTCCAGATGGCCGCGTGAATTGACCAGGTCGTCCTGCGCGATCAGCGCATGGCCAAAAGTGGTGGCGATCAGCGGCTGGTTGCCGGTAAGAGCCGTGGCCTGCCGCAAGGGGCCCAGCGCCTCGGCAGGCTTGCCCGCCTCCAGCAGGATCTGCCCCTTCAGCTCAAGGAAATAGGGATCGCGCGGGGCCAGAGCCAGCAGCTTGTCCGCCTCGGTCGTCGCCTTATCCAGAAAGCCTTCCTTGTGATAGGCATAGGCTCTGGCATAAAGCGCGGGCACATTGTTCATGTACTCGGGAAAGGCCTGAAACGTGCTGGGCGGTTCGGCCAGATAACCGTAAAGCTTGGCCTTCACCCTTTGAAAGCGTTCCTCCAGCGCCGGATCGCTGGGCGCGTTCCACGCGGGGTCTTTCTTATAGACGTCTTCCAGATAGGCGATGCGTTCATCGGTCAGCGGGTGGGTCGAATAGAAGCTCGCCTCGTCGCTATGGGTCATGCCATACCGGTTTTCCATCACCAGCAGCTTGTGAAAAAACTCCAGCGAGCCGCGCCCGGACATGCCCGCCTTGGACAGGAAGGATGCGCCCGCCGCATCGGCGGCCTCTTCCTCGCCGCGCGTATAGGCCAGGAATTTGCCCATCGCGGCCTGCTGTCCGGCCATGAACACGCCCATCGCCGCCGCGCCGCCGCCCGCCGCCGCCGCCGCCGCGCCCAGCAAAAGCGACAGAATCGAGATATTGCCCGCCATCTTGGCCCCGCGATCATCAATCGCATGGCCGCCGACCACGTGGCCCAATTCGTGGGCAATCACGCCCTGAACCTCCAGCGCGGAGGATGCCTCATTGATCAGGCCCGAATGGATATAGACCGCCTGACCCCCGGCCACGAAGGCGTTGATCGAGGAATCATTGACCAGCACGATATCGACATTCTTGGGGTCCAGCCCCGCCGCGCGCACCAGAGGCGAGGCCATATCGCGAAACAGCGCCTCGGTTTCCGCATCGCGCAGCACCGATTGCGCCGCCGCAGGCGTGGTGGCCAGCAGGCACACGGCAAGCGTGGCCACGGAGCGAAAGGCAGAGGCGAGCGCGGAACGGACTGACATGCTGGGGCCAGACCTAACACGTTTCGGACTGAACCGCGCCTGAAGAATTATTCCGGTGTCAGCAGCCTTGTCGCCCGCGTCATCAGCGCTGGATCATCGCCCAGATCGCCCAGCAGCGCGATAGTGCCATCGGCCATGCGGCGCACCAGCACGACCGCATATTCCGGCCCCTTGGCGCCCAGCGTGCTCAGAGGGCGCGGGGTCAGGCGGTCGAGCGGATTGCCGTCTTCGGCCTCGCCGGCGCTTTCATCGCGGCGCAACCGGCGCTCCTGCGCCACCACGCCCTTGAGGCCCCCGCTGGCCTGCGCCAGATGATCGGCCATCGCGCCCTGCGGCAGGCCAAGGCGCAGCCCATGCGAGAGCGCGGTGGCATATTCGGTCAGCCGCGTCTTGTCATGATCGGCGCCGAACACCAGTTTGACAATGGGTACCAGCGGGGCGCGCGGCTGGCCGACAAGGCCTGCCTGCACCATCAGTTCGTGGAGTTCGCCCGGCTTGTCGCGCGCCATCAGCGCGAAATCATAGGCATAACCAATCGCGTCATACAGCGCCTGACGCGGGCGGTCCTGGGTGATCCCCGCCGCATAGGCCCTGTCGCGCGCGCTGCGCAGCCAATCGGCCAAGTCGCGCGCGGGGGCGGCGTTTATCCCCGCTTGCGGCCCATCGGCCCACGCGGCCCATTGCGCCACGGTCTGTTCGGGGCTGGACCGGGGGGCATGGACCTGTTCGTCCTCGTGGAAAGAGGCGCCCAATTCGCGCGCCAACTGCTCGCTCAGCGAGGCATCGGCCGCTTCCTTCCAATTGACCACGCCCAGCACATAGCGGATCGGCCCGCCCATTTCCTCGGCAAAGGGCAAGAGCATCCCGCGATAGGCGATCATCGCCCCGCGCGCGTTCAGGAATTCCTCCTCAAAGCCGATCGGGGCCTGATTGGCGATGATCTGCATATACTGCCCGGTCAGGCGCGCCAGCATCGAATGGTCGGGCACCTGCTCCAGACGCGTGATGTCGCGCGCCACGCCGCATTCCTGCGCCAGCATCTCGCCCACAAAGCGGATGCGCGGATCGTCGGTGCTGTGGGCAAAATCGATCAGCACCGCCTGCGTGGCAATATCGCCGATCTGATCCAGTTTGAGGTCCGCGATCAGCGGCATGGTCTTGGCGCCCAGCAATTGGGTCCAATGGTCATAGGCGCGGATCTGCAACCGGCGCTCGCCTTCGGCCACGACCACAGGGGGCAGGTCGAGGAAATCGTCCTCTTCCTCGTCACTGACCGGATTGATTCCGGCGTTGCGTTCAAAAAAGCTGCGCGCGCCGTCCATCCTGTCGCTCCCGCCGATCATTACCAATGTTTAACGGGGGGCATATTCGCGCAACAGGGTAAAGGTTTGGTTAAGTTGCGCCATTCGGTCCGGGTGCTATGGGCGCAAAAATTCTCCCAGCCCCTTGTCCGTCCCGCAAACCCGGTCCCAAAAGCGGAAATAGAGGCCGAAATTGGCCCGATAGATGTCGTGGTGGCGCTGATGATGGGTGGCGGTGATGATCCACCGGCCGAGTCGCCCGTGAACGAGGCGGTGGGGGAATATCTCCCAGCCCATATGGTTGGTCACGCCCATCACCGTCATGATGGTTAATACCACGCCCAATGCCCCCACATGAATCGGCACAAGAAACACCAGCAGCGGGATGACAAAGGCCTGCGTCAGCGCCTCGGTGGGATGAAAGGCCATGGCGGCCCATGCGGTGGGCGGGCGGCTGGCATGATGGACGGCGTGAAAGACGCGGAACACGCGCGGGACATGCATCCAGCGGTGGCTCCAATAGAACCATGTGTCGTGGATCGCCAGATAGATCAGAATCGAGAGCGGCCAGTACCACAAAGGCATGGCGTGAATGTCTTCATAGATCCGCGTCCAGCCATGGGCGCGCCATCCCCATGCGACGATCCCGGCCGGAATGCCAAAGATCGCGCAGGAAAGCAGCGACCAGGCGATCTCGGAGCGGATCTGGCGGGAAAGGGGGGCATAGAGGCCGGGCTGGCGCACCCGCGTCGCCCATGCGAAACCGCCGCTGGACAGCAGATAGCGCAGCGAGACAATGATCGTCATCGCCAAGGCGGAGATCAGGGCGGAGAGTAAAGTTGGGTCGGACATTGGCGGACCTTATGCCGCGTTTGCCCGCCGGGGGGAATGGGGCGCAAGGGGCAATGCCCGCCCGCGCCCCCAAATGCATCAGCTCAAGGCAATATCGGGCGCGTCTTCCTGCTTCATGCCCACGACATTGTAACCGGCGTCCACATGGTGGATCTCGCCCGTCACGCCGCCCGCCAGATCGGAGAGCAGATAGAGCCCCGCACCGCCCACGTCCTCAATCGTGACATTGCGGCGCAGCGGCGAATTCAGCTCGTTCCACTTCAGGATATAGCGGAAATCGCCGATCCCGCTGGCGGCCAGCGTCTTGATGGGGCCTGCCGAAATGGCGTTGACGCGGATGCCCGCCGGGCCGCAGTCATTGGCCAGATACTTGACGCTGGTTTCCAGCGCCGCCTTGGCCACGCCCATCACGTTGTAATGGGGCACGACCTTTTCCGCGCCATAATAGCTCAGCGTCAGGATCGAGCCGCCGTTCGGCATCATTTCCTGCGCGCGCTTGGTCACGGCCACCAGGCTGTAGGCCGAGATGTTCATCGTCATCAGGAAATTGTCGAGCGTGGTGTCGTAATACCGGCCGCGCAGCTGGGTCTTGTCCGAATAACCGATGGCATGGACGATGAAGTCAATGGTTTCCCAGCGGGTCTTGAGCGCGTCAAAGGCCGCGTCCAGCGCGTCCATGTCCGACACGTCGCAATCGATCAGGAAATCGCTGCCCAGACTTTCGGCCAGCGGGCCGACGCGCTTTTTCAGCGCCTCGCCCTGATAGGAAAAGGCCAGCTCCGCGCCATGTTCGTGCAATTTCTGGGCAATGCCCCATGCCAGCGACTTATCGTTTGCCAGCCCCATGATCAGGCCACGCTTGCCCTGCATCAGTCCGGTCATTCGTAATCATCCCTCATGTTTTCGGAGGCGCGGTTATCCGCCTGTCCTAACCAGTCGCGCTCTTCGGGCGTCACCGCCAGAGCCGCATTCAATTCCGCGCCTGTAACCAGTCCTAGCCCGACAAGCCAGAAAAAGAACAAGGCAATCATGGCGCCGGCAAGGCTGCCATAGGTCAGATCATACAAAAAAAGCCAGCGCAGCAGCCATGGCAGCACCAGGGAGACCAGCGCCCACCACAGCGTGACCAGCAGCGCGCCGGGCCATTTGGGATAGGCAGGGCCGCGATAAGTGCTTGGCGTCAATATGAAAAACAGCAGGTAGAGCGAACCCAGCAGCACCACCATCGGCACCAGCCGCGACAGGCTGAGATTGGCCACCATCGCCTGTTCGCGAATCGTGCGGATCGGAATCAACTGCAAGGTCGTGCTGATCGCCACCTGCATATAAAGCGAGATCAGCAGCAGCACGACCGCCACCATCACCAGCCCCGTGCCGATCAGTCGCCGCCGCCAGAAGCTCTTGTGCCGCACCGGCGTGCCATAGGCGCGGCGCAGAATGTCGCGCACCGTCTCGATCAGGCTGGAAACCGTCCACACGCCCGCCGCCATGCCCGCCCAGAGCAGCCAGCCATGGCGCATCACCACCACATCGCGCGCCACAGGCTCGAGCACAGACGCCACCACGCGGGGCGTGACGCGCAAAAAGGCATGGACCAGATCGGCGCGCTCGCTCGCCTCGCCCACCAGCGAAAACAGGCCGCCCGCCACGATGAAAAAGGGAAAGATCGAAAGCACCGCCATATAGGCCAGATTGCCCGCATGGATGAAACCGTCGCGCCAGACGCCTGTTGCCACGCGCTGGACCACGGTAAAGCCGCGATGGCCCAGTTGCGCGCGCAGCCGGTCGGCCAGATCGCCGTTGATGCGCGCAGCCCGCCGCCGCCGCGCCTCGGGCGTCAGATCGTGCATTTTGGCGTTGAGGACAAACCCGCCGGGCAAGGAGGGAGAGGCCTTTGCCTCTCGCTCCGGTTTGCCCGCGTTCGGCCCCGAATCCGGCAAAGCCTTATCCGAATTTCGCGCGCAGATCGCGCGTATCGCGCCAGCCTTCGAGCCTTTGCGCCAGATCCGCGTCGCCTTCGGGCAGCGCGATTTCCAGCGTGACGAACTGATCGCCGCGCGTGCCGTCCTTGCGGGTAAAGCCGCGGCCCTTGATGCGCAAAGTCTTGCCGCTCGAACTGCCCGGCGCCACGGTCAGCATCACCGCGCCATCGGCGGTGGGCACCTTGACCTTGCCGCCGAACACCGCCTCGTCCAGCGTGACGGGGATGTCGATGCGGATATCGTCGCCGTCGCGGCGGAAATAGGGGTGGGGCTGGATGGCGATGGTGATCATCGCGTCGCCCGTGCCGCCGGGGCCCGGCTCACCCTTGCCCGCCAGACGGATCTGCATCCCGTCCTCAACGCCCTTGGGCAACTTGACATCAATTGTCTTGCCATCGGCCAGCGTGATGCGCTGGCTGGCGCAGAGCGCGGCATCGGACAGCGACACGGCAAGGCGATAGGCGCGGTTGGCGCCTTTGGGCGGGGCCTGACGGCCAAAGCCGCCGCCGCCCCCGAATCCGCCGCCGCCAAAGCCGCCGCTGCGCCCGCCAAAGATGCCTTCGAAAATATCGCCGAAATCCATGCCTTCGGGGCCGGCCCCGCCGCCAAAGCCGCGCTGGCCTCCGCCAAAGCCGCCGCCCCCGAAACCGCCGGCGAATCCGGCCGGATTGCCCTCGCCGTCAATCTCGCCCCGGTCGAACTGGGCGCGCTTGTCCTTGTCGGTCAACAGGTCATAGGCGCGCGTCACCTCGCTGAAGCGCTCGGCGGCCTTGGGGTTGTCCTTGTTGTGGTCGGGGTGCAATTCCTTGGCCAGCTTGCGATAGGCGGACTTGATGTCCTTCTCGCTTGCGCCGCGCGATACACCCAGAATTGCATAAGGATCTTGTGCCATGGCTGCCTAGCTAGGATGGCAAGGCCCGCCCTGCAAGGTATCAGATCAAATGCTTGATGCCCTTTTCGCCGCTTTCGTGATCGGGCAAACTGGCCTAACGGCGCAGACAGGCGCAAATGGCATGGGAATCAACGGATATGAGTTCGGAATCAGACGCGATTGTCGGCGGCGATCCTTTCGCCCTGTTCGACGCATGGTTTGCCGAGGCGAAGAAATCCGAGCCCAATGACCCCGAAGCGGTCGCCGTGGCCACGGCCACGCCCGATGCTTTCCCCTCGGTGCGCATGGTGCTGATGAAGGATCACGGGGCCCAATTGCTCGGTCCCAAGGGCGGTTTTGTGTTCTATACCAACAGCCACAGCCGCAAGGGCGGCGAATTGCTGGCCAATCCCAAGGCGGCAATGCTGTTTCACTGGAAGAGCCTGCGCCGCCAGATCCGCATCGAGGGCGCGATCCATCAGGTGCCCGATGACATGGCCGATGCCTATTTCGCCAGCCGCAGCCGCGATTCGCAATTGGGCGCCCATGCCAGCAACCAGTCCGCGCCGCTCTCCTCGCGCGCGGCGTTTCTGGGCGATATCGCCCGCGTGACGGCGCGCCATCTGATCGGGCCGGTGCCGCGTCCGCCGCACTGGACGGGCTTCTGCCTTGTGCCCGACGCGATGGAATTCTGGATGGACCGCGCCTTTCGCCTGCACGAACGCCGCCGCTTTGTCCGCGCCGGTGACGGCGACAGCGAGGGCTGGACCAGCAGCCTGCTTTACCCGTAAAAGGCAGGACCATGGCCCAACACAATCATTCCGCGCCCGACCATTCCGCGCTTAACCGCAGCGCGGCCTATGCCAGCATCTCCATGGCCCTGCTGCTGGTGGGGCTGAAGGGCTGGGCGGCATGGACCACCGGCTCCACCGCGATGCTGGGCAGCCTGGCCGACACGCTGCTCGATCTGGTGGCCTCGCTGGCCACGCTGGCGGGGGTCTGGGTGGCGGGGATGCCCGCCGATGACAATCACCGCTTTGGCCATGGCAAGGCCGAGGCGCTCTCGGCCATGTTTCAGGTGCTGCTGATCGGGGCTTCGGCGCTGGCGCTGGCGGTGCATTCGGTTCAGCAATTGATGTCGGGTGAGCGCACCGGATCGGCGGGCGACGGTATCCTCGTCTCGGTGATCGCGATCATCGGCACGCTGGCGCTGCTGGCGTGGCAGCAACATGTGATTCGCCGGACCCGCTCGGTGGCGATCTCCACCGACCATCTCCATTACAAATCCGACCTGCTGCTCAATATGGCGGTTATCGTCGCGCTGCTGCTCGACCAATACGCGGGCCTGACCAAGGCCGACCCGCTCTTTGGCCTCGGCATCGCGCTCTGGCTGGGCTGGGGCGCTTATCACGCCAGCGAGGAAGCCATTGAGCAATTGATGGACCGCGAATGGCCCGAGGACAAAAAGGCCCGCTTTGTCGAAGTCCTGGGCCGCCACCCCGAACTGCGCGGCGTCCACGACCTGCGCACCCGCACCAGCGGCAACCGCGATTTCGTCCAGTTCCACGTCTGGGTCGACGGCAACATGACCGTGACCCAGGCCCACCGCGTGATGGATGAGATCGAGGACAAATTGCGGGAGGAATTCCCCGAGGTGGAGATTCTGATCCATCCCGATCCCGAAGGCCATGTCGATGAGCGCGGCGTAGCGGGGCGGGATATTTTGCAGGATGTTTGAGGTTTAAGGAGGAAGGTTTAAGGTGCCTCCGGCGGGCAAAGGGCGGGGGCCCTTTGCAATCCCTTTAATGGGGGGTGCCAGAATCGTCGGGGCGCGTTTGGTCGCAAGGGTTATCAAGCCTGCGGCGCGGCCAAGTGGCGCTTATTGGCGCCGCAGGCTTTCATTTTTAAGCGCAGCCAACTTTGCGCAACGCCGCCGCTGTGGCGCAACAATAACAGTATGGGGATTGCAAAGGGCACCCGCCCTTTGCCCGCCGGAGGCATCTAAACCCCGGCCCAATCAATCCTGATTATACAATTGCACGATATCGGCCAGCTTGCGCACCAGCGCGGGGCGCATCGCGTGGTCGGTCTTGCCCAGCCGCACCACGGTCAGCTCCTGATCGGGCGAGACAATGACATATTGGCCGAGGTGGCCGATGGCGGCGAAGATATTGGCCTTGCCCCGTCCGGGGAAGAGTTCTTCCTCTCCGCTGGGCTGGTGCCGATTGAGCCAGATTTGCGCGCCATAGCCGGGGTTGTGCGGCGCGGGGCTCAGCATGAAGCCGACCCAATCCGAGGGCACGATGCGCGCGCCGTTGACCATGCCGTTGTTGCGCAGGAATTCGCCGAACCGGCCCCAGTCGCGGGCGGTGGCGTGGATCATGCTGCCCCCGATCAGGGTGCCTGCGGCGTCGAATTCGGGGGTGGCGCTGGTCATGCCGGCGGGCATGAAGAGGCGGCTGTGGAGATAGTCGCTGACGGCCTGTCGCCGGGCGGCCGGGTCGCGGCTGTCGGTCAGCGCGCGCGCGGCGATGTCGGCGAGGATGACGCTGGTGGCGGTGGAATATTCCCACCGGCTGCCCGGTTCGGCCACCAGCGGCTGGGCCTCGGCATAGGCGGCCATATCGTCGCGTCCGTCCAGCGCGAGCATGCGCACCGTGTCGGCATCGCCCGCAGGCGTGGTCGATTCGACATGGCGCAGGCCGGACCGCATTTGCAGCAATTGGCGCAGGGTGATCTCGCCGCGCGGGTCGCCGGGGCGCTGCCACGAAGGGACCGGGGCCGATTCGTCGAGCGTGAGCCGCCCGTCCGAAATCAGCAGGCCGATCAGCACTCCGGTGATCGTCTTGGACATCGACCAGCCGATCAGCTTGGTGTTCGGGCCATATCCGGGGGCATATCGCTCGGCCACGATTCGCCCGCGATGCATCACCACCAATGCGCGCGTTTCGCCCAGCATCGGATCGGTGAACAATTCATCCACCGCGCGGGCCAGCGCTTCACGCGGAGCGCCGGGGCGCGTGCCGATGGCGGCCATAGCCTGCGCCGAGAGGGGCGATTCGGCTTTTTCCCCGCCGCCGCAGCCCGCCAGCAGGGCGAGCGAAAGCGCCACCAGCGGGGTTGGCAAGCGGCGCTTGGGCGCGATAAGGGGGGGGCGGCGCGTGACCATCACGATGCCTCCATGCGCAAGGTCGTTCCCGATGGCAAGTTTCAAGCTCACATGGCAACGCGAAAGCACGGCCTCCGGTCGTGGCGTCCGGCTGAGGATTGTGCTTGTTCTGCTGGGTCTTGCGGGAATCACCGCGCTGGGGCTGGGCCTGTGGAAGGGGCCGCGTCTGGCCAAGGATGCGTTAACGGGCGCGTCCTTTGGCGCGCGCATCGCCTGCTCCTGCCGTTTTGTCGAAGGCCGCCCGCTCGATCAGTGCAAGAGCGATTTCGAGCCGGGCATGAGCATGGTGATGCTTTCGGCCGACGAGGGCGCGAAGAGCGTCACCGCGCGCGTTCCCCTGATCGCGGCTCAGACCGCCACTTTCCGCCCCGGCGAAGGCTGCGTGCTGGAGAAATGGGAGCAGTAAGCCTTAGGCGGCGAAGGTTTCCTCGATCCAGCCGCCGCCGATCACCCGGTCGCCCGCATAGATCACCGCCGCCTGTCCGGGGGCGACACCATATTCTGGGCTGGCAAAGCGGATCGTGGTATCGGCCCCGTCGCCCAGCGGCCCGTCCAGCGTCACCGGCACCGGCTTGGCCAGCGAGCGCACCTTGGCGGTCAGTTCGACGCCCTCCGGCACCGGCCCGATACGGTTGGTTTCGACAATCCGCGCCGCCGAGACCGCCAGCATCGCGCGCGGCCCCACCAGCACCCGCGCGCCCGGCGCATCAATGCCCACCACATAGACGGGCTCGGGCAGGCCGCCGATTTCAAGGCCCCGCCGCTGGCCCACGGTATAATGGATCACGCCGCGATGATGGCCCAGCACCGCGCCGGTCTGGGCATGGACGATATCGCCGGGGCGCTCGCCCTCGGGGCGGATCTTGCGCACCACGCTGGCGTAATCGCCCTCGGGCACAAAGCAGATGTCCTGCGAATCGGGCTTGGCCGCGACCTTGAGGCCGAAATGGTCGGCCAGCTCGCGCACCTGCGTCTTGGGCAGGCCGCCAAGAGGGAAGCGCAGGAAGTCGAGCTGCGCCTCGGTGGTGGCGTAAAGGAAATAGGACTGGTCGCGCGCGGGATCGAGCGCGCGGTGCAATTCCGGCCCCGCCGCCCCCATCACGCGCCGCACATAATGCCCGGTGGCCAGACAATCGGCCCCAAGATCGCGCGCCATGGTCAAAAGATCGGTGAACTTTGGCCCCATGTTGCAGCGGATGCAGGGAATCGGCGTGCGCCCGTTGAGGTAATCTTCGGCAAAACGATCAACCACGCTTTCGCGAAATGCGGATTCATGGTCGTAAACATAATGCGCGATGCCAAGCCGGTCGGCCACCTCGCGCGCGTCGCGGATATCATCGCCCGCGCAGCACGCGCCCTTGCGTTTGACCGCCTCGCCATGATCGTAAAGCTGAAGCGTGATGCCGATCACCTCGGCCCCGCTGTGCGCGGCCAGAGCGGCCACCACGGATGAGTCTACACCCCCCGACATGGCGACAACGATTCGACGCATTTTTACATTTTGTCCAAGATCGAACAGATCAAGGAGCGCGGCGGGTGTTAACACAGAGGGGGAATCATGGGCCATGATCGGCCCCATACACCCACCCGGCCCCAGCGCCAAATCGGCAGATTCTTGCCGCCCCGCGCCCCTAGGGAATGCGCCGGAGGGGACTGTTGCCTCCGGTTAAACATGGTCAACAAGTTGTAAATCGCGCCTTTACCGCCTCTTGACCATGTTGGGCCTATAACGTGTGCAATGGAACTTCGATTTGATCATGAAGACTGGCTGGCCCAGTCCTTTGCGGCATCCTTTGCCACCGGCGTGGATGCGGGCCGGTCGGCGATGGACTGGCATGGGCTGGCCACAAGGCTGGCGGCGGCTCATGCGTTTCAGCGCGATTGCGGCGAGGCGCCGGCCATGCTGGCCGGGGGCAGTTTCGACCCCCACGTGGCGCGGCTCCTTCATGATTATGCACCGGTTTGGGACGACCTCAGTGCTTCCTGCAAAGGGGCTTTCCAAGATGTTAACCCTGTTTTTAGAGGGGTTCGAAAAACGATGTCTGGCATTGAATTCGGCGTTGCCGGTCCCCGTCATCCCGGCGATCGAGGAATGAAATGATCGAGAACCAGAAAATCCGTCCGGCCATGGTCATTGGCCCGCTCGGCGAACCGCTCACGCTGGAATCGCTGCCGCCGCCCAACACCACGCGTTGGGTCGTGCGCCGCAAGGCCGAGGTTGTCGCAGCCGTCAACGGCGGCTTGCTGACCATCGATGAGGTCTGCGAGCGTTACAGCCTCACGCTCGAAGAATTCGCCTCGTGGCAACGCGCGGTGGATCGTTCGGGGATGCAGGGCCTGCGCGTCACGCGGATTCAGCATTACCGCGATCTCTATGAGCGCCAGCTGAAATATTGATAGGTTGAAATACCTGTCATCGGCCCGTTTCAGGGCTTGAAAGGGCGTGGGAGCGGGGGGCTCCTGCGCCCTTTTGCTTATATTTGGCGCGATTGCACGAAAAGCCCGCTTGCCTGAGGTGCTATACGCGAGTAATACGCTTGCCGCATGATCCGGGCGCAGACCCGGTTCGCAATACATATGGGGTGGTGAGCGAGATGAATGTCGAGGCCAAGGTGAAGTCTGCCCAAATGGCACCGGCTTATGAAGGCGTCCTCGAAGGTGGGGAGGCCCAGCCTTTTCCGCGCGGCAAGGCGTTGATCGGGGCGGGGGCCGTGTTGCTGGCCGTCGGCGGCATCTGGGCCTACAGTCATCGCAACCCCGGCGGCGATGCCGCGCGCGCCAATCAGGCGCCCCTCGTCACCGTATCGGCCCCCGGCGTCACCACGGTCGCCGGCACGATCAATGCCAGCGGCGTGCTGGCCGCGCGCCATGACATGCCTGTGGGCGTGGTGGGCGAAGGCGGCACGGTGGTGCAGGTGCTGGTCGAACCGGGCGCGTGGGTAAAGCGCGGGCAGTTGCTGGCCGTGATCGACCGTCAGGTGCAGAACCAGCAGCAGGCCAGCAGCAACGCCAATATCGGCGTGGCGCAGGCCGATGCGCGCATCGCGCAGGCCAATCTGGACCGCGGGCTGAAACTGGTGGCCAATGGGTTCATTTCGAACGCCGACATCGACAAGCTGACCGCCGTGCGCGATGCGGCCAATGCGCGGGTGCGCGTGGCGCAGGCGCAATTGGGCGAAATGCAGGCCAAGATCCGCCGGCTGAACATTGTCGCACCCGCCGACGGCCTCGTGCTTGACCGCGCGCTCGAGGTGGGTCAGGTGGTTAGCCCCGGCAATGGCGTGCTGTTCCGCATTGCGGACAAGGGCGAGATGGAAATGCGCGCCCGCCTGTCGGAAAGCGATCTGGCGCATCTGGCGCTGGGGCAGGAGGTCAAGGTGCGACCTGTGGGTTCGGAGCGCGAATTTGTCGGCCATGTCTGGCAGGTCTCGCCGGTGATCGACCCGGCCACGCGGCAGGGGATCGCGCGGATCGCGCTGCCCTATGACCGCGACATCCGCCCCGGCGGCTTTGCCAGCGCGGAAATCCGCAGCGGTTCGATGTCGGCGCCTTTGCTGCCCGAATCGGCGCTGCAGGCCGATGCGCAGGGCAGCTATGTCTATGTCGTGACCGGCGACAACAAGGCGGTGCGCCGCCGGGTCAAGGTGGCGATGGTGACCGAAAAGGGCGTGGCCATTGCCTCTGGCCTTTCGGGCGTCGAACGGGTGGTGCTGCGTGCAGGCGCCTTCCTGACCGAGGGCGAAACGGTCAATCCGCGCAGCCAGCCCAACCAGCCGTAAGGGGATCGGAGCGATGAACTTCCGCAATCTTTCGGCATGGTCGATCCGGCATCCGGTGGTGCCCATTGTCATCTTTGTGGCCATGATGCTGATGGGTATCATCAGCTTTGCCCGGATGGAGGTCCAGGACCAGCCCGACATCGAATTTCCCATCGTGGTGGTTTCGATCACCCAGCCGGGCGCCGCCCCGACCGAAATCGAGACCCAGATCACGCAGCGCATCGAAGGCGCGGTGCGCACGATTTCGGGGGTTTCCTCGATCAGCTCGACCGCGTCGGAAGGCAACAGCCAGACGATGGTGGAATTCCAGCTGGGCGAGGACATCAACGCCGCGGTGGCCGAGGTGAAGAACGCGGTCGATCAGGCGCGCGGTAATCTGCCCGACGGCATCCTTGAGCCGCAGGTGTTCAAGGTGAACACCTCGAGCAACCCCATCGCCTATTTTGCGGTTTCCGCCGAGGACATGACCATCGAGCAGCTCTCGTGGTTCATCGACGACACGGTGGCGCGGCGCCTGCTGGGTGTGGAGGGTGTGGCCGAAATCAAGCGCAACGGCGGCGTCAACCGCGAAATTCTCGTCACGCTCGACCCGGCGCGGATGCAGGCATTCGGCGTCACCGCGCCGCAGGTCAATGCGGCGCTGCGTGCGCTTAACCTGAATGCGGCGGGCGGCAAGGCGGAAATCGGCGGCACGCGCCAATCGGTGCGCGTGCTGGGCAATGCGCAGGACGCCTTTGCGCTGAGCCAGGCCGATATTCCGGTGGCGGGGCGCGTGGTGAAACTGGCCGATATTGCCACGGTGCGCGACGCATGGGGCGAAATCACCTCGCTGGGCAAGGTGAACGGCAAGCAGGTCGTCACCTTCTCCATCGCACGCGCACGCGGGGCCTCGGACGTGTCGGTCTATGACAAGTCGATGGTCGAGCTGGACAAGATCGCCAAGGAGCGGCCCGGCGTCCATTTCACCGAATTGTTCAATCAGGTTTCCTATACCAAGAAGCAATATGAATCCTCGATGGAATCCATGGTCGAGGGCGCCGTTCTGGCGGTGATCGTGGTGTTCTTCTTCCTGCGCGACTGGCGCGCCACGGTGGTGTCGGCCATCGCCATCCCGCTTTCGGCCATCCCCACCTTCTGGTTCATGAAGGTGTGGTTCGGCTTCACGCTCAACACGATGAGCCTGCTGGCGCTAGGCTTGGTCGCGGGCGTGCTGGTGGACGATGCGATCGTGGAAATCGAGAACATCGTCCGGCATATGCGCATGGGCAAGACCGCCTATCAGGCCGCGATTGATGCCGCCGACGAAATCGGTCTGGCGGTGGTGGCGACCACCTGCTCGATTGCGGCAGTGTTTTTGCCGGTCGGGCTGATGCCGGGCGTATCGGGAGCATTTTTCAAGAATTTCGGTCTTACGGTGGTGGTCTCGGTGCTGATGTCGCTAGCCGTGGCCCGCATGATCACGCCGATGGTGGCGGCCTATTTCCTGAAAAGCCACGGCCATGCCGAACATGGCGGCGGGCGGATGATGGATTACTATCTGCGCGTGCTGCACTGGTCGCTGGACGTTTCGGGCGCGCGGGCGCTGCGGGCGCGGCTGCTGGCGGAAAAGGGGGATCTGTCGTGGCGTGACCATCTGCGCGCGCGGATGCGCGATCATCGCATCTGGATGATCGGCGTCGCCTTGGGCTGTTTCGCGCTGACCATTGTGCTGTTCATTTCCATGCCCACGGCAATGTTCCCCGATGAGAACAGCGATTTCACCCAACTCCGCATCGAAATGGTGCCCGGCACCACGCTGGCCCAGACCGAGGCGGTGGCCGATGAGGTGGCCAATATCGTGCGCCGGCGGCCCGAGGCCGATCAGGTGCTCGAACGGGTGAATGAGGGCAACGCCCGCGTGATGATCATGCTGAAAAAGGATCGCAAGATCCACACCAAGCAGTTCGAGCGTGAAGTCACCCCCACCGTGCAGGGCATTGCCGATGCGCGCATCACCTTCCAGGCCAGCAACAATGGCGGTTCCTCGACCGGACGCGGGCTGGAAATCATGCTGTCCAGCTCGGACCCGGCGCTGCTGGACCAGACGGCGGCGCAATTGGTTGAGCAGATGAAGGGGATGCACGAACTGGTGGCCCCGCGCATTTCGGGCGACATGCGCCGCCCCGAAGTGGTGATTGTGCCGCATATGGATCTGGCCGCCAGCCTTGGCATCTCGACCTCCTCGCTCAGCCAGGCGATCCGCATCGCCACGATCGGCGAGATCGACCAGAACGCGGCCAAATTCTCGCTCTCCGACCGTCAGGTGCCGATTCGCGTGCGCCTGCCCGAGGAAGCGCGGCGCGACCTGTCGAACATCGCCAATCTGCCGGTGCCCACCGCTTCGGGCGGCTCGGTGCCCTTGAGCCGCGTGGCCGACATCACCTTCGGTTCCGGCCCCTCGACCATCCAGCGCTACAATCAGGAGCGCCGCATCTTCATCGGTGCGGATCTGGCGCCGGGCGTGGTCAAGGGCGATGCGGAAAACAAGGTCAAGGCGCTGCCGATCATGAAGAACCTGCCCGCAGGTGTGTCGAACACCGCCTATGGCGAGGCCAAGTGGCAGCAGGAAATGATCGTCAATCTGGCGCTGGCGGTGCCGGCGGGGATCGGGCTGGTGTTTGCGGTGCTGGTGCTGCTCTATCACCGGGTCGTCTCGCCGCTGGTGAATATGGCCTCGCTGTTTCTGGCGCCTTTGGGCGGGCTGCTCTTGCTGGCGCTGCTCGACATGCCGATCTCGATGCCGGTCTATATCGGCATCCTGATGCTGTTCGGAATTGTGGCGAAAAACTCGATCCTGCTGATCGACTTTGCCATCGAGGAAATGCAGCGCGGCACGCCCAAGTTCGACGCCATCATCGAGGCGGGCCACAAGCGCGCCCAGCCCATCGTGATGACGACGGTGGCGATGACGGCGGGGATGATCCCGGCGGCCATGTCGCTTTCGGGCGATGCGGCGTTTCGCGCGCCCATGGGCGTGGTGGTGATCGGCGGGCTGACGCTTTCCACGGTGCTGACGCTGCTGATTGTGCCTGCCGCCTTCAGTCTGGCCGACGGGTTTGAGAAACGGATCGGCCCGAAACTGCGCCGCGGATTGCTGACTTATGAACCTGAGCATGGACGCGATGCTCATGCTGGAGTAACCCCGGCCGAGTGAGACAGGAACGCAGTCTGTGGTGGTCGCTGGGGCGCTGGCTGGGCGTGGAGAGCGAGCCGCGCAACCGGCAGGCCGCCCGCGTGCGCTGGCTGGCGCATGGGCTGCTGGTGGGCATGGCGGGGCTTTACCTGCTCTCGCGCCATTTCATGCCGGCGCATCCGGGCTGGGAATGGGTCAAGTCCTTTGCCGAAGCCGCGATGGTGGGCGCGCTGGCCGATTGGTTCGCGGTGACAGCGCTGTTTCGCCATCCCATGGGTTTGCCCATCCCGCATACCGCGATCATCCCGGCCAAGAAGGACCAGATTGCCGAGAGCATGGCGGGGTTCCTTCGCGCCAATTTCCTGACGCCCCAGGTGGTGGCGCGGCGTTTGTCGGGGCTGGATGTGGCCGGGGCGCTGGGCGGCTTTCTGACCGATCCGGGCGAAGGGGCGGGAGCGGGCGAACCGCGCCTGCGTCAGGGGGCGGCGGGGCTGCTGGGCGACATGCTGCAATCGCTGCCGGGCGAACAATTGGGCGATATGCTCAAATCCACCGTGCGCGGGCAATTGGAGCGGCTCGATCTGGCGCCCTTGCTGGGGCAATTGCTGGAAGGGGCGATGGCCGACGGCCGCCATCGCGGCGTGATCGAGGCCATGCTGCGCTGGACGGGGATCACGCTGGAGGCCAATGAGGATATCCTGCGCCGGATGATCCATGACCGCGCGCATACGCTGCTGCGCTGGACCGGGCTGGACGAGACATTGGCCAATACGATCCTGGATGGGCTGTATAAGCTGCTGGCCGAATGCATTGTCGATCCGCACCATCCGCTGCGGACCAAGCTGGAGGATCTGCTGGCGGGTCTGGCCCATGATCTGCGCCATGATCCGGCGATGCAGGCCAAGGTGGCGCGGATGAAGGGCGAGATTTTGGCCAATCGCGCCATGGGGGCGTGGATCGACGGCTTGTGGGAACGCGCGCGCGGCGCGGCGCTCGACGCGCTGAGCCATCCGGGCGGGTTGTTGCAGGGGCGGATGGGCGCGGGCCTTGCCGGATTTGGTGCAGGGCTGCAGACCGACGCCCGCCTGCGCCATCAGGTTAACCGATTCGCGCGCCGTTCGCTGGCGGGGCTGGCCGTGCGGCATGGGGCGGGCATTGTGAAACTGGTGTCGGACACGGTGCGCCGGTGGGATGCGCGTACCGTTTCGGAACGGATCGAGGGCGCGGTGGGGCGCGATCTGCAATTTATCCGCATCAATGGCACGCTGGTCGGTGGAATCGTCGGATTGCTGCTTCACTCTATAGAGAAGCTAATATAGGAACGATTTTGCACGTCATGCGTTGATGCTTGCAATCTGTGATGCGCAGATAAGCGGGATTACAGGCCCTATGATTAATTTTGACTTAAAGGATGTGCAGGCTACTGCTCAGGCCATCAATTGCGATTGTATGGGTGCATGCAATCGTGGTGAAGCTGTTCAGTGTCTTTACACTAAAACGCTCGATCTGCTCAGTCGCGATGATGAGGATTGGGCGGCGCGGCTTGAACTGTTGCGTCCGCTGGCCATGGTGGCCGGATTTCAGAAAACCCGTGAGGGACAGCGCGAATGCGCGGCCTATGCGGCCAATCTGGCGGCCGATGATGCGCCGGGCGCGCTGGCGGCCTGTCGGCGGCTGATCGAGCTGGACGCCGAATTATCGGGTAAATAAACGGCGAGGAGCACGAAGGCCCCCCGCCGCCTCGCCTTAACTCTATTCCAGTTCCAGAATGATGTAGTCGACCGGCAGGCTCTCGCCGGGCTTGGCATTGATCTTGCCGATGGTGGCCGATTTTTCGGCGCGCAGGATGTTTTCCATCTTCATCGCCTCGACCACGGCCAGCGGCTGACCCGCTTCGACCTTGTCGCCTTCCTTGACGTTGAGCGACACCAGCAGCCCCGGCATCGGACAGATCAGGAATTTCGAGAGATCCGGCGGGATCTTTTCGATCATGTGATCGGCCAGAGCCGCGACATGGGCGGGCAGGATATCGACCTTGTGGATCGCGCCGCGCGTGGTCACTTTCAATCCGGTGCGGGTGATCTCGATCTTGAGCCCCAGCACTTCCTCGCCGATTTCGGCCACGATCAGGTGGTCGCCGGGCGTATATTCCATCGCCAGATCAACCTGCGCGCCATTGACGCGCACGCTGTCGGCATCGACGCTGACGGCGAAGGTCTCGCCCGCCAGTTTGACCGACCATTCCGAAGGCGGGGCCAGATTGGCGGCCAATTGCCCGTCGACCTGACGCGCGCGGTCGGCCCGCGCGGTGGCGACAAAGCCCGAAACCGCCGCGATATGGGCCAAAGTCTGCGCATCGGTCGCCGCGCCGTGGAAGCCCTCGGGATATTCCTCGGCGATGAAGCCGGTGGTCAGCTCGCCGCTGCGGAAGCGGGGGTGCTGCATGATGGCCGAAACGAAGTCGATGTTGTGCCCCAGCCCCTCGATCTCGAACTGGTCGAGCGCGGCGATCTGCTTGTCGGCGGCCTCGTTGCGCGTCTCGCCCCATGTCACCAGCTTGGCGATCATCGGATCGTAGAACATGCTGACTTCGCCGCCTTCATAGACGCCGTCGTCCACGCGCACGCCGTCAATGCCCCGACGGCCATTTTCCGCGCCATCGTCGGTCCAGCCGTCCACCGGCGGGCGATAGCGTGTCAGGCGGCCCGTGCTGGGCAAAAATCCGCGATAGGGGTCTTCGGCATAGACGCGGTTTTCAATCGCCCAGCCGTCGATCTTCACATCCTCCTGCGTCATGGCCAATTTCTCGCCATAGGCCACGCGGATCATCTGTTCGACCAGATCGATGCCGGTGATCGCCTCGGTGACGGGGTGTTCGACCTGAAGGCGGGTGTTCATTTCGAGGAAGTAGAAGCTCTCGCCGCTCTTGTCCGCGCCCGAAACGATCAGTTCGACCGTACCGGCGCTGTAATAGCCCACCGCGCGGGCCAGCGCGACGCATTGCTCGCCCATCGCCTTGCGCATGGCGGGGCTGACGAACGGCGAGGGGGCTTCCTCGACCACCTTCTGATGGCGGCGCTGGATCGAGCATTCGCGCTCATTGAGGTAAAGGATATTGCCGTGCTTATCGCCCAGGATCTGGATCTCGATATGGCGCGGGTTGAGGATGAATTTCTCGATGAACACGCGATCATCGCCAAAGGAGTTGAGCCCCTCGCGCTTGACCGCCGGGAAGCCCTCGCGAACGTCCTGTTCGTTATAGGCAAGGCGCATGCCCTTGCCGCCGCCGCCCGCGCTGGCCTTCATCATCACCGGATAGCCGATTTCCTCCGAAATCCGCACAGCATGATCGGTATCCTCGATCTCGCCGACAAAGCCGGGAACGACATTGACGCCCGCTGCCTTGGCCAGTTTCTTGGATTCGATCTTGTCGCCCATCGCGGCAATCGCGCCTACGGGCGGGCCAATGAAGGCGATGTTTTCCTTCGCCAAAGCCTCGGCGAAAGAGGTGCGTTCCGACAGGAAGCCATAGCCGGGATGCACCGCCTCGGCACCGGTCGCCTTGCAGGCCTCGATGATCTTGTCGGCAATCAGATAGGACTGCGCGGCGGGCGAGGGGCCGATATGCACGGCTTCATCGGCCATCTGTACGAAAGGCGCGCGGGCATCGGCGTCGGAATAAACCGCCACCGTGGCAATGCCCATCCGGCGCGCGGTCTTGATGACGCGACAGGCGATTTCGCCGCGATTGGCGATGAGGATTTTCTTGAACATGCGTCTTACTCCGCCTTTTCCAGTTCGCTGCCCAGCGGCGGCATATTGTGGCCCAGCAGGCGCAGCATGTCGGCCGCGCAATCGAGCACGTTGGACCCCGGACCATAGATGCCCTGCACCCCGGCCTCGCGCAGGAATTCATAGTCCTGCGGCGGGATGACGCCGCCCGCGACGACCTTGATGTCGGGGCGGCCCGCTTCGCGCAGCAGGTTGATGAGCTGGGGGATCAGCGTCTTATGGCCCGCAGCCAGCGACGAAGCGCCCACCGCATCGACGCCCTTTTCCAGCGCCAGCGCGCAGGCTTCCTCGGGCGTCTGGAACAGCGGGCCGGAGGTCACATCAAAGCCCATGTCGGTAAAGGCCGAGGCGATGACATTGGCCCCGCGGTCATGCCCGTCCTGCCCCATCTTGGCCACCAGCATCCGGGGCTTGCGCTCCAGACGGCGGGAAACGGCCTCGACGCCATCGAGGATCTGCTGATAGCGGTCATCGCCCGCATAGGCCGCGCCATAGACGCCCTTGACCGGGGTGGGCACGGTGCCGTGGCGGCCAAAGACCTCCTCCATCGCACTGCTGATTTCGCCCAGCGTGGCGCGGTGGCGGGCGGCCTCGACGGCCAGCGCCAGCAGGTTGCCATTGCCGCGTGCGCCCTCGGTGATGGCCCGCAGGGCGGCCTGACAGGCGGCTTCGTCGCGGGCGGCCTTGACCGCCTTGATCCGGGCGATCTGGGCCTCGCGCACGACATGGTTGTCGATGTCGAGCGTCTCGATCCGGTCCTCGGTGGCCAGACGGTATTTATTGACGCCGACGATGACATCCTCGCCCCGGTCCACGCGGGCTTGGCGCGCGGCGGCGGCTTCCTCGATCATCGCTTTGGGCCAACCGGCGGCGACCGCCTTGGCCATGCCGCCTTCGCCTTCCACGCGCTCGATGATGGCTTCTGCGGCCTCAACCAACTGCTGGGTCAGCGATTCAATGTAGTAAGACCCGCCCAGCGGATCGACCACATTGCACATGCCGGTCTCTTCCTGAATCACGATCTGCGTGTTGCGCGCGATACGGGCGGAGAAATCGGTGGGCAGCGCGATAGCTTCATCGAGCGCATTGGTGTGGAGCGACTGCGTGCCGCCCAGCATCGCGGCCATGGCCTCGATCGTGGTGCGGATGACGTTGTTGTACGGGTCCTGCTCCTGCAAGCTCACGCCGCTGGTCTGGCAATGGGTGCGCAGCATCTTGCTGCGTTCGTCCTTCGCGCCCAGCTTGGTCATCGCCCGGTGCCACAGCACGCGCGCGGCGCGCAGCTTGGCGACCTCCATGAAGAAATTCATGCCGATGGCGAAAAAGAACGAGAGGCGCCCGGCGAATTTGTCGATGTCGAGGCCGCTGGCCACGCCATATTTCACATATTCGATGCCGTCCGCGATGGTGAAGGCCAGTTCCTGCACCTGCGTCGCCCCGGCCTCCTGCATGTGATAGCCGGAGATCGAAATGCTGTTGAACTTGGGCATTTCGCGCGACGTATAGCCGAAAATGTCGCTGATGATCCGCATGCTGGGTTCGGGCGGATAGATATAGGTGTTGCGGACCATGAACTCCTTGAGGATGTCGTTCTGGATGGTCCCGTCGAGCAATTTGCGGTCGACGCCCTGTTCCTCGCCCGCGACGATGAAGAAGGCGAGTATCGGGATCACCGCGCCGTTCATCGTCATCGACACGCTCATCTGATCGAGCGGGATGCCGTCGAACAGGATCTTCATGTCCTCGACGCTGTCGATGGCCACGCCCGCCTTGCCGACATCGCCCACCACGCGGGGGTGATCGGAATCATAGCCGCGATGGGTGGCAAGGTCGAAGGCGACCGAGAGACCCTTCTGCCCCGCCGCCAGATTGCGGCGATAGAAAGCGTTCGATTCCTCGGCGGTGGAAAAGCCCGCATATTGACGGATCGTCCAAGGGCGGCCCGCATACATGCTGGCGCGTACGCCGCGCGTGAAGGGCGCGAAACCGGGCAGGCCGGGGTCCACGCTCACATCGTCGGCGGTATAGAGCGGCTTGACGGTGATCCCCTCGGGCGTCTGCCAGTTCAGGTCCTTGCCCTTGACCTCTTTGGCGGCCAGCGCCTGCCAGTTATCAATGCTGCTCATGCGACCTCTCCATGATTTCGGTCAGCTGCCCCAGCATATCCTTGGGGTGCAGGAAGAAGATCGGCGTGCCATGCGCGCCGATGCGCGTGGGGCCGAGGATGCGCTTGCCTTGGGCGGTGAACCATTCCCGCGCGGCCTCGATATCCTCGACCTCATAGCAGAGGTGGTGCTGGCCCCCGGCGGGGTTCTTGGCGATGAAGCCTGCGATGGGGCTGGTTTCGCCAAGCGGTTCGATCAGTTCGATCTGCGTGCCGCCATCGGTGCCCAGCGCGCCCGGTTGCTGGGGCGTGTTGACGAAGGCCACCTTCACGCCCTGTTCGGGCATGTCGAACGGCTCTGTGATGAGCGTGGCGCCCATCACATCGCGGTAATAGGCAATGGCATCGGCCATGGAAGGCACGGCCACGCCGACGTGGTTGAGGCGTCCGAGTTTCATGGCATCCTCCCCGCTTAGAGCGGAATATTGTCGTGCTTCTTCCAGGGGTTCTCCAGCGCCTTGTTGCGCAATTTGCGCAGGCCCAGAGCGATCCGGCGGCGGGTGGAATGGGGGTGGATCACCTCGTCGATGAAGCCCTTGGACGCCGCCACAAACGGGTTGGCGAAGCGGTCCTCATATTCCTTGACCTTTTCGGCCTGCGCCTCGGCGGGCAACCCGCGGAAGATGATTTCCACCGCGCCCTTGGCGCCCATCACCGCGATTTCGGCGGTGGGCCATGCGTAATTGAGATCGCCGCGCAGATGCTTCGACGCCATCACGTCATAGGCCCCGCCATAGGCCTTGCGGGTGATGATGGTGATCTTGGGCACGGTCGCCTCGGCATAGGCGAAGAGCAGCTTGGCGCCATGCTTGATGATGCCGTTGTGCTCCTGCGCGGTGCCGGGCAGGAAGCCGGGAACGTCCACAAAGGTCAGGATCGGGATGTTGAACGCATCGCAGAAGCGCACGAAACGCGCCGCCTTCTTCGACGAATTGATGTCCAGCACCCCGGCAAGCACCAAGGGCTGATTGGCGACCACGCCCACCGTCTTGCCCTCGATCCGGCCAAAACCGCAGATGATATTGCCCGCATGGCCCGGCTGGATTTCAAAGAAATCGCCTTCGTCCAGCGTCTTGCGGATCACTTCCTTCATATCATAAGGCTGGGTCGCGCTGGCCGGGATCACCGTGTCGAGACTGTCCTCGATGCGGTCCCACGGGTCGGCATTGGGGCGCTCGGGCACTTCTTCCTTGTTCGACAGCGGCAGGAAGTCGAAGAATTCGCGCGCCGTCAGCAGCGCCTCGATATCATTTTCCAGCGCCAGATCGGCCACGCTGGTCTTGGTGCTGTGCGTGATCGCGCCGCCCAGCTCTTCCTGCGTAACCACTTCATTCGTCACGGTTTTGACCACATCGGGGCCGGTGACGAACATATAGGAGCTGTCCTTCACCATGAAGATGAAGTCGGTCATGGCGGGCGAGTAAACCGCGCCGCCCGCGCAAGGGCCCATGATGAGGCTGAGCTGGGGCACAACCCCCGAGGCCAGCACATTGCGCTGGAAAATCTCGGCATAGCCGCCAAGCGAGGCCACGCCTTCCTGAATGCGCGCGCCGCCCGAATCGTTAAGGCCGATGACAGGCGCACCCACCTTCATCGCCATATCCATGATCTTGCAGATCTTCATCGCATGGCGTTCGGAAACCGCCCCGCCAAACACGGTGAAATCCTGCGAAAACACGAAGACGAGGCGGCCGTTGATCGTGCCGCTGCCCGTAACCACGCCGTCGCCGGGGATCGTGTTGTCGGGCATGCCGAAATCGACGCAATTGTGTTCGACATACATGTCGACTTCTTCAAAGCTGCCCTCGTCGAGCAGAACCTTGAGGCGTTCACGCGCGGTCAGCTTGCCCTTGGCATGTTGGGCATCGATCCGCTTCTGGCCGCCGCCCATCCGGGCCGCTGCCCGCCGCCGCTCCATCTCCGCCACATTCGCGCTCATCGGGTATCCTCTTGCAAAACCACTTGAGGCCGCGATGCGCCATTCATCTTGACCCGTCCACAGTAATGTTGCAAATTTGCAAAGGAAGAATTTGCAAAAATTAGCGAGAGGACATCATGAAAAGGCGGCTCTATGCGGGGCGATTCCTTAAAGCCCTGCGCGAGGACCATGGCCTGAAACAGGGCGCGCTGGCGCAAAGGCTGGGGATCAGCACGCCCTATCTCTCGCAATTGGAAAATGATACGCGGCCGATGACCTTGGCGCTGGCCGAAAGGGTGCGCGAAATCTTCCCGGTGGATTGGGCCGACATGGCCGAAACCCCGGTCGAGCCCATCGTCACCGAATTGCTGGAGGCCTCCGCTGATCCGTTGCTGGGCGATTTGCCCGCCGATCAGATCGAGCGCGTGGCCGACCAGTTTCCCCAATTTGCCGAGCAATTCGCCCATCTCTACCGCCTGCACAAACGCGATTCGCAGCGTCTGGCCGCGATGGATGAAGCCTTGGGGGCCGACAGCGTGTCGGGTGGCCGCCTGCCGTGGGAGGAGGTGCGCGACTGGTTCCATCTGGCCGACAATTACGTCCATCTCATCGACTCCAGCGCCGAGGCCATGGCAGGCGCCCTCTCGCGCCATTTGCCCACGCCCGACACCGCGCAATTGACCGCATGGTTCGAGCGGCGGGGCATCACCCTGCGCCATCTGCCCGGCGCGCCGATCCGCCGCTATGACGAGGCCCGCCGCGAACTGACGCTGGATGCGGGCCAGCCCCATGAGAGCCTGCGCTTCCAACTGGCCTATCAGCTTTGCGCCATCGCGCTGGCGCAGGAAATTGCCGAGACGGTGGAAAAGGGCGGGATGCGAACGCAAACCGCGCGCAATCTGCTTTCGGTGGGGCTGACCAATTATGCGGCGGGGGCGCTGTTGATGCCCTATCGCCCGTTTCGCGATGCGGCGCGGCGGCTGCGCCATGACATTGACGGCTTGCGCCAGATTTTTGGCACCAGTTTTGAACAGACCTGCCACCGCCTGTCCAACCTGCAAAGGCCGCACCAGCGCGGCGTGCCGATCGCTTTTTGCCGCATCGATATGGCGGGCAATATCACCAAGCGCCACGCGGCCAATGGTCTGCAGTTCGCCCGTTTCGGCGGCGCCTGTCCGCTGTGGATCGCGCATGAGGCGGTGGCGATCCCCGACCGTATCCATCTGCAAGTGGCCGAGATGCCCGAGGGGCGGCGCTTTGTGTTCCTTGCCAAGGGGCTGGTCAAACCCTCGGACGCCTATTTCCGCCCGCCGCGCCGTTATGCGGTGGTGCTGGGGTGTGAAGTCACGCTGGCCAGCGAGTTCATCTATGCCGACACGCTCAATCTGGAATGCGAGGAGGCGGTGGCGCGGATCGGCATTTCCTGCCGCATCTGTTCGCGCCACGATTGCCAACAGCGCGCCTATCCGCCCAATGACAAGGCCATCGACATCACCACGAACCAACGCGGCTTCATCCCCTATCGCATTCTGGATTAATAGGCGCCAATTAGTAGGCGGCCGTAAAACGTGCGTGCGGGTGCTTATGGGCCTCCAGCTCGTCGACCATGGCGATGGCATAGTCGGCAAAGCTGATCTTGCTTTCGCCCGCCTCGTCCACCACCAGATCGTCCTTGCCGCCGCGATAGGTGCCAAGGCGCGGCCCTTCGAAAATGAAGGCGGCGGGCGAGAAGAAGGTCCAGTCAATGTCGGTTACGGCGCGCAGATCGTCGAGGAAGGTGATTCCGCCCATGGCCGCGCCCTTCCACGCCTCGGGGAAGTCCGGGCCGTCGATCAGGCGCTCGCCCGAGGGCAGCTTGAGGCTGGCCGCGCCGCCCGTCACCAGCAGACGGCCCACGCCCGCCTGACGCAGGGCGGACAGCAGCGTCTGCGCCGGGACATCGAAATGCAGCGCGCTGATCACCGCATCGACGCCCGCGATCAATCCGGCCAGAGCCGCCGGGTCCGAAGCATCACCCTGCACCGCGCTTACGTCGTCGGCTGCGGGGATCGCTTCAGGCTTGCGGGCGATGGCCACCACCTGATGCCCGCGCGCGGCCAGTTCCCTGGTGATTTCCGATCCTGCGCGGCCGCTGGCGCCCAACACTGCAACTTTCATTTTTGATGCTCCATCAGGTTTCTAATGGAAACCAGGTGTGCTATGGAAACGCATCATGCAAGAGAGCACTTTTCTTTCACCAGCTTACCCGCACGTAACCACCTCGAAACGGGGCGATGTTTTCGCGCGCAATTGCCCCACCCGGCAATTGCTGGACCGGGTGGGCGATAAATGGAGCATCCTGCTGCTCGGCATGTTGGGCGAGGGGGAGATGCGCTTCAGCGCTCTCAAACGCCGGGTCGACGGCATCTCGCAAAAGATGCTGGCGCAAACCCTGCGCACGCTGGAGCGCGACGGGCTGATCACCCGCCATGTCGAACCCACTGTGCCGGTCAGCGTGACCTATGCGATCACCCCGCTGGGGCGCGAATTGCTGAGTGCGCTGCAATGGCTGATCGATTGGGCCGAAACGCGGATGGGCGCGGTGGCGCAGGCGCAGGTGGCCTATGACCTGCGCATGGCCGATTAGGCCGCGATGGCCATCTGGTTGCGCCCGGCCCCTTTGGCGCGATAGAGCGCGGCATCGGCCTGCCGAAAAGCCTCCTCGGGCGGCATGTCGGCGTTCAGCGGGGTCAGGCCGACGCTGACCGTCACCCGCACCACTTCGCCCAGAATCGAGCGCCCCTCGCTCTCGGCCAGACGGGTGCGCACCCTTTCGCAGATCAGCCCTGCCTGCTCCAGCGAGACATCGCGCAGCAGCACGCCGAATTCCTCGCCCCCCAGCCGCGCCACCACATCGCCCGCGCGCACTGTCCCGCACAGCAAGGTGGCAAACATCGTCAGGATGCGGTCGCCCGTGGCATGGCCATAGACGTCATTGATCCGCTTGAAATGATCCAGGTCGAACAGGGCCAGACAACCGCTTCCGCCCGCCTCTCTGTCGCGGGCCATGGCGCGGTCAAAGGCGCGCCGGTTGCCAAGCCCGGTCAACGGATCGGTATTGGCCTCATGCGCCAGATTTTCGATCAGCCGCCGCCGCGCCGAATTGTCGCGGATGATCGACACCGTGCCGTTGGGCACCCCGCGCCGGTCCAGCGTGGCGCACATATGGCTTTCCACCCAGGTTGATCCACCATCCTTGCGCATGACCCGGCATTCGACCGCCACGGTGCCCTCCGGCTCGCACAGCGCCTGAAAGCGGGCGTCGAACACGGCCTGCTCGTCCTCGGGATGGACCAGGTCATAAGCCGAGCGGCCCACCAGTTCCTCGGCCTGATAGCCCCATAGCCGGGCTCCTTCCTCCGATACCGAGCGCAAGGTGCCATCCAGATTGACTCGCATGATGACATCGCCGGTCCGCTCGACGATCAGTCGGTGCAGGGCTTCGGCATCGCGCAGGTTCTGCATCAGGCGGCGGCGCGATTCCAGCTCGGCCGCCACCGGCAGCAGGATCAGCACCACGCAGGCAAAATAGATCTGCAGCACCAGCAGCTTGGTCGGCATATCGAGATGCAGCAGCATCGTGGGCCCATGGCCCGTCATCGTGCCGATCAACCCGCCGCAGATCAGGACCAGCAGCGAGGCCACCGCCCCGATCCGCCCCAGCCGGAACGTGGCCGCCACCATCGGCACCAGCGGCACAACCACCAGCGGAATCCGGTTTTGCCCAAACGTGGCCAGCGTGGCCAGCGATACCGCGCCCATCAGAACCAGCGCTTCGCCCAGGCGTTCGCGGCGGAATTTGGCCGCATCCAGACGGCGGCGGCGCAGCACCAGAAAGATCGGCGGGGCAAAGGTGACGAGGCTGAGCGCATGGGCGCCGAACCAGTCGCGCCATGCGTTGAAAAAGGGGATGCCTGTGGCGCCATGGGCCGCCCACGCGCCGATAAAGGCTGAGGCGGCAGGCGCAATCACCCCGGCGACCAGCAGGAAACTGACCACATCGCGGATCGATTCAAACCGGGTAAAACGCGGAGAAAGATGGCGCAGCAGACTGGCGGCCAGCCATGCCTCGAACAATCCCGCCAGCGTCAGCGGCAGCGTATAGGCCCCGCCAAACCCGCGCAGCGCAATCGCCAGAGCCCCCGCCGGAAAGCACAGCAGCAGCGCCATGGCCCAGCGCCGATGCGGCATCGCCGCCAATGCCGAGAACAGCACCGCGCTCGCCGGCCAGACAATCGCCACCCCGCCATTGAAGCGCGTCAGCTGCAGGGCGAGCAGCGCGCTGGCGAAATAGATCGGGCACAGCAACAGGCTTTGCCCGAAATATTGCAGGAGCAAGGCGCGGACTCGAGCACTCATGGACGCACACTGCCATGCAAAAGTTTAAGAAAGCCTCGCCGCTCGCACGATCCTTTTGCGCAAGCGGCGCCCGCAGGCCGCCCATGCAAAAGGCCCCGCAGCGCCGATGCGCCACGGGGCCATTTTCCCGGAAATCGAAAAAGGCTTACTTGGCCTTGTTGACTTCCGCGACGATCTTCTTGGCAGCGTCGCCCAGATCGTTGGCCGCCACGATGGGCAGGCCCGAATTGTTGAGCAGTTCCTTGCCCAGTTCGACGTTGGTGCCTTCGAGGCGAACCACCAGCGGAACCGACAGGTTGACGTCCTTGGCTGCGGCGATGATGCCCGCGGCAATGACGTCGCACTTCATGATGCCGCCAAAGATGTTGACCAGAATGCCTTCGACCGCCGGGTCCGACAGAATGATCTTGAAGGCCGCCGTCACCTTCTCGGTGGTGGCGCCGCCACCCACGTCGAGGAAGTTGGCCGGGAAGGCGCCGTTGAGCTTGATGATGTCCATCGTCGCCATGGCCAGGCCCGCGCCGTTCACCATGCAGCCGATGTTGCCGTCGAGCTTGATGTAGGCCAGGTCATACTTGCTGGCTTCGATTTCGGCCGGATCTTCTTCGGTTTCGTCGCGCATCGCGAACACGTCGGGGTGACGGAACAGCGCGTTCGAATCGAAGCTCATCTTGGTGTCGAGCACCAGCAGGTTGCCGTTCACGTCTTCAACCAGCGGGTTGATTTCGAGCATCGAGCAGTCGAGCGACACGAAAGCGTCGAACAGCTGCTTGGCCAGAACCTGCGCCTGCTTGTTGGTGTCGCCCTTCAGCTTGAGCGCGAAGGCGATCGAGCGGCCGTGGTGCGGCTGGAAGCCGGTGGCCGGGTCGATGGTGACCGTGGTGATCTTTTCGGGCGTGTCATGGGCGACGGCTTCGATGTCCATGCCGCCTTCGGTCGACACGATGAAGGCGACGCGGCCGGTGGCGCGATCGACCAGCAGCGAGATGTAATATTCCTTGGCGATGTCAACGCCGTCGGTGACATACAGGCGGTTGACCTGCTTGCCCGCTTCGCCGGTCTGCACGGTCACCAGCGTGTTGCCGAGCATTTCCTTGGCGTGCGATTCGACTTCTTCGAGGCTCTTGGCCAGACGGACGCCGCCCTTGGCGTCGGCGGGCAGTTCCTTGAACTTGCCCTTGCCGCGGCCACCGGCGTGGATCTGCGACTTCACAACATAGAGCGGCCCGGGCAGTTGCTTGGCGCCTGCAACGGCTTCTTCAACGGACAGGGCCGGATAGCCCGCCGGAATGGCAACGCCGAACTTGGCCAGCAGTTCCTTGCCCTGATACTCATGGACGTTCATCGGTGCTTCTCGCTATTGCAGGCCTGATGGCCCTTTGGTCGGCGGCGGGCTAAGCACAGGTGATGGGCGATGGGAAGGGAAAGATGTGCTAATCATTCTTAATTGCAAACTTTCCTATCGACGGGCCGCCGATGCTTGATCGCGCGCGTCTCGAAGCCATTGTCCGCCGGGCCGGGCAGATCGCCATGGAACAATGGCCGGGCGATAACAAATCGCTGGAAATTTTTGGAAAATCGGACGGAAGCCCCGTGTCGAGCGCCGATCTGGCGGTCGATGCCTTTCTGCGTACGCAATTGCATGACCTGCTGCCCAGCGCGGGCTGGCTGTCGGAAGAAACCATCGATGCGCCGAATCAGCGCGAGGGCGAACTGGTCTGGCTGGTCGATCCCATCGACGGGACGCGCGATTTCATCCGGGGGCGCACCGGCTGGGCGATTTCGGTGGCGCTGGTCAGCAACCACCGGCCTCTGCTGGCGATGCTGCACGCCCCCGCGCGCAATGAATTCTGGCAGGCCGAGGCCGGGCACGGCGCCTTTTGCAATGGCGCGCGGCTTTCCGCCTCGACGCGGGGGCAATTGTCGGGCGCGCGCGTTCCCACACGCAATCTTTCCGCCGAGGATGCCGATATGGCAATGGTGGATCAGCCCAATTCCATCGCCCTGCGCATTGCCATGGTGGCCGCCGACCGGGCCGATCTGGTGGCAACACTGCGCTGGGGCTATGAGTGGGATATTGCCGCCGCCGCCCTGATCGCGCGCGAGGCGGGCGCGGCGATCAGCGACGCGCAGGGGGGCAAGCTCAATTACAACAAGCTGGATCCGCGCGTGTTCGGCGTGGCGGTCTCGGCGCCCGCGATCCATGCCGATCTCATCGAGCGTTTGGCCGAGCGCGCGCGTCTGCTCTCGCAGCGGCCGTAAGCGCCCATGAAAAAAGGCGGCCCGTTGCCGGACCGCCCCTTTTCGCCATTCCTGAAACGATTAACGCTTCGAGAACTGGAAGCTGCGGCGAGCCTTGGCGCGGCCGTACTTCTTACGTTCGACGACGCGCGGGTCGCGGGTCAGGAAGCCTGCAGCCTTGACGGCGCCGCGCAGGGCGGGCTCGAACTTGGCCAGAGCCTGGGCGATACCGTGCTTCACAGCGCCGGCCTGACCCGAGAGACCGCCACCCTTGACGGTGCAGACCACGTCATACTGGCCCGAACGGTCAGCCACGCCGAAGGGCTGGTTGATCACGAGACGCAGGGTCGGACGGGCGAAGTAGGTTTCCTGATCGCGACCGTTGACGGTGATCTTGCCGGTGCCGGGCTTGATCCACACGCGGGCCACGGCGTCCTTACGACGACCGGTGGCATACGAACGGCCCTGAGCGTCAACTTCGCGAGCGCGAAGCGGAGCGGCAGGAGCAGCGGCAACCGGAGCGGCGGTGCCGATTTCGGCCAGAGCGGAGAATTCTTCAGACATTACGCACCAACCTTGTTCTTGCGGTTCAGGGCAGCGACGTCCAGCGGCTGAGGCTGGGTGCCGGCGTGCGGGTGCTCGGCACCAGCGTAGAGGTGCAGGGCACGCATCTGCTGACGGCCCAGAGGACCGCGCGGAATCATGCGTTCCACAGCCTTCTCGATCACGCGCTCGGGGAAGCGGCCTTCCAGAACCTTGGCAGCGGTCACTTCCTTGATGCCGCCGGCATAACCGGTGTGCTTGTAGTACACCTTGTTCTTCAGCTTGTTGCCGGTCAGACGCACCTTGTCGGCGTTGATGACGACAACATGATCGCCGGTGTCAACGTGGGGCGTAAAGGTGGGCTTGTGCTTGCCGCGCAGCGTGTTGGCGATGATGACGGCAAGACGGCCGAGCACCAGACCTTCGGCATCGATCAGATGCCACTTCTTTTCCACCTCAGCCGGCTTGACCGACCGGGTGACCTTGGTGAGAGCCTTCATGGCTTTGGTTCCCGTATAAATGACGACCCCGCCACGCGGTCGCGGCGGGGGGTGTGGCGGCGCTAATGTTGCAAATGGCCCCAAGAGTCAAGCATTCTGGGCTTTTCAGGGTACGGTAAAATAATACCGCTTGTTTTTCACCCTTTCAGCGCGCCCAGCCAGGCCATGGTCGCGGGCAGCGAAAGCGTGCATTCCCAGCCCAGAATCGCCGGCTCCTCATAAGGATGCAGGCCCCGCAGGC
The DNA here is from genome assembly GCF_012275515.1 of Novosphingobium sp. SG707. Lineage (GTDB taxonomy): Bacteria > Pseudomonadota > Alphaproteobacteria > Sphingomonadales > Sphingomonadaceae > Novosphingobium. Next base: position 543,888 of record NZ_JAAZQL010000003.1, read on the forward strand.
GCTCGATGCACCTTTCGCGCAGATCGGCATTGGTCTTAAAGAGCACCCCGACCTCGGCCCCTTCATGCACCGCGCCCTGCCATGCATAGACCGATTCCATCGCAGGCAGGATATTGGCGCAGGCCGCAAGGCCCCCCTCGACCAGCGCGCGCGAGACTGCCTTTGCGCTCTGCGCATCGGGAAAGGGACACCAGATCAGTACAGGAACAGGTACGCTCACGACCAGCGCTCGCTGCCCAGCGCGTGCATACCCCAGACCGTGGCCACCACCAGCAGCGCGCCCACCAGTTGATGCGCCACCGCCAGGGGGATCGACACGCCGCTCATCACCGTGGCGATGCCCAGCAGGATCTGGGTGCCAAAAGCGCTGTGAATGGCGATCGAGGGCTCACGCCGCCCGCGCTGTTTCAGCGCCCGCGCCAGCACCACCAGCACGCCGACCACCACCCACGCCCACCAGCGGTGCAGGAAATGGACAATCGCCGGATCGCCGGTGACGGCCTGCAGGAAAGTCTCGCCGGTCTGGGTCGGGCCGGGCCAGATATGGCCGTTCATCAGCGGCCATTCATCGGTGACATGACCCGCGCGCAGGCCTGCGGTGAACGCCCCCCAGATCAGCTGTACCGCCAGCACCAGCCCCGCCAGCGCTCCCAGACCTGTCAACCGGCTGCGCTTCTGCCCGCGCGCCAGCGCCTGCAGGTCGAGCGCCGTCCACACCAGCCCGGCCAGCGTAAACAGTGCCACGCCCAGATGGGTGGCAAGACGCAGGTGGCTGACCTTCACATCATGGGCAATGCCCGATTTGACCATCCACCAGCCGACCGCCCCCTGCAACCCGCCCAGCGCCAACAGCGCCACCAGCCGCAGGTGATAGCCCGAGGGAATCTGGCGCCGGACCCAGAAGATCACCAGCGGCAGCGCAAAGACCAGCCCGATCCCGCGTGCCAGCAGCCGGTGCACCCATTCCCAGAAGAAGATCATCTTATAGGTGGCCAGCGTCATGCCCGCCGGGCCGTTGATCAATATATATTGCGGGGTGGCACGATATTTGGCGAATTCGGCCTCCCATGCGGCCTGCGTCAACGGGGGCAGGGCGCCGCTGACCGGCTTCCATTCGGTGATCGAGACGCCCGATTCGGTCAGGCGCGTGATGCCTCCCACCACGACAATGCCCGCCACCAGCGCGGCCACGGCCCAAAGCCAGCGCGCCACCAGCAAGGGACGGGCGTTGGACGTTTGTTTCATTCCTTTGATCCTGCATTCCGGGCCATGCCCGCGATGGGCGGGGGCGGGGGCCTTGATCCAATGAATGACATTTTATCGCAAGGGCCTGCCGGGGCAGGATTTAAAAAAATGGCCGGGCTTGAAAAGACAGAAACGCTTGCCACATGATACATTATCACATATCGGAAGCCCCATGTTCGCCCCCACCCTTGCCCTGATTCGTGCCCGGCTTGATCGCCTTGGCGTTGCGCTTTCGGCGCTGTGCCTGATCCATTGCGTGTCGGGCGTCGTGCTGGTGGGCCTGCTGGGGATTGGCGGCGGGTTGCTGCTTGATCCGCGGGTGCATGAATATGGTCTGGCGGCCGCGATTGCGATCGGCGCGCTGGGGCTGGGCTTTGGTCTGGCGCGGCATGGGCGGCGCGAACCGCTGATCATGGGCTGCGTCGGACTGGTGCTGATGGCGATGGGGCTGGCCGTGCCGCATGGCCTGCCGGAAATGGCGATGACCATTCCGGGCGTCATTCTTCTCGCTTTTGCCCACATCCGGAACTTGCGCCACGCGGCCTGACGCGCAATAGCGCGAGGCATGAGCGAAACGATCTCCCTGACAGTGAATGGCGAGCCGCGCCGGATTGCCCATGGCGCCAGCGTGGCCGACCTTGTGGCCGATATCGGCCTTAATCCGGCGAAGGTGGCGGTGGAGCGCAATGCGATCATCGTCCCGCGCAGCACGCTGGCCGATGTGGCGCTGGCCGATGGCGATGTGCTGGAGATCGTGCATTTTGTGGGAGGTGGTGACGTGAGTGCAGATGACACTTGGACCGTTGCGGGTCGCACTTTCCGGTCGCGCCTGATTGTCGGCACCGGCAAGTACAAGGATTTTGCCCAGAACGCCGCCGCGCTGGAGGCATCGGGCGCGGAAATCGTCACCGTGGCGGTGCGCCGCGTTAACGTGTCGGACCCCAAGGCGCCCATGCTGACCGACTTCATCGACCCCAAAAAGGTTACTTACCTGCCCAACACCGCAGGCTGCTTTACCGCCGAGGATGCGATCCGCACTTTGCGTCTGGCGCGTGAGGCTGGCGGCTGGGATCTGGTCAAGCTGGAGGTGCTGGGCGAGGCGCGCACGCTTTACCCCGACATGCGCGAAACCCTGAAGGCGACCGAGGTGCTGGCCCAGGAAGGCTTCCTGCCGATGGTCTATTGCGTCGATGATCCGATCGCTGCCAAGCAGTTGGAAGAAGCGGGCGCCGTGGCGGTGATGCCTTTGGGCGCGCCGATCGGCTCTGGGCTTGGCATTCAGAACAAGGTGACGATCCGCCTCATCGTCGAGGGCGCCAAAGTGCCGGTGCTGGTCGATGCTGGCGTGGGCACCGCTTCGGATGCGGCCGTGGCGATGGAGCTGGGCGTGGACGGCGTGTTGATGAACACCGCCATTGCCGAGGCCCGCGACCCCATCCGCATGGCCCGCGCGATGCGTCTGGCCGTCGAGGCCGGGCGCGACGCTTATCTTGCCGGGCGTATGGCCACGCGCAAATATGCCGATCCCTCCAGCCCGCTGGCTGGCATGATCTAAGGCGACATCGGCATTCTCTAAACAAATAGGGCGGGGGCGCTAATGGGCGCCCCCTATGACTTTCTTTAAGATGGTTAACGTCTTTTCAAGACCTTGAGCGCAATTTGAACCTGAGGCCGGGAATCGTCCGGGCCGAGGGATCACGAAGATGGCACATACGGGAACGGCCACGCTCGCAATCGCCGAACTGCGCGAATTTGCCGGTTTCACGCCTTGCGAACAGCGTTACATCAAGCGCAGCCTCGATGTGGGGCTAGGGCGTCAGGACGCTTTCAAGCTGTGGGCGCGCGATGCGGCGGAAAGTGCCAGCATCCGCAGCCAATATGTGATCTATCAGGAATTGAAGGCCCTGCGCGGCGAAAAACCCTGCGAAACCAACCTCGATGCGCTCGAAAGCTTTCTGGGCAAACTGGTGCGGCTGACCGCCTTCGATCTGGCGCAGGAAAAGATCACCGGATTTTCGGCCTATCGCTTTTTGTACGAGCGCCTGCTGGGGGCTGATATCCGCCCTTGGCTGCCTTCGGCTTTCTGCGCCGCGGCGGCGCTGCCCCAGATCCGGCCCGAACGGCGCAAGAAACTGTTGCAATCGATCAGCGAAGCGGCGGCCACCGCGCCGGGCTGGTCCACCCGCGAACCGGCTTTTTATCCTGAATGGGTGGATAAGGAAGCGGCCTGAGGGCGGCGTAAAAAGTTTCGGCATCAAGAAAGGCGCGAGGGGCATTCCTTCGCGCCTTTCTTGTATCTGCGCTTATGGGGCCGGGCAAAACAAAGGGCGCGAAGAGGATTGCCCTTCGCGCCCTTGCCTGCCCGCCGCCCGATCAGGCGGGGGTGTATTCGCCCAGCAGCCTGCGGGCCATTTCGCGCACTTCGGCACCCATGTCCTCGCGCTGCAGCGCCAGAGCCAGCGTGGCCTCGACAAAGCCCACCTTCGAGCCGCAGTCATAGCGCTTGCCCTCAAAGGTGACGGCGTGGAACGGCTGGTGACCGATCATCTGCGCCATGGCGTCGGTCAGCTGGATTTCGCCTCCCGCGCCCTTGCCCTGCGTTTCCAGCACGGTCATCACTTCGGGTTGAAGGATATAGCGGCCCGAAATGATCAGGTTCGAGGGCGCCGCCTCCACCTTGGGCTTTTCGACAAGGCCGGTCACCTCGGTCAGATCGCCCTCGGACTTGCCCGGCGCGATCACACCATAGGACGACACTTCCTCACGCGGGACTTCGAGCACCGAGATCAGATTGCCGCCGGTCTTGTGATAGGCTTCGACCATCTGCTTCATGCAGCCTTTCTTGCCGATCATCAGCTCGTCGGGCAGGAAAATCGCAAAAGGTTCATTGCCGATCACGGCGCGCGCGCACCAGATCGCATGGCCCAGGCCCATCGGCACCTGCTGACGCACGGTGACCAGATTGCCCGGCTTGATGCGGGTGGGTTCGAGCACGTCGAGCGACTTGCCGCGCCCTTCCATCGTGGCTTCAAGTTCGAACGCCGTGTCGAAATGTTCGACGATGGCGGTCTTGCCGCGGCCGGTCACAAAGATGAGCTGTTCGATGCCCGCTTCGCGCGCTTCATCGACGGCGTATTGGATCAAAGGACGATCAACGATAGGCAGCATTTCCTTGGGGATCGCCTTGGTCGCGGGCAAAAAGCGCGTCCCAAGGCCTGCCACTGGAAATACCGCCTTGCGGACGGGCTTGATTTCACGCGAATGCATCATCATTTCTCGCTTTCGTTCCCGACTTCTTATCTGAAGTAGCTGTAGGTTTACCTAAAATACAAGTTCTACAACTTGGTTAATTTTTTCGACCCAGCCTTTCGCAGTCCGCCCCCAGCCTTTCACAATCGGCCCATTGCCGACAGCACAAATGCCTCCTAAACGGTGGCGATGGACAAAATCATCATTCGCGGTGGCAAGCGACTTTCCGGAGCCATTCCGGTGTCGGGAGCCAAGAATTCGGCCCTCACCCTGCTGCCTTGCGCGCTGCTGACCGAGGAACCCCTGACCTTGCGCAATCTGCCGCGTCTGGCCGACGTGGACGGGTTTCAGCATCTATTGAACCAGTTCGGCGTTTCTACGTCCATCGCGGGGACAAGGCCAGAGGATTTTGGTCGGGTTATGACCCTTCAGGCCACGCGCCTGACCAGCACGACCGCGCCTTATGAGCTGGTGCGCAAGATGCGCGCCTCGATTCTCGTGCTTGGCCCCTTGTTGGCCCGCGCGGGCGAGGCGACCGTCTCGCTGCCCGGCGGCTGCGCCATCGGCAATCGCCCGATCGACCTGCATTTGAAGGTTTTGGAGGCATTCGGGGCCACGATCGAGCTGACTTCGGGCTATGTCCGCGCGATTGCGCCCGATGGCGGGCTGCCCGGCGGGCGCTATGCTTTCCCGGTGGTGTCGGTGGGCGCGACGGAAAACGCGCTGATGGCGGCCAGCATGGCCAATGGCACCTGCCGCCTGCACAATGCGGCGCGCGAACCCGAAATCGTCGATCTTTGCAACCTACTGGTGGCGATGGGCGCCCAGATCGAGGGCATTGGCACTTCGGAACTTACCATTCACGGTGTAAAGCGCCTGCATGGTGCAACCTATCAGGTTATGCCGGACCGTATCGAAGCTGGCTCCTATGCCTGCGCCGCCGCGATCACCGGGGGCGAGGTCGAATTGCTGGGCGCGCGCGCCGATGAAATGGACGCAACGCTGGCCGCGCTGCGCGAGGCGGGCGTGCATATCGAACCGCGCAAAGACAGCATTTTCGTGGCCGCCAATGGCCCGATCCGCCCCGTTACCGTTTCAACCGCGCCCTATCCCGGTTTCGCCACGGATATGCAGGCCCAGTTGATGGCCATGCTGACCCGTGCCGAGGGCACCAGCGTGCTGACCGAAACGATCTTTGAAAACCGCTATATGCACGTGCCGGAATTGACCCGCATGGGCGCGCGGATCGAGACCAAGGGCCGCGTGGCAATCGTCCATGGCGTGCCGCGCCTGACCGGGGCCGAAGTGATGGCGACCGACCTGCGCGCTTCGATGAGTCTGGTGATTGCAGGGCTGGCCGCCGAGGGGCAGACCACGGTCCACCGCCTCTACCACCTTGACCGTGGTTATGAGCGGCTGGAAGAGAAATTCGCTCTGCTGGGCGCCGAGATCGAGCGCGTCGGCGGCGATTGAGTTGGGGACCCGGCGGTTATTCGAACCGCCGGGTCAACCCTGCGTTATCGGCGCGCCTCGACATAGCGGCAGCGCTTTTTCGCGGTGATCGTGCGGTCGATCGCGCGGCCCGCAAAGGCGCCGCCCACCGCACCCGCCACCAGCCCGACCGGACCGCCCAGCGCGGCATGGCCCACCAAGGCGCCGCCTGCGCCGCCCGCGATCAGGCCCGCCGTGCCGCTCGACTTGCGGCAAACCTTGACCACGCGCTTGGCAGGGCGGGCTTCGGCCATCACGGGCGCTGCCACCACCGCCAGCGCCGAGGACATGGCGATCAATTTGATGAAATTCGGCATAAGGCGTCTCCTGTTTTGACTTGGCTGACGCCATAAAGCGCCAACCAAGTTCAACTCAAGATGAACGGTTTTTACGACGAACCGTTCCTGATGGTTTAAGGTTTAACCGGAGTTTCGACATCGTGGCAGCGCTGCTTGGCGGTCAGCGTGCGTTCGATCGCCTGTCCGGCAAAGGCGCCCGCGGCCGCGCCGCCCGCCGTGCCCAACACGCCCTTGTCGATCACCTTGTTGCCCAAAACCGCGCCCAGCGCGGCGCCCGCCACGGCTCCGGTGGTCGAACTGGTGGTGTCGCAGACGCGGGTTTTCTGCATCACCGGCGCCGGGCTGGCCGCGGCCATCGGGGCGGGAGAGGCGGCTGCAACCGGCTTGTGCTTGACCGCCTTCTTCTTCGTCGCGGCCAGAGCAGGCTGGCTGCACAGTGCGCAGGCCAGCAGGGCGAGGCTCGAAATCGCGTGAATCTTGCGCATGAAAAATCCCCCTCCATTTCACCTGTCACCGCAGATGTACGGATATGCCAAGGGCCCCGCAGCGATGACTATGGTTAATCTAGGTATTTTAGCCTAGGGCAGGGCGTGTATCAACCGCGACGAATGGTTGAGTGACCAGCCAGATCCGCACCGCCCCGGCCAGTCCGGGAGGGGTGTCGCAGGCAATCCTTTCCGCATCGATTCGCGCCACCAGCGCATTGACCGACACGCCCTCACGCGTCGCCGCATCGCGCAGCATATCCCAGAACAGGGGTTCAAGGCTGATCGAGGTCTTGTGCCCGGCGATTTCGACCGAGCGTTTGACAGGGGGGTGATAAGGTAGCGGCATGGGGGGGAGTGTAGTGGCGGGGGAGAGGAAGGGAAAGATGCCTCCGGCGGGCAAAGGGCGGGGGCCCTTTGCAATCCCGTTAATGGATGGCGCTTGGCTGGCGGGGGGCGGCCAAGAATTTAAAAGCCTGCGGCGCGGTAGAGTCATCTCTGTTTGCGCCGCAGGTTCATAAATCATCGAGTCCGACACTCAACGTCTAAACCCTGGCGCAACAAAGACAGTATCGGGGAGCCACGAGGGGCCAGTCCCTCGTGATTCACTTGTCTTAAAGCACAAAAAAGCGCGAGCCTTTCGACCCGCGCCCTTTCCTCGCATCACGAAAACCGCGATTCGATCAATACATATGCTGCCCGCCGTTGATGCTCATGGTCGAGCCGGTGACAAAGCCCGCGTCCTCGCTGCACAGGAAAGCCACGCCGCGCGCGATTTCCTCGGCATGGCCAAGGCGGCCCACCGGGATCTTGGCGACGATCTTTTCCAGCACCGGCGCGGGGACGGCGGCCACCATTTCAGTGTCGATATAGCCGGGCGCGATGGCGTTGACGGTCACGCCGAACTTGGCGCCTTCCTGGGCCAGCGCCTTGGTGAAGCCGTGGATGCCTGATTTGGCGGCGGCATAATTGACCTGGCCATACTGGCCCGCCTGACCGTTGATCGAGCCGATGTTGACGATGCGGCCCCATCCGCGCTCGCGCATGCCGGGGAAAGTGGCCTTGGCCATGTTGAAACAGCCGCCAAGGTTGACGCGGATCACCTCGTTCCAGTTTTCGAAAGTCATGCGATGCAGCACGCCGTCGCGCGTGATGCCCGCATTGTTGACCACAACGTCGACCGGGCCCAGATCGGCCTCGACTTGCGCCACCCCGGCCAGAGTGGCCTCATGATCGCCCACATCCCATTTATAGGCGGCAATGCCCGTCGCTTCGGTGAAGGCCTTGGCCTTTTCATCATTGCCCGCGTAATTCGCTGCAACCGTATACCCCAGATCCTTGAGCGCGAGGCTGATCGCCTCACCAATGCCCCGCGTACCACCTGTAACGATTGCCACTCGCGTCATGCATTCCCTCCAGAAGAAATCGGCCAGAAAACAGCAGATGCCCAAGTGCTATCGGCGCAATGCGACAGAGGCAAGTAAGATAGAAGGATGAGACACGCAAAAATTGCGCAGTTTAGCGCAAGAGTGGAGGTAAATTGCGGGATATGCTGCATCTGCGAAGTAAATCTTCGGATCACGCATTTGCAGCATTGAATGGTTCACTTACAATCCGCCGCCGATTGGGCCGATTTTTACGCCAATTGTCTGTCAAATAGGGCGGGGCGGATCAGAAGCGGAATTGCGTGCCGACAAAGACAGCCTGGCTGTCCGACTTGGTGTCATTGGTGGGTTTCAGCCGGTCGCGGTCCTGCGAATAGCGCACGCCCGCCGTCACGTCGAAATTGCGCGTCACGCGATAGGACCCGCCCACATCCACGCTCTGTTCGCCAAGGCTTTCGAGCGTGCGCGGCGCGCGGCCCGCCCTTTCGCGATCGACCAGCTGAATATGGGGCGCCAGTCGCGAATCGCTGCCGCTCTCCACGCGGGGGAAGGCGGAAAGGTCGGGCAGATCGTGCTTGGCGTGATCGTTGCCGGGCAGCGAATAGGTCGAGGTGAGTGTCGAAAAGTTCTGATACCCGCGCGAGAGGCCAAGATTGTAGGCGTTGGGCGCCACGCGCGTGTTGGGGCCGGGGGCGGCGATCCGCTGCGCCGGGCCGCGCACGACGATGGCCCGCGCGGTTTCGGCATCCACCCGCACCGCCACCGTCACCGACCGGTCGGGCCGCGTGGCGAGCCCCGCCGGGGTGAAGTGAAACAGCGCTTCCTTGCCCTGCATGAACTGGGCCTGCTCGCGCGCGGCCATGGCGCGGGCCACTCTGGGATCGAGGCCACTGGGCGTGAAACTGTCCTGATCGGCGCGGGAATCGGCGCTTTCAGCGATGGTTTCAAACCGCGTGGAAAAGGCCAGCACCGCGCTGGGCAGCGCAAGCAGCCCCACAGCCCCGGCCATGACCAGGGCGGGCATCGAACTGCGCGGGACCAAAGAGAGCGTTGCCTGTCTCATCGTTTCGTGAATCACAACCGGGTCTTTCCGGCGCCAATATCCATACACCTCAAATCCTAAGCGCGCCATGATGAACCTTGGCTGCACGGCGCTGTTATGGCCAACGTAATGTTCAGCCAAGGTTCACGCCATCGCTGGCCATGAAAGAAGCGTGCCCAACGCCCCTTGTCGCGCGCTTTTTGGCGGTTATAGAGACTTGCCAACCCTTGCGCGCGCGACAGCGTCGGCGGAGCGTGGAAGAACAGTTTTTTGGGGCCCAAGCATTTTGGGTTTTTGAGACGGAAAGTGCAGAACCGATGATGGCCAGCAAGGCTCCTGCCCGTAAGTTTATCAGTCCGATGCTGCGTGGGGGCGCGGTGGCTCTGGCCCTTCTGGCGCTGGGCGGGTGCAAAATCGGCAATATGCGCGTGCATAATCCGATCCATATCAAGCATCACCGCGTTACCCGCACCACGGTTATGCTGCCGCCCTCGAATCTGACCACGATCGGCGTGAACGCCTATCTGTGGCGTGCGGCGCTGGATTCGGTGTCCTTCATGCCCCTGCTGCAAAGCGATGCGAACAGCGGCGTGATTGTGACCGACTGGTATTCGAATCCGTCGAATCCGGGCGAGCGGATGAAGCTGACCATTGCGATCCTCGACAAGGATCTGCGCACCGACGCGCTGCGCGTGAGCGCCTCGCGTCAGGTGTCGAAGGACGGTTTCTGGACCGATGCGCCGGTGGCCGCCGCCACGGTTCAGAGGCTCGAGGACGTTATTCTGACCAAGGCGCGCGATCTGCGTCAGGCCACGCTGATCAAGTAAACATCAATTCTGACCGTTTGCCTCCCGCCTTGCCCCCGTATCGGCAAGTCGGGGGGCTTTCTGGTATAAAGGGCATGAGCAAATGAGTGAGCGTTTCGATTCCAGTGTTGCCGATGGCAAATGGCAGCGCGTGTGGGACGAGAAGCAGAGCTTCCGGGCCGATGACAAGAGCGCCAAGCCGCGTTCCTATGTCCTGGAAATGTTCCCCTATCCCAGCGGGCGCATCCATATCGGCCATGTGCGCAATTACACGATGGGCGACGTGCTGGCCCGCTACAAGAAGATGCAGGGCTTTGAAGTGCTGCATCCGATGGGCTGGGACGCGTTCGGCATGCCCGCCGAAAATGCCGCGATGGAAAAGGGCGTTCACCCCGGCGGCTGGACCCGCGACAATATCGCCAACATGAAGGCGCAGTTGAAGCGCCTTGGCTTCGCGCTCGACTGGAGCCGCGAGATCGCCACCTGCGAACCGGAATATTATGGTCAGGAACAGTCGCTGTTTCTCGACCTGTACGCCGCCGGGCTGGTCTATCGCAAGGAATCGACGGTCAACTGGGACCCGGTCGATAACACCGTGCTGGCCAATGAGCAGGTGATCGACGGGCGCGGCTGGCGCAGCGGCGCGCTGGTGGAAAAGCGCAAGCTGAACCAGTGGTTTTTGAAGATCACCGACTTTGCCGACGAATTGCTCGAAGGTTTGGACGGGCTTGAGCATTGGCCGGAAAAGGTCAAGCTGATGCAGGAAAACTGGATCGGCAAGTCGCAGGGCCTGCAATTCACCTTCAAGGGCGACGCTGAGGTCGAGGTCTATTCGACCCGCCCCGACACTTTGTTCGGTGCCAGCTTTGTCGCTATCGCCGCCGATCACCCGATTGCCCAGAAGCTGGCGGCGGACAACGCGGCGGCGGCCGACTTCATCGCCCTGTGCAAGCAGGGCGGGACGACGGCGGCCGAGCTGGAAACGGCGGAAAAGCTGGGGTTTGACACCGGCCTGCGCGTTGCCCATCCGCTGGATGCGGAATGGCAATTGCCGGTCTATATCGCCAATTTCGTGCTGATGGATTATGGCACGGGCGCGGTCTTCGGCTGCCCCGCGCATGACCAGCGCGACATTGATTTTGCCCGCAAATATGGCTTGCCCGTCACCCGCGTGGTGGCCGATGGCGAGAACACCGCAGCCGTTTTCGAGGGCAATGAAGCCTATACCGGCGCGGGCACTCTGGTGAACTCCGGCTTCCTCAACGGCATGGAAGTCGAGGCCGCCAAGGCCGCCGTCATCGCCAAGGCTGAAGCCGAAGGCTGGGGCGAGGGCAAGACCGTGTGGCGCCTGCGCGACTGGGGCGTTTCGCGCCAGCGCTATTGGGGCACGCCGATTCCCTTCATCCATTGCGAGGTTTGCGGCGTGGTGCCGGTGCCCAAGAAGCACCTGCCCGTGACCCTGCCCGAGGATGTGACCTTTGACGTGCCCGGCAATCCGCTGGACCGCCATCCCACGTGGAAGCATGTCGATTGCCCGCAATGCGGCCACGCGGCGCGGCGTGAAACCGACACGCTCGATACTTTCGTGGACAGCTCGTGGTACTTCCTGCGCTTTGCCAGCCAGCCTGACGATGCGCCGTTTGACCCGGCCGAAATCGCGCGCTGGCTGCCGGTGGGGCAATATATCGGCGGGATCGAACATGCGATCCTCCACCTGCTCTATGCCCGCTTCTGGACCCGCGCTCTGGCCCGCATCGGCAAGATCGATGTTAAGGAGCCTTTCGCGAGCCTGTTCACGCAGGGCATGGTGACGCATGAAACCTACAGCCGCATCGACCCCGCCAACGGTCAGCCGATCTGGTATGCGCCCAGCGATATCACCCGCACGGGCGAAGGCGCGACTTTGAAGGCCGATGGCGCTCCGGTTGAGATTGGCCGCGTCATCAAGATGTCGAAGTCCAAGAAGAACGTGGTGGACCCCGACGAGATCGTCGCCACCTATGGCGCCGATGCGATCCGCTGGTTCATGCTGTCCGACAGCCCGCCCGAGCGCGATCTGCCCTGGAGCGAGGCGGGGATCGAGGGCTGCGCGCGGTTTGTGCAGCGCTTGTGGCGCCTGTTCGGCCAATATGACGCCGCGGCCACCGGCGAGGACAAGGCGGTGGACCGCAAGGCCCACCAGACCGTCCATGCCATTGCCGCCGATATCGAGGCTCTGAGCTTCAACAAGGCGGTGGCGCGCATTTATGAACTGACGGGCGTGGTCGAAAAGGCTGCGCCCAGCGCCAGCCGCAGCGCCGCGATCAAGTCGGTCCTGCTGCTGATCGCGCCGATGATGCCGCATCTGGCCGAAGAGGCTTGGGCTTCGATTTCCGAGGGCCTGATTGCCGATGCCGCATGGCCTGCGGTCGATCCGGCGCTGTTGGTCGATGATGAGGTGACCATCGCGGTTCAGGTCAAGGGCAAGCTGCGCGACACGCTGACCGTGGCCAAGGGCACGGCCAAGGAAGAACTGGAAGCGCTGGCTTTGGCGTCCGAAAAGGTGCAGCGTGCGCTCGAAGGGGCTGCGATCAAGAAAGTGATCGTGGTGCCCGATCGCCTCGTCAATCTGGTGGTCTGATATGCGTCGATTCCTGCCTCTATGCCTTCTGGCCATGCTGCCCGCCTTGCAGGGCTGCGCTTTGCAGCCGCTTTATGCGGGCGGGGCGCAGGCCGGCGTGGCGCAGGGGCTGGGGTCGATCTCGGTCTCGCCCATTCAGGGCAAGGCCGGATGGCTGATGCATAATGCGCTGGTCGATCAACTCGGCACCGCGCCCGAGGGAACCACGCCGCGCTATCGGCTGGAAGTTCGGCTGGACGATCAACTGCTCGGTCTGGGCCTGCTGTCGAACAACACAGTGGGGCGAGAGCGGCGTATCCTGCGCGCGCGCTATCAGTTGATCGATGCGGCCAGCGGCGCGATCCTGTTGGATGCCACGGCCGGGTCGGATGCAGGCCTTGATGTGGTCTCGTCCGAATATGCCACGGTGGCGGCCGAGCAGACCGCGTTGGAGAACCTCACGCGTGTGGTTGCGGGGCGAATCGTAACCAATCTGGCCGTGAAGCTGCGCGCGAGGCAATGAAAGCCACCCAGCGCGACTTTGCCAATCTAGCGCCCAGAGCCGCGCAAACCATGCGCGTGTTCTTCCTGTGCGGCACGGATGACGCCAGTGTTCAGGATGCCGCCTTTCGCATCGCTTCCTTGCTGCCCGATGCGGGCGAGCGGGTGGAACTGACCGGCGCAGAGTTGAAGCGCGATCCTGTGCGGCTTGGCGATGAGGCGCGTTCGACTTCGCTGTTTGGCGATACGCGCCATATCTGGGTCCGCTGCTCGGGCGACGAAGTCTATGACGCGGTCGAAAATCTGATCGGGGGCGATGTCGCGCCCTGTCCGGTGATCATCCAGGCCGCCAATGCCAGCGACAAGGCGCGTACCGCCAAGTTGCTGGAAAAGCGCGAGGATGCGCTGGTGGCGATGTTCTATCCGCCGGATCTGGCATCGGTAACGGCTTCGGTGCGCCAGATGGCCGATGCGGCCGGGGCGCCGATGGACCGCGAATTGGCCCAGCGTATTGCGGCTGCGGTCGGGCTCGATACCCGTCTGGCAGCGTCCGAAGTTACCAAATTGGCGCTCTATCTGGATGCCACGCCCGAGCGGCCGCGCCCGGCCACGCTGGAGGCCTTTGAGGCGGTGGGAGCCAAAACCGAAGAGGATGGCTTTACCACATTGGTAAATACAGTCCTGAATGGGGACAGTGGCAGGCTGAAAAGCGAGTTGCGCCGGATGGCTGAACTGGAGCTTAATCCGGTTGGCCTGCTGCTCGCTTTTGAACGACGTGTTGCCCAATTGACACAATTATCCGGGCGACTCGGAACCAACCCGGATATTTCCGCCTTCATGGAGGGCGAGAAGGCGTCGCGACGGGTTTTTTTCAAGGATGTTCCAGACCTTAGCCGCCAGTTGCGGGTCTGGCGTGGGCGCGGTCTGGCCCGACTCGCCCAGCGCCTGATGGCGCTCCACCGCAGTCTGATGGCCAATAACCATACGGCAGAATTGCTTCTTGCTCAGGAACTTGCGGAAATTGCCCGCTATGCCAAATCACGCTCCTAGCCGCTGTTTTGTTTAACCTTTTCGGGAAACATCAGAAGTTCTGAAAAAGGTTCAACGAAATTTTAGGTTTGCTGCAATGCAGCGGTATGTTAGTGGTTTTACTAGGGTGACAAGATCGGAAGTGTTAAGGCCTCCCGCCTGGCACGAACCGACGTTGATGCGGCAAAGTTAGCAGGGTGGAGCAAGCATGAACGCGCCAGTAGCACGTGTGTCCGGTTCGTTGCGTAAACGGGCCAAGGCTAGAGCCAAAGCATTGCGCATGCCGCTGATGCCTTCGTTGCAGCAGCGTCGTCTCCAATGCTATCTGGCATTTATTCTGGGCGATGTGCTGGCGATTTTCGCCGGATTTGCCCTTGCCGGCTATTTGCGCGCCGAGACTTTCGCCGGCGGGACGCTGATGCTCTCGCAACTGGTCCTGCCGGTCTATCTGACGATTGCGCTGTATAACGATTCCTATTCGATCCAGTCCCTGCGCAGCACCAGCCACAGTGTCGTCCGTTCGCTGTTGGCGTTGGGCCTGTCGGTGGCGGTGGTCACATTCATCACCTTTTACGCGCGTTCGACCGACAATTACTCGCGCATGCTGTTTACTATTGGTGTCGTGTTGTCGGCGCTGTTCGTGCTGGTCAATCGGGTGGGTATGCGCCGCTTTGTGCGGTGGCGCTGCGGCGCGGCGGTGATCAACGAGTTGGTTATCGACGATGGCGGCCCCGATATCACGCTGCACGGCGCTTTCCACGTTTCGGCGCAAAGTTTCGCTCTGGCCCCGGTGCTGGATGATCCCCATGCTCTGGACCGGATTGGGATGATCATCCGCAATGCGGATCGCGTGGTCATCAGTTCGGTGCCCGAACGGCGTGCCAATTGGTCGATCATTCTCAAGGGCGCGAATGTCGCGGGCGAGGTGGTCGATGACACTGTGCTCGAACTTTCTGCGCAAGGGGCGCGGATTGCCAACGGGCATGGGCTTTTGCTGGTGTCGGTGGGGCCGATGGGACTGCGCGACAGGTTGCAGAAGCGAATGCTTGATGCGGTTGTGGCCGGTTCGGCCCTGCTGCTGCTTTCGCCGATCCTGTTGCTGGTGGCGCTGGCGGTCAAGCTGGAGGATGGCGGACCGGTGTTCTTTGTCCAGCGTCGCGTGGGTCGCGGCAACCGCTTCTTCCCGATCTTCAAGTTCCGCAGCATGAGCGTGAACAAGGTCGGCAGAAACGGCACTCAGTCGGCGGCCAAGGACGACAAGCGGATCACCCGCGTCGGTAAGATCATCCGTTCGACCAGTATCGACGAACTGCCCCAGCTTATCAATGTTCTGCGCGGCGACATGAGCCTTGTCGGCCCGCGTCCGCACGCAACCGGCTCGATGGCCGGGGGCAAGCTGTTCTGGGAAGTCGACCCGCGGTATTGGGAGCGTCATGCGCTCAAGCCAGGTCTGACGGGGCTGGCGCAGATCCGCGGCTATCGCGGGGCGACGGACCGCGAGGAGGATTTGACCGACCGCCTCTACGCGGATTTGGAATATTTGCATGGATGGTCGCTTTGGCGTGACATCTGGATCATGCTGATGACGATCCGGGTGGTGGTTCATGACCGCGCTTTTTGACGCCTGATCGGCTGGACGGAGCGGTTACTTGGTAACACTCTTTGCATGCATGTCCCAATTTCAGGCACCAAAATGAAATAGGTGCAATTACATATGTGCCTCCTCCTCTGCCGCAGGGTATTCCTTGAAGCGGTCAAGGAGATTTACTATGCTTACCTACAGTCTGCTGCTTCTCGCCGCCACTCCGGTCGCCGCCGCTGGTGCCATGCCTGCTCCTGAGTCGGTGGTTGAAATGAACCAGGATCTGGCGGCCAATACGGCGGCCACCCAGAAGAGCACTGCCATCGAAAGCAAGGCGGCTGGTCGGGATGTGGTTGCGACTCCGACACCGGCTGCAGTCCGCAAGAAGAGTAGGATGCTGACCATTCTGGGTGTCATCGGCACGGTGCTTGGCGCGAGCATCGGGATCTGAAACATCGGTTCCGAAAAAAGACGGCCGCGCTGCTCAGGTCCAGCCGGCAGATCATTAAAGGGTAATGGGATGCGGTATGATGGGGACGATGGAGTGGCTGGACCCTTTCCGACCGCCTTCATAAGGGTAATCTCTCACCCGTCTGTGCTCTTGTGCGCTGCCATGGTGCCGGTGCTGCTGTGGCCCTTTGCGCCGATCATGGATGCGCCCAATCATCTTGCCCGCATCTGGCTTGAGGCGCAAAGCCAACTGACGGGCGTGCAGGCCCAAGCCTATATCGTGGACTGGAGCAACACCTCTTCCAACTATATGGTCGATGTGTTGAGCAGCCGTTTCCTGTATGTCGGTTCGCTGCAAATGTTGCTGATCATCATGTTGGCGGTGATGATTGTAGGGCCCGCGATGGGCATTATGGCCATCGCGGGAAAGCTGCATGGCCGCATTTCCATTTTCAATTGCCTTGTCCTGACGGCCGTCTGGGGGCAGTCTATGGCGTCGGGCTTCATCAATTATCACATATCCATGGCGGTCGCGATCTGGCTGTTCTTTGCTTATTACGCGCTTTTGCGGGACAAAGGCGGCCTCATCCCGATGGTCTATCGGGCAGTGGCCATTCTGATCACCTACCTTTTCCACCCTTTCGGCATCATCCTGTATGCCGGTCTGGATTTCGCGCTGCTCTATGGTCCGAAATGGCGCCCCACCTTGCGCGCGAATATTACCTGTCTTCGGCAATTCTCGATTGCCTATCTATTGCCGGCTGCGGCGCTACTGATGTATTTTCTGCTTCATTTCCAAAGTAATCCGATCGGCAAAAGCTCGATCACATATGGTGACTTTATCTCTCATCTGGTGTCAATCGGATCACCGTTTTTCGCCTATAACGAAATTCTGGAAATCCTGCTGAAGGTTCCCGTGGTGGTTGTCCTTGCTTATGTGGTGCTCAGGCGACAGGTGTTGGCCCATTTCGGTCTGCTGCTTGTGGCATTGGGGCTTGGTTTTGGCGCCTTGCTGATCCCCGATATGATCGGTGATGGCGCATGGCTGACCAGGCGTTTGCCTTTCATGGCCTTTCTCACGCTTTTTCTGGCGTTAAGCCCGCGTGGAGCGGAGAGACCGGTGGTGAAAGCTGTGTTAGCCCTGACGATTCTTGCCCATTGCGCATGGATCGGGTGGGTCTGGCATGTGCGGTCCGGGGATTATGAGGACCTTCAGGTGATTGCCAATAACCTTGCTGATAACAGCAAGGTTATTGTGGGCCGCAATCCAGGGCTGGCGCGTCGATGGTTCGAGCCGGGCAATTATGTGCATGGGCCGCATTATACGCGGCGCCATTTGCCTGCGCTTCTGGTTCCGCTGGCCCATGCCTATATTCCGACACTTTTCTCCATCCGCGGGCAACAGCCGCTGCGCATCGCTCCGGCGTTTCAGCATCTCTCATCGCCCTCTTCCTCCATCCCGACCCTTGATGAGTTGCAGTCTCATCAGAATCAGGATCTGGCTGACCCCTATCTTGCCCATTGGGAATGCGATTTTGATTATCTGCTGGTCCTTGAACAGGATCGGCTGGGTCGAAAACGGGAGAATTTTGTCTCGGCGGATTTGGTCAAGGTAACAGCCTCGGAACGTCTCTATCGGTTAAAGCCCTGTCGTCCTGCGGGATGACGGGGCTTTGGATTACGCCGTCTGCGTCCGGCCGACCTGAAGCACTTCGCGTTTGTCGCCTTCGAGATAAAGCGCTGTCAACACGCCGTGCAGATAGGCGCCCGTATCAATCCCGATCCGATTATGGCGCATGTCCACTTCGGGGCGGATCGTGTGACCATGGACCACCACCGCGCCAAGACTCGCTTCGGTTTCAAGAAAATCGTCGCGGATCCAAAGCAGATCATCACGCACCTGACGCTTGAGCGGAACGCCCGGGCGGATACCGGCATGGCAAAAGAAATAGTCGCCAGACTGGGCGCTCAGCGGCAGGCGGCGGACCCAGGAGACAAGGGCCGGAGACACCGCCCGGCGCAGATCGTCAAGGCATTGCTCCAGATCATCACCCGGCCCAGGCACGCGCAGGCCAAGGCTTTCCAGCATTTGCGCCCCGCCATAGCTGAGCCAGTTGCGCAGAACCTGAAGATCGCCGTCAATCGCCTTGATAAAGACCTCTTCGTGGTTGCCTTGCAGCACGACGACGCCTTTGGCCCGGCGCTGAAGCTGAAACAGATATTCCAGAACTTTCAAACTGTCGGGGCCGCGGTCAATCAGGTCGCCCAGGAATATAATGTTTAACGACGCGCCCGGTTTCAGACCGGCGCTGTGTTCGCCGATACGGATCATGATCTGCTCGAGCAGATCAAAGCGGCCATGAATATCGCCGATCGCATAGATCCTGTCACCGGCATCAGTGACAGGAAGCGACGGCTTTTTTTTGCCGAAAAACATCAGGTAAATGTCTCTTTAGCCAGAAAGGGGCCTTGTACGCAGGCCGGTCTTAACAAGGATGATTGCCAAACCGATATAGACAGAATACCGCGCTGCGACAAATCCATTTGCAACACCGAGCGCCTATCGACTAGGCTGCATTAACGGGCCGAAGGTGAGGGCAATGCAACAGCAGAACGAATATCAGTCCTGCGCGCTTTGCTGCAAGTTCCGGTTCGTCGGGAACTGGATGGAAGGCCGTTGATGACTCTTATAGAGTTGCCTGTGCAAAAACGGCGAGTGGCATTGATTGCATCAGGAGGCGGTCACTGGATTGAACTGGTTCGCTTTGCGCGGGCGGTTTCCGATCATGATTGCCTGTTTATCAGCACGTCAACCGGCCTGCGCGCGCCTTTTGGCGAGAAGCCGGTTGTGCAGATTTCGGACGGATCGCGCGACACGATCGGATCCCTCGTCAAATCCGTCATGGGGCTTAACAGATGCCTGCGCGCCTTTCGGCCCGATGTTGTTATCTCGACAGGGGCTGCTCCGGGGGCCATTGCTCTTTTTCTGGGTAAAATGCTGGGCGCGACGACGATCTGGATTGAAAGCATCGCCAACAGTGAGGAACTTTCGCTGAGCGGGAGGCTGGCGCATGGCTGTGCGGATGTTATGATAACCCAATGGGAACATCTGGCCGATGAGCGGCGCCATATCCATTATCTGGGCCGCGTCCTGTGATTCTGCTGTCGGTGGGCACCCAGTTGCCGTTTGATCGGCTGGTGAAAAGCGTCGATCAATGGGCGGCGGCCCATCCAGAGGTGGAGGTCATCGCCCAGATCGGTCCTTCGCGTTATGTGCCCAAGGCCATGGATGCATGCGATTTTTTTGATCCGGAACATTTTCGTGAATTGCAGGAGCGCTGCACGCTCATGGTTTCTCACGCCGGGGTCGGCTCTATTGTTAACGCGCTGGAACTGGGCAAGCCCATCATTATTCTTGGGCGCGATCATTTGCGCAACGAACATCGCAATGGTCATCAGATTTCCACGGTTGAACAGTTCGGAAATTTGCCCGGCATATATGCAGCGCGCGATGAGCAGCATTTGATCGAATTGATGAACCGCCGGGATCTGATGGGGCCTGCCTCACGCCTGTCGGCCGACGCACCGCCGGAATTTCTTGACCACATTCGCGAATGCGTGGCGAGTGCGCGTCCCATGCCGCTGTGGCGGTTGCTGTGGCGGGCGATTAGGGATCGATAACCGGCTTTTGCACAACCGTCTTATTTCAAAGCTATGGTCATGTTTCAGATAACCATGGCGCATTGGATGGTCACGGTGGTCAGCTCAAAATCGCGGTAAGGCGCGTGTCCGATTTGGCCAGCGTGGGATAGACCTTCTAATGCAGGATGCCGACACCGGCCTTGATCCCGGCCACCTGTGCCCAACTGGGACAAGGCCCGCCACAGAGCGGCTTCTGTTCGCGACAGTTGTCGCTTTCTATGCAGTTGATAGTTGTGGCGGCGTAGGCCACGTTGAGCAGTTGAAGCAGCAATTTCAAACTGGCCAGATCGCGGCGTGCATGATTGTGACGCTGTCAAGGAATTGCCACCGGCCAGAACGAAAGATCCGGCGCTTCATCGGCCGGGGTTAATCCTGGCCGATGAAGCAAATTCCGCGGGCGTCATGAACCCCAAGAATGTATGAGGGCGGCTCTCGTTGAAGTCCTTTCGCCACGCCCCGATCTTGCTCCTGGCGTTATCCAATGACAAGAACCAATGCGTGTTGAGGCACTCGTCGCGCAGGCGGCCGTTGAAGGGTTTTACGAAGGCGTTGGCCGCGGGCGTGCCGGGTCTACTGAAGTTCAGCGTCACCCGGTTGATGTAGGCCCAATGATCGAGCGTCGGGGAGATGAATTCGGGGCCATAGCTAATTGGAAAAAGGTCTGACCGAATATAAGTTGGGGCGGGCGCGGACACCGCGCCTGATCATGCGAAGGACCCAGACCAGGCTATCCAGATAATCATACGGAGAACAGGTTATGCCGCATTGAACCCCTTGACACGGCCACCCCTCATATAAGCAGTTACTTGTGCACAGATACTCTAGCAGGGTGATAGGTTGGGGGCTTTATGAACACCTCAGGAGCTGCGTTAAAGTTTATTGTAAATTCAGTTGCTTATCAGGTCTGCGACTTATGCTGCAGTGCAAAAGTTGACAGATCGTAGTAAGACCACTAAAGGAACATACGTAGCACTTGCTTTTTGTTCAGAATCGCTTCGGGAGTTGCACGCATGCTTAAGAAACTGGGTGTCACGGTGGCTATGATCGCCGCAATCGCAGCGACCTCTGCGGCTCAGGCGAAGGATCTGCGTCCTGCGGCCATCAACATGAAGCCCATTGTTGCGACGCCTGCGGCTGATGCGCCCGCGGCGGTGGGGCGTCGTGTTGCCAAACGTAGCAATCTTTTTGGCCTTTCTGGCGGTATGACGGCTCTCGCCATCGGCGGCGCTGTGGCCACGGGGGCCCTGATCGCGGTGGCCGCAAGCTCGGGCAGTAGCAGCCCCAGCTGATTACGGTTGCGCAGCTTATTGCATAAAAAAGCCGTTGGATTTCCAGCGGCTTTTTTATGTTCTTCCGCCGTTTTCCGTTTGCTCGGTGATGGTGCTTTTCATAACGGTCTCGCGCTTTTGCAAAGCCGCTTTCGGCCCGCCTTTATGCGACGCATCATCCCGCGCAATTCTGCTCAGCAGGCCAATAGCGGCCTCGGGTGCATAGCCGGCCTGACGCATAGCTGTCAAAGCCACCAAATCCGCGCGTGATTCCTCGCTGATTCTACGTGAATCGATTGAGAGCAACCTGCCGCCATAACCTGCCGCACGCTGCACTCGTGCTTCGCGTAGCCAGATGTGGCCCATCTCATGGGCGATCACAAAGGCGATCTCGTCATCGCTGTGCAAAAAGGACAGCAGACGCGCGGTAAGGGCAACATTGCGCTCATCGCTCCAGGCCAGTCCCTTGCTGCTGCTATCGACCACCACGGCGCCAGTGCATCCTTGTTCCGCCGTCATAGCCACCTTAAGCCGATCCGACTCACGCCGGACGGTCAGGATTTGTGGCGCTGAAACCATCTTTGTCAGGATCCAGCTTTCCAGCCTGTCGGTTCTGGTCGCGCTGGCCCTGTCTCGCACCAGATCGACATAAAGGCTGGAAAGGGATGTTGTGCCGACCGCTTCGACAACATCGCCTGCTTTTAGCCCGGCACGGTCGGCCGCACCGCCCGGCGCCACCCATGCAATGCCAAGGCCAAGGCCAAGCTTTTGCCGAGCTTCGACCAGCGCGCGCACATCTTTGTCATAGGCGCCAATATCATGCGTGATCCATCCGGTCAGCTGACCCAGCACCGGACAAAACCCGGCATTGCCGCGCTGAAGCCGGTATCCCACGTTCAACGCGCGCTGATAGCGCGGCGCGGCGGATAGACTGTCGGCCAAGACATGAGATTGGGCAGGAGCGATAACGATTAAAAAAGTAGCGGCAATGCTATGGCGTACAGCCGCCCATAGCCGGCTGAAATTATCCTGCTCTTTACGCTTTGATCGCGCCAATTTGTTACGCAGCCCTTTCATCGGACGATGATCACCGTTTGCTCTTGGGCAGGCAAGCGACTATTCGTGGCTGTGATCTGTAAAATTACTGATAGGGCGGCGGGCATGACATCCACTGAGGCTTCGGTTGGAACTCATCAGATCATTGGGCAACGCCTGATCGGAGGCTTTCTGATCATCGCGCTGGGAGTGGGTGGGGCAGGCACCGCTTATCCTCTGCTCGAAGCGTTGCTTCGTCTAGTGGCTTTGTCCGTGATCTTGTGGGTCTGTGTGGGGCCGCTTTGCATCCTGTGGCGTGGCAGCGTGTCGGCGGTGCTTTGTCTGGTAGCGGCTGTGGTTTTGCTGGTTGTGGCGCAGATCATTCCCCTGCCGCCGTCCGTATGGCACCATTTGTCCTACCACGCGATTGCCGCCCAGGTGGATGCTGCGGCGGGCCTTGATGTCTGGCGCTCGCATAGCCTGACGCCCGACGTGACTGGGGCTGCACTGCTGGCACTGTTGCCGCCGATGGCCGGTTGGCTGGCCTTTATGGCGATTACGGGCCGGGATCGGCGCAAGCTGTTGATGTTGGTCGGGTTGATGGCGGTGATGTCCGCCGGGCTGGGCCTGCTTCAGGCTGGAGAGCGTGATGTGGACGGGCTGTTTCCCTTCAAGACCATGCATCGGGATTTCGGCATAGGCCTGTTCGTCAACCGCAACCATCAGGCCTGTTTCCTGCTGATGGTCATGCCGCTGATTCTGGCTTTGGCGCGTTTGACGCGGCAAACCCTGTGGCGTTGGGCAGGGCTGGCGGCGGTCATCCTGCTCGGCTTGGGCGTGATTGCCACCGAATCGCGCACCGGCCTGTTCCTGCTGCCCGTTTTGGGTCTGGTCATGGCCTTTCAGGCGGGCATTCTGCAAAGCCGCCTCAAGCTTGCAGCAGTGGTTCTGGCCGCCGCTGTTGCGATTCCTCTTTTGTGGGTTTCACCCATGGTGCAATTCACTCTGCACCGCCTGTCAGCTTCTGCGGACGATGGGCGTTTGGATTACTGGGGCAATACCTTGCATGTTTTGTCCGATGTCCTGCCGTGGGGCGCGGGTCTTGG
The DNA here is from genome assembly GCF_012275515.1 of Novosphingobium sp. SG707. Lineage (GTDB taxonomy): Bacteria > Pseudomonadota > Alphaproteobacteria > Sphingomonadales > Sphingomonadaceae > Novosphingobium. Next base: position 567,162 of record NZ_JAAZQL010000003.1, read on the forward strand.
CAGCTTTCGGCAGGTCTATGCCTCGATCGAGCCCTTGGGCGAAGTGGGCCACCTGTTTGTGGAACATGCCCATAATGATTATCTTGAATGGTTGGTGGAGACGGGCTGGCCGGGCGTTGCCGTGCTGATGGGCCTGCTGCTGGTGATCGGCTTTGGTTATCGCCGAACCTTGCGGCTGAATGTGGTCGGATCGGAACGCCGGGCGCTGGCTCATGCCGGCTTGATCGGCTGGTTGGTGCTGATGGCGTGCAGCCTGACGGACTATCCGGTGCGTATGCCAGCCTTGGCCATGCTTGGCGGGATTTTTCTGGCTCTGATCATGCCCGCGCCGGTGGTGCTGGCACGCGAAGCGCGCGGACTGTCGCGCGCCGTTGGCGGACTGGCCGGTGGGATTCTTGGTATTCCGGTCATTCTGATCGGGGTGGGAGATCATAATCTGTTGGCGGGCAACAGCGCTTTGGCGGTGCGCCTGATGCCATGGTCCGCGCGCGCATGGAGCGCAAGGGCTGCCGATCAACTGGCCGTGCGCGATGGCGTGGGGGCCACAACTTCGGCCACTCTGGCCCTGCGCACCGAGGCCATGAACCCGGATGCGCTCAGCGCTCTGGCCCGCGCCTATGTGATGCAGAACCAGCAGGAGCGCGCCGATGCGCTGCTGCTGGTGGGCGCACAATTAGGTTGGCGCGATGCGCTGGTGCAGGTCTGGCTGGTCGATCAGGGCGTCCGGCAGGGCCGCTATGATATTGCCTTGCGCAGCATAGATGCCTTGCTCAGGATGGGGGCGCCTGCCGATCCGTTGTATGCTCTCATGCGCGATATGGCGCATCAGGAGCAAGGCCGCCCGGCGCTGACCGAGGTGCTAGCCACCCGTCCGCCCTGGCGTCAGGGATTTCTCAATATTCTGGCGCCCGATACGGTCGATCAATTTGCAGATATCGACGCGCTACTGAACGACCTGGCCCGGGCGGGCGCGGGTAGCAATGAGCGCGAAACGGCGCTGATGCGCTGGACGGCGATGGATGCGGGGCATTACGCGGACGTGGCGCGTCTCTGGTTGCTGGCCGGTGAAAAGGGGGTGATCGGCTACCCGACCTTCGGCCTTCCGCTCGCTGCGCTTCCAGCGCAGGCCGCGCCGATGAACTGGTTTGCCCCGCCTCTGCCGGGGGCGACCGTCAATCTGGTGCAGCAGATCGGTGCCTCCATGGCCAATGGCGTGGCCATTTCCAGTGACGGCATCGCCACCGGTCCGGTGCTGGCGCAAACGCTGGTGCTGACGCCGGGAGCCTATCGACTGGCGCTGGATATGCGGGTTCAGGATGGCGCGGCTGATATCATGCCCGCCCTCCAGATTACCTGTGTCACCCAAGGCGGGGAAGGGCTCTCGCCCCGGCTTGCTCCTGTCTGGAGCAAGGCCGCCGACGGCGCCGACAAAGCTAATGAGGCATTTACGATTGATGAGGGGTGTCCAAGTCAGAAATTAGAGTTTATACTTAACTCATCGCAAGGGCGGCCTTTGGCCTATTCGGTTATTGCTATACGCGTTGAAAGGGTGCCGGCTGGTGATGCAAGGACAAATTAAGTTTGGGCTCTTTCAGAAATCTTGCGTCGAAACCAACTCTCCAAGCACGGGGCCAAAAGATTTGAGCAACCGACCTGTCATCACATGTGCCAAAATGGCTGTTCTATCTGTGGCATTACTGGCTGGACCGGTTCACGCGGGCCAAAAGTCGCTGGCCTCCGGCAAAGCGGCCTATGATGCCGTACCCGCGCCTGCCGGTGATGGCAGCATCCCGGAATACCGGATCGGGCCCGCCGACGCGCTGGACATAACGGTATTTCAGGAATCTGATATTTCGGTGAAGGGCGCGCCGGTCGATGCCTCGGGCGATATTTCTATGCCCTTAATCGGGCGGGTTCATGCCGCTGGGTTGACCACGGTGCAATTCGCTGATGTGGTGGCTCAAAAGCTGGGTGAGCGCTATTATGTCAACCCGCAGGTTACGGTCAGCATCGCAAGTTCCGTGACGCAGCGTATCACCGTACAGGGGCAGGTGACCGAACCGGGCATCTATCCGATGCGCGGCATGACAACGCTGCTTGACGCGATCGCATTGGCCAAGGGTGAAACCGAAAACGGCGCGCTGCGCCGCGTTGCGGTGGTGCGGATGCAGAACGGCAAGCGCTTTGGCGCGATCTTCGATCTGAACCGCATTCGTCACGGCGATGATCCGGACCCTCAGCTTATCCCCAGAGACGTGGTTATCGTGGGGCATTCGACGAGCAAGCAACTCTGGCACGACCTTCTCAGGGCAGCGCCTCTGTTGAACATCTTCACCCGATACTAATTCAAATTGCGGAGCATGCACAGTATGAACGGGCACGAGGCCTCGATGGCTGGAGCGGGGAAGCATATGGGCGACCCGACGTCACAGCAGGGGCAGGATGCTTTTGCCCCACCTTCCACAAGCATGGTGTCCGAGCTGTTTGACTTTGACACCCTGCGCCTCATGGTCATTCTCAACCACCGGCTGATTCTGGCCATTCTGGGGGTTGGGCTGCTGCTGGGCGCTGTTTCTCTGGTGATCATGCCCAAAGTCTACACGGCGCGCTCCAGCGTGCAGATCGACCAGCAGGAGCGCAAGGTGCTAGGCACCGAGGACAGCGATCCGGTGGCTTTCGGTACCGAGGCTGATCGTTTCCTCCAGACGCAGGTCGATATTCTGACCAGCCGCGCAATGGCCAAGCGGGTGTCCGATACGCTGGGCCTGTCCGCGAATGACAAGTTTCTGGAGCTGGCCACCGGCCATGCCTCCAGCGATCTTGCCCCCGATGAGCGCCTTGATCATGTGATCGACACCTTGCAGCGCAATCTGGTGGTGGATCTGCCACGCAATTCGCGCATTGTCGGCGTGACCTATCGCAGCCGTGATGCGCAATTATCCGCAAAGATCGCCAACACTTTCGTGTCCGAATTCATCAAAGGCAATATTCAGCGCAAGTTTTCAGCCTCCAGCTATTCCCTTGATTTCCTCAGCAATCAGCTGAGCGTGGCCAAGAACAAGTTGGAACAGTCCGAGCGTCTGCTCATCACCTATTCACGCGCGGCGGGCCTGATTGACGCCAGTTCGCGCGCCGCGCCCCAGGGCGAGCCGCAGCGGGGGCCGCAATCGCTGGTCACTGCCAATCTTGTCGAGCTCAACTCGCGGTCGACAGAGGCCAAGGCCGCAAGGCTTCAGGCCGAGGAGCGCTGGCTGGAAGCGAGCAAGACGCCGCTCATGGAACTGCCCGAGGTGCTTTCCAATGACGCCATTCAGCGCCTGCTGCAAAAGCGCGCCGAACTGTCGTCCAGCCTTCAGGAACTGCGCGTTCACCTCAAGGCCGATCACCCTAGCGTGGTGCAGGCCGCGACCGAACTGGCAGAAATCGACCGCGAAGCCAAGGTGCTGGCCGAGGCGATTCGCGCCTCGATCCATAATCAGTACCGTACAGCCGCGCGCCAGGATGCTGCGCTTCAGGGCGCGGTTGACGGACTCAAACTGGCCACGCTGTCGGAACAGGATCGCGGCGTTCGCTACAACATTCTCAAGCGAGAGGTGGACACCAACCGCCAACTCTATGACAGTCTGCTGCAGCGCTATAAGGAAGTGAGCGCTGCTTCAGGCGTGACGGTCAACAATATCGCGCAGGTCGATGTGGCCGAAGCCCCGCGCAAACCCACCTCGCCGCGCATTCTGGTCAACATGGCCGTTGCGCTGGGCCTGTCGATGGTGACGGCGGCGGTGGCGGTTCTGGTGCGCGGCCATCTGGTCGATACGATCGATGATCCGCGTGAGGTGGAAAGCCGACTGGGCATTCCGCTGCTGGGTGCTGTCCCGCTGGCGGATGGGATCAAGCCGCATGATGCGCTGCTCGATGCCAGATCGGATATTTCGGAGGCCTACCATGCGATTCGCACGGCAATCGAATTGTCCTCCAGCGCCGGATTGCCTTCCTCGCTGCTGTTGACCAGCAACAGCCCGGCCGAAGGCAAGTCGACCAGCAGCTTTGCGTTGGCCCGCGATTTTGCGATGCTGGGCAAGAAAGTGCTGCTGATCGACGCGGACCTTCGCCGTCCCTCGCTGCATCTCCTGCTCGAACTGGGCAATGGCGCCGAAGGGCTCTCATCGGTTCTGGCCCGCAAGACCGCCCCTCGCGACGCCATTTTGGGCACCCAGATCGACAATCTCGGCTTTATGCCAAGCGGACCTACTCCGCCCGATCCGGCCAATCTGTTTTCCGGCTCGCGCCTTAAGGAGATGCTGGCCGAACTGGAAGAGCATTATGACCTCATCGTGCTTGATGCGCCGCCGGTGCTGGCCATTGCTGACGCCTTGGAATTGACTGCAGTGGCAAAGGTTACCGTTTTCGTCATGGAAGCCGGCGTGGTCAGGGTCAAATCGGCCCAGCAGTCGCTGCTGCGACTGCACCGTGCCGGTGGCCGCGTGATTGGTGCTGTTGCCACCAAGTATAATCTTAAAATGGCCGGTTATTCCAATGCCTACACCTACAGCTACGGAAATTGAAACGTGACGGTCTTCTCGGATGAGCGGGCCCTGGCGTCCTGTTTCCGCGCGGGCGCGGGGGCTGTTTCCGGTCGTTGACGGTCGATGATGACGACGGGACAGACAGGGCGACCATGGCCAGAGCTGATAAACTCCGTGTGATGCATATCATCACCCATCTCGAACTGGGTGGGGCCGAGGACGTGGCTATGCAACTGGCGGAGACATTGGCCAGCGATGTTGAAAGCGCGGTTTTTGCCGTGATCGAGAAACGGGAGGTTTCCGCCATTGCCGCGCACCGGGCGGAAAGGATGCAGGCCATCGACGCCCCGGTTTTTTGGGGGACGCGGCGAGGCTTTAAGTCGGGCGGGGTGCTGCAGGCCGCCTTCCGTCTGGTCCGCGCGGTGGAGCGGTTTCGCCCCGATGTGCTGCATGTGCATACCGAGATACCCGAACTGACCTTGGCGGTCGCATGTGTGATGTCGCGTGCCGTGGCCCGGACACCGTTGCTGCGCACAGTACATAATTCCGTGTTGTGGATCGATTGGGGCCGGTTGGGGGCATGGGTAACGCGATGGTTGGCCCATGGGCGCGCCGTGGCGGTGTCGCAGGCCGCCGCAGATGCGGATCAGGCGATTGCCGCGGGTGTGGACCGCCCCCGCGCCGAGGTGATCTATAATGCCGTGTCGATCTCGATCGCGACGTCAGCCCCGGTTGACAGGCGACCTCTGCGAGTGCTGTTTGCGGCGCGACTGGTGCATCAAAAGGGCGCGGATCTGCTGCCCGCTATCCTTGCCAGGGCGCAGCGACAGGCCGGACGCCGCGATGTCGAGATGGTGATCGCGGGTGAGGGCGTGTTTCGCGATGATCTCGCCGACGCCTTTGCCAAACAGGATGGTGCATGGCAAATTGGTCTGGTGCCGCCGATTGAAAGACTGGCCGAAAAGCTGAGCAATTATGATGTAATGCTTGCTCCTTCGCGCTTTGAGGGTCTGGGCCTGCTTTATCTTGAAGCCTTGCTGGCGGGCGTACCGGTGCTGGCGTTTCGGGCGCCGGGTCTGAACGAGGTGCTGCCGCCCGATTATGCCTTGGCTGCCGATGTGGGCGATGTCGAGGCTATGGCCGCAATGCTGGCTGCCGTGGTTGATGATATCGCCCATTACAGGCAGATGGCAGCGGCCTGTCGTCCTGCCTTGCTGGAGCGCTTCTCAACCCGGACGATGACGCTCGCTTATCTGGACCATTATCGTGTTCTGGCCGGCAAGGAGCAGGGTCAATGACCGTGGCCATCGGTATCAAGGCGCTGAACGAGGAGCCCAATATCGCGGCATGTCTGGAAAGCGCTCTAGCGGCGGTGCGGCCTTGGGGCGGTCATGTGGTGCTGGCCGACAGCGGTTCGAGTGATCGCACGGTAGCTATCGCGCGCGATTATCCCGATGTGCGCGTGGTGCAATTGACCCATCCGGAGCAGCGCTGCTGCGGGGCGGGGGCGCAATTAGCCTATCAGGGAGCGGGCGAAGCGGAGTTTTTCTATCTTCTCGATGGAGATATGACGATTCTGCCTGGATTTCTGGATGCCGGCATAGGTTTTCTTCGCGCCCATCCCCGCCATGCGGGGGTGGGCGGCAAGGTGATTGAGGTCAATGTCGAGAGCATCGAGTTCGAAGCTCGCGCCCGCAATGACAAGGCCAAGCAAAAGAGCCACACCGGCGACGTGGACCGGCTGGATTGCGGCGGTCTTTACCGGATGAGCGCGCTGCGCGAACTGGATTATTTCACCGACCGCAATCTTCATGCCTTCGAAGAATTTGATCTGGGCATCCGCTTGATTGCGCGGGGATGGAAACTGGCGCGTATCGAAACGCCTGCGATTCAGCATCGCGGGCATCAGGATCCCGCGCTGAGGCTGGTGTGGCGCCGTATTCGTACCGGCTATGCCGGTGGCACGGGCGAGGTGGTGCGCGCCGCCATGGCGCAGCGGCGGTTGGCGCCCTTGCTGCGCGGCTTTTCCCATTTGCGGCATGCGACCATCGTGGTGATCTGGTGGCTGACCCTTGCGCTGGTTTTGCTGTGCGGCTGGTGGTGGTGGGCGGCGGTTCTGCTGGGTGCGCCGGTCGGGTTGCTATCTCTGCGCCGCCGTTCGCTGCGGCATGGCCTCTATTCGCTGGCCACATGGAACATGCATGGCGTCGGCCTGCTTCAGGGACTTGGCCGGGGGCGGGTCCCGCCCGAAGCCGTGCTGGAGATGACCGTCCTGCGGAAAGGCGCCCCATGAAGGGGTTGAGCAGCAAGATGGTGTGGACGATCAGCGGCTTTGTCGCTTCGTCCGGCATGCGCTTTGTGCTGAACATTGCGCTGTCTTATTTGCTGGCGCCCGACATCATGGGCGTGATGCTGGTGGTCAATGCGGTGCGGTTGGGCATCGAACTGCTGACCGATGTGGGCATAGAGCAGAATATCGTGCATCACCCCGATGGGCTGGACCGGGCCTTTCGCGATACGGCATGGACGATGCAGGTCCTGCGCGGTTTTTTCCTCAGCCTGCTGTTTGCCGCTGCCGCTCCGTTTCTGGCGCAAACCTATCATATCGATGTGCGCATTTTCTGGCTGGTGGCCTGTTCGCCCTTTCTGGGAGGACTACATTCTACCGCCATCTTCGCGCTGGTCAAGCAGGTGGAGGTGCGGCGGCGGAATCAGTTCGAACTGGGCAGCGAGATGCTTGGCTTTCTGGTGTCGGTGGTTCTAGCCTATACGTTGCGTTCAGTATGGGCGCCCGCCCTTGCGCTCGTCTGCACCGTGGCGATCCGCTCGGCGCTCAGCTATCTCCTGCCCGATCCAGCGCAGCAATTCCGCCTTGATCCGCAGATCCGCCGCCGCATCCTGCATTACGGAAAATGGATCATGATGACCTCGCTGGTCATGTATGCGGCCACCAATCTGGATCGCCTCTATCTGGGGCAGGCGGTGCCGCTGGGGCTGGTGGGCATTTACGGCATTGCCCGCGCCATGGCCGAATTGCCCACCAACCTGGCCCGGCGGTTGAGTTACCAGATCATTTTTCCCGTCATGGTGCATCACCGCGATGATGGCGCCGACGTTGATCGGGCGGTGGAGCGGACAAGGTTGCTGTTTGCCTGTGCGGTCTGTCTGGCTCTGGGGGTGGGGACGGGCCTGTCCGATGGGGTGATCTCGTTGATCTATGATCCGCGCTATGTGTCGGCGGGGTGGATTCTGGCGGTTCTGCTGGTGGGCGGCGCGTTTGCGGTGCTTTCTAATCTTAACGAGGCGCTACTGCTGGCCGCTGGGCGCCCGGCGTTCAGTAGTTTTGCCAATGGGGCGCGATTTTGCACCATGGCAATTTGCCTGCCTGCGGGGCTGCATTGGCTGGGCTTTCCCGGAGCGGTGATGGCCATCGGGTTTACGGAAATTTGCCAATATGGTTACATTTCGATTGGCCTCACGCGTCTGGACCGGGCGCCTTGGCGCGATGATGCCATTGCCATCAGTGCCTACGTGATTGCCCTTGGCGGGGTATGTGCGCTGCGCTATGGCCTCGGCCTTAACCAGCCCTTCCAGCCGATCTGGGGGATGCTATGATGAAACGTTTGCTGATTGTTCATAACGCCGGGGATTATCGCGAAGCCAGGCGCCGCCGGGCGCAGGACGGCAGCGAGATCTATTACGGCCACAGTTATGTACTCGATCAGCTGGACCATTTGGCCGACCGCCATGGTGAGGCAGGCTTCCTGTGCTGCACCGCTCCCGAATATGTCGAAAGGCTGGATCACGGCGTCACCCTGATGGGCGCCGATTGTAATGCCGAGCGCAAGGCCGGGCGTGCTCTGGCGATGATGGCCGATTATGATCCCACCCATTTGATCGTACATGGGCCGATCACCCCGCTGCTTCGCTGGGGCCTGCGGCGCGGGATCAAGGTGGGATGCGTGCTGGCCGACAGTTTCGCCATGCATCCGCTGGATCGCTGGCTGCGCTTTGGCCGGTTGGCGGGCGCGCTCAATGATCCGGGGGTGACGCTGATCGGCAACCATGGGGTTAACGCGGCCCGCTCGCTGGTTGGGTTGGGGGTTCGCCCGGAAAAGGTCATACCATGGGATTTTCCTCAGACCCGCACACCTGATCAATGGGCGGTCAAAACCGGGCCGGGTGATCCCCCCTATCAACTGCTCTATGTGGGTTCGATCGGGCGCCGCAAGGGTGTGGGCGATGTGATTGATGCCTTGCTCCATTTGCGCCATCGCCCGGACATCCGGCTGAAAATCGCCGGACTGGGCCAGCGCGCCCGGTTTGAGGCGCGGGCGCGGCGGATGGGTGTGGCCGACCGGGTCGAATTTCTTGGCCTGGTGCCTAATTGGCAGGTGATGGAATTGATGCACCGCAGCGCCGCCGTGATCGTGCCCAGCCGCCATGGCTTTCCCGAGGGCATGCCGCTCACGCTTTACGAAGCGCTGGCCTCGCGCACGCCGGTGATCGCCTCCGATCATCCGATGTTTGCCGGTCATATCGAGCATGACTGTAGCGCGCTCATCTATCCGGCGGGCAACAGCAGGCGGCTGGCGCATGAAATTGAGCGTCTGCTCGGCGATCCGGTTCTCTACGCCGCGATTTCCCAAGGCGCCGAGCAGGCGTGGAACAGAATGCAGATCCCCGTGAAATGGGGAGAGATGATTGATCACTGGCTGCAAGACGATGAAGGTGATCGGGCGTGGTTGGCGCAGCATGCGCTGGCCACGCCGGTTGGTGCACCGCAAAGCCGGTCCTGGGAGTAAAACTATGGATAGATATGCTGTTATCGACAAGCTGATGGAAGTGTTTGCCGATACGTTTGATGATGACGAGATCGCCTATCGCGATGATCTGACCGCGGCCGATGTGGCCGAATGGGACAGCCTGAGCAACATCCGCTTCATGGTGGCGGTCGAACAGGCGTTTGGGCGCAAATTCTCCATCGGCGATTGGCAGAACCTCAAGCAGTTGGGGGATCTGGTGAACCTGTTGGCAGTATGATCGGTAGCCTGCCGTGAACCTTCATTACGCATCCCGGGGCGGTGGCCATGGCGTTTAACTCCTATGGCTTTGCGCTGTTGTTTCTGCCGATCGTGTTTGCGCTCTATCGGCTGGCGGCGCTGTTGCGCGGGCCGGGGGCGCGGCTCTTGGTGGTCATCGCGGCGGGTCTGGTGTTTTATGCTCTGGCCTGCGCATGGGCCTTGCCGGTGCTGTTGATTTCGCTGGTGGGCAATTACGCGGTGGCGGGCCGTATCGCGGCCACGCAAGGCACAACGCAACGCGGCTGGCTGATCTTTGGTGTGACGGCCAATGTCGCCGCGCTGGTCATCTACAAATTCACCGGTTTCTTCGGTGCCAATCTCGCGCTTGTCATGCCGGGATTTATGGCGGCGGGCGGGGCAGCCTCCCGCCTTTGGCGCGAACTGGCGCTGCCTTTGGGCATCTCTTTTTTCACGTTTCAGCAGATTTCGTTGCTGGTCGATGTGGCGCGCGGGCTGGTGCCGCAGTTGCGTCCGCTCACCTATCTGGCCTCGATCCTGTTTTTTCCCTATTTGGTTTCCGGCCCGATCACCTATTACCGCGAATTCGCCCCCCAGATCGAGGCGGAACCACGTGACTGGCTGCGCAACGGCATCACCGGCATCACGCTGTTCTCCGTCGGATTGTTCAAAAAAACCTTGCTGGCCGACAGCCTAATCCTCTGGGTCGATCCGATGTTTGCCGATGTCGCCACAGGCAAAAGCCCGGTGGCGGTTCAGGCCTGGGTGATGGTGGCTGGCTTCCTGATGCAGATGTATTTCGATTTTTCCGGCTATTCGGACATGGCCGCCGGGGTGGCTCGGCTGTTCGGGGTGCGTCTGCCGCTCAATTTCTATTCCCCCATGCGCGTTACCAGCATCATGGACTGGTGGCGCCGCTGGCATATGAGCCTTGGGCGTTTCGTCAATGATTATATCTTCCAGTCGCTGGCCCTCCCACTGACGCGCAAGGCGGTGATGCGCGGCCATGGCCGCTGGGGGGTGATGGTTCTGGGCGTGCTGATGCCGACGGCGGTCTCGATGCTCGTGATCGGCGCATGGCATGGCGGGCGTTGGACCTATATCGTGTTCGGCCTGCTGCATGCCGTCTATATGGTTGTGGCCGAGGCTTGGCTGTTCTGGCGTAAGAAGAATAGGAAGCACAAGGGCGCGGCGGCACCCTCGCGGCTGGACCATGTTCGGGGCCATGTACTGACTATCCTTTGCGTGCTGGTGGCACTGGTGCCGTTTCGGGCGGCGGATATGGCGAGCGCCCTGCGAATATGGGGCGCGATGGTGGGATTCAATGGTTCGGCGGTGTGGCTGCCTTGGCCGGTGATGGCGCCGGTAGGAGCGGGCCTTGTGGCGGTGGAACTGGCCGCTGCGCTGTTCATCGTCTATGCTTTGCCCAACACGGCGCAGTGGCTCGACAGGCTGGATCCGTCGCTGCCCTTTGCCGGTGGGGACAAAGTGTCACGCGGGCCGTTCGGCTGGCGCTGGCGGGCCGGTCTGGGCTGGGGGCTGCTGACGGGCGCTGCCCTGATGCTGGGACTGACATTCGTCAGTCGCGGTGCTAACAGTTTTGTCTATTTCAGCTTTTAAGGATGGATGGCGTGGAACCAGCAGGCTTGTATCAGCCCGGCGACACCCTGTCGGGCATCGGGCGTTACGCGCTGGGGCTGGTGATAGGCTTTGCGCTGGTGCTGGCGGCAACCTTGTGCCTGCCGTTCAACGGCTATCTCGCCTCGCAGCAGGCACGGGACAGCGAGATGTTTCATACCCGCTGGATCTATGAGCGCATCCATTTCGATCCTGCGCCGATCGATGTCGCCATTATCGGTTCCTCCCGGGTCGAAGCCGGGATCAGCCCGTTGATCATGACGCAGGTTCTTTCGCAAAAGTTGGGGCGGCCGGTTCATGCGGTCAGTCTGGCAATGGTCAGGCCGGGGCGGGACTATCATGCCTTGCTCGTGCGCGATCTTGTGCGATACCATCCCGAAGTGAAGCTGATCATCTTGTCGGATGATGGCTTTATGCCCTTGTCGCATCCAATGTTTCAGGAAATGGCGACGCCGACCGATGTCGTTTCCCAGCCATTGCTGATCAACCGGGACTATTTCAAAAACCTATTTGCCCTGCCCTATCGCAATCTCCTCAATGTTGCAGAGCAGGTACGACCCGGCTGGTTTGGGGTGTACAAGACCTTTGATCCATCACGCTATGCCGGTTCCGACCTGGACCGGACGCTGGGCTATCGCCTGCCCGACGGACATTGGCGCAATGGCGATACTGTCATGCCGGTCGCCCAATTGATGAAAAGGGCAGAACAGACCAAGGCCACGGGCCGGAGCAGGCAATTTGTGCATTTATCTTTCTTGCCGGAAGCATGGCGGCTCGCGATTGAATATCGCAACATGGCGGCCATCGGGCGGTTGGCGGACGATCACCACGTTGTGCTGGTTTTTGTCGGACTGCCGATGGTCGGGCCTTATGACGAACCGCGCAACCCGGCCTTCCTGATGCGCTACGGGCCGGATATCATGCTGATCTCTCTGCGTAACAATCCGGGCTTTTATCAGGATGATGTGCATCTCAACCGTGCGGGTGCCATTGTGGCCACGCGGGATCTGGCCGATCGGGTGGCGCCTTTCCTGGCAAAAAGAATCGTTCCATGATCAGGCCGCTCGCAATCGGCGCGGATACTCGGCCCGGGCGCCCTCAGGTGGTTTTTGCCATCACCCATACCGAGCCGGGTGGCCTGCGTGAAATCTGGCAGGATGTGGCCGCCGGGCTTGAGGAGAGAGGGCTGCGCACCGGGCTGGTCTCGCTTTATCCTCGGGCAGGGGAAAGGGTGGAAGCAGGCGCGGCTGGCTGGGGGTTCATCCTGAACCGGCCCCGTCGTACGCCATGGTCGGCGATAGCGCTGGTGTGGCGCGTGGTGCACTGGTTGCGTCAGACACGACCACGTATCGTCATCACCGGGATGCCTTTCTGCAATGTGCTGTTTTCCATCTGCTGCACCATGGCCGGTACGGGAACGAAGGTCATCCTGTCGCATCACACCCCATCCTTCACCTATCAGAACGTATTGAACATTCTCGACAGGCGTACCGGTTGCAGTCCGGCTGTTGCGGCGATCATCAGCGTGTCGGATGCGGTGGGGCGCTCTTTTGCCGCATGGCCGGTGGCCTATCGCGCCAAGCAACGCACGATCCACAATTCACTTCCCGCACGGATCGAGCAACTGGTCGACGGTATGGCGATGGTGCCCCGCGACAGAAGTGATGGAGCGCTGCGCATCATGGCGGTGGGGCGTTTGTCCAGCCAGAAGAACCATGCGCAGTTGATCCGCGCGATGGCTTTTGCGCCCGACGGTGTGCTGGAGATCATCGGGGCGGGCGAGGACGAGGCGGATTTGCGCGCGTTGATCGCGCAATTGGATCTGGCACATAAAGTGACTCTTTTGGGGCAATTCCCGCGGGAGGATACTTTGCGACGTCTGGCGGGAGCGGATGTCTTTGTGCAGGTGAGCCTGTTCGAGGGGCATAGCCTCGCTCTGCTTGAAGCGGCCCGGATGGGTGTGCCGCTGATCGTGTCGCAGGTTGCCGAACAGATCGAGGGCATCACCGATGAGCAGGGCGAATTATGCGGTGTTGCGGTGCCCTTGGGCGATGCCACAGCGCTGGGTCACATCCTGCAGGAATGGGCAATGGATGAGGCACAGCGGCGCTCATGGGCGCAAAAGTCGCTCCGCCTAGGGCATATGCGCAGTTCGTGCAATTTGATCGAACATTATGAAGCTCTGCTGGCGGAGTTGGGCGTCCAGCGTGAGGAGGGCAATTGTGCTTTGCATTCCCGACAAGAGGAACTGGTTTAATGCCCGCTGATAGCTGGCTCAACAATCTGGCTGATGCCGAACAGCAGCGTGCCGCAACGATGCGGCGACGCTGGGCCTCTCTGGTGTTTGTGGCCTATATAGGCTTTATGCTGCTGCGCCTTGATTTGCTGCTGGCCAGCGATACGAGCGGGCAGAATGCCGATGGACAGGTCTCGAACCAGTTGATCTTGATCGGGCTGGCGCTGCTGCTGTTTTTCACGACATGGCGCAGGCAGAGTTTCGCAGATTTCCTGGGTCGGTCATGGCCTTATGTGCTGCTGTTGGCCTATTGCCTGTTAAGCGTGATGTGGTCTGTGGCCCCGGATATTGCCGTTCGCCGCTGGGTTCAGATGGTGATCTCGTTCTGGGTGATCTGGCACTGCTGCGTCGAACTGGGCTATGCGCGCACCCTGTGGCTGACGCGCAATGTTCTGATGGTTCTATTGGTTCTTAATTTTCTTACTGTGGCTTTTTTTAGCCGTGGCATTCACCAATTCCAGTATGGTTTGGATCCGGGTACTATCGGCTCCTGGCGTGGCATTACCAACAACAAGAACATGGCCGGGCCGATATGTTGCATGACAATTCTCATGTATCTCTTTGACAAGAGGAATGTGTCAAAAACCTATCATGCATTAGTCGTTCTGCTGGCGGCGATCTTTCTCTATTTTACGCAATCCAAATCCTCGATGCTCAGCCTTTCCATTGCTATTTTGGCCGGGATCGCGATCAGCATGTTCGATTATGCCGGGGCCTACAAGACGCTTGTCCGCAGGGTGATACTGGCATTGCTTACCTTTCCGCTGTTTCTTGTGCTGGTTTTTGAAAAACTTCAGCCCTATTTTGACCGTGAGGCTTTTTCCGGGCGCATGCGGATCTGGTCCACACTGGTGCTTTATGCCCGCGATCATTTCTGGACCGGGGCGGGTTTCAGCTCCTTCTGGCGTTCGGGTAAGGTCAGCCCGATCTTCCAACTGACCGAGGGATGGGTGGCCGAACTCGCCCCGGCGGGGCATAATAGCTATTTCGATTTGCTGGTCACAATCGGTTTTCCTGGCCTTGTCCTTTCGGTAGCGGTGCTGGTGCTTTATCCGGTCTGGCGCCTGTTGGCGTCCGATACACTTCCCGCGCCTTGCCGCTCCTTGTTGCTTTCGATCATCATTTTCTGCGTATTCAACAGCCTTGCCGAATCCCAGTTTCTGGACGGCAAGGGGGTGGACCAGTCCTTTCTGACCATGACCTGCGCCCTGATCGCTCTGGTACCTGTGACAAGGACAGTAAACAGGACCTTCTTGAGGTGTCGGTCAGCCGGTCTGCAACGGGATAGAACCTGAAACGCTGCCACCTTGGCAAGTGAAGGAGAGGTTGGTAAGGGTTTATACCTGTAAGCCGACGTGGCCCGGCTAAGCTTGTCCAGTCCATAGGGAGCGACGTGCTGTGTTGATGGCTGGGATGCGATGATGGACAAGCCGAAATTGATGATTGGTGGCTTGCCGGTCATGCGGGCCACTTGCGCGGAACTTTGCGATATTATGGTGGCCGATACGGCTTTGGCGCGCTCCGGGGCTTTAGCCTTGCCGCGCTTTGTTACCTCGGCCAATGGCAGCCTGATTGCCGAATACCATGTCAACCGCGATTTGCGCGCCGCCGTGGATCAGGCCGATATTATCGATGCCGACGGCATGTCTCTGGTCTTTGCCAGCAAGATTTTCACCGATCAGCCGCTGCAGCAGCGCACCGCCACCACTGATTTCCTGATGGGCGCTTCGCATGTTGCGGCCCAGCATGATATTACGTTCTATTTTATCGGGGCAAAACCCGGTGTGGCCGCCCGCGCCGCCGACAATTTGCGCCACCGGTTTCACGGATTGCGGATCCTGGGCGTGCGCCACGGCTATTTCAGCGATGCCGATATTCCTGCCATTTGCGAGGCGGTGCGCAAGTCCGGCGCCGATGTACTCTGGGTCGGGCTGGGAACCCCGCTTCAGGAGCGGTTTGCGGTGCGCGCGCGCGAATTGCTGGCCGGCGTGGCGTGGATACGCACTTGCGGTGGCCTGTTTGACCATTATGGCGGCGGGGTCTCGCGCGCGCCCGGATGGATGCAGACGCTGGGGTTGGAATGGCTTTACCGCGCCGCACGTGAGCCTTTGCGACTTGGCTGGCGCTATTTGGTGACCAACCCTCGCGCGATTTATCACCTTATCACCAAGACCCGATCCTGATGCCCTTTCCGGTGCCCGCCGCCTTTCCCTGTTTGTCAATCGCCTGAGGTTCCATGCAGACGACCGCTCGCCGCCAGATCCGCTATGAACAGTTTGTCACGCCTAAAAAGCGGAGGTGGCCGATGATGCTCATGCTGGTCGCTGTGCTGCTGGCGGCGGCGGGCGCCGGAACGTGGCTCTACATGGCCCAGACCCATGAGGTTCACAGCCCGCCCCCTGCCCTGTCCAAGGCGGGAGGTCCGGTCGCGGGGGAAACCTATCAATGGAGCCATGTGGCCGTGGGCGGCGGCGGCTTTATCACCGGCCTGTCCTTCGATCCGGGCGGCAAGACCTTTGTGGCGCGCACCGACGTTTATGGCGCCTATATCTGGTCGCCCAAGGCTGATCGCTGGGTGCAACTGGTCAGTGCCGATGCCATGCCTCAGAATGATCGCGTGCAAGCCGGGCTGGCGGCGGGCGTCTATGAAGTGGTGGTGGCCCCTTCGCGGCCGGACCGCATCTATATGGCGATCAAGGGCAAGGTCTATCGCACCGATGACCGGGCCGCGCATTGGGTTCTGGCCGGTGGGAGCAACCCTTTCCCGCTGACCTGGGATGCCAACAGTGCGTACCGCCATGACGGGCCCTTTCTGGCGGTTTCGCCGCAGAATCCTGATCTTGTGCTGTTGGGCACGCCGGGTGACGGCCTGTGGCGCAGTGCCAATGCGGGCCAATCCTGGCAACGGGTGGCCACGGTGCCGCCCAGCGTCGACAGCAATCCGGCGCCTGGGGCTCAGGCGCCCGGAACGCTCATCTGGTTTGAAGCCGGAGCCGGGGGCAAGCCCACGGGGCGGATCCTTGCCATGTCCTCGGGCCATGGCATGTATGTTTCGGACAATGGCGGGATCAGCTTTACCACGCTGCCTTCGGTCGGGGCGCAGCCAATGGCGCTGTCGCGGGGGGCCTTTGACAATCACGGCACCTTTTATGGCGTCGATGACATGTCCAAGTCGGTCTGGTCCTATGCCAACGGCCACTGGCACGATCTGGTGAAAGAAGCGGGCCTGCCGGTCGCGCCCTGGGCCGTGGTGGCCTCCAACCCGCGCGCCGATCAGGTGGTTATCTTTGATCAGGGTGGCGTGGGTTATCAGACTGTCGATGGCGGCAGGAACTGGACCCATGTGTCGCACACCGGCGCGGCGGGGCAGGGCGATCCGCCATGGCTGCATCTCTCCGATACCGCCTACTTTGCGACAGGTGACATTCGTTTCGATCCAGTGGTGCCCAACCGCCTGTGGGTCGCGGCGGGCACGGGCGTGTTTTACGCCGATCTGGCGCCTGGGGCATCCGTGGCCGGGTGGACCAGCCAGACTCGCGGCATCGAGGAACTGGTGGCCAATGACATCGTGCAGCCACCGGGGCAGTCGCCGATTTTTGGCGGGTGGGACTTTGGCATGCACGTCAAGGATGACCTCACTGCGTTTTCGACCACCTTTGCCCCCAATGAGCGCGGCCTGATGTCGGTTCCGCAGATGGACTGGTCTCCGGCCGATCCCAATTTTGTAGTCACCAATGCATCTGACGCGCGGATGGGCTGCTGTTGGGAAGATGGCAATGCCGTGATGGCCGGATACAGCATGGATGGCGGGCGTCATTGGAAAAAGTTTACGACTTTGCCGACGCCTCCAGGACAAAAAGACAGCGATCCATGGCGGATGTCCTTCGGCACGATTGCCGTGTCTTCGGGCAATATCGACAACATCGTGTGGGAGCCTGCCTTCAATCGGATGCCCTTTTACACCACGGACCGCGGCAAGAGCTGGAAACCGGTTGTGCTGGAAGGGCAGGTCGGTGACAACACCGGGTCTTTCGCGCAAATGTGGTATCAGCGCAAAACCCTGACCTCGGACAAGGCCGATCCGGGCGTTTTTTATCTCTACCACAGCGGCGAGGCGCCCAATCTCGCCTTGATGGGCTTGTGGCAGAGCCGCGATGGCGGGGCCAACTGGCGCCGGGTGTATGGCGGCGAGATCGCACCGAGCGGCAATATGGCGGCCAAGCTGCGCTCGGTGCCAGGGCATGCCGGGCATCTGTTCTTCACATCGGCTTTTCTCAATGCCGGCGATACGGGCCTACGCCGCAGCACCGACGGCGGGACAACGTGGAATGTCGTGGCCCATGTCGATCATGTGGATGACATTGCCTTTGGCAAGGCGGCACCGGGCAAAACCTATCCCACTATCTTCATTTCCGGGCGTGTTTTCGGGGTTTACGGTGTCTGGCGCTCGCTCGACAATGCGGTGAGCTGGCAGCAATTGGCCGAATTCCCGTTGGGCAGTCTGGATCAGGTGACGGCGGTGGCCGCCGATCCGGATGTGTTTGGGCGGGTCTATCTTGGCTATACCGGATCCGGCTGGATCTGGGGTGAACCGGCGCCATGCAGGCAGAGCGACCTGACCAGAGGACGATCCTGTTTCACGGTGAAATAGGGCAGGGCGTTTCTTTTACGCATATCCGCTTAGGGGTTTCTGTTGGAGGGAAAGTGTGCGATCTGGCTACTTCCCGACTGCTAAGGGTTTCTTACAATGAATCAGCCGATTTTGCCCACCGTGCTGTTGAGCCAGCTTGGCGAACGAGCCGAGGCAGAGACCGCTGCGGAGGTTGTCGGAACCCGCCCCGCGGCGGACAACCGGGCGCTGGTCGGGGTGGTGCTGGGCGCGGTGCTGATGATTTTGGCCACTTTGGGGCCTTTCATCGCGATGGCCACGTCGGAAGGCGCCTCGGAAGGCAGTTCGTTTCGGCAATTCGCCTATGTGCTGCTGTTGGGGGCGGTTTTGGTCTGGGCGGCACCGTGGCAGCGCGGCTATAAATATATCGCTGTGCCTTTGCCCATTGTCCTGGCGTTGGTCTGGTGCTGGCTAAGCATTGGCTGGGCGATCGAACCGGGCATTGCTTTCCGTCGCCTGTTGCTGACCACTTGTGTGGTCTGGTCTGCCTGCATTCTGGTGCATTGCAACGGCTATCGTCGAAACCTGAACGCCTTGCGCATTGCGATGGTGATCGTTCTGGCGATCAATTTCCTGGCGGTTTGGTATGCGCCCGAAGTCGGGATCCACCTTGGCAATGACCTTAAGGCCGGGACTTCAGTGGCAGGAAACTGGCGCGGGCTAACCACGCACAAGAACTTTGCGGGTGCGGCAAGCGCCTTATGCATTCTGCTGTTTTTGTTTGATGCGCGTGCGATCATGCTGCCTGTCCGTGCTGGCATTATTGCGGCGGCATCCATGTTTCTGTATTATAGTGCGTCCAAAACCTCGATCGGGATGCTGATTCTGGCCTCGCTGCTCGGTTATTCCTATAATCGGATTGCTACGCGCTATCGTCGCTTTGTCATTCCGGTCCTTGTGGTGATCATCTGCGCAGTTGCTGCCTATGGCAGCATGTATACTGACTCGGTGGCCCGTCTCTATCTCCAGCCCACAGCCTTTACCGGGCGTGGTCAGATCTGGTCGGCGCTGTATCTCTATGCTCAGACTCATGCCCTGCTGGGCGCGGGCTTTTCTTCCTTCTGGAATATTGGCGGTGACAGCCCGATCTATATTTACGGCACTGGCTATACCACCATGGTGACCGTCGGGCATAACGGTTATCTTGACCTGCTGGTCACGGTGGGTTGGCCGGGCGCGCTGCTTATTGTCTGGGCGGTGCTGATGTGGCCTTTGATCCGCGTGGTTTCGATGGATCGCCTTGACCCTGCCAAGGGCGCGATGCTTTGTTCGATGCTGCTGTTTTGCATCGGCCATAATGTGACGGAAAGCAGCCTGTTCGAGCGTGACTCCTTTGTGGGGTTGTTTGCCGTATTTGCGGCGTCCTTTGCCACCTATTCCATATCCCGGTCGCGTTCCAGCTCGGGCAAGCGCCGGCGCTCATCCTCTTCGTCCTCGGCTGGACAGAACCTGATGGCACAGATGAAAGCGCGCAAGATACCCGGCGCTTCATCAGAGTGACAGGCCATGCGACCTTGGGTGAAAGCAGGCGGATCGCGATCCTTTTCTTCCTTGCGAAAATTGCGGCTCTCTCCATGGTGGATACATGACTGACGCGCGCAAAGTGGAAAAAGGCAAGTCTCTTTTGCATTGGTACAGGCACCTGGTGGACCTGCTGTCCTTTGTGATTTTGGCCTGTATCGTCATCACGGCCATTTATTGCGTCGAAATCAGGATGCATTACGAACGCTCCTACATTGCGGCCTTCGTAATTGGTTTGATCTGTCTGGCGGTCATGCTGATCGCCTGGGGACAACAGGTGATCGCCGCGCGCGATCTGGCCACATGGCGCGATATGGTGGAATTGCAGATCCAGTCGTCACGGCGAAAGATTGCACGCAGCCATGATGCTGAAACGCTGGAAAATCACTACTTCGAAGTTCTGGTTGATAGTCTGATATCCGATATACAATTTGCGGTTAGGGATGAGAAGGATGATGACGGGTCCGTCGGATAAAGAACTGGGCGAGACGCCGGCACGGTTTCTGTCGCACTGGATCGCATCGGGTTTTGGCTGCATCCTGAACCGTCTTTTGCCGCTGGTGCTGGAATGGCCCGCGCCGGCGCTTAACGAGGCCTTTCCCCGCTGGTGGGAACTGATCGGTTCGGCGGGGCTGATTTCCCTCTTTACGGTGATTTTCAACGCCAATTTGCCGGTTACGGCGCGCGAATTGATGAAAAGCGCTTCGATGGGCTTTGCCATTTGCGCCACGCTTAAGATCTTTGGGGTTCTGGGATGATGTCTGGATTGACCGGTGGCTCTGAACTTGGCCTTGACTGGCTGTTGCCCTGCCCGGCCGATTTTCGGCTGCTAGTGCGGGCTCTTGCCTCGGCTGAGCGACCGGGCGAAGCTGCGATGGCGCTGGCCCAGTATGGAATGGGTGTGAATGCGCTGAACCAACTTGCCAAGGCTCTCAACAATTTTCGGGCCGACGGTCGGTCCCTCGTGCCTCTCAGCCCCTTTCGGTTGGGTCTGCTGGGCACCGGCACGCTCGATCTGATCGCGCCGCAATTGATGGCCAGCGCGGCGCGTCACGGGCTGGATCTGATCTGCGTGACCGCCCCCTATGGCCAATTGGTACAGCAGGCGTTTGATCCGGCATCGACCATCAATCGCGCGGGCTGCGATGCGGTGCTGCTGGCGCTGGACTATCAGGATTTGCCGCTGGCGGTGGCCCAGACCACGGATAGCGCGGGTACGGTTGAGGCATCCCTGGCTTTTGTGCGCGGGCTGAGGAACAATCTGCGGCGTCATGGCGAGGCCAGGGTCATCGTTCAGACCTTGGCTGAGCCGATGGTGACGATGTTTGGCCATTTCGATGCGCGCCGCGCCTCGACGCTGCTGGCGCGGGTGCGTGCTTTCAATCAGGCGCTTGCGCTCGATCTGGCCGACGGTGAGGATATCCTGCTTGATGTGGCGGCGCTGGCCGCGACGGTCGGCACTGTCAACTGGTTTTCCCCCTCGCAGTGGCATTTTGCCAAAATGACGGTCGCCACGGCTTGCCAACCGCTTTACGCAGATCATGTGTGTCGCGTGCTGGGCGCGCTTTGGGGCAAGGCGAAGCGCTGCCTTGTCCTTGATCTCGACAATACCTTGTGGGGCGGTGTAATTGGCGATGAAGGCATGGACGGCATCCGTCTTGGACAAGGCGATCCGATCGGCGAGGCGCACCTTGCCTTGCAGCGCTATGCGCTGATGCTGCACGAACGCGGCATTGTGCTTGCGGTCTGTTCCAAGAACGAGGAAGCGGTGGCGCGGCAGGTCTTCCGCGAGCACCCCGATATGCTGCTGCGCGAAGAGCATATTGCCGTGTTTCAGGCTAATTGGGTGGATAAGGCCAGCAACATCCGGGCGATTGCACATGAGCTGTCGCTAGGGCTTTCCTCCTTTGTCTTTGTCGATGACAATCCGGCCGAACGCGCCATCGTACGCCAGCGATTGCCCGAGGTGGCTGTGCCTGAACTGCCGGCTGATCCGGCGCTTTACGAGAGAGTTCTGGCGGCGGCGGGCTATTTCGAAGCGATCACCTTTTCGCAGGAAGATGCCGCGCGCACCGGCTTTTATCGCGATAATGCCCGTCGTGCTCAGCTTCTGGAGCAGAGCGGTGATCTGGGCGCCTATCTAGCTTCGCTGAATATGCAGCTCAACTTTGCCCCCTTTGACGAGATCGGGCGTCAGCGCATCGTTCAACTGATCAGCAAGAGCAACCAGTTCAATCTGACCACGCGCCGCTATGGCGCGGTCGAGGTCGAAGCGATGGCGCAGGATCCCGACCTGATCACGCTTCAGGTGCGGTTGAGCGATTGCTTCGGCGATAACGGCATGATCAGCGTGATTATCCTGCGCCCATCGACGCGCGACGGCGAAGCTGATGTGATGGATATCGACCTGTGGCTGATGAGTTGCCGCGTGTTGGGCCGCCGGGTCGAGGATGCGGTGCTCAACGAGATCAGCCGTCTGGCACGCGAGCGGGGCGTGGGCTGGCTGCGTGGTGTGTTCATCCCCACCGATCGCAACATGATTGTGCGCGATCATTATGCAGGTCTGGGTTTCGCGTCTGATGGCCAGGATGCCGATGGCGCGACTTACTGGCGCTGGTCCACCTCCGATGTCCGCCCGGCGCCCCCCATGCATGTGACGCGCAGCGGTTTTCCTGAAGGCGGCAAGCAGGATTCCTAAATCGCTGTAATTGAAGCGCGTGCCCTTCGCGGCGATTTTGCATCCCGGTATTGGCCAAACGACAACGGCCCCTCCAAACCAATGGAGGGGCCGTTCTTTATTTCGGCATCAGCTGCGCCCGGAAAGCCAACCCGGGCGCGGTGATCTTACGATCCCTGATTGCTGTAATAGCTCGTGTATTTGTTGGTATAGTAATAATACGAGCCATAGCTTTGCGAGGTGGCATCCACCATCGTGTACATTGCGCCGACAAGGTTGGCCCCGTCCGAGCGCAACCAGCCTACCGCCGATTTGACCGCCGGTGCGGGCGTGGCGTTCCACTTGATGGCCAGCACCACCGCATCGGCCAACGCCGCAAGGAAGCGGCCATCGGCCAGACCCATCAGCGGCGGCAGATCGAGGATGATCACATCGAATTGCGCGGACAGGGCATCGATGATGTCGTGGATGGTCTGGGTGCCGAACAGGTTGTCCGAGGTGAAGTAAGGTGCGCTAACCGAGATGCTCTTGAGATTTTCAAGTCTGGTGTCACGTAGAACCTGCTCGAGAGTCGCAGTGCCGTTCAGCAGTTCCACCGTGCCGGGCGCCGACGTGTCGCTGTCTACGATGTTGCGCATTTGCGCGCGGCGGACGTCTACGTCGAGAATCACCGTGCGCTGACCATTTAGCGCCATCGTGCGCGCCAAGGCCAGTGCCGTCGTTGTCTTGCCTTCGCTGGGCAGGGAAGACGTGAGCGCGATGACTTTGGGCGCCAATTCGCCCTTGACGCCCATGATCGTAGCACGCGCATTGCGCAGGGCTTCGGCAAACTGCGAAGTCGGCTTTTCGATCAGCGTGTCAGCGGGCATGTTGTTGTCGCGCAACATGGGTACCGCCGCAATCAGCGGCAGGTCGAGTTCTTCCTCGACCTGCTGGGCGGTGAGCATACCCGATACCATCATTTCCTGAATGGTGATGACAATCATGCCAATGGCTAGACCGGCGAGAACCGACAGGCCGAACAGCAGGCCGCGACGCGGCGAATAAGGCGCAGTGGGCACCTGCGCCGCATCAATGATGCGCGCTTGCGCAATCGAGTTCTGCGCCGACTGGCGGGCATCGGTGGCGGTTTGTGCCATACGGTCATAAGCCGAATGCTTGTTGTCCGCATCGCGCTGCAGGCTCTGCAGCGTCACCGAGGCGCGGGCATCGGCGGCCTGCTTGTCCTCAAGGCGTTGCATGGTGGCGCGCAAGCTGCCAGCGCGGGCCTCTGCGGCATCGGCATCGGCCTTGAGCGAGCGCACCACGCGCAGAGCTTCTTCGCGCAACTGCCCGTCAACAGCTGCAAGTTGCTGGTTCACCTTGACATAGTCAGGATAGCGCGGGCCATAGCGGTTTTGCATCTCGGTCAGCGTCTGCAGCAGAACTGTCCGCTGATGGCGCAGGTCCTGCACCGTGGCCGAATTGCGCACGTCGGAAACCGCGTCGATCTGGCCATTGGCAATCTGGTTCTGGGCCGAAATCTGCTTGGAGCGAGCTTCGGCGGCGACTGATTCCGCGCTTGCCATCTGCAGGGCGAGCGGGCCGACCTGCTGATCGGTCACGGTTTCGCCGTTCTGTGCATTGCTGCGTACAATCCCGGCCTGAGCGGCAAACTGGGCCACCTTTTCATCGGCGGCGCGGGCTTCGTTACCCATCCGGTCAAGCTGAGCCTCGAAAAAGTCGGCCTGTTTGGAGGCGGTGCCGATATTGGTGCCAACCTTGGTATCCATATAGGCGGCGGCAAATTCATTGGCGAGCAACGCAGCCTTCTTGGGATCGAGAGAGGCCACCTTGATCGCCAGAATATAGGTCAGCTTTTCACGCGAGACATCCGTGGCGGAGGCCAGAGCGCCGGCGACGGCATCCAGCTTTTGTTCCGGCGTGAGGCCTGGCTTGGCGGAGTTCTTGCCGAATTCCGGATCGTTGATCAGGTTCAATCTCGATGCAACCTTACGCGCCATTTCCAGCGAGCTGATCACCGAGACTTCGGTTTCGATCGCTTCGGTCGCCAACTGGGCCTGAGCCTCGCCCTGGTTGCGGGTCAAAGGGTTTTGTTTCGGGTCGATCTGGAGGCGAACCATGCCCTGATAATAAGGTTTGAGCGTCATCGTGATGCCGACACCGACCAGCGTGACCAACACGGTGATGACCACCCAGACTTTGTAACGCCGCCGGACCACGTCTCTCACCTTGGCGAAGACGTCCGCCAAGCGGGCCTCATATGTTGCAGTGGAGACTTTCATGACCTTGAACCCTTGCCCCTAGGTGAGAGTTGTAAATATTGAATAGACGATCGGTAAAATTAACGTCGTGCTGTTACAGAAAGACCAAAAAGCAGGCCTTGATATTTTGATCCAAGGTCCGAAGATGTTGGTTCAGAATATCGGTAACTGACCTCTGCTTGAAAACCCAGCCATCGTGACGCCTGATAGCGCAGGTTACTTTGAATCTGACGGGAATTACGTGCACCGGCCAGACTGAAGTAGCTCTGTCTGGCGATAGCGGCATTGACGATCAGTACCAGATTTTCGCGCAGCGATTGATCGACCTCGAACGAAAAACGGGTGTCGGCCAGCGGCAGACTGCCCAGACTGGTGTCGACGATCAGCCGCTGCCCACCGATGGATACCGTCGTTGATTCGCGAGGGAAAAAATCGAGGCGGGCCTGAAAGGACAGGCCATCGGCATTATACTGTTTGAACTGAGAATATTGACGTCCGGAATAGCCCGCACCCACAAGGCCGCGGATCACCCCGGAAATATCAAAGCTGATCCCGGCCAGCACATTGGTGCCGGTTGAGGATTGCAGTACGCCATTGTTGGGCGCCGTCTTAAAATTGGTGCGATCCGTTGCCCCGCCGACATAGACGGCCACGCTGGGCGACAGGGCATATTCCACCTGACCCGAGAAGCGATCAATGACGCGATCGCGAAAGGACTGATCCGATACAGTCCCATTCGGAAAACGCAGCACCGCGAAGTCATAGGTGGAATGGTCATAGGCCCCGGTCGCGCGCAGCCGGCCCCCGGTATAGATGGCTTTGCTCAGGATACTGGATCGGAAGTAATTCGAAAGAACCTGTGCATCAGGGCTCAGATCGTTGCCGTAGGGGGACTCGTAATAGCGTCCGACGCGTCCGTCCACAGACATCACCACATGGCTCCCCAAGTCAACCCTGCCGCTCGGCTGAAAGTCCCACGCGTTCTGATTGCGGCGGCTTTGCGTCGCATAGCGACGCTGATCGGTGTCGATTCGGAAACCCAATCCGTGGCGCGACCAGCTGGAATTCAGCGAAGCGCCCATCTGCAACACCGCCGCCACGTCGCTTTTCTTGCCGACTTCTGTGGCATAGACGTTATTGTCGGCCAAAGTTCCGAAGGTCGCCTGAGGATGTAAGACAAACGAACCGATCGCTGCACCCGGCGCCTCATAATCGGGGTGAGGCTGCTCCAGCACCCCGATGTTATGGTCGCGGAAATAATCGGGGGCGATCGCAGGGGGCACCAGCGTGTTGAAGGCGCTGGGCGTAACAATCGCACTGTTAATGACACTGGAACTTTGCGCCATCGCCTGCCCCGGAAGGAGGGCGGCGCACAGCGAACCGGCAGCCATCATAGTCGGCTTTGCCCACCGCAGGCGACGGGCGCGGGCACCCTGTGCCGCTGGGTCCGTGGTCACACCCTGAGGCAGCCGCAAGCACATGGAATGGGTATGGTCCTTCAATCGCTGCACGATCAGAAGAAGCGCTCAGCAACCCGAATCGTATCGCCCGGCAGGACACGCAGGTCGGGGGTCAGCAGATAGCGTTCTTCCGTGCTCTCACCATATCGGCGAATAAAAACATAGGATTCGCGCCCTCGCGGCGTCATGCCTTGCGCCGTGGCGATGGCATTCCATACAGTCAGGCCACCCAGATAGGGATATTGGCCGGGGTTGCGGACTTGGCCGACAATGAAGAACGGCCGATATTGTGTCACCTCGACCGACACGCGAGGGTTGCGCAGATATTCCTGCCCCAGTTTCTGTTCATAGGCTTCCGCCACCTCGGCAGGCGTCTTGTCCAGTACCGACATGTTGCCGATCAGGGGCAAGGCAAGCGAACCATCGGCGCCGACCTGAATTTCGCCCGACAACTGGGGTTCGTTGAACACGGTCACTTTGACCTTGTCACCCGACCCAAGCTTGTAGCTCTCAACGATTTTTTGCCCTTCGGCATAGCGTTCGCCCGTAGGGGCCAATGGCACCTTAGCGTTGAGCCCAACCCCAGTCTGGAAGAACAGGGTCAACCCTAATGCTACGTCCAGTACACTCGCCTTCCGCACCAGCCACTGCCTTTCAAATACGCATAACCCCCTATGCATACTCACAGCATCGGGATCGGGCAAGTCAAAATCCGCAATGCAGGTTGACAAAAAAATGCAAAAAAAGTCTTATTTAGGTACGAGTGGTTTTACAAATTGATGAAATCATATAGTTTTTATTTACCATAACCATTCATCATCCTGATGACAATTTCACAATGCTGACACAAGAAATTCGTATAATGGTATAATTATTTTTAAATTTTTATTTAAATGAAATGACAATAAGCTCTAGATTATTGGAGGTTCCTACTTTCTTTGCGCCATCGAATAAATTCGGGGAGGCGGACCTTTCAAATTGTTGGTAAGTCGCTGCGGCTTTCGATGTTGCGGCGAATGTGAGACTGGCGTATTATCCGCCCGATCCGGAAATGGCTGAAGGCGGGTATTCTCGAAGACGGGGTTGTGACCGTGGATGCCAGAGGGACTGGACAGGGCTCGGTGATCTCACCGTTACTGGCCAACCGTCTTCCTGCATTACGTGCTCGATCTGTGGGGTCAATTCTCGGCGCTACTCAACAGGCCGATCCGCCACAGTCGGAATGGGTTTCGCTCTAGCGCTTCGGAGGGGATGGGAAGTCCAGATGTGACAGGGCTTTGGACAACAGCCGCATTAGCGGCGTTTCCACCACGCGCCAGACGATCCAAGCGCATGCAAAGCACACGATGCAGGTCGCGATCGTCGCGATGATCAGCCAACTCATGCTTTGCATGACCAAAGGAGCGGCTAAGAGCGCGATTCCGCCGAGCAAAAAGCTATGCGTCAGGTAAAGGCTGTAGGAGGCATCGCCAAAGGCGGTGACGAAGATTGCAAGGGATTTGGACCCGCTCTCTTTGGCTATGATCAGCGTTGCGGCGGCAACCGCACCTGCGGCAGCGGCAATGCTGGCAAGCGTCACGGTGGGTGCGGCAAAGCGCACTCCGAGACTCATGATGAACAGTCCGAGACCACATGGCAACCAGACCGACCGGTTGGTCTGGATAATCAGGCATTTGCTTCGCATTAGGGCAATCAGCATTCCAGCCACGAAATAGAGCAGGACGGGTTTGGTGAAATAGGACATTGCAACAATAGTGCCCACATTCGCCTTGGGATTGGGAATGAAAATTCCAAGAATGATGAGGCTGCAAAGCAAAATTATGGAGAGTAATATGCCGATTTTTTTCTCAAGTGACATGGATATGGAGAATATTAAGTAAAAAAACATCTCATATTCGAGAGTCCATCCAAGAGTATAAGCGGGCTGGGCTATACCGTTAGAATTGATGTAGGGAATGAAAAGTATAGAGTATAGAATATTTAGTGGAGAGGGCGGAGTGTAGAATTTGTTTGTGCTCCATTGAAATGTGATGAATGCAAACAAAATGCTTATTGCGGTGGTCAAATAGTAAAGGGGAATAATACGGACGAACCGCCGCCGGAAAAACCGTCTGGCCGCCGCGGAGCTGCCAAATTCTCCTTGGGTGGTATGAAGCATGATAAAGCCGCTGATGGTGAAGAACGTCGCTACGCCGATTTCGCCAAAGCAACTGGCCCAAGGCGGCAAATCATGGGGAAACGCGCCCCTTTTCGCCAGCCTGTCAAGTAGGTGGACGATGACGACAAAACTTGCGGCAACCCCGCGAAGGAATTGTATGGGTATGATGACGGAGGAATGGTGATGGGCATTAGGATTGGCCTGTTTCACGATCCCTTCCCTCCATTGCCCGATGCACCTTTGTCTTGGCGCTCCATGCCCTAACTCGGCGCTGACCGCCAGCGTCATCATAACGGCTTTGGCGTTGCCTGGCCTATGGCGGGGCTGAGGTTAGGAGGCCTAAAATCTATTTGAATAGTCATGCAAAAATTTTTAGCCAAATAGATTTTTTTTTGTAGGTGAATCTTTCATCAGGTAGCGATTCTATTTCCGAGGACAAGACTGTAAAGCCCCCGGCCAGCTGTGTTGAGTTCAATACGGTGGCCTATGTGTTTAGCAGCGCCGAGAAGCGATGGAGTCGTCTTATCTTATGACATCTACGCCTTCTGGGGCATCCTGAGATGTCTGATCCGGAGTGGCCATCTCGGACCAGGCGGAAGGGGATGGATCGAAATTGTCTCGGTCATGAAGGAGCTTGGATTAGCATTACAGTTGCAGCATCGGCGAACCTTTTTCTGAATGGTTTGCCGGGTGACGAACGCCGTAAGGCGGGCCGAATGCGTCCTGAGGCAGCGGGTGATCCAGGGCCTTGGCGGCAGCAGGCTATTTAGGTCTGGGGCACTGGGACGCGGACGGGCTGCGCGAGATCGTGCGGGATTATGTTGGCGAAAACCTCGCTACACCCGACGCCGTTATGGTTATCGATGAAGCCGGATTGTTAAAGTAGAGCAACGCATCGTGTGGTGTTGCACGTCAATATACGGACTCGGCGGGCAAGATTACGAGCTGCCAGATCGGAGTGTTCGCCGCCTATGTATCCGCGCGCGGCCATGCCTTTATCGATCGCGCGCTCTATCTGCCCAACAGTTGGTCCAGCGATCCGGCAACGCTTACAGCCACGCATGTTCCTGAAACTATCGTCTTCGCCACCAAGCCGGCTTTGGCTGTCGACATGATAGGGCGCGCGCTGGCAGCCGAAGTGCCTTTTTCCTAGGTGGCAGCCCGACGCGATATACGGGGGGTGGCGACACCGCAGGCCCGTTGCGCCGAGCCTTTAAGGGCTATTTTCTCGGGGTCAAATCCGACCATTACTTCGGCTCGTGGTTGGGCAAATCCATGGTTGCAGGCAAAGCGGAGGAAATCGCCGCTTGCCGGCTGCTTTTCTCCGGCGGGCATGACTGACGTCTGGGAGCAAGCCGCCCGTTCGGATCGGGACGGAAGTACCACACCCTGTCGATGCCATCCACACCGGTCGTGCAAAACAGCAAACGACGGCGCTGAAAGCCGGCGGTTATTTCTTCGCGACGGAGAAGGTGCCGGTCACACGCGGCGGCGCGCCATTGGGGCCCGCCGATCCGACAAAGGCGGAATGATGCGCATCCAGATCAATCACCAGCCGGTCGCCCCGCGAAATGTCACCATTGCGATACAGCACCACATTGCCCACCAGCGTGATCGTACGCTTGCTGAAATCATACGTGCCCAGATTGGCCGTAGCGCTTTCGTCGCCGCGGGTCACCTGCACGTTGTTGATCGCGTCCAGGCGCAGGATCTTGATGCCATTGTCATTTTTGTAAAGCACCACGGTGCGGTCCGCCTTCATCCGCAGGGCGTTTTGCTTGATATCGACATTGCCCGACAGCAGCACGCGGTTCTCCTTGTCCTGCAATTCGATGCGGTCGGCTGCATAATCGACCGGGGCATTGCTGTTGTGATTGTTAAGCCCCGAGTTGTTTTCCTGCGCCTGGCTGGAGCCCGCGAAGGCCGCGCCAAGGATAACAGTCGAGCAGACAAACGGCAGCAAGGCTTTTGAAAGGAGCATGCTAAGCCCTTAGCTCACGAGAGGGGCAATGAAAAGTGGTTAGGGTTTAAATGGTGTTCGATTGGGCACCATCCGCAGATGCGCCCGCCCTTCCAGCGCCACGGTGCGCCCCTCCAAATCGGCGCTCATGCGCTCGGCCGAAAAGGTCCCTGTCGGCACCGCACCGGTCACACCGCCGGTGGAAACGGCGCGGCTGGTCCTGAGATCGATGGAAACATGGTTGGCCAGCATCCGATAACCGTCGGTTTTCGACAGACGCACCGGGCCTTCGACCTGCATGGTTTCCTTTTTGATGTCGTAACTGGCCGATGGCGCATCGATCTGCGCCGGGCCGTTTTCCATCGCCAGACTGGCGTTCAGATCGCGCATTTCCACGATGGGTACCTGCGAGGAATGCTGCACGGCCTGCCCGGCGTTCAACTCGAACGCCCGCCCTTTGTCATCAGTGCCGCGATAGGTCGCGCTGGTCACCGACAGGCGCTCCTTGGCCACGGCCACCTTGTTGCGGTCGAGCAGAAAGGAGACCTCGCCATGGGGAAAGATCGGGCTGACCACCATGACGGCGGTGGTCATGCCCACGCCGATGGGCAGGGCGGAAAAAAGAAAGCGAATCATGCGATCCTGCGCTCCGCCGGGCGCGGCTTTCGCGCGGCGGCGGTTGCGCAGCAGATCGGCACCGATGGTCAAGGCTGCCTCAGGCCGACATATGGCTGAAGATGTCGTGATCGGGCCATCCGGCCAGATCGAGTTCCGCCCGCGCGGGAAGGAAGTCGAAACATGCCTGCGCCAATGCGGTGCGCCCTTCGCGCTCAAGCCGCGTGACCAGAATGGCATGGGCGGCATGCAGATAGCGCACATCGCTGGCCGCATATTCTCGCTGGGCGTCGGACAGTTCGGCCCCGCCCCAGTCGCTCGACTGCTGCTGCTTGCTCAATTCCTTGCCCAGCAATTCGCGCACCAGATCCTTGAGGCCATGCCGGTCGGTATAGGTGCGCACCAATTTGCTGGCGATCTTGGTGCAGAACACCGGCGCCGCCGTCACGCCCAGATAATGCTGGATCGCGGCAATGTCGAAACGGGCAAAGTGATAGATCTTCACCCGCTCCGGATCGGCCAGCACGGCTTTCAGGTTGGGCGCAGCGTAAGTGCTGCCGGGCTTGAAGCGGACGAGATGCTCGTCGCCCCGCCCGTCGGCAATTTGCACGACGCACAGCCGGTCGCGGGCCGTGATAAGGCCCATGGTTTCGGTGTCCACCGCAATCGGGCCGGGAGCCAGCACGCCTTCGGGGAGATCTTCTTCGTGGAGATAGACAGCCATTGTGCCAAAATGCTTAGGACGAAGCGGGCGACCTGAAAAGCCCTGAAAGCGGCGGGAAGGCAGATTATGACGGCAAGTGACGCAGTTCCCACAAGTTGGCGCGAGGCGCTTGATGGCGTACTCTCCACGCCCGAGGCGCGGCGGCTGGGCGGTTTTCTTAAAAGCGAGGAAGCGGCGGGCAAGGTGATCTTCCCTCCGCGCGGGCAAAGGCTGGCCGCGCTGGCGCTGACGCCTCTCGAGGAGGTCAAGGTGGTGATTTTGGGCCAGGACCCCTATCACGGGCCGGGACAGGCCCATGGCCTGAGCTTTTCCGTGCAACAGGGCGTGCGCGTGCCCCCCAGTCTGGTCAATATCTACAAGGAGCTGAAAACAGACGTCGGCTTTGTCCCGCCCGCCCATGGCGATCTGTCCTCCTGGGCGCGTCAGGGCGTGCTGCTGCTCAACAATGCGCTGACCGTCGAGCAGGGGCAGGCCGGATCGCACCAGAATCGCGGATGGGAGGCGATTACCGATGCCTGCGTGGCGGCGGTGGCGAAAGGGCCTTTGCCATGTGTCTTCATGCTCTGGGGCAGCCATGCGCAGAAGAAGGCGGCGCGCGTGCCGGGGCTGAACGACGGGCGACATCTGGTGCTCAAGGCTCCACACCCCAGCCCGCTCTCGGCCTATAACGGCTGGTTCGGCAGCCGCCATTTTTCAAAGGCCAACGAATTTCTTGAATCTGTAGGACGATCCCCGATCGACTGGTCGCTTTAAAAAGAAGTTTCCAACTGCAGCCATGGAATCATTGCCTACATAGGAGTGATTATTCACAATGTGGCCATCTTCTCTTGAAAGGGATGGCCATGAACATCATCGATTTGCAGAAAGCTATTGGCGCAAAACCCGATGGCGTCTGGGGTGACTTGTCTCGTAAAGCCTTGCTAAGCACTTTTACCAGCGCGAACACGGCCCCGCTCGGTGCCGACCAGATCAAGACTTTCGCCACGCGGCTGGGCGTGTCGGTCAAGCAATTGGCCGCCGTCGCCAAGGTCGAGGCCGCAGGCAGCGGGTACGACAAAGACGGCCGCCCCAAGGTCCTGTTTGAACGCCATAAATTCCACAAATACACCGGCGGCAAATATTCGGTGTGCAGTTTCAGCAACCCGCAGTCGGGCGGTTATAACGAAAACAGTTGGGACAAATTGCTGGGCGCGATCGTCACCGGAGAGATCGATGCCGCCTTCATGGCCTGCTCATGGGGCAAGTTTCAGGTGCTGGGCGAATATTGGGACGATTTCGACTATGCCTCGCCCTATGCTCTGGCCCTGTCCACCGTTGCGTCCGAGGCTGGCCATTATCTCCTGCTGGTCCACTATATCGAGACCAACAGGCTGCAGGACGAAATGGCCGCGCTCTCGACCAATCCGGAAACCTGCCGCGCCTTTGCCAAGGCCTATAACGGCCCCGCTTATGTGCAGTTCGACTATCACAACAAGCTGGCCGCCGCGATGAAGTGAGGCAGGGCGGCGGTTTGGGGCCGCCCTAAAACCTCTGCCAGAGCGCCAGGGCGATGTCGAAAAAGGTGATCCCGGCAATCGGCGCGATAAACAGCAGCAGCAGATTGATCCCCACCAGCGACAGCATCACCCCCTCGCGCCGTTTGCCCAGTTCGGGCCGGTCTCGGCGGGGCGGCGGGCTCCACGGGTCGGGCGGAGGCCAAGGATCGCGTGTGTCGAGGAACATGGGCATCGACTCCGGTGTGTTGCCGGCATTCTACGCCATGGCCTGCCCAATGCTCCATAGAAAAAGCGCCGGCAGGTTGCCCCGCCGGCGCTTCTTTTTACCCGTTTGTGTGCCCGATCAGCGGGGCAGTTCCGTCACGCCCATCAGCGCCTCGTCCACCGCGCGCGCGGCCTGACGGC
Organism: Novosphingobium sp. SG707; assembly: GCF_012275515.1. Taxonomy (GTDB): domain Bacteria; phylum Pseudomonadota; class Alphaproteobacteria; order Sphingomonadales; family Sphingomonadaceae; genus Novosphingobium. Next base: position 600,610 of record NZ_JAAZQL010000003.1, read on the forward strand.
CCTCGCGGATGGCCCAGACGACAAGGCTCTGACCGCGGCGCATGTCGCCGCAGGCAAAGATCTTGTCATCGCTGGTGCGATAATTGTTGGTGTCGGCCTTCACATTGCCGCGCGCGTCCAGTTCAACGCCAGCCTGATCGAGCAGACCTTGCTTGCGCGGACCGACAAAGCCCATGGCGAGGAAGATCAGGTCGGCCTTGAGCGTGAATTCGCTGCCCGGCACTTCGACCATCTTGCCGCCTTCCCATTCGACGCGGACGCATTCGAGGCCGGTGACGACCCCGTTTTCGCCTACGACGCGCTTGGTCAGCACGGCGAATTCGCGCGACACGCCTTCTTCGTGGCTCGACGAGGTGCGCAGTTTGAGCGGCCAGTTCGGCCAGCTCAGAGCCTTGTTTTCCTTCACCGGCGGCTGGGGCATGATTTCCAGCTGCGTTACCGACAGGGCACCCTGACGGTTCGACGTACCGACGCAGTCGCTGCCTGTGTCGCCGCCGCCGATCACCACGACATGCTTGCCCGTGGCGGTCAGCGAGCCGCGCGGTGCGGCGCGGATTTCATCATCGCCCGCCACGCGCTTGTTCTGCTGGGTCAGGAATTCCATGGCAAAGCGCACGCCCTGCATTTCATAGCCCGGAATGTTGAGCGGACGCGGATCTTCCGCACCGCCTGCCAGCACGATGGCGTCGAAGTTTTCCTTCAGCGACTCGACCGAAACATGCACGCCCACCTCGACCGAGGTGCGGAAGGCCACGCCTTCGGCTTCCATCTGCACCATGCGGCGGTTGATAAGGTGCTTTTCCATTTTGAAGTCGGGGATGCCGTAACGCATAAGCCCGCCCACGCGGTCGTTCTTTTCAAACACCGTGACCGAATGGCCCGCGCGCGCCAGCTGCTGCGCAGCGGCCAGACCCGCCGGGCCCGAACCCACCACGGCCACTGACTTGCCGGTCTTCTTGGCAGCCACCTGCGCGGTGATCCAACCGTTCTCCCAGCCCTTGTCGACGATCGCGCATTCGATCGACTTGATCGTCACCGGCTGGTCCACGATGTTCAGCGTGCAGGCTGCCTCGCAAGGCGCGGGACAGATGCGGCCGGTGAACTCGGGGAAATTGTTGGTCGAATGCAGCACTTCAAGCGCATTCTGCCAATCGCCCTCATAGACCAGATGGTTCCAGTCCGGGATGATGTTGTTCACCGGACAGCCATTGTGACAATAGGGAATGCCGCAATTCATGCAGCGCGAGGCCTGTGCTTTGAGCGCAGGCTCGGCATGCGGGATCACGAATTCCTTGTAATGCTTCACGCGCTCCGCCGGGTCCGCATAGGTGCGGTCCTGACGGTCAAGCTCGAGAAAGCCGGTTTCCTTGCCCATGTGTAATTCCTTCCTTCTCGAACTTATTCTGCGGCCACAGTTTCTGCGGCCAGACGCTCAGCTTCGAAGCTGCGCAGCGCCTTGGCATAATCACGCGGCATGACCTTGACGAACTTGGCCAGCGCGTTGTCCCAGTCCTCCAGCAGTGCGGCGGCGCGCTTGCTGCCGCTGTGGAGCTTGTGACGTTCGAGCAAAATACGCAGACGTTCGGCATCGTGGCGCAGCATGTCGCCCATGCCCAGGTCATAGACCGACACGGTGCGCTGTTGCGGACGGCCTGCGCCATCCTCTTCATCGCGCGCCGCGCTGATCGGCAGGACGTCGACCTGAGCCGGATTAACCAGATCGGCAAAGTTGCCCGCCTCATCATAGACATAGGCCACGCCGCCCGACATACCGGCCGCAAAGTTGCGCCCGGTCTTGCCCAGCACGACGACCACGCCGCCGGTCATATATTCGCAGCCGTGATCGCCGGTGCCTTCGACAACGGCGATCGCGCCCGAATTGCGAACCGCGAAACGCTCGCCCGCCACGCCCGAGAAGAAGGCCTCGCCGCTGATCGCGCCATAGAGCACCGTGTTGCCCACGATGATGTTCTGGGTCGGCTCGCGGTTGACGTAGTCCGGCTGCTTGACGATCACGCGACCGCCCGACAGGCCTTTGCCCACATAGTCATTGCCGTCGCCCGTCAGCTCCAGCGTCACGCCATGCGCGAGGAAGGCGCCGAAGGACTGACCCGCCGTGCCGGTCAGAGCGATATGGATCGTGTTGTCGGGCAGGCCCGCATGACCATAGCGCTTGGCCACTTCGCCCGAGAGCATCGCGCCGACCGTGCGGTTGACGTTGATGACCTTGCGCTCGATGCGCACGGCCTTGCCCTCGATCAACGCATCGCTGGCCGCGACGATCAGGTCATTGTCCAGCGCGCCGGCCAGACCGTGATCTTGCGTTTCGCTCCAGTTCAGGCTGGGCGAGATGCCGTCGGGAACCTTGTGCAGCAGGCGCGAGAGGTCGATGCCCTCGGCCTTCCAGTGCTGGATCGCCCGCTTGGGCTCCAGACGGTCCACGCGGCCCACCATTTCGGCGAGGGTCTTGAAGCCCATCTCTGCCATGATGGCGCGCAGCTCTTCGGCTACGAAGAAGAAGTAATTGATGACATGCTCAGGCTGACCGGTGAAGCGCGCGCGCAGCACAGGATCCTGCGTGGCCACGCCCACCGGGCAGGTGTTGAGGTGGCACTTGCGCATCATGATGCAGCCCGCCGCGATCAGCGGAGCGGTTGCAAAACCGAACTCGTCGGCGCCCAGCAGCGCGGCCACCGCCACGTCGCGGCCCGTGCGCAGGCCGCCGTCGGCCTGAACACAGATGCGCGAACGCAGGTTGTTGAGCATCAGCGTCTGTTGCGTTTCGGCCAGACCGATTTCCCACGGCGAACCGGCATGCGTCAGCGAGGTCAGCGGCGAAGCGCCGGTCCCGCCTTCATAGCCCGAGATCGTGACGTGATCGGCGCGCGCCTTGGAAACGCCCGCGGCCACGGTGCCCACGCCCACTTCCGACACCAGCTTGACCGAGATGCGCGCGCCGGTGTTCACGTTCTTGAGATCGTGAATAAGCTGCGCGAGGTCTTCGATCGAATAGATGTCATGGTGCGGCGGCGGCGAGATCAGGCCGACACCCGGGGTCGAGTGACGGGTCTTGCCGATCGTCTTGTCGACCTTGTCGCCGGGCAACTGGCCACCTTCGCCGGGCTTGGCACCCTGAGCCATCTTGATCTGGATGTCATCTGCATTGACCAGATATTCGCTGGTCACGCCAAAGCGACCCGAGGCCACCTGCTTGATCGAGGAACGCAGCGAGTCGCCGTTGTCCAGCGGCTTGAAGCGGATCGGATCCTCGCCGCCTTCGCCCGTGTTCGACTTGCCGCCGATACGGTTCATGGCGATCGCCAGCGTCGTATGCGCTTCCCAACTGATCGAGCCATAGCTCATCGCGCCGGTGGCGAAACGCTTGACGATCTCGCTGGCCGGTTCAACCTCGCTGATATCCAGCGGCTTGTCCGCCTTGCGGAAGTCCAGCAGACCACGGATGGTCAGGTTGCGCTGGGCCTGATCGTTGATCGTCTCGGCAAATTCCTTGTACTTTTCAGGAACATTGCCGCGAACCGCATGCTGCAGGCTGGCGATGTTGGAAGGCGTCCACGCATGCTCTTCGCCGCGGATACGATAGCCGTAGATGCCGCCCACATCGAGCATGTTCTTATAGATCGGGTTGTCGCCATAGGCCGCCGCGTGGCGACGCACGGTTTCCGCCGCGATCTCCTTCAGACCCGCACCCTCGATGGTCGTGGCCGTGCCGGTGAAATAGGCGTTGATGAAGCTGCTCGACAGACCGATGGCGTCGAAGATCTGCGCGCCGCAATAGGACTGATAGGTGCTGATGCCCATCTTGGACATGACCTTCAGGATGCCCTTGCCCACCGCCTTGATGTAGTTCTTCTTCACCGTCTTGGCGTCGAGCGGGATCCCCTTTTTCACGCGGATATCTTCCAGCGTTTCAAAGGCCACATAGGGGTTGATCGCTTCGGCGCCGAAACCGGCCAGAACGCAGAAGTGGTGCACTTCGCGCGCTTCGCCCGTTTCCACGACAAGGCCCGCCTGCATACGCAGACCCTGACGCACTAGATGGTGGTGGATCGCGGCGGTGGCCAGCAGGGCGGGCATCGGGATGCGATCCGGGCCCTGCGCACGGTCGGACAGGATCAGGATGTTGTGATCGGCCAGCACCGCTTCGGTTGCCGCCCAGCACATTTCCTTGATCGCCTGCTCCAGACCTTCGGCGCCCGACTTGGCGTCCCACGTCGTATCGACCGTGGCGGTGCGGAACGCGCCGTCAAGGGCTGCTTCCACGCTGCGGATCTTGGCCACGTCTTCGTTGGTCAGGATGGGCTGGTCGATTTCCAGACGCTTGTGGCTGCCCGCTTCCTTGCCCAGCAGGTTGGGACGCGGACCGATCATCGAAACCAGCGACATGACCAGTTCCTCGCGGATCGGGTCGATCGGCGGGTTGGTCACCTGCGCGAAGTTTTGCTTGAAATAATCATAGAGCAGACGCGATTTGCGCGACAGCACGGCAATCGGCGTGTCGGTGCCCATCGAGCCGATCGGATCATCGCCATTGCGGCCCATCGGTTCGAGGAACTTGGACACGTCCTCCTGCGTATAGCCAAAGGCCTGCTGACGGTCGAGCAGCGTGGTGGTTTCGACCGGCAGCTGGGCTAGTTCCGGCTCGACAACATCAAGGTCCTTGATGTTGTACTGGGCCGATTCCAGCCACTCTTCATAAGGCTCGGCATTGGCGAGGCTGGCCTTGATTTCCTCGTCCTCGATGATGCGGCCCTGTTCAAAGTCGATCAGCAGCATGCGGCCCGGCTGCAGGCGCCACTTGCGCACGATCTTCTCTTCCGGAATCGGCAGCACGCCGCTTTCCGAAGCCATCACCACCATATCGTCGTCGGTCACGAGGAAGCGGGCGGGGCGCAGACCGTTGCGGTCCAGCGTCGCGCCGATCTGGCGGCCATCGGTGAAGGCCACGGCGGCCGGACCGTCCCAGGGCTCCATCAGCGCGGCGTGATATTCATAGAACGCGCGGCGCTTGGCATCCATCAGCGGGTTGCCCGCCCAGGCTTCGGGGATGAGCATCATCATCGCATGGACCAGCGGATAGCCGCCCGCCACCAGCAGTTCGAGCGCATTGTCGAGGCTTGCCGTGTCGGACTGACCATGCGGGATGATCGGCCACATCTTGTCGAGGTCGGGACCAAGCAGTTCCGATTGCATCGAGCGGCGGCGCGCGTTGATCCAGTTCACATTGCCGCGAACCGTGTTGATTTCGCCGTTATGCGCGATAAAACGGAACGGATGCGCCAGCTTCCAGCTCGGGAAGGTGTTGGTCGAGAAACGCTGGTGAACCAGACCCAGTGCCGAAACGCACAGCGGGTTCGACAGGTCGGGGTAAAAGCTGCCGACCTGCGTTGCCAGCAGCAGACCCTTGTACACGATGGTACGGGTCGAGATGCTGGGCATATACAGTTCGGTCAGGCCCGGCAGACCATGCTTTTCGGCCAGAGCGGCCAGCGGGTTCTGCGTCTGCTTGCGGATGGCCAGTAGCTTGCGCTCGAACGCATCCTGATCGGCGCAATGTTCGCCCCGGCCGATGATGCATTGGCGAATGACCGGCATCGATTCGAGCACAGCCTTGCCCAGACCATCGATGTTCACCGGCACATCGCGCCAGCCGATCAGGGTCTGGCCTTCCTTGGCGATGAACTTTTCGAAATATTCGACCACGAAATTGCGGCTGCCCTCGTCACGGGGCAGGAAGCACATGGCCACCGCATAATCGCCGGGCTGGGGCAGGGTCAGGCCCGCACCCTTGGCCCAGTCGCGCAGCAGCGCATCGGGGATCTGAATCAGGATGCCCGCACCGTCGCCCAGCAACGGGTCGGCGCCCACCGCGCCGCGGTGGTCAATGTTTTTCAGAATTTCCAGTGCCTGCGTAATAATGGCATGGCTTTTCTCGCCTTTGATATGGGCAACAAAACCTACGCCGCACGCATCGTGCTCGTTACGCGAATCATAGAGGCCCTGGGGCTCTGGAAATCCCATCGATTATCTATCCCAATCTCGCGCCCTCTGCCGTCTCTCTGGCAGGGCGCAACCTGAACCCGTGTATCTGGAGCGCGAATCCCCCACCCGCGCAGGCGCGGGGGAGATGACGCATCATGCCCCATGGCGTCAGAACGCAGCTTTTGCAACCGCGAAAGGACACAAACGGCGTATTTGGCGCGTTTCTGACGAAAGGATTTGCCGTTTAAGCGCCATTTGTCGGTGTAATCATGCGCCGGGGCAGGGTGTGGGGAAACTATTTAACGTCGCGCAGCGAGGCCAGCGCGGCGCGCAGCGCATCGCCGGTGCCATCCGGGGCAGGGGCCAGCGCAGGCTCGCAAGTGGTTGTTTTGGTTTCCTGCGGGGCGTTCTGGTGACGCTGCAGGGCCAGAGACAGCCGCGCAAGCAGCTCGACATGGCTGAGCGAATCGAGCGAGGCCGAGGCGATATGGTCGGCTGCGCTTGGGCCGTCGAGCTTGAGCGAGGGAAAGCCCCCGCAGCTTTTGGCCGCAGCCACAGGTGCGGCAGGCAGCTCGGGCTCGGCTGCAATCTCGGGCGCCTTTTCGGCCGTCGCCAGCGGCGAGGGAGCCGCCGACGTGGCTTCGACCACAGGGATCGCTTCAGCGGCCGACTCAGTCTCCACCACAGCTTCCACCGGGCTGGGGTCGATCTTGAAGAAACGAAACGGCTGGATGGCCGGAGTTTCAACCACCGGCTCGGGTTTCACGGGCTCGGCCTTAGGGGGGGCGGTTTTCACTCTGGTTTCGACCGGCCGCTCCATGATGGCCACGATTTCCTGGGGCTTCCAGTCCCACGAAGGTTCTTCGGCGGGCGGCGGCGGCGGCGGCACATCGTGCAGCACCTGCCATGTTTCGGCCACCGGCGGGGGAGGGGCATAGCTGGGGCCTAATGCGGCCTCGGTCATCTGCGGCCCGGGGGCGGCGGCCGGTTCGGGGGCGGGCGCATGGGCAGGGTCATTGTCGAAACCATGCGCGCCCAATTCGGCATGGGCCTGAATCGGCTGGCGCGCGGGAAAGTCGGGGTGTGCATCGGCGCTGCGGCGGCGCAGAGGAGCCGATTCGCCGGTCTTTTCGCGGCGGGCCTGCTGCCACGCGCTCTGCGAAAAAGCCTGGTGCGGGGCCAGCACCCGCACCGCAGCCCAGCCCAGCAAAGCACCGACCAGCCCAAAAGCCACTGCCAACAACAGCCGGGCCGTCGTCCCCAGCGGGGGCGTCGCCATCGGCAGGATCAGGTCAAGCCGGGCCGAAAGCACGATCCGCTCGATCAGCTCTCCGCGGACCGCCAGCGTTGAAAGTGCGAAAGTGGCAGCCAGCCACACCGGCACAACCGTGGCGAACAACGGGTGATGGGTGATGCCTTGCCAGCCCTGTCCCGCAGAAGTGTGCTTCGTTGCCAAAGTCGCGCCCTTACGTCCTGCCCGTTGCGTGTTCGATATGTGCTTTTCCGGTGTATTCCGGGGCGAATCGGGGTGTTATGCCGCCTCGCTTTCCGAATTTACACCATTAACCGGTGCCAGCATTTGGTAAACATTGAGATAACGCTTGGCATTGGTGGCCCAGTCATGCGCATTTTCCACATGAGAGCGCCCCGCCGCAAGCCTTTGCGGCCAATTTGAGCGATCGGAGAGCAGTCCGGCCAAAGCCTTGGCGCAGGCGGCCGGATCGTCGGGCGTGAAAAGGGTTCCGGTCACGCCATCGCTCATCAATTCGCGGTGCCCGCCCACGTCGCTCGCCGCCACCAGCTTGCCCTGCGCCATCGCCTCCAGCGGCTTCAAGGGCGTGACCAGATCGGTCAACCGGCTCTTTTTGCGCGGATAAGCCATGATGTCGCACAGCGCATAGTAACGCTCGACCTGGGAATGGGGCACCCGGCCCATGAAGCGGATCGCATGGGCCGCGCTCGACGCCGCTGCGCGCTCACGCAAAGCCGCCTCCATCGGCCCGCCGCCCACCAGCAGCAGGCGCGCATCGGAATGGACCGCGATCAGGCCCGGCATCGCGTCGATCAGATCGTCAATGCCCTCATAATCATAAAAGCTGCCGATAAAGCCGATCACCGGGCCCCAAGAACCATCGGCGCCCAGCCCCAGTTCGTCGGCCAGCGCCGATTCGCGGGCCACCGGCTGGCCAAACATCGCCAGATCGACGCCATTGGGCATAATGGTGATTCGCGCCGGATCATTGCCCCGCGCGATCAGATCGCCCTTCAGCCCCTGACAGATCGTAACCACCGCATCCGCGCCGCTAACTACGTGATTTTCCAGGGTGCGGGTCAGCATATATTTGATGTCGCCTTCGCGCCCGGTGCCATTGCCCACGGCCGCATCCTCCCAAAAGGCGCGGATTTCATAGACCAGTGGAATACCCAGCTTCCTTGCCACCCGCAGCCCCGCCATCCCGCACAAAGCGGGCGAATGAGCATGCAGCACATCGGGCCGCCAGTCGCGGCAAACCTGCTCCACCGCGCGGGAAAAGGCGCCGATTTCGCGCCATTCGCGCAGCCCCGCCGGTCCCTTGGCCTGCCCCCGCGTGCGGTAAAAGGTCAGTCCTTCGGCTTCCTCGCAATCGGGCCCGTCGGCATAATGACGCAGGCCCGTCACCCCGCGCACCTCCAGTCCAAGCCCCTCCTGCGCCTTGAGAATCGCGCGGGTGCGAAACGTATAGCCGCTGTGCAGCGGCAGCGAATGGTCGAGCAGGTGCAGGATGCGTGTCATGGCGCAATTCCTAGGTGATAAAGGCTTAACGTCCCGTCAACTGCTGCTTGCTATGCCTTAATCAAAGGCTGGCGCATTGCTGATTCCAGGCCGCCGATTCTTGGCTGCCGCGCGAAGGGCGAAGTAAAGGCAAAGAGGGCATCTCTTCGATGATTGACTATTTCTCGATCGCCTTGACCCATGGCCTGCTGGTGCTGGTCGCGCTGCGCCTGTTGACGCGCGCCGATCTGGATCGCGACCCCGCGCCCGAAGAAGAAGTGCCGCTGGAAGCCGAGCCCGAGAAGAAGGCCAAGTGGAGGGTGCGCCGTGCTTGATCTTTTCCTCACCGGTTTTGTCGCCCTGATCCTGCTGATGGGGCTGCGCAAGCCCTTTATCTGGGTGCTGGCCTTCCTCTATGTCGATATCGTTGCGCCGCAAAAGATCTCTTACGCGCTGCTCACCAATGTCCAGCTCTCGCTGGTGGTGTTCTTTCTCGCGGTGGTCGGCTGGCTGTTTTTCGACAACAAACAGGGCGCGCGGGTCAGCGGTCGTCAGGTGCTGATGCTGCTTCTCCTGATCTATTGCTATTTCACCACACAATCGGCCGATTTCCCGGTCGAGGCGGCGGATAAATGGTCGTGGGTGTGGAAGTCGCTGGTCTGGGCGATGTTCCTGCCGCTGGCGCTGCGCACGCAATTGCGCATCGAGGCTGCGGCTCTGGTGATGGTGCTTTCGGCCTCCGCGCTGATCTTGGACGGCGCGCTGAAAACCATGGCGGGCGGCGGCGGCTATGGCACGCTCAAGCTGTTCATCAATGACAATAACGGCCTCTATGAAGGTTCGACCATTTCCTGCGTGGCCATCGCGATCATCCCGCTGGCGCTCTGGCTGGCGCGCGACGGCACGATCTTTCCCGCCAACAGCCGCACGCGCCTGTTCGCCTATGGGCTGGCCTTTGCCGGCCTGTTGATCCCTATCGGCACCGAGGCGCGCACGGGTCTGCTCTGCGCCGGGCTGCTGGCGGTGCTGATGATGCGGGCGGTGAAATATCGCTGGCTCTATGTCGGCGGTCTGGCGTTGGCGGCGGTGCTGGTTCAGCCCTTGCTGCCCAACAGTTTCTCCAACCGCATGGGCACGATCCAGAACAATCAGTCCGACCAGTCGGCCGCGACGCGTCTTGCGGTGTGGAAATGGACGATCAATTATGCGACCGAACATCCCTTTGGCGGCGGCTTTGACGCCTTCCGCGGCAACAAGCTGGAGATCATCACGAGCGAGGATGATGGTTTCGGCAGCAATTCGACCAAGATCATGGATCAGGGCCGCGCCTTCCACTCGGCCTATTTCGAAATGCTGGGCGAACAGGGCTGGCCGGGTCTGGCGTTGTGGCTGACGCTGCAGATCAGCGGGCTGATCCAGCTTGAAGGCGTGCGCCGCCGGTTGCGCAAGAGCGATGCGCCGTCGGACCGGCGCTATGCCGATCTGGCGCTGGCGCTTCAGCAGGGGCACTTCGTCTATCTGCTCGGCGCGGCCTTTGTGGGCATCGCGTTCCAGCCCTTCGTCTATATGCTGATCGCGCTGCAGATCGCGCTGGTGCAGCAGGTGCGGCGCAAGACCGCGCCCGTGGCCGTGGCCCAGCGCCGGATGCAGGTGCCGGGAGAAAAGCCTTTGGCGGCACACGCCCCGGCCGCTGCCAACTGAGCGGCCGACCATGGGGGCGGCGTTGATGGACAGGACGCAGCAGACCGCCGCCCTGCCGGGCGCCCGCGCTCTTGCGCCCCAGCTTGATGCGCTGACGGGCTTGCGCGGGCTGGCGGCGTGGTATGTCGTGCTGTTCCACACGCGCGTCACGCTGAAGGCTACGGTGGGGCCGATGGCCTATGCCTTTCTCAGCCATGGCTATCTGGCGGTCGATCTGTTCTTTATCCTCTCGGGCTTTGTGCTGTGGCATTCGGGCGCGGATAATCCGGCCTATCGCGGGGCGCGGGGCATGGCGCGCTTCTGGCTGCGGCGGATCGCGCGGATCTGGCCTTTGCATATGGTGCTGCTCGGCGGGTTTGTCGCGCTGGTGGGGCTGCTGGCGGCCACGGGGCGCGATACCAGCTTCTATCGCTGGGGCGAATTGCCGCTCCATGTGTTGCTGATGCAGAACTGGGGCATGACCATCGGGCTGATGTGGAATGAACCGGCATGGTCGATTTCCTGCGAATGGGCGGCCTATCTGCTGTTTCCCTTTACGGTGATGGCCGCGCCGTGGCGTGATTGGTCGACCGGCGCGCTGGTGGCGCTGGGCTGCGCCCTGCTGGCGGCGCTGTGGGCTTATTTCGCGCTGCATGGCTCGGCTGATTATCTGGGGTATGAAATCCAGCGCACGGGGCTGATGCGCTGTCTGCTGGAATTCTGGATGGGCAACGTGCTGCGGATGCTGTGGGCCCGCTGGCGCGATGTGCCCGATATCTGCACCGGGGCCTGGGCGGCGATGATCGCCCTGCTCGAAGGGGGTGTGGTGCTGCAACTGCCCGAGGCGTCCTATGTGCCGGGCGCCTTTGCCGCGCTCATCCTTGCGCTTTCGCTGGAGGACCGCACGCCTGCGCGTCTGCTGCGTTCCGGTCCGCTGCACTGGCTGGGCGAGATCAGCTATTCAACCTATCTGTCCCATTTTTTGCTGTTTATCGTCTTCAAGATGCTCTTCGTCGGATCCGATCTGACGGTGGGGCTGGGCAAGCTGGCCCTGTTCCTGATGATCGTGCTGGCGGCCTCGGCGGCGCTCTACCGGCTGGTGGAAAAACCGGCGCAGCATTGGCTGCTGCGCCGGGGAGAAGCACGCTTAACGGCTTGAGCGGCTCATCACCAGATCCATGGCCGTTGCAAAGGCCCGCGCATTGTCAGGGTGAACCATCAACAGGTCGCTTTGTTCGCGCGGCAGGCTGTGGACGATCTCCAGCGGCTTGTCCTCATAATGCAGCGCGTCGAGCCAGTCATAGCTGTTGAACATGCGGATCGGCACATAGCCCGCGACCACGAAACGGTCGAACAGCGCGGGCCATGCGCCATCCTCGGACGGCGTCGCCTCGACCGCCAGCGTCGGGCGGCGGGGGAAGCGGTCGATCTGGTCAAGGAACTGATTGAGCACGGGCACCTCGGCCCCCTCGATGTCGATCTTGATGAAGGAGCAATCAGCGCATTCCTGCGCGCTCAGCACCTGATCGAGCGGCAGGGCTTTCACCTTGGCCCCGCTCGTGCGATGCGCGCCGGGCAGCAGGCTGGTCATGCCGATGTTGCTCTGCGGTCCTTCATAAATGGTCAGTTCGCCCGCCTGCGCCGCCACCGCGCAGCCGCGCACATCGACATTGGTGGCCCCGTTGCGCGCGCTGTTGGCTCGCCCATATTCGGCCAGTCGTGGCAGGGCCTCAACCGCGACCACCCGCCCGTCAGGGCCGGCCAACTGGCTGAACATCAACGTATAATAGCCGATGTTTGCGCCAATATCGACAATCACCGTCCCCGGCTCGATCAGATGTTTCATCAGCGCCGTCATATGCGGCTCCCACAGGCCGAAATGCAGGATGCTGGCCTGAATGAGGTCGCCCGCCTCACAATCGAAACTGGCGCCAAACACGGTAGTGGCGCGGCTCCGGGGAAAGAAGCGGTTGTACACGCGCTTGTAAAAACGCAGCAAGGTGCGCTCACCCCAAGGCACACAGGCAATGGCTTTGAGCAAAAGGCCCGGATTGGGTTTTAATTCTTTCGCGGCGATGCCGATGCCGCCCATTGCCAAGGAAACAGCCACGTTACTCTCCTGTTCTTAGGTGAGCACGTGGCTATCATGCGGGTAATTACTGGTGTAGACTCGTTAACCATGGTGCATTTTTACTGTGCCGAATCGTAACACGGGCCTTTTTACACGGAATAGCGCCGAATCAACGCGATGCGTGCTGGGCCATCCATTCCTCGACCACTGGGGCGATCCTTCCGCGCCATTTGCTGCCGTTGAAAATGCCGTAATGGCCCACGCTCTCGGCCAACAGATAGCGCTTGTTGGCCTCGGGCAGGTTATGCGCCAGCGTCAGCGCGGCGCGGGTCTGGCCGATGCCCGAAATATCATCGCGCTCGCCCTCGACCGCCAGCAGCGCGGTGTCGGTGATCGCGCCCAGATCGATCGGCTTGCCGCGATGGACAAATTCGCCCTTGGGCAGCGAATGCTTTTGGAACACATGCTCGATGGTCTGAAGATAGAAATCCGAGGTCATGTCGCAGACGCTGCGATATTCCTCATAGAAACCCTTGGTGGCATCCGCGCTGTCGCCGTCGCCTTCGACCAGATGCTTGAACATCTGCCAATGGCTCATCATGTGCGAATGCAGGTTCATGCTGATGAAGCCGGCAAGCTGCAGAAAGCCGGGGTAAACCTTGCGCCCGGCGCCGGGGTAATGCAGCGGAACCTGCGCGATCACATGATGTTCGAACCAGCTGAGCGGACGCGTGACGGCCACGTCATTAACGCTGGTGGGCGCCTCGCGCGTGTCCACCGGGCCGCCCATCATGGTCAGCGTCAGCGGGCGGCATGGGTGCTTGTTCGCGCCCATGATCGCCGTTGCCGCATAGGCCGGGACCGAAGGCTGGCACACGGCCAGCATATGCGTGTTGGGCCCGATAAATTCGAGATAGCCGATCAGATAGTCGATATAATCGTCCAGATCGAAGCGCCCGGCCTCCATCGGCACCATCTTCGCATCGGCCCAATCAGTGATGTAAACCACCGCGCGTTCCATCATCCGCGCCACCGTCCCGCGCAGCAGCGTGGCATAGTGCCCGCTCATCGGCGCGACGATCAGCAGTTTGGGCGCATCGGCAGGCAGGCCGTCATGGCTGAAGCGCAGCAGATTGCCGAAGGGGCGGTGCTGGACAATGGCCTCCGTCACGCCATGCGAGACGCCATCGACGGTCACGGTCTCAATGTCGAAATTGGGTTTGCCCCGCGGCATCGCGGCATGGGAAAAAACATCCAAAGCCGAGGCCATCACCTGTCCCAGACCCAGCGCGGCCATCGGATTGGCCGGATTCGTCAGTGTTTCGGCCATCACCGAGGCCCAGGCGCTGGCGCCCGAAAGAAGGCTGCGTTGCATTTCATAAGCGTTGTATAACATCAACTTATCCCTTGCGCGGCGTCATGGTGGGGGAATACGCCATCGGCTTGTTGTCATACATATCGCCATATTCCTTCAATGTTGCAATCCGACCTGGGCCTACTATTCAGTAGTCGGAGCAATCTGACCCCCTCATCTTGCTAACCATTCTTTGCTTGCCCGGTTCCAAACCGCCTAAAAATCCTATAGGGCGCTGGCCCATGTCTGCGAGCCAAGCCGAAGCAACCGTTGCCCCCGCCCCGATGCCATCCGGCGCGCAAGATAGCGCCAATGGCGAGGCCGCCGTTTCCCCCAAACCGTCCAAGGATCTGGGCCCGCTGCGCATGGTGTGGCGCGCGGCGGTGGCCTATCCGGGGCGGCTGGCGATGGCGGGGGCGGCGCTGATCGTCACCTCGGCCACCACGGCCAGCGTGCCATGGGGGTTCCGCCAAGTGGTGGACAAAGGCTTTTCGCGCGGGAGCGATCCGGCGACCATCGACCGCTGGTTCGAAACCCTGCTGGCGATGGTGGTGGTGCTGGCCATCGGCACGGCGGTGCGCTTCTTCAACGTCTCCTGGCTGGGCGAGCGCGTGGTGGCCGATGTCCGGCTGGCCGTTCAGCGCAACCTGCTGCGCCAACCGCCCAGCTTCTTTGAGGAAAACAGCCCCAAGGAAATCTCCAGCCGCATGACCGCCGACACCGCGCTCATCGAACAGGTGGTGGGCACGACGGTGTCGGTGGCGCTGCGCAATGCGATCACGGCGATTGTCGGCATTGCCATCCTCTTTTTCCTTGCGCCCAAGCTGACGGGGATGCTGGTGATCGCCATTCCGGTGGTGGTGGGGCCGATCGTGTGGTTCGGGCGGCGTCTGCGCCGCGAATCGCGATCCAGCCAGGACCGCATCGCCGACATCGGCGCGATGGTGACCGAGGTGCTGGGCGCGGCGCGTATTGTGCAAGCCTTCAATCAGGAAGCGCGCGAGAGCGACCGTTTCGCCGCCGCCGTCGAGCGCAGCTTTGGCACCGCGCTGCGCAGGATCAAGATCCGCTCGACCATGACCAGTGTGGTGACGCTTCTGGTGCTGGGTTCGCTGGTGCTGCTGATGTGGCGCGGGGCGGCGGGCGTGGCCAGCGGCGAGATTTCGGGCGGGATCATTGCCCAATTCGTGCTGACGGGCGCATTGGTGGCGGGGGCCTTTGGCTCGTTGACCGAGGTGTATGGCGATCTGGTGCGTGCGGCGGGGGCGGCAAGCCGTCTGTCCGAATTGCTTAACGAGCGGCCCGCGATTGCGCCGCCCGCCAAGCCGATTGCTCTGCCGAGCCCCGCGCGCGGCCAGATCAGCTTTGAGAACGTGACCTTCCGCTATCCCACTCGCCCCGAAGTGGCGGCGCTGGCCAATTTCGACCTCAAGGTCGAGCCGGGCGAGACGGTGGCGATTGTCGGCCCTTCGGGGGCGGGCAAATCGACGATCTTCCAACTGGCCGAACGTTTCTATGATCCGCAGGGCGGGGCGATCAAGCTGGACGGCGTGCCTTTGACGGGCGCCGATCCGGCCGAGATCCGCCAGCGTATGGCGCTGGTGCCGCAGGAAGGCGTGCTGTTTGCCGCCAGCGCGCGCGACAATCTGCGCTATGGCAATTGGGACGCCAGCGACGAGGCGATCTGGGAAGCGGCCCGCGCGGCCAATGCGGAGGGCTTCCTGCGCGATCTGCCCGAGGGGCTGGACACATTCCTTGGCGAAAACGGCGCGCGCCTCTCGGGCGGTCAGCGTCAGCGCATGGCGATTGCCCGCGCGATCCTGCGCGATGCGCCGATCCTGCTGCTCGACGAGGCCACCAGCGCGCTGGATGCCGAAAGCGAGCGTCTGGTGCAGGATGCGCTCGACCGTCTGATGCAGGGGCGCACCACGCTGGTCATCGCCCATCGGCTGGCCACCGTGCGTCAGGCCGACCGCATTGTCGTGATGGAGGGCGGGCGCATCGTCGAGCTGGGCCGCCACGAGGAATTGACGCAGGCGGGCGGACTTTATGCCCGCCTTGCAAGTTTGCAATTTGACGAACGCGCCTTTGCAGGCGAAGCGTAATTTCCTCCTCTCCCGCGAATTTTAAGGACATCTCATGCCCTTGCTAGTCACCGCCATCCTGCTCGGCATCGTCGAAGGTCTGACGGAATTTCTGCCTGTTTCCTCCACCGGCCACCTGATTCTTGCCGCCAAGCTGTTCGGCTATGACGATGCGCAATGGTCGGTGTTCAACATCGTGATCCAGCTGGGCGCGATTCTGGCCGTGGTGGTGCTGTATTGGCGCACGTTCTGGGCGGTGGGTCTGGGGCTGATTCGCGGCGAAAAGACCGCGATCCAGTTCGTCATCAACCTGCTGGTGGCCTTTATCCCGGCGGTGGTGCTGGGGCTGATCTTCAAGAAAAAGATCGACATCCTGCTCGAAAGCCCGATGGTGGTGGCATGGGCGCTGGTGGTGGGCGGCGTGGCGATCATCGCCGTCGAACGCTTTGCCAAGGGCGGCGATTATGTCGGCATCGGGCAACTGCCGGTGTCCAAGTGCTTCGGCGTGGGGCTGATGCAATGTCTGGCCATGGTGCCGGGCGTGTCGCGTTCGGGCGCAACGATCATGGGCGCGCTGTGCATGGGCATCAACCGTTCGACGGCCGCCGAATTCAGCTTCTTCCTTGCCATTCCCACCATGCTGGGCGCGACCGTGCTGCAATTGGCCAGCCACCGTCATGAACTGGCGGCGGGCACCTCGGCCGTGGGCATGAGCGAGATCGCGGTGGGCTTTGTCGTGTCCTTCGTGGTGGCGCTGGCCGTCATCAAGGGCTTTGTCACCTATATCAGCCGCCGTGGCTTCACGCCCTTTGCCATCTATCGCATCATCGCGGGCGCGGTGGCGATCTATGCGCTGGGCCATATGGGATAAATGCGCCGGTCCGGCCTGAAAATCCCGCGAGCCGATTATCGGGCCGCCAAAAAGACCCATAAGTGTTTGCGCAGGTTTGTAGTATCCTTGAACCGGAAAGGATTCGCGCCATGACCCTGCTTGCCCTTTTGCTGATCGGTGCTGTTGTCGGCCTGCTGACCGGAGCCTTGCTGCGCCGCGTGGGGATTATCACGCGGCTGGCCGATATGGGCTTTGGGATGATCGGAGCCTTTGTGGTGGGTGCGATGGGCTCCGGCGCGCTGTTGCAGGGGCTGGACCGCACCTATGCCGCCTTTGCCGCCGTGGGGGCTGCGGGGCTGGTGGTGCTGGTTCATGTCGCCTCGGCGCTGCTGCGGCCGGTTCACACCAAATATTACAAGCGCCGATAGGCAAGTCGCGCTTGACTCTGCGCCCCGGCTAAAGCATGGGGCCACCCTCTTGCCACGCGGCGCATAAGGTGCAGCTTGGCTCATGTGAATTTTGCCCTGGTTGGCGCGCCGCTGTCTCAGCGATGCAAGGACCGGGTCTGGAACAATTAGGAAAGTGTCATGGCAAAGCCCGCAACCGTCAAGATCCGTCTGGTTTCCAGCGCCAACACCGGCTTCTTCTATGTGACCAAGAAGAACCCGCGCAACACCACGGAAAAGTTCAGCTTCCGCAAGTATGATCCCGTTGCCCGCAAGCACGTGGAATTCAAGGAAGCCAAGATCAAGTAAGATTCAGGAGCGGTTCAAGCCGGCGCTGTTATAAGCGCGGGCATGAAAAACGCTCAGACCTTACCGAATCGCCGGGTGGCGCGTCGCATGACGTTGCGCCTGGCCATGGGGCTGCTGGTTGCGGGACCGGCGGCCCTTTCGCTTGCCGCTCCAGCCCCCGCGATGGCCAATGCAGTGGGGGCCAATGGCTCGGCCCAGATCGATCAGGCCGTTGCGGCCCTGCGCGGGATCGACACGCTGCGCGCCAACTTCGTGCAGCGCTCCGAGGCCACCGGCCAGCAGGTGACCGGCGTGCTGAGCCTGAAGCGGCCCGGCAAAATCCGTTTCCAGTATCAGCGCGGCTATCCGGTGCTGATCATTTCGGACGGCAAGGCGCTGACCATTATCGATTCGGAGGTCAAGCAGACCCAGCGCTGGCCGATCGGCAAGAGCCCGATGGGCGCGCTGCTGAACCCGGCCAAGGACGTGGCGCAATATGGCACGCTGCTGCCCAGCCTCGACCCCCATGTCACCAACATCCGCGTGACCGACCGCATGCACCCCGAGTATGGCGTCATGACGCTCAGCTTTGCCCATAAGGCCGGTGTGCCGGGCGGGATGGAGCTGGTGGGATGGCAGACCGTGGACGCGCAGAATCGGCGCACCACGATTATCCTTTCGGGCCACCAATATGGCGTGGATCTGGGGGATGATCTGTTCAAATATCTCGACATCAGGCCCAATGTCCGGCGCTGATACGCTTAAATGTCATTGCTGTGACAATCTGCGACAATGCTGCCGATCCTGTTCATAAGGCAGCAAGGCAAGCGGGCCTATACAGGTCTTCGACAAGGCGGACGAGTTGGTGGGTTTTCCCCCCTGTTGCCCACATCTCTAACGAGATCCGCATGTCAGCGTGACGAACGCACACACGAACCCTCGCTCCCCATGCCCCCGGGGAGCGGGGGTTTTCTTTTTGCGGCCTGTTGAGAAAAAATGCGGTGCCACTTTCGGGCGCGATGCTTTATGGGCTGCGCGCATGATCTCTATCGCTACATGGAACATCAACTCGGTGCGGCTGCGTATGCCGCTGGTCGAACGCTATCTGAAGGAGCATGGGCCCGATGTCCTGTGCCTTCAGGAAATCAAGACAGTGGCCGAGTTGTTCCCCGCGCAGGCCTTTGCCGATCTGGGCTACACCTATCAGGCGGTGCATGGTCAGAAGGGCTATCACGGCGTGGCCACGGTCGCGCGGATTCCCTTTACCGAAGTCTCGCGTCACGACTGGCAGGCCAATGGCGAGGCGCGCCATGTGGGCGTCCGGCTGAGCGACAGCGGCGTGGTGGTCGAGAATGTCTATATCCCGGCGGGCGGCGACGAGCCTGACCGCGAAATCAACCCCAAGTTCGGCCAGAAGCTCGATTTCCTGGCCCGCATGACCGAGTGGGCCGGGACGGTGAAGGACCCCACGATCATCCTTGGCGATTTCAACATTGCCCCGCTGGAAAGCGATGTGTGGAGCCATAAGGCGCTGCTCAAGGTGGTCAGCCATACACCGATCGAGGTCGAGACGCTGGCACGTTTCAAGGCCGCGCATGATTTCGTCGATATCGGTCGCCAGCTGATCGCCGCGCCCGAGCGTTACTATTCCTGGTGGTCCTATCGCGCCAAGGACTGGCGCGTGAACGACAAGGGCCGCCGCCTCGACCATATCTGGGGCTCGCCCAGCGTGGCGGCGCAGGCCCGCGCGCATCGCGTGCTGGAAGATGCGCGCAATTGGGAAAAATGCTCGGACCACGTGCCGCTGATCACCGAGTTCGATCTGTAATGAGCGCGACGCGGCGGGTTGCGCGGGCGCTCGATGCGCTGCGCCATGGCTGGGCGGTGCGGGTGGGGCCTTGGGTGCTGCTGCCGGCCGAAACCGGCTTTGGCGCCGAGTATTCCGCGCGCCGGATGCTGATTTCCGCCGCGCGGGCCGCCACGCTTAAACTCGCCAACCAGCGCGATGCGGCAGAGCCGGAAAGCCCGGTGCTGATTCGCGGGGCCGAGCCTTTCGATCTCGCGCTTGCCCGCGCGATGGGCGATCCGGCGCTCGATCTGGCCAATCCGCTCAAGGGGCCGTTTCTGGCCGAGCCGATTGCCGATTATGACAGCGCGGTGGCCGCGATGGAACTGGCGCGTCTGGCGGGCGTCCTGCCCGCCTTCCTCGTCGACCCCTGCGGGGTTGAGGAAGCGCAGGAGGTTTCCGCGCAGGATCTGGAGGACTGGAAAGATCCGCGCCACCTGAGCATCGCCTCGCGCGCGCGCCTGCCCGTCTCGGTGTGCGAGAGCGCCGAGATCGTCGCCTTCCGCGCGCTCGATGATCTGCGCGAACATGTCGCCCTCGTGCTGGGGCGGCAGAGCGCGGACCGGGTGCCTTTGGTGCGGCTCCATTCCGAATGCCTGACGGGCGATGTGCTGGGCAGTTTGAAATGCGATTGCGGGCCGCAGCTTGATGCGGCCCTTGCCGCTATGGCGGATGAGGCCAATGACGGCGGCTGGGGTGTGCTGCTCTATCTGCGTCAGGAAGGGCGGGGCATTGGCCTCGTCAACAAGCTGCGCGCCTATCAGCTTCAGGATCAGGGCTTTGACACGGTGGATGCGAACCAGCGCCTCGGCCTGCCCAATGAGGCGCGCGATTTTCCGGTGGCGGCGCGGATGCTCGAACTGCTGGGCGTGCATGGAATCCGGTTGATGACCAACAATCCGGCCAAGGTGGAAACCTTGAAATCGGTGGGCGTCAATGTGATCGAGCGCGTGGCCCATGCCTTGCCCGCCAATCCGCACAATGCGCGCTATCTGGCCACCAAGCGGGACCGTTCGGGCCATTTTCTTTAACAGGCGCGCCGTCAATCCCGATACCGAAGGGCCTCGACCAGCAAGGCAAACGCCGGTGAGGCCTGACGGCGGCTGGGGTAATAGAGGTGGTATCCGGCAAACGGCGGGCACCAGTCCTCCAGCACCCGCACCAGACGACCCGATGCCACGCTGTCATGCACGATGTCATCCACCGTCATGGCCAGCCCCATGCTCGCCTCGGCGGCCTGCAGCACCATGCTCGATCCGCCAAAGGTCAATTGTCCCTCGACGCGGACATTCATCACCCGGCCCTCTTTTTCAAATTCCCAGGCATAGAGGCCCCCGCTGCTGGCCATGCGCAGGTTGATGCAATTGTGCTGGGCCAGTTCCTGCGGGGTTTGGGGGACGGGATGGAGGGCGAAATAGTCGGGCGAACCGACACAGGCCATGCGCAGCGAAGGCCCGATGCGCACCGCGATCATGTCGCGCGCAATTGCCTCGCCCAATCGGATGCCCGCGTCGAAACGTTCCTCGACAATATCGACAAAGCCGTTGTTGATGCTGACCTCGACGTGGATGTCGGGATAAAGCGGCAGGATGCGGGTAAGGGCGGGCCAGAGCAGGCTGCGCGCGGCATGTTCGGAGGCGGTGATGCGGATATTGCCTGCGGGCCGCTCGCGCATCTGGGTGATCTCGCCGATCCCGGCGCCGATCTGATCGAGCGCGGGGCCGATCACCGCCACCAGTCGTTCGCCCGCCTCGGTGGGGGAAACCGAGCGCGTGGTGCGCGTCAGCAGGCGCACCCCCATTTTGGCCTCCAGCCGCCGCATCGTGTGGCTCAATGCCGATTGCGACACGCCCAGCTTGGCCGCCGCGCGGGTAAAGCTGCGCTCTTCGGACACCACCAGAAAGGCGGCCAGATCGGCCAGATCGTTGCGATCAACCGCCATGTCGGGCTTTCCTCCCCTTGCCGTTTAAACCCGGAGAGGCATAGGCCGCCGCGCCGCCAAAGGCCATGGTCAAGACCATCTCGCGATGATCTTGACTTTATGGCTCACAGCCCGGTCATCGCTTCGGCCGCCGGAGTATAGCGCGCGCCATGGACCTCGATTCCGGCAAGCAGCAGGCCGATCTGGGCCAGATCGGTGTCCGACAGGGCGATATCCGCCGCGCCAAGGTTTTCCTCCAGCCGGTGCAGCTTGGTCGTGCCGGGGATGGGGACGATGTAGGGACGGCGGGCCAGCAGCCATGCCAGCGCGATCTGGGCCGGGGTGGCGCCATGCTGGGCGGCGATGGCCTTGAGGCCCTCGACCAGCGCCAGATTGGCGGCCAGAGCGTCAGCCTGAAAACGCGGCAGGGTGGCGCGGAAATCGCCCTGCGACACGTCGGAGGTGCTGGTGATCGCGCCGGTCAGGAAGCCCTTGCCCAGCGGCGAATAGGGGACAAGCCCGATGCCCAGTTCATCGCAGGCGTCGAGGATACCGTTGGTTTCAACCTGACGCGTCCAGAGCGAATATTCGTTTTGCAGCATGGCGACGGGCTGGACCGCATGGGCGCGGCGCAGGGTGGCCGCACTGGGCTCGCTCATGCCGAAATGCCTGACCTTGCCCTCGGCGATCAGGTCGCGCACGGTTCCGGCCACATCCTCGATCGGCACATTGGGATCGACGCGGTGCTGGTAAAACACGTCCAGCGCATCGACGCGCAGGCGCTTGAGCGAGGCTTCGGCCACGGCGCGGATGCGGTCGGGGTGGCTGGAAACACCGCGCATGGCGCCGGTTGCCGGGTCGATGTCAAAGCCGAACTTGGTGGCGATGGTCACCTGACCCTTGAAGGGTTCGAGCGCCTCGCCCACGGTTTCCTCATTGGTCCACGGGCCATAGACCTCGGCGGTGTCGAAAAAGGTCACGCCGCGCTCGACCGCGGCGCGGATCATGGCGACGCCGTCCGCGCGCGAGAGCGTGTTGGCATAGCCGAAATCCAGCCCCATGCAGCCATAGCCAAGGGCGGAAACTTGCGGGCCGTTCTGGCCAAGCTGGCGGATTTTCATAAGCCGGTCACTCCGAAAGGGTGGGGTATGACGGGGCTTTTAGCTCAAACGGCTTATGAGGATTAGCAGGGGATGGCGGCATGCGGTTATGAAGATACTTCATAAAAGGTGAGGGAGTCTTTCCCGCATGCCGCCTTGAGTAATTTACAGCCCCATCAGGCGCCGGTTGAGATCACGATCCTCGCCGCCAGCGGCAAAATCGTCGAAGGCATGTTCGGTAACCGGGATGATATGCTTGGCGATGAAGGGAGCGCCTTCGGCCGCGCCCACTTCGGGGTGCTTAAGCGCGCATTCCCATTCCAGCACGGCCCAGCCGGCATAGTCATACTGCGCCATCTTGGAGAAGATCTGGCTGAAATCGACCTGACCATCGCCAAGGCTGCGGAAACGGCCCGGACGGTTGACCCAGCTCTGATAGCCGCCGTAGACGCCGCTGCGGCCCGAGGGGCGGAACTCGGCGTCCTTCACATGGAAGCATTTGATGCGTTCGTGATAAATGTCGATAAACTGGACATAATCCAGACATTGCAGCACGAAATGCGACGGATCATACAGGATGTTCGCGCGCGGGTGGTTGTTCACGCGTTCGAGGAACATCTCGAAGGTCACGCCATCGTGCAGATCCTCGCCCGGATGCAGTTCAAAGCCGATATCGACGCCGTTTTCGTCAAATACATCAAGGATCGGCTTCCAGCGGCGGGCCAGTTCGTCAAACGCATCCTCGACCAGACCGGCGGGACGCTGGGGCCAGGGATAGACATAGGGCCATGCCAGCGCGCCGGGGAACGAGGCATGGGTGGTCAGGCCCAGCCGCGCGCTCGCCTTGGCGGCAAAGTGCATCTGCTCGACCGCCCAAGCCTGGCGCGCGGCGGGATTGCCGCGCACGTGTTCGGCGGCAAAGCCGTCGAACTGCGCGTCATAGGCCGGGTGGACCGCAACCAGCTGACCCTGCAAATGCGTCGAAAGTTCGGTGATCTCCAGCCCCTTGTCGGCCAGCATCCCCTTGATGTCGTCGCAATAGGTCTGGCTCTCCGCCGCCTTGGCCAGATCGAACAGGCGCCCGTCCCAACTGGGGATCTGGATGCCCTTGTAGCCCAGCCCTGCCATATAATCGGCAATGGCGGGCAGCGAATTGAACGGCGCAGCATCGCCCGCGAATTGCGCGAGGAAAATGCCGGGGCCTTTGATGGTTTTCATGAAAGCGGTCCTTTTAAACCGTGAACTTGGTCCAGCCCGCGCCCGCTTTGGAAAGCGCAACGGACTGTTCGATCAGCGCCATGCCGCGCAGGCCATCGGCGATGCCGGGGACCAGCGAGCCTTCCTCGCCGCGGATTTGCCGGGCGAAGTCGCGATAGAGATTGGCAAAGGCTTCGAGATAGCCCTCGGGATGGCCGCCGGGGGTGCGGCTGGCGCGGACGGCATCGGCGCCAAGGCCCGGATCGCCCGCCTGCACCAACTCGCTGCGGCCGTCATCGTGATAGATCCAGAGCATATTCGGATCTTCCTGACGCCAGCGCAGGCCCGCCTTTTCGCCATAGATGCGGATGGTGAGGCCATTGCGTTCGCCCACCGAAATCTGGCTGGCCAGCAAGGCGCCGCGCGCACCATTGGCGAAACGCAGCAGGATCTGGCAATCGTCATCGACGCGGCGGCCCGGAACGACCGTGCCCAGATCGGCAAGGATTTCGGAGACCTGAAGGCCGGTGATGAATTCGGCCAGATGGAAGGCATGGACGCCAATATCGGCCACGCAGCCGCCAACGCCGGAACGCGCCGGATCGCCGCGCCATTCGGCCTGCTTGCCGGTCTCGGGCTTGGACAGCCAGCCCTGCGGATATTCCACCACCACCTTGCGGATCGCGCCCAGAGCGCCTGCGGCAATGCGCGCACGCGCCTCGCGCACCAGCGGATAACCCGAATAGGTGTAGGTCAGCGCGAAGGGCTTGCCCGCCTTTTCCACGATGGCGGCCAGTTCATGGGCTTGGCGGAGCGTGGTGGTCGCGGGCTTGTCGCAGATCACCGCAAAACCGGCCTCCAGCGCGGCCTTGGCGGCGGGCAGGTGCATATGGTTGGGCGTGGTAATCGCCACAAAATCAATCGGATCGGCGCGCTTGGCTTCTTCGGCCAGCATGGTTGCGATGTCGGCATAGGCGCGGCTTGGATCGATCCGGTACGCTTCCCCCGCCGCGCGCGACTTTTCCGCGCTGGAGCTGAAGGCGCCCGCTACCAGCTCGATCTCGCGGTCCAGTTCCGCCGCTATCCGATGCACCGG
The DNA here is from genome assembly GCF_012275515.1 of Novosphingobium sp. SG707. GTDB lineage: Bacteria > Pseudomonadota > Alphaproteobacteria > Sphingomonadales > Sphingomonadaceae > Novosphingobium. The sequence continues at coordinate 625,277 of NZ_JAAZQL010000003.1, forward strand.
GCCGATAAACGCCCCCGGCCCACCACCGATCATTCCCATCCGCAAGCGGCGCATTTCACTCTCCTTGGAGACAGGCATTACGCCCATCAATAATCAGAATTGTTATTCTGATTTATCCCTTGCCTCGTCAAATCTGTCAAGTCCGGCGGCCAAGGGCAGGCATGAAGCGCCCATGGCCGCCGTCAACCCGTTAAGCCACGAATTTGGCCAGATAATCGTAGCTGATCTTCATCGAATCGAACCGGTCGCGCGTGAAGGGCGCTTCCTGTTCGACATAGAAATTCTCGACCCCCGATTCCACGCAGGCCGGCAGGATCTTGTGCCAGTTGAGCATGCCCAGACCGACTTCGGCCGGGTCCTGACCCAAGGCATAGTTGATCTTGGTCGAGGCCTTGATGTCCTTGAGGTGGACCATCTTGATCCGGCCCTTCAACCGGCGGATTTCGGCCGCCGGGTCCAGCCCGCCTGCCGCCGCCCAGCCGAGGTCAAGCTCAAGGAACACCAGCTTGGGGTCCAGTTCGCCCAGCAGCACCTGATAGCCCGTGGTGCCGCCCTGCGGACGGAATTCCATGTTGTGGTTGTGATAGCCCAGATCAATGCCATAGGGCTTGAGCGCGTGGGCGCGTTCGTTGAGCAGACCGCCCAGACGCTTCCACATGTCCAGACCGCCCGCATCGACCGCCGCGACCAGCGCGGCGCGCATGTCGCCCCCGGCGGGCATTTTGAAATCGTCGGGCAGCAACGGCATCGGCAGCACCGCCTTGCGGATGCCCAGCGTGCCCAGCGCATCGGCGATTTCCTGCGGGCTGCTCATCAGCGTGAGCGAGCCGGGGGGCAGGCGCTGGGGCATACCCATGTGGATCGAGCCATAGCGCACGCCCGCCGCATCGGCATCGGCGCGCAGGTCTTTGGGCGAACGGCCATAGAGGCCGGGCAGTTCGAAATCGGTGTAGCCGATCGCGGCAAGGCGCTTGAGCGTCCCGGCCAGATCCTTTTGCGCGGCCTCGCCCAGCGCATAGAGCTGGACGCCCAGCGGCTTGTTGATGCGCTTGAACAACGGTTTGCGGCCCATTGTGGTTCGGGGCGCGGCAAGGGCCGGGGCGGCGGCGGCAAGGCCGGTCGCGCCCATGGCGGCCAACAGGCCACGGCGGTTGAGATGGATGGTCATCAGGCGTCCTCCAAAGCCCCGGCCGGTGCGGCCGTCGGCGGGTGAAAAGCAAAGGCCAGAACCAGCGCGCCCAGCGTGGCAAGGCCGGCAGGGACCAGGAACAGCGTGCGATAATCGACCACGCCATCAACCCCGGTCAGTTTGGCGACAAGGTTGGGGAAGAAGGAACTGGCCACCATATTGCCGACGCCAAGGATCAGCAGGTTGAACAGGCCCTGCGCGCTCGAACGCACGTCCTTGGGAAAGGCTTCGTCCACGAAGATGTAAACCGTGGCGAAGAAGAAGGCGTAGCAGATGCCGTGCAGCAATTGCACCGCGACGATCGAGGCCACGCTGTCCGACAGGAAGGAGAAGGCGAGGAAACGCGCGGCGTGGCCCAGAATGCCCACGATCATCGTCTTGCGCCAGCCCAGCTTGCCCAGCACCGTGCCCAGCACCAGCATGGTGAGCACTTCGGCGATCTGGCCCAGCGAGAGGACCACCATCGAAAGATTGCCCGCGATCCCCACGCGGTTGGTGAGGAAAGCGTCGGCCATCACGAAATAGCCGTTATGCACGACCGAATCGATGAAGGTGACAAAGAACAGCACCGCCACGAAGGGCTTCTTGAGCAGGCCCAGCGCCCGGCGCCATGCCAGCGCATCGACATCATCGCCGCCCTTTTTCGGCGGAGTATGGGGCAGGGTGAGCGAATAGGCCGCCAGCACCAGCGAGATCACGCCCGAGACGATGAAGATCGAGCGGACTTCTTCGGGGCCCGAATGCGCGCCCAGGATGAACACGAAGGGCCAAGAGGCCATCACCCAGCCCACGGTGCCGCCTGCGCGGACGGTGCCGAAATCCTTGCCTTCCTTGAGGTTGGCAAAGGCGATCGTGTTGGTCACCGACAGGGTGGGAACGTAAACGAGGCTATAGGCCAGATAAAAGGCGAAAAACGGCATGAAGGCGGTCGAATAGGCCGCACCCAGCATGCACAGGCCGCCGATCAGATGGCTGGCCGCCAGAAAGCGTTCGGCGGCAAAGTGGCGGTCGGCGAAGTGATTCGAAAAGAAGATGCCCACGACCGAGGCAATGCCCCAGCATGAGCCGACAAGTGCCTGTTGTCCTGCGGAAAAGCCGAGCATCCCCATGTAAGGAAACAATTTCGGCGCCCAAGCCCCCCAGATGGCCAATTGCAATGCCATCATAATGAAAAGGCTTATTTTTCGGGTCTGCGATGAAGTGGTTGTTGACAAGGCCTCGTCCTCTGTCCCATATTTTTGTAAACGTTGCCAGAACCCAGCGGCATCGGTCAAGAATCAAATTTCGGGAAGAGGAGAAGTTGGGGATGATCGAACTCGATCGCCGTCACATGCTGGAAGGTCTTGCGGCTCTTATCGGATTGTCCGCGCTGCCGGCTGACGCGCTGGCCGCAGCGGCCAGGAAACCATCGCTCCTTGACGCGCCCACCACCGCGCTGTTGGCCGCGGTCAGCGACACATTCATCCCGCGCACCGACACGCCCGGCGCGGTTCAGGCCAAGGTGCCCGCCACGGTGGATGGGCTGCTGCGCGACTGGGCCAATCCGGCGCATCGCGCGGCCCATATTGCCGCGCTCAAGGCCATCGACACGGCCGCTCGCGCCAAGACCGGCAAGCCCTTTGCCCTGCTGACCCCGGCGGCGCGCAAGACGTTCCTGACCGGCTATGATCTGGAGAACTTCTCCAATCCCGATTACTACAAACTCAAGGATCTGCTGGTCACCGCCTATTACATGAGCGAACCGGGAGCCACGGTCGAATTGCGCTACGAGCATGTGCCCGGCGCGTGGGAGCCTTCGATCCCCCTGACCAAGGATACGCGCGCCTGGGCTGGCCATAACGTCGGCTGATAAGAATTCTGGGAGAGTAAAATGTTCGACGCCATTGTTATCGGCTCTGGGATGAGCGGCGGGATGGCCGCCAAGGAATTGTGCGAACTGGGCCTGAAAACGCTCGTGCTGGAGCGTGGCCGCAAGATTGAGCATGGCGCGTCCTATAATGACTGGATGCAGCCGTGGGATCTGCCCACCGGCGGCGGCGTGCCCGAGGAAGTGCTGGAAAAGGACTATCCGATCCAGCGCCAGTGCTATGCGGTCAACACCGCCACCCAGCAATATTGGGTGAAGGACAGCCAGCACCCCTATGAAACCCCCGAAAACAAGCCTTTCAGCTGGATTCGCGGCTATCATCTGGGCGGGCGCTCGATCATGTGGGGGCGCCAGACCTATCGCTATTCGGAAATGGATTTCAGCGCCAATGCCCGCGACGGCCACGGCGTCGACTGGCCGATCCGTTATGCCGACATGGCGCCCTGGTATGACAAGGTGGAAACCTTCATCGGCGTCTCGGGCGAAAACGATGGTCTGGCCCAATTGCCCGACGGCAAGTTCCTGCCCGTGATGCCGATGACCGATGGCGAAAAGCTGTTCAAGACGGCGGTGGAGAAGAATTTTGCCGGTCGCAAGGTCATCATGGGCCGCTGCGCCCATCTGACCCAGCCCCAGCCGCACCATATCGAACTGGGCCGCAATCCGTGCCAGTACCGCTCGCTGTGCGAACGCGGCTGCTCGTTCGGTGCCTATCATTCCAGCCTGTCCTCCTCGCTGCCCGCCGCCACGCGGACCGGCAATCTGACGCTGGTGACGGACGCCATCGTGCATTCGATCATCACCGATCCGAAAACCGGCAAGGCGACCGGCGTGCGCGTGATCGACCAGAACACCAAGAAGGGCACGACCTATGAGGCCAAGGTGGTGTTCCTGTGCGCCTCGACCATCGGCAGCGCGCAGGTGCTGCTGCAATCGGCCAATGAAGCCAATCCGCGCGGCCTTGCCAACAGTTCGGATCAGGTGGGCCGCAATCTGATGGACCACGTTTATGGCCCCAGCGTGATGGCGGTGATGGATGGTCCTGAAACCTTCCACCGCGGCCGCCGCCCCAACGGCATCTACATTCCGCGCTATCGCAATCTTGATGGTCAGACCGAACCCTATCTGCGCGGCTATGGCTATCAAGGCCGGGTGATGCGTCAGGGGTGGCACGGCGTGGCGATGGGCGCGCCGGGCGTGGGTGCCGAGTTGAAGGAGCGCATCCGCCATCCGGGCGCATGGATGGTCGGCCTGTCGGGCTTTGGCGAAATGCTGCCCAATCCGGAAAACCGCGTGACGCTGAGCGCGACCAGGAAGGATGAATGGGGCCTGCCGCTGCTCAACATCCATTGCGAGCATGGCGAGAATGACAAGGAGCTGGGCCGCCGCATTCTGGAGGACGCCAAGGCGATGGTGACCGCTGCGGGCGGACGCATCATCAAGGAAACCGGCAAGCTGCACCCGCCGGGCCTCGGCATTCACGAAATGGGCACCGCGCGCATGGGCCATGATCCCAAGACCAGCGTGCTCAACAAGCACAACCAGGCCCATGACGTGCCCAATCTGTTCGTCACGGACGGCGCGGCCATGACGTCGAGCGGTTGCCAGAACCCGTCGTTGACCTATATGGCGATGTCGGCTCGGGCCGCCAATTACGCTTCGGAACTCCTGAAAGCGGGCACGATCTGATAGAGGGGTTACAGCAAAGCGTGGTCACCATTCGCGATATTGCCAAGCGTGCAGGCGTTTCGGTGGCCACGGTTTCGCGAACGTTGCGAGAGCCGGAGGCGGTGCGTCCGGCCAAGCGCGACGCGGTCAATCAGGCGATTGAGGAAATGAAATATGTGCCCAACGCGATTGCCCAGCAATTGCGCAGGCCGCGCCATGAAGCGATCATCGTGATCGTGCCCGAAATCGCCAACCCATTCTTTTCCGAGATTGTGCAGAGCATCGAGAATGTTGCGCATGAGCTGGGCTATCGCGTCTTGATCGGGGAAACCCAGGGCAAGCAGGAACGCCTTGATTATTATGCCGAAATGGTCACCTCACGGGTGGCGGACGGGCTGATTCTGCTTGGCTCGCTGCTGCCCTCGGTGGTGCGCGCCACGGTCAAGGCGGGCAAGCCTTTGCCCATGCCGCTGGTGCTGGCCTGCGAGAGCTATGCCGGATTGAATTGTCCGCATGTTGTGATCGACAATGTGGCCGCGGCCAAGCTGGCGGTGCAGCATCTGATCGAGGTGGGCCGCAAGAAGATCGCCACGATCACCGGGCCGATGGTCAACTCGCTGTGCGCCGACCGTCTGCGCGGCTATCATTCGGCGATGGTCGAGGCCGGGCTGACCCCGGAGGCGGGGTGGATTGTCGATGGCGATTTCACGATCGAATCGGGCCATGTCGCGATGCTGCGCCTGCTCGAACTGGAATCGCGGCCTGATGCGGTGTTTTGCGCCAATGACGAAATGGCGATCGGCGCACAGCAGGCGATTCATGAAAAAGGCCTGACTATTCCGGGTGATATTGCCATTGTCGGCTTTGATGACCTGCGTTTTGGCGCCTATGCTTCGCCGCCGCTGACAACCATCCGCCAGCCGACCAATGAACTGGGCGAAACGGCCATGCGGATGATCGACGCCATGCTGCATGACAAGCCCCTTGCAGAGCAAAGTGTTGTATTGGCGCATCAGTTGATCGTCCGCCGTTCTTCGGGGGTACAGGACTGACTTGCATCGAATTGGCGAAATGGTTAGAGGACGAGGAACAGGAAGCGCGGAGCCAATCGATTGGCCCGGCACCAATGGAGAGGATGGAATGGGGTTTGCGGCTTTGCGCCGCATTTATTTCCCGCAGTTTTGAAAACGATACCAAGCCTTACTCATGTCGCGACGGACGAGAGCTAGGGGATAGGCCGCAGTAAATTGTTGCCAATTTGATAACGTTTTCAACCGATGGCCGCCTGTCTCGACGCTGCATCCGCCGCGCCGAGGCGGCAATTTGAATTGCTTAAACAGGAGAGGGATAGGCAATATGAAGTTCACTCGTATTCTCGGAGCATCCATGCTCGCGCTGGCGATTGCCGGCCCCGCCATGGCGCAGGAAACCAAAGTCAGCCCCGACGGCGACATCATCGTGACCGCCACGCGTTTTGAAACGCTGGCCTCCAAGACCCCGATCGCGCTGACCGCCGTTTCGGGCGATGCGCTGCGCACCGCGGGCATCACCAACCCGACCAACCTGGGCGATCAGGTCCCCAGCGTGATGATCAACCGCAACAACGGTCTGCAGATCACCATTCGCGGCGTGACCAGCTCGGACGGCACCGAAAAGGGCGATCCCTCGGCCGCCTTCATGATGGACGGCGTCTATATCGCCCGTCAGCAGGCCCAGGAAACCAGCTTCTACGACATCAGCCGCGTCGAAGTTCTGCGCGGTCCCCAGGGCACGCTCTATGGCCGCAACACCACGGCCGGTGCGGTCAACCTGATCACCAACCGCCCCACCTTCGACAAGGTGAAGGGCGACGTGAACATTGCCTATGGCAATTACAACAACACCCAGGCCGGCGGCGCGATCAACGTGCCCGTGACCGACAATCTGGCGGTCCGCGCTGCGGTCAACTATGACCACCGCGACAGCTTCCTCAAGGCGGGCAACAACCTGTCGGGCCTGAACCTCTCGCCGTTCAAGGACGTGTTCTCGGGCCGTCTGCAGGCGCTGCTCAAGTTTGACCACGGTGAACTGCTGGTTCGCGGCGACTATAACCAGATGAAGGGCATCAGCTCGAACGCGCTGCCCACCAGCAACTTCTATTCGGGCTACGCCACCAACACGGTGATGCCGGTCTATACCGCCAACGGCAAGTCGAACGCCCAGCTTCTGACGCTGAACGCGCCGACCGCCGATGGTCTGCCGCAGGCGTCGCGTTGGGCCGACAACCTGCGCCGCAACAACGCCACCTATGGCCTTGATGTGGACTTCAAGTATGACTTCGGCGCGGTGACGCTGAACTATCTGGGTTCGTATCGCGAATTCAAGCGCCACGAAGGCAACTACAGCTATTACGGCCCGGCCAGCGCGGTCAACGTGGGCGGTCTGGCTCCCAACAAGTTCGACGGCTGGTACTGGCAGAACAGCCAGGAACTGCGCCTGTCGACCAATGGCACGGGTCCGTTCCGCGCTCAGGCCGGTGTGTACTACTTCAAGGAACGCGCCGACATCCAGCTGGCTATCTATGACCGCACCAACGGGGCCACCGGCCTGCGTTATGCGCCTTCGGATGTCGGCTATGTCTTCGCCTTCCCGCAGCACTATGTGATGTCCTCGTCGGTGGCCGGTTTCGGCCAGGTGACCTATTCGCCCAGCGAAAAGCTGCACTTCACGGCCGGCGGTCGCTACACCAAGGATGAAAAGGCCCGTACCGGCGCCACTGTCCAGTGCGCCTATACCGTCGCCTGCAACAACCCGGGCGACATCGTCACCCCGAACATTGCCAAGCGTTCGTATGAAAAGGCCACCTGGAAGGTCGGCGTCGATTACAACCTGAACGCGGCCACGATGCTGTTCGGCACGATCTCGACCGGCTACAAGGCCGGCGGTTTCAACGACGGTTGCGAAGCCGGCACCGCTGTGGGCTGCACGCTGCCCGCCAGCACGCTGTACTATCAGCCCGAAACGCTGACCGCCTATGAAATCGGCGCCAAGGCCCGTCTGCTCGACAACAAGCTGCGTCTGAACTTCTCGGCCTTCCACTATAACTACAACAACCTGCAGCTGACCCAGGTCGGTCCGTTCTGCGCCGGCGGCACCCAGTGCACCCAGACCACCAACGCCGCTTCGGCCAAGGTGGATGGTATCGAAGCTGAAGCTGCTTATAACATCGTCAAGAACGGCAAGCTCGACGTTCAGCTCTCGCTGCTCGACGCGCGTTACGGCACTTTCTATCCCAATGCCGCGACCTATCCGACGCTGAACCTGGCCAACACCCGTCTGGACCGTTCGCCCACCACCACGCTGACGGTGGGCTATACCCACACGGTGCCGTTGGCCAATGGCGCCGAAATCATTGCCGGTGTGCGTTCGAAGTATTCGTCGAGCTACAACATGCTGGCGCTCTCGATCTACAGCCGCTTCGTTCAGCCCTCCTATACGCAGACCGAAGTCAACGTGACCTATAACTCGCCGAACAAGGTCTATTACGTGCAGGCCTACGGCAAGAATCTGGAAAACAACCTGCTCGTCACCGCCGTTGGCGCGGGCGTGAACGGTACGCTCCAGGTTTCGGATCCTCTGATGTACGGCGTTCGCGCCGGCTTCAAGTTCTGATAGTAAACCAACCCTGACCTGTGGCCGGGCTGCCCTTTGGGCGGTTCGGCCACCTTTATGTCTGACGCCCCTTTGATGGCTCGATCCGGGAGAGAATGTCTTATGCTGCGCAAAACCGTTGTGATGTCATCTCTCCTTGCGCTTGCTGCCCCTCTTGCGGTTCATGCCGCCGCGCCCAAGCGCGCCGCCCCCAAACAGCCCGTGGTGGAAAGCCGCGGCAAGGCGATCATCACCATCAAGGGCCTGCGTTTCCGCGACCTCGACGGCGATGGCAAGCTGACCCCCTATGAGGACTGGCGCCTGTCGCCTGCCGTGCGCGCCGCCGATCTGCTGGCCCGCATGAGCATCGAGGAAAAGGCGGGCCAGATGCTGCATGGCACGCTGCCGGGCCTTGGCGGCGCGATCGGCCAGTCGAACAAGGGCTATGACCTTGAAGCGGCCGCGCCCATGCTGCGCGACAAGCATATTTCCAGTTTCATCACCCGCCTGCCGCTGGCTCCTGCCGCGATGGCGGAGCAATCGAACGCGGTGCAGGCGCTGGCCGAGAGCACACGCCTTGGCATTCCCGTCACCATCAGCGCCGATCCGCGCAACCATTTCCACCATGTGCTGGGCGCGGGCGAGAGTGCGACCGGCGTGACGCAATGGCCCGAACTGCTGGGCCTTGGCGCGCTGGGCGATGCGGCGCGTGTGAAGCGCTTTGCCGAAATTGCCCGCATGGAATATCGCGCCGTCGGCATTCAGGAGGCGCTGAGCCCGCAGGTCGATCTGGCCAGCGAGCCGCGCTGGGCGCGCATCACCGGCACGTTCGGCGCCGATCCGCAACTCGCCAGCGTGCTGGGCGGGGCCTATGTGCAGGGCTTTCAGGGCGCCCCGGGCGGGCTGGCCCGCAATGGCGTGATGACCGTGGTCAAGCACTGGGTCGGCTATGGCGCATTGCCCGAAGGGTTTGACAGCCACAATTACTATGGCCGCATCGCCAAGCTGACCACTGCCCAGCTCGACATGCATATTGCCGCCTTCAAGGGCGCGCTGGCGGCGGGCTCGGCGGGCATCATGCCGACCTATCCGATCATTTCCGGCCCCAAGCCGCTGGGCAAGGATCTGGAGCCCTATGGCGCCGGTTACAGCAAGGTCCTCCTCACCGATCTGCTGCGCGGCAAGCTGGGCTATAAGGGCATCATCCTGTCCGACTGGGCGATCACGGTCGATTGCAACGAGCGTTGCAGCAACCCCACCAAGGACGCCCCCCAGCGCCCGCAGGACATCTCCACCGACTGGGGCGTCAATGACCTGACCGTCGAGCAGCGCTATGCCTTGGGCATTAAGGCGGGCATCGACCAGTTCGGCGGCACGCAGGATGTTGCCCCGCTGCTTTCGGCGATCAAGGATGGGCTGATCACGCCCGCGCGCGTCGATGAATCGGTGCGCCGCATTCTGCTGGCCAAGTTCGAGCAGGGGCTTTTCGACAATCCCTATGTCGATCCGGCGGCGGCTGCGCGCATGATCGCCAATCCGGCCAACCATGCCCTTGCCGCCCAGACTCAGCGCGAGGCGCAGGTTTTGCTGACCAACAAGGGCCTGCTGCCGGTGGCGGCGAAAGGCAAGAAGGTCTGGCTGTTCGGCGTTGAGCCCAAGGCCGCGCAGGCGGCCGGCCTGACCGTAGTGAGCGATCCGGCGCAGGCCGATTTCGCCGTGGTGCGCGCCGAAAGCCCGTCCGAAATGCTCCACCCCAACCATTTCTTCGGCAGCCGCCAGAAGGAAGGCCGCCTGGATTTCCGCGACGGCGATGCCGCCTATGACGCGCTGAAGGCGGCCAAGGCGGCGGGCAAGCCCACGGTCTTCGCGATCTTCCTCGACCGCCCCGCGATCCTGATCAATGTGGTGGACAAGGCCGATGCGGTGCTGGCCAATTTCGGCGCCAGCGATGAGGCCGTGCTCGACATCGTGCTGGGTAAGGCCAAGGCCAAGGGGCATCTGCCCTTCGAACTGCCCTCCAGCATGGCGGCGGTGGAAAAGCAGGACCCGGCCGTGCCCAATGACAGCGAAAAGCCGCTGTTCAAGCACGGCTTTGGCCTTTGATGTTGGCGGGCCTGTGATCCATGCTGGCGGCTGACATCCGGCTGCTGGGCATCAGCATCGGCGGGATCGCTCTGGCGATCCTGCTGATCGCCCGGCTGGGGCTGCATCCGTTTCTGGGCCTGCTGACCGGGGCTTTGGTCACGGGCCTTGCCGCGCAATTGCCGCCCGACAAATTGGCCCAGACCATCGAGAAGGGCTTTGGCGACATCCTGCGCGGCACCGGCATGGTGGTGGCGCTGGGGCTGGGCCTTGGCGCGATGCTGCAGATTTCGGGCGGCGCGCGCGCGTTGGCCAAGGCGGTGCTCGACCGCACCGGGGATCGTTATGCCACGCTGGGCGGGCTGGCGGCGGCGCTGCTGATCGGCATGCCGCTGTTTTTCGAAACGGGCACGGTGTTGCTCCTGCCCATCATCGCGGCGGGCATGGCCGACCGCGCCCAATCGGGCGGCCTGCGCCTGCGGGTAATGCTCTCCACGCTAGCGGGCCTGTCGGTGCTGCACGCGCTGATGCCGCCGCATCCGGGGCCATTGATCGCGGTGCGCGAATTGGGCGCGGACCCGGCGCGCACGATGCTGCTGGGTCTGATTGCGGCCATTCCCACTGCGCTGATCGCCGGGCCATTGCTGGCGCGGATCACCACACGAGGGGTGGTCACGGAAAATCTGCCGCTGATCGAGCCGGATGAGGGACTGGCAACACCGGCATGGCGGGCGCTGATCGTGCTGCTGCTGCCGGTGGGGCTGATCGCGGCGGGGGCCTTGATGCGGATGGGCGGGGGCGAATTGCCGCCCGCCATTGCGCTGGTGTCCGATCCGGTGGTGGCGCTGCTGATCGCCAATGGGGCGGGGCTGGCGCTGCTGCTGGGGCCGCGTATGGCGGATCGCACCCTTCAGGACATGATCTGGCGCGAGGCGATGCTGCCTGCGGGCGGCATTCTGCTGGGCATCGGCGCGGGCGGGGCGCTGAAACAAGTGCTGGTCGATATCGGCCTGCCCGCGCTGTTCGCCCGGTTGGCGCAGGCTAATTTCGTCGGACCGGTGGTGATGGCATGGCTGGTGGCCGCCGCGATCCGCGTGGCGACGGGTTCGGCCACAGTGGCCACGATCACCGCCTCGGCCATTATGGCGGGCGTGGTGGGCGGGCATCAGATCGACCCCAGCCTGATCGTGATGGCCATTGGTGCGGGATCGGTGTTCTTCTCCCACGTCAATGATCCGGGCTTCTGGCTGGTCAAAGCCTATCTGGGCACGAGCACGCGCGACACGTTCCGCACATGGTCGATGCTGGAAAGCGCGATCTCGGTGGTGGGGCTGGGCTGCGTGCTGCTGCTGGCGCAGGTGGTTTAAGGGCGCGCGAAACGCACCACGCCCGGATCAATCTGATTCGCCCCGATCACGATCCGCCCGCCCGACCAGTCGCGCACAAAGGCAGGGCCGCGCGGCGCGCCCGGCGCCATTTTTACCGTGTTGCCCTCGATCACCAACCCGTCGGTGGGGTGATCGCGGCTTTCGGCGGAGAGGGCGATGATCGTGCCGGGGTTCTCCTTGCGCGTACCCTGCACCATCCAATTGCCCGAAATCCGCCCGGTGCTGCCCGCGGGCAGGTCGATCAGATAGTTCGAATTGCGCCCGCCGGTATCGTCGATCACATTGTCGCGGATGTCGACCACGCGGGCGCGCGCCTTGATGTAATGGCCGCCATCGCCCATTTCGAAGCGCGAATTGGTGATGGTCACGCGGTCGTAGAAATTCAGATAGACCGAATGCGCACAGGACAGCCCCCGGTCGCAGCGCCCCAGATGGGTGAAGGTCGAATGGTCGATGGCAATCGTCCCGCGCGGGTCATTGTTGGCCAGAATGCCCTCGTCGCTGTCCTTGAACCAGCTTTGCGTGACCGAGAGATTGCCATGCTCGAGGCGGATGCCCGAGCCATTGCCGTCCTGATGGCGCATATTGGCAAAGATCAGCCCTTCCACCCGCGAGGAGCGCCCGCGCAGCACCAGCGCCGCCTTGTCCTCGCACAGGCGCCCGTCGAAGATCGTCTTGCCCGGCACGGCGGCGACGAATTTGACATCGCCCGCGATCTGCGCCGCGCAATCGCGCCAGCGGCCAGCGTCGATGCGGATCGTGCCGGTCTTGTCGCCAATCGCGAAAAGCGCGTCCTGCAGCCGGTTGAACTTCTGCCCCGTCTCGACCACCGTATAGGGGCTGGTCTGCTGATAGGCAGCCTGAGCATGGGCGAGGGCGGGCGCGGCCAGCGCGGCGAGCAGGAGGAGGGGGCGCTTCATGGCCCCCGGCTTTAACGGGCGCGCGTTAAAATCCGCCCAACGGCGCGCACCATCCGCACAGGCCAGCGCGTGCAGCGGTCGCAGTTGCCGCAGGTCATCGGCGGATTGCCCCCGAAATGGCGCAGCAAAACCGCGCGGCGGCAGCCCCGAGTGCGGATCAACCGCTCCATGGCCCGCCATCGCGCTTCCTGCCCGCGTTCATTCCCGCCGGCGATGGCGCGGTGGAGCCCGCCTTTCAGATCCTTGGCGCTCCACAGCAGTAGCGCCAGCGCAGGCGCCCCATCGCGCCCCGCCCGACCCGTTTCCTGATAATAGGCCTCGACCGAGAGCGGCGGCGAGAGGTGGACGATGAAGCGCACATCCGGCTTGTCCACCCCCATGCCGAAGGCGATCGTGGCCACCATCACCGCGCTGGAGCTGTCGAAGAAGCGCTGCTGATGGGCACGGCGTTGTTCGGCGCGCATCCCGGCGTGATAGGGCAGCACGCGGCGGCCGGTGCCGGAAAGCGCCTCGGCGGTCTTTTCCACTTCGGCGCGGGTGCGGGCATAGATGATGCCGGGGCCGGGGTTGTCCGCCAGCACCTTGCGGAGTTGGGCCAACGTGTCGCCCCGACGCAGGACGCGGTAGTGGATGTTGGGCCGGTCATAGCCGCCGATGATCCGGCCCTCAGGGGGAATCACGAAATGTTCGGTGATGTCGGCGGTGGTGTGGGCGTCGGCCGTCGCGGTCAGGCACAGGCGCGGGGAGGGATGGGCGTCGAGCAGGGGCAGCAGGGCGCGATAATCGGGGCGGAAATCATGGCCCCATTCCGATACGCAATGCGCCTCGTCCACGGCGAACAGGGCGATGGGGATATCGGCCAGCAGCGCGGCGAAATCCTCACGCGCGGCCCTTTCGGGGGCGACATAGAGCAGGTCGAGCGCGCCGCGTTTCAGCAGGTCGATGGTGCGGGTCTGATCCTCGTCGGCGCTGGTCAAGGTGGCGGCGCGCAATCCGTGGGCCTTGGCCGCGCGCATCTGGTCCTGCATCAGCGCGATCAGCGGGCTGATGATGATCGCCGTGCCGGGCAGCAGCAGCGCGGGCAATTGATAGGTCAGCGACTTGCCGCCGCCCGTAGGCATGACGGCCAGCGTATGCCCGCCCGCCATGATCCGCTCGATGATGGCGCGCTGGGTAGGGCGGAAGTCGTCATGGCCGAAATGCTCGCGCAGCGCGGCCGTCAGCTCATCCATAGTCACGGATGACGCGCAGGAAAGCCTCGCCAAAGGCATCGAGCTTACGCGCGCCCACGCCCGAAATCTGCGCCATTTCCTGCATCGATCCGGGACGGTCGGCGGCCATCTGGCGCAGGGTAGCGTCGTTGAAGATCACATAGGGCGGCACCTTGCCCTCGGCCGCCAGATCGCGGCGGAGGGCGCGCAGCGCCTCGAACAGCGGATCGCCGCTGGGATTGGGGGTGCTGCCCCGGTCGCGGCGACTGCTGGAACGCGTGCGCGCCGGGGGCTGGGCCATGGCAAATGCCATCTCGCCCTTCAGGATGGCGCGAGCCTCGCCCGCCAGTTGCAATCCGCCATGCTCGGTTGCCTCCAGACACCCGCGCGCCTGCAAAGCGCGGGCAAGCGGGCGGAGCAGCGCGGCTTCCTCGCCCGAAACGATGCCATGGACCGAGAGCGTGTCATGGCCGCGCTTGGCGATCAGTTCGTCGGCCGCCCCGGTCAGGACATTGGAGACATAGCCCAGTCCAAACCTCTGTCCGGTGCGATAGATGGCCGAGAGCAATTTGCGCGCCAGCTCCGTCACCTCGATCACCTTGGGCGGGTTGAGGCAATTGTCGCAATTGCCGCAATGCTGGGGCGCATCCTCGCCGAAATGGCGGCGCAGCAGGGCGCGGCGACAGCCCGCCGTTTCCACCAGCGCGGCCATGCTGTCCAGCCGCGTCCGTTCGCCCGACTGGCGCTCAGGCTCGACCTCTGCGATGCGCTGGCGGGCGCGGACGAAATCCTCGGCCCCCCACAGCATCAGCGCCACCGAAGGATCGCCGTCGCGCCCCGCGCGGCCGGTTTCCTGATAATAGGCCTCGATGCTTTTGGGCAGACCGGCATGGGCGACAAAGCGCACATCGGGCTTGTCGATGCCCATGCCAAAGGCGATGGTGGCCACCATCACCATGTCTTCGCTGGCGACAAAGGCGGCCTGATTGGCGGCGCGCATCTCGGGCGGCAGGCCCGCGTGATAGGGTAGAACCCGCCGCCCGGTCGCGCCCAGTTGCTCGGCCAGTTTTTCCACGCCCGCGCGCGTTCCGGCATAGACGATGCCGGGGCCGGGAACCTCCGCCATCAGCACCTTGATCTGCGAGAGGGGATTGTCGCGCGGGGCGATGCGGTATTGGATGTTGGGCCGGTCAAAGCCCGAAACGATCAGTCCGTCCTCGGAAATGCCCAATTGTTCGAGAATATCGCCGCGCGTATGCGCATCCGCCGTGGCCGTCAGCGCCAGTCGAGGCACATCGGGAAAGGCATCCATCAGCGGGCGCAGCAGCCGGTAATCGGGCCGGAAATCATGGCCCCATTGCGACACGCAATGCGCCTCGTCGATGGCGAACAGGCCGATATGGGATTGTTCGAGCAGTTCCCGAAAATGCGGCTGGCTGGCGCGTTCGGGCGCGACATAGAGCAGGTCGAGCGAGCCGTCTCGCAGCGCGGCCATCGTGGCGCCCCGATCCATGTCGGCGCTGGTCAGGCTGGCCGCGCGGATGCCATTGGCGCTTGCCGACCGCAACTGGTCGTGCATCAGCGCGATCAGCGGCGAAATCACCACGCAAACGCCCGGCATCATCACCGCAGGCAATTGATAGGTCAGTGATTTGCCTGCGCCCGTGGGCATCACCGCCAAGGTTGAATGCCCCGCCAATATGCGGCCCACCACATCCTCCTGCACCCCGCGAAAGGCGGAGAAGCCGAAGATGCGGTGCAGCGTATCGAGCGGATTGAGCGTTGCGGTGTTCACGCGCCCGCTATGGCAGAGCGGAACGGGAAGCGGAAGCGCGCGCGACCACTTCTTCCTCGCGCGCGGTAAATGCGCTGCGGCCCTTGGGCGCGTCATCGGCCACGGCGGTGGTGAAAAAGGCCAGCCCCTGCCCGCGCACCGGGTCAACCCAGAGGCCCGATTTCAACCCATAGGCGTCGCCCGCATGGCCGATCCGCATGGTTGTGTCGCCAAACAGGTCGTCGTGGCATCTGGTGCCGCCCGGTGTCTCTCCGCCCCCGGCCTTCATGTGCAGCGCCAGCGTCTGCACCGCCAGCCCATAGGCGCAGAAGAACCCGTCGCCCTCGCCGTTCTCGCCCAGGCCGTTGGTGCCGTCAAAGCGCCAAAGCGGACGGGTCATTTCGGCAAAAGCCTCGGCGCTGATAAACCCGCGCCCGCCGCGCGCCAGCATCTGCCCGATCCGCGCCAGATCCATCATGCTGATCCGCAACCCGCCCTGCGGCGAGAACAGCGCGCCATTTTCACCGGGGCGATAGGCGGCCAGATCGCATGCGCGCCCCGGCATCACCTCGACCGGGCATGCGGGCAACGCGCCATGCAGGTCATCCTTGGCCACTTCGCCATTGGCGCGGTAAAGCACCGCCGCGCGGGCGGCTTCCTGCGTCGAACATGGCGACCAGTTATAGCAGGCGGAAAGCCCAAGCGGGCGCAGCACAAGGTGATGCATCAACTGGTCAAAGCGCTCGCCCGTAACCTTTTCCATGACGCTGGCCACGACCGGAAAGTTGAGATTGGTGTAATGGAACCAATCGCTGCCGGGCGCATGGTTGCGATCCCAAGCACGCGGGTCGGCCACACGCTGGCGCAGGCTCTCGCCAAGCGGGATGACATAACCGGCGTCATCACTCAGGCTGGAGCGGTGGGAGAGCAGCAGGCGCAACGTGATCGGCGTATCGGGAAAGGCCGGGTTGCGCAGGGGCCAGCCCAGATAATCCGACACATCGCGGTCAAGATCGAGCGTCCCGTAATCCACCAGCCGCATCACCCCCAGCGCGGCCACCAGTTTGGAAATCGAGGCGATGCGCACCGGCGATGCGGCCGTGGCGCGGCGCCCGGTTGCGCGGTCTGCGGCGCCTTCCTCAAGCACCGCGACGGCATGGCGCCGGTCAAAGCGGACGGCCACCGTTGCCGGAAGAGAGGCGGGCAGGGCGGCGGCGAGCAGAAGGGCGGAGAGCGGCATGGGGCAAGGTTTGCCCCTGCGCTCTCCCCCGTCAATACGCCGGATGCCTTAAAGCGTTGCCTCGTCGGGTGGAAATCACCTCACGCTCAGGAAAACGCCTTAATCGAGATTGGGCCGCAACCAGCGGCGGGTTTCCTCGATGGTCTGGCCGCGCCGCTCGGCATAATCGGCCAACTGGTCCTCGCCGATGGTGGCCACGCCGAAATACTGGCTTTCGGGATGGGCGAAGTAGAAGCCGCTGACCGCTGCGGTGGGCAGCATGGCCTGCGATTCGGTCAGCACCAGCCCGGCATTGTCGCCCGCCTTGAGCAGATCGAACAGGATCGGCTTGAGCGTATGGTCCGGGCAGGCCGGATAGCCGGGCGCGGGGCGGATGCCGCGATATTGCTCGCGGATCAGCGCCTCATTGGTCAATTGCTCGCCCTGCGCATAGGCCCAGAGGTCGCGGCGGACATGGGCATGCATGCGTTCGGCAAATGCCTCGGCAAAGCGGTCGGCCAGCGCCTTGAGCAAAATGTCGCTGTAATCATCATGGTCCGCCTTGAAGCGTTCCAGATGCGGCTCGATCCCATGGATGCCCACGGCAAAGCCGCCCAGCCAGTCGTCCGTCGTGTCAATGAAGTCGGACAGGCAGAAATTGGCGCGGCCCCGGCTCTTGATGAACTGCTGGCGCAGCATGGGCAGGCGGGTTCCATTCTCCAGCAGAATATCATCGCCCTCGCGATGCGCAGGCCAGAACGCGCAGACGCCGCGCGCGGTCAGCCACTTTTCCTCGATGATCCGCTTCAGCATCTTCTGCGCATCGGTATAAAGGCTGCGCGCCGATTCCCCGACGATCTCGTCCTCCAGAATCGCCGGATAGGTGCCCGCCAGTTCCCATGCGCGGAAGAAAGGCGTCCAGTCGATATAATCGGCCAGATCCGTCAGGCTCCAGTCGTCATAGCAATGCAGGCCCGGTTGCAACGGGGCCGGGGCCTTTTGCGCGGGGTCGATCACGAAGGCATTGGCGCGAGCATCCGCGATGGAGAGCAGCTTCGAACCGCCCTTGCCCGCGCGCGCGATGCGCACCGCTTCATATTCATCGGCCGTTGCCGCGATAAACCCTTCGGCCTGCGTATCCGACAGCAATTGGCTGGCCACGCCCACCGCGCGGCTGGCGTCCAGCACATGCACCACCGGCCCGTCATAGGCCGGGTCAATGCGCAGCGCCGTATGCACCTTCGAGGTGGTCGCCCCGCCGATGAGCAGCGGAATCGTCATCCCCGCGCGCTGCATTTCCTCGGCCACGGTCACCATTTCGTCGAGCGAAGGCGTGATCAGGCCGGACAGGCCGATGATGTCGACCTCTTCCTTCTGCGCCGTCTCGATGATCCTGCTCCACGGCACCATCACGCCAAGGTCGATCACCTCATAGCCGTTGCATTGCAGGACCACGCCCACGATGTTCTTGCCGATGTCGTGGACGTCGCCCTTGACCGTGGCCATGATGATCCGGCCCTTGGCCTTGGCGCCTTCTTCCTTGGCCGCTTCGATGAAGGGGATGAGGTGCGCGACCGCCTTTTTCATCACGCGCGCCGATTTCACCACCTGCGGCAGGAACATCTGGCCCGAGCCGAACAGATCGCCCACGCGGTTCATGCCCGCCATCAGCGGCCCCTCGATCACCTCGATCGGGCGGGCGTGCAGCAGACGGGCCTCTTCGGTATCCTCGACGATATAGGCGTCGATGCCCTTGACCAGCGCATGTTCGAGACGCTTCACCACATCATAGGAGCGCCATTCCTCGGCCTCCTTTTCCGCCGCCTTGTCGCGCCCCTTGAAACTTTCGGCCAGAGCGATCAGCCGCTCGGTGGCGGTCAATTCGCCCTCGACAGGACGCATCAGGATCACATCCTCGACCGCCTCGCGCAGCGCCGGGTCGATCTGGTCATAGATGTCGATCTGGCCGGCATTGACGATGGCCATGTCCATGCCCGCCGGAATGGCGTGATAGAGGAACACCGAGTGCATCGCCCGGCGCACCGGCTCATTGCCGCGGAAGCTGAAGGACAGGTTCGACAGGCCGCCGCTGATATGGACATGCGGACAGGCCGCCTTGATGTCGCGGCACGCCTCGATGAAGTCGAGCGCATAGCGGTCGTGCTCTTCGATGCCGGTGGCGACGGCAAAGACATTGGGGTCGAAGATGATGTCCTCGGCCGGGAAACCCATGCCGGTCAGCAGCTTGTAGGCGCGGCAGCAGATTTCCACCTTGCGCTCGCGCGTGTCGGCCTGGCCCTTTTCGTCAAAGGCCATGACCACGACGGCGGCGCCATAATCCATGCATTTGCGCGCCTGCGCGAGGAAAGCTTCCTCGCCCTCCTTCATGCTGATCGAATTGACGATGGGCTTGCCCGAAACGCATTTCAGCCCGGCCTCGATCACGTCCCATTTGGAACTGTCGATCATGATCGGCACGCGGGCGATGTCGGGTTCCGAGGCGATCAGCTTCAAGTAGGTCGTCATCGCCGCGTGGGCGTCGAGCAGGCCCTCGTCCATGTTGACGTCGATGATCTGCGCGCCGTTATCGACCTGCTGGCGCGCAACCTCGATGGCCTTGGCGTAATCGCCCGCCAGAATCAGCTTCTTGAACGCCGCCGAGCCGGTGACATTGGTGCGCTCGCCCACATTGACGAAACGGGCCGAACTTTGAGTGGTCATCAGTAATTCCAGCGATCAGGCAAAGATAAAGGGTTCAAGACCGGCAAGGCGCGTCACCGGCGTCAGGCCGGGCAATTGCCGCGAGGGCAGCCCGCCCACCGCGCGCGCCATGGCGGCAATATGCGCAGGCGTCGAACCGCAGCATCCGCCAAGGATGTTGACCTGTCCGGCATCGGCCCATTCCTTGACCAGCCCCGCCGTGGTTTCGGGCAATTCGTCATAGGCGCCCAGCTCATTGGGCAGGCCCGCATTGGGATAGACCATGATCAGCGTATCGGCGATTTCGGACAAAGCCTTGACATGCGGGCGCAATTGCGTGGCGCCGAAAGAGCAGTTGAGGCCAATGGTGACCGGCCGCGCATGGCGCACCGCCCACCAGAAAGCCTCGACCGTATGGCCCGACAGATTGCGGCCCGACAGGTCGGTCAGCGTCATGGACAGCATGATCGGGATTTCCCGACCCAGCTTCTGTTCGACATGGCGCACGGCCATGATGCCCGCCTTGGCGTTGAGCGTATCGAACACCGTCTCGATCAGGATGAAATCCGCGCCCCCTTCAACCAGCGCCTCGACCTGCTCGGCATAGACATCGACCAGATGGTCCCAGTCGATCTCGCGGAAGCCGGGATCGTTGACGTCGGGGCTGAGCGAGAGCGTCTTGTTCGTCGGCCCGATGGCGCCCGCGACGAAGCGAGGGCGCCCGTCCTTTGCAGTGAATTCATCGGCCACGCGGCGGGCCAGCTTGGCGCTCTCCACGTTGATTTCGCGCACCAGATGCTCCGCGCCATAATCGGCCTGCGAAATGCGGTTGGCGGAAAAGGTGTTGGTTTCGGCAATATCGGCCCCGGCGGCGAAATAGGCGCGGTGGATCGCCTCGGGCACCTCCGGCTTGGTCAGCGCCAGAATGTCATTGTTGCCCTTCTGATCGTGGCTCAGGCCCAGCGAACCGGCATAATCGGCCTCGGACAGGCCGTAATTCTGGATCTCGGTGCCAAAGGCGCCATCGGTGATGAGGATGCGCTGCGCGGACTGCTCAAGCAGGGTCTTGCGCGCAGCAGAGGGAATGAGGGTCATAATCAGGCAGCCTTTTCTTGGGCCGTGCGGACGGGGTTGGGGCGAACCCCTAGCAGATGGCAGATGGCATAGGACAGTTCGGCGCGGTTGAGCGTGTAGAAGTGGAAATCACGCACCCCGCCCGCATAGAGCTTGCGGCAGAATTCGGCGGCAATCGTGGCCGCCACCAGCGCGCGCGCGGGCGGATGGGTGTCGAGCCCGGCAAACAGACCCTCCATCCACGCCGGGATCGCCGCCCCGCAAGCGTCAGCAAATTTGCGCGTCTGGGCGAAATTCGACACCGGCAGGATGCCCGGCAGCACCGGTGCGTCGATGCCCGCTGCGGCCAGACGGTCGCGGAACCGGAAGAAGGTTTCCGGCTCGAAGAAGAACTGGCTGATCGCGCGGGTCGCGCCTGCGTCCAGCTTGCGCTTCAGATTGTCGATGTCCGCATCGACATCGGCCGAATCAGGGTGCTTTTCCGGATAGGCCGCGACCGAAATTTCAAACGGAGCGACGCGCTTCAAGCCCGCCACCAGATCGGCGGCATTCTGATACCCCTGCGGATGCGGCACGAAAGGCGCGCCCGGCTGGCCCATATCCCCGCGCAGCGCGACGATATGGCGAACCCCCGCCTCCCAGTATGCCTCGGCCACGGCATTCACCTCGGCCTTGCTGGCGTCCACACAGGTCAGATGCGCGGCGGCGGGCAGGCGGGTCTCGGAAATGATGCGCGCCACCGTGCCATGGGTGCGATCCCGCGTGGTGCCGCCCGCGCCATAGGTGACCGAGACAAAGGCCGGATCGAGCGGGGCCAGCGTTTCCACCACTTCCCACAATTGCGCCATCATCGCATCGCTCTTGGGCGGAAAGAATTCGAACGATACGCGAATATCGCCCGGCAGCCCGGCAAACAGCGGCGCGTCCAGCGCCTTGCGGGCCTCGTTCAGCGCTTCATAGCTGGCGTTCATGCGGAAACCTTTGCATTGCTTGGGGCGGTGCCTGCGTTTTCGGGCAGGCGGCGCCCGGTCCAGATCTTGACGGTCAATTGCCCGCCGTTCAGCGCGAGGGGCGCATCGGCGGAAAATCCTGCGGCGGCGAACCATTGCGCCATCTGCTCGTCGGAAAAGCCGAGGCGGGCATGGGCATGGCGTTCACGCAATTCCTCATGGGCATGGGCGGCCAGATCGACGATGGCCAGACATGCGCCGGGCCGGGCCACGCGCGCGGCCTGGGCCAGCACGGCCTCGGGCGCCTGCGCATAATGCAGCACCTGATGCATCAGCAGCGTGTCAAACGCGGCATCCGAAAAGGGGAGAGCGGCAAAATCGCCCTGCACCAGATCGACCTTGCCCGCGGGCAGATCCTGCAGCCGGGTGCGCGCGACGCGCAGCATGTCGGGGCTCTTGTCCAGCGCGGTGACATGGGCGGCGCGGGGCGCGAAACATTGCGCCATCCGCCCGGTGCCGGTGCCGATATCCAGCAATTGGCCGAGCGAGGCAGGCAGCAGGCGGCCCAGCGCTTCCTCCACCGGCTCATCGGGGCTGAGTAGCGAACGGATTTGATCCCATTCCTCGGCATGGCGGGCGAAATATTGGGCCGAAGCCGCCTCGCGCCCGGCGCGGATCGCGGCCAATCGGCGGCGGTCCTCGGCGCATTGGGCGGCGAAATCTGCGTCCTCATCCTCGGCGGCGGCCAGCAGGCGGGCGCTGGCGGCGCGCAAAGACAGGCGACTCGATGGGCCATCGGCGGCAAAGGGGGCGATCTTGAGGAACACCCAGCTGCCCTCCTTGCGCCTTTCGGCAAGGCCCGCATCGCACAGGATCTTTACATGGCGCGACACGCGCGGCTGGCTCTGCCCCAAGACCTGCGCCAGCTCTCCCACGGCCAGCTCCATCGCGGCCAGCAGGCGCATGATGCGCAGGCGCGTGGGGTCGGCCAGCGCGCGCAAAAGAGGGTCGATGAGCAGGTTCTGTGTCATGGCTGGTGTGGCATATAAAGATATCTTTATATGATTACAACCACTACCATGATAGGAATGTTTGCTGGGGCGCAAAGGGCGCTCTGCCCGCCATTCGCGCTTGCCTTTTGGGCGCGCGGGCCTACCTAATAGGTCCAGTTTTTAGCCCCATGACGTGAGGATTTCCATGATTTCGCAACGCCAACGCGCTCTTGCCTTTGCTGTTGTCGCCTCGCTGGCGGTGGCCGCCTGCGGCAGTTCGGACAAGGCCGCCGACGCGGTGACGCCGGAAAACGTGGAAATGCCCGCCGAATCGGCGCTGGCCCCGGTTGATGCCGCGCCTGCGGCGGATTCGGCCGCCGCCGCCACATCCACCGCCCCCACCACCACCGAGGGCGTTGCCGCCGCCGCAGGCCAGGCCGCCGCCGATGTGGCCGCCGCCGCCGCCGCCGCAGGCGCCGACATCAGCCCGACCCCGACGCCCGCCAAGAAGCCCTGATTTTTGATAAAAAATGACCCGGACAAGGGGGATGCCTTGTCCGGGCCAGTTCGATGGCGTGGTATCGCAAAACCACCAGCCCATCGGGTCGCTGAACAAGTGTTAATGTTGGCCCTGACCCACCGCATCCCATGATCATGGTATAAAAGAAATTTTATACGTGTCGGCCCGCGGATGCCCGGTGCTGGACGGGGGCCCCGCCGTTGCCTATTACGTCTCCATGCCGCGCATTCCCGTCACCCGCTCGATCAGCCTCGATGAAAGCGAACTCGTCGAAAGCACGACCCGGTCCTCCGGGCCGGGCGGACAGCATGTGAACACCACAGACAGCGCGGTCATCCTCAAATTCGATGTCGCGGCCTCGCCCTCGCTGCCCGATGCGGTCAAATACCGCCTCGCGCGCATCGCCGGATCGCGCATGACCGCCGAGGGCGTGATCGTGCTGCGCTCTGAAGGCTCGCGCTCGCAATTGGTCAACCGGCAGGATGTGCGCGCGCGCCTCATCGCCATGATCGTCGAGGCCACCTTCGTCCCCAAGGCCCGCAAGGCCACCAAGCCCACCAAAGCCTCGCAAACCCGGCGCATGGATGGGAAATCGCGCCGTTCCTCGGTGAAGGCGGGGCGGGGGAAGTGGAAGGAATGAGAGCTTTTGAGGCGTTATGCCTCCGGCGGGCAAAGGGCGGGGGCCCTTTGCAATCCCATTAATGGGGGGCGCGTCGGTTCGGAGGTGGGTGATTGGTTTTTTAAAGTCTGCGGCGCGGCGAAGTGGCGCTGGTTGGCGCCGCAGGCTTTCAAATTTTGACGCTGCGTCCAAAGCTTAACGCTGAACCCTTGGCGCAACGAAAACATTAATGGGATTGCAAAGGGTGTAACACCCTTTGCCCGCCGGAGGCAAAACCCTCACTCCCCCTGATCTTCCTCGCCCTGCTGTTCCCAAACCTTCGCCAAATCCATCCCTTCCTCAAATCCCAATTCGATGAAATCCTCAGGGAGAGGCGCCACGGCATGGATCGGCGGCTTGCCCTCGCGCAGGACGGTCAGTTCGACTGCGTGAAGCATCGTGCGCGCCGCGCCCGTGCCGTCGCCATAGATCGGATCGCCCACCAGCGCCGCGCCGAGGCCCTTTTGCGCATGGACGCGGATCTGGTGGGTGCGGCCCGTTTCGGGGCGGAATTCGACCAGCGTCATCCCGTCCACTTCGGCGATCTTGCGCCAGTGGGTGACGGCGGGCTTGCCTTCGTGCGAGGCAACGATCCGCCAACCGCCATATTTGCTCGAGGTTTTGAGCAGGTTGAGCGAAATCGTGCCCGATTCCTTGCGCACCGGACCATTGACCACGCCAAGGTAGCGCTTGGACACCACGCGCGCCTCAAACGCGGCGCAGAATCGCTTATGCGCCTTGGGATTGCGCGCCAAGAGCAGGCAGCCCGACGTGTCCTGATCGAGGCGGTGGACCGGCAGCGGCTCGCGCGCAAAGCCAAGGCGCAGATCGGGAAGGAAATCTTCCAGAGCCACGCCGCCCTTGCGCGGACGGTCGAGGGGCAAGCCGGCGGGCTTGTTGACGATCAGCGCTTCGCCGTCTTCAAACAGGATGGGAATGTTCATGCCCACCCCATAGATCATTTGAGGGCCGAAGCAATCCGGGCGAAGGCCTGCGTCAGTTTCGCCTCATCGGCGGCGAAGGAGATGCGGAAACCGGCAAAGCCGCAATGCGCGCCGCCAAAGGCGCTGGCCGCGACAATTGCCACGCCGTTTTCGAGCAGATGCATGGCCAACGCTTCATCATCGCCAAAGCGGGGCATCAGGGGCGCGGCATCGATCATGCAATAGAACGCGCCATCGGGGATCGGCGTCGACAGGCCGGGAATCGCGTTGATCGCATCGACGCAAAGGTCGCGCCGCGCCCGGAACCTCTCGCGCCAGTCGAGCAGGAATTCCTGCGGCCCTTCAAACGCGGCCACAGCGCCTGCCTGCGAGATCGAGCAGGCATTGCCCGAGACATGGCTTTGCAAACGCCCCATCGCGCCGATCAGCCATTCCGGCCCCGCCGCCACGCCAATGCGCAGCCCGGTCATCGCATGGCTCTTCGACACGCCCGAAACGGTCAGCACCCGCTCGGCCAGATCGGGGCATTCCACCGCCAGCGTGGCATGAACGCCCCCATTATACCGCAGCGGCGCGTAAATATCGTCGCTCAGCACCAGCACCTGGGGATGGCGGCGCAGCACCTCGCCCAGCGCCTGCAAATCCGCCGCGCTGTATGTCGCGCCCGTCGGGTTACCGGGGCTGTTGAGCAGCAGCCAGCGGGTCTTCGGCGTAATCGCGGCGGCCAGAGCATCGGCCGAGAGCCGGAAACCATCGGCCGCATAAGTCGCCACCGGCACCACGCTCGCGCCCGAAAAGCGCACGATTTCGGGATAGGACACCCACCATGGCGCGGGGATCAGCACGTCATCGCCCGGATTGAGCGTGGCCATCAGCGCGAGGAAGATCGACTGTTTCCCGCCCGAGGACACCAGCACCTGTGAAGGCGCGACCTTCAGCCCCAGATCGCGCTCATAATGCAGCGCCGAGGCGCGCCGCAGCGCCGCCGTGCCGGCCACCGCCGTATAGCGCGTGTCACCCGCATCCAGCGCATCCTTCATCGCGGCCACCACATGGGGCGGGGTCGGGAAATCCGGCTCGCCCACGGACAGCGAGATGATGTCGCGGCCTTCCTCGCGCAGCGCGATGGCGCGGTCGGTCATGGCGTTGGTGCGCGAGGGCTGGATGCGCGAGAGGGCCTGGGAGATGTTCATGGAAAGCGCGTTAAGCGCAAAGGCGCTGCGCCATCAAGCGCAAAGCTGCGCCCGCATCAAGCCGCGCAGGCCGTTGCCGATAAAGAATCCCTCCTCCAGATCCTCCAGCGTCAATTCCGCCTCACGCGCGCGCCCTTCCTCGATCAGCGTCCGGCGCAAAACCCCCGGCAACAGGCCCAGCGCCAAAGGCGGGGTCAACAGCATTCCGTCGCGTTCGACAAAGACGCTGGTGAAACAGCCCTCGGTGATCAGCCCATCGTCGCGGACAAAGATCGCCTCCTTCGCGCCCTCGGCCCGCGCCGCGCGCAGGCCCGCTTCATAGAACCAGCGGTCGGAGGTCTTGTGCCGCAGCCGCCAGTCGCCCGTGTCGAGCGGGATGGGCAGGGCGATGACCGGCACCGGCCCGGCCGCGTCCAAAGGTGCGGGTAAAGGCCCGACCTCGACACTGACCGCCCCGCTGCGCCCCAGCACGAGGCGCAGGCGCGAGGGCTTTTCCACCTCGAAACACAGCGCATGGATGGCATTGCGCGCGCCGTGGCGGTCAAAGGAAAAACCCAGTTCGCCAGCGCTTTCCTTCATCCGCTCCAGATGCGCCTCCAGCAGAGGTACGCCCTGTTCGGGATCAAAGGCCATGGTCTCGATCAGATCGAAGGCCGCAATCCTCTTGTCCGGCGCTGGCTGATGCACGAAACCCCCTTTGACCAGACATTCCCGCCATTCGTCGATGGCATGCGAATCCGCCACCACCGCCGACCCCACGCCCAGCACCGCTTTCCCATCGGGCGCCAGACGCAAAGAGCGGATTGCCACATTGAATGCGGCGCATCCAGTGGAATTACCGGGCGTTGGCGGGTCGATATGGCCCAGAGATCCGCAATAGATCCCGCGCGGATCGCGTTCATGGGCATGGATCAATTCCATCGCGCGGATTTTTGGCGCGCCCGTCACCGATCCGCAGGGAAACAGCGCCCGGATCACATCGACCAAAGAGCGTCCCTCCTCCAGCCGCGCCGTTACGGTGGAGACCATCTGATGCACGGTGGGATAGGATTCGATGGCAAAGGGTGCGTCCACTCGCACGCTGCCCGCATCGGACACGCGGGCGATGTCATTGCGCATCAGATCAAGGATCATCAGATTTTCCGAACGATCCTTGATGCTTTCGACCAGTTCGCGCGCCAAGGCCGCATCGGCCTTGGGCGTGGCGCCGCGCGGGCGGGTGCCCTTCATCGGCTTGGCGCGCAAATCCCGCCCCTGTGCCTCAAAGAACAATTCGGGCGAGAGGCTGAGCAGCCAATATTGGCCGTCGAACAAGATGCCGCCATGGCCGCCCCCGCCGCTGCTGCGCAATTGGGCATAGAGCGCCAGCGGATCGCCCGCCCATGGTCCGGCCAGCGGAAAGGTGAAATTGGCCTGATAGATGTCGCCCGCGCGGATCGCTTCGGCAATATGGCCAAAGGCAGACGTATAGGCCCCCGGCCCGATGGCGGGTACCATGGGGCCGATCCGGGGCGCCGGATCATGCGCGGCATGCCCGGCCAGCCATTGCTCCACCTGCGCGCCCGACATATCCTGCCAGCCTTCAAAGGCCCCCATCCACACCAGCGGCCCATCGGCCCCGCTGCGCGCCGCGGCCAGAGGGGCGAGGCGTGGTTCCAGCGCCAACCCTGCCTCATAGCCGAAATGGCCCGCGCAGGCGTAACCCTGCGCGATCAGCGCCTCGATCCGCGCCAGCGCCGGGGCGACCTCTTCGGGCCGCCGCGCGACGATGATCTCGCGGGGATTGGTATAGAGCCGCGCACAGCCTTGTTCTCCGGCCCGTGCGTCGTCGAGCAGAACAAAGGGCGCGTCACGGCGCCGGTCGTTTCTTATGGAATCTCCCATGATGCGCGGCTTCTAGCGATGTCGGGCCAAGGTTGCAAAATCCCTTTGTTCGACGGGCGTCCGTGATGCGCTTTGCCCGAAGAAAGCGATAGAAATGGCCTAACATCGCATTATATTGGACGAATTGGAGGGGCTGGCCCGTTCGGCCCTGTCGACTGGCGGGCCATCATGAACGGGGCGGGGAGCGCCCGGGGGGAGAGCGATCATGCGTCATCATCGGCTTTTTGGCACTGTGCTTTGCGCCGCCATGATGCTGCCCCATGGGGTATGGGCCGCGCCCCATCCTGCGGCGCGCCCGGTTGCCCGCCATCCCGCACCCGCCGCGCCCGCGCCCGTTGTTGCCGAGCCTGTGGCGGCCCCCGCTGCCCCGGCCCAGCCATTGCCGCCCCCGCCTCCCGCGCCGCGCGGGCGGCTGGATGGCGCGGTGACACCCGCCTTCTACCGCCTCGACCTCTCCGTCGATCCGGCCAAGGAGCGCTTTTCCGGCCATGTCGAGATTGACGCGCTGCTCCACGGGGCGTCGCATTATGTCTATCTGCATGGGCGCGATCTCAATGTCACGCGGGTCAGCGCCAACGTCAACGGGCGCAAATTTGCGGGCCATTGGAAACAGGTGGACGACACCGGCGTCGCCCTGCTGACGTTTGACGAGGAATTGCCCGCCGGTCAGGCCACTTTCGCCTTTGACTATGACGCCGCGTTTCAGGACGGGCCGCAGGGCATGTTCCGCGTGAAAGTGGGCGATGCGTGGTATAGCTGGACCCAGTTTGAATCGATCGACGCGCGCGCGGCTTTCCCCTCGTTTGACCAGCCGGGGTATAAGCAGCCCTTCACCGTCACGCTGCGCACGCCCAAGGGCATGACGGCGGTGTCCAATGCGCCCGAAACCGATACGGTCGATGACGGCGCGCAGACCATCCACCGCTTTGCCCAGACCGCGCCGCTGCCCTCCTATCTGGTGGCGATGATGGTGGGGCCTTTTGCTGTGGCCAAGGGCGAGGTGGCGTCCACGCCCCAGCGCGATAAGCCTTTGCCCCTGCGCATCATTTCGACCCAGCAGAACAAGGACAAGCTCGCCTTCGCGCTGGAGAACAGCAAGAGCATCGTCACCCATCTGGAAAACTATTTCGGCACCGCTTTCCCCTATCCCAAGCTGGACCAGATCACCGCGCCCGTCATGCCCGGCGCGATGGAGAATGCCGGGGCCGACCTCTATCAGGACAATCTGCTGATCCTCGACGATGCGGCCACCACGGCGCAAAAGCGCGCTTTCGGCATGGTGGTCGCGCATGAGCTGGCGCATCAATGGTTCGGCGATCTTGTGACGCCCGCGTGGTGGGATGACATCTGGCTCAACGAGAGCTTTGCCAACTGGATGGGCTATCGCATCGGCAACGAGTGGCGGGGCGATCTCAACATCGGCGCGGGCGCGCTGGAGGAAGGCTTTGCCGCGATGGGCACCGACGCCCTCTTGGCGGGGCGGCCGATCCATCAGAAAATCGACACCAACGCCCAGATCGACGCGGCCTTCGATTCGATCACCTATGGCAAGGGCGGCCATGTGGTGGCGATGATCGCGGCCTTTATGGGCGATGATGCGTTCAAGGCGGGCGTGCGCGATTATATGGCCGCGCATCGCTACGGCAATGCCACCAGCGCCGACTTCTTCGCCTCGTTGGCCAAGGCTTCGGGCGATCCGCGCATCCTGCCCGCGATGCAGAGCTTTACCGACCAGCAGGGCATTCCCCTGCTGACCTTCAGCGGCGGCAAGGGCGAATATTACGCGGTGCAGAGCCGCTATGCCCGGTTGGGCACGCAGGCCCCGCCCCAGAAATGGTCGATCCCCTTTTGCGTGCGGGTGCAAAAGATCCGCCAGTGCCAGTTGCTGGACGGCGAGGCGGCGATCATCAGCATCATCGTCAATGGCGCGATGATTCCCAATGCGGGCGGCACCGGCTATTACCGTTTCGATATGCCGCAGGCCGATTGGGAACGTCTGCTGGCGATTTCGGCGGGCCTTCCGGGCGGCGAGGCGCTGGCCGTGGCCGACAGCCTGTGGGCCAGTTTCCAGGCCGGGCGCGCGCGGCCCGCTTTGCTGCTGCAAATGGCGCGTACCATGGTGAATAACCCCGATTCCTATGCCGGCGCGGCGGCCACCGGATGGATGCAGACGCTCGAGCGCGCCGGTTTCTATGACGCCCCGGCCGAGGCGGCCTATCGCGCCTTCTTCACGCGGCTCTATGCGCCGATGCTGACCAAGGCAGGGTTCAATCCGGCGTTGGGCGCCTATGCGGGCGAGGACGCCGAGGCTTCCCAGCGCCGCGCCCAACTGGTGCGCAAGATGGCGGGCGTGGCGCGCGATCCGGCGCTGCTCTCCACGCTGGCAGGCGCGGCGGGCGCATGGCTGGGGGGCAACAAGGCGGCGCTCGATCCGGCATGGTATGGCGTGGGCCTTGGCGCATGGCTGGAGGCGCAGCCGGACCGCATGGCGGCGGCCAAATCCCTGTTTGAACAGGCGCTGGCTTCGCAGGACCCGCTGTTCCGCCCCTCCGCGCTTTCGGCTCTGGCCGGGTCAGGCAAGGCGGATGTCGCGCAATGGCTGCTCGACGATGCCAAGGACAAGCGCTTGCGCCTGTCCGAAAGGGTGCAATTGGTGATGGGCGTGGCGGTGAACACCAAGACGCGCGACATGGGCTATGACTGGCTGCGCGCCCATGCCGATGAACTGCTCTCGGGCAGCTCGGGCATCTTCCTTGCCTCGCGCCTGCCGCAGGTGTTCGGCACCTTCTGTTCGGTGGAAAAATCCGAGGCGATCCAGAAGGATTTCGGCGCGCGGCTGGCGGGCAAGACCGGCGAGCTGGAGCTGGCCCGCGTCATCGAACAGGTCCATAGTTGCGGCGTGTTGAAGGACGCGCGCGCAGCCGAGGTTTCCGCCGCGATGGTGCGCGCCAAATAATCAGCCCGCCATAATCAGGCAGGAAGCGGCAGCCAGAGCGTGGCCATCAGGCCGGTGACCGCTCCGCGCGCGTCGGTCTGGTTATGCAGCGTCAGCCGCCCGCCATGCTGGTCCGCAATCGCGCGGGCCAGCGTCAGGCCAAGGCCCGCGCCCCCGGTGGCAGTGTTGCGCGAAGGTTCGCCGCGGGTGAAAGGCTCGAACATCTTCTCGATGTCGCCGCCGATCCCCTTGCCATGGTCGACCACGCGGATCACCGCCCAGCCGCGCCCCTCGGCCTCCTCGCGCACCATCGTCACCTGCGCGCTGCCCGCATAGCGCAGCGCATTGCCGATCAGATTGCGCAAGGCCCGGCGCAGCCATGTCGCGCGCACGGGCATGACCAGACGCGGCGCGTGGTCGAATTCCACATCCTCGCCCATATCCTCATATTCCTCGACAATCGAGGCGACGAGGGCGGCCAGTTCGGTCGATTCCACCGGATCGCTGGGGCGGCCCACGCGGGCCAGCGAGAGAATGTCGTCCAATGAGCGGGTGATGTCCTCGATGGTCTTGGCCATCTTGTCGCGCTCGGCATCGTCCTCCACGCTCTCGATCCGCACGCGCAGCGCGGCCAGCGGCGTTTTCAGATCATGGCCGATCGCGCCCAGCATCACGTCCTTTTCATTGATCAGCGAGGTGATGCGCATTTCCATCGCATTATGCGCCTCGATCAGATGACGCACATCGGCGGGGCCTTGCGGTTCAAGCTGGTCGGTGGATTCGCGGGTGCGGGCGAATTGATCGACCCGGCTGGTCAGCGCCGCCAGAGGTCGCGCGATCCGTCGCAGGATCAGCGCAATCGCGCCCACCAGCACGGCATAGATGAACAGTGTCTGGGCAATCAGCGTGGCCAGCAGCCACGGATCGCGCGCGGGCACGGAGGAGCGCACCACCATCCAGTCGCCGCCGGTCTGCGCCTGCGCGGCGGCCACCAGCACATGTTTGGGCTTGGGCGGGGCATGGTCGCCCATCATCGCATAGCGGCGATCGACGCGCTTTTTCCAGAAGGGATCGTCGGCAATATCGCGCTCGACCACCATCAGATGCTGGGGTTTCAGATCCTGCGAGCCGAGCAGCTCATTGAGGCGCTGGGTGATTTCGGGCTTGGCCTCGTCGCCCGGATTGGGGCGGAAATCGGCCATGCGCACCGGGCGCGGCCCGCGCGGCATGTCGTCCGGCCCTCGCCCGACCATCATCGGCGGGCCATCATGGTGATGCGGGCCGCGCTCGGGCGGGCCGGGCGGAGGAGGGGGCGGGCCTCCTTCCGGAGCGTCCACCTCGTCGCGGTGGCGCAGCGCGATGGCCGCGCGCATCGCCAGTTCCTGCGTCACCTGCTGTTCGCGATATTCGGCCTGCGCCTTGTAGAGCAGGATCGCGCTGATCGTCTGGGCCAGCAACAATGCGCCCGCCAGCGCCAGCATGACCTGTCCGGTCAGGCTGCCCGGTAAAAGTCGGGGCGGCAGAAACCGGCTGGGATCCCAGCGTTTCATGCGTCCACCGTGGGCACCCGGCGCACATCGGCGGCCAGCATATAGCCGCCGCCCCAAACGGTCTGGATCAATTGCGGATTGCGGCTGTCCACCTCGATCTTGCGGCGCAGGCGGCTGACCTGATTGTCGACCGCGCGGTCGAACAGATGCGCCTCGCGCCCCTGCACCATGTCGAGCAGGCGGTCGCGGTCCAGCACCTGTCGGGGATGTTCGAGGAAAGCCATCAGCAGGCGGAATTCCACCGAGGAAATCGCCACGATCGCGCCATCGGGCGCAATCAGCCGCCGCTTGAGCGGATCGAGCCGCCAGCCATCGAACTGAAAATCCTCATTGGCCTGCAGCTCGGGCAGCGCCCCGCGATGGGTGCGGCGCATCACGCTGCGAATGCGGGCGACCAGCTCGCGCGGCTCGAAAGGCTTGACGACATAATCGTCCGCGCCGATCTCCAGCCCCACGATCCGGTCGGTCGCCTCGCCGCGCGCGGTCAGGAAGATCGTCGGAATCGAACGCGCCTCGGTCAGATGGCGGCACAGCGACAGCCCGTCCTCGCCCGGCATCATGATGTCGAGCAAGACCAGATCGGGCACATCAAGGGCAATGATGCTGCGCGCCTCGGCCGCGCTGGCCGCCTGCCGGACGGCAAACCCCTGACGCTCCAGATAGGAGGCCAGAGGTTCGCGCAGATCCGGCTCGTCATCGACCAGCAGGAGGCGCAGCGGAGTAATGTCGCTGTCGCTGTTCACTTCAACCTTACCTTACTGCCCCGCAGGAGGCGGGGGCGGCATGTCATGGCCGCCATGTTCAGGGCGATGGCCACCCGGACCGCGCCCGCCCATGTTCTGGCCCATATGAGCCTTCATTGCGGCGCGACGTTCCTCGGGCGTGACCTTGCCATCGTGATTGGCATCCGCGCTGTCAAACATCTTGAGCGCGGCGCCGACAAAGGCGTCCTTGGTCACGGTGCCGGTGTGATTGGGATCGGCCTGGCGCATCAGGCCCATCATCATCATGCCGCGGCCCATGCGATGATGTCCGCGCGGACCTTTCATGCCGGGGCCGCCCGGCCCCATGTTGCCGTGATCCATTTTGCCGTCCGGTCCGCCCGGAGGCGGGGGGGGCATGTCATGATCGCCACCCATGGCGCCCATGCCATGCTTCATCCGTTCGCGCATCCTGTCATGGGCGGCTTCAAATTCCTGGCGGCTCAACTGGCCATCATGGTTGGTGTCCATGGCGTCGAAATGCTTGGCCTCGCGCGCCTCGCGGTCGGCCTTGTCCAGCTTGCCGTCATGATTGATGTCCATCATGTCGAACATCTTTTCGGCATGGGCCTTGGCTTCGGCGCGGGTCATGTCCTTCATCGGGGGCATGGCGCGGGGGGGCATGCCATGGCCCATGGCGTGAGGGCCGGCAGACGGCGCCGGGGGCGTTGCGGGCGCCTGCGCATGGGCCGCCGAAACCGCCATGAGGGCAATGGCGGAAAGCCCGATAGAAAGTTTCCTCATCCTAGCGATCCTTACAGTGAACTCTTCTTGGGGGGCAAAAGAGAGTTGAATGAAAGCTGCAACCGTTACCCATGCCTTGAAGGGGGAGGGGAGAGGCCGGGGCGGCTGCAGCTTTCATGGCTGTTCTATGCCCCGACTGTCGCGCCATTATGCCGGAACCGCCGATTTTTGTCGCCAATTGTCGCGCCGGTCCTGCCCATTACGTACTATCCGCCGGATCGCGCGCGGCCTTGCGTGTTCCACCCTGCGGTGATGAACAGCACCCGGGCCGATGCGGCGACATTGGCCGTATGCCACACCCCGCGCGGATTGATCGCACATTCCCCGGCGCTCAGCGCCACCTCCTGCCGCACCCCTTGGGCATCCTCCTGAATCAGCGTGATTTCGCCATCAAGGCAGATCACCACCTCCTCGCCCTCGGGATGCATTTCCCATGAATCCCAGTCCTGCGTGAACGAATGCAGGCTGACCAGCCGCCCCTCGACGCCATCGGAGGCATGGCGCGCGACATAGGCGCCGTACCAGTCCATGCCGGTAAATTCCGGTTCCGCGCAGGCCGTTCCGCCAAGGCCGAGGTGGACCGGATGGGTGGCCAGATTATGCGTCATGGCCTTCTCCAAATCCGGGGGCAAAGACGAAGGCATTGAGTTTGTTGCCATCCCGGTCTCGGAAATAGGCAACGTAGAAGCCGGGGAAACGCTCGCCCGGCGCGCCTTCGCATGATCCGCCCAATTCCAGCGCCAGCGCGTGAAGGCGGTCGACCTGATCGCGGTCCTTCGCCTCCAGCGCGACCATCACGCCATTGCCCACGCTGGCGGGTTGTCCGTCAAAGGGCAGGGTGATGCCGATCCCGGCCGGACCGCCCGGCACGCCCCACGAGATATAGCGCTCATCGCCGCCCATGCGGCCTGCGCCCATTTCGGCGGCGATGGCGTCATAAAACTCCGCCGCGCGGCGCAAATCCTGCGTGCCCAGTGTGACATAGCCGATCATCATTGCTCTCCTGATGGCGCTCTGAGGTAGCCCGAGTCGCCTTCCATGGAACAATATGGGAACGAGCCCGCCCCCGCAAGCGTCACCCAAGCGGCGCGCATTGCTCCTTCAGCCAGTCCAGCGCCTCGCCCGACAATTGCGGGGCGATGATGCTTTCCACCCGCGCGTGATAGGCGTTCCACCATGCCACCTCGTCGCGGGTCAGCAGGCGGTCATCGACCAGCGCGCGCTCGATCGGCACATGGGTCAGCGTTTCAAAGCCGAAATAGGCGCCTTCCGCGCCCTCGATGGTGCGCTCCTCGACGAGCACGAGATTTTCGATGCGGATGCCATAGGCTCCGGTCTTGTAATAGCCCGGCTCGTTCGACAGGAACATGCCCGCCAACAGTTCCTGCCCGGTGCCCGCCTGTCCGCCGCTGGATTTGGCGATGCGCTGGGGCCCTTCGTGGACGGAAAGGAAGCTGCCCACCCCATGCCCGGTGCCATGGGCATAATCCAGACCCGCAGACCAGAGATATTGGCGCGCCAGCGTGTCGAGCTGCGATCCGTTGGTGCCCGCCGGAAAGACCGCGCGGGCAATCGCGATATGACCTTTCAGGACGCGGGTGAAACGGTCGCGCACCTCGTCCGGGGCCGTGCCGGGGCCGATCCAGACTGTGCGGGTGATGTCGGTGGTGCCATCGGGATATTGCCCGCCCGAATCGACCAGATAGACGCTGGAAGGATCAAGCGCGCGGTTGGTTTCCTCCGAAACGCGATAGTGGACGATGGCGCCGTTCGGCCCCGCGCCGCTGATCGTGTCGAACGACAGGTCGCGCAGGTCGCCGCATTCCCGGCGGAACTGGTGCAGCGCCTCGGCCGCGCTCATTTCCGTTATACCGCCCTTGGGGCCTTCGACGGACAGCCAGTGGAGGAAGCGCGTCACCGCTGCGCCGTCGCGGGCCTGCGCGGCGCGGTGTCCCGCCTGTTCGATGGGGTTCTTGATCGCCTTGGGCAGGACACAGGGGTCGCGCTCCTCGATGATCCGCGCGCCCGAAAGGGCCTCGAAGATCGCCGCCACGCTGCGTTCGGGATCGACCACCACCTTCTTGCCCGAAAGCGCATGGAGCGCGGGGACGAAATCCTCGCGTGGACAGACCCGCACCGCATTGCCCAGATGGGCGCGCAATTCGGGCGTCACCTTTTCGGGCGCGATGAAGAGATCGGCCGTGCCATCGGCATGGGCCACCACAAAGGACAGCGCCACCGGCGTGCGCGACACATCCGTGCCCCGCATATTCAGCAGCCACGCCACCGAATCGAGCGCGGCAATCACCGCCGCATCGGCCCCGCGCGCGCCCAGCCATTCGGCCACTTCGGCGCGCTTGGCCTCCGAAGGCACGCCCGCCAGAGCCGTCGGATGGGGCAGGGCGGGGGCAAGGCTGCGCGTCGGCTGATCGGCCCAAACCGCATCCACCGGATTGCGATCCACCGCCGCCAGCGTCGCGCCGCGCGGCTCCAGCGCCTTTTCCACGGCCCGCGCCCATGGGCGGCCATGCAGCCAGGCGTCATAACCGATCCGTGCCCCCAGCGGCGCATGCGCGCCCAGCCATGCGGCGGGGCTGGTGGCCGGGACATTCTGATACTCATACAGCGCGCCATCCACCTGATCGCGCACCTGCAAAGTATAGCGTCCATCGACAAAGATCGCGGCCTGATCGGCCAGCACCACCGCCGTCCCCGCCGACCCGCCAAAGCCGGTCAGCCATTCCAGCCGCTGGGCATAGGCACCGACATATTCGCTCATATGCTCATCGGAAATCGGGATGACAAAACCGTCCAGCCCCTGTGCGGCCAGTTCGGCGCGCAGAGCGGCAAGGCGTTCAGTGTGGATATTGTTCGGCATTGGGACGCGCTTTCCTTTGTTTCCCACACCTCTGGCTTGCGGAGGGGGGCTTGCCAACATAGATGCAAGCTATGAGCAATTCCAGCCAGCCTCGCCCCCCGATTGCCGCCAAACAGGCGCATAGCTTCACCCACCACGGCATCACCGTCACCGATGATTACGCGTGGCTGCGCGATGCCGATTATCCAGAGGTGAAGGATGAGGCGGTGCTGGCGCATCTGAACGCGGAAAATGCGTGGTTTGAAAGCCGGATGGCCGGGCAGAAGGACCGCATCGACGCCCTGTTCACCGAAATGCGCGCCCGCATCAAGGAAGCCGACAAGAGCGTGCCGCAGAAGGATGGCGATTACCTCTACTGGATCGAATATGAGGAAGGCGCCGAATATAAGAAATGGTGGCGCAAGCCCGTGGCGGGCGGCGATGATGAATTGCTGCTCGACGAGGTGGCGCTGGCCGAGGGCAAGGAATATTTCCGCCTCGGCGCGATTTCGCTCTCGGCTGATGGCAAATTGCTGGCCTGGAGCGTGGATGACAATGGATCGGAACGTTTCACCGCCCGGATCAAGGTTGTGGCCACCGGCGAGATGCTGCCCGATGTGATCGAAGGGACGCTCTCCTCGCTGGTCTGGGTCGCGGGCGACAAGGGATTGGTTTATAGCCTCGCCAATGAGAACTGGCGCACCGACAATGCCCGCCTGCACTGGCTGGGCCGCCCGGTTTCCGAGGATGTCGAGCTTTATCACGAGGATGACGATGGCTTCCGCGTCGGCTCCTCGCTGTCGGCCAATGAGCAATGGCTGATCATTTCGACCAGCGATCATGAAACCAGCGAAGTCCGTCTGATCCCGGCGAATGATCCGCTGGCCGCGCCGATTCTGGTGCGTCCGCGTGTCGAGGGCGTCGAATATGATGTCGATGAGCGCGATGGGGTGCTCTACATCCACGCGAATGATACGCATGAGAATTTCCGGCTGGCCACCGCGTCCCTCTCGGCGCCGGGGGAATGGACCAGCCTGATCGAAGGCTGCGACGAATTTTATCTGACGGGCTTTGACCTGTTCCGTGATTTCTATGTGATCGAGGGCCGGGTTCGCGGGCTCGATCGCATCGAATTGCGCTATTACGACGCCCCCGCGCGGATCGAGCCGATTGAATTCCCCGAGGATTCCTATGAGGCCGGATTGGCCGACAATCCCGAATGGGCGGTGGACCGCCTGCGCGTCAGCTATGAAAGCATGGTCAGCCCGGCCAGCGTTTATGACTACCATCTGGCCGACAAGAGCCTTGAGCTGCTGAAGGTTCAGGAGATACCCAGCGGCTATGACGCCTCTTTGTACGAGACGAAGCGGCTGGAGATCGAGGCACGCGACGGGACGCTGGTGCCGGTCAGCATCCTCTATCGCAAGGATCGTGTGGGCGCCGGCCCGCTGCACCTCTATGGCTATGGGGCCTATGGCATTGCGATCAGCCCGGGCTTTTCCACCACGCGCCTGAGCCTTGTGGATCGCGGCTTTGCCTATGCCATCGCGCATATCCGCGGCGGCGACGACATGGGCCGCGCATGGTACAAGGCGGGCAAGCGCGAGGCGCGCACCAACACGTTCAACGATTTCGTCGATGTGGCGCGCGGGCTGTGCGAACTTGGCTATACCGCGCCGGGGCGGATCAGCATCTCGGGCGGATCGGCGGGCGGCGAGCTGATGGGCGCGGTCATTAATTCCGATCCGGCCCTGTGGGGCGCGGTGGTGGCCCATGTACCCTTCGTCGATGTGCTCTCTACCATGCTGGACGAGAGCCTGCCCCTGACGCCGGGCGAATGGCCCGAATGGGGCAACCCCATCGAGGACAAGGCCGCCTTTCAACTGATCCGCTCCTACTCGCCCTATGATCAGGTGAAGGCGCAGGACTACCCGCCGCTGATGGTGACGGCGGGGCTGAACGATCCGCGCGTGACCTATTGGGAACCGGCGAAATGGGTCGCGCGGTTGCGCGAATTGAAGACCGACAGCAATGAGCTGATCCTGAAAACCAATATGGGCGCAGGGCATGGCGGGAAATCGGGGCGCTTCGAATCGCTGACCGAAACGGCGGAGGAATTTGCGTTTATCCTCTGGCAGTTGGGGGTTTGAGTTTAGGGGTTTAAGGGGGCCTCCGGCGGGTTAAGGGCGGGGGCCCTTAACAATCCCGATATTGTCCAGATTGGGCGTGGGGGCGCCCGAAGCGCAACGTTGCCGCGCCGCAGGCTTTATAAACCGCTTCGCGGAAAGGAGTTTGTTGGCGGATTTTGGCGCCACCCCAGTAATGGGATTGCAAAGGGTCGAGACCCTTTGCCCGCCGGAGGCCCACTTCCTTTCAACGAAAACCCCTTGCCTTCCGGATGCCTGTCCCCAAACTCCTCCCATGCCCAACCGTTATACCCACACCTTCACCGCAGGCCCCGATGACATCGACATCATGGGCCATGTCAACAATGCCGTCTGGGTGCAGTGGATGGAGGCCGTGGCCACCGCGCACTGGATGCAGGACGCCGCGCCCGAGCATGTGGAGCGCTATGTCTGGGTCGTCACGCGGCACGAGATCGACTATCGCGGCAATATCGCGCAGGGGCAGAGCGTTACGGCTGAGACCTTTATCCCCGAAGGCCCGATCGGTGCGCGCTTTGACCGGCGGATCGATTTCCGCAACGACGCGGGCAAGGCCATCGTTTCGGCGCGCAGCACATGGGCGATGCTGGACAAGGAGACGCTGCGGCTGACGCGGGTGTCGGGGGAGATTGCGGCGGCTTTTGCGCCGGAGGGTGGCTGGCCGGGGTAGGAGGTTTTGCCTCCGGCGGGCAAAGGGACTTGTCCCTTTGCAATCCCATTATGGGGTGGTGCTCAAGTTCGCAGGTATGTGCGCATCCGCGAAGCGGTTTAATAGCCTGCGGCGCGGCGGCGTTGTGCTTTGGGAGATTCTACAATCTTGGGATTGTTAAGGGTCGAGACCCTTAACCCGCCGGAGGCACCCTAACTTTCAACTCGGAAAACTCAGTCGCGCATCGCCAGCTTGGTGCCGTCCAGACGGTCGGCCTTGTTAGCATAGATGAAGCCATAGGTGGGCGAGGAGCGCATGCCCAGCTTGCCGGTGGGGGCGTAGAACACGCGCACTTCTGACCAGTCGCCGTTGGCCGAGACGTCTTCGGCCATGGCGCTGCGTTCGATCATGCCGGGGCGCGACCAGTTGGCGTGGTTAAGCAGAACGTGGCGTTCGTCGATCACCTTGGAAACCATGGCGACATGGCCTGCGCGCATCGAGTGGGTGGCGCGGAAGGCAAGGACAGCCCCAGCCTTGGGTGCAGTGCCGCGATCATAGCGGCCCTCGGCCTGATCCCACCAGCCAGCGGCGCGGCCCGAAAGGGCGATGCCGGAAACCTCGCGGGCGTAGGGAGCGCATTGCAGCACTTGTGCTGAGGCCGGAACCGAGATGAAAGCGGCGAAAATCAGGGCGATAGCGGCGCGGATCAGCTTTGCGTTGAAAAAGGAAACCCGGACCACTGAAAACCCCTTAGCGCTTATCGGCACCGCTTGTTGGCGTCGATGGCCAAGGTGTAGCCAGCCGATGGCAATTAGGGAATGTCCGGAGGTCGCGCTCTATCGTGGCTTAACAACGGTTCATCGGCTTTCGCACCCGCAGCATGGGGATAAGCGGTGAGCGGATGCATTCCCGCTCACCCCATGATCCCCCGATCAGAGCGGATTCCCGTCCTTGTCGCGATAGACTTCGCGGCGGCCCACGTGGTTGGCCGGGCCGACGAGGCCGTCATTTTCCATCCGCTCGATCCATTTGGCGGCGGTGTTGTATCCCACGCCCATCTGGCGCTGCAGCCAGCTCGTGCTGGCCTTCTGGCTCTCGAACACGATGTGGCAGGCCTGCCGATATTTGCGTTCTTCGGGATTGTCGCTGGCGGTGGCGTCCAGATCGTCGAAGCCGAAGCTGCCCTCTTCGGGTTCCTCGGTGACCGAATCGACGTAATTGGGTTTGCCCTGCGCGCGCCAGTGGTCGGCCACATGCTCGACCTCCTCGTCCGAGACGAAAGGTCCGTGGACGCGGACAATCGGGCCGGAGGAGGGCTTGAACAGCATGTCGCCCTTGCCCAGCAATTGCTCGGCCCCCTGTTCGCCAAGGATCGTGCGGCTGTCGATGCGGCTGGTCACGGCAAAGGAAATGCGCGTGGGCAGGTTGGCCTTGATGACGCCGGTGATGACGTCGACCGACGGGCGCTGCGTTGCCATGATCAGGTGGATGCCCGCCGCGCGCGATTTCTGCGCCAGACGCTGGATCAGCACTTCGATCTCCTTGCCCACCGTTACCATCAGGTCGGCCAGCTCGTCGACGATCACCACGATCAGCGGCAGTACCTCGTAATCAAGCTGCTTGTCCTCATACAGCTCCTCGCCGGTTTCGGGGTCGAAGCCGACCGAGATCCGCCGCCCCAAGGGCTTGCCCTTGGCCGCGTTGCTGCGCACCTTTTCGTTGAAATTGACGATGTTGCGCACGTTGATTTCGCTCATCTGGCGATAGCGGCGCTCCATTTCCTCCACCGCCCATTTCAGCGCGCGCACCGCCTTGGCAGGCTCGGTCACAACCGGGGACAGCAGATGCGGAATGTCCTCATAGGACTTCAGTTCTAGCACCTTGGGATCGACCAAGATCATCCGGCATTGCGCGGGCGTCAGGCGATAGAGCAAGGACAGCAGGATACAGTTGAGCCCCACCGACTTGCCCGACCCGGTCGTGCCCGCCACCAGCAGGTGAGGCATGGTGGCAAGATCGGCGATGATCGGCTCGCCCGCAATGTCCTTGCCCAGAATCATCGGCAGCAGGCCCTTGGCCCCGACGAATTTCTCAGACGCGATCAGCTCCTTGAAGCTGACCATCTGGCGGTCGGCATTGGGCAGTTCGATGGCCATGACGGTGCGCCCCGGCACCGGCGAAACGCGGGCCGAAATCGCGCTCATGTTGCGGGCGATATCATCGGCCAGACCCACCACGCGCGCCGCCTTGATGCCCGCGGCCGGTTCCAGTTCATACATGGTGACGACCGGCCCGGTGCGCACGCCCGTGATCTCGCCCTTGACGTTGAAATCGTCGAGCACGGTTTCGAGCAGCTTGGCGTTGCGCTCCAGCGCCAGCTTGTCGACCTTGGGCGCCGAATTGGGCGGCGGATCGGCCAGAATGTCGAGACCGGGCAATTCGCAGGTGCCGAACAGATCGCCCTGCTTGGCCAGACTGCCCATTTCGGCGGGCTTGGCCTTGGTGGCCGGGTCGCTGATCTGGGGCGCTTTGCGCGGGCCTGCCGATGGTTCGTCGGGGGTAAAGGGCAGGTCTTCGGCTTCCGTCTCGGCCTCGGTCGTCGCGGGTCTGGGCTGGCGCTTTTCGCGGCGGGCGGGGGCAGGGGCCTCCTCGCCCTCGGCATGTCTGCGCCGGAAATGCAGCGGCATGGTCAGCACCCAGCCCCAATCGATGGCGAAAACCCGCGTAATCGCAGCGATCCCGCCGACAAAGGCCAGCACGCCCAGCACGCCCGCCGCCCAGCCCTGCGCCACCTCCGGCAGCCATCCGGCCACCGCGCGAATCGCCGCCGCGCCCAGCAGCCCCATGATCCCGCCCGGCGAGGCAGGCAGATTGCCCGGATGCTCGCCAAAACCCAGCGAGAGCGCGCTGGCGAGCAGCCCCATGCCCAGCACCAGCACGGCGGTGGGCCGCAGCCAATATTGCTGGTGCAGCGGCACGGCCTCATCTTCGCCCTCTTCCTCCGCTTCGGCGACCAGCCAGAGCTGGCGGGCAAAGATCAGCAGCAGCGGCACCGCCAGCCCCGCCATCGGCCCGAACATCAACAGCGCCCCATCGGCCACAAAGGCCCCCGGCCTACCCAGCCAGTTGAGCACCGCCCCGCCCGAGGCCGTCGAGGCCGAAGGGTCGGTCTGATGATAGGTGAGCAAGGCCACCGCCAGCAGCACCGCGCCCAGCCCCAACAGGCCCGCGCCCAGCAATTCGGCGCTGCGCAGCACGCTGCGCCGCAGGATCAGGCGCCATGATGCGCCGCTGTGCTTGATGGGCCGTGTGGCCATGGGATGTTCATCTCGACAAAAGGAGGGAAATTGCCGGTATAATGCGCCTTTGGGGGAGTCCGCGTCAAGAATCGCCGCGTCAATGCGTGGGGGAAAGCCCGTCGATCGCGGCCCAGCGCGGCCATTTCAGCGCGCCCGCCCGCGCCCGGTTCATCCCGCCAAGGGCGATCACCGGCACAAGGCTGCGCGCGGCCAGCAGGCGGAAACGCACCGCGCCCAGCACCCGCCCGCCCGGATGGCTGCGCGTGGGAAACACCGGCGAGAGCAGCACGCCCGCCGCGCCCCGCGCCATCCTTAATTCGCGCAGATTATGCGCCGTGGCCAA
Source organism: Novosphingobium sp. SG707 (assembly GCF_012275515.1). GTDB lineage: Bacteria > Pseudomonadota > Alphaproteobacteria > Sphingomonadales > Sphingomonadaceae > Novosphingobium. Next base: position 668,443 of record NZ_JAAZQL010000003.1, read on the forward strand.
AGCCTGTCCCGCGCCATAGGCCCCATCCGCCCCCCAGCGCCGCGCCATCGCCGCATCGCCTGCCAGCACCACCGCCATCCCGCGCGCCCGCGCGATCCGGACCAACGCGCGAAACCTTGCGCGCCTCTCGGCCTCTGGCAAATGATAGTGGCGATAGATCAGCCCGCTGCCCCGCGGCATCCGGCGCAGCGCGTGCTCAAGCACGGCATCATTGCGCGCGTCCGAAATCAGCCAGAGTTTGGGCAGGGACAAAAGGGAAAGGGGCTGGCGCGGGGGCATCATCGCGCTATAGCACCGCGCCATGATGGAACCAGATTCTTCGCTTGGGCAAGTGCGCGAAAAAATCGCCGCCGCCGCCCGCATCGCCCGCCGCAAGGACAGCGACATCACGCTGATCGCCATTTCCAAGACCAAGCCGGTCGAGGAGATCGAGCCGCTGATCGCGCAGGGCCAGCGCGTGTTTGGCGAAAACCGGGTGCAGGAAGCGCAGGCCAAATGGCCCGAACTGAAAGCCCGCTATCCCGATATCGAATTGCATCTGGTGGGCCAGTTGCAATCGAATAAGGCCGAGGATGCGGTCGCGCTGTTCGACGCGATCCATTCGGTTGACCGCCCCAGTCTGGTGACGGCGCTGGCCAAGGCGATGGACAAGCTTGGCCGCCGCATTCCCTGCTTCATTCAGGTCAACATTGGCGCCGAGGAGCAGAAGGGCGGCTGCGCGGTGGCCGATCTTCCCGCACTTTTGACGCAGGTGCGCGAGGCGGGCCTGCCGCTGGCCGGACTGATGTGCGTGCCGCCCGCCGATATTGAGGCGGCGCCCTTCTTTGCTCTGCTGGCCAAGCTGGCGGCGGATAATGGCCTTTCCGGCCTGTCGATGGGGATGAGCGGCGATTTTGAAACCGCGATTACGCTGGGCGCGACGCATATTCGCGTCGGCTCGGCCCTGTTCGGCGCGCGCGTTTAACCGATGCGCGGGCTGATCGTTACCGGCACCGATACGGGCATCGGCAAGACCGTGCTGGCCGCCGGATTGGTGGGCCGCCTTGGGGCGCGGTACTGGAAGCCCGTGCAATCGGGGCTGAAGGAGGAGACCGACAGCGAATGCATCGCCCGGCTCGTCCCCGGCGCAACGATCCATCCCGAAGCCTATCGCCTGATCACCCCCGCCAGCCCGCATTGGGCCGCCGCGATTGATGGGGTGACGATTGATCCGGCCCGCCTGACCCTGCCCGAGGGCGATGGGCCGCTGGTGGTGGAAGGCGCGGGCGGGGCGCTGGTGCCTTTGTCCGACACGCGCCTTTATGCTGATCAGTTTGCCGAATGGGGGCTTCCTGTCGTGGTGGCCGCGCGCACTGGTCTGGGGACGATCAACCATACGTTGCTGACGGTGGAGGCGCTGCGGGCGCGGGGCTGCGCGATTGCCGGGCTGGCCTTTATCGGTGACGCTGGGCCTGCCGAGGAGGAATCGATGCGTTTCCTCTGTGCTCATACCGGCCTGCGCCGTTTGGGTCATCTGCCGCGCCTTGCCTCGGTGACACCCGAAACGCTGGCGGCCGCCATGGCGGAGTTTGACCTGTGACGCGCTCGCCCATCTGGCATCCGTTCACCCAGCATGGCCTTGGCGAACCCATTCCCCTGATCGCGCGGGCCGAGGGGGCGAGCCTCTATACCGCCGAGGGCGACCGCATCGTCGATGCGATTTCCAGCTGGTGGGTGACGACGCATGGCCATGCCTATCCGCCCATCGCCCGCGCGATTGCCGAGCAGGCGGGCAAGCTGGATCAGTTGATCTTTGCTGGATGGACGCATCAGCCCGCGCAGGATCTGGCCGAGGGTCTGGTGGGCATCACCAGCCTGCCCTACGCGTTCTTCTCCGATTCCGGCTCCACCTGCGTCGAGGTCGCGCTGAAAATGGCGCTGGGTCATTGGCGCCATCTGGGGCAGGGGCAGCGCCAGCGCATCGCCGTGATGCAGCATTCCTATCACGGCGACACGATCGGCGCGATGAGCATCGGCGAGCGCGGCGTTTACAATGCCGCCTATGAGCCTTTGCTCTTCGCCGTCGATACCGTGCCCTTCCCCCATGCCGGGGCCGAGCAGGCGACCTATGACGCGCTGGAACGCTTTTGCGCGGGCGACGATGCGGCAGGTTTTATCGTCGAGCCTCTGGTGCTGGGCGCGGGGGGGATGCTGTTCTATCCGCCCGCCGTTCTGGCCGAGATGGCGCGGATTTGCGCGGCCCATGGCGTGCTCTTCATCGCGGACGAGGTGATGACCGGATGGGGCCGGACGGGCACGATGCTGGCCTGTGAACAGGCGGGGGTGAGGCCCGATATCCTGTGCCTTGCCAAGGGGATCACCGGGGGGGCGCTGCCTCTGGCGGTGACGATGGCGTCCGAGGCGATTTACGAATCGCATTACGCGCCCGACCGCTCAAAGACCTTTTTCCACTCCAGTTCCTATACCGCCAATGCGATTGCCTGCGCGGCGGCGGTGGCCAACCTTGGCGTGTGGCGCGACGAGCCGGTGCAGCAGCGCATCGACACGCTGGCCGCGCGACAGACGGCGGGGGCGGCGATGCTGGCGAATGTGGCGGGGGTGGAGAATATCCGCCAATGCGGCACGATCCTCGCGCTGGATTACCGCGTGCCGCAGGGGGGCTATCTCTCAGGCCTGCAACCGCGCCTGCTGGCGTTTTTCCGCGAGCGGGGGCTGCTGATCCGGCCCTTGGGCAACACCGCCTATCTGATGCCGCCCTATTCCATCACGCCGGAAGACCTCACCCGCTGCCACCATGCGCTGGCTGAGGCGGTTGATCTTCTAGCGTAGCATTTCGGCGCGGCGCAGATCCTTGGGCCGCCCAAAGGAGAGCAGGATCGCGCGCATTTCCTCGCGAGACGGCGTGTAAAGCACCGTATCGCCCAGATGATGCGCGATTCGGCTGGTCGGGGCCACGTCCTGCCATTGCCCATCGTGATTCAGGGCAAAACCCGCCATGAATTCCACCGGCAATTCGGGCGCATCCCACCGGGCATAGATGCCCGAGCGGAACCGGCTGTCCACCCCGCCCGGCGCGGCGTTCAGCCCCAGCGCGGGCAGAACGCGCTCCGCATCGCCTTCGGACAGCAGGATATCAAGATCGGCCACCGTGACCGAACCCGCGCTGAGCAGCGCGACCGCGCCGCTGCCGATGATCCACCAGGGATCGCGCGCATCGGCCATCGCGCCCGCCACGGCGCGCAAGCTACGTTCCAGTGGCGGGGCGAGGGGATGCATCAGGCTTTACTCCGCGTCGCTGCCGTCTTCCTCAACGGCGCGATAGAGTTCGAGTTCATTGCCGCGCAGCGTCACGACATGGAGCAGGTTGGTCGCCCCCGGCGTGCCGAAGGGAACGCCCGCCAGCGCAACCAACTTGGACCCGGCCACGCCGAAACCGTGGCGCAGCGCCATGCGCTTGCCCTTGGCGATCATTTCCTCGAACGAACCGATGTCGCGCGTGTGGACCGCATGGGCGCCCCACAGCAGCGCGGAGCGGCGCGCGGTGTTCTGGCTGGGCGTCAGCACCAGCATCGGCACCGAGGGACGCTCGCGCGCCACGCGGCGCGAGGTCGATCCCGAACCGGTGAACACGATGAGGCCCGTCAGCGTGACGGTATCGGCAATCGCGGCGCAGGCCTTGGCCAGAGCGTCGGCGGTGGTCTGGTCGGGGTTGATCTCGGCCAGATGGACGCGCTGGCGATAGTAGGAATCGTTTTCGACCTGCGTGGCGATGCGGTGCATGATCGTCACCGCTTCTTCCGGCCACTGACCCGCCGCCGTTTCGGCCGAGAGCATCACCGCATCGGCGCCGTCATAGACCGCATTGGCCACGTCCGAGACTTCGGCGCGGGTGGGCGCGGGGCTCTCGATCATCGATTCGAGCATCTGCGTCGCCACGATCACCGGCTTGCCGCTGCGGCGCGTCAGTTCGACAATCCGCTTCTGGATCGGCGGCACTTCTTCGGGCAGCAGTTCGACGCCAAGGTCGCCGCGCGCCACCATGATGCCGTCCGACAGTTCGATGATGCCTTCGAGCGTTTCAAGCGCGGCGGGCTTTTCGATCTTGGCGATCAATGCGCCATGGCCACCCATCAATCGGCGGCATTCGGCCACGTCCTCGGGACGCTGAACAAACGACAGGCCGATGAAATCCGCGCCATGCTCGATCGCAAAGGCCAGATCGCGGCGGTCCTTCTCGGTCAGCGCCGGAACCGGCACCACCGCGTCGGGAATGTTCACGCCCTTGCGGTCGGAGATCACCCCGCCCACTTCGGCGCTGCACAGGATTTCGTTTTCATCGGCGCGGATCACGCGAAGGCGCAGTTTGCCGTCGTCGATCAGCAGGCGCTGGCCCTTTTGCAGGATGCCGAACAGTTCCGGGTGCGGCAGGCACACGCGGTTCTCATCGCCCGGCTCGGGATTGCGGTCGAAGGTGAAATGGCCCGAATGGCGGATCACCGCCCGGCCATCCTTGAACGCGCCCACGCGCAGTTTCGGCCCCTGAAGGTCGGCCAGGATGGCGATGGGCTTGCGCAGCTTGGCCTCGACCGCGCGCACATTGGCGATGGTTTTGGTATGCACCGAATGATCGGCATGGCTCATGTTGACGCGGAAAGCATCCGCCCCCGCACGCACCAGCTTCTCGATCATCTCCGGATCACTGCTGGCCGGGCCGAGCGTTGCAAGAATCTTGACCTTGCGGCCGCGCGGATTGAGTTTCGTCACACCGATTTCTCCCTTTGGGACGGGCATCAGCCTATGGCAAAGGCTGGTTGCAAACCCAAGAACAACTCACTCCGGATGGACCCATGAATATGAATGCACAACAAACGATTCCCGATCCGCTCGATGAACTCGACGATGCACATGCCGCCGCCGCCTTTCGCTGGCTGGTCCGCCACCTGCGCCATCGCCATGATGCGCAGAACATCGACCTGATGGGCCTCTCCGGTTTTTGCCGCAATTGTCTTGCGGACTGGATCGTAGCGGCGGGTGCCCCGCTCGACAAGGGCGCGGCGCGCGAGGTGATCCACGGCATGCCCGCCGATGAATGGAAAAGCCGCTATCAGACCGAGGCGACGCCGGAGCAGATGGCGCGTATGAAGGAAAGTCTGGCCAAGAACGCACCCGGCCACTGACAGGGCGCTGATCGCAACGCTGGGGATTACTCGCCCCCTGTATTCCCCTTGAGGCCGCGTCCCGCTATCTGGCCGGGCAAACCGATTCTCAACTTTGACCAATTTCGGAGATTTTACCCATGGCTGAAATGGCAGCTGACGAACGCCTGCGCCTGCTGATCGAGCGTATCGAGCGTCTGGAAGAAGAAAAGAAGGGCATCAGCGACGACATCAAGGATGTCTATAACGAGGGCAAGGCCACCGGCTATGACCCCAAGGCGATGAAGCAGGTGGTCCGCATCCGCAAGATGAAGCCGGACGACCGCAAGGAGCAGGAAGCGATCCTGGAGGTTTACCTCAACGCTCTGGGCATCGACTGATCGATCCGGGTAAAGGAGGGGGGGCGGATTTCCGCCCTCCCGCCCTTGCCCCTGCCTTGCCCAAAGGCCGCATCTCGGCTATCGGCGCTGCCAACTCCACACATAGCGATATGAAGTGATCCATGGCAGGCCATTCCAAATTCAAGAACATCATGCACCGCAAGGGCGCTCAGGATAAGAAGCGTTCGGCGCAGTTCTCCAAGCTTTCGCGCGAAATCACCGTGGCGGCCAAGATGGGTATGCCCGATCCGGACATGAACCCGCGCCTGCGCGCCGCCGTCAACGCGGCCAAGGCCCAGTCGATGCCCAAGGACAATATCCAGCGCGCCATCGACAAGGCGAGCAAGGGCGATGCTGAAAACTATGAAGAAGTGCGCTATGAGGGCTATGGCCCGGGCGGCGTGGCGATCATCGTCGAGGCGCTGACCGACAACCGCAACCGCACCGCCACCAACGTGCGCACCGCCTTTGCCAAGAACGGCGGCAACCTTGGCGCCAGCGGCGCGGTGTCGCATGGCTTTGACCGCCTCGGCCTGATCGAATATCCCGCCAGCGTGGGCGATGAGGACAAGGTGCTGGAAGCGGCGATCGAGGCCGGCGCCGAAGACGTCGAATCGGATATGGGCGATGGGGACGAAAACCCCGGCAGCCACTCGATCTGGGTTGCGGTCGATTCGCTCCACCCCGTCGCGCGCGAACTGGAAAAGGTTCTGGGCGAGGCCGAGGGCGTGAAGCTGGCCTGGCGCCCGCAGATCAAGGCGACGGTTGATGCCGATGCCGCCGCCACGCTCTTGAAGCTGATCGACGTGCTCGAAGATGACGATGACGTCCAGACCGTCTGGGGCAATTACGAAATCCCCGACGAGATCATGGCCACGCTGGGCTGATCCGGTTTTCCGCGATCCCATAAGGGGCGGGGGGATGATCCTCCCGCCCTTTTGCTTTATAGGGCCTGCATGATAATTTTAGGCATCGACCCGGGCCTCGTCTGCACCGGATGGGGCATTGTCGCCAAATCGGGCAGCCGCATCAGCCATGTCGCCAATGGCCAGATCCGCACCGACAAGGAAGGTTCGATGGCCTCGCGCCTGCTCGAACTGGACACGACCATCGCGCGCGTGATCGAGATCTACAGGCCTGACTTTGGCGTGGTCGAGGAAATCTTCGTCAACGTGAACCCGCAATCCACGCTCAAACTTGGGCAGGCGAGGGGGGCGGCTTTGCTGTCCTTGGCCCGCGCGGGGCTGCCGGTGTCGGAATACCCTTCCAAGGTGGTGAAAAAGGCGCTGGTCGGCACGGGCGGCGCGGCCAAGGAACAGGTGCAGCATATGCTCAAAGTGCTGCTGCCGGGGGTTAAATTGGCGGGGGCGGATGCGGCGGACGCGCTGGCCGTGGCGATTACCCATGCGCATCATGTGGGGAGTCATATTTGATCTGTTGGGGGTTTTTGCCTCCGGCGGGTTAAGGGCGGGGGCCCTTAACAATCCCGGTATTGTCTATGTTGCGCTATGGCGGCGGCGTTGGTGGATGGGCGCGCGGGTTGATTTTAAAGCCTGCGGCGCTTCTGGCGTTGTGCTCGCCGCGCCACAGGCTTTAAAAACATCGGCCCCATCCGCACCGAAGCCAACCTCGCGCCACCCCATAACGGGATTGCAAAGGGCCCCGCCCTTTGCCCGCCGGAGGCAAACCTTCCCCTCCCTGTCAAAAAATGTTCCCAAATCGTTCTCCCCCGGCTAGGGTGCGCGCATGATTGCGAAACTCACCGGCATATTGGACGACTTCGGCCCTGACTGGGCGGTGATTGACGTCAATGGCGTTGGCTATCTGGTGTTCTGCTCGGGGCGGACGCTGACGGCGCTGGGCATTCGGGGCGATGCCTGCACGGTCTATACCGAGATGCAGGTGAGCGAGACGGATATGCGCCTGATCGGTTTCACCAGCGCCGGGGAGCGGGCTTGGTTCAAGCTGCTGACGGTGGTGCAGGGTGTGGGCTCAAAGGTCGCGCTGGCGATCCTGTCGGCGCTGACGGTTGAGGAATTGCAGCGCGCCTGCGCGGGCGGAGATGCCGCGATGGTCGCGCGGGCCAATGGTGTGGGGCCGAAACTGGCCGCGCGCATCGTCAATGAATTGAAGGACAAGGCGGGGGCATTGCCAACGGGCCCGGCGGGCGCGGCGGTTTCGGCCGGTGTCGCGATGCCGGAGGGCAATGTCGCGGGCGATGTCGTCTCGGCTTTGCAGAACCTTGGCTTCAAACCGAACATCGCCGCCAGCGCCACTGATGCCGCCATCGCCGAACTGGGCGAGGAGGCGGGGGTTTCCGCGCTAATCCGCGTGGCGTTGAAGAAGGCAGCGGGATGAAGGCCGCGCTACGCTTTCTGGCCTATGGGATTTATGCGATGGTCGCAGGGGCTATCTTGCTGCGATGGTCGATGGATTTCTTGGCCGTTGGTGAACCGGAGTGCCATTTTACAGAGCAAGGTTGCCCTGTGAGAAGCATATGGGAGTTGCTCTACTCTTTCGCGAGTCATTTGAGTGTCCCGTTCATGCTGGTTGTTTTGTTCAAGCATTACCGACGTTTCTTGTACCAAGTCCTTGGCCACGCACTTTCTGAACGGCCCCATCCATGACCGATAACCCCCTCCTCTCCGCCCATCGCCAGATCGAGGATATGGACGCCGCGCTGCGTCCGAAATCGCTGGCCGAATTTGTGGGGCAGGCGGCCGCCAAGGACAACCTGCACGTCTTCATCGAATCGGCCAAATCGCGTGGCGAGGCGCTGGATCACACGCTGTTTTTCGGCCCGCCGGGGCTGGGCAAGACCACGCTGGCGCAGATCATCGCGCGCGAGTTGGGCGTCAATTTCAAGGCCACCTCCGGCCCGGTGATCGCCAAGGCGGGCGATCTGGCCGCGCTGCTGACCAATCTTGAGCATGGCGATGTGCTGTTCATCGACGAAATCCACCGCCTCAATCCGGTGGTCGAGGAAGTGCTGTACCCCGCGATGGAGGACCGCGCGCTCGATCTGATGATCGGCGAAGGCCCTTCGGCGCGCTCGGTGCGGATCGACCTGCCGCCTTTCACACTGATCGGCGCGACCACGCGCGCGGGCCTGCTGCAAACGCCTCTGCGCGATCGTTTCGGCATTCCGGTGCGGCTGCAATTTTACAGTGTGGATGAGCTTGAACGGGTCATCTCGCGCGGGGCGGGCCTGCTGGGCATCGGCATTGCGGCCGAGGGCGCGCGCGAAATCGCCCGCCGTTCGCGCGGCACGCCGCGCGTGGCCGGGCGCCTGCTGCGCCGCGTGCGCGATTTCGCCCATGTTGCGGGCAGCGAGGTGATTACCCAGTCTATCGCCGACAATGCGCTGACCCGGCTCGAGGTCGACAATGCGGGGCTGGATGCCCAGGATCGCCGCTATCTGACGATGATCGCCGATATCTATAAGGGCGGGCCGGTGGGGGCCGACACGCTGGCGGCGGGCCTTTCCGAGCCGCGCGATACGATCGAGGAAGTGATCGAGCCTTACCTGATCCAGCTTGGCATGGTGGCGCGCACCGCGCGCGGGCGCTGCCTGAATGACCGTGGCTGGCAGCATTTGGGCCTGACCCCGCCCAGCGGACAGGGCGCGCAGGGCGGGCTGTTTGAAGCCGGCGAGGGGGAGTGAATCCCGATTCTTGTGCCATAGCAGGACACTTGTTGGTTAAGTCTTGATGAATCTTCGCCAGTCCCGATTCAGGACATGGCAAGCGCCCCCATACGGTTGTCCCCTTACCTCCGCTGCATGATCTCTCAGGTGAGGGCAGAATCGCCTTGCGTCCGAAAGGGTGCGGGCCTCTGCCGACCACAGGAAAGAGAGATGGTTATGTCGGTTCGTTTGGGGCTCGCCAAAGTTGCCGGTCTGGTGGCAGGCACCGCGCTGATTGGCGGCGGTGCGGTGCATATCGCCGAAAAGGCCAGCAGCAACAAACCGCAATATGTCAAACACGCCAAGGCTCATAAGGCCCCCGTGGTGCGCAAGGAGGTGGTGACGCGCACGGTCGTGGTGCAAAAGGATTGCTGCACCAAGACGGTGACGCGGACCGCGATGGTGCCGATGCCGCCGCCGGGTCTGCCCGCCGCCGATCTGACGCCCAACACGCCCGCCCCCGCCCCCAGCCCGCTCTCGGCCGAACGCGCGCGCGGCTATTACAGCAACTGGGGCTTTGGCGGCGGCTATATCGGCGGCTTCTTTGGCGGGACCAGCGGCAATGTGATCGTGGTGAACTCCAGCGGCTCCACCTCGGGCTCGACCTCGACCACGGGCGGCACGACCACCACCGGAGGCACAACGACGACGACCACAGGCGGCACCACCACGACCACCACCGGGGGGACTACGACCACTACCACAGGAGGTACAACCACCACGACAGGCGGCACGACCACCACCACTGGCGGAACGACGACCACGACCACTACCGGGGGCACCACCAGCACAACCGGCGGCACGCAGGTTCCCGCTCCGCCGATGCTGCTGCTGTTTGGCGGCGCGGCCGGGGCGATGTTCGCCCGCCGCCGCAAGGGCAAGGCTCAGGCCGCCTGAGGCCCTCCATCCGCGTATAAAAAGGCGCCGCCGGGTGATCCCGGCGGCGCCTTTTTTATGGCCCCGACAAACCTTGCGCCCATAAAAAAGGGGCGGCCCGCGAAGGCCGCCCCCTCTCTTTGGCATCAAGCGATCGCTTACGCGGCCAGCTTGCGCAGCACGTACTGCAGGATGCCGCCATTGTTGAAATACTCGATTTCATTGGCGGTATCGATGCGGCACAGCGCGGTGAAGGTGAACTTGGTGCCATCCTTGCGGGTGACTTCCACGGTCACGTCCTGACGCGGCTTGAGCGAAGCAACGCCGTGGATCGTGAACGAGCAGTCGCCGTCCAGGCCCAGGGTCTGGCGGTTTTCGCCATCCTTGAACTGCAGCGGCAGCACGCCCATGCCGACCAGGTTCGAGCGATGGATACGCTCGAAGCTTTCGACGATCACGGTGCGCACGCCCAGCAGGTTGGTGCCCTTGGCGGCCCAGTCACGCGACGAACCGGTGCCATATTCCTTGCCCGCGATCACCACCAGCGGCGTACCGTCGGCCTTGTGCTTCTGGGCAACGTCGAACACGGCGCCGACTTCTTCACCGTAGCGGCTCATGCCGCCTTCGATGCCGGGGACCATCTCGTTCTTGATGCGGATGTTGGCAAAGGTGCCGCGCATCATCACTTCGTGGTGGCCACGGCGCGCGCCATAGCTGTTGAAGTCGGCCTTGGCGACCTGACGCTCCATCAGCCATTCACCAGCGGGGCTGTCGGCCTTGATGTTGCCGGCGGGGCTGATGTGGTCTGTGGTGATCGAATCGCCCAGGATCAACAGCGGCTTGGCTTCGATGATGTCCTGAACCGGGGCCGGTTCCATGGTCATGCCTTCGAAGTAGGGCGGGTTGGCGACATAGGTCGAACCGGCCTGCCACTTGTAGGTTTCCGAGCCGGTGACGTTGATCGCCTGCCAGTGCTTGTCGCCCTTATAGACGTCGGCATAGCGGGCCATGAACATCGGACGGTCCATGCAGCCTGCCATCGTGGTGGCAACTTCTTCGTTGGTCGGCCAGATGTCCTTGAGGAACACGTCCTTGCCTTCGTTCGACACGCCGATCGGGGTGGTGGTGAAATCTTCGATCACCGTACCCTTGAGCGCATAGGCCACCACCAGCGGCGGCGAAGCGAGGAAGTTGGCGCGCACGTCGGGCGAGACGCGGCCTTCGAAGTTGCGGTTGCCCGAGATCACGGCGGCGGCGACGAGGCCGTTTTCGTTGATCGCCTTGCTGATCGGTTCGGCCAGCGGACCCGAGTTGCCGATGCAGGTGGTGCAGCCATAGCCGACCAGGTTGAAGCCGACATTGTCGAGGTGCTTCTGGAGACCGGCCTTTTCGAGGTAGTCGGTGACGACCTGCGAACCGGGGGCGAGCGACGTCTTGACCCAGGGCTTGGGCTTGAGGCCCAGCTCGTCGGCCTTTTTGGCAACCAGACCGGCAGCCACCAGAACCGAGGGGTTCGAGGTGTTGGTGCAGGAGGTGATCGCCGCGATGGTCACGTCGCCGTCGCCGATGTCAAAGTCCTTGCCTTCGACCGGAACGCGGGTCTGGGCCTTCTTGTAGACATTGGCCATGTCGGCGTTGAACACGTCGTCCACTTCGGGAAGCGAGACGCGGTCCTGCGGACGCTTGGGACCGGCGAGCGAGGGAACGACCGTCGAGAGGTCGAGTTCGAGCGTGCTCGAGAAGATCGGTTCGATGGCCGGGTCGATCCAGAAGCCCTGCTCCTTGGCATAGGCTTCGACCAGTTCGATCTGGCCTTCGTCGCGGCCGGTCAGACGCAGATAGTCCAGCGTCTTGCCGTCAATGCCGAAGAAGCCGCAGGTCGCGCCATATTCGGGGGCCATGTTGGCCAGCGTGGCGCGGTCGGCCAGCGACAGGTCGGCAAGGCCGGGGCCGAAATATTCGACGAAGCGGCCCACCACGCCATGCTTGCGCAGCATGTTGGTGGCGGTCAGCACGAGGTCGGTCGCGGTTACGCCTTCCTTGAGCTTGCCGGTGAACTTGAAGCCGACCACTTCGGGGATCAGCATCGAGACGGGCTGACCCAGCATCGCGGCTTCGGCCTCGATGCCGCCCACGCCCCAGCCCAGCACGCCAAGGCCGTTGACCATGGTGGTGTGGCTGTCGGTGCCGACGCAGGTGTCGGGATAGGCAACGGTTTCGCCGTTCTGGTCAACGCTGGTCCACACCGCCTGCGCGATGTTTTCCAGGTTCACCTGGTGGCAGATGCCGGTGCCCGGCGGCACGGCGTAGAAATTGTTGAGCGACTTGGAACCCCACTTCAGGAAGTCATAGCGCTCCATGTTGCGGTGATATTCGATCTCCACGTTCTGTTCGAACGCCTTGGGATGACCGAATTCGTCCACCATCACCGAGTGGTCGATGACGAGGTTGACGGGAACCAGCGGGTTGATCTTCGACGTGTCGCCGCCCAGCTTGGCGATGGCATCGCGCATCGCGGCAAGATCGACCACGCAGGGCACGCCCGTGAAGTCCTGAAGCAGCACGCGCGCGGGGCGGTACTGGATTTCGTTCGACGATTCGCTGGGGTTCTTCTGCCAGTCGACGATCGCCTGGATGTCTGCGGTCGAAACGGTGAAACCACCGTCTTCAAAGCGCAGCAGGTTTTCCAGCAGCACCTTCATCGAGAACGGCAGGCGGCTGATGTCGCCAAACTTTTCGGCGGCCTTCTTCAGCGAATAATAAGCGACTTCCTTGCCACCGGCGCTCAGTTTCGAGCGGGTGCCGAGCGAGTCCTGTCCGACCTGGGTCATACGGGCGTCTTCCTCACCTCAATTGGCCCAGAGACGAAAAAGACGAAAAGGCGCGTTCAGGCGCGATCTCGCCCGCCTTTGGGCGGTTGCAGCATGAGGGCCGATGCGCGTGATTCCGCCCCGCGTCAAGGGCGCGAAAGGTGGAAAAAGGAATGAAGAGCGGCAGGTTGCCGCGATATTGTTGCTATTGCGAATTGTTATCCAAAATAAGCGTAAAAGGCCGCCGGATTGTCGGAGAAATGCCCTTTGCCACGGTGCGCGCGATCACAGCGCGACCTGCTCGGTATGCTCGCCTTTCTGTCCCCCCGCGCCCAGCCAGCAGCCCGCCACGACCAGCACTGCGCCGCCCAGCGTGTAGAGATCGAGCCTTTCGCCAAACCAGATCCAGCCCATCAGCGCGGCCCAGAGAAAACCCGAATATTCCACCGGCAGCAGCCTATGCGCCGGCGCCCGCGCCCAGCCCCATGACAGCAGCATCAGCGAGACAAAAGACAGGCCCGCAGACCCGGTCAGATCGCGCCAGACCGTCCCTTGCGGGATGGGCGGCATGCCGATCACCAGACCCGCAAGGGTCAGGAAACAGGCGGTAAACAAGGATTGGAAAAAGGCGATTTCGGCGGGCGGGGCCATTTGCGCCTGATGGCGCTGCATCACCAGATTGGCGGCATAGAGCACCGCCGAGCCCAGCAGCGCGAGCATGCCGTGCCATGCGTCCTGCGCCAGCGCGCCGCCCACCTGCATCCGCCCCAGCCCGATCACGCCCACCCCCAGCAGCCCCAGCACCGAGGCCCCCAGCGCGCGCCGCGTGATCGCCTCGCCAAGCGTCAAACCGGCCATGAACAGCGCAATGATCGGCGCGATGAAAGACAGCGCCATGCCCACCGCCATCGGCGTGCGCACAATGCCCCAGAAAAAGGCGAAAGCCATCGCGCTGGTGACGCCCGCGCGCATGGCATGCATCGCCATACGCCGTCCCGGCCACGCCCCCGGATGGGCGATTTGCCACACCGCCAGGCCAAAACCCGCCCCGATGATGTTGCGCCAAAGCAAGGCCGCATGCACCCCGGTATCGATCGACGCCCGCTTCATCAGCGCGTCCATCACGCTGAAACTGGCAATTCCGCCCGCGGCGGCAACTAGGGGAAGAAACAAAGGGCGCGCCATGATCGTTAAGACCCTAGCGGGCTTGCGCCAAGCCGTCACTATGAGAAGGTAGGTCGAGCTTGCATGCGGCGCGGTGTTCAGCCAACAGACAGGGGCAATACTGGATGGTGTGCGACGAACTGTGCTTGGCTGTCGTTGAATTGAGTGGTTTGGGCCGGGCGAAAAGGGGCGTTGAATGATGATGAACACGCGCAAGCTGATGATGGGCGGAATGATTCTGGCCTTGGGGACGGGGCTGGGCGCCCTTTATCCCGCCATGGCGCAGGATCGTCCGATCGAGGGCAAGCAGGGGCTGGGCAAGCTGCCCAATGTGCGCCCGGCCAGCATGGCGACACCCGCGCCCACGTCCACACCCACCGGCAGCGCGACGCCCAGCCCCCGACCCGGCGCCTCCCCCAGCCCGCGCCCGAGCGCAACCCCCAGCGCCGGACCGACCCTGCGGCCCACGCCATTGCCGACCCCTTCGGCCACCCCTTCCGGCACGCCGACCCCCTATCCCACGCCCAGCCCGTCGCCGGGCGCCACGCCGGTGCAGGAAGCGGTGGTCAACTGGACCGTGGCCGATGCGGGCGATTTGCTGGCCGCGATCATGGCGATCGGCGAGGAGGGCCTGTTTCCCGCCGATTATCAACCCGATGCGCTGCGCGCCGCGATTCGCGCCGGGGCGGGCGACGCGCTGGACCAGCAGGCCAGCAAGAGTTTCGCATGGCTGGTCGAGGATCTGCGCGACGGGCGCACGCCGATGACCGCGCGGGTGCAATGGTTCGCCGTCGATCCCGATCAGGATGACAATCCCACCACCGCGCTGATGCAGCGCGCCACCACCAACCATGACGTGCCCGGCACGCTGGCGGGCCTCGCGCCGACCTATCCCGATTATGCCGCGCTCAAAGAAGCGCTGGCCGCCACGCCCAAGGCGCAGACCAAGCTGCGCGACGCGATTCGCATCAATATGGATCGCTGGCGCTGGTTGCCGCGCGATCTGGGGCCGGTCTATCTGATCACCAATGTGCCCGAGTTTCAGTTGCGCCTTGCGGTCAATGGCCGCAACATCCGCACCTATCGCACCATCGTGGGCAAGCCGGGCCGCACCGCCACGCCGCAATTGGCCGAAAAGGTCGAGGCGGTGGTGTTCAACCCGACATGGACCGTGCCGCAATCCATCGTCGTGGGCGAGGGGCTGGGCCAGCAATTGCTCGCCCGCCCGCGCGCCGGCTATAAGGTGACGCGGATGGAGGACGGCAGCCTGCAGGTGGTGCAGCAGCCGGGCAACACCAATTCACTGGGCCGGATGAAGATCGACATGCCCAATCCTCATGCGATCTATCTGCATGATACGCCGTCGAAAAAGCTCTTCGATGCGTCGGTGCGCGCCTTCTCGCATGGCTGCATCCGCACCGATCGCGCGGTGGAACTGGGCATGACGATGGCCATTCTGGGCGCGGGGATGAGCCAGGAAGATGCCGTGGCCACGTTTGAGGCGGGCAAGTACAAGAAGGTGCCGATGACGCGGACCTTCCCGGTCTATCTCACCTATTTCACTTATGGCCGCGACATCAATGGTTCGCTGGCGGCCTTCAACGATCTCTATGGCCGCGATGGGCCGGTGATCGACAGTTTCCATGCGCCGCGCGCGCTGCACACGACCCAGCGCAAGAGCAATGAGGAAGTGATCAAGCTGGATAACCCGCTGTAATCGGCGGGGGGCGGCGCTGCTGAACCGATCAGCGGCGCCGCGCCGGACTTACGCCTCGCTGATGCGGTCGGCGTAAAGCAGGCGGCCCGCGCCCAGATGGCCCAGCACAAGGCTGAAATCCTCGGGCGCCATGGCAAAGCAGCCTTCCGAACGGCCCAGCTTGCCGAATTTGGACACCATATCGGGCGCGGCATACCATGCCGGGTGCATCACGATGGCGCGGTCGAACGCATTGGAATTGTCCAGATCCAGCCCGCGCAGCCGCATCGAGGCGCCATATTTGCCCTCATACTGGCCCGCAGTCAGATAGGCCCCGCGCGAGGTGGCATAGGAGCCGACGCTGTTCGAAAACTGCTTGAGCCAGCCGACATGGGCCGGGTCCGACCCGCGACCATGGGCCACCAGATGCGAACGCACCGCACCGCCGACCATGTCGACAAAGTGCAGCCGCGCATCATGCGAAGGTTTGCTGAAGTCGGCAATGGCCACGACATCGGGGCGCGCCAGCATCGCGCCGACGCGATCCCGCTCGCGCATGGCGATGCCCACCACGCGGCGTTCATATTCGGAGAGGCCCGAAGCCTGTGCGGCAACACGCAGGGGAGTGGCCATGGCGACCCCGCCAAGGGCCAGTCCACCCAACAATGCACGACGGCTCAACATGTTATTCTGATTCGCGATTCCCATGTCTGTTGCAATAGGGCAACGGGGTAAATTTTTCTATTCACCTGCGATGGAATCACGCGAGTCAGCGGCGAGTTGAGCCAAAGTTGCGCCATCAACGCGCATCACCGTCCATTGTTCCATCGGTTTTGCGCCCATGCGGCGATAGAATTCGATCGAGGGCGTGTTCCAGTCCAGCACGCTCCATTCCAGCCGCGCGCAGCCCCGATCCTGCGCCAGAGCGGCCAGATGGAGCAGCAGGGCCTTGCCCAGCCCCGAGCCGCGCGCGGCGGGGCGGACATAGAGATCCTCCAGATAAATGCCCGGACGGCCCTCGAAGGTGGAGAAATTGTGGAAGAAGAGCGCGAAGCCCTGCGGCGCGCCGTCGATCTGGCCGATCACCACCTCGGCCATCGGGTGTGGGCCGAACAGGTGCTGTTTAAGAGCAGCCTCATCAAAACGGACCTCGTGCGAGAGCTTCTCATATTCGGCCAGGTCGCGGATCAATTGCGCGATCAGGGGAATGTCATCAGGTGTGGCTGGGCGGATCGTGTTGGTCATGATGCGCGGTTTAGCCCGATTTGCGCTTCTGGGAAGCATAAGGCGCGATTTTGCAAAAACTTGTATTGACCAATGCCGTTCGACTGTGGCAATCGGCCCGCCTGTCTGAGGGGATATGCCCTGTTTCAGGCATCGCAAGCGAAAGCCCCAATGCTTTCAACGCGCCTGCGGGTGTAGCTCAATGGTAGAGCAGCAGCTTCCCAAGCTGAATACGAGGGTTCGATTCCCTTCACCCGCTCCAATTCTCGAACCAGCAGCGTTCCCGGTCACCTCCTAAAGCACAGAAAACCTGCTATATTTCGCCTTATCAGGGCCGTTGGCGTTCGCCTGCATTCCCCCGCAATCACCCGAATGTGGGGGCCCCGCTGGGGGTATGCACCGCCTCGTCATAGCCGATACCCCCAACGCTGGGGGTATATTGGGTCTAATAACCTGATAATGCGAGGAAATAATATGCTCACGGATATGGCAATTAGAAACTTCAGGCCCGGTCCAAAGGCCACCAAGCTGGCCGATGGTGGAGGACTCTTTCTTTTGGTCACTCCGACTGGAGGCAAACTCTGGCGCTTCAAATACCGGATCGATGGGCATGAGAGGTTGCTCGCCTTGGGTAGCTATCCGCAGGTCAGTCTAGGCGAAGCTCGCGTGCGTCATGCTCAGGCTCGTGAACTCGTAGCGCGCGGAATTGATCCTTCCCGCGAAAAACAGCGGGTAACCATCTCAAAAAAGGTTGATAGTGGAGGAACGTTTCGGTCCTTATCTGAAGAGTACTGCGAGAAAAGAAAAAATAACGGTGGAGATAAGTGGGGAGATGAGACCGCAAAGAGAAATGAATATTTATTGAGTATGATTTTGGGGGTGATCGGTGACATGAGCATTGGTGAAATCGAGCCAATCCATGTCCTCTCCGCTATCCGGAATATCGAGAGAAAGGGTAATCTGGAGAGTGCTCGTCGTACCATGCAACTTACTGGTGCTGTATTCCGTTACGGAGTGGCAACTGCCCAGGTGAAATCCGATCCGACGCGGGATTTACGCGGAGCTCTCTCCTCGCCAACGGTCATGCATCACGGAGCTCTTACGGAGCCTCGTCGTGTTGGTGAACTGTTGCGCGCGCTCGATGGGTATGAGGGCGGAGAAGTTGTCAGGATCGCCTTACAGCTTGCTCCGTATGTATTTGTCCGGCCAGGTGAGCTTCGTCATGCAATATGGAGCGAGATCGACCTGAATGAAGCTGTCTGGGTTATCCCTGCCGAGAAAACTAAAATGCGCAAGGAGCATCAGGTTCCCCTGTCCACCCAGGCGGTTGCTCGTTTCCGAGATGCGCTCAAGATTTCAGGGCCATCCGGGTATGTATTCCCTTCGGTTCGTACTCGGGAGCGCCCGATCAGCGATAATACGCTCAATGCCAGCCTGCGACGATTGGGCTATTCCAGCAACGAAATGACTGTGCATGGCTTTCGGGCCATGGCTTCAACTTTGCTGAATGAAAGCGGCAAATGGTCTCCCGATGCTATTGAGCGTGCCCTGGCTCACGGCGACAGCGACAAAGTGCGGGCCGCTTACCACCGCGGTGCCCATTGGAAAGAACGTGTGAAGATGGCTCAGTGGTGGGGTAACTATCTTGATAAGTTGCGAAGTAAGAATTATTGAGATTGTCGATTTAGAATATCCAAAAAATTCATGACTTTTGGATAAAAACCTTAAAATGTGATATGCTTTTGAAATGATGTTCGTGGTTGTTCGCCATCGTATTTTTGACGCCATCTGAATTGTGAAGGGTGGTGGAGGTGGTGCTGTTTGATTCTTGCGATGGTTGCGGAGCGCACTTCGTGGAGCATTGAAAATGGCTTTGAGTGATCTTGCAATTCGTAACGCAAAAGCGCGTGAAAAATCCTATAAAATAGCTGATTCGTTGGGTCTGTTTTTGCAGGTGCAGCCGACAGGAAGTAAGCTTTGGCGCTTCAAATATCGGTTTGACGGGCGGGAGAAGAAGTTAGGATTAGGGATCTATCCTTCGGTGGGGCTCGCCGAAGCGCGCAAGCGGCGTGACCAGGCTCGTGAATTGATCGCTGCGGGCTCTGATCCCTCGCGCGAGAGGCGTCGGGAAAAGCTTCGCAGGCAGGAACTGGCCGGAAATTCATTCGCTTTGCTGGCCACTGAATATTGCAAGAAGCGTAAAGGCGATGGTCACAAGCCTTGGGCTCCTTCAACAGCCGAGCGCTGCGAGCATCTTCTGGGCTTAGTATCGGTGTCGATCGGGCGGATGGCTATTGCTGACATTGAGCCTGCAGATGTTTTGGCCGCCGTACGCAAGATTGAAAGAAAGGGAAAACTTGAAAGCGCGCGTCGCGCCTTGCAGTTGGCGGGGAGCGTGTTCAGGTTTGCCGTCGCCACCGCTCGCCTCAGATCTGATCCTACCCGTGATCTGCGTGGCGCTTTAGCATCTCCTAAGGTTACACACTACGGCGCGATCACCGAGGCGCACAAGGTGGGCCAATTGCTACGAGATATTGACAGCTACCAAGGCATTGGAATTGCTAGGTTGGCGCTTAAAGTAGCACCTCATGTCTTTGTAAGGCCCGGTGAGCTCCGCCAAGCTCTTTGGAACGAGATTGATCTGGAGGGCGCACTTTGGGTCATACCCGCCGAAAGGATGAAAGTGCGTAAGGCTCATTACGTGCCGCTTTCGAGGCAAGTGATTGATTTATTTAAAGATGTTCGGAGACTAAGTGGTCCAAAAGGCTATGTATTTCCGTCTGTCCGAAGCCGGGCGCGTCCCATGAGTGAAAATACGATCAACGGAGCATTGCGTCGGCTGGGCTATACCACCGATGAAATGACAGGCCACGGCTTTCGCGCAATGGCAAGTACCTTGCTCAACGAGTCCGGCAAATGGTCGCCGGACGCGATCGAGCGCGCTCTAGCGCATGGCGATGTCAGTAAAGTGCGTGCGGCCTATCACCGCGGCGCGCATTGGAATGAGCGCGTGGAGATGGCTCAATGGTGGTCCGACTACCTTGATGCCTTACGGGAGCAAAATGATTCGGCGATTTTACCTGAGCATTGGCCCAATTAGCTGCGATGCTGCTGGCCCCGTACCAGCAATGCTTCCAAACTGGATAGCGGGATTAGAGTAGCCCGACCGATTTTTATTATCGAAAGTTCGCCGTTGGTAATGAGCTTGTATATTTTCGTACGTCCAAGGCCCGTCATCCGCTGGACATCGGATATACGAAGGGTGAGCGGTTTGCTAAAATCAGACGCGCAATCAGGCTGTTCAGCCAGGAGTTGACTGTTTATCATCGGATTCTTCATTTGGGCATATCCACTCTGACGATGGTCAGCCCGCCACTTACTCTGGATATCATCAAAACGGCGGCGAGGAAATCTTCTTTTCGTCTTCTTCGGTAAGCATGATCTGTCTCACGGCGTTCTCTTGTCTTATGACATTTCCGCCTGCTGGGGCATCATGAGATGCCCGATCCGGGGTGGCCACCCCGGATCGGGCGGAAGGGGATGGATCGAAGTTGTCTCGGTCGTCGAGGACCGTCGATTAGTGTGATCACCCTTCAGGCCAAGCAGCAACCGGTCGTTGCCCTGACGCGGGGCGTACACCGCCTCCTGGTCGACCAACACCGTATCGACCACGCGACACATCTCGATAAGCTGCTGCCAGTCCCGGCTGTTACGGGCAAAACGTGAGACTTCCCGTGCCGCCACCGCGCCAACCTTGCCAAGGCAGACCTCCGCCACCATCCGGTCGAAACCGATGCGCGTCACACCTCCGGCGGCTGATCGGCCAAGGTCTTCATCAATGGTCTCGATGTGTGACCATCCCAGAGTGACTAGGCGATCACGCATTGCGTATTGGAGGGCACGGCTCTCCCGGTTGTGAAGAACCTGATGGGCCGACGATTGCCGGACATACAGGATCGCTTTGCGTTCGAGATGCTGCGGGCTGATCTTCTCAAAGGTCATCCTGCATCTCCCGTTGTTCTGCGGCGGGAGCGCCGGTGATATGCTCGAGGAGCAGGCGCACGATCAGCGGCGCCAATGTCTGGCGTGTTGGCGGCGGAAGAGATTGCCATTGCGGGGCCTGCGCGCCCCCGGAGGGGCCTGGATTGGAGAACAGATCGAGCTGCACTGTCATCGGTTTGCGTGCCATCAAGAACTCCCGAATACGAATCGTGAGGGCTCAATGCTGCGCTCGAAACCTGCGAAGCCGAAGTCATCTGTAGGAGCTGAAACAGAGCGTTCAACGCGCCGATATCCACTTGAGGTGAAGCCTCAATGCGCATCAGGTTGCAAATCGCACGGTCAAACATCCATGCCGGTATCTCGCGCCAGCGATCAGGCGACAACGCTGTGAGGTTGCAGCGGAAAACGATTAAACCGCATCGTTCCACGACCTGATGGACGTGAACCGGTAACCCATTCCAGGGGTGCCATTTATAGAAAACTTCTCGGACATCGGTCCCGTGGGCGTTGCGCCGCCGTGTTGTACAACGAGAGCCGTCCTCACACGTCCCTAGGGGTCATGACGCCTGCCGAATTTGCTTAATCGGTCGGGGTTAATCCCGGCCGATGAAGCGCTGGACCTCTCGTTCTGGCCGGTGGCAATTCCGGGACAGGGTCAGGCATTACCTCCCTTGACGGTCCCACCCTCCGTATAAGCAATCACGCGAGTATTATTACCTTTATGAATAAGATCGATCTTGCTCGATGTTTTTTAGAAACCATCTGTACGTCTCTTCGATGCCAGAATGAAGATCGATCAGCGGCCTCCAGCCCATTGCATTCAGCCGCCCCGAATCCATCAGCTTTCGCATCGTGCCATCGGGCTTCGATGCATCGAAGGAAATTGTTCCTTTAAATCCAGTAACTTCAGCAATCGTTGCAGCCAGCTGCGCGATTGTCACATCTTCACCAAATCCGACATTGACGTGACTTAGCATGGGCAGGGTATTTGCTTCGTAAGTCGGCTTGTCCAGATCGAATACAAAGAGCGAGGCATCTGCCATGTCATCAACATGCAGGAATTCGCGCATCGGCTTGCCTGATCCCCATACGACGACTTCATTTAGTCCATTTTGCGTGGCTTCGTGAAATCTGCGGATAAGCGCTGGCATTACATGGCTGTTTTCAGGATGAAAATTGTCGCCAGGGCCGTAAAGATTGGTAGGCATTACACTGCGAAAGTCAGTGCCATACTGACGATTGTAGCTTTCGCAAAGTTTGATACCTGCGATTTTAGCTATGGCATAAGGTTCGTTGGTCGGCTCCAGCCTCCCCGTCAGCAAAGCATCTTCACTCAAAGGTTGAGGGACATCACGGGGATAAATGCATGATGACCCCAGGAAAAGCAGTCGCTGTATGCCGGAGGCATAGGCCTGATGAATGACGTTTGCTTCGATCATCAAATTTGAATAGATGAAATCAGCCGGATAGGTATTATTCGCATAAATGCCGCCAACTTTGGCAGCGGCCAACACTACCCCATCAACCTTTTCAGTGGCAAAGAACGCGCGGACTGCGGTCTGGTCAGCTAGATCCAGCTCAGCATGGGTACGGCAAACAACGTCGATGCCTCGCTCACGCAGTTTACGTGTGATCGCGCCGCCAACCATACCTCGATGGCCTGCCACAAATATACGCATCGCTCCTGCCCCCTTTAAATCTCAATCGAAACCGGCAGTTCAAAGCCATGCTTCTTTAGTAGGGCGTGGCGCTTGGCGGTGTGTAAGTCTTCCTTGACCATTTCTCCACACATCGTTTGCACGCTGATTTCAGGAACCCAGCCCAGCTTCTCCTTGGCCTTTGTCGCATCACCAAGCAGTGTATCGACTTCTGCCGGGCGGAAGTATCGTGGATCCACGCGGACGATCACATCCCCCACCTTTACTCCGGGTGCATCGCTGCCCTGGATATCTTCGACAATGCCAACCTCGTCAACGCCAGTTCCCGAGAACCGTAGGGTGATCCCTAGATGTGCCGCAGACCAAATGATGAACTCGCGTACGGAATATTGAACTCCCGTGGCAATGACAAAATCTTCAGGCAGTTCTTGCTGAAGCATCATCCACTGCATGCGAACATAATCCTTGGCGTGCCCCCAATCTCGCAGAGAATCAATGTTGCCCATGTAGATGCAGCTTTCCAGCCCTTGAGCAACGTTGGCCAGGCCGCGCGTGATCTTGCGGGTAACAAAAGTCTCACCACGACGAGGACTCTCGTGATTAAAAAGAACGCCGTTACAGGCATAAATACCATAGGCTTCCCGGTAATTTACTGTAATCCAGTAAGCGTACAGTTTTGCGACTGCATAGGGCGAACGCGGGTAAAATGGCGTTGTTTCTTTTTGAGGCGTTTCCTGCACAAGACCATAGAGTTCAGACGTCGACGCCTGATAGAAGCGTGTTTTCTTTTCGAGACCAAGAAAGCGGATCGCTTCAAGTAAACGCAAGGTACCAACGCCATCAACGTCGGCCGTATATTCAGGTGCCTCAAAGCTCACCGCCACATGGCTTTGTGCGCCAAGATTATAGATCTCGTCCGGCTCAATTTCTTTCACGATACGGGTTAAATTGGAAGTGTCGGTGAGGTCGCCATAATGCAGTTTGAGATTGGGATTTGAGGCATGGGGGTCTTGATAGATATGGTCGATGCGTTGCGTGTTAAAAGAAGATGCCCGGCGCTTAATGCCATGAACCTCATAGCCTTTTTCAAGCAAGAGCTCAGCAAGGTATGATCCGTCTTGGCCGGTAATCCCAGTAATAAGCGCTTTTTTGGGGTGAGACACTATTAGCTCCTTAGACTATCAATAGCCATGTCGCAGAAAGTTATTTATTAAATTAATAATTATGTGAAATTATAAAATGCCGATAATCTTTAGAGGTGATGTGCTCACATTAAGTCCAATTTGGCAATTATCGCAAGCGCATAACCCAAATGATAGCAATCGAGCATCGAAACCGATCTCCGCAGCAGCATTTTCGCGAACCTATTCGATCTCGCATGTCCCTGTTTTTCGCCTGGTTCAATCCTGCCCTCCCCATAGCGAAACGAGACCTCAGAAGCCTTCAAAAACAAGACTGCTCCCGATTTTCTTTGCGAGAACATGATCCAGCATCCCCCAGGGCCTCATATCAGAATTTTCCAATAATCTGATGCGGGTCATTTGGTCCAGCAGCACACTCACGACCGATCTCCAGTGTGAATCATCGGTTGCACTCACTCGATTGCCTAACCGTTCGTCTCCGTGGTGGACCATATTCTTTGGCAACCAAGTTACGGCTGGTGTTGGTGAGGCATTTGCTTGGGTTTAGGCCTGCTCGGCGCGAATCGATTATAATGATTTTTGTCATTTTTTATCGATCCATTGTACGAAAAGAGAGGCCACTAAAGAAGCGTTTGAAGGCATTTCGTCCCAGCATATTGCGGCGCAGCAATTGCACGATCGAGCCTTTCCTGTCAATCGAATGAAGTGATTGCAAGCTGTCAGGTGGGCTTAACGACCAGAGCCGAGACGTGGCTTTAGGCGCGCAATAAGGCACTGTTTAAATTGAAAATTGGTCGCCGGCATCCTCCCCTGGCCAGGATAGGAAATACCATAGCCAACACGTTGATCGGACGTTTAGCCCGCCCGGATTTTGGTCTCCAGCCTTCGCTTGCAGGAAAGCTGCGTTGTCGTTTGACGGCGACCGATTGCCTTTGAACAACGAAGTTTCGCTGGAGGCGCAGGTTGCGGGCTTGGCGTTGATTTGGAGGGGAAACCGGGGTGTTGATCAGGGGCAGCAAGTCTGATTTTAACGTCAGCGTGAGCCTGTATATGCCGGCCGAGTTGGAGGGGCGCGTACTCTCGCTGCTGCCCGACAAATACAGAGGCGCGCGCCGCATGGATAGCAGGCGCGTTCCGATCGACATCGGCTGGATGCTGCGGTCCTTTGCGCCCTGGCGAGACTGGCCTGAGCGTTACGGGCCGCGCACCACGTGCGACAATCGCTCCATGCGATGGGGCAAAGCAGGAGTGCGGTATCTGGTGATGGACGCCATCACTACCGCAGAGATGACGTCATCCAGATGATCGACAGCCTCTCCGTTGGGCTCGTCGGCAGGCAGCAAGGGCAAAATGGGAGGGCGAGCGCCCGAGCTGGGCTTACGATGAAGATCCACCCGATCATTACGGGCCAGGTCTCCCTATACGGCCAAGTCCGATCACCGGGCACATTCATGACGTTCCAACTGCCTATAAACTGCTTGATCATGCTGGTGCAGGAACAATCGTATTGGGGGAAAAGGCATCTGAGACCGATCGCATCCGGACACCATTCCGCGAAAAGGTCGCGTTCGCTAAGCTTCCGCCTAGGGCCCCCTTGATCGAATCCGTACTTAAGTACGTGGCTCAACCGCGTGCCCCACCTGGTCGATCGGTTCTTCTCCAAGCTGAAGCACGTCCGCAGGGGCGCAGCCCGGCACGGCAAGTGGCCCCAGAATTTCCTTGCTATGGTTCAACTGACTGGCAAGCCGCTGTAGCTTCGCGTTTGTTAGCCCAAGGGTTAGCTGGAGCCGCAACCCTGGTTGCCGAGATCATCGATTACCACCGGAGAAACCCATGAACCTGAGCGGGACCTGTCTGCTCCCAGCGAAAGCTCCTTCCCGAAGATTGAACTCAGTTATTGCGATGGCTTCCAGATCGGTCTTCGTCGTCTCCTGATCCTTGCCCCGTATCCGAGAATAAACGGCCTGAACTCAAAATCGACGATTGCTCCAGCGAGGTGATAGGTGCGTTGAGATCAAACGTTCCTCGCCCAGCTTTCGCCTGATCGAGATAGCGGTTCCGCAGTCCGTCTTTGCCCAGCACCTGACTCCGAAGTTCTTGAATAAAGCTTTCGGCAGGCATTTGAGATCGGGCGGCCTTGCGTTCGGCGGCCGCAATCGCATGTCGAACGTCATAATTCACGATATCCATTTTGGCATCCGCGCTTTCTGAGGTCATCCCACGATCCGAACTCTGAAACCCGACGCTCCCGCTGACATTCGCCCCAACCGAACCGCTTGTCGCCCGACCTCCCGTCTTGCCAGTCCCGCCCGCAAGCTGTCGCCCCGCAGACCCGGAAATCCCGGCATTGATATCCGTGCCCATTGAGGTCTGATCCTGCGCCGAGCGCGAGAGCGAGCGGGTCCAGCCGGTTTGCGCGATGATCGCCTGAACATCGCGCTGCAGCGTGTCGGCGACTTGAGGTTTCAAACGCCATTGCCCCTTGCGGTCCATCTCGAACCCGCCTTTGAGCCATCCTTCCATCATCGCCTGCCCCTGCTGCCCGTCGCCGAGGAAATGCTCGATCGTATCGGGACCGGCCTGCTTGCCCGCCTCGAAGCGGGTGCTGGTGTCCGAGCGCGCCGACTGGCTGAAGCCGGCACTGCTCGATACCAGCAGATCGCTATGCGTAAAGCTGAAGCGCGCCCGCCCGCCATTGGCGATGGCGCCCAGCTGGCTCTCGTTGATGAGTCCGCCTTTCCACATCGCGGCTGCGCCCTCGGGTGAGAGATTGAGGCTGAGATCACCATTCTGATCCATCGCGATCTGGCGTCGCGACAGGTTGACGCCATGCTCGCCAAGCAGCTTTTGCATACGGGTAAGGCGTTCCTGTTCGACAATCCGGCCGAGCCTTTCGTTGCGCGCGCGATCGGCAATGCCGGGAGCACGGCCTTCCGCCATGTCGGTCTGATTGCTTGCTGTGCGACCCAGCGCCTGGATGAAACTGTCGAGCCGCGCGGCTTCGCGCACAGAACTGCCGGCGGCGGCGGCCCCTTGCGCAAATCCGGCATTGTCGGCCTGCCGCCTTGCTTCGCCGATGCGCGCCGTCGAGCGGGTGCCAGCAGGCCCCATCTCGCGCTGAGCATCGAGCTTGCCCGACCTCTCGGCAAAATCATAGCGGGAGGCCTCCCGGGTGCGGCCATAGATGCTGGTATGCTCGCGCGTCGCCTCGGCATCCGCGCCATCGGCCGTGCCAAGTTGGCTGGCAGCATGATAGGTCGCGAGCGCGTGCTCGACCTGCGCTTCATTACGCCCGGTGCTGCGTGCCAACTGGCTGACCGCCGAGGAGCGTGCTTCGCCGGCCAGTGTGTTGATGAAGCCGATCTTGCGGCCGGCCTCGTCAAGCGGCAGGCCAAGCATGGCGGCGGCTTGCCTTTGCCCCGCATTGGAGCCGGTCCGCCATGCCTGTTCGGTTGCTACATTGCTGCGCTCGCCGGCCGCGACCCGGCTCCCTGCAAAGTCTCGGCGGCCCTCCATTGCACCGGCACTGATCTGCGCGCTGGTGAGATCGTTGCGCAGCATCTGCTCCTGATCGAAAGCATTGGCTGAGAGCTTGGCAAAGGTCGGATCTGCCGAGGCCTGCGCAATAAGGGTTGAAGCTTTGAGGGCGGCATCCTTCGGCGCATAACCACCGCGTTCGAAATGCCGCTGTGCGCCCGACATCATCATGTCATAGGCATTGGTGTCACCAAAGGCCTTCCATTGCACCATCTTCTGGCTGAAGGCGGCAAAGGTGCGTTCGCCCGCCTGACCACCCCCGAAATAGCCCGTTCCCAAACGCCGCAGAGCATCCCTCTCGGCAAAATTATGGATCGCCCCGGTGGCGGCATTGGCGCGCACGGCCTGCGCGCCGGCCGGATCGGCCAGATCGCGCCCGGCAAGGGCAGGAGCGATGCCACCCAGCTCGCGCGACGCATCGATCCCGCCGAGCGCAAAGGCGGAGCCGCCCGCCAGAGCGCTGCCATGTTCGCCGATCACGGTCCCGGCCATACCAAAACTTCGATTGGCGCCAAAATTGCTGCGCTCGCCAAAGTCGCCAAAATTTGCTGAGGCGCTGCTCCTCGCCATGGTTCCCGAGGCCGAGGCCTGCGCTTCGAGCGCGGAGGCATAGCCTTCCTTGGTCATCAACGGCGCGGCGGCGGTGCTGGCCATGCCCTGCGCCTGTAGAGCTTCGCCGGTGAAAGAGGAGAACACATTGCCCGAGAAGCGGAAGACGGTGAAGGTAAAGGCGCCCGCCACGCCGGCCGCTGCCGTGCGGAAGGAGCCGAAGATCGCAAGCGCCTTCATCGCCGAGGAGGGAGCCAGCAGCCAGGCATTGGCGCCGACATGGTTCGAGCGCATCTCGGCCAGCACCGCCATCGCCCGTCCGAGGGTCAGCTGATAGATGCCGGCATCGATCACGCCCCAGAGCGCCACGAAAACGAAAAGGCCAAAGGCAAAGCTGGCGACCCGCAGATTGATCGGGGTGAGGATGAACATCAATGCGATCGGCATCATGAACAGCATGATGCCAAAGACCGTCGCGCGGATGGTCGGCATCCATTCATTCGCCACCGACATAGAAGCCAGTCCGCCTGAGATCACCGCGCGATTGGCCATGACTCGCGAAGCGGTCGCCGGACTGTCCTCAAAGAGAACATCGCCCACCGCATTGCCCAGCATGATATCGCTCATCAGCGCCTGCATGGTGAGCGAGGCGCCCATCATCATGTCGCCCATCTGGCCCAGATTGCTGCGGCAACGCGAAAGCTGACCTGCATCACTCACATCATAGCCGCTGCGCGCGCAGACCTGTTTTGCGTAATCGTCGAACAGGGCCGGGTCGGACAGGCGCGTCTGGATCGCATCCCACGCCTCGGTGCAGCTCACCGTGGTGCCGGCCTTATTGGTCGCGGAATAGACGGTGCTATAGGTGGCGGGCCCGGCCATGGCGGCGAAACTGGTGGGCAGATCGGTGGAGGTGCGGAAGAGCTGGTCGTCATCGACCTGATAGGCGCTCGATGTCCTCGCGACTGGATAGCATTGGCGGACATAGTCCCTGACCGTTGCTTCAAGAAAGGCATCGCTCATCGGCCCGCGCGGTGAGACCGCATTGAGGAACAGGTCGAAGGCATGGCCCCCCGCGCCAAATTCCAGTTTGGCATTGGGATCGGCGGTATTGTCGTCGATCACTTCGGATAGCGCGCGTTCCATCAGATTGGTGGTGCCCGCGACCATCACGATGAGATTGGGAACCCCGCCGACGCTCTGATAGGCATTGCGCACCTTGTCATAGACGTGAACCGTGCCGGTCGTCGAAACGAGGCCGACGAAGAGGCCGATGCCGAACAGCATCTGAAAGCCGAAAGTGACGATGCCCATGCCCTGTCCGCGGATGCCGGCCAGCAGCGCCCCTAGTGCGATTCCTGCCACAGCGCAGATCACCACCAGCGTTTCATAGCGCGCGTCGGCAAAGATCAGCGAGACGAGATGGAACGCGTCGACCGTCTCTGCAAAGCCGTCATAGCTGTAGAAGCTGGCGTCCAGCGCGCGAGCCGGACTGGCGATCAGAGCCGGCGGGACCGTCAGCAATCCGGCAACGATCTGGCGGTGTGCCCTCAGGTAGGGAAAACACGAAAGGGCCAGGCGCATGAGCAGGGGCCTTTCCGTCAGCGGTTGCGATAGGCGGCGGCGCCTGCGGCATCGCGGGCATCGCGGTCGCGCTGGCGCAGCAGCCCGGCATAGCTCGCCGAGAGATTGGCCTGACTGAGAGCCGCCAGATAAGACTGGCGCATCTGTGCGCGCTGCCGCAGCACATCTTCGCGCAGGTCGCGCAATTGCTCGATCCCCTTCGAGAGAATCTTGGTCTGGCAGATCTTGCTGCTCTCGGAACTGGCGGCTCCGGCCACCGTGGCGCCGCGTTCCGCATTGGTCAGCGTAAAGTCGATCGAGCGGGTGAGATCATTGAGCATCTGATAGGCAAGGCTCAAGGCCACCAGCTGATCGGTGTCGGAGATCACGGAATCGGGCACGCCCTGCCGCACGCCCCATTCGAGCAGTCGATAGACCGGCAAGGTCTTTACATTGGCGACGAACTGCTTTTCCTCCGATGTAAGCCCGACGCGGGTGCGGATCTTGGCGCTGATCGAGACCATGCGCTCGCGGGCCAATTCGAGGGCGCCCTTGCCGGTCTGCGCCGAACAGTCCGACGCAGTTGCCGGGACATTGAGGCTGCGGGTCTGCACTTTGCCGGTCAGGAAATCCTCGGGCGTGTCACTGTCCTGATGCGGGCAGGCCGGGATCGCCGAAAAGACCGGCACTTTGTCACCCGCATCCCAGCGCATATAGACATCGCCCACGCGGGCGCGCATCACGCCCGCCCAGTCGCCCGCGCCGACGCGCTGGGCCGCATGAGCGAGTAGTGAGCCGGTGCGGAAGATGTCGGTGACTTCGGCAGGGCAGTTTTCCAGAGCCTCCTTCAGATCCTCGGTAGGATTGCCATTGTTGGCTTTGAGCTTCTCACGGCTCTGCTGATAGCTCTTGGCAAAGCCTGCCGAGACCGATTTGGAGCCGGTCATCTCCTCGATGATCCCGCTCATATTCTCATCGCCCCGCGCCATCTGAACCATGCGATTGGCAAGGCGGCAATCATTGACCTGGATTGAGTTGAGGTAATTGGTGGCTGCCTCCATCTTCGAGATGATGTTGCCCATTTTCTCGTCGAGCGTTTCGAGGAGATATTGGAAGGCAACGGCTGGGGCTGCCTGCAGGATGCTCTCGAGTTTCTGGACGAGGTAGTCAGGGTCGAGGAACGACATGCCGCCCAGAAACATGTCAATGCCGCCGCAGCCCGCTTTGACCTTGGGCAGCGAGAGCGACATCAGATAATCGTCATGGACATCGAAGCGTCCCGACATGCCGCCTGCGGTGACATAGCCGCGGGTCTGGTCGCTGAAGCTGCCGGGGGAGCTATAGGTGGCATTGTCGAACCAGCTTTCGGTCCAGCTCTGCGCGAAGGCGGGTTCACTGGCCGCGCAGCTTGCCAGCAGGGCGGGAAGGGACAGGATCAGGAGCGGGCGGGTTTTGGGCATGGCGGTTTTCCTTGTTCCTGGGAGGTAATCGGAAAGCCCGCCGCCATTCGGGCCTCCCTTGAGGTTGTAGAGGTGATGGGAAAAACCTTGCAAATTCGGAATAAAGATCCAATAATGCATGGATGATTGAAAGAAGGATCAAGCCCGAACTGATCGCAAGGATCGATCACGCGCCTGCGGTTGCCCTGCTTGGGCCAAGGCAGGTCGGCAAGACGACGCTCGCTCAGGAGATCGGTGATGAACGGTCCGCGCTTTATCTTGATCTGGAATCGGACGCGGATCGCGCAAAACTGAGCGAGCCGGAGCTTTACCTGGAAAGCCATGCCGACCGGCTCATCATTCTCGATGAGGTCCACCGCATGCCGGATCTGTTTCAGACCCTGCGCGGCCTGATCGATCGGGGAAGACGCAAGGGCAGGAAGTCCGGTCGCTTCCTGTTGCTGGGACCGGCTTCGATCGACCTGATGGCCCAATCGGGCGAAAGTCTTGCGGGGCGGATCAGTTTTCTGGAAATGCGCCCTTTCGATGCGCTCGAAACCGTCGAAGCGGACAGTGAGCAATTGTGGATCAGGGGCGGCTTCCCCGAGAGCTTTCTCGCCGCTTCGGACCAGCTTAGCCAGCGATGGCGCCGGGATTTCATCAGGACCTATCTCGAGCGGGATATTCCGATGCTGGGGCCCCGCATTCCTGCAGAAACTCTGCGGCGTTTCTGGACCATGCTGGCGCATCACCAGTCCGGTCTGCTCAATGCCTCGGAATTTGCCCGAAGTCTGGGCGTCGACAGCAAGACGGTGGCATCTTACCTTGATCTCCTGGTGGATCTGCTGCTGGTACGGCGGCTTGAGCCCTGGCATGGCAATGGCCTCAAACGGCTCGTCAAATCGCCGCGCGTCTATGTGCGTGACAGCGGCCTTGTGCATACGTTGCTTGGCCTTGCGGCCAGGGACGATGTGCTGGGCCATCCGGTTGCGGGTGCGAGTTGGGAAGGTTTTGTCATCGAGAACCTGATCGCGGCATCGCCCGAGGGCACGGCGGCTTGCTTTTATCGCAGCGCAGCCGGGGCAGAAATCGATCTGGTGCTGGATTTGCCGGGGCAGGGTTTGTGGGTATTCGAGGTCAAGCGCAGCCTTTCGCCTAAAGTTGAGCGCGGCTTTCACCACGCCTGCGAGGATCTTCAGCCTGTGCGCAAGATTGTCATCTATCCCGGCAAGGAGGCCTTCCCACTGGGCCATGGGATCGAGGTGATGCCGCTCCGGCAGGCTGCCGAAGCGTTGCAGGCTCTCGCACTTTGAAAGGAGACGCGGCAGGCTGGCCATAGATCATGGCCTCCCTTGCGGAGATCGCGCCGCCACTGCAACAATGCCGGTATATTTGGCCATCGCGCGAAGACCGACATCGGGCCTGACGCCAGAGAGCATCTTGGTCGCGAGATAGACGTTGCGCGCCAGATTGACGAGGTGATCGGTGCCGATGGCGATGGGAATGGCCCGGCGTTCGTCACCTATCGGCCTGACCCAGGCCACCGGGTGTCCCACCCATGGCAGGCCGAGCCGGCCGGCGCGGAGCATGGCTTCATCGCGGCCTATGATCCGCACCGGCAAGCGATAGCGTGCGCGAAACTCGCCCAGCCTTGCCCAGAGTTCGGCGCAGGGGAGACAGCCGGGCGCGGTGGTCATTTCGATTACGTTGAGCGAGGCTGCGCTGGAAAGAGTTTCGGCAAAGTCGGGCGGGAAGTCGCGCGTTACAGGCACGCGGGCGAGCCATGCCTGCATCTGGGCGGCATCATGGACGGGATGGATCGCTGCGCGGGCAGCATCAGCGCGGGTGATGGGGCGGGCCGACAAGGGGGCAATCCATGGAACCGCAAACAGCACGACAAGAATCTTGATGGTAAGGCGTTTTTGCATTACCTTGGCGGGGCTGCTAAGGATATAGGCCATGACCACGCTGACCGTCACGAGCAAGGGCCAGATCACTCTCAGGAGGGATCTGCTCCAGCATTTGGGAATCCACCCGGGATCGAAGATTACTGTGCAGAAGTTGCCCAATGGCCGGATTGAGGTTGCGGCCGAGCGGCCCAAGGGCAAGATTTCCGATGCCTTCGGCTTGCTGAAAAGAGAAGGCCAGCGGGTCATCTCGATTGAGGAAATGAATGAAGTGATCGCCAGGGGTTGGGCGGGCGAGCCGTGAAGATTACTGCCGATACCAATGTCCTGGTGCGTGCCGTCGCCGCAGATGATCCTGAACAGACCCGGATTGCCCAAAACCTGCTCGAACGTGCTGAACTGGTAGCGATGCCTGTGATGGCTCTGTGCGAGTTTTGCTGGGTCATGGGGCGGGCATACGGGTTTGCATCCGCAGAGATTGCTCACGCTCTTCGATTGCTGACCGGCGGCGAGAATGTTTCCGTCGAAGGGCCTGCTGTTGAAGCGGGGCTTGCCATGCTGGATGCAGGAGGTGATTTTGCAGATGGCGTGATCGCTCAAGGCGGACAATGGCTCGATGGCGAGACGTTTGCCTCCTTCGACCGCAAAGCCGTTTCCCTGCTGCGGGCGCAGGGCGTGAAGGTCTTGCTGCCTCAGTGAAGCCGACTGCCTGATGGTCGCTTCTGTCACGGCCTCCTCCCGCTCACCATATCGCCGCCGATCACTCGCGGATCGCTGGCTGACACTGGCCCGTTGGCGAGAGCATCGAAGAACCCGTCCTCTTCGCCGGCCCCGGTCAGGAATTGCTCGGGCCTGATATCCCCTGAGAGCAGGCGCACGGCATTATAGGCGGTCTGGATGAGATTGGGATAGGCCTCGACGCCACTGGCGATCACCATGCGCTGGGACGAATTGCGACGGATGACCATGGTGGTGGGCGTAACCTCAACCCCGAAACGGGCGGCAAGGTCGGCGCGCTGATCAAGATTCATGGCCGAGACCTGCCAGCCCGTTTCTTCCTGAAACCGCTGGAGGATCGGCCATTGCACGCGGCAATAGGCGCAGGATGCGCGCGAAAACATGACAAGCGCAAATTCGTTGCCATGAGCGCGCAGATATTGACGGCGCAAAGCGTCCTTTTGCGCCGTCATCCGGTCGCGGGCATCGCCCACCATCGGATTGGCCGTTTTTGAATTGAGCTCAGGATGGGCGAGCATGGCGATCTGGGTGACCCCGGCAAAGGCGCGGGCCTTGCGGCGGGCAAAGTCCTCCAGCTTCCAGAAATCGGTGACCGCCTCGACACTTAGGACCGTGGCGGCATAATCGCGCTGCGCCTCGATCAGCTTGCGGATTTTTGCCGGGGACAGGCGCGCAAGTTCGGTCATCGGCGGGATGGCGGGCTTGACCAGTTCATCCGGCTCGCTTGCAGGTTCATCCGGTGCGGTCCTGGGCGGTGGCTGATACCACCAATAGCCCTGCCGCGTGCCGGTCCAGCTGGACGGTGCACTTTGCGCGAGTGCCATTGGAGCATGGACAAGAGTTACTGCGACCAGTCCGGCGCGGATCAGCGGGTTCACAGCACTTTTTCCATGCGGTGCAGGCGGGAGATGGCGATGGGGCCGTAATAGCGGCTGTCGAAACCGCGGGGATGGGCTGAGCCCACATAGATATAGCCTGCCGGGATGACCGGGTAAGCAGGCTGCCAGTGCGCAAGTTTTTGTCTTTCGCGCCCGACAGGCAGGCTCGAGCCAAGCAGCCTGCCATTGCAATAATACCAGCCGTCTTGAGATCCGGGATGCATCGGGGAAGGCCGCTCGACCATCGCGATCCTGTCGCCGGGCAGGCACAGGGCATATTTGGTGACATCGAGCTGGACGGGACCGGCGAGCGGATGGGAAAGCTTGAAAGACACCAGATCCCCGCGTCGGATTGGGCCGGGCGCGGCATGGACCAGATAGGCATCGATCGAAGGGCTGGCGACCAGCGTTACGCTGGGAAGAGCATACCAGGTGAGGAGACCAATCGGCAAAACAATGCAATAGGCTTTCCAGAGCTGTTGTGGGCGTGGTGGCTCACCAAGCCCCGCGCTGCCCAATGCCACGGCAGCGCGCAGAGGGAGGAGTCTCACCTCAGGCCAGAGGCGCTTACCGGTGTTCCAGACGCGTTGTAACATCGCGCACCCCCTCTTTGCCGCCGAGGCGGGCATATTCATCGAGCAGCGCTGCAAGCGAGGCATCGCCATAGACGAGATGGGCGCCGCGCTCGCTGTCCTCCTCGCGTTCGCAATAGGGACGGGTAGGATCGCCCGGGATCAGGGTGAGCGCGGGGACCTGGCGCACATCATGCTGTCGAAAGATCAGCGGATCGACGATAACCTGTAATTTGCGCATGGCGCAGGCGGGACCCTCGCAGCCGGGATCGAGCCGCAGCGCCTGAGCGATCAGTTTCGCCATCGGGCCGACGCGGCCCATCCCGCCCACCATCCCCCGAAAGGCGATTACTCCGCCGACAGGTTCAAGCTGGGCGACATAGGCGCGGAGCTGGGAAAACGGCATCGAGGATGAGGCGAACAGCACAGGGACATAGGCCCTGGGGCCGGTGGGGGCGATGGCACCTTCAAGCGCCGCGCGATCGGGCGCCTCCAGGCCCAGCGCTTGGGCCACGCGTTTCACCATGGCTTCGCGGCTTGCGGCAAGCCCGGCGCGGCCGGCATCCAGTGCCGCGCGGGCGCGGGCTTCCATGGCGGGCAATGGGGAGCGTTTGCGCAATCCCTCGAAGGCTCGACGGGCTTTGTTGTCGGGGATCGAAGGCAATGCGCTGGCTGGCAGAACGGGCTGCGGTGCTCCAGCCGCCGGTCGGCGCTTTTGCTGCGCGGTGACCGCGGCCTTCAGGCGCTCCATCGCTGCATCACCCTGAGCCTGCGGGGCCGAACGGGCGTTGCCGGGTGCGGTCCGGTCCTGAGCCAACGCGGTGGCGGACAGCACGACCGGCGCAAGGGCGAGGCAAAACCTAGGGTATGACCGTCTGCATATAGGCATCGATCCGCTCCTTCATGTCGATCTGGATGTTGCTCTGGGTTTTGGCGGTCAGGTCCGAATAATATTCGGAGAGATCCATCCTGCTGAAATCGAGCGCCTGGAACTCTTCGGGGGTAAAGCCCCGGCAATAGGGGGTTTTGGGACTGCCCCAGCCGATGCTGTTGAAGGATTTGAGTTGCGGGCGGCCCTGTTCCTGAATGATGCGACCGAGCCTGGTGTTAAAACAGCAATTGCCGACCGACTTCTGGATGCAGACGCCAAGGATGCTCGAAGAACACCAGGCGCCGACCTCGTGGCACATGCCCGAGCCGCGCAGGATGCCTGCTTCCATATCCTGCTGATCGCAGCCCGAGAGCAGGAATTCGAGGACGAGATTGATGGCAAGGCTGATCGCAAGCGAGGTGGGATCGATGCCGATAATGGCGCCGGCCCCTGCGCTTGCCGCCTGACTGGCCGAAGCCCCCGCCTGAAAGGCGGCATAGGCTGCCCGCATTCCGGAAAACACGCCCTTGGCCACCGCGATCTTGGTCGAGAGCGAGGTCAGCGCCGAACCGGTCCCGTCCTTGATGACCGATCCGCGATTGCGGCAGCAATTGGAAAATGTGGTGAGCAGGCCCGCAGGACGGCAGCGCAAAGCCCTCCCGGAAAAGATCTCGATCGCGCCGCTGCAATTGCCTGCATCATCGATTGTGCCGTCATTGGCTGCGCCGAGATCGTCGACCACCGGGCTGGTGGTGATTGCACCGGCGCTGGGCGTGCACGCATTGGGCGAACAGGCGGGTGTCCCGCCACTGTCAGGCGTCAGGCATTGATACTGGCTGCCGAGGGGGCAGCTATAGGCTCCCTGCGCGTCGGCGGCGCAGGTCACCTGTCCGAGCGGGCAGAGAAACGTGCTCCCCGCCATCGCGGTGCAGGTGGCGATCTCGCCCGGATCGGCGGCATCGCCATTGCCGTTGAGATCGGCGGCGCAAAGCTGTTCGGTCTGAGGCTGAGATTGTGCCCGTGCGGGCATGGCAAGGGCCAGACTGCCTGCACCGAGCAGCGCGGGCAGGACCATCTGCCGAAGGAGGGGCTGGACGGGGGAAGGTGCTCGGCTCATCGCCGGCTCGCCGTGCAGACAAGATCGGCCCCGCCAAGGCGCAGGCTCTGCATCATCACCGCCGCTTCGGGAAAATCATCGAGGCAGCCGCAGGCACTGACGAGTTCCTCGCCCGCGCCCAGGGGACAGATATTGTCGCTACCGCAGCTATGGTAGAATGTGTCGTAGCCGGTCGGCGCATTCTGTTTTGCGCCCACCACGCCATCGACCGCCGCATCATTGTTGGCCTTGGGCGCGCGGGTCTTGCAGATCGCCTCGCAACTCGCCACCGAAGCCTGGCCCGGCAGCGCAAAGGCGCGGATCGTGGTGGAGACTGTGCCATCGCCGGTTGTGATGCGGTCTGCCAGCACGCTTGGGCTCGAATGATCGATGATATAGGTGGCGCGTGAGAGGTCCGGCGTGGTGGAAGTCGCCACGCATTTATAGCGCCGCTCCTTCTCGAAAAAGCTGCGCGTCACGGTTTGCGAACAACTGGCTGAACTTACGATCCTGGTCTGGGCGAGCGGTCGCAGGCCGGTGGCCACGCCATTGCGGAAGGTCTCGACACCATCGACGCTCTCGCTCTGCAGAGTGCAGGTCGGATCGGCGGCATCGCCCATGCAGGCATCGGTGAGTGTTTCGGCAAGCTCGCAGGACGTATCGACCTCGGCATGGACCTGAAGGTTGCCCTCGCCGCGGTCGCCGACCGCGAGGCGCAAGACTATGGTATGATCGCCTTTGGTCATCCAGGGCATCAGATCGATGTTGGGGGAGAAATAGCTGGTACGGCCGCGATCGCAGGATCCGGGCGGTATGCCCGAGCCCGTCCATGCGCCCGGCCCGTAGGAAATAAGCTCGCCATCGATCCTCACCTGCCCCCAGTCATCGGCGAACCATGCCGGGATGGTGACAGACTTCAGCCGTTCGGGTTTCTCGACATGGAGCGTAATAGGATAATCGAAGAGGGTGCAGGAGCCGCCATCGAGCGTGTTGTCGCCGGGCGAACCTGTCAGGAAATCGGCGCTGCCGGGCGTCGGGTTCGAGGTCGCATAGCCGCCCGAGGCGCGCTGGATCACATCATTGAGCGAGATGGCTGTCAGCGTCAGATTGCGGGTGATGGTGCAATCGCGTGAGGAGGAAGTTCTGCCGGTTCCGGCGGGTGATCCGGCGAGGGTTTGAAAGACGCTGCTGTTCTGCGCGGCGGCATAGGCGTCGCCGGAGAGTGCTGATGGATTGGTCGCATAGCTGCTGACGGTCAGCGAAGGGTTCGATGTGCAGGCAGTGGTCTGCGATCCGCTATAGCGAATGAGCGGGCCATCCACGCTGGCCTCAACCATCCCGATGCGCGGGTCGGCACTGGTGAGTGCGCCCACCACGCCGCCGCCCAGATCTTTGAGGATGGAGGCCATATTGCCCCAGGCCAGATTGCTGCCGCAGGCATTGTTGATGCAATAGCAGCCCGCCAATTGGCTTAGATCGACCTCGGTCAGCTTGAGGTTGCCCGCAGATCCGATCCCCCATTGGAAATTCCGGCAATTGTTCCAGCTTCCGGGATCGCAAGCGATGACGCCATTGGCGCAGATGCCTGAGACGGGTCTGGGCACGCTCAGCACTTCATCGAAGGACCCGTCGAGATTGCTGTCGCGCGAGATGGTGAGAGTACCGATATCACCGCCGACGGCGGGCTGGGCGAGCAGTTCGAGCATGGTCGCACTCTTCCGGCAGGCGATGGTGGGGGTAAAACTCTGGCTGTCGTCGAGCGTGCTGACATCATTGCCTGCCAGAGCGGGGGTGAGGTAATTCCGGCGGAGCGTTTCGCTGGTGCCGCTTTTCGCCTGGGCTGCTGATGCGGCGGCGCGGGCGCGATCCTCTACGGTCTGGGCGCGGGTCGCATCGGTGAGCGTGAGGTTGATAGCGCTCAGGAGAAGGGCGAGAAGCAGGCGACAAATGCTGGTCATCGCGTGCCTCCCGTCACCAGCCGCTGCCCCTTGCGCAGGCGAAACAGCATGCCGTGAGGGAGCGCGGGTTCCTCGCCCGCCACGATCCGGAAGACGGCCTGCCCTTCAAAGCAGGTCAGAACCGCGATCGAAAACACTGGCCGCATTTCGGTTGCGGCAAGCTCTGCGTCAACGCTAAGCAGTGGGGGTGGAGCGACGCCGCTGAGAGGCGGCGGCGTCGCTCCTTCTGCGCATCCGGCCGGACGGCCAGGGAGGCTGTGGCGGGCAGACCGATCCAGGCCCGTCTCGGATTCGCAGAATGGAGGAAGGGGGGCGCTCATGGCGTCGAGACCCCTGCGCAGCAGATCGTCTTCTCAAAGACCATGAACTGGGCATTGTCCTTGCCCGGCGCGTGTTTGGCCGAGGTCCATAGCGAACCGGGGCGGCCGATATTGACGCATTTGCCGCCTTTGACCGGCTCCATGATCTGAAGCTTGTAGCGGCTCTTGTTCCAGATCGGCTGGGCCTTGAACGAGCAGCCGTCGGATGAGGAGATGGTGGACAGGCCAAGCCGCCCCATCATGAAAATGCCGCGCGCGGCAAGGCCCGCCCAGGCCTCGACACTGTCGCTGAAATGGATGTCGCCCGCGATCGGGTAAGTGTTGCCCCAGCTCCCCATGCACCAGAACAAAGGATCGAGCGTGGCCCCTGCGGCGGCCGCTGCGCTGTCGGCCATGCAGGCAAGGCCCGCGGCCGGATTGCCGAACAGGATGCTCTCGGGCTGGATGATCGCGCCCAGTGTCCCTGATTGCCAGGTCGGCATGACCTCGGTGATGAGTGCTACATCGAAGCCCTCGTCGGCAAAGCAGGGCAGGTCGGTGAACATGTCGAGCATCTTCCAGACCGGCGCGATGTAATAATGCATCTGGGCAAAGAGCTTTTGCGTGTTGGTGCCGTCGGCAATCGAGGATTGGCTGCCCTGAAGTCTGCCGCGGGTGGCCATCAGATCCGCGCCCAGACCCATCATGCAGCCCGGCTCGGTCACGACATCGACCATGCGGCTGGGCGACCAGAAGCTGACCTTGAGCCCGAACCAGAAACCGGCGCCCTTGCGGCAGGCGCAGAGCGGCTTGGAGGCACTTTGCGCGTCGAGCGATTTGTCGAGTCTGTCACCGCCGATGCGCACGCCGCCGATGGTGATCGGGAAGATACAGGACCAGCGGACCTTGGTGATCGGGTTGAAGACGGTGCCTGCCTCGCACTTGGAGGCGTGTGCGGGGCTGGTGACTGCGACCAGCGAGGCAAGCAGCGCGCCGCCTGCGACGAGGGCGAGGGAGCGGTGCCTCATGAGCCTGCCCTCCGGGGCGGCAGGTGATATTCGTCGAGCTGGAGGCGCTGACCGACCTGACGGACGATGACCGGGGCAAAGGTCAGACCAAGGCGTTCCTTCACCCGTGGCTCGAGGATGAAAAGGGCGCGGGCCTTCTTCCTGCTTAATGTGATAGCATCGCCATCCTTCGGCCCGCCCGCCGCCAGCAGGATGAAATCGCTCTGTTTCGCGCGGGCAAATGCCCAGTCGAGATCGCGCGGCGCCACAATGATGAGGCGCTGGGCCAGTGTCACATAGCTCAAGGGGTTGAACGTGTAACCTTTGGCATAAAGCAGCTTGCCGTCTGGCAGGCGGATGTCTTCCTCGAGCGTATGGAAGGGCACGGAAAACCTAGTCCGGTTGATGGTGGCGGGCGCGAGCGGGGCCGAGCGCAGCGCCTGCCACTGGCGCATCGGGCCGAAACGGCTGGCCATGCTCGCGGGCTGGGCGGCAACCTTGCCTTCAATCTCGCTCAGCGCATCGGCTTCGGCGATCGGAAAGGTCCGTCCGATCTTGGAAACCTCGCCATGGGCGAAGCCGGGCAGGGCCAGCGCCAGCAGCCAGAGGGGCGCGAAGGCGCGGGGCCTGATGCGACCGCCCTTGCCGTGGTTTGCTGTGGCGGCCGGGGTGGTCATGACCGCCAGGCAGGCATGGCGGTAAAGCCGGTGATGCAGGTGGCGAGGAGGCCGGCTATGCCCGATGCCATCGGCGGCAGGCCGGAGGCCAGGGCGAGGCAGGCGATGGCAAGGCCTGCTGTCAGCGCCAGGGCTTCGCCGGCCATCGTCATCCGGTCCTGGCCATCTGTCCCGACCTCGCCCGGGACATCGAACAGATCCTCGAGCAGGCGATCCTCGGCATCGTCAGGGTTCGGCGCCAGACGGGCAAAGCTGCGGGGCACCGTTGTCTTGCCGCCGCTCACAGCTTGTCGCTCCGATCCTTGCGGAGCGCCTGCCGCCGGCGCGACAAACGCATGAGCAACCGGCTTGCCAGGGCCGAGAGGCCAATGAGCAGCATGCCGGTCAGCAGGCAGGCGATGCCGACCAGCACCGCGTTCTGCAGAGCGGTGCGGAAACCATGGTTCATGGCAAGGCCCGCGCCCAGCATCAGCGCCGCCATCATCACGCTCTCGATAAGGACGAGGCGCGCTCGCCAGCGGACTGCCTCGCGTTCGGCTTCGAAGGTGGTGAGCGGCGGGTGCAAGGGTTGGGGGGACTCGCTTTGGCCATAGAGGATCGACAGCTGGTCGGGATGAGGCTTGCGTCCGTTCATGGTTGCATATCCTTCTCTTTGGGGAGGATCTCGGCCGGATCGACCCCGGCCAGATGGCAGATCGCTTCAAGCGGGCTGGCGCCTTGCCGGATCAGGCTCTCGAAAGCGGCGACCTCGCGCGGGGCCGAGGTGTTGATCCAGTAAGAGAAGGGATCAACGACGAGGCGCGCGATGCCGACACCCAGCGGGCTGTCGATGAAGATCTCGCTGTAATGGGGCTTGGCGTTGCGCACCGATTTGAGGAGATCGAGCAGGAAGGGTGAATAGTCGATGATCCTGTTCTCGGCTGCCTGCGCATAGGTCGAGCCTTGCAGCAGAAAGCGCGTGGCAGCGTTTTCGAGGATCACCTGGCCGGTGCCGCCAAAGAGCAGCAGATCGTTGAGGCTTTGCAGAACCACGCCGAAACTGCCCTGATATTTGCGGGCGCGGCGATAGCCCTGGCCGAAGGCCTCGGCGAGGCGCGAGAGATCCTGCCCTTCCGAGCGGGTGAGGAATTGCGCGGCCTCGTCGCAGAGCACGAAGCGGGGCCGATCGCGGGCCGAGAGATAGAGTTCCTGCGTCACCGCATTGACCACGACCATGACGATCACATTGAAAAGATCGGGCATGGCTTTGAGCCGTTCAAGTTCGAGCACGACAAATTCGTCGCGGGAAATATCGAAGCTGGAAGGACCGTTGAAGAAATGGCCGTAAGCCCCGTCGGAAGCAAAATCGCGCAGGTTGAAGGCCAGTTCGCGCGCGGTCGGGATGAGATGCTCGACCCGGTCGAGGTCGCTGGCCGCTTCAGCGGGATAGGCGCCGAGCCACTGGCGCACCGCATCGATACCGTCCTGCGCTCGCCCGCTTTCGATCGTCCATTGTACGGCGGATTTTAGGAGGTTCCACTGCGAGGTCGACACGCCCTTGCGGGTGGCGGCATTGGCCATCTCGGCAACGATGGCAACCGCCATCGAGATGGCTGACTGCTTGTCCTCGCCATCGAGGGCAAAGCCCATGTCGAACGGGTTGAGCACGAGGCGCTCCTCGCCAATGTCGATATAGCGGCCCGAGCAGAGCGTGCAGAGCTTGCGATAGGATCCGCCGATATCGATGATGCGGATGAGCGCGCCTTGGGCAAAATATTGCTGGCACAGATTGTTGAGCAGGAAGCTCTTGCCCGCCCCGCTTTCGGCCGAGACGATGAAATTGTAATTGTTGATGCGCGGATCGAAGAGGTCGAGCGTGACGAGCTGGCCCTTGCGTCCGGCATAGAGCAGGGCCGGACGGCCCCCGCCGCGAAAATCGCTCTGGACCGGGCTGAGCAGGACAGCGGCTTTCACCGGCATCTTAAAATCGCGTTCGAGCAGGCGCATCGTGCGCTTTTCCGGATAGAGCCCGAAAGGCAGGCTCATCGTCAGCAGCACGGGATTGAGATAGCTTTCCTCCTGCATCATCCAGGGCAGGGGTTCAGCCTCCCACAGGCGCTTGGCGCGCGCGGCCAGCTCGCGAGCTTCAGCGCGGGTTTTGCCAAAGACCCAGACGACGGGGATAATGGTAAGGAACCGGCTGCCTCCGGCCTCGTCGAGCACCCAGCCGATCTCCTCGATCTGCTTGCCGACCTCGACGGCAAAGGAGCCGGCGGCCTTTTGCGCGGAAAGGATCTGGGCGCGCTTGTGGATCTCGAATTGCGAATGGTCGAAAAGCACGTTGAGAGTGAAGAGGAAGGGACCGCCGATCTGGTCGCTGTCTTCGGCTGCGCCGCGCATGCCGCCCAGCAGCCGATTGGCGCGTTCGGCGGTGATGCGGCGGGCCGGGCTGCGCGGGGTGAGGCAACGGGCGACCTGGTTGCCGAGAAAGACTTCGGGCCCATCAAAGACAAGGTCGGGTCCGGCATCGATGATCTGCTTGCGGATCGGGCGGCGGAGCGCTCCACCCTCGCCATCATCAAAATGGCCCGGAGCATGGGCAGTGAGGCCATTGAAAATGCGGCGATAGAGACTGACCGTCTCCTGCGCCTCCATCGCACGGATCGCGAGTTTGGCGAGCTGTTCCTCGACCTGTCGGCGCAGATCCTGTCCGAGCTTCTGCCTTGTCTTGACCGAGAGAAACAGGCGGAAGTCGCGCAGGGGAATGCCGTGGAGCGCATCAAGCCCCTCGGTTCCGGCGCGCAGATAGTCGGCCATCCGCTGCGCCGAGGCCTGGATCAGCGGGTCGGGCCTTGTCTTGAGATCGAGGAAAGCATCGAGCGCGTCATCGATCACCGGATCGGCCAGGCTGTGGAGCTGCAGCACCGTGCCTTCGGGGAAATGGGTGTTGAGCAGGCCGGTAAGCGCCTGCTGGACATGGGCGAACAT
The DNA here is from genome assembly GCF_012275515.1 of Novosphingobium sp. SG707. Classification (GTDB taxonomy): domain Bacteria; phylum Pseudomonadota; class Alphaproteobacteria; order Sphingomonadales; family Sphingomonadaceae; genus Novosphingobium. The sequence continues at coordinate 712,294 of NZ_JAAZQL010000003.1, forward strand.
ATAGGCCGAGGGGGTCAGTTCCCAGCCATAGGCCCAACCATCGTCGATGCAGATAAAAGCCTGTTCCTCGCTGTCCCAGGCGACGAGCGGCAGGAAGTCGCTATAGGCTTCGCGCGCGACCGAGCGCCGGAGCCGGGCGAAGGTGAGGCCGCCCGCGCCTGGATGAACTGGAGCCTTCACTGGTCCTGTCCTTCGGGCGGCGCGGGAACGGGGGCGGGATCGCCCTGCGCGGCAGGATCACCTGCGGGCTTTTCCTTCACCTGTCCCAGCACGGGCAGGCGCGCGGCTGGCACAGCCGAGCCCACCAGATAGTCGCCCACTACCCATTGCGGGCGCTCAAGGATCGAATAGACGTAGCGCGGCATATAGAGCCGGTCCGGCCTCTCGCGGTCGGCGTAAGGCATGATGAGCGTGCGCACGGTGCGTCCGGCGCGCAGCATCGGGGTCTCCGGCGCCTCGATCAGGCCCTGCATTTCGCGGTAGAGACTGTCGCGATAGGACAGATAGGGCGCGGGTTTTTTGCCCTGCGTCTTTGCCTGCGGCGCAGCGGGCGCGGTGGCATCGCCGGTGCCGGCACGATCCTTGAGCATCGCCTTGTCATGGGTGACGGCGGGATCGGAATGCGAGGGAATGCCTGCGACCGCATCGGCATAGGCCCGGTCGGGATGGATGCACTGCCCATGGTCGCGGTTCTTGCAGGAGAACTTCTCGCTATAGGGCGACATCATCGAGCCGATGGATGCGCAGCCGTTCAGCAGGGACAGCGCGGCGATCGCCAGAGCCGGGCATGGAAAACGGCGGGCGGCGAACGGGGCGGCGCCACGGTTTCTGCGGCGCACGTCTGCACGGGACATCGACGTGGGCATGGGCTGATCTCCTGAAAGGGGGCGGGGCATCAGAATTTCTCCCCGGCGGCAGGCTTGATCTCGAGGGTCACACCCTCCTGGATCACAACCACGACTTCCTTGGCGGCGCCGACCTCGACGATGGGACCGGCCTGACGGGCGAGATCGAGGTAGAAATCACTGAGTTTGTCCGAGGATTTGGAAATGCCCCCCGCAAGGCTGCTCTTGGCAGCATCGCCTGCATTGAGCGTGCGGATCGAACCCAGCGCCGAGGTCGAGGTCGAGCCGAAACTGCCTTCGACGGCACTCGCAAAGCCCGAGGCGGCGCCGGCGAGGAAAGTGCGGGCGAGCGCCGCGCCCGCGCGGGTGACGACCTTGCCCGACAGGCCCTTCTTGCCGTCGGTATCGACGAAGAAGCCTTTGACCGGCTGATCGACCACCGAATGCTCGTCAAAATCAATACAGGAAAGCGAGACGAGCTGGACCTCGACCCTCTCCTTGGCGAGGCTGCCGGTGGCATTGCCGATGACAAAGCAGCCCGAGAGGTTCGCCTTGACGTCATTGGGCAGCACGGCAGGGGCCTGAACCCTTGCAATCAGCGGTTCGGGGTTTTGCGTCGCATCACGGCTCGCCATCGCGTCGATCCCGGTGAGCAGCCGCGCCTTCATGAAACCAGGCGGTAAAAAGATCGTCCTGGTCTTTTTTTTAGCGCCATTCGGGGACCGATCCTTCGCGCTCGAACCATCGGCGGCGGCGGGCAGAAGGCTGCTGGTGGCAGAACCGATGGCACCGACGCTCTTTTCCTGCGGGGGCGCAGGAGGAGCGGGCGGTGTGTTCTGCACCGACAGGTTCGTGGGCGGCGGAGGCAGGCTGTCGAGTTCGCTGCGCTCCCCTGGCCGGCTGCGCCCGGCGACAGGCGGGCTGGCGGGAATGTCGAGATCGGGAAGCGCGGGGGGCAACTCGCCGGTATCATGGGCGCCGCTGACGGGTTTGGCGGCAGGACTGATCTTACCCTCCTCGATGGCGGTGATGCGCTCGGCAAGCTGCTGCTGGCCTTCCCGGATCTGCTGAAAGTCCCCGTGCAGCTTGGTTTCCAGACTGTCGCCGCGCAGGCCTGTTCCCATTTCCAATTTTGTCGCACTGACCTGGGTGGCTGCCTCGTTCTTTGAGGGTGAGGAGGCGGTGTAGAGGCCGTAAGCCAGCATCAATGTCGCAAGGCCGACAAGGCCCTGCTTGACGCGCAGCCGTCTCCGGGCCGACAGCGCCTGCCAGCGTGCTCTGAAATCGGGAAACGGATTTGCCGATGAAGCCCTGTCAGGTGACGTGCTTTGCCTGTCTTCCTGCGTGGCGCGATTGAGCTGGGCCTGATAGGAGTTCGCATCGCGAGGCTTTTGCTGCTCAGCCTGTCCGTCATCGCTCATCGGATCGGGCGGGGGAAGATTGCTCATTGGCCTGCCTCCCGGCGCACGACGATCACACGGGCGGGTTCCCCGGTTTTAAGCGACAGACGGTCGGCGCTCACCGCGAAAATCCGCGTGCCGAAAATGCGGTCGAGGAAGGCGCGTTCATCGAGCGTGGTGTCTGCCGCGACCTCGACCCGGTATTCCGAAGCCGAAAGGCCTGCGCCCTCGATCTCGACCCGGCGGTTCTCGGTGATGCGCGCACCGGGCAGGGCGGCAAGGGCAAGCGCGCCTGCGCGCGGCGCCACGCTCGAAAAGCTGGCGGGGATGCGGTCCTGGAGCATGGCAAGTGTGATCGAGACCGCGCGTTCTTCCTCGACCAGCGGGCCGAGCAGATCGTCATTGGCCCGCGCGCGCTGTGCCTTGCCCGGCGCGAGAGTCACGGTCTGAGCAGGGATCTGCGAAGGCTCGGCATAGAGGGCATAGATCGCCCCGTTGCATGAAACGAAGAATTCCGAAGGCTGGGTGACATAGCTTCGGGTGACCTGCCCGGCGTCGTCGATCTCCTTGACCAGAAACTTGATCCAGGCGTCCGATCCCGCCTTCTCGACGGCAATCGCCTTCTCGGCCGAGAATTTGACGTCCTCGATCTCGCCGCCAAGGCACACGACATGGTTCACATCGCGGTTGGACAGACGAATCGTGCTGGTCTGAGCGGGCAGCGCGGCAATGGTGCGGCCTGAGGTCACCGGATCGGCTATCTGCTGCGGTTCAATGTTGTGCGGCGCTGCATTTGGCTGCTGGAGATTCCCATTCCCGACATTCTGCACCGCAAAATGCTGGACCACGGCATCCTGGGCGTGCAGGGCACCGCCACCCGTGACGCCTGAAATGGAGAGGAGCGGGACGGCAAGGGCGAGCGCCAGCGGGTGCGTGACCCGTGCTTGATCAGCGGGTTTCGACATCGAACTTGTCCTCGATGAGATGGGTGAGCCAGAAGCGGCCGTTCTCGATGGCGTAGCCAATGCGCAGGTTGCCCCGGAATTTGCGGATCGTGCCGCCGATCACCCTCACCTTCTCGACCGGCACGGTGATCTCGCTTGGGGTCCAGGTGACAGGCTGATCGGCGCGGATATAGGTGGCGATCGAGAGCGTCGGATTGCCCGACAATTCGTCGAGAATGGCGTTGAGACTGTCGCGCATCGCATTGTAGGCCGAAGGGTGCGCGATGCCGAGCAGCGCCTGAAACTGCTGGCTCGCCGAATAGGCCGAATAGGTCCCGGCCAGTGCCACCACATTGCGCGTCATCGCGCGCAGATAGTCGCTCGAAGGCACGCTGCCGGTGACATAGAGATCGCCGCCCGCGCCGAAGGGCACGATCACCGTGCGCCGGTTCTGGTCGGAGGAATAAATCTCGGCGCCCAGCACGGCAGTGATCGCGAAAAGGCCGACAATGGCGAATTTGAGCAGGCGGTTCTCTTCAAACAGATTGGCCGAGCCCTGCAGGTAGCGATGGATGCCAAAGCTGGCAGGCTTGCCGAGCAGGGGATCCACCTTGTCCTGTCGATGGCGCTTGGGGAAGATCATCGCGCAACTCACTCGAAAAATCGGGTCTGGGTCGGACCCGGATAGTGGGGGAAGGAGACGAGGCCCCAGCGCCAGGCCAGATGCGGCAGGAAGCCGCGCGGCTTGGAGCGCTTCCACGGTATGAAAAGGAGAAGAGCCGCGACCAGACCCCAGCCGGGCAGTCCGCCGACGATGGTGGCGACAAAGATGCCCGAGAGCGCCAGCACGAACTCGTCCGCGGCAAACCACAGGATCTGCACCGGGCGATGGAGGTATTGGGGCAGGCGTTCGTCCACGTCTCTTCTCCTTCCCGCTTACACCTCAGGCAAAAGCCTGAGGACTTCCCGACCCTGTGTTTGCAGGGGCGGTTGAGGTTCGTGCCCATGCGACGCTATGCTGGCCGGGCCGATGGTTCAGATCAGCATGCCGAAGGTCTGGAGGATCGAATCCGACTTGATCAGACAGACCGCCGCCACGATCGTGGGGATGCCGATCATGATATTGGAAAACAGGCGCGAGACGCCGAACAGGAAAGCCGCGACCCCGCCGACAAAGCCCAGCGGTCCCTTGACGCCCTTGTTCACGACGATGTCGTAAATGTCGTAGCCCAGATCGCCTTGCGCCGGCGCTGCAAAGGCATGGGCCACACCGGTCGTGGCGGCCAGAGCGATAAGGGCGGTCAGCGCGACATCGGAGCATGACAGGGGGCGGGCCAGCAACTGCGTCATCGCCTGGCGGCCGACAGGGTTCTTGTGAAAAAGCCTGGTCATGGTGGTGTTTCCTCTGCAAAGAAGCCGTCCGCGAGCCTGTGCCGCCGGGAAATCCGTTGGCTGCCGGCGCGCGTGTCGGACGGCTTCATGGAGCCGCGTGCGTCGGCATTTCGATCCGCCGGGCTTGCGGGCGATCCCGCAGGCCACGCAGCGGCCGCCAGAAATTGGGAAGATGGATCAGCGTGTATCCGGTTTTGCCGGGGGAACTGCCGGAGGCTTGGCTGCTTCAGCTTTCGGAGCGGCTTTGACACGGCCGGCCAAAAAGGCTTCGAGTTCGCCTTGCTGAAACCCGGAGACGAGTTTGCCATCAAGGATCAGGGTCGGCGTACCGGTGATGCCCACCTGGGCCACCAGAGCGGCGTCGGCAGCAACCTTGGCATGACCTTTGGCGCAGGTGGCGAGCGGCGAGGGCGCTGCGCCGCTGTAGAGCGCCCTGAAACTGGCCGCAGGGTCAGGAGAACACAGGATATGTTCGGCCTTGGCGGCGGCCTCGGGATGGATCCCCGACACGAAATAGATGAGGCGTCTCACCTGTTTGCCTTCGGCCTGTTTGCTCGCCCAGAAGCGGTCGAGCGCGCGGCAATAGGGGCAATCGGGATCGGTGAACTCGATGACGGTCGGGGCATCGGGAGGGCCAAGGACGAGCGCTTTGTCCGGATCGATGGCGGACAGACGCTTTTGCACGCGTGTGCTTTCGGCCAGTGCCGTCACGTTGACGCCATTGGTATCATAGACCGTGGCAAAGAGGATATGGCCGCTCTCGGGTGCGTAATAGAGGGTGCGGTTGCCCGCGCTGGCCTGATAGATCGGGCCTTTGACAGGCGCGGGGCCGAAATCCTCGAAGGCGAGATTGGTGAAGCTCTGATGGAGCCGGCGCTCGGCTTCGGCAGCGGCGCCGGCGATCATGGCGGAGGGCTCAGGGGCTTGCGCCATCGCGCTGCCCATGGGCAGCATGGCGGGGAGGGCGAGCAGCATTGCCGTCAACGTGCTGGCGCGGCTCACTTGCGTTGCTCCTGATCGTCTGCGGGGAGGGCAGGCGAGGGCCTGTTTGCATCAAGCATCTCGCTGTCGAGCCAGATGTTGCTGCCAAGCCGTTGCAGGGTAAGGCGCAGGAATGAGGCTGGGCGGGGTGAGGGCTCCGCAACCGGGGCGGAGCAGCGGGTGATGATGAAGCTGCCAGCCTGGTTAATGATGGTAAGCGGCTCGGTGCAGCTTGCACCTTGCAATTCTGCTCGCGCCGGGGACTGGCAGGCCTGCGCGATGGAGGTGGGGAGCGCAAGTGCCAGTATGGCCGTCATCATCTTGTAGGGCGTGAGCATCATTCACCTCCTCATACGGCACCGCTTTGGGGCAGCATGTTGTGGACTGAAGGGCGCGTTTGCCGAAATGGTCGGCCCGTCCCTCGTCGGGATGAGTCAAAGGATGCGTCGCGGTAAGCCGGTCGGGCAACGCCGGAGGAAATCTGTTGCCGGTTTGAGGAGATGACCTGTCGCCTTGCGGAAGTATAATTCCTCAAGTCGGAAGTGAACTTCCGGTTCCTCCCTTTGTTCCGGTATTGAATTGAGTCGTTTACTCGCCCTCGAATACTTCTTCTGGCAGCCTCTGTTGGCGATTCGGCCCTTGATGTCGCAGTGCGGAATGAGGAGGACGGTCATGACCGCGAAGAAATCCCGCGCCTACAAGCTTCAATTGTCCGAGGAGGGCATTCAGCTCTTTTTGCGTTGTCATTGCCGCCTGTGCCGCCTCGCAGGCGATCTTTTGCCTTACGGGATGACCTTGCTGATTGCGGTGGCCCTGCTTCATAAGCTTGATGCTGAAACCCAGGTGGACGAGATGCTCGATCCCGAGCTTAAAAGATATGGGGGGAGGATCATTCGTTATGTGGGGACTACTTCTGCGCTTTCGGGTCTGGTGGGCACGATCATGACTAATATCGAGCGAACCGGCAGACTTTGTCCAATTTTTCCCGTGTGGAAGCTGTTTCTGGCAGCCTTGATGCATATGGAAGATGTGAGGCAGGAAAGGCTGGCGGGGTGCTGGAGGGATAGACTCGATCTGACGATTTGAAATTTGCTCTTCGATGCCTCATTCGATGCCAGAATGGCATTTACCTGCCGAATCGATACGGCGGGACTATCCGGCCGGAGATGTCCACGGTGCCATTCGCATATGACGCGCCCCGTAAGCTGCCGGTCGGGGTTTCCGCCGACCACAGGACAAACCGTTGCGGGAGCGCATTCCTGCCGATGTTGATACGCTGTTCTCAGAATATTCGTCGAAAACTCGCCTGCAAGGCAATAAGGCGGGCATGGTCGACGAGGCTGGCGGAGATTGGCGCAGCGGCGACCGAGACGATGGTCTCATCGGCTCAGACGTCGTGGTTCAGCCTCGCTCCTGCGCGCAAAAATAGTCTGACGATCGACCTGTAAACACGGGTAGAATTGTTGAGGTTGGCGGTCTTGCACGGGTATGTCTTTTTCGTGAAGCATAAGTCAGGTGGACCATGCCCGGATGACCTTGGAATCGCTGCTTGCAGCCTGGCGTAAAAAATTCATATAAAGGTTGCGGAAGCGGTTGAGGTCTCAGAAATGATCGGTTCAAAAAATCTGTTTCGTACTGCTGCAGCTGGCTCGCTTTTTGTGCTCGTCGCAGGCTGCGGATCCGATGACGTGCCGGCACCGTCCGCAACAGAAGCGGGCGCCGGCAGCAGTTACAAAACCACGGGAAACTTTTCCTGTCATGCAGGCAAGCCATCGCATGAGGCCCAGATCACCCAATCTGTCTCTGTGGCACCCGGCGCCACCGTGCCGATAACAGTAAATGGACCACCCGGCTTGCCTGAAACTCTCAATCCCGCACGAATTTATGCCTATTGTACGGTCGATGGTCGCGCTTGTGTAGGTACATCCTGCGACGGTAAGCCGCCGGTCGATTTCATCGACCAGAATGGTAAGGGACCGACCTGGGAAAACATTCGCTCCACCGATGGCAGCAACCAGATGACGTTTACCGCGATAGCCCATAATGCGGATAGTGAACCTCATGATGTGACGCTTACGATTGATGTTCCTGTGAACTGACGGAGGGGCGGCCCTGAGACATAGCTTAATGCGGTAGGCTGCATCATAAACGATGCTGTGGCCTGCTGCCGGTTTGCTGAACACCGAGATAGGCTTCCTTAGGCTAGCCCCGATTGGCGTTCGAAGTCGATAGGGCTGAGATAGCCCAAGGTTGAATGCCTGCAGGTGGAATTGCAGAAACGCTCGATATGATCGAACACGCCGGCTCTGGCCTGATCGCGTGACCGATAGACTTTCTTGCAGACCCGTTCGGTCTTGAGGGACGAGAAGATGCTCTCCATCGCCGCATTGTCCCGGCAGTTGCCGGTCGGCTCTTGGAAGGGCCTGGCAGGGCATGAGCGGCGCGCTGCCGGAGTGACGCGAATCGCCCCCTAAATAGGAGGGGCGCAGCGAATATCCGCTGGACAGGGCAACCAAAACATCGGGCTTAATGTCCGGGCGTTACCTTCTTCGAGCCGCCCAGCTTGCTCCGCGCCTTGCTCATAACGAAAGCTCCTGCCCACAAATCGGACTCTGCGAAAAGCTTCAGGTCCTGGCTTCACCGCTTCCAAGCTATGCCGAACAAGCAGTTGATAGATCCCATTCTTAACTGCCAGCGGGCGCGTAGTCGATGCGATCAGAGGAGATGACCGCGGACTTCATCTGTGCCCGCAGCCATGCTGCCCCGCACGAGCGTGTCGGACAGATGGATATTCCCCACCGGACCTCACCCAGATCAAAAAAACTTTTGCCTCCTCCCGCGCCGTTGGGCTGTCCTTGCGAGGTCGACGGGGTCATGGGTAGCGGGCCTGGTCGCGCCCGTCAGATTGGTCCATTCCTGAACCCCGCAGGACCTCCCAAGCCCGACTTATGGGCCTTGAGCCCATATTAGTAATTAACACTATTGTACTTTACTCCATTCTATGTGTAGGCGGAATTGCTTGCCGGCAGGCGCAGGGGCACAACCATCCGGCCAGATGGAAGTGCGGCGAAGCCCCAATTTTCGTCGGAAAGGCGTCAATCGACTCCTTCCCCCTGCACCGCACGGCCAGAAAAGCAAAAGCATGCAAGTCTCAAGGAGATTTGCACCAAATTTATTTTCCAGGCGATGCTTAGATTAAGCATCTGTAAGGATTTTTTTCCTAAGCCAGACTTCTAACGCGATTTGGCTTTGGGATTTCAGGCGTATTTATGCCTATCTATTTGGGACTGTTTCAGGGATTTTGTTGTTTTTCAATCTGACGTATTTCATCCAGCGCGCGCAAAATCGCTCGATATACTTACTGAATGACAGCGCGCAGTTTGGGCAATGATCGCCCTGATGGTTGATTAATGCGTGGTCGATAGCATCCACGTATTCCCAACCTTCTGGTAGTCCATCCTCATATAAATCATGATGTCTATTGTAGTTTGCACGACAAATTACGGTCTCGCCGCAAAAGTCGCAGATACACTGCACCAATACGTTTCTTGCCATACTGAGCCCCATCAGATGGTTGCGGTGAATCACAGGGAATCCTCTGATTCGGATCGATTCTATGACAAGATGAAATTTTTTCAATCGCAGCAGAGCCTATTCCCTCAAATCGGCAGCATAAAAAATTCATATAAATTCTTTTATATCATTATCTTATATGCGTGCTGCGCCGAATTGAAGATTAATTGCCCTAACTTTTACGCCCTTGTTTTTTGGATCATTCACCCAAAAAAATTGAGTTTTTCCATTTTTAATGGTTACCTGATGGTTAATCTGGAAAAATAATCGGGATGGCTACAGAAAAAACGCGAGTTAGGACGAAAAATTCCTTACGGTTTCAGTTCGTTTTCCACAGGTTAAATGAAAATTAGCTCCGGCCGATCGCAGGTTGAGAATTCGGGAGCCGCACGGGCGGCATTGCCACCTAGTGCCTGATTAGCAATTATCATTGCAATTTGCATCTGCGGCACGGCCCTCAATTTTGCAGAAAAGGGGAGTGGGCAGAACTGTGTCCATATCTGGGGGCCAAGATTGACCATGCCAAGGAGGCTGTTGGCCGGTTCTTCGTAACGGGTGGCGACCGCGCGGTTAAGCATGTGCTCGATGAGGTTGCGTTGCTTGTAGAGCGCCCGGCCATGTCCGATTTCCGCGCGGCGGTTTAAGCAGCCAGGGATGCCTCACCCCATACCGTGGCCACCTCCATGAATGCGCTTGGCACAAAGACTCGAAGCTAACGGTTCGATCGTTTAACAGCCGATTTGACGGAAATTGGGCAGGAAATCCCGCGGTTGGTCTTTTTCGACATCGAAAGTGGGCCTTCCCCGCAAGTGGACAATCCGCCATTCTGTCGGGGCAATCCACTATCTGTTGTGCGGCGGCCCGTCTTGGCGAATGCATGCTGGTATGCTTCCCGCCACATCAACCGTGCGGTGCGGGTTCGTGCTGGGGCGTGACATTGGGCTATGGCTGAAATCAATCGCGCCCAGTTAATGCAGGCGCGCAAGCCAGGCGGTTAAGGCGCATCTCCCCGTAGGGTGTCCTCTATAACCAGTGAGTTAGAACCATGGAATCGAGTGGTCACGGGGGGGCTGCGATGCGGGTAAGAATGTCAAAGGACGCACGCGGCACATCCTCACCGATACCTCTGGACATCTCCATCCTGTGGATTTTTGAACGCATCCTGGTCCGGCTCGATCATAACCGATGCCTTGCCAAGGGTCTCAAGTAAATCTTCGTTTCAGCTTCCGCTTGCCGAGAATTAGACTGTTCGATTTCTGTCAGCGTGGCGATACATGTACAACATGCGGGTGTCCAAATTTTCGTCGGCATCCCCATTGTGTCAGATCGCATGAGGAATCCGCCGCCGGCCGCCATCGCTTCGCCCTGATGAGAAAGTTCGGCGAGCGGATGTGAGTGCTGGTTGTCCTCCCCAAATGTGGGCTTTCCCGCAATTTCGGTGCGACTGGATGGAAGCTCATTGATTCAAATGGTGAATCAGCGGGAGGTGATACTTCTCCATGCCAAAGCGCGTTTTACCGCTCATGTCATCGTCATTTGTGGTTGACCATGTCCAGGACGATGGCAACGAAGTCGCCATTCAATGCCGCCCACGCGCAATGATCGCCATATGCCCCGGCTGCGGGCAGGTGTGGCACAGGCTGCTCAGCCGATATGAGCGCCGAATTGCAGACTTATAGTGGCAAGGCCGATCGGTATCCATTCAACTCCGGGTTCGGCGCATGCGATGTGGTAACGTCCGCTGTCAGCCACAGATTTTCGCACAAAGTGCCGATGACGTGATGGTTTCGCGCGGGCGACGGGCCAAGCGTTTGGACGACATCCAGAGATCTGTTGGCCTTACGCTGGGAAGCGAAGCTGGCGCCAGATTGATTGAGCGGCTCAGTATGCCTTTCAGCGCCGATACCATGGTGCGCATCGTGCGGACAGTGGGGCCGCGAATGCGACCAGCATCACGCATCCTGAGCGTAGACGATTGGGCTTGGCGCAAGGGTAAGCGCTATGGGACGGTGCTGATGGCCCCCGAAACGAACAAGGCGGTGGACTTCTGGGGATTTCACAACCAGCATTTACAAGTGGACGCAGGTGCACTTCCGTTCGGCCAAACGGTTATGCGATGAGGCCCCAATCCTCATCAGAAAGAGCATGATTCATGCTTTTCTCCCTGCTTCCAACCGCCAAAGTGAACAAGATGACCCAGCCACCTTGGCCGAAATCATATTTGTTACTGATGGCAATATCTGATTTTTATTGCTGAACGTCCAGTGAATGAACGGTTGCGGGAATGTTCAACGAAAGAAACTCCGGATCTGCAAAATTGATCAATATTAAAATTCGATATATTAGTTAGATATATGAAAGAAGAAATAATAAATTTAATATAACTTTTAATATATGAGGAGTTTATGAAGAATTTTATTTTATTTATGGAAAATTTTAAATAAATCATAATTGAATCTAATGTTGGGTTAGTCTCGCATTATCCCGAATCTCTGGTCGACCATTATGCCCAAAGGCATGACAACCAAACTGAACAAGCTCCAGATCGATGTGACGCCCGCCATGATTTTGAAATCGACATGATTTGAAAAGGCTACCGCGCTATGAGCGGTTACGGTTGTCGCGTGAAACGCAGTGGTCCATAGTGGCCAAAATGCCTTGCTTTTCAGGGCAATGTGCAAAAGGCCGACCAGAAGCAAACCGTCAATGATCGCCATGGGCCACTGCTCATGGGACAGGCCTGTGACCAGCCTGGTGAGCAAGGTCGCCGTCAGCATCATGGCCACCGCAGCGCGCGCATCGCTACCACCGTGACGAATAGCGAAAATGCAGCACATTAGAAGCAACATGATAAAGCTGACGGCGAGATATGCCATGATGCAAACCTGACTTTGCTTACGCCGCCACCGGCACCAAAGTGGGTTGAGTATCGGTTTTGCGGCCAAACCAGCAGCCGAAATCTACAACTGCAAGGTTGCTGTCGTCCTTCAGGAGCGTCATCGTCTGATGGGCGCGAATTAGCTCGGCCCGACACTCGATCATGCGATCAATGCCCGCGCTGACGGCTTTGAGCGTCTTTTGAGTCTGGGCTGGCCCGACGTCCGCCTGAGTCGTTGCAGAAATAAAATTGACCATGAGGCGGGCGGCTTCCAGCAGCGTGCTGTCGGCACTGGCAAATACAGAACGAACGTCTTTGGCAACGGCCTGAACGGACTCAACGGAAAACTGATGCATGACCTCTCCTTTGACGCCCTTGCGGGGATTGCGTCTGCTCAATTCATAGGTCGGGTTCAACGAATGAGAGCAATCACCCCCATTATGATCGCGGTCGTCAGAACCAGGAGGAGGGCGGCCAGGAAGCCGATATGGCCCATGCCGATAATCCGTTCTGGCGTCGTGAAATCATTTTCGCGTCCCCCGATAGGTGGAAGCCTGCGGTAAAGGAACTCAATGGAGCGCTCCTCGCGGCCGGCTTCGACTATTTGCTTTGGGGTGTCGCCTAGAGCAATCGTCTGCGGGTGGGGCCCTAAAGATTGGGGTACCAATTGCGGCACTGATTGGGGGGGGGCGGATTCCCATGAAACCAGCATTTGTGCGGCTTGCCGGCGATTGACCCCGCCCAGCCTCGTGCGGGCAGTGAGGATGTAATCGTCAACTGTCATATTCGATAAGTTGAGAGCTTTGCCGATTTCCTTCGAGGTCATCCCCTGCGCAACCAGTCGCAGGCAGGCCTTTTGCTGCTCAGAAAGGAGATCGAGCTGAACTTCCGCCATGTTGATGTTCTTCCCCCAGACATGCGTCTATCCACACGGAATAGAAGAACTTTCCATCGCTGGTAAACGATTCGTTAGTCAAATGGCCGATTTCCGGCGATTTCCTTGGCATCCGATTGTCGATGAAGGAAATGATGTCGCTCAAAATCAGGCCCGCAAATGGCTGAAGTCCAATAGGTGGGAAACTCAACTATTCGCAATAGCCAAGTCCACCGCCCGATATGGCCTCCACGGTCATCGATTGAACCTTAGGCCTCTCCGTCGCTAGGAAGTCTTTTACCCGATCTGGTGGAATGCCAAATCCGAGCCACTTCTCGGCGGCAGTTGGCGCGGGGCAGGGGGTGACCGTCGGTCTTGAAAGGAACCCCCTGGCTATGGCCCAGTGAGCCAAGGGAAAATACCTAAATATTTGATCCAAATTCATCATACAAAGACTGGTTGCTCAGTAAAATGGACTATGTTCCTGAGTAAATATTCTCAGTAATCGATATTTACCGCACTTCAGACGATGGAGGCGGTGATGACTCTTGCACGGGAGCCAAGTGAATTCGGCAGTTTTGCGACGGTGGAATTTAAGAAAAATCGCAGCGTCAAAAGAATATTAATCCAAATAAAGGGTGTCGTTGTATTTTTTTCTGCATTCTTTTCATTTTCTGGCTGTGCACATGCAGAGGGTGACGCTTTTGACATCGCCACAGTCGTGCCGCCTCACTTGTCGAAGGTGATATCGTTCCGAGCGACTGATGAGGCCGAAGGGGCGCTTAGCGCTGAAGAAACAGTGAGCATGTTGGCTCACCATGCACCGCGCAAGATGGAAGTGGGGGCTTTACCAGAACGTGAGCAGGCCGCTTCGACCGCTGCCTTCAGTTCGGTTGATCCGGCCGTTCCGACCGCATCAACGTCTCCTGATCCACTGGATGAGCGCGCGCAGCAATTGAGACGGGCGCAGCGCGATATCGGCCGCCTTGAGATCATGTTTCAGGTGCTTAATCTGGCCGACGCTGCCGCGACCATCAGTTGTGTCGAGCGCCGAATCTGCGATGAAAAGAACCCGCTCTATGGCGGTGCTCGTCCGAGTTGGGCCCGCGTTGCCGGTATAAAAGCGGGTACGGGCGCGCTTCATTACATGATCTATCGTGTCCTTGCCAAAGGGGATACCCGGCTGGCTAAGATCTTTGAGTTGACGACTGTGACGATCCAGGGCGCGGCTGTGCTGTGGAACCTGACCGTAACGCTGAAATAGCGGTATACGCTCAGAGTCCGTTTGGGAAATCGGCTTTTGGGGTTGCGACGGTGGGGTTGGTCTGATTCAGGCTCTGGATGTGAACGCAGCAGAGCCGGGGGCGGGTGGCCCAGATTGCCAAGAAGACCAAGCGCTATCCCAGCGACCTGATCGATGAGGAATGGGAGCGCATTGCTCCGTTGAGCCCAAGCAGGGGCGACGCGGCCGCCCTCGCGAAGTGGATTTAGCTTAGCTCGCCATCGGCTCGCCAGGTGATCGATGCGGTGCGCTATCTCGTGCGTTAAGGTTGTGGCTGGCGGATGCTGCCGATCCACTTCGGGGCGTGGCAGACGGTATATGGCTGATTCCGGGAATTGGTGCGCAGGTTCCTCTTCCAGACGATCCACGGCATTGAGTTGATGCTCGAGCGCGAGCGTGATCGACAGCCAGTCGGTCAAGGCTCCAAGGGCAGAAAAGCGCGGGTTTGATGCGGGCAAGAAGGTGCTCGGGCGCAAGCGGCACATCGCCGTCGATAGCGATGGCAGACTGCTGATGATCAACCTCACCACGGGGGATATTTCCCACAGTGCTGGCGACCAGGCAATCCTCAATGGCATCCGCAAGCGCAGGCCTTGGATCAAACATCTCTTCGCCGATGGGTTTTACGATTGTCTCAAGCTAATGGGCAAGGCCAGCTATCTGGACTTCGTCATCGCGGTCATTCGCCGCAGCGACAACCGGCAGGGCTTCAAGGTCTTACCCCGGCGCTGGGTCGTTGCGAGATCCTTTGGCTGGATGACACGGTGGCGCAGGCTCATGCGAGATTACGAGAAGCGGATCGGCGTTTCACTCGCCATGATCCTCATTGCCATGGGCGGCGGTTCTGCAGCATTCCTAGTCCAACGGCAACACCGGGAGCATGCCTCCCTGCTTTATTGTCCGTTGAATTATGCCGCCTGAATGATCCCTGCCTATCCCAGACACCATTGCCGCTCCAGCTGCGCCGTGGTCCACAATGGACGTGGACGCCTTCTTCGCATTCGAACTCTCGCTGCCTTCACTGGTTCTCGCACACCCCTGTCAGGGCAATGGAGTGCGAACAGATATTACTCCAAGCAAACCGGCTTTTAGAGATCAGATCACCGTCATCAACTTCTTTGGTAACAGGTGGAAGGCGAATCGTTCCGCCGTATCGACCGGAACTATCGCTGGCGAAGGCGCGGTGGCATTGCAGCGGCTAAAGCGCTTCATGAGAGCAATAATATTGCTCTCGTACTTGCGATAAGTTTCTGATTGACCGATAGATTTATATTCAACATTTTGCCTTGGGCGATGCGCTTTGGACTTTGGGCCGCTGTCGGGGAGACCTGCAGATGGTGCTTCAAAATCCGTTTGGAAGCGATGATGAGATTCTCTCGGCGATCAAGAATCTGTCGGGCAAGCTGATCGAGCGCCGGCGCCGGAGGGACAGCGTGTCGCAGCGCCATCTGGCGCAGGCGGTGGGCCGCAGCGAGCGCTGGCTCCGGGAAATCGAGGGCGGCTCACCTCATTCGATGATCGAGGATCATGTGCGCTGCGCTCATAGCCTGAGCATGACAACCCCCCATCTGTTCATCCCGATCCTGGCGATGGAGCACAAGATGACGATACCGCGCGAATTGCTGATGCAGGACGATCTGTGGGATCTGGAGCATGATATGCTTGAGATCGTGGTCCGGTACCACGCTGCTGTGTTGGCCCGGCAGGTCAGCCGATCCGGTCAGCCGGACGGCTCGCGGTAGGGAGCGCGCGAAGATGGCACCCGAACCCGTAGCCGCCGAAAGGGCTCACCAGTTGCTCCGCAAAGACATCATGCACGGCCGCTTTGCGCCAGGCAGCACGGTGGTCGAGCGAATTGCGGCCAGTGAATATGGCGTGTCGGTTTCTCCGCTGCGCGATGGTGCCCAGCGATTGGTTGGCGAGGGCATGCTCGAGATCGCCGGTGGCGGGGGCTATCGCGTACCGTCGATGCCGGAAGAAGCGCTGCGTGACCTCTACGCATGGCATAGTCACCTCATCCGCCTTGTCGTCAAATCCGGATCGCAAACGCGAGATGGTTCGTTGGAGATAAGCCCTCTGCCTCCGGCTGCGAGCGATGCCGGAATTGCTGAAGCGGCGACTGCGCTGTTCCATGCATACGCGCGCAGCGCCGGCAATCAGGAGTTTGCCCGTGCGCTCCGTGGCGCCAATGACCGCCTCCATCCGGTTCGACTCCGGGAAGGGCGCGTGCTTACCAATCTTGCTGGCGAATTGAATGCGGTGATGATGGCGACCCTGCATGGTTCAGGTCCGGACCGTTTCGAGGCGCTGTGGGCCTATCACCGGCGGCGTCTGCGCCGGGTGGGCAGGATTGCAGCGGCTCTGCTCATGCCGTGATTGCCGAGGAATGCCATGAATTTGCGCTTCAATCTGACCTGCCGTTCAGGCAGTCGTTGCCCGAATTGTATCGCCTGCGAGATCTTATGAGATCGTCGATTTTCACCGCCCATCCCTATCCTGCTGTTGGCTGCAACCAGGCAGCCGATCTCGATGGAGGTAATGATGGAACGGATGAACGAACAGCAGAGCGACCTGATCGATCTGGGCGAAGCGACCAGTGAAACCCGCGGCGCGCAGGGCAACGGCCTGGACCAGGTCGGCCAGCAGATCGCCGGTGGCGGTCTGACCGACTGAACCTGAAAGAGCAATCCGGCGGGGCTGCACCTGCCGGATTGTTTTATGCGAGAGATCCTATGGCCTTCGCTTTGAAACCCGGCATCCATTGCTGCCTGCGTGATAACACGCCTATCTTTCTGGATCTTACCGCCAACCGCTACTTCCAGCTGGGCAGTGAAGCGGGCCAGGCCTTTCTTGGTCTTGTTCAAGGCGTGTCACTTCATGAAGAGCAGATTGCCGATTTAGACCGATTGGAAGCGATCGGCCTGCTGATAAAAGTTCCGGGTGCAGCTAAGAGCGGTGCTGCCCTCGTTACGCATCATGCACTTCCCACCCGCGAAGTCGCAGGGATGTCCGGTATGACCACGCTGGCGCTGCTTCCCCTTGTCCTGCCCATGCTGCTGGTGATGCGACTTCGGCTGCGCCTGTTTCCCAAATTTGTGCTGCAACAGGCTGGGAAGCGCCGGTCGCACCGCGCCGGCGCGCGCCTATTGGTCAGCGTGGCATCCTTAGTCGCTGCCTTCGATCTTGCCGGTCTGATCCTCTCACGCGCCGATCGCTGCCTGGAGCGCTCACTGGTCATGCGCGACCTGCTTGAGCTGTCGGGACACCGCGCAGATCTGGTGCTGGGCGTCGCGACGCGCCCGTTCGGCGCCCATTGCTGGGTCCAGCAAGGCGATCTGCTGATCGGTGACAGCATCGAGCGGGTTTCATTCTTTCAGCCGATCGCCGTACTGTGAGACAGGAATACCTTCTTTTGCTTGTCTCCCTGCAGGACGATGGAGCTGATCTCGCCGAAAGCCGATTGCAGCATATCGGGGAGCAAACCGGGCTGATCCTGGCGCGGCGCTGGCCCGGAGCAGCGCTGTTCTGCCGTAACCTTGACGCCATTTTGCTGAGCGATCAGAACGGCGCCTTTCTCGGGCGGGCCTGGCATGGCGGCGAGCCGCCTTATCCGGCAGTAACGGCTGAGGAGGTTGCTGCAATTCTCGAACGCTGGGAAGGCACCGAGATTTCCCGAAAACTGTGGGGCGATTTTGTCACCATTCGCGTCGATCGGGAGCAGCCAGGTTCTTTTCGCCTGCACCGATCCGCGATGGGGCATCTCCCTTGCTATTACCATATGTCACTATTGCGTGAACTGGTCGTCTGTTCGCTGGTTCGCGATGGTCTGGCCGCCATCGGCGAGCGGCCCACCGTGGCTTTGGGACAGGTGGTACAGCATCTTGCCCGGGGCCAACTGCGGCTTGATGCAACCTGCCTTGAGGGTTTCAACGAGCTTGCCGGAGGCTGCGAACTGGTGTTCGAGCAGGGCGGGACGCCGGCGATAATTCGCCGCTGGAATCCGTGGAGCTTCGCCCGTCCGGATGCCTGGATTGCGAGCGAAGATGAAGCCGTGTGCCGCCTTGGAACCGTGATCGGAGGCGTCATTGCCGCCCAGGCTTCGCACCACAGCCATCTGCTGCTGGGGCTTTCGGGTGGACTTGATTCTTCGATTGTGGCAGCGGGTCTCCAGGCCTGTGGGGCGAGATTTTCGGCGATCAACCTCGTCACCTCCGATCCTACTGGTGACGATCGCGATTATGCCGCGATCGCCGCGCAGGCCGCTGGCGCCGCTCTTCACCTTGCTCCCGAAAGCGAGGCGCTGATCGACTGGCGCCATAGTGACGCCGCGCATCTGCCACGACCCGTTGCCGCGTCCTTCACCCAGGCTGGTGATCGCCAGCATCAGCATCTCGCCCGCCGCATTGGAGCCAGCGGCTATGTGACGGGCGGGGGCGGCGATCATATCTTCTGCTATACCCAGTCCTCTACGCCGCTGCTCGATTGTCTCAGGCATCACGGTCCGGGACGCAGAGCGCTTCGCACCTCTATCGATATTGCCAAAAGCGCCGACGTATCCCTGAGCGCCGTGTGGCAGGCTGCCTTGCGCCGAAGTCTGCGTCTTTCCAATAGCTATCGCTGGATGGCTGACGTCTCCTACCTCTCCGGCGACGCCGCCTGCGCGGTGGTTGAGGCGCCCCGGCATGGCTGGGGCGATGCTCCGCCCGATATTCCTCCGGGCAAGGCCATGCATGTCGCATGGCTCCAGCATGTCCAGAACCATATGGAAGGCTATGGGCGTGAGCGGGATCTGCCGATGGAATGGCCCTTGCTCGCCCAGCCCGTGGTCGAACTTTGCCTGCGCATCCCCAGCTGGATGTGGATTGCAGGCGGGCAAAATCGGGCGGTCGCGCGCCGGGCTTTTCGGGGTGTCCTTCCGGATATCCTGCTCGACCGGAAATCCAAAGGGTCGCCGGAATCGGTGCTGATCCGAACCTACCAGGCGAGCCGGGAGGCCATACTTGCGACTTTGCAGTCGGGATATCTGGCGAGACATGGGCTGCTGGACATTGCGTCATTGCGCATGATCCCCGGACGGGAGGCCGGTTTTCGCTCGGTCGATTACCGGCGTATCATGACTCTTCTCGATGTGGAGATCTGGCTGCAAAGCTGGTTGGGCGATTGAGGCAGGATGGCTTCCTGCCTCGTGCGCCAGCCTGTCCCAGCGCGCGTACACTTCGGGCGCCACATCGGGCGCGCGAATGCCCCTCAGCCAGTAATCGAACCAGGCCAGATTACGCCGATAGATGGCCGCGCGATGAGCGGCTTGCGTCTTGAGATGATATTCGCCGGGAAAGCTGTAGAGCTCGACGGGCCATTGATGGTTGCGCAGCACCGTGAAGCTCTCGAGACCGAGAAGATACTCGTGATCGGCGAGATGCATGAGCAGGGGGGCTTTGGGGAGATCTGGATTGAAGGCGAGCGAGGTCGCCTTCCAATGGGCTTTGTTTTCGGCTTCAAAGGGAGGATCAAAGAGCGGAAAGCCCATCTTCGCGCGTTCCTCAATCAGCGCCGGCCCGCCATAGACCATCATCTGGCTGTCCGAGCCCATCGAACTTAGCGCCGCAGCAGAAAACAACCGCGAATGGATAAGCGCGAACTGCACCGTGGCGGCCCCATCGCTCAGACCCGTAATGCCGATGCGGGCTGGGTCGGCGATGCCGCGATCGATCACCATCTGCACACCGGTTATAAGCGAAGAGAGAACATTCTGCCGTTCATGGCCGTCGCGGACATTTTCCCGCTCGGCTTCCTTCCATGTTGCCCAGCCGCGATCACCTAGACGCAGATAATAGGGCGGCGGATTCTCGACGCTAAGGACCGCATAGCCGCGCGCGGCAAAGAGCTGGATCGGATATTCGTCACCCACCCCGCCGCGCAGGAAGCCCCGCGTGCGATATTGCACAACGATCAGCGGCAGACGGTCTCCTGCCCGATAGGTGGGCGGCAGAACCAGATCGCCGAAGCTCGCCACCCCATCGGCATTGCGCCAATGCAGTCGCTCGACCTTGCCAAGCCGGACCGCGGCAAATTGCGGGTTGGGGTCGAAGATCACCTGCTCCTTGCCGGTCTGCGTATCGAAAGCAACGATCCGGCGCGGTTCGTTCGACGCCTCGCGGGCACACAGGAGAGAGTTGCCAGAGATCTGGCAACCGGCAAGCAGGTTCTCGGTGCTGAAGACGGTCTCGACGCGGGGCGCACCGGGACGCCAGCGCATCAGGCTGGTCCGGCTGTCGCCTTGCCCCGAGCGGCGCAGGAACAGCACGTCCTTGCCGGACTGCGACCACCACAGGCCGAACAGACTGTTCATTTCATCGCCTGCACATTGCGGGTCCGGGCAGCGCCAGACCTTGCCGTTCCGCTGCGCCCAAAGCGAGATCGGTGCCATCCAGCGCGTCATGTCATCCTTGATCGTCCATGCGCCGGCACCGCTTCGGCTTTTGGCCCTCAACAGGCGAAAGGCCGTGGTGTCGGCGGCGGGCAGGGGGATCATCTTTTCCCGCTCCTGCGCGCTGGCCGGACGTAGCCGGCGCGAAGACAAGGACAGGGCAAAGCCCGCATAGACAGGATTTTCGGCCAGGGCCGGAGTGCTGGAATTGAAAGGGACCATGCGCCGGTCATAAAGGAAGCCCGATTGACCCTCCTTTGTCATCGCCTCCCTTGCCGCATTGAGCGAAGGCCGGGTTGCGAAAAGGACCGAGGCACCATCATCCGACCAGGCAACCAGTTCGACATCATCAGGCATATGGGTCAGTTGCTCGGCCCCGCCGCCATCGCTGCGCGCGATCCAGAGCTGGGTTGAAGTCTTTTCCCGCCGCAGATAGGCGATCCACCTTCCATCGGGCGAAAATTGCGGACGATTGACCGAAGGGTAGCCGTAATCGCCGGCAATGCCCCTGATGTTGAGGAGATCATAGATCGGTTCCCCGCCGGAATCGAGGATCAGCGGCTTGCCCCGGCCGTCGAGCGGAATGCTGACAAGCGCCCGACATTCCGAATTGTTCTTGGGATCGCCGCGGGTGAGGAAGAAGGTCATCCTGCTGCCATCGGGTGAGATGGAGCTGAACACTTCCTGCGAGGGGCGCCAGCGCGGGCCGATGTCGCGCAGGCCAAGCAGGTCATCGGGACGAATATCCCGATGACCTGCCGCAACCTGTTCCGGCGCGCTCAGCATGTCGGAACAGGTGGGGCTTTCCCGCACATCCGGCATAGTCGCCGCATGCGCGCAGCCGGTCGCCATGGCGTAGCCCAGACCGGCGCCAAGGGCTCGACGGCGCAGACTTACCATTGCCGCGACACCGTCAGTCCGACCACGCGGCCAAAAGGCGTGTAATTGGTGGAATCGTAAGGCGTCTCATAGGTGAGACCGCTGATCGGAGTCGGCTGGGCGTTGAGCGCGTTGGTCACCGATAATGCGAAGGCTGTTCCGCGCAAGGGACCGTGACCGACCTGCGGCGTATAGGTCGCCGCCAGATCCCAGGTCATCATCGCCCCGATCCGGGCAGTTCTGGCCGAGCGGATGTCATTGAGACCACCGGTGTAATTGAGCGAGGTCGAGAGCGTCAGATCTGGTTGAACCCATATCAGCCCGCCATTGGCCCGGACATGGGGCGGATTGAACAGGGTTCCTGCCAGAGAGGTGGTCGGCTGCAGATCGCTCAGCTTCTGCGTGCTATGGAGATAGCTGCCGCGCAGATTGAAGGTCAGCGAACGGTTGCCATCGAGACTCCATTTGTAACGGGCTGTTGCATCGACGCCGTAGATCTTCTGGCTCGAGGCATTGGTGCTGTTGTCATGAACGATGGCGACCACATCGGCCGGATTATAGGTCCGGCCCAGCGCATTGGAGAAAGCCCCGGCATTGGCCAGCACTGCTGCCTTGGCTGCATCGGAAGGATTGAGTTCGACGAGATCGGCATAGTTCAGGTTGCTAAGCGATTGTGTCAGATAGGTGATCGGGGCGACGATGCGGTCGCGGTAGAAAACCCGGAAAAAACTCACTTCGAGCTGGGCGCCTTCGAGTGCGCGCGGATGCAGCGCTGCTGTGGCGCTCCAGGTTTCGGCGCGTTCGGGCTTGAGATCGGGATTGCCGCCGGTGAGCAGCAGGACCGCCGCCGTGGAGGGATAGCCGGTGCCCCCGGCATTGGCAGCCCCCCATGCCGTGACGCCCAGGCTGTTATATTGCTGGAAGAGTGTAGGGGCCTTGAAGGAGCGCCCCCAGCTCCCCTTGATGTCGAGATCCGGTGAGGGAGCATAGATCAGCCCCAGCCTGGGCGTGACCACCTTGCCCACGCCGGGGTAATTGTCATAGCGCAGCGCGGCTGAGAGATTGAGGCGATCAATGCCCGTCACCCCCATGTCGGGCGAAACCAGCGGCAGGCTCAGTTCGCCGTAGGCATAATAATCTTGCTGCGAGACCGCGATGTCCTGCGCATTGCCGAGGGTACGATAGGCGTGGAAGAAATTGGTGCGCAGCCCCCCGCCCAGCGCGACCCGCGCTTCGCCGCCCGGCAAATTCAGCAGGGCACCATCGGCCGCAAGTTCGACCGAATTGGCCTCATTGCAGTAGCAGCCATAGGTCGGATAGGTGTTGACCCCTCCTGTAAAGCTGCTGCCCCGATAATGCGATTGGTCGAGCCCGTAAGTGCCGCTCAGCGCGAACTTCCAGGCGCCGAGGCGGTATTTGAGCGATGGCGCCACGGTGAAACTGTCGCT
Source organism: Novosphingobium sp. SG707 (assembly GCF_012275515.1). Classification (GTDB taxonomy): domain Bacteria; phylum Pseudomonadota; class Alphaproteobacteria; order Sphingomonadales; family Sphingomonadaceae; genus Novosphingobium. The sequence goes on from NZ_JAAZQL010000003.1 coordinate 735,217, forward strand.
GTCATTGGCAAAATCGCCGCCGCTTGCCAGCACATTGCCCGCATTTGTCAGCGCATAGGCCATGTAGCTCCAGCGCTTGCTGTAAAGCGCGTCGGCAGAGAATTCGAGATTGGAGGCCAGTGAGGAGTGGCCGCTCAGCACCAGCGAGTGATGCTTGAGGCTGGGATAAAGAGTCAGGCCGGGTGACCTTGTCGCGGCATAGGAGCGGTCGGAGGCATGGATTGCGTCGCTCTCGCCATATTCATAGGCCATGATGAACCCGCCTGTTGACCATTTGCTGCCGGTGACCAGATTATATTGCTGCTGCACCCCGCCGCCATCGGTCGGAACACCGACATGGGCTGAAGTGATCAGGCCCTTCATGTCGCGCTTGAGCACGACATTGGCGACGCCTGCGACAGCATCGGAGCCGTAGAGCGCCGAGGCGCCATCGGCGACGATCTCGATGCGGTCGATCATGCCGATGGGCAGCGTGGAAATGTCAATGCTCTGGAGCGAAGCATTGTAGGAGAGGCGCTGCCCGTTGAGCAGGGTGAGCGTGGCATCGCCGCCCAGCCCGCGCAGATTGAGCCCGCTGCCCGCCCCGATATAGGAGCCGCTGCCTTGCGGCACGTTGCGGCCGATGCCGGCGCTCTGGCCGCCGTTGAAATTCTGGGGAATGTCGCGGATCGCTTCGCCCATTGAGGTCTTGTTCTGGGCGAGAAGTTCGCTCTGCGAGAGCGTGATGACCGGCGAGGTCGGCGGCGCACCGCGAATGCGCGAGCCGGTCACGATAATTCCATCGTCGCCTCCGTCGGCCTGGCCCGAACGGGCCTTGCGAATGAAGATGCTGCCCTGACGGATCTCGACCTCAAGGCCGCTGCGGGCAAGGATCGCGCGGACCGCTTCCTCGCCCGAATAGGTTCCATCCAGTGCCGGAGCGGTGAGATGGCGAACATCCGCCGGCTGGAACAGGATCTCGGTGTCGGTGGCCTTGCCGATGGCGAGCAGCGAGGAGGCCATATCCTGCCTGGGCAGGTGCAGCGTAATTTTGGTGTCATTGCCGCATTGCGCGGGCCGGCTGACGGCCATCGCCAGGACCGATGCCGCGATGAGAATGTGCGAACGCTTCAAATACCTCATGAAAGCCCCCTTTGGCAGCGCGATTGGCGGGCTGCTGAAAGGGATGGATGCTCAGGAGGCGCAATTTATGAGAGGGCATGCAAAAAAATCGCATCGCCCCTCATTTTATCTCCGGCGCAGGCGGTAAGCATCGGATTCTTCTGCGACGCGGAGATCAAGCAGGGCCGCAAGCTGGTCGGCAACCTGCTCTGTATCCCTGAGGCGATAGGTGCCTGAGATATGGAGTGTCCCGATGGCCGGATCATCGAGCAGGATGGGGTTGCGGGCATAGCGATTGGTTTCGGCGACAAGATCGGCCAGGGAAACATCGTTGAATGCCTGTACGCCTTCGATCCATTGAGCCTTGCCGACCGGCGCGGGTTGCAACAAGGTCTGGCGGTCGGGACCGGCCGAGAATTGCCGGCCGGCGACCAGTGTGGTCACCGTCGGTAAGGCAACATCGCCCGATCCGCTCTCGATCTGGGTCTGGACATCGAGCGGGCCCTGCAGCGAGATGATCGAGACCTGACGATTGCCGGAGAGAGCGACGTCGAAGATCGAGCCATTGGCCCGGATCAGCGCGGTATCGGCACGCACCGCAAATGGCCGGGACTCTGGCGCCGGGGAGAAGCGCGCGCGACCTGCCATCAGGCGCAGGCTGCGCTCGCCTTGGGTGTAGGAGGCCAGCACCACGCTGCTGGTGTCGAGCGTGAGCTTCGAACCATCCTTGAGGATGAAGCTGCGGATTTCTCCGATGCCGGTGGCATAGCGTGCTTCAAAGGCCAGCGCGTTCGTCCGTGTTTCGCTAGGAAAGGGCAGGCCCGGATAATGGCGGCTCAGGCCGTACCAGCCGGTGCTCAGCAAGATCGCGCCTACCCCGCAGGCGAGCAATGTGCGGACCAGTCCGGCAGGATGTCGCCCTGTCCTGTTGCTGATCGCTTCGCCCTTGAGCGCTTTGCCCAGATTGAAGGTTTCAGCAATGCTGTTGTAGGCGCTGCGATGCAGCGCCCCCCGCGCCAGCCAGCGATTGAAATCATCGCGGTGCGTATGTGCGTCAGGTCCGCGCATGATCGCGAACCAGTTGGCCGCCTCCTCACGCAACTGGTTGCGTGGAACCGGCATCGGGCTGATCTCTTCGTTCATTCCTGCCCCAGAACAGCGTCAATATGTGCCAGCGCGCGCGCCATGTGATATTGCACCGTTGGAATGCTGATCCCGAGGCGCTGTCCGATCTCGCTATAGGCAAGCTCATCGATCCGGTGAAGCAGAAAGACTTCTCTTGTTTTTGCAGGCAGTTCGTCGAGCGCCCGGCGGTAGGCTCTGAGCATGTCGTCATACTCCAGCCGGTGGCTCTGCTCAGGGGGACACGAGGGTTCGAGATCCGCCGACAGGGGCACGTCGGGAAGGCATGGCTGCCGCCGCAGGCGGCGGCTCCGCTCGAAGAGGAGATGCCGGGCGATCCGCCGCAGATAACGGTGGGGCTGGAGGATGGGCTGGGCCGACATGCTGCGCACAAGCCGTGCAAAGGCCTCATGGACGTAATCGGAGGCTTCATCATGAACCCGATCATGCCGCCGATCATGGCCATGCCCGCGCAGATAGCGCCCGAAATAGCGGGATAGGTTGCCTGCTTCGATGCGATACAGCATCTCGATAACCTGAGGCACGGGATCCTCGCCCGGCTCGGTTCCGGTGGGCAAGGGTTCCGGAACGGAATCGGGTCCGCGCGCTGTGGGCGGCATCGCCATAAGGACACTTCCTCGCAATGCGGCAGCAACCGCCCGCCAGAAGCAGCAGGGCAGTCAATCGCAGAGGTGTGCCTTCATCTTGGCCGCCCGACCCGCATGTCGAGCGTGGTAATACCTGACAATGTAACCCGCAGGCGGCTGCCAGCGTTCCGGCCTGCTTGACCTGACTATGATGCGCCGCGTGGCCGCGCGCAATGACCTATATTGCGTAGAGGCTGCCTGTATGGCGTCGAGAGTTCCGCCGATCCCGCCCGATATCGCGCATCACCGGCCGCTGCTTTCCAACGGCCAGGCAACAAGCCGCGGCGCTAACCGAGCAAAAAGGCGATGTCCTCGTCATTGAGCGCGCCGCCGGCACCTCCCGCCTCTTCGCTCCACAACAGGTCGGCCAGGTTCTGCTTTCTCTCCTGCAATGCGAGGATCTTCTCTTCGATCGTGCCCGTCGCGATCAGACGGTGCACGAAGACCGGCTTCGTCTGGCCGATGCGATGAGCCCGATCGACGGCCTGCGCTTCGACGGCGGGATTCCACCAGGGATCATAAAGGATCACCGTGTCGGCGGCGGTCAGGTTGATGCCCGCGCCGCCCGCCTTCAGACTTACAAGAATCAGCGCGACCTCGCCGTTCTGGAAGCGCCTGACCGGACGGGCGCGGTCGCGCGTGGTCCCGCGCAGCTGCTCATGATCGAAGCCTGCAGCTGATAGGTCACCCGAAATTCGGTCGAGCATCGCGGTAAACTGGCTGAAGATGATCACCCGTCGTCCCTCGCTGATCAGTTCCGGGATCATTTCGAGCAGGCGGGCACGTTTGACCGAGGCGATCCCTTTGCCCGCATCGCCGGGAAGCAGTTCCGGATCGCAGCAGATCTGGCGCAGTTTAAGCATGGCATCGAGGACGATGATCTGCGCGCGCATCAGCCCGACGCGGGCGATCTCATCGCGCACGCGGGTCTGCATCAGCAGGCGCTGGCTTTCGTAAAGCCGGGCCTGCGCCTCGGTGAGTTCGATACGTTCGGGGATCAGCGTTTTGGCCGGGAGTTCGGCAGTGACCTGATCCTTTGTCCGGCGCAGCAGAAACGGGCGCAGGCGGCGGGCGAGAGCAGCTTTTGCCGGTATGTCGCCATGCTTCTCGATCGGTGTGCGATACGTCTTGCGGAAGGCCTCGAAGCTGCCGAGCAGCCCCGGATTGGTCAGCGTTGCCAGCGCCCAGATGTCGTTGAGACGGTTTTCCAGCGGGGTGCCGGTAAGCGCAATCGTCTGATCCGTGTGCAAGGCGGCGGCGGCCTTGAACCCGGCCGTGGCCGGGTTTTTGAGGACATGAGCCTCATCCAGCACTGCTACGGCCCATTCCTGCGCGGTCAAAATATCTTTGTCACGACTGAGCAGCGGATAGCTGGTCAGAATGATATCGGCCTCGGCCATGGCGCCGGCACCGTCGCGGCGATTTTGCCCATGCCACAGATGGCAGCTGAGATGAGGCGCAAAGCGGGCAATTTCGGCCTGCCAGTTGGGGAGGACCGAGGTTGGAGCAACAATCAGCGATGGCCTCTTGCCGGTCTGAAGCAGGTGAGCGATGGCCTGCAGGGTTTTGCCCAGCCCCATATCGTCGGCAAGGATGCCGCCAAGACCGGCGGAATGAAGCGCCTGAAGCCATCCGGCACCGGCTCGCTGATAGGGCCGCAACTGCGCCTGCAAGGTTTCAGGTGGACGATAATCGGCGTGCGCGGGATCATGCAGTGCTGCTGCGAGGCTGCGCAAAGCATCGGCGCTCGTCCAGATCACGCCATCGCCTGCCAGATCATGGACCAGACCGGCATCATAGCGGTTGAAGCGCAACGTCGTGGCGGTGCTGTCGGCAAGCGCGAGGCGCAGCAGCGAGGCGAGCAGCGGGCGCAGCGGGCCCAGCGCAACCGTGGTGAAATGCAGCTTGTCTATGGGGATCGCGATCTGGTGATCGTCGGCAAGGGCAAGGAGATCTTCGCCGCCTTGGGCCAGCCACTGCCGCAAGGCCGGAAGGATGTCGATCCTTGTGTCGCCGACCAGAGCGGGCAGTTCGAGATCGAACCAGTCGATCGCCGCGCCCGGTTCATCGGAGGCCGGCGGAGGTGCAGGGGTCAGGGCAAGGCCAAGATCGGCAGGGCCCAAAGGCGCAGGAATATGCGGCCAGTCAGCGCCATATTCTATCAGCCAGCCTTCCGCCTCCAGCGTCCGGACGGCATTGGCGATGAACGCCGGGTAATCGCCGACCTCTTTGCTGAGCGAATGGTCCCAGCCCTGATGCGGCCTGAGTCGCACATCCCCGAACAGCGAGAGCGGGATCAGCGACAGATCGGCAAGACAGTCGGCGGCGGCCTGTTCGGCGATGAGGTCACGGATCAGGCGGAGGGGACCCTCTGCTCCTTGAATGATCACATCCTGCGTGGCGGCAGGAGCCTGTACCCGATGGCCATCATAGTCGAAAGCCAGACGCGTCATCTTGCAGGGCGCTGCGCGCCAGCTCTCGCGATGCCAGTAGCGCTGCGTATCGCGAAGATCGAGCTTCTCGACGAGAAAACGCAGAACGGGGCGCGGCGCGACGGCAATATCCTGTGCGGTGTGGAAGCTGGGCGCGGGGATGGCATCGCCTGCCAGTTCACCCCACCGCGCTGCAATCTGGGGGATGTCGGCAGGCGTGATCGGCGGCATGGCGAGCAGGCGGCCAGCGCGGTCCGGGGATATGCCTGTGTCCATCAGGTTTATGGTCGCGGTGGCCTCGTCAATGGCCAGCGGCGGATCGCCGGCAACGACTTCAACCCTTGCGGGCAGGCCGACGAGGTCAAGACAGCGACTGCCGTCGGCGAGCAGGCGCCAGACGAATTCCGCTTTCATATTGTCAGGGCCAATGTTCAGCGTCTGGCCTCCGGGTGCTTTCCAATGCAGCAGGCCAAGGCTGGCCGCCTCGCACAGCCATTGCCAGCCATGGCGACCGCGCGGCATCCTGTCGCCGGTAAAGTCTCCACCTAGTGCTTCGGGTGCCATGCGGGCGAGCAGACGCAGGGCCGGCAACGGGATCTGCAGGCGATTCTGCTGGATTTCCCAAAGATGGATGGGCCTCCATTCACCGGCGCGGCCTTGCTGGCGAAAGGGTCGGATCTGCAGCAGACAGCGGGCAGGCGTGTCGTGAGGCTGCCCCTTGGTACGCTTTGGCTTTTTAAAGGCCGGTTTGGGTTCGAGCACAAAACAGACAGGTTCGAAACGCAATCGCTCAACCAGGACATCCGTATCGATCTGCGCCAGCCATTGGCCCACAGCGCCCGATGCAGCAATGCCTGCAGGCGGGGCTACATCAATGCGCAGGCGCGGCTTCGTCGGTGCGGCTTCCCGCATGGCAAAGGCGACTGCAGCGGCATGTTTGCAGCCATAGCCGACGGGGCAGGTACATTCGGTCTCGATGTCGATATCGTACTCGGACAGGACCAGCGATGTGAAATAATAGTTGTCCCCGCCTCCCCGAACGATCGCGGTGATAAGGCCCATTTCCTCATCATAATCGAGACCGGTAACCCGTCCCTGCCGGGCATAGTCAAGACCGGCCCGCATCATGGCGGCCGTCTGGACCATATCATCGATCTGTTCGTCGGTGATTTCCGGGAAGGGGCTGGGCATATCAGGCTGGCTCCGCTGAATTACGGGGCCTTGCATAAGCACTTTGGATGCGTGTGGCCATTATGCCGGGTGATGGTTCGGGGGAAACCTATTGTCTTTGCGCCGCTGCTTCCAGTTCTGCCAGACGCTCGCTGCAGATGGTGTGGACGATGCGGCCCGGTTTCTCGGCGCGTTCGCCCAGTCAGGTCAGTTCTTCGGCATCGATCCTGTAATCCTTGGAATAGCGGGCCTTGACGTAAGCGTCCTTCAGCTTCTCGAACAGCGCGCGGTCCTTGCGCGTTTCGCGGGACCAGGGATCGACGAGCCGAAGGTCAATCCGTTCGGCCCGGGTGCGCAGGAAAGCGATATTGTGATTATGGGGTGAGTAGGCCGCACAAACGAGCATCAGGCAGTTGTACAATCTTTCAGCAGCTTGATGCAGTATGAATGCTGCATCTTTCAGCCAGTCACGCTGCAGATCGTCTTTAAAATTGATGTGAGCCCGCATCGCGCTGGGAGACCACTCCTCAAAATACTCCCGCCAGTTCGAGATTGGCCTGCGGGGTCTTGGGCAGAAGTCCATGCCGTTCGCGATCATCGCAGCTGTAAAGGGCAGTCCCGTCCCGGGCGATGTCCATGAAGACGAACCGGCGATGGGCGAGGCCGTCGTTCACTTCCTGCAGCGAATGGACGATGAAATTGACAGGGGTGCGCAGGCGTCCGGCTAGCTTCTCCTCGATCAGCCTTTCGTCAGCCCTGACCCGGTGCGCGGCGCGGTCGGCCAGATCCTTGTTGCTGACGACCACCAGCAGATCGAAATCGGGAACATAGCCCTTGGCGGTATGGGGTTCATCGACCCAGCAGCCGCGCACCATGGCTGCCGTAGAGGATCGCCTTGACGATGCTGCCCTGCCGCTTGCTGCTTCGCTGTGGGCAGCCCCGAATTCATCGAGCAGCAGTTGCACCGCGCGGTCAAGTTCGCGCTACTTATGGGCCGGAAGATGGCCGAGATCGGTGCGCACCAGGCACCCTTGCGGGATGGAGCGACACCGTCAAGCATCTCTATTGCACCACTTCTATCGCTATGCCGATATCAAGATCGGCCCATGCCCGATCAGTGGTGAGGGCGACGGCCCTGCTGGTCCATGCCAGGGCAAGACAGCAAAGGTCGCCCAGCGAAAGTCCGGAGGCGCGGGTCAGCGGTCGCAGCGCGCCGGCGATATTGGCTTGCGCTCGGTCCATGGGCACGATCTCTATATCCAGCTGGCCCAGCATGGTCTGCGCGTTTTCCGGCTTTATGCCCCGATCGACAAGCGCAACCAGCACCTCCTGGTAATTGACCGCGCAGATCCGCGCAAGATCAAGACGGGCCTCGACCTTCTCGGCGCCGGCTTCGTCGAACAACAGGCATAGCAAGGCCGACGCATCGAGCACATGGTGAAGGGGTGGGGCTCTATCCGCCATGGGAAGCCTCAAGTCTGCGTCGCGCAATCAGCTCGCAGGAAGCCGGTCCGTCTAAAGGCGCGACGCCGCGCAGGTGCTGCTGTATCAGGCGCAGGGCGTGACGGTCAGGCAAGATCCGAACTTCGCCGTCGGACAGTTCGAACCTGACATGATCGCCATTTCGCAGGCCCAGCACATCACGGACAGGGGCCGGCAATGCGATGCGGCCGCCGGCAATGACCCTGCCGCGCAGCACCGTGACCGCCTTTTCCTGGCGGATGGCATGGATGCCAACACGGGATGATGACCTGCTTTGCGCTTTCCGGCCTATCTCTCCTGTGCCGTCGGCTGATGGCTGGGCCGGCGCGGAGACAATTCTGTCCATTACCTCATCAAGGGTCTGCCGTACTTTGGGGGCAAGGCTGAGGTTGATGCGCCGGTGATCGCCGCTGTCCGGCACGCGCTGCAGGATGCCGCATTTTGCCAGTTCCGCCGAGCGGCGATGCGTATTGGCCGGCGGCTCGCCGGTTGCAAGGCAGGACTGAAAAGTGGCGGTTCCTTCGTGTTCGGCCAGATAAAGCTCGAGCAGAAATGTCCGATAGGTTCCCCCCGAAAAGCGACGTCCCAGCTTGCCTGAGAACATCTCCTCCAGCTGAAGCAGCATTCTGCAATGCAAAGCTCTCAATCGCCTGATCCCGTGCACTCGGTCCGCATCGATATGAATGTTGGGAGCCGGATCGGTCATAGCCGGCACCGTGAAATTTCGTGCCGCGTAATGGTCGGCAGGCCGTAAAAAAAGGCCTGACACATCAGTTTATATCGCTTCTCCACGGCGGGTCGCGCCCGTTTTGCATCAGCCTTACCTGATGACGCCATGTGCCGATGACCAGCATGAGCTGTATCAGCCAGCTCCATAGTGCCGTTGCATCCAAATAGGCCTCCCAATGAATCTGCGGAGCAACGATCAGACCCAGATGGACCAGGGTCTCCGCTCCGAGCAGCCCGGAGATCCAGATCGGCCAGAAACGTGTGGATCGAAAGGTGAGCCATAAGAAAATTCCCAGCAGCGCAATGTCTGTCATGAAGATACCGGTCTCGATATGACGGAAGCGGAGTCCCTGGGGGCGAACCACCAGGAAACTGATCAACGCGCCTGCGAACAGGGCAATGGCTCCGATTTTCTCAGGGCGGCCGCCGCGTCTGACGGCAAAGAGGGTGCTGAAGATCAGCAGCGCCAGAAATTCCTGCTGTCTCATGAGGTCCGCCAGAAGAATTCGGTGCAGTTGTCCATCGGAATCCAGCGCCGGCCCTACGTGGCCGTGCGCAGGCGGAAGTCCACTTCGCGAAGTGCCCGGCTCGGCTTGATGAGATCGCCATAGCTAAGCGCGGCAAGTCCGATATCATCGCCGGCCTGTTTGAGACTGGCATGGGTGGCCACGATCCTGCCGCGCGTTTCTGTGAGCAGCATCAGGGCGTTGGCGGACTGGATCAGCGCGTCCTGACCGACGGCGGCGGAAAGACGGGCGTCCAGTCTGGCCAGCGGCAGGGCTGCATTGAGTTCGGCGATCCGCGCAACGGCGAGATCCACGGCTTCCTCGGCGGCGAAAAGATGTTTGGCTACATGTTGGGCAATGGCTTGGCGTTGGGCACGCATAGTTTCCCTTTCCTGTTTCCTCGTGAAGCAGGCTTGCAGGATAGATGAACTCGCCGCTCTAATGTGAAAACAGGCTGTTCATGCCTGTAAGCAGCGATACGGCTGAACCGATGGCGACAAGGGCGCCAACAGCAATGACCGCAATGGCGATCACCATGTGGTTGATACTCAGGTCATTGGCCTGCCTCCCCTGATTGCGAAGCGGCGCCAGATCGATGAGCGATGGGGCCATCCCGTTCCCCGTCATAATTTCGGGAGCGGAAACAGGAGCATCGCCTGTCGTATCCGGCGCTTCCGCGCTGTCATCGACGGGCTCAGAAAACTCCAGAACCGGCAGTTCCTGAAGACCCATTATTGGGGAGCCCAAAAAATGGGTGGGGTGTCGCTCGTCTGATCGCAGCGCGTCCCACTGGATGAATTGGCGAATGGCTTCCCCGCGGCTGGAGGTGCCGAGCTTTTTACGGATGCTCTGGACGAGCTTGTTGACCCGATCTTCGGAAATCGAGAGGTGCCGCGCGATTTCCTTGGTCTGATAATAGCCTTGTACAGAGAGGCGCAGGCATTCACATTCGCGCGGAGTCAGACTGGCAAGGGCCTCCAGTTGCCGGTCCGACAAGGGGGGTGAGGGCTTCTCGGTCACGGCGACACATGTCCTCCTTTTGTGAAACGCCGAACGTTCAACGGTCCGCGTACCAATATGGTTTAAAAACGCGCTGCATTGAATTGATGTAATGTGTAAGTGGATCGCCTTTTTGCCGATTCGGCAAGGCCTTATACGAAGATAATATGGTTATTTCCTGCTTTCGCAGAATGAGTTGTCCTGACATCAAAGATGATGTTGCTCGAATTCATCTTTGAAGGCGATTTGGTTAATGGTGTATTTGATATTCTCTGGATTGAAATAATATCGGGCAGGAAGGCCGGGCTGTCCGAGACGAGTTTATGGAAGCGGAGTGGGGAAAGGGAGGCGATATCCCGTTCGCGCAAGGAGTGAGCCAATGTCTCCTGCTGGATTTGCCGCAATCCTGTTTGGCTTATGGTCCAGGCTTGCCCGCCATATTACCCCGGACCGCGTTTCCCGGGTCTCGGCTATGGATACTCGACAGTTTGGTGCGGCAAGAGGTGATCCTTTGCCCAAAGGGTTGAATTGGTTTTTACACATATCCAGAAAACTGAAATCACTATCTGCCGCGAAGGATGATCGTCAGCTGCGCTTTTGCAATGCGCTTGATGTCTTACCTGAGCCGACCCGTGTGATTTACCTCCTGCATAGCAGGGATGACCTGGATTTTCCGGCCATCGCCTCGCTCATGGGGATCACGATCGATCGGGTCCAGCTGGAACTCGCCCGGGCCCTGAAGCTGCTTTGCGAGGCCATCGATGAAGAATAGCGGTTCCAAATGCGCGCACCAGACAGGAACTGAGCTGGAAGTTCTCGGTGAAAGGCTGGTCCTAGGGTTGGGAGGCATTTGGCGAGGGAAGCAAGGCATGTGTCGATGCCCTGCTCATGATGACCGTGAGCCGAGTCTGTCGGTGCGGGTGGGGAAATACGCGCTGCTGTTCAAATGTTTTGCCGGTTGCGATCACCAGGAGGTGATCCGCACAATACGGCTAAGGGACAGCGGTGCGCTGATGCGAGGCCGGGGCGGATTTGGACCAGAATTCAGGCATGCCAGGTCCGGGTCGTCATCTGATCTTGCACGTCGCCTTTGGGACTGTGCCCGGCCCTTGGCAGGAACAGACGCTGAGGCCTATCTGCAGCGGCGGGGGCTTGGTATCAAGCCGCCGGCGTTGCGCTATCTGTCCAGGACTCCGCTTGGGTGCGGACGGGATGTCGTCTTTCGTCCAGCGATGATTGCGGCCGTCCATCACGGGAGCAAACTGGTTGCGGTGCAGCGTACGTTCCTTGCACCCGGCCATCCCATTCGGGCGCGCGATCTGAGCATTCCCCGGCGCATGCTGGGCAGGCCGCTTGCGGGCGCGGTACAGCTTGCTCCGGCAGGTGACATAATGGGACTGGCCGAAGGAACCGAGACAGCCATGTCGGCGATGACCCTGCTGGGCATTGGCGTCTGGGCCACACTGGGGGCGGGGCGGCTTCATCGGATTGCCCTACCCGTGGGAATATCGCGCCTTGTCCTGCTTCCGGACAATGATCATGCCGGGCAGGCTGCGGCCGCAAAGGCGCTTGAGACCTATCGGACGCAGGGAAGGAGCATTGAGGTCCTATGGCCGCCGGCGGGCTGTAAAGACTGGAATGATGCGCTTCGAAAGGGAGAGGAGGGGGTGGCGAAGATCGGCGACGGGCAGCCCGAATGGACGGGCTGCTCCGCCCGGAGTCCTTGAGCCATGTCCCAGCTTCCCATTCTTGTACCGGCTGCGAACCTTGAAAAGTCGCCCGCCAACGTCCGCAAAAGCAGCGATCCTGAAGCCGATGCGCGGCTGGCTGCCAATATTGCCGAACGCGGCGTGCTGCAGAACCTTATCGGCGTCCCCATCGCCCGCAGAAAAGGTCATTATCGCATCACTGCAGGCGGCCGTCGGCTCGCAGCGGTCCATCGTCTGATCGAGTTGGGCACCTTTCCCGCCGATTATGGCGTACCGCTGCTCGTTCTCAAGAACCGGGCAGATGAGGTCGAGGTCAGCCTTCAGGAGAATTTCCTCCACCTTGAGATGAACCCCGCTGAGGCTTGCCGCGCCTTCCGTGATGTCGTTGAAGTTGAGGGTAAGTCCCCCGCCGATGTCGCCAAACGCTTTGGCGTAACCGAACGTTTCGTGCTGGGTCGCCTGCGTCTTGCAGGCCTTGCTGAACCGGTCTTCGACGCGCTTGAGGCCAATGTCATCACGCTCGATGTTGCCAGGGCCTATGCTTCGACCAGCGATACCGTGCGTCAGGCCGCCGTCTTTGAACTGCTGCGCCACAGTTATACGCGCGACAGCGTCAGCGAGATACGCCGTCGGCTTGCCTCTTACAGTTACCGCGCGAGCGATCCCAAAGCGCTGCTGGTCGGACGCGAGGATTATTTCGCTGCGGGTGGCAGAATCGAGGAAGACCTCTTCTCCGATGCCGGTAGCGAGCGCTGGCTCGACACGAAGATCGTCGATGAGCTGGCGGAGCGCAAGCTGACCGAGGCTGCTGAGGCGATCAGGCAGCGCGAGGGCTTCGGAGAAATCCGGGCGGTGGCTGCAACGCATATCCCTTTCAACCAGACCTGGGGTCTGCAGCAACTTCATGGTGAATTACCTGAGCTCAGCGACGAGCAGCTGGCGCGTAAGGATGAAATCGAGATCGAGCTGGCCGAATGGAGTGAGGCGCACGACTCCGGTGAGTTCGAGCCGAGTGAGGAGGAAGAGGCCTATGTCGAGTCACTGGAGGCTGAACTGGTGAGCCTGACAGCCCCTTCGCCGGTGTTTGAAGATGGCCGCAAGGCGCAGGCGCTGGCCTATGTCGTCATCGGTGACGATGGCGTCCCGCGCATCCATGAACAACTCTATGCGATACCTGAGCCGGAAGCCGAACCTGATGCCGACGACAAAGGCCGCGATGGCGCCGAGGCGGAGCAATTCGATTCTGGCGCGGAAGAAGTCAAGCCGGTTTTGAGCCAGCGCCTGCTCGAACGTCTGGCCATGATGAAGGTTGAATTGCTTGCGCTTCATGTTGCAAGAGATCCAGGCTTTGCGCTCAATCTGGCCACCTTCATCCTCGCCGAAGCTTCGGCCGTGACTTATGGCCATCATGTACCCAGCGAATTACGCGGTCCGGCACCGGCGCGGCTTATCCATGACTTTAACAGCGACATGCCCGCTGCGCTGGAATGGGCGAAACTTGAGGACGGACTGGATCGCAGCTGGCAGGGTCGAGGTTCGGCGATCGAGGCCTATGAAGCATTTTGTGCCCTGCCCGAGGAGGTCCGTGCGGCTTGGTTGGGCTGGGCAGTGGCGCGTACTTTGCGAGCCGTGCCGTATGGTCATGGCGAAGCAGCTTTTCTTGATCACCTTGGCAGCAAACTTGCCATCGATGTTGCGGCCTGGTGGCGGCCGACGGCTGCGGTCTATTTTGACAGGATCGCCAAACCTGCGATCCTTGATCTGTTGGCGGAAATCGGCGGGAGCGATCTCGGTACGCGCTATGCTGGCGCGAAGAAACATGATCTCGCCGCGGCGGCCGAGCGCTTGTTCGCGGGTGATTTGCCGGTCGAAACGGAGGTCAAGGACCGCGCGCTGGCATGGCTGCCCGAGGTCATGCACTTTGGACCGGGCGCTGAAACCGGGGCTGGCGCAATCGGTGTGGGAACAGATGTGAATGGGCGGAATTCTGGGAATTTCGCGATAACTGAAACCTTAAGGGTCGACGCAGAAGCACGGTAAGGTCGGAGTGGTCGTGACCAGGCGCAGTTCTCCGACGGACGCTGACTGATCAGTCCGCGCGGCAATGACACGTCGGGTCGGGAGGTGGGAGGCGCCCATGATCCAGGCGTTGGTGGCCAGCATGCTTAATTGCGTGTTGTAGCCTTCGAGGAGATCCTTGACCAAGGCGACTGACATGGCCTTGGCAAATTGCTGAGCAACGACCTCGATCACAATATCTCACAGCGCGTTGGGTGTACTGCGTCAACAGGAACTTTTGAGGGCCTATGAGCTAGCGGGGTGATCCGGAAAAGTGACTGAAAAATAGTAGCTTGCAGAGTGTGTCCGACCTGATGAGGGGGCTCAGTGGAGGGGGCTCTCCAAACAAAAGTTTGATCGTTGTTCCGATTTCGGGGCAAAATAGCCATCAAAGAACACCGTGCGATAAATACGTCATTACCCCAATTAACGAGGGCCAGCCGCCGCCCCACCTAGGGAGATATCCAGAACCATCGGGGCTTGGGACGATCTGGGCGTTCCAACTCACCGACTATACGGCAGGTCCTTCACCCTAATCTAACACTCAACTTTGATCTCGGGGTGTCGGCGGGGGTATCGGCGGCGGTATCGACCATTTTCCTGACGCCGGGGGAATGGCTGACCTTCGCCATTCCCTCAATACTCGCGGCGGAGGGATTACCCGGCGCGGAAGTGGAGCCCGATCAGGAAGCGCAGGGGGCCTGAGATAGGGGTTTCAGGCAGCAGATGCACCAAGACCAGAAAAATGGTCCATATGGCCGTCAGCACTGCCGTGACGATCAAAAACGCGATGAGGTATTGCGCGGCAATTCGTAATCCGCTCATGGCGTTTGCCCTGCTGATATCGACTTGATGTAAGGGGCGGTAGCAAGGTTGGCACATGGATACCGCCCCACCAAGTTAGGATCGGCTTGGCGGGGTAAAGGTTACAGAAACAGATTTGATGTCAAGGGCATTACCGTGGGGCAACCGTCAGCATCATTAAGGTGAGCACTGCGACAGCCAGCCATGCTCCGATGGCCAATTGGGCCGGGCCGGACAGTCTCAACGAAATGCCTCGATGATGCGAATTCCGGCCACAAACACCATCAGTGCCAATATAAACCCAGCCTCGATCCGGAGGCGGCGATCCTCGCGTTGATCCTGATCCATACGTCTGAATGACCTCCTAAAACAGCCCCTCCCGATCGCGATGGAGAGGGGACGCATCGAATTGCTCAAAGGTCTCTCAATATCTCCAAGCCAGAATTCGACCATTTATTATACTCAAAGCCTACCTTAGGTGAGGCACCTTGCCAGACAGCGACCTTCTCCGGATCTGCCCCTGCCTTTTCAAGAAGGCATCCTACGATCGGAATCAGGGTCATAAGCAGCGCTCGAAGGCGGTCGTGGTCCTTTTTCAATTCATCAAATTCAGTTTGTGAAATAGCCATATTGGTAGCCTCCTGTTGCGCGCCATACAGGGGCCTATCGCTTGGATGCAATGACCTCCACCGCCGCCCGCGCCACAGCCTCTATCTCGGTGTACGGGCTACCCGCTCCATTACACCGCGCCGCCTCGCGCATCGCGGTAACCACTCTCTCCAGAAATTCTGGGTCAATCTGATTCACGCGTCACTTTTGCGACAAATCAGGCCTGATCGCCAGTGTCATCCATCCATCGCCCACGACGCGGTTTTTCTATGTCCGGAGAAACCATGGCCGATAGTCCACCTATCCCGCCCGAGTATGTCTGGACTGGAGCGGGGGGCCTTCTGGGCCGCCTGATGTTTCATGCCCGAGAGGTCCAGCGCGGGCGCTGCAAGCCATGGTCGCCCGCACTGGGCATGGGCTGGGGCGCTTTGCGTCTGCGTCTGGGATCATCTGGCTATCCAGCCGTCCGCCACCGCCGCCATCCTCGCCAGCTACCTCGGGCCCTACACGCTTGATCTGCTGTTTGGCCGGGGTGCCGACAAATACCTGAGCGGCAGGCCCGCCGCCTGATCAGAGGTTATCATGCCCATTATTCCGCCCCGACATTACCGCAGCTGCGCGCATCGCAGGCCAAATGGAATATCCCGACCGGCATCAGCCTCGCCCGATGGGCCCTTGACAGCGGTTTGGGCAAGTTTGTCAGCGGCAAGAACAATTATGGCGGCATTACAGCCAAGGTGACCGAGACGAAATTCCCTCATAAGCCGGGAACGCCGCTGGAGCCCCTCACGCGCTGCTGGACGCACGAAGTCGTCAGTGGGCAGCGCGTATCGTGCCTGCGCCGGTTCAAGGATTACTCCAGCCCTGAGGACTATTTCGAAGCCCACGGCAAACTGCTGGCCACCGGCAAGCTCTACGCCAAAGTGCGGTCCGCGCTACCCGATCCCAATGCCTTCGCGGACGCTTTGACCGAGGTTTACGCCGCCGATCCAAAATACGGCGCCACGCTCAAAAGCATCATCAAGGCTTACAACCTGCGGAGTGCCGGCGATGTCTGATCATAATCCGATTGTAACCGAGCCTTACCTCCGCAGCCTTGTCGGCCGTGATGGCTCTTTCGCGCCATTCTGTCACTGCCGCCGGCATCTATGCCATTGCCAATGGCTGGCTGGATTAAGGCGGAGTCGATGGTGCCTTGGCCCTTCCGGCCGCCGCCCTGCCCGCCATGTACGGCGTGTGGTCGTCCTATCAGCGGGCCAAGGCCCTCAAGGCTGCGGCACCGTTGGTGCCCAATGCCATCATCGGGAGCAAGTAAGATGCGCAACATCCGTATTGCCTTTGCCCTAGCGCTTGTAGCTTCCCATGGCAGCCTGCCACACTGCGCCGCCCAGTTCCATCGTCAGCGGCTTCGGCGTGGGAGATGCATCATGAGCGGCGACGAAATTCTGGCCATCATCGCCGCCGCGCAGCAGTTGGTGAACATCGTCATCCCAAAAGTGGGAGGGAAGAACGCTGTTCGCGGGTGATCAGGAGGGCATAGGCGGCTGTCAACGTCCCCTCCGCGCCATCGGCCTTGCGCAGCAGAGTCGCCAGAACCGGCAGGCCAAACGCATCCAGCCGGTCCGCGTGGGCGGCGCGCGCGCCATCCAGCATGGCCGCCAGACCAGACCCCGCTTCCAGACGGTCGATCAGATGCTGCCAAACGGCATCAAGCGCAGCCTGCGTGCCGTCACGAGGAAGGCGGGTGAAGATGCGGTTGCCCGGACGGTGCTGCCGGAGGCGTGTAAGCCAGCTTTGCTGCTGGAGCCTGCCCGTCCACGTCCTCGGTTCCTGCCACATGGTCAGATCGATCATCGCTTCATTGCCAATGAGCGTGATCGGGGTGACAGCGAGTCCCTGCCGCCCGCGGCTGATCCTGACCAGCACCAGCCCACGCCACCCATGCGTAAGGTTTGCCTCCAGTGCCTCGAGTGCGGTTGTGGCGCTTTCGTCATGATCCAATGTCAGTGCCAGCCATGCGCCGGTCTCATCGCAGACCGGCCAGACCAATTGCTGCGCGAAGTCGTCGAACCAAGGCGCAGCGGTTTGCACAGGTGCGATCAGGCATGCCACCGGGCCGCGCGCAGCATCGAGACCCAGTCCGGTCTGCGCCTTGTGGACCGCACGTAATTCGGCCCAATTGCGGACGATACCTAGGAGGTCGGTCGGCGGCAAAGCCTTCGTCTCGATGATGGAGGCGCGCGCTGCGGCAGGTGCGGACAGGCGGCCGTCTGCCGAGATGTTTGCCCCTTCCAGCGTCAGTCTTGCATGTGCGAGGGTCGCCAGTGGCTCCGCCTGCCACATCGCCTGATGTCGCCACGCCTCGCCAGGCATGAACTGCGGGTCTTGACCCGGGCCACGTGCGAGGCTCGTGCTGAGCCAGCGGCCGGTCTCCGCCTCGACGAACCACGCCGTCACCCCGCGCGCGCCGGTGGGCGTACGCCAGCGCTCGCCACCGCAGCCGATCAGATTGAGCGGAGCGGCCGGTTCGAAGCTGCGTCGTAATTGCCCGACCAGCGCCGCCTGTCGTTCCTGATTGCCGCGACCGAGTGCGTACGTCAGGGCAAAGGCCGTCGCGGTCAATTCAAGCAGGACGTCGGAATCGAACGACAAGGCCCGCTTGCGCCGCAGCCGGATCTGTGCGGCAATCGCGCGCAGCAAGGCGGCAAGGCGCGGCAAGGCATCTGCGCGCGTCGAGACCGACATCTCGAACAGCGATTCTTCGAGCGGCACTGGCGCAAGATTGAAGCCGAGCGCAGCGACCTCGGCCAGCTGGCAGGCAATACCGTTGAGAAAGGCGGGATCGGGCACATAGGCACACGCGGTATCCGTCGGCGCGTCCGCCTCGGGCTGGGCGTCTGGCACGGCAAGACCGAAGTGGCGGCGTGCACCCAACACCGCAGCAGCATGGAGCGCCTTGCGCTGCGCTTTTGGTGCTTTCGAGATGATTCCGTCAAAGCCCTGACCGCGCAGGATCAGAACAGGTGCCTCAAGGCCCTGAAGCTCGACAGCGATCGCGTTGGACTGCACGGTGACTGTCGTTGGATCCCCCGTAGTTTCGAGCGCAGCGCGCCAGCTTGCCTTCCCGGCCCAGCGCGCCAGCGCGGCGAGATCGAACGCGGACAGCAGTTCCTGCGGGTCTGTACTTGCGGCGCCCGGTTCTCCCGCTTCCTCCGGCGCTGCGTCACCCGCTGCCTGCGTCAGCACGAACAGCACCGCCGCGATCCGATGGCGGCAGACAGCGACGGACTTGCAAGCGCATTGTGCCGCAGCTGGCCCGCGCGCGTCGAGCAGTACCAGATGGCCATCGGCGTCCACTTCGGCCTTGCCCGGTGACCCGCCGACCAGCCGCACCTTGCCTTCGTCCACATCGCGGTGGGCGCGGCGCACCAGCCCCGGATTGGTCAGCGTTGCCAGCGCAGTGTCGTCATAGGCCGCAAGGCTTTCGCGCAGAGCCGCGTCCGTCATGCGATCCGCGCTCCGATCCATTCGGCGAATCGATCCGGCGTGAGCGCGGCGATTTCCATGCCGCAACCCGCCAACCGTTCGGCCGTGCGGTGATCGTAAACAGGTGCGGCATCGTCGCTGAGTGCACCAAGACCGAGCATCGTGATCCGCGCCGAGGCCATACGTCGCACGGCCATGAGCAGGCGGCCGACCGGTGCTCCTTCCTCGAAATCGCTGATCAGCACAAAGATCGTCCGCGTTGGCTGCGTGACAAGGCTTTCGCAGTATTCAACTGCCGCGCCGATATTGGTCCCACCGCCCAATTGCACTGACATCAGCACTTCGACAGCATCGTGCGCCTCGCTGGATAGATCGACGATGGCCGTATCGAAAACGACGAGCTTTACTTCGACCGAGGGCAGCGCAGTGAGGATCGAGGCCATGACCGCGGCATAGATCGTGGAAGATAGCATCGAGCCTGATTGATCGACGCATAGCATGATCGTCCACGGAAGGCGCCTCTGGCTACGGCCATGAAAACGCAGGCGGTCTGCCACGATACGGCCGCGTTCGCGGTCCCAGTTCTTAAGGTTGTCGCGGATCGTCTCATGCCATGCGAAATTCTTCATCGCTTTCAGCTGGCTGCGGCGGAAGCGATTGGGCTTGCCCGCCAGTGCGGCCTCAATCCTGGGACGCAACTGTCGCAGGATTTCCTTAACCACTTTGCGCGTCACTTCTCGGATCTTCTCGCGCGCTGCCGGATTGGCGGCACCTTTGAACGCGATCAGCGCCTTGAGCAGATCGCGGTTCGGCTCCAGCGCATCGAGCACCGAAGGGTCGGAGAGCAGCTCGCTCATGCCCAGATTGTCAATCGCGTGAGCCTGCACCGTCTCATAGACCGATTGCGGGAACAGATCGCGCAGTTCGCCGAGCCAGCCGAGCGGTGTGAGGCTCGTTGGATCGAGCGAACCGCCTTTGCCGCCTGATTTACCGCGCCGAAGCCCGCGCTTCTCCATCTCGCGCGCATAGAGATAGTCAAGCGCACGATCGGTACGCATATCCGCGCCGGAAAGGTCGGCCGATGGCAGCGCGCGCTCGGCATAACGGCCTAGGGCAAGGCGCCAGCGGCGCAGGAGTTGCGGGTCAGTCATGCAAGACCGTCCATCGCAAGGATCGCCTGCAATTCACGCTCCAGCGCAAGATTGGCGGCGAGATCGGCTTCAGGAATGTCCACCATCACCGCAAGCCGATGAGGATCGGCACCAATGAGATCGGCGATTTCGTTCGCCAGCCGGTCCGTCTCGCGCGGATCAAGCGGCATGAGCGCAAGGCGCAAGTGCGGCAAAAGCGCGACGAAATCCGCCTCGCTCGCCCCAGCCACCACATCGTTGAGCGCAGTGATAATGACTGGCGTCGTCCATAGCAGTTCGCGCGCGATGGCGATGACGCCGCCGAGGAAGGCAAGCCGGTCAGCCGGATCGACATAACCGCTGGCCAGTTCGCTGCGCAGCCGTTGGTCAAGCGCGGCTGGGGCGATCAGGCCGCCGGTGAGGGCAAAGGCAGTGACCGCGCCTGCCAACATGGGATCAAGTTCCGCCTCGCCCAGCCTCGCCAGCGCTTCGTCGAACAGACCAAGGTCGAGTGGCGCGGCGGACGACCGGGCGAGTTCGATCAAGCCGCGCAAATCGGCCATCGCGGCGATGGCAGGGCGCAGCTGATCTTCTCCAATCCATGCAAGCTCAGGCAAGAGGGTCAGGATGCGGCGCCAGGTCGCAGCCATGATTCGGTCGAGCGTGGCCGTACCGGCGATGTCCAGAATGTCGCGACTGCGGCGCAGCAGCACGAGATCGGTAAGCGCTGCGATCAGCGAGGCGAGCCCCGGATCATCGAGGACATGGCGTTCGACTGCATCAAGCGCGGCATCCGCTGTTTCACCGAGCCCAGCCCGACACGCGGCGGCATAGAGATCGATCGCGGCGAGTGCGCTGCACCCACGACCAAGCTCGGCAAGCCCTGCAAGCTTCTCGACCAGCACTGTCGCGAGAGCTTCCATCAGTGTGTCCGCCACTTCGGACAACTCGATCAGGCGCGTCTCGACCTGCGGCGACCAGCAGACCGACCAGATTTCGTGCAGCCGATCGAGCCCCGCATCGTTGCGGAAATCAGGCCCTGCTGTGCGCTGGGCAAAGCCGGAGCCGATCAGCGCCAGCGCATGGCAGAAGCGGCTTGCCTCGCGGTGGCGAGGTTTGCGGTAGATGTCGAGCTCGCGCGTGCGTCGCTCGCCATCGGCAATGGTGAAACCAAGGCTGCGCGCCCGCTCACGCACAGCTTCGACAAGAGGCGGCGAGCCGGCGGACGGCGGCACATCGCCAATGGTGCTGCCGCAGAGCCAGATTCGCAATTGAGCGAGCAGCGGCACTTCGCCCAGCGGGATTTCGTCCTTGATAAAGCTTGATCGCACGGCGTCGATCACATCGTCGCGCGTGGGGAACGGCCGTCCACGCAGAGAGGCGAGGCGCTCGGCCTGTTCCACTGCGTTGAGTATCACTGGCAGACTCGGTGCCGCCATGTTGGTGCCGCGCAGATGCGCTGCAAAGCCAGTAATCAGCTCTAGTGCCAGCGAACCACCGCCAGTCCCGCGTGCCTGCCACAGGCGCTCGTAAAACCCGGGCAGCGCAAGACCGGCGCCGTAGCCGGCCAGCGCATCGAGCTGGCGCATGCCATAGCGGACAAGGTAGCACCGGCCTGCGCCTGCCTTTGGCTCGACTACCGCGCCATGGGCAGGAGCGATCAGCGCCGGGGCATGAAAACCGCCTACCAGGACAACAATCGGTCCCTCGATCGCCGCCCGATGCCGCGCAACAAGCGCGCGCATCTGCGCTTCGCGCGCCAACGTGCCGTCGTGCTCCATCGTCGCGGCGGAAACAGCACCGCGAATGCAGGCACAATACTGGCCGACATCCGCGAAGAAGCGGGCCCAATCTGCCTCGGCAATGCGGGCTTCGAACAACTGGTCCCACACTTCATTGCCGTCGCGGCAGCCGAGTTCCCGGGCGAGCGCAGTCACGTAGTCGCCGACACTGAACGGTTTCTCGTCTCCAAGCAGTGAACGATCGCCCGCGTCTTCATTGCCCGAGATCATCGCCGGATCGGTGGAAGGCAAATCGATGAAATGCGCCGGAATGCCGCGCGCCGCCGCCGTCTGCAGCGCGATCAGTTCGGGGCTGTGGTTGCAGAACGGAAAGTAGCTGACGACGCGCCGGGCGCCCCCCCCTTTCTCCATGTCGCGCAGCGCAACGACCGCCACTGGCGCGCGGGTGCGGGGATCGCAGATCTGCTTGATCAGCGGTTCGAAATCCAGCGGCCCCTCGATCAGGATCGCGGTGGGCGCGACGGCCGCCAGCAGACACTCCAGTTGCGCCGCACAGGCAGGGCTGTGGTGGCGGATCGGAACGATCCACAGATCGCGTGCAGGATCGTGAAGCACGGGCGCGTCCACCGCAGGGCTCACCCTAGTTTGAGCGACCGCGCCGCCGAATAGAATTCCTTCCACACGCCGGACCGCCCGGCGCGCTCTTTGACTATGTGATCGATGTAGGCGCGCAAGCGTTTGCCGTCTTCGGGCGAGTCCTTGAGCACCACGCCTTGGATCTGACGCGCGACATGCACACCGGACAGCCGCCCATCGTCGAGATAGGCTGCCTCCAGCGCGGCGGCATGGAGCACGTTGACTGCCTCTGCGGTCGACATCACCGCATCGGGCCGGTTCAGGTTCACCCCTTCCGCCGTGCGCCCGGTGCGCAGGTCCTGGAACGTGCGCACGAGGAGATCGGCCACGTCGCGTTCCCCGCGCACGAGGACCCCGGCCGGCTCCAGCCGTTCGGCAAGCTGCTTCAGTACCAGCTCGCGCTCGAAATCGGGATCGCTGATCGGGTGTACCGTCTCGAAATTGAAGCGTCGCTTGAGCGCGCTGGAAATTTCGTGGACGCCGCGGTCGCGCAAGTTGGCAGTGGCGATCACGTTGAAGCCGGGCGCGGCCATGGCCACCGCATCAGGGCCAAGTTCGGGCAGGGCCAGTGCCTTTTCCGAAAGGATCGAGATCAGCGCGTCCTGCACTTCGGGCGGGCAACGCGTAATCTCCTCGAAGCGCACGATCCGCCCGCTGCGCATCGCATTGAGCACAGGGGAAGGTACCAGCGCGCGTTCGCTCGGTCCCTCGGCGAGCAGCAGGGCATAGTTCCAGCCATAGCGGATATGGTCCTCGGTCGTGCCCGCCGACCCCTGCACCACCAGCGCCGAGGTACCGCAGACCGCGGCGGCGAGCAGTTCTGAGAGGAGCGACTTGGCCGTCCCCGGTTCACCCACCAGCATGAGCCCCTGCTGGCTCATCAGGCTGACGATGGCGCGATCGGCGAGCGGGTCATCGCCATAGAACTTGCGCGTGATGTTCAGCTTCGCATCGCCGAGCAGGAACTTGCGCACCGCGCGCGGCGAAAGCCGCCAACCGGCCGGACGCGGGCTGGCGGCATCGTCCGCCTCCAGCCGGGCAAGCTCGGCTGCATAGCGGTGCTCGGCCGGTCTGCGGATCGCCTTGGTCTGCTCGCTCATGCGTAGGCCTTCTTTTTCCACTCGATATCGAAGCCGGTGCCCTTGGCCGCGAAGTCATAATAGTCGCGCCAGCATTCGGCGAGCACCGCTGGCGGCACATCACGCAACACCATAGCCGTGCCGCCGGAGCCAGATCCGCGCAGCTTACGGAAATGCAGGGATTGCAGTGCCGAGGGGCGGTTCTCTTCGGGGAGCGGACTGCCGGTGAACTCGATCTCTACCTGCAGCCCCGCCTCCCGATAGGTCTTCTCGTAAGTGAGGAACCAGCCTCCGTCCTGCGCCGGGCCGCGTTGCCAGCCGAGCTTGGTCGCGACGCCGCGCAGCTTGAACGTCTCGATCATCCATCCCTCACGGTCATTGATCGATCGATTGCCAAAATCTGCGGGATCAAGCTGCGGCAGATCGCGGCCCAACTGGTCAAACGGCGACTGCACCGCATAGTCCCCCAGATGCCGGCGCCAAGCCTCGATGGTGGCGGCGTCGAGCAGCGAGGAATGGACGAGGCGGATCTCGGCAAAGGCCGCTATATCAACGTCACCGTCCTCGGCATCGGTGTAGCTGCCATCACCGAGTGGGCGGAACAGCGCCAACGGTTGCGTGTCGTCGGCATAGCCCCGCCACACCAGCCGGGCAGCGATGCGCCCGACGAGGGGATGGCCCGCCACGAAGCTTTCCCAATCCTCGCGCGGCCAATTGCGCTGCAGACACATCGCCTCCTTCAGGCGCTCGGTCTGCGCAGCGAAGACCTGCTTGGTTTCCTTGCGCGCGTTCGAAAGCAGCTTCTTCGCCGCCTCGACCAATGGGCGCTCCTCGTCAATCCGGGGACCGGGCAACGCCTTCACTTCGCGGCCATCGGCGTTGAACAGCACCAGCGCATCCTGCTCGTCGAGCCGTGCGACATAGGCCCGCCCTTCGCCGCAATCGAGCTCCAGCACGCCATCGGCATCGAAGCCGGCGGTGGGCACCGTGCGATCAGCCAGCTGCGCTGCCGACCAGCCATTCTGATCGGCAATCGCATCGATCAGCGCCCCGGCATAGGCCTGCACGCTCTTCTGCTTGGAGCGATTGGCGGCGGCGAGCACGACCTGCAACGCAGCACTGCTGCCATTTGCTGCCAGTGCTTCGAGCAGTGCCTTGGACTGCGCGACGCGCGCGCCATGATTTTTTAGGAAAGCGCGCGCACGCTGCGCTGCATCGACCCCGTTCACCCGTACGCAGAGCGCAAGGATCCCCTTGCTGTCTATCGCGCTGCCCAGGTACTGCCCGGCCTTGCTAGCCTTTAGTCGCGCGAAGACCACATCGCGGTCGGTAGGAAAGTAGTCGGCGCTTTGCGGCCAACGCTTGGCATTGGCGATATTGCTCTGCAACACTGCTGCGACGTTCGCGGCGGCATAGGCGTTGGCTTCCTCATCGCTCGGCGTCCGCGTATCCTCGTCAATCCATGAGGTCAGGACCATCCAGCCAAGCTTGTGCGCGTCACCAGGCACGAGCCGAGCCAGCCAGAGCGACATCAGCGCGTTTCCGCCGGGCTGCTTGAGCTTGCCGGCCAGCATAACCCACCAGCGCGGCAGCATGGGATCGACCGGATCGCCGTTCTCCCACGTCAACTGCGGTAGCCGGTCGAACTGAAACCAGTCGAGCGCCTTGATCTTGAGCTTGGCGAGCCCGGCGCGCGCCTCCTTGAGCATCGTATCCTGCGCGAAGAACACAGTGACGTCCTCACCCAGCCGTTCGAGCGAGGAAATCATCGCCGCGCGGACAAGATCGCTCTTCTCCTTGGCCAGCGCGCGGCGGATCGCCGGCACTTCGCCGCGCTCGCCGCGCCGGGCGAGCCAATCCGCCGCCAGCGCCCGCACGTCCTGCCGTCCATCCTCCAGCTGCCGCGCGATGGCATCGCCCAGTCCCGGAGTGCCGGCAAGCAGCGCGCGCGCGGGTGTGCGGACATGGCTCGAAGTCTCGTTCGCGAGAATTAACAGGCGCGAGCGGTAGCGCACGGGTAGCTTGGGAAAATGCCCGAGCATTTCGAGTCCCGCAGTGACCCGCATCGCGCTGCTGCCCGATTGCGGCGCCATCCCCAGCGCTTCGTCGAGCATGGCCAGCCGATCAACAAGCAGTGGCCAAAGCTCGAGGTCCCAGTCGGGTTGCGCGGCGTACCAACGCTGGGTCAGCAAATCGCGGACGAACTCGTTGCCGCCGTTCGCGATCCACATCTCATAAAGCGTGCGGATATCGAGGCCCGCCGCCAGCCTCCGCTGGATGGCGCCACCCGCGGGGCCGGCCCAGCCGTTAAAGAGGTTGAAGAAGTGACGGTTTGACGCCCCAAGCGCAAAACGCACGAGATGGTAGGTTGATACGCGAGGGTCATCGAAGAACTGGTCGACAGCAGGGTGACGGAACTGTTGGCAATTTAGCCAGCCCACCGCGCTCTGGTTTGTGCTGATGAGGTAGGTGCTTTCTGCCAGCACGGCGATACGTTCGAGCGCGCCGCGATTGACGACAGAAAAGCTTTTCGACCAGTGCCACCGCACCACCTCGGCCTCTTTCTTGCCGACAATCAGCATACGGTTGAACTCTTCCGCCGCCGGCGCAAGAATTTCAAACACGCCGCGGTCGAAGGGCGTAGCCTCATGGGCAGGCGCGGCAGACGGTAGCGCGACCCATGTACCGTCGACAGCGTTATAGCCTTCCGCGCCATCCGGCCGGAGCGGCGAAACCTGCCCAGCATCGCCGGGCGGGGACGCACCCCCGGCGCTACGCTGGAACGCCGCGACCACCTTGGCCGATGTCTCGCCCTCCCGCAGGCGCTCCAGTGTCGGCGCGGCAAGCTCGCCCAGCGTAAGCGCGGCGACTTCAACCAGTTCGGCCCGCGCACCCGGTGCTCCCGTGGCGAAACGCTCGCTGATGCAAGTGGCCAGCGCCGCGCCGTCGGTGCCTGTAAGAGCCTGCCGCGCGGCGGTGCGCACCTTCTTGGACGAACCAATCGCCGCTTCCAACAGCACGGCGAGATAGGGCGCCTGCTGCGCAAAGCGGCCGATGCTGGCGATCACTTCGGCTCGCACATCGACGCTCAGATCCGCCATGGCGGCGCTGACGGCTTCGGTCCGGTCGCGCAGAAAAGCCTCGGTGCCCATAAAGCGGTCCACCGAATTGTTGGAGCCATACTGCGCGGCATCGCGACAGAAAACGATATCGAGCACCGCGCCGAAGCCGAGCTCTCCATGAGCGACAAGTTCCTCCAGCGTTTCGACCGGCTGGTTCTTGCGCCCATGGCCCAGCCACAGCGTCACAACATGGCGCAGCCAGTCCGGTGATTTCTTCGTTCCAAAATAGCTCCAATCATATGTGATCGGATCAAGTGCGGCGAGAACCTCGCCCAGCCGCATCATCTGGTCCACCCGCCAATCCGCAAGCACCGTGAACAGGGCGTTTTCGTCCCTCACTGGATAGACCCGGTGGCGAGTACGCCATGCCTGCTGCACCGCATTGCCGTTTAGCTTGAGCACCAGCGAGGCGTGCCCCCCGGCGCAGACATGGGCGGCGATTTGCTGAGGGAGGCCGCGCTCCTGCGTGGAGAGGGCGGAGAAATGCTGCTCGACCTTGGAGATCGGTGCGCGGCCAGTTCCTTCGCCCGATGCAGAATAGACTAGACCAAGCGAAGTCTTGAAGCGGTCCCAGATCCCCAATGCCACGGCTTCCCCCCCAAAAAAACCCTTTTGCATAATGCCGCAATAGAGCGGGTGCCAAACAAAATCCAACCGATCCAGATGGTTTGCAGCGTCCGAGCGGTCACGATCACTTTTCGCGATACACGTGCCTGCGTCAAGCGATCATCATCTGGCGCTTCTGCATATTTTCTGTACTAAGATCCTGATCCGGATCTTCTGCGGGGCGGTTTGGCGGGGCATATGTGCGCTGGTTTCATCGCGATCCTGTTACGATGTCATGGCATCGCAGTCGCGATCCCCCCTCAAGCTGGCTCTTTGCAGCACGGCCCTTGCCGCATCCGGCAACCCCCGCAATCACCGAGAGATAGGCACTGGCGGTAGCATCAGGTTGCCGCCGCCTCGCTCCCTACCCTTGAGGGTCGCGAGCGGGATACAGTAAGCGCCGGCAGAGGCCTGTCGCGACAGGTCCAATTCCACGCGGATTGCGCGGACATCGGGCACCTCGATGGCGTGGAGACGTGCCGATCTCCTGGCTCCGCGCGCCGGTTTAGAGCAGCAAGCGAACAATCGCGACCTGCGCGGGGTGGTATCCTTTGCCTCGATGAGCGCCAGACTAAGCCGTCGATATTCCTGCGGGCTCAGAAACGGCTCCATCGACTTGCGCTTGAAGCGTGGCGTTCCCAGGCAGGGATTGCTCCTCTTGCGCAGATACCCAGCGCTTCAGCATATTTCAGCATCGCCGTCAGCACGCGGTTGAACTTCGGCTGCTTCCCTTCCGTGCCATCATCCCGCCAGCGGATGATGGCCGACTGGGAGATGATGTCGAGGCGGATGCCCGCCGAACTGGCGCGGCCTTTGCCTGCTTCCTTATGGAAAGCCCAGGAGGGCTATGTCGCTCCGGCAGGCGGTGCCGTTTGCTCTGCCGTAGGGGGGAGAGCCTTTGATCCGATAACGGTTTCAGAGAAACGTCCAGCTGCAGCAGAATGAGCTGAGAAGGGGCTGCAGCTCTTGCGAGCAAAAAGCAGCCCCCGCGGTTATAAAATCTGCAGTTGGTTGGAGAATGTCAGGAAGGGCTGCTCGGATGCGAGTGCCCGCCCCGATGCTCATGTGCCCATTCCCGTACCAGCTCGCCGTAATTCCGCTCTTGGTGATGCCAGGAATTCGAAAATGCAGGAGATTTTCCGTTTGACCCGAGATGTGAATTCAAATGGATCGGGGTGGGTCTCCGCTCTTCTGATTCCACCTTGGCAAAGGCTACATTATTTAGGCACAAAGTGCCCGTCATCGTGAGCACGACGCAGGCAGATTTTAAAAGGTTCACGACCATTCCCCTTAAATTTATGGAATAAAAGTAGAAACATAAAATTAAGAGGGGCTTTTTATGCATGGCAAAGATACTTGGTATTTAATTTTTAACCATGACGAAGGGCTGTTGCGGTTGGAAGGGTATCGACCGTATCAGTCCGCTCGGGCACGCCGGTCAGGCGGCTTAATTCTCTCGGGGAATGGCCTGAGAAAAAGCCCAAGGGCGCGCAGCGCTTCGATGTCTCCTCTCCCGGCAAGCCGCTCGAAAAGGCAGGCGCATCAGACATGGAGGCTCTGTCCGGCGGTCGCCGGCGGTGAGGATAGCTTGAGTGCAGACGAGGCAGTTCGTGCGGCGGGAACGAAAGCGCCGGGCAAGCTGCAGGCTTGGATGCAACCGGCGAGCCAATTCTTGGTATGCCCTGACTGACGATGGTTAAGGCGCCGACCGACCCCAGCATGCTCAATATTCAAACAGGGCAAGTGCAGCTCACTGCCCGCCCTGACAGGTGGGCGGTCAAATTAGCGGAGGAAAGGCAAGGGGAATTGGGATGAGGTGAGGGGGATGGAGCCCTTGCCTCGGTAATCCCAAGGAGACGGCAGATGACTTCTCTTGCCCCTGTGATCGAAACTTCCTCTCAGGCTGTGCCCTGGCGCATTGATGTCAGCCGCGGTCAGCGCGTGAGCCGGGTTTCCTCCGAATGGTTCTCGCGTCCTGACGATGAGAAATTCCTCTCGCTCACCGACCTCGATGCCAGTGTTCGCGCTCGAGCAGACAAAGCTTCCACCCGCATCGTGGAAAGCCGCAGCCTTCGCGTTGAGGCCCGCAGCGACAATGCCGAAAGGCTGATGCTCCTTGCCCCGGGCGATGATCACCCCATTGCTCCGACCAACTGGTCCTTCGGCCAGCTCTCCAGTCTGGTCGGGGCGCCGGCTTCCTATCTGCGCAACCTGCCCGCAGCCCTAGCCGGGATCAATCTCCAGCATGGCCTGATCCACCATCGCGGCGAACAGGTCAAACTCCTCCAGACCGAGGATGGTCGCACCGAACTGCGCGCCGCGACGGGCGCCGAATATGGCCGGATCTGGGACCACGAACTCGTTGCGGCGGTGATGAATTTTGCAGGAGACGGCACCGGTGATACGCGCTGGAAAGTCCCGGGGACCATTGACTGGTCCAACATGCGCTACAATCCCAATGTCGATATCACCAGGGAAACGACCACGCTCTATGCGTCCGATCGCGACGTGTTCCTGTTCCTGGTCGATGATCGCAACCCGATTGTCGCGGGCCATCTGCCCAATGGCGAGCCGGATATCTATTTCAGGGGATTTTATTGCTGGAACTCGGAAGTGGGTTCCAAAACGCTCGGGATTGCCACCTTTTACCTGCGCGGGGTCTGCGCCAACAGATGCTTGTGGGGCGTGGAAAATTTCGACGAGGTCAATATCCGCCACTCGAAATTCGCCGCTGCGCGCTTCGCCCATCAGGCCGCCCCCGCGCTTGAGCATTTTGCCGAAAGCTCGCCCTCGCATTTTATCACCGGCATCAAGGCGGCGCGCGAACGCATCGTCGCCCGCAAGGACGAGGATCGCGAGGATTTCCTGAGGAAGCGCGGCTTCTCCAAAACCGATACCGCAAAGATCATCGAGACCGTGCTGGTCGAGGAAGGTCATCCGCCCGCATCGCTCTATGATTTCGTGCAGGGCATCACGGCCCACGCACGCAGCAAGCCGCATCAGGAAGCCCGCCTCGAACTCGAAGGCAAGGCCCGAAAGCTCCTCGAAAAGGCGCTCTGAGCGGCGCGGGCTAGCCCGCTCTCTCCTCATCCAGCTCTTTAGGCGGCTCCGGCTCAGTGCCGCTGCCGCCTTTCTCTTGCCCGCGAAGGATATCAGCCATGCGCGAGAATATTGTGCCTGCCCTGCAGGCGTTTCAGGTCGAGGTCGCCTTTTTCAGCGGCGATGAACGCTACGCCAGCGAAACCTACAAGGTCGAGGCGGCCAACTGGTACAGCGCCGAACAGGCCGCCCTCGAGATGTCGGGGGCCAGTGCTTATGACGACCCCCGCGTGCCCGATCTGCGCCGCGAGGCCTGCGCCCGCGCCTGCTGAGACCGGGCGTTTAAATCACGCAGGCGGCGGCATGAGGCCGTACGGCGGTGATGAAGCTGCCCTCGCCATTGAGCTCAACGATGGGCAGGGAGGCGGTTTCACCATGATAAACATGGAGCAGACGCAACTGCAGACCGCCGTGAATGGCCGCAAATATGTCCTTGGCATCGAGGACAGTCCGTCTGCGGATCGGTCAATTTGTTAGCGCATCCTGAAATCTACCCTTCAAATAGTTAGGGAGTTTTCCATATAATTAACCATCAATCCGCTATTTTCGGCGATGAAAAGCCTTATTTTCAGAGCGGAGGTTGGAGCTTTGTCATCAACAACGGTCCCAATCTCGCCGGGAAGCGTGCGAAAAGGCGCTTTGGATGGCGCGGCGCCCATGCTTCCGGGGTGGTGGCCTTTCGCACTCATCATGCTGTCATGCATTTTGCTGCGTCTTCCCACTTTCGGCAACCCGATGCTCGACTATGACGAACAGCTCTATCTGGTTGTCGGCGATCGCATTCTGCATGGGCAATTGCCATACGTGGATCTTTGGGACCGCAAACCCGTCGGGCTTTTTTTGTTCTATGCTGGCGTACGCCTGCTGGGCGGCAGCGGTATCATCCAGTATCAGCTGATAGCAGCTCTATGCGTGGCCGTCACCGCATCGGTCATTTGGAGCATTGTGCGCCGCAGCGCAGGTATGCTTCAGGGATTCGTGGCAGCCTTGGCCTATGTTCTTCTGCTCAATGTACTGAGCGGCATGGGCGGTCAGGCGCCGGTCATCTACAATGCCTTCACAGCCTGTGCCGTCTGGGCCGCTTTCCGTTCAAACGATGCGCAGAGGCGGTCCCGGATCGTCGGCCTCGCGTTAACGGCAATGGCACTCATGGGGGTGGCCATACAGTTTAAATACATGCCCGTTGTGGAAGGTATCTTTCTAGGGATCTGGTTTCTTTGGCGACTGCGGAATGCCGAAATGTCGCTCAAGAGACTTATTCTCGTGGCATTCGCCATGATCACTTTGGCGGTTCTGCCCACCATTGCAGCTCTTGCCTATTATGCCTGGGGCGGACATCTGGACGCTTTTATCCAGGCCAACTTCATTTCGGTTTTTCACCGCAAGCCGTTTCCAGTTGAAACGCGCCTTTTGCAGATCAAATTTGTCCTGGCAAAGGCAATTTGTGTCATCGCACCCGCGCCTGCGGCCCTGATTTTGCGTTGGCGCCGGCGTGACTTGGGCAATCCGCAGGATTTTTGGCTGCTGGCCGGGTGGACTCTGTCTGCAGTCGCCGGCTTTGGCATGCTGGGTGATTTTTATGATTTCTATTTCATCACTGTTTTGCCGCCGCTGTGCATAGCGGTAGCCCCGCTCGTTCGCGGGGGGCGCATAGGTTTTTTCATCGGTTGCATGCTGTGTTTGTGGCCGGCCTTGTTGACCCCTTCGAATTACTTCAAAACTTCGGCCTATGAGCAGGCAGCCCGGCAGCTTGCGCAGGCGATCACACCCTATGTCACGCATCGCTGCCTTTATGTCTATGACGGCCCCACGATCCTTTACCAGCTGACTCGTGCCTGTTCCTCGAGCCGATATATTTACCCGGATCATTTGACCAATCCTACGGAAATTCCGGCTTTGGGGGTGGATGCTGCGGCCGAGGAAGCGCGTTTGCTTGCATCTCGCCCCGGCGCCATCGTCACGGCGGACCGGCCGCTGGTGCCCCGTGTCGATCCAGCGACCCAGAAACTTGTCCTGAGCGCATTGGCACGTGATTACGTTCTGGTCGCGAAGGTTTCCGTGATTGAACGCGTGATTTACGTTTGGGCTTTAAAAGATCTGCATCCTCCTCACACCGTTCGGATTGCGGATCGAGGTGCTGCCATTCCGGAATAATTTTCTACAGAGCGTTTTCAGATGGAGCAGCGGTTCGGCGGCGGCCGGCAGGTCCCGCTTGAGGGTTGTTGGCCTCCCGGAAAGATGGTTGTACAGTGTCAGCGGAGCGGCTTCATATCTGACGCGGCCGGGTCAGGGGCAGTTGGTCTTGTCAGGCTAAATGCGCTTAGCTATTTATAGCTGAGGAGATGTTCATTGCCCGCAATGATCGGTTCGACCGTTTTGTGATAGCGCAGGCTCGGGCCGGAGGTATGGTGCCGGTTTCCAATTAAGCCCTGTTCGATGACTTTGATGTCCAGCGCCTCTGGCAAGACCTTCAGAGAAAAGCTGTTTTTCTGCGTTGTTGCCATGATGGCTTGACGTGTTCCGTCCTTGAGGCACACTGATTTTATGCGCATCACCGATCATTTCGCGGCCAGTCGGGGCCTCTACTCTGGCCCTGTGGCAGGCATGCCCGATATTATGCTTATCGATGTTCCGGCCGGCTTTGCCGGGGTGTCCTTGCCGCTGGGGCGGTATTACCCGATCATCCTCGAAAGTGCGGAAGAATTGAGCGAGCTTGAGACCTTTCTGGAAGCGCAGCGTGATGAGTTGGCACTTCCCGATCTCTTTGATCGTCGCCCCTCGAAGGTCGTGAGCGAATGTGTGGTGATTGCCCGCTATCGGCCCGCCTTGCCGGACTGGCCCTGGGTGCTGCTCTGCCAATGGCCTGAGGCTTATACTATGCTGGCCCCTCCTGAGGCGGATCTCTTCGCGCGGGGGCTCTATACGGTTGAGGTTCTGCCTTGCCGGAATGACCTGATCGGTATGGAGAACCGTCTGCGCGCGATGCTGATGGGGCGCCAGCTCCGGCATATCAGCGATGGCGCGCCGGAGATTGGTCAAGCATAACAGAAGGTGAACGGAGCCTTGGACCTTTTTGCGAGGACACCTTCTCGCCAAGGAGGCACGGCGCATCGGTGTTTCTTTTCACCTGCAACTGCTGCTTCAGACAGGACTTTCAGGCGATAGCTCTCACTTTGCAGGATGGCTCTGAGGCCCCATTTCCCCGGCTTTCAGCGCTCGCGGACCGGCATGCTGCCCATAAATGCTCACAGCCCGATGGTCGATGCAGATGGCCGCAGTATCCTCCGATTTGCGACGGCCTAGGACTGCGACCCCTCAATGCCGGAAGTGTCATCGTCTGGGAGAAGATCACGACGGACAATCGCCTTCACCTACCTGGCGCGGGTATTCGGCAGACCAGGTGACGAAGGTCGGCCCGGGGCATGCGATCCGATACGGGTGCCGCGCGGGCGGTGAGGGCAGAAGGGGAAGGGACAGATGGGCGCCGCGCTGCAGCTTCGGGCCAGAGAGGAGAGAAGGGTCTTGATGAGTGTCGCCGGAAAAGGGTTCCGAGCGATATTCGAAAGGTCAAGGCAATGAATATCGGAGAAGTCTCGCTTCAGCATGGTCGTCTGATGGGTCGTATCGCCACGCGTACGATCGATCTTCCCCGCATCGGTCTGCGACCCGTTGAAAGTCAGAACCCGCGGGCGCCCCGCTACGAGGTCGTCGCGCTCAATGTCGCCCGCCGCTGGGTCCAGATCGGCGCCCTCTGGGAGGCCGAAACGAAAAAGACCGGGGAGGTGTTCCTCGCCGGCAATATCGATGATCCCAGCCTGCCCGAGCCCCTGCCGGTGGCTTTGTTCCGCAATGAGAACGGCGGTTACGCCATCGCATGGCGGCGCGATACGCTGCGTTCGGATGCCGGCGGCAGCGGCTTCGGCACCAGCAATTACGATATGCAGGGCGGGGATGCCGGTGGTCGCTACGAAGGCGGTGCGGACAACGGCTTTGGCGACAGCACTGCCGGGCCCGATGGCACGGTAATGCGTCAGATGGCGCTCGTCGGCGCTGACGAGGATGACGACATGGCGTTCTGATCCTCGCTGTGTTCCACCTCAAACGGGCCGGAGCGTTCACGCGTTTCCGGCCCAATTTTTATCTCCCCCGTGCTTTGGGAGTGCTTACCATGACCGATCCGTTTCCACGCAGCGTCAGCAGGTTTGCCGATCTGCCCAGCCTCTATGCGGCGATCACCGCCAGTCCTGAATTCCAGCGGGCGTTTGGCGATCCCATGCCGCTGTCGATCACTGAACCGGGCGAGGAGCCCGGCGAACATGATATGCCCGAACCGCTTGCGGCGCAGGCCGAATGCGGTGCCGTGATCGCCACGATCTTCGATCTGCTCACCGGGACCAGGCTTGAGCCGCTCGCAGCGGAAATCGCCTGGGGATTTGTCAATTCCTTCCATTTCGTTGCGGGCAAGCTGGAGCGCCGCGAGGAGGCCCTTACCGATGAAATCCGCGACCTGGCCCGCAGTCCTGACACATCGGAAGTCTATAATCGGGAGCTCGAGGACAAACAGCTCCTTTGCCAGTCGACCGCCGAGCAGCGTGAGGCGATGGAATGCATGCGCGACTATGCCGCCGAGATGTATCGCGCGCAGTCGGGCTGGCCATGGTCGCCAGCCAGGGGCTCGCGCGCATCGAAAGCCTCGAGCGCCACGCAGATCGCCGTTCAGGACTTTCTGCGCGGGCGCGAACTCGAAAAGCGCGAGCGCCATGTGCCCAAAGGACCGATTGTCATCGCTTCTGGGCCTGCCGAATGGCATGACTGGCAGGCCGTCTGGGCAAGGCTTGATGCGGTCCACACGCGCATCCCGCATATGATGCTGGTTTCAACCGCGCAGCGAAAAGGCTTCGATGCCATTGTTGCAGCCTGGGCCGGTCACAGTGGGGTTCCGCTGGTGGCCTATACGTTGACGGGTGCAGGGCGCGGGGCTCCCTTTGCCCGGAACCGGCGGATGGTGGGGTTGAAACCCGTCGAGGCCATCCTTGGTGAGGGATCAGGCATTCAG
Organism: Novosphingobium sp. SG707; assembly: GCF_012275515.1. Classification (GTDB taxonomy): domain Bacteria; phylum Pseudomonadota; class Alphaproteobacteria; order Sphingomonadales; family Sphingomonadaceae; genus Novosphingobium. The sequence continues at coordinate 770,541 of NZ_JAAZQL010000003.1, forward strand.
GCCAATCTCTATCAGGCTTTGCGCAAGGCGGGGGTGCCCATCCATGCCTTCCGCAAAAATGATCAGGCACCCATCGCGAGTGTCCCCCGTTTGACGGTGACAAGGCGCCGGCATAGCGTCTGATCGCTCTTTCTGTTTTACCTCAAAGCAGGCCGGCTGTGCTCATGCGCGGTCGGCCTTTTTTATGCCTGAGGGGAGGGGCTGGCCTCCCGTTTGAGCGAAATTGAGGCCCCATGGCGAGGTGGCGGCTGGAGGCACCGGTTGCGAAGCGGGGGCATCGAACCCCCGCTCCGCAAGCCTCCTCTCTTCTCTCAAGTCTTCCAAGTGTGGCACGGGATCGCGACGGCCTCAAGGACGGCGGGGCCCCACCATTTTTACGGGCGGATCGGGTGCAGTGTCTGGTTTGCAGGCTCACTTGCCGCCCGAAAAAATCGTGACCCCCACCGCCGCTGCGCGGTCGCGTTCCGCGATCCCTGACCCCGCCGCTCGGCGCCCGTGCCGATGAAGAGACCTCTTTATCAAGGAGGTTTCCATGACCAAGGCAATCCGTTCTGTCCGCTCCTTCTCCGAAATCGCCGACTTCCTCGCGCAGGAAACCGTGTGTCCCACCGATGACTTCGCGCACAGCTTTACGCAGACCGTCGATGGCTTCCGCAGCAGCGTGGCCGACGAGGTGGTGACGAGCGATCTGCCCGACGCACTGCAGGTCCAGCTTGCCACCGAAGTGCTGGTGCGCACGATGTTCGATGTGCTGCGCGATACGAGGCTGGAGACCCTTTCCGACCGCCTCGCATGGGGGATCGTCCATGCCTTCCACCGGGTCGCCGGGCAACTCGACGGCGAGGCGGACAAGGCCGCGCTCAAGGTCCGGGATCTCATCCGCGATGTTGACGGCAGCGAGGTGATGATGGGGGAACTTGAAGAGGCCCAGACCCTTTGCCAGTCGCTCGATGAAGCCCGCGAGGCAGTGGCCTGCATGCGCGACCATGCCGCTGCCACCTTCCACAGCGAAACAGGCCGCCCGTGGTCCTCACCGCGCGGATCGCTGGTGTCGGGTAAGCGCACTGCCTCGGTGATTGCCGCCCAGGATTTCCTTGCCGCGCGCCGTCAGCGCCGGATCGATCAACACCATCCCCAAGCCCCGATCGTGATCTTCTCCGGCGGGGCGGAAGGCTGGCACGATCACGCGCTGATTTGGGACAGGCTCGATGCAATCCGTGCGCGAATACCGGCGATGGTGCTGGCATCAACGGCACAGGAAAAGGGTTGCGATGCGATGGCGGCGGCATGGGCGGCGAGCCGGAATGTCCGTGTCGTGGCCTTCACTCTCAACCGCAAACTGGGAGCGCAGGCCGGGTTCCGTCGCAACGAGCAATTGCTGGCGCTATGTCCTGTCGAGGCGGTGGTGGCGCAGGGCTCAGGGCTGCAATCGCATCTGGCGCGCGGTGTGAGGGCTAAGGGTATCCCGGCGCATTTCATCACGCTGGCCAATCAGCGGGCAACAGCACCCCGTTAGGGTAGCGCAAAGGGCTGGTCCGGTTTGTCCGGGCCAGCTCTTCTTCTTTTATTCCTGCGCCGATGTCGGCCCCGCTCAGGGACCCGTCACCGGGTCCGTCGCGTTGCCGAGGGAAGGTTGCGGTTCTTCCGTGGCTTTGCTTCCTGGCGACTTATATCGGCTCGGTCTGGTGGGCCGGCGAGGCCCGGCAGCAGCATCGTCTCCCGCGTTCGGCAAAGCCTTGAGCGCTGTGATCGCCGCGTCACCGCCGGCGCGGATCGCCTGGGCCACGATCTCACGCAGATCAAGTTCGGCAAGACGCTCGAGCGGGAGCGCGCGGATCAGATCGGCATATTTGCCCCGGAGCGCATGGCGTGCCTTCTCGACATCTTCGGCGGCCTTGCGCCGGCGTTCTTCCAGTTCGGCAAGGCGATCTCTTTCATTCCATTTGGGCATGTCCATCATCCTTTTGAAGAGATGGTCTGCCCGCCACGCTTCCCATATCGGGCGTATGGCGCATGTTCGCAACACCAGGGCGGAAAATTTGTCCCAAAGCCATGCCTTCGAACAGCAGTTCAGGAAAACGGTGGAACAGCAAGGGCCATGCTGCGCAGTGCCCCCTGCCGATCCATTGTCATCACGCGGCAGGCCGCCTGCCAAGTCAAAGACCAAGCCCTTTCCGCCGTGGCGGTCCTCAGAACAGGAAGCGCAATCCCGTCGTCACGCTCTCGCGCTTGCTTGCTTCTCCCAGTTCGCCCGAGGCGGTGGAGAACAGGACAACGCCCGGCCCGACGCGGAATTCCGCGCCCACTGCCGCCGTGCCGCTGAACCGGTTGCGGCCGGCTCCGTAGGCGAGAAGGCTGTAGCCGCCGCCCGCGAGCGCCGCTGCGGCGCTCACAGGATCGCCCTGCAGCCGATAACGCAGGCCCAGCGTCAGGAAGCGGCGCCAGCGCCCCTTGGCTTCCTCCGGGCTTTCAAAGCTGATCCCGCCATCGATGAAGGCCTGCTTGCGGTCCGCCGCAGCAAGTTGGAGCGCATAAGGGTGGGGGCTGCTTTCGGAAAAGGCACCATGACGCGTCTTGACCCATGTCGCGCCCAGATGCGGGCGCAGCACCCAGTTTTGCGAGAGCGCGACGGTATGGCTGATCGAGGCATCGAGCGACACGGTGGGCAAAGTATAGCTCGCCGAAATCTGGCCGGCATCGGGCACCGAGCGATGCGTCGTTGCCCGCGCGGCATCATAGGCCGCCGACAGGGTGATCTGCGTTGCCGCAGTGCCCAGCCGGAGCGCCACACCGCCGACGACGCCCTGCGTTCTGGTCAATGCTCCGATCGCTTCGACGGACTGGTTCTGGCCGATCCAGCCGGCATAGCCGGTCAGGGCATAGCCTTCGCCCGCCACGCCAACCCCGCCCAGCACACCGTAGCCATTGATCGTTGCCCGACTGATGCCCTGATGATCATCGCCGGAAAACTGATGCAGGCCGCCAAAAGCCTGGCCAAAGCTGAAGTAGTGTTGCGGTCCGCGATTCTCCCCCGCTCCCAGCGTACGGGCCGTGGCAGCCAGTGAAAGCGCGGTTTCAGCGCCGATTTCCATCGCATCGGCATAGGGTTCGGGCGTGATCCGCGCGAAAGCGGAAGCAATCGGCGCGCCATTGCCGTCCTGCAGCGCGGAAAGCGCCGGGAACAGCGCCGCAGGCGCGCCGCTCGCGGCCATCGCATTGTTCACATAGGTGATCGCGCGTTGCACCTGCGGATTATAGGTTGAGGAATTGGCGAATTGCACCAACAGCCCCAGATCGCCATTGGCCTGCGTCTTGACCACGCCGGGCAGGCCCGTCACCGTATCATAGGTGCCCGTGATCCCGCCCGAGGCGCTGATGAGGTTGAGCGTGCTGCCCGCCTTGACCGGGGTGGAGGCCACGATCTGCAGCGTGCTGCCCGAGGCGATGACCAGCTTGCCGTTGATGTTCAGCTTGTCCTGAGCCGTGGGCGTGATTTCAAATTGCGAGATTGACCCGCCGTTGAGTGTCACATTGCCGTTGACCGTCATCGTACCCGGCGAGGCGCCGGGGCTCAGGATACCGCTGACCGAAATATTGCCGTTGACCGTGCCAGCCGAACCAAAGGTCGCCCCGCTGCCCACCGTGATAGTGCCCGCGCGGAGTACCGAACCTGCCAGCCCGACAAAGCGCCCGCCGCTCATCGCCAACGTATCGAACGTCCCTGTACCCGACAGCGTGGCAAAGCCGCTGCTCTGCGTCAGACTGCTGATCCCATAGACAGAGGCAAGCGCCACCGGCGCGGCCTGCGTCCCCCCGCCGATGGAGAGCGTGCTCTTTCCCGTGCCATAAGCCCGGATGTAGCCCGAAAAGCCACCATTCATCTGGATCGTCGCCTGCGCGCTGGTGATGATGTTGCCGTTGATCGTGCCGGTGTTGGTAATGCTGGCGGTGGGGCCGTAAATCTGGACATCGCCATTCACCACGCCGCTGTTGGTCACCGCCACGCTGCCCCCATTGTAGGCTGCGGCATAAATGGCATAGGTCTGGCCATAGAAGTCGGGCTTGATGCCCGTGATCGTGCCACTGTTGGTGATCGACAGGTTGCCAATGCCGCTGGCCGAATAGGAGCCATAGAGCGTGGTGGCCACACCGCCGGTGATCGTGCCGCTGTTTATCACCGCACTGTTGGCATTGGTGAAAGTGGTCATTGAAACAGCGAGACCTGTGCGATCATTCAGGATCGTGCCGCTGTTGTTAAAGGCCAGACCCTTGGTGGTGGACAGCGAAACGGCCGAGCCGACCAGACTGGTTGATCCAATGGTGGCGCTGTTGCTGAAGCTGGCGGTGTTGAGCGCAACGCGGCCCACATTGGCCTGATTGACAAATCCGCCCAGTTCCACCCCGCTGTAGGGCTGATAGCTGACGCCTGCCGAGTCCAGCCCCAGCACACTGCCGCTGGTGGCCGCCTGATTGATGATCGTGCCGTCGCCGCTGACATAGATGGAGCCGGTATAGCTCGACGGGGCCTTTACCGTCACTTGCGAACCGGCACCGGCCGCCGCCACGAATTCACCCGAGAAGCCGCTGAACAAGCCGCCGCCCAGCGTTACACTGGCCGTGCCGCTGCGCTGATGACCGATAAAGTCGGTGCCGCCGCCGCCATCGATGCTGCCGTTCACACCATAGCCGGAGCCGGTTTCCACCAGCACATCATTGCCTGCGCCAAACACCAGATTGCCGCTGATCGTGCCGCCGCCGGCGACATAGGCACCGGAAGAGTAGCTGGTGCCGCCGTAAGGCGAGTAGCCCAGATTGACGTTGCCGTTGATGGTGCCGGCATTGCTCAGCAGCCCGCCGTTCATCTGGACCGCCGTGTTCACGCCGGTGATCGTGCCGCCCGCCATATTGGTCACGCTGTTCGCGTTGCTGTAATAGGCGATGCTGCGGATCGCCGCGCCCGTGGTGCTGGTGATCGAGCCGCTGTTGCTGATCGTCGACCCGTTGAGCTGGACGCCATCGCCGTTGGACGCGATGGTGCCGGTGTTGGTCAGGCTGGTGGCCGACACGCCCGCGCCGCCCGTGGCGCTGATCGTGCCATTGTTGGTGACGGTGGTGGCGGACACCGCAGCGAACGTCGTTCCGGTCGTGCCGGTGGTGTCGGTGAAACGGACAGTGCCGTTGTTGGTGAAGCTGTCGGCGGTGCCGTTCAGGTTCACCGTGCCGGTATAGACGGAGGTGCTGCTGCGCGTGGCGGCCAGCGTGCCATTGTTGGTAATGGTCAGCGCGGTGGCGGGTAGATTGGTGCCCGACTGGATCACGGTGGCGCTTGTCAGCGCCGCCGCGTTGGTCGTTGTAACGCTGCCGTTCAGCACCACGCTGCCGGTGCCTGCCAGATTGACGGTTGATCCCCAAGTGCCGCTGGTGCCCAGTGTCAGCGTCGCGCCGCCGGCCACCTGATAGCCCAGCGTTGCAAAGCCCGTATGGTTGGACAGCGTATCGCTGGCATCGGCGGTGACGTTGTAGCGCAGCGCCGAGCCATTCGCATAGACCGTGCCGTTGATCCCGGCATAGCCGCTGGTGCCCGCCCCGGTCAGCGAGGTGACCAGCGTGTCGGGAGCGCCCAGCGTCAGATCGCCGTTCAGCACGCCGCCCGCCAGGGCGACATAGGTATTGCCGGTCATATAGGGCGAACTGGAGGCCAGGTTCACACCGCCGTTGATCGTGCCGGCGTTGTACACATTGTTCAACGAACTGCCCGAAGCCGTGATCGCCAGGCTGCTGCCGGAAATCACCCCGCCCGCCCGGTTGTCAATCGTGCTGTAGCTGTTGAGTTTGACCGCCGTGCCGGCAGACGAGATGGTGCCGGTGTTGACCAGCGTGCCGCCATTCAAGGCCAGCCCCACGCTTGCGCCCGAAATGGTGCCGCTGTTGCCGCCTGTGGAACAGGTGCAGGAGAACATCAGCGACAAGGCCGTGCCGCCGGTCGACCGGATCGTGCCGCTGTTGGTAAAACCGCTTCCGACATAAAGCGAGGCAGCGGTGCCCCCGGCAGTAATCGTGCCGCTGTTGGTAAAGCTGGTGCCGACCTGAAGCCCCACACCCGCACCGCTCGCGGTGATGGTGCCGGTGTTGTTGATGGAACCGTAGGCCATGGCGATGGCGGGTGTATTGCCCGGATTGTCGGCGGTGATGGAACCATCGTTGCGGAAAGTGCCGCCACTGAAATAGCTGTTCGCCTGGACGAGGATCTGGCCCGAGCGGTTGATGTTGGCGGCGTTGACCAATGTGCCCGAGCCATCGAAATTGATGGTCGAGGTCACCGGATAGCTGCTGCCCAGCGTCAGCGTGGTGCCCGCGGCCGGGGCCAGATCGAGCACGCCGAAATTGGTGGGCAGCGCCAGCGCCGAAGAGAGTGTGGCATCGGCCGATGTGCGCAGCAGCAGCGTGTTGGTGCCCGCGCCGCCATCGATACTGCCCGTCACGCCGGTATAAAGGCTGCCGTTCTTCAATACGGCGACCAGCGTGTCGTTGCCCGTACCAAAACTGACATTGCCGTTGATGGTGCCCGCGGTGGAATCGATGGTGCTGTTGCCCGTACCCGTGACAATGTTGCCGGTGATCGTGCCGCTGTTGGTCAGGTTCAGCGTTCGGTCGGTGACAAGAACGTCGTTGCCCGCCTTCGTCGCGATAACGCCGCCCGCCTGATTGGTCACCTGCACTGATGCGCCGAGCAGCGAGAGCACCGTGCCTGTGCCGGTGTTGGTAAGGCTGCCCGCATTGGTGATGGTGGCCGAACCGGCGGTGACCAGCACGCTCGCGCCGCCCGCACTGATCTGGCCGCCCGCCTGATTGGTCAGCGCGAGATAGCTGTTGCTGATGGCCGCTCCGCTGCCGGTGTTGCTGATTGTGCCGGTGTTGCTGATGGGACCGTTGTAATTGACGATGGTGCCTGCTGCGCCCGACGATGTGATCGTGCCGCTGTTGGTGATGGAGGCGTAATAGGAGGTGCTGCCGGCCCCCGGCGCGATCGCGCTCAGAGCGCCGCCGTCGATGGTGCCTGCGTTGTTGATCGTGGCATTGGCCATGATCGCCCCGATGGTGCCGCCGGCCTGGTTGAGGATCGAGGAAAGATAGGCATAGTTGCCCGAACTGTAGAGCGCGATGCCGCTGGTGCCGGTGATTGTGCCTGCATTGTCGAGCGAGGCGCTGGCTGACCCATAGATATTGCCCGGAGTCTGCCCGACGAAAATGCCGTACAGCCCGCTGACCGAGCCGTTTTTGTCCACCGTGATTCGGGTGCTGGTGCCGGAATAGTCAGCGCTCGCCCCGCCCAGCGCGCCGGACGTCACCGCGATGCCTGGCGCGCCGGTGGCCGTCACCGTGCCGTTGACCGTGATCGAAGCGCTGCGCGAGGAATATGGCGAGACCGCGGGTATCGAGACGAGGATGGCGGCAGCGCCATTGTTGGCCACGCTGGCTCCGCTGTTCACGGTCAGGGGGGAATTGGTCGTGCCGATTGTGAACCCCTGCGTGGTGGTGCCCGAACAGGTGACCGCTGTATTGGCCTGGCTGGGATTGGGGGAACATTGCGCCAGGGCCTGTCTGGGAATTGCGACCGTCAACGCGCCCAGACTGATTTGCGCAACCAAAAACACCGCTCTGCGCGAGCGGTGAAAATTCTTTTCCTGAAGCACAGGCCACCCCACTTGTTCGATATATATTAAGTTATATTACTTAATCGAAGGCCTGTCATCAAAAACCTGAAAAAATTCGCAATTTGGCGAATTCGGTTGGGCCCGACGAATTCGATGGGTACTTGCCTTGGCTTTGGTACTGCCGGTTCATGACATCCTTAAAATATGCAGCCGACCTCTGCTGGGCCCGATGCATGTCCGGACTTTGTCTATCCGGGCTGCTTCCCGCCGTGAACCCGGCAGCTGTTGTTCAGCACCCAATCGCGGATCCCGGGTCTGCGCCGGCCCGCAAACCGGTTGTAACAGGCGATCGAGCGGTCAGAGCTATGGGGATATCCCCCCAACGCAAACGGTCGGTGGGACCCGGAGAAGACGGGCGCTAGGTGCGTGCGGGGCGGCTCTTCGGGGTACGCCGCACGGCTTGTTGGATGACAAGGGCTCGCAGATTACCCTAGCCGGATTCGCCGGTCCCTTCGTCCTGCCATCAGGCCTTCTCCCTCGGAACGGCGCTCATTGTGCAAAGCCGACAAACTCAATGTCTTGTATGCCTTCGCGCCCTGAAGGTCTGCCAGAAGAGAAATGCTCTATTTAAGTGGGCAGCTACCTCATTCTGGCACTTCGTGATGCCTTCGGTAGATGTTCATCCCGACAGATATTCAGATCAATTGCCATTTGGCGGAAGGAAATGCTTGGCCATGCCCCTCCGGGCGACGCGGATCGACCGCAGCATCGAGGAGAAGCTGCGATCACGGCAGGCGTGCTCCCGCCGCAATCGACAGCCGAAATTTCAAACTCAGGCAGATTTGTGACCGCTCGAGCCCAAGAGCCGTTCGGCCATGGCCCGTACCTCGTCGGCCATATCCGGCCTCTCGAGAGCGAGAGCCAGAGTGGCTTCCACAAAGCCCGTCTTTGAGCCGCAATCGTAACGATTGCCCTCAAAAGTCACCGCATGGAATGCCTGGGAACCGATCAGCTTGGCCATGGCGTCGGTCAGCTGAATTTCGCCGCCCGCCCCCTTTTCCTGTGTGGACAGGATGTCGATCACCTCCGGCTGGAGAATGTAGCGACCCGATACAATAAGGTTCGAGGGAGCGTCCTCCACTTTGGGCTTCTCTACCAGACCTTTCACTTCTGTCAGTGCCTCGTTGAAACCTTCCGGTTTGTTGCCCGGCGCAATCACGCCATAGGACGACACGTCCTCGCGCGGAACTTCGAGCACTGAGATCAGGTTGCCGCCAACCTGATTATAGGCATCGACCATCTGTTTCATGCAGCCCTTCTTGCCGATCATCAGTTCGTCCGGCAGGAAAATCGCGAAAGGCTCATTGCCGATCACGGCGCGCGCGCACCAGATCGCATGGCCCAGACCCATCGGCACCTGCTGACGCACGGTGACCAGATTACCCGGCTTGATGCGGGTGGGTTCGAGCACGTCGAGCGACTTGCCGCGCCCTTCCATCGTGGCTTCGAGTTCGAACGCCGTGTCGAAATGTTCGACGATGGCGGTCTTGCCGCGGCCGGTCACAAAGATGAGCTGTTCGATGCCCGCTTCGCGCGCTTCATCGACGGCGTATTGGATCAAAGGACGATCAACGATAGGCAGCATTTCCTTGGGGATCGCCTTGGTCGCAGGCAGGAAACGCGTTCCCAGGCCAGCAACAGGGAAAACGGCCTTGCGGATGGGCTTGATAGGTTGAGCAGTGTTCATATATCCCCCTAATAATCCGGGAAAATTATACGCGCCAATACTTATGTTGCAAGTGCGAGCAGTGTGCTTGGTCGCGTCCGGAGGGGAACCGAAGCTCTATCCGTGATTTTGAGGTTTCGGCGGAGTCGAACCCGTTCGGGAGCCATTCGAGATACTGCCGGCATTCATTCCTCAGATTGCCGCATCGGAAAGACTTAAGCGGGGTGGGCGGCCCAGAGGCTTCAGGAAACGCAGGGAGCCGAGACAGGTGTCTTCCCGACCAAACTGATGGACGCCGGGGCAACTTTCCATATGACAGTTGGCAATGCCGCAAGGATGCCAAATGCAATCACATTGTTCGGTCTCAGCACCTATGGCCCAGAAATGGGGTTGCGGATAACGGAGGGATTGGGTCTCGTCGTAACGACGCGAGGAGTGACGGTGAGACCCAATCCCTCCAGCCCAAAATCGACTGCCAAGCCTACGAAGTAGCCCGCCGAGGCGGTGGTGAAGGATATTCGCCGCGCCGCGCGCCGACATTTCCCGGCTGAAGGCAAAATCAGGATCGTGCTCGATGGCATGCGTGGCGAGGAGAGCATCGCAGAGCTGTCCCGCCGCGAGGGCAACGCACGCAGCTTGTATTACTTTTGGCCGAAGGAGTTCTTCGAGACCGGCAAGCGCCGTCTGGCCGGGGACACCGTCAGCGCCGTCACTACGGATTTGCGCCGCGAGACGCTGGCCTTCAAGGAATACATGCTCGACCTGACGCTCAAGAGCCGCCTGCTGAAAAAAGTCTGACCGCGCACCAGCGATCCGCCCCTCCGAGCACAGGATCTATCGCTACCTGTTGCGCGGTCTGGCGGTCATTTGGCCCAACCAGGTTTGGTGTGCCGATGCGACTTATCTGCCGATGCGGCGTGGCCTTCTCTCTTTGGTGGCGATCATGGATCGGGCGACACGCAAGGCGCTCGCCTGACGCATCCCGAACACGACAGACGCCGCATTTTGCGTTGAGGCCTTGCAGATGCCATGCCCGCTACGGCAAGTCCGAGATCCTCAACACCGTTCAGGGCAGCCAATTTACAGGTCATGCCTTCACCGGCGTGCTGCGAGCAGCAGAGGTGCGGATCAGCATGGATGGGCGGGGCGGCTGGATGGATAACGTCTTCATCGAGCGTCTCTGGCGATCGGTGAAGTGCGAGTGTGTGTATCTCCACGCCTTCGGGACCGGCAGCGAACTGCGGTCGGGCCTCGGGCGCTGGTTCGCCATCGGCCTCATTTCGCCCTTAGAACCCCGGCAGAGGCATATCGGCAAACCGGCCCGTCATGTCATGCGGGGCATGTCCCCCATGACATGACGGGCAAACTCGCGGCATGACGACATCGGGTTTGAGCCTGACTTCGCCGCAAACCTGTCCGGGAAGGCGGGACCATATGTCAGATCAAGGCATTCATCGCGCAATATGATCACCAGCGCTATCACGAGAGCCTCGGCAATGTGACGCCCGCCGACGCCTACTTCGGCCGCGATCAGCAGATCAATGCATAGCGTGCCGCCATCAAGAAGCAGACCATCGAACATCGCCGCTTGCGGCACCGCAAGCTCGCCGCCTAAAAGCCAGCCTCAAACGAGGCCCGCTCTCCGCTGCCGCGCCGCCGACTTTGCGCCAAATGTTTCGACGGCGGACACCGGTCACGGGTTCGCTATCCCATTCCACAAAAGCTAACCATATGCCTCCTCTCGCTGCCAATAGGTCAAAACAATCTTCTCACCTGCCTGCACAATCTCCCCGCCATGCAGGGTCTCGTTGGCTCTGTTTCCGCTGGCATCAACATTGTGAAACATAATTGCGGCACCACGTTGCGGGCGCAATGTCAGCCCCAGATTCGGGAAAACGGTACCGCCGCCACATTCAGGCGAGCGCAAATAGACAAGGATTGTGTTCACCCGCTGACCACCGTTGGCGCGGTGCACATCCCCCGCCCTGCCCTCTGGGAAGGCGTCGAAATGAGGACGATATTCCTGTCCGGGCGCGTAGCGGAGAATTTGCAGCCCTTCGCCATGGTCAATCGGCCATGATGTCAAAGTGGCCAGACGTCTTTCAATCTTTGTCACGAGATCGGTTTCTGCGCGCACCAGCATCACCCCTGTGCTCGACCTTTCGGGATGGGGAACAGCGCTGCCGTCCGTCTCATCGACAACCGTAGATGGCAGTAAACCGCGCAATTCGGCATAAGCAATGAGTTGCTCACATTCCTCGGCGGACAACACATTTTCGCAGACTGCTATGGCCGGAGCAGCAAGTCGCATCGTCACGGCCACGCTCTGCCCCTCAATCTGGGAAACCCCGATCAAAGGCAATTCGGGACGAACGGATAGCGCGACGGGATGCTCATGGGGTTTCGAGGCAAACGCGATGGCCTCAGCAGCCGCGTTCGCTGTCCAGCCCGCCGCAACCATCCGCTGCGCCATATCGGCATGATCGCATCCGGCGCGGACATTGGTGAACACCCAATCGCGCCATTCGGACCCGTGGGAATCTATGGCGGCATTCTGCGTCGCGACTGACGGGCCCGCCATTTGTGATGTCATCTCAAAAACTCCGTGTGATGCCGACATCGGTGGTCACGCGGCGAAAGTCGTAAATTCCCACCGTGGACCAATTGCGCTCATAAGCAACCCGTACCACCGGAGAGAAGCCCGCCACTTCCACCTTGCGCCACACCGCCCCGATGCCCCCGCGCAAATACCAGTCCGTGCGCCGTTCCGGGAAAAGGAACAGGCGCGCATCGGCGCCCAAACGGCTGCCGCTGGCTGTGGCAAACAGTGTTGTCTTGCCAAAGTCGTGCCAGTAGACGCCCCCGACCGCGCCCGAGGCCGTGGCATAGCCGGGATCGCGCGCCGTCTGACGGTTGGCGGAAAGCGTCACACTGGCGCCCGACCGTGCGGACAGCGCGCGTTCATAACTGACGGCGGCGGTGTAGATCATGCCATCCTGGAGGCTGTTGGTGGCATAGCGCACGCGGTTGAGGCTGATGGTCGTGTCAATCTGCGCGCGCTTTCCAGCGGGGTGCAGCCAATCGAGACTGAGGCTTTGCGTGCGGGCATAGATGTTTCCACCATACCAGCGCCATGTGTACCCCGCCGAGGGCGTGATGCGATCTGCCCTGTGGCGATATTCCAATCCAAGCTGAGCCGAAGCGGAAATGTCGTTGAACTGGCTGGATTGATAGAGCGTCGCCTGACTCGACACACGCGGGACGAGGGTAAAGCTCTTGCCAAGATCGAGGCGGCCATAGATCTGGCTCGATTCCTTGACCCCCAGACCAGATTGCTGGCGCGCATCCTGCGACAGGTTGAGCGGAGCGATCACCGTATCGAGCGTGGTGGCGCTGGTGGCTCGGTTGATATTGCTGTCGGGGGCCAGCGCCAGTTCAAAAGACCCGCCCCAAGGTTTGCGAGAGCGCAGCGCGGCGGCATATTGCTTGACCACCTGCGCAACCTGCGGCGGGAGGCCGCCGGCTTGCGCCTGACGCAGCTCGCGGCGGGCGGCTGTGAGGTCGCCCATCTGAGCGAGAACGTCTGCTAGTTCCAAGCGAGCGGGCTGGGCATTGGGCTCGCTATCGAGAATAGTGCGCAACAGGAGCGCGGCTTCAGTGAGTCGACCTTGTTTTTTCAATAGGTTGGCGTGGCGGAAACTAGCCTCATTGCGAAGGCTGGGGTTGGGGTCATGTTCAAGAGCAGCATATATGGTTGATGCAGTGTCTGCGTCACGCGCGGCAAGCGCCCTTTCCGCCATGGCGAAAAGCTGGGATGCAGTAAAATGACTGGGCGTTTGGGCGATCACGGCGCCATAAGTTCCCACCGCCGCGGTCAAGCCGGTCGCAATCTTCCAGTACGAGGCCATATGGCAATATTCGCTCTCAGGGTCCTTTTTTCCCTAATGCCACCCCAAATCCCTGTGTACTGTTGCCAGTGCTGGGACCTATGGCATAAGAAAAGCCGAATTCATTTGCCGATGGTCCATAGAAACTGCCAACAAAGGTTCCACTTGCCGCTCCAGTGAGTGTGCCGTGGAACTGCTGCCACCCATAAGACGAGATGCCCCCGAACATAGCAATGCTTCCGGTACCTGAATAGATGGTGGTGGACAGGGAGGGCCCGCCCGATTGAGTGTTCACGCCGGTAAAGGTCAAGGTTGTGGAGACAGTGGCATTGGCAAAATTCGCCGCAAATGTGGTCGCCCCCTTGGTCAGATAATTGCCCAGGGCATCATGATAAGCGCCGTAATTGATCCCAGTGTATGTCGCCGACCCCGTGGCGGGCACATTTGCCTGTGAGGTCGGGACACCAAATACGAAAAATTCCGCGTGGCTGCGGTCAGCTGCCGACAACGGGCCGCTGTACACATGGCTGAAAATGCCGAAATTCGCGTACGTGAGGTTGATTGTACTATTGGACGCACCTTGCTTAAACAGGAGGAGGACATTGGTATCGGATGTGCTCGCATCCTTCGTTGCATAGGCAGTGAAATTGCCGTCCGCATATAGTGAGCCCGCAGCGATGGGAACCGTGCTCGACTGGGGCAAATAATGGTAAAAGAATGATCCTAGACCAAATATCGGCGTGTAGGCGTAAGTTCCTGTGTTCGGATCGTAGGTCAGCCCTTGAGGGCTCGATCCGCCAGTCATCGACAGTCCAGTCGTAGGACTAACGCTTTCGCTCATGCCCGCCGCGAACGTCTGCAGGTAATTCACCGTGCCTGATGGTTGCGGAGCTGTCAGCGCCGCCTGCAAAGTGGTGCCATCCGGATAAATGCCATTGTTCGCCATGGCCGACAAAGTGAAACTGGCTTGGCCCGGTGAGAGTGTGACAGGCGAGCTCGGCGTAATGACGGCGGGCACCGAAACGGGCGCGGGAGCAGGCGTCGGCGCGGGAGCAGGCGTCGGCGCGGGAGCAGGCGTCGGCGCGGGAGCAGGCGTCGGCGCGGGAGCAGGCGTCGGCGCGGGAGTAGGCGTCGGCGCGGGAGTAGGCGTCGGCGCGGGAGTAGGCGTCGGCGCGGGAGCAGGTGTCGGCGCGGGAGCAGGTGTCGGCGCGGGAGCAGGTGTCGGCGCGGGAGTAGGTGTCGGCGCGGGAGCAGGCGTCGGCGTGGGAGCAGGCGTCGGCGTGGGAGCAGGCGTCGGCGCGGGAGCAGGCGTCGGCGCGGGAGTAGGCGTCGGCGCGGGAGCAGGTGTCGGCGCGGGAGTAGGCGTCGAGTTGACACCACCATCGCCTCCACCGCACGCGGCAAGCTGCAGCGCCAGAAGTGGCGCCACGCCCAATTTATACGCCTTCATTGCCCACCTTTCAGGAATTTACCCCACTTAGACTTAAATTGAGCAGGTGTTGCCTCGTGTTTCAAGGGGTTATTGAGCAGGCCGTGAAAAAGTGTTCTCCCGCGAGCATGGCATCACGGTCAATGCCAGAATCGGTAGCTGACGAAATCAAAAAACCAGGAGACGTTGTGTTTTACCCCAAGACATAGGAGCGATGACTATTCGTTTTCGAGGCTTGCAAAACTAACGAACCGGAGTGCCCTCAAGCCCATAAATAGAAGAGAAGACCTTTGCATTCCGCGAAGGGCGGCTATCAGCCAAACCGGCCGGTCCCAATCTCGCCGCCGACCGGCAGGGGTGTCGAAGGCTCCGGCGCTCAAGTGCTGTCCGGCAATGGTGAACGACCGGCAGCGTCATGCGCCGGAACCAAGGGCGCTCAATGTTGCCTTAAGCGGCGCCAACGCCCGCGATCCAGCATCGGCAGCAGCCGACCGATAGTGTTCCCGCTGCTGAGATCGAGGGTAGTGTCAGCTTAGGCACGGTCTGGAATGGCTTATCCCGGTCATGCGGGCGCTGGGGTGGCTGACATCGGGATTAGCTTAGCCATTTTGCGGAGGTTTGAGCGGTGGCGGCGAGGAGGAACTCGTCTCTTGCGCGGTTTGGACCTCGCAGGCGCGGCCGGTCGAGCTTAAGGATACGCTTGAGGTGGGCAAACAGCATCTCGACCTTTTTCGCTCGCGTCGGGATGTGACATAGGCGTCGGTTTTGGCCAGATCTCTTGCCAGATCCCGTGTACCCTCGTGGATTGACCGGATCACTATGCGGTTAGGCTGTCCGGGGCAGCATTGCGGCTTAAGAGCGCAGGCATCGCAGTCATGTTTGCTGGCGCGATAGCGGATAAACCCGTCCTGATCGACGTCGCCCCGCAGCGCCGCAAAGTTCCTGCGGCGCGGGAACAGCTCTTTGCTGCCGGGACATGCATAGAGATCATGTTGGTGATCGTAGCGGAATTCGTCGCGTTGGAAACTTCCGGTCCGGCGCCTCGCCTGATCGAAAACAGGGATGTGCGGTTCGATGCCGCGCTCATGGACAAGCCAGGCGATATTGGCGGCATCGCCATAACCGGTATCGGCGGCCAGACGCTGGGGCCAGATGCCAAAACGTTCCGGTGTTCGGTCGATCATCGTTCGCTGCGCGGTCACCTCGGCAGGGCGAATGGCCGTGGTGACTTCGACATCAACAATCACGGCGTTTTCCAAATCGATGAGATAATTGGTGCTCTAAGCGAAGAAGGCTTGCCCGCCATGGGCGCCTGTCCAGCGGGCTGCAGGATCGGCAGGCGACAGATATTTGGGCGTGACGGGCGATGCTGCGCCGAACGCTGCCGCATCGAGCACCTCCAGATACTCCCGGGCAGCATGGTTGACGATGTCCGGGGGCAGGCCTTCCTCGCCGGGCATACCTTGCTGGCGGTTCGCGTCGGCCTTGATCGGGCCGGCGTCGACGGCAAAGCCCTCGCCACCGACCAATCCCTCCTCGATGCAGCGCGTGACCGTCATCTCGAACAGGTCCCGCAACAGATCGCTGTCACGGAACCGGCCGTGGCGGTTCTTGGAGAAGGTCGAATGATCGGGCACCGCTCCGTCAAGACCGAGACGACAGAACCATCGATAAGCCAGGTTAAGATGCACTTCCTCGCAGAGGCACCGCTCCGACCGGATGCCCAGGCAATAACCAATGAGCAGCATCCCGATCATGAGCTCGGGATCGATCGAGGGCGGCCCGTCTCGCTATAGAAGGGCCGCAGCTTCTCGCGGATGCCGCTCAGGTCCACAAAGCGGTCAGCGGCCCGCAAAAGGTGGCTTTGCGGCACATGGTCCTCCAGGCTGAAGCTGTAGAACAGCGCCTCCTGCATCACCGTTCGAGCACCCATCATCAGCCTGTCTCCCAAGGACAGGCCCAGTGAATCAGGACTGCGCGATGACTGCAAGGCTGAGTTTTTCAGCACTTTCGACCAATCTACGCCGTTCCGGTGCGCCGCGTTGACGGTCAGATTGCCCCGAAACCGGTCGCTTTCTCAGATCGGTCTTCTCACGGAGCTTGCCTTTGAGCATGATCCTCATCTTCTTCGGCTGGGAAATGTCGCCGCTTGGCACGGCAAATGTCCTTCGCTGCCGCCTCGACAGGCTGCTTGGCGGGCTTAGTGGCCGACTTTTGGTGGAGAGACCGGGGCTCGTTTTTATGAAGACAAGACCCGGTCTCCCCGTGATCTGCAACCCAGGGGAACGCGCCACCACCTTGGCGCCCCCTGTTTGGCAGGGTCAGGGCTTGCGGCCGGTTACCGTGCCCAGCACAAAACCGGGATAACCGCTGGGCAAGGTGCCGCTGGCCCCAAAGAAATAGCCCATCTCGGCGGCTTGCGGGCCAAAGAAGCCACCGGCAAATTGGCCTGCCAGATTGGAATTGGCGGTGGTGGAGGTCATTACCCCGCTGAAAGTCGATCCCGAGCTGCTGATCGTGCCGGAACCGGTCATGCTCAACAGGGGCGTGGCCACCGTGGAATAGGTTGCCGCCCCATTGCTGACGCCTGTTTGCGGAAAGGCGGAAAGGTTGAGGGCGGTGCTGACGCTATTGGTACCGAAATTTGCGGTGAAGTTGGCGGTAGATGTGGCGCTATCGATACGGAACGTGGGGAAAGACCCGCTGTTCTGATAGGCGCTGCCAACCACGGTGGTGGTATAATTGGCCGAGCCGGTGCGCGGCATGTCGCTGGCCAGCGTGTTGACGCCAAAAATGCCGGTGCTGGTCTGATAGTTATTGTAGCTGGCGTTCCAGATCCCCCAGGAGCCGATGCGTGTATAGCTCAGATCGACCCCGCCCACATTGGGGGTGCTAACGGTCAGGCGCTCTGCCGGAATGGTGGGAGCATTGGCAATGGTGCCCACGCCCTTTTGATAGGCCGTGGCGCTGCTGGTCTGGCTGATGATATCGGCCGAGGTAAAGCTGGAGGCGCGACCCTGCGGGCCGGTCAACGAAACCGAACCGGTGGTGGCATTATAATTGGCAGTGGCAATGGCCGGATCGGCGGCTTCCACGGTCAAAGTAAAAACGCCGTTGATCGTGCGGGTATTATATAGAAGACCCGAAGCTGCCATAGTCTGCGCGCCCGACAGGTCGTTGAACTTGGTATAGGCGGGCGCAGGGTTGGACGAGGCGCTCTGTACACCGGCTCCATCGCCGCCGCAAGCAGCCAAGGCCATCAAAGGCGACAGCACCAAGGCGCGGGTAACAAATGAATGTCGCATGCTATTTCTGTCTCCACATGGACAGGCCCCAACTCAAAGCACTGAGCCGACCCCGACCTCTCCTGAAAAACGGCTGTAATCCCACAGGCCCACACTGGACCAGTTGCGTTCGTAACGCGCGCGCAGCAGCGGCACCAGGCCATGCCAGCGCAGGCTGCGGAAACTGGCGGCAAGACCGGCACTGGCGCTGACATCACGGCGGCGTTCGGGGAACAGGGCAAAGCGCGCATCGGCCTGTAGAAAGCCTCCGCCCGCCGTAGCTACCAAGGTTGTATGGCCGACATCGGACCACAGGCCAACCGAAGCTCCCGCGCTGCGATTGGCGAAAGCTGGATCTTGCGCCTCCACGCGATTGGCGTAGGCGCGCAGAGTGCCACCGTTTCTGGTGGAAAAAGCGTGGTCGAGGCTGACGGACAGGGTGAATGCGTGTCCGTTTTCCTGTCCATTAAAATGGTTGGTCGATCCGGTCGCCGCCAGTTCCAGACGCCCCTGTGTGCGCGGCGTCAAGGGCAGGCTCCAAGCCACGCTGGCCAGCCCGCCGCTCGTGTACAACTGCCCGCCATGCCAGCGCCATAAGGGCCCCGCCGAGAGCGTGACCCTGTGCCGTCCCTTGACCAGCTCCGGTCCTGCGGCGGGGGCTAGCACGACATCCTGATAGGCGATCTGGCGATAGAGGTCGGCGCTGGCCGATACGCGCTCCACCATGAACAAGCCGCCTGTCAACGCCTGGCGCGCGTAGGCCTGTCCACGCAAGCCAAGGCCCAGACCTGAATGCGCCTTGGCCCGATCATCCAATATGAAATCGCCCAAAACCGTGCCCAATGTCCCCACCGATGTCGCGCGGTTCACATTGCTGTCAGGGGCCAAACTGATCTCCAGCGATCCGCCATAGGGTCGCTGTGCAGAAAGAACCTGTTCGTAAAAGCGGACCATCCGTTCCACATCCACTGGCAAACGGCCCGCCTGAGCGGCGCGCAGATCGCGGGTGGCCGCGCTGATCTGGCCGTTCATCGCCTCAATCCGCGCCAGTTCCAGCCGCACGCCTGCTGCATCGGGCTTTTCATCCAGTATCAGCCGCAGTTCCAGCGCCGCTTCACCATAGCGCTTTTGGTAATAGGCCATCATCATGGCCAACCGGAACCGGGCCTCACGCCGCAATTCAGGCTCGGGATGCTGCGCCAACAGTCGATAGGCCTTTTCCGCATCAGCAAATCGCCCCGACCGGCTCAACCCGTCCGCAAACTGGAATAGCTGCCCCACCGTCATTTGCTGCGCTTGTTCCGCTGATTGAGGCAGCGCCTTGCCTTGCATGTTGTCCTGCGCCGCACAGGCAAAATTCATTGTTGCAGCAAAGGAGCTAAAAATAGCGAATATCGCCGAAATATATTTCAGGGTGCTGCAAGACATTGCTGTGCTGCCTGAAGTCGACGCAACAGGCTGTCAACCCAAATTGCGCGATTATTAGTGTTTTCTAGCGCAGCAAGATCGAACGCGCCGTAACCCGGAAGGCGCGTGCATGGATCGCAGTGCATGTCGCCAACAAACGGGACAAAACCTTGCTCCACCCCATAGCGGAGCGCGACGCGAACCTCAATGCGCCGCAAATTTCCATACTACTCAGGTCGATCTGCGCTATGAAGCCAACTGACGGGACCGCCCTCAAGGCTCGCCCTGAGAGAATGGGCTTAAGCGGATCTACGATTGGCAGGTATCGGCACAACCGGACGCTGCCAGTTGCGGCGCCTACCGGCCGAATTGTTCGAAGCCGTGCCTTTCGGCAGCGCTGCGGCGAACCTGAATGTAAGGCCAGTTTCGATGCCTTGATTGCTTGACCTGCGTGCCCGGTGTGGCGGCGGCAACCGCAGCACAGCGGCAACAGGATCTGTGGCCGGGCGGCATTTTTCGGATGGCGCCTGCGCCAGCATCAAATCCTACCACAAATTCCACCAATGGCTTGACGTAAATCGGCGGGATAAGCTGCACCTCATGCCCAAGTTGGGCCACTTCTGTCGCCCAAGGATGCGCGCCACTGCACGCCTCCATTGCGACAAGATACGCACGCTGCCTAGCGAAGAACTCGAGCAACTTGCTGCGGCTCAGTTTGCGACTGAAGACTGCCCCGCCACGTTCGTCGGCGCCGTGCGCATGAAACGAACTCTTGGCGATATCCAACCCGATTGTGGTAACCTTTGATACGGACGCCACCTTCAAGTGGTGTTCAACACCTCCACTTTGGCACATCAATGCCGCCGGGGGGCGTCCAACCCATCAGCTTCGCGTTGCGGCGCCTTCGAAACTTGCCCATCGCGGCCAGTATCGTCAACGTGTATGTCACAGAATTGCGCACGCTTCGGTTGAATCGCTATCGGGTCCCCATCTTCATGCATTAGGCTGGCAAACGAAATTCTTACTGAGCAATCTCCAGACCTCCCCGGTAACCCATCCCGCCGGTTGAGGAATGACCACTACGCCCGCGCGGGAGCGCCGCAACCCCCATTTGTCCGACCGTGTTACCGGCCTTCGACCGGCGCCCGCACCACTCGAAAAATGGAGGTTCCCCTGCGGCTGCGCCTCCGGTGCGTCGCACCCTCAATCGCAGGCTGCGCTTCAGGTCATCCCGGCGGGAATGGTTCACCGGGAAGATCTGGAGACAGCACATGAACAAGGTTTTTCTTTCCGGCCGCATCACTACGGAAATCAGCCGCTTCGGCACGGACAGCAAGGGCGGCGTCAGTTTCACCCTCGTCACCAGCAGGCCCGTCATCAAGGACGGCCAGGTCGTCAAAGGCGAGGATGGCTACACCGAAACCTATGACCAGTTTCACACCATCAAGGCTTTCAACGGTCTCGGCAAATCGATCGCCAACCACAAGAAGAAGGGCGACAAGCTCATCGTCACGGGCGAGATCCGCTACTCCCGCAATGAGAAGGACGGACGCACCTATTACAACACCGAGATCGTCGCTGACGAGATTGAGTTCATCTGACCCTAAACGGGCGGCTCGCAAGGCCGCCCTCCTTTCCCGGAGGCAGGGTCATGGATGACAGGCCCAACAATAAGGGCATCTCCAACATGCGTCTGATTGCCGCGCTGGATTGCCTGACGATGGCGCAGCGTGGCCAATGTGCTCTGCGCCACCGATGGCTTCAGCCTCGAAGCCATTGCCTTCCGGCTTGGGCTGAGTGTTCGGGAGGTGGAATCGCTCCGGCGGGGGTTCTGAACAAGCCTACCGAGGGGTTGGGCGAGCCCTGACTGCAAGGAGGCCGGCATAGGCACGGCGACAAGCGCGGGGTGGCATTTGGAGGTCTTTGTAACGCCCCGTAGAGCGGCGCAGGGCGCGAAATTTGTCCGGTTGCAGGGGTGATAGCAAAAGACCATCACCCCTTCACAGCGGCTTCCAGCGCGGCCAGACGCTCGGTGCAGATGGTATGGACAATGCGTCCGAGTTCCTCGACCCGTTCGCCCAGCCACACCAGTTCCTCGGCGTCGATCTTGTAATGTTTGGAGTAGCGCGCTTTGACGTAAGCGTCTTTCAGCTTCTCGAACAGGGCGCGGTCCTTACGCGTTTCCCGAGGCCATGCATCGACCAGTCGCAGGTCAATCCGTTCGGCTTGCGTACGCAGGAAGGCGATGTTGTGGTTGTGCGGGGTATAGAAGGTACCGACCAACAAGACGCAGTTGTAAAGTCGCTCAGTCGTCTGGTGCAGATCGAATGCAGCCTTTTTAAAATCACCATCATTCACAGCATGCCGGAATCCGCGCATGAAACTGTATGCGCTCGGAAACCAGTCCTCAAAATACTCCTGCGCCATATCGAGATTGGCCTGCGGAGTCTTGGGCAGGGGCTCACGCAGGTCGCGATCATCGCACTGATAGAGGGCAATCCCGTCCCGCGCGATGTCCATGAAGAAGAACCGGCCATGAGCCAGCCCGTCATTCACTTCCTGCAGCGAATGGACAATGAAATTGACCGGCGTGCGCAGCCTCCCGGCCAGCTTCTCCTCGATCAGCCTTTCATCGGCCCGGACCCAATGGGCAGCGCGGTCGGCCAGTTCCTTGCCGCTGACAATCACCAGCAGGTCGAAATCGGAAACATAGCCCTTGGCGGTATGGGGTTCATCGACCCAGCCGCCACGCGCATGGCTGCCGTAAAGGATCACCTTGACGATCTTGCCGCGCCGTTTGCTGCTCTCGGCTTCACTATGCGCGGCCCCGAATTCCTCGAACAGCAGTTGCACCACGCGCTCGAGTTCGCGCTGCTTGTGGGCCGGCAGATGATCGAGATCGGTCTTCATCACCTCATCCTAACAGCATCTTGCATGGCTCGCGCAACTGAATTGACCAATGGCGGGAGAAGCCTGCCAGATTGCCGTAGCCCGTCAAATTTTGGGCGCACACGGGTTTTTCCTCGCGACGCTTTGTTACCGGCTTTGCTGCCGCTACCGCCGCCCGCAGTGATCGATTGCGCCATCCACGAATCATCCCATAAAACCTGCGATTTGGCCACCGCCCGAGATGAAAATGCGGGCGCATTCGCAGGCTCATGCGGAAGGCCGGACGCACGCCCGAAGGGGGCGTAAGTGTAATGCACCGTACGCACGGGTGCTGCGAGGATTTTTCCATTATATATCATATTTTTATGCCGGACTGTCACGGCTCCCGAAATTCTGACAATCCGGGAGTCATGGCACCCAAGCCCAACTCTATCCATGATAAATTATTGATAAATATCCGGCTTGTTCTGGGTGCCATGACTCCCATCATGCGGCACAAGGCGTGGTGTGATGCATCGAGCCAAATGGACTTAAGTGCCCCATTGCAGCATTGAAGTCCGTACAGGTTTCACTTATAATCGCGTTGCTTACGACCTCAGGCAGAAGCTCTGTTCAACGGAGTTTCTGGATGACAAAACTGACTGTTCGTCTCGACGAAGATCTTTACGCTCGTCTTGGACGTCGCGCCCATGGGGCAGCGCTGCCGCTGGCTACCTTTTGTCGTAATGTTTTGGCGCAGGCGGCGGATCCCCAGAACCGCTATGTCTATTCCTCCAATGACGAGATCCTCTCGGCCTCGATCCAGATGCTGACGATTCTTGCCACCTTCGTGGGCCAGCAATCACCCAAAGCGCTGGAAGCCGGCATGGCCGAGGCGAGGGCGCTTTTGGCAGAACGGGGGCTGCTTCCGGAAAGGAGCGGGTCATGAGCATCTTTCGCAACGATACGGTCGGCTCATGGACCCGGGGCGGGCAGGCCATCGTCCACAATTTGCGGATGACCACGCAGGTGTTTTATCAGACTTTGCTGGCGGGCTTCGCGCTCTGGGTGATGGGCACAATCTGGTATGCGCTGGAGAAATCCACCGACTATGAACGCTACGTGCTGGTCAAACTGGCCGAGGCCGCGATCAAGGTCGATGCGGCGGCTGGGACTAACGATCCGGTCCTGTTCCATACGCCTGATGGTACCACCTACCCCACCTCGGCCGACTGGCTGATCGCCTCACAGCTCGCCAAATACACGCTGCATAATTTCGAGATCTACCTGCTGCATGGCGCTCTAATCGCCGGTCTCTTTACTCTGTGTGCGCTGGCCTATGCCTGGTTCTATTTTACCCGGACGGGTAAGGGACTTGGCTCCAACGAATACCTGCGCGGTGCCCATTTCGGGACCATCCGGCAGATCAGGCGCGCGTTGCGCCGGGAAAAGAAGGGGCCTCTCCGGATCGGTGGTGTGCCGGTTCCTTCCGATTTCGAGACCGAGCATCTGCTGATCTGCGGCGCGCCGGGAACGGGCAAGACCAACATCATCGTCAAGATGCTCGCCGGGATCAGGGACGAGGGCAAGCGCGCCATCGTCTATGATACGGCAGGCACTTTCGTCGAAAAGTTCTACCGGCCCGGCATCGATACTTTGCTCAATCCGCTAGACGCGCGCAGTGCGCACTGGTCGCCATGGGTCGATGTGCCGCAGGAATTGAGGTGGTCCCGCCTTCCTGGACAGGTTTGCGGCTAAGTTAAGCTCACCTGGTTTTTGTTATGCCGCCTGTTTGGTCATCGGATCATGGGGGG
>NZ_JAAZQL010000004.1 GCF_012275515.1 Novosphingobium sp. SG707
AAGCCCGGAGGCGGAATGTCCATTGGTATCGCAGGGGAGTGCGAGGCGCATGGGCTACTCAAGCTGCAAAAGACGTTTGCGGCAGTTTCCATGGACCCGGTGAATGCTCGCGCAAACGAACTGCTCAAATACCTCGGCTCGGTCGGAGCGGACAATGCTGAACGCTATAATGCGGCTCTTTCATTTATCGAGAGCATGGAGCCGAAAAGTCAAGCAGAGGCGCTGCTGCTGGTCCAAATGTACGTTACGCATGACGCGGCAATTAGGGCACTCAGCCAGCTTGGATCGGCTGAGTGGGCTCCGACAGTGCAGACGTTCGGGAACCTCGCCACGAAATTGTTACGCACCTCGCAAGGGCAAATGGAAACGTTAGCTCGAATGCGGCGCGGTGGTGAGCAAGTGGTTCGCCATATCCATGTCGATAATCGCGGCGGTCAGGCTGTGATCGCTGAAAACGTCCATACCCGGGGCAATGAAAATGGAAAAAGTGACGATCAATCCCGTGCAACCGGAGCAACTGGCATCGGCACCACGCTGTTTGGCAAGGACCCGCTTGGGTTCGGCGTGCCAATCTCCAGCGGTGCGGGGGAGGAAACGTTGCCGAATGCACGGGGGTACCAATCCGGGCGCCCCTAAAGGGAATGGCAACGCCTATAAGCATGGTGGACGGTCAGCAAAGACGCTTGCAGCAGCCAAAAACCTTAAGGAGATTGCGAGGCTGCTTCGGTAATCTCGAAGTGGCCATAGCAGTATGGTCGAAGCCCCCAAAAAGATGGCAGAACCATCCGAAAAAGATAATCGCGGTTGATTAAATCGAAGATGTGTGTCATACAAATTCTGCCAGCGAAAGCAGTCCTAACGGCGTAAGGACGAGGCACTAGACAGACCACGCCAATCAATCCGCGTAGGTCTGTCATGCCACCTCAAAGAAAATACCCTGCAGTCACATTCCGGCTTAGCGCTGATCTTCTCTGCGACATAAGGAACAACGCGGGAAAGCAAGGCCTGTCGATGGGGGCATTCATTCGAGATACCATGGCAGATGGAATGCGCGCGATGCAACAAGCCGCCACAACCAGCAAAGATGTGGCTGCAGTTGAGGTGTTTCACCCGTCGCAGGCATGGGGAGTTAACCCGTAATGGCTCAGGATAATTCTTTCGCGCATCTGATCCCATCGCAGAACAGCCCGTGGGCTCCCTTCCGCGTCGAAAGCGAAAAAACCTCTACCCAAGGCAACCCATTTGCGCACTTGATTCCATCTCAAGAGGCTCCTTCTCCTGGCCCAATTTACGGCCCGGCTGCAACGACTATCCAGCAAAATGCAGACAAACGAGCGGATAGTGCTGAGGCGCGAGCTCGGCGCGACCAGCAATTGCAAGAGGACAAATTCAGGCGCGACCAACAAGAGTGGCAAGCCACGCACAATCCAGATGGCACGCCCAAAAAAGATGAATTTGGAAATGAAGCCCAGCAAAAAGCGTCTGGTTTCTACGGGCGAATGGAGCAGGCCGAGCGAGAATGGCTAGCCCTGCCCGATGATGCAAAATCGCCTCGTGGTTTGGTGCGTCAAGCCATGCATACCTCTGCGCCTGATCTTGAAAACACGTTTTTAAATAGCAACGAGCGGCAACGGGCAGACCAGGCAGTAGAGAACTTTATCGCAGCACAGCTACGCCTTGAATCTGGAGCCGCGATCAGTCCTGCCGAATTTGATAGGCAATACCATATTTTTTTCCCGATGCCGGGTGATGGTAAAGAAGTAATTGCCCAGAAAGCTCGCGCCCGCGCTCAGGCGATTGATGCAATGAAAATCGCGGCCGGGCCTTTGGCGGATAAGGCCCGTGCGACGTTGCAGCCTGTAGAGGGACAGCCGCGACAAGATCAGGGCGGCTTATTGAGCTCACCTTCTGCCTCTGGCGGCCCTTCAGGCGGATCTGGCCCCGGTGGCGGCATCAATACGCCTGACATGCGCGGCGGCCTTCCGGTGGGGACTGGCATCAAATTCGGCATGGATGGCAGCGACAATGGTCCCTTCAACCGCGAGGAATACCTTCAGAAGAATTTCGGCATCAATGCCGATCAGGAAGCGAAAGCCCTTGCCTTCCTGAATGCCAATCTGCGCAATCCCGGCCTCACTCCTGACGCCATCAAGGGATGGTATCAGCAGAATGGCATTCCTGCGCCCAGCCAAGCCGATCTGGATCGCATGGCACAGGACGCGCAAAAAGGCGTGCAGTTCCAGCCTATCGATACGAGTGAGGCCGAAAAGGCGCATCTCAACCAGCTTCAGATGAACCTCGACAAGCGAGGCTATAACCCGACCAGTGCAGGGTCTTACGCAAGCCGCGCATTGACCGGTGCCGAGCTTGGCCTGTCCGATGAAATTGAAGGAATTGGTGGCGCTGTCAAAAATGCGTTTTCCGATAAGGGGCTTGCTTCCGGGTACATTGAGGCCCGCGACACCGCAAGGCTTGCTCAGGAGCAGGCGCGGGAGAAACAGGGGCTGCTTGGATATGCCGCCGAATTTGGGGGCGGCCTTGTCCCCGGCTTGGCCACTGGTGGGACCGGATCAGCGCTTAAGACCGGTGCGGCCCTCGGTGGTATCGCAGGCTATGGCTATGGCCAAGGTTTGGGCGGTTCGGCGCTTGGCGCTGTCACTGGCGCAGGTCTTGGCGCTGCCCTCGGGGCCGGTGGGCAGAAGTTGACGGATATAGCCTTGGCTCGTCAGGCCTCCCGCGCCGCTGCGCCAGCCAGTGATGGGGCGCAGGTCATTCAGGCTGCGGATAATCTGAATGCAAAGCTTGGAACATCCATCAATCCCATGCCTGCCGATGTAGCAGGCCCCGGCATTCGAAACGTGACCGGAGGCGCGGCGAAATTCCCGCTTTCCGCCCAGCCCATCGTTAAGGGCGCGCAAAAGGTCACGCAAGAGGCCGA
The DNA here is from genome assembly GCF_012275515.1 of Novosphingobium sp. SG707. Lineage (GTDB taxonomy): Bacteria > Pseudomonadota > Alphaproteobacteria > Sphingomonadales > Sphingomonadaceae > Novosphingobium. The sequence goes on from NZ_JAAZQL010000004.1 coordinate 2,939, forward strand.
AAAGGCACGCGATGCGATTGCCTCTTTGGTTGGCAAGCCCACCGAATTGGAGACGGCAGGCGAAGCGGCCTTGACCGGTGCGCAAAAGTTCATCCAGAGCAGCCGCAGCAAAGTGAACGCGCTTTACGATAAGGCGCGCCAGCTTGGCGGGCAAGAGCCTGTCGACTTGGTCAATGCCCGCGCGGCGCTTGATCGCAATATCGCTGAACTGGAACAGACGCCGGGCGGCGCAGCGGGATTGTCTGAGCTCAAGGCCCTGCGCACTCAGCTCGATCAAGCCTATCCCGTTGAAGGCGTGAAAAACATGCGCACCCAACTGCGCGACAAGTTCATGCAAGATGGTCTGCGCGGTTCTGATCTGGAACGGCGCATCGGCACAGTGCTTGATGCGGCGGAAACTGACATTGTTGACAGCCTGAATGCCGCAGGGAAGGCTAAAGCCGCAACTGCCTATGCCGATGCCGCAGCGGCGCATAAGGAGCGCGTGCAACTGATCGATACGGTTCTCTCCCCTATTATCGGTGCTAAAGGATCTGCGCCGCGATCAGGCGAAGAGATTATGGCCGCACTCAATTCGGCCACACAGCGCAACAATGCGCGGCTTGGACGTTTCCTGAACGCCCTCCCGGCAGAGGATGCGGCAACCGTGCGGGCCACTGTGATCTCGCGGCTTGGCACAGCCTCTAAGGGGCAGCAGAACGCAGAAGGTACCGCATTCAGTTTGCCGCAATTCCTGACGCAATGGAATGCTATGACGCCGGGGGCTAAGCGCAGCCTGTTCAGCGCTGATGTTCGCTCTTCTTTGGATGATCTGGCAAAGGTCGCTCAGGGTACGAAAGAGGCGCAGAGGTTTGCCAATTTCCCCAATACAGGCTCTGCCATCGGCCTTGCTACAAGCGGCGCTGCCGCAACTGGCATCATCGCGCATCCGTTTCTCACGATCAGCGGCGCTCTTGCACAATATGGCGGCGGGCGGCTGCTTGCATCTCCAGCCTTTGCCCGCTGGTTGGCGCGAATGCCGCAGATTAAGCCTAGTGCCATGCCTAATTACATTCGCAAGCTATCAACCATTGGGGCAGCAGAAGGCGGCGCATTGGGCGATATTGAGGGACTACAAAATTATCTGATGTCGAATCTTAACGCTGGAAAGGTTGAAAAACCTGGTAGGTTACAAAAATGAGATAGAATAGCGCGCTCAAAGAGTTATGAAATATACCTCTATCCCAACGCCATAAGTGACGAGATAGGCTAGCCTTGCTAAGCCACAGAGGTGGAATTTGTGGAGGGCACGTCATGGGAATAACCGCTTTATTGTTGCTCGCCGGGGCTGCAACCAGCAAGCCAGATCCTTGGAGTCCATTTCGGCATCTCATCCCGAAGCCAGACCGGCGCCCTGCCACAATGATCATTTCAAATCATCAAATGATTAAGACCATATCCTATAAAACAATGGATCAGTGCGAGCGAGCGCGCGCATATGTGAAGGGCCCTGATGCAGGAGATCGTGCACCAAATGGGGCCGTTTATGGGCCGCCCGGGATAATCTATGCCTGCTTGCCGCGATGAGCCGAGCCTTCTCGAAACCGCCAGCGACAACCTTCAGGAGCAACTGGAGCGCTTCAAGAGCGAGGATTAGAGCCAGGTGATGCCCAATGCCGTAGAGGCTGGAGAAGATGTGGAGCAGGCACAAAAGGATTTGAAAGAGGCGACGGATGAATAAGCCGGCCGAGTTCGTGAGGCCGGGACGGGCAGGTACGGAAAAGAGTAACGCGCCGACTGGTGCCCAGAGCCCCAAACACCAGCCGACGCGCCCCCACCCCGAATTGGTAGCCATGAGCGGGGACGTTCGGCTTAGCAGGGCAATCCTGCCGGTGGGATGAAGCGTGGGGTCAGGCGGGGTTCAAACAGATTAGCAGGCCTTAAGCTGCGGTCGATCAATAGAGCATCACTGGAAGCATTAGCGTCAGATCGCCCGTCAGCCTAACTAACGATTCGCTTCGATAGGAGGAGGGTGATATTCAATGCCCTGCACGATCTCCCCGGGAGAACGCCAATGCATACCGATCCAACCCTATGGTCGCGTGTTCGGCAAAGCGTCCTTGCTGATGGTCAATCAATCCACAGGACAGCTCGCCGGGAGAAATTGAGCCGCAACACCGTCAGGAAAATGCTCCACCTTGATCGGCCGCCGCGATATATCCGGGCGCCCCGCTCAACATCGATCACCGGTTTTGAGGCAGCCATCGGCACAATCCTTGCTGAAGATGAGGAGCGACCCCAGCGGGAACGCCACAGCGCAGCTTCAATATTCAGGGAACTCCGTGATCACCATGGCTATCGTGGAGGCTACGGCAGTGTCCGCCGCTACTGTCGTAGCGTTCAGGTTACCCAACTGCCTGTTCTGGTGCGGCCAGCCGGTGCTGTGGGGCCCATAGAAAGCCTTGCCATCAATAAAGGGCCAAAGGCCTACAGACTCGAACCCGAAGCGCTAACGGGCTCGGTCGATATAATGCTCCGGCTGCATCGCGACCGCAGAGCGGAGCGTGCCGCCGAAGCATCGGATTGGATCAACAGGCTGCGCGGTGACCGGGCGGGCATGGCTTTCCATGGGGCGCCCGCCTTGGTGAAACCCTTGCTGGATGCCGTCCACTCCACCCAAAAGCGAAAACGGGATAAAGCCGTCACGGCGTTGGCGCACGAGCAGGGCTTTGCACTCCGGCGTATCAGCGCATGCCTTGGCACCAGCCGGAATACTTGTCGTGGCTATCTGCGCTCTTATCTGGCGGGCGGCGTGGAAGCGCTGCTGGCGCCGGTGACAAGAGCCCAGCGCAAAGCCGATGAAAAAGAGCTGAAGGCAGCAGTCTTCCGCACCCTGCACCAGCCACCGAAGGAGCACGGGATCAATCGTACGTCCTGGATCATGAGCGAATTGCAGGCGACGTTGGAGCAGCAAGGATTCCCGGTCGGGCGTTACGTCCTGGGCCAGATCATCCGAGACGCTGGCTGGAAATGGCGCAAGGCAAAGATCGTGCTCACCTCACAAGATCCGGCATATCGAGAACGGCTGGCCGCAGTTCAGACCATTTTGGCAAACCTGACACCCGACGAGGCGTTCTTCTCGATTGATGAGTTCGGGCCATTTGCGGTGAAGATGAAGGCTGGACGGACCCTCGGACCACCTGACACCCAAAAGACGGTGCCGCAGTGGCAGAAGTCCAAGGGCTGCATGATCATGACCGCCGCGCTCGAACTGAGCGGCAACCAGGTCACCCATTTTTACAGCGAGAGGAAAAACACGGCTGAAATGCTCCGCATGATGGATGTTCTGTTGGAACGCTATGCCGACCGACAGACCCTCTACCTCTCATGGGACGCGGCATCTTGGCACATTTCCAAGAAGCTCAAACAGCGGATTGAGGAGCATAACGCGCTGGCGGTGGCTACCAGCCTACCCCGCGTGGAAACGGCACCGCTACCGGCTGGGGCGCAATTCCTGAACGTCATTGAAGCGGTGTTCAGCGGCATGGCGCGGGCGATCATCCACAACAGCGACTATCCGTCGGTTGAGGCCGTGCGCAAAGCAATTGATCGGTATTTCGACGAACGAAACCAGTATTTCCGGGATAACCCTAAGCGCGCGGGCAATCGGATCTGGGGCAATGAACGAGCGCCAGCGGTCTTTACCGATAGCAACAATTGCAAGGAGCCGGGGTGGCGGTAATGAAGGCTATACCCTGAAGCTACGGTTGTGATGGAGGTGGTGGGGGAAAAGGGTAAATGGGGATTGCCCGCAACCGGCTGGCAGCCCTAAGAACAAAACATGCCGCTTCTGTATTATCCTTCGCCGGGCGAGATCGTTCTCTGTGATTATAAGACGGGCTTCATCGAGCCGGAAATGGTAAAAGCGCGCCCGGTCGTAGTGGTTTCACCGCGTTTGCGCCGGAGAAGCAATCTAGTTGCAGTTGTTCCTTTGAGCACCACTGAGCCGAATCCTACTGAACTGCATCATCACAAGATCGCTCTGGCAGTGCCGCTCCCTGCTCCTTTCGATGCGCCTATTATGTGGGCGAAGTGTGATATGGTAGCAACAGTGAGTCTTGCTCGTTTGGACCGCTTCAAGGATGGAAGAACCCCGGGTGGCGGCGGGCGTAGATATCGGACAGGCCGCCTAGCTGATGATGATCTCATCGAGGTTCGAAAGGGTATTTTGCATGGGCTGGGCCTCGGTTCATTGACCCTTCACCTTTGAGAGACTATATCCTTGGCTGTTCCCGCTCTGCTTCTGCATCGGGCTTGGAGACTGCATCTTAATCGGTGCAGCGGGCCTCGCGTCGGCGATAACAAGCTTGTGAGGTCGTCGATGTGTTCGGAAGGCCCTGTCGGAAACGGCGGGGCCTTCGCGATTCTAATCGCCTTGCCCTCAAGCTCATTGCGGCAATGGCGCCTGCCCCTTCCGGGAGGCTTTCATATCGTTCAGGCCGCGAGCACCAGACGCTCGACCTCAATCTCGTCCCATGCGCGCGGGCCTGAGCAAGCTCATAGGCCGCCTGCATCCGCAGCAGCGTGTCAGCCTTGACGCCAAAGCCCTTCTCGAAGCGGATCGTCATACCGTGCAGCTACGGTCGAATCATCGCCACTCCGCGAAATTGCTTCGCCTGATGCCTATCTGATGCCTGGAAACAAAATCGGCGACCCAAGCCCAACTCGGATCGCCACTAAGCATCTGAAAAAATTGGTGCACCCGGCGGGATTCGAACCCACGGCCCTCAGATTAGGAATCTGATGCTCTATCCTGCTGAGCTACGGATGCACGCGGGAGAGGCCATAATGGGGCCTGCGCGCTCTGGCAACCACCGCCGCGCACAAAAGCCTCAGTTAATCTCGTCAGGCGGGGCCACAGGGATCAGCAAGGGCATGATCTCAACCCCTTCCTCGACAAGGGCCTTCGCGTCCTGCAGACTGGCCTGACCATGGATGGGGGCGGGTTCCTTGTCGCCGTAATGCATGGCGCGCGCGTCCTCGACGAAATTCCTGCCGACCCAGCGCGAGGATTTGATCGCCTCGGCCTGCGCCTGGGCGATGGCGGCAAAGGCGGCCTGCAATTTCTCGCGCGCCTCAGGCGGAAGGACGGGCGGCGGCGGGCTGGCCGCAGGCGCCGGTACGGGAACAGCCGCGCCCTGCTGATTGCCCTTGCGGTTCAGACGCGGGGCCATCGGGGCCTTGATCACATCATGGCTGTCGCATTGCGGACAAGTCACGAGGCCGCGCTGCTGCTGGCCCGAAAAATCCTCCGAGGAGGCGAACCAGCCCTCAAAACGATGCCCGTGGTTACGGCAAATAAGATCGAACACAATCATCGAAAGTCACGTCGCGGAAATAGGCCGCCGGTTGGCGAGGCTGGGCAATTGGGCGCGGATTTCGGCAAGGCGCTGCGGCTCGATCTCGGCAAAGCCAAGCCCCGCGGCCTCGCCCCCCAGATCGAGCAGGACATCGCCCCACGGATCAACCGCCAGCGAATGGCCGTAGGTGGCGCGGCCGTCCTGATGCTGGCCCACCTGCGCGGCGGAGAGGACATAGGCACTGGCCTCGATGGCGCGGGCCCGCTGCATGATATGCCAATGGGCCGCGCCCGTGGGCACGGTAAAGGCGGCCGGAATCGCGATCAGATCACAGCGCGCCCGACCCAAAGCCTCGAACAGCGCGGGGAAGCGCAGGTCATAACAGATCGCCAGCCCCAGCCGCCCAGCGGGCGTGTCCACCGTCACCACGCGGTCGCCCGGACGATAGGCCCGGCTCTCGCGCCAGCTTTCGCCCGTGGCAAGGTCCACGTCGAACATATGGATCTTGTCGTAATGGGCGGCAATGCCCCCCTTGGCGTCGATCACAAAGGTGCGGTTGGCCGCGCGTTCTTCGCCCTCCACCCGCACGGCCAGCGAGCCCAGCACGATCCAGATGCCCTCCTGCGCGGCAACCTCACGCGCGGCGGCCAGCACCGGGTTTTCCTCGGGCGCAACGATATGCGGCGCGGCGCGCGCGCGGTCGCGGTCGATCAAACCGCACATTTCCGGCGTGAACAGCATCGTCGCCCCGCCCGCCCTGGCCGCGCGCGCGGCATCGGCAATTGCGGCGGCATTGGCGGCGGGATCGATCCCGCTCGTCATCTGAAGCAGGGCGACGCGGGCCATATTACAGGCCCAGCAGCGGGTCGAGCTTGCCCGCCGCGTCCAGCGCGTGGATATCGTCGCTGCCGCCCAGCGCCTGATCGTTTACGAAGACCTGCGGCACGGTGCGCGCGCCCGGATTGCGCTCGGCCATCTCGCGGCGCTTGGCGGTGTCCATCGTCACGTCGATCTCGGTATAGGCCACCTTCTTGCTGTCCAGCAGCGCCTTGGCGCGCACGCAATAGGGGCAGCCCCATTGGGTATAGATCTCGACCTTGGGAGTGGTCATCGGGCTAGTCCTTCTTTGTCGTGTATCGGGGTCTTGAAATAGGTGGCGGCTAACATATCTCAAGATGCGTGTCATGCGCCGCACCGGGCATGACCACAAATGCAAAGCGCCGACAAGGGCTTTGACGAAACCGAAAATTGCTCATTTTGAACGAGGATTTTTGTTATGACCCGTTTTGATTTCACTCCCTATCGCCGCAACACCGTTGGCTTCGACCGTTTGTTCGACCTGCTGGAAAACGCCAATCGTGCGGGGGCGAGCGACAATTATCCCCCCTTCAACATCGAGCGCAAGGGCGAGGATTCCTATCGCATCACGCTGGCCGTCGCCGGGTTCAAGCCCGCCGATATCGAAATCGTCGCGCAGCAGAACCTGCTGGTCATTCAGGGCCGCAAGCATGACGAGCAAAGCGCCGCGCAGAGCGAATTCCTCCACCTCGGCATTGCCCAGCGCGGGTTTGAACGCCGCTTTGAACTGGCCGATTTCGTCCGGGTCGAGGCGGCCAATCTTGAAGACGGCCTGCTGGTCATCGACCTGATCCGCGAAGTGCCCGAGGCGATGAAGCCCAAGAAGATCGCCATCGGCACCGCAGGCCCCGCCTCGCTGACCGTGGTGGAAGGCAAGAACGCGGCCTGATTTCCCTGAACTTCCCAAGAAGCCTTCCGCGTGCCCCCCTTGCGCGGAAGGCTTTTTTGCGGAAGACTTTTTTATGTCTCCCGCGCGTTGCGGCTCAATTGCCCGATCTGCAGCGCGATGGCGACCAGCTCGGCCTCGCGCCGCACGCCGCATTTCTGAAAAATCGAGCGCATCTGGGCGGTCACGGTCTGGACGCTGGTGCAGCGCGCTGCGGCAATCGCCTGCCTGCTTTGCCCCATGGCCACCATCGCGGTCACATCCCCCTCGGCCCGCGTCAGCCCCAGCGCCTGCGCCAGAACCGCGCCATCGAGCATATCACTGCGCAGCGGCGAGCGGAAAGTGATGATCGCGGCCGGGGCAAAGCCGAAACTCCATGGCCGCAAGGGCAAGGGATTAACCTCGACCAGCAACGGCGGCGAGGCATGGGGCACCCACAGGTCCGGAAAAGGGACCGGCTGCGAGGCGATGGCCGCCCCCACGGCGCGCTGGAGCATAGCGTCAAAACCGCCGTGCGCGGCCTGTAATTGCCCGCCCGCGATCAAGAGCAATCCGCCCGACAGCACATCCTCGGCCGGGCGCGTCCAGGCGCAGACCCGCCCCGCCCCGTCCACCAGCATCGCAGCCGTGCGCATCATGTCGAGCGAGCCGCGCAGCAGCTCTGTCCCCTGATGGTCGATGGCATTTTGCAACCGCACCCCGGCCAGCACATGGGGCAGGCAATCGGCAAAAATCGCGCGCTGCTCGGGCGTAGAGAGTCCGTCGGCATTGCCATGCAGCATTGCCAACCCGATCATCAAGCCCTCGCCCCGCATCAGCACCGACTGGCAGCCGAATTCACCCTCCAGATCGCGCGCATGGCTCAGATAGACTTCGTTGGTGCCCGATTTCTGCCGATAGGCATCATAATCGACCTCGAAAGTAACCTCCATGGGCGCGGCCATCGCGCCGATGCGGTAATTCACCTCGGGCCGATAGGCCTCGATATCGACAAACACCTGACCATAATCGAGCGGCGCATCGGTCATCCAGTTGAAGCGCGCATGCCGGTCATTCATCGCGATCAGATGACCGCGCGAGGACCCCGTGGCACTGGCCAGAGCGCGCAGCGCGTGATCCCAGCCATCCTCGGAAAAAGGTGCGGCAAGAAACGCCTCGGCCAGAGTTTGCCCCAGAATCTCTGTTCCCCCTTCAAGAAGGCGTTGAGACTAATCGCCCGCCGCCTGCCTTGCAATGGGTTACACAGACGCTAACCTTGAGCGCCCTTCGTCGCGGTTGACGCGACGCGCCGCCGCGCCCATGGCCGCCGGCATGAACGCGGCGCCCTCCCCCACCTCGCATTATTTCACCAGCCAGAACCTGCGCCTGCACTATCTGGACTGGGGCAACCCGCAAGCGCCGGTGCTGATCCTTCAGCATGGCGGGTTCGATCATGCGCGCTCGATGGACTGGATCGCGCGCGAACTGGCGGCGGACTGGCATGTCATCGCGCCGGACCTGCGCGGCCATGGCGACAGCGACTGGTCGGTTGATGCGGCCTATAACATGGCGGCCTATATCCTTGATTTCGTCAATCTGATCGAGGCCATCGGAGCGGACCGGGTTACGATCTGCGCTCATTCTCTGGGCGCGATGATCACCACGCGCTATGCCGGGCTCTATCCAGAACGGGTGGCCAAATTCATCAACATCGAAGGGCTGAGCGTGCCCACCGCGGCCGACCCGCTGCTGGCCATCACGCCCTTTGCGGCGCGGATGCGCGAATGGGTGGCCCAGCATCGCGCCGCGCCCGGCCGCCGCCCGCGCTCGTATATCAGCGAGGAGCAGGCCTGCGCCCGGATGCGCGAAAAGAACGGCCATCTCAATGAGGAGCAGGTCCATCACCTGACCCATCACGCGCTGCGCGTGCAGGAAGACGGCACCTATCGCTGGAAATTCGATCCCCGGCTCAACATCTTCCCGCTGGTCGATTTTCAGCAGGAAGAGATCGAGAGCCTGTGGCAGGCCGTGGCCTGTCCGGTCCTGTTCATTCAGGGCAGCGAGAGCTTCATGCCCAACCCGGCGCAGGATGGCCGGATCGGGCATTTCCGCGATGCGTGCCTGATCGAATATGACCGGGCCAGCCATTGGCCGCACCACGACCGTTTCGACGCCTTCATGCCCGACCTGCGGGCCTTTCTGGCGCAGGACTGAGGCTCAGCCGCGCAGTTCGGCGATTTCGGCCCGCAATTCGGCAATGGTGACCAAAGGCCCGCGGATATATTGGTCCAGCGTGGGCAGATCGCCCACATCCACCCCATGCGCGGCAGCATAATGGGCGATCAGATCGTCGGATTCGCGCATGTACACGCCGGGCGCGATCTGGACCGTGGGGAAACTGGGCTTGGCGAAATGCGGGGCCAGCTCCGCACGGATCGCGGCCTCGCGGTCATCGCCGGGCACGAATTCGCGGAAATCAAAATGGTCCCGCAGGCCCGATTCCAGCAGGAACAGGCGGAACTTCAAACACCACGGACAGCGATCCTTAAGATAGGCGATCGGGCGGAAATCGGCTTGGCTCATGATGCTTGTCCTGCTTGGATTATGGGTGGCGGTTTGACGGTCATGGGCCCATGATTGTCAAGCCTGATAAATGCAATCGACCATTCCTCCGGCAGTTCCATAAGTCGATGCAACACGGTTTTTGAAAGCGCTTGCAGAATAAGGGTGGCGCGCCTATCGTGCGAAAAGAACAGGAAATGGCGAGGGAGAGCCATGTGACGAAGGGCCATCTGACCCGGCAAAAGCATTCGGCCATTGAACTGGTGACATTGTCCTATCTGCTTTCCTATCTGCCCTATGTCATCCTTACCCGCTATCTGGCCACCAACGGCATGGACGGCCATGGCCATCCGCTGACCGGGCTGCATATCCTGCCGGTGATGCTGATCAGCGCGGCGGTCTCGACCTATGGCTTCATCTGGATTTCGGGCTGGGGCCGGCTGATGCACCGGGTGCGCGTGGGCGGCCTCTCGCTGCCGGGGGCCACGCGGGCCACGTTCTGGTCGGGGCTTTGCACGGTCTTTGTGCTGACCACGGTGCCTCTGTCCTATACGTTCCGCGATGTTTCGATCCCTTTCATGCAATTGCTGATGCGGGGCGACATTCTGATCATCGCGCCGCTGGTCGATCTCCTGCTGGGGCGGCGGGTGCATTGGTGGTCGTGGGGCGCGCTGGTGCTGGTGGCGCTGGCGCTGTTTCATACGCTGAGCGCGCGCGGAGGGCTGGCGCTGCCGGTTTTGGCGCTTCTCACGCTGCTGATCTATACGGCGGGCTATTTCGGCCGCCTCTGGGTGATGACGCGCGTGGCCAAGGATGATGATCCGATCCGCCTGCGCCGCTTTTTCAGTGAGGAAAAGCTGGTGGCCTTTCCCATCGCCATCCTCTCGCTGGCCGCCATCGCATGGACGGACCGGGCGCCCGGCGGCGCGGGCGAACAATTGCTCTGGGGCTTTACGCAGGCGTGGCGCAGCGAACATCTGCCCGCGATGATCGTGACCGGACTGATGGTCTGCGCGACCGGCGTGTTTTCCGGCCTCATCCTGCTCGACGGGCGGGAAAACAGCTTTTGCGTGCCATTGGAGCGTTCGGCCAGCATTCTGGCGGGCGTGGGCGGCACGGTGATCCTTGCCCAATTCTATGGCGGGAAATGGCCCAGCGAGGCGGAATTTGTCGGGGCCGCGCTGCTGCTGATCGCGGTGCTGCTGCTTTCGGTGGGGCCCCGTCTGCGTCGCCGCTAAATCAACGGAGTTTGTCATGACGGTCCTGTTTCGGGCAACGGGCGATATCGGCCCCAACCGCCCCAACCCGGCGCAATGTTTCGCGCCCTCCGCCCCGCTGCTGCAAGAGGCCGACATCACCTTTGGCCAATTGGAATGCGTGATTTCCGAAAGGGGCTTTCGCCTGCCCCAGGTGCGTCACACCCATCGCGCCATCCCCGCCGCCGCGCAGGCGATTGCCGAGGCGGGCTATGATGTGATCTCCTTTGCGGGCAATCACTGCATGGACTGGGGGCCGGAAGGGCTGAATGACACGCTGGCTCATCTGGGCGCGGCGGGGCTGGACGTGGTGGGCGTGGGGCAGAATATTGGGCAGGCGCGCCGTCCCGTCATCCGCGAGGTGAACGGGGTGCGGGTAGCTTTCCTTGCCGCCTGCTCGATCCTGCCGCCCGGCTTCTGGGCTGATGAACGCCGCGCCGGATGCGTGCCGATGCGCGCCCACACGCTGTATGAACAGATCGAGATCGACCAGCCCGGCACCCCTGCCCGCATCCACACCTATGCCCATGCCGATGATCTGGCCGCTTTTCTGGCCGATGTGCGCAGCGTGCGGGCGCAGGCCGATGTGGTGGTGGCTTCCCTGCATTGGGGCATCCATTTCGTGCCCGCCACGATTGCCGACTATCAGTTCGAGGTGGGCCGCGCCGTGATCGACGCCGGGGCCGATATCATCCTTGGCCACCATGCCCATATCCTGAAAGGCGTGGACATCTATCGCGGGCGTCCGATCTTCTACAGTCTGGGCAATTTCGCCATCGACCTGCCGATGACGCGCGAACATGCGCAATCCAAGGGCTTTAGGGAAATCCAGAAACTAGCCCCCGAATGGGAGCCCAATTTCGAGAGCATGTATAATTTCCCGCCCGACAGCCGCATGACCCTGATCGTGGAATGCGACCTGACGCGCGAGGGTATTGCCCGCACCGCCTTTCGCCCCGCCTTCATCAATGATGATGCGCAGGCCGAGCCCCTGCCCGCCACCGATCCGCGCTTTGCAAAGGTGCTGGCCTATATGCGCTGGTGCAATGAAGAGGCCGGGCTGAGCGCCAAATATGAGGCGCGGGGCGACACAATAGTGCTGGGCTGAACAACCTGCGCCGAACCTGTCACGCCGTTCATACAAGCTCTGCTTCTATCCATATTCCAAATAGCGATTTACGCAGAAAGACGGCAAAAACCGGGCCTAACACCCAAAAGATGCGGCAAAAATGTCACCTTGTACGTCTTTTTCCGCTTGGCGGCGATTCCTTGACAGCTTGCCATGTTTTGTTGGTTGTCCAGCGGGACAATCGGGGTCTAGGGGAGATACCGGTTGTCGACCGCCCCCCGGCCGGCAATCGATAAACATAAATTCTTCGCCAAGTGAATGAGGACATTCCTATGACCCACTTCCGCCAAGCCCTTCTGGCTGGCGTCGGCTCCGCATTGGCGGTGGCCGTCAGCACCCCCGCATGGGCCGCAGACCAGAACACCGACACCACCATCGTCGTGACCGGCACCCGCGCCCAGAACCGCACCAAGCTCGACACCGTCGCCCCCGTCGATGTGCTCTCGCTTGACACGCTTTCGCGTCAGGGCTCGACCGAACTGGGTGCTTCGCTGGCTGCTGTTGCGCCCTCGATCGATTTCCCGCGTCCGGCCGGCACCGACGGCACCGACTCGATCCGCCCCGCCACGCTGCGCGGCCTCTCGCCCGACCAGACGCTGGTGCTGATCAATGGCGTGCGCGGCCACACTTCGGCGCTGCTCAACGTCAACGGCTCGGTGGGTCGCGGTTCGGCGGCGGTCGACCTCAACACCATCCCCACCCTCGCCCTTTCGCAGGTCGAAGTGTTGCGAGACGGCGCCTCGGCGCAATATGGCTCGGACGCCATCGCGGGCGTGATCAACCTGCGCCTGCGCGAAGCCAGCCATGGCGGCGGCGCGACGGCTTCCTATGGCCAGTATGAAACGCAGTTCAACGGCGCGCGCTCCTCGCGTCATATCTCGGACGGCGGCACGCTGACGCTGGGCGCATGGCAGGGCTTCAAGCTGGGCAACAACGGCGGCTTCCTGACCGTTACCGGCGAATATCTGGATCGCGGCCTGACGGGCCGTTCGGACCTCGACACGCGCACGACCACCGCCAACCCGGCATCTCCGGCTGTGGTGCGTTCGCGCATCGGCGATCCCAAGGTTCTGCAGGGCACGGGCTATGTCAACGCCGCGCTGCCGATCGGCGACACCAACTGGACCGCGTTTGCCTTTGGCGGCTATCAGTTCCGCGACAGCACCAGCTCGGCCTTTGCGCGCGAGCCGGGCAACGTCAATAACGTTTTGGCGATCTATCCCAACGGCTTCCTTCCCCAGATCAAGGTCCTGTCGAAGGACCTGACCGTGACGGCGGGCGTGCGCGGCCAGATGGGCGACTGGAACGCGACGATCAAGGCTTCCTACGGCCGCAACCGTCTCGACTATCGCACGCAGGGTTCGCTCAACTCCACCTATGGCGCGGCTTCGCAGACCAGCTTCTATGACGGCGCGATGATCTATGATCAGGCGCTGGGCGGCATGGATCTGGCCAAGCTCTACAAGCTGGGCGGCACGGATCTGAACGTGGCCTGGGGCGTCGAAGTGCGCCGCGAAGGCTATCGCATCATCGCGGGCGAACCGACCTCGTATAACCGAGCGGTGGGCGCTTCGAACAGCCTGACCAGCGGCGCGCAGGGCTTCATCGGCTTCCAGGCGGGCAATGCTCTCAAGACCAGCCGCATCAGCAACGCGATCTACCTCGATCTCGAAGCCAAGCTGCCCAGCATCTTCACCTTTGGTGCAGCCGTTCGCGGCGAGCACTATTCCGACTTTGGCGACATTGCCACCGGCAAGCTTTCGGCCCGCGCCGATCTGGCCGACTGGTTCGCGCTGCGCGGCACGGTTTCGACCGGCTTCCGCGCCCCTTCGCTGCAGCAGCAGTATTTCACCTCGACCGCTTCGGTCCTGACCACGCTGCCCGGCCAGACCGTGCCGAGCATCGTGGAAACCGGCACCTTCCCCTCGACCAGCAACATCGCTCGTTCGCTGGGCGGTCAGGCGCTGCGTCCTGAAAAGTCGACCAACTTCTCGGCCGGCGCGGTGTTCCGCAAGGGCGGCTTCGACCTGACCATCGACGGTTATGTCATCAAGATCCGCGACCAGCTTGGCCTGTCGGAGAACATCCCCCTGTCGACGGCCGATCAGGCCATCTATGCCGTGACGGCCGCCCGCTTCTTCATCAATGGGCTGCATACCACGACCAAGGGTGTGGACATCGTAGGCCATTACAAGCTGCGCACCGCATCGGTGGGTATCTTTGACCTGACGGCGGCGGCCAACATCAACAAGATCACCGTTGACAGCTATCCCACCTCGTCGCTCTCGACGCTGTTTGCGCGCCAGCGCATCCTGACGATCACCGAGGGCACGCCGGGCGAAAAGCTGGTCGGTTCGGTCGACTGGTCGTTGGACAAGCTGGGCGCGACGGCCCGTGCGTCCTACTATGGCAATGTGATCCAGCCGTCCTCGACAGCCGCCGGTGACCTGAGCACCGGCCGCAAGACGATCATCGATCTGGAAGCGCGCTACAAGGTTCTGCCCATGGCGAGCCTGTCGATCGGTGCAAACAATCTGTTCGACATCTATCCGACCAAGACGCCCCTCAGCCTGCTGGCCACCAATGGCGGCGTGGCGTTCCCCTACTATGCGCCGTGGGGCTTCAACGGCCGCTATCTCTATGCCAAGCTGAGCCTGAACTGGTAATCAGCCCAAAAGAAAGCGCCCCGTCCATTCGGCGGGGCGCTTTTTTGTGTCTGCACCATGCGATTAAAAAACGGGCCCGGCATCGCTGCCAGACCCGTCAGACAGGCTAAATTGTAAAGCGCTCAGCCCTGATAAGACCTTTCGCGCAGCGGCCTTTCGCTGGGTTCCACCTCCAGAACCACCTCGCGATAGCCCCGGTCGCCCATTTCGACCGCCAGTACCCAGGCCGAAAAGCCCGAACCGCCGCCATAGACCGCCTCGCGCACCCAGCAGTCGTGGCTGATATAGCCAATGACGCGGCCATAACGTTCAACCGCGGCAATGGCCGAGGGATCATGCGGATTGTCCGGTTCCAGCTGCAGCGTGATCGGCATGCCCTCGGTCAGGCTGTTGACCGCCTCGCGGTGCTGATCCTCGCCCACCAGTCCGATCATATAGGCATTGGGATTGCCGATGCTGGGCACCATGCCCAGATTGGGCTTGTCGCCGGGCAGCACTTCTTCTTCGTCATCATCGTCAAAGATCGAGCCGCGCAGGAAATCCTCCGAAATCGTCGCGGGCGCGGGGGCAAAGGCGGGCGCAGGCGCGAAGACAGGCGGCGGCGCTTCGGCAGCGATCACCGGCGCGCGCGCAGGCTCGACCGGCGGTGAAACCGCCGAAGGGGGCGTTTCCTGCAAGGTCGCCTGATCCGGGTCCATGGGCAGGTTTTGCACCTTGCGAACCATGTTGCCGAAAAACCGCTTCAAGAAACTGAACATGCTGATCCCTTTGCCTTCTTACGATGGGGCCGCAGCGATCAGGCGCCGCCGCAGCCTCCATCGCCGCAATCCCATTCAGACGCGCGAGTAGGACCATAAGGCCCACCAAGGCAAGGCAAACTATGCACTAACACGGCATGGGCGCCGCGATGGCGCCCGGCGCGAAGGGCGACAGCAGGCAGCCTTTACAGCCTGTAACCGACCAGGAGAAAATCGCCGGAGGCACTTTGCCATCACCCCGCACAACTTTGCCTTAACCACGCGATAACCAAGACGTTCTATCAACATAACTGTCAATGGTCGCATGGTAGGGAAATGGGCGCGCTTAGTATAGACACTGCCACCCCGGTTTTGGGCAAATCGATGTTCGACATTGCCTTTGAAGTCGCGGCGATCGGCATGGCGCTGGTCGATGTGCAAGGGCGCCTGCTGGCGGTAAACAGCGCCTTTGCCCGGATGCTGGGTTATGATCCGGGCGAAATCACCAATATGGATTTCCGCGCCATCACTCACCCGGAGGATATTGACGCCGACGAAGCCCAGTTCCACCGCGTCATCGCCGGAGAAATCGACACATACAGCATGGAAAAGCGCTATTTCCGCAAGGATCGCAGCATCGCCCACGGCGTGTTGAGCGTGGCGACCGTGCGCGATGCAGATGGCAAGGCGCAGCTTTTCGTCTCGCAGATCGTCGATATCAGCGAGCGGAAAATAGCCGAACACGCGCTGGCCCAGGCCAATGCCAAGCTCTCGCTGGCGATGGGAATGATGGATTGCGGCATTTGGCAATATGACATCGCCACGCGCCGTTTTACCCCATCGCAGCAGTTTATCCGGCTGGTTGGCGGCCATCAGGCGACGGCGCAGACCTATCTCGAACATGCATGTCTTGTCGACGCCTCGGACCGCCGCGCGGCCAGCCTGCGCCCCCTGCTCTCGGGCGCCGTGGATCGCAGCGTCACCGAATATCGCATCCGCATCCATGACGGCTCTGTCCGCTGGTTCCGTTGCCACCGGCAAATGCTGCTGGACGACCATGGTCGTCCTGAACAGGTGATCGGCAGCGTGATCGACATTACCGACGAGCGCGCGCAGGTCGTGCATCTGGAAAAGAAAGCCTCGACCGATGCGCTGACCGGATTGCTGAACCGGCGGGGCATGAAGCGCTATGTCAAAACCATTGCGACCACGGATCTGAGCACGGTCGGGATCATCATGCTCGATCTGGACCATTTCAAACAGGCCAATGACGCCTATGGCCATGCTGCGGGCGACGCCATTCTGGTCGAGGCCGCCGGGCGGCTGCGCCAATTGGTGCGCAATGAGGATGCGGTGGTGCGCCTTGGGGGCGATGAATTTGCGGTCATCCTGCGCAACACCGATGGCGCCGATGCGCGCCGCGCGGTGGACCGGGTGCTGCGCGCCATGATGGAAACCTATGGCTATCGCGGCCAGATCATCCGCATCGGCGCCAGCGCCGGTCTGGCCATCGGTTCAGAGCGCGACCGCAGCGTGGGCGACATTATCACCCGCGCCGATGCCGCGCTCTATCTGGCCAAACAGCAGGGCCGCAACACATGGCGGTGGGCGGCCTAGGCCCGGTCCGGCGTCATGCTGACCACCGTGACCTGACCCGGCTCGATGGGATCATCATCGCCCGGCGCACGCGGCGTGATCAGGCGCGCCAGACGCGGGCGCAGCCGCATTTCCAGCGTATCGATCAATTCATAGACCACCGGCACCATCACCAGCGAGAGCATGGTCGAGCTGATCAGCCCCCCGATCACCGCAATCGCCATGGGCTGGCGAAAGGTCGAGCCCTCGCCAATGCCCAGCGCCGTGGGCAACATGCCCGCCGCCATGGCCACCGTGGTCATCACGATGGGGCGCGCACGCTCGCGGCAGGCGTTCATGATCGCCTCGCGCTGAGGTTGCCCCGCGCGCTCGTCCTCGATGGCGAATTCGACCAGCAGGATCGAGTTCTTCGCCGCCAGACCGAGCAGCATCAGCATCCCGATCAGCACCGGCAGCGTGATGGCAATGCCGGTGACTTTGAGCGCCACAAAGGCACCCAGCATGGTCAGCGGCAGGGCCGAAAGGATCGTGATCGGCTTGAAGAAGCTGTGGAACAGCATCACCAGCACGAAATAGATCATCAAAATGCCCGAGGCCATGGCCCCCACGATCCCGCCGAACAGGTCGGCCATGGCCTCGCTGTCGCCGGTCTTGGCCTCATGCACGCCAGCCGGCAGATGCTTCATCGCGTCCAGCTTCGACACTTCATTCAGCGCTTGCCCGATGGTGGTGCCGTTCAGGTCCGCCTGAACCGAGACGCGGCGTTCGCGGTCATAGCGCTGAATCTGGCCCGGCCCGGAAGCGATCGACAGGTCCGCCACAGTGCGGAGCGGCGTCATCTTGCCGTTGAGCGTGGGCACCTGAAGATTGCCGATCTGGTCCAGATCGACGCGCGCATCATGGGGCAGACGCACCCGGATCGACAGGCGTTGCTGGAGCGTCGAGAATTTGGCGACATTGGCGTCGATATCGCCAATGGTCGCAATCCGGGCCACCTGCGCAATCGCCTGAGACGAAACATTGAGCCGCGCCGCCGCATCGGGCAGAGGGCGGATAATCAGTTCAGGCGCCGATGGCGGCGGCGCAGGGCGCGGGTCGAGCGTGGTCTTCATCCCCCGCATCTCGCGCAGCAACGCGGCCTGCGCGCGGGCCAGCGCATCACCATCGCGGCCTGCCAGCACCACCTCGACGCCCGCCGCGCCAAAACCGCCCTGATTGTTGAGCCGAACTTCGGGGATCTGGCGCAACAGGCCGGTGATCGAACGCTGGAACTGGTCCGTCGTCTTCGAGCGGTCGCGCTTGAGCACCACGGTCAGTGTGCCGGTCTGAAGATCCGATCCGCTGCCACCGCCGCCCGGTCCGCTGGTGGTGGTCGAACCGACCTGGGCAAAGACGCGCTCGACATCGGGCATCTTGCGCAGCCGCGCGGTCACATCGCGCACGGCATTGTCCATCGTGTCATGGGTGGCGCCCGCCGTGCCCTGCATCGAGAGATAGAAATAGCCCGGATCGCCGGTCGGCTGAAAACCGATGGGGATCGTGGCCGCGATCGCCAGCGCGCCGACAAACACGCCGATGCCGATGCCCACCGTCGATTTGGGATTGGCCAGCGCCCAGTCCAAAACCTTGGGATAGGCGCCGCGCAACCGGTGCGGCGGCTCGCTATGCGTCGAAGGCTTGAGGAAATAGGCCGCCATCAAGGGGGTGACGAAACGCGCCACCAGCAGCGAGAAGAACACCGCCACCGCCACGGTCAGCCCGAATTCGCGGAAGAACTGGCCCGATTGGCCGCCCATGAAAGAGACAGGCGCAAAGACCACGATGATCGTTGCCGTGGTCGCCACCACCGCAAGACCAATCGCATCGGCCCCGATCAGCGAGGCGCGATAGGGCGAGGCCCCGCCCTCGATGCGCTTCTGGATATTCTCGATTTCCACGATGGCATCGTCGACCAGAATGCCGATCACCAAAGTCAGACCCAGCAGCGTAATGATATTCAGGCTGAAACCAAACAGGATCATCGCGCCAAAAGTGGGCACCAGTGAGAGCGGCATGGCCAGCGCGGCAATCACCGTCGCACGCCAGTCGCGCAGGAACAGGAACACCACCAGCGCGGCCAGCAACATGCCCTCGATCAGCACATGGACCGTCGCCTGATAGGAGGCGCGCGTATCAGCCACGGTCGAAACGACCTTGGTGATGGCAATGCCTTTGTTTTCCGCGCTCAGCTTGGCAATCGCGCGGTCCACGCCGTCCTCGACCGAAACGTCGCTGGCGGCGGTGGTCTTGCTCACCTGAAAGGCGATGGCCGGGTGGCCGTTAAGGCGAGCAAAACCGCGCTCTTCGGCATGGCTGTCGGTGATCGTGGCCAGATCGCCAAGGCGGACATATTGCGTCGCGCTGATCGGGATATTCAGCTCGCGCAGCATATCGACCGTGGCCGAGGAGCCCAGCACACGGATCGTCTGTTCGCGCCCGCCCGCCTCGGCGCGGCCGCCACTGTCGTCGCGATGGAATTGCGCCAGCGCGGTGTTGATTGACGAGGCCGTGACCCCATGCGCGATCATCCGGTCAACGTCGAGATTGACATTGATTTCGCGCGCCACGCCGCCGATGCGTTTCACCTGCGCCACGCCGCGCTGGGCCTGCAGCGCGCGGGCGACGGTGTCATCGACAAACCATGACAGATCGACCGCGCTCATCCCCGGCGCGCTGACCGCATAGGTCAGGATCGGGGCCGAGGACATATCGACGCGCTGCACGCTGGGCGCATCAATGCCCTGGGGCAGAACGGGGCGGGTGCGCTCGACAGCGGTGCGGACATCCTCGACCGCCTTTTGCATGTCGGTGCCGATTTCAAACTCGGCGCTGGTGGAGGACGATCCCAGCCGCACGCTCGATGTCGTATGGCGCAGGCCTGCGATACCGGTCAGCGCGTCCTCGATGGGGCGCGTGATCTGCTGCTCCATCTCGCTGGGCGCGGCGCCGCTTTGCGTAACGGTGACCGAAACGACCGGAAATTCGACATTGGGAAAGCGCTTGACCGGCAGCATCATATAGGACGCAATGCCCGCCAGCGTCAGCGCGATCATGATGACGGCGACGGGAATGGGGTGGCGGATCGCCCATGCGGAAATCTTCATGGGATCAGTTTCCCTTCCGGACCGGCTGGACCTTTTCGCCGTCCAGCACAAAGTCCTGCGATCCGGTCAGCACGCGGGTGCCTGCGGCCGGGCCCTGGGTCAATTCGATCATGCCGCCGCCGCGCGCGCCGGTTTTCACTGGCACGCGGCGCACTTTGTCGCCGGCCTCGATCACCGTGACCGAGGCGCCATTGCCGTCATAGGACACCGCCGCCTCGGGCACGGCCAGCACAGGCATCGGCTTTCCGGCCAGTTCGGCGCGGGCATAGCCGCCCGGGCGGATTTCACGGTCCACCGGCAGCAGGATGCGGGCGCGGCCAAGGCGCGTCTGCGCATCGACCTGCGCGGCCACAAGGCGGACCGTGCCGTCGACCCAGCGGCCCGAGGCGAGGCGCACCCGCGCATGATCGCCCGCATGGATGCCGCCCAGCACTTCCTCGGGGATTTCCGCGTCCAGTTCGGCGCGGTCATCGCGCGCCATGGTGAACATCACGGTCGAAGGCGAGGCCACATCGCCGGGGCGCACCGTGCGGGTCAGGATGCGGCCCGAAACCGGTGCGCGCACCACCATCAGCCCTTGCTTGACCAGTTGCGCGGACAATTGCGCCTGCGATTGGTCGACCTGCGCATGGGCCGTGCGCGCGGCAAGGCGGCGCTGGGCAATGGCTTCGTCGGAGAGCACGCCGGTGTGGTCGAGCGCGGTCACGCGCGAGGATTCCTGATCGGCCTTGTCGGCGGCCACGCGGGTCTGGGCCAGAGCGGCGCGGCTTTGCGCGATATCGGCGCGCAGCAAGGTGGCGTCCAGTTCGGCTAAAGGCTGGCCAGCCCGCACCAGCGCGTCCTGATCCACCAGCACGCGGGCCACAAGATAGCCCGAAAGCTGGCTGGAAACGGCGGCTTCCTCCCGCGCGACAAGGCGGCCGTTGACATTGATGCCCGCGCCCAAAGGTACGCGCGCCACCATGGCAAAAGGCACCGCGCGGGGCGTGTCGGCGCCGGGGGGCGGCGCCTCGGACTTGCTGCATGCGGCCAGCGCCAGAAAGGCAGGCGCGATGAGGGCGACGAGAACAAGCGGACGGGCGTTCATGGTTTTTGATCCGGGAAAGAATTAACAGGGTGGTTCGGGTCGAGCGGGGTCCAGCCCCCGCCCAGCGCTTTGAAAACATTGACGGCATCGCTCATCGTCGTGGCGCGCAGCGCCGAGAGCGAGGTGCGCGCATTGCGCCATGTGCGCTCGGCCGTCAGCAGCGCGGTCAGATCGACCACGCCCGCGCGATAGCCCGCGTTCTGGCCGTCAAAGGCGTGATGCGCACGCGCCTCGGCCTCGGTCAGCAGGGCAAGGCGGGCGCGATCCGCGCCATAGGTGGCCAATTGGTTCTGCGCCTCGCCAAAGCCGGATTGGACGGCCTTTTCATAGGCGATGGCGGCCTGCTCGGCCCTTGCCCGCTGCGCCCGCCTTTCGCCCAGCAGGCGCGCGCGGTCGAACACCGGCATGGCCACCCCGGCGGCCAGCGACCACAGCGAGGTGGTATAGCCCGCAGGCCCGGCAATGGCGCTGATGCTGGTGGTGCCTTGCAGCGTGAATTTGGGCAGCAGGGCCAGCGAATCGAGCCGCAGCGTGCCCATCGCCGAACGCAGCCGCGCCTCGGCCTGCATCACATCGGGGCGGCGCACCAGCAGCGTGGCGGGCGTGGCGTCGGGCACATCGGGCGGAGCGCCCAACGCGCCATCGACCGCCAGCGTTTCAGGAGCCGCCCCCGCCCGCCCGATCAGCACCAGCAAGGTCTGGCGCGAGACGGAGAGTTGCGCCTCAAGCTGGAGTACATTGGCCTGCGCGGTGGCGCGGTCGGCCAGCAGGCTGTCGGCGTCAACCTGCGATCCGATGCCCGCCTTGGCCTTGCGCTGGCCAATATCGGCCAGTTCGCGCGCCACGCGCAGATTGTCGCGCGCCTCGGCCAGTTGCAGCGAGAGGCCGCGCGCCTGAAACAGATTGCTGGCCACCTGTGCGGTCAGGCTTTGCAGCGCAGCGTGATAGGTGAAAGTGGCGGCGGTCAGATCGGCATCGGCGGCCTGACGCGCAGCATCGCGGCGGCCGAACAGGTCCACCTCCCACGAGGGTGAGAAACTTCCCGCGCTGGTGGTGGTCGCGCCGGTGGGGGTCATCAGGAAAGCCCCTGCCCCGCTCATTCCGCTGATCGTGGTCTGGCCCCGCGTGATCGAGCCGGAGGCATTGCCCTGCACGTCATAGGCCAGCAGAGCCTTGGACCGGGTCGCCCGCGCCTCGTCCAGCACAGCCAGCGCCGAACGCGCATCGGGGGCATGGGCCAACGCCTCCCCTTCAAGCGCAGCAAGCTGATCGTCGGAAAACAGCAGCCACCAGCGGTCGAGCGCCTCGGCGCCGGGCGCATGGGCCTCGGGCGGAGCGGCGAATCGCTGGGGCAGCGTCAGGTTGGGCCGGGACACGGAACTCGCGCTGCACCCGGCCAGCAGGGCCAACACAGGCAGCGTCAGGAGGGATGGAATACGTCGCATCATGGCGCCACTTATGCCAGCACGCGCGCGGCTTGCGGGTCAGGACTTCGCAAGTGAAGTGTAAGGTTTGTGTAAATCGGGCGGGACAAGCGCGACGCAAACCGTCAAAAGCAATGCTGCATGGAAACTCCCGCCTTCAACATTCTGCTGGTCGATGATGATGCCGCCCTCACCCAGATGCTCGCCGAGTATCTGGAGGGCGAAGGCTTTGCCTGCCGTGCGGTGCATAATGCGGCGGGCGGGCGCGAGGCGGCGCTGTCGGGCCTGTATGACGCGGTGATCCTCGACGTGATGCTGCCGGGCGGCAATGGCATCGACCTGTTGCGCCATATCCGGGGCACCAGCGATGTGCCCGTCATTATGCTGACGGCGAAAAGCAACGATACCGAGCGGGTGATCGGGCTGGAGCTGGGCGCGGATGATTATGTGGCCAAGCCCTATTTCCCGCCCGAACTGGTGGCGCGGCTGCGGGCGGTGCTGCGGCGCCCGGCGCGGCGGGCGGCCAATGGGGATCATCTGCGGCTGGGCTCGCTTTCGCTGGATGCGGCGCGGCGCTGGGCCGGATGGGAAGGCATGGCGCTGGAATTGACGGCGACCGAGTTCAACCTGCTCGAAATCCTGATCCGCGCGGGCGAGCGGGTGTCGACCAAGGATGAATTGTCGCTGCGCCTGCTGGGGCGGCGGCGGGAAAGCTATGACCGCTCGATCGACGTCCACATCTCGAACCTGCGCCAGAAGCTGGAGCGGGCGAGCGGCGAGCGCCTGCGCATCGCCACCCTGCGCGGGATCGGCTGGCGGCTGGAGCAGGCGGCGTGAAGGGGCGGCTATTCTGGAAGATCTTCACCGCCTTTTGCTGTGTGTTCTTTGCCCAATTGGCGGGCCTTTGGACATTGTTCCTCGTTCTGGAACGCGATCATCCCTATTGGGCGGACAATCTGGAACGCTATGCCGCGCCCCGGCTGGAACAGATGGCCGCCGCAATCATCACGCATGAGGGGCCGCAGGCCATCCCGGCAGGCTTGCTGAACGGGCCGATGCCCACGTTGGTGATTGCCCCCGATGGGGTGCAGGCGCCCCAAGGCGTGCGCGCCACCACGGCGCAGGCCACCGCGCCCGATGGCCGCCGCTGGCGCATTTTCTATCGCCTGCCGCAAAGGTTCGACAAGGACCACTTTGCCCCGCCCCTGATCTTTTATATCAGCGGCGTCCTGTCCGGACTGATCTTTGCGGCCATTCTGGGGCTTTATCTCTCGCTGCCGATCCGGGCGCTGCGTGAGGGGCTCGACCGGTTTTCGCGCGGCGATCTGGGAGTGCGTCTGGCCGCGCGGATGGGGCGGCGGCGCGACGAAATCGCTGATCTGGCCCGCGATTTCGACGGCATGGCCGAAAAGGTCGAGCAACTGGTGCTTTCGCGCAGCCAGTTGATTGACGATATGTCGCATGAATTGCGCTCGCCGCTGGCCCGGCTGCAACTGGCCATCGCGCTGGCGCGGCAAAAGCCCGAAGGGGCGGTCACGGCGCTGGACCGGATCGAGCAGGAAGCGCGCCGTCTCGACGCCATGGCGGGCAGTCTGCTCACCCTCTCGCGGCTGGAAAGCGCCAGCGCCAGCCCGGAGCATTTCGTCCATCTGCGCGCGCTGATCGAGGATATTCTGGCCGATGTCCGCTTTGAGAGCGAGGCCAAGAATGTCCGCATCGACCTGTCGCGCCATGCCAGCATGCCCGAGGGTTTCCATGCCGATGTGACGGGCGACGCCGAATTGCTGCGCCGGGCGTTTGAAAATGTGTTGCGCAATGCGCTGCGCTTTTCGCCCGGAGGCAGCACGATCGGCGTCACCCTGTCCGAGGAACCCGAGCGGATCGTCGTCACCATCGAGGACGAAGGCCCCGGCGTGGCCCCCGATCAGATCGACCGCCTGTTCGAACCCTTCCACCGGGGCGAAGGTGAGACGGGTGGATTTGGCCTTGGCCTGGCCATCGCGCAGCGGGCGGTGATCGTGCATGAAGGCACGATTGAAGCCGAAAACCGCGCCAGAGGGGGCCTGCGGGTACGCATCACCCTGCCCGCGCGATGGGAGGAAGCCGCCGCGCTCAGTTAACAAAGGCGGGGCGCATTCCCTTATTTATGCCGTCATGGGCCGGTGTTACTCTGGCGCCATAAGAGGATGGATGAAACGGCGAATCGAATTACCTGCAACCTTGATCCTTTTCTTGTGGAGGTCATCATGCGCATGGGTCGAACAGCCTTTTTCATTCTGCTTTCCTTTGCCTCCACGGCGGCGGCGGCCGATAAATTGCCCGCCCTTCATGCCGATCCGGCGCGGGTTTCGGTTTCGGGCCTGTCCTCGGGCGCGTTTATGGCGGTGCAATATGATGTCGCTTTTTCAAGCAGCGTGATCGGCGTCGGTGTGGTCGCCGGAGGGCCATACAATTGCGCATGGGTCAATCTGGGCGGCATCACCACCTGTATGCAGGGCGCCCCCAGCGGCGCGGCCTCCTATGGCGCGGCCAGCAGCTTTGCCGCCATCGGCATGGTCGATCCTGTGGCCAATATCGCCAAACACAAAGTCTATCTGTTCAGCGGCACCAAGGACATCGTGGTCAAACAAAGCGCGATGAATGCGGTGCGCGACTTTTACGCCGCCGCGCGCGTGCCTGCGGCCAGCCTGCGCTATGTCCGCAATACGCCCGCGGGCCATGCTTTCCTGTCGGGCAATTTCGGCAGCGTCTGCGGAGCCAATGCCGCGCCCTATGTCAATGAATGCAAGGTGGGCGCGCAGTATTACGATCAACCCGGCGCAATCCTGTCGCATATTTACGGCCCCCTGCGCCCCAAACCCGCGACCCTTTCGGCCCAGCCCATCCCCTTTGACCAGAGCGAGTTTCCCGGCGCCACCGGCAGCGGCATGGCGCCTACCGGTTATGTCTATGTGCCCTCCGCCTGCCGCGACGGCGGCGTCCCTTGCGCCGTGCATGTCGTCTTCCATGGCTGTCTGCAGAGCGCGGATCTGGTGAGCGATGCGGTCTATAACCGGCTGGGCTATAACGCGTGGGCCGATGCCAATCGCATCATCACGCTCTATCCCCAGGTCAACAAGAGCACCTTTCCGGCCAATCCGCAGGGCTGCTGGGACTGGTGGGGCTATAGCGGGCTGAATTTCCAGACGCAGAACGGGGCGCAATTGTCGGTCATCCGCGCGATGGTTCAGCGCCTGACCAGTTGAACCCAACCCTTTGAAATTGGCGCGCCCGACAGGGTTCGAACCTGTGACCCCAAGCTTAGAAGGCTCGTGCTCTATCCAGCTGAGCTACGGGCGCGCATGTCATGAACGGGCGGATTGCCGCATGACGCCCTCCCCATAGCGACAAAGGCAGCAATGCGCAAAGGTGGATCGCGACCCGATGTGGACACTGGCGCCTTTACTATAAAAAACATATAAATTCAACAATATATAAAGATCATAAAATCATCTTTTATGACATTTCCTGTCACAGGACCGGAACAGAATTGTCAAAATCCATCCCTAGCCCCCCGCTCGAGTTCTGACCAAATAACGGGGCATATCATGACGTCTGTTTTCACCGCGCGCCGCGCCATGCGGAGCGCGCGCTTTGCCTTGCTCTGCTCGGCCATGTTCCTTCCGATGGCGACGCAGGCCGCCGAAGCCAATCCCGCACCCGATGTCGCCGATGCCGCCGATGATGGCCAGTCCATCGTGGTGCAGGGCGCGCGCCCGATTGCCGAATCCGAAGCCGCCGCGCTCAAGGTTCAGCAATTGTCCGATTCGCTGGTGACCGTGGCCGCATCGGACGCGGTGGGCCGCCTGCCCGACCAGAACATCGCCCAGGCCGCAGGCCGCCTGCCCGGCGTGGCGGTGGAGCGCGATCAGGGGCAGGCGCGCTACATCAGCTTGCGCGGCGGGCCCAAGAACTGGACCACGCTGTCGTTCGACGGCATCAATGTGGTCAGCCCCGAAGGGCGCGACAGTCGCTTTGACTCGGTGCCCTCGGCCATTGCGGGCAAGATCATCATCAACAAGGCCGTGACGCCCGAAATGCCGGGCGAAACCGTGTCGGGCAATGTCAATGTCGTCACGCGCTCGGCCTTTGATTTCAATGGCCTGCACATCAACGGCAAGGCCGGGTATGGCCAGCAGGAATATGGCGACCGCCCGGAATATGAAGGCTCGCTGGTGCTTTCCGACCGTTTCAAGGTGGGCGAAGGCGAACTGGGCGTGCTCCTTTCGGGCAGCTATTACCAGCGCGACATGGTGACCGACAATTTCGAGAATGACTGGGAAAACGTGTCGCAGGACAAGCGTCCCGGCAATGCCAACCGCATCTGGGTGGCCGAAAGCGAGAACAAGCTCTATCGCTTGACGCGCAAGAACTGGTCGGTGTCGGGGCGGCTGGATTACAAGCCCAACGAGCGCAACACGATCTCTTTCCGCAGCATCTACACCATCTTTTCCGATGACGAGGCGCGCGACAATTACCGCTTCGACATGGATGACAAGCAATCCTCGCTGAGCAACGCCAGCGCGGCCTGCGACACGTCGGTCAAGACCTCCTATGCCACCTCGGCCTATGCCGATGTCTGCTCGGGCAACACGCCGACCAAGGGCACGATCTATGGCATCGACATCCGCCAGCGCTCCACCCTGCGCGCCTACCGCCAGTCGATCTTCACCAACACGCTGGAAGGCAGCCATGAATTCGACGGCGGCTGGAAACTGAACTGGGCGGGCAATTACACCGAGAGCAAAGATGACCGCTCGGTCGTGGGCGAGGCGACATGGGACAGCCCCGGCACGCTGACCGCGCGGCCGACCGTGTCCTATGATTACACCAATCCCAATATCTCGACGCTCAACCTTTACACCACCAACAGCTCGGGCGGCCTGCTCTCGGCGGGCACGCGCGTGACCGACATCGACACATTCACGAAACCGGCTTCCTCCTTCACTCTGCTGGACGCCATCGACATGACCCGCGCCTATACGGGCCGCCTGGTCCTGTCGAAGCAGACCGAGTTTCTGGGCGGCAATCTGACGCTGAAGGCCGGTTTCCAGTATGACCAGCGCACCAAGACCGCCAATGAAATGCAGATTTCGGTCTCGGGCGCCTCGAATCTGGCCGCGTTGGGGTTGAGCGATTACAGCAGCTTCCTGTCCAATCAGCCCTTTATGGGCAAGATCGCGATGGGCTACACGTTCCACTATTTCGACACCGCCAAGATGCGCGACGCCTCGAACAAGGCGCGTCAGCTTTATGCCCGCGTGCCCGTAACCGACAACAATTACCGGGTGCGCGAACAGGTCTATGCCGGGTTCCTGATGGGCACGCTGCGCTATGACTGGGGCAGCATCCTTGCCGGTGTGCGCCTTGAAAACATCACCAACACCGGCAATGCCGTGGCCACGATCACCAGCACCACCGGCGCGGTCAGCACCCGCGACCTGAGCGCCAAATCCAGCCAGTTGCTGGCCTTCCCCAGCCTGCATCTCAACTATAACGTCGATCAGACCAAGAAGCTGCGCCTGTCCTTTACCACCGGGGCCGCGCGCGCCGATTATGACCAGATGCGCCCCAATGTGGTGATCAGCGACACCAATCAGGCCATTTCGGGCGGCAATCCCGCCATCAAGCCCGAGCGCGCCTATGGCGTGGACGCCTATTTCGAATGGTATATGCGCCCCAGCGGCTTCCTGATGGCGGGCCTTTATTACAAAAAGGTCGAGAACGTCCTCTACACTTCGGTGCGGACCTATGGCTCGGATTCGCTCAACAGCGGCGGGGTGGACCGTTCGAACTATACGTTCCGCGGCATCAACAATGCGGGCAGCGGCCATCTGATGGGTCTGGAAGTGGCCTTTCAGCAAAGCCTCGAACCCTGGATGCAAAAGGCGGGCCTGCCCGACTGGATGGGCGGTTTCGGCATCAACGCCAACCTGATGCTGAACGACAGTTCGGTCACCAAGGCGGCCTATGACGGCTTTGCCGCCCGCAAGGTGCGCCTGCCCAACACGTCGGACATGGTGTACAACCTTGGCGGCTATTATGAGAAATACGGCCTGACCCTGCGCCTGCAATATCAGTATCGCTCGAAATGGCTCGATGCGATCGGTGACGATCTTTCGGCGGGCGGCGACAGCTATTGGGCGGCGGATGATGAAATGGATTTCTCGGCCCGCTATCAGATCAACAAGCGCCTCTCGATCTATTTCGACGCCTTGAACCTGCTCAACCAGCCCGGCCGCCGCTTTGTCGATCCCAGCGGGCTGATCAACGCCAGCGGCGGTTCGGCCACCTTCAGTCAGAACTACACCACCGAATGGGAACGCTTCGGCCGCCGGTTCACCGGGGGCGTGCGCTTCAACTTCTGATGACGGATCAGGGTTGATGAACCAAAGGGCGCTCCATCCGGGGCGCCCTTTTTCTTGCGCAAATGCAATATTGCAGGTTAGCTTGGCGCCATGAGCCAATCCCCCCTCTTCCGCCTCGAAGGCAGCGCAGGCGCGCGCCGCCATTTCCGCTATTTCGACTATGTGATGGCGGCTTTCGTCACCATCCTGCTGCTCTCGAACCTGATCGGCGCAGGCAAGCGCGCGGTGGTGGACCTGCCCTTTATCGGCCCATGGCCGTTTGGCGCGGGCGTGATGTTCTTTCCCATCAGCTATATCATCGGCGACGTGCTGACCGAGGTCTATGGCTATGCCAACGCCCGCCGCTGCATCTGGGTCGGCTTCTGGGCGCTGCTCTTCATGGTGTTCATGAGCCTGGTCGTGGTCGCCCTGCCGCCCGACGCGGGATGGACCGGCCAGGCCGCCTATGAAAGCGTCTTCGGCCAAACCCCGCGCATCGTCTTTGCCTCGGTCGCGGCCTTCTGGGCGGGGGAATTCGTCAATTCCTTCGTCCTTGCCAAGATGAAGATCCTGACCAACGGCTCAAAACTGTGGACCCGCACCATCGGCTCTACTGTCTTTGGTCAGGCGGTAGACAGCGCGCTCTTCTACCCCCTCGCCTTCTACGCCGCCGATGGCTGGACCGGGGCACAGGTGATGCAGGTGGCATGGACCCAATGGGCCATCAAGGTGAGCTGGGAAGTGATCCTGACGCCTGCAACCTACTGGGTCGTGGGCTTCCTCAAAAAGCGCGAAGGGGTGGAGGTGTTCGATACGGACACCAAATTCTCGCCCTTTGCCAAGGCGGCGGAGGTTTAAGGGTTTAAAGAGAGTCTGCCTCCGGCGGGCAAAGGGTCTCGACCCTTTGCAATCCCATTAATGGGGTGGCGCTTCATTCTCAGCGTCGCGTTAGGCGCAAGGATTTGAAAGCCTGCGGCGCGGCGAAGTCACCCTAAAAGCGCCGCAGGCTTTATAATTCGAACATGGCAGGGGCCATCTTCGGTCAACCCCAAACCGCAACGTGGACAGTAACGGGATTGCAAAGGGTCGAGACCCTTTGCCCGCCGGAGGCAATGCACTCCTCCAAACCCCACCCATCAATCAGCAATCAACGCAATCGCCAGATAAACCAGAAACAACGAGCCAAACCCCAGGATCGCCCCCAGCGCGAAGGCCACGCGCACCAGCGTCACATCCAGCCCGAAATAGGTCGAGATCCCCGAGCAGACGCCAAAGATCTTCTTGTTGCGGCGGTCAAGCATAAAGCCATTCGTGGGGCGGATCGGGTCGTAATTGTTCATGGTTTTTCTCCTTGGTGCGGGGCCGGTCGGTGGCCGCCGCCTGTGCAGAGGGAATTGCATGGCCCGTGCCAATTGGCGAAACGCCCGAAAAACGGCCATTCCTGCGGCATCCTATATGGCGCAAAATCCCAAGCCTTCGCATTTTTCACCAAGGCTGGCCCCGGCGGCCCAATCCGGCTACAGCCCGGCCCATGGCGCTTGATCGCATCCGTCTGGGCTGGTTCCGCAACCACCGCGCTACCGCGCTGGAGGGTACGGGCAAGTTCAACCTGTTGGTGGGCGAGAATGGCGCGGGCAAGACCAATATCCTTGAGGCCATTTCGCTGTTTGCGCCGGGGCGCGGGCTGCGCCGGGCCGCCCTGCCCGATATGGCGGGGCAGGCGGGCGATGGCGCCTTTGCGGTCTCGGGGGACCTGCTGCGCGATGGCGCGGGCGTGCGCCTTGGCACAGGCACCGCGCCGGACAAGCCGGGCCGCCGCATCGTGCGCGTCAATGGCGCGGATGCCAGCGCGCTTTCGCTGTCGGAATGGCTGGGCCTGTTCTGGCTGACCCCGGCGATGGACCGGTTGTTCATGGATTCGCCGGGCGGGCGGCGGCGCTTTGTCGATCGTCTGGCGCTGGCGCTGGACCCGGCCCATGCCGCCCATGCCGCCCGCACCGAGGCCGCGATCCGCGAGCGCAACCGCCTACTCTCCGCCCCGCAGGAGCCTGATGCGCGCTGGCTGGATGCCATCGAAGCGCAGATTGCCGAGGCGGGCGGGGCGCTGGCATCCGGGCGGGCGCGGCTAATTGAGGCGCTTAACGCCAAGCTCGAAACCCTGCCCCCCTCGCCCTTTGCGCGGCCCGCGTTGACCTATCAGGCGGGCGGGCCGATTGATGCGGACGCCTTGGCGCAGGCGCTGCGCGACCAACGCCGCCGGGATCGCGCGGCCCAGCGCACATTGACCGGCCCGCATCGGGATGACCTTGGCGTAACCATGGCGGCCAAGAACCAGCCCGCCGCCGAATGTTCGACCGGCGAGCAAAAGGCGATGCTGATCGCCATCACGCTGGCCCATGCGGAATTGTCGGGGGACACAGACCGCCCGCGCCTGCTGCTGCTGGATGAAGTGGCCGCCCATCTTGACCCGATCCGGCGGGGCGCCTTGTTCGAAAGACTGGAGGCAGGCGCGGCGCAGGTGTGGATGACCGGCACGGAACTGGCGCCCTTTGATGCGCTGAAGGGCAAGGCGGCACAGTGGCACGTGGCCGAGGGCAGCGTCAGAAAGGAATAGGGCGGGAAGCGCGCAGACGCCCCCGCCCCAAATCTCAGGCAAACATCCGCCTATCAGGCAAACATCGCCATGCCGCCATTCACATGCAGCGTCTGGCCGGTCACATAGCCTGCTTCCTTCGAGGCCAGGAAGGCCACAGCAGCGCCGATATCCTCGCCCTCGCCCATGCGGCCCATCGGAATGCGGCCGTTCAACGCTTCCTTCTGCGCATCGGGCAGGACATCGGTCATCGCCGTGCGGATGAAGCCGGGGGCAACGCAGTTCACCGTCACATTGCGGCTCGCCAATTCTTGCGCCAGCGATTTCGACGCGCCGACAAGGCCCGCCTTGGCGGCAGCATAGTTGATCTGGCCCGGATTGCCCGTGGCGCCCACAACGCTGGTGATGTTGATGATACGGCCAAAGCGGGCCTTCATCATCGGCTTGGTGGCCGCGCGCATCAGGCGGAAGGCGCCTTCAAGGTTGATGCGGATGACGGCATCCCACTCATCATCCTTCATGCGCATGGCCAGATTGTCGCGCGTGATCCCGGCATTGTTGACCAGAATGTCGAGCTTGCCCAACCCAGCCACAGCGGCGGGGATCAGCCCTTCCACGCTGTCCTTGTCCGACAGATCGGCCACCAGACAGATGTGATCGGCTGAAGAGTCCTTGGCCAGCTCCGCCGCAAAGGCTTCCAGCTTGGCCTGGTTGCTGCCCGACAGCGCCAGACGCGCGCCCTGCCCGGCCAAAGCCTTCGCCACCGAAGAACCGATGCCGCCGCTCGCGCCTGTTACCAGCGCGGTCATACCCGTCAGATCAAACATCGCTCAAATCTCCTTCAGCAGCGCTTCGATGTCGGCCATCGTCACCACGCTGGTAATCTTCACATCCTTGATGGTGCGGCCGATCATCGGCCCCAGCACCTTGCCGCCCAGTTCGACGAATTCGGTGACGCCCGCTGCCTGCATGGCGATTACGCTTTCGCGCCAGCGCACCCGGCCGCAGACCTGTTCGACCAGCAGCTTTTGCACCAGCGCCGGATCGGTCACGACATCGGCGGTCACATTGGCAAACAGCGCGACCGAGAGCGCGCCCGGCGCGGTGCGCGCCAAGGCCTCGGCCATCGCGTCAGCAGCAGGCTGCATCAGCGGGCAATGGAAAGGCGCCGACACCGGCAACGCCACGCCGCGCTTGATGCCATGTTCTTTCACCAAGGCGATGGCGCGGTCAATCGCGCCCTTGTGGCCGGAAAGGACGACCTGACCCGGATCATTGTCATTGGCCACGGTGCAGACTTCGCCCTCGGCAGCAGCCGCCGCCAGAGCGGACGCCTTTTCAATATCCGCGCCCAACAGAGCCGCCATCGCGCCCACGCCCACTGGCACCGCCGCCTGCATCGCAGTCCCACGCAGCTTCAACAACCGCGCCGTATCGGCCAGCGAGAAAGCCCCCGCCGCACACAGGGCCGTATATTCGCCAAGCGAATGGCCCGCGACGAAATCGGCCTTGTCGGCCAGACGGATGCCGCCCTCGGCCTCCAGCACGCGCAAGGTGGCAATCGCATTGGCCATGATCGCGGGCTGCGCGTTTTCGGTCAGCGTCAGCGCGTCTTCGGGCCCTTCGGCCATGATGGCGGAGAGCTTCTGGCCCAGCGCGTCATCGACCTCTTCGAACACTTCGCGGGCCACGGCGCTGGCCGCCGCCAGCTCGACGCCCATACCAACCTTCTGGCTGCCCTGACCCGGAAAAACGAAAGCCCGCATTGCGCGATAATCCCTGATAAATGCAAAGTGGGCGCGGGTTATTGCGGATGGACGCCAGAAGCAAGGCCAAACGGCACGCTCTATGCCTGCGTGCCAAACGGCATGCCTTATGTCTGCGTGCCAAACGGCACGATGCGATTGTCCGCGTCATGGCCGATATCCGCCTCGCCCAAAAACGGAATGGCATGGCGCGCGCACCAGTCGGCCACGATGGCCTGTGCATCCTTGCCAAAGGGCCGGTCATTATCAGGCACATCCGACACCCGCCCCAGCCGGACCCCCGCCACGCCGCCCAAATGCGCCGTCACATGAAACATCAGCCGGTCAATGGCATAGAGATATTCGCTGACTTCTTCGATCATCACCACATGACCGGCCAGCCCCGGCATGATCGGCGTGCCCGCCAGCATGGCCAGCGTGGTCAGGTTAAGGGCCACCACCGGATGCTTCTCTCCGGCCAGCGAGGGTTCGAGCCCCTGCCTCTCCCCGCCGAAAAAGCCCAAAGCGCGGCGCAGCGCGGCCTCTCCACCCATGCGACGGCCATCCGCCACCATCGGGCCATGGCACACCAAACCCACCCGCGCGCGATAGAGCGCGCCCAGCAGATAGCCCATGTCCGAATAGCCCATATAGCGCTTGTGCCCGGCCGGAGCGGACAGTTGCGCCACCGCACTCTGGGCGATGCGGTTGCTGCCATAACCGCCGCGCGCGAACCAGACCGCATCAAAGCCCGGATCATTCACGCAATCGAGGAAGGCGGCAAGCCGGGTCGCGTCATCCCCCGCGAAATGCCCGGCCGAGGCAAAACATTGCGGGTGGAAATAAGCACTCACCCCATAATCGCCCGCGATGGCCTCGACGCGGGCGGCATCTTCAGGCGTGATCGGGCAAGCGGGGGCGCAAATGGCAATTCGGGTCATGGACGAGGGCATAAAGCATCGCGCAAAAAAGTGGGAACCGGTTTTTTGCCTTTAGCGATGCGACAGGCAAAGACGCCGGTTGCTTCTGTTCGCGCCACATCCTAACCCGCGCGGATGGACAAGGACGCGCTCATTTCGACCCCGTGGTTTTTCTGTGGCATTGGCGGATCGGGCATGTTGCCGCTGGCGCTGATCCTGCGCGGCATGGGGGCGCAGGTGGCCGGGTCCGACCGCAGCCGGGATCAGGGCCGCACCCCGGAAAAATTCGCATGGCTGGAAAGCCTTGGATTTGAATTGTTCCCTCAGGACGGCAGCGGGATGCGCGATGGGGCGCAGATCCTTGTCGCCAGCGCGGCGGTGGAGGACAGCGTGCCCGAGGTCGTGCGCGCGCGCGAATTGGGCTGTGCGCGGATGAGCCGGGCCGAGTTGCTCTCCACCCTGTTCAACGCGGCCCCGGCGCGCATTGCCATCGGCGGCACCAGCGGCAAATCGACCGTCACCGGCATGGCGGGCTGGATCATGACGCAGGCTGGGCGCGACCCCACGATCATGAACGGCGCGGTGATGAAGAATTTCGTCGCCCCCGATGCGCCCTTTGCATCAGCGCGGGTGGGCGCGGGCGGCGTCTTTGTGTCGGAGGTGGATGAGAGCGACGGTTCGATTGCGCTCTATAATCCCACCGTGGCAGTGCTCAACAATGTCAGCCTCGATCACAAGAGTCTGGAAGAATTGCTTGAATTGTTTGGCAATTTTCTGGCCCGCGCCGATGTGGCCGCGGTCAATATTGACGATGCGGAAAGCGCCGCGCTGATCGCGCGGGCGCGGCGTGTGGTGACATTCGGGCTGAGCCATGAACAGGCCGATATTGGCATCGCGCCCGGATCGATTGCGGAAACGCCCACGACGATCGCCGCCACGCTCATCGACCGGCGCGATGGGGCGACCTATGCCTTGGCGCTGCGCGTACCGGGGCGGCACAATCTGGCCAATGCGCTGTCGGCCTTGGCGGCGGCGGATGCGGCGGGCGTGGCGCTGGCGCAGGGCGTGGCCGCCATCGAGAGCTTCACAGGTCTTGCGCGGCGGTTCGATATTGTCGGCACCAGCGCGAACGGCGTCACCGTGATCGACGATTTCGGCCATAACCCGGACAAGGTGAGCGCCACGCTGCATACGCTCAAAGCGCATCCGGGGCGTATTCTGGCGTTTTTCCAGCCGCATGGCTATGGTCCGCTGCGGCAAATGGGGCATGAACTGGCCCAGACCTTCGCCCGCCTGCTGGAGGGCGAGGATCAGGTGATCCTGTGCGATCCGGTCTATTTCGGCGGAACGGTGGACCGCACGCAGGGTTCACAGCGGATCGTCGATCTGATCGGTGATCGGGCGCGCTATATTCCCGCGCGTGATGATGTGGCGGCCTATCTGGCGCAGGAGGCACGGCCGGGCGACCGTATCGTGGTGATGGGCGCGCGCGACGACACGCTCACGCTTTTTGCCAAAAACCTGCTGGAACAGATTGGATAAGATGCAAAAAAGGGGCGCGAGGGGAGACAGTCCCGCGCCCCTTTCCGCATCAGATGCAAGGGTTCAGA
This sequence comes from Novosphingobium sp. SG707, assembly GCF_012275515.1. Lineage (GTDB taxonomy): Bacteria > Pseudomonadota > Alphaproteobacteria > Sphingomonadales > Sphingomonadaceae > Novosphingobium. Next base: position 38,855 of record NZ_JAAZQL010000004.1, read on the forward strand.
TGACGCGCACCTGCACCAGTGTCTGATTGACCAGTTGATAGGCGATTTCGCCAAAGGTAACGGGACCGGCCACGCCGCCCACCGTCCTGCCTTCCAGACCGCCGAACAGATAGTTCAGGATGCAGTTGCACGACCACATCGCACCATCATGGTCATGTTCGGCAAATTGCGCGGCAAAGGCGGAAGGATAATCCTCCACCGGGGCGGCAAAGGCATAATCGATGCCGGGAAACACCGGGGCATAAAGATCCACCGTCTTGTCACCCACCGCGCGCAGCGAGGCATTGATGCGCGCGCCCGAATAGTCGCCCACCAGCGGCAATTGCCCGCCTTCAAACCCGCGCTCGCGGATATAGTCGGCAAACAGGCGCTTTTGCCCGTTCACGATCACGTCATGGGGTGAGAAACTGGCTTCTTCGAAACGCAGGATGTCTACACCGTCGGAGGAGAAGATGTTCACGATCTCGACGATCGGCATCATGCCTTCAGGCAGATGGATCTGCAGCACCGCCGCGCCATCGCTTTGCGCACCGCTGCCCGATCCGTCATAGACATAGGCACCGGCCCCCTCCTCGCCCAGGTCGAAGCCCGCGATCCAGCCCACGGTGGGCTTGAGGAAAGCCAGCGGATATTGGCCCGCTTCCTTGGCAAAGCGCTGATGGGCCTGCGACTGAAACGGCAGGATGGCCAGGGCAAAACCATGCTCGGGCGCTTCCTCGGTGATATCCTGCAGCGCATCGGCGCCGTAATGATGTGAGGTGACCGCGCCCAGGCCCGAGAAATCGGTAACGAAAACCCGCCCGGCATCAATCATTTCGCCGCCCTCGGCAGTCAGGAAATAGGGCGTTGTGCCCCCGATCCAGTTGCCCGCGGGCAGTTGGTCAAGCGCTTCCTTGCGCCCGGCGATGGCCAAAGGCGCGCCCGCGCGGATCAAGGCAATCGCATCGTCCAGCGCAACCAGCGCATTGATGCGCCCGGCCATCGCGTCAGCGAAGTCAGATGGAGCTAAGCTGTGCGATTTCATTGGCCAGTCCTCTTTCCCATTTTACAAAGAAATCATAAACTTCATCAGCTTTTTGCGCGGGCGTGAGCTTGCTCATTTCCAGACGTTGGCTGAGCATTTGCGCGCCCAGATTGGTGGTGCGCAGTTTTTTCAATCCGCCATTGGCCAATTTTTGCCAGCATGGCGCCGATTTGGATGGCAGGGCCATTAGGTTCCCCTTCGCAAGTCTGCACTCTTTGTTGCTGCGCCTGAGTAACCCTTTGGCTTTTTACATTCGGCTGAACACGAACTCGGTATTCCAGCGTATTTTGGAGAATGGGGAAAATCCGCCGCTCTGGGCAATTACCCGTAAAACGCGCCCCAAGGATGTTAAACGCGATTACTGTAAAGGATTTCCGACCCGACCAACCCTTTCGTTTAAAACGCGCTCCTTTTGGAAATCCATTCGTTTAAAACGATTGATCGCAAGGAAAAGAGATGAACGATCCCCGGTCAAACCATCCGAAGAGCGCAACCGAAACCCTCGAATTGAGGGTCGAGTTTTTTGAGGTACAGCACGAGGATTACGGTGCGTTTTCCCGCATCGCCCGATCGCTGCGCAAATTCGCTCCGGCCGCTCTGGACCGTTTCTATGGCCGCGTGGCCAACACCCCGGCCATAGCCAGTTTTTTCCCTACCAGCACTTCGGCCCGCAGCGCGCGCGACAAGCAATATGCCCATTGGGTCGATCTGTTTGAAAAGAACACCGGGGGGCTATCCCAATCCTATTTCCAGCGCGCCAGCCATATTGGCGATGTCCACGCCCGCATCGGGCTGGAGCCGACATGGTACACCGGCGCCTATGCCACGATCCTTCAGGATGTGATCAAGGGCATGGTGGGGCAATCGCTGGCCGGTCGCCTGGGCGGGCGGGCGATGGCGCAGGATATTGCCACGCTGGTGAAACTGGCGATCATGGACATGGATATCGCGCTGGGCGCCTATTTCCGCGCCGAGGAAGCCAAGCGCCAGAGCGTGGTCGACAGCCTTTCCCATGCGCTGGAGGCCATGGCCAATGGCGACATGACCCATTCGCTGACCGACCTGCCGCCCGGCTATGCCAAATTGCAGGAAGATTTTGAGGCCATGCGCCGCGCGGTCAATGCCGCGCTCAATGGCGTCACGGCGGCGGTGGAAACGATCAGCGCCGGTTCGGCCGAAATCCGCAGCGCGTCGGACAATCTTTCAACCCGCACCGAGCATCAGGCCGCCACGCTGGAGGAAACCACCGCCGCGATGAACAGCCTGACCCATGGCATCAGCGATGCCGCGCAAGGCGCAAGCCGGGTCGAGGCCAGCGTCTCCGAGGCGCAGGACGAGGCGCAAAAGGGCAGCGAAGTGGTGCGCGAGGCGGTGGACGCCATGGCCAGCATCGAAAACTCGGCCCGCGAGATCACCCAGATCATCAATGTCATCGACGGCATTGCCTTTCAGACCAACCTCCTTGCGCTCAATGCGGGCGTCGAGGCGGCGCGCGCGGGCGATGCGGGCAAGGGCTTTGCCGTGGTCGCCAACGAAGTGCGCGCGCTGGCCCAGCGCAGCGCCGAGGCAGCCAAGGACATTCGCGGCCTGATCGGCACCAGCGTCGATCAGGTGACGCGCGGCGTCTCGCTGGTCGATCAATCGGGCCAGGCCTTTACGCGCATCACCGGCAAGGTGGCCGATATCGCCAGCCTTGCCATCACCATCGCCAGCCTGAGCCGGGAACAGGCGGGCAATCTGGTGCAGATCAACGAATCGGTGGGCGATATCGACCGCAACACCCAGGCCAACGCCGCCATTGCCGAAGAAGCCACCGCCGCCGCGCGCAGCCTTGCCTCGCAGGCGCAGGAGCTGGCGCAGCTGGTCGCGCGTTTCCGCATCGAGCGCACGGCGGGCAACAGCCTCACCTCGCTGGCCGAGCTGTCGCCCGCCCCGATCCCCCTGCCCCGCGCCAAATCCCGCCCCAAACTGGTCCCCGTGCCGCGCAGCGAGGGCGCGCTGGCCGTTCAACCGACGCCCGAAGCGGCCAATGAAGCCGACGACTGGGCCGAATTCTGAGCATCGGCCCGGCAGGCCCAAAAATCATGGCGCCGATCTTAATTTTTCCCGCCGGTCCCCGTTTCTATCCATGCAGAGAGGAAAAGCCGGAGCCACACCATGCTGCTCAATACGATCGACGATACAGTAGTTTACGTCCCCCGCGCCGAACGTATCAGCTTTGACCTGATGGTCCGCTACCGGTTCGGCGAGGATCGCGGGCCAACCCTGCTCAAGAACCTGACCTGCGGCGGGGCGCGGGTCGAAGGCATCGCGGGGCTGCGCTGCGGAGACAAGGTGACGCTGTGCCTACCCTCGCTGGCGCCCAAGGAGGCGACCGTGGTGTGGCTGATGGGACAGAGCGCGGGGCTGGAATTCGACCGGCCGCTGCATCCCGATATTTTCGAGGAACTGGTGCTGCGCCATGCCAGCCAGCGCGAAAGGTCGGAAACCGACCGCCTGACGCAAATCAACAATCGCTATGACCGCGAGGAAAGCGAAGAATTGCCGAATTGATCAAAGGGGGGCCGCAAAGCCCCCTTTTTCATGCCCGCCGCAACAGAGCGGGCAGCCCGTGCAGCCCCCCCGCCACGATCATGCCGATCGCCAGCCCGACCAGCCCGGCGATCCCCGCGCCCGCGATCCAGCCCAGCGCTCCGCCCGCGGCCATTTCGACTACATGGGCCGCGCCATGCTGCCAATGGGCGGGCGCGGCAAGGCCCAGTTGCTCGGCGCCATGCAACAGGATGCCGCCGCCCACCCACAGCATCGCGGCCGTGCCCACATTGGCCAGCAGGGTGAGCAAGGGCGGCGTGCCCTGCACCAGCGCCCGCCCGATGGTCAGCCGCAGCCCCGTTCCGCCCCGCGCCAGATGCAGGCCGATATCATCCGCCTTCACAATCAGCGCGACCACGCCGTAAACCAGCACCGTAATGCCCACGCCCACAATGCCCAGAATGACCGCCCGCTCGACCAAGGGCTTGTCGGCCACCTCGGCCAGAGCGATGGCCATGATTTCGGCCGACAGGATCAGATCGGTGCGCACCGCGCCCTTGACGCGCGCGGCCTCAAAGGCCTTGCCATCGGCCACCGGCCCGTCGGGCGTTTCGCCATGTCCCTCGCCGCCCAGCTTCTCCAGCAGCTTTTCCGCGCCCTCATAGCTCAGAAACAGCCCGCCCAGCATCAGCAGCGGCGTGATCGCCCATGGCAGCAGCGCCGAGAGCGCCAACGCCACCGGCAGCAGGATCACCAGCTTGTTGAACAGGCTGCCCCGCGCGATACGAGCGATGACGGGCAATTCGCGGTCGGGGGTAAACGAGGCGACATAGGCAGGCGTCACCGCCGCATCGTCGATGACCACGCCTGCCGCCTTGCTGCCCGCCTGCGCCACGCCGGCGGCCATATCGTCCAGCGAGGCCGCCGCCGCCTTGGCAATCATCGCCACATCATCGAGCAGCGCGATCAAACCCACCGACATGTCTTAACAGCCCCCTGCGACAGGCGGCCCGACCATGCCGCCAGAATCAGAAAAATCCGGTCAGATTGAACGACACATAGCGCGTATCGCCGCGCCGTCCATTGGGCGCGTTTTCCATAAACGACCCGCGCGCCAGATAGACGCCATCAAATTCAAAACGAAGTCTTTTCGGCCTGATCCAATAGCGCAGCCGCGTATCGAACTGATGTCCGGCGAAACTGCCACTGCGCCCGGTGGCATCGCGCACATTGGTGGTCGAGAAACTGTCATGGCTATCAGCCAGCCACATGCCGCGCCAGCCGATAAACGCATCCACGCGGGCGCTGGGCGCGACCTCGATCCGCAGGCCGGGCGAGAGGATATTGGCGCGCCCGATGGCATTGTACAGGCCGCTGGGTGCCAGATCGCCGCGGCGGAAACCGAACAAAGTGTCGAAACGGCCATAGGTGCCCGAAGTGCCGTCGCCGCTGGCCCGGTCGAATTCGGCCAGCACATGCGGCTTCCACTTGCCCGCCCAGCTATAGCCCAGATGGGCGCGCACGAAGGTCGCGCTGGCGGTCAGCATGGCGGCGTTGGCGGCGGTGCTGGCGCTGACATGGCCCCATTGATAGATGCCCTCGACCCCGCCATCGACATGGCCGGGGCGCGGGTCCGCGCTGGCGCGCAGGCCCAGATTATTGAGCGAACGGTCGCGCGTGGGGTGGCCGGGCGCGTCGCGCTCGCCAAAATGGATGAAGCTGATTTCGGACAGGAACGGGCTGCCCTTGGCCTGATGCGCCAGCAATCCGCCCGTCAGCGCGATGTTCACATTCTCCGAATCCAGCGCAAAACGGTTGTCGCGCAAGGAAACGCCATCATCGGGCAGACGCAGATGCGGCATCAGATAGATCAGCGTGGACGTATAGCCGCGCGGCATCGCCGTGGTCACAATCGCGCCGGTATAGGAATTGGTGGAATTGCGATAATCGTCCGAGGCGATCAGGCGGCCCGAACCGATGCGCGCCATCATGCGCCCGGCCTGAATGGTGGTCTTGGTGCCCTTGCCGAAGGTGGAGCCCAGATTGGCCATGATATAGGCCTGCGCAGGCTCCATCACATTGACATCATTGGTGGAGAGCGGCGTGCCCGGATTGGCGTTCCATTCGCGGCTGTCATAGATTTCGCCGACAAGCTGGATCGGCCCGTGTTTCCATTCGGCGCGCAAGGTGGTGCGCAGGCCCGGCAACTGGTCGCTGGCATTCACACCTGCGCGCGCCTGGCCCTCGATGGTTTCGTAACGCGCACGAATGCTGCCCGAAATTTGCACGCCGTCATCGGCCCGCGCATCCGCAGACCAGCCCAACAGGCCCAATACGGCAAGAACCCTGAATTTCATCACCCGACATTCCCCCCAATGGGCGCGCTCTCTAGGGGGGCAATGCTACAATCCAAAGCCCTAAAATGCCGGAGGATGACCCCTGCGTAGTTTTATCGGGAGGCTCGTTTCAGAATTCGACATCCAGATCTTCGAACTCCTCGGCCTCGGCCAGCGCGGCCTCGCGCCACTTTATCATCGGCGCCCATGCCGCGATGGTCTGGCAATAGGCGGCGCTGGGCGCGCTCAGGCCCACCGCATAGGAGAGGAAGCGCGTGGTGACGGGGGCATACATCGCATCGGCAATCGTGGGCGCGGCGCCGAAGAGGAACGGACCGCCATATTTGCTCAGACACTCCTGCCAGATCACCTCGATCCGCTCAATATCGGGGCGGGCGCCGGAAAAGACCGGGAATTTCTCGTGCCGCACCTTCAGGTTCATCGGCAGGGCCGAGCGCAGATTGGTAAAGCCGGAATGGATCTCGCCGCTGATCGAGCGGCAATGGGCGCGCGCGATCCGGTCGGCGGGCAGCATCTGGGCCTGCGGGTAAAGCTCGTTGAGATATTCGGCAATCGCCAGCGTATCCCAAACGCTCGCCCCTTCATGCGTCAGGCGCGGCACCAGCACCGATGGGCTGAGCAGCAGCAGTTCGGCGCGGTCGGCCGCGTCATTTTCCACCCGCTGTTCATCGACCTCGAGCCCGGCCAATTGCGTCAGCAGCCAGCCGCGCAGCGACCATGCCGAATAGGTCTTGCTGGAAATGGTGAGCGTTGCCTTGGCCATGACTCGCTTCCTCTCTAGGCTGTTCTCGCTTTTGCAGCATAAACTCTTGCCAAGCGCAATGACGCAGCGCAGCATCACCCTATTATTTCATCCCGGCACTCATGCGAATCATGCACCGGGCGGAAAGATTGGCGGAACCGAACCCATGCTTTATCAGGCCTATCAGACCTATTGCGACATGATGGAGCCATCGCGGCGGATGGCGGCGCTGGCGCTGGAGGCGCGCGACCGCCTGTGGCCATGGGCCGATGTATGGGGCTGGCCGCGCCGGATCCATGCGCTTTGCACGACTCACAAGCTCTCGGCCATCACCCACAGCCGCCCCGCCTTTGGGATTGAGGAGGTGCGGGTGGGCAATGCCCGCGTAGCCGTGCGTGAGGAAATCGCCATTGAGCGCCCCTTTGGCAATCTCATCCATTTCGCCAAGGACGAGGTGATGACGCCCCAGCCCAAGATGCTGGTGGTTGCCCCCCTGTCCGGCCATTACGCCACGCTGCTCTCCCATACGGTCGAGGTCCTGCTGCGCGATCACGATGTCTATCTGACCGACTGGAAGAATGCGCGCGATGTGCCGTTGGCCGAGGGGCGGTTCGGGCTGGAGGATTACACCGATTACCTGATCCATTTCCTGCGTGAACTGGGCCCGCGCAGCCATATGCTGGCGGTGTGCCAGCCCTGCGTGTCGGCGCTGGCCACGGTGGCGGTGATGAGCGCCGAACGCGATCCATGCACCCCGCGCAGCCTGACGCTGATGAGCGGGCCTCTGGATGTGCGCGAGGCGCCCACGGTGGTCAATGAACTGGCTAATGCCAATACGCTGGACTGGTTTGAGGCCAATCTGATCTCGCGCGTGCCTTCGCGGTATAAGGGCGCGGGGCGGCGGGTCTATCCCGGCTTCCTGCAATTGACCGCCTTTATGTCGATGAACCTTGGCCGCCATTTCGGACAATTCCGCAAGCTCTATCAGGCTCTTGTCGACGAGCGTGAGGCCGAGGCGAAGAAGATCGCCGATTTCTATGATGAATATATGGCGGTGCTGGACCTGTCGGCGGAATTCTATCTCGAAACCATCGATCAGGTGTTTCAACAGGCGTCTCTGGCGCGGGGCGAAATGATGCACCGCGGCCGCCGCATTGATTGCGCGACAATCCGCCATACCGCCTTGTTGACGGTCGAGGGCGAGCGCGACGACATTTGTGGCGTGGGCCAGACGGCCGCCGCGCATCAGATGTGCTCCTCGCTGCGCCCCCATCTGCGGCGGCATCATCTGCAGCCGGGCGTGGGCCATTACGGCGTGTTTGCCGGATCGAAATGGGAAAAGCAGGTCTATCCGCAGGTGCGCAATATGGTGCTGGCGATGAGTTGAGCCTATCCGCGCTGCGACTATAGGCGCGCTGTTGCCGGGGCGCACGATCGGGTAAGAGGCGCCCATGCTGAAACTGGACAAGGATGGCGCCATCGCGCGCCTGCTGATCGACCGCCCCGAGCGCCACAATGCGATGAACCTTGCCATGTGGCAGGCGTTGCCGGTTTTGCTGGCGCAGGCAGTGGATGACGCGGATGTGCGCGCGATTGTGCTGACCTCGGCCACGCCGGGCCTGTTCTGCGCAGGCGCGGATATTGGCGAAATGCTGGCCGCGCGTGATGATCTGGCGCTGCGCGCCGCGACGCAGAGCGCGATCAATGCGGCGCAATCGGCGCTGGCGCAATGCCCCAAGCCTCTGGTGGCGATGGTGGATGGCGATGCGATCGGCGGGGGATGCGGGCTGATCCTTGCTTGCCATATGCGGGTGGCAACGGCGCGCGCGCGTTTCGGCATTACGCCCGCGCGGCTGGGGCTGGCCTATCCGCTGCATGATACGGGGCTGCTGGTCGATCTCGTCGGGCCGGGTCAGGCGCGGCGACTGATGCTGACCGGCCAGTTGATCGGGGCGGAGGAAGCGCTGCGCATCGGATTGATCGAGGAGATCGCCGAAAGCGCGCATGACCCTCTGCGCGCCATCGCCGCCAATTCCGCCTTTACCCATAGCGCCACGTTGCACACCATCGCGCGGGTGATCGCCGGGCAAAGGCAGGAGGACGAAGCCTCGCTGGCCCTGTTCGCCTCCGCCTTCGACGGGGCGGATTTCGCCGCTCGCGCCGAGGGATTTTTCAAACGCAAGGGTTAAGGGGCCGAGGGCGCGGATTTTTCATAGCGCGGCCAATGCGTGGTGATTTCCCCCACCACCTTTGACCCGGCGGCATAGAGTGCCTCCAGCGCGGCGGTCATGCCCGAATAGCCCGCATTCTCGCGCGCCATGTTTTCGGCCGCGCCCATGCCCGGCGGGGGCATGGTAAAATTCGACCCCGCGCGCAGCACCATCACCCGATTGCGATCCGCCCTGCCCACCTTGGTCAGATATTCGAGGCTCTGGATAATCCCCGTCTCCTCCATCGCCGAGGTGACGAAAGTGCCCTTGCCATTCGTCCAGTATTTGACCCAGTCGCGGCCCCATTGGGTCATCTTCTCGCCATGCCAATAGGTCATCGCGGCCAGTTGATCGCCCATCATCACGTGGGGCGGCTTCTGGGCTTCGGGGAAATCCTTGTAGAGTTCGCGCTGCGCCGCAATCGAGGCATCGTCGGGCAGTTTCAGATCCTTGGTCAGCCCATAGGCCCATTGGGCAAGCCCGGCGTTGAGCGCGAACATCTCGCCATTGGCCGCCACAGGCGCAGGCCCGGCCAGCGGGTCGCCCTCCACCCTGGTCGAGCCGTGGATCGGGAAATAGCCATATTTCCAGCCCTTGGGGATTTCGCGCGCGTCAATCTCATGCGCCATATCGCCATCGACCAGATAGCGCGCCCATGCCGCGCTGCCCGCCGATCCCGCCGCCGGATCGATACCGGCAATGCCCGCCACCAGCCAATAAGCGTGGGACAGATCGAGCCGCTGATCCAGCCCCAGCGCCAGCGCGGCGGTGGCCGATTTGATATTGCCCATGCCGGTCACAATGCCCAGAACCTGCGTGTCCGGATTGTAATAGAGGTCGTGATAGCCCTGTGGAAAAGGGATTCGCTCGGTCAACTTCGCCCGTTCTTTCCAGAGCTGGAACTCGCCAGGCCGGTCGCCCTCGTCTTTGCCGATTTCAAACAGCGTGACCACCACCACCCGCACCGGCAGATGCGCGGCGCAAGGCGCGGCGGGCGCGCATTTGGCGATTTGCCCCAAGGCGGCGCGCGGAGACACGGGAGCCGCCGCCACCGGCCCCGCCAGAGCAACCGTCAGCGCCAGAAACAAAGCCTTGTAACGGGCCATTACCATAAATCACTTCCCCAAACGAACGGGGCGCGCAGGCCAAAGGTCCGAGCGCCCCGCCCCATCATCAGAACTTGTAAACCACCGAACCCTGCACGCTGCGCGGCTTTTCCGGCAGGACGATGGTCGAGCCGAACAATTCGGTGAAATTGGCGCGGAAATAAGTCGCATCGGTGGCGTTCTTCACCACCACACGGAACAGCCACGGCCCGGTCTTATAACTGGCCGAGAGATCGACCAACGTATAGGCGGGCAGGCGCACCGCCTGCGACTGGCCCGAAAACACCGAATCGAAGGCCGAAGCGCTGACGGCAAAGGCGAGGCCATTGTCGAAAGCATAGGTGGCCGTGGCCGAATAGGTGTTAGTCGGAATGCCCGCCCGGCGCGACTTGTCCATCGTATTGGTGGAGATCAACCCGCCCGGCTGACCGCCAAGGATCAGCGAGGGGTCAACGCCCTTCAAGTCCTCGATGCCAAGGAAGCTGAACGTGCTGCCCGCATTCAGGAAGGACAGGTTGTACACCTTGGTCTTGGTGTAATTGCCCGAAATCAGCAGGTGCTTGTCCACCGACCAGCGCACTTCGGCCTCGATGCCGCGCGTTTCGACCGACTGGTTGACGGTCGAGGACTGGATCGAGAAATCGGTGCGCTTCTGGTTATAGGTGTCGATCGCGGCATAGAGGCGCCCGCCCAGCCACGAACCCTTGATCCCGGCCTCCCACATGCGCGATGCGGTGGTCCATGCATTGCCCAGCACGTTGGAGGTGTAGATTTCCGCACCCTGCCCGGCGATCACCGTCGATTGGCGCGACACCGTGCCATAGGGCACCAGGCCGAAGGGCAGCTTGTAATTGGCGCTCGCGGTCCAGCTCCAGATGCCGTTGGTGGCCGAGGCCGAAGGCGTCACGCCCGCCGACACGCGCAGCTTGCTCAGGTCATTGCTGGTGCGCACGTTGATACTGTCATAGCGGCCGCCCAGCGTGATATCGAGGCCGAACTTGAAATCCAGATCGGCAAGCGCCGCGAAGGCCGCATCGGTGTAATAGCCGCGCACATAGTTTGAATATTCGCAATCGCACTGGGTCGACAGGCGGCGGGCAGAAAGCGCGGTATAGCCCTGAGTCAGATCGACGCGGTGGAAATATTCGAACGTAAAATCATCGCCATGCAGGAAATCGGTATAGCGCACCGAGGGGCTGAGCTGGAGCTGGAACTTGCCCGCGCTGTTCTCGACCGTCTTGGTGGCGACGATCTTGTCCTCGATCACATAGGAATTGTGGAATTGCGAGAAACCATAGGCGTTCTCGTTGATGTTGTCATAGCCGTCATAGAAAAGCTGGTTCTTGATTTCCAGCGTGTCGGACGGGTTCCAGATGAGATCCGCATAAAGCGTGATCGCCTTGTTCCACAGCTTGTCATTCGGCCCGGTCAGCACATTCTTACGGCTGAGCGTGGCGGTGCCGACATTGTTGAGCGCCAGCCAGGGATAAGCGGCAAAGCTGGCATTGGTAACGCTGGTCGGATTGGGGAAGAAGGGGTTGAAATTGCCAACGCTGGTAAATTCGCTGGCCTGGATCAGGCCGTCGCCATTGGTGTCGAGCGGTTTGGCCGTACCGGTGATATAGGTGCCGTTATTGACCAACGCCTGCGTCAGACGGTTCCAGCCGCCGTTCTGCTGGCCCTTGTAATTGTGATACATGCCGCCAAATTCGAGGCGCAGCGTGGGCGTCAGGTCCATTTCAAAACTGGCCTGAAGGATCGTCTGCTTGGTCCCCATATTCCGGTAATAGGAGCCGCTGTCCTCGACCTCGCCATAGAGGCTGTAGCCGAATTCCTTGGAACCCACATGGCCCGGCCCGCGGATGGAGGCGGAGAGCACATTCTTGCTCCAGCTACCGCCGGTGTAGTTCACCTCGCCCTCGGCATGGTCAAGGAACTTGCCCTTGCCCGCACGCGCCGACTTGGGCACGAAATTCATATAGCCGCCGGTCTTGGACGGGCCATAGATCGGCGAGGAAGGCCCGCGCACGATGTCGATCCGGTCCGATGCGCCCAGCGGGGTGGGATAATTGCCCGGATTGTCGAGACGGCGCATCCCCCGGAAATAGATTTCGCCCGGCGTGCCGCGAATATCAAGCGCCCCGCCCACGCCAAAGAACGAGTTGGTGAACACGCCCGGCGATTGCGCGACAAGGTCATAGATCTCGGTCGCGCCGAACCGCTCCATCTGCTCCTTGGAAATGGTCGAGGCCGAGCGCGGCGTTTCCACCAGATTCTTGTTGAAGCCGAAAATCGTGCCGACATCCTTCAGGGGCAGCGCGCCCAGCGAGCCCTGCACGACGATTTCCTTCTTTTCCTCGGCCGGTTCGTCGGCGGCATAGGCGGTGGTCGACAGCACCGACCCGGCCAGCAGAACGGCCGCCAATGTCACGCGACGCAGCCGTAATTTCTCGTTGGATTCCATCATACTTGCCCCCATGTGTGATGGCCGGCCGCGCCCTTGCGCCGCCTGCCCTGTGTTTGTTCCCTGTCCTCTTCCCGATGCCTGTCCGGCTTATCTTGTGATGATCCGCATCATGGCGCCCCGGCCATCCGGTCTCGCTCAAAAGCGTCCCATTCCCGGTCGAGCGCGGCCAGCGCCGCCGCCTTTTCATCGCTCGGCAGGAAAGAATAGGTCAGGCTGTTGCGCGAAGCCTGTTTGAGGTCCCGATAGGTCAGCCCCTGTTCGCGCACGGCGCGGACGTATTCGCCGGTCATGTCGCCGCGCAAAACGCCCGCATCATCCGTGCTGAGCACAAAGGGCACGCCATAGCGGCGATAGAGCCCCAGCGGATGCGCTTCGCCTTTTACGCCGAGGATCACATCATTGCTGGTCAGATTGATTTCGACCGCAATCCCCGCGCGGGCCATGCGCGCCATGATGGTGGCGGCATTTTCCTCTCCGGCAATATCGACGCCATGGCCAATGCGCTGGGCGCCCGCCGCGATGGCCTGCGCGATATGGTCGGTACGGGCCAAAGGCGGCACCTGCGTCGCGCCCAGTTCCCCTGCATGCAGCGTGCGATGAACACGCGGATAACGCGCCGCCAGAAAGCGGATCATCGCCATGTGCAGCGTGTAATCGCGCAGCGCCAGCGGGTGATCCTCGGGCATGACGATGTTGATGCCGACATAGCGCGGATCGCGGTCCGCCATCATGAAGGCCGCCGCCAGCGAGCGAAACACCATGCGCGGCGGAAGCGCCCGCAAGGCCTGAAACAGATAATGCACCCGCACCTTGCATCCGGCCTCGGCCTGCGGCGTGGCGCATTGCAGGATCCGGATCGCCTCCGCCTCGTCGCGGGTCAATTCCGCGCTCGCCTGCGCCAGCAAAGGCTCTATCAGGGCGCGGTCAGCCTCAAAGGCGGCGGCAATATCGCCCTCGCCCATCGGCGCATCGCCCGCCGCCATGATGGCATGGGAAAAGGCGTTGGTGTTGTGATCCAGCTCCAGATAGCCAACCCGGTCCAGCGCGGCATGGCGCCGCACCGAGGCTAGCATCGGCCCGGTCGAGATGGCGGCGATCGGGGCAAAACGCGCAAAGGTCTGAAAGAATTGCGCATGACCCGAACGTTCATTGCGCCCCACGCCCGCCTGCCAGCCGCGCGTCGAGAAACTATCGACCAGCCGGGCATAGGAGGGCGCTTCCTGCCCATCGCGACGTTCAATCCGGCGTTCGCTCGCGCATCCGCCGGGCGGAGGCGGTTCGACGCTCAAGCCATCGGCCGTGACGCAAAAGCCCGCCTGCGCCGCCCAGAGCAGATAATCCTCGGCCCAGATCGCCCCCGACAGGTGGTTATGCAGATCGCCGCCCTTGGGCATGGCGCGCAGGAATACGCGCAATTCGGTCGGGCTCTGCGCCGCACGCGCCATCATCTGCGCCACCGCCGCCTCGCGCTGCGGAGAGGAATGGGCGCGGGCGGCGGTGGTTCCGGCCAGAACCGCGTGAGGGAGGAGCGCGGCCCCGGCCAGTATGCAAAGACCCAAAGACCGGCGCATACGCAAGGTCGAGGCGCCCAACCGCCGCCTGCCACCGGAAATGTTCAAGATTTGTCCCCGTCAAAGGGTCCCCTGACCCCTTCGGCGGCGAATTTAGGGCTTGACGTGCAACAATCAAACGCAATGATTTAGACGCAGCGTTGCAAAAATGAGCGCACCTTTCCCGGAGTCAATCCATGCCCGCCTTCTCCCGTTTCCTGCGCTATTTCATGGTGGTGGGCCGCACCGGCTCCATTCGTAAGGCAGCGGATGAATTGCATGTCTCGGCCTCGGCCATCGACCGGCAAATCCTGAACGCCGAGGCCGAGATCGGTATGCCGCTGTTTGAGCGTCTGCCCTCGGGCCTGCGCCTGACGGCGGCGGGCGAGATCATGATGGCGGCGGGCGGCAACTGGCAAAAATCGCTGGCCGATGCGCGGGCGCGGATCGAGGATCTGCGCGGACTGAAACGCGGCCATGTCGAGATCGCCGTCATCCATGCGCTGACCAAGGGCTATATTCCGCAAGTGCTGTCCGCGCTCCACCGGCGCTATCCGGGCATCACCGTGGCGCTGCGCATATTGGACAGCGCGGCGATGCGCGATGCGGTGGCCGATGGCGAGGTCGATTTCGGCATCGGCTTTGAACCGCAATCGATCCGCGATCTGACGGTGCGCGCCTTTGCCGATGTGCCGCTGGGCTTCATTACTCTGCCCGGCCACCCGATCGCGCAATTGCCCCGCGCGCGCTTTTCGATGGCCGCCGATCTCCCGGTCATCCTGCCCGCGCGGCCTCTGGCGGTGCATGATCAGGTGGCCGTTCTGCAAGGCGCGGCGCAGGTGCCGCTCAACCGCATCTTCACATCCGACAATATCCAGATGATCGCCAGTCTGGTGCAGGAAGGTGTCGGCGTGGGCGTCCTGTCATGGGTCGATGTGGCCAGCGAGGTGCGCGCCGGAACGCTCTGTTTTACCCCTCTGGCCGATCCGATCCTGAAACCTCTGGTGCTGGCCATGACCACGGCCACATCGCGCACGCTGTCCTATGCCGCCGATCTGGTGCTGGGCGAAATCCAGCAGGGGTTTGCCGCACTGGCCTATCAGGAATAGCCCGTTTATCCAGCGCAGGCCGCCGCCAGCAATTTCATCCGCATCTGGCTCAGATTGGGCAGATTGGCCTGCGCAAGCATCGCGCTGTCGGCCGCGCCCACGATGCGGTCCTTGCCATAGCAATTGCCCAGATCGACCGTCTCCTGCGCCACCGCCCGGCCCAGTTTGAGCGAATAGAAGCAGCGCACGGTGGGCATGGCCGGATCGTCGGGGTTTTGGTCCACCACCATCGCCAGCCGATGCGAGGCCAGCAGCACGATCGACCCCACCGGATAGACCCCGACCGCGACAATGAACTCGCGCAGAATATCGGGATCATACGCCCCCGCATCGGCCTGCATCATCTCGATCACGCGGGCCGGATCGGACACGCCATCCCCGTCAAACGGATTGGCCAGATCGTCATAGGCATCACAGATCGCCGCCATCCGGCCCAGCAGGCTGATCCCCTCGCCCGCCACGCCTTCGGGATAGCCCGCGCCGTCCATCCGCTCGTGATGCTCGTAGCAGGCACGCACGACCGCTTCGTCAAAACCGCCCGTCGCCACGAAATCGCGCCCGAACAACACATGCTCGCGCACGGCCCGCTCGGGCAGATCCCTCCAGTCGCCCTGCCATCGCTCGGGCATGGGGAGCAGCGCAATGCCGCTGTCCATCAACAGGCCCGCAAGGCCGGCATCATGCATCTGTTCATGCGACAGTTTCATCTGCCGCCCCAGCGAGATCATCAGCGCCGATGTGGCCAGCGCATGGCGGAACAGATATTCCATGTCGCGCTTGCACCGCATCAAACCGTTGAAGGCATGGGGGTTGCGCTGAACCGAGGCAAAGACCGATTCGACCACCGGGGCCACCACCTCGGGCTGGATCGCCTTGCCCAGCCGGGCCTCGATAAAGGCGCGCGAGATGACTTTGACGCCCATGTCGGCGGCCTGCTCGGCGCGACCGAATTCGCGGGCCATGCTGCGCGGAGTCAGCGCATGGGCGGATTGGCGCCGGTCGGCCTTCTGCTCCTCCAGCAACATCTGGCGCCGCCGCCGGGGCGTGACCGGGGGCAGCGCGGCCAAAGGCTCGCCCTCAGGCACGTCGCATCCACGCGCGGTATCGATTATCACGGCGGCCACATCGCTGGCCCGCAGCCGCGCCAACCGCTCCTCGTCCGTCAGCAGAAACCGCCCCCGCCAGAAGGGATGGCTGAACCAGTTGCCCTCCAGCTTGTGGATGAACATGCCAAGTTGCGCCTGCTGGGGATCAATCCGTTTGAGCATGGGTCTGTGTGGACTTTTGTCTGAGTTGCGACGCGAACTTCGCAATTGGCGACAAATTTCTAAAATCCGAAGGGGCTGGATCTAGGCAGAAACCCTTGTCGGCTGTTGCGCAAAACGAGCGGCCAGCAGCCCTGTTCGGCACCGATTTCGCACAGGGCGCGGGTGGCGCTGGTTATCGCCCGTTAAAATTTGGGGGGCGCTCCGGCGGGGAAAGGGCCATGAATTTTTATTCATTTTTCCTATTGCAACGCATTCGCATTTGCTCAATAGGCTCTTGCAACTTAATCGCAATAAGGAAAGCTCATGAACTCCGGCAGCAAACCTCTCCTGCTCGGCGCCGCATCGCTGATTGCGCCTGCCATCGCCAATCCCGCGCTGGCCGCCGAACAAACGCCCCAGCAGGCCGATCTGGGCAGCTTTGCCGTCACCGATACCGCCGTCACGGGTGGCACGTACAAGACCGAGCGCCAGTCCTCGCCCAAGGCGACCGCCGATCTGGTCGACACCCCCCGCTCGATCACGGTGGTGACGCGCCAATTGCTGGAGGACACGTCCTCGACCACGCTGGCCGAGGCGCTGCGCACGGTGCCGGGCATCACGCTGGGTTCGGGCGAAGGCGGCAACCCGCTGGGCGACCGTCCCTTCCTGCGCGGTTCGGATTCGTCGAACGCGATCTATCTGGACGGCGTGCGCGATATTGCCGCCACCAGCCGCGAAACCTTTGCGGTCGAATCCATCGAGATTACCAAGGGCTCGGACGGCATCACCAATGGTTCGGGCAATGCGGGCGGCTCGATCAATATCGTGTCCAAGAGCCCCGAAAAGCGCCGCTTCATCAATGCGGACGCCACCTATGGCACCAAGGATTACAAGCGCTTCACGGCCGACATCAACCAGCCGATCAGCGATTTCGTCGGCCTGCGCGTGTCGGGCATGTATCACGATCAGGGCGTCGCGGGCCGCGATTACGTGTGGCAACGCCGCTGGGGCGTCGCGCCCTCGATCAAGATCGGCATGACCGGCCCCACCAGCCTGACGCTGGACTGGTATCACATGCAGTCGAGCGAATTGCCCGATCAGGGCATCCCCTATACGCGCATCGCCACCAGCTTTGGCCCCGGTTATTACGAAGTCGCCCCGCTGGGCACCGATCCGTTTACCACCGCCAATGGCGGCACCGTGCAGCGCCAGCGCGGCACGTTCTATGGCCTCGTCAACCGCGATTTCCGCACCAGCAACACCGACGCCTTCACCGCACGCTTTGAACACAAGATCAGCCCGGACCTGAAAATCCGCAATACGATGCGCTACAGCAACACCGAGCAGGATTATCTCTGGACCCTGCCCGATGACTCGCGCGGCAATCTCTATTCCTATGGCACGATCTCGCGCCGGGTGAACGCGCGCTACAGCAAACAGGACGGGCTGGTCGATCAGCTCGACCTGTCGGGCAAGTTCAACACCGGCGGCATCCAGCACAGTTTCGCCGCCGGGCTGGAGTTCAACTGGCAAAAATCGGCCATCGGCAATTACCTGTCCGACACCAGCGGCACGGCGGTCGCGCTGGCCATTGCCTGCCCCACGGCCACGACGGGCACCAACGGCATTTGCACCAGCGCTTCCAACCCCAATCCGTTTGATGCGTTCAACGTGCCCGTCGTCAAGGGCCCGAACAATTCCCAGACCTTCTCGGACTGGACCACGCTGTCGGCCTATGTGTTTGACACGATCACGCTGTCGGACAAGTGGATGATCAATCTGGGCGGGCGCTATGACCGCTATCTCACCCATGTCAGCGCCAGTTCGGCCGCGCCCTATACGGCGGCCCGCACGTGGACCCGCCGGGTGGACGATCTGTTCACCTATCAGGCCGGGCTGGTCTACAAACCGCGCCCGAACGGCAGCTTCTATATCTCGACCTCGACCTCGGCCATCGCGCCCGGCTCGTTCCTGTCGCAGGGGCTGGAGGACAACACGCTGACGGCCACCACCACCATCGGGGTGGACGCGCTGAAAGTGCAAAAGAGCACAACCTATGAGGCGGGCACCAAGTGGAACCTGTTTGACGAGAACCTGTCGCTCTCGCTGGCCGTGTTCCAGACGCGCACCACCAATGTCCGCGCCAATCTGGGCGACGGCACGGTGGGCTTTATCGGCGACAAGCGGGTGCGCGGCATCGAACTGGGCATCAGCGGCAATATCACCGACAAGTGGAGCCTGTTCGGCGGCTGGGCGCATATGCCCTCGGTCATGCTCAACGGCGGCTATACGCTGGTGGGCACCGCCTATGTGCCCGCCGCCATCACCGGCAAGCGCGCGCCCAACACCCCGCTCGACAGCATCAGCTTGACCACGACCTACAAGGTCACGCCCAAGTTCACGCTGGGCGGCGGCGCGATCTATATGGGCAAGGTGTATGGCGGCTATTCCTTCGGCAGCACGGCCTCGACGGTGCGCGCGGTCTATACGCCGTCCTACTGGCGCTTTGATGCCAATGCCGCCTATCAGTTGACCGACCATATCGGCGTCAAGGTCTCGGCGCTGAACCTGACCAACAAGCTCTATTACGATGCCACCTATGTCAGCCATTATGCCCATCAGGCGGCGGGCCGTACCATTCTGGCCAGCCTGAGCCTGAAGTATTGAGCATGAGCCATTCCCCGCTGACGGTGGAAGAGTGGCAGGCGGTGCTGGCGGGGGATTCTGCCGGCGCCGCCGCTGCGCTGTTTGATGCGGCACGCGGCGGGGACGCCCATGCCGCGCTGCATTACGGGCAATGCCTGCTGGACGGGCGCGGCGTGGCGCGCGATCCGCAAGGCGCCTTCCGCTGGTTCGTTCAGGCCGCGCAATCGGGCCTGGCGCCCGCGATGAACATGGTGGGCCGCTGCCTCGATCAGGGCTGGGGCGTGGATGAGACGCCGCGCCTTGCCGCATCATGGTTTGCCGCCGCAGCCGACAAGGGCGATGCCTGGGGCCTCTACAATTACGCCACCGCGCTCTCGCTGGGCCGGGGCGTGGAGCAGGACCGGGCGCGGGCGCTGGAGCTGTTCCGCCGCGCCGCCGCGATGGGCCATGCAAAATCGCAAAACATGATCGGATCGTTCCACGAGGATGGCTGGGCCGTGCCGGTCAATCTGGACGTGGCTGCCTATCACTATGCCCGCGCGGCCGAGGGCGGCGATTTTCGCGGCTGTTTCAACCATGCCCGCATGGAAATCGCGCATGGGCGGATGGATTCGGCTCACCGCTGGCTGACCGAAGCGGCCCGCCTTGGCCATGCCCGGTTCCGCCGCCAGATGGTCCAGTGGCTGAACGGGCGCGAGGAAGCATGGCTGCGCCGGTTTGCCGCCCAGATTCTATCGACGGACATGGCTCCGGCATGAGCAGGAAAAAGAATGGCGCGGCCAAACAGTGGTGGCAGCGCCAGTTTCACACATGGCACTGGATCAGCGCGGCCATCTCGTTGATCGGCATGTTGTTTTTCGCCATTACCGGGATCACGCTGAACCATGCGGACGCCTTTGCCGCCAGCCCCAAGGTGGTCGAACGCAGCGGGCAATTGTCGGTCGGCGCGCTGGTGCTGCTGCGCGCGCACCATGGCCCCAACGCTCCCCTGCCCGCGCCGGTCGCCGCCGCGGTCGCACAGGCCGTCCACATTGATGTTTCGGGCCATGACGCCGAATGGGCCGAGGATGCGATCACGGTCAACCTGCCCCGTCCGGGCGGCGACGGCTTTGTCTCGATCAACCCGGCCGATGGCGCGATTACGGCGGAACTGACCGACCGGGGCCTGCTCTCGCTGGCCAATGATCTGCACAAGGGGCGCAATGCGGGTGGGCCGTGGGTGTGGTTCCTCGACATTTTCGCGGTTGCCTGCGTGGTCTTCACGCTCACCGGCCTGTTGCTGCTGCATCTCCATTCCAAGCGCCGCCCCTCGACATGGCCGCTGGTGGGGCTGGGGCTGATCGTGCCGCTGCTGCTTGTCCATTTCCTTGTTCCCTAAAAGGAATATCCGATGAAACCCTCCTCCCTGCTTGCCCCCGTGCTGGCTCTTGCCCCGGCAAGCGCCATGGCCGGTTCGATCTCTATCGACCTGCCGCGCCTGCCCGTTGCCGAATATCATCGCCCCTATGTCGCCATCTGGATTGAGGGCGCAGGCATCCAGCCGCGCACCGTGGCCGTCTGGTATGACGCCGACCATCGCGGCGATCCGGGCACGAAATGGCTGTCGGACCTGCGCGGATGGTGGCGCGTGGCCGGGCGCAATATCGGCACGCCGCCCTCCGGCATTTCGGGCGCCACCCGCGCGCCGGGCCACCACACGATCCCCCTGCCCGCCGATCTGAAACCCGGCGCCTATACGCTCAAGGTCGAGGCCGCGCGCGAAACCGGCGGGCGCGAACTGGTCAGCGTACCCTTCACCCTGCCGCGCACCGGCGGCAAGGGCGCGGGCAATGGCGCGGGCGGCGAAATCGGCGCGGTTGCCGTCACCCTCCCCTGATCCGTCCCTTCCCCACAGGAGCCTTCTCCATGGCCAATTTCATCATGTTCAAGTCGCTTGCCCTGCTGGTCGGCGCCTCTGCCCTCGCGCTGCCGATGACGGCTTCGGCTCATCGCCAGTGGCTTTTGCCGGTGGCCACCACCTATTCGGGCGAAGATCCCTGGGCCAGTGTCGATGCCGCCGTGTCAAACGACCTGTTCTTTCCCGACCATTTCCCGATACAACTGGCGCAGATCAAGGTGACCGCGCCGGACGGCACAGCAGGCGCCATCGAACACGGCATCACCGCCCGCCATCGCAGCACTTTCGACGTTCACCTGACCCAGCCGGGCACGTGGAAGATCGGCACCGAGGGATTTAACGTGATGGGCAGTTTCAAGGTGGACGGCGTTGAAAAGCGCGTCGGCCGTCGCCCCGGCCCGCCGCCGGGCGCGATGGGGCCGGGCGGTGCTCCGGCCGGTACGCCGGGTGGTGCTCCGGGCCGCGCGCCGGTGGAATCGGTCGCACTTGATGCCATCCCGGCCAATGCCGCCGACCTGAAGCTGACCGAAGCAATCAGCCGCAACGAGATCTTCGTCACGCGCGGCGCGCCCACCACTGCGCTGTTCAAGCCCAGCGGCAAGGGTCTGGAATTCGATCCCTTGACCCATCCCGACGATCTGGTGGCCAATGAACCGGGCAAGTTCCGCTTCCTGATCGACGGCCAGCCCGCCAAGGGTCTCAAGCTGACCGTCATTCCGGGCGGCAAGCGCTATCGCGATGCCGAGGGCGGCTATGATGTCACCACCGATGCCAATGGCGTGGCCACCGTCAAATGGACCGGCGCGGGCATGTATTGGATGACCATCAGCGCCACCGACAACAAGCCGACCACCCCGCGCGCCACCGAGCGCCGGATGACCTACACCGCCACGGTTGAGGTGATGGCGCCCTGATGATCCGTGTCGCCCTGCCGCCAGTCATTGATGATAATGCCCTGCGCGGTCTGGACCCGAAGGCGCCCGTGGTGGCGCTTTCGGGCCAGACGATGGGGACGGTCTGGCGGGTTCGCGCGGTTTGGCCCCAAGGCCTAGACTCGGCGGATTTGCGCGGGGCGATTGCCGCGCGGCTCGATGATCTGGTGCGCCAGATGAGCCATTGGCAGGCCGACAGCGAGCTTTGCCTTTTCAACAATTTGCAAGGCGGGGAATGGGCGAGCCTTTCGCCCGATTTCGCCCATGTGATGGCCGCTTCGCTCGATCTGGCGCAGGCCAGCGGGGGCGCGTTCAGCCCGGCCATGGGGCGGCTGGTTGATCGCTGGGGCTTTGGCCCGCCCGGCCCTGTGGCCGCGCCGCCCGGTGATGGGGAGATTGCCGCGCTGCGCCCCTGTTGCGATGTTTCGCGTCTGGCATGGGACAGTGCGGCGGGGCGCTTGCGCCAACCGGGGGGCGTATCGCTCGACCTGTCGGGCATCGCCAAAGGCTACGGCGTCGATGCGCTGACCGCAATGCTGCGCGCGATGGGGGTGCGGCATGGGCTGGTCGAGGTTGGCGGGGAACTGTCCGGCTGGGGCGTGCAGAGCGATGGCCAGCCATGGTGGGTCGATCTGGAAAATCCGGCGGGCGTGGCGCCCTTGCGAATCGCGCTGCATGGCTTGGCGGTGGCCACTTCGGGCACCTATGTGCGCGGCGGGCATAATCTGGATCCGGCCACCGGTCGCCCGGCGCAAAGCGGGGTTCTGGCCTGCAGCGTGATCCATACAGAGGCGATGATCGCCGATGGCTGGGCCAGCGCGATGAGCGTAATGGGGCCGAACCGGGGGCGGGAACTGGCGGATCGGCTGGGGCTTTCAGTGCGCTGGGTGATGGAGGACGGGAGCGAGGTGTTGAGCGCGACATTGGTCGATATGATTGCGAATTAGATGCAATAAGCCTTGCTGGGGCGAGGTACTTTTGCTAATCGTTAGCAATAGCGAGCATCCAACGACCCCATGAGGCAGCCCATGTACGCCTTCCGAGTGACTGACGAAGCCGAGTTTTCCGCCCATTACGGCCCGCTTGGCCATGAGGCGCGACTCAGCTTTGCCGCTCCGGCTCCGGCTGCCCCCTTCATTCCCAGCGCCCGCTACGTCCAGCAGGCGCAACGCCCGCGCGGCGGCGCGATGCTGGCCTCGGCGTTGGCAGTCGGCGCCTTGTTCTCCGCGATGGTCTGGATGAATGTCGCACCCCATGCCAAGCGCGAACATCATATCGTAACGATGGACCTGACCGCCCCTCCCCCGCCTTCCGCGCCGCAGAGCAAACCGGTGGCCAAGGAGGTCGATATGCCGCAACTGCCCCAGGCCGTGGCCCAGCCGCAGCCCGAGGCCCCTACACCGCCGCTGGCCGTGGCCATTGCCGTAGGTCAGGAAGCAGCCGCGCAGCCCCCCGCCCCGCCTGCTCCTCCGGCCCCCGCCCCGGTCGCCGCCGCCGCGCCCAAGGCGCCTGCGGGGCCGGCCGAAGTGGGCGATCTGGGCGCGCGGATTCTCTCGTTCACCCCGCCCTCCTATCCTCTGGAATCGCGGCGGAATATGGAGGAAGGCACGGTGACACTGGGTCTTTTGGTCGGCACGGACGGGCGCGTGGCGGAAATCACCGTGGCCAACAGCAGCGGCTTCCCCCGCCTCGACAAGGCCGCGCTGGAGGCTGTGCGCAAATGGCGCTGGACCCCGATGATGCGCGGCGGCGAGGCGGTGATGCTGCGCGGCTTCCTGAAAATTCCCTTCAGCCTCAGGAAGTAAGGAATTCCACCATCTGCTGGCCCAGTTCCTTCTGGGTCACGCTGCTCATATGCGTGCCGGGGATTTCGGCATAGCGCGCATTGGGCAAGGTCTGGGCCAGACGCGGGGCGCTGCCATTGTCCTGATCGATGGCGCCGCAGACCACCAGCGTGGGCATGGTGATACCGGCCAGATCCGAAGGCGGCGTATCGTCCACCGATTGCAGCAGCAATTCCGCCGCGCGCAGATCGACCTTTTGCGCCTTCATGAACTGTTGGGCAACATAGGCCGGATCGCCATGCTTGATCGTGCCGTAGCGCGCGATGGCGTCGAGGAAAAAGGCGCTGCGCCGCGCCCATCCCGCCAGCCCTTCCAGACCCATGCCCGCAAGGATCAACCGGCGCGGCTCCAGCCCCGCCAGCACCGCGCGCGTGGCCGTGCGCGAGCCGAGCGAGAAGCCGCCCAGATCGAAGCCGCCCGGCTCAAACCCCAGTTCGCGCACCAGCATCAGCGCATCGGTGACCAGCACGTCCTCAGGATAGGCGGTGGCGTCATGGGGCGCCTCGCTCATGCCATGGGCGCGAAGGTCCGGCATGATGACCTCGAACCCGGCCTGCGCCAGACGTTCGGCATGGCCATATTTGACCCAGTTGATCGCCGCCGATGAAAACAGCCCGTGAAACAGCAGCAAGGGCCGCCCGCTCCCTCCCGATGCAGGCCCCATCCGGTGGAGCGCCAGCCGCGTTCCTGCCCAACCGCGAAAGTAGCTGGTGGTGACGGTTTCGGGCATGACGACATCCTCTTCGGGCGAATGGGCAAGGAGATCGCGATAGGCGCGGAAAAGCCAAAGGGGCAAGCGGCTTGTGCCAGCCGATGCCTGAAAATATTCATGGATCAAGGAAAGGCGCTCCAAAGGCGCGAAAGGAAACAGGGCGGGTTGCGCCCGCCCTGCATGATCTGTCGTCTGTTTCAGCAGCCGGTCAGCGAGGCGCCGGGCACATAGCGCGGGCCGAACATCGGCGAACAGGCGCGCGCCGCACCGGCACGCTTCAGCCGGGACGGGTCGATCTGGCCGCTCTTGGCGGTATCGGCGCGGTCAAAGGCGGTTTCCATATAGGCGACGAAGGCTTCGCGGGTGACCTTGCCATCGGCATCGCGCGGCACATGGGGCAGGATCTCGGCCAGCGCCGTGTCACCGGCAGCGGCGGCATTGGCCTGCGAAGCGCCGGCAAGGGCCAGAACCACGGCGGCGAGGCCAAAACGGATATTCATAACTCCTCCTATGCGAAAGTCCCCACCCCCGCGCCGCGCGGCCTAGCTTTTCGGACGGGCGTCCGATATGCGCAATTCTGCTCATGCTTTTATCGCGCATTTTCGGTCATTTCGTACAAAGCTGGCCTTTCCTTTGCGGGCGGCTCGCCTCGTCGCTTGGAACCATCGCCTCGCCGGACTCTTCCTTGGGCATGGTCCATGTTCGAGAGGAGTAGACCCATGAAGACCCTTCACAGCACGCTGCTCGCCGCCACCATGTTGGCCGTGGCATGGAGCGGCCCGGCCATGGCCGAGGGCAAGGCCGACCGCGCGAAAAAGGCCATCGCCGTGGCCGAGGCCAAGATCAGCGCCGCCGATACCGCAGGCGCCGACACTTTGCTGGCGGTGGATCAGGCCAAGGCCAAGCAGGCATTGGCCGATGCGCGCGAGGACCTTTCGGCAGGCCGCAAGGAAGAGGCCATTGAAACCGCCAATCAGGCCGCGATGATCGCCGATGCCAACCTTGGCCAGGCCCAGCGGATGAAGGCCGAGCGCACCGCAGCCCGTGTGGAGGCGGCCAAGACCGACGCCGCCATTGCCCAGCAGCAGGCCAGCGAGGCTTCGCAACAGGCCGCCGCCCAACAGGTTGCCGCGGCCAATGAGCGCGCCGCCAATGCCGAGCAAACCGCGCAGGCCGCCCAGCAGGATGCCGCAACAGCCCGCGCCAACGCCCAGGCCGCCCTGGACCAGAAGGCCGCCGTGGAAACCACAGTGACCACGCAGAACACGGGCCGGGTGGCCGCCAAGAAGGTGGTCAAGACGCGCGTGACGAAAAAGCCGGTGCACAGCGCCCATGTCGCCGGACCCGTGGCCACCACAACCACCACGGTGACGCAGCGGGTGAACTAAAAATGCAAAGAGCAGCGGGTCATGGTCGCAGAATCATGACCCGCTTCGGCGCTTCGAGGCAAGCAATGCGCGGGCCACGGGCAGAGCCAGCACAGCGCCCAGATTGGCCATCGCCATGTCTTTTTGGCTGTCATACATATCGCCCTGCTCGCCATTATAGGCGCCGGCCTGATCGGGCGAGAGGCCGATGGTGAGCAGCCATTCGAAGATTTCATAGATCGAGCTGAAAGCAAAAATACCCAGCACCGCCATCGACAGGGCCGCCCGGCGCGAAAGCCCGCCATGGCGCAAGCCGATTTCAGCGAAAGGCAGAACCATAAGCAGGCCGAAGGACAAATGAATCAGACGGTCAAACATATTGCGCCTGAAGCCAAAGGCCGCGTCGATCGAATGACCGGTCAAGGACCTGCCCCATGAATCATAGGGCGTAAAACTGTATGACCAGCAAGCGGCCAGCAGATGCAGCAGGATGAAACCCGTGACCATCCCCGCCGCGCGATGGCTCAGCGGCCAGCGCCGCAAGGCCCAAAAAGCAACAGGCAGGGCCAGCAAAACCGGCCCCACCTGCAACCATGTGTTTTGCGGATAGATCGCGCTCCAGCCGCTCAGCCCGGACCCGATGGCCATCGCCACCAGCATCCCGCGCTGAGCGACAGGGACAGCGTTCATATCAGCCCTTCTTGAGGTGGCGGCGGCCCAGCAGTTCGGCGATCTGCACCGCGTTCAGGGCAGCGCCCTTGCGCAGGTTGTCCGAAACGCACCACAGCGACAGGCCGTTTTCGACGGTGCTGTCTTCACGCACGCGGCTGATGAAGGTGGCGTAATCGCCAACGCATTCCACCGGGGTCACGTAACCACCGTTCTCGCGCTTGTCGACCAGCATCACGCCGGGGGCTTCGCGCAGGATGTCCTGGGCTTCCTGGGCGCTGATCTCGTTTTCGAATTCGATGTTCAGCGCTTCGGAGTGGCCGATGAACACCGGCACGCGCACGCAGGTTGCCGTCAGCTTCACCTTGGGATCAAGGATCTTCTTGGTTTCGGCCACCATCTTCCATTCTTCCTTGGTGTAGCCATCATCAAGGAAAACGTCGATGTGCGGGATCACGTTGAAGGCGATCTGCTTGGTGAACTTCTTGGCCTCGACCGGATCGCCGACAAAGATCGCGCGGCTCTGTTCGAACAGCTCGTCCATGCCTTCCTTGCCCGCGCCCGACACCGACTGATAGGTGGCGACCACGACGCGCTTGATCGTCGCCTTGTCGTGCAGGGGCTTGAGGGCCACAACCATCTGCGCGGTCGAGCAGTTGGGGTTGGCGATGATGTTGCGCTTGGTATAGCCGTCGATGGCGTCCGGATTCACTTCGGGCACGATCAGCGGAACGTCCGGGTCCATGCGATAGAGCGACGAGTTGTCGATCACCACGCAGCCCTGCGAGGCGGCCTTGGGGGCATAGATCTTGGTCGGCGCCGAACCTGCGGCAAACAGGGCGATGTCCCAGCCGGTGAAGTCGAAATGTTCAATGTTCTGAACCTTCAGCTTCTTGCCGGTTTCGCCGAAATCGATCTCGGTGCCCTGCGAACGAGGCGAAGCTACCGCCGCCAGTTCGTCGATGGGGAATTCCCGCTCGGCAAGGATGTTGAGCATTTCGCGGCCCACATTGCCCGTGGCGCCAACGACGACAACCCGATAACCCATGTTACTCACTCCTGCGGCCCATAAAGGGACCTGTTTCACGCGGCCTGAGACGCAAAGCCGCATTACAACAACTGGCTAGAGAATTACGGCGGCGTCACTCCATGCCGTGCCAGGAAAGCGAAAATCGTGTTCCAGAGATGGACGCTGACCTTGGGCCCGCCCACGCGGTGTGTATGGCCGGGATAGAGCATCATCTCGAAAGGTGTGGCCTCGTTCTGCATCTTGGCGATCAGAGCCGAGGAGTTTTCAAACACCACATTGTCATCCGAAAGCCCGTGGATCAGCAGCAGCGGATCGCGGATTCTATCCGAATTGTCGATGGCGTTGGAAGCCTTGTAGGCAGCCGGAACCTGCCGCGGATCCCCCATATAGCGCTCGGTATAGTGGGTGTCATACAGCTCCCACTTCGTCACCGGCGCGCCGGAGATCCCGGCGGCAAAGGCGCCCGGATGCGCCTCCAGCAGCTTGAGCGTCATATAGCCGCCATAGGACCAGCCATAGGTGGCGATCTTGCTGGCGTCCACGAAGGGCAGGCTCTTGAGGTAATCGGCCCCGGCGATCTGGTCGGCCACTTCCACCGTGCCCATCGCCTGCCAGATCTGGCTTTCAAAATCGACGCCCCGGTTCGCGCTGCCCCGGTTGTCGATCTCGAAATAGATATAGCCCTTGGCCACGATGGCCTGCGCCAGCGCGCCCGACCAGCCCTTGCTGACCACCTGAACATGCGGGCCGCCGTAATGTTCAAAGAACACCGGATAGCGCTTGCCCGGCTCCATCACCGGCGTGATCATCTTCCAGTGCAGGTCGCTGCCGTCCTGCGCCTTGATCGTGCCGAAACTGGGCGCGCGGTGGGCGGCAAGGAAGGGTGCGTAGGGATGGCCGGCATCCACGCGGTTTTCCTCAACCCATGCCAGACGCTTGCCCGCGCCATCAGCCAGATAGGTCTGGGCGGGCTGGTTCTGCGCACTGCGAGTGATGACCAGCGTTTGCCCGGCGCGATCCATCGTCGCGCTGTTCATATAGGCCGGATCGGTCAGGCGCTTCGGTTCGCCCGGATGGTTGTAATCCAGCGCATAGACCTGATGCGCCAGCACATCATCCTTCGTGCCGGTGAAGAAGAGCTTGCCGCCCTTTTCATCCACGCCGTCCAGCGAAGTGACCATCCAGCGCCCATGGGTGAGCTGCTGCCATTGGCCGCCTGCAAGGCGATAGAGATGGCCGAAACCATCGCGCTCGCTCCACCAGATCAGGCTGCCGTCGCGCAGGAAACGGTAATTGTCAGTGAGGTTGATCCAGCTCTTCGCGCGCGCGGTTTCGGTAAACAGCACCTCGGACTTGCCCGTGGCCGGATCGACCTTGAGCATGTCGAGGCGGGTCTGCGCCCGATCCTCGCGCTGGACATAGAGCGTCTTGCCATCGGGCGCCCAATCGACGCGGGCCAGATAGATGTCGGCCTCCGCGCCAAGATCGACCTTGACCGGGACACCGCCATCGGGGCTGACGACATAGAGCGACACTTCGGCATTGGGCGTGCCCGCCGCCGGATAGCGCTGGTCGAAAGTCTTGGTCCCGGTCGCGCCAATGGCCGCGCGGGTGACGGTGCCGACATGGGCCTCGTCAAAGCGTTCAACCGCCACATGCTTGTCATCGCCCGACCACCAGGCGCCGGTCAGGCGGGCCATTTCCTCCTGCGCGACAAATTCGGCCTCGCCCCAATGGACGGTCGAGCTGGTTTCGGCGGGGGTGATCGCACGCGGGGCGCCGCCATTGACCGGCACCACCCAGAGGCGACGATCACGGACAAAGGACACGAAACCGCCCTTGGGGCTGAGACGCGGATTGAGCGCATCGGCCCCCGCCCCTTCGACCTTGCGAACCGAACCATCAAGCCCCGCCAACAACAGATCACCATCGAGCGGCACCAGCACGCCCTTGCCATCGGCCGCCCAGCTATAGGTGACGATGCCCTTGAGATCGCCGATCCGCTGCCGCTCGCGCTGCATCTTTTCCGCCTCGGACAAGGCACGGCCCGAGGACAGCTTTTCCGAATCGACCAGCATCCGCCACTGCCCGTTCTGGCGGTCATAGCCCCACAGGTCATAGCGCTCGCGGTCATTGGCGCGGTTGCGCAGCAGCGTCAGATAACGCCCGTCCGGCGACAGCTTGACCCCGCGCGGCGCCGGGCCGTTGAGCGAAGGGCTGGCAAAAACCCGCTCGAACGACAGCGCAGCGGCGGCAGGCGCGTTCACAGCAGCCCCCTGCGCAAAGGCGAGGGGCGCAGGCACAAGTGCCGCTGCAGCAAGCAGGAGAGCGGGAAAGCGCATGGCAAGGAGAGAGACCTGTCGAAGTATTGGAGATAAGGCGCGCAAG
The DNA here is from genome assembly GCF_012275515.1 of Novosphingobium sp. SG707. Classification (GTDB taxonomy): domain Bacteria; phylum Pseudomonadota; class Alphaproteobacteria; order Sphingomonadales; family Sphingomonadaceae; genus Novosphingobium. Next base: position 68,684 of record NZ_JAAZQL010000004.1, read on the forward strand.
CAAAAGGGCGCCCCGGCTGTCTTGGCCGAGGCGCCCTTTCACGATGTTCCGCTGGTTGGCTGGGGAACTGCTGTTCCGGCTCAGCCTGCCGTGCGGGGGTCGCGGCGCTCGGCGATACGTGCGCGTTTGCCGGTGCGGCCGCGCAGATAGTACAGCTTGGCACGACGCACGACACCACGGCGAACCACGGTAATCGATTCGATGTTGGGCGAGTAGAGCGGGAATACGCGCTCCACGCCTTCGCCGAACGACATCTTGCGCACGGTGAAGTTCGAGTTGATGCCGCGGTTCGAGCGAGCGATCACCACGCCTTCATAGGCCTGAACGCGGGTGCGGTCGCCTTCGATAACCTTCACGCCGACGCGCAGCGTGTCGCCAGCGCGGAATTCCGGAATTTCCTTGCCCGTAGCCGAAAGCGCCTTGGCGATTTCTTCGGCTTCGATCTGCTGAATCAGGTTCATTGACCCAAATCCTTCGTTTTGCGCCGCGCGCCAGAGGCAGACTGACCCGAAGCACCACCGTAGCGCTCCCAAAGGTCGGGCCTGCGTGACCGAGTATCGTCGAGCGCCTGTTGTTTCCGCCAGGCGTCGATCTTTCCATGATCCCCCGATCGCAGCACTTCAGGGATCAATCGCCCTTCCCAATCATTGGGTCGGGTATAGTGGGGATATTCGAGCAATCCGTTTTCGAACGACTCATCATCCCCACTAGAGGCCGCGCCCATTACGCCGGGAAGCAGCCGAATGCAAGCATCCAGAAGCATAATTGCCGCAGGTTCGCCGCCCGAGAGAATAATATCGCCCATCGAGACCTCCTCGACATCGCGCCCGGCGAAAATCCGCTCGTCAAACCCTTCAAATCGCCCGCAAAGTACGATCACCCCCGGTCCGGCGGCCAATTCGCGCACCCGCGCTTGCGTCAAAGGGCGCCCGCGCGGGGTCATGGCGATGACGGGCCGCCCCATCGGACCATTCGCGCGCGCATGGTCAATCGCGCGGGCCAGCACATCGACCTTGAGCACCATTCCCGCCCCGCCGCCTGCGGGCGTATCGTCCACGGTGCGGTGCTTGTCCTGTGCAAAGTCGCGGATCTGCACAGCGTCAATGGCCCACTTGCCCTCCTCGCGCGCACGGCCGGCAAGGCTGACCCCCAGCGGGCCGGGGAACATATCGGGATAAAGCGTCAGGACGGTGGCGGAAAAGCTCATGGCGCCCCCATGCCCCCTGCGCCGCCGGTCTGCAAGGGGCATCGGGTCTCAACGGCGGCGAATGCGCAGCCTGTGCAGCGCCTCATAGGGGGTGCCCGCCAGAACCTCGGTGCCGAACAGGGCGACCGCGATCTGGACCTGCTCGCCATCGCGGCGCAGGTTGCGCGCCTCGTGCCGCGCGCGCGCCAGCACGCGGCTGCCGCCCCGTGTCCGCCGGTCGATGGTGGCGCAGCGCACCACCCCGCCCAGCAGGGCCGCCAGCACAAGCCACCCAAGATAAGGCACCGGCCGATGATGAAGCAGGCCCGCCTCCCAGCGAATCGCGCCGAACAGCAAAACCAGCATGTAGGGCAAACAGGCCCAGCCACGAACCTGCCACCATTCCGCGCGGTCCAGCCACAGGCCGCGCGCAATCAGGCGCAGTTCGACCCAGTGGACCGCGCTCCACAGGCTGGTCATCAGCAAGGCCCAATCCGTCCCGGGCGGCAGACCCAGCACCGCCACCTCGGCCCGGCTGATGCCTGCGGCGGGGCGCAGCGGCTCGAAATGACGCTCGTCGCGCAGGGCCAGATGCCCCGCCTGCATCAGCCCCACCACCAGCGTTTCAGCATAGCGCGTCGGCCCGCCCGAAAGGCAGGCCAGTTCAAAAGGATGTTGCAACGCCAGCATTCTGCCATCGGGGCGCAGCCAATGCGGCAACACCCACGCCATCGCCGCCGCCGCCAGCAGCAGCCCGGCATAGATCGCGAGAAACTGCTCCCCGCTCAATTGAAACGGGTCCAGACCCGCCATGATCCCTCCTCATCCGCCCTCCGGCGAAGAAGACCCCGCGTGTCTTTAACCTTCAAACCAGCGCGGTACAATCATGCATTTAGGATAGGGAGGTTTTGGCAAAACAACAGCATAAGTGTTCAGGGTTCGAACCAGACTCCCCGGTCGATCACCGCCGCAATATGGCCGCCACCAGCCGTTCCGGCTCCTGAACCTGATGCAAACCGCGTGATCGGGCACGAAACAGCCAACACAGCAGCAGCCAGGGCAAGCCGAAAATGGCGAGGCAACCCACACCTTCACGGTCATCGGCAAAGCGCGCCCACGGCCAATCCCAGACCCACTCGCCATAGCAATCGGCCAAGGCCATTATGAATTCCGTGATGTCATCGCCGTAAAGCCCGAGATCCTGCGACACGGCCATATCCGGCCATACTCGCCGCAAACCCGACAGATCCTGCGCCAAGGCGGCAATCTCCGCCTCGCGCTCGGTCACCCGACGTAGGCGTCCTCGATCAGCACCCGCGTCTCGTCCCATTCGGGTACGGCCTCGGTGCGCATAGGCACCATGAAGCGGTGGCTCTTGCCGTCCTCGCCCGAGGGCGTCTCGATTTCCAGAATGTCGCCCGCGCCGAAATTCTCGACCGCGACCACCGTGCCCAGCATCGCACCCGTGGTGGATTGGGCCGCCAGACCCAGCAGGTCGGCGTAATAATACTCACCCGGCGCCAGCGGCGGCATGGCCGAGCGGGGGACCGTCAGCGCCGTCCCGCGCAATTTTTCCGCCGCCGTTCGATCAGGGACTTCGGCAAAGCGGGCCAGAGCGCCCCCCTTGCCGTCATCCTTGATCGATTTCAGCGTCAGCGCGCCATTGTTGAAGGTGCGGTAGCCCTTGAGCGCGGCCACACCTTCACCAAACAACTTGAGACGAACCTCGCCCGTGATGCCATGGGCCGCCGCAACAGCGGCCATTGTCACGGGCCGGCTCATTATTCAGCAGCAGCCGCTTCAGCAGCTTCAGCGGCCTTCTTGGCCTTGTCTTCAGCGCGTTCCTTGGCCTTCTTGCCGGGTTCGGCCTTGTTCGGGTTGTTGGTGGGGGCGCGTTCCTTCAGACCGGCCTTGTCCAGCAGACGGGCAACGCGGTCGGTCGGCTGCGCGCCAACGCCCAGCCAGTACTTCACGCGGTCTTCGATCAGACGCACGCGGTCTTCGCTGTCCTTGGCGAGCAGCGGGTTGTAGGTGCCGACCTGCTCCAGGAACTTGCCGTCGCGGGGCGCGGTCGAATTGGCAATAACGATCTTGTAGTAAGGGCGCTTCTTAGAACCGCCACGCGACAGACGCAGAGAAACCGACATTTTCGTACCTTTCCAATTAATTCAGCTTATTTCTTCAAAAACTTTGTAAAATCCGGGGCGCCCGCGCCAAGGCCGGGAAGGCCGCCGGCACCGGGGCCGCCAAGACCGCCCATGCCACCAGGCATTCCGCCGCCGCCCAGACCACCCATGCCACCCTTGCCGAACAAGGCGGCCAGGCCCTTGAGCCCGCCCATCTTCTTGATCTGCTTCATCGCCTTTTCCATCTCCTGATGCATTTTCAGGAGCTTGTTGACTTCCTGCACCTGCGTGCCGGAGCCATTGGCGATGCGGATCTTGCGCTTGGCGTTGAGCAATTCGGGGCGCGCACGCTCCTTGGGGGTCATCGAACCGATGATCGCATCCATGCGCAGCAGTGTACGGTCGTTCATCCCGCTGTTGGCCATGGCGGCCTGCGCCTTCTTCATGCCCGGCAGCATCCCGGCCAACATGCCCAGCCCGCCCATCTTCTGCATCTGGCGCAGCTGGGTGCGCAGGTCGTTCATATCGAACTGACCCTTGGCCATACGCTCGGCCAGCTTTTCGGCGTCCTCGGCCTCAACCGCCTGCGCCGCCTTTTCCACCAGGCTGACGATATCGCCCATGCCCAGGATGCGGCCCGCCACGCGGCCGGGATTGAACACTTCAATCTGGTCGAGCTTTTCGCCCATACCGGCAAACTTGATCGGCTTGCCCGTGACCGCGCGCATCGAAAGCGCCGCACCGCCGCGCGCATCACCATCCATACGGGTGAGGATCACACCCGTCAGATCGACTTCGCCCGCAAAGCTCTGCGCAACGTTGACCGCGTCCTGACCGGTCAGCGAATCGACGACCAGCAGCGTTTCCTTCGGGGTCGAGATGGCGGCCACCGCCTTCATCTCTTCCATCAGCGCGGCATCGACATGCAGACGGCCCGCCGTGTCGAGCAGCAGCACGTCCACAGCCTGAAGCTTGGCCGAATTGATCGCGCGTTCGGCGATCGCCGTCGGCATCTGGCCAGCGATGATCGGCAGGGTCGAAACGCCCACCTGCTCGCCCAGAACGGCCAACTGTTCCTGAGCGGCGGGGCGGTTGACGTCGAGCGACGCCATCAGCACCTTTTTGCCGTGCTTTTCCTTCAGCAGCTTGCCGAGCTTGGCCGTGCTGGTGGTCTTGCCCGACCCTTGCAGGCCGACCATCATGATGACCACCGGCGGCGCGGCGTTCAGATCGAAACCGGGGACATCCTGCCCGCCCAGCATCTCGACCAGCGCGTCATTGACGATCTTGACGACCTGCTGACCGGGCGTGACCGACTTGAGCACATTTTGCCCAACGGCCTTCTCGGTCACATCGTCGATAAACCGGCGCACCACCGGCAGGGCCACGTCGGCTTCGAGCAAGGCGATGCGCACTTCGCGCATCGCATCGCGCACATCCTGTTCCTTGAGCGCACCGCGCCCCTTCAGCCGATCAAAGACCGAGCCAAGGCGATCAGACAGAGCGTCGAACATCAGCCAACCCCAACAGCGGCGCAAAATTACGCCAAAAACGCCGATGGGCGAAACCTCGCCGATCAGCGCATATTCCCATCAAGCGAAAAACGCCGGCGGACGTAAATTCGTCGGCCAGCGTAACGCTTGATGAAGCGATACTTTCCCTTTGGTGGAGCCTAGCGGGATCGAACCGCTGACCTCCTGCATGCCATGCAGGCGCTCTCCCAGCTGAGCTAAGGCCCCTAACCAATGGGTATATGTTTGAATGGTGGAGCCTAGCGGGATCGAACCGCTGACCTCCTGCATGCCATGCAGGCGCTCTCCCAGCTGAGCTAAGGCCCCATTCATTCAATAAGCTAGGCATCCCAGGGTGGTTTGCTTCGCTTCCGCCTCGTCGGCGGGCCGCCCCACTAGGACGACCCCGGAACCTTGGCAAGAACTTTTTTCGAGAAATTTCATTTTTCTGAAAAAAGCCCCGCCAAGGTTCCGGACAAGAGCTTACACTTCGTCGGGCTCTTCATCATGGCCCGACACGCCCAGGTCGTCATCGCCGCCTAGGTCGACATCATTGTCCGGCGAATCGCCGTCATCATCGATATCCAGATCCTCATCGGCCAGATCGCCGTCGGCCACCTCATCGGCGTCCTTCTTCTGGATCTCCTCAAAGGGAATCGGCTGCTTGCTCTTGAGAACCGGTTCGGGAACCCAGGCATAGCCGCATTCGATGCAAGTGACGGGATCGTCCTTGCCCAGATCGTAAAAGCGGGTGCCGCACTTCGGGCAGCCGTGCTTGGCGCCCCATTCTGGCTTGACCATGCTATTCCTCATGTCTGCCCCAGCCAAAGCGGCGGGCGGTATCCATTGCTATGCGTAACTGGCGCGAAGGGCCATTTGACCGGCCTTGCCATGCTCTGGCGCCTTGCCATAGAGCCCCCGCGCTGTCAAAAGCCGCGCGCTTCTGACGGGTGCCTGCCCGTGACGCAAGCGTTTTTCGCATCCCCAGTCTTCATAGCCCTAAGGAATCCTGTCCGTGAGCGCCTCTGCCACCCCCCGCCCCCGCCGTTTCATGCCCACCGGCGCGCTGAATGGCACGATCCGCGTCCCCGGCGACAAGTCGATCAGCCACCGCTCGATCATGCTGGGCGCGCTGGCGCTGGGCGAAACGCGGGTCACGGGCCTGCTGGAAGGCGAGGATGTGATGTCCACGGCGGCCGCGATGCGGGCCATGGGCGCAAAAATCGAGAAAACCGAAGATGGCGAATGGATCATCAACGGCGTGGGCGTGGGCGGCCTGCTGCAACCGGAAACCGCGCTCGACATGGGCAATTCGGGCACCTCGACTCGCCTGCTGATGGGATTGGTGGCCAGCCATGGCATCACCGCCACCTTCGTGGGCGATGCTTCGCTGTCGAAGCGCCCGATGGGCCGGGTGATCGACCCGCTCTCCACGATGGGCGCGGATTTCACCTCCGTCGAAGGCCGTCTGCCGCTGACCATGCGCGGCGCCTCGCCTGCCGTGCCGATCACCTATCGCCTGCCCATGGCCAGCGCGCAGGTCAAATCGGCAGTGCTGCTGGCGGGCCTGAACACGCCGGGCATCACCACCGTGATCGAGCCCGTACCCACCCGCGACCATTCCGAGCGGATGCTGCGCGGCTTTGGCGCGAATCTGACCGTCGAGGTCGATGAGGAAGGCACGCGCACCATCCATATCCACGGCCCCGCCGAGCTGAAGGGCCAGACCATCGTGGTGCCGGGCGACCCCTCCTCCGCCGCCTTCTTCATCGTTGCGGCGCTCACCGTGCCGGGCAGCGATGTGCTGATCGAGAACGTGGGCCTCAACCCCACCCGCGCCGGGATCGTCACGGTCCTGCGCCAGATGGGCGGCAGCATCGAGGAAGTGAACCCGCGCGAGGTCGGCGGCGAACCGGTGGCCGATCTGCGCGTGCGCCATTCGCAACTGCATGGCATCGAGGTCGATCCGGAAATCGTGCCCAGCATGGTCGATGAATTCCCCGTCCTCTTTGTCGCCGCCGCACAGGCCAAGGGCCGCACCGTCACCACCGGCCTTGAGGAATTGCGCGTCAAGGAAAGCGACCGCATCACCGTGATGCGCGTGGCGCTGGAACTGGCGGGCGCAAATGTGACCGAAACCGAGGACGGCCTCATCATTGACGGCACGGGCGGCGCGCCCCTGCCCGGCACATCGGGCGCGCATCATGTCGCCACGCATCTCGATCACCGCATCGCCATGAGCATGGCCATTGCAGGCCTCAACAGCATGAATGGCGTCGCCATCGACGACACCAGCCCGATCGCCACCAGCTTCCCCAATTTCGAATCGCTGCTCGCCAGCCTGGTGGCCATATGAGCCTGATTACCGGGATTCCCGAGGAGCTTGCCACCGCCTGCGGTTTTGCGGGCATGGCGCTCTGCGTCTTTGCCTATGGCTATACCACGGCCTTTACCGGCAAGACGCGCGAGCCCAATCCGTTTGTCCAGCATGGCGCCAATCTGGCCGGTGCGCTGCTGCTGGTGATTTCGCTGCTGGTCGATACCAATCCGGCCTCGCTGGCGCTGGAAAGCCTGTGGTCGGCCATCGCCTTTGTCGGCCTTGTCCGCGCCATCATGGCCAAAGGGAAAAACGCATGATTATCGCCGTTGATGGCCCGACCGCTTCGGGCAAGGGCACCATCGCCAAGGCGCTGGCCGCGCATTACGGCCTGCCGCATCTGGACACCGGGCTGCTCTATCGCGCGGTGGGGCGGCAAGTGGCGATAAATGGCGGCAATCCCGATGATGCGGGCGATGCGCTGGCCGCCTGCGGCTTTGCCGACAGTTTGCTCGACGATCCCGAATTGCGCTCCGAAGCCTCGGGCGGGCTGGCCAGTCGCGTGTCGGTGCATCCCGCCGTGCGTCAGGCGCTGTATGAACGCCAGCGCGCCTTTGCCACGCAAAGCGGCGGGGCGGTTCTGGACGGGCGCGATATCGGCACGGTGATTGCGCCGGAGGCCACGGCCAAGCTGTTCGTGATCGCCAGCGTAGCCGCACGCGCGGCGCGGCGCCATGCCGAAATGCTGTCGCAGGGGCGCGATGTAGCGCTTGCCGAGATCGAGGCCGACCTTGCCGCGCGCGACGAGCGCGACCGCAATCGCAGCGCCGCCCCTTTGCGCCCGGCGCCCGATGCGATCACCCTCGACACATCCGATCTGGGGCGCGAGGCGGCGATTGCCGCCGCCATCGCGCTGGTCGAGCAGATGCGCTGCCTTAGTGGTGAAACGTCTTAATGGTGAAATTGGGCCTGCGTGACCTGGGCTTCCTTGGCCACGGTCTTTTTCTTGGCCACGCTCTTGGAATGATGGCGCTTCTTATTCTTCCCTTCCAGCTTATGGAGGCGCGCCTTCAGCACGGCCACCTGTTCGCGGGCGGCGCGGGCATCGGCAGCGGCCGCCGCGGCCAGTGAATTGGCAGAATTGGCCGAGTTGCCCGCGTTTTGCGCCGCCATATTGGCCGCATCGGCCGCACTCTGCGCCCGGCCCGAGGCCGCAAGGGCATTGTCGGCCGTGCCCTGCGCGCGCGATGCGGCGCCATTGCCTTCCTGGGCGCTGGCATAGGCTTCATCTGCGCGCGCCTGTGCCCGCTTGACCGAACCGGTCGTGGCACAGCCCGAAAGCGCGAGAGACGCCGCCACCAGACCCGTCCCCATCAGGCCCAAAGAAATACGCATGGGTTCTCCTCCTTCACAAAGTTTCCATCCAGTGGAAATCTGAACAGACCGCTGCGGTCCTGTGCGGAAAATGAACGGAACGGCAAACCTCGTTGGCCCGCCCCCGGCGCAAGACGAACCGTGTTGCCACACCCATCGCCACCTGTACCAAGGATCAGGTGGCGGGCGGTATTTTCCTTGCCTTTCGCGCCCGTTTGGCCTAGTCGCCGCCGGTCTGCCCGTGGCCTTGGCTGTGGGTGGGTGCTGTGGATGGCATCCGGCCTCCATGGCGGTTCGGCCCTTTTTGGCCCGGCCATCGCATGGTGCGATGCCGGAGGAAAGACCGGCGGACGGAGCAAAACTCCCAACCGCCTGGCCGGAAGAACGTTAGATTTGAAGGACTCTTTTATGAGCACCCCGACCCGCGACGATTTCGCGGCTCTCCTTGACGAATCGCTTGGCGGCGCCGCCAACGGTGGCTTTGAAGGCCGCGTAGTCAAGGGCACCATCACGGCAATCGAAAACGACAAGGCCGTCATCGACGTAGGCCTCAAGAGCGAAGGCCGCGTTCCGCTGCGCGAATTCGCCATGGCCGGTCAGCCCCACGGTCTGAAGGTTGGCGATGAAGTCGAAGTGTTTGTCGACCGCGTCGAAAACGCTGACGGCGAAGCGATGCTCTCGCGTGACCGCGCTCGTCGCGAAGCCGCCTGGGACAAGCTTGAAAACGAATTTGGCGAAGGCAAGCGGGTTGAAGGCGTCATCTTCGGCCGCGTCAAGGGCGGCTTCACCGTTGACCTCGACGGCGCCGTGGCCTTCCTGCCCGGCTCGCAGGTCGACATCCGCCCCGTGCGCGACGTCACCCCGCTGCTCGACGTTCCCCAGCCGTTCCAGATCCTCAAGATGGACCGTCGCCGTGGCAACATCGTCGTGTCGCGCCGCGCCGTTCTGGAAGAAACCCGCGCCGAACAGCGCAGCGGCCTGATCCAGAACCTCTCGGAAGGTCAGATCATCGACGGCGTGGTCAAGAACATCACCGATTACGGTGCGTTCGTTGATCTGGGCGGCATCGACGGCCTGCTGCACGTCACCGACATGAGCTACAAGCGCGTGAACCACCCGAGCGAAGTGATCGCCATCGGCGACACCGTGCGCGTGCAGATCGTCCGCATCAACCAGGACACGCAGCGCATCAGCCTGGGCATGAAGCAGCTGGAATCGGATCCGTGGGATGGCGTTGCCGCCAAGTACCCGGTCGGCGCCAAGCTGCGTGGCACCGTCACGAACATCACCGAATATGGTGCGTTCGTCGAACTGGAAGCCGGCATCGAAGGTCTGGTCCACGTTTCGGAAATGTCCTGGACCAAGAAGAACGTCCACCCCGGCAAGATCGTTTCGACCTCGCAGGAAGTCGACGTGCTGGTGCTGGAAGTCGATTCGGACAAGCGCCGCATCTCGCTCGGCCTCAAGCAGGCCCAGCAGAACCCGTGGGAAGCTTTCGCCGAACGTCACCCGGTTGGTTCGAGCGTCGAAGGCGAAGTCAAGAACGCCACCGAATTCGGCCTCTTCATCGGTCTGGACGGCGAAGTCGACGGCATGGTTCACATGTCGGACATCGCCTGGGGCATCTCGGGCGAAGACGCGCTGGCGCTGCACCGCAAGGGTGAAAGCGTCAAGGCGATCGTTCTGGACGTGGACATCGAAAAGGAGCGTATCTCGCTCGGCATCAAGCAGCTCGAAAAGGGCGCTCCGGCTGCCGGCGGCGTGTCGCCTGCTGGTGGTTCGAACCTGAAGCGCAACGAAGTCGTCACCGTGACCGTGCTCGAAGTGCGTGACGGCGGCCTCGAAGTGCAGGCCGGCGACGATGGCGCCACCGGCTTCATCAAGCGTTCGGATCTGGGTCGCGACCGCGACGAACAGCGCCCCGACCGCTTCCAGGTCGGTCAGAAGATCGACGCCATGGTCACCGGTTTCGACCGTTCGAAGAAGCCCAGCTTCTCGATCAAGGCGCGTCAGCTGCACGAAGAAAAGGAAGCCGTCGAACAGTACGGTTCGTCGGATGCCGGCGCTTCGCTGGGCGACATCCTGGGCGCCGCTCTGAAGGCCAAGCAGTAAGCCTGAACCTTCTCAGAGCTGTTGCCTGAGATACAAAGACCCGCTCGGAGCGATCCGGGCGGGTTTTTTGTTGGGGGTTTAGGTTTAGGGATAGAATGCGAGGGTCTGGACCCTCGCGCTCCCATTACTGTCCTTGTTGCGCCAAAGGTTCACCCTTGCGCCCAGCTTGCCGCGCCGCAGGCTTTAAATAGAGCGGCTTTGCCGCATGACGCTTGCTCGCAAGCAAAGCGCAACCAGTATCGGGATTGCAAAGGGCTTTCGCCCTTTGCCCGCCGGAGGCATAAGCCCTTCCCGAATCCCCACCACAGGACCGCGCCCATGCCCCTCCAGATCCACCAATTCCCCTGCCTTTCCGACAATTACGGCTTTCTGCTGCACGATCCGGCCTCGGGCGAAACGGTGTGTATCGACACGCCGGATGCCGACGAATACCTGCGTCAGGCCGATGCAAAGGGCTGGACGATCACCCAGATCTGGAACACGCATTGGCATAAGGATCACGCGGGCGGTAACAGCGCGATCAAGGCCGCCACAGGCTGCGTAATCACCGCGCCTGCGGGCGATGCGGGCAAGATCGAGGGCGTGGACCGCGTAGTTGATCAGGGCGATTCGGTGGCTTTGGGGGCCTATCGCGGCCAGGTTATAAATGTGGGCGGGCATACGCTGGGCCATGTCGCCTATCACCTGCCGGAGGCCGCAGTGGCCTTTGTGGGCGATGCGGTTTTTGCGCTGGGCTGCGGGCGGATGTTTGAAGGCACAGCACCGCAGTTCTGGGCCAGTCTGGAGCGGATCAAGGCGCTGCCGCCCGAAACGACGCTCTATTGCGCTCATGAATATACGGTCGCCAACGCCCGATTCGCGCTCCATGCCGACCCGGATAATACCGCGTTGGCCGCCTATGCCGAAGAAATCACCGCGCGACGAGCGCGGGGCGAAGCAACCGTCCCCTTCCCGCTGGCGCGCGAACTGGCCACGAATCCTTTCCTGCGCGCCGACAGCGCCGATATTCAGGCTCGCTGGGGTGACGATCCCGTCAGAGCCTTTGCCGCTCTGCGTGAGGCCAAGAACAGCTTTTGAGTGAGGCTTGTTACAGTTTGAACTGCACCATGGCATGGACAACGGCAGTTCGGTTCACACCCGTCACATGCGGCACGAATCCGACGCGCAGCGGCCCCAGCTTGACGCCCGCCATCGCATAGGGTTCGACCAGATGGTTCGGATAGCCGGTGACGCCACCGATCTCGACGAACAGCGGCAGGTGGTCCGTCTCTGCGCGCCATCCAATCTGGAAGGATGGCCTGCGATAGGAATTGTAATAGCCGCCCGCGATAAAGCCGCATTCGCTTTGGGCATAAAGCCCGTAATTCTGATCGTTATAGCCCGGCTTTTCATGCACCGAGACAAGATGAAGGCCAATGGCCGCAAGGTTCAGACAATTCATCGCCCATTCGTCTCTTTCTGTGCATGATCCCGCTCGGTGAGCGCAGGCTTTTAGCGCAGAGGTTCTTTGCATTTCGCAATGAATGACGACGTAGTCTTGCCCATATCACAACGCTGACAATGGCAACCATAGGCCATCGTTGCATTGTGGCTTTTACATATTTGATTTCAGGCCAATTTTCCGGCTATCACAGCTTGGAACTGTCCGGATCCTCGCGCTTGACGCCGTCGAGCAGACGCTCCGCGCGCTCCTTCTCCGCTTTGCTGATCGCGCGCGCGGCCTTGCTCTGACCATGCAGGGCCCGATTGGCCTGCGCCTGCTTTTCAGCCTCGCCGCGCGCCTTGGCCTTACGCGCCATGCGCAAATTGATGATCTCCGCCATGCTCGCTCCCTTTCCCGCCCCAAACGCAAAAAGCCCCGCCGGAGCGGGGCTTTTCACCAGATCCGCAAGAAGCAGGATTACAGACCGGCGATTGCCGCGTCCACCTGAGCCTTGTCGGCATCGACGCCGTAACGACCGGCGATCAGACCGCGAGCCGCCGAGGCCGCCGCTTCGGCCGCCTTGTTCTGCAGTTCGGCAACAGCCGCGCGTTCCGCCGCCTCGATCTTGTCACCGGCGATCTTCTCGCGGCGCGCAATCACGGCGGTGGTGTCGGCTTCCGCCTTGGCGATGATCGCTTCGGCTTCATGCTTGGCATGCTCGACCAGCTGCGCGGCTTCCTTTTCGGCACCGGCAATACGGGCGGCATATTCAGCGCGCAGCTTGTCCGCTTCAGCGCGCAGCGCCTTGGCTTCGTCGAGCTGCTTGCGGATTTCGGCAATGCTGCCGTCCAGCCCCTTGGTGATCACCGAGGGAACCTTGAGCGCGATGGCGATCAGGATCAGCACCGCCATAGCAGCGGCAACGATCTGCGGCGCCGTGGCAAAGCCCAGCATCAGCGGTTCGGCAGCTTCATGACCACCGGCTTCACCGGCGCCGGCAGCCAGAACGGCCAGAGTAGCAAGATCAGCCATGGAGGACCTCCTTCACGGCGGCGCGGGCGGCATCGCCTTCCACGCTCAGGCCGGCAAGGCGGGCGACGATGTCGCTGGCCGCTTCGCTGGCAACGGTTTCGATTTCGGCCAGCGCATCGGCACGGGCGGCGGCAAGGCGCGCATCAGCTTGCGCGATACGCTCGTCCACCACGGCGGCGGCCTGCGCCAGACGGGCTTCGCTTGCCTTGGTGGCGTCGGCCTTGGCCTTGGCGATCAGGGCCTGCGCTTCGGCGCGCTGCTTGTTGCTGGTCGCGGCCCAATTGGCCTCGTCCGATTCGGCGGCGCGGCGCGCGGCTTCGGCGGCGGCCAGATCATCAGCGATCTGCTTGTCGCGATTTGCCACCGTTGCCTGAACCTTGGGCACAAAGCCGCGGCCAACAACAAAGAAGACAAATCCGAAGAAGATCAGCGCCCAGAAGATCTGGGACGCATAGGTTGCGGATAGCTGCGCAATCTGAGGCATCACTTAGGTTCCGGTCGCTGTGCGTCGGGCCGGATGGACCCAAACGGTATCACCGCATGGCCGCGGCATTGCCCAAAGGCAAAATCCGGGCCGGGAAAATCAAAGGCGATCCCGACCGGGGCAAACCGCCCCGGCCAGTATCACCTTGGTATTCGTTCAGGCAACGAAGATCAGGATCATCGCCACGACGAACGAAAGCAGACCCAGAAGTTCAGCAGCCGCGAAGCCGATGAACAGACGGCCCTGCTGGCCATCAGCGGCGCCGGGGTTGCGCAGAGCGGATTCGAGGAACGAACCGAACACGTTACCCACGCCCAGGGCAGCCACACCGGCGCCGATAGCGGCCAGACCAGCACCGATCAGCTTTGCGCTTGCAGGTTCCATTTCCATAACTCCTTTTGAACGAATTTCGTTGGTTGAAAGGCTTTGATGTACGTCTTGAAAACTTAGTGCAGGTTTTCGGCGTCGTTGAGATACAGCGAGGTCAACAGCGCGAAAACATAGGCCTGGATGCCGGCAACCAGAATTTCCAGCGCGCAGATGGCGATCATCAGCGCAAAGCTGGGCAGGCCGACAACAGTGCCCCACAGCATGCCCGAATTGGTCGAGCTGATCACAAAGCTGGAAAGCACTTCGAGCAGCACGTGGCCCGCCATCATCGCAACGAACAGACGAAGCGCGAGAGAGAAGGGACGCACGAGGAACGAGATCAGCTCGATCACCGGGATCAGCCACAGCAGCCATGCCGGCGTGCCATGCGGCACAAACAGGCTGAAGAAGTGCAGGCCATGGCGCGCAAAGCCCACGATCAGGACGATCGAGAAGGACAGGATCGCCAGAACGCCGGTCACCGTAAAGTGGCTGGTCGAAGTGAAGGGATGAACGCCCTTGATCAGGCCCAGCGGCAGCAGACCCAGAACGTTGGAGAAGAGAATGAAGCTGAACAGCGAGAAGATGTAGGGCACATACTTCTTGCCCTTGGGGCCAACATTGGCGGCCAGCAGGTTGTCAATAAAGCCAACCAGCCCTTCAACCATCACCTGCCAGCGGCCGGGAACGGTCTGACCCTTGGCGCCGCCCGCGACGAACGCGAACAGCACGACAAAAGTGATCAGCATCCACAGCGCCGAATTGGTGAAAGCAATGTTATGCCCGGCAATGGTCCAGTGATCGGTGCCAAAAAGCGGCTCGATCATGAACTGGTGCATCGGATCGACTTTGCCCTGTTCGGCCACGCTTTATGCCCCCTTGCCTATGCATCATGTGCGGTCTTTCCTAACCCCTTCGTTGGGGCGACCCTGGTTCAGAGCCCGCGCCCTGTTCAAGGATCATTCAGACCGCCGGGTGGAAATCCGGATAATGTTCCTGAAAGCGGCAAAGGTGCCAAGCCCCATCACCACCAACAGACCCCAATGACCGCGCCCGATCAACTGGTCTATAGTCCAGCCGATGAACGCACCGCCACCGATCCCCGCGATCAGTTCGGCCAGAACCCGGTTGCCCAGACGATAGCTATCGTCAGATTGCGCCCCCGCATTCGGCGTTTTACGCATTTCCTCCCGCTCCCGAACGGCGTTAATCCGTTCATCGAGAGCCGCAAGGCGCGCATCCTCACCGCGTTGATCCTGTGCCTCCGGCTCGTTGCTCAATTCTCTCTCCCGCCTACCTGTCCTTGGAGTGGACTGTGGGGCCAAAAAGAGCCTTGTGCAACGGCTGTCCGCTCAGGGCGCCTGCCCCTTAGGCGGGGGGTAGGCCCAAGTCAACCGGTCGCTAGGTAGTAGTAAGGTAGCATAAAGCCGTTCGCGCCATTTTCAGACGGGTACGTATGCACAGAAAATGCGGGAACCGGCAAATATCGCGCAATTGTCCGACATCTGCGCATCCAGGCGCGAATCACCTGTATCAATGACACGCCCGAACAGGAGCAAAGAAAAACCGCGCGGGAACCATGCCCCACGCGGTCGATCCTAACAGCGGTTAAGCCGGTTTACGCCGGACAGCGACTATCGCGGACCGGGGCGCCCCCGCCCCTCACCTGCCAACTGCCATCGGGGGTCTGATACTTTTCCCCCGGCTGGGTCTGCATCACCAGCTTGCAACCGGTGGTGAAGGCATATTCCTCCACCGTGGCATGCTGGGCCTGGGCGCGCTCGGCATAGACCGCCTTGCGCTTGATGTTGATGTCATCGACCAGCCGCTTGAGTTCGGGCGTGGAGGCGCCGACGATCCCAAGATAGCCGGTGGGCATTTCCCCCACCTGTCCGGCGGCGCGCGCGGCGGCATAGGCTGGATCGCGCACCTGCGCCAGGGCGCCGCCCGCCATCACCGGAACCAGCAGCGCCGCGGCCAAAAAGGGCGAAACAGAAGCAAATACGCGCGACATCAGAAGATATCCTTATTGCTATCAATCGTTTTGCCCGCATCGGCGGCCAGACGATAGATGACTTCCTGTTTGATGTTGATGTTCAGCTCGATCACGATCGGCTTGTCCGGCGCGCTCACGGTAATACACCCCGACAACGCGGTGACCATGCCCAGCGAAAGAACCGAAACCCCCAGCCGGACGGGTCGTTTGCGCCACACCTTTTGCAAGGCTGGCCACAGACGTCCGTCCGGCCCCTTCGCCCTGCCCTGAAATGTTTCCCGCTGGTCCATACGGGAATCTTTTGCCACGGCGGGGCGGCGGGTCAATGTATTACGCTTCATGGACGATGCTCGCTGACTGAAGGCTGAATGGTTGCGGTTTTCGGCAAAGGGTTTTGCGTTGGCATGATGCGCATCGACGGCAGGGTCAGGCCCTTGTCCCGCGGATCGCCGATATAGCTCGAATCGTAAAGCGAGCGCAGCGAGCCGATCAGTTGATAGAAGGGCGCGCGAATGTTCACATTGAATTGCAAAGGCAATTTCGCCACCTGACGGGTCAGGAAATTCTTCGACGCGCCCTTGCCCTGGCTCAGGCCCTTCATTGACACGCGCGTCACCACCTCACCGGCCAGATCGCCGTCGAGGCCGATTCGCATTTCCTTGAAACGCACATCGCGCAGGGTGCGGAAGGCGAAATTGGCCATGGGCGTAAGGTCGCGATAGCTCAACTGCCCCACATAGGAGACAGAGCCGCCGCCCGGCCGCGAGATCAGTTCGCCGCCCGAGACACGTCCGCCATTCTGATCGAAAATCAGCGGGATACGGCCATCAAACAGGCCCGTCGCCGCCAGATTCGACACATCCATATGCGTGATCAGCTTGGCCGCGTTCACTGCCGAGAGCTTCAATTCGAATCGGCGTACCGCCGCCCCGCCCAATTGCAGTGTGGTCGGCAGCATCTCCATCTCGCCATCGAGGAAGGGCCAGCGCGCATCCTCGATTTCCAGCAGATAGCCCGGATGCATGGTAAAGCGCATCTTGCCATCGGTGGCCTCGATGCCCGGATTGATCGAACCGATGCGCAGGCTCTGATGCGGCGCGGTGACAAGGCCGAGCAGGTCGGTGAATTCCACCGTCCCGGCCACACCCTTCACCGGCCCGGCAAGACCCGCGAAATCAAAGCTCTGCGTGGTGATCCTGCCATGGCTTGTCACCTTGCCGTCCGCCCAGTCGATCCGCCCAGTGCCATCGAATCGCCCCGCCGCATTGGCAATCGTGCCCAGCGCCAGCGCCGTCAGACGGTCCGGCTGTAGCGCGGCATCAAAGGTCAGCCCGTCCAGCGTCAGATCGGCAAAGCCCTTGGCCCCGCCCAGATCATGCGTGATGGCAACCTGCACGATCTGCCGGTCGCTCTTGGGTTCGCGCAGCACTGCATCGGCGCGAATCACCCCATCCTTCATGGTCAGGCTGGCGCCATGCGCGGACAGCGGGGCAAAGCGGGCCAGCTTTTCCACATCGCTCACCTGCATCGCCACATCGCTCAGCGCCAGCGTACCGTCCGCATAGCGCCATTGCCCCGCGCCATTCTGGATCAGCATCGGCACCGCAGCCAGCGATCCCTCCAGCCCCTTGAACTCACCCGCCGCGCCCGCGCCCATCTGCGCCGTCACCGAGGCCAGCTTCAGCGCCGTTCCCTCGCCCGGCTTGCCCAGTTGCACCGAAACATTTTGCGCATTGAGCGCTGCGTCACGCCCGGCCCCGGCGCGCAAGTCCATCGCCCCGCTGTTCAGCTTCAACGGCGAATCGCCCATCCGCCCGTTCAGATCCAGCCCGGACAGCCGAACGCCCGCGCGCCATCCGCCCCGATCCAGCACCAGCAACGGCCCGGAAAGCGGGCAGGCCGCCAGCTTGCCCGCGCTCAGGCTCAACCCATTGGCCTCCAGCCCGGCAAAGCTGACCGGTGTGCAGGAGGACCACAGACGCGCGCCCTGCGCGCCGCCCACGCCATCGAGCGGCAGATGCAGGTTCGCCACCCTCACCCCCGGCGCCAGCGCGCCCGAGGCCACCGCCTCGCCCCTCCAGCGGATTTCGCCGCTCTTGGCCACAATCTCCATCCGGGGCAGCGCCAGAGCCGCGCCATTTTCGGCGCGATATTCGGCCATGCTCAGCCGGATCGGCCCGCCGTTCTTGGGAATTTCGGCCAAAACGCGCGGCAGGCCGGGCGCCGCCGTCCGCAGGGAGCCGGTGAAGGAAGGTTTGGCCCCATCGTTTTTGACCAGCGTCAGCCGGTCGCCATCCACCAGCGGCATGCCCGATTCCCCGACCAGCCGCAGCAGGGGCGCAACAAAGCTGAACCGCCCCTCGCCCGCATGAAGGTTGAAGCGCCCCTCCAACCGGCTGCGCGGGGTTTCCTTGCGCAGGCTCGCCTCGATCCGCGCGATCAGCGGTTCGGCCAGTGTTCCGGCCGCACCGCCCCGCGCCTTGCCCAGCGCGGCATAGCCGGCCTTGTCGGGCACCACGCCCTGGCCCGAAATCGTGCCGTCGCCATCGATCCGCGCCATGGTCAAAGGCGCGCGCAGACGGCCCTCGATCCCCACTTCGCTGGCCGCCAGCCCGGTCGTGGCCAGATCATGCGCGGCGATCCGCCCCATCGCATTGACCGCCGAATCGCGCAGCGCCAATCGCAGGGGCCCGGTGATCGAGCCGATGCGCGCACCCGGCATATCCAGCGCGCCGGTCCGCAGAGCCAGATCGACCTGGCCGCCATCGAGCAATTCGTCCAGCCTGCCCTTGACGTCGATCTGCGAGGCGCCCAGCCGGATCGCGCCGCAGGAGGCGGGCATGAGATCGGCCGCGCCCTCCAGCGTGGGCGCCCCGCCCTTTACCCCGATACGCCCGGCAAACCGTCCGCCGCCCGAACATCCCGCCCCGCGCAGATGCGGCGCAACCACCAACAGCGGGCCGTCAAAACCGCCCGCCAGATTGCCCCGGCCCGACACCACCGCCCCTACTCCGCCCGCAGGCGTGGCCAGAGCCATGACACCATCCTTGATCCGCAAATCCATCGCGGGCAGGCCGGAAGGTTTACCGCCGCCTTTCATCAATGTGTCGATCGCGCCAAAACTGACCCGCCCGTCCTTAATCGCGGCAAAGAGGCGCGGCGAGGTCAGGTCCACCCGCGAAATGCCCGGCGTAAGACCCACCATACCGGCCCAGACCTCGACACGGGGAATCACCGCATCAGGATGGGCCGAATCGCCCACCACCACATCGGCCAGCACCGCATGGCGCGTATCGAGTTCGACCACCTTATAACTGGCCGCCAGCCCCAGCCGCACCAGTTCGCGCCGCAGCACGGCATCGGCAATCGAGAGCCTTTCGGCCCAGCCCAGCCCCAGCGCAAGCGCCACCAGCCCCGCTCCGGCCAGCGCCAGTTGCCGCCCGCGCGGCGCCCGCAACAGGCCGCGCCCGCGCGGCGGGGGCGTCACTTCGGCATCGGTGGGCAAATCATCCATCACCTACAGACTCTTGCGCGAGGGGGCCGGGAAAGGCAATGCTTATACGCAATTGCCGCGATAGGCGCCGCCATGGATCGGGGGGACGGATGTGACCAGTGATGATGATGCCTCAACCGATCACCGGGCCGCCAGCCGCCTGCGAGAGGCGCATCATGGCACTTTGTTTTCTGCACAGGACCTGAATCCCGTCCCGCCCTCGGCCGAAAAGCTGCAGCAGATCGCGCATGACCCGTCCGGCCATCGCGCGCGTTTGCGCAAGAGATTGCTCGAAGGCGGCGAAGGCGCGCTGGCCGATCATGAGATCATCGAATATCTGTTGATGACCGCCATCCCCCGGCGCGACACCAAGCCGCTGGCGCGCAGCCTGCTGGCGCGGTTCGGCTCGCTGGCGGGGGTGTTCAATGCCGATTCGGCGGCGCTGGCCGCGCATCCGGGCATGGGCGAAACCAGCGCGGCCGCGATCCGCATTGTCGCCACGGCCACGCGCCGCTTTGCCCGGCAAGAGGTGAGCGAACAGCCCGTTTTGAGCACCTGGCAGACGCTGATCTCTTACCTCACCATCGACATGGCGCATCTGAAGGTCGAACGGGTGCGCGCACTTTATCTGGACACCAAAAACCGGTTGATCCGCGACGAACATCTGGGCGACGGCAGCCTGGACGAGGCGGCGATCCACCCGCGCGAGGTCATCCGCAAGGCGCTGGATCTGGGGGCGGCCTCGATGATTCTGGTCCACAATCACCCTTCCGGCTCGCCTGAACCCAGCCGGGCCGATATCCACATCACGCAGAAGATTGCCGAGGCGGGACACCATCTGGGCATCAGTGTGCATGATCATGTCGTCATCGGGCGCGAGGGGCATGTATCGCTGCGCCAGCGCGGTCTCTTATGAGGGGCCAGCGGGGCCTGTTGTAACGCAAAACTTGCCTTTCGGCCCATGAAGCCCTAGCGGCGCGAGCAAGAGAATCTGCGCCGGAGACACATATGGTACCCCGTTACGCCCGCCCCGCGATGACCGCGATCTGGGAGCCCGAAGCCCGTTACAAGATCTGGTTCGAGATCGAAGCCCATGCCACGCAAAAGCTGGGCGAGCTGGGCGTTGTGCCCGCAAGCGGCCCCAAGGCGCTGTGGGACTGGTGGGCGACCAATCCGACCATCGACGTGGCCGCCATCGATGCCAAGGAAGCGATCCTCAAGCATGACGTGATCGCCTTCCTCGACTGGGTTGCCGAACAGGTCGGGCCCGAGGCGCGCTTCATGCATCAGGGCATGACCTCCTCCGACGTGCTGGACACCACGCTCTCGGTGCAGTTGGCCAAGGCCGCCGACATCCTGATCGAGGACATCGACGCGCTGCTGGCGGCGATCAAGCGCCGCGCGTTTGAGCACAAGTATACACCCACCATCGGCCGCAGCCACGGCATCCACGCCGAACCCACCACCTTCGGCAAGAAGCTGGCCGAGGCCTATGCCGAATTCACCCGCAACCGTGCGCGCCTTGTGGCCGCGCGCGAAGACATCGCCACCTGCGCGATCTCGGGCGCGGTCGGCACGTTTGCCAACATCGATCCCAGCGTCGAGGTCTATGTGGCCGAGCAGATGGGCCTGTCGGTCGAGCCGGTTTCCACGCAGGTCATCCCGCGCGACCGCCACGCGATGTTCTTTGCGACCCTTGGCGTGATCGCCTCGTCCATCGAACGTCTGGCCGTTGAAATCCGCCACCTTCAGCGCACCGAAGTTCTGGAGGCGGAAGAATATTTCTCGCCCGGCCAGAAGGGTTCGAGCGCGATGCCGCACAAGCGCAACCCGGTGCTGACCGAAAACCTGACGGGTCTGGCCCGCGTGGTGCGTTCGGCTGTTACCCCCGCGCTGGAAAACGTGGCGCTCTGGCATGAGCGCGACATTTCGCACTCCTCGGTCGAACGTTACATCGGCCCGGACGCGACGATCACGCTCGACTTTGCGCTGGCCCGTCTGACCGGCGTGGTCGATAAGCTGGTGATCTATCCCGAGCGGATGCAAAAGAACCTCGACCGTATGGGCGGCCTGGTCCATTCGCAGCGCGTGCTGCTGGCCCTGACTCAGGCCGGTCTGGAGCGCGATGCTTCGTATCGTCTGGTGCAGCGCAATGCGATGAAGGTGTGGGAATCGGACGGCCAGCTCAGCTTGCTCGAACTGCTCAAGGCCGATCCCGAAGTGACCGCCGCGCTGACCCCGCAGCAGCTCGAGGACAAGTTCAACCTCGACTATCACTTCAAGGCCGTCGACACGATCTTTGATCGCGTGTTCGGCGCCTGATGGTGCAAGGACAAGGGGCGCTGCCACAAGCGCCCCTTTCCATCCGGAACATTCCGGCCTAGCATAAGCCTTTGGGCACGATAATCCGGCCTATACCGCGCAGGAGGGGATGACCTTGCAGATCTTACGCACCGCGCTCTGGATCCTGACGGCTGTGCTGATCTCGTCCTTTGTGGCGATCAACTGGCAAAAGACCTCGATCAATTTGTGGCCGCTGGAAAACGGCTATCTGCATGTCGATTGGCCGGTGGGGCTGATCGCGATGGCCGCATTTGTGGCGGGCATGGTGCCGGTGTGGCTTTTGGCCAAGGCGAAGATCTGGCGGCTGAACCGCCGTATCGCGGGCCTTGAAAACACGCTGCGCGCCGCCACCCCCACTCCGCCGATCGCCACCGCAACCCAGCTCGATGCCGCTGCCGAGAAGAATTGAGACGCAAAGATGAACCATAATCCGATCTATGTCGCCCTCGACCTGCCCCGTCTGGATGCCGCCGAAGCGCTGGCGCGGCGGATCAAGGACCATGTGGGCGGGATCAAGCTGGGGCTGGAATTTTTCTGCGCCCATGGCCATCACGGCGTGCATGAATTGGCCAAGGTCGGCCTGCCGATCTTTCTCGATCTGAAACTGCACGACATTCCCAATACGGTGGCGGGCGCGATGCAGGCGATCCATGTGCTGCAGCCGGCCATTGTCACGGTTCACGCCTCGGGCGGGCGGGCGATGCTGGAAGATGCCAAGGCTGCGGCGGGCGAGCATACCAAGGTGGTGGCCGTGACCGTGCTGACCAGCCTTGACGATGATGACATGGGCGCCATCGGCTATGCCAACCGCGCCGGCGATCAGGCGCTGCGTCTGGCCGAACTGGCCCATGGCGCGGGCGTGGACGGCATCGTGTGTTCGGGCCACGAGGTGGGCGATATCCGCCGCCAATGGAAGGATGGTTTCTTTGTGGTGCCCGGCCTGCGCCCGGCCGACGGCGCTCTGGGCGACCAGAAGCGTTCGGTCACGCCGCGCGCCGCGCGCGATGCCGGGGCCAGCGTACTGGTCATCGGCCGCCCGATCACGCGCGCCGAAGACCCGGTGGCCGCCGCCCGCGCCATCGAAGGCACGCTGTAACGGCGATGGTCCGTCTTGCCCTGCCCGACGATCTGCCGGCGCTTCATGCGCTGGTCGAAAGCGCCTATCGCGGCGGATCGGCGCGCGGTGGATGGACGCATGAGGCCGACCTGCTGGAAGGGCAGCGCACCTCACAGGCCGAACTGGCACGGGTGCTGGGCGATACAGGCAGTCGGATGTTGGTGATGGAAAGCGACGGCGCGCTGATCGGCACGGTAACGGTGACGCGGCGCGCGGACGGGATGGCCTATATGAGCATGCTCTGTGTCGATCCGGCCTTGCAGGCGGGCGGCATGGGCCGCGCCCTGATCGCGGCGGCCGAGGATTGCGCCCGGCGCGATTTCGGCGCGACCGTCATGGAAATGACCGTTGTGGCGCCCCGCACCGAACTGGTCGCCTATTACGAACGGCGCGGCTATGCGCAAACCGGCGAAATCCGCCCCTTTCCCCTGCCCCAATTCGACCATCTCACGATGGTGGTGCTGACCAAGGCGCTGGGATAGGTCCATGGCACGCATCGGCATCAAAATCTGCGGCATTTCCGACCGCGCCAGTCTGGACGCGGCCATCGGCGCGGGCGCGGACCATATCGGGCTGGTGTTTTTCGCCAAGAGCCCGCGCAATGTCGGCATTGAACAGGCCGCCGCGCTGGCCCATCATGCGGCGGGCCGGGCAAAGATCGTCGGTCTTTTCGTCGATCCCGAAGCCGATTTCCTCAACCAATTGCGCCAGAGCGTCCGCCTCGACGTGATCCAGCTTCACGGCAAGGAAAGCCCCGCCCGCGTGGCACAGGTGATGGCCGCGCAAGGCCTGCCCGTTTGGAAGGCGATAGGCGTGCGCAAGACGGCCGATCTGGACGCGGCGCACGCCTATCAGGGTGTCACGCGCGTCCTGTTCGACGCCAAGCCGCCCGAGGGGGCCGACCTTCCGGGCGGAACGGGCTTGCGGATCGACTGGTCGCTGATGGCCAATTATCGCCATTCCATCCCGTGGATTCTGGCGGGTGGTCTTGATCCGCGCAATGTGGGCGAGGCCATCCAGGCTGCGGGGGCCGATTTCGTCGATGTGTCCTCGGGCGTCGAAAGCGCGCCCGGCGTGAAGGACGCAGGCAAAATCGCCGCTTTTTGCGAGGCCGTTCGAGCGGCGGGCTGATCGCTGTGCGGGCGGCAGGTTGATCCCGCCGCCCCCGTTTCCTCAGAACTTGACGCCAAAGCCCAGCGTCAGCGCATCGCCCGGGCGCCATCCGCCCTCGTTCATGTAATGGCGATATTCGACCTTGCCATAGACCGGGCCAAGGCCCTGCTGATAACCGGCGCCGATCGAGGTTGCATTCGGCCCCGAACCATAGTGATAGCCCGCAACGCCATAAAGCGCGCCCAGCGACAGCACCTTGATCCCCAGCCGTCCCGAGGTGCCCCAACGCGTCCCGCTGCCCCCGGCGGCACTGTCTACCGATTCCTCGACGCCCGCAAAGACCCCGTTGCCCAGCGCGCCCACGGACATGTCATAGCCGACAGCCGCGCCGACCGTCGCCTTGGTCGAGTTGCCCTGCCAGCTGACCCCGCCATGCCCCTCAATGCGGATTTCGCCAGCCTGCGCCGTGCCCGACATCATAAAGGCGGCCATGGCGGCCGTGGTTGCATAGATCAAATGACGCATAGGATTGGTTCCTGCTTCCCTGAAATTCCGCCCCCGCGCTTTCCGCAAGATCGCGGGATTGTCCAGATGCGTCGGGTCTAAACACCACGTGGCGTTCAATAAATCGGGCGGACCGGCGTTGCAGGATTCGCGCCGCCCATAGGAAACGCGCCCATAAAAAACCGGCGGCCTGCCGATGCAGACCGCCCGCTCTTTACACGCAACCCGTCAGAGCTGGATCAGAAGCGCATACCGACACCGACCAGCGCAGCATTGCTGTCGCGGGCATTGTCTTCATTGAAGGTGTGGCGATATTCGACCTTGGTAAAATACTGCTGGCCAAGGCTGTGCTCGACGCCCGCGCCGATATGCGCGCCGTTCGGGCCGGTGCCATAGGTGTAACCGGCAAGGCCATAGACCTTGTCATGGGGGGTGGCCTTGATGCCAAGGCGGGCGGTGGTGCTGAAACGGGCCTTGTCTTGGCTGGTCAGCACCTTGTCGACCGATTCTTCGAGGCCGACGAAAGTGGTGCCGCCCGTGGCGATGTCGTAACCCAGCGTGGCACCCACGGTCCCCTGAACGGCGCGACCATCATTCCATGCGGCGCCGGTGTGAACGTCAAAACGGGCCCCCATGTCCTTGGTTTCGCCCTGGGCCATGGCAGGCGCGGCAACAGCCAGCGACGCGGCGAGCGAGAAAAGAACCAGACGCATAATCGTTACTCCGTTTGTTATCCCTGGGCGCCAAAGAATTTCATCGTTGATCGGCGCCTGCATCCCGTCTGGACCCGGCCGCCTGACGTCCAAGTGAACAGGAAAGTCAGGCAAATGTCAGATTTCGTTCATAAAACTATGCAAAGAAGGGCGATTGCCGCAGAAATCCGGCATTGAGGCAGCCCAGCGCCGCATTTGTCGCGAAATGTATTGCCAATGCGGCACCCTGCCTTGACTGCCCCTTTTGCCCCTTTGGCGGGACTGGACTTGGCGCCGCCGCCGTGGCAGGCGTTTTATCGCTATGAACACCGCCACCATCCCAAACTCGCTGCGCACGCAACCCGATGAATGCGGCCATTTCGGCCAGTTCGGCGGGCGCTATGTCGCTGAAACCCTGATGCCCTTGATCCTCGATCTGGAGCGCGAGTATAAGGCCGCCAAGGCCGACCCCGCGTTCAAGGAAGAATTCGACGATCTGATGAAGCATTTTGTGGGCCGCCCCAGCCCGCTCTATTTTGCCCCGCGCATGACGGAGCATTTTCGCGCGATCGCCGCCGAGCAGGGCAAGCCGGAAAATGGCGCGCAGATCTGGTTCAAGCGCGAAGAGCTCAATCACACCGGCGCGCACAAGATCAACAATTGCATCGGCCAGATCCTGCTGGCCATCCGCATGGGCAAGACCAAGATCATTGCCGAAACCGGCGCGGGCCAGCACGGCGTGGCCACCGCCACGGTCTGCGCGCGCTTTGGCCTGCCCTGCACGATCTTTATGGGCGCGACCGACGTGGCGCGTCAGCAACCCAACGTGTTCCGCATGAAGCTGCTGGGTGCCGAAG
The DNA here is from genome assembly GCF_012275515.1 of Novosphingobium sp. SG707. Taxonomy (GTDB): domain Bacteria; phylum Pseudomonadota; class Alphaproteobacteria; order Sphingomonadales; family Sphingomonadaceae; genus Novosphingobium. Next base: position 94,733 of record NZ_JAAZQL010000004.1, read on the forward strand.
TGGTGCCCGTCACCAGCGGCGCGGCGACGCTCAAGGATGCGATGAACGAGGCGCTGCGCCACTGGGTCGCGCATGTGCATGACACGTTCTATATCATCGGCACGGCGGCGGGCCCGCACCCCTATCCCGAACTGGTGCGCGATTTCCAAAGCGTGATCGGCAAGGAGGCGCGCGCGCAATTGCTCGAACGCACCGGGCGCCTGCCCGACCTGCTGATTGCAGCGGTGGGCGGCGGCTCGAACGCCATCGGCCTGTTCCACCCCTTCCTTGACGACACGGACGTACAGATGCTGGGCGTCGAGGCGGGCGGTCATGGGCTGGACAAGGAACATGCCGCATCGCTGACCGGCGGCAAGCCGGGCATCCTGCATGGCAACAAGACCTATCTGTTGCAGGACGAGGACGGCCAGATCACCGAGGCCCACTCGATCAGCGCGGGTCTGGATTATCCCGGCATCGGGCCGGAGCATAGCTGGCTGCACGATATCGGCCGCGCCAAATACCTGCCGATCACCGACGATCAGGCCATGGAGGCATTCACGCTGTGCTGTCAGCTTGAAGGGATCATCCCGGCGCTCGAATCGGCCCATGCCCTTGCCGCGCTGCCCGAAGTGGCGCCGAAAATGGGCAAGGATCAGATCATCATCGTCAATGTCTCCGGTCGCGGCGACAAGGACATCTTCACCGTGGCCGAAAAGCTGGGCGTGAAATTGTGAATGATCGGCAGAAGGTCGCCCTGACATCCGGGGCACTTTCTGCAATCCTTATGAGTCTGTATTGGTTGGTCGGCGCCATCTGGCCTGTCCTGAGAACCGATATGGCGCTGGGGGCAGTTATCCCCGTTGTTATCGCACTGTGCGTCCTTGCACCTTTGGTTCGTGGAATTCGCAAATGACCAATCGCCTCTCCGCTGCCTTCTCCAAAGGCCGCCCTGCCCTTGTCACCTTCATCACCGGGGGCGATCCCACGCCGGACGCCACGCCCGCCATCCTTGATGCGCTGGTCGCGGGCGGGGCGGATGTGATCGAACTGGGCATGCCCTTTACCGATCCGATGGCCGATGGCCCCGCGATTCAGGCCGCCAATCTGCGCGCGCTTGCCGCCGGAACGCGCACCGCCGACATTTTCCGCATCGCGCGCGATTTTCGCGCGCGGCATCCGGAAGTGCCGCTGGTGCTGATGGGCTATGCCAATCCGATGGTGGCGCGCGGGGCCGAATGGTTTGCCGCGCAATGCGCCGAGGCCGGCGTCGATGGGATCATCTGCGTCGATATTCCGTCCGAGGAAGACCCTGAAATCGGCCCCGCTCTGCGCGCCCATGGCATCAGCTTTATCCGCCTTGCCACACCCACCACCGACACCGCGCGCCTTCCCGCCGTGGTCGATGGCTCGTCAGGCTTCCTCTATTACGTCTCGGTCGCGGGCGTGACGGGCAAGCAGCAGGCCGCCGTGGACTCGATCAAAGAAGCCGTGGCGCGCATCAAGTCAGGCACCGACCTGCCCATCGCGGTGGGCTTTGGCGTGCGCACGCCCGAGCAGGCCGCCGCCTTTGCCGCCCATGCCGAAGGCGTGGTGGTGGGCTCTGCTCTGGTCGATCTGGTGGCCCAACATGGCGCCGATGCGGCCGGGCCAGTGCGCGAATTGACCGCCGCCTTGGCAGATGCCGTCCATAACGCTAAGGCGCTGGCATGAGCTGGCTTAACAAAGTTCGCAACTCGCTTTCCTCGCTCACCGCGAAGAAGGACGATACGCCCGACAACCTGTGGATCAAGTGCAAGAACTGCAACGAGATGCTGTTCGCTCAGGAATATGAGGCGAATCTCTCGGTCTGTCCGCGCTGTGACCATCATGGCCGCATCGGCACGGACGCGCGTTTCGCGCATCTGCTCGATCCCGGCTTTACCGTGCTGCCCACGCCAAAGGTCAAGGACGACCCGCTGAAATTCCGCGATACGAAAAAGTATCCGGACCGCATGAAGGCCGCCCGCGCCGCCAATCCGCATCCCGATGCGCTGACCAATGCCCTTGGCAAGATCGAGGGCAACAAGGTCGTGCTGGGGGTTCAGGACTTCGGCTTCATGGGCGGCTCGATGGGCATGGCTGTGGGCGCGGCTTTCGTGGCCGGGGCGCAGCGCGCCTTGAAGGAAAAATGCGCCTATGTGATCTGCACGGCGGCGGGCGGCGCGCGTATGCAGGAGGGCATTCTGTCCCTGATGCAGATGCCCAAGACCACGGTGGCGGTGCGCCGGCTCAACAATGCGGGCCTGCCCTATATCGTCGTGCTGACCGATCCGACGACGGGCGGCGTGACGGCCTCCTACGCCATGCTGGGCGACGTTCAGATTGCCGAGCCGGGCTGCCTGATCGGCTTTGCCGGACAGCGCGTGATTCAGGACACGATCCGCGAAAAGCTGCCCGAAGGGTTCCAGCGCGCGGAATATCTGCACGATCACGGCATGGTCGACATGGTCGTCCACCGCCACGCGCTGCGTGAGAAACTGGCGCAGGTGCTTTCCTATCTCACCGCCGCCAAGGCGGCCTGAAACACGACGAACGGGGTGATCCGGTGAAGGATTTTGCCATCTCGGACCACCCCGGCGTGGCCGCGCAACTGGCTCGTCTGGAGCAGCTTTCCGTACCGCAGGGGCGGCTGGGACTGGAGATTATCGAGGGCCTGTTGGCGCGTCTGGGCAATCCGGAACGGCGCCTGCCCCCGGTGTTCCATGTCGCGGGCACCAATGGCAAGGGCAGCACTTGCACCTATCTGCGCATGATGCTCGAAGCACAGGGGTTGGTGGTTCATAGCGCCACCAAGCCGCATCTGGTGCGCTATAATGAGCGGATCAGGCTGGCCGGGCGGCTGATTGAGGATGATCTGCTGGCCGACCTGCTGGCCGAAGTGCTGGACGCCAATGATGCGGGCGAGGATCTGGGGCCGAGCTTTTTCGAGGTGACGACTGCCGCGATCTTCCTCGCCTTTTCGCGCATCCCGGCGGATGTCTGCGTGATCGAGGTCGGGCTGGGCGGGCGGCTGGATGCCACCAATGTCATCCCCAATCCTGTCGCCACCGGCATTGCCACGCTGGGCATTGACCATGAAGGTTTCCTGCTGCGCCCCGAAGAAGGCGCGCCCGAAGTGCCCCTCGCCCGCATAGCGTGGGAAAAGGGCGGAATCGTGCGCCCCGGCGCGCCTATGGTGACGCTGGACTATCCCGCCGTGGCCGAGGAGCAGATCGCGGCGTTGACCGCAGACGCGGGCGCGCCATGGATCCGGCGCGGGCGGGACTGGTTTGCCGATATTGGCGAGACGATTGAATATCGCGATGCGCGCGGTGCGCTCTCGCTGCCCCTGCCGCAACTCGCCGGGAGGCATCAGGCGGAAAATGCAGCGCTTGCCGTCGCGCTGATCCGGCATCAAACGGCGGTGGCGGTCAGCCCCGAAGCCATGGCCGCAGGCATTCGCGCCGCACGCTGGCCTGCGCGGTTGCAGCGCCTTGGCGATGGGCCGCTGACGGCGCTGGCCGGTGGCCGCGCGGTGTGGCTGGACGGCGGACACAATCCCGACGCGGGCCTTGCCATCGCGCGCCATTTTGCCGATGCACCGCCCTTCCATCTCATCACCGGCATGCTGGCCAACAAGGATCCCAGCGCGATCATCGCCCCGCTGGCAGGCAAGCTGCTCTCGCTCAGCGTCGTCCCTGCGCCCGGCCATGATGCCCATCGGCCCGAGGATTTCGCGCCCTTCACCGCCCTGCCCGCTCATCCGTTTGAAGATGTGGAGCAGGCCTTGGGGGCGCTGCCGGCCGAGGGCGATGTGTTGATTGCCGGGTCGCTTTATCTGGCGGGGGATGTGTTGCGGCGGAATTTGGAGTTTCCGGATTGAGGTTTGAGGGGGTTTGGAATGCCTCCGGCGGGCAAAGGGACTCGGTCCCTTTGCAATCCCGTTACTGTCTGCCTAGCGCGTTAGGTTCTGCCGGGGTGGCCAATACGCGGCGTTGAAATATGAAGGCCTGCGGCGCAATCTAACTGCGCCGCGGGCCTTCATAGTTATAACAAAGGGCCGCAAACCTCCCACCACCCATTAATGGGATTGCAAAGGGCCCCCGCCCTTTGCCCGCCGGAGGCAAACCTTTAATTCTTCAAAGCCCGCGCCTCCGCCCGGCTCACCCGCACCCACTCCATCAACACGAAGGACACGCTGACCACCCCCGCCAGCGCGGTGGCGCGGAAGACCGGCCCATAGCCATAGGTGTCAAACGCCTCGCCCGCCACGCCGCGGCCCAGCGTGCCCACCAGAAACGTCAGCGAGGAGAGCAGCGCGTACTGGATCGCGGTATAGCGCTTGGAGACCACGCTGGAGACATAGGCGACGAAGGCGGTGCCTGCGAGGCCGGTGGCGATGTTTTCATAGACGATGGCCAGCAGCAGACGCAGCATCCGCGCATCGGCCCCCAACGCCCCGCCCAGCCGGTCAAGCATCAGCACATGGGCAAAGGCGTCGATCACATGCCCGCCATCGGCAAGGTCCGCATAGAGCAGATTGCCCAGCGGCGGCAGCATCGCGCCCAGCAGCACGGTGGGAAAGCGCCCGATGCGCAGGAACAGGTATCCGCCCAGCGAAATGCCGAACATCGTCATGATAATGCCAAAGATTTTGGAGGCGAAGGCGACCTGATCCTTGGTGTAATGCAGATAGTCCAGATAGAAGGGAAAGGCGAAACTGGACCAGATATTGTAGCAGAACGCATAGGTCAGGATGAAGCCCAGCACCACCAGCACCCCGGCCCGCAGCCTTCCGGCCAGCTCCGCCAGAGGCGTGACCAGCGCGGCATAAATATGGTTGGCGATGGTGCGCGAGGGGCCATGCGCATGGTCCTCCACCGCCAGCACGCCCAGCGCGCGGGCCTTCAAATGGTTGGCCACGCTGGCCACGATCAGCGGCACGAACACGGTGGCCCCCACGATCCACGGCCCCTGCGTCTTCGTAAATTCCGCCACGGAGGGCAATTTGCCCCCCGGCGCGACCGGGGCCAGCATCGTGATCATGAAATGGGCGATCGTGGCAATTGCCCAGACCCAACTGGCCAGCACAATAAACAGCAGGACCGCCCGCACCCCCGGCGCCAGTTCGCCCGGCTGCCCAAGATCGGCGTGCAGGCGCGCGGTGATCGTGCGCTCGGTATCGGGTGCGCGCAGAGTCACCAGCGTCATCACCGCCATCAGCCCCGCCATCGCGCCGAACACCTGCGGCCAGGACATCCGCGCCGCCAGCATCAGCGCCAGCGCGCCGCCCACAATCGAGGCCGTGCGATAGCCAAATTGATAGAGCGCGGTCAGCAGTTCGAGGCTGGTGTCCTCATCGGCATTCTCGATCCGCCATGCGTCGAGCGCGATGTCCTGCGTGGCGCTGGCAAAGGCGGCGATGAAGGCGATGATGGCGAAAGTGCCGATGGCGCGCGTGGGGTCGGTGATGGCCAGCCCGGCAATCGCGCAGGCCAGCACCGCCTGACACAGGATGATCCAGCTGCGCCGCCGCCCCAGCGCCTCCAGCCCCGGCAGTTTCAGCCGGTCGACCAGCGGCGCCCAGAGGAATTTGAACGAATAGGACAGGCCGATCCATGACAACACGCCAATCGTCGCCAGCTTGATCCCCACCTCGCCCAGCCAGGCATTCAGCGTGCCGATCAGCAGCGCAAAAGGGAGCCCTGAAGAAAAGCCGAAACCCAGCATACACCCCGCCTTGCGCGTCGAAAGCGCCACGCGCAGCAGCGCCAGCCCCTTGGGCCGGGGCGGTTTTTCCGCATCCGCCGGGGTGTTGTTCTGGGCGCTGATGGCCATGCGGGTTTGGTCCTGAATAATGGAAATGAAGTGGCAAGATTAGGCGGTTTGATGAACAAAAAGAAAGGGCAAATCGCCGCGCGTCCACCGCTTTTGACCTGTGGCCCGAAGAAGAGTAAGGCGGCCCCATGTCTTATACCAAGAATCCCGGTGGCCCTTCCAAGGGTCCTTCATCGCGTGGCCCCGCCTCGCGCAATGGCCGCGCGTCCGACGCCGCCCCCCGCGGGAAACCGCAATTTGACCGCAGCGGCAAGCCGCAGGCCGAACGGAGCGGTAAGCCCTCGTATGGCGGCAAGCCTTCCTATGGCGACAAGCCAAGCTATGGCGACAGATCGAAGGCGGGCGGCAATGCCCAGTCCACCGGCAAACTCCACCCGCCGCGCATCCCCCGACCCCCGCGCCCCGCGCCTGAACCGATCAACAAGCTGGAAGGCGAAGGCGAGCGTATCGCCAAGCTGCTGGCCCGCGCGGGCGTGGCAAGCCGCCGCGAGGTGGAACGCCTGATCGAGGCCGGCCGGGTCAAGGTGGGCGAAATCACCGTCACCACGCCCGCCACGCTGCTCACCACGCTCAAAGGCGTCACGGTGGACGGCAATCCGGTCAAAGCGCCGGAAGCGGCGCGGCTCTATGCGTTTCACAAGCCCAGCGGCCTCATCACCGCCGAGCGCGATCCGGCGGGACGCCCCACGATCTACACCGCGCTGCGCAACGCCCTGCCCGAAGGGACGCCGCGCCTGATGCCCATCGGGCGGCTCGATCTTAACACCGAAGGTCTGCTGCTGCTGACCAACGATGGGGAATTGAAGCGCGCGATGGAATTGCCCAGCAGCGGCATTCCGCGCACCTATCGCGCCCGCACCTTTGGCGACATCACGCAGGACCGGCTGGAAGAGCTGATGGAAGGCATTGAGGTCGACGGCATCCGCTATGGCCGGATCGACGCCAATATGGAGCGCCGCACGGGCCGCAACCAGTGGATCGAATTGACGCTGAGCGAGGGCAAGAACCGCGAAGTGCGCCGTGTGCTGGAGGCTTTGGGGCTTCAGGTCAGCCGACTGATGCGCACCAAATACGGGCCGTTCGAATTGCTTGATCTGGCTCGCGGGCAGGCGATCCAGATCCCGCAGGTGCAGGTCGAACGCTTCCGCAAGGGGCTGAAATTTGCCAAGGCGCGCGGCGAATGATCCGTATCATTGCTGGCGAATGGCGTGGCCGCAAACTGGCCGCGCCCGAAGGTGACGACACCCGCCCCACCGCCGACCGCACCCGCGAGACGCTGTTTTCCATGCTCAACAGCCGCCTTGGCGGTTTCGAGGAATTGCGCGTGGCCGACCTGTTCGCAGGATCGGGCGCGCTGGGCCTTGAAGCGTTGAGCCGGGGCGCGGCGCATTGCCTGTTTGCCGAACAGGCCGCCCCCGCGATCCGCGCGATCCGCACCAATATCGCCAACCTCAAAGCCCACGCCCGCTGCGACGTGCGCGCGGGCAGCGTGATGGCCCTGACCGCCACCAAGGAGCCGCTCGACCTCGTGCTGCTCGACCCGCCCTATAACACCGGCGCGGGACAGGTGGCGATCGACAAGCTGCGCCGCCTCGGCTGGATCGGGGAAGGCACATGGGTTGCGCTGGAAACCGCCGCGACCGAAAATCCGCAGGTGCGCGGGTTTGTGGTCGATGCCGAGCGGAAGGTGGGTAAGGCGAAGATTACCTTGTTCAGGATGGAAGAGAAGCAGGAAGGGTAAGATGCGAGGGTCTAGACCCTCGCGCTCCCATTACTGTCTATGTCGCGCTAAAAGTTCGACGTTTTGGGTCGGGCGCGGCGTTGGAAAAATGAAAGCCTGCGGCGCTATTTAACTGCACCGCAGGCTTTCATTTTAATAGCCCAAGACCTCAAACCCACCCTATTAACGGGATTGCAAAGGGCCCCCGCCCTTTGCCCGCCGGCGGCAAACCTTCACTTCACCTTCAACCGCCGCGTCCACCCGATCCCTATCAACGTAACGACACCCGCAACCGCCGGGATAATCCCGATCCAGTTGCCCAGCCCCTTTTCGATCAGACCTTGCGCAAGCACGGGCGTCAACGCACCGCCGATGATGCCGCCTGCGTTAAACGCCATCGAGATGCCAGAATAGCGCACCTCGACCGGGAACAGGCCCGAGAGCCAGCCCGAGAGCGGGCCATAGGCCATGCCCATGGCAAAGAGCGCGGCCGAGAGGGTGACAAAGACGATGATAAGGCTGCCCGAGGAGAGGCCCATCCAATAGACCGCGCCGATCACCGCGCCCAGCGATGCGCCCCATGCGAGGATACGCCCCGAACCGAAGCGGTCGGACCAGACAGCGGCGCAGGCGATCCCGGCGGCCAGCATCAGATTGGCCGCCAATTGCGCGACCATGAAGCCGGTGCGCGGATAGTGGAGCGGCCCAGTGCCCTGCGCCAGCGCGAAAGCGGTGCACAGATAGAACAGCGAGAAGCAGGAGACGACGCCCGCGCTGCCCGCGATCAGCGGCTTCCAGTGTTGCGAGAGCAGCAGGCCCAGCGGCACTTCGGGCGGCTTTTCATGCGCGCGAGCGGCGGCAAAGGCGGCGGTTTCGGTGATTTTCAGCCGCACCCACAAGCCCACGCCCACCAACACGACCGAGAGCAGGAAGGGAATGCGCCAGCCCCATGCCTTAAAATCAGCCTCGGGCATGACCAGGCCGAGGATCAGGAACAGGCCGTTGGCCGCCAGAAAGCCCACCGGCGCGCCAAGCTGGGGGGCGCAACCAAAGCGGGCCTCCCAGCCGCGCGGGGCGTTTTCCACCGCCAGCAGCGCCGCCCCGCCCCATTCGCCGCCAAGGCCAAAGCCCTGACCAAAGCGGCAGACGCACAGCAGGATCGGCGCGAGAATACCCGCCTGCGCATAGGAAGGCAGGAAGCCCACCGCCAGCGTCGAGCCGCCCATCAGGATCAGCGAGGCCACCAGCGTGGATTTGCGCCCGATCCTGTCGCCGAAATGGCCAAAGGCGATGGCCCCCACCGGCCGCGCGACAAAGGCGATGCCAAGCGACATGAAAGCCAGCAGCAATTGCCGCCCCGGCGCCGCCTCGGGAAAGAACATCGGGCCGAACACCAGCGCTGTGGCGGTGGCAAAGATGTAGAAATCGTAGAATTCAACCGAGGTGCCGACAAGGGCTGCGGTCAGGATTCGGGCGTTCTTGCGGATCGGGTGCGGACTGTTCTGGCTCATGGGCGCAACGGGTTGATGGCGGATTGGCTTCAGGTCAACCCAAAATGCAGTTTTCTGCCCAAAACCCCCTCTTGCGCGGACCGGGCATGTTCTCTAGGCGTTCCGGATGACTATGCCCGAGACTCCCGCTCATGACGCCCCCTGGCTGGCCAATCTGAACCCGCCCCAGCGCGAGGCGGTGCTGACGACCGAGGGGCCGGTGCTGATGCTGGCGGGCGCGGGCACGGGCAAGACGGCGGCGCTGACCGCGCGCATGGCGCAGATCATTGCGCAAAGACTGGCTTGGCCGTCGGAAATCCTGTGCGTGACCTTTACGAACAAGGCGGCGCGCGAAATGCGTGAGCGTGTGGGCCATCTGATCGGGCCTGCGGTCGAGGGGATGCCGTGGCTGGGCACGTTTCATGCGATCGCGGCCAAGATGCTGCGCCGCCATGCCGAACTGGCCGGTTTGCAGAGCAATTACACGATCATCGACACCGACGACCAATTGCGCCTGTTGAAGCAGTTGATTCAGGCCGAGGGGCTGGATGAAAAGCGCTGGCCCGCCAAGGCTCTGGCCGGATGCATTGACCGGTGGAAGAACCGGGGCCTTGGGCCGGGCGATCTGGATGCGGTGGAGAATGAAGCCTATGCCAATGGGCGCGGCGCGCATTTCTATCGGCTGTATCAGGACCGGCTGAAGGCGGTGAACACCTGCGATTTCGGCGATCTGCTGCTGCATATGCTCGATATTTTCCGCCGCCACCGCGACGTGCTGGAGGAATATCAGCGCCGGTTCAAATATATCATGGTGGACGAATATCAGGACACCAACTCGGTGCAGTATCTCTGGCTCCGCCTGCTGGCGCAGGGGATCGAGGGGCGGCGGCACAATATCTGCGTGGTGGGCGACGATGACCAGTCGATCTATTCGTGGCGCGGGGCAGAGGTCGCCAATATCCTGCGCTTTGAAAAGGATTTTCCCGGCGCGAAAGTGATCCGGCTGGAGCAGAATTATCGGTCGACCCCGCATATCCTTGGCGCGGCCAGCGGCCTTATCAAGGAGAACAGCGAGCGTCTGGGCAAGCAGCTTTGGACCGAGGCGACCGGCGGCGACAAGGTGCGCGTGATCGGCGTATGGGACGCGCCCGAGGAAGCGCGGCGTGTGGGCGAGGAAATCGAACGGCTGGAGCGCGAGGGCCTGCCGCTCGACAAGATCGCCATTCTGGTGCGCGCCCAGTTTCAGACGCGCGAGTTCGAAGATCGATTTATCAGCATCGGCCTTGCCTATCGCATCATCGGCGGCTTCCGTTTCTATGAGCGCGCCGAAATCCGCGATGCGCTGGCTTACCTGCGCATCATTACCCAGCCTGCCGACGATCTGGCTTTTGAGCGAATCTATAACACGCCCAAGCGGGGCCTTGGCGACAAGACGCTGGAAAAGCTGCATCGTTTCGCGCGCGCGCATGGGATGCCGCTGGCTGCCGCCGCGCTGGCCATGGCCGATACGGATGAATTGCCAACCAAGGCGCGCAACACGCTGCTGGGGCTGATGCGCGACATGGCGCGCTGGCGCGATCTGGCCAAGACGGCGACGCCTGCCGAACTGGCGCGCGTGATGCTCGACGAATCGGGCTATACCGCCATGCTTCAGGCCGACCGCAGCGCGGAAAGCGCGGGGCGTCTGGAAAACCTGTCGGAACTGGCCCGCGCGATGGAGGATTACGAATCGCTGGGCGCGTTTCTTGAGCATGTCTCTCTGGTCATGGACAACGAGGCGAATAATGACGCCGAAAAGGTCACGATCATGACCATCCATGCCGCCAAAGGTCTGGAATTCGACCATATCTTTCTGCCCGGATGGGAGGAAGGCGTGTTCCCCAGCCAGCGTTCGCTGGACGAAGGCGGGTTGGCCAGTCTGGAGGAGGAACGCCGCCTTGCCTATGTCGCGATCACGCGGGCGCGACGCCATTGCACGATCCTGCACGCGGCCAACCGGCGCATCTATGGCCAGTGGACATCCTCGCTGCCCAGCCGCTTCATCGGCGAATTGCCCCCCGCCCATATTCACAGCGAAAGTACGATGACCGGCGGGGCCAGCCTGTGGCGCGCGCAATGGAGCGAGCGGGACGATCCCTTCGCCCATTTGGCACAGAACAAGCCCCAGCGCATGGAAACGCGCGGCCCCGGCTGGCAGCGCGCCAGCCAGACCACCTTTGCCCCCGCCCGCAAGATCGCCGAAAACACCCGCAGCGCGGCCAGCTTTGCCGCCGCGCCGCGTCTGGACCTCCGCATCGGCGACAAGGTATTCCACGAAAAATTCGGCAATGGCACGGTCAAGGCACAGGAAGGCAACAAGCTGGAGATCGAATTCGACAGCGGCGGGTTCAAGCGCGTACTGGACAGTTTCGTGAAGCGCATATGATCTCCGAAAGGCGACTATAAGCAATTCCCATGAGGCCCTGCCCCATCACGCACTTGCAGCATCGCGCGCGCTCTGGCACGGCGTTGCGTAAGACATTCACGGTGGGGACAAGGACAGACCATGACGCAAACGGCCACGGCCATCGAACCGGCAGACTATCGCCGCGTGATGGGTCATTATCCCACCGGTGTGGCCGCGATCACCTCGACCGGGGCCGATGGCACGCCGCTGGTGCTGGTGGTGGGCACGTTTACCTCGGTTTCGCTTAATCCGCCGCTGGTGGGCTTTTTGCCGACCAGTACGTCGGCAAGCTGGCAGGCGATTGCCGCCACGGGCCGCTTTGCGGTCAATGTGCTGGGCAGCGATCAGGCGGCGCTGTGCGGCCAGCTCGCCGGGCGGGGCGACAAGTTTGCCGGGGTGGAATACACGCTTTCTGAAGGGGGCCTGCCCTTGCTGGCCGATGCGCTGATAACGATCGAGGCCGATATCAGCGCCACGCTGCCTGCGGGCGATCATGATTTCGTGCTGGGCGCGGTGCGGCGGATGAATGTGGCGCGCGAGGGCGATCCCCTGCTGTTTCATCGCGGAAATTATGGCGGTTTTGCCGCGCTGTAACGGCAAAAGGTCAGCGCCAATTTGAACCCATCTGGCGTTGCGCCATGCTGCTCGAATGCGCCAAACGCTGGTGCGGACGAGAAGAGGTGGCATGACGCGCGAACTGATAACTTTCGAAGTATCGCGGCAATTGTTCGGACTGGATATTGCCGCGATCCGCGAAATCCGCGCCTGGTCGCCGGTTGCGCGCTTTCCCGGCGCGCCTTCCTATATCGCGGGCATGGCCAATCTGCACGGCAACACGCTGCCCATCATCGATCTGGGCTCGCGTCTGGGCTGGGGCACGACCCAGACGACCGAGCGCCATGCCATCGTCGTGGTGCAGATGGGCGCGCTGATGGCCGGGCTGATCGTTGAAACGGTATCCGATCTGGTCAATCTGGCCGAGGAATCCTTGCAGCCGCCGCCCTGCCTGGGGGTGGAGGAGATGACATCCTTTATCGACGGGCTGGCGCCGGTGGGCAATCGCATGTTGCTGGTGCTCAATCTGGCGCAACTGGTCGGCCGCGACTGGTTGACGAGCGGGGAATAGATCCGCGACTTATTGCTGCCCCTACCTAAAGCCGGCTTGACGCCCGCCGGGCTTGTGAACAAAATCGCGCCTGTTCAGCCCTATCAAGGTCGCGGCGCCACCCCCGATGCCCTGGCCGAACCATCAGAGGATCGTTCATGCCCGCTCTCCGCCTCGACCGCCCCCGCCGCAGCGCGCTGTTCATGCCCGCCTCCAACCCCAAGGCGCTGGCCAAGGCGCGCGAGGTGGATGCCGACGTCATCATCCTTGATCTGGAGGATGCCGTTGCGCCCGAACAGAAGGAGGCCGCGCGCGAGGCTGCGGTGCGGGCGCTCTACACCGGCGGCTTTGGTCATCGCGAGGTGGCCGTGCGCGTCAACGGGCTGGACACCGATTGGGGGGCCGAGGATCTGGAGGCTCTGGCGCGCGCGGGGGCCGATGCGCTGCTGGTGCCCAAGGTTTCCAGCCCGCAGGACGTGCTGCGCTATCATGAGGCGCTGGCCGATGCGCCTTCGGATCTGCAACTGTGGGCGATGATCGAGACGGCCGGATCGGTGCTGCGGCTCGACGCCATCGCCTCGCTGGCGCGGCAGACGCGATTGGCGCTCTGGGTGATCGGGCCCAATGATCTGGCCCGCGAATTGCACGCGCGGCCCGATGCGGGGCGGACCTTCCTGCAACCTTTCCTGTCGCTGGCCGTGGCGGCGGCGCGGGCGCATGGCCTGTCCATTCTGGATGGCGTATGCAATGAATTCAAGGATATGGACATCTTCCGCGCCGAGGCGGCGCAGGGTCTGATGTTCGGTTTCGATGGCAAGACACTGATTCATCCCGCCCAGATCGCGCCTTGCAACGAGGTGTTCAGCCCCTCGCCTGCCGAGCTGGAATGGGCCGGGCGGGTGATCGAGGCTTTTGCCCTGCCCGAACATGCCGGCAAGGGAGCGATCAAGCTGGACGGGCGGATGGTCGAACTGCTCCACCGCGATCAGGCGCAGAGCCTGCTGGCCATGGCAAGGCGGATTGCCGCGCGCGGCTAATGGCGCAGCGAAGGGGGATTCGGACCGTCCTTCGCACCTGCGGCATGGAAAGCCTTCAATGCATTGGTGAATCCTTTCGAAACTGACCTATGTATTAACACTTTTTGCGTAGAATCACTCGGTCTGGATCAACAAGAGTGGGCCTGCCGAGCGTGCCGATACCAAGAGTGACCCATTGGCTGCTTAGCACCGGCGAGAAAGTCTCGGCGCCCATCGCCGCACAATTGGCCAATGGCCTGTTCGGATCGCTGCCGATTTTCATCGGCGGGGTCATCAACAGCGTGGCTGTGGCGGCGGTGGCGGCGGGGCGGATGCACACCGCCCCCTTCATCGGCTGGATGGTGTTCGAGGCGGTGCTGGGGCTGGTGCGGATCGGCGTGGTCCAGTCCTCGCACAGCGCGCCGCCCGAAAAGCTGGAGCGGCTGCGCCATCTGGCCAGTCTGCTGTCGGTGGCATGGGCAGCCTCGGTGGGCATCGGCACGCTGCTGTGCCTGACCAGCGGCGACTGGGTGCTGGCCACGATTGCCTGCCTGTCGACCGCGGCGATGGTCTGCGGCATTTGCCTGCGCAATTTCGGCACGCCGCGTCTGGCCGCGGTCATGACTTTTGCCGCGCTGGCCCCCTGTGCGGTGGGCGGGTTGATGACGCAGGAGCCTTCGCTGCGCATCATCAGCGTGCAATTGCCGATCTTCATGACCACGATCTTTTCCGCCTCTTTCGGACTGCACCGGATGCTGGTTTCCTGGATGACCACCACGGCGGAGCTGAAACGCAGCAAGGCGCTCAATGAAACGATCCTGCAGTCGAACCCCGATCTGACGCTGATTCTGGACGAGAACCATCAGATCATTTTCAGCAACCGTATGCCCGAACAGCTCGCCTGCCAGTCGGCGCTGGTGGGGCGCGATTTCTATTCGGTGCTGGAGGAAAAGGATCGCCCTGCGGCGGCGGCGGCGCTGGCGCGCGCGCAGCGGGGCGAATTGTCCAGCTTCACCACATGCTTTACACGCCCCTCGGGCGAGAAACTGTGGTTTGACACGGTGGTCAACGAAACCTCGGACGCCTCGGGCCGGTTTATCGTGGTGGCCCGCGACATCACCCGGCAAAAGCATTCCGAAGAGCGCGCGATCTGGATGGCGCATCACGATACGCTGACCGGCCTGCCCAATCGTGCGGTGCTTCAGGAAAGGCTGGATGCCGCGCTGGTGACGGGCGATGGCGCGCACGAATTGAGCCGCGATGATAGGGTCGCCGGTCATGCGCTGCTGATCGTGGATGTCGATAATTTCAAGGCGATCAATGATACGCTGGGCCATGACGGCGGTGATGTGCTGCTGCGCGCGCTGGCGGCGCGGCTCTGTGCGGCGGTGGGGCATGGCGATCTGGTGGCGCGCACGGGGGGTGATGAATTCGCGCTGATCGTGGCCGCAGGCGATGCCGAGGCGCTGCATAGCATCGCGGCGCGGATCTATGAGGAATTGCGCGAACCGATCCTGCATGGCGACCGCGTGATGGAATGCGGCGCCAGCATCGGGGCCAGTTTCATCCCGCAGGACGGACCGGGCCGGTCCGAGGTGATGAAGGCGGCCGACATTGCGCTCTATGCCGCCAAGGCGGCGGGCCGGGCACAGATGAAGATCTTCGAGCCCGCGATGATGGACGAGGTCGAGCGCCATCAGGCGATGAT
This sequence comes from Novosphingobium sp. SG707, assembly GCF_012275515.1. Lineage (GTDB taxonomy): Bacteria > Pseudomonadota > Alphaproteobacteria > Sphingomonadales > Sphingomonadaceae > Novosphingobium. The sequence continues at coordinate 110,056 of NZ_JAAZQL010000004.1, forward strand.
CACCGCCGCTCGCTTTGCCCTGAAGCGCAAGACCATCGTACCGCATTACCAGCCCAAGGTCTGTCTGGGCGGCGAAGGGCGGGGTGACGGGCGGATTGTCGGTTTCGAGGCGCTGCTGCGCTGGCGCGACCGCGACGGGCATGTGCGCGGCCCCGATGCGATCAAGGCCGCCTTCAACGACCCGATCCTGAGCGTGGCGATCAGCGATTACATGCTGGAGATGATCCTGAACGATATCGAAGGCTGGGTGGCGGCGGGCGTGCCGTTCGGCCATATCGCCGTCAATGTGACCAGCGGCGATTTCCGCCCCGGCGGCATTGTCGAAACCGTGCTGGACCGGCTCAAGGCCCGCGACCTGCCCGCCTCATGCCTGCAGATCGAGGTGACCGAGGATGTGTTCCTCGACAAGGGGGCGCTGGATGTCGAACGCGCGCTCAAACGGCTGAGCCACCACGGGTTGCGCATCGCGCTCGACGATTTCGGTACCGGCTATGCCTCGCTCTCGCATCTCACCCAGTTTCCGGTGGACCTGCTGAAAATCGACCGCTCCTTTATCGGCCAGATGGGCGCCAAGGGCGATGCCGAGGCGATTTCCTCGATCGTCATCAATCTGGGCCATTGCCTCGGGCTGGAGGTGATTGCCGAAGGGGTGGAAACGATCCAGCAGCAGGAACAACTGATCGCGATGGGCTGCGATACGGGACAAGGCTATCTCTACGCCCGGGCGATGCCCGCCACCGAAGTGGCCGCACATGTGCGCGAGCATGAAACCGCCCGCGCCCTGCTCCACCTGCGTCAGGCCTGATTGCGGCTCTCGCCCACCACTTGCCAGATGGCGATGAACAGCGCGGCGATCACCGGCCCCATGACAAAGCCGTTGAAACCCATCAGTTCAAACCCTCCCAGCGTGGTGATCAGCACCACATAATCAGGCACCCGTGTGTCGCGCCCCACCAGGATCGGACGCACCAGATTGTCGACGCTGCTGATCACGAAAAAGCCCATCGCCGCCAGCGCCGCGCCTTGCCACACCGATCCGGTGGCCAGCAGATAGACCGAAACCGGTACCCAGACGAAGCCCGTGCCCACCGAGGGAAACAGCGAAAACACTCCCATCGCCACGCCCCACAGCAAGGCTCCCGGCAGGCCAAGCACCCAGAAGCTCAAGCCCCCGATCGTACCCTGCAGCACGGCGACGATCAGGCTGCCCTTGATGGTGGCGCGGATCGCCTGAAGGAATTTGGCGATCAGCAGATCGGTCATCGCCCGCTCCAGCGGCACTGAACGCGCGATCTTTTCGCCCAGCGCCCGCCCGTCGCGCAGCAGGAAATAGGCCAGATAGAGCATCACGCCCAATTGCAGGAACAGACCCAAGGTGCTCTGCCCCAATTGCAGCAGTTGCGGGCCGACATTGCGCAGGAGGTCGCCCATCTCGCGGCTCAGCCAGCCCCGCAGGTCGTCCAGACTGGCCAGCCCGGCGACCCCCAATTGCCCCTGCAGCCAGTGCGGCATCCGCGTCTGCAGCCCGGCCAGAAAGCGCAAGGGGTCGATCTGGCCCGATTCGATGCGGGCATAAAGCATCCCGGCCTGTTCGATCAGCGCCGCCCCCAGCGCCAGCGCGGGCAACACCACAACCGCCACCACCACCAGCAAAGCCATCGCCGCGCAGCGATCCGGATGGCCCGGCATCGCACGCATCAGCCGTTGATAGAACGGATCGAACAGCACCGCGACGATCACCGCCCAGAGCACCGCCCCCCAAAAAGGCACCACCAGCCAGCCGAAAGCCAGCGAAACCGCCACCACCAGCCCCAACAGAAACATGCGCGCCGGTTGCATCTGGCGGTTCTCCCGATTGACCAAGCCCCTATGCATAGCCTGCCCGGGGCGCAGGGCAACAGGGTGATCGGCGTTTAGCCAGACTTGGGCGTTCAACAGATTTCCTTGAATGTCTATTTTTAAGATTGAGATTAGAAGCGAGTCAACTCTACCTAATTGATAGAAATTAATAGGACGAGCATCACAGGGGGGACATTCGCATGAGGCCCGCGCCCGGCTCCGGCCGGAATGCCTGATGCGCATTCCCGATCACCATCACTTGAACGCGCGTGCCGCGTTGCAAAGGTAAAGGATCGAATATGAAACTGCGCCAGATTTTCCTCACCAGCGTGGCCAGCGCCGGACTTTTCGCCAGCCCGGTCTTTGCCGAGGATGCGGCCCCCGCCGCAGAAGCCGCCGCCGATCAGGTGCAGGCCGAAGCCCCCGGCGACATCGTCGTCACCGCGCGCCACCGCAGCGAATCGGCCCAAAGCGTGCCTCTGGCCATCTCGGTGCTGGGCGGGCTGACGCTGGAGCGGACGGGCGCGTTCAACGTCAATCGGCTGCAGCAGTTGGCCCCCACTTTGCAGTTCTATTCCTCGAACCCGCGCAATTCGGCGGCCAATCTGCGCGGGCTTGGCGCGCCCTTCGGCCTGACCAACGATGGCATCGAACAGGGCGTAGGCATCTATGTCGATGACGTTTACTTCAGCCGCGCGGCGGCCAGCACCTTCGACTTCCTCGATGCGGGCCAGATCGAAGTGCTGCGCGGGCCGCAGGGCACGCTCTATGGCAAGAACACCACCGCCGGCGCGATCAACATCACCAGCCGCGCGCCCACCTTCAACTTTGAAAGCCGGGGTGAAATCTCCGTCGGCAATTACGGCTATCGCCAGTTGAAGCTGGCCGTGTCGGGGCCTTTGTCGGAAACCGTGGCGGCGCGCATCGCGGTGTCCTCGACCGGGCGGGGCGGCACGATCTATAACACCACGACCAAGAGCTGGGTGCAGTCGCAGGACAATCTGGGCCTGCGCGGGCAAATCCTGTGGCGCCCCTCGGCCACGGTGGATGTCACGCTGGCGGCGGATTACAACGAGCAGAACCCCTCGTGCTGCGCCACGGTCTATTACGGCTATGGCAGCACCCAGCGCTCATCCGCCCGCCAATTCCCGGCGCTGGCCAATCTGCTCGGCTATACGCCCGCCAGCACCAATCCCTATGCCCGCGTAACCGACCTCGACAGCGAATTGCGCGCCACGAACCGTATTGGCGGCGCCTCGCTCAAGATTAAGACGCAGGTCGGCGCAGGGACCTTCACCAGCATCACCGCATGGCGCTTCTGGGACTGGAACCCGTCGAATGACCGCGACTACACCGGCCTGCCGATCACCACGCTGAGCCAGAACCCGACCAAGCAGGAACAGTACACGCAGGAATTCCGCTACAGCCTCTCGACCAGCAAGTTCGACTGGAACGTGGGCCTCTTCGCCTTCAATCAGGCCGTCCACACCACCGGCACCCAGCAGCAGGGCAGCGCGGCGAGCCGCTTCCTGCTCTCGTCCACCCAGATCAACGCGATCTGCCCCACCGGCTCCTCGGCCACCTGCGTGCCCGACATTCTCAACGGCCTGACCGCCAAGAATGACATCCGCCTCAACAACACCAGCCTGGCCGCTTTCAGCCAGTTGAGCTGGAAGGTGACGGATCGTTTCACCATCCAGCCGGGCGTGCGCCTGAACTATGACCAGAAGAAGGGCTGGTACAATTCGGTCGTGAACAATTCGGCCGGGACGCAGATTTTCCCGTCGTCGGGCACGGGCGCCAATTCGCTGCTGGGCGCGCAGGCGGGCGTGCTTTCGTCCCAGCAATTCCCGGCGCGCTATTCGGCGTGGAATTTCAGCTATGATCTGACGCTGTCCTATGCGCTGGCCCGCGATGTGCGCGCCTATGCCACCTATGCCAAGACGTTCAAGTCGGGCGGGGTCAACCTGAACGGCGTGCCCTCGGACGCCAATGGCCAGCCGATTCTGGCCGCCGCCACAGTGAAGCCCGAAACGGTCAACCATTTCGAACTGGGCTTCAAGAGCCAGTGGCTGGACCGTAAGGTGACGGTCAATCTGGCCGCCTTCCGCACCACCATCGACAATTTCCAGGCGCAGGTGACCAATGGCGCGCTGGGCGTGCTGCGCGGCTATCTGGCCAATGCCGAACAGGTTCGCACGCAGGGTCTGGAAGGCGATTTCTCGGTGCGCCCGAGCGACCGTTTCAGCGCCTATCTGAATGCCGCGCTGACGGATGCGAAATATCGCAAGTTCACCACCGCCCCCTGCCCGCCCGAACTGTCGGGCGGCACCACCGTCACCGGCACGCAGACGCCGGGCGCGGCGGGTGTACCAGGCGCGCTCAGCCCGGCCAGTTGCGACATTTCGGGCCAGCGCCTGCCGGGCGTGTCGAAATATGCGCTGAGCTGGGGCGGCGAATATAACGTTCCGGCCCAATTGTTCGGCAAGGATGGCGAGGTCTATGTCGGCTATGACGCCTCCTATCGTTCGAGCTGGTCGTCCAATGCCTCGGCCTCGATCTACACCTGGGTAAAGGGCTATTCGCTGCACAATTTCCGCGCAGGCTGGCGTCAGGATCGCGGGATCGACATCTATGGCTGGGTCCGCAACGCCACCGGCATCAATTATGTCGAGATGCTGACCGTGGCCAGCGGCAACACGGGCCTGATCGCGGCCAACCTTGGCGATCCGCGCACCTATGGCGCGACGGTGAAGTTCGAATTCTGATAAAGCCTCCGGCGCGGGCCGTCCGCCCGCGCCGGATCGCATCAGCGATAGATACGCTGATACCGCGCGCCCAACTGGGTCAGGATTTCATAGGCAATCGTGCCCGCCTCCTGCGCCACAGCCTCAATCGGGCGATGCGGGCCGATGATCTCGACCAGTTCCCCCTCGGCCAGCGCGCCCTCGGGCAAGGCGGAAGCATCGACCACCGTCACATCCATCGACACCCGGCCCACGATGGGCAATGTCGCGCCCTGCGCCCACACCGCGCCCCGGTCCGACAGGCTGCGCGGAAAACCATCGGCATAGCCGATCGAGAGCAGCGCCAGCCGCGTTTCACGCGGGGCATGCCATGTCTGGCCATAGCCCACGCCGGTCCCGGCGGGCACAGTGCGGGTTTGCAACACGCGGGCCTGTAATCCCACCACCGGGTGGAACGGCTCGGCCCGCCCATCGGCAGGCTCGGCGCCATAAAGGCACAGGCCTGCCCGCACCAAATCGCCATGCCAGGCCGCGCCCAATTGCACTCCGCCCGAATTGGCAAAACACCGCGCCACGCCCGGAAACAGTGCGGCAGCGGCCTCAAACCGCGCCAATTGCACGGCATTCTCGGCCCGATCGGGTTCATCGGCGCAGGACAGATGGCTGATAATCGCCAGCAAGGGCACAGCGCCGCGAAATTCCGCATCGCCCGCCAATACGACCGCTTCTTCAAAACCAAGCCCATGGCGCGCCATGCCGGTATCGACCTGAAGCATCGCCGGGCGGCCAAAGGCCTGCCATCGCCGCGCCTGCGCGATACTGTTCAGCACCGGCGTGATTCCCGCATCGGCGGCAAAAGCCTCTCCACCCGGATGCAGCCCGTTGAGCACCGCCAGCAAAGCGTCATCCGGCACCAGCGTACGAATGGCCAGCGCCTCAACCAGATTGGCGACGAAAAAAGCACGGCAACCCGCCGCTGCCAGCACCGGGACCACCTGCGCCGCGCCCAGACCATAGGCATCGGCCTTGACCACAGCGGCGGCTCGCGCGGGCGCAACCTCGCGCGCCACGCGGCGCCAGTTTTCCACCAATGCATCAAGATCGATTGTCAAAACCCCCGGCGCGGGGGCCATTTGCGCCTGCACTTGCCTGTCACTCCAGTTGCACGCGCCCTGCTGGACCACAGGGGGGCAAAGCGCAACCGGCTTTGTTGACAAGGCCCGCAATTCCATATTGCAGCGCACAAACCTTTCGCGCACACTCCCGTTCATGATCACAGCTGGCCTGCACCACCTCACCCGCTATCGCTACAGCAAACCGATCCGTTTGGGGCCGCAGGTGATCCGCCTCCGTCCCGCGCCGCACAGCCGGACGCTGGTGCCCAACTATTCGCTGAAGATCAGCCCGGAAAACCACTTTCTCAACTGGCAGCAGGACCCGCATGGCAATTGGCTGGCGCGGCTGGTTTTTCCCGATCCGGTCGATCATTTCAGCATAGAGGTCGATCTGCTGGCCGATATGGTGGTGATCAATCCCTTCGACTTCTTTGTCGAGGATTATGCCGAGGAACGCCCCTTTGCCTATGATCCGGCGCTGAAAGAGGATCTGGCCGCCTATTTCGATGTCGAACCGCAGGGCGCCCTGTTCGAAAAGCTCTATGAACGCTTTGCCGATGTGAAGCAGCGCACGGTCGATTTCCTCGTCGATGTGAACATGGCGGTCTATCAGGCGGTCAATTACGTGATCCGCATGGAGGCCGGGGTCCAGGAACCGGAGGAAACGCTGGAGATCGGTTCGGGATCGTGCCGCGATTCGGCGTGGTTGCTGGTCAATCTGCTGCGGCGGCTGGGTTTTGCCGCGCGCTTTGTCTCGGGCTATTCGATCCAGATGACGCCCGATGTGATCCCGGTCGACGGGCCGAAGGGCGTCTCGCAGGATGTCTGCGATCTGCATGCCTGGGCCGAGGCCTATGTGCCGGGCGCAGGATGGATCGCGATGGATGCCACCAGCGGCATGTTGGCGGGCGAAGGGCATATCCCGCTTTGCGCCACGCCGCATTACCGATCCGCCGCGCCGATCAGCGGGCTGGCCGAACCGGCCGAAGTCGATTTCCATTTCGAGATGGGCGTCCACCGCATCCATGAAGCGGTGCGCATCACCAAGCCCTTTACCGACGAACGCTGGGACGCGGTGCTGGCGCTGGGCGACAAGGTGGATGAGGACATTGCCGCGCAAGACATGCGCCTGACCATCGGGGGCGAGCCGACCTTTATCGCGGACGGCGATTTCGAGGCGCCCGAATGGAACAGCGACGCCGTCGGCCCCACCAAGGCCGCCTATGCCGACCGGCTGATCCGCCGCCTGCGTGACGAATTCGCGCCCGGATCGCTGCTGCATCACGGGCAAGGCAAATGGTATCCGGGGGAAAGCCTGCCGCGCTGGGGCTATTCGATCTATTGGCGCAAGGATGGCGTGCCGGTGTGGCGCGATGCGACGCTGATCGCGGGCGAGACCTTGCCGCGCGAAACGCTCCCGCCCGAGGTGACACCGCAAAGCGCGGAGCAGGTGATGCGCGGCATTGCCGCCACGCTGGGTGTGGATGAGGAATTTGTTCAGCCGGTCTATGAAGACGCGGTGGAATGGATCGTGCGCGAGGCGCAATTGCCCGACAATGTGACGCCCGATGATCCCGAACTGGAAAATCCGGAGGAACGCGCCCGCTTCATGCGCACGTTCCAGCGCGGCCTGAACAAGCCGGTCGGCTATGTCCTGCCGGTCCAGCGCTGGTGGCAGGCGGCGCATCAGCCGATCCGGCGCTGGCGGTCGGAAAAGTGGCGACTGCGGCGCGGGGCGCTGTATGCTGTGCCGGGCGATGCCGCGCTGGGCTATCGCCTGCCGCTTTCCTCGCTGCCCCATGTGGCAGCCTCAGACTATCCTTTCATCAACCCGCAGGACACCGCCGCCCCGCTCGCGCCCTTGCCCGATTTCTATGGTCTGGCGGCCGAGCGCGAAGCTGCCGCCCGGACGCAGGGCGCGTTTCAGCGCGTATCGGATGCCCCCAGCAAGGCCAGCGGCAACACCTATGTCGAACAGGTCGCCATCGAAGGCGTGGTGCGCACCGCCATCACGGTCGAGGCGCGGCGCGATCACCTCTGCGTCTTTATCCCCCCGGTCGAAACGCTGGAGGACTACCTCGACCTCATCGCCACGGTCGAGCATGTGGCGCAGGAAAGCGGGCTGCCGGTGCGGATCGAGGGCTATCCTCCGCCCGCCGATCCGCGCCTGATAGTGCTGAAGGTCACGCCTGACCCCGGCGTGATCGAGGTCAATATCCAGCCCTCGGCCTCTTGGCGCGAATCGGTGCACATCACCGAAACGCTCTATGATGTCGCGCGCGAGGTCGGGCTGACGGCGGACCGTTTTATGGTCGATGGCCGCGCGGTGGGCACCGGCGGGGGCAATCATATCGTGCTTGGCGGGCCACGCCTGCTCGACAGCCCGTTCATCCGCCGCCCCGATCTGCTGAAATCCTTCGTCACCTATTGGCAGCGGCACCCCTCGCTCTCCTATCTGTTTTCGGGCCTGTGCATCGGCCCAACCAGTCAGGCCCCCCGCATCGACGAGGCGCGCCATGACGGGCTGTACGAGCTGGAAATCGCGCTGGCGCAGGTGCCCGGCCCGGAGCAGCCGCAACCGCTGGCATGGGTGGTCGATCGCCTGTTCCGCAATCTGCTGGTCGATGTGACGGGCAACACCCATCGCACCGAGATCTGCATCGACAAATTGTTCAGCCCCGATGGCCCCACGGGCCGCCTCGGTCTGGTCGAATTTCGCGGTTTCGAGATGCCGCCAGGCGCGAAAATGAGTCTTGCCCAGCAATTGCTGATCCGCGCGCTGGCCGCTTGGTTCTGGCGCGAGCCGCAGGGCGGGCCGCTGGTGCGCTGGGGCACGCAGTTGCACGACCGCTTCATGCTGGGCCATTTCGTCTGGGCCGATTTCCTCGATGTGCTGTCGGATCTGCGTCGTGCGGGCTATGATTTCGATCCCGTGTGGTTCGAGGCCCAGCGCCAGTTCCGCTTCCCCATCCACGGCACGACCGAGGGCGGCGGGGTGCAACTGGAAATCGCCCATGCGCTGGAGCCGTGGAATGTACTGGGCGAGACGGGTGCGATCGGCGGAACCGTACGTTTTGTCGATTCCTCGACCGAGCGTTTGCAGGTGCGCGCGACGGGCCTTGTGGCCGGACGCCATATCATCACCTGCAACGGCCGCCGCATTCCCATGAACCCCACCGGCACACCGGGCGAAGGCGTCGGCGGCGTGCGCTACAAGGCGTGGTGGCCGTCTAATTGCCTCCATCCCATGCTGCCGCCCCATGCGCCGCTCACCTTCGACATCTATGACACATGGAACCATCGCAGCCTCGGCGGCGCGGTTTATGAGGTCGCGCATCCGGGCGGGCGCAATTACGATACAGTGCCGGTCAACGCATTCGAGGCCGAGGGGCGGCGCAAGGCGCGCTTCTTCGACATCGGCCATACGCCGGGGTTTCAGCCCGCACCCGCGCAGGAGTGGCACGGCGAATTTCCGATGACGCTCGACCTGCGCCGCCCCGGCTGGCTGGGGTAACTTGGCCACCCGTGCGCCCCGCAAGGCCCAGCCGGTGGACTGGCTGAAGGACTATCCGGTCGACGTGGATGCGGGCGACCTGTTTCGCCATGCCCCGCCCGAGGTCGCCGCCAAATGGCGGATGATGGCGGACGGGCTCCATACGCTGGCGCAGGATTCGGGCCTGTCGGCGCAGGAATTGCTGGCGCGCCAAATCGCCGACATGGGCATGAGTTTCCGCATGACCGGCGATGCGGAGGAGCGCAGCTGGCCCCTGACGCCGATGCCGCTGATTGTCGGCGCGCAGGAATGGGCCAAGGTCGAGGCAGGGCTGATCCAGCGTGCGCGCCTGCTCGAAGCTGTGGTGGGCGATATTTACGGCCCGCAGGATCTGGTGCGTGAAGGACATATCCCCGCCGCCGTGGTTGCGGGCAGCCGCTATTTCGCCCGCGCGATGGGCGGGGTTCTGCCGCGCCGGGGCCATTATATCCATGTTTATGCGGTCGATCTGGCGCGCGGGCCGCACGGGCAATGGCGCGTGCTGGGCGATCGGCTGCGGCTGGCCAATGGTGTGGGCTATGCGCTGGAAAACCGGCTGGCGCTTTCGCGCGGGACGGGGTCGCTGCTCTCGGACATTCACGCGCGGCGGCTGGCGGGCTTCTTTGGGCAATTGCGTCAGGGGCTCTCGGCCGATTGCCCCCGCGAATCGCCGCGGATCGCGCTGCTGACGCCGGGGCGGTTCAACCAGTCCTATCCAGAACAGGCCCATCTGGCGCGCTATCTGGGCTTTCCTCTGGTCGAGGGGCGCGATCTGACCGTCATCGACGGCAAACTCTATGTTCGCACCATCGGCGGGCCAAAGCGGGTCGATGCGCTGTGGCGCTGGATCGACACCAATTCGCTCGATCCGCTCAATTTCGATGCGCGCTCGACGATTGGCGTGCCCGATCTGGCTGATTGCTGGACCGGCGGACAAGTGGCCATGGCCAACTGGCCCGGCGTCGAGGTGGTCGAGGCGCCCGCCTTTGCCGCCTTCCTGCCGCGCCTGTTCCAAACCCTGCTGGGCGAGGACCCGCTGCTGCCCAATGTCGCCACATGGTGGTGCGGGGGCGAGGCCGAGGCGGATCTGGTGCGCGGGCGGCTGGATGAATTGATGGTGGCTCCCGCCTTTGGCCAGAGGGTCGAGGGGCTGGCCGCAGTGCAGCCCGCCCACGGCGCGCAATTGACGCTCGAGGCGCGCGAGGCCCTGCTGGCCGCTATGGCACGCCGCCCGATGGATTATTGCGCGCAGGAAATCATCAACCTGTCCACCACGCCCGCGCTGATCGACGACCGGTTCGAGCCGCGCCCCTTCACACTGCGCGCCTTTGTCGCGCGCGGGGCCGATGGCGAATGGGTGGTGATGCCGGGGGGCTTTGCCCGCCTGTCCTCCTCGGGCAAGATCGCCTCGACGCTGATGGGCGAAGGCGATCTGTCGGCCGATGTCTGCGTGGTGGACGAGGCCGATGAGGAGCGTTTCAGCCGCGTCACGCTGACCGGCGCGCCTGCGATCCGGCGCGATGGCGGCGTCTTGGCGGCGCAGGCGGCCGACAATCTGTTCTGGTTCGGCCGCTATGGCGAGCGCGCGGAAATGACGGTGCGCGTGGTCCGCTCGATTCTGGGCGGAGGTATCGAAGTGGACGCGGGCGCCAGCGGCCATCCCGAGGTGCGCACAAGGCTGGTGGATCTGCTGGCCAATTGGGGGGCGCTGTCCGCCGATCACAACGCGCTTTCGCCCGCCGAGGCCTGCCGCGCGGCGCTGGTTGAGAATGTCCTGCCGGGCGGGGTGGCGGCGCTGCTCAACACCCAGCGCAATGTGGGCCAATCGCTGCGCGACCGTTTCGCGCCTGATTTCTGGCGGATCGCCAGTCGGCCTTTGCCGCTGCTCGATTCGCATCGGCCCGGCGTTCTGCTGCGCGTGGCGCGTGAACTGGTCGAGCGTTTCGCCGCGCTTTCCGGCCTTGGCGCGGAGGATATGGTGCGCGGGCCCGCATGGCGTTTTCTCGACATGGGGCGTCGCATCGAGCGCGCCCTTTCGCTGTGCCGCATCGCGCGTCAATTGGAGGGCGCGGGTGAGGAGAGCGACCGGCTCAACACTCTGCTCGACATTTTCGACAGCCAGATCACCTATCGCTCGCGCTATCTTTCGGCGCCGCTGCGCGATCCGGTCTATGACCTCCTGCTGCTCGACCCCGACAATCCGCGCAGCCTTGTCCATCAGGTGCAGGCCATTGAGCGCCATATCGTCGCCCTGCCCTCGCTGCGCGAGGATGCCTTGCCCGAAGCACCGCTGCGCGAGGTGCGCGCGGTGCTGGCCCCTCTCATCAGCCTGACGGTCGATCAATTCGACGGGCCGCGCATGGCCGAGATCGAAATGCGGCTTCAGGCGCTCTCGGATTCGATTTCCGCGCGCTACTTCCTGCAATTCGATGCGGCGGTCGCGGGCCGCACGCCGCTGCAAGGCTGACCCTTTCATGCGCTATCGCATCCATCATACCACCAGCCTGCGCTATGACGGCGTGGTGCGTCTGGCGCGGCTCAACCTGCGGTTGAAACCGGCGCTCTGGCCGGGGCAGCGGGTAGAAAATTTCGCGCTGAAACTCGACCCGCCCCCCGCCGAGATCGAGGCCGGGGATGGCCCGTGGATTGTCCACCGCCACCGCGTGATCCTGCGCGAAGCGCTTTCAGAGCTGAGCATCGAAAGCCGTTTCGATATTGAGGTGAGTGAACCGGCCCTCTCGCCCGATGACGCAGGCGCCCCCGATATTGGCAGTATCCGCGCCGCTGCGCTGACGCTGCCCGATCTGTCGCCGATGGGCCCGGCCTCTTACCTCTTCGCCTCACCCATGGCCCCGCCATCGACCGCGATTGCCGAGTGGGCCGCCCCCTTTTTGGCCGCCGATCAAAGCGTGCTGGCCGCAGGTCACGCATTGATGAAGGCCATCCATGAGAGCTTTGCCTATGACGGCACGGCAACCAGCGTGACCACCACCGCTCAGGACGCCTTTGAACAAAAGCGCGGCGTGTGTCAGGATTTCGCCCATGTGATGATCGTGGCTGCGCGGGCGCATGGCATTCCGGCGGCCTATGTCAGCGGCTATCTGCGCACGCTGCCCCCGCCGGGCCAGCCGCGTCTGGTGGGGGCCGATGCGATGCATGCCTGGGCCGCGCTGTGGTGTGGTCAGGCCATCGGCTGGGTCGGTTTTGATCCCACCAATGACGTGCTGGCCGGGACCGACCATATCTTTGTCGCGATGGGGCGCGATTATGCCGATATTGCCCCGATCGACGGCGTGTTTCTGGGCGGCGCGGGGCAAAACCTGTCCGTGTCCGTCGATGTCGAACCGGTGGAAGACTGATGCGCGCGGCTTGACTTGCATGATGCCGGGTCCATGCATAGCGCGATGGAGAGCATTCCCCGACGCGATCTGCTGACCGGCCTTGGCCTTGCCGGATTGCTCCTGCCCGAGGCGGTGGCCTATGCCGGGATGGCGGGGCTGGCGCCGGGACGGGCGATTGTGGCGGCGGTGGCGGGCGCGCTGGCCTATGCGGTGGTCGGGCGCAGCCGATATGCGGTGATTGCGCCCACATCTTCGTCGGCGGCCATTCTGGGCGCGGCGCTGATCGGGCTTTCGGCCGAGGGCTTGGGCGATAAGGGCGCAGCGGCCACAGCGCTTGTGGTAATGACAGGGCTGATCTTTGCCGCGCTGGGTGCGTTCCGGCTGGGCAGTTTGGCCGGTTTCATCTCGCGGCCTGTGCTGCGCGGCTTTGCGATGGGATTGGCGGTCACGATCATGGCGCGCCAATTGCCGCATCTGTTGGGGATCAGCGTGCCGGGTGCGCCGATGTGGCGGCTGCTGGGCGAAATCGCCATGGCGCTGCCCCGCACCAACTGGCCCAGTCTGCTGCTGGGGCTAGGGGCGCTGGCGGCGCTGCTGGCGCTGCGGCGAGCGCCGCGTTGGCCCGGATCGTTGATGGTGATCGGCGGCGGGCTGCTGCTGGGCTGGTGGCTGGACCCGGCGGCATGGGGCGTGGCGCTGGTGGGTCAGGTGGCGCTGACATGGCCCGATTTCGCGCTGCCGCCCTTGGCGCTGCTGCCGCGTCTGGCCCAGATCGCCGCGCCGGTCGCGCTCATTCTGTTTGCCGAAAGCTGGGGGACGATGCGCAGTCTGGCCTTGCAGAATGGCGACCGGGTCGATGCCAACCGCGAGCTGAGCGCGCTGGGTCTGGCCAATCTGGCCGCAGGGCTGGCGCAGGGCATGCCGGTGGGCGCGGGCTTTTCGGCGGCCAATGCCAATGCCTCGGCGGGCGCGCAGAGCCGATGGGCCGCGATTGTGGCGGCATTGGCGCTGCTGGGCCTCGCGCTGTTCGCCGCGCCCGCCATCGGGCGCATTCCCGAGCCGATCCTTGCCGCCGTGGTGATCGCCGCGCTGACCCATGCACTCCATCCCGCTCCGATCCGGCGCCTGTTTCAGATTCGGCGCGATGGCTGGGTGGCGGTGGCCGCCGCGGTCGGCGTGCTGGCGCTGGGGGTACTTAACGGGATGCTGGCGGCGATTGCGCTGTCCATCGCCATGCTGCTTTATGATCTGGCCCATCCCTCGATCAGCACGCTCGGCCAGGTGGGCGATAGCCATGATTACGTGGATATTGCCCGCCATGACGATGCCCGCGTGCCTGCCAATATCGCGCTGTTTCGCCCCAATGCGCCGCTGTTTTTCGCCAATGCGGAAAGTGTGCTGAACCTGATTGCGGCGCGGGCGGCGGCATCGGGCGCGCCCGTGGTGGTGCTTAGCCTTGAGGAATCGAACGATCTGGACGCGACCGCCATCGACGCGCTGGGCGAATTCGTGCTCGACCGGGCGCAGCATGGGCAGCGCGTGCTGCTGGCCCGCGCGCATGACCGGGTGCGCGATGTGCTGGTGGTGGCGGGCATGGCGCAACTGGCGCAGGATTCGACATTTTCGGTGGCCGACGCCGTGGCGCGGGCGGGGGCATCATGGCGGGATAGCGCCATCTGAGGGAAAGGAGAGCTGCGTTTATGGCCATGAACCACCCGGTCCAGCCGGTCCTCAATCCGGTCCGACTGCGCGATCTGCGCCCGACGCAAATGACGGTGGGAATGGCCGAAGTGCGCGACAAGCAGCAGCATTGGCGTCAACAGAAAGAGGCCGGACAATGGCTGGGCCAGCATCTGATCCCGGTTGTGCATGGTCCGGGCGACACATGGTGGGTGATCGACCATCACCATCTGGCCCGCGCGCTTTATGAGGAAGGCGTCGAGGAAGTGCTGGTTTCGGTCGAGGCGCGGCTGGGCAAGCTGAGCAAGAAGCGGTTCTTTTCAGTGATGGACTATAACAACTGGCTCCATCCCTATGATGACAATGGCAAAAGGCATGACTGGTCAGATCTGCCGCGCCATGTGGGCAAACTGGCCGATGATCCGTTCCGATCGCTGGCAGGCGCGGTCCGGCGCGGGGGCGGCTATGCCAAGACATCGACGCCCTATGCGGAGTTTTTATGGGCCGATTTCTTTCGCGACCATATAAAACGCGCAAAACTCGAAGAAAATTTCGCTGCTGCGCTGGCCAAGGCGCTGAAATTGGCCAATAGTCCCAACGCGGCCTATCTACCAGGCTTTGCCGGTCCGGAAGGATGATGACACGATGAAAGCTCTGCAAGCCTATTTCGCCCAGACCGGCGGGCCTGAAGTGATCCGCTGGCACGAAGTCGATCTGCACGAGCCGGGCCCCGGCGAAATCCGCGTGGTGCATGAGGCGGTGGGGCTGAATTTCATCGACACCTATTATCGCTCGGGCCTCTACCCCTGCCCGCTGCCCTCCGGATTGGGCAGCGAAGCGGCAGGCGTGGTCGAGGCGGTGGGGCCGGATGTGGCGGCCTTCAAGCCCGGCGACCGCGTGGCCACCTTTGGCCCGGCGCTGGGCGCCTATGCCACGGCGCGGATAGTGCCCGCCTCGGGATGGTTCCGCATCCCCGATGGCATCAGCGCACAAACGGCGGCGGCGGCCATGCTCAAGGGCTGTACGGCCGAATTTCTGGTCGAGCGCGCGGTGGCATTGAAGGCAGGCGAATGGGCGCTGGTCCATGCGGCGGCGGGCGGCGTGGGGCAGATCCTCGTGCAATGGCTCCATGCGCTGGGCGTGCGGGTGATTGGAGTGGTCGGGTCAGAAAGCAAGGCGGCCATGGCCAGCGAGGCCGGGGCCGAAACCGTCCTCCTGTCCGGCTCGCCCGATGTGGCGGCGCAAGTGCGCGAGATCACCGGCGGCATCGGCGTTGCGGCCAGTTTCGACGGCGTGGGCGCGGCGTCTTGGCCGGTGTCGCTGGCCTCGGTCCGGCCGCGCGGCACCATCCTGTCCTTCGGCAATGCCAGCGGGCCGGTGACAGGGGTGGCGCTGGGCGCCTTGGCCTCGGCGGGCTCGCTCTATGTCACGCGGCCTCGGCTGTGGGACTATTACGCCACCCCGGCGGAGAGCGCAGCGGGCGTGGCGCGCCTGTTCGAAATGCTGGAGAGCGGCGCGGTCAAAATGCCGGTGGGGCAAAGCTTTGCCCTGACCGATGCCGCCGATGCCCATCGCGCGTTGGAGGGGCGCCAGACGGTAGGGGCGAGTGTTTTGGTGCCTTGATGGGGCTTGATGGGGGGGCAGCAAGAGGCCTCTGGCGGGCAAAGGGCCCCCGCCCCTTTGCCCGCCAGAGGCACCTTCCTAAACCCTCAAGCCTTCTGCGACCGCAGCAGCATGGCGCCAAAGCCAACAAACACCGTGCCCGTCACGCGGTTGAACCAGCGCTGGGCGGCGGGGCGCCGCAACCATCCGGCAAGACCCCTGCCGCCGACGGCATAGGTAAAGTAGCAGAAGGTCTCGATCACGACGAAGGTGCCGATCAGGATGGAAAGCTGGATCGCCTTGGGCTGCGCCGGGTCGATGAATTGGGGCAGGAAGGCGGCGGCGAAGAGCAGCGCCTTGGGGTTCGAAATGGCGATGGTAAAGCCCCCGCGATAGACCGCCCAGCGCGAAAGGCCGGGGCGTTCAAACTCGACCGCTTCCTCGGCCTCATCGGTAACGGGCGCTCGCCATGCCTTGATGCCCAGATAAACCAGATAGGCCGTGCCCACGAGCCGCAGCACCTCGAATGCCCCGGGCAGCGCGAAGAGCAGCGCGGTCAGGCCAAGCGCGCTGGCCGTCATCATCACCACCAGCGCGCTCATGCAGCCAGCCATGGCCGGAAACGACCCACGCAGGCCCAGCTCGACGCTGCGACTCATGATATGGAGCATGTTCGGCCCCGGCGAGGCGCTGATGAGAAACACGGTGAGGCAATAGAGCCCCCAGAGATGCAGGTTCATGCCATTACTCCCCCCAAAACACCCAAGGCAGCCAGAGCGATTCCGGCAAGACCGAGGCCTGCGCCCAACCAAAGGAACAGCCGGGCCGCCATGATCTGCGACAAGGCCAGCAACAAAATGCCCAGCAACAGCGTGCTTTCGGCGAGACCAAGCTGGCCGCTGCGCTCCGCCGCAGAGGATGCCTCCGCCCGCAGGCCTGCGATCCGCGTGGCGATGGCGTCAATGCCGGGCGCGCGCGGACCGCCCGGCTGAGCGCTCAGCTTGCCCTGACGCAGCACCGCCGCCTCGCCCAAGGCGCCTGCGCGCACGTCGCCGTCCAGCCCGCCTTGATTGGCCTGCGCGATCAGCATCGTCTCACGCGCCTTCATCGCCTCGACCATCGTGGTGGCGTCTGCCGCGGCAAGAGCGGCCTGAATGCCCTCGCGCTGCGCCGAAAGCATGGCGATATGGATGATGCCCGAAAGCACCACGGCCAGCACGATCAGGGCAACACTCAGCGGAGAGGATTTCGTCTCTGTCATATCCGTGACTTAGCCGGGTGGCGGAAAAAAGAAAGGGGGCCGTTCTGGCCCCCTCCCCCTTGGTTCGGATCGGCCGGATCAGGCGGCCGCGCGGCGCTCCTGCGCCTCGCTGTTCAGTTCCTCGGCCAGCAGGAAGGCCAGCTCGATCGACTGCGCACCATTGAGACGCGGGTCGCAATGCGTGTGATAGCGATCAGCCAGCGACGCATCGGTCACATCGATCAAACCGCCCGTGCATTCGGTCACATTCTTGCCGGTCATCTCGATATGGATGCCGCCCGCATGGGTGCCTTCGGCGCGATGCACGGCAAAGAAGTCGCGCACTTCCTTGAGGATACGCTCGAACGGACGGGTCTTGTAGCCGCTGTCCGACTTGACGACATTCCCGTGCATCGGATCGGACGACCACACCACCGGATGACCCTCGGCCTTCACCGCGCGCACCAGAGCGGGCAGATGAGCCTCGACCTTGTCATGGCCGAAACGGGCGATCAGCGTGATACGGCCAGCTTCGCGCGCCGGGTTCAGCTGATCCAGCAGACGCAGCAGCAATTCAGGCGCCAGCGACGGCCCGCACTTCACGCCGATCGGATTGCCCACGCCGCGCAGGAATTCGACATGCGCGGAATTGTCGAAGCGCGTGCGGTCGCCAATCCACAGCATATGTGCCGAGCAGTCATACCATTCGCCGGTCAGCGAATCCTGACGCGTCAGCGCCTGCTCATAAGGCAGCAGCAGCGCCTCATGGCTGGTGTAGAAATTGGTGCCCTGAAGCTGGGGCACGCTCTGCGGATCGACGCCGCAGGCCGCCATGAAGTCCAGCGCCTCGCCAATCTTGTCGGCCATGGCGCTGAAACGTTCGCCCCAGGGGCTGTGGTCGAGATGCTCAAGCGTCCACTTGTGCACCTGGCGCAGGTTCGCATAACCGCCGCTGGCAAAGGCGCGCAGGAGGTTGAGCGTTGCCGCACTCTGGCCATAGGCCTGAAGCATACGGTTCGGGTCATTGCGGCGCGATTCCGGCGTGAAATCGCTGCCGTTGATGATGTCGCCGAAATAGCTGGGCAGCTCCAGATCGCCCAGTTTCTCAGTCGGCGCGCTGCGCGGCTTGGCGAACTGGCCCGCGATGCGGCCCACCTTGACCACCGGCTGCTTGCTGGCAAAGGTCAGCACGACCGCCATCTGCAGCAACACGCGGAACGTGTCGCGGATCGCGTTGGGATGGAATTCGGCAAAGCTTTCCGCGCAATCGCCGCCCTGCAGCAGGAAGCCCTTGCCCGCCGACACCTTGGCCAGCTCAGCCTTGAGCGCACGCGCCTCGCCCGCAAAAACCAAGGGGGGAAAGTTGGCCAGCGTCTGCTCCACCCGGCCGAGTTCTTCGGCGTCCTGATACACGGGAAGGTGCCGCGCCTCGCGGGTCTTCCAGCTTTCCGGGGTCCAGTTGCTTGCCACTTTTCCTTACTCCACACGCCGCATCACACTACGGCCTTGACGAAAGATGTACCATTTAGTACATACTACGAAACAGATCCTGTCCTCTGCCGTGAATCCCAAGATGTGATTCTGCCTGGCGCCAGACAAGGTTGCTGCCCATACAGGTCTATTCGGCACATGGATAGCCGCTCTTTTCGATCAGATTGAACGGAAATTCCCGCGATGGAGAGCATGAATGCCCCCATCGCAGGCAGAATTTCGGCCTATTTACGCTCCGGCACAATCGCCAGACGGAAAGCGCGATCCTTGATCAGCCAGCGCGCCGCCAGCGCCTGCAGTTCCTCGGGCTTCACATTGACATAATCGGCCATCAGTCCGCGCACCTGCGCATAGCGGCGCGGGTCCTGCGTGGCGCCCTCGATCTGGCTCATGAAAAAGGCGGTGCTCGACGAGGCGCGCGCCACCTGCTGACGCAGAGGCTCGGTCACCAGCGCCAGTTCGCTGGCCGGGATCTTGCGCGTGGCCAGATCCGCCGCGATCCGGTCCACCGTTTCAAAGAACAGCGGCACCATCTGCGGCGTCACCTGCGCGCTGGCCGAGAGCGTGCCGCCGCCGGGCAGGTCGATGGGCCAGTCGGCCGACACCTGCGGCGCATAGGAAGCCCCGCTCTTTTCGCGCATCGCGGCCAGCAGGCGGTTGGCGAAGACCTGGCTGAGCACTTCGAGATGGCGGCTCTCGCTCAGCCCCTCGACCCCGCCGCCGGTCGGCCATGTCACCACGGCGGCGGCCTGATTGGCATCGCCCTCATGGGTGACAACCACCGGCTGCGCGCCGGGCCGGGCGAAGGCATAGCCCTTGGTCGTGGCCGGTTGCAGGGGCCCTCGCGGCGCCAGCGCGCCAAAGGTCTTTTGCAGCGCTTCCATGCCCTTGGCGCTGTCGAAATCGCCAAATACCTGCACCTCGATCGGCCCCTGCGCCAAAATCGGCGCCCAGACCTGACGAAAGCCCTCAGGCGTCACCTTGTCCAATTGTTCCGGCGTGGGCACGGCAAAGCGCTCGTCATTGCCGCGCTGCAGATAGCGCAGATCGCGCTCCATCACCCCTTGCGGGCTGGCGGCATAGGAGGAAAACTGGATCTTGCCCGCCGCGCGCGCGCGCAGCAAGGGCCCCGAATCCCAACGCGGCATCGCAAATTTGGCGGCGAACAGATAGAGCTGATCCTCCAGATCCTCCGCCCGCGTTTCGCCGGTAAACTGGAAAGAGCCGTCATCGATGCGGAAATCAAAGCCCAGCTTGCGCCCTGTCGAAATCCGGTCCAGCTCCTCCTGACCCAGCGGCCCCTCGCCCGAGCTGACCAGCGCCAACTGGCCCAGCGTGGCATAGGCATTGTCGGTGGGCTTGAACGCCTGCCACCCGGCGCCAAAGCGGACCTTGACGATTACCCGGCCCGGATCATCCTTTGTAGGCCAGAACTGCGCCTTCACCCCATTGGCAAAAGTCAGCTCCTGCACATCCAGCATACCGGTCGGGCGTACCTCTGGCGGGGCCGAGGGTGCGCCGATAGCGGGCAATTGCGCAAAGCTGATCGGCTTTTGCGCGGCGCGGGCGCGTTCATCGGGCACCGCCTTGGTCAGCAGCGCAGCGCGCAGGTCCTGCGGGCTGACCTCGCTCTTGTCCGGCGTGACATAGAGCGAGCGGATCACCCTGCCGGCAAACAGGCTGCGCGCGTGCTGCTGCACCGCCTGCGGGGTGAAAAGCGGCATCGACTGCTTAAAAATATCCTGCACCACGGCCGGAGAGGCGACCGTCTCGTGAATATCGACCGCCTGCACCAGATCATCGGCCAGCTTGCCGCCCGGAAGAAGGGCGCGCTGCTGGACCTGCGATTCGAAAACCACATTCATTTCGGCAGCTTCGCGCGCGATGTCCTCGACGCTGGGCGGGCGGTCGAGCATATCGGCAATGATCCCGCGCACCTCCGACAGCGCCCCGCGCCAATTGCCGTCCAGCGGCGAGACGGTGACGAATGTACCATCAAC
This sequence comes from Novosphingobium sp. SG707, assembly GCF_012275515.1. Taxonomy (GTDB): domain Bacteria; phylum Pseudomonadota; class Alphaproteobacteria; order Sphingomonadales; family Sphingomonadaceae; genus Novosphingobium. The sequence continues at coordinate 130,643 of NZ_JAAZQL010000004.1, forward strand.
GGAGCGCGATTCATTTTCCTGATCGACCCGCGCCGAGAGGAAATTGCCGCCCGAACGCGCCCGCGCCTCCAACCGGCGGTTGAGAATCGCCAGCGCCAGCTGATCCAGCATCAACCCTTGGTTATAGACCACCGTATCCTGCTTTTCATGCCAGGGGCGCAGCACGGCATAGATCAGCGAACGCGGCACGGTCGGCTCGATCAACACTTGCGCGGCGCCCACCGGATTGGCCGGATCGGCGCCCGCAGGCGTGGTGGGCTCGCCGAAATCAGGGTCGGGCGTGGCCGGTCCGCTTGCCTTCCACTCACCGAACCATTTGGTCACCAATGCGGCGGTAAGGCGCGGATCGGCATCGCCCGCCACCACCACCGTCACCTTTTCCGGGCGATACCAGCGCTGGTGAAAGGCGCGCAATGCGTTCTGGCGCGCACCGTTGATCGTTTCGACATCGCCCACCGTGACATGCGAGGCCAGAGGCTGACCTTCGGCCATCAGCTTGCGCATGGCGATCATCAGGCGTTCGGCCGTGCCGCCCCTCTCGCGCTTTTCCGCCAGCACGATGGGGGCCTCGATACGAATATCGTTGTCCGACAGGTTGGGAGCGAACACCATGCCCGAAATCAGCTTCATGCTCTCATCCAGCGTGGCGGGTGAGGCATCGGGCAGGTCGATTTTGTAGGTGGTGGCCGTCGGTGTGGTTTCGGCATTGGTGTCGCTGCCGAATGTCGCGCCAAGGCGCTGCCATGTCGGGATCGCCGCGCCCTGAGGCAGATAGCGGCTCTGGCGGAATACCAGATGTTCGATCAGATGGGCAAAGCCTGCCTCCTGCGGCTTTTCATGCATCGCGCCCACATCGACGCGCACGCGGATCGACACCTGTCCGGGCGGCACCTGATTGTTGCGCACCGCCCATCGCACGCCATTGTCCAGCACGCCGAAATACCATTCGCGATCATGGGGCACATCGCTGCCCTTATAGAGCCATGGCGCATCCTGCGATGGCAAGGGCGGCAGCACCGAGGCGGTGCGGGCCGAGGACGTCTGAGCGCCGATCAGCGCCAGCGAGATGACAAGCGAAAGCAGGCGGGGGGCGCGGGAGAAATGGCTCATAATCCAAGCTATAGGGAGGCCCATCCTTAAAGGCCAGTGAACAGCGACCACTTTACATCGTCAAAACTGCAACATTTGCCTGACAAATGGCTTTTCCACCCTTGTCGATACCGGCCAACGCTCCTAAATCAGCGCGCATGTTTATCGAGACGGAAACCACGCCCAATCCCGCCACGCTCAAGTTCCTGCCCGGGCGGCAGGTCATGGTGGCTGGAACCCGCGAATTTATCGATGAGGAACAGGCCGAAGCCTCGCCGCTGGCCGCTGCGCTGTTCAGCCTTGGCGACGTCACGGGCGTGTTCTTCGGCCGCGACTTCATCTCGGTCACCGCCGGGCATGGCGCGGGGTGGAGTGATCTGAAGCCGCAGGTCGTGGCCATGCTGCTCGATCATTTCATTTCCGAGGCTCCCCTGTTTGCCGCCGGAACCGCCGCCGGCATCGCCGTCCCGGCTGAGGAGGACTTCCCCGGCGACCGCGAAGAGGATGCCGACATCATCGACCAGATCAAGGATCTGATCGAAACCCGCATTCGCCCCGCCGTTGCCAATGACGGCGGCGATGTGGCCTATCGCGGTTTCCGCGATGGCGTGGTGTTCCTGCAGATGCAGGGCGCCTGTTCGGGCTGCCCCTCATCCTCGGCCACGCTGAAGAATGGGATCGAAAGCCTGATCAAATATTACGTGCCCGAGGTGACCGAGGTTCGCGCGGCGTGAGCCTGGCAGTGTCGGGGCCTGATCCGCGCATTGGGCGCTGGCTGGCCATTGAATGCACGACCGAGGCCTGCTCTGTGGCGTTGTTTCAGGATGGCGGGCTCGTGGCGGGCGAATACCGGCAATTGGGGCGCGGCCATGCCGAAGCGCTGGTGCCGATGATCGCCGCCTTGCCCGAACGTGGGCGGGCCGGAGCGATTGCTGTGGGTCGCGGGCCGGGCAGTTTTACCGGATTGCGTATCGGCCTTGCCGCCGCGCGGGCGCTGGGGCTGGCGTGGAACGCGCCGGTTTACGGCTATCCCACTTTGGCGCTGATCGCGTCCATGGCGCTTTTGCGTGAGCGTGGCCCGGTGCGCGTGGCCACCACCGGCGGCCATGGGGAATGGTTCACGCAAAGTTTTGATGCCCAAGGGCGCGCCTTGGACGATCTTCTCTCGCAGCACCCGGAGGCCGCGATAGCTCATGGCGAGGCGCTGATCGCGGGCAGCCAGGCCGAAGCGCTGCTGGCCGGGCGGCAGGCGGCGGGCGGCGCGGACGGACTGGCGCTGGCACTGTGGCCCGATGCGCGCGCGGTGGCGGGGTTGAACCCGGCCCATTTCTCCCACGATCTCACCCCGCTTTACGGCCGCGCGCCTGATGCCCGCCTTCCGGGCGGGCGCCTGCCCGATACGCCCGCCGTCTCCGCCGCCTGATTCGCAGGATTTGCTAAAACCATGATGCCCAAAGACGATGTTGACCGCATCATGGAGGTCATGGACGCCGCCTTTGAACCGTTTTGGGGCGAGGCGTGGAACCGAATGCAGATCGAAAGCGCGCTGGCGATCGGCAACACGCATTACTGGCTGATCGCGCCCCATGGCGCCGCGCCGGAGGAAGGCGAGGATGCGGCCGGTTTTGCGCTGGTCCGGCAGATTTTCGATGAGGCCGAACTGCTGCTTTTTGCTGTTTCGCCCCAGTGGCGCCGTCGCGGCCTTGGCGCCAGATTATTAGTCAGAGCATTAGATGACATGAAAAGATCGGGCGTCCGCAAGGTGATGCTTGAAATGCGGCGCGGCAATCCGGCCGAAACTCTTTATCGCGCCACAGGCTTCGCTCCGGTGGGCCTTCGACCTAAGTATTACCGTTGCGCCGATGGCGAGAGGATTGATGCGGTCACATTTTCCTTTCCCGCAGATGAACAGAACAACTGATTGAGCCGAAAAAAGGCATCATTCCAATGTATGTTCAAATTTTCTAATTCTGCATCTTGAATAATTCTTGAAATCGTCGCAATAGAGCCTGGTGCAGCTGGGATGGAGCTGCATAAACAAAACAAACAAAAACAGACAATCGGGTCACAAGCAAAAGAGAAGGCTACATCCCATGAGCACGATCGAAGTCGATTCCAAGGAAACCCTCATCACCCTGACGTCGGACATTGTTGCCGCGCATGTCAGCAACAACAGCGTCAGCGTTGAGGAAGTTACCGCCCTCATCACCAATGTTTTCAATGCCCTGTCGGGTCTTGGTCAACCTTCGGCTCCGGTGGAAACGCCGCCCGAACCGGCTGTCTCGATCCGCGCTTCGGTCAAGCCCGATCACATTGTGTGCCTTGAAGACGGCAAGAAGCTCAAGATGCTCAAGCGCCACCTGGCGACTCACTACAATCTGACCCCGGAACAGTATCGCGCGCGCTGGAACCTGCCCGCCGACTATCCGATGGTTGCCCCCAACTATGCCGAAAAGCGCCGCGAACTGGCCAAGTCGATCGGCTTGGGCCGCAAGCCCAGCGTGAAGCGCGGCCGCAAGCCCAAGGCTGCTGCCTGAGGCGACCGGCGATACGGGGGTTTTGCCACCGTTTATCACCGCATAGCAGGTTGAAGTTTTGCCCTGCCGGCTCCATAGTCGGTAGGGCAAACCTTTTTAAAGACACGGACCCTCAGTGCATCAGCAAATCGACATCGAAACCCTTTGCCAGCAGCGCGGCCTGCGCATCACCGAGCAACGCCGCGTGATCGCCAAAGTGCTGTCGGAGAGCGACGATCACCCCGATGTAGACCAGCTGCACGCGCGCGCAACGGCGGTCGATCCGGGCATTTCGATTGCCACGGTCTATCGCACGGTGCGCCTGTTCGAAGAAGCGGGCATTCTGGACCGCCACGATTTCGGCGATGGCCGCGCCCGCTATGAGGCCGCGCCCGAGGCGCATCATGACCATCTGATCGATGTGGAAACCGGGCATGTGATCGAATTCGTCGATCCCGAGCTGGAAGCACTGCAGCGTCAGATTGCCGAGAGGCTGGGCTATCGTCTGGTCGACCACCGGCTCGAACTGTTCGGGGTCAAGCTGGAACGCGAAACCAAAAAGTGAAGAAAAGGGCGGGGTCCAATCCCCGCCCTTTCTTTATTCAGACAAATTCCTCGGTATCCATGGTCGCCTGCATCGCGGCGGGATAGCGCGGGCCGGAAACGGTGTGCTGGTTGATCAGCCCGTCCAGCTCGGCCAGCGTGGCCTGCGAAGGGCGCCAGTCAGGGCGCTGGATATTCTCGCGCAGGTGATCGGGGTTGGTCGTGCCGGGGATCACATGCACATGATCGCCCCGCGAAAGCACCCATGCCAGCGACAATTGCGCAGGCGATACCCCTTCCCGCCCGGCAATGGCGTTGAACGCATCGACCAGCGCGAGGTTCTTGGGCCAGTTTTCGCCATTGAAGCGCGGATGCGTGCGGCGCAGATCCTTGTCCTCCAGCGCCGAGGGCTCGCGCATCCCATTGGCCAGCACCCCGCGCGCCAGCGGGCTGAACGCCACCAGCGCCACGCCCAGCTCACCGCAGGCCTGCAGTACCCCCAGTTCGGGGTTGCGGGTCCAAAGCGAGTATTCGGTCTGAACGGCGGTGACGGGGCAGACGGCATGAGCTTTGCGCAACGTGTCCGCGCTCATTTCCGACAGGCCATAGCCGCCGATCTTGCCGGCTGCGATCAGGTCGCCCATCGCGCCCGCGCTCTCCTCGATGGGAACGGTAAAATCACGGCGGTGCATGTAATAGAGGTCGATATGGTCGGTCTGGAGCGCCTTCAGGCTCTTTTCCACCTCGGCCTTGATCGTCTCGGGCTTGCAATCGACATAGCGGCGCTGACCATCGGCAATCAGGCCCATCTTGCTGGCCAGAAAGAATTCCTTGCGCCGCCCCTTCAGGGTTTCGCCGATCAGTTCCTCATTCTTGCCGCCGCCATAAAGTCGGGCTGTGTCGAGATGGCCATAGCCCAGATCGAGCGCCAGATGCAGCAGCTTGGCGGACTCTTCGGGCGGCGGCGGCGCGGCATAGGCCCAGCTGACATTCATGCAGCCAAGGCCGATGGGGTTCACATCCTTGCCACCAAGTTTGCGGGTGATGGGCATTGGGGGATCCTTATTCAATGGCGGGTTTTATGCCTCCGGCGGGCAAAGGGACTCGTCCCTTTGCAATCCCATTACCGGGTTTGTCGAAGGGACGGCATTGGAAATGACATGATATGATAAAAGCCTGCGACGCGGCGAGGTTACACTCGATAGCGCCGCAGGCTTTTACATTTCAACGCCGCGTCCGACACGTAAGGCCGAACCATAAACGCAACGAAGACAGTAACGGGAGCGCGAGGGACGAGTCCCTCGCATCATTCCACTTACTTCTTCATCGCATTCAACTGCACTTCCAACTCACCCAGCACGCGATAGCAATCGAGCACCTTGCCCACCGACGAGTTCGGCTCGCGGCCTTCGCGGATAGCGGCAATGAATTCGCGGTCCTGCAATTCGATGCCGTTCATCGACACATCGACCTTCGACACGTCGATGGCGTTTTCGCGGCCGTCGACCAGATCGTCATAGCGCGCGATATAGGTGGCGGTGTCGCCGATATAGCGGAAGAAGGTGCCCAGCGGGCCGTCATTGTTGAAGGACAGCGAGAGGGTGCAGATCGCGCCCGACTCGGCCTTGAGCTGGATCGACATATCCATCGCGATGCCCAGCGTGGGATGATAGGGACCTTCGATGGCATTGGCGGCGACGATCTTGCCCGCCTGATAGGCGAACAGGTCAACCGTATGCGCGGCATGGTGCCAGAGCAGGTGATCCGTCCAGGAACGCGGCTCGCCCTTGGCGTTCATGTTGCTGCGGCGGAAGAAGTAGGTCTGCACATCCATCTGCTGGATGTTGAACTCGCCCGCCGTGATCTTGTTATGCACATACTGGTGGCTGGGGTTAAAGCGGCGCGTGTGGCCCACCATGCAGGTCTTGCCGGTTTCCTGCGAAACCTTGAGCACTTCCTGCGCATCGGCCCAGCTGTCGGCCAGCGGGATTTCGACCTGCACATGCTTGCCCGCCTTCATGCAGGCGATGGCCTGCGCGGCGTGCATCTGGGTGGGGGTGCAAAGGATCACCGCGTCCACATCATCACGGGCCAGCGCATCATCCAGTTCGGTCGAGCTGTGCTTGGCGCCATACTTGGCGGCAACCGCAGCGGCCTGTTCGCCGGTGCGGCTGATGATCGAGGTGATTTCAACGCCGTCGATGTTCTTCAGGCCATCGAGGTGCTTTTCGCCAAAGGCGCCGGCGCCGGCAAGGGCAATACGCATGAGAGGATACTCCGTGATAGGAATGGCCGGAGCGCCATGCAGCCCCCCGGCATCGGGAATTACTCGGCAGGTTCCAGCACGATATGGCCGATGGCCGTATTGCTGCACGGGATATGGTAATGGCGGTGAAGGGTTTTCACCTTCTTGCCCATCGCGCCGCGCATGATCAGCCACATCACCATTTCAATGCCTTCGCTGCCGGTTTCGCGCAGGTATTCGATATGCGGGATATGGCGCACATCGTCATTGTCGCTTTCCAGCATGTCGAGGAACTTGTTGTCCCATTCGCGGTTGAGCAGGCCCGCGCGCGGTCCCTGAAGCTGGTGGCTCATGCCGCCCGTGCCCCAGATCTGGACGTTGAGATCTTCGGGGAAGCTCTCGACCGCCTTCTTGATCGCCTCGCCGATCGCCCAGCAACGGTTGCCCGAGGGCACCGGATAGGTCACGACGTTGACAGCAAAGGGAATAACCTTGCAGGGCCACTTTTCAGGCTGACCGAACATCATCGAGAGCGGCACGGTCAGGCCGTGATCGACATCCAGCTTGTTGAAGATGGTCATGTCGAAATCGTCGAGAATCAGGCTCTGGGCGATATGCCATGCCAGATCGGGATGACCTTCGACCTCGGGCACCGGGCGCGGGCCCCAGCCCTCGTCGCAAATGCCGAAACGCTCGCCGCAACCGATGGCGAAAGTGGGCACGATGTTCATGTCGAAATAGCTGGCATGGTCATTATAGACCAGCACGACGACATCGGGCTTTTCAGCCTTTTCCCATTCGCGCGTCCAGTCATAGCCACGGAAGATCGGGCCGAAATAATCGTCCTTTTCCTTGCCCTGATCCACGGCCACGCCCAACAGGGGCACGTGGCTGGAGCCGACACCGGCGGTAATCTTGGCCATCTTCTCTCCCCTTAGTTTTTTTGAGCGGCCGCGGCGGCGGCGGCAAGATTTTCGCGGATCGAGCGGTTGCCCTCGGGCTTGCGCCCGCCATCCAGCATCATCTGGCGATATTCGGGCCAGGTCATGTCGGTCATCGTGCTGCATGCCTCGGCAAAGGGAATGCCGTCGGCCGAAAACAGCTTCGACAGGTAATAGACGTTGCCGCCCAGATCGAGCAGCGCGTTGTAATCACGGCGCAGGAGCGCCTGCTTGCCTTCCTCGGAAATATCCCATTCGTCCAGATAGGCGCGCTCGTCCTTCTTGAAACGCTCGCGGTTTTCCGGCTTCATCATGCTCATGGCAAACTGGTTGATCCAATAGCCACGGCGCGCACGTTGCGCGGTATAGACGCGGGTGCCGGGAATATCTTCGAATTCGGCCAGATATTCGTGAATATTCTGTGTGGGGTTCTCAGCCATCTTCATTCTCCCAAACCCGTCCCCGCCCGGTTGCTGCCGGACGGGGCAGGTCGTTGATTACAGGCCGCGCGCCTTCAGCTTGGCGTCCAGACGCGGGAACACACGGCGGGCATTGCCCTCGAAGATGGCGTGGCGTTCGGCATCCGAAATATCCAGCGCATCGACATACCGCTTGGTGTCGTCGAAATAGAAACCGGTGGTGGGATCGATCCCGCGCACCGCGCCCACCATTTCCGACCCGAACAGGATGTTCTTGTTGTCGATCACATCGGCCAGCAGGTTGATGCCGGGCTGATGATAGACGCAGGTGTCGAAAAAGATGTTGTTCATCAGATGGGTGTCGAGCGACGGCTTTTTCAGCATGTCGGCAAGGCCCCGATAACGACCCCAGTGATAAGGCACCGCGCCGCCACCATGCGGGATGATGAAGCGCAGCGTGGGGAAGCGGCTGAACAGATCGCCTTCGAGCAATTGCATGAAGGCAATCGTGTCGGCCGCGATGTAATAGCCGCCCGTGGCATGCATCGCCGGGTTGCACGAACCCGAAACGTGGATCATCGCCGGAACGTCAAGTTCGACCATCTTCTCATAGAAGGGGAACCAGTATTCGTCGGTCAGCGGCGGATGCTTGAAATGGCCGCCGCCCGGATCGGGATTCAGGTTGCAGCCGATAAAGCCCATCTCGTTGACGCAGCGCTCCAGCTCCTTGATCGAGTTGGTCAGATCCGCCTCAGGCGATTGCGGCAACATGCAGACAGGCTCGAACACGCCCGGGAACAGATCCACCACGCGCCCGATCAGATCATTGCAGGCCTGCGCCCAGGGAACGGCCACGCTCTGATCGCCGACATGCGGGGCCATCGCGCTGGCGCGGGGCGAAAAGATGGTCAGGTCCGCGCCGCGTTCCTTGATGAGGCGAAGCTGGTTGGCCTCAATCGTCTCACGGATTTCATCGTCGCTGATCTTCGGATAGGCCGGAGCAGCAACGCCGGCCTTGAAGGCGGCCTTCTGTTCCTCACGCCACGCGTCATGCCCCTTGGGCAGAACGGTGTAGTGGCCATGACAGTCAATAATCAGGCTCACGGGGGTTTACTCCTTTCCCTCGATCAATCTCTCTTTACGGCCCGCCATGTCGCGCTGGCGCAGAACGGTGCCGTTGGTCATCATCGGCTCGATGCCAAGCCCGGTCAGGGTCTTGGCCGATTCCTCCATCTCGGCGGCGCGGCGCACGCCATGCGTCACCATCCGCTCGATGTTATAGGCCGCACGTTTGGCCCAGGGCCAAGCCTTCTCGCTGGCGTCCAGACTGGAGAGCACCTCATCGACCACCCCAGCTTCCTGCGCGGCCAGCATCATTTCGGCGGTCAGCGCCTCGATGCCCTTGACCATCACGCTGCGGATCATCTTGATCGCGGATGCCCGGCCCACTTCATCGCCCACGATGCGGATATTATTGAAACCGGCCTCGCGCAGCATGGCTTCGGCCCGCCCCGCCTCACGCCCGGCCAGCAGCAGCGGCACATTCAACCGCGCCGGATCGACCGGGGCCAGCACCGCGACGTCGACATAGCAGCCGCCAGCCGCTTCGATTGCGGCGGCGGCTTCGCGCTTGGTGCCCGGCGCCACGGAATTGCAGTCGGCCCAGATTGCGCCCTTGGGCAGGAATGCGGCATAGCCCTGTGCGGCGGGCAACGCGCTGTCGGCCGTCACCAGCGAGAGGACCATCGCACGCCCGGCCAGAGCCTCCTGCGCATCGCGCGCCACCATCAGCCCGTCCTGCGCGGCCAGCGCCAGCCTTTCGGGGCGCACATCCCACACACCGGCGCGCGCATTGCCGCCCGCCCCGTCCGCTGCCTCACCCCAGCCGCCCGCGCGGGCAAAGGTGGAGCCTGCCTCGCCATAGCCGATCAGGAATATAGTATGTGACACGAACGAATCTCCTTATTGCAACAGCCATGCCGCCAAGCCTCGCGCGCGCACCAATCGAAAGGCATCCGCCACCATAAGTTTTTACAAAGCCCGTCAGCTTTGCCCATCGTTCAGCTTTGGCCGGCTCCGCATTCGCGCAGCATCGCCACAAAGGCCTCCTGTGTTGCGGTCGGCCGCCAGCCCGCCCGCGTGGTGATCCCGATGCTGCGCGTAAAGCCCGAAACGAGATCGCGCGCGGTCAACACGCCCGCGTCCAGCTCGACCGCTACCTGCGACCGGCTGAGCAGGGTCAGGCTGTCGCTGTCGAGCAGCAATTGCCGGATCGTCATCACCGACCCGCATTCGATGGCCACGCGCGGCGGCTCGGCCCCCAGCGCGCGCAGCATCGTCTGCCAATGGCGGCGCAGCGGTGTTTCGGAACCCGGCAATATCCACGGATAATCCGCCAGTTCCGCCCCCGGCTCGGCCACAGACTCCAACGGATGGCCCTTGCGCATCACCAGCACCGGCGTATCGGCGAACACAGCCTCGCCCGCCAGCCCTTCGGCCTCGGCCCCTTCGCGCAGGGCGCCCAGCATCAGGTCGATTTCGCCATCGCGCAGCGGGCCGGACAATTCGCCATGGCTCCCTTCGACCACCATCACGCCCACACCGGGATATTCGCGGGCAAACCGGCTGATCGCCTCGGGCAACCAACGCGCGCGCGACAAAGGCATCGCACCCACGATGATGCGCCCGGCCGCCTTGCCCTGCCATGTAGCCACCTCGGCCAGGCCCGCGCGCAATTCGGCCATGGCAAGGCCAAATCCGCGCGCGCGCCGCTGCCCGGTGGGGGTCAGCGCGACATGCTGCCCGCGCCGGTCCACCAGCCTTTGGCCCAGCGCTACCTGCAGATCGGCCACCGCGCGGTGAAGGCTGGCCGAGGACAGGCCAGTCGCCTCGGCCGCCCCGGCATAGCTGCCCGCGCGGGCCAGCGCGAGCAGCGCGCGAAGCTGAGTTCCGGTGACACGCGGGCTGCCGATATGGTCAATCGCAGCCTCGGCGCGCGGGGCCATCAGCAGCGCCGGTTCGGTGGCCGTCATACCTTGCGCGCTGCGTTCAAACAGGGTCACGCCAAGGCTCGCCTCAAGACCAGCGATGGCCTGGGTCAGAGCTGGCTGGGTCAGGTTTACCGCGCGGGCGGCGCGCGTCAGACTGCCATGGCGCACGGTCGCGGCCAGCGCGGCAAAATGGCGGATATTAAGCGGGCGATCCCCGATTCCATTTTCGATCATGCTCGCACATTTAGCAGAAACTTATGACCTTAGACAACTTCGCATTGGAGCGTGACGGCGCCCCGGCGCATGTCGCATGCCAGCCAACCTATCGACCATCCAGAGAGGATCTTCATGTCTTCCATCGTCGTCCAGAACATCGAGCGCGCACCCCTTGATGTCATCGACGGCCTCGCCGCCTGCGGCGTTGCCACCGTTCACGAAGCGCAGGGCCGCAAGGGCCTGCTGGCCAGCTACATGCGCCCGATCTATCCCCGCGCGCGCATCGCGGGCAGCGCCGTGACGATCAGCGCCGCCCCCGGCGACAACTGGATGGTCCATGTCGCCATCGAACAGCTGAAAGAAGGCGACATCCTCGTCCTTGCCCCCACCTCGCCTTGCGAAGACGGCTATTTCGGCGACCTTCTGGCCACCAGCGCGCAGGCGCGCGGCTGTCGCGGTCTGGTCATTGATGCAGGCGTGCGCGACGTGCGCGACCTGACCGACATGAACTTCCCCGTCTGGTCCAAGGCCGTCTATGCCCAAGGCACCGTCAAGAACACGCTGGGCAGCGTCAACGTCCCCATCATCTGCGCCAACCAACTGGTCAACGCGGGCGACGTGATCGTGGCCGATGACGATGGCGTCTGCGTCGTGCGCCGCGAGGAAGCCGCCGAAGTGCTCAAGGCCGCGCAGGCCCGCGAGGCCAACGAGGCCGCCAAGCGCGAGAAGCTGGCCGCCGGGGTGCTGGGGCTCGACATCTACAACATGCGCGAGCGGTTGGAGAAGGAAGGGTTGAAGTACGTTTGACTTTGGGTGCTTAATAAAGTGCCTCCGGCGGGCCAAGGGACTCGTCCCTTGGCAATCCCGTTAATGGGGATGCGCCTCGTTTGCTAAGAGGCATTTTTGGACGAGGCCATTGTTAAAGCCTGCGGCGCGGCGGCGTTGCGCTGATTGGCGCCGCAGACTTTCATTACCAAACGCCGCGTCCGACACCCAAACGCCCAACCCGAAGCGCAGCAAAGACAGTAACGGGAGCGCGAGGGTCTAGACCCTCGCATTTCTTCCTTATCTATTAGGAACCATTCCCATGCCCACCAACCTCTCCTCCCCCTGTATGTGGATGCGCGGCGGCACCAGCAAGGGCGGCTATTTCCTGAAATCCGACCTGCCTGCGGACACCGCCACGCGCGATGCGTTTTTGCTGGGCGTGATGGGTTCGCCCGATCCGGTGCAGATCGACGGCATGGGCGGCGCTGATCCGCTGACCAGCAAAGTGGCCGTGGTCAGCAAATCCGAGCGTCCCGGCATTGACGTGGACTATCTGTTTTTGCAGGTTTTCGTCGATCAGGCGATTGTGACCGACGCGCAGAATTGCGGCAATATTCTGGCCGGTGTCGGCCCCTTTGCGATTGAACGCGGGCTGATCCAAGCTACGGGCGAAGAAACCCGCGTGGCGATCTTCATGGAAAACACCGGGCAGGTGGCCGTCGCCACGGTCCAGACGCCGGGCGGCGTGGTGTCATATAAGGGCGAGGCGAAAATCGACGGCGTTCCCGGCAGCCATGCTCCCGTCCCGCTGGAATTTCGTGACACGGCCGGTTCCTCCTGCGGCGCGCTGCTGCCCACCGGCAATGCAGTGGACGAGGTCAATGGCGTGCGCGTCACGCTGATAGACAACGGGATGCCCTGCGTTGTGTTCAAGGCTGAAGATGTCGGCATCACCGGCTATGAGGACCGCGACCGGCTGGACGCCCACACCGAGCTGAAAGCGAAGATCGAGGCGATCCGTCTGGCTGTGGGGGAGCGAATGAATCTTGGCGATGTGAAGGAAAAATCCGTCCCCAAGATGATGCTGGTGGCCCCGCCCAAGAACGGCGGCGCGGTCACGGTGCGCAGCTTCATCCCCCATCGCGCCCATGCCACGATCGGCGTTCTGGGCGCGGTGTCCGTGGCCACGGCCTGCCTGCTCAAGGGCTCGCCCGCCGCCGAGGTGGCGCAGATCCCCGAAGGTGCGCGCAAGACCCTGTCGGTCGAGCATCCCACCGGCGAGATGACCTGCGTGCTGGAAACCGATGAAGCGGGCGATGTGAAGACCGCTGCCCTGCTGCGCACCGCGCGCAAGCTGATGGACGGCACCGTTTTCGGATAATCAGGAGAGATCAATGTCTGAACGTATCACCAGCTGGCACGGCAATCCGTCCAAGCCGACCTATACCCCGCCGCCGGGCGCGATTGATGCGCATTGCCATGTGTTTGGCCCAATGGCCGACTTCCCCTTCAGCCCCAAGGCGAAATATCTGCCCGAAGACGCCGGCCCGGACAAGCTGTTCGCCCTGCGCGATCATCTGGGCTTTTCGCGCAATGTGATCGTTCAGGCCTCGTGCCACGGCACCAACAATGCCGCTACGCTCAACGGCATCGCGGTGTCGGGCGGGAAAGCGCGCGGCGTGGCCGTGGTCGATCCGGCGATCAGCGACGAGGAAATCGCGGCTCTCCACGAAGGCGGGATGCGCGGCATCCGCTTCAACTTTCTCAAGCGTCTGGTCGATGACGCGCCCAAGGACAAGTTCCTTGAAGTGGCCCATCGCCTGCCCAAGGACTGGCACATCGTCATCTATTTCGAGGCCGATATCCTTGAAGAGATGCGCCCCTTCATCGCCGCCCTGCCGCGTCTGGTGGTGGTCGATCACATGGGCCGTCCCGATGTGACCCAAGGCCCCGATGGCGCCGACATGAAGGCTTTCCGCAGCCTGCTCGACAGCCGCCCCGACATCTGGTTCAAGCCGACCTGCCCTGATCGCCTCGATCTGGCCGCAGGCGATCCTTGGGACAATTTCGCCCGCGCCGTCGCGCCGCTGGTGGCCGATTATTCGGACCGCTGCATCTGGGGCACCGATTGGCCGCATCCGAACATGGAAAAGGCGATCCCCGACGATGGCCATATCGTCGACATGATCCCGCGCATCGCGCCCACCGCCGAGCTTCAGCAAAAACTGCTCGTTACCAATCCGATGCGGCTTTACTGGCCCGAAGAACTCTGATGCCTTGAGGGGAAGGCGGGCGTACAGCCCCCTTCCCCTTCCTGCGCGCATGGGGCAAAAGGCCGCCATGCCGCATTCGCTCCCCGATCTCGAAGCATGGGCCATCTTTGCCAAAGTGGCCGAATGCGGCAGTTTCAGCCGCGCGGGCGAGCAGTTGGGCCTTGCCAAGACGACCGTGTCCAAGGCCGTAACAAGGCTGGAACACAGGATGCGCGCCAGCCTCTTCCACCGCACCACGCGCAAATTGTCGCTGACCGAAACGGGCCGCCTTGCGCTGGAGCGGGCAGCGCGCATTCTGATCGACGGCGCGGCAATCGAGGCCGATATTCTGGACGAAGCCGCCATCCCGCGCGGCCTTGTGCGCATCGCCACGATCAGCGCTTTGGGCGTTGAAGTGATCGCGCCGGTGCTGCCGGAGTTCCTCAAGGCCAATCCGGAGATCGAGGTCGATCTGGTGCTGACCGAAAACCGGGTCGATCTGGTGGCCGAAGGGTTCGATGCGGCCATTCAGGTAGGGCTCGACGGCGATTCCGCCAGCCTGCGCGCGCTTCGCCTGTCCTCGCTGCGCCGCCCGCTCGTGGGGGCGCCCGAATTGCTCGAGCGGCTGGGGACGCCCCGCACGCCGCATGATCTGACCCGCTATCCCGCCGTCTTACCCAGCCACATCGCCAACAGCCACGAATGGCAATTCGCCCGAGGCGACGAGGATCCTGTGACCGTGCGCGTCAATGGCCGCTATCGCGCCAACCATGCCGATGCGCTGGTGCCTGCGCTGGTGGCGGGGGTGGGCATCGGGCTGATGGCGGAATATTTCGTGTGGGATCATGTCCGCGCGGGCCGCCTGATCGAATTGCTGCCGGATTGGAGCACGCCGCCCGGCCCGCTCTATCTGATCACGCCGCCGGGCCGGGCGCGCCCCGCGCGGGTGCGCGCGCTGCTGGATTTTCTGCGCCCGCATCTGACCCTGCCGAAATGGGCCAATGGATACAAAGATTGAGTGGTCATTATAGTCAATTGGGAAACACTATTATGCCGCCGGGGCGGATAATCCTTGACGCTGCGCTGCACTATAACACAATTGTCAGTATCAGGACGGGTTGCCTCTGGCCCGCCCTTGCAAAACTTCCTGTCGGCCCCCGGAAATCCGTCAGGAAGAGGAACGAAAGCTACCCATGACTCAATCCCTTACAAAGCCGCGGGCATCGGCAAAGATGGCCATGGCTTTGACTGTCTCCCTGCTGGCCGGGCCGATGCTGGCCGGTTGCGCCGCCCTGCCCCATGACAGGCCGCAGTTTAGACCCCGCGAGGCCGCCGACCTGGGGTTGACCAATACGGCGCCTGTGCCGGTGGCCGCCGACTGGTGGCAGGCGCTGGGCGACCCCCAGCTTGACCGCATCATGGCCGATGCGCTGGCGGGCAATCCTTCGCTGGACGAGGCCGCCGCAAGGCTGCGCATGGCGGGCCAGTTGATCGCCTCGGCGCGTTCAGGCCTGTTGCCGCAGGTCTCTGCCGATGCCTCGGCGATGGATCAGCGCCTGTCGAACCGCTATATCTATCCCGCGCCGCTGGGCGGATCGTGGACGTGGATTTCCAATGCGCAGGCCAATCTGGACTGGTCGCTTGATCTGGCCGGACGGCAAAAGGAACTGGTGCTGGCCGCCAAGGTCTATACCCACGCCAACGAGCTGCAATTGGCCGCCGCCCGCGTGGCGCTGGCGGGCAATGTCGCGCAGGCCTATGTCAATTTCGCCCGCGCCGAGGAACAGGCCCGGATCGCGCGTGAATTCGTCGCCTCGCGCTCGGCCTCGCTGCGGATCGTGACGGGGCGGCGCGATGCGGGCCTTGGCAATGAATTCGACATCGCCAGCGCGCGCACCCTGCAGTCTGAGGCCGAACAGGCGCTGACCCGCGCGCTGGGCGCAAGAGCGCTGGCCGTTCATGCGCTGGCCGCTCTGGTCGGGCGCGGGCCTGATTACAGCGCCGGGCTGACCGCGCCGACGCTGGCGCCGGACAAGGCGCTGCCCGTTCCCGAAACCCTGCCCGCAGATCTGCTGGCGCGCCGGGCCGATCTGCTGGCCGCGCGCGAACAGGTCAAACTGGCGATGGCGGGCGAGAAGATCGCCAAGACCGATTTCTATCCCAACGTCAATCTGCGGGCTTTTGTGGGCGCGCAGGCGCTGGGCATCGGCTCGCTGTTCACCGGCAGCGCACTGACGGGCGGGTTTGGCCCCGCCATCCATCTGCCGATCTTTTCGGGCGGGGCGATCCGCGCGCAATATCGGCAGGCTGTGGCAGGCGCCGACATTGCCATTGCCCAGTATAACAAGGCGGTGGTGGGCGCGGTGCGTGAGGCGGCCGATGCGCTTTCGGGCGTAGACACCAACCGGGCGGATGCGCGCCAGCAGGCCGAGATCCTCGCCGGGCTGGAAAAAACCGTTTCGCTCGACAAGGTGCGGCTGCAATCAGGCCTCTCGACCAATCTGGACGTGCTGAGCGCGGGCGAACGCCTGCTCGCCGCGCGTCAGGCGCAGGTCGATCTGGCCGCCGATGGGGCCGTCAAACGCATTCAGTTGCTGATCGCGCTGGGCGGCGGGTTTGCCCCGATCCCCGATCAGCAGGCGGGCGCCCTCGCCCCGGCCGGAAAGTAATCGCCATGAACCAGCAAAACCATTCTTTTGACAAGGACAATACCTCCGCCATGGCCGACAGCTACAGCCCTCCCCCGGCCAAGAACGCCGCCCGCCGCAAAGGCCTTTTGATGCTGGGCGTAGCGGCTCTGGTCGGCCTTGCCGGTTACGGTGTCTATACGATGATGAGCGCGGCCAACGAGGAAACCGATGACGCCTATGTCGCGGGCAATGTCACGCAGATCACCGCGCGCGATCCCGGCACCGTCATTGCGGTCCATGCCGAAAGCACGCAGGGCGTGAAGGCGGGCCAGCCGCTGGTCGATCTCGATCCGGCGCTGGCGGATGCGCAACTGGCCGCGGCCGAGGCCGAACTGGCCCGCGCGGCGCGCACGGTGCGCTCGGGCTTTACCAAGGTGGGCACTGCCGATGCCGAAATCGCGCAGGCCGAGGTTCGCCTTGCCGCCGCCAGGAGCGATCTGACGCGCCGCGAAAAGGCTGTCTCCTCGGGCGCCATTTCCGCCGAAGAAGTCGCCCATGCCGGCGAGGCCGTGCGCATGGCCCAGGCCAATCTGGATCTGGCGCGCAGCCATCGAGCGGACGCGGAAAGCACAGTGGGCGGCACCGATGTGGCGGGCAATCCGGCGGTTCTGGCCGCGATCGCGGCGGTCAAGCGCGCGGCCATCGTGCGCTCACATATGCATCTTTCCTCGCCCGTCGATGGCGTGGTGGCCCAGCGCGCCGCGCAGGTGGGCCAGCAGGTGGCGCCCGGCGCACCGCTGATGTCGGTGGTGCCGCTGCGCAAGGTCTGGGTGGACGCCAATTTCCGCGAGACGCAGCTGGCCAATCTGCGCATCGGACAATCGGCCACGCTGCATTCCGACGCCTATGGCAAGAAGGTGGTGTTCCACGGCAAGGTCATCGGCCTTTCGGCTGGTTCGGGCGCGGCCTTCGCGCTGCTGCCCGCGCAGAATGCCAGCGGCAACTGGATCAAGGTGGTCCAGCGTGTGCCGGTGCGCATCGCGCTTGACCCCAAGGAACTGGACGCACACCCGCTGCGCCTCGGCCTGTCGGTGACGGTGAAGGTCGACACTTCGCAGGGCACCGGACAGCCTGTGACCGCGATCCCCGCCGCCGCGCAGGCCAGTGAACCCGTCGATACCGTCAGCCCCGAGATCGAGGCGCGCATCCGCCGGATCATCGCGGCCAACGCCGGCCGCTGAAGGCAGAGGTCATGAGCCAATCTCCCTCGCAAGATCTGGACGCGAGCGAATTCGCGGTTGAGGATAACAGCCCCTCGCCCGCAACGCCCCCGCCGCTGCATGGCGCGGCGCTGTTTTCGGCGGCCTTCGCCCTTGCGCTGGGCACCTTTATGCAGGTGCTGGATTCCACCATCGCCAATGTTGCGCTCAACACGATCTCGGGCAATCTGGGCGAGGCGAGCAGCACGGCGACATGGGTAATTACCGCCTTTGCCGTGGCCAATGGCGTGACCGTGCCGCTGACCGGGTGGCTGATGCGGCGCTTTGGCGTGGTGAACACGTTCATCGCCTCGGTGGCGCTCTTCACGCTGGCCTCGTTCCTTTGCGGGATTGCCTGGTCGCTGCCTTCGCTGATCGTGTTCCGCCTGTTGCAGGGCGCGGTTTCGGGTCCGATGATTCCGGGCAGCCAGGCGCTGCTGCTGGCAATTTTCCCGCCCGAAAAGCGCACCGTTGGCCTGTCGATCTGGTCGATGACCGCGCTGGTCGGGCCGGTGCTGGGGCCGATCCTTGGCGGTTATATTTCCGACAATTATCACTGGGGCTGGATCTTCCTTATCAACGTACCGGTGGGTTTCATCACCGTGGGTGTGCTGATGGCGCGGATGCGGGCCTATAATACGCCGCCGGTCAAGCTGCCCTTCGACTGGGGCGGGGTGGCGCTGTTGATCCTGTGGGTCGGCTCGCTTCAGGTCGTGCTCGACCTTGGCAAGGATGAGGACTGGTTCAATTCCACCTTCATCTGCGCGCTGTCGGTGGTGGCGGTCCTTGGCTTCTTTGCCTGGCTGATCTGGGAATTGACCGAGGAGCACCCGGCGGTCGACCTCACCTTGTTCAAGAGCCGCAATTTCGCCATCGGCACGCTGTGCTTCTGTCTGGGCTATGGCTTCTTCTTTGCCAGCAACCTGCTGATGCCGCTCTGGCTGCAGACCCAACAGGGCTATACCGCGACATGGGCGGGGCTGGTGTCGGCGCCTGCGGGCATGGTGGCTTTTTTGCTGGCGCCTTTGGTGGCACGGGCGGCGGGTACGCTCGATCTGCGTTATGTCGCCACCTATGCGCTGCTGGCCTTTGCGGTGTCCTATATGATGCGCACCGGCTTTGCCCCCGATACCGACCTTTGGCATTTCGTCCTGCCCTCGATCGTTCAGGGCACGGCGATGGGCACGTTCTTCATGTCGATGACCACGCTGTCGTTTGACCGGCTGGGGCCGCATCGCATCCCTTCGGCCACGGGCATTTCAAACTTTGCCCGTATCACCGGAGGCGCCTTTGCCGCCTCGATCACCACGACCTTCTGGGACCGGCGCGAAGTGCTGCATCAGAGCCGTCTGGCCGAGGCCGCCAATCCGGGCAATCCGGCCTATGTTCAGGCGATGGACCATCTCCAGACCATTGGCATGAGCAAGACACAGGCCACCGGCGCGCTGACCGGGCAAATGGTGAACCAGTCCTATCTGCTCTCCTCGCTCGACATTTTCTGGTTTGCGGGCATGGGCTGCATTGCCATGCTGGCGCTGCTCTGGTGCACGCGCAAACCGGCTCCTCCGCAAGGCGGCGCGGTGGTAGTAGATTAAAGAAAAGGCCGGGACGGTTGATCCATCCCGGCCTTTTTTTATGGCGTTTGAAAGCGTCTTATTCGACGTAATGCGCGCTGGTCTTTTCGCGCACTTCCTCGGCCGTAACGCCGGGGGCCAGTTCGACCAGCTTGAACGGGCTGTTGTGATCGGGCCGGGCAAAGACGGCCAGATCGGTCACGATCATGTCCACAACATTGCGCCCCGTCAGCGGCAGCGTGCAGGCGGGGATGAACTTGGGGCTGCCATCCTTGGCGCAATGCTCCATCACCACGATGATCTTCTTGACGCCCGCGACCAGATCCATCGCGCCGCCCATGCCCTTGATCATCTTGCCCGGGATCATCCAGTTGGCAATGTCGCCGCCCTCGGACACTTCCATCGCGCCAAGGACGGTCAGGTCGATATGGCCGCCGCGGATCATGGCAAAGCTCTGCGCGCTGTCGAAATAGGCCGAATGGGGCAGCTCGCTGATCGTCTGCTTGCCCGCGTTGATGAGGTCGGCATCTTCCTCACCCTCATAGGGGAACGGGCCGATGCCCAGCATGCCGTTTTCGCTCTGCAGCGTCACGGTCAACCCCTCGGGCACGTAATTGGCCACCAGCGTCGGGATGCCGATGCCAAGGTTCACATAAAAGCCGTCCTGAAGCTCACGCGCGGCGCGGGCGGCCATTTCATTGCGGTTCCAAGCCATGTTGCTCAGGCCTCCTTCGGACGGGTGGTGCGGAATTCGATCTTCTTGTCATAGCTGCCCAGCACAATGCGCTGAACATAGACGCCAGGCAGATGGATCGCATCGGGATCAAGCTGCCCCGGCTCGACGATCTCCTCAACTTCGACCACGGTGATCTTGCCGGCGGTGGCGGCGGGCACGTTAAAATTGCGCGCCGTCTTGCGGAAGATCACATTGCCCGTCGTGTCGGCCTTCCAGCCCTTCACAATGGCGAGGTCAGCGAAAATGCCCTGCTCCAGCACATATTCCTGGCCGTCAAAGATCTTGGTTTCCTTGCCCTCGGCCACCAGCGTGCCAACGCCCGTCTTGGTGTAAAAGCCCGGAATGCCCGCCCCGCCCGCGCGCAGACGCTCGGCCAAAGTGCCCTGAGGCGTAAATTCCACTTCAAGCTCGCCCGCCAGATACTGACGCTCGAACTCCTTGTTTTCGCCCACATAGGACGAAATCATCTTCTTCACCTGCCGCGTGCGCAGCAACTTGCCGATGCCCTCATTGTCGATGCCCGCATTGTTGCTGGCAAAGGTCAGATCCTTGACCCCGCTGGCCTGAATCGCATCCAGCAAACGCTCCGGAATGCCGCAAAGGCCAAAGCCCCCGCTGGCAATCAGCAAACCATCGCGCAACACCCCTTCCAGCGCAGCCTCTGCGCTGGGATAAACCTTGCTCGCCATACAGCTCCCTCTCTCTCGGGATTGATATAGGGGTGACTGTATCGAAGGAAAATGATGTGTTCTAATGATAGTTTTTTTGGGTTATTGATAGGTAGTGGTGATGTATTGGAATGTGCAGAGAAAGGTGCCTCCGGCGGGTTAAGGGCGGGGGCCCTTTGCAATCCCGTTAATGGGGTGGCGCCATGGGGTCGGCGTTGGGTGACTTCAATTTCCATCCCCAGTATCGGGATTGTTAAGGGCCCCCGCCCTTAACCCGCCGGAGGCATAAATTGAACCGCATCGCCCTCTATCACCTTGAAACCCTGCTCTGGATCGCGCGCCTCGGCACCTTTGCAGCGGCGGCGGAGAGACTGAACACCACCCAGCCCACCATCTCGGCCCGCGTACGCGAATTGGAGGCGCAGATCGGCTATCCCCTGTTCCGGCGCGAGGGGCGGCGGATGCTGCTGACGGTGCGCGGGCGGCAATTGGTGCGCGATACCGAACCGCTCTGGGCGGCGCTGGAACGGACGCTGGCGGCGGACAATCTGGCGGGCGCGCGCGGCGTCGTGCGCATCGGCACCGGCGAGATCGCGGCGGCCTCCTGCCTGCCGGGTTTCGTGGCCGAGATCGAGCATGACATGCCCGCTGTGACGCTGGACATCACGATAAGCCTGACCGCACAATTGCTGCAGGATCTGCTGGGCGCAACGAGCGACCTGGTGTTTCTGGCCGGCCCGGTGGCCAGTCCGGGGCTGCAAACCGCCTCGATCGGCGGGGTGGCGCTGCAATGGCTGGCCTCACCCACCACGGCGACGGCTATGCGCGAGGGCGCGACGCCCCCGCTCTGGTCTCTGCCCCGCCAGTCGCCGCTTCATCAGGTCATGCTCGAAACCCTCTCGGGCGATGCCCTGCCCGCGATCCGCACCTGTAACAATGCCCGGATGCTGATCGACATCATCGCGGCGGGGCAAGGCATGGCCCTGCTGCCCGAAACCATGACGCGCGAGGCGGTCGCAGACGGGCGACTGCAGGAAGTGTGGCCCCGGCCAAAACGCGGGATCGAGTTTCAGGCCGCGATCCGGGCCGAGGAGAGCGATCCGCTGGTGCTGGAGTTGTTCAGGAGGGCGGCGGGGTTGCGGATTGATCCTCGGTAGAAGGAGGAAGATTGGCCCCGGCGGGCAAAGGGACTTGTCCCTTTGCAATCCCGTTAATGGGTGCGCGCAACATGGCCGACATGCGCTAATCCGCAAAGCGGCTTTATAGCCTGCGACGCGGCAAACTTGCGCAAGGCCGAACCCATGGCGCAACAAAGACAGTATTGGGATTGTTAAGGGCCCCCGCCCTTAACCCGCCGGAGGCATAAAATCCGCGATTAAACCGCCCGCACCATCACCGACACCGAGGCCATCCCATTATCAACCGCCTCAGGCTTATCAATCCGCACACGCGCCCACAAAACCGACCCCATCCCCAGACAAGCCTCACCCAATTGCCGGGCAAAGCTCTCGATCAGATCGATGTGGGTGCGCGCCAGACACTCGGCCGCCGCGCCGATGTCGCGATAATCGACGGTTTGCTCCAGCCGCTCGATGGCGCCCACACCAAGGCCCAGTTCGGCGAAGATGACCAGCGGTTGGCGCCGCCCGATTTCGCCATGATTGACGCCGACTGCCGCCATCACCTCGAAACCCGACAGGCGCACCACCGTTTCGGCCACCTCATAGCCCGCAACAGGCGCGGGGCGCAGAGAGATCACACTATCCATACACCCCGCCTCCTGTATCAGCCCGGGAATACCACGGTGCGGTGGCCATTGAGGAACACGCGATCCTCGAGATGCGCCTTGACCGCTTCGGCCAGCACGCGGCGTTCGATATCGCGACCCTTGCGTACAAGGTCCTCGGGCGCATGGGCGTGGCTGATGCTGCCCACGTCCTGCGCGATGATCGGACCTTCGTCGAGGTCGGCGGTCACGTAGTGCGCCGTTGCACCGATCATCTTGACCCCGCGCTCATAGGCCTGATGATAGGGCTTGGCGCCCTTGAAGCCGGGCAGAAACGAGTGGTGGATATTGATGCAGCGGCCCGACAGGAAGCCCGCCAGATCGTCGCTCAGGATCTGCATATAACGCGCCAGCACCACCAGATCGGCCCCCGTTTCGGTCACGATAGCCTTGATCTGCGCTTCCTGTTGCGCCTTCGTGTCCTTGGTAATCGGCAGATGATAGAAGGGCAGATCGCCGATCAGGCTGGTGGTTATATGCTTGCGGTCATGGTTGCAGATGATCGCCACCACATCCATGTCGATCTCGCCAATGCGCCAGCGATAGAGCAGATCGCCGAGGCAGTGGTCGAATTTGCTGACCATCAGCACGACCTTCTGCCGCTCGCCATGAACGCGCAGGCGCCAGTCCATCGCATGTTCGGCGGCCAGATCGCCGAAATGGGCGCGCCATTCCTCCGCCGTATCGCCCTGAGGCAAGGCAAAGATCACGCGCATGAAGAAGCGGTCGGTCAGGCGGTCGTTGAACTGCTGGGCATCGAGAATATTGCCGCCGCGCCCCGCCAGATAGCCCGCCACCTTGGCCACAAGGCCGGGTTGGTCCCCACAGGACAGGCTCAGCGTACAAACAGTGTCGTGGTCAGACGTGGTCACTTGCATTGATCCTTTCTCTCTCCCGCACGGCGCCTTTTCGCGCCGGCGCTTATTCCTTTTCGCAGCCGATCAGCCGCGCGATTTGCGATACGAGTTGATCCACGCCACGGTTTTTTCCAGTCCGCCAAACGGATAGAAATGCAACCGCACCGGTCCATGGCTTTCATTCAGGCCCTTGGCAAGCGCGTCAACCAGCTTGTCCGGCCCGGCGCTGCCCAGCAATTGCGTGATCGAAATGCCATATTTGGCCAGCACGCTGGCCGAGGCGCCCACGCCGCAGCGCGCGGCAAAGCGCATCAGGGTCTTGATGCCCGCAGGCCCCGGCACGCCGATGCGCACGGGCGCAACAATCCCGCGCTGGCGCAGGGCCACCAGCCAATTGAGCGCCGCATCGGGGTCAAAACCGAATTGCGTGACCACCAGCGGGGCCATGCCGCGCGCGTCGATGTCCACGCATTTGCGGGCCAGCACTTCCCAGCATTGCTCCTCGCTCATGTTGGGGTGCCCTTCCGGGTGCCCGCCCACGCCGATTGCCTTGATCCCGGCCTTTTCAAACAGGCCGGTGGCGATCAGTTCGCTCGAATCATTATAGGGGCCCGCAGCATGCTCGGGATCGCCCGCAATGACAAAACAGCGGCGCACGCCCGCTTCCTGCACAACGGTGTTGAGGTAATCCTGGAATTCAGCCTCGCTGGTGATCCGGCGGGCGGAAAAATGCGGCATCGGCTCAAAACCCAGCGCGCGCACGGCCTTGGCGGCGGCGATTCGCGCGGGCGCTTCCTCGCCTGGCAGGAAGGTGACGGCGATGGGCGTTTCGGGCGGAATGGCGGGCGCGGCGGCGCGCAGCGAATCGACATCCTTGGCCGTAATTTCCAAGGAAAATCCGTCGGTAATCCCGTCCGGCGCGCGTTCCCAATTGGGGTGGATCTGTGAAATGGCCACCATGGTCCTCTGCCCTTTCTCTCTGGCGCCCGGCGATGGGGGCTTGGATGCCTGCCTCATCGGGGACGGATATTTTGTATGCGACGCATACTAAAACGAAATGCGTGTGACTTGAAGTGTCCTCTAGCGCAGGGCGATAATTTCGTATAGATGAATTTTTCATGGACGAGAAAAATGCGGGAAACGATGCCTGAAAACCTCCCATTGCTGCTGGTTCCCGGTCTGATCTGTGATTCGCGGGTCTTTGCCGCGCAGTGCGCCGCCCTGCCGCAGGCCACCGCCCTGCCCGGTTGGGGTACGGTGGATTCGCTGGGCGCGATGGCGGAGCGGCTGCTGTCGCAGGCGCCCGAGCGCTTTGCCCTGCTGGGCCATTCGATGGGTGCGCGCGTGGCCTTGGAAGTCGCGCGTCGTGCACCCGAGCGTGTCGAGCGGCTCGCGCTGGTTTCCACCGGCACGCATCCTGTGGGCGCGGGCGAGGCGGACAAGCGCTATGCCCTGCGCGACAAGGGCCGCGAATATGGGATGGAGGCGCTGGTGGCCGACTGGCTGCCGCCGATGATCGCGCCTGACAATCGCCCCGCGTTGATGGGTCCATTGACCGCCATGTGCCTTGAACAGGGCCTCTCCGCCTTTGAGGCGCAGATCGAGGCCCTGCTCTCGCGCCCGTCGCTGGAGGATTTGCTGCCCACGCTGACCATGCCGGTGCTGTCCTGCACCGGGGCGCTGGATGTGTGGAGCCCGCCCGAGCAGGCCCGCGCCATTGCCGAAGCCATTCCCGGCGCGACGCTGGAAATCGTGCCCGATGCGGGCCACTTCCTGCCCATCGAGCGTCCGCAAGCCTTCACCCAGATCATCGCCCGCTGGCTGACCCAGCGCGCCTGAACACCAAGATCCACATAAGGAGAGTAAGATGACCCAAAGCCTGCAAGATGTCCTCGATGCCAGCGGCGACATTGTCGAAATGCTGCGCAACGCGCAGGTCGGCCCCAATGTCTATCCCGGCGTTCCGGCCGAATATTCGAACTGGCGCACCGAGCAGCAGGCCTGGGCCAAGACCGCCGTGCTGTTCAACCAGTCGTATCACATGGTCGATCTGGAAGTGTCGGGCCCCGACGCCTTTGCCATGCTCAACTATCTGGGCATCAACAGCTTCAAGGGCTTTGTGCCCGACCGCGCCAAGCAGTTCGTGCCCTGCACGGCCGAAGGCTATGTGATCGGTGACGTGATCCTGTTCTATCTGGGCGAAAACCTGTTCAATCTGGTGGGCCGCGCCCCCGCGATCGAATGGGTCGAATATCATGCCGCCACCGGCAAGTGGGACGTCAAGGTCGAGCGCGACGAACGCTGGGCCATGCGCACCGACGGCAAGCGCAAGAACTACCGCTTCCAGCTTCAGGGCCCCAATGCGATGGCCGTGCTGTCCAAGGCGCTGGGCTATGACGCGCCCGACCTCAAGTTCTTCCACATGACCACGCTGGAATTCGGCGGCGCCAAGGTGCGCGCGCTGCGTCACGGCATGGCGGGCCAGCCGGGCTATGAACTCTTCGGCCCCTGGGAAGATTACGCCGCTGTCCATGGCGCGCTGGTCGAAGCGGGCAAGGATTATGGCCTGACGCTGTGCGGCGGCCGTACCTATTCGTCGAACACGCTGGAATCGGGCTGGATCCCCTCGCCGCTGCCCGCCACCTATACCGGCGAAGGTTCGAAGGGTTTCCGCGCATGGGCCTCGGCCAATTCCTATGAAGCCAAGTGCTCGATCGGCGGTTCTTACATCCCCGACAGCATCGAGGGCTATTACCTGACCCCGTGGGATCTGGGCTATGGTCCGTTTGTGAAGTTCGACCATGACTTCATCGGCCGTGAGGCGCTGGAAGCCAAGGCCGCCGGCCCGCACCGCCGCAAGGTGACGCTGGCGCTGGACAATGAAGACGTGATGCGCGTCCAGTCCTCGGCCCTGTCGAAGGGCGAGCGCGCCAAGTTCATGGAATATCCCAGCGCCGTCTATGCGATGCATCCGTTTGATCAGGTGCTGCTGGACGGCAAGATGGTCGGCCTTTCCACCTGGATCGGCTATACCGCCAATGAGGGCAAGTTCCTGACGCTGGCCATGGTGGACGAAAGCGTCGCCACACCCGGCACGCAGGTTACGCTGCTGTGGGGTGAACCCGATGGCGGCACGCGCAAGCCCACCGTCGAGCGCCACGTGCAGACCGAGATCAAGGCCGTGATCGCCTCGGTGCCCTATTCGGAAGTGGCGCGTGACGCCTATGCCGACAGCTGGCGCAACCGTCAGGCCTGATCGGTTCTGATGCCAGGAAACGCCCCTGCCGGAGACGGCGGGGGCGTTTTCCGTTTACCGCAGAACGCGACCCGCAACCGCATCCAGCCGCGCCAACAGCGCCGGATCGCGCTGCGCCGGGGCGGTGGCGAAGGCGCCGTCCAGCGCCCGGTCAATCGGGCTGTCCTCACGCACCGGGGGCAACAGGCGCGCCAATTCGCGCACCGCCGCGCGGGCCAGCGCTGCATTGGCCTTCATCGTAGCAAAGACTTCATGGGCCTCGACGCCCGCTTCCTCGTCCCGCCAGGCGTCATAATCAGTGACCATCGCCAGCATCGCATAGGGCAGCTCGGCCTCACGCGCCAAACGCACTTCGGGGAAACCCGTCATGCCGATCACATCCGCGCCCCATCCGCGATACATCCGGCTTTCGGCGCGGGTGGAAAATTGCGGGCCTTCAATGGCGATATAGGTGCCCTTGGGATGCACGGTGCCGCCCGCATGATGCGCCGAAAGCGCCAGCAATTCCGACAGGCGCGGACAGACCGGATCGGCCAGCGCCAGATGCGCCACCATCCCTGTGCCGAAAAAGCTGCGCGCGCGGCCTTCGGTGCGGTCGATCATTTGGTCGACGCAAACGAAATGGCCCGGCGCATATTCCTCACGCAGCGACCCCACCGCCGAGAGCGAGACCAGATCCGTCACGCCGCAGCGCTTCAACACGTCGATATTGGCGCGGTAATTGATCTCGCCGGGCGGGATGGCATGGCCGGGTCCGTGGCGAGGCAAAAAGGTGAAGCGCACGCCGTCCAGCGTGCCGGTGGTGACGCTGCCGCTGGGCGCGCCAAAGGAGCTTTCGACGGCAATCTCCTGCGCGCCTTCAAGCCCGATCCCTTCGGCCAGACCCGATCCGCCAATCACCCCGATATGCCATGCGCTCATGCGATCAAACTCCTGTGTCCTGCCGGTTGCCTAGCCGATGGAACGCGGCGCCGAAACCGCTTTTCGCTTCTCTTGCCAAGAGTTGCGCGCCCGTGCAGTCTGTGACTGAAAGGAAAAACTTATGCTTTTGATTGGCCAGTTTGACAGCCCCTTTGTCCGCCGCGTCGGGATTGCGCTCAGGATTTACGGCATGGCTTTCGAACACAGCCCCTTTTCGGTGATGGGCGATGGCGACAAATTCGCCCACCTCAACCCGTTGAAGCGGGTGCCGACTTTAGTGCTCGACGATGGTGAAGTGCTGATCGAGAGCGGGGCGATCCTCGACCATCTCGATGAGGTCCATGGCCGCGATAAAGCCCTGATCGCCGCCCATGGCCCGGCCCGCCGCGCCGCGTTAAAGCGCATCGCCACAGCCACGGCGGTGGCCGACAAGGCGGTGGCCTATTTCTACACGCGCCGGTTCGGCGGCGAGGTCGATCCGTTTTTCACCCAGCGCAGCGAAGCCCAGATCCGCGATGGCATGGCCGCATTGAACGCACAATGCGCCGCCCGCGATGGCGATTGGTGGCATGGCGATGCGCCGGGCCATGATGACATCGCCGTGGCCGTGGTCGCGCGCTTTGTGTCCGAAGCCTATGGCTGGCTGGTAACGCTCAGCGATTATCCCGCATTGGCCGCCCACAGCGCTCGCGCCGAAGCCCGCGAGGAATTTCAGGCGATCCAGCAGGCCTTCATTCCGCCCAGTTGATGCAAAAAGGGGCCGGGATTTTACCCCCGGCCCCTTTCATCACGCCACGCTGATATTCAGCGCGCCGTCGCCTTCCTCGATATTGACCGTGCTGCCATCGGGCACCTCGCCTCCCAGCAGCTTTTCGGCCAGCGGGTCCTGCAGGTAGCGCTGCACCGCGCGTTTCAGCGGACGCGCGCCATAGACCGGATCATAGCCCACCCGGCCCAGCCAGCGCTTGGCCGCATCGGTCATGGCCAGCGTGATCTTGCGATCCTTCAGCAGCTTTTGCACCCGCGCGACCTGAATATCGACGATGGGCGCCATATGCTCCTGACCCAGCCGGTGGAAAAGGATGATCTCATCCAGACGGTTGAGGAACTCAGGCCGGAAATGGCTGCGCACCACCTCCATCACCTGCGGCTCGACGCTTTCCACATCGCCGCCCTCGGGCAGATTGGCCAGATACTGGCTGCCCAAGTTAGACGTCAGGATGATCAGCGTGTTGGTGAAATCCACCACACGCCCCTGCCCATCGGTCAACCGGCCATCGTCGAGGACCTGAAGCAGCACGTTGAACACATCGCTGTGGGCCTTCTCCACCTCGTCGAACAGCACGACCTGATAGGGCCGCCGCCGCACCGCCTCGGTCAACACGCCGCCTTCATCATAGCCGACATAGCCCGGAGGAGCGCCAATCAGGCGCGAAACGGCGTGCTTCTCCATGAACTCGCTCATGTCGATGCGCACCATCGCGCTGTCATCGTCGAACAGGAACCCCGCCAACGCCTTGGTCAGCTCGGTCTTGCCCACGCCCGTCGGGCCCAGGAAGAGGAAGCTGCCCAGCGGGCGGTTAGGGTCCTGCAGACCGGCGCGGGCGCGGCGGACGGCCTTGGAAACGGCCACCACCGCATCCTTCTGGCCGATCACACGCTGGCCGATCACTTCTTCCATGCGCAGCAGCTTTTCCCGCTCGCCTTCCAGCATGCGATCCACCGGCACGCCGGTCCAGCGGCTGACCACGCCCGCGATGTCATCGGCGGTCACTTCCTCGCGCAGCATGGCGTTTTGCGCCTGAGACTGCGCCTCGGAAAGCTGACGTTCCAGATCGGGGATGCGGCCATAGGACAGCTCGCCCGCGCGGGCCAGATCGCCCTTGCGCTGCGCCTGTTCCAGCTCGATGCGTGCGGCGTCGAGTTGCTCCTTGATCTTGCCCTCGGCGGCGATCTTGTCGCGCTCGTTCTGCCAACGGGTGGTCAGCTCGGCCGACTTCTGCTCGGCATTGGCGAGTTCCTCGCGCAGCGCGGCCAGCCGGTCCTTCGACGCCTGATCGCTCTCCTTGGCCAGCGCCATTTCCTCGATCTTGAGCTGGATGATCCGCCGGTCGAGGTTTTCGATCTCTTCCGGCTTGCTCTCCACCTCCATGCGGATGCGGCTTGCGGCCTCATCCATCAGGTCGATCGCCTTGTCGGGCAGGAAACGGTCGGCAATGTAGCGGTTCGACAGGGTGGCCGCTGCGACAATCGCATTGTCCGCGATCCGCACGCCATGGTGCAGCTCGTATTTCTCCTTCAACCCGCGCAGGATCGAGATCGTGTCCTCCACCGTCGGCTCGCCCACGAAAACGGGCTGGAACCGGCGCTGCAAGGCAGGGTCCTTCTCGACATACTTCTGGTATTCATCCAGCGTGGTCGCGCCGATGCAGTGCAATTCGCCGCGCGCCAGAGCGGGCTTGAGCAGATTTCCTGCATCCATCGCGCCTTCGCTTTTGCCCGCGCCGATCAGCGTGTGCATTTCGTCGATGAACAGGATGATCTCGCCTTCCGCGCCCTTCACCTCGTCCAGAACCGCCTTCAGGCGCTCCTCGAACTCACCGCGATATTTGGCGCCCGCGATCAGGCTGCCCATGTCGAGCGCCATCAACCGGCGATGCTTGAGGCTGTCGGGCACATCGCCATTGGCAATGCGCAGCGCGAGACCTTCGGCAATCGCGGTCTTGCCCACGCCCGGTTCGCCGATCAGCGCGGGGTTGTTCTTGGTCCGGCGGGCCAGGATCTGCACCGTGCGGCGGATTTCCTCGTCGCGCCCGATGACCGGGTCGAGCTTGCCGTCCTTGGCCGCCTGAGTCAGGTCGCGGGCATATTTCTTCATCGCGTCATAGGCGTTTTCGGCCCCAGCGCTGTCGGCCGTGCGCCCGCCACGCAATTGCGTGATCGCGGCCTCCAGTGCCTGAGGCGTGACATTGGCGGCTTTCAGCGCCTGACCGGCGGCCGTCGTCGTGGCCAAAGCCAGCGCGACAAGGATGCGTTCTACGGTGACGAAACTGTCGCCCGATTTGTTGGCAATCTGCTCGGCACTGTCCAGCACGCGCACGGCATCATTATCGAGGCCCGGTTGCGCCTGCGCGCCCGATCCCGACACCGCCGGGATCTTGGAGAGAGCCTTGTCCAGCTCGGCGCTGGCGATGGCGGGATTACCGCCCGCGCGCTGCAACAGCCCGCTGGCCATGCCCTCGCTGTCCTCCAGCAGGGCCTTCAAAATATGTTCCGCCGTGATGCGCTGGTGGTTCAGGCGGATCGCCAAAGTCTGCGAGGCTTGCAGGAAACCCTTGGCGCGGTCAGTAAACTTTTCGAGGTTCATGGGGTCGGTTCCTCCGTTGCCTCACAAGGTAGTGTGACAAAATCGCCACACAAGCCCTTGCAACAAGAATTTACCGCCCCATGTTTCCCCGTTCTTTGATGCGGAGCAATCCGGTTTATTTCGCTGCCTTGACCGCCCCTGCCGCATAAGTATCGCCAAAGAAATCGCCCTTGAACCACTGCGGCAGCGTGTCACCATCGGCCATGGCGCGGGTGATGCGATAATTGGCCTCGGCAAAGCGGGCGCCCGCGCGCCAGTCCCATGCCTGATTCATATCATCATTGGGCTGGTGATAGGTCTTGGCCAGAAACGCCTCATTGGCCGCCGCCCCGCCATTGGCATAGCCCGTGGCAAGGAACACCGCAGGCACGCCCTTGCGCACAAAGCGATAGTGGTCCGAACGCACAAAGATCGTTTCGGCCGGAATCGGATCGGGCGAGAGGCTGACCTGCATCGGCTTGACCGCCGCCGCCACAATCGGCCCCAACGTCGAATGATCCGCGCCATAGGCCACCACATCGGTAAAGGGATAGAGCAGCACCGGCATATCCAGATCGACATTGCCGACAATGCTGGCCGCCGGAACGGTGGGATGGTTGGCGTAATAATCGGCGCCCAGCAGGCCCTTTTCCTCCGCCGTCGAAATCAGGAAGACCACCGAGCGGCGCGGGCCTTTCTTGTCCTCGGACAGCACACGGGCGACCTCCAGCGTTGTCGCGCTGCCCGCCGCATTGTCCATCGCGCCGTTGTAAATGCGGTCCTTGCCCGGCGCATCGCCCGGCTTGGGCGCGGCCACGCCAAGGTGGTCGAGATGGCCCGAGAGCACGACCGTCTGGTCCTTGAGATCGCCGCCCGGCAGCATGGCCACGATGTTCGGGCTGGTCACGCGCTCGGATTTGCTGGTCGAAAAGGCGCGCAAGCTGGTCTTGAGCGCAAAGCCCTTGGGCCGCCCGCCTACCTTGTCGGCCTCGGCGCGGATCTGCGCCAGCGTGCGCGGCGCGCCCGCCAGGAATGCCGCGGCAGCCTCATCGCTGATCGCCCCGGCCACACGGATGCCCGGCGCGGCCTCATTCGCCTTGCCGTCCTCGCCCACCCAAGCATAGCTGGGATAGAAGGCATATTGCAGCGCCTTTTCCCAAGGCCGCACCCGCGCCGATGCGTTGGTGTTCAAGGTGATCACGCCGATCGCACCATGCGCCTGCGCCATCTGCGCCTTGTTAGCCGAGAGATGCGCGCCCTCCTCGCTGGCCATACCCGCCGGATAGCCGCGCAGCACGACAACGATCTTGCCCTTTACATCCAAACCATTGTAATCATTGATACCGATCAGGTCATTGTCGATACCATAGCCGACAAACACCAGCGGAGCGCTGATATCCAGCTTGGGCTCATTGGCGCTGGCCGAAATCATCACCTGCTTGCCATGGTCAAATGTGGTCTTGCCCTTGGGGCCGGTGATCTCCATCCCGGCCGGGCCATCGGCATAGGAGGTCTTTTGAAAGGTGATGCGCTGCAGCCAGCCGCGCTTGCCGTCCGGGCCGATGTCGCCCATCGGCGTCAGGCCCAGCGAGGCGAAACGCTGCGCCACATAGCGTGCGGCGATCTCATGCCCCCGGCTGCCCACATCGCGCCCTTCGAGCAGATCGTCGGCAAAGAAGGCGATGTCGGACCGGATGCGCTCGGCCGAAAAGCGTGGGTCGAGCGGCATGTCCGCTTCGGCGCGCGTCGGAGCTTCAACCTTGGCTGCAGGCTTGGCGGCGGGCGGCGCGCCCGCTTCTTCATACATGGCCTCGGTCGCCTCGACCGATTCAATGGCATGGGCCGGGCTGACCAACAGCAGCGCGGGGATCAGGCAGGCGGAAAACTTGGCAAGAGCAGGCATGCATCTCTCTTTATGGGAAACTGACACGCATGTCAGCATAGGCAAGATTTCCCAACAGGCAAGCATGGGCCATGCACAGGAATGGGGGTAAAAATTGTAAAATAAAATCAAAGACGAGAACCAGTAATTAACCCTAGTCCAGCCAAAAAAGACAGGTTCGTCCCGTTTCAACTCCTCGGAGATTTCCTGAATGACCAGTCTTTTTGCCGCCCGCCATGTCCTGGCGGCAACCGTGGCCATGACCGCTCTGGCCGCATCGCCCGCCATGGCCGCATCGCCGCGCATCGATTATCAAAACCCCGAGATGGAGGTCTATGCCGGCCCGGTCGTGGGCTATGACAGTGTGATCGGCAGCGATTCAACCACGACCATCGGTCGCAGCGGCGTGACCTATGGCGGCGTTGTGGGCGTTGACACGCGCACGGGCGAGCGCAGCCGCCTTGGCTTTGAAGTCGAAGTGATGGGCAGCACGGCGGCATTGCGTGAATCGGCAAACGGGATCGGCTCGCTCAAGGTGGGCGTGGGCCGCGACATTTTTGTCGGCGCCAAATTCGGCTATATGGTCGCCCCGCATCTGCTGACCTATGCCAAGGCGGGCTATTCCAATGCGCTGGGCACGCTGGATGTTGCCGATGCCACCGGCGCCAATATCTATCACGGCAGCCAGACCATGGACGGCATCCGCGTCGGGGTGGGCACCGAATATATGCTCAACAAGGTGCGTATGCGCCTTGAATATCGTTATACCAATTATGGCGAATTGAGCATCAACGGCGCCAAGACCGGCGTCAGCTTTGATCGCCATCAGGTGGTCGCGGGGATGATCTACGGCTTCTGATCGATCTCTCCGGCCTGTCGCGCGGTTCATCCTTGCGACAGGCCGGGGATGAAACTACCCATGGTGCATCCATTGACGGGAAACACCATGCGACACCAGATTTCCGCGCCGCTGCTGGCACTTGCCCTCACCCTTTCCGCCCAGCCCGCCATCGCTCAATCGACCCCGCCCGCCACGCCGCTGGCCGAGCTGGTGAAGAAGGTCGATATTCCCTATGAGAGCTTCAAGCTGGCCAATGGGCTGACGGTTCTGGTCCATACCGACCGCAAGGCGCCGATCATCGGCGTGACCACTTACTACCGTGTCGGGTCCAAGCATGAGCCGCGCGGCAAGACCGGTTTTGCCCATCTTTACGAGCATCTGTTCTTTGGCGGCAGCGAGAATGTGGCCAATTTCGACGTGCCGCTCGAGGCCGCCGGATCGACCAGCACCAATGGCAGCACATGGTATGACCGCACCAACTATGTCGAAACCGTGCCGACCGGCGCGCTGCCGCTGGCGCTGTTTCTGGAAAGTGACCGCATGGGGCACCTGCTGGGCGCGGTGACGCAGGACAAGCTGGATAAGCAGCGCGGCGTGGTGCAGAACGAAAAGCGGCAGGGCGACAACCAGCCCTATGGCCTCTTGCGCTATGCCGAAACCGACGGCCTGTTCCCCATCGGCCACCCCTATCGCCACCAGACCATCGGCTCGATGGCCGACCTTGATGCGGCCAGCCTGTCGGATGTGCGCCACTGGTTCACCGATCACTATGCGCCCAACAATGCGGTGCTGGTGCTGACGGGCGATATTGACGCGGCAAGCGCCCGGCCGCTGGTGGAAAAATACTTTGGCGACATTCCTTCCGGTCCGGCGGTGAAACCCGTTGCGGCGGGCCCTGTAACGCTCAAGGCCCCCAAGCGGGTCGAGATGCAGGACAAGGTGGCCACCACGCGGATCATGCGGATCTGGTCCGGGCCGGGGCTGAATGACAAGGATGCCGCCGCGCTGGATATGGGCATGAGCGTGCTTGGCGGCCTTGCTTCCTCGCGGCTCGACAATGCGCTGGTCCGGGGCAAGCAGGTAGCTGTCTCGGTCAGCGCCGATTTCGAGACGCATGAACAGGTCAGCTTCCTCGAAATCTCGATGGATGTGAAACCGGGCGTGCCGCGCGCCAAGGCCGAGGCGGCGCTGGATGCGGAAATCGCGCGCTTTCTGGCCACCGGACCGAATGCCGATGAGGTCAAGCGGGCCGCCACCCGTTCGGTCTCGGCGGAGATCGGCGCTTTGGAGGTTGTCGGCGGCTTTGGCGGCAAGGGCACCACGCTGGCCGAGGGGCTGATGTATTCGGGCGATCCGGCGCAGTATAAGAAGGATCTGGCCGAACTGGCCGCGCTGACGCCTGCCCAGATCAAGGCGGCGACCGGGCGCTGGATGAAGCGGCCCGTGCTGGCGATTGCCGTGACACCGGGCGAACGCAAGCAGAAGGGCGAATTGCTGGGCGGATGGGGCGATGAGGCCACGCGCCCCGCGCCCAAGCCCGATGCCAAGGCCCCCGTGCCGCCCGTGCCGCAATCGCCCCCGCGCAAGGTGCCCGAAGTGGCCCCGGTGGGCGAACTGGCCTTCCCCTCGGTTCAGCATGCGACGCTGTCCAACGGGATGCCCGTCACGCTGGCGCGGCGCACGGCGGTGCCCAAGGTGCTGGTCAGCATCGGCTTTGACGCGGGGATCGCGGCGGACTCGCTCAACACGCCCGGCACGCAGGGGCTGATGCTTTCGATGCTGAAGGAAGGCACGGTCAAGGACGCCACCGGCGGCACCACCCGCAGCGCGGTGCAGGTGCTGGAGGAAGAGGAGCGGCTGGGCGCGAGTATTGAAACGGGCAGCAGTCTGGATACGAGTTCGATCACGCTCTCGGCGCTTTCTGCCAATCTGGCGCCCTCGCTTTCGTTGATGACGGACGTGCTGCTGCATCCCGCCTTTGCCCCCGCCGAGGTGGCGCGGGTCAAGGATCAGCGCCTGGCCGCGCTGGCTCAGACGATGGCCAATCCGCGCGGCGTGGCGCTGCGCGCGATCAATCCGCTGCTGTTCGGGCCGAACCATCCCTATGGCCATGCCTCCGACGGGCTGGGAAATGCGGCATCCTTGAAGGCCCTGACCTCACAGGATCTGCGCGCCGCGCATGACCAGTGGCTGCGGCCCGATCTAGCCCGCGTGACGGTTGTCGGCGATATCACGATGGAGGAATTGCTGCCCAAGCTGGAGACGGCGCTGGGCGTGTGGAAGGCGCCAGCCGCCGCCAAGCCGGTCAAGGCGCTGAATGCCGCGCTGCCCCCGGCGCACCCGCGCATCGTGCTGATCGACCGGCCCGGTTCGCCCCAGTCGATGATCGTGGCGGGCAAGGTCCTGCCCATCGACGGGCGCGCGCCGGGACAGGAAGCGCTCGATCTGGCCAATGAAGTGCTGGGCGGCGGCTTCCTCTCGCGCCTCAACCTCGACATCCGCGAGGAAAAGGCATGGTCCTACGGCGTCTCCACCGCCGTTCGCCAGCCTCTGGGCGCGCGCAGCATGATCCTCTTTGCCCCGGTCCAGACCGACCGCACCGGCGATTCCATCAAGGCGATGATTGCCGACATGAAGGCGTTTCCGGGCGCCAAACCCGTCACCGCCGAGGAATTGCAGCGCGTGACCGACGGCAATATCCGCGGCCTGCCCAACAAGTTTGAAACCAACGGACAGGTGCTGGGCGCGATTGCCGCCAATGAGCGCCTCGGCCGCCCGGATGACTATTACAGCAAGCTGCCCACGCTCTATCGCAGCATCGATGCCAAGACGCTGGAGGCCAAGGCGGCGGAATATCTGCAACCCGATGGCCTGACCTTCGTGGTCGTGGGCGACAAGGCCAAGGTTGAAGCGCAGTTGAAGGATGTGGGATTGCCGGTGGAGGTGTCGGGGGCAAAGTGAGTTTGCCTCCGGCGGGCAAAGGGACTTAGTCCCTTTGCAATCCCATTATGGGGTAGCGCCTCGGTTCGGCCGGGGCGCTGATCCGCAAGCCGATTAAAATGAAAGCCTGCGGCGCCAGCTAATCTGCGCCGCAGGCTTTTTCAATTCAAACGCCACACCATTCAATCTCGGTCGAACTTACGGCGCAACGCATACAGTATGGGGATTGTTAAGGGCCCAGGCCCTTAACCCGCCGGAGGCACCCCTCTTGCTTTACCCAGCCAAAGCCTTCTTCAGCAGTTCATTGATGATCTGCGGATTGGCCTTGCCCTGCATCGCCTTCATGGTCTGGCCGACGAAGAAGCCGAAGAGGGCCTCCTTGCCGCCGCGATACTGCTCGACCTTATCGGCGTTCTTGGTGAGGATTTCGGCAATCACCGCCTCGATCGCGCCGGTGTCGGAGTTCTGCTTCAACCCTTCGCGCTCGACGATCACGCCTGCCGCGTCGCCCGTTTCCAGCATCTTTTCCAGCACCTGCTTGGCGATGGAGCCGGAGATCGTGCCATTGCCCACCAGCGCGAGAAGTTCGGCCGCGCCTTCAGGGCTGATCGGGCTGGTCGAGAGATCCTTCCCCAACTTGTTCAGCGCGCCAAAGAATTCCGACAGCAGCCAGTTGGCGGCCTGCTTGGCCACATCGGCCTCGGGCTTGTTCTGCGCCGAAGCCGTGGCCGCCAGCAGCGCTTCAAACCAGCGCGCCGTATCGACGTCATTGGTCAGCACGCCCGCATTATAGGCCGACAGGCCCAGCCCATCGACATAACGCGCCCGCTTGGCATCAGGCAGTTCGGGCAGCGATGCGCGGCATTCCTCAAGGAAGGCATCGTCGAGCACCAGCGGCAACAGGTCGGGATCGGGGAAGTAGCGATAGTCATGCGCATCTTCCTTCGAGCGCATCGAGCGCGTCTCGTTCTTGTCCGGATCGTAGAGGCGCGTTTCCTGCACCACCTTGCCCCCGTCCTCGATCAGCGCGACCTGACGCTTGGCTTCCGATTCCACCACGGCCATCACGAAGCGCACCGAATTGACGTTCTTCGTTTCGGTGCGCGTGCCGAATTCATCGCCCGGACGGCGCACCGAGACATTGACGTCCGCGCGCATCGAGCCCTGATCCATATTGCCGTCGCACGAACCGACATAGCGGACAATCTGGCGCAGCTTTGACAGGTAAGCCCCTGCTTCTGCGGGCGAACGCATATCGGGGCGGCTGACGATTTCCATCAGCGCCACGCCGCTACGGTTCAGGTCGACATAAGACATAGTCGGGTGCTGATCGTGCATCAGTTTCCCTGCGTCCTGTTCGACATGGATACGCTCGATGCCGATGACCTTGGGCTCGGGAATGCCCGCCTTCTCATCCGCCTCGATGGTCAGCGATCCCTCGCCCACCAGCGGGTGATAGAGCTGGCTGATCTGATAGCCCTGCGGAAGGTCGGCATAGAAGTAGTTCTTTCGGTCAAAGCGCGACCACTTGTTGATCGCCGCCTCAATCGCCATGCCGGTGCGCACCGCCTGACGGATGCATTCCATGTTCGGCACGGGCAACATGCCGGGCATCGCGGCATCGACCAGCGAAACCTGGCTGTTCGGCTCGGCGCCAAAGGCCGTGGCGCTGCCCGAAAACAGCTTGGCGTTGCTGGTGACCTGCGCATGGACTTCAAGGCCGATCACGACCTCCCATTCGCCCGTTGCGCCCTGAATACGATAGGTTGATTCAGCCATTGTCTGTCGGTCCACTCTTGGAGCGAGAGAACAGCCGATGCCGCCCCTTCACTCCTTCATCTTTTAACCGCTCTGTCCGTTTCCGGCGCGGCGCGGCGTCATCATCGTTCCGCCGGAACCGGCGCAGAGGAGTGAATTCCAATACATCCCCGGCCAGTTCCAGCAGATCGAGCAGGCTTACCACCACTTCTCCGGCTTGGCCGAGAACTGCGCCCGCTGCTCGATCGCAAGGCCCGCGTTCAGCACGCCCTGCTCATCGAAAGGCCGCCCAATGATCTGAAGCCCCAGCGGCAGACCGTCCGAGGACAGCCCCGCAGGCACGCTCATCGCGGGCAGGCCCGCCAGCGAAGCCGGCACCGAGAACACATCGCCCAGATAGAGATCAAGCGGATTGCTCTTTTCGCCCAGCGCAAAGGCAGGCGTCGGCGCGGTCGGTGCAAGGATCACGTCGCACTGCTTGAAAGCTTCTTCAAAATCGCGCGAGATCAGCGTGCGGACCTTCTGCGCCTGCGTGTAATAGGCGTCATAGAAACCGGCCGAGAGCACATAGGTGCCGATCAGGATGCGGCGCTTGACCTCTGCCCCGAAACCGGCGGCGCGGGTGGCGGCATACATCTCTTGCAGGTTGGCGCCATCGGGCAAATCGCGCAGACCGTAACGCACACCATCATAACGCGCGAGGTTCGAAGAAGCCTCGGCAGGGGCGATGATGTAATAGGTCGCCAGCGCAT
Organism: Novosphingobium sp. SG707; assembly: GCF_012275515.1. Taxonomy (GTDB): domain Bacteria; phylum Pseudomonadota; class Alphaproteobacteria; order Sphingomonadales; family Sphingomonadaceae; genus Novosphingobium. The sequence goes on from NZ_JAAZQL010000004.1 coordinate 169,828, forward strand.
ATTTGGAATGCGGCAACGAGATGTCGAGCACCTCGGCCCCGGCATCCTTCAGCCAAGCAATGCCATCGTCCCACGCCTTCGCCACATCCGCGTTCAGGCCTTCGATGCGATATTCGCGCGGAATACCGACCTTCTTGCCCTTCAGATCCGCGTTCAGCAACGCCGACCAATCGGGCACCGGCATGTCCAGCGAGGTCGCATCCTTGGGATCGAACCCGGCCATGGCTTCGAGCATAAGCGCGCAATCGGCCACGTCATGCGCCATCGGCCCGGCCTGATCCAGCGAGGACGCAAAAGCCACGATGCCCCAGCGCGAGCAGCGGCCATAGGTCGGCTTGATGCCCGAAATGCCGGTGAAGGCCGCAGGCTGGCGAATCGAGCCGCCGGTGTCGGTGCCGGTCGCCGCCGGACAAAGTCGGGCCGCCACCGCCGCCGAAGAACCGCCCGAAGAACCACCCGCGGTCAGCGCCGCCGTGTCGCCCTTGCGGCGCCAGGGGCTGATCGCGGGGCCAAAGGCGCTGCTCTCGTTGGATGAACCCATGGCGAACTGGTCAAGGTTGAGCTTGCCCAACATGCCCGCGCCCGCGTCCCACAGCTTTTGCGAAACGGTCGATTCGTACTGCGGCGTAAAGCCTTCCAGAATCTTCGATGCGGCCGAGGTCTGCACGCCCTTGGTGGCGAACAGGTCCTTCATGCCGATGGGCACGCCCGCCAGCTTGCCCAGTTCCTTGCCCGCCGCGCGGGTCGCATCGACCTTTTCGGCCGCCGCCAGCGCCGCTTCAGGCGTGGTCACGATAAAGGCATTCAGCGCTTCCTGCGCCTCGGCCACAGCGGCATTGAATGCCTGCGCCACTTCCACAGCGGTAAATTCGCCCTTGGCCACGCCATCGCGGATCGCGATCAGGCCCAGATCGGTCAAACCAGTCATTATTCAATCACCTTGGGCACACCGAAAAATCCATGCTCGGCCGCCGGCGCATTGGCCAGCACCGCATCGCGAATCCCGCCGCCCGTCAGCGGATCGGCATTCACCACATCCGCGCGCAGGCGCAGCGTATTGGGGATCACGGCCGTCATCGGCTCAACCCCTTCGACATTCACCTCGCCCAATTGCTCCACCCAATTGAGGATGCCATTGAGTTCAGGAACCATCGCTTCCAACTCGCCTTCGCTTACCTTGATGCGGGCAAGACTGGCGATCCGGGCCACTGTGGCGGTATCGACCGACATGCAACAACCTTTGCCATTAAAACCAAGCCGGAAATCCCGGCCCATAAACAAAGCGAGGGGCATAGTCGCCCCTCGCGCCGTGTATTCGCTAGCACCGCAAAGACGGCGCTTCAAGCAAGCGGGATTATTCCGCGCCCGGAGCCGCAGGTGCTTCGCCGCCCGGAGCCGCACCGGCGGCGCCCTGCGCGCGCATCATGCGCTCCATCATCCGGCGCTGCATTTCCACCTCGGCCTGATTGCGGAAATCGATCACTTCCAGCTCGAAGGTCAGGTTAGAATTGGCCGGGATCGCGCCAGCGGCATGGTCGCCATAGGCCAGCTTGGCGGGGATCTTGACCAGATACTTGCCGCCGCGCTGCGTCTGGGCGAGCGCCTTGGCGAAACCGGGGATCGTGCCCTGCATCTGCATCACGACATTCTTGTTCTGGTCGAACACGGTGCCGTTATCCAGCTTGCCGACATAATTGACCATCACCAGATCGGCCACGGTGGGGTTCGGGCCTTCGCCTGCCTTCAGCGTCTTGACGCCCACCAGCGGCGGCCGCGCGGCCACCGCCACGGTCCCGCCCACCAGCACGGCCACCAGCGTGCCAAGCCAGATTTTCGAAACCGAACCCTTGCTCAGCGGCTGAAGGGGAACGCGGGTGATCTCGGTCATGGTGCAATCCTGTCCTATGCGATCAATGGCCGGATACGGCCCAACTCTTGGCCGCCTCCCTACAGGCGCGCCATGGTCTGTGCAAGCGCAACACAGGTCTTAAAGACCATGAATTTGCCCGGGGATGCCTAAACGCCACGCAGCAAAAAGCCCGCTGACCATGGCCGCCTTTTCAGACAGCCGGGTCAGCGGGCTTTTGATTCGGCCTGAATATCAGACCGAAAGGCGCTTACTTGGCGCCGTCACGCTCGGCGCGCTTACGCTCCAGCTTGCGGGCGCGGCGCACAGCGGCGGCCTTTTCGCGAGCACGCTTTTCCGAGGGCTTTTCATAGTGGCGACGCAGCTTCATCTCGCGGTACACCCCCTCGCGCTGCAACTTCTTCTTGAGAGCGCGCAGGGCCTGATCGACATTGTTTTCGCGGACGAGAATCTGCATAAAAAGAACCACCTCAAATATCTGTCGGCCAGAGCCCCACCCATCTCGATCGAGCGGGGGTTCACCCAAGGGATTGCAACGAAACTTGCGCCGAATCCCTGTGGGGTCGGCTGGATTTGCGGCCCGCTAGCAGAGTCGCAGGTCAAAGGCAAGCTGCGATCAACCAAAACGTGACTCGCCAACCACGGCGCGGAGCGGCTCTAAAGCCCAAAAACAGCGCGATGACAACACCCCACCCGCATTTTATGCCCCGCGCCCGGCCCGGGCAGGTGCCCCGGACTATACGCAAGGCCCGCCATAAGCTAGGGGCGGCCTATGAATCATGAAACTTCTTCCAATCAGGTGCGCCAATTTGTCGTCGGCCGCGATGATGACGGCATTCGTCTGGACCGCTGGTTCAAGCGCCACCTGCCCCAGATCGGCTTTGCCACGATCAGCCGCTGGGCGCGCACCGGCCAGATCCGCATCGACGGCAAGCGCGCCGCCCCCGAAGACCGCGTGGCCAAGGGCCAGACCCTGCGCGTGCCACCCGGCGACAGCATTGTCGGCATCGGCGGCGGCAAGGGCGTGCGCGCCCGCAAACCGCTGACCGAAGCGCAGCTCGAACTGGCCGATTCCATCGTGCTGCACCGCGACCCCAGCGCCATCGTCATCAACAAGCCCCCCGGCCTGGCCACGCAGGGCGGCAGCGGCACGTTCGAGCATGTCGACGGCCTGCTCGACGCCTATGCCAATGGCGGCCCGCGCCCGCGCCTTGTCCACCGTCTGGATAAGGACACCTCGGGCGTTCTGCTGGTCGCGGCCACGCCGGGCAGCGCGGCCTTCTTTTCCAAGCGCTTTTCCGGGCGCACGGCCAAAAAGGTTTATTGGGCGCTGGTGGTGGGCGTGCCGTCGATCGACGAAGGGCTGATCGACCTGCCGCTGGCCAAGCAGCCCGGATCGGGCGGCGAAAAGATGATGGTCGACCAATCCGAACACGGCCAGCCTTCGAAAAGCCGCTATCGTGTGATCGACCGCGCTGGCAACCGCTGCTGCTGGGTCGAGCTGCAACCGCTGACGGGGCGCACCCATCAGTTGCGCGTGCATATGGCCGCCATCGGCCATCCGATTGTGGGCGATGGCAAATATGGCGGCCCCGATGCTTTCCTCTCGGGCAGCATCAGCCGCAAGCTGCATCTCCATGCGCGCCGCCTGATCATCGAGCATCCCGATGGCACGCCGCTCGATGTCGAGGCGCCCCTGCCCGACCATATGGCCGCCAGCCTTGCGCAATTGGGTTTTGAGGAATCCGAAGGCGAATATATCCCCGATCCCACCGGCGAATGGGGACGCGAGGAAAAGAAGGCAGCCGCCAAGGCCCATGCCAAGGATTACCGCAAGGAGCGCAAGGGCGAACGCCGCGGCCGGGCCGAAACGGGCCGCACGCGCAACGATTCGCGCAAGAGCGATTCGCGAAAAAGCCCCGGCGCACGACCCGAATCCCCGCGCAAATCCGGCCCGAAAAAGGGCCTGGGCAGCAAGCCCAGCGCGAAACCGACCGGTCCCCGCCAAGCGGCAAAACCTGCGGGGAAGCCTGCAGGTCGGCCCGCCGGCAAGCCCTCCGGTAGGCCGCCCGCCCCCTGGGGCCAGCGTTAATGCACCCCAATCCGGCCTTTCGTCATGATGATCGCGCGCTGTTTGAACGTCTGATCCGCGAGATCGGCTTTGGCATGGTGTTCGCCACCACGCCGGACGGGCCGCGCGTGGCGCATGTGCCGCTGGCTTCGACCGGCGATGGGGCGGTGCAATTCCATCTGGCGCGCGGCAATGCCTTGGCGCGCCATATTGACGGGATGGTGGCGCTGGCGGTGGTCAACGGGCCGGACGCCTATGTCTCGCCGCGCTGGTACGGCGAGGATCCCAATCAGGTGCCGACATGGAACTATGTCGCGCTGGAAATGGAAGGGCCGGTGCGCAGGATGGACCGCGACGGGCTATTTGGCCTGCTGGAGGCGCTTTCGGCGCAGGAGGAGGCCAAGTTGCCCCCGCCCGCATGGACGATGGAGAAATCCGACCCGGCCTATATCGACAAGTTGATGGGCGCGATTGTCGGCTTTGAGATGGAGGTGCAGGCGTGGCGCCCGACCTTCAAGCTCTCGCAGAACAAGAGCGCGGACCTGCGCGAACAGGTCGCCGCAGGGCTGGAAGAGACCGGGAGCCATGCGATGGCCGCGATGATGCGGGGGCTGGTATGACCAGACTGGCCGTGTTTGATTGCGATGGCACTCTGGTCGATGGTCAGCATGACATTCAGGCCGCGATGGTTGATGCCTTTCGCGCGCAGAGTCTGACGCCCCCCTCGCGCGAGGCGGTGCGCCAGATCGTCGGACTCAGCCTGCCGGTTGCCATGCGCCGCCTGCGCCCCGATCTTGAAACGGAGCAGCAGGCCGCGCTGGTCGAGGAATATAAATACGCCTATCGCAGCGCGCGCGATTCCGGGCGGATCGGTGAGCCTTTGTACGACGGCATCCGGGGGCTGCTCGACGGGCTGCGCAGCGATGGCTGGGCGATGGCGGTCGCCACGGGCAAGAGCGATCGCGGGCTGACCCATTGTCTGGCGATGCACGGGCTGTCCGACCATTTCGTCTCGCTGCAGACCGCCGACCGCCATCCGTCCAAGCCTCATCCCGCCATGCTGGAGGCCGCCCTGTTCGAGGCCGCCGCCATGCCGCAGGACAGCGTGATGATCGGCGACACCAGCTTTGACATGGCCATGGCGCGCAGCGCGGGCGTGCGGGCATTGGGGGTGGCATGGGGCTATCACAGCGTGGCGCAATTGATGGCCGCGGGCGCGGATGCGGTCGCGCGCGATCCTGAACACTTGCGGGAGTTACTGGGATGAGCATCGACGCAGAAGCGCTGGCCAAGGCGCGGTTCAAGCGGCTGACCGTCGTGCGCTTTGTCGGCGTGCTGGTGGCGATGGTGGGCGCGGCGATCATGGCGGGCAAGGTCGACCTGCCGCGTCTGGTCGGCCTGCTGGTGCTGCTGGGCGGGATCTATTACGCGCTGATTTTTCCCAGCCGGTTGGTCAAGCGCTGGAAGAAGCAAGACGGGGCGTAATGAAGCGGTTTTACAAGGAAGTAGCAGTCGCCGGACAGGATGGCGCCTGGCAGGTGACGCTGGACGGGCGCGCGATTCGCACCGTGGGCGGACAGCCGCAAAAGGTGCCAACCAAGGCTCTGGCCGAAGCGCTGGCCGCCGAATGGGCGGCGCAGGGCGAGGAGATTGACCCCACCAGTTTTGTCCTGCGCGATATGGCCGATTATGCGCTGGACGTGGTCGGGCGCGACCGGGCCGAGGCCATCGCCTCGCTGCTGCCCTATGCCGAAACAGATACGCTGTGCTATCGCGCCGATCCCGAGGACGCGCTGTTCGAACGTCAGAACGAGGTGTGGGAGCCGATCCTGTGCGCCATCGAAGCGCGCCACGGCATCCGGATGCAGCGTATCAGCGGGATCATGCACAAGCCCCAGCCCGCCGAAAGCCTCGCCGCCTTGCGCGCGCGACTGGAGGATGCCGATGCGTTCACGCTGGCAGCCCTGCGCAACATGGCCAGTCTGGCGGCATCGCTGCTGATCGCGCTGGAGGCTGCGGAACCGGGGGCGGATGTGGCCGAGCTCTGGGCCGCCGCCAGCCTTGAAGAAGAGTGGCAGGCCGACCTCTGGGGCCGCGACTGGGAGGCCGAAGAGCGCCGTGAGAAGCGGACGCAGGCGTTTGCTTTATCGGCGGAATTTGTTGGGATGGTAAGGGGGTAAATTTTGCCTCCGGCGGGCAAAGGGACTTGTCCCTTTGCAATCCAGATACTGTCTAAACTGCAGGATGGGGGCACCCTCACGCGAAGAGGACGCCAATATTTAAAGCCTGCGGCGCTATTCAGCGCTACTTCGCCACGCCGCAGACTTTACAAACATGGCGCGCGACGCGCCTTGGGGAAATAAACGCAACCCCATAACGGGATTGCAAAGGGCCCCCGCCCTTTGCCCGCCGGAGGCATTTTAACGCCCCCTCACCCAACCCAATCGGCAACCTCGGCCGCCAGCTTGTCCGACATCCGCCCCAGCGCCTCGGCCACAGCTTCCGGCTTGGGCGCGACGCCCTTTTCCACCGCCTCGAACCGGCGTTGGGCCAGCGTGCCATCCAGCTTGGTCAACAGCGCGTCATAGCGGATCACCGCCGAACGGGTGCGGTCGTCATAGCCCATGAAGATCAGACGCCCGCCAAGGTGCTGCCCGGCCTGCGCGCCATCCTCGCCATCGATCAGGACAAGGCGAATGCCGCGTGCACGGATCACCTCCGCAATATGATTACGCAGCAGGCGTGCCGGGCGCTCGCTCCACAGGCCTTCCTTCATATAGGCGATCGAACTGTCATTCACCCGCACCGCAATCCGGGTCAGCCCAAGCGCGCGCTCGGTATCCGGCTCGGACACGGCCAGCGTGGTGATCGGCGTGGCTGTGACCAACGCCCCGGCAGGCGCCGATACCGGCGGCAGGGTAAAGAGCTGGCGCGGCGGCTTGCCCCCCTCGCCCACCTTGACGCAGCCGCCCAGCAGCAACACCGCGACCAAAACAGCGCGCTTCTTCATGGATGATACTCCGGCAGCTTGGGTGGCGAGAGGGCGGCGGCGGCGCCCTGATTGTCGATCTTTTCGGTCAGTTCACGCAGCGCCCGGCTTGCCGCGCGCAATTCGCGCACCGCGCCTTCGGCCTGCGGCAAGGTTTCTTCGCGCACGCGGCGGATCGCCGGATCGGTCTGGCCGAGCGTGGATTTGAGCGCATCAGCCGCCGCTTGCGCGGAACGCAGAGTCTGGTTCAACTGGGCCACCACCGTATTGCCATTGCCGTCGAGCTGGCTGTTGAAATTGGCGGTCAGCTTCTGAAACTCGGCCATCGAGTCCTTGGCCTGCACCAGCGCGGAATCCAGATCACTCACCACCTGCTTCATCTGGGGCGAGGCATCGGCCAGATTGGCCGTCATCCGGTTGGTATTGGCCAGAATGCCCTCGATATTCTTCTGGTTCTTGTCCGACAGAAGGTTGGACACCTTGTCGGTCAGCGCGCCGATCCGTTCGAGCAATTGCGGCGCACTGGAGAGCAGATCGCCAAGGCCCGACAATTTGGTGGGGATCACCGGCGCGCCATCGGGGCCGATGGCCGTGATCGGCGGTTGCCCTGGCTTGCCGCCGGCCAATTGAACATTGGAAACGCCGGTAAAGCTGCCCTGAATGGTGGCCGTGGTGCCTTGCAGGACCGGGATGTCGCGGTTGAGGGCGATGCGCACACGTACCACGCTGGGATCATCGGGCGACAGCTCGATCTCGGTGATCTGTCCGGCCGGAACGCCTTTGTAATTGACCTGTGTTCCCTTGGCCAAGCCGTCGACAGACTGGCGGAAATAGATGTCATAGGGTTTGCGTTCATGGCGCGAAAGATGCGCCAGCCAGAGCGCAAAGCCCGCCGCCATCCCCAGCAAGATCAGCGTTACCGCCCCTACCCAGATATGATTGGCGCGTGTTTCCATCGCTCTACTATGCCTTTGCCGGATTGGGGCTGTCCAGCCCGTGGGTTTTGGCCCCAAGATCTTGAGCCTCGCCGCCGCGCGCCATCAGCGCCGAGCGGCCGCGCGGCCCGCCGAAATATTCATGGATCCACGGATGGTCGCTGGCCATCAGTTCGGGGATAGTGCCCACCGCGATCACCTTCTTGTCGGCCAGCACCGCCACGCGGTCGCAAATCTCGTGCAGCGTGTCGAGGTCATGGGTGATGAGGAACACCGTCAGCCCCAGCGTCTCGTGCAATTCGCGCGTCAGGCTGTCAAAGGCCGCAGCACCAATGGGATCGAGCCCCGCCGTCGGCTCGTCCAGAAACAGCAGCTCCGGGTCAAGCGCCAGCGCGCGCGCAAGTCCTGCGCGCTTCTTCATGCCGCCCGACAGTTCGGAAGGGTATTTCGCCGCCGCATTGTCGGGCAATCCCGTCAGGCTGACCTTATAGCGCGCGATTTCGTGGCGCAGTTCGGGGTCCATGTCGGGATAGAATTCTTTCAGCGGCACCTCGACATTTTCCGCCACGGTCAGCGTGGAAAACAGCGCCCCTCCCTGAAACAGTACGCCCCAGCGGCTGCGGATGTCGGCCTCGCCGGGCGCGCGGGGCGTGCCCACCTCATGGCCCAGCACTTCGATGCGCCCGTGGCTGGGCGTCTGAAGCCCGATGACCGAGCGCATCAAGACCGATTTGCCCGTCCCCGATCCGCCCACCACGCCGATGATCTCGCCCCGGCGCACGTCAAGGCTCAGCCCTTCATGCACGGCATGATCGCCAAAGCGGTTTTCCAGATCCTCGATGCGGATCGCCAGATCGTTCATATCCAGCCCACCTCGGAAAAGAACACGGCGAAGAAAGCGTCGATCACGATCACGGCAAAGATCGCCTGCACCACCGCCTGGGTTGTGCGCAGGCCCACCTCCTCGCTGCTGCCCTTGACCTGCATCCCCTGATAGCAGCCCGTCATGGCCACAATCAGGCCGAACACCGGCCCCTTGATCAGGCCCACCCACAGGTCGATCAGCGGCACGACCTCCTGCACCCGCGCAAGGAAGTTGAAGAAAGGAATGTCGAGCGTGAAGGCGCTGATCGTGGCGCCCCCGACAATGGCGATCAACGCCGAATACAGCCCCAGCAAGGGCATCATGAAAACCGCCGCCATCACGCGCGGCAGCACCAGCGCCTCCATCGGAGAGACCCCGATGGTGCGCATCGCGTCGATTTCCTCGGTCAGCTTCATCGTGCCGATCTGCGCGGCAAAGGCACTGCCGGAACGGCCCGCCACCATGATCGCGGTCATCAGCACGCCCAGTTCGCGCAGGGAAATGCGACCCGTCAGATTGACCGTGTAAATCTCGGCGCCGAACTGTTGGAGCTGGACCGCGCCCTGCTGGGCGATCACCACGCCGACGAGGAAGCTCATCAGCCCGACAATCGCCAGCGCATCGACGCCCACCAGCTCGGTCTGGCGCACCAGCGCGGTCCAGCGGATGCGCGAGGGATGGCGGATCACATTGCCCAGCGCGCAAATCAGCGCGCCCAGGAAGCTCAGGATCGCGCCCGAACCCTGCCACAGGCCGATCATCACCAGCCCGACCGTTTCCACGATTCGGATCATGGGCGGCGCGCGCGGCGGGGCGATCGGCGCATCGCCGCTGCAACATTTGACCGCCGACATCAGCCGCTCGGCCTTTTCGCCCGCGCCCACAACCTGCGCTCCGGCATCGCGCGCCAGACGCCACACCAGCCATGCCCCGGCGGTGTCAAGTTCTTCGAGCCCGGAAATGTCGAGATTGGTAAATTGCGGCTTTTCCCGGCGCATAGCATGATCGAGCGCGCCGACGCCGGCAATCGTCAGCACGCCCGACAGGGTCAGCGTGGACGTGCCATCGGCATCCGTGGCCAACAGGAAATCGCAATCGGGTGCCATGTAATCAACACTGTGGGCGAAAAACATGTCCCTCGCAAGAGGCGGTTTCGCCCTCTAAGTACATGCCGCCCCGGTGCGCCCTTGCGAAAGGGGGGCCATGCTGGCAAAGGCCGCTGCCAAATAGTTGGAAATGACATGACCGAAGAAACCGCCCAGATGCTCGATAAGACCTTTGATCCGGCCGGGATCGAAGCCAAGTGGTATGGCCATTGGGAGGCGAACAACCTGTTCCGCCCCGAGCGCCCCGATGCGGCGCCCTTTACCATCGTCAACCCGCCGCCCAACGTGACGGGGTCGCTGCATATCGGCCATGCGCTGGACAATACGCTTCAGGACATCGTGATCCGTTACGAGCGCCTGCGCGGCAAGGATGCGCTCTGGGTGGTGGGTACGGACCATGCCGGCATCGCAACCCAGATGGTGGTCGAGCGCCAGATGGAAGCGCGCCAGGACAAGCGCACCAATTACACGCGCGAACAATTTATCGACAAGGTCTGGGAATGGAAGGCCGAGAGCGGCGGCACCATCACCGGCCAGTTGCGCCGTCTGGGCTGTTCGATGGACTGGAGCCGCGAGCAGTTCACGATGGACCCGCATTTCACCAAGGCGGTGGTGAAGGTATTTGTCGACCTCTATAATCAGGGGCTGATCTATCGCGACAAGCGTCTGGTCAACTGGGACCCCAAGCTGAAGACCGCGATTTCCGACCTTGAGGTGGAAACGCGCGAGGTTCAGGGCAATTTCTGGCGCTTCCGCTATCCGCTGGCAGACGGCGTGACTCTGGCCGATGGGCGCGATCATATCGTCGTGGCCACCACGCGGCCGGAGACCATGCTGGCCGATATGGCGGTGGCGGTTCATCCCGATGACGAGCGCTACAAGAGCGTGGTGGGCAAGTTCGTAAAGCTGCCCATTACCGGCCGTCTAATCCCCATCGTGGCCGATGAACATGCCGATCCGGCGCTCGGCACGGGCGCGGTCAAGATCACGCCGGGCCACGACTTCAATGACTTTGAAGTGGGCAAGCGCGCAGGGATTGCGGCGAACCAGATGCTCAACATGCTCGATGCCGATGCCAATGTGGTGCAGGTGGCCGATGGGCTGATCCCGGACGAGTTCGTGGGGATGGAGCGCTTTGATGCACGCAAGGCGGTTGTGGCGCGGCTGAAGGCCGATGGCCTGCTGGTGCCGCATGTCACCAAAAGCAAGGAAGGCGAAGAGGTCGAGCATGACGCCGAACCTCGCGTGATCCAGACACCCTATGGCGACCGCGGCGGGGTGGTGATCGAGCCTTGGCTGACCGATCAATGGTATGTGAATGCCGCCGTGCTGGCGCAAAAGCCGATTGAGGCGGTGCGCAGCGGCGCCATCGAGATCGTGCCCAAGAGCTGGGAAAAGACCTTCTTCAACTGGATGGAAAATATCCAGCCGTGGTGTGTGTCGCGTCAACTGTGGTGGGGGCATCGCATTCCGGCGTGGTATGCCGAGGATGGTCAGGTCTTTGTGGCCGAGACCGAGGAAGAGGCGCAGGCTCTGGCCGGCAACAAGGCGCTGACCCGCGATTCCGACGTGCTCGACACGTGGTTCTCCTCGGCGCTCTGGCCTTTTGCCACGCTGGGCTGGCCGGACGAGGACGCGCCGCTGCTAAAGAAGCACTATCCCAATGATCTGCTGGTGTCGGGCTTTGACATCCTGTTCTTCTGGGATGCGCGCATGGCGATGCAGGGCATGCACTTCATGAAGGAAGTGCCGTGGAAGCGGCTCTATCTGCACGGTCTGGTGCGCGCGGCCGATGGGCAGAAAATGTCCAAGTCGAAGGGCAATGTGGTCGATCCGCTGGGCCTGATCGACCAGTATGGCGCGGATGCCTTGCGCTTCTTCATGGCGGCGATGGAATCGCAGGGCCGCGATGTGAAGATGGATGAAAAGCGCGTCGAGGGTTATCGCAACTTTGCGACCAAGCTCTGGAATGCCGCGCGTTTCTGTCAATCCAACGGCATCACGGCATCCACTTCGGTAGCCGCTCCGGTGGCCACCAGCGCAGTCAACAAGTGGATCATCGGCGAGGTGGTCGAAACCGTTGCCGCGCTCGACAAGGCGATGGCCGAACTGCGCTTTGATGCGGCGGCCAGCGCGATCTATCAATTCGTGTGGAATGCTTTCTGCGACTGGTACATCGAACTGATCAAGGGTTCCTTCGATGAGGAAACCAAGGCGGTGGCCGGTTGGGTGCTGGATCAGATTCTGGTCATGCTCCACCCCTTCATGCCCTTTGTGACCGAAGAGCTGTGGAGCAAGCTGGGCGCGCGCGATGGCGAATTGATCGTGGCGGCATGGCCCGCCCCTCAGGCCGAAGTGGACGCCGAGGCCAAGCGTGAGGTCGAATGGCTGATTGCGCTCATCGGCAATCTGCGCGGGGCCAAGGTGGAACTGGGCCTTGCGCCCGGATCGCGCCTCACCGCCTATTTGCCCGACCCCAGCGAGGCGACGCGCGGCATCATCACCCGCAATCCGGTGGCGATTGACCGTTTGGCGCGTCTGGATGCGATCCACTTTGCCCCGGCCCCTGCGGGCGCGGCGATGCAGGTGGGCGCGGGCGACGCCAATATCATCGTTCCGCTCGAAGGGCTGATCGACGTGGCGGCGGAAAAGGCGCGTCTGGCCAAAGCCTTGGCCGCCAGCGAGAAGGAGCGCGATTCGCTCTCCAAGCGCCTGTCGAACCCGGCCTTTGTTGAAAAGGCCAAGCCCGAGGCCATCGACAAGGCCCGTGCCGACCACGCCCATCACGAGAGCGAGGCCACGCGCCTTGCCGCCGCCTTGGCGCGTTTGGGATGATGCTGGCCCGATGACTCTGGCACTCGCAACGATCACTCCGGGCAAACCGGAAATCTTTGCTGCCTTGCAAGGCGAAGGGGCGTCCATCGGGCGCCCCTGCGTCTTCCTGCGCCTGTCGCGCTGCAATCTGGCGTGTGCATGGTGTGATACGGCCTACACCTGGCGGTTCGAGGGCGACAACCGGCCCCACAAGGACGGGATCGCCTTTGACCGGGCCGACAATCAACTGGTCTGGGCAGAAGCGGCGGTTGCCGAGGCCATCCACGCCTTTGGCCAAAGCCGACTCGTCATCACCGGGGGTGAGCCTTTGCTTCAAGCCCCTGCCCTGGTGCGGATGCTCGATCATCTTTTTACGCTGGGCAATTATCAGGTCGAGATTGAGAGCAATGGGTCGGTTGTGCCGTCCGAGGCGCTGGCCGCGCGGGTGGGCCAATATAATGTCAGCCCCAAGCTGGGCCATTCGGGCAACCCGCGCGATCTGGCCATCCGGCCCGAGGCTTTGCGTTTTTTTGCCCAATATCCCAAGGCTTTCTTCAAATTCGTTGTCGCCACGCCGGATGATGTCGACGAAGTCGCTGCGCTGGCGGCCGAGCATGGCCTGCCTGCCGAGCGCATCTTCCTGATGCCCGAGGGGCGCGACCCGGAAACGCTGCGCGCGCGGATGGTATGGATTGCTGATCTTTGTCTGCAGCGCGGCTATGCGATGACAGACCGCTTGCATATTCATCTTTCCGGCGACACCAGAGGCACATGAGCGAATTTGTCACCGAAGAAGCGCCGCCTTCCGATGCGCGCCCCCATGGCCACGCCACCCCGATGCGGGGCGATCTGACGCAGGGGCCAATCCTGAAAACGCTGCTGCTGTTTTCGATTCCCACCCTGCTCTCCAACCTGCTGCAAACGCTCAACGGCACGGTCAACTCGATTTGGGTGGGCAAGCTGATCGGGGAAAGCGCGCTGGCGGCCACGGCCAATGTCAACATCATCATGTTCCTGATGATGGCCACGGTGTTCGGCTTTGGCATGGCCACGACCGTGCGCGTGGGGCAATCCTTCGGCGCGCGCGATATGGACAGTGCGCGGGTAACTTTCGGCTCGGGCATGGGCTTTTGCGTGGCGCTCTCGGTGCTGATCGGCATCATCGGCTCGGTGCTGGCGCCCAAGCTGCTGCATCTGATGGCCACGCCCGAGGCAAGCCGGATCGAGGCGCTAGACTATCTGCGCGTGGTGTTCATCACCATGCCGTTCGGGTCGATTTCGATCATGCTCTCGATGGGTATGCGCGGAGTGGGCGACGCCAAGGTGCCGCTTTTCGCGATGATCCTGACCGTGCTGATCGACATCACGATGAACCCGCTGCTGATCCGCGGCTTTGGCCCGATCCCGGCGATGGGGATTTCGGGTTCGGCATGGTCGACGGCGGCGGCCAATTTCGCCGGGGCGGCGCTGATGCTGGGCTGGATCTATGCGCGCGACCTGCCCTTGCGGCTGCGGGGTGAGGAATGGGCCTATCTGCGCCCGCGCGGGGATGAGCTGCGCTTTATCATCGCCAAGGGTCTGCCGATGGGCGCGCAAATGCTGCTGGTCTCCTCGGCCGGTTTGGTGATGGTCGGGCTGGTCAACCGCGAGGGCGTGGCGACCGCTGCGGCCTATGGCGCGTCGATGCAATTGTGGAACTATCTGCAAATGCCCGCCTTTGCCATTGCCAGCGCGGTTTCGGCCATGGTGGCGCAGAATGTCGGCGCGGGGCTGCACAAGCGGGTCAGCAAGATCACGATGCGAGGGCTGATCGTGAACGAGAGCGTGACGGTGACGCTGGCCGTGCTGATCGTGATCTTCGATGCGCCGCTTTTGCGCATGTTCCTTGTGCCCGGCAGCCCGTCGATCCCGATCGCCCAGCATATGCAGCCGATCGTCAGCGTGTCCTTCGTGCTGTTTGGCATCATGATGATCCTGACGGGCACGATGCGGGCTTATGGCACGGTGATCCTTCCGCTCGTCATCATGTTTGTGGCCATGTATCCGGCGCGCGTGGGCTTCTACTTTGTCGCCTTTCCCTATCTGGGGGCCAATGCGCTCTGGTATGCCTATCCGTTCAGCGCGGTGATCGCCGTGGCGATGACCAGCGCGATCTATCTGCGCGGAAACTGGCGCAAGGCGACGCCCAAGCCGGGTGGCCGTCCCGCCTAACGCCCAGTCAATCAGCGCCCTTGGGTGCGCCAGCGTTGGACGGTGCGCATCACCATCTGGTGATCATCGCCGCTCTGGCGCCAAAGCTGGCTGAAAGACGGATCGGAGGAGGCGGGCCGCTTGGCTTCCTCCAGATCGTCGAACGAAACACGCATTGGAATGCCCACACCCTCGCCGCAGATGATGCATTCACGGTTGCGCAGCGCGGGGATCGAATCGAGAAAGCCGCGTGCGCCCTCGGGCATGGCCGCGCGCACAAAGGCCTGATCGCGCTCGTTGTTCAGACGCATCGACAGGATCGTGCCGCATTGGCTCAGCACGCCTTCGGCGAGATCTGAGGGCCGCTGGGTAACAAGGCCCAGCGAGACGCCGTATTTGCGCCCTTCCTTGGCAATGCGCGACAGGATGCGGCCGACCGAGGAACCATCTGCGTTCTTCTCATTGGGGACATAGCGATGCGCTTCCTCGCACACCAGCAGGATGGGGCGGGTATCCTCCTCGCGCGCCCAGATCGAAAAATCGAACACCAGCCGCGAGAGCAGCGCCACCACTGTGGAGGTGACTTCCGAGGGCACGCCTGACACGTCGATGATCGCAATCGGCTGCCCCGCCGAGGGCAGGCGGAACATGCGCGAGAGCACATCCACCATCGTATCGCCCACCAGCATGCCGGAAAACAGGAAGTTGAAGCGCGGATCGCCCCGCAATTCGTCGATGCGGCTTTTCAACCGGACATAGGGCGCGGTGGTCGTCGCCTTTTCCAGCTTGCCCATTTCATTGTGCAGGACCGCCTGAAGATCGCTGATCAGATAGGGCACCGGCGAATCCACCGTGATCCGCCCGCCCAGCGCTTCGGCCAGCCGGTTCTTCTGCCGCGCGGCCAACAGGCATTTGCCCAGGATCTCGGCATCGACCTGCCGGTTCTCTCCCTGGCTGGAAAGGAGGATCTCGCAATGCTCCTCGAAATTCATCAGCCAATAGGGCAATTGCAGGTTCGACACGTCAAGGATCAACCCCGTCTGCCGAAAGGCGCTGGCATATTCGCCATGCGGGTCGATCATCAGGATATGGCCCTGAGGCGCCAGTTCGCAGATCCGGTGCAGGATCAGCGCCAGCGCGGTCGACTTGCCCGTACCGGTCGAACCGAGCAGCGCAAAATGCTTGCCCAGCAGCGAATCGATATAAAGGCTGGCGCGGATCGTGGTGGTCGGGTGAACCTTGCCGATGGTGACCACCGCGCGCCCGTCGCCCGAATAAATATGGCGCAGGTCGCGCGTGCTGGCCGGATAGACCATCGCGCCGGGCAGTGGATATTGCGTCACCCCGCGCCGGAAACCGGTCAGCGCCCCGCTTTGCGGATCGAGCGTCCCCTCGCCCAGAAAATCCACGGTGGCGATGATGCCTTCATCGGCCCTGCGCCCCTGTTTTTGGTCACGAATGCTGGCCAGCAGGCAGGTCTGGCCAGCCATGATGCGGATCTGGCTGCCCACAAGCCCCGATTGCGCAATCGAAGGGTCCGCATCCGCGCCGCATTCAGCCAGACGCTCCAGATCGAGCGCGATGAGCCCGCCCGCCCCCGAAATTTCCAGAACCACGCCCATCGGCTGGGCCGAATTGGGCAAGCGATCGTCATGATCGCCCAGTCCTGCCCGGTCTGTGCCCTGCGCGCCATAGGCGCCACCAAAGCCAGAATTGGCCATGTCATTCATGCCAATCGGGCCTTTACCGAGATGCGAACCCCTATCATTGCATCAGGGAATAGGGCAGAAAAGGTTAATATTAGGCTTAATTATCACCCGCTCAGAACAGCGCGAACAACCGCCCCGCCACCCAGCCCATCACCACCGACACCGCCACGGCCATCAGCCCATAGGCCAACGCTTCCTTTTGCGAAAAATCGGCGACGGCTTTTTCAAAACCCTGCTTGCCCACCTCAACCCGCGCCGTGGCCGATGCCACTACGCGGCCCTTGCGCACGGCAAAGGTTTCGGCGGTATAAACCCCCGGTTGCACACTTGAGGGCAAATCAATGCGCGCGGAGTAAAGCACGCCGCCATTGATGGTGACGCCCGAATCGTCCTGATGAAACAGGCCCTGCCGCTGCATCAGATCGACAAGGCCCTTGGCGAAATGGGTTTCGCGCGCGGGGTCGATGCTGTCGCTGGGCGAAAGTTGCAGCGAATCGAGACCGAGCTGGTAAATCGCCGCTGTGCGCGGATCGGTAATCTGGCGGATCGGGCGATTGGCCACCACGGCATAGAAACTGGGCACCGAGCGCAGCGTGGTATATTCGGCATTGACCCACATGCCCGCCACCTTGCGCTTTTCGCGCAGGACCATCTGATGCGCGGGCCCTTCGAGCACCACCACCACATCATAATCGCGCGCTGCCCCCGCAACCGGGCCGCCGCCATCGGGCGACATGATCGCGCCAAACAGCAGCAATTGCGCCCCAGTAAAGCCCTGCCGCAATTCGATGCGATGCTGGGAAATATCGGTGACCAGCACTGGCTCGGCCGCAGCAGCCCAAGGAGCCCCGGCCAGCAGATAAAGCGCAAGCAGGGCGAGCAGCCGCCTCACAGCAGGCTCACCGTAAAGATTTCATCCGGCCGCCATGTCAGCCCCAGCGCCATACGCGCCGCGACCGCCAGCACGATGGCCGCCAGCGCAAGGCGCAGCTTGACGGGGCTTGCCGTAGTGGCAAAACGCGCGCCCAATTGCGCGCCCGACACCGACCCGATCAGCAACAGTCCGGCCAGCACAATATCCACCGCCCGCGTGGTCAGCGCATGCATCATCGTGGTGGCCATGGTCACGAACAGGATCTGAAACAGGCTGGTTCCCACCACCACCTGTGCGCTCATACCCAGAATGTAGAGCATGGCCGGAACCAGCACGAAACCGCCGCCGATCCCCATCAGCATGGTCAGAATGCCGGTGAACATGCCCAGCAGCAAAGGCGCCAGCGGCGAAATATACAGGCCCGAGCGATAGAACCGCCACCGCCCCGGCAAACGCGTCACCAGCGGATGATGCCGACGCTTGCGCACCGGGCGCGCGCCCGTGCCGCCCGCCCGCAGGGTCTGAATGCTCTCGCGCGCCATCATCGCGCCAATGCCGCCCAGCATCGACACATAAAGCAGGTTGATGACCGTATCGATCTGCCCCAGCGCCTGCAGCAGGCTAAAGAGCAACGCCCCCAGCCCCGTGCCCAACACGCCGCCCGCCACCAGCACCAGCCCCATGCGGTAATCCACCCCGCCGCGCTGGTGATGCGCCAACATGCCCGACACGCTGGCCCCAGTCACCTGGCTGGCAGCCGAAGCCGCCGCAACCGTTGGGGGAATGCCGTAGAAGATCAACAGCGGCGTGGTCAGAAACCCCCCGCCCACGCCGAAGATGCCCGACAACATGCCCGTGAGCAGCCCAAGCCCGATGATAATCAGGCCGTTGACCGACAGATTGGCAATGGGAAGATAGACATCCATAGCGTCCCCACGCTAGCGCCTGAATGCCGCGCGGGAAAGCCCCGCCCGGCTCATCCCGCCTTTCCCGCGTCAAAAACCTGCGGACAGCGTGAGCGCCGGGCCCGAGGTGGGCATGGCATTGCCCCGCACCCGCAACCGATAGTCGATGGCGATCCGCGCGCCCACCTGCCCCTGCCGCATCCCGAGGCGCAGCGTAGGGCCGACATCCAGCCGGTTCGCCCCCTGCTGAGCGCCGCCCCACGCGCCAAGCCCCATGCGCAGTTCCGCCCCACTCCCATGCGAGACCACCTGCTCCACCCGGATCTGGCCGTCGATGAAGGGGGTGGACGCCGCCCCACCGACATAACCGGCCTGCACATAGGTTTCCGCCTCGATCCGGCGACCCAGCGGCACCGGCGGAATTTCGGTGACCAGACTGACCGCCGGGCGGGCATGGGTCTGGCCCGACTGAAACTGGCTGGCGCGAATTTCGGCCATGGCGATCACCGGCACAGCCGGAACGGGGCGCAGCGACAGGCCTGCGGCCACCTCGCGCTCGCCCGTGCCGTTCAATGCGCCATAGGCACGCGTATAGGCGGTCAGCTTATGCGCCTCACCGGGGATCAGACGATAGCGCAGCACTGCGCCGATCTGGTTCGCGCCATAGGTCGGCCCATAAGGCGCGCTGCCCCCGGCCAGAGCGTGATCGTTGCCACCCTGACGCATCAAGAGCCAGCCATCGCCCGACCAACGCCGTTCTGCCACGCGCCGCCCGGCGGGCTGGCCATGCAGCTTCTCACGCGGAACCACCAGTTCGCCGCCCTCGTCCTCATGCGTCACGGCCAATACGGCGTTGATATTGCCCATGCCGTCGCGCCCGGGCTGAAGCCTGCGATGGCGGTGCAGCCGGACCTGCATTCCGGCGGGCAAAGGCAGGTTGGCCATGGAGGACATATACAGCACCTGCTGGGTGGCCGCGTTCATCGCTCTGGCGCCCGTCACCTCGGCCAGAGGATCAACCAGTGTCAGCGCCAGAGGCTGCAAAGGCGTGTCCGGCAAGGAAGGCAAAGGCGCCGCCAGAACGGGGACGGCCGTCCGATGCATCGCCCCGTCCATTCGCAGCGCCCCGGTCGAAGCCTTTTCGGGCGCCGCCGCGATGAACGAAAAATCGCTCCCCTTGCCCCATGGCTGCCTGACAAGGCCGGGCAAGGCAGGCAATTCCGCCCGGA
This sequence comes from Novosphingobium sp. SG707, assembly GCF_012275515.1. Taxonomy (GTDB): domain Bacteria; phylum Pseudomonadota; class Alphaproteobacteria; order Sphingomonadales; family Sphingomonadaceae; genus Novosphingobium. Next base: position 189,382 of record NZ_JAAZQL010000004.1, read on the forward strand.
GATCATCGGGACGCACCGCCATCGACAGTTTTTCCCAGGTGGCCGTGCGCCCTCCCATCCACAGCATCAGCACCGCCGCAAACATCACCAGCGGTTCGCCCCGTTTCCGAGGTCGGCGGAACCGATCCGGCAAAGTATCGGGACGGCGCATCAGGCGGCGTTTTCCATCGGGCAAGGCGGCGGCGGTGCCGAAGCGACCAGCGAAGGATGGACCATATGCTCCGTCTTGTCCCACACCACGCGCGCGCCGCCCAGACTGCGGCAATAGGCCCAAAGCGCCCGCCGCGCGGCCAGAATCATCACCACATTGGCCACCGGCAGCCGCAACGGCGCCAGCAGCCCCTCGCGCCAGCCATATTCACGTCCGGTGAACAAGGCACGCATGAACGAACGCCACACCAGCCCCATCGCGCACAGGTTCATCGCATAATGCAGATAGGCAGGCGGCGGCGCCAATTGCGGCATATCCTTGCCCAGCCAGAGCCGCGCCACGGCCAGCACGCCTTCGACCAGCAGCAAGATATAGGCGGCAAACAGCACCAGTGCGATCAGCGGCCCGCGCCGGTCACGAATCGACATCCAGATATCGACCAGCCGCGCGTTCCACCCCAGGCGGTCCCAGCCCTGAAGGCAGATCCCATGCATCCAGCGCGTCTTTTGCCGGACCGAGGTCAGCACCGTATCGGGGAAATAGGAGCGCGTGCCGATCAGATGGCCATCGGCATCGCGGCAGCGCAGAAAGCAACCACGCCCGCCCAGATGCGGGATCAACATGCCCAGCTCATAATCCTCGGTCAGGCAATCGGCGGCAAAGGGACCGTCGGCCGATCCCATCATGCGGACCTCACCGATCAGTTCAAGCATGTCGCGCGAGAAGCCGCAGCTGACACCCGCAGCGGGCAGGCCCGCGCCCAGCGCATCGCGCACCGGCATCGCGCGGGCATGGGCCTCGGCAAATTCGTCGCAGTAATGCCCAGCCACCCAATGGGCGCCTTCAGGAATTTCGGGACGGACCGGCAATTGCACGAATTCCACATCGGACAACGCCCTGTCGATCAGCATCAGTTCGAGCGGATGGACCATATCCTCGCTGTCATGCAGCACTATGCCCTTGAAACGCTGACCCAGCCTTTGTTCGTCCGCGCACATCGCCTTATAGATGCGGTTGAGACAATCGGCCTTGGTGGTGGGGCCGAATTTGTCATGGATGACAATGCGCAGGCGCGGATCGCTGCCGCCGATCGCAGTGACCGCAGCCACCGTGGCCGGGTCATTGCAATAGCAGCCTATATACAGAATATATTCGCTTTCTTTCCAGCAGCGCAGCATATTGGCAACCGTTGCGCCGATCACGTCGGCCTCGTGCCAACAGGCAACAAATACCGCAAGGCGCCCGTCCAGACGCCCTTGCGATACATCTCGCGAGAGATATGGTGTACGGAAACCCGGTTTAAGGCGCATGCAGAACCAAATGGCGTCGACGGCCAGTTCATCCACCATACCGATCACAAACCAGAAGAGCGCAAAGAGCAGCAATTCCCGCTCGATCAACAGCAGCCACTCAACTAAGGTCCAGCCACCTGACGCGGCAAAGGACATCGACGCGACAACCCCCTTGTTGGCACTTAAGGTTATATAAGTAGTAAGAATCACTTATTGAAGCAATGCCAATTCTCGACACGAGGGATATGTGACGTCATTTTTCACTAGAACGCGCAATTTTGTCCAAAAACTTGCGCGGGACCAGGAAGTTCTCGCGGGCGTTTTACTGGCTTTCGCGACCCTGGCAGCGATAGTGATAAGTAATTCGCCATGGTCATCGGCATGGACAAAAATGCTTGATGGACCGCTATTCACGCCGGATCTGCCCCATCTCTCCACGCTGCGCGATGTGATGGGCAATGGGATCATGGTGGCGTTCTTCTTCACGGTCGGGCTGGAGGTGAAGCGCGAGGTGCTGATCGGCAATCTGGCCGATGCGCGGCAAAGGCGGTTGCCGGTGCTGGCCGCGCTGGCGGGCATGGCGGTGCCGGCGGCGATCTATCTGCTTGTGGTGCGCGGCCATCCGGGGCTGCAGCGCGGCTGGGCCATCCCCTCGGCCACCGATATTGCCTTTGCCATGGGGGTGATTGCGCTGCTGGGCCGATGCGTGCCGCGATCCTTGCGGCTGTTCCTGCTGACGGTGGCGGTGGTGGATGACATTGGCGCGGTGATCGTGATCGCGCTGGGCTATACCGCGCATGTCGATCTGGCGTGGTTGGGCGCGGGGGCTTGCGTGCTGGGTGTCGGCATAGCGTTCAACCGGATGGGCTGCAGCCGGGTCTGGCCCTATGGCCTGATGGCGGTGGCGCTGTGGTGGTGTGTGTTGCATTCGGGGGTGCATGCCACGGTGGCGGGCGTGCTGGCGGCACTGACGGTGCCCATCGCGCTGGACGAGCGCCATGACAGCCCGCTGCTCCGCCTGGAACATGCGCTGGCGCCATGGAGCGGGCTGGTCATCGTGCCGCTGTTCGGACTGGTGAATGCCGGGGTGCGGCTGGATGGCGGCGTGGCCGACATGACGCTGCCGCTGGCCATTGGCGCGGGGCTGGTGCTGGGCAAGCCGGTGGGCGTGCTGGGGGCGATGTGGCTGGCCGAAATCACCGGCTTTGCGCGCAGACCCGAAGGCGTCAACTGGCTTCAGGCACTGGGCGTCGGGCAATTGGCGGGCATCGGCTTTACCATGAGCATGTTTATCAGCACGCTGGCCTTTGCGCCCGATCCGCTGCGGGAAAATGCGATACGCATGGGCATTCTGGCCGGGTCGCTGATTTCGGGCGCGATCGGGGCGATGCTGCTGCGGCTGGGCCAGAACGAAATGGCCCCGAGCAATCGGGGGCAGAGCGGCTGAAGCACCCTGCCCCCCGGACGATTTACCAACTGCCGATATTGGGCATGGAAAGCCAGGGCTCGGCGGGTTCCAAACGGCCGTTTTGCAGTAATTCGATGCTGATCCCGTCGGGCGTTTTGACAAAGGCCATATGACCGTCGCGCGGCGGACGGTTGATCGTTACCCCGGCATCGGCCAGCGTCTGGCACGTGGCGTAAATATCCTCGACCTGAAACGCCAGATGGCCGAAATTGCGGCCGCCGGTATAGGTCTCGGCGCTGCCATCCTCGGCGGGCCAGTTATAGGTCAGCTCAACTTCATAATCCTGCCCGGGACAGGCCAGATAGATCAGCGTGAAACGGCCCTTCTCGCTGGAAAAGCGGCGCGTTTCCTTCAAACCCAGCAGGTCGAACAGGGCGATGGTCGCGTCCGGGTCGGTCACGCGGATCATCGTGTGCAGAAATTTCGTCACGGCTAAAAACTCCACTCATCGCCAGTCATCATCAGCAAAGCCACGGTAATCCAAGATGGGCAAGCTGGAATTTCCGGTCTAGCGCGTCCACCTTGGTCCAGCCGCCCTTAAACTTGACCCTGATCGGCGCCACCCGTAAGGCCATGGGGTTCACGAATATAGGGCAGACAGAATTATGCTAGGAGCGTTGCGCAAGTTGTTCGCAGGCACAGCCTCGGCCAGCGCGCCGCGTATTCCCGATGGCGAAAGGGTTTTCGCAATTGGCGACATCCATGGGCGTCTCGATCTGTTCGAGGCGCTGATGGGCGCGATCATGGCCGAGGATCAGAAGCGCGGCCCGGCCAAGACCACGATCATCCTGCTGGGCGATCTGATCGACCGCGGCCCGGCCAGTCTGGGCGTGCTGGCGCTGGCCCGCCAATGGCAGCAGGAACGCCGCGCGGCGGGCAAGGCAATGCATATCCTGATGGGCAATCATGAGGAAATGCTGATCCACTCGCTGGAACGGATCGAGGTGCTGCGCCAATTCGTCCAGTATGGCGGGCGCGAAACGCTTATCAGCTTCGGGATCGACGAAAAGACCTATGCCGATGCTTCATGGGAAGAACTGCAGGTCCTGATGCAGCAGGCCATCACGCAGGAATGGATTGATTTCATTGGCACCTTTGAGGCGTGTCTGCAGATCGGCGATTATGCCTTTGTCCATGCCGGTATCCGCCCCGGTGTTGCTCTTGAGGCGCAGATACCGGCCGATCTGCGCTGGATCCGCGAACCATTCCTGTCGAGCGAGCAGGCCCATGGCAGCGTGATCGTGCATGGCCACACCATCACCGATGACCCCGAAATCCGGCGCAATCGGATCGGCATCGACACGGGCGCCTATCAATCGGGGCGCCTGACCGCCTTGTTGCTGGAAGGTGAGGAGCAATTGCTGCTTTCCACCTTGGTCGAAGAAGAAAAAATCAGCATTCGTCTCGAAAAATGAACGAATAGCGGCAAGCCTGCGCGAGGTCATCGCGATGGTTGGTTGAACAAGAACAACATGCGCAGCGGGTCGGTTCAGAGCTTTTCCGCGGTTCGCGCTTTCCCGGAGAACACGCCCGCGGTGCGAAAAACTGCCGAAAATGCAGAAGGCGCCGGGACCATCACTACGGCGCCTTCTGCGTTCTATTGCAATGTGGCCGCGCCCTCATCGCCGTCACGGCGGCCATAGAACTGCATCAGTTGCACCAGCAATTCGCAGCGCTCGGTCAGATCGCCGCATTCCAGCAGCGCCTGTTTCGAAGCCGCATCGAAAGGCGCGATCTGGGCTACACCATTGATCAGCGACTGATCGTCCAGCCGCGTCACTTGTTCCCAATCGACCGCATAACCCTGGGCATCGGCAAAGTGGCGCGCCTCGCGCTCGAACATCGCGCGTTCGACCGCGCTGATAATCTGATGCTCGGCCTCGGGCAGCAATTCGGCCTCGACCTGACGGAACGGCGTCACCACCGTCATCTCACGCAGGATGCGAAAACGCGCCTCGCCGACCAGCACAATGTTGAAGCGGCCGTCGGGCAGCGCCTCGACCTCCTGAATATGGCCCAGCGTGCCGACCTCATAGAGCGGCGCGCCCTCCTCGGCCTTGTGCGGCTGGATCATGCCGATGCGCCGATCCCGCGCCAGCGCGTCGGACACCATGGCCCGATAGCGTGGCTCGAAAATATGCAGCGGCAGGCTGAGGCCCGGATAAAGCATCGCGCCGGTAAGAGGAAAGATCGAGACGCGCATCGATCAGCCAAACAGGATGGTGGACAGCTTGCGCCGCTGGGCCGAAACCCATGCGTCCTCAAGGCCGATGGCCTCGAAGATCTGGAGCAGCTTGGCGCGGGCGGCGCCTTCGTTCCATGTCCGGTCCGCCGCGATCAGGCGCAGCAGCGTGGCCGCCGCCGCATCGCGGTCGCCCGCCGCAAAGGCCGCGCTGGCATAATCAAACCCGGCCTGATGGTCATCGGGCGCGGCCTCGGCCGCCGCCTTCAGCGCGACCAGTTCGCCATCCTCAGGCGCATCCTTGGCCAGTTCGAGCGCGGCCTTGGCCCGCTCCACCGCCGGATCGGCGGCCAGCGCCGGATCAAGCGCGATCAGCACCGCCTCGGCTTCCTCAACCTGACCGCCAAGCACCAGCGCGCGAATCAGTCCGGCGTGGGCCGCCGCGCTGTCGGGGGCGATTTCGGCAATCTGGCCAAAGATATTGGCCGCGCGCTCGCCATCGCCCGCATCCAGCGCCTCCTCGCCCATCGCCAGCAGCGGTTCGAGGTCGGGCTTGGGATCACCGGCAGGCTGGATCGGCAATTGCTTGAGCAGCTGGTCCAGCATCGCCTTCAATTGCGATTCGCCGCGCGCATTGGTCAGGTCGGCAATCGGCTGCCCCTGAAAGATCGCATAGACGGTCGGGATCGAGCGGACCTGAAACTGGCTGGCGATAAAGCCTTCCTCGTCCACATTGACCTTGGCCAGCACGACGCCCTTGTCGGCATATTCGGCCGCGACCTTTTCCAGCACCGGGGTCAGCGCCTTGCACGGGCCGCACCATTCGGCCCAGAAATCGAGAATCACCAATTGGCTCATCGAAGGCTCGACCACCGCCTTGCGGAAGCGATCCACGGCTTTCTGTTCTTCGATGCTCAGGCCAAGACTTGCCACGCGGTACTCCATCAGTCTGTGCGCCCCATCGGGCGCCTTGGCCCCCTATGTGGACCTTTCGCGGCGTTTGTGAAGGGATAAAGCGCGTTTTGGCGCAAAGGCGCGGCGAGGCCGATGGGGCGCGGCGCGATCTTTTGCCCATGAAAATGAAAAGATGTGAAGATTGTGCTTGGCAAGGTGAAAGAGCCTCGTTAAAGGGCCGCCTCACCCCGCAACGGAGCGCCCCGCTCCATTGCCGAAACGCCAGAGCGGGCGTAGCTCAGGGGTAGAGCACAACCTTGCCAAGGTTGGGGTCGAGGGTTCGAATCCCTTCGCCCGCTCCAAGTTTCACCCGGCCTCGCCCTTATGGGTTTGGCCAAGCCCGAGCGGGCGTAGCTCAGGGGTAGAGCACAACCTTGCCAAGGTTGGGGTCGAGGGTTCGAATCCCTTCGCCCGCTCCAAGTTTCACCCGGCCTCGCCCTTATGGGTTTGGCCAAGCCCGAGCGGGCGTAGCTCAGGGGTAGAGCACAACCTTGCCAAGGTTGGGGTCGAGGGTTCGAATCCCTTCGCCCGCTCCAATTTTTCCAGACAGTTAGGATGATGCAGGCCTGTACAGAGCCTGTCCGAGGCAAACCCTCCGGGATCATTCGTTGCGCTGCGCCGCAAGCGGCTTCGCTGAATGGTTCGTATCCCTTCGCCGCGCTCAACATCAAAGGCGGCGCACTTATGCACGCCGCCCCCCTCTCTTTACGCCTTCATCCGCTCGGCATGCCATGCCACATGCTCGGCCATGAAGGTTGAGATGAAGTAATAGGAATGGTCATAGCCCGGCTGCATCCGGATCGTCGCGGGCTGACCGACTTTCTCGCAAGCTTCCACCAGCAGTTGCGTTTTCAACTGTCCCTCAAGGAAACCATCAGCCTCACCCTGATCGACCAGCAGATCGGGCAAACGCGCCCCATCCTCGATCAGCGCCACGGCGTCATATTCGCGCCACGCCCCGCGATCATCGCCCAGATAGCCCCCCAGCGCCTTTTCGCCCCAGGGGCAGTTGAGCGGCGACACGATCGGCGCAAAGGCCGAGACCGACCGGAACCGCCCCGCATTGCGCAGTGCGATGGTCAGCGCGCCATGCCCTCCCATTGAATGGCCGGTGATGCCCTGCCGCTCCATGTCCGCCGGGAAATGCTCGGCCAGCAAGGCGGGCAATTCGCCCTCGATATAGGAACGCATGCGGAAATGCGGCGACCACGGCTGCTGCGTCGCATCGACATAGAAACCGGCACCCTTGCCAAAGTCATAGGCATCGTCATCGGCCACATCATCGCCGCGCGGCGACGTATCGGGCGCAACAAAGATCACCCCCGCCTCGGCGCAGGCCCGGCGGAACTCGCCCTTCTCGGTCACATTGGCATGGGTGCAGGTCAGGCCCGAGAGATACCACAGCACCGGCAGCCGCGCGCCCGGCGCATGATCGGGCACAAAGACCGAGAAGGTCATGCGCGTGCCGGTCTGTTGCGAATCATGGGCATAGACCCCCTGCGTGCCGCCAAAGCTGCGGTTGCTGCTGATCATTTCCAATGTCATGTCATGCCTCTCCTTGCCCTGTTCGCGCGCCATTGGCGACGAGCCGGAAAAATGCCCTAAAACTGTTGCCGCACAAGGAATCTTACTTTGTAAAATCGGGCATACTGTACAGTTCCGCGCTTCTTCAAGGGGTCAACAGGCTCGGTTCACCTTATTCCCCCTTGCCTTTGGCCGCTAATCCCTGCACGTCCCGCAACACCCTATTCATCCGGCGTTCACTCGGCGAGCGCCACTCGCCCCATTCGGGGTAGACATTCGAAAGACGAAGGACAGACACGGACATGGCCCGGTCGATTAACTTGCTCAGCCGCACCACCCGCGCGCGCCGTTTTGCGCCCATTGCCCTTGCGTCCACCGCGTTGATGACGCCGGGTGTGGCCTGGGCCGATTGCACGGCCAGCGGCTCCACCGTCACCTGTTCGGGCACTTCGGCCGCCTATACGAACACGGCCTCGGGTGTGAATGTCTCTGTTACCTCTGGATCGAGCGTGACCGCGCCGCTGGTGATCGGCACTTCGGGCACGCTGACCAACGCAGGCACGGTGACCAACACCGGCGCGATCTATGGCGTGCAGTATGGCGACAATGCCACGATCACCAACAATGGTACGATCACCTCGACCAGCAGCACGTCGGGCGCGGGCGCGATCACCGTGGGCGCCAATTCGACCGTGACCAACAACGGCACGCTGACCGCCTATTCGGGCACGCCTGCGGTTACTTTCGGCGTCAACGGCACGTTCATCAACAACACCGCCGCCACCGCCGCCGTGACGGGCAACATCGTCTATGGCACGAACACCGACGGCAACCGCGCCTATTTCTATAATTACAACACCACCTACGGCTTTACCGGCGCGGTGACGGCCAGCGGCAGCATCACCGCCGTCAACACCGGCATCTTCACCGGTACGTTCAGCCAATCGCCGGTTTCGGCCACGGTCGGCACCAATACGGTGTCCTTCACCAATGGCTTTGGCGGCACGTTCACCGGCGTCTTTGCCTCGGGCGACAACACCACGCTGAGCAATGCGGGTACGATGTACCTGTATAACGGCAGCACGGTTGGCTATTATTACACCACCGGCGGCACCTCGACGCTGAACAACAACAACACCACGGTCAACACCGACGGGACGATCACCAACAGCCAGTTGTGGATCGGGACTGCCTCGGCGCCCGCCAAGGTCACTGTTTACGGCAATTATGTTCAGGGCGCCAACGGCACGCTCAACATCCCGATCTATCCGGCGGGCAGCGCGACCACCGCGGCCGGCACCACCTACAGCCAGCTCTACACCACCGGCACCGCATCGCTGAGCGGCACGCTGAACCTGAACGTCACGGCGGGCTTCTATTCCACCGGCACGGTGTTCAACGTGATCCATGCCAATGGCGGCATCACGGGCGACTTCTCCAGTTTCACCGTCAACAACGGCACCAACCTGTTGTTCACCACCTTTACCAAGGTGGGCGCGGTGACCAGCAGCACCGGCACCGATTATCAGTTCACCGCCACGCACAATTCCTATGACACGGTGATGGCCGCCAATGGCGCCAACGCCAACCAGATCGCCGTTTCCAAGGCGCTGGGCCATACCGACGGCACGGTTGCGGGCACCACCGGCCTGCTGGCCACCGCCACGGCCAGCACCGGCTCGGATGCGGCCACCCTGCTGGGCACGGTCGATATTCTGGGCGTCTCTGATGCCAAGCTGTTCCTCGATGAAATCTCGCCCGAGGGCTATCTGGCCTATGCCACGGCGCTGCGCGATCAGGCCAACCTGTTCCATCGCACCATCGACATGCGCCTGAAGGATCAGAACAGCGACCATCCCGAAGACGGCTGGTGGCTGACGCCGATGGCGCAGGGCAGCTTCTCCTCGACGGCCTCGACCGTGGGCGGCTATCGCACCCGCGATCAAATCACCGCGATCGCCGCCGGCTATGACTTCTCGGGCCCCAGCCATGTCTATGGTTTGGCCGTCAACCTGTCTTGGGACAAGCTGCATTACGCGTTGGCTAATCTGACCGGTACGAACCGCGATTATGCGGTGGCCGCCTATGTGGGCAAGAACTTCGGCCCGCTGCATCTGACCGGTATCGCCAGCTATCACATGGGCAAGATGAGCACGACCAAGCTCATCACCATCGGCGCCTACTCGCGCACGGCCACCGGCTCGGCGGGCGAGGATCTGTTCAAGGCCACCGGCAAGGTCGGGTTTGAGCTGAAGGCCAATGGCTGGACGGCCGAACCTTTTGTCGGGATCGACTTCAACAAGGGCAAGATCAAGGCCTTCACCGAAACCGGCGCGGGCGCGGCCAATCTGAGCGTCAACGGCATCAGCGCGGATCGCACCGAATGGCTGGCGGGCCTTTCGCTGACCCGCTCGAAGGGCATGCTGCGCCCCTATCTGACCGCGACCTATCGTTCGAAGATCACCGGTTCGGGCAACACCGTGACGGCGCTGATGAACGGTCAGGCCGATACGCAGTTCACCGTGACGGGTCTGGCCCAGGCCAACAGCCAGGTCGATACCAATGCCGGTGTCAACTTTGTGTTCGACGATGCGGGCGCGCTGTTCATCGGCTATCAGGGCACCTATCGCAGCAATTACATGGCGCATGGCATCAATCTGGGCATTCGCCTCGAATTCTGATCCTTCGCGATCCTTGCAATTCCTGAAAGGGCGGCGCTGCGGCGTCGCCCTTTTTCGTTTGGGCTTCTGTCACACAAGCATCACGCAATCGCCACAGCCATGTCACCTCCATCGCCTAAACAGGCGGGAAGGAGACGCCATGACCGCCCAGACGCTTGAGAAGCCGTTGATGACCCGCCGCCTGACTGTCCGTCTTGCCCGCGATGGCGATGATCTCCATGCGGTCCAGCATTTGCGCTGGCGGGTGTTTTTCGAGGAAATGGGCGCGGCGGAAGACATGGATGTCGATCCGGCCAATGCGGCGCTGCGCTGCGACCGGGACGCCTATGACGCGCTGTGCGATCATCTGCTGGTGATCGACGAGGCGCTGCTGGATGCGGGCGCGGCGCCTGCCGATGCGGTGGTGGGCACCTATCGCCTGCTGCGCGAAAAGGTGGCGCGGGCGCATTCGGGCTTTTATTCCAGCGGGGAATATGACCTCTCCACCCTGATGGCGCGCGATAATGAGGGCAAGGAACTGCTCGAATTGGGCCGTTCCTGCGTGCTGCCGCAATATCGCACCAGCGCGACCATCTCGATGCTGTGGCGCGGGATTGCCGATTATATCAAGGCCAATCAGATCGGCCTGATGTTCGGCTGCGCCAGCTTTCCCGGCACCGACCCCGATCTCTACGCCCCCGCGCTGTCCTATCTATACCATCACCATCTGGCCGCGCCGGACCAACGCCCGCGTGTGCTGCCCGGCAAGGGCGTGTCGATGGAGCGGCTGGAACGCGGCGCCTATGACGAACGCCGCGCGATGTTTCAGCTTCCCCCGCTGGTGAAGGGCTATATGCGGGTGGGCGCGCGGTTTGGCGACGGGGCCTTTATCGACCATGCGTTCAACACGGTCGATGTGTTTGTGGTCATGCCCGTCGATCTGATCGCGGACCGTTACGCCTCGCGTTTCAGCGCGGCGGCATAAGCGCCTCGGCGCGGCTGCCTAAACGCGCCACCACGGCGGCCTCACAGGCGCGGGCCAGCCCCTTGCGGTCGCCCGCCTCGATGGGCGTTTCAAACCACACCTCGGCCCGGATACGCCCCATGCCCGCCAAAGTAAGCGCATGGGGCAGCAACTCATCATCGCCGATCCACGCGATCTGCCGCTGCTCCTCGGGGTTGAACGCGCGCCCATTGGCATGGACATAGCGTAGCGTGATCGGCTGCACCCGCGCGGTTCCCTCGCCCACGCCGGGCACCAGCGCAAAAAGGCTGGAGCGGAACGGCAGCACGCCATCGCCCAGCCCGGTCGTCCCTTCGGGAAACAGCACCAGTCCGCGCTCGGCCTCCAGATGGCTGGCCAGTTCGGCCGCCTGCGCCCCCACCTTGCCGCGCCGCTCGCGCTCAACAAAGACGCACCCATATTCCGCCGTCAGCCGCCCGATCAACGGCCAGCCCCGCATATCATCCTTGGCCACGAATGCCGCCCGTGTCACCAGCCCCAGCACAGGGATATCGGTCCAACTGATATGGTTGGCGACATAGAGCGTGCCCGCTGCAGGCATCGGCGTACCATGCACCTCGACGGTAATGCCAAAGCTGCGCAGCAGCAGGCGCCATGCCAGCACCGCCAGACAGCGCCGAGCCCGCCACCCGGCAGGCATCACCAGCCATGGCAAGGCCAGAACCAGAAACAGCGCCACGCCCACCGCCATCCGTCCATATCGCGGCCAACGCGCCAACTTTTCCAAACTCACCCGATCCCCCGATGCAAAACGCGTCCCAAGCCGCCCCGTATGACAGGGTGATGACTAAGGCGCCAGTGTTGCCCCGGTTCTGGCGCCCAAACGGGGGATGGCCTGTCGATAGCGAATGGCGCCGCCCAGCCGCGCCGCGATCACGGCCAGCGCCGCTTCTGCATCGGCCTGCGGCCCACAGACGAAAATGTCGATCGCGGCCAATCCTTCCTCGGGCCACGAATGGATCGAGATATGCGATTCGGCCAGAAGAGCCACGCCCGTCACCCCCTGCTCCGGCCCAAAGGGGTGGAGGTGGACCGAGAGGACATGGACATGGGCAGCAGCGGCCGCCTCACGCAGCGCCGCCTCGATCAGGGCCACGTCGCACAGCCCATGGCAATCCGCCAGATCGGCAATCAGATGCAGGCCCGTGGCCGGAGCGAGCGTCACAACAGGCTCTCCCCGCCCCGCCCCAGATGAGCCAGCGCACGCTCGGCGGCCAGCACGCCGTGATAATGCGCCTCTTCAAACAGCGAGAGGCCGGAGAGATCGGAATGGGCGCGAAACACCGGACCATTCATCGCCTGCGCCGCCGCCCGCGCCGGATCGCTGCGAAAGCCCACCGTCGGCCGCACCATTGCATGGCCCCAGCGCCAGACATCGATCCGCTCGATCCGCCCCTCCAGTTCCGGGTTCATAGACAGGAGATCCGCCGCGATAATCGCCTGCCACTCGCCCAGTCCCCGCGCCAGCAGGCCCTTGCGCACCGCCACCGGATCGCCCTCGGACAAGGCCTGATACCATGTCAGCACACCCGGACCATCGGCGGCCGAAGATGTCTGATGGTTGGCCACGACATAGCCGAGGCTGGCGCTGGTACTCGATACATTGTCCCAAGCCAGCCCCGCGCCCGGCCCCCATGGCATGTGCGACACCGCCACATTGGCCACCACCCATGGCGCATAGGAAAAGCGTGAGGCACCGGCGAATTGAGGGGCGACATGGCGCGCCACGAAATCGGGCATGGCCAGAACCACCGCCTGCGCCCTGATCCGCCGCGCCGCACCTGCCTGATGATCGAAGACATCGACCAGCACATCGCCGCCATCGCGCGCCACATGGGTGACGCTGTGGCGCGGGCGCAATCGCGCGCCGATCCGCCCGCCCATCAGCCGCGCCAGCCGGGCATTGCCCTCTGGCCATGTCAATTCGCTCTCGCCCGCGCCATCGGCGGCCCAGCCGCGGCGGCCTGCGAAATAGTGGATCCCCGCCCATGCCGAAATCGCTGCAGGCTCGCTGCCATAATCGTCGCGGGTGCAATAGCGCAGATAGGCCAGCAAAGGAGCGGCGGTGTAGGCTTCCTGCGCCAGCCATGCGGCAAAGCTGATGCGGTCGAGCGCGGCATAGGTCTCGTCGCGGCTGGAGAGCGCCGAGGGACTGGCAAAGGCGGCGCGGCCATCGCGTCCCACGGCTTTGCGAAACACCTCCATGGCCGCATCGAAACGGCGCCATTGCGCGCTATCTTGCGCCGACAGGCCGGTGGTGGGCACCAGACCCTCCTGCCACTTGCCGCGCCAGAGCAGACGCTCCTCAAGATCGGCGCAGAGCTGAAACGGATCATAGACCGGCGCGCCCTGCACGTCCTGCCCGGTAATCATGCCAAAGCCGCGCAGCATATGGATCAGCGCCCGCGCCTCGCGATTGGGGATGGGCAGGTAATGCGCGCCCCATGGGAAAGCCGTCACGCCATTGGCCCCGCCGCGCGCATTGCCGCCCGCAACGTCCTCCAGTTCGAACAGGGCGAAATCGGCAAAACCCGCCTCGGCCAGACGCCAGCCCGCCGCAAGCCCTGCAATGCCGCCGCCCGCGATGACCAGCGGGATATGCTCCTCCGGCCCGGTCGGCCCCGGTAATTTGCCGTCGCGGATCGCATGGCCGCGCACCATATCCGGCCCCAGCAAAGCGCCGGGAAAAGGCGTCGCCTGCGCCGGTCCGCAACCGCCAAGCACCCCGCAGGCCCCCAATGTCCCGCAGACCATGGCTCCGGCAAGCAGATCTCGCCGCCGGACCTCAGCCCTCATAATGGCTCCATTCCTCGGCAAAGCTGCGCACCAGCGCCTGATTGTCGAGGCGGTTTACCGGTGTTGGGCGGCGCGCCATGTCGGGGGGGAAATCAAACATCAGCGGTTCGGACACCGCATTCAAATAACGCAGGCCGACGGGCAGATGCGCGGGCGCCACCGGCGGCGTATGCGCGGCCAACGTAAAACCCCATTCGCCAAAGCTGGGCACATAGGTGTGATAGCCGCGCGTTTGCAGGCCCGCCGCCTCCAGCGTCTGCGCCACGGTCCAATAGGATCGCGGCGCCACCAGCGGCGAGGTCGATTGCACCACCATCACCCCATCAGGTGCCAACAGACGCGCCACCTGCGCATAGAAACTGACCGTGTAGAGCTTGCCCAGCGAATATTCGGTGGGGTCGGGAAAGTCGATCAGGATGGCGTCATAGGTGGCCCGCGCCGCGCGGACCCAGCGAAAGGCGTCGGCATTTTCCACGCTGAGGCGCGGATCGGAGAGCGAGCCGCGATTGAGCGCGGCCAGTTGCGGCGTTGCGCGAAACATCCGCGTCATTTCCGGGTCCAGATCGACCAGATGCACCGAACGCACCCGCCCATCGCGCAACACCTCACGTGCGGCCAGCCCATCGCCCCCGCCCAGGATCAACACCCGCGCCGGATTGGCCACCCGCCCCAGCACCGGCCATACCAGCGCCTCGTGATAGCGATATTCATCGCGCGAGGAAAATTGCAGATTGCCATTGAGATAGAGCCGCAGATCCTCGCCCCGGCGGGTCAGCACAATGCGCTGATAGGGGGTGGACCGGGCATGGATCACCCCCTCGCCATAATAGGCGATCTCGGAAAAGCGCTGTATGCGTTCGGCCAGAAACAGGCCCGCGATCAGGCTGCACGCCACCATCAGCGCGGCTGCCATATCAACGCCCACCCGCCGCGCACGCCGCATCACAAACAGCAGCGCCACCGCCACCGCCACATTGGCCAGCCCAAACACCAGTCCGGTACGGATCATCCCCAGATGCGGCACCAGAAACAGCGGGAATGCCAGTGAAGCGATCAGCGCGCCGACATAATCATAGGTCAGCACATTGGACACCAGATCGCGAAAGGCAAAGCGCGAGCGCAGGATGCGGATCAGCAGCGGGATTTCCAACCCCACCAGCGCCCCGATCACCAGCACAATCGCATAGAGCAGCACCCGGAAATCAGCGGCCAGCGGAAAGGCCAGAAACAGGCCCGCCGCGCTCCACCCACCAATGGCGGCGATCATGATCTCGACGCGGATGAACACGCCGATCTCATCACGCCGAACGTAGCGTGAAAGGAAAGACCCCACCCCCATCGCAAACAGATAGGAACCAATCACGGTCGAAAACTGGGTGACGCTGTCGCCCAGCAGATAGGAGGCCAGCGTGCCCGCCAGCAATTCATAGATCAGCCCGCAGGTGGCCACCACCAGCACCGAGAGCAGCAGGATGGCCGCATGGGCGCGCGCAGGCCCCGCAAAATCGCCGGAATCGTCCATTAGCCGTGGATCGCTGCCGCGATGATCATGCTCAGCCCCAACGCCACCGCGCCCGCCAGAATGGCCACCGCCATATTCTGCCGCTCGATGATTTCCTTCCACAATTCGCCGGGCGTCAATTTGTCCACCAGAATGAAACTGGCCACAAAAACCACAATGCCCAGCAAGGCATAAAACAGCGTGGCAATAATGATCGCAGACGAAAGCATGGCCATCCCCCTATTTGTGCGAAGGGCCAAAGCCCCAGAAACCGCCCGCCCCACCATGGTGATGGGTGCGCTCGGCCGGGCCGCTGGGCTGAGCTGAGCCATCGGCGAACGGGTCATAGGCGGCCCACCCCGCCCATCCGGCAAAGGCCAGCAGCAGAAGGCACCATGCCGCATAGAACATCAGGCCCCGGCTCATCGGCTATGCTCCCCATACACGGCGGTCTTGCTGGCGCGATAGGCATAGAACACCACCAAAGGCACCGCCGCCAGCGCCACGATCAGCCACCAGAAGCCCAATGGAAACCCGCCCGGTTCGACCAGAAAGCCAAGGCTGATCACTTCCGCCTCGGGCGCGGCGGCATTGGCCACACCGCCGATGCCCCATGGGTTATCCGGCATGGGCGGGGTATAATTGCTGGCCCTGGGGTCGTTCCAGCGCTTGGCCTCGGCCTCGACCAGCAGGTCGTAATCGCCGGCGGGAACCTGGCTGAAACGGGTGCTGGTGTGGTGGCTGCCTTCGGACCAATCGCCGTCGGAATCGCGCCCCGCGTAATATTCGATTGTGGCGCTGGCGGGAATTGTGGCCTGTGTGGCGCGATTGACCAGCAGATAATCGAGATCGACCCAGCGATTGGTGAAATCGCTGGCCGCCACCTTGACGGTGACGAACTGATGCGCGCGGGCCAGATGGATCGGGCCAACGGTGATGCGCGCGGTGGGGCCATCAATCGTCACCTGTCCCTCGCCCCTTACCCCATCGCCCCCCGACGTCAGCGCCGAGAGCAGGAAAAAGGCAGCAAAGATCGTGACCAGCAGCAGTTTGGCCATGTCCCACAGGCTGGTGCGGCGGTCCGCACCATCTTGCCAAAGGCGTGAGAAAAAGCCGGGCTTGTGCTCGTCCATCCGGGGCTCGTCCGGCCGGGGCCGCGCCGGTTCTGGCCGGGCCAGATCGGGGCCTTGCGGGCGGACAAAGGCATCGATCAACCGCCCCGGCACGCCGACCAGATGGGTCCATTGCACCTCCTCGCCCTCGCGCCATTCGCGAGAGAGAGAGGCGCCGCCGCGTTCATAGCTGCGCGCCACCCACATCTCACCCGCCTGAACCCGCCAGTAAAACTCGCCGATCACGCGGGTGGTCGCGATAGTGACTGGTTCGTCCTCGCCACGGTACACCTCGCCGCGCCAGCCTGCCTCGCCCCAGCCGCCGGTTTCGCGCGGCAGATCGGTCAGCATCGTGCCGAATTGCCATTGCCCATCGGAATGGACCAGCCAGCGATAGCCCGCATAGGGGTTGAACAGGAGATATTCGCCCCAGGCATAGCCCCCCGCCTGCCGCTCCAGAAAGCCGATGGCCTCCCATTGCGTGCCGAACAAAGTGCCCCGGCTGCCCAGCGGCAGGGGCAGTTTCGCGGCTTTTTCGTGATATTCCTTGATGACGGCAACGTCAGGATTGGCGACATCAAGCACGCTGCCGCAATGGCGACAGGCGACCGTAACCGTATAACCGGCCGCCTTGACCTCAATCGAACCGCCGCATGAAGGGCAGAGGATAGCCCTACTCATCGGCCCGTCTCCGCCAGATTGTCAGGCATCACCCAATCCTCAACCGCGCGCAGGCGGCTGGGGCGCAATTCGGGCAGTTCGACATAGCGCCCGACATAGGCGCTGACCCCCACCTTGTCGCGCTGGACCGAAAGGGCCGCGCCGGTGGGGGAGCGGAAATCCACGCTTTCCACCTGCCAGTCGGCCGGAGTGGGGAAAGGCAGATCGCCCTCTGCGCCAAGACAGGTGACGGTTTTGATATCGGTGGCGGTCAGGCTCTGGCCGTCCACATCGAGGGTGAATCCCAGCGCAATGTCGGCAGGCAGACGGGCGGCGACATCCTCGCGCTCGGCCAATATCTGAAACTGCCCCATCGCCTCGCCCAGCCAGCGCGTGGTGCCGTCGGAGAGCTGCAGCAGCCATTCGTTCCAAGCGCCATCGGCCCAACCCCAGCGCACCCGCCCCACCACGGTAAAGCGTGCGCCATCCACCGCGCCGCCGGTGCCAAGCTGGATCGGGGAAATGTCATAGGGCAGCAGCGCCGCCTTGCCGATGTCGCGCATGCCCTCGCGCGCGATCACCGTCTGGCAATATCCGCATACGGCATAAGGCATGCCGCCCGAGCGCATCGGCACCGGCGCGCCGCATTGCGGGCAGGTGTTATTGGCCATGGAGGTTCTCTTACTTCACCCGCGAGAGGATTTCGGCCTTTTTGGCGTCAAATTCTTCCTGCGTGATCGCCCCTATGGTCAGCAATTTGTGCAGTTTTTCGAGCAGCGCAAACGGGTCTTCGGCAGGGGCGGCAGGCGTGCTCTGGCCAAGGGCGCCGCTCATCGCGCCGCTCAGCATATTGGCCGCCGCCATGCCCGCGCCGATCCCGGCAAGGCCGCTGTCGGAGGCAGGATTGTCCAGCGCCTGCGCGGCCTGAAAACGGGTGTAGCCCGCCATATCGCCGAGCACGCGCATCGAGGAACCCTTGTCGAGATGGGCCTGAACCTCATCCGGCAGGCTGATGCTTTCGACAAAGAAGCTGGGGCAGGAAAGGCCCCATGCGGCAAAGGCCTTGTCCACCTCGGCCTTGATCGTGTCCGACATCGCCTGCTGATTGGCCGCCAGATCGAGGAAAGGCACCTTGCCGCTCCCCAGCGCGGTGGCGATGGCGGTGACGATGGCGCTGCGCAATTGGGTGTCGAGCGTATCGGCCCAGACCTCGCCCATCGTTCCCAGCACCTTTTCGACAAAGAGCTTGAGATCGGCGATCCTGAACGAATAGGTGCCAAAGGCGCGCAGGCGGATCGCCCCGAATTCAGCGTCACGCACCGTCACAGGTTGGGGCGTGCCCCATTTGCGGCCCGCCTGCTCCTTCATGCTGATAAAGACGACATCGGATTTGAAGGGCGAGTTGAACCCCTTGTCCCAATTCATCAGATTGGTCAGGACCGGCAGATTGGCCGTTTCCAGAATATGCAGCCCCGCGCCGAAATAATCGGCCACCTGCCCCTCGTTCATGAAGGCCGCGATCTGGCCCTCGCGCACGGTCAGTTGCGCGCCATTCTTGATTTCATTGCCCGCCGTGGGCACACGCCATGCGACCTGTCCGGGCGCCTCATGCCATTCGATCACATCGATGAACTGTTTGCGCAGGAAATCAAACATGGCAACTATCCTGAATTGTTCCGAGAACAGGTGTTATTCTAGAGTAAGACACCGCCCTTGCAAGCGAAACCGCAAGCATAACCGGACAGGCGCCCGCATCGCCCCTTCATTTTTGCCGCGTTTTGGCGTAACGGCCCGCGCTATGTCTGCCATTTCCACCCCCCGCACCTCGCCTGTTTCCGCCCCGCGCACCTATCGCGTGAAGAGCTTTGGCTGTCAGATGAATGTCTATGACGGCCAGCGTATGGAAGAATTGCTGGCCCATCAGGGCATTGCCCCCGCGCCCGAGGGCGAGCAGGCCGATCTGGTCGTGCTCAACACCTGCCATATCCGCGAAAAGGCCGCCGAGAAGGTCTATTCCGACATTGGCCGTATCATCAAGGATGCGCGGCGCGAGGATGGCACGCAGCCCTTGATCGCGGTGGCCGGTTGCGTGGCGCAGGCCGAGGGCGAGGAGATCATGGCACGCGCGCCCGCCGTGACCATGGTGGTGGGGCCTCAGGCCTATCATCGCCTGCCTGAGATGATCGCCCGCGCCGTTGATGGCGAGCGCGTGACCGACACCGACATGCCCGCCGACGCCAAATTCGCGGCCCTGCCCAAGCGGCGCAGCGTGGGGCCGACGGCTTTCCTGACGGTGCAGGAAGGTTGCGACAAGTTCTGCACCTATTGCGTGGTGCCCTATACGCGCGGCGCGGAGATCAGCCGCCCCTATGCCGACCTGATTGCCGAGGCGCATCGTCTGGTCGAAGCGGGCGCGAAGGAAATCACGCTGCTGGGCCAGAATGTGAATGCCTGGGGCGGCGAGAACGGCAAGGGGCAGAAGGTCGGCCTTGACGGACTGATCCGCGATCTGGCCGCGATCGACGGTCTGGCGCGCATCCGTTATACCACCAGCCATCCCAATGACATGACCGACGGCCTGATCGCCGCCCATGGCGAGGTGGAAAAACTGATGCCCTTCCTGCACCTGCCGGTGCAATCGGGCAGCAATGCAATCCTGAAGGCCATGAACCGTAGCCATACGGCCGAAAGCTATCTGCGCCTGCTGGAACGCGTGCGCGAGGTGCGGCCCGATATTGCTCTCTCGGGCGATTTCATCGTCGGCTTCCCCGGCGAGAGCGAAGAGCATTTCGCCGAAACCATCGCACTGATCGACGCGGTTGGCTATGCGCAGGCCTTCAGCTTCAAATATTCGCCGCGCCCCGGCACGCCTGCGGCCACGATGGATGATCAGATCCCCGGCGAGGTAATGGACGACCGGTTGCAGCGTTTGCAGGCCGCGCTCAACCACGACCAGCATGCCTTCAATCAGGCCAGCCTTGGCCGCACATGCGACGTGCTGATCGAACGCAAGGGCAAGCTGCCGGGCCAATGGCTGGGCAAATCGCCATGGCTGCAATCGGTGCATTTTCAGGGGAATTACGGCGTGGGCGATATCCTGCGCGCCGAACTCGTGCAGGCCGGGCCGAATTCGCTCACCGGGCGGGTGATCGCCAGAAACGCATAGAAAGCCGCCCCCTCCTTGCGGAAGGGGCGGCCCAGCACAGCTTCCCGACCGAAGCGCGCTGAATTAGTAGAAGAATGAGCCGTAAACCTGCAGGACGCGGCCCGTGCGCAGGTCAACCCGCACCACATCGCGGCCATAACGCACCCAGCGCTGGTTCATGCCCGGAGGAGGCAGGCGGTAAACCATGGGATCGGCGATCCAGTAGCGGCGGTGGTAATAGTCAGGCGCGAAGCGATAACCCGGCGCGACGGGGCGATAGGCATAGCCGCGCGGGCCGACATAGGCGGGACCACGGAACACATCGCCATGGGCGCGGCGATAATCACGCCAGTCCTCGCGATATTCCTGGCGGGCATTGCGCAGGTCACGCATGTCACGACGGGCTTCGCGATAATCGCCGCGCGCCATGTCGCGATGGATCTCGCGGTGTTCGCGGGCGATGTCGCGTTGATCGCGGCGCAGCTCATGGGCGCTCTGGGCCGAGGCAACGGTCGGAACAACAGTCGCGGCGGCCAGCGCCAGCATCAGGATCTTTCGCATCTTGCTCTCCTTTGAAACTCCGGGAGGGACGCCTGAGGAACAGGACTGGCCCCGATGAAGCCTTTATGGGCCTGACGCCATGAACCCATTTGGAACTGGACGCTCAGATCTCAGTCAGGTTTGTATCAATTTGTACGCCCATCCCTGCCCTCGCCTACGCTTTTCCACCACTGCGGCGCGCGGGGCCCCTTGGCGGATGGCATGATGAGGCATATCTTAACGTAGTGAGCCGGTCTTGAGACTCCGGCCACAGACAAGGAGCACATGGCCCGCAAACAGATCCGCGCCGCTTTTGACCCCATCGAAGATGTGGCCTCCTTCCGCAGCCCGAACGCTCGCGCCAATCCTTCCCGACGTGCGCGAACCGAGCTGGAATTTGACGAGCCGACCATATTGGGCGCGCTCTTTGGCCAGTTTGACGCCAATCTGGTGCTGATCGAAAACCGGCTGGGGGTTTATATCTCGGCCCGTGGCAATCGCATCCTGATCGAAGGCAATGAAGACAATGTCGCCCGCGCGCGTGAAGTGCTGCAAGGCATGCACAGCCGCCTGCTCTCGGGGCAGGAAGTGGACGCGGGCGCGGTCGAATCGCTGATCGCCATGTCGGTCGAGCCCACGCTGGAAGGCATCATCACCGGGGATGAAACCCATCCCCCGATCATGATCCGCACGCGCGGCAAGACCATCGTCCCGCGCAGCCCGACCCAGATCGACTATATGCGCGCACTGACCCGCAATGATGTCATCTTCGCCCTTGGCCCGGCGGGCACCGGCAAGACCTATATCGCCGTGGCGCAGGCCGTGTCGCAGCTCATCACCGGCAGCGTCAAGCGCCTGATCCTGAGCCGCCCAGCGGTCGAGGCGGGCGAAAAGCTCGGCTTTCTGCCCGGCGATATGAAGGACAAGGTCGATCCCTATCTGCGGCCTTTGTACGATGCGCTCTTTGACTGCATGCCGCCCGAGCAGGTCGAGCGACGTCTGGCCAATGGCGAGATCGAGGTGGCGCCCATCGCCTTCATGCGCGGTCGCACGCTGGCCGATGCCTTCGTCATCCTTGACGAGGCGCAGAACACCACGGCGGCCCAGATGAAGATGTTCCTGACCCGCTTTGGCATGAACAGCCGGATGGTCATCTGCGGTGACCCCAAGCAGGTCGACCTGCCCGGCGGCATGGCGGCCAGTGGGCTGAACGATGCCGTTGTGCGGCTGGAGGGTGTCGAAGGCATCGCCACGGTGCGCTTCAAGGGATCGGACGTGGTGCGCCACCCGATCGTGGGCCGCATTGTCGAAGCCTATGAAGGCAAGAACGAGGATTAGGCTTCGACATTCCCGCCGCCAGCGCCTAGGGGAGCCGACCTATGCTGACGCTTGAAATCGACATCGAATCTCCCTGGCCGGAATCCACTGATTGGGAAGCCCTTGCCGCCCGCGCGGCGGGGGCTTTGTCCGTGGTCGCCCCCGAACTGGCCAAGGAATGCCTGAGCACCAGCATGATCTTCACCTCGGACGCAGAGGTGCAGGTGCTTAACGCCGAATGGCGGGGCAAGGACAAGCCGACCAACGTGCTCTCCTTTCCCATGCTGGCGCGCGAGGATCTGCTTGATCTGGCCGATGACGGGCCACCCGAATTGCTGGGCGATATTGCGCTGGCCTATGAAACCTGCGCGCGTGAGGCAATGGACAAGGGCATCGCGCTGGCCGATCATGCCTCGCACCTGATTATCCATGGTTTGCTGCATCTGGCGGGGCTCGATCACGAGATTTCCGAGGAAGATGCGCGCGAGATGGAAGTTTTGGAGATAAAGGCGCTTGCGCTGATCGGCATTGCCGACCCATATGGCGACCATCACCTTTGAATTTCTTGCAATCGGAGTAATGCACAAAGTGGCCGACATGGGCCGAACAGGGGATTCCGGCCTCGGAGAGCCGGACAGTAAGCGCTCTTTATGGCGCTCGGTTCTGCGCTTCTTTGAAGGGGGCGATCAGGATCAGTCGCTGCGCGCCCATCTGGAAGACATTATCGACGAACATGAGGAGGAAGGCAGCCCCGGCGAGGCGGGCGATCTTTCGATGCTTGAGCGGCAGATGCTGCGCAACCTGTTGCATTTTTCCGAACTGGACGCGGCCGATGTCTGCATCCCGCGCGGCCAGATCATCGCGCTGGCGCATAATGCCCCGTGGCCCGATGTGGTGGCCGCCTTTGCCGAACATGGCCATTCGCGCATGCCTGTCTATCGCGAGACGCTCGACGAGGTGATCGGCATGATCCTCATCAAGGATGTCTTCCCCTATCTGGCGCGCGGCGAGGAGCCGCAGGGCAACTGGACGCGGATGATGCGCCAGCCCTTGTTCGTGCCCACCGCGCGCGGTGCGCTCGACGTGCTGGCCGACATGCGCTCCAGCCGGGTGCATCTGGCCGTGGTGGTTGATGAATATTCGGGCACAGAGGGCATCATCACTTTTGAGGATCTGGTCGAGGAAATCGTCGGCGAGATCGAGGATGAGCATGACGATGCTCCGGCCGAATTGCTGCGCCCCCTCGACGATGGTCTATGGGATGCCGATGCCAAGGTCGAACTTGACGAAGTGGGCAAGCGGGTCGATCCGCGCCTCGCCGAAGTCGAGGAAGACATTGATACTCTGGGCGGGCTGGCCTTTGTGCTGTCCGGCCATGTGCCGCCGGTAGGCGCGCGGATCGCGCATGCCAGCGGCTGGATCATCGAAGTAACCGAGGCTGACGAGCGCCACGTGATTCGCCTTCGCCTGCATCCGCCCGCCAGCCATGGCGTACAAGAGGACTGATCGATCATGCCCGCCACCCGCCGCCTGCCCCCCCTGCGCGCGCTGGAAGCCTTTGTCCGCACGGTTCGCCTTGGTTCGGCCAAGGCCGCGGCCAGCGAATTGGGCCTGAGCCCTTCGGCGCTGTCCCGCCGCGTGGGCGCGCTGGAGGATTTCGTGGGCAAGCGCCTGTTTACGCGGCAGCATCAGGCAATGAAGCTGACCGATGACGGCCATGCCTTTTACGCCGCCGTCAGCCCCAAGCTGGAAGATCTGGCCGAAGCGGTCGAGTCACAGATGGAGGCCAGCAATGTGATGCGCCTGCATCTGGGCGTTCCCGCGCTGTTTGCCGGCACGCGCCTGTTTCCGCGCCTGCCCGAATTGCGCAAACTGCATCCGCGCCTGCATATCGACTTTGATACCGGGGCCCAGCTCGAATCGGAACTGGGCGATTCGATCGATGCGGCCATCGTGCTGTCCAAGGAGCCCGATCCCGCGCTCCACTCAGTACGTCTCGATCATAACAAGATCCACGCTTTCGCCTCGCCCGCGCTGGCGGCCGAGATCGGCGCGACGCCCGATCTGGCCCGCCTGTCAAAGCAGACTTTCGTGATCTCGACCGACCTGCCCGAAAGCCTTGATGTGTGGAAGGGCGCGCTGGGGCTGGAACGGCTGGAACCGGCCGCGATCGACCATTTCGACTCCGCCCAGCTTATCATTGCGGCCGCCGTTCAGGGGCTGGGCATCGCCATCGTCCATGACGACCACTTCCTGCGCCCCGGCGATGACCGTCTGGTCCGCCTGTTCGACGCCGATATCGACAGCCCCTACAGCTATTGGTTCGTGTGCCGCCCGCGCGCGCTGGAAACGCGCCCGGTGCGGATTTTCCACGATTGGCTGATCAAGGCTGGGCTTTAAGCGGCGTGACGCAGCCCGTCGCGGGTTGAGCGGCGGGCCAGAGTGAAGCGCTGCACCACGCCCGACAGGCGCTCGGCCTCATGGGCCAGAGAGCGCGAGGCGGCCGTCGATTCCTCGACCAGCGCGGCATTCTGCTGAGTGGCCATGTCGAGTTCGTTGAGAACCTGATTGACGCCGGCAATGGCCTCGGACTGGTGGGCCGCATTGGTGGCCAGCGTGGAGAGCATACCCGCCACCTCGGTCGAGCGTTCGACAATGCGTTCAAGGCTGGCCTGGGTGCGGCTGACCATATCAACTCCCGTGCGCACCTCTTCGCCCGAATGGACGATCAGCGCGCCGATCTCCTTGGCCGCCAGCGCGCTGCGCTCGGCCAGATTGCGCACTTCGGTGGCCACTACAGCAAAGCCGCGCCCGGCGTCCCCCGCCCGCGCCGCCTCGACTCCGGCGTTGAGCGCCAAAAGGTTGGTCTGGAACGAAATGCCGTCGATGATCTCGACAATGGAGCGCATCTTTTCCGAGGTCGCCGCGATGGATTGCATCGCCGCCACCGCGCCCTGCATCAACTCGCCACTGTTCGAGGCCTCCCGCTCGGCCTCATGCGCCGATCCGGCCACGCTGGTCACGCCCTGCCCGGTCTGGGCCACCGAATGGGCCAGTTCGCGCACGGTATTGGCTGTGTTGCCCAAAGATGCAGCCTGGAGCTCTGTACGATGAGCCAGATCCTGCGCCGCCGAGGAAATCTCGCCAGCCCCGGAACGCACCGCGTTGGAGGAGACCGAAACGGCTGAAATCTGTTCGGACAGCGAGGCGGCCGTGGCATTGAAATCATTGCGCAACTGTTCGTATTCGGCCGGAAATTCCTCGTCCAGCCGCTCATCCAGCCGCCCCTGACGCAGGGCGGCCAAACCACGCTCCAGCGCGCCGGTGATCTTCTGCTGGGCGGCCAGTTTGGTCTCGGCCTCGGCGCGGCTGCGATTGGCAACCGATTGGCGGATCTCCTCCAGCGCGCGGGCGATGTCGCCCAATTCATCGCTCTTGTCGATGCCGGGAATGTCGCGGTCCAGATTGCCCGCAGCCATATCGCCCATCGCATCCTTCAAATGCGAAACCGGTCGCGTCACCCGCAGCGAGAACATCAGCAGCACCAGCAGGCCAATGCCGACGCCCAGCATACCCAGCACAATATTGCGCTGGATCGCGGTATCGGCCTGTTCCAGCACCTTGCCCGCAATCTGATTGACCAGCTTGACGTTGTAATCCTTGTCGGCCTCAATCGCGCCTTGCAGATCGCGCGAATGGCCCACGATATCGCCATTGAACAGCGCAATAGCGCGGTCATGCTGATTGCTCAGTTCAGCGGCGCGAATGACTTCAACGTCCTGTCGGAACAATTGCCAGCGCTGGACGAAATCCTCGTAAAGCCGCCGATCTTCCTTGTCGCTGATCAATTTCTTGTAATCGGCAATACCCTGTTCGGCATTGGCCAGAGCCTTGTCGAGCGAGGCGGATTGCTTGGTGGCCTCATCAGGCGATTGCGCCAGAATCATGCGCGACATGCGGATGCGCGCGATTTCAAAATCGACGATGATCGAATTGAGCTTGTCCACGCTGGGGACCGAATTGCTGGCCAGATAGGCCATATCGGCGCGCATGGTCGACGCGCCCTGAACGGCCAATGTGGCCCCAAAGCCGATGATGGCCGCCAGCGAAAGCGAGCCTGCGGCGACAAGTGTGCTGATTTTTGCGCGAGCGAGCACGGACTATCCTCTCGAGACTGTCCGTTTACTATCGTTCACAAGCAATGGAGATCGGTTGAACCGATGGCTAGGGACGAGCCCTGAAGAAGAGTTAACAGTTGGTGCAAACGCAGATCCGCCCCGCGCCCTCCACCTGGGAGAGCGCGGGAGCGGACCATGGGATCAGGCCGCCGAAACCACAGCCTTGACGATCTTGCCCGGATTGCGGGGAGGTTCGCCCTTGGGCAGCGCGTCAATGAATTCCATGCCCGACTGGACCATGCCCCAAACCGTGTACTGACGGTCGAGGAAGGTGGCATCGTCAAAGCAGATGAAGAACTGGCTGTTGGCCGAGTGCGGATAGGAGGTGCGGGCCATCGAGCACACGCCGCGCACATGCGGTTCGTTGTTGAATTCAGCCTTCAGGTCGGGCTTGTCGCTCCCGCCGGTGCCGGTGCCGTTGGGGCAGCCGCCCTGCGCCATGAAACCGGGGATCACGCGGTGGAAGGTGATGCCGTCATAGAAGCCTTCGCCGACCAGTTCCTTGATGCGTTCAACGTGGCCGGGGGCCAGATCGGGGCGCAGCTTGATGACAACATCGCCGATGCCGTTGCCGGTGTCCACGGTGAAGGTGAGAATTTCGTCGGCCATGGGTAAAGCTCCTGTATGGACGTGGCGAGGATTGGCCATCATCGCCCTTTTCTGGCCGCGCTGATAAAGGGGCCCCGCGTCCAAGGCCAGCAGTTTGTGCGGTCCCTTGCGTTAAACGCATCCTGCACGGTTGCTTTTATTCGCTTAATGCCTAATCCCCTTCCCCCATGACTGTCGAGCCTGTCGATCCTCTCTATGCCGATGCCCCCACCGCCCAAATCGAGGCGGCGGAGGAAAACACGCGCCATGACAGCCTGGACGAAGACAACCAGTTGAAGGGGGAATTCGTCCGCCGGGTCCGCGCGGCCCTTGATGCAGGGGAGGTCGACGCGGTCTATGCGCTGGTCGAGCCGCTGCACCCGGCCGATGTGGCCGACCTGTTCGAACAGATCGACGCCGATGAGCGCCCGGCGCTGGCCGATGCCATTTCCGACCTGATGGGCGGCGAGGTCTTTGCCGAACTGAACGACCACGTGCGCGAGGCACTGGTCGATGAATTGTCGGCCGGAGACATTGCCGACATTGCCGAGGAGATGGAGACCGACGACGCGGTCGCCCTGCTCGAAGACCTTGAGCCGGAAGAACAGCAGGCGGTTCTGGCCGAAATGGAGCCGGAAGAACGCGCCGCCATCGAATCCGCGCTGGCCTATCCCGAGGAGACCGCAGGCCGCCTGATGAGCCGCGATTATATCGCGGTGGGCGAGCATATGAGCGTGGGCGAGCTGATCCATTATCTGCGCGACAACAAGGATCTGGCCACCGAATTCTGGGAAATCTTCATCGTCGATGCCCGCCACCATCCGGTCGGCACGTGCCAGCTTTCCTGGATCCTGCGCACCGATCGCCATGTGACGCTATCCAATGTGATGAAGCGCGACCAGACGCTGATCCCGGTGGGCATGGATCAGGAAGAAGTGGCGCTGCGCTTCCAGAAATACGCGCTGATTTCGGCCGCCGTGGTCGATGAAAGCGGGCGGCTGGTTGGTCAGATCACGGTCGACGACGTGGTCCACATCATTCAGGAAGAAGCCAGCGAGGACATCCTGCGCCTGTCTGGCGCGGGCGATGGTGACATCAACGAACCGATCCTGATGACGGTGCGCACGCGCCTGTCATGGCTGGTGGTCAATCTGGGCACGGCGATCATCGCTTCCTCGGTGGTCGGCCTGTTTCAGGGGGCAATTGCGCGATTCGCGCTGCTGGCCGTGCTGATGCCGATTGTCTCCGGGATGGGCGGCAATGCGGGCACCCAGACGCTGGCCGTGGTGGTGCGCGCGATTGCGACCAACGAATTGACCAGCTCGAATACGGTCCGCATGGTCCTGCGCGAATTGCGCATCGCGATGGCCAATGGCCTGTCGCTGGGTCTGATGATCGGCACGGGCACGACGCTGCTTTTCGGCAATCCGCATCTGGGCGCGGTGATCGGGGCGGCCATGGTCATCAACAATCTGGTCGCGGGCCTTGCGGGCATCTTGGTGCCCGTCACTCTGGACCGGCTGCGGGTTGATCCAGCCGTCTCTTCGGCCGTATTTGTAACCACGGCCACCGATGTCATGGGCTTCTTCTCCTTCCTCGGCCTTGCCGTTCTGACGGGACTTGCCTGATGCCCCTGAATATGACCAAAGTTGCCTATGGCGCCCAATCCATGGCCGAAATTCACGAATGGTTCTCGCCTGAGGGGCGGCGCGGAGGCGCCAAGGTGGCGCGGCTAACCACACGCAACCGACCCAAGCGAGCGGCCGAGATGATCGGCGGATCGCTGTTCTGGATTTTCAAGCACCAATTGGTGGCGCGCAGCGAAATTCTGGGCTTTGAGGAGGACGAAGGCGGGCGCACTGCGATCCTGATTTCAACCGATCTGATCGATGTCGTGCCCACGCCGCGCCGCGCCCATCAGGGCTGGCGCTATCTGGAGGCCAAGGACGCCCCGGCCGATCTGGCCAGCGGAGACAATGGCGATGTCCTGCCCGCCAATGTGGCGGCGGAATTAGCGAAGCTGGGACTGGTCTGACGCCTAACGATGCTCGTGGATCGGGCGGATCTCGATCACACTGGGCACAGGCATCGGATTGGGGCAACGGCGCACCCAATCCAGCGCCTCGTCCATATCCCGCACCTCCCATAGCCAGAAACCGGCGATCAGTTCCCCGCTGGGTGTGAAAGGGCCATCGACGACCTCACGGGCCGCGCCGTCAAACAGGATGCGCTTGCCCTGGTCCGATGCGGTCAATCCCTCGACCATAATCAGCACGCCCGCCTCGCGCAGCGCATCGTTGAAGCGCCCCATCGCGGCCATCATCTCCTGCGTCCACGCCGGGTCGAACCGGCCCGCTTCGCTTTCCTGGGTAGCCTTGACCATCACCAGAACGCGCATGACCTAATCCTCCAGCCAATCCGCCAGCAAATGCCACGCCACCGCCGTGCGCGAAGGCGCGCTGAAGGCCGCGCCATCCTCGCCCCGGTCGCGCGCATGCATGGCCTCGACCACTTCGGCACGGGTGAACCAGCGGGCATCTTCCAACTCGCTGTGGTCGATGGTCAGCGCCGGATCATCGGCAAAGGCATGGGCCGCGATCATCAGGCTGGAAGGGAAAGGCCATGGCTGGCTGGCGACATAGCGCACATCGCGGACCTTGACCCCCGCTTCCTCGAAAATCTCGCGGGCGACGGCCTCCTCAATGCTCTCCCCCGGCTCGATAAAACCGGCCAGCGCGGAATAGCGATGCGGCGGAAAACGAGGTTGACGGCCCAGCAGAAGCCGCCCCTCATGCTCAACCGACATGATGACCACCGGATCGGTGCGGGGAAAATGCTGCGCCCCGCAGGCGGCGCAATCGCGCTGCCATCCGCCCTTGGCCAGCGCCGTGGCCGCGCCGCAACGCGCGCAGAACCGATGCCGCGCATGCCAGCCCACCAGCGCCCGCGCCGCGCCATAGATCGCGATCTCGCCGCCATCCATGCCGTTCAGCGCCTGCCACAGGTTGAAACTGGCGGGCGCCGTACTGGCCTGATCGGGAGCAGGCACCGGGGCAAAATGGCCGATACCCGCCCCGTCCAGCCCAAGGAACACCGCCTCGCCCTCGGGCGCTTCATCCGCCTCGCTCCAGATCAGAGCGCCGCTGGCAAGGCTGGGTTCCAGCCCTTCCATCTGCAACAGCCGCCCGCCCCGCGCCCACAACGCCGCCAGACGCGCAGGATCAGAACGCACCGCATCGGCGCGGTCCAGAGGGTTGCCGGTAAAGGTCATGGGGGGACGCATATCTATCCTTTTCTGGCCATCGCGACCGCTGCGGCGCGGGCATAGAGCGTGGGCAATCCCGCCTCGTCAAGCCGGGCCAGCGGCCACCATTCACCCTCTTCCAATTCGTTGACACCCTCCGGACTATCACCGCCCTGTGACACCATCACGGCCAGATCAAGCGCGACATGGGTAAAGACATGCGTCACCCTGCCCACCTCGCGCCAGCCGCCATCGAGCGGCGGATCGCCCGACCCGTCGGCCCGCGCATTCCAGCCATCATCGGGCAGCGCGCGCATCCCCCCCAGCATCCCGCTGGCCGGGCGGCGGATCAGCCAGACTGCATCGTCGCGCTCGATCCACCATGCATGGCCGATGCGCTGGGCCTTGGCCTTCTTGGGCGGTTTGACCGGCAATTGCTCGGCCCGCGCCTGACCCCGGCAATCGCTGCGCAGGGGGCAGATCAGGCATTGCGGCGCACGAACGCTGCAAATCCCCGCGCCCAGATCCATCATCGCCTGGGCAAAATCGCCGCTGCGGGCATCGGGAGTAATGGCATCGGCGGCCTCGCGGATGGCAGCGCGCGCGGCGGGCAAAGGCTGCTCAATGTCAAACAGGCGGGCCACCACCCGCTCGACATTGGCATCGACCACCACCGCACGCTGGCCAAAGGCAATCGCCGCCACCGCCGCCGCCGTATAGGCCCCCAGCCCCGGCAAGGCGCGCAATCCCGCCTCATCCTCGGGAAAACCGCCGCGATCGGCCACGACCCTTGCGCATTCCACCAATCGCCGCGCCCGCGAATAATAACCAAGGCCCGCCCATGCCGCCATCACCTCTTCCTCAGGCGCAGCGGCCAGCGCGGCAACATCAACCCAGCGCGTGGTGAAACGTTCGAAATAGGGGATGACGGCCGCCACCGTCGTCTGTTGCAGCATCACCTCGGACAGCCACACGCGATAGGGATCGGCCCGGTTGGCGCCCGGCGGCGCGCGCCATGGCAACGCCCGCGCATGGGCATCATACCAATCAAGCAGCGCATGCGCGACTGATCCTGCGCGCGGGCTATCCACTTTACCGCATTTCACGCTCTGGCCTCTGGCATCCATGGGGCGGCTATGGCATGGCTGGACAGGTATGGAAAGGGATAGGCCAAATACACCAAAGGGCAGCAAAAGCCCTGTCGCACCGCGTGATGATAAAGCGCGCGGCGGAAAATCGCGCGTGGGCCAGCCCTATGAGCGTCCGCGCGGCGGACAGGCCCGCCCGATTGCCGAACTGATGCCCGATATCGGCCGCACCGCCTTTCGCCGCTTCGGCTTTGTGCAATCCAGCGTGGTGACGCGCTGGCCCGAAATCGTCGGGCCGATCCACGCCAATGTCTGTATGCCCGAGGCGATCCGTTTCCCGCCCGGCGAAAAGAGCGACGGCATCCTGCAATTGGTGGTGCTGCCCGCCCACGCGCCGATCATCACCCATGTGATCCCCGAAATCATCGAGCGGGTGAACCGTTTCTTTGGCTATCAGGCGGTGTCCAAGGTCAAGATGCGGCAAGGCGAGGTGATCGCCCGTCCAAAGAGCCCGGCCCGCGCCGCGCCGCCCAGCCTCAAGCCGATCCCGATCGAGCTTGGCGATTCGCTGCGCGATATCGGTGATCCCGAATTGAAGGCGGTTCTCGAATCGCTGGCCCGCAGCATCGCCCGTCAGGACGAGGCGTGACGAATTATGTTTTCAGCAAAGGACTCTGGATGCTTCTTCCCCTTCGCATGATGGCCGCCGTTGCTCTGACGCTTGGGCTGAGCGCCGCGCCGGTTCTGGCCGCCACGCCCCAACATGTGGCCCGGCCTGCGGCAACGGGCGGCGCATGGGGCGCCAAAGTGGCCGTCAGCCAGGTAGGCGGGCATATTCAAGGCAATCCGGCCGCAGCCCACAAGCTGATCGAATATATGAGCTACACCTGCTCGCATTGCGCCCATTTCGAGGCAGAGACGGCGCTGCCGCTGCGCATGGGGCCGGTGGGCGGCGGGCAATTGTCGTTCGAGGTGCGCCATCTGGTCCGCGATCCGCTCGACATCACCATAGCCATGCTGACCAATTGTGTGCCGCCGGTAAAATTCTTCCCGCTGCATCACAAGTTTCTGGCCGAGCAGGACCAGTGGATCGCCACCGCGCAAAAGCTGACCGAGGCTCAGACCAAGCGCTGGAACGAAGGCCAGATGCCCGAGCGGATGCGCGCGATCGCTTCGGATCTGAAATTCTATGACATCGCCGCCGGCGCGGGCCTGAGCCACGCGCAGGCCGACGCCTGTTTCGCCAACGAAGCCACCTTGCGCCGCGTGATCGCCCAGACCAAGGAAGCGCAGGAACTGGGCGCGACCGGCACGCCCACCTTCACGCTGGACGGCAAGATGATCGAAGAACATGACTGGGCCGGATTGCAGCCCAAGCTGGCCGCCATGCTGAAGTAACACCCATTTCATTCTTTGCCCAAGGATAGGTTGCAAGATGATATTTGCCCCGCTTTCCACCCGTACCCTGACCATGCTGGCCATGGCGCCGCTCGCGCTGGGCCTCGCCGCCTGCAACAAGTCGGAAAACGGCGCCGCCACCGCGCCCGCTGGCAGCGTGACCGCCGTGGCGCCGCCTGCCGGCAAGACATGGGCCGAAACCTTTGCCAAGACCGAGGATGGCGACGGCATCATCGTGGGCAATCCCAAGGCCGCCATCAAGATGGTGGAATATGGCTCGCTCTCCTGCCCCCACTGCGCGAAACTGGCGCAGGACGGGATGAGCGCGCTGACCGGCAATTATATCGCCAGCGGCAAGGTCAGCCTGGAATTCCGCAGCTTTGCCATCCATCCTCAGGATATTCCACTGACGGTTCTGGCGCGCTGCGGCGGGGATGACGCCTATTTCGGCCTGATCGAACAGGTTTACACCAATTTCGACGCGATGAATTCGCAGACCAAGGAGCAGTACGATCAGGCTTCGGCCGCGATGAAGCTGCCCGCCGCGCAGCGCTATCCGGCGATTGCCGACGCGCTGGGCTATACCGCCTTCTTCTCGGCGCGCGGCCTGCCCGAAGCGCAGCAGCGCCAGTGCCTTGCCGACCTGCCTCGCGCCGAGGCCGTGGCCAAGGCGTCCGAGGCGATCAGCGCCAAGGGCATCAATTCGACCCCCACCGTCTTCGTCAACGGCAACAAGGTCGAAGGCGCCGAGTGGAAGAATGTCGAAGCCGCGCTGAAGGCTGCGGGTGCCTGATAGGCTTTCATGCGTTTTCGGCGGCTCAAACTTTCAGGCTTCAAGAGCTTTGTTGAGCCTGCCGAACTGCGCATAGAGCCGGGGCTGACCGGGGTGGTCGGCCCCAACGGCTGCGGCAAATCCAATCTGCTCGAGGCCATCCGCTGGGTGATGGGCGAGAGCAGCCCCAAGTCGCTGCGCGGCGGGGGGATGGAGGATGTGATCTTTGCGGGCACGGCCACCCGCCCGCCGCGCGATTTTGCCGAAGTGATCCTGTCCGCCCATGACAGCGCGGGCGAGGAACTGGAGGTTGTGCGCCGGATCGAGCGCGGCGCGGGTTCGGCCTATCGTATCAATGGGCGCGATGCGCGGCAAAAGGATGTGGCGCTGGTCTTTGCCGATGCGGCAACCGGCGCGCATTCACCCGCTCTGGTCAGTCAGGGCCGGATTGCCGCCGTCATCAACGCCCGCCCCGCCGAACGCCGCGCCATGCTGGAGGAAGCGGCGGGAATCGCGGGCCTACATGTGCGCCGCCGCGATGCCGAACAGAAATTGCGCGCGACCGAGGCCAATCTGTCGCGCCTTGAAGATCTGATGGCGGGGCTGGAAAGCAGGATCGCCGGGCTGCGGCGGCAGGCGCGCGCGGCCGAGCGCTATCGCCACCTGTCCGAACAGATCCGCGTGGCCGAGGCGCGCGTGCTGTTTGCCCGCTGGCGCGAGGCTGCGCAGGCGGCGGACCATGCCAAGGCCGAAGCCAAACTGGCCGAGGAACGCGCCACGGCCGCACAATTCCGCGCCGATGCCGCCCAAACCTCGCAGGCCGCCGCCGCCCAGGCCGCCATCGCCACCCGCGAGACGCTGAGCATCGCGCGCGAGGCTGCCAGCGCCAATACCCACCACCTTGCCGCCTTGAACAGCCAGTGGGAGGCGGCGCAGGCGAAATTGGCCGACCTGGACCGGCAACAGGCAAGGCTGGAGGCCGACCGCAACGAGGCCGACCGGCTTACTCATGATGCGGCGCAGGCCTTGCAAAGGCTGCAACTCGAACTGGACGAAGCGCGGGCGCGATTGGCGCAGGCAGAGGCCGAAAGGCCCGCCATGGCGCAGGCCCTTCAGGAAGCAGACAGCAATGCCCGCGCCGCCGAAATCGCCTATGCGCAGGCCAATGCCGAACAGGCGCGCGTCGAGGCCGAGTGGCGTGTGGCGGAGGCCGAGATCGCGCAGGCCCGCACCCGCTGCGCCCGCGCGGACGCCGATCTGACGCGCAATGGCGAGGCATTGGCCGCGCTGGACCGAGCCGGCGATCCGCTGGCCGATCTGGCCGCCGCCACCGCGCGGCGCGACGAGGCGGGCGCGAGATTGGCACAGACCCGGGAGGCGCTGCATACCGCACAGGAGCGCCGCGCCGCCTTGCTGGGGCGGCGCGATGCCGCCGCCAGCGCGCTTTCGGCGGCCCGCGCCGATCTGGCCGGGATCGAGCGCGAGTTTCAGGCCTTGCAGCGCGACCGCGAGACCCGCGCCAAAGCGCAGAAGAACGCCGCCGGACGCCGCCTCGCGCTTGACCATGTGCGGGCCGCGCCGGGCTATGAGCGCGCGTTGGCCGCCGTGCTGGGGCGCGATGCGAAGGCACCTTTGGGAGAAGCCGGTGCTGAGGGACGCTTTTGGACTGGGGCCGCGCCGCCTGTGCCGGTGGCGCAGAGTCTGGCCGCGTATGTTCCCGATTCTCCGGAGGAACTGGCGGCCCGACTGGCACTGGTCTGGGTGGATGATGAGGATGATGGACGCGCCCTCGCACCCGGCGAATGGTTGGTGACGCGCGCGGGGCATGTCCGACGTTGGGATGGTTTTGTGGCGAGGGGCGAAGGCGCGGCGGAAGCGGCGCGGATGGAGGCGGATAACCGCTTCCTCGCGCTGGAAGCACAGATCCCGCCATTGCGCGATGCACTCGTCCGGGCCGAGGCCGAGGCGGGCGCGGTGGCCACAGCGTTGGCGCAGGCGCAGAACGAGGCCGCCGGGTTTGAGCGCGAGGTGGCCGCAGCCGCCGAGGCCGAACGGGCTGCCCTGCGCGCCATGGATGCCGCCGAGGCCGCGCGCGACCGCGCCGCCGCCCGCCGCGCCGAATTGCAAACTGCCGCGCTCGACCTGACCCAGCAGCGCGATGCGGCCCGCGCCGAGCAGGAGGCCGCGCTGGAGCGCCGCGCCGCCCTGCCCGCGCCCGATACGGGGCGGGCCATGCTGGAGACGGCGCGTTTGCGGCATGAGGCGGCACGGGCGCATCACCAATCGGCCACCGCTCTGCTGGCCGCGCACGATCAAACTATGGCCGTCGCTCGCGAAAGGGTTCATGCGCAATCGGGCGAGATCCGCAACTGGCAGAACCGGGCCAGCGATGCGGCCAAAAGGCTGGCGCAGATGGCGGGGCGGATCGAGGAAATCGCGCAGGAGCGCGCCGTCCATGCTGCCAGACCGGCCGCGATCCGTGTCGAGATGGATAGGCTGGAGCAAGAGCAGCAGGCGCTGAGCCAAGCCCAGATAAAGGCCGAAAGCACGATGGCTCAGGCGGCGCAGGAAGCCACCGAGGCCGAGCGCGAATTAACCAGCGCGCAGGAAGCACTTCTGGCCGCCCGTGAGGCGCGCGCGGGAGCGCTCGCGCGATCAGATAATGAAAACGGGCGCCGCGCCGAATTGAACCGCGCCTCGGGCGAGCGCTTTCAATGTCCGCCCCCGCTGCTGACCGAACGTTTCGGCTTTACCGAAACTGGTACGGCGGGCGAGGAAAGCCGCGCCATGGACCAATGGGCGGCGGATCGCGAGCGGCTGGGGCCGGTCAATCTGGTTGCCGCGCAGGAACTGGCCGCCGCCGAGGAACGCGCGGGCGAATCCGTGCGCGAGAGAGCCGAGTTGGCCGAAGCGGTCAACCGGCTGCGCGGCTCGATCGGCAATCTGAACCGCGAGGGGCGCGAGAGGCTGCGCGCGGCGTTTGAGGCGGTCGATGGCCATTTCCGCCGTCTGTTCACCACGCTGTTTCAGGGCGGACAGGCGCATCTGGCGCTGGTCGATTCGGACGATCCGCTGGAGGCGGGGCTGGAGATCTTCGCCCAACCACCGGGCAAGCGCCTGCAATCACTGACTTTGCTGTCGGGTGGCGAACAGGCGTTGACGGCGGTGGCCTTGATCTTTGCGCTGTTTCTGACCAATCCCTCGCCGATTTGCGTGCTGGACGAGGTGGACGCGCCGCTTGACGATGCGAATATCGAGCGCTTCTGCGACCTGCTGGAGGCGATGACGCGCGAGACGGAAACGCGCTATCTGGTCGTCACGCATAATGCCGTGACGATGAGCCGGATGCACCGCCTGTTCGGCGTGACCATGGTCGAGCGCGGCGTGTCGCGGCTGGTCAGCGTGGATTTAAGCGCGGCCGAGCAATTGCTGGCCGAGGCGAGTTAAGCCCAGAAATCAGGCATTGCCGACCACCAGACAGGCCAGCGCCATCAGGAACCCGGCAAACCGGTTCGACCGAAACCGCGCCAGCGCATTGCCGCCATCATCCTGCTTCAACGTCCCCACTTGCCACAGGAAATGCAGCCCCACCGGCAGCAGCGCCAGCAAGGCCAGCCAATCCACCCGCACCAACCACAAGGCCCCAGCCCAACAACCCAGCGCCATCGTATAAAGCGCGCCGACGCCCGCATGCACATGCCGCCCGAACGACAGCGCCGAAGAACCGATGCCCACCAGCGCGTCATCCTCACGGTCCTGCAGCGCATAGATCGTGTCATAGGCCATGCACCACGCCCAGCAGCCCGCATAGAGCAGGCCAAGCGGCCCCAGCCCTTCGAACCCTCGCATCTCGACCCAGCCGACCGGCGCCCCCCATGTAAACACCAGCCCCAGCCACGCCTGCGGCCAGCCGGTGATCCGCTTCATAAAGGGATAGGCCGCCACCAGCGCCAGCGAGCCCAGTGCCACCAATTGCGCCTGCCAACGCAGTTGCAGCAGCACCAGCAGGCCGATCAGGCACAGGCCGATCAGCCAGGCCCATGCCGATTTCTTCGACACCCGCCCGCTGGCAATCGGGCGCAGGGCCGTGCGCGCCACGCGGCGGTCGATGTCCACATCCACGATATCATTATAAACGCAGCCCGCGCCGCGCATCACCACGCTGCCCAGCAGGAGCCACAGAAGCAGGCCCCAGCGATGCGCGCCGCCCGCCAGAAGCACGCCCCAGGCGCAAGGCCAGAACAGCAGCCACCAGCCGATGGGGCGGTCCAGCCGCGCCAAAGAGGCATAATCGCGCGCCGCGGCGGGCAGCAACCCCATAATCCCGCGATGTTCGCTGTCGGGTACGATCTGGACGGTTTCGCTCATGCGCCATGCCATAGCGTGGCGCACCGCAATCGGCTAGAGCGCAGGGCATGAGCAATCATCTTCCAGCTACTCCCGCCTGGCCCCCGCGCAGCGCGCCACGCCTGTTTGTCGAAACGCCCCTGTCCGCCGGGGCACAGGTCAGTATTGACGGGCCGCAGGCGCATTATCTGGGCCGCGTTATGCGCGTGGGGCCGGGCGATGCGGTGATCCTGTGCGATGATGTGTCGGGCGAATGGGCCGCGCGGGCCGTCTCGGTGGGCAAGCGCGATCTGGTGCTGGAATGCGTGGACCTGTTGCGCGCGCGCGAAGCTGTGCCCGATTTCACGCTTTGCGCGGGGCTGCTCAAAAAGGACCGTTTCGATCTGGTGCTGGAAAAGGCCTGCGAATTAGGGGTACGCCATATTCAGCCGGTGCTGACGCGGCGATGCGTGGCAGATAAGTTGAATTTGGACCGCGCCCGCGCCACGCTGATCGAGGCGGCCGAGCAATGCGCGCGCACCGCCTTGCCCACGATTGCCGCACCGATGCGATTAGATGCCTTGCTGCGCGATTGGGACGCGCCGCGCGCCCTATTCTTTGCCGATGAGCAGGGCGGCGCGCCCGCGCTGGGCACCTTTGCCGCCCATGCCGGCCCCGCCGCGCTGCTGACCGGGCCAGAGGGCGGCTTTACCGATGAGGAGCGCGCCGCCATCCGCGCCCATTCATCGGCCCATGCGATTACACTGGGCCCGCGCATTTTGCGGGGCGAAACCGCCTGTATCGCGGCCACCGCGCTGTGGATGGGCGGGATGGGTGACTGGGGCGCATAATCAGGGCGCCGACTGACAATGTAAGGTGAATAGATTTTCTCGCTGGCGCAAAGACGTTTGGCCCACTAGGAAGTCGCGCCATGAGCACTCGCGAAGCGACCGACCAGCATGATCCCCTGATTACCGGGCTGGATCAACTTGCCTCTCCGATGCAGGAGGGTGAGAAGCCGCGCGCCCAATGGCGCATCGGCACCGAGCATGAAAAGATTGTCTATCGCGGCCCCGACCGGCACGCCCCCGCCTATGACGAGGCAGGCGGCATCCGCGACCTGCTGATGGGACTGAAGCCCTATGGCTGGAGCGAGATCATGGAGGGCGAGAATGTCATCGCCCTCAAGGGTAGTGATGGGGCGGTCAGCCTTGAACCGGCGGGCCAGATCGAATTGTCGGGCGCGCCGCTGGAAAACCTGCACCAGACCGACGCGGAAACCCGCCGCCATATCGATCAGGTCAAGGCCGTGGGCGCGGCCAGCGATCTTGGCTTCCTCAGCCTTGGCCTGTACCCGGACAAGCGCCGCGAAGACCTGCCCGTCATGCCCAAGGGCCGCTATGACATCATGCTGCGCCATATGCCGCGCGTGGGGTCGATGGGGCTGGACATGATGCTGCGCACCTGCACCATCCAGACCAATCTGGATTACAGCAGCGAAGCCGACATGGTGCAGAAGTTCCGCGTTTCGCTGGCGCTGCAACCGCTGGCCACCGCGCTTTTCGCCAATTCGCCTTTCCTTGAAGGCAAGCCCAACGGCTACCTCTCGTATCGCAGCCATATCTGGTCGGACACGGATCCGGCGCGCACGGGCATGTTGCCCTTCGTGTTCGAGGATGGCTTCGGATACGAGCGCTATGTTGACTACATGCTCGACGTGCCGATGTATTTCGTGTTCCGCGATGGCAAATATATCGATGCTGCGGGCCAGTCCTTCCGCGACTTCCTGAATGGCCAACTGCCCGCCCTGCCCGGCGAGCGCCCGACGATTGGCGACTGGCAGGACCACCTGTCCACCGCCTTCCCCGAAGTTCGCCTCAAGAGCTTCCTTGAAATGCGCGGGGCCGACGGCGGGCCGGTCGAACGGATCGTGGCGTTGCCCGCGCTCTGGGTCGGCCTGCTCTACGATCAGGGCGCGCTGGATGCCGCATGGGATCTGGTCAAGGGCTGGAGCATGGACGAGCGCGAGACTTTGCGCTCCAGCGTGCCCAAGCAGGCGCTGGATGCGCCGATTGCCGGGGGCCGGTTGGGCGACATCGCAGGCGAAGTACTGGCGATTGCCCGCGCCGGTCTGAAATCGCGCGCACGGTTGAATGGCGAGGGCGCGGATGAAACGCGCTATCTCGACCCGCTCGACGAAATCGTGGCCAGCGGCAAGGTTCCGGCTCAGCTCTGGCTGGACCGCTATCGCGGCGAATGGGGCGGCGATCTCAGCCGCGTTTACGACGAAGCCAGTTTCTAAACTATCCGCTTGAGCAGGCGCGTGATCGGCGCGCCTGTTTCGGCCCATGCCCAATATTGGCGGTATTTGGCGTCCTGCGCCAACAGATGCCGCTCCTCGGTCTTGGCTCGCCACCAATAGACCGCGCTGACCATCGCCAGAATCGCGGTGTTGCGGATGCAATCGACCAGCGATCCGGTGGGGCTGAGAAAAGGCAGCGTCACCGACCACCAGAACAGGTTTTTCGACACATAGGCCGGATGGCGCGTCAGCCGATAAGGTCCATGGGTGATGACCCCGCGATAGGTCAGATTGGAAAAGCGCAGGCCAAAGACCACCGTGGCCCAGGCATAAACGCCCGTCAACGCCACCAGCCACGCCCCCCAGCCCCACAGCGCCCATTCATGCCCGGCCAGCCATTGCGACCATTCGGCCGTGCCGGGATGATAGTCGAGCGGTCCATTGCCCCCCATCATGATAAACGGCGGATAGCACACCAACGCCGCCACCCAGCCATCCAGATAGGGATTGGCGTTGCGGATATGCGCGTCGAGCGGGCGCAGCGTGAAGAGATAACCCGCCGTGCCGATCTGCACGTCGATCATAAACAGCCAGGTGATCAGCCAGTTGACGAGCACCACCGGATCGCCCAGCGCGGCCCCGTCCACATGCACCACCGCCGCAAAGCCGCCCGGCAGGATCGAGAACATGAAGGCCGTGAAAAACCCCTTCACCGCCCAGCGCCGCGTATGAAGCAGCAGCTGGCCGCCATCGGCCCCATCCCGGCCCAGAACCCACGCCCCGCAATGCCACGCCCCATCGCGCGGATCAATCAGCACCCGGTCCAGCCACAGCACATAGGGCACCGAGAGCAAAGCCATCGGCACCACGCCCAAGCCGATCAGGCGGATGCCGAAAAGCCAAGGCTCCTGCCAGTAAAAGCGGAAAACGCAGTAGGCCGTGCCGATCACCGCCCATGTCGCCCACAGGCCCACCAGCTTGACCGCGCTGATGCCCAGCACATCGCGCAAGGGGCGAGGATGGGCCCAGTCGATGCCGGTCGAGACCCGCCGATGCACCTTGTCCACCAGCACCGACCACAAGGCCATCGCACCCGAGGACAGCGCCAGCGCCAAAACCGCCGCATAGGGCCCGGCCAAAGGCTCGCGCGGCCCGCCCAGATCGAGCGCGGCCGCCACCATCGGCCATGACCGGCAAACCATCACCCAGGCCACCAACACAGCCAACCCCACCAGCCCGACACCGGCGGAAACATCGCTTTGCGGTCTGGCCACAACAGAAGGGCTGGCGGAACAATCCATTCCGCCAGCCCTAGCAGCCACTGGTTAAGACTGCGGAAACGCTTACTTCAAAGCGGTAATCCGGCCGGAATCGTCCAGCAGATAAAGGATGCCATTGGCCACGATCGGGGCCAGCGTGATCGGCGCCTTG
Source organism: Novosphingobium sp. SG707 (assembly GCF_012275515.1). Classification (GTDB taxonomy): domain Bacteria; phylum Pseudomonadota; class Alphaproteobacteria; order Sphingomonadales; family Sphingomonadaceae; genus Novosphingobium. The sequence continues at coordinate 231,035 of NZ_JAAZQL010000004.1, forward strand.
ACCTCGGTATAGAACTTGGAAACGCCGTCCATCGCGCTCACCACATGGACCTCGCCCCGGCTGTTGGCCACCCACAGGCGATCACCCGCCAGCACCGGGCCGGTCCAGAAGATCGGGCCTTCCTTCTTCTTGGGCTTGGTCCAGCGGTTGAGCTGGGCCACCCAGCGCACCTTGCCGCTGTTCTTGGCGATGCACAGCAGCTTGGCTTCGTCGGTCAGCGTAAAGATCCAGTCGCCCGCAATCGCCGGGGTCGAAATACCCGCCAGATTGAGCTCCCACAGACGCTGGCCGGTGACGAGTTCATAGGCGGCCATACGCCCGCCCTGACCCAGCGCATAAACGCGGCCGCGGTCGATGATGGGATCGGCATCAATGTCGGTCAGCACGCCCACCATGGTCGAAAGCGAGGTGCGCGCCAGAGCGTCATTCCACAGCGTCCGCCCATTTTCATAACGATAGGCGATCAGTTCACCGGTCGAGAAACCGGCCACCACCGAGCCCTGACCTGCCGCAGGGGCCGCCACGCCGAACACGCCCGTGGCGCCCAGCGAGGCCGATTCCTGCCACAGGCCGGTGCCGTCCTCGATTTTCAGCGCGTGGATCTCGTTGTTCTGCGTCATCACATAGACCGCGCCGAAGGCCACCGTGGGCGAGCCGCGCAGCGGGCCACCGGGGCGCACTTTCCATGCGATCTTGCCGGTCTTGGCGTCCAGCGCGGCGACATCGCCCACCCCGGTCGTCACATAGACGCGGCCAGAGTCATACGAAGCACCGCCGCCGAACACCGCCTCGCCCGCGCCGCCCGTGACGCTGAGCGATTGGGTCCATTGCGGCGCGCCCGTGGCCGCATCAAAGGCATGGAGCACGCCATCGGTGTCGAAGACGAACATCGAGCCGCCGCCAACAACCGGAGCCGCACCCAGACGCCGCCGCACGTTCGAACCGGCCACCTGCACTTGCCAGATCGGCTTGGGATTTTCGCCCAGCGCCAGATTGCCATAGCTTTTTGAGGCAGAGCCGCCCGGCTGGGCCCATTCGGCATTGGGCTGGGCCAGCGGCAGCACGACGGCCATCGTGGCAATATCCATATCCGCCTGCGCCGAGGATTCGACGCGGCTCAGGATCGGCTCGCGCTTGCCCGTGGTGGGCGTGGTCGGCTTGGGCTTGCGGCCCAGCTTGGGCCCGCCGCCGCAGGCTGACAGCGCGGCGATCAGCGCCACCGACAGCAGGACGCGGCCCGGATTACGACGGAAGGAGGCAAGAGACTTCATGAGGCAGGTCCTTAAGGTCCGTCAGGAATGGATCAGGGCTGGGTAGAGGCAGGAGCCGCAGCAGGCGTTGCCGCACCGGGCTTGCCCACCATCAGGGGGATTTCGGGCGTGGCGACCTTTGCCGCCTTGGCCGAGGCGGCCGCCCTGGCAGGCGCAGGGGCCGGAGCCGACGCAGGAGCAGCCTCAACCGGCGCGGCCGCCGCAGGCGCGGCGCCCGGCTGGGGCGCGTTCATCTCGATCGGGCGGGCCACATCGTCCACCGCGTCAAAGCCCAACTGGCTGGCGACCTGACGCACGCGGGCGCGCAGGCTTTCGGGCTGGTCCTTGTCCTTGGCAATCGCGCCGAACAGCGGCGAGGCCAGTTCTTTCTTGCCCTGCTTCAGATAGGCCAGACCCAGCAATTCGCCCGCCGCGCCAAACCACGGCGCGCCCGGTGCGGCCAGAGGCTTGAGTTTGGCGACAACCTCTTCGGGCTTCATCTGGTCATAGTTCAGCGAGACCTGACGCAACGTGGCGAAATCGCGGTAGGTCTGCGGCGCATTGGCGTCGGCGGCCACGGCGGCATAACGCGTGGCGGCGTCCTGAGCCTTGCCCTGAGTGACCAGCAAGCCCGCCTCGACCAGCCGCGCGACCACCGCCGAGCCGGAATCGCCGCCTGCGGCCAGACCGTCCAGCGTCTTGTTGGCCAGGTCCGTGCGGCTCGCCTCGATCTGGTCCAGCGCGATGGTGAGCTGCTCGGCACGCGTGGCCGCTTGCTGCTCCTGATGGTGGCCCCACCAAAGATAGCCGCCCAGCGCCGCCAGACCCAGCACCAGCCCGGCGCCCACCGGCTTGCCATAGCGGCGGACCGCCGACATCATCTGATCCTCGCGCAGCGCGTCCTCCACCTCGCGCAGGAAAGCGTCGCCCTGCTGGGCCTGTTGTGCGGCCAGTTGCTGGGCGCGGGTCTGAGGAGGAGTAGGACGCAGGGCCAAGGGACTTCACTTCCTGATCATCGATGCGGGCGAAAAAGTCACACCGCGTGTAAAAAAACGAAACTGCCGTTTAGCGGATGGGCCGGGCTTTTCAACGGCAATGAGACGGCAGGTTAACAATGGCTGGGCAACAGATCGGCAATCATGGGAAACTATTGCGCCCCATCGCCCTTGCGTAAAGCGCGCGGTAGCGCTCAATCATCCCGCCTTCGTCATATTCGGCCACAGCCAGCGCGCGATTCGCGGCGCCCACCGTGCGGCGCAGATCCGCATCCCCGGCCAGATGCGCCATATGAGCGGCAAAGCCGGCCTCATCGCCCGCCGGGGCAATAAAGGGCCGGTTCTCTGCCGCCAGCATCGGCGCGACATCGCCCACATCCGGGCTGACCACGGCCAGTCCAGCCGCCATCGCCTCAACCACGCTGATCGGGAACTGCTCGCTGTCCGATGACAGCGCGAAAAGGTCGAACAGACCCACCACCTTGGCCGGATCGCCGACATGGCCGGGCAGATGGACCCGGTGCGCAATATCCAGCCGCAGCGCCTCCTCGCGGATCGCCTCGCGTTCCGGCCCATCGCCTGCGATCACCAATTGCCACGGTTCGGGCAAGGCGGCAAAGGCGCGTACCAGACGCGGCAGGTTCTTCACCGGCCGCAGTCCCGCCAGTGTGCCCAGCCACAATTCCCCCTCGCGCTTGATCACGCGGGGCAAAGCATCGGGGCGCGGCCTGGAGTTATAGGCAGCCGTGCGGATGCCGTTGGGGATGCGGTGGACCTTGCCCGCAGGCTGTTGCCACACGCCGCGCGCAATGCCCTCCAACCGCTGCGAACAGACCACCAGCGCGCTGGCGCGGCCCAGCGCGATCCGGCGATACCAGTTGCGGCTGGATTTCAGGCTGACCGCCTCATCCTGGTTGAACCCGTCCTCATGATGGATCAAAGGCGGCAGGCGCAGGATCTGGGCAAACAGAGTATGGGCCAGAACCGCATCCATCGCGCCGAAATTATACGTCAGCACGAGGTCATAATCGGCCATCGCGCTGGCCAGCGCGATCAGACGCTTGGGGCTTGGCTTGCCCTGAAGCGAAGGGAAGTCGGTGCCTGCCTGCCAGCGGATGCCGGGCATGATGCGGCGCGCGGCCTCCATCGCATCGGGCATGGCCGAGACGATCGTATGGGCCACCCCCGCGCCAAAGGCGTTGATCAGCTGAACGCAGCGTAGTTCCTTGCCGCCGGGGTTAAAGCTGGAATGGAGATGCAGGACACGCAAGGGATTGACACTCATGCCTGTTGCGCCACCCGTTCCAGCAGGCGCTCGATGGCCTGCACCGCTTCGGGTTCATCCAGCGTGGGCGCATGACCGACCCGGCGCACGCTGACCGCAACGGCATCGGGAATACGCCGCGCCATTTCGCCCAGCGTTTCGGTGGACAACAGATCCGACAATTCCCCGCGCAGCAGCAGCAAAGGCCTTCCGGCAAGCGCCATATAGCCGGGCCACAGATCAACCCCCGCCTCGCCGCCGGGGCGTTCGAAAGGCTCGGCGATCTTCATGTCGTAATCATAGACGATGCGACCGTTCTGGCCCACCGTCATCACGCGCTTGGCCATGGCCAGCCATTGATGCACGTCATAATCGGGGAAGGATGTGCTCTGCTCCTCCTCCAGCGCGCGAGCGGCGTGCATCCATGTCGGAAAGCTGCGCCCCTGCCCCACATAATCGCGGATGCGGGCAAGGCCGGATGGCTCGATCACCGGACCGATGTCGTTGAGCACAGCGCCCGCAAGCCGCTTGGCGTCGATCATCGCCAACAGCATCGCCATCAGCCCGCCCAGCGAGGTGCCGACCACCACAAAGCGCTCGATCCGCAATTCATCGAAGAGCGCGTTGATGTCCTGAACATATTGCAGCGGGTTATAAGTGGCCGAATTTTTGGCATATTGCGAATCGCCGCGCCCGCGCATGTCCGGACACAATACCCGCCATTGCCCCGCGATCCGCCCCGCCAGCCCTTCGAAATCGCGTGCGTTGCGCGTCAGACCCGGCAGACAGACCACCACCGGACGATCCTCGGGTCCGGCGTAATCTCGATAGTGCAAACGCAGCCCATCCGGGCTTTGCCAGAATTGATCGGTAAAATTGTTCATGGCCTTGCGGGCGCTTCCTTATCGCAATTTTGCACAGGCATGGCTTGCGCCCCGCCGCTTGTGCGCCCACTTATTGCCCCATGCGCCATGAACCGCAAGCGAATGCCTACGCCCCCGATCCGCAAATCCTCAGTCTGGCCCCATGGCTGGGCGATCCGGTTGCGCCCGCCGACTTTCCGAAAGGCCTGCTGCGCTGGCGCAATGACCGCTGGGCGCGGGGCGTCGGGCTGGCGGATTTCGACGATGCGGGGTGGGTTGCACATTTCGGACGGTTCGCGCCTTTGGACGGCAATCTGCCCCAGCCTCTGGCGCTGCGCTATCATGGTCATCAGTTTGGCGTGTATAATCCAGAACTTGGCGATGGACGCGGGTTTCTGTTTGCGCAGATGCGCGATGGCGCCGGACGCCTGATCGACCTTGGCACCAAGGGTTCGGGGCAGACGCCGTGGAGCCGGCAGGGCGATGGCCGCCTGACGCTTAAGGGGGCGGTGCGCGAAATTCTGGCAACCGAGATGTTGGAGGCTTTGGGCGCGAACACCTCCAAGACTTTCAGCGTGATCGAAACCGGCGAGGCGCTGTGGCGCGGCGATGAGCCCTCGCCCACCCGATCAGCGGTGCTGGTACGGATGAGCCATGGCCATATCCGCATCGGCACGTTCCAACGCCTTCTGGTGCTGGAGGAAGCCGAGCATATGGCCGAACTGGTCGATTATGCGCTGACGCAATTTCCTGGCCCGCCGCCGCCCGCCGATGCGCCGGGCCGCGACCAACCCGCGATCATCCTGCTGCATCAGGTGGTCGAGCGGCTTGCCGATATGGCCGCTTCCTATGTCGCCTCGGGCTTTGTCCATGGCGTGCTGAACACCGACAATATGAACATTTCGGGCGAAAGTTTCGACTATGGCCCGTGGCGCTGGCTGCCGCGATGGGATGCCGATTTTACCGCCGCCTATTTCGACCATGCGGGCCGCTATCGCTTTGGCAAACAGGCCGAGGCGATCAAATGGAATTGCGGGCAATTAGCGGTGTCGCTGCGGTTATTGGTGGCGGATACGGCGCCGTTGATCGCCGCGCTAGACCGGTTCGATGGGCTGTATCAGGCGGCGCTGGCGCGACGGGTGCTGTGGCGGATCGGGCTGCAACCGCTGGGCGATGAACAGGACGGCGCGCTGCTGGCGGCGGCGGGCGCGCATATGCGCGAAGAGCAGATGTCGCCCGATGCTTTCTTCCACCTGTTCCGCGGCGCGCCGGATGAGGCACGGGCGCTGCTGCGTGAAGGCTCGCCGCTGGCCGGGGTATTGGGCGATTATACGCCCGTTGCCGATGCCCGTGCGCATCCCGCATGGCAGACTCCCGCCCCCGACAATCATATCGAAACCGTCGAGGCCCTTTGGCTCGCCATCGACCGCGATGATGACTGGGACCCGCTCCATCGCCACATCGCGGCCATACGAGCGCTGGGCGATGCCTTGGGCGAACCGCCCATCCTCGCAGGACATGTTTCTGCATCAATGGCTTAAGCGACAGCGGAGCCGATACACGGAAGGGGGCATTAAGAATTTGCCAACCTAGATTGGTTTAGACTTGGCAATCGTGGCGCCGCCCAACGCCGCCTGCCCCCTTTCGGATAAGCCATCTTGTCAGCCATCGCCCTTGCCCCCCTGCCCGATGACACACCTGATCCCGTGATTTCGCGCGATCCGGCCAGCGGCGCGGTGCTGATGCAGACCTGGCCCACCAATCTTGAGGCCCAGATCGCGGTTGCGCGCGTCGCCTATACCGGATGGGCCTGCCAGCCGCTTTCCGCGCGGGTCGATGCGGTGCGCCGCCTGACCGGGGCGCTGCGCCAGCGATCGCAGGAATTTGCCGAAACCATCGCACGCGACACCGGTCGGCCAATGTGGGACTGCTTTGCCGAGGTCGAGGCCGCGCTGGCCCGCGTCGATGGCTGCGTGCGCGCCTATGCCGACCGCTGCGCCCACCGGCGGCATGAAAGCGGGGCCAATAGCGCGGTGGCCGTGCGACACAAGCCGATGGGCGTGCTGGCCGTCATCACCACATTCTGCCAACCAATGCTGACGCCGCTCTCGCATATCGCGCCAGCGATTCTGGCGGGCAATGCGGTTGTCTTCAAACCCTCCAGCCGCGCCCTTCCCACCGCCTTGCTGATCGAGGATTGCATCAAACGCGCGGGGCTGGCTGCCAATATCGTTCAGATCGCCGTGGCGCAGGGCGAGGCGGCGATGGATCTGGCCGCGCATGATGGTGTCGATGGCGTGCTCTTTTCCGGCTCGACTCAAGTGGGGCAAAATCTGGCGCGGCGAATTGCCGGACGGCCGGGCAAGCTGCTCTCGCTGGACATGGGCGGCAACAATGCCATCGTGGTCTGGGATACGCCCCAGATCGAGGATGCCGCGATGCTGGTCGTCCAATCCGCCTTTACCGCCTCGGGCCAGCGGGCCACCTGCGCACGCCGCCTGATTGTGCGTGAGGCGATGGCCGAACCCTTGTTGGGGGCGGTCAAGCGTCTGGCCGACCGGATCATCTGCGGCGCGCCGAGTGATGAGACCACGCCCTTCATGGGGCCGTTGATCGACAATCGCGCCGCCGATGGGCTGGTGCAGAGCTTCATCTGGCTGATGTCGCGCGGGGGGCGGCCGATCAAGCATATGGCCCGCCTCGACCCGCAGCGACCTTTTATCAGCCCGGCAATCATCGATGTCACCGACATGCGCGAAAGGCCCGATGTGGAATTGTTCGGCCCGCTGCTGCAGGTCATCCGCGTTCCCGATTTCGACACCGCCATCGCCCAGGCCAATGCCACGCGCTATGGGCTGGTTTCGGCGCTGATCGGGGGGACGCAGGAGGAATATAACCGCTTCTGGGCCAATGTCCGCACCGGCCTGACGCATTGGAACCGGGCGACCATCACCGAATTGCCCGGCGTGCCGTCGGGCGGCGTCGGCCTGTCGGGCAATTTTCGCCCCGGTGGTTATTACGAGGCCGATTCCTGCGCCTATCCGGTCAGCTCGGCCGAGATGGATCATCCGCGCGCGATGATCGGCACGGGCTTTGCCCCCGAAATCTAAGACCGAAATCTGACATTTGTATGATTTGATCGCCAATTTCGGGATGCGCTGAACTCTTTCTTGCGCCATGGAGCAGGGCGAAAGGATTGAACATGACGCAGCCCGAAACCCGCAATGACGGCATGCCCTATGCCATTGCCGCCTATCTGATCTGGGGGTTGCTGCCGCTCTATCTGCGGCAGGTGCATGATGTGCCTCCGTTTGAATTCGTGGGCTGGCGCACCCTGTTCACCCTGCCCGCATGCGCGCTGGCGCTTGTCGTGCTGCGTCAGGGAGCGGCCTTGCGGGCGGCCTTGAGCGACCGCCGCAAGGTGATGACGTTGACGGCTTCGGCGCTGCTGATCGGGGCCAACTGGACCACCTATGTCGTGATGATCCAGCAAGGGCATATCTTTGCCGCCAGCCTTGGCTATTACATCAACCCGCTGATGAATGTCGTGCTGGGCACCTTCCTGCTGGGCGAAAAGCTGAGTCGGGCGCAATGGGTGGCGGTGGCGCTGGCGGCGGTGGGCGTGGTGATTCTGGCCTCGGGCGCGGCCGAAACGCTGGGATGGAGTCTGGCGCTGGCCGCGACTTTCTCGGGCTACGGTCTGGTGCGGAAAAAGGCGCCGGTGGCCGCGCTGCCCGGCCTGTCGATCGAGGCGGGGATTCTGGCTCTGCCCGGCGTGGCAATGATTGCGCTGGGCCATGGGCCTTTGGGCATCACGCTGGGTCAAGGCAACGGGGTGCATGACGCGCTGGTGGCCATGTCGGGGGTAATCACGGCGGTGCCGCTGGTGCTGTTTGCCATGGCAGCTCAGAGGATGAATTATTCGATCCTCGGCTTTGTCCAGTTTCTGGCCCCCACGCTGGTGTTCTTTCAGGGCCTGCTGCTGTTTCACGAGCCGCTGCAATCGGCCCAATTGGCCAGTTTCGTGTTGATCTGGGCCGCGCTGGCGGTGTTCAGCTGGGATATGTGGCGGCGGCGATAAGGAGGACGTGAGCATTTATGTCAGCGAGGCGATGCCATGGGTGACCCTGCCCACCGATATTCCGCAATTCGCCACCAACTCCAATCCGGCCGAGGTGCTGCCGCCGGATCGTCTCGCCCGGCTGATGGCCATGGCAGCGCGGCGCAAGGCCGGCGAAGGCTGAAAGGTCCAAATAGAAGGGGCGGCGGCCGATATGGCCCCCGCCCCTTTCCTTTATCCTCGCTCAACCTGAGATCAGGCCGCCTCTTCCTTGCCCTTGAGCACGCGGACAGGTTCCTTGCGGCCTTCGACCACATCCTTGTCCACCACCACTTCGGCAATATCATTCTCGGTCGGCAGGTCGAACATCGTGTCGAGCAGCAGCCCTTCGACGATCGAACGCAGGCCCCGCGCGCCGGTCTTACGCTCGATGGCCTTCTTGGCGATGGCTTCGAGCGCATCGTCGGTGAAGGTCAGCTTGACGTTTTCCAGATCGAACAGCTTGGCATATTGCTTGATCAGCGCATTCTTGGGCTCGCGCAGGATCTGCACCAGCGCGGGAATGTCGAGATCGTTGAGCGTGGCGATCACCGGCAGACGGCCGATGAATTCGGGGATCAGACCGAACTTCTGCAGATCTTCCGGCTCAGCCTTCTGAAGCAGTTCGCCCACCTTGCGCTTTTCGGGGTCAGCGACATGGGCGCCAAACCCGATCGAACGCTTTTGCAGGCGGTCGGCAATGATCTTTTCCAAGCCCGCAAAGGCACCGCCACAAATGAACAGGATGTTCGTCGTGTCCACCTGCAGGAATTCCTGCTGGGGATGCTTGCGCCCACCCTGCGGCGGCACGCTGGCGGTGGTGCCTTCCATCAGCTTGAGCAGAGCCTGCTGCACACCCTCGCCCGACACGTCACGGGTGATCGAGGGGTTTTCGGCCTTGCGGCTGATCTTGTCGATTTCGTCGATATAGACGATGCCCTGCTGCGCCTTTTCGACATTATAGTCGCTTGCCTGCAGCAGCTTGAGAATGATGTTCTCCACGTCTTCGCCCACATAACCGGCTTCGGTCAGCGTGGTGGCGTCGGCCATGGTGAAGGGCACGTCGAACGTCTTGGCCAGTGTCTGGGCCAGCAGCGTCTTGCCCGAACCAGTGGGGCCCACCAGCAGGATGTTCGACTTGGACAGTTCAACATCACCGCCCTTGCCGCTGTGCTTCAGGCGCTTGTAATGGTTATGCACCGCCACCGACAGCACGCGCTTGGCGCGGTCCTGGCCGATCACATAATCGTTGAGCGTCTCGAAAATCTCACGCGGGCTGACCACGCCGCCATCGCGCTTGCCTGCGATGCCGCCCTTGGTTTCCTCGCGGATGATATCATTGCACAGTTCGACGCACTCATCGCAGATGAACACGGTCGGGCCCGCGATCAGCTTGCGCACCTCATGCTGGCTCTTGCCACAAAAGCTGCAGTACAGGGTGCTCTTGGCGTCGGATCCGCTCAGTTTCGTCATGCTTTTTCCCAAATGGCCCGCGTGGAGCCTGACAATAATGCCAACCTAGCCACGCGAGCGCCAAATTCAATACCCCCGATGGGCACCATCCCAAGCTGAAACAGTGTCACCATCGCGGGTTTCATCATCAGGCCGTTGCGCCATCCGCATCGGGGCGACGCTCAAACACCTTGTCAATCAAACCAAACTTGAGCGCTTCATCGGCCTCAAGGAAGGTATCGCGATCCATGGCGGCCTCGATCTCCTCAAGGCTCTTGCCGGTGAACTTCACGTAAAGATTGTTCATCCGGGCGCGGATGCGCAGGATTTCGCGGGCCTGAATCTCGATATCCGATGCCATGCCCTGAGCGCCGCCGCTGGGCTGGTGGATCATGATGCGCGCGTTGGGCAGAGCGATTCGCTGCCCCGGTTCGCCCGCCGCCAGCAGGAAGCTGCCCATCGAGCAGGCCTGACCGATGCACACGGTCGAAACCTTGGGCTTGATGTACTGCATCGTGTCATAGATCGACAGGCCCGCCGTCACCACGCCGCCGGGCGAGTTGATGTACATACTGATGTCCTTGGTCGGATTTTCCGATTCGAGGAACAGCAACTGGGCCACGATCACGCTGGCCATATGATCCTCGATCTGGCCGGTGACGAAAATGATGCGTTCGCGCAGCAGGCGCGAATAGATGTCAAAGCTGCGCTCGCCCCGGCTGGACTGTTCCACCACCACGGGGATCAACGCGCCCGTCACGGGATCAACACTGAATTTGCCCTGAGCATCGTTGCGTCCGAACAGATCGATCATGAAATTTCCTCTTTGTCTGCCACGCCTATGTCGCGTCTCGCGCCGCAATGTTCAAGTGGCTTAACCGCACCCTGGACGAAGAGGGACTGCTTTTGGGTTAATCTTCGCCCCCCGGCATGGCCGGTGGCCGACAAATTCGCCCGTCATTTTTGCCATTTGACCCAGATCAGGTTTGACCCGAGGTTTGGATATTATATGTATAACATACAAAATGCCGTCACAAACGGTCCGAACCGGAGAGGAAAAACATGGCTCATTTCCCCGACACCCGCAGCTTTACCGGCATTTTGCGCCCGGTCCGGCTGGAATGCGACATTCTGGACATGGAAATCGAGGGCGAAATCCCGGAATCGATGAACGGCACGTTTCACCGCGTGCATCCCGATTCGCAATTTCCCCCGAAATTTGCCGATGACCAGTTTTTCAATGGCGACGGCATGGTCAGCCTGTTCCGCTTTCGCGGCGGCAAGGTCGATTTCAAACAGCGCTATGCCCATACAGACAAGTTCAAGCTGGAGCGCGCCGCAGGCCGCGCCCTGTTCGGCGCCTATCGCAATCCGCTGACCGATGATGACGAGGTCAAGGGCCAGATCCGCTCGACCACCAACACCAATGTCATGGTCCATGCGGGCAAGCTCCTCGCGATGAAGGAAGATGGCCCCGCCCTTGTCATGGACCCGCTTACGCTGGAGACCGAAGGCTTCACCTTCTTCGACGGCAAGCTAAAGAACCAGACCTTTTCCGCCCATGGCAAGATTGATCCGGTCACCGGCAATTTCTGCAATTTCGGCTATGCCGCCACGGGCCTTTTGACGCGCGACTGCTCGTTCTTCGAAATCGACCCGCAGGGTAACGTCCTCTACGAGACCTTCTTCGAGGCGCCCTATTATTGCATGATGCACGATTATGCGATCACCGAGCATTACGCCGTGTTCCATATCGTACCCTCGACCAGCAATTGGGACCGACTGAAAGCGGGCCTGCCGCATTTCGGCTTTGACACCACGCTGCCGGTCTATCTGGGCATCCTGCCGCGCGGTCCGGGCGTTTCGGGCAAGGACATTCGCTGGTTCAAGGCGCCCAAAACAATCTTTGCCAGCCATGTGATGAATGCCTTTGAGGATGGCACGAAGATCCATTTCGACACGCCCGAGGCGGTCGGCAATTGCTTCCCCTTCTTCCCCGACATCCACGGCGCGCCGTTCGACCCGATCGCCGCCCGCCCCTTCCTCACCCGCTGGACGGTCGATCTGGCGTCAAAGTCGGATGAATTCCTCAAGGTCGAGCAGCTCTCGAACTGGATCGACGAATTCCCTCGTATCGACGAACGCTATGTCGGCCAGCCCTACGCCCACGGCTATATGCTGGTGATGGACCCGGAAATGCCGGTGGACTTCCCCGGCGCGCGCGCTTCGGGCTTCCGCATGAACCGCATCGGCCATATCGATCATGCCACCGGCGCGCAGGACAGCTGGTGGGCCGGGCCGCACTGCATGATCCAGGAGCCCTGCTTCGTCCCCCGCTCGCCCGATTCCCCCGAGGGTGACGGCTGGATCATCGCCGTGGTCGACAATCTGGTGACCAACTATTCCGATCTGGTGGTGCTGGACGCGCAAAGGCTGGAGGATGGGCCGGTGGGCCGCGCCAAGCTGCCTTTCCGCCTGAAATCGGGCCTGCACGGCAATTGGTGCGACGACCGCAAATATGCGACTTTTGCCTGAAGCATAAACGAAAAGGCCCGCCTCCCTATCCGGGAAGCGGGCCTTTCATCAGGCTGAAGCCAGCCGCTTATTCAGCAGCCGGTTCCTCGGCAGCCTTCTTCTTGGCCGGAGCCTTCTTCTTGGGAGCAGCTTCAGCCGCTTCCTCGCCCTCGGCAGCAGCCTTTTTCTTGGGCGCAGCCTTCTTCTTGGCGGCAGGCTTTTCTTCTTCGTGGCCGTGGTCGCAGTCGGGACCATGGACATGGCCAGCTTCGCCTTCTTCGGCTTCGATTGCGGCCTGCAGCTCTTCCTTGGTCACTTCGCGGGTCGTGACTTCGGCCTTGTCGAACAGGAAGTCGACAACCTTCTCTTCATAGAGCGGCGCGCGCAGCTGGGCGGCGACCATCGGTTCGGACTGAACGTATTCGACGAAGCGCTGACGGTCTTCCGGACGATACTGCTGCGCAGCCTGCGATACCAGCATCTGGAATTCCTGGGCGGTGATTTCCACGCCGTTGGCCTGGCCGATTTCCGACAGCAGGAGGCCGAGGCGCACACGACGCACGGCGATCTTGCGATAGTCTTCCTTCTCGGCTTCGATTTCGGCCAGAGCAGCAGCGGGGTCTTCCTCGCGCGCGGCTTCTTGGGTCAGCTGCTGCCAGATCTGGTTGAATTCGGCTTCGACCATGCTGGGCGGCACGTCGAATTCGGCTCCATCGGCCAGAATGTCGAGCAGCTGGCGCTTCATCTGGGTGCGGGTCTGACCTTCGGTCTCGCCTTCCAGCTGACCGCGCAGCAGGCCCTTGAGCTGATCCAGATCGGTCAGGCCCAGGCTCTTGGCAAATTCGTCGTCGATCACGGTTTCACCGGCAACCTTCACCGACTTGACGGTGATGTCGAAGGTGGCTTCCTTGCCGGCGAGGTGAGCGGCCTGATATTCCTCAGGGAAAGTCACGGTGATGACCTTCTCGTCGCCAACCTTGGCGCCGACGAGCTGTTCTTCAAAACCGGGGATGAAGCGACCGGCGCCGATTTCCAGCGCGGCATCTTCAGCCTTGCCGCCGTCGAATTCAACGCCGTCCAGCTTACCCACGAAGTCGATGATGAGCTGGTCGCCGGTTTCGGCTTCCTTGCCTTCTTCGGCGTCGCTGAAACGCTTGGCCGACGAGGCGATGCGGGTGACGGCTTCGTCAACGGCTTCGTCCTTGACCGGAACGACCAGCTTTTCCAGCTTAAGGCCCGACAGGTCGGGGGCCGAAATCACGGGCAGCACTTCGAGGCTGACGGTCAGCTCGGCGTCCTTGCCTTCTTCATAGCCTTCGCCCAGCGCGACATCGGGCTGCGTGGCGGGACGCAGAGCGTGGTCGGCGACCAGCTTGTCCAGCGCTTCGCGGATGGTCTGCGAGAGCACATCCTGATGAACCTGCGCGCCAAAGCGCTTCTTGACCAGATTCGCGGGCACCTTGCCGGGGCGGAAACCGGGCAGCTGCACCTGCGGAGCGATCTTGACGACCTCGCTCTCGATCTTTTCGGCAATGACGCCAGCCGGGATCGTCACGGTGAAGCCGCGCTTCAGACCCTCATTGGTGGTTTCGACAATCTGCATGATAATTCAACGCCTTCCCAACTCGCAACTGTCGCTTGCACGGGGCGGAAGACTGGTGCGGGCGAAGGGACTCGAACCCCCACATCTTACGATACTGGTACCTAAAACCAGCGCGTCTACCAATTCCGCCACGCCCGCATGAAGACGAAGCTACGTCAAATTCAGATGGGGGGCCTTAGAGAGCTTGGACCAAAAGGGCAAGCGCCCAAACGCAGATCGCGCGTAAACCGCGTATCGGCGCGCCCTATTGCCGCGTTCAAAGCCCTTAACCGGCAATTTTTACCGTCCAGCAACGGGCGAGAAACGCGCCAAGCCTACCTGCGATCAGGCCTGAGACAACAAACCATACAGGCCGATACGCAGGAGGTGACCATGCTTGACATATTGATGGCGGCAGCCGCGCTGGCCGGGGCCGCCACCCATTCCGAAACGCTTTCCTATCGGGACCGCGCGATAGACCTGCATTACCGCGCCCATGTCGAATTGCGCACCGAGGCTCGGGGCGTTCATGCGCCCACTCGCGGCCACGAACGCTCATGCCACTGGCAGGCGCAACTGATTGTCGAAAGGCGGCTGGGCGACGGGGCCTTTGCCACCCGGCTGCCGGTGGTCAAAAAGGCGAATGGCACGCTGCATGGCCCCTGCGATGACGACAGCCGCCATGTGCAACAGGCGGCAGGCCGCGCTCTGGGCGATATCAACCATGCGCTGCGCGAGGCGGCCCGTCAGGACCGCCCCACCGTTCTGGCCGAAATAGAAGCGGCCCATCCCCGCTCCACCCGGTAAGCGCTAGAGAGCCAGCCAGCGGGCCAGAACCATCAGCCACGAGCGGGTCTGGCCCATCTGGCCGGCCCCAGAGTGATCAACAACGCCCGCCTCGCACTCCAGACAATAGGCCTGCGCCCCGCGCACCGCCATCAACCGCTGCACCCCGACCACTGCCGAGGCGAGACGCGCCCGTTGGCGCTGGGTCACCATGCCGACCCAATCGAGGGCGGCATCATCCTCACTGCCCGCTTCATTATCCTGCGCGCCGAACTGGCGCAGGATCTGGTCAACCGGGCCGACCTCATCGCCCAGCCAGACCGTATGCCAAGCGCCATCCTTGATCCCGGCGCGCCCTGCCGCATCGGCAAGCGCCGCATCCAGCCCGCCGAACCCATCGACCAGCCCGATCTGACGCGCGGTGCCGCCATCCCAGACGCGGCCCTGCGCGATCCGGTCCACTTCGTCGGGCGTTTTCTTGCGCGAGGCGGCGACCAGACCGACAAAGCGGCCATAGCCCGACTCAATATTCGCCTGTAAAATCTGCTCGATCTCCGGCGTCAGCCCGGTCAACACATCGGGCTGCCCGGCCAAAGGCCCGGTGCGCACACCATCGCCCTTGACGCCCCAGCCCTCCAGCGCGCGCTCGAAACTGGGGATCACGGCAAAGATGCCGATCGACCCCGTAATCGTACCGGGCTGGGCAAAGATTTTGGCGCCCGAGGTCGAGACCCAATAGCCCCCGCTGGCCGCGACATTGGCCATCGAGATCACCACCGGCACCCCGCGCGCCTTTTGCCGCAGGATCGCGGCGCGAATGGCCTCCGATCCCGTTACCGACCCGCCCGGCGAATCCACCCGGACCACCAGCGCGGCCAGCTTCTGCGTCGAGGCCGCATCAATCAGCTTGGCGATCCGCTCGCCCCCGGCGCTGCCGGGACCTGCCTTGCCATCGGTGATTTCGCCCGCCACCGTCACCACGCCGATGGCGCGGCCATCCTTTTTGACCGGATGGCCCGCCAGCCATGCCGCCAACGTCGTATGGGCAAAACTGCCCGGAGCGGGGACTTCATCGCCCGCTTTGTCCTCGCCCGCAATCTTGGCAATCGCATCGCCCCATTCGGCGCGCGTGCCGATCTTGTCCACCAGCCCCGCCGCCAGCGAGGCCTTGGCCGCATCCCCGCCTGAGGCCTTGAACCACCCCACCGGATCGGCCACCACCTTATCGACCTGCGCCTTGGGGCGGGCCTTGAGCACATTCTCGCGCCATTGGGCAAAGATCGTGTCGAGCAGCGCTTTGCGCGCCTCACGCGAGGGTTCGGACATCGAATCTCGAATATAAGGCTCGACGAAATCCTTGTACGTCCCCACCCGGAACACATGCGCCGAGATTTTCAGCCGTTCCAGCAGCTTGGCGAAATAGAGATTCTGTCCGCCCAGCCCTTCGACATAGGCGCCGCCCAGCGGGTCGATCCAGATCTCACTGGCATGGGATGCGATCAGCAACCCGCGATCCCCCAGCATCGTGCCATAGACCAGCACCGGCTTCTTCGCCTTGCGCACCACATCCATCGCATCGCCGATTTCAACGGCATGGACAAAGCCCGCGCCGCCGAATTTGCTCATGTCGATGGCCACGGCCTTGATCTTTTCATCGGTGGCCGCCCCGCGCAGCGCGCGAATCACGTCGCGCTCGCGCAGTTCCGGGTCGCCCACATTGCCCGTCAGCACACTTTGCAGATCGGTCTTTTGCAATTCCTCGACCACCGCGCCCTTCATCTCGATGAGCAGTGCCCCTTCACGCAATTGTGGGGCCGCAGGCCGGGCCGAGAGCGCGGCGTACAGCCCGCCGAAAAACAGCAGCAGCAAGGCCAGCACCAGCCCATCCTTGATCGCCACCAGCAGGCGCCACACCGATTTTGCAAAAGCCATGTCTTCTCCGTCGTCTTGCCCCACCCTACGAAGGATTTGCCCAACAGAGAAGTGGACAAAGCATCCCTTTCCTCTTGAGCCGGGCAGGGCACAGGTTTAGAGCGCTCTCTTCAATGACATCAGCAAACTCCTCCAGCCGGAGCCGCTACCCTGCGGGCTCTCTGGCCTTCCCGCACCGTGGGCTGCTCGGTCTTGCCGGCCTTGCCCCGCATGAGATCCTCTTTCTGCTCGACGAAGCGGAGCAATGGGTGGAGCTGAACCGTCAGCCGACCAAGCGGGTCGATCACCTGCGCGGACTGACCATCATCAACGCCTTTTACGAAAATTCGACGCGCACGCTGCTGTCGTTTGAAATCGCGGGCAAACGCCTTGGCGCCGATGTGGTCAATATGTCGGTGGGCCAGTCAAGCGTAAAGAAGGGCGAGACGCTGATCGACACGGCCATGACGCTCAACGCCATGCGCGCCGATGCGATCGTGATCCGCCATGCCAGCTCGGGCGCGGTGCGGTTGATCGCGGAAAAGGTTGATTGCCCGGTGCTGAACGCGGGCGATGGCCAGCATGAGCATCCCACGCAAGGTTTGCTGGACGCGCTGACCATCAAGCGGGCCAAGGGCGAGTTTGTCGGCCTGAAAGTCGTGATCTGCGGCGATATTCTGCACAGCCGCGTGGCGCGCTCGAACATTCTGGCGTTGACGGCTCTTGGTGCCGATGTGCGCGTATGTGCGCCGCCCGCGCTGATGCCCGCCGATATCGAGCGGATGCGCGTGACGCCCTATCATGACTTTGACGCCGCGCTGAAAGACGCCGATGTCGTCATGATGCTGCGCCTGCAAAACGAGCGCATGACCGGCCAGTTCATCCCCTCGCCGCGCGAATATCGCCATCTTTACGGCCTTTCGGTGGAGCGTCTAGCGCGGGCGGCCGGGGACGCCATCGTCATGCATCCCGGCCCGATGAACCGGGGCGTGGAAATCGACTCCAACGTGGCCGACCTGCCAGGGCGCAGCCTGATTACGACGCAGGTGGAAATGGGCGTGGCGATGCGGATGGCCTGTCTGGAAGTGTTGACTCGAAAAGCGCGCAAGCTGGAGGGCTGGCAATGAAACAGGCAGCTCTGACCATCACCAACGGCCTGATCGTGGGCCGCGAGGGTGCGCCGGTTGCGGGCGGCATCCGCTGCGACGGCGACCGGATCGTTGCCATCGGCACCGATGTCTTGCCGCAGGAAGGCGACCGGGTTGAAGATGCGCGCGGCAGGTTGATCGCGCCGGGTCTGGTCGATCTGGGCGTGTTTGCGATTGATAAGCCCGCGCTGCATTTCGGCGGGATCACCCGCGCGGCGCTGATGCCCGATCAGAACCCACCGCTCGATCGCTCCTCGACGGTGCGCTATGCGGCGCAAAGCGGCAAGCCCGACCTCTGGGTCCATCCGCTTGCCGCCGCCACGCGCGGGCTGGAGGGCAGCGACATCGCGGAAATCGCCCTGATGCGCGATGCGGGCGCCAAGGCGGTGGCCACCGGGCGCCACTGGATCGCCGATTCGGGTACGATGCTGCGCCTGTTGCGCTATTGCGCGATGCTGGGGCTGACCGTGATCGCCCATGCCGAGGACAGCGGCCTGACCGGCAATGCTGTTGCCACGGCCAGCGAAATGGCGACCCGCCTTGGCCTGCCCAGCGCCCCGGTGGAAGCCGAGGCGCTGGCGGTGGCGCGCGATATTGCTCTGGCCGAAATGGCGGGGGCGAAACTGCATTTCCGCCAGATCACCACGCGCGGCGCGCTGGACCTGATCCGGGCGGCGCAAAAACGCGGTGTGGCGGTGTCGGCAGGCGTGACGCCGGCGCACTTCATGCTGTCCGACACGGCTCTGGCCGATTTCCGCACCTTTTGCCGCTTCTCGCCCCCCTTGCGCCGTGAGGACGACCGCAAGGCCGTGATTGAGGCGATCGGTGATGGCACGATCAGCGTGATCACCAGCGGCCACGATCCGCGCGGGCCGGAAGACAAGCGCCTGCCCTTTGCCGATGCCGAACCGGGCATGGCGGGGGCCGAAACGCTGCTGCCGCTGACCATGAATCTGGTGCGCGACGAGGTGATCGACATAGCCGCCGCCTTCCGCCTGCTGGCCACCAATCCTGCCGGGCTGCTGGGCGTGGACGCAGGCGCGCTGGAAGTCGACCTCCAGGCCGACATCGCCATCATCGACGCGGATCGCCCCTGGATTGTCTCTTCGGACAAGATGGCGGCGGCTGCGGGCAATACCCCGTTTGACGGTCAGGGCGTACAGGGCCGGGTTCTGGCACTGTGGAAGGGCGGCATGAAGGTCGGTTAAACCGCGATTTCGGCCTGTCTGGCCCCCAGCGCGCTTATCGCGTCATCGGGGGCCAGACGGACCTGAAGCCCGCGCTGCCCGCCGTTGATATAGATACTGTCCCATTCCTGCGCGCTGGCGTCGATCACCACGGGAACCTTGCGGGTCTGGCCAAAGGGGCTGATGCCGCCGATCTTATAGCCGGTGATCCGCTCGGCATCGGCCGGTTTCATCATCACCGCCTGTTTGACACCCAGCGCAGCGGCGGCCTTTTTCATCGCCACCTCGCGGTCGCTCGGTGCAATCACGCAGGCCGGTTTGCCATCGGCCAGCACCATAAGCGTCTTGAACACCCGCCCCGCCGGTTCGCCAAGAGCCGTCGCAGCGGCCTGTCCGATGCTGTCGGCGTCGGGGTCGTAATCATAGGTGTGCAGCGTGTAAGTCACACCTGAGCGGTCGAGAAATTGCGTTGCGCGCGTTGCCTTGGCCATCGGGCATCTCCTTGGCCCTTGGCTCTATCCGTCCGCCAAACCTTTGACCAGATGCTAAAATTCGTTCCAGTCATCGCCCACGGCCCGCGCAAGGCCGGATGAGCGCTGATGCGCCTCGGACGCGGGGCGCGCGCGCGCCTCAGACACCGGGCGGGGTCGGTGCAGCGTGGATTGGCGGCGGAAGGGCACCGGATCATCGCTGCGCTCGCGCCGAACCGCCGCATCGCGGGTGCGGAAACCGGATACCAGTTGCGCCAGTTTCTCGGCCTCCTGCGAGAGATTGCGGGTGGATGTCGTCGATTGCTGAACCATCGCGGCATTTTGCTGGGTCATGCGATCCATATCGCCCACCGCATCATTGACCACCCGAATATTGGTCGCCTGCCGCTGCGAACTCTCGGCAATTTCCTCGATCAGCCCGCTGATTTCCGAGACTTTGGTCACGATCCCCTGCAAACGCTCGCCTGTGCGCCCGACCAGATCGACGCCCGCCTCGACCTGAGTGGAGGAATTGTGGATCAGGCTCTTGATGTCGCGCGCGGCGTCGGCAGTGCGCTGGGCCAAAGCGCGAACCTCACTGGCCACCACAGCAAAGCCGCGCCCCGCCTCGCCCGCGCGTGCGGCCTCGACCCCGGCGTTGAGCGCGAGCAGATTGGTCTGAAAGGCGATGGAATCGATCACATTGATGATCTGGCCGATCTGCTGCGAGGATCGTTCGATGGCAGCCATCGCCTCAACCGCATGGGAAACGACATCGCCGCCATCGCTGGCCTGACGGTGGGCCTCCTGCGTGGCGGCGCGCACCACGGCGGCAGTCCGGGCTGAGGCCTGAACCGTTTCGGACACCGCGCGCAACGAGGCGGCGGTTTCCTCAAGGCTGGCCGCCTGAGTCTCGTTCCTGCCGGCCAGATCATCGGCGGCGGCCTTGATTTCCCTGACCGAGCGCATCACCCCGCCCGCCCCCACGCGAACCGTGCCCAGCGCATCCATCAGCGAGGAAACAGAATGGTTGTAATTCCGGCGCAGGGCCTCGTATTCGGGAGGAAAGGCATCGTGCAGGCGATGCTCCAGATCCTTGGCTGCCAACTGGGTGAGCGCGCCGCTCAACGCATCGACCACCTGTTTCTGTTCGACCTGCGCCTGTTTCTGGGCAAGACCGGCCTGACGGAAGACCTCCATGGCCTGTGCCATGATGCCGATTTCATCGCCGCGCTCGCGTCCTTCGGCCTCAAAGGAATAGTCGCCCTGAGCCATGCGCCCCATCGCCTGCGCGGTGACATGCAGCGGCGAGACGATGCCTTGGTCGATGAACCGGCGCGCCATTACAATCGCCCCCACCACCAGCGCCATCATCATACCGACCAGAGCCAATGCCCCAACCACCAGCGGGTCGTCGAAACGATGCTCCGCCTCGCGGAAATCGGCGGACATTTTAACCAGCCGCAGGATAGCCTCATGCTGCTTGGCATAGGCCGGGGCCAGTTCCTCATCATAGACCCGGCGCATCGCGGCCTCGTCGCCTATGCGAGCCGCCGGGGCAAAGCGGGCGTTCAGCGCGCTCCAGAAAGCATCGGCATGGGTCTGGCTCTGTTTGAGAACGTCAAGTTGATCGGCCGGGATCGGCGCGGTCTGCCAATAGGCCTTGCGCGCCAGATAGTCCTTTTCCAGCGTGGCCAGATTTTGCAGATGCAGCCCTGCCTGTTCGGGATGGAGCATGGCCTGCGAGGCCTCAAGGCAGGGTTCGACAACATAGGCGGGCGGCGGCAGGATATCGGCCACCAATTCGTCCTGCAGCGCATATTTGCGATAGATCGGCCCGCCATAGCGGATCTCGAAAATCGCGGCCGCCGACAAGGCAATGGCAAGGCCCACGATGGCAAAGATCAGCCGACTGCCGATTCTAGCCTTGTCACCGATCATGCCGTTTCAATCCCGCTGCCTGCACCCGATTGCACAGTAGCAAGGAGTGGTTGGCGCGGCGTAGCGCCCCTCCCTGTTGAAATACCTATCGCCGGGCCAGACCGCGCGCGGGAACAGGAAAGCGGCAGGTCCGCGCGCGAAAACCCTTGCTTTGGGGGCGGATTTCGCTAAGGGCCGCATCTTCTGAAAGTGCGGATTCGCAGCCCGCGCACATGATATGCGAAGAAAGCCGGAGGGGCCCCGCAATCGTGCGGACAAGCCAGCGATCGGTTAACGGATGAAAAGGAAGCTGCCGTGGCTCTCTATGAGCACGTGTTCCTGGCTCGCCAGGATCTGAGCCAAGCGCAGGTTGATGCGCTTGCCGCCACCGCCACCGAGATCATTGAAACCAACGGGGGCAAGGTCACCAAGACCGAAACCTGGGGTCTCAAGAACCTCGCCTACAAGATCAAGCGCAACCGCAAGGCTCACTTTGTGATGCTGAACGTTGAAGCCCCCGCCGGCGTCACCGCCGAGCTGGAGCGCCAGATCGGCATCAACGAAGACATCATCCGTTTCATCACCGTTCGCGTTGATGAACTGGAAGCTGGCCCGTCGGTCCAGATGCGCAAGAACGATCGCGAGCGCAGCCGTCGCCGCGAACGCGAGGAGGCTTGATCCATGGCTCGTGCATTTTTCCGTCGCCGCAAGAGCTGCCCCTTCTCGGGCAAGAACGCTCCCAAGATCGACTATAAGGACATCCGCCTGCTTCAGGGCTTCATGTCCGAACGTGGCAAGATCGTTCCCAGCCGCATCACCGCCGTTTCCGCCAAGAAGCAGCGCGAACTGGGCCAGGCGATCAAGCGCGCCCGCCATCTGGGCCTGCTGCCCTATCTCGTGAAGTAAGGGAGAAAATCCATGCAGATCATTCTCCTCGAGCGTATCGAGAAGCTGGGCCATATCGGTGACGTTGTCACCGTGAAGGACGGTTACGCCCGTAACTTCCTGCTGCCCAACAAGAAGGCGCTGCGCGCCAACGAAGCCAACCGCAAGGTGTTCGAAGCCCAGCGCGCCGACATCGAAAAGCGCAACGCTGAAGCCAAGGCTGCGGCCGAAGCCCAGTCGGGCGACGTCGAGGGCAAGAGCGTGGTTCTGATCCGCGCCGCCTCGAACGCCGGCCATCTGTATGGCTCGGTTTCGGTGCGCGACATCGCTGATGGCCTGAACGCCGATGGCGCCAAGGTGACCAAGGCGATGATCGTTCTGGAACGCCCGATCAAGTCGATCGGCATATACGACGTTCGCGTTGCTCTGCATCCCGAAGTGTCGGTGACCGTCAAGGTGAACGTTGCCCGTTCGCCCGACGAAGCCGAACTCCAGGCCCAAGGCGTCAACGTCTCGGAAGCGCTGTTCGACAACGCTGTGGGTGGCTTCACCGAAGCTTATGACCCGAATGCAGAACCCGGCGAAATCCCGGCGGAACTGCTGGAAGGCGAAGCGGAAGCCGAATAATCGGTTTTCGCGGGTCTTCGGACTCGAAAGAATCGGGGGGGCGTGGGAAACCGCGCCCCCTTTTCTGTGCGTTACTTCTTGATGCGCAGGAAACGCGCGGCATTGTTGTACAGAATATCGCGCTTCTGTTCCGGCGTCAGATAGTCAGCGTTCTGGATTATGCCGATCGAATAGGCCATCAGGCCCGGCCAGAGCAGTTGATCGGTGCCGTACATTACGCGGTCGCCAAATCCGCCCTCGACAAGACGCTGGATATAGCGGTTCACTTCCTTGCGCGGATAAGACCAGATCAGCCCGGCGATATCGACATAGACATGGCTGTTGGCCTGAAGCAGCGTCAGCATGTTTTCGGCCATGGGATAACCGGCATGCATGACCTGCACCCGCAGCTTGGGATGGCGGGCCAGCAGTTCCTCAAGCAGCAGCGGATTGCCCATCGAGCCGCGGAAGGTCGGACGCGAGACATTCGAGCGCCCCGAACCGCCGGTGCCCATATGGATGGCAACCGGGATATCCAGCTTTTCGGCCAGAGCGAAATAAGGTTCAGCGCGCATGTCGCTGGGCGAAATGCCTTCATATTGCAGGCCGATCTCGCCCATCACCTTGAAACCGTCCTTGGTGAAAGCAACCTCGAGGCGCTTGAGCTGATCGGCCTGATCGGGGGTCGTTACGCTCTTGAAGGCCGTACCGGGGATCACACGCTCGGGCGCGGCGGCCTGCCATTTCTTCACCTCAGCCGGATCGCCGAAGAACACGCCGGTCACATTCAACCGCTTCATCTCGGCCAGCACCTCGGGCATATATTGCCCCTTGGCCGCAGGATAGAGGCGCGGCGTGCAATCCTCCTTCGACCAGCCGAAGGGCGCCTCCGGCCCGTCGGCGGGGTCCGAGGCGAGGAAACGGTCGGCATTGGGGCACATCGGCATGCCCCCGCTGGCAAATTCCCCGGCATGCATATGAACGTCGATCACCGGGCCGGGGTCGCCTGCGGCGTTCTGGGCCATGGCCGAACCAATCATGAAAACGTTACCAAGCATGGATGCGGTTAAAGCGGCTCGCAGGCCCGTCTTGCGCATTCTCTCTCTCCCATGGGATGAAATGTCGGGGCGCCTTCCCTGTCTTGCGCCCGCATCGTCATCCTTGCGCGCCAAACTTACGCCGTCAAGTCAGCCATTTCTTCGCCCCCTCTTGCGGCGCTGCGCCAGTGCGATAGTTTTACCGCCATGAACACAGAGCAAATCATCACCCAATTGAGCGCCATCTATGATGCCGCCGTCGCCACATTACGGTCCGATATCGCGGATTTTGCCGAAAAGGGCACGATCCCGCCCGCCGCGCGGATCGCTGAAAATGCGTGGTGTTATCCTGAATTGCGGGTCCATTATTCGGGACGCGAGACCCATCCCGACTCCAGTCGCGCGTTTGGCCGCCTCAATGACGCAGGCTCCTATGCCACCACCGTCACCAAGCCCCATCTGTTTGCGGGCTATCTTGAGGAGCAATTGCTGACGCTGGCCGAGGATTATGAAATCACGGTCGAGGTTGCCCGATCGAATCAGCAGATCCCCTTTCCCTATGTGCTGGATGCCACCAACGCGACCTCGGCTCGCCCATGGGAATTGGCGCAACATTTCCCGACCACCGAACTGGCGCTGATCGGCGATGAATTGTCCGATGGGCTGGTCGATATGGGGCAGGACGGACAGGTCATGCCGCTGGCCCTGTTCGACGGGCTGCGCACCGATTTCAGCCTCGCCCGCCTGGCCCATTACACCGGCACCAGCCCCAGCCATTTCCAGCGCTATGTGCTGTTCACCAATTATCACCGCTATGTCGACGAATTCGTCGATTGGGCAGGCCAGCAATTGGGCGAGAACGGCTATACGGCGCTGTCGGGCGCGGGCGGGCTGTATCTGACCCAGAAGCATGAAAATGCGCGTGTCCTGCTCTCTGACACGGCCTGGCGGCGGCATCAGATGCCCGCCTATCACCTGATCGGTCCGAACCGCAGCGGGATCACCCTCGTCAATATCGGTGTCGGTCCATCGAACGCGAAAACCATCTGCGATCACCTTGCCGTGCTGCGCCCGGAGGCATGGCTGATGATCGGCCATTGCGGCGGGCTGCGCGATACACAGAAGATCGGCGACTATGTGCTGGCCCATGCCTATCTGCGCGACGATCACGTGCTCGACCCGGTCTTGCCGCCCGAGATCCCCATCCCCGCCATTGCGGAAGTACAGCGGGCGCTTGAACATGCAGCCGAGATCATTTCCGGCCAGACCGGCGCGAACCTGAAGAAACGCTTGCGCACCGGCACAGTGGTGACGACCGATGACCGCAACTGGGAGTTACGCTACACGCTCTCGGCCCAGCGTTTCAGCCTGAGCCGAGCCGTCGGCATCGACATGGAGAGCGCCACTATCGCCGCCCAGGGTTATCGCTTTCGCGTTCCCTATGGCACGCTGCTCTGCGTGTCGGACAAGCCGCTGCATGGGGAGATCAAGCTGCCGGGTCAGGCCAACCGCTTCTATGAGGAAGCCATCGCGGCGCATCTGGCCATCGGCACCACCACCGTCGATCTGTTGCGCGCCGAAGGGCAGCGCCTGCATTCGCGCAAGCTGCGCGCTTTCCGCGAGCCGCCGTTCCGCTGATCGCCGCCTCGATGGGCATATAAAAAGGGCTGCGGCATCTCTGCCGCAGCCCTTTTCAATTCACGACCCGCAAGAGTCGATGAGGATTATTCCTCACCTTCATCCGCAGTCAGAACCGGACCCGAGTCCTGGCCCTTAGCGGCCACGTCACGGTCAACCAGTTCGATGATCGCCAGCGGCGCAGCGTCCGATGCACGGATGCCGGCCTTGATCACGCGGGTGTAGCCACCGTTGCGATCCGAATAGCGCGAAGCCAGAACGTCGAACAGCTTAACCAGCTGAGCATCGTCCTGCAGGCGGGCGTGCGCCAAACGACGGTTCGAAAGACCGCCACGCTTAGCCAGCGTGATCAGCTTTTCGAGGTAGGGGCGCAGTTCCTTAGCCTTGGGAACAGTGGTCAGGATCTGCTCATGCTTGATGAGCGAAGCCGACAGGTTGCGCAGCAGCGACTGGCGGTGCTGGCTGGTGCGGTTCAGCTTACGCTGGCCGTACTTATGACGCATTGCATATTCCTTCGCGTTCGTAGGGGGGCCGTTTCAGGTACCCCGATCCAGGCGACATTTTACGGCTGCCGCCAGAACCGTTTGGCGGGGCCGGTTTCCCAGCCCCGCCGAAACTTTTAGCCCAGCAGCTCCTGTTCGAGCTTCTTGGCCATTTCCTCGATATTCTCAGGCGGCCAACCGGGGATATCCATCCCCAGACGCAAACCCATCGAAGAGAGCACTTCCTTGATCTCGTTGAGCGACTTGCGGCCGAAATTCGGCGTGCGCAGCATCTCGGCTTCGGTCTTCTGGACCAGATCGCCGATGTAGATGATGTTGTCGTTCTTGAGACAGTTGGCCGAGCGGACCGACAGTTCCAGCTCGTCGACCTTCTTGAGAAGGTAGCGGTTGAGCTGGTTGGTGTCGCCCTCTTCCGGAGCAGCAGCAGCAATGCCGCCAATCATCGGAGCCGCGCCAACCGGAGCGATGTCCTCGAAATGGACGAACAGAGCCAGCTGGTCCTGCAGAATGCGCGCGGCATAGGCCACCGCGTCTTCAGGAGCCACCGTGCCGTCGGTTTCCACCGAAAGGCTCAGCTTGTCATAGTCCAGTTCCTGACCGATACGCGCATTGTCAACCTTGTAGCTGACCTGACGCACCGGCGAGTAAAGCGAGTCGACCGGAATGAGACCAATCGGTGCATCAATCGGACGGTTCTGCACCGCCGGCACATAGCCCTTGCCGCTGTCTGCGGTCAGTTCCATGTTCAGCGTTGCACCTTCGTCGAGGTGGCAAATCACGAGGTCCTTGTTCATAACCTCGATATCGCCCGTCACTGCAATATCGCCAGCGCGCACTTCGCCCGGACCGGTGGCCGAGAGCTGCAAGCGCTTCGGACCTTCGCCCTGCATCTTGAGCGCGATCTGCTTCACGTTCAGCACGATGTCGGTAACGTCTTCACGCACACCGGCCAGCGAGCTGAACTCATGCAGCACGTTCTCGATCTTGATCGAGGTGATCGCGGCGCCCTGCAGAGAAGAAAGCAGGACGCGACGCAGCGCATTGCCCAGCGTCAGACCGAAACCGCGTTCCAGCGGTTCGGCGACGAAGGTCGCGCGGCGCTTGGGGTCGTTCCCCGGCTTGACTTCGAGGCTGTTGGGCTTCTTCAGTTCCTGCCAGTTCTTGATGTTGACAGTCATGGACTTCCCCTGATTTCTCTACTGGCGGGAACGACCACGGCGCTCCCGCACGATGCGGGCCGCGGTCGATCCTTGTGGCTGCGCAGACGGTCAAACACCGCCCGCGCAAGCACGATCAGACGCGGCGACGCTTCGAAGGCCGCACACCGTTGTGCGGGATCGGGGTCACATCGCGAATCGAGGTGATGGTGAAGCCGACAGCCTGCAGCGCGCGCAGAGCGCTTTCGCGGCCCGAACCGGGGCCCTTGACTTCGACTTCCAGGGTGCGCACGCCGTGTTCGGCGGCCTTCTTGCCGGCGTCATCCGCAGCCACCTGAGCGGCATACGGGGTCGACTTGCGGCTGCCCTTGAAGCCCATCATGCCCGCGCTGGACCAGCTGATCGCATTGCCCTGAGCGTCGGTGATGGTCACCATCGTGTTGTTGAAGCTGGCATTGACATGCGCAATGCCGCTCGAAATATTCTTACGTTCCCGCTTGCGAAGGCGCTGGGGTTCACGTGCCATGGGATCTTATCCTCGTCTTCCGGTCAAACAGATGAAGCTAGCGGGAACCGCTTACTTCTTCTTACCAGCGATGGGCTTGGCCTTACCCTTGCGGGTGCGGGCGTTGGTGTGGGTGCGCTGGCCGCGAACGGGCAGGCCCTTACGGTGACGCAGGCCGCGATAGCAGGCCAGATCCATCAGACGCTTGATGTTCATCGCGGTTTCGCGACGAAGATCGCCTTCCACGGTGTGTTCGGCGTCAATGGTTTCACGGATGTGCAAGACTTCAGCGTCCGACAGATCCTGAACGCGACGGCTATGGTCGATGCCCAGCTTGTCGGCGATCTGCTTGGCCTTGAACGAGCCGATACCATGAATGTAAGTCAGCGCGATGATCACGCGCTTGTTGGTGGGGATATTAACCCCGGCAATACGAGCCACTCTTTTCTCCATGCTCCACAGGGGTATGCGGAAGGGCCGCCTCCGACGAAGCAACAGGCCACACACCCCCATCTCAACGCTTTTTCACAATGACAAAGTCAGATCGCCTTGACGGCAAAAAAGCCCGACCGGTGCACAATCATGCGTGCCTCCTGCCGGACTGACCCGTTTTCGACATGTGAAGAGCGCGCCTAGACCGATTCGCCCGACAAGTCAACGCGAGCGATCAAATTTTTGCGGAAAGGTAAACCGGAATTTTCGGCCCCCTCCACGCTGCGCTCCAAACGGCAAAATCCGCCCTGACCGGCCTGCTGACCGGCCAGGGCGAGAATAACCTTATGCGATAATCCGTTCGATCGCATCGGTGACATGGCCCAGTTCGGCCATGCCATTGACGCGAGAAACAATGCCGCGCGCCTCATAGATCGGCAGGATCGGCGCGGTCTTGGCGCGATATTCGGCCATGCGCGTGCGCACCGTTTCCTCATTGTCGTCAGGACGACGCTTGAATTCAGTGCCGTTGCACTTGTCGCATACGCCAAAGGCCTTGGGCTGCTCGAACTTGTCGTGATAGCCCTTGCCGCAATTGGCGCAGGTAAAGCGGCCCGTGATACGCTCGACCAGCGCATCTTCATCAACGTCCAGCTCGATCACATGATCCAGCTTGCGGCCACGCTCACCCAGAATGGCGTCCAGCGATTCGGCCTGCGCAGCAGTGCGCGGATAGCCGTCGAAAATCGCACCCGCTTCCGGCCCCATACTGTCCAGCTCTTCGCCGATCAGTGCCGAAACAATCGCGTCGGAAACCAGTTCGCCGCGCTCCATCACCGCCTTGGCCTCAAGGCCGACGGGCGTGCCCGCCTTGACGGCCGCACGCAGCATGTCGCCGGTCGAAAGCTGGCGGAAGCCATGACGCTCAACGAGGCGTTGGGCCTGGGTGCCCTTACCGGCTCCCGGCGGTCCAAGCAGAATGATATTCACCGGTCTCTCCCCTCCGTTCAGACCATCGAAGCGGCGCGCGTTAGCGCATCCGCCCCTTGAGTTTCGCCTTCTTGATCAGATCACCATATTGGTGAGCCAACAGATGCGACTGGATCTGGGTGATGGTATCGACGGTCACGTTCACCACGATCAGCAAACTCGTGCCGCCGGCCACCACCAGCCGCAGCCCGGTTTGCTCCATGAAGAACTCGGGCACAACACATACTATGGTAATATAGGCAGCGCCGATTACCGTGATTCGCGTCAGAACATAGTCGAGATAGGTCGAAGTGTTCTTGCCCGGACGGATGCCCGGAATGAAGCCGCCGTTGCGCTTGAGATTGTCGGCCGTCTCTTCCGGATTGAACACCACAGCGGTGTAGAAGAAGCAGAAGAACACGATGCCCAGCGCGTAAAGCGCCATATACAGCGGCTTGCCGTGGCCCAGATACTGGTTGAGCGTGACAATCACATAGCCCAGCGTCGAATCGGGCGCGACCGACTTGCCGGCAAATTGCGTGATGGTCAGCGGCAGCAGCAGCAGCGAGCTTGCAAAGATCGGCGGGATCACGCCCGCAGTATTGATCTTGAGCGGCAAGTGGCTGCGATCTGCCTGCATCATGCCGTTCTGAGTCGCCCGCTTGGGATACTGGATCAACAGGCGGCGAGTGGCGCGCTCCATAAAGCTGATGAACAGGATCATGCCGACCACCAGCGCCACCATCGCAAAGATGGTCAGGCCGTTGACCGACCCCGAACGCCCACCTTCAAACAGCTGGATGAAGAATTGCGGCATCTGGGCCACAATACCGGCCATGATGATCAGCGAGGTGCCGTTGCCGATACCGCGGCTGGTGATCTGTTCGCCCAGCCACAGCAGGAACATCGTCCCGCCGATCAGCGAAATCACCGCGCAGACGCGGAACAGCATGCCCGGAATAACCACAGCCTGAAGCCCGGCGGAAGTGCCGTAAGCCTCAAGACCCGAAGCGATCGCCCAGCCCTGAATAGCCGTCAGCAGCACCGCGCCATAACGCGTCCACTGGTTCAGCTTCTTGCGCCCGCTCTCGCCTTCCTTCTTCAGCGAGGCCAGCGCCGGATGCAGTGAAGCAGCAAGCTGCACGACAATCGAGGCCGTGATATAGGGCATGACGCCAAGCGCGATGAGGCTCATGCGCTCAAGGCTGCCGCCCGAGAAAGTGTTGAAAATGTCGAGAATGCCACCCTGCGTCTTGGCGTAAAGCTGCTGGAGCACCAGCGGATTGACGCCCGGAAGCGGGACAAAGCTCAGAAAACGAAAGACAATCAGCGCCCCGACGGTGAACCAGATGCGGCTCTTGAGTTCCGTCGCCTTGTTAAAATTGGCGAGACTGAGTGTACTGGCGATATTATCGGCGCGCGATGCCATAGGATTGCTCAAACCCTGACCCTGGCCGCCAAAATGGGCGGCGGACCTTTACCCATAGGTGGGAAAGGATAAGGACTGCGGGCGGGGATACAACCCCCGCCCGCAAGCCCAAACCAAATTACTCGGCAGCTTCAGCCACGGCCGGCACTTCGACCGAACCGCCAGCAGCTTCGACAGCCGACTTGGCACCGGCCGACACGCCGGCAACCTTGAAGCTGACCTTGGCGCTGAACACGCCCTTGCCGAGCAGACGCACGCCGTCCTTGCCGCCACGAGCCAGACCGGCGCCCTTGAGCGCAGCGTGATCCACAACAGCCGAGATGTCGAGCTTGCCGGCGTCGATCGCCTTCTGGACCATGCCCAGGTTCACTTCAGCATAGTCCTTGCCAAACGGGTTGTTGAAACCACGCTTCGGCAGACGCATGTGAAGCGGCATCTGACCGCCTTCGAAGCCATTGATCGACACGCCCGAACGCGCCTTGGCACCCTTCTGACCGCGACCAGAGGTCTTGCCCTTGCCCGAACCGATGCCGCGGCCGACGCGGATACGACGGTGGCGGGCGCCAGCATTGTCACGGATATCATTCAACTTGGTCATATTCTGCACTCGCTTTCGCTTTTATCGCGCTTGATGGAAGGCGCGCCCTTAGGCGAAATGCGCCGCCCTGTCACCCTTTTTCCGCGTCGCGCCCCGCTCCGGACTATTGTGCTGCAAGATCCGTCAGTTGCCGAAGGTCGCACACATTCAGGCAAGCGAACATTGACACCAGTACGGCCCGGCACCCACAATCGGGACGTCCACCATCTCCATGATGTCAGGCAAGCATGGTCTATGGCGCAGCACGAGGACCAGCGCGTTACCGCAATTATTCCGGCCTCGCTAATCTATGCAAGCGCACTTTATTCATACAGAACCGCAAACAAGCTAGGTGCGATCAACTGGAATGTCCACGTCCAGCCACCCAGACATTCATGCCTACCCCCTCCCTCATCAGGCCCCAGCAAATGGCCACAAGAAAAGGCCCCGGATCACTCCGAGGCCTTGTCCTGTGCTTCAACCTGAAAGCCCGGGGTCGATCAGTCGACCACGGCCACCAGATGGGGCAGCTTGGCGATCGTGCCGCGAACTTCCGGGGTATCCGTCAGTTCGACAACACGATTCATCTTGTTGAGGCCCAGACCGATCAGCATCTTGCGCTGAGCTTCGGGGCGACGGATCGGCGAACCGATCTGCTTGATCTTGATGGTTGCCATTGCGCTTACTCCGTAATCGCAGCGGCAGCAGCTTCAAGCTGCGCCTCAGAGTGGTGATGCCCATCGCGGTTCAGCAGGTCGGTGACCTTCTTGCCGCGACGCTGCGCCACCGACTTCGGGCTCGACTGGTTGGTCAGAGCGTCGAAAGTGGCGCGGATCATGTTGTAGGGGTTCGAGGTGCCGACCGACTTGGTCACCACGTCATGAACGCCCAGGCTTTCGAAGACAGCGCGCATCGGGCCGCCAGCGATGATGCCCGTACCGGCCGGGGCCGAACGCACGCTCACCTTGCCAGCGCCGAAATGGCCCTTGCCGTCGTGGTGAAGGGTGCGCGCTTCCTTGAGGGGAACGCGAACCATCTTCTTCTTGGCCGAGGCAGTCGCCTTGGTGATGGCTTCAGGCACTTCGCGAGCCTTGCCATGACCAAAGCCAACGCGGCCCTTGCCATCGCCGACCACGACGAGAGCAGCAAAGCCAAAGCGCTTACCGCCCTTCACGGTCTTGCTGACGCGGTTGATGTGAACGAGCTTTTCAATCAGCTCTTCACCCTGTTCCTCGTCATTCTTGCCGCGACGGTCATCGCGGCGACCACGACCGCGGCCTTCGCCACGCTCGCCATCACGTCCGCGACCACGACCACGACGACCTTCACGCTCGTTGCCCTCGGGAGCGGCTTCGGCGCCGACAACGGCACCGGTTTCAAGGTTGGTTTCGTCAGCCATTGTCAGAACTCCAGCCCGCCTTCACGGGCGGCATCGGCCAGCGCCTTGACGCGGCCATGGAACAGGAAACCGCCGCGATCGAACACGACAGTGGTGACGCCAGCGGCCTTGGCGGCTTCCGCCAGTTCCTTGCCCACAGCAACAGCGGCATCGACATTGGCGCCGATATCCTTGCTGCCCTTCTTCAGCGACGAAGCCGAAGCGAGGGTACGTCCAGCGGCATCGTCGATGATCTGGGCGTAGATGTGGCGACCCGAACGGTGCACCGACAGACGGGGACGCCCACCGGCACGAGCCTTGAGAGCGGTGCGAACGCGCCGACGACGGCGCTCGAACAGAGACAGCTTGGCCATTACTTCTTCTTCCCTTCCTTGCGGAAGATGAACTCGCCAGCGTACTTGATACCCTTGCCCTTATAGGGCTCGGGCTTACGCCAGCGACGGATCTCGGCCGCAACCTGACCCACCTTCTGCTTGTCGATACCGGAAATCAGGACCGTGGTGTTGTCCGGGGTCTTGATTTCGATGCCTTCGGGAACGTCGAAGTTGACGTCATGGCTGTAGCCCAGCTGAAGCTTGAGCACCTTGCCCTGAGCGGTGGCGCGATAGCCCACACCGGTGATCTGCAGGGTCTTGGTGTAGCCTTCGGTCACACCGGTGATCAGGTTCGAGACGAGCGTGCGCTGCATCCCCCAGAACGCGCGGGCCTGCTTCGTGTCGTTGGCGGGCTTCACCAGGATGGTGTCGCCGTCGACAGCATAGCTGATTTCGTCACGCAGGTTCAGCGTCAGCGCGCCCTTGGGGCCCTTCACGGCCAGCACGCCGTCGGCGATATTCGCCGAGACGCCCGCCGGAATGGCAACAGGCTTCTTACCAATGCGGCTCATTAGAACACCTCCGCCAGCACTTCGCCGCCGACGTTGGCAGCGCGCGCTTCGGCATCCGAAAGCACGCCGCGAGGCGTCGAGACGATGGTGATGCCAAGGCCGTTACGCACCACGGGCAGTTCCTTGCTGCCCGAGTACACACGGCGACCCGGCTTGGAGACGCGAGCGAGATGCTTGATCGCGGGCTCGCCTTCGAAATACTTCAGCTCGATCCGCAGCTGCGGATGGGCGCCGGTGGCGTCCTCCGAATAACCACGGATATAGCCTTCGCGCTGGAGCACTTCGAGAACGCGCGAACGCAGCTTCGAAGCCGGCGAAAGGACGGAATCCTTCTTCGCCTGCTGGCCGTTGCGGATACGGGTGAGCATATCACCCAGAGGATCGGTCAATGCCATCGCTTTGTTCCTTACCAGCTCGACTTCGTCACGCCGGGGATCATGCCCTTATTGGCAAGATCACGCAGCTCAACGCGGCACAGGCCGAACTTGCGATAGTAGCCGCGCGGGCGGCCGGTGGTTGCGCAACGGTTGCGCACGCGGGTCGGGTTCCCGTTGCGGGGAATCTCGGCCAGCTTCAGGCGGGCAATCAGACGCTCGGTTTCATCAGCCGATTCATCGTCAGCAACAGCCTTCAGCTTCGCGTACTTAGCTGCGTACTTCTTGACGAGGGCCTTACGGCGCTCGTTCTTGTTGATCGAACTCAGTTTCGCCATGGACTTAAGCTCTCTTTCTCAATCTTGCTCGCTCACGCCGCCTGCTTGGCTTCGGCGGTGGCAGTGAACGGGAAACCGAAGAGACGCAGCAGTTCGCGCGCTTCCTCGTCGGTCTTGGCCGAGGTGGTGACGATGATGTCCATGCCACGCACCTTGTCGATCTGATCGTAGCTGATTTCCGGGAAGATGATCTGCTCTTTCAGACCCATGGCATAGTTGCCACGGCCGTCGAAGCTCTTCGGATTCAGGCCACGAAAGTCGCGGATGCGGGGCATCGCGATCGTGATCAGACGGTCAAGAAATTCGTACATGCGCTCGCGACGCAGCGTGACCTTGCAACCGATCGCCATGCCTTCACGCAGCTTGAACTGCGCAACCGACTTCTTGGCGCGGGTCACCACCGGCTTCTGACCGGCAATGGCTTCCATCTCGGCGGCAGCGGTCTGGACCTTCTTACGGTCCTGCGTGCCTTCACCCACACCCATGTTGAGCGTGATCTTTTCGATCTTCGGGATTTCGAGCGCGTTCTTATAACCAAACTTTTCCGTCATCGCAGCAGCGATTTCGGCGTCATACTTGGTCTTGAGACGCGGAGTGTACTTATCAGCCATCGATAGCCTCCCCGGACTTCACGGCCACGCGGACCTTCTTGCCGTCCTTTTCCTCGAAGCGGATGCGGGTAGCCGCACCGGTCTTCGGATCGACGAGACCAACCTTGCTGATAGCCATCGGCGCTTCGCGGCGCTCAATGCCACCCTGCGGATTCACCTGGGTCGGCTTGCGGTGACGGGCAGCGACGTTCACGCCGGCAACCACAATCTTGCCTTCCTTCGGCAGGACGGACAGAACCTGGCCGGTACGGCCCTTGTCCTTGCCCGAACGGACGATCACATTGTCGCCCTTCTTGATCTTAGCAGCGGACATTACAGAACCTCCGGAGCCAGCGAGATGATCTTCATGTAGCCCTTGGCGCGCAGTTCGCGAACCACGGGGCCAAAGATACGCGTGCCGATGGGCTCAGCGTTCTTGTTGATCAGCACAGCCGCGTTACCGTCGAAACGGATAACCGAACCGTCGGGACGGCGAACGTCCTTGCGGGTACGAACGATCACCGCACGGTGAACGTCGCCCTTCTTGACCTTGGCGCGCGGCTGGGCTTCCTTGATCGACACCACGATGATGTCGCCAACGCCAGCGGTACGACGCTTCGATCCGCCCAGTACCTTAATGCACTGGACACGCTTGGCGCCGCTGTTGTCAGCAACGTCAAGCTGGGATTGCATCTGGATCATGGATCCGGTTCCTTACGTTAGGCTTGCCGGAACAAGTCCGGCAGTTCCAAAAAACGGCGCCCGCGCAAACGGGCACCGTGAAGCGGTCCGGCGCCCTAACCCGATTCGGGTCAGAGCGCCAGAGAATTTTTCAACGACCTTAGACGTCCGCTTCGACAGCGACGCCCTTGCCCGCCTGAACCCGCTCGATCACCTTCCAACTCTTCAGCTTGGAGATCGGGGCGGTTTCCTCGATGCGAACAACTTCGCCAGCCTTGAAGGCGTTGTCTTCGTCGTGAGCGTGATACTTCTTCGAGCGACGGATGATCTTCCCATAAAGGGGGTGCTTCACCTTACGCTCGACCTTCACGACCACGGTCTTGTCGGTCTTGTCGGAAACCACAGTCCCGATAAGAATACGCTTGGGCATGGTTTCCTCCTTACGCCTTCGCTGCAACAGAACGCTCACTCTGGAGCGTCTTGATGCGGGCGATATCGCGGCGCACTTCCTTGATGCGTGCAGGACGCTCAAGCTGGTTGGTGGCAGCCTGGAAGCGCAGGTTGAAGGCCTCGCGCTTCAGGTCGCCCAGCTCGGCAACCAGCTGGTCATCGCTCTTGCCACGCAGATCAGCGATCTTGGACATTATTCGCCTCCCAGGTGCGAGGTGTCGCCAAGCTTGGCAACAACCTTGGTCTTGATCGGCAGCTTCATCGCGGCGCGTTCAAACGCACCAGCGGCCAGCTCGCCCGAAACGCCGTCTAGTTCGAACAGGATCTTGCCCGGCTTAACGCGAGCAGCCCAATATTCGATCGAACCCTTGCCCTTACCCTGACGGACTTCAGCAGGCTTCTTCGAGACGGGCAGATCGGGGAACACGCGGATCCACAGGCGACCCTGACGACGCAGGTGACGCTGAATGGCACGACGTGCAGCTTCGATCTGACGAGCGGTGACGCGCTCCGGTTCCATAGCCTTAAGGCCATAGGAACCGAAGTTCAGGTCGGTGCCGCCCTTGGCGTTGCCGTGCAAACGGCCCTTGAACGCCTTGCGGAACTTGGTCTTCTTCGGTTGCAACATGATCTGTTACCTCAACCTCAACGTGCAGGACGCACGCCGGAGGTCTGGGCCTCCATCATGAGACGGTCCTGCGCCATCGGATCGTGACCAAGGATTTCGCCCTTGAAGATCCACACCTTGATGCCGATGATACCATAGGCGGTCAGCGCCTCGGCTTCGGCATAGTCGATGTTCGCACGCAGGGTGTGCAGCGGAACGCGGCCTTCGCGGTACCATTCGATACGCGCGATTTCGGCGCCACCCAGACGGCCCGAGCAGGTGATCTTGATGCCTTCAGCACCAAGACGCAGCGCGGACTGGACGGCGCGCTTCATGGCGCGACGGAAGGCAACACGGCGGATCAGCTGATCGGCGATGCCCTGAGCGACAAGCTTCGAGTCGATTTCCGGCTTGCGGATTTCGACAATGTTCAGCTTGACGTCGCTGCCGGTGAACTTGGCAAGCTGAAGGCGCAGCTTTTCAATGTCTGCACCCTTCTTGCCGATGATCACGCCCGGACGGGCAGCGAAGATCGACACGCGGCACACCTTGGCGGGACGCTCGATCACCACCTTCGAGATCGCCGCCTGGGGCAGCGTCTTGAAGATGAACTTGCGCATCTTGAGGTCTTCCTCAAGAAGCTTGCCGTAGCTGCGACCTTCCGCATACCAGCGGCTGTCCCAGGTGCGGTTGATCTGCAGGCGCAGACCGATGGGGTTGCTCTTATGACCCATGGATCAAGCCTCCTGAACTTCGCGCACCACAATGCGCAGACGGCTGAAGGGCTTCAGGATGCGGGTGGACTTGCCACGGCCGCGGGTGTGAAAGCGCTTCATCGTGATCGACTTGCCGACCGAAGCCTCAACCACGACGAGGTTGTCCACGTCGAGGTTGTGGTTGTTTTCGGCGTTGGCGATGGCCGAAGCCAGCACCTTGCGAGCGTCAACCGCCATGGCCTTCTTCGAGAAGGTCAGGATGTTCAGCGCATCTTCAGCCTTCTGGTTGCGGATAAGCGCCGCAACCAGATTGAGCTTCTGAGCCGAGCCGCGGATCTGCGTACCGACCGACAGGGCTTCGTTGTCGCCAACGCGACGGGGAGCTTTAGGCTTGCTCATCAGCGCTTGCCCTTCTTGTCAGCGGCGTGACCGGGGAACGTGCGCGTCGGCGCGAATTCGCCCAGCTTGTGGCCGACCATGTCCTCATTCACGGACACGGGGATGAACTTATGCCCGTTGTAGACGTTGAACGTCAAACCAACGAACGTCGGCAGGATCGTCGACCGACGCGACCAGGTCTTGATCGGGCCGGCACGGTTGCCAGCATCCTGGGCGACCTCGGCCTTTTTCAGCAGGTGCAGGTCGACGAAAGGACCTTTCCAGACGGAACGAGCCATTGTCGATTACCTCTTCTTCTTCGCGTGACGCGAGCGGATGATCATGCCGTCAGTCTTCTTGTTATGACGGGTGCGAGCGCCCTTGGTAGGCTTGCCCCACGGCGTAACAGGATGACGACCGCCCGAAGTACGGCCTTCACCACCACCATGCGGGTGGTCGACCGGGTTCTTGGCAACGCCGCGGGTAAGCGGGCGCTGGCCAAGCCAACGGTTGCGACCGGCCTTTGCAAGGTTGGTGTTGGCGTTGTCGGGGTTCGACACGGCGCCAACGGTGCCCATGCAATCGCCACGCAGGTAGCGCTGTTCGCCCGAGTTCAGACGAACGATCACCAGACCACGGTCACGGCCCACGACCTGCACATAGGTGCCGGCCGAACGAGCGATCTGACCGCCCTTGCCCGGCTTCATTTCCACGTTGTGGATGATGGTGCCGACCGGGATCTGCGACAGAAGCATGGCATTGCCGGGCTTCACGTCGGTCTTTTCGCCAGCGACAATGGTGTCGCCAACGGCCAGACGCTGGGGAGCGATGATGTAGGTCTGCTCACCGTCTTCGTACTTGACGAGGGCGATGAACGCGGTGCGGTTGGGGTCATATTCCAGACGCTCAACGGTTGCCGGCTGGTCCCACTTGCGGCGCTTGAAATCGATGAAACGATAGCGCTGCTTGTGGCCACCACCGATACCGCGGCTGGTCACGTGACCCTTGTTGTTACGACCACCGGTCTTGCTCTTACCTTCGGTAAGCGCCTTGACCGGCTTGCCCTTCCACAGGGCGCTCTTGTCAACCAGGACGAGGCCGCGACGGGCCGGGCTGGTCGGGTTATAGCTCTTGAGTGCCATGTTCTACCGCCCTCAGATCCCGCTGGTCACGTCGATCGACTGGCCTTCAGCCAGGGTCACAACGGCCTTCTTGACGTCGGTGCGCTTGTAGGGCTTACCCTTCCAGCGCTTGGTCTTGCCCTTCTGGGTCAGGGTGTTCACACCCGTCACCTTCACGCCGAACAGAGCCTCGACCGCAGCCTTGATTTCAGGCTTGGTCGCGCGTTCAGCCACCTTGAAGACAACAGCGTTGTTCTCAGAGAGCAACGTGGTCTTTTCGGTGATGTGGGGCGCCACGATCACGTCATAATGACGCGTGTCGATGCTGTCCTTAGCCATTGAAACGGGCCTCCAGCTTCTCGACAGCGGCGCGGGTCAGCACCAGCGTGTCATGTTTCAGGATGTCGTAAACATTCGCGCCCACGGCGGGCAGGACGTTCACGCCGACGATGTTGCCTGCGGCGCGGGCGAAGTTCTCGTTCACCGCTTCGCCGTCGATCACCAGCACCTTGCCGGCATAGCCAGCCTTGGCGAGGGTCGCGGCCAGAGCCTTGGTCTTGGCTTCGGCCAGTTCCAGGCTCTCGACGACCACCAGACCGCTGTTGACCTTCGAGGACAGAGCGAGCTTGAGGCCGAGCGCACGGATCTTCTTGTTCAGCGACAGGCTGAAGTCACGGACGCGAGGGCCATGAGCCTTACCACCGCCGATGAAGATCGGAGCCTTGCGGTCGCCGTGACGGGCAGTACCGCCACCCTTCTGGTTGCCGAACTTCTTGCCGGTGCGGGCCACATCGCTGCGCTCGCGAGCGCCACGGGCGGTGCCACGACGGTTTTCCAGCTGCCAAGTGACAACACGGTGCAGAATGTCAGCGCGCGGCTCGAGGCCGAACACCGCATCGTTCAGTTCGATTTCGCCAGCAGCGGCCGAACCGTCGAGGTTTTGCAGAGTTACCTTGACCACGACTTAGCCCTCCTGACCTTCGGCAGCTTCGACAGCCGGAGCAGCATCGACCACAGCCGACTTGATCGCGGCGGGGTACGGAGCGTCGGCATGACGAGCAACCTTGACCGAATCGCGAACGAGCAACCAGCCGTTCTTCGCGCCGGGCACCGAGCCCTTGACGAAGACCAGCCCGCGCTCATCATCGGTGCGGACAACTTCGAGATTCTGTTGGGTGCGCTGACGATCACCCTGATGACCGGCCATCTTCTTGTTCTTGAAGACGCGGCCCGGATCCTGACGGTTACCCGTCGAACCATGCGCACGGTGAGAGATCGACACACCATGGGTGGCGCGCATACCGCCGAAGCCCCAGCGCTTCATAGCGCCCGAGAAGCCCTTACCCTGGGTGTGGCCGGTGATGTCAACCAGCTGGCCCGACACGAAGTGCGAGGCGGCGATGGTCGAACCGACTTCCAGCACGGCGTCATCGGCCACGCGGAATTCGGCAACTTCCATCTTCAGCGGAACTTCAGCCTTGGCGAAGTGCTCGCGCTGCGGCTTGTTGACATTCTTTTGCTTGGCGGCGCCCGCACCCAGCTGCAGAGCGACATAACCGTCGCGCTCAGCGGTACGAACCGAAACCACCTGGCAGTCTTCCAGCGACAGAACAGTCACAGGAACGTGACGTCCATCTTCCTGGAAAAGGCGAGTCATCCCCACCTTCTTAGCGATCACGCCGGTGCGCATGACCTTTTACTCCTTACAGAGGCCTGCAGCGGACCATCCCCCACAGGCGTGTTCAACCCAATGTACGAAGCGGACCCCGTCCGGGTCGAGTGCCAGGCCATCTCAGGCTCGGCAAGACGGGGGACGCTGCCCGGAACAAGTGCCGATCCAAGGACCAGCGAGACTTCCGGAGGTATCCCATTTTCCTTTGCAGGCTTAGCTGCGCAGGCACCATTTCTGGCAAACAGCCGAATCACGCTCGGCCAGAGGTCGCGCCCTTAGCAGACGCAATCCCTTTATGCCAGCTTGATTTCAACGTTGACGCCTGCGGCGAGATCGAGCTTCATGAGCGCATCGACGGTCGCGGCGTTGGGCTGAACGATGTCCAGCAGACGCTTGTAGGTGCGAACTTCAAACTGCTCGCGCGACTTCTTGTCGATGTGGGGTCCGCGGTTAACGCAGAACTTCTCGATCTTGGTCGGCAGCGGAATGGGCCCGCGAATGAGTGCGCCCGTGCGACGGGCGGTGTCGGCGATCTCGCCGGTGGCCTGATCCAGCACGCGATGATCGAATGCCTTCAGGCGAATGCGGATGTTTTGAGCTTCCATGTCCTGCTACCGATGAGAAAGAGCCAAAAAAGAAAGAGTGCCCTTCGCTGCTACAGCAAAGGGCGACCCTCTGAAAACCGGAGCCCGGAAGCGACGAATCACCTCCGGGCTGCGCGGCCTATATTACTTCGTGATCTTCGCGACAACCCCCGAACCGACGGTGCGGCCGCCTTCGCGGATAGCGAAGCGGAGACCCTCGTCCATGGCGATCGGCGCGATCAGCTCAACCTGGAGCTTCACGTTGTCGCCGGGCATCACCATTTCGGTGCCCTCGGGCAGCGTGACCGAGCCGGTCACGTCGGTGGTGCGGAAGTAGAACTGCGGACGATAGTTGGCGAAGAACGGCGTGTGACGGCCACCTTCGTCCTTCGACAGCACGTAAACTTCCGATTCGAA
The DNA here is from genome assembly GCF_012275515.1 of Novosphingobium sp. SG707. GTDB lineage: Bacteria > Pseudomonadota > Alphaproteobacteria > Sphingomonadales > Sphingomonadaceae > Novosphingobium. Next base: position 272,427 of record NZ_JAAZQL010000004.1, read on the forward strand.
GTTGGTGTGCGGGGTGCAGGTGCCGGGCTTGGCCAGAACCTGACCGCGCTCAACGTCTTCACGCTTGATGCCGCGGCACAGAGCGCCAATGTTGTCGCCGGCTTCACCCTGGTCGAGCAGCTTGCGGAACATTTCCACGCCGGTCACGGTGGTCTTGGCGGTGGCCTTCAGACCAACGATTTCGACTTCTTCACCAACCTTAATGATGCCGGTTTCGACGCGGCCGGTCACAACCGTACCACGACCCGAGATCGAGAACACGTCTTCGACGGGCATCAGGAAGGGCTTGTCGGTCGGACGGGGGGGCTGCGGGATGTAGTTGTCGACAGCTTCCATCAGCTTGTAGATCGATTCCTTGCCGATGGCATCGTCACGACCTTCAAGAGCGGCCAGAGCCGAACCGGGGATCACGGGAATGTCATCGCCGGGGAAGTCGTAGGACGACAGCAGCTCGCGGATTTCCAGCTCGACGAGCTCGAGGATTTCCTCGTCGTCAACCTGGTCGACCTTGTTCATGTACACGACCAGAGCCGGCACGCCGACCTGGCGGGCGAGCAGGATGTGTTCGCGGGTCTGCGGCATCGGGCCGTCAGCAGCGTTCACCACCAGGATCGCGCCGTCCATCTGGGCAGCACCGGTGATCATGTTCTTCACATAGTCAGCGTGACCCGGGCAGTCGACGTGAGCGTAGTGACGGTTGGCGGTCTCGTATTCCACGTGGGCGGTCGAGATCGTGATGCCGCGCTCGCGCTCTTCGGGAGCCTTGTCGATGTTCGCGTAGTCCGTGAACGTCGCGCCGCCGGTTTCGGCCAGCACCTTGGTGATGGCAGCGGTCAGCGTGGTCTTGCCGTGGTCAACGTGACCGATGGTGCCGATGTTGCAGTGCGGCTTGGTCCGCTCAAACTTAGCCTTAGCCATGTTTCAAACCTTCTTTTCGTTCAAATGAGATTTCTGCACGAGACGGCACCTGCCAGACTCGCCTGAAATTCAGGCGCCGCCCCTAGCCTGATCTGTCGGTGCTGGCAAGCGCATGTTGCACGCCAGCCCCGACAGTATTCAACTTAACCTCAGGCCATCTTGGCCTTCAGCTCGGTGGCAACGTTCGCCGGCACTTCGTCATAGTGCGAGAACTGCATCGAGTACTGGGCACGGCCCTGGGTAAACGAACGCAGCTGGTTCACGTAACCGAACATGTTGGCCAGCGGCACCATGGCCTCGACAACCTGTGCGTTGCCGCGGCTGTCGGTGCCCTGGATCTGACCACGGCGGCTGTTGATGTCGCCAATGACGTCGCCCATGAATTCCTCAGGGGTGACGACTTCGACCTTCATGATCGGTTCCAGCACCTTGATACCGGACTTCTGGGCCACTTCGCGCATGGCGCCGCGGGCACAGATTTCGAACGCCAGAGCCGACGAGTCGACGTCGTGGTAGGCGCCGTCATACAGCACGATTTCAAAGTCGATGATCGGGAAGCCGATGAGCGAGCCGGTGGCGGCCGTTTCACGGAAACCCTTTTCAATGGCGGGGATATATTCCTTGGGAATATTACCGCCCTTGATTTCGTCCTTGAAGGTGATGCCGCTGCCGCGTTCACCCGGCGAAACCTTGACCTTCACGCGACCGAACTGACCCGTACCACCCGACTGCTTCTTGTGGGTGAAGTCGATGTCGACCGGCTTGGCCAGATATTCGCGATAGGCCACCTGCGGAGCGCCGACGTTGGCTTCGACCTTGAACTCGCGACGCATACGGTCAACGATGATGTCCAGGTGAAGTTCGCCCATGCCCTTGATGATGGTCTGGCCCGATTCGTGATCGGTCGACACGCGGAACGAGGGATCCTCGGCCGACAGACGATTGAGCGCAACGCCCATCTTTTCCTGGTCAGCCTTGGTCTTGGGTTCCACCGACAGTTCGATCACCGGCTCGGGGAATTCCATGCGTTCCAGCACAATCGGCTGACGTTCGGCGCACAGCGTATCACCGGTCGTCGTTTCCTTCATGCCGGCCAGAGCAATGATGTCACCCGCAAAGGCTTCGTCAATGTCCTTACGCTCGTTCGCATGCATTTCCAGCATACGACCGACCTTTTCCTTCTTGTCCTTCACCGAGTTCAGGTAGGTGCCCTTGGTGAGCGTACCCGAATAGATGCGGATGAAGGTGAGCGAGCCCACGAAGGGATCGTTCATGACCTTGAAGGCCAGAGCCGAGAACGGCGCGTCGTCGGCGGGGGGGCGGCTATCCTTCTCGTCGCTGTCCATCTTGACGCCCTGGACGTCAGGAATGTCGAGCGGCGAAGGCAGATAGTCGACCACGGCGTCGAGCAGAGGCTGGACGCCCTTGTTCTTGAACGCCGAACCGCAGCAGACGGGAACGAACGACTGGTTCAGCGTACCCTTGCGGATCAGCTTCTTGAGCGTGTCGACGTCGGGCTCGTTGCCTTCCAGATACGCTTCCATCGCATCATCGTCCTGCTCAACGGCAAGCTCGATGAGATTGGCGCGGTATTCGGCGGCTTCGTCGGCCAGGTCGGCCGGGATTTCTTCGTAGAAGAATTCGGCGCCCAGCGATTCATCCTTCCAGATGATCGCGCGGTTGTGAACCAGATCGACCAGACCCTTCAGATCGGCTTCGAGACCGATCGGAATGTACAGCACAGCCGGCTTCGCACCGAGGCGGTCGATGATCGACTGCACGCAGTACTTGAAGTTGGCGCCGGTGCGGTCCAACTTATTGATAAAGCACATCCGGGGCACGCCGTACTTGTCGGCCTGACGCCACACGGTTTCCGACTGCGGCTCCACGCCGGCAACGCCGTCGAAGCACGCAACCGCACCGTCGAGCACGCGCAGCGAACGTTCGACTTCGATGGTGAAGTCGACGTGGCCGGGGGTGTCGATGATGTTGATGCGGTGGTCGTTCCAGAAGCAGGTCGTCGCGGCCGACGTGATCGTGATGCCGCGTTCCTGTTCCTGTTCCATCCAGTCCATCGTCGCGGCGCCGTCATGGACTTCGCCGATCTTGTAGGACTTGCCGGTGTAATAAAGGATACGCTCGGTGGTGGTGGTCTTACCGGCGTCAATATGCGCCATAATACCGATGTTGCGGTATTTCTCGAGCGGATGGCTGCGTGCCATGGGGTTTTCCTTGGGTTCGGGAGGAGACAATCCCCGCCCTTAGGTTCGGAATAGTGACAAGCCTGTGACGGAGCCGCCAAAACGGCCCCGTCCCACACCCTTTACCAGCGATAGTGCGAGAAGGCGCGGTTCGCATCCGCCATGCGGTGCGTGTCTTCGCGCTTCTTGACCGCGCTGCCGCGGTTGTTCGCAGCGTCCAGCAGTTCGCCCGACAGGCGGGCCGACATGGTGGTTTCGCTGCGGTTGCGGGCGGCCGTGATCAGCCAGCGGATCGCCAGAGCCTGGGCGCGCTCGGGGCGCACTTCGACCGGAACCTGATAGGTCGCACCGCCGACGCGGCGGCTGCGGACTTCGATCTGGGGCTTCACATTGTTCAGCGCGTCATGGAACAGCTGAACCGGATCGGCCTTGGCGCGGGTCTGCATCGTGTTCAGCGCGCTGTACACGATCGATTCCGCAACCGACTTCTTGCCGTCAAGCATCAGGTTGTTCATGAACTTCGAAAGGACCTGATCGCCATGGACGGGATCAGGCAGGATTTCCCGCTTTTCGGGACGACGACGACGTGACATCGCTTGTATTCCTTAAATCTGTAAGACCGACGAGAAAGACCGGAAGGTCTTACTTCGGACGCTTGGCGCCGTACTTCGAACGGCTCTGCTTGCGGTTCTTCACGCCCTGCGTGTCGAGCACGCCGCGCAGCACGTGGTAACGCACGCCGGGAAGGTCGCGCACACGGCCGCCGCGGATCAGAGCAACCGAGTGCTCCTGAAGGTTGTGGCCTTCACCCGGGATGTACGAAATGACTTCGCGGCCGTTGGTCAGACGGATCTTGGCCACCTTGCGAAGAGCCGAGTTCGGCTTCTTCGGGGTCGTGGTGTACACGCGGGTGCAGACGCCGCGCTTCTGGGGGTTCTGCTCAAGAGCGGGAACCTTGCTCTTGGCCTTCTGCGGCTCGCGCCCGTGGCGGATCAGCTGGTTGATAGTAGGCATTGAATCTCTTCACCTTGTTTGCGTGACGGCGATACGCCGCCACAAAAGCGCCCTTCCGAATGCGCCGCTCTTGCAGCAGCGCCTCTTCCGGTGCGAACAAGCCAATTGGCCAAAAGGCCGCATGACCATCTGGCGCCAATGCATGGATGAAGGAAACAGACCGCCATCGCGAATCGCCCGACGACAGACGCCGGGCCACGCAAAAACGAACCGAAACGCTCCACCCAGCCTAAAGGCGCCGGGTTACTTTGACGGATTACACCAGGATTTCAGCGAGATACCCCGCAAAACCCGACACGCACCGGCAATGTTCAGCTCTCTTATGCCGAGGTTTGAACAAGCCAAACCCCGCAAGAATTGGGGCGCCCTACGCCCATTCGCCGCGCAGGTCAAGGACGGCGGGGCGCGAAGCCCGCCAACCGCCCCGGCCCGGCCCGCTCAGGCCGATTTCGCCTTATGCGCGCGCAGCAGTTCGTCCAGTTCGGCAATGCGCTGCCGCTCCGGCGTGTCCCGCGCCAAGCCCTTCAGGCGGCACGTGGCCCACAGCTTCTTGCGCTCGGATTCCAGCGCTTTCAAATAAAGATCCGCCATGATGCCTCCTTAATGCCCACCGGCCTTAGGGCATGGGGCGGCCCGCGGGTAGCGATTTATGGGAGCAAAGGATTTCGGCCGGAGGGATCTGCCTCCGGCGGGGGTTGTTCAGGCCTCCTGCGGGAGCTTGTTGAATGCCTCCGGCGGCAGGTTGTTGATGCCTCCGGCGGGCAAAGGGTCTCGACCCTTTGCAATCCCTTTACTGTCCGCGTTGCGCCATGTGGGCGGCGGGGTGTCCGGGGGCTATGTTGTTTTAAGGCCTGCGGCGCCTTTAGCGGGCGCAATAGGCGTAATTGCCCGCGCGGCACTGGCCCGCCGCATAGCGCCATTCGGCAAGATCGCGCTCATAGTCGCGGCGGCTTTGCGCATAATCGGCAGCGTCGCGCCGCGCGCCATAGCCCGCATCATAAGAGGTCTCTTCATAATCGGAGCCGCCGCGCGTCTGCCCCTGCCCTTGTGCTTTGCGATAGGCCGCCCAGTCCTTGACATAACCGGCATCGCGTTTGCGCACATAGGCAAGCTGGTTGCGGTTCAGCCGCTGGATCTCCGCCTTGTCCCGCGCCCGCGCCGCAGCACTGCGCATCGCCGGATCACGCGGATCATCCGCCAGCGCCGTTTGGGGAGCCAACGCCGCCGCCATCATCGCCAATCCCGCCAGATATGCCTTCATGATTGTTATTCCCTGAAACCCGATGGGAACGGGAATATCTGGCGCGGCGGGTATGGAGCAAGCGGGATGCGGTGAGACGTTGAGCGGTTCGTCGCATTGGGGGGGGCATTTGGTGGCTTGGCGGCGGCTATGTGTCGCAGTTCTAGCCCATCTTAGGATAGCTGAACGGTTCCCGGTCAATCCGGATTAACTCAGATACGCCTAGCAATCCCATTTTTCGCTCTTCAATCGCAGCGTTGCGAACATCCCGATAAAAGCCGAGAAAATGCGTGATTTTTGCGTTGATCTTTGCGTCCACGTTCTTCCAGATTTGATCGTCATTACAGAACCAGTAGTGCTTTCCCCAACCATCAATCATACCGTCCAGCTTCTTAAGCGTACCAAGCAGTGTGTGCGGGCGCTTGTCGTGCTTTCCGTCCTTCATCAAATTAAGTGACTTCTGACCTTCAACGAAAAGCGCGTCGATGGAGGCGAGAAACTTCTTCTGCGCTTTTTTCGCCGGCCGCACGGCGCCTGGGCAGAAATTAATTCCGAGGAAGTCAAATCCGTCGCTGATTGAAGCCGCGCCGGATGACGTTTTGTCAGGCGATAGTGTCATCCCAAGCTCACCGAGAAGCGCGTCGGCCTTTTTCAACCGGGCATTTGCAGCTTTTGCATTTGGTGCGAGAATTATGATGTCATCAATGTAGCGGATGCATCGGCAATCACCAGCGTTCATTTCTGCATCGAATTTGGCGAGCACAATATTACCGAGAAGTGGTGAGAGCGAATTACCCTGCGCCACCCCGATATCTTCAATTGGCCAATCCGCTCTATACTTACGAAGGCTATCGAGATTTTCAAGTTCAACGCGGATTGCTTCAGAAAAGAACGCGGTGAATTCGGTGTCACCTGTTACATCTGCGATGATCTTTGTCACTGCTGGTTTCGGTATTTTCGTGAAGAATGCCTGAATGTCGCCGCACGCAACATAGCGCGCGCCGCCTTCAATTGTGTCGAGAATGGCCTTCACGGCGGCAGGGACCGCTGACATTCGTTCCGCTCGCGGGATTTTATCACCGGTCGGCGTTGTCTTGGACTTCTCCGACCGAATGCCTCCAAAGCTATATTCGGTTTTCACAAAGGGTTTGAGCGCAGGAATTTCCACGAGGACATTCAAAATGGCACGTTGAACGATTCGGCTTTCAACGGAGGCAAGAACGAGTGGACGGACCTTGCCGGTCTTTTTTCCCTTTGCGTCCAGCTTCGGAATTGGGATTCCCTTGGCGGGCGGAAACTTGAATTTTCCAGACGATAATCGACGTTGAAGTGATCGAAGGTTTCCGGCTGCGTCTTCCTGATATTTTGCTATATCTGCACGCACATCATCCGATTTGGACGAGCGTCCGTTTTCTTGGATTGTGCGCCAAGCACTCTCCAAGTTTCTCGATGCCCGTACCCGTTGCAATAATGTCTGTTTCACGTCTTTGGGGTTCTGTCAGTGCGCCTAACCCGCCCGACGGGAGTGCTGACCTCCGCGACGGAGCCTTTCGGTCCTTGCCGCGCAATCGAGGTTTCGACTTTCGCCTCCGCCTCGCCGTAGATGCGTCCCTCGGTCCCGACGGTATGACCGCCTGCCGCGAAACCCACTAGAGCCAGTCCGATCAAGAGAAGCGGGCCGAAGCCGCGCCGCGCGAGAACGGTCAATGCCGAGTTGGCACGTTTTTGCATGTGTTTGGCACGTTTAGAAACTCCTCCCGGAGGCTAACCTTTTTGGGTCGCCTGTAAAGCGAATTCCGCACGCGCCGCCCGCCCACCTCCCCGTGAAAATAATGCCATTAGCCGCCTGACAGTCACCCCGAATGGTAAAGGTTACGGCTATTGATACTTTCGCGGACAGGTGGGTGCTGACCTCCGCGACGGAGCCTTTCGGTCCTTGCCGCGCAATCGAGGTTTCGACTTTCGCCTCCGCCTCGCCGTAGATGCGTCCCTCGGTCCCGACGGTATGACCGCCTGCCGCGAAACCCACTAGAGCCAACAAGAACATGTTAGCAACGTAGGTTTTGGGAAGTCAAGGCAATTAAGGGCTTTTCCACCACTCGGCCTTGCTGCTCCCCCCATAACGGGATTGCAAAGGGCCCCCGCCCTTTGCCCGCCGGAGGCACACTTAATCCCTTAAAAGCCAAAATCGCGCAGCGATCCCTTCCCGCCCTCGCCTACCCCGCGCCACACCGCGATGTTCCCATAACGTTCTTTCCTACACCCCCTGCCCTTTGTTAGACCGCTCTTCCCCTTTGCTTGTCGGCGGGGATGGGTTGGGCTTGGTGGATGGAGGTTGGCGATGGGTAAGGCGGAGGGGCGCGGGGCAGAGGCGCGCGGGGCGGTGCGTTGCGACAGTGTGCGGCCCGGCAGGCGGACCAGTCGGGTGGCGTTTCGGGGGGAGGCGTTGATGGAGGGTGATCCTTTGCTGGGGTTTGCGCCTTATATTCACAAGCAGCCGCGGAGCAATTCGATCACGCCGGATCGGCAGCGGGCGTTTATTGCGGCCTTGGCGGCGAGCGGGATTGTGACGCAGGCGGCGCGGGTGATCGGGGCGAGTCTGGAGGCTTTGTACAAGATCCGCAATGCGCCGGGGGCGGAAGGTTTTGCCGCCGCGTGGGAGGAGGCGGTGGATCGCGGCATGGCGAGGTTGGAGGATTGCGCGCTGGAGCGGGCGATTGCGGGCGAGGAGCGGTTTATCGTCCGGCATGGCGAGGTAGTGGCCAGTTGGCGGCGGTATGACACGCCTTTGCTGATGTTTCTTTTGCGCAATCGGCGGCGGGATCGGTATGACGCCTATGGCGCGCGCGGGGGCGAGCGGCCGTTGAGCGCGGCGGAGGAGCGGGCGCGGGCCATCGAGGAGGAGCGCGAGGCCGAGGAGATCCTTGAGAGCATCAACATGAAGCTGGAGCGGATGCGCGAGCGCTGGATCGCGGCGCAGGCGGCGCCATGCGATGAGGATGCGCAAGGGGAGGATATGGGCGAGGCGGAGGCGGCGCAGGAGGATGCGGCGCCCGCCGATGAAGCGGGGGAGGCTGTCGAGGAGGCGGGCGCCGGGGCGATGGATCGGGCGGGCATTCGCCATTTGCCCGACTTGCTGCGCGAGGGGGACGAGGCGTTGGGGCTGGCGCGGTATCACCGCTATGCGCGCGAGGAGGCGCGGTTGATGCGCGTGCGGCGGCCCCCGCCCTTTACGCTGGACGAGGAGGTGGCCCGCCGTTTGGGGGATGCTATGGACGATGGCCGGATCGGGCCGAGGGCGCGCGGCGAAGTGCCCGGTTCGGGATAGGCCTGCCGGGCCGGTTGGCTCTATGGGGCGGTGCCGGGCGTGGTGCCGGTCGGGGTGGGTGCGGGCTGCGGGCGGTCCCAGATCAGCGGCCAGATGGCGGCCTGCCACAGGTTTTCGGGTCGGCGCTCCATGCCGGTGGGCGGATAGCCGTCGGGGCGTCGGTAGGTGCCGCAGATGACATCGAAAATGGGAAAGATCGCGGCGAAATTGGTGTCATAATGTTCGGGCAGGCGCGAATGGTGGCGGCGGTGATAGGCCGGGCTGTTGAGCAGCCAGGACCAGCGGCCAAAGTCGATCCGCGCATCAAGGTGGGCAAACAGGTTCCACAGGGAAGCCATGCCATAGGCAAAGGCGATGGCGGGCGTGGGCGAAATGATCATCAGCACCACCGACCAGACCGTCACCTGTTTGATCAATTGGTCGCCCCAGAAATGGCGCTGGGTGGTCAGGACCGCCATTTCGGGGTCGGAATGGTGCAGCGAATGCATGGCCCAGAGGAAGGGAATGCGGTGCTGGGCCAGATGAAAGACAAATTCGGCCAGATCCTTGAGCAGCAGAAAAAGGATGAAGCCCAGCCAGAAAGGCAGGTGTGCGCCCTCGATCAGCGCCGAGCCGACCCAGCCGCGCAGCAGGGGCAGGATGGCCAGCGCCACGGTCAATTGCAGCGCCCAGATCTGAAGATTGCGCCACCAGTCGGTGCGCGGCCCTGCCCGCTCGACCAGCAGCAGGGCGGCGATCACCAGAAATTCCGGCACGAAACTGAGCAGCAGGGTCATAGCGGCTGTCTAGCGGCGTGGCGGTTAAGATGGTGTTGAAAGGTGGCTGGATTTGACGGGCGGGTGCCTCTATCGCTCTGATGCGATTATCGGTTTCCCCCCGGATGAAAGGTTGCCCCCATGCTCGACACACCGATGGCGATTGTCTGCGCGGTGCTGGCCGTGGTGGTGTCGGGCATGGCCAAGGGGGGCTTTGCGGGCCTGGGAGGGCTGGCGATGCCGATCATGGTGCTGGCCAATGCGCCGGTGGAGAGCGCGGCGGTGATGCTGCCCATCCTGATCGTGCAGGATGCGGTCAGCGTGTGGTCGTTCCGGCGGCATTGGTCAGGGGCGGTGCTGAAGGTGATGATGCCGGGGATGACGCTGGGCGTGGCGCTGGGCTGGCTGTTTTCGCGCAGCGTCAGCGAGAAGGCGGTGCTGCTGGCGGTGGGGGTGGTGTCGTTGTTGTTCGGGGTGCAGCGCATGTGGAACGAGCGCGGCGGAAGGACCGCCCTGCCCTCCAATTCGCCGGGCTGGGTGGGCGTGCTGTTTGGCACATTTTCCGGTTTTGTCAGCCATATCGCCCACGCAGGCGCGCCGCCGTTTCAGATGTATGTGCTGCCCAAAAGACTGGAGCGCGATGTACTGGTGGGCACGACCGCCATCGCCTTTGCCTATATGAACTGGATCAAGGTGCCCGCATATATGGCGCTTGGACAGTTTACGCGGGCCAATCTGGTGCATTCGGCGGTGCTGATGCCGCTGGCGCTGCTCAGCACATGGGCGGGGGTCTGGGTGGTGCGGCGGGTGGATGCGGCGCGGTTCTATCGGATCATCTATGCGATGATGATCGTGGTGGGTCTCAAACTGATGTGGGACGGGATTGGCTGAATCATCGAGGATGCCGTGAGGCCAGCGCGATGCCGGCAAGGTTCTGCTGACGCTTGATCCAGCGGATGCGGGCCGGGCGGCGGTCCTGCACCAGGGCGGCGAAGGTGGCGGCATGGCCCTGCTCGCCCGCGCTGTTGCGCATCGCCCGGTTGGCGTGATCCACCACTTCCAGCGCATCGCCGATCAGCTCGACATGCTCCAGCCCCAGCGCCTGCGACAGTTTCACCGCCTCGATCAGCGCCAGCCATTCGGCATCCTGATTGTTGCCATGGCCAAGGTCGAACCAGTGGACCTCGCCCTTGATAACCACGGCCGCTTCGATAGGGCCGGGGTTGGGGCGGCAGCCGCCGTCGAAGAAGATCTTTATGCGGGGGTGGGTCAAATTTTGCCTCCGGCGGGCAAAGGGGCTCGTCCCTTTGCAATCCCGTTAATGGGGTAGTGTATGCTTGGCAATATCGCGCTAAAAGGCGCCGCAGGCTTTAAAACTATAAGCCCCGCCTCGCCTGTCTAGCGCAACAAAGACAATAATGGGATTGCAAAGGGCCCCCGCCCTTTGCCCGCCGGAGGCAAAAATCCCTCTACCGCAAAACCACCACCTCCACCTCAGGCAACACCCCCGCCCCCGGTTGAACCGCCCAGTCGCGATGGGTCAGGATCGAGCCATCCCCCCGCCACGCCGCCACGCGGGCCGGATCGACCGAGGCATAGACCCACTGTGCCGCCCCCTCCTCGCCCAGCGCCAGCACGCCATCGGCGGGCATATCGGCCCCGGCCGCAGGCTTGGCATCGGGCGGACCATACAGCCCCGCCGCGCCCCGGTTGACATCGACCGCAGGCGACCATGGCGCATCCCCCACCGTGGGCGATTGCAGGACAAAGCACTGGTTTTCCAGCGCACGCGCCTGCGCGCCGATGCGCACCCGCCAATAGCCATGCAAACTGTCGGTGCAGGAAGGGGCCAGAATAATGTCCGCCCCGGCCTGCGCCAGCGCGCGGGTGAGCAACGGAAATTCACTGTCATAGCAGATGGTGATGCCGATCCGCCCCAGCGCCGTGTCAAACAGGCGCAGCCCGCCGCCGATCGCACCGGCGGGGGAAACGCCCCATTGCTCGGCCTCAAAGCGGGTCATCATGATCTTGTCCTGATGGCTCATCGCGCCCGAGGGAGCGAAAAAGCGCGCCCGGTTGACGTAATGATCCCCCACCCTGCAGGGCGCGCTGGCCGCCAGAATATAGACGCCATGCGCCCGCGCCAGTTCGCCATGCAGCGCATCCACACGAGGCAGCAGGTCCGAGACCGCGCCAAGGCTGGCATCAAGATCCGACTTGCCCTTACGGTCCAGCGCCGCCAACTCCATCGCGCCATATTCGGGAAAGACCAGCAAAGCCGCGCCCCTTCCCGCCGCCCCCTGCCCCGCCGCCTCACCCACCCAGCACCGCAACTTGGCCTCATAGGCAGCCCAATCGGACAGTTCATCAATCGGATATTGCGCGATTGCCGCCAAAAAGGGGGCGGCCGGAAAGGAAGCAGTCATAGCCCGAATGTGCGAAGCCGCGCATCAGGCGGCAAGCAAGAAAAACTTGGGCGGGGATTGAGGGGCAGGAGTGCAGGTGCCTCCGGCGGGCAAAGGGACTTGTCCCTTTGCAATCCCGTTATGGGGTGGTGTGGGGTTGGCAACTTGGGCCGCGTGGACACATTCGGTCCTGAATAAAGCGTCCGGTACTACAGGGTATGAAAGGCTGCCAAGATGGCTGAAATGTTAGGGGGAGCGGGCGTAATTTTTCAGGCTACAAATGCGGTCAAATCGCATCGATAAATTTCTCGGTGAGAGATTGTATCGGTTCAGCCCGCATCAGTTCACAATCCCAAAATACGAGAGAATTTGGCTCCCTGTTCGGATATTCTACGCGACAAGTGGCCGTTAGATCATAAACAACCGAAGTATCGTTCACGTAAGATTCTTCTGAATTTAGCCATGGATCTAGTGATCGTCTCATCATAATACGGTCAGCGTTAGCATTCTTGATGAAGCTACCTATCCTGACGTTCAGAAATGCAAACGGGTTGCCTGATCGCTTCAGATGACAATTTTCCGAGATCGGAAAGATCGCGATATGCTCCAGCCCCATTGATGTTATGATTGCTTTGCTTGCGAGCGAAACACGACCATTTTTATTAGACCCCCAACACGATAGGTCCTGTGTGTAAGCGCCCAACGAGACGACGCGACTTTTGTTTTCAGCGGGTTGATCCTGCCTAGAACAGGCTAGCAATGCAACTACGGCGATGATTACCAGAACTTGCTTGAAGAACAACATAACCGCAACATATCGAATGGAGCAATGTCCGCAATGACGTCGGCACCGGAAAGGCATTTTTCCTGCCTAAGGGGCCGATAGCTGCCCTCCGCGACAAATCTAACCCACTGGCAGCTATGCCTTATGCCTCCGAGATAGGTCACGGGCGGAAAAGTTAGGGGGAGTGGACCTAACGGCGCGAGGGCGAATGGCGTTCGCAAAGCCACATCAAGAAGGCCCATGCCAAAAACAATGGGGCGAAACCGAAGTCACCGAACCGCTTTGACAAAAAAATACATAGGGGCGCCACAGTTGCAATCACTGCGGCGGGATAAACGACTCCTTTCCAGTGCGCTGGCATGTAGCTCCACATCAGCCGTGCGAACCAGATTTCTCGTCCCGCATCATTGAACATGCGGGGCGCCGTTGAACCTGTAGCCATTCAGGTTCGTCGTTCCTATGTGGAGGCAGTTTCATGAGATCATTTTGAACGACCCGCGCTATGTCCGCAACAGCGCCTTGCCCCGAAAGGCGGGTTTGCATCTGAAATGGCGAAAAAGTCGACATCGCTCTCTGGCTGCGGTTTGTCCACTCGCCCTTGCGTTGAAAAACTGTGGTTTTGCAAAGCCTGCGCGGCGGCGAAATAGAGCAATGGAGCGCCGCAGACTTTCCAACCATCGTCCATCAACGCCAAGTCACCGTTCGGGCGCAACAAAACAGTAACGGGATTGCAAAGGGATAAGTCCCTTTGCCCGCCGGAGGCCATCCTATATTACTTCCCCATACCCCATCCATCTTGACGCCCCACAGTATCAATGAGACGCTTTCCCGCAAAACACAGGGGGAATACGATGGGAAAATCCATTCTGTTCTTTGCCGATGGCACATGGCAGGGCGCCGACAGCGGCAACCGTTCCAATGTGCTGGCCCTGTTTCAGGCGCTGGCGGGCGAGAATACGCTGGGCGGAGCGCGTGATGATGAGCAGGAGAAGCTCTTTCCCGGTTCCGCCGAGACGCCGCCTTATGTCGCCAAATATATTCATGGGGTGGGCGATGGCGGCAATTGGTGGAGCAATCTGGTAGGCGGGGCCTTTGGCGCGGGGCTGATCTTTCGCGTGCTGCGCGGATATACGTTCATCAGCCGCCAGTATCAGCCGGGCGACCGGATCTATCTGATCGGGTTCAGCCGGGGCGCCTATACGGTGCGCGCGCTGGGCGGGTTGATCGCGCGGATGGGATTGCTCGACTGGGCCGGGCTGGGGCTGGAAAATGTGGCCAACAATGCGCTGGGCCAGCGTTACGCCAGCGCGGCATGGCACAATTACATGGTGCTGCGAAAAGCCGAAGAGCCGCCCGCCGATCTGTTCGGCGCCTTGCAGATGATGATTGCCGAGGGCGACCAGCAGGCTCGCGATGCGCGCGAATTGACCCCGCGCTTTATTCCCGATGTGACCATCGACACGATTGCCGTATGGGACACGGTGGGCGCGATGGGCATTCCCAAGCCGATCCTGATGAGCAAGGCGCGCCACGATTATCTGAAATTCATCGACAACAAGCTGAGCGACAAGGTTCGCCATGGCCTGCATGCCGTGGCCATTGACGAGCGGCGGCGCGATTTCACCCCCACGCTCTGGGCGCCGCGCGACGGGGTGGTGCAATGCCTGTTTGCGGGCGCCCATGCCGATGTCGGGGGCGGCTATCCGGACCAGGGCGACAATGCCGCGCTTTCCACCATCGCGCTGCACTGGATGGCCGCGCAACTGGGCCTTGATGACGGCACGCGACCGGGCCTGCGCTTCACGCTGAACGCTTTGTCCGACCGCGCCCATCTGGGGCCAAGCCACCGGCCGTGGGATCTGCCCGCTTACTGGCTGCGCAAAAAGAATGACCGCGAATTGCCGTGCAAGGATCCGGTGATGGACTGCAGCCACCTGCCCTATGCCGATGCGGTCAAGATGCGTCTGGGGCAACAGGTCATTGTGATTTCCGACGGCTGGTTCGGGCGGCGCACCATCACCTATCAGCCCGCTCCGCTGACCGCCGGGGGCTATTTCAACGCCGCGCCATAAGGGCAATCCCGTGGGGCAAAATCCATCGGTTTTTAAGCATACTCTCCGATAGTTTGTTCAAACCGTCTTATGTTTGCCTCGCTCTCTGCCCGCATTCTTTGCCTAGGCGCCCTTGTCGTTGCGGCGTTGGCCTCTTTTGCGGCCATTCTTGTCGATTCCGCGCAACAGGCGGGCGAAGCTGTGCAATGGGTCAACCATTCCTCGGCCGTGATCGAGCGAACGCAGATTGCGCTGAACCAGTTGCGTTCGGCCGAATCGGGCACGCGCGGCTACATCCTTACCCACGCGCCTTCTTTCGCCACCACCTTTGAAGAAGGCGTGAGCGGCGCCGACGAGAACATCGGGCGGGTCGTGACCATGACCCATGACAATCCGCCCCAACATGACCGCGCGCAGGAACTGGCCAAGCTCATCAAGGAGCGCGGAGCCATGCTGCGGCAATCGGTCGATCAGGGGCGCCGGGGCGATTTCCGCATCGCCCAGTCCAAGATCGCGGGCGGTCAAGGGCGCGAATTGATGGATGCCATCTCGGTGCGCGCGCGCAGTTTTCTGGATAATGAGCGCGCCCTTCAGGCCAACCGCACCGATGCGGTGAACGCGCGCCTGCAATGGTCGCAAGGGCTGGCGCTGGGGGGCGCGGGGCTGGTGGCCTTGCTGGTGGTGATCGGTTTCGTGCTGCTGATCCGGGGCATCGACCGCCCGCTGGCCGCCATGCTGCGGGTGATGACCGATCTGGGCCACGGCCGGCGTTCGGCGCGGATCGTCGAGGCCATGGGATCGCGCGAATTTTCCCACCTTGCCCAAAGCTATAATGAAATGGCCGACCGGCTGGAGCGCGCCGTGGCCGATCAGGTGTCGAGCGAGACGCAATTGCAGGAGGCCAATGCCGAATTGCAGCGCAATAGCCATACGCTGCGCCAGCGCGGCGAGGTGATCGAAATGCTGGGCGGGATGGCACACCGGATGCAGGCGGCCCGCACCGATGACGAGTTGGCCCAGATCATCCGCGTTTTCGTGCCGCGTGTGCTGCCCGGCATTCCGGGCGCGCTCTATGCCCACAACAATTCGCGCAACCTGTTGATCCCGATTGCCGGATGGGGCGGGATGGAGGCCGATCAGGAAGGCTTTGCCCCCGAACAATGCTGGGCGCTGCGCCGGGGCCAGAGCCACTTTCTGCGCGAGGTGGGCGCCGACATCGTGTGCAGCCATGCCAATCCGGACGAAATCTATCATTGCGAACCGCTGTTGGCGGGCGGCGAGGTGATCGGCGTCCTCTATCTGCATGGCACGGTCGAGCATGAAACGCGCTTTCGCCTGACGGTGCTGGCCGAAAACATCGCCTCGGCGCTGGTCAACCATCGCCTGCAGCGCTCGCTTCGCGAACAGACGATCCGCGATCCGCTGACCGGCCTGTTCAACCGCCGCTATATGGAGGAGACGCTTACTCTGGAAATCGCCCGCGCCACCCGATCGGGCGTGCCGCTCAGCGTGGTCATGTGCGATATCGACCACTTCAAGCGGTTCAATGACGAATTCGGCCATGATGCGGGCGATGCGGTGCTGCAGGCCGTGGCCGGAGAATTGAAAAGACAGTTCCGCAGCGGCGATGTCATTTGCCGTTTCGGCGGCGAGGAATTCACCATCATCGCGCCGGGCACCACCGCGCAGGTGCTGCAGGACCGTGTCGAACAGGTGCGCCACGCCGTGGGCGAAATCAACGTGCGCCAAAAGGGCCGGACGCTCGGCCTCATCAGCATGTCCTTCGGCATCGCCAGCTGGACCTCGGGCATGGACGCCAATGGCGAGTCCCTGATCCAGGCCGCCGACATCGCGCTCTATCAGGCCAAGCGCGAGGGGCGGAACCGGGTGATCGTGAACGGAACGATGGGGTAATTCAGCGGCGTTGAAGGGGAGTCTGCCTCCGGCGGGCAAAGGGACTTGTCCTTTGCAATCCCCGCGTTGTCGGCGTGGCGCTATTGGGGGCGTTACGTGCCGGGGTGAGGCGGCGGGTTTTGAAGGCCGCTGCGCAGCGGGGCAAGGTCGGTTAAGTTAGGGGGAGCGGACGTTCACAACCAAGGGGAAAAGTGATAGCCCGTCGCCATGCCTATGACCGACGACATTTACTGGACCACAGACCATGAGGCATTTCTCAGCGTGCCGGGCGGGCCAGAGATTTTTGATTGGTTCGGTTTCACCCCTTCGTTTCACGATGCCACCCTCGAAAAATTAGAGCTGGCAACTGGTACAGCGTCAATTGTCCTAAAGGCGTTCCGAATGACCAAAGAGATCGATGCCAAAGGGCATTTCGTGCTGGATAAGCACGCTTTGGTAACCTTCCAACTATCGGGAGTAACCGGAATTCAACTGGAGGGCGAATCTGGCGTCATCATTTCAGATTTGGGTATACGCCGCCTGACAGACAAGCCGAGTGGATGGCATGACCGGGCGGGTCCAAACGTAGGCGATTTTGAAGTGGCGTGGGAAAGCTGCTGGGGATTTGACGGAGCTTTATTCGCTCGCGAAGTCACCTTGGGAATTCAGCCGACCGAACCCTAAGAATATCCGCAATGTTGTCGTCTCCGGAAAGTCTCTATCCCTCCCGCAAAGCAACATAATGGCGATTGCCATCCCAAACTCCCTCTCCCTTTTGCCCGCCAAAGGCAAAACCACCAGCCCCACACGCAAAAAGGGCGGCCCCATGGGAGCCGCCCTCTCTGTTCGGTCGGAAGATCCGACCGGCGCATGTTGAAGTCTTACTTGACTTCGACGGTGCCGCCGGCTTCCTCGATCTTCTTCTTGATGTCTTCGGCTTCAGCCTTCGACACGCCTTCCTTGATCGCCTTGGGAGCGCCTTCGACCAGCGCCTTGGCTTCGGTCAGGCCCAGGTTGGTGATCGCGCGGACTTCCTTGATGACCTGGATCTTCTTGCCGCCGTCGCCGGTCAGGATGACGTCGAATTCGGTCTTTTCTTCAACCGCAGCAGCAGCTTCGCCGCCAGCGGCAGGAGCAGCAACGGCAACAGCGGCAGCAGCCGACACGCCCCAGGCTTCTTCCAGAGCCTTGGCAAGGTCAGCGGCTTCGAGGACGGTCAGAGCCGACAGTTCTTCAACGAGCTTGGCGATATCAGCCATGATAATTACTCCAATGTTGTTTACCGGGCGGCGGAGGCGCCAAACCCGGAAAAATAGGGTTCAAAAGTCTTACCTGCACAGAGATGGACGGGCCGCGGCCCGGCGCAAATCTTACGCAGCGTCCTTGTCGGCATAGGCCTGGAACACGCGGGCCAGCTTGGCCGCCGGAGCGGTCGAGAGCTGAGCCAGCTTGGTGGCCGGGGCCTGAACAAGGCCGATAAGCTTGGCGCGCAGTTCGTCGAGCGAGGGCATCGAGGCCAGAGCCTTGACACCTTCAGCGTTCAGAACAACGTTGCCCAGCGACCCGCCGACGATCTCGATCTTGTCGGTCGTCTTGGCGAAGTCCACCACAGCCTTGGCAGCGGCAACCGGATCGACCGACCACGCAAGCGCGGTGGGGCCGGTCAGCAGGTCGCCGATACCTTCGTACGGGGTGTCCTGAGCAGCAAGCTTGGCAAGACGGTTCTTCGCAACCTTGTAGGTGGCGCCAGCTTCGCGGATCTTGCCGCGCAGCACAGTCGACTGTGCCACGGTGAGGCCGAGGTTGCGGGTGACAACCACCACGCCGACCTCGTTGAAGACCGCGTTGAGCTGGGCGACCGATTCGGCTTTCTGCGAACGATCCATGCCTTACTCCTTCACAAATGGCCCATCGGCAAAAGCCTCCGGGCCGGCTACTTTGTCCATGCAGGACGCGCCGAGGCGCATCCGCAGGGGCGGTTGGGTCCGTGACAAAGGGAAGGAGTTGCGACAGGCCGCCCCAAAGGAGCATGGCCGATAAGCCGCGATAGGGGCGAAAACGCCCATAATCTCTTTTCCCCGTCTAGGCTGGAAATTAAGTGGGGCCAATTCCCCACACCAACTGTCTCGGACGGAAAAGCCTGCGGGCGGGCCCGCTGACTTCCGGGGCGCCATTAGCAGATGGAGAAGCGGAGTCAAGCGCCCCTTTCCTAGCGAGTTGTTAACCATCGAGGCCGTAATCCTTGGCCCATCGGACGGGGACACCCCCCGCCCCGCGTATAAGGCCCGCCGCTTTGACCACGAACGCCGCCATTACCGCCCCCGATCAGGGTTCGCTCGACCGCGCCTTTGCCCGCGCCAATCCGCGCGTGCTGGACCGGATCGAACAGGGGCTGATCCTTGTGCTGTGGCTGGCGCTGGTCAACCGGGTCGCCCATTCGCTCAACGGCTATGCGCCGCTGGCGCTGATTTCCGAAACGGCGGTCATGGCCTTCACGCTGATCCGCCGCCCCACCGGCAACATCTCGCTGCGCCTGGGCGACTGGCTGCTGGCCATTGCCGCCACCGCCGCCCCGCTGATGATCCAGCCGGGGCTCGACATGTTTCCCAAGATCGCCCCCCTCGGCATCGCGCTGGTCCTGCTGGGCAACGTGGTGCAGGCGCTGGCCAAACTCTCGCTGCGCCGCAGCTTCGGCATCGCGCCCGCCAATCGCGGCGTCAAAAGCGACGGCCTCTACCGCTTCGTCCGCCACCCCATGTACGCAGGCTACCTCGCCGTCCACATCGGCATCATGATCCTCATGCCCAGCCTCCTCAACCTCACCCTCTACACCATCGGCTGGTGGGCCCAGATCCTGCGCCTGAAGGCCGAAGAAGCCCTCCTGTCCCAAGACCCCGCCTATCAGGCCTTCATGGGCAAGGTGCGCTATCGGCTGGTGCCGGGGGTGTTTTGAGAGGGGCGTGAGGGGGTTTGATGCCTCCGGCGGGGGTGTTTTTGATGCCTCCGGCGGGCGTTTTTATGCCTCCGGCGGGCAAAGGGACTTGTCCCTTTGCAATCCCGTTACTGTCTTTGTTGCGCCAGATCGGCGGCGTTGTGTTCAGCGCTATAGATCGGATTTGAAGGCCGCTACGCGGCGGGGGATGTCGGCTAAGTTAGGGCAGCGGACATGTTGCGTCATCGCTGATAGACCGGAGTGTGGTGGCTAGCAGACGTTAATGCTCGCTTCTTGCCGGGGTGCCTACGCCGTCTAGGAATGCATTTATCCCTATACACGGCTCGCCCTGAAGCTCAGCAGCGCGAAACCACCTGAAAACATCTACTTTTTCCCAAAGCTGAGAAAAGCCGAGAACGTCATCATGACGATTATAGCCGCCATGGTCGATCCATACGAACCACCTGTCGCCGCTATGTCCCGCAAGAACAAGGCGACGATTTGGCAGCCCCGGTTGAATAACGTCGTACGCTTGAAACGGTTTTCTCGGGTTGGCGACTTCACCGTCTTTCAGAATGTCCTTCTGAATTTCTTCCGGTAAATCTTCAATTCTACTTACAAATACGGTCGAATACTTTACGGAGCATTGCCGCTCATTTTCGTTTGATGTCAGAGATGTTCCTGTCATCATCAAGAGGAAGATCAGTTTCCCGAGTACAGGCAATATTCCCTCCCGAATCACTTTTGATTACGATAGACAAATGCACCGTCATCGTCAGGGCAAATTGTGGGCGGGAACCACCCGTCTCGTTATGGGTGGGAAGCGGTCATTGCCTTAAGCGCACTTATCGAGCATCCTAGTCACATGCGCACCAGCCATTATCGCTACACCCCCGTTCTTGGGACCGTGATCCTTTTGGCCGGACCTTTCCTGCTGTCCTATCCGTTTTTAGCTGCATGGAATCGCGCGGGAAACTATAGCAACCCATTCAGCGCTTGGCTTTATCCTGTGCTCCTGCTGTCACTCGTTGCCGGTTGCACCGGATTCATAACGCTTCGTTTCCGAACCTCTATCAAGCTATTGATGTTGCTTCTCTACATTCCAACGGCAGTACTCGCGCTGCTCGTTTGGTCTTATACGTGGTGTAGCCTCTGCGATTTTTGAGTGCAGCGCGATGCCCGCAACTGGGCGCGAGCCGCCCTTCTCGTTATGGGTGGGAAGCTGCCGATCTTATTAGGTGCGTTCACCCTCATAAGCGGACCGCCCGTTCCAACGACGACCGATAAAGATAAGCACCATAGGTGTAATATAGAAAAACGCCGCAATTACTGCCCATAGCCCGATTCCCTCAGGCGTGCTTTGATCATTAAATGTAGGCCAGAGGGGAATTTCTAAAAAGAAGGCGCTAAACAAGCAGATCGGGACTGCCGTTGTCAGCCAGACAACAGCGACCAGACGAAAAAGCCATATTTTAATCTGCGAAGGGCCATTGGTCACACCAGCAGTGTGTCCGCTCTTTGTATTACGGTCCAGTAATTTCTGCGGCGGCTTCTGGGCGAAAGCGGCCATCTACGCGATGTCCGCAATAGTACCGTGACCGGAAAGCCCTTCCTTCCCGCGAAGCGGCATAAAAGCCATTCACCCCACACCCAAACGCAACACCGCCTTTCTGACGCAACCAAGACATTATCGGGATTGCAAAGGGCCCCCGCCCTTTGCCCGCCGGAGGCAAATCTTCAAATCTTCAAACCTTCTAAAAACCCCTACCGCCCCTTGCGCGCCGCACGGACCGCCCGCAGCGAAACCCCCGCCTCCACCCCCGGATAGAGCAACTTTGGCCGCCAGACCCGCTGGGAGAGGTAGATGCCATTGTGGCCGGAGCAGGCGTAGGCGGCATAGCAGGCAAGCGCGATGGGCAGGATCGGCCCCGGCCCGAAGAGTTCGAGCCCCATGAGGATGCAGGCGAGCGGGGTGTTGGCGGCCCCGGCAAAGACCGCGACGAAGCCTAGGCCCGCGAAGAGATCGACCGGCCCGCCCAGCACGCCCGAGAGCGCATTGCCCAGCCCCGCGCCGATGAAGAACAGGGGTGTGACCTCGCCGCCCTTGAAGCCGGTGGACAGGGTGACGATGGTGAAGAGCATTTTGAGCGCCCAGCTCCACCCATCGATCGGGCCGGTGAAGAAGCCGGGGATGGTGGGCGCGTGGGGGTCGGCCGACCACACGCCAAGGCCCAGATAGGCCCGCGTGCCCAGCGCATAGGTCAGCGCGATCAGCACCAACCCGCCGATGAAGGGCCGCGCCGGGCCATAGCGCACATGCCGCTTGAACCACCCGCCCAGCACATGGTTCGCCTCGGCAAAGGCAAGGCTGGCCAAGCCGAAGAGCGCGCCCGCGATGGTGGCCTTGAGCAGGAGCAGCCCGTTCCAGCCCCCGGCATAGTGGATCGCATAGGGAGTATGGTGGATGCCCCAGGCCTGACAGGCCCAGTCGCCCGCATAGCCCGCAATCACACAGGCCAGCAGGCCGGGCAGATGCACCCGCCCTATGGCCAGCACCTCCAGCGCAAAGACCGCGCCCGCCAGAGGCGTGCCGAACACCGCGCCGAAGCCTGCCGCGATGCCGGCCTTCAACAGGACCTGAACTCCGGCCTCGTCCAGCCGCGCGATCCGCGCCGCCGCGCTGGCGATGCTGCCGCCCAGTTGCACCGCCGTGCCCTCGCGCCCGGCCGATCCGCCGAACAGATGCGTGGCCACCGTGCCGATGAACACCAGCGGCGCCATGCGCAAAGGTACCCCGCCGCCCGGCTCGTGGATCTCGTCGAGGATCAGATTGTTGCCGCCTTCGACGCTTTGTCCGACGCGGTGATAGAGCCAGCCGATGCCCGCCCCGCCCAGCGGCAGCAGAAACAGCAGCCAGGGATGATCGAAACGCGCCCGCGTGACGGCATCAAGGCTCCACAGAAAGGCGGCGCACAGCGTGCCGACCACACAGGCCATGGCCAGCAGAACCGGCAGCAGAACGATCAGACGGGAGAAAACAGCGCGCATAATTCCACCTTGTTGCCCAAACAGCGAAAGGTAGGAATCATCAGCCTGTGACCCCAAGTTGCCCTAGGGCCGGGCGGTTTGGCCCAAAGGCCCGGCGGAAATCCATCGCCTTGGGTGCGGCTTTGGCGCAAAGGCGGCCCTGCGTCAAGATGAGGCGTCAAGGCCGCGCCGCCAGCGTCCCGCTTCAACGCCCCCTTTAACGCATCGCCTTGACGTCCTCGGCTTTCACTGCGCCCTTGAACTTGTTGCCGAAATGGCTGCGGACATAGTTGACCACATCGGCCACCTGTTGATCGGTCAGCATCGTGCCAATGGGCGGCATACCGTTCAGCCCCTTGACCACCACCATCGCCGGATAGGCGCCAATCGCCAGCTTCTGGTTGCCCGCCAGCGGGGGATAGCGCCCCGCGCCTTCGGCCCCCTTGGCATCTTGCATATGACAGGCGGCGCAGACGCGGGTGAAGATCTGCTCCCCGCTCGCCTCGCCCAGCATCCGCGCGCCAAAGGCCGCATCGCCCGCCGAAGCAGCGGCGGCGGGGCGGGCCGGGGCCTGAGCCTCTGCGACCGAAGACGCCCCGATCAGGGCCATGCTCAAGATCAGTTTCTTCATGTCTCTCACCCCGCGATAACCCGTTGATGCAGCCGCGTGATCGCGTCGATGGCCGAGGTGATGCCCCCCTCCTGCCAGCCGCCGTAATAGGAGGCATGTTCGCCCGCCAGCAGGATGCGTCCGTCAAACTTGCACAGGTTCTTGTAATGCTCGGCGCGCGTCTGCTCGGTCCACGAACCGAAACAGCCCAGCGTAAAGGGCACCCGGTGCCATGCCACCGACACGCCGTTCATGAACTCGCCCCTGTATTGCGGGTGGATCTGCGAGCCCCATTCCAGCACCTTTTCGACGCGCTGCGCCGGCGTGCTGGCGGTCAGTTCATAGCCCGCCGCCCCGCCGACATAGCAGCCCAACAAGACGCCCGGCCCCTTGTCGCCATAGCGGGTGGAAGGATAGGAGATCTGGCTCATCGGCAGGTCGGTATAGGTGATGCCGCCATAGATCTGGTCGTCCTGCTCCCAGAAGCGACGCTTGAATTCCAGACCGACCTTGACGCTGGTGCTGTAGGGCACGGCGCGGATAGCGGCGTCCAGTTCAGGGCTGACATTCATCTCGATCTGGGCCAGCACCGGCAGGGGAATGGTGCAGAGGCAGTAATCCGCCGCAGCCTTCATCACCGCTCCGCTTTTCGTGTCCTTATAGGTGACAATGACGCCCTTCTCGTCCTGATGGATCGCGGTCACCTTGCTGTTCTTGCGCACCATATGGCCCACGGCGCGCTCGAAACCCTTGGCCACCTGCCCCATGCCGCCGACGGGCTGGAAGATGGTGGAGAGGTGATCCCATTGCAGATTGCCGCCGATGGAGCGCCAGAGGCCCGAACGCAGCAAGGTCTGCACATCAATCGGATCGGAGGGTTCGGGCACCGCCGAAAGGCCGCCTCCCGGCTCCTTGTCATAGCCGCGCCGCCCGCTGCTGGCCGCGCCCTTCACATAGCGCATGTTGCGATCGAGCGCCCCCCATGAACGCAGCGCTTCGAGCAGGATCTCGCCATCCTCCTTGCTGACCGTTTGTGCCAAAGCCCCGGCATTGACCGATTTGGCCAGCAATTCACCGACATGGCCGTAGAAATCCGCCTGAATATGGCGATAGCGCTGGGGCTTGCCGCCGAACGCCTTGGTGTTGTGGACATAGGCGTTGTAATTGACCTGCATGAAGGGTTCGAGCGCGACGCCCAGTTCATGGCAGTAATGGATCAACCCATGGTGGTGCCATGGAATGCGCCACGGGCCGGGGTTGATGTAATTGCCCGGCGCGAACTGGCACGTCTGGGTCGCCCCGCCCAGCTCGGTATAGGTGTCGCCGCCCTGCAAGGTCCATGAACGCCCGCCCACACGGTCGTTATATTCCAGCACCTGCACCTTGTACCCCGCGCGGGAGAGTTCGAGCGCGGCGGTCATCCCCGCCACGCCCGCGCCAAGGATCAAAACGCTCGCGCCCTTATTGTCCCCTTCCAGCTTGGGCGGGCCTTTAAAATCGGATGCCTTGGCCTGATCCATGCTGGACATGGCCATATACATCGCCGAGGCGCCCGCCGCCGTGCCGATCATCGAGAGCAGATCGCGCTTGGTCATGGGCATAATGGGTTCGTTCATCGCGGCGCCCCCTTATGCCGCCAGCGCGCGCTGATGCAGGCGCGTGATGGCATCGAGCGAGGAGAGCAGCGCGCCCTCCATCCAGCAGCCGTAATAGGAGGCATGTTCGCCCGCCAGAACGATGCGCCCGTCCATTGAGACGAGGTTCTGGTAATGGGTCGCGCGGCTTTCCTCGGTCCACATGCCGCAGCAGCCAAGGATCCAAGGCATCCGACTCCACGCCACCGAAGCGCCGTTCATGAATTCGCGGCGATATTCTTCCGGGTGGAACACGCTGCCTTGCGCCAGCGCGGCCTCGATCCGCTTTTCCGGCGTCATGCCCGCCAGCATGTATCCGCCCGCGCCATTGGCAAAGGCGCCCAGCAGCACGGCGGGCTTGTCCTTGAAGAAATCGTAATTGGGATAGGAGATGAGCCCAATCGCCTGATCGGTGAAGCTGTGGCCGCCATAGATCGAATATTTCTCTTCCCAGAAGCGGGACTTCATTTCGAGGCCGATCTTGACCTGACCGCTATAGGGAATGGCCTTGATCGCGGCTTTCTTGGCGTCCGAAACCTGAATGTCCAACTGGGCCAGAATGGTCGCGGGCAGCGTGCAGACCATATAGTCCGCCGTGGCCACGCCCGTCTTGCCGGTCACGGTGTCGGTCCATGTCGCGGCGACGCCCTTGTCATCCTGCTTGATCGAGGTGACCTTGGTGTTCAGGCGGACCAGCTTGGCGATCTGTTTGTAGAAACCCTTGCCGATCATATCCATGCCGCCCTTGGGCTGGAACATGGTGGTCTGCATCACATAGTTGAAATAGAAGCTCATCTGGGTCCAGACATGGCTGGACAGGACATCGGACAGGCCGTTGATCTTGGACGGTGTGGGCGCACCATTGACGCCCCCGCCCGGCGCGCGGTCATAGCCCCGGCGGCTCGACACATTGAGGTTGCTGGTGAATTTGAGATCGCCGTCCAGCGCCCCCCATTCGCGCAGCGCCGCGATCAGCTTCTCCTTGTCCTCCTTGCTGACCGTGCTGTCCAATGCTCCGGCATTGAGCGATTTGCCCAGCAGTTCCGAAACATGGCCGGTGAAATCCACGGCCAGTTCCTTATACCGCTGCGGCTTGCCGCCAAAGGCGTCCTTGCGGTGGACCATGGCATTGTGGTTGAGCTGGATAAACGGTTCCAGTTCCACCCCAAAGGCCTTGCAATAATGCAGCAAGGTGCGGTGGTGATGCGGGATGCGCCACGGGCCGGGGTTGAGGTAATTGCCCGGCTGATAGGCGACATTCTGCGTCGCCCCGCCCACCTCGACGATCTTGTCCCCGCCGCGCACTGAATAATTGCGGCCGCCGGGGCGGTCCTGATATTCCAGCACCTGAACCTTATAGCCCGCCTTGGTCAGCTCATAGGCCGCCAGCATCCCGGCAAGCCCGGCGCCCAGCACCAGCACGCTGGCCCCGGCACGCGCGCCTGACAGCGCGGGCGGGCCGGAAAACTGCGTCTCGGCCGCATGGCCCAGCGCCGTCATCGCCTGATACATGGCAAGGCCGCCCCCCGCGCGGCCGATCATGGTAAGCAGGTCGCGGCGGGTCTGGGGCGAAAGATCGCTGATCATGATGCGTCCTTTAATTGCGGAAATTGCTGATTACTGGCCACACGCGTTCAGACAGTCGCGCTTGGGCGCGGGGCCGGTGGCCACGCGCTTCACATCGGCGACGGTCACGATGTCGTGGTAATCGTTGAAATGGCCGCGCACGTAATTGACCACGGCGGCCATCTGTTCAGGCGTCAGGATCTCGGTGAACCACGGCATCCCGCCGCGCCCTTTGAGCAGCAACGTGATCGGATAATCCTTGTCTGCCAGCTTGGCATTGCCCGCCAGCGCCGGGATCACGGCCCCCGCGCCGCCCCCGCCCTTGGCATCGGCCATATGGCAGGCCTGACAGATTTCCTCGTAAACCTGCTTGCCCTCGGCCGAGATCTGGACATTGGTGGTGCCGCCTGCGGTGTCCTGCGCCGTGGCCGGGGCAAAGCCGGCCACGCCCAGCGGCAGACATGCCGCCAGCGCCAAAAGCCAGCGGCGTTTTGTTGCCCCCGACGCCCTGTTTACAGCGTCATCATTCGCGGCCCCCGCCGCCCCATCCTGTTTCCAAGCGCCCATGGCCGCAAATGTGCCATTTTCCGCGCTGCGTCCTATGCCGCTTATTGCGTATGGCAATAAGCGGCCGGGTCATGTTGATTAGAGCTTAACCTTGGGCTTGCGACAGCACCAGCCGCATCGCCTCGATCGCGCGCTGACGCTCGGCCGGGCCCTTGATATGGCTCAGTTCATCCTTCAGCGTGGCGGCAAAGGCGGCATAGTCATTCTGCCAGTCATGGCCCATCGCCTGCTGGATATCGACGCGCCCGGTGGTCAGCCGTTTGGCGGGCGCCCCCGGCGTCAGCCCATAGGTTTCGCCCAGCGCCGGGCGGATGATCGAAAGGCCCGCATCCTCCTGCTGCATCAGCGCGGCCAAAGCCTCGATCCCCTCCGGCTCGCCATGCGAGAGGATCAGGCTGCCCCGGATCGGTTTGCGCGCGCGGATCCATGCGGCCAATTCGCTCTGGTCGGCATGAGCCGAATAGGTGTCGATGCGGCGGATCCGGGCGTGGACCGAAACCTCATTGCCGGAAATGCGCACGCGCGGCGCGCCCTCCAGAATGACCCGGCCCAGCGATCCGGCCGCCTGAAAGCCCACAAACAGCACCGTGGATTCGCGGCGACACAGATTGTGTTTGAGATGGTGGCGGATGCGCCCGGCCTCGCACATGCCGCTGGCCGCCATGATGATCGCGCCCGAGATCGTGTTGAGATGCATCGAATCGGCCGGGTCCTCGACATAATGGACCGAGGGGTGGCGAGCGATGTCGATGCCGTCGAGGTCCTCCAGTTCATCGGCATGGGCGGCAAAGACGCGGGTGGCGCGGCTGGCCAGCGGGCTGTCGACAAAGATCGGCACGCCGGGAATGCGGTTGGCCTCGGCGAGATGGATGATGTCGATCAGCAGTTCCTGCGTGCGCTCCAGCGCAAAGACCGGGATCACCAGATTGCCCCCGCGCACCAGAGCCGCCTTGATTTCCGCCTCCAGCGCATCGCGGCGCTGGGCAATGGTGATATGGTCGCGCGTGCGATTGCCATAAGTGCTTTCGCAGACGACATAATCAAGATCGCATGGCCCTTGCGCATCGGGCTGCAATTCCTTGTTTTCCGGGCCGATATCGCCCGAACAGAGCAGGCGAACACCCGCCGCCTCGATTTCGGCCGAGGCGCTGCCCAGAATATGCCCCGCAGGCCACAGGCGGGCGCGGAAACCGGGGGCCGGTTCAAACCATTCGTTCAGGGGCACAGGCCGCGCCGCGCGCCATGCCGCCAGCCCGTCGCGCTCGGTATAGAGCGGTTCAAAATGGGCCGCGCCGCGCCGGTCGGGGCGGCGGTTGCGGCGGGTGGCGTCGCCTTCCTGAATGCGCCCGGCATCGGCCAGCATATATTCGAGCAGATCCGCCGTGGGCCGCGTACACCAGATCGGCCCCTGCCACCCCATCGCCATGAGCCGGGGCAACAGCCCGCAATGGTCGATATGCGCATGGGTCAGCACGACTGCGGCAATATCGGAAGGATCAAAACCCAATTGCCCGTGGTTAAGCGTTTCGAGCGTCCGGCTGCCCTGAAACAGCCCGCAATCGACAAGGATGTGCTTGCCCCCCTCTCCACGCGCCAGTTCCATGCAGGAGCCGGTCACGGTCTGGGCCGCGCCGTGAAAGGTGATCGAAAGCGGGGGCTGCGCTGTCATATGTCATCCTCGGTTATGTTTTGCCAAAAGGTTAGGCGCGAGGGACGCGCCCGGCAAGCCCGGGATGTGGCGGCAGATCTAAGGCGATGTCTTTGCGCTGGATCTAAAGTCGGGCCTCTGTCGTAATGTGGAGTTACAGCGATATTGAGGGAAAGGTGCCTCCGGCGGGCAAAGGGACTCGGTCCCTTTGCAATCCCATTATGGGGTGGTGCTTTACCGGGCAGAACGCGCTTTTCCGCGAAGCGGTTTAATAGCCTTCGGCGCGGCCACCTCCCCCAACGTCGAACCCATGGCGCAACACGGACAGTATCGGGATTGCAAAGGGCCCCCGCCCTTTGCCCGCCGGAGGCAAAACTCCCTATCCCATCACAACCAGACCTTTATCCCCAACACCACACCGGCAGACGATGCCGATTTTCCCTCGGCGCGGACATAATCGGCGGTGCGGCCGAGGGATGAGGTCCACAGCACGCCGACATAGGGCGCGAATTGGCGTGTGAATTCATAGCGCAACCGCGCACCGACTTCGATGCTGGTCAGCCCGCTGCCCAGTTCGCGGTCGGGCTGATCCTGCACCGAAAAGTTCACTTCGCCGCGCGGTTGCAGCACCAGACGGCGGGTGATGCGCTCGTCAACAGCGGCCTCGATGCGGCCGGTCACCTCGCCGCGCTGCGAGACGAACAGTGCGCCCTGAATGTCGAAGCGATAGGGCGAGAGGCCGTCAATGGCCAGCATGGCATGGGTGCGCTGCGGTCCGGGGCCGAAATCCTGACGCAGGCCCCCGCGCAGGTTCCACCATGGGCCGAGCGCGCGGGCATAGAGCGCCTGCACCTCGCCCTCCTTGAAGCGGCCCTTTTCGGCGCCCCTGTCCCCGCTACTGTCGAAATCCCCCTCGCCCCGCGTGGCGACGACGAAGCGGTTGACGTTGCCGGTCCATGCCTCGCCCTCGAAATGATAGCCCTTGTCGGGGCCGGTCACGCGCACTTCGGCCAGATCGGCGCGGAACTGGCTGTAGGTCAGGTTGCCATGCTCGTTCATCATCACCGCCTCGGCTCGCGCCATGGCGGCGGGATCAAAGTATCGGTCGGCCAGCCGGTCATGCGCGGGCGCGGGCGCAGGCGCGCTGCCGGGGCTTTGATCGGTGCCGGTCTCCTGCGCATGCAGGCCGGTTGCGGAGAGGGCAAGCGCGAGGCTCAGAAAATACCGCATCTTCATGCCCCCCGCACCTTGACCACGCGCATCATCCCCATCGTCATATGCAGGAACAGATGGCAATGCATCGGCCAGTCGCCCTCGATCGCGGTCACGTCGAAACTCACCTTTCCTCCAGGCTGGACAATGACGGTATGTTTGCGCGGGGAACGGTCGCCATGGCCGGTCACCAGTTCGAAAATATGGCCGTGCAGATGGATGGGATGGCCCATCATCGTGTCGTTGATCAGTGTGATGCGCAGCCGCTCTCCGGTCGTCCAGGTGACCGGATGATGCGCCTCGCTCATGGTCACGCCGTCAAAGGACCAGAGATAGCGGTCCATGGATCCGGTCAGATGCATCTCGATCTCGCGCTGCGCCGCGCGGGTGTCGGGGTTTTGCTCGGGCGCGACCAGATCGCGATAGGTCAGCACGCGGTGGCCGATTTTATCCAGACCCAGCCCCGGATCACCGGTGCGGTCCACCGGCATGGGCGCGATCATATCCACACCCGGCCCCAATTTGACATCGGGCGCATTGGCCTGACTGCGCATCGACATGTCCATGCCGCCCCCACCGTGCGACATATCCATGTCCATCCCCATGTCGCGCATGGTCAGCCGCACCGGCGCGCGCAGAGGTGGCACGGGCGCGGTCAATCCGGGGCGCGGGGTCAGCGTGGCCCGCGCCATGCCCGAACGGTCCATCGCCTCGGCGGCCACCGTATAGGCGCGATCCTGCGGCGTGATGAGCACGTCATAGGTCTCGCCCGGACCCATCTGGAATTCATCGACCTCCACCGGCACGATCGGCTGGCCGTCGGCGGCGATCACCTTCATCGCCAGATCGGGGATGCGGACGTTGAAAAACGTCATGCTGCCCGCGTTGATGAAGCGCAGGCGGGTGGGCGCCCCGGGCGTGATCGGGGCGGTGAAATTATCGGCCATGCCGCGCCCGTTGATGAGGTATCGGAACACCTTGCCGGTGACGTCGGAAATATCGGCCGGATCCATCCGCATCTTGGCAAATTCAAGGCGGGTCTTCAGCGGCTGATCCTTGCCCGCGATCAATCCGGCCAGCGTTTGCGGATAGCGCGCATAATGGCCCGGATCGACTTTCAGCTTGCGCAGGATACCGGCGGGATGAACATAGCTGTGGTCGGACAGGACCATGACGTGATCGTGGGCGGGCGGAGCGGGGTCTGCTGCGGCGGGCTCGATGACGATCGAACCATAGCAGCCCATCATCTCCTGAAGGCCCGAATGGCTGTGATACCAGTAGGTGCCGTGCTGGGTGATCGCGAATTCATAGGTGAAGCGGCCCAGCGCCGGGATGCCCGGAAAGGACACGCCCGGCACGCCGTCCATCTGAAACGGCAATTCCAGCCCGTGCCAGTGGAGCGAGGTGTCCTCGTTCAGCTCGTTGATGACCGTGATGCGCAGCTTCTGCCCCTGACGCAGGCGCAGGGTCGGGCCGGGGACGCCGCCGTTGATGGCCACCGCGCGCGCGGGGCGGCCATCGACCTGAATAATCGTCTGGCCGATCGTTAAGGTGATCTCCTCGCCCGCCAGTTCGCGCGCGCCCGGCATGGCCGCCCCATGCGCCGTGGAGGCAAAACCGGCGCAGAGCGTGGTCAGAGCGGCGGCGCCCTGCAACAACTGTCGGCGGTGAAACTGGATAGCGGGCATCGGCGGATCATTCCTGCACAAAGGGATTTCTCCTTCATACGCAGCCTTTGGCCCCACCCCTCGCACGGAAAGATATTTTTTGCTCGTCGGACGAGGCGCGCGGAAACCGTGATGGATTTGGCGAGAATAGGACGGAGGATGACCTCGCGCGCGCGACACGCGGATCATGATGATCCAAACACTGTTCCCCTGCACCGTTTCCAGGCTCGGCGCATCGCGGCCGGCACCTTGGCGTTGTCGGCAGATTGCTCAATGCGCAGGATACGGTCGCCGTGTATGTGCCCGTCAAGCGACCAGTCCCGAATAAGCCGCAGGCCATGAAGCGACTTGGCGCAAAACATGTGATTCAATCTTGGGGATCATCGCATGGCGTTCAGGTTCATCGGATCGGTGCTTTTCGCGCTGGCAGCCTTATCGGGTTTTCACGCAGCGGCCGAAGCGCGCAGTTGGCATGGCGAGCGCCGGGCCCGGTTCGCAAAGTTCACGCCGCCTGCCGCGCCGATCCCCGGTGCGACGCTTTGGGATGGGCCGGACTATCCCGAGATGATCATCGTCCCGCCCGGCGATTTCATGATGGGATCGCCACCCCAGGAACCCAATCGCCGCGCGGACGAGGGACCGCAGCATCGGGTCCGCATCGCCCGCCCGTTCGCGGTGGGCAAATATGCCGTAACCGTGGGCGAATTCGCGCGCTTTGTGGCCGATACCCGCTATGATGCCGGGTCAACCTGCAAGACCTTTGAAGGCGGCCAATGGGACGATCACCGTCCCGCCCGCAACTGGCGCAATCCGGGTTTCATCCAGACGGCTGAAGATCCGGTGGTCTGCATGAACTTTGCCGATGCCCAGGCCTATGCCGCCTGGGTTTCGCGCAGGACCGGTCACCACTATCGCCTGCTGTCCGAAGCCGAATACGAATATGTCAACCGCGCCGGAACAACCACGCGCTGGTGGTGGGGGGACGAGATCGGCGGCAACCATGCGAACTGCAATGCCTGCGGCAATCCTGTGGCGCATGACGGCACCGTTCCGGTCGGCAGCTTCCCGCCCAACCCTTTCGGCCTTTACGAGACGAGCGGCAACGCGTGGACCTGGGTGGCGGACTGCTGGAGGCCCGACTATATCGCTGCGCCGTCGGACGGGTCGGCCTATCTTGGCGGCCCATGCGAACAGCATGCGGAGCGGGGCGGCGCATGGTTCTATTCGCCCGGCAACCTGCGCTCCGCGATCCGTATCAAGGACCCGAACGACTTGCGCAACTACCACAACGGCATCCGCCTGGCCCGAGAGCTTTGAAGGAGCAGGGACGGCCCTGCCCCCGATAGGCACCTCAGGGCAGACATCTCATGGCGGTCAGGGTCGTATGGACGGCCTGATCCAAAGGCGTATGCGGTTCGGCGCCAAGGGTCGCGACGAGGCGCGCATTGTTCAGGCGAACCGGCTTCTGCCAGAGATAGCGCATTTCCATCATCTCACGCGGAGTTACGGCAAACAGCGCCGCCACGCGGATCAGCCACCAGGGCAAAGCCGCAACCCGCACCTTGGGTCGGCCCAGAACTTTCACGATCATGTCGGTCATGGCCGTGCCGGTCGCATCCCAGTGGCCATCCATATGGTATGTTTCAAAGGACTGAAGCGTGTCGCGTTCGACAAGGCGCACCATCGTTTCTGCGACATCGGGCAGATAGGCCCATTGGTGCCCTGTCCCGCCCCTGCCCGGATTGCGAATGATGCCGGGGCGCGCGCCGGGCTTGACCAGCCCTTGGGCAAACCAGTTATTGGCCGCATCGGGGCCAAAAAAATCGCCGGCCCGCACGATCAGCACGCGCATATCACCGGTCTGGGCGCCAAGGCGCAGTCGCCGCTCCATCTCGACGCGGATCGCACCTTTGCGGGTCGATGGCCGTTGCGGCGCCGTTTCGTCTATCAAAGGAAAGGCATCCGGCCCGTAATTGTAAACCGTTCCGGGCAACAGGACGCGCGCAGCATTCGCGCGGGCCGCCGCAATGGTGTTGTCCAGCATCGGCAACACCAGCCTGTCCCAGTCGCGATAGCCCGGCGGGTTGACCGCGTGAACGATCAGTTGGGCTCCCTGCGCGGCATGGGCGACAGTTTCACCATTGAGCGCATCACCGATAAACGGAATAAGCCGAGCCGGTAAGCGCGCGGCGCTCTCTGCGCGAACCAGCGCCCTTACCGTCCAGCCTGCATCCAGCAGCCTGCGCGCCACAGCCCCGCCAATGCCGCCTGTCGCTCCCAATACCAATGCAATTCGTTCCATGTCTGCCTCCTCGTTTCACACGCAGGAAGATGATCGACATAGCCTCTCAACGAAATTGACAGAATATGGGCATTCACTATACGAAAATAGATGAGCACGGAACCGAGCTGGGATCTCTACCGCACCTTCGCCGCCGTACTGCGGGAGGGTTCTCTGTCGGCGGCCGCACGCGCTCTTGGCCTCACGCAGCCCAGTGTCGCTCGGCATGTCGAGGCGTTTGAACAGGCGGTGGGCGGCAAGCTGTTCCTGCGATCACAACGTGGCCTGTCGCCAACGGATCGCGCTCTGGCCCTGCAACCCTATGCCGAGGAACTGGTCGCGGCCAGCGCCGCCATGCTGCGCACCGCCTCGGCTGATCCGGAAGACATCGCCGGAACCGTTCGCATCAGCGCGAGCGAAATTGTGGCCGCCGAACATCTGCCGCCCATGCTGGCCGCCATCCGGCGTCAATATCCCAAGCTGTCGATCGAACTTGTGGCAAGCGATGCTGTCGATGATCTGCTGCAACGCCGCGCGGATATCGCGATCCGCATGGTCGATCCTGTCCAGCAGGCATTGGTCGCGCGCAGGATCGGCACGGTGCAACTCGGTCTTTATGCCCATCGCGACTATCTCGACCGGCGCGGCCTTCCGCAATCCATCGCCGAACTGCCCGGGCACGACCTGATCGGGGTGGACAGAAACAGCAGCCTTTCCCGCGCGATAACAGGCGCCCTGCCCGGCATCGAACACGGCGATTTCGCGCTGCGGGCGGACAACACAGTCGTCCATCTGGCCGCCATCCGTGCGGGATTTGGCATCGGCATCTGTCAAACACGCATTGCGGCCCGGGATAGCGCACTCGTGCAGGTTCTCCCGGATGCTTTCGTCTTCGGCCTGCCGCTCTGGATTGTCATGCATGAAGACCTGCGAAGCAGTGCCCGATGCCGGACAGTGTTCAACACCCTTGCCGCCGATCTGCGATATGTCGTGAATGCGTGAACTGTTCGCCCGCGGAGCCGGCATCGACAGACCTGATTGCGTTCATCGGAAATGGCAAAATATCCATATCCGGAGAAGGGCTTAGGCGGGCCAATGGCACGAGCGCCTTCAAGCCGGGAAAGTTAAGGATGGCACATCGGCAACTTTAGGATAATGGGGGCGCTCGCCGCGCAGCCTTGCGTGACCACGCACGGCTGCCCAAAAGGCGAATTCCATCGATGGCCCGGGCGATTGTCATTTTCAACCGGCCTTGGCCAGTGAAGCAGCGACCGGGCAGCCGGTAGGAGAACCGGCATGATTGCGCGCGAATTGATTGGTACGGCACAGGTTCCCGACGGCGAGGAATTGCGCCTGTTCCGCCATGGCGGCGATTTCATGATCGTGCTGGATCGCAACGAATTGATGAGCACGCGGATGCGCGGTTCCGAAGAGGCGCTGGCTGTGATGTCCTGCGCGCGCATCGCCGGAGCGACGCAGCCGCGCATGCTGATCGGCGGCTACGGGATGGGCTTCACTTTGCGCGCCGCGCTGGCCAATCTGCCTGATGACGCGCAGGTCACCGTTGCAGAAATCGTGCCCGAGATCATTGCCTGGGCGCGCGGGCCGATGGCGGAGGTAGCGGCAGGTTGCCTCGATGATCGACGCGTCAGGCTCGTGCAAGGCGATGTCGTCGACGTGATCGCTGGCTCTGCGGGCGGGTTTGATGCCATTCTGCTCGATGTCGATAACGGACCCGATGGATTGGTGCGCGCCGGCAACGACCGGCTGTATGCCAAGGCCGGGTTGCGCACTGCTGCCCGCGCGTTGCGCCCCGGTGGGGTGCTGGCAATCTGGTCCGCCGCGCGCGACGAAGCCTTCACACGACGCCTGAAAGCCGCCGGCTTCGCGGTGGACGAGGTTACGGTCTATGCGCGCTATGACAAGCAAGGCAACGGCAAAGGCGCCAAGCATGTGATCTGGTTCGCAAAACTCGACGCCGAGCGGCGTGGCAAAACGCTTTAATTCCGGTTGCTCCGCCATTCCTGACGTGCCCGGACGCTGATCAGGGCGTCGGAACCGGTCGTTCATTTATCCGGAAGGGCGATGCGGGTTACGCCTAAACCCGCCCTTCGCGGAGCGGCTCAAGTTCTCCCTCATTTCCGCTTTGAGGGCATCTCTGTCCGGCCAACGGCTTGTGGCGATCATTCCCTTTGCTATCCGGGCAGCGCGGGCATTTCCAAAGATGGGATAAGGGCTTGCTCTTCAAAGCCCATTTGACACCATTCCTGAACCCAGGGATGGGCCAGCAGCGCTTCGCAATAGGGCCGCGCTTGAACAGGCACCTCCACGCCATATGTGCGGAAGCGTGTGGCGACGGGGGCAAAGAAAATATCTATCGCGCAAAAATCACCCAACAGCCATGGGCTGTCCGATTGCCCGGCGCGCGCCCAGATGGTGTTCACACGGTCGATGTCGGCCTGGACCGCGGGCGTCACGACGGCCTGTCGACGGCGGCCCCGCGTGTTGACAGGCATGGCCTCTCGCAAAGCGTTGAGGCCCGAATGAACCTCTCCGGCATAGCTGCGCGCGCGTGCCCTGTCTGACAGCTTGGCTGGCCACACGGCAGGGTAGAGTTCATACAGCGTTTCAGCAATCGCCAACGTATCCCAGACCGGCATGCCACCCACGTTCAACACCGGAACCAACCCTGTTTCGCCGCCCAGAGCTTCCACCCTTGCGCGTGACCCCTGCTCGTAAAGCGGCACCACGGTTTCCTCAAACGGCGCCCCGCTCAGGCGCAGCAGCAACCAGGCGCGCATCGACCAGGAAGAATAGTTGCGGTTGCCGATAATCAAATGGAATGTCACGCTCTGCGATCCTGAACATTGGCGGGCAATACAGGTCTAGCGGCGCGACAAGCGCGCCGCCGAGTGGCCAACCTTGTCAATCCATTGTACGCAAAATGGCAGGGAACTCTATGCCGCAATGGGATCATTGCCGCAGTTTTCTCGCGGCCTGCCGGTCGGGCAGCCGTCTCACCCGCTCGCGCCAAGGGCTGATCCGGACAAAACGGACATTCCACGCTCTGATATGCGGACTCAAAGCTGCCTGCCCCGGTCAGTAGCACGATGAGCGGCTCACCACAGAATTGGGCATCCCAATCGTCCCCTCATTCCCGCGATGCAAGTGAGGCAGTCGTGTCGCAAGGCTGCGCAGCCTCTAAAAATTGAAGCATGGTCCGTGTAAAGGCATCGGGGCTGTCCACATTGGAGATATGGGCTGCTCCTTGAATTAAATG
The DNA here is from genome assembly GCF_012275515.1 of Novosphingobium sp. SG707. Lineage (GTDB taxonomy): Bacteria > Pseudomonadota > Alphaproteobacteria > Sphingomonadales > Sphingomonadaceae > Novosphingobium. The sequence goes on from NZ_JAAZQL010000004.1 coordinate 309,440, forward strand.
ATACTGCCCCAGTGGCGCTCGCTCTGCCATGGTGCGGCTGAGTTCCTGCGGTGACATGCGATCAAGTTCGCCTGCCACAAAGAGGACCGGCATCGCCAGATTCCGAATGCGATCCGAGAAGTCAAAATCGGTGATTCCGCGTGCAACATGCGCCAGCGATGGGCCATCAGCACCTGCGGCAATGCCATGCCAGACCTGCCAGGTACGCAACCCCTCCGCCGTTTTCTGAAAGCCCGGCGATACCAGCGATGGCCAGTTCTGCTCCAATCGCAGCACCGGACCATGGGGCAACTCGAACGTCCGGGCCCACCCTTCGGCCATGGATTTGAACTCCGGGGTTGCGGTCCGGTCAAAACTGTTCGCAACAATCATGCGGCCGATACGCTGCGGATGGCGAAGCCCCAGTTCCAGCGCCACCATCCCGCCCAACGAGAGGCCGACAACATCGAGCCGGTCGAGACCCAAATGGTCCATCAACGCCTCGCTATCATCGGCAATGTCCTTCACACCAAACGGGGCCGACACGCTGCCCGAGACGCCATGCCCCGCGTGGTCCGGCACGATGGCCCGATAACCGGCGGCCATCAGCGCGGGCACCTGCGGCGCCCAGGCTCGGCCCGAATTGCTAATGCCATGGAGCAGGAGAACCGGTCGCCCTTGCCCCATGTCGACAAAATAATTGGTGCGACCCTGCACTGTGAAAAAGGCCATGATTGTTTCCTTTCGATGGTTCAGTCAGATTGCTCGCCGGTCCGCAGGCCCAATGCCGCCTGCATCCGCTTGGAACCGGGCAGGCACAATCCCATGAGCAGTACCGGCAAACTGGTCAGCATATCGTCCAGCCCTGCCTCGCTCTGCGTCAGGCCGAGCAATGGCCCGATCGAGGCCGGCCTGGGGCGCAGATCGATGCCGGAGCGCAGGATCACGGCCGCAAGCAGCAGCCAGCCGGAAGATTTTGGCATGATGACATTCCGATAGGATGGTCGCGCTTGCGCTTGGGCTCATTCCCAATATGTCTCTACATAGAGATATATATCTTGATGTCAAGATATTTGGCGATGGACAGGGTGCCACCGCCGACCAGAACGCCAATGCGCAGCTTTACAAGATCACGTCCGCGCAAATTGCTGGCGATGGGAAGGTCGAACAAGGCGCGGTCGCGGCGGTCTTTTTCCTCGCGGCGAGACCGATAGCCGCCAATCAGCGCGTTGATGCGTCGGAAGGGGGATTGCCGCCGCCAAAACCGCTATCCGATGGCTCGAACGGGATCATGCAAAGCGCCCCTGCGTTCATCCAAAACGAAAGGGTTGATCCTTCAGGCAAAACCGTTTCGGACAAAGCTCGGCAATCTTTTCCTTCAAACCTTGTTTGCCGACCTTGGCGTTAATACGTTACCGCCTGCGGTTGCGCGTTCTTTCTGCGCGATCCAAATAGTCCCCAAGGATTTTGATATGAACCCCCTGATCGAAAAGCTGTCCTGGCGCTATGCGACCAAAAAATTCGACCCCGCCAAAGCCGTCCCGACCGAAAGCGTCGAACGGATCATCGAGGCCGTTCGCCTGACCGCAACCTCGAGCGGTCTCCAGCCCTTCGAACTGCTGCTGGTAACGAACCCGGAAGTTCGCCAGAAGATCCGCGCCGTATCGTGGAATCAGGCGCAGATCACCGATTGTTCGCATTTGCTGGTGTTTGCCGCGTGGGACGACATCACGCCCGAGCGGGTCAACATGATGTTCGACCTGACCAATGAAGTGCGCGGCTTTGTCAATGAAGGCTGGGAAAATTACCGTCAGCAGTTGCTGGGCATCGTTGGCGCAAGGGGCACCGAGGCAAATTATCAGGCAGCGGCGCGCCAAGCCTATATCGGTTTGGGATCGGCATTGGCGGCGGCCGCTTTCGAAGAAGTCGATGCCACGCCGATGGAAGGCTTCGATCCAGAGGCTGTTGACGAAATACTGGGCCTTAAAGCACGTCATCTGCGCAGCGTGATCCTGCTTCCGCTCGGCTATCGGCAAGCCGAGGGCGACTGGCTCGTCAATCTCAAGAAGGTCCGCCGTGATCGCAATGCTTTTGTGACCGAAGTCCAATAGCAATGACCCGTAATGGCGGCATACCCCGTCGGGTTGCCGCCATTACGGCGCCGGGCCAGACGAATGGCGGGCAGCCGCCCTAGCCAATGCTTTTGTCCGCAACATCGGCTGCCGAACCCGCAGAGGAAACCGCACCGCAGGAATGCCATGACGTCGTTGTGAAGGCCAAGGCTATCGACCAGCTTCCCGGCAATATCACCCAGCTGCGATGATTGTATCATCATACACTGGCCATGGTTCCTTGGCCTCAAGGTGGCGAAAGTCCTGAAGGGCCCTTCGAAATCACCAGCGATAATAGTGATGATGGTGATGGTGATGATGATGGTGGTGATGATGGTATACCGGCCGCGGGACCCAGCCCCACCCATTCCAAACATAGCCGTTATCATAGAACCAACGCGCACTGTGGTGATGGTGGTGATGGTGGTGATGATGATGGTAGTAGCGGCCGTCGCCGCCCCAATACTGGGCTTCGATCAGGCGCGGCTGGGCCGCCGCAGCGGCATCTGCGGCGTTCAGACGGGCAGCGGCATCGGGCACCGGCTCAAACAGATCGGCATAGGACGTCGCCTCCGGCACAGGGGCCGCGAGGGCGGGCGGGGCGGCGAAGGCAGAGGCGGCAATGGCCAAGGCCGCTGCGCCTGAGAGAATATGTTTCTTACCGGTCATACGCTTGCTCCTTGCGTCACGACGCGGAAGACCAAGGGGCTCCCGCTTCACTGGCAACAAACGCAGACATAATGGGGCGGGCTTGACCCATCGCTGAACCCGCCCGACATCCGAAGTTCAGCAAGCGCTGCCTGCCGCGCCGTGGCGACTACTCACCGCTTTTCTGCTTGGCATGAGCGCGGGCCGCCCTCGCCATGTTGCGATATGTCCCGTCGAACACGGTGTTCGTCGAGGAAAGCCAGCGTGTCCCCTCGGCCAGAGCATCGCGGCTTGCCGAAAGCCGACGCGATCGCATTTCCCGTTGCGCGGCGTCTTCCCGTCCCATTGCCTGCAGCTCAAGGTCCGGTTCGGAGGGAATGCAGATGAAGCTGATGAAAGGCTCGCCCTTGCGAAACACATGCGTGGTTCCGGGCGGCGGGGCCTTGAAGATGCAGAAATTGATCATCGGCCACCACTCGCTCCGGATCAGCGCCGGAACCGCAAGTGGGGTCGAGTTGGTCGCGTCGGTGAAGAAGCGGGGGTGCGGTTCACAACGGATCGCCCATCCCGGCGGCGCGGCCAGGTCAAGCGAGAGCTGATAGGAATAATAGTCCTCGCCAAAGGCGCGGAACGGCGGCCACATCGCCCCTTCCTCTGGCGGGGCGCCCCAATCGGCCTCCAGCACGACTTTGCCGTCGACCGAGCGCACGCGAAGTTCCGGGTCGAAGGGATAGAGCAGTTCCACGCCGTAGCGCGCGCTCTCCGAAAAGGGGATACAGTGCCAGGGCTGTTCGTGACTGCCGTCGACGCGTTGTTCGGAGGCGCCTGCCCATCCGGGCACGGTGATGCGGATTTGCTGCGGATCGGAACGATCACCATAGGATCGATAGCTGACAACGGGCACGCGACTTCTCCACCATTGGCCTTTGCACTGTGTGGGTATTCAGACCGCAAATGAACACCCGATGAGCATGAAGCTGCTGCTTTCATCACAAGGCGCCAACGGGTGCATGTCAGAGCCCCTGCACCCACGGCGCGCCCAACCCACCGGCGATCAGTGCCCCAGGCTATAGAGGCGCTTGGCCCCGCTCCGACTTTATGCGTTGATCCAGCGCCTTGCGTGAACGCTCGACATAGGCGCGGCAGGCGCCGGGCTGGTTGTTGTATCGGCCTTTGCCCGCATTGTCGGGATGGGCCGAAATCAGGATATCGCAGGGCGTCGCGCTCATCGCGGCATAGCTGCTGCGGAAACCGGCGATGATCGGGCGGGCGCGCGGTGCCGTATAGCGATAATCGTCGGTCGAAACCGGGTTCAGACTGGAGGCGAACACAATCGTCCGGCATGCCCGCCCTTCGCACGATTGCCAGCGCCAGCTCATGCTGCCCATCGTATGCCCCGGCGTCGCCAGTGCGGTGATGGTTGTGTTGCCCAGCCGCAAAGTCTGGCCGCCACGGATCACCTGCACCTTTGCAACCGCCGGCCAGGAGGAATTATAGCCACGCTGCGGATCATCCGGCGCCATGCGACCGGCCATCAGCCCTTGCGCGCCGCGCGGACTGGCAAGAACGGTGGCGCCGGTATCGCGCGCCAATGCTGAGATCCCGCCCGCATGGTCGAAATGGGGTTCGGTGCTCAGAATATATTTGATGTCACGCGGGCGAAAGCCAAGCCGCTTGACGTTGTTGAGAATGGCAGGCGCCGCCTGCGGCAGGGCGCCGTCGATCAGGATCAGGCCTGCGCCTGTATCAATCAAGGCAACACTCAGGCCGCCAAAGCCAACAAGGTAACTATTGCCAAAGATCTTCTCCGGCGCCGCCGGGACCAGCCATTCGGCGGTATGAGAGCCGATGATCGGCTTTGTCAGCGGATCTTGAGCCGGTTGCGCTGATGCGCTGATCGGGGCCAACAAAGCTGCCAGCGCGCCCGCTATCCATGGTGTTTTCGACATTCGCACGTCTCCTTCGCGGCAAAAACTGCGGCAGGGGAGGCGCCGAAACAAAGCATCATTTCTCGACAGAGCCATGAGCTTGCTTCATACCTTGGCGATGCACCGCGCCCAGCTCCCCCTCAACGCCCTGCGCGCTTTCGAGGCGGCGGCGCGCCATCTGAACTTTACCCGCGCGGCCATCGAACTGTGCGTCAGCCAGGGAGCCGTCAGCCATCAGGTCGCGCAATTGGAGCGGCGGCTCGGCACGCGTCTGTTTCATCGCCTGCCGCGCGGCCTTGCGCTGACCGATGATGGACAGGCGCTGGTGCCGGTGCTGGCCGACATGTTCGACCGGGTGGGCGCGGTGCTCGACCAATATGCGGACGGACGGTTTCGCGCCGTGCTCAACATCGGCGTGGTCGGCACCTTTGCAACCGGCTGGCTGCTCCACCGGCTGGATGGGTTCACGCGCGCCTGCCCTCACATCGACCTGCGCGTTTCAACCAACAACAATCGCGTCGACATCGCAGCCGAAGCACTCGATTTTGCAATCCGGTTCGGAGACGGCGCCTGGCATGGCACCTTTGCCGAACCTCTGTTTGAGGCCAGCCTGACCCCGCTGTGTGCGCCATCCATCGCCGCCCGCCTGAGCAGTCCGCGCGACCTCGCGCAGGAGGCGCTGCTGCGTTCGTATCGGCCCGATGAATGGCGCCGCTGGTTCGAGGCGGCGGGCAGCCCGCAACCCGTGTTGCGCGGCCCGGTGTTCGACAGTTCCGCCTTGATGGTCGCGGCGGCGGCCAATGGCTTGGGTGTGGCGCTGGCGCCCGCCGCCATGTTCACCCGCGAATTGATCGCCGAACGTCTGGTCCAGCCCTTCGACATTACGGTCGATGCCGGACGCTACTGGCTGACGCGGCTCCTCTCCCGCAAGGAAAGCGACGCCATGCGGTCCTTCCGCCACTGGCTGCTGCACGAAGCTGCCGCAGAAGCGCCAGTAGCTTCCAATTGATACATTCCAAACGGTAGTTGGTTCACCTGCGCTCGGTGTACCTGAATTGGGATAAAGCGGCGATGGAGAGTTCCTTCTCTTCCCTCAAGACCGAACGGGACCGCAAGAAGATCTATCGGTCACACGAGAGCGCCAAGCCGCCACTTCTCAGCATATGGGAAGCGGACAAAAGGGGGCATCTCATCAATTCACAGCGCTGCCCTAAGAGACCAGCGGCGCAGAACGCAACGAAATGCCCACAAACCCTTCAGTTGCCGGGATCAGCGGTCTTTATCGCCGGGCCAGCTCCAATGTGATCGGCCTGATCTTTGGCCTGGACACCCTCGGTAAAGGTGCTGTCGAGCTCTGGCAGCATGGTCTTGTTCCAGTCCTGCCACATCCCCGCCAGTCGAGCGAAGTCTTCAGGCCTGCGCTGCTTGAGGTTGGCTCGCTCCAGAGGATCACTCACGACATCGAAGAGATAGGTATTGTCCGCGATCTTCAGGAACTTGAGGTCACCATCACGAAGGGCGCGCTGATGATTGGCCTTATAGCGCCAATAAAGCGTCCGCTTGACGTCTGTGCCGCCTCGCAAGGACGGGAGGAGGTCCATGCCGTCCAGCGGATATTTTTCGTCCGGCCTGACCCCGGCGGCGGACAGCAAGGTTGCCACCCAGTCCATCGTGATGCTGACCTGATTGTTCGTCGTGCCCTGAGGCAGGCCGTTGGGCCAGGAAATGATCGAAGGCACACGCAGGCCCCCTTCGAGCAGCTCGGTCTTTTGCCCGCTGAACGGCCAGGTATCGGCAAAACGCTCGCCACCATTGTCGCTGGTGAACACGACGATAGTGTCTTCCCTCAGCTTGTGCGCATCAAGCGCCGACAGGATCCGGCCCACCTCGGCATCCATCGCCTCGATCATTTTGGCATAGGTTGCGTTGCTTCCGCCGTCCAGATCACGAAGGCCGGTCCCGCCGATGCGCTCTGATTCCGCCTGATCGCCGGGGCCTTCCCACGGCCAATGGGGAGCGTTGAAATGAACGCTCAGGTAGAAGGGCTTGTCCAAAGCCGCACTGCGCTCAATGAAGTCCGCAGCATGTTCACCCAGCTGGTTCGTCAGATAACCGGGGATCTTGACAGGCTCATCATTGCGCCAAAGATCGTCGTTGTCGCGTGAGCCCTTGTGCGAAAAATAATCGAGGGCGCCGCCCCGGAAGCCGAAGAATTCCTCGTAACCGCTTTTCAACGGACCGAAATCCGGCAGGCTCCCAAGATGCCACTTCCCCATCAGCGCCGTGCGATAGCCGGACGCTTTCAACATGGAAGGAAGCGTCGGGTGTTCGGGCGGCATTCCAATACCGGCACTGTCACCGGCAATGGGCTCTTCCAGCCCGACGCGCAGGCGGTATTGATAACGCCCGGTGATCAGCGCGGTGCGGGTCGCCGAACACACTGCGGAATTGGCATAGGCCTGCAATTGCCTGACGCCCCGCTTGGCCAGACTGTCGATAGCAGGGGTTCGGACATCGGGCCTGCCGTAGCAACCGACATCCGCATAGCCCATGTCGTCGGCGAGAATGAACACGATGTTTGGGCGACGGCTCTTGCGGGCGGTCGCCCCAAAGCTGGCGGTTGAAACAGCGGACAAAGCGCCCAAGCCCGCTATAGCCCTGCGCCGCGTCGTGGTCATACCCATCATCTACTCCCAAAATCTGCCTTGATTGGTCAGGGGCGGCCGCTAGCCGCCCCCGAGCCGATCACATGTCGAAGCGAAGCCCGACGCGGAAGAAGCGGTCCACCAGGTCATAAGTGGCGGCCGCCCGCCCGATCGAAGTCTGCAACTGGGTGGTCGTGGTCAGCGAAATCGGCGGCGCCTTGTCGAAAAGGTTGTCCGCCGAGAAGAACAGCTCCATCTTGGTGTTGTTGACCCGAATTTTTGCCGTTGCCGACACATCGAAGTAGCTTACGGCCGGAACATTGTTGTTGGCAATGTCGGCCGAGGTATAGGCCGCATCAATCACCCCGGCTCCGATATAGCGATGACGGAGCGAGAGGCCGAAGTGCTCATTGTCGAAGTTGGCCGAGTTGAATCCACGCCAACGCGTGGGCCCGTTGCCCTGGCCGACTTCGCCGATGAGATCGTCAATCAGACCATTGTCGCGGCCGATCGGTGAATCCTTGAAGATGGGAACGGCCACTTCGGCGAACCCTTCCTTCACGTCATACCCGCCCGACGACGACTTGTAATTGCCGACCGCAATGGTGTTCGCGGGCTGGGTTCCGCCCGGCACATAGGCGGGGTTCTGCATGAACTTCAGGCCATTATACCAAGGGCGCGAATCCACGCGGTCGACACTCCCGATGCTGGAGTAGGATCCGCTGACGACGATATGCCCGCGCCCGTCGGCGAACTTGGCCCGCCTGAAAGTTCGGCCTTGTATTCGGGTGCATCGCCATAGGTCGAGATGCCCGCCTGAGCCTGGCCCTTGATGCCGGTATAGTCAGTATCGAGAACAAGGTTGACGACGCCGGCCACAGCATCAGAACCCCACGCGGCCGAAGCACCGCCCGTCACGATGTCCACGCGCTTCAACAAGGCGGTTGGCAACAGGTTGAGATAAGCGGCAATACTCGCCTGCGGCGCGGCCTGGAGCGCCTTTTCGTCAACAACGGTGGTTGGCGTGGGAGCCTGACCCCCCCTTGGCAATCCGCGAGCCGGTGACCACGATGGCCGCGTCCTGGGCGGAGGTATCCTGTTGTTTTGCGGCCTGCGCGAAGGCGGCTTCGCACGCCATCACCTGAACCAATGCCAGCAGCAATGGCTTTTGCGCACTGCTTCTCATGTCTTTCCCTCTCACTTTTATCGGTGCCGTCAGAAGCGGCATTCTTTTTTCGCGCTTAGCCTTCACCCAACTGCGGCCCGGAATACGACGACCACGAGAGCCGTTATGCCGGGCGCGGAACCAGCCAGCCTGCGAGCTGAGGGCAATGGGATGGAGACCGACAGCCAAGCCCTTGGCCTTTTTTCCGCGACGCTGTCGGCTCGGTTCAAGGACGCCTATATGGCTGGCATGATCGAACTCGATCAGTTCGGCGCGGACGACGCGCCGCAGAAAGCCGAGAAGGTGGTGCTCGCCACCAAGCTGATCCGTTCGGTGGTTGATCGCGCGATCGTGTCGCCAGCCGACGAAAAGCAGAAATCACCTTTCGAACGAAGGGCGATGAAGGTCGAGATCGTCGATGGACTGGATGCTCTGTTGAGCACGGCGACTGATCGCCTCATCACCACTCCCGTTGGGGAGGGTTGTGGTAGCGGAGGAGGGACTCGAACCCCCGACACGCGGATTATGATTCCGCTGCTCTAACCTGCTGAGCTACTCCGCCCCATGACTGGCGGCGACCGTGTCGGTCACCATTGCCCGGTGCAGGCGGCGCGAATAGCCACGCATCGCCCATGCGTCAACAGCCCATTGCATGTTTGGCGAAATTTTTTTCAAAACGGTCCAGGCGACCATCCGCCACCCCTGCCCGGCCTGATGCGGATGCTTGCGCATAACGGAGGCCTCTGTCACATTCCGGGCAGATCAGGGAGGTGGCCCGTGCCGAAAATGGCCAGACAGCAACGCATGATCGCCATCGCTCTGGTGCTGTGGAACGCGGTAGGCGTGGCCATGTGGGCGCTTCAATCCAGCACCAGCCCGGAAACGCTGGCGCAGGGCGACGAGGTGCAGATCGAGGTATGGCGCGCCATGCCGCTCTGGGCATGGATCGCCTATGCGGTGGCCTCTTGGAGCGGCCTGCTGGGCGCGGTGGCACTGCTGCTGCAACGGCGGGTCGCGGTGTGGCTGTTTGCCGCCTCGATCGTCGGGATCGTCGCGCAATTCAGCTATGCGCTGGTGCTGTCCCCGCTGGTGCAGGCCAAGGGGCCGGGCGTGATCGCCTTCCCGGTGGTGATCCTGGTCATCGCGCTGGGCTCGATGGCCTATGCCCATGCCGCCGCCGGGCGCGATCTGCTGAGCTAGATCTCGCCTCGCTGCCGGCGGATGGCGAACCAGCGCTCGACATTCCTGTTATGCTCTTCCAACGTATTGGCAAAGGCATGGCCCTTGGTGCCGTCGGCCACCATATAGAGCGCCTGCGTCTTGGCCGGGTGCAGCACGGCATGGATCGAATCGCGCCCCGGATTGGTGATCGGCCCCTTGGGCAGACCGATCATCGAATAGGTGTTGTAATCATTCTTCGCCGCAATCTCGCTCTGCTTGATGCGGCGACCCAGCGGCTTGCCCTGTGTGATGGGATAGATGATCGTCGGGTCGGCCTGCAGCATGATATGCTGGCGCAGGCGGTTCGAATAGAGGCCCGCGACCATCGCGCGCTCTTCGGGCTTGCCGGTTTCCTTTTCGACGATGGAGGCCAGCGTGAGCGCCTCCTCCGGCGTCTTGGCCACTGTGTCGGGGCTGCGCGCGGCCCATTCCTCGGCCAGCACCTTGGTCATCGCCGCCTGCATCGTGGCCACCACCGAGGCGCGGGTGGCGCCCTTCTTGATGTCATAGGTGTCGGGCAGGATGCTGCCCTCACGCGGGGCGTCAACCGTACCGATCAGGTCGGGATTGGCCAGCAGCTTCTCCTTGACCATGATTGAGGGCAGCCCCTCGGCAATGGTGACAAAGCGGCGCAGCACCTGATCGCCGGTGATGATGGCCAGGATCTGCTGCTCGCTGGCACCCTTAGGCAGCAGGAATTCGCCCGCCTTGATGCCGCCTCCGGCCCGCATCAGCTTGGCATGGAAACGCAGCGCCCGCGCCGAATAGATCGCCCCCTCGCGTTGCAGCTTGGCCGCCACCACCGTCAGACCCGCACCGTCAGGCACGGTAAAGGCACGGTCCTGCGGCAAAGGCCCCGCCCCATACCAGCCATGCAGCAGGCTGGCCACCGGAGCGCCAATGGCCAGCGCGGCCGCGCCAAGAACGATCAGGACGGGTTTCTTCATGGGCGCTTCGGGCTCTCTTCTGCCTGATGCCAGATACAGATAAGGCGAGCCCCCAAAGGCGCCCGCCACCGCTTGTTACACAGGTGGGGACGGAGGCGCCCGATGGCAAGCCCCCGTCCCTTCACACCCTGCTTAGTCTTCCAGAGCCTTCACAACAACGCTGGCATTAGTGCCGCCAAAGCCGAAGCTGTTGTTGAGGGCCGCGCGCACGCGGCGCTTCTTGGCCACGTGAGGCACCAGATCGACGCCCTCGGTGCCTTCGTCAGGATTATCCAGATTAAGCGTGGGAGGCACGATCTGGTCGCGGATGGCCAGAATGCAGAAGATGGTTTCCACCGCGCCCGCGCCGCCCAGCAGGTGGCCGATGGCGCTCTTGGTCGAGGACATCGAAACATTGCCGATAGCATCGCCGAACAGGCGCTTGACCGAGGCCAGTTCAATCGTGTCGGCCATGGTCGAGGTGCCATGCGCGTTGACATAATCGATGTCGGCAGGCGTCATGCCCGCCTTCTTCAGCGCCATTTCCATCGAGCGGAACGCCCCGAAACCTTCCGGATGCGGCGCCGTCACATGATAGGCATCCCCCGACAGGCCATAGCCGACCACTTCGGCATAGATCTTCGCGCCGCGCGCCTTGGCATGCTCATATTCCTCCAGCACGACCACGCCCGCGCCCTCACCCATGACGAAACCGTCGCGGTCCTTGTCATAGGGGCGGCTGGCCTGTTCGGGCCGGTCGTTAAAGCTGCAATTGAGCGCCTTGGCCTGAGCGAAACCGGCAATGCCGATCGGGCACACGGTCGATTCCGCGCCGCCAGCCAGCATGATGTCGGCATCATCGTCGCGGATCATGCGCGCGGCATCGCCAATCGAATGGGCGCCGGTCGAGCAGGCCGTGACCACTGCATGATTCGGCCCCATCAGGCCATACTTGATCGAAACCTGACCCGAGATCAGGTTGATCAGGCGGCCATGGACGAAATGCGGCGAAACGCGGCCCGGCCCCTTGTTGGCCAGCACCAGCGATTCGCTTTCGATACCGGGCAGACCGCCGATGCCGCTGCCGATCGAGCAGCCCATGCGCAGGCGCATTTCTTCAGGCGCGTCCACCAGACCGGCGTCTTCCAGCGCCTGACCCGCTGCATCAATGCCGAAAACAATAAAGGGATCGACCTGACGCTGGATCTTGTGATCGACGCGCTTGCTCGCATCGAAACCATATTCGTGGTCGGCCGGCTTCACTTCGCAAGCGATATGGCACTTTTGCGCCGACGCATCGAACTTGGTGATCTTGCCCGCGCCGGACTTGCCGGCAAGGATATTTGCCCAGGCGGTTTCCACGTCAGCGCCCAGCGGGGTGACCAGACCAAGCCCGGTGACGACAACACGACGCATTCTCGATTCTCCCTCTGCCCCATCGGCAGACCATACCGACCAGCCGTTGCGGCAGCAAACAGCGACCCAACAAGCGCTTATTCTGGCCAAATGTCCAATAACAAGCAAGCCCGGCCCGATTAAGCGGACCGGGCCTGATTATGACCCCAAAGGTCGACGCCGATCAAAGGTTCAGGCCCGGGCCATCCCCCATTTCGGCGCAGGACCTGCGGGGCGACATCATCCCGCCCCTTAACGGACGGGTGCATCAGCCCCACCGGCCCTTTGGCAAAATCAGCCCTTGTTCGCCTCGATGAAGGCGATGGCGTCATTGACCGTGGCAATCTTTTCGGCGGCATCGTCGGGAATTTCCACGCCGAATTCTTCTTCGAAAGCCATCACCAGTTCAACGATGTCGAGCGAGTCAGCGCCCAGATCGTCGATGAAGCTGGCGTCGGCGACGACCTTGTCTTCTTCAACGCCGAGGTGTTCGACAACGATCTTCTTAACCTGCGCCTCGATGGTGCTCATGATATTCCCCTTACGAAAAGCGGCGAAATTGTGAAACTCAATGCGCGCCCCTAATGGGTGGCGCGCAGACTGGCAAGCGGGATTGCACATCACAACCGTGCCAACCCTCATCGCACCTCAATTGTCGCCCCACTTGGCCGGTGTCAGCCTTGTTTTTCATCCACCGCAGGAGAGGGCCCGTCATGGGAATGCAAGTCCGGCTGATCTCAACAGTTCGCCCTGTCGGGGATGCAATGAGCCGATTCGTGCATTTTCATCGCTCAATGGGCTTTTCGCGCCGGATCGTGTTTTTCGACGATTCCGACGAGCTTTAGCCCGACGAACTCTGGCGCGGCGCGTGTCGGGCGACGCCATCGCCGAGGAGGAGGCCTATGACCGCTTCCACCGCCTCTCGCCTCAGGTTTTGGCATGGGCAAAAAAGAAGGACTGGCCGAGCGTATCGTGCTCGACCAGTCCTTGCTTGAACCGTAATGTCCCGGAAGATCAGCCCTTGGGCTGTTCCACCACGCGGATATGAAGCTCGCGAAGCTGCTTCAGACTGGCGGGAGCAGGCGCGTTCATCAGCAGATCCTCGGCGCGCTGGTTCATCGGGAACAGCGTGATTTCGCGCAGGTTCTGCGCGCCGCAAATCAGCATGACGATGCGGTCCACACCAGCGGCCATACCGCCATGCGGCGGGGCGCCATACTGGAACGCGCGATACATGCCGCCAAAGCGCTCTTCCACATCCTGCTTGGACAGACCGACCGTTTCGAACGCCTTGACCATCAGGTCCGGGTGCTGGTTACGGATCGAACCCGAGGCGATTTCGAAGCCGTTGCAGACGAGGTCATACTGGAATGCCTTGATGGACAGCGGATCGCGCCCATCGGTCAGCGCTTCCAGACCGCCCTGCGGCATCGAGAAGGGGTTATGGGCGAAATCGATGCTGCCCGGCTCCTCGCCTTCCTCGAAGAAGGGGAAGTCGACAATCCAGCACAGCTCGAACTTGTTTTCGTCGATCAGGCCCAACAGCGTGCCGACGCGGGTGCGCGCCGCGCCTGCCAGCTTGGCGGCCTGATCGGGCTTGCCTGCGGCAAAGAACAGGCCGTCATCGGCGCCAAGGCCCAGTTCGGCATAGAGCTTTTCCATGCCCTCGGTGCCGTGGTTCTTGGCGATGGGGCCGCCGAATTCGCCGCCCTTGCGCGTGACATAGCCAAGCCCGGCATGGCCTTCGCTGCGCGCCCATTCGTTCATTTCGTCAAAGAACTTGCGGCTCTTGTCCGCCGTGTTCGGAGCCGGAATGGCGCGCACAACGCCGCCCGTGCCGACGATCTTTTCAAACAGGCCAAAGCCGCTGGTCGTGAAGTGATGCGACACGTCCGAGATCAGGATCGGGTTGCGCAGGTCGGGCTTGTCGCTGCCATAGCGCAGGATCGCATCGTCATAGGCAATGCGCGGGAAGCTGCCGATGGGGGTCACGCTGCGGCCGTCGGCAAACTTTTCAAAGATGCCGCCGATCACCGGCTCCATCGTTTCCCAGACTTCTTCCTGCGTGACAAAGCTCATTTCGAGGTCAAGCTGATAGAATTCGCCCGGCAGACGGTCCGCGCGCGGATCTTCGTCGCGGAAGCAGGGGGCGATCTGGAAATAGCGGTCGAAACCGGCCACCATCAGCAATTGCTTGTACTGCTGCGGCGCCTGGGGCAGCGCGAAGAAGGTGCCGGGGTGGATACGGCTGGGCACGAGGAAGTCGCGCGCGCCTTCGGGGCTGGACGCGGTCAGGATCGGCGTCGAATATTCGGTGAAGCCGATGTCCTCCATCGCGCGGCGCATCGAGGAGATGACCTTGGTGCGCTTGACGATATTGGCATGCAGCGTTTCGCGGCGCAGGTCGAGGAAGCGGTACTTCAACCGGATTTCCTCGGGATATTCCTGCTCGCCCGCCACCGGCATCGGCAGTTCCTCGGCGCGGCTCAGCACATTGGCCTCGCGGGCAAAGACCTCGATGCTGCCGGTGGGCAGGTTGGGGTTCACGGTGCCTTCGCTGCGCGCCTTGACCGTGCCGTTGATCGTCACGACGCTTTCCACGCGCAGCGACTCAAGCACGGGCAGCGCCGCGCTGTCGCTGTCGGCCACGATCTGGGTGATGCCGTAATGGTCGCGCAGGTCGACGAACAGCACCCCGCCATGGTCACGCTTGCGGTGGACCCAGCCGGAGAGGCGGACATTCTGACCCACGGCATCCGCATTGAGCGCGCCGCAGGTGTGCGAGCGATAGGGATGCGCCTGTGTGTTGGGCGAGGACATGACAACTCTTTCCATTCTTGCGCCAATCGGGCAGGGATAGGGGATTCCTGCCCATTGCTGGACAGGCTGATGCGCGGCTAACAGGCGATGGCCGCGCTTTTGTCAAGCCGACAGGGTCGAAGACCGGCCCAAAACCGCCCGCTGATATGCGCTTTTCACGCTGTCGGCAGGCTCCGGCCCGCATCCGGGCCAACCATCAAGCCGACCTCTAGGGGTTGGCGCATAGAAAAGAAACCGATGAAGATTCACAAGCTCATCACCACTTCCGACGCGCTGGCCGATCTTTGCAGCCGTCTGGCGAAATCAGAATTCGTCTGCGTCGATACCGAATTCATGCGCGAGAGCACCTATTGGCCCGAACTGTGTCTGATCCAGATCGCCGACGCCAATGAAGCCGCCGCCATCGATCCCAAGGCGCCCGACCTCGATCTGTCCCCGCTGCTCGACCTGCTGGTGGACAACGAGGATGTGCTCAAGATCTTCCATGCGGGCGGGCAGGATGTGGAAATCATCTACAACCTGACCGGCAAGACCCCTCACCCGATCTTCGACACCCAGATCGCGATGATGGCCATCAGCCAGAGCGAGCAGATCGGGTATTCCAATCTGGTCGAAAGCTGGCTGGGGCTGGTGATCGACAAGGGCGCGCGTTTCACCGACTGGAGCCGCCGCCCGTTGACCGAGCGCCAGATCGAATATGCGATCGGCGACGTCACCCATCTTTCCAAGATCTTTCCCAAGATCCTGAAACGCCTGATCAAAACCGGGCGCGGGCAATGGCTGGACGCGGAAATGGAGCGTCTGGCCGACCCCGACAATTACCGCAACGATGCCCAGAGCGCGTGGCTCAAAATCAAGGCCGCGGGGCGCAATCCGGCCATGCTGGGCCGTTTGCGCGCGATTGCCGCATGGCGCGAATATGAGGCGCAGGACAAGAACATCCCGCGCGGCCGCATCGCCCGCGATGAAACGCTGGCCGATATTGCCAGCCATCCGCCCAAGACTCAGGCCGATCTGGCCAAGGTGCGCGGGCTTTCCACCGGCTGGAAGGACAATGACATCGGCAAGCGGCTGATGCAGACTCTGGCCGATGCCCAGCCATTGAGCGAGGCCGAAATGCCGCCCAAGACCCCGCGCGGGGCACCGCTGGGCAAGGAAGGCGCGCTGGTGGCCGATCTGCTCAAGCTGCTCTTGAAAATCCGGGCGCGCGAAATTGACGTGGCCGCCCGCCTGCTGGCGCGCAGCGACGATCTGGAACTGCTGGCCGCCGGCGTGCGCAAAGGGGTCAGCGTGCTGGAAGGCTGGCGCTATGGCGTGTTTGGCCGCGATGCGCTCGATCTGGTCGAGGGCAAGCTGGCCTTTGCCGTGGTCAACGGGCGGCTGAAAATGACCCATGTCGACGAATTGCACGGCGACATGCGGGAAGCCAATCCCGAAACACCCGCCGTTGAACAGGAAGCGGGCGAGGAAGAATGAGCGTTTACCAGCCCACGCTCAAACAGTTGCAATATCTGGTCGCGCTGCATGAACATGGCCATTTCGGCCGGGCGGCGGAGGCTTGCTTTGTCTCGCAATCGACGCTCTCGGCGGGTCTGCGCGATCTGGAAACGCTGCTGGGCGTGGTGCTGGTCGAGCGGACGAAGCGCAATGTGCGTTTTACGCCGCTGGGCAATGCGGTGGTGGAAAAATCGCACCGGATTTTGCGCGAGGCCGAGGAATTGTCCGACCTCATCCACTCCTCGTCCCAGCCTTTGTCGGGCGAGGTGCGGATGAGTGTGATCCCCACGATCGCGCCCTTCCTCTTGCCGCGCATGTTGCCTCGGCTGCGGCGCGAGCGGCCCAATCTCAAGCTCTTCCTGCGCGAGGAACCCAGCGCGCAGGCCATCGAATCGCTCCATCACGGGCGGGCCGATTGCGTGCTGCTGGCCCTGCCCTTTGCCACGGGCGAGGTGGAGAAGGAAACCATCGAGCTGGACGCGCTCTTCGTCGCCTTCCCCAAGGACGACCCGCGCGACCCGCCCGCCGAAATCAGCCCCGACCTGATCGACGAGCACCGGCTGCTGCTGCTCGAGGATGGCCATTGCCTGAAGGAGCATGCGCTGGCGGCCTGTAACCGCCCCGAATTGCGCGCTTCGGCCACGATGATCGGCACCTCGCTGCACACGCTGGTGCAGATGGTGGACAATGGGCTGGGCCTGACCATGCTGCCCGAAATGGCGCTGGATGCGGGGATCCTGAACGGGACAAATGTGGTGGCCCGCCCCCTGCGTTCGGACAGCGCAAACCGCGAAATCGCGCTGGTCTGGCGGCGGCAATCGCCTCGGTCGGAGGAGTTCCGCATGTTGGCCGAGGAGCTGCGCGCGGGATAAGGCATATTGCATAACGCGTAATATTCTGTCATGATTGAGACATATCATGACAGAGCCTCTTTCCGAATCCGCCGCTTCGCCCACGGTGCCCCATTCGCTTGTCGAAGACATTTTCGGCATCGCCAACGGCTGCCTGCTGATCGGCCTCGGGCTCGACCTGCTGCATGAGGCGCGGCTGATCACCGGGGGCGTGGCAGGGATCGCGCTGCTGCTTTCCTACGTCCTGCCCTATCCGCCGGGCAGCCTGTTCACATGGATCAACCTGCCGATCTTCGCGCTGTTCTGGCGGCGGCTTGGCACGCCCTATATCCTGCGCACCACGATCGCCACGCTGTCCATCATGGCGCTGGTCGATGTGGTGGCGGCCAATCTGGTCATCGCGCGCATCACCATGCCCATGGCCGCCATCGTGGGCGGCACAGCGCTGGGCATCGGCATCCTTGCCGTCACACGCCATGCCACGGGCGTAGGCGGGCTTGCGGTCATTGCTCGCTGGCTATCGCAATGGAAAGGCTGGCATTTCGGCGCGATCTGCATGGCCATCGACGCGGTGATCGTCTCTTCCGCCTTTGCCGTTCTGGGCATCGAGCGCGGCTTCTGGTCGTTGGTGGCGGCGCTGGTGATGAACGGGGTCGTGCTGGTCTGGCATAGGCCGGATCGGTATCGCAGCGAGGTTTGAACCGGTAAATTTGCCTCCGGCGGGCAAAGGGACTCGTCCCTTTGCAATCCCATTATGGGGTGGTGCTGGACTGGCAAACGAAGCCCTACCCGCGAAGCGGTTTATAAGCCTGCGGCGCGGCCATGTGGCGCAAAGGTGAAATTATGGCGCAACGTGGACATTAATGGGATTGTTAAGGGCCCAAGGCCCTTAACCCGCCGGAGGCAAACCTAAACCTCCAACCCTCAATCCATATGCTTCAACCCTACCCGCAAATAATCCCACCCAGTCACCAGCGTTAGCACCGCCGCCGCCCACAGCGTGGTCAGCCCGACCGTATGGGGCAGATTGACCACATAGCCGCCCACATCGACCAGCCACCACGGCATCGCCCGGCCCAGGATCAGCGCGCCCAGGCACAGGATCTGAAAGGTTGTTTTCCATTTGGCCAGCTTTGATACCGGCACCGACACCTGAATCCCGCCCAGAAATTCGCGCAGGCCCGACACCGCGATCTCGCGCAGCAGGATGATGAGCCCGGCGATCACATGGAGTTCGCCCACATAGGGCCCGGTCAGCACGCCCTTGGCGGTCAGCACGAGGATAACGGCGGCCACCATGATCTTGTCGGCGATGGGGTCGAGGAAGATGCCCAGTTTGCTGACCGCCCCTTGCGCGCGCGCCAGATAGCCGTCGAAATAGTCGGTGATGCCCATCAGCGAGTAAACGGCGAAAGCAAGCGCATAGCCTGCGGTCCATTCGGGCCACCACAGCAACCAGACCAGCACGGGCACGGTAACGATTCGGGAAAGGGTGAGCAGGTTGGGCAAAGTCAGCATGGCCGAATCGCCATAGCCGCTAACCGCAACGCAAAAAAGACACGGTAATCGAAGAGTCGCTGTTTCCTTCGGCCTTGCGTCCATCCGCCCCCTACAGCGTAGCATTTATGCGGGCCGCCAACCGCAAAAGCGCGGGCCGGAGCGTCTGTTCGCCCCTCGGGTGAATTTTGCGCGCGCCCATCACCCCTCTTGCCCCATCCGTGTGTTTCGCTAGGACAGCGCGCACAACAAGGATCGACAAGACAGCATGACGACATCCACCCACCTGTTGCATCGGCGGCGCTTCCTGCCCCTGTTCGCAACGCAATTGCTGGGCGCGTTCAACGACAATCTCTACAAGAACGCGGCGGTGTTCTTCGTGGTCTATGGCGTGTT
This sequence comes from Novosphingobium sp. SG707, assembly GCF_012275515.1. GTDB lineage: Bacteria > Pseudomonadota > Alphaproteobacteria > Sphingomonadales > Sphingomonadaceae > Novosphingobium. The sequence continues at coordinate 328,519 of NZ_JAAZQL010000004.1, forward strand.
CAACTCGGAGAAATCCGAGGCGATTTTCTCGGCGGTGGCCTCGGCGCTGTTCATCGTGCCTTTCTTCATCCTCTCGGCGCTGGCCGGACAACTGGCCGATATGCGCGACAAGGCGCAGATCATCCGCTGGGTCAAACTGGCCGAAATCGGCATCATGATCGCTGGCGGCGCGGGACTTGTCATCGCCTGGCAGGCCAAGCACGGCATGCTTGAGCCGTGGCAGGACATGCTGCTGATGCCCGTCGCCATGCCGCTGATCCTGCTGGCTCTTCTGGGCATGGGCATCCACTCGACCTTTTTCGGCCCGATCAAATATGCGATCCTGCCGCAACATCTCAAATCCGAGGAAGTGCTGGCGGGCACGGGTCTGGTCGAGGCAGGCACCTATATCGCCATTCTGGCGGGCACGATTCTGGCCGGGTTCATTCCGGTCGAATGGGCCGCCGCGGGCGTGTTTGTCACGGCGCTGGTGGGTTATGCCACCTGCCTTTCGGTCCCCCCCGCCCCGCCGCAGGAAGAAGCCCAGCCGCTCGATTTCCACATCCTGCGCGCCTCGGTGCAACTGGTGAAGAATACGATGCATGATCGCCGCGTGTTCCTCGCCATCGCCTCGATCAGCTTTTTCTGGACCGTGGGCGCGGTGCTGTTCATCGAATTCCCGCTGCTGGCCAAGCGCGTGCTGTGCGCCAGCAAGGAAGTGGCCAGCCTGTTCCTCGTGATCTTTTCCATCGGCGTGGCGCTGGGTTCGGTGTCGATCAACGCGCTGCTCAAGGGCAAGGTTTCGGCGCGCTATTCGCCGCCTTCCGTGCTGGTGATGGCGCTCTTCGTCGTCGCGTTTCAGCAGGTCTGCACCCGGTTTCCCGCTACGGTCGATGGCCATCTGATGAGCATCGGAGAATTCCTGCACCACCCGCTCACGCCGCTGCTGCTGGCCACGCTGGGCGGGATTGCGGTGGCGGGCGGCATGTTCGTGGTGCCGCTCTATGCTTTCCTGACCACCATCGTCGACAAATCGCAGACCGCACGCACGATTGCGGCTAACAATGTGGTCAATTCGGGCGCGATGGTGGTGGGCGCGGCGATTGCCGTGGGCCTTGGCGCGGCAGGGGTAGAGATCGTCGATCTGGTGCTGATTTCGGCGGCCATGTGCCTGATTTCGGCATGGCTGGCCATTTTGCTGGTCCGGGCCGAGCGCGAGGCCGAGATCAACGGCGGCCCGCGTCCTTTTGCCTGACCTCTTTTGCGTGACGGCCCTTTCGCTCAGGCGATAAAGGCCATCACCGCGACAAAACAGGCGCAATAGGCCAGCAGGAATTCGCGCAGATTCTGCATCGTCAGACCCCGGCGCCAATGGCGCGCGCGGGAAATCACCATATGCGGCGCGGCATGGGCATGGCGCTTGAGCCAATCGGCCGCAGCCTTGGGCGCCGGTGCGGGCGCCTCATGCCGGGGCGACGCAACCGGCCGATCCACCCGCACATGGGGCGGCAGCGTTTGCAGAAAAGGATGATGGGCGCTCTCGTCACCCAGAACCAGTGAACGTCTCATGCCCGCAGGTTTAAGAATTTGTTCACCATTGCGAAAGCGAGCCACAATGGTTAACCCGTCCCCATTTGGGACGGGGGCGCCCTGCCCCAGATCGGGACAGGCGCCATGGCCGGTTAACCTCCTGAAAGCGCGATAATATAATCCCATTCCTCCGGCGTGATCGCACTGACCGAGAGACGCGAGAGGCGCAGCATTTCGATATCGGCCAGCGCGGGATCGGCCTTGATCTGCTTCAGCGTCACCGGGCGCTTCAACTTGCGCACGGGCTTTACCTTCACACAGGCCCAGCGCCCCGTTTCATCCGAAGGATCGGTCAGACCCGACTGGCTGATCTCCATGATGCCCACGATTTCCAGCCCGATGTTCGAATGGTAAAAGAAGGCCAGATCGCCCGGCTGCATCGCGCGCATATTGTTGGACGCGCGGTGGTTGCGCACCCCGTCCCACGTGCCCTCGCCCTCCTTGACCAGATCGTCATAGGAATAGGCGTCCGGCTCGGACTTCATCAGCCAATAGGATTTGATTTTGGTCATGCGTCCCCGTCTCGGATCGCCTAAAGAGGCTTCATGGATGGCGCGAGCTTAGCGCCTGTTGCAACACGGAACCACCCATGGATCTTGCCAAACTTCCCGTTCTCTCGCTTTCCGATGCGCCGCAGGATTTTGCCCGCGCGATCGGCGCTTCCTTCCGCGAATATGGCTTTGCGCTGGTCAAGGATCACGGCATCGACCCGGCATTGATCGAGTCGGCATGGGACCTGACCGCGCAATTCTTCGCGCTGCCCGAGGAGGAAAAGCGCAAGTATTTTATCCCCGGTATCGCGGGCGCGCGCGGCTATACCCCGTTCAAGACCGAGATCGCCAAGGGCGCCAAGGCCCATGACCTGAAGGAATTCTGGCATGTCGGGCGCGATCTGCCCGAGGGTTCGCCGCTGGCCGCGACCATGGCGCCCAATGTCTGGCCCGATTCGCCCGAAGGCTTCCGCGAAGTCTTTACCCGCCTCTATGCCGAATTCGACAAGGCGGGCGCGACCATCCTTTCGCGCATCGCGCTGCATCTGGGGCTGGACGAAAACTGGTTCGATCCGGCCATTGAGGACGGCAATTCGGTGATGCGCCTGCTGCATTATCCGCCTGTGGCCGATGCCGAAGGCGGAGCGATTCGCGCAGGCGCCCATGAAGATATCAACCTCATCACCCTGCTGCTGGGCGCGCAGGAGGCCGGGCTTGAACTGCTGACCAAGGATGGCCGCTGGGTCGGCGTGGCCCCGCCCGAAGGCGCCATCGTCATCAACATCGGCGATATGCTGCAGCGTCTGACCAACCATGTCCTGCCCAGCACCACGCACCGCGTGCGCAACCCGGACGCCGAGCGCGCCGCCCACAGCCGCTATTCGATGCCCTTCTTCCTGCATCTGCGCAGCGATTTTCCCTTCAAGACGATGGAACAGTGCATCACGCCGGAAAACCCGGACCGCTATCCGGTCTCGATCACGGCCGATGATTACCTGCAGGAGCGCCTGCGCGAAATCGGCCTCAAGAAATAAGAAAAGCGCGGGAGAGGCCATCCCTCTCCCGCGCTTTTCGCGTTTCGTGCTGTCCTGCGGACGCCATCCCTCACGATAGCGCCCGCAGTTCAGGGCATCAGAACGATACGGTTGCCGAGAACAGCGCCGTGCTGCCAGCAATGCTCTGACCGGCAAGGCGGCCATTCTGGACCGAGAAATTAGGCTGGAGATAGGCAGCCTTGGCCTTGCTGATGTCGGTATCGACCCAGGACACGCCGAAGGTGAACGGGCCAATCGGATATTCGCCGCCCAACTGCCAATCGAAATACGAGCCCGTGGGCGCCACCGAGGTGCCGTTCGGGCCAAGGCCGGGGTTACCCTTCGAGTAACCAAGGTGGCCCTTCAGCTTCAGCTTGGTCGAGGGCACCACATAGGACGTGTCGCCCCACAGGTAGAGGTTGTCGTAAGCCTGACCATGGCTGTAGGGCGTGTTCGAATAGTTGCCCAGCGCCTTCTGCTTGGGGGCATAGGCCACGCCCGCCAGATAGCTGACCGGGCCAACCGCGCCCGAAACCTTGACATAGGGTTCGGCAAAGTCGGTCTTGGCCGCGCCATCGGGATACATGTACCAGGTCAGACCGGCATCGATCGTGACCGGGCCAACGGCCTTGGCATAGCCGCCGATGAGGTCGAATTCTAGGTTCGGACCGCCGAACGTGCCCCAACCGGCCAGGTTCGAGCTGAAGATGCTGCCGTAAAAACCGCTCTTGTGGGTAACGGTCACACCGGCCTGCAGCGTTTTGCCGCGGTCGGTCTGCGACACGCCGCGCAGACGATAGTCGCTGAGAACAGAAACGCTGCCCGTGACGGTGAATTCCTTGGGAGCGGCGGGCGCAGCGGCGTCTTCAGCCTTGGCAGCCTGAGCGCTGAGCGCCAGAGCCATACCGGCAAGACCAGCCAAAGCGCGGAAATTCTTGTGTGCCTTCATTTTTGTGGACTCCACCCTGAACAAGAGATGTCGTCCCGCCTGCAATCGCAACCGAAGCCATCCTGACGTTTAAATCGTCTTTGGGTTTCGTGTCCGATGGGCGGTGATTAGCGTATCAATATTCCATTTTCAACGATAAAACGAAATTTCATGCTGCATTCGCGAAACAGGCGTGGCAAAAATAGCACCATTTACATTGGAAACCCCATGATTCCGCCTGAAATTCTGATTACCGCTCCGATGCTGCCAACCGTCATTGCCCAGTTGGGCGAACGCTTCCAAACGCACCATCTCTGGGAGGTTTCGGACAAACCGGCCTTTCTGCGCGAAATCGGACCGCGCATTCGCGGCGTGGCAACATCGACCCTCTATGGCCGGGTGGGCGAGGATCTGCTGGCGCATCTGCCGGCCGCGGAAATCATCGCCAGCTTTGGTGTGGGCTATGACAATATCGATGTCGATGCGGCGCTGGCCCGCCGGGTTATCGTCACCAACACGCCCGGCGTGCTGACCGAGGAAACCGCCGATCTGGCGCTGGGCCTGCTGCTGGCCACGATTCGCCAGATCCCCGCCGCCGAACGCCATCTGCGCGCGGGCAAATGGCGCGAACGCTCCTTCCCGCTCTCGACATCCCTGCGCGGGCGGCGCGTGGGCATCCTGGGCCTTGGCGACATCGGCAAGGCAGTGGCGCGGCGACTCGAGGGATTCGCGGTCGATATCGCCTATTGCGGACGCCGCCCGCAGGACGTGCCCTATGCCTATTATCCCACGCCGCTCGCGCTGGCCGAGGCGGTCGACGTGCTGATCGTACTGATCCCCGGCGGGGCGGCTACGCGCCATACGGTGAATGCGGCCGTGCTCGAGGCGCTGGGTCCAGACGGAGTGCTGATCAACGTGGCGCGGGGCAGCGTGGTCGATACGCAGGCGCTGATCGCCGCCCTGCGCGAAGGGAAAATCCTGACCGCCGGGCTTGACGTGTTCGAGGATGAACCGCGCGTGCCTACCGAATTGCTCGACATTCCCGGACTGGTGCTGCTGCCCCATATCGGATCGGCATCGGTCAGCACGCGGGCCGCCATGGGGCAATTGGTGGTGGATAATCTGGTCAGTTGGTTTGAGGGACACGGCGCGTTAACGCCGGTGGCGGAGGTTTTGGAGATTTTATAAGAGGTTTTTGCCTCCGGCGGGCAAAGGGACTCTGTCCCTTTGCAATCCCATTACTGGGGTAGTGTATAGGGTCACCGGAGAGCGGAATATGCAGCGTTCGTATTTGAAAGCCTGCGGCGCCAAGCAGCGTAACTCCGCCGCGCCGCAGGCTTTATCAACCAACCCGCAACACGGCCAACAATACACCACCCCATAACGGGATTGTTAAGGGCCCCCGCCCTTAACCCGCCGGAGGCAAAACTACCCCCCTCTTAACAACTGCACCCCCCAATCCCGCTCGAACAAATACAACAACACCCGCGCCGCCGCCCCGCGCTCTCCGGTCAGCCCCCCATCGCGCTCAATCAGCAACCGCGCATCGTCATGCGCCATCGGCAACAGACGCGTAATCTGATCCAAGGACGCCACGCGAAACGGCGTATCCCCCGACTGCCGCGTCCCCAGCAATTCGCCGCCGCCGCGCAGACGCAGATCCTCCTCGGCCAGCCGGAAGCCATCCTGCGTCTCGCGCATCAGCGCCAGCCGCTCGCGCGAAACCTCGCTCAACGTCTCCCCGCGCAGGAGCAGGCAGGTCGATTTCTCGCTGCCCCGCCCCACGCGCCCGCGCAGCTGGTGCAATTGCGCCAGACCGAAACGCTCGGCCTGTTCGATCACCATCAGCGTGGCGTTGGGCACGTCCACGCCCACCTCAATCACGGTGGTCGCCACCAGCAGCTTGGCCTGCCCGCTGGCGAAACGCTCCATCGCGGCGTCTTTCTGCTCGGGCTTCATCTGGCCATGGACCAGCACGGCATCCTCGCCAAAACGAAGGGAGAGCATCTCGTGGCGCTCCTCGGCGGCGGCAAGATCGGCCACTTCGCTCTCGCGCACCATGGGGCATACCCAATAGGCCTGCTGCCCGGTGGCAAAATGGCGGGCCAAGGCTTCCACCACATCGCCCAGCCTTTCCTGCGCCACCACGCGCGTGTCGATCGCCTGACGCCCCGGCGGCAACTCGTCCAGACGGCTCACATCCATCTCGCCATATTGCGCCAGCGTCAGCGTGCGCGGGATGGGCGTGGCGGTCATGGCCAGGCAATGCGTACCCTTGCCCTTTTGCGTCAGCATCAGCCGCTGGCCCACGCCAAAGCGGTGCTGCTCGTCGATCACCACAAGGCCCAGATTGCGATAGACCACCGCGTCCTGAAAGATCGCATGGGTGCCGATCACGATGTCGATGCTGCCATCCATCAGGCCCATCAGGATCGATTCGCGCGCGCGGCCCTTGTCGCGCCCGGTATAGAGCGCGATGTTGATACCCGTAGGCGCGGCCATCCGGCGCAGGGTTTCAAAATGCTGGCGCGCAAGGATTTCGGTCGGGGCCAGCAGCGCCCCCTGCGCCCCCGCCTCCACCGCGATCAGCAGGCTTTCAAGCGCCACCACCGTCTTGCCCGAACCAACATCGCCTTGCAGCAAACGCAGCATCGGCGCCGCCTGCGCCAGATCGCCCTCGATCTCAGCAATCGCGCGGCGCTGTGCGCCTGTCAGGGCAAAGGGCAGTTTCAAGGCCCCGCGCAGCCGCCCATCCCCGCGCAGAGGCTGGCCCTGCGCCCGGCGATTGCTGGCCCGCACCAGCATCAGCGCCAAAGAATTGGCCAGCAATTCGTCATAGGCCAGCCGGTCGCGCGCTTCTTTGTGCTCGTCGCGATGCGCCTGCGTCAAAGCCTCGCGCCAGACCGGCCAGCCCATCCGGTCCACCACGCCCGGCTCGCACCATTCGGGCAGGTCCGGCGCATGTTTGAGCGCCTGCTGCACCAGCGCGGCCATCCGGCCCTGTGTCAGGCCCTCGGACAAGGGATAGATCGCCTCGGCCAGTTGCCCCAGCATGGCCGCGCCTTCGGGGTTCACATGGTCGGGGTGGACGATCTGCAAATTCTGGCCGAACTGATCCAGCCGCCCGGCGACCCAGCGCTTCTCGCCCAGCGGCAACTGCTTTTTGGCCCAGCCCGCATTGCGCCCGAAATAGGCCAGCGTGCAAAGGTTGCCCTTCGCATCCTCGGCCAGCACGCGAAACGGCGCCTTGGGCGATGGCCCGCCACGATATTCCACCGGGGTCAGCGCGATCACCACCTGCTCGCCAATGCTGCCCTCGTCCAGATCGGCAATCGCGCGGCGGTGCACGAAACGGTCGGGCAGGTGATAGATGAAATCCCGGATCCGTTTCAGCCCCAGCTTTTCAAGCGGGCGGGCCAGACCCGGCCCCACACCTTTGAGGCCACTGGCCTCGGCAAACAGCGGATTGAGCAAATCGGGACGCATAGACAGGCTATTAGCGCATGGAACAAAAGGTGCCACTCCCGAATCTTTGCCCTGACCAATTTGACCTTGGGCGCAATTTGACCTTGCGCATGGACGGCGGCGCGAAATCGGCGTCCTGTTCCCTTCCCGGCCGACAACACCGGGAGGATATGGAGACAAAGATGCTTCTGCCCCATGGCACCGTGATCGCCGTGATCGACGCGCACAATTTCCGCCTGTTCCGCAACATTGGCGACGAGGCCAATCCGGAGCTGGCCGAGGCCCCTGCGCCGCGTCTGGACACGCATAACCATTCGGGCGCCAGCCATCATGGTTCTACCGTCACCATGGCCCATGACGCCCATGCTGCCGCCGCCGTCGAATGGCTGGCGCAGGAGGTGCAGGGACACCGGATCGCCCATCTTGTGGTCATCGCCGGCCCGCGCAGCCTTGGCGAATTGCGCAAGGCCTATACCAAGGGCATCGAGCAGGCGTTGCTGGGCGAACTGGCCAAGGATCTGGGCGAGGCCAGAGGCCCTGAAATTCTCGCGCAGCTGCGCGGGCGCTGACAGGTTTGCGGGCCGCATCAATCATTGATCTGCGGCCCGCGCTGGCCTAACCGAGGCCCTATGACCGACTCCCTTGACCAAGCCCATCAGGACCGTCTGAAACGCCTGCACTATCGCGCATGGCATCGCGGCACGCGTGAGGCCGATTACATGATCGGCGGCTTCTTCGACAGGTTCCATGCCCAGTGGGGCGAGGAACAGCTCGTCTGGTTCGAAAAACTGATCGACGAGGAAGATGTGGACATCATGGGCTGGGCGCTGGGCACGCTGAATACCCCGCTCGAATATGAAGGGCCGATGATGGCGGCTTTGAAAAAGCTGGATTACGTCGATATTCCGCGTTGAACGGGTTTAAAGGATAGGTGCGAGGGTTATGACCCTCGCACCTATCCCTTCTCTTTGGGGCATCCCCATCGCTTCCCTTTCCTCCCCCTTCAATCTCCCCTAAAGCGCCAAGCAACCCACGCCCCCGCCCACCGAATCGGTGCGGCGGGCGATTGCTGTTGCCCATGGGGCTGTTTGGACACGGATTGAACATGGCTGATATCTCCCGCATTCTTGGCGCCAAATCGCCCCTGACGCTGGCGGGCCTGTCGCGCGGCAGCCAGCCTCTGGTGCTGGCCGATCTGGCGCGGGCAGCCTCGCACAAGGGGGGCCGCGCGGTGTTCGTGGCCGCCGACGAGGCCGCGATGCGCTCGATTGCCGATGTCGCCCCGGTGTTTGCGCCCGAGCTGGAGGTCATCGAATTTCCCGCGTGGGACTGCCTGCCCTATGACCGCTCCAGCCCGGCGCTGTCGGTCTCCTCGCGCCGCCTTGCCGCGCTGCATCGGTTGCAACAGCCCGCCAAGACTCCGCAACTACTGGTCACGACGATTGCCGCCGTGCTGCAAAGGGTGCTCACGCCCTTCCGCATCCGCGAATCGGTGCGCCTGCTCAAATCCGGGGCCGAGGTGGGGCGCGAAACGCTGACCTCGCTGCTGTCGCGCGCGGGCTATGCGCGGACCGATACGGTGGCGGATGCTGGCGAATATGCGGTGCGCGGCTCGATCTTCGACATTTTCCCCTCGGGGCTGGAACACGGCCTGCGCCTCGATTTCTTTGGCGACGAGATCGAGACCCTACGCCTGTTCGATCCCAACACCCAGCGCACCGTGGGCACGGTGGAGCAGCACCTGCTGCTGCCCGCCAGCGAGGCGATGCTGGAGGATGCCACCGTCAAGCGCTTCCGCACCCGCTATCGCGAGATGTTCGGGGCGACGGCCACCTCCGATCCGCTCTATCAGGCGATCACCGATGGGCGGCGTCTGGCGGGGATGGAACATTGGCTGCCGCTGCTGGAGGACCGGCTGGTCACGATTTTCGACCATCTGGCGGCCGATGATCTGCTGGTGGTCGATGCCTCGGCGGCCCATTCCGCCGAAGAGCGCCTGACCGACATTGCCGACTATTACGCGGCCCGCAAGGACACATCCGGCAAGGCGCCGGGCGCCTATCGCCCGCTTGAACCGGCTTCGCTTTACCTGACTCAGGATGAACTGACGCAGCGTCTGGCCGCATGGCCCGCCCACCGCGCCGAACCCTTCCCCCAGCCCGATGGCGCGGCCACGGTCGATTTCGCCTTTGGCAATGCCCGCGATTTCGCCCCCGAGCGCGCACGGGGCGACAATGCCTATGAGGCCGCCGCCAAGCACCTGCTGACCGCCGCGCGCTCAGGCCGCCGCGCGATCCTTGCCGCCTATTCCACCGGCAGCCGGGCGCGCATCACCTCGATCCTGGCCGAGGCGCAATCCCCCGGCCCGACGATGGCCGACAATTGGCAGGAGGCGCTGGGCATTGCCGGAACCGGGCGCGTGGCGGCCATCGTGCTGCCGCTCGACACAGGCTTTGCCAATGCCGACATCGAACTGGTTACCGAGCAGGATCTGCTGGGCGACCGTCTGGTGCGCCGCAAAAAGAAGAAGAAATCGGCCGACGCCTTCTTGGCCGAACTGGCCGCGCTGACGCCGGGCGATCTGGTCGTGCATATGGAGCATGGCATCGGGCGCTATGAGGGCCTGCAGTCGATCCCGGTCGGCGGGTCGGCGCATGACTGTGTGATGCTCACCTATGCCGGGGGCGACAAGCTCTATGTGCCGGTGGAAAATCTCGATGTGCTCTCGCGCTTTGGGTCCGAATCCGAGGGCGTTGCGCTGGATCGGCTGGGCGGCGAAGGATGGCAGAAGCGGCGCGCGAAACTGCGCGAACGCATCCGCGAGATCGCGCATGAATTGTTGAAAACCGCTGCCCTTCGCGCGCTGAAAACCGCGCCTGCGCTGCTGTCCGATCCGGCCAGCTATGATCCCTTCTGCGACCGCTTCCCTTGGCAGGAAACGGAAGATCAGGAAACGGCGATCAGCGATGTGATCGAGGATCTGGCGTCCGGCCGCCCGATGGACCGCCTCGTCTGCGGCGATGTGGGCTTTGGCAAGACCGAGGTGGCGCTGCGTGCGGCTTTCGTTGCCGCCATGGCGGGGCAGCAGGTGGCCGTGGTCGCGCCCACCACTTTGCTCGCGCGCCAGCATCACAAGGGCTTTACCGAGCGCTTTGCCGGTTTCCCGCTCAATGTGGGCCGCCTCTCGCGCCTTGTGCCCGACAAGGAGGCGAGCCAAACTCGCGCGGGGCTGGAGGACGGCACGGTCGATATTGTGGTGGGCACCCATGCCTTGCTGGCCAAGAATGTGAAGTTCAAGCGGCTGGGCCTTGTTATCGTTGACGAAGAGCAGCGCTTTGGCGTCAACCACAAGGAAAAGCTCAAGCAATTGCGCGCCGACGTGCATATGCTGACGCTGACCGCAACGCCCATCCCGCGCACGTTGCAGATGGCGATGTCGGGCCTGCGTGAGCTTTCCACCATCCAGACGCCGCCGGTCGATCGCCTGGCCGTGCGCACCTATGTGATGGAATGGGACGAGGTGGTGATGCGCGAGGCTTTGCTGCGCGAACATCATCGCGGCGGGCAGAGCTTTATCGTCGTGCCGCGCATTTCCGATATGGCCGAGATCGAGGACTGGCTGCACGCCGCCGTGCCCGAGGTCAAATATATCGCCGCCCATGGCCAGATGAGCGCCAGCGAAGTGGAAGAGCGGATGAGCGCCTTTTACGAGCGGCGCTATGACGTGCTGGTTTCGACCACGATTGTGGAAAGCGGGATCGACATCCCCTCGGCCAACACGATCATCATTCACCGCGCGGACCGTTTCGGGCTGGCCCAGCTCTATCAGTTGCGCGGGCGCGTGGGGCGCTCGAAACTGCGGGCCTACGCATACCTCACCACGCCTGCGGGCCGGGCGCTGAACGAGACGGCGGAGAAGCGGCTGAAAGTGCTGGGCGATCTCGATTCGCTGGGCGCGGGCTTCCAGTTGGCCAGCCACGATCTCGACATTCGCGGCGCGGGCAATCTGCTGGGCGATGAGCAGTCGGGCCATATTCGCGAGGTCGGCTTCGAACTCTATCAATCGATGCTGGAGGACGCGATTCTGGCCGCCAAGGCGGGCGAATACGGGCTGGAGCGTGAAAGCACCAAGGGCCTCTCGCCCCAGATCACCGTCGATGCGCCGATCATGATCCCGGAGGACTACGTCCCCGATCTGGCCGTCCGCATGGCGCTCTATCGCCGGTTGAACGATGCCGAGGATACGCGCGAGATCGAGGCGCTCTCGGCCGAAATGATCGACCGGTTTGGCCCCCTGCCCTCGGCCACCGAAAACCTCATCCAGCTTATCCAGATCAAGCGCCAGGCCATCGAGGCCCATATCGCCAAGATCGACGTGGGGCCGCGCGGTACGCTGGTGGCCTTCCACAATGATAACTTCCCCGATCCGGCCGGGCTGTTCGCCTATGTCGAGCGTGTCGGCGGGGCGGTGAAGCTGCGGCCCGATTCCAAACTGGTGGTCCAGCGCGCATGGGGCGATCCCAAGGCGCGGTTGAACGGGCTGTTCCAATTGACCAAGGGATTGAGTGCGGTGGCTCGGAAGGGGAAGAAGAAGTAAGGGTTGGCCTCCGGCGGGTTAAGGGCCTTGGCCCTTAACAATCCCGATACTGTCCATGTTGCGCCAAGGATTTGGCGTTACGCGACATTGCCGCGCCGCAGGCTGTTAAACCGCTTCGCGGATAGGCGCTTCTTGGCCAAGGAAGCGCCACCCCAAAAAGGGATTGTTAAGGGCCCCCGCCCTTAACCCGCCGGAGGCACCCCCTTCAAACCTTACCCCTTATAATACCCCACCCCCACAATATGATCCCCCACGCGCCGCACCAGCGAGACCTTGTGTTCGACGCGATTGTCGGCGCGGTTGAGCCAGACGTAATCGACGCGGCCTTCGGGCTGATCCTTGACCGAGGCGATGATGGCCTGCACCAGCAGCTTGCCCTCGGCATCGGTCATGTCGATGGCGCTGGTGCCGATCAGTTTGGGGTTGGCACCGGTGGCTTCATAAACGCCCTTGGTGTTAAAGACGAAGACGTAGAGGTCTTTGTGGGCAAAGCCTGCCTTGGGGTCGCTGAATTCGGCAAAGGCCTTGGCGGGGCCTTCCTTGGTCAATTCGACCACGGCGCGGTCGAGCAGGCCCTGCGCCTCGGTCGAGCTGGCATGGGGCGCGGCGATGGCGGCGGGAATGGCCAGCGCAAACAGCGCGGGGGCGAGCAGCAAACGAGAGAACACGGTCATCACTTCTGATCTCCATCCTCGGCGGGCCCGGCCTGCGTTCTGACCGCAGGTCGCTCGCCCGCCGCTTGGCAGCGATTCAGCGCCAGCCTCCATGCGGCGTTGATGACAGTCTATGTGGCACCGACGTGCGCGTAGGTCGTGGAGCCAGATCAAGCCGATGGGGCAGTTTGTCTTTGGCCGAAGGGATAAGGCCGCGCGCGCTCAGGGTATGAGGATCAGCCGCGCACCAGCGCCAGAAAGGCCGCCTCGGGCATCGGCTGGGCGCGGACAAAGCCCTGATAACAGGCGCAGCCTTCACGCGCCACGGTCAGGCGTTGGGCCTCGGTTTCAATGCCCTCGGCCACGACATCAAGGTCGAGCGCCTTGGCCATGGCCACAATTGCGCGCAGCACGGCCAGATCGCGCGGATCATCGGTAATGCCATCGACCATCGAGCGGTCGAGCTTGAGATAATGCAGCGGCAGGGTTTTGAGATAATGGAAATTGCAGAAACCCGCCCCGAAATCATCCAGCGCGATCCTTATCCCCAGCCGCGCCAGATCAGAGAGCGACCTTTCGGCCAGCGTCATATCCGCCACCAGCACCTGTTCGGTCACCTCCAGCGTCAGCCGGTCGGTGGGAAAGCCGCTCTTGCCCAGCGCCTTGCCAAGGTCGAAGGTGAAGCTGACCGCCGCCAGATCGGCTGCCGTTACGTTAAGCGAGAGCCGCAGATGCCCCGGCCATGCCGATGCGGCATTGAGCGCAGTTTCGGCAATATGGCGCGACAGGGGGGCCAGATGATCGGCCCGGTCGGCAATCGCAAACAGTGCCGCCGCCCCGATCCGCCCCAGTTTCGGATGGTTCCATCGCGCCAGCGCCTCGGCGCCCGAGAGATGCTCGTTGCCTTCCTCGTCCAGCGCGAATTGCGGCTGATAGTGGACCTCGATCTCGCCCTTGTCGATGGCGTGGAGCAGGTCGGCCTCCAATTGCGCCGCCGTGCGCCCCGCCCGGTTCGTCTCGCCATCGACCCAGACCACCCGGCGCGCCACATCGCGCTGCGCCACGGCCAGCGTCTGGGCCAGCCGGTCCATCGCGCTCTCCGCGCTTTCGCCCACCAGCACGCGCAGCAGGGCGATGCGCGGCGAGAGACGCAGCGTGCCCACCCGGCGCTGGATCGGCTGGGCGATGCGGTCGGCCAGTTGATCGGCAAAGGCGTGCCAGCGCTCGCGGCTGCATGCCTCGTCCACAATCAGCAGAAACGTGCCCCCAGGCCCGCGCGCGGCAAACCATGGGCCGTTCAGGCTCTCCGTCGCCAGCCGGGCGATGCGCGTGGCCACCTCGATCAGCGCGGCATCGCCTGTCGCCTCGCCATAGGCCAGATTGATCGTTTCAAACCGCCGGATGCCCATCAGCATCGCATGGACGCGCGGAATGCCCCCGCCCGTTTCGGCCGCCGATTTGCCCTGCTCCACCCATTCGGCCAATCGGTCGCGCGATGCATCCAGCGTCAAAAGACCGGTCAGCGGATCACGGCCCGCATCGTCATGGTCCTGCATCACCGCAGGTATAATCCCGGCGGGCAAATTGTGACGAAAGGGCATCGGTGCTTTCACGCTGTTTGTTCGAACAAGCTTTTAACATAGGCGATAAGCTCTTGCCAAAACCTTCTCTTGATTGGACCTTGTCACAAAGGCCGCGCTGGCAATTGGGCAAAAGCCCGCCTATGAGGCCCAGAAGGGCCAGCCATCAGCCCGGCGATCCAATTTACAGCCATTTTGCAAAGCGGAAATTTCGGCAATGACAGAAGAATTGCGCCTGGCGCTGGTGGTATCGGACACGCCCAAGGCGATGGCGGCGGCCGAATTGATGGCCAATGATCACCCTTGGGTGCCGTTGGAAGAAGCCGATGTGGTGGTGGTTCTGGGCGGCGACGGGTTCATGTTGACGGTGCTGCACCGGATGCTGGATGCGGGGCGCGTAATCCCGGCCTATGGGCTCAATCACGGCACGGTGGGCTTTATGATGAACAAGCCCAAATCGACCAAGCCCATCGCCACCCGCGTGGCCAAGGCCAGCAAGCTGGCCGTGGCGCCGCTGGAGATGACCTGCACCACATGGGCGGGCGAGACACAGCATTTCTATGCAATCAATGAGGTCTCGCTGCTGCGCGAAACGCGCCAGACGGCCAAGATCGAGATTTCGGTCAATGGCAAGGTGCGGCTGGCCGAACTGGCCTGTGACGGCATTCTGGTGGCCACGCCTGCCGGGTCGACGGCCTATAACCTGTCGGCCAATGGCCCGATCCTGCCGATGGGCAGCGGCATTCTGGCGCTGACCCCGATCAGCCCGTTCCGCCCGCGCCGGTGGAAGGGGGCGATCATCAAGGACAATGCCACGGTCGAATTCCGCGTGCTGGAGCCAGACAAGCGCCCGGTGGCGGCGGTGGCCGACCAGAAGGAAGTGCGCGATATCGCCCATGTCCGCGTGGCTGCGCACCGTGAACATACGCTCACGCTGTTGTTCGACCGCCATTCGAGTCTGGATGAGCGAATCTTTGCCGAACAGTTTCAGGTGTAATCGCTCGAATAAATCCACCGACTTTTCCACATGATAGGCAAAAAATTTCCATTCCGCGCCAATGCGGGCTTGTCAAAGCCGGACAAGATGGTATTGGCGCGCACCTGCCCGGTTCGCCGGACTGTTCCCTGATAGCTCAGCGGTAGAGCTCTCGACTGTTAATCGAGCGGCCGTAGGTTCGAATCCTACTCAGGGAGCCATTTCATCACCTTGGGCCAAGGCCCGATGCGATGGAAACATATCACCGCCCGGCATCGCCGGCCTGTTCCCTGATAGCTCAGCGGTAGAGCTCTCGACTGTTAATCGAGCGGCCGTAGGTTCGAATCCTACTCAGGGAGCCACCCTTTTCCAAAAGATCAGCGCAACGCCATCGCGAAGTCATGCTGCGTCGCCGCGCAAAAACACGCTTAATTTGCATTCACCCCATTTTGCAGCGCCTGTTTAACAAGGCGCGAAGCATAGGATGTTTCCAGACCCCGTCAGGAAACCCGATGCCGACGCAATCGCTCAATTCGCATGATCCGCGCAATCTGCTGCAATGGCGGCCGGTCCATCTGCTGCTGGCGCTTTTCGTGCTGGCCGGAGGCACGGCGGCGTGGAGGATGATGGAGAACAGCAAACATTTCGTCGACGGCAGCGTACAAGTGGAAACCGAAGGTACCAAGGGGACGATCAGCGGCGGCGAACTGGTGCTGGACCTGCCGGTGACAGTCTATAACGGCACCGATTCGGCCATCGTCGCGGTTAACATGTGGACCGAAGCCTTTGCCTGCCCGCAGGAGGATTCGCCCCAGCGCGAATGCACCCGTTTGCATTCGAGCGAGCAATCCTTCGACATGCATGTGCAGGCGGGCTCATCCGGCAGCGAAAGCCAGCAAATCCGCACCGGATTGCCCCAGACCATGGCGGGCGACCATGTGCGCGTCAAACGCCGCCTGACGGGCATTACCAGCGATGTCGAAAGGGCCGAGCAGCGCCAGGAAGGGCCGTAAGTGTCAATGACGCAGGGGTTTGCCCCGGGCGGATTGCTTAATCCAAAATAACCACAATATCAGCGATTGAGCCTAAACTGGCAGCGTCTCCCCCTTGCTCAGGGTCTCGCCATGTCCACCTTCGCGCTCACCCAATGCTGGTTTACCCGCCGACATTCGCCCGATCACAAGGCCAGGGATCGCATTGACGGGGCTTTCTATGCCCATTGCAACCATTGCCGCCGCCCGATCTTCAGCGTGGATGGCACGACATGGCATATCAATGGCGGGTTCAACATCGATGCGCTGGGGGATGCGGCCAGTTTCTTTCTCTCGGTCGATGATCCGGCCGAGGGCATGACCATCGCGCGCATTCCCATCCACCCGGAGGCCAGCGAGGAGGATGTCGATGCGCTGATTGAGCAGGCCTGCAAGGACTATGCGATCGGCGAGGAAGGCACGACGCTGATCCTGCGCGACCATCGCCACCACAAGGGCGCCAAAAGGCCCAAAAAGGGGTTGTAAGGAAAAACCTTCAGCAGGCGGCGCGGAAACGGCCCGGAGGCGTCGATCCATGCGCCTCATGCATCTTGGCGATATTCTGCGCCAGCTCTTCCATCAGAAAGCCCCGGTCAAACACCAGCCCATGGCGCGGCTGCTGGCGCCAGACCACCTTGGCGTGGATCGGCGGAAAGCCGACAGTCTCGATCCGCACCGGTTGGCGCAGCATCAGCCTTTCGGGGCATTCGATGCAGGCGCCCTGCTGGGAAATGTCGCGCATCATCGCGCGGATCTGCTGGCCATTGGCAAAGACGATGGCTTCGGCATCGGTCTTGAGCCGAATCTGCCGCTTGGCATAAAGGCCGCATTTGTCGTCCAGCAGGCGCTGGACATTGATCATGTCGAAGAAACGGAAACCGGCGTGATCGTCGCGGTTCCACATCAATTCCATGGCAAAGCGTTCGCCGCTCGATGTTTCCAGCGCCAGCGAACTGTAGGAAGGCAACGGGTGAAACAGGCGCACCTTGCAACCGGTGGCCGAAGCATCGCGCAGTACGCAAAGATATTCGCGCCCGTCAATAATCAGCTTGGCCGAGCGCACCAGCAGCGTGAAACGCGGCGCGCCGCGCAATTCCGCGCCAGACGCCTGCCCGATCTCAGGCGCGGAATGCGCTGTCATTTCGGGACGGAAGACGTCTTGACTCACCGATTGATCCACCTGCGATAGTTTGCCCGCAGGAAAGGAGGCAAAACCCCTTCCCCCTGATTGCATCCTATACATTGCAGGAAATGGTAAAGCGGTTATGAACATGCCGTCAGTAATCGCCAATAAGTACGAAAATTGGCGGTTTAGCCTGAGCCAATACCTGCGAATTGGTTAATTCGCAAAGCATACACTCCTTTGCACGGCGGCCATCAAACCGGGCGGGCGCTTCACGCCCGCCCCGCTGTTTCAGACCACAGCCCCATGACAATGCTTGTATTTCTGGCCCGACCCGCAGGGGCAAGGCGCATTGCGCGAATAGGCCGGATCGATCTGCGACGGATCGAAATCGGGCAGAGCGGCCGGAACCGCATCATTCTGGCCGGTGAACGGATCGATATGCGTGGTCAGGAAATCAGGCAGTTCGGGCAGCGCGGCCGGTTCGGGTTGCGAGAATTGCAACTCAGCGGTGGAAAGGATGCGCGTCACATCCTCGCGAATCTGTTCGATCATCCGCTCGAACAGACCGAAAGCCTCCTGCTTATATTCATTGATCGGCGTCTTTTGCGCATAGGCGCGCAGGAACACCACCTGACGCAGCGCGTCGAGCGTGGCCAGATGCTCCTTCCAGTGATGGTCAAGCCGTTCGAGCAGCACGCTCTTTTCCACCTGACGCCAGATTTCCGGATCGTTGCGGGCGATCTTGTCGGCCATATGCGCGTCGGCCATTTCGGCCAGACGTTCCTCGATGGTCTCCGGCTCGATCCCGTCCTGCGCGGCCACCCAGTCGGCAATCGGCGCCTCGATGCCCAGCGTAAAGCGCGCGGCATTGGTCAGGCCCTCGATATCCCACACTTCCGGGTAAGACCCCGGAGGGCAGGCCGTGCCGACCAGCGCGTTGACCGTGTCATGGCGCATGTCATGGACCACTTCATCCATGGCCTGCGCATCCATGATGTCGGCGCGCTGTTCATAGATGACCTTGCGCTGGTCGTTCATCACGTCATCATATTCGACGACCTGCTTGCGCACGTCATAATTGCGCGCTTCCACCTTCTTCTGCGCCGTTTCGATGGCCTTGGACAGCCAGCGTGAACCGATCGCCTCGCCATCGGCCAGATTGCTGTTCATCAGTTTCGAGAACATCGTGTCCGGGCCAAAGATGCGCAGCAGATCGTCCTCAAGGCAGAGGTAGAATTTCGACAGGCCGGGGTCGCCCTGACGGCCCGACCGCCCGCGCAACTGATTGTCGATGCGGCGGCTTTCATGGCGTTCGGTGCCGATCACGCATAGCCCGCCCGCGGCCAGCACCTTTTCCTTCTCGGCGTCGATCTCGGCCTTGAAACCGGCGATGATGGCGTCGCGCTCCGGCCCCTCGGGCATGTCGCGCAATTCGTCCTCGATGCGGAATTCCAGATTGCCGCCCAGCTTGATGTCGGTGCCGCGCCCGGCCATGTTGGTGGCGATGGTGACGGCGCCAAGGCGACCCGCCTGCGCCACGATATGGGCTTCCATCTCGTGGAAACGGGCGTTGAGCACATTGTGCTTCACCCCTTCCTTGGTCAGGAATTCGCTGAGCAGTTCCGACTTTTCAATCGACACCGTACCCACCAGCACCGGCTGCCCGATCTCGTTCTTTTCGCGGATCAGCTTGGCAATCGCGGCAAACTTGTCGAGCGTGTTCTTGTAGAACTCGTCCTCTTCGTCGATGCGCTGCACCGGGACGTTGGTGGGGATGGTCACCACGTTCATCTTGTAGATGTCGAAGAATTCGGCCGCTTCGGTCGCCGCCGTGCCGGTCATGCCGCAAAGCTTGGGATACATGCGGAAATAGTTCTGGAAGGTGATCGAGGCCATCGTCTGGTTTTCCGGCTCGATCTTGACGCCTTCCTTGGCCTCGACCGCCTGATGCAACCCGTTGGACCAGCGGCGGCCATCCATCATGCGCCCGGTAAACTCGTCGATGATGATGACCTTGCCGTCCTTGACGATGTAATCAATGTCGCGCTTGAACATGACATTGGCCTTGAGCGCCTGATCGAGGTGATGAACGACCTGCGTGTTTTCAATGGCATAGAGGTTGCTGCCTTCGAGCAGCCCAGCCCCTTCGAGCAGGCGCTCGGCCTTTTCCACGCCATCCTCGGTCAGCGTGACATTCTTGGACTTTTCATCGGCCTCATAGGTCGTGTCGTCAGCAATCAACTGGCGCACCACCGCATCGACCGAGACGTAGAGGTCGCTCTTGTCGTCAGTAGGGCCGGAAATGATCAAGGGCGTGCGCGCCTCGTCGATCAGGATCGAGTCGACTTCGTCAACGATCGCGTAATTGAACGGGCGGTGGACCATCTGATCGCGATCATGCTTCATATTGTCGCGCAGATAGTCAAAACCCAGCTCATTGTTGGTGGCATAGGTGATGTCGCAATTATAGGCCTCGCGCCGCTCATATTCGTTGAGGTTGGGCACGATCACGCCCACCGTCAGGCCGAGGAAATTATACAGCACGCCCATGGTCTCAGCGTCGCGCCGGGCCAGATAGTCATTGACCGTAACGACATGCACGCCCTTGCCTTCCAGCGCGTTCAGATAAACCGCCAGCGTGGCCACCAGCGTCTTGCCCTCACCCGTGCGCATTTCGGCAATTTCGCCCCGGTGCAGCACGATGCCGCCGATCATCTGCACATCGAAATGGCGCATGCCCATGCAGCGCTTCGAGGCTTCGCGCACCACCGCAAAGGCTTCGGGCAGGATGTCGTCCAGCGTGCGCCCGTTCGCGATTTCCTCGCGGAACTTGGCGGTCATGCCGCGCAATTCCTCATCGCTCATTTCGGCCAGTTGGGTCTCATAAGCACCGATCTGGCGCACCATCTTGTCGAGCGATTTGACGTAACGATCGTTCGACGAGCCGAAGATCGACTTGGCAAGCTTGGAAAACATGGGAAAATTCCTGAAGACAGATAAGGGCATGGGGGCACCGGCACATGCGGCGCGCGCCCATGGAAAAGGACATGAGGAAAAGCGCAGAGGCGCCTTATTCGCGGGCGCGATCCACCCGCATCCGCACCGCAGGCGCAGAATAGGCCATGCGCAAAGGCGCGCGCGCCGCCTCGATCAGCCGGGGCTGCGCAGGCCGCGTAACCTCGCGCGCATGGGCCACGACATGGGCCGAAACCCGCGCCGCGCCTGCGCCCTGCATCGTGGCCGCAATGGCCGGACGCGCGGCAAAAGCGCGCGCATCCGTTTCCGGAGCCATCGCGGCAAGACCGGACACCAAGGCCAGAAAAGATAGCAGCAGCCGAAGCATGGCGCAGGATATAGGCAGGACTATCGTCGGCGTCTAGGGCGTATGCTTTATGGTTCGACCACCAGCGATTGCCGCAAGGTCACATGGCGGCGCACCGGATTGCCCTGCGCATCCTTGAAGGGTTCGCGAAAGCGGACCGCCGGACAGCCCTCTCCGATCTGCTTGAACCGGGCCTCCATCGCGCCCGTCGCCTTTTCGACGCGGCATTCGGTCTGGCGCCCGTCGGTTTCGACCACATAGTGAAAGATCAGCTCTCCCGGCTGGGGCAGGGTCGCGGGCGGAGGCAGAATCCAGCGCGTCCGGTTGCTGTAGCGGCTCGCCACCGGCTTGCCCGCGCCGTCCAGCGCCGGATCGAAGGCGGCGCGCGCGCTTAACAGATCGCAGGTCGCCCGGTCCAGCGCCGCCGACCCGCTGGTCGCCATGATCACGCAACTGGTCACCTTGCCCTTGGCATCGATGGTCAGCGTGAAACCCGCCGTGCCCGATTCGCCGTTCTTGACCGCAAGGGCCGGATAATCGCCCGGCTGGATCCATCCCGCCGGACCGTTCCGGGGCCTTGGCCCGCGCGGCAGGGTTTCAACGGCGCTCTGCGGCGGGGGCAAGAGCGGCGCGGGCGGAGCCGTCACCACCGGCGGCGTGGCCACGGCTTGTTGCAAGAGAATCAAACCCAAAGCCAGCATAACCCTATCTCCCTAAGCGCGATCAAGACTAGATCCTGCGCCCACCACGTACAAGGCCGAGCTTGTCTGACCGCCCATTCTGGGCCAAGTCCGCGCGCCATGTCCCAAATCGCCCGTTCCGCCGCGCCATCCGGCCGCCTGCCCCTGCTCGATGCCCTTCGCGGAGTGGCGGCGCTGGGGGTGGTGCTGCATCATGAAGCCCCGCTTTACGGCGGGCCGGGTCTGTTTTCCCGCGCCTACCTGGCGGTGGATTTCTTTTTCATGCTTTCAGGCTTCGTGCTGACGCTGGCCTTTGAGCCCAAATTGCGGAGCGGATTGAATGCCGCCGACTTCATGATCCGGCGCGTGGCCCGGCTGTGGCCGGTGCTGGCAGTGGGCGTGCTGATCGGAGCCGGGTGGCGGCTCTGGGTCGGGGCCACCGGGCAATTGTGGCTGCTGACACTCTCGGGACTGATGCTGGTGCCGCTTGTACGGGGACCGGGCGGGATCTTTCAGATCAATGGTCCGCAATGGTCGCTGGCCTATGAATTGCTGGCCAATGCGGTGCATGCGCTGGTGCTGGCGCGGTTGAACAATCGGCTGCTGCTGGTTTTCGTGCTGGCCTGCGCGGGGATGCTGGCGTGGTGCGCCTATGTGTGGGGATCGGTGGGGCTGGGCGATACGGGGCGCAACTGGTGGGGCGGCTTTGCGCGGGTCGGTTTCGGCTATGGGCTGGGTGTCTGGCTGGGGCGGCAATTTGCCGCAGGCCGGGCGCCGGTCGCACGGATCGCGGCATGGGCGGGCGCCCTACTGCTGCCGCTGGCCTTGTTCAGCCTGCCCTGGTGGCCGCTGGGCGTGGTTGCGGGCGATCTGCTGGCGGTGTTTGTAGTCTTTCCTCCGGCGCTGTGGTGCGCGGCGCATGTGGTGCTGGGCGGCGGCGCGCTGAAAATCGCCGACGGGCTGGGGCGATTGTCCTATCCGGCCTATGCGATCCATGGACCGGTGCTGATCTGGGGCGCATCGCTGGCGCATAGCCATGGGGCGCAGGCTGCGTTGATCCGGCCGCTGACGGTGGGCGCCGTTTTGGCGCTGGCCGCGCTGCTGGCGATCAGCCCGCTGGCCCTTGGGATTCCCGTGCGCCGGAAAGGTTGAAGTGGCGGGCATCAGGCGCTAACCCGCTGGCATGTCACACGCCATCTCTCCGCTCGCCATTCCCTTCCCTGCCCTGCCTGCGATTGCGGGCGCCACGCCGCGCGTGGCCCGCGCGCGATACAAGGAATGGGATCGCTGCGATCTGACCTATGTCGAGCTGGATGAAAACACCGCCGTTGCGGGCGTCTTCACGCGCAACATCTGCTGCTCGTCCGAGGTTGAACTGGGCCGGTTGAACGTCAAGCAGGGCCGCGCGCGGGCGTTGATCGTCAATGCGGGCAATTCCAATGCCTTCACCGGCTATCGCGGGCGCGAGGCGGTCGAACAGATCATGGATCAGGTCGCGGCCCATCTGGGCTGCGCGCGCGAACAGGTGTTCGTCTCCTCGACCGGCGTGATCGGCGTCCCTCTGCCCAAG
Organism: Novosphingobium sp. SG707; assembly: GCF_012275515.1. Taxonomy (GTDB): domain Bacteria; phylum Pseudomonadota; class Alphaproteobacteria; order Sphingomonadales; family Sphingomonadaceae; genus Novosphingobium. The sequence goes on from NZ_JAAZQL010000004.1 coordinate 351,541, forward strand.
GACAAGGCCAGGGAGGGCGTCAACAATGCCCTGACCGCCGCGCCCTGCACATGGGAGGATGCCGCCAACACCATCGGCACCACCGACACTTTTGCCAAGGGCGCCACGGCCACCGCCATCATCGGCGGCAAGACCGTGACGTTTTCCGCCATCATCAAGGGTTCGGGCATGATCGCCCCGGATATGGCCACGATGCTGGGCTATATTTTCACCGATGCGGCGATCAATCCGGTCTTTCTTCAGGAACTGCTGACCAAGGCTGCGAACGAGACCTTCAACTGCATCACCGTCGACAGCGACACGTCCACCAGCGACACGGTGCTGGCCTTTGCCACGGGCCGGGCGGGCAACACGATCATCAATTGCGAGGGCTGTGAGGGCGCCGATGCCTTTGCCGCCGCGCTGAGCGATGTGTGCCGCCAATTGGCGCATCTGGTGGTCAAGGATGGCGAGGGCGCGCAGAAGTTCATCGCCGTCTCGGTCACCGGCGCCGTCTCGGATGAGAGCGCGCGCAAGATCGGCATGGCGATTGCCAATTCCCCGCTGGTCAAAACCGCCATCGCGGGCGAGGACGCCAATTGGGGCCGCATCGTCATGGCCGTGGGCAAGGCCGGGGAACCGGCCGACCGCGACAAGCTCTCCATCGGCTTTGGCGGCGTGTGGCAGGCCAAGGACGGCCAGCCCTTGCCCGATTACGACGAAGCCCCGGTGGCCGCGCATCTCAAGGGTCAGGAGATCAGCATCGAGGTCGACATCGGCCTTGGCGAAGGGCGCGCGACGATTTGGACCTGCGACCTGACGCATGGCTATATCTCGATCAACGCCGATTACCGGAGCTGACGCCCATGCTCACGATCTGGGGGCGCCTCAATTCGCATAATGTCAAAAAGGTCGTCTGGGCCGCCTGCGAGACCGGGCAGGAATGGGTGCGCCATGATATCGGCGGCTCGTTTGGCTATAGCCCTGAATATCTGGCCATGAATCCCAACCGGCTGGTGCCTACGCTGGTCGAGGATGATTTCTCGCTGTGGGAATCGAACGCCATCCTGCGCTATCTGGCCGATGCCTATGCGCCGCATCTGTGGCCGCAGGGGCTGCGCGCGCGGGCTTTGGCCGACAAGTGGATGGACTGGCAATTCACCTTTGCCGATGCGCAGCGCGACGGCTTCCTGCAGATGGTGCGCGTGGCCGAGGCGGATCGCGATGCGGCCAAGATCGAGCGCACCATTGCCGAGACCAATAAGTTGATGCGGATTATGGACGATGCGCTGGCCAAGCAGCCCTTCCTGACCGGCGAGGCTTTCGGCATCGCCGATATTCCCATGGGCGCCTATACTTACACCTGGTTCAAGCTGGGCTTTGCGCGCGAAGATGTGCCCCACATCCGCCGCTGGTTTGACGCGGTCAGCGCCCGCCCCGGCTTCCAATATGTCGCCATCCCCCTCACCTGAAAGGCGCGAGCATGACCGATACTTTGAGCGAAGCCGTCCATGATGTGATGGCCGATGCGGCGGCTCGCGCCATCCGTCCGCGTTATCAGCACCTGGCCGCCGCCGACATCATCGAGAAAGCCTCCGACGATCTGGTGACGATTGCCGACAGGGAGAGCGAGGCGATTCTGGCCGAAGGTCTGGCCCGCATCCTGCCCGAGGCGGCGATTGTGGGCGAGGAGGCGGCCTTTGCCGATCCCTCGATCATGGCGCGTCTCGGCTCGGACCTGTGCTGGATCATCGACCCGCTGGATGGCACCAACAATTTCGCCCATGGCCGCGCGCCTTTTGGCATCCTTGTCGCGCTGGCGCAGGGGGGCGAGACGATTGGCGGCTGGATCTATGATGTGCTTTCGGGCCGGTTCTGCCATGCGCGGATCGGCGAAGGGGCCTATCTCAATGGTGAGCGCCTGACGGCCCGGCCGACGGGCCAGAACCCGGCGATTGCGGCGATCTCGGTCGTCTTTGCCGACCCTGTGCGCCGCGCCGCGCTGATGGACCATATCGCGCCGCATTACCATCTGGTCGACATCCCTCGCTGCGCCGCCGAGCAATATCCGCGTCTGGCCACGGGCGTGAATGATGTGTCGCTGTTTGAGCGCACGCTGGCATGGGACCATGCGGCGGGCGTCTTGTTCCTGAACGAGGCGGGCGGCAAGGCAGCGCGTTTCGACGGCACGCCCTATCGCGTGGACGAGGATCGCCGGGGCCTGATCGGCGCCTCCTCCCCGGCGCTGTGGGACGAGCTGGCGGCGCGGATGGCGGAAATTTGATCTCCGGCTATGTCCCCCTCGCGCTGGTGCTGGTCAATGCGCGCACGGTCCACCTGTTTTGGCAGGACAAGCGCTATGCCCGCGAGGGGCACCGCCGCATCCCGGAATCCAGCCTGCTGATGATGGCCGCGATAGGCGGCACGCCCGGCGCGCTGGTCGCTCGGCAATGGTTTCGCCACAAAACCCGCAAGCAGCCGTTTTCGGCCTATTTGTGGTTGATCGCGGCGGCTCAGATCGGCCTGATCGTGTGGCTGGCGCGATCCTGAAACGGCAAAGGGGGCGCCGTTGCCGACGCCCCCTGTTGCTTTGCCGGATGGCTCAGGCGATCAGAGCGCGCCCTGAATCCATGCCTTGAGCTGGCTCTTGGGCGCGGCGCCCAGCTTTTGCGCCACCGGCTTGCCGTCCTTGAACACCAGCAGAAGCGGGATCGACTGGACGCCGAACTGGCTGGCGGTCTCGGTGTTTTCCATGATGTCCACCTTGGCGATGGTCACTTCCTCGCCCAATTCCTCGCTCAACTCTTCCAGAGCCGGGCCGATCATCTTGCAAGGCCCGCACCAGTCGGCCCAGAAATCGACCACGACCGGCTTGTCAGAAGCCAGCACGTCGGTGGAAAAGCTTGCGTCGGTAACCTTGATCGTGGCCATGGCCTGAAATCTCCTGAAATGTTGTGTCTAAGATAGTCGATGATGGGGCGGGCGCAACCACCCTAGGGCGTCAAGCTTTCCTGCTTGGGCCGCAAGCTGGCCTTGTGCGGGGCCAACAGGTCTGACGACAAGGCGATCAGATGCGGCCCGGTGGTGTAGAGCAGCGCCGCCTCGACCCGCCGCCCCGGATAGGCGACCTCCAGCGCGGCGACATAGGCAGCCATCTGCCGCAGGATCGCCACCGACACCTGCCCTGCATCGGTGGCCGGGCGCCGCGCGGTCTTGAAATCGATCAGGCGGATAAGATCCGGCGTAATCAGCAAGCGGTCGATCGTGCCCGCCACCACCTGTTCGCCCACGGTGGCCGCAATCGGCACTTCGGCCAGAGCGTCCGGCCCGAACAGGTCGGCCCATTCGGGGTTGGCCAGCACGTCGATGGCGGCCTGCGCCATGTCGCGATGCGCGGCCTCGTCCAAATCGCGCGCCTGTCGGCCCAGCCATGCCAGCGCCGCGCCCATCGGATCGGCCGCGCCGGGCAGGCGTTCGAGCAAGGCATGGATCAGCGTGCCGCGCCGCGCCGCCGCCGCACGCGCAGGCCCCAGCGCGGTTGGCGGATCGGCCGCCGTATCCTCGCCCAGCGCCGATGGAGCCAGCGGGCGCGGCGGGCGCGCTTCCTCTGGCGCGGTGCGGGTCAGCCAGCCCGGCTTGCCCGCCTCCATGCCCAGTTCCATCGTCTCGGCCTGCCACTGCGGCGCCTGCGCCAACGCGCCAAAACGCGCCTCTGCGCCCCACAGCGGATCGGCGATCCAATCCTCTGGCGCAAAAGTTTCGGCAAGGCGGGCATACCAGCTTCCCTTGGCCGGTTCCTTCTCATTGGCGGCCAAAGCGCCGCCGATAAACAGAGCCTCCTCGGCCCGCGTCATGGCGACATAGAGCAGGCGCCAATGCTCCTCACCCTCGGCCTTGGCGGCGCGGGCGGCGGCCTCGGCAATCGGCCCCTGCCGCTCCTCCTTGCCCAGATTGGGCAGCGGCATCTCGCGCTTGTCGCCGGTGATTGTCGCGCTGGGGTCCGCAACCGAGAGCGGCGAACCCTTGCTCCTGGCCGGATCGCCGGTGGCATCGGCCAGAATGACGATCGGCGCCTGCAACCCCTTGGACCCATGCACGGTCATCACCCGCACAAGACCATCGGACTTGCCCGCCTCGCGCTTCAATTCGCCATCGCCCGCGTCAAACCATGCGAGGAACCCGACAAGGCTGGGCGTGGCCGTGGCCGAATAGGCATGGGCGGCGTTGATAAGCTCATCGAGCGGATCGTTCGCCTCGCGCCCCAGCCGCGCCACAAGTCTTTCACGCGCGCGCCACGGCCCCACCAGCAACCAGTGGATCAGCACCGGCACCGGCTCGAAATCGGCCCGCGCCAGCAACTCGTTCAATTGCGCCACCGCCTCGCGGGCCAGCGCGGCATCGCTGCGCCGCAGATGCGGCCACAGGCGCCCCTCGCGATAGCCATGTTCGAGCAATTGATCCTGCGACCAGCCGAACAGAGGCGAGACGAGCAGCGCGGCCAGATTGAGGTCATCCAAAGGCTGGGCCGCAAAGCGCAAAGCCGCCACCAGATCCTTGACCGCCAGCGGCGCGCCCAGCCGCAGCCGGTCCACCCCCGCCACCGGCACGCCCGCCGCATGGAGCCGCGCGACAATCAGCCCGGCCAGTTCGCGTCGCTTGCGCACCAGCACCATGATATCGCCCGCGCCGGCCCGGCGCGCCACCTTGCGCCCCTTGATGAGGGGGAAGCCATCGGGCGAAAACAGCCAATGCTTGACCTGCCGCGCGATGCGGTCGGCCATTTCGCGCTCGGGCCGCGAGAGCCAACTGTCCTCGCTCTCGTCATCCTCATCTGCGCCGCCATTGGCCCCGCCCACCGGGCGCCACAGCGTCACCAATCCCGGCCGCGCCTCGCCCTGATGCTGCTCGGGCGCGGTATCCAGACCAAAAGCCTCGGCCCCCAGATGGGTGATCGCGCGGTCGACGAAATCGAGCACAGGTGCGGCGGTGCGGAACGACCGCTCCAGCCCCAGTTCCATCAGGCGATGCGCCTTTGGCCCGCCCCGGATCGCCTCGGCATTGTCGGCCGCGCCGCCCATGCGGTCCTTCACCCTTTCGCGCGCGGCGGCGAAATTCTCCGGGCTGGTGCCTTGGAAACCAAAGATCGCCTGCTTGAAATCGCCCACCACGAACAGCGTGCGCGCCGCCTCGGCATGGGCACCCTCGCCCGCGAAAAATTCCTCGGTCAGCGCTTCGATGATCCGCCATTGCTGCGCATTGGTGTCCTGCGCCTCGTCGACCAGAATATGATCGAACCGGCGGTCCAGCTTGTAGCGGATCCAGTCGGCCATGTCGGCGCGGCTCAAAAGGTCGGCGGCATGGGCAATCTGATCGTCGAAGTCGATCAGCCCCTCGCGCGCCTTGGCCTCTTCCCACGCCAGCGCATAGGCCCGGCCCAGTTCGAGCGCCGGGGCCAGCCATCCGGCCAGCGCGATCAGCGCCCGCCGCGCCTTGACCTCATCAATCTTCAGCCCCACGCGATAGCAATATTCGCCATAATCAGGCGCGATATTGTCGAGGTTTTTGAGGTAAGAAGGCACGCCCTCCTTCGTAAACAGCGCCGAATAAAGATCGCCCAGCCGCTCCAGCCGCTGCTCGGCCCCGGCCTCCAGCCAGTCGCAGATCGCATTGGCCTTTTTCTCGGCCGTGGCGGTCATGTTGCCCTTCTTGTCGGTCCATTGCTTGACCACATCGAGCAACCAGCGCACCGAGCGCACGTCAAACGCCTCGTCCTCGCACATGGCCACGACCTGCGCCATATCGGCATCGGCGGGCAGACCCAGCGCCTGTTTGACCCGCGGCGCCACCGGCACCTGCCACGCGCCCGGCCCGAACCACAGCCCCCGCGCGCCCGCACAGCGCATCAGCCAGCCCTCAACCGCATCCCCGCCCATCCGCAGCGACAGCGAGGCCAGCGCATTCAACAGCGCCGTATCGCCGCGCTTTTCCGCATCCAGCAACAGGTCCGCCAGCACCTGCCGCGCCAGCAGGGTCTTTTCATGCTCCTCCATCGGCCGCGCGCCCGCGCTCAATCCCGCTTCCTCCGGGAAGGCCGCCAGCAGCCATTGCGAGAACGCATGGATCGTGTCGATCCGCAGCCCCCCGCCGGGGCAATCGAGCACCGAGGCAAAGAGCGTGCGCGCCCGCGCCTGCACATCAGGCGTGTAAGGCGCGCCGATCGCATCCAGTTCGGCGGCCAACCGCGTCGGTTCGGCCCGCACCCATCCGGCCAGCTTGCTGTTGATGCGCTCGGCCATTTCGGTCGCGCCCGCCTTGGTAAAGGTCAGACACAGGATCTGTTCGGGCCGCACATGGGGCGTGAGCAGCAGGCGCAGCACGCGCGAGGACAAAACCTGCGTCTTGCCCGTCCCTGCGCTGGCCGAGAGCCAGACCGTTTCATCGGGCAGCACCGCCAGCGCCTGATTGCCATGCAGCGGGTGCAATGTCTGAGGCTCGCTCATGCCTCTTCCTCCGGCGCTTCATCCGATCCGATCCAGCCGATCCATTCATCCAGCCGCATCAATTGGTCATAGTCATTATAGCTGGGAATATCGGGCCGCAGCCGCGCGGTGAAAGGCGCCTGACCCAGCAGCCATTGGCCGATGGCGTCGGTCAGATATTCCTCGGTCCGGTGCAGGAATTCCTCACGCGGGATGCCCGATTTCTTGCGCCCTTCCAGCACGGGTTCGTCGCGCCAGCCAAAGCCGGGCCCCTTTGCATGATTGGGCTTGCGCCGGGAAAGCGACCAATATTCAAAGACATTGGGCACGCCATCGACATCCTTGAACCCGCCATCCGCCGCGATCATGCCGATCAGGCCCAATTGCAGCGCAAAGCCGGCCTCGACCATCTTGCCGCTGGGCGGGCCGCCGGTCTTGTAATCGACCACGGCCAGCTTGCCGTCGGGCATGCGGTCGATGCGGTCGGCGCGGCCATGGATGCGGATGCCGTCGATGCGCATCTCACCCCGGATTTCTGTGGCCAGCACGCGGCGGCCCTGCGCGGCCAGTTCGGCCACTTCCTCGTCGATCCATTCCAGCGCGGCCAGCAGGCGCGGACGCCACAGGCTGCGTTCCAGCGGATGCGCGCTCATGCCGTCGAGCACATTGTTGGCCGTTTCGACCAGACGCCCGCGCGGCGCGCCATCCTTGTGCCATGCGTCAAGGATGGCATGCACCGCCGTGCCGCGCCACGCCGCGCTCGGCTCTGCATCCAGCGGGTCGAGCGCTTTCAAACGCAGAATCGCCTGCGCATAGAATTGATAGGGATCGGCGCGGAGCCGGTCGAGCGCGGTGACGGGAATGTCGACCTTGCGCTGCTCGGCGCTGGGCATGGGTTGCGGGCGCGGATGGGGCGCAGCCAGCTTGCCCACGTCAATGTCGCGGGCATAGGTGACGGCCAGCGTCTCGGCATGATCCTTGGCCAGCTTCTCGCCCAGCATAGCCTGAACGCGCAGGACAAAGCGGCTGGGGATGACAGGCCCGCCCTCGTCGCGATGCGCCCAGCTCAGCACCACCTGCGGCGCGCCAAGGCATCCGGCAAGGTCATGCGCGGCCAGGCCGATGCGAAACTCCGCCCCCGGAACGCCCAGATGGCGCAGCACGGCGGGCGGCAGCAGCGGATCGGGCGAAGGGCTGCCCGGCCATGAACCCTCGGTCAGGCCGCCGCAGATGACCAGATCGCTGCGCGTCATGCGCGCCTCCAGCAGGCCGTAGATCGCCACGCGCGGATGGCCGCCCCATGGCGGGCGCACGGCCACCTTGTCCATCGCATGACGCAGCACCGAGGCCAGATCGCGGACCTGAAGCACCGTGCCCTCGGCCGAGGCGGCCAGACGGAGCCCATCGACAAAGGTGGAGAGACAGCGCCCCGGTGCCTCGGCCCATAATTCCTCGCCGCACAAAGCCTCGCCCGCCACGATCAGCGCGTCGAGCAGATCGGCCAGAGGCGCTTCCTCGGGCAGGCTCATCAAGGGGCCAAGAATGCCCTCAACCTCGTCCCACCATGCCGTCAGCGGCCCCGGCCCGCGTTTGGCCTCCATCCGCTCGATAATCGCGCGCAAAGGCGCCAGCCCCGCATCCGGCCTTGGCCCGCGCAGCGCCAGATCAAGCATGCGCACATGGTCGAGCCACAGCGCGCGCCCTTCTGTCCCGCCCACCATCGGATGGCCGAGCAGCGCGATCAGCGGCACCGGCGGCGCGCCCTCGCCCGCCACCTCGGCCAGCAGGAGCAGGAGCCGCCCCGCCGCCGTCTGGGGCAAGGCGCGGCCCGCCGTATCATCCGCCTTGATGCCCCAGCGTTGCAGATGGGCGACCACCCGGCTCGCCAATCCGCGATCGGGCGTGACAAGGGCGACGCGCTTTTCCGGCGTTTCCAGCGCCTCGCGCATCAGGATGGCGATGGCTTGGGCTTCCTCGCCCGGATGCTCGCTTTCCATCAGACGAACGGCGGCCAGACGCCTTTGCCGCTCAGCCAGATCGACCCAGCGCGCCGAAGCCTTGGCGGGCAGGAACAGGTTCGAGATCGCCTTGCTGCGTTCGGACGGGGCCGCCGACGGCCCGGCGCGATGCCACAGGTCCAGTTCGCCCCGCGCCACGCCCATACGGTTGAGCAGCAGTTTCAAATGATATTGCGGATGGGTCAGCGCATCCGCGCGGCCGAACGGAGCATCACCCAATTCGGGCGCAACGCCCGCATGGCCCAGCTCTTCCCAAACCTCATCGTCCATCGACAAATCGAGATCGGGCAGCACCACCGCTCCGCCCGGCAGCCCCGCCACCACGCGCAAAAACCGCGCCAGCGACGGCGAGGCACTGGTGATGCCTGCGGCCACCACGGCATGGGGCGGCGGATTGTCGCGCCACACCTGCGCCGCACGGTCGAACAGGCGGTTGCGCCGCACGGGCGGGTCCACCTCGCCGCGCGCGTCCAGTTCGGCGCGCCAATGGGCCTGCACCGTCAGAAAGGCGCGGGTCGACTGACGCCAATGCTCGGCCTGCTCGCCGATGATGGCCAGCACGTCCTCTTTCAGCAGATCTTCCGGCGCGATGCCCTCCACGGCCAGACGGTCGATGCTTTGCGCGATCTCGGCCGCGCGGCGCAGGCGCACCGCCCCGCCCTGCGCCCCTTCCGCTCCTTCGACCTGCGCCAGAATCTGCGCCAGACGCAGCCAGCGGCGAGTGGGGTCGGCGGCGGGGGGAATATCGGCCGCCCCGATAGGATCAAGCAAAGGCCCCAGCGCCTCGTCCAGATCGAGATCGCCCACGATGACCATGCGCGGCAACAACAGGCCACCGGCCCCGCCGCGAAACCCATCCGTGCCCGAACGCACAAAGGCCTCGGTCAGATTGCGCGCCGCCCGCTGATTGGGCAGCAAAAGCGTCAACCGCGCCAGCCCCAGATCAGGATCGGCATAGCGCGGGATCAGCCCCGCCACCAAAGCATCGGCAAAACCGCGATGCGCTGGAATCGAATAAACCTTGGGAAGCCGGGCCGTGACCCGATCAGACACGGTTCAGCGCTTCCTCGGTGGGGGCGATGGATTGCGGCGTGCCCACCTCGAACCACTTGCCGGTATGGACCAGCCCATAGAGGCGCCCCTCCTCCATCGCGCGATCCCACAGAATGTTGGTGGAAAACGGCCCTTGCGGCGCATCGCGCAGCAGGCGGTGCGAGACGATCTGAATGCCGGTGAAGATGAAAGGCGCCACCTTGCGCGAGGCGCGGCGCGACACGCGACCCAGCGGATCAAGCGAGAAATCGCCCATGCCGCGATAATTGCTGGCGTCCGAATGGCGCGCCATCAGCAGCAGCGCGTCCATGCGATCCGGGTCCCATGCCGAGGACAGATCATGAAACACATCGACCGGCCCATCGAGCCAGACATTGTCCGAATTAAGCGCAAAGAAGGGATCAGGCAGCAGGCCCGTCGCCTGCGCCTTGACCATCCCGCCGCCGGTTTCCAGCAGCATCGTGCGTTCATCCGAAATGGTGACGATGGGCTTTTGCCGCTTGCCCATATGGGCCAAAAGATAATCGGCCATGTAATGCACATTGACCACGGCCTTGGCCACGCCCGCCTCGACCAGCTTATCGAGCGCATGGTCGATCAGCGGTTTGCCCGCCACCGGCACCATCGGCTTGGGCCGCGTGGCGGTCAGCGGGCGCATCCGTTTGCCCAGCCCGGCCGAAAGCACCATCGCGGTATCGGAAACCAAGGGCTTCATGCTGCGATCCTTCCGCCTTGGGCCGCGCGGATTTCGGCCGGGATATTGTCTGCAAACCAGCGCGCCACCGGGGCCAAGGCCGGATGAGCCAGATCGCGCTCCATCGCCGCCCATACGCGCGGGATCATGTCGAGATAGCGCGGTTTGCCGTCGCGACGGCACAGGCGCACGAAGATGCCCACGATCTTGGCGTTGCGCTGCGCGCCCAGCAGGGCGTAATCGGCAAGGAAAGCCTCGCGGTCAAAGCCGGTGGCGGCAAGGTAATGCTCGATCATCGCGGCCTCAATCTCGGGCGAGACATCGCGACGCGCATCCTGAAGCAGGCTGACCAGATCATAGGCCGGATGGCCGACCAGCGCGTCCTGAAAATCGAGCAGGCCCTGATCCGCCAATCCACCGGGCAGCAACATAATGTTTTCGGCATGATAATCGCGCAGGACCGTGACGCCGCCCGTGGCATTATATGCATTCTGGCGCGCGATCATCGGGGCGAGAGCTTCCTCCCATGCCGCATCATAGGCCGCCTCATCGACGCTAAGCCCCATCGCGGGCGTATACCATTCGGTCAGCAGCCGCACTTCGCGCCGGTAAACCGCCCAGTCATAGGGCGCCCAAGGCCCGCCCGGCAGGCGCGTCAAAGCCACCAGCGGGGCCAGCGCGCCTTCATAGACCGCACGCTCGTCCTGCGGGCGTTCATCCAGCCAGTCACGCACCCGGTCGTTACCAAAATCTTCGAGCAGCACCCAGCCCTGCTCCGCCTGCTGCGCTAGAATGGCGGGCGCGCGCAGGCCATGATCGCCCAGCCATTCGGCCACGGCGAGGAAGGGCGCGGGGTCCTCCTGCGGCGGCGGGGCGTGCATCAGCATCGCCACTTCGCCAGACGCGCGGCGCAGGCGGAAATAGCGGCGGAACGAGGCATCACCGGGCAAAGGCTCCACAGCGGCATCGCCCCAACCGGCATGGGCGGCAAATTCGGTCAGACCATCGGGCAAGTTGTTCAGCATGGCACGCGCCCTAGCCAATCGGCCCCCGGTTCGACAATGGCCCTGCGCCCTTCATCCGCAGTTTCGAGCGTAATCGACAGGCAACCCGGCTCATGGGCAAAGCCACCCGCCATCTGCGGCCATTCGGCAATCAGCACCCCGCCCTCGCGATATTCGTCCAGCCCCAGCTCCTCGGCCTCCGAAGGATCCGCAAGGCGGTAGAAATCGGCATGGACCAGCGGAAAGCGCAAGTCCTCATAGGGCTCGATGATCGCAAAGCTGGGCGACGGCACCTCGCCCTCATGACCCAATCCGGCGATGATCGCGCGGGCCAACGTGGTCTTGCCCGCCCCCAGCCCGCCGTTCAGGGCAACCACATCGCCGGGGCGCAAGGCGGCGGCAAGAGCCATGCCCCACCGCTCCATCGCGGCCAGATCGGGCAGCATTATTTCCATCAGTCCAGCTCCACAATCGCCGCCGTGCCCTGCCCCGGTTCGGACAGCAGTTCGAGGCTGCCGCCATGCGCCTCGATCAATTGCCGGGCCAGAGGCAGGCCCAATCCCTGCCGCCGCGCCGCGCCCTTGGCATCAGGGCTGGTCGGCTGGATCGGCAGACCGTCAAAGGCGCGGGCCAACGCGGCGCGGTCCATGCCCGGCCCATTGTCCGAAATCACCACGCGGGCGCGCTGCTTTCCATCGCCGTTTTTGCCATCCTTTTGGCGCGAACGATGCCGCCCCACCTCGAGCAGAATGCGCCCGCCGCGCGGCGTGGCGTCCAGCGCATTGTCGAGCAGATGCGCCAGCGCGCGGCCCAGACGGCGCGGATCGGCCTCGATCTTGCCTGCGTTCAGGCTGCTGCCGCGCAGGTCGAGTTCGAGGTGTTTTTCCGTGACCACCGCCTCGCGCTCCTGCACCAGATCGCGCATCAGGGCGAAGAGATCGACCGGCTCCAGCGCCAGCGGCAGCATCCCGGCCTCCGATTGCGAGAGGTCGAGGACATTCTCGATCTGATCGGTCAGGCGCGCCACCGAGGTCAGGATCGCCCCGACATATTCGCGCCCCGATTCCGACAATTCGCCGCCCAGCCCCGCCTCGAGCAATTCGGCAAAACCGCCGATGGAAGTCAAAGGCGTGCGGAATTCATAGGACATATTGGCAAGGAAGCGGGTCTTGAGCTGATCCGCCTCGACCAGCGCGGCATTGCGTTCGCGCAGCGCTTCCTCGGCCTTTTGCGAATCGGTGATGTCCAGCACGGTCAGCAAACCATTGCCATCGGGCAGCGGGACGCCCGCATATTCCAGCACCCGCCCATCGGCCAGCGCCACACGTCCGCCGGTCTGGCGCCGCTCCAGCGTAGCCGCCCGCACGCCGTCGCCCACCGCCTGCGCCTGATCCGGGCGGGCCAGTTGCGCGGCGATCCGCTTCATCACATCATCGACATGCGGATGGGCGTCCAGCACCTCGGCCTCCAGCCCCCATGCGCTGGCGAACAGGCGGTTCCACAATTGCAGGCGCCCATCGGGGGCAAAGACCGCGACCGCCTCGAACAGGCTGTCGAACGTGGCCGTGCGGGTGCGCAGCAGCGTATCGCGCATGGCCGAAATCCGCAGCGTTTCGGTGCGATCCTCGACCACCATCAGCAGGCCGCCATCGGGCATCGGCTGGGCCACAACGCGCAGATGCGTGCCATCCGAAAGCGGCCATGCCTCCTCCTGCGCGCCGGAAGCGGCGAACCATTCGGCGCGCTCCTTGCGCCATGCGCGATAGTCGCGCATTTCCGGCACCCGGCCCGCCTCGCGCGCGGCATCGAGCAGCCGCTCAAACGGCGCATCATGTATATCGGCGGGGCCGAGCGCGAACAGGCGCTGAAACGGCTGATTGGCAAAGGTCAGGCGATGGCGGGCATCAAATTGCGCCACGCCCGAGGAAAACAGGTCGAGCATCGAGCGCTGCGCCTCGCGGAAGGCACGGAAAGCGCGGGAGATTTCCTCCATCTCTTCAATGTCGATGGCATAGCCTGCCACGCCCTCGTCGCCCAGCGGCAGATCGGACACGCGCAGCGCGCGGCGCTGACCGCTGATAGTGGCGGCGACAACGCGCTCGGCGGGGCGCTTTTCCAGCATCGCGCGGGCGGCCACCTGTGCGGGGGTCTGACCATCGACCCGCTCGACCAGCTCCAGTCCGCCATTGACCACCGCCTCGGCATTGTCCGCGCCCACCGCGCGGACATAAGCCGAGTTGACCAGCCGCAGCTCACCCTGCGGCGAGCGGAACCACATCGGGATCGGCGCCGCCTCGATCAGGCCGACCAGCGCGAGAAAATCACTTTTCGACCGGGCGGTTTCGGCGCGCATCCGGGCGATCTGCGTCTCGGCCTCGCTAGCGTCAAACACCCACACCTGCGCCGATCCGGCAGGCGCCACCTGCGGATCGGCCAGACCGCCGCGCAAGGACAGCGAACGGCGCGAACCGCGCGGCGAAATGGCAAGATCGAACGAACGGCTGGTGCGCTGGGCCGAAAGCACAGCCTCGGTCAATTGGGCCAGTTGCTCGGCGCTCAATCCGCGATCGGGCTTGCCATCATCCAGCTCGCTCAAAAACTGCGGCATGGCCGAAAAGCCCAACCACGAGGCCAGCCGGGGCGAACCCTCGATCCGCCCGTCGCTGCGCACGATCAGCAATTGCGCCGGGCTCTCCTCCACCATCCGGGCCAGCCGCCGCGCCTGGCGCACCGCGCCCGCCGCCGCCCGCCCGCGCGCCAGCGAAGACAGCACAGCCCAGCCCGCCGCCACCGCCCAAGCAGCCAGCAGCAAGCCCATGACAACCATGGCAAGAGGGGTCCATTGCATCGCCTATCAGCTAGGCGGGCGGGGGACGGTTGGCAATGGGGGTTGTGGAGGGGATAAGGTTTAAGGGGGCCTCCGGCGGGCAAAGGGACTCGTCCCTTTGCAATCCCGTTAATGGAGTGATGGGAGGTTTGCGACGTAGTGCAATGGGTTATGAAAGCCTGCGGCGCGGCGGAGAAGCGCTAAAAGCGCCGCAGGCTTTATATATACAACGCCGCGCCTGCCCCCCCCAACGCCAAACCCATAGCGCAAACCCCGACAGTATCGGGATTGCAAAGGGCCCCCGCCCTTTGCCCGCCGGAGGCATAAAACCCCAAAAAAACAAAAACGCCCCGCAAAGGATCTCTCCCCCACGAGGCGCTTTTTGCATCAACCCGAAAAGGATCAATAGCGGTAGTGATCCGCCTTGAACGGGCCGGCCTGCGGCACGCCGATATAGTCGGCCTGCTTCTGGCTGAGCTGGGTCAGCTTCACGCCGAGCTTTTCGAGGTGGAGCGCGGCGACCTTTTCGTCGAGGTGCTTGGGCAGGACATAGACGTCGTTCTTGTAGTCACCCGCCTTGGTGAACAGCTCGATCTGGGCCAGCGTCTGGTTGGTGAACGAGGCCGACATCACGAAGGACGGGTGGCCGGTGGCGCAGCCAAGGTTGACCAGACGGCCCTTGGCCAGGATGATGATCTGCTTGCCATCGGGGAAGGTCACGAGGTCGGTGCCCGGCTTCACTTCGGTCCAGGCATAGTTCGACAGGCCCGAAATCTGGATTTCGCTGTCGAAGTGGCCGATGTTGCACACGATCGACATGGGCTTCATCGCGGCCATGTGCTCGGCGGTGATGACGTCTTCGTTGCCGGTGGCGGTCACGAAGATGTCGGCGCGGGTCACGGCTTCTTCCATCGTGACGACTTCATAGCCTTCCATCGCGGCCTGCAGCGCGCAGATGGGATCGATTTCGGTCACCATCACGCGGGCGCCGCCATTGCGCAGCGAGGCGGCCGAGCCCTTGCCCACGTCGCCGAAACCGGCAACGCAGGCGACCTTGCCGGCCAGCATCACGTCGGTGGCGCGGCGGATCGCGTCAACCAGCGATTCCTTGCAGCCATAGAGATTGTCGAACTTCGACTTGGTAACGCTGTCGTTCACGTTGATCGCGGGGAACGGCAGCTTGCCCTGCTTGGCAAGGGCATAGAGGCGGTGGACACCGGTGGTGGTTTCTTCCGAAACGCCGCGGATCGCCTTGACGGTGGCGGTCAGATAGCCCGGCTTTGCCTTCAGGAAGTTCTTGAGGGCGCGCACGAACTCGATTTCTTCGGCATTGCTGGGTTCGAACAGGTCTTCGCCCGCCTCGACGCGCGCGCCCCACAGGGCGAACATCGTGGCGTCGCCGCCATCGTCGAGGATCATGTTGCAGGGTTCATCGCCCCAGTCGAAAATGCGGCCCACATAGTCCCAATATTCGGCCAGGCTCTCGCCCTTTACCGCGAAGACGGGGATGTTCTGCGCGGCGATGGCGGCCGCGGCGTGGTCCTGCGTCGAGAAGATGTTGCAGGTGGCCCAGCGCACATCGGCACCCAGCGCAACCAGCGTTTCGATCAGCACGGCGGTCTGGATCGTCATGTGGAGCGAGCCGGTGATGCGCGCGCCCTTGAGCGGCTGCGAGGCGCCATATTCGGCGCGCAGAGCCATCAGGCCGGGCATTTCGGTTTCGGCAATGGCGATTTCCGCGCGGCCAAAATCGGCAAGACCGATGTCGGCGATCACATAGTCCTTCTGGGCTTCCAGCGTGGTCACGAAAGGGCTCCTTAGAGAGTGGGCGCCAAAGGGGCGCCAATCATGGTCGCCCTTTAGCCCAGCCCCCGCCCCCGCGCAAGGGATATAAAGGAACCTTTATATCCCTTATGGATCCCCTGCGGAAATCTCCGGGCCAACCGCGCCAGGGATAAATTCTTGCCCGCAGGCCCATGCGTGGTTGCGACTGCGAAAGGGCGGCTTATATCTGTGCGCGACAGGAGGCGGACAATCGCAACGCCCGCCCCGCATAAGGAGAAAGCCATGACCATCGCCCCCGGCGACAGCCTGCCCGACGTCAAGCTCGTCAAGTCCACCGATTCCGAGCGCGAACCCGTTCAGACCGCCGAATATTTCAAGGGCAAGAAGGCCGTCGTCTTCTCGGTGCCCGGCGCGTTCACGCCCACCTGCTCGGCCAAGCACCTGCCCGGGTTTGTGGAAAAGGCCGCTGATCTCAAGGCCGCCGGCGTGGACGAGATCGTCTGCACCGCTGTCAACGATCCGTTCGTGATGGGTGTGTGGGGCGCGCAAAAGGGCAGCGCCGATGTCACCATGCTGGCCGATGGCAATGGCGAATTCGCTGCGGCGCTGGGCCTGACGCTTGACGCCTCGGGCGCGGGCCTTGGCCAGCGCGGCCAGCGTTTCGCCCTCGTCGTCAATGACGGCGTGGTGGAAAAGGTTTTCGTCGAAGGTCCGGGCGAATTCAAGGTGTCCAGCGCCGAATACGTGCTGGAAAACCTCTGATTTTCCGCTGACCTCTCGGTCGCAACAAAAGACCCCGGCGCCGTGATGGTGCCGGGGTTTTTCGTTGCCCATCAGGCCGCTTCCTCATCCATCAGCTTCACCTCAATCGCGCGCCACAGCCGGTCGAGCGCGCGGGCCGGTTCGCAATTGGGCGCAAATGTGCCGATGGGCGCGCGGCGAAAGGCGGTCTGCTCGATCATGCTGGCCATGGGGATCACCGGGAAAGGCGCCATTTTGCCTTCACGCGCAGCCCGGTGCCCTTTACGCCGCGCATCATACATGGACAGCACCGGCAAGAGCGGCGGATGCCGCCCATTCTCGCGCAACAGATCGCGCCGCAGCAGATCAAGCGCCCGCGCCGCCAGCGGCGAGGCAGGCAACGGCACGATCAGCACATCGGCGGCGGCAATAATCTGCTCGCTCACCTCATTCTGCATCGGCGGGCAATCGAGGATGATCCGCGAAAATTCGCGCCGCAGCGGCCAGGTCAATTGCGCCAACCGCTTTTTCTGCCCCAACCTCGCCAAATGCACCGGCAGGCTGCGCAAACTGTCATCGGCGCGCAGCAGGGAAAGACCCGTATAAGGCGTCGGCTCGATCAATTGCTCTGGCCGCCCCTCCCGCTGAAACAGGCTGGCCGCGCGCATCCTGGGCGCTTCCTCCATGCCCAGCAAAAACCCGGCCCCGCCCTGTACGTCCAGATCCCACAAAAGCGTGCGATGCCCGCCCAAGGCAGCCGAGCGCCAGGCCAGATCGACCGCCAGAGTCGTCTTTCCCACGCCGCCCTTGGAACTGTAAACCGCAATGACCGCCATGATCCTGAATGCTCGAAATAGTTAAAGGACTCTTAAATCCTATGACCGACCTCTGGCATGATGGCGGCATTGCGCAAGAGTGGAATCGGGGCTGGTTCAAAATGGGATCGAACCGGCCCCAAATGCTGCCTCAATATTGCGACATCGGGATCGGCGTATCGCCGCTGGTCATCGAATTGTTGCCGAATGACCGCGATGCTCCGCCCGATTGCAGGTCCATCGACTTGACGCTGCCCAGCAGATTGTTGTCGGCCATGATCGCATCATTGCCGGTGCCGATCACGCGCACGCCCGATTCGCTGTTGGACAAAAACAGCGTGCGATAGATCTTGGCATGGGCCATCCCGTCGGTGCTGGACACCAACACGCCCACCCGATTGTTGAAGATCACCGAATCGTGGATCGTCACCCGGGAATTCGTGGTCGAATAAATATAGACCCCCGCCCCGACAGTGCCGGTGGCCAGACAATCCTTGATCGAGACGCGGTTCAACAGGACGTCGGCCCCTTTCAGCACCTGCACGCCATAGCCATAGGCGATGCCCCGCGCCGGGGCCGCGCATTCAAGCGCCACATTGTCGAGCATCACCTTGTCCGTGCTGGCCGCATTGACCGTGATCGAGGCGACCATCGACATCTGGCCATATTCGGATCGGATGGTCAGGCTGCGATCAATCGTGGCCGCGCCATAGAACCCGCTGTCCATCACAAAGATCGTGCCGCCCGGCGAGGTCTGGCGGATGGCATAGGCCAGCGTGGCGCAGGGCACGAGCGCCAGACAGCCCCCGCTGTCCATTCCTTCGGCGGAGATCCATGTCTGATCCACCAGTGCCTGTGCCGGGGCGGCCTGAAAGAACAGGGCGACCAGCAGGCAGACCGTGAGGCGGAACCGGCGCGCGGCGGCGGCAAAAGCGAACGGGGCGTTGCGTATCATCATAGCCCTGGGATGCGGCCCGCGATGATTTTCGTCGAAGGAAAATCGGTTCAATTCCGAATCGATTCCCCGCGCGAATCGCCCCCGGCTCAGCGATGCCCCTGCAGATAGGGCGTCAGAAAACGGATGACTCGCGCCTCCAGATCAATCCGGCGGTCGGACCAACTGTGATCGGTGGCGCCATGCCCGGTCTGCAGCTTCCCGCCCCCCGCCTTGCGGATTGCGGCGACCAGCGGCGCGACATGCCCGGCCAGACCATCATCCGAAGTCAGCACCAGCAAGGGTCTGTCGGCCAGCGCCCCAGCCTTGGCGGTAAAATCGTAATCGGCCACATGCGCGCCCAGTTCATCGGACAGGGCCTGCGGCGTGCTGGCCAAAGATTCCATGTTTTCGGCCATCATCTTCACACGCGGCTCGGGCGGCATCGCGCCGATCATGCCGAAATTGCCCGCCGAAATCATGCCCAGCGCCACCAGATCGCGGTCCTGCGCTCCGGCCATCGCGGTCACCCACGCGCCCATGCTGTGGCCCACCACGGCCATATGCGCAGTGTCGATGCCCAGCCGCTTTGCATTGGCCGGATCGCGCAGATAGGCCAGCACGGCCTGCAGATCCTGCGGGTTCTGGGCAAAGCGGAAGGTGCCGGGGCTGCCCCATGATCCGCGATAGTTGAAGGTGATGGCATGCCACCCGGCGCGGCGCAGCGCCTGCGCCAGATCGAGATTCTTCTCATTGCCGGGAAAACCGTGGCAGATCACCACCGTGGGCCGGGGTGCGGCGCCCGAGGCCAGATAGGCCACGCCATTGATCTCCACCCCGCCCGAGGGGATGTGCAGCACCTCCATCCGCGCAGGGTGGGCCGCATCATGGACGGGATCGGTATAAATCGCGGGCGGCAAAGGCAGTGGTTTGGCCGCCGCCGGGGCCAGAGGCGCGAGGAGACAGGCAGCCCAAAGGGCGCGGCGGGCAAGAGCGGGAGCGATCATGCCCCACCCTCTCACCCGCGCCGCGCCGGATCAATAGCCCATCAGGCTCAGCACTTCCTTGCGGCTGCGCGGATCGGAGAGGAACGCGCCCATCATCCGGCTGGTCACCATGCCCACGCCCGGCGTTTTCACCCCGCGCCCGGTCATGCAGCCATGCTGGGCCTCGATCACCACGGCCACGCCGAAGGGGTCCAGATTGTCCCAGATGCACTGGGCGACCTGCGCGGTCAGGCGCTCCTGAATCTGCAGGCGGCGGGCAAAGCCGTGCAGAACGCGGGCCAGCTTGGAAATCCCCACAACCCGCTCACGCGGCAGATAGGCGATGCTGGCCTTGCCGGTGATCGGGGCCATATGATGTTCGCAATGGCTCTGAAACGGAATGTCCTTCAGCAGGACGATCTCGTTATAGCCGCCCACTTCCTCGAACTGGCGCGACAGATGGACCGCCGGGTCTTCATTGTAGCCCTGGCAATATTCCTTCCATGCACGCGCCACGCGCGCGGGCGTGTCGACCAGCCCTTCGCGCGAGGGATCATCGCCCGACCAGCGCAGCAGCGTGCGAATCGCCTCCTGAACCTCGTTGGGGACCGGCAGCTTGCCGTCATCGGCATGATCGTGGTCATGCAGGTCGAAATTCTCGTTCATTCTGCGCTACTCCGGCATCCTGCTCCACACCGGCTGTCGGGGCGTCAAGGAAGAGTCCTCTCGCGGCATCGTCAGCGCGGTTTCGGGCCAGCAACATTTACGCGGGCTTATGCCCTGATAGGGTGCACGCTTTCGGCCCATATCACGGCCAAAGCAAGAACAATTCGCGGATTTTGATGGAAAAGCCCCAAGGGGCAATCGGGCCTATTTCAGCAGGCCATTATGTGTTGGTGCACCCGGAGCGATTCGAACGCCCGGCCCTCAGATTCGTAGTCTGATGCTCTATCCAGCTGAGCTACGGGTGCACACTGACACATTTTCCCAAACGGACTTGTAAAAGACCGACCATTTCCCCCGAAAGGGAAGTGGTGCACCCGGAGCGATTCGAACGCCCGGCCCTCAGATTCGTAGTCTGATGCTCTATCCAGCTGAGCTACGGGTGCCTTGGAGCCGCGCCTCTAAGGGGACAGCACCGGCTTGGCAAGAGGAAAATGACATTTTGTAAAAACTAATTATTTCCCCTGTTCCGCCCCCGCCCCAATCCAGCGCAGCAGGTCGCGCACCAGCGGGATATCCAGCGGCGGCATATCCAGATCCGGCAGGGCATCGGGCGCAACCCACGCAAATTGCTGGCCTTCCCGCGCGATTGGGTCACCGCTCCACGCCCGCGCCACATAAAGCAACAGCAGCACCCGGCGCTCGCCGCTATGGGTCTCACCGCTATGGGCAAAGCTGACCGGCATCAGCGCGCGCGCCTCCAGCCCTACGCCCAGCTCCTCCTCCATCTCGCGCAGGGCAGCCTCAACCGGCCCCTCGCCCGGATCGATCTTGCCGCCGGGAAATTCCCAAAGGCCGCCGTGCTGTTTTCCTTCCGGGCGGCGCTGCATCAATATATGCCCGTCATCGCGCAACAGCGCCACGGCCACCACGGGCAGAATCATTCCACGACCTTTCCTTGTTGCCCCGGAAATTCCACCATTTCCGCTCAAGATCTTATTAACCGAACGCCTGCACAATAACACCGCAACGAATTTGGGCGGGCTAGGTCATGTCTATTGCAGAATTCCTGACCCGACTCCATCGGGACGAAAGCGGGCTGGCCTCTGTGGAATACGGGCTGCTGTGCGGCCTCATTGTGCTGGTCATGATCGCCGCGCTCAGCGGCGTGGCCAACAGCATCGTCCAGACCTGGAACAACGTCGACACGCAGGCGCAGGTCGCCGTGCAGCAGGCAACGGCCGCCTGACACAAGCCTGACCGATTCGCCGCCCCCTTTCGCATTTTGCGGACCGATGGCGCGCGTCACCCAAACCTTACCGCCGACCTCCGCATTTCCCACAGAGCGCCCGGGCCCGCTGACGGATTGTTAAGACATCTCCACTAGGAGGAGGGAACCGCCGGGCTGAGACGGGAAAACTGGCAGGGCGGAAAGACTGCTACAGGAGACTGACCATGAAGTTCATCAACAAGCTCATCCGCGACGAAGCTGGTGCGACCGCCATCGAATACGGCCTGATTGCCGCTCTGATCGCCGTTGCCGCCATCACCGCGATGAATGGTCTGGGCAACCAGCTCAAGACCACCTTCAACACCACCTCTTCGCAGATGTCGACGGCCAACGCCTCGGCTGCCTAATCGCATAGCCTGACTACGGGGTCAGGCGCGATTTTGAGGTAATGAGAAGAGCGGCAGGGCAACCTGTCGCTCTTCTTGTATGTCCGCAATATTCATCGGCCACACATCGGATTTTTCCGGATTTTTTTAGGTTACTATAAGTAAAACCATCTTTTTGGTATCGCTTTATCAACACCTTATAAGTATCTACGCGGATGTCGGCAGACACCAGTTGCCCGACGAGACCGGAGACCGACCATGAAATTCCTCAGCAAACTGATCCGTGACGAAGCCGGCGCCACCGCCATCGAATATGGCCTGATCGCTGCCCTGATCGCCGTTGCCGCCATCACCGCGATGAATGGCATGGGCAACCAGCTCTCGACGACCTTCAACACCACCTCCTCGCAGATGTCGACAGCCAACGCCTCTGCCGCCTGATCGGGATGATGCCGGGCGGCCGACAGCGTCGCCCGGACGACATCAGGATGCATGGGCGCCAGGACCGGGCCGCCCATGGCGCAACACAAAAGGGCGCAGCGTCCATCGACGCTGCGCCCTTTTGTGTATCCGGCGGGAATAAAGGCCTTATTCGGCGCCGATCGCCAGAAAACGCTCTTCGCGCATCGCCAGCAACTGCTTGGCGTCCATCTTGAGCAGCTTGTCCAGTTCCTCGCCAATCGCCTTGCCCAGCGCCTTGGCCGCCGCATCGGGATCGCGATGCGCCCCGCCCACCGGCTCGGGCACGATACGGTCGATGACCTTGAGAGCGAGCAGATCCTGCGCCGTCACTTTCATTGCCTCGGCCGCATCGGCGGCCTTTTCGGCGGTGCGCCACAGGATAGAGGCGCAGCCCTCGGGCGAAATCACCGAATAGACCGCATGTTCGAGCATCAGCACGCGCTCGGCGCTGGCCAGGGCCACCGCGCCGCCCGAGCCGCCCTCGCCCACGATCACGGCCACCATCGGCACGCGCAGCGCAAGGCAGGCCTCAGTCGAACGGGCAATAGCCTCGGCCTGACCGCGCTCTTCGGCCTCAACGCCCGGGAACGCGCCCGAGGTGTCGACCAGCGTAACCACCGGCAGCCCGAATCGGCCCGCCAGTTCCATCAGGCGAATCGCCTTGCGATAGCCCTCCGGCTTGCCCATGCCGAAATTATGCTTGATGCGCGTGGCGGTATCATGGCCCTTTTCATGGCCGATCAGCATCACCTTGCGACCATTGAGCGTCGCAAAACCGCCGATGATCGCGTGATCCTCACCATACAGACGATCGCCGCCCAGAGGCACGAAATCGGTGAAGATCTTTTCGACATAATCTACGAAATGCGGGCGCATCGGATGGCGCGCCACCTGCGTCTTCTGCCACGGGGTCAGCGCGCGATAGGTGCTGGCCAGCAGGTCGGCGCTCTTGCGCTCCAGCCGCCCCACCTCGGCGGAAATGTCGAGGTCGCCCTCGGCCGCCGTTGCGCGCAATTCCTTGATGCGCGCCTCAAGCGCGGCCACCGGCTTTTCAAATTCGAGATAGGAAACCATGGGGCATGGCCCTAGTGCGCCGCGCCGGTTTGGGCAAGCCTTTCAGCCGTCAGCCAACCGTTCTGGCCGCCAAAGGGTGGCGCTGGTTCACCAATTCGACCAGACGCGCCGCATCGACATGGGTATAGATCTGGGTCGTGCCGATGTCGGCATGGCCCAGCAGCGTCTGTACCACGCGCAGATCCGCGCCCCCTTCGAGCAGATGGGTGGCAAAGGCATGGCGCAGCACGTGGGGTGACAGCCGCGTGGGGTCCAGCCCCGCCCGCGCCCCCAATTCGCGCAGCAATTGAAACAGGCGCACCCGTGTCAGGTGCCCATCCTTGCCGGTGGAGGGGAACATAAAGCGCGAATCCCGCCCAGCGCCCCGGATCGCGATCCAGCGGCGCAGCACATGGCCCGCGCGCGCGCTGATCGGCACCATGCGCTGCACCCCGCCCTTGCCGGTGATGGTCAGCAAGGGCGCATCGCGCGGCGCGGAACGGATCGGCAGGGATACCAGCTCGGTCGCGCGCAGGCCCGAACCATAGAGCAATTCCAGACAGGCCAGCGTGCGCAAGGGCTCGCGCCTGTCGCCTGTGGCCTCTTCCTCGGCGCGGGCGAACAGGATGGCGATATCCTCATGCCCCAGAATGCGCGGCAAAGGTCGGCGCTGGGCCACGCGCGGCAGGGCCGGGCTGGGATCGTCCTCGCGCCAGCCCTCGTCGATCAGGAAACCGTAGAATTGCCGCAAAGCCGAGGATTTGCGCGCCACGCTGGCTGGCGAGAGATGCCCCCAAGTGGCCGCCAGCCGTTCCAGCGCGGCCACATCGGCATGTTCAATATCCCCCAGCTCATCCTCGGCCCCACGCAGATCGCGCTCATAGGCCGCCAGCGTATTGGCCGCCGCGCCGCGCTCCGCCGCCAGCATGGCGAGGAAAGCCGCCACCGCCGCGCTAGGCTCGCGCGTCAAAGCCTCACCCGCGCGCCACCGCTTCGGCCGCGATCATCCGCGCCTCGGCCGCCATCCCCACGCGGCTGAGCGCCGAGGTGATGTGATAGAGATAGCGCGGCGTCATCTTGGCCCAACTGTCGCCCTGCATCCCCAATCCGGCCAGCAAGGCCACCAGCGCGGCATTGTTCACGCCCGCCGCCGTATCAATCGCCCCGGTCCAGCGGGTCTGGCCCGCCACGCTGCCTTTGACCTTGCCCAGCAGCGAATCGCGCGTGCTGTCTTTGATCCGCCCCAGCCCCGACAGCGCAGCGATCAGCATGGCGCTGCGATGCTGGCCATCGGATTTGTCATTGCCGATAAAGGTCTCGATCGCCCCTGTATCAGCCTCGCCCGACATCGGCAGGCCCAGCGCCAGTTGCGCCCAGCCCGGCGATCCCGCCTCGACCACCGGCCGCCACAGCGCCGCATTGCCGTCCAGCCCGGCGCTCAGCATCGAGGCAATCAGATCACCCGATTGCGCATTGAGATCCGCCGAAGGCGCCAGACGCGCCGCCGCATAGGCCGTCAGCACCATGCGGGCATAGCGCGAATAGGGATTGGCGGCCCCATCCCACAATTGCTGCATCGCGGCCACGCGGTCGGCCGGGGCCACCCCCACATAGGCATCGCGCAGCAGGAGCGCGCGCTCCGCAGGGCCGCCGGTGATATCATCATTGCTGTAGATCTGGCTGTAGAGATCAACCATCGCCGCGCCCGACAGCACGCCCATCGCCCCCGCCACATCGGCGGCATCGGCGCGCAGGCCCAGCCCGGCCATCGGCGAGAGCGCGGTCATGTCGGCATAGACCGGCCCGGCCTTGGCCAGCAGCGCATCGGGCGGGGCCAGCCCCACCGCCAGCGTCAACCCATGGCGCATCGGGGTCAGGTCATTGACATTGTCCCACTCGATCTTGACCGCCCGCGCCCGCGCGCCGCCCACGGCCCCGGCATATTTCTGCGCCAGCTCCATATCCATGCCCGAGAGCACCTTGGCCTTGCCCAGACGGTCGAGTTCGGACTGGCCGGTCGAGGTCGCCCCGCCATAGGTCTGGCAAATGCTGCGCATCACCTGCCAGCCCGCATCATCGCGCGCCGAGGCGTTGAGTTGCAGCACAGGGCAGAAGCCGGTGAAATCGCCGGTGGCAATATAAGCATCCATCGCCGTCTGGGTCAGCGAGCCATCGTAATTGCTGGGGTCAATGTCCTGCACCAGCGCGCGGGCAGCCACGCCCTCGCCCATGCGCAGCAGCAGGGCGGCGCGCAGGGCGGCAAATTCGGTGGGCGCCATCTCGGCGGGCGAATCCAGCCGCGAGGCCAGCGCCCGGCGCACCAGAATATGGCCCCAGCGCGACACCATCTGGCCATTGTTGCCCGCCAGCACCGCGCGCACGAGGCCCGCATTCTGGCCCGCCAGCGATTGCGGCGCCATGCCGCCCTCGCCCATATCGAGCAGACCGACCTCCTTCATCGCGCGCTGGGCGCCGGGGGGAATGTCATATTTGGGGATGAGACCCAGCAGCCGGTCCAGCTTGTCCGGCGGCAAAGCGATCAATTGTTCAAACGAGGTGATCCCGCTCGGCAGCACAACCGGCCCGGTCGCCGTGGCCGCGCCAAGCGCGCCGATGCCCGATGGCGCCTCGACAACCGGCTGGGCGGCGATGGTGGGTTCGGGATTGGGGCCGATATCGACGCGCGGCTGTCCGGGTCGCGCAGGCGGTGCAGCAGGCGCGGGCGCGCGCGTGGGCCGCGCGGCGGGGCGGTCAAAACCGGGAGGCAGCAGCGATTCGGGCCCGCCCTGCGCCCATGCACCGCCCGCGCCCAGCAAGGCCACCAGCGAGCAGGCAAGGAGAGGCCTGGCAATCCGTTTCATCACTTCACCTGTCCGTTCACGCCGACCTGCCTGGTCGAAAGTTCCACCGCCACTTCGCGCATCTGCACCGGCCCGCCCTTGATCCAGGCCAGCGCCACAAGGCCGCCCGCCAGCATCAGGACCAGCGACAACCACCAGAGGCGATAGGATTTGCCCGATCCGTTCCTGCCGTTCTTCTTGCCGCTATCGCGCCGGATCGTGATACTCAACGCCAAAATCCTCGAAACAGCGGCCCGAAGCGGCCCGACATCATGCTATGCTTGCGCCGCCGGTTAGCAAAAGTATAGGCAACCCGGCAATGGATGAAGATCACACTCTTTCCGAAAGCGCAGCCGAGGCCGCTCATCTGGCCGCAGTTCTGGCGCATATCGACCGCCCCATCGTTCTGGTGGGCATGATGGGCGTGGGCAAGACGAGCCTTGGGCGGCGTCTGGCCGCGCTGCTGGGTGTGCCTTTTGTCGATGCCGATGACGAGATCGAGAAGGCTGCGCATATGCCGATTCCCGATATTTTCGCTACTTACGGCGAGGCTTTCTTTCGCGAGGGCGAACGGCGGGTGATTGCGCGGCTTCTGGGCGAAAACACGCCGGGCGATGCGATCAAGGGGCTGAAACTGCCTCATGCGGGTAACGGCAAGGCGGGGCTGAAGGTTTTGTCGACCGGCGGCGGGGCCTTTGTGAATGATGCCACGCGCGAACTGATTCTCGCGCGCGGGATCGCGGTGTGGCTGGATGCGGAACTGGAAACGCTGGTGGACCGCACCGCGCGCAAGGGCAACCGGCCTTTGCTGAAAACCGGAAACCCTCGCGAAATTCTCTCCAATCTCAAGTCCAGCCGTGAACCTTTCTATTCGCAGGCCCCGATCAAGGTGATGAGCGGCAATGTGCCCCATTCTCGCACCTTGGCCAGTCTGATGGTCTCGCTGGACGAATGGCTTGATGCCCATGGCGCGAAAGGCTGATTGAACGATGCCGATTATTTCTGTCGATATTGCCGGCCGCCCCTATGAAGTGCGCGTGGGCGCCGGGCTGATCGCCAATCTGGCGCAGGAAGCGGGCGCGCGGCTGCGCAAGCCCGTCGTGCCGGTCATTACGGACGCGAATGTGCATAAGGCTTGGGGGGCGGCGGTCGATGCCTCCCTGGCGGCGGCGGGCAAGAGCGCGGCATGGCATATCCTGCCTGCGGGCGAATCCACGAAAAGCTGGGCCAATCTGGTGGCGGTGGTCGATGGGCTGCTGGCGCTGGAGGTGGAGCGGGGCGACCATATCATCGCGCTGGGCGGCGGGGTGATCGGGGATCTGACCGGCTTTGCCGCCAGCATGCTCAAACGCGGGTGCCATTTCATTCAGGTGCCGACGTCGCTGCTGGCACAGGTCGATTCGAGCGTGGGCGGCAAGACCGCGATCAACACGCCTGCGGGCAAGAATCTGGTCGGCGCGTTTCATCAGCCCTCGCTGGTGCTGGCCGATCTCGATGCGCTCGATACCCTGCCCCGGCGCGAACTGGCTTCGGGCTATGCCGAGGTGGTGAAATACGGGCTGATCAACGACCCGGAATTTTTCACATGGTGCGAGGCCAATGGCGAAGCGATGCTCTCGGGCGATCGGGCCGCGCGCGAACATGCGGTGGCCTACTCGGTCGCGGCCAAGGCCCGCATCGTGGCGGAAGACGAGTTCGAGACCACGGGCCTGCGCGCCCTGCTCAACCTTGGCCATACGTTCGGCCATGCCCTTGAAGCCGAAACCGGCTTTTCCGACCGCCTGCTCCACGGCGAGGCGGTGGCGCTGGGCTGCGTGCTGGCGGCGCGGTTTTCGGCGCGGCGTGGGCTGATGGGCACGGATGAGGCCGAGCGCGTGGCTGCCCATATTGCCGCTGTGGGCCTGCCCGCCGATATTCGCGCGCTGGGGCTGAATGTGTCGGGGGCACAATTGGCCGCCCATACGCTGCATGACAAAAAGGTCGATGCGGGGCGGTTGGCGTTCCTGTTGATGCGCGGGATCGGCGGGACTTTCCTGACCAAGGATGTGACGCTGGAGGAAGTTTCGGCGTTTTTGAGAGAAGAATTGGAAGGGTAAAAATGCGAGGGTCATAACCCTCGCGCTCCCATTACTGTCTTTGTCGCGCACTACCTTTCCGTGAGCGCCAAATGGAAGCGCCGCAGGCATTTAATAGCCTCCGGCGGTGCGACATTGCGCAAGGCCGAACCCATGGCGCAACAAAGACAGTATCGGGGAGCCACGAGGGGCTAGCCCCTCGTGATAATCCCTTCAAACCTTCTTACCGCATCAACACCAATTCCTCGGCCATCGAGGGATGCAGCGCAACCGTATCGTCGAAATCGGCCTTGGTCAGGCCCGCCTTCACCGCGATGGCGACGGCCTGCAGGATCTCGGGCGCATCCGGCCCGATCATATGGACGCCCAGCACCTTGTCAGTCGCTGCATCCACGATCAGCTTGTAGTAGCCGCGCTCCGCCCGCGCGTGGAACATATTCTTCATCGGGCGGAAATCGCTGGTGAAGATCTTGAGGTCATGCCCCGCCGCGCGCGCCGCCGCCTCGGTCAGGCCCACGCCTGCCAGAGGGGGCTGGCTGAACACGGCGCTGGGGATATGGTCATAGGCGATGGTGCGGGGTTTGCCGCCGAATACGGTGTCGGCAAAGGCATGGCCCTCGCGGATGGCCACGGGCGTCAATTGCACCCGGTCGGTCACATCGCCCACGGCATAGATCGAGGGGCAGGAGGTGGCATTATATTCATCCACCGGGATCTGGCCATTTGCGCCCAGTTCGACCCCGGCATTTTCCAGCCCCAGCCCCGGCGTCTTGGGCTTGCGCCCGGTGGCGACCAGTACGGCGTCGGCCTCGATAGGCAGGAAACCCTTGGTATTGACGCAGAGCGAGCCATCGGATTGCTTGATGATGCTCTCAATCGGCGCGTCAAAGCGGAACTCCACCCCGCGCGCGCGCATCATCGTCAGCAGGCGGTCGGTCAGGCTCGAATCATAGCTGCGCAGGATCTTGTCCGACCGGTTCACCACCGTGACATGCGCGCCCAGAGCATTGAAGATGCCCGCAAATTCCAGCGCGATATAACCCGCCCCCTGAATCACCACACGCTTGGGGAAGCTCTCCAGATGGAACACCTCATTGCTGGTGATCGCATGTTCGTTGCCCGGAAATTCGGGCATCACCGGCCATGCGCCCACGGCCACCAGAATGTATTTCGCGCTGATCTCATGCCCCGATGCCAGCCGCACCGTGTTCGGCCCGGCGATGGTGGCGCGCTCGTGGAAATGCTCGACCTTGTTATTGTCCAGCGTGGAGGTGTAGGCCCGCTCCAGCCGGTCGACATCGCTGGCCACGAAATCGCGCAGCGCCGCCCAGTCGAAGCTCTTCTCGCCCAGCGTCCAGCCCAGCTTGGCCGTATCGTGCAGTTCCTCGGCAAACTGGCTGGCGTAAACCAGCAGTTTCTTGGGCACGCAGCCCCGGATCACGCAGGTGCCCCCGACGCGGAATTCCTCGGCCACGGCCACGCGCGCACCATGACCAGCCGCGATCCTGCTTGCCCGGACGCCCCCCGACCCGGCGCCAATCACAAACAGGTCGTAGTCAAATTCGGCCATTTTCAAACTCCACCGGGGGACATGTCATTGCGCGCCGATATGGGGCCAGAACAAGGCTTTGCCAATAGATAGTATGCAACACTGACAATATTAATCCGCAGGATTGTTCTTTTTTAGAAATCCTTCAATCGCATTCAGCAATTCCAGTCGATCGGCCTCGCGCGTGAAATAATGGTCGGCCTTGGGCAGGGACAGGAATTCCACCGGCTTGCCCGCCGCGCGCATCCTTGCCGCCATCGACACCGACTGGCTATGATCGACCGTCACATCCATCTTGCCATGGATCAGCATCAGCGGCGCCTTGATCCGGTCCACCGCATTGATGGGCGAAACAGCGGCAAAATCAGGCGTCATCCGTTTCCATGCATCCTGATTGCTATTGCCGTAGAGCGAATTGCCCATATCGTTGACCTCGCGCCGGACGCTGGCCACGCCCGAAATCGAGATGCCGCAGCGCCACACATCCGCATCGCGCGCCAGCCCCCACATCGTGGCATAGCCCCCATAGGAGGCCCCCACCAGACAGGCCCGCTTGCCATCGGCGATGCCCTCCTTCACCGCCCAGCCCAGCGCGTCATTGAGGTCATCCTGCATGGCCAGGCCCATCTGCCCTTCGCCCTTGCGCTCGAATTCCTCACCATAGCCATCCGAGCCGCGAAAATTTGGCTGGATCACACCATAGCCAAGCTGAGCCACGAATTGCGCCCAATAATCATAGTCCAGCGTATCATGCGCCCAAGGCCCGCCATGGGGCATCACCACAAAGGGCAAGTTCTTCGCCACTTTGCCTTTGGGCAGGGTCAGGACCGCCTCGATCTCCAGCCCGTCGCGCGCCTTGTAATGCACCATTTTCACCGGGTTGAGCGCCTGCCCCTTCAGCCGGTCGGACAGGAAGGCGATGCGGTGCAGCACGCCTTCGTTGGTGTCATAGAAATAGATCGCGCCCGGCGCATCGGGAGCATCGATCCGCACCAGCATGCGGGTGTGGTCGCGGTTGATATCGACAATCCCCACACGCCGGTCGGGCACCGCCTTGGCAAAGGCGGCCTGCGTTTCGGCCAGCGTCGGGTCCAGCCAGATCCGCTTCTCATCCTTGCCGCCCAGACGCACGCCCAACAGCGTCTTGCGGTCCGGATCGGTCCATGTGCCCTCGACCCAGCTTCCCTCAGGCGCGGTCCACACGGTGCGCAGATCTTTTTGCGTGGCCACATCCACCTCGAACAAGGCGGAATGCTTGTCCTTGTCCTCATGGATTATCAGCGCGCTGCCGGGCGTGGCGCCAAAACCGACCACCGAGATCAGATCCTCGCGCTTGCGCCCGTCCGCGCGATCCACCACACGAAAGGGTTCATTGGCGCCATTACGATACATCATCCGCGACTTGCGGCTCTGATCGTCATAGCCATAACCGATGCGCACCACGCCATCACCATCGGTGAACCAGCGCATGACATCCTCGCGCCCTTGCTGGACCATCATCCGGCTGCCGGTTTCGACATTGAAACGATAGATGCTGGGCCAGAATTCAGGGCTCATGTAGATCGAATTCTGCCCCGCAATCAGGGCGGTCGGCGTGCCGTCGCTGGCGGTCCACAGGACCCGGTCGGCCGACTGCCCCTTGCTGTCCCAGAACAGCTTGGTGATCTTGCGCGTCACCCGGTTGAAATTGATCAGACGGCTGACATAGAATCTTTCGCCCTCCACTGGCTGCAGCACGGTCAGATGGATCAGCAGATTGTCATTGTTGACCCACTCCAGCCCATGGGCCTCGGTCAGATCGGGAATGCCGATGCAGGCGGGCGCAGCCTGCCCGGCAAACAGACCAACGGCGCAGATCCGCTTTTGCCCGCCAATGGCAAAAAGCCCGCCCATCCATTCCCCATTGGGCGAAAGCGTCGGCTCGCCCACGAAGGGCAGCACGGCGAAATCGGCAGCCTCGAGCCGGTGTGGCGCCTCAACCGCCGGCACTGGTGCGGCCGTTGCCCCTTGCGCCAGAGCTTGTCCGCCAAACCCCAATCCAAACGCCGCCGTCAGCGTCAGCATGCTGCTGTACGCCCGGCCAAACTGCTTCGCGATCATCAAGCCCCCGTAAACCGTATTTCGCCTATCGAATATATTGCCCGTTGGGAGAATAGGCACAGTCAATTCTGGAACTCAATGAATTTTTAAACAAAAATCGCGCCATTTCTTTGCAGAAACAGCGCGATTCCGTCCATTTTTACCTTGGTCGAGTGGCTCAGGCCAGGCCGGCCTCGGCCAGCAGCGCGGTGGTGCTGGCGTCGAACTGGGCCTCGCCCTTGTCGATGGCATTGGCGATCTGCTTGCCCAGTTCCACGCCGAACTGGTCAAACGGGTTGATGCCCATCAGCACCGCATTGGCAAAGGTGCGATGTTCATGAAACGCGATCAGCGCGCCAAGGCTGGCAGGCGAGAGGTCGTCGATCAGGATGGTGGCCGAGGGGCGGTTGCCCGGATAGGAGCGCGATTTATCCGCCGAATCCTTGCCCGCCATCAGTGCGGCGCCCTGCGCAAAGCAGTTCATCAGCAGGATGCGGTGATGCGCGGGATCAAGCTGATCGCCCGGCGCGATGCTGGCGATGAAATCGACCGGCACCACGATGGTGCCCTGATGCAGAAGCTGGAACACGGCATGCTGCGCATCCGTGCCCACGCCGCCCCAGGTGATCGGCGCCGAAGGGCCATCAAGCGGCGCGCCGTCAAAGGTAACGCTCTTGCCGTTCGATTCCATTTCGAGCTGTTGCAGATAGTCGGGCAGCAGTGCGAGGCGCTCGTCATAGGCAAAGCAGGCGCGCGTCTGGCAACCGCGCAGGCGGGTGTAGAGCTGATCGGCAAAGGCCGCGCGCAGGGGCAGATTGTCCGCGCCCGAAGTATTGGCGAAATGTTCGTCGATGGCCGCGGCGCCCCCGAGGAATTCGGCAAATTCCTCAAAACCCAGCGCCAGCGCGACCGGGAAGCCGATGGACGACCACAGCGAATAACGCCCGCCCACGCTTTCGGGGAAAGGCAGAATGCGGGTTTCATCCACACCCCATTCCACCGCCTTTTCCGGCGCGGCGGTCAGCGCGATCACACGGCCATAGGGATCATCAACACCATTTTCCTTCAGCCAGTTCAGAGCCGACCTGGCGTTGGTCATCGTCTCGATGGTGGTGAAGGTCTTGGACGCCACCGCGACCAGCGTCGTGGCCGGGTCAGCTTTGGCAAAAGCGGCCTCCAGCGCGCAGCCGTCGATATTGGCCACCACATGCACCTGCACCACGCAGCCGTCGCGGGTCAGCGCATCGATCGCCAGCGCCGGGCCGAGCGCGCTGCCGCCGATACCGATATGGATCAGATGCCTGACCTCGCCCAGCGCGCCTTCGTGGATCGCGCCCACCAGCGAGGCCATGCGCTGATGCAGAGCTTGGGCCTCCTCGACGCTGGTATCCTTGCCCACGCCGCGCTGGGCGGTATGTTCGGCAGCGCGGCCTTCGGTGTTGTTGATCTTTTCGCCGCCGAACAATTGCGCGCGGCGGCCATCGAAATCCTGCGCCGCAGCCAAGGCTTCGAACCCGGCGATATGCGCGTCATCCAGATGCATCTTGGACCAGTCGAAGCGGATGCCCCCCAGCCCTTCGCCCAGCTCGAAACGGGTGGACAGCTTGCCCAGACGATCGGCATCGCCGGCGAACAATTCCGCCAGCGTGGGGCGAGGCAGGCCCGCCAGATGGTCCCATGCAGCCTTGACCGATTGGTTGGTGGACACGTTCGCTTCACTCCCGTCTTGCAGATGCGATCAATAATTGGCCCGAACCTATGCCCTTTGCGCAAGGATTGGCCAAGGGTGCGGCGCAGCATTTTTCCTTTTATCGCCCCGCTGAATACGTTTTGTGACGCAAGGATGGTCCAAACATGCACGGTTCATCCCCTGCTCAGCCAAACCATGGCTTGACGCAGCGCTTCTTGGCCAACATGGCAGCACGGCCAGATTCAAGGATGAGCAAAGATGAGCCAAGCCGAACCCGCCACCAAGCCCGGCGCCAAACCGGAAAAACAGGAGGAGAACTTTTTCGTTTTCCTTATCAAGCTGGTGGTGATCGTTGCTGTGTTCCGCAGCTTCATCTTCTCGCCCTTTAACATCCCCAGCGAATCGATGCTGCCGCGTCTGGTCAATGGCGACTATTTGCTGGCCGCCAAATGGCCCTATGGCTATTCGCGCTATTCGATGCCCTTCAGCCTGCCGCTGATCCCGGGCCGCATTCTGGCCACCCAGCCCAAGCGCGGCGATGTGGTGATCTTCAAGGCCCCGCCGACCAATCAGGATGACTGGATCAAGCGCGTGATCGGCCTGCCGGGCGATACGATCCAGATGAAGGGCGGCGTCCTCTACATCAACGGCAATGCCGTGCCCAAGCAGAAGATCGAGGATTTCGAGATCGCCGTCTCGCCCAACACCTCCTGCTATCAGCCGCGCTATGGCATGAGCGTGAATTACGAGACGGTGAAGGATGGCAAGACCATCTGCCACTATCCGCAATATCGCGAGACCCTGCCCGCCGATAACGGGAAACCGGGCAAGTCGTATAACGTGCTCGATATGGAAACCACGCCGCAGGACAATACAATGCCCTATATCGTGCCCGAAGGCGCGCTTTTCCTGATGGGCGATGACCGCGACAATTCGCAGGACAGCCGTTTCCCCGTCGAGGTGGGCGGCATCGGCTATGTGCCCCAGGGCAATCTGGTGGGCCGCGCCACCATCGTGATGTGGTCGACCGACGGATCGGTTTCGTGGTACAAGCCCTGGACCTGGCTGACCGCCGCGCGCTGGAACCGGATCGGGGGCACCTTTTGAGCAAGACGCTTACGACAAAGCCTGTCAACAATCCGGCGCTTCCTGAGGCCACGCGGGAATTTCTGACCCGCGTGATCGGCGTTGATCCCGATGGCGCGCCCGAATGGACCGCCGCGCTGACCCATGGCAGTTTTTCGGCCCAGAATAATGCGCGCGGCAAAGGGCTTGAGGATTATCAGCGGCTCGAATTTCTGGGCGACCGGGTACTGGGCCTGACGATTGCCGAATGGCTGTATCAAAGCGAGGGCGCGGCCGAGGGTCGCCTGTCGCAGCGATTGAACGTGCTGGTCAGCCGCCAGATGTGCGCCACCATTGCGCGCGGGATCGGGCTTGGCGAACATATCCGCCTTGGCAAACAGGCACGCGACGATGGCGGGTCGGACAGCGAGAATATCCTGGGCGACGTGATGGAAGCGCTGATCGGTGCCTCCTTTGTCACGCGCGGCTTTGAACCCACCCGCGCCATGATCCGCAGCCTTTGGGCCGAAGAGGTCGGCGGACGGGCGGGGCAGGCCAAGCATCCCAAATCCGCGCTTCAGGAATGGGCCGCCGGCAATCGCCGCAAGCCGCCCGAATATCGACTGGTCGATCGTTCAGGCCCCGATCATGCCGCCCGCTTTACCGTCGCCGTGGCGGTCAAGGGCGTGGGCGAGGTCGAGGCCGTGGCCAACAGCAAACAGGAGGCCGAAACCCAGGCGGCCGCCGCATTTTTAAGGCAATTTGGATGAGTGAAATCGCAGAATCTTGCGGCCTGGTGGCCGTGCTGGGCGCCCCCAATGCGGGCAAGTCCACGCTGGTCAACGCGCTGGTCGGGCAAAAGGTGGCGATTGTCTCGCAAAAGGCGCAGACCACCCGCGCCCGCCTGATGGGCATCGCGCTGGAACAGTCGCCCAAGCATAATGCCCAGATCATCCTTGCCGACACGCCGGGCATTTTCGCCCCGCGCCGCCGTCTGGACCGCGCGATGGTGGCCGCCGCATGGGAAGGCGCCAGCGAAGCCGACGCCATCCTGCTGGTGGTGGATGCCGCCAAGAAGAACCGGCAGGGGCTGGAGGAAATCCTCGAATCGCTGAAAGCTCGCCCGGAACGCAAGCTGCTGGCGCTCAACAAGGTCGATCTGTGCCCCAAGGAGCCGCTGCTGGTTCTGGCGCAGGAACTGACGCAGGCGGTGGACTTTGCCGAGGTGTTCTTCATCTCCGCCTCGACCGGCGACGGCGTGGCGCAGTTGAAGGCGCGTCTGGCCGATCTGATGCCCGAAGGCCCGTGGAATTTCCCGGAAGATCAGGTGTCGGATGCCTCGGAACGGCTGATGGCCTGCGAAATCACCCGCGAACAGCTCTATCGCCAGCTCCATGACGAGCTGCCCTATGACAGCACCGTGCGCCCCGAAAGCTATACCCACCGCAAGGATGGCAGCGTCGAGATCCGCCAGCAGATCGTCATCGCCCGCGAAAGCCAGAAGTCGATCGTGCTGGGCAAGCGCGGGGCGCGGCTGAAAGCGATCGGCGAGGCCGCCCGGACCGAGCTGGCCGAGCTGCTCGGGGTCAAGGTGCATCTGTTCCTGCACGTCAAGGTCGACGAAAACTGGGCCGATGCGCGCGAGATTTACGAGGAAATCGGACTGGAATGGGTGCGCTGAGACACCCTTCCGATCTTTTGTGGGACAGACATACAAAGAATATGGCAAAGAATATGGCAAATCGGATGAAAACTGCGACAAGACGGTTTGGTTCGATACCATGAAGTAACAGCACAGAAGCAAATCTGGGCATCGGGGGTTGATGGCCTGGCCGCAATGCAGATGGGGGTCTGTCGCGGTTTGCAAGGGCGATCAGACGGACGGAGTGTTTGATGGTCGAATATATCGCAGAACTTCCGGCGCGGTTGCGGGGTGCAGCCAAGGCGGAAGCTCCCAAAGCCGGCCAGCCCCTGTCGGGCGTGGGCGAAAGGGCTGGGCTGGGCGCGGTGCGCGGGGTCAATCTGCTGCTGATGGGCTTTGCCTATCTGGCGGTGGGGCTTCTGCTGCGCGGCGCTACGCTGGGCTATCCGATTATCCATGCAGACGAGCAGTTCTATCTGCTGGTGGGCGACCGCATGCTGCATGGCGCGGTGCCCTTTGTGGACATTTGGGATCGCAAGCCGATCGGGCTGTTCCTGCTCTATGGTGCGATCCGGTTGTTGGGGGGCGACGGGATCCTGCAATATCAACTGGTGGCGCTGGCCTGCGTGGCGGGCACGTCGCTGGTGATCTATCGTATGGCGCGCGAGATCGCCTCGCCGATGGGGGCGTGGTGGGCGGGCGTGGCCTATCAACTGTTCCTCTCCGCCTTCTTCTGCTTTGGCGGACAGGCGCCGGTTTTCTACAATCTGCTGATGGCCCTGGCGGGCCTTGGCATGATGGTCGTATGGACGGCCAAGACCGACCGGCGGCTGTTTCTCCATGGTCTGGCGATCATGGCGGTGGTCGGCGTCTCGCTTCAGATCAAATATACGGTCGTGTTCGAAGGCATCGCCTTTGGCCTGATGCTGATGGCCCGTGCGCAGACGCTGGGCTGGTCGCATGGGCGCATTCTGGCAGCGGCCACCGGCTGGGCGGGCGTGGCGCTGTTGCCCACGCTGGCGGCGTGGGGTGCCTATATCGCGATGGGCCATGGCATGGCCTTTGCCCAGGCCAATTTCCTCTCGATCTTTGACCGCCATGAGGAATTCGACGGTTCGCTGTTCCGGCTGTTCAAGGAAACGCTTGCGCTGCT
The DNA here is from genome assembly GCF_012275515.1 of Novosphingobium sp. SG707. GTDB lineage: Bacteria > Pseudomonadota > Alphaproteobacteria > Sphingomonadales > Sphingomonadaceae > Novosphingobium. Next base: position 388,744 of record NZ_JAAZQL010000004.1, read on the forward strand.
GCCGGTCTGGGCAGCACTCTTTCTGGCCCCGCGCCAGATGCCGCCGATGCGCTATGCCGCGCGTCCGGCGCAAGGTTTCCTGCGCATCTGGGCGGCTGTGGCGGTGGCCGGGTTCCTGCTGTTTGGCACATGGTATGACCATTATGTCGCGCCGCTGCTGGTGCCGCTGATGGCGCTGGCCGCGCCCGCGCTGGGGCGTGGACGACCGTTCCGCTGGTACACGCATTTCATGCTGGCCATCGGCATGATCGCGGCGGCCGTGGTGACGATCTACAACACGCGCCATCATGGCACGACCGAAGAGATCGAACTGGCCGCCGACATGATCCGCAACGCGGCCGCCACGCCCACCGGGCAAGGTTGTGTCTATATCAACGAGGGTGACCCCATCCTCTACCACATGACCAACGCCTGCTTTGTCACGCGCTATGTCTTTCCCAATCACCTCAACAATCTGACCGAGCAGCGGGCGCTGGGGGTCGATGCCAACAGCGAGATGCGGGCGGTTCTGGCCCGGCGTCCGCAGGTGGTGGTGATGCTGGAGACGCCCTTTTCCAAGCCGGTCAACTGGCAGTCGCGCCAAATCCTGATGGATGGCCTGAAAGAGCATTACCGCAAATTCGCAGATCCCTTCATCGGCAGCCGCCATTATCAATTGTTCGTGCTGAAAAACGCTGCGACGACACCGGCACAGTAACAATTCTGCATGGTCCTCTCTGCCTTTAACCTGCGCAGCCTGATGGGCTCGCCCCGTTTTGCGCGACTGATCATCGGCGTCTTTGTTCTGGCCCTTCTGCTGGCCATACTGACGCCGGTGTACAGCGATGAGATAGGCTGGCGGCTTCAGGAACGGGGCTGGCTGGACGGCGTGGACAAGCTCTATTCCGAGCAATGCGGGCCATCCACGCTGGCCCGGCCGCTGTGGTTCATGTGGCCGGTGCGATGGTATTCGGCGTTTTTCAACACGGGCTTTCCCGATCCCTTTTGGGTGCGTTTCTCGGGCGTGCTTTATGCGCTGGGCTGGACGGGGCTGTTCCTTGCCCTGATCCGGCGCATGGCGGCCGGCGCGGCGCAGCATCGCGCGGTGGTCGTCATCGCGCTGGGCCTGCTGGGACTCGGTACGCTTCCGCTGCAACTGGTGTGGAGCCGCCCTGAACAGCCGATCCTGCTGGCCGCGCTGGCCGCGATGCTGGTGGCATGGGATGGGCGCCAGCGCATGTCATGGTGGCGTCCGGCGGCGATCATCCTGCTGGCCGGGATCGCGCTGTCCTATCATTTCAAGGCGCTGGTGCTGGTCCCGCTGTTCCTGGCCTGTATCGCGCCGCAGCGCAGCCCTGCCCTCTGGCGTCTGCTCTGGGCGGCGGCCCTGCTGGCGCTGGCTGCTGCCTCGGCCCAATATTGGTTCGCCCGGCTGTCATGCCCGGCCGATAGCATGCTGGCCGCACAGCACGCCCAACAAAGCCTGCATTATGAGGGCAGCGTCGTGAAACTGGCGCTGCGCGCATTGGCCAATGACAATCTGCCCGCCTATGTCACGCTGGCCGCGCCCGATGTGACGCCCATGTCGCATTGGCTGCCCTATCACCTCGTGACGAAACTGGAGCAGATCGCGTGGTCCGCCGCGATGATCGCCTTGTGGCTCATCGCCTTTCTGTTGGCTGCGGGCGCTCTGTGGCGCGTGGTGCGGGAGGGCGGGATATGGGCCATGCTTGATCTGCGGGTCGTCTTCGCGCTGCTGCTGTTCGGCATCGCATCGGCCTATGCCTCGGTGCAGATGGTGCGCAATTGCTATGAGGCCGCCTTCGTCCTGCCGCTGTTGGCGATGTCCTTTGCCTGCGCGCTTTGCGCCGGGCCAAGCAGGGAGCCGAACGGGGCACCGGGCGTGACGCCGCGCCTGCAAACCATGGCCGCCGTCACCGGCATCGCCATGCTGCTCAGCGTGGTGATGGTGGGCGCCATCTATGGCCCCTCGTTGGTTCAGGCCACGCAGGCTGGCGGCTATCTGGCCGAGCAGCCGCTTTCCGTCCCCGTTTTCCACTATGACCGGGCCAGAGCGACGATCCGCAAGGCTGCCGCGCTTTGCGGGATCGATCCCGACAATCATCGGCAACGGCTGCTGATCGATGACGCCACCTATTTCACCTTCATGCAGTCGCGCCTGCCCGATCATCACCTTTCGGTGCTCGACCCCCAATGGCGCGGCGCGGTCACCGATCCTCTGGCCTATCTGAAAAGTCAGGGCATGGATGGCGCGGTGGTCCATTGCCGTTTTCTCGACCAGGCCACGCGCCGACATGCGCGGGCGTCGGGCGAAGTCTGCTGCCTGTCGCGCGCCATGTTCTGACTATCCGTTCGGGCGCACCTGCCCCTCGGCCCCGACAAGGCCCGCGCGGCCCATGACGAACAGGCAACCGGCCAGCAGCACCAGCGCCACGATCGGGCCATGCGTGTCATTCGTGCCCAAAGGCGACACGACCAGCCCGACAAGACCAAGCAGCGTCAGACGGCTATCCCCCGGCCGGGGCGGGCGCTGCGACAGATCCAGCATCAGGAAAACCAGCAGGGGCACGATCCGCAGCAGGTGATAATAGGCCATCACCGGCAAGGTCAGCAGCGGTAAGGCGGTCAGGAAAAACAGCCATTCATGGCGATCCATCCCTCGCCTTGCGGCCTTGCGCGCGCCCAGCACCAGCGCGGCGACGCCGCCGGCCGAAAAGATCTTGCCGGTGATCTCATCCCATCCCGGCCCCATGCCCAGCGCCTTGCCCAGCAATCGGGGCAGGAACTGCAAGGACACGTTCCAGTCATTGCCCATGCTGCCCTGCGCATAGACACGGTGGTAAATCGCCAGACCCTTGAAAAAATGCTCGACCGTATAGACCGGATAGAGCGCATGGATGACCTGCAGGCTGAGCGCCGCGATCCCCACTGCGGCCAATCCGGGCGCAATCATCCGAACCAGCTTGCGTCCGACCGGCGCCTCGCCCTGCAGCTCCAGCAGGACCAGAACAGCCGGTTCGGGCCGCAGGTTCAAGGCCAGCCCCAGCGCGATCCATCCCATCCAGCGCCACCGGTCCGCCCACAGTGTCAACAGATAGAAGAACACCAGAAGCATCGCAAAACCCGCGACATTCTCGCGGGTCAGCATCCAGATGGCAGGATAGGACAGGCAAAGCGCAAAACCGCAAAACCACGTGACCGGTCTGGGCGCATCGCACAGATGGGCAAATATCCGCATCACCGCCACGCCAAGCGCCATATACGCGACCATGAACCCCAAAACCGCCGCCATCGGCCCGGCCGATGCCATCGTCATGGCCCCCAGGACAAAGATGATCGCCGTCAGCGGCGGGATATGCAAAGTCGTGATCGTATGGGAATGGGGATCGTTGATATTGCGCAGCGAATCGTCCGCCGCGCCGAGATTGTTCAACAGATAGTCCTGAAACAGTTGCGGCCAATGGCTGTATTGCCCCTTGGCCATGACGTCCGTGAAGGCGAATTTGTAAGCGGTGGCCACCTTGGCGAAATCGGCGAACAGATCGGCCGGGTCAAAAAACATGCTCCACCGGCCCGGACCGCCAAAGGCATGATAAATATCATCGACAAGCGCCCGAACCGCCATGATCGCGATCAGCGCGGCAAAGGCTCGGGTGGGCTGGTAAAGGCGGTAATCGAAAACAAGCTGATTGAGTCGTGCAAGCGGCCGCTTAAGCCAAAGCGAATAGCCCATCAAAATAATATGTCCCGGACAAATGATTCATGCCTTCCCCACCGGCCCGTCATGGCACAGGCCAGTGGGAATGAAAGCAAAATCGCCCGCCCGGGGCAGGCCCAAAGGCATTAATGGGGCGCCTGCCCCGGATAGGACACAACCCGCTTCGAAGCGAAGCGGGTTGCGCGAGGATCGGGTTTTGGGACCACCAAAATCACCCCTTTGCGGCGGCGGCCTCTTTCGCAGGAGCCTTTTTCGCCGCCGGTTTCTTGGCGGCGGGTTTCTTGGCTGCCGCTTCGCCATCGTCCTTCTTGGCCGCTTCCTTTTTCGGAGCGGCCTTCTTGGGCGCGGGTTTTTTCGCGGGCGCCTTCTTCTTGCCCTTGGTGCTCGGCCCCTTGGCCGCCTTTTCATCGATCAGCGCGATCGCCTGTTCGAGCGTCAGCTTGTCCTGCTCGACCGCCTTGGGCAGCGTGGCATTGGTCGTGCCATCGGTGACATAGGCGCCGTAACGGCCCGCCAGCAGCTTGATCTCTCCCCCGGTGGTGGGATGGGCGCCAAACACCTTGAGCGGCTCGGCAGGGGCATTGCGGCTGCGCCCGCCGCCCGCCGCCGCCTCGGCCAGCTTGGTCACGGCAAGGTTCATGCCCGTTTCAAACACCTCGGACGTGCTGCGCAACCGGGCATATTTGCCGCTATGCGCCAGATAGGGGCCATAGCGGCCGATGCTGGCGGTGATCGGCTCGCCGCTTTCGGGATGCGGCCCGATGGTGCGCGGCAAGGACAGCAGCTTGACCGCCCAGTCCAGCGTCATCTCGCCAATGTCCTTGGGGATCGAGGCCATCTTGCGCGTGTCGCCCTCGCCCATCTGGATATAGGGGCCAAAGCGGCCCGCCTTGCGCATGATGGGTTCGCCGGTCTCCGGGTGCTTGCCCAGTTCGCCTTCCTCGCCCGCATCCGCGCTGCCGCCGGGCTGGGCGAATTTGCGGGTGAACTTGCATTCGGGATAGTTTGAGCAGGCAACAAATGCGCCATACTTGCCGCCGCGCAAGGACAAACGCCCCGCCTTGCATTGCGGGCATTTGCGCGGGTCGGTCCCATCCTCACGCGGGGGGAAGAGGTAATCGGAGAGGAATTCATCCAGCGCCTCGGTCACTTCCGAGGGCTTCTTCTCCATCACCTCGTCGGACTTGGGCTTGAAATCCTTCCAGAATTCTTCAAGCACCGCGCGCCACTGCGCCCGCCCGCCCGACACATCGTCCAGCTCGTCCTCCATGCCCGCCGTGAAGTCATAGGCGACATAGCGGTCAAAGAAACGTTCGAGGAAGGAAGTGAGCAGACGGCCCGTTTCCTCGGCAAAGAAGCGGTTCTTTTCGGTGCGCACATAGGCGCGGTCCTTCAAGACCTGAAGCGTGGCCGCATAGGTCGAGGGGCGCCCGATGCCCAGCTCTTCCAGCCGCTTGACCAGCGACGCTTCGGAATAGCGCGGCGGGGGCTGGGTGAAATGCTGGGTGGCCTCCACGCCCTGCTTCATGGGCATGTCGCCCTTGTTCATCAGGGGCAGCAGGTTTGCATCGTCATCATCGTCGGTCTTGTTGTCGCGGCTTTCATCATAGACCGCCATGAAGCCGGGGAACTTGACCACCTGACCCGTCGCGCGCAGTTCATGGCTCCCGGTGCCGTCGCGCATGGTCACCGTGGTGCGCTCCAGCGCGGCGGAGGCCATCTGGCTGGCCAAAGCGCGCTTCCAGATCAGGTCATACAGGCGCGCCTCGTCGCCGCTGCCGTAATGGTCGCGGCCAAATTCGGTCGGGCGGATGGCCTCGTGAGCCTCCTGCGCGTTCTTGGCCTTGGTTTCATAATGGCGCGGCTTTTCGGGGCAGTAATGGCCGGAAAAACGCTCGGTAATCTCGCGGCGGGCGGCGGAAATGGCGCTGGGGTCCATCTGCACGCCATCGGTACGCATATAGGTGATCGCGCCTGCCTCATACAGCGTCTGGGCCACGCGCATCGTGTGGCTGGCCGAAAAGCCCAGCTTGCGCGCGGCTTCCTGCTGCAGCGTCGACGTGGTGAAAGGCGGATAGGGATTGCGGCGGACCGGCTTCGTCTCCACCTCCTCCACGCGGAAGGCGCCAGCCTCGACCGCCGCCTTGGCGCGATCGGCAATGCCCGCATCGCCAAGGCTCAGCTTCTCCAGCTTCTTGCCTTCAAACTTGACCAGACGCGCCGGGAATTGCGAACCATCGTGCATCATACGCGCGATGACCTGCCAATATTCCTCGGGCTTGAAGACCTCGATCTCACGCTCACGCTGAACGATCAGACGCAGCGCCACCGACTGCACGCGGCCCGCCGATTTCGCGCCGGGCAATTTGCGCCACAAGACCGGCGAAAGCGTGAAGCCGAACAGATAGTCGAGCGCCCGCCGCGCCAGATAGGCATCGATCAGATCCTGATCCAGCTCACGCGGGTGCTTCATCGCCGTGGTCACGGCATCCTTGGTGATCGCGTTAAACGTGACGCGCTCGACCTCCTTGGGCAGCGCCCGCCGCTTGGCCAGCAATTCCTTCACATGCCACGAAATCGCCTCACCCTCGCGATCAGGGTCAGTCGCCAGGATCAGTCGGTCGGCCTGCTTGGCAAGGTCGGCAATCTCGCGCACACGGGCCTGTTTGTCGCCATACAGCTCCCAATCCATCGCGAAATCTTCATCGGGCCGCACCGATCCATCCTTGGGCGGCAGGTCGCGCACGTGGCCATAGCTGGCCAGCACCCGATAATCCTTGCCGAGATATTTCTCGATGGTCTTCGCCTTGGCCGGGGATTCGACAATAACAAGCTGCATGGTTTCTCTTGTACTATCTGCAATGGCCGCAGGGCCGACGATCCGGCCATGCCCCCAATTGAAAGACTTGTGAAGCCCGGTTGCCCCTTTGACCGCCGGGGCCTCACGTATACGCGCGAGGGTGGCGGGAGCGGTGGGCCTTCGTCAAGAGGGCGTGAGGCGCCTCCATTTCCATGGCATTTTGACAGGCATAAGACACAGGCGGGTTCGTTTCGGAACTATCGCAACTTTACCCGCGCGGCGCCTGCCCCGAAAATCCACGCGCTTTTACGGAGCGCGCGATGAGACCACTTAATCCCCGATCACAGGATGCGGCTGACCCGGCCCCCGGCATGGCGCTGGATCACCCCGGCCAATTCCAGTTCGATCAGCACCATCTGCACACCCCCGGCGCTCAGGCCCGACTGGCGCACGATCTCGTCCACGCCCACCGGGGCCAGGCCCAGCAGCGCGGCAATCCGGTCATTGGCATCGGCGCTGCCATCCGCGTCTTCTGGCGCCTCCTGCGCCTCTTCAAAATGGCTCTCGCCGCCAAAGCCGGCCAGCGGGCCGTGATCCTCTTCATGAAAATGCGAACGCGGCACGCCGTCGAAACTGGCGATCAGCTCGATAATGTCCTCGGCGCGCTGGATCAGGATGGCGCCGTCGCGGATCATTTCGTTGCAGCCATGGCTGCGCGGGTCAAGCGGGGAGCCGGGAACCGCCATCACCTCGCGCCCGTAATCGCCCGCCAGCCGCGCGGTTATCAGCGAACCGGACTTGAGCGCGGCCTCGACCACCACGGTGCCCGCGGCGATCCCGGCGATGATGCGGTTGCGCGCCGGGAAATGACGCTGCGTTGGCTCGACGCCGGGCGGCGCCTCGGTCAGGAGCAGGCCCTCCTCGGCAATGCGCGATTGCAGCGCGGCATGGTCGGGTGGATACGCGATGTCGATGCCGCCGGCGATGACGGCAATCGTGCCGGCGTTGGTGTAAGCCTCTCCCCGACCCGCTAGCGCGCCTTCATGGGCGGCCGCATCAATGCCGCGCGCCAGCCCCGACACCACCGGATAGCCCGCCTCGGCCAGCCCGCCCGCGATTTCGCGCGCCAGCCGCATCGCCCCCGCGCTGGCATTGCGCGCGCCCACCATGGCCACCGGCGCGGCCCGCGACAGATCCGCCCGCCCGCGCGCGATCAGCAAAGGCGGAGCCGAATCGACCTGACGCAGCAAGGGGGGATAATCGGGCGAATCATGAAAGATATAGCGCGCACCGGCGGCGCGGACGGCCTTGATCTCGGCCTCGACCACGCCGGGATCCACCGCGCGATAGGGCTGACGCCCCTTGCCGCTGGCGCGCCCGTCGCCCCGCGCGGCCAGATCGGGCAAAGCGTCGAGCGCCCGGCGCGCATCGCCAAACCGGCGCAGCAACTGCCCAAAGGTCACCGGCCCAATGTTGGGCGAGCGGATCAGGCGTATCCGCGCCAGCCCCTCCTCGCGCGTCAGGGTGAAGCCCGTGCCGGACTGCGCCTCCTCGCCCGTTTCACTCATCCCTTTTTCGCGCCCACTTTCGGCTCGGTTCCGGCGCGCAGGCGGGCGATATTCTCACGATGCTGATACAGCACCAGCGCGGCCAACGCGGCCAGCACCGGCACCATCGCCGTATGGCCCAGCGCCAATGCGCCGATCGGCGCGGCCAGCGCGGCGCTCATCCCGCCCACGCTGGAAATGCGCGAGAGCCGGAACATGCCCACCCATGCCAGCAGGCACAGCAGCCCGACCGGCCATGCCAGCCCCAACGCCACGCCCAGCATAGTGGCCACGCCCTTGCCGCCCTTGAACTTCAGCCAGACCGGGAAGCAATGGCCCACCATCGCCCCGGCCCCGCCCGCCAGCGCCAGCCATGTCGCCCCCGCGGCCCCATCGGCAAATTGCCCGGCAGGCAGCATGCCCGCGATCAGCACCGCCGCCGCCCCCTTGCCGCCATCGAGCAGGAGCGTGGCCGCCGCCAGACCTTTACGCCCGGTGCGCAGCACATTGGTCGCCCCGATATTGCCCGAACCGATCGAGCGCAGATCGCCCGCGCCAAAGGCCCGCGTCAACAGCAGGCCAAAAGGCACCGAACCCAGCGCATAACCCAGCACCGAGGCCACCATCAAAGACATTGCATTCACCCTTTTTAGCGCCCCATGCTTTAACCAGAAGGCGCGTTCACCCCTCCTTTAGTCGCAGCGGCGATTTTGTCGAACCCCCTTCTCTTTCCTTTTTGCCGCAATCGCTCGTAAAGAGGGGCTGACATGGCCCCGACTCCCGACGAACTGATCGCCCCTTCCGCCCCCATCCTGCTCTTCGATTCAGGCGTCGGCGGATTGACCGTGCTGGACGCGCTGCGCCGCCATTTGCCCGATGCCCCGGTCATCTATGTCGCGGACAATGCCGGGCTGCCCTATGGCACCAAAACCGAGGCGCAGATCGCCGCGCGGGTGTCGGGCCTGCTGGGGCGGATGACCGAGCGTTTGCGCCCCCGCCTGGTCTGCATCGCCTGTAATACGGCCAGCACGATCGCGCTGGCCAGCGTGCGCGAGGTGCTGGAGGTGCCGATTGTGGGCACGGTGCCCGCGATCAAGCCTGCCGCCGCGATGACGCAGACCGGCGTGATCGGATTGCTGGGCACGCAGGCGACGATCCGTCAGGCCTATGTGGATCGACTGGAGCATGAATTTGCCGCCGATAAACGCCTTTTGCGCCATGGTGCGCCCGAACTGGTCGAGGCGGCGGAAGCAAAATTGCGGGGGCTGCCGGTCGATTCCCGGTTGATTGCGCGCGCGGTTGCAGGCCTGCGCGATCAGCCGGAAGGGGATCGCATCGACACGGTGGTGCTGGCCTGCACCCATTTCCCGCTGTTGGCGCAGGAATTGGGCGAGGCATTTGGTCCGGGCGTGCGCTTTATCGACGGGGCCGACGGCATCGCGCGCCGCATCGCCTTTTTGACGCAAGGTCAGGAGTTTAAACGCAATGCCGAAGACCTTGCCCTGTTCACCAGTGGGGATGGGATCGCCGGGCTGGAGCCTGCGTTGAACCAGCGCGGATTGACGCGCATCGGCTTGTTCTGATCCCCTTAATGGTCGCCATGCGATAAAGACAAATACTACTTTTGGACAGAATGCCCTATCTCACTGTTTGACTCTGGTCATTTTATGCATCCCCTCATATGTTCTAACGGGGGAGAGCCGGAAAGCCGGATCCATACGGTGCCGTTCAGGATTAGAGCCAGTGAACTACGACCAGATTTTCGACGCAGCTATCGACCGCCTGCATTCCGAAGGGCGGTATCGCGTGTTTATCGACATCCTGCGCAACAAGGGCGCCTATCCCAACGCGCGCTGTTTTGCCGGACATAACGGCCCCAAGCCGATCACGGTGTGGTGCAGCAACGACTATCTGGCGATGGGGCAGCACCCCAAGGTGATCGCCGCGATGGAGGAAGCGCTGCATGACGTGGGCGCAGGGTCGGGCGGTACGCGCAACATCGGCGGCAACACCCATTACCATATCCAGTTGGAAGAAGAACTGGCCGACCTGCACGGCAAGCAGGGCGCGCTGCTCTTCACCTCGGGCTATGTGTCGAATGATGCCACGCTCTCCACGCTGGCCAAGATCCTGCCCGGATGCGTAATCTTTTCCGACGAATTGAATCATGCCAGCATGATTGCCGGCATCCGCAATTCGGGCGCGGAAAAGAAGGTGTTCCGTCACAATGATGTCGAGCATCTGGAAGAACTGCTGAAGGAAACCGATCCCAACGTGCCCAAGCTGGTGGCGTTTGAATCGGTCTATTCGATGGATGGCGATATCGCCCCGATCCACGAAATCTGCGATCTGGCGGAAAAGTACAACGCGCTGACCTATATCGACGAGGTTCACGCCGTGGGCATGTATGGCCCGCGCGGCGGCGGCATCACCGATCGCGACAATGCCGCCCACCGCATCGACATTATCGAGGGCACGCTGGGCAAGGCTTTTGGCGTGATGGGCGGCTATATCGCGGCCGACAAGCGCATCATCGATGTGATCCGCTCCTATGCGCCGGGCTTCATTTTCACCACCTCGCTCTCGCCGGTGCTGGTGGCGGGCGTGCTGGCCTCGGTTCGTCATCTGAAGGCGTCGAGCGTTGAGCGCGATGGCCAGCAGGCGGCGGCAGCGGGCCTCAAGGCCATGATGCGCGAGGCCGGGCTGCCGGTGATGAATTCGACCACGCATATCGTGCCGCTGATGGTGGGCGATCCGGTCAAGGCCAAGAAGATCAGCGACATTCTGCTGGCCGAATATGGCGTCTATGTGCAGCCCATCAACTTCCCCACCGTGCCGCGCGGGACCGAACGTCTGCGCTTTACGCCCGGGCCGCAGCATACCGAGGCCATGATGCGCGATCTGACCGCCGCGCTGGTGGAAATCTGGGATCGGCTGGAGTTGAAGCTGGCGGCTTGATTGCGGGGTTTTATGCCTCCGGCGGGCAAAGGGACTTGTCCCTTTGCAATCCCATTAATGAGGTGGTGCCGGGTTGGCGAGGTCAATTGAACAGAATTTGAGAGCCTGCGGCGCGGAGAGTTTATGCTCAAAAGCGCCGCAGGCTTTAATTTTGAAACGCTGCGTCCGACACCCATTGGCCGAACCCATGGCACAACGCAGACAGTAACGGGAGCGCGAGGGTCTAGACCCTCGCATCATCTCTTTTCTTACCCATACCTACCCGTCACATAATCCCGCATCGCCGCCGTCGCAGGCCGCACAAAGGCCTCACCCGAGGGCCGGAATTCCACCATTTTGCCCATCAGCATAAAGCCGGTGTAGTCCGAAATCCGCGCCGCCTGCTGCAGATTGTGGGTGACGATGACGATGGTGAAGCTCTGCTTGAGCTCAATCAGCGCCGTTTCCAGCTTGGCCGTGGACAAAGGATCGAGCGCCGAGGCCGGCTCGTCGAGCAACAGCACTTCCGGCTCGACCGCGATCCCGCGCGCCACGCAAAGGCGCTGCTGCTGCCCGCCCGACAGGCTCAGGCCCGACTTGTCCAGCTTGTCCTTGACCTCGTCCCACAGCGCCGCGCGGGTTAGTGAGGTTTCGACGATCTCGTCCATTTGCGCACGCGAAACATTGCGGTGCAGCCGGACGCCAAAGGCGATGTTTTCATAGATCGACATCGGAAAAGGCGTCGGCCGCTGAAACACCATGCCGATACGCGCGCGCAGCCGGGCATTGTCGCCGTTGATAGGCGCGCCGGAAGCGGGCGGCGCGTCCTCCACCGCCTCTCCCCCGCCCAGCAGGTTTTCGCCATTGAACAGGATCTGCCCCTCGGCGCGTTGGCCGGGATAGAGGTCGTAGATCTTGTTGAGCGTGCGCAGCAGCGTCGATTTCCCGCAGCCCGACGGCCCGATCAGCGCCGTGATCTTGCCCCGCGCCACCGGCAGATCGACGCCGAACAGCGCCTGATGCTTGCCATAGAAAAAGTTCAGCCCGCGCACATCCAGCACCCGCTGCTCCATCGGCGGGGGCAGGATCACGCTGCCGACATCGGCCTGTTTGGCGTCAAAATTCACGACTGATGGCTCCCGCGCGCCAGAGCGCGTCCGATGATGTTGGCGGCAAGGACGGTGATCGCGATCAACAGCGCCCCCACCCATGCCAGCGCGCGCCAGTCGTCAAAAGCCGACAGCGCGAATTGATAGATCGTGGTGGGCAAGGCGCCCATCGGCTGGGTCAGGGCAAAGGAGAGGTTGGGATTGCCCAACGAGGTGAAAAGCAGCGGCGCCGTCTCGCCCGAGATACGCGCAAAGCCCAGCAGCGCGCCCGTCACCAGACCCGGCCGCGAGGCGCGCCAGATGATCGCGCGGATGACATAGCTCTTGCCAGCCCCGATCGCCATGCCCGCCTCGCGCAACTGGTTCGATTGCAGGCGCAGGATGTCCTCGGTCGTGCGCGTCACCACGGGCGTGGCCACAAAGGCCAGCGCCACCGCGCCCGCGCCCGCCGAAAAGCCATGCAGCGGCCGCACCAGAATTTCATAAACGAACAGGCCGATCAGGATCGATGGCGCGGACAGCAACACGTCGTTCAAAAACCGTACCACCTCGGCCAGACGCTTGCCCTCACCATATTCGGCCAACCACGTGCCCGCCAGAATGCCGATGACCACCGCCATCACCATGCCGATCGCGCACATTTCCAGCGAGCCGAGGATCGCATTGCGCAAGCCGCCGGGCATTTCGGGCGGCGGCTGGTCCATGGTGAAGATATGCAGGCCGATCCCGTCCAGCCCATTGGCCACCAGCGACCACAGGATCAGCAGCAGCGCAATCACCGCCACGGCGGTGGCCGCCATGGTCAGGCCGACAAAGCCATAATTGACCAGCTTGCGCCGGGCATGGCGGTCAAACAGATGCCGGTTGAACGCCATTACGCCTTCTCCCGCCCGATCAGCAGCCGCGCGCCCACCAGCGCGGCAAAGGTAATCACAAACAGTACCAGCCCCAGCGCCAGCAGCGCCGAGACATGAAGATCGCTGCTCGCCTCGGCAAATTCATTGGCGATGGTGGAGGCGATGGTCGATCCGCTGGCAAACAGGCTGCGCGGGAATTCGTGGCTGTTGCCGATGATGAACGTCACCGCCATCGTCTCGCCCAGCGCGCGGCCCAGCCCCAGCATCACCGCGCCGATCGCGCTGCGCCGGATATAGGGCAGCATGATCTTGCTCACCACCTCATAGGGGGTACAGCCCATGCCATAGGCCGCCTCGCGCACATGGGTGGGCACGGAGAGCAGCAGTTCGCGCAGCACCGTGGCGATATAGGGCAGCACCATGATCGCCAGGATCATCGCGGCGGTAAAAATATTCGCGCCATTGGGGATGCCCTCGAACAGATGGCCCCAGAAACTGTCGGGATCGACCACATAGAACAGCGGCAATTGCACATGCAGCGCAAACCACGGCGCCAGCACGAACAGGCCCCACATGCCGTAAACAATGGATGGAATGCCCGCCAGCAGCTCGACCGCCATGCTGACATATTTGGCCAGCACCGAGGGGCAGAATTCCACCAGAAACACCGCGATCCCCACCGCGAGAGGCAGCGCCATCACCATGGCCAGCCCCGCCGTCACCAGCGTGCCGACAATGGGTCCTGCCGCGCCATAATCCTCGGCCACAGGATCCCATGCGGCGGAGATGAAGAATTTCGGCCCGAAATGCGCCAGCGCGGGCCAGCCCCCGATCACCAGCGCAACCAGCAGACCCGCCAGCGTCGCCATCAGCACCATGGCGGCGGAAAAGCACAGCGCCTGAAAAAACGCATCCTGCCGCGCCGCGCGCGAGGGGCCGGCAGTCTCCACGCTCATTTGTCGCCCCCAATTGCGCGCCATTGCTGGCGCACCATGGCTTTGAGCGAGGCGGGCAGCGGCACATAGGACAGGCGCGCCGCCGTGGCATCACCGCGCGCAAAGGCCCAGTCAAAGAAACGCAGCACCGCTCGACCCTTTTCCGGGCGCTCCTGCTCGCGGTGCATCAGGATGAAGGTCGCGCCCGAAATCGGCCATGCCCCCGCCCCCGGTTGGTTGAGCAGCAGCACATAATTGTCCGCAGCACGCCCCCATGGCGCCGCAGAGGCGGCGGCGGCGAAACTGGTCGGTTCAGGCGTCGGGAATTGCCCCGCTGAATTCTGCACGCGGGCATAGCTGACCTTGCCCTTGCGGGCGTAGATATATTCGACATAGCCCAACGCGCCATAGGTCTGGCGCACGAAAGCGGCCACGCCGTCATTGCCCTTGCCGCCAATCCCGGCGGGCCATTTTACTGCATCGCTGGCCCCCACCGCGCGTGCCCATGCGGGCGAGGTCTGGGCCAGATAGGAGGTGAACAGGAAGGTCGTGCCCGAACCATCGGCGCGGTGAACCACCGTAATCGGGAAAGGCGGCAGCTTCAGCCCCGGATTGAGCGCGGCGATGCGCGGATCGTTCCAGCGCTTGATCCGGCCCAGAAAAATGTCGCCCAGCAAACCGCCCGACAGGCGCAATTGCCCCGGTCCGATGCCCGGCAGATTGAACACCGGCACCACCCCGCCAATCGCGGCGGGAAACTGCACCAGCCCCGCCTTGTTCAACTCTTCGGGCTTCAAAGGCTTGTCGGTGGCGCCGAAATCGACCGTATGGGCGATGATCTGACGCACCCCGCCGCCCGAGCCAATCGATTGATAATTCAGTTGATCGCCGCTGGCACCGGCATATTCGCGGGCCCATGCCTGATAGAGAGAGGCAGGAAAGCTGGCCCCCGCGCCGGTGAACGATTCGGACCAAGCGGGCGAAATCATCGCCAGCCCAAGGCCGAACGCCAGCACGGTTTTGCGAAACATGGGCGATTCTCCACCAATGGGCACACTTCGCCCACATCGGGCGCTAGACATTCCATATGACAACTTTGTGACAATCGCCAAGCCTCGACACTTTCGCGCCTTTTTGCCCAAACCGGCGGGAAAGGCGCGTTGCGGCCCGTCTTTGCCCTCATGCACGCCGCGCAATGTCATAGAAATGTCATCTTCTTCACACCGCCCCTTTGCCGACAGGGCTTTATCGTCCCACCGACGATTATCTATCTATCCCGATGCGCATGGCGGCCCTAAACTGGCCCGGATGGATCGATGCGCCGACCGGGTCCCGGCGCAAACCGATCTCGGCGGTCGGTTCACGGCGATCACCGCCAGCCTCGCGGCCCATATGGCTAATGCCACAAGGAATTCGTTCGATGGATTTGCTCAAGCCCTTTGCCCTGGCCCTGCTCGCATCGACGGCTCTGGCGCCGGGCACAGCGGCGGCATCGGGGCAAGCGGCCAAGCCCAGCCCCAGCCTTCAGGCCCAATTGCAACAGGCCCAGGCGCAAATGGCGCGGATGCAGGCGCAGATCGATGCGCTGGAAAAGAAGCTGACCGCGCTGACCGCGCCCAATGCGGCCGACGCCAAGCTGGCCGAGGCCAAGCCCGAGGGTACAGCGCCCGGGGCAACGCCGCCTGAAACGCCCACGCTGGCCTCGGCGGTGGAAACCGC
Source organism: Novosphingobium sp. SG707 (assembly GCF_012275515.1). GTDB lineage: Bacteria > Pseudomonadota > Alphaproteobacteria > Sphingomonadales > Sphingomonadaceae > Novosphingobium. The sequence goes on from NZ_JAAZQL010000004.1 coordinate 404,366, forward strand.
GCGCCATGCCGATGCCACCGCCACGCAGGCGCTGGCCAGCGCGGAAAAGGCGCAGGGCGCGATCACCCTGACCCAGCGCGCCGTGGCCGCCACCAAATGGGCCGCCAACACCTCAGTCTCGGGCGAAATGTTCCTGAACCTGAGCAACATCACCCAGCACAGCGGCGGCGCGAACAATCCGGCCAGCGGCGCGGGCGTCAATCTCAAGCGCGCCTTCATCGGGCTGAACCATCGTTTCACCAACAAGGTTTCGGCCGCGATCCTGCTGGACGCCGACAATGTCACCGGCCAGCCCAGCACCGTCAACCCGCTCAACTCGGCCTCCGGGCTGGTGGGCAAGGGCGTCTATGTGCGCAACGCCTATGCCGAGGTGAAACTGCACCCCGCGCTGACCATCCGGCTGGGCGCGGCGGAAATGCCGTGGATCTCCTATGCCGAGGGCGCGGAAAACCAGCGCCATGTCGAGCGCTCGCTGCTCGAACGGGTCGGCTATGGCAATCCGGCCGACTGGGGCCTCCATCTTTCGGGCGACTTTCTGCGTCAGGGCAGCACCAGCCTGTCCTATGGTCTGGCCGTGGTCAACGGCGGGGGCTATCGTCAGGCCCGCGTGACCAAATCCATGGACATCGAGGCGCGCCTGTCGGGCACATGGAACGGGTTCTACGCCGCCGCGGGGGGCTATTACGGCAAGCGTGGCAATGACATCGAATCCATCGCGGGCACCACGGCCTCGTCCTTCCGCACCGCCACGCGGATCGACTTCATGGGCGGATACAAGAGTTCGGTGATCGGCATCGGCGGCGAATATTTCTATGCCCGCGACTGGAACAATGTGGCGATCAATCCGGCCAATTTCGCACTGTCACAGGATACGGCCAGCGGCTGGTCGGGATTTGCCCATTACAACCTCTCGCGCCAATGGCGGGCGTTCATGCGCTATGATCAGGTTCACCCCAACCGGATGACGGTGCGCGATTTACAGGACGATCTGTTTGTGGGCGGACTGCAGTTCTCGCCGCTGAAATATGTCGATCTGGCGCTGGTTTATAAGCGCGAGACGGTCAATGGCGGCTCTCTGGCCACCAGCAATGGCGTGATCGGTTGCGGCACGACGGCCACGCCCAATGCCTTTCCCACGGTTTCCGGCCCTTCGGCGCTGTGCAAGGGCAATGGCACCTATGACGAAGTAGGGCTGTTCACCGCGATCCGCTTCTGATGCGTTTGGAAGTCATTCTGCTGGCGGCGGGATGGTCGCGGCGGATGGAGGGCGTGGACAAGCGGCTGATGCCATGGCGCGGGGCGCCGATGGTGCGCCGCGCGGCGGAATTGTATCTGGGGCTTGGCCTGCCGGTGATGGTGGTGGGCCGGGCGCGGGATGAGGCGCTGGCGCGGGCGCTGGGTGGGCTGGATCTGCGCCTGATCGCCAATCCCGATGAAGGCAGCGAGCAGGGCGCATCGGCGCGGGTCGGGCTGGCGGCCTGTATCCTTGACGGAGATGGCGTGATCTTTGCGCTGGCCGATCAGCCGCTGTTGATGCCTGAGGATATTGCCGCGCTCGTTGCGGATTTTGCCGCCCATCGCGATGCTGTCATTATCCCGCGCCATGATGGTGTGCGGGGCAATCCGGTGGTGATGCCGCGCGATCTGGCGCTTGGGCTGGCAGCCCAGCCTGCGGATGTCAGCCCGCGCGCATGGATCGAGCGCCACGCCTCACGCATTGTCTGGCACGAGGCGGAACATTCGCGTTTCACCAGCGATATGGATACGCCGCAGGACAGGGATCGCCTGCGACAATACGAAAGTTGATTCATCATTCAGGATGGCTAGGTTAGCCGTTCGAAGGCCCATGGGCCGCAAGCAGATGACAAGAGGAGAAGACCGGCCATGAAACTCGACAAGAAGGTTTGCATCGTCACGGGCGCCGCCAGCGGCATTGGTCTTGGCATTGCGCGGCGTTATGTGGCCGAAGGGGCGCTGGTGGCGCTGGCCGATCTCAATCTGGACGCGGCGCAAGCCGCAGCCGCCGAACTAAACGCCGCAGGACCGGGTCAGGCCATCGGCATCGCCATGGACGTGACCAGCGAGGAGCAGGTCAATGTCGGGGTGGCCGAAGTGGTGGCCAAATGGGGCACGGTCGATGTGCTGGTGTCGAATGCGGGCATCCAGATCGTCAACCCGGTGGAAAATTTCGCCTATGCCGATTGGAAGAAGATGCTGGCCATCCATCTGGACGGCGCATTTCTGACCAGCAAGGCGGTCTTGCCGCATATGCAGGCCCAAGGTTCAGGCGCGATTCTCATGATGGGTTCGGTCCATTCCAAGACCGCCAGCCCGCTCAAATCCGCCTATGTCACCGCCAAGCACGGGCTGCTGGGTCTGGCCCGCACGATTGCGCGCGAGGGCGGCAAAAAGGGCATTCGCGCCAATGTGATCTGCCCCGGCTTTGTCAAAACGCCGCTGGTGGAAAAACAGATCCCCGAACAGGCCAAGGAATTGGGCATTTCCGAGGAGGACGTGGTCAAGAAGGTCATGCTGGGCGACACGGTGGATGGGGAATTCACCACCGTCGAGGACATTGCCGAGGTCGCGCTGTTCTTCGCCGCCTTCCCCACCAATGCGCTGACCGGGCAATCGCTGATCGCCAGCCACGGATGGTTCATGGAATAAAGCCCGGCGCCGGGGCCGGTTTTTCGCCTACACCGGCCCCGGCCCGTTCAGGCCGTCAGGTGCGCGACCAGCGCCTTGACCTTTTTCTGGCGCCATTGCGGCAGGGGGGCTACCAGCCAGTAAGCCTTACGCGCAGGCTCCGGCTCGCCAAAGCCGGGGATGCGGCCCAAGTCGCGCCAGCCCTGCGCCAGGAGCAAAGGCACACGCGCGCGACCAAGCCCGGCAGCGGCCGCCGCAATCGCCTGCCCCGCATCGCCCACATGCAGGCCCGCCTCGATCCCCTCGCCCGCCGGATTGGGGTCGCTGGGCCATGCGATCCACTCGCCCTCGCCCACAACCGCCTGCTGGGCCTCGCCAATTGCCACGCCTTCCAGATCGCCCGGCCCTTCGGACAGGCGCATGGCAAGGTCGAGGTTGGCCTCGGTAAAATCGGTGGCATCGCCATCGACCAGCACGACGCGAATGTCGGGATTGGCCGCACGGAACGCGGCCAGACGCGGCGCCAGCCATGCTGCGAAAATGTCGCGCGGGGCGGCAATCGTGTAAACATGCGAGGATTGCCCCGCCTGCATCGCCTGCACCGCATCCTCAAATTGCAGGAAACCGGCGCGCAAAGGCTCCAGCCCCGCCTGCGCCTCGTCGGTCAGTTCCAGCCCCTTGGTCGTGCGGCGAAACAGCACCACGCCCAGCAGATCCTCAAGCGCGCGGATCTGTTGCCCGACGGCCGCCGGGGTCACGGCCAGTTCGTCGGCGGCGCGGGTAAAGGACAGGTGACGCGCCGCCGCGTCAAACACGCGCAAGGCATTGAGAGGAAGATGGGTACGCTTCATGGCGCGGGTTGTTGCGCGCCGCCGCCCACTGCGTCAAGCCTTCATCCCGCCGTGGCGGGAGCGGCGAGCGGGAAATGCGGGATCGGCACCAGCACCGAATCGCCCTGCGATCCATCAGGGTGAATCTCGCGGAAGGTATAATAGCCCTCCATGCTGCCCTGCGGCGTGGCCAGCGGGCAGCCCGAGACGTAATCATGGCTTTGGCCCGGAGACAGCACGGGGGTCTCGCCCACGACGCCTTCGCCCTCGACCAGATTGACCGCACCGCGTCCATCGGTGATCCGCCAGTGGCGCGTGACCAGTTGCAGGGTGCGATCCGAGTCGTTCTCGATCCGTATATGATAGACCCAGAACCACTTGCCCGCCTCGATCCGCGATTGTTCGGGCAGGAAGTTGACAGCCACCCGCACGGTGACGCCATGGGTGGTGGCGGCGTGCTGGAACAGTTCCTTGATGAAGGATCGGTCAGACATGGATGCAGGTTAGCGCCGCTTTTGGCGCTTCGCAACGGGCCTTTAGGGGCATTTGGGGGTTATTGGGCCAACGGTTTGCCGCAAAAAATGCAGGTCTTTTATTGATATTCACTCGCAATAGCGTTAAATAGAGCTCCACACCAAGGAGTGTCCCCATGAACGAACCGCATCTGGCCCGGATCCTGCCCCATACCGCCCCGCTCGAAGGCCCGCCGCGCGCACTTCTGGTCGCGCTGCGCCGGATGGCGATCCACGGCCTCTATGATGCCAGCGCGTCGCTGTTGATGTTTGAACATTTCGGGCTGCATTTCCGCAAGCCGCTGGTGCTGATGCGCGCGCTGTTGATGGAGGTTTCGCAGACCACCCGCAAACCGATCCAGATCGCGCCCTGCTGCGCCTCGCGCATGACGACGGCGGAAAATGCGCTGCTGCGCGCGATGACCTGCGCCGATCATGACCCCGCACAGGCAGGGCAGCATTTGCAGGATCTGACTCAGGCCCCCGCCATCGAGGGTCTGCTGGCCACCACCCGCGTGCTGGCCAGCACCCTTCGCGATTCCGGGCGGGAACTCAGGGTCGAGGCTTGAAGGCCCTTAAAGCCCGATCGCCTTCAATGCCCCGTCGAGATCTTCCTTGAGGTCTTCCAGATCCTCAAGCCCGACGCTGATACGGATCATGCCCTCGGTCACGCCCATCGCCTGCCGCGTTTCGGGCGAGATCGAGGAATGAGTGGTGCTGGCCGGATGGGTCATCAGCGACTTGGTGTCGCCGATATTGTTCGAAATGTCGATCAATTGCAGCGCGTTGAGCAGCTTCATCGCCGCCTCGCGCCCGCCATCGACCTCAAAGGAGAAGATCGAACCCGCGCCATACATCTGCTGTTTGACCAGATAGTGCTGCGGGTGGCTTTCCAGACCGGGGTGCAGCACACGCGGCAGGCGCGCTTCCAGCCAGCGGCCGAGGTCCAGCGCAGCATCACTCTGCGCCTTCGCGCGCAGTTCGAGCGTTTCCAGACCTTTCAGCACCACCCATGCATTGAAGGGCGAAAGCACATTGCCCGTGTTGCGCGTATAGGGATGCAGGATGGTGTTGATGAAATTGGCATCGCCCGCCACCGCGCCCGCCAGCGTCCGGCCCGAACCGTCCATCAGCTTGGTCGCAGCATAGGCCACCACATCGGCGCCATGATCGAGCGGGCGCTGCAAGGCGACGCTGGCAAAGGCATTGTCCACCACCACGCGAATGCCGCGCGCATGGGCGATCTTGGAAACCTCGGCAATATCGACCAGATCCATCGTCGGATTGGCCGGGGTTTCAAAGAAGAACAGCTTGGTATTGTCGCGGATCGCGTCCTGCCACTGATTGAGGTCGCGCCCGTCAACCGCCGTCACCTCGATGCCAAAGCGGGGCAACAGATTGTCCGTCACCCAGCGCGTCGGGCCAAAGGCGGCCTTGGCGATCACCATATGGTCACCCGCCGACAATTGGCACAACAGAACGCTGGACATCGCGCCCATGCCGCTGGCCTGACACCGGCACGCCTCGGCCCCTTCCATCAGGGCGATGCGCTCCTCCAGCATCTGCACGCTGGGGTTGGCGGTGCGCGAATAGGTCATGCCGGGCAATTTGCCCGCAAAGCGGTCGGCCACGGTTTCGGCGCTGTCATAGGCAAAGCCCGAGGTCATATAGATGGCCTCGGAGGTTTCGCCCTGTTCGCTGCGCCATGTGCCGCCGCGCACGGCCTGCGTCGCGCTGCGCCAGTTGCGGGTGATCTTGCGATCCTGTCCAGTATCCCTTTTCATGGGGCCTTGCTCTATAACCGGCACGGCGCAAGAGCAAGGGCATCCGGCGCAAGCGCTGTTGCGCAGATCCCGCCCCGGATCTAGCCTGTTCAAATGTTTGCCAAGCCACAGTCCGACCCGTGGGCATTCCAGATCCTTGTCACGCTGCTGTTTGCCGGGTTGGTGGCGCTGCGCCTGACGATCCCGTCGCATCTCTATTTCGACGAGATCCATTATGTGCCCGCCGCGCGCGCGATGATCGCGGACAATCCGGCCAATCCGGAACACCCGCTGTTTGCCAAGGCGATGATCGCCGCCTCGATCCGCATCTTTGGCGACAATCCTTTGGGCTGGCGGATGCCCAGCGCGCTGATGGGGGTGATCGGCCTGTGGGCCTTTGGCCGCGCCATGTGGCGGGCCAGCGGGAGGGCCATGGCCTCGGTCGCCGCGATGGTGCTGCTGGCCACGGATTTCGCGTGGTATGTGCAAAGCCGGATTGCCATGCTCGACATGGTGATGGCTGGGCTGGCGATGGTGGCGCTCTGGCTGATCGCGGGGGCGATGAACCGGGCCGATGGATCGCGATGGCGGATGGTGGCGGGCGGGCTCGTGCTGGGCCTGTCGCTGGGCGCGAAATGGAGCGTGCTGCCGGTCTGGGCGGTGGTTGTGGCTATGATGCTGGGCGCGCGGTTGTGGGCCTTGGCCACCGGGGCGCGGCCGATCCTGCCCGCGCTCTCGATGGTCGAGCTGAGCCTGTGTCTGATCGCCCTGCCGCTGGGGGCCTATTGGCTGACCTATCTGCCGGGCTTTTTCACCGCGCGCGATGCGGTGCCCCCTCTCGATCCGATCGGTTGGCATCGCCACATGATCGACCTGCAAAGCAGCGTGACCAAGCACCATCCCTATCAGAGCGTGTGGACCCAGTGGATCATCAACTGGCGCGCGATCTGGTATCTTTATGAAGTCACCGACGGGGCGCAGCGCGGGGTGATGCTGATCGGCAATCCCCTCACAATGATCGCGGGGCTGATCGCGCTGGTCTGGGCGGGATGGTGCGGATTGGCCCGCCGGGCATGGTTGCCGCTGGTGCTGGTGGCGCTTTATGGCGCCTCACTGGGCCTGTGGATCGTGGGCAACAAGCCGGTGCAGTTCTATTACCACTATCTGCTGCCCGGCACGTTTCTGATGGCGGCGCTGGGGCTGGCGGTGGATGATTTATGGGCCGCGCGCGGGCGACGCTGGAGGCATGAGGCTTTTGGCATCCTCTTGCTGTCGGTGGGCGTGTTCGCGTGGTTCTTTCCGATCCTCTCGGCCGCCGCGCTGCATAAGGGCGTGGCCAGTTTCGAGGACTGGATGTGGCTGGCCAGCTGGCGCTGAGTTTGAAAATGCGCCGAAAGAGACGCATTTCATGCGGCACCGGCCCTCTCCCCCGGCCCTGCCACCCAAGAGTTTACTCGATTGAGTGACAGGGCCGGGAAAGAGTGCCTCTGATCAATTCCCGTATTTGCCCCAGACGAACTTGCTCGACAGCGCAAAGTTCCACACCGAGGCCAGCACGATGCCGACCAGCACCGCGATCACATCGTGGATATGCATCCGCTTCAAGGCCGCCGTCGCGCCGATGTTGGTCAGCAGGCCCAGCGAACAGGTCAGCGCGAATTGCGCCCAGCCCTTGCACAAAGGCCAGACCCCGCGCAAACGCTTGTCGGCATAGGTCAGCTCATTGTTCAGCACGAAGTTGAACGTCATGGCCACCAGTGCGGCAATCGTGTTGGCAATATTGAAGGTCGTCTCGTCGCTCGACCAATGGCCATAGACGAAGCGCTGGCCCAGAAACACGCTGAGCACCAGCCACAGCATGGCGAATTGCACCAGCACGCCCAGCGCCCCCACCGTGCCGAACAGCGCGAAACGGGTGGGAATGATGCGGCCCAGCCACTTGTCGTAAAGACCGATCAGGAATTCAAACACAACCGTCCGATCCAGCTTGCTTTCGCCATCCGCGCGGGCGGCGAAATCGAGGGGAAATTCCTTGACCCGCATCGGCGCGTCAACCGTGGCAAGAATATCGAGCAGGATCTTGAAACCCACGCCCGAAAGGCGATGCGCATCACAGCGCAGCGTGGCCGTGGGCAGCATGAAAAAGCCGCTCATCGGATCGGACAGATCCACGCCCGTCACCTTGCGCGCGATGGCATTGGCAAAGCCGCTGGCCTTGACACGATCAGGGCGGCCCCATGCCTCGGTGCTGGCGCCTTCGGCAAAGCGGCTGGCATAGGCCAGATCATATTCGCCCGATTCAATGGCCGCCAACATGCCGGGCAACAGCTTGGGATCATGCTGATGGTCGGCGTCCATCACCGCGACGATGGGGGCGGCAGTGGCGCACATGCCCTCGATGGCGGCGCTGGCCAGACCGCGCCGCCCGATGCGCTGGATGCAGCGGATGCGGGGGTCTTCCAAAGCGATGGCGCGTGCCTCATCGGCAGTGCCGTCGCGGCTGTTGTCGTCAACGAAGATCGCCTCCCACGCGATGCCCGCCAAAGCGGCATCGAGCCGCGCCACGAGCGGGCGCAGGTTGCCCCTCTCGTTCAGCGTGGGCATTACGATGGCAAGTTGCAGAGTCTGAACCATAATTCCTGATGCTAAAAAAGCCGAAAGATGGGGAAGAGCCCCATTCTGACCCCATTCTGCCGCATATGACCGGGTTCATCGCCCCCCGGAAAACGCGCGTCTCTTGCGCCCCAACCTTGTTCAAATCATGGCAGGGGCGCAAAAGCGCGGATTACAGGCGTTCCAGCACCGCATCACCGATCGCGCTGGTCGAGGCATCGCCGCCCAGATCGCCGCCGCGAATGCCGTCGGCCAGCGTCTTGGCCACAGCCGCCTCGATCCGCGCGGCCTGCGCCTCAAGGCCCAGCGAATGGCGCAGCAGCATGGCGGCCGACAGGATCGTGGCCATCGGGTTGGCCTTGTTCTGGCCCGCGATGTCGGGCGCGCTGCCGTGGATGGGTTCATACAGGCCCACGGTGCCATATTCGGTCTGGCGCGTGCCCAGCGAGGCCGAGGCCAGCAGGCCGATCGAGCCGACGCACATGCTGGCCTGATCCGACAGGATATCGCCAAACAGATTGCCCGTGACGATCACATCGAACTGGCCGGGCGACTTGACGAGCTGCATCGCGGCATTGTCGACATACATGTGGGAGAGTTCAACATCGGGATATTCGGCCGAAACCTCGATCACCACATCGCGCCAGAGCTGGCTGGTCTCGAGCACATTGGCCTTGTCCACGCTGCACAGCTTGCCCTTGCGGCCCTGCGCGGCCTTGAAACCGGCATGCGCGATGCGGCGCACTTCGTCCTCGGCATAGGACATCATGTCCCAGCCCTGACGACGGCCGTCTTCCAGCTTGCGCATGCCCTTTTCGCCGAAATACACATCGCCGTTCAGCTCGCGCACGATCAGCAGGTCGATCTGGCTGGCGACTTCGGGACGCAGCGCCGAAAAGCCTTCGAGGCCGGGGAAGAGCGTTGCCGGACGCAGGTTGGCGAACAGCGAGAGTTCCTTGCGCAGGCCCAGAATGGCCTGTTCCGGACGCAGCGCGCGCTCCAGATGGTCGCAGGAAAAATCGCCCACCGCGCCAAACAGGATACCGTCCACGCCGCGCGCGATTTCCTTGGTCGCCTCGGGCAGAGGATGGCCATGCTTGTAATAAGCCGCGCCGCCCACATCGCCTTCGACCATTTCAAGCCCGGCAATCGCCAGCTTGTCCAGCACGCGGACGGCCTGTGCCGTCACTTCGGGGCCGATGCCGTCACCGGCGAAAACCGCAATCTTCATGGCTCTACCTCTTTCAAGCTGCCATGCGCCCCAGACGTTGGCGCAATATTTCGCGCGCTCCCATAACATCGCCGCGCCGATCGGCAAGCAGATAGCGCGAAAGGGCAAGGCCAAGCGCATCGAAACGGGCCAGAACCGCATCCCACGCGCCGCCTTCCAGCATCCGCTGACCGTCAGCCCCGGCGCCGAAACGTTCGCCATAGCCCAGTTCGCGCAGCAAGAGCGCCTCATAGGCCAGCAAGGCCGGCGCCCAACCCCGCGCCGATGGCGCATGGCACACCGCATCGAGCAGCGCGCCCAATGCATCATAAAGCGCCGGATAGGCCTGCCGCTCGGGCAGGGAAGCGGCGACAAGCGCCGTGACCCAGCCGATTGCGGCAGCGGGCAAAGGTTCAACCAGAAAAGGCGCGCGGCTGACCGTCAATTCAACCTTGGCCGCAGGCATCTGGCTGGGAATGCGCGCACGCATGTCCACCGCCAGCCCATTGCCGGGGATCAGCACCGGGCGCAGGTCCCGCCCCCGCCCCCCCGCGACATAGGCCGCCACCATCCCATGATCGGCGGTCATCAGGCGCGCGATCACCCCCACCTCGCCATGCGGGCGGCCCGAACACAAAATGGCATGGGCGCGAATATGCATAGGCTCCCCGCTAGAGCAAAATGGCGCGGGAGGCAAAAAGCACCGCCGTTCATCTGCGCGCAAGCTTTGCGCAGGCAGGTCAGCTATGGGGAGGGCTTCGCATGGGTCCGGGATGTAATATGCGCAACAGATTGACAGTTTTGACAGCCTTGCTGCTGGCCGTGCCGATGATGTCGGCGGCCCCTGCCATGGCCCAGATGGGCGGCATGGGGGGAATGGGCGGCATGGGCGGCGGAGGCATGGGTGGTATGGGCGGCGGTGGCGGCATGGGTGGCCGTCATCGCGGCGGCGATATGGACAGCCCGCCCGATGGCGGCGGCCCGCGCGGCGGCGCGCCACGGGACATGAAGCCCATCCCGCTGAAAAGATACGAGGCGGCGGTCGAATCCATGTTCCGCGCGGCCGACGCCAACAAGGATGGCATGGTCACGCTGGCCGAGTTTGAAAGCGTGATCACCGCGCGGCGCAATGCGCTGATCCACAAGCGCTTTGTCGATGTGGACGCCAACCATGACGGGCGCATCGACGAGGGTGAGTTCATCGCCTGGGAAAGCCGCAAGAGCAGCGCGGAAATGGCCGAGGATGGCGGCGAATTTGCCGAAATCGTGCCCGATGCGATCTTCCCCGATCTGGGCGAAGGCGAGCGCGACATGGCGCTGCGCCTGGCGGTCGAGCCGCTGGGGCCGGTGGCGATTGCCAAGGCCAATGTCGACTATGACGCCGGGATCAGCCTTGCCGAATTGCAGGCCTATGAACGCGCCCGTTTCGACAAGGCCGACACCAACAAGGACCTGTTCCTCAGCCGCGAAGAGATCAACGCGATGCGCGGCGGACGCGGCATGATGCCCCCCATGGGCGGCGGACGGCGCGGCGGCGGTGGCGGTATGGGCGATGGCCCGCCTCCGGGCATGCCCCCGATGGGCGGTGACGACAATTAAGCATCACGGCGCCGGGAGCATCACACTCCCGGCGCTGTTCTTTTGAAAGGCAGAGCTTGGCGCTCCACCAGCGAGCGCCACAGCCATTCGAGCGGCCCCTGACGGAAGCGGGCCAGCCAGGGCTTGCTCCAGCCCAGCATGGCGATCCACACGGCCAGCACCACCAGCATCTGCGCCGCATCGCCCATCCGCCCGAACAGGCCCGCGCGATAGAACAGCACCGAGAGCGCCACGCTGGTCAGGATATAATTGGAAAAGGCCATCCGCCCCGCCGCCACCAGCCGCTCTCCCAGCCAGCCCCGCAGCAGACAGGGCGCGGCCAGCAGCATCAGCGCATAATAGGCCAGCGCCAGCAACAGATGTTGAGGCGCGGCCCAATTGGCCATCAGCTCGCCCATCGCCACCGGGGGGAAATGGCGCGCCCAAGCCCACCACGCCATGCCCAGCGCCATCGGCAGCCCTAACCCCAGCCCCAGCGCCACCACACCCCACAGCACCCGCCGCGAGGCCAACCCTTGGGCAAAACCGATGCGATAGAGCACCATGCCGATCAGCATCAGCGGCAAAGTCTCGCCGAAACTGGCGAAGATCATGACAAAGGGCCAGCCCGGCGCATGGACCAGCTTGTCATGCGCCATGGCCATAAAGCCCAGATGCGCCTGCGCCACATCGCCGCGCATCATCGCCATGCTGTCGATCAGCGCGGATTTCAATTGGGCCACCTCATCCGCACCGGCCATGCCAAGGCGCACATGTTCCTCGGCCATCACCAGCGGCAGGCCGCCCAAGCCTCCCATCACCGCCCAGAGCAGATATCCGGCGAGAGCGCCAATCACCAGCGCCCGATTGGAAAACACGCAAAGCCCCAGCGCGACAAAGCCGCAGGCCGCGTAGAGGAACAGAATATCCCCCCACCACAGCAGCACGTAATGCAGATAGCCAAACAGCGCCAGCCAGCCCAGCCGCCGCGCCTGAAGCGCCAAACCGTTGCGCCCCGCCGCCTCGGCCCGCTCGATAAAGAGCAGCATCGAGGCGCCGAACAGCATGGTGAAAAGCGCGCGCATCTTGCCTTCAAACAGGACAAGGATCGCGGCAAACACCGCCTCGTCCAGCGGCGCGGCGGGCGCATAGGCAAAGCCGCCGCCCTGCGCGATCAGATGGGCGGGCGTCAAAGTGGCCAGACGCGGCCCGGCGAAGCCCGCCACATTGACCGCCACAATGCCCAGCACCGCAAATCCGCGCACCAGATCGAGCGAAATGATCCGCTCGCGCCCCTCCATCGTCAAAATCGTCAGTCCTCGAACGCCGTCAATCCTTGACCGCCATACAGGACAGACCCGCCCCCGTCAGCTTGCGACAGGCGTTTTGCGCGCTTTCCTCGCTATATCCCGTGGCCAGCAGGCGCGTGACCTTGCCCACCGGCACATTGGCGCGCGGATGCCCGGCGATTTCGGGCATGGATTTCACCCGCGCCCACAGCGCATCGGCATTGCCCGCCACGCCAAAGGCGCCCAGTTGCAATTTCCACGGTCCGCCCACCGGGGCGGCATGGGGCGCGGGCTTGGGCGCAGGGGCCGGTTTGGACGCGGGAGTCGGTTTGGACGCGGGAGTCGGTTTGGGCATGGGCGTGGCCTTGGGCGCGGGCTCCGCCACGGCCACCGCCATCGGGGCCGAACGCGGCGCGGCGACACGCGGTGCCGGCGCAGGCGGCAAGCCGACCGGAGCCGCCGTGGCCAGCACCGGGCGCGGCGCCGGTTCACGCGGCATGACCGGTGCGGGCGCGGGCTCGCGAATCACACCCTGGGCGGGCCGAATATTGCCCGCCATGCCGGTCGGCACCGCGCGCACCGGCGTAGCCGTGGACGTGGTCACCACAGGCGGGTTGGGCGTGCCCAGATCGACCGCCGCCAACTGGCGTTGGCGATTCGCCTCGACCTGTGCGGCCAGTTCCGTGGCCAGCGAGATCGCGCGCTGGCGATCCTCGATGGCAACATATTTGTCCATTTCGCTCAGCGCCGCCTTGGCCTGCGGCAGGCCCGGCGCGCCCGAAGTGGGCTGCGCGGCAAGGCTTTCAAGAGCATAGGCCCGCACCCAGTCCTTGTTAACCCCATCGGCATTGAAATAGGCCAGCCCGAGCAGATATTGCGAGCGCGGATCCCCCCGGTCTGATGCTGCGCGGATATAGGGCAAGGCGGCGGCATGTTGGCCGCGCTGAAACAGCAGAAGGCCGTAATTGTCGCCCGCCTGCAGGTGGCCTTGCGCGGCGGCCTTTGCATAAAGCATTTCCGCGCGGGTCAGATCCTGCGGCACGCCGCGCCCCAATTTATAGGCCTGCGCCATGTTGAACTGGGCATCGGGGTCGCCTTTGTCGGCCAGGGGCTGCCATTCGCGCACGGCGGCGGGAAAATCGCCCCGCCCCCAGGCATCGGCCCCGGCCTTCACATCGGCCAGCGCAGGCGCCGAAGCCGCCGCGCCCAGCAAGCCAGCAACGACCAAACCCTTGCGCATCAAAGAGAAACCCATCGTCCGATCCCCTTGCGGCGCAAAGCGCGCCGCCAATACTTGTCCCGAAACCCATTTGCCCAAACAGCAAGGCCCAGACAGCCCTTCAGCTCCCTGGCCATGTCCGTGTTTACTACGCGGGTTACTACCGCTCCGTTAACTTAAATTTAGGAACGATCTGCGAAGTTTTTCCCAGAAATCCCACCATCTGGTCGGGATGCGCATGCTGGTTGCTCTGCCTTGCGCGCCCGTAAACCGTTGCAGGAGCCGACCATGATCGCGCGCCGTTCTTTTTCGCTTAACGCCGCCTTGCCGTTATCCCTGACTCTGGCGCTGATGGCCACCGCGACGGCCCAGCCCGCGATGGCCCGCGCCAAACCCAAGCCCAAGGCGGTCGAGACGGCTCTGGCCAAGGGCGATGGCGAGCGGGGCGTTTCGCTGGCCGAGGCATCGGTGGCGCAAAGCCCGCGTGAGGCTTCGCTGCGCGCGACGCTGGGGCGCGCCTACTTGAAAAACGGGCGCTTTCAATCGGCGACCACCGCGCTGTCCGATGCCGTAACGCTGGGCGACACGTCGGGCCGCACGCTGCTGGCGCTGGCTCTGGCCCAGATCGGCAGCGGCCAGAATGACGCCGCGCTGGCCACGCTGGAAAATGGCAACAATGTGATTCCGGTGGCCGACCTTGGTCTGGCGCTGGCGCTGGCGGGCGAAGGCGACAAGGGCAGCGTGCTGCTGGCCGATGCGCTGCGCGCGGGCGACAAGAGCGACAAGCTGCGCGCGAATCTGGCCTATGCCTATGCGCTGGCTGGCCGCTGGGCCGAGTCGCGCACGATTGTGGCCATGGACCTGCCCGCCGACAAGGTGGACGCGCGCATGACCGAATGGGCCGCTGCCGCCCGCCCCGAGGCAGCCCGCCAGCGTGTGGCCAGCCTGCTGGGCGTCGATCTGGCGCCCGATGCGGGCCAGCCGATGCAACTGGCGCTGAACAAGACCGAGGCCCCGGTGCAGATGGCCTCGGCCGAACCCGCGCCGATGGCCGCGCCCGCCGTGGCCGCCGCCGCTCCGGTTGAGGCCCCGATCAATCCGGCTCCGGCAGAGGTGGCCCTCGCCAGCGCGGCTCCGGCCGACCCGGCTCCTGTCAGCCCGGCCCCGGTCACCGCGACTCCGATCAGCGAATCGGCACCCGCCACCGAATTGCCCGCTCTGGCCCAGAGCCAGCCTGTCGCTCAGGCCGAAACCTTTACCCCGCCCGCGCCGGTGTTCCACGCCATTGCCGTGCCCGCCTCGGCGGCGCGCCCGGTCGCCGTGGCGCTCCACACAGCGCGCGCCAAGGCGAAGGGCAAGAGCGCCGCGCCGGTTGATGTTGCCAATGGCGAAGCACGCAGCGCCTCGGGCACGCATGTCGTGCAACTGGGCGCTTTCCTGTCGGAAAAGAATGCCCTGCGCGCCAAGAAGGCCTTTTTGAGCCGCGAAAAGGCCTTTGCCGCCGCCGATGTCGAAGTGACCAAGGCCATGGTCGAGGACCGCCAGTTCTGGCGCGTGTCGGTGCGCGGGTTCAACGCCAATGCCGCGACGAACAAATGCGCCTCGATCCGCAAGAGCGGCGGCGCCTGCTTTGCCCATTCCGGCAACCTGCCCCAGAACACCCCGGCCCAGCCTGTACAGAGCAAGGGTTCGGGCAATTCGCAGGGCAAGGCTCTGGCCATGGCCACGCCCAAAGGGCAGCGCGGCCGCTGATCTTTCGATCTCAGACCATTTAAAAAAGGGCTGCCCCATCGGGAGCAGCCCTTTTTTGTTACTTCTTCGTCGCGAAGGGATTCTTCGGCGTGCGCAATGTCAAACGCACCGGCACCGCGTCAAAGCCAAGCTCGCGGCGGATGCCGTTGATCAGATAGCGCTGATACGACATCGGCAGATCATCCAGTCGCGTACCGAACAGCACGAAACCGGGCGGACGGGTCTTGGCCTGGGTGATATAGCGCAGCTTGATCCGCTTGCCGCCGGGCGCCGGCGGCGGATTGGCGGCCAGCGCATCGTCGAACCAGCGGTTGAGCGCGGCGGTCGGCACGCGCTTGCTCCACGAGGCGCGCAGCTTGAAAGCCGCGGCGATCATCTGGTTCAGCCCCTTGCCGGTGCGCGCCGAAACGCTCATCAGCGGCAGACCTCGCACCTGCGCCAGACCATCGTCCAGCGCCGCCTTGATGCCGTTGAACAGGCCCGAGGCGTCCTCGGCCACGTCCCATTTGTTGATGGCGATCATCAGGGCGCGGCCTTCTTCCAGCACCATGCTGGCGATTTTCAGGTCCTGATGCTCCAACCCGCGAGTCGCGTCGAGCAGCAGCACGACCACCTCGGCAAAGTCGATCGCGCGGCGCGCGTCGGCCACCGACATGCGCTCCAGCTTTTCAACCACCAGCGCCTTTTTGCGCATACCGGCGGTGTCGATCAGACGGACCGGGCGCTCCAGATGCGTTTCCGGGTCCATCCATACCCAGTCGATGGCGATCGAATCGCGGGTAATCCCCGCCTCCGGCCCGGTCAGCAGGCGATCCTCGCCCAGCAGGGCGTTGATCAGCGTGGACTTGCCCGCATTGGGACGGCCCACAATCGCCAGCTTCAGAGGGGCGGCGTTGAGCGCGTCCTCATCGTCGGGATCGAAGGGTTCGAACTCTTCCTCTTCCTCGTCGCCTTCAAAGAAAGGCAGCAGCGCCTCGAACAGGTCGCCCATGCCCTCGCCATGCTCGGCGCTGATCGGAACGGGATCGCCCATGCCCAGGCTGAAAGCCTCATACAGGCCGCCATCGCCCGCGCGCCCTTCGGCCTTGTTGGCGCAAAGGATAACCGGAACAGTCTGTTCACGCAGCCAGCGGGCGATTTCTTCGTCCAGCGGGGTGATGCCCGCGCGCGCATCGACCACGAAAAGCGCGATATCCGCGCCCTCAAGGCTGGCCTCGGTCTGGGCGCGCATACGGCCCGGCAGGCTGGAGGGATCGTCGTCCTCCCACCCGGCGGTGTCGACAATGGTGAAATCCAGCCCCAGCAGACTCGCCTCGCCAAAGCGGCGGTCGCGAGTCACGCCCGGCTGGTCATCCACCAGCGCGAGCTTCTTTCCCACGAGGCGGTTGAACAGGGTTGATTTGCCGACATTGGGTCGGCCAATAATGATAATCTGACGGGACATGGCATTAGCCCTGCTCACAAGAACGCGCTTTTGGCAAGCAAAACGGCGCGTCCCCGGCGCCCTCGCCCCGAAATGGCGCGCTTTTGCCGCCCAGCGCGGCCTGTCAGTGTCATAGGTAGTAATCAGCCGAAAGATTACGCCGCAGGTAACCAAACCTTGCGACAGTGCCATAACTTGTGGCGACGTAGTTTCTTTGCATGACGCGAATCCCTTTCAGCAAGACGCCGGGCATGACCATGGCAAAGGCTCTCGCCATAGCGCTGATGGGGGCCTCGTTTATGGCGGCCTTGCCCGCCCATGCGGCCGGGCGGACGGAATCTTCGGGCCGACCGGCCACCAATCGCTTTGCCTCAACGCGCTTTTCGGTCGCCTTTGTCGATCTGGCGAATCAGAATGGGCGAATCATCCCCCGCAGCCAGCAGGTCGTGGCCGCCCCCAGCAGCACTTTCCTGCAATGCGTGCCCTATGCGCGCACCGTGTCGGGCATTCAGTTGCGCGGCGATGCGCATACATGGTGGGATCAGGCCGCCGGGCGTTACCAGCGCGGCTTTTCCCCCCGCGTGGGCGCGGTGATGGCGTTCAAGCCCTATGGGCCGATGGTGCTGGGCCATGTGGCCACGGTCAGCCGGATCCTCGATTCGCGCCGGGTGCTGGTGCGCCATGCCAATTGGAGCCCCTTGGGCGGCGAGCGCGGCCAGATCGAGGACAATGTGTTGGCCATGGACGTTTCGGCGCGCAACGACTGGAGCGAAGTGCGCGTGTGGTATCAGCCGCTGGGCGGGCTGGGCACGACGCATTGGCCGGTCTCGGGCTTTATCTATAACACGCCTGCCGCGCCGCTGGGCGAGAGCCGGTCCTTTGCCGGGGCCAATCACGGCTCTGCGCTGAGCCATTATCTGGGCGACCCCATCGGAGCGATCATTGCGGCCTATTCGCGCCGCTGAAACCCGCGAAAATTCGAAGTAGCAGTCGATGGGAAAGGTCCGGGTTCGCGCCCGGACCTTTTTCGTGTCAGGCTCAGACGGCGGCGATGGGCGGATTGTCGCCCAGATCCTCGTACCACGCCTCAACCGGGCCGTTCAGCTTGATGGTCAGCGGCTGCCCCTTGCGATCAAAACTCTTGCCGGCCTGAACGCGCACCCAGCCTTCGGAAATGCAATATTCCTCGACATTGTTGCGCACCACGCCCTTGAAGCGGATGCCGATGCCGCGCTGCAGCTTGTCCGCGTCGAAAAACGGGCTCTTGGGGTTGATGGCCAGGCGATCGGGCGGGGTATCGCCGATGGCGGCGCCCGATTCGGCGGAGGTGTTTTCGGTGTCAGTCATGGGTGCGTGAAATAAATTGCATTACCCACTTGTCAACGCAAACAAACCCCTTTAGAGGCGCGGCTCCCGGCAACGGAGACGCTTCAAAACGAAGCCGACACCAAGCCAGCGGGCGCGTAGCTCAGCGGTAGAGCACACCCTTCACACGGGTGGGGTCACAGGTTCAATCCCTGTCGCGCCCACCATGACTTCCTTCGATCATTCAGGAAGTTATGGCTGGAAATTGGCCCTGACAAATCCCCAGATCATTTATCTCTGCAGGGCCGGTTCAGGGGTCTTGGCAAGGCATTGGGCCTTGCGGTTGCTCCCATTCCCTGTCGCCTCGCCCATGGCCCAACCCCTTGCGATCATGGCGCCGCCGCGAGGCTCAGGGGCAGCGATAAGGCTGCCTCCTCCACAAGCGCGATTCAGAAGGCCAGAGATTGAGCCGGGGATTGACGAGAGCATGGGCCTTGCCGCAATCGCTGCCCGACACATCACAGCCCATAAAGAGAGAGACCATGAGCGCACCATCGGCAATTCAGGACGTGCCGGAGCATTTTGCCCATTGCATTCAGGTCCTTGGCGGCACCACCGCCGCATCGCGCCGTCTTGGCATCGATGAAAGGGCAATCCGCCGCTTCATAAACGGCGAAAGGCCGATCAGCGCGGGCCTGATGCAGGACACCGCCAAGGCGTTGAACCTGATGGCAGCAGAAGCGACCGAGGCGGCGGCGCGCATTGCCGCCACTTTCGGCGCTTTCTGAAGCGGCCCGGCATCGGCCCTAACCGCGCCGATGCCGCCAGCGCCACACCAGTGCGGGCAACAGCAAGAGCGTGAGCAGCAGCGAGCTGACCAGCCCGCCAAGGATGACCAGCGCCATCGGCCCTTGAATCTCGCGCCCCGATTGCCCGGTTTCCAGCGCCAGCGGCACCAGCGCAAAACCCGTCACCAGCGCGGTCAGCAGGATCGGCGTCACACGCTCGCGCACCGCGCGCAGCACGGTGTCCATCGACCACTCTGCCCCCTCCTCGGCCACCAGATGATCGGCGTGGGAAATCAGCAGGATGGCGTTGCGCGCCGAAATGCCGAACAGCGTGATAAAGCCCACCAGCGCCCCCAGCGACACCACGCCGCCCGTCAACGCCACGGCCGCCACGCCCCCCGCCATCGCCAGCGGCAGACCCGCCAGCACCAGCATCGCCGGACGCAATCCGCCAAAGGCCAGCACCAGCAGCGCCACCATGCCGATCGCGGTAAACGCCACATGGCTCAGCAATTGCCGCGAGGCCGCCGCCTGCCCCTCGGCCGCGCCCGACCATGACAGGTAGACGCCGGGGGGCAGCTTGATCCTGGCCGCGATCTGCGCCTGCGCATGGGCGACGATCTGGCCCACATTGGCCCCGCTGGCCGCGTTCGCGGTCACCACCTGACGGCGCTGGCCGCCTTCATGCTCGATGGTGGCGCGCGCTGTGCCCAGCGAGATCGTGGCGATATCGGCCAAACGCACCGCGCTGCCGCCCGACCCGCGCACCATCACATTGCCCAGCGCTTCGGGGTCCTGGCGCAGGGCGGGCGGCACGCTGATGGCCACATCCACCGTGCGGTCGGCAAGGCTGATCTGCCCCGCGCTCATCCCCGCAAAGGTGGCGCGGATCGCATCGCCCGCATCCCCCGCGCTGACGCCATGCAGTGCCATGCGCGCGGGATCGGGCGTCACCCCCAGCGCGGGCGCGCCGGGCTGGGATTTGACCCGCACCTCAACCGCGCCGGGCGTGGCCGAGAGAACCCCCGCCACCTGCGCCGCCACGCGGTCCAGTTCATCGAGATCCGCGCCATGCACGCTGACCGAAATCGAGGCGGTTTCGCCCGAAAGCGATTCCCCGATACGATCGCCAAGAAAGGTCGTCGCCTCGCTCTGGATGCCGGGCGTATCGGCCAGAATCCGGCGGATTTCCGACAGCGCATGTTCCTCGCCCGCCGCCGAAACGGGTTTGAGGCGCACGTGGAACTCGCCCTGACTGGGCGGCCATGTATCCTCGCCCGCCTCGGCGCGGCCGACCTGCTCCTCCACGCTCAGCACTTCGGGGATGGCCAGCAATTGCTTCGAAATCCTGATGCCCGTGGCCCGCATCCAGTCAAAGGACGCCCCCGGCGGCCCCTTGATGCCCAGCACATAATGCCGCTCGCGAAAGGCGGGCAGCAACTCACTGTTCAGCGCATAAAAGCCCCCCAGCGTCACCACCCCGATCAGCGCCAGCGCCCAGCCTGCCCGCACCGGATGGGTGCAGATCCGCGCGACCAGCGCCTGATGCCGGTCCTTGAACCGGGTCAGCACGCGCGGCTCCTCGGCATGTTCATCCGCGCCCAGCAGCAGCAGCGAGAAAGCGGGCGTCACCGTCAACGCCACCAGCAAGGAAGCCATCGTCGCCAACAAAAATGCCAGACCCAGCGGCGCAAAGAACGCTCCGTGCAGCCCGCTGAGCAACACCACCGGCAGCATCGTCAGGCCCAGCACAAAGGTGGCATAGACCACCGGCGCGCGCACCTCGACGCTGGCCTGTTCGATGATGGCGCGGCGGGCATGGGCATCGACGCCCGCCCCTGCCTCACGCAGGCGGCGCACGATGTTTTCGATGTCCACAATCGCATCGTCAATCACCACGCCCAGCGCCACCGCCAGCCCGCCCAGCGTCATGACATTGATCGTCATGCCAAAAGCGTTCAGCACCAGCAGCGCCGCGACCAGCGACAGCGGGATCGACAGGAAGGCGATCAGCACGACCTTCCACCGCCGCATGAAGGCAAACAGCACCGCCGCAATCATCAGCGCGCCCACCACCAGATCGCGCCCAATGCCCGACAGCGCCGTCTCGATGAAATTGGCCGGACGATGCAGCGCGGGATAGACCGTCACCCCGCTGCTGGCCAAAGCAGGCTTCAATTCGCCCAGAGCCTGCTCCACCGCCGCCGTAGCGTCCAGCGTGTTGGCGCCATACTGGCTCGATACGGTCAGCAGGACGCCCGGCCGCCCCATCACCAGCGCATCGCCAAAACGCGGCGCGGCGGTGTCGGCCACATCGGCCACATCGCCGATCCGCACCGTGCCGCCGCCCGCACGATTGAGCACCGCATCGGCCACGGCCTTGGCGGTTGTCGCGCTGGCGCCCGGGTCGATCAGGATGCGCTGGTTATGCGTGTCGGCAAAACCCCCGCCATTCACCGCCACCGCCCGGCTGACCGCCGCGCTCAGATCCGAAAGCGTCAACCCGCGCATCAACAGCGCTTCGGGCCGCGCGCGCACCTCGATCCGGCGTTCATCGCCGCCATAGACATTGACCCGCGCCACCCCATGCGCCGCCAGCAAACGCGGCCGCACCGTCCATTCGGCCAGCTCGCGCAATTGCATCGGGGTCATCCTGTCGCTGACCAGCCCGACCTTGAGCAGGTCCATCGTCGAGGAAACCAGCGGCGTCAGGCGCGGCGTCCCCGATCCGGCGGGCAGGCGCGCGGCGGCATCGGCCAGCGCCTCGGACACCTGCTGACGCGCGCGATAGGGGTCGGAACCCTCGCGGAAAGTAATGTTGATGACCGAGAGGCCCTGAATCGATTCCGAACGGACCGTTTCCACCCCATTGGCCCCGTTGATCACCGCCTCCAGCGGGCGCGTGACCAGTTGTTCGACCTGAAGCGGGGTAAAGCCCGGCACTTCGGTCTGCACGCTGGCCTGCGGGGGCACGAATTCTGGGAACACGTCGAAAGGCGCTTGCCGGAGCACCATGATCCCGCTGGCCAGCAAGGTCAGCGCGGCCAACAGCACCAGCCATGGATAGCGCAGGGATTGGCGGACAATCGTGGTCAGCATGGCTCAATCATCCCCGCCCGCCGGCGCGGCATGTTCCAGCCCCAGCAGGGTTCCCGCGCCCTCCACAACAATGCGGTCGCCCGGATGCAATACGCCAACCGGCACCTGCCATCCCGCATCGCCCGCCACCGCGCCGGTCAGCGCGATGCGTTCAAAGCCATCCTTGCCCCGCGCGCGATAGACGAAGAGAGCGCCATCGGAGCGCACCAGCGCCGCGCGCGGCACCAGCACGCCCGCCTGCCCGGCCGCTGCGCCCATCCGCGCGGGCAGAACGCGGCCAACGCTGGCCGTGCCATCCGCGATGGCCAGCACGCCTGCGGTCTGCAATTGCGCATCGCCGCCCACCGCCGGACCAAGCACGCGCAGCCGTTTCATCTGCGCGCCCTCGCCCACTTCGACAATCGCGCCCGCTGGCGGAGGTCCGGCGGGCATGTCGATGCGGATCACCGCCCGCTGCCCCGCCGCCGCCTCGCGCGCCAGACCCGGTATCGCGTTGCAGCCCAGCCGCGCCAGCCCGGCGCCAAATTCCAGCGCCACGCGTTGGCACGCCAGCGTCAGGCGGGCCTTGTCGCTGGCGGCCTGCGCACTGGCGGCCTGCGCCTCGCGGCGGGAGGCGTTTCCATCCTGCGCCGCCAGTTCATTCAGCCGTGCCGCCTCCGCGCCCGATGCCGCCACCGCCGCCTGCGCCGCGGTGATCTCCGCCCCGATCGCGGCCAGCGGTGACAAGTCGACCGCGCGGGCATAGCCCTGCTGTCCCGCGCTGATCGTTGTGGCGGGCAGCGTAGCCAGTTGCAGCCCGATCTTTGCCGCATCGACATGGAGCGCGCCATCGGCTTCCGCCGGTTCAGCTGCCTCCTTCTTGGGCGCATCGTCATCATCCGGCACGCTGGCGCCCGAGGCGAAATGCAGCAGCGCGGCGCCCGCCAGCGCGCCGCCCAGAATATAGCCTGCCACGGCAAGGGGCTGTTTCATCGCTTGATCTCCATTTCGGGGCCGGAGAGCGGACGGCGCAGCGCATCTTCCAGCGCCGCATCGGCCCGCTGCACACGCCCCAGCGCATCGGTAAGGGTCAGTTGAGCATCGAGCGCGCCTGCCTGCATGGTCAGCGCCTCGATGCGGGCCGTCTCGCCCATGGCAAGGCGCTGCTGCGCGCGGCGGGCGGCGGCCATGGCGGCGGGCCATTCGCCGGTCTGCACATGGGCCTGCGCGTTGCGGGCTGCGCGGCTTTCCTGCGCGGCGGTGTCGATGGCGCCAAGGGCATTGGCGATGGCGGTATGGATCGCCGCCCCCGCCGCCTCGCGCCGGGCCAGAGCGGCGCGGATCGTGGCACGATTGGCGTCCCACGAGGGCATCGACAGGCCAAGGCCAAAGGGCACCGTCATCGGCCCGCCCGCCCATGTCATCGAGGGTTGCAGGGTGACTTGCGGATATTGCCGCGCCAGTTCGCCGCGCAGATCCGCCTCGCTCTGGTCATAGGCGGCAACGCTGCGCAGCACATCGGCGCGCGCGACAACCGCGCCATGGGCCAGCGCGGCATCGGGCACCGGCGCGGCGCTGGCCGGGTCGGCAAAATCGGCCCAAAGAAAATCGGGCAAAGTGGATTGCGGCAGGCCCAGCGTAGTAGCCAGACGGGCGCGCGCGTCGGCGATGGCGGCGCGATTGTCGTCCAGGGCGCGCTGAGCTTGCCGGGCGGCGATGCGGGCGCTGTCGCGCTCGATGGCGGCCCCTTCGCCCGCGCGCAGGCGGGCATCGGTGGCGTCCAGAATTTGGGCGCGGATCGCGGCCTGTTGGGTCAGCAAGGGGCCGCGCATCCGGGCGACCAGCAGGTCGATCAAGGCCCCGCGCGCGGCCATGCGCTCGGCCCAGATCACCTCGGCCAGATCGTGGCGCGCGATCAGCACCGCCACATCGGCCCGCCTCAGGCGCGCGGCTTTCACCCCGCCGTAATCGAGCGGCAGGCTGGCGCCAAGGCTGGCCTGCCATGGCTCGGTGGTGGGGTCGTTCGAATATTGCCCGGTCAGGGCAAAGCTGGGTTGGCCCACCTTGCGCGCCGAGGCGGCCTCGCGCATCGCCACGGTCAGCGCCTTTTGCGCCTGGGCAATGCGCGGATCATAGAGCATCAATGCGGCCAGCAGCGAAAGCCGGTCAGGCGCATCGGGGGCAACCCGCGCGGCCGGAGCCATGGCGCGCGCGGCGGCGGCCACCTGCGCGGGATCATAGGCGGCGCTGGCGGCGGCGGAGACCTGCGCGTTCAGGTCCACCGGCACCGGCGGGGCGTGCATACATCCCGCCAGCAGGCCGCAAGCCCCCAGCCCGATGGGCATTTTCAGCAATTTCATGACGCGCTCTTTCGCGGAAAGGTAAGGGTTACGATCAGGCCCGGCCCTGCATCGCCCAGAGTAAGCGCCGCGCCATGGGCGTCGGCAATCGCGGCCACGAGGCTGAGACCCAGCCCATGGCCGGGGGTGGAACGCGAGGATTCCAGCCGCACGAAACGGCCCAGCACGCGGGCGCGGTCGGCCTCGGGAATGCCGGGGCCATTGTCGCGCACCTGCAAGACCACATGCCCCTCGCGCTCCAGCACCGAGATTTCGATGGCCGCGCCCGGCGGCGTATGGCGCATCGCGTTTTCGACCAGATTGATGAGAACCTGCGCCAGCAATTGCCGGTCGCCCAGCACCATCAGGCCGGGATGCCAGCGCGTCTCCAGCCTTTTGCCCGCATCCTCGGCCAGCAGGTCGAGCGTTTCGGACAATTCCCCCAGCAGGGCCGCCAGATCGAGCCGGGTGAAGGCGCGGCGCAGGCTGCCCTCCTCGACCTCGGAAATGCGCAGGATCGCCTCGAACAGCTCCAGCACCTCATCCGTGCGGGCCAGCGCCATGGCGACCTGCTCGCCCCCATGTGCCGCCATGCGCTCCAGATGGTTGCGCAGGCCCGTCAAAGGCGTGCGCAGATCATGGGCCAGATCGGCGCTGACCTGTCGCAGATTGGCGATCAGCGAGGTGATCTGATCGAGCATGGCGTTGAGCGAGGCGGCCACGCGGTCGAACTCGTCGCCATTGTGGCCCACGGGTGCGCGGCGGGCAAAATCGCCCGCGACAATGGCCGAGGCCGTATCCTCGATCACCGCCAGTTTGGAGCGCAGATAGCGCGCCAGAACCAGCGCTCCGCCCACGCCAATGCCCAGCAGCACCAGCATGGCCCCGGCAAAAATGCCAAGGATCGCGCGGTCGATGGCCTGAAGATCCTCCAGATCGGCGGCCACCACCAGCCGTTCGCCGCCCGGCAGCAGCGTAACCTTGGCGCGCGCGGTGTCGGGGCCTTCGAGAGGATCGAGAAAGGTGATGCGGTGCCAGCCCGGCGCCGGGGCAGCCGTGGCCAGATTGCCCGCCAGATGCCGCCCGTCGGCCGCAAACACCGCCGTGCCCAGCGAGATCGGGCCGGGGCTGTGCTGCATCGCCACCGCGCGCGACAGGCCGGCCAGGCCATCGTCGCGATATTCGGCCATCAACGCGGCGCTGGCATGTTCGACGCTCAGGTTGATCTGGCGGGAAAAGGCGGCATGCGTGGCCAGATAGACCGCGCCCGCCACCAGCAGCATCGCCACCGCATAGGCGCAAAAGCTGATCAGCGCGATGCGCCGCGCCGCGCTGGCCCGCAGCCCGATCATGATGCCCGCACCCGATAGCCCATGCCGCGCACCGTTTCGATGGCATCCTCGGCAAAACCCTCGTTCAGTTTCGAGCGCAGGCGGCTCATATGGGTTTCGACGATCTTGGTCTGCGGGTCGAAATGGAAATCCCACACCCGTTCGAGCAGCATCGTGCGGGTGAGAAAACCTCCGCCCGCACGCACCAGTTCTTCAAGCAGGCGAAATTCGCGCGGCTGCAACAGGATAACGCGCCCCTCGCGCGTCACCTGCCGAGTGCGCAGATCGAGCGCGATGCCGCCAAAGCTCGGCCCGGTATCCACCGTGGCCGTCCGCCGCGTCAGCGCGTTGATCCGCGCGACCAGTTCGCTGATGGCAAAGGGTTTGACCAGATAATCATCGGCGCCTGCGTCCAGCCCATCAACCCGATCCTCGATCCGGCCCAGCGCGGTCAGCATCAGCACGGGAAGGCCATGCCCGCCCCCGCGCAGGGCGCGCAGCACCGCGATCCCGTCCATATCGGGCAGCATCCGGTCGAGCACCAGAATATCGGCGCCGGAATCGCGCGCCCATTCCAGCGCCTGCGCCCCGCTGGCCGTGGCCATCACGCGATGCCCCAGTTCGCCGAGGGCATCCTCGACGAATTGGCGCGTATCGGGATCGTCCTCGGCCAGAAGAATGTTCATGCGGATCGGGCTCACTAGCGGCGTTGGCCACCGCATAACCCATTCCGATAGGCGATGGTGGATACAATTTGCCAACCATCGCGCGTGGGTTTACCCGGCCTTGCCCTCTTCGTGCAGGGCGATCTGTTCGGCAATATGCCCGCGCCACAGGGCGCAGAGCAGGTCGGTCTGGGTAATCATCCCAAGCAGATGGCCGCGCGCATCGACCACCAGCGCCTCGTGATACATCCCGCCCGACAGGATCGGCAGCAATTCGTCAATCGGCGCATCGGCCGCGGCAATACAGGGCGAAGTGTCCATCACCTGCCCCACCCTCGCCTCATCCCCCACCGAGACGAGGCTGTCGAGGCGCAGCAATCCTTCGAGCCGCCCTTCGGCATCAACCACAGGCAGCGCGCCGATCCGATGCCCGCCAAACAGCGCCACCGCCCGCGCCAGATCATCCTCAGGGCGCAGCGTCAGGCCGTCCTCGCGCATGATCTGTTCGCAACGGATCGTGCCGTGCAAGCGGCGATAGGCGCGGGTTTCGACCTGACGGAACAAAGTGTCGAGATCCTCGCTGCTGACGTCGAGCAATTGGTCATATTGGGAAAGGACCGATTCGATGTCCGCCATCGAAAAGCCCGCCCGCGCAGGCCCCGGCGCGGCAAATTGCGCGGCGCGATGGGGATAATTGCCCCGCACCGCCGAATTGTACAAAATGCCAAAACCCACCAGCAAGGCGCTGTCCAGCGCCACCGGCACCAGCGCAAAGGACCAGCCCGCCGCCACAACCGCCTTGCCGCCGATCACACAGGTCAGCGCGCAGGCCCCGCCCGGGGGATGCAGGCAGCGCGCAAGGCTCATCGCGGCAATCGCGCTGGCCACGGCAAGGCAGGCCGCATAGGCCGGATCGCCCAGCACCTTCATCCAGAAAATGCCGCATAAAGCCGAAACCGTATTGCCCCCCACAATCGCCCAGGGCTGGGCCAAAGGGCTGGCCGGGACGGCAAAGAGCAGCACCGCCGAAGCCCCGATGGGCGCGATCAGCAAGGGCAGGCCCAGCCCCAGCTCGGGCCAGAAGCGCACCACCAGCCCCGCCGCCAGAATGCCGAAGGCCGCACCCAGCCCCGCCGTCCACAGGCGCGAGGTCGTGGGCGCGCTCTGGACGCCGACCCAATGGAACAGATTGTTCACCCCCCGCAAAGCTCTCACCCCTTCAGCACATCGGCCAGCGAATATTGCGCCAGCACATCGGCAAAGGCCCCGCGCGCCCGCGCAAACACGCCCGGCAGACCGCAGCGCCGCAACAGCGCGCAGCCCGCGCAATCGACCATCCCGCAATCTGGCTCCATCGCGGCAACAACGGCCCCGATATTGATGTCCGCCGGATCGCGCGCCAGCCGGATGCCGCCGCCGCGCCCGCGCGTGGCCTCGATAAAACCGGCATGGGCCAATTGGTTGGCGATCTTCATCAGATGGGTGCGCGAAATATCCTGCGCGGCGGCAACATCGGCAATCGCCACGCGGCCGCCCTCCAACTGAGCCTTATTGGATTGGGCCAGATCAATCAGCAGGCGCAGCGCATAATCGGTGTGTCGGGTCAATTGCATGGGTTGGGCAATAAGATGCAATTTGATTCATCTCAAATGAATCTTTCCCGGACGCGGATAAGTGGGTTTTGAAAGTCATCTTATCTGGAGATCCCCCATGTATTGCGTCCAATGCGAACAATCGAACAAGGGCGGCTGCGCTGTCAAAGTCGGCTCTTGCGGCAAGAGCGCAACCGTGGCCGACATGCAGGACGTGCTGCTGCGCTTGATGCAGGGGGTCTCGGCCTATGCCGACCGGGCAGCGGCCAAGGGCGCGCGCGATGAACAGGTCGACGCCTTTACCCCCCACGCGTGGTTCACCACGCTGACCAATGTGAATTTCGACGCAGGCCGTTTCGATGCGCTGATCACGCAGGCGCTGGAAATGCGCGAGCGGGCGAAGGCCTGCGCCATCGCGGCGGGCGCCGACCTGTCGGACCTGCCTGAACCGCCCACATGGAACCCCGGCGCCAACGCCGAGGAATGGGCCGAAGCCGCCCCCTTTGCCGCGATCCAGCGCTTTATGGACCGCGACGGCCCCAGCATCGTGGGCCTGCGCAACCTGATCCTTTATGGCCTGAAGGGCACGGCGGCCTATAGCGAACATGCCCGCGTGCTGGGCCATGAGGAAGCGGCGATCTGCGCCGAATTCCACCGCATTTCGGCCTTTCTGGCGGGCGACCCGACCGACATGGGCGCGCTGATCGCGCAATCGCTGGCGGTGGGCGCGATGAACCTGAAAGTGATGGAGCTGCTCGATGCTGCCAACACGACCCGTTTCGGCCATCCCGAAGTGACGATGGTACGCATGACCCCGGTGCAGGGCAAGGCGCTGCTGGTGTCGGGCCATGACATGGGCGATCTGGAGGCCATCCTACAGCAGACCGAGGGCAAGGGCATCAACGTCTATACCCATGGCGAACTGATGCCCGCCAATGCCTATCCGGGTCTGAAGAAATATGCTCATCTGGTCGGCAATTACGGCGGCGCATGGCAGGACCAGCAGCGCGATTTCGACGCCTTCCCCGGCGCCATCGTGATGACCTCGAACTGCCTGATCAATCCCGAAATCAAGGGCTATGGCGACCGGATCTTTACCGCAGGGCCGGTGGGCTGGGCGGGTATTCCGCATCTGACCGACCATGATTTCGCCCCCGCCATTGCCTGCGCGCTGGCCCAGCCCGGTTTTGCCGCCGATGCCCCCGAACAGCGCATCCCGGCCGGTTTTGCCCGAAACACCGTGATGGGCGTGGCCGACACTTTGCTCGACATGATCGGCAAGGGCGATGTGAAGAACCTGTTCCTGATCGGCGGCTGCGACGGGGCGCGTCCGGGCCGCAATTATTTCCACGATCTGGCCGTCGCCACGCCCAAGGACAGCCTCGTGCTGACGCTGGGCTGCGGCAAGTTCCGCTTCAACCGCGAGGATATGGGCGACATCAACGGCGTGCCGCGCGTGCTGGACATGGGCCAGTGCAACGATGCCTTTTCCGCCATTCAGGTCGCGGTCGCGGTGGCTGGCGCGCTGGGCTGCGGGGTGAATGATCTGCCGCTGCATTACGCGATCAGCTGGTTTGAACAGAAGGCCACCGCCGTGCTGCTGACCATGCTGCATCTGGGGATCAGGAAGATCCACCTTGGCCCCACGCTGCCGCAATTCCTGACGCCCGAGGTTCTGGGCGTGCTGGTGGAGAACTTCGACATCCGCCCGACCGGCGAAGCGAAGGAAGATCTGGCCCGGATGCTTCAGGCGGCCTGATCCGGCCCGACAAAGATTGGCGGCCCCGACCAAAATCGGGGCCGCCATAGTTTAGGCCACGCCTTAGGGCAGCAATGGCCGGAAATTCCCCCCCTCAGAACCGTTCCATGTCCTTGGCGATGACCACGGGGCCCTTGAACAGCCGCCCGATCTGATCGCGATACATCGCATCGGCGCCCTGCACCGCGCCCCCGGCGATATGGGTGACCACCACCTTGCCGACGCCCGCGCTCGCCGCCATTTCACCGATGGCCTGCGTGGAAAGGTGATGGCGCGTCAGATGCTCGGCCATATGCGTCTTTTCCTCGGGCGAAATGTGCTGCACACGGCGGCCCATCTGGGCCAGCGTATTGTCCAGATCGATCATCTCGGTCACCAGCATGTCCGCCCCCTTGGCCAGTTGCGTCACCTTCTCGCTGGGCCCGGTGTCGCCGGTATAGATGATCGAACGCCCGGGCAGATCAAAGCGATAGGACAGCGAACGAAAGGTATGCTCTTCGGGGCTGCCGGGGGTAAAACTGTAGTGTGTATTGGTGGCCACCCGAACCGTGAATGCGTCCAGTTTCACCACCGCGCCATCGTCAAGCTCGACCACGTTGATATTGGTCGCCGGATCAATCGGCACCTCGCCCGGAATGCCAAAGCCCGAGCGCGCGCTGGGCCGCATCGCCGCGATCAGGCCTGCCACGATCTCCTTCATCCCCGGCGGGCCATAGATGGTCAGCGGCCTGACCGTGCGCGTCTGCAGACGCAGGCCCAGCACCGCGTAAAGCCCGCCCAGATGGTCGAAATGGATATGGCTGATCCAGACGGTGCGCAGATCGGGATAGTCGGCGCCCGCGTCCGCCATCGCGGTCATCGCGCCATCGCCGGTGTCGATCAGATGCGCCTCGCCCGCGCGGACCAGCAGATTGGCCGGTTCATTGCGCCCCGGGCGCGGCATCGGCCCGCCCATCGTGCCCAGCGTCACCCATGTGTAGGCGTCCTTGGCAGGCGGCGCGGCGACAGGTTGGGCCGCAACAGGTTGCGCGAGCAGCAGGCCCGCCAGCAGGATCATTTTCTTCGCCATACTCATCTCCCTTCCGGGCGCGGACAGGGGGCCGCGCCGGTTGTTTTCAAAATGCAATGCTCTGCAGATCGTGGCCCAGCACGACCGGGCCGGCATAATGGGCGCGCACCTGCGCCAGATCGGCCTCGTCCACCTGGCCCACGTGGCTCAGCACCAGCTTGCGCACGCCCGCCTGCGTCGCCAGATCGCCCACCTGCGCGGGCGAAAGATGTTCGACATCCATGTGGCGCTGAACCGGGGGCGGCACCATCGCCCGGTCGGCCGCCGTGGCCATTTCGGCCACCAGCACATCGGCCCCGCGCGCAAATTCGGCCAGGCCCGCCGTCGGCCCGGTGTCGCCGGTAAAGACCACCACCTTGCCGCCCGCCTCAAAGCGATAGGAGAGCGATTGCGCGCCGGGCGCGCGGTTGCGGTCCATCAGGGTGTAATGGCTGTTGAGCATGGCCCTGACCTTGACCGCGCCATCGTCATAGCCTGCCTCGGGCGTCAGTTCGCGCGCGCTCAGGAAATTTGCCACCGGGCGGTTCTGGCCGGATTCGGCATTGCGGATGCGGGCGTTGACCTCCATCAACGCGCCCAGCGCATGGGCGAGTTCAACCGTGCCCGCCGGGCCCAGCAATTGCATCCCCTTGCCCCGCGTCGACCATGCAAAGCTGGCGAGGCTGAGCAGGCCCGCGTAATGATCGTCATGCAGATGGGTCAGGAACACCAGAGGCACATCGCGCTCGGCCACCCCCGCCTGCGCCAGTTGGCGCGAGACGCCGCCGCCTGCATCGACCAGATAGCGATGGCCCGCAACCTCCAGCAGCGTGGCAATGCCAGCGCGATCCACCCGCCCGCCGGGCCCGCCGCCCGTGCCCAGCAGGACAAGGTGATCGCCCGAGGCCGCCGCAGGGCGTTCAGCCGAGGCGGGGCGTTCGGCCGCCCATGCCGTCTGCGCCATCATCAGGGCCGCAAGGGCCAGCCCCATGCCGATCCGGTGCTTCTTCATTGCTCTCCTTTCGCGGGCGATCCCCGCCGGTCTTTTCGCGGGCATCCTCCGCCGCCTTCGATTTCTACAATTGTAGAATACACCCGTCCTTGTCAAGCGAGGTCAGGCAGGGCAAACAGGGGGCGACATGAATGATCTGGCCCCCCCACCCCCCCGCGCCCGCGAAAAGGGCGCATCCAAAGGCAACCGGCGCGAGGAACTGGCGCAGGCCGCGCTCGAAGTGCTGGGCGAACATGGCAGCCGCGGCTTTACCCATCGCGCGCTCGACCGCCATCTGGGCCTGCCCGAGGGCACGACATCGGCCTATTTCCGGCGGCGTGAGGATCTGGTGGCCATGGCCATCCGCACGGTCTTTGCCCAGGACGCGCGGCAGATGGACCAGATCGTCGACCGGATCGAGGCGCTGTGCGGCGAGGAACCCAGCGTCGAGGTGGTCGCGCAATGCTGCTTTGATATGTGGCAATGGGTGGCGTCGCAGGCACGGGGCACTTTCGTGCTGGCGCGCTATGAATGTTTCCTGATGGCGCGGCGCGAACCGGAACTGATGCAACTGGTCGAAAATGTCATGCTGGCGCGCCAGACTAGGTGGGAGCCGATCTTTGTTCGGCTGGGTTCGGCCGATCCGGCGGCGGCGGCGCGCCAGATCGGCCTGTTGCTGCGCAGCCTGTTCTTTTCCGAAATCTTCTTTCCCGCCTGCCTCAACCGGGCCAGCTCGCCGATCAACGTCGATCTGTTTGTCCGGGAAATCCGTAATTGCATTTAGGCCGACACCCATGCCCGGCTCTCTCGGAAATCCGAGGCTGTGCGTCCGGTGCGCGCTTTGAAAAAGCGGGCGAAATAGGCCGGATCGGCAAAGCCCAATGTGGCGGCGATCTGGCCGATGCTGCTGGCGGTATAGGTGAGCAGGCGCATGGCTTCGAGCAACAGGCGTTGCTGGACCACTTCGGCGGGGGCCTGATCCAGCACGGCGCGGCAGGCGCGGGTCAGCGTGGGCGCGGTGGTGGCCAGATGGGCGGCGTAATCCTGCACACCCCAGCCTTGGGTGTAATGCGCTTCGACCAGAGCCTTGAAGCGGGCAACCAGCGCGTCATGCCCGCTGCGCGGCGGATTGGGCGCGGCGCTCAATCCTTCGGCGGCCAGCGCCAGCACCAGCGCCAGTTGCGCCACCAGCGAGGCGGGCAGCACCCGCGCGCCCTCGGCCGCGCCCTGCGCCAGATCGGCCATCAGCCAGCCGAGTCGCTCCGCCGGGCCCGGTGGCAGGCGGCGATGACGCGCGCCATGACCGGCCAGCCCACCATCGCCCAGCAGCCCCGCCAGTCGCCGATCATGCAGCAGCGTATCGGCCAGCGAGAGCACCCAGCCTTGCGCATCGGTGGCAAAGCGAAACGCATGGACGCAACCCGAGGGCACCACGACAAGGCTGACCGGATCAAGCCGGGTGACGCCGGTATCATCGACCAGATCGCCATGGCCGCCATCCAGCAGAAGGAGTTGAAAAATACCAGGATGGGCGTGGGGCGAGATCGTCCATTCATGCTGGCTCGATCGGGCCGAGATCGTTTCGATATGCAGGAATTCCGGGGCAATCGCATGATTACCTTCGCCATAGAGCGCATAGCGGCGGATCTGATGCCTGTTTGCCATAAGGCCGAAACCTGCGCCGATTGATCGAAAAGTGCAAGAGCTTGCGCGGGGCGGCCCTCACGCAGGGGTCCGCCGTCATGCCAATCATTGCGCATAGAAACCACGAGAGGATATGCCCGATGAGCGAGCTGACGCTGGATCGTCCGTTCCGTTTCGATCCCTATTCGCCCGAAAATGACGCCGATCCCTATCCCGCCTATAAAGTCCTGCGCGAGCAACATCCCTGTTTCTGGAGCGAGGAGGCGGGCATGTGGGTGCTCTCGCGCCATGAGGATATTTTGAACGCCTTGCAGAACTGGCGGCTCTATTCCTCGGCCAAGGGCAATCTCATCAATGAATTCCCCGGCCGCGCGGGGGCAACGCTGGGCAGCAGCGATCCGCCGCGCCATGACCGCCTGCGCGCGCTGGTGCAAAGCGCGATGACCAAGCGGGCGCTCGACCATGTGATCGAACCGGCGCGGGCCTCGGTACGGCGGCATCTGGCCGCCATCGAGGGCAAGGAGGTGTTCGATTTCGTGGGCGAACTGGGCGGCGCGGTCACGCTCGATCTCATCTTCTATCTCTTTGCTCTGCCCCCCGAAAACGCCGATGAAGTGCGCGACAATGCCGTGCTGATGGTTCAGACCGATCCGGTCACGCGGCAGAAAAGCCCGGCGCATCTGGCCGCGTTTCAATGGATGGCCGATTATGCCGCGCGTATCGTGCAGGAGCGCAAGGCCAATCCGGGCGATGATCTGCTCTCCAACTTCATCACCGCCGAGATCGACGGCGAAAAGCTGCTCGACAAGGAAGTGCAGCTTACCGTCACCACGCTGATTATGGCGGGGATTGAATCGCTCTCTGGCTTTATGGGCATGTTCGCGCTGAACATGGCCGATTTTCCCGATGCGCGCCGCGCGATCTGCGCCGATCTCTCGCTGTTGCCCGATGCCATTGAGGAATCCTTGCGCTTCAACACCTCGGCCCAGCGGTTCAAGCGCTGCGCGACGCAGGATATCGAACTGCATGGGCAAACCATCAAGGCGGGCGATTTCATCATGCTGGCCTATGGTTCGGCCAACCGCGACAGCGCGGTGTTCAACGATCCCGACACCTATGACATCACAAGGCGGCCCAAGCGCCATCTGGGCTTTGGCGGCGGGGTCCATGCCTGCCTCGGCTCGATGCTGGCGCGGGTGGCGGTGCAGATTCTGTTTGAGGAATTCCTGACCGCCGTGCCGGAATTCACCCGCGTCGATGAACAGCTCGAATGGGTGCCCTCGTCCAATTTCCGCAGCCCCGGCAAACTCCTGCTGCACCGCGGATAAGCGATAAGGCGTAGCCATCCCCCTTTCGCGCATGGGTTCAGCCGCTATCATGGGGGCAAACCGATGCGCGAAAGGCCCTCATGCATATTCCTGATGTTTCCACTCTGGCGCTGCCGACGACCAAGCGCTGGTACGGCCATCTTTACGCGCAAGTGTTGATGGCGATTGCGGCCGGCGTGGCGCTGGGCCATTTCGCGCCCGATGCGGGCGAGGCGATGAAGCCGCTGGGCGATATTTTCATCAAGCTGGTCAAGATGGTGATCGCGCCGGTGATTTTCCTGACCATCGTGACGGGTATTGCCGGGATGCGCGATCTGTCCTCGGTGGGGCGCGTGGCGGCCAAGGCCTTTGCCTATTTCTTCACCTTTTCGACGCTGGCGCTGATCGTCGGGCTGATCGTGGCCAATACGGTGCGCCCCGGCGCGGGGCTGAATATCGACCCGGCCAGCCTCGACGCCAGCAAGGTGGCCGATTATGCCGCCAAGGCGCATGAAAGCAGCGTCATGGGCTTTATCAACGCGATGGTACCCGAAACCTATGTCTCGGCGCTGACCGAAGGCAATATCCTGCAAGTGCTGGTGGTGGCGATCCTGTTCGGCGTCTCGCTGGCCTCGGTGGGCGAGGTTGGCGAACGGGTGCTGACCGTGCTGGAGGACGTTTCGACGGTCTTTTTCCGGCTGGTCTTCATCGTGATGAAGGCCGCGCCGCTTGGGGCCTTTGGCGCCATGGCCTTTACCATCGGCAAATATGGCGTGCACAGCCTGGCCCATCTGGCCGCGCTGGTGGCGACCTTTTACCTGACCTCGCTACTGTTTGTAATCGTGGTGCTGGGGATTGTGGGGCGGTTTGCGGGATTTTCGATTTTCCGCCTTCTGGCCTATCTCAAATCCGAATTGCTGCTGGTGCTGGGCACGTCCTCGTCAGAAAGCGCCCTGCCCGCGCTGATCGAAAAAATGGAGCGGGCCGGGTGCCCCAAGGCGGTGGTGGGGCTGGTCGTGCCCACGGGCTATTCGTTCAATCTCGACGGCACGAATATCTACATGACGCTGGCCGCTTTGTTTATTGCGCAGGCGTGCAATGTTGACCTCACGCTGGGCCAGCAGGCGCTCTTGCTGGGCGTGGCGATGCTGTCCTCCAAGGGCGCGGCGGGGGTGACGGGCGCGGGGTTCATCACGCTGGCGGCCACGCTTTCCATCGTGCCATCCGTGCCAGTGGCGGGCATGGCGCTGATCCTTGGCGTGGACCGCTTCATGTCCGAATGCCGCAGCCTGACCAATTTCGTCGGAAATGCGGTGGCCACGGTGGTGGTCGCACGCTGGGAGGGAAAGCTGGACAAGGCAGCGCTGGATGCGGCGTTGAAGGGGTAAAGGGGTTGCCTCCGGCGGGCCAAGGGACTCGTCCCTTGGCGATCCCATTATGGGGTGGCGCTATACAGCGCTACGTCGCCGCGCCGCAGGCTTTAGAAACCATCGCCAAATCCACATCCCCGCGAACCCAAGCGCTAACCCATTAACGGGATTGCAAAGGGCCCCCGCCCTTTGCCCGCCGGAGGCACCTTCATACTAAGTACCACCACTTAATCCGTTAGTAACCAGAATCACCTATACAAGACTTGGCCAAACGATGCCCGTGACTTAACCATTTTCATAAAACATCGAGGAAATCGCCATGGGAATGCCAATCCCTTTCAAGTCTTT
The DNA here is from genome assembly GCF_012275515.1 of Novosphingobium sp. SG707. Lineage (GTDB taxonomy): Bacteria > Pseudomonadota > Alphaproteobacteria > Sphingomonadales > Sphingomonadaceae > Novosphingobium. The sequence continues at coordinate 440,766 of NZ_JAAZQL010000004.1, forward strand.
CACCATTGACCGCACGCAGATTACCGACATCGAGAAGTGGATCGGTGACGGCAATAATCTGGGCGAAGTGGAAATCCGCAATTTCCTTGGCAAGATCCGCGTCGATGTTCAGAATGAAGCCGACGAGAACCAGTTGCGCTCTTTCTGTCAGCGCCCCCGCGACTGAGCATTTCTGACGCGGCGAGGGCGGTGGCATGGTTTCTCCCCCGCCCGCCCGGTGCATCAGGCTGAATGGCCCGGGCCGAGGGCGGCAATCCCATAGGGACTTGACCAAAACCGGCCCACCCCATACCCGCCTTAGCTTATGCACGACATTCGATTCATCCGCGAAAACCCCGCAGCTTTTGACGCCGGCCTTGCGCGCCGGGGGCTTGAGCCGCTTTCGGCCACCATTCTTGAGGCGGACGCGCAGGCGCGCTCGGCGCAGACCTCGGTGGACACGATGCTGGCGACGCGCAATGCGGCGTCCAAGCAGATCGGCGCGCTGATGGGCAAGGGTGACAAGGAGGGCGCGGCTGCTCTCAAGGCCGAGGTGGAGGCGATCAAACTCGATCTGCCCGCCAAGGAAGAAGCCAAGCGCGCCGCCGACAAGGTGCTGGCCGATATGCTGGCCACGATCCCCAACCTGCCCGTCGAGGAAGTGCCGCAAGGCGCGGATGAGAATGACAATGCCGAAGTGGCCCGCTGGGGCGAGCCGCGCGCTATCGAGGGCGCGAAAGAGCATTTCGACATCGGCGCCCCGCTGGGCCTCGATTTCGAAAGCGCGCAGGTCGTTTCGGGCGCACGCTTTGCCTATCTGCGCGGGCCGATTGCCCGCCTGAACCGCGCCATCGGGCAATTCATGCTCGACACCCACACCGAGATCTTCGGCTATCAGGAAGTCGTGCCGCCGGTGCTGGTGCGCGACGATGCGCTGTTTGGCACCGCGCAATTGCCCAAGTTCAAGGAAGATTTGTTCCAGACCAGCAAGAACGCCGCTCGAGATCAGGCGATCCAGCGCCTGCGCGCGCTTGGTATGAATTCGCCGGAGTCGGAATTCGCCATCCAAGAGGTGATGTCCGCAGATGAGGATGCAGTTGGTCGTCTATGGCTGATCCCCACCGCCGAAGTGTCGCTGACCAACCTCGTGCGCGAACAGATCCTCGATGGCGATCTGCCGCTGCGCTTCACCGCGCTGACCCTCTGCTTCCGCAGCGAAGCGGGCGCGGCGGGCAAGGACACGCGCGGGTTGATCCGCCAGCATCAGTTCGACAAATGCGAGCTCGTTTCCATCACCACGCCCGAACAGAGCAATGATGAACACGAGCGCATGACCGGGGCGGCCGAACATATCCTGCAAAGCCTTGGCCTGTCCTATCGCCGGATGCTGCTGTGCAGCGGCGACATGGGCTTTTCCGCGCGCAAGACCTATGACCTCGAAGTCTGGCTTCCGGGTCAGGGCAAGTATCGCGAGATCAGCTCCTGTTCGAACTGCGGCGATTTCCAGGCGCGCCGCATGAATGCGCGCTATCGCCCGGCGGGGGAGAAGGGCACGAAATTCGTCCACACGCTCAACGGTTCGGGCCTTGCCGTAGGCCGCACGCTGGTGGCGATCCTCGAAAACTACCAGAACGAGGACGGTTCTGTGACGATTCCCGAGGCGCTGCGCCCCTATATGGGCGGGCTGGACCGCATCTCCGCGCTGTAAACCGGCCATGGAACCTTTGCCGCCGGTGCCTCTTCCATCAGGCATCGGCAGCAAAGGAGCGCGGGCCATGACAGAACAGCGGAACGAACCCCGGATCATCGTGGTCGAAAGAAGCAGCACCGGCACTATCCTGCTGGTCATTCTGCTGCTGGTGGCGCTGGTGGGCGGGCTGGTCCTGTTCAACCGGTATGACGCCAACGAAACGGCCAAGAGCAACGCCATCGACAAGACCGCCGACCAGATCGACAGGACCATCGACAAGGCCGCGGACAAGGCCGACGATGCCGTTGAAGATGCGGCGAAATCGGCCAAAAAGCACCTCTGACCCGACCTGTTGGCCCATTTTGGGAAGCAGCCTGTCGTTTCCGCCAAGAAATCCGTCCTGCCGCCCTGCGCATTCGTTGCGGGGCGGCGCGCTTGGATGTAAGGCGCCTTGGTTGATTTCCTAATGAAAGGGCCAAGGCATGCGCATCCTCCTGACCAATGATGACGGGATCCACGCGCCCGGCCTCAAGGTTCTGGAAGCGATCGCGCGCACCCTTTCCGACGACATCTGGATCGTGGCGCCCTCCGAGGAGCAATCAGGCGCGGGCCACAGCCTGACGCTGACCCGCCCGGTGCGCCTGCGCCGCCATGGCGAGCGGCGTTTTTCGGTCACGGGCACGCCCACCGATTCGGTGACGCTCGCCCTGCGCAAGGTTTTGCCCGAGGCGCCCGACCTGATCCTGTCGGGCGTCAATCGCGGGGCCAATCTGGGCGATGACGTGACCTATTCGGGCACGGTGTCGGCCGCGATGGAGGGCACGCTGGCGGGCATCCGCTCGATCGCGCTGTCTCAGGTCTATTCCAAGGAAGGCCTGGGTGACGACGTTTCCTTCGATGCGGCCGAGCAATGGGGCGAGAAAGTGCTGCGCCCGCTGATCGACACGCCCTTTGCCCCGCGCACGCTGGTCAATGTCAACTTCCCCCCCCTGCGCGCCGATGCGGTTCAGGGGATCCGCGTGGTGCGTCAGGGCTTTCACGATTACGCGCGCGGATCGGTGGTCGAAAGCACGGACCCGCGCGGCTATCCCTATTACTGGTTCGGCCTGCATGGCATCGAACATACGCTGGGCCACCGCACCGACCTTGAGGCGATTGCCGACGGGTTCATCTCGGTCACGCCGCTTCAACTTGATCTGACGCATGACGCCTCGCTGGCCGCGCTGGCCGGGCGGTTTGCTCGATGAGCAAAGCCCATTGGCGCATGGCCGCGCTGCTGGCGGCGGGCTTGCTGGTGATGGGGGCACCCGGCGCATGGGCGCAGACGGCCAAGAACCGCCCGCGCGCCGGGGTCGAGGGCGATCTGCCCACCCCCCTGCCGCTGGAGGAGGAGAGCGAGCATATCGTGGTGCCGGGCGAAACGCTGGGCGGCATCGCGCATCGGGCCAAGGTGCCCAAGATCCTGATTATCGAGGCCAACCACCTCAAGGCGCCGCATTATGCGGTCCATGCCGGGCAAAAGCTGTTTCTGCCGCGCACACGCCATCATGCGGTCAAGGCGGGCGAGACCGGTTTCGACATCGCCTATCGCTATGGCGTGTCCTATTCCTCGATCGCGGTGGCCAATGGGCTGGAGCCCAATGCCCGGCTGCATGAAGGGCAAAAGCTGCTGATCCCCACCGTGCTGAAACCGGACAATTCGGCCAGGACAGCCAAGGCTGACACCAAGACGGCAAAATCTCCCGACGAGGCCCCAGACGGCGACAAGGACGAAGCGAAATCAGACGCCCGCCCCCGCTTCCTCTGGCCGATGGAAGGGCGGATGCGGCGCGGTTTCGTGGCCAAGACGCGCGATGCGGGCGGCGGCGATTTCCACAACGGCCTCGATCTGGTCGCGCCCGAGGGCGAAACCGTGCGCACCAGCGCGCCGGGCGAGGTGATCTTTGCCGGGCGCGAACCCGACAGTTTCGGCAATCTGGTGGTGATCGACCATGGCAAGGGATGGCAGACCGCCTATGGCTTCCTCTCCAAGCTGACGGTCAAGCGGGGCCACAGCGTCAAGGCGCATGAACGGATCGGGCTGGTCGGCCATTCGGGCCGGGCCACGCGCGACGAATTGCATTTCGAGATCCGCCGCAATGACGATCCGGTCAATCCCCTGCCCCTGCTGCCCCGCCGCGATGCGCCCAAGGGCGAGAAGAAAGAGGACGCCGCCGCCGCGCAAAAGGCGCTGACCGAGGGCAAAAAGGGCGCGGGCAAGGTGCCGGGCAAACCCGAGACGCCGTCTCCCATCGGGAAAAAGCCCGCCCGATGAGCCCGACCCGCCTTGCCACCTATGGTACGCTGGGGCCGGGCAGGCCGAACCATCACCAGATCTCGGATCTGCCCGGTGTGTGGCGGCGCGGGACGGTGCGCGGGCGGCTGGTCGATTCGGGCTGGGGCGCGGCGATGGGCTTTCCCGCGCTGGTGCCGGGGGATGAGGGCGAGGTCAGCGTCGATCTGTTCGAATCGCCCGCCCTGCCCGATCACTGGGCGCGGCTTGATGCGTTTGAGGGCGAAGGTTACGAGCGCCGGACGATCATCGTACATGTCGATGGCGAGGAAGTCCTCGCCTCGATCTATGCCGCGCGTTAGGCCATAGCCCAGAACACCGTGCCCATCGCCATGAAGGCGACAAAGACATAGCCGGCGTCGGCCGCCGCCTCGCGCCCGGCGATGCCATGGCGGCCATAGAGCGCCGCCCCCGCCGGGATCGCGATGAACAGCGCAAATCCGCCCGACATCATCCAGTAAAGCCACGGTTTCGCCGCCAGCGTTTCGGCGCCCACCCGCGCAAAATTATGCCCGATCAGCCATGCCGGAAACACCAGCGCCAGCAAACGCAACGGCTCCGGCAATCGCGCCGCGCGCATCAGCCCATACCAAGGAAACGCCAGCAGGCCCGCCACCAGCGCCGCCACGCCAATCGCCACCCAGTTTACCGGACCCATGCGTATTTCCCTTCCTTCGGCACGATTGCGCCGCAACTGGCCTTATTCGCCATTTTAGCGTAGGGGCGCAGCCCATGAGTGACAAGCTGACAAAAATTCCCGAATCCCCCAAGGTTGGCATGGTCAGCCTCGGCTGCCCCAAGGCGCTGGTCGACAGCGAGCGCATCCTGACCCGCCTGCGCGCCGATGGCTATGCGTTTGCGCCCGATTATGTCGGGGCGGACGTGGTGCTGGTCAACACCTGCGGTTTCCTCGATTCGGCCAAGGAGGAATCCCTGGCCGCGATCGGCGAGGCGATTGCCGAAAACGGCCGCGTGATCGTCACCGGCTGTATGGGCAACGAGGCCGAGGTGATCCGCGCGCGTTTCCCCGATGTGCTGGCCGTCACCGGCGCGCATCAGTATGAGCAGGTGGTGGACGCGGTGCATGAGGCCGCCCCGCCCACGCGCGGGCCTTTCGTCGACCTGATCCCCGCCGGGGCCGACGGCGAGGTCAAGCTGACCCCGCGCCACTATTCCTATCTCAAGATTTCAGAGGGTTGCAACCATTCCTGCGCCTTCTGCATCATCCCGCAACTGCGCGGCAAACTGGCCAGCCGCCGCATTGACGCGGTGCTGCGCGAGGCCGAAAAGCTGGTGGCGGCGGGGACCAAGGAACTGCTGGTCATCTCGCAGGACACCTCGGCCTATGGCGTGGATATCCGCCATGAAAGCCGGACGTGGAAGGACCGCGAGGTCCGCGCCCATATGACCGATCTGGCCCGTGAACTGGGGCAATTGCGCACACCCGAGGGCGAGGCCCCGTGGGTGCGGCTGCATTATGTCTATCCCTATCCGCATGTCGATGATGTCATCCCGCTGATGGCGCAAGGTCTGATCACGCCCTATCTCGACATCCCGTTTCAACATGCCGCGCCCAATGTCCTTCGCGCGATGAAGCGCCCGGCCAATGAGGCGCGCGTGCTGGAACGCATCAAGAAATGGCGCGAAATCTGCCCGGATCTGGCGATTCGCTCGTCCTTCGTGGTCGGCTTCCCCGGCGAGACGGAGGAGGATTTCCAATATCTGCTCGACTGGTTGGACGAGGCGCAACTGGACCGCGTGGGCGCGTTCCGGTTTGAACCGGTCGAGGGCGCGAGCGCCAATGACCTGCCCGGCGCCGTGCCCGAGGCGGTGAAGGAAGAACGCTATACCAGGTTAATGGAAAAGACCGAGGCGATCAGCGCCGCTCGGCTTCAGGCCAAGGTGGGCCGCGTGATTCGCGTCATCATCGACGAAGTGGGCGAACCGGACGAGGATGGCGACATCGGCGCCACCGGCCGCAGCCAGGCCGATGCCCCCGAGATCGACGGACAGGTGCTTTTGCGCGATGTGCCGCAGGATCTGAAATCGGGCGATATCGTTGACGTGCTGATCGAAGATGCTGATGCGCATGACCTTTTTGGGGTGATTGCGTAAAGGACATCCCATTCCTTGCGTTTTTCGCAACAATCGACGCGCTTTTCGCATTTGCAATAGTCAGCGTTGTCAGGCTTAAGGAGCGGGCCTTTTAGGCATCCTCTCCCAAAACTTCCAAAGCCCGGCTCCGGCCGGGTTTTTTTGCCCCCAATCCGCCGCCATTGGATTCTGGCAAGATTTGCACAGTTTTGCCCTTTTTCCCGCCTTGCCGCGCCGCGCCACTCTGCTTACCCCTATCGGCATGGTTGAATCAGCTTCTCCCTCGCCCCGCATCTTCACCGCTGCGCTGGTGGTGATTGGCGACGAAATTCTTTCCGGCCGCACGCAGGACAAGAATATCGCCCAGATCGCGAGCTGGCTGGGGGTTCAGGGCATCCGCCTGCGCGAGGTGCGGGTGGTGGCCGACGATACGGACGCGATTGTCGAGGCGGTCAACACCCTGCGCGTGCGCAACGATTACCTTTTCACCACCGGCGGCATCGGCCCGACGCATGATGACATCACCGTGGACGCCATCGCGCAGGCGCTGGGCGTGCCGGTCGTGGTCCATCCCGAGGCGCGCCAGATTCTGGCCGACTATTATGCCTCGCGCGGCAGCGAATTGACCGAGATGCGGCTGCGCATGGCCCGCGTGCCCGAGGGGGCGGGGCTGATCCCCAACCGCTATTCGGGCGCGCCAGGCATCCATTGGGGCAATATCTATATCATGGCGGGCGTGCCGATGATTACGGCGGGCATGCTCGATGCGCTCACCGGATCGCTGGAGGGCGGGTTGCCGGTGCTGGCCGAAACAGTCGGCTGCTGGGTGGGCGAGAGCGAGGTGGTGCAATTGCTGGCCCAGACCGAGAAGGACCATGAGGGCGTCTCGATCGGCTCCTATCCCTTTTTCCGCGAGGGGCGCACGGGTTCGAATTTCGTGATCCGATCGACCGATGCCGAGCAACTGGCCGCCTGCGTGACAGCCCTCTCGGCGGCGCTGGAGGCGATGGGGCGCGATCCGGTGCTGGGCGGGATCTGATGTTGCCCCTTGCTTTGCTCTACCCGCTGCTGTTGGCCCATGCCGGGTCGCTGCCTGCGTTTGAGGCTACGCTCGCCGCGCAGGACAGCGCGACCGCCGCGCTTGGCCAATGGTGTCAGGCGCGCCATCTGGCCGATCCGGCCACCATCAAGGCCGCTCAGGTCAAGGGCGAGGACACCATGCCCCCGCCCGATCTGGACGAGACGCTCAAACTCTCCGAGAATCAGGAACCGGCCCATCGCCATGTCCGCCTGTCCTGCGGCGGCAAGGTTCTGTCCGAGGCGCATAATTGGTACGCGCGCCAGAGGCTGACCCCGGCGATGAACCTGACGCTGGACACCACCGATACACCCTTTGGCAAGGTGGCTGGCCCGCTGGGCTTTACCCGCGAAAGGCTGGGCGCGGTGCGCGGCGCGGCGCCGGGCTGCCCGCGCGACACGGTGCTTTCGCATCGCGCGTTGCTGCGCCTTCCCGATGGTTCGCCGCTCGCGCTGGTGGTGGAATGCTATACGCCTGCGGTATTGCGTAAATAGCGCAGCTTGCAGAATTGCCCTTTCCGCCCTACCTTTAGCCGATGATTGAAGCGCAATCCCTTGCCGGACGCCTGCTGCTGGCCATGCCGGGTATGCCCGATCCGCGCTTTGAAGAAGCGGTGCTGGCGCTGTGCATGCATGACAAGGACGGCGCGCTGGGCATTGGCGTGGGCCAGGTGCTCGAAGGCGTCACGCTGCACAATCTGCTCGACGATCTGAACATTCCCACTGGATTCGCCCCCGATTGCGAAGTGCATCATGGCGGCCCGGTCGAACCGCAGCGCGGTTTTGTCCTGCACAGCCCCGACTGGAAGGGCGAAGGCACGCTGCTGGTCAGCGATCAGTGGAGCCTGACGGGCAGCCGCGACATTCTGGCGGCCATTGCCGAGGGGCGCGGACCGGCGCGCTGGCTGGTGGCGCTGGGCTATGCCGGATGGGGCGAGGCGCAATTGGACGCCGAAATGCGCCAGCATGGCTGGTACGCCGCCGAAGGGCGCGGCGCGATCCTGTTCGACCACCCGTTTGAGGCGCGGTGGAGCGCAGCCTGGCGTGCCGAGGGCATCGACCCGGCGCATCTGACCAATGTTACCGGGCGCGCCTAGGGTTTTTGACCTTGCGGCGCACTGTCTTGCATCTATAATACACATCGGTTTTAAAAACGAGGCCGGTTCTGAAAACGAGGATAGTATGGCGAGCACGGTTGAAGCCCCCGCGATTACCCTGACCCCGCCCGATCCGGTGCCGGTGGTGGCCCCCGCGCAGGCCGCAGGGCTTGTCCCGCTGGGCGCCGAGCAGAAGAGCAAGCTGGATGAAAAGGTCGATGGTTTCATTGCCGACCTGATCGCGCAGGACACCAATTCACCCGAATTCGGCAAGCGCATCGACCAGTTGACGAGCATGGGCCGCAAGGAAATCGCTGCAGCTTCGGGCATGTCGAACCGGTTTCTGGATCGGCCCGTGCGCGCGATGGACAAGGATCAGGGCGTGGGCGCCAATCTGATCGAATTGCGCCGCACGGTCGAGGCGCTTGATCCGGCCAAGGCGGGCAAATTGTCGCCGGGCAAGAAGCTGTTCGGCCTCATCCCCTTCGGCAATTCGATGCAGAAATATTTCGACGGCTATGTGTCGAGCCAGGGCCATATCAAGGCGATCCTCGACAAGCTTGCCAGCGGCAAGGACGAGCTGTTGATGGACAATGCGGCCATCGACGTCGAGCGCTCCAAACTGTGGGAGGCGATGGGTAATCTGGAGCAGATGATCCATATCTCCAAGAAGCTGGACGAGAAAATCGAGGAGAAGGCGAGCGATCTGGACGCGACCGATCCGGCCAAGGCCAAGGCTTTGCGCGAATCCGCCCTGTTCTACACCCGCCAGCGGACGCAGGATCTACTGACCCAAATGGCCGTGACGGTGCAGGGCTATCTGGCGCTCGATCTGGTCAAGAAGAACAATGTCGAGCTGGTCAAGGGCGTCGACCGCGCCAGCACAACCACGGTGGCCGCGCTGCGCACGGCAGTGACCGTGGCGCAGGCGATGACCAACCAGCGTCTTGTGCTGCAACAGATCACGGCGCTGAACGAGACGACGGCCAATATCATCGATTCGACCAGCACCCTGCTGAAGGAACAGACCGGCCAGATCCACCAGCAGGCCGCCGCCAGCACGATCCCCGTCGAAACGCTGCAGCGCGCGTTCCAGAACATCTATGACACGATGGACACGATCGACACGTTCAAGATCAAGGCGCTCGATTCGATGAAGCAGACCGTCAACACGCTGTCGGCCGAGGTCGAAAAGTCCAAGGGCTATATCGCCCGCGCTCAGGGCCAGTCCTCGGCGCAGGTGGCCCATGACGGTCCCTCGCTGCTCAGCCTTGAAGGATAAGCATGGCCGATAATTCCGCCCATAACAGCGACGCCATCCTTGCCGCCGCGCGCGCCTCGCTGAACGACCAGCGCGCGGGCGGGCGGCGCGTGACCGGCAAGCCCATCGGCCAGCGTTCGGCCGCGCTGCGCCGCAGCGGACAAAAGCGCAAGGCCGCCGCGCTGGCCTTGAGCGTGGTGGTGGCGATCATGCTGATCAATCTGGTGATCGGCCTGTTCTCGGGCATCCTGCATCTGCTGGGCTGGCTGTCCTATGGCGCGGTGGCGGCGGTGTTGGTGGCAGTGATCTGGATGCTGATGCGCGACCGGGCAGTGCCGGTGCCCAGCCTTGAAACGCTGCGCGCCGCGCCCGCGCGCCAGTTGGTCGGGCAGACGCAGGTATGGCTGGAGGCGCAGCGCCCTGCCCTGCCCGCCCCGGCGCTCGATCTGGTCGGGCGGATCGGCGGGCAATTGGATGGGCTGGCGCTGCAGCTTGACCGGATGGATGAAAATGCGCCCGCCGTGGGGCAGGTCCGGCAATTGGTGGGCGAACATCTGCCCAAGCTGGTCAATGCCTATACCGCCGTGCCGCCTTCGCTGCGCGGACAAGCCCATGCGGGCAGCAGCCCGGATCAGCAATTGAGCGAAAGCCTGACCCGGCTGAGCGGCGAGCTGGACAGCGTGACGCGGCAATTGGCCGAGGGCAAGCTGGACGCACTGGCGATCCAGAGCCGGTTTATCGACTATAAGTATGGCGAGACGCCGGAAGGTTAATCCTTCACGCGCCCCGTCAGCCAGGGCAACCAGCGCAGCGCCGCAAACAGCACGACAGGCCAGAACCAGGTGGCGAGCATATCGCCCTTGGTATCCTGCCACGACCAGAGCGTGCGGAACAGCACATCGTAAAGCTCGTTGAGGCTCTCGGCCACGATCACCGCGATCAGCGGCCCGCGCGAGGCCAAAGGCCGCCGCATCACCACCGCAGCACCCAGCCAGATGGCCAGACCGACATAGGTATGGACAATCTTGTCGGGATACTGGGGCGCGAACGTATCCACGATCCAGTCCATCAGGCGGCCATAATCAGTGATATGCAGCATCGGCCTTCTATGCTGCACCGCACAAAGGGCGTCCAGCAAATTCTCGACCGCAAAGGAAAAGGGCCGGAAAAGGTTGCCCTTTCCCGACCCTTGATTCCGTCCATCCGACGATGAAGCGGATCAGCCGACGATGGAATTAACCACCGTGAACTTCGGCCAGATCCACCTTGATGCCCGGACCCTGCGAGGTCGACAGGCCGATCTTGCGGACATACTTGCCCTTGGCGCCGGCGGGCTTCGCCTTGACGATCGCGTCAACGAAAGCGTCAAAGTTGGCGCGCAGAGCTTCGTCCGAGAACGAGAGCTTGCCGATGCCGCCGTGGATGATACCGGCCTTTTCGACGCGGAATTCGATCTGACCGCCCTTGGCAGCCTTGACCGCTTCGGCAACGTTCGGCGTCACAGTGCCCAGCTTGGGGTTCGGCATCAGGCCCTTGGGGCCCAGCAGCTTGCCCAGACGGCCCACGATGCCCATCATGTCGGGCGTGGCGATGACGCGACCGTAGTCGAGATTGCCGGCCTGCATGTCTTCGAGCAGGTCTTCGGCGCCAACGCGGTCTGCGCCAGCGGCCAGAGCCGCTTCAGCCTTGTCGCCACGTGCGAACACGGCAACCTTCACGTCCTTGCCGGTGCCCGAGGGCAGCGTGACCATGCCGCGGACCATCTGGTCGGCGTGGCGGGGGTCAACGCCCAGGTTCATCGAGATTTCGAGCGTTTCGTCATACTTGGCGCTCTTGAGTTCGCGCAGCAGCGCGATGGCATCGTTGATGCCGTGCAGATTCTGGTTGTCGCCCAGCTTCTCGGCGAGCGACTTCTGCTTCTTGGTCAGCTTGGCCATGTCTTAGCCCTCCACAACCTGAATGCCCATGGCGCGGGCCGAACCGGCGATGATCTTGACAGCCGCGTCCAGATCGTTGGCGTTCAGGTCCTTCATCTTGGCCTGAGCGATTTCAGCGAGCTGAGCGTGGGTGATCTTGCCGGCCGAATCCTTGCCCGGAGCCTTCGAACCCGACTTCAGGCCCAGCGCCTTCTTGATGAAGAAGGTGGCGGGCGGGGTCTTGGTCACGAACGAGAACGACTTGTCCGAATAAACCGTGATCACGGTGGGCAGCGGGGTGCCGGGCTCGACGCCCTGGGTGGCCGCGTTGAATTCCTTACAGAAACCCATGATGTTGACGCCGCGCTGACCCAGAGCCGGGCCGATCGGCGGGCTGGGCTTGGCTTGGCCGGCTGCGATCTGCAGCTTGATATAACCGTCAATTTTCTTGGCCACGATGGCCTCCTTTCATCCTGTACGAGCCGGCGGGCCGACCCTTCAGATCAAGCGGTCGAACGGCGCCCGAAGGCCCCTCCCGCGCGGAAATACCGAAAGAATCGGGCAAGCCCGCCTCATTCGGCAAGCGGTGGCCCATACAGCTTTGTCGGGTAATTGCAAGCGGCGCTGCGGGTCAGCCTTCAAAAAGCCCCGCCGTGCGCATCAGCAGTCCGGCCACGCGCTGCTCCATGCCCGGATCAAAGCGCACGGAGGGCACCGCAACGGCAAAGGCGCCGATCACCTCGCCCCCTGCCATGGCCGCACAGGCCAGCCCCTCGATGCCCACCGAATATTCGCTGCCGGTGCGGCCATAGCCGCGCTCGCGCGTGCGGGCGATCTCGCGGCGCAGATCCGCCGCGCTCACCAGCGTGGCCTCGGTAAAGCTCTCGCGGCGGCTTTCGCGCAGATAACGCTCGACCTCCTCATCGGGCATCGCGGCCAGAATCGCCTTGCCCGCCGCCAACCCATGCAGCGGCGCCCGCGCGCCCACGGCAATCGCATAACGCAGCGCATGTTCGCTGCTTTCGGTCACCAGCGTCTGCAATTGCCAGCCATCGCGGACAAAGAACGAGGCCGTCTCGTTCAATTGCACCCGCAGCGCGCGCACCAGCGGGGCCACGCGATCCTCAAGTGTCGGCTCGGACCGGGCCTGCAAACGCTGCAATCCCGGCCCCGGCAGGTAATTGCGCCCCGCCCGCGCCAGATAGCCCCGCTCGACCAGAGTGGCGAGGAGATAGGACAGGCTGGAAACCGGAATCGCCAGTGCCCCGGCGATTTCCTGCGCCACAGCCGGACCGCCGCGCGCCACGACATATTCGATAATGTCGAGCGTGCGCATCGCCGATTTGACATGCGAGGTGGAAGTTCCAGCTTCAGCCATGCCCCCTCCTATAGAATGCCCACGCCCCAGTAAAAGCCCTGATCAGAGCCGCGCCCCGGCGATATCGGCGCCTTCACGCAGAGACCGCAGCTTTTTCCACGTCACATCCGGGTCAATCTTGCCATAACCGGCAAAGGTGCCAAACCCGCAGTCGGTGCTGGCCACCACGCGCTCGGCGCCCACGATTCCCGCGAAACGCTCGATGCGCTGGGCGATCAGTTCGGGATGTTCGACATAGTTCGAACAGGTGTCGATCAGGCCCGGCGCAAGGATCTTGTGATCGGGGATCCTGGCATCGGCCCAGACCTTCCACTCATGCTCATGGCGCGGATTGGCGGCCTCGAACAGGATCGTGGCGGGGCGGGCTTTCAGGATGATATCGACCACGCGTTCGAGCGGAATGTCATGGTCATGCGGGCCTTCATAATTGCCCCAGCAGATATGCATCCGCATCCGCTCGGGCGGAATGTTGGCGGTCGCAGCGTTCAAGGCGGCCACATTCTCCTCGGCCACCTTGAGGAATTCGGCCTCGCTCAGGTCCTGATAGCCGGTGTGGCGGCTCATCGCCAGATCGGGGCAGTCGAGCTGCAGATAGAAACCTTCATCGACGATGGTTTCATATTCGGTCCGCATCGCCTCGGCCAGATCGGCAAGGTAAGCCTCGTGGCTGGGGTAATATTTGTTCACCTGAAACGCGGTGATCAGGCCCGGCGAGGCGGCATTCATAAATGCCTGCGTGCCCTCGCGGCCCTCTTGCGCCAGCGCGGACTTGAACCGACGGATGTCCTCGTGCAGCGGCTCCAGATTGACCAGCTTGATCGGCCCCACGCAGCTTGCCCGCACGAAATCCTGGCTGCCCATCATCGCAGAAAGCTTCTTCACCAGCGCCGGATGCTCGGCCAGATCAAGCGCGGATTTGCGGTCCACATGGCCGCCAAAGCCGCTCAGCCGCTCGATCATATAGGTCGAATAGCCGATCTTTCCGATCTCGCCGTCCGAGACGATATCGACCCCGCATTCCACCTGATGACGCACCGCTTCCTTCACCGCTGCCGACACCTTGGCGTCAAATTCCGCCGCATCATAAGGTTCGCCACGGTCGCGCGCGATCAGCAGCGGCGTCAGCTCTTCCCCACGCGGCATCGAGCCAACATGGGTGGTGCGGATATGGGGCATGTGTCCTCTCCTGTGACGGGCTTTTGCGTTCTCCTATATGAAATTATCGGATGGGTGAAGAAAGAAGTGTGCCTCCGGCGGGTTAAGGGCGGGGGCCCTTAACAATCCCGATTTTGGGGTAGGGTTATGATGCATAGCCGGGTGATGGCGATAAAGCTTGCGGCGCGGCAGAGGCATCCCTGTCCGCGCCGCAGGCTGTAATAATTCAAACGCTGCGTCCGACACCCATCTGCCGAACCCTTGGCGCAACGCAGACAGTAACGGGAGCGCGAGGGTCTAGACCCTCGCATCTAAACTCCCTTAGAACCCTACCCCATCACCACCACCGGCTTGACCACGGCCCCGCTTTCCCCGGCCTCAATCGCCTCATTGATCTGCTCGAACGGAAATACCCCGATCAGCCGATCATAGGGAAAGCGCCCGGCCAGATGATGCTCGATCAGTTCGGGCAGGAAGCCGAACAGGTCAGAATCCCCGCCAAGAATACCCTTGACCGTGCGCCCGCCGCCCATGAAGGCGGTTTCGTTGAAGGTCAGCATGGCGGTGGGGTCGCTGGCCCCGACGATGCCCAGCACGCCGCGCGGGGCAAGCAGGTTGAAGGCGCTCTCGATGATGCTGCCAAGGCCGGTGTTGTCAAAGGCATAGGCCAGCCCTTGGGGGCAAAGCGCGGCGATCTTGCCGAAAGGATCATCGCGCCCGTCCAACGCATGCGTCGCCCCCAATTCCAGCGCCAGCGCGCGGCGGTTTTCGTGCAGGTCCACCGCGATGATCGGATCCGCTCCGGCAATTTTCGCCGCCATCACCGCCGCAAGGCCCACGGCGCCTGCGCCAAAGATGGCAATCGGCATCCCGGCCTGCACCTTCATGCTGCGCAGCACCGCCCCCGCCCCGGTCATCATCCCGCAGCCCAGCGGCGCAAGGCGCTCCAAAGGCACCGCGCCCGCACTGTCGGGCACGCGCACCACATTGCGCGCCGTGGCCAGCGCATAGGTGGCAAAGCTGCTTTGGCCGAAGAAATTACCATGCACCGGCTCCTCGCCCGCATGCAGGGTGAAGCTGCCGTCGGCGCGCGCGCCGGCAAAATTATGCGGGAAGAAATTGTAGCAATAGGTCGGCGCGTGATCGTGACAGCACGGGCATGTGCCGCAGGAGTTGAAGCTCATCAGCACCCGGTCACCCGGCTTCACATGAGTCACATCCGCGCCCACCGCCTCAACGATGCCCGCCCCTTCATGGCCCAGCACCACCGGCATGGGCGTGGGCAATTGCTGATCACGCACTGCAAGGTCGGTGTGGCAAATGCCCGAGCCGACGATCCGCACCAGCACCTCGTCATCGCGCGGATCATCAAGGCGCAATGTCTCGAGCGTCAAAGCTCCGTGCGGCTGACGGCAAACGGCAGCGGTAATTTCAGGCATAATGGCTCCCTTAAAGCGCGATAACGACCTTGCCGAACAGATCGGGCGAGGATTGATAGGCGAAGGCATCCTTGACCTGCGCCATCGGAAATACCCGATCGACCACCGGCCTGATGCGATTGCTATCGATAAAAGCGTTCAACTCCAAGGCCATCGCCTTCGAGCCAACGAAAATCCCGCGCAAGCTGGCGCCTTTGAGCATCAGCCCGTGGGGGCTGGTGTCGCCCTCACGCGTCAACACACCGATCAGCGCGATCTCTCCGCCAAAGCCGACCGCCGCGATGGATTGCGCCAGCGTGCCCGCTCCGCCCACTTCGACCACATGTTCAAAGCCGCCGTTGGTATGGGTGGCCGCCTCGACGCCCCATTGCGGATTGTCGCGATAATTGACCGTGGCATCGGCCCCCAGCGCCGCCACACGCTCCTGCTTGCCCGCGCTGCTGCTGGTGGCCACCACGCGCGCGCCTGCCGCCTTGGCGATCTGCAGCGCCATCAATGACACGCCCCCGGTGCCCAGCACCAGCACATTGTCGCCCGCCTTGACCGGGGAGGGGCCGCACATCAGCGCATTCCACGCCGTCACCCCGGCGCAGGGCAGACAGGCCGCCTCCTCAAAGCTGAGCGTGCGGGCGATGCGGATCACCCCTTGCGCGGGCAGCACGACATATTCGGCCAGCATCCCGTTGGCCCCGCCAGCCCCCAGCGCGGGGCCGACGCCTGGATTGGCCGGCCCTTCGAGCCAATGCTGGAAAAAGATCCCCGCCACCCGGTCGCCCAGCGCCAGATCATGCACCCCATCGCCCAGCCCGACGATCTCGCCCGCGCCATCGGAAAAGGGCACGATATCCTCGGCCACCGGGCCGCCGATATAGACGCCGCGCACGATCGCAGAATCGCGGAAATTGAGCGAGCAGGCCCGCACCCGGATCAGCACCTCGCCCCAGCCGGGGCGCGGCACATCGCGCTCGACCAGATGCAGGTCATCGAGGCTGGTCGCCCCTTTGCGCAGAACCCATGCCTTCATAGCGTCCTCCTCCGGCCTCGTGTCCCCGTGCTTATGGCGAGGCAAATTTGTATGTAATACATATTTCTTGCTTTGATATTCGCAACCATGAAGTTATCACAAGGATGACAAAGATTCACAGAGTCCCAAGACTCGTTTCTCCGGGAGAGTACCATGGCTGAAGCAACCCTCGCAGACCTTGCCGCGCGCCTTGAACGCGTCGAGCATGATCTGGCCATCCAGCAGGATATCCACCAGATCCGCCGTATCCAGTACACCTATGGCTTCTTCATTGATAAATCACAATATAATGAAGTGGTTGACCTCTTTTCCGATGAAGGCGAAGTGTGGTTTCTGGGCGGGATCTACAAGGGCAAGGCCGGGGTCCGCCGCCTCTATATCGAGCGCTTCCAGACCAATTTCACACAGGGCCACAATGGCCCGCGCTATGGCTGGCTGCTCGACCATCCCCAGTTGCAGATGGTGATCGACGTGGCGCCCGACCGCAAGACCGCCCATGTGCGCGGCCGCTCGATGATGCAGGCGGGCCTGCACGAAAGCGCCGAGGGCAACCAGCGCGCATGGTGGGAAGGCGGCCTGTATGAAAACGAATATGTCCGCGAGGCCAATGAGGCGGGCGAACTCGTCTGGAAAATCAAGGCGCTGCGCTACTATCCCTTCTGGCATGGCACCTTTGCCGATGGTTGGGCCAAAACCCCCATCGACTATATCCCGATGACCAAGACGCTCTTCCCCGAAGATCCGCTCGGCCCCGACGCGCTGGTCGATCCCCTGCCCCGCCTGTGGCCCGCCACCGATACCGTGCCGTTCCACTATCCCCACCCCGTGACCGGCGCGCCCATCGTGCTGGACAATTCGCGGGCGCGGGAAGGGTTTAAGGATTAAGTTTCAGGTGCGAGGGTCTAGACCCTCGCGCTCCCGTTAATGTCTTCGTTGCGCATGGGGTTCGGCGTTGAGTGTCGGACGCCATGGCTGAATTTTAAAGCCTGTGGCACGGATGGGACTCCGCTCGCCGCGCCGCAGGCTTTAATCCCAATCACCCCTCACGCCCCCCACCCCATTAACGGGATTGCAAAGGGACAAGTCCCTTTGCCCGCCGGAGGCAAACCCTGCTAAAGCCCCCACCATGACCGACCTCGACCGCCTCCTTGCCGAACACGCCATCGCCCGCCTCATCACGCGCTACGTCCACCTGAACGACGCTGGCCAATGGGAGGATCTGGCCGCGCTTTACACGCAGGATGGGAGGATGAACCGCCCCACCGCTCCCGACAGTTTCACCACCGGGCACGAGGCGATTCTGGCCGCGTTTCAGGCCCGTCCGCCGCGCGCCAGTCGACATATCGTGGCCAATATCGTGGTGGATGTGGCCGACGACGGGCAAAGCGCCAGCGCCTACAGCCAGCTCCTACTCTTCACCGGCGAGGCCGATGGCGCGGGTTTGCCGCTGCAATCGTCCAAGCCGCCGCTGGTGGGCAGCTATCAGGATCATCTGGTGCTGACTTCAGGCGAATGGAAATTTGCCGAGCGGCGCGGCAGTCTGGATTTCCGGCAAGCCTAGAGCAGATTGGCCGGACCAAAGGCCAGCGGCAGCAGTTCCGACAGCTTCATTTCCGCAACGCCATCGGCCGAAGCGCTCCACACCACCGGGTCGGTGCCGCCCAGTTGCGCCAGCTCGTTCAGCACCTGACGGCAGCGTCCGCAGGGCGTGACCGGCCCCGGTCCGGGCTGGGCCACGCCATCCTCGCCGGGCGATCCGCCGATGACCGCCACGACCACCAGCCCGCCGCGCACGCCATCGGCCATCGCCCGCGACACCGCCACCGTTTCCGCGCAGAGCGCCAGTCCATAGGAGGCATTCTCGACATTCGCGCCGGTCACCACGCTGCCATCGGCAAAGCCGAGCGCCGCGCCGACATGAAACGCCGAATAGGGCGCATAGGCGCGGGCGGAAGCCGAACGAGCGGCGGCAATCAGGGCGTCACGGTTATGATTCATGGCGTGCATCATGGTCCTTTTTACTTCTGCACCACAACCCAGCGCAAGGGCTGCTCGGCCGCCGAGGTCTGCAGGCCCGAATTGGCGGTCCACAGTGCCCATGGCCGCCCGCCGTAATCGGGCTGCACCCGGTCCGCGCTCAGCCACAGCGCACGGTCGAGCGTGGCGGCAATGGGATAGGTCTTTTCAAATTCGCGCCCCAGTTTCAGCACAGCCGGTTTGCCCGTATGCGTCTCGATCTGGTTGAGAAAGGTCATCAGCTCGCTGACCACGGCGGCATCCGACACCGGCACCGGGCAATGATCGGCCAGTTGCTCCAGTTCGACCGCCGGGGGCAGCATCTTTTTATCGCGCGGGACCACGGTGACGAAATTGGCGGCCTGCTTGTCGGCGGGCTGACACGGATCATATTTGTGCAGCGCGCCCCATGGCAGGCCCGCGCTGCGCGCCGCATCGAGATTTTTCACCACGGCGGGATCGCGCGCGAAAGCGCTGGCCGAAGCCTCAATATAGACGAAATTGGCGCCGATTGCCTTCAAGGCGACAAAATCCACCGGCCCGTCCGCGCTGCCCACCAGCGCGCCCTGCGTCGGGAATGTCGTGCGGTCGGGCTGCCAGTGGCGCATGCTCCACCACGCCCAGACCCCGCCCACGATGCCCAGCAGCGCCAGCACTGCCAGCAGACGCCAGAGAAGCGACGGGCGCCCGCTGCGGCCTTTGCCGCGCGGACGGGTTTTGGTTTTTGCCATGTTATTCAACGTTCTTTGTAATGGCCCGTCCGCATGAAACGCGAATCGTCATCAGGCCTTGATATGCAGTACGCAAATCAGCGTAAACAACCGGCGCGCGGTGGGGAAGTCGGTTTCCACCTTGCCCTCCAGCCTTTCGAGCAGAAGTTCGGCAGCATGGTTGTGGACCCCGCGCCGAGCCATGTCGATCGTCTCGATTTCCTTGGCCGAAGCCTTGCGGATCGCCTGATAATAGCTTTCGCAAATGGCGAAATATTCGCGAATCGAGCGGCGGAAGCGCCCCAGCCCCAGCATGATCGTTTCGAGCAATTCGCCCTCATGCCCTTCGCGCCCATCGCTGATCTCCATCGACAGACGCCCGTCATGGACCGCGAGGCGCACCGCATAAGGTCCGTGATAGCCCGCATCCCAGATCCGCAAGGGCTTGAAAACATTGTCCTCGATCAGATCGAACACCGCCACGCGCCGCTCCTGCTCGATGTCGTCATTGCGACGCAGAATCGTCGTTTCATCCAGATCGATGCTGGAAATGCGCGCAGTGGGCGCCACGGGAGGCAGGTTGGACAACATAAGACCTCCTCATTTCGCAAATGCGAGGGGCGCAGGCAAGGGGGTGCAAGGAACTATGGTGCAAACCATAGCATGGGCCCGCACAGAGATTTTCCCGCCAGCGCCCCGCCCCAATCCCCATTATCCACAGGGTCGTTTGCAACACACCCCATTGCGCCGCCCGGCCGCTGGGCGCATGAGGGCCCATCCATGGCACAATCTGACACCCATCTCGCCCCGGCTTTGCCGTTTTCGCCCGCCAATGATTCCGGTGCGCGCGCGCAGGCGCTGCCCGCCAATATCGAGGCCGAGGCAGCCTTTCTGGGCGCCATCCTGATCGACAACCGCGTGGTCGAGGAACTGGCCAAGCCCTTGTCGCCCGCGCATTTCTTCGAACCTGTCCATGGCCGCATCTTTGAGCGCATCCTGCAATTGCTGGATCGCAAGGCGGTGGTCACGCCGGTCACGCTCAAGCCCTATTTCGAAAGCGACGAGGCGCTCAAGGCGCTGGGCGGCACGGCCTATCTGGGCCGCCTGACCGCCGATGGTCAGGGGCTGATCGCGCCGCGCGTGCTGGCCGAACAGATTTACGATCTGGCGCTGCTGCGCGAACTGGTGCGCGTGGGGCGCGATCTGGTTCAGGGCGCGATGGACACCAGCGAATCGGTTGAACCGCTTGAACAGATCGAGGCCGCCGAGGCCGCGCTCTACAAGGTGGCCGACGGCGCGGGCGGCGCGAATGAGGCCAAGAGCTTTGCAGAGGCCACTCGCACCGCCATTTCGGGCATCGAAAAGGCGTTCAACAGCGGCGGCCATGTCGCGGGCAAGACCACGGGCCTTGATTCGGTCAACCAGCGCATCGGCGGTCTGCACGATTCCGACCTTATCATTCTGGCCGGCCGTCCGGGCATGGGCAAAACCTCGCTGGCCACCAATATCGCCTTCAACGCGGCCAACCGCCTGCTGACCGACCGCGAGTTGGGCCTCGATCCAGCCAAGAGCATCGGCGCGGCGACGGCTTTCTTCAGCCTCGAAATGAGCGCGGATCAGCTCGCCACGCGTATCCTTGCCGAGCAATCGGGCATTTCCTCCAGCGCGCTGCGTATGGGCAAGATCAGCCGTGAGGATTTTCAGGCGCTCTCCTTCGCCAGCCAGCGTTTGAGTCAATTGCCGCTGTATATTGACGATACGCCGGGCCTGACGATTGCGGGCCTGCGCGCCCGTGCGCGCCGTTTGAAGCGGCGCCATGACATTGGTCTGGTCATCGTCGACTACCTTCAGCTTCTGCAGGGCAGCGGGCGGGCGACCGACAATCGCGTCAATGAAATTTCGGAAATTTCGCGCGGTTTGAAAACTTTGGCCAAGGAACTGCATGTTCCCGTGATCGCCCTGTCCCAGCTCAGCCGTGCGGTGGAACAGCGCGAGGACAAGCGTCCCCAGCTTTCCGACCTTCGCGAATCCGGCTCGATCGAACAGGACGCCGATATGGTCTGGTTCGTGTTCCGCGAGGACTATTACGTCAAGGGCCGCGAGCCCAAGGAGCCCGGCCCCACCGATCCGCCCGCCGTGGTCGAGGCCCATGCCAAGTGGCAGGAGGAAATGGAGCGCGTCTTTGGTCTGGCCGAACTGATCATCGCCAAGCAGCGCCATGGCGCCACCGGCAAGGTCCGCATGCGCTTTGAGGCCAAGATCACCAAGTTCAGCGATCTGGCGCCCGAGGAATTGGCCAATTATTCCTATGACCTGGAGGAGTGAGGCGTCCTTTGCCTCACGAATCCTTGACTTTCGCCGCTTTGCCGCCTAGGCGCCAAGGTTCGCTGGAATTTCCCTATTCAAGACGGAGTGCCCATGGCGCGCGTAACCGTTGAAGATTGTGTCGACAAGATCCCCAACCGCTTCGATCTCGTGCTGCTGGCTGCCCAGCGCGCGCGCGAAATCTCGGGCGGTGCGGAACTGACGCTCGAACGCGATCGTGATAAAAACCCGGTGGTGGCCCTGCGCGAAATCGCAGAGGAAACCGTCCGTCCCAAGATCCTCAAGGAATCGCTGATCACCTCGATGCAGCGCGTCCTGCCTGACGATGATGATGAAGTCGATGACATCGGCTCGCTCTCGCAAAGCGCCGAGGCGCTGCGCATCACGGCGGCGGCTCCGGTGCGTAACACCTCGCTGGGCGGGGATTACGACGGCTGATTTCATCGCATTGGCGATTAAGACAAAAGGCCCCGGAAGAGCTTCGGCTTTTCCGGGGCCTTTTGTTTTGAGCCTTCGTCGATAGGCCCCCAAAGAAAAGGCCCCGCTGTTGTTGCCAGCGAGGCCCATTTTCGCAACCAAGGCAGCTTTTTACGCCCCCTGCGGCGAAATCCCGCCAAGGCCGTTCGCCAGACTGCTCGACCGGCCCGCGCGCGGCACGCTGGTGCCCCTGATCGCAGCGGGCAGAGGCACACCGCTGGGCGCTTCGGGGCGGTCGATCTTGCCGGTGTCCACCACCTGCTTAATCTCGTCACCGGTCAGCGTTTCGTATTCCAGCAGCGCCTGCGCCAGCGTATGCAGCTTGTCGATCTGCGACTTGAGCAGGTCGGTCGCCCGTACATGGGCATTGTCGACCAGATTGCGGATCTCGCTGTCGATCAGCTTGTTCGTTTCATCCGAGGCGAACAGGCGCTGGCTGGCGCCCATGCCCAGATAGCCCTCGTTCTGATCCTCATACTGCAGCGGCCCCAGCTTGTCGCTCATGCCCCACTTGGTAACCATGTTGCGCGCCAGACCCGTAGCATACTGGATATCGCCCGAGGCGCCGCTCGACACCTTCTCATAACCAAAGATCAGCTCTTCGGCCACACGACCGCCCATGGCGACCGACAGGTTCGCATGCATCTTGTCGCGGTGATACGAATAGCTGTCCCGCTCCGGCAGGCGCATCACCATGCCCAGCGCGCGACCGCGCGGGATGATCGTTGCCTTGTGGATCGGATCGCTGGCCGGTTCATTCACCGAGACAAGCGCATGGCCGGCCTCGTGATAGGCGGTCATCTTCTTTTCTTCCTCGGTCATGACCATGCTGCGACGCTCGGCGCCCATCATGACCTTGTCCTTGGCGTCCTCGAATTCCTGCATCGCCACCAGACGCTTGTTGCGCCGGGCCGCCAGCAGCGCCGCCTCATTGACCAAATTGGCCAGATCCGCACCCGCAAAGCCCGGCGTGCCGCGCGCGATCACGCGGGGCTGAACATCGGGGGCCAACGGCACTTTCTTCATATGCACGGCCAGGATCTTTTCGCGGCCCTCGATATCGGGCACCGGCACCACGACCTGACGGTCGAAACGGCCCGGACGCAGCAGGGCGGGGTCCAGCACATCGGGGCGGTTGGTCGCGGCGATGATGATGATGCCATCATTGCCCTCGAACCCGTCCATCTCGACCAGCAACTGGTTCAGCGTCTGCTCGCGCTCGTCGTTCGAATTGCCAAGGCCGTTGCCACGGCTGCGGCCCACCGCGTCGATTTCGTCGATGAAGACGATGCAGGGCGCGTTCTTCTTGGCCTGTTCGAACATGTCGCGCACGCGGCTCGCGCCCACGCCGACGAACATTTCGACGAAATCCGAACCCGAAATGGTGAAGAAGGGCACGCCCGCCTCACCCGCAATCGCGCGGGCCAGCAGCGTCTTACCGGTCCCCGGCGAACCGACCAGCAGCGCGCCCTTGGGGATCTTGCCGCCAAGCTTGGAAAAGCGGCCCGGATCGCGCAGGAACTCGACGATTTCCTCCAGCTCCTCGCGCGCCTCATCAATGCCGGCCACATCGGCAAAGGTCACGCGCCCCTGCTTTTCGGTCAGCATCTTGGCCTTGCTCTTGCCAAAGCCCATGGCGCCGCCGCCGCCGCCCTTCTGCATCTGGCGCATGGCGAGGAAACCCACCGCCACGATCAGCAGGAAAGGCAGAGCCTGAAGCAGGATATAGAGCAGCACGTTCGGCTCTTCGGGAGCCTTGCCCTGATATTTCACGTTATTCTGGGCCAGAAGCGGCGCCAGCGTCACGTCGTTGGGAATGGGAACGGTGCTGTAGGCCTCGCCGTTCTTGAACTTGCCGGTGATGCGCTGTTCGCCCACCTGCGCGTCATAGACGCTGCCCTCGGCGACCTTGGCGCGGAATTCGGAATAGGGGATCGCCTGCGCGCCTATGTCATTGCGCGCGCTGAACAGCGATACGGCGAAGAACAGGGCGAGGAAGATCCCTCCCCACACCAAAAGGCTCTTCGTCCAGGGGTTTCCATTGGGCTGTTCGTCATTCATCGAGGGGCGCGTCCTTTCACACCCATGTAATGTAGGGCGGCGGGGCTGAATCGCAAGCTGGGGAAGGTGTATATTCCGATCGAGTTTACCGATCAGAAGCGATTATCCCCGCGAAAGCAGATAGACCGCATGTTCCGCGCGCCAGGTTGCCATCGCGGGGCTGATCAGGCTGTCGCCGTTCAAATACCACGCGCCTTCCACCTTCAGCCCGCGCTGGGCCACGAAATCGCGGAAATCGGCGATGGTCAGGTGGTGGATGTTGGGCGTTTCATACCAACCCACCGGCAACAGCCGCGTCACCGGCATCCGCCCGCGCCACAACAGATCGCTGCGCACCCGCCAATGGCCGAAATTGGGAAAGGACACAAAGGCCCGCCGCCCGATCCTCAGCAATTCCTCCAACACCATGTCGGGCCGCTTGGTGGTCTGCAAGGTCTGACTCAGGATCGCGTAATCGAAACTGGCATCGGGATAGAGCGCCAGATCGGTGTCCGCGTCGCCCTGAATGGCCGAAAGCCCATGGCCCACGCATTCGGCCACATTATGCGGGTCGATCTCCAGCCCGCGCACATCACAGCCCCGCTCATCGCGCAGCGCCGCCATCAGCGTGCCATCGCCGCAGCCCACATCCAGCACCTTCGCCCCCGGCGCCACATGCCCGGCGATCACCGCCAGATCGGGGCGTAAATTTGCCATAATCCGGTTCATCGGCTCAAAAATCCCGTAATCACCCGGTCGAGCGCGGGCACATCGAGCAGGAAGCTGTCATGCCCATAGGGCGCAGCCAGTTCCATAAAGGACACCGGCGCCCCGGCGGCATTGACCGCATGGGCGATCTTGCGCGATTCGGCGGTGGGATAGAGCCAGTCGGTGTCGAAACTGACCACACAGAAACGCGCCGTTACCCCGGCAAAGGCTTCGGACAGGCGGGTGGTATGGTCTGCCCCGAACCGCTCCTCGGAAACATCGAAATAGCTCATCGCGCGGGTGATATAGAGATAGGAATTGGCGTCGAACCGGCCGGTAAAGCTGCTGCCCTGATAGCGCAGATAGCTTTCCACCTGAAAATCCGCGCCAAAGCCAAAGCTTTTCGCGTCCCTGTCCTGAAGCCGCCGCCCGAATTTCTCCGACAGCGTTGCTTCCGACAGATAGGTGATATGCGCCGCCATCCGCGCCACCGCCAGCCCCGCATCCGGCGCCCGACCCGTGCCGTAATAGGCCCCGCCCTGCCAATCGGGATCGGCCATGATCGCCTGCCGCCCCACCTCCTGAAACGCGATATTCTGCACCGGCATCACCGCCGTGGTGGCCAGCAGCAGCACTCGCGCCACGCGCTCGGGCCAATGGATCGAGAGCGAGAGCGCCTGCATCCCGCCCATCGAACCGCCCACAACCGCATAAAGCCGCTCCACCCCCAGATGGTCGAGCAGCGCCATATGCGCGCGCACCATGTCACGGATGGTGATGACGGGAAAACGCAGCCCATAGGGCTGGCCATCGGGGGCAAGGCTGCCCGGCCCGGTCGTGCCCATGCAGGAGCCCAGCACATTGGGGCAGATGACGTAAAAGCGGTCGGTGTCGATCGGCTTGCCCGGTCCTACCATCTTGCTCCACCACCCCGGCTTGCCGGTGATGGGATGCGGGCTGGCGACATATTGATCGCCCGTGGTGGCGTGACAGATCAGGATCGCATTGTCGCGCGCATCATTGAGCGCGCCATAGGTTTCAAACGCGATCCGCACGCCTTCAAGGCTCTGTCCGCCATCCAGCGGCAGCGGATCGGGCAGGTCATAGGTTTGCGAACAGGACGTAAAGAGGCTGGCCATTATGCGCGTTGAATTGGGGGCTGATGCGCGCGAAGTCAACGGGAAGTCCATGCGTCACCCCCTGTCATTTCGCCCCATGTTCGGCTAAGGGCCGCGCCATCATGACCAAACTTCCCACCCCCAAGCCCTGGATCAGCGCGATCCACGCCTATGTCCCCGGCAAGTCCAAGGGCAAGGACGGCAGGCCGTTGACCAAGCTTTCGGCCAATGAAAACCCGCTGGGCACGTCGGCTGCGGCGCTGGCGGCGCGCGATGCGGCGGCGGCCCCGGCGCTCTATCCCGATCCCGACAGCAATGCTCTGCGCGCCGCCTTGGGGCAATTGCACGGCATTCCCGCCGCCCGCATCGTGATGGGCACCGGGTCGGACGAGATCCTGCATATTGCCGCGCAGGCCTATGCCGGACCGGGGGACGAGATCATCTATGTCCGCTATGGTTTCAGCGTCTATGACATTGCCGCGCGCCGCTGCGGCGCAACGCCGATTGTCGCGCCGGACGCCGATTACGGCACCGATGTCGATGCGCTGCTGGCGCTGGTGACGGAACGGACGCGGGTGGTCTTTGTCGCCAATCCGAACAATCCGACCGGTTCCTTCCTGCCGAAGGGCGAAATCGCCCGCCTCCATGCCGCGCTGCCATCCGATGTGCTGCTGGTGCTGGATCAGGCCTATGGCGAATATGTCGATCCGGCGGATGAAGATGGCGCGATGGCGCTGGCGGAATCGGCGGACAACGTGCTGGTCACACGTACCTTTTCCAAGATCTATGGTCTGGCGGGCGAGCGTTTGGGCTGGGGCACGGGGGCCGATCACATTATCGACGCCCTCAACCGCATTCGCGGGCCGTTCAACCTCTCGAACACCGCACAGGCAATGGGCCTTGCGGCCGTTGCCGATCAGGCGTTTGTCGTGGCCAGCCGCGAGCATAATGCCGCCACCCGCGCGCGTTTTGTCGAGCGGCTTGAGGCGCTGGGAAATCAGGGCGTGCGCCCGCTGCCCAGCCAAGCCAATTTCGTGCTGATCCTGTTCGAAGGCGCGCTGGAGGCAGAGACGGTCTATAACGGCCTGATGGACATCGGCTATATCACCCGCTGGCTGCCCAATCAGGGCCTGCCGCACGGGCTTCGCATCACCATCGGCAGCCAGGCGCAGATGGATGAAATCGCGGATGAAATCACCCGTCTGGTGCGAGGCGCATAAAGATGTCCTTTGCCAAAATCGCCATCATCGGCTTGGGGCTTCAGGGCGGCTCGATCGGTCTTGCGGTTCAGCAATATCTGCCCAAAATCGCCACCTCAGGCTATGACCGCGACCCGGCAACCCGCGCGCGGGCAGCCGAACGCGGATTGGTGGGCCATGTGGCCGAAACCGCCGTGGAGGCCGTGCAAGACGCCGATCTGGTGATCTTCTGCGTGCCGCTGGGCGCGATGGGCGATGCGGCGCGGGAATGCGCGCCCGGCCTGCGTGGCGATGCTATCATTTCCGATGTCGGTTCTTCAAAGGAAGCGGTCGCCAAAGTGCTGGGCGAGGTGCTGCCCAACCACACGATCATCCCGGCCCACCCGGTCGCGGGCACCGAAAATTCCGGCCCTGACGCCGGTTTCGCCAGCCTGTTCGAAGGCCGCTGGTGCATCATCACCCCGGCCGAGGGCACCGATCCCTTCGAGCTCGAGCGCCTCTCCGTGCTGTGGCAGGCCATCGGCGCGCGGGTGGAAATCATGGCCCCCGCGCATCACGATCGCGTGCTGGCCGTGACCAGCCACCTGCCGCACCTTATCGCATACACAATCGTGGGCACTGCGGGCGACCTCGAAGAAGTGACCCAAAACGAAGTCATCAAATATTCCGCAGGCGGCTTTCGCGATTTCACCCGCATCGCCGCGTCGGACCCCACCATGTGGCGCGATGTCTTCCTCTATAACCGCGACGCCGTCCTCCACATGCTGCAGGTGTTCACCGAAGACCTGACCGAGCTGCAAAAGGCGATCCGCCTTGGCGATGGCGAAAAACTGTTCGACCATTTCACCCGCACCCGCGCGATCCGCCGCTCGATCATCGAACAGGGGCAGGATGTGGCCAGCGCCAATTTCGGGCGGGATGGGAAGGTTTAAGGGGGTTTAAGGGAGTTATAAATGCGAGGGATGATTTTAGATAACCGATTTGTCGAGACAAATCGGTTGGCCCCTCGCGCTCCCATTACTGTCTTTGTCGCGCATGGGGTTCGACGTTTTGTGTCGGACGCACCGCCTGCAAATTAAAAGCCTGCGCCGCAAACAAGGGTAACCCCACCGCGCCGCAGGCTTTCAAATCCATCGCCCAAACAAACCTGATACCCTCCAGCACCACCCCATTAACGGGATTGCAAAGGGCCCCCGCCCTTTGCCCGCCGGAGGCAAAATCTTCCCTAATCATTCAACGCATTAATCGCCGCCTTGACCCGCGCCTCGATCTCCTCACGCGGCAGACCGGCCGGAATCACTTCACCAAAGCGATAGGTCACCGTCCCGCGCCTTTTCCAGAAGCCGTGCAGCAGCGGGCCCGAATTGACAGCCACCGGCACCACCGGCAGCCCGATCATCTTATACAGCCCGGCAAACCCGGCCTGAGGCGCAGGCTGGGTGCCGTGGCGCACGCGGGTGCCTTCGGGAAAGATCGCCAGCGGGCGGTTTTGCTGCGACAAGCCGCGCGCGGCCGAAACCATCGCGCGCAGGGCCTTGGCACCCTGATCGCGTTCGACCGGGACAAGGCCGTACAGCCCCGCCGCCCGGCCCCACAGGGGCACGCGCAGCAGTTCGACCTTGGCGAACACCGCCGGAAAGGGCAGCAGCGTGGGCAGGTCAATCGCCTCGAACATGCTTTCATGTTTCAGCGCGACAAAGACCGGGCCCGAAGGCACCGTGCCCTCGATCACCACCTTGGTCCCCATGATATGCACCACGCCCCAACGGTGCATGTTCGACCATCGGGTGCAGATCCAGATCGCCCCTTCGCGCCCGCCAAACGCGATGAAGAAGGGAATCGTCAGCCCCATCAGGACCGAGCAGGTGTAGAAAAACAAAGAGAAGGCAATCGAGCGCAATGCGTTGCCGATGCCCAGCGGCGATTTATTCATATCAACCTTTTCCGATATGCCACAGGCGCCGCAACACGAACTTGCTGTATTCGGCAAACAGGATGCCCAGCGAGGGCCGTGTCGGCACCGCGTCTTCTGTCAGTTCCACGTCGGCCGGGATGGTCTGGCGCAATTCCCATGCGGCGCGGCGCATATGCCAGTCCGAGGTCACCAGCCGCACCCGGCGCAACCCGTGGCGTTTGATCCATTGGGCCGATTCGCGCGCATTGGAGCGCGTATCGACCGATTCGTAGCCCAGCGTGATGCAGCAGGCCAGCAGGGCCGCGCTCATCTTGTACTGCGCGGCCAGTTCGCCCGGCTTCACCTCCGGGTCCACGCCCGAAATCAGCAGGCGCGGCGCCACGCCATCGCGCAGCAGATCCAGCCCCCGCGCGATCCGCCCCTCGCCGCCGGTCAGCACGATGATGCCATCGGCCTTGGCGATCGGCGCGGGCTGGGGCTGAAACGCGGCGAAACCGGCAAAGCCCAGCGCCCAGACCGTGAGCAGCAGCGCAAGGAGGCGGCGCAGCATCTAAAGCATCCTTCGCAGCGCGATCAGCACGGAAAGCCGCGCCGTCAGCATGGCCAGCACCACCGCCGCCACCGGCACCAGCGCCACCACCGCCCAGTCGAGCGGCCGCAGCACCCCGCCGGCCAGCAGCCCCGCGCCCAGCCCGGCGAAACGCGCACCCAGCACCATCACCGCAATCTGGCCCAGCACCATGCCCACCAGACTGCCCAAGGTGGCGTCCATGCCCATCGAGCGCTGGAAAATGCGCGCGATCTGGGCATCGGTGCCGCCCAGATTATGCACGATCTCAATCGTTCGCCGATGCGTGCCCAGCGCCGAGCGCGCCGAGAGCAGCACCGCCGCCGTCAGCGCCAGCGCCAGCAGGCCGATCATCGAGAGCGCCAGCCAGCGCAGCGAATCCATCGCCTCGAACACCGGGGCCAGCCAATGCGATTGCGCATCCACCCGCGCCCCCGGCGCCACCCGGCCCAGCGCCGCGCGCAGGGCAGCGATGCGTGCACCATTGGCTGCCCCGTCAATCCGCACGTCGATCATCGCGGGCACGGGCACCATATCGCCATCGCTCATCCCCGCGCCCAACCATGGCACGAGCAGTTGGTCCAGCTCCGCCTGGGGCACCACGCGGGCCGAAATCACGCCCGGCACGCCCAACAGCGCCTTTTGCGCGGCCTGCGCCTGCGCGGCGCGGACGGGGGCCTGCGCCTCAATGATCTGAACGCTGACCCCTCCGGCCAGATCCAGCGCGGCGGCATTGGCGATGTTGCGCAGCGCAAGGCCCGTGGCCGCCGCGATCACCGTGATCGTCACCATGATCGCGATCACCCATGGCGTCGGCCCCGACAGCCGCGCCTGAGGCACGAGCACGCCCTCGCCCCCGCTGCCAAAGGCGCGCCAGCCCGCCAGCTTGCCCTCGCCGCTGCCCGAAAGAGCGGCGCGGCCCGAGAACCACCCACGACGCGGCGCGGCAGGCGCAGGATCGACAGGCCCGCCGGTGGGCGCCAGCGGCCGGTGCGGGATCTGCACCTGTTCATCGTCGAGATTCATGCCTGGCAGGTTCATGGCTGGGCATTCTCCCGGCGCGGGGGATAGCGCAGCGCCCCGGTCGGGTCCGACATTCGCCCCCGGTCCAGCCGCATAATCAGGCTGCCTGGCACTTTCTGCAGCAGGTGCAGATCGTGGGTGGCCACCACCACGGTCGTGCCGAGCCGGTTGAGCGCCTCGAACAGGCGCAGCAGCTTGATCGCCATTTCGGGATCGACGTTGCCGGTCGGTTCGTCGGCCACCAGCAGTTCGGGCCGCCCGATCACCGCGCGCGCGATGGCCACGCGCTGCTGCTCACCGCCCGAGAGCGTGGCCGGGCGCGCGCCCATCCGGTCGGCCAGGCCCACCCATTCGAGCATATCCTTGACCGGCTGCACCACATCGCGTTCGGGCACCCCCGCCACGCGCAGCGGCAGCGCCACATTGTCGAAGGCCGAGAGATGCGGCACCAGCCGGTAATCCTGATAGACCACCCCGATCCGCCGCCGAAATCCCGGCAGGCGATGACGCGGCAGGGTGATCGCATCGGTGCCGAACAGGCTGATCATCCCGCGCGAGGGGCGCTGGGCCAGATAGAGCATGCGCAGCAGCGAGGACTTACCCGCGCCGCTGGCCCCGGTCAGAAAATAGAAATGGCCCGCATGAAGCGTGAAACCGACATCGCACAGCACCTCGCGGTCGGGGCCATAGCGCAGGCCCACATTGTCGAAGCGGGCGATTTCTCCTGCTATGCCCGTCATTTGGCTCTCCCACACGCATCGGACGCGGCAATGCATCGGCGCGAAATGCCGTATTGCAGGCTTGTAACAGGAGAACGTTCGACCATCGTTTCCCAGCTATAGTACGGCTTTGCCCGCGAAAAAAGGGCGGTGGAAAAATGGCTGTTCGCGCAGCGGTCGCCCCCTGTTCCCCTTGTGCTGTGCAACGGTTGCATGCTTTAGCTGTGGGCGATGATTATTGCCTGTCCTGCTTGCGCGACACGCTATGCCGTCCCCGACAGCGCCATCGGGGTCGATGGCCGCACCGTGCGCTGCGCCACCTGCCGCCACAGCTGGTTTCAGGAAGGGCCGGTGATCGAGGTGCCCCCGGCGCCTGCGCCCGTGGCCCCGGCCCCTGTGGCGCCCGCGCCGCAAGTGGCGCGCCCCGCTGAACAGGCCCCTGCGCCCGCTCCGGTTGCCGCTCCGGCCCCACCCCCGCCCGCACCCCCGGTTATGGCCGCGCCCCCTCCGGCCCCGGCGGTCGAGCAGGCCCCGCCCCCGATTGCGGACAATTTCGCCGCCACCCCATCCAGCTTTGCCCATGAGCCGCCGTTTCGCCCGCGCCGCAATCCGGCGCGGATGTGGACGATGCTGGCGGTCGGCTTTGCCCTGATGGCAACGGGCGCGATGGCGGCGGTCTATCAGTTCGGCCTGCCCACCTGGCTGCCCCTGCCCCAGACGGGGCACAGCGAGCCGGATCTGAAACTGACCTTTCCGGCCGCGCGTCAGGAGCGCCGCCCGCTCAACAACCAAAACGATTATTTCAACATTTCCGGCACGATCACCAATATCGGCCAGAACCGCCGCAGCGTGCCCAGCCTGATGATCGTGCTGCGCGATGCGCGCAACCGCGCGGTCTATACGGTTGAGGCCGCGCCGCCCAAGCCGGTGCTGAACCCCGGCGAGAACCTGACCATCAACACCGCGATCGTGGACGCGCCGAAAGCGGCGGTCTCGGCCGAGGTGAAATGGAAGGTGAATTGAAACAAATTTTCCACAAGTTCGATTCAGCGCTTGGCAAGCTCAAACTCCTCTGTTAGGGGCGCCCTCCTACCCCACTGATAGGCCAGAGCTTCTGGCAAATCAGACACGGATTGCGGTCGTGGCGGAATTGGTAGACGCGCAACGTTGAGGTCGTTGTGGGTGAAAACCCGTGGAAGTTCGAGTCTTCTCGACCGCACCAATATCCTTTGATTTCAAAGGATAAATTCGGGGGAATGGCACAGTGTGGCACACTGCCATTCCCCGAGTATGCTGTGAAGCGTTCCTAAATCGAGATGTTTTTAGCCGAGAATGGCTTGCCGACCTATCGAATGATGCGGGGGCGGCCACCGTGCCGGCGTGGTAAATCGCTGCTGGCTCTCGCCCATTCCCTCGCGACCTCAGGAAGCCACCTCGGCCGAGCCAAGGCGGAAACCCGTGGTGGCAGCTTTTCAGGGCATTGGGAAACCATCCGGCAGATGGTGCTTTCGGAATAGCCCAGGAATTTCGACAACTCCCTCGGTGTCCAGAGGTGATCCTCCTCAGTCATCCACCTCTATGCCTCAGCGGTCTTGCGCATCTTGGCAAATGCACGATCACTTTCGAGGAATGCTGCCAGCATCGCCGGTATCAGTTCGGTGACGGATTCCTCCCGGCCATATGCCTCGGCATACAGCGTCGCATATTGCTGCAGCGACGTAAGAACCGACCGAGGGGCGGATCTCTGCAACACAGGTGTCGAAATCAAAAGCACCATAAAGGGCCGGGACGCCAGCGGCATTCATTCGGCCGGCGTTTCTCAACCGCCGCGGTGGCGTCCCCAGCAAATTGGCGGGATCAGCGATGACCCTCTCGCGCTCGCTGGCACCGTTGATCTGGCGAGCGCGGTAGATTCGCAAAGTTTCATCTGAGCCGATCTCATACACTACAGGCTGGCCGAGATCGTCCTTCTGGAGATGGATGTTCTCGAAGAGTTGGCGAAGGCGATCCCTCGCGAGGTCGCTAAAGAAGCGGCGGTTGTAGGTAATTTCGAGCTTGAACTGCTCCCACGCTTCGCTGCGCGGGTTGGAAGTATGCTCGACCCGAACGTAATTTTGGTCATCGGAGTAGAAAGGTTCGCCTCCATCACGCGGATCATAGGGATCGTCGTCGATGAGTTGGCTGACGATCGCGTCTGAGATCCGATCATCCTCAGCTTGTGTTAGGTCGCTGATGATTTCTCGCAAGCTCAAGCCTTGTTGCTGCCAATCGGCGCGATCATCCTCGCGGCCATACGATGGCTGATATTCGCCGATCATATAGTTAGGCACAATCACAGCGTCGATGATCGGTGCGATGGCGTCAACGGGAATGCCGCTGCGATTGGAATGAAAGTCGCATTTGAGATCGCGTGGAAACTTTGGTCTCAACTCCTTAAGGCGCCGTCTCAGGCCGGGTTCGCCGAAGCAGAAAGGGCATAGCGTGGTCATTCCCAAGGCTGTGGACGAAATACCAGTAATTCGCACTATAAAATTAGGGCAGCTTAATGGAAACAGAATGGCAAGTTCCAACGGGAACAGTCGTTCAAGCCTCGATCCGGAAACGTCGTATGCTGGTCGCAGCCGGTCACCGCGCTGTCACTATCACACCGATGGCCTTGCCCTTGTTGTCCCAAAAGCCCTGTCTGGACTTATCGCAGCGCGGAACATATCAGGGAAGCCAGCTTCGACGAGGTAATACGATGGCGGCCACCCAATCTCCATCCAGTCAAACCTGGGCCGAAACGCGCGGTGTGAAATGGCGCGATCAGCTTGGTCCGATGGAGGCGATGCTTGCACCCATCGATGCCCCGTTGATCGCCGCGCTGGATCTTGCCGGGCATTTGCGGATCGCCGAGATCGGTGCGGGCGGCGGCGCCACAACGCGCGCCATTGCCGCCGCCACGCCCGGCAGCACGATCGAGGGTTTTGACATTTCGCCGGATCTTGTCGAGGCGGCCAAAGCCCGTGCGGGCAGCATCGCCCGCTTCACCCTTGCCGATGTTGCCCGTTTCCGACCCGCGGAAAAGTTCGATCGCCTCGCATCGCGCTTTGGCGTCATGTTCTTCGAGGCGCCGGAACTTGCCTTTGCCAACCTGCACCACTGGCTGCGGTCGGGCGGCAAGCTAGCTTTCGCGGTTTGGGGGCCCGGCAAAGAGGTGGCCTTTATGGCCAGTGTGCGCGATGCGGTGGCGGCGGTGATCGATTTGCCCCAGCCCGACCCGGATGCGCCCGGGCCCTGCCGCTATGGCGATCCATCAAGGTTGATCGCGCTGCTGGACGCCGTCGGGTTTCGCGATTGCGCCGCCAAGACCTGGCGCGGCGACCTGCAGGTCGGCGGCGGGATGACGCCCGATGCGGCAGCGGAATTTCTCCTTGCATCCTCGTCTGCGGCCGGGCCGCTGGCCGACGCCGGAGCCCGCGAACAGGCCGAGGCCCATGACCGTATGACGGCAGTTTGCGCCGCCAACTTGCGCGATGGCACCGTCTGGATGCCGGCGCGCGTGGAAATCATCACCGCCACGGCCTGAACGGCGCAGGATTCGGGTTGCCAAGCTGGATTGCCGTAACACGGACAGCATGGAAGGAGCCCAAGGATGGCCCGAACATCGATGCCGACGCTCTGCGCAATGCCTCGCTTCGCCCCAATTGCTGCCGTTCCCTGACCTAATCAGCTGATCGGAACCCGCCGTTCATTCATGCTTACGCTGATAGAGCTCA
This sequence comes from Novosphingobium sp. SG707, assembly GCF_012275515.1. GTDB lineage: Bacteria > Pseudomonadota > Alphaproteobacteria > Sphingomonadales > Sphingomonadaceae > Novosphingobium. The sequence continues at coordinate 475,784 of NZ_JAAZQL010000004.1, forward strand.
GCGGGGCGAAAGGCGGTTTGGGTCTCGCGCTCGCCCGTCGGTTCGATCCAGCCGGTGTCGAGCATGCGGCGGCGGAAGGCGGGCTTGCTGAAACTGTTGCCGGTGATCGCCTCATGCACCCTTTGCAGGTCGCGCAGAGTGAACAGATCGGGCAACAGGGCAAAGGCGACCGGCGCGTAATCCAGCTTGCCGCGCAACCGGTCATGAGCAAGGGCAAGGATAGCCGCATGATCAAACGCCAGCGCTTCGGGCAAAGCGCCGACCGGCACCAGCATCAGATCATCCCGCAACCCTACCGCTTGCGCAAGTTGTGCATGGGTCAGCAGGGCGAAATAGGCCACACTGACCGTCCGCATGCGGGGATCGCGCCCCGGATCGCCAAAGGTGTAAAGCTGTTCCAGCCAACCGCCCTCGCCCGCAGCAAAGCCCGCCTTGTCGGTCAGTATGCGACGGGCAGCCTGCTCCAGCCCCTCATGTTCGCCCACAAACCCTCCGGGCAGGGCAAGATGGCCGGTGAAAGGCTCAGCCCCACGCCTTTGCAACAGGGCGCAGAGGCGGTCATCGACCACGCTCATCAGGACAAGATCGACGGTGACGGCAAGAAGAGGATAGTTCATGGGCGATACTTATATCTTGACTGAATATAAGTTCAACACTTATAAGCCCTCTTACAACGAGTCGGGGAGCCCGGCTCGTTTCCATCTTTCGAGGGAGCCTCGGACATGACCATCGACTTCGGCGTCTTTATCGGGCGCTTTCAGCCGCTGCATATCGGTCACGAACATGTGATCACCCACGCATTGGAACGGGTCAACCGTCTGATTGTGCTGGTGGGATCGGCCAATGTGGCGCGCGACCCGCGCAACCCCTTCACCTATGCCGAACGCGAAGCCATGCTGCGCTCCGCCTTTCGCCATGAAGTGGCAGAGGGCCGCCTGATCATCGCTCCGCTCGACGATCATCTCTATTCCGACACGGCATGGGTGACGCAGGTTCAGCGCAAGGTGCGCGCCATCGTGCTGGATCATGGCAACAACCATGGCTTTCAAACCCATGGCATCAGCGATTTCCGCGTCGCCCTGACCGGCTATGGCAAGGATGCCTCCTCCTTCTATCTGAAACTCTTCCCCGAATGGGAGAACCTTCAGATCGACAGCCAATATGGCACCTTCTCCTCCAGCGATGTGCGCAGCCGCTATTTTCAACGCATTGCCGAAGTGCCCGCCTCCATCCTCTCGACCGGCGTGACGGAATTCCTGCGCAGCTTTATGCTGGGCGAGACATTCCGCGCTTTGCTGGAGGAAGCCGAATTCCTCGCCGCCTATCCGGAGCAATGGGGGCGCGGGCCTTTTGTCACGGCCGATGCGGTGGTGGTGCAATCGGGCCATATCTTGCTGGTCGAACGGGGCCGCGCGCCCGGCAAGGGCCTGCTCGCCCTGCCCGGCGGTTTCGTGAACCCGGAGGAACGCATCCGCGACGCCGCGATCCGCGAATTGCGCGAGGAAACCTCGATCAGCGACGGCAAGGGTCAGATCCCCCCCGCCATGCTGGCCAGTTTTATCGAGGACGCGCGCACCCGCGTGTTCGATGCGCCGAACCGCTCTTTGCGCGGGCGGATCATTACGCACGCCTTCCTCTTCCGCCTGCCCGAAAGGCGCAAGCTGTTCAGCGTGAAGGGCGGCGATGATGCCGCCCATGCCCGCTGGTATCGCTTTGGCGACCTCTCGCCGGAGATGCTGTTCGAGGACCACTGGTCGATCATCGAAGAGATGGCCGACCTCTGACACCCCAAGACCTGAAGTCCCATGCCGCGCGGGGGAGTCCCGCGTCCGCCTGTCCCTGTGAGGAGTTCACACCATGACCAATCTCATTCTGGCTACTGACAGCTATAAGCACAGCCACTTCCGGCAATATCCGCCCGAAACACGCGCGATCAGCGCCTATGTCGAAGCGCGGGCCAATGATTTTGCCGATGAAGTGCTGTTCATGGGCCTTCAGCCCTTCCTGATCGACAGGCTGGCCCGTCCGATCACCATGGGTGACATTGACGAGGCCGAGGCGATCTGCGCCGCCCATGGTGTGCCCTTCAACCGCGCCGGGTGGGAGATCATCCTGAACGATCACGCCGGTTTCCTGCCCATCACCATCCGCGCCCTGCCCGAAGGGATGATCGTGCCCACCGGCGTGCCCATGGTGCAGGTGGAAACGACCGATCCGCGCCTGCCATGGCTGGCGACCTTTATCGAGACGGCGCTACTGCGCGCTATCTGGTATCCCACCACGGTGGCCACCATTAGCCGCCAATGCCGCCTGATCATCGCCGCAGGGCTGGAGAAGACCGGCGAGGACCCGGCGGGCCAATTGCCCTTCAAACTGCACGATTTCGGCGCACGCGGGGTCAGCAGCGGGGAGAGCGCAGGTCTGGGCGGCATGGCGCATCTGGTGAACTTCATGGGCACGGACACGATGGAGGCTTTGCTGGCCGCACGCCGCTATTATGGCGCGGATATGGCGGGTTTCTCTATCCCTGCGGCGGAACACAGCACGATGACCAGCTGGGGCCGCGAGCGTGAGCAGGACGCCTATGCCAATATGCTCGACGCGTTTGATGGCGTGGTGGCGGTCGTCTCGGACAGCTATGATCTGGATGCGGCGATCACCGGCATATGGGGCGGCGCCTTACGTGAGAAGGTTCTGGCCCGTGACGGAACGTTGGTGGTGCGGCCCGACAGCGGCGATCCGGTGGAAACGCCGGTGCGGGTGATCAGGATGCTGTGGGATGCCTTTGGCGGCGCAGTGAATGCGAAGGGTTATCGTGTTCTCGACCCGCATGTCCGCGTGATACAGGGCGACGGCATGACCCCCGCCACCATCGCTCGCCTGATCGACCGGTTGATTGCGGAAGGTTTTGCCATCGACAACATCGCCTTCGGCATGGGCGGCGGCCTGCTGCAACAGGTCAACCGCGACACTTTGCGCTTTGCCATGAAGGCCAATGCCATGCGCGATGACACCGGTGTTTGGCGCGATGTCGTCAAGGCCCCCGCGACTGACCCGACCAAGGCCAGCAAGGCGGGCCGCCAGGCCGTGGTGCGGCGAGATGGGCGTTTGAACATCGCCCGTGCGGAGAATGTGACCGATGCTGACAATCTGCTGATACCGGTCTGGCGCAATGGCACCATGCTGGTGCGCCACAGTTTTGACCAGTTGAGAGCAAGAGCGGCATAAAAATGATGGCATGGCGTTGAAGCCGGCTTTTCAACGCCATTCGCCCTTAAAGCGGACGAAAGCGTTGCAAAGCAGGCCCTGCGGAAGCGGCCGTCGGTTCACCCCTTCGATGCATTCTGTGAACAGCCACCAGGTTTCTGGACGACTGTGATCCCCAATTGTGAGGACAGGAGGCGGCGATAGGGGAACCCAATTTCAGCGATGAGTGCGTGCGTGATGCGGTGACCCAGATTATCAAGCGCGGTATCCTGTAGAGGATGTGTGGAAACGGCTCGGTGTCAGTCTACATCTATCCCATCACTTTTCAGCTGTAAGTAGCGCAGATACCCCGAAGCTTACGTTGCATGATCTGGCGGACATTAGGTTTGGGCGCAAATTCGCACGTGCCACCGACAATGGCTGTAATGCCCTGCTGTGCCAAAACCCAATTTTCGCAGATCCTTTGCACTATGGTAAATGGGTAGCGACGTCCCATTGAGCATCGAATTGATGCAGAGTTATCTGCAATCCATGCTAAAGGCGGATCTGTCGCGAATTTCGACGTCGAGCCACTCGTGAGCGAGTTACCTGCTGTGCCCCCGCTTAACGAAGGCGGACGCGTCATGTGCCGGAACGAGATCTTCTAAGCCGAATTACGAACCATCACACACGGCGCATTGGCGACAGGGGTTCTGCCCCACCCGCAATCCCGTGCGCTTCGCATCAGCAACGAAGCGAATTCCCGCGCAAATAGCAGGCCCAATGCCTGGGTCACACACCAACCAAGGACACAACCGACATGGCCAAATCACAAAAACGCAGCAATCGAGAGATCCGCAAACCGAAAGCCACAAAGGGCAAAACCATCGTGCCGCTGGCACCGCTGGAAAGTTCGCCGGTATTGGCCGCGACGCGCAAGCCGAAAGGCAAGCTATAAGACGATTTTCAGAATCAACCGCTTCGAGTTGCCTTCGTCGGTAATGCCCTGCCCCGCCGGTGTGGCATCGCAACCTTCACTACTGATCTTGAATTGGCCGTGCGCCACCTTGATGACGTGGCCCAGACCGCAATCATTGCGATGTGTGATCAGGGTGGGCAATATGCCTATCCACCCCATGTTCGCTGGTCTATCGCGCAGGAGGACGCGGGCGGCTATCTGGCAGCGGTCGATTTCATCCATGAACAAGGCTTTGATGTCGTTTCGCTCCAACATGAATTCGGCATCTATGGCGGCGAGGCCGGAGACTATGTCCTTGGCCTGATTTCTGCGCTGCGTATTCCCCTTGTCTCAACATTGCATACTGTTCTGGATCGCCCATCGGACGCCCAGCGCAGGGTCATCATGGCCATTCTGGCTGCTTCGATGCGCGTTGTGGTCATGGCGCAGAAGGGGCGCTCCATCCTGATCGATGTTTACGGCGCTGATCCTAAAAAGATACTCGTCATTCCCCATGGCATTCCGGACATGCCGCTGATCATTCCGCAACAGGCCAAAGAGAAGCTCGGATTTTCCGGGCATCGCATCGTTCTGACATTTGGCCTGATCAGTCCAAATAAGGGGATCGAGGCAATGATCTCGGCAATGCCGGTGGTTTTGGCTGCTGCGCCCGATACAGTCTATGTGGTGATGGGTGCCACTCACCCGACCTTGCTCCGCGAAGCTGGCGAGGCCTATCGCGAGAGCCTGATCGCGCTGGTCCATAATCTGGGGCTGGAAAGGCATGTGGTGTTTCTCAACCACTTTGCCGATCGGCCCGAACTGCTCCAGCATATTGCCATGTGCGACGTTTATGTGACGCCCTATATGGTCGAAACCCAGATGACATCTGGGACGCTGGCCTATGCGCACGGACTTGGGCGACCGGTGGTATCGACGCCTTACTGGCATGCCCTCGAATTGCTGACTGATGGTTCTGGCGCTCTGGTGCCCTTTGGCGATGCGGCCAGCCTTGGCGAGGTGGTCGCCGATCTGTTGACCAATGAAGCCTCCCGCCTTGCCATGGGGCGCCGGGCCTATGTAGCCAGTCGTGCGATGACGTGGCGCAATACCGCTCTGCATTATTGCGAAGCCTTTCGCGCAGCATGCCGCAAGCCGTCGCCCGAATTGCCGGCCATGCCGCTCGATCACTTTGCGGCGATGTGCGACAGCACCGGCCTTATTCAGCACGCGGTTCACGACATTGCAGACCGAAGTCACGGCTACTGCATTGATGACAATGCCCGCGCCCTGCTGCTGTGCTGCGGCATGGAGATGCGGGGAGACCCGAACCGGCATAACAAGTTTATCAAAACGGCGCTGCCCCGATTTGCCAGCTTTATCCAGCATGGATGGAACCCGGACCAAAGCAGGTTTCGCAATTTCATGGGCTTTGATCGCCGATGGCTGGAAGATATTGGATCCGAGGACAGCCACGGTCGCACACTCTGGGCCTTGGGCGCCTGTTTGGCGCAAGGTCGGGAAACGCCGCGGGGCCAGTGGGCTACCGCTCTGTTCGAAAAGGCACTGCCCCCCATTAAAGCCTTCACTTCAGCGCGGGCATGGGCCTTCGCGCTGCTGGGCTTGTCTTTCTATTGCAGCGCCAGGCCAAACAATCACGATGCGCGAAGGCTGCAACTGACACTAGGAGGTCGACTTCAGGCGCGATTGCTTGCCTGTGAAAGCGATGATTGGGTTTGGTTCGAAGATGGGCTGGCCTATGATAACGCCCGCCTTTGCGAGGCGCTTATCGTAACCGGCAGAAGTTGTGGATCGCGCGACCTGATCGATGCCGGTCTGCGCAGCCTGCGCTGGCTGCTTGAACGCCAGACGGCACCGGAGGGTCATTTCCGCCCGGTCGGTACGCAAGGGTTCCTGTTGGCGTCGCGCGAAACCCCGCCATGCTTTGACCAACAGCCCGTTGAAGCCTGCGCCACCATCGCGGCCTGCCTCGCCGCCTCGTTCGTCGATCCATCGCCATCATGGCATGTCGAAGCGCACAAGGCCTTTGCATGGTTTACCGGCGCCAATGATTTGGGCCTGCCTCTGGTTGATATCGCAACCGGCAGTTGTCGCGATGGCCTGCATCCTGATCGTGTCAATGAAAACAGGGGGGCCGAATCCCTGCTCTCCTACCTTCTGTCTCTTTCCGACATGCAGCAATTTGAGCGAGACCTGCCATGGCCAACGGCCATTCGCCTGCCGGATGCATCGTCATTCACTCTTCATGGTGAAGCGGAGGCAGGCTTCCGTCGTTAACACGAAGGTCGTCCGGCGCTCATTCCTTGCCGCATTTGTCCCCCCAGTGCCGGGATTCCGGCAGATGGCTCTGTCCTCCGATGAAAGACATTCAGCATGCTGATCCGCGCCGGATATAATATTGGTTTTGCCTGTGAGCAGCCCGTCCCGATGTTGGCCAAGCTCAGTGTCCATGCATCGCGCAACAAGGACCTGCGCACCGCACAGCGTATCTTCACCACACCCGATGTGCCGATGTACGATTATGTCGATAACTTCGGCAACATCTGCACCCGGCTGACCATGCCGGCAGGCGGCTTGACCATTTCCTGCGGCTTTGTGATCGAGGATTCCTTCGAACCCGACCGGGTGGATGTTCATGCCCGGCAGGCGCCGTTGGCAGAATTGCCCGATGATGTGCTCCACTATCTTCTGAGCAGTCGCTATTGCGAAACCGACCGCCTTACCGAATTGGCCTGGGGCCTATTTGGCCAGGTTCCGCAAGGTTGGGGCCTCGTGCAGGCTATCGTCGATTATGTCCATGGCGCGATTCGCTTTGACTATATGGCCGCTCGCCCGACCAAAACGGCGTGGGATGTGTTTCATGAGCGCACCGGGGTATGCCGCGATTACGCGCATCTGGCGATTGCCCTGTGCCGCTGCATGAACATTCCCGCGCGCTATTGCACCGGCTACCTTGGCGATATGGATCTGCCTGCCGCCGTGGGCGACATGGATTTTTCCGCCTGGTTCGAAGTATGGCTGGGCGATCGCTGGTACGTCTTTGACGCGCGCCATAACTTTCCCCGACGCGGGCGCATTTTGATGGCGCGCGGGCGCGACGCGGCTGATGCAGCGCTTACCACAACTTTTGGTCTGGTTACGCTATCGCGCTTTGAGATCTATACTGACGAGGATCGGTTGGGATAGACCGTCATACATGTTATCTGGCTTGCCGCCGGTTCAGCACCATACCGGCGCGGTTTTAAGGCAAAGAATGCCAATGACTTTGGCCCGATTTCCGCATTAAGGTTATATTTTATTGCCGGAATGCGTCCAGGCCATCACGCAGCACAATCACTCATCAAGCGGGTTTTCATCGTCGGGCAAGCGAGCGGAGATCTCGCGCTCCTGGCTCTCGCGGCGATTGGCCTCTATCTTGGCCACACGCTCTGCCATCGCCTGCCATGCCGCCGCCGAATGCAAATGGCGTTCGCGGGCATTGGCCAGAATACTTGCCTCGGCATGGCGCAGACTTTGTTCGGCGCAATGCCGGTAATATTCGCTTGAGTTGGCCATGGCGATCCTTTCCCAACGGGATAAGCTGTCGATCAATCCACCATATCAGCCACCAACCGCTGCATTTCGGCGACAGTGAGGACGCCCGATGGCAACCGATGCGCAAAATAAGGATGAACCGAAGTGGATTTCACAGAGAAAGCGATAAATTTCAGAATGGTAAGCATATGGATTGTCAAAAATTCAGGTAAGCGGCGGCCTCTCGGCCGTATAAGGACGGGTTGGGTTGAATAGGCAGCAGCCCTCCCGAACCCGAGGTGCGGAAGGAGGCTTCAAAGGCGGCATTTCCCGTGCCCGGCTGCGATCACGCAGAGCGGATCAAGCAGGCCAGACACGGGCCGCCGCGCCGAAAGGAAACCCTTCATCGCGACGGACATTTCCCGATGCCCCTACGGACACCGGCGAACACTTGAATCAGGCAGAAACCAGATTGACTGCGGACTGCTTGCCGCGACGATCGGTTTCGACCTCATAGCTGAGACGCTGGTCCTTGTTCAGCGTGGCCATTCCGGCGTGCTGAACCGCGCTGATGTGGACAAAGCTGTCATTGCCGCCATCTTCGGGCGCAATGAAGCCATAACCTTTGTCAGTATTGAAGAACTTGACGGTGCCGATGGGCATGGGTGTTTCCTTTTCACGAAAACAAGAGAACCCACCCGCAAAAGCGCGGATGGAGCCAGCAGCATGTGAAGAGAAGGATAACCGAATTAATCGGATTCAAATTCCGTCGCAGGCGACGTTAGCGGTTACCGCCATAGGTCGAAATTTTTCAAAAGTCAATTTACGTAGCGGAAGATCGGCTGCGCGATTATCGTGGCAACTTCGCTCCATATCATCTAGGCGCCATATACACCGATCCGGCCGGCATCTGCTTTGCCCAATCATCCCAACCCGCGTCCCCGCCGGAGTTTCCATCCCATTTCCGCACCTCAATCCAGCCCCGCCACAATTACACCCCCTCCTTGCCATGAGATGCCGGTCACCATCGTCAGCCGTTGCCGCAACCATGTAACGGAGCGCCCGTTGGTGGGCGATCTGCCCTTCAATGCTTCCTTTGATGCTGTCGATATTTGGATTACTCGGGCAACCGAAACGGGGAGGTTGGCGTTCATTGCGAACGGAGCGCCACGATGATGAGAAAATATGATCTTGTTGACCGCGCGCAGGTGCCTGGTGGCGTTGAGCTGCAATTGCTGCGCTGCGGCGACGAGTTCGCCATCGTATTTGGTCGGAACGAATTGATGAGCAGCGATATGTTCGCTTCTGAACAGGCGCTGGCCACTCTGACCTGTGAAAGAATCGCCGGACAGAATGCGCCGCAGGTGCTGATCGGCGGCTATGGCATGGGCTTCACCCTACGCGCGGCGCTGGCGGCGCTTGGCAAGGATGCCAGCGTGATCGTGGCCGAACTGGTGCCGAAAATTCTGGTCTGGGCGCGCGGGCCGATGCATCGCCTGACGGATGGCTGCCTGGACGATGCGCGGGTGACGGTGGTGATCGATGACGTCGGCCTGCTGATCCATTCGGCGGCGAGCGGCTATGATGCTATCCTCCTGGATGTGGACAACGGCCCTGAAGGTCTGACCCGCCGTCGCAACGACATTCTCTATTCCCCCGCCGGATTGCAGGCGAGCCGAAAAGCGTTGCGCTCCGGCGGCGTGCTGGCGGTATGGTCAGCCGATGGCGACGGAGATTTTACCCAGCGGCTGGAGCAAGCCGGGTTCGACGTCAGCGAGGTCAGGGTCAACGCCTTTGCTGTCGAAGCCGATCAATCCGTCGATGGAACACGTGTGAACCATCATATCTGGTTTGCCCGCAAGCGCTGATATCCATGGCCCGGTCGACCGGTTCATCTGCCGCCCATGCTGGCCGCCATCCGGCGTCAATATCCCAAGCTGTCGATCGAACTTGTGGCAAGCGATGCTGTCGATGATCTGCTGCAACGCCGCGCGGATATCGCGATCCGCATGGTCGATCCTGTCCAGCAGGCATTGGTCGCGCGCAGGATCGGCACGGTGCAACTCGGTCTTTATGCCCATCGCGACTATCTCGACCGGCGCGGCCTTCCGCAATCCATCGCCGAACTGCCCGGGCACGACCTGATCGGGGTGGCTTCACTTTGCGCGCCGCGCTGGCCAATCTGCCTGATGACGCACAGGTCACCGTTGCGGAAATCGTGCCCGAGATCATTGCCTGGGCGCGCGGGCCGATGGCCGACGTGGCTGCAGGCTGCCTCGACGATCAGCGCGTCAGGCTTGTACAGGGCGATGTCGTCGACGTGATCGCTGGCTCTGCGGGCGGGTTTGATGCCATTCTGCTCGATGTCGATAACGGACCCGACGGCTTGGTGCGCGCCGGCAATGACCGACTGTATGCCAAGGCCGGGTTGCGCACTGCTGCCCGCGCGTTGCGCCCCGGTGGGGTGCTGGCAATCTGGTCCGCCGCGCGCGACGACGCCTTCACACGACGCCTGAAAGCCGCCGGTTTCGCGGTGGACGAGGTTACGGTCTATGCGCGCTATGACAAGCAAGGCAACGGCAAAGGCGCCAAGCATGTGATCTGGTTCGCGAAACTCGACGCCGAACGGCGTTGCAAAACGCTTTAATTCCGGTTGCGCCGCCATTCCTGACGTGCCCGGACGCTGATCAGGGCGTTGGAACCGATCGCACATTCACGTTGATCGATCGCAGCACGGCGTGAGGACAGGTGGATCTGGTGCGCATCTTCGAGGCTCTCTGCCGCGTCAGCCCCGCGCGCGAACACAGCATAGAAGGCGGATTCAACCGGTCATCGCAACACCCCGAAAATTGGAGGTTGTGGTCATGGCGGGTCGACGCGCATCAGAGCGAAGCACACGAGGAAAATTGCGTTCACCTGGACGTCCACCCGCATGGCGGCGTGAGCATCAACGCCGCTTTTGGCAGGCGATTGTCCAAGGCCGCTCAAGTGAGCAAGCCGCTGCCGATGCCGGTATTTCGACGCCGCTTGGTCCACGCTGGTTTCGGAGTTCGGGAGGTATGCCGCCAACACATCTGGCGCCTTTGGCACCTGCACTTACCGGTAGATTTCTAACCTTCCACGAGCGGGAGGAGATCGCAATCGAACTCGCCCGGGGAACCGGGATCCGCGCAATCGCACGCAAGCTCCAGCGTTCGCCGAGTACGATTTCGCGTGAAATTCGGCGCAACGCTGCAACCCGTGGCGGCAATCTGGATTACCGGGCCATTGCAGCCCAATGGCATGCGGACCGTGCGGCAGCGCGACCTAGACCTAGCAAGCTGGCGACAAATCCTGCATTGCGGGCCTATGTGGAGGAGCGTCTTTCCGGCCAGGTTACAGATGCGCAGGGTATCGGCTTTGCCGGCCCGGCAGTGGTATGGAAGAAGCGTCGCGCTGTTCATCGCCAAAGCAGGCGTTGGTCGACTGCATGGAGCCCCGAGCAGATCGCGCAGAGGCTTCGGATCGATTTCCCGGAGGATACTACCATGCGCATCAGCCATGAAGCGATCTATCAGTCGCTGTATATTCAAGGGCGTGGCGCCTTACGCCGGGATCTAACAGCATGCCTGCGCTCTGGCCGTGCGCTGCGCGTACCTCGCGAACGCGTCAGAGGTCGCGGAAAATCATTCGTGACGGATGCCATCATGATCAGCGAACGGCCACCGGAAGTGGAAGATCGGGCTGTTCCCGGACACTGGGAGGGCGATCTTATCCTTGGCATGCACAGCTCGGCGATCGGCACGCTTGTCGAACGCAGTTCGCGCTTTACGATGCTGCTGCACCTGCCGCGCATGGACGGCTATCAACGCGGCCAGGGGATCAAGAACGGTCCTCCTCTTGCCGGGCATGGCGCCGAAGCTGTTCGTGAAGCTATCGCCGAGTCCATGTGCAAACTGCCTGAAAAGCTACGCCAGTCACTGACTTGGGATCAAGGTGCAGAAATGGCGCAACATGCCCGGCTGCGCGTCGAAAGCGGGCTTGATATCTACTTCTGCGATCCGCAAAGCCCTTGGCAGCGAGGATCGAACGAGAACACCAATGGCCTGCTACGCCAGTACTTCCCGAAAGGCACAGACCTGAGCAATCATAACACCCGTGAACTGGATGCTGTTGCTCACACCTTAAATACTCGGCCTCGCAAAACTCTCGGATGGAAAACACCTGCAGAAGCTCTCGACCAATTCCTCGCTGGGCAGTATGAAGCCAGTGTTGCGATGACCGGTTGAATCCGCCGAAGGCGCGGGCCTCACTTTGGCGCCACAACGACTGCAAACAGCCGATCAATATTCAGCTGAAGGTCCTGAACAGCCGGGTTTTCGGCATATTTAGGCAATCCCAGCGGCAGACTCATGCTCTCATGCATGGCCGAGGTCTCCGCGTCATTCAGGAGGCCTCGCTTTCTCAGGATGTTGGCAAGGCTGACAATTCCGTTGATGGCGGAAACGTCCGAGGCCTCAAGTGCATCAATCAGGTCTTTTTCGGCAAGGTTCGGGTTCTCTGTCATTGCGAAGCACCTAGCAAATGGCTCGCAGCGAGCTTTTCGTGCTGGGCAAGCTCCCGGTTGCGCGCGACTTCAAGGACCTGATTGGCCATGCTGCGCCATGCCTTCTCGGAGCGCAATGCCCGTGCCCGCACATTCTCCAGCACGCAGCAAGCCGCTTCTTGGGCGGCTTGCTCGGCTCGTTCGATGAGAAATTCGTACGAAAGCGCCATAAGCATTCACTCCTTGGTTGTGGTCAGGGGCATCGGACATGTCGGCAGTTCCCCAGCAGGCTGCCGACATGTCTGTTGATCAGTTGGCGCTGCTGAGATTGATCGCCGATTCCTTGCCGTTGCGGCCGGTCTCGACGTCATAGGACACGCGCTGGTCCTTGCTCAGAGTTCCAAGGCCGGCAGCCTGCACGGCAGAAATATGGACAAAGCTGTCCTTGCTGCCGTCATCAGGCTGAATGAAGCCATAGCCCTTGTCTTCGTTGAAAAATTTTACGGTTCCGGTAGTCATGATCGTTTCCTTTCAAGAAACATTGGTGGACATCAGCGATTGCTGACGATGTCAGGCTTCAAGTCGTCCATTGAAAGGAAGTCGTCGTCTTGCAGGAATGGGAACACAGCCCCAGATCTGAAACCAATTCGTCGATACCTGTCGAAGTTCGACACGAGCAGGATAGGTGCGCCGGCATTCACTGGCGCGTTTGCATCAGGCGCTTGCCGGCGCCGAACAATGAGTAATGCTCCAGGCGCAGGCAGCAGCAGCGCCGAGTTGGCGCTGGACAGCGCTTATCCGGCCTGCAATCGACAAGGCTTGAGCAAGATGTGCCCGGCGAACGTCATTGCAGACCGAATGATCGGCCCGCATCAACGCTTGCTGATGAGCGGCATATTCTTTGTTGATATCCATAGGACATCTCCTGCTGGACGCGGCCCGGCCCAACGCAAGTCCGCGCCAGGCCTTTCCGCGAGGGTCTTCCTGATCAGTCGACCATCGCTGCGACGATGCGTCGCAGTTCGAGGGGCGAAAGCATGGCGGTGGAAGTCATGTACCGGCCCATGGTTTCGCCTGCCGCCGAGTTCTTGCGCGGCGAGTTTGTGTGGCGCTTGAAAGCGCCAGTATGCATCAAAGTCATTTTATCCTTGCGGGCAGCGATGCGCTGCCGCCTCATGAAATCAGATTAGCGCCTGATCACACGCCTACGGACAGCACCTAGCCCCTGGCCGGGCGTCCGTTCGCGATAGATGATCCGACCTTTGGTCAGGTCGTAAGGCGTCATTTCCAAGTGTACGAGGTCGCCAACGACCGAGCGGATCCGGTGACGGCGCATTTTACCTGCCGTGTAGGCGATAATCCGATACCCATTGTCGAGTGTCACGCCAAAGCGTCCATCGGGCAGTATCTCGTCGATCTTGCCTTCCACCGTCATGAGCTCTTCTTTCGCCAATCCAGTTCCTTGCGTACAAAAAGTCATCCGCGAACGGGCGGATCCCGGCACGGAGCCACACAGCATGAAATGGAAAAGGGGCCGCAAAGGCGGCAATCAAATTCCGTCGCAAACGACGTTAGGCAATTTTCTATTAGCGGATAGTTTGAAAATTACAAGCAGTTTTGAAAAGCATGCGGGTAAGTATGAAGAGGTGCCGTTCCGGGCGCCACGCCATCCGGGCCGTTCCTAGCTACGGCATGGTAACGTGAATGTAGGACAGTTAACTACCTTTGCTCGCCGACAGGAGACTTTCAGATCTGTCCGCAACCTTGGACCTAGTAGAGATGGCCGTCGCTACCTGGTGAATGGCGGGTTTCGGCCTAGCTGGACGTTTTTGGGTATGGCGGAGAATAGCGGCAAAGTCCCACGACACCGCGTTCGCTTCTGGCGGAAGGCGCCCAATTATGGACATTCGATTGCCAACTACAGCGCTGGGCATGCGCTCCGTTCGGCCGCCGCGATCTTCACCATCAACTGGCCGAACACTCTGTCCGAGGCGGTCGGGTGCATCCGCCGCAACGCTTGCGAGGTGACCAGGAACTCATCGGGAGGCACGTCGGCCTGGTGAAATAGGCCGACCGTCCCTACCCGAACGATTTTGGGTGGCGTTCCCGGTTACTCCAGTGTGATTTTGACGCCGCCGCCGCTGGCGCTGAGCTGCAAGCCTTTCGAACTGGTGTCGAGTTCAAGTATGACATTTCCCTTCTTGAGCTTGATGCTGCCCGCGCCTCTGACCGCCGTAGCGCTAGCATCAGCCGCAACATAAGTCCCGGCGAAGTTGGAGATGTTGGTTAGGTTCGAAACTCGACCATAGCCGCGGATTTTCGCAACACCAATTTTGCCGACTGAAATACCGCCGATCTTGAACTTGTATTTTTTGCCGTTGTACGTAAGTGTGCCACCGCCGACGTTACCGCCGAGAAGGAATCCGAACTGGGTTTCACTTATAGTAATCCTGCCGCTGGTTGACTTCGCCTCGGCGATAAGCGGAGTGCCAACCATTGTTGCTACTGCCGTCGCGAAGACGAAGTTGCGGCATATACCCATGTCAAAATCCCTCTGAGATTACGTGCTGAACGGTATCCTTCCGTAACAGTTGCAGGGGCACAAAGTTCCGTCCGCTTCCGGCAGAAGCCGCCGTCGCCGCAAATAGCATCTGTGGACGCCCCTGAAGAAGCAAGCGTAAAATTGGGTCTGGTACGTAGTCGGGTGCTGCCATCTGTCCGGCCTCTGAGTGCAGCGCCATGCTGCGGGCCCGTATGGGAGTTCGCGGATCGGATCCATATCAGCTTATCGCGCTCGAAGCGCTCTGCCATTCCCTGGTTTGCCAATCCGGTCTTGCCGACCGTTGTGCCATACCCTCCTTCGACCGCCTACGTCTCCGACGACCTCTGACGTTGGCCTCGGCTTACGCCGCAACCAACGCCGGAGCCTTGAAATCCTCATGCCTGGTCAGCAAGGCCCAGACAATCCTGGCCATCTTGTTGGCCAGCGCAACGGACACCAGCATGCGCGGCTTGCGCGCCAACATGCTCTCGAGCCAGGAGCCTGCCGGTGCGCCGAACCTGCAGGCCTGTCGCACCATCGAACTGCCGCCTATGATCAGCAAACGCCTGATCGTTCGATCGCCCATTTTCGAGATGGAGCCGAGCTTTGGTTTGCCTCCCGTCGAATGCTGCAATGGCGTCAGGCCCAGCCAGGCTGCGAAGTCGCGCCCCTTCGCGAAAGTTTCGATGGGCGGCGCCAGCGAGAGGATCGCCGCCGCCGTGACCGGGCCGATGCCGGGAATGGTCATCAGCCGGCGAGCAGTATCGTCCTCTCGCGCGCGACGCGCGATCTCGCGGTCAAGATCGGCGATCTGCTCGTCGATCCGCTCAAGATGGTTGGTCATGACCTTGAGCATGGCCCGCGCAGCCGGTGGAAGTGTCGAGGCCATCTCGTCGTCGTCGAGCAAGCCGGCCAGCAGGTTCATGTGCATCTTCCCCTTGGGGGCGATCCAACCATATTCTGCCAGATGACCACGCAGAGCGTTGATGAGTTGGGTCCGTTGGCGGACCATCAGGTCGCGGGTGCGGAACACCATACCAGATGCCTGCTGTTCCTCGGTTTTGACCGCAACGAAGCGCATGCCGGGACGCTGGGCTGCCTCGCAGATCGCTTCGGCATCGACAGCGTCGTTCTTCTGCCGTTTCACGAAGGGCTTCACGTAGGCAGGAGGGATGAGGCGCACGCTATGCCCGAACTGGGTCAGTTGCCGTGCCCAGTGATGTGCGCCACCGCATGCTTCCATCGCAACAAGGCACGCAGGTTGTGCCGCGAAGAAGTCCAGAAGCTTGGCCCTGGTCAGCCTGCGGCTGAAAATCATCTGCCCTCCCGCATCCGCGCCATGCGCGTGGAAAACATTCTTCGCGATATCCAAGCCGATCGTGATAACCTCTGACACGGACGCCTCCATTAAGTGGTGCTCAACACCTCCACTATGGCACATCGATGCCGCCGAGGGGCGTCCACATGGGGTAATCGCGGGAAGCGAGTCGGCCCTGGTCAGCAAGACATAGAAGGGAGTGGCTGTTCCCCGAT
The DNA here is from genome assembly GCF_012275515.1 of Novosphingobium sp. SG707. Taxonomy (GTDB): domain Bacteria; phylum Pseudomonadota; class Alphaproteobacteria; order Sphingomonadales; family Sphingomonadaceae; genus Novosphingobium. Next base: position 492,062 of record NZ_JAAZQL010000004.1, read on the forward strand.
AAGATGGAAGTACGGGCTCACGACGCGATGCCGGGCCCAGCATCTGATGGAGAACAGCCATGGGAGAATATATCGGCCTCGACGTATCGATGAAAGACACCGCGATCTCGGTTCGGCGCGAGGGCAAGCGGGTCTGGCGAGGCAAGTGCGCGTCGGATCCGGAGGCCATTGCCCGGTTGGTCCGCAAGCACGCCTCAGAACCAGAGCGAGTCATCTTCGAGACCGGCCCGTTGTCGGTATGGTTCTATCACGCGCTTCAAGCCGAAGGACTGCCAGCGATCTGCATTGATGCGCGCCACGCCAAAGCGGCGTTGGACATGGCCACCAACAAGACCGACGCCAACGACGCGGACGGCTTGGCGCATCTGGCCGAGGTCGGCTTCTACCGTGAGGTTCGGGTCAAAGGCTTCGACAGCATGCTGACCCGCACGCTGGTGGCTGCGCGCACCAAGTTGGTCAGGATCAAGACTGAGATCTCCAACCAGATCCGCGGTCTGATGAAAACGTTCGGCCTCGTCATTCCCGCCGGGAAGGGCAGCACGTTCGAGACCAATGTGAGGGTAAGGCTCGGCGAGCATTCCGAACTGGCCGCCATCATCTTGCCGCTGCTCGAGGCTTGGCGCAGCGTGCGAATGCGCGCAGCCGAACTTACGCGACGCCTGATCGCCGATGCGCGTCAGAGCGAGGCATGCCAGCTGCTCATGACTATCCCAGGCGTCGGTGTCGTCACTGCGACCGCCTTCGCGACGGCTGTGGAAGATCCAGCCAACTTCCGAAGGTCGCGATCCGTAGGTGCCTGGCTCGGCCTGACCACGCGCCGCTACCAATCGGGTCAGGTGGACTACAACGGGCACATCTCCAGGCGCGGCGATCACCAGGTACGAAATCTTCTGTACGAAGCGGCCTGCGTCATCCTGACCCGCAGCTCTGCTGAGAGCACCTTACGAGATTGGGGCCTCAAGCTTCGCGAACGCGTCGGCTTCAAGCGCGCAGCCGTTGCGGTTGCGCGCAAGCTCTCGGTCGTGATGCATGCCATGCTCAAGTCAGGCGAGCTGTTCGACAAGACCGCCGGCGCACCAGTGTAGCGACTTCGCCGGCGTGCAGCCGGCGAGCGGATCCGTCCCTGCCGGGACGTGGGCTGAACCATTCCGCTTGATGGGATGCACCGGCATCTGCCGAGTGCGTCGTCCACATAGGAAGGTCCTGTCCGCCGAAGACCCACCGTGCGGCGGCCCTTGCCGACCGCGAAGACGACCCTGAACCCGGCATACGGTCAGCTCAAAATCTGCTTGCAATGGAGGCGGCGATTAGACGACCCCATCAGCTTAGTCCCACGATGCGGCGTTCCAGTGCCAGCGATACTCAACCATTCCCAGCCACCAGCTAGAACGTGTGCAGAAGATGATTTTTGGCGCATTGCTGCCAGGGCCCGGTTCGATCAACGGCTCACCAGTGACCATAGATCTCTGGATGTCTGTTTCCAAGGGCAAAGCCGGGCTGCAGCGGTTACGATGATGGCTCGAGTTGACTATGAAATACTGGGCCCCCCTCGGCTGCGTCCCAACGTCCAGTCAACCCTATCTCCGCGCGTAATAGCAGACACTGATTTGCCGAGCTGATTTTCCAACATGGGCCGCCAAGGCAACAGGGTAAACTCCTTGGTATTTTCGACGAGCGCAAACTGACCGCTGAGCAGATCAATCCGGCGCAACACCCGCCCCTCGACCCGATCACCCTGACAGGCTTCAACGAAGGGTTTACCGATCCCATCTGACAACTCGCCGTCAACTCGAACAAGCTCGCACCTCTCAAGCAGCGCGAGCGCTCCAACGCGAAACGAAACAAGTTAGCGTCCGCGCTCGTGGTGTAATTTTCGGTGTAGATTGAGGCGATCGCATGGGGTGGGGCATGCCCCACCCCATGCGATTTCGATCTCGGTGGCCACCGGGCTCATCGGTAAGGTGGAGTTACCACACTTCACACGCCAACCGAGGAGTTGATCCCGATGACCGACGACAGACTACCGCTTGCCGAGCTGATGGCGAAGACCGGAGATGGAGATTTTCTGCGCACGATCGCTGAGAGCGTCTTGCAGATTATCATGGAGGCCGACGTTGACGGCTTGGTCGGCGCTGGCCGCCATGAACGATCTGGCGACCGGACGACCTGGCGCAATGGCTACCGCGACCGCAGCCTCGACACCCGGCTCGGCACTCTCAACCTGAAGATCCCCAAGCTGCGGACCGGCGCTTACTTTCCCGGCTTTCTGGAACCCAGGAAGACCGTAGAGAAGGCGCTGGTCGCGGTGATCCAGGAGGCGTGGATCGCCGGCGTCAGCACCCGGCGCGTCGATGAGCTGGTCCAGGCGATGGGCATGACCGGCATCTCAAAGTCCTCGGTGTCCAAGCTGTGCAAGGACATCGACGAGCGCGTCCATGCCTTCCTCAAACGCCCGCTCGCCGGTGACTGGCCCTATCTCTGGCTCGATGCCACCTACCTCAAGGTGCGCGAGGGCGGACGGATCGTCAGTGTCGCCGCGATAATCGCCGTCGCCGTAAATACCGAGGGCAAGCGCGAGATCGTCGGCCTCCATATCGGCCCCTCCGAAGCCGAGGTGTTCTGGTCCGACTTCCTCAAGGACCTTGCCCGGCGCGGCCTGACTGGCGTGAAGCTGGTCATCTCCGATGCCCACGAGGGCCTCAAGGCGGCGATTACCCGCGTGCTCAGCGCCACCTGGCAGCGCTGCCGCGTCCACTTCATGCGCAATGCCTTGGCCTACGTGCCCAAGGGCCAGAACACCGTCGTTGCCGCTGCCATCCGCCAGGTCTTCCTCCAGCCCGACCATGCCGCCGCGACACAGGTCTGGCGCCAGGTCGCCGACCAGCTGCGTACCCGCTGGCCGAAGCTCGGCACCTGCATGGACGATGCCGAGCACGACGTGCTCGCTTACATGACCTTCCCCGAGCAGCACCGGGTCAAGTTGCATTCCACCAATCCGCTGGAACGCCTGAACAAGGAAGTGAAGCGCCGTGCCGATGTCGTCGGTATCTTCCCGAACGAGGACAGCATCATCCGTCTCGTCGGCGCCGTCCTGCTCGAGCAGAACGACGAATACCAGCTCCAGCACCGATACATGCAGATCGAGGGCATGGCTGCCCTTGCCGCTCCAACCATTGAGGAGGTTCAGCCGCTACAGATTACACCCAAGGCCGCCTGAAAATGCAGCCCGTTGGCCACACCACAATTTACACCACATTGACGGACGCGACCCGAAACAACGCCGCCGCGCCCCTGCGCGGCGTCAACAGCCGGTCACCTGACCGACCCCCGCCAGGGATCGAAGCCGAATGGCCGAGACGCAATCGCGGCTCGGCGGCGCAGCCGCGAGAGAGCGGTCGTGCGCGCAGCGCTCGAGGCGCCAGCTATCTCGCTTCGGCAGGCAAGATCAGTCTCTAGAATTTCCGAACGCCTCGATTGCTTGGCTGAGTCCATCCCCGGTGATCCATCTCGCTCGTTCGAAATGAGAACGCCAGCACTGCTCAGAACCCTTTTCGTCGGGATCAAGCTTGTTACCGTTGGCGGGACCCGAGCAAACGCCACCTGGCGCAGGTACGCAATTTCCAACGGGGGCGATGTAATCCGCATTGGGAAATGAGGTGAAACGGTCGTGAATGTAGGAAAGACCGCCATTGACTGTCAGGCCGCGCGCGACGGCGATCTCTCCGTCGAGATCGACACCGTAGAGACGCGCCTTACTTCCTCACCGTTCACGCGATCGTCCGGTTTGCGCGCAGCCGGGGCATTCTGTGTCAGGGGCGCGGCAGCGCCGCCAATTCGGCGGTCTGCTTCGTGTTGGGCATTACTTCCATCGACCCGGTGCAGTCCGAATTGCTCTTCGAACGCTTCGTCAGCGCCGAGCGGCGTGAGCCGCCCGACATCGATGTGGATTTCGAGCATGAGCGGCGCGAGGAGGTCAGCCGGGTAAACAGAGCGCCGTTCAAAGCTCCGGCAGAGGCTGATCAGCATGGCCCCAGCCGGCGAGGGATTTTCCCCCTGCCCGCTCGATCAGGCGCGAAAGGTCGGCGATCCCGAAAGGGTGGGCATTCTCCATCCGCTCCAACTCTTCCCAATCCAGCGGCACGGCCACCGGCGCGCCTTCTCGTGCGCGGACTGAATAAGGCAGGACCGCCGTGCTGCCGCGCTGGTTGCGCAGCCAGTCGATGAAGATGCGGCCTTTGCGCTTGGCCTTGCTCATCGTGGCGATGAAGCGGTCGGGCTCGCTCATCGCCATGGCTTTGGCAAAGCGCTGGGCGAAATCCTTGTGGGCCTCCCAATCATGGCCGGGGCGCAGCGGCACCGTGACATGCACGCCCTTGCCGCCCGACAGGAGGGCAAAGCTGACCAGCCCCAGATCGGCAAGCTGGCGACGAATGTCGAAAGCGGCCTTTTTCACCTGCGCGAAATCCAGCCCCACATCGGGGTCGAGGTCAAAGATCATGCGGTCGGGACGCTCCACCGCCCGCGCCGTCGCCGCCCAGCCGTGGAACTCGATGGCGCCCATCTGGACGCAGGCGAGCAGGCCCTCGGCATCCTCGATATAGAGGTAATCCTCGCTCGCGCCGTCTTTCTCGGTGATCGGCACATGATGGACATGCTCGCCGAACGAGCCGCTGTCGTGTTTCTGGAAGAAGCATTGCTTGGCCCGGCCCTGCGGACAGCGCACAAGACTGAGCGGCCGCCCCGCCGCAAAGGGCAGCATCAGCGGCGCAACGGCCTGATAATAGGCGGCCAGATCGCCCTTGGTCTGCCCGCTTTCGGGAAACAGCACGCGGTCCGGGTGGGTGATGGTGATCTGGGCAGGCTCGACCGGCTTTTCGCGGATTTCGGGGGTCACTTCGCTGGCTTTCTTGTCCTGACGCAATCCGATGAAGCTGGCATGGCGGACGCGCCCATCGGCGGTGAATTGGGCAAAGGCGATTTCGGCCACCAGTTCGGGGCGCAGCCAATGCGCGCGGCGGGCCTCGGCGCGGGGCACGTCGGCGGGCGGCGTGTCGGCGGCCAGCGGCGCCATGGTCCGGCTCAGGTCCTCCAGCAACGCGGCGTCAAATCCGGTTCCCACCTTGCCTTTATAGGCCAGTGTTTCGCCTTCCCACTGGCCCAGCAGGAGCGCGCCGAAAGGGCGCCCCCGCGCCGGGCTTTGCGTCCAGCCGAGGAGGACAAATTCCTGCCGCATCGTGCATTTGACCTTGATCCAATTGCGCGTGCGGTCTCTGCGATAGGGGGCATCGGCGCGCTTGGCGATGATGCCTTCCTGCCCCGCCTTGCACATGGCGTCAAACAGCGCCTCGCCCGCGCCGATTACATGATCAGCCACATGCAGCGGCGGCCCCGCATCGGCCAGCAGTGCCGCCAGTCTCTCCTTGCGCTCGATATTGGGCAGGGGTTTGAGATCCTGATCCGACAGGCGCAGCAGGTCGAAGGCAAAATAGGCCATGCCGCCGTCCCGTTCTTCCTTGAGCGCGGCCTGAAGCGCGGAAAAGGAGGGATTGCCCGCGGCATCGAAAGCCACCACCTCGCCGTCGATCAGCGCCGGGGGCAGGTCCAGCGCCGCCAGCGCCTGCGCGATGCCCGCAAACCGTTCGGTCCAGTCCAGGCCGGTGCGGGTATGGAGCCGCACCTTGCCCCCCGCCACCGCAGCCAGGATGCGATAGCCGTCAAACTTGATCTCATGCATCCAGGCATTCGACGCGGGCACGGCATCGACCAGCGTGGCCAGTTGCACCGGTTCAAAATCCGGCAGCACGGCTTTGCGCGATGGCGCAGCCTTGCGGCGCTTGTGGCCTGCCTCGCTGCGGTTATGGACCACCGCGCGCTCCATCACGTCGGCAAAGGCCTGCCCCTTCTTGCCCGCCAGCGATTGCCGCCCGCCTGCATCGCTGGCGATCTGGGCCATGCTGCGCCCGGTCAGCACGCTGGTCAGGTTGCGCTCGACCAGCGTGTCGCCGGTTCCGGCATGGGCGTCCTCGATCTTGCGCAATAGCCAGTTCTCACGCTTTTCCTTGCCGCGCGGCTTCATGCGGACCAACAGCCATTCGCCCTTCATCCGCTCGCCCCACAGGCGGAAATGGAGATGACCCTCCTCGATGTCATTGGCGCTCTTGCCCTGCACGGGGGCCCAATGGCCGCGATCCCACAGCATCACAGTGCCGCCGCCATATTCGCCCTTGGGGATGCTGCCCTCGAATTCGGCATAGGCCATCGGGTGATCCTCAGTGCGCACGGCAAGGCGCTTGTCGGCCGGATCAATGCTGGGGCCGCGCGTCACCGCCCAGCTTTTGAGCACGCCATCAACCTCAAGCCGGAAATCCCAATGCAGGCGGGTGGCGTCATGCTTCTGGGCGATGAATATCGGGCGCTCGGCCGCTTGGGGCGCTTCCTCGCCCGAAGGCTCTGCCGTGCGGGTAAAATCGCGACGGCGGCGATAAGCATCGAGGGGATCGCGCAGGGCCATGTCAGGCGCGCTTGCGACGCGATCGCGCCGGTTTTTCGCCGTCACCCTTACCGCCGTCGCCCTTACCGCCATCGCCCACCGACTTCTTCAGCGCCGCCATCAGGTCGATGACATTGCCGCCCCCTCCTGCGCCCGGTTCCTCCGCATCCTCCAGAATACGCTGGCCGCCCTTGGCCTTGCGCTTCTTTTCGATCAGGCGGTGGAGCGCGTCGATATAGTGGTCGCGGAAAACCTCGGGCTTGAAAGGCGCGGTCTTTTTCTCGATCAAGGTGGTGGCCAGATCGATCAGATCCTCCCCCGGCTCCTGATCGGGCAGGTCGCGGAAGGCGTTCTGCACCTTGGCCACCTCGTCGGCATAGCGCAGGACCTCCATGATAAGCCCCCGTCCGCAGGGGCGCACCGACACCAGTTGCTCGCGCCCGCGCACGGACAATTGCCCCAACCCCGCCCTGCCCGTCTGGCGCAGGGCATCGCGCAGCACGCCGTAAGCCTCCTGCGCCAGATCGTCTGCAGGCTGGATGAAATAGGGCTTTTCGTAAAACAGCACGTCAATCGCGCCGCTCTCGACAAATTGCACCAGTTCGAGCGTCTTGCGGCTTTCGATCCGTACCGCCTCGATCTCCTCCTCATCAAGCAGGACATAGGTGTCCTTCTCGACCTCATAGCCCTTGAGGATCTCGTCGCGGTCCACCGGGCCCAGGCCGGGCACGACCTTTTCATAGCGTACGCGTTTGCCGCTGGGTTCGTGGATCTGGTGAAAGCTGATCGCCGCGCCGGACCGCGTCGCGGGATAGATCTCCACCGGGATCGAAACCAGCGCCAGCCTGATCTGGCCCTGCCAATACGCGCGTGCGGGCATGATGCACCTCCAGCTTACTGGAAGCGCCGGGCAGGATCGGAGTTCCCTTAAACTGCCGGTCTTTCAGCTCTGGTTGCAGGTTGATCGGCAATAATGCCTTCAAGGTCGCGCTGAACATGCTGATCGTGCGATTGGCCGAGGAATTGCGCGACACGCACATCACGGGGAATTCGGTCCGCCCCGGCTATGTGAAAAATGATTTGACCGGTCACAGCGGCTTCATGACCCCCGAAGAGGGCGCCAGATTGCCCCTCAATCTGATGCTGGCGGCGTTTCCACAAGCATGGCCACGAAAGCCTTGACGGCGGGGTTTGCCCGGCGGCTCTCCGGCCAGAGCATGGTGACCGGATGCCCCTCTACGGCGTGATCGGCCAACACGGGGACAAGGCGCCCCGCAGCGACATGGGTCGCCGCAGCGAAAGTCGCCGCCATGCCGATGCCGCCCCCCGCCACCATCGCGGCCAGAGCGGCATCGCTGGCATCGACCACGATGGCGGCGGCGGGCACGATCTCGATCACGCGCTCACCGGTCCTGAACGGCCAGCGGAACATTTGGCCATTGCTCTGGTATCGCAGGTTGATGGTATCGTGTGCCGTCAGTTCTTCCGGATGCTGCGGTGTGCCGCGCGCCGCGAGATAGCCGGGCGAGGCATAGGCGCATAGACGCATCGTCATGAGCCTGCGCGACAGCAGACGGGAGTCCGCAAGGTCCCCGATCCTTATCGCAACGTCGATCCCCTCCTCGATCAGATCGATATGGCGGTCATCCAGCCTGAGGTCGATGGTCACCTGGGGATACCTGGCGCGAAATTCCGGCAGCATCGGCGCGATCACATGCATGCCGATCGGCAGCGACGCGGCGATCCTCAGGTTTCCCGTAGGCTGGCCGCGCGCACGGACCGCCACCTGCCCGATCTCCTCCGCGTCATGCAGCAGGCGCAGCGCCCGCTCATGCAGCTCGCGCCCTTCCGATGTCAGCGTCAGCGACCGCGTGGTGCGCGTGAAGAGCGCCAGCCCAAGCTGTTGCTCCAGCCGTTGCACGCTCTTGCTGATGGCCGATGGCGTGATGCCCAACGCGCGCGCCGCCGCCGCATAGCTGCCCAGCGATCCTGCGCGCGCGAAGGCGATGAGACCCGTCAGCCGATCCAACATCATTCGTTCCTTCATGGAAGGACTAAAGCGAATGATGGGCCAATTATCAAGTTTCACGCTCTGCATTATCTCAAAGGCATCAGCGGCGATCCGCCGCAAGGAGATTGCCCATGAGCGAGATGATGAAAGCAGTCCGACTGCATGTTTTTGGTGGCCCCGAGGTGCTGACCTATGAGGATGCGCCCCGCCCGGAAATTGGAGCGAGCGATGTACTGGTCCGTGTCCACGCCGTCGGCATCAACCCGCCCGATCTCTATCTGCGTGACGGGTATCGCGCCTTGCCGCCCGAATGGCGGCCCGCGCCCAACTTTGCTCTCATCATCGGCACGGACATATCGGGCGTGGTCGAAGCCATCGGCAAGGATGTCACCGATTTCACCGTTGGCGACGAAGTGTTCTCAATGGTGCGCTTTCCCGAAGATCTGATGACGGGCAGCGGCGCCTATGCGGACTATGTGCGGGTCGCGGCATCGGAACTGGCGCACAAGCCCGCCACCATCGACCATGAACAGGCCGCCGGCGCGCCCATGTCGCTGCTGACCGCGTGGCAGTTCCTGATCGATGTGGGCCATGATGCGCCCAACCCGTTCCAATCCGTGCCCCATACGCCTGTGCCGCTTGGCGGTAAGACGGTGGTGGTCAATGGCGCAGGCGGGGGCGTCGGCCACCTCCTTGTCCAGATCGCGAAATGGCAGGGCGCGCGGGTCATCGCCGTGGCCTCGGGCCGGAATGAGGCCCTGATGCGCGATCTGGGCGCGGACCAGTTCATCGACTATACCAAAACCGCCGCGCAAGATGTGATCCGCGATGCCGATCTGGTGATCGACGCGGTGGGCGGCGCCAATATGGAGCGCTTCCTTCAGGTGCTGAAGCCCGGCGGTGCGCTGTTTCTCGTCAATCCTCTGGGATTTGACGGCCATGAGCAGGCCCGCGAACGCGGTGTCACCGTCTCCTCCACGCAGGTTCGCTCCAACGGGCCGCAACTGGCCGAAGCGGGACGCCTGCTCGGTGATGGCACGATTCGCGTTGTGGTCGACAGTCGCTATCCGCTCGCCGAGGCATCGCGCGCTCATGCCCGCGCCATGAAAGGCGGCATCCAGGGCAAGATCGTGCTGACGGCGCTTCCCGCATGACCGGGGCGCTGGTTCAGGGCACGGCGCCATGGTTCGCCATGGTGGGGGTCGCAATCGCAGAGGCGGCGGAAAGGCTCGGGATTCCTCCCGACCTCAACCTGTCAGTTCTGGAGCGCTATGTGGATGGCGAAAGGCTGGACAACGGGCTTTTTCAGGGCCTGCGCGTTGATGTCGTGGGGGGATCGCTCGCCTTCCGCTCCGGCGTGCTGGCGGGCGAGACGGCGCAGGTCGTGATCGACGTGACAGCCGCAACGGCCCGCCGGTTGAACCTGCTGCTCAGCGCCGACCCCGCCTATGCGCAGGCCGTCGGCAAGGCCATGCGGGACGGCGATCTGCGCATCCACGGTGATCTGGGCGCGCTCGGCCCGATCTTCGCCTTGGCCCATGATCGGATAGTCGAGCAGACGTGTTGATGCTCACGCGAGGGCGGATCACCTATCAGCAGCGTTGACCGCACCCAATTTGAACCGGAGGCATTGTTTGCCTCCAGTCGATTACGTAATGGAATCAATCGCCCTCAGGGCGACATTCAGCCTTTCAAATTTGGCCATCGGTAGCGGCCATCTGTTCATGGCAGAAATCTCCAACAACCGAGTATGAAATCTGTTTAACGACCAGTTTTCAACTCTGGCATGCCAGATCCACCATTCATCAAACGCATCAGACGAGCAACCATTGCTCCTACGTATCTAGGGGCGGCGCCGAAACCAAAACATCATCATCAAGGAGGTCGCGCAAGGGCGCGGTAACGTCTGTCAGCCTCAGGGGCGATACGTGGGCGCCAAGCTCCACAAGTTTCCGCCCCTGCACGTAATCCTTGACGCGATTAACAGCATCGATCGCGATGACCCTGCCACCCCTGAGATAGATCACCGAGAATGAGCGATCGGCAGGATCGCCCCGCAGGACGGCCTGATCATGCCCACGCGACAGGCCCACGGTCTGGAGTTTCAGGTCGTATTGGTTCGACCAGAACCAGGGCGTTGCCTCGTAAACACGCGCATCGCCACACAATGACTGCGCAACCGTGGCAGCCATGTCATTGGCGTTTTGAACGCTTTCCAGCCGCATCACTTCGCCACCCGCAAAGGCATTCTCGTGAGCGGCACAGTCCCCGATCGCGTAGATATCGGGGAGCGAGGTCATGCACTGGGCGTTCACGCGCACGCCCGCATGAGCAGTTCCCTCGGCCCCCGCCGCAATCAACGGGGCCACGCTCGGCTCAATGCCGATGCCCACGATGACCAGATCGGCGGGGATGACCGTGCCATCCTCCATGCAAACCCCGGAGACATGGCCGTCAGTGCCGAAGAGATGGCTGATGCTGGCCTGTGTCCGCAGATCCACCCCATGGGCGCGGTGCTCGGCTTCATAAAAGTTGGAAAGCACCTCGCCCGCGACGCGTGCCAACACCCGGCTCGCGGCTTCGAGCACCACCACGGAGCAATCCAGTTTGGTCAGTACGGCGGCAGCCTCCAGGCCGATGTATCCCCCGCCGATGATGACGGCACGGCGGGCCCCTCCCCTGAGTTCATGCACCAATCGGTCAACGTCGGCGCGCGTGCGCACGGCATGAACACCTGCAAGATCCGCCCCGTCGCAGGTGAGGCGGCGCGGGTCACCACCAGTGGCCCAAATCAACGTTCCATAGCTGATAACTCTGCCATCGCTCAGAATCAGGCGTTTGACGGCCGGATCGACATGCGTCCCCGCGCGGCCCAACACGAGGCCGATGCCGCGTTCGGCCCAGAACGCGGCAGGCCTGAGAAGAAGCCGCTCGAATGTCTTTTCGCCAGAGAGATAGCCCTTCGACAGCGGCGGGCGTTCGTAGGGCAGGTCGGGCTCGCGCCCGACGATCAGGATCGACCCTGTAAAGCCGTGCTGTCTCAACGCGATCGCCGCTTGCGCCCCACCATGCCCGCCGCCCACAATCACAATGTCTGCCGTGCCTGCCATAGCTCAGTCCTCTGGTGCGATCTGGACGACCAATCCCTCCATGTCGGCCGCCAGCGTCAGTTGGCAGGACAGGCGGGAGCCTGGCCGGCGGAATTCCGAGCTATCGAGGAGATCATCCTCGTCCTTGCTGGTGGGTACCTCGAGCCCTTCGGCTCCCGCCTCGACGAACACATGGCATGTCGCGCAAGAACAGCAGCCGCCGCAGAGAGCGAGGAGCTCGTCGATGCCGCTCTCGCGAATCGCCTCCATAAGTGTCCGCCCCATGCGGCCCGGAAGCTGATGCGGCGTGCCATTACGGGTTTTGACTGTGATATCGATCATTTCGGAATCCAGGAATCGGCGGACTGAAGGGGCGGTTTGGCGCGACGACGCGCTCGCCAAGGCTGCTATGCGGTTGGCCTCAACATTAATCCGCCACCGGCGACAGCAGCGTGCTCGCTCTCGCAATCTCATGGCCGAACTGATCAGGGCCATGGGCTGGCACGAAGGCGTTGTCGCGGTCCTCGATCTCGGTCCAGCGATCCAGAATTGCCTCGGCAGCACCGGATTCCCCTGCCACGACTCCTTGCGTCAGCAGAATATGCGCGCTTTCGAAGCTGCCTGCACCCGCGCAAAGAATGGCACCATTGGGCGCGCTATCAGCAGCGAGCGCGACGACGGACGGCGCAACCAGCTTCGGGTCAAGGCGCAGGAGGTCATCCGCGCCATACAGACCGTCAGTCATGCGCGTTGCCGCCGAGGGCGAGAGGCAATTGACCCGGATGTTGTATTTCTCGCCCTCAAGGCGCAGCGTTTGCATCAGGCCGACCAATCCCATCTTGGCGGCCGCGTAATTGGCCTGCCCGAAATTGCCGAAAAGCCCCGATGAGGAGGTCGTCAGGACAATTCTGCCATAGCCGCGCTCCCGCATGCCCGCCCAGACCGCCTTGGTGCAATGCACCGATCCCATCAGATGAACCTCAATCACCGCACGAAAGTCCTCGACCTCCATCTTGGCGAAGCTGCGGTCGCGCAGGATGCCCGCATTGTTGACCAGTATATCCACGCCGCCGAATGCATGCTCCACAGCTGCGACCATGTCCGTCACAGCGACGAAATCGGTGATATCCGTTTCATCGAGAAGCGCCTCGCCCCCGCGCGTCACGATCTCCTCGACCACGGCGCGCCCGCCGTCGCTCTGACCGCCAAGATCGTTCACCACCACCCGCGCGCCATGGGCTGCCAGCGCCAGCGCATGGGCGCGGCCCAGTCCGCCACCGGCACCCGTCACGATTGCAGTTTTGCCTGTCAAATCGACCATATGCTTCATCCCTGTCTGCACGAGCCTTTGTCAGGCCGGACTTACCCATGGGAGGAAGCTGTCGGAAATCGCTTCGCGCTATGCCTTTCATAAGTCCAAAAGATGAGCAATCATCGACCGGGCGCCTCATGTAGGCTGAAGATGTACCGAGCCCATCGAAGGCCGGGCACGCAAGAGGATGGAACTGGACCAGGATGGCAAACTTAAATCGGTTCGACTTCAATCTCCTGCTGGCACTGGACACGCTCCTGTCGGAGCGGAGCGTGACGCGGGCGGCCGACCGACTGTGCGTGACCCAACCCGCGCTGAGCGGCTCCTTGCAGCGACTGCGCCAGCATTTCGACGATCCGCTGCTGCTGCGCGTCGGACGCGAGATGGAGCTGACCCCGAAGGCCCGCGCGCTGATCGAGCCGGTGCGCATCGCGCTTTTGCATATCGACGCGGTGCTGGAAACGAAGGCGCAATTCGACCCCGGCACGTCGGAGCGGACATTCCGCGTCGCGATGTCCGACTATTGCGTTCATATCTATCTGCCGAAGGTGGTGCGCATCCTGAGCACCCGCGCGCCGCAGCTCAGGCTCATGGTCGAGAATGTGTTCGGCCCAAGCTTCTCACGCCTTGAGGGCGGCGATATCGACATGGTGATCACCCATGGGGATCGCAGTCTGTTTGGCCGTGAAGGGCGGGATGTCGATCTGTCGAGCGCAGACCTGTTCGTGGACAGCTTCGTTTGTGTTGTCGACCGCGACCATCCGATCGGCGAGACCATGACGAAGGAGGATTACCTCTCCTATCCCCACGCTCTCGCCTTCTTTGGCGCCAATGTGCGGACAGTGGAGGAAGCGGAGATCGAGCGGCGCGGCATCGTCATCAAGGAATTGCTGCATGTGCCGACCTTCGCGGGGCTGCTGCAGATGCTGCCGGGCACCGAACTGATTGCCACGGTGCAAAGCAAGCTGGCCGAACAGCTCGCCGATTCTCAAAAACTGCGTGTCCTGCGGCCGCCGATCAATCTGGGCACGCTTCAGGAAACGTTGATCTGGCATAACCGGAACCATGACGATCCGGGCCATATGTGGCTGCGCGGCGTCATGAACGAGGCCGCAGTGGAGCTAACCTGATGGGTAGCTCCACTGCGGCCCTGTGCCCTCCGACTGCAACCCGTCTAGAGGAAAACCGCCAGATTGGGCGTTTGCAGGATCGTCTCTGCCAGGATGACGGTGCGCCGCATCAGACGGCATTCTCCATCCGCGGCGATCCGGATGCGGTCGGTCCGGCGCGCGGGGATCCATTCATAGGCCCGGTCAATCGCGCGCTGCCTGTAGAGTGTTAGCGCGCTGTGCACCCGGTACACGCCGCCGCCTTCATCCGCCTCGATGAAGACAGACCCCACCGTGCGCACCGTCCGCGAGGCAGGATCTTCCGCCCAGTTTTCGTTGGTGCGCATCCGTTCCAGACGTTTCTGGATCATGGCCATGTCCTCATGCATGCGGAACGCGCCGGCGGGAAACTCATCCTCGCGCTTGCGCGCACTGATGCGCATGGGGATCTCGTAGAGGATCGCCTCGTCGAGCAGACCGGCCCAATCCTCCAGCCGCCCTGTGTCGAGCAGCATGGCCTCATATCCGAGGAACTGACGGATCGCAATGTCGATCTCTGGTGTGATCGCGCTCATTTCCCGCTCTCCACCATCTGGCTAAGCCAATGCCGGTAAAACGCGCGCTGGCTCGGCTCGCCTGGGCCGGGGCGCCAGGCTTCGCCCGGCCCCTCCCAGCTTTCGTCCAGCTTCTGCTGGCCCATGCCCTCAAGCCCCATCTGCATATTGAACGCGGTGTTTTCCTTGCGCGCCCACACGCTGCGGGCAGCCTCAGGGGCACCTTCCCAGACGACGGTATCGTCCTGCTCGAAAATGCCGGCGGAGCTGAAGCCGAACTGACCGGCGGCATAGCTGTCGGCAGCCTGCTGCTCATCCATGAAATTCCATTTGAGCTGCCAGGACCATAACTCCATCTCGCCTGGCCCGGACGGCTGCCACTGCCGCCAGGATGTATAAACCGCCGGCGGCTTGCCAGGCGAAGGCGGCCCGAAGAAGCGCAGAAATGACAGGTTGGGGAAGATCGTCCCGACGATTGGCGGATTCTTCTTCACCACATCCTGCAAAAGCGGATCGAGCCGATCGAGATCGAAATGCTCCTGGATATCGGACGGGTAGTACCAGACGTGCCCATCGGGTCCGAACATGCTGTCGAAATCATGCCCAAGGAAACTGTGGCCGCCGGGAATGACATAGTGTGTCGAGAAGTTGTTCAGGACGTCAAACCCTTGGGCAAGCTCGATCGTTTGTACCGACCCATGTGCAACGCCAACATGATAGCCGTCGCCACCAAAGTTCTCGGAACCTGTCTTCCAGTCACCGCGAACCTTGTAGCGGTCAGGTGGCCCCATCGGGCTCATCCCGCCGGGATGCAGGTCCATCAGTCCGCGCATGAACCATGCAGCGCCCCCCAGATATTCCATCAGAGTCGGAGCATTGGGATCAAGCGAAGCGAAGATCATGCCGAGAAAGCTCTCGACATGCGGTGCCTTGAGAAGGCCCCAATCCTTGGGGTCGAGCCCAGCATAGGCCTTGCTCTTGTCAGGCGCGCCGATCCAGTCGCCGTTGTTCTTGAAAACCCAACCATGATAGGGGCACCGGAAATGGCTCTGATTGCCAACATCGGTCTGGCACAGCTTGGTGCCGCGATGGCGGCAGAAATTAGCCAGAACGTGGATGGCGCTCTTGGTATCACGGGTGACGATAACGCTGTCGCGCCCGATCCGGCGCTGCATGAAATCACCCTTGTCGGGAATCTCCGACTCGAAACCGAGGAACACCCAGCTTTTGGCGAAAATGCGCTCCATCTCGGCATCGAAGATGTCGGCATTGGCGAAAATGTTGACAGGAACGAGCCCCTTTTCCAGCTCGCTGCCTGTACGTTCCAGGATATCGTCCAGCCTCTCGCCGATGCCGGGGCAGGACTGTGCTGCATGCATGACCATGACGGCCCTCCCTCCTTCAGCGCGCCGAGATGATCGGGCGGTTGGCAAGCCCCTGGTCTGCCATGATGATTTCCCCGGTCAGGATCCGCTGCTTAGGGTCGGCCAGCAGGGCATAGGCCGGGCCATATTCCGCGCCGGTCGGCAGGTGATCGAGCAGCGTCACCTTGCGGATCATGGCCATGAAGCTGTCTTTGGGAATGTCATTCTGGCTCTCGCTTTCAAGGCCGAGCGCACCCGGCCCCCGCAGGTCGGAATCGGCAATGCCGCAGGGCGATACGGCGTTGACCCGGATATCGGGCGCGAATTCGAACGCCAACTGGCGCACCACGCCCAGCACGGCATGCTTTGAAGCCGTGTAGAGCAGGCCGCCGCCATCGGCGCAGTAAGACGCATTGGAGGATGCGGTGAGCGTGATCGACCCGTTGCGCCTGGCCAGTGCCTCGCGGAACACCACGGCCGACAGGATGTAGCCGAGCACGTTGATCTGCATCACCTCGTTGAAGGCGGCTGGAATCTTGTCCAGCGCCAGATCGGAGATCGGGCGGTTCCCGTCGAAGATGCCTTGCGCGCCCACGAGGCAGTCGACATCGCCGAACCGCGCGAGAATGGCATTGCGAAATGCCTCCAGCGCCGCGATGTCGCGCACGTCGCCCTGCATGACGAGCGTATCTTCACCGAAGGCCTGTTGCAGCGCGGTGACCTTCTCGGGCGAGATATCGAGCAGGGCTAGCCTGGCTCCCAGCGTTCGGAAATATTGTGCGAGCCCGAGGCCAAGGCCCGAACCGCTGCCGGTCAGGGCTATGACGGCGCCTGTCAGATCGGTCATCTTCTTCCCACTCCTGTTATGGTGTCACGCGGTTTGCGCACGATCAGATCATTTCGATAAATCTCTCGCGAATCCAGTCCGCGATAAAGCTGCGGACCGGTTCCATATTGTCCGCGCTGCAATGCTCGATACCGCCTTCGCGGGGCGTGAAAATCTTGAGGTCCGCACGGGGGCTTCGCACCGCCTGTTCATGCGAGCGATAGGCATATTCTAGGGGAATCTGCCGATCGTTCTCGCCATGCACCACGAGGAAAGGCACGTCGATCTGCTCGACCACACCGGTCAGTGTGATCCGCTCCGACAGGGCCATGAAATCCTCCAGACTGGTCTGACCCCAGACCCACATCACATGCGCCCAGTAATGCGGCACCGGATTCTCGCCCTCATTGCGCCGACGGCGTTGCTGTACCAGACCCCATTCATGGTTGGCACCCCAGGCCACGCAAAGGCGGAACCGCTTCTCGAAGGCGGCGGCGCGCGGCGCGTAATAGCCGCCGAGCGACCAGCCCATCATCCCGATGCGGCCAGAGGCGACATCCGCGCGCCCTTCAAGCCAGTCGACCGCCTTACCCGCCCAGAGTTCGGTCTCGACAATCGCAGGCAACCGGTTTGCCCGGAGCGCGCCGCCTACGCCGGGCTGGTCCACGATCAGGCAGGATATGCCCCGGGCCCGCAACGCCTTGGGCAGCCCGACCAGAAAGACCATCTCCTTCACGCTGTCGAGGCCGTTGCAAAAGACCATGCAGGGCGGCGACGGATTCTCAGGAGTGGCCGCCGAGCAGAACAGCGCGGGATAATGACTGTCCGCGTATGGGATCTCGACCATCTCGCAGGGCTCGCCGTTGCATGCGACATAGCGTGCGAAGGTTGCCAGCATGTCCGCATAGGCTTGCATCCGGGGCGGGTAATCGCTGGCCTGCATGCGTTCCGCAGTGATCAGATAGGCGCAAGACCGGCGATATTTCGCTGCAGCGCTCTCCAGGTTTCCGGCTGCTTCGTCATCCTGCGCCATCTCGCCCACCCGATCTGCCATGGCGAGCCAGGTATCGAAAAAGGCGTCAACGCCGCTGTCCCCAGCTTCGGCCGCACGGGCGGTTTCCCGGTTGGCGAGATCGATATCGCCAATCGCCCCGCCCATCTCCAGCGCAAGGTTGATCGACAGGTTCCAGACGTAGTTGGTGGGGAAGGGTTCAAACATTGTCCATCCCCTCAGCCACGCCCTCGGCTACTTGGGCCTCGGTCAGATATTTGAAGCTCCACGCGGGCTCAGTTTCGAGAAAGGCTGGCACGCTATGCGTGAAATGGCTGTAACCGAACAGCGGAACATCAAACTCGCGGGGGACCCAGTTGTCATCCACATAGTCCGCATCGGCACCATATTCTGCTTCTCCCCCCGCCGGAGAAGGGAGATAATAGAAAAGCGCGGAATCTATCCGGTGTCGGCCAAGCCCGATGTCAGATGGCTGCCAACCGCGCCGCACCATATAATTGGCGCCGATCATCAGCTCGTCAATATCCTCGACACCGAAATTGGCGTGATCGAAGCGCAATTGGCCATCGCAACCAGGGAAATTCGCATTGGCATTGAGAAATAGCAAATTGTGGTGGTTGTTGCTGCCGCTGGCGCGCAGATATTGACCAAAGCCGGTCTGCACATCGCTCAGCCGGAAACCCAGACGTGCGCGCATGAAGCGGCTCGCTTCCTCGAAATCGGGAATGCGGAAGACCACATGGTTGATCACCTTGGGCCTTGCGCGGCGGCGCCATTTGCGGTGGGTGTTCAGGCGCCGCACACAGCCGGGCGCGTTGACCGCATCGGGCGCGTTGGCGAAGGATTGCGGGGTCCAGCGCAGAAAGGAAAAGGGTATGCCGAAGAGCTGAACCCTGAACCCGTCCGCGACCTGCTCCAGCGCATGATCCTGCCCAAGGTTGGCGGCCAATGCGTCGAGCGAAGCCTCGTCGCTCACGCCCCAGGCCACCTCGTGAACGCCATCGCCCACGATATCTGAAGGAGCGAGCGCAGCGTCGCCGGTGCCGAGAATTTCGACTTCGGCCCCGTTTGCGAGTGTAAAGAGACCCGGACGTTCATTGCCCGCCGGCGCCAGACCGAAATCAGTGAAAAAGCGCCGCGCGACGCTGGTGTCGGACACCGCATAACGCAGGCGCCTGATCCCGATAATTGCCATTCCGCTCTCTCCCCAGCCCAACAACAGGCCGACTCCTGCCAGCCATCCAAAGGCCGCTCGTCGTTGGGAGGTGGGCTAGACCCACCCGCTACTGGTCAAAAATTGTTTATCGGAATGCGTGACATAAGCTCTGCCTATTGGCCCTGAGGCGAATGGATCAGGGGGACTTATCCAACTTATCGGGCAAAGTGATTTCCCACATCCTCGGTGATCTGGAACCGTGCTTTCAAACAGGCGACGGGAAAGGATTGGTTATGCGCAAGGCAATCGTGACATGTGCGGTGACGGGCGGGGTCCACACACCCTCCATGTCGCCGCACCTCCCGGTTACCCCAGAGGAGATTGCGGGCTCCGCGATCGAGGCAGCCCGCGCGGGCGCGACCATCGTGCATCTTCATGCCCGTGATCCCGAGACGGGAAAGCCGACGCAGGACCCTGACGTCTATCGCCAGTTCCTGCCGGTCATAGCCGATCGCTGCGATGCCATCATCAATGTCACGACCGGCGGCTCGCCTGTTCTGACACTGGAGGACCGCCTGGCTCCTGCGCTGACCTTCCAACCCGAGATTGCATCGCTCAACATGGGATCGATGAACTTCGCTTTTTACGAGATGCTGCAGCGCTTCACCTGCTTCGAGCATGACTGGGAAGAACCCTATGTCAGGGGCAGTGACGACTACATTTTCCGCAACACCTTCCGCGATATCGCCTATATCCTCGAAAAATGCGAAGCGCTGGGCACGCGCTTCGAGATTGAGTGCTATGACATCGGGCACCTCTATTCGGCCGCACATTTCGCCGATCGCGGCCTCCTCAAGCCACCCTTTTTCATCCAGTCAGTCTTCGGCATCCGGGGGGGGATCGGCGTCCACCCCGAAGATGTCGCGATGATGCGGCGGACGGCAGATCGCCTGTTTGGCGCCGATTATGTCTGGTCAGTAATGGGGGCGGGCAGGCATCAGATGCCGATCGCCACAATGTCAGCCGCAATGGGCGGCAATGTTCGCGTCGGGCTGGAGGACTCGCTGTGGGGCGAGCCAGGCCGGCTCGCACAATCCAATGCTGAACAGGTCTCGCGCATTATCAACGTGCTCCATAGCCTTTCGATCGAGGTCGCCACACCGCAGGACGCGCGCGAAATCTTGCAGCTCAAGGGAGCCGCCGCGACGCGGATCGCCGCGTGACTCTTATCCGGCAGGGGCGAGGCCCCAATCCGCTTGTTGGCTTTCGTGTCGAAGACCGAATGCTGCGCAACATAGGCCGCGATTTGCAGCGCCCCGAATGCATCCTGGCCGAACGCGACGGCACCTTGTGGTCGGCCGATGCGCGCGGCGGTGTGATGCGGATCGCGCCCGATGGTAGCCAGCAGTTGATCTGTCAGGAGGCAGACGGGCATTTCAATCTATCTGGCGATGCGAAAAGCAGTCTGGTTTCCGGCACCCTCCCCAATGGCCTCGCCTTCGGGCCGGATGGCACCATCCTTGTCTCGAACTTCGGCAAGGACCGCCTGGAGGCGATGGACCGGCACACGGGGACGACGCGCATTCTGCACGACACGATTGACGGCAAGCCGATGGGAAAGGTCAATTTTGTGCTGCGCGACCGCAAAGGCCGGATCTGGCTGACGGTCTCGACAATGGTGAACCCGTGGACCGACGCCATCACGCCCTCGATTCGCGACGGCTATATCGCCCTGATCGACGATCGGGGCATCCGCGTGGTGGCGGAGGGCTTCGCCTTCACCAATGAGCTGCGCCTCGATGCCGCCGAGGAATGGCTGTATGTGGCCGAAACGACGGGCAAATGCATCACCCGTATGCGCGTTGGCAATGATGGCTCGCTCAGTGATCGCGAAACCTATGGCCCCGCCTCGCTCGGAACCGGGGCGATCGACGGCATTTGCTTCGATGCCTATGGCAATCTGTGGGCGACGATGATCTTTGCCGACCGGCTTGTGGCCATCACTCCGGAGGGCGATGTCCTGGAACTGGCCGACTTTGGCAATGCCGCGGCGACCGACCGGTTCGAAGCGGAATTCGCAAGCGGGGCGTCGGTCTCCTTTGAGACGCTGTCGGCCTGTGGCGGAACCGTCGCGCCGTGGCTGGCCAGTATGACATTCGCCGGAGCGGATTTGCGCACCGTTTGCCTGGGCTCGCTGCGGGGCACGACGATCCCGACCTTTACGGCGCCGGTCGCCGGTCTGCCGATGGCGCATTGGTGATATGCCGCGCCCGATATTCCACGCTTATGCTTCCCATCAGCAATGGCAATTGGATGCGTTAGCCGAAGCGCAATAGGCAGGACAACAGGGAAGGGCGCGAGACAATGACGCCTTCCAGGCCATGAAGGAGCAGGATTTGTCGACAGGGGCTCGTCATCGCAGCTACCCGCTGAACGCCTGGTATATGGCGTGCTGGGCCAGTGACCTGGTTGCCGGCAGCCTGATGGCGCGAACCCTGCTCGATCAACCGCTTGTTTTCTTCCGGGATGAGGATGGCGCGCCGGTTGCCATGGACGACATGTGCCCCCACCGCTTCGCCCCGCTTTCTCGCGGCAGGCTGGAAGGCGGCGTTCTGCGCTGCGTCTATCACGGCTTGCGCTTCGATGCCTCGGGCGCCTGTCTCGGCAATGGTGCCGCCTACAGCCGCTTTCCGCCGGGCACGCGGGTGCGCACCCACCGCCTGGTGGAACGGTATCGTGCGATCTGGATATGGCTGGGTGATCCTGATCGGGCCGACCCGGAGCATATCCCCGCGCTCTCACGCATGCCGGAGCCTGGCGGGCATGAGAACATCGGCAATTATCTGCATGTCCACGCGAACTGGCTGCTCGAGATCGACAACATCATGGATCTCACCCACGTCCATTACCTGCATCTTGGCTCGCTGGGCAACGAGAGCATGCGGACGGGCGAGATGGAGGTCAGCGAGAAGGACGGTGTGGTGCGAGCGGAACTCCGCATGCCGAACACGATCTGCCCGTTCGGCCCGCTCGAAGGCCAGCTTTGCGATCAGTGGAACAATGTCGAATGGCATTCGCCATCGGCCATGATCCTGGACTTCGGGGCGCTGCCGCCGGGCGAGCCGCCCGTGCAGGACGAGGGCGGCTATGCGTTCCATATTTTCACGCCCGAGACCGAGCACAGCACGCATTATTTCTTCGGCAGTTCCGGCTCCTACCCCGAGGAGGAAGCGTGGCGGCCGCGCATGATCGGCGAATTGCAGAACCGCGTTTTCCTGGAGGAGGACAATCCTCTGATCGAAGCCGTGCAGCAACGCATGGCCGGGCGCGATTTCTGGGACATGCGCCCGGCCATCTTGTCCAGCGGTGCCGCCGCGATCAGGGTCCGCCGCAAGATCGCCAAGCTCTGCCGTGATGAAGCGAACACCTCGGGCTGACGCCAGGCCTGGCAACCGCCACAATCGATAAACCACGATAATGGGAGGATTTATGGCTCATCTGCCCTTGCGGGCGGCGGTGCTCTGTGGCGCCGCGTTTATCGCCCTTGGAAGCAGCCCGGTGCTGGCTCAAGATAGTCACCCCAAATCACCGGCCGCCGCCGATCCCCAATCCTCGGGCACCATCGCCGACATCGTGGTCACGGCGCAAAAGCGCGCCGAATCGGTGCAGAACACGCCGCTGGCGGTGTCCGCCATCGGTGGCGCTGCCCTTGCCCAGCGCGGCGCCACCGATCTGACATCGATTGCCTCCGCCGTGCCCGGCCTGAACGTTTCAGAACAGGTCGGACAGGCTCGCCTGACCCTGCGCGGGATCGGCGTCGACAACATTTCGACCGGCGCCGAGAGCAGCGTTGCATTTAACCAGGATGGAGTGTTCTTCTCCCGCTCAGCGGCGGCGCTGGCGTCCTTTTACGATGTCGAGCGTGTCGAGGTGCTGCGCGGCCCTCAGGGCACGCTTTATGGCCGCAACGCGACCGGCGGCAGTGTCAACATCATCACCAACCGCCCGACCTTCAGCACAAAGGCCGGGACCAGCCTGACCTATGGCAATTACGACACGATCAATACCGAAGCCTATTACTCAACCGGCCTGACCGACACGGTGGCCGTCCGCTTCGCTGGGCAAATCCAGAACCATGCTGGTTATGGGAAAAATGTCCTCACGGATACCGACATCGACGATAAACATTCGCAGGCAGTTCGTGGGCAGCTGCTGTTCGAGCCGAACACGCGCCTCACCATCCTGCTGGGGGCGGATTATTATCATCAGAATGACCGCTCGAACACCTATCACTATTTCGGGGCAGCCGGGTTTACGGCGACGGGCACGCCCATCACGCCGACCGGCCTGTTGCTTGGCGGGGTCGACCCTGGCCCGCGCAACGTGGCCAGCGTGCGCGATCCTGCCAACAATGCGCAATTCTGGGGTGCGCGGGCGGTCATTTCCTTCAAGCTGACCGACCATCTCTCCCTGCGCTCGCTCAGCGCCTATCGTTCCAGCCATTATCTGGTCAATTCGGATTTGAACCCGATCGGCGTGAACCTCTTCCCGATCGACTTTGGCGAGACATCGAACGAATATTCCCAGGAATTTCAGCTCAATCTGGACACCAGCCGCAACAAGCTGGTCGTGGGCGCCTTCTACATGCACGAGGATATCGACGGTTTCATCCAGGGACCGTTCAACCTTCGCACGCTGGGCGGGCCGAGCTCCTTTGTTCAGGGCTTTTACTCGGGCGGGCATCTCAAGACCGACGCCGCCGCCATCTTCGCGCAAGACAGTTTTTCCATCACCCACAAGCTGCGACTGACCCTGGGCGGGCGCTACAGCTGGGAAAGGAAGGGCGTCGCGGACCAGTCCGACTTTGACTTTGCCGACGCCTATGTTCCCGGCGCGCCTGTGACCGTGCCTGTCCATGTAGCCAGCAAGACCTTCGGATCCTTCACCCCGAAAATCGGCCTCGATTATAACATCGCGGAAAAAGTGATGGCCTATGCCTCCTATTCGAAGGGGTTCAAAGCGGGCACGTTCAACCTTGGTTCCGCCAGCCCCGCGCTCAACCCAGAAAAGGTGAATGCTTACGAACTCGGGCTCAAGTCGACCCTGCTTGATGGACATCTGCGCGCCAACCTTTCCGGTTTCTACTATGATTATTCCGATCTTCAGGTCGGCAAGGTGCAGGGGCAACTGCTGGTGCTCGAAAACGCGGCTGCGGCCCAGATTTACGGCCTGGAAAGCGAGTTCACGCTGAAGCCTGTGCGCGACCTCACCATCGGGCTCAACGCCAGCTGGCTTCACGGGCGGTTCAAGCGATATGTCACCGCCGATCAGGCTCGGCCCGGTGGCGACGGGCACACGCTCGACGAGAACGGCGTTCCAGCCTTCAATCTGGCGGGGAACACCCTGCCGCAATCGCCCAATTACACA
This sequence comes from Novosphingobium sp. SG707, assembly GCF_012275515.1. Classification (GTDB taxonomy): domain Bacteria; phylum Pseudomonadota; class Alphaproteobacteria; order Sphingomonadales; family Sphingomonadaceae; genus Novosphingobium. The sequence continues at coordinate 516,412 of NZ_JAAZQL010000004.1, forward strand.
ATCGACCTGTCAGCGGAGTACAGCGTCCATCTTCCAAACGGCTCGCTCACGCTCCGGGGCGAGAGCTACTGGTCGGACCAGGTCTACTTCTCGGCCTTTAACCTTCAGCCGATGTCACAGCCAGCCTACAACCAGCAGAACGCCTACCTCACCTATCGCCTGAAGAGTGGCCTGCGGCTGACAGGCTTCGTGCGGAATATCGGCAACAAGACCATCCGGGCCTCAGGCCAGGTGGCAAGCGCGCTGCTCGGCTCACCGATACTCGGATTCGTGAAACCTCCTCGCACCTACGGGCTAACCGTCGCTTTCGATTATTGAGGGGGAGGCCTCTTTCCCTTTCAACGAGCCTATGCATTTGCCAAGACAATCAAAGCACACGAGGCGGCAGAGGCTCGTTGAAATTCGTTTCGGTGTTGCGGGTCTGTCAAGACCCGTACGCACTTCCGGTCGGAAGCCAATCCCATTCTCGAATAGACAGTTAATGGAATTAGCCTGGGGCCGCATGAAATCCTTCTCATCGGCATCGTGCGTAGCGGTTGAACCGGCTCAACGTATGCCAGCTATAATCCATCTATGGTTTTGAAGCTGAACTTTCGGTTAGCACTCTAAATAGGCGCCATTTGCTCTCACTGGCCCAGCGGACCACTTTACTCGAGGGGCATATCTGAACGAAGGGCGGCTTGGCCTCATGGCTGAAAATTCGGAGACGTTCCGGTCCGTCCTCACTTCTTGCTATTCGCTCCGGGGATGACAGACCCAGAATATATGGCAAATTGCGACGTGCGCAATTCAAGTCGAGGCCATCAGATCTTGGGGACGAAATGGGTACAAGATTGCCATTTTGCTAGAAGAGCTGGGCGCGGCCTAGCCTCAACGGCATGCGGCATGGTCAACAGCTTACGAGTCTCACGACAGACATGGCGATCGGCACCGCACCTTAGGGTGCCGCGCACCGGTCTTGGCGGCAATGTCTCAACCAAATCGACATCAAGGCCGGAAAGATTGCGGGCTCGCATTATCAGTCGGGTTGTATCTGAGCAGGCTTGTCGTATAGCACCTAACACTATCACTAAACCGCATCAGCCAGAGCAGAAAATACACCGTCCGCTGACGGCCAGACTTTTCCAGACGATCTGTTGGACTAAAGGCAATTCAGGTGATTTTCTTTTTTGCGATTTGTATCTGAAATCAGTTTCTTGGTCGTCCTCGACATTTCCCCTCCCGGGCAGCGGTCAAGTGATTGCCTGCAACCCCTTCGCCTTCACGAGATTCAGCAGCTTGAGCGAAGGTCCGTCGGGGCGTTTTTCGCCGCGTTCCCATTTGCTGACGGCGTCCTTCCGGACGTTGAGGTAATGAGCGAACACCGGCTGCGAGACCTTTTCGCGCGCTCGCAAGGCACGAATTTCCTCGGGGGTCATCGGCTCGACGGGGGTAAGACATAGCGCATCGAACCCGCGCATGGTCGACTTGTCGACGAGTCCAATCCGATGGAGTCCCGCCGCGGCCTCATGCACCGAAGCCAGAATCGGACTTTCAGTCCGCTTGCGTTTCGCCTTCACGATCATCGTCCGAAACCTCGATTAATTCGCCCGCCTCGACAGCGGCCTCTACCTCGTCCTCGGAAAGGCCCAGGTACACCGTCGCCAATTGCTTCAGTGCCTTGAGTTCTTTCACGCTTACATTTGCCTTCTCATTCTTGGCAAAGCCATGAGCAAAGAAGCTGTGCCCGCCAACCCTGAAGAAGATGATCGTCCGAAATCCTCCTGACCTGCCACCGCCGCTTCTGGCCACGCGTTGCTTGAACACGCCGCCGCCTAGGTCCGCGTCGTGAACCCCGGCCGCGACGTCAGCTGCCGCAGCGCGAAGGGTTTCCGACGCGAGTCCCGCCTTGCGCGCGAAACGAGCAAAGCCCTTCGTCATGAACACGGTCACGATGGTTCACGCTCGACGGAACAAGCCATAGTATAGTCCTTAGAGCTACAATTTCAAGACCTGCAGGGCGGCCCTGTCTGGTGGGCCGAATAAGGTCGCCATCGCACCTCCAACAGGCATGCGATGCCTATGCATCCAGCCGCTCAGCGAGATCGGCCGCTCGCGGCTTGTAGTAGATTTGAAGCATCGAAAGGGACTTGTGCCCTGTGATTGCTGCCAGCTCCAGGACGTTGGAGAGTTTCGGGGCCATTGTCGTGGCCGCCTCGCGACGGCTGTCATGAAAGTGAATGTGGGGCGGGCCAGCCTCGCGCTTTGCCTCCCGAAACAACTTGTCGAAGTGCCCCGTCTGGACAGGGACACAACTGGCGCGGTCGGCTGTCGCTTCTTCACAATCTGCAGCAGCGCCATCGCGACCTTGGACAGCGGCACGTCACGTTCCTCGCCGTTCTTCGTCATGTCGAGGTGCGCGTGGCGGGCGTCGAAATCGATGTCCGACCATCGCAGCGAAAGGATTTCACCCTTTCGCATGGCCGTCTCCAGCGCGAGGTAGAAGGCAAATGCGACCCATTGCGCCGACATCGTCGGCTCGGACTTTCCATCCCAACCAAGCTTTGCGATGATCGCCTTGCGGTCGGCGACCGTGATGCGCTGCGTGCGCGGCCGTGGCTTGCGCGGTTTGGTGATCTGAGCGCAGGGATTGGAGGTCAGGCCCACGCGCCACTCCTTCATCGCGTGGGTGAACATGCTCGAAATCAGGCAGAGTTCGCGGTTCATCGTCGAGGGAGACACCTTGCACAGCCGCTTGTCGCGCCATTCCGCCATGTCAGGACCGGTGATCGCAGTGATCGGCCGGTCGAACAGGCGGCTCCGGCGGATGAGCATCTTGATACGGATCTGCTCCCACCGACAGCCTCTTTTCGCGGGCGACACTTCTTTCGCATAGCGCGTAAACACGTCCTTGGCGGGCTTTCCGGCAACGGGGGTTACCGGTTCCTGAACGATGCTCTCGGCGCTGTTGCCCGCGATGATCTTGGCTTCGGTCGCGATGGCCCAGGCTTCTGCCTCAGCCCGCGTATCGAAGGTCGCGGACAGCGCTTCGCCCTTACGGCGAACCTGGGCGCGCCATGATTTCTTTCTCCTCTGAAGTGTCGCCATTGTGCCAAATCCTGCTATTTTTGTGCCACGCCGCTTGGGGGGGGGCGGTTCGCCTGACTCGGCATAGACATCTCGGCACAAAAGGCACAAGAGGGGGTCAGAATACGTCATTCCGGGTAAGATTTTGTCAGAACAAATATATTGATAACAATGTATTAGCCGGAGATGCTGGCCATCAACTGGCATCTGAACCGCACTTTCAGGGACTTGGGGTGTCACTCAAGGTTGAGCGCGTGTTCTGACTATTCGCCAGGCATCGTGCAGCGACTATCGCAGCTGCAAAGCCCGACAGCGCCCCTACCACGAGCGCCCAGCGCGGGCCAAAATGATCAGCGATCCACCCCAAAATCGGCGCGCCGATTGGCGTGCCTCCCAACGCAATGCCAACGCGCAACGCCATCACGCGACCGCGCATGGCCGGTTCGGTCGAAAGTTGCATCAGACTGTTTGTCGTGTTGGTGAAAGTCAGCGAGGCCCCGCCGATCACCACCAATGCAGCGCCAAACAACCAATAGGTTGGCGCGACCGCCGCCAAGGCACAGCCCACGCCAAAAATGGTGGCACCTGCCAGCAATGCCCCGAATCCCGAATGTCCGCGCCCGGCATTTAGCAGCGCTCCCGCAAGGGTTCCAATCGCCATGGTCGATGACAACAAGCCATAAGCGCGCGCGTCGACATGGAAGACACCAACCGCCATCGTCGAGATGAAGATCGGGAAATTCAATCCGAAAGTGCCGATCAGGAACAGCATGATCAGGATCGCCTTGAGGTCAGGGCGCGACCTGACATAGCGCAGGCCGTCGGCGAAGCTGCCTGGCGCGCTGCGTGTCTGGGGGTGAGGGTGTAACTCATCGCCGCGCAGCATCAGAAGGGAGATCAGCACGGCCATAAAGGAAGCGCCGTTGATCAGAAAAGCCCAGCCGGTGCCGACCGCGGCGATGATGATGCCCGACGCCGCAGGACCAATCATGCGGGCCGCGTTGAAAGAGGTGGAGTTCAGCGCGACCGCGTTGGCAAGATGCTCATCGCCCACCAGTTGCGCGACGAAAACCTGCCTCACCGGGGCATCGAACGCGGCGGCGGCGCCAAAAATCAGCGCAAATGCATAGACATGCCACAATTGCACGAGGCCGCTGACGGTCAGCAGGCCGAGCGCGATAGCCAACAGGCCCATCGCCGCCTGAGTCACGATCAGTAATTTGCGTTGATCGAGGTGATCAGCGGCAGAGCCGGTCCACGGAAGCAGCAGCAATTGCGGCGCGAATTGCAGCGCCGTGACGATGCCCACCGCCCCGGCGCTGTGATGGGTGAGGACAGTCAGAACCAGCCAGTCCTGAGCCGTACGCTGCACCCAGGTACCCAGATTTGAAACGAACGCCCCACCCACCCACAACCGGTAGTTGAAGCTGCGCAAGGAGCGAAAAATGCCGCCGGCAGGCTCGCTCATGACTGCTCCGGCATGATCCCACCGTGAAAGCGTCCGAAGTGACGAGCCGCGAACAAGCCAAGCCCGAGCATTCCGAGACCAAGTGCCGCAACCTGCGTTATATCCCGCAGATCAAAACTGCCGACACGCACAACCAGCAGGTAGAAGAGAACGAGATTGGCAAAGCCCCACAGGACGTTCACGATTGAGGAGGACAGCCCCTCCCCGCCCGGCGTGGCAAAGGGGCTTTGAAAGGACCTCCCCATCACCCCACTGACAAAGTGTGGAATGGCATTCGCCAGAAACGCGCCGCCAAGGAAATACGACAGCAGATGTGTCCAGACCATCATGAGCGCCCTTCGAGCAAAGCGATAATATCGGCGACAAGCCCGGTTTCGCCCAGGCGAGGAAACACCGTGCCGACGCTGTAGTCATGCGCCTGCGGGCGCGAATCCGTCATCGCATCAATGGCCAGGGTGACATTGAAGCCGAGTTCATAGGCTTGACGTGCGGTTGCCTCCACGCCGGTGGCCGTCGCGATGCCAGCGATCACGACTTGCGTCACATCCAGCGCCTTCAGTCGTGTTTCGAGATCGGTCTTGGCAAAGGCGCCCCAGGTCCGCTTGGTGACAAGAATGTCGTCACCCTGCTGGCCAAGTTCTGGCACCAATTCGGCAAAATCCGCGGGCAAGCCACTGATATCACGCCGGGGCTGTTCGGTTCGCCCGGGCGCACCACCCACAACGTTCACCAGCACCACAGGCAGTTTATGTACTCGGAACGCGTCGGCCAATGCGCGGCTGCGCGCGATCACGCCTTCCACAGGATGGGTGGCGGGCATTTTGACGATGCCCTTCTGCAGGTCAATAATGATCAGGGCGGTGTTCGTGTCGAGTGAGGTCAGTGCCATGGGTAGTCCTTTCGAAAACATCGCCTTGGATGGGGTAAATCAGTCGTCGACCAGGCGTTCGAGCAAGGCGAGCGCGGCCAGAAGCTGCTCCTGTTCCGGCGCGGAGAGCCGGGCGTGGATGGTTCGCATCAGCCAATCCTGCCGGGCGGCGCGGCCTTCCTCGATCCATCTCCTGCACGTGTCGGTCAGCGACAGGATTGTCTGGCGGCCATCGCCCGGATCCTGAACACCTTGCACCAGCCCAACGTTTTCCAACGCGGCGATGACCGCCCCCATGGACTGCGGCCGCATCCCTTCGGCTCTGGCCAGGCTGGAGGTCGTAGTAGGGCCGTCCTTTTCGAGGCGAAGCAGCACGGCCGTTTGTGACGGAGTGAGGTCGCCCACATCGGCCTGTTCACGCAGGCGGCGCTTCAGCTTTCCGGCCAGCCCGCGAATGTCGCCCGCCAAACGCGTCGCGCGGGCGAGTTCAGCATCTGTGTGTGAAGAATCCATGTGCGAAGGATAAAGATAGGAAGACAAACTGTAAAGCTTAACTTCCCATCTTTCTGCCGAGGCGGGCCGCTGCAAGCTCCGCCAGAGAAGGAACGCCTGTCCCGCCCCGCTGTTTCGTCACAAGGCGCGGTCCGCCAAATCCGCAGGCAGCGCGAACGGCGATCCCGCTATCCTCAAGCGACCTGCGGGAGGGAGCGAGAAGGCATCTGGCGGAGCCTTTGATCGTGCGGTCCGCCTAATGGATTATAAGGAAGACAGGCCATAGTTTGAACGCCGGCTCACCGATAAGCTTGCCCCAACAAAAAAAATGACAGGGGAGGCTTTCCGGAATGAAATCCCGTAACCGCGTTACACACAACGCGCTTTTGGCCGGCGTCGCAGCAGGCACCTTTCTTTCGCTGCCTGCGATGGCCACAGCGCAAGGCGTCGGCTCAGAGTCAAAAGCCACCGGTGTGGGAAAGGCGCAGGCCTCGTCGAGCCAGCCAGACACCGCCGCCGAAGAGATTATAGTGACCGCTCAGCTTCGTACGGAGCGCCTTCAGGAAGTCCCCATATCGGCTGTGGTTGTTGGCGCCAAGGAACTCACCCTGCGCAACATCACGAATCTCAACACGTTGACGGAAGCCATGCCGTCTATCCACGTCGGCAATACAGCGTCGGCGAATGACCTCTATATGCGGGGCGTTGGCTCGGGCAACAATGTATCATTCGATCAGGCGGTGGGGACGTTTATTGACGGTATCTATTATGGTCGGGCGCGCATTTCCTCGGCCACCTTTTTCGATCTTGAGCAAATCGAGGTCCTGAAGGGACCGCAGAGCACATTCTTCGGAAACAACACGATTGCTGGCGCCTTCAACGTGCGCACACGTGATCCATCCAGCACCTTCAGTGGTGCGGGGCGCTTCCTTTACGGAACACATGGCAATCGCGTCGCCGAGGTCGCGGTCAGCGCGCCGATCAGCGATACGCTCAGCGTCCGCTTGGCCGGGCATTATGACGGCTCGGACGGCTGGCTGCACAACATCACCGCGCCCAATGTCGAGACCGGGCGCAAGACGCCCGCCAGCGATAATTACGGTGGCCGCGCGACCATCGTGTACACGCCGGTGCCGAACCTGAAGATCAAGCTCAAGCTCGATTACAGCAACAACAAGAGCAATGGCCTAGCCATCCAGACCACCGGTTGTCCGCCGCCCGCACCGTTCACAGCCGCCGGAAACTGCCTGGCGCTCCTGAACGCCGGGCTCGGTAACACGGTGGGACTGGATAAGAACGACATCAACGTCAATGAAGGGCAAGCCATTGCCTTGAAAACCAATTCCCAATCGCTGCACGTCGATTACACGTTGGGAGACCTGACGATCACCTCGATCAGTGCCCGGCTCAATTATGACTATTTTTCGGCACTCGATGTTGATCGCACGCCGACTTATCTGTCCAACGGACTGGCTTACGAAAATTACACACAATACAGCCAAGAACTGCGCGTGGCCTCGCCCCAGAACGTTCCGGTGGAGTATCTTTTCGGTATCTACTACCAAAATGACAGCCTTTACTCCAATCAGCAGATCAACTTCCCCCAGTTGAGTCCCGGCATCCTGGCCAAGCCTTCCCTAGCGCCGCTGGCGGGCCTTTTGCCGATCGCACGCTCGATCTCCTTCGATCAGAAGCAGGACAGCATTGCGGCTTTCGGGTCGTTGAGCTGGCACATCACCGATCAACTGACGCTTTCGGGCGGATTGCGCTACACGCGGTCGCATAAGGCCACCGACAGTGTGCAGCAATTCGGTCAGGCGACGAGCCCCTATTCCGGTTTTGCCCCCTATTCGGGGGTGCTCAACCCGCAAAATAATGGCGCGATTGTGTCGACCGGATTGCAGGGCACCGCAAGCGCAGTGGGGATCGGGCCGGCTGGGACAGAATCGAGCGCGGGCACCTATGATGCCTTCCTTCCCTCGGCCAAAATCCAGTACAAGATCTCACCAGCCTCCATGGCCTATTTCTCCTATTCCAAGGGCTTTCTAGCGGGCGGTTTCAACGGCCTGGAAAATACCGGCTTTACCGCCAATGCGGCCTTCAAGCCTGAAAAAGTCGATGCCTTTGAACTGGGCATCAAAAATCGCCTGTTCGGTGGGAAAGTCACCTTTAACATCGCGGCATTCATCAACAATTTTTCTGACTTCCAGGTCACACAGACAATCCAGCAACTGGGCGGCGTGCGCAGCCTGATCACGAATGCCGCATCGCTGAAAAGCAAAGGCGTTGAGGTCGACGCGGCGTGGAACGTGACGCGCGCGTTCCGGCTTTCCGGAAACCTGACGTATCTCCATTCGCGCTATGGCACTTACACCGGCGTTGCGCTGGATTCCCTCGGCTCCTTTTGCCATACTGCATCCAACATCGGCAATCCTGCCTGCGTCAGCGCCTACGGTGGCAACGGCGATCCCGGCTCTCTGCGCGACTTGAGCGGGCAGGTCACACCTTTCGCGCCGACTTGGTCCGGCAGCGCCACGGCCTCGTACGGCCTCGATCTGGGCGAGGTGAAGGTAACGCCAGCAATCACCGCCATTTTTTCATCAAGTTTCTATCCGAGCGGCTCCACGCTCAACGATCCACTCCAGTTGCAGACATCGTATCTGCGACTCGATGCACAGATAACCGTTGCACAGTCCAGCAATGGGCGATGGGGTGTCGATCTGATCGGCAAGAATTTGACGGACAGGAATATCACCACAGCAGCCTTGCTTGCCTCTGGTTCGGCAGGGACGATCTCCAAGGCGAAGGAAGAGCCGCGCAATTTCGCCGCGCAGTTCCGGCTGAATTTCTAATGCCCATGTGGCCGAAGGAAGCCGCGATCATCCAAACTTTCTGCCGGCCACAAGGTCTTTCCATGAGAGAAGCACATGCCCTCCAGATATAAAATTCTCGCGGTTATCTGGTTTTTTCAGATCACCCTTAACTTTGATCGCGTGATCATGGCTTTTTCAGGGCCGGCAATTCTCAAGGCGCTGGCGCTCGGCCCGCAGTCGCTGGGGACCATTCTGTCGGGCTTTGCGATTGGATACATGTGCGGCCAGATTCCCGGGGGCTTGTTGGCTGACCGCTGGCGGATCAAGACGATGCTGATCGTGCTGCCGGTCCTGTGGGGGCTATTCACAGGCCTGACCGCTCTGGCCGCTACGGTTGCCGGTTTTGTCGCTTTTCGAGCGTGTCTTGGTTTGGCAGAAGGTCTTGCGGTTCCGGCCTGTTTTCGCGTGATCGGCGAAACATTCGACAGCCAGCGGCGCACCGGCGCCATGGCACTGTCCAGCACGGCGGGGGCCTTGGGACCTGCCATTGCCGGCCCGATCATCGGTCTGGTCATTGCCGCTTACGGCTGGCAGGCGGCCTTCTATGTACTGGCCGTTCCGCCGTTCATCGCCGCGGTCCTGATTTTTCTGGTCCTGCCATCGCGCCGATCGGTGGAAAAACACCCCGAACACACGTCCCCCGCCGAGGCGGTGGCAAAGCCGAGCATATCGACCGTCTTGCTGAATGGCCGCCTGTGGGTCACCTCCTTCGCCTATTTCTGCTTCAATATCGGCTATTGGGGCTACAATGGCTGGATGCCAACCTATCTGGCCACCGCGCATCATCTCGATATCAAGCATCTCGGTCTGATCGGCTCGATTCCTTATGTGATGGCGTTTGCCGGGTTGCTTTCTTTTGGCGCGCTTGGTGCAAGGCTACAGCGGTTTCGTATTCAGACTCTCGCCATCGCCTATCTTTTGACTGGCGCCTCGCTGTTTCTGGCCTTCGGGGCGGGCGCACTGTTCGGCACAATGCTTGGGCTTTGTTTCGCATCATTCTTCCTGAGCGGGGGCATACCTCTGTTCGGCTCGATGCTGTTTGATCTGGCGCCCCGCGGCGGCAGTGGGAGTTACGCCGGCATCGTCTTTACAGCAGGGCAACTTGGAGGGGTGTTCGCGCCTTTCGCGATTGGGCGTCTGGTCCAGCTCACAGGGAATTTCGCCGCAGGTTTCGCCCTGATGGAAATCGCTCTGGTCGCAGGGGGCCTCGCGGTTTTCCTCCTTCCATTTCTGCAACGCCCGGCGCGATCAGCCGCGAACTGAGCGCCCCCCTCACCACCGTCCAAGGATCATTGCATGTCTTCGCTTGAACTCGATCAGCGCGCCGCCCTTCTAACGATTGATCTCCAGGAGGCGTTCCGCGCTATGCCAGCAACGTCCCCAATCCCCGAAATCTTTGCCCGTGCCGCAGAACTTGGCCATGCTTTTCGGGCTCACGGCCTGCCGGTGGTGCTGGTGAATGTGAAGCCCAACCCGAGCGGCCCAACCCGGCGTGTGGACGGCAATCGCCCGAGACCGGCAGCACCGGAGAATGCGGCAGATCTTGTGCCCGAACTCGAAGCGCAGCCTGCCGACCTTCGTATCACCAAGCATAGCTGGAGCGCGTTCTATGAAACCGGCCTGCATGACAGGCTTCAGGAACTGGGCGTGACCGAAGTGGTGATCATCGGCATTGCCACCAGCATCGGCGTCGAGGCCACGGCCAGAGCCGCCTATGAGCGCGGCTACAACCTCACGATCGCGGTAGACGCCGTCGCCGATCGCGACCAGACAGCCCACGATTACAGTATGTCGCGGGTGTTCCCCAGGATTGGGCAAACTGCGACGTCAGCAGACATCCTCGCGGCGCTCGCGCAACGCCAGGCCGCTTCCGCATAGGCATGTCCCTTTCAGGTGGGGCCACAGGTCACCTGATCGCCAGTACACGATCCTAGAGCGGATCGTCCGGCACAGCCGGTTCGTGAGCCGCTCTAGGGCACCCCTGCGGAACTGCCCAGTTCGCGCACCGCGACTGATCGGCGGCCGCGATCAAGATCGACGACAATGTCGGCAGGCTGATCCTCGATAATCCAACAGGTAAGCCGCTCATAATGCGCTATGAACCGCTCGATCTCCGCGGCTTCCATGGCGGGGAGAGCGCCCGGTGCGTTTCGGTCAAGCCGCTCCTCCTGCTCAAGACGCCAGGCATGAACATAAGCGAATGTGGGCGCACGAAGCAGAATTTTCAGATCGAGCATGGCAAAAATCGCCGCATAGTCCGCGCCCAAAGCGGCATTGACATAACGCCGCCACCTGCCATCGGCGTCCTCGTCCTGTTCCAGCCTGTTGATCGGCATATCCAGGGCATGATCGGGCTGCGGTCGCGCGCCAACGCACCAGCCTTCCAGCAGCACGACGTCGACCTCTCCCTCGCAAACCTGCCAATCGGCCTCGGGCTGCCGATCGTCGATCGCTTTGTCGAATGCCGGAAGCGGGACGGCCCGGCCACCACCTTCCAGCAACGCGCGCAGGGTCGCTTGCATCAGCGGGATATCATGCGTGCCGGGAACGCCGCGTGTCGCAAGCAAGGGATGTACATCAACAGACAGTGTCTTTCGCGCGGCACGCGTAAGGTAGAAGTCGTCCAACGACCGCACCACGGCCTTGCGCCCCTGGTGTTCGAGCAGACTCGCAAGCCTCGCGGCAGTCGTCGACTTGCCACTGCCCTGCGGACCACAAAGCCCGACAAGAATCGGCCGGTCAGCCCGAGCGCTGCAGCCTTCAATACGTGCCACGAGACGGGCATCACTCGCGATCACCGACGGATCGAGGCCGCCTGCTTCCGGGTTATACGGGGTCATCTCACCTGATCCGGGGGCACTTGCCCCGTCATGATCGCATCCACATTGGCCAGCGCGCGCATGCCCATGGCAATCCGCGTCTCCACTGTAGCGCTGCCCAGATGTGGCAGCAAGACGACGTTTTCGAGTTCTGAAAGACCGGGGAATACACGCGGCTCGTCGCGATAGACGTCCAGCCCGGCCGCAGCCAATCGCCCCTTGGCGAGGGCATCTGCCAGCGCGGGCTCATCCACCAAATCACCCCGCGCCGTGTTTACGAGGATCGCGGATGGCTTCATCATGGCGAGCCTGTACCGGTCGATCATGCCGCGGGTTGCCTCCCCCCCCGGCGCGTGCAGCGAGACGATGTCGGAACATTGCAAAAGGTCTTCGAGGCCCATGGCTCGCCCGCCAAGCGCGTCCATCTCAGCATCGCGCCTCCCACTTCGACTTGTATAAATGATCTCCATCCTGAAACCGAGGCGCGCGCGGCGCGCGGTTGCCCTGCCAATGCGCCCGGCGCCCACAATACCCATGGTTTTGCCAGAGAGCGATTGCCCCATCATGTGAGTCGGGTGCCAACCCTGCCAGCCACCGCCGCGTATCAAACGTTCCCCCTCGCCCGCGCGCCGGGCGCACATCGCTGCCAGCAGGATTGCCATATCTGCGGTGTCATCGGTGAGCACGTCAGGCGTGTTCGTAACAATCACCCCGGCTTCGGTGCAAGCGCCGAGATCAATGTGATCAAGCCCCGCGCCAAAATTGCAGAAGGCGCGGGTCCGCATGCCCCCTTGTGACAACACGGATCGGTCAATCTTGTCGGTGATGGTGGGGCAGATAACATCATAGGTGGTGATCGCCTCAGACCATTCCAACGACGACAATGGAGCATCCGCCACCGAGAGAGTGACGTCATAACGACCGGCAAGGGCGCGTTCGACGACCTCGGGCCAGCGACGGGTCAACAGGATTTTGGGGGTCATGATGGGTTCACACCTTGAGAGACAGGAAATTTGACAAGCGGAGGCGTTGTTCATGCCACCCTGGCCGGATCATGCCCGGTGCGCCACGGCAGGCAATGCGCGCGCCCGGGGGCGGGCTCGTCAAACGGGCGCATTCGGGCCGAGGGTTTCTTGACGAGAAGCATTACCTATGTAACATAGGTAATAGATCGCCAATTGGAAAGAGGTGATTGCACAGCGGGCCGCGCGATCCCGCGTCGCATGGATGCCTGGCCTGAAACTTTCGCTTGAAGGGAGTGAGACATGCACATCAAGGTCGCCACCGAGGTTGAAGCAGAGGTCCGTGGAGAGGTGACCCGCAAGGGCTCAACACCCCGGCAATGGCTGATGATGGAGGATGGCCCCGGCGCCTTCAGCTTCCGCCTTGTCCGCAGCCACTATCAAGGCGGCAGCGATGCCTTTGAAACGCCACGCCATCACCATGCCTTTCAACAAATCCGATGGGCCGAGAGCGGATATATGAACTTCGCTCCGGACCAGGACATTCACGAGGGTGACATCGCCTACTTCCCCCGCGGGACCTATTACGGGCCACAAAAGCGCGATCATGGTGTCGGACTTACACTGCAATTCGGCTTCGGCCCGGAAATGCTTGGCGGCACCAAGGCGAGCGAAGTGTACCGCGCCAGTGTCGAGCGCCTGCGGGCACACGGAACATTCGAAGATGGCAGCTATATCGACACCGATCCCGATACAGGGCTCGAGCGGCGGCGTGATCCTGCCGAAGCCGTCGTCGAAGAAGTCACAGGCGCGCCCTATGTCATCCCGGACGAGCGCTATGCGGCGCCTGTCCTCATGCATCCGCGCGCCTATTCCTATCACGAAGCGGCAGCAGGCGTCAGCGTCAAGCATCTCGGCGCCTTCTATGATCATGCAGGCCCCAACGCGGATCTCAGACTGTCGATGGTCCGTCTGGACAACGGCGGTGCCTATACCCTTGGCAGCGAACGTGCAGAATTGCTTTGGACGATCTCTGAAGGGCTGATGGTCGATGATCGCGTCTACCCCGCGCTGACCTGCATCTACAGCCCGATCGGGGAGGCCGCGACGATGACCGGCAAAGATGGCGTCGAGATGTTCGTCGTTGAATTCCCCCGCTTGAGCGAGGCAGCCTGACGCTTCTGGCCGCTAAACCACTGCCCTCACAGGTCCGAAGGCGTGGCGTGGGCCGCTTTGGCCACACCACGCCTTCTATGGCTGCGCGCGGCAGGAGTATCGGCCTGATGTTGCGAGCCTTGATCCGCCAGCCGCTGCATCAGCATCCCTGCCTGCAGCAGCAGGCTTTGCTCCTGTTCGGTCAGCGAGGATTCGATGGCGCGGGAAAGCTTGGCATAATAGGAACGCCGGGTCTGATCCGCAACGCTGCGCCCCAGATCGGTGATGTCGATAAACGCCTTGCGCCCGTCGGCCGGATCACTTCGCCGCAAAACCAGATTTTGACTCTCAAGGGACCGCAAGGCGGCCGCCACATTCGAATCGGTCATTTGCAGCTCCGTCGCGATCTCGCCGGGCCGCATGGCCGTTGCCGCCCGATCCAGTGTGGCGAGGATATGCAGCGTCGTGAGGGAGAGGCCGTTGGAGATCGGCAGATCACGCTGCAGGCGTCGATGAAACGCTTTCACCTGTTTGCGCAGTCGGGCGACGTCCTCATCAAGCATTCTGTCTCTTATGGACAGGTTCTTTGGCCAGTCAACACGCGACTGGAAGCTTGCTGACGTCGGGAGGCAAAGGGAAAAGCCAGGTCCCGTCCTTGAAACCATGGCGATGGGCAGAGGCTTGGCCTCGCCGCAGGCCCCACCCAGCCCTTCAAAGGACCGAGAGGCTGTTTGGCCATGATGCACCGGCCTCTCCACAACAACATCGTGATCAGGGTCGTGAAAGAGGCGTTCGCGTCGGGAATCGGTGCTTGCAATTGACGTCACAATATTCCTATGTAACATAGGTATTAGCGCCATCTAGGCAAGTCGGCATCGCAGCCGACCACGATCAATACGGGCCGCAGAAGCGGCCCTTTGGCAGGAGGTGTCAGAATGGAAATCGTCGTTGTCGCAGATGTGCCCGAACATGTTCCCGGAAACGGTCCAACGGCCCGGCCTGGATCGGAATATGGCCGCAAAAGCCTGCTTGGCGACGAGGCTGCCGACGGCCTCAGGTTCCGTTTCGTACGGAACGAGGATGGCATCGGAGGCCGGGCTTTTGAATCGCCAAGGCACCACCACACGTTTCAACAAATCCGATGGACCGAAACAGGAGCGGTCAATTTCGCACCGGGGCAGGACATTGAACAGGGCGACATCGCTTATTTCCCGCGCGGCGCCTATTACGGGCCGCAAGTGAAAGACAAAGGGGCGCAACTCCTGCTGCAATTCGGCTTTGGCGATGAGTATCCCGCCGGCGGCAAGGACTGGTACCAAAAGTACCAGTCAGCGATGAGGGATCTGGCGACGCGCGGCACCTTTCGCGATGGCCTTTACGTCGATGCCGATCCTGAAACCGGGGAAGAGCGTGTTCGCGATGCCGTGCAAGCATTGCTGGAGGAACGCACTGGCAAGACGCAGACCATTCCGCCCGAGGGTTATGAAGCGCCCATCCTGATGCATCCACGCGCATTTGACTATTATGGCGCGGGATCGGGTGTCGAAATCAAGCATCTGGGCAGGTTCTTCGATCAACCAGGGCCGAATGGCGACGTACGCCTGTCCGTGGTTCGCATTTCCGATGGCGGTACGTATCAACTGAATGCCGACCGAGCGCAGGTCGTTTGGTCGGTCTCCGCCGGGATGAGCGTGCAGGGCACAATCTATCCCGCGCTCACCTGCCTTTACAGCCCGCGTGGGGAAGAGATCGCCATCAGCGGGCAAAATAGCGTCGAGTTTTTCGTCGTGGATCTGCCGCGCCTCGACTGACGCGCAGGCCTATCGGCGAGGATGCCGCTGCCAACATGATGCCGCGCGCCCGGAACAGGAAGGACGAGACTTTGGAACTCGAAAACAGGATCGCGCTGGTCACGGGCGGGGCATCCGGCATCGGCTTGGCATCGGCGAAAACCTTTGCTGCCGCTGGCGCAGCGGTTATCATCGTCGACCGTGATGGCGACGCCGCGCATGAGGCGGCCGCCGCCATCACAGCCTCTGGCGCCACAGCGCATGCGCGCGCGGTTGATGTCTCCGATATTGGCGCCTTGCGCGCGTTGTTTGACTGGGTCGACGGCGCATACGGAAAATTGCATATCCTGCTCAATCACGCCGGTATGCAAGGGCCCATCGGCCTGGACATCAGCGAAGACCAGTTTGATCAGGTCATTGCCGTCAATCTGAAAAGCCAGTTCTTCGCAACCAATTTTGCCGCCCCGCTGTTGCGCGCCAGTGCAGGTGCAGGCTCGATCATCTACACGTCGTCCACCGCGGCCATCCGCGCATCAGAGCGAAGCCCCCTTTACGGAACCTGCAAAGCTGGCACGCTGATGCTCATGCGCTCGGTGGCGCGTCGGTTGGGGCCCGAAGGCATCCGCGCCAACGCGCTGTGTCCCGGCCCTGTCGACACGCCTTTCTCACGTGATTTTGCAATTTCGTCGGGGTTGGACGAGGCCATGATCGAGGCAACCCTGACGGCGCGGGCGCGCAGCATTCCGCTGGGCCGCCTCGCGCAGCCAGACGAGGTTGCAAGCGTCGCACTCTTCCTCGCATCCGATCGCTCCGCCTTTGTCAACGGAATCGCGATCCCGGTCGATGGCGGCATGACCGCCTGACGCGGCATGCCCGCGTAATGCCGGCGCCTCCACTCCCGCCCATGACCATCCTGTGATCGGATTGTGAAGCAGGCCTCATCAGCTTCGAAGAACGGGCACAATTGTCGCCTGACGTTGGACCTCATACGGATTTGACGACCACAACCTTGGGAAAACGGGATGGATAGCTTGGCGATGACAGGTTCAATGCAGAATTGGCCCCTGCTGGTCTGGAAACTGATCGACCATGCCGCCGCGACAGCGCCGCGGCAGGAGATCGTGACGCAATCCGTCGAAGGGAACCTGCACCGGACGAACTGGAGCGAGGTGCGCATGCGCGCGAAAAAGGTCGCCCAAGCGCTGGACCGCTTCGGCATTCAGCGCGGTGATCGCGTGGGCACCCTGGCATGGAACACCTATCGCCATGTTGAATGCTGGTACGGGATTTCCGGCGCCGGGGCGGTTGCCCACACGATCAACCCGCGCCTGTTCGAAGACCAGATCGTCTACATCATCAATCACGCGCAGGATCGGATCCTGTTTTTTGACCTGACATTCATGGATCTGGTCACCCGGATCGCACCGCGATTGACCGGCGTCGAGCGGTTCATCGTCATGACCGACCGGGCGCATATGATAACGGCCCCTGCCGAATTTGAATGCTATGAAGATCTGCTCGCAGAACAGGACGACACGTTCCCGTGGGTCGAGCTTGAGGAAACCGAGCCGGCCGGGCTGTGCTACACATCCGGCACCACCGGGAACCCCAAAGGGGTACTTTACAGCCACCGCTCCAACGTTCTGCACAGCTTCGCGGCGACGCAGGCTGCGGTTTTCGGCTTGTCCGCGCGCAGCGTCGTGATGCCGATTGTTCCGATGTTCCATGCCAACGCATGGGCCATTCCTTATGCAGCCGCGCTGGCTGGTGCGAAACTCGTGCTTGGAGGTCCCCATCATGACGCGGTCACGCTCCAACGCCTGATCGTGGAGGAGCAGGTGAGCATCACCGCCGCTGTACCCACGGTTTGGCTGGCGATGTTGCAGCACCTGACCGAAACCCGAACCGACCTTGGAGCCTTGCAACGGGTTATCATCGGAGGGGCAGCGGCGCCCCAGTCGATGATCAAGGCGTTTGAAGACGATTTCGGTGTCGAAGTCATGCATGCTTGGGGCCTTACGGAACTGTCGCCACTGGGGGCCACCGCCACGCTCTCCGCAGAGGCAGCGAAGCTCCCCCGCCAGCAGCAACTCGATGTCAAATCTAGGCAGGGGCGCCCGCTGTTTGGCATCGAGATGAAGGTGGTTGACGAGAACGGGCGCGAACTTCCCCGTGACGGACACAGCGCGGGCATCCTGAAGGTTCGCGGCCCCTGGGTGGTCGCGCAATATTTTGGTGGCGGCGAAGGCACGATCCTTGACGAAGGAGGCTGGTTCGACACAGGGGATATCGCGACCCTCGACAGCGAAAGCTGCATGCAGATCACCGACCGTTCCAAGGATGTCATCAAGTCTGGCGGTGAATGGATCAGTTCGGTCGAGTTAGAAAACGCGGCGGTCGCCTGCCCCGGAATCGCCGAAGCCGCCGTGATCGGGATCCCGCATCCACGCTGGGGAGAGCGCCCGCTGCTTGTTCTGGTACGCAAACCCGACAGCACCGTCGCGGCAGCCGAGGTTCGCGAGCATCTGGCTGGACAGATCGCCAAATGGTGGATGCCCGACGACATCGCATTCGTGAGCGACATTCCCCACACAGCGACCGGAAAAATCCTGAAAACTGAATTGCGGAAACAATTTTCGGACTATTGCTCAGTCGCGCGATAATGGCGCAATCAAGGTGGTGTGATGGCAGCGGAATAATACCTATTCCGCTGCCTCTACATATCCCTCTTCAAGAAACGCGATGCGCGCCGCTTCCAGCGCGGAGGCATAGGCGGCCATCGCCGCGTCCTTGACCGGGCCAAAGCCTCGTACCATGTCACCAAGCGCCAGAACCTGGACCGCGCGCTGGTAATTGACAACGGTAGTCCGGGAGAGGACCCAGTCGACCAACGCTTCATACTCAACGATCAGGGCACGTTCGCGCCGCCGCTCATCGAAGTAGCCAAACGGGTCGAACGCCGTTCCGCGCAGCCTCTTGCAACGCGCCAGAAGCGTCAGAAACGGCGTCATCGCAGCGGCCTTGAAGGCATATTTCCTGGGCCGTCCGTTGATCCGGCGCCCTGCGAGGATGGGCGGCGCCAAATTGAAGCTGAAGGTCGCGCCATCGGCAAAAGTTTGTTTTAACTCCGCCACGAGAGCCGGGCTCGTCAGCAACCGAGCGACCTCATATTCGTCCTTGTAGGCAAGGAATTTAGCATAAACTTGCGCAACAGCCCTTGTCATCGCGACACTGTCCGGCGCGATGACGGCCTCGACCGCCTCCACCTGCGCTACGAGCGCCTTGTAACGTTCCGCATAGGCGCGGTTCTGATAGGCCACGAGATGACCGGCCCGCCGGGCGATCAGCGCCTCGACGTTTTGATCGTCCGCCTCTGCTTGCGGCAGCATGGCCTTGACCCTTTCAGGATCGGACGCAAATAAACGTCCCAATCGAAAGGCGGAAAGGTTGAATGCCACCGCTGTGCCATTCAGGGTAATAGCCTGCTCGACCGCATCGGTGGTGAACGGCAGCAGGCCGTTTTGAGCCGTGACGCCGACCATAAAGAAATTCGCCCCTATGCTGTCGCCAAGCAGGCTGGTCGCGATGGACGTGGCATCGACAGTCGACACAGCGTCGGCTTTCACATGTTTCGCCAGGCGGGCCAGCAACATGGGTGTGTCGATCGTCGCATCGCGGTTGAATTGAAACGCCACGGTCGTCGACACATCGGTGTTGACCACGACCTGGGTCCGCCCGGCCGCAAGGGTGAGGCTTGCTTCATCACTCAGCGCTGCGACCAGATCGAACGCCAACAAGACATCGGCCTCCGAACGGCCGAGCCGCTGCGCGTTCAGCGCCTGTGGAGTTTTCGCGATACGGATATGACTGAAAACCGCTCCGTTTTTCTGTGCAAGGCCAGTCATGTCGAACAAT
Organism: Novosphingobium sp. SG707; assembly: GCF_012275515.1. GTDB lineage: Bacteria > Pseudomonadota > Alphaproteobacteria > Sphingomonadales > Sphingomonadaceae > Novosphingobium. The sequence continues at coordinate 535,820 of NZ_JAAZQL010000004.1, forward strand.
GACGCCGCAAGCCCGTCTATGTGCGCCGCCATGCCCAAAACCGCCGCGACCGTGGTCACGCCGGTGCCACCGATGCCAGTAATCAGCATATTGAAGCTGGCCGCGCCGATAGGTGCGCGCGCCGGACAGTCGATGGTGCCAAGCCGCGCCGGGTCGATACCAAGGGTTTGGGGCTTGCGCGGCTCTGCGCCATGCACCGTGACGAAGCTGGGACAAAAGCCGTTCAGGCAGCTGTAATCCTTGTTGCAACTCGCCTGATCAATCGCGCGCTTGGTGCCAAAATCGGTTTCAACGGGCGTCAGGCTGACGCAAGTCGACTGAACCGAGCAATCCCCGCAGCCCTCGCACACGGCCTTGGAAATGAAGAGGCGCTTGGGCGGATTAGGGAACGTGCCGCGTTTGCGCCGGCGCCGTTTCTCAGCCGCGCAGGTCTGCTCATAAATCAACACGGTGCATCCCGGCGTCGCTTGCAACTTGCGCTGGACGACATCGAGATCGTCGCGATGCTCGATCCTGATGTCCGCCGGGAAATCCGGATTGCCCCGGTGCACATCAGGGTTATCGCTGACCACCACAATCGTGCGCACACCTTCGTGGCGAACCTGCTGCGCGATCTCCGCAACCGAAATCGGACCATCGATCGGCTGTCCGCCCGTCATCGCGACGGCATCGTTGTAGAGGATCTTGTAGGTGATCGCCACGCCGGACGCGACCGCTGCCCGAATGGCCAGCAGCCCGGAATGATAATAGGTGCCGTCGCCCATGTTCTGGAACATATGCCTGGTACCGGTGAAGGGCGCGAGGCCGAGCCAGTTGCCCCCTTCGCCTCCCATCTGGGTGGGCGGCAGCGCCTCTTGCGGCCTTGCGAGCAAAGCCATCGTATGACAGCCGATACCTGTCATGCTGAGGCTGCCATCAGGAATGCGTGTGGACCGGCTATGCGGACATCCTGAGCAAAAATACGGGGTGCGTCTTGGCAATCCGAACTGATCGCCGCCCGCCGCATCAAGCATGGCGGAAAAGCGGGCTTGGGCCTGCTCCGGAACCGCATCAGCGATGCGGAGGTGTGTGAGGCGACCAAGGATGGCGCGCGCGATTGTGACCGGTTCGAGTTGTGAGGCTGATGGCAGCAGAGGATGCCCGTTTTCATCACGCTTGCCGATCAGGCGCGGGCGATCAGGAAGGTTGACGAGAACCGACGCCGCCTGAAGCTCGACGAAGCTCTTCTTCTCCTCAATCACCAACAGCGTTTCGTGGCCGACAGCAAACTCGGTAAGCCCTTCGGGCTCAAGCGGCCAGATACAACCCAGTTTGTAAAGCGACACACCGAGCGCCGCCGCGCGCTCGTCATCAAGGCCAAGCAGTTCGAGCGCCCGGCGCGTATCACCATAACTCTTGCCCGCTGTGACAAGGCCAAGCCTTGGTCGCGGGCCGCGAAACACGGTGCGATCAATCCGGTTGGCGCGGATAAACCGCTGCACCAGGGGCAAACGATACTCGCTGACGATCTGATCCGCACGCATCGGGTTGAACGCACGGGTGCGGATGTGCACGCCTTCCGGCGGCAACCCGACCGGCGTGGGCAGCACGCGATTGTGCCCGGCAAGATTGATATCGACTGTCGCGGTCTGCTCGACCACCTCATTGACGAGTTTCAGGCCTACCCAGCTTCCGCTGTAGCGTGATAACGCGAAACCGAGCAGGCCATAGTCGAGAATTTCGCCCACATCCGCCGGATAGAGCGACGGGATCAGCGCCGCCGCCACGGCCTGCTCGCTCTGGTGCGCGGTGGTTGACGACTTGCCGCCGTGATCGTCGCCATACAGCACCACAACGCCGCCTGCCGGGTGCGCGCCCGCCAGGTTTCCGTGCTTTAGGGCATCGCCTGAGCGGTCAACCCCCGGCCCCTTGCCGTACCATGCCGCGAAAACACCATCATACAGTGGATCGGGCACGCTATCGAGCTGTTGGGTGCCCAGGACTGCGGTTGCAGCGACATCCTCATTCACCCCGGGAACAAATCGAATATCGGCCGCTGTCAGACGGTTGGCAATCGACCATAAGGTGGTGTCCACCCCGCCGAGCGGGGAGCCACGATAGCCCGAGATATATCCGGCGGTGTTCAGGCCAGCCGCAACGTCCAGGCTTTTCTGTACCAGCAAAACGCGGGCCAGCGCCTGTGTTCCGTTAATGAGCACGCGCCCCTGCTCGATCGTCCATTTGTCGTCGAGGCTGATCCGTGTCGGACTTTCAGCCTGCAAAATGTCCCTGCTCATGGTGTCCTCTTGCCTGCGAGGACTGGAGGGGGCGTCAATGCCGTCAACCAGTGTACTCGGTGCGCGTCATGCGGTCGTGGCTTTCGGGCCTGCGTGATGCAGATTGTCCGGTGTCAGTATGCAGGCATCCGGTCCGGATCGAGCTTCATATCGATAAGAACAGGATATTGCTGATCCGCAAGCGACTCCAGCACGACTTCAAGCTCTGCCTGCGACCGCACGGTGAACCCCGTGCCACCCAGCGCCACGGCCAGCGGCGCAAAATCCGGCCATTTGAAAAGGCAAAGCCGCGGGTCGATCTCCCGCTTCATGAAATGAACGTGCTCCGCCCCATAGGCGCCATCGTTGCACAGGATCACGATCAGCTTGATGCCATAACGCACCGCCGTGTTGAATTCGGCCAGACCGCCGTGCATGAAGCCGCCATCGCCGGTGAAAAGAACGATTGGCCGTCCTGCCGCCGCAAAAGAGGCGCCAACCGCATGCGACAGACCAAGGCCGATTGATCCGAAATTGGTGGTCGTCACGAAGGACGACGGCCCTGGCGCCTTGATCCGCTTCCAGGTTTCGCGACCGAACCGACCACCGTCCGTAACCAGCACGCGGTCCGCAGGTAAAAGCCGATCGAGCACCGCAAGCGCCTGCAGGAAATCCACCGTACCGGCATGGGCATCAGCTACGGGCGCGCTGAGTTGTGAATCCAGCGGTATCACCCTGTCGATCTCGTTGCGGAAACCGGAAGCGGGAATTTCAGCCTCGTCCAGCCAGTGCAGGAAGATCTCGGCCGTGCCGGCGGGATCGCCAGCGAGAGCGGCATCCGAGCTCACATTTTTGCCGACGTCGCCAGAATCCAGATTCACCTCGACGACGCGCTTGCCCTTGAGGAAGGTGCCGTGCGAGGTCGTCAGGATGTTCAGACTGGCGCCGAACGCAATGACACAATCGCTCTGCATGATGACATCGACGGCGGCGGTGGAACTCAGCGTGCCGAAAATGCCGAGATTGTAATCCTCACCATCGAAAAGGCCGCGCGCCTTGAGGGTGGTGGCCAAGGGTGCCTCGATACGGGCCGCCAGCTTGAGCAGCGCGGCCTTGGCCTCCGGCGAGATTGCGCCCCGCCCGGCCAGCACGATCGGACGCTTGGCAGCCGCGATGATGCCGATCGCCTTGTCCAGTTCGTCGCCCGCGGACACGACCGGCCGATTGTCCGGAACGTGATAATGAACAGGCTGATATTCAACCTCGCTCCACTGCATCTCGACGGGCATGTTGAGCACGATGGGGCGACGCTCGGTCATCGCACGACGCAAGGCAGTCGCCACATCCTGAGCGACGGTTTTCGGACTGCGCAGCTGTTCAAAGCCGGCCCCCGTCGCCATGATGAATTCGCGCTGCGACACCTTCTGGATACTGTCGCGATCATCCTGAGGCGTGTCGCCGCACAGCAACAGCATCGGCACCGATCCCTTGACGCCCTCCACCAGCGCGGTGAGCGTGTTGATCAAGGCTGGCCCCACTGTCACTGTGGCAATGCCAACCTTGCCGGACATCAGCGAATAACCCAGCGCCATCGTCGCCGCGCCACTTTCATGCGCCGCCGCAATATAGGAGCCCCCGAAATCCTCGACGAAACTATTCGCCATATACAGATTGGCTTCGCCGATCAGGCCAAACATTGTCTGCGCGCCGTTATCGACCAGTGCTTTTGCAATCGCTTGGTGGACCTTCAAAGTCTTGACTGCCTGGATCGCCATTAAAGCCTCACTTATCTATGATTATTAATTGATATTACGCCTGATATTTCAGAAATTATTTGAAATAGAACTCCCGATGTCGGCTGCATACCGTACGATCGCCGCATCACCCAGATATCTTCTTTCAAAATCCTCAAGATCACCCAGAAGGAATTTGTTGCGAATTCTTGAAAGTAATTTTTCCTCGACCGGGCAAGTCGCGTTGAATTTATCAATCGCCCCATAACCCTCCGTGCGAATTTCCTGGTAAAGGTGCCACATGAAGCGGATCTGTGATCGCAAGGTCTGCAGGTAGACAACCGCTGACAGGCCAAGTTCGCGCCCCTGCTCCGCCGTGATTTCCTGCGGTAAGTTGTACGCGGTGCAATAGAGCGGGCCGGGCACCGCCTCGCGAACCGCGTGCACCTCTTCAAGAGTGCGGGGGCCCTCGAAGTGCAGAACGTCAGCCCCAGCCTCCTTGTAGGCTAACATCCGCTCGATCACATCGGGCAGGCCTTTCGCATTGACCGCAGTCAGCGCATCGCACCGGGCAATGATCTGAAAATCCGGACAAAGTTCTTTACGCACTGCCGAGGCTACGCGGAATTTGGCAACAGCCTCGTCAAGCGGCAGAACCTCCTTGCCGGGCATGGCGCCCATCCGCTTGGTCAGGAAGGGCTGGTCCTCGATCAGCATGCCGCCGACGCCCGCCTGGATATACTCCTGCACCGCTCGCTCGACCTGGAAAATACCGCCAAAACAGGAGTCCGCATCGGTAATGACCGGGATCGAGACGGAATCGGCAAACCATTTCGAAATCTGGACCGATTCCGTCATGGTCAGCGTGCCATTGTCAAAGCGGCCCGCGATCGGCGCGATCACCGCAGCAGCGCCCAGAATCGCCACCTCGTAACCCAAATCCTCCAGGATGCGGGCGTGCAGCGCGTTCATCGGAAACACGAAAGTCATGCACGTGTCAGGCCTGTTGAACAAAGCCTTCAGTGCGGTTCCAGCATTTTTCACACTCATGCCCCTCGCCGACCTTTACCATCACCACCCTGTCTCATCGCGACAGATGGCCACGTGCGTGCGAACCGCGCGCATCCGCCGCCGCGTCATGGGTCGGCTCGTCCCCAGAGCATTGCGTGCGATGCAGAATGCGGGTTTGGGTTTCGTCAAAAGCGTCGCGGCGGTGCATCGTGGCGCGGTTATCCCACACCACCACATCCCCCACCTGCCAGCGATGCGGATAGGCGAAATCGCCGTTGCTGGCATGCGCCCACAAGGCGTTCAGCAAATCCTCGGACTCCTCGAGCGACAGGCCGTTGATGTAGGCGTCAGGGCGCCGGCCAAGGTAAAGGGCATTGCGCCCCGTTTCAGGGTGGGTTCTGATGATCGGATGGCTCGGCCCCTTGTGCAGGCGCACATCCGTGATTGCCTCGCCGATCTGCTCCCCGGCACTGTTGGTGCTGATCGCGTTCTTGATGGTCAGGCCCCGGATTTTGGCCTTTAGGCCATCCGGCAACGTGTCTAGCGCCAGATACATATTGCTGTAATGGGTATCACCGCCAGACGGCGGAATGGCGATCGCCTGCAAGATCGACGCACTGAACGGTCGGGCCTCGAAACTGTGATCCGAATGCCACCGCAACTCCCCGAAGCCCAGCCCGCCACCGGGTTGATTGGAGACCATCGCCACCATCCGGCGCTTGCCATCCGCCAGGCCGGTATAGGAATCGGTCACCGGCCCGAACAGGGATGTGAACGCGATTTGCTCGTCGTCAGAAAGATGCTGGCCAGGAAAGACCAGCACCAGATGGTCGAGATAGGCCTGGCGTATCAGCGCTTGCGCCGCCGCATCCAGCCTGGACACGTCACCACATTCGATGGTGGCGCCGAGCGCGAACGGCAGAGGCTTGATGACAACATCTTTGGTCGACAAGATTTCGGTTCCGACGGAAGCCACGGCTTTTCCCTCTCCATTTCAATCGTTACCTTCTCCTATGGGGAGGGCGCGACGGGAACAATGCGGCCCGTTCCGCGCAATCCATTAGAGCGCCTTCACAATCCCGGTTTCCGGTTGCGGAAATGTTTTATATTCCGCATAGATGGGGCGTATAAATGGGTCGCATGGATGGGCTTTGGCCACGCATATCAGCGGACTGAATTCACCCCCTCAATCTTGCGCCACACCGAGCCGGCCTTGAAGGCCCGTCGGACATGCTGTTGATTGAAGGCGACGCGCCTGGCTTGTGCGCCGGGACCGAGCGTCAGGGAGACCAATGTGCGACAGATTTTCTCTCTTCGACAGATTGAAGGCTTCCTGCTCGCCAGCGATCTGCGCTCCTTCACGCGCGCGGCCGAGGCCATGCGCATCTCGCAATCCGCCTTTTCCCAACTGATCCGGGAGTTGGAGACCCGCCTCGAGATCCGGCTGTTCGATCGCACGACCCGCAGCATCGCGCTCACCAACGCAGGCGAAGTGATGTATCGCAAGCTGAGCAAATGCATGAGCGCGATCGACGAAGCCTGCGAGGAAGCGCGCGCCATCGCGCGTGCGGAACATGGTCATATCGTGCTGGGCACGGTTGCCTCGATTGCGTCGGGAATCGTGACGCGAGCCCTCGGGCGATTACGCGCAGAACATCCCGGGATCAGAGTCACCCTGACCGAGGGGCTGAATGATGATCTGATGGATAAGGTCGCCAAGGGAGATCTAGACCTCGCGGTTGCCGCGCAGGTGGACAAGGTGCTGCCCATTTCCTTCCGTTCTCTGGTGGAGGATGAACTGGTTGTGGTGTTGCCCGGCGGGCATAGGATGGCGGGGGCCAAGCGTCTCAAATGGTCTGATCTCGACAATGAGAACCTGGTTCTCGCGGTTCGAATGTCTTCAACCTATGAATACATATCAGACAAAATCGGCTCTCATAATATCAATCTTGGGGCCGAATATCAGGCGGCCAGCGTGTTCACCGCACTCAGTATGGTGCGCGCCGGCTTTGGCCTATCCTTTATACCGGGTATTATACTGGCCGATCTCAATCTCGACGGGCTGTCCATCGTCCAGATCGAGGACCCGCCAATCCGGCGAATCGGGATCTGCCATTCGAGTGATCGCGGCGTTTCGCCCGCAGCACATCAGTTTGAAATCTTCCTGAAGGCCGAGATCGCCGCTGCGCAGCGCAATCGCCCCTTCACGGCGCACGCATAGGATTGCGGGGGCGTGACTGGCCCGGGCGGTTTGTTTCGTACCCTGTCGCCCCCGCGCTTGCCAAGTCATAAGGCACAAGCACCCAACGCCCCGTCCGTCGGCCAGACCCGCAAAGACAGCGTCAGTGACTGACCTCAGCGCCCTTTAAAGTCTGGTTTGCGTTTTTCGGCAAAAGCGCGGATCGCCTCCCCAAAGTCTTGGGTTCGACCGGCCAGCGACTGGTTGGTCCGCTCCACATCCAGCATGGCATCAAAGCCTTGTTCCAGCGCGACTGCTACCTGTTTGCGGATCATCCCGATCGCGCGGGTCGGCCCGGCGGCCAGTCTTGCGGCAACGCCCTGCGCCTCTGGCAGCACCTCGCCATCGGGCACCACCCGCGTTACCAATCCCGCGTCCAAGGCCTCGGCCGCCCCCATCCGCTCCCCGAGCAGCGCCATCTCGAGCGCCCTTGCCCTGCCAGCGCTCCGGGCGACCAGCCAAGTCGCCCCTGCGTCGGGGACCAGACCGATATTGACAAAGGCCAGCAGCAGATAGCCGCTATCGCCCATCACCACGATGTCTGAAGCGAGCGCAAGGCTGAGCCCTGCCCCGGCACACGGACCATTGAGCGCACACACCACAGGAATATCCAAACCGGCCAGCTTGCGCATGACGGGATGATAGGCCGCATCAAGCAGGGCTCCCAGATCCTCGGGCAGGCCGTCATAACCAGCCCCATCAGGCTGGATATCGGCGCCCGCGCAGAAAAATCGCCCATCGCCCGTCAACAGCAGCGCCCGCGCACACCGAACCTCGGCCGAATCCAGTGCGGCGCCCAACTCACGAAGCAGAGCAGGTGTCAGCGCATTGAGCTTCTCGGGACGGTTGAGCGTGATGGTCGCCACATCGTCCACATGGCCAGTTTTGATGAAGTGGTAGGGCGTCATCATTCTTCCCCGCTCGCTCCTGCCGTTAGGGTGAGGATTTGCACGCCCCACGCCTTACTGGGGCACGTCGGAACAGGTATGGCGCGCGTATCCGCCGGTTCCCGCTGTGAGCCAACCAGGCGGCGAAACGCGCCCTGAGGGTACTGACGCAAAGATCGATCCCTGTAAGAACAGGAGCGTGAATCGCTCTGGGGCGATCCTAATCCGATGGCCCAAGTGCGCCCTTCCAGATCCAGGGGCGCTTGATCCGGTCTGCCGCCTGCCAAGCGCCAATCGCCTCACGGAGGCGCAGCGTCTGACCGATATCATCGAGGCCCAGCAGCAGAGCCTCGCGCCGTCGTCGTTCAATATCGAAAGCGATCGTGCGGCCGCAAGGCGTGGTGATGGTCTGCTCAGACAGGTCAACGGTCATAGGCATATCACAGACCTCGACCTCGGCGGCAAGGGCGGCGATGGTCGCGGTATCGAGTCGTATCGGCAACAGGCCGTTCTGGAAGCAATTGGCATGGAAGATATCGCCGAAGCTGGGCGCGATGACGACCTTGATGCCACGTCCAGCCAGCGCCGTCACCGCCCCTTCGCGCGAGGAACCGCAACCGAAATTGGCGCCAGCCAGCAGGATTGGCGCCTCACGAAAACGCGGTTGGTTGAGCACAAACGTCCCATTCTCGCTGCCATCGGGCAGGAAACGCAGCATTTCAAAGGCATAATCACCCAGCCTGGTCTGATCGGGCGCAGTGAGGCGCTCGATGCGGATGATCACATCGGTATCCATGTTCGCCTGCAACAAAGGCGCGGCCTGCCCGGCCACAATGGTAAAGGGTGGCATGGCTAGATCGTCCTTACATCGGCAATGGCGCCCGCGATGGCCGCCGCCGCCGCCATCGCGGGGCTGGCAAGATGGGTGCGTGCCCCCGGCCCCTGACGCCCCACGAAGTTGCGGTTCGAGGTCGAAACACAGCGCTCACCCGGCGCCACAAGCTCGCCGTTGGCGGCCACACACATGCTGCACCCCGGCTCGCGCCATTCAAAGCCGGCTTCGCGGAAGACGCGGTCAAGCCCTTCGGCTTCAGCGGCAGATTTGACCGCGACCGAACCGGGCACGACCCAGGCAGCAACATTGGTCGCCTTGCGGCGCCCGCGCACAATCGCCGCCGCCTCACGCAAATCCGAAAGGCGTGAATTTGCGCAGGATCCAATGAAAACGCGGTCGACCTTGCGGCCAGCCAAGGGGCGCCCCGGTTCAAGTCCCATGTAATCGAGTGCGGCGCACATGTCAGCGCGCGCGCGCGCATCGATGCCGCTGGCAGGGTCAGGAACAGGTTCATTGACGCCAATGGCCTGCTCGGGACTGGTACCCCAGGTGATGGTGGGTTGCACCTGCCCGACATCGATGGAAACTGACCGATCAAAATGTGCATCAGCGTCGGAAGCCAGCCCGCGCCATTGTACGACCGCACGGTCGAACGCCTCGCCAGTCGGCGCGAAGGGGCGGCCCGCGAGATAGGCGAACGTCACGTCGTCGGGCGCAATCAGACCGGAGCGTGCGCCAAGTTCAACCGCAAGGTTGCAGATCGTCAGCCGCCCTTCCATCTCCATCGTTGCAACGGCAGGCCCGTCGAACTCCACCGCCTTGCCCACGCCCGCGGCAACGCCCAACCGGGCGATCACATGGAGGATCACATCCTTGGGCGACACGCCGCGCGCCAATTGGCCCTCCAGCGTGACCCGCATCGTGCCTGGTCGCTGCAACCGCAACGTCTGGGTGGCCAGCGCATGCACGCACTCCAATGTGCCGACACCGAAAGCCAGCGCGCCAAGTCCGCCATTGGTGCAGGTATGGCTGTCGGCGCAGATCAGCACCATCCCGGGTAGCACAAGGCCGAGTTCAGGTGCCATCACATGCACAATGCCCTGACCACCCGTGCCCGCATCGAACAGGCGAATGCCCGCCTTGGTCACCCCGGCCTTCATCCGGTCATACAGCCGCGCACCTCGCTCAAACGTCCGCGCGGTTCGCCCTGGCATGGTCGAGATGGCATGATCAACCGTCGCGAAACACAGTTCCGGGCTGGCGACCGGCAGGCCGCGCGCGGCCATCTCGTCGAAAGCCAGTGCCCCGGAAAGATCGTGAAGCAGATGGCGATCAACATGCATCAGATCCCAGCCATCGCCGAGATCCGCCACGACATGGTCATCCCAGATCTTGTCCAGCAAGGTCTTGGCCATGATCTTCAATCCTCTTCTCCTCCAGCCATTGCGCGAATGGCATCCCATTTGTCCGAACCCAGTCGTCGGTAGAAGCCGGCCAGCAGACCGGGCGGCGGCGCTTCGGGTGGCCCTCCATCGCGCAGGTGATGCAGCGCCGCTTCGATTGCGCCGGTTGCCGCAAGCAGCGCCACCGCCGGATAGATCGCCAGCCGATACCCCATCTGCCTAGCCTCGGACTGATCGAGCAGCGGGGTGCGACCGCCCGGTACAAGGTTCAGAACGCAAGGCCCGGCAACCCGCTGCGGCACCTGCACGAGTTCATCGCGGTTTTCGATTGCCTCGACAAAGGTCATGTCCGCCCCCGCCCGCAAGGCAGCATTGGCACGCGCCACCGCTTCCTCGAAATCAGCAACCGCTCTTGCGTCGGTGCGGGCAATGATCACGAAATCGGGATTGCGCCGGGCAGCAACCGCCGCGCGGATCTTGCTGACGAATTCGTCGCGCGCAATGACGTCCTTGCCCTCCAGATGCCCGCACCGCTTGGGCGACACCTGGTCCTCGATATGAATGGCGGCGATGCCGCGCGCCTCGAACTCCCGTACGGTGCGGGTGACATTGAGTTCGTTGCCATACCCTGTGTCGGCGTCCGAGATGAGCGGGATGGCGACCGACCGGCTCATCCGTCCGGCGTGCTCGGCCATTTCGGTGAGCGTGAGGAGGCCATAGTCGGGAAAACCATGCGCCGCCGAGGCGCCCGCTCCTGTCATGTAGCAGGCCTCGAACCCCGCTCCCTCGACCAGACATGCGCTAAGGCTGTCATAGGCGCCGGGCGCTATCAGCAGATCCCCCTGCGCGAGACGTTGCCGCAATCGGGCAGAGGGGGTCATCGGCGCGCCTCCAAACCAGACAGGTTGATCATGGATACAAGGTGCATCGATCAATACTTCACGCTGAACTGGATGCCATAGGTGGCCGGCATGCCAGCATAGCGGCGGACATTGTCGACGGCGCGCGCAACATTGGTCCAGTAATACTGGTTGGTGACATTTTTCCCATAAACCTGAACGCGATAGCGTCCGTCACCAAACTCCATGCCCGCACGCAGGTCGAGCAGCCAATAGGCGTCGATAGCGAGCAGCCCATTCCCGCCGAAGCCCGACGTCGTCTGTGAACGGTAATTGGCATTGCCGCCCAGAATAGCCGTCCTGCCGCCGCCGACGGCGAAGCGGTATTCGCCATCGAACACTACTTGCCATGTGGGCGTGTAAGGGAATGCATTCCCCTGGAAATCCACGGTATTGCCAAGGATATCGGCATTCACGAAAGAGCCCAGAACCTTGGAATGGAGATAGGTGCCCGCCGCGCTCAGCGTCAGGCCATGGATCGGAAAGACGGAAATCTGCGCCTCGGCGCCGTCGATCTCGGACTTGGGCACATTGGTCAGTGCGTTCAGCGCGCCAAAGACGTTGGGCTGGAACACCTGCCTGCCAAGGACCTGCTTGTCGCGATAGTCGTAGTAGAAAGCGGCCGCCGTGAATTCCAGCTTCCGATCCAGCAGCGTGGTCTTGATGCCAGCCTCATAGGCCAGAACCGATTCCTGCGATGCTGGCGAATATTGCAGATCGTTCGTCGCGGTGGGCGTGGAGGAACTGCCCGCCTTGTAACCCTTGCTGACATTTGCATAGAGTAGCGTATTGGGCGTCGGCTTGAAGTCCACGCCGCCGCGCCATGACAGGTTGTGCTGGTCGAGGTTATTGAAATAGCGATCGGTGGTATATTGCGGGTTCAGCGTGGCGCACTGGCCCACCGGGATCGATGTCAGCGGCGGCAGATTCTGGCTGGCCCGGGTCTTGTTGGCAAGCTGGGTGAATGCGCTGGCCGAGCTGTCATCCAGCGCGAAGGTACAACCATCATAATTGAGGTTTGCCTGTGTATAGCGGATCCCACCGTGGAAGGTGAGACGATTGGTGGCGTGCAAGTCGACATTGACAAAGGCCGCCTTGGTATCGAAATGCTGCCGCAGGTCGGCCTCGATGTTGTCGAGTGGCGTCGCCGCATTGACGGACAGCGCCGTGGTCGAATAGGGAATCTGGATGGCCTGCTGCTGATGCGTATCATCCTTCGCATAATTGACACCAAGAATGTACGAGACCGGCCCAAGATCGCCAGCACCACGCAGTTCCTGCGAGATCGATTTGAGTTCGCCCGGCATTTCTGAATCGATATTGGTTAGGTTGGTCCCATCGGCATCGACCATCTGGCGAATCCGGGCGTAGGCATAAGACGTGATCGATGTCAGCGTCAGGGCGCGTGATACAGCATAATCCATGCGCAGGTTGGCCTGTACAAAACCGCTGTCACTCCGATAGGCCTTGCCGGGGTCCCAGTCGGCGGCGCGCGGGTTGGCGGGCGCTACGGGATAGCTGGCAAGCAACGGAGTCGCGCTGGCAAGACGGGCCGTACCCGGTATGAAGGCTTGAAACTGGGGAGCCTGGGTTTCGGACTTGTCGATCCAGCCATTGACATTGAGCGCAACCTTCAGCTTGTCGGTCGGCCGCCAGGCCAGCATCACCCGGCCCTGCGTGAAATGTTGCGCGCCCTGGCTGTCATTACGTGTATAGCTGCGCTGCCAGTCACCGCTCTGTACCGTGCGGACCGCGATGCGCCCATCCAACGTCGAGCTCAGCGGGCCGCTGACATAGCCCTGCACATCCGCCGTGTTGAAACGACCAAAACTACCCACGAAACCAGCATGAAAGCTGTCGGTAGGTTTGGCCGCGATATAGTTGATCGCGCCACCAGTTGCATTCTGGCCAAACAGTGTGCCCTGCGGCCCCTTCAAAACTTCGACACGTTCGAGATCAAAGGCGCTGCCCTTGGCCTCGATGGAAAAAGGCAGCGGCGCCTCGTCAACATAGACGCTGACCGTGGGGCGGGCGGCGATCGACGTGTCGAAGAAGCCAACGCCACGCAGCGAGAATACCGGCACCGAACGCCCACTTTCCACGTAGCTGAGCCCCGGCGTGACCTTGACCAGATCCTGTACGTCGTAAATCCCTTTACTGACGAGCTGCGTGCCAGACAGCGCGGTCACCGAAGCCGCCACATTCATCAGGCTTTCACGACGCTTGTTGGCGGTGACGATGATTTCCCCAGCCGTTCCTGCATCGGCAGGCTCCGTGGTGAGGGCAGCCGACGCCCTCGGCGCGGGGGAGACTGGCGGCGCATCCGTCTGCGCCCATGCCTCGCAGACCCCAACCCCAGAAGCGATGCCAAGCGCGCATGCCCAGGCAGCCACAGAACCACCGAGGCTCCTTTGAACACGTAAAATCCCCATCATCACATCATCCTCTCGTCGCCGCCATGTTGCCTGGTCGGACTCGTTCATAAGCAGTTAGCTCGCGCCACCTTGCGCGGTACTCCCCTTCCCGGTCATCGCCGCCCTAGAGTCAGCGCGAGAGCCGCAACCGCAGCCATGTCCGCTGCTCCGACTCTTACGTCATTTCATTTTTGCATGCAATATTTTTCTCTTGCGCATTACGGTGTCAAGAAATGTCGGAATTTCAGCTTATTCACGGGCATTTTTGTCCTACCCCTCAGCAATTACCGAAATCTTGCATGTAATCTTCTTTTGTGCGAGGACAGCCTCAGGTATCCAAACCCTGAACAGGAGCGAGCCGCATGATGCGCAAGACCACCCGCCTGAGGCATTTGATCGAGCAGCCCGGCCTGCTTGAAATGCCGGGCGCGTACGAGCCCATGGGGGCAAAACTGATCGAGAAAGCAGGTTTCGAGGCGATCCAGTGCTCTGGCCTTGGCATTTCAGCCACCTATCTCGGACTGCCCGATTATTCGATGCTGGCCATGAGCGACATGGTCGCGGCGACGCGGCTCATTGCGTCCGCTGTCGATATCCCGGTCATGGCCGATGGCGACACCGGTTTCGGCAATGCTGTCAATGTGTTCTATGCCGTTCAAGCGTTCGAGGCAGCGGGCGCTGCGGGCATGAACCTCGAAGATCAGGTCATGCCGAAACGCTGCGGCCACCTCGATGGCAAGCAGGTCGTCTCGCTGGAGGAAGCGGTGGCCAAGATCAGCGCCGCCTGCGCCGCGCGTCGCGACCCTGATTTCGTCATCAACGCCCGCACCGATGCCCTGGCATCGCACGGCATTGACGAGGTCATTCGCCGTGGCAATGCCTATCTTGAGGCAGGCGCAACGATGGTCTTTGTCGAAGGCGCGGCAACGCTCGACCTCATCGCGCAAGCGGTGCGCGGCATTCGCGGCCCGGTTGGCGTCAACATCGTCCATGGCGGCAAGTCGCAGGATCTCGACCTTCCCGAGCTCAAGGCGATCGGCGTCGCGCGGGTCAGCCTGCCGGGCCTTTTGCTGGGTGCCGCATGGCAGGCCATCGCCGAGGTGCTCGACGAAGTACGCGAGAGCGGACGCGTGGCGGCGGTGGCATCGAGGATGCATCCTTTCACCGCGATCCACCAGTTGATGGGCACGCCTGACGTCACCGCACTCGAGGAACGCTTTCTGGCACCGCTTAAATCCGTGACCGAAGGCCTGCGCGCATGACCACGCCGCGCTCGCTCTTTGCCAAACTGTGGGACCAGCACCGCATCGCCCGCCTCGACGATGGCGCCGAGCTACTTTATCTTGATCGCATAATCCTGCATGACCGCTCCGGCCCCCCGGCCCTCCGGGCGATGGCTCGCGCTCATCGGGAGGTGCTCGATCCGTATCTGGTATTCGGCACACTTGATCACGTCGTCGATACCACGATCGGCCGCACGGATCGGACGCTGATCCCCAGCGGTCAGGAATTCATCCGCGCCTTTCGCGAGGAGACCGGCAAGCGCGGCATAAGCCTCTTCGACATGGGGGATGCGCGGCAGGGCATCGCCCATGTCGCCATGCCCGAACAGGGGATTGCGCTCCCCGGCCTGTCGCTGGTTTGCGCCGACAGCCACACCGGAACGGTCGGCGGAATCGGTGCGCTGGCATGGGGCATCGGCATCAGCGAGATGGAGCATGCACTGGTGACCCAGACGCTTGCGCTAAAGCGGCCCAAGACCATGCGGATCATCATGAACGGCCAGTTGGCGTCGCATATTAGCGCCAAGGACCTTGTACTGCACCTGATCGGGCAGATCGGTGCCAACGGGGGCGTCGGCTACATGGCGGAGTTTGCCGGCGATGCCGTCACCGCGCTCGACATCGAGGGCCGGATGACGCTTTGCAACATGGGCGTGGAATTCGGCGCATGGTCGGCGATTGTCGCGCCCGACGAGACAACCTTCGCCTATTTCGCCGGGCGCCCCTTTGCGCCGCGAGGTGCGATGTGGGATCACGCCGTTGCCCATTGGCGAACATTGCGCAGCGACGACGATGCCATTTTTGACCGGGACATCACGCTGGATGTCTCCGGCCTTGCCCCGCAGATCACGTGGGGCACCAGCCCGCAGCACGTCATCAACGCCGATGGTCATATTCCCTATCCCGAGGCTCTGGCCGACCCGGTATCCCGCCAGACTGCCGAGGGCGCCCTGCGCTACATGGGCCTGACACCCGGACAAGCATTATGTGATATTCCTGTCGATGCGGTGTTTATCGGCTCTTGCACGAATGCGCGGATCGGCGACCTGCGCGCTGCCGCCGCAATGCTGCGTGGCCGCAAGATCGCGCCGACGCTCAAGAAGGCGATCGTCGTGCCCGGCTCCTCCACCGTAAAGCTTCAGGCACAAGCCGAGGGTCTTGATGCGGTCTTCACCGAAGCCGGCTTCGAATGGCGCGAGTCGGGATGCTCGCTCTGTTTCTTTGGCGGTGGCGAGACCTTCCCCCCCGGCGCGCGCGTTGCCTCAACCACCAACCGCAACTTCGAAAATCGCCAGGGCCCCGGCATTCGGACCCATTTGATGAGCCCTGCCACAGCCGCCGCCGCCGCAATCACAGGCACACTTGCTGATCCACGGAGAGTTGCATCATGAGAAACACACCCCTGGTTCATTTGGAAGGGCCTGCGGCCGCGATGCTGCGGGCCAATATCGACACAGACGCGATCTTCCCCTCGCGATCCAAATTCGGCGTGGAAGTGGTTGATGCCTCGCCCTTCCTGTTCGCGGAGTGGCGCTATGCTCCAGATGGCACCGAACGGCCCGACTTCGTGCTCAACCAGCCGGAACGGCGCCACAGCGCTTTCCTGATCGCGCTGGACAATTTCGGCTGCGGGAGTTCACGCGAATTCGCGCCGTGGGCGCTGCGTGATTTTGGGATACGCTGTATTGTTGCACCCAGCTTCGGTTCGATCTTTGAGTCGAATTGCCACCGCAACGGCATTGCCCCGGTCGTCCTCGAGCGCGCCGTTGTCGAGGACCTGGGGCATCGCGTCGAGGCTGACGCCAGCCTGCGGTTGACGCTTGATCTGGAGCGCCAGGCGATCACGGCCTCGGACGGCTTCTCCTGCACCTTCGCCATGGCCGAGGGGCCACGACAAATGCTGCTTCACGGCCTCGACGCGATCGGCCTCACACTGACACGGCTGAACGCCATTGAGGCGTTTCGCGCCCATGATCGCGCTGAGCGCCCCTGGGTCTACACCGCGTCGCCCGCGCCGGTGCCCCCCCCCTTAAATCACGTCGGCTGCCGCTCGCGGTGATGGCCAACTGCATCCCGCGTGCTGCTGGCCATCACCAGCATGCACACACCGGAAACAAACAGCCCTGCGATCATCAAGGCGAAACCGCCGGCAAAGCTACCGCTTGACCCCACCAGATAGCCGATCGCGGCGGGCGCGATGATGCTACCCAGATGGCCCGCCGTGCTGATGGCACTCATAAAGGTCGCCCGCGCATGCGGCGGCGCGACTTCAAGCATGACGGTGCTCATCAGCGACAGCCCGCCGTAGATGAAGAAGCCCGCCCCTGACAGGCCCAGCATCGTCATCACCAGCGTGTTGGCGGCAAAGGCAATGAACAGGGCCGCAGCCGCCAGAACAAAGCATACCGCGACCACATGCGCCTTGCGCCGCGCCCATACGCCTCCGCCAAGCCAACCCATGATCAACAGGCCTGCGACCCCGCAGACATACGGCAGCCCGCCGAGGAGACCCATTGCCTTGAGGTTGAGGTGATGCGCGGAGGCCAGATAGGTCGGCATCCAGCCGAGAAAGCCCCAATAGCCAAAGTTGTAGGCAAAAAAGGTGACCGCCAGCACCCAGAGGCTCGGCATCCGCAGGATCGCCACGAGCGGCGTCCGCTCCTTGGCCGAACCGGGCTCTGGGCTGGTATCCTCAATACGGGGTTGATGGCGGGGCATGATGCGGGCGTTGATCGCAGCCGCCAGCAATGCGGGCACCGCCAACAGGACAAAAGTCGCACGCCAGCCCGCCGTCGCCAGGCACAGACCGATGATCGGCCCCGCGACCGCCGGCCCGATCGCATAGCTTGTGAACCACAAGGCCGAAGCACGCGCCCGATCATTGGCGTGAAACAGGTCGCCAATCACCTTGAAGCAGGCACCGTTCGAAACGCCTTCCGCCGCGCCGAAACACACCCTCACAATGACAAAGCCAAGCACGGTCGAAGCCGCCCCGAGCAGACCGGTAAACAAGGCCCAGAACAGCGGCGCGGTCATCAGGACGGCGCGCGCGCCCCAGCGGTCGGAAAGAACTCCGCCCGGCAATTGGGCAATAACATAACCGATGGCAAACGATGAAAGGATGATCCCGAACTGCTCAGGGCCGATGGCCAGAGCCTTCATGACCGCAGGGCCGGCAAAGGCCATCGCGGTTCGATCAAGGTAATTGACCAGTTGAAAGAACCACAGCGCGCCCAGCACCGCGTAGCGGGAGGCGACATAAGGCGGCGCGGAATCCTGGTGTGCGGCTGGCTGGCTCATATTGAGGTCTCTCCCGGAATATCCTGCCTGAATGGATGGTCGTTGCGGATCAGCTTTGATTCAGCAACGCGACGCAGCCTAACCGAACCAACGTTTGCGTGCAATCATATCTTTTTTCTCCGTATGATTGGCAAAAATTCGGCATATTGCATGTAATATTACCTCCATCCTCTTGCACGCACCAAGCCCTGCGGCTATCGGTCCGGCAACAGAATCGAATCTGGCGCACCATGCACCGCGACCGCCATGCGCTGGTCACAAAGCGCGAGGACGCCTGGCCATCATGCAACAAAAGGATGCCCGACGATGACAACGCCGCCGCCCCAAGCCCTACAGCTGCCAACCGACCCCGAAGGGCCCACCGGGAAACTCTGCCTTTGGCTGGCGGGTCTACAACTGGCGGACGTGCCGGAGCCGGTCATCGAACGTGCGAAGGACTTGCTGCTCGACGGTATCGCCTGCGCGCTGGTCGGGGCACAACTGCCCTGGTCACGGGTGGCAACCCAGGCCGTATTCGGCTTCGAGGGTGCTGGCGACGGCATCGTCATCGGCTGGGGGCGCACCATCGGCCGACCGGCAGCGGCGCTGCTCAATGGCACCTTTATCCAGGGTTTCGAACTCGATGACGTCCACTATCGTGGTCCCCTGCACAGTGCCTCGCTGGTGATCCCCGCGATCCTGGCGGTCGCGGCTGGCCAGCCGGTGTCGGGCGCCGATGCATTGGTCGCCGCCATCGCCGGGTTCGAGACGGGGCCGCGCGTCGGCATGGCGCTGCATGGTCTGCAGATGCTTTCGCGCGGATGGCATTCAGGCGCGGTGTTTGGCACGCATGCCGCCGCAGCCACGGCTGGCCGGCTGCTTGGACTCGCGCCTGATGCGATGGAGGATGCCATCGGCCTTGCCGGAACCCAGTCCGCAGGGTTGATGGCAGCCCAGTTCGAGGCGATGTCGAAGCGGATGCACCATGGCTTTTCGGCCCGCGCGGGCTATTCGGCCGCAATGCTCGCGTCTGCCGGTTATACCGGCATCAAGCGCGTCTATGAGCGCGACTACGGCGGGTTCCTTGCCATGTTCGGCGAAGGTCACAATCCTGACGCCACCAAGATTACCGAGGGGCTCGGCATGCAATGGGAAACGTCGCATATCTCCATCAAGCGCTATGCCGCTATGGGGGCCTTGCATGGCCCGCTGGACGCAGTGTTTGAACTGAGAGCCCGACGCCCCTTCCGTCCCGAAGAGATCCAAAGCGTGAGCATCGGCATGTCGCACGCCTCCTTCCATCACGGCTGGTGGGAGGCCGAGCGCCCGCTGACCCCGATCGGCGCGCAGATGCATGTGGGCTATGCGGTCGCGGCGGCCATCCTCGATGGTGCGGCGATGGCGCGGCAATTCTCGCCCGCGCGCATCGATTCGGCTGACATCTGGGCCCTGATGCCGCGCATTCGCGCCTATCACGAGCCCGCCTTCGACACCGACTTTGCTGCGCGCCTCAACAGCGTGATGACGGTCCGCTTTGCCGATGGCAGCGAGGAGGTCGTGCGTATCGCAACCCCAAAAACGGTGGGTGAGCCGCTTCAACGGTCAGGGGTGATCGACAAGTACAACGCCTTGACCGACGGCATCATTAGCCACGACCGCCGTGACAGTATCCGCCAGATGGTGCTGGCACTCGAGACCTTGCCGAGCCTGACGCCCCTGATCGATGCGTTGGCCGCCCCAGTCGGCTGCACATTCGACCTGTAAGCGTTTGTTTGGAGTTGGCAGTGCTCCCCATTGTCCCGGCCCCTGCCCCGGCCCGCTATCCCAAGGGATACGGTCCGGGCGGAAGGCAGGGGGGGGGGGAGGCAGTGGCGATATGCGGACGCAGTCGGCTCAACCTGAAGGCAGCAGTTGTTGAATGATCCGGCGCGCCTTTTCGCGGCTGGAGAACACATGCTCCTTCATCATGTTCTCAGCGCGTGATCCCTGCCCTAGCTCAATCGCTTCGACAATGCGTACGTGGTCGCGCCAGGCGTCCTGACTGAATTTGAGTTCGAGCAGTGGCCAGATTTCATCGGTGGCGTCGCTCCCGTGGGTCCGGTCGAGAATAGGCGGCAGCGAGCGCGCGCTGGCAACCCCGGACGTGAGATAGCTGTTGTTGGCTTCTTCGAGCAAAAGGTCGTGAAACTCGAGATTGAGTTGGCGCCACCTTGCATGCTTTTCGCTCGACCAGTTCGGGGCGAACAGCAAATCCTCGGACCGGCCAAGATTGCTTCGCAACTGGGCCACCGTCTCGGCGCGCACCCCGCGCTCGGCGATCAGGCGACAAGCCAGGCCCTCCAGTGTCAACCGCACGTCGAAGGCATCGAGCAAGGTGCACAGATCGAAACGGCGAACGCCATAGCCGCGATTGACCCCATAATCGAGCAGCCCCTCCTTATGCAGAACCGCCAACGCATCATTGACGGGCGTGCGCGAAACGCCCAGCCGATCCGCAAGCATCTGGGCCTGCAACCGGTCACCCGGCTGCAATTCACCCGACACGATCATCTGGCGGACTCTTTCTGTGGTCGTCTGCGCGCGGGTAAGGACTGTTTTGGATTTGGGCATGCTCTCTGGATGCTCTCTGAGGTGTCACAACAAGCGGACTGTTCGTCAGACGCTGACTTAACTCCCTTGATGCAAGCACGCCAGACCCATCGACGTAAAGTCCCCCGGAGTCGACGTGAAGCATCCTCGAAACATTATCATTGCATGCAATCATATGCCTTGCTAAAGAATTTTAGCGGCATTTTTTCCAGAAACCGGAATTTTGCATGCTTTGATGAGATGGGCAAGAGGACTTTGATCAATGCAAAACTGGCCGTTGCTGATCTCGAAGCTGATCGACCATGCAGCGCAGAACCACGGCACGCGCGAGATCGTCAGCCGCACCCCTGAAGGCCCTCTGGTGCGCAGCAACTGGCGAACGGTCGCAACGCGATCACGCCAGCTGGCGCAATGGCTTGTCGGCAAGGGTATTTCACCGGGCGACAGGATCGGGACACTGGCGTCCAACACACACCGTCACCTTGAAACCTGGTTTGGTATTGCCGGGGCGGGCGCCATCGTGAACACGGTCAACCCCCGGCTGTTCGATGAACAAATAACCTACATCATCAACCACGCGCATGACAGGGTCCTGTTCTTCGATTCGACCTTCCTGCCGATTGTTGAGAAAATCGCCGAGCATCTTTCAGTCGACCATTACATAGTGCTCACTGATGCCCAAAACATGCCTGAAAGCAGCCTGCCCCTTTTGTGCTACGAGGACATTCTGTCATCGGTGGACGGCGATTTCACATGGGTCGCGGTGGGCGAGGATGATCCGGTCGGCCTGTGCTACACTTCGGGAACGACCGGCGCACCCAAGGGCGTGCTCTACAGCCACCGCTCGAACGTGCTGCAAAGCTGGTCGGTGTGCATGCCGGATGGCTTTGCCATCGCCGCGCGCAGCGTGGTGATGCCAGTGGTACCGATGTTCCACGCCAATGCCTGGTCGCTGCCTTATGCCTGCGCGATGGCCGGCGCCAAACTGGTGCTGGCAGGGCCAGCCAATGACGCCGCTTCGCTTCAGGCGCTGATGATCGATGAAGGCGTGACGGTCACCGCCGCCGTCCCCACCATCTGGCTTGGCATGCTGCGACATCTCGATGCAACGGGCGGCGGCCTTGGTCAGCTCAACCGCGTGGTCATTGGCGGATCGGCGGCGCCGGCCTCGATGATCGAGCGGTTCGAACGCGACTTCGCGGTGACGGTGATTCATGCGTGGGGCATGACGGAAACCTCGCCGCTCGGCTCGTTCGGCACACTTTGTCCGGAGGTTGAAAAGATGCCCTATCCGGCCCAGCTCGACTACAAGGCCAAGCAGGGGCGCGCGCCGTTCGGGGTCGAACTGAAAGTCACGCTCAACGGTGACGGTGCACCGGTGCCCCGCGATGGCCGGACATCGGGGCATCTGCTGATCCGCGGCCCCTGGATCATCGATCGCTACTTCGGGGCCAATACCGACACGATCGATGCCGAAGGGTGGTTCGATACAGGCGATATCGCGATGATCGATCCGTTCGGCTATATGCAGATCACGGATCGCGCCAAAGACGTGATCAAATCCGGCGGCGAATGGATCAGCTCGATCGATCTGGAAAACGTCGCTGTCGGCTGCCCCGGCGTCGCCGAGGCGGCAGTCATTGGCGTGCCGCACAGCAAATGGGATGAGCGCCCGCTGCTGATCGTCGTCCGCCAACCCGGTGCAGCCGTCACCAAGCCCGATATCCTGGCCTATCTCTCAGGACGCATCGCGAAATGGTGGATGCCAAACGAGGTGGTCTTCGTCGACGCGATGCCACATTCCGCCACCGGCAAGATCCTAAAGGTGGCCCTGCGGGAACAGTTCAACGGCTTTCGCTTCCCCGACGACCTATCCACCATCACGCCATCCACTTAGACAGCGCCTCGATCAGGCGGGAGTACATCCACATATGCAGTGGGTATACGTGAGCAATGGACTATGCCCCTACCGAGTAGTCGCGCCTGACGCAGTTTCCTTGCGGGTGAGGTGTCGCATGACCGGTCTGCCTTTGTCGTCGTTGCAAAGTGCGTTTGCTCACCTGAACTACATAGAGGCAACCACGCTTGCAATTGATCGACCCCACCGAGCGTGCCGAACGTGTCCTCGATTTGATCGTCAGCGCCTATCTAGGGCCGAACCATACCCCGCACGAACTGCGGCAATTCGCGAGTGAGGGCTGTCGCGCCAAACTCAAGCGTTTCGGCGACGCCTGAAGCATCACGTGGTATGGCAGTGAGGTGGTCCCGCCTTTCTGGACAGGTTTGCGGCGAAGTTAAGCTCAAGCCGATGTCGTCATGCCGCGAGTTTGGCCATCAGATCATGGGAGGCATGCCCCCCATGATCTGATGCGTCGATGTGCCCATATGCCTCTGCCGGGGTTCTGCCGGCAAGGGCTGAATGGGGCCGATGGTGGTTATAGTAGGTGAACCAGCGCCCGAGGCCCGCCCTTAGTTCGCTGCCGGTCTCGAAGGCGTGGAGATAGACGCATTCGTACTTCACCGACCGCCAAAGGCGTTCAATGAAGACGTTGTCCATCCAGCGCCCCCGGCCATCCATGCTGATCCGCACTTCGGCCCCGCGCAGCACGCTGGTGAAGGCGTGGCTGGTAAATTGGCTGCCCTGATCGGTATTGAAGATCTCCGGCTTGCCGTAGCGGGTCATGGCGTCCTGCAGCGCTTCGACGCAGAACCCGGCATCCATGGTGTTGGATATGCGCCAAGCCAGCACTTTGCGCGTCGCCCAGTCCATAATCGCCACCAGGTAGAGGAAGCCGCGCCGCATCGGCAGGTACGTCACGTCAGCGCACCAGACCTGATTGGGCCGGATGATCGCAAGATCGCGCAGCAAGTAGGGATAGATCCGATGCTCCGGATGCGGATCGCTGGTGCGCGGGCGCTGGTATATCGCCGCCAGACCCATCCTGGCCATCAGGCGCCGTAGGCGGCGACCAACGGCATGGCCCATCCGCTGCAGGTGGCGAGCCATCTGCCGGCCGCCATACCACGGACAATCCATGAACACCTGGTCGATCACGGCCATCAGCGCCGGCATCGCGCTATTCTCCGGCACCGGCGCATAATAATAGCCCGAGCGGCTGATCGAGAGCAGGCGGCATTGCGCCGTGATCGACAGGTCCGAGTTGTCCGGTTCGATCATCTTTCGCCTCCGATCCATGCTCATCGACCGGAGGCTCGCGCCAAAAAATCGCGCTCCACCAGCAACTGCCCGATCTTGGCGTGCAGTTTCTCGATCTCCGCCTCGCTGGAAGCCTTGGCCGCCTGATCGCCACCGTCAAACAGGCTGGCCATGCCATCCGGCGCCTGCCGCTTCCACGCGCCGATCTTTTCGCGGGTCAGATGATCCCCCGGATCATCCGCTGCCGCTCAAATGTGATGCACGCCGTGCTTGGCGGCCAGTTCCGCCAGCGTCAGATCGCCCCGGATCGCCTCCATCGCAACCTTGGCCTTGAACTCCGCGCTGTAGCGCTTTCTCGTCGTCTTCATTCCAGTCCATTCCTCAGGTCAGGCTCAGCTTATCACCCTGTCCAGAAAAACGGCACCATCTCCCGCATCCGTGTGCGAGCAGTGTCAGGCTTGTGGCACCGCCTCGACTCGCCTCGATTCTGTGGAGCTTGGCTTGCTTGTTCGATTCCCCACTCCCTTACATATCCAGTCTGGCGGCGAGATCGGCAGCTTTGGGTTTGTAATAGATTTGAAGCATCGAAAGGGATTTGTGGCCGGTGATTGCCGCCAGTTCCAGGACGTTCGAGAGCTTCGGCGCCATCGTCGTCGTTGCTTCCCGTCTGCTGTCGTGAAAACGAATATGCTTCAAGCCTGTCGCGATCCTCGCCAGCCGGAACAGCTTGTCAAAATTGCCGGTCGCGACCGGCACGACCGGCAAATCGGGATCGCGATTCTTGACGATGCGCAGCAGGGACATTGCCGCTTTTGACAAGGGAACATAACGCTCCTCACCGTTCTTCGTTCGTTCGAGGTAGGCGTGCCGGGCCTCGAAATCGATGTTCGACCATTGCAGCGACAGGATCTCGCCCTTCCGCATGGCTGTCTCCAGGGCGAGATACAGGGCAAACGCCACCCACTGAGATGGGGTTTTCGGTTCCTTCCTGCCGTCCCAGTTCAGGTGACCGATGGGGCTTTTGCGATCTTCCAGCGAAATACGCTGCGTTCGCGGGCGCGGCTTGCGCGGTTTCGTCACCAAGGAACAGGGATTGAAGGTGATCCCCATGTGCCATTCTTTCATGGCATAGGTGAACACGCTGGAGAGCAGGCAAAGCTCCCGATTCACGGACGATGCGGCGACTTTCCTAAGCCGCTTGTTCCGCCACTCGGCGATGTCGGGCCCCGTGATCGAGGCGATGGGGCGCTGGAACAGGTTGTCGTTGCGCATGAAGGCCTTGATCCTGATCTGCTCCCACCGCGCGCCACGCTTGGTCGAGGACACTTCGTCGGCATAGCGTTTCAGGGCCTCCGTCATCGGGATACCTTCTGGTGGCGGCAGGGTCTCCCGAACGATGGCCTCTACGGCGAAGCCTTCGAGTATCTTTGCTTCGGTTGAGATCGCCCAAGCTTCCGCTTGGGCCTTGGTATCGAAAGTGGCCGTTACCGTTTTTCCCTTGCGGCGGACCATGGCCCGCCATGATTTCTTTCGCTTCTGAATCGTCGCCATGACCTGACCTTTGTGCCAAATGTGTACCACGGTCACACCGGCACGAGGTCCAGTGCGGTTCGGTCCAAACCGAACGCCAGATTTGCTAGCGATGGTACAAATTGGTGCAATAGGGGGTCAGAACACGTCATTCCGGGTAAGATTTTATCAAAACAAATATATTGATAACAATATATTACCCGGAGATGCTGGCCATCAACAGGCATCTGAACCGCACTTCTTACGGCGATTCCACTTTTATCGGGGCACAAGAATGAAGCTGCCTCCGCTCAACGAATGGCGCTGATTCATATGGGTTCTGATGAGCACGTAAGATGGATGGGACCAATCCACGTTGCCCGTCCGCCATATTGAAAACGCCTTGAATTCAGGCTTCAACTCCTGAGTGAAAGTATAGACCCCATCCTCGGCGACCGCGAATGCCTTGTCGCCCTTTGCGCCCGCAGCCATGGACTGGAACGCGACGCTGGTTTCGGTGTCACTCAACTTGCCATCCCAATGCCAGTCCGGGTTGAGCGTGTAGGGCTTGGCATATGCTAGCGACACTTCCTTGCCGCATATGCGGACCACACCACCACGCGACATCATGTGGACCAACCCGACTGCGGCCAATATGCAATCGGGATGCGAAGGGTCAGGCGCCAGTCCGGTGACCGGATGGCAGCCAGGATTGAGTGCTCCACCGCACAAGGTCTTTGGATCAATGTCTGACGGTGCGCCCATCAGACCATCTGCCAGGGTGATGCGCCGCAGCCCGCCACCCCATTCCCCGGCATTGAGCCCGAGCCAAAGCACACCGCCCTGCACTTGCGACACCACATAGCCCGGGCCGATCGGCTTGCCCCCCTTCAGGGCGACGTTTCTTCCGGAAAGCGGCATCGTCAGATGATCGCTGAACACCACAATCGGTTCGACCCCGCTGCAATCGACCGCCAAGACCGGGCTTTCATCACTTTGAGGAAAGGTGCCAGCCCTGGACCAGGCGCCAGCATTGGTCTCTTGCTCGGTTGACACTGGGCGCGACCACAACAAGGTTTGTTTCGCCTTGCGATCCACGGTCGCGGCCCACATTTGTTGACCGGCAAAGCAAAAGCTGGTGACGGGGCCGGGCGTCTTGTAGGGCGTGCCACGCTCCTCGCCTTCGGGCCAGATTTCAACCGCGCCGCTCTCGTCAAGAAGGTAGAGGAGCCCATTGTGGTATGCCCCCTTGATGACCTCCGGTTTGCGTTCGTTGCGCTTGGGGGCCGCTGTCCCGGCGTCCGGTAATGTCACATCAGCCAGTTCCACCACTTTGGCTGGAAGGTCGAAGCGTTTGGGGTCGATAGGCGTAAATGTGACCTGCGTCAGATCCTGCTCCCCAAAAAGGGAAAGGACGCCATGCGTTGCGGCCAGAGCTCGAAACTGGGCAAGGTTGGACTCCGGCCCTTCGGTGAGAATTTGGCTGAGATACCGATTCAGAGCCATGCCGAGCGGCTTGAACCGAGGATCATCGGTCACCACCAGACTTGGCCCGTTGCCATCGGCAAATTCATACCGCGTGCCGTGATAGCCCGCGATATGAGCCGCCCCTTTGGCGATCAATGCCCGCTGCTTGCTTCGCTTATGGCGGCTCTCGGTAAAAATGATCTCGCCGCGCGCCACGCTTTGCCGATAGCTGTAAGCCTCGGCCTCCGCCGAAACCGCCACTGGTCCACCGGGGCCCGGAGAAACCTGATAGACCTTGCTATCACGAATGAGCGTGTAGCCCTGATCGATCGTGCCGCCGTTGTCCTGCCGGATGCGCGCAGAACCATCCGAGGCAGCTTCGATCACGGTGCGCAGTCGGCCTTTGTCAGCAAAGGTTGCGGTCACATCGGCCATAGCCGCAGAAGAAGCCATGCTGCACATCAGAGCCAGGACCGCCAAGCCTTGTTTCATGCCGACAGTGCGCAAATCAACTCTCCCGATTACACTGCCTTCGCCATGGCAATGGTGAAGGGTATCAAATATCCGTGAGAATCGAAACGAATAGGTGATCGGTGCCACCTCCGCCGCGAATTCGGACATTCCGACGGGGTGCTGCTTGGCTTGAGACCTGCCTGTCATTCACTCGACACTTTGATCTAGCGCGGCCTCGGCACGCGGTCGGATCACTCAGCTCCACTTTTCCGAAACCGGTTCGGGCTTGCAGCGGCGGAATTTAGTATGATAATATGACTATCCTGATTATTTACTATGAGGCGGATATGCCAGATAGCGCATGGTATGAGACCATCTCGATCCCCGCCTTGATGCGGCACGCACGCGCCACCTATGGCACAGCCATGCGCCACGCTTTGGAGCAGGCAGGCTATGACGACCTTCCCCGCAACGGCCTCTATGTTATCGGGGGCCTTGCGAAGGAGCAGGATGACGTCCCCCTGGCCCAAATCATCGACGATTTGCGACTTTCCAAACAGGCCGCAGGGCAGTTGGTCGATACGCTGGTTGTCCGTGGCTATCTGGAACGCAGGATCGACCCGCAGGATAGGCGACGGTTGAGCGTGTCCCTGACGGAGCGGGGCCGCGATGCGGCCGGCGTGCAAACCAAAGCGCGCGAAGACGTCGATCAGGCCCTTGTCGAAAAGGTGGGCCATAAGGGTCTGTCAGCCCTGCGCCGGATGCTTGCCGCCTTGATTGGCATCGGCAAGGACAGCCTGAAGGATCGAGACCGGCAGATCCGCGCACCGCACATACGCGGCATCATTCCCATCCTTTTTGTCACTGACGTGCGCCGCACGGCCCAATTCTTCGCCGATCAGTTGGGGTTTGCGATCGATTTTCTGCATGGCGCACCGCCCTTTTACGGATCAGTTTCCCGCGATGGCGCCCGCCTGCACTTGCGCTATGTGGCCGCACCCAATTTTACCGAACTGGCGACCAGGGAGGATTCCCTGATTCTGGCGAGCGTCGAGGTTTCAGACGTCCATGCGCTCCATGCGGAATTTGAAAAGCGAGGCGTCAACATTGCTCGCGAACTCGTCGATCAGCCATGGGGCGGCACAGATTTCCATATCCGCGATCCAGACGGCAATGAGATATCCTTCGTCACTTACCGGCCGCCATCAATCGGCGGGTAAGCACCAACATTAGCGATTGCAATTTGTTCGTATCTACCGCCCTGAGCTGATGCCCTCTCCCGCCTTCATTAATGCCATTCGGCAACCCGAGCCAAGGTGTCGGAACCAGTCATTCGTTCACCGTTGCCGCGCGGCACGTGAATGACGAGGGCTGGGACTAGTACGAACCCGCTGGCGCGGGAGTGGTGCTTGCCTTGAGGTCTGGCCAGTAATCGGCGGTCTGAGCCTAAGTTGAGGTGTGGGCCAAGTAGGCAGACGATTGCGGCTCCTTTCAATCAAGGAGTCGTACCATGACCAATGTTCTGTCTGATGCCCCCGTCACTTCCCTGCGTCAGCGCATGATCGAAGACATGAACATGCGCCGGTTCACGCGGAAGACCCAGTTCGACTATGTGCGCCATGTCGCCCGTTTTGCCACCTATCTTGGACGCCCTCCCGATACTGCGACCGTAGAAGAGCTGCGGCAATTTCAGGTGGAACAGCGCGAGGCGGGCATAGGGATCCCGACCATGAACAGCATCGTTTCTGCGCTGCGTTTCTTTTTCACGCACACCATTGATCGTCCCGATCTGTCCCGCAAGCTTTATACGGTTAAGAACCCTCGCGCATTGCCCGTTGTCCTCAGCCGCGAAGAGGTCGTGCTTCTCCTCGGCGCGACCAACTGCCTGAAGCACAAGGCTGCACTGTCCGTTGCGTATGGCGCTGGCTTGCGCGCCGCCGAAGTGACGATGCTGAAGGTCCGCGATGTCGACAGCAAGCGCATGCTCCTGCGAGTGGAGCGCGGTAAAGGCGGGCGCTATCGCAATGCGCTCCTGCCCGCTGACCTTCTTGCCCTTTTGCGCGAGTGGTGGACGGTTGGCCGCAAACAGGGCGTCATGCACGCCGATGGCTGGCTGTTCCCGGGCATGCACTATCTTAAGCCGCTTAGCACTCGACAGCTCCATCGCATCGCTGTCGATGCTGCCGAGTCTGCGGGTATCAAAAAGCGCGTCGGCCCACACACTCTGCGACACAGCTTCGCCACGCATCTGTTGGAAGACGGCGTCGATATTCGAATCATCCAGGCGCTGCTCGGGCATGCGAACCTCGAGACCACCGCTTTCTACACTACGGTCGCAACTCGAACCGTGCGCGCGGTCATCAGTCCGCTGGACAAGTTGACGACGCTGCTCGAGCCTCAGGTGGCTCCTCCCGGCTGAGCCGGTGTGCGCCTCGCTCGAGGTCGCCGATATCTTCCGTAGCGCCGGGCCTGCCTATCGGGCGGCCCATGCCGGGCATCTCAACCTCGGCCAACTCAAGGTCATGACGGCGATTGAGAATTGCCGCACCGCCGCGCTGGGCGGCCACGTCGAGGCCTGCGACGACTGCGGGCACTGGCGGATCGCCTACAACTCCTGCCGCAACCGGCACTGTCCCAAGTGCCAGGGCGCTGCCGCGCGTACCTGGCTGGCCGCGCGTGAGGCCGATCTGTTGCCGGTCGGCTACTTCCA
>NZ_JAAZQL010000005.1 GCF_012275515.1 Novosphingobium sp. SG707
AACCACCAAAACAGCCTCCACCGCATACGACGTACATAACGACGTCAATAACGACGTCGCTTAACATCGTCAGGCGGCCTCAATCGGGCCGTTACCCATTTCCATGGCCAGCGTCGCTTGCCGGCAAAGGAGCGCCGTAACTACCTCGAAGACCTCAATCTCGTTTAAATCTAACGGCCAGTTCGCCAATCTAATACGGAGATCAGCCCGAACCGCATTTCGATAATCAAAGACGAATTGCTCAAGTGAATCTTCACTATCGATAGTTTCGTCTTCGAGTGTGTCTAGAAATAGACAGGGGCCGAAGCCGGAGATATGGTCCCAAAATGCCTCAACCCATAATACGTCGACTTCAAAGCCGGCGTCATCAAGGTTAACCTCCATGAACAGTGTTGGAGCGGCAGCTCGAAAGGCGCCGGCAGCGCGACGCGCCTCCTCTGTCTCTGGATAGCCGTTAATAACCTTGAACCGTGCGACAAGGTCATCGATCAGATGCGCTGCGATATGAATCTTTCCTTGGTCGATTCCCAACTCGTAGCCAAGTGCTGATGACAGCACCGCCGTGCGACTGTTGCGGTCGTAAAACTCGCGGAGCAGTTCGGGAAAGCGCGTATTCTGCTCAGGTACAGCGTCCATTTTTCCTAGGAATGCCAACGGATGGTCGGGCATCACGGCCGCCAGTGGTGCCAGAGATCGGCGGATGGCTTTTAGACTGACCTGATCAAGTGTAGATATTATCGCTTCTTTTGCCGCGTCTGAAAGCTCCGCGAACGTGCTGAACTTAACAAACATGGGACATTCAGCCCCATTCATCGCCGTACGAGCGGCTTGACCTAAAGCACGGCAATGGCCCCGAGCTGCCTCGTAGCCACAATGGTCGATCACCAGGCCAAGCCAGAGAACCTCGGGCACAAGCTGACGGGTCCAGGAATATTGGGACAGTTTGCCCCCGAGTTTATGCAAAAAGGACGGCACGAGCTTACGTTTGACCGCTACGTGGTCCTGCAAGACTGGCTTGCGTGTCTCATTAGTCAACGCTCTTCCCCTCGTTCTTCCCGGTCGAACAATCGCCACTTACGCATGGTGCCGGTCACTATCGTCATTGGTAATTATTTGCAGCACATTTAGGATAGATTGTGCAGTATCGTGACTTTAGAAATGTCAGGCATAAGTAGTTATGAACGAGGAAAAACGAAAAGAGGCAGCTGCTTCCTTGTTGAAAGACATGGAGGCTACAGCAGCTCGGATGCGCGAGCTTATCGTCGCGATGCCCCCACATGATCTGCTCGGCTACATCTACGCCCAGCATATGATGAAAGCGATGGTAGACCAAAGCGCCGAGGAGGAGCAACGCGAAGCGGACGGCCCAAATGACTTGATCAACGAAAACCAATTTCTGCTGGAGTACGTACACGCGGTGCTCGCGTCAGACGATGCCCCTGCGGACGTGACATTCGACGAAGCCCAATGCGCCGAGCTGTTTGAACTTAGCCGCAAACTGCGAGAGCAGGCTATGTTCTTTGCCATGGCCACGTCTGCCGATACCAAGGACGGCGTCTTTGGTCCCGACACAGCCGACATTGAATTCCGCGCGAAATCGACCTGGGTCATGCTACGCGGGAACCGCTACCAAGTCTTGGAAGGTGAGTTCTACAGCTACGTTTTGGCGCCTCACAATGATGTCTTGAAAGAAGTTTACGGTGTTGGTGCCGCCGATATCGCGGAAGGCTTCCAGGCCATGGCCGACGCCACCCGCTCTGGGCATGCCGACGCTATCATGGAGATGATTAAGCAGTTTGAGGCGGCACAGGCCTTCGCTGCGGCACAGGACAGGCCTCTGGAAGACGTCATGGAGGCATGGATTGCGGCCAATGCGGAACAGTCGAAAGCCGCTGGGCGGGCGATGGACGACATGTTTCGGGGCGGCATCGCCAACGTGAGTCGACACACTACGCTACCGCCTACGTTGCTGGCGGATTTGGCTTACCGGCGCGGAGAAGAAACCGAATTTTTCGCAGCGGGCGATTTTTCGGGAACACCCTACCGGACACTGCCTGCCAGGAAGAAGCCCCTGATTCAGCTTGGAGCGGACTACTACGCCATCGACCCGTGCTTCACCCGCGACGCTGGGTATCGTGCGCTTCTCTACAACCTTCTGCGGCGAAAGCCGGACTACAAGAAAACTTTTGAGGATCGACAGAAGAGGATGAGCGAAGCTGCCTTCGCCGACATTCTGGCCGCCCAGCTTCCTGGAGCCACGGTTTTTCAAGAAGTCTACTATAAAGACCCTGCCAGCAAGCAGTGGTCCGAAAACGACACCCTGATCCTGGTCGACGACGTGCTGTTCCTGGTTGAAGCCAAGGCAGGTGCGGCTGCGACCATTGCATCGCCAGCACTTGATTTCGGCCGCCACGCCCAGTCCGTTCAGGACTTGGTACTCAAAGCCTACAAGCAATGTGAGCGCTTCTTCAATTATCTGAATTCGGCGGATGAAGTGCCGCTCTACCACTTGGCGGACGGCAAATACGAAGAGTGCGGCCGTGTCCGCCGCTCCGACTACCGCGTGATGGTGCCGATCGGGCTGACGGTCGAGTCGTTCTCGCCCTTTTCCACATACTGTAAGGAACTGCCGCAAGTTGAGCCGCTGCTTGGAAGGCATGCCTTCGTTTCGCTGTCCATCGACGAACTATTTGTCCTCAAGCGTCTTCTGCCCACACCCGGCGAGTTCGTCCACTACATGGAGGTGCGGCAGGCCGTGGCAGGTATGCGCCGGGCTCATTTCTTTGACGAGTTCGACCACCTGGGCGCGTACCTGAAGAAAAACCGTTTCGATCAGAACATTGCCGAGCAGCTGAAGGGCGGCAAGGCGAGCATGCTTATCTGGGACGGCATGAGCGACATCGTCGACAGGAGCTTCGAGGGGGAAGACTGGGAAAGCCGACGGTTTCCGACGCAGGACCTCCCGGAAGAGGTGCTGAACCTACTTAGGGCGCTCGATGCTACCCGAGCACGCGGGTGGCTCTCAGCGGAGAGCCATATCCGTGACCTTGGGGAGGAAGGCCGGAATAATCTGGCCAAGATGCTGTCCGACCTTCGCCAAACCCTGAACCAGCATCCCGCTCGCTATTTTACTCTCTCCGGGGACGGCGAGCCGCTCTTCGTTTGGCTTCAACAACACGACCACCAAATTGACTGGACCAGGGTGAATAACAAGGCCAGCGCAGCTGCGTTGGCCGTCAAGGCTTCTAACATCATCGGCATCGTGGCAGAGGTTAGTGCCGACGGAACCTACTACCGGGCGCAGTCTTTCGCGGTCTACATACCGACAGAGCGAACGGAAGAAAACGCCCACATCTACGAAGACGCCGCGCGAATGGCTCAACCCACGCGGGCGGTAAATCTCAACCAGCCGAGAGGTGTCGCCCCACCTGTGAAGACCAAAAAGCCTGGGCGGAATGATCCGTGTCCGTGTGGCAGCGGTGTAAAGTACAAGAAGTGTCATGGCCGTTAGGGATAGGCCAACCAATAGAAATTGATAAACGTCCAGGGAATGACGGCTTTTTAGAGCGTGAATATTTTGGAGGAGCATGGAGGCATTTATAGCATAGACGTCGATCTATGTTTCGTCGACTTCGGCCCGCCAGAATCGCCAATTGCTCTCCACAGCGGGACATGGCCGCATTGTCCCAAACCGCATGGCAAACCGCCGATTCCACGCTATCGCCCGATACCTGTCTGTCTGAAATGGCGCGCCACCCGCGTCATTCCGACTGCGGATCGGCGCTGCTATCGGTGACGGCATCAATCAGCGTCTCGTAAGATGATGGCCCCCGGAACGCGAGCCCGTGTGCTCGATCGAATGTGCCAAGCGTCTTGCTCCAATATTTCGCGGCGAGCGTCAGATAATGAACGTCCGGGCCGAGTGCCTCGCTGGTCGGACGACGATGATGCCGGTGCAGTGGATTGCCACACTCCCTGAGATCGTAACGTGCAACATGGTGCCACATCGAATGCGTGCAGGCGCTGAACGGAGTGTAAACATAGTTGTAAAAATCAATGCAGTTGGCCTCTTCAGCCATTTGACGAACCGACAGGCTCGACCATTTTCCAAGGTCAACATCGAGCAACCAGCCGATCCGCTGATTGTCGATCCACCTCTCGCCGGCTTCCAGCATGGTCGCCTCTTGCGGCGTCAGCTCGCGAGTTCCGATCTGCGCGCGGCGATGCTCGAGTTCGAGTTTAGCCTGACCTAATCCAAACAGTACGAACTTCCGGCAGCGCTCGACCGGATCTAGCAACAGCCACGCGATGTTGATGTAAGCGTCGGCCATTGCGCGTAGCAGGATGGGCGCACTATGCCCGGTCCACAGCGCGGGCGCGCGTGCGACGTCCTTGGAGAGCGTCGCCTGTCGTGCGAGCATGCCGCCGATCACTTCGTGGACGTGGATCTGAGAAAAGTCGGGAGGCCATGCCTCCAGGCGCGCCGTGAGCTCGTGATCGACGTTTGTACAATAGCTCTCGATGAGCGGCCAAATTTCTAAGCCTTCGTCATCCTGACCATCAGCCTCCTGCTGAGTCACATCAATCCTCGCACTGTTCGAGTTCCAAACCACGGTTCCAGAAAGCGGTCGGCCAATCGGTCCCCGACGCCATCATGTCGGCGTCACCGAACATCTGATTGAGGGTCGCGCGGATCGACGCGGCGATCCGCTGTGACTGCTCGGTTTCGGGGTAATCTTCGATCCGGGGAAAATCAGCGAGTGCCAAGCCCGCCGAGACCTTGAGTCGATCAGCATCGAATGCAAGCCATGTCGCGGTCGCCTGAACCATGATGGCGCACGTCGATGAGCGATCGAGTAACACGCCAACCAGTGTCTTGAGCGCGCCGAGATCTTGTAACCAGCTTTCTCGCGTCGCCGCTTGCGCCAGTTCGCGCATGGGGTGGTCTGGGTAGTGGGCATGGAGCGGCGCGAGCGGTCCGCACAGATCATCCCGATAAGACCGGCCTTCCACGATGCTCGAAAGCACGCCTCTTGGTAGAGAGGCGAACTTGCCAGCCGCTGCCCAAATCGTGCGGCCATGCGTTGGATCGCTTACACGCAAGTCGCGAGTAAAGGCGGTTATGATTTCAACGCCACGACGAGGACCCCAGGCTTCCTGCACGAGCGCGATCCACAAAAGTTCCGGAATCATCATGTTGATCCACGACACCTCGTGCATTGGTCCGAATGCGTCGTTGAACGGAGTCACTAGCTTGGATTTGATGCGCCTGTGATCGTCAAGCACCGGCGTTCGCTTGTTTTCATTCATAACTTCCCCGGTACAGCGTCGGTAGAGATCGTCTTGGGTATAACGAAAGATAATGTGACGGAATGATGCCGCCAAATCACCGATTTTTCCACCGTTAGACACTCAAACACCGCCGAAAATCGCCGATTCCCGCACTGCTCGGAATATCCATATAATTGTCAGAGACTTACAATGATTTCATAGTGCTCATCTTCGTCGGGTGCTGTCCGCCATTTGGGTGCTTTCCGCCCCCCTCACAACTGCTCGAGATAGCGCTCCAGCCGGAAGAAATTGGCTTGCGGTGCGCCCGGCGCGATCGATACCGTGAAAGAGGGGGTTTGGGCCAGCCCGTCGCCGTCCACAAAGGCGCCGCAGATGAAATCCCTCGGCTTGATCAGCGTCCATTGCAGATGCGCGCCGCCCACCGGATATTGCGCGGCAGGCTCCATCCCGTCGATATGGCGCACGATGGTGAACACCTTGACCAGCCGGTTGTGGCCGCGCGGCGCGATGCGGTAAAGGTCGGCGGCCTGCGCATGGCGATAGCCATCGTCGCCATAGGCTTTCAGCAGAAGATCGTGAACATGGGGGCGCTGTTTGTCCAGCTTTTCGGTTTCGGCGGGCACGCCCATCTGCCCGCCGGACCGCATGGCGGTGCCCGCATAGATGAAGCTGCGGCTGAATTTGCGCACGAATTTCTCGTCAATCACGCCCACAGGACAGGTCCTGTCCGATGGCATGTTGTCCTTTGACGAGGTGGCCAAGCTGGAACTGGATGCCAATCTGGTGGTGCTCTCGGCCTGTGACACGGCGGCGGGCACCAGCGTCCAGACCGCGCTCAAGGCCGGGCTGGAAAGCGCTTCGCCCGCGCTTGACGGGCTGGTGCGTTCCTTTATCGCGGCGGGCGCGCGCACGGTCATGGCCACGTTCTGGGCCGTACCGGTGCTGACCCAGACCGACGATCTGATGTCCACCTTCTACCGCACCGGGCGCAGCGCCACCATGGCCGGCGCGATCAAGACCGCGCAGGACCAGATGATCGACACCCGCCGCTTTTCCCACCCCTATTACTGGGGCGCCTATTTTCTGGTGGGCGACGGGGCCAAGTCGATGCTGACGCCGACACAGGTGGCGATGCGGTAAGGGGAACACTCCGCTTCCATCAACACCTTCATGCAAAAAAAGGGCCGGATTGCTCCGGCCCTTTTCCTTGCGCGCGATGCGTGGGCTCAGTTGCCCGCGCCCGGCCCATAGGTGATTTCCACGCGGCGGTTCTGCAGTTCGCGCACACCATCGGCGGTGGGCACGCGCTGGTTCGCTTCGCCAAGACCCTGCGTGGTGATCGAGGCGCTGCCGATGCCATGGCTGGTCAAATAGGATTTGACCGATTCGGCACGGCGTTCAGACAGGCCAAGGTTGTACTTGGGCGAGCCCGAACTGTCGGTGTAGCCGGCCACCATCACCGGCACCGAGGCGCAATTGCCATAGGCCTGGATCGCGCTGTCGAGAATTCCGGCCGCTTCGCTCGTGATGTCCGACTTATTCCAATCGAAGAACACGATATAGGGCCCCTTGTTGCAGACCGGAGCGGGGGGCGGGGGCGGCGGAGGCGGCGGGGGCGGAGCAGGCTCGGGCGGCGGCGGCGGGGGCGGCGGCGGAGCGGGCTCGGGGGCAGGCTCGGCCGCGCGGCCAAAGTTGTAGGTCAGCGTGGCCAGCACGGAGTGGCTGCGCAGCTTGGCATATTGCTGGAAACCATCACGATTGGCGAAATTGGTGGCGCCATCGGGGCGGAAATAGCGATATCTTATGCCCAGGTCGACATTCTTGCTGAGCGGAGCGGTGACGCCTGCCAAGGCCTGCCAGGCAAAGCCCTCGTCATGGCCGCGCAGGCCCCCGGCTGCGCCATTGCTGGACCAGACATTCACGCGGGCATAACCCGCGCCCGCGCCTGCATAGGCCTTGAACATGCCCCATTTGCCAACGCTGAAGAGCGCATTGGCCATGCCCGCGACGGTTTCGGTATGGCCGTAAAAGCCATTGCCATTGTTGTAATAGCCATTGGGCAGCGGCGTGCCGTTGGGTCGATATTCGCTCCTGAGCGCCGATTTGTCGTAGAAACCTTCGGCTTCAAGGCGGAAATTGCCAAAGTCATAGCCGAGCGCGCCGCCCGCCTGCCAGCCTACCTTGGCCCTGTTGTTGCGCTGAAAATTGCCGCTGCCGTCGCGGATATCGACGCGCTCATGCTGCACTGCGCCGCCTTCGACCGTGACATAGGGTCCGGTTTCGGCATAAGCGGTGGTGGCCAGCGCGGAAGAGGCCATCGCGGCCGCAATAATCAGATTTCTCATGGTTTTCCTTCCTTTCGACCCGCGGGCTTGTCATTGGCGAGTGGTGCCTGCGTTTCGACGATGAAAGAATCGAGACGAGAGAAGGTTGCATGGCCCCGCAGCAAAATTACGTCTTTTTGCGGGCGCAGCACATCGATGGCGCATTTCGCCATGGAACATCCCGCCCCGGCCGCCATTGATGGGGTATCAGTCAATCAAGGAGAGTAATGATGAGCATTCTCTTATGGCTTCTGATCGGCGCGCTGGTCGGGGCGGTCGCGGGCATGATCATGGGCGAAAGCATGGGCCTGTTCGGCAATATCGTCATCGGTGTGGTGGGCGCCTTTATCGGCGGCCTGCTCTTTGCCCATGGCGATATCAACAACAGCCCGCTGACGATCGGCAGCTTTTCGGTCTCGCTGGTGGGCGCCATCGTGCTGCTGGGCATCGTCAACCTGTTTCGACGCGGTTCCTTGCGCTGAAACGCTGAAACCATGCGGGCAATTCTCAACGGGCGCGCAGCCCCCTGCGCGCCCGTCTATAATGGCCAGAAGACATCAATGGCCAGCGTGCCCGCCACAATCACCATGACCGACAGGGGCAGGCCCAGCCGCCAGTAATCGCCAAAGCGATAGCCCCCCGGCCCCATCACCAGCGTGTTGCATTGATGGCCGACCGGGGTCAGGAAATCCGACCCCGCGCCCGTGGCTACCGCCATCAGGAAAGCGTCGGGATTGAGATGCAGCCCGCGCGCCACCCCCACCGCCACCGGCCCCAGCAACAGCACCGTGGGCGCATTGTGCAAAAAGGGCGAGCAGGCCATCGCCGCCACCATCATCAGCCCCAAGGCCAGAATCGGCGCCACGCCGTCCAGCAGGCCGGTCATCACCTGGGCGATGATTTCGGTGCCGCCGCTGTGATGCACCGCCTCGCTGATCGGCGTCAGCGCCCCCAGCAGCACCAGCACCTCGGGTTCCAGCGCGCCATAGGCCTCGCGCGGGGAGAGCGCGCCCACCACCATCATCATCACCGCCGCGCCGAAAAAGGCCCCTGCCACCGGCGCCACCCCGAAAGCCACCATCAGCATGGCCCCCGCCAGAACGAGGATCGGCAGGAACCTCTGTCGCCGGTCGCCCAGTTTCACATGGCGTTCAAACAGCGGCAGCAGATCAAGGTCGGTCAGGATCGCGGGCAGCGCCCTTTCGCCCGCGCGCAGCACCAGCACATCGCCGGCGCGCAGGGCGGTTTCGTCCAGCCTTTCGGTGATCCGCTCCTGGCTGCGGCCGATGCCCATCAGGCGGACGCCGAAACGGTCATTCAATCCGACCTCCTGCGCGGTCTGGCCCACCAGCAGCGAATGCTCCTGCACCACCGCCTCGATGCTGCGCATTTCCTCGCCGGGTTCCGATTTGCTGGGCTGCCGGGTTTCGCGTCCATGCATCAGCGGCACGCGGGCGAACAGGCGGTCGAGCGCCTCGTCCTGCCCCTCCAGCACAAGGCAACTGTCGGCCTGAAGCGCGGCATCGGGCAGGGCAGGGCGCGCCGCGCCGTCCGGGCCGATCAGCCGCCGCAATGTCACCCCGTCATCGCTCAGGCGCAGGCTGGCGATCGTGACGCCGCTCTGCGCCAGTTCGGTGGTGATGCGCGCCTCTGTGGCATAGCGCGTCTGGGCCGAGGCGGTATCGAGGCTGGCCGCGCCCTGCCGCTTGGCGGGCAGCAGGCGCCACGCTACGCTGACCGTCAGCAGGCCGAGCGCCGTCAGCACCAGACCGACCGGGGCAAAATCGAACAGGGCAAACGGGCGGCCCAATTCCTGTTGCCGGATCTGGCTGACGATGATGTTGGTGGATGTGCCGACCAGCGTGACCAGCCCGCCCAGCAGCGACATGAAGGCCATGGGCATCAGCAGGCTGGCGGGCGATGTGCCGGTCTTGCGGCTCATGCGCAGCGCCACCGGCATCAGGATCGCCAGCGCCCCGACATTCTTGGTCAGCATCGAAAGCAGCGCGGTGGTGCCCGCCAGGACCGGCACCTGAACCCGCGCGGTGCGCAGCCGTTCCAGCCATGGTCCCACCGCCCATTCGATCACCCCCGATCGGGCGATCGCCGCGCTGACCACCAGCGCCGAGCCGACAATGATGACCACATCGCTGGTAAAGCCGGTAAAGGCCTGTTTGACCGGGACATCGCCTGTGGCCATCGCAATGACCAGCACGACCAGCGCCACCAGATCATAACGAAACCGCCCCCACACAAACATCGCAATGGCGCCGAACAACAGCGCAAAAGAGAGGCCTTGAGCATAGGTCATGGGCGCAAAGCCAAATGCAGGCGTGACGGGAATCGCGGCGACAGGGGCTTGTTATATCTCACAAGCGCATAATGCACGATAGGTTCGGCTCTGTCCCGGCCTATAACTCGGATCGTCGGATTTTCGCCTCAACGGATCGATGATCGTCCCGTGATCAGATGGAAAATGAAGGACGCAATGGCAAAAACCAGCAGAAGATGAATCAGTGATCCCGCGACGTGAAAGACGGCAAAGCCACCGATCCATGCGACGACCAGAATAATGGCAAGAAAAAGCAGCATGGGGTTCCTCCTTTATTTCTATTTCCATGGCCGCAACAGGCGACTGTAAAACAGAAATGCCCGGCAGGAACGGAGGTTCCATGATTTTTGACCAGGGTTATTTTCCGATCTGTTTGGCGATTTGCGCCATCAGTTCGGCAAAATCCTGCGGCACCGGCTCTTCGGCGGCGGCGTGATAATAGGCGCGAATATCCTCGCTCCACGCCGGGGTGGGGGGACGTTCAGGGTCGGTTTTTGCCCCAAGGGCATTGGTTGGTGGAGCTTCTTTCACGGGCTTGTCCCATTCCATGCGTCGCAATATCGCATACCGAAGGCGCCGATGACAGCGCATCGGCGATCATTTTTCAACATGCGATCCGAAAAACAGCGCCTGACTGATCGCGGCCCGCACGGTTTCATCGCGAAACGGTTTGCCGATCAGAAAGGCCGGTTCCGGCCGCTCGCCCGTCAGCAGCAATTCGGGGAAGGCGGTGATGAAGATCACCGGCACATCGCCGATGCGCAGGATCGCGTCCACCGCATCGGCGCCCGAGCTGCCATCGGCCAACTGCATGTCGCTGAGCACCAGGCCGGGGCGCTTTTCGGCAAAGATCACGCCCGCCTCGGTGGCGGTGGTGGCATTGCCGATGACACGGTGCCCGGCATCGGCCACGATATCTTCCAGATGGCTGGCGATCAGCGGCTCATCCTCGATGATCAGCACATCGACCGGACGGTCAAGCGCCAGATCGGCAATAGCCTGATGAACGAGCTGTTCGGCCTCTTCCTCGCTCACCCCCAGAATCTCGCCGGTCTGGGCGATGGAGAAGTCCTCCAGCTGGTTGAGCAGCAGCGCCTGGCGGGGAAAGCTGGGGACGCGCGCGATCTGGGATGCGGTTTCGGCGGCGAAACTGTCCGCCCCGCGCGCGAAACCGGCATCGCTGGTGGTCCACACCTTGGTGAAGGCGCGAAACAGGCCCACCGCCCCGCTGTTGATTTCCGCCAGCAGCGCAGGATCCTGCAAGGAAGCCTCCAGTGTGGCGCGAACGATGGCGTCCCCGCTGGCCTGACGCCCGGTGACCGAACGCGCATAGCGGCGCAGGAAAGGCAGCGAGGCGGCAAGGTCGCGGGAATCGTGAACTGCCTTGTGGACGGAACCAGCGCGCTCAGTGATCAAAGTCATGGATTTCCTCGCAGCGAGTAGGGGCCTGCGTGTCAAACAGCTCAGCGCGCGGCGGGTTCCATTGGTCGTGCAAAATCCGAAAAATTTTTCGCGGGAGGTTGGGTTACTGCTCTAGTGATCTGATAAATAAAAGGAAAAACTGAATTTCTCGGAAGGCCGCCGGAATGGAACCTTCAACTGATCGGGACGTTAGCCCTTGCGAGGACCTAAAAAGGAAATTTCGCATGACCGAGAGATCCGATCATAAGGCTGTCGCGTCCGGCGCCCCGCTGAGCGATGCCGAGTTTCACAAGGAACTGACCGCGGCTATCCCGCATTTGCGCGCCTTTGCCCGCACGCTTTGCGGCAACCGCGACCGGGCCGACGATCTGGCGCAGGAAACGCTGATGAAGGCCTGGGCCGCGCGTGACCGCTATGCGGCGGGCACCAGTTTCCGGGCATGGACCTTCACGATCCTGCGCCACCACTATTTCGGCCAGTTGCGCCGCGAACGCTTTGTCGGCGATTATGACGAAGGCGTGGCCGAGACCGTGCTGAACACGCCGGGCGATCAGGAAAGCCAGATGGAGGCCACCGACGTGCTGCGCGCGCTCCAGACCTTGCCTGATGCCCAGCGCGAGGTGCTGATCCTGATGGCGGTCGGGTCGGTCAGCTATGAGGAAATCGCCGAAATCTGCGGCGTGGCCGTTGGTACGGTCAAGAGCCGGATCGCGCGGGCACGCGCCGCGCTCTCGGCCGTGCTGGAGGGCGGCGTGCTGCCTGATTTCCGCCATAACTTCGTCTTGGAAGGGGAGGTGCTGGAAGCTTTTATCAGCCAATTTCGGCAAATTGCGCCCCCGCACCTGACCATGCGGCTGGTGGCCTGATCCTGCCCGAGCAGCGGGGCGCCGGTGACGGGCATCACCGGCGCCCCGGAGTTGGTTCGGCGGGACTAGCCGGCGGCGGCTTCCGTCTGTTTCGAGGCTGAGGGTGCGCGGTAGATATCGACCTGCAGCCCTTTGCCATCGGAGGAAAAGCTGTGTTTCGCGCCCAGCGAGCGGGCCATCGCGGTTATGATCTGCGAGCCCAGCCCTGTGCCTTGCGGACTATGGTTTTCGCCCAGGCCCACCCCGTCGTCCTCAACGCGCAGGTGATAGCCATCCTCGCCTTCAAGGTCGAAACAGATGCGGACCTCGCCCGATTCCTCGCGGCCATAGGCATATTTGCAGGCATTGCTGACCAGTTCATTGACGAGCACGCCCAGCGTCACCGCCGTGGCCGCAGGCAGGGAGGCATCCTGGGCCATCACCTTGATCGAGCGGCGGATATTCTCGCTGGAGAAAGTGCCCGCCAGATCGCGCGCCATGCCTTCCAGATAATCGCGCATGTTGACAGCGTGAAAGCTCTCGCCGGTGTAGAGCTGGCGGTGGATGCGGCCGATGGCCTGGATGCGGTGGCGCACATCCTGCAGCATGGCGCGCGCCTCCTGGCCGGCGGCGCGGCGCGATTGCAGGCTGACCAGCGAGGAGACCATCTGCAGGCTATTGGCCACCCGATGGTTCATCTCATGCAGCAGCGCCTCCAATTGCGCGTTGGTTTCGCGCAATTGCTGCTCGACCTGCTCCTTCTGCTGGCGCAGGCGCAGGGTGGCCGCCGCCTGATGCAGCGTGCTGGTCAGCAATTCAAAGAAGTCGCCGCTGCCGGTCTTGACCACATAATCGACCGCGCCCGCCTTGAGCGCGGCCACCGCCACGCCCGTTTCATCCGACCCGGTAACATAAATCACCCCCGGCGGCGAAGGCAGCGCCATCAGCAGTTCGAGCGTTTCCAGACCTCCCATCCCCGGCATGATGTGATCGAGCGCGACCAGATCGAAAGGCGTCGCGCGGGCCAGCTCGATCCCCTCCGCACCCGAGAGCGCATAGGTCAGCTTGCAGCCCATCCTTTCGAGGTGGCGCTTGGCGAGACGACACAGACCCTCGTCATCGTCGATATAGAGGATGCGCGATTCAGACAGCGGCATCAGCCCCCGCTTTCCGGAATCTGGATGACCGAGAGGAACAGGCCAAGCTGGCGGATGGCGTCGGCAAAACTTTCATAATTGACGGGCTTGGTGATATAGACGTTGCAGCCCAGATCATAACAGCGCTGGATCTCGACCTTGTCGTCGGTGGTGGTCAGCACGACGACCGGGGTGCGGTGCAGTCTGGGGTTTTCCTTGATCCGCGAGAGGATCGCCGTCCCGCTCATATCGGGCAGGTTAAGGTCGAGCAGGATCAGCACCGGGCCGTGCCGCGCCGGATCGCTGGCCGGGTTGAACAGGAATTCCAGCGCCGCCGTGCCATTGTCGAAATGGTTGATGTGGTTGGAAATTCCAGCACGACGGATGTTCTTTTCGATCAGGCGTGCGTGGCCCAGATCGTCCTCGATCATGATAATCGTGACAGGCAATGGATTGCTCATGAAACCTGACTCTGCTCCTCGGAATAATGCAGGGGGATCGACAGGATGAATGTCGACCCGACACCCAGTTCGGATTCGAGCAGGATGGACCCGCCCAGACGATAAACCACCGCGCGAACATTCGCCAGTCCAATGCCTTCGCCGGGCTGATCCTGCGCGCCCGAGCGGCGGAACAGGTCGAACACGCGCTCGAAATCGCGCGGGTCGATGCCGCGCCCATTGTCGGCCACGCGAAATTCGGCATGGCTGCCGATGCGCTTGCCGGTGATGCGGATGACGGGCGGTCGGTCGGGCTGGCGGTATTTGATCGCGTTTTCGATCAGGTTGGACATGATCTGCTCGATCGCCACCCGGTCGCAATAGATCTCGGGCTGTTCAGGCGCGATGATGATCTGCGCCCCGGCCTGTTCGGCGCGCATCTTCATGCTTTCGACCACATCGCCCAGCAGCCGGTTCATGTCCAGCCAGGTCGGGGTCAGCGCCCGGCTGCCCTGACGCGAGAGCTGCAGGATGGCGTTGATCAGCCGGTCCATCTTTTGCGTCGATGTGCGGATGAAATGGATCGCCTCGGGCAAATCCTGCTCGATCAGCTCGTCCGTGCCGGGAAACAGCGTTTCGGGCCGGGTCCGGCGCGCCTCGACCAGCATTTCGCCCAGCCGCTTGGTGGCCAGTTCGAGCTCCGAGGTGAAACCCATCACATTGACCAGCGGCGAGCGCAGATCATGGCTGACGATATAGGCAAAGCGCTGAAGTTCGCCATTGGCGCGTTTGAGATCGGCGGTGCGCTCCTGCACGGCCAGTTCCAGCCCGGCGTTGGCATCGCGCAGCGCCTGACGCGAATTGACCAGATCGAGCGTGAACCGGCGCAGGCTGACAAAGGTGAGCAGCGCCACCACGATCAGCAGCAGCCCCGCCGCGCCCAGCACGACATAGAAACCATACTGGATCCGCCGCATTTCCGCGCCGCGAAACCGCTGCAGGCGCA
The DNA here is from genome assembly GCF_012275515.1 of Novosphingobium sp. SG707. Lineage (GTDB taxonomy): Bacteria > Pseudomonadota > Alphaproteobacteria > Sphingomonadales > Sphingomonadaceae > Novosphingobium. The sequence continues at coordinate 14,798 of NZ_JAAZQL010000005.1, forward strand.
ATTCCTCATCCTGCATCGCGCGGGTCAGCACATCAAGCATCCCCAGCGGGTCCTCGACCCGGATCGATTCGCCGAACTCCTCTTTGGTGATCGCCCCCACATCCAGCAGCACCTGCGCCTGCAAGGCTTCGAGCAAGGGCACCCGGGCCTGCTGCCGGGGGTTGTCGCTGGTCAGCGTGCGAAAGCTGGCGATCGCGCTTTCCAGCCTGGTGCGATAGGTTTTCAACTCGTCGGCGCGCCGCTCGATGTCCCTCTTGCGCCGGAAACTGTCGATCCGCAGCAGCGACACGCGCATGGCCGAAACCTGCCGCTCGACCTGATAGGCATGGGCCACGCCGTCCATCTGGCGCTGGTTCATCGTCATCAGGATGGCCGCCGAACCCACAATTCCGGCCAGCGCGACAAAGCCCAGCAGGATCATGCCGATCCATTTGCCGCGCAAGGAAATGGGGGCGCGCAGGTCCAGCACCATGTCAGCGCACCACCTCGCGGCAATTGGCAATGGCGCCATCGCGCGGCGGCGCGCATCCGCGCGCGCAGGCAAAGCCGGAGGTCACCTTGGCCTCCATCGTATAGTCCTGCATCGCGATGCGGCATTCCTGCGCGGTTCGGTAGGGGCGGGAAAGGGCGCCCTCGGCATTCTCGCGCAGATCATCATAGTAATAGCCGTACCAGACGTCGTCCTGACCCTTGCCGTCCGAGCATCCGGCCAGCACAAAGCAGGCAGCCAGCACAAGACAGGCGCATTTTGGCCCGACGTTCATGTTCTTTCCCCGCTCCATCAGGCATGTAGACGCGCCAGATCGCAAAAGGTTTCATGACGCGGTGTGAATTGCAAAAATAAAACCGTGACGGAACTCTGCCCTGCGCCCGCCATTCCATCCCATGAAGGCGGCAAGACGGCCTTCTCAATCATCCATTTCGCAGGAGACGCATCATGGGTTCTGTCAGCGATCGCATTTCGGGCGCCACCAACTCGCTGGTCGGCAAGGCGAAGGAAGCCATCGGCAAGGAAACGGGCGACCCCAAGCTGGCCGCCAAGGGCGCGGCCCAGGACGCCAAGGGCAAGATTCAGACCGCCGCGGGCAAGGCCAAGGCCGCCATCGGCGAATAAGCTGCCCCCTTTAATGGAGGGCAGGGCGTTGGCCCCGCTGGCGAGAGCGGGGCCAGCGTTATGGCGGGCTTAAGCCAGCACATCGCCATATTCGCGATGGCGCGCGGCCCATGCCACCATGAATGAACAGCGCGGCGCCAGCTTCAACCCCTGCGCCCGCGCCAGTTCAAACACGCCTTTCGCCAATGCGCCGCCGATCCCGCGCCCTTCATAGGCGGGGGGAACCTCGGCGTGGAGCAGGTGATAGGCTCCGCTCGCATCCTGCCGATAGGTGCAGAAGGCCAGGGCGCCTTCCTCGATCGACATCTCGAAACGCAGGGCATCTGTATTCAGCGTGACAGGCTTGAGCGTAAGGGGGGCGGTCATCCACATTCTCCTTTATCGGACAAGATGTGGCCGCCGGCCCCCCGGCGCAAGAGATCAGCGCAGATGGCGCGCCAGCAATTGCAGCACGCAGCCGTAATAATCCTGGGCCAGCGCCTCGGTCTTGATCGGCTGGTTCAAGGTGCGCTGCACGACATTGCGTCCGCCCGGCGACAGCGGGAAGGGCGCCTCGGCTCCTGACCAGACATCCACCCACGCCGGAATCGGCTGGCCCGAGGCCTGTTTGGAGCGCCAGTAATCGGCAATCGGGGCCACCAGCGCGCCGCGCCGCGCCGCCACCGCATAGAGCGCGATCCGCACCGCATCAAAACCGAATTGGGGCGCCTTGTCCGGCGCGGGCTGGGGCGTGCCGTCGGCCCCCACCACCACCCAGTCGGTGGGCAGATTATGCGCGCCGAACCGCGCCTTGCGCAGCAGGTTTTCGCAGGTGGCGATCACCGGGCCCCATGTGCCCGCACCATCCAGCGCGGCAAAGGCGTCAAGCGCGGTAAAGATGTAATAGGACGGGTTGATCATCAAGCGGTCGCCCAGATCGAAACCGGCAATCCCCGGCATCAGATAATGCTGGCCCCCGCGCGCGATCACCAGATGCTCGCGGATCGCCTGCCGGATCTGGCGCGAGCGCGCCTCCCATGCGGGCATACCCCAGCGCCGCGCCGCCCGCGCCAGCGCCAGCGCGATCAGCATGTCGCCATCGGTGGCATTGTTGGGGTCGGCCACGGGATTGTTCGAACGCGGATCGAAGCGCCATGAATAAAGCGCAACATCGGCGCGGGCCAGATGGGCCTGCGTCCAGTTGTACATGGCCTCGAACGCCGGTCGGTCGCCCAGGGTCGCGGCCATCAGCATGCCGTAGCCCTGACCCTCGGTATGGCTGATGCCGCCATTGCCGGTGTCCACGATCCGGCCCGAGGCGTCGAGATAGATCTGGCGAAAGCTGGTCCACATGCCGTCCAGATTCTTTGGGCCGTTCAGGTTTTTCGGACTCTCCATGATCTTCGGGCCGTCGAACGACTTCTGCCCGTCCGTCGATGCTTCCGGGGTCACGGATTTGCCCTCCCCCTTGCGCGAACAGCCCACCATCAAGGCGGCGCTGGCGGCCATCAACATATGGCGACGGTCGAACAACATGGTTTTATCTTGCATCAATCTCTGCGCCATGGCGGATTTCAATGATGTTGTCCGCACAGGACAACAGGCGGGTCTGCAGCGCCTCGGGGCTGCCCATGGCGCGCATCCACCCGTCATAAGCCCCCAGCAGCAGCGCGGGCAAGGCCGCACCCCAGTGGAAATCGGGGTCATAGGGGATGGTGGCGGGGGCGTCGTGATGATGGATCAGCACGCCCTGAAGATCGAGCGTGATCTCCGCCTCGCCCAGCCCGACGCGCGACCAGACCGCATTGACCGCGCCCTGAAGCTCGCGCAGGTCACGCATGGCCGGAATCGGGTTTTGCCGCGCCAGACGCTGGCCCACAGCGCGAAAGAAGCCCTGCGCCTGCTCCTTGCCCGCATTGGCAAAGATCTCCGATACGGCCAAGGCCGCGATCACCGCCAATCCGCGCTCCGAGGTCAGCGGCGGCAAAGGCATGTCATCCATCGTGCCCCTCCCCTTGGGTGTCCCGTCATATGCAAGCCTCATGTGATGCCCTCCTCCCTTATTTGGTGCTGCCAAGGGATTGACGAATGCCCAGCATCGAGCGGAATTCGTCATAATTGCCGAATGTGTTGTAGCTGACTTCGCCGCCCACGCGGGTGGCCGGGCCGATGCGATAGTAGAGCGAGGTCTGGGCCGACATGCCGAAACCGGTCTTGCTCAGACTGTCGTAATAATTCCGCACATCGCTGTTGAGGGCCTTGAGCGCGTCGAGCTGGGCCTGTGCGGCCGCATTGGCCGGGGGATACAGGTTGGTGCGGTTCTGCGAGAAGCTCTGGAAGCCGGGCGTGCCGGACACCTTCAGATCCAGATTGCCCTTTTCATAGGCATAACGGACCGGGAAGCTGAGCGCGAGGAAGCTTTGCGGGCTGAAATAGCCGCCCTGACCCCAGGTGAACTCGTTTTGATTGTTGCCATAGGATTGGTAATTGATGTTCATCCCGGCCGTGATCGACGAGTGTTCATCGCGCCATGCCCGCATATAGCCGCCGACATTGACCTCGACATTGCGGTTCTTGCGCGTATTCGTGCCGTTGTAACGGTTGTAGCTGACGTCGCCATAGGCGCCATTGCCATTGTTTTCGTACGAGTAACCAACACCGCCCCCGGTGCGCATGACCTGGCCCCAGGTCTGGCCCGTCACGGGGTCGCGCGTTCCGGCATAGGAGACGACGCTGTCGGTCACCGGCTTGCGTTCAAACCATGCGCGCGCCGTGGCATGCTCGGAGAGTTGCGGGGTGACGGCCACGCGCCATGTCGCCTTGGTGCTGCCAAAGCCGACCGGCGTGGTGCCGCCTTCGATCTGCACCAGCTTGTCGGCATAGCCTGCGCTCAGCGCCACGCCCGAGGCGCGCTGGGTCTCGGCATTGATCAGCGCCGAGGCGACCTTGTTGACGATGGCCTGCGCCTCGATCGTGGCATTGGTGCCAAAGCGCGCAAGGCCCGAGCCCGTCGGACGCCCGGCATCAATCACCACCGCTTCGGCGCGGGCAAAGACGCGGCCGCGGCCAAGCCCGGTGGAAAGCTGGGCATTGGTCTTCATCTCGCTCAATTGCGAGAGGCCCGCTTCACCCTTGCGCGCGCGGAACGAGGCGTTGACCTCGGCGCGCGGGCCATTGTCGGCGGCCAGCCCGGCGATGTCGCGCTCAATTCCCGCCAGCACCGGATCGACGGGCGCTTGCGGGGTCGCGGCGAAAGGGGCGGCGTTATTCTGGGCGCCTCCGGCAAAGCCATTGCCCGGCAGACCGCCCCATGTGGCCGGAGCCGGGGCTGATTGCGGGGCGAAATTATTGCCCTGATAGGCGGTGGGAACCTGCTGGGCGCCATAATTGCCCTGCGGAGAGAAGCCGCTCTGCGCGGCCCCGTTTTGCCCGAACCCGTTTTGGGGCGCAAAGCTGTTCTGCTGCGCGGGCGCGCTCATCTGCAGGCGCGTGCCGCCGCCAAGGGCAAAGGGGTTGGGCATGGCGGGCGCGGCGGGCTGCTGCTGTTGCTGCTGCGCGCGGAAGGGGTTGGCGTCGGGGGCCTGCTGGGCCACCTGCGCGCCATCGGCGGCAAAGGGCGAGGAGGCGAAGGGATTGGCGCCGTTGTTCGTCCCGCTGCTGCGCTGATAGACCTCGCGGGCCTGTTTGAAATAGCGCGTGGCGGCCGAGGCATTGCCGCGTGCCTGCTCGGTGCGGGCGGCGGCCAGCCAGACTTCGTAATTGTTCGGATTTTCGCGCAGCAACTGGGTCTGCGCCTGCTGGCTCAGGCTCTTGTCGCCGGCCGCCTGCGCGGTTTCCATCAGGCCCGAGAGCGCGTCGCGGTTCTTGGGATCGCGCACCAGAATCATCTGGAAGGTCTGCGCCGCGCGGGCATTCATCCGGCCCGACTGATAGAGCCGCGCCAGCGAGGAAAGGATCTCCGGGCTGTCGGGCGCGGCGTTGAAGGCGGTCTGGAGCACGTCGAAGGCCTGGGCGAACTGACCGGCCTGACGCAGGCGGTCGGCCTGCTGGGCGGCGGCGCTGGCGGCCATGCGGGCCACGGCGCGCTGACCATTGGGATCGCCCGCGGCCAATTGCGTCGCCTTGGCCATCGCGGTGCGCGCCAGATCGTCGCGCCCCGTGCGCACGGCCACGCGCAGGATGGCCTCATAACCGGCGATTTCCGAAACCGGTCCGTTGATCGCCTGCTGCGCCATCGCGGCGGCATCGAAATTGTCGCCCAGATCGAGCAGCGCCTCGGCAATCGCGGCCTGCTTGATCGGCGAAAGACCCTTGGTGCCGCCCAATTGCTTGAGCACGCCGACCGCTTCGCCCTTCTGGCCATTGGCGCCGATCTGCTTGGCGCGGATGATGGCGGTGTCGATCTTCAGTCCGATGGCGAAATTGCGCATCGGGGCCGAGCGGGCCTCGTCGGGAATGCGGTCGATCAACCCTTGCGCATTGGCGGTGCGGCCCAGATCGGCGTTCAGCATCGCAGCGGCATAAAGCGCGTCGGGATCGGTCGAGGAAGAGAGCGAGGCGATCAGGCTCTCGCTTTCGGGCACGCGGCCGCGGCGGATCATGAAGCGGGCAAATTCATAGCGGATCCACGGATCGTTCTGGTCCAGCATGATGCCCTGCTGAAACGCCTGTTCCGCGCCGAAATCATCGCCGCGCGCCGCCGCCGACAGAGCCGCCCCGCGCGCCGCGCGGCTTTGCAGCCGCTGGCCGTTGGGGCTGTCCTCGCCGCCTGCCTGACGATAGAGGTCGGCGGCATCGGCAAAGCGGCCCTGACGTTCGTAAATGTCGGCCAGCAATTCATAGGCGCCGCCATTTTCGGCATAGCCCGAGCGGATCAGCGCCTCGGCGGCCTTGCGGGCATCGTCCAGAGCGCCGCGCGTGACCATCGCCTGCGCTTCCTGAAGCGAGGCGAAATAGCGCGCTGATTCCAGCGCTTCCTTCCACTTGGACGCATCGCCCAACTGGCTGGCCTGCGCCAGTTGATCGCGGGCCTGCGCAAAGCGGCCGCGCTTCAGATCGACCAGACCAAGGCCGCCCAGCGCATCGGCGTCGCGCTTGTTGCGGCTCAGCGCGGATTGGAACTGACGCTCGGCGCTGTCCAGATCATTGTCCTGCAACTCGCGGAAGCCGATGACGCGGGCCTGACCGGCGCGGTCGGCCGCCGAAGGTCCGGCGGGTGCGGCAGGGCGCGGCGCGGGCTTTTCGGCCGCAGCCGGGGCGGGCGCAGGCGCGGCGCGCGGCGTTACCGGGCGCGGAGCCGGTGCGCGGGCGGGCTGGGGCATGGCCGCCAGAGTGCGGGTCGGCTGGGGCGCGGGGGCGGGCGCTGCGGCGGGCGCCAGCGCGCGCTTGGCCACCGCATTGCCCGGGTCCAGCTCCAGCGCGCGGCGCCATGCCTGCACGGCCAGATCGTGGCGCCCCTTGCCTTCCCAATATTGGGCCTGATCCAGCAGGGTCTTGACCCCCGATGCCTGCGCATGGGCGGGCGCGGATACCATACCCGAGGCCAGCATCGCTGCGGCCAGCGCTACGCCGGTATTCCAGCGCATTGCGCGGCGTTGAGAGGCGATGCTCACTTCTTGTCTCCCTTGTGCTGGTTCAGGTCGGCAGGCGCTTCACCCTGCAGGCGCTTCTTGGCCTGGCGGGCAAAGATCAGATAGACAGGGCCCGTCAGCAGCAGGGCAAGCAGCACCCCGCTCAGCGCCATCAACAGCGGGCGCTGGCTGAACCAATAGGCCATCTTCATCCAGAGCGGCAGGCTGCCGGCCCAATAGCGCGGACCAATGGCAAAGCTGTTCATGCCATCGCCGGTGGTGACGGCAAGGTCGCCCTGAATCTGGGCGTTGATCTTGTCGTCATTCATGCCGTCGACCAACTGGGGCAGGGTGGCGGTGTCATCCGCAATCAGCGCGACCACGCTGCGGCCAGAGGAGATGGGCGATTCAAAGGCGACGATGCCGTTAAAGCCCTTGGAGGCATAGACGGTGTTCTCGACGTCTTCCTTGTTGTCCTTGCCCCAGCCGCCCAGCAGGCTCTCGACATATTGCAGGGGCGAGCGCTCGGTGACCTTGAGCGAGCCGCCCTCGTTGCGCAGCGGCGCATTGGCAAACAGCGCCCCGCCCGCCAGATTGGCGCTGCCGATCACGAGCACATCATGGTCAGCGGTCTGTTCACCATTGCCGCCCATCGAAACGGTAACGCCCGTGGTGGCCACGCCGGTCGAATCGCCCAGACGGCCCATCATGTCGAGGAATGCCTCGATCGCGGGTTCGCTGGGATGTTCGTCCATCACCACCACGGTTTCCGACAGGTCGGGGCGCACGGTGAAGGGATAGCCCGCGCCCGCAAAGCTGGCCAGATCGGGCATCTGCAGCCCGTGCCATGCGCCGGTCAGGTTGATCGTCGAATTGGGATCGAGGCCCACGCGCACATTGTCGGGCAGCGTGCCGGTGCACTTCTGCTTGTCGGCCATGATCAGGTTATAGTCGAAGACGATCTCGTTCGAGCCGAACAGGTTGTAGCGGGGCAGGCCCACGCTGCCGCGACCATTGACGCTGTTGGCGCCCGAACCATACCACAGGCGCTGCCACCAGCTCATGCCGGTCAGCGGCAGGGTTTTCAGGAACTGGCCGTTGATCGACACATCCATGCGCGAACCTTCGCGGTCCAGCCACTTGGCGTCGGGATAGATATAGCCAAGATTGAGCGAGCCGCCCTGACGGGGCCAGAAGAACAGGTCGGGCGCAAGGCGGAAACGCGCGGCCAGCGGGCCCGGCGGCAGGCCCATGCCCACCAGCGCATAAGGCGCCATGACCTCGCCCAGCTTGACCTCGCGGCCCGTGGTCAGCCAGCGCGGCGCGCCATAGCGCGGCCAGGTGGGGATGCGGGCATTGTCAAAGCTCATCTGCGCGCCGCCCGGAATGCCCTTGGCGCTGGCCAGAGCGGCGGCGGCAAGGCGGATTTCGGCATCATTGCGCCCGGCAATCACCAGCAGCATGCCGCTGGAATCGGCCGGGTTGCGGATCATTGTGGCGGTCGCGCCATTGATCGGCACATTGATGCCCAGCGCGGGGGCCTTCATGAACACGATCGCATTGCCGGTGGGCAGGCGGCCTACCATCGGCTTGAAGGCAAAGCCGCGATACGAGGCCAGGCTGCCCATCCACGAGGAGATGCTGGCGGCGGCTTCCAGATCGCCATGCGTGGGCGCGGCGGCAAACACAAAAGGCAGATGCAGCGCGCCATTGTCGTGGCGGTCAAAGAACGGGCCGGGCAGGCTGGCCAGATCGGGCGCCTTGGGCAGCGACTGCACGGTCAGGTCAAAGCCGGACTGGACATTGCTGACATTGGCCCAGAGCGAGGAGTGGAACGGGTCCTCGCAATCGCGGGCATAATGCGCGATCAGGCGCAGGTTGAGCTGGTTGTCGCCGGGCAGGAACAGCGCGGGATTGACCGGGATCTTGAGCGTGATGCCGCCTGCATTGTCGCGGGTCAGCGCAACGGTCTGGACCACCTCGCCATTGAGCAGCACGACGAGCTGCGACAGGTCGCCCAGCAGCGCCGGGCTCCATGCCGCGCGCAGCGTGACCAGCGCGTCGGTGACGATATCATTGGGGCGCATGCCGAAGGGAATGCCGATTTCGCCGCGCGTGCCCGCCAGACGGATCGGCGTCTTGATGCGCAGGTCCTTGAAGGTCAGATGTTCGCGGCGCGTGCCGGTGGTGCCCGCCGAGATCAGCGGTGCGGCCGGGGCGGCGGCCTCGGGCGCGGCGGTGGCGGCAGCGGCCACCGGAGCCTGGGCGCGCAAGGCATCATGCGGGGCCAGCATCGAGGCGGCCATGACCGCCAGCAGGCAGGCGGCGGCCTTGATCCCGGCCAGCCCCTTGGGCGCGGCCACCGGGCGGGCCATCAGCATCGGGCGTTCGGCCAGGGCGGCCTCTGCCTCGACCGGTTCGGACGACGCTTCGGGGCGCGCCATCGGCTTGTCCTTGGCGGCCTCCTTGGCGGCCGGAACGGGCTTGCTGGGCAATTCGGCGTTGGCGGCCGCCATTTGCGCACGCTGGGCACGCATCCGGCGACGTTCCTCGACATTCAGACCAAGCAGGCGCTTCAACGTCATCAGATCGACGGCAAGAATATCTTTCACAGACCGCAGTTCCCCAACCGGATCGGGTGCCGACATTTGCCACGCATCCGCCCGTCCCATAACGGCACGCACTAGCTTGCGGCCCATGGCCATGTCCAGCGGGTGGAACCGTACAAATGCGTATCCGCGCGCCGTGCGAATAGTATCCACAGGAATAACCAAACGATCGGCGTCCATATCCAGCGCGATATGGGTCAGTTCAGGTTCGCGCACCGGCAGATCGGCGGGAAGAGCAATCGCCGCGCCGCCCATCGAGATGTCACGCGTGACGCCGGTAATGGCATGGCCCGACTTCAGATAGAGCGTGACGGGCAGTTCGGCATGGATGCGGATGTCCTTGCGCGCCTGACGCGTTTCGCGCGCCACCGAGACGGCGGCCAGCAGGATGATCAGCGAGAAGCTGGCCCAGGCGGTGTTGAGCAGCAGCGTGTCGATCTGGATGTTGAAGCTGGACTGGAAGAACAGCAGCTTGATCCAGCCCATCGAGACGGCCCCCGCCAGCAGCGCGATGGCCACCAGATGGGGCTTCACAATGGCCCAGTCGAAGAAGGTCTGGTCCAGCAGGTCGCCCTTGTCGGTGACGTTGAACTTGCCCTTGCGCGGCTGGAACCAGGTCATGACCGTGGGCTTGACCAGATGGAAGGCCAGCATGGTCTCATAGACCTCGCCCCAGAACGGGCGGCGCCAGCCAAGCTGCGAACGGCCGCTGAACACCTGCGAACAGACGAGGTGGGGCGCGGAGAAGGCGAAGATCAGCGAGGCCGAGGCCTGAATGATGTTCTGGCCAAAGATCAGATAGGCCAGCGGGCTGGTCAAAAACACGATGCGCGGCAGCGGAAACTGAAAGTGCATCATGGCGTTGAGATAGCACAGGCGCTGGGTGATGCTCAGCCCCCTGCCGAACAGCGGGCAGTCGATGCGCAGGATCTGGGTCATGCCGCGCGCCCAGCGGATGCGCTGGCCCACGTGCAGAACGAAACGTTCGGTGGCAAGGCCCGCCGACAGGCGCGCCTCCAGGTAGCCGGTGTTCCAGCCCATGCGCTGCAGCTTGAGTGCGGTATGCGCGTCCTCGGTCACGGTTTCACCGGCAAAGCCGTTGGTGATTTCCAGCGCCTCGCGGCGGATGATCGCGCAGGAGCCGCAGAAGAAAGCCGCGTTCCACAGATCGTTGCCGCCCTGCACCGGGCCATAGAACAGGTCGCCTTCGCCCGGCATGTCGCCCACCACATTGCCCAGATTGCGCTGGACCGGATCGGGCGAATACATGTGGTGCGGCGTCTGCATCAGCGCCAGCTTGGGGTCCTTGTCAAACCAGCCGACCGAGAGCTGCAGGAACGAGCGCGTCGGCACGTGGTCGCAGTCGAAGATGGCGATCAGCTTGCCGTCGGTCTTTTTCATCGCCGCGTTCATATTGCCCGCCTTGGCGTGCAGATTGTTGTCGCGCGTGATGTAGCCGCATCCCGCCTTGCGGGCGAAAGCCTTGAATTCCGGGCGCTTGCCGTCGTCCAGGATATAGACGTTGAAGCGGTCGGCCGGATAATCCATATCCATCGCGGCATAGACCGTGTTGCGCACGATCGAGAGGCTCTCGTTATAGGTGGGGATGTAAACGTCCACCGTGGGCCATTGCGAGGGATCGCCTGCGGGTTCCACCACGGGGCGATAGAGCGGCCAGCTGGTCTGGATAAAGCCCAGCACGAGGATGACCCAGGCATAGGCTTCGGCCAGATACAGGCCGGTGCCCAGCATCGCTTCGAGCGGGCCGCCGAAGGAGAGCGTCTGGGTCGTGCGCCAGAACAGATAGCGGGTGGACACGATCAGCGAGAGCAGGCCGATGGCCAGCGCGCCCTTCTGCGATTTCCAGCGGTTGATGATCAGCGCGCCCACGATCGTGGCGCCGGCAAATTGCCATTGCGATTTGGCATCCAGAGGCACGGTGATGACCGCCACGGCGATCATCGCCAGCAGCGCCCATCCGAACAAACGTCCGATCCTGGGGAGATAGTCGATCACGCCGCTTCTTCCTCCGTCTGGGGGGGCGCACAGACCTGCGCAATGGTCTTGGCCAGAGCGCGAATGTCGGCCAGAGCGCCGCTGGCCGGAGCATGGGCGGGCAACAGCTTGGCCATGGCGACGGCTTCGTTGACCGATTCGTCCTCATGGATCGACCCGATCAGCTTGCCCCCCAGCAGTTCGCGCAGGAAGCTGTTGGCGTTGCGGGCAAAGCGGCGGGTTTCATCCAGCCGGTTGATGATGAAGGCGGTGTAATCCAGATCGATCAGCGGCGTGCCCGGCACCACCTGCGTCAGCGCGGCCAGACCCAGCGCGGTGGGCGAAACCGGCACCACCATCAGCGAGGCATGGGGCAGCAGTTGATCGCGCAGCATCGTATCGTCTGCGGCAATATCGGCCACCACGAAAGTGCCGCCCGAAAAGGGCAGCTCGCCATTGTCGAGCGCATTGGCAAAGGCGGGCGCGTGCGTGGCGCGCCAGCCCTGACGCAGCGACACCCCGCCAATGGTCAGCCCCTGGTTTTCAGGCGCTTCCAGATCGGGGATCTCGCTGATCGGTTTCAGGCCGAAATAGAGCTTGAGGCTGTCCTGACGGGTCATGTCGATGGCGGTGGCGCCATGCCCGGCCTCGGCCAGAGCCATGGCCAGATGCGCGGCCACAAAGCTGGTGCCGGCGCCGCCCTTGGGCGAATGGCAAAGGATCAGCGGCATCAGAGCTTTCCTTGTTCGATTTGCTGGGCCAGCTTTTGCAGCAGGGCATGGACATCGCCGGGCGCATCCTCGGTGTTCTGGCCGCCATAGCGGGCGAACAGGCTGCTCAGATCCTTGGAGGCCGGTGCTGCATCGCCGCCCGATGCTTCGCTTTCGGGACGGGCAGGCGCGATCGCGGCCAGCGTGGCCGCCGGGGCAGGGGTCGCCGCTGTGGTTGCGGCATTGGCGGTGATCGCCACCTCGCCATGATCCTCGGCCGGAGGAGCGTTGAGGATGCGCGGATCGTGGATCAGCGTTTCAAACAGGGGCCAGAGCTCGACATCGCTGAAGCGATCCGCAAATTCCTGGTAATGGAAGTCCCGCTTGCCCAATTTGGCCAGCAGATTGGCCACGTCCTTACGCATGAATCGACCCCTAGGTTTGTTCCCGTATAAACCTGCACGTAATTGGTTAACAAACGCTAACTTTGAGGCGTTCCTGGCGCGAGTTTCTTGGGAAACCGGGGTTTTTCGGGGGGTAAATTCTTAATGGGGACGAATCAGAAGCTCGGCCCGCAGGCTTTCGATCAGGCCCGAATCGGCTGTCAGCTTGTCCTGCTCCTCGTCGAGAATCGCCTGAAACAGGGCGTTGACCATCCTTGCCGTTTCCTGCGGGTCGATGGCGCCGGGGGCGGTGGAGTTTAACAGATCGACCATGCGCGTGGCGCCGTGTAGCCGCCCCATCAAGTAATCATGTTCGCGATAGGCGCGGCTGAAGAAAGCGGCAAAGTGATGAAATTCTTCGCCTTTCAAACGGCGCGACAGGCCCGTGGCGCTTGTCCCCCCCGCCACATCGCGCGGCGATATGCGGTCAATCTTGACCGGGTTCATCTCGGCCTCGCCCTGTCCGCGCGTCAGCGTCAGCGTGGCCAGATCGTAAAAGGCAAAGCCCAGATAGGCCAGCAGCATCACCTGTCCCAGCGCGGCCGGGAGATGGCGGATCGCCTCGACCAGCAGCGCATCGATCCGCGCGTCCAGTTGGGGCAGCGCGCCCGCCGCTGCCATTTCGCGCAGCACTTCGCCCGGATTAACCAGCACGTGCCCCGAATCGACCGGGATCGGCGAGGCCATGCTCAGCGCCAGCGACAGCCCCTGCCATGCCGCATCGCGCGCGATGCCGTGATGATGGGCCGAAACATCGCTCAATTCCTCGCGCGCTTCCTCCAACCGGCGGATCAGATGGCGCATCCGGCGCAGGCGAAATCCGCTGTCATGGCTGCGCAGGAAGTCCTGCATCTCGCTCGACATGCTTTGCCCGGCGGTGCCTCTGGGGCGCAGATTGGCATGGGCCCAGCGGCCCAGCGCATGGCGGATCGCCGCGCCGGACTGCTCCGCAGGCGCCGCCATCGGCCCCTCAGGGGTTAACGCCTGCGCCAGCGCGTCCAGCGTGATCTCCAGCTTCATCCGCGCATAGGCCTGATAGGCAAACCCGGCCTGTTCGACGGCGGCGGCATGGGAAGCCTGACGCCATGCCGCCATCTGGACCCCATCGGGGCAGGTGTTGAGCACATCGCGCCCCAGCGCCAGACGAACCGAGGCCTCCACCTCGGGCTGGATCGCGGCCATGATCTGTCGCACGCGGGCCATGTCCGCCGATTGGCGGGCCAGAGCCTCCAGATTGTCGCGGATCGGCTGTTCGCGCGGGATGGTGGAAATCGCGCGAAAGATGACACTGAAAAAGCCCGGCGCGCCGGTGGGCCGGACGTTGGCAACCGCGTCCTGCGTGGGGTCGATATAGAGCAGGCGGCGGTCCACCTCGCGCTCGGCCGGGCGCGAGGGCAGGGCGGCGATGGCTTGCGCAAAGGGTGCGTTGACGAGGATCGAACCATCCATCAACGCCGCCTCATTCACGGTCCCGGCGGCGAAATGGGCGGGCAGCACGCGCGAGAGAAAGGCGCTGCGCCCGCTCCATACCTCGTCGCGTTCGGCCATCAGCCGGTCGATTTCGACTGGCAGCAGCGGCGGGAATGCGCCCGGAAAACTGGCCGAGGCGCGCGCGGCAAAGACCAGTTCGGGCAAGGCCGCCAGCACCCCGTATCCGGCATGGGCGCGAAAGCTGATGTCCACGCGATGTTCGCGTTCCTCGACCCATGGCGGGCTGTGCAGCGCGACTTTCTCGGGGTGGCCCGCATAATCGGTGGCGGTGGTGAACAGGTCGAGCGGATGGCCGCGGGGCAGGAGCGGCACCCCGCAGGCGCCGCCCGCCATGGCATCGAGCGCCTCGGCGATCAGGCGGGAAAAGCCGATCCCGCTGAACGGCGCCTCGAACCAGCGCGAGCGCACCAGCCGGTTGAGCTTGGCCCTGATCTCGTCCTCAATGGCCGATGAAGTGTGCGATATGGGCGAGGTGCGCGTCAGCAGCATTCGCACCAGAGGCACCGCCCATTGCTTGGCAAAGCCGGTCCAGCCCTGATCGTCGGCATCGAGCAGGCAGTCGATATCGGCCCGCTCCAGCCACAGGCGGGTCAGCGGCTCGAGCGATTGTCCGCTGTGGATGGCCTGGGCCAGAAACACGCCGTTGAGGCCCCCCGCGCTGGCCCCGGCGACAATATCGGGCAGCACCCGCAATTGGGTGGCCGTGCGATCCGCGATGGCGTTCAGCAGGTCGGCATAGATCCGCTCGCTGGGCAAAAGATTGTCGGGGCTGTGGCGCAGGCGGCTGGCGCGGGCCAGCTTCCACACCTCCTTGGTCACGCCATGCATGTAAACCGCGAGGCTGATGCCCCCGTAACAGACCAGAGCGAGACGGAGCTCTTTATGACGCATGGGTCACTGTCTGCGCCGAATAGGGTTTACTGGCAAGCGGCTATAGGTCTTTGTAGGCTGGCAGCCCCAATTGCCAGCGGATCGCGGCAAAGCGCAGGATCAGCCCGCCCAGAAAGCCCACCCCCATCGCCAGCCCGCCATGCGCCCCCATGCTGACCAGCGCGACATAGGAGCCCGCCGCCAGCGCCGCCGCCGTCACATAGATTTCGGGCCGCAACACGATCGAGGGCACCCCCGCCAGCATATCGCGGAAAATCCCGCCCATGCACGCCGTCACCACCCCCATGATCGCGGCGGGCAGCGGCGGTATGCCCAAGGACAGCGCCTTGGCCGCGCCAAACACGCTGTAGGCAGCAAGCCCGATCCCGTCGAACCATTCCAGCGCCTGTTCGGGCCAGATCCGGCGCGGCGTGAACCACACCAGCAGCGCCGCGCCCAGACAGATCGCAATCGGCGCGGACCGATGCATCCAGAACACCGGCGCCCCGATCAGCACATCGCGCAAGGTGCCCCCGCCAACGCCCGTGATCGCGCCAAAGAACATGAAAGTGACCAGCGTCTTGCGCATCCGCGCCGCCGCCAGCGCGCCCGAGAGAGCAAAAACGGCCGTGGCCGCCATATCCAGCCATGGCATCAGCCATGCCGAGGCATCCACAACAGGCTGAACAGAGAGGGATGTGGGCACCATTCGTCGCTTTTTCGTCATGCCGGGGCATTTTGCAAGCGTATGCGTGGCGGCCAGACGCTTGACAGCGTTGTCGATATTGCCGAGGGCTAGGTCAATTGGCGCTTTGCAAACGTATATGTGCGGCCGCGCCATTGCTGCAACGGGATCTGTCGATATGACAGGCGCACAAAGGCACAAGAGGAGGGGGAATTTACGCCCATGGCATTGGCTCCAGACACCAAAGGCAGCGCGCAAGCGGGCCAGAATATCGACGCACCCGAATTGCGCCTGTTTGTCATGGCGCTGTTCTTCATCTTCGGCGGCATCACCAGCCTGAATGACGTGATCATTCCCAAGCTGAAGGAACTCTTCACGCTGAATTACACCCAGGCGATGCTGGTGCAGTTCTGCTTCTTCACCGCCTATGCGCTGATCGGCCTGCCCGGTGCCGCGCTGGTCAAGCGGATTGGCTATATGCGCGGCGCGGTGGCGGGGCTGCTCACGATGATGGTGGGCTGCCTGCTCTTCATCCCGGCGTCCAAAAGCGCGACCTATGCGATCTTCCTTGCCGCTCTCTTCGTGCTGGCCAGCGGCGTGGTGGTGGTGCAGGTCGTCACCAATCCGCTGATCTCGCTGCTTGGCCCCGCCAAGACGGCGCACAGCCGCCTGACCTTTGCGCAGGCTTTCAACAGCCTTGGCACGGTGATCTTCCCGCTGGTGGGCGCGCCGATCATCCTTGGCAAGCTCAAGGATGTGAAGGTCGAGGACCTGACCGGTCCGGCGCTTGACGCCTATCGCATGGCCGAGACACAGCATGTGGTGAACACCTACACCGCTCTGGCCGCCGCGCTGGCGCTGGTGGCCGCTGTGGTGTGGTTCAACCGCAACCGCCTCAAGGGCGAGCAGCATGAGCAGACCTCGCTGGCCGCCGGTTTCGCGCTGCTTTCGGAAAAGCGTTTCGGTCTGGGCGCGCTTTGCATCTTCCTCTATGTCGGCGCGGAAGTGTCGATCGGTTCGCTGATCGTCAATTATCTCAAGCAGCCCGCCGTGCTGGGCCTGACGGATGCGGGCGCTGGCGCCTATATTCCCTATTACTGGGCGGGTGCGCTGGTGGGCCGTTTTGCAGGGTCTGCATTGCTGCGCGTGGTTTCGCCGGGCAAGGTGCTGACCTTCAACGCGATTGGCGCGATTGCGCTGATCCTGATTTCCACCAACACGCATGGGTCGGTCGCGGCCTACAGCCTGCTGCTGATTGGCCTGATGAACTCGATCATGTTCCCCACCATCTTCAGCCTTGCCTGCGAAGGGCTTGGCCCCAAGGCGGCGGACGGTTCGGGCATCATCAACATCGCCATTTTCGGCGGCGCGGTGGTGCCTCTGGCCACGGGCGCGATTGCCGACGGCATGGGCAGCCTTGCTCTGTCGCTGGCGCTGCCCGCGATCTGCTATGCGGTGATCGCCTATTTCGGCTGGTTTGCGCGCAAGCCCGCCGAAGCGGTCGATGCGGAAGCCTTCGCCTGATGCTTTGATCCTGCGCCAGCCCCAACCGGCGCAGATTACCGGACACAACAAAAAGGGCGGCGGAACCATCCCGGTTCCGCCGCCCTTTTGTTTGAAGGCCTATCAGGCTCAGTCGCGGCCGCGCGGGCCCTTGCCCTTGAAGCCGCCGCCAAAGCCGCCCTTGCCGCCGCCCGCAGGCTTGGGGCGATAGGGCTTCACGCCATTGGGGTGCTGGGCATGGCCCTCGCTGTGCGGAGGACGGCGCGCGCCGGGCGCATGGCGGCCCTTGCGGTGCTCGCGGGCCTGTTCGCGCGGGCCGGTGACGCTGGGCTCGATATTGACACCGGCCTCATCGTCGCTGCCCGGAATGGCGGTGCGCGCCACGGCATTGCCGAAACGGTCGGCCAGATTGCGCGGGATCTGCACAAAGGTCTCGTTCGCGCCGATGCGGATCGCGCCGATTTCGCCGCGCGTGACATGGCCGCGGCGGCACAGCAGCGGCAGGATCCAGCGCGGATCGGCGTTCTGCTGACGACCGATGTCGATGCGGAACCAGGCCACATCCTCGAAACCGGCGCGGTGATGGGCCTGACGGATATTGTCCGGGGCCGAAGCGATCAGTTCCTCGGGCTGGGGCAGCGAGGCGCGATGCGCGCGCACCAGCGCCAGCGCCAGATCCTGCGCGCTGCGCTGGCCCAGCAGTTCCTCGGCAATGGCCAGATCCTCGGCATCATCCTCGGCATCGACCGGGGCCAGCAGCTTGTCGAGCAGGCGCTGGCGGTCGGCGGTGCGGATGGCTTCGGGGCTGGGCACTTCGGTCCATTCCGCCTCGATCCGCGCGCCGCGCAGCATCATTTCCACCCGGCGACGGCGCGGGAAGGGAACGATGAGAACAGCGGTGCCCTTCTTGCCCGCGCGGCCGGTGCGGCCCGAGCGGTGCTGAAGCGTTTCGGCGTCACGCGGGATTTCCACATGGACCACCAGCGTCAGATTGGGCAGGTCGATGCCGCGCGCGGCAACGTCGGTGGCGACGCAAACGCGGGCGCGGCGGTCCCGCAGAGCCTGAAGCGCATTGTTGCGCTCGTTCTGGCTGTGCTCGCCCGACAGGGCCACGGCGGCAAAACCGCGCTCGACCAGCGTGGCGTGCAGGTGGCGCACATTGTCGCGCGTGGCGCAGAACAGGATCGCGGTGTCGGCCTCATGGAAACGCAGCAGGTTGACCACGGCATGTTCGATATCGGCCGGGGCCACGGTCATCACCTGATAGGCGATGTCGCCATGGCCGCGGTTTTCACCCACGGTCGAAATGCGCAGCGCGTCGCGCTGATAGCGGCGGGCCAGCGCCACGATCTGACCCGGCATCGTGGCCGAGAACAGCAGCGTGCGGCGGGTTTCGGGCGTGGCTTCAAGGATCTGTTCCAGATCCTCGCGGAAGCCCATGTCGAGCATTTCGTCGGCTTCGTCCAGCACGATGGCCTTCAGGCCCGACAGGTCAAACGCCCCGCGTTCCAGATGGTCGCGCAGACGGCCCGGCGTGCCGACCACGATATGCGCGCCAAAGTTGAGCTGGCGACGTTCCTTGACCGGGTCCATCCCGCCCACGCAGGTCACGATCCGCGCACCCGCCTGCGAATAGAGCCAGGTCAGCTCGCGGCTGACCTGAAGCGCCAGTTCGCGCGTGGGGGCGATGATGAGCGCGAGCGGATCGCGCGCGGGGGCCAGCGTCTCGCCGCCGTCCAGCAGGTCATTGGCCATGGCAAGGCCAAAGGCCACCGTCTTGCCCGATCCGGTCTGCGCCGAAACGATGAGGTCGCGGCCATCCGCTTCCTCCTTGATGACGCTGGACTGGACCTCGGTCAGCGAGGTGTAGCCCTGCGCCTCAATGGCGCGAAGGATGCAGGGGGCGAGCGTGGCGGGAAGGTTCGATTCGGTCATGCAAACTCTTGTGGCTCTGCCCCGGTGGGGGCAGGAGGAATGGAAACATTCGGTAGCAGGCCGCCAAAGGGGCCAAAAGAGGGCGCGACAACAGCCAGCAGCCCGTCATATGGCGCGCCCATAGCGGGAAAATTGCCGTTTGGCTTGTTCTTTTTTTGGGTTGGGCCGAGTCGGGCGGCCCTTGGCGGCACAAAAACTAGTTTTGGCGGGCAAATTCCTCGATTGTCGCCAGATGGGTGGCAATCTCCGCCTCGCTCAGGAAAGAGCCGGTGAAACTGTTGCGCGCCAGTTGGACGATCTGCGCTTTGCCAAGGTTGCGCGCATGGGCCACCGCCCGGTAATTTTCGCCAACATAGCCGCCGAAATAGGCCGGATCATCCGAATTGACCGTGGCGTTCAGCCCCAGATCCAGCATCCGGTCGATCGGATGATCGGCCAGATCGCCCACCACGCATAATTTCAGATTGGAAAGCGGGCAGACGGTCAGCGTCATGCCCGATTGCGCCAGACGCTCGACCAGCGCGGGGTCCTCCAGCGCGCGGTTGCCATGGTCGATTCGGTCGACATGCAGCAGGTCGAGCGCCTCATAGACATAGGCGGGCGGGCCTTCCTCGCCGGCATGGGCCACGCGCTTCAGCCCCGCCTCTCCGGCGGCGGCAAAGACGCGGGCGAATTTCGAAGGCGGATGGCCCAGTTCCGACGAATCGAGGCCAACGCCTGCGATCCGGTCCAGCCATTTTTCCGCAGCTTTCCATGTGGCAAAGGCCGCCTCCTCGTCCAGATGGCGCAGAAAGCTCAGGATCAGTTTGGACGACACTCCCTCGACCGCCGCCATGCCCGAGAGCAGCCCCTCGATCACCACATCGAAGGGAATGCCGCGATCGGTATGGGTTTGCGGATCGAAGAAGATTTCGGCGTGGCGCACCCCATCGGAGCGCGCCCGCGCAAAATAGGCGGCGGCCAGATCGTGGAAATCCTGCTCGGTATGCAAGACCTGCGCCCCGGCATAATAGATGTCGAGAAAGTCTTGAAGGTTCGAGAATTGATAGGCCGCGCGCACGTCCTCGACGCTGGCAAAGGGGATCGCCACCTTGTTGCGCCGCGCCAGTTCAAACATCAGCTCCGGCTCAAGGCTGCCCTCGATATGCAGGTGGAGTTCGGCCTTGGGGATGCTGGTGATGAAATTGTCGAGGTCGCTCATGGCCTGATCCTATCGCGAATGGGCAAGGATGCCAGCAATATAGGTGCGCGCCACACAGCGGTCATCGCCCAGCACCTGCATGGCAAACAGTTTTTCGGCCAGCCCCGCCCCGGCCGTCCGCATCGCCAGCAAAGGCGTGGCGCCGGGATCGAGCACGATGAAATCCGCCTCCTGCCCCTCCTGCAATCCGCCGATCCGGTCCGACAGGCCCAGCGCCCGCGCGCCCCCGGCCGTTGCCAGATAGAGCGCGCGAAACGGATCGAGCACGCTCCCTCGCATCTGGCATACCTTATAGGCCTCGCCCTGCGTTGCCAGCATCGAGAAACTCGTCCCCGCGCCCACATCCGTGCCCATGCCCACCTTCACCCCAAACCGGTCCGCATGGGCCAGATCGAACAGGCCCGAACCCAGAAACAGATTGCTGGTCGGGCAAAAGGCGATGGCCGAGCCGGCCTCGCCCATGCGGCCCATCGCGGCATCATTCATATGGATGCAATGGGCAAACAAGGATCGCGGCCCCACCAGCCCAAACCGGTCATAGGCGTCGATATAATGCGCCGCGCCAAACCGCGCCTCCACCGCCGCGCATTCGCCGATGTTTTCGGCCATATGCGTGTGCATCATCACATCGCCGTGCGCGGCCAGCAGATCGCCCGCCACGCGCAATTGCGCATCGGACGAGGTCAGCGCAAAGCGCGGCGTCACGGCATAGCCCAGCCGCCCGCGCCCGCGCCACCGCGCGATCAGCGCCTCGCTTTCCCCCCGCGCGGCCTCCGGCGTATCGCGCAGACCTTCCGGCCCAAGGTCCATCAGCACCTTGCCCGAAATGATCCGCATATTGCGCGAGAGCGCCGCCTCGAACAAAGCGTCCACGCTGCCCTCATGCACGGTGGCGAAAACCAGCGCGCTGGTCGTGCCGTTGCGCAGCAATTCGTCGAGGAAGAAGGCGGCCACGCGGTCGGCATGAGCGCGGGAGGCAAAGGCCTTTTCCGCCGGGAAAATATGCTGCTCCAGCCAGCTCAGCAATTGCTGGCCATGGGCGGCGATGCGAGCGGTTTGCGGATAATGGATATGGGTGTCGATAAAGCCGGGCACGATTAGGCCCGGCAAGCGCTCGATCGGAACATCGCCAAACCGCTCCGCCAGATCGGCATAAGGCCCCAGCGCCACCACCAGCCCATCCTCGACCACCAGCAGGCCATCGGGATAATGCTGGACCACATCGGGGGCCGGTGTGGTCAGGATCTCGCCGCGAAACCCGCGCATTATGCCGCCTGCTCCATGCTGGCGGCCAAGGGCAGCGAGAGCAATTGCGCCAATACGGCAATGGCGATCGTGTCCGGCTCCTTGCCGGTGATGCCGGGGATGCCGATGGGGCAGGTCAGGCGCGAGGCATCACCCCCTTCAGCCCGCAGCCGCGCCAGAAACCGCGAACGCTTGGTGGCCGAACCGATCAGCCCGACAAACCGCGCCCGCGAACGCAAAGTCGCCGCCACCAGCCGATAGTCCAGCCCATGGTCATGCGTCAGGATCAGCACCGCATGATCGCCCCCCGCGCTGGCCGCGCATTCCACCAATTCCGCCTCGGGCGCGATCATCACGCCGGGCGCGTCATAATCGGCGCGGCTATCATACCATGCCAGCGACAGCGGCAATCCCTCGACCCGCCGGGCAATCGCCCGCCCGACATGCCCTGCGCCAAACAGCATCAGCGGCAGACGCGGCCCATCCTGCGGCTCGGCAAAGGCAAAGCCGGGGGCGGGCAGGGGTCCGCGCGCCGGGATGGGCGAAACGGGCCGGTTGCCCAAAGGCGCGCGCTCCACCGCTCCGTCGCGCAAGGTGGTCAGCGTGGGCGCATCAAACCATGCCGCATCGCTCAGGCGTTCGACCATCACCCGCACCCGCCCGCCGCAGCACTGGCCCAGCAAAGGCCCCAAAGGATAATCCTGCACCCGCCAAGTGCCTGCCGGATAGGCCAGAATGGCGCGGGCCTGCGCCACCAATTGATGCTCCAGCCGCCCGCCGCCGATCGTGCCCGCCATTGCGCCCGCCGTGATCACCATGCGCGCGCCCGGCCCGCGCGGGGCTGACCCTTCGGTGGCCAGCACGCTGATGAGCGCAACGGGTTCGCGCGGCAAAGCCTGCCGGGCCAGATCCTGCCAGATCATCGCGCCTTTAACTCCGCAATGGCTTTCAAAATCCGCTCCGGCGTGGCGGGCGCATCCAGCGCGGGCAGGCCGACACCGGGGGCCGCCGCCATCACCGCCTCGCTCAAAGCGCTGAAAACGCTGATCGCCAGCATGAAGGGCGGCTCGCCCACGGCCTTGGAGCGGTGGATGGTGGGTTCGACATTCTCGCCCCGTTCCCACAGGCGAATGTCCATATGGGCCGGACGGTCGGATGCCGTGGGGATTTTATACGTGCTGGGCGCGTGGCTGAGCAAGCGGCCATCGGGGTGGAAAACAAGCTCCTCGGTGGTCAGCCAGCCCATGCCCTGAATGAACCCGCCCTCGACCTGCCCCAGATCAATCGCCGGATTGAGAGAGCGCCCCGCATCATGGAGAATATCCGTCCGCAGGACCTTATGCTCACCCGTCAGCGTGTCGATCACCACCTCGCTGCACGCCGCGCCATAGGCGAAATAATAGAACGGGCGGCCATGATGCGCGGCGCGGTCATAGTGGATCTCGGGCGTGGCGTAAAAGCCGCTGGCCCACAGTTGCACCCGCGCCATATAGGCCATGCGGGCCAGCGCGGAAAACGGCATGGTGGTGTCTGCGGCCACCACGCCCTCGGGCGTAAAGCGCACATCCTCGACCGCCACGCCATTTTGCGCGGCCAGCCATGCAGCCATCCGCCCCCGGATTTCCATCGCCGCATAATAGGCGGCCATGCCGTTCAGGTCTGACCCCGAAGAGGCCGCCGTTGCGCTGGTGTTGGGCACTTTGTCGGTGCGCGTGGCGGTGATGCGGATGCGCGAAAGGGGCAGGGCGAAGACATCGGCCACCACCTGCGCGACCTTGGTGTAGAGTCCTTGCCCCATCTCGATCCCGCCATGGTTCAATTGGACCGAACCATCGGCATAGACCAGCACCAGCGCGCCCGCCTGATTGAGATGCTGCGCGGTAAAGCTGATGCCGAATTTGACGGGGGTGAGGGCGATGCCTTTTTTGAGCACGCGGTGCGATGCGTTGAAGGCCGCCACCGCCGCCCGCCGCGCGTTGTAATCGCACGATGCCGCCAGTTCATCCATGATCTGCGGCGCGACATTATCGGCCACGCGCATCCCATAGGGCGTAATATCGCGCCCCGGCGCATAGAGATTGGCGCGGCGCACGGCCAGCGGATCGCGCCCCACGTTGGCGGCGACATCATCCATGATCCGCTCGATGGCGATCATGCCCTGCGGCCCGCCAAAGCCGCGAAAGGCGGTGTTCGACACGGTGTTGGTGCGCAGGCGATGGCTCAGGATTTCCACTGCGGGCAGCCAATAGGCATTGTCGGCATGAAACATCGCCCGGTCGTTGATGGATGGCGAGAGGTCCATGCTGATGCCGCAGCGTGAGGCCAGTTCCAGCTTCAGCCCGGTCAGCACGCCTTCATCGTCAAAGCCGACATCATAGCGGATAACAAAATCATGCCTCTTGCCGGTCAGCATCATATCGTCGTCGCGGTCATAGCGCAGACGCGCGGGCCGCCCCGTCTTCATCGCCACCAGCGCGCAGGCGGCGGTGGGCGCGGTGGCCTGCGTTTCCTTGCCGCCAAATCCGCCGCCCAGTCGCCGCGCTTCCACCGTCACATCAGCGCTGGGGCGGCCCAGCAGATGCGCGACCAGATGCTGCACCTCGGACGGATGCTGGGTCGAGGACCAGACGTGGGTCTGCCCATCCTCCATCGGCATCGCCTGCGCGATCTGGCCTTCGAGGTAGAAATGCTCCTGCCCGCCGATCTCCAGCCTGCCCGACAGGCGGCGGGGGCTGGCGGCCAGAGCGGCATCGGCATCGCCGCGCGCCATGCGCTGGGTCGGCTCGATATGGTCGCCCGCCGCCAAGGCCTCGGCCACGGTCAGATGCGCGGGCAGGTCCTCATAGTCCACCTTGGCCAGCCTTGCCGCGCGGCGGGCAGAATCGTGGCTTTGCGCCGCCACCAGAAACAGCGGCTGCCCGGCAAAATGCACCTCGTCGCTGGCCAGCAGGGGTTCGTCATGGCGCAGCGGGCCGACATTGTTGTCGCCGGGAATATCGGCTGCCGTATAGACCCCCACCACGCCCGGCGCGGCGCGCACCGCCGACAGGTCCATCGCCAGAACCCGCGCATGGGCCCGCGCCGACAGGCCAAAGGCCAGATGGAGCAGCCCGGCAGGATGCGGCAGATCGTCAATATAGGCCGCCGCGCCCGTTACGTGCAGGCGGGCGCTGTCATGGATATGGGGCGTGTGAACCTCAGTCATGGCTCACCTCCAGCACGCTGACCGCCTCGCCGTTTTGGGCCAGCCAGAGGCGGCGCAGCAGGTTGCCCGCCACGGCAAGGCGATAGGCCGATGACCCGCGCACATCGCTCAAAGGCTGATAATCGCGGGCGAGAGCCGGGATGGCCGCCTCGATACTCGCCTCCTCCCATGCCTTGCCGATCAGCGCTTCCTCTGTGGCATGGGCGCGTTTGGGCGTGGCCGCCATGCCGCCAAAGGCGATGCGCGCGCGGGTGATTACGCCATCCTCTATGGTCAGGTGAAACGCCCCCAGCACCGCCGAAATATCGCTGTCAAAGCGTTTGGACAGTTTGGTGATGGCGATCACTGCTTCAGGTGCAGGACGCGGGATGAAGACCCCCTCGACAAATTCCCCCTCGCGCCGGTCCTGCTTGCCATAGGCCAGGAAATAATCCTCCAGCGCCATTTCTCGCCGCCTATCGCCCCGGCGCAGCGTCAATGTCGCGCCAAGGGCGATCAGCGCGGGCGGCATGTCGCCGATGGGCGATCCATTGGCAATATTGCCGCCGATCGTGCCCGCATTGCGCACCGGCGTCCCGGCAATCCGCCGCACCAGCTCGCCCAGATCCGGGTGCAGCCGCGCCAGCACATCCCAGCTTTCCGAATAGCGCACCGTCGCGCCCAGCGTGACGCCCGCCTCATTCTCCTCAATCCCGCGCAGGTCGGCTACATCGCCGATGAAGATCACCCGCCCCAGATCGCGCAATTGCTTGGTCACCCACAGGCCGACATCGGTGGCCCCCGCCACGATCCGCGCATCGGGATAGTCCACCAGCAGCGCGGCCAGTTCATCGGCGGAGCGCGGCGCATGCCAGTTGTCGCCCTCGCCGCGCGGCAGACCCGCCAGACCCGCCAGCACATCGCCATCATCGCGCAGGGCAGGGGGGCAGGCCGCCGCGCTGTCGAGTATCGGGCCATAGCCGGTGCAGCGGCACAGATTGCCAGAGAGCACATCGGCCACCGGACGCCCGACGGTGCCCAATCCGCCTCTTGCGCGGCCTTCAAGGCTCATGATGAAACCGGGGGTGCAAAAGCCGCACTGGCTGCCATGGCGCGTCACCATCTCGCCCTGCACCGCGCAGAGGCGATCGGGCGTGCCGAGGCTTTCCACGGTCACCAGCGCCTTGCCGTCCAGCATGGGGGCAAACAGGATGCAGGAATTGACCGCGCGCCATTGCACCGTCCCTTCCACAATCTCGCCCAGCAGCACTGTGCAGGCCCCGCAATCGCCCTCGCCGCAGCCTTCCTTGGTGCCCTTGCGGCCCAGCCTTTCGCGGATCAGATGCAGCGCGGTTTCCTGCGCGCCCGCCTCGATTTCCGTTACTTGCCCGTCGAGCAGAAAGCGGATCATCTCAACTCCCGCGATAGGTGGAATAGGAAAAGGGCGAGACGAGCAGCGGCACATGGTAATGCCCACCGCGTTCGGCCCCGCTGCTTTGGGCTATGCCGAAATCGATGGAAACTTCGTCCAGAAACGGCGGATCGGGCAGGGCCACGCCCCGCCCCCGGAAATAATCCGCCACGGCAAAGCTGAGCCGATAGCGCCCCGGCGCCAGATCGGCCGGGGCCAGATTGGCCACGCGCCCATCCTCATTGGTCACCCCCTGCGCCGCCAGCCCATGCGGCCCGGTCAGCGTCACCGCCATGCCTGCCGCAGGCGTGCCGTGCATCGTGTCGAGAACGTGGGTCGAAAGGCTGCTCATGGCTGATCCTCCAGCCGCAACTTGGTGATCTTTCCGATTTCGGCCAGCGCGGCGGCGATTTCCGTCTCGGTATCATGGGCCGCGCGGGCCTCCATCGCGGCCAATATACCAGCCTTGTCGGTCAGCCGCACGCAGATGATGAAGGGCATGTCATGGGCCGCGCGATAGGCGGCGTTGAGCGCATGGAACCGGGCAAATTCCTCGGGCGTCAAACGGTCCAGCCCGGCGCTGGCCTGTTCGGCAGCGGATGCGCTGGTCAGCGTGCCGTCAATCGCCGCCTTGCCCGCCAGTTCGGGATGGGCGCGGATCAGGGCCAATTGCTCGGCGCGGCTGGCGCCATAGACCGCCGCCATCAGATCGGCATGGCGGTCGCCCGATGATGGCGCGGCATCGGCGCGCGCTTCCACCCAGGGCGAATGTTCGAACAGGGCGCTCAATGCGAATTCCCTTCAAGGCTGACATGGGCCGAGACGACTTTCCAGCCATCGGCAAATTTCACCCAAGCCTGCGTCTGCCGCCCGCGGCGATCCGATCCTTCGCGGAAAAATTCGGCGTCCGCCGTGGCGAAAGCATCGCCATAGGTGGTGATCGAGACGCGCCCCAACCGGCGTTGTGGCGATCCGCCGCGCCCCTTGCGAAACTCCCGGATTTCCTCGATGCCATAGAGCACCTCGCCCACGCCATAGCGGTTGGTGGTGGGCGCATCGTGAAACAGCGCGTCCATCGCGGGAATGTCATCCGCCATCAGGGCGCGCTCATATTCATGAAACGCCGAAGTCACTTCGGCCAGCACGACCGGATCGTCGATGGTCATGCGCCGCCTCCATAGGGATGCGTGGCGATCCAGTGGCGGGCGATCTCGCGCCTTGTGGTGATCCATGCCGCGCCGCTCTCCATCACATGATCGAGGAAACGCGCGACCGCCCGTGCGCGGCCCGGGCGCCCCGCGATCCGCCCATGCAGGCCGATGCTCATCATCCGCCCGCCTTCCTCCGCCAGTTGGTCAAAGGTGTCGCGCAGATAGCGGAAGAACTGCTCACCTTCGGTAAAGCCGTTGAGCGCGACCATCTTCATGTCATTGGCGTCGAGGCTGTAGGGTACGATGAGCTGCGCTTTTCCATGCCGGTCATCCCAATAGGGCAGATCGTCGGCATAGGAATCGGCATCGTAAAGAAACCCGCCCTCCTGCGCCACGAGGCGCGCGGTGTTCGGGCTGGTGCGCCCCTGATACCAGCCCAGCGGGCGCTCTCCGGTCAGCGCTGTGTGGATGGCGATGGCTTTGGCGATATGCTCGGCCTCCACCTCGGCGGGGATGTATTGATAGTCGATCCAGCGGTAGCCATGGGTTGCCACCTCCCAATCGGCCTTCAGCATGGCCTCGACCGCATCGGGGTTCTGCTCCATCGCGGCGGCGACGCCGAACACGGTGACAGGCGCGGCGCGATCCGTAAACAGGCGATGGAGGCGCCAGAAACCGGCACGGCTGCCATATTCATAGAGGCTTTCCATGGCCATGGCGCGGGCCGGATGGCGCGCGGCGCCCACCATGTCGGACAGAAAGCCTTCAGACAGTTCATCGCCGTAAAGCGGGCTGTTCTCCGCACCTTCCTCATAATTGATGACGAAATTGACCGCCACCCGCGCGCCGCTCGGCCACCCGGCATCGGGGGGCGTGGGGCCATAGCCGATCAGGTCGCGGCTCACTGCGTTGCCTCCCACGCCGCCAATGCGGCAGGCACCGCCGCCCCCATCGGCAGCGTGAAGCCTTGCGCGCTCAGGCAAGCCTCCAGCGCGGCCAGCGTTATCAGCACCTTATGCTTCATCGCATTATAGCCCATCGCCCCGATCCGCCAGATCCGCCCGGCCAGAGGGCCAAAGGCGGTGCCGATCTCGATTTCGAAATGCTCGCGCATCGCGCGGCGGATCGTCTCGCCATCAATGCCTTCGGGGATATAGACGCCCGTGACATTGGTCATCCGGTGGGCATCATCGCCAAACAGCGTCAGGCCCATCGCACGCAGCCCTGCGCTCATCGCCGCGCCCGCCGCGCGGTGGCGGCGATACCGCGCCTCCAGCCCTTCGCCCAGCGCCACGCGCGCGCATTCCCGCGCGCCATAAAGCATGGAGGTCGCCTCGGTGTGGTGGTTCAGCCGCTTCTCGCTCCAGTAATCCATCACCATGGCCAGATCGAAATAGTTCGAGCCGATGCGCGGCCCATGGCCATCGACGGCGTCGGCGGCGCGGATGCCCTTTTCATCATGGCGGCGGGCAAAGATCTTCTCGGCCGCCGCATCCGAAATGGTGATCGGCGCGCTGCCCGACGGCCCGCCCAGACATTTTTGCAGCCCCCCTGTGATGACATCGACGCCCCAGCGGTCGGCGGCGATTTCCATGCCGCCGATCGTCGCGGTGGCATCGATATAGGTCAGCGCACCGACCTCTTTGGCAATTTCGCCAAGCCCATCGAGGGGCTGGGCCATCGTGGTGGACGTATCGCCATGCACGCTGCAGATCAGCGCCGGTCGGACGCGCAGGGCGGCTTCGCGGATCGCCTCCATCGGCACGACCTCGCCCCATGGTGCATCGACGGTTTCAAACCTTGCCCCGATCCGCGTCAGGATCTCCTGCAAGAGCAGCCCGAAGCGCCCGAAATTGACCACCAGCGCGGTTTCGCCCGGCTGGATCAGGCTGACCAGCGCCGCCTCGATCCCCGCGCGCGCGGTGCCGTCCACCAGCATCGTCCAGCGATTGCCTGTGCCAAAGATCGGGCGATAGAGCGCCATCACCTGATTCATATAGGCGGTCATTTCCGGGTCGAACTGGCCCAGCAGATCCGCGCTCATCGCGCGCAGCACGCGCGGATGGGCATTGACCGGCCCCGGCCCCATCAGCAACCGCTGAGGCGGGTCGATCTCGCCAAAGAGCAGCGGATCAAGCATAGGTTGCTCCCATTTTCTCGATAAAGCCCAGCATCACGGCCAATGCCGCCTCGGCATCGGCGGGTTCGACATGTTCGGCCGGATTGTGGCTGACGCCGTCGCGACAACGGATGAACAGCATCGCAGTGGGGCACAATTGCGCCATCACCATCGCATCATGCCCCGCCCCCGACACGAGCCGCCGGGCAGGATGACCGTTTTCCACCAAGGCGCTCTCCAGCAGGTCCATCAGCCGCCCGTCGCATGGGCTGGCGGGCAGATCGTGGACCCGCTCAAATTCAAAATCCAGACCGCGCGCCTCGGCAATATCGACCATCGCATCAAGGATCCGCTCCGCCGCCCGGTTGCGCCGCGCCGCATCGCCCGCGCGCACATCGAGGGTAAAGCGCACCTCGCCCGCAATGACATTGGCCGCGCCGGGCAGCGCCTCGATCCGGCCCACCGTGGCCACCAGATCGCTTTCATCGGCTCGCGCGATGGCCTCCACCGCCAGCACCATTTCCGCCGCCCCGGCCAAGGCATCACGGCGCAGCGGCATCGAACTGGTCCCCGCGTGGCCCGCAAGGCCCCGCACCACCATGCTATAGCGCAATTGCGCGGCAATCCCCGTCACCACGCCCAGCGCCAGCCCCTCGGCCTCCAGCACCGGGCCTTGCTCGATATGCGCCTCCAGATAGGCCAGCGCGCCGGGGTGCCGCGCATTCGCCAGTCCATCGGGCGAAAGGCCATATTCGGCCAAAGCCCGCGCCAGCGTAACGCCTCCGGCATCGGCCATGTCTGGCACGCCCTCCAAGACCCCCGCCACCGCCTTGCTTGTCAGCATGGCGGCGGGAAAGCGGCTGCCTTCCTCGTCGCCAAAGGCGATGATTTCGATGGGAAAGGGCATATGCCGCCCGCAGGCCGAGAGCGCCGCCACGCATTCCACCCCCAGCATCACCCCCAATGGCCCGTCGTAAAACCCGCCATCGCGCACGCTGTCCAAATGGCTGGCAATGATGAGCGGGGGCAGGTCCTGCGTGCCGGGATAGCGCCCGATCAGATTGGCCGCCGCATCGGTGCGCGGGGTCATGCCCGCCTCGACCATCCATGCGCAGAGCTGTTCACGCGCGGCGCGATAGGCAGGGCTCAGCCATGCGCGGTAAAGCCCGCCCTCCATGTCGGAAAAGGGGGCGCGGCCCAAAGCCTCGCAGCGTGCGACCGCTCGTGATCCGCCTACCATGCTGCTGCCTCGCCATCGCTGCGCGGATCGGTGGCGCCTTCCAATCCGCCATCGGGGCGGCGGACAATCGCGCCCGCATGGCCCATCATCGCCGTGATCGGGCCAACGCGCTCGACATCATGGCCCGCCGCGATCAGCGCATCATAGACCTCGGGCGCAAACCCGTCCTCAATCTTCAGCGTGGTGCTCTCATCTCCCCATGTCCGGCCCAGCAGCCAGCGGGGGGCGGCAATCGCCTCCTGAAGATCGGCGCCATAGCGGGCATAGCGGGAAAAGATCGCGGCCTGAGTCTGGGGCTGGCCCTCGCCGCCCATCGTGCCATAGGCCATCACGCGGCCATCATCGAACAGGGCCAGCGCGGGATTGAGCGTGTGGAACGGCTTGCGAAAGGGTTTGAGCGCATTCCACCCGTTCGGTGCCAGACGAAACGATGCGCCCCGGTTCTGCCATGTGATCCCGGTGCGCGGCAGGACAAGGCCGGAGCCAAATTCGAAATAGGTGCTCTGGATGCAGGAGACGACCTGCCCCCTGCCATCGGCGGCAGCGAACCAGCAGGTGTCGCCCCACTGGCTGGGCTGGGGCCAGGGCAGGGCGCGCGCCGGGTCAATCCGCGCGGCCATCGCGTCCAGCGCGGCGGGATCATCCAGCAGGGTCTGCGGATCGCTCTCCATATAGGCCGGATCGCCGCAATGCCGGTCGCGCCAGAGGAAGGCCTGTTTGGTGGCCTCCACCAGCCCGTGAATATGGCTGAACCCATCCATCGCGCCCGCCTGCAGCCGGTCAAACAGGGCGAGGATCAGCAGCGAGGCCGTCCCCTGCGTCGGCGGGGCGGCATTATACAGCGTGCCATGGCTCGTCCGCACATGGGGCGGGGCGGGGCGGGTGGCGTGATGCGCGGCCATGTCGGAGGCCGAAACCGGG
This sequence comes from Novosphingobium sp. SG707, assembly GCF_012275515.1. Taxonomy (GTDB): domain Bacteria; phylum Pseudomonadota; class Alphaproteobacteria; order Sphingomonadales; family Sphingomonadaceae; genus Novosphingobium. The sequence continues at coordinate 46,174 of NZ_JAAZQL010000005.1, forward strand.
CTGCCCAGCGCGGCCAGATCCTCGGCCATGTCCGCCGCCAGAGGACCGCGATAGAAACTCTCCAGCCCCTCGTCACACAGGCGCCGCAAGGTAGCGGCCAGCAAGGGCTGGCGCAGACTATCCCCCTCGCGCAGGGGATGGCCATCGGGTTCAAACACCGACGCATAAGCGCCCGGTTGAATGCGCAGTTCCGGACCCTTGGCGGCGGCAATTTCCGCCCCGCCGCGCGTGACGGCCACGCCCGCCTCGGCATGGGCGATGGCATCGCGCAGCAGGCGCGCCAAAGGCATCGACCCGCCATCGCTTTCCAGCGCCGCCTGCCACCCGCTGATCGTGCCCGCCACGGTGTTGGCCGCCAGAGGCCCGCGCCATGGCACCGCGTCCAGCCCCGCATAGAGCGCCAGATCCGCCTTTTCCGCCGCCCCGCCGCAGCCGTGGATGCCATGAACGCGCCCATCGGCCTCGCGGATCACCCAGAAGCCATCGCCGCCGATGCCGGTCATATGCGGATAGACCACCGCCAGCGCGGCCGCCACCGCCACGCAGGCCTCGACCGCCGTCCCGCCATCTTGCAACACCGAGAGGCCCGCGCGCGATGCCAGATAATGGGGCGCGGTGACGATGCCCCCTTCGCCGCGTGCCGTCTCCTTGGCCGTCTGCATCACGCCGCCCCCGACAGCCAGACAAAGCGCGCGATGAACAGCCCCGCCAGCACCAGCAGCAGCCAGTCTTTCCGCGTGATCTTGCCCCGCACCAGCTTGATAAGCGCATGGGCGGCAATGCCGAAGGCCAGACCATTGGCGATGGAAAAGGTGAGGGGAATGCCTGCCAGCGTCAGGAAAGCGGGGATGGCATCTTCCGGATCGGTCCATTCCACATCGGCCAGCGGCGCCATCATCAGCGCGCCGACAAGGATCAGCGCGGGCGCCGTCGCCGCGCCGGGCACCAGTTGCGCATAGGGGGCGACAAACATCGCGGCCAGAAACAGCACGCCCGTGACAATTGCCGTCAACCCGGTGCGCCCGCCGACTTCGACCCCGCTGGCGCTTTCCACATAGGAGGTGACGGTCGACGTACCCGCCACCGCGCCCACCATCGTGGCCAGCGAATCGGCCACCAGCATCCGGTTGAGGCCGGGAATATTGCCTGCCGGTTCAATTAACCCTGCGCGGCGTGTGACCGCCATCAGCGTGCCCAGATTGTCGAACAGATCGACGAAGAGGAACACGAACAGGATTTCGAAAATCCCCAACCCCGCCTTGCCGCCAAAGCCGAACACGCCGCCAAGGTCGAGCTTGCCCACCGTCTCGGTCATTGCCGCGATGGAATAGGGTTTAACATCGAAACTGACCGCGCCCACGATCCATGCCAGGATGGTCGTGGCCGCAATCGCGATCAGGATGGCCGCATTCACCCGCCACACATGCAGCGACACCACCAGCACAAGCCCGACAATCGCCAGAATCGGCCCCGTCTCATGCAGATTGCCCAGCGCCAGACCCGTGGCCGGGCTGTTGACCACCAGACCGCCGTTTTTAAGGCCGATCAGCCCGATGAACAGGCCGATGCCCGCCGCCACCGCCGCGAACAGATGCGACGGGATTGCGGCTACGATCATCTGGCGTATCCCCGCCAGCGTCAGGATCAGGAAAATCGCGCCTGAGACAAACACGCAGCCCAGCGCCACCGGCCATGGCACATGCATCGACTGGACCACGGTAAAGCTGAAATAGGCGTTGAGCCCCATGCCCGGGGCCAGAGCCAGCGGTGTGTTGGCGATCGTGCCCATCAGGATGCTGGCAAAAGCGGCGGCAAAGCAGGTGGCCGCCGCCACGCCCGCCACCGGCATCCCGGCCAGCCCAAGAATCGAGGGATTGACCAGAATGATATAGGCCATGGTCAGGAAAGTCGTCGCCCCGGCCAGCACCTCGGTGCGGATCGAGGTGCCCCTTTCGGATAGCGCGAAATGGCGGTCGAGCGTGGATGCGAGGCTCATGGCGTGGGTCCTGTGGTGCCGGTGATCCCGGCGCGGTGAAGGTGGTGGGCGGCGTCGATCAGGCGCGCTTCGGCCCATGCGGGCGCGATCATCTGGACGCCGATGGGCAAGGGCGTGTCTGCCAGCGCGGGGACGGAGATCGCGGGCAGGCCGATAAAGCTGATCGGCTGGCAGAACATGCCAAGGTTGGCGCGGACGGGGACCTGTTGGCCCTCGATCTCGATGGTGGCCTCGCCGATGCGCGGGGCGCTGCATGGCGTGGCGGGGGAGAGCAGTAGGTCGAAATCGGCAAACAGCGCGCGGGCCTGATCGGCCACAATCCGCCGCACCCGCCGCGCGGCCAGCAGCAGATCGGCAGGCATCAGCAATCCGGCCAGCATCCGGTCGCGCACGGCGGGATCGAAATCCATCGGGCGCGTCATCAGATCGGCGCGGTGCAGGCTGCCCCCCTCCATAGCGGTCATGCAAAAGGCGGCTGAACGCGCCTGACTGGCGCCGGTCAGCAGGGCGGGGGCGATGGAACAGCCCAGACCCGCCAACCCATCGCCGACATGGGCCAGCGCGGTATGGGCCTCCGGCGCGGCCCCGGTTGCGAAAAATCCGCCCAGCACGCCCACGCGCAGGGGGGGCATGTCGGGTGTCAGCGCTACGGGTTCGACCGGGCGTTGGCCTTGCGCGGGGTCGCGGGGGTCGGGGCCTTGCAGCGCGTCATAGGCGGCGGCCAGCATCGCCGGGGTCCGGGCGAACAATCCGGCATGGTCGAGGCTGTGCACAAAGGGATAGACCCCCGCGCGCGACAAGCGGCCAAATGTCGGCTTCAGTCCGTAAACCCCGCAGAGCGAGGCAGGCACCCGGATCGACCCGTTGGTGTCCGACCCCAGCGCAATATCGACCAGCCCCGCCGCCACCGCCGCCGCCGATCCGCCCGACGAACCGCCCGCGATGCGCGAGGGATCATGCGGGTTGCGCGTGGTGCCGTAATGGCTGTTTTCCGTGGCGAAACCATAGGCATATTCGTCCATGTTGGTCATGCCGACCAACCGGCACCCCGCCGCCTTCAGCCGCGCCACCAGCGTGGCGTCCTGCGCCGCCACTTTGCCGTCATCGGCGTTGATCTTCGAACCCGCCAGCGTGACATGGCCCGCCACATCGAACAGGTCCTTGGCGGCAAAGCTGGTGCCCGCCAAGGGCCCGTCCGGCGTTAAGCCATTGGTTAAGGGGCCTTCAGGCAGGAGCGTGGTGAAGGCGTTGAACGGATCGATCACGGCGCGATCAACTCGGCGGGGTCCGCTATCGGATCGTCGATTTCGCGCAAATGGGCGCCGTGGCGGGCCAGCAGCGCCAGATTGGCCATGATCCCGGCGCGGCATTCCTCTGGCGGGGCCAATCCCGCCGCGCGCAGCAGGACATCGAGTGTCGCGCCGTCGATGTCCCCGCTCATCTGGCCTCCTTAGTGTTGCCCCTGTCCTCTTTGCCCCGGCCATCCTGTGCGAGAAAGCGCAAATTTTTGCCCCATGCGTTGCAAAAATTCGTGCACCTCCTCTTATTCCTCGCGCAGGATGATCGCCGCCTCGGGCTTGTGCTTGCGGATTTCCTCCTTGGTCAGCCCGTCCACCTCATGCGGGAACACCAGCCATTCGTCCGTTTCATAGACATAGAAATCGGGCTTGATATCCACTTTCGACCGGCGCGGTTTGTAGTAAACCGTGGCGCTGCGGATCGTCTTGGGCGTGTTATGCCGACACCGCGCGGCCAGTTCCTTGAGGAACGCGGCAATCGAGCGCCCGCTGTCGAACACATCGTCGATCACCAAAAGCTTGTCGGTAGGCTCCAGCGTGTCGATCAGATAGCCCAGCGAATAGACCTGGACCTCGTCCTCCTGACGGTCGATGCCGGTATAGCTGGCCGTGCGCACCGCGATATGGTCGGTCATCACGCCGTGATATTCCAGCAGTTCCTGAACCGCGATGCCGACAGGCGCCCCCCCACGCCAGATGCCTACGATATGGGTGGGGCGGAAATCGGAATCGAGGATTTTGTTGGCAAGGCGGAAGGAGTCGGCAAGCAGGTCATTGGCCGAGAGGTAACGCTTTTCGATCATGGCAGAACGGCTCTTTTGATGTCGGATGGGGCGAGGTTAAACGCTTTACGCGTCCTTGAACAGGCTCGCGGGCAAAAGCGCGTAGGACCAAAGGGCAATTCGCCTATTGCCGATAATTGCGGCAAGTTGGCACCACACAAGCGGCCCGGCCAGAACCGGGCGCGGGATGAGGAGAAGATCATGCCTACTCTGGTTGTCAGCTATCCGCTCGGGAATGACACGTATTTTGACGCCGAATACTATGTGGAAACGCATATCCCGCTGGTCCGTACCTGCTGGACGCCCTATGGGCTGAGCAGCGCCGAGGTGCTCTTGCCGCAGGGCGATCAGCCGTGGCACGGGGCGGTGTTGCTGCGTTTTGAAAGCAGCGAGGCAATCGATGCGGCGCTGAACGGGATCGAGACGCCCAAGGTGATGGGTGATCTGCCCAAATTCACCAATATCGCGCCGGTAATCTATCGGGCGTTTTGATGGGCTGAGAGGGCCGGTGCCCCGCTCAATTCGGCCCCTCAATCAGGAAGCGCGGCCACAAACCGCTGCACCACCGTGGCGGCATTGCGCGCGGCAAGGCGGCCGAACACCCAGGACTGGTTCGGCCCGCTGTCGCCGCCCGCAAGGTCGGAGAGCGAGCGGAAGCCGATGAAGGGCACCTGATTGGCATAGGCGACATGGGCCGTGGCCGCCGTTTCCATGTCCAGCACCTGCGCCTTGAACTGGGCGAAGAGATATTCGCGATATTCGGCATTGTCGGCAAAGGCGGGGCCGGAAATGCCGTTGCCGCCCACCATCACGCGCGGCTGATGGTCGAGGCAGCGCCCCGCCTCGGCCGAAACGCCGCGCGTCTGGGGGATGGGCTCGTTGGCGGGCAGGCAGCGTTCGAGCGCAAAGCCCCCCACCGATTTGCGCGCCAGCGCCAATAGCGCGGGATCGGCCGGAAACCAGCGATGGCGCTTGGCCGGCTGCGCGGCATTGCCCACGCGCACCGTGCGCGGGATCATCATGCCGTAATTGCTCAAATGGTCGGGGTCGTCATAAATGTCGGGGCTGATGAACTGATCGCCCTTTTTGCGGCCCAGCGCGACCTCCATATATTGCGCCCATTGGTCGGCCACCACCACATCGCCCACCGACAGCGCCGGGTCGATGCCGCCCGCGATGCCGGAAAAGACGATGCGCCGCGCGTTGAACCGGTCGATCACCAATTGCGTGTTCATCGCCGCATTGACCATCGAGACGCCCGATTGCAGCAAGACCACCGGGCGTCCGGCCATCTTGCCTGTCAGGATGGTCAGGCCGTTGATGTGATAGGCTTTGGGAGCTTTCACCGCGCCTTCCAACGCCACCCATTCCGGCTCGAAAGCGGTGATGATGACGGTGCGGGGGATAGCGTCCAGCTTGCCCGAAGCCACAGCGGCAGGCTTTGCCGCAACCGGGGCCGTCCCAAGTGCCGATGTTGCAAGGGCAAGAGCAAGCAGGCAGCGGCGGGCGATCATGGCAAACTCCATTGGAAACAGCGCCCAAGGGTGGGGCAGCGTGGCGCGAGGTGTCAACGGGGCCGAATTGCGGATGGGCCTGTTCAAACCGGGCGCGATGGCGCAAGGGTCTCGCCATGGAACTCGACATGCTGCTCACCCATTATTTCCACACGACTGATCTGGCTGATGTCGATCCCGATACGCTGGCGATGGGCTGCGAACAGCTCGCGCTCGATTTCGGGGTCGAGCAGGAGGGCGGGCGCAAATTCGCGCTCTGGGTGCTGCTCGACGCGATGGGCATGGCCCCGCCGCCCGCCGAGGCGTTCAAGGACCATCCTGAGCTGGTCGAACCGGCCTATGACTGGCAGCGCGCAACCTATCGGGCCGAGCGCGACCAGTCTTAACCGCCAGCCTTAATGCGCAGGGTTAATGCGGGGCGCAGGTGAAGCGGCCCTGACCCTCCGAATATTGGGCAAAACCGGGATAGGGGCAGAGCGGCATCGTCTCCGTTCCCGTCCGGCGAAAGGCGTCGATGGCATCGGGCGCCGCGCCCTTTTCCACCCAATCGACCACCGCGCCCAGCAGGTCGAATGTGTCAAACGCATTGCCTCCGCCGCAATGGCCCATGCCCGGCACCATATAGAACCGGCTGGCATCGGTGAAAGCCGAGCCATTGGCAGCGGCCGCGCGCTGCCAATAATCCCATGTGTCGAAGGCCGAGAACCACGGGTCGGAAACCCCGTGATAGAACAGCACCTTGCCGCCATGGCCCAGAAAGCCCGACAGGTTGGTCCAGCGGTCGGTGTCGGTTAGCCCTTGCACGAAATCGGCGCGGATCGCTTCGATGCGGGCGTCGGGATCGAAGGTCAAGGCGCGGATCGGCGGGCCGAGCGGGCCAGGCATGCCGGTGGGCAGGAAGCCGGGGATGCCGCCCCCTGTGGCGATGATGCCCGTGTCATAGGGATAGGGCGAATAGAGCGCATGGCCCGCCTTGTCGCGCGGGGGCTGGAAGGCGCGTTCGAGCACCTCGGCCTGAAGCGGCGAGAGGCAATTCTGCGCCGCGCCGGGCGCGCAGACCAATGCGGCGGGGCGGAAATGACAGGCCGCCACATTAGCTATCATGCCGTCCTTGCGCCCGTCCAGCGCGTCGCATTGGTTCAACACGCCATCGAGGATTGTCTTGCGGTCGGCGGCGGAAAAGATCTGCGCGGGGATCGGCAATCCGGCTTCGTCGCGCGGGGCGGCCTGGTTGAAGGTGACGGCGGCATAGGTGGTGGCCAGATTGGAATTGCCGGTGCGCATCGCGGGCGCACCAATCACCAGCCCGTCGAACAATTCGGGATAGCGCTGGGCCGCCAGCATCGTCTCGCGCCCGCCGGTCGAACAGCCCGCCATATAGGAGCGCGCGATCGGGCGGCGGTAATAGGCCCGCGTGATCGCCTTGCCCAGCAGCGCCACTTCGCGCACCGAGCTTTCGGCAAAATCGAGGGCGGCGCGTTGGTCGACCATGAAATCCCTGTTGAAAACCGCGCCCTTGTGGCCGCTGTCATGGCTGATGACGGCAAAACCGCGCGCCAGAGCGGGGACCTTGCCCGAGGCCGCCGCGCCGATGGGCGGGCGGATCGTGCCGTTCAGCCCGCCCCCGCCCTGCAGCAGAAAGCGCCCCTGCCAATTGGCGGGCAGGGCGATGGCAAAGCCGATGCCATAGGTGGTGCCCTTGGATTGGCGGGCATTGATCGTGCCTTCGACCCGGCAATGGGCGGGCAGTTCGACCGGCGGCGCGCCCATTTCGCCCGGCGCCGTGCCTGCCGGGATCATGCGGGCCGAGGTGATCGCCACGCCGGGGCCGAAATTCTCGCGCGCCATGGCCGCACAGGCGCCCGCCCCAGAGGCGGGAGGAGCCGCCATGGCCGGGGAGGCGGCCAGCAGCAGCGGCGTCAGCAACAGGCCGGAGCGCACGGAAAGCAGAGACATGGGGGGCGGTCCTCTCAACGCAGGTTTGTATCAACCTTTCGTTGTAAGGTATGACAATCCCGTCGCCCGCTGACAAGAATTTTCAGGCCCCGGCCATCGCGGCGCGGGCGTTCAATGCAGCAAAGTGTCGGCCGGAATATCGAACTGCGCGCTGCCCGCCATTTGCCCCTGCGCGCCGTTGAGCGCGCCCGCCAGCGCGCCAAGACAGGCCAGCGTCAGACTGGCCCCGCCCGAGGTGGTTTCCTCAAAGCGATAGGGCAGCAGGACCGAGGCCAGCGGCGTGCCGTCGGCCCCGCGCGACAGGCAAAAACCGCTGTCCTCGCCCATCAGGATCATGGCCGCGCTTTCCATCGCGCCGACGGCCAGAACCGCCTCGATACGATCACGCGATGGCGGCATGAGGCCCTGCAGCAAAGGTGTTTCCGGCGCATGGTCGAGCAGATCGAGGAACAGGCGCAGCAGATGGATCTCCTGCCCGGCCTGCGCCTCTTTTATGGTCCGGGCCAGTTCGTCCAGCCGGTGAAACCAATCCGAGCGATCCATCGGGATACCATTGCGCGCGCCCATCTTATTCCTTTCGTTGGTGGGCGGTTTGTACACGATGGGTTTGCGGAGAAACTTGCGGCGACCCCCTGTATTTAGCGCTAGGCGGCATTAACCATGCGGGGGCCGAAAATTTTAACCCTTGCGCCGCGCCGCGATGCGTTCATCCACCCGCCGTTCCAGCATGGCCAGCGGCAGGATGCCGTCCTTGAGCACGTCATGAAACCAGCCCATGTCGAATTTGGCCCCCAGCGCCTTTTGCGCCTTTTCGCGCTGGGCCACCCAGACATTATGGCCGATCTTGTAGCTGCACGCCTGGCCGATCATGCAGATATAGCGTTCGATTTCGCTCTGGCTGCGCCCGCGGACAAAGCCGGTGGTGTCCATCATATAGCGCGTGGCCTCTTCGCGGCTCCAGCGCTTGGTATGGATGCCGGTGTCGACCACCAGTCGCGTCGCGCGGAACAGCAGCGATTGCAGATAGCCCGCCTCGTCCAGCCCCGGCAGCGCGCCCAGTTCATAGGCCACCTGCTCGGCATAGAGCGCCCAGCCCTCGGCATAGGCCGAATTGAACGTGTTGCGCAGCAGGAGCGGCAGATTACCCGCGCGCCGCACATAGGACAATTGCAGGTGATGGCCCGGCACGCCTTCGTGATAGGTCAGATCGGGCAGGCTGTATTTGGGCCAGTTGGCGGTGTCGCGCAGGTTGATCCAATAGATGGCCGGACGCGAGCCGTCGAAGGGTGCGCGATAGTAATAGCCGTTGGGCGCGCCATCCTGAATCTCGACCGGCACGCGGCGGATTTCCAGCGGATCGTTGGGCGGATCGTTAAAGGCCGCGCCCAGCTTTTGCTGCATCGCCGCCACGCTCTGGTTAAGGCTGGCCAGCAGCGCGGCGCGGCCCTCGTCCGTATTGGGATAAAGCTGATCGGGGCGGGTGTTGAGCGCGGCCAGACGCGCGCCGATGGTCCCCTGCGTCATGCCATTGGCGCGCAGCACCTTGTCCAGCCGGGCCGAAAGGTCGGCGACCTGCGCAAGGCCGATCTTGTGAATTTCTTCGGGCGTAAAGTTCGTGGTGGTCGCCTCGGCCAGAGCGGCGGCATAGATCGCCTCGCCATCCTTGACGCGCCAGATGCCGTCGCCCGCCGGGGTCTGTCCTTTCAGGCTTTCGACAAAGGCGATCTGGCGGTCGAGCGCGGGATAGACCTTGGCCGCGACAATGGCGGCGGCGCGGGTCTGCCAATCGCCGGCAATCCCCGCCTTGGCCGCGCGGCGCGCCAGCGAGGTGGCCATGCCGCTTTCCTCAGGCTTTGCCGCGCGCAGGCCCCGCAATTGGCCCAGCGTCAGATCCAGCGACCAGCCCGGCGCGATCAGCCCGCGCGCGATGCGCGATTTCTGCTTCTCGCTGTCCTGATCAATGGCCCGGTCAAACGCATCGAGCCGCGCCAGATAGGCATCGGCATCTTCTTTCGTGGCGACCGGATGCTGGCTGTCGAGGAAATCGGGCACTTCGAAATAGGCGCCGTCGGCCTGCGAGAGGACATAGGGGTTCTCGACATTCTCGATGCCGAATTTGGCCGAGGCAATCGCGCGATCCTCATACCACAGCGCCAGTTCGCGCTGCTGCGCCGCCGTGGGCGACAAGGTGGCCGGGTTGATCGCCCGCAGCGCTGCGGCAGCGCCCCGGCGATGGGCCACATAGCGCTCGAAACCGGCCTGGCTGCGGTCGTTGAGCAGGGATTTGAGCGGGGCGCGTTCGCCTTTGTCCAGCCCGATCGAGGTGGCATCCTGCGGCGACAGTTCGAGGCGCTCGTAAAAGATCCGGTCGGTCAGCGCGACGAAAGCGGCGTCACCCTGTCCGGCGCCATCCCCGGCAGCGCGCGCGGTGATGGGCAGGGCGGCCGCCAGAGCGGCACCGGCGCCCGAGGAGAGGAATGCGCGTCTTTTCATATCTGTCGCCCCATGCAAAACCTGTGACGGGCGGTTGTGTATCAGCATGCGCGTAATTGACAAAGATGAAAGTAAGGCGCGGTCCGGGCAAAGGAAGGCCCGCCGGATCGCTCCGGCGGGCCTCAAGTCAACTCCTCCCCAGGAGTCTAAACGAAACTTGTGTCTGTTGTTCTTATCGGCGCGTCACGCTGCCCAGCCGGTGATACAGGTTCGAGAACTTGGCGGTTCCCGGTGCATCCTCATGGGCGCGCAGATAGAACAGTACCGCTTCCTGCAAGAGCCGGAAGTCCTCGGTCGAGAGGACGGCGCGGGCGCGGGCGGGTTCGCGAACTTGGGTCGTCATCGTCTTTCTCCTCATGCAAGAAGGGTTGGTAATCAAAAAGTAGGGCGGCCCCGGCCTACTGAGGCCGCCCCTGCGGAGTTTTACGCCGCGAACTGGTTCCCCTGCGGCTTTATGCCGCGAACTGGTTCCCCTGCGACTTTATGCCGCGAACTGGTTCATCGTGTTGTGGACACCACCGGCCTTGAGCGCGGCTTCGCCCGAGAAATATTCCTTGTGATCGTCGCCAATGTCGCTGCCCGACATGTTCTGGTGCTTGACGCAGGCGATGCCCTGACGGATTTCCTGACGCTGCACGCTCTTGACGTAACCCAGCATACCGGCCTCGCCGAAGTATTCCTTCGCCAGATTGTCGGTGCTGAGCGCCGCCGTGTGATAGGTGGGCAGGGTGATCAGGTGGTGGAAAATCCCCGCCTGAGCCGCCGCATCCCGCTGGAAGGTGCGGATGCGTTCGTCGGCTTCGATGGCCAGTTCGGTGGCGTCATAATCGACGCTCATCAAACGGGCGCGGTCATAGGCCGACACATCCTTGCCCGCTTCGACCCAGGCGTCGAACACCTGCTGGCGGAAGTTCAGCGTCCAGTTGAACGAGGGGCTGTTGTTATACACCAGCTTGGCATTCGGGATCACCTCGCGGATACGGCTGACCATGCCGCCGATCTGGCCGATATGCGGCTTTTCGGTTTCGATCCACAGCAGGTCCGCGCCGTTCTGAAGCGAGGTGATGCAGTCGAGAACGCAGCGGTCTTCCCCGGTGCCAGTGCGGAACTGGAACAGGTTGGAGGGCAGGCGCTTGGGACGCATCAGCTTGCCGTCGCGGGTGATCAGCACGTCGCCGTGGGTGATCTGATCGGCGGTCACTTCATCGCAGTCGAGGAAGCTGTTGTACTGATCGCCGATGTCGCCCTTTTCGCGGACATAGGCAATCTGCTTGGTCAGCCCCGCGCCCAGCGAGTCCGTGCGGGCCACGATCACACCATCGTCAACGCCCAGTTCGAGGAAGGCGTAACGCACCGCGCGGATCTTCGCGAGGAAGTCTTCGTGCGGAACGGTGACCTTGCCGTCCTGGTGGCCGCACTGCTTTTCATCCGAAACCTGATTTTCGATCTGGATGCAGCAGGCGCCCGCCTCGATGAACTTCTTGGCCAGCAGATAGGTGGCTTCGGCATTGCCGAAACCGGCGTCAATGTCGGCGATGATCGGCACGATATGCGTCTGGAACTCGTCGATCTTGTGCAGGAGACGATGGGTATTGACCGCATCGCCGGCCGCTTTCGCCGCGTCGAGTTCGCGGAACAGACCGCCCAGCTCGCGGGCGTCGGCCTGACGCAGGAAGGTGTAAAGTTCCTCGATCAGATCCGACACGCTGGTCTTTTCATGCATCGACTGATCGGGCAGCGGCCCGAATTCGCTGCGCAGCGCCGCAACCATCCAGCCCGAAAGATAGAGGTAGCGGCCCTTGGTGCTGCCGAAATGCTTCTTGATCGAAATGAGCTTCTGCTGACCGATGAAGCCGTGCCAGCAGCCCAGCGACTGGGTGTAATTGGCAGGGTCGGCGTCATAGGCGGCCATGTCCTGACGCATGATCTTGGCGGTATAGCGCGCAATATCAAGGCCGGTGCGGAAACGGTTCTGCAGGCGCATGCGGGCCACATTGGCCGCGTCGATGCCGTTCCATGTGTCGGTGTTAGGACCAATGGCCGTGTTGGCTTCGGCGATGGTGGACTGGTACGTCATGGCTTCAACTCCCGCTGGGTGTAACGCGCCCATCAATTGCCGGGCATCTGCGTTGTTGAAGCCTGTTTATGCCGGGGCCGGGCCGAAGAAAATTCACGGCGAAGTGCGGCTGTAAAACTTTACATCTTTTGTCTGTAAAGTTGTATAGACATGACAAGACAGCCATGAGAGGATGCCGCCATGTCCGGACCGAAACCCTTGTATATGGGGCCGCGCCTCAAACGCCTGCGCCGCGAACTGGGGCTGACGCAGCAGGCGATGGCGGCCGATCTTGAAATCTCGCCCTCCTATGTCGCCCTGCTCGAACGCAACCAGCGGCCCTTTACCGCCGATCTCGTGCTGCGACTCGCACGTGCCTATCGACTTGATCTCGACGATCTGGGCGGGGATGAGGGCGCCGATTACGGCCGCCGGTTGCAGGACGTCCTGCGCGATCCGATTTTTGCCGATATTGACCTGCCCGCGCTGGAGGTTGCCGATCTGGCCACCTCTTTCCCCGGCATTTCAGAGGCTTTGCTGCGGCTCCACGGCGCTTATACGCGCGAACAGGCCGCGCTGGCCGACCTCTCGGCGGGCGGGGGCAGCCAGACGCCCGACCCCGTGGCCGAGGCTCGGCGCTTTATCTCCTCCCGCCGCAACTGGTTCCCCTCGCTCGACGCGCGCGCCGAGGGCATCGCCGCCCTCGTGGCCGAAGCGGGCGATCCCAAAGCGTACCTTGCCCAGCGCCACGGCATCCGCACCCGCAGCCTGCCCGACCATGTGATGATGGGCGCGATCCGCCGCTTTGACCGGCACAATCAGCAATTGCTGCTGGTCGATACGCTCTCGGCCAATACTGCGCGGTTTCAGGCGGCGCTGCAGGTGGCCTATCAGGAATGCCGGGGCGACATCAACGCCCTGACCCGCGAGGGCGGGTTCGCCAGCCAGACCACATCGAACCTCGTCCGCCGCGCGTTGGCGGGCTATGTCGCGGCGGCCATTCTGATGCCCTATGACGCCTTCGCTCGCGCGGTCGAGGAGCGGCGCTATGATATCGAGGCCGTCGCCCGCCTGTTCGGCACCAGCTTTGAACAGACCGCCCACCGCATGACCACGCTGCACAAGCCCAATGCGGAAAAGGTGCCCTTCTTCTTCCTGCGCCTCGATGCGGCGGGGAATATCTCGAAACGGCTCGACGGCGCGGGTTTCCCCTTTGCCTCGCATGGTGGTGGATGCCCGCTCTGGAACGTCCACGATGCCTTCGCCGCGCCGGGCCGCGTCCACACGCAATGGCTCGAACTGCCCGATGGGCAGCGCTTCTTCTCCATCGCCCGCACCGTCGAATCGGGCGGCGGCGGATACCGCCAGCCCCGGATCCTGCGCGCCGTTGCCCTTGCCTGCGCCGCCGAGCATGCGCCTCGCCTGATCTATGCCGAAGGGGCCGATCCGCGCCGGGTGGAGGCCGCGCCTATCGGGGTGTCGTGTCGTTTGTGTCATCGCCCGGATTGTGCGGCGCGGGCCTTGCCGCCGATCGGGCGTGAGGTGATGGCCGAGGATTATCGGCGGGGGGCGGCGCCGTTTGGGTTGGCGGAGAGTTAGGGATTTATGCCTCCGGCGGGCAAAGGGACTCGTCCCTTTGCAATCCCATAAATGGGGGTGGGTTTGAGAGGGTGGGAGGTTTTTAAAGCCTGCGGCGCGGAGAGCCTGCGTTAAAGGCGCCGCAGGCTTTAAAATTCAAACGATGCGTCCGACACCGGGCGTCGAACCCATGGCGCAACGCAGACAGTAACGGGAGCGCGAGGGTCTAGACCCTCGCATCTAAAACTCCCTCAATCCCTGGCCCACTCCGCCCCCGCCAGCCTCGCCGCCAGAAACTCGATCAGCGCCACCACCCGGGCAGGCCGCAGCGCGCCGGGCGGCGTCACCAGATGGAGCGCGATATCGGGAATGCGCCACTCTGGCAGAATTTCGACCAGCGCCCCGCTGGCCAGATGTTCCCAGACCATGAAGTCGGGCTGGAGCGCCATGCCTTTGCCAGCCAGTAGCGCCGGGGTGAGGGCATCGGCATTGTTGGCGGACAGGCACCCTTCGACGGTGACGATATAATCGCCCTGACTGGCATGGGAGAACCGCCAGACTCCCGGCGCGGCAAGGTTGGAGTAGAGCAGCGCGGGCAGGGCGGCCAGATCGCGCGGATGGCCCGGCGCGCCGTGTTCCGCCAAAAAACCGGGGCTGGCCACCAGCGGTCGGCGCACCTTGCACAGGCGGCGCGCGCGCAGCGAACTGTCCTCCAGCCCCGCGATGCGCAGCACCACATCATGCCCGCCTCCCACCACATCGACCAGCGCGTCGGACAGGTCGAGATCGACGTGAACCTGCGGGTAGGCCGCCATGAATTCGGGCAGGATCGGCGCGACATGGCGCAGGCCAAAGCTCATCGGCACGGCGAGGCGCACCGTGCCGCGCGGGGTGAGCCCTTGCGCGCTGGCTTCGGCCTCGGCCGCTTCGCCATCGGACAGGATGCGGCGCGCGCGGTCCAGCACGCCCTTGCCGCTCTCGGTCAGCGCAAGACGGCGCGAGGTGCGATGCAGCAGCGGCACGCCAAGCCGCATTTCCAGCCGGGTCATCGCCTTGGACACGGTGGGTTTGGACAGGCCCAAGGCTTGGGCCGCCCCGGCAAACGATCCATGCTCGACCACCTTGGCAAAGATCGCCCATGCCTCAAGATCGGGCAAGCTCATTGGTAAAATCCTTTCACCGATGCTTTTCCATCATTGCCATTTCTTTGCGCGGCGCAATCCCTATCTTGGCCCCAGCAGCCGCGTATCCATACAGCGGCGCACTGGAGAAAGCCGATGATCGAACTTCGCCCCTTTGCCGGCCTTGGCCATGCCAATCATGGCTGGCTAGACGCCAATCACCACTTTTCCTTTGCCGATTATTACAACCCCGCCCGTATGCAGTGGGGCCCTCTGCGCGTGTGGAACGATGACACGATCGCCCCCAAGTCGGGCTTTCCGCCCCACCCGCATCGCGACATGGAAATCATCACCTATGTCCGCACCGGGGCGATCACGCATAAGGACAGCCTGGGCAACACCGGCCGCACCGCGGCGGGCGACGTTCAGGTGATGAGCGCGGGCGAAGGCATTACGCACGCCGAATACAACCTTGAGGACGAGGTGACCACGCTGTTCCAGATCTGGATCCAGCCCACCACGCGCGGCGGCGCGCCAAGCTGGGGCGCCAAGCAATTCCCGCGCGGCGAACGCGCCGGGCAGATGGTCGTGTTGGCCAGCGGTTATGGCGATGATGCCGATGCCTTGCCGATCCGCACCGAAGGGCGCGTTCTGGGCGCGACGATCCGCGCGGGCGAGAGCGTGGACTACCCGCTGGGCGCACAGCGCAAGGGTTATCTGGTCTCGGCCACGGGCCGGATCGAGGTCAATGGCATCGCCGCCCAGCCGCGCGATGGTGTGGCCATTGCCGATGAGGAAAATCTGCGTATCACCGCCCTGGATGATGCCGAAATCGTGCTGGTCGAAACCGCATAAAGCGCCCGGAAAGAAGGAGATGTCCCATGACTGATTTTGCCGTCAACAGCCCTGTCGAGATGATGATCGTGCCCCCCCTGCGCGATCTGGGCGATGGGTTCAATGTCCGCCGCGCCTTGCCCAATGCGGGGCGGCGGATGGTGGGGCCTTTCATCTTTCTGGATCAGATGGGGCCGGTGGCCTTTACCCCCGGTCAGGCATTGGACGTGCGCCCCCATCCGCATATCGGCCTTGCCACGCTGACCTATCTGCTGGACGGGGCGATCATGCACAAGGACTCGCTGGGCAGCGAGCAGGTGATCGAGCCGGGCGCGGTCAATTGGATGACGGCGGGGCAGGGTATCGTCCATTCCGAGCGCACCCCGGAAGGGCTGCGCGGTCAGCAGGGCGGGCTGTTCGGCCTCCAGACCTGGCTGGCGCTGCCCACGCAATATGAGGAAACCGCGCCGGAATTCTTCCACTATGGCGCGGGCGGCATGCCGCGCGATGGCGACAAGGGTTTCCATCTCTCGGTGATTGCCGGGCAGATCGATGGGCTGGTCTCGCCGGTCAAAACCTATTCCGATGTGCTGTGCGGCGATCTGGTCCTCTCGCCGGGCGGACGCTATCGCCTTGCCGCTGATCATGTCGAGCGCGCCGCCTATGTCGTGAACGGCGAGGTTGTCGTCGAGGGGCAGGAGGGCGTTTTTGCCACCAGCCAGCTCATCATCTTCAAGCCTGGCGCCGAGGTGGTGATCTCCAGCGCGAACGGCGCCCGCATTTTCCTGATCGGGGGCGAGCCTTTTGCCGAAAAACGCTATGTTTACTGGAACTTCGTCTCCAGCCGCGCCGACCGCATCGAACAGGCCAAGCAGGACTGGCGCGAGGGCCGCTTTGGCCCGGTGCCCGGCGATGATGAGTTCATCCCCCTGCCCGAGGATGTGCCCGGCGTGAAGCTCAAGTGAGGATCGCCAGTTTCAATACATTTGACGACATTCGAAGACTTGACTTTACCATGGCCAAAAGCGACCCCTAAGGCTGGTCGGGGGCGGCTCTTGCGCTGTGCCCGAAAGAGATCGGGAGAATTTATGCGCAAGATTTCGATGATGATTGGTGCGCTCGCGCTGGGCGTGGCTGTGGCGGCTCAGGCGGCATCGCCCGCCCAGACGATCGAGGCGCGCCAGAAGTCGCTCAAGGAAATGGGCAAGGCGATGAAGGGCGCGGGCGACTCGTTCAAGTCGGGCAACCCCGATGCCGCCGTCATCAAGGCCAGCGCCGCCACCGTTGCCGGTTATGCCGACAAGCTGGGCACCTGGTTCCCCAAGGGCACCGGCGCGGAAGCGGGCGTGAAGACCGCCGCCAAGGCCGAAATCTGGAGCGATCAGGCCGGCTTCAAGAAGGCCGCTGCTGATTTCTCGGCCGCCGCCAAGGGTTTCAAGATCGCCGCTGACTCGGGCGATCTGGCCGCGGCCGGCAAGGCGATGGGCGCGCTGGGCGGCACCTGCAAGGGTTGCCACGAAAAGTTCAAGAACAAGGACTGATCGGTCCTTTTGTATTGAAATTCTGGAGCGCCCGGCCAAAGTCGGGCGCTCTTTTTGATTGGGGGGTCCGATATGGATCAGAACAAGTCGCGCACCATCCGGCTATGGGATCTGCCGGTGCGCCTGTTTCACTGGAGCGTGGTGCTGCTCGTGCCCGCGATGTGGGCCACGTATAAAACCGGCAAGATGGACCTGCATATCAAGTTGGGGCTGGCGCTGGTGTTCATCGTGGGCTTTCGCATCCTCTGGGGCTTTTTGGGCAGCGAACCTACGCGTTTCACCAGTTTCGTGAAGGGGCCGGGCGCGATCCGGGCCTATCTGCGCAGCGGGCGTGGGGCCGATGGCGGCCCGGTGATCGGCCATAATCCGCTGGGCGCGCTTTCGGTGCTGGGCCTGCTGGGGTTGATGGCGGCGCAGGTCACGCTGGGCCTGTTCGCCACCGACACCGATGCCACCTATTCGGGGCCGCTCAATTACTGGGTGGGGTCCGATCTGGCCGAAACGCTGACCGAATTGCACGAGGTCGGGTTCAACCTGATCGTGCTGATGGTGGTCGTCCATTTGGGTGCGATCATCTATTACGCCGTGGCCAAGAAGGAGCGGCTGGTGCCTCCGATGGTGACGGGCAAGAAGACCTATGAAGAACCCGTGGCCCAGCCCAAGGGCGCGCCGCTGTGGCGTTTGGCGCTGGCGCTGGTGCTGGCCGGGGGCTTGACCTGGTGGGTCTATCATGGCGGCCATTTCGTGCCTCCGCCGCCCCCGGCTTACGATATTTCCTATTAAGGCCCTGAATTAAGGGCACGGATCCGGGTACAGGTTGTACACCTCGTTGATCGCCGTCAGCGCTTCCTCCGGGATGGGGGTGAGGCTGGCGGCGATGTCGATCTTGAGCTGTTCGACGCTGGTGGCCCCGATGATCGAGCTGGTGACAAACGGACGGCTGTAAACAAAGCCCAGCGCCAGTTGCTCGGGTGACAGGCCGAAAGCCTGCGCCACGGCAATATAGCGCGCGGCTGCCTGCTGCTGGTTGACGGTGAAATAGCGGGTGAACTGCTTGGCCACATCGACGCGCGAACCCTTGGGCACCACGCCGCCCAGATATTTGCCCGACAGATGCCCGGCGGCCAGCGGCGAGTAGGCCAGCAGGCCCACCCCTTCGCGCAGGGCAAATTCCGACAGGCCCATTTCGAACACACGGTTCAGAAGGTTATACCCATTCTGGATCGAAGCCACGCGCGGCAGGCCCTTGTCGCGGTGCAGGCGCAGCGCCTCGGACACGCCCCATGGCGTCTCGTTCGACACGCCAAAGGCGCGGATCTTGCCTGCCTTGACCAGATCCTTCAGCGCCGAAATGCTTTCCTCCAACGGCGCGGCATCGGCGCGGTCATTCAGCGATTGCAGCCCGCGCCCGCCAAACATCGGCACGCCCCGGTCGGGCCAGTGCAGTTGATAGAGATCGAGATAATCGGTCTGAAGCCGCCGCAGGCTGTCGTCGATGGCCAGTTCGATATTGCGCCGGTCAAGGCTGTTGTTGCCGCCGCGCAGCGGGAAATGGCGCGCCGGGCCGGACACTTTGCTGGCCAGCACGATTTTGTCGCGGCGGCCCGATTGGGCGATCCATGCGCCGATCATCTCCTCGGTCCGGCCAAAGGTTTCGGGGCTGACCGGGGTGACGGGATACATTTCGGCGGTGTCGATGAAATTGATGCCGTGATCCAGCGCGACCTCGATCTGCTCATGGGCCTCGGCCTGCGTATTCTGCGAACCGAAGGTCATGGTGCCAAGGCAGACGGCGCTGACCGAAAGGCCAGTGGTGCCAAGCGGGCGATAATCCATGCGGGGATGATTCCTGATTGGGGGGAAGGAGATAGGAAGCCCCAAGATAGGAAGCAAATCCCGGTTCATCCAGAGGGATAAAGCGGGATTTGTGCGCCGACAAGAAAACTCTACTGGATTAGTTGTCATTGAGGATTAATCAGAACCGGTCCATGGCTTGAGCGCCAGAAGATCCGGCGCGGCGGAGCGGCGCCAACAAGAGGAAAGGCAAGACCGATGAAGGCCGATTCGATTCTCGCAACCATTGGCGGAACGCCCCATGTGCGCCTTTCGCGCCTGTTTCCCGATCACGAGGTCTGGGTAAAGAGCGAGCGCGGCAACCCCGGCGGTTCGATCAAGGACCGCATCGCGCTGGCCATGATCGAGGCGGCCGAGGCCGATGGCACCCTTTCGCCCGGCGGCACGATCATCGAGCCCACCAGCGGCAACACCGGCATCGGCCTTGCGCTGGTCGCGGCGGTCAAGGGCTACAAGCTGATCCTCGTCATGCCCGAAAGCATGAGCATCGAGCGCCGCCGCCTGATGCTGGCCTATGGCGCCTCGTTCGATCTGACCCCGCGCGAAAAGGGCATGAAGGGCGCGATCGAGCGCGCCAAGGAACTGGCCGCCGAAATCCCCGGCGCATGGATCCCGCAGCAGTTTGAAAATGGCGCCAACCCCGCCGTTCACGCCCGCACCACCGCGCAGGAAATCCTGGCCGATTTCGCCGATACGCCGATTGATGCGGTCATCACCGGCGTCGGCACCGGCGGCCACCTGACGGGCGTTGCCGAGGCGCTCAAGCCTGTGTGGCCGGGCCTCAAAGCCTATGCCGTAGAGCCTACCCTCTCGCCCGTCATCAGCGGCGGACAGCCTGCGCCCCACCCGATTCAGGGCATTGGCGCCGGCTTTATCCCGGCCAACCTGCACACGGCCAGCATCGATGGCGTGATTCAGGTCGACCCGGCCGATGCCAAGGAATGGGCGCGCCGCTCGGCCCGCGAGGAAGGCATTCTGGTGGGCATTTCCAGCGGCGCCACGCTGGCCGCCATCGCGCAGAAGCTGAAGGAACTGCCCGCGGGCAGCCGCGTCCTCGGCTTCAACTATGACACCGGCGAGCGCTATCTCTCGGTGCCGGATTTCCTGCCCGAACCCTAAGGCCAAGATGAAGAAAGCCCTTATCATCCGCCACGTCCCCTATGAGGGCGTGGCGGGCTATCGCGCCCCGATCGAGGCGGCGGGATATGAAGTGGATCGCATCGATGTGGCCGATCCCGCCTTCTCCTCGCTGGACCTGCGTGAGCCGGACCTGCTGATCATGATGGGCGGCCCGATGGGCGTCTATGAACAGGAACAGCACCCGTGGATCCGCTGTCAGATGCGCCGCCTTGCCATGCGGCTGGAGGCGGATCGGCCAACGCTGGGCGTATGCTTTGGCGCGCAGATGATGGCGGCGGCGCTGGGGGCCGAGGTCTATCCCGGCCCGCGCAAGGAAGTGGGCTTCCACCCCGTCCACGTCCACGCCAAGGACAGCCCGCTGCGCCATATCGAAGGCGTTCCGGTGCTGCACTGGCACGGCGATACCTTCACTCGCCCCGAAGGCGTCGAACTGCTGGCCGCCAGCCATGTCTATGACCATCAGGCCTTTCGTCGCGGGCGCAACATTCTCGCTCTGCAATTCCACGCCGAAATGGGCATGGACCCGCGCTTTGACGCTTGGATCGCGCAATGGCCCGAAAGCGTGGTCGAGGCGGGCGGGACCGAGGCGGACCTGCGCGCGGCCCATGCCGAGCTGGGGCCTAAGGCCGTGGCAGCCGGGCGGGCGATGATTGCGGAGTGGTTGGCGGGGGTGGGGTAAGGTTTGTGGGTTTTATGGTTTTATGCCTCCGGCGGGCAAAGGGCGGGGGCCCTTTGAAATCCCTTTAATGGGGTGGGGGCAGGTTGGTGGCGTTGGGTGGTTTTTAAAGCCTGCGGCGCGGGAAGGCTGCGCTAAAGGCGCCGCAGGCTTTAACAATTCAGCCATCGCGTCCGACACCCTTCCGCCGAACCCCTCGCGCAACGCAGACAGTATCGGGAGCGCGAGGGTCTAGACCCTCGCATTTCCCCTTCTCCTCCCCATCTAAACCGAACCATCAAGGAGTCCCTCCCATGATTGTCGGCACTGTCAAAGAGATCAAGAACCACGAATACCGTGTTGGCCTGACCCCGGAGAGCGTTTACGAGCTGACCGCCCATGGCCACACAGTGCTGGTCGAGGTGGGCGCGGGCCTTGGTATTGGCGCCGGTGATGCCGATTACGCGGCGTCCGGCGCGCAAATTGTCCCCACCGCTGCCGAAATATTTTCCCGCGCCGATATGGTGGTCAAGGTCAAGGAGCCGCAGGCGGTCGAGCGGGCCATGCTGCGCGAGGGGCAGGTGCTCTTCACCTATCTCCATCTGGCCCCCGATCCGGCGCAGACGGCCGATCTTGTCCAATCGCGCGCGGTCTGCATCGCCTATGAAACCGTGACGGACGCGCAGGGCGGCCTGCCCTTGCTCAAGCCCATGTCGCAGGTGGCGGGGCGGATGGCGATCCAGGCCGGGGCCACGGCGCTGGAAAAGGCGCATGGTGGGCGCGGGGTTTTGCTGGGCGGCGTGCCGGGGGTGGCGCCCGCGCGGGTGGTGGTGCTCGGCGGCGGCGTGGTGGGGTTCAACGCGGCGGAAATGGCGGTGGGCCTTTGCGCCGATGTGACGGTCCTTGACCGCAGTCCCTCGGTGCTCGAACGGCTCTCTACCCATTTCGGTGCGCGGGCCAAAACGCTGTATTCCAGCCGCGCCAATCTGGCGGCGGCCGTGGCAGGGGCGGATCTGGTGATCGGGGCGGTGCTGATCCCCGGCGCGGCGGCGCCCAAGCTGGTGACGCGCGCGATGCTCTCCACCATGCAGCCGGGCGCGGTGCTGGTCGATGTGGCCATCGATCAGGGCGGCTGTTTTGAAACCAGCCATGCCACCACCCATGCCGACCCGACCTATATCGTCGATGGCATCGTCCATTATGCGGTGGCCAATATGCCCGGCGCCGTGGCGCGCACCAGCACCTATGCGCTGAACAACGCGACCCTGCCTCATACGCTGGCGATGGCCAATCTGGGCTGGCGCGAGGCGCTGCGCCGCGATCCCCATCTGCGCCATGGACTGAACGTGTGGGATGGGCATATCACCTATGCCGCCGTGGCCGAGGCGCTGGGCTATGCCGTCATGGCGCCCGAGGCCGCGCTGGGGTGAGGCGCGGACGTTAGCCATTCCTTGGCATTCTGCGCCTAAACCGGGGCGCAAATTCAGGGGAATCATGGCCGATGTCTTTTTTGCCGCCGCGTGCCTTCGAAACTTTTGCCGCCAATTATCCCGAAGTGCCGCATGTGATGGAGCATAATCTTTGCGACCATCCCTTGATGGAGCTGGAATCGCTGGCCCGGCTGATCGAGCGGCTGCCGGCCGGGAATGTTGAATATGCCTATGCCAAACAGCCCATCGGCATCACCGGCAAGCCCCCCGTGCCCTCGATCAGCGCCGCTGATGCGGTGCGCCGGATCGACAGCGCGGGCTGCTGGGTGGCGATCAAGCATCTGGAGGAGGATGACGCCTATCGCGCGCTGCTGCTCGATGTGATCGGCGAGCTGGAAGGGGCGATTCTCCCCAAGACCGGCAAGGTCTATCACCCGCAGGGCTTCGTCTTTGTCTCATCGCCCGATGCGGTCACGCCCTATCACTTTGACCCGGAACACAATATCCTGATGCAGATCCGGGGCAGCAAGGTCATGACCCAGTTCCCCGCTGCCGAGGAAGCCTATAGTCCCGCGCGCGTGCATGAGGTTTATCACACCGGCGGCGGGCGCGAATTGAAATGGAGCGATGACCTTTTGCCCGGCGGCCGCGATTTCGCGCTGGCGCCGGGTCAGGGTCTGATGGTCCCTGTGATGGCGCCGCATTTCGTGAAGAACGGGCCGGAGGTCTCCGTCTCGCTCTCGATCACCTGGCGCTCGCAATGGTCTTATGACGAGGCCGCCGCCCATGCCTTCAACGGCGTGCTGCGCGGCATGGGGCTGAACCCGCGCCGCCCCGGCCGCTGGCCCGAGCAGAACAAGGCCAAGGCGCTGGGCTGGCGCGCGATCAGGAAACTGGGGCTGAAATAGGCGAGGCCCCCAAGGCCCGGAACGCATCGCGCGCCAGCGGCGCCAGCCCATAAAGCGTACCCCCCAGCATCAGCAGGCTGTCGAGCAGCCCGTTGGAATAGGCCCCGCCCAGCGGCGACATCACCAGCACCGTGACGATCAGCAGCGGCAGGCGCCGGTCGCCGCGGCGAGGGGGATTGCGCTCAAGATCGGCCACCAGCAGCGCGAGCACCGCGACAAAGGCCACGATGTGGTAATAGGAATAGACCGGCACGAACATCGCGGGCAGCGCCGTGAGCAGAAACACCAGCACCGGCAGGGCGATCCGCCGCTTCCATGCGCCCCAGACCGTCAGCAAGAGCGCCGCGCTGCCGCATAATTCCAGCGCCTGCGCCAGTGTTTCGTTATAGCGCGGGCGCACATCCATCAGCATCAGCACGCCCTTCGCCCACAGAAACAGCGAGGCGTTCCATTCATCGCCCATGTCCGAGACAATATAGCGGTAATGATAGATCCGCAGACCCCGCCGCACATTGTCCAGCGTATAGAGCGGATAAAGCGCATGGGCGATGGGAAAGGCGATGGCGGCCAGCGCCACGCTCATCGCGCCCGGAATCGCCATGCGGCAGAACCGTGCCCGGAGCGAGCCCGAGCCGAGCAGCTCGATCATCACCAGCAGCGCCGGTTCGGGCCGCAGATTGACCGAGAGCGCCAGCATCACCCAGCCCGCCCAGCGGCCTCGCCCCGACACGGCCGTGGCCAGCCAGCCCAGCGTGAGCAGGCCCGAATAGCCCCCCGCCAGATTGCCGCGCGAGAGCATCCACAGCACGGGATAGCAGGCCAGCGCGGCAAACAGGATGAACCAGCCGCATTGGCGCGACACCCCGAAATGCGCCCGCGCCATCCGCGCCACGCCCCATCCTCCGATCAGATAGGGCCCCCAGAACACCGCCATTGCCACCAGCGGATTGGTGGCCGCGATCAGATGGGCGCAGGAAAGATAAAGCACACTGGCAAAGGGCGGCAGGTGGAGGTTGGTCACATCGGCCTGATCGTCGGGCAAGGACAGGTTATGCGCCGACAGGTCATAGGGATTGTCCAGCAGATAGAGCCGGAAAATATAGGGCCAGTGGTTGAGATAGGCCTTGCTGGCCAGCGTTTCGGTGAAAATATGGCTGTAGGACAGCGCCACCTTGATGAAATCGGCATAGCGGTCATTGGCGGGAAAGAACATCGAATCCCGGTCGCCGCTGAAGGCGGCAAAGATATCATCGCCCAGCCCGCGCACCGCCAGAATGCCGACCATGACCAGCAACAGCCGACCGGGCCGGTACAGGCCATGGTCAAGGATCGCAATTTCCATCCGACCATAGAGGTGGCGCAACCAGCGCGGCATGGGGCATCTCCTGAGCAAGCCTGTGGGGCAGGGCTTTTCAGGGCGGTAGGCCGGGCCGTTTGCCCGGATATTTCTTCCATATTTCACGAGGGCGGGTTTTGTTCCCTCACCTCGATCACGCGCCCGTCCAGCATGGAGACGCGAATGTCGGCCAGATCGGCGATTCCCATGTCATGCGTCACGCAGACCACCGCGCGCCCCTGTTCATGGGCCAGCGCGCGGAACAGTTCGACCACGCGGGCGGAATTGACGCTGTCGAGATTGCCGGTGGGTTCATCGCCCAGCACAAGGCGCGGATTGTTGGCCAGGGCGCGGGCGATGGCCACGCGCTGTCTTTCGCCGCCCGAAAGTTTTTCGGGCAATTTCCACCCCTTTTCCGCGAGGCCCACATCAGCCAGCAGGCTGGTCGCCCGCGCCTCAACCTCGCGCGCCGAGAGGCGGCCGAGGCGGCGCAGCGGAAGCATGACATTTTCCAGCGCGGTAAATTCGGGCAGCAGGAAATGGAACTGAAACACGAAGCCGAAATGTTCGAGCCGGATCGCCGCGCGCTCATCGCCCGACATTTGCGCCAGATCGCGCCCGTCAAACAGCAATTGCCCCCCCGTTGGCCGGTCGATCAGGCCCAGCAGATAGAGCAGCGAGGATTTGCCGCAGCCCGACGGCCCGACAATCGCGGTAAAGCGCCCCGGCATCACCGCCAGATCCGCGTCCGCCACCAGCACGGGCGGCGGATCGCCGTCCAGCTCGCGCCGCAGATGGCGCGCCACCAACACCGGTTCGGTCATACCGCCCCCCGCAGAATATCGACCGGATCGACCCGCGAGGCCTTGCGTGCGGGCAGCCACGCCGCCAGCACGCCCGCCGCCAGCGAGGCCGCCGCCGCAATCGCATATTGGCGCGGCGAGCGGTCGAGCGGCATGTGCTGGATCTCGCCCCCGATGGGAAATTCAAGGCTGCCCAGAATGGTCATCAGGCCAAAGCCCAGCGCCCAGCCCAGCAAAATGCCGATCACCGCCAGCGCCATACCCTCCAGCACAAAGACCATCTGCAGATCGCCCTGCGAAAAGCCCATCGAGCGCAGGATGGCAATGTCGCGCCGCTTGTCGGCCACGCTGTTCGATACGGCGGTGTAGATGCCGAAACTGGCCACCAGCAGGATGGCCGAAACCACCGTGTACATGATGACATTGCGCGTCAGCAGCAAGGACAGGAAATCGGCGCTGCGCTCCTGCCAGCTCTGCGCCTTATAGCGATAGCGCGCCTCCAGCCCCGCCGCGACTGTCTCGGCGGCATAGGGATCGGCCAGTTTTACCCCGATCCGGTTGATGATGAAGGGCCGCCCCAGCAGGCTCTGCGCCTCGCGCAGCAGCATGTAGCCTGAGGAGGAGCCAAGCTGGCTGTTGCCCTTTTTGACCAGCGCAACGATGCGCAGCGACCGTGTGGTGCCGTTGGCGGCGGTGGCGGGCACGATATCGCCCATGCCCCGCCCCAGCCTTTGCGCCAGCTCCTCGCCGAGGATAACCCCGCCCTGCACCCGCTCCAGATCGTCCAGATGCCCGGCGCGCAATTTGTCGCTGATCGAACTGACCCTGGCCTCCAGCCCCGGCTCGATGCCGACAATGGCCAGCGGCTCGTCCCGCCCGCCCAGCCGCAGCGTGACCGCGCCCGACAGGCTGGGCGAACCGATCGCGCCGGGGATGGCATTGACGCTGGCCAGAATCCGCTGCCAGTCCTTCAATCCGCGCACCTCGTTGCGGATGCGATAGCCGTGAAGCTGGACCGCGCCGCCGGGATAGGCCGCGATTCCCGGCTGGGGCGGAGGGCTGCGCAATTCGTCGGAGATGATGATGTGGGGCGCGACATCAATCAATTGCCGCACGAAATCATTCTGGCTGCCCACCATCAGCGCGGACACGGCCAGAAAGAACCCCACCCCCACCGCGACCCCGCTGGTGGCCACCAGCGTTTGCCGCCGCCGCACGATCAGATGGCGCGAGGCAATATGGACCAGCAGGGAAAAGCGCGCCAGCATCAGGGCTGTGCCGGACGCAGGCGCTGCCCCTCCGCCAGATCAGCGGGCGGGTTGAGGATGACCGTTTCACCGCTGCGCAATCCGCTGGTGATCTCGACCTTGCTGGTGCCGTCGGCGCCCTTGGTGATCGTGCGCGACGCCGCGCGGCCCTGCGCCACCACCCAGACATGCCGCCCATCGCCCGCCAGCGCGGATGCCGGCACCAGCACCGCCGCCTTGCGCTCGCTGGTGATGATATTGACCTCCAGCGTCAGCCCCATCGGCAGCGGCGCGTCCGTATCGGGCAACAGGCGCACGCGAAAGGCGCGCACCGTGGGATCGCCGCCGGGTGTCACCTCGGAGACATGCGCCGGGATCGCACCAAGCAGCGCGTCGGAGGACATCAACGCCTTTTGTCCCACGGCCACGCGGGTGATGTCGCGCTCGTCCACCGTGGCGGTGATGCGGATGCGCGATGGATCGCCCAGTTGAAACAAGACCTTGGTCGGTGTCGCCAGATCGCCGGGATAGACGTCGCGCTTGGTCACGATGCCGTCCGAATTGGCGCGCACCACCAGTTGGTCGAGCCGCGCGCGGGCGGTCGCGCTGGCCGCGCGGGCGGCGTCGGCGGCGGTGGTGGCATTGTCGCGCGCGGCCGCCGTCACCCACCCGTCGCGGAACAGGGCAAGATTGCGCCGCTCGATCACCTCGGCGGCGCGCTGCTGGGCGCGGGCCTGATCGAGCAGGCCATGCTGTTCATCATCGGCAAGCAGCACCAGCGCCTGACCGCGTTTCACCGCCACGCCTTCATCCACCAGCACCCGTGCCACAGGGGCGGTGATGCGCGAGGAGACGGAAACGGGCTGCTGAGCCTCGACATAGCCGGTGGCATAAACCTGCTGTGAGGCCGGGCCGAGCTGGGCCTGCGCCACCTGCACGCTCAACGGCCGGTCGCGCCAGGCCCAGACACCCGCCGCGCCCGCCGCCAGCACCAGCCCCAAGCCTATGACGTAACGCGCCTTTACCACCCGTTCTGCCTCCTGTCGGCCTTGTGCGGGGCCTTTTGCGCATCAGGGGTGCCTGCGTCTTTGCCAAGTGTCAATTTCGCGCTCCTCCGCCCGGCGGAATCTTATCCTTATTATCCTTAAGTCCTATATCGAGCGCATCGCTCCCCCTTGGCCCTGAGGGGGAGTCCGGCTAAGGTGAGGCAACCGAGAATGTCGGCAACAGGCATCCGGGGGTTGGAGAGGGTAATGGCGCACATGGCGCGTTCGGCTTTGGCTGTGGTATCATCTCATGCAAGCGACCCGGTGACCGCCGTGGACGAGGTGGTGCGCGCGATCGGCGGGATGGCGCTGGCGGGCGGCCTGCTGTTCTGCTCGCACCGCTATGACCGCGATGAGCTGGCGGGTGAACTGGCCCGACGGTTGGGCGATTTCCCCCTGATCGGCTGCACCAGCGCGGGCGAACTGACCCAGCGCGGCTATGACGAGGACAGTCTGGTTTTCATCGGCTTTCCCGCCGACGGCTTTGCCATGAGCGTGCTGCATTTCGACGATCTGGACGGTTTTGATGTGGCCGAGGGACGGCGCGCGGTGCGCGAACTGGCGGCGCAGGCGGCGGCCTCGGCGCGGCGGCTGGGCGAACAATTGCACCATGCGGCGATCTTTCTGGTCGATGGCTTGTCCCACCGCGAGGAACTGGTGACCATGACCGTTCAGGACGCGCTGGGCGAGACGGTGATGGTGGGCGGATCGTCGGGCGACGGCATGGTGTTTCGGGAAACCGGCGTGCTGGTCGACGGGCGATTCGTCAAGGATGCCGCCGTGGTGGCGATGCTGTCCAGCACGCGGCCCCTGCATGCCTTTTGCTCGCACCACTATCGCCCGCGTGAGGAGCGGATGGTCGTCACCTCCGCCGATGCGCAGGCGCGCGTGGTGCATGAGATCAACGCCCGCCCGGCCGCGCAGGAATATGCGCGGATCGCCGGATTGGTGGGCGGCGAGATCGATGCGGCTTTCTTTGCCGCCAATCCGCCCATGGTGCGCGCCGGGGGCGAATATCACATCCGCGCGGTGCAGAGCGCCAATCCCGACGGCAGCCTCACCTTTTATTGCGCCATCGACAATGGCATCGTGCTGCGCGTGGGCGAGCGGGTGGACCGGCTCGCCCATCTCGAACGCCTGTTTTCCGAGGTGGAAACCCGCGTGGGCGAGATAGACCATGTGATCGGTTTCGATTGCGTGCTGAACCGGGTGGACGCCGACAATCGCCAGATCACGCGCGAAGTGTCGCAGCTTTATGCCGCGCGCCATGTCGTGGGCTTCAACACTTATGGTGAGCAATTCCGCGCCGCCCATAATAACCAGACGCTGAGCGGTCTGGCGATCGGCGCGTGAGGATGGCCGAGGCGGACCGGCCAGATGCCGGGGCATTGGTGGAACGCATCCGCCAGCTTGAAAAGATCAACGAGGCGCTGATCGACCGGGTGGAGCGGTCGAGCGATGTGCAGGGCGGGGCTTTCTCGATGTTCGAGGCCGCGATTGCGCTGGAGGCCATGGTGCGCGACCGCACCGCCGCGCTGGAGCAGGCGCTTTCGCGCTTGAACGAGGCCAATGCCGAAATGGCCGAGGCCCACCGCGATGCCGATGCGGCGCGGGTGCGGCTGCGCGATGCGATCGAATCGCTGCCCGACGGCTTTGCGCTGTTCGATGCCGATGACCGGTTGCTGCTGCATAATGAGGCCTATCTGGGCTTCTGGCCGGCGCTGCGCGGGCGCGACCTGTCCTCGGTGACGTTTGGCGAGATTGCCGAAATGGCGGCGCAATGCGGCCTGCCGGTCGGCTCGCTGGTCTCGCGCGAACGCTGGCTGGCCGACCGCCTCTCGCAACATGCCAAGGCCGACCGGGTGCATATTCAGGCGCTGGCCGATGGGCGCTGGGTTCAGATCAACGAGCTGAAGACATCGGAGGGCGGGCGCGTCGGCATCTATACCGATGTGACCGAGGTGAAGGCCGAGGATGCCCGCGAACGCGCCCGCGAACTGGCCGAGCGCAACCTCGTGCTTCAGGCCACGCTCGATACTTTGTCCGAGGGCGTGTGCCACTATGGGCTGGATCGCCGCCTGTTGGTGCGCAATCAGGGCATGGTGCGGCTGCTGGGGCTCGATGCGCGGGGCAGCAAGCGATTGGAAACCCATGCGGGCCTGCTCTCCTATTGCCGCGACCGGCTGGGAATGGACAGCACATCGGTGCTGGAATGGCGCGAGACGGGCGAGCAGATGGAGGGGCCGTGCATCCTGGGCGGGCGGCATTTCATCATCCGTTCGACGCCCCTGACGCCGGGCGGCGGCATGGCCTTCAGCTTTGACGACATTACCGAGCGAGTACAGGACCGCAATGCCCTGCGCGAGGCGGCCGAGATGCTGGAGCGCCGCGTTGCCGAGCGCACCACCGCGCTGCAGGCCGAGATTGCCGAGCGCCGCGAGGTGGAAGGGCAATTGCGCGCGGCCAAGACGGCGGCCGAACATGCCAATCGCGACAAGACCCGCTTTCTGGCCGCGGCCAGCCACGATCTGCTGCAACCTTTGAACGCGGCGCGACTGTTCGTCTCGGCGCTGGCCGAAAGGCGCCTTGCCGCGCCCAGCCGCGCGCTGGTGCGCCAGACCGGGGTGGCGCTCGATTCGGTCGAGGATCTGCTGGAGGCTCTGTTCGAGATCTCGCGTCTGGATGCCGGGGCGATCACGCCTGCGTGGAGCGCGATTGAACTGGAGCCGATGCTGGCCGCGCTGCGCATCGAATTTGCCGCCGTGGCGCGGGCCGAGGGGCTCTCGCTCGACATTCCGGTCACCGATGTCTGGGTGCGTTCGGACATCCGCCTGCTGCGCCGTATTTTGCAGAATTTCCTGTCCAACGCGATCCGATACACCGCGCAGGGCTGTGTCAGCATCAAGATTACCGCCGAGGATGGCGGGGTGCGCATCACCGTGCGCGACACCGGCCCCGGCATCGCGCCCGAGCATCAGGAAGCGATTTTCGAGGAATTCCGCCGTCTGGAATCGACCCAGCGCATTCCCGGCAAGGGGCTGGGGCTGGCCATCGTACGGCGTGCGTCCACGATGCTGGGCCATCGCCTCGATGTGGAATCGACGCCGGGGGAGGGCAGCGCCTTTTCCGTGCTGGTTCCCCTGGCTGAGGCGCGCAGCGACAAGGGCGGCGATGCCTCACGCCCGGTGCGCCCCGGCGTGACCGGTACGCAGAGCCTGCTGGTGATCGACAATGATCCGGCGATTCTGGCGGGCATGGCGGCCCTGCTGCGCAATTGGGGCCATCATGTGGCCACCGCCACCGGCCCGCTGGATGAGGAAGCCGCCGAGGCCATCGCGCAGGGGATCGACATGATCATCGCCGACTACCACCTCGATGACGCCTTGCGCGGGGACGAGGCGATTGCGATCTTGCGCAAGGCGGCAGGGCGCGAGGTTCCAGCTCTGGTCATCACCGCCGACCGCAGCGACGAGGTGAAAGCCACGCTGGCGCAGGCGCGGGTGCCGATGCTGAACAAGCCGGTCAAGCCTGCGCAATTGCGGGCATTGATGCGCAATATGTTGGGGAATGGGGCGTAACGGGGGCGAACCGAAGCTTTCGGCGGCCCCTGAGCGATCAGCCCGGAAAATTGACCCGATTGGCCAGAATTACCGCCTGCGTGCGGCTGAACACATTCAGCTTTTGCAGGATGGCCGAGACATGCGCCTTCACCGTCGTCATCGAAACGTCGAGTTCATAGGCGATCTGCTTGTTCAGTCGGCCCGAGACGAGCAGGCCCAGCACAACCTTCTGCTGCGGCGTCAGCGTGGCGATACGCTGGCGGATGGCGACTTCCTCGCCGGTGCTGGCTTCCTCGGCAAAGTCGAAATCGGGGACGTAGATCTCGCCCGCCAGCACCTGGCGCAGCGCCTCGACGATCTGGTCGCGCTTCAGGCTCTTGGGGATGAACCCGGCGGCCCCCGCAGAAAGTGCCTCGCGCACCGCCGAACCATCCAGCGTGCCCGACACCATCACCACCGGTACGGCGGGATGTTCCTCGCGCAGCCCTTGCAGGGCGGAAAAGCGCTTGGCATCGGGAATATTGAGATCGAGCAGCACCAGATCGACATCGGCATGGCCCGCCAGCGCCTCACGCGCCTCGGCATAATTGGCCGCCTCCAGAATGCTGCACTGGGCAAAGCATCCTTCAAGGAGGGTCCGCATGCCATCGCGCACCAGCGCGTGGTCATCAACGATCAGGATGCTGTCGGGCGTTGCCATACTAATCAGCATATCTCTCTGATGGTACATCGGCGTCAATTCCAAAGATGAGCGGCGCGGGAATTTTACCCCCCGCGCCGCACCTCTCATCAGCCCTTGGGCAGCTTGAACACCCAGAGCGAACCGCCCTGGCTGATTTCCTTGAAGGTCTTGGCGACCTCGCCGCCCCACAGCGGCACCGCGCCGCCCCAGCCCGACATCACGGCCACATATTGTTCGCCATCCTGTTCCCAGGTGATGGGCGAACCGACCACGCCAGACCCCGTGTTGAACTTCCACAGTTCCTCACCCGTCTTGGCGTTGAAGGCCTTGAGGTAGCCTTCAGGCGTGCCGGTGAACACCAGGTTGCCCGCCGTGGTCAGAACGCCGCCCCACAGCGGAGCCTTGTTCTTGTATTCCCACACGATCTTGCCGGTCTTGGGATCCATCGCGCGCAGGGCGCCGATGTGGTCTTCGGCAATCGGCTTGATGGTGAAGCCCGCGCCCAGATAGGCCGAACCCTTCTTATAGGCGATGGGTTCGTTCCAGATGTCCATGCCCCAGTCGTTGCTGGGCACATAGAACAGGCCGGTGTCCTTCGAATAGGCCATCGGCATCCAGTTCTTGCCGCCAAGGAAGGACGGCGAGGAGAACACCACCTTGCCCTTTTCGGTGCCGCTGGGCGCGCCGGGGCGGCCATCGGCGGTATAGTTGGGGCGGCCGGTCTTCAAGTTGATGCCATCGGCCCAGGTGGTCTGCATCACGAACTTGCTGGCATTGACCAGCTTGCCGTTGGTGCGGTCGAGCACATAGAAATAGCCGTTGCGGTCGGCCTTGGCGCCCAGCTTCATCGCCTTGCCGTTGATCGTGGCGTCAAAGGGGATGAATTCGTTCACACCGTCAAAGTCCCAGCCGTCATGCGGGGTGGTCTGATAGTGCCACTTGATGACGCCCGTGTCGGGATCAATCGCCAGCGTCGAGGACGTGTAGAGATTGTCGCCGGGGCGCAGGTGGCTGTTCCACGGACCCGGATTGCCGGTGCCGAAAAAGATCAGGTTGGTGTCGGGGTCATAGGTGCCGCCCAGCCAGGTCGCGCCGCCGCCGGTCTTGTACATGTCGCCGGGCCAGCTGGCATTCAGCTTGCCGGTCATGCCGTTGGGCTGGCCCTTGAGCGTGCCCATGTTGCCCTCGATGGTGGGGCGGGTCCAGATCAGCTCGCCGGTGTCGACGTTGCGGGCCTGCACTTCACCGATGATGCCGAATTCACCGCCCGAATTGCCGGTGATGACCATGTCCTTGACGATCAGCGGCGCGGCGGTGGCCGAATAGCCCGCCTGATAATCGGAGGTGGTCTTGTTCCAGATCACCTTGCCGGTGTGGCGGTTGAGCGCGATCAGGTGAGCGTCGAGCGTGGCGAAGATGATCTTGTCGCCATGGATCGCCGCGCCGCGGTTAACCACGTCGCAGC
Source organism: Novosphingobium sp. SG707 (assembly GCF_012275515.1). Classification (GTDB taxonomy): domain Bacteria; phylum Pseudomonadota; class Alphaproteobacteria; order Sphingomonadales; family Sphingomonadaceae; genus Novosphingobium. Next base: position 79,469 of record NZ_JAAZQL010000005.1, read on the forward strand.
AGGGCATGATGCCGTCGGGCAGGCGGGCCGAATATTCCCACTTCTTTTCGCCCGTGCGCGCATCAAACGCGAAAACGCGCGAATAGGAACCGGTTACATAGATCGTGCCGTCATAGACCAGCGGCTGGGCTTCCTGCCCGCGCTGCTTTTCGCCGCCCAGCGAGGCGGCAAAGGCGGGGACCATGTTCTTGACGTTGTCGACATTGACCTTGGCCAGCGTGCTGAAGCGCTGGGCCTGGGGTCCCATGCCATAGGTCAGCACGTCGCCCGGCGTGGCGGCATCGTTCAGCAGGTCCTGGCTGGTGGGGCCTGCGGCCATCACCGGCGTGGCCGCGGCAATCCCCAATGCTGCAAAGGACGCGACATAGCGCGAAATTCTGCCCTTCATCTCGACTCTCCTGTTGTCATTAATGTCGGTTTTCGGGTCTTGGCTGCCGCGCCCGTCGCGCGCTTCTCCCCCGTGGTGTTCAGCCTATCGGCCCCCTGCTGCGCAGCAATTGGACCTTAGGCCAAGCTCAGAAATCCTTTGCGATCCCTCTTATGTATCAGGCCGAAAGCGCGGGGCGCCATTCGACGCCATAGGCACCGAAAATCGCCTTCATCTGGCCATCGGCGCTCATTTTGCCGATGATCCCCTCGACCGTATCGCCCAGCGAGCGGCTGTTTTCCTTGACCGCCATGCCGATGTCCCATCCCGGCGACATCATCGCTTCCAATGCGCGTTTGCGCGGTTTGATAGCGGGGTTTTTCATGTCGAAGATCGCAGCCTCGACCTCGGCCTTCGTCGCCACGGCCACATCGGCCTGCCCCGTGCCCAGCGCCAGCACCGCGTCATGGCCGGTGTTGAAATGGGTGACGCTCGATCGCAGCGTGCCGCCAAAGCTGGAGAGGAGATAAATGTCGGGAATGGTGGCGACGGCGGCCGCCATACGCCGTCCGCGATATTGCGGCGCGGGCACATCGCAATCATTCTGCTCCGGCCCGCAGGCGGCGGCAAAACTTTCGCGGTAATAGGGGGCCAGAATCGCGCATTGGTCGTTTTCGACCATCAATTGCCGGTCGAACGGCACATGCATCATGATATCGGCCGGTTTGAAGCCCAGCAGGCCCCCGCGCCACACCGCATTGCGCAGGTCGGTGGCCATATCGTCGCCTGCGGTAAACTCCTCAATATCGAGCTTTACCCCCAGCGTCCTGGCAATCGCCCCGGCCAGATCGACATCGATCCCGCGCAGGTTGGTGCTGTTGTCCGGTTCTGCCCAGGACCAAGGGCGGTTGTGCTTGTACACCGCCACCCGCAGCACGCCCAATTCGCGCACCTTGGCCAAAGGCGCCGCCGATAGCGGCAGGGGAGCGGCCAGAGCGGCAAGCCCTCCCGCCAGAAACGCCCTGCGCCCAATGCCGGATGCCTGCTTGCCCATATGCCGCCCTCTTCCCGTTTTTATTTTTTAATATCAATCGTCAAAAGATCAGTCATCGGTGTGGCGGGTTTCCAGCCAGCTGCGGATCGCCCAACCGGCCTTCTGGCCCAGCGCTTCGCCAAAGGGGGGCATGTACACTTTGCCATCGCGGCTCGACCCATGCTGGAAACGCTGAACGAACCATTCGTCGCCCGAATCGCCCAGTTCAAGGTAGCGCAGATCCGGCGCGATCCCGCCCGAAATCGCATCCAGACCATGGCAGCGCGCGCAGTTCTGGCCAAAGGCCGACTTGCCGATTTCGGCGGCCTTGGCATTGCCGCGATAGGGGTTGTGCGTCACCCACTTGTCGCCGATATCGGGCAATGCGCTGGTGTCGACCGGCTGGGGCGTAACGTCGCCATGGGCGGCAAGGCGCGTGCCGACGCTGGTGGCGGCCAGCAGAGTAGCAGCGGCAAGCATCGTCTGGGCGCGCGTGACGCGCTTGAAAAATCCGGACATGATCAGATCTTCCTCTCTTCTTTCTCACCACAAGGCGGTGCCGATGTGCCGGGCCCGCGTCTTTTGATTTCCGTGACGGGAGCTTATGACCCCCTTGATCAGGTCTGTATTGGACCTTGGTGCTATTCATGGGCTGATACGGGGGGATATGCTGCCATCATGACAAAGCAAACTGCGCAGAAATACGCGATTCCCGCCCTGCTTATTGCCCTTTTGGGTAATACGCTGATCCCCAGCCCGGCATCGGCCGAAACCGCCTATGTTTCGAACGAGCGCGGCAACTCGGTCAGCGTGATCGATCTGGCCACGGGCAAGGCGGTGGCGACATGGAAAGTGGGCCAGCGCCCGCGCGGCATTGCCCTGACGCGCGACGGCGCGCAGGTGCTGGTGGCGAGCGGGCTGGATAATTCGGTTGAGCTGCGCGACCGGGCCAGCGGCGCCTTGGTGGCCCATCTGCCATCGGGTCAGGACCCTGAGCAATTCTACCCCTCACGCGATGGAAAACTGTTGTTTGTCAGTAATGAGGATGATGCGGCGATGACCGCCATCGACCTTTCCACCCGCGCCGTGGCGTGGCAGGTGCCGGTTGGCAAGGAGCCCGAGGGCATCACCCAAAGCCCCGACGGCAAGGTGATTGTCGTCACCAGCGAGGATGGCAAGCTGATCTCGTGGATTGACGCGGCCAGTCATCAGGTGGTGGACGCGACCGAGACGGCGGCCCGCCCGCGCCATGTCGAATTTACCGCCGATGGGCGCCAATTGTGGATCGCGGCGGAAATGGGCGGCGTGGTTCAGATCGCCGATCCGGCCACCCGCGCGATCACCGCGACCATCCCTTTCGCCCCGCCCGGCGTTCAGCCGATTCGCGTCATGCCCTGCGGCATCCGGTTCACCCCCGATGGGCGCAAGGCGATTGTCGCGCTGGGCCGGGCCAACCATATCGCCATCGTCGATGTCGCCAGCCATGCGGTCGAGGCCTATGTGAAAGTGGGCCAGCGGCCGTGGCATCTGGCGATCACGCCCGATGGCGCGCGGGCCGTCGTCGCCAATGGCATCAGCGACGATGTCAGCGTGGTGGATTTGGGCACCCGCACCGTCATCGCCACGATTCCGGCGGGCGCGGGGCCATGGGGCGTGGCGATTGCGCCCTGATGCCGAATGGGTCTGATACCTAGGAATAAGCCCGTTCTCCCAAAGTATCAGACCCGAAAGTCCAATTTCAAGAAGGTCCTTTCGCAGCCCATTCTCCCATCACCACAGCAGATAAAGTGGATCGACAAGGGAGAGTATCATGCTCTGGAAAGTTCTGCTCGGCACCGCGAGTGCCGTGGCCATGATGGGTGTTTCGGCCCCGGCCTATGCCGGCAATTCGCAGGCATTGCTCAAGCGTCTGCATGACAAGGGCATCCTCTCGGACGCGGAATATGCCGAACTGGCAAAAGAGGATGCGGCCGAGGCGGCGGCGCCTGCGGCAGCTCCGGTGGTGGCGGGGGACACCACGAAATTCGTGCGCGCCACCGACAGCGGCATCGGCCTGCAGGTTGGTCCGGCCACGATCAAGTTTTCCGGCTCGGTCAACGGCTTCTATGTCTATGACAATGCGGCCAAGCCCGGCGCCAACACGGCCGTCACCGGCGGCATCGCCAGCGTGGGCGGCAACACCAGCGCGGTGCGCAACGGTCTGCTCCCCGGCTTCCTGAAGGTGGACGCCACCACGACCCAGAACGGTTGGGATGTGGGCGCGCATTTCGGCATGTATCCGGGTATCAACAGCGCGGCATGGGGTGCGCTGGGGGCCAACAACGGCGGTCAGCCGACCGCTCTGGCGACTGCGGGCATCGACTTTCGCGAGACCTATCTGACCATTGGCCGCAAGGGTTTTGGTGAACTGAAGATCGGCCGCGCTATCGGCCTGTTCGGTTCCGAAGCGATCCTCAATGACATCACGCTGCTTTCCTCCGGCCCGACCGGGGGCAATGCGGCGCCCGCCAACACCACGCTGGGTCGCATCGGCACCGGCTATATCTACACCGATTTCCAGCCCCAGATGACCTATACGACCCCCAGCATGGGCGGTCTGCAGGCCTCGGTGGGCGTGTTCCAGCCGCTCAATTCGCTGACGGCGGGCGCGCAGAACAATTCCAGCCCCGGTTTCCAGGGCAAGGTGACCTATGACGGCGCCTTCGATGCGGTCAAGCTCCACCTCTGGGCCTCGGGCATCACGCAGGAGCATAAGTTCGTGGCCGGCGGCAGCTATACCGGGCAGGGCCTCGATGTGGGCGCACGCACGACCTATGGTCCTGTCACGCTGGTGGGCACCTATTACACCGCCAAGGGTCTGGGCACGACGGTGCTGAACCTGTTCGACACCGATGCTGCGGGCAAGCCGCGCAGCAGCGAAGGCTATTACGTGCAGGCCGCGCTGACGCAGGGCAAGTTCACCCTCGCGGGCAGCTATGGCGCCAGCTATCTCAACTACACCGACGCCGCCGACCGAGCGGCCAACCCGACGCTGGTGCGCGTGAACAGCAGCGCTGTGGGGCAACTGCGCTATGGTCTGAACAGCTGGGTGACGCTGATCGGCGAATATATCAACTCGAACGCCAAGGCGCATAACGGCAACTCGGCCACCAGCGATGCGGTGGCTCTGGGCGGCATTCTCTTCTTCTAAAGGAAGCATCACTCCCAAGGAAGATCGGGCGCGCGAGGGAAGGCTCGCGCGCCCTTTTTTGTGCGCAGCATTTGGGCGTGAAAAGGGGGGGGCGTGAAAAGGGCAGGCACGAAGAAGGGCGGGAAAGCGCAAGCCTTCCCGCCCTCTTGCGACCCTTTCGGGCTTATCCCGCAGGCTTATTTCAACGTCTTGAGCCAGGCGATCAGTTCGGCGCGCTTGGCCGCGTCCTTGATGCCGGGGAAGGCCATGGCGGTGCCGGGCACCATCTGCATGGGGCCTGCGATCCACTTGTCCAGATTGGCGTCATCCCACTTGAGGTTCGCCTTCTTGAGCGCTTCGGTGTAATTGTGCTTGCCCGTGGCGGCCTTGCGGCCATAGACGCCGAACAGGTCGGGGCCGACCTTGTCCGCGCCGCCCTTGTCCGCATTGTGGCATACCGCACAGCGCGATGTGAAAGTGGCAGGCGTGGGCGCAGGGGCCGCAAAGGCCGTGGTGGCAGGCAGCGCGATACCGCCCAGCGCCGCAATCATGGAAATGGACTTCATCATGGCATCCTCATTCTTGGGGGGATGCCAAGCCATGCCACGATGGGGCGGGGCGGGTGAATTGCACTTTGGGCCGGAATCGCGGCGCAAGTCCTCTCTCCCGGCCGTGCTGCCCTACAGGGCATACTTTATGGGTGGCTAGGGCCGGGGGATAGGGCTGGTGCCGGGAAAAATCGCGGAGGCGATTTTCAAGCAGACAAGGTGCCCTGTCGCGCAAACCAGGGTATCATGCGTTCGATGGCCTCGTTCACCAGCGGGGTTGAGACGGCGAAGCTGAAGCGCATGAAGCGGTGCCCATCGACCGGATCGAAATCCACCCCCGGCGCGCAGGCCACCCCGGTTTCCTGCAAAAGGCGGGTGCAGAATTCCATCGAGTCATTGGTCAGATGGCCAATATCCGCCCAGATGTAGAACGCCCCATCGGGCGGCGCGATCCGGGCCAGACCGAGTGCGGGGAGAGCGGCCAGCATTGCCTCGCGATTGGCGGCATAGGTGGCGATATGGCCCTGCAGTTCCTCGTCGCAATCAAAGGCGATCAGGCCCGCATGTTGCGCCAAGACCGGGGGCGTCAGCATCAGATTGCTCATCCGCGCATAGGCGGCGTCGACCAGATCGTCGGGCGCCACCAGCCAGCCCAGACGCCAGCCCGGCATCGAGAAATATTTCGAGAAGCTGTTGACGATAAGGGCATCGGGAGCATGAACCAGCGCCGAAACGCAAGGGCCGGTATAGGACAGGCCGTGATAGATCTCGTCGGAGATGATGCGGATGCCGCGCCGCGCACAGACCGCCGCGATGGCGGCCAGTTCATCAGGCGCGATGATCGTGCCGGTGGGGTTGGCGGGGCTGGCGATGATGACGCCGTCGGGGGCGGGGTGGATGGCTTCCAAGGCCGCCGCCGTGATCTGATAGCGCTCCGCCGCGCCGCAGGGGATTTCCAGCGGCTCCATATGCAGCGCGCGCAAAGTGTTGCGATAGGCGACATAGCCGGGCCGGGCGCAGACAATCCGCGCGCCCGGCGCAAAGGCGCTGGACAGGGCCAGCAGCAGGGCGGGCGAGGCGCCGCAGGTCAGGATCACCTGATCGGGGCGGATGGTCACGCCCTGCGTTTCGGCATAATGGCGGGCGATGCGCTCCTTCAGGGGGGCGCTTTCCCAATAGCCCTGCGCCTCGGTGTCCAGCACCTGATGCGCCTTGGCCAGCGCGGCGGCGGGCGCGCTGGTCGATGGCTGGCCATATTCCATATGGATCACGCTGCGCCCTTGCGCGGCCAGCTTGTGGGCCAGTTGGCCGATGGCCATGGCGCGGAACGGTTCGATAGGGGCGGTCATGATGCCGCCCCTAGCAGGATCGATCGGGGTTGAAAATCAGTGGGTGGCGTTTTCGCGATGCGGCATGACCAGCAAGGCCGCCGCCGCCACCAGCGAACCGCCCGACATGGCCAGCGCCACCACCGGCAGCCCCAGCTTGGCCTCGAACAGATAGCCCGCGACAATCGGCCCCGTGGCCGCGCCCAGACGCCCCACGCCGATCACAAAGCCCGTGCCCGTGCCGCGCAGGGGAGTGGGAAAGCTCTGGGCGATCAGCGCATAGAAGCCCACGATCACGCTGTTGGTGCAGAAAGACACCGCCGCCGCCGCCAGCGACAGGCGGTTAAGATCCGCCGGAGATTGCCCAAACACCGCCACCAGCACCGTCGAGGCCACCATCATCACCATCAGCGTTGGACGCAGCGGCAGCCGCAGCGCCGAGAGCGAAAACAGAATGGCCCCGATCAACCCGCCGACATTGGCCCACACCAGCACGCCGCCCGCCGCCGAGGCCGGAAAGCCCATGTCGACCACAATCTTGGGCACCCATTTCAGCACGAAGTAGAAGGTCAGGATATGGGAGAAATAGGAGAGCAGCAGCAGCAGGCTGACCGCGCGCAATTCCGGCCCGAACAGATCGGCCACGCGCGCCTTGGGAATGGAGGTGTCCACCGGCGGCAGGGCATCGACCGGCGCATGACCAAAGGCCCGCAGCGACTTGTTGAGCTTTTCCAGCGCGCGCGCCGGGCGGCGGTGCAGGATCGCGTTGATGGGTTCGGGCATCAGCAGCGGCACCAGCGGCAGCAGGATCAGCGCCAGCCCCGCGCCCAGATAGAACACATCGCGCCAATTGCCCGTCACTAGCATCTTGCTGGCGATCGTGCCGCCCACCACCGCGCCCAGCGGATAGCCCGCCGCCATCAGCGCCACGCCCGCGCTGCGCCAGCGGGTGTTGGCATATTCGGCGGCCACCGCATTGGTCGCGGCCAGCATGCCCCCGATGCCCAGCCCGGTGAACAGACGGATCACCGCCAGCGAGGTGACATCCCAGGCCATGGGCGCGGCGATCATGCCCGAGGCCATGATGACCAGACAGATGACCATCGTGGGAATGCGCCCCAGCCGATCGGTCAACCGGCCCAGCAGGATCGAGCCCGCCGCCATGCCAAAGATTTCCATCGACAGGACATAGCCGAGCACCTTGCGATCGACATGCCATTCGGCCGCGATGCCGGGCGAGGCAAAGCTGATCGAGAGCACATCGAACCCGTCCAGTGCATTGAGCAGCGCGCACAGGGTAATGCCCACGATCTGGCGCCAGCCCATCGGGCTGTCGGCCAGCAGCCGGCGCGGATCAACAGGGTTTAGGGGCGCAGATGCCAAAGTCTTTCTCCATCCTCTCGATACCGCCTTTATTAACGCGGGTTAGACTGTTGATGCCCGTTGTCGGGCGATCCCGCAAGGGAATCGTCGCGCTTAATTGGTTATGCGTCATAGCGATATGACAGCGCGATCCCGCGTGCAAGCCGCAATCCTGCGGCAGGAGCGCCATCTTGCCCTTGCGGGCGGTAATCTCTAGGCAGGAGACATGCTTGACCGTCTCAAATCCGCGTTCGACCCTTATATTCTGGCGCTGCTCTCCACAGTGGCCTTTGCTTCGGTGCTGCCTGCGCGGGGCATGGGGGCGAACTTGTTCGACCATGCGGCGGATGCGGCCATTGTGCTGCTGTTCTTTCTGCACGGCGCCAAACTCTCGCGCGAGGCGATTGTGGCGGGCGCGGGCCATTGGCGGCTGCATCTGGCCACGATGGGCACGACCTTTGCGCTCTTTCCTCTGCTGGGGCTGGGGCTGGCCGCGATTCCGGGGCTGCCCGCGCTGGTCGCTTCGGGCATGCTGTTCCTGACGCTCCTGCCCTCGACGGTGCAAAGCTCGATTGCCTTTACCTCGATCGCGCGGGGCAATGTGGCCGCGGCGGTCTGTTCGGCCTCCTTCTCCAATCTGGCGGGCATTTTCATCACGCCGCTGTTGGCCAGCCTGCTGATGGGCGGGTCGGGGGCCAGCATGTCGTGGGGCTCGATTGAAAAAATCGTGCTGCAACTGCTGCTGCCCTTTGCGCTGGGCCATGGGCTGCGCCCGGTGATCGGCAAGTTCGTTTCTCGGCACAAGGCGATGATCGGCTATGTGGATCGCGGCTCGATCCTGCTGGTGGTCTATACCGCCTTTTCCGCCGCCGTGGTCGAGGGCCTGTGGACCCATCTGCCGCTGTGGGAACTGGGGCTGATCGCCGGCCTCAGCGCCATGCTGCTGGCGGTGGTGCTGGCCGCCACATGGGGGCTGGGCGCGATGCTGGGGTTTGAGCGGGCGGACCGCATCGTGCTGCTGTTCTGCGGCTCGAAGAAGTCGCTGGCCAGCGGTGTGCCGATTGCGGGCGTCCTGTTCCCGGCGGCGCAGGTGGGGGTGGTGATCCTGCCGCTGATGCTGTTTCACCAGATCCAGTTGATGGCTTGCGCAGTGATCGCGCGCGCATTGGCGCAGGACGAGAAGCAAGAGTCTGTTTGAAAATTCGCCGAAAGAGGCGAATTTCAGGCGGCACCGGCCCTCTCCCCCGGCCCTACCACCCACAGGGTACACTCAATGGGTGGTAGGGCCGGGGGAGAGGGCCGGTGCCGTGGCGTGACACGGATGTGTCACGCCAACAGCATTACGCGTCCGCAGGCTGCTTGGCGCAGCGTGCTGATTGTTCGGCGAAAATCGGATTGTCGAGCAGGAAGAAGATCTCCTTGGCGCGGGCCTCGTTCACTTCCTCATCGGGCACGCTGGCCATGATCGCATCAAAGCGGCGCTGCATGCCGGGGCCGAATTCCGGGTGGGTCAGGATATAGAGATCGTTGCGGCGGATGCCCGCCAGCACGCGCTCGCCCACCTCGTCCTGGCTCATCCACAGCGGCGAGACAGGGCGGGCTTCCAGCTCTTCCTCGCGCTTCAGATAGCCGGTGTCCTGCTTCTTGTCCTCGGGGCGCAGCTCGCCGGAATGGGCGATGTTCGATTGCACCGGGCCGGGGCAGAAGGCCGAAATGCCGATGTTGATTGCCGCCAACTCGCCGCGCGCCGCCTCGGTGATGCCGATGATCGCCGCCTTGGCCGCCGAATAGATCGCCGAATAGGAGATCGGGATCAGCCCGCTCTGTGACGACGTGGTGACGACCTGCCCGCCCTCGCCATGGGCCTTGATGCGCGGCAGGATGGTGACGAGGCCATTGATGACCCCGCCAAGGTTCACCCCCATGCCCCAGTCCCAATCGTCATAGCGCGCATCCATGATCGGGCCCATCACGCCGATCCCGGCATTGCCGACCAGGATGTGGATCTTGCCGAAACGCGCCTCGGCCTTGTCGGCGGCGGCGGCGAAACCGGCGCGGTCGGTCACGTCGAGCTGGACGGTTTCCACCTGATCGTCAGCGCCCAGCGAAGCCTTGGCCTCGGCCAGCGCGCTTTCGCGGATGTCGGCGATCACCACATTGGCGCCGGCCCGAACCAGCGCGCGGGCAATGCCAAGGCCGATGCCATTGGCGCCGCCGGTGATAAAGGCGGTGCGCCCGCGCACATCGGCCATCGGGGTGGTGTTCTGCGGCGCGGCGGGGGGAGTGTAAGCCATGATCCTCTCCTTGATATTTGTATGATTTAGTTCTTCAAGCCCAGCATCTTGCGCGCCTCGCCGGGCGTTGCCAGATCCGCGCCCAAATGGTCGATCAGCTCGACCGCCCAATTGACCATATCGGCATTGCCTGCGGCCTGCTTGCCCTTGCGCAGATAGGTGCTGTCCTCAAACCCGGTGCGCACATGGCCGCCCAGGAGCACCGATTGCGCCGCCATGGGGAAGGAATGGCGCTGAATGCCAAAGCCGGTGAAGGTCGCGCCGCGCGGCAACTGGTTCTTGGAATATTGCATGGCTTCGGGTGTGGCGGGCAGGCCATATTTGGTGCCCAGCACAAAGGTATAGGGCGAATGGGCGGGCAGCGCGCCCTCGGCGATCAGATCCTCGGCATAGACGAAATCGCCCGCCTCGAAGCACTCGATTTCCGGCAGAACGCCCGCGTCCTGAATCATATGGCCAAGGCGCGTGACCATCGGCTTCAGATTGATCGCCGCCCCGCCCCACAGGTTCATCGTGCAGATGTCGAGCGTGCACATATCCGGTTTCAGATCGAGGATATGCTCCAGCCGCTTTTCGGCGGTGAACATCAGCGTGCCGGGGCCGGGCAGGCTGGGGTCTTCCTCGCTCTGCATCCATGTGCAGCCCGGCCCGGTGGTGACGTTGAGGATCACTTCGCTGTTCTTCGCGCGGATCAGGCCGACCACCTCGCGGTAATCCTCCAGCTCGGTGCTGGGATGGCCGGTTTCGCGGTCGCGCACGTGCAGGTGGATGATCGAGGCCCCGGCGGCGGCGGCGTCCAGCGCTTCCTGCGCCACATGCTCGGGGCGGAAGGGGAAATTGGGATGCTTGGGCAGCGGCCATGGCGAACCGGTGACGGCGCAGGTGATAAAGACCTTATCGGCCATTGAAAGTCCTCTCCTCTATGGGAACTTTTGGGGGGGAAATGTTCTGATTCATGACCTATGCCCGTCTGGCAGGTGTTGAACAGGCCTGTGTCTGTGCCATTATTGAGAGTAACAGGCAGAACAGGCTTTCGCGATGTCCTATATAGTGTAAGGGGCGCCGAAAGAAATACGGGCAAGAGGCAAGGATATGGCGCAAAGAGAGGAACTTACCCGCTTTCTGAAAGCCGCGCGCGGGCGCTTGGCCCCCACCGACGTGGGTCTGCCCGCCGGTGAGCGTCGCCGCACGCGGGGGTTGCGCCGCGAGGAAGTGGCCACGCTCGCGGGCATGAGCGTCACATGGTACACATGGTTCGAGCAGGGGCGCGAGGTGCAGCTTTCCGCTGCGATGATCGAGCGTTTGGGCAAGGCGCTGCGTCTGGAGCCACAGGAGCGCGAGTTCCTCTTTGCGCTGGCCCAGCATCGTCCGCCGCCGCTGACGGGCCGGGCCGACGAGGCGGTGCGCCCATCCACCCAGCAATTGATGGACAGTCTGTCGATTCCCGCGCTGGTGATTGTCGAGGATTGGACCGTGGTGGGCTGGAACGCGCTGGTGACGCAGCTTTTCCGTGATTACGCGCCTTTGCCGCGTGAGGAGCGCAACCTGTTCCGCATCCTGATGCTCAATGAACGCTATCGCGCCGACCCGGAGCGCTATCGCGAAATGGCGCGCCGTCTGGTCGCGCGCTTCAAGTGGGATTACAGCCGCACCGCCCAGCCCCAGGTGTTCGAGACGCTGATCGCCGAGATGCAGCAATCCTCCGACCTGTTCCGCGAATATTGGGAAGCCGCCGAAATCCGCAGCCATTTCGAGGATGTGAACAGCGCCACGCTGCCCGATGTGGGCGAGATCGCCTTTCACCACACGTCCTATGCGATCGAGGAAGTGCCGGGCCAGCGCCTGATCCTGTTCGCCCCCGCCGATCCGGCCAGCGCGGAGAAATTGCGCCGACTGGCCGCCGAGATGGCTTGAAAAAGAAGGGGTGCGGCGCACCGCACCCCCATTTCCATTACGCCGGAAGCGCGCCGATCACCGACTTGACCTCCAGATATTCCTCGAGGCCGAATTTGCCGAATTCGCGGCCATTGCCCGATTGCTTGTATCCGCCAAAGGGCATGTCCATCGCCAAGCCGCCCGCGTTCACATAGACCGACCCGGCGCGGATCTTGCTCACGATGGTCTTGGCCACGGCCGGATCGCCCGCAATATAGGCGCCAAGGCCATAGGGCGTGTCATTGGCGATGGCGACCGCCTCATCCAGATCCTTGTACGGCAGGATGACCAGCACCGGGCCGAAGATTTCCTCGCGCGCAATCGCCATGTCATTGGTGACATTGGCAAACACGGTGGGCTTGACGAAATAGCCCTTGTCCACGCCCTCGGGCAGACCAAGCCCGCCGGTGACCAGCGTGGCGCCTTCCTCGATGCCCTTGGCAATCAGGCCCTGGATCTTGTCGAACTGGGCCTTGTTCACCACCGGGCCGATATGGCCGCCCTCGGCCAGAGGATCGCCCACCGGCTTGCCGCCAAAGATTTCGCCCGCCAGCTTGGCCGCCTCATCATGCTGCGAGACATGAACCAGCATGCGCGTGGGCGCGACGCAGCTCTGCCCCGAATTGAGCAGCACGCCGCCGCAGCCGCCGGGCAGCGCCTTGTCGAGCGGCGTGCCGGGCAGGATGATGTTGGGCGATTTGCCCCCCAGTTCCTGCGTCACGCGCTTGACCGTATCGGCGGCCGCCTTGGCCACCATGATCCCGGCGCGGGTCGATCCGGTAAAGCTGATCATGTCGATATCGGGATGGGCGGCCATCGCCGCGCCCACGCCCGGCCCGTCGCCCTGCACCAGATTGAACACGCCCGCGGGTACGCCCGCTGCAGCCAACACTTCGGCAAAGACGGCGGCGCAGGTGGGGGCTTCCTCGCTGGGCTTGAGCACGATGGTGCAGCCCGCCGCCAGCGCCGGGGCCACCTTGGCGACGATCTGGTTCATCGGCCAGTTCCACGGGGTGATGAGGCCCACCACCCCGATCGGCTCGCGCACGACCTTGTTGTCGCCAATCTTTTCCTCAAAATCATAGGCCTGCAAGGCGGCCAGCGCATTGGCCAGATGGCCAAGGCCCGACCCGGCCTGAGCGGTCGAGGAGGTGCTGATCGGGCAACCCATTTCGGTGCTGATCGCCTCGGCAATATCGCCGATTCGCGCCTTATAGGCCTCGATGATCGCGCCCAGCAGGGCGATGCGCTCTTCCTTGGTGGTCTGGCTGAAGCTCTCGAACGCGCGGCGCGCGGCGGCCACGGCGGCATCCACGTCAGCGGCGGTGCCCAGCGTGATCTGGCTGGCCGCGCCTTCGGTGGCCGGGTTGATGACGGTGTGGGGCGTGCCGCCGATGCTGTCGACCCACTGGCCGTCGATGAAATTCTGCGGATAGTTCTTCATGGAATTGTCCTTCTGTCAGCCGGGGAGCGTCAGGTAGTGATCAGGCCAAGCTCGGCATCGCCGGCAGCGTGGCCCCATTTGTCGCGGGGAGGCATGGGGCGGGTGTCCCATGGCGGATCGAGGGTGAAGCTGGAGACTTTGCGCCCTTCGGGAATGCGGCCATTGCCGCCGCCCTGGGCATAATCGTAATAGAGCGTCATCAGTTCGCGGTGGCTGTGGATTTCCGCCACGGCGGGATGCGACAGGCAGGCCTCGCGCCAGCGCAACACGCGCGTGAGGTTCTGCGGCACCGCATAGTCCTCGTAATATTCAAGGAACCACAGGCGCTTGAACATGGGGGCAAAGGCGACCTCAGCCCAGCCGAAGCGGTCGAACAGGTAATCCCCATCCGGCGCATAATCGCGCAGGAAAGCATCGAGCCTTGCATATTGCGCGTCGACCTCGGCCTTCAAGGCGTCCCTCTGCGCAGGATCGCGGTTCAGGATCATCCGGTATCCCGCCCCGGTGAATGCCCCGTCGGTGGCGCACAGCATCTGCTCCACGGCATGTTCATAGGGGTCGGACCGCGCGATGCGGACGCCGGGAAACCGGTCGTCGAAATAGCGCAGGATGACCATGCTCTCCTTGAGCACCGCGCCATTTTCCAGCTCCAGCGCGGGCAGGGCGGTGGTGCCCCGCGTTTTGCGCAGCAGCCATTCCGGGCGGGGGCGCGAAATGTCGATGTCATGATGGGCCAGCCTTTCGGCCAGCCCTTTCAGTGACAGCAGGATCTCCACCCTTTCGGAAAAGGGGCAGCCCGGAATGTGATACATCCGCAAGGTCCCGCCGGGCGGCTCCTGCTCGCCAGAAGTATGCATCATGCGGGCGCTTTCTCGCCTTTTCCGGTGATATGGGCGGTTTCGGCCGCCGTGCTGGCCGGGCCGGTGTTGCGCTTGACAAGACCCGCCACCAGCGAAGGCCCCTTGGCGAAGGGCTCGGGATCGCCCTCGCGCATTTTCAGGCCGAACAGCGGGCTCATGCCCGGAATGCGGCCCAGACCGCCATAAAGGTCGAAACCGCGGTCGATCCAGTCGCGCAGCGGGTCATCCTCGGTCATCGGCGGGGTGTCGGCCACGCTGGCCGCCCAGAGGAACACCGCCAGCGCGCGATAATCGGCATAATTGGGCGTTTCGCCGCCCAGCCATTTGTGTTCGCGCAGAATACCGCGCAGCAGCTCCAGTTCGGGCAGCACCTTGGGGAACACATCCTCGCGCCCCACGATCAGCTCTTCCATCGGCTTGCCCCACATGCGCAGGCGCGATTCGGTGATATACTGGATGTCATGCGGGAAGCAGCGGTCGCGATATTGCACGGCAAAGCAGCGCGCCCACGGGCCGACCACCGTCTTCCACAACCAGGTTTCGAGGAACTGGGTCAGCACCTTGACCGAAGGATCGCCGATCAGCGTGGGCCGGTCGGGATATTTGGCATCCAGATATTCGGCGATCAGCCAGCTATCGAGCACATATTCGCCGTCATCGCAGATCACCGGCAGGCGTTCGGACCGCCCGCCGGTGCGATCCAGAATGCCGGTGAACCCGCCCGGCACCACATCGAGGTCAAAGCCTTTGTGTTTGACAGCATATTTGGTGGCCCAGACGAAGGGGCTGGTGGTGCACCCGCTTTCGTGGGTCAGATCGAAAAAGGTGATCTTGTTATCCTTGGCCATGGACCGCTCCCGCTGATTTGTTTTTGGGGTGTGTTTGTATGTCTTACTGTCAATTTGGGGCAAGGTTTGGGCGCTGCCAAGGGGGAAACGAATACTATCAGCAAGAGTAACAGGATGGCGGCGCGGACGATCCCGTTCGGCGAAACTGTCCCCTGCGAAACTGTCATCGCCAATGATAGCGGGGGCGCTGGCCTTGTTGCGGGGGCGGGGGCGTGTTTGTTGCGCGCAGCAAAGGATAAGGGATGCCGCGATGCTCGAACTCTTTACCTCCGAAACGCCCAATGGCTGGAAAGTCACGATCCTGCTTGAGGAGCTGGGCGTACCCTATAAGGTCACCCCGATTTCGCTGACCAATCAGGAGCAGAAGACGCCGGAATTTCTGGCGATCAACCCCAATGGCAAGATCCCCGCGCTGGTCGACGATGGTTTCGCCGTGTTCGAATCGGGCGCGATCCTGCTCTATCTGGCCGAGAAATTCGGCCGTTTCATCCCCGCCGACGTGCAGGGGCGCAGCCGAGCGATCCAATGGGTGATGTGGCAGGTTTCCGGCCTCGGCCCGATGATGGGGCAGGCGACGGTGTTCAACCGCTATTTCCCGGAAAAGCTGCCCTCGGTGATTGATCGCTATACGCGCGAAAGCCGCCGCCTGCTGGGCGTGCTGGATGCGGCGTTGGAGGGGTGTGATTATCTGGCGGGCGACTATTCGATCGCCGACATCGCCTGCTTCCCATGGGTGCGCGGGCATGACTGGGCCGGGGTGACGCTGGATGGCCTGCCCAATATCGCGCGCTGGATGGGCGATATCGGCGCGCGGCCTGCGGTTCAGCGCGGACTGCTGATCCCGACCCCGCCGACGCCTGAGGAAATGGCGGCCAAGACCACCACGCAGGGTAAATCTATTCTGGCCTAATAGCCCTCGAACAGGTCCAGGAAGGCCACCACGTCATTGTCGGTGGCGATGAACAGGCCTTCCTGTACCTCGGCGCTTTGCTGTTCGGCGATGCGCATGGCTTCGCTCAGCGGGCCGTAGAACAGGGTGGTGGCCGCCCCGCCTTCCGGTCCGCCATCCAGATGATAGAGGCGGACCGAGGCATCCTGATAGGTGGTGCGCATTACTTGCGCGCCATGGCCAGCGGCGAAAAGGCCTGCGCCACGGGCATGATCTCGATCGAATTGACGTTCAAATGTTCGGGCAGGCGCAATACCGCCTCGACCGTCTGGGCCACATCATCGGCCGAGAGCGGCTTCATGCCCTGATAGACGGCGGCGGCCTTGTCCTTGTCGCCGCCAAAGCGGACCTGTGAGAACTCTGTCTCGCAGGCGCCCGGCTCCAGCGAGGTGACCTTGACCGGCGTGCCCAGCAGATCGGCGCGCAGGCCCAGTGAGAACTGGCGCACAAAGGCCTTGGTGCCGCCATAGACATTGCCGCCCGGATAGGGATAGGTGGCTGCAATGCTGGCCACATTGATGACATGGCCGCGCCCGCGCGCCACCATGCCGGGCAGCACCGCATGGGCAATGCGCACAACGCCCGTCACATTGGTTTCGATCATGGTTTCCCATTCGTCCAGATCGGCGGTATGCGCCGGCCCCAGACCCAGCGCGAGACCGGCATTGTTGAACAGGATGTCGATCCCGGCAAAATTCTCGGGCAGGGCGGCCAGCAGTTTCTCACCGCAGTCCTTTTCCGTTACGTCCAGCTCGATGGTCAGCAGGCGGTCGGTATTCGCCTGCGCGGCCAGTTCATTCAGCCGCTCGCGGCGGCGCCCGGTGGCGATCACCCGCGCCCCGCCCGCCAGCAACCGCAGCGCCACCGCCCGGCCAAAGCCCGAGGTAGCCCCCGTCACCAAGGCGATGTGGTTTTCGGCCCAATTGGCGGTGTCACTCATGGTCGGCTCCTGCTGCGTTGCAATATAGGCGCAGGAGATAGGGGCGCGATCCGCCCCCGGCAAGCCTTTACCCGCCCGCCGCCGCGATCTCGGCCAGCGTTTCAGCTTCCAGCTTTTTCAGCTCGCCCACGGTTTCATCAATCGCCGCCCTTTGCCGCGCCAACAGTTTCAGCCTTTCGCGGATGCGGCGCAGCAGCAGCTTGGATTGCTCGACATGCTCCGGGTCGGCATCATAAAGGTCAAGGAACTCGCTGATCTCGCGGATGGTGAAGCCCAGCCTTTTGCCGCGCAGGATCAATTGCATCCGCGCCACCTCGCGCCTTGCATAGATGCGCGTGTTGCCCACCCGTCGCGGCTCGATCAGGCCCTTGTCCTCGTAAAAGCGCAAGGTGCGGTGGGTGACGCCCAGCATCCCGGCGACCTCCTGAATCCCCATCAGGTCGCGGTTTTTGCCAGTGTCCTCCAGCCCGGTCTCCTCCAGTTTCGCGTCCATCTCACTATCCCCCATCGGCCTATTCGACCAAAATGTTGCGCTTTTCGCAAGGGGCCAGAAGGCCAAAGGATATCAGGGCTGACCCTCGCGTTTGCGGCGCTCCTCCTCCACCAGTTCCTTTTTCGACAATTTGCCCACCAGCGTGCGCGGCAGATGGTCGCGGATCTCGATCTCCTTGGGGATCTCGATCTTGTTGAGATAGTCGCCAAGGAAGGCCAGTAATTCCTGCGGCGTGGCCGTCATCCCGGCGTGCAGCTTGATGAACAGCTTGGGGCTTTGTCCGCGATAGGCGTCGGGGATGCCGATGGCGATGGCTTCCTCCACCGCCGGGTGGTGATAGGCGGCATCCTCAATCACGCGGGGATAGACATTGAAGCCTCCGCACAGGATCACATCCTTCATCCGGTCAACGAGGAACAGATAGCCTTCGTCATCCAGATAGCCGATGTCGCCGGTGCGCAGCGCGCCATCGACAAAGGTTTTTTCGGTGTCCTCAGGCCGGTTCCAATAACCCTTCATCACTTGAGGCCCGCGCGCGCAGACCTCGCCGCGCTCGCCCATGGACAGGATTTCGCCACTTTCCGGGTTGCGGATCTCGATCACCGTGGCGGGAAAGGCCGGGCCGCAGCTGTTGTCCTTGATCCGTCCGTTGATCGGGTTGCAGGTGATGATGGGCGAAGCCTCCGACAGGCCATAGCCCTCGGTGATGATCGCGCCCGTCAGCTTTTCAAACGCCTGGCGCACATCCAGCGGCAGCGGCGCCCCGCCCGAAACGCAGGCCGACAGATGCGACAGATCGGGCGCCTCGCCCGGCGCCACCTCATTGTTCATCGCCACCCAGATCGTGGGCACGCCAAAGATGATCGTGGGCCGCGTCCGCTTGATCGTGCCCAGCATCTGTTTGAGGTCAAACCGGGCCAGCAGCACGATTTCCGCCGCGATCTCGATGGAAAAGTTCAGCACCGTGGTCAGCGCAAAGACATGGAACATCGGAAGCACGCCCAGCACGCGCTCTTGCTCGCTCATCGCATGGCCCAGATGGGCCAGCATTTGCGCCGAATTGGCGGTCAGATTGGCATGGCTGAGCATCGCGCCCTTGGGCGTGCCGGTGGTGCCGCCGGTATATTGCAGCACGGCCAGATCATGGGGATGACGCTCGATGGCGGGCAAATCGCCCTTGCGCTCGATCAGGCGGAAGAAGCCGATATGCAGATCGTCCTCGGAATAGCGCGCATGTTCGCGCCGTTTCAGCACCCGCCAGCCCAAGGACTGCAGCGTGGGCAGGATGGGGGCGAGCGGACACATCACGATCTTTTCAATGCCCGCCGCCGGGCCGACCTCGCGCACCTTGGCATAGATGCTGGCCACATCGGGCACCGCGATCATCCGCGCGCCGGAATCGCGGATCAGGTGATCCATCTCACGCGGGGTATACATCGGGTTCAGATTGACGATCACCGCCCCGATTTTGAGCGCGGCAAAATACATCACCACAAAATAAGGCGTGTTGGGCAGGCACAGCGCAAAGCGATCCCCCTTGCGCAGGCCCAGCGCGTAAAGCCCGCGCGCCGCCCGGTCGGCCAGACGCCCAACCTCGCCATAGGTCCATGTGCGGCCCAGAAAGTCGAGCGCGATTCTTTCGGCATGATGCTCGACCGCCTTGTCCAGCAGATCGGTGATCAGCCGCTCCTGCGGCATCCACCCTTCCTGCCCAAAGGTCTTGGCATCATCCGTTGCAATCATCGCTCGCCCTTTCCGTTATTTTATCGTTATTTATGCGTCAGAGGGTAAATCGGCCGCCCAGCGCGAAGATGAACACATGCGCCGAATTGACCGTGCCGTTCATCAGGATCGGCGTTTGCGCGGCGGTGCCGACATAGGCCGCCGTGGTGCGGTTGATCGGCCCGCTGTCCAGCGTCAGATAATTGACGCCGACATCGACGGCGAAACGCTTCGACATCTGATGCGTGGCCCCCATGGCAAAGACCCAGCGGTTGGTGTCGGGCACACGCGCATCGCGCTCGGTGTTACGCACCGGGGTCAGATCGCGCGCCACGCCGCTGCGCAGCGTCCAGCGCGGCGAAACGGCCACATCCACGCCCACCGCATAGCTCCAGCTGTCGCGGTAATTTTCGGGGATGGCGGTATTATACGGCGCGGCCAGACGGATTGCGTCAAACTTGGACCATCCGCTGGCGGTGGCCTGCGCGTTCAGCGTGATGGCCGGGGTCACGGCGTAACGGACGCCGAAGATCGCCTGCCACGGCGTGCTGAAACTGGCCGAGGTGTTGACCGTGCCATTGTTGGCCGCCAGCGGCCCCAGCAGGCCCGCGACCGTCACCGACCCGTTGAGCGTGTGCTTGATCGAGGACTTATAGCTGGCGGCGATACTTACCGGGCCGCGCTGAAGCTGGAAACCGGCCGACCAGCCCATGTCCCAGCCGTTGCCCGACAGTTTCTGCGACCCGTCGGCCAGCAGCGGCGAGAGGTTGGGCAGGGCATTGCCCAGTTCGGCCTTGGCATATTCGATATTGGCCGCCGCCCCGATACGCAAGCCGGGCAGCACTTCGATGGCGATGCCGGGCTGGATGTCGATGGTCAGCAGTGAGGTGCGCAGCGCCGAATAGCGCGCCCAGCTCGTCGTGGCGTAATCGGTGGTGAAATTATACGGCGCGGTGATGGCCAGGCCCAGCGCCACCTTGTCGGTCAGGCCATAGGAGATCGCACCGGTGGGCACGACGCCGTTTTCAATGGGGTTGCTGCTCACCTGATCGCCGCCCACGGGCGCGGGCGCCTGTCCGGGGCGCACGATGATCGTGTTGGCGTTGTTCATCTTGGCCGCGGGCAGGATCGCGCTGGCCCCGGCATGGATGGCGAGGCCCTTTTGCCCGGCAATCGCGGCCGGGTTCCACCACAGGGATTCAGGGCCGGTATCGGCCACTTCGCCCGAATAGGCGCGGCCCGTGGCCTTGGGGCTTTGTTCGACGATATAGAAACCGCTGGCCATCGCCTGCGCCGGGATCAGACCCAGCAGCAGCGCGGAAACCTTGGCGGCACGTGAAAATTTGCGAACCGAAGTCATATTTTGCCTCCCCTTCATGGGATTGTTGCGGTCAGCGCAAGCGCTTCCAGGTCTGGCTCTTGCACAAAGGCCAGACGATGCAACCCTTTACCTTGAGCGTGTCATGGTCGATCATGGTCAGCGTGGCCTGATAGGTGCCGCCGTCATCGCCATTATAGATCGTGCCGCCCGCCCATTCGCCGCCCTTGGCATGAAACCCCTGAAGGATCGTCAGGCCCTTGAGCATCCGGTCGCGCTGGGCGGCATCCTTGTTCTTGGTGTCGCGCAATTGCGGATTGGTGCGCAGCGCATCGGATTCCACCAGTCGCCCGCAGATCGATGGCCCGCAGGCGGCAATTTCCACCACGCCATGCTTCGTTTCGGTCTGCCACCGGCCCAGCGCATCCTGGGCGGATGGCACGGCGGCGGCCGCCAATATCCCTAACAGGGCAATCATCCTTTCGGCTCCTTCTCCTGATCGGCGCATTGGGGAAAACCCCAATTGCGCGGAACCGCAGGCGCTTAGGTGCTTTGCTGCACTCTGGTCCTTGCGGCGAATCAGTGTATGCCTCAAAAATTGGTTGACGTATAGGGAAAGTTCGGCACCATTAGTGCAGAAGGGTGCGGGGCGCGATTCCCGTGCTACAGTCCCGGCCAAATAATTCGACAAAAAGAGGATGTGCGATGCGTAATGTGGTGATCGCGGGCTATGCCCGTTCTCCTTTCCATCTGGCGGGCAGGGGTGCTCTGGCCCGTGTGCGTCCTGATGATCTGGCCGCCGATGTGGTGCGCGGATTGATCGCACGGACCGGGGTGGATGCCGCCGCGCTTGAGGATCTGATTGTCGGCTGCGCCTTTCCCGAGGGTGAGCAGGGCTTCAACATTGCCCGCCTGATCGGCCTGATTGCCGATTTGCCGCTTTCGGTTGGGGGCATGACGGTCAACCGTTTCTGCGGCTCCTCGATGAGCGCGATCCATTATGCTGCGGGCCAGATCCAGCTAGGTGCCGGCGAAGTGTTCATTGCCGCAGGCGTTGAATCGATGAGCCGCGTGCCGATGATGGGCTTTAATCCGATGCCCAATCCGGCGCTGGCGAAAAAGAGCGCGGCCTATCTGGGCATGGGCGATACGGCTGAAAACGTGGCGGCCAAATTCGGCATCAGCCGCGAGGCGCAGGAAGCCTTTGCCGTCGAAAGCCAGCGCAAGGCGGGCGAGGCCATCGCGGCGGGCCTGCTCTCCGATGAAATCGTGCCCGTGGGCGGCGTCGATGCCGATGGCACCCCGCGCCCCGGCACCACGGCCGAGGCTCTGGCGGCCCTGAAGCCTGCGTTCAGCGCAACCGGCAGCGTGACGGCGGGCACCGCCAGCCCGCTGACCGATGGCGCCGCCGCCGTGCTGGTGTGCAGCGAGGAATTTGCCGTGGCCAATGGCCTGCCGATGCTGGCGCGGATCAAGTCGGTGGCGATCAGCGGATGCGCGCCCGAAATCATGGGCATGGGCCCGGTCGAATCCAGCCGCAAGGCGCTGGCCCGCGCGGGGATTTCGGTGGGCGATCTTGATGTGATCGAACTCAACGAAGCCTTTGCCAGTCAGAGCCTTGCCTGCATCGGCGAGCTGGGTCTGGACGTTTCCAAGGTCAACATCGATGGCGGCGCGATTGCCATCGGCCACCCGCTGGGCGCAACCGGCGCGCGCATCGTCGGCAAGGCGGCCAGCCTGTTGAAGCGCACCGGGGGCCGCTATGCGCTGGCCACGCAATGCATCGGCGGCGGGCAGGGGATCGCTACGGTTCTGGAGGCCATCTGATGAAAAAGCTCTGTGTGATCGGCGCCGGAACCATGGGCGCCGGTATTGCCGCGCAGGCGGCCAATGCGGGCGTGCCGGTGCTGCTGCTGGATATTGTGCGCGATGCTGCGGACCGCAATTCCGTTGCGGCGGGCGCGATTGAGCGGCTGAAAAAAGCCGAACCGGCGGCCTTTATGAGCAAGGCGGCGGCGAAGCTGGTCGAGGCGGGCAATATTGACGACGATCTGGGCCGGGTTGCCGAATGCGACTGGGTGATCGAGGCGATTGTCGAGAAGATCGAGCTGAAGCACGCGCTGTATGAAAAGCTGGAAAGCGTGCGGCGGCCCGGAACGGCGGTGTCGTCGAACACCTCGACAATCCCGCTCGAACGCCTAATCGAGGGGCGCAGCGAGGCCTTCGCCCGCGATTTCCTCATCACCCATTTCTTCAACCCGCCGCGCTATATGCGCCTGCTCGAAGTTGTGGCCGGGCCCAAGAGCGATCCCGAACTGGTCGCCCGCGTGTCCGATTTTGCCGACCGCGCGATGGGCAAGAGTGTGGTGCGGGCCAAGGACACGCCGGGTTTCCTTGCTAATCGCGTGGGCACATACTGGCTTCAGGCGGCGATCAATGCGGCCTTTGAATTGGGCGTCAGCGTTGAGGATGCCGATGCCATCGGCGGCAAACCGATGGGCGTGCCCAAGACCGGGATCTTCGGTCTGGTCGATCTGGTGGGCATTGATCTCATGCCCTATCTCAAGGCCAGCCTGACCAGCACTCTGCCCGCCAACGACCCGTATCAGGCGATTGCCCATGACCATCCGCTGATCCTGAAAATGATTGCGGACGGCTATACCGGGCGCAAGGGCAAGGGGGGCTTTTACCGGATCAACAAGGAAGCCGGGAAGGTCAAGGAAGCGATCAACCTGAACACCGGGGAATACACCAAGGCGGCCAAGCCGGTGTCGATCCCTTCGGCGGCGCAGAAGGACCTGCGCGCGCTGATTTCCGCGCCGGGCGTGGTGGGCGCCTATGCTTGGGCCGTGCTGGGGCCGACACTGGCCTATGCGGCGGGGCTGATTGGTGAGGCATCGGATGATATCCTGGCCATCGATACGGCGATGAAGCTGGGCTATAACTGGAAATATGGCCCGTTTGAGCTGATCGACCGGATCGGGGGCGCCGATTTCGTCGCCCGCCTGCAGGCCGGGGGGCGCGAGGTTCCCGCGATCCTGACGCTGGCCGATGGCCGCCCGTTTTATCGTGTCGAGGAAGGGCAGCGCCAATATCTGGGCGCGGATGGCGCATATCACGCGATTGCCCGGCCCGAAGGCGTGCTGCTGCTGGAGGATATCAAGGCGGCCTCGAAACCGTTGTTGAAAACCGCTTCGGCGGCGCTGTGGGATATTGGCGACGGCGTGGTGGCGCTGGAGTTCACCGGCAAGATGAACGCGCTCGATGGCGAGGTGATGAAGCTGATCGAGAGGGCGATTCCGCTGGTGACCGAGCAGTACAAGGCGCTGGTGGTCTATAATGAAGGCTCGAATTTCTCGGCCGGCGCGAACCTCGGCCTTGCCATCTTTGCCATCAACATCGCCGCATGGGGCGAGGTGGAGAAACTGGTCGCGGGCGGACAGAAGGCGTATAAGGCGCTGAAATATGCCCCCTTCCCGGTGGTCTCCGCGCCCTTTGGCATGGCGCTGGGGGGCGGGTGTGAAATCTGCCTCAATGCCGATGCGGTGCAGGCCCATGCCGAAACCTATATCGGCCTTGTCGAATGCGGCGTGGGGCTGATCCCCGGCTGGGGCGGATGCGGCGAATTGATGGTCCGCGCCGCCGAAAGCCCCAAGGCGCCCAAGGGACCAATGCCACCTGTGGCCAAGGCGTTCGAGACGATTTCGACCGCAACGGTCGCCAAATCGGCGGCCAATGCCAAGGAGATCGGCTATCTGCGCCCCGGCGACGGCATCACCATGAACCGCGACCGGTTGCTGGCGGATGCCAAGGCGCGGGCGCTCTCGATGGTGGAGGGTTACACCCCGCCCACGCCGCCGGTATTCCGCCTGCCCGGCGCCAGCGGCAAGACGGCGCTGGAGCTGGCGGTCAAGGGTTTCCGCGCGCGGGGTCTTGCGACGCCCTATGACGAGGTGGTGGCCGACAAGCTGGCTACCGTTTTGACCGGGGGGGACGCCGATGTGGTCGATACTGTGACCGAAGAGCAGCTATTGGCGCTGGAGCTGCGCGAATTCATGACGCTGGTGCGCGATAGCCGCACGCAGGCGCGGGTGGAGCATATGCTGACCACCGGCAAGCCGCTGCGCAATTGACGCCGGGACAACAGGAGAGGTTTTATGCAGGTTTATACCGCCCCCTTGCGCGATATGCGCTTTGTGCTCAACGAGTTGCATCAGGATGACGGCTTTGGCGGGCTCTCGGTCCATGAGGAGTTTACCCAGGATCTGACCGATGCGGTTTTGGAGGAAGCGGCCAAAATCTGTCAGGATGTGCTGCTGCCGATCAACCTTTCGGGCGACAGCGAGGGCTGCCAATACGAAAATGGCGTGGTGCGCACGCCCAAGGGCTTCAAGGAAGCCTATGACCAGTTCGTGCAGGGCGGCTGGGGCGGCCTTGTCATGCCGGTCGAATATGGCGGACAGGGCCTGCCCGAGGCGGTGGGCAAGCTGGTCGAGGAGATGATCTGCGCCACCAATGTCTCCTTCAGCCTCTATCCCGGCCTGACGGCGGGCGCGGTGACGGCGCTGAACGCCTATGCCAGCGAGGAGTTGAAGGCGGCCTATCTGCCCAAGATGATCAGCGGTGAATGGTCGGGCACGATGAACCTGACCGAGCCTCATTGCGGGACTGATCTGGGCCTGCTGCGCACCAAGGCCGAGCCGGTGGGCGATGGCAGCTATAAGCTGACCGGCTCGAAGATCTTCATTTCGGCGGGCGAGCAAGATCTGACCAGCAACATCATCCATCTGGTGCTGGCGCGTCTGCCCGATGCGCCCAAGGGGGTGAAGGGGATCAGCCTGTTCCTCGTGCCCAAGTTCCTGCCCGATGCCGACGGCAATCCGGGCGCGCGCAATGGCGTACGCGCCAGCGGGATCGAGCACAAGATGGGCATCAAGGCATCGGCCACCTGTCAGATGCAGTTCGACGATGCCATCGGCTGGCTGGTGGGCGAGCCGCATCGGGGCCTTGAGGCGATGTTCACGATGATGAATGCCGAGCGCGTGGGCGTGGGCATTCAGGGCCTTGGCATTGGCGAGGCGGCCTATCAGTCGGCGGTGTGGTATGCCAAGGACCGCTTGCAGGGGCGCAGCCTCTCGGGCGCGAAATACCCGGACAAGGCGGCGGACCCGATCATCGTCCACCCCGATGTGCGCAAAAACCTGCTGACCATGCGGGCCTATAATGAGGGCTGCCGGGCGCTGGGCGCATGGGTGGCGCGCGGGCTGGATGCCGAACGCCACGCCGCCGACCCCGAGGTGCGCCAGCGGGCCGAGGATTTCGTCGCGCTGATGACGCCGGTGGTGAAAGCGCTCTTCACCGATCTGGGTCATGACAGCGCCAGCCTGGCGGTGCAGGTCTATGGTGGCCACGGTTATATCCACGAAAGCGGGGTCGAGCAGTATCAGCGCGATGCGCGCATCGCCATGATCTATGAAGGCACCAACGGCATTCAGGCGCTCGATCTGGTCGGGCGCAAGATGGGCGCGCATATGGGCCGCCTGCTGCGCAGCTTCTTTCACCCCGTCTCGGCCTTTATCGAGGAAAACAAGGGCGAAGGCCCGATGCAGAAGATGATCGAGGGGCTGGAAAAGGCCTTTGGCGCGCTGCAGCTTTCCACCGCGACGATTGCCGAAAAGGGGTTGAAGGACCCCGAAGAGGCGGGGGCTGCGGCCAGCGACTATCTGCGCCTGCTCGGCCTTGTCGGCATGGCCTATTGCTTTGCCAAAGCCACCAAGATCGCGGGCCTGCAACTGTTCTTCGGCACCGAGGACAAGGCGTTTTACGAAACCAAGATCAAGACCGCGACCTTCTTCTTTGAAAAGATCCTGCCGCAGGCGACCACCCATTTCCTGGCCATCAAGGCGGGCAAGGGCGCGCTGATGGCCTTTGCCGAGGACGAATTCTGATGGACATCTCGATCCCCCACAGCCTTGGTCGCGCCGAGGCCAAGCGCCGCATCGAGGTGGGCCTGCCCAAGCTGGCCGCGCATATTCCGGGCGGGGGCAATCTCGCCTCGGAATGGGCGGGCGATTATGTGCTGAACATGACGATTACCGCGCTCGGCTCGCGCATCCCGGTGTCGCTGACCATCGAGGAGGACCGGCTGAGCGGCAGTCTTGAGGTGCCCGCCCTGATGAAGATGATGCAGGGGCAGGTGGCCGAATTTGTAAAGCTCAGTGCGGGCAAGATGCTCGACAAGGCTTAAACAGAAAGGCGGCGGCATGGGGTGCCGCCGCCTTTTCCTCAATTCTTGTGCTGGTCGTTTTCCAGCTTGTTGTATTCGTCTTCGATCTGCTTGGGCGCATCTTGCCAAGTCGCCCACGGCAGGCCCTTTTTCAGCGCATAGGACCAGCGCTCCATCCACTCGATCCCGTCTTTGCCGACATAGGGATCGCGGGTCTTATAGGCCGGATCGCTCATCGCCGCCTCAATCGTGACGGGTTTGAGCCGCCGCCGCTTCAGGATCGCGCCCAACTCGTCGATGCTGTCGGCATTGAGCCGCGTATCGTGGAGCAGCATGACAAAGGCGATCTGGCGCCCGAACAGCGCGTCCGAGGCCTTTTGATACCAACTGATCGCGCGTTCGGTATAATCGAGATATTGCTTGCGCACGCGCAGCCGCCGCGCCTCGTCATGGCGGGCCAGCGCGTCCTCATAGGGTTCGGCAAACATCCAGTCATCGGCGTCGATCGTGACCGGCGCGATACGATAGCCATGCTGGCCCAGCCATGTGTTGATCGCGTGCTTGACCGCCTCGGGCGCGCCGGTTTCCAGATAGGGGTGGCGGAACCAGTCCAGCTTCTTGCCCCGTGCGGCCAGCAATTCGCGCGTCACCGGCTCGCCCTTGGCGATGTCGGCGATATAGCCCGCCGCGCCCAGATCATTGGGCGATTCATGGCTGAACGTGTGGTTGCCCAGATCCTTGCCCGCATCCAGCCACAGTTTCAGATTGGTGATCTGGCGTGCGCGCACCGCATCGTCCAGCTTGGATTCGTTCACAAAGCCGATGGCGGGCATATGATTGCGCCGCAATCCGCGCAGCAAGGTGCGGTTGATGTAATCCAGCCACGCCTGATCGTTGAACAGGCTCAATCCCGGCAAATCGTCAAAGGTCAGCGCCACCTTGCCCATTTGTGCAGGCGGCGGGGCCAAAGGTTGCGCCAAAACCGGCGCGGCGCCGACCATCAGCGCCAGTGCTGCCACCGCGCCCCAAACTCCACGCATGTTCAATATTCCCCCGTTCCATCATTTGACGGAAGGGTGCAACTCCACACCATCCCGCCATTCGCCGCCGATGGCCTGTATCAGGGCCACAGTGGCGGTCTGCTGATTGACGGTATTCTGTATCAGATTAACGCGCGCCGAATAGGCTGTGGATTGTGCGGAGGAAACGCTGGTAAAATCAACGGTGCCGGCCTGATACTGATTGCGGATGATGGTTTCGGCCTTGGCTGCGGCGGCATTGGCGGTGGTATAATAGGGCGCCTGTGCGCGATAGGCCGAGACGGCCGAGAGATTGGTTTCCACCTCCTGAAAAGCATTCAGCACGCTTTGGCGATAGGTGGCGACCGCCGCATTATAGGCCGCGCGGGCCTGCGCCACCTTGGCCGAACGCGCGCCGAAATCGATCAGCGTTTCGGCCGCGCTGGCCCCCAAAGACCAGAGCGAGGTGGCCGCGCTGAACAGGTTGGTCATCGTGGTCGAATTGGACCCGACCGAACCCGACAGCGTGATCGAGGGGAAGAAGGCCGAGCGCTGGATGCCGATGGCCGAATTGGCGGCGGCCACCGATCTTTCGGCATTGGCGATATCGGGGCGGCGTTGCAGGATGTCGCCCGGCATCACGCCCGGCACCGATGGCAGCGCCGGGTTCCACGCCGTGGGCGCCAGATGGAAGGTGGAAGGATTTTCGCCAACCAGCACCGCGATGGCATTTTCATAGGATGCGCGTTGGCGCTCCAGATCGCGCAGGGACGCCTCGGCATTGGACAGGCTGGCCTGCGCGCTTTGCACATCGGCCTCGCTGATCGTACCGGCCGAAAGCTTGTTGCGCGTCACCTCCAGCGAGCGGCGGTAGGCGGCCACCGTATCGGTCAGCATCACCTTTTGCGCATCCACCCCGCGCAACTGGAAATAATTGGTGGCCAATGTGCCGCGCGCCGAGAGCGTGGCATTGGCCAGCGTGGCGGCTGATGCCTGCGCCTGCGCCTTGGACTGGCGTGTGGTATCGGCCAGTTTGCCCCAGATGTCGGGGGTCCAGCTGGCGCTGCCGGTGGCCGAAATGGTGGTGCCGGTGCGGGTCACGCTGCCGCCGGACCCTGTGGTGGTGCCGGTGCTGTTGGCGGCAAAGGTGCCGCTGCGCGTGTCGCTGGCGCTGGCGCTGATGGTGGGGAAGAGCGCGGCGCGGTTGGCGCGCACCACCGCCTCGGCCTGCGCATAGGCGGCGCGGTAATAGGCGACGTTCTGGTTCGTCACCTCGACCTTTTCCTCCAGCGCATCGAGCACCGGATCGCCAAACAGCTTCCACCATTGCCCCTTGGCCACATCGTCGGCGGGCATGGCGGGCGCCCATCCGGCATCGCCCTTGAAGGCGGCGGCGGGCGCAGCGCTGGTGGGCACATGGTATTTGGGGGCCATGCTGCAGGCCGAAAGGGACAGGGCGGTGGCAAGAGCCAGAGAGGTACGCTTCATCATATCAGGCTTCCAGAGGTTCAGCATCGCCATGGCGAGCCAGCAGATGTTCATGGGGAGAGCGGCGGCGCCATTTGTCCACCGCCAGATAGACCACAGGCGTCGTCAGCAGCGTCAGCATCTGGCTGACGATCAGCCCGCCCACGATGGCAATGCCCAGCGGGCGGCGCAATTCGGCGCCGTCGCCAAAGCCGATGGCCAGCGGCAAGGCGCCCAAAGCAGCGGCCAACGTGGTCATCAGGATCGGGCGGAAACGCAGCAGGCTGGCCTCGCGGATCGCCTCAAAGGAGGAGAGCCCGCGCGACCGTTCCGATTCGATGGCAAAGTCGATGATCAGGATCGCGTTCTTCTTCACAATGCCGATCAGCAGCACGACCCCGATCAGCGCGATAATGTCGAACTGCCCCCCCGTCACGATCAGGGCGAAGATCGCTCCCACGCCCGCCGAGGGCAGGGTGGAAAGCACCGTCAGCGGGTGGATCGCGCTTTCATACAGAATGCCCAGCACGATATAGATCGTGACGATCGCGGCCACGATCAGCAGCGGCATCGAGCTGGTTGACTGCTGAAACACCTTGGCGGTGCCGCCGAAATCGCCATGGACGCCGGCGGGCAGGGCAAGGCTGGCCTGCGTGGCGGCAATGGTCTGCGCGGCCTGGCCCAGCGAAAGGCCCGGCGGCAGGTTGAACGAGATCGTGGCCGAGGGTTCGCCATCGGTATGGCTGACGCTGGCCGCGGTCGAGGCGTTGGACCATGCCGCCACGGTGGAGAGCGGGATCTGGGTGGTGGCGGTGGCGCTCACCGCGCTGCCCCTGGCCGCATTGTTGCCCAGCGAGGCATTGGCGTTGGTGGCCGTGGTGGATGAGGACAGGGTTCCCCCCACCGGCAGATAGAGATTGCCGAGCGCTTCGGGCTTGCCCGAATAGGTCGGATCGGCCTCCATCACCACATGATACTGGTTCAGCCCCTGATAGATCGAGGCGACCTGCCGCTGGCCAAAGGCGTCATAAAGCGTCTGGTCGATGGTGTTCATGGTGATGCCAAGGCTGGCGGCCCGGTTGCGGTCCACGGTGACAAAGGCGCTGGCGCCCGCGTCCTGCTGGTCGATATCCACATCGGTGATCGCCTGCGGCTGGGCCTTCAGCGCCTTGACCAGTTTCTCGCCCGCTTCGCGCAGCATCTGCGCGCTTTCGGCGTGGAGGACATATTGATAGGTCGCGCTGGTCTGGCGCCCGCCCGCCTGCAGATCCTGCACCGGGTTGAGAAACACGCTGACCCCGCGCACCCGCGCCAGTTTGGGGCGCAGGCGGGCGATAACGTCATTGATCGGCGGACGCTCTCCGCGCGGTTTCAGATTGACGAACATAAAGCCCGAACCCGCACGCCCGCCCCCGGTAAAGGCCACCAGCGTGGCGACGGCCGGATCGGCGCGGATGATATTGGCCGCCTGCGTCAGCTTGTCGGATGTGGCGGCAAAGGACATGGATTGATCGACGCGCAGGCCGCCCGTCATCGCGCCTGTATCCTGTTGCGGCAAGAGTCCCTTGGGCGCGACCACGATCAGGAACACGTTCAAAATCACCGCGCCCAGCAGCAGCAGCAGCACCGGCCCGCGATGGTTCAGCGCCCAATCCAGTCGCCGTGCATAGCGCGCGTGCAGCCCATCGAAAAACCGGCGCGAGGTGCGGAACAGGGCATTGTCCTTTTCCACCCCCGGCGCCACCAGCGCCCGGCTGGCCAGCATGGGCGTGACCGTCAGGCTGGCAATCAGGCTGATGCCCACCGCCGCCGTCATGGTCAGCGCAAATTCGCGCATCAACCGCCCCATCACCCCGCCCATGAAGATCAGCGGCACAAAGACCGCGACAAGGGACAGCGAAATGGACAGCACGGTAAAGCCCACCTCGCGCGCGCCGCGCAGGGCGGCGGTAAAGGGGGGCATCCCTTCCTCGACATGGCGGGCAATGTTTTCGACCACCACAATCGCGTCATCGACCACAAAGCCGGTCGCCACGGTCAGGGCCATCAGCGACAGATTGTCGAGCAGGAAGCCCGACATATACATCACCCCCAGCGTGCCCAGCAGCGAGACGATCACCGCAGCCGCCGGGATAAGGGTCGCGCGCCAGCTTTGCAGAAACACGCTGACCACGATCACCACCAGCAGCGTGGAGACGAGCAGCGCAATCTCCACCTCATGCAGCGAGGAGCGGATGGTGATCGTGCGGTCGGTGGCGATGTTGAGCTTGATATCGGCGGGCAGCAAGGCCTGCAGCCCCGGCACCTGCGCGCGTAGCGCGTCGACCGTCTGCACGATATTGGCGTCAGGCTGGCGGGTGATGATGATCGGCACCGACTTCTTGCCGTTGAACAGGCCCATCGTGTGCAATTCTTCGGGCCCATCGACCACGCGGGCGATGTCGGACAGGCGCACCGGCGCGCCATTGCGCCAGGCGATGACCATGGGGGCAAAGTCTGCCGCCTTTAGCGCCGCGGCATTGGAGAAAATCTGCCAGGACAGACCGCCCTTGGAAATGTCGATCCCTTCGAGAACACCTCTGGGCCGGTTCGTGCTGGCCGATTGCAGGGCAGTGCGCACATCCTCCAGCCCGATCCCCGCGCGGGCCAACTGCATCGGGTTGATCTCGATCCGCACACCGGGCAAAGCCGCACCGCCCAGCTCGACATTGCCCACGCCATTCACCTGAAGCAGCTTTTGCTGCACGATGTTCGACACCGCATCATAGATCTGTTCGGGCGTGCGGGTCGGGCTGGTCAGGGCAAGGATCAGGATCGGCGCATCGGCCGGGTTCATCTTGCGATAGGTGGGGTTGGTTTTGAGCGTGCTGGGCAGATCGGCCCGCGCGGCGGCAATCGCGGCCTGAACATCGCGGGCCGCCCCGTCAATGTTGCGGTTCAGGTCGAATTGCAGCACCACCTGTGTCGAACCCAGCGAGGAGCGCGAGGTCATCTCCGTCACGCCCGCAATCGTGCCGAGGCGGCGCTCCAGCGGGCTGGCCACAGTACTGGCCATGGTCGAGGGGCTGGCGCCGGGCAGGCTGGCCTGCACCATCACCGTGGGGATGTCGACGCGGGGCAGGGGCGCGACGGGAAGCTGGAAAAACGCCGCAATGCCCGCCAGCGCCACCCCGATGGTGAGCAATATCGTGCCGACCGGCCGCCGGATAAAGGGGGCGGAAATATTCACGCCGCCTGCTCCACGCGCTTGGCCTGCCGCCGTTCGCGCCAGTTTTCAAAGGCGAGGAAGATCACCGGCGTGGTGAACAGCGTCAGCACCTGAGACAGGATCAGGCCCCCCGCGATGGACAGGCCCAGAGGCTGGCGCAATTCATGGCCCATGCCCGACCCGAAGATCATCGGGATCGCGGCAAACAGCGCGGCAAAGGTGGTCATCATGATCGGCCGGAAACGCAGATGGGCGGCGCGTTTGATCGCCTCATCCGCCGCCATCCCTTCCTCGCGCATGGCGGCAATGGCAAAGTCGATCATCATGATCGCGTTTTTCTTCACAATGCCGATCAGCAGCACGATGCCGATAATCCCGATCACCCCCAGCCCGTAGGAGGTCAGCGCCAGCGCGATCAGCGCCCCCACGCCCGCCGAGGGCAGGGTGGAGAGGATTGTGACGGGATGGATGAAGCTTTCATACAGCACGCCCAGCACGATATAGACCGTGATGATCGCGGCCAGCACCAGCACCGCCTCATTGGCCAGCGCCGAGCGGAAGGCCGAGGCCGAGCCGGAGAAATCCATCGTCAAAGAGGAGGGCATCCCCAGATCCTTGGCCGCCTGTTCGATGGAGGACACCGCATGGCCCAGCGACACGCCCGGCGTCACATCGAAACCGATGGTGGCCGAGGGGAATTGTCCCTCGCGCGCCAGAACCAGCGGGCTGATCCCTTCGCGGATCGTGGCGATGGTGCCCAGCGGCACCTGCGTGCCGGATGACAGCGGGATATAGAGCTGTCCAAGGCTTTGCGGATCGGACAGCATCTGCGGGCTGGCCGAGAGGATCACGCGGTTCTGGCTCGACTGGGTATAGATGGTCGAGATGATCCGCTGGCCAAAGGCATCATAGAGCGCATTGTCGACGCTGAGCACAGAGAGGCCCAGACGCGCCGCCGCATCGCGGTTGACGTCCACGATCACGCTGCGCCCTTGGCCCAGAGCAGGCGCATTGGCATCGCGCAGCGAGGTCTCGGATTTGAGCGCCTGCGCCAGCTTTTGCCCCCATGTGTTGACCGTATCCTGATCCGCACCATGCAGCGCAAAGCGATAGGGCGTCAGGCCCGTTTCGGTGTCGATGGTCAGATCCTGCACCGGCTGGAAGTAAAGCTGGACCCCCGGCACCCCGGCCGCGCTGTCGCGCAGGCGGGTCATGATCGCTTCCTGATCCTCGCGCGCATTGATGGGTTTGAGGTTGATGACCATCCGCCCCTGATTGACGGTCGTGTTCGTACCATCCACGCCCACGCTGGAGGAGAGCGATTCCACGCCCGGATCTTCCAGCATTTTGGCCGCCACCTGCTGTTGCAGATGGGCCATGCGGGTAAAGCTGATGTCCTGTGCGGCCACCAAGGTCGCGCGGATCTGCCCGGTGTCCTGCGTGGGAAACAGGTTTTTCGGGATCGCCCAGAACAGCGCCGCCGTCACCACCAGCGAAGCGGCAAAGACCAGCATCGTCAGGCCGCTGCGCGCCATGACCCAGCCCAAAGCGCGGGCATAGGCAGCGGCGAGGCGGTCGAACTGGTGCATCGCCTTGTCTACAACGGCAAAGCGGCGCTCCTCATGTTCGGGTTTCAGCCAGCGCGCGGCCAGCATCGGCACAGCGGTCAGCGCCACCAGCGCCGACAGCGCGATGGTCACGGCAAGGCTGATGGCGAATTCGCGGAACAGCCGCCCCACCACATCGCCCATGAACAAGAGCGGGATAAGCACGGCAATCAGGCTGACGGTCAGGCTAATGATGGTAAAGCCGATCTCGCTGGCGCCCTTCAGCGCCGCGTCAAAGGGCTTCATCCCTTCCTCGACATAACGGGCGATATTCTCGATCACTACGATGGCGTCATCGACCACAAAACCGCTGGCGATGGTGAGCGCCATCAGCGTCAGGTTATTGATCGAAAAGCCCAGCGCCCACATCGCGGCAAAGGCCCCGACCAGCGAAAGCGGCACCGAAATCGCCGCCACCATGGTTGCGCGCATGCTGCCCAGAAAGAGGAAGATCACCAGCACCACTAGCAGCACCGCCAGCACCAGTTCAAACTGCACATCCTCGACGCTGGCGCGGATGCCCTCGGTGCGGTCGGTCAGCACTTTGACCTTCACATCGGCGGGCAATTGCGCGGTCAGATCGGGCAGGGCCGCCTTGATCGCATCGACCGTCGCGATGACATTGGCGCCGGGCTGGCGCTGAACGTCGATGATGACGGCGCTCTGCCTGTTCATCCAACTGGCGGTGCGGGTGTTTTCCACCCCCGCCTCGACGCTGGCCACATCGGACAGGCGGATCGGTGCGCCATTGGCATAGGAGACGACCAGATTGGCGTAGTCCTTCGCGCTGCCCAACTGGTCATTGGCGTCGATGGTCCAGCTTTTGGTGATCCCGTCAAAGCTGCCCTTGGCCATGTTGACATTGGCGTTGGAAATGGCGCTGCGGATGCTTTCAAGGCTCAGCCCCCGCGTGGCCAGCGCGCCGACATTGGCGATGATCCGCACGGCGGGGCGCTGTCCGCCCGACAGGCTTACCAGACCAACGCCTGAAACCTGCGCGATCTTGTTTGAAAACTGCCGCTCGACAATCCCCTGCACCTCGCCCAGCGGGCGGGTTTTCGAGGACACGCCCAGCGTGATGACCGGCGCGTCGGCGGGGTTCACCTTGGCATAGACCGGCGGCGCGGGCAGATCGGACGGCAGCAGGCTGTTGGCGGCATTGATGGCCGCCTGCACCTGTTGCTCGGCCACATCCAGCGCCATGCCCAGATCGAACTGCAGCGTGATGACCGAGGCCCCGCCCGAGGAGTTCGAGGTCATGCGGGTCAGGCCCGGCATCTGGCCAAACTGGCGCTCCAGCGGGCTGGTGACGGTCAGCGCCATCACATCGGGGCTGGCGCCGGGATAGAGCGTGCGCACCTGGATCGTGGGATAATCCACCTGCGGCAGCGCCGAGAGCGGCAATTGCTTCCACGCGATAAAACCGGCCAGCAACAGCGCGATCATCATCAGCGTGGTGGCCACAGGGCGCAGGATGAAGGGCCGCGACGGGCCGCCCATCATCTTCTCGGCGGGAAGCTCGTCCCGGCCGGGTTCAACGGGCGCGCTCATTGGGCCGCCTTGCGCTTGCCCTTGTGTTCTGCGCCGCCGGGTCCTCCCGGGCCGCCCTTGCCGCCCGCCAGGCGCACGCTCGAGCCGTCATCGAGCCCATCCGCGCCCTCGGCCACGACCAATTGCCCCTTGTTCAGTCCGCCCAGGATCGCGGTGTTCCGCCCATCGCTGGGGCCGACCTTGACCACCGTCAGCTTCACCTTGTTGTCCGGCTGCACGACGAACACGAAATCGCCCGGTGCGCCGTGCCGCAGCGCCGAAACCGGCACCACCGGCACCTGATGCAGCGTATCGACCAGCATCTTCACATTGACGAACTGATTGGGGAACAAAGCTTTCACCGCCGCCGGATTGGCAAAGCGCGCCTTGGCCTTGATCGTGCCGGTGGTGGTGTCGATCTGATTGTCAAAGGTCGAGAATGTGCCCTTGGCCAGCTCGCTCTTGCCGTCCTGATCATAGGCGATCACGGGCAGACCGGTCCCCTTGGCGGCAATCGCGTTCAATTGCCCCTGCGGCACGGTAAAGGCCACATCAATGGGATCGGTGCGCGTGATCGTGGCAATGCCTGCCGTGTCCGACGGCGTGACATAGGCGCCGACCGAAACCTGACGCAGGCCGATGCGGCCCGAGAAAGGCGCCTTGACCGCGGTATATTGCAGATTGAGCCGCGCCGTGCCCACAGCGGCGCGGTCGGCGGCCACGGTGCCTTCCAACTGGCCCACCGTGGCGCGCTGGGTATCGAGCGTCTGGCGCGCGACCGAATCCTGCGAGGCCAGCGTTTCATAGCGCTTGAGGTCCAGCTTGGCCGAGTTCAACTGGGCCATGTCCTTGGCCAACGTCCCCTCGGCCTGCGACAGGGAAAGGCGATAGGGGCGCGGGTCGATCTGGGCGATCACCTGACCCTCGCGCACCTGCTGGCCCTCCTTGAACAGGATGGCGAAAACCGTGCCCGAAAGCTGGCTGCGCACGGCGGCCGAATCGATGGGCGTGACCGTGCCGATAGCGTTGACCTCGACCGGCATATCGCCAAGGCCCACCGGCACCGCCGAAACCGCCGCCGCCGGACGCCCCGAACGCGCGTTCTTCTGCGCCCCGGCCCCCGCAAACCATTTGCCGATCAGCGCCACCGCCACCAGCCCGATCACCACCAGCGCATAGGCCAGCCAGGGTTTGCGGCGGGGCCGGTGGTCATCATAATAGGGCGCGGTGTCGGACATGTTGGCATTCTCCATCGGCGCAGGCCATACGCGGCCCATTGACGGTGCGCCCGGTGTTTCAAAGGACGTCAGGACTGGCCAAGCGATCCACAGCTTGCCCATTCGTTACAATGGGCAGATTGCCGCAAGCTGACAATCAAGAAAGTATCGTCAATTGCAACAGAACGTAACAGATGGTCTGCGGGACATGGCATTTGGCATGGTGGCCGATGCGCAAACCCGGCTTTTGCTGCTGGGCAGCCTGCCGGGGCGGCAATCGCTGGCGGCGGGGCGCTATTATGCCCATCCGCGTAATCAGTTCTGGAGGTTGCTCTCGCCGGTGGTGGGGGCGGACCTGACGGCCATGGAGTATCAGGCGCGGCTTGCTGCGCTGCTGGGCGCGGGGATCGGCCTGTGGGATGTGGTGGAAAGCGCCCGGCGGCGCGGCAGTCTGGACGCCGACCTGCGCGAGGTGGAGGCCCGCGACCTGCGCAGCGCGGCGGCCGGTTTGCCAGCCTTGCGCGCGATGGCGTTCAACGGAGCCAAGGCCTATGCCATCGCCCGGGCGCAATTGGGCGATGATGCGCCCGTGCCCTTGATCGCGCTGCCCTCCAGCAGTCCAGCCCATGCGGTGGGAATTGCGGCGAAACAGCCGCCATGGACGGCCTTGCGGGAGTGGTTATAAGAAAGATGCCTCCGGCGGGCAAAGGGCGGGGGCCCTTTGCAATCCCGATATTGGGGTTGGGCCCGGATGGAAGCGCTGCGTTTTTCGATGTTTTTAAAGCCTGCGGCGCGGCAAACGAGCGCCGCAGGCTTTAATATTTCAACATTGCGCCTATCAACCTTGGCCCAAACCGAGGCGCAACGCCGACAGTAACGGGATTGCAAAGGGCCCGCGCCCTTTGCCCGCCGGAGGCCAATCTAAAACTTACCACCCGCCGCCCAGCGCGAGGAACAGATTGATCTGATCCAGCACCAGCGCTTCCTTGGCTGCCTGCTCGCGCTGGGCTGCCAAAAGAGCCGTGTTACGCCCACCGATGTCCACCTGCGCCGCTGCCTTGCCGCCTTCGCGCAACCGGCGGAGCTGGTCGGCGGTTTCATCGGCGGCCTCGCGCGCCTCG
Organism: Novosphingobium sp. SG707; assembly: GCF_012275515.1. Classification (GTDB taxonomy): domain Bacteria; phylum Pseudomonadota; class Alphaproteobacteria; order Sphingomonadales; family Sphingomonadaceae; genus Novosphingobium. The sequence goes on from NZ_JAAZQL010000005.1 coordinate 117,474, forward strand.
GTCAGGGAGAGGAGGCGGTTGTGGTTTTCGCCATAGGTGCTGATCGCGGTCTGTACCTCGCGCAGGGCGTTGAGCACCTTGCCGTCGAACACGGCCAGAGCGCGGGCGGTGTCGGCCTTGGCGGCGCGGACCTTGGCGCGCGGGCCTGCGCTGGGGAAATTCCAGTGGATCAGCCCGGCGATGCTCCAGCGATTGGTTGCCGCTTGGCCCAGGTCGGCCAGCAGGCCGGTGGTGCCGCCGGTCAGCCCGATGCCGATTTGCGGGTAAAGTTCGGCCGTGGCCACGCCGATGCGGGCGGTGGCGGCGGCCAATTGGCGCTCGGCCGCGCGGATGTCGGGGCGGCGCGCGATCAGCGCGGCACCATCGCCGGTGGGCAGCGGCTGCGACAATTTGGGCAGGTGGTGGCAGGCCTCGGCCTCGCGCGGATAGTCATCGGGCGTGCGGCCCATCAGGAACGCAAGCCGATAGAGCGCCGCGCGCGACTTGATCTTGTCGAGCGGCAAGGCGGCGCGCGCATCGGCCAGACGCGCCTTGGCGGCGGACACCTCGATCGCGCTGCCCCGGCCCTCGGCCTGCAGGCGCTCGGCAAATTCGACCAGCCGCTCCTGCACTTCCACCGAATGCTCGACGATAGCTTCCATTTCCTGCGCGCCGCAGACTTCGACATAGGATTTGGCCACCTCGGCGGCCAGCGTCACCTTGACCGCATCGGCCAACGCGCCCACGGCCCCTTCATCGGCGCGCGCGGCCTCGGCCCCCCGGCGCAACCGGCCGAACAGGTCGAACTGATAGCTGACCCCGCCGCCGGCCGAGCCGAGATTCATCACCGGCAGTTGTTCGGTCAGCAGATAGGATTCGCCCGAAAGCCTTGCGCGCTGGGCGGCGGCCTCGACGGAAAATTCCGGCTCATTGGCGCCTTCTGCCGCCTCGGTCATCGCCCGCGCCCGGCCCAGAGAGGCCGCCGCCACGCGCAATTCGGTGTTGGCGCTCAGCGCCTGTTCCTCAAGCCGATCCAGCACCGGATCATCATAAAGATGCCACCAGCGCGGGGGCAGGGGCGCCTGCTGCGTCATGCCATCGGCCTGCGACAACTTGGCCGAAACGGGCTTGGGCGCCTGATAATTCGGCCCCATCACGCATCCGGACAGCGCCAGCGCAGCGCAGGCCGTCAGTAGGCCCTTATTCATGGGGGGCTTCACTTCGCGCCATCCCGCGCCAGCGTGACCGAGGCCGTCCGTCCAGCGATCAGCGCGATATCGGCGGGCGGATTGTCCAGCTTGATGCGCACCGGCACACGTTGGGCCAGACGCACCCAGCTGAACGAAGGGTTGATCGCGGGCAGCATCTTCGCGCTCGCGAGCCTGTCATGATCCTCGATCGCGGCGGCCAGTGAGACGACATGGCCGGTCAGCACCTTGCTCTCGCCCATCATGCGGATCGTTGCGGCCTGACCCACATGGACATGGGGCAGCTTGGTTTCCTCAAAATAGCCCTCGACGCGCAAAGATGCCGTGTCGATCAGCGCCATCACCGGCGCGCCCGCGCTGACATAATTGCCCACGCGCAGGTTGAGGTCGGACATGCGCCCGTCGGTGGGGGCGACCACCCGCGTGCGCGTCCGGTTGAGCAGCGCCAGATCACGCGCGTCGCGCGCCGCCGTCACCCGCGCTTCGGCCTCGGCCAGCATGGCATTGGCCTCGGCGGATTTGGCCTGCGCCTCGGCGGCCTTGGATTGGCTCTGCTCGGTGGCCTCGGCGGCGACCAGATCGCCCAGCTTCTGGTTGCGGGTGGCGTCGCGTTTTGCCTGTGTCAGCACCACATTGGCGCTCTGGATCGCGGCGCGTGCGCGCGTCACGTCGGCCTGAGCGCTCTGCAACTGGCTGTCGGCCTGGCGGATGGCCAGATCAAAGCGCGCCGGGTCGATCTGAAACAGCACATCGCCTTTGCGCACGGCCTGATCGTGGGTGACGAAAACCTGCGTCACCAATCCGGCCACATCGGGCGCCACCTGTACCACATCGGCCCGCACGCGCCCGTCGCGCGTCCATGGGTCGGCCTGATAATAGGTAATCAGCGCGCGCCCCGCCACAAGCGCGGCCGCCACCAGCACGCCGGTCACAGCATAGCGGACGACTTTGGAGCCAGCAGGAGAAAGCGAGAGAGTCATGGCAGGGGCCTTATAGCGGGGAATGCAGAAGCGAGGGGACGAGCGGCGGCAGCCACAGCGTCACCATCGCCCAGACGAGAACAAACATGGCCGTATCGAACAGCACCGGATGCCATACGAAACGATAAAAACGGACGGCGATCAACAGCCTGTGCAGCAGCAGCGCAATCAGCAGCGCGATGCAGCCATGCACGGGGGCCGCGTCAATATAGATGCCGCCAAGGATATATTCGGCGCTCATGCGTAACCTCCGGCGCGAAAGGCGGGTGCATGGGGAAACAGGTTGCGGCGCAGCGCCACCAGCGCGGCGCGGCCCTGTTCCGGCTCGGTGATCAGGGTGGCCGATGTGGCCAGTTGCGGCAAGGGCTGGCTTTGCGTCAGGCGCAGCGCGATGTCGATCGCCTCCAGCAATTCGGGCGGGGGCGGCGTGTCGCGCTTGTTCGACCAATGCGCCGTGCCCAGACGCAGCATATGTTCAAGCGCGGCGGAAAGGGCGGGCGTGGCATGGCTGCGCAGATGCTGGATCTGGACGATGTTCATCGCGATGCGGATGTCGCTCAGCCCCGCCGTCGCCATATCGGTGTCCGCGCCCAGACGCTGGGTGATAAGGGCGAGCTGATCGGTGCTGCGCCCCAGCGCGGCCAGCGCATCGGGCGGCGAGGAGGCCCGCGCCAGCGACACCAGATCGCGCCGCATCCGCGCGTTCAGCCGGGCAATCGCCACATCCTTGCTGATCGTGGTCAGCCCCGCCGTCATCCCGGCGGCCACCACCATGGCCACGAACTGGGCCAGATTGGTGTTGAGGAAATGCGCAAAATCGGCGGTATAGGTTTCCTGCAGGGCGAGCGTGCTGCAAAAGCCCATCATCAGCGCAAGGGAGAACAGGCCATAGCGCGGATTGGGCAGCAAACTGCCAAACAGCAGCAGGGAGGGCGAAAGCACCAGCACCAGCGGCAGGAACCCGTCGATCTGGGGCAGGATATAGAACAGATACAGCCCCGCCAGCGGCATGGCCGAGAGCGTGGCCACCCCGAAATTGAGAATGGCGGGCACCGGATTGTCCATCGCCGCAAACAGACAGCAGAACACGCCCGCCAGCGCGGCGGCCGAGGCGCCGTCATGCCAGCCCGACAGGATCCAGATCGCACAGACCACCAGAATGGTCAGCGTGGCCGCTACCCCCGCGATCAGCGCCGACATCGGATCGGCATGCAATTCGATCGTGCCCTTCTGCTCCTGATCCGAGAGCGGCGAGGGACTTTGCGGATGGCCCAGATGATGGAGAAGCGCATCGCATTCATCCAGCAGCACGCCCGCCTGTCGCCGCCGCAACTCATAGCTTTCGCGCAGCAGGTTGTTCCATTCATCATCGGCATCGCCGATCGCGCGCCGCCGGTCCGCCATGCCCGAGAGCACCGGCAAGAGCAGCAGCACGCGGCGCAGCAGCGCCTGAACGCTGGCCGTGGCCTCGCGCCAGTGCGATGTGTCAAAGGGGATGTGCGTTGCCAGCAGCGTGCATTCCACCGCATCGACGGCCAGTTGCTGGCGGTCGCGCAGCGAGGTGGTCGGGTGCGCGCCGCCCAGAATATCGTCATACCATCCGCGCGCATCGGTCAGCCAGCGCTTGAGGCGCGGCTCCAGCGCTGTGGCCACCGATTTGGGCCACAGCAGGCTGTGAGCCAGAGTGGCGCAGGTGATGCCCAGCACGATCTCGGTCACGCGCGCGGCGGCAATGTCAAACACCGCCTCGGGCCGGTCCACGGCGGGAAAGGCGATGATCGCGGCGGTATAGCCCGCCAGCATCAGCATATAAGCGCGCGGCGAACGGTCGAGCAGCGAGATGGCCAGCGTGATCCCGACCCAGAGCGCCAGCGCAAGGCTGAGCAATTCGGGCCATTCCACCAGCATCGGCACCAGCGCCACCGCCACCGTGGCGCCGCCGCCCGTGCCGATCACGCGATAGATCGCTTTGGATCGGGTGGCGCCCGAGAGCGGGCTTGACACAATATAGGCCGTGCTCATCGCCCAAAAGGGCATGGGCAGCCCAACGAACAGGCTGATCCATAGGGCCAGCAGCGCGGCAAAGGCGGTCTTGGCGGAATAGGCCCACGCGGACCAACTGGGCAAGGTCATGCGCAACGACCGCAGGCGGGATGGGGCAACAGATCGATCACGAAGGGCGACTCGAAACGGGGGGACATCTGTGCCTTAGGCCTCCTTATGCCGTCATACCACACAGCAGTCTGGCATTTAGCAATAAAAATATTTATGGCATCGCTTATGTCGCTTCAGCATCTGCGCACCTTTGTCGAAGTCTATCGCCAGCGTTCGATCAGCGGGGCCGCGCGTAGCCTTGGCCTGACGCAACCGGCGGTTTCCCAGCATATTGCCGCGCTGGAGGCCGCCATCGAGCGCGATTTGTTCACCCGCCAGCCCAAGGGCGTCATCCCCACACTGGCGGGCGAGGAACTGGCCGCCAGCCTTGGCGACCGGCTCGATATTGCCGAGGCGGCGCTGGCGGCGGCGCGGGCGCGTTCCTCGGATATGACGGGATCGGTGCGGCTGATCGGCCATGGCGATTTTCTGGCCGAGGTGGTGGCGCCGCGCCTCTTGCCGCTGCTCCATTCGGGCCTGCGCATCAGCCTGCACACCGGCGACCGCGAGGCGATCCGCCAGGGGCTGATCGAGGGCAATTACGATCTTGGCCTCTCGGCCTATGTGCTGGCCGACCGCCGGTTGCGCAGCGCGCGCATTCATGAAGAGCGGGTCTATGCCGTGGCGGCGCCGCGCGTGGCCGCGCGCATCATGGCCGCGCCCGATCTGCGCCGGGCGTTGATGGCCGAACCGGTGCTGGCCTATCATCTCGAACGCCCGCTGGTCGAGGACTGGCTGGTGGAAAACCGTCTGCCGGGCCCGCCCGTCAGCCCGGCGGTGGTGGGGCAGGACCTGCGCTGTCTGCGCAGCCTGATGATGCAGGAATTCGGCTGGACCGCGCTGCCCGGCTATCTGTGCGGCGATCTGATCGCGCAGGGGCAATTGACCGAGATCGTCGCCCCGGTCGAGCGGCCGGTCCACACCTATTCGCTGGTCTGGTCGCCCGCAGCCCTGCGTCATCCGCGGGTTGCCTTTGCCCGCAATGCGTTGATGGCGGGCAGCTTTCCCTGAAAGGGACATTTTCCCACCGATTTGTCGCAATTTGTCGTAGTTACCACTAGGCAGTCTGCACGAGTTCTCTACAAGGATCGTGCGATGGCGGGGGCCTGAGTTGGGGAATTTTGTGATGTTGGGATCGGCCATGTCTTGTCGTGGGGGCAAGAGCGGTTTGTTGAAAGGCGGTGTTGCGCTGGCATGGATGCTGGCGGCGGCGCCATGTTGGGCGCAATCGGTTTCTCCCGACGCTGCGCCGGGCGTTGCTGCGCCGCAGAGCGTGACGCAGGATGTGGCAGCAGCGCCCAATGTTCCGCCGGTTCAGGACGCCGCCCCGGCATTGACATCGGCCCAGCCTGCGCCCTCGACCCCAGCTTCCGCCGAAGCCCAGCCTGCCGAGCCGCCGCGTCACCCCGGCCATCGTGGCGCCGAGGAAGAACCCGGCATCGTGGTTTCCTCGCGCCCGCTGGCGCCCGATCCTGGCCGGGCCATCAATCAGGCGTCCTTTGCCGTGACACAGGCCGTTGACAATGCGGTGCTCGAACCTTTTTCCAAAGGGTATGAGGCGGTGGTGCCTTCGCCGGTGCGCGATGGCATTCACAATGCACTTTATAACCTGCGCGAACCGGTGATCGCGGCCAATTTCCTGATGCAGCACAAGGTCGGCAAGACCGCTGAAACGGTCGCCCGTTTCGTCCTCAATTCGACGATCGGTCTGGCCGGCATCTTTGATATGGCCAAGCGCAAGCCGTTCAGGCTGCCTTTCCGCGAAAACGGTTTTGCCGATACGCTGGGTTTTTACGGCGTGCCCAATGGGCCCTATATCTACATGCCCCTGTTCGGATCGACGACCCTGCGTGATCTGACCGGGCGAATTGTGGATCGTGCGGCCTTGCCTCTGGCAATCGGCCGCAATGTCCTGCCGACGGCGGCCGTCGTGCCGATGATCGTGCTGGGGATTGTGGATCGCCGGGTGGTCAACAAGGAGCGGCTGCGGCAGGAAAAGGAATCGGCCGACCCCTATACGACGACCCGCGACAATTATCTGCGCCGCCGCGCCGATCATATCGAGGAACTGCGCCATCCCCATGGCGAGGACGAAGCGGGCAAAAAAGCGGAAAAAGAAGAAGAGGGCTGAGACCTCAGCCCTCTTCGGTAAGGTTTAATCCTCCGGCTCCGCGGCGATAAACAGGCATTGTTCGACCCGCATGGTCCAGATCAGCCCGTCGCCCTGACGGGCGGTGCGGGTGATCTGGTGGATCGTGTCATAGATCGGCTTGGCATTGGCTTCGTCCACGACGATGTGGATCATGGATTTGGGCGTGAAATCGACCAGTTCCTGTTTGATCGTCCAGGGATAGTTGCCCAGCTTTCCCGTGCCGCTGCACCCTTCGACGCGGGCCACGGTCATGCCGGGAAATTCCGGCAATTGCCGCAGCGCCACGCGCAGCATTTCAAGACGGCTGGGCCGAACAACGGCGCGGATTTCAATCATGGCCATGGTGTTTTCTCCCCTCAGGCCTCGACGCGTTCGTCGTCAAAGAAGCGATAGATCGTGGGCAGCACCACCAGCGTCAGCACGGTGGAGGTAATCAGCCCCCCGATCACCACGATGGCCAGCGGCTTTTGCACCTCCGACCCCGGCCCGGTGGCGAAGAGGAAGGGGATCAGGCCCAAAAGCGCCACGGTCGCCGTCATCATCACCGGGCGGAAACGCAGGGTTGCGCCCTGAACCACCGCCTCGCGCACCGATTTCCCCTCATCGCGCAGGTTGCGGATATAGGAGACCAGCACCACGCCATTGAGCACCGCAATGCCCCAGAGCGCGATAAAGCCCACCGAGGCCGGCACCGAGAGATATTCCCCCGTGACCGCAAGCCCCACGATCCCGCCGATGGAAGCGAAAGGCAGCACCAAGATGATCAGCGAGGCCAGACGCAGCGAGTTGAACAGGACAAACAGCAGGAAGAAAATCGCCGCCACCGTGATCGGCACGATGATCATCAGATGGCCCAGCGCGCGCTCCATATTCTGGAACTGGCCGCCCCATTCAAGGTAATAGCCGTCGGGCAGCTTGATCTGCTTATCGACCTTCTGCTGAAGTTCGGCCACGAAGCCGCCAAGGTCGCGGCCCTTGACGTTCATGCCGATGACGATGCGGCGCTTGCCCATTTCGCGGCTGATCTGGGCCGGGCCGTCCGAGACGACCACCTTGGCGACGTCGGCCAGACGCGCCTGAGCGCCGCCCGGCGAGGTGATCAGCAGGTTCGAGATCGCCTCGATGTTGTCGCGATAGGCTTGCGGAAGGCGGACCACGCCGGGGAAGCGGCGTTCGCCTTCAAAGATCTCGGTCGCCTGTTTGCCGCCCACCGCCGTTTCGAGCAGATCGTTCACATCGGCCACATTGAGGCCAAAGCGCGCCAGCGCCGCCCGGTCGATCTCGATCGAGAGATATTGCTGGCCGCTGACCTTTTCGATGCGCAGATCCTCCGCGCCTTGCAGCGATTGACCCACGCGGGCTATTTCCTCGGCCACGCGCTTCAATTCGTCCATGTCATCGCCAAACACCTTGACCGCGATGTCGGATCGCACGCCCGTCACCATTTCGTCCACGCGGTCGGAAATGGGCTGGGCCATGACGATCTGGACGCCGGGCAGAGCTTTGAGCTTTTCGCGCATGGCATCGGCAATGTCGTCCTGATTCCAGCCCTTGGGCCATTCGTCGCGCGGCTTCAGACTGACGATGGGAGTGGATTCATTGGGGCCTTGCGGGTCGGCGGGGCTTTCGCCGCGGCCCACGCCCGACACCGCCGATTTGACGCCGGGCACCTGCATGATCAGGCGCATGCCCTCCATCTCGATCTTGATCGATTCATCGAGCGCGATGTTGGGCACGCGGTTGATACCGGGCACCACCGAGCCTTCCTTCATTTCGGGAATGAAGGCCGTACCCAGAAAGGGCAGGATCGCCAGCGTGGCCAGAAACCCGCCCACCGCCAGCGTGATCGTGCGCTTTTCATTGCCCAGCGCCCAATGCAGCATCTTGAGATAGCGGCTTTTCATCACCTTGATGACGCGCGTGTCGTGGTCTTCCTCGCCGCCATGATGCCCTTCATGCACTTTCGGCGCTTTCAACAGATAGGAGGACAGCACCGGCGTCACCGTCAGCGAGAGCACCAGCGAAATCGCCAGCGCAATCGCGATCGTATAGGCCAGCGGCGAGAACATCTTGCCCTCCATTCCCTGCAGCGTCATCAGCGGCAGGAAGACGAGGATGATGATGCCCACGCCAAAGATCACGGGCGTCGCCACCTCGACCACGGCGCGCAGGATGATGCGCACCTTGCTCTCACCGCTGTCGCGCGTCTGGCCCAGCAGCAGGAAAGCGTTTTCCACCACCACCACGGACCCGTCGACCATCAGGCCGATGGCGATGGCAAGCCCGCCCAGCGACATGAGATTGGCCGAGATACCCAGATAATTCATGCAGATGAAGGTGAGCAGCGGCGTCAGCACCAGCGTGGACACCACAATCACCGAGGATCGCACATCGCCAAGGAAGACGAAGAGCACGATCACCACCAGCACGATGCCTTCCATCAGCACCTTGACCACGGTGTGGATCGCGGCATCGACCAGTTCGGAACGGTCGTAATAGGGCACGATCTTGAGGCCGTCGGGCAACATGCCCTTGCTGTTGATCTGTTCGACGCGCTCCTTGATATTGGTCACGATGGCCTTGGCATTGCCGCCCGCCATCATCAGCGCGATCCCGCCCACGCTTTCCGTCACGCCATTCTTGATCAGCGCGCCATCGCGCACGCCCGGCCCGATCTTCACCTCGGCGACATCGCGCAGATAGACCGGCGTTGCCGCGCTTTCGCGGATGACGATGGAGCCAAGATCATCGACCGATTTGACCAGACCCACGCCCCGGATCAGATATTGCTCGGCATATTGGGGCAGCACGCCGCCGCCCGCATTGGCATTGTTGCGCGCCACGGCCTGATAGACCTCGGCCACGCTGACCGAATAGTGGCGCAGTTGGTCGGGGTTGACCAGAACCTGATATTGCTTGGCAAAGCCGCCCTGCGAGTTGATTTCCGCAACGCCCGGAATCGAACGCAGCAGCGGGCGCACCACCCAGTCCTGCGTGGTCCGGCGCCTGGTCAATTCCTCCTGGCTCAGCACCGAATTGCCGTCGCCCGGCTTGTCCAGCGTATATTGATAGACCTCGCCCAGACCCGTCGAGACCGGGCCCAGCACCGGGGCGATTCCCGGCTGCATTTTCGATCCGACCTCGATCAGGCGCTCCATCACCAACTGGCGCGCGAAATAGACATTGGTCTTGTCGGTGAACACCAGCGTGATCAGCGAGAGGTTGGGCTTGTTGAGCGAGCGCATCTCCTCAAGGCCGGGCAGGCCCGTCATCGCCACCTCGATGGGGACGGTGGCCATGCGCTCGACCTCTTCGGGGCTGCGGCCCCAAGCCTCGGTGGCAATCTGGACCTGAACATTGGTCACATCGGGAAAGGCATCGACCGAGAGCTTGCTGGTGGCATTCAGACCAAAGCCCAAAAGCACCGCCGCCACCACGATCACGATCAGGCGCTGTTGCAGCGCCGCGCGTATCAGGGACTGGATCATTGGCCTTCCAATGCCTGCCGGTTGCGTTCGTTGTTCAGGTGGAAAGCGCCCTCGATGGCAATGCGTTCACCCGGCTTGACGCCCGAGATCACCACTCTCTTGCCAGCAACCTCCTCGCCCAGTGTGACCGCGCGGATGCGGAATTTGGACGGGGCGGTTTCGACAAAGACATAGTCCTTGTTGTTTTCGCGCACGATGGCCGCATTGGGCACCACGGGCTGCTTTTCGGGCGCGGCCGTCACCAGCATCGTGGCCAGCATCTGGGGCTTCAATTCCCCGCCGCGATTGTCCAGCTCGGTGCGCACCACCACGGTGCGCGTCTTGGGATCGACCACCTGGCCCACATAGACCAGTTTCCCCTCGCGCTTGGCCCCGCCCAGCGCCGGGATTTCCAGCGCGACGGTCTGGCCCTGCTGAACGAAGCGCACCTGCTGTTCGGGCACCAGGGCGGTGGCCCACAGTTTCGACAGATCGGCCACCACAAACAGCGCATCGGCCGGCTGCACCACTTGGCCCAGCGCCAGGTTGCGTTCGACCACCACGCCGTTCATTGTCGACAGGATCGGGGTGGAGGAGGAAATCACCCCTTGCCCGCCCAATTGCCCCAGCGCCGAGGCCGAGACGCCCAGCAGGCGCAATTGGTCGGCGGCGGCGCGCATTTCGGCGTGTGAAATGCTGGCCTCGCTCTGGCGGCGCTGCAATTCGGCCGCGGCGATCACGTCGGCGGCATAGAGCTGCTGCGCGCGTTCGGCGGCGCGGCGGTTCAGCTCATATTGCGAGCGCGCGCGCAGATAGGCGAGCTGCTGTGTCGACAGGTCCGAGCTGTTGATCCGGCCCAGCACCGTGCCGCGCGCCACGTTCTGACCGATATTGGCGGCTATGTCGGTGACGCGGCCCGTCACGGTCGCGCCGATGCGCGCCACGCGGTTTTCGTCAAACGTGATCTGGCCCGCTACGCGCAGCGTATCGGACACCGCCTCGACGCCCACCGGGGCGACCTTGACGCGGCCCTGCATATTAGCGCCCGCCACCACACTTTCGGGGTCGATCCTGGGCTTGTCGGCTTTCTTGTCTTCGCCGCAGGCCGCCAGGGACAAAGGCAGCGCAAGGGACAGAACCAGCGCCACAAAAGGATATTTTTTCATGGTTTTATCTCTGCGCAAGGTTGGAGCTGAGGCGCTGGATCTCGACCAGCGCCACGGCCAGATCGAAACGGCTGTTGATAAGATCGGCGCGCGCCGCGCGGAACACGCGCTGGGCGTCCAGAACGTCGATCAACCCGCGCTCGCCAAAGCGATAGGCCGACTCGGCCACCTTGAGCGCCGATTGCGCCTGCGACACCACGCCGCCTTCGAGTGCGGCCACGGTGTTCTGGGCGATTTCATATTGCTTGTAGGCGATCACCAGTTCCTGGCGCACCGCATATTCGCGCGCCTCAAGCCCCAGCGTGGATTTCGACAATTGCGCCTCGGCGGCCGCCACCGGCCCCTTGCGCCGGTCCCAGATGGGCACGGTCAGGCTGACGCCAAAGCGGGTCTGGTCCTGTTCAGCGTCGCCGCTGCGTTCGGCGCGCAGCGCGATCTGCGGCAGGCGCAGCGCTTCCTCGGTGCGCAGGCGATAGCGCGCCTGATCCTGCTGGGCACGGGCCTGAACCAGATCGGGGTTGGTGCGCGCGACCTGTTCGACCAGCTCGTCAAAGGGCGGCAATTTGGGCAAAGCCTGCAAACGCCCCGTCACGGTGAAATTCTCCGGCAGGGCGGGCCCCACCAGCATCCGCAACTGGCTGCGCGCCTGCTGCACCCGCAGCGCGGCGGCGGCGGCGGTCTTTTGCACGTTGAGCAATTCTGCCTCGGCGCGGATCGCTTCGAATTTGGCCGTTTCGCCCTGCTTGACGCTGAAGGACACTTTTTGCTGCATCGAGCGCACGATGCCGACATCTTCCTCGGCCACGACCTGTTCGGCGCTGCGGCGCAGCAGGTCGTAATAGGCCATGCGCAGATTGGCCAGCCAGTTGGTCACCTGTCCGGCAAAGCCCGCCTCGCTGGCGGCCAAACCGGCGCGGGCAGCCTCAATGCGCGGCGTGCGCGAAAAGGGCAGGTCGAGCGGCTGCGACAGGCTGTAGCTGGTGGCCGTGCCGGAAAGCCCGCTGGCCACCGGCTTATACCGCATCGGGCCGGTCATGAATTCGACCGTGGGGTTGGGCAGGGCGCGCGCGGTGCTCACCTCGCTGCGGGCGATGGCGACATCGCGCTGGGCAGCCTGAAGAGCAGGATTGGTGTCCTGCGCCAATTGCTCAAGATGATCGAGAGAATAGTTTTCCTGTGCCATGGCATTTCCGCCATTCGCCAGAAAAAGCACCAGAATATGGTGTAATCGCATCAGTAATCGAACTCCGCGAGGGCTTAATCCCGTATTTCCAGAACCCTCCCGACGGACGACTGACTATGGTTATGTTCTATCGCTGTCGGATTGTGGGGTATGGGAAAGCCGGCGGAGCGGCAAATAAAAATACAATAAACAAACAGGCCTGACGCGCAGGGGTCAAACCCTGCGCGTCAGGCGTCTCAGAAGGTGATCGCCGGGGCTTCGGCCTGATCCAGCCGGGCCCCCATGATCCGCGCCAGCGTGGGTGCGATGGCGCGCATGTCGATCTCGCCCAGATCGCGGCCCTTGGGCACGCCCGGCCCGGCAATCATAAAGGTCGAGCGCATACGCGGATCGGCGGGGAAGAAGCCGTGCATCCCCTTGGTCGGCGGCACAAAACGCAGCGGCAGGCCGGGCGCGACATAGCCGGTGGCCAGCATTGGCGGGGCAAGATTGAGATAGAAGCCGGCTTGCGGGTTGCCGCCCGCCTTGGCGATGGCGTCGCCCTCCAGCATGTCGATGATGCGGTTGGCCGGATCGGCCTTCAGCCCCACCAGCAGCTCGCGCACCTTGGCCTTGAGCGCCGCGTCATCCGGCCGCGCCAGCACCACCGCCACCGATCCGCCCGAGGCCCACGCCACCGCGTCCCAGCTCTCGATCTTTTGCCGCCCCAGTTGATCGGGCGTCGACAGGCGAATCAGCCCCGCATCGATCAGCGCGCGGCTGAGGTTGAAGGCATTGTCCACCGCCGCAAAGCCATGATCCGACACCAGCGCGATCACCGCATCGGGATGGGCCTTGCGCTCGGCCGCAACCAGATTGCCGACGATGGCGTCGATGCTTTCCAGCACGGCATGGCTTTGCGCGCTGTCGGGCCCCGTCTCATGCTGGGTATGGTCCAGCGCGGTCAGGTAAACGGTCAGAAAATCGGGATGATGCGCCGCAATCAGGCGGGCGGCAAAACGCCCCCGCGTCTGGTCGGCGGGCAGGTCCTCATCCTTGCCGGGCGCATAGGGGCCTTCCTTGGCCTCCAGTTCGGGCAACAGGCCCGGCGTGGAAAGCGCAGCCACCAGCTTGGCGTCATCGGGATGGCCGGTGCGCCAGATCTGGGGCAGGTTCCAGCCGATCTTGGCCCCCACGCTGACCGGCCAGTGGACATTGCCGGTGGTCAGCCCCTTGGCCCGCGCCGCATCCCACAAGGTGGGCACCTTGATGTCGCTGGCATACCAGTACCAGCCGTCCTGGTTGATCGCGGTCGGGTCGAAGGTCACATTGTTGAGCACGCCGTGATGCGCCGGATCGACCCCGGTGATCAGCGTCGTGTGGCTGGGGAAGGTCAGCGTGGGCAACACGCCGACCACGCCCGCCGCATGGGTGCCCTCGGCCAGCAGTGCGCGCAGGGCGGGGATTTTCAGCCCCCGCTTGTCCGCCTCGATCACATCGCCCGGACGCAGCCCGTCGATCGAGATCATCAGCACCGGGTGATGCGCCGGTTTGGCCGCCGGTTTGGCCGTGGCGGCAGGGATCATCCCCGCCGCCAGCAACAGACCCAGAAACGCCGATTTCACGCCCATCAGAAGCCCGCCTTGATCGTGCCGAACACCGCGCGCGGCGCGCCCACCATCAACGTCTGGTTGTCGCCGCTGAAGCCGAAGCCGTTGGTGCCGATGGTCGAGACATATTTCACGTCGAACAGATTGGTCGCATTGACCTGAAGCTCGATCGGGCGGTCCGAGAAGGGCGTCTTGACGCGATAGCCGAGGCTGGCATCGACCAGCGTGCGGCCGCCCACCGATTGATCATTGGTATAGGTGAAATAGCGCTTCGACATATAATTGACCGCAACCCGTCCAAAGATCACCTTGTTATCATAGGCCAGTTCGGCGCGGGCTAGGTGCTTTGGCGCATCGACAGTGGTTTTGCCGACCAGTTGGTAGGTGCCGATGTTGTCGCGATAGGTGCTGTCATTATAGGCATAGGACAGGGTGGTGGAGAAGCCATGGCCCAGACGGGCGTTGACCAGCGCCTCGATCCCCGCCGAGCGCACGCCGCCCACGTTGGACAGCAGATTGGCCGCACCCACGATTCCCGCGGCGGTGGGGATCACCAGCAGGCGGTTGTGGAAATTGGTCAGGTATGCGCCCAGCGTGGCGTTGATGCGCGCATCCGAATAGCGATAACCGGCCTCATACGTGTCCGAGCTTTCAGGCTTAAGCGTGTTCTTCACCGCGTCGAACCCGGCCTGCGTGGCCGAGAAGGGGCCGCTGGTGGTGGCCGACTGATAGGCGCGGGTGGACTGGGCGAAACCGGCATAGATTTCGCCATTGCCGCCGATCTTATAGGCCGCGCCTATGGTGGGCTGGAACCAGTCCTTGGCCGTGATCCGGCCCGAGGCGCGCCCGCCCGCGATCACGGGACTGGCCTTGTTGATGACGGCAAAGCCCTTCCAGCCCAGATTGATGGTCAGGTCGCCATATTTCACCGTATCGGCCACATGATATTGCAGCGTTTCGGTGGCGAAGTTCAGCTCCCATTGCGTGGCGAAGGGGTTGCTGGGCCAGTCGAGCAGGCCCTGACCCGGATCGGTGCGGCTGAGCACGGCGTAATAGCGGCGCGCCTGATTGAAGGCATTGTGTTCCCACCAGCCGCCGACGGTCAGCTTATGCGCGCCGATCTCGCCGTCGATATGGCCGAAAATGCCGCCGCGCTTGATCGCATATTCGGTGGTGCGCAGCGAGAGCGGGATGCCGTTCGGGCTGTTGACATAGGGCGTCCACCAGAGGCCGCGGCCCTTGTTGTCGTGGTAATAGGCCTTGATCTCGCCGGAGAACTTCTCGCTGAACTGGGTCTTGGCGCCCACCCAGCCGAGGAAGTCCTTGCGCAGACCGCCGCCCGAATAATAGGCATCATCGGCATTGGCAAAGGGCGCGGGCCATGCGGTGCCCGCCGAGGGATTGGTGGGCGTGGCGCCCGAATAGCCGTTGTTGGCCGCCACATCGGCCACCTTGACCGCCAGCGCGTAATTGTTTGAAATATTGTCCCAGTTATAGCCGAGGCGGTTCAGCATTCCGAGGCTGAGGTCCTGGTAATCAACCTCGGCGCGGTCGGAATAGGATGCATAGGCCGACAGCTGGGTTTTGCCCACATCCCCCACGATCTTGGCGTTCACCAGCGTCTGGCGCTGCTGGCCATAGCCCTTCCATTTCGAGGTTTCGTGGTGATCGACCGCGATATAGCCGCGCAGGTCGCCATTGGCGCTGGCCGCGTTGACCCGGCCATAGGTGCGCCAGCTGTTGAAGCTGCCATAGGTGGCGGCGGCATCCAGCGCGAAATGGTCGAGCGGGTCCATGCTGGAAAACTCGACCGTGCCGCCCAGATTGTTGGTCGCCTGCGTGCCCAGAGCGCCCGCGCCCTGCGTCACGCGGGTGGCGCCGATATTGTCGGTGATGATCGCGCGGCTGATATGCAGGCCGTTCAGGTTGCCATAGGTGGCATCGCCCAGCGGCACGCCGTCGAGGGTGAAGCCGAGCTGGTTCTGGTTGAAGCCGCGAATCGAGACGCGCATGGCCCATTCATACGAACCGAAGGGATCGGCGCTCTGGAAATTGACGCTGGGCAGGTTTTCGATGGCCTTGAACGGGCTGGTGCCGGGGACCAGCACGGCCAGATCCTTGGTGGTCAGGGTCTGGGCCTGACGCACGACGCCTTGCCCCACCACGACGATGGCGTCCGATTCGCCGGCATCGGCGGCTGGCGCTTCGGCCGCGGCCGGCGTTTCGGCGGCATGGACGGAAACGAGCGGGCAGAGTGCGCTGGCGGCAAGCAGAAGATAGCAAAGTTTGGACATGACGACCCCCATGTGCAGGATGCAGTGATGGGGCGCGGCCTAGGGCCGCCCTGTTACGGACAGGTGGCGGAACAGAGGCGCTTTGATGACGATTTTATGAAGATTACAAGACGTTGCTTATTTACATCAATGCCAGCCCATATGCCGCCCGATGAAAATCAGCGCCATCGCCCCCACCACCGAGGCGATGAATCCGGCCGGGCGGGCCGGGCGCCCCACATCGCCGCGATTGACCACCAGATCGGCCAGCAACGATCCCCCGATGCCCAGCAGAATCGTCATCCACCACCCCATCGGCACCGTGCCCAGATAGACAAAGCGGGCCACCAGCCCGACAACAAGCCCGGAGAACAGCGCGGCGATCAGGCGGAACATCGGTTTTCTCCGGAAGGGTTGAGGTGTTCTAGCAGATTAGTACAGCCCGCCGCGAAGCGCAAAGCCCATCCGCAGGGCGCATCCAGATGTGGAGAACTTTTTTCGATTCCGCCCATTTTGACTCTTGCGTGACAGCCTAATGCCCAATTTCCGGCGCGTCGCCGCCCCGGCGGGCGGGCCCGGGCAAAATGTGCGATGGAGCGCTTTCCTCTTGCGCATGTTTCCGCCTTTGAGGCACAACAAGTTGTGGCCGGTGAAGGGCGCCGACCTCTATCCCTAGTTATTGACCGCCAGAGGCCGCAAAACCTCGGTGCGGCGCGATTCTTTGGAAAAGAGCAGCCCCGCAAGGCGCCGGAACAACCAGTTTCAACACCATGGAGGGGCAGAACGTGGATTTCAGCAGCGGGGATGAGCGAGCCGAACGCAACAGCGATCTTTCGACTTTGCCGCTGACGGAGCCGCAGACGGGTGCCGAGGGCGCCGCCGTTCTGTCCGATAAGAAGGAGGCGGGCGCAGGCCCGGCTATGCCGATGAATGACAAGACCGATATGGCCGCCGATTTGCTGGCCCCTGATTTGCTGACCGCCGAACGTATGGGCGACCTGCTCAGCGTGGCGGCCGCCGCCGCTTCCTCGCCCAAGCAGCCCGAGGACACCAAGCGCGTCGATGCGCGCCGGTTCAACATCGTGACCGATCCTTCGCGTGATGCGTTGCTGACCGATTTCGGGCGCGAGACGCTTGATGACCGCTATCTGCTGCCCGGCGAGAAGTATCAGGACCTGTTTGCCCGCGTGGCTGACGCCTATGCCGACGATGCCGAACATGCCCAGCGGATCTATGACTATATTTCCAAGCTGTGGTTCATGCCCGCAACGCCGGTTTTGTCGAACGGCGGCACGGGGCGCGGCCTGCCGATCTCGTGCTATCTGAACACGGTCGAGGACAGCCTGGACGGCATCGTCTCGACCTGGACCGAAAACGTCTGGCTCGCCTCGCGCGGCGGCGGCATCGGTACCTATTGGGGCAAGGTGCGCGGCATTGGCGAGCAGGTCGGCCTCAACGGCAAGACCAGCGGCATCATCCCCTTCGTGCGCGTGATGGACAGCCTGACGCTGGCGATTTCGCAGGGGTCGTTGCGCCGTGGTTCGGCGGCGGCTTACCTTGACGTGTCGCACCCGGAAATCGAGGAATTCCTCGAAATCCGCAAGACCAGCGGCGACTTCAACCGCAAGGCGCTCAACCTGCACCACGGCGTGCTGTTGACCGATGATTTCATGCAGGCGGTGCGCGACGGGCGCGAGTTTGAGCTGAAATCACCCAAGGACGGCAGCGTGCGCGGCAAGGTCGACGCGCGCAGCCTGTTTCAGAAGCTGGTCGAAGTGCGTCTGGCCACCGGCGAGCCTTACCTTGTGTTCTCCGACACGGTGAACCGCATGATGCCCAAGCATCACCGCGATCTGGGTCTCAAGGTCTATACCTCGAACCTGTGCAGCGAAATCACCCTGCCCACGGGCAAGGACCATCTGGGCAATGACCGCACCGCCGTGTGCTGCCTCTCCTCGCTCAACCTTGAGACGTGGGACGAGTGGAACGGCGACAAGCGCTTTATCGAGGACGTGCTGCGTTTCCTCGACAATGTGCTGCAGGATTATATCGACCGCGCACCGTCCGAAATGGCCCGCGCCAAATATTCGGCCAGTCGCGAACGCTCGGTCGGCATGGGCGTGATGGGCTACCACTCCTTCCTGCAAAAGAAGGGCATCGCCTTTGAAAGCGCGATGGCGAAGGCGTGGAACCTCAAGATGTTCAAGCACATCTCGGCCAAGGCGGACGAGGCGAGCATCCTGTTGGCCCAGGAACGCGGCGCATGTCCGGACGCTGCCGACATGGGCGTGATGCAGCGTTTTTCCTGCAAGATGGCCATCGCGCCGACCGCTTCGATCAGCATCATCTGCGGCGGCACCAGCGCCTGCATCGAGCCGATCCCGGCCAACATCTACACCCACAAGACGCTGTCGGGCTCGTTCGTCGTCAAGAACCCCTATCTGCAAAAGCTGCTGGCCAGCAAATCGAAGGATTCCACCAATGTGTGGAACTCGATCCTCGAACATGGCGGCTCGGTCCAGCATCTCGACTTTCTCAGCCCCGAGGAAAAGGCGACCTACAAGACCAGCTTCGAAATCGACCAGCGCTGGCTGCTCGAATTCGCCGCCGACCGCACGCCCTATATCGATCAGGCCCAGTCGCTGAACCTCTATATCCCGGCCGACGTGGACAAGTGGGACCTGATGATGCTGCACTATCAGGCGTGGGAAAAGGGCATCAAGTCGCTCTACTACCTGCGCTCGAAGTCGGTGCAGCGCGCGGGCTTTGCTGGCGGGGTCGAGGCGGACAACACCTCCGAGGCGCCCAAGATCGAACTGAGCGCGGGCGAGCAGACGGACTATGAGGAATGTCTGGCCTGTCAGTGATATTTCGCAGGGTTTGATGCCTCCGGCGGGCAAAGGGCGGGGGCCCTTTGCAATCCCGTTAATGGGGTGGAGCTTCGTTGGCATCGGGGCGTTTTGCGAAATGAATGAAAGCCTGCGGCGCTATGTATCGGTGCCGCAGGCTTCATCGTTCCAGCATTGCGTACGACACCCATCGGCCGAACCCATGGCGTAACGCAGACAGTAACAGGAGCGCGAGGGACGAGTCCCTCGCATCTATCCCTATCCTCCCCCTGACACGGCTTGCGACATTTTCTCACCCTTCGTGGCTTGCCAATATGTCGCATTGCCTGCTTTTCATCAGCGCGTAACCTGGGCGCGCAACGGGACCGCGCTTGTTCAAGGCCCGATTCTAGGAAGGGAATTTCATGCGTAAGTGGCACCGCTGGCTCAGCCTGTTTTTCGGCGTTTTCATGTTGTGGATGGCCGTTACCGGCGTGCTCAGCCAGATCGTGCCGCTGACTCAGGCCAAGCCGCAGCAGGCGCAGGGCGCCCCGGCCCCGGTTTCCAAGCTCCAGCCCGATTTCGTCTGCCCTGCTGATGTGATGTGCCGGCCCAAGCAAAAGGGCGGCCAGAGTCTTGTCGGCCTGCTCCACCACCTGCATTCGGGCGAAGAGTTCGGCCCGGTCGGCGTGCTGATCTCGACGCTTACCGGCTTTGCGCTGCTCTTCTTCTCGATCTCGGGCATCTGGCTCTATGTTCAGATGTGGGGTTTTCGTAAGGGCCGCGGGTTGTCGCCGCGTTGGTTCTGGAAGTAAGTTTTTGCCTCCGGCGGGCAAAGGGCGGGGGCCCTTTGCAATCCCTTTACGGGTGTGGCGCTTTGTTTGCAGCGGGGCGCCAGTCGGTTGAATTTGAAAGCCTGCGGCGCCATTCAACAGCGCCGCAGGCTTTCCTGTTTCGAGGCCGCGTCCGACACCCATTGGCCGAACCCGTGGCGCAACGCAGACAATAACGGGAGCGCGAGGGACGAGTCCCTCGCATTTTCTTTCCCTTCTTCCCCGACAAAAAATTCCTCCGCCGAATCTGTGGGAAAGCTCTGCGGGCCGATGCATCCCGGCGCCGAAACTGTTATCAAGCGCGCGCAGTCGATGTAACGCATACCCACAAGACCTTGTGGTTGCCTGCACGCAATACCATCTATCTGTTGATGGGCCGGGCCGCGTATCTATTGGCGCTCCCGCCCGTCTCGGGCCCTTGAAAACCGCCGATTCTGGAGCAGTCGCATGTCCCTTCTCGAAGCCAGTAAGACCTACAAACCCTTCGAATATCCGTGGGCTTACGACTTCTGGAAACGCCAGCAGCAGGTCCACTGGCTGCCTGAGGAAGTGCCGCTGGGCGAGGATTGCCGCGACTGGGCGCAGAAGATTTCCGAGCATGAGCGCAACCTGCTCACCCAGATCTTCCGCTTCTTCACGCAGGCCGACGTGGAAGTGCAGGACTGCTATCACGAAAAATACGGCCGCGTGTTCAAGCCGACCGAAATCAAGATGATGCTGGCGGCGTTTTCGAACATGGAAACGATCCATATCGCGGCCTATTCGCATCTGCTCGACACGATCGGCATGCCCGAAACCGAATATGGCATGTTCCTCGAATATGAGGAAATGAAGGCCAAGCACGACTATATGGCGACCTTCGGCGTCGATTCGGACGAGGATATTGCCCGCACGCTGGCCATGTTCGGCGGCTTTACCGAAGGGCTGCAGCTTTTCGCCTCCTTCGCCATGCTGATGAACTTCCCCCGCTTCAACAAGATGAAGGGTATGGGGCAGATCGTCACCTGGTCGATCCGCGATGAATCGCTGCATTGCGAAGGCATCATCAAGCTGTTCCACACCTTCGTGAAGGAACGCGGCTGCCTGACCAAGGCGGTCAAGGAAGACATCATCGACTGCTGCCAGAAGACGGTGCGCCTCGAAGACGCCTTCATCGACCTTGCCTTCGAACAAGGCCCCGTGCCGGGCATGAGCGCCAAGGACATCAAGCGCTATATCCGCTACATCGCCGACTGGCGTCTGGGCCAGCTTGGCTTCCAGCCGATCTACATGATCGAGGATCACCCGCTGCCCTGGCTCCAGCCGCTGCTCAACGGCGTCGAGCACGCCAACTTCTTCGAAACCCGCGCCACCGAATATTCCAAGGGCGCCACCCGCGGCGATTGGAACACCGTGTGGTCCAGCTTTGATTCGCGCCGCAAGGCCAAGGCCAACGATCCCGCCGCGCTCGTCTTTGACGAAGGCGAGGGGACCGAGGATATGTTCAAGGCGGCGGGGATCGCGGCGGAGTAAGCGTTTGGGCGGTCCGGTGTTGCGGCTTGGCCGCCATTCGCTTCGCGATTTTTAAGATGCGAGGGGCTCGCCCCTCGCGCTCCCATAATTGTCTGCGTTGCGCGCAGGTTCGATCTTAAGTGTCGGACGCAAGGTAGAAATTTGAAAGCCTGTGGCGCCATCAAAAGCGCCGCAGGCTTTCATACATTTCGCAAAACGCGCCGCTGCCAACCGAACGCCACCAGTAACGGGATTGCAAAGGGCCCCCGCCCTTTGCCCGCCGGAGGCAAAACCTTACCGCCACCCTTCCAACGCATCCCCCAAGGCTTCCTTCAAAGCCCCCAAATCCCCCTCAAACGCCCGCCAGTGGTCCAGCCCGGAGCGATAGATCGGCCGCCGCACCTGCTCGCTGGAAACGGTGCGCACCGCGCGGTCATTTTCGAAGAACCGCAGGCAGGCCGGGTCGAAATCCACCCCCACAGCATCCAGCAATCGCCGCACCTGGCCTTCGGTATCCTCGACCAGATCCTCATAGACCAGCGTATGGACTGCCCCCGGCACGGCCCGCGCGAAGTGGCGGATCAGCGCGAGATAGTGCTGGTAATAGCGCCCCAACTCTTTCAGATCATAGGAAAACTCCTGCCCTTCGGCAAAGAGCTGTTTGAACCCGGAGAAGCAGGCCGCCATCGGCGCGCGCCGCACATCGACAATCCGCGCATGGGGCAGGATCAGCCGGATCAGCCCGATATGGCGGAAATTGTTGGGCATCTTGTCGATAAACCGCGCCCGGCCCAGCCGCCGATGCACCGCCGCGCGCGCCAGATATTCCTCGCCCCATGCGCGCACCTGCGCGGCATCGGCCTGCGCCACGGCATCCTCCCCCTGCGCCGCAATCCGCGCCGCCAGCGCGCCAATATAGGGCAATTCCATCGTGCCCTCGATGTCGGGGTGGCTGGCCAGAATCTGTTCGACCAGTGTGGAGCCGGAGCGCGGCAGGCCGACGACGAAGATCGGGGCATCGCTGTCGGCGCCCCATCCTTCGCGGGCGGCAAAAAACTCGGGCGTAAACTGCGCCGAAACCCGCGCCGCCTGGGCCGGATAATCCTCGGCCACCATGCCGAAGTGGCGGCGCACCAACGCGTTGCCCCGCGCATAATGGGCAAAGGCATCGCCCGCGCGCCCCGCATCCTCGGCGGCGCGGCCCACGGCAAATTCCAGATGCAGCCGGTCGACCTCGGCCAGGTCGCGCCGCGCCAGCAGAGCGCGCATGGCGGCCAGATCGTCCTCGCTCAAGGCCGCGACCTTCAGATTGGCCAGCGACCACCATGCCTCGCCCACATGAGGCGCGAGCGAGGCCGCGCGGCGATAGGCGGCAATGGCGGCATCACGCTCGCCCTTGGTGCGCAGCGCATGGCCGTGGTTGATGGCCACGCGCGGATTACCGGGAAATTCCCGCGCCAAACCGGCATGCAAAGCCTCGGCCCCCGCCTCATCGCCCAGCAGTGCGAGACAACCGGCCTGAAGATTGCGATAGGCCGGATTGGCCGGTTCGGCGGCCAGCAAGGGCGCAAGCTCGCGCATCGCCGCCTCGGCCTCCTGCCGCATAAACAGAGTGCGGGCCAGATCAAAGCGGGCGATCGTAAAGCCGGGATCGAGCGTCAAGGCATGACGCAGCAAAGTCTCGGCATTGTCAAAGGCCCGCACCGCCACATAACAGGCGGCCAGCAGGCGCGAGGCCTCGGCATGGTTGGGCTGGGCCAGCAGAAAGGCGCGCAGGATCGGTTCTGCCTCGCCATGGCGGCCAAGCGCCACCATTTCGGCCGCCCGGCCCACATCGGGATGATCGGCCGAGAGCCGCGCCAGCGCCGCTTTGGCCCGCGTTTCGCGCGCGGCATCGCCCATGGAAAAAGCCGTATCGGCCAGCGCTTCCCATGCCTCGCCCAGCGCCGGGTCAAGCTGGACCGCCGCTTCGAGCTGCGCCAGTCCGTCGGCCCCGCGCCCGGTCGCGCGCAGGCACAGGCCCAGTTCATAGCGCGTGCGCGCCGCACGGGGGAACGCTTGGGCCAAGGGCGCCAGCAGGCCCAGAGCCTCGACGCAGCGTCCCTGTCGCCGCAGGGCCGAGGCCAGGATCAGGCGGGGGCGGGGGTCTTGCGGCGCGCGGGCCGCCAGCGCGCGCGCCAGCTTTTCCGCGCGGGCGGGGGCATCGGCCAGCGCCGCTGCTGCTTGGGCAAAAGGATCGCTCATCACATTATCCGCATAGGGCCAAAGGGCCGCAATGGGCAAAGAAAAAGCCCGGCCTGCGCGCCCTTTAAAGGACTGCAGGCCGGGCCGCAGGTGTCAGGCTGGATTAGAAGTTGACGGTCACGCGGGCGTAGTAATAGCCCCCGTTGATACCCCAGGGCGTAAAGGAAAGCGGGGCATTGTACACATTGTTGGCCAACGGACGTTCGCCGGTCGTGCCCTTGTTGATGGTGGGCATGGTGGGCGCCTGCTTGTCGAACAGGTTGTTCGCGCCAAGGTCGAAGCGGATCTTGGGGGTGAACTTATAGCCCACGTTGAGGTCGGTGATGAAGGTCGTGCCGATCTTCATCAGGCGGCAGGTGGCCGTATCGCTGGTGGCGCAATTGCCGGTGCCGTCGGTGCTGATGTGCTGGCTGGTGGTGCCATACATCGTTTCGCGAAGGTTGACCGAGAACTGGCCGATGTTCCACAGCGCGTTGGCGATCAGCTTGACGCGCGGCGTGGCCGTGGTCAGCGCATCCTTGGCGGTCTGGGTCAGCAGGTCGGTCTGGCCCTGAGCCGCATTATAGACGGCGGCGGGCAGGCCGTTGACCTTGGTGATGTCGGTCTTGTTATAGTTGGCGCCCAGCGACCAGTCGACCTTGCCCATTTCGCCGAAATCGCTGCTGTAGCTGGCGGTGGCTTCAACGCCGCGGGTGCGGGTGCTGACGCCGTTGCTGAAGATGTCGATACCGGCATAGGACGAGGCATCGGCCAGCGATACGCCTCGCGAGATCAGCGCGTTGACCACGGCCTGCGACACGACGGTGGTGCCCACCGTACCGAAGATGTCGCCCGAGGGAACGATGCGGTCCTTGATCTTGATCTGATAGGCGTCAACCGTGATCTGCAGCTTGGGCAGCGGGTGGGCGACGAAGCCGAGCGAGAAGTTGGTCGACTTTTCCGCCTTCAGCTTGGGGAAGCCAAGGATCTGGGCCGCCGCCGAGTTGGGGGGCAACTGGCCGAAGGTCGAGCCGGGGCCGACGTTGACAGACGAATAATACTGTTCGGCCAGAGTGGGGGCGCGGAAGCCGTTCGACACGGTGCCGCGAATGCCCAGCATGTCGCTGAAGTCATAGCGGGCGTTGAACTTGCCTGCCACGGTCGAGCCGAAGTCGGAATAATGTTCATAGCGGCCCGCCACATCGACATGCAGATGTTCGATCGGATCCAGCGCAACATCGGCATAGCCGGCATAGGAGGTGCGGCCATAGGAACCGGCGTCGGTCGGGGCAAAGCCAGGATAGGACTGACCGCCGCCAAAGGCATACGAGCCGTATTCACCCGAGGTGATCGAATAGTTGCCCTGGCGATATTCGCCGCCGAAGGCCAAAGTCAGCGGCTTGGAAAGGCCCAGATCGAAATCGCGGCTGATGTCGATATTGCCAACCCATTCGCTGTTCGAAAGCTGGCCATCATAGAAATTGCGCTGGAGGCCGGTCAACGCGGTCGCGCTGGCCGATTGCTCCATGGCAAAGAGCGAAGGGTTGGCCGAATTGATGGTGTAGAGCGAGACCGCATCCTTGCCGTAGGTCAGCGAGAGGTCATAGTTCCACTCTGCGGCCTTGCCCTTGATCCCGGCGGTCAGCGAGAAGTCTTCCTCGCGGATGTTTTCCTGCGGCTGGAAGCCCGAGGCCAGCGGATAGACCGTCGTGCCGGTGCTGGTCGTGCCCGAAACGCGGCTGGGCGAACGATAATTTTCATAGGCCTTGGCGTTGCGATTGCCATAGGTGCCGAAAGCATAGACCTGCGCGTCCGAACCGACGTCATAGCCGGCGTTGAACGACAGGTTGTAAATCGAATAGCGCGCATCGCCATTGATGTTGTTGACGTTGGGATAGCCGGGGAAGCTCTTGAGGCCGTTGGTGACCACCGCGCTCTGGCCGGGCTTGAGCGAGCCGTCCGCATAGAAGAAGCGGCGGTCGTAATTGCCGTGCGAGGTATAGTCGTGGAACTTGTATTCGCCGGTGACGTTGATGAAGCCCTTTTCGCCCAGCTTGAAGCCGAGGTTGAGTGCGGTGGCTGCCGTCTTGCCGCCGTTTTCATAGTTGCTGCCGCCCGTGGCGGTGAAGCTGCCGCCATGGTCGGCGCTTTTCAGCATGATGTTGACCACGCCCGCGATCGCGTCCGAACCATATTGCGCCGCGGCGCCATCCTGCAGCACTTCGATGCGGCCGATGGCGTTGGTGGGTACGAAGGAGAGGTCGGTGGTGGCGCTGCCCGAATAGGGGCTGCCGCCCAGCACGGCGAGGTTGGCGGTGGTGTGGCGGCGCTTGCCGTTGATCAGCACCAGCGTGTCGTTGGGATTGATGCCGCGCAGCGCGGCCGAGAGGGTCAGGTTGGCCGTATCGCCACCAAAGCCCTGGAAGTTCAGCGAGGGCAGCGTCTGGGCCAGAACCTGCGTCAGATCCTGCTGGCCCACGCTTTGAAACGCCTGCGTGCCGATGAGCTGGATCGGGGCGGCGCTGTCGGCGGCCTTCATGCCGGTCTGGCGCGTGCCGGTAACGATGATTTCGCTCGAAGGTTCGGCCTGATCGGCCTCGGCAGCCTGCACGGCCATCGGCGCGAAGAGGGCAAGCGCCGTGGTGGTGAACAGCAGTTTCTTCATGCAAATTTCCCTCATGGTTAAACCTTGATCCCTGGGTCGGGGCATGGTCGCGACCGGATTCACGGGGGCTGTGAAACCGGGGGCGGGGTCCCGATGAGGATTGGCTACGCCCGGGAGGGTGGGGGGCATATACTGGCTTCGGCGTATAGACCGGGCTTTTATGTCGCTTTTATTACTTTGTGTCATGCGTATGCCGCGATGCGGCATTTTATGCCGGGAATGGCGGGATAAACGGTCATAAAATGCGCCGTTCGCCCCGATCAGGCGGAAAAGGAGGCACTGGTCCTTTTGGGCAAGGTCATGCGGAATAAGCACATTGGCGTATCAACAAATGCGAAATTTGCGCCGATTTCCCAATCCAGCCCCCAAGCTTTGTTAGGAATCCTCAATTGTCCTGAGAGCCTGACAATCCCTATGGTATGACAGAAGAGGTCGCAGAGCCGCCTTTGTTGCCCCCTTATGTTGCCCCCCTCGTTGCACATGCGAACAGGAACCTGAGAATGACCGACAATTCAGCCGCGAATGGGCTCCTTCCAAAGATGACCAAGCGCGATCTGCTGGCCATGATTGGCAAGACGGCGGGCGCTTCGGCCATGTATATGGCCATGTCCAGCCTCAATCAGGCCCATGCCACCACGTTCAAGGGCAAGCCCAAGCTGGAAGGCGACGTCAAGGGCGCCTCGGTGCTTATTCTGGGCGCGGGCGTGGCGGGGCTGGTGGCGGCTCTGGAGCTGAGCCGCGCGGGCTACAAGGTGCAGGTGCTGGAATATAACAATCGCGTGGGCGGCCGTTCGTGGACGCTGCGCGGCGGCGACAGCTTCACCGAACTGGGCGGGGCGACGCAGAATGTCGGTTTCGCGCCGGGCAATTATATCAACCCCGGCCCGTGGCGCCTGCCCTATGACCACAAGGGCATGATTTCTTACTGCAACGAACTGGGCGTCGCGCTTGAACCGTTCATGCAGGTCAACACCAATGCCTTGCTGCACAACACGCAGGCCTTTGGCGGCAAGCCGATCCGTTACCGCGAGATTCAGGCCGATTTCATGGGCCATACCAGCGAGTTGCTGGCCAAGGCGGTGAACAAGCAGGCGCTGTCGGACGAAGTGACCAAGGAAGACGCCGAGATCCTGCTCGAAGCCCTGCGCGATTGGGGCTCGCTGGACAAGGACCTGCGCTATGTGAAGGGGCCGGAAAGCTCGGATCGCCGCGGCTGGGCCAAGAATCCGGGCGGCGGCCTTTCGGCCTATCCCATCCCGTCCGAACCGATGAAGTTTTCCACCGTCCTGCAATCGCACCTGTGGACCGGCCTGTCGGCGGGCTTTGGCATCGAGCGCCAGAGCTCGATCTTCCAGCCGGTGGGCGGCATGGACAATGTGGCCAAGGGCTTTGAAAAGCATGTCGGCCAGTTCGTGCGCTTCAACAGCAAGGTCGTGTCGATCAAGCAGGACGCCAAGGGCGTGACCGCCACGTTTGAGGACACCAAGACCGGCCAGCGCGGCACCGCCAGCGCCGATTATTGCCTCTGCACGATCCCGCTTTCGGTCCTTTCGCAGATCGACATGAATGTGGGCGACAAGATGGCCAATGCCATCCGCGCCGTGCCCTATGAGGCGGGCTTCAAGGTGGGCCTCGAATTCAAGCGCCGCTTCTGGGAGCAGGACGACCATATCTTCGGCGGCATTTCCTATACCGATCTGCCGATCACCCAGATTTCGTACCCCTCCTCGCGCTATGGCTCGACGGGTCCGGCCACCCTGCTGGGCGGCTACACCTTCGGTGCCTATGCCTATGAATTCACCTCGCTGCCGCCCGCCGAGCGTGTGGCCCGCGCGGTGGAATGGGGCGCGAAAATCCACCCGCAGTACAAGGACGAGTTCCTCAACGGCGTGGCGGTGGGCTGGCACCGCGTGCCATGGACGCAAGGCTGCTTTGGCAACTGGAGCCCCGAGGCGCGCAAGGAGCATTACGACAACCTGTGCCAGATCGATGGCCGCATCCTGCTGGCGGGCGAACATGCCTCGTTCATTCCGGCATGGCAGGAAGGCGCGCTGACCTCCTCGCTCGACGCCATCGGGCGTCTGCATCAACGTGTTGTGGCAGGGTGAAATCCATGAAGAAGATCCTCTTTCCTCTCGTCGCCCTCGGGCTTGCCCTGTCCGCGCCCGCCCATGCCCAGCGCGGCGACGCGCAGCCCACCACGCTGATCGCCAAGCCCGGCGAAAAATCGGCAGGCGATGCCGATGGCGCTTTCGTCAGCCTGTTCAAATTCTCCGAACCCACCGGCGAAGCCATGTACAAGCGCGTCTGCGCCGGTTGCCACATGCCCGATGCCAAGGGCGCCAAGGCGGCGGGCATGTACCCCGCTCTGGCCGCCAACAAAAACCTCGCCTCGGCAGGCTACCCGCTCTACATCGTCCTGCACGGCAAGAACGGCATGCCCCCCGTCGGCAAGATGATGAGCGACCAGCAGGTGGCCGATGTGGTGAACTATGTGCGCACCAATTTCGGCAACAAGTACAAGGACAAGGTAACCGCCGCGGACGCCAAGGCGACGCGGTGAGGCGATGGGCGGGGTTTGCGCTCCGCCCGATAAGAAGTGCGAGGTGGGGCGGGGGAGGTTTCGGCTTTCCTCGCCCTGTTTTGTTTTTGGGGTTTAAGGGTTTGCCTCCGGCGGGCAAAGGGCGGGGGCCCTTTGCAATCCCGATAATGAGGGTGATTCGGGTCGAACAGACATTGAAAGCCGTAGGTATTTTGTGACCTCAATCAACTAATGAGCAAGGCTTAGAAAGTGGTAGCTTTTTGACAGCTTCAAGAATCTAATTTTTTTCCAATACTTTGGGTCGCGCACTTGGATTTCCATCATAAAAATCAATTACTTATATGAGATTGGCGGATTTGTTTGGGTTGCACTGTCAAGCCAATTATTTCAAAATTTTTGCAGTGAACGCCCTTGCGTATGCAAAGGAAACTAAGGCAAAAGACCTCAGTTCGGTGGAAATCCAATGCTATCGGAGAAAAGAGTGAGAGATGGAGGCGTCCAATCCATGATGCCCCCTCCACAAGGGCTATCAGTCATCTCTCACTCTTTTCACACTCTCTTCTATCTTATCTATAAAGTCGAGAGTATTATTTTTTGTTTGGGAGTTGATTTATCGAAAATTAGAGATTTAAAATTTGGGATTGCAAAGGGCTTTCGCCCTTTGCCCGCCGGAGGCATCTTTCAAAGCCCCCAAAAAATCTCTTATCCCTCCAGCTTTTCCACCAACGTCATCCAATGGGCCTCGGCTGCGGCGGTTTCGGCCTCCAGCGTTTCGCGCATTTGGCCCAGCTTGCCGATGTTCATGCCCTTGAGCGCAGGCGGCGCCTTGGCGGGGTCGGACAGGGCCACATCCACTTCAGCGATCCGGGCCTGCAATTTGGCCATGTCCTTTTCGGCCTTGGCGACCTTTTTCTGCAATTCCTTCACCTCGGCCCAGGCAAGGTTGTTGGCTTTGACAGCGGCGGAGGGCGCGGGTTTTCCGCTGCCCTCCGCGGGCGCCGCCTTGGGCTGGTTCCGGCCGAGGATGAAGTCGATGTAATCCTCGATGCTGCCATCATAGGGCTCGGCGGCCCCGCCATCGACCAGCACGAGGCGGTCGGCGGTCATTTCGACCATGTGGCGGTCGTGGCTGATGAGGATCACCGCGCCCTGGTAATCATTCAACGCCTGCACCAGGGCTTCGCGCGCATCGACGTCAAGGTGGTTGGTCGGTTCGTCGAGGATGAGCAGATGCGGCGCATCGCGCGTCACCAGCGCGAGGGCCAGACGCGCGCGCTCGCCGCCTGAAAGCTGGCTGACGGAGGTGGTTGCCTTGGGGCCGGAAAAGCCGAAACGGCCAAGCTGGGCGCGCACCGCGCTTTCGGGCTTGC
The DNA here is from genome assembly GCF_012275515.1 of Novosphingobium sp. SG707. GTDB lineage: Bacteria > Pseudomonadota > Alphaproteobacteria > Sphingomonadales > Sphingomonadaceae > Novosphingobium. The sequence goes on from NZ_JAAZQL010000005.1 coordinate 147,577, forward strand.
CCTGCATCGCGCGGGCCATATGCACCAGCGGCGTGTCGCCGCCTGCCAGTTCTTCTACCTGATACTGGGTGAAATAGCCGATGTTGAGCTTGCCCGCCGTGACCATCTCGCCCTCCATCGCGGGGAGCTGTCCGGCCAGCAGGCGCGCCAGCGTGGTCTTGCCGTTGCCGTTGCGGCCCAGCAGGGCGATGCGGTCATCCGGGTCGATACGCAGGTTGAGCCGCCGCAGGATCGGCGTGTCGCCATAGCCCACCGCCGCGTGGTCCAGCGTGATCAGCGGCGGGCGCAATTCGGCCGGATCGGGGAAGTTGAACGAGAGCGAGGGATCCTCGATCATCCCCAGAACCGGCTGCATCTTGGCCAGCATCTTGGCGCGCGACTGGGCCTGCTTGGCGGTGCTGGCGCGGGCCGAATTGCGGCGGACGTAATCTTCCAGCTTGGCGCGCTGGGCATCCTGCGCGGCCTTGGCGGCGGCGGCTTGCGCTGCGCGTTCGGCGCGCTGGCGTTCGAACGAATCATATCCGCCCGCGTAAAGCGTCAGCTTGCCGCCCTGAAGATGCAGGATTGTATCGACCACATTGTTGAGCAGATCGCGCTCATGGCTGATGATCAGCAGCGTGCCGGGATAGGCGCGCAGGAAGTTTTCCAGCCAGAGCGTGGCTTCCAGATCGAGGTGGTTCGAGGGTTCGTCGAGCAGCAGCACATCGGGCTGCGAAAACAGCAGCGCGGCCAGCGCCACGCGCATTTTCCAGCCGCCCGAATAGGAATCGAGCGGCTGCGCCTGCATCTCCTCGGTAAAGCCAAGGCCCAGCAGGATGCGCGCCGCGCGGGCAGGCCCGGTATATGCGTCAATCGCGATCAGTCGGTCATGCACATCGCCCAAACGGTGCGGATCGGCCGATGTTTCGGCTTCCTCCAGCAGCGCGGCGCGCTCGGTATCGGCGGCCAGCACGGTTTCAAACGGCGTGGCGGTGCCGGTCGGCGCTTCCTGCGCGATATAGCCCAGACGCGAGCGGCGCGGCATGTCGATGCTGCCGTCGTCGGGTTCCAGCTCGCCGATGATGGCTTTGACCAGCGTTGATTTGCCCGCGCCATTGCGCCCGACAAGACCCACCCGCGCGCCCGTGGGCAGGGCAGCGCTGGCGCGATCAATAATGGTGCGGCCGCCGAGGCGCACGGTGACATCGGAAATGTTCAGCATCCGCGCCGCCTAGCAGGCAAGGCGCGCGAGGGCCAGCCCAGCTTTGCGTCTTGCGCCATTTGGCGCTATGGGGCCGCGCCATGATCACCGTTGCCGCGCTTTATCACTTCACCCCCTTTGCCGAACCTGCGTCCCTGCGCGAGCCTTTGCTGGCGCTTTGCGAGGAGCAGGCGATCAAGGGCACGCTGCTGCTGGCGGGCGAGGGGATCAATGGCACCATCGCGGGCAGCGCGCAGGGGATCGCCGCCGTGATCGAGCATATCCGCGCGCTGCCGGGCTGCGCCGGGCTGGAGGTCAAATATTCGCACGCCGCCGCCATGCCCTTTGGCCGGATGAAGGTGCGCATGAAGCGCGAGATCGTCACCATGGGCGTGCCCGGCGTCGATCCGCTCTCGATTGTCGGCACCTATGTCGAGCCGCAGGACTGGAACGCGCTGATTGCCGACCCGGAAACCATCGTGATCGACACGCGCAACCATTACGAGGTGGTGGCCGGGACCTTTCAGCGCGCCATCGACCCCAACACGCGCTCTTTCCGCGAATTTCCCGATTGGTTCCGTAGCCAAAGGGACCAACTGCTGGGAGAGGGCAAGCAGCCCAAGGTCGCGATGTTCTGCACCGGGGGCATCCGTTGCGAAAAATCCACCGCTTTCCTGAAATCCGAGGGCGTTGAGCAGGTCTATCACCTCAAGGGCGGCATCCTCAATTACCTCGAAAAGGTGCCTGCGCAGCAAAGCCTGTGGGAGGGCGAATGCTTCGTCTTTGATGAGCGCGTGACGCTGGGCCATGGCCTTGCGCTGGGCAGCCATGTGTCCTGCGCGGCCTGCGGCGCGCCGGTGGGCGAGGCAGAGCAGGCCTCGCCGCTCTATATCGCCGGGGAAACCTGTCCGGCCTGCGCCTAAAATCGCGCTCCATATCAACGCGCTCCTTGCAGCGCGCCAGCCCCATGCCCAGATAGGGGCGCATGAGCCAGTCCATCCCCCTGTCCGTCCTCGATCTTGTCCCCGTGCTCGAAGGCGGCACGCTGCATGAGGCCTATGCCCATGCCGCCGCCCTTGCCGCCCATGCCGAGGGCGAGGGATTTGCGCGATACTGGGTGGCCGAGCATCACGGTATGCCCGGCATCGGCGGGGCGGCCACTTCGGTGGTGCTGGCGCATGTGGGCGGGCATACGTCGCGCATCCGCATCGGGTCGGGCGGGATCATGCTGCCCAACCATGCGCCTTTGCAGATTGCCGAGCAATTCGGCACGCTTGACGCGCTCTATCCGGGACGGATCGATCTGGCGCTTGGCCGCGCGCCAGGGTCGGACGGGCGGGTGGCGATGGCGCTGCGCCATGGCGATCCCGATGCCTTCCCGCAGCAGGTGATGGAATTGCAGGCCTATTTCGCAGGTGACGCGCGGGCGGGCTTTCCCGCCGTGCCGGGCGCGGGGGCGAGGCCGGAGATGTGGGTGCTGGGGTCCAGCACCTATGGCGCGCAACTGGCCGCCGCGATGGGCCTGCCCTATGGCTTTGCCTCGCATTTCGCGCCCGCCATGCTGGATGAAGCGGTGGATGTCTATCGCCGCTTGTTCCGCCCCTCGGCGGTGCTGGACCGGCCGCATGTGATGGTGGCCTGCAATGTGTTTGCGGCCGACACGGCGGAAGAGGCCCGGTTTCTGGCCTCGACGATGCAGCAGGGCTTTGTCGCGCTGCGCACCGGGCAGGGCGGGGGACGGGTAAAGCCGCCGGTGGAAAATTATTACGAGAACCTGCCCGCGCCTCATCGCGCCATGCTGGATCAGGTGATGGCCTGCACCGCCATTGGTACGCAGGGCGATGTCGAGGCGATGCTGCGTCGCCTGATCGCGCGGACCGGGGCGGACGAGATCATCGTTGCGGGCCAGATGTTCGATCAGGAAGCGCGGCGGCGCAGCTTTTCTATTGCGGCGGCAGCGATGCGGGCGCTGTGATCTGTTCCAGCCAGCCTTCGACCGCGGCAAGGTCGGGCGGCAGGGTCTGGGCATAGGGTCCGGCAAATTCGGCCCATGCCCCGACAAAACGGGGCGAGATCGTCAGCAGCACCGGCACCCCCTGATCCAGCGCCGCCAACAGGCAGGAGAGCAGACCGCTGCCCGCCTCGGCCTCCATCTTGCCGAACTTGCTCAGGATAAGCAGGTCGCAGGGTTGGGACAGGCGCGCCTCCACCCATGCCGCCGCCGAAACCAGCGCGCCTGAATCGAGCGTGCAGCCCTGCGCCTCGCAGCCCAGATCCTGACCCAGCGGGAAACGCGCGCCATCGTGGATGCTGACCAGTGTGCCGGGCGAGCAATCCTCGCCGCTGGCCGGTGGCTCCTCGATTACGCCCGCTATGCGCAGCGATTCGCTCCAGCGCGCGACGATCTGCGCCAGCAGGGCTTGCGCGCTGGCGGATCGCTCGGCCATGATCGCGCCAAGGATGGGGGCCAGAGAGTTCAAAGGCGCTTTTTTCCGCTCAGCTTCATCGTGCCGTCCAGCCGCCTGCGATGGGCCGCGCCAATGCGGGCGCGGCGATCAGCAATCCGGCCATCAGCACTGCCAATCCTGCCTTCATTCCCGCATCCTTTCATGGCGAAACCCGCCCGACGATGACGCCGCGCGCGGACAAACGCAAGGGTGCCTGTCAGGCCACCCCCGCCGCGCAGCGGCTATCCATCACCATAAAAATACCCACCCCAGTAACGGGATTGCAAAAGGGCCCCCGCCCTTTGCCCGCCGGAGGCAAACTTCCTTTTACCCCCTCGGCGACGCGCAGGAATCGCGCAGGATGATCTCGAAATCCAGATAGTCGCGCGGAGCCTTGTCGGGCGAGACGATGGATTCCACCCCCGCCGCGCCCATTGCCTCCAGCGGCTGGCGCACGGTGGTCAGTGCGGGCGAGATCAGGCGACTCATCGGCGTATCGTCAAAGCCGATGATGGAGAGATCCTCGGGCACGGACAGCCCGAATTCGCGCGCGGCCATCAGCGCGCCCACCGCCATTTCGTCATTCGAGGCAAAGATCGCCGTGGGCCGCTCGGGAAGGGCAAGCAGGCTGCGGGTCGCCTCCAGCCCCGATTGCAGGTCGAAATAGCCCTGCGCCACCAGCGCCGGTTCAAGCTCCAGCCCGGCCTCGACCAGCGACTGGCAATAGCCGTCATAGCGCAAGGTGGCGCCGAAATGCTGGGGGTGGCCGCGCACGAAACCGATGCGGCGGTGGCCCAGACCCAGCAGATGCGCCATGATCGCCTTGCTGGCCCCGCGTTCATCGGTGGAGATATGCCGCAACTCATCGCCGTGCGTCGCCGAAATCAGCGCGATCCGCCCGCCCAGCTTGCGCACGCTTTCGACAAAATCGGTGTTTTCCGACAAAGGTGGGCTGAGCAAAATACCATCGGGGGCAATCGTGGCGAACAGGCGCCGGACCAGACCCAGCAGATCCTCGTCCTGACTGTTCACCGGCTCGACCACCAGATGATAGCCCAATTCCCGGCACCGCCGCGCCGCACCGATATGCAGCGCGGAAATATAGCTGGGGTTGGGATTGTCATAGAGATGCGCGATCAGGAAGGAGCGTCCGCCCGCAAGGCGGCTGGCCGCGCGATTGGGCTTGTAATCCAGCTCGCGCGCGGCGGCATGCACGCGTTCCTTCACCTGCGCACGCACATGCGGCTCTTCGTTCAGCACGCGCGAAACGGTCTTGATCGAAACGCCCGCGCGCTCGGCCACATCCTTGATGGTGGTCACGACTATCCTCTGCCTGCGCCGCAAAAGCGATAATTGCCCCCGCTTTCGGCGCTCCTTATGTTACCGTTGTCATAGGGAGACTAGAGCGCAAAGACACACGATTTCAACCTGTTTTTTCACAGGGTTCAAATAGACAAATACTAACGATGGAAATTTTAGCGCCAACCCTTGTCTCTGGCCGCTTTTTCCTGCGCCGCATCCATCGGTTCGCCCACGGCCATATCCTGTGCGATGGCCATGACGGCGGCATCGGCCGACCCGGCCTGACGATATTGCGCGCCCGAGGCGTCCGATCCCGGCATCACATGCTCCAGCCGCCAGCCATCGCCGCCATGGCAGGCGATGCCCGAGGCCGAAGCGCCGGAAAAGGCGCGGCACACCGCCCCGTCGCCCCGCCGGAACGTGGCGATCATCCGCGTCGATCCTTCATTGGCGGCCAGTTGCCGGTCCAGCGCATGGGCCAGATCGCCCGAGGCCAGCAGCGCGCCGCCCTTGGCCGTGATCGGCCCTTCGCTGCGCATCATCTGGCCGCCCAGGAACAGGCCCATGACCAGCGCGGCGGCAATCGCTCCGCCAAACCATTTGCGCTGCGACAGGGGAACGCGGGGCTGTGCCGCCTTGGCCTCCTCGGCCTTTCTGCGGCGCACCTGCGCCAGGTCGATGACGGGGGCGGGCGGGGCTTCGGCGGGGGCTTCGGCCGACTGTGCCTTGCGGATCATCGCCTCCCACGCCGGGGGCACAGGCTCCTGCGCCACGCCCGCAAAATGGCCCTGCAGCCGCTCGCGCAGCCCACACTCGCGCGCAATCGCCTCGGCAAGGTCAAGGTCGCTCAGCGCGGCCAGCGTCACCTTGGCGCGGGCGGCCTCGTCCATTTCGCCATCGACATAGGCCATGATTTCTTCGCGGCTGATGCTCATAATTCTTCTCCCAACGCGCGCATCAGCGCCTCGCGCCCCCGCGCCAGACGCGAGGTCAGCGTTCCCATCGGACATCCAATGATCTCGGCCGCCTCCTTATAGGCAAAGCCCTCGACCAGCACGAGCATCACCGCCTCGCGCTGCTCATCGGGCAATTGCGCCATCGCGCGGTCCACATTGCCCAGTTCGACATGGGCCTCGATCCCCACATCGCCCGCCATGCCCACATGTTCGCCATCCTCTTCGGGGGCGAAGGTCTGGCTGGCGCGGTTCCGGGCGCGGGCCTCGTCGATCCATATGTTGCGCATGATCCGATACACCCATGAATCAAGGCGCGTCCCCTCAGTCCACAGATGCGAGGATTTGAGCGCGCGTTCGATTGTCATCTGGCACAGATCGTCGCCATCGGCCCCGTCCCGCGTCAGACCGCGGGCAAACCGCCGCATCTGCGGCAAAAGCCTGACCAGTCCTTCGCTGAATTGAGCCGTTGGCAATGATTTGCACCTTGTCATGGATGAAACGGACGACCACGCTCGTTTCTTCCGCGTTGGTGCGATTTTTTTGAACAAAGGGCAAGAGAGTGCGACAGCGGTTGATCAGGCTGGGGATTGTCGCCGCGCTGCTGGCGGGGGCGGCGGGGCCTGCGCTTGCCCAACTTGGTCTGCCTGCTGTTGGGCAGACCTTGGGCGGGGCGGTGGACCGGCTGCGCGGAGCGCTGGATGCTGCGGGGGACGAGGCCGCCTCGGTGGTGGCGCGCCCGTTGGGGGATCTGCGCGCGCTGGCCGATCTGCGGTTGCAGCGGCTGGATGATTTCGTGCGCCGCAATCGCAATACGGTGGCGATGGACGCCAATGGTTCGCCCGCTCGCGCGCATGAACTGCTGCTGCTCGATCCCGATCCGGCCGCGCTGATGCTTGCGGAAAAATCGGGTTATCGCGTGATGGAGCGGGGCGATCTGGAAGGGCTGGGCGTGGGCTTTGCCCGGCTGGAAACCCCCGCCGGTCTGTCCTTGCCCGATGCCACGCGCGCTTTGCAAAAGCTGCTGCCCGCCAAGACGGTGACGGCCGATCAGATCCATTTCCCCGGCGGCCAGACAGGGCCTACGACTGGCTCCTCCGCCATGCCCTCGCCACGGGGTGGCACGGTGGGCCTGATCGACGGGGGCGTGCGGCCTGATGCCCGCCTTTCGGCGCAGGCCGGTTTTGCCACCGGCGCCCCGCGCCCCAATCAACATGCTCAATCCATCGTCTCGCTGCTGGGCGGGGCGGGGGTGGCGCATGTCTTTGCCGCCGATGTCTATGGCGCCGATCCTGCGGGCGGCAATGCGCTGGCCATCGCCAAGGCGCTGGGCTGGATGGCGGCGCAGCGCGTTCCGGTCGTCTCGATCAGCCTTGTGGGCCCGGCCAATCCCCTGCTGGAGCGCGCCGTGGCGGCGGCGCAGGCGAGGGGCATGTTTGTCGTGGCCGCCGTCGGCAATGATGGTGCGGCCTCGCCTTTGTCCTATCCGGCCTCTTATCGCGATGTCGTGGCCGTGACCGGGGTGGACGGCAAGGGGCGCGTATTGTTCGAGGCCGGGCGGGCCAGCCATCTCGATTATGCCGCGCCGGGCGCGGATATGACTGCCGTCGGCCTTGCCGGGCGGGTGACTTTGCGGGGCACTTCCTTTGCCGCGCCGCTGGTGGCCGCGCGTCTGGCGGCCTATCCGTCGGGCGCTCTGGCCGCGCTGGACCGCGAGGCGGTGGGCGCGGGCGCGCGCACCGGGCGGGGCATTCTGTGCAATGCCTGTCGCAAGGGCATTTGAAAAAATCCGCGTCGCGCAGGGAAGAAAACCGCAAGCCCCATCGTTTCCTCATCATAGCCAGTCGCAACGCTCTCTTTCCAAGGGCTGGCACAGATGAAGGAGACAGATCATGAGGAAGACTTTCAACATCGCCGCATCCATTGCGATGACGCTGGCTCTGGCCGCCCCGGTTCACGCCCAGTTGCTGGGCGGCGCGATCGGCGGCGGGCTGGGTGTCGGCGGGGCGCTGGGCGGGGCCACGGGCTCGCTGGGCGTTGCCGGATCGCTGGCTCAGGATGTCGAGGCTCCTGCGGTGCGCGCGCCGATTGTGGCCCGCCCTGCGGTCGCGGTGCCGGTGGTCAGCCGTGTCAGCTCGGTGGTTGCCGTTCCCGCCATTGTTCCGGCCATTCCCGATGTCGCGGTGCGCCGCGTGGCCATCGTCAATGCGGGCATCGTGCCCATCACCTATGCCGAGGCGCCCGCCTATATCGACCGCCAGTATGTCGTGCTGCAAAATGACCTGCGCGGCACCGGGGTCGAGGTGATCAAGCGCAACAATCAGATCGTGCTGGAAATGCCCTCTGATGTGACCTTCGCCTTTGACAAGCACGACATCCAGCCGCGCTTTTACGGCGTGCTCGATGCGGTGTCGCGCACGCTGGGCAAATATCCGGCCACCTATGTCGATGTGAACGGCCATACCGATGCCATCGGCTCCTATGCCTATAACCAGCGCCTGTCGGAACGGCGCGCCGATGCGGTGGCCGATTATCTGGCCGACCGCAGCGTCAATGGCGCGCGGATGCATGTGCAGGGTTTCGGCAAGACCGAGCCGATCGCCTCGAACGCCACCATCAGCGGGCGCGCCGCCAACCGCCGCGTGGAAATCATCCTTACCCCCTATGCCGCCTGATTATCGGCTACCAACGGCAGGCGGCAGGTCCCCGCAGAGAGGTTCATCCCTTTCTGCGGGGATTTCTTTTTAAAAATTTCCGAATTTTCTTTGGAAGAAATCCGCTTCGGCACTCGTTTCCTCATCAGAACCCCAGGACGTGGTTCCCAACATTATCATGAAGGAGACACGACATGACCCGCATTTCCAGCCTTACTTTCGCCGCTCTGGTTCTCAGCCTCGCCGCGGTGCCTGCCCATGCCCAGTTGCTGGGCGGCGGCGGCGGCCTTGGGGGCGCCATTGGCGGCGGTCTGGGCGGCGCGATCGGTGGCGCAGGTTCGATGGGCGGTTTCGGATCGATGGGCACCATCGGTTCGGCCACTTCGCAGGTGGAAACCGCCACGCGCTCCACCACCCGCAGCACCGCCACGGCCAGCGGCAACACCACCGGCAGCCAGCATGTCAACACCCACAATGGCAAGGTGGACGCCAATCGCAGCGTGACCGGCAATGGCGCGGCCAATCTGACCCAGACCACCACGACGACCGCCCCGGTTACCGGGACGCGTACTGTCGATGGCGCGCTTTCGGCCAGCGGTTCGGCCACGGGCAGCGGCAGCGCGAATGCGCAGTTGATCGGCACGGATCAGGTGGCCAATGGCGCTCGCGCGGCGGCCTCGCGGGCCAATGGGGCGGTGGGCGATGCGCGTTCGGCGGCCTCGGGCGCCGTATCGCGCGCCAATATGGCGGCGACCAATGCAGCCTCGCGCGGCAAGGAGGCTGCTTCCAATACCGCTTCCAATGTCGCCGGGCGCGCCAATGATGTCGCCTCTAACGTTGCCGGGCGCGCCAATGGCCTGAGCGCCGCCGCGCAGGGCAGCGCGCAGAACTCGCTTTCCGCCGCCGGTTCGCTGGGCAGCAGCAATCTGGCGCTGGCGGGCAGCGCGGCCTCGCAGGTTGCGGGCAGCGCAGCCGTCAAGCCCGGCATGGCGATCACCGCCCCCGATGGCTCGCGTCTGGGCAAGGTGCGTCAGGTGGTGGCCGACAGCAACGGCCGGGTGCAGAGCGTGGTGATGCGCGCCCGCAACAGCGATATCACGCTGCCCGCCGGCAATTTTGCCGCCAGCGGCAATGGCAAGAGCCTGATTTCGACCATGAACGGCCAGCAGATCGAGAATGCCGCGCAGGGACAGGCCAGCGGCGCGACCCGTTGAACCGGATGTTGATGAGGGGGAAGGGGCGGTCCTTTGGGGCCGCCCCTTTTCCTGTGCGAGCGGCAGGAAAACCCTAAGGCGAATCCCGATCTAAAGCGCCTATCGGGTATTTGCTTAGATAAGGCCCGGTTTCAATTTACCGTTATTCGAGAAGATCCATGTACTTGTTGGGTAATTCTTGGAATCCGAAGCATGTCCGACTTTCCTTCCTTATAATTGCGAAAGGTCGGCGCGTTTGGAAAAAATATAAAAATCATTCAGATAAAGAGCCGGTAAAGAGGAATTGGTTCATGGCGCTTAGTATTTTCTCCAGCGTTTCGCCCGAATCCATCGTGGCCGAGATTGAGCGTGTCGAAGCAGCCATGGCCGCCGGCGATCTGGGCGCGCGGACCGATCCCATGGTCGGCAAGGGCCATACGCAGGTGATCCTTGGCGCGATCAACCGGCTGCTCGACAGCGCGGCGCAACCGATGCAGGCGCTGGGCCACGGCGTGGCAACCATGGCGGGCGAGCATGACCGGGGCGAGATTGACGCGATCCTGCCCGTGGACAAATTCCGGGGCGAACTGGCCGACATGGCGCGCGGCATCAATACTATGGTGGCCGGACATATCGCGGTGAAGAAAAAGGCCATGGTCTGTGTGAAGGCGTTCAGCGAGGGCGATTTCGACGCGCCGCTTGAACAATTCCCCGGCAAGAAAGCCTTCATCAACGAGACGATCGAGACATTGCGCGCCAATCTGCGCGGGCTGATCACCGAGATGAACTACATGGCGGCCGAGCATGATAAGGGCGATATCGACGTTCAGGTGCGCGCGGAAAAGTTCAAGGGCGATTTTGCCACCGTGGCGCAGGGCATCAATGATATGGTGGCCGGACATATCGCGGTGAAGAAAAAGGCCATGGTCTGTGTGAAGGCGTTCAGCGAGGGCGATTTTGACGCGCCGCTTGAACAATTCCCCGGCAAGAAGGCCTTTATCAACGAGACGATCGAGACATTGCGCACCAATCTGCGCGCGATCACCACGGAAATTCATCGCCTGATCGATGCCTCCACGGCGGGGCAATTGAGCGAGCGGGGCGATGACCGCCGGTTTGTCGGTGATTTTGCCGCGCTGATCGCCGGGATCAACGGTATGCTCGATGCGATCCTGCTGCCCATTGGCGAGGGCAACCGGGTGCTGGATCTGGCCAGCAAGGGCGATCTGCTCGAACGGGTCGAGATCGAATGTCAGGGCGACCATCAGAAGATGAAGAATTCGGTCAACCGTTTGATCGACAATCTGCGCGCCTTTGCCCTTAACGTGGGCGGCGCGGCCGGGCATGTGGCCGCCGGCAGCAACCAGATGGCCGCCAGTTCCGAACAATTGTCCGAGGGCGCCAGCGAACAGGCCGCCTCGACCGAGGAAGCCTCTGCCTCGATGGAGCAGATGGCGGGCAATATCCGCCAGAACGCCGACAATGCCGCCCAGACCGAAAAGATCGCCCGCCAGTCCTCACGCGATGCCGAATTGTCGGGCGCGGCGGTGGACAAGGCGGTGGGCGCGATGCGCACCATCGCGGCCAAGATCGGCATCGTGCAGGAAATCGCGCGTCAGACCGACCTGCTGGCGCTGAACGCGGCCGTAGAGGCGGCCCGCGCGGGCGAACATGGCAAGGGCTTTGCCGTGGTTGCCTCCGAGGTCCGCAAACTGGCCGAGCGCAGCCAGGTGGCGGCCGCCGAGATCGTGGCCGTGTCTTCCGATACGGTGAAGGCCGCGGCCGAAGCGGGCGAGATGCTGACCAAACTGGTGCCCGACATCCGCCGCACCGCCGAACTGGTGTCGGAAATCAGCGCCGCCTGCCGCGAGCAGGACATTGGCGCGTCGCAAATCAATGAAGCGATCCAGCAGCTTGACCGCGTGACTCAAAAGAACGCCAGCGCCTCGGTCGAAATTTCCTCGACCTCGGAGGAGCTGGCCTCGCAGGCCGACGAATTGCAGCACATCGTCTCCTTCTTCCGTGTCAGCGCCGAGGACAGCATGAGCACCCCCCAGCCCGCTCAGCGCAGCGCCCCCGCGCGCCAGGCCCGCGCCGCCGCTCCGCTGCCCCGCGCCAAGTCCAGAAAATCCAAGCCCAATTCCGTCATGCACCAGCAAGAGCGAGTCAAAGGCTTTGCGCTGGATATGATGAGCGGCGGCGAGGATGAGGATGACGCCGACTTCGGCCGCGCGGCCTGAACCCACGGTTTCAGCACAACCTTCTCTCACAGGCAGGCCCTCGCTTCCCCATGCGGAGCGGGGGTTTGCTGTATGCGGGACAGGACCGCGACGCGCGCATGGCAAAGCGCGTAGAACGTGTCGGCGAATTTGGGGCTAAACGCTTGGAAAAGTGGTGCCGCTTAGGTGACTCGAACACCTGACCCCATCATTACGAATGATGTGCTCTACCGGCTGAGCTAAAGCGGCACTCCAGCGGTGAGGCGGGCGTTTAGCCATAGAGCGGCGGGATGGCAAGGCAAAAAAGCGACAAAACTCGCAATCCTTTCAACCGACCCTAAACGCCGCTTGCGGCCTCAGCCAAACCGGCGCGAAAGCGTCAGCAGGGGCGAGGCCATCAGCGTGGTGACAATCGCCATCAGCACCAGAATCGCAAACAGGCCCGGCCCGATAATCCCGGCCTGAAGCCCGATGTTGATGATGATCAGCTCCATCAATCCGCGCGCATTCATCAGCGCGCCTATGCCCAGCGCGCTGCGATTGTCCTCGCCTGAAAGGCGCGCGGCCAGATAGCACGCGCCGCCCTTGGCCAAGACGGCGGCGGCCATGATCGCCAGCGTGACCAGCACCAGATCAAGTTTGCCCAGCACCTGAAGCTGGGTGTTGAGCCCGGAGAAGGTGAAGAACATCGGCAGGAGGAAGGTGGTGGCAAAGGGTTCAAGGCGCGCGCGCAGCCCCTCGGCCAGAGCGCCGCGCGGCATGGCCGTGCCCAGCAGAAAGCCGCCGAACACCGCATGCATCCCGCAGGCATCCATCGCCCATGCGCAAAGCAGAAAGAGCCCCAAAACCAGCGTCAGCAGGCCATCGTCCATGCCCTGTGCCTCGGCCCGGCGGCCCAGCGGCGCCAGCAGGCGCGGCGCGACCAGCGCCATCACCAGCGCAAAGGCCAGTCCACCCCCCGCCGCCTTGACTGCCACGGCCGGCCCTGCACCAAGGCTGGCCAGCACCAGCGCCATCACCACCCATGCGCCCGCATCGCCGATCGCGCCTGCGGCCAGGCTGAGCGTGCCCATGCGCGTGCCCGCCAGCCCCTGTTCATGGATGATTCGCGCCAGCATGGGAAAGGCCGTGATGGCAATCGCCGCGCCCAGAAACAGGCTGGCCTGTGCCACGCCCACCTGGGGCATGAACAGGCCGTTTTGCGCGATCAGCCATGGCGCCATGGCCGCCGCCGCCGCAAAGGGCGCGGCCATGCCCGCAACCGAAACCGCCGCTGCACGCCCGGCGTTCAGGCGAAATTCCTCGCGGCTGAAGGTCAGGCCGACCAGAAACATGTAAAGGCCCACGCCCAGTTGCGCGCCGACATACAGGATCTTTTTCAGTTCCGGCGGAAACAGCATCGCCTCCACCCCCGGCGCCACCCAGCCCAGCAGCGAAGGCCCCAGCAGCACGCCCGCGATCATTTCGCCCACCACCTGCGGCTGGCCCAGAAAGCGCCGGGCGGCCCAGCCCACCACGCGCGAGGCGGCCAGAATGCAGGCCATGGCCAGAAAGAACAGCGGGGAAAGTTCAGCGTTGGTCATGGGCCTCTCTGAAGTGCTCTTGCAATTGTTTGCATGCAGTCTAGCCCATTGAAAACAGCAAGTCACCAACGCTTATTCCGGGGCTGGATTTCTGTCAGGAATGGATACAAAGTGGCGCCCCTAACCAAATAGGGAGAGAAGAGGATGAATTTCGCAGGCCGCCATATCGTCATCACCGGGGCCAGCACCGGCATCGGCCGCGCCACCGCCGAAAGGATCGCGGCCGGAGGCGGCAAGCTGGGCCTGATCGCACGGCGCGAGGGGATGCTCCGCGATCTGGGCGCGCAGTTGAACGCGGGCTGGGCTGCGGCGGACGTAGGCGACAAGGCGCAACTGATCGGCGCGCTCGACGCGCTGGAGGCGCAGGGCGGGCCGATTGACGCTCTGTTCCTCAATGCCGGGACCGGCGGGGCTTTTGCGCCGGTTTCGGCCTATGGCGATGCGATGTTTGACGAGGTGATGCGGGTGAACACCACTTCGCTGTTCTGGGCCATTGCTCATGTCCTGCCCGGCATGATGGAGCGGCGACGGGGCGCGATCCTGATTACCGGGTCGCTGGCCTCGGTGCGAGGCATGGCGGGCAATGTCGCCTATGTGGCCAGCAAACATGCAGCCCAAGGCATTGCCCGCGCCGTGGCGATGGAGGCCGCGCCCTTTGGCGTGCGCTGCAATTGCCTGCTGCCCGGTTTCATCGAAACGCCGATGCTGGCCGATGTGCCCGAGGCCCAGCGCCCCGCCATGGCCGCCCGCGTGCCGCAGGGCCGGATCGGCACCGCCGATGAGGCCGCCGCTGTCGCCGCCTTTTTGCTCTCCGATGATGCATCGCATGTCACCGCGCAGAGTTGGGCGGCGGACGGCGGGATATTGGGCACGCTTGCTGTTTAGCGCCGAATCAGCACTTTCACGCTTTCGGCATGGGCCTTGATGTCCTCGGGATAGAACCAGACAGGGCGCAGATCGCCGGAGAGATAGCGCTGCGCCTGATCGGTGAAATGGGGGGATTTCGGGTCTCCGCTGGCGCCGCCCGTGCTGATCGCGCGGGCGGTGACGCGCGGGCCGAATTCGACGGCGGCGATAAAGCTGTTGCCACGGTTGCCGTAATAGCGCTTCATGCCCGCCACGCGCGGCCCGCTCGACACGGCCAGCGCGCCCCATTGCGATGAGGTAAAGGCCACCGGCAGGCTGGGCCGCGCATCGTCATAAGGCTGGCTGATCGCCCCGGTCAGGCGCTGATAGCGGTTGAGTTCGCCCCATGGCACGCGCCAGTCGCCAAAGTCCTTGGTCAAATGCGCCATGGCCTCGTCCAGCGCGGCAAGGCGCTGCTCATTGGTGGCCTGTTCGTCCATCCAGTCCCACAGGCTCATGCGCCGCTTCTTCGCGCTTTCGGCCCCCTTGGCCCAGAGGTTCTCGCCCCAGACGATGGCCAGCGTTTCGGCGGTCGAGGCGGTGGAGGTGCGATGGTCCCAGCTTTTGAGCAGCGCGATGGCCTCGGCCCGTGCGGGCGAGGGGGCGGCCGCATCCGCCGCGAACAGGCGCGGCAGCAGCCGGTCAAACGCGGGCAGCCACGGATCGTGGCCCGCCGCAATCAGGCTGTCGAGGGTAAAGCGCGGCGTGGCCGCCAGCACCCGCTCGGCATGGGGGCCGCGCGGATTGGCGCCCACCTCGTCCATATAGGCGGGATAGGCGCCCTTTTTCGGCGAATCCGCGCCCGCCGCGCTCCATGGCGCATTGTTGGTGTTATAGGCCCAACCGTTCTTCGGATCGATCACCTGCGGCAGATCGGACAGCGGGTGCAGCCCCATCCAGTCGGTGCGCGGATCGGCCCCATCGACCGGCGCGCGCCAATCAAAACGCTGGTCGCGGATCGGCACGAATTGCGGGTGGAGATAGGCGATATGGCCCTTGTCATCGGCAAAGAGCGTGTTGTTCGAACTGTTGGCCTTGAGCCCGGCGATTTTCAGGAAACCGGCCAGATCATGCGCCTTTGTGCGCAGAAAGCTCTGCTCCAGCGCGGGCGCGGGCTTGTTCATCAATGCGATGGAGATCCATTTGCCGCCCTCCTCGCGGATGATCGGGCCGTGATGGGTGGCATAGGTTTCGAAGGTGCGCCGCGCCATCGTGCCATCGGCCATGCGATAGGACAGGGTAATAGGGCGGACGATCAGCGGGCGGGTCTGCGCGCCATATCGGTATGCTTTACCCTGCGGCGTCTCGACAATGGTTTCGGCATATTCGTCCACATTGTCGATGCCGCTGGAGGTATGCATCCATCCGGCATGCTGATTAAAGCCCTGATAGATAAAGGGCTGCCCCCATGTCACCGCACCATAGGCGTTGAGACCCTGCGCGCTGGTCATCTGCAGTTCGGAGCGGAAATAGAAGGTGGTGTGCGGGTTGATGTAGAGCAGCGCATGGCCGCTTTGGCTGTGGCTCGGCGCGATGGCGAAGCCGTTGGAACCCTGCGGCTCGCGAAAGATGATGCCGCGCTCCTCGCCCGTCATGGCCAACTTGTGGTGGGTGTAAAAGCCTTCGAGCTGGGAAAGGGCAATGCCCTCTATATCGCCGCCAATGCTGCCCTCGGTGAAGGAGAGGGCCATCCATGGCTCGAAATGCGTCAGGACGCGCGGTTTGACCTCCGGGTGATCGGCCAGATAGGTGTTCAGCCCGTCCGCCCAGGCCTCCATGATCGCCTTGAGCCAAGCCGGGCTGCGCGCATAATCGGCCTTGAGCCGCGCCGGGTCGATAAACAGGCGCTGGCGCAGATCCTGCCAGATCGCCTTTTCCCCTTCCGCCTCGGCCATGCGGCCAAGGTTGGTCAGGTAATTGACCTCGATCCGGTTGAAGTCATCCTGGGCCTGAGCATAGACCATGCCATAGACCGCATCGGCATCGGTTTGCCCCGAAACATGGGCGATGCCCCATGTGTCGCGGGTGATGACAACCTTGCGCGGGGCGGCCAAGGCGGGGGCGGTCATGGCCGGGGTCATCAGCGCCAAAGCCATCATGCCTATTGTCAATCGCATCCCTGCTCCCCATCTGCGCCTGCGCCGGGGCATGTCTAGCATGGGCCGCAAGCGCGCAAAGGGGGCAGTTTGACGCAAGCTATCGCGGCGGACGATCTCTGGTGGGAATTGCTTTGCCTTCAGAAAAATGCTCTGGCGCAGGGAAGGGGATTCGGGTGATGCTCAAACCCGGGACCGCCATGGGGTGGCGATCCTGCGGGGCGGGCATAATGATGGAAGCTTGGATATGATCGTAATGCCCCTATCGGCCCTGCTGCTGGCCAATGTTTCCTTGGTCAGTGTTTCCTCTGTTCCGGTCGCAACCCCGGCCGAGCTTGGCAGTTCGCTGCTGGCGCGGGTTAATGATGCGCCCCATATCACCGCCCTGCCGCTGGATGGCGGCGCGGGCGAGCCCCAAGCCGCCCCCAGCGCGCCCCAGACCGCAGCCCCGGCCGACGCCCAGAGCACGCCGCCCGCCGATAATGCCCCCGTTGCGGTCAATCCGCCGGCCGCGGCCGATGCCGCCGCGCCCATGGAAGCGGCCCCGGCCAGCGAGTCCTTGGTGCTGCGCGATCCCTGGCAAAAGCCCAATCGCGACATTTTCGCCTTTGACCTGTTTTTTGAAAGCAAGATGCTGGCCCCCGTCGCCCATGGCTATCGCGCGGTGACGCCACAGTTTTTCCGGGCCGGGATCAACAATGCCATCCTCAATCTGGACGAGCCGAGCACCGCGATCAATCAGGTGGTCCAGCTCAAGATCGGGCGGGCGCTGAAAACCACGGTGCGTTTCGCGATCAATTCGACGATCGGCATCGGCGGCCTGATCGACGTTGCCTCGGCGGGCGGATTGCGCCGCCGCCCGGCCGATTTCGGCCAGACGCTGGGCCGCTATGGCGCCAAGCCGGGGCCCTATGTGATGCTGCCCTTCCTTGGGCCGTCGAATCTGCGCGACGGGTTTGGGCGGCTGGTCGATACGTTTACGGATCCGGTGGGCTTTGTCATCGGCGGTGTCTTTACCTCACCGGGCGGCGCGGCGCGTTATGCGATGGCCGGGATCAACTGGCGCGAAAAGAATGACGGCACGATGGCGGCCATTTACGGGGCGTCCGATCCCTATGCCTTCACCCGCGCGGCCTATAGCCAGCAGCGTGCAGCCGTTGTTCAGGACGCCACGGGTAAGGCTGCGGCATTGCCGGATTTTTGATTCGGCCAACCTTATAAAAGCGTCGGATTTTTGATTCGGCTCGTCTGTTAACAAACGCCGGATTTTCCGGTCCGGCGGATTTTCTTCACGCGTTGGTGCGGGGCTTGGGCATTGACCAAAACCTGTGTCGCGGCCAAGAGGTTCCGCGACCGGCAGGCCAATGTAATCCCCCACGATGCTGGTCATGGAGCTGTCGATGTTTCGCGCTGATCTGAAGCTGTCTTTCGCGCTGGGCGTGGCAGGTGTGGTAGCCGCCGCGCTGCCGGTCGCCGCGCCTGTGGCGCTTGCCCAATCCCCCCGCGATGCCAATGCCGAAGCCTTTGTCCAGCAGGGCGCACGCGAAGTGCTGGCCGTGCTGAACGACCGGAGCAAGAATGATGCGGCCAAGAAGGAGGCGTTTCGCGTCCTTATCAACCGTCTGGTCGATGTGCCCAAGGTGACGCGCTTTGTGTTGGGCAAATATGCCCGCAGCGCGACGCCCGACCAATACAACCGCTTTGCCGCCGCCTTCCGCACCTATGCCGAGGGCGTCTATATGAGCCGGATCGACGATTATCACGGCGAAAAGGTCGTGGTTCTCGGCTCGCTGGTGCGCAAGCCGGGCGATGTGCTGGTCACGACGCAGCTTGCCGGGGGCCGGTCGAGCGCGCCCACCAATCTGGTCTGGCGCGTGCTGAACGATGGTTCAGGGTGGAAAGTTGTAGACGTTCAGGTATCGGGCGTCTGGCTGGCCATTACCCAGCAGCAGGATTTCGTCTCGACCATCGACAACAATGGCGGCAAGATCGACGTGCTGATCGCCCAGTTGATCAAGGATGGCGGCACGGGCAAGATCCTGCGCAGCGGCAAGTAAGTACAAGTAAGTACAAGAAAAAGGGTAGGAAAGACGCATGAGGGCAAGTTGGGCCGAAACGATCATGGGCTTTGCCGTGCTGGCCTTTGCCGCCTTGATGCTGACCTACGCGCTGGGCGTTTCCGGATTGAAGCACAGCAGCGGCACCTATGAGGTAAGCGCGCGCTTTGGCGAGGCGGGCGGCATTCAGCCCGGCGCCAAGGTGACGGTTTCGGGGGTCAAGGTGGGGGCGGTCAGCGATGTGACGATCGACCCCAAGACCTATCTGGCGGTGATGCACCTTTCGCTGACCAAGGATGTGAAGCTGCCTTCGGATTCGACGGCCAAGATCACCAGCGACGGCCTGCTGGGCGGGGCGCATATCGCGCTGACGCCGGGCGGGGCCGAGGATGACCTGAAGCCGGGCGGCGAGATCAACAACACGCAGGGCGCGGTCGATCTGTTCGGCCTGATCGGGCAATTCATTCGCCCGCAGAGCGGCTCGTCGGCTGCTTCCTCGGCCGATGGTGCCGCCAAGGCGCCTGCCCCTGCTGCCCCCAAGGCCTCCTCCGACCTGCCCGAGATGTAAGGTATGGGGCTGTTCTCCACAAACCCGGTGGCGGCCCTTGGGCGCGCCGCATTGGAGGGGATTGCCGCGATCGGCCGGGTGGGGCTGTTTGCCGCGCGCGGCATCAGCGCTGCCCTTTCGCCGCCATGGTATCCGCGCCAGATCCTCGCCCAATTCGCCAGTGTGGGTTTCCTCTCGCTGCCGGTGGTGGGGCTGACGGCGTGGTTCACGGGCGCGGCGCTGGCGCTCAACATCTATTCGGGCGGGGATCGGTTCAACGCCGAAACCGTGCTGCCCCAGATCGTCGCGCTGGGCATCACGCGCGAACTGGGGCCGGTGCTGGCCGCGCTGATGCTGGCCGGGCGGGTGGCGTCGGCCATGGCCTCGGAAATCGGGGCGATGCGCGCGACCGAGCAGGTCGATGCGATGGTCACGCTCTCCACCGATCCGCGCCGCTATCTGATCGCGCCGCGCCTGATCGCGGCCACGCTCAGCCTGCCGCTGCTTACGCTGATCACCGACATCATCGGTGTGGCGGGCGGTATGCAGGTGTCGAATTACCTGATCGACCTCTCGCCCAGCATCTATATCACCAACACGATGGACTTTTTGACCGCGTGGGACGTGGAATCGGGGCTGATCAAATCGGCGGTGTTCGGTTTCATCATCGGCCTGATGGGTTGTTTCCATGGCGACAATGCCAAGGGCGGCGCGCGCGGCGTGGGCCGGGCCACCACCTCGGCCATGGTGTCGGCCGCGGTGCTGATCCTGGCTTCGGACTATCTGTTGACCTCGGTGTTTGCCCTGAAATGACCCAGACCCCCATGACAACCAACGCTAAAATCGCATGGACGGGCATCACCAAGCGTTTCGGCGCGCAGGTGGTGCTGGACGGGCTGGATCTGGCGGTGGCGCCGGGGCGCTCGCTGGCCTTGCTGGGCCGTTCGGGCCAGGGCAAGTCGGTGACGATCAAGCTGGCGCTGGGGCTGATGAAGCCCGATGCGGGGCAGGTGCTGCTCGACGGCGTGGATGTGACGCGGCAAAGCGAGGCCGAGCGCCGCGCCAGTTTTCGCGGCATCGGCATGCTGTTTCAGGGCGGGGCGCTGTTCGACAGTCTGCCGGTCTGGGAAAATGTCGCCTTCCGCCTGATCAACGCCGATGGCATCGGGCGGCGCGAGGCGCGCGAGCGCGCGGTTGAGGCTTTGGCCTTGGTCAAGCTCGCGCCCGATGTGGCCGACCGCTATCCGTCCGAACTCTCGGGCGGGATGCAGAAGCGCGCGGGTCTGGCCCGCGCCATCGTCGGCACGCCCAGCCTGCTGTTCTTTGATGAACCCACCACCGGCCTTGATCCGATCACGGCGGGCGCGATCAATGAACTGATCCGTGACCGTGTGACCTCGCTGGGCTGCACCGCTGTTTCGATCACGCATGACATGGCCTCGGCCCGCACGATTGCAGATGAACTGGCGATGCTGGACAATGGGCGGATCGTGTGGCGCGGGCGCGCCGATGAACTCGATGATGCCGATCATCCGCTGGTGCGCGCCTTTGTCACCGGCAAGAGTATGGAATAAAACAAACTATACGCAATTCGCGCCATTCCCATTAGAGTGCCCTCCTTGCAGCTTCGCGCGGCCAAGGGGAGATCATGATGAGCAGCCAGAACTGGTATCCGCAAGCGGGCCGAAATGCTCATTACGCGCGGCGGCAAATGCTGCGCGGGGGCGCGGCGCTGGGTGCGTTGGGGGCTTTGTCGGCCTGCACCGGCGCGGGCAAGGTGGCGTCGGCCGGTCCTGCGCCCCGGCGGCCTTACCTCACGCCGATGCGCGTGACGCCCGATCAACTGATCGACATGAAATGTTGTATCCGCCCGGTCCGCGCGGCGGGGCCAAACCTTGGCACGCAGATGATCGGCGATACGCTGGTCGTGCACAATTACGGCCATGGCGGCTCGGGCTGGTCGCTGTCCTGGGGCAGCGCCGAGGTGGCGGTGGGCAAGGCTCTGTCCGTCCTGCCCTCGGAAATCGCGGTGGTGGGCTGCGGCATCATTGGCCTGACGACCGCCGTGGTGGCGCAAAGGGCGGGGCTGAAGGTCACGATCTATACACGCGATGTGATCCAGCGGACGCGATCCTTCCGTGCGCATGGCTCGTTCACGCCGGATTCGCGCGTGGCCCTGTCGGCGCCTGCCGGGGCGGGCTTTGGCGATCTGTGGGAGCAGATGACGCGCCTGTCATGGAAGGGCTTCCGCTCGATGCTGGGCCTGCCGGGCGATCCGGTGGTGTTTCAGGATGCCTTCGCCCTGTCCGACGCGCCGCCGGTCAAAAAGCACCACGATGCCGACCCCGCGATCAAGGGCGCGTGGGAACCGGGCGGGCTGCCTTTGCAGGAATCGGAATGGGCGCATTATATGGACCGGATCAAGGATCTGGTGCCCGATCCGGTGATGCTGGAGGCGGGGGAAAATCCGTTTCCGGTGGCCTATACGCGCCGGTCATCGGAAATGCATTTCAACTTCCCCTCCTATGCCCATCATCTGCTGACCGAGTTTTATCAGCGCGGCGGGTTGATGGTGATGCGCGATTTCAACGATCCCTCGCAATATGGTCAGCTCAAGGAAAAGGTGGTCATCAACGCCACCGGCTATGCCGCGCGCGATCTGTGGCGCGACAAGACCGTGTTCCCCGTGCGCGGCCAGACCGGATGGCTGGTGCCCCAGCATGATGCATCCTATTCGCTGCGCTATAAAAACGCCTCGCTGATGGCCAAGAATGACGGCATCGTGGTGATGAACAACCCTATTGATCTGGGCGAAATGTTCGGCGTGGGCGACAGTATGGAATTGCCCGATCCGGCGCCGATCCTTGAGGTGATGAAGATTGTCGAGCCGATCATGGCGGGCATGAAGGGGATTGCGTGATGGGCGGGCTGAAATGGGTGCTGGCCGGGGCTTTGACTCTGGCGGCGGTGCCGGTGAATGCGGGCACGGCCAATGGCGTTTACACCGAGGCGCAGGCCGCCGAGGGCGCCGCGGTCTTTGCCGAGCGCTGCGCCATGTGTCACGGCAAACAGGCCGAGGGGACCTGGGAAGTGCCCGCGCTGAAGGGCAAGTTCATGGCCAATTGGGGGCGGGAATCCGTGGCGGCTCTGTCCGATTATCTGGGGCGCGCTATGCCGCAATTCGCGCCCGGTACGCTGGAGCCCAAGGATAATGGGCGGCTGGTGGCTTATCTTTTGAAGATCAATGGCCATCCGGCGGGGGCAAAGCCCTTGCCCGAGGACCATGCCGCGCTTGCCGCGATCCGCATTGATCCTCTGGCGGCAACGACAGTTAAATAGGGGACTGTTAAACAGGGAACGGTTAAATAAGGCGCGATTGACAAGAACACATGGGCGGGCGATATGATGTAGATGCATCATGATTCCCCCGCCAACGCCCCCTGCGCCTGCACCAGCCTGCGCAAGGCGACCCGTACGCTCGACCGGCTCTATGACGCGGCGCTGGCGCCCCATGGCATCACCACCACGCAATTCGCGCTGATGCGCAATATCGAGCGGGCGGGGGCCATCGTCCTCAATCAACTGGCCGCGCTTTTGGTGATGGACCGCACCTCGCTCTATCGCACCATCCGCGCGATAGAGGAGGCGGGATGGGTGAGCATCACCGATGGTCCGGGCAAGGCGCGGCTGGCGCAGATCACCGATGCGGGCCGGGCCATGCTGCGCGCCGCCGAGCCGGACTGGGAGGATTTGCAGGCCCGGATCCATGGCCGTTTGGGCGAGGACGGCTGGGCGCGGCTGATGGAGATGAGCGGAGCAATCATTGCGCTTGGCCAGACCGCAGGCCGGGAGGCGCGGGCATGAGCCGTCGGTTCCACCCCGCCTTTCTGGTGGCGGCGATCACCTTTCTGACCCTGCTGGTTTCGGCAGGCGTACGTTCCGCGCCCAGCGTGATGATCGTCCCCCTGCAACTTCATTTCGGCTGGGACCGGGCCAGCATTTCGGCCACCGCCGCGCTGGGTATCTTTCTTTATGGGCTGATCGGCCCCTTTGCCGCCGCGCTGATGATGAGCGTGGGCGTGCGGCGGGTGATGATGACGGGTCTTGCGCTGATGGGCGCCTCGGCGCTGGCCAGCCAGTATATGACGCAAGCCTGGCAGTTCACCGCGACATGGGGCGTGGTTTCCGGCCTTGGCACGGGCATGGTGGCCAGCGTGCTGGGCGCGACCATGGTCAACCGCTGGTTTGCCCGCAATCAGGGGTTGGTGATGGGCATTTTCGCGGCCAGCACGGCCACCGGGTCGCTGATCTTCCTGCCTTTCCTCGCCTGGCTGACGCAGGGCGGGGCGTGGGTGGGCGTGGTGCGCACAGTGGGTATCGCCTGTCTGGCGCTGGTGCCGCTGGTGGCCTGGCTGGTGCCGGAAAGCCCGGCTGTTGCGGGCGTGGGCCGCTTTGGCGAGGAGCCGGGCGCGAACCCCGCTCGCAAGCAGAGCGGCAGCCCGCTCTTCGCGCTGCACATCCTGTGGAAGGTGCGCGGCAATGGCACGTTCTGGCTGCTGTTCGGCACGTTCTTTGTCTGCGGGCTGACCACCAATGGGCTGGTGGGGACGCATCTGATCGCGTTTTGCGGGGATCATGGGATTGCGCCTGTGGCGGCGGCGGGCCTGCTCTCGCTGATGGGCCTGTTCGATCTGGTGGGCACGACGGCTTCGGGCTGGCTGACCGACCGGCATAATCCGCGCTATCTGCTGGCTGTCTATTACGGTTTGCGCGGACTGTCGCTGATTGCCTTGCCTTTCATGGATTTCGGGCCGGTTTCGCTGGGGGCCTTCGCCATCTTCTACGGGCTGGACTGGATCGCCACGGTGCCGCCAACGCTCGCCATCGCCAATCGCAGCTTTGGCGAGGGCGAGGCGCCGGTAGTGTTCGGCTGGGTGGCGGTGGGCCATCAGGTGGGCGCGGCGGTGGCGGCTTTTGGCGGCGGCCTCGTGCGTCAGGAATGGGGCAGCTATTCCCCCGCCTTCATCGTGGCGGGCGGTTTCGGGCTGGTGGCGACGCTGGCTCTGCTGATGTTTCGCGATGGCCGGACGGGGGATAAGGGCGCGCGTCTGACCGCTGCGGCAGTGTAGCGTTAAGCTCATGAGAGCTTGCCAGTCAGTTTCCAAAATGCAACATAAGGTTACATAGAAAGATAAGCGCAAGGCAGGGTTGTAAATGGGTCGAATGGAGTGCGGGCGGGCCGTGGCGGCCTTGCTGCCCTTGGGCGGCACCCTGATTTCAGGGACCCGTCGTTGCGCCCTGCGCATGGATCCGAAAATGGGGGGTGTCGCTTGATCATGCCCCATTATCCCAAAGCATCGACCTCGACCGACCTCAAGACTGACGCTTTGGATCATCTCGACAATGCCGAAACGGGGGCAAGGCGCCTGCTGGGCGCGGGATTGATGGGCGCTCTGGTCGTGGAGGCGGTGACGGGCCTCGATCTTTTGCAAAATCCGCTCGATTTGGTGCACGGCGTCACGCTGGCGGTTATGCCCGCGCTGGCGGGGCTGGGGCTTTACACGTTCCGCCGGTGGCAGGCATGCCATGCCCGTTGGCGCCATGCGGCATCGACTATCGACGAGCATGTCAAGGCGCGCCAGGCCGCCGAAACCGCCAACGAGGCCAAGAGCCGCTATCTGGCCAATGTCAGCCACGAGATCCGCTCGCCCCTGAACGCGATCTATGGCTATGCCCAATTGGTCGAGCGCAACGATGGCGCGGGCGCGCAGGAGGCGGCCACCGTCATCCGCCGTTGTTCGGAACATATCACCAGCCTTGTCGAAGCGCTGCTCGACATTTCGCAGGTTGAGGTGGGGGTGATCCGGGTCAAGCCCGAGCCGGTGCGGCTGGACCAGTTCATCGAGCAATTGATTCGCATGGTGCGCCCGGCGGCCAGCGCCAAGGGGCTGGATTTCCATTACGAGACCAAGGGGCGCCTGCCCGCTGTGGTGCGGATGGATCAGAGCCGGCTGAAACAGGTTCTGCTCAACCTCTTGCTCAATGCCGTCAAATATACCGATCAGGGTTCGGTCACGCTGTTCCTGCGCTATTCGGGGCAGGTGGCGACCTTTGAGGTGCGCGACACCGGGCCGGGCATCCGCGAGGAAGACCAGCGCGCGATCTTTGAACCCTTTGACCGCGGCGGCAATGATGCGCTGCATTCGCGCCCCGGCGTGGGGCTGGGATTGGCGATTGCGCGGGCGATCATGGGCATTCTGGGCGGCCAGCTCGAATTGGCCGGGACATCGGATGAGGGCACCTGTTTCCGCCTGACCATCATGCTGGGCGAGGTGGCGCAGACCACCAGCCAACCGGCGAAAAAGCGCGAGGTCAGCGGCTATCTTGGGCGTCGGCGCCATGTGCTGATCTGTGATGACGATGCCGAACAGCGCAAGTTCCTGACCGAATTGCTCACCTCGCTGGGCTTTGTGGTGCAGGCGGTGCCCAATGGCGAAACCGCCGTGGCGCTGGTGGAGAGCGAGAGCGCGCCCGCCTTCGATCTGGCCATTCTGGACATTTCGCTGCCCGGCATTGATGGGTGGACCACGGCCCAGCATGTCCGCGAACGCTTTGGCGAGGATATCCGCATCCTCATGCTTTCGGCCAATGCGGGCGAATTCCACCGGCCCGAAACGCGCAAGCCCGTGCATGATCAATTCCTGGTTAAGCCTGTCGCCTTCAATCAGCTGATCGAGACGATCGGCGGGTTGCTGGATCTGGCATGGGGGGTCGAATCCGAACCGCCCCGCGCGACTCTGCCCCTGTTTGCGGCAAGCGATGAAGCGCCGGTGTCAGATTCCGGCACAACCGAGATTGCAGACCGCACGGCAAGGCTTCGCGAATTGCTCAGAATAGGTTATGTGCGTGGCCTTGAGCAGGAGATCCGCCAATTGGCGGCCCAGCCCGAAACTGCCGAATTGGCCGGAAAACTGTTTACATGCCTGGATCGCTTTGATCTGAGCGGCATGACGCGCATACTTGAGGAGTGCTAACTGCATGTCGCTGCCTGTTCATACGCAGACCGTGCTGGTCGTCGATGACGAACCGGATTCGCTGCGCATGCTCACCGCCGCGTTGGAAGGCGCGGAATTGAGCGTTCTGGTGGCAACCTCGGGGCAGGCTGCGCTTGATCTGCTGGGTCATATCCTTCCCGATCTGATCCTGATGGATGCGGTGATGCCGGGCATCGACGGGTTTGAAACCACCGCGCGGATCAAGGCGCGGCCCGAACTGGCCAATGTGCCGGTGATCTTCATGACCGGCCTGACCGAGAGCGAGCATGTGGTCGAGGCCTTCGAGGTGGGCGGCACCGATTATGTGCGCAAGCCGGTCAACCTGATGGAGCTGATCGCGCGGGTGCGGGTGCATATGGCGCAGAGCCGCGCGATGCATGCCAGCGTGGCCAGCCTGGACGCCACCGGCCGCCTGATGATGGCCACCGATGCGCAGGGGCGGATGCTGTGGTGCACCCCGCGCGCCGAACAGGCGATTGCGCGGCTGGTGCCCGACTGGAGCCGCGAAGGCGGCCTGCCGCCTGCAGTATCGGTGCTGGTCGAACGGCTGTTGCAGCGCGGGGGCAAGCCGGGGTCGGCGGTGAAGGGTGAATTTGGCGAGAGTTCGCTCGAATTGCTGGTCATCGCCCATTACCGCGAGAATGAGGTGCTGATCCGCCTCAATGAAATCAGCCACGAACAGAACGTCGCCAAATTGCGCGACAGTCTAGACCTGACCCAGCGCGAGGCCGAGGTGCTGCTGTGGGTGGGTTATGGCAAGGCCAGCAATGATATTTCCGACGTGCTGGATATCAGCCCGCGCACCGTTCAGAAGCATCTGGAGCGGATTTATGTGAAGCTGGGCGTCGAGAAGCGTTCGGCTGCTGCCGCCATCGCGATCAGGATTATCGAGCAGTAAGATCCCGGCGCCGGTCCTCTCCCTCGGCCCTGTTACCCTATCAGGGTAAGCTATTGGGTGGCTGGGCCGGGGGAGAGGGCCAGCGCCGCAAGCAAATCGCGGAGGCGATTTGCCAACATCAAAAACTGTCGCCGCGCCACCTGAATGGCGAAGAATGACGCGGCGACAGGCACCGGTTCGACCATCGCGCCGAAACCGGTGCTAACTCTCCCAATTATGCCGGGTTTACTTCTTGGCCTTGGCGGCGGGGGCCGGCTTCTTGGCGGCAATCGCCTCGATCTCGATCAGGAATTGCGGGGCCACCAGATTGGCCACCTGAAACGCCGAGCGGGCCACGGTGTCGGGGTTTTCCGCGCTGCCGAAGAATTCCTTGAACCCGGCATTGGCCCCGGCAAAGTCGATCTTGCCCAGCTTGGGATCGGCCGCGATGAACAGCGTCATCTTGACCACGTCCTTGATCGAATAGCCCTGCGATTCGAGCTGCTTTTTGATCTTGTTCAGCACGCTGACGGTCTGGGTCTTGGTGTCGCCGAAATCTTCCATCGTGGTGGCCTTGGCCGGGTCGATGGGCGAGGCGAGCTGGCCCGAGAGGAAGTAGATTTCATTGCCGGGCGCCACGCGCACGCCGTCGAGAATGAAGGCGGACGGGTTGGTCTTGATGCGAGTCACCTGCGCCTGGGCCGGAGCGGCCGCCATCAGGATCGGCAGCAGAGCGGCACAGCCGGCGGTTTTCAGCATTTTACGCAGCATAATAGACTTCCTCACTTTACGTAACACGCGCCATTTCGGGCAGAAGAACTGTGGCCATATTGTCGCGATTTTGCGCGTTGAACAGTCCAGTTTCGCCGCCTGACAGGCCGGTACGCAAATCGGCGTATGGGCATTTAGGACGGAAAATTGTGCATTTGCGAAGGGCTGCGGCGTAGAGGGAAACTGCGTCGTCTGCCCTCGTCACGAATGCTTTAAAATTTTCGCCGCGTACCAGATCAAAAGCGAAAGCGCTTTTGGTGAGGGACTTTTGCTGCATCGCAGCATGCGCGGCCTGTTCAGGGGGACTTTCATGCAGGCCATTAACATACGGGCCATCAAGAAGGCTGCGCTCGCCACGCTCCTTTCCAGCACCGTTCTGGGTGCGACCTCGGCCTTTGCCGCCGAACCTGCCGCCGCCGCCGCGCCCGAAGAGGGCACTGCCATCATTGTGACCGGCACGCGCACCACGGGCCTGAAGGCCGGCGACAGCCCGGCCCCGGTCCAGGTGCTCAGCTCCGACCTGATGGCGCGCGCGGGCCGCTCGGATATCAACCAGGCGCTTTCGCTCTCGGTGCCCAGCATCCAGATCCAGACCTTCGGGAATGACATGACCGCGTTCCACCCCTCGGTGAAGCTGCGCGGTCTGAACCCCAACCACACGCTGGTGATGATCAACGGCAAGCGCCGCCACGGCACTGCCAACGTGGTGGTGACCAATGCGATGTGGACGGGCGCGGCCGCCCCCGACATGGGCCTTATCCCCATGGAGGCGGTCGAGCATGTCGAAGTGCTGCAGGATGGCGCGGCGGCCCAGTACGGCACGGACGCGGTGGCGGGCGTGGTCAACCTGATCCTGAAAAAGAAGGACAAGGGCGGCTATATCAGCGGCTCGGTGGGCCAGTATTATGCCGGGGACGGGTTCAACTATGAACTGGCGGGCAATATCGGCATGGCGCCGGTCGAGAACATGTACCTGAACCTGACCGTGCAGCATAAGGTCAAGGATTACAGCTTCCGCGGCGATGTCGATCCGCGCGTGGTTTCGGGCACGACGCAGGGCGCCACGCTGCTCTCGCGCTTTCCGGGCCTGACGGGCGCGGCCAATTATCCCTATGTGAACCGCATCTTTGGCGATGGCCGCATGGCGCTCACCAACATGTTCTATAACATGGGCTATACCGGCATTCAGGATATCGAGATCTACTCTTTCGGTTCCTATTCGACCCGCACGGGCAGCACCTATCAGAACTACCGCCTGCCTAACGTGGTTTATGGGCAAAGCGCGGTGGTGGCGCCGCCCGCCGGTTCGGTTGCCTCGGGCGACATTCCTTTCCCGCTGGGTTTCTCGCCGCTTGAAGCGCTGAAGGAAACCGACTTTGCCTGGACCGGCGGGGTCAAGGGCACTTTCGGCAAATCCACGATCGACCTGTCGGCCGCCTATGGCAAGGACATCAACAAGGTCTACGTGGTGAACTCGGCCAATGCCGCGCTCTACTATGACTCTTCGACGACCACCCGCGCCGGCTATACCCCGCGCGATGTGTTCGACGGCTCTTTCACCGCCTCGCAATTGACCGTCAACCTTGATGCCACCCATGAGCTGGAAGTCGGCCTGTCCGAACCGGTCCACTTGGCCGCGGGCGGCGAATGGCGCCGCGACACCTATGCGCTGGGCGCGGGCGAAGTGGCCTCCTATTATGTCGGCACCGGCAAGCTGGGCGGGGGCATCCAGTCCTTCTTCGGCTATTCGCCCGCCAATGCCAGCAACAACAGCCGCACCAACCTCTCGCAATATTTCGACATTTCATTGAAGCCGCTGGAAAAGTGGCTGGTCGATGGCGCGGTGCGTCATGAACATTATTCCGACTTTGGCGACACCACCGTCTTCAAACTGACCAGCCGCTATGACTTCAGCCCGGCGATTGCGGTGCGCGGCACGGTTTCGACCGGTTTCCGCGCCCCCACGCTGGCCGAAGGTTTCTATTCGGGCATCAACGTGGGTCCGGCCTCGCTCTCGGGCATTTTCGCGCCCAATTCGGCGGGCGCCAAGGCGCTGGGCATTTCGGGCCTGAAACCGGAAAAGTCG
Organism: Novosphingobium sp. SG707; assembly: GCF_012275515.1. Classification (GTDB taxonomy): domain Bacteria; phylum Pseudomonadota; class Alphaproteobacteria; order Sphingomonadales; family Sphingomonadaceae; genus Novosphingobium. The sequence goes on from NZ_JAAZQL010000005.1 coordinate 177,503, forward strand.
ACCAACCTCAGCCTTGGTCTGGTGCTCAACCCGCTGCCCAAGCTGACGATCACGGTCGATGCCTATTCGATCTATCTGCGCGACCGTATCGTGCAGTCCTCGGGCTTCCTGGGCTATTCGAACAACTGCAGATATCTGCCAGGCGGCTATACGCCCACGACCAACCTGTCTGCGGCCCTGACGGCGGCCAATTGCCCCAGCAATGTGATCGTTTCGCCCTCGGTGTTGACCGCGCTGTATAACAATGGCGTGCCGATCACCTCGATCATCGACACGATCAATGGTGGCCAGTCCGGCTCGCTCACCATCAACTCTTTCGTGAACGGTCTGAGCACGCTGACGCGCGGCGTGGACTTCCTGGCGACGTATAACACCCGCGCGCTGGGCGGGCGTGTCGATTTCTCGCTGTCGGCCAATTACAACGAAACCTCGATCAAGGCGACCAATGCGGCGCCTTCGAACATCAACCCGCTTCAGGGCATTTTCGACAAATATTCCAAGTCTGCTCTGACCGACACCACGCCCAAGTGGCGCGCGACCTTCAACACCTATTGGGAAAGCGGCAAGTTCAGCGTCAACCTGCGCGAATCGGTCTATGGCCCGGCCAAGCTGCTGGCCCAGTCGGCGCAGAAGGCTGAGGACTACTACCAGCATGTCGGTACGATGTTCGTGACCGATCTGGAAGGCACCTTTGCCTTTACCCGCGACGTCAAGTTCTCGATCGGTGCCAACAACCTGTTCGGCATCTATCCCGACAAGATCGACGCGGCGCGCCGTCAGGAGCAGTTCAACGTCGCCTCCACCGCCTATGTCAGCCAGTATCCCTCCTTCTCCTCGGTCGGGATCAACGGCGGCTATTATTATGCCAAGCTGGGCGTGAAGTTCTGATCGCCTGAGCGGGCCATAAGGGCCATGCAAAAGGGCCGCCTTGGGGCAATCCCCTTGGCGGCCTTTTGGGTGTTTAGCGGGCAAAGAAAGCAAGCCGGCAGCGATGGGGTCGATGCGTCGCTGCCGGCTTGTTCACTTGCGTAAGAACGCAAGTGAAGGGGGGTGCAGCCCCGAGGGGCTGCGTTCGGAAAGCTGTGGGTCCCACCGGCGGGGACGGCCAACTTTCCTTTTTCGCACATCCGGCATGCCGGTATGCCGGGAACGGAAGACGCATTCGCCTCGCGTCTGCTCTTCCGGTGATCCCACTGCCTTCAGCCGCCGATCTGGCAGGGGGCAAACCGTCAACGGCTGGATCCTGACGACCCCAGACGCAGTGGGCGTGGGCAATATGATTGTTGTTTCCGTTTTGCCGGGGCCTCCTCCCGGTCGCTCATGCACTGTTCCTTAAAGCGGGTTTCTGACCGCATCTTGACCAGGCGGACCAAAAACCACCGCAGCCGGGTTAATCCCCGCCTGCCGCCCCGCCTTCGCATTGGTGATGCGATCCGGGTATCTTGCTGTAACCGAGGCGTCGAGATCCCCGGCCGCCGACAGTGCGGCGAGCATGAAACGCATGGCATCTTCTCCTGCGAACAGTTAACTGTTCCTGACCGGCAGTGATTTTCGAAAACCCGTGCCAAAGGCGAAGGTCTGGGCAAATCCTCTGTTGGCCACCCTTTTTGGGCTTGTCTTGGCAATTAATACAAATCCCCCCCTTCATCAACAGGAATTGCATGCTGCGCCGCAAAGTTGCGGCAGAATGCATTGCTGCACTTGCGAAATAGTGATGGAATCATGATTCGCGATGGCACCGCCGCCGCACGGCCGATGGCGCAGAAAGGTGCGAAATCGAGCTAATTCCGTCCCAGTTTGTGACGCGTTGCAGGGATGATATACGGATAACTACCTGTTAAGTCTCAAAGCGGAACAGTTCGCGCTCGTTTACTACATCCGTTATCGTTGATTCCTTCCACGGTGCGGCGGAAGAGATGGACATGACCCAACGCACCCACACCTCCACCAAGGCCCTGACGATGACCATCGGCGAATGGCGCCTGCGACTGGCTGAATTGTGCCGCGACTGTGTGCTGACCGACTCGGATGACGAAGGGGATTGCCTGCGAGTGGCCCATGCGCTGATGATGCAGGCGCCCGAGACCCCCGGCGCGGCCGGCGGATTCGATCTGGCCATGGCTCTTGCGCATCTGCCGCCCATGGCGCGCATCGAATGCCTGATCGAACAGGGCGCGCTCGACAGCGTGGCGCTGGCGCTGCTGCCCGAAGAGGCCAGCTACCTGATGTCGCGCTCGATCGAAGGGGCCTGGCTCGCCTCGGTCTTTCTGCCCGGCATGGAGGAAGAGGTGACCTCCGAAGGCGGCAGTCTGGCCATGGCGCTGACCTCGGCGCTGCTGGCCGCGCTGGCCCATGTGACGCAGGGCAACGGGGCAGTTGCCGCCGCCGCGCGCGAGCGTGATGCCTGGTCGCAGGGCAGCGATGCCTATGCCGACAACCTTTGGCAGCGGCCCGCCGGGACGCTGCTCAACTGATGCTCCATGCGCGCGGGGCGCGGCGTCTCATCAATGCGCGCGGGGCGCGGCAAAGCGCGCCTTGAGCGCCTCGACCCCGATCGTATCGACCGCCGACAGCGGGCAATCGGCATGAAGCAGCGTGGCCAGCCAGCGCTGTTTCTGCGCGATCAGATCGATCGATTGCAGCGTGCCCACATGATGGGCGATGATCGCCGGATCGAGGCAGAGCGTGGTGCCCAGCTCCTCGATCTCGGCGGCCAGTTCGCCCAGCACATCGGCCACAGTGGTCAGATGGGCGGCGATGCGGGCGGGATCGGGCATGGCGTTGTCCTCGGTCATGCGGCCTCGCCAAACTCGTCGCCATCGGCCAGCGCCGCCAGATTGAGCACCATCACCATGCGATCCTCAATCGCGGCCAGCCCTTCGAGGAAGGAGATGATGCTGTCATTGGCGGTGGTGGGCGGAGGCTGCAGCGCGTCATTGTTGAGCGTCACGATGTCGCTGACCGAATCGACGATCAGCCCGCACACCTGCGCGCCCAGTTGCGTGACGATGATCGCATGGCGCGGCGTCGGCTCGGTCGGTTCCCAGCCCAGCCGCGCGGCCAGATCGATCACCGGCAGCACAGACCCGCGCAGATTGACCACGCCCGCCACATAATGCGGCACACGGGGCAGACGGGTGGCCGGGCTCCACGCGCGGATTTCGCGGATGGCCATGATGTCGATGCCGAAAACCTGCCCGCCGACTTCGAAAGTGATGAGTTCACGGTGCATGGATCGCTCCTTTGCCAATATCAGTGAGAAACGCGGCGCACGGCGGCGACCAGCTTTTCCGGGTCAAACGGCTTGACGATCCAGCCGGTGGCGCCGGCGGCGCGGGCGCGGGCCTTCTTTTCCTCGCTCGATTCGGTGGTCAGCACCAGAATCGGACGGTCGCGGTGGCGGTTGCCCTGACGCAGCTTTTCGATCAGGCCAAAGCCGTCCAGACGCGGCATGTTGATGTCGGTGATCACCACGTCAACCTCGTTGAGCGCCAGCCATTCGAGGGCGACTTCGCCGTCCTCGGCCTGCGCAACGTCAAAGCCCTGGCTGGTCAGCGCATGGTTCAGCAGGGCGCGCATGCTTGCGCTGTCGTCAACGGTCAGAATGCGGGTAGTCTTATCCATGGGGCAGGCTCGCTTTCGTTAAAACAGTTCGACATCGCCGCGCGACACGGCGGGGCGCATGATGGGTTTGGGTTCGGGGGCCAGCGTGTTTTCCACCGTCCGACAGCGCACCTGGCCGCGCGCCGGGCGGAAATCGACGCGCCTCGCGTTCATCCCGCCCAGATCTTCGCGCACCACGGTGATGCGCTCGCTGGCCAGAAAGGTACGGGCGAATTCGGCGTTCTTGGTGCCGATCCGGGCAAAGCCGCTGTTCAGATTGGCGCCGCCATAGAGATGGGCGCGCATCCGCGATTTGGCCGCGCCGTGCGCCAGCATCTCGTTGATCAGCAGTTCCATCAGATAGACGCCGTAATGCTCGTCGAAATCGCCGCTGTGGGTGTTGGGCGGCGGTTCGGCCAGCAGGAAGTGGTTCATCCCGCCCACCTCGATGTCGGGATCGAACAGGCATGTGGCCACGCAACTGCCCAGCACGGTGGAAAATTCCACGCGCGGGCCCGCCGAGACGCGGGCCTGCCCCTGAAGGATGTTGATCCGCGTGACGGGTGAGGCGGGGGAGGATTCAAAAGGCATATTCGGTTTCCCCCGATTTACGAAAAGGCATGTTGGGCAATCCGGCCCAGCGGGGCGACAACCTGTGCCGCGCCCAGAGAAATGGCGACGCGCGGCATGCCAAAGACGGTGCAACTGGCCTCGTCCTGCGCGATGGTCAGCGCGCCTGCCTGGCTCATCGCCAGCAGGCCCTTGGCTCCATCGGCCCCCATGCCGGTCAGCAGGATACCGATGGCATCGGCCCCGATCCGCTGCGCCACCGAGGCAAAAAGCGCGTCCACGCTGGGGCGATGGCCCGAAATCAGTTCGCCCGGACGCAGTTTGGCATGAAGGCTGTTGGCGCCCGCCACCATCAGATGGCGATCATCGCCCGGCGCCAGATAGATATGGCCGCGTTTGAGCGGCATGTCCGGCTCGGCCAGTTGGACCGTGGCGGGCGAGGCCTGATTGAGCGTGCGGGCAATGGCTGGGGCAAAGCGCGCATCGACATGCTGAACGATCAGCGTGGGCGGGCAATCCTCGGGGAAATTGCGCAGCAGCACCTGCAGCGCCTCGACCCCGCCGGTGGAGGAGCCGATGGCGATGACCCGCGTGTTGGTGCGGCCATGGCCGGCGCTGATCGCGCGGACCGGATCGGCCATGTGATGCACTTCGGTGGCGCGGCGGCGCACGGTCACTTGCGCGGCTTGCCGCACCATCCCGGCCAGCTTGCCGCCATCCTGCATCGCCGCGCCCGAATAGTCGGTCTTGCAATAGCAATCGACCGCCCCCAGCGCGAGCGCGCGCGCCGTGGCATCGCTGCCCGCCGCCGTCAGGCCCGAGACGATGATGACCGGCATGGGCCGCAGCGTCATGATCTTGTCAAGGAAATCGAGGCCGTTCATGCCCGGCATCTCGATGTCCAGCGTCACGACATCGGGCTCCAGTTCCTTGATAAGCTGGCGCCCCTCGGCGGCATTGTTGGCAAGGCCCACCACCTGAATATCCGGATTGCCCGACAGGCGCGCGGCCAGCACCGCGCGCATCGTGGCCGAATCATCAATGATCAAGACGCGGATCGTCACCGACCTCTCCTGTGGTAAATCGTGGGACCGACCGGTTCGAGCAGGGCCTCGGCAGGGCCCGACACGCGCTCGGAATGGCCGATATAGAGGAACCCGCCGGGGCTGAGCGCCTCGGCAAGCCGGGCGACCAGCCGGTCCTTGGTCGGCTGGTCGAAATAGATCATCACATTGCGGCAGAAGATCACCTGAAACGGACGACGCATCGGCCATTCACCCTGTAAATTCAGCCGTTTGAACTGTACCAGCGAACGCGCCTCCGGCCCGATCACCATCTCCTTGCCCAGCGTGCCGGTCCAGTTCTGGCGCAGATCGGCGGGCAGGGCGTCGCCATCGCTGACGCCATAGCGCCCTTCGCTGGCCTTTTTCAGCGCGTGGTCGGCAATGTCGCTGGCCAGAATGCGGATGTCGCGCCGAGCGATCTGCGCGCCCTCGTGGCGATCATGGCCCAGCATGGTCATGGTCAGCGAAAACACTTCCTCGCCGCTCGAGCATCCCGCCGACCACATGCGCACCGCCTCGCCATGGTTCAGATCGGCCAGCAATTGCGGGCGCGCCACGCGGGCGAAATGTTCGAAATGATGCGCCTCGCGGTAAAAGAACGTGTGGTTGGTGGTCAGCGCATTGATCGTCTTGCGCAATTCCCCGGCATCGACCTCGACATGGCGGATATAGGCGGCAAAGGTGCCAAGCCCGCTGGCGCGCACCAAGGGCGCAAGGCGCGAATAGACCAGCATCGCCTTGCCCGAGGGCAGCATGATCCCCGCCTCGCGGTACACGATCGCCGCCACGGCCCGGAAGTCCCGCTCGTCATAGACGCCGGGGCTGATGCCGGGCATGGCATCGGCAAAGGTGCTGGCAAGGTCGGGCGCGGTGCTCATGCCGCTTCAAGCCCGAAACCGGCCGAGACGGCGCCCTGAACCAGCGTGTCGACATTGAGGATCAGCGCCACGCGCCCGTCGCCCAGAATGGTCGCGCCCGCCACGCCGTCGACATTGCGGTAATGCGTGTCCAGGCTCTTGATGACGAACTGGCGCTGGTCCCAGATATTGTCGACCAGCAGGGCTGCCTGCCCTGCGCTTTCGGTGTCCACTACGATCAGCACGCCCTGCGAAGGATTGTCCACCGCATCATAGGCGCCCACCGCCTCGGCCACCGAGACGACCGGAATGAAGCGCCCGCGCACGTTGAGCATCTGGCGGCTGGCGCCAAGGCCCTGCACATCCTTGGGTTCGGGGCGCAGGCTTTCCACCACATGGGTCAGCGGCACCACCAGCGTCTGGTCGCCCACCTTGACGATCATGCCATCGGAAATGGCCAGCGTCAGCGGCAGGGTGAGGATGAAGGTCGTGCCCTTGTCCTCTTCGGATTCGATGGAAATGCGCCCGCCCAGATCCTTGACGTTCTGGCGCACCACATCCATGCCCACGCCCCGGCCCGAGACATTGGTGATGGTGGCCGCGGTCGAAAAACCGGCGGCAAAGATCAATTGCTCGATCTCTTCCTTGGACATCACCGCATCGGGGGCGACGATGCCCTTTTCCACCGCCTTGGCAAAGACGCGGGCGCGGTTGATGCCCGCGCCATCGTCGGCGATCTTGATGAGGATGCGGCCCGAGCGATGCTCGGCCGAAAGCGTGAGAGTGCCCTCGGCGCTCTTGCCCTTGGCCAGACGGTCTTCCGGGCTTTCGATGCCATGGTCCACCGCATTGCGGATCAGGTGAGTCAAAGGCTCGCCCAGCCGTTCGATGACGGTTTTGTCCAGTTCGGTGGTTTCACCAAAGACCTGCAAGTTCACATGCTTACCCGTGCTGGCCGACAATTCGCGCAGGATGCGGGGCACGCGGCTGAACACGCTGCCGATGGGCTGGGCGCGGATCGACATCGCGCTTTCCTGAATGTCGCGCGTCAGGCTTTCCAGCAGGGTCAGTTCCTCGACCGACTGGACATTTTCGTTCTGCAGACGCTGGGCCAGCATGGCCTGCGCGATCACCAGTTCGCCCACCGTGTCGATCAGCTTGTCCAGCTTGACCAGATCGATGCGGATCGACTGGCCGGGCGCGGGGGCGGCGGGCGGGGCGCTGCCTGTGGCCGCCTCGGGCGCAGGTGCGGGCGCGGCGGGGGCAGGGGCCGGGCTGGCCGCGACGGGCGGCTGGACCGGCGCTGCAACCGGAGCGGGCGCGGGGGCCACCGCCTTGGGCGCCGAAGGGGCGGGCGCGGGCAGGGTGCTGGACGGCTCGATCTGGATCGGCGGGATCGTGGCGTCCGGGCCGATGGCGATCGGGCAATCGTCGCCCACGAAATCGAAGATATCGCGCACGCTGGCCTCGGAGACATCCTGAGGGACCAGATAGGTCCAGCCCAGATAGCCCTGATGCGGATCGAAATCATCAAGAGCCGGGATCGAGGTCGTATCGCATTCGCACGCCACCGCGCCCAGTGCCGACAATTCGCGCAGCAGCAGCAGCGGTTCGCCGCCATTGCGCATCGCGCCCGCATGGGGGCGCAGGTGGACCTTCCACCCGGTTTCCGGCGCAGGGGCGTCCCCGGCCGGGCCATCTGCCGACGGATCCTCGCCTGCCGGACTGCCGCCCGCCAGATCGTTGAGCAGATCGTCAAGGTCGAGGTCGCTGGTCAGGTCGTCCTCGTCAAAGGTGACGGCATGGGTGGGGGCGGTCGGTTCGGGCTCGCCGGGCGCGTCATGTTGCCCCTGTGCGTTCGCCATCGCGCCTTCCATCTCGCGGATCAGCGAGGCGTCCTCGGGCGGGCTGCCGCCATCGCGCGCCGCCGTCACATGGTCGGAAAGCACATCGAGCGCGCGCAGCAGCAGATCGATCAGCGTGGGCGTGATCGGCACCAGATTTTCGCGCACATCCGAGAGCAGCGTCTCAAACGTATGGGTAAAGGCCTGAAGCGCCTCAAAACCGAAAGCGCCCGCGCCACCCTTGATCGAATGGACCGCACGGAAAATCGCGTTGACGGTGTCGCTGTCCTGGGTTCCCGCCTTGCATGCGGCCAGTCCCTGTTCGGCGGCAACCAGCGATTCCTCGCATTCGAGGAAGAAAATTCCCTGAATTTCTTCCGGGCTCATACCATAGTCCCTTCAAACAGCGCATTTTCCAGACCCGTCAGCCGGGCCGCATCGCGCAGGGCGGAGGAAGGATTGATCGTCGCGCCGTCGCCGGTGCGCCGCGCGCTCAGCAACAGTTGCAGCATGGCCTGACCGATCTGCCTGGTTTCGCTGGCGTCGATCGACAGCGGCCCGGCGCCCAGCGCGGCCTGAAATTCGGGCAGCAATGCCTCGGCGGCGGCCCGGTCGCATCGGGCGGGCAGGACAATCTTGCGCATCATGCAAATTCCCGTCTTGGGTGGGGGGCTGGGCCCGAAGGGTTAGAATTCCGACCAGTCATCGGTGGAGACTTCGGCCTGCGGCTTGATGGCCAGATTGCCCTGGACCATGGCGCCCTGACCGAAGCCCGCCGTGCGGGACGGAGGCGGGGCGGCGGCAAGGCGGGGCGCGCTGCGGGCGCTCTGGCGGACAAAGGGAACCGCAGCTTCATGGCCCTGTTGCCGGTTTTGCTGGCCGTATCCGTCCTCAAGCGCGTCCGACTGGAACCGGCTGACGACAGTGTTCAATTCGCGCGCTTCATCGGCAAGGCTGCGCGCGGCGGCCGTGGCCTGTTCGACCATCGCCGCATTCTGCTGGGTCACGCGGTCCATCTCGCCCACGGCGGTGTTGACCATTTCCAGACCGTCGGCCTGAATATTGGCGTTTTCGGCAATTTCGCCCACGAGGCCCGTGATCTCGCCCACGCGGTGCACGATCTTGCCCAGCAAGGTGCCGGTTTCGCGCACCAGCGTGACGCCTCCGGCCACCTGCTCGCTCGACGTGGTGATCAGCGCCTTGATTTCCTTGGCGGCATCCGCGCTGCGCTGGGCCAGCGCGCGCACTTCGTTGGCGACCACGGCAAAGCCCTTGCCCGCATCGCCTGCGCGCGCCGCCTCGACGCCCGCGTTCAGTGCAAGCAGGTTGGTCTGGAAGGCGATGCCGTCGATCACGCCGATGATCTGGTTGATCTCCTGCGCGCTGCGTTCGATGGCGGCCATGGCCTCCACCGCGCGGCTGACGACGATGCCGCCCTCGGTGGCTTCCTCATGCGCCTCGGTGATCGACTTTTGCACATCATGCGCGCTGCGGGCGCTCTCGCGCACACCCTCGGTCACCTGGTTCATCGCGGCGGCGGTTTCCTCCAGTGTGGCGGCCTGCTGCTCGTTGCGGTTCGACAGGTCGTTGGAGGCGGAGTGGATCTCGTTGGCGCCGTTCAGCACATGGCGCGCGCTGGCGGACACCGCCGCGATCGCATCGGCCAGAGCGCCCACCGCATTGTTGAAGTCCTTGCGCACCTCGTCATAGGGCGCGGGAAAGGGTTCGCGGATCTGGCAGTCGAGCTGGTTGCGCCCCATCTTTTTGAGCGCTTCGCCCAGATGGTCGAACAGAACGGCCAGTTGCTTCTGCTGCTGGTGCTGGGCTTCGCGCTCCTGCGCATGGGCGCGGAACACTTCCATCGCCCGCGCGATGCGGCCCACGCAATCGGCATTCTCCGTGTGGGGGATGGCGCTGGTCAGATCATTGGCCGCCAGACCTTCCATCCGTTCGACCGTGGCGACATAAGGCGTGGCGATCACCCGGCCGGCAAGCGCCACGGACAAGACGGCCAGCACGGCTGCGGCGGCTGATACCGCCAGAGCCGCGCCCGCTGACAGCGATCCATTGTCCTGCATCACATTGGCCGCGACACCCGCCGCGCCCATCAGCGCCACCAGCGCCGTCAAACTATGGAATTTGGTCCGGATCGGAGCCTGCTTTGCAAACCAGTCGAGCATTGTCTGTTCCCTCCGCGTCAGTTTCGGGTAATATGAGAGGCCCGAAAGACACGCTTTCCCTTGTGGTTAATCATAGGCCCTGGTTGGCAACGTCATGTTTGCGGGCTCATCTGTAGAATCGCGGGGAAATTGGGCGGCAATCTTCACGCAGCGGTAGAAAATTGGCCCTGTTCGCGCGCGAATTCGCGCCTGCGGCTGCGGGTGAAGGGGACAGGCTCGGCCCGATCCCATTCGCGGCCTCGATCATGGCCCCGATCACGACTCCAGCCGCGGTCATCCTCGCGATCCCATTCCCGGCTCCAGCCCTGTTGCCGGTTCTGATTCCAGCCGCGCATGTGCGGATCGTCCGTTTCAAACCGGCCCACCATTGCATTCATCGCCTGCGCCTGTTGGGCCAGACTGCGCGCGGCGGCATTGGCCTGCTCGGACATGGCCGCGTTCTGCTGGGTGATGCCGTCCATCTGGGCGATCGCCTTGTTGATTTCGCTCAGATACGCGGCCTGCAACTCGGTCGAACTGGTCATGTCGCTGACCTGCGCGTTGATGAGCCCGACCTGCTCGACGATATTGCCCAGCACGGCCCCTGTTTGGCGCACCAGCGCCACCCCGCCCAGCACCTGATCGGTCGAGGCGTGGATCAGCGCCTTGATATCCTTGGCCGCGCCCGCGCTGCGTTGGGCCAGAGCGCGCACTTCATTGGCCACGACCGCAAAGCCCTTGCCCGCGTCACCTGCGCGCGCCGCCTCAACGCCCGCGTTCAGCGCGAGAAGGTTGGTCTGAAAGGCGATGCCGTCGATCACATTGATGATCTGGTTGATTTCCTGGGATGAACGCTCGATTCCCGTCATCGCCTGCGTGGCGCGGGCCACCACATCGCCCCCGGCCACGGCGGCCTGATGGGTCTGGGCGATCGAGCCCTGAACATGGGTGGCATGGCTGGCCGATTCGCGGATCGTGTGGGTGACCTGATCCATGGTCGCGGCCATTTCCTCCAGCGTGCCGGCGTGGGTTTCATTGCGGCGGGCCAGATCGTCGGAGGCGCCGCGAATTTCCGAGGCGCCTTTCTCGACCCGGGCGGCCGTGGCCATCACGCCGCCGATGGCTTCGCCCAACTCCTGCATCGCGCCATTGAAGTCCTGACGCAGCGACTCGTATTCTTCGCCCAGCGGAGTGTGGATCCGGTAATGCAATTGCCCCCCGGCCAGACGCTGCAAACCCTGCGAGAGCGAATCGACCACGCGCTGTTGACGGGCGGCGGCTTCCCGCGCGGCGAGGGCCGCGGCGCGGAACACTTCGATGGCGGCGGTCATCGCCCCTATCTCATCCTCGCGGTGGCGGGTGCTGCGCCCTGCCTCCAGGTCGCCTGCGGCCATCCGGCTCATCACCTGTGCGGTTTGCGCCAGAGGTTCGAGCACATGGCGGCGCTGCCAGCGCAAAGCCCCCAGAATCAGCCCCAGCACCACCATGCCCAGCAGGCCAAGCCCCGCCATGATCGCCCACATCGTCGTCGCGCTGGAGGCGGCAATGTCCTTCTGCCGCAGCAGCGCGGCCTGCGTCAGCGCCTCGATTTGGCCCCGATGGGTGGTGTAAATGGCGCTCAATCGGTCATAGGCGGCCTGCGCGCCGGGGGCATCGCCGCGCGACAGGGCGGGCAGAAAGTCCTCATCGAGGACGGCCCAAAACTGTTCCCCGCTGCGCTGGGCCTGACCGGCCAGTTGCTGTTTCAGATCGGCATCGAGGTCCGAGGCCGCCCAATCGCTGCTCTTTTGCCGAAAGGTCCTTTCCAGATCGCCCAGACGGCTGCGCTTGTCGGCCAGAAGCGCAGGATTGTTGTGCAGCAGGCTGGCTTCGAGAAAGCCTTCGATCACATATTCGGGCGGGGGCAGGATGTCGGCGACGAAATCGCTGACCTGTTGATTGCGGTGATGCAGCGCCCCGCCCAGCCTTATATCGTTAAAGCCCCACCCGGCCAGCAACCCCGCCACCAGCAGGACAAACAGGATGGTCATGGCGCCGATGCGGGTCTTCCTGGCAATGGATCGGTGTTTCATGCGCGCTGCTGCCTTATCTTTCTTAATGCCCAAAACCGGCGCGCCGGGGCCAATTTCGCCCGGTTTGCGCGGTTCCACCATGAGTTGCTACAGGCGCAGCGCTGAATTGTGATTAGGCGGGGATTAGGCCTAACCACTTAGTCAGGGGCGGATATTTGCTTTGTGAATCACGGTTAAACATGTCCGCACAGGCCAATACGGCCGGTTTATCAACGTAAGACGGGAAAGCTGCGACAATGAACGATGCACGTGTGCTGGTTGTGGACGATTCTGCCGCCATGCGAGCGCTGTTTTCCGATGTGTTGGAGCAGCAGCGCAATGTGACCGTGATCGGCACCGCCGCCAATGCCGACGAGGCCCGCGACCAGATCGCCCAGCTCAAGCCCAATGTGGTCACGCTGGATGTGGAAATGCCGGGCATGAGCGGCATCGAATTTCTCGAAGAGATCATGGCCACCAACCCGCTGCCGGTGGTCATGCTCTCCTCGCTGACACAGAGCGGGACCGAAACCTCGCTCAAGGCCTATGCGCTGGGCGCGGTGGAATGTTTCCCCAAGCCGCTCAAGGCCACGCCCGAGCAATTTGCCAAGACCGTTGGCAAGCTGGGCAAGATCGTGCTGGCGGCGGCCAATTCCAATGTGAAGGCGCAAAAAACGGGTCATCGCGAGGCGCGCCACAGCGAAGTGCAGTTCACCTGGAACGGTCACTATTTGGCCATGGCCACATCGATGGGCGGCATTGATGCGTTAACGCAGATGCTGGTCGATTTCCCCGCCGAATGCCCGCCCACGGTGATCGTGCTGCAGAGCGAACCGGCGCTGGTCGATACGTTCATCTGCCGCATGGCGGGCGAATTGAAGTGCAAGATCGGCATGGCCAAGGATGGCGCGACGCTGACGCCCGGCATGATCCATATTGCCGCCGATCCGGAAAAGCATGTCGTGTTCGAGCCCGGTTCGCCGCCGCGCCTGCGCATGGTCCAGCGCGATCCGGTCGATGGCGCGCGCCCTTCGGCCACGCTGCTGTTCGGCACGATGGCGCGCGCAGGCGTGCCGGCGGTCGGCGCGATCCTGACCGGCATGGGCGGCGACGGGGCCAAGGGGCTGCGCCTGCTGCGCGATGCCGGTTCGCGCACCTTTGTCGAGGACCCCGCCACCGCCAAGGTTGGCGAAACTCCCGCTGCGGCCGTGGCCGCCAATGCCGCTGAAAAAGTCCTTTCTCTCGACGAGCTGGGCGTGGCCCTGATGGCGTCCTGTAATCAGGGCTGAGGCAAAAAGAGGCCGCCCCCCGCCGCATTGGAACGGCGGCAGGGCGGCGGCAGAAAAGCGGCCAGGTCGGGCATCCCGGCGGCAGGGCCGATAAACAGCATGGCCACATTTTTGGGGCGTGGCATTTGGGTGAATGGATCGGGCCAATCTGTTCCGGGCGGCTGTCCTTGGGATGCCGCCTCGGCGTGCCGATCCTGCAAGCTGTTTATCGGAAGGGACATTCGGGCTTGTTCGGAGGTATTGCTCTTGGATTGGGCAATTTATTCCCTTTCTGCCGCCTTGGTGAAAGCGCAGATCCCGCCATTCCGGACAGGTTTTGCCCCCCATTGCTCCCGAAATGAAAAACGGCGCCCGTATCGAGCGCCGTTTGTTTTTGCCAAAAGCATCAACCTGATAGGTTAGCTGATCCCCCCGAATCAGCTGACCAGAGCCGCCTCGATCGCGATGCGGATCGCCTCTGACGTGTGGTTGGCGCCCATCTTGGTCAGCATATTGGCGCGGTGAATTTCCACCGTGCGCGGCGAGATCGAGAGCTTTTCCCCGATCATCCGGTTTGACAGGCCGCCCGCCACACCTGCCAGCACTTCGCGCTCGCGCTTGGTCAGGCGATCCACCCGGCTGCGGGCCAGCGCCTCGCGCAGCTTGGCGCTGCCAAAGACTTCGGCCTTGGCTTCGGCCTGTTCGACCACGCCGATGATTTCCTCACGCGTGAAAGGCCAGGAAACATAGTCGATCGCGCCCTCGAGGACGGCCCCCACAACCTGCCTCGTGCTGGGCTCCTGGGCAAAGCCGATGACGGGCAGCCATTGGCCCAACCGGCCCATTTGGGCCAGCAGCATGCCGATGGAGCGGCCATCGTCATGCACCAGCAGCAGCCCGTTTTTGGGCCAGCGTGCGATAAGTTCGGATGGATCCTCAAAAGGTTCGACATGCACCGTGCTGCCCGCCAGACAGTGAGAAATGGCGGCACGACGGCGGACATCGCCATCGACGAGAAAAAGGCTGGTCCCGTTGTTCAATGTAACCTCACCCCCAGAAGTGATCTTGGTTAATGCCTAGCAAAACTTGCCTAGGCATTGGACGTTAACTGGCTCCGTTACGGCGTAGCGTTCGATCCGAAACCGTTTCATTCAAGGGATGATAAGTATTTGAACGTAAGAGCTAATCCGAGGTTTTCAGGACTTGCGGTTCCTGATCCCAAATTTTCTGACGAACGGCTGTATTCTAACGATTTTTCTGTTTATCCCGCGTTTCAGATTATGAAAAAATGATGCGAAATTTTTCTTCATCGGCTCGTATTTTTATACAACTCATGCCGATCCGGCCGGTCATTCCCATCAATTCGCGGCCCGACTCATGCTTTCGGAGATGTCGATAAAGTCCTGACGCACCTGCGCAATAGTATCGGCGTCGAAATCCAGCACACTGTCCAGCACCGCGCGGCGCGTGGCGGTATAGAAGTGGATCAGCGCCCCCGCGATGCCATCCTCGCCCGCCACGCCCATATGCAGCGCGTTGAGCGCGGAGATCGCGCGGGTCAGCATCTGGCTCTTCATCTGGTTGTCGCCGCGCTGCACCGCGATCAGCGCGCCGCCCAGCGAGGAGATCAGCTGTTCATAGCAAAGGCGCACCAGTTCGCCCGGCGTGGCTCCGGAAACTCGGGCGTCAAAATCCACCCGGCGATAGGCTTCGCCAGGATTGCGGCGGGCTAGCATGTCGAGCGATCCTTCTTAATTGCCGGTCTTGTTCCACGCCGCGATCTGGTTCTTCAGATAGGTCAGCGTGGAATTGGAGGCGGCCACCGCGCTGTTGGCGGCGGCATATTGCGTGATCAGCCTTGCGCGCAGGGCTGCCTGCTGATCGCCCAGCTTGCTCTTCTGCGTGGTCAGCGTGGTTTGCTGCGCGGTATAGCGCGTGATCGATCCGGCCAGCGATCCGGTGTCGGTGCTGGTCGTCAGCGCCGAGGTCACTTTATAGACCGTGCTGTAGATGCCGTTGACGCCCTTGGTGAACATCGCGGCCACCGCAGCCGGATTGTCCGACAGCGCCTTGGCCAGCTTGGTCGTGTCCAGCGCGAAAGAGCCGTCCTTCTTGGTCGAAACGCCCAGATCGGCCAGCGTCTTGGGCTCGCTGTCGGCGGCATTCTTCATGATCGTCGTGCCCGCCAGTTGCGAAAAGGCGCGCGAGACGGCCTTGGCGCCCTGATCGTTATACAGATTGCCGGTCGCGGCCGACATATCGGTGTTCAGCTCGGTCATGATCGCGTTGAGCGCGCTGACCAGATTGCTCATGGTCGAGGTGATGCCGCTGGACGGATCGGAATAGGTGATCGTGGTGGGATTGCCGCTGTTGGTGCCCGTCAGCTTCAGCGAAAGGCCGGGGGCGGCATTGTCGATCGTGTTGGTCGTGCTGGTGCGGCTGATCCCGTCCAGCTTGTAGGCGGCATCGCCCGCGGACTGCTGGCGCGTGATGGTGGCCGATGCCGCGCCCGGATCATAGGCCAGCGTGCTCAGGCTGCTGGCCCCGGTGCTGGTGCCGGTCGAGGTGTCATTGGCGGTGATGGTAAAGCCGTTGGCGGCCCCTTCCGATCCCTTGAACACCAATTGCGATCCATTGGCGTTGGTGGCCACATAGGCGGTCACGCCGATCCGCGCGCTGTTCACGGCGCTGGCCACCTGGGCCAGCGTGGCGCCATCGGCGATGGTGATGGTGGCGGGGGCATGGCTGGCGTCGGCGGTAAAGGTGCTGCCGCTGCTCGTGCCGAAATTGAAGGTCAGCGTGCCCGGCTTCATCGTCGCGGCACTCGCGGAGAAGCTGGTCGTGGCCAGCACCTGCGGCTGGGCCAGCGCGGTGACTTCGAGCGCATAGGTGCCGGTGATGCCGCTGCTGCCGCTGGGCAGCGTGGCGCTGGCCACCGAGGCGTTGGTGACGGTGGGCGCGGGCAACAGATTGCCGCTGTCGACCAGCGAGGAAAAGGACGAGGAGAGCGTGAGGAGATCGCTCTTCAACTGCGACGCCTGAGAAATTTGGAGCGCCACGTTCGACAGGCGGGTGTTCACCGCGTCGGTCTGGGTGGCATATTGCGCGGTGGCGATGTTGGTCGCCATGGCGGTCATGTCCACCCCGGTCCCCACGCCCAGCGAGGTGAGCAACTGGGAGCCGACCGAGCTGGCCGATGAGCTACTGGCCGTGGTCGTCGTGGTGGTCGACGCCGTGCTGGTGCTGGTTGTGGCGCTGGTGGTGGTCATGGTTGAAAGAACGTCCGTTGGGAGCCTGACTTAAGGGGCTGCGAAGGGATCATAATCATTGGCCGGATCGGGGCGCCCATCGCCGTCGAAACGCAGATCAACGGGCACATCGATGGTGGGCGCGGGACGGCTTTCACCGCGTTTCAGCGCATAGACGAAGGACAAAACCGCCGCGACCGCGATATAGAGTTCCTCGCGGATCATCTGCTGTTCGCGGGTGGTGTAATAGATTGCGCGGGCAAGTCCGGGAAATTCCAGACAGGGCAGCGCGCGTTCGGCCGCCAGTTCGCGGATCGCCAGCGCTTTTTCGCCCCGCCCCTTGGCCAGCACATAGGGCGCGGCGGCCACTTCGGGATCATAGGTCAGCGCGATCGCGAAATGGGTGGGGTTGGTGACGACGAATTGCGCCTTGGCCATGGCGGTGGCGATGGCGCCCATGGCGATCTGGCGCTGGCGGCGCTTTTGCGCGCCCTTGGCCTCTGGGCTGCCTTCCTGCTGCTTGTTCTCTTCCTTGATTTCCTCAAGGCTCATGCGCAAGCGCCGCATCCGGCGGATCCATTGCACCGGAAAATCGAACAGAGCGATGAGGATCAGCCCGCCCGCCAATTGAAACAACAGGCTGGTCAGCGCGCCCCACGCAAAATTCAACTGCCCCGCCAGCCCCACCGCGCCCAGTTCAAGCATCGGTTCAATCCGCGATCCGGCCCAGAACCACGCAATCGCGCCCAGCAGGCCCAGCTTGAGCAGGCCCTTGCCCACCTCGATCCAGCCATTGACGCCGAACATGCGCTTGAAACCCGACATGGGGTTCAACCGGCTGAATTTGGGCGCGACATTGCTCATCATGAAACGTCCGCCCGGCGAGGGGCCAAGCTGTGTTATCACCGCCATCACCGCCATCAACAGGCCCAGCACCAACACCGGCGGCGCGGTCAGCCACAGCGCCGTGGCGGCCATGCGCGCGGGGTTGAAATCCTCGATGATGGCGCGGTCCCAGGTAAAGCCGGTCCGCATCACCTGCGTCAGCGCATCGAGCATCCACGGCCCGGCGGTGCGCAAAAAGGCGGCGGCCAGCAGCATCGTGACCGCCACGCCCAGATCGCGCGAGCGCAGGACATCGCCGCCTTCCGCAGCCTCTTTCAGCCGCTTGGCGGTTGGGGCATGGGTCTTTTCGCCGGGGCCTTCCTCTGCCATGGCCTCAGGCCCCGATCATGCGCGCGGCCGCGCGTATCGCATCGGCGGACAATTCGATCATCCGGTCTATCAGCACCGGGCTGGTGGCCAGCATGGCGGCAAACCCGGCCGCAATCGCCGCAGGCAGGCCCAGCGAGAAAAGATTGAGCGCCGGGGCCGAGCGCGACAAGACCCCCGCCACCACCAGCACCAGCAGCAACAGCAGCGTCACCGGCAGCGCCATGGCGACGGCCGTGGCAAACAGCACCGAGCCGAAGGAGAGGATCGCCTGTATCCGGTCCGGCCCGATCCATGTGTGGCCCGGCGCAAAGACCTCATAGCTTTTGACCACCAGCGCGATCCATTGCAGATGGCACCCAAGGCCAAAGAACACCAGCGTCAGCACCACGGTGAAATATTGCCCCAGCGCGGGCGAATGCGCGCCATTCTGCGGGTCCACCGTCGAGGCCATCGACAGGCCCATGCCAGAACCGATCAGTTCGGCGGCAATCGCCGGGGCGGCAAAGGCGAATTGCAGGACAAAGCCCATCACCGTGCCCACCAGCACCTCGCCCGCCACCGCGAGCAGCCCGGAGAGCGAGAAGATATGGGCCGGCATCGCCGTATCGGTCCAGGCCGCTACCAGCACGGCAATCGCGCCCGCAGTAATCACGCGGACCTGCACCGGAATGTTCATCATGCCGAAAAAGGGCGCGGCCACCAAGGCGGCCCCGATCCGCGTCATCAGGAACATCCAGCGGAAGAATTCATCCTGAAGCGGGCCAAAGCCGAAATCGAGGCCGATCATCGCCTATTGCCCCCTCTATTGACCGGGCATCGCGCCCAGATGGGCGATGGCGGCAAAGATCTCGCGGGCAAAATCCTCGATCAGCCCCAGCATTCCCGCGCCAAACAGCACCAGCACCAGCCCGGTGGCGACCACCTTGGGGATGAAGGTCAAGGTCTGTTCGTTGACCGAGGTGGCCGCCTGAAAGATCGAGACGACAAGGCCGACGGCAAGGCTGGTGAGCAGCACCGGCGCGCCGCACAGCGCCACCACATACAGCATCCGGTCGGCCAGCGCGAGGAGGGGGGATGTCTCGTCCATCAGTTGAAGGACGCCGCAAGGCTGCCCATCAGCAGCGCCCAGCCATCGACCAGCACGAAAAGCAACAACTTGAACGGCAGGGAAATCATCGCCGGGCTGAGCATCATCATGCCAAGGCTCATCAGCACCGCCGAGACCACAAGGTCGATCACCAGAAAGGGCAGATAGAGCATGAAGCCGATCTGGAACGCGGTCTTCAGTTCAGAGGTGACATAGGCGGGCAGAAGGATTGAAAAGGGCACATCCTCGGGCCGGTTGAATTTGGGCGCCTTGGCCATATCGGCAAACATCTGAAGGTCTGCGCGGCGGGTCTGGCGGATCATGAAGGCGTGAAATTCCACCCCCGATGCCGCAATCGCCTGCTGGGCGTTGATCTGCCCCGCCGAATAGGGGGCAATCGCGTTGGCGTTCACCTTGTCGAGCGTGGGCGTCATGATGAAGAGCGAGAGGAACAGCGCCAGCCCGATCAGCACCTGATTGGGCGGCGATTGCTGCAACCCCATCGCCTGCCGGAGGATCGAAAAGACCACCAGCACGCGGGTAAAGCTGGTCATCATCAGGATCAGCGTGGGCAGGATCGAGAGCAGGCCCATGATGAGCAGCATCTGCATCGAGAGCGTCATGCCGCCCCCCGGCCCGCCGTTCATCGAGGTGAACGCCCGGTCCAGCGCGCCCGGAATGGCCGACCCCGGCGGGGCGGCCTGCGCCATGCCCGCGCCCGCGTGCAACAGCATGGGGATCGCCCAAAGGGCGCGGATCATCCGCTTCACTTGTCGATCCTCCGCAAGGTCTGGGCGAAATCGGCCCCGTCGCGGAAATTTTCCTCAAACGCCTCGCCGTCGATCACTTCGACTTCGGACAGGCGCGTCATGCCGTGGCGCGTGCTGGCCACCAGAATTTCGCGCCCGTGAAAGGCGATCACCGCCAGCTTCTGGGTCGGGCTGAGCATCACGGTTTCCACGATGCGGATGCGGCGCCCTTGCCCGGCGGCCATAAAGCGCGACTGGAATTTCTGCGAGAGTTTCAGGCTGCCCCAGATCATGCCGCCGATCAGCGGCAGAAGGATCAACAGCTTGGCGATATACCACAGCATTATTCGGGATCCGCAGCCCTGCCGCGACCGCGCGCGGTGGGGGCGGGCATTTCGGGGCTGTCCTCGGCCCCGGCCATTTCCACGATGCGCAGGCCAAAGCGGTTGCCCTGCGCCACGATCTCGCCCTTGGCGATCACCTTGCCGTTGACCATCACGTCCAGCAGTTCATCGGTCAGCCGGTCTAGCAGCACCACGCTTTCCTCGCCCAGCGCCAGCACATCTTTCAGCTTCATGTCGGTGCGGCCCAATTCGACCGAGAGGCGCACGTCGACATCCTTGAGGAAGTCAAAGCCGCGCGCGCCAAAGCCTTGCGAAGTCTCGAAATTCATGGGTTATTCCTCTCATCGGTAAAGGCTTTGTCGATTTTTACGGCTACGCGGTCGTCCATCGTGCCCACGGTGCCATGGGCGATGGTGCTCTCGCCCACGCGCAGGGGAATCTGGCGCGAGACCGAAACCGGCAGGATGACGCCGGGCGCCAGTGTGGCAATCGCGGGAAACGGCACGCGCATGTCCACCAGCACAGCGCTGAGCGTGACCGGCACATCGCCAAAGGGCGCGGCCATCGGATCGCCGCGATAATAGGGCGCGGCGCGGCGCGCGGGCTTTTCGGCATAGCCAAAGATCCGCCCCAGCGTGGCAAAGGGCATCGCCACCGTCATCAGCCAGGGCAGAACCCCGCCATCGTCCACCTCCAGCGACAGCATGGCCAGCGGCAGATTGTCGTCGAAAGGTGACAGGTCGATCAGGCTGCCGCTGCGGCGCATGGCGGCGATCTCGGGCATTTCGACATCGCCGCCGCGCCCGGCCGTGGCCGCCACAGCCGCCATCAGATGTTCGGCCAGCAGCACTTCAAGCCGGGCGATCATCAGATCGGCGGCGGGCGGAAATTGCTTGGGCAGGGGGGCCGGGGCCTCGCCCTTGCCGCCAAAGGCGCGATCAACGATGCGCAGCACAGGTTCGGCCTCGATCGACACCAGCATCGGCGTCTGCGGCCCGCCCACCGCCAGCAGGCTGTTGGCGGCCAGAGCGGCAATCGAGGAATTCAGGCTGGCCAGCTTGGTTTCGCGCGGGCTGGTGCAGCTGACAAACGGAGCCTCGCCGCCCATCAGCGGGGCAAAGGCGCCCGACAGGCGGCGGGCAAAACGCTGACCCATCTTTTCCAGCAGATGCAGCAGGTCTTCGGGCGCGGGGCCGCGCTTGAGCAGCTCGGGGCAATGCTCGGCCAGGGGACGCTCGGCGATGAACTCGCGCTGCGGTTTCATGATGCGGATCTCCGGTCGCTCAGGCGCATTATTGGACGAGGAAGCTCTTGAAATAGACGGCATCGACGCCGCCGAAGCCCTCTTCCTCTGTCAAAACATGGTTAATTGAGCCGGTAAGCCGCTTTTGCAGTTTTTCCTTACCTTCCACGCTCGAAACGTCCTCCTCGGGCGTATCGGCCAGCACTTTGAGCATTTCGGAACGGATCGCCAATTCGTGCTTTTTCAACCACATAAGAACGCGGCCGTCGCGATGCGTCGAACAGGCGATCGAGATCTGGACCAGCGACGAAGAATTTTTGAGATTGGAGGTGAAATCATCCGAAAACGTATAATACGAGGTCTTGTAGGGGCTGCCGCCTTCGCCTTCGACTTCCTTGACCGCGCCTTCGCCTTCCTTGCCGCCCTCGGCGGGTTTGGGGGCATAGGGGTCCTCCTGGCCCTTGCGGATCAGCTTGGGCGAGTTGTCCTCCTTGCGCGGCGCTTCCTTGACGCCGCCGATAATGCCCATCTTGACCAGGGCAAAGGCGCCGCCCCCGCCCACCGCCAGCATCAGCACCGCCGTGATCGCGATCAGCAGAATCGGGCTTTTGCCCTTGGCGGGTTTATCGCCGGTCTCGGTCTTGTCTTTGCTCATGATGTCGGTCTCTGAATTGTTTCAAACAGGGTATCAGGCCAGAATGCCCGAGCGGCTTGAGGGTGCGCGGCTTTGGGGCGCGCTGCCCGCCGTGTCGCCGGGGGTGTGACCCTGCTGTGCGGCCGTGGTTGTATTGGCAAAGGGCGCCTGCTGGCGCGTGGCGGGCTGCTGGTGCTGGCCGCCGGACTGACCATTGAACTGGCCGGTGAATTGCCCGCCCGGCTGGCTGCCGGAGTGGCTGTTCTGGCCCTGGTTCTGACCCGAATTCTGGCCGGAGTTCTGATCCGTATCGGCGCTGCTCCGGCTGGCTGCGGCCGGTTGCAACAGGCTTTGCGAGCCGTTGAGCGCGGCCTGTGCGGCGGGTGCAAAGCCGGGATCATTGCTGGCCATCGCCACCGAGAGATTGTCGCCGTCCTGCCGGATCTGCAAGGCGACCCGGCCAAATTCGACGTGCTGGATCGATGTCTGCACCCATTGCGCCGGGGCGCCCGAACGCATCGCTGCCCGCGTCTCGACCAGCCGGTCGACCAGCGCGCTCATATCGCGGGATACGCCGGTGTCGGGCGCCGGGGAGGGCGCGGCAATGCGGGTGGTCTCGCCGCTCGGTTGCGTGGCGGTCAGCGCGCTGTTCGTCATGTCGGTGATGGTGTCGGCGGCTGGCGATGCGCCGCCCTGCATGGCGGCCGCTGCGGTTGGGTGCAGCGGTGTCCCGGCCTGTCGCGCCGCCACGGGATCCTCGGTAGATGCCGACAGGTCGGCGTCAGCGGGTTTCGCCAGCCTGGCGGTGGTCTTTGCCGATGCAAGAGGGGCCGGGGTAAGAGATGCGATCGGCGCGCGGGCTTGCGTGACCGCCTCGCCCGTCTGAGGCAGACCTGCAGGCCAGACGGCGCCGGTCGCCAAGGCCGGTGCACTCGGATCAATCATTGCCGCCGCCGGATCGGCGGGTGCCGCAGGGCGCTGAAGCGGGGCGGCTGTCATGGTCGCTGCCGCGGGCGTTCTGGCGGCAAGGGCGGCGGGGGCAATTGCCGAAACGCCCGAAATGGCGGATTGGCCGGCGGCCTTATCCATCCTGGGCGCGGCATTGCCGGCGGTGGGCGCTGGCTGCGCGGGCGGATTGATGGACAGCATGACAGCAGGCGCGGCATTGGCCGGAACAGGGGCATCGGGTGTGATCGCCGGGGGCATCGGTGCGTCGGGCGTCATGGTCTGCGCCATGGCTGCGGGCGCGTCCTGATCGCCGGTATCGTCGCGGGTCTCGGCCAGCGCCTTTTCCGCCTGCGCGGTGGCCGGGGCGGCATCCTGCTCGTCCGGTTCGGCGGCGGGTTTGCGCGGGCGCGGCGCGGCGGCCTTGGCAAGCATCCGTTTGATCGTATCCGGCGCGGTGGCGGGGGCCGCATCCGCCGAGGGATCGGCTGTATCCGGCTCGCTGTCCGGGAGAGCAAGGGGCACCGGCAAGATCTTGCCGCCCACCGGCAAATTGCCGTTTGAAACCACGATGGGGGCATTCGCGGCGGCGGCCCCGGTTTCCGGCGCCACGATATCGGCCCCGTTCATGGCCGCACCATTGTTGCGCAAGGCCGTCATGGTCGCCACCACCGGCGCGGGCGCGGCTTTGCTCGCCGGATCGGAGGCGGCCGGGGGTGGCGGAGCTGCCGACAAAGCCAATGCCGTCGGGGCCGCTGTCAAAGCCGAGGGCGGCAGAGCCGCTGACAAAGCCAAGGTCGGCGCGGAAAACAGGCCCGCGCCCGCGTTCTGCTCCATGCCGGGGGCCGTGGCCGGGCCTGTCTGCGCGGCCAGCGTCGCCTGGAAGCCATGGGGGTTGCCATCCTCCGCCTGCGCCGCCACGCTCGCTGCCCCGGTGCCGAACAGGGCATTGAGGGGACTGGAACCGATGTTGAAACTGGTGGCTTCGGGCATGGATGCTGGCTCCGGTTGAGGCTTCACCACTGAATTAAGCAAACTGCGTGCCAATTCCCGAAATGCCGATCACCCCCGGGAATCGCGGCGTTTTGCGCCCTGCATCGCTCCGGCCAATGCGGCATAGGACTGCCGGGCGGCCATTTGCCGGGCTTGGGCGGTGGCGCGGTCCTCGACGGCGGCGCGGCGGCGCTCGGCAATGGCCAATTCCTGCTGGCGCTTGTCGGCAATGGCCTGCGCGCGGTTGGCGTCGGCCTGTGTTGCGGCGCGGATGCCCTGCAATCCGGCGGCGAAACGGTTCATCTCGCGCAGGGCCGCGCCATCGGTGATATCGGTGCGCGCGGCATAATCGGCGGCCAGTTGCCCGGTCCGCTCGGCCAACTGCATCAACTGCGTATAGGTGCTCTCGGCGCGGGCGGCCTCGGTGGCCACGGTCTGCTTGGCGATGGCGCGCACGCGCTCAAGCCTTTGCAAACGCTTCAGCTTGTCGCGCTCAGCCTTCATCGTCAGCCTTCATGACCCAATAGCGCCCCCAATTGCGCCACGGCCTGATCCAGCGTGACCACCGAGCCGCCCTCCTGCGTCAGGAATTGCACCAGAGCGGGATGCATGGCGATGGCGCGGTCCAGTTGCGGATCGGCCCCGGCGCGATAGGCGCCCATCAGCACCAGATCGCGGTTGGCCTCATAGGCGGCCACCAGCGCGCGGAAGGCGCGGGCAAGGCGCTGGTGTTCCTTGCTGGTGATGTCGGTCATCACGCGCGAGAGCGAGGCGGCGATGTCGATGGCCGGATATTGCCCGCGCTGGGCCAAGTCGCGCGACAGCACGATATGCCCGTCGAGGATCGAGCGGGCGGTGTCGACCACCGGATCATCCTGCGAATCGCCATCGGCCAGCACGGTATACAGGCCCGTGATCGAACCGCCGCTCTGCGCCGAATTGCCCGCGCGTTCGACCAGCTTGGTGATTGTGGCCAGCGCCGAGGGCGGATAGCCCCGCGCCGCTCCGGGCTCTCCCAGCAGCAGGCCGATCTCGCGCCCCGCATGGGCCACGCGGGTCAGCGAATCCATGATGAGCAGGACGCGGCGTCCCTGCGCGCGGAAATATTCGGCCATGGAGGTGGCCAGCATCGCGCCGCGAATGCGCAGGTTGGGCGCATGGTCGGCGGGCACGGCGATGACGGCGGTGGTGGCGCGTTTGCTGCCCGCCATATGGCGCTCGACAAAATCGGAGACTTCGCGCGCGCGTTCGCCGATCAGGCCGACGATGACGATTTCCGCGCTGGCGCCATGGGCGATCATGTCGAGCAGCACCGATTTGCCCACGCCCGACCCGGCCATAATGCCGATACGCTGGCCCACGCCAAAGGTGGTGATGGCGTTGAGCGCGCGGATGCCGGTATCGAAACTCTGGCGCACCGGGCTGCGGTCCAGCGCGCCCGCGCGCACGCCGCCTGCGAGCCACAGGGCGCGGGGGTGCAAAGGCCCAAGGCCGTCAATCGGCTTGCCCTCGCCATCGACCGCGCGGCCCAGAAACACCTCGCCCACCGGCAGCATGCCCGGCTTGCCCACCGGGCGAACCCGCGCGCCGGGACGCAGCAGCACCGTATCGCCCAGCAGCATCATCAGCGTGCGGCCATTGCGAAAACCGATCACCTCGGCGGGCAACGATTGGCCGTTGCCATGGCTGATCCGGCACAGCGCTCCCACCGGCACCGACAGGCCCGAAACCTCCAGCAAGCCGCCATCGCAGGCCGCTACCACGCCATAGCGCTGCGCCGTCAGATCAATCGGTTGCGGATCGCCCAACAGATCGTCGAAAATGCGCAGCATCAGTCCAGCCCGCCCACATCAAGCGCCTCGATAATAGCGCGGCGCCATTGTTCGGGACCGTCCTCGGCCCCGCCGGTCTCCACCCCGCCGCTGCGGCTTTCCATGCGGATCGCACCGCGCGCCAGGGTGGGGTCGGCCTGCACTTGCCAGTCATTGGGCAGGTAGGCGCGGATGGCAGCCAGATCTTCGGGATGCAGCCGGATCAGGCGGTCATCATCGGCGCGGTTGAACATCGCGACGGCGCGCTCGACCCGGCGCAGCAGCGCGTCCTTGTCCAGCGCCAGCGGCGCAAGACAGCTTTCGCATAGCGCGATCACCGTTTCCATCAGGCGCTGGCGGAATTGTTCGGCCAGTTCGCCGTCCAGACGCCGGACCACCGTTTCCATTCGTCCGCGCGTTTCATCCGCCTTGGCGGCGGCCAGTTCGGCGGCCTCCTGCGCATCGGCCCAGCCCTGCGCATAGGCATCGGCGCGGGCCTCCTCGATGGGATCGGGCGCGGCGGGAAATTCGGGCACGATGACCGGGGGCGGCGCGGTCTCCGGGGCAGGATCGGCGGCAAAGCGCATCCGCATGACCGAGAGCGGGCGGGGCAGATCCTCCTCGATCCCGCGCAGCCCGGCAAAGCGCGCATCGGGGGTGAACCCACCGCCGCCGCTGCCCAGCATGGCGCCCAGATCAGACATAATCGTCCTCGCCGCCGCCGAAGGAGATCACGCCCTCGGCCGCCAGACGGCGCGCGGCGGTGACGATCTGCTTTTGCGCCTCGACGCAATCGGCCATTTTCAACCGGCCGCGGCTGGCGATCTCGTCCTTGACGCCATCGGCGGCGCGGCTGGACATCGCGGCGAAGAACACATCGCGCTGATCCTCGGCAATGCCCTTGAGCGCGTTGATGAGAACGTCGCTTTCCACCTCGCGCAGCAGGGCGCCCATGGATTTGGGGTCGAGTTCGAAGAGATGTTCGAATTTGAACATCTCGTTCTCGATCGCGCGGGCCAGCGCCTTGTCCATCTTGGTGATCTCGGGGATGACCCGCTTTTCCACCGTCTTGGCCGAGTTGTTGATGATTTCGGCGGCGTTTTTCGCACCTCCCATCGACAGCGTGCCGCGCCCGTGAAACTCGATGATCCGGCGGCTGAGCAATTCCTCCAGCATCAGCAGCGCCTCGGGGCTGACCGGCCCCATCGTGGCCACGCGGTGAACCACCTGCGTCTGTTGTTCGGGGGGCAGCGAATGGAGCACCTTGGCCGCGACATCGGGTTCAAGCTGGACCAGCAGCACGGCAATCGCCTGCGGATGCTCGCCCCGCACCAGCGGCACGATGGCGGCCGGATTGAGCCATTTGGTGATGTCGAGCGGGCTGGCGGGCGGGGCCTCGGGTGCGATGCGCTCCATCAGATTGTCGGCCTTGATCGTGCCCACCGCGCGGCGCATCAAGCCATGCACGCGGTCGGTGCGGCCCCATGCGTGGATGCCCAGTTTTTCGGTGCGCGCGGCAAAACCATCGACCGCGCGGCAGATCGCCTCAGGCCCGATTTCGCCCAGCGCGCACATCTTCTGCCCCAGCAACTGCAGTTCGGCCGGGCTCAATTGCCCCAGCATCCGGCTGGCCTGATCCTCATCCAGCAGCATCACCAGCACGGCGGCGGCCTCGGCATCCGAGAGCGAGGGCACGGCGAGCGCCTGGGCGCCTGCGGTTTCGAGGGAATTCATCTCGCTCATGGGGTGGGCGCCTCTTCCTGGGTGGGCTGCTGCAACATCTGGCGCAGGGCGATGACCGCCGTGTCGGGCTTGGTATCGACGATCTGCTGGGCCAGGCCGACCTGCCGTTCGATCATGTCAGCGTCGATGGGTTGCGGTTCGGGATCGCGGCTGCGCGACGAAATGGCGGCAAGGCCGGGGGGATCGGCGGCATTGACGGTTTCAGCCGCTTCTGCGCTTTCCTCTTCGGCGGCGGCCTGCGCCTTGGCCTTATCGGCCTTGGAGAGCTTTTTGGGCGCGGCCGGCTTGTCGCCCCGCACCGCCTTGATCAGCGGGCGCACACCCAGCAGCAGCACCATCAGCGTGCCCAGCAGCATCGCCCCGTAATGCAGCGCGCGGGCAAACCACGGCGCTTCATAGAAAGGCACCGGGGCCGCCGTGACAGGCTCGAAACTGCGCACCACCACGGCCACCTGATCGCCGCGCGCCGGGTCGGCGCCCACGGCGGCCGAGACCAGCGACTTGATCTGGTCTATGTCGCTCT
Organism: Novosphingobium sp. SG707; assembly: GCF_012275515.1. GTDB lineage: Bacteria > Pseudomonadota > Alphaproteobacteria > Sphingomonadales > Sphingomonadaceae > Novosphingobium. The sequence continues at coordinate 205,454 of NZ_JAAZQL010000005.1, forward strand.
GTTTGGCCTTGGCCATCGCCTTGGAGGACAGCGCGACCGCCACCGACAGACGCCGGATCCGGCCCGGCCCGCGATTGGTCACGGCCACCTCGCGGCCCAGCTCGTAATTCTTGCTGGCGCTGGTTTCGCTGGCGGTGGGGGCGGGGCTGGCGGCGGAGGAGGGCGTGCCCTGCGGCGCGCCGGGCGAAGGCTGGGTGGTGGGCGGCGGCGTATTCGACAGCGTGCCGGGGATGCCGGAAGGCTGGGGCGTGGCGGCCTGCTGGCTTTGCTGGCTGGTTTCGCTGCGCACCACGCCCTGTTTGTCATAGGATTCGCGCGCGCTGGTTACCTGTTCCATGTCCAGATCGATCTGGATCTCGCTGGTGAAATTGTCATCGCCCAGCATCGGGGTCAGCAGCGCGGCCACCTGACCGTGCAGCTTTTCCTCCATCCGGGCCTGCATTTCCAGCCGGTCGCTGTCCGCCCCGCCGCGATCGGTCAGCAGGCGGCCGCGTTGGTCAACCACCCGCACCGCATCGGGCGAAAGGCCGGGCACCGAGCCCGCCACCAGATTGACGACCGCCTGAACCTGATTGTCCGAAAGCTGGCGCCCATCGGCAAGGCGGAGCATGACCGAGGCCGAAGGGGCGATCTGATCGCGCACAAAGACCGATTTCTCGCCCTCGGCAATATGGACGCGCACCGACTGGACGCCGTCGATCTCTTTGAGCGAGAGCATCAGTTCATGTTCGCGCGCGGCGCGCAGACGTTCGCCCTCCAGCGCGCGGCTGGCCCCCATCGGCAATTTGTCGAGGCTGTCATTGGCCGTATCGGGCATCGAGAGCGTCCCGCTCTGCGCCACGACCATGCGCGCCTTGTAGAGATTGCTCTCGTCCACCGTCAGCGTGCCGGTAGAATTGTCGATCGAATAGGTGATCTTGGCCTTGTCTAGCTGTTCGGCCACATTGGCGCGCTCGCCGTCGTCGAGATGCGAATAAAGCACACGCTGGGGCGGCTGGGCCAACATGCCCCATGCCAAAGCGCCCGCGCCCAGCAGGGACACGCCGGCAAACCACGGCAGCGCCTTTTTGACCGGGCCTTGCCCCAGAAACGCACGGGCGCGGGCCATCGGCGGCCCGGCATCGGGCGCGGTCAGCGGGGTGAGGATCGAGCCCGGCGACGCGGCGGGCAGGCCGCCCATTTCGGCGGCCGGAACGAGGTCGGCCATTTATCAGACCCCCATTTTCATGATGTCTTGATAGGCGGAAAGCAGCTTGTTGCGCACCTGAAGCGTGGCCTCGAAACCGACCGAGGCTTCCTGCCGCGCCAGCATCACTTTGGCGACATCCTGCGTCTGGCCGGTTTCATAGGCGGTGGTCAGCTGGTCCGCGCGCTGCTGGCTGGTGTTGACCGACTGCATCGCGTCGTTCAGCCGGTCGGTGAAATGGCCCTGACCAGAGGTGGCGCCGACAGACTGGGTCTGGGGCGAGTGGATCTGTTGCAGGATCTGCGATTTTTCGATGATCTGGGCGCGCAGATTCATGATATCGCGCAGGCCCGATGCCCCGCCCCATGCGCTACCGCCGCCCGCGATGCCCCCGATGGCGCTCATCTGCGGCCTCCGCCCACTGCGGCCACCGGCATCCCGGCTTCACGCAGCGAGGCAAGGCGATAGCGCAGCGTGCGCTCGGAAATACCCAATTGGCGCGCGGCGGCGATCCGGCTGCCGCCACAGGCCGCCAGCGTTTCGAGGATGGCCTTGGCCTCGCTGACCTGCACGATGTTGGCCAGTTTGCGCCCGGTGGCTGCGGTCGGCTCGGGCATCGAGGCAACAGGTGCGGGTACGGCGGCTGTTTCGCTTGCCGCTGGTTCCTCGACCAGCTTGGCCACGCAGTCAAAGCGGATATGTTCCGGGCCGATTTCGGCGCTGGGCGAACCGCCCAGCCCTTCGGCCAGCAGGAGCGCGCGGCGGATGACATTTTCCAGCTCGCGCACATTGCCCGGCCAACCATGGCTGCGCAGCATGTGCAGCGCCTCTTCGCCGATCCATGGCACCGCGCGATGGGCGGGCGTGTGGCGCATCGCCAGCGCGAAGGCGAGCGGGGCAATATCCTCGGGCCGCTCGCGCAGCGGCTTGAGCGCCAGGGGAAAGACGTTGAGGCGATAGAACAGATCGGCGCGGAACCGGCCCTGCGCCACTTCGGTGGGCAGATCGCGGTTGGCTGCGGCGATGATGCGGACATCGAAACGCACCGGCTGGGTTGCGCCGATCGGCACCACTTCGCCTTCCTGAAGCGCGCGCAGCAATTTGGCCTGCAGCGCCAGCGGCATTTCGGCAATTTCGTCGAGCAGCAGCGTGCCGCCGTCGGCCGCGCGGAAGAAACCCTCGTTGGCGCTGGTCGCGCCGGTAAAGGCGCCCTTGGTGTGGCCGAACAGCAGGGCTTCGAGCATGGCTTCGGGCATGGCGGCGCAGTTAACTGCGATGAAGGGGCCGTTGCGGCGCGGGCTGCTGTCGTGAATATAGCGGCTGAGCACTTCCTTGCCCGTGCCGGTTGGTCCGCCGATGAGCACGGGAATGTCGCTCATCGCCAGACGTTCGGCCAGCGCCAGCACCGAAAGCGAGTCCGGATCGGCCGCGACCGGACCACCCAATGTGGCACAAGAGATTAACGCGGCCAGCGCGTCCTCTCCGGCAGGGTCCGCATAGTTGAGCGCGAAATGCGGCTTGCGCCCGCCGCGCGGCGTGGGCAGCCGGTCGAGCCGGTTGGTCCGTCCATGAAACAGCAAGATTGTCGTGCGATCGTCACCATGGACGCAGGCTTTGCCATCGGCATCGCCTTCGACCAAGCGCAGCCGGCAGGTGTTGCCCATCGAGGCGATGACCGCCCCGGCGCGCTGAACCAGCGGGGCATGCCGCTGTGCCGTGCTGTTGGTGACCTCGATATAGTCCATTGCTTCCCAGTCCCGGATTTAACCATTCCCGAGGCTGTTTTTGACACCCCAACGTCAAAATCCGGCGTTATTTAAGTCCTCGTAACAATCCCTAGTTTGCCGGTTTCACCCCCCTGTTTTGCGGCTGTGGCGGCATGCTTGCCCAACAAGCGGCAAAAAAATTTTGTTTTGGGGCTTAATAAAGGGTGAAAGCGGCCGTCGCATGCGCGTTCCGCAGGATTGATTCGTTACCGCGGGCAGGACCGGGCGAATCACCTGACTGGATAAAACACGCCCAGCCCGGCGGCGCGCACAAATTTTCGCAAAGGGCTTAAAACCGCGCTCTCCCGGCCGCTCTAGAGGCTGGCAGCCAGTACCGGATGGACCGGCGGGCTGGCAACCTTCGGGACCAATCGGGAGTGAACCATGACTGTCATCAACACCAACGTTAACGCCCTTCAGGCGACCAATGCATCGAACAGCGCCGCCAACATGACCGCCAAGGCGATGACTCGCCTGTCGACCGGCACGCGCATCAACTCGGCCGCCGACGACGCGGCAGGTCTGGCGATCTCGACCTCGATGACCAGCCAGATCAACGGTATGAACCAGGGCATCAAGAACGCCAATGACGGCATCTCGCTGGCCCAGACGGCGCAGGGTTCGCTGACCGAAGTGACCAACATGATGCAGCGCGTCCGCGAACTGTCGGTGCAGTCCACCTCGGGCACCTATCAGGACACCGACCGTCAGGACATGCAGCAGGAAGTCGACTCGCTCAAGACCCAGATCGGCTCGATCCTCTCGGACACCAAGTTCAACGGCAACGCGCTGTTCAACACCGCCGGCGCCGGCTCGGCTTCGACCACGACCTTCTCGATCCAGGCCGGTGCGAACAGCTCGGACACGATCACGCTGACCTCGCAGGGCATCGACTGGGCCGCGCAAAGCAGCAGCATCGACGTTTCGACCAGCGGTTCGGCCTCGGCCACCATCGACACGATGGACACGCTGATCCGTCAGGTTTCGACCGCAGCGGCCGGTTTCGGCGCCGGTCAGAGCCAGCTCCAGTCGGCGGTCAACAACCTGACCAACAACTCGACCAACCTCTCGGCCGCCCGCAGCCGCATTCAGGACACCGACTATTCGGCTGAGTCGACCGCGATGGCCAAGGCCCAGATCCTCTCGCAGGCATCGACCGCGATGATTGCCCAGGCCAACCAGAGCCAGCAGAATGTCCTCTCGCTGCTCAAGTAAGCCGCGATCCGGGTAAATCCGGAACAAGCCCGGTGCTTTCCCGCCAAAGGGAGGCGCCGGGTTTTTCCGCGTTTGCCTCCCGATTATCCAATGCCGGTCCATAAAGAAAAACGCCGCGTCCCGATGGGGGCGCGGCGTTTTGCTGTTGTCGGTGGCGCGGTTCAGACGGTCACACCTTCCTTCCATGTCACCGGGCGAAACACCACCAGCAACATCATGGGCGTATCATCGCGGCGCGGCGGCGGGTTGATCAGCGCAAAGCCATGGGGCGATGTGCATTGCCACAGATTGCCTGAAACCGCCTCGATCCCCTCCAGCAGCGGCGACATGGCGACCTCGCGGCTGGCCGTGTCATGCGTGTTGTTGAGGTGTTCATGCTGGGGCAGGGCGGTGATCGAATAGACCTCGACCCAATCGAAAAGTGCGCCGAACTGGATCGCGGCGGTATAGCGGCAATCACCGATCGGGATGCACAGGCTGTGATAGCCATTATGCGTGGGCAGCGCGTTGAAGCGGGTTTCGACCACTTCCTGACCGTTGCTGTAGATCGTTGGCACCAGGAAGCTGCCCTCGGCGACGAAATCGCCCACGTTGAGCATCATGCCGAAACGGCTGGTGGCCAGATAGGCGAGGCGGGTGGCCATGCCTTCCTCGGACAATTCGGCAGGCAGGAACATCCGCCGCGCGCCCTTCAGATAGAACAGACCTTGTTGGCGCAGCCCCCTTTGCGCATGACCCTTGTGGAACAGCGCGATGGTTTCATCCGTGCCCAGATTGACGTCATGCTCGAAACTTTCAAACACGCCCAATTCATAAGGCATGGGCAGGAACATCAGCCGGGTCAGCGTGGCGGCATTGGCGCGGCGCCAGTGCTCGGCTTCCATCGCCGGATCGCGGCTGGCGCGCCCGCTGGCGGCGGGCTGGGTCCGGGCGAAATGCAGGCATCCCTGCTGGGCCGCCTCGCGGATCGCGCTTTGCGCCTGCTTGATGTCATTGGCGCGACGGATCGGGGCGCCCCGCTCGGTATAGTCGATCACCGAGCCTGCGGTGTTGGTGCAGAACTGCTCGAACACCGCGACATTGTTGGCCATGGCGCCCAGCGCATCATGGTCATAATGGCGCTCGTCGAAATAGCCCGCCTTGTCCAGCCCGCTCACCTCCACCTCGCGCAGCAGCAGATAGCGCCCCGCGACATGCACCCCCATCGCCTCGGCCAGCAGCGCGTCGATCCGGTTCTGCACCGAGCCGTTATAGCCAAGGTCGACCAGCATCAGCGTATCGCCGGGCCGGGGATCGGCGGCATGGCGGATATGGGTGATGATCCGGTCGGCCATGCGGCGCGCGGCCTTGTGGATGAAGCGGCGGATCTCGCGCCGGTCGAGCAGGGCATAGAGCGCCTGCGTCCCCTTGGTCTTGTCGGGAATCGCGGCCAGTTTCTTGACCTCGGCGGGCGGGGCCAGCAACTGGCGGGCGATCACGGCCGGATCGGTGCCCAACTGGTCCTCGACATAGGCGTCGATGGCCGCATCGGTGGTAAAGATCGCGCCCGTGGCGGTAAAACGGCTGATCTCGACCGCGTGGCCCTGGTCGCCGCTGCGTTGGCGATGGACCTGCATCGGCAGATGGCCGTCGCGCATCAGGAACAGCCGGTGGACCGTGCCGCCATGCCTTTGCCGCAGCGCCTCGGCTTCATCATCCAGCCAGCGGTCATAACCGGCAAAGACCGGCCCGAGCACGGCATAGCCGAAATGCTGCGCCGTATCGGTCAATTGCGGCGTCCATTGCGCCAGCGCGGCGCGGTGGGGCTGGGGGGCGCCCAGCGTGCCCTTGCCCTCGGACAGCAGCGTGTCGAGGCAGGCCTCCAGCCGCAACTGGCGCTCGATTTCGGCATGGAATTGCTTGAGGTGGACCGCCTGCACGCCAAAGGGCGTCACGCCGCGCACGTCGGCATTCAGATTGTCGCCGATATGCAGCACGGCCGCCGCATCGACCCCCAGTTCGGGCAGCACATGACGATAGAGCCCGCGCGCCTTGGGCAGGCGCCAATGCGAGGAGACGAAGACCCGGTCGATCATGGCCGAGAGTTCCTCGCCCCCCACCCGCGCGATCAGTTCGCGCAGCATGTCCTCGCTCAGATAGGTGTCCGAGACGATCACCACCTGCATCCCGCGCGCCTTGGCCCGGCGGATCAGCTCGACCGTGGGGGTAAAGGCATAGCAATGGGTGGCCTCGGCATCCAGTTCGGCGCGGATCGCGGCCTCGCGCGTCTCGGGCGCGGCGCCGGGCATCAGCTTGTCATAGATCTCGGCAATGGTGATATCCTCGCCGCGCACCATCAGATGGGCGGCGCGTCGGGCGGCCTCCTCGGCGCGGGCGCGCTGGGAACCGGCGATGCCCGGCAGCACCTTGAACACATCGACCGGCCGATAGGTGTCGCGCCAGATCAGCGTGTCGAAACAGTCGAGGCTGAGCACCCGCGCCATCGGGAAATCATCGAGCACATCGGGCAGTTCATGGGGCAGAACTTCGCTGCGGGCGGGGGTGACCCGATCGGATGCCAGCGTGGCGTGGTCGAGTGGCACAGACATGACAAGGCTCCATACTTGACGGAGCCGCGCCTTGGGCCGAATATAGCGCCAGACCTCGCCCCGTTCCTGTGTTGCCAAGAAGTAAATGGGCGAGGTGAAGAAGCCGTCTTGGCTGAATTACGCAGCTTTACTGGTAATGGAGCAGGATCGACATGCGCCGGTTGCGGGCGTCATTGGGGTCGTCGGCGATCAATGGTTCGCGGTCGGCCACGCCCTCGATCCGGCGAAACCGCGTCTCGCCCAGACCGTCGCGCATCAGCGCCTGCCGCGTGGCTTCGGCGCGCCCGGCCGACAGCGACCAGTTGTTGACCGTATCGCCCCGTTTCCATTTCAGCCCGTCGGTATGGCCGCGGATGATCAGCCCGCCATCCTCATCCTTGAGCACCGCGCCGATGGCATGGAGCAATTGCACCGCATCGGGGGTCAGGATCGTCGTGCCCAACTGGAACATCGAGAAATCGGCGTCATCGACCAGATCGAGCCGGATGCCTTCGGGCGTGGCCGTCACCTTCAACGTGCGGGCCAGCTTTTGCAGCTTTTCCGTCGCCGAAAGGCGCTGCTGCAATTTCTGCGTGACCGAGGCGACCTTCTTGACCTTGCTGCCGCCTTCGCGGGGGCCGCCGGTGGCGTCGCGCGGGATGGACATGGCGCGGGTGCCGGTCTGGCCCTGACGATTGGGATAATCATCCACATCGGTCAGCGAATTGCCGTGCAGCAGCCCGTTCGAGCCCGCGCTGCCCTGCCGCGTCTTGACCAGCGTGGGGGTGAAATAATCGGCGATGCCCTTGCGCTGCTTTTCCGTGGTCGCGCCCAACAGCCACATCAGCAGAAAGAAGGCCATCATTGCGGTCACAAAGTCGGCATAGGCCACTTTCCACGCGCCGCCATGATGGCCGCCGGCCACCACGGTGATCTTCTTGACGATGATGGGGGCAGGGATCTCGTTCTTGCCCGGTTTTTTCGGCGGAGCCATAGCCTGTGCGCCCCTTATCTTCCGCGCAGCGCGTCTAGCAGTTCGGACAGGCCGGGGCGGAAATCATGGCCCAGCCCGGAACGCGCGCTTTCCACCACCAGCGGTTGCGGCCAGCCATGGAGCGAGGCGATGATGACCTGCTTGACCGCCTGAAAGATCTGTTCGTCGGCCTCGTTCACCTGTTGCAGACGGCCCGCCATCGGCGCCACCATGCCATAGGCCAGCAGCACGCCCATGAACGTGCCCACCAGCGCCGAACCGATCATCGCGCCCAGCACGCTGGGAGGCTTGTCGATCGAGCCCATGGTTTTCACCACGCCAAGCACCGCCGCCACAATACCCAGCGCGGGCAAGGCATCGGCCAGGTTCTGGATCGCATGTTGCGGCGCGTGCAGCGAATGGAAATGGGTCTTCATCGCATTGTCCATCACATCCTCGACCGCATGGACCTCCAGCGTGCCCGAGGAGACCACGATCAGCGTAAGCGTGTCGCAGATCAGATCGATCAGCTCCTGATTGGCCAGCAGGCGCGGATATTCGGCAAAAATGGCCGAGCTTTTGGGGTCCTGCACATGGCTTTCCATCGCCACCGGCCCTTCGGTGCGCAGCAGTTTCATCAGCTTGGTGGTCAGCGCGATCACATCGATGTGATCCTGCTTGTTGTGCTTGGGCCCCTTGAACACCCGCGCAAACCCGCCGCCCAGCGCCTTCAATCCGTGCATGTCATTGCCCGTGATCAGCGCGCCGATCGCCGCGCCGCAGATGATCAGCAATTCATGCGGGATCGCCTCCATCACGGGGCCAAGCGCGCCCCCGGTGATGGCAAAGCCGCCAAACACCATGGCAAACAGCACGACGATACCGATACCGGCAAACATGGTTAACGTCCTTTGTCAGTCAAAAAGGGCCCGGCCATAGAACGGCATGACGCGGAAAAAATTCAGGTCCGCCAATCAGTTCAGCATCGAAAAGAGCGAAAGATTGGCCACTTTCACAAAACTGGACTGCGCCGCCTGCAGCACGGTCATCTGCTGGCTGAGCTTGGCGATGGTGGCGGCCAGATCGGTGCCACCCACATCGGCCTCGCGCGTGGCGCGCTGGGCGGCGGTCTGGGTCTGCATATTGGTGGTGGTGATGATCCAGTCCAGCCGCGCGCCCACCACGGTCTGGCTGGCCGACACCGACGCGGTGGCCGCGCCCAGATCGTCGAGCGCGTTTTTCGCCGCCGACACGGCCGCCGCCGTCGAGGACGGATTTTGCAGCGTGTTGGCCAGCGTCTTGACCGTGGTCAGCAGGTTTTTCGACACGCCGCCCGACTGGAAATCCAGAAATTCCGGCCCCGTCACCCCGGTGGTCACCGACAGCCCCGGCCCCAGCGAGAGGGTGGAGGCGGTGGTGGTGCCATTATAGGTGGGAGCCCCGGTGGTGGGGTCGAACGTATAGGCGTTGCCGGTGGCCTGTCCGCCAAACAGCGGGTTGCCCTGCGCGTCCTTGGTGTTGGCCAGATTGGCCAGGCTGTCATAATAGGCGCCGATCTGCTGGCCCACCGAGGCGCGCTGGCTGTCACTCAGCGTCGAAGAGGCGGCCTGCGTGGTCAGCGTGGTGATCTGCGAGAGGATGTCGGTGAACTGGCTGAGCGTGTCGTCGGTCTGGGTCAGCTGCGTCTTGGCCGCGCTGGTATTGGCCTTGTCGGCGCTCGCCAGCGTGTCGGCGGCCTGCAGTGCGCGCATCTGGGCCGCGGCCAGCGGATTGTCGCGCGAATGCTGGATCGTGCTGCCGGTGTCGATCTGGGCCTGCAGCTTTTCGGTCTGCTTGCGCAGATCCGTCATCGACGCGATCGCGTTCTGGTAAAAGGCGCTGGTGCTGACATTGGTCATGGTGCTTGGCCTTTCCGTTACAGATTCAGCAATTGGTCGAAGAGGGTCGATGCTACCTGAATAACCTTGCTCGAAGCCTGATAGGCCTGTTGGTATCGTACCAGATTGGCCGCCTCGGTATCGAGATCGACCCCCGATGCGGCGGCCAGCGAGGTCTTGGCATTGGTGGCGATCGTGTCGAAGGCGTCGCGCATTGTGGTGTTGCTGGCCACCGCGCTCGACAGGCCGAACAGATAGTCATTCATCTGGCCCGAGACATTGGCGCTGGTAAGCGAACTGATCATCGCGCTCAGATTGCTGCCGTTCTGGCTGCTGACGGTCGATCCGGCCGATGCGGCGGCCAATTGGTTGGGGTTGGTCAGCGCCATGGTCATGTCGGCCGCGCGATTGCCGGTAAACATCGCCGCGCCGATGGCCCCGGTCTGATCGACGCCATGGCCCTGTGCGGTGTTGATGGTGCTCATCATGGCGCTGGCCACGCTGTCCAGCCCCGACAGGGCGGTGACGCCTGCGCTGATCGCCTGCTGCTGTCCGGCCAGCGAGCCGCCCGCCGGAGTGATCGCCGTGGACGCGCCCGTCGTGTCGGCCAGCGTGAAGGAGATGTTGCCGTCGCTGCCCGTCGTCATGGTCAGGCTGCCCGCCGCAGCATGATCGACCAGCGTGGTGCCGGTGCCCGTGCCCAGTTGCACGGTGACGGTGTTGTCGGCATTGATCGTGGTGTTGATATGGGTGATCGCGGCCATCTTTTGCAGGATGGTGTCGCGTTCATCCAGCAGGCCCGCGCTGTTGCTGGCCGGGTCGGTGTCGGCCGAGATGCGGATGTTGACCTGCGCCAGATTGGTGGCCAGATCATTGAGATCCTTGACCCCGGCGGCGGCCTCGTTCTGCATGCCGGTGACGGCCGATTGCAGCCCGTTATTGGCCGCATTGAAGCTTTGCGCCATCGTGCGCGCGGCCTCGACCACATTGGCGCGCAGCGAGGAATTGGCCGGGCTGGCCGTCATTTGCGACAGGGCGGATTGAAAATTGGTGATCGCGGTAAAGACGCCCGAATTGTCCGCCGTATCCGACAATTGGGTCAATCCGTCGACCAATGTGTCGGCGCGCGTGGCGTCCGATGTGGTGCGGCGCACCTCGGCCTGATCAAAGCCCGAGACATTGCGCGTGATCCCCGCAACCCGCACGCCCAGCTGCGAAATCTCGCCATAGCTGGCGTGCAGGTTGCTGGCCGACAATTCGTTTTGCGAAACGCTGCGCCGGACATAGCCTTCGGTGCCGGCATTGGCGATGTTCTGCGATGTCACGTCCAGCGCGGCGCGCGCGGCCCGCAGGCCGCTCGACGCGATGGAGATCATGTTGGCGCTCATCGGCTCACTCTCCGTTGCCCGCGCCGCTCTGGCGGGCCAGTTGGGCCTCGATCATGCGCGCAAAGCCCAAAGTGCCGCGCTGCGCCATGGTGTCGGCCATTTTGCTGTCCTGCATGTCGCGGAAATTCTCAGCTGCCTTGTTGTCGAACAGCGTGTTGCCGAAATCGACCTTGCGCGCCTGCGCCAGCATCTGCCGCAGCATCAGCGCCTCGAACTTTTGCGCCGCCTCGTGGATCTGGGCCTTGGTGGGCTTGGGCGAAGCGCCGGTGGCCGAGGGCGCCGAGGCGCTGCTGATGGTCGTATCGCTCATATCACCACCATCTCGGCCTTGAGGGCGCCTGCCTCTTTCAACGCTTCGAGGATGGCCACCAGATCCGAGGGCGTGACGCCCAGCAGATTGAGTGCATCGACGATCTTGGACAGCGAGGCGCCGTTTTTCAGCAGCGCGACATGAGCCTTCTCCTCCTCGGCGGAGATGTTGCTGTTGGGCGTGACGGCGGTGCGGCCATTGGAAAAGGGCGCGGGCTGGGTCACGCGGGATTTCTCGTCGATCCGCACGGTCAGCTTGCCGTGGCTGACAGCGGCGGGCGAGAGGCGCACCGCGCTGTTGATGACCACGGTGCCGGTGCGGCTGTTGACGATGACCTTGGCGGCGGCCTCGGCGGGGCTGACATTGATCATCTCGATCGCGGCCAGCATCGAGGCGCGCGTATCGGCGCCATCGGGCATGCGCAGCGCCACGGTCACGGCGTCCTCGGCGCTGGCCATGCCGGGATAGCGCAGGTTGATCGCATCGCGCACGCGCTGGGCGGTCAGGAAATCGGCAGTGTTGAGATTGTAGCGCAGGATCGGCGCCTTGTCGAAACCGGTGCTGACCGCGCGTTCGACCGTGGCCCCTTCGGCAATGCGGCCGGTGGTGGGCACATTGACCGACAATTGCGACCCGTCGCGCGCGGCAATGCCAAGGCCGCCCACCGCCAGATTGCCCTGCGCCATCGCATAGATCTGGCCATCGGCGCCATACATCGGCGTCAGGATCAGCGCCCCGCCGCGCAGGGACTTGGCCTTGCCGATGGCCGAAACGGTGATGTCGATGCGTTGGCCCGGCTTGGAAAAGGCGGGCAGGTCGGCAATCACCATCACGGCGGCGGCGTTTTTCAGCCCCGGATTGACGCCCGGCGGCAATTGCAGGCCCATCCGGCCCGACACGCCCTTCATCGCCTGGGTCAGATAGTCGAGCGTATCATCGCCCGTGCCGTCGAGCCCCACCACGATGCCATAGCCGGTGAGCTGGTTTGAGCGGACGCCCTGAAAGCTGCCGATATCGCGCACGCGTTCGGCATGAAGCGGGGCCGCGCAAAGCGCCAGAAGGGCGGCAAGGAGAGAAATGATACGCATGAGGCTTCCTCAGAACGGGCTGATATAGCTGAAGAATTTTGAGAGCCAGCCTTCGCGCGCGCTTTGCGCCACGGTGCCGTTGCCCGCATATTCGATCCGGGCATCGGCCACCTGGCCCGACTGGATCTGATTGGCCGCATCCACATCGGCCAGGCGCACGATGCCGGAAAACTGGATCCACTCCTTGCCCTGTGCCAGCAGCATGCGTTTCTCTCCTCGCACCAAGGCGGTGCCGTTCGGGCGTACCTCGGCAATGGTCACAGAGATCATTCCGCTGAAGGAATTGGTCTGCGTGGCATTGCCCTGACCATTGAACGACCCGGAGGAGGATGCATTAAGGGGCGTCGATGTCATGGAGAGCGGGCCAAGCGTGGGCGGGGTGATATTGGCGCTGCCGGTGCGCTGGGTCTTGGCGGTGCTGGTTTTCGCGGTGGATGTGTTTTCATTCAGGATGATGGTCAACACATCGCCCACCCTTTGCGCCCGCGCGCCCGACACCAGCGGGGCATAACCGGCCGCCGCGATAAAGATCGCGCCCTCGGTGGGGGCCATGGCGGGAGGCGTGGGCAGCGTGGCGTCGAAACCGGGAGCGGGGCGGCGTCCGGCCTGCGCGGGCGTTGCAAGCAGCAGCGATGCAGCCAGCGCAGGCAGCAGGGGGCGCAGGATCATGGCGTGCGTCACAGTGTCTGGTTCGCGTTCTTGAGCATGTCATCGACCGCCGAGATCATCTTGGAATTGATTTCATAGGCGCGTTGGCATTCGATCATGTCGACCAGTTCGGTGACGATGTTGACGTTCGAGGTTTCCAGATAGCCCTGCGAAATGTCGCCGCGCCCGGCTGTACCCGCCGCGCCGATCTGGGCCGGGCCGCTGGCCAGCGTTTCGGCATAGAGGTTGTCGCCGCTGGCCTGCAGCGCGGCCGGGTTGACGAAGCTGGCAATGGTGAGCTGGCCCACCTGCGTTGCCGCCGTGGTGCCGGGCAGCATGGCCGAAACCGTGCCGTCCTTGGCAATGGTGATGGATGTGGCGCCATTGGGGATGGTGATCGCCGGCTGCACCACATAGCCTTGCGAGGTGACGAGTTGCCCTTCGGCCGAGAGGGTGAAATTGCCCGCCCGCGTATAGGACAATTGCCCGGTGGGCAGCAGGATCTGGAAATAGCCATTGCCCGAAATCGCCAGATCCAGCGCATTGGTGGTGGAATTGAGCGTGCCTTGCTCATCGACGCGGGTGGTCGATTGCACGCCAACGCCCGTGCCAAGGTTCAGGCCCGTGGCGTAATTGGTCTGGTTCGACGAGGCCTGACCCGCCACGCGCATGTCCTGATAGGCGAGCGTCGCAAAATTGGCGCGGTCGCGCTTGTAGGCGGTGGTGCTGACATTGGCCAGATTGTTGGCAATGACGCGCATCCTTGTGTCCTGCGCGTCCAGACCGGTGCGGGCGACTTGAAGAGCGGTTGAAGGCATCGGGCGCTTCCTTTTTTAAAGATGGAGTGTCAGGAGCCGGAGATACGCAGCAGCGAGGTGCCCGACTGGTCCACCTCCTTGGCCGTGGCGATCAGCTTGGTGCGGATGTCATAGAGGCGCTGGGCCTGGATCATCTGGGTCAGAACCTCCGAAGGGTTGACGTTGGACTGTTCCAGACTGCTCGGAATGGCCCGCGCATTTTCATCGGCGGGCAAGACGCCTCCGCCCACCACGCGAAACAGGCCGTCCAGGCCTTTGGCGATGGTGGTGCCCGATGTGCTGGCCAGTTTGATCCGGTCGGTGGGCTGGGGCGGCAGATTGGGGTTTTCCGTATTGGCCACCAGCACCATGCCGTCCGGCCCGATGGTGATCTGCGCGTCCAGAGGCACAGTGATCGGGCCGCCATTGCCGATCACCGGGCGCCCGTCGCCATTTTCCAGCACGCCGGTGGGGGAAACCGTCAGATCGCCGCGCCTGGTATAGCTTTCGGTGCCGTCGGCCGATTGCACCGCAATCATCGCATCGCCCAGCAGGGCGATATCCAGCTTGCGTCCGGTCTGGGTGATATTGCCGGCTGACATATCGGCGCTCTTGACCTCGCCCTCGGCCATGGCGCGCGCTTCCAGCGCGGGGCCTTTGAGCGTGACGGGCGTGGTGTAGAGCTTTTCGGCCTTGAAGCCGATGGTGCTGGAATTGGCCATGTTCGAGGCGATGACGCGTTCGCGCACCATCGAATCGGACATGCCCGAAACCGCCGTATAGATCAGCCGGTCCATCCCTCAGCCCTTAGGAGCGCAGGTTGATGACAGCGTCGGCAATCGCCGTTGACGTGTCGATCGCCTTGGAATTGGCCTGAAAAAAGCGCTGAGCGGTAATCAGGCTGACCATTTCCTCGGCCATGTCGACGTTCGAGCCTTCCAGCTCGCCCGACAGGATCTGGCCCAGACCGGCGGTGGTGGGCTGGTTATAGGTCGGCGCGCCCGACAGGCCGGTGGCTGCCCAGTTCTGATTGCCCGTTTGCAGCAGGCCGCTGGGCGAGGTGAAGGCGGCCAGCGCGACCTTGCCCACGGTGCTGGTCGTGCCATCGCCATAGGCGGCCACGACAGTGCCGTCGGTCTTGATCTGAACCCCGGCAAAGGCCGCGCCCGAGCTGCTGGTGGGGGCAAGCAGGCCGCTCGAAGGGGTGGTGGCATAGGTGCCGGTGGTGGAATTATAGGCGAGCACCTGCAGTTGGTTGTTGTTGGCATCGACGACATAGCCGTTGACATCGGTGCTGAATTTGCCGTTGCGGGTAAAGCTCATGTCGCCGGTCAGCGGGTTTTTCATGGCAAAGAAACCTTCGCCATTGATCGCCATGTCCAGCGCTGAACCGGTCGACTGCATCGGGCCGGTCGAGAAATTCTGGTCGATGCTCTTTACCATCGAGCCGATGCCGTGGACCAGCTTGGGATTGGTATAGGCCGAACCCGCCACCAGATCCGAAAAGTTCACGCGGCTCTTTTTGAAGCCGGTGGTTTCGGCATTGGCCAGATTGTTCGAGATCGTGTCCAGTTCGGTCTGGGCATTCTTGAGGCCGTTAAGAGAGATGGAAAAAGCCATGGTAAGTCCTGTCTGGCAAAAGGGGGGATCAGGCGGTGGTCGAGCCGGTGCCGGCGGCCTTCTGGGCGGAAATCAGCGTGTCCAGCTTGGTCGAGATGCTCGAGACGCTGGTGGCCAGATCCGAGAGCGAGCCAAGCTGGCCCGAAATGGCCGAGGAGGTGGTGTTCAATTGCGAAATCCCCGAAAGGGTCGAGAATTGCGCCATCTGGGCCACCATCTGGCTGTTGTCGGTGGGCGCGGTCGGGTCCTGATATTTCAGCTGCGTGGTCAGCAGGCTGATGTAATCCTTGAAGCTGAGCGAGGAGGCGCCATTGCTGGACACCGTGCTGGAAGACGAGGTGTTTGTGCCGGTGGTGCCGGTTGCAGATACAGTGGTCATCACTTCATCCTTATGGTGTCGAGCATGAGCTGCTTGGCGGTGGAGAGGGTTTCGACGAGGTTTTGGTACTGGCGCGAGGAATCGAGCATCTCGACCATCTCGGCGCTTTCATCGACAGGCGCGGCCCAGACATCGCCGTTTTCATCGGCCAGGGGGTTGCCCGGATCATGCTGGCGCACGGGCGTGGCATCGGCGCGCACGACGCTGCTGACATTGACGGTGGCCAGCCCGGTGGCCTTGTCCATCTGGGTTGCGAACACCGCCTTGATCGGGCGATAGGCATCGGCTTCCTTGCTGGACACCGCGCTGGCATTGGCCAGATTGGAGGCGGCGGTGTTCATCCGCACCTGCTGGGCCGACATGGCCCGGCCCGCGACGGAAAAGATGTTAAGGTCGGTTCCGGCCATCCTTATTCTCCCTTGATCGCGCGCTTGACCTCGCCGACATCGTCGGAAAGGAAGGCGAGGGTGGAGGCATAACCCACCGCATTCTGGGAAAAGGCGACCTGTTCATTGCCCATTTCCACCGTGTTGCCATCCAGGCTGGGCATCACCGGCACGCGGTATTGCACGGCGGCCGCGGCGGCCTGATCCTGACTGGCGCCCTTGATCCGGGCATTGAGCGCGGTGTTGAAATCAATGTCGCGCGCCTTGTAATTGGGCGTGGCGGCATTGGCGATGTTGCTGGCAATCAGCCCCATGCGCTGGGACCGCAATTCCAGCGCCATGCCATGGACCCCGAACAGTCCGGTATTGCTGGCAGGATCGCTCATCAGGTGGCTCCACGGTTTGAAACGAGGGGGCGGGATGCCCGAACCATGAGAATTGCAAAGCCCGTGCCAATTGCGGGACGAGATGCGCAAAACACTGGGAAAGCACCGATGGCCGGGGCCGGACGGCAAGCGTCCCATGCTGGGCGGCAAGGCTTTGCCGGGGGGCGGCAATTGCTGGCCGTGGGGTGAATTTGCGCTGATGGCAGCCGTTCTTGGCCGTGTATCGCAAAGGATTTGGGTCAAAGGATTTCGGCAGGCATGGATCTTACCGCCCTCTATGATGGCACCACGCTGGCAATCGTTGTGGGCGGCACGGCGCTGGCCACGGTGCTGCGCTGCGGGCGCTCGGATGTGGCGGCCACGATCCGCGTTGCCGCGCGCCAGATGTTTGCACCCAGCCGCTTTGACGGCGAGGTGGTGCGCGCCTCTCTCGCCCGCGCGGCGCAGGATTTTCAGCGCAACGGCCCGCTACGCGCCAATCCGCGCAGCACCGGCGATGGCGAATTTGACGATGCGCTTCATGCGCTGTTGGCGCATCGCTCGATGGCGCGCTTTGACGATGCGCTGGCCGATGCGCGCGAAAAGCGGTTGGGTCCGGTCGAGGCGGCCATCCGTACACTGATGCAGGCCACCGAACTGGCCCCGGTTTTCGGGCTGGCCGGAACGCTGATTTCCTTGTCGCAAATGCCCGCGCAGGGGGTGGATCGCGGGGCCTATCTGGCCGCGATCGGCATGGCGGTCCATGCCACGCTTTACGGTCTGGTGCTGGCCAATCTGCTGCTGGCCCCGCTGGCGCGTGTGGTCGAACGCCACGCCCGCGCCGAGGAAGCGGCTCGCCATGCTCTGGCCCAGTGGTTCGAGGCCGAGATCGCCCCGGCCATGGTGCCGCAGCATGAGGCACGCGGCCATCACCACCAGCCCGGCGTGGCGGCATGATCCGCTCACGGCCCGTCGAACGCCCCGGCGACCATCTGCGCGCGGGGGCCGTCTTTGTGCCCCGCTCGCCGGTCGGCTGGCAGACGATGCTGGCCGATCTGTCGCTGATCCTGTTCATGGTGACGGCCGCCGCGATGGCCGATGTGCCTGATCGCAAAGGCACATCCCGGCCCGCTGCTGCCCCTGCATCCACCGCGCCCGCCATCAGCGAGCCTCTGGCCATCTGGCGCCCGGCGCCCGGAGGCCCCACGCTGGCGCAATGGCTGGCCGAACAACAGGCGGACAGTCGCCAGTTGCTTTCGATCACCCTGCGCTATCCCCCTGCCGCACAGGCCGAGGCGCTGCGCCTTGCCGCGCAAATGGCGGCGGCGGCGGGCGGCAAGGGCGCGCGGGCGCGTATCGTGATCGAACCGATCGCGGAGGCTACGGGCATCGAGGCGCTGGCGGCGCTGGCCTATGACAAGGGCCCGGCCTGATTGGCACAGAATATGCTTTGATCGCCCCTGTATCCGGCGCCCTTTCGCGCCGGGCCCCATTGTATCGGGCAAGGACGATCATGCGAAACAAGGCTTTCACCCCTTTCACCCTGCGTGCGGCGTTGCTGACGGCCGGTCTGGTCTGGATCAGCCCGCCCCAGGCCCATGCCGCCGCCAGCCCTTTTGTCGATCTGGTTGCGATCGACCGCGAGGTGGCCGAATTCACCGGCAAGGCGATCGGCCAGAGCGGCGGCGCGATGATGCCGGTGGATCGGCGGCTGCGGCTTAACGCCTGCATGTCCCCCCTTGCGCTCAGCTGGCGTACCACCCGCCGCGATGCGGTGCTGGTGCAATGCCCCGATCCGGGCAGCTGGCGCGTCTTTGTGCCGGTCCGCATGGCCGAAAATGCCCCCTCGGCCATTGCCCGCGGCGAGGCGGTGACGATTGCCGTGGTGGGCGAAGGCTTTGCCGTTTCGCAGCCCGGCGAGGCGCTGGATGCGGGCGCGGTGGGCGACTGGATCCGCGTGCGGACCCTGCGCAGCGGGGCGGGCTCCTATTCGCAAACCGACGCCGTGCGTGCGCGCATCACCCGCCCCGGCGAGGTTGAGGTCGAATTGCGCGAATGACGCGCCCATGCGGTCTTTTTCCCCCTTATGCGCGGTTTTAAGCGCTTTTTCATGTTTGGCCGTCATGGATGGCGCCACGTTGCGCCGCCCGTGTTCGCGCCGCCCGGCAAGATCGCGCAAATTTTTGCCGCCATCTCTTAAAACCGGCAAACCTTCTCCGTTCTTGGCCTTGTAGAAAGCAAGGAGCGGTTCGATGTCCAGCATCGGTTCCGGCCCTGGCATTGGTTCAGGGCCTAAATTACAAGTGAATGCGGTGCGCCCCGTCGCCACCTCTTCGGCTGCCACGCCTTCGGTTTCCACCGAAACGCGCAGCGCCGGTCAGGCGGCCGCCGGTTCGCCCGTCAACGGCGATGGCGCCACCGTGGTCAGCACCACCGCGATCAGCGCGGGCGATGCCCCTGTGGACACCGATCGCGTGGCCTCGATCCGCAAGGCCATCGCGGACGGCAATTATCCCATCATCCCCACCAAGATCAGCGACGCGATGATCGCCGCTGGCATGATGCTGCGAGTTTGACCCATGAGCCAGGCCCTTTCCCCTTTCGATCTGCGTGACACGCTGCGGCAAATGGTTGCCGTCCTGCAAGAGGAGCGGCAGGCCTTGGCCGGGCTCGATCTGGACGGGATCATGGGTTCGGCCTCGGCCAAGAGCACGATGTGCGATGCCATTGACATGGCCGGGATCAGCGCGATCGACGATGAATGTCGCGGATTGCTCGAAGCGGCCAAAAAGATGAATGAAGTCAATCGCCAGGTGCGCAACCTGATCGCAGCCAACGTGGCCGCGCGGCTTGAGGCCTTTACCGGCGGTTCCTCGGTCTATCGCGCGCGGGTCAACGCGCCTGCCTATGCCTATGCGGCGGCCCGGGGGTAGGGCGTGGCCCGCCATGGCCTGCGCTGGCGCGGCTGTGGCACGATAAAGCACCGCTTTGCCCGATGGGCGCGGTTTTCGCTCCAATTGGCACGGCTTTTGCAAAATCCGCTCCCGAACCTTTTGCTTTGGGAGTTGGGCTTGAGCCAGCCGGATATGTCGCCCTCATGGGCGGCCAACCTCGACAAGATCCAGTCCGCCCGCGGGGCGGCCAATGGCGTGCCCGGCGGCAATGTCCGCGCCGCGATTGCCCGTGCGGCGGGCGCCACGGGGGTGGATTTCTCCTATCTGGCGGCGCAGGCGCGGCTGGAATCGGGGTTGAACCCGGCGGCCCGCAACGGCGCCTCCAGCGCGTCGGGCCTTTATCAGTTCACCAACAGCACCTGGCTGCAGACGCTGCAAAAGCATGGCGATATGCTGGGGCTGGGCAATACGGGGGCGGCGATGGCCGATCCGGCCCGGCGCACGGCGCTGCTGGGCCTGCGCGGCGATCCCCATGCCTCGGCGATGATGGCGGCCAGTCTGGCCAGCGACAATGCCGATGCCTTGACCGCCGTTCTGGGCCGCGCGCCCGATGCCAGCGAATTGTATGTCGCGCATTTTCTGGGCGCGGATGGCGCGGCCAAATTCCTTTCGGCTCTTGGCTCCAGCCCGGATCAACCGGCGGCGGGACTCTTGCCCAAGGCGGCATCGGCCAATCGCTCGATCTTTTACGATGATGCCGGAAACCCGCGCAGCGTGGCGGCGGTCATGGGGCTGATCCGGGGGCGGATGGAAGGCGCGCTGGCCGCAGAAGGGATCAGCGCGGATGCGATGATGGCGAGCGGCGCGGCTTATGGCGGTGAGGGAATGGGGGTTGGGGGTATGGCATGGGCCATGCCCTCCGATCCCGCCACAACCGGCGCCGCTTCGGCCCCGCCGCAGACCGGCGGCCCGCTCTCACGCGAATTCAATGCGATGCAGGCGGCCGCGCCCGCCGCATCCGCGCATTCGATGGCCGATACGCTGCAATCGGCCTTTGGGCTGGGGGCCGAAAATGGCGCCACCCCCGAATTTGTGCGCAATGCCTATGGGCGCCTGCGCGCGTTGGGGATGTAGGCTATGGACAAGCTGCTGACCATCGCCAGCCCGCGCCAATTGGCGCTGCCCTTTGGCATTTTGACCATCATCGTATTGATGGTGGTGCCGATCCCGGCCTTTATGCTCGACGTGTTTTTCGTGTTCAACATCGCGCTGTCGGTGGCGGTGCTGATGGCCTCGATGAATGCGGAAAAACCGCTGGATTTCTCTTCCTTTCCCACCGTTCTGCTGTTTGCCACGCTGCTGCGTCTGGCGCTCAATGTGGCCTCCACCCGCGTGGTGCTGGTCCATGGCCATGAAGGGCCCGAGGCGGCGGGCCATGTGATCGAGGCTTTCGGCGCTTTCCTGATCGGCGGCAATTTCGCGGTCGGCCTGTTTGTGTTCATGATCCTGATGATCATCAACATGGTGGTCATCACCAAGGGCGCGGGGCGCGTGTCGGAAGTCTCGGCCCGCTTCACGCTGGACGCGATGCCGGGCAAGCAGATGGCGATTGATGCCGATCTAGCGGGCGGTCTGATCACCGCCGATGAGGCCCGCAGCCGCCGCCGGGAAATCACCACCGAGGCCGATTTCTACGGCTCGATGGATGGCGCCAGCAAATTCGTGAAGGGCGATGCGATTGCCGCTCTGCTGATCCTTGGCGTCAATATCATCGCCGGTTTTTGCCTTGGCATGATTACCCATGGCCTGTCGGCCAGCGATGCGGCGAGCCGCTATATCAGCCTTTCCATCGGCGACGCGCTGGTGGCGCAGGTGCCTGCGCTTTTGCTCTCCATCGCCGCCGCCGTGATCGTCACGCGCGTCACCGATAGTCGCGACCTTGCCGGACAGATCGGCGGGCAATTTGCCGATTCACGCACATGGCTGCCGGTGGCGGGCATTCTGGGGGCGATCGGCATGATCCCCGCCATGCCCCAGACGGTGTTCCTGCCCGCGGCGGGTCTTGCTTTCTTCCTCTGGAAAAAGCTGCGCGAGCGTGAGGCCAGGAGCAAGATTGCCGAGGCCGCCCCTGCGCCTGTCGCCAAGGCCGACCCGACCCGCATCGAGCTGGAGGACGTGTCCGACCATACGCTTGTCACCATCGAGCTGGGCTATGGCCTTGTGCAACTGGTCGATGAACGGCGCGGGTCGCCGCTGGTCAGCCGGGTGACGGGCGTGCGCAAGCAATTGTCGCAGAGCTTCGGCTTTATTGTGCCGCAATTCCGGGTGCGCGATTCGCTGGAGATCGCGCCCAATGATTACCGCATCCTGCTGGGCGGCGTGCCGCTGGGCGGGGCGACGTTGCGGCCCGAAAAGGTGATGGCGATTGATGCCAGTGAGGCCAACCCCCATGCCCGCCTTCAGGGCGAACAGACCACCGATCCCACCTTTGGCTGTCCGGCATGGTGGATCGACCCGGCCTCGCGCGATCTGGCGATTGCCGAGGGGTTCCTGACCGTTGACGCCTCCACGATCATCGCCACGCAGTTGAACCAGCTCCTGTCCGAGCGCGCGCATATGCTGATGGGGCCGGATGAGGTCAAAACGCTGATCGAGGCGATCAAGACCCGCGCGGCGGGGCTGGTGGAAACGGTCTATCCTTCGCCGCTGGGGCTGGCGGCTCTGACGCGCCTGTTCCGCAATCTGCTGGAGGACGGCATTTCGGTGGCCCATCCGCTGCCGATCCTTTCCTCGATTTCGCAGGCGGTGCAGCAGACGCAGGACCATGACCGCATCGTCGATCTGGTGCGGGCGGATCTGGGCGGGCTGATCGTCGGGCGGATCTGTTCGCCGCGCGAACGCCTGCCCGTGGTCACGCTGGACGCCGGGCTGGAGGCGATGATCGCGGGCGGCCTGGTCGATCCGATCAGCGGCCAGCCTGTCATCGAACCCGACCTTGCCCGCAACATTGGCGAGCAGGCCAGCGCCATCGTGGCCGAGCGCGGCACCGGGGCGACCGTCGCCCTGATCGTCCAGCCGCGCCTGCGTCGCCCGCTGGCCGCGCTGCTGCGGCTGCGCGCGCCCGGATGCGTGGTGATGTCGATTGCCGAATTGCCCGAAACCCAGCCTGTCGAGGTGATCGCGGTCATCGGCGCGTCGGCCCCGCAAGCGCTGGGCCTGCCTTCGCCCGATTTCGATCCTTCCAGCCAGACCTCTGAAAGTATGGCCGCATGAAACATGATCCCCAGTCTTTCGCAAAACCCCGGCCGGCAGGCAATGCGGCGCGCGCCTATGGCGGCGCGGCTAGGGCCTATGGCGGCGATATTGCCGACCGTGTCCGCCGCTTTATGCCGATGGTGCGGCGCCTTGCCTGGCATCTCCAGTCCTCGGGCCGCGATGGCATAGAGGTCGAGGATCTGATGCAGGCGGGCCTTGTCGCCCTGACCGAATGCGCCCAGCGCCATCAGGGGCCGACCGAGGACGGCTTTGCCGCCTATGCCAAGATGCGAGTGAGGGGGGCGATGGTCGATCTGATCCGCCGCCATGTTCCCCTGTCGCGCGGGGCGGTTGAGCGGCGGCGGCTTATGCGCGAAAAGACACAGGAATTGACCGGGAAACTGGGGCGCGAACCCTATGATGTGGAATTGTCCGGCGCGCTGGGCATCACTCTGGGCGAGCTTGAGGCCTTGCGCAATTCCTCAGAACCGCTACGTTTCGAGGCTATCGACGATGCCTATTCCGACAGCAACATGGCCTTTGCCGACGATGCGCCTGATAGCCTCGCGCTGCTGGCCGACGAGGAATTGCGCCAGAGCGTGGCAGGCGCCATCGCCGAGCTGCCCGAGAGGCTTCAGATGGTGATCCAGCTCTATTTCGTTGAGGAACTCAACCTTGCCGAAATTGCCGAGGTGCTCTCGGTGTCCATCCCGCGCGTGCATCAGTTGAAGGCGCAGGCGATCGAGAAATTGCGCCATACGTTGCAGGATGTGGCGGATATTTTGTAGATTTTATAAGGTTTTAGGGTGCCTCCGGCGGGCAAAGGGCGGGGGCCCTTTGCAATCCCATTTTTTGGGCGGCCAATTGGTGAGGTGGTGTTTGGGGCTATGTTTGAAAGCCTGCGGCGCGATAAGGTCATCCCTGTTCGCGCCGCAGGCTTTATCATTTTAACGCCACGTTCGGCACAAAAAGGCCAAACCTGATACGCCACGCATACAGTATCGGGATTGCAAAGGGCCCCCGCCCTTTGCCCGCCGGAGGCAACTTTACACTTTCTAAATCCCCTAAAATAAAACGTCCCCAACCCATACTCCACCAAAGTGCAGCATTGCCCGAAGGGGGCAAGGCTGTTAGATACGCATACATGTCTTCTTGCGATCAATGCGTAGTCCGTAACCGGGCGATCTGTTCGGCCCTGGATAAGGATGAAATCAACTCGCTCAACGGGATTGGGCGGCGGCGCAGCCTTGTGGCCGGCGAATCGCTGATCTGGGAAGGCGAGGATTCGGTGCTGGTCGCCAATGTGATCGAGGGCGTGCTCAAGCTCTCGACCGGGACCGAGGACGGCCGCGAGCAGATCGTGGGCGTGGTTTATCCCAGCGATTTTATTGGGCGTCCCTTTGGCGGCACGACCAACCATGGCGTGACGGCGCTGACCGACGCGCGGGTCTGCGTGTTTTCGCGGGGCGACTTTGATAATTTCGCGCGTGAACATCCCGGCCTTGAGCACAAGCTGCTGCAACGCACGCTGACCGAACTGGACCGCACGCGGCGCTGGATGCTGCTGCTGGGCCGCAAGTCTGCCAGTGAGAAGGTGGCGAGCTTCCTGCTCGAATTGTCGGACCGTCTGGCCCCGGCCACGTGCGAGCCGGGCGACGAGGGTAAGGCGAACCGCTTTGTCCTGCCATTCAGCCGCCAGCAGATCGCCGACGTGCTGGGCCTGACCATCGAGACCGTCAGCCGCCAGTTTACCCGTTTGCGCGGCGAGGGGATCATCGATCTGCCTTCGCGCCGCGAGGTGATCATCACCGATCGTTTTGCGCTGACCGCCGAAGCGGGCTGATCGCGCTTTTGCCTGTCAGGCCCCTGCCGTTTGTGCGGGGCCGGTTTGACGGGTGAAACATGCCTTCCCACATTTCACCCGTCCGGTCGCCTGTGTGGCGGACCTGTCTGACTGCCCGCCGATTGCGCCTGATCCAGAGCCAGAAGATCAGACGCAAGGACCACGGCGGGCAGAGCAGCCCTTAGAAGCGGTAGGACACGCCCGCGCTCAGCACCCACGGGTCAAGCTTGTTGCGGGTCACCAGGGCACGGGTCGAACCGGCATAGACGGTGGCATCGGTGCCGACCCAGTATTTCTTGGCGTCGAAGGACAGGCCATAGCCCTTGCCCAGCGCGATATCGATACCGCCCTGAAGCGCCACGCCGAATTCGCTGCTCAGCTTGGTGCGGGTGACGGCGGGCAGCGCGGCCTTGAGCGCGGCGCTGGGCTCGTCGGCCAGCACGATGAACAGGGCGGGACCGGCGCCGATATAGGGCTTGATGCCGTGGCCCAGCGGCAGGTGATACTTGGCGGTCAGCGTGGCCGGAACGATGTGGATCTTGCTGATCAGCTCGGTGCCCTTAAGCGCGCCCGCCGAGGCCGACACGTGGTGCGCCGTCACGCCCGCGATGGTTTCCACCGAGATATTGGGCGTAAAGAAATATTCGATCGACACGGTGGGGGTCACATTGTCGCTGGCCACGGTGTTGCCCACAGCGGCAGGCACCAAGCCCAGAACGTCGGTCTTGACCTGCTTCACCGCGCCATCCGGCAGAACGGCGGTGGCCAGCACCTTGAACTGGATCTTGCCGTCGGCCTTGCCTTCGGCATGGGCCGCGCCGGCCATCATGGTGGCGGCGGCAAGAGCGGTCAGGGCGGCCGCAGCCTTGGTGAAATTGCGCATAGTCCCTCATCTTTCGCCGCCGAGCCCGCCCTGTGCGAGCCGTTCTTGCGCGGCGTTGGATGTGTCTTTGGGCCTGTACTTGGCATCGGGCATTGATCGCGGACAAGGGCCGAGTTGATCCTGCTCAATTCATGCTGCAACTGCGGCAAATCGGGTCTCTACAGAGACCAATATTAATAAGCCTGATTTTTTATGCTGCGACAATTCGGTCGGCGCCAATATCGCGTTCTGGCCGCCCCCTGCGCGAATCGGCAAAAATCCATCAACTTGCGCGCAAGGGGGCGCAGAACGGCCGCCGGGCGGATAAACGCCTTATCGCAGACGCACAATTGGACCAATTAACTATCTGCATCGCTTCATAAATTTTCCATTTTAGGATATTCTGAAAATGAATTCCCCCGCGCGCCCGCGCTTTTGACGGGAATCAATGTGATCCGGTCTGGCCCCGCCCATAGGCGAGGCTTCCACAAACCTGAGAGGGAAGGCTCATGGTTACCCTAGTCTCGCGAGCAGGCATCTGGCTGGTGCTTCTGCTTCTATCTATCATGGCCAGCGTGGCCGCGCATGACACCGCCTTTGCCATCCAGGCAGCGACGGTGGCTGTCGCCTGCCTTGTCGGTCTGATCTTCGCCATTCGTTCGCCCGACTATCAACGGGTGAGCCGTGGGCTGGCCGCCCCCACCGGGGACGCATCAAAGTATGACGACGATGTGATCCGCTGGGGCGTGATCGCCACGGTGTTCTGGGGCGTCGCCGGTTTTCTGGTCGGCGTCGTCATCGCTTTTCAGCTGGCCTATCCGCAGATCAACCTTGAACCCTGGTTCAATTTTGGCCGCATGCGCCCGCTGCACACTTCTGCGGTCATCTTCGCTTTCGGAGGCAACGCGCTGATCGCCACGTCGTTTTACGTGGTCCAGCGCACTTGCCGGGCGAGGCTGGCCTTCCCCGGCCTCGCCCGTTTCGTGTTCTGGGGTTATCAGCTCTTCATCGTGCTGGCGGCCACCGGATACCTGCTGGGCGTCACGCAGGCCAAGGAATATGCCGAGCCGGAATGGTATGTCGACCTGTGGCTGACGGTGGTCTGGGTGTCGTATCTGGTCGTCTATGGCGGCACGATCATGAAGCGCAGCGAACCGCATATCTATGTTGCCAACTGGTTCTATCTGTCCTTCATCATCACCGTGGCGATGCTGCACCTGGTCAACAATCTGGCCGTTCCCGTCAGCTTCCTGGGCAGCCAGTCGATCAGCTGGTTCGCGGGCGTTCAGGGCGCGCTGGTGCAATGGTGGTATGGCCATAATGCGGTGGGCTTCTTCCTGACCGCGGGCTTCCTTGGCATGATGTATTATTTCGTGCCCAAGCAGGCCCAGCGTCCGGTTTACTCCTATCGCCTGTCGATCATCCACTTCTGGGCGCTGATCTTCCTCTATATCTGGGCCGGTCCCCACCACCTGCACTATACCGCGCTGCCCGACTGGGCGCAGACGCTGGGCATGGTGTTCTCGGTGATGCTGTGGATGCCCAGCTGGGGCGGCATGATCAACGGTCTGATGACGCTGAACGGCGCATGGGACAAGCTGCGTACCGATCCGGTGCTGCGCATGTTCGTGATGAGCCTTGCCTTCTACGGCATGTCCACGTTCGAAGGCCCGATGATGTCGGTGAAAAGCGTCAACTCGCTGTCGCACTACACCAACTGGACCATCGGCCACGTTCACTCCGGCGCTCTGGGCTGGAACGGCATGGTCACCTTTGGCGCGATCTATTACCTGACGCCGCGCCTGTGGAACCGCACGCAGCTCTATTCGCTGCGCATGGTCAACTGGCACTTCTGGACCGCCACGATCGGTATCGTGTTCTATGCGGCCTCGATGTGGGTGGCCGGGATCACGCAGGGTCTGATGTGGCGTGAATATGGCGCCGACGGCTATCTGCTCAACAGCTTTGCCGACGTGCTGCCTGCCATCCATCCGATGTATGTGCTGCGTGGGCTGGGCGGTGTGCTTTATCTCTCGGGCGCGGCCTTCATGGTCATCAACGTCTGGAAGACCATCGCGGGCAGCCCGCTGCGCGCCGAAGCGCCGCTGTATAACATCGACCAGAACAAGGCGAACGACGTGCCTCTCGTCGCTCAGCCTGCCGAATAAGGGGGACCGATCATGGCTACCCAAGAGAAGCAACCGTTCCATTGGCATGGCGCCATTGAAAAGAACATCACGCTGCTCGGCGTCCTGTCGCTGCTGGTGGTTCTGGTGGGCGGCATCGTGGAAATCGCGCCGCTGTTCTGGATCGACAACACCATCGAGAAGGTGAAGGGCGTTCGCCCCTACACCCCGCTCGAACAGGCCGGGCGCGACATCTATGTCCGCGAGGGCTGTTATCTGTGCCACAGCCAGATGATCCGTCCGTTCCGCGACGAGACCGAACGCTATGGCCATTACAGCCTTGCCGCCGAATCGATGTATGACCACCCGTTCCAGTGGGGCTCGGAACGCACCGGGCCGGATCTGGCCCGCGTGGGCGGCAAATATTCCGACGCTTGGCATGTCCAGCATCTGACCGCGCCGCGCAGCGTTGTGCCTGAATCGATCATGCCCAACTATGCCTTTCTGGCAAAGAACGAGCTGAAGAAGCCCGATATCGCCGCCGAGGTGAAGGCCCTGTCGATCACCGGCGTGCCCTATACCAAGGACGATATCGCCAAGGCCAAGGACGACCTGATCAACCAGGCCAACCCCGATGCCGACAACACCGACCTGCTCAAGCGCTATCCCAAGGCGCAGGCCCGCGATTTTGACGGCAATCCGAAAAAGCTGACCGAAATGGACGCGCTGATCGCCTATCTGCAGGTGCTGGGCACCTTTGTGGATACCGAAAGCGCCGCCGCGCAGGAAGCTCTGGCCAAGGAGAAGGGACGGTGAACCAGACCGAAACCTATCAGGCCCTGCGCCAGTTCGCCGACAGCTGGGGGCTGCTGGCCATGACGATCAGCTTTGTGGTGCTTTGCGCTTGGCCCTTCCGCCCCGGCGGGCGGAAGAACAGCGACGAGGCCGCCACCATGATTTTCGAGGAGGACGATCATGTCCGCACCTGAGAATGAACATGCCAAGGAGCACGGCGGCCCGCGCGTGGACGAGCCGACCGGCACCGCCACCATGGGCCATGAATGGGATGGCATCGAGGAACTGAACACCCCGCTGCCCACCTGGTGGCTCTACACGTTCTATGCCTGCATCGTTTTCGCGATCGGCTATTGCGTGGTCTATCCGGCCATTCCGGGCATCAAGGAAGGCAGCCACGGCACCTTCGGCTGGACCAGCCGTGGCCAGCTCGCCTCGGAAATGGATGCGGCCAAGGCGGCCCGCGCGCCGGTTCTGGCAGCGCTCGACGCCACGCCCATCGAAGACCTGCCCAAGAATCCGGAACTGCTGGCCAAGGCGGTTGCGGGCGGCAAGGCGGCCTTCAAGGTCAACTGCGTTCCCTGCCACGGTTCGGGCGCGGCCGGTTCCATCGGCTATCCCAACCTGAATGACGATGACTGGCTGTGGGGCGGCACGCTGACCGACATCCAGACCACGCTGGAACATGGCATCCGCCAGCCCGGCGATGATGCCACCCGCACCAGCATGATGCCCAGCTTTGGCCGCGACGGCATCCTGAAACCCGCCGATGTGCAGGACGTGGTCAGCTATGTCCGCCAGATCTCGGGCCAGGAACCGGGCAATGCCTCGGCTCAGCGCGGCGCGGCCCTGTTTGCGGCCAATTGCGTGGCCTGCCACGGGGCCGACGGCAAGGGCAACCGCATGTTCGGCGCGCCGAACCTGACCGACAAGGTCTGGCTCTATGGCGGCAGCCGCACCGCGATTACCGAAACGGTGACCAATGCCCATGCCGGCGTGATGCCTGCCTGGGGCAATCGCCTCAGCCCGGCCACGATCAAGATGCTGGCGGCTTATGTCCACAGCCTTGGCGGTGGTGAAGCCTTTGCCGCTCCGGCGGCCCCTGCGGCGGAAACCGCTGCGAGCACAGGACAATAACTATGACCAACATGGACCCCAAAGGGCTGACCAGACAGCCTCCTAAGCGGCTCCATGCGGAAACTCAGGCCGTCCACCCGCGTGCGGTGGACGGCCGTTTCCGGCGCCTGAAATGGGCGGTGATGACCTTCTGCCTCGCCGTCTATTACATTACCCCGTGGCTGCGCTGGCACCGCGGGCCCTATTCCCCCGATCAGGCGGTGCTGATCGATCTTGAACACCGCCGCTTCTATATGTTTGCGATCGAGATCTGGCCGCAGGAGTTCTACTTCGTCGCGGGCCTGCTCATCATGGCCGGGATCGGCCTGTTTCTGGTCACATCGGCGGTGGGGCGCGCATGGTGCGGCTATGCCTGTCCGCAAACGGTGTGGACCGACCTGTTTCAGCATGTCGACCGCCTGATCGACGGCGACCGCAATGCGCAGATGAAGCTGGCCAAGGCCCCGTGGGGCCCGGCCAAGATCGCGCGGCGGCTGGGGAAATGGAGCATCTATCTGCTCATTTCCATTTCGACGGGCGGCGCATGGATCTTCTATTTCGCCGATGCGCCCACGCTGGCGCGTGAATTCGTCACGCTTCAGGCGCCCTCCATCGCCTATTCCACCGTCTTCGTGCTGACCTGCACGACGATGTGGTTCGGCGGCTTCATGCGCGAACAGGTGTGCATCTATATGTGCCCCTGGCCGCGCATTCAGTCGGCGATGCTGGACGAGAAATCGCTGCTGGTGACCTATAAGGACTGGCGCGGCGAACCGCGCGGCAAGAAGAGCCCGACCGGTGCGCCGCTGGGCGATTGCATCGACTGCGGGCTTTGCGCAGCGGTTTGCCCCACCGGCATCGACATCCGCGAAGGGCCCCAGATCGGCTGCATCACCTGCGCTTTGTGCATTGATGCCTGCGACGGGGTGATGGAAAAGACCGGCCGCCCGCGTGGGTTGATCGACTATGTGACGCTGGAGGACTCGGCCCGCGAGCGGCAGGGCTTGCCCGCAACGCCGCATTGGAAACTGATCTGGCATGCGCGCACGCTGATCTATCTGGGCATCTGGTCGGCCATCGGCGCGGCTCTGCTCTTCGCGCTGGGCACACGCCAGCACCTGTCCATCGCGGTCAGCAAGGATCGCAACCCGCCCTACATGATCCTGTCCTCGGGCGAGATCCGCAATGCCTATGCGGTGCGCTGGAAGAACATGGAAGGTCGCCCGCGCAAGATGCAATTGACGCTGGATGGCCCCGCAGGCGCGAAAATGTGGAGCGAGGACATGGCAAAGGAGATGGCCGCGCGCGATTTGACGCGGATCATTCCCGCCGACACCACCGCTCCGCTAAGGATCTATGTGACGGCGCCGGTCGGAACGCATGAGGGCAAGCTCAGCTTTACTCTTCGCGCGCTGGATCAGGACGGCGGCGAGGTGAGCTATGCAACGCGCTTTGACGCGCCCGATGAAGACCACGACTGAACCTTAAGAGGAGTACCCCCGCCATGACTGCTCCTGTGACGCCTGCTCCTGCCGCACGCCGCGCTTTCCGGTTCACCGGATGGCATATGACCATGATCCTGGTGGCTTTTTTCGGCATCGTGATCGTCGTCAACGTCTATATGGCCACCCTTGCCAGTCGCAGTTTCAGCGGCGTGGTGGTCGATAATTCCTATGTCGCCAGCCAGCATTACAACACATGGCTGGACGAGGCGGCGAAGGAAAAGGCGCTGGGCTGGCAAGTGGGCGCGGTGCGTCAGGCCGATGGCCGCGTCGCGGTCTCGCTGATCGGTGAGGCCCGCCCGCAAAACGCCGTGCTGGGCGGCGAGGCATGGCACCCGCTGGGCCAGGAAGCCGACCGCACCGTCTCCTTCCGCAAGGCGGGCGATGGGCGCTGGATCTCGATCGATCCGCTGCCCGAAGGCCGCTGGCGCCTGCGGCTGAAGCTGGACGGCGATGATGCCGCCGGCCATCACGCTGTTCGCCTGCAGCAGATGCTCTGACCAAGGACGCATGAGATGGCCAGCGCCCCGCCCCTGACCCAAAGCGAGAGCATCGAGACCACCACGCTGGTGGTCCCGGGCATGCATTGCGCCAGTTGCATGGGCAAGGTCGAGCGGGCGCTGGGCGCTTTGCCCGGCGTGCAATCGGCGCGGGTCAATCTGACCGCGCGGCAGGTCAATGTGGCGCATGACGCAGCGCTGGGCGTGCCCGATCTGGTGGGCGCGCTGGTCGCCATCGGTTTCCCCAGCCAGCCTCGCGTCGAGGATCTGGCCCCGCCGCCCTCGGCGGTGAAACCCTTGCTGGCGCCGCTGGCGGTGGCCGGTTTTGCCTGCATGAATGTCATGCTGCTATCGGTCAGCATCTGGTCGGGGGCCGAAGGTTCGACGCGCGATCTGTTCCATCTGCTCTCGGCTGCTATCGGCATTCCCGCGATTCTCTATGCGGGGCGGGTGTTCTTTGCCTCGGCATGGGGGGCGCTCAAACATGGGCGCACCAATATGGATGTGCCGATCTCCATCGGCGTGATCCTGGCGACCGGGCTGAGCCTCTATGAAACGCTCAACCATGGCGCCGAAGCATGGTTTGACGGCACGCTGATGCTGCTGCTTTTTCTGCTGGCGGGCCGAGTGCTGGACGCGATGATGCGCGACCGGGCGCGGGCCGGAGTGGATGCGCTGCTGCGTCAGGCCGCACCCGGCGCGATGGTCGTGGCCAAGGGAGCCATCGATTGGGTTCCTGCGCGCGATCTGCTGCCCGGCATGGTTATGCGCGTGGCCTCGGGTGAGCGTCTGGCCGCCGATGGCGAGATCGTGAGCGGCGCGAGCCGTTTCGACCGCAGCCTGTTGACCGGTGAGAGCGCGGCTGTGCCGGTGGCGCAGGGCGATAGCGTCCATGCGGGCATGTTGAATATGGACGCGCCGGTCGATGTGCGCGTGACGGCGGCGGGTTCGGACACGACCCTTGCCGAAATCGCGCGCACGATGGAGGCGGCGGGCCAGCATCGCAGCGCCTATGTCCGCATTGCCGACCGGGCAAGCCGCCTTTACGCGCCCGCCGTGCATACGCTGGCCGCGCTGACATTTATCGGATGGATGGTGGCGGGCGCGGGGGCCTATGAAAGCCTCAAGATCGCGATTGCCGTGCTGATTATCACCTGCCCCTGCGCGCTGGGACTGGCCGTGCCGGTGGCGCAGGTGGTGGCCGCGGGCGCGCTGATGCGGCGCGGGATCATGGTCAAGGACGGCAGCGCGATGGAGCGCATGGCCCGTATCGACCGCGCACTTTTGGACAAGACCGGCACGCTGACGCTGGGGCGCCCGACGCCCGATCCGCAGGCTTTGGATGCTCTGCCCGCGCAGGCCGCGCAGGTCGCCCTCGCGCTGGCCAGCCATTCGCGCCATCCGCTCAGCCGTGCGTTGGTCGAGGCGCTGGGCGCGCGGGGCGTGACGGCGGCGGAGCTGACACAGGTCGAGGAAGTGGCGGGGCAGGGCATTCATGCGCTGTGGCATGGCGGCCCGGTGGCGCTGCGCCGCCCGGATGGGGCGACCGCCGGCACCAATGGAAGTATGGCCAGCGCGCTGGATATCGAAGGTATGCCGGTGCGGCTGATCCTGTTTGCCGACCGCCTGCGCCCCGATGCCAATCAGGCGCTGGGCTGGATGCGCGCCATGGGGGTCGAGCCTTCGATCCTGTCGGGCGATGCCATGGCCGCCGTGGCCGAGGTGGCCCGCGCCACGCATATGACCGCGCAAGGCCACGCCAGCCCCTCCGACAAGCTGGAGGCGATCCAGCGTTTGCAGGGCGCGGGGCATCATGTGCTGATGGCGGGCGATGGGCTGAACGATGGCCCCGCCCTGGCCGCCGCCCATGCCTCCATCGCGCCGGGCACGGCCAGCGATGTCGGGCGGCAGGCGGCGGACTTTGTGTTCCTCTCCGATTCGCTGTTGGCGATCCCGCGCGCCATGGCGACTTCGCGCGCGACGATGCGCGTGGTGCGGCAGAATTTCGTGCTGGCGATTGGCTATAATGTGCTGGCCGTGCCAATGGCGATGGCGGGGCTGGTTACGCCATTGATCGCGGCGGTGGCGATGTCCACCTCTTCGCTGATCGTGATCGGCAATTCGCTGCGTCTGGCGATGGCGGCAAGGGAGCCAAGAGGATGACCGGACTGGCTTTTCTGATCCCTGTGGCCTTGCTGATGGGGCTGACCGGGCTGGCGGCCTTCTTCTGGTCGCTGCGCAATGGCCAGTTTGAGGATCTGGATGGGGCCGCCGCGCGCATCCTGATCGATGACGAGGAATTGCCCGTGGAAACGAAGGGGAAGCGCGGATGAGGCGGATTTCGCTCTTTGCGCTGATCGCAATGGCGCCGGCGGTGTTCAATGTGGCCCCGGCGGCGGCGAAGGGGGCGATTGTCGCCGCGATCTGTTCGGGCGACGGGGTGACGCGCAGTATCTCCGTGCCGGTGGGGCCGCAGGATGTTCCCGGCAAGCAGACCCCCGGCTGCTGCGTCAAGGGATGCCATGGTGGCGAGCGCAAGCGCACGGGAAAGAAGTGCTGCTGAAAGTTTCGCACGCTTGATCGCGCGCAAAGAAAACGGCCCGGTGCGCGGGCATTACCATCCCCATGTGGCCTTATCATCCTGAACTGCTGGAACGGCCTGTGCCGCGTTACACCAGCTATCCGACCGCAGCGGAGTTCACGCCTGCCATTGGCGCGGATGCGCTGGATGAAGCGTTGCGCGCCACGGTGGGCGAGGTCTCGCTCTATATCCACATTCCCTATTGCGAGCAGATCTGCTGGTATTGCGGGTGCAACACCGGGGCCTCGGGCAAGAGGCAGCGGTTGGCTTCCTATCTGGACGCGCTGACGCGGGAGATCGCGATTGTCGGGCCGCGGCTAGACGGGCGGATCAAGGTGCGCCGCATCGCCTTTGGCGGGGGCAGCCCCAATGCGATCAGCCCGACCGATTTCGTCCGGCTGGTCGATGCGATCACCGTGCATTTCAGCCTGGACAATCCCGTCTGGTCGATCGAACTCGATCCGCGCACGCTGACGCAGGATTGGGGCGATGTGCTGAGTTTCGTCGGCATCACGCGGGCGAGCCTCGGTGTGCAGACCTTTTCGCCTACGTTGCAGGCCGCGATCGGTCGCATCCAGCCGAGCGAGATGATCGAGCGCGCCACCACCATGCTGCGCGGGGCAGGTGTCAATTCGCTCAACTATGACCTGATGTATGGCCTGCCGGGTCAGGATTGGGACATGGTGGAGGAGAGCCTGTCGCGCGTCTGCGAACTGGGCGCGGATCGCATCGCGCTCTTTGGCTATGCCCATGTGCCGCACATGCTGCCGCGCCAGCGCCGGATCGACGCGCAGAACCTGCCGGGTCAGGATGAGCGTTTCATGATGGCCGCGCGCGGGCATGATTACCTTGTCGATGCGGGCTATCAGCCGGTGGGTTTCGACCATTTCGCGCTGCCCGGTGATGCCATTGCGCAGGCGACAGTCGCGGGGCGGCTCCATCGCAATTTTCAGGGCTTTACCGAGGATACAGCGCCGGTTCTGATCGGGCTAGGGGCTTCGGCCATTTCCTGCTTCCCCGACCGGATCATCCAGAATGAGAAGAACGCGGGGCGCTATCGCATGCTCCTCTCGCAGGACCGGCTGACGGGCGTTGGCGGCATCCGTCGCAGCGCCGACGACCAAAAGCGCGGCGCGATCATCGAGGCGCTGCTGTGTCAAGGCGAGGCGGACATCGGCGGCGAACTGGCGGCGGCTTTGCGCGGTTCTCTTGCGCCCTTCATCGAACGGGGGCTGGCGCGGCTGGAGGGCGGGCGTCTGGCGATCCTGCCGGGCGGGTTGCCCTATGCGCGCACAATTGCGGCGCTGTTCGATCCCTATCGGGTGGATTCGGGGAAGAAGTTTTCTTCGGCGGTTTGATTGGGGTTTTTAGGGGTTTTGCCTCCGGCGGGTTAAGGGCGGGGGCCCTTAACAATCCCGATATTATCATCGTGGCGCTATGGATTCGGCCTTTGGTTGTCGGGTGCGGGGTTTGGAATTTAAAGCCTGCGGCGCCGATACGCGCTACGCAGCCGCGCCGCAGGCTACTTGCACCCATGGCACAACACACTCCATCGCCAGCCTCACCCACCCCAGTAACGGGATTGCAAAGGGACAAGTCCCTTTGCCCGCCGGAGGCATAAATCCCCCAACGCCGAACAAAAAGATGGGCGGCATCCATAAAGGAAACCGCCCAAGGTGGGGAGAAAGCCTTAAAGTCTGGGGAGATTTCAAATGAAACCTCGCCGGTCTTGAGGTTTGATTAGCGAAAGCCGCCGCTCCCCACCTTGATCGTTGTCAAAAGACGATGGGCAATCTGCCCTGCCTTACGATTTTGTGCCGCGCGCCAGTTCGGCCAGAGTTTCGGGGCCGAGGACCTGAGGCAACTGGCTGGGTTGTTTCGCGCCCTTGGGATACCAGACGTAGAGCGGCACACCGGCCGCGCCATGGGCAGTCAGGTATCGCGTGATCGCCGGATCGCGGCGGGTCCAGTCGCCCTTGAAAACTTTGACGCCCGCTTTGGCGAAGGCTTCGCGGGTTTCCTCGCGCTCGATGGCGACGCGTTCGTTGACCTTGCAGGTCAGGCACCAGTCGGCGGTGAAATAGACGAAGGCGGGCTGTCCGCTGCCCAGCGCGGCGCCCAGGGCGGCCTCGCTGAAGGCCTGCGCGCCCAGCAGGTCGGCGCCTTCATCGCCGGGGTGCTGGATCGTGCGCGGCATGATGATCGCCGCCGCGACCGCGCCCGCCGCGATCAGGCCCAGCGCCTTGACGCCCCGGCCCAGCCCCTTGCGCTGTCCATCGCCCAGCATGGCCAGCACCGCGATCAGCACGATGGCTAGCACGAGGCAGAAGCCCGCAAAGCCATTACCGCCCAGCCGCGAAGCCAGCCACAGCAGGCCCAGCGCCGTCAGCCCCATCGGCACCGCCATCGCGCGGCGGAACCAGTTCATCCATGCCCCCGGACGCGGCAGCGCGCGGCGCAGCGCAGGCACAAAGGCAATCGCCAGAAACGGCAACGCAATGCCAAGGCCCAGCGAGGCGAACAGCAGCATCGCCGCCGGAACCGGCAGCAGCAGCGCCGCGCCCATCGCGCTGGCCATGAAGGGGCCGGTGCAGGGCGTGGCGACAAAGGCCGCGAGCAGGCCGGTGGCAAATGCCGAGCGTGAGGAACCAGCGCCATGCGAGGCAAAACCCGGCACCGAAAATTCAAACAGACCCAGCAGATTGGCCGTGATCGCCACGGCCAGCATCAGCAGCGCGGCGACAACGCCCGGCTCCTGCAACTGAAACGCCCAGCCGACCTGTTGCCCTGCCGCGCGCAGCGAGAGCAGCAGCGCGCCCAGCAGCGAGCAGGCCACAATTACGCCTGCGGAATAGAAGATCCCCTCGACGCGGGCCTCGGCCTGCGATTCGCCCGCGCGGGCCAGCGAGAGCGCCTTCAAGGAGAGGATCGGGAACACGCAGGGCATGATGTTGAGCAACAGCCCTCCCGCCAGCGCGGCAAGGATCAGCCAAGGCAGCGCGGGCAATTCCGGCCCCTTGCTCTCGCCCGTGGCGATAGGTTCGCCATCGGCGGGCACGGCGCCCTGCGTGGCCGACACCTCAACCCCATCGCCCGCGCTGTTCAGGCGCAGCACGCCTGACAGATCCTTCAACGCCCCTTGGCCCGCGCGTTTCAGCGTGACGATCAGCATGTCGCCCTTGCGCGAGAAGCTCTGCGGCGCGG
Source organism: Novosphingobium sp. SG707 (assembly GCF_012275515.1). Taxonomy (GTDB): domain Bacteria; phylum Pseudomonadota; class Alphaproteobacteria; order Sphingomonadales; family Sphingomonadaceae; genus Novosphingobium. Next base: position 242,697 of record NZ_JAAZQL010000005.1, read on the forward strand.
CATAGGCGACGGCGTTTTCCGACGCGGCGAAGAAATGCGGATTTTCCACCTTGCCGCTGGCGGGGAAGGGGATGGCGAGGCGCAAAGTATCGCCCGCAATCGCCCAATGCGCCGCTGCGCCCAAAGGCGCGGGCAATTTCGCGCGCCATGCATCAAAGCGCGGATCGGAAGGCCCCTCGGCCCCCGGCACTGTCACCTTCAGCACTGCGCTCATCTCGCCCGATTCGGGCACGCACATCGTATCGGTGCAGGCCAGCCAGTCGGCCTTGAGTTTCAACGGAATTTCGCTGCCCGCTTTTGCGTCCGCAGGCACCGTATAGGGCACCAGCAGCGCGAAATCGGATTGATAGACATGGTTCATCAGCCCGGAAATCAGCAGGGTTTCGGGCACCGGATAGGAGGGCGCGCCCGCCTTGCCCGGCCCCGTCCATGTCAAAACCGTGCCAAGGCCTGCATCGCCGGGATTCTGCCAGTATCCGTGATAGGTCTTTTCCGGCGTGAAATGCACCGCCAGCGTCACCGTGCCGCCCGGCGCGACGCCATGTTCAGCGATCAATTGCGCGGCAATATGGTTTGCGCCCGGCGCATCAGCCGCCCGCAATGGCGCGCAAAATCCCAAAATCGCCAAGCATAACAGGATGCCTTGCCATAAAGGCGCAACATGGCGATGCAAGGCGGGGGCGGTCATCAATCGTCTTCTCCGTCGGGGGGCAGGCAGATCGGCTTGGGGGCAAAGGTGGTTCTCGCACTTGCGAAAATCGCGCCCACGCGCCATCACCTACCCCTGCCGCCGATCGAAACATTTTGCAAGGAAAGCCCCGTGGCCCGATCCATTGCCATTTCTCATAAGTCGTGTCTTGCCGCATTGGCGCTTTGTCTGGTCGCCGCCCCGGCCATGGCCAAGGAGGCCCCCGCCGCCGATGCGCCCCAGACTGAGGTCAAACCGGCCGCGCCCAAGCTGATCGTCGCCATTTCGGTGGACCAGTTCAGCGCCGATCTGTTTGCCGAATATCGCGAACATTACACCGGCGGCCTTGCCCGCTTGCTGAAGGGCGCGGTGTTCCCCGCCGGTTTCCAGAGCCACGCGGCCACCGAAACCTGCCCCGGCCATTCGACGCTGATGACCGGCGCCCATCCGGCGCGCACCGGGATCATCGCGAACACCTGGGTCGATCTGTCCACCCCGCGCGCGGAAAAGAAGGTTTACTGCGTCGAGGATGAGAGCAAGCCCGAAAGCTCGACCTCCAAGCCCTTCGTGTCCTCGGTGCATCTCAAGGTGCCCACGCTTGGCGAGTGGGCCAAGAAGCAGTGGCCCGCCAGCCGCAATGTGGCGGTGTCCACCAAGGATCGCGCCGTGGTGATGATGGGCGGGCATCAGATTGACGCGGCCTTCTGGTATGATCGCGGGGCCTATACCAGCTTTGTCGGCGCGCCTCTGCCGCCCGAAGTGTTGAAGCTCAACGATGGCCTCAAGGCTCTGCTGGCCAAGGGTGCGCCCGCGATGGCGGTTCCGGCATGGTGCGCCGCGCGCGACCGCGCGGTTCAGGCCGGATCGGTTACGGTGGGCACGGGCCGCTTCGTGCTGGACCCCAAGGGCAAGGTGAAGCCTGCCGATCAACTGCGCGTTTCCCCGCGCGCCGATGCCGCAACGCTTGATCTGGCCGCCTCGCTGCTCACTTCGATGAAGCTGGGCAAGGGAACCGCTCCCGACATTCTCTCGGTCAGCCTTTCGGCCAATGATTATGTCGGCCATGCCTATGGCACGGAAGGGCTCGAAATGTGCATCCAGCAGCATGAGCTGGACCAGAAACTGGGCGCTTTCTTTGCCAAGCTGGATGCATCGGGCGTGGATTATGCCGTGATGCTTTCTGCCGACCATGGCGGGATCGACCTGCCCGAACGCCTGCGCGAACAGGGCGTGCCCGAGGCCGGGCGCGGCGATGCTGCGCTGAGCGGCGAGGTGCTGGGCCGCGCGATTGCCGCAGAGCTGGGCATCACCAAGCCGCTGCCTTCGTGCAATCCGGGGCCGGATGTGGCGGGCAATGTGGTCTGCTCGGACGGCGTGGGCGGCGATTACTGGATCAGCCCGCAGCTGACGCCCGAAGAACGCGCCAAGGTCAGCGAGAAGCTGGTGGCGCGTCTGAAGGCTCATCCGCAGGTCGAGGCCGTCTTTACCGCCGATGAGATTGCCGCGACCCCCTATCCCCATGGCCATCCGCAGGACTGGAGCCTGATCCAGCGCGCCCGCGCCTCGTTTGACCCCACCCGTTCGGGTCAGGTCTATGCGGCCCTGAAGCGCGCGATCATCGCCATGCCCAAGGCCGGGCCGGGCTATGTCACCACCCATGGCAGCATCTGGGACTATGACCGCCGCGTGCCGATGATCTTCTGGCGCAAGGGCATGAAGGGCATGGAGCAGCCCCAGCCGGTCGAAACCGTTGATATTGCGCCCACTCTGGCCGCACTGATCGGGCTGAAAGTGCCCGAGGGCGCGTTCGACGGGCGCTGTCTTGATGTTGACGGTGGCCCTGCGGACACTTGCCGCTGAGGCATAACAGGCGTAGCGGGATGGCATGAACAGCCATCCCGACTCCGCTAGCGTCTTGCCGTCCAAAGATCTGGTTATTCTGGGGGGCGGCCTTGTCGGCATGACGCTGGCCCTTGCCGCGGCGAAACGGGGCATCACCTCGCATGTCGTCGAGCGTGAGGACCCCGCCGATCTGACCGCCGAGGGCGTCGATGGGCGCGCCTCGGCGATCAGCGCGGCAAGCTGGAACCTGTTTGCCAATATCGGCCTTGGCGATGTGCTGGCCCCGCTGGGATGTCCGATCGACGCAATTGCCGTGACCGACCAGCACAAGCCGGGCCGCATTGATTTCCGCCCCAAGGCCAATGAAGGCACGCTGGGCCGGATGTATTCCAATCGCGACATCCGCCTCGCCTTGTTCGAGGCCGCGCGCCATGAGCCCAATATCGCATGGCATACCAAGGCCGATGTGGTGAAGCGCGAGCGCGGGCCGCATGGGGTGTCGGCCGCCTTGTCCGATGGCCGCGTCCTGCCGGGTAATCTGCTGATCGGGGCCGAGGGGCGCCGCAGCCCAACCCGCGAAGAGGACGGCATCGGCCTTGTCGCATGGGATTATCACCATACCGCGATCGTCACCGCGCTGGCCCATGACAAGCCGCATGACAATGTGGCCTGGGAAATTTTCTATTCGGCGGGGCCTTTTGCGCTACTGCCCTTGCTGGACCTGAAGCAGCCCACCGCTTCGGGCCGCGTGCATCGCAGCGCGCTGGTCTGGACCGTGCCTTCCAAGGATGCCGCCGGGGTCAAGGCGCTGTCGGACGGTACCTTTGTGGCCGAGATCGAAAAGCGGATGCAGGGCATGTTCGGCGGGATCGAGCTGATTGCAAAGCGCATGGCCTATCCGCTGACCTATCAGAACGCCACGCGCATCGTGGGCGACCGCCTGGCGCTGGTGGGCGATGCGGCGCATGGGATGCACCCGATTGCGGGGCAGGGGCTCAACCTTGGCCTGCGCGATGTGGGGGCCTTGGTCGAGGTGCTGGCCGAAAGCATGCGCCTTGGGCTGGAGCCGGGCGATGCGCAGGTTTTGAAGCGTTATGAAAACTGGCGCGCGCTGGACAATTTCACGACGATGAGCGTGATGGACGGCATCGTGCGCCTGTTCGGCGTGCCGGGGCGGACGGCAAGTGCGGTTCGGCGGCTTGGCATGGGTGCGGTGCAGCGGATGCCAAGCCTGAAAACCTTCTTCATGAACGAGGCGCGCGGCCTTTCAGGCCAATTGCCCAATCTGCTGCGTTAAGGCTTGACCGGCGAGGGCGCGGGGGCCGGAGACGGCGTTGCCGCCGCCTGAACCCCGGCAACCGGCGCTCCGCTGGCCTGCGTCGCAGGAACCTGCGCAGGCCCGGCCAGCGGGCTGGCCTGTTCGATCAGCCGTCCCTGACCATCGCGCAGGCCCTTGGGTTCGAGCAGCGCCGAAGTGTCGAGCGCATCGAGGGCATGCATCGCGGCGGCATAGCGCTGTGCGTCCGCAATCCAGCCCTGCGCGGCCTTGGCCCCCGGCAACAGGCGCACATCCGCAATCGCATCCTCGATCCGCCCCTCGCGCAGGCACAGGCGCGCATGATCGAGCCGCACCTTGGGATCGGGCGCGGCGGGGCGTGTCTCGCTGTGCAGCACGAACAGGCCCGACAGATCGCGCTGGACCTTGGCCCATGTGCTTTGCTTTTCCTCCGGCCCGGTCAATTGCGGGGCCAGAACATCGAGTTGCGCGGAAAGCCGGTCCTGCGTGATGGGCGCGCGGCCAAAGGCGATCACGCCATTGACCACCTGCGGCAGCGCCTCGCCAAAGCGGATGCGCAATTGCCCCTCCAGATAGCCCAGCGGCGTGCCCCGCTCGATGGCGCGGCGGGTGGCGATGGAGACCAGCAGCGCCTCGGCCCGCCCGGCCTGACCGCTGGCCAGCGCGGCCTGCGTTTCAATCGCGCGCAGCTTTTGATCGAGCGCGACGATGCGCGCATTCATCTGCGCCTCGTCCAGCGGATTGATGGCCGGGGCATTGGGGGTCATCATCGGCATGATGCCATGATGCATCCAGCCCATTTGCCACCCGGCAAAGCCCGTCACCCCCGCGCCCAGCGCAAAAACCAGCGCAAAAGCGACCGCCCGCCCGGCGCAGCCCGCCCGCTTGGCGGCGCGTGGCTGATTGGGATATTCCTCATTCATTGTCCGGCCAGACCCCCATCTAAACCAGTGCCATGCAAACCCGTTTCAGTCTGGCACGTTTGCCGCGCCAATGCCAGCATGGCGGCATCGCTGGGCTCCGATGCGGTCAACACATCGCGCCAGCCCCCCGTTTCGTCGCAGATTTGCGCGACGCGCGGCCCGATGGTGATGGCGACGATCCGCGACCGAGACAGGCCCAGTCGGGCGCATTCGGCCATAAAATGGCGCGCAGCCGCGCCCGAATGCAGCATCACGATGAGGCCCGGCAGCGCCGCCACCCCCATCAGCCGCGCCAGCTCCACCGGCATGGGCGCGGGCAGGCTGGCATAGACCACCCGCTCTTCCACCGTCACGCCGGGGGGAGGGCAGAGCGCCACCCGCTCCTCGCCCGACAGGCGCAGCAGGCGGGTATGGCCCGAAACCTTGTCCAGCACATCCTGAAGCCCGCCGCAGCCCTGCCCCGCCACCGCCAGCCCGCGCGACATGGCCGCCTGCGTCGTGACATCGCCCACGCAATAGGCCGGTTTGCCCGCATAGGCATCCAGACCCTCGCCGCCATGGCGCAGCGCATTGGCGCTGCCCAGCAGCAGCGCATCGAAGGCATCGGGCGCGGGCGCATCCCATTCGCGCGCCGCCGTGATGAACAGGGGAAAGGCATAAGCATCCAGCCCCAACGCCACCGCTGCCTGCAACGATGCGCTGGCGCCCGGTTCGGGGCGCAGGATCACGATGGGGGGATTCATGAGGGCGTAACGGCTCCGGAAAAATGCATGGCAATCGTATCAGGCGCCCGTGACAGGAGATCGGCGGCCAGAGCGGCAATCGGGCCATGGTCGAGCGGGGCAAAAGCAGTCTGTCCGTCGATTCGGTCCGCGCCATTGGGGCTGAACAGGCTGGCTAGCAGATGCCAGATGCCGGATTGCTGAACGGTGCGCACGGCGATGGCCGAATGGCATGTTCCGCCGAGCCCTGCCAGCAAGGCGCGTTCGGCCAGCACGGCGATGCGGCTGTCGGCATCGTCAATCGCGGCCAGCAACGCGCGCGTGGCGGCATCGTCGCTGCGGCATTCGATGGCGATGGCCCCCTGGCCCGGCGCGGGCAGCCAGACGTCAGCCTCCAGCGGCGTGCCCGCATCCCCCTGATCCAGCCGGTTGAGGCCCGCCATGGCCAGCAAGGTGGCATCGGCTTCCCCCGCCGCCAGTTTGCCAAGGCGCGTCGCGACATTGCCGCGAAAGGGCACGATTTTCAGATCGGGCCGCAAATTCAACGCCTGCGCCGCGCGGCGCGGCGCGCTGGTGCCCAGCCGCGCCCCATGGGGCAGGGCCGCGATGCTCTGTGCGCCGACCAGACAATCGCGCACATCCTCTCGCGGGAGAATCGCCGCGATGGTCAGCCAGTCAGGGCGGATGGTTTCCACATCTTTCAGGCTGTGGACCGCAAAGTCGATCACGCCTTCGTGCAGCCACAGGTCCAGCTCCTTGGTCCACAAGGCTTTTCCGCCAATATCGGCCAGTGGGCGGTCGAGCACCTTGTCCCCGCTGGCCGTGACGGGCACGATTTCCACCGCGCTTTCGTCCCAGCCATGAGCGGCGCAAAGCCGGGCGCGGGTCTCATGGGCCTGGGCCATGGCGAGGGGGGAGGCACGGGTGCCAAGGCGCAAAATGCGGATTTGGGTTTCTGGTGATTCAGGCATGGTGGGTTGTGCTAAACTGCAATCTCGCTAAGGGGAAGCACAGAACGCGCAATGTCAGGGTGCGCGGGCGCGTGTTGTGATAAAGTACGACACGCACGCAAGGTTCAGGTTGCGCCAAGGCGCAGACGCATGAGGACGGGTGGCCAAACCCTTGAAGATTATTCTGGGTATCGAATCATCCTGCGATGAAACCGCGGTGGCGCTGGTCACCGATGGCCGGGTGATTCTGGCCCAGCGCATCGCCAGTCAGGACGAAGAGCATCGCCCCTATGGCGGCGTGGTGCCCGAAATCGCCGCGCGCGCCCATGCCGAAAGGCTGGCCCCGATGGTCGAGGCGACGCTGGCGGACGCCGGGCTGGGGCTGGATGATGTCGATGCGATCGCGGCCACGGCCGGGCCGGGGTTGATCGGCGGGGTGATGGTCGGGCTGGTCACGGCCAAGGCGCTGGCGATGGCGGCGGACAAGCCGCTGCTGGCGATCAACCATCTCGAAGGGCACGCGCTTTCGCCGCGTCTGGCCGATGCCGAGCTTGCCTATCCCTATCTGCTGCTGCTGGTCAGCGGGGGGCATTGCCAGTTGCTGCGCGTCAATGGCGCGGGCGATTACACCCGCCTTGCCACCACCATCGACGACGCGCTGGGCGAGGCATTTGACAAGACCGCCAAGGTGCTGGGTCTGGGCTATCCGGGCGGGCCTGCGGTGGAAAGGCTGGCGCTGGAGGGCGATCCGCGCGCGGTGCCTCTGCCGCGTCCGCTGCTGGGCGGGGCAGAACCGCATTTCTCCTTTGCGGGCCTGAAAAGCGCGGTGTTGCGCGCCTATGAGACGGGTCAATATTCCAAGGCCGATCTGGCCGCCAGTTTTCAGCAGGCTGCTCTGGACTGCGTGGTGGACCGCACGAAGCGCGCGATGGCGGCGGCGGGCGATGTGACCGCGCTGGTCGTGGCGGGGGGCGTTGCGGCCAACAAGGCGGTGCGCGCCGCGCTCGAAGGGCTGGCGGCGGGGGCGGGCTTGCGCTTTGTTGCGCCACCGCTCAAACTTTGCACCGATAATGCCGCGATGATCGCATGGGCAGGCGTTGAACGTTTCGCACTTGGCATCAACGATCCGCTCGATTTTGCCGCAAGGCCGCGCTGGCCGCTGGATCCCGATGCCGCGCCCGCGCGCGGGGCGGGGGTGAAGGCGTGAGTGCCGTTGGCGTGATTGGTGCCGGCGCCTGGGGCACCGCTCTGGCGCAAATGGTGGCCGGCGATGGCACGCCTGTGATCCTGTGGGCGCGCGAGGCTGCGCTGGTCGAGGAAATCAACACGCGCCGGGCCAATGCGACCTATCTGCCCGGCGTGACCATCGCCGCGCCTGTGCGCGCCACCTGCGATATGGGCGAACTGGCCGGTCTCTCGACGATTCTGGTGGTTTGCCCGGCGCAATTCATGGGCGGCGTGCTGGCGGGGCTGCCTGATGCCCCGCGCGATCTGGTGCTTTGCTCTAAGGGGATCGAGGCAGGCACCGGGCGATTGATGGCCGATGTGGCCGCTGCGGCTCACCCCTCGGCGCAGATCGCCGTCCTGTCGGGCCCGACCTTTGCCCGCGAAGTGGCGATGGGATTGCCCACCGCCATCACGCTGGCCTGTTCGGGCGGCGAGGAACAATGGCGGCGCCTCTCGCCAGTCATCGCCCGTGCAGCTTTCCGCCCGTATTACTCGCCCGATGTGGTGGGCGCCGAGATCGGCGGGGCGGTGAAGAACGTGTTGGCGATTGCTTGCGGTGTGGTGGAAGGTCTGGAGCTGGGCGAGAATGCGCGCGCGGCGCTGATCGCGCGCGGCTATGCCGAAATGCTGCGTTTTGGGGTGGCGCGGGGCGCGCGGGCCGAAACGCTTTCGGGCCTGTGCGGGCTGGGTGATCTCATCCTGACCTGCGCCAGCACGGCCAGTCGCAATTATTCACTTGGCAAGGCGCTGGGCCAAGGGCAGAGCGCTGCACAGGCATTGTCGGGGAAATCCAGTGTTGCGGAGGGCGCGCACACTGCTCCGGTTCTGGCGGATCTGGCCCATCGGGCCGGGATCGCCATGCCGATTGTTGATGCCGTCTGCCGGTTGCTTACGGGGAAAGCACCGGCGGGGGCGGTGGTGTCGGATCTGTTGGCAAGGCCTTTGAAGGCCGAACTGGCCGATCCATCCGAGCCGGGGGATGATACCCCGGCGCACGGGAGTTTTGCTTGAGTCAACCTGTTGCCCTTCCCCTGACCGATGCGGCCGCCCCGGGTGCCGCGTCCGGCGCCGCGCTGGACGAAGTGGTCAATCGCGATCTCAACACGCTGGCCAAGGGTGGGCGGACCAATTTCTTTGGTTTCCTGCTGCGTCTGGCCGCGCGTCTGCCGTTTCTGTTCATCGCCGGGCGGCTGTATGGCGCCGATGCGCTGGGGCGGTTTGCCTCGGCGCTGGTGGTGATCGAACTGGCCTCGCAGCTCTGCACTCTGGGGCAAAAGCGCGGGATCGCGCAAAGATTGTCCGATGACGATCGCGATGCGGCCCATGTGATTGCCGATGGCGTGGTGCTGACGGTGCTGATCGCGGTGCCGGTGACGGTGGGGCTTTTCCTCTTTCCCTGGCCGATGTTCCCCTCGGGCGAGTTTTCCGCTTGGGACCGCTGGCTGGTGCTGGCCATTGCACCGACGGCACTGACCGATATTGCGCTGGCGGCGCTGGCCTATCGCTTTGACGTGGGCGCCACGGTGCGTGCGCGTTCGGTGATCGAGCCATGGACGCTTTCCATCGCGGCGGGCGTGTTCTGGGCGGCGGGCAAATGGGGCGGCACGCATGGCTGGTGGACCCATCTGGGCGCCAGCGGGTTGACGCTGTCCTATGTGGTTTCGGTGTCGGCCGCGATGCTCTCGGCGGCGCTGCCGCTGCTGCGCTCCTATGGTCTGCCGCTGGACTGGACGCCGCATCCGCTGCGGATCGGGCGGCTCGCGCTCAACACCATGCCGCTGGCCGTGGCCGATGCGGTGGAATGGGGTACGCGGCGCATCGACATCGCCATCCTGGGCATGTTTGCCACGCCCACCTCGGTCGGCGTCTATTATGTGGCGCAGCAGGTGGCCAGCCTGCCGCAAAAGCTGAAAACAAGTTTCGAGCCGATCCTTGGCCCGGTCATCACCCGCAATCTGAAGGAAGGCAATCTGGAAGCGATTGCCAAGCAGGTGTGTCAGGTCGGCTTCTGGATTACGGCGGCGCAGGCGGGCATCGCGCTGGCGCTGGGCATTCCGGGCGACGGGGTGCTGGGGCTGGTCGGGCCGCAATTCACCGGCGGGATGCTGGCGCTGGCGTTTTTGCTGGGCGCCGAGGTCTGCGCGGCGCCTGCGGTCGTCAGCGAGGCGGCGCTGATCTATATCGCGCCCTTGCGCAATCTCTGGCTTTCGCTGGCCACTATCGGGCTGCAGGCGATCTTCACGCTGGCGGGCATGCTGATTTCGGGCGGATTTTACTTCGACGAGATGGATCAGGCGGCCTCGGCGGCGGGCGCGCTGATGGTCACGCTCTCCATCGCCAGTCTGGTCAAGTCGCGGCTGCTGCAATGGCATCTGGGCTATAAGGTCGAGACGCTGCGCTGGTCGCTGTTTGTGGCGGCGGTGGCGGCGGGCGCGCTGGGCTGGGCGGTGGTGCGGTTTCTGCCGGAATGGGCGCAGATTGCTCTGGGCATTCCCGCGATTCTGGGGCTTTATTGTCTCGTCATCTGGAGGCTGGGCTTTGGCCCGGCCGACCGCTTGCTGTTTCGCCGCCAGAAGGGCGAACCGACCGCGTAATCGATTGATGTTGTGAGGCGTTTTGATGGTTGAGTTGTTCCAGTCCTATCCTCTGGTCCTTGCCGGCGCGCTGGTTCTGCTGGCGCTGTTGGCGGGCCTGCTGCTGCGCCGGGGCAAGGCGACGCGCGAACGCCACCGCGCTCCCGATGCCATGGACGAGGGCGTAGGGCCCGCACAGCGCAATTCCGCGCTTATCAACGCGCCCAGCGCCGCCTCGAAAGTGTCGCTGCGGCCGGTGGAGCCGGTGGCCGATGTGGCGGTCAAGGTCGAGGCCGAGGTCGAGCCGGACGCTTTTGGCGAACTGGCCGAAGCCGTGGCCGCGCAGGAGGCCGCCACCCAGAGCGACGATCTGACCCGCATCAAGGGGCTGGGACCGAAGCTGAAATCGCGCCTTGCCGAGCTGGGCGTGGTCAGCTTTGCCCAGATTGCAGGGTGGAGCGAGGCTGATATTGTGGCGATTGATGCGCAGTTGGGGACCTTTGCCGGGCGCGCCACGCGGGATCAATGGGTGGCGCAGGCGCAGTTCCTCGCCGCCGGGGATGTGGCGGGGTATGAGGCGAAGTTTGGGAAGTTGTGAGGTTTTGGGTTTGATGCCTCCGGCGGGTTAAGGGCGGGGGCCCTTAACAATCCCGATAGTGTCTATGTTGTGCTTGGTTGGCGGCGTTGCTCATGAGGGCAGCGCCGCAGGCAATTATAGCCTCCGGCGGTTGGGCGTTGCGCTGATCGGCGCCGGAGGCTTTCCAATGAAAACATCGCGTCCGACACCCAAGGCCGAACCCCTAGCGCCACGCCGACAATAAAGGGATTGCAAAGGGCCCCCGCCCTTTGCCCGCCGGAGGCATCTGTTAGCCCCCTACTTCCCCCACTTCTTCTGCTGCTTGCCAAACCGCGTCTTGCGCGTCCCCGGCTTGCCCTCATTCGAGCGCCCGACGATGGGGGCCTTACGCTCACCCTCGGGCAGACCAAGCTCGGTCGCCTCCAAACGTCGGATTTCGTCGCGCAACCGGCCTGCTTCCTCGAATTCGAGATCGGCAGCGGCGGTGCGCATCCGCTTTTCAAGGTCTTCGATATAGGCGCGCAGATTGTGGCCGACGAGGTTGTTGACGCCGTCATCCTCGATATCGACCAGCACGCCATCGCGCGAGGCGGTGTCGGCGACGATGTCGTGGATGTTGCGCTTGATGGTCTGGGGCGTGATGCCGTGGGCCTCGTTATAGGCCTGTTGCTTGGCGCGGCGGCGGTCGGTTTCGGCGATGGCGCGTTCCATGCTGCCGGTCATGCGGTCGGCATAGAGGATCACGCGGCCATCGACATTGCGCGCCGCGCGGCCGATGGTCTGCACCAGCGAGGTTTCCGAGCGCAGGAAGCCTTCCTTGTCCGCGTCGAGGATGCACACCAGCCCGCATTCGGGAATGTCGAGCCCTTCGCGCAGCAGGTTGATGCCGATGAGCACATCATAGACCCCAAGGCGCAGGTCGCGGATCAGTTCGATACGTTCGAGCGTTTCCACATCGGAGTGCATATAGCGGACCCGCACGCCCGCCTCATGCATGAATTCGGTCAGATCCTCGGCCATGCGTTTGGTCAGGGTCGTGACCAGAGTGCGGTAGCCGTTGGCGGCGGTCTTGCGGCATTCCTCGATGCAATCCTGCACCTGATCCTCAACCGGGCGTATTTCGACCGGAGGATCGATCAGGCCGGTGGGGCGGATCACCTGTTCGGCAAAGGTGCCGCCTGATTCCTCCATCTCCCAGGATCCGGGCGTGGCTGAAACCGCCACCGTCTGGGGCCGCATCGCATCCCATTCGTTGAAGCGCAGCGGGCGGTTGTCGATACAACTGGGCAAGCGAAAGCCATATTCGGCCAGCGTGATCTTGCGCCGATGGTCGCCTCGGGCCATCGCGCTGATCTGGGGCACGGTCTGGTGGCTTTCATCGACGAACAGCAGGGCATTGTCGGGCAGATATTCAAACAAGGTCGGCGGCGGTTCGCCCGGCAGACGGCCGGAGAGGAAGCGCGAGTAATTTTCGACGCCTGCGCACGAACCCGTGGCCGCGATCATCTCCAGGTCGAAATTGGTACGCTGTTCCAGCCTTTGCGCCTCCAGCAATTTGCCTTCCGCGTTCAGCTCTTCCAGCCGCACCTGCAGTTCGAAACGGATCGCCTCCATCGCCTGCTTCATCGTCGGGCCGGGGGTGACGTGGTGGCTGTTGGCGTAAACGCGGATCTTGTCCAGCTTGGCCCCGGCCTTGCCGGTCAGGGGGTCGAATTCGCTGATCGCCTCGACCTCATCGCCGAAAAAGCTGATGCGCCAGGCGATGTCCTCATAGTGGCTGGGGAAGATTTCCAGATTGTCGCCGCGCACGCGGAATGTGCCGCGCGCAAAGGCCACCTCGTTGCGCTTATACTGCATCGCAACCAGCTTGCGGATGATCTCGCCCTGATCCTGCGATTCTCCGACCTTCAGGTCAAAGATCATCGCGGCATAGGTTTCCACCGAGCCGATGCCGTAAAGGCAGGACACCGAGGCGACGATGATCACATCCTCGCGTTCGAGCAGCGCGCGCGTGGCCGAGTGGCGCATCCGGTCGATAGCCTCGTTAACGCTGGATTCCTTTTCGATATAGGTGTCCGAACGCGCGACATAGGCTTCGGGCTGATAGTAATCGTAATAGGAGACGAAATATTCCACCGCATTGTCGGGGAAGAAGCTCTTCATCTCGCCATACAATTGCGCGGCCAGAATTTTGTTGGGCGCCAGGATCAGCGCGGGGCGCTGCGTCGCCTGAATGACCTGCGCCATGGTGAAGGTCTTGCCCGAGCCCGTAACGCCCAGCAAAACCTGTGTTTTATCCCCGCTCTCGATGCCCTGCACCAGTTCAGCGATGGCCGTGGGCTGGTCGCCGCTGGGCGTGTAATCGCTGACGATACGCAGGGGTGGGCTGCCTTCGGCCTTGGGCGGGCGGGCAGGGCGATGAGGGACAAAGGTGCCATCGGTATCGGGTTCGGAAAGGCCCCGGCGGATGATGAGTTCAGCCATGATCCATCTATGGGCGTTCGCGATGCGTTCTGCAAGGGCGCGGCCGCGCAAGAGGCGAACAAGGACGCGGCGCGGCGGACTTTAAAGGCAAATCGGCGCTTGTCTATACACCGCTATTTTTTCTTTCGCATACGCAGCAAGGCGCTTGGCAATGGCAGAAGTTTGTTGCAGCTTGAGCCCAGATAACCGGCCGTGGGTGTTCGAGCCGGACAGTATTCAAGGGGTGTTCTATGCCATCCACCACGATCTCGTCTTATGACGAGATGCTCGATGCCGAGGGGAATGTGCGTCCCGCCTATGCCGGCTATCGCGAGTGGTACGAAGCCCAAAGTCCCAAGTGGCTGGAGAAACAGGGCAAGAATGCCGAGGATGTGTTTCGCCGCACCGGCATCACCTTCAATGTCTATGGCGAGGATGCCGGGCAGGAACGCCTGATCCCCTTTGACATGATCCCCCGCATCATCACGGCGGATGAATGGAAGAAACTGTCGCGCGGGATTGACCAGCGGGTGCGCGCGCTCAACGCTTTCCTCCACGATCTTTATCACAAGCGCGAGATTGTGAAGGCGGGCAAGCTGCCCGAACGCCTGCTGGCCCAGAATGAGGCTTTTCTGCCCGAAATGGTGGGCTTTACGCCGCCGGGCGGGGTTTACACCCATATCGTGGGCATAGACCTTGTACGCACCGGGCCTGATGATTTCATGGTGCTGGAGGATAATGCGCGCACGCCTTCGGGCGTCTCCTATATGCTGGAGAACCGCGAGACGATGATGGCGATGTTCCCCGACCTGTTCACCAAGGTCGCGGTGCAGCCGGTGTCGGATTATCCGCGCGCGCTGGCCCGTTCGCTGGCCGCCTGCGCCCCGCCCGCCGCGCAAGGGAGCGACCGGCCGGTGCTGGCGGTGCTGACGCCGGGCATCTACAATTCGGCCTATTACGAACACGCTTTCCTTGCCGATCAGATGGGCGCCGAACTGGTCGAGGCGGCAGATCTGCGGGTGGTCGATGGCCGGGTCTGTATGCGCACGACGCGGGGTTGGCGGGCGATCGACGTGCTTTATCGCCGGGTGGACGATAATTTCCTCGATCCGCTGACCTATAATCCCGATTCGATGCTGGGCGTGGCGGGCATCATGGATGTCTATCGCAGCGGAGGCATCACCATCGCCAATGCGCCCGGCACCGGCATAGCGGACGACAAGGCGATCTATTCCTTCATGCCCGAGATCGTCGAGTTTTATACCGGCGAAAAACCGATCCTGAAGAATGTGCCGACATGGCGGTGCAGCGAGGCGGACGCTTTGGCCTATGTGCTCGATCACCTGCCCGAACTGGTGGTGAAGGAGGTGCATGGCAGCGGCGGTTATGGCATGTTGATCGGGCCGACCAGCAGCAAGGGAGAAATCGCCGCCTTTGAAAAGAAGCTGCGCGCCAACCCGGACAATTACATCGCCCAGCCCACGCTTTCGCTCTCCACCGTGCCGATCTTTACCAAGGCGGGTCTGGCCCCGCGCCATGTCGATCTGCGGCCCTTCGTGCTGGTTTCGCCCCATGGCATCAACATCACGCCGGGCGGCCTGACCCGCGTGGCGCTCAAGAAAGGCTCGCTGGTGGTCAATTCGTCGCAGGGCGGGGGCACCAAGGACAGCTGGGTTCTGGCGGAATAAGGGATAGGATATGTTGGGACGTTCCGCCTGGGGCATTTTCTGGATGGCGCGCTATTTGGAGCGTGCCGAGAACACCGCGCGCTTGCTCGACGCCGGTTTTCGCATGGCATTGACGCGCGGCAATACGGTGGCCAGTGATGAATGGCGCTCCGTGCTGGTCACGCTGGGCATGGATGATGGCTATACCGGCGATATGTCGGGGCCTGCCATCACCAATTGGCTGCTGCGCGGGGCGGGCAATTCGGGCAGTGTGCTGTCCATGATGGAGGCCGCGCGCACGAACGCGCGCATGGTGCGCACCGCCATCACCCGCGAGGTCTGGGAAGTGACCAATGAAAGCTGGATGCAGCTTCAGTCGCTGCTGGCCAAGCCGGTCAAGGAGGCCGATCTGGGCCATGTGCTGGATGTCATCCGCCGACAGGCCACCAGCGTGCGCGGCGCGATGGAAGGCACGATGCTGCGCAATGACATTTTCAACTTTGCCCGCATCGGCACCCATCTGGAGCGGGCGGATAATACGGCGCGCATTCTGGACGTGAAATACCATGTGCTGCTGCCCTCGGCCGCCTGGGTGGGGTCGCGGCTGGACAATGCGCAATGGGAAATGGTGCTGCGCAGCGTCGCGGGCGAGCGGGCGTTCCGCTGGCTTCATGCAGGCGCGCTTGATCCCAAGGGGATTGCGCAATTCCTCATCCTCGACGGGCGTTTCCCGCGCAGCCTGACCTATTGCCTGCGTAAACTGACCAGCAATATGGAATGGCTGTGCCGCGATTATCATCAGGAAACGGCCGCCTATCGGATGCAGAAAGAGGCCAGCGACAGGCTGGGCAAGACCACGATCACCGATATTTTCGAACATGGCCTGCATGAATTTATCACCGAATTCCTCGCCACCAACCGTCTGGTGGCCGATGCCATCGCCGCCGATTACCGTTTCACCGAATAGGCCCGGAGCCAGCTTATGCGCATCTCGATCCAGCACCAGACGCATTACCGCTTTGACCAGCCGGTCTGGCATGGGGTGCAACGCCTGCGCCTGACCCCGCGCGATTGCGCGATGCAAAAGGTGCTGGGCTGGCAATTGTCGGTTCAGGGCGGGGCGATTGAATGCTCGTATGAGGATCACAACCGCAATCTCGTCTCGCTGATCTCGCTGGGCACGGGCAATGGCGAGATCACGATCACCGGGCAGGGGATGATCGAAACCTATGACAAGGCGGGCGTGGTGGGCACGCATACCGGCTTCATGCCGCTTTGGCGGTTGGCCAATCCCACCGAATTGACCAAGCCGGGGCCGAAGATCCGCGCCCTGGCGGCGAAATTCAGCGATGACGGCAGCAATACGATTGCCGTGCTGCATGATCTGATGGCGGCGGTGAACAAGGCGGTGGTCTATGAGGCGGGCCATACCGGTGCGGCCACCACGGCCGAGGCCGCTTTGGCCACCGGCAAGGGCGTGTGTCAGGACCATGCGCAGGTGTTCATGTCGGCTGCGCGCCTGATGGGCCTGCCTGCGCGCTATGTCTCGGGCTATCTGGTGATCGAGGGGCGCGTGGATCAGGATGCGGGCCATGGCTGGGCCGAGGTGCATGTGCCGGGGCTGGGCTGGGTGGGCTTTGATGCGGCCAATGACACCTGCCCGGATGACACCTATGTGCGCCTGGCCGTGGGCGCGGATTACCGCGATGCCGCGCCTGTCACCAGCATGGCGCAGGGCGG
The DNA here is from genome assembly GCF_012275515.1 of Novosphingobium sp. SG707. Taxonomy (GTDB): domain Bacteria; phylum Pseudomonadota; class Alphaproteobacteria; order Sphingomonadales; family Sphingomonadaceae; genus Novosphingobium. The sequence continues at coordinate 259,366 of NZ_JAAZQL010000005.1, forward strand.
GGGCGCGGCGGTGCTGTCCGTGGCGGTGCAGGTGGCTCAGCAGCAGGTGGTGGAACAGTAAGCCCTTTGCGCGCATTCGGCCTATAGGAGCCTACGCAGGGGAGCGGTGACGGGATGCTTGGCATTTTGCCATAGGGTCGGCCATCAAGGCCATCTTCCCTTGACGGGGAGGTCTAATTTTGTGCAACCGCGACTTTAAGGATTCGCGCGGGTTTTGCGCTACATTTCGCGCTGTATCCGGCGCCCGAGGGGAAGAAAGTGACCTACTGTGTTGGCATGATGCTGGATGCCGGGCTGGTGTTGATGAGCGACACCCGCACCAATTCGGGTGTCGACAACATCTCCACCTTCCGCAAACTGTTTCACTGGGAAGTGCCGGGCGAGCGGGTCGTGGCGCTGATGACCAGCGGAAATCTGGCGACAACCCAGGCGGTTGTTTCCAAGATTGAGGAACGGTTCAAACTGCCCAGCGAGCGGCACAATTGCGTGCTGGAGGCCTCGACCATGTTTCAGATGGCGGGCATCGTGGGCAAGACGCTGCGCGAGACGATTGCCGAGCGCGACGCCGATGTCGGCCCGCAGGCGGCCGGGCAATTTGGCGCGACGCTGATTCTGGCCGGACAGATCGAGGGGCAGGAGCCGCGTCTGTTCATGATCTATCCCGAGGGCAATTTCATCGAGGCGACGCTCGACACGCCCTTTTTCCAGATCGGCGAGACAAAATATGGCCGCCCGATCATCCTGCGCGGCTATGACCGCAAGATGGCCTTCGAGGATGCGGTCAAGCTGCTGATGGTCAGCTTCGATTCGACGCTCAAGGCCAATCTGTCGGTGGGTATGCCGCTGGATCTGGTGGTGATCGGGCGCGACGATCTGGGCATCAAGTATGAGCGCCGGATCGAGGCCAATGATTCGTGGTATCGCGTGATCTCGGCCAGCTGGAGCGACAGCCTCAAGGCTGCGCTTGACGGGTTGCCGGACTTTCCGTTTCACGCCGCGCAGGGTTGATCCTCATTTCCGGCAGGCGCGTTATTTCCGGCAAGCTCCGGCGGATTTGAGTGCCGCGCTCAATTCCGCGCTGGCCAGACGCACGCGCATCGCGCCAAATTCGTGGCCGATGCGCGCGTTGGCCCCGGTGGGGTCGCCCGAATAGCCCAATGCGTTGACTGGCCCGTTGCCGTCATTGTCGATTGTGCCGGGCAGATAGGGGCCAGGGCGCACCAGCGAGGGATCGACCGCCAGCGTTTCGGATGTATCCCACAATCCGCCATGGCCGCCGCCCACCTTGCCCTCGGCGCGGATGGCGGCCTCGATCTCGCGGCGGGCGCGGGTATAACCGTCGGAAATGTAGAAGACCTGCGCGCCCTTGTCGGCAAATTCGGCATTGAGGCGGGCCGCGACTTCGGCCAGCGGCTTCTGGCTGGGGCCATGTTCACTCATCAGCGCGATCCGGCGGAAACCGCCATTGATAAGGCTGCGGGCCACATCTTCGTTAACGGCGGCAAATGTCTCGGGGCGCAGGCTGATCGTGCCGGGAAAGGGCGTCATATAGGGCGGATTGGGCGCATAATGCAGCACCGGCGCGATCAGCGCATCGCCCACATTGCGGGCAATAGCCTCGCCATAGGCGCGGATGCGCGCGGCATGTTTGCCCAGCGCCAGATAGGGGCCGGTCTCTTCAGTGCCGCCGCTGAACACGATAACCACCGGGCAACCCTTGTCTATTCGGCTCTTGAGCTCGGCGGTGGTATAGTCATCGAGCCAGACGCTGGGCGCACGCGGGATGATGCGCGGGGCCGCCGACAGAGGGGCCGCCAAAGCAACCATACCCAGTGCGCAGGCCCAACGGCGGACGGCGATTGATTGACGAAACATGGCCCAAACCCTCCCGAACAGCGGTTCAGATTGGAGGGAGGCACCCCATTGTCAAGCTGGACGATGGTTAACGGCCGTCCCGTTTAACGACAGATGCCGTTGTTCATCAGGTCCACATGCAAATGATTGCGATGGGCGGCATTGAAATCAGGCCCCAAAGTGGTGCCAAAGCGGCGGCAGGCCGATTGATGAACGGTGCGCAGAAATTCGCGCTCGGCCGGATCGGGCGAATTCCAGCCGTTCAGCACGGTGATTCGCCGCCCGTCGGCCAGTACAAAGGCGGCCACGTCGATGGCATTGCCGGTGGCATGAGCGCTGCGCTTGTCGGTGCCCGCCACGTTGCGACAACTGTAGCTGCCCATGGTTTCGATGCGCACCAGCGGACTGCCCAGAATCGCGCGGGCGGCGCGGTCCACCCCGAATCGCGCCCATCCGGCAAAGGTGTTGGCCAGCGGGCAGGTGACAGGGCCGAGATTGGAAATGTTGAAGGATTGGCTGTCGCCCGACAGGCTGGCCAGACGCACCGCGTTGAAGGTCGCGCATCCCGCGCCGTAATATTGGTCGGGCAGGGGCGTGAAACCGGCAGCCTTGGCGCCAAGGTCGGACAGGCATTGCCCCTCGTCCGGGCGGATGGGCTGATAGGCGATGGTGGCTTGCGGCCGGGCGCGGTGGGGCGTGTCGGGAATGGCCCCGCCGCATCCGCCCAGCGTGAGGCAGAGCGCCAGCGCGACCAGCAATGTTGAACGAGGGGGCTGTTCCATATGGCGTGATGAACCCTGTGGCGGCCGGATACTAGGTAATGGCGCGTGGTTAAAACGAGGTTTATCATCGGGTTGAAGTATGCGGCGCCTACGCAGGAAAATGCCGCATTTTTGCCGGATTGGCGCGAAATTCTTCACGGCCAATGGAAAATTTTCGCATCTGTTGCAAAAAAGTCTGCTTGACTGTTCCGCGCCGATCTCTAGAGCGGCCGGCGGGCCACGCGGTCCCAACGCCGCGCGTGCTCTCTGTAAGGAGAGACTACATGACTATCCAAGTTCCGGCTAAGAAGCCGGCTCGCCCCTTTTTCTCGTCGGGGCCCTGCGCCAAGCCGCCTGTCTACGATCTCGCCAAGCTCGCGACCGAGTCGCTGGGCCGTTCGCACCGCGCGAAGATCGGCAAGACGCGTTTGGCCTATTGCATCGATCTGATGCGCGAAATTCTCCAGCTCCCTGAAACGCACCGCATCGGCATCGTGCCCGGTTCGGACACGGGCGCTTTCGAAATGGCGATGTGGACCATGCTGGGCGCCAAGCCCGTCACCACGCTTGCATGGGAATCGTTCGGTGAGGGTTGGGTCACCGACGTTGCCAAGCAGCTCAAGCTGGACCCCACGATCATCCGCGCCGATTATGGCCAGATCCCCGATCTGAACACGATCGACTGGACCAATGACGTGCTGTTCACCTGGAACGGCACCACCAGCGGCGCGCGCGTTCCTAACGCCGATTTCATCCCCGCCGACCGTGAAGGTCTGTCTTTCGCTGACGCCACCTCGGCGGTGTTCGCTTACGACATCGACTGGTCGAAGATCGACGTCGCCACCTTCTCTTGGCAGAAGGTTCTGGGCGGCGAAGGCGGCCATGGCGTGCTGATCCTCGGCCCCCGCGCTGTTGAACGCCTTGAAACCTACACCCCCGCATGGCCTCTGCCCAAGGTGTTCCGCCTTGTGTCGAAGGGCAAGCTGGCCGAAGGCGTGTTCAAGGGCGAAACCATCAACACCCCCTCGATGCTGGCCGTGGAAGACGCGATTTTCGCGCTGGAATGGGCCAAGGATCTGGGCGGTCTGAAGGGTCTTCAGGCTCGCAGCGACGCCAATGCCGCCGCGCTGAACAAGATCGTTGAAGAGCGTTCGTGGCTCTCGCATCTGGCCGCCGACGAGGCGACCCGTTCGAAGACCTCGGTGTGCCTGAGCGTTGAAGGCGCGGACGCTGACTTCATCAAGAAGTTTGCCGCTGTGCTGGAAAAGGCGGATGCCGCCTATGACATCGCGGGCTATCGCGATGCGCCTGCTGGTCTTCGCATCTGGTGCGGCGCCACGGTCAATGTCGAGGATATCGAAGACCTCGGTCCCTGGCTGGATTACGCCTACGCCACCGTCAAGGCTGGCTAAACCAAGCTGATTTTTTGCGGGGACGCGCTCAAGTCGTCCCCGCCATTTTCCCCCATTCACATGAGGATACGATTCCCATGACCGAGACTCGCAAGCCCCGCGTCCTTATTTCGGACAAGATGGACCCCAACGCCGCCCGCATTTTCACCGAAATGGGCTGCGATGTGGACGTCATCACCGGCGAAACCCCCGAACAGCTGATCGCCCGCATTGGCGACTATGATGGTCTGGCCATCCGTTCGAGCACCCGCGTGACCAAGGAAGTGCTCGACGCCGCCACCAATCTGAAGGTCATCGGCCGCGCCGGTATCGGCGTGGATAACGTGGACATCCCCTATGCCAGCGCCAAGGGCGTTGTCGTGATGAACACGCCTTTCGGCAATTCGATCACCACCGCCGAACATGCCATCGCGATGATCTTCGCTCTGGCCCGCCAGATCCCCGAAGCCAACGAGCAGACCCAGAAGGGCCTGTGGCCGAAGAACGGCTTCATGGGCGTGGAAGTCACCGGCAAGACGCTCGGCCTGATCGGCGCGGGCAACATCGGTTCGATCGTTGCTTCGCGCGCGCTGGGTCTGCGCATGAAGGTCGTCGCTTACGATCCGTTCCTGACGCCCGAGCGCGCCGTGGAAATGGGCGTGGAAAAGGCCGACCTCGACACGCTGCTGGCCAAGGCTGACTTCATCACGCTGCACACCCCGCTGACGGCTGAAACCAAGAACATCCTGAGCCGCGAGAATCTGGCCAAGACCAAGAAGGGCGTGCGCATCGTCAACTGTGCCCGTGGCGGCCTGATCGACGAAGCGGCTCTCAAGGACGCTCTGGATTCGGGCCATGTTGCGGGCGCCGCTCTCGACGTGTTCCAGACCGAACCGGCCAAGGAATCGCCGCTGTTCGGCACCAAGAACTTCATCTGCACCCCGCACCTTGGCGCTTCGACCACCGAAGCTCAGGTCAATGTGGCGCTCCAGGTTGCTGAACAGCTTGGCGAATACCTGACCACCGGCGGCGTGACCAATGCGCTCAACGTGCCTTCGCTCTCGGCTGAAGAAGCTCCCAAGCTGCGTCCCTACATGGCTTTGGCTGAAAAGCTGGGCAGCCTCGTGGGCCAGCTCACCCCCTCGGCCGTGGCTCGCATCTCGATCCACACCGAAGGCGCGGCGACCGAACTCAACGCCAAGCCCATCGTAGCGGCTGTTCTCTGCGGCTTCCTGCGCGTTCAGTCGGCCACGGTGAACATGGTCAACGCTCCGTTCCTCGCCAAGGAACGCGGCCTTGAAGTGCGCGAAGTGAAGACTGAAAAGACCGGTGACTACCACACGCTCATCCGCGTCTCGGTCAAGACCGAAGCGGGCGAACGCTCGGTGGCCGGTACGCTGTTCTCGAACGCCGAACCGCGCCTCGTCGAACTGTTCGGCATCAAGGTTGAAGCCGAACTGACCGGCGACATGATGTATATCGTCAACGAAGACGCCCCCGGCTTCATCGGCCGCATCGGTACGCTCCTTGGCGAAAACGGCATCAACATCGGCACGTTCAACCTCGGTCGCCGCGAAGCCGGCGGCGAGGCGGTCCTGCTGCTCTCGGTCGACAGCCCGGTCGCCGGCGACGTGCTCGAAGCCGCAGGCAAACTGCCCGGCGTGAAGCGTGCCAAGGCACTGGCGTTCTGATCTGAACGTTAGGGTTTGAAGGATTAGGGCGGGGGTCTCGGATGAGGCTTCCGCCCTTTTTCTTTGGGAATTTGCCTCCGGCGGGCAAAGGGCGGGGGCCCTTTGCAATCCCATTATGGGGTTGCGCTAAGGTTCGGCGGGGGTGTTCGCACGATTGGTTTGAAAGCCTGCGGCGCGGCGAAGTTGCGGAAAATGCGCCGCAGGCTTTAGAAATTCCAACGACGCGTCTGACACCCATTGGCCGAACCCGACCCGCAACGCAGACAGTAATGGGAGCGCGAGGGACGAGTCCCTCGCATCTATTCTGCCTTCCTAAAATGCCAAACCCCCGCTAAAGCCCGCCCCATGATGGACACCGAAACCCGCGATTTGCTGCCCGAGGGCCTGGAAGACCGACTGCCGCAGGATACGGCGGCCGCGACGCGCATTACGCGCGCGATCATGGATGTGCTGGACAGCCATGGCTATGACCGGGTTCAGCCGCCGGGGGTTGAGTTCGAGCGCTCCTTGGCCAGTCGCATGGCGGGCATCGAGACGCGGCGCATGGTGCGCTTCATTGATCCCTCGTCCCTGCGGATGATGGCGCTGCGCAGCGATATCACGCCGCAGGTGGGTCGTATTGCCGTGACGCGTTTGAAGGATGCCCCGCGCCCGCTGCGTCTGGCCTATGCCGGGCAGGTGACGGCGATCAAGGGTGATGGCCTCGACCCCACGCGTGAGCGTTTGCAGATCGGCGCCGAGCTGATCGGCCATGCGGGCACGGCGGCGGCGGGCGAGGTGGTGGCGGTGGCCATCGAGGCGCTTCAGGCGGCAGGCGCCACTGGAATTTCGGTCGATTTCACGATGCCGGGTCTGGTCGATGCCTTGGCCGCTGGCCCTTGGCCGTTGACGTCTGCGCAACTGGATGCTGTCCGCCGCGAACTGGACGCCAAGGATGCGGGCGCGCTGGTGACCGAGGGCGGGGCGGCATACCTGCCGCTGATCCACGCCACCGGGCCGCTGGACGCCGCGATTGCCCGCCTTGAGGCGCTCGCTTTGGGCGAGGTGCTCGACGAGCGCATCGCCGCGCTGCGCCAGATTGCGGCGCGCCTGCCTGCCGGTGTGCGCATGACGCTGGACCCGACCGAGCGGCATGGGTTTGAATATCAGAGCTGGTTTGGCTTCCAGATCTTTGCCGATGGGGTGCGCGGCGCGGTGGCGCGTGGCGGGTCCTATTCGATTCTGGGCGAACCGGCCGAACCGGCGGTGGGTTTCTCGCTCTATCCCGATCCGTTGATTACGGCGCTGGCCGCGCATGAGGCGCCGCGCGATCTGCTGTTCCTGCCGCTGGGCCATGATACGGGCGCGGCGGCGCGGCTGCGGGCAGTGGGCTGGCGCACGGTGGCGGCGCTGGGCGATGCCTGCGATGCGGCAACCTTGGGCGCCACCCACCGGCTTGAGGGCGGCGAGGTGGTCGCGCTTTAATCTGCGCTGAGGAGGGCGTCGAAGCGGCTTCGCGCGCCTTCCACCTCCTCCAGATGGGCTTCGGCCCATTGCCAGACCCCGCAGAATGCGGCGCTCAGACTATGGCCCAGCGGCGTCAGTTCATAATCGACGCGCGGCGGGATGACCGGGTGGATGGTGCGCGTCACCAGCCCGTCGCGCTCCATCGCGCGCAGGGTCTGCGTCAGCATCTTCTGGCTGATGCCCGGCACGGCGCGCCCGATCTGGGTAAAGCGCAGAACGCCGCCTTCCTCCAGCACTTCCAGAATAAGCAGCGTCCATTTGTCGGCCACACGGCCGATCAATTCGTTGACGAGCGCATCAACGCGCGGATCACTTGGGGGATAGTTACTCTCCATCGGGTAAGTATAAATATTTCAGGTGCCTTCTTCAATCGGGAGAGCGAAGGCGTAAATGGAGTGTCGCACCCCAAAAGGAGACATTCCATGCAGACCAGCGGCAACACCATCCTCATCACCGGCGGCACCTCGGGCATCGGGCGCGCCCTGGCCGAGAGGTTTCATGCACAAGGCAATCAGGTCATCATCGCCGGACGGCGTCAGGCCCTGATCGACGAGATCATCGCGGCCAATCCCGGCATGGCGGGCTTTGCGCTGAATATTGACGATCCGGCCGACATTGCCCGCGCCGCGCAGGCGATCATCGCGGCCTATCCCGCGCTCAACGTGCTTATCAACAATGCTGGCATCATGCGTTTCGAGGATGCGACCGGCGCCCGCGACCTGTCCGATGCGGAAGGCATGATCACTTCCAACCTGCTTGGCCCGATCCGCATGACCGATGCCTTGATCGACCATCTGAAAACGCAGGCCAACCCGGCCATCGTCAATGTCACCTCGGGGCTGGCCTTTGTGCCGCTGCTCTCCACGCCCACCTATAACGCCACCAAGGCCGCGCTTCATTCCTATACGCTGGCCCTGCGCGCGCTGCTGGCCGGGCGGGTCGAGGTGATCGAACTGGCCCCGCCCGCCGTGCAGACCGACCTGACGCCGGGGCAGGCCACGCGCGAGGGCTATCTGCCGCTGACCGACTTTATCGACGAGGTGATGGGCCTGTTTGCGCAAACCCCCACCCCGGCCGAGATCAATGTCGAGCGCGTGCAATTCCTGCGCCGCGCCGAGATCGAGGGGCGGCTGGACCAGACCATCGCCATGATCAACGCGCATTAAACGCCGAACACGCCCTTTAACCAGCGGTCCACCACCGGCGTTGCGGCATAGTCGGGATCGCCCAGACGACGGTTGATCTCGACATGCCCCTGCAACCCGCGCCCGTCAAAGCTCTGCGTCTCGACCTGCGCCCCCGCGCGGCGCAGCGCCTCGGCCAGAGCTTTGGCCTGCGCCAGCCCATCCTCGCGCTGAACATTGATGAAGAGAAAGCGCGAGGCATTGGGCGCTGCGGCATAAGTCAAAGGCGAGAGAGAGCGCTGGCGGGCGGGATCATCGCCAAAGGCCTGCTTGTACCGCCCCAGCATATAGGCCCCCGCCGCGGCCATTTGCGAGGGGACATCATAGGCCGCCCCGTCAATCGGCAGGACGCCCGCCAGATCCCCCTGCGAAAGGCCGACCCGCGCCAGATAGCGTTCATCCGTGCCCAGCAGCGCCACCAGATGCGCGCCCGCCGAATGGCCCATCAGCACGATGCGGTGCCGGTCTATCCCCAGCCGATCCGCATCCGCGATCAGCCGCGCCAAAGCCGCCGCCACATCGCCCGCCTCATCCTCGACGCCCACCTGCGGCACAAGGCGATAGTTGATGGACGCAAAGGCATAGCCCAGCGACATGTAATGCGGAGCTTTCCACCCGCCCGTCGCATTGTCCTTGTTGCCCTGCGTCCACCCGCCGCCATGGACAAAGACCACCAGCGGCGCCTTGCCTCCGCTCGCGGCGAGCGGGGTAAAGTCCAGATTCTGCATCGGATCGGCGCCATAGGCGATGGTCTGATGCGCGGGGGCGGCCGGGGCGGGCGCCCCTTTGTGCGCGGCGCGCGCCATGCGGCGCATCATCATCGCGCCCATCAGCAATTGCGATTGCGCGGGCACCGAAACGGCCACCATGGCCATCATGCTCAGGCCGCCGATCATGCGGCGAAGGGAAGATGCCATGAGGCAGGATCCTTGTTCTGTGGGATGCTTTTTTCCCCATAACCCATCGCGCGCGCCAAGGCCATTGACGGCGCGCATCAGTCTGGCTAACGGCGCGGTCGAAATCGGGGGCTTTCCTTCGGGAATCGCGCCCCATCGTCCCATCCGCTGCGCCGAGTCCTGTCGAAGGGCGCTTCCGGATTTACTTGGCAGGGTGAGGGATTCTATCCATGGCAAATGTGACCGTTGTCGGCGCCCAGTGGGGCGACGAGGGCAAAGGCAAGATCGTCGACTGGCTGGCCAGCCGCGCCGATGTGGTGGTGCGCTTTCAGGGCGGCCATAATGCGGGCCACACGCTGGTCGTGGGCGAAAAGGTGTACAAGCTCTCGCTGCTGCCCAGCGGCATCGTGACCGGCACGCTCTCGATCATCGGCAATGGCGTGGTGCTCGACCCCTGGGCGCTCAAGGCCGAGATCGAGAAGCTGGAATCGCAGGGCGTGGTGATCAACCGCGAAAATTTCGCGATTGCCGAAAACTGCCCGCTGATCCTGCCGATGCACCGCGATCTGGATGGTCTGCGCGAAACGGCGGCGGGCGCGGGCAAGATCGGCACCACCGGTCGCGGCATCGGCCCGGCCTATGAGGACAAGGTTGGCCGCCGCGCGATCCGTGTGTGCGATCTGGCGCATCTCGATTCGCTCGATGCCCAGCTTGACCGCCTCTGCGCCCACCACGACGCGCTGCGCGCCGGTTTCGGTCAGCCTGCGGTGGACCGCGAGGCGTTGATCGCCGAGCTCAAGGAAATCGCGCCCTTCGTGCTGCAATTTGCCGAGCCGGTGTGGAAGCGTTTGAACACGGTGAAGAAGGCTGGCGCCCGCGTGCTGTTCGAAGGCGCGCAGGGCGTGCTGCTCGACGTGGATCATGGCACCTATCCGTTTGTGACCAGCTCGAACACGGTGTCGGGCACGGCGGCCAGCGGCTCGGGCATGGGTCCGTCCTCGGCCGGTTTCGTGCTGGGCATTGTGAAGGCCTATACGACTCGCGTCGGCTCGGGTCCGTTCCCGACCGAACTGGAGGACGAAGTGGGCCAGCGTCTGGGCGAGCGCGGCCATGAATTCGGCACCGTCACGGGCCGCAAGCGTCGCTGCGGCTGGTTTGACGCGGTGCTGGTGCGCCAATCCTGCGCCATTTCGGGCGTAACCGGCATTGCGCTGACCAAGCTCGACGTTCTCGACGGGTTTGACAAGGTGCGGATCTGCACCGGCTATCGTCTGCGGGGCAAGGTTTTGGATTACTATCCTTCGCACGCCGCCGATCAGGCCGCTGTTGAGCCGATCTACGAAGAAATGGATGGCTGGCAGGGTACGACTGCCGGGGCGCGTTCGTGGGCCGATCTGCCCGCGCAGGCGATCAAGTACATCCAGCGCGTGCAGGAATTGATCGAGACGCCGGTTGCGCTGGTGTCGACCAGCCCCGAGCGTGAGGACACGATTCTGGTGCGCGATCCCTTTATCGATTGATAATGATTCCAAGGGTTTGATTGGGCCGCCCGGCCGCCTTTATGGGGCGACCGGGCGGCCTTTTCGTTTGCGGTGGGCGCGGCAATTGCCTCCAAAACGGATGATCTGTTCTTGGATGTTTTCTAAATGTTCCATTTTTGATCTTGACGGTGTTCCGCTTTGTTCTAGGTTCTAGGTATTCCTACTGGGAACTTGAAAGACGGAGTCGGATATCATGCTTAATGCGCCCTATGCCGGTTTTTCGGATGTCGCCGATGATTTCTCCTATGGCTCGGGCCATGATGTTTCGGGCCTGCGTCTTAAGGTTTCGATCTTTGCCGACCGGCCCTATCTGCGCGATCAGATGCGCGAGGATGCCGAGGGCGCCGGTTTCCGCCTGGCCGAGGCCAGCCCGATTGCCCGCCTGCTCTCGGGCGAGGCGATGCCGCTGGGCGATGTCGTACTGCTCGATTGCCCGGTGGTCGATGGCGAGGTGATGGCGGCGCTTTCGCGGCTGGATCTGCGCGCGGGCCAGACGGGCGCGGCGCTGGTGGTGTCGACCAGTGTGAATGCGCTTGACGATGTGTTCGGTTGCCTTGATCAGTCCGGGCCGCAGATTCTGGTTGATCCCAGCCGGGCCGAACGCCTGATCGCGCTGGGTCAGGTGATGGCGCGGATGCCGGCGAAGCGCGTGCGCGAATTGTCGGACGAGGATCGCATGGTGCTGCTGCGCCTGACCGAACAGGTCACGCAGATCGGCGAGCGGCTGAACACGCTGACCCCCGGCATCGGCGCGGCGGCCCAGACCGTCCCGGCTCAGGCCGCCTCGGCCTTCCGCTTTGACCCTGCGCGCAAGGATGCCCCGGGCGACCGGCAGGTGGCCCAGCAGCGCCCGGAAATGCCCGATCCGCGCATGGTCCGCCGCGTGATCCGCCAGCGCCAGATGCGCGCGCGTTTCTTTGACGGCGATCTGTTTGCCGATCCGGCATGGGACATGCTGCTCGACCTGACCGCCGCTCATGTAGAAAAGACCAAAGTGTCGGTCACGAGCCTGTGCATCGCTTCCAGCGTGCCGCCCACCACTGCGCTGCGCTGGATCGGCCAGATGACCGAGGCGGGGCTGCTCAAGCGGATCGAGGATGAATCGGATCGCCGCCGCGCCTTCATCACCCTGACCGACAAGGCCGCCGATGCGATGGCGGGCTATTTTGCTGATCTTGGCAATTCGGCGGGCCGGGTGGGCGTGGTGTAAGGGGGCTATCCGCTCCCTGCCTCAAGGCTGCGCGCCGGCCGCCGGCTTGGGTTGAAAGCTCAGGCGCAGCGGGATGATTTCCCCGTCGGGCTTCAGGCGAAAGCGCAGGATCGCCTGCTGCGCCGGATCGGCCAGCGCGCGTTCCAGCCCGGCCGCTTCGCTTTGCGGCACGAACAGGCGGCCTTCGCGCGGAACGCTCGAGATTTGGCCCGGCGCCATCGGGCCGGGATGGGGGCCGGGGTTTGCTGTGCGGGCTATGCCCTGACAATCCCCGGCCTGATCCTCATCGGTCATCCGTGTCGTGCGGCGGATGGCCGGGGCCTCGCCTTCGATGCACAGTCGGGTTGCCGAGGAGGCTTCATCGGTGACGGAGCCCGGTATCGGTGTTGTCAGGCTGTCATCAGGCCAGACATAGGTGAAGCGAATATAATGCCCGCGTAGCAGGTCGCGCGGATCATAGCCGGTGACGGCCACATCCCATTCGACGCCCTGCGCCGCCGATTGCCGCGTGGCGTGCCAAGTGTAGGCAAGGCCCGCCAGCGGCAGCATGATGGCCAATGTCCGCAACAGGCCACGCATCAGGCGATTCCCCGCGCCGGGGCAAACCGGCGCGAGATCCGCAGTGCGCCCCAGGCCACGCCCAGCACCAGCACCCCGCCAAGGATCAGCCCGACGCCGCTGGCCAACAATCCGCCCGCCTCTTCAAACGCCAGAATGATCAGCCGCAGCGCAACCACCGCGACCGCCATCTGAAAGGCCCAGCGCGCCCGCGCGTGGAGCGCCGCCCCCGCCAGCCCGGCCCACAGCACCATGAACAACAGGCCCATCGCCAAACCATGACCGCTCAGCCGATCCGCCGCCAACATGGCCAGTGCCAGCATGGCAAAAACCGCCGCGCCCGCCGCGCCCTGCACCGTGCGGTCCGATTGCCAAAGCGCGAGCCCTGCCAGCCCCAGCACCCCGGCGACGGCCACCAGCGCCGTATCCACATTGCCCTGCGGATCGCCCGCCCAATGGCCATGACCCCAATCGCCAAAGCCCGAGGCGATCACGAACAGGCTGACAGCCGCAATGGCATAGGCAAAGCCGATCTGGCCCAGCCGCAACCAGAAGCCGCCGCGCGCAGAACCGCCCAGCATCAAGGCCGATAGCGGCGTCAGCGCCACCGGAAGCGCGCATTCAATCGCGCCCCGGATCACGCCCGGCCCGGCCTGACCGCCGGAAAAGCCCAGCGCCGGATCGCCAAAACGCATCCAGGGCAGCGCGATGCATCCTCCCGCCAGCAGCGCGGCCGATAGCCAGCCCTGACCCCCGCCCAGCAGCAGCGGCGCAAACAGCGCCAGCCACAGGCCGATGGCCATCCATGTCGGCGAACTGGTCTGATAGACTTGCCCCAGATGGCCGATGAAGCCCAGTCCCAGCGCGGCAAAGACGAAAATCCCCACCTCGGCCCAGCGCCGCGCCGTATCGCCCCCCTGCGCCAGGAGCGCCCAGAGCGCCGCCGCCAACCCGACCATCAGCGCGGCATGGAGCGCAAGGCGCGTCTCGCCCGGGATCGCGGCCCAATTGGCCGCCACCAAAGAGATGATCCCAAGCCCTATCGACAGCGCGGCCAGCCCCACCACCGCCCAGAGCGCGACCGGGCGACTGTGTTGCGCCTCCCATGCGCGGATGCGGTCGGCGGCGGCCGCGTCGATCAATCCCGCCGCCACCCATGCCTTCAGTTTGCGTTCAGCCATAAAATCATCATGCTATGGCATCAGTAAAGGTCAAGCTAACTTGGCACACAGGTTTATGGCGAGAAGGGGCATTGCGATGATGAAGCGGCGGGCGGCAAATTGGGCGCCTTTGTTGTTGGGCGCGATGACTTATGCGTCGGGCGCCTATGCAGCCCCGGTCAATGCGCAGGGTCAGGTGGCGATCACGATTTATAACAATGATCTGGCGCTGGTTCAGGATGTGCGGCAACTGGATTTGCCCAAGGGGCGGGCCTTGACCGATTTTGCCGATGTTTCGGCCCAGATCCGGCCCGAGACGGTGACGATTGCCGCGCCCGGCGCGGCCGTGGTCGAACAAAATTTCGATTACGATCTGCTCAGCCCGGAAAGGCTGGTGGACAAGGGCGTGGGGCAGGCGGTGACGATCATCCGCACCAACCGCGCCACGGGCGTGGAAACCACCGAGCGCGGCACGATCCTGGCCAATAATAACGGCACGCTGGTCCAGATCGGCAACCGGATCGAGGTGCTGGGTGATATGGATGCGCGGCTGGTGTTCGACCAGTTGCCGGAGGGTCTGAAAGCACGGCCCACGCTTTCGGTCACGCTGGATGCGGCGCAGGGGGGCAGGAGGCCGGTGACGCTGTCCTATCTCTCGCGCGGGTTCAGTTGGAAGGCCGACTATGTGGCCATGTATGACGAAAAGGCGGGCAAGCTGGATGTGCAGGGCTGGGTCACGCTGAACAACACCAGCGGCACGACCTATCCGGCGGCCAAATTGCTGCTGGTGGCGGGCGCGGTTGGCGATGGTGGGGGGGGCGATGGCGCGGAGCAGCCCCGTTTCCGCCCGGCCCGGCCCGTGGGCATCGTCGGCACGCAGGCCGCGGCGCGTGAACAGGTGGGCGATTTCTACCTCTACCCCATCGCCAATCCCACCACGCTGGCGCAGGCGCAGCAAAAACAGGTCAGCTTTCTGGACGTGAAGGGCGCCAGCGCGACCAAGTCCTATTGGTATCGCAACGCTTGGGCAGCCACCAATGACGAGGCGCAGAGCTTTGCCAGCGTCATCAATTTTTCCAATGCGCGCGAGGGCGGCCTTGGCGATGCGCTGCCTGCGGGCACGGTGCGCGTTTATATGCGCGATGCGTCCGGCGCGCCGCAATTCGTGGGCGAGGACAATATCGGCCACACGCCGATGGGATCGACCCTCGCGCTCAAAACCGGCGAGGCGTTTGATGTGAAGATCCAGCCCACCGTGGAAAAGCGCGAGAAGATCGACGGCGCCGAATGGGAGCGCGTGGCCCAATACCGCATCACCCGCGACGGCAAGGCCGAGACCGTTTCGGTCGACGCGCCCAAGACCTATTGGCGCACCCATATGGCCTATCGCCTGACCAATGCGCGCGCGGTGCCGGTGACGGTCGAGGTGGTGCAGGCGGGGCTGGATCGCGGATGGCATGACACGCGCGTTTCGGCCGAAAGCGCCAAGGGCGAGATGCGCAATGCCGATGAGCGGGTCTGGAAGATCACCATCCCTGCGCAAGGCTCGGTCAATCTGACCGCCCAGATCGACGCGCGGTATTGATCGTGCGGCCGATTGTGCTGGGCGCGGCCCTGATGGCCGCCGCGCCCCTAGCGGCGCAGCAGGTGGTGACATCATCCGGCCCGGTCCGTGTGGCCGTGACCATCTATCGCGCGCCCGATCGCGGCGTGGCCGATGCGATCAATCCGGCATGGCTGGGCGGTTATGCGCTGATTTCCGAGGAGCGCGAGGTGGCGATCCCGGCGGGCGATGCCACGATCCGCTTCGAGGGCGTGGCGGCGGGTATGCTGGCCGAAACCGCGCTGGTCGAAGGGCTGGGCGCGGGGGTTTCGGAAAAGAACCTCGATGCCGAGCTGCTCTCGCCGCGCAATCTCTACGCCCGCGCCTTTGGCCGCCCGGTGACGCTGCGCCGCACCGACGCGAAGGGGCATATCCGCGAGGAGGAGGCGATCATCCGTTCGGCCCCCGATGGCGCGGCGATCGTTCAGACCAAGGCCGGTTTCGAGATCGCTAATTGCGGGGGCCTCAAGGATGCGATTGCCTATGATGGCCTGCCCGAAGGGCTGAATGCGCGGCCTACGCTGTCCATCGCCACCCATGCGGCCTCGGCGCAAAAGGCGCGGGTGCGGCTGACCTATCTGGCCTGGGGCTTTGATTGGCAGGCGCATTATGTCGTCAAACTGGCCCCCGGCGCGCAAAATGCGGAAATGACAGCTTGGGTCACGCTGGCCAATGGCGACACCACCGGATTTGCCCAGGCGCAGGCCGCCGTGGTGGGCGGCAAGCCGAAGTTTGAGGAGAGCCGCGAGCAGCCGGAGGAGGCGCAGGAACTGGTGCTGCATTGTCGGCTTTCGCCGGTGATGCAGGAAATGGCGGCCCCGCCGATCCTGTCGGCTCCGGTCCCTGCGCCGGCGGTAGCGATGATGGCCGATGTGGTGGTCACGGGGAACAAACGGATGGCCCCACCGGTGGTGGTGAAAGAGGAAGTGCTGGGCGATCTGCGGCTCTATCGCGTGCCGATGCCCACCAATGTGACCGCTCATTCGCAAAAGCAGGTGGCGCTGATGGCGGCGCGGCGGGTAAAATTGGGCCTGATCCACCGCGCCGATGTCGATGTGGGCGCCGAAGATGGCGAGAGCCAGCAGGCGCGCATCAGGCTGCGCATGGCCAATCGCAAGGTCGACGGGCTGGGGCTTGCCTTGCCTGCGGGCGGGATGGCGGTGGTGCAGCAGGTGGGCGCGGCTGCGCTGCCGGTGGGCGAGGGCGCGATGGAGGACAAGGCCGTGGGCGAGACGGTCAATGTCGAGATCGGTGCCTCGCCACAGGTGCGGCTGGAAAGCAGGACGCGGCGGATCAATGATCGGGTGGAAATGATCACCGCCACGGCGCGCAATGCCAACCGCTGGCCGGTGCATTTCGAATCGCAGCAATTGCTGCCCGATGGCGCACGGGTGATTTCCGCCTCGGCAAAGCTGGGGCGGCAGGACGGGCATCCGCTTTGGGCGGTGACGATCCCGGCGGGGGGCAAGGTCAGCCTAAGCTATCGATTGCAGTTGCCGCGCTGAAAGACGCTTTGAAAAGCATCGGCTTTTTGGCCTGACCGGACCAATTGGGTGAAAACTCCGCGCAAACCGCAAGGCTTTGTGCGTCTTTTGCATCTGCAAAATAGGCGCAAAACCGGCGCAAAGCCTTGCGTGCACCTGCACAAATTGGCATTGGCGTGCAATCTGTATATATTCCATACAGTCATTGGCACTACCACCCAGAAAGGTTCCCCCGCCGTGCTCGACACTCGCGCTCCTCGCCGCCGGCTGAACGATATTGACGTTGCCGAAACCGACGCGCCCGAGACCGACGGGCTGGCGGGCGCCATCAACACGGCCGGACTGGAAAGCCTGCTGGGCTTCAATCTGGGCATTGCCTATGCGGCGCTCTCGTTCGACCTTGATCCGGCGCTGCGGCTGATGGACCTGACGCCCAAGCAGACCTCGATCCTCTGGCTGGTTCAGGCCAATCCGGGCGTTACGCAATCCCAGCTTGCCCGCCTGTTCCGCATGCGCCGCGCCACCATCCACCAGATGATCGCCAGCCTGACGCGCAAGAACCTGCTGGTGCTGGAAAGCATCGAGAGCGACCGGCGTGCGCAGGGCCTGTTCATCACCGAAGCGGGCAAGACCGCGCTGGTCGAGGCGCAAAAGGTGGTGGTGCCTATCGAGAACGCCTTTGCCGGGGTGCTGACCGAGGCGGAAATGGGCATGGCGCTGGAATTGCTGCAAAAGATTCAGGCCGGGCGCAAGCTGGGCTGATCGGCGTAATACGCGGCCCTGATAAGGTAATACGCCATTTGCGCGATTGCCGCTTCGGCGGCGGCGCGCTCATCTTTGCATTATAAAAAGCAGGGGTGAACAATGATGCCGCTCGATCTGGATGAATTGCGCCGATTATACGCGGGGGCCGGGGGCGCCGATATGCATGACCCCCATTTCCGCGAAGTGGCCGGGCTGAATTTCAAGGATGGTGACAAGCGCCATTGGCCCTTTGCCAATCCTTCGACGCTGCTGGGCGCGCCCTATATGGCGGGCGGGCTGAATTACGAATTGCTGCGCGGGCTGGATGTGGCGCTGATCGGGGTGCCGATGGATCTGGGCGTGACCAATCGGCCCGGCGCGCGCTATGGCCCGCGCGCCTTGCGGGCGGTGGACCGGATCGGGCCCTATGAGCATGCCTTGCGCATCGCGCCGATGAACATGCTGCGCGTGGCCGATCTGGGCGATGTGCCGATGAACAGCCGCTATGATCTGGCCGCTTGCCATGCCGATATCGAGGCGGCCTATCGCATGATCGCGCGCACGCGGACGGTGCCGCTGTCGGTGGGGGGCGATCATTCGATCACGGGCTCGATCATGAAGGGGCTGGCCGAGCGCAGCGGACCGATGGGCATGGTCCAGATAGACGCCCATTGCGACACCGGCGGCATTTACGAAGGCACCCGCTTTCACCATAGCGCACCGTTTCGCGAGGCGGTGCTGGCGGGCGTGCTGGACCCGCGCCGCTGCGTCCAGATCGGCATTCGCGGCGGGGCGACCTATCTCTGGGAATTTTCGCATGCCAGCGGAATGACCGTGATCCATGCCGAGGAGGTGCAGCAACGCGGCATCGACTGGGTCATCGCCAAGGCGCGCGAGGTGGTGGGCGACGGGCCGACCTATGTCAGCTTTGACGTGGACGCGCTTGACCCCGCCTTTGCGCCGGGTACCGGCACGCCCGAGGTGGGCGGGCTTTCCACGCGCGAGGCGATTGCGATCCTGCGCGGGCTGGCGGGCATCGACATCATCGGCGGTGATGTGGTCGAGGTCGCACCCGAATATGACCCCGGCACAATCACCGCGCAGGCCGGGGCGCAGATGCTGTTTCAACTGCTTTGTCTGGTTGCGCTGCGCGCCTAGGCGATGGGCAGTGCAACCATGGCATGAACTTGCCGGAGGGACGTTGCGATCGCCGCCTAATCATGACTATGGCGTAGGTATTCCCTACAATGACAGCCGGGAGGGCGCCTCATGCCCTCCCGGCCTTTCTTTGCCGAGATATTGCTTCATGACCCATGCTTCCTCTCCGGTTTCCTCTCATGCTGTCGGCCTGATCGGGCGGGGCATCGGCGCCAGCCGCTCACCCGCGATCCATGAGGCCGAGGCGCGGGCGCTGGGTTTGCCGCTGACCTATCGCCTGTTCGATTTCGACGTGATGGGCTGGGAGGATGAGGATCTGGGGCGGGCGGTGCGCCTGATGCGCGATGTCGGCTATTCGGGGGGCAATGTGACCTTTCCCTTCAAGCAGCAGGTGATCGCCCATTGCGATGAATTGAGCGATGAGGCGCGCGTGCTGGGCGCGGTCAACACACTGGTGTTTCGCGATGGGCGGGTGCGCGGCGAGAACACCGACTGGATCGGTTTCTCATGGCTGGTCGAACGCGCTTTCGGCTCGATTGCCGGAGCCCGCGTGGCCCAGATCGGCACCGGCGGCGCGGGCAGCGCGACCGCGCTGGCACTGGCTCAACTGGGCGCGGGGGAGGTGGTGCTGTTCGACCCCGAGGCGGCGCGAGCCGCGCGGCTGGCCGACAGCCTTTCGCAGGCGGTTCCGGCCTGCCGCTTTACCCTGGCCCAGGATGTGGGCGCGGCGATTGCCCCTTGTGCGGGCGTGGTCAATGCAACGCCCGTCGGCATGGCCAAATTGCCGGGCGTGCCGTTTGATCCGGCCTTGATGCGCGCCGATCAATGGCTGACCGACATCA
Organism: Novosphingobium sp. SG707; assembly: GCF_012275515.1. Classification (GTDB taxonomy): domain Bacteria; phylum Pseudomonadota; class Alphaproteobacteria; order Sphingomonadales; family Sphingomonadaceae; genus Novosphingobium. Next base: position 278,949 of record NZ_JAAZQL010000005.1, read on the forward strand.
TCTATTTCCCCTTGGAAACAGAGCTGTTGGCCGCCGCCCGTGCGCAGGGGCAAAGGGTGGCCAATGGTGTGTCCATGGTGGTAGGACAGGCGGCCGAAGCCATCCGCCACATCACCGGCATCGCTCCTGATCGGGAGCGGATGCTGGCGCGTCTGTTGGCGGATATTGCAGGAGAACAGGCTGCATGACCTCCCCGTTTCGCTCCTCCATCGCGACCATCTCCATCAGCGGCACGCTAGCCGAGAAGCTCAATGCAATTGCGGCGGCGGGCTATCAGGCGGTCGAGATTTTCGAGAACGATCTGCTCAGCGCGCCGCAATCGGCGGTTGAGATCGGGGCGATGTGCCGCGATCTGGGGCTGGATGTGGCGATGCTCCAGCCTTTCCGCGATTACGAGGGCCTGCCCGTCGACCAGCGCACGCGGGCCGAGGAGCGTATGCGCCGCAAATTCGCGGTGATGGAGGATCTCGGCACCGATCTGGTCCTGCTCTGCTCGAACTGCGCCCCCCATGCGGCGGGGGATCGCGACACGCTTCTTGCCGACCTTTCCCGCATCGCGGGAATCGCGGGCGAGCATGGTAAGCGCATCGCCTATGAGGCGCTGGCATGGGGCACGCATGTCAACGATCACCGCGATGCGTGGAGCCTTGTGCGCGATGTCGATCATCCCGCGCTCGGCCTGACGCTCGACAGTTTCCACTCGCTCTCGCGCAATATCCCCAGCGCCAGCATCGGCGATATCCGGCCCGACAAGGTGTTCATCGTGCAATGGGCCGATGCGCCGCGCCTGCAAATGGACCTGCTCAACTGGAGCCGCCATTTCCGCTGTATGCCCGGCCAGGGCGATTTTGCGCTGGATGAATTTGCCGCGCAATTGCTGCGCATCGGCTATGACGGTTATTGGAGCCTTGAAATCTTCAATGACCGGTTCCGCGCAGGGTCGGCCAGTCAGGTCGCGCGCGATGGTCTGCGCGGGTTGAAAGTGCTGCATGACGGCGCCTTGCGCGCGCTGGGGCGGACGCCCGAAATGCCCGCCGCCATCGCCCCCATGGGCGTCGAATTCATCGAATTTGCCGCCAGCCATGCCGAGGCCGAGGAGTTCACCGGTATTTTCAAGGCGCTGGGTTTCGAACGCACCGGCCGCCACCGTTCCAAACAGGTCGAGCGCTGGCAGCAGGGTGGGATCAACCTTGTCATCAATTCCGAGCCTGAAGGTCTCGCGCATAGTTTCGACATGGTGCATGGCGGTTCGGTCTGCGCGATCGGCCTTGCCGTGCCCGATCAATCCGCCGCCATTGCGCGAGCCCAAGCGCTCGACATTCCCCGTTTCAGCCAAAGCGTCGCCCCCGATGAATGGCAGATCCCGGCGGTGCGCGGGGTGGGGGGCTCGCTCTTCTATCTGGTCGATGCGGCCACCGATGCGGATATGTGGGCGCAGGAATTTCCGGGCAGCACTGCGCCCGGCACCACCGGCCTGACCCGCGTCGATCATATCGCCCAGACGATGCAATATGAGGAAATGCTGAGCTGGCTGCTCTATTACACCGCGCTGTTCGATTTTGCCAAAACGCCCCAGCTCGAAATCTCCGACCCCATGGGCATCGTCTATTCGCAGGCGGTGGAAAGCCGGAACGCGGCCAAACCGGTGCGCTTCACGCTCAACGGCTCGATGGCGGCCAATGCGCTCTCGACCCGCTTTCTGCATAATTACTTCGGCGCCGGGGTCCAGCATATCGCCTTTGTCTGCGACGATATCTTTGCCGTGGCCGCGCGGGCCAAGGCGGCGGGCCTGCCCTTCCTGGCCATCGGCCCCAATTATTACGAGGATCTCGAGGCCCGCTTTGGCCTTGAGCCTGTGTTGGTGACCCGGCTGGCCGAACACAACATCCTTTATGACCGCGATGATGCGGGCGAATATTTCCAGTTCTACAGCCGGGCCGTGGCCAAGCGCATCTTTTTCGAGGTGGTGGAGCGGCGTGGCTATGACGCCTATGGCGCGACCAATGCCTCAATCCGCCTGAACGCGCAGGCCGCTCACCGCGATCCCGTCCAATTCTGACCTCCCAAGGATAGACCCTCAATGGCCTTTGTCTCCGCTGCGTCTGATACGGCGCTCGATACGGCGGATGACCGCTGGACCCGCAAGGCGATGGGCATTGTCGTGCTGTGTTTTGCGCTGAACATGGCCGATGGGATGGATTTGCTGGTCGTCTCCTTTATTGCGCCCTCGCTGCAGAATGAATGGGGCGTCTCGTCCGGGCAATTCGCCATTGTCTTCAGCGCCGGCCTTGCGGGCATGGCGCTGGGGGGGCTTGGCCTTGCGCCCATGGCCGACCGGTTCGGGCGGCGGCGGATGGTGGCGCTGGCCATGGCGCTGATGGCGGCGGCCATGGCGGTGTCCAGCTTTACCCATTCGGTGCTGGAACTGGCTTTTGTGCGCTTCTTCATCGGCACTGGCATCGGCACGGTGCTGGCCTGCATTTCGGCCATCGCCGCGCGCGTGGCCCCGCGCAAGCACCGCAATTTCGCCGTGGGCGTGCTTCAGGCTGGCTATCCCATCGGGGCGATGTTCACCGGCTTCATGACCGCATGGGCGCTCCCGATCTTTGGCTGGCATTGCGTCCTGCTGGGCACGGCGGCGGTTTCGGCGCTGCTGGTGCCGGTGATCCTTGCCATCCTGCCCGCCGGATTGGACGCGGGCGCATCGGGGCAACGGGCCAGCATCGGCGAAGTGGTCAGTGGCGCGCGGCGCGCCAATTCGATCCGCCTGTGGGTGGCCACGATCTGTGGCTTCATGGCGCTCTATTTCATCACCAGCTGGATCACCAAACTCTCGATCGAGGCGGGCCTGCCCCAGACGCAGGCGATCATCGCCAGCGCGATCTATAATTTCGGTGCCTTTGCCGGAACCGTGGCGATGAGCATTGCGGGCACCCATTATGACGTGCGCCGCCTGTGCAGCGTCCTGCTGGCGGCAACGGCGGGCGTGTTCCTGTTCTTTGGCGGCGTGTCGATGCCGCTGTGGGGCGTGCTGGCCTCGGCCTTTCTGATGGGCGTGACGCTTCAGGGGGGCTTCAACATGCTCTATCCGCTGGCCGCGCAGGTCTATCCCGATGCGGTGCGCGCCACGGGCATCGGCTGGGCCTTTGGCATTGGCCGGATCGGGGCGTTTACCGGCCCGCTGCTGGGCGGCTGGGCGCTGGGTCAGCACTGGCCGCTGGTGGCGATCTTTGCCCTGTTCTGCGGCCCGCTGCTGATCGCCGCCATTTCGGCCGCCGGGGTCAGCAAGGACGTGTGATCCTATTCACGCCATGGATAGCTGCCCATCGGCGGATTGAAATAGCAGCCTCGCGCCAAAGCGCCTAATCAAGGGACAAGAGAAAATAGGCCTCAAAAGCCGAGGCCGCGCATCGGGAGAAGACGCAGGTGACAGGCCACCATCAGCCGGGTTTCATGACGGGCCTATCGCTGCTGATCCCGATAACGCTCTCCACCATGGCCATCGTGCTGCTGGCGCCGATCCTGCCGGGATTGCTGAACGAGTTTTCCGGGATTGCGGGCCATGAATATTGGGTGCCGATGATCCTGACGGTGCCGGCGCTCTGCGTGGCGCTGTTCTCGCCGGTGGCGGGGATGCTGGGGGATCGGTTCGGGCGGCGGCGCCTGCTGATCTGGGCGTTGGTGGCCTATGCGGCGGTGGGCATTGCGCCGGTTTTCCTGACCGATCTGACCGTGATCATCATCAGCCGCATCGGCGTCGGCGTGGCCGAGGCGCTGATCATGGTGCTGACCACGACGATGATCGGCGATTATTTCAAGGGCGCCGCGCGCGACAAATGGCTGGCGGGGCAAACGGCTTTTGCCTCAATGTCGGCGCTGCTGTTCTTCAACATCGGCGGGCAATTGGGCCGCTTTGGCTGGCGCGCGCCGTTCTGGGTCTATGGCTGCGCGCTGATCATGCTGGCGCTGGTGCTGATCTTCACCTGGGAACCGTCCGAGGCGGACGCCGAGGAAGAGGCCGACCACGCTCCGCATCATGGCGCTTGGGGCGGGTTCCCGTGGAGCCGGATGGCCGGGATCATCGCCATCACCATCTATGGCTCGGTCCTGTTCTACACGGTCCAGATTCAGGCCGGGCGGGGTATTGCCCTGCTGGGCGTGAGCGATCCGGGCCGGATCGGTTTCCTGACCTCGGTGGCCAGCCTTGGCGTGCCGATCGGCACCTTCATCTATTCGCGGATCGGGCGGGCGCGGGTGGCGCACCTGCTGCTGGGCGAGTTTGCCTTTCTCACGGTGGGCTTCCTGCTGATGGGCCGGGCCGGGTCAACCACGCCCTTCCTGATCGGCTGTTTCATCAATCAATTGGGCGCTGGCGTGCTGTTGCCGACCTTGCTGGTCTGGGCGATGGACGGGCTGCCTTTCGACATTCGCGCGCGTGCGGCGGGCCTGTGGACGGGGGCCTTTTCCATCGGGCAATTCCTCTGTCCGGTGGTGGTGACCTTGGGCAGCAGCCATGCGGGCGGGCTGATGGGGGCGTTCAGCCTGCTGTCGGGCGCGGCGCTGGTGGGGGCGATGGGCGCTCTGGTCGGATCGCTGCGTAAGGGGCAGGCGTTGAACGCAGCACAGAAGGTGGCGCTCCATGGCTGATCGTTTGATGGGAAAGGTGGCGGTGGTTACCGGCGCGGGCAATGGCATTGGCGTGGGCTGCGCCGAGCATTTCCGGGCGCAGGGGGCGAAAGTCATCGGCGTCGATATTGCGGGCGCGGATCGGGATTGCGATCTGACCGATGAGGGCGCGGTGGCTGATCTGTTCGCCTCCATCGGCGCGGAGCATGGGCGGGTGGACATCCTGCTCAATGCCGCTGCTTTCGCCACTTTCGCTTGGATCGAGGAGATGACCTATGCCCAGTGGAAGCGGACATTGGTGGGTGAACTCGACATCGTGTTTCTGCCCACGCGCGCGGCATGGGGCCTGCTGAAGGCCAGCGGGCGGGCCAGCATCGTCAATTTCGCCAGCGCCAATGCGGCTCATGCTCTGGAAGGATCGGCCGCGCTGGCGCATTGCGCGGGCAAGGGCGGGGTGCTGGCCATGACGCGCCAGCTGGCGATGGAGGGTGCCCCCCATGGCATCCGCGCCAATACGATCGCGCCGGGCTTCATCCTTACCGCCGCCACGCACGCGCATATGGAGAGCGAACCTGCCCTGCGCGAGAAAGTACTGGCCAAGAATATGGTCAAGATCCTTGGCGAGCCGCAGGACATTGCCCATGCCGCGACATGGCTGGCCAGCGATGAGGCGCGCTATGTGACGGGCGCGAATATCGCGGTGGATGCGGGCGCGACGGCCTGGTGACGGGAGCGATCAACTCCCGTCCGTAATCAGCGTTCCGCCATCCACCACCAGATTGTGGCCGGTGACAAAACCGCCCGCCGCGCTGGACAGAAACACCGCTGCGCCCGCCACTTCTTCGGGCTTGCCGGGGCGGCGCAGCGGGGTCATGCCCATGCGGCGGGTCATGAATGCCTCGTTGGCCAGCAAGGGCGCGGAGAGTTCGGTGGCGATGAAACCGGGCGAAATCGCATTGGCCCGCCCCCCATGCGGCCCCCATTCCACCGCCAGATTGCGCGCAAGCTGCGCCACGCCCGCCTTGGCCAGCGCATAGGCATTGATCGCCCCATTGCCGCGCAGACCCGACAGGCTGGCGATCAGCACCGCATTGCCGCTCCGCGCGCGCAGATGCGGAAAGGCCAGATTGCACAGCACGACCTGAGAGCGCAGGTTGATCGCCATCACGCGGGCGTAATCCTCCATGTCGACGGAGGAGAAAGGACCGGGCCGCCCGGTGATCCCGGCGTTGCACACGACAATATCGATCCCGCCCAGCGCCGCCACCGTGCCATCGACCAGCGCGCCCAGCGCCGCATCATCGGCAACATCGCACGCGATGCCAAGCGCCCCCATCTCCGCCGCCGCGCGGGCGGTGTCGGCCTCGTCCTCGCTGGAGATCACCACGCGCGCCCCGGCGTCCATCATCGCCTGCGCAATCGCGCGGCCGATGCCGCGCGTGGAGCCGGTGACAATCGCCACCTTGCCGGTCAGATCGAACATCATAGCTTCAACCCCGCCGCTGCGCAGACTTCATCCTGATGGCCCACCGGAATGCCCGCCGCGCCGCTCACGGCAATCGCGCCGATGATCCGGCCATTCGCGTGGATCGGCACCGCGCCGCCTTCGACGAACATTGCCGGGGTGACTTTGGCTTTTAAAGCAGGATCATGGCGCAGCGCCTCATGGGCCTCGCCGCTGGTCGAGCCGAAGGCCAGCGCGACCGCCGCCTTGCGCATGGCCACAAACACATGGCTGCCATCCGCGCCATCGGCGGTCAGCATCGCGCGCGCCTCGCCCGCGCTGTCCACCACCGCCACGCCCACGCGAAAACCGCGCCGCGTGCAATCATCCAGCGCGGCCTGTGCCATGCGCGTGGCCTGTTTCAGGCTGGGCGCGGGGGCGGTGCTTTCGGGCGGATCGCCGGGCGCAGGCAGATGTGTGCCGGGCGGCAGAGGCGGGGGATCGAGCGGCAGTTCGCCCCCATCGGTCAGCATCGCAAAGGGCGGCAGCCGATCCCCCGGCAGGGCGCGCGGCCCCGCCGGGATTTCGTGGAAAGGCATAGCCACCGCTGCGCCCGCGATCAGCAGAGCGACCGCGCCCAGCGCATATTTCATTCGCCCATTTCCCCATAGGCGGGATCGACCTGCTCGGGCTTGGCCTCGTCCAGCGGCACGCCGTTATGCTTGTAGGCGGGAGCCTCGATCAGGATGAAGGCGATGCGGCAGACCTGATCGGTGGTGTTGCGCCACAGGTGGTTGGTGCCGCGCTGAACGATGATGCCGCCTTCGCGGATGGTCTTTTTGCGCCCGTCGTCCAGTTCCAGCTCGATCTCGCCCTTCAGCACGATGCCGTAATCGACGCTGTTGGTGCGGTGAAACGGGCTTTCCTTGCCGGGCAGCATATCGGTGATGCGGATCACGCTGCCGCGTTCCAGCGTCAGGCCGGTGGGCAGGTCGCGCCCGTCGCGTTCGTCATTGAGGTCGGCCGGGACCGTTTCGGTGGTCCAGATGGTCAGGAAGCTGGCGTCGCCGCTGGGGATCATCCTGGTGGGGGTCACATCTTCGGATTTGAAGATGGCGCGGCCGTTTTCATCGTGGCCGGTGACCACGCGCTGGATCGGCGGCAGGCCGGAATCGGACATTTCCATGGTTTCAATCCTTTTGGCTGGAAACAAAAATCCTGGGGCTGGTGACCAGAACCGATGCCGGGGCATCGGCAAAATAGGTCTGCGCCGCAGCGGTCAGGGCATTGGCCAGATCAGCCGGAATAGGGCCGCGCAGCGAAACTTCGTCAAACAATTCCGCGGGAGCCGGGCCTTCCAATGTGCGGGCAACTGTATTGATGCGCCATGCCGCAATCGGTCCGTCCACGCCCTGCGCGGCAAGGATGGGGGCCAATGCTTCGGCCCAACCTTGCGCATCCCGCGCATCGGCGCCGTGGCGAAAGATGAAGAGCTTGCGCGCAACATCTTCCGGCCCGGCAAGAACGGTGGTTTCGGACAGCAGCATGGCCAGCGACCCTACCGGATTGCGGAAATTGTCTTCGTCCGGCCCGACGATCTGCGCATAGGCGGGCGAGGCCTTGGAAGCGGCCATATCCTCGATACGGGCGAAACGGATGATGGTCAGCGCATCGCGATCCGCCAAAGCTGCGCCCAGCGGCGAGGGCTCATCCTGCGCATAGTGATGGACGTAGCCGGCAAACATGCCGCTGACCTCGCCATGGGCCATGACCAGCGGGCCATGGGAATGGGCCAGATAGGCCTGCAACCCTTCGCGGCTCAGACCCGCGCGCGTGCGGGGCAGGATGGCGAGCTTGATGCTCACGCGCGCACCACTTTCTGCTCCAGCACGCCAAAGGGCGCGCGTCCGTCGGGCAATTGCGCCTCCATGCGCACGCTGTCGCCATAGGTCATGAATTCGGTGCGGGGCGCGCCTTCATCGACGATCTCGATCCCGCGCCGCTCGGCGATGCAGGAAGAGCCGACCTCGCGGAAATTCTCGTTCGAGACGGTGCCCGAACCGATCACCGTGCCTGCCACCAGATTGCGCGTGCGCGCGCCATGGGCGACCAGATCGTCGAAACCATAGGCCATCGGCTCGCCATAGGCATGGCCGAATTGCGCGCCGTTCCATTGTACGTTGAGATGCAGCGCGGGGCGGAAATTGCGCCAATATTCGCCCAATTCATCGGGCGTGACGGCAAAGGGGGCCATGCCGCAGGGGGGCTTGGCCTGAATCCAGCCAAAGCCGGTCTTCATTTCCGGCCCGGCCAGTTTGCGCAGCGACCAGTCATTGATCTGTACCACCAGCGCGATGTGATCACCGGCCTTGGCGGCGGGCGTGCCCATCGGGACGGCGGTGGTGATAATGCCGAATTCGCCCTCGAAATCGATGCCCAGCGCCTCATCGGCCATCGGCACTTCGGCGCGCGGGGCATAGAACGTGTCCGACACGCCCTGATACATGAGCGGCGCATTGGGCTTTTCCGGCGTAATGCCCAGCACCTTGTCCATCAACGCGCCATGGCTGGGATAGACCGAGCCGTCGAGCCATTGCCATGCGCGCGGCAAGGGAGCGAGCAGCTGATCCACATCGAGGATCTCGGGGAAATTGGTAATCGCGGCCAATGCGGTTTTGGCATTGTCCCAATCCTCCAGCGCCGCCTGCATCGTTTCGATGGGGGCGGGCGCGTAATGTGTGGCCGAGGGCGAGATCACGATCAGCCGCCCATCCTTTGTGCCATTATTCAGCGTGGCCAGACGCATTGCATATATCTCCCGGAATTTATCATCTGGCGTGGAATCTAGCGCGCGGGCGCGAGGCGGCAACGGCATTTGGTCGATAGCAAACCATCGATAACATGCGATGGTCGGGTGGCGGGGCGCGTGTCAGATGACAGCCAAACAGCCTTTTATGGGGAGATTTTGGCATGGCCATCTGGCTGAAGCGCGGCGCGGCTGCGGAAGAGAAGGCGGCGTCGGATCGCAAGGTTCGCGATATTGTCGAGGCGGCGCTGGGCGATATTGAGAAGCGCGGCGATGCGGCGGTGCGGGATATGTCGATCAAGTTCGACGGTTGGGACCGGGAAGATTACCGGCTGAGCCAGTCCGAGATCGACGCGGCGGTCGACAGCCTGAGCACGCAGGAGCGCAAGGATATCGAATTTGCGCAGGCGCAGGTCAAGAATTTCGCGCAGATCCAGCGCGCCAGCATGACCGACGTTGAGGTGGAAACCATGCCCGGCGTGGTGCTGGGGCATAAGAACCTGCCGATCCAGAATGCGGGTTGCTATGTGCCGGGCGGCAAATATCCGCTGCTGGCCAGCGCGCATATGTCGGTCATCACCGCCAAGGTGGCGGGCGTGCCGCGCGTCATCACCTGCGCCCCGCCGTTTCAGGGCAAGCCCGCCCGCGCGATTGTGGCGGCCCAAGCTCTGGCGGGCGCCGATGCGATCTATGCGCTGGGCGGGATTCAGGCGATCGGCGCGATGGCCATCGGCACGCAGACGATTGATCCGGTTGATATTCTCGTCGGTCCCGGCAATGCCTTCGTGGCCGAGGCCAAGCGGCAATTGTTCGGCCGCGTGGGCATCGACCTGTTTGCCGGGCCGACCGAAACGCTGATCATCGCCGACGAAATCGGCTGCGACCCCGAAATGGCCGCGACCGACATTCTGGGCCAGGTCGAGCATGGCCCGGACAGCCCCGGCGTGCTGCTGACCAACAGCGAAGCCTTCGCCCGCGCGACGATGAAGGAAATCGAGCGCCTGCTGGAAATCCTGCCCACCGCCGACCATGCCCGCAAGGCGTGGGAAACCTTTGGCGAGGTGATCGTGGCCGAAAGCTATGAGGAGATGGTGCGGATCGCCGATGACATCGCCAGCGAGCATGTGCAGGTGATGACGCAGGATCCCGATTACTTCCTGAAAAACATGACCAATTACGGCGCGCTCTTCCTTGGCAACCGCACGAATGTGTCGTTTGGCGACAAGGTGATCGGCACCAATCACACGCTGCCGACCAAGAAATCGGCGCGCTACACAGGCGGGCTGTGGGTCGGCAAGTTCCTGAAAACCTGCACCTATCAGCGCGTGACCAGCGATGATGCCTCGGCGCTGATCGGCGAATATTGCAGCCGGCTCTGCGCATTGGAAGGCTTTGCCGGGCATGGTGAGCAGGCCAACATCCGCGTGCGCCGTTTCGGCAATCGCGATGTGCCCTATGCCGGTCAGGCCGTGCCCAGCGAACTTACGAAAGCATGAGCCTGCCCCAGACCCCCAGCTTCCGGATGGACGGTCGGCGGGCGCTGGTGACGGGGGCGGGGCGGGGCATTGGCCTTGCCGCCGCCGCCGGGCTGGCGCAAGCGGGCGCGCATGTGACGCTGGCCGCGCGCACGCTGGGTGAGATCGAGGCGGGCGCCGCCGCGATCCGTGAGACTGGCGGTTTGGCCGAGGCGGCGGTGCTGGATGTGAGCGACCTGCGCGCGGTGGAGGCCTTCTTCGCCGCGCGTCCGGCGTTTCACGTGCTGGTCAACAATGCGGGGACGAACCGGCCCAAGGCGCTGTGGGAGGTGAGCGAGGAGGACTATGACGCCGTTCTCGACCTCAATGTGAAGTCGGCCTTCTTTGTGGCACAGCACGCGGTCAAGGCTATGTTGCGCGATGGAGTGGCGGGATCTCTGATCCATATGGGTTCGCAAATGGGCCATGTCGGCGGCCCGCGCCGCTCGCTCTACTGCGCGTCGAAATGGGCGATTGAGGGCATGAACAAAGCCTTCGCCCTCGACCTTGCGCCTCATTGCATCCGCAGCAACACCATCGCGCCCACCTTCATCGAAACCCCGATGACCAGGCCCTTCTTCGAGGACAAGGCCTTCCTCGACAGCGTCCTGGCCAAGATCAAACTGGGCCGGTTGGGGCAAGTCGAGGACCTCATGGGGCCGGTGCTTTTCCTCGCCAGCGACGCTTCGGCCCTCATCACCGGAACCAGCCTCATCGTCGATGGCGGTTGGACTGCGGATTAAAGGAAATACAGATGTTTGAACCCTTTCCCGGAAATTACGTGTGGAATCTGGCCACGAATCTGGCGCTGGTCTGCGGCGGCAATCATGGCGAGATTGACGAAGCCTGTCGCCCGGTGCGCGAGGCGTCCAAGGCCGGGGCCGATGCAGGGTCTGCGCTGCTGTTCGACAGCTGGATTGCAGTGGCCGATCAGGTGACGAACAATGCCGACGATGATCTGGCCAATGGCTATGCGCTCTCGGCGGGCACCAAATATCTGCGCGCCTCGGGCTATTATCTGGCGGCCGAACGGATGCAGAGCCGCGATTATGCGCCCCGCTGGGCGGCCTATGATCGCGGGCTGGAACTGTATCACAAGGGTTCGCAATTGCGCGGGCTGCATGTGGACAAGGTTGAGATCCCCTATGAGGGCAGCAGCTATACCGCGATCTTTGTCCATGACGGATCGGGCACGCCGCGCCCCACGCTGGTTTCGGTCAATGGCCTCGATTCCATGAAGGAACAGGTCAATATGGCGGGGCATGGGCTGTCCAATCTGGAGCGGGGTATGAACACGCTGTTCCTTGACCAGCCCGGCACCGGCGAGGCAATCCGCAAGCGCAATCTGCCCGCCGTCTATGATGCCGAGCGTTGGGGGTCGCCTGCGTTTGACTATCTGCTGACGCGTAGCGATGTGGTCCACGACAAGATCGGCATTTTCGGCCTGTCCTTCGGCGGCTATCATGCGCCGCGCATTGCCGCCAATGATCCGCGCTATGCCCTGTGCGCCGTGATGGGCGCCAACCACGTTTGGGGCGAGCGTCAGCGCCAGCGTGTGGCCAATGAGGGCGAAAACCCCGTGCCGCATTACTGGGACCATGTGCTGTGGGTCTTCGGCATGGATGATCGCGACGCGTTCCTCGATTATGCCGACCAGATCACGCTCAATGGGCAGGTCGAAAAGATCAAGGTGCCTTTCCTCATCACCCATGGCGAGAATGACCGCCAGATCCCGGCCTTCAACGCCCATCTGTCCTACGATCAGGCGGTGAACAGCCCCAAGCGGACCTTGCGCATGTTCACCAAGGCGGATTTCGAGGTCGAGCATTGCGGCGCCGACAATGGCACCGGGATGCGTGATTACATTGCGGATTGGTGCGCGCAGACCTTTGCGGAGATGGCTTGATGGCTGAATTTACCTTCCACCACGGGGGCGTTTCGGTGCCCTCGTTGCAGGAGGCGATTGACTGGTACGGCCGCGTGCTGGGCTTTGAGGTGGAAAAGCGGTTTTATATTGAGGCCGCCAAAAGCCACACCGCGATGCTCTGCAAAGGCCCGCTGCGTTTCGAGATCTTCGAGGTGGAGGGCGCTGCCGCTCTGCCCGAGGATCGCCGCCATCCGCCCGCCGATCTGCGCACCCATGGCAACAAGCATGTGGCCTTTCGGGTCGAGGATCTAGAGGAATTCTTAAGCGAAATGGAGCAAAAGCAAGTCGATATTGCCTTTGTCGTGCGCGAAAACTTTGGCAAAGGATGCTTTATCCGCGACTGCGCGGGCAATCTGATCGAATTTGTCGAGGAGCCGAACTGATGACCTTCGAAATCGCCCGCATCACCATCGATCCGGCCCGCGCCGCCGATTTCGAAGCCGCCGTGGCCCAGGCCGAGCCGCATTTCCGCGCCGATCCGGGCTGCACCGGCTTTGCCCTGCAGCGTGTGGTCGAGGAGCCGGGCGTCTATCACCTGCTCGTCGGCTGGGTGTCGGTGGAGGCCCATACCGTCGATTTCCGCGCGACCGAGAATTTTGCCAAGTGGCGCGCGTTGGCCGGGCCGTTTTTCGTTGAGCCGCCCAAGGTGGTGCATGTGGAGACGGTGATTGGGGAGGCGGGGGTTAAGTAAGGTTTGCCTCCGGCGGGCAAAGGGCGGGGGCCCTTTGCAATCCCGTTAATGAAAGCGCCTCGTTTGCAAGCGGGGCGCTTTTTCTATGGGAAAGCCTGCGGCGCGGCGAAGCAGCGTAAAAGGCGCCGCAGGCTTTATCATTCAAACATCGCGTCCGACACAAAACGCCGAACCCATAACGCAAACGCAGACAGTAACGGGAGCGCGAGGGACGAGTCCCTCGCATCTAAACTCCTTCCCCCTTAAATCCCATGCTCATCCTCTTCGGTAATCTCGGCCAAGGCTCCCTCAACCGCCTGCTTGCCCGGAGCCGCTTTGCGATAGGGTTCGAAACTGCGCCGATCGGCATCGAACCGCATATCCCACGGAATGTCCGGCCCGCGGAAGATCGGCGGGGCATTATTGGCCCAGAGCAGTGAGCCAAAGCGGAAGTCCCAAGCGCGCGGCACCCAATTGTCGTCCAGATAATCGGTGTCGGCGTGATATTCGGCCTCGCCGCCCTTGCCGGGGATATCGCAGTAGTAATAGATCGCGGAGGAAATCCGGTGGCGCGAGATGCCGCCTGACGAGTTCATGCTCTCGTTCTTCCAGCCCTTTTCGGCCATCAGGTTCGCGCCTAGCATCACTTCGTCAATGTCGTCCATGCCAAAGGCGATATGCATGAATTTGAAATTGTCGGGGGCAAAGGGCAGGTCGCAATTGACCCAGAAGATCGAGTGATGCTCGAACGTGCCGCCCGCGCGCGAGAAGATGCCGACGCCCTTGCTGTGATCGACATAGCGAAAGCCGAGGTGGCGTTCGTAAAATTCAAACGACCCCACATAATCGGGCGAGAAGAACACCACATGGTTGATCGTCTTGGGGATCGCCCGCTGGCGCCAGATGCGGTGCTGGTTGAAACGCGGATAGGAGGTGGGCGTGTTGACCGGGCTGGCTTCGGAATGGAACGCCCGCTTGGCCCAGACGCGGATGGCGATGGGCTGGCCATCGGGGCAGACGCAATGGACGGTGCCGTCATCATCGCGCGTAATCGCCACTTCGCTTGCCAGACTGGCCGCGATCTTTTCAAGGTTTTCGGCCGTATCGACGCCCCAGACCGTTTCCTTGACCCCATTGCCGGGGAAGGGATCGGGGCTGGGCAGGCGCGCGTCGCCATGGGGCAACAGGATCACCCGGCTGCCCGAGGCAAGGCGGAACACGGCTTCATTTTCGGTGATGCTTTCCACCGGCAGGCCGAAATCACTCCAGAACTTGGCGTTCTGCGCCAGATCATCGACGCCGAACAGGACGGATTCAACGCCCAGAATGCTCATACAAATCTCCCCAAAGTTTGCGCCCTTATGATGGGGCGCAACCTTGGGGAGAAACGCATTGCATCGGATCGGTGCTATCGGTTTCGTTAAACCGGCTCGGCCAGCTTCTTGCGGATGCGGTCGGTCACTTCGACCGGATCGCCCGCGCTTTCGGGGTGCATTTCCCATTCGCCCAACTGGATCGAGGATGTGCCGACCAGCTTGGCCCGTTCAAACCGCCGCTCCATAAAGGCGCGCAGCGCGGTTTCGATATCCCCGCGCCCAAGTTCTTCGGCCAGAACCACCGCATCCTCGACCGCCATGGCCGCGCCCTGGCCCAGATGGGGCGTGGCTGAATGGGCGGCATCGCCAATCAGCACCACGCGGCCCTTGTGCCACGGATCGGGCATGATGCAGGCCTCCAGCGGGCGATAGACCACCAGCGCAGGATCGGTGATCGTCTTGGCCGCCTCGCCCAGAATGCCGCCATAACCGGCAAGGCGGGCGTGCATTTCATGGGCAAGCGTTTCGGGGGCAAAGCGCGGGTTGCCCTTTTCCTCGATCACGGCGAAAATATACATTTCATCGGGCGTCAGCGGGCAATAGCCGGCCTTGCCGTTGAAGCCGTTGTGGCCGTTTCCGATGTAGATATCGCTCCATTCGAGGCCCTCGGGGCGCGGCACGTTGTAGCGCCACACGCCTTGCCCGGTGAATTTGGGGGTGGCTTCGGGAAAGATCGCCTTGCGCACGGCCGAATAATTGCCATCCGCGCCCACGACTAGATCATACGAACCGGACGTGCCATCGGAAAAGCCCAGTTCCACATGGTCGCCATAATCCTCCATCGCGGTGAAGGTGACGCCCAGACGCACCGGAATGCCCAGTTCCTTGACCTTGTCGGTCAAGACCTTGTGCAGCGCGGGCCGCGTCAGGCCCAGATCGGAGGGCAGGCCGTCAACCGCCGTATCGCCCGGCAATTCGGCAATCGTGTTGCCGTTAACGTCCACGAAGCGCGCCCCGCGATAGGCATAGCCCGCCTTCACCGCCGCATCGCCCACGCCCAGCGCGTTGAGGGCCCGCACGAAATTGGCCTGCACGATGATGCCTACGTGATAGACCTGCCAGTCCTTGTCCCGCTCGACCACTTCGCAGGCCACGCCGCGCTGATGCAGGCCGATGGCCAGAGCAAGGCCCGCCACCCCGCCGCCGATGATGCAAATCGTCATAATCTCTCTCCCTTATTCAGCAGCTTGGGCCGGAACCGGTTTCGGATCGGCGGGCAGGTAACGAAGCTGGTCCTCACGCGCATAGGCCACGTCCCAGACCGGCTCTTCCTGCAACCAATGGGGCAGGTCGTGCATATAGATCAGCGTGCCAAAGGCGCCGTCCCACACGCGCACCTTCCAACTGTCGTCCACACAGTCGCAATCGGCGCCATATTCCATGTCGCCGCCCAGTTCGGGCACCGCCAGATACAGAAACGCCGCGCTGGTCAGTCGGTGGCGGCCAAGACCCCATCCGCCCGCAAAGCTGTAGCCCAGACGGTCGAGGTGGTTCTTGCCCACCATGATCTCGTCAATGTCCTCGCATTCGAAATTGGCGTGGTGGAATTTCAGCGTGCCGTCGAAACCGGGCATCCGCGCATGGGCATTGGCCAGAAAGATATTGTGATGCTCATAGGCCCCATCGGCGCGCATATAGACGCCAAAGCCCTTTTGCACATCGGTCAGGCGAAAGCCGAGGCGGTCGCGGTAGTATTCCATCGCCTCCTGCACATCGGGGAAGGTCCAGACGGTGTGGTGGATACGCTTGGGCACGGCGCGGGCCAGCCATTTGCGCGGCTGGTTGAGGCGGCCCACAGTGCCGGGCGTGTTGCTGGGGCTGGGCGCGCCATGGACGGCGCGGGGTTGCCAGACCTGAAGGCCGATGGCCTGGCCAAAGGGCGTGATGAAATGGGTGATGCCCTCGGCATCGACGCGCAATTCATGATCGCGCGACAGGTCGGCGCTCATGCGCGCCATGGCCTCGGCGCTGTCCACGCTCCACACGCATTCGTGGACGCCGATGCCGGTCTGCGCGCCGCCTTTGGGCAGATCCTCATGCCCGCGCAGCAGCAGGCGGACCTGCGCGCCGTTCATCGTTTCGAACCTTGCGCTGGTGGCGTCCTGTTCGAGGGGCCGCAGCCCGTAATCGGTGAAAAACCGGCTGGTGGTGGCCAGATCATCCACCAGAAACACCAGCCGCCTTATGCCTGTGATCGCCATTTCGCGCATCTCCCTTTGCTCTCTAGGGGCAAGGATGATGCGCGAGCGGCTTTGGCTTCTTGATCTGGATCAATCCGATTTCATGGATTGAATGGGATTTACCTATTGATGAAATCGAATTGAGGCAGGTTTCACTTGCGCAGCAGCAGGGTAATCAAAAACCAGATGGTTTTGGCATCCAGCAGCTTCAATCCGGCCCGCGCCTGTTCCGGCGTCAGTTTCGCCACCATCGGCATGGCGCCAAAGATCTTGCCGCGAATGACCAGATCATTGCCGTCACGCTCGATCCGGCGCACGGCCATCAGTTCCTTATTGTTGGCGTCGAGCACCTTCATCGGCGCAATCTTCTTCTCGGCCATTACACCGCTCCCCCAATGTCCTTGGCACAGACCTTGTCATAATCGATGTCCATATCGTCCATCATCTGGATCGCGGTGGCGCGCCCGGCGCCGAAGACCCCCCCGCCCGGATGCATGAAGGGGCCGACCAGATAGAGGCCATCGATGCCCGGCACGCGGAACGATCCCAGATCGGGCGTGGGGCGATGGGCCACCGATTGATACATGAAGGGCGCGCAGCCATGGATGTCGCCCTTGATGAAGCTGGCAGGGCTGTCGCGCTCATGGTCGATGGGCGAGCGGATAAGGCGGCCGGTGATGTTGTCATCGGTGAGATTTGAATAGAACTTGCGATATTGTTCGAGCGCCCGGTCGGCGAATTCTTCCTTGCGCGCGTCCCAAGAACCCGGCCCGTCGGGATAGAGATTATAGGGCGCGAAATTGACGCCATAGAACACGCCCGCCCCTTCCGGCGCGCGGCTGGGGTCAAAGATCGTGTTGTCGCCGCCCGCGATCAGGCGGTGCGAAACCTCGCCCCGGCGCAGCTTGTCATATTCCAGCAGCATGTCGCGGATGGTGTAGAAATCCATCAGCTCGGTCATCATCGCGTTGGTTTCATTGCCCACCTTCAGCTTCAAACGCTCCTTCAGCGTCAGATGCATCAGGTTGATCGAGAAGGTCGATTGCGTGACGCGCTCGGCGCGCTGCAAGACCGGCTCCGGCGTTTCGCCCACGAATTTGCGCAGCACATGCGGGTGGATCGCGCCGATCACGCCATCCCTGGCCATAAATGTCTCGCCCGTGGTCAGCTCCAGACCCCCCGCCTTGCCGCCCGAGACAATCACGCGCGTCACCTCGGCATTGCAACGGACCTCGCCGCCGAAATGCTCGATGGCGCGCACCAAGGCCTTGGACAATTGCCCCGACCCACCCTTGGGCATCGAGCAGCCATAGGTATGGATGATCCCCGGCATCAGGAACGCGCCCATGCCGGTGCCCAGTTCATCGGGCATTTGCAGGTTTTCGGTCACCATGCGCAAGATGTGGAGCTTGAGCAGATCGCTCTCGAAATATTGCTCCACCACGTCGAGCGCGGACCGGCTCATCACGTCCAGCAGGAAGCGGCCCTCGTCCGACTGGTCCATCATCGCCACGAAGGCGCCCATGGGGAAGGGCGGCGCATAAAGCCCGCTCATAAACATCGGGATCGCGTCCATGCTGGCGCGGGCGAATTTGCGATAGGCTTCGGCGTCGCGCGGGCTGAAGGCGGCGATTTCCTCGCAGGTGCGGTCCAGATCCTTCCACGAACGGACCACCGTGCCATCCTCCCAGATTGAGGCATGGGGCAGGTCGGGATAGATATATTCCAGCCCGAATTTCGACAGCAGCCCCAGCTCGTCCTCGCGCAGCATCGGGTTGCCCTGAATCATGATATGCACATTGGAATGCTCATCATGCCAATATCCGGGCCGGATCAACTCGCGCGTGGAAACGCCGCCGCCGAAATGGGGTTTGCGTTCCAGCACCAGCACGCGTTTTCCGGCCTTGGCCATATAGGCCGCTGCGGTCAGGCCATTATGGCCGCCGCCCATCACGACGATGTCATACTGGCTCATGATGCGTGTCCTTCGAAAAATGCGCGAAATCCGCCGAGGCCGGGGACGTGGGATGTGCCGCCGCCATCGCATTCCACGCAGGCGCCGGTGATGTTGCGCGCCGCGTCGCTGGCCAAAAAGGCCACCGCCTCGGCAATATCCTGCGGGTCGCCCAATTGATCGCGCAGGGTTTCATCCTCCACCACCTGATGCAGGGCGGCAGGAAAGGCTTCCTTCAGCGCGGGGGTCATGGTCATGCCCGGCGCTACGGCGTTGCATCGCACGCCCGCGCGGCCATGCGATGCGGCAATCGCGCGAGTCATCTGGATGATCGCGGCCTTCGACGAGCTATAGGCGGCCTGAATCATATGGCCCTGCAGCGCGAGACTGCTGACCGTGTTGACGATATTGCCTTTGCTCTCGCGCAGATGCGGCAAAGCGGCGCGGCAGGCGATCATCGTCCCGCGCACATTGACGCGATAGGTCCGGTCCCACAGGGCCGTTGCCATATGCTCGATATTGCCATCCTGCTGCGCAATATCGGGGCCGAGCAGGGCCGCATTGTTGTGCAGAATATCCAGCCGCCCGAAATGGGCGACGGTCCGGGCCACCATCGCCTCGATGCTGGCCTCGTCCTCAAGGTCGAGATGCAGCGCGAAGGCATCAGGAATCTCGGCCGCCACGGCCTGCGCGTGCGGCATGTCGATATCGGCAATGGCGACCCTTGCCCCGCGTAGGGTCATCAATTGCGCGGTGGCCGCGCCGATCCCGCCTGCGCCGCCGGTGATGATGGCGATCTTACCGTCCAGCCTGATGGCATCATGAGCCATGGGCACCTTCTCCCTCTTGTTTATCCTATCGGATGCTGGTGTTACTGCCCATCGCGCAAAGCGGAAGAAGGCACTTTTTTGTGCCCAGCACAGGGTGGGGATTGTGGCATTACCCGATGATCTGGAACGCGGCATGGCGGCGCTGGCGGCCGAAATGGCGCGCTATGGCCATGACCGCGAGGCCCCCGTGCGCGAGGTGATGGCGCGGCTGGGGGATCGCTGGTCCACGCTGGTGCTGATCGTGCTGGCGATGGGGGAATGGCGCCATGCGGACCTGCGGCGGGCGCTGGCGCGGCTCTCGTCCGAACAGGCGATTTCGCAGCGGGTGCTGACGCTGAAACTGCGCAGCCTTGAACGCGACGGCTTTGTGCTGCGCACCGCCACCGACCATGTGCCGCCGCGCGTATCCTATAGGCTGACCCCGCTGGGGCGCGAATTATCGGTTCAGGCGCGCCATTTGATCGACTGGGTCAATGCCCAATCCGAGGCGATCCGTATTGCGCGCGCCGGTTTTGACGCGCGCGAAGAGGATTAGACTTCAGGCCCCCCGCATATTGGGGTGGTTATGCTGAAACTGCACGGCGATCTCGTCGCGCCTGGCCTCGGCAATCGGCACGACATTGGTGATGTCGCCCCGCTCCTCCTGCGCCATGGCCGCCAGACGCTCGACCACCCAGCGCAGCGCGCGGTCATTGTTGTTGGTGATATGCCATTGGATCGCCTCGCGGATCGGGGGAATATCAAACGGCACCTCGCGCAGCACCAGCGGCAGGACCTTGACCATTTGCGAGGCAAGGCGGCGGTGCATCGTGGCGATCCGCCGCGTTCCCACCACCAGCGAGGTTTGCGACAGGAAGGTGGGGGCCACCACCTCGATCCGGCGCTGGGTCTTTTGCCGCCGCACGAACCAGTCGTCGAAGGCGGGCGTGCGGCTCTTGCCGAAACGGGCCGTCACATGGCCCAGCGCGAAATATTTCTCGCGCGTCATGTCGCCCTCCATCGCCGGGTTGCTGGCATCGCCCACCACGACATAATCATCCTCGAACAACACCTGGCTGGGATGGTCCGAGCTGATCGCATAGTCGATGGTGAGGAGCAGGTCGATCTGGCCGCGCTCCAGCGTGTCGATCGGGCTGTCGCCCATCGGCTGGATTTCAAAGCGCATGTGCGGCGCCTCGGCCTCAATCATCGCCAGCACGCCCGCCAGCAGCACCTGCGTCGAATAATCCGAGGCCATGAAGCGGATCTGGCGATCACAGGTGGCCGGGTCGAATTCGGGGGCGATGGCGATGGTGGAGCGGATCTGGTCCAGCACCGCGCGCACCGGCTCGATCAGTTCCTCGGCCCGCGCGGTCAGCACCATCGAGCGACCTTTGACCACCAGCAATTCATCGCCGAAATAATCGCGCAGACGGCCCAGCGCCGAAGATGTGGCCGATTGCGACAGGCACAGCCGGTCGGCGGCAAGGCTCACGCTCTTTTCCGCCAGCAGCACGTCAAGCGCCACCAGCAGGTTGAGGTCCAGTCGCTGGAACCGCATCTTCGCTCTCCTTAATCCAGCGTCTTGAGCGCGCTGGAAACCAGAGTAGCAAGATCGCCATCATGCGCAAAGCCCGCCTTTTCCGCCGCCGCCGTGGTCAGCGGCGGTTGCGCCGCAAAGGCCGCTTCGAGCGCGGCATCGGGTTCATAGCGCACCAGATCGGGCGAAACGCCGCATTGCGCCGCAATTTCCCTGGCCAGATCACCCATCGTGACGCGCTGGGCGGGCAGGGTGACGGCATAGGTGGGCGGCAAAAGCGCGGTGTCGAGGGAAAGCGCATGG
Organism: Novosphingobium sp. SG707; assembly: GCF_012275515.1. Taxonomy (GTDB): domain Bacteria; phylum Pseudomonadota; class Alphaproteobacteria; order Sphingomonadales; family Sphingomonadaceae; genus Novosphingobium. The sequence continues at coordinate 300,098 of NZ_JAAZQL010000005.1, forward strand.
ATGAAATTATCCGCACAGCGCGCCACCGACTGCGCCCAGATCGTGCCGCCCGCCGAGACGGGGCAGGTAAACTCCTCGCCCGCCTTCAGCGCATGGAACAGGTTCGACATAAAGGCGCTCTTCATGCCGCTTGGCCCCTTGGGGCGGGCCAGAATGCCGGGCAGGCGTACGGTCACGCCCTCGATTCCGCCGCGATTGGTGAACAGGGCCACGGCATGTTCCATCATCGCCTTATGCGCGCCATAGATCATCTTGGGGCTGAGCGGCGTTGCATCATCGACATAGGCGGGCAGCGGATCGCCATAGACGGCAATCGAGCTGGCATAGACAAAGCGGGGTTTGTCGCCCGCCGCGCTCGCCTCCAGCAAAAGGTCATACATCGCGTCGATGTTGATCCGGCGCGAGGCGGCCGGATCAGCCTCGGCTGCACCGCCGGGCACCGTGGCCAGATGGATCACCGAGGAAACCCCGCCCGACAGCGCCTCGGCGCGCACATCGGCATTGCCCAGATCACCCGCAATGACCCTTAGCAATTCCGGGCGCGCGCCGCCGGAAATCCCCTCCGCCACCGTATCCATGGCCACCACCTCGCGGCCCTGCGCCAACAGGCGCGACACGATCTGGCGGCCGACAAAACCCCCGGCTCCGGTGACGATAACTGGCATCAGGCAGGCTCCAAAACAAGGGCCGTGACAGCGCGGGCTGTCACGGCAAAAGGGTATCAGATCATGTAGGGGATCAGAAATTGATCCCTACGCGCGCGCCAAAGTAGCGGCTGGAATCGCGCGCGGGCTGGCCGATCACCAGATTGCCTGTGGTGGCCCCGGCAAAGAAGTCCTCGGCATTGGTCAGATAGAACCTGTCGGTCACATTGTTGACGAAGAAGGTCAGCGTGGCCTTTTCGTCCTTGGTCTGGAAACCAAGGCTCAGGTCCATCAGGCCGAACGCGCTCTGGAAGGTCTGCGGGTTCTGGTTGGCCTGGAGATAGGTGCCCGAGCGATAGGACAGGTTGGTGCCTGCGATCAGGTTGAACTTTTCAAACGGGATCGTCTGGACGATCTGGGCATTGACCTTCAGCTTGGGGCTGGCGGGCATCGGCTTGCCCGACAGATCCTGCGTGCCGCTGGCATCGCACCCTTGCGCGGTGGTTTGGGTGGGCCAGCAGACCGCGCCCTTGAAATTGGTGAACTTGGCATCGATCAGCGCCGCCGACAGGCTGGCCCGCGTGTTGCCCTTCACGTAATTCAGGTCGGCCTCGACGCCTTGCGTCCGCGCCCCGGCATTGGCCAGGATCAGCACGCCCACCAGTTTCGATGTGTCGAAGATCTGCGCCTGATAGCCGCTGTAATTGGTGTAGAACGCGGCCAGGTTGAAGGTCAGGTGGCGGTCGAGCAGGGTCGATTTCAGGCCCACTTCAAAGCTGTCGATATGCTCCTGCGCCACCGCCTTGGCAAAGGTGGCGATTTCGGCCAGCCCCGCCGCCGTGGTGTTGCCCGGCGCGATCGACCAGTCATGGACCGTGTTGAACGCCTTGGGCTTATAGCCGCGCGTATAGGAGGCATAGGTCATGATGTCGCGGGTCGGCTTGAACTGGATCGCCGCATCGCCCACCAGCGCCCCCGAGCTGTCCGACAGGTTCCACGTATAGCCGCCCTGGCCAAAGCCGCCGCTGCCATACTGGCCCGCCGCCGGGTTGAAATATTGCGCGACGTTCCAGCCGATCTTGTCCCAGTTGTAACGCAGGCCGCCCACAAAGGTCAGCCTGTCGTTCACATGGGCGGTGGCGCGGCCATAGATCGAGTAATTCTTGGTGGTCGAAATATTGGTCTTGGCCAGCGGGTTGAGCGTCCAGGCGCGCAGCACATACTGGTTGACCGTCATGTCCGAATAGAACAGCCCGACCAGCGCCGAGAGCGGTTTTTTGGCATCGGTGGCCAGTTTGAATTCCTGGCTGGTCTGGCTGACATAGCCCTGCGCCGACTGGAGATTGCTGTAGGGCAGCACCATCGAAGAGGGGAGCTGGCCGATCGCATTGAGGAAAGTTTCAAATTTCAACGCCCAGTTCGGATCATTGCCAAGGAAGGTGTCCTGCGTCTGATACTGGCCTTCGTGGCTGTAGGCGGTGGTCGAGGTCAGCGTCAGATCGCCCAGGCGCCAGTTGAGGACCGCCGAAGTGTCCTTGTCCTCATAGCGCGACACCATCGTGGTATGGGTGGACAGTTTGGTGTTGCCATAGCCGATGGTATAGCCCGGATACATCGTGGCCGCGTCCAGCCCCACCGGCGGGGCAAAGAAGAACGAGCCGGGCGTCCAGTATTGTACGATGAAATTCGCGCCCTTCGACTTCGACATCGCATAATGCCCCATCACCTGCAGGTCGAGATTGTCGCTCAGCTCAAACTTCAGCTTGGCGCGCGTGCCATAGCTTTCCGCGCGGCTTTTGACGCCTGTGGTAACATTGGTGATCGGATAGGGCGTGCGCTGATAATAGCCGGTCAGGCTGTAGCTGACCTTGTCGGTGATCGGGCCGGAGGCGCGGCCGTCAATATGCCATTCGCCATCATTGGTGGTCAGCGCGTTGACCGCATATTGCGGCGTGGTGGACGGCGCGACGGTCACAAAGTTGATGACGCCCGCCGAGGCCGTGCGCCCGCCCAGCGTCGCCTGCGGACCTTTGAGCACTTCCAATTGCGCCACGTCGGTGATCGTGTTGACGGCAAAGCTGTCGGCGGGCACCGGCACGCCATCGACCTGAATCGACACGCCCGAAGTCAGGCCGATCGCGCCTTCATTGGCATTGGTCGAAATGCCGCGGATACCATAGGGAACGCGCCCGTTGAACGTGCCCTTCAATTCCACCGAGGGCACCACGCGGTTGATGTCGGACAGATCCACCACATGGGCCTGCGCCACGGCGGCCTGCGACAGCACGGCGGCGGCCACGGGAATTTCCTGAAGCTTTTCCGGGCGCTTCTGCGCGGTCACGATGATTTCGGCGGTATCCTTGGCGCCGGTTTGGGCGGGCGCCTGCTGCGCCATGGCGGGCGCGGCTACGGCCAGAGCCAGCACCGACGTCGAGATCCCCATCGACAGACGCGCGGCATGCTTGGCAAAAGTCCTCATATTCCTCCCCTTATTCTCATCCCTGACGCTGCACACGTCTTGCATTCTTGCCTAGCGCGTGGGGGCGCCAAGCTCACACCGATTGTATCAATAGGCATCCATCCATGGTTCGGATTTGCCTGTTGGCGCGCGCGCTCTAGTTTCAGCACCATGGAACGGGAGAACATCAAGAGCGTCCAAGAGGCGCTGATCGTGGGCGGCGGGATCGGCGGCATGGCTGCCGCTATCGCGCTGTCGGAGCGGGGCGTTAAGGTCGATCTGATCGACCTGGACCCTCATTGGCGCGTCTATGGGGCGGGGATCACGATCACCGGGCCGACCTTGCGCGCCTATCGCCGCCTTGGCCTGCTGGAGCAGATCAAGGCGCAGGGGGCGATCACCACAAAAACGCGCCTTTTCAAATATGACGGCACACATCTGCACGATCTGGAAGAGCCGGTCATCGAGGAAGGCCTTCCCGCCACCGGGGGCATCATGCGCCCCGTGCTGCACCGGATCATGCAGGGGCGAGTGCGCGAGCTGGAGATCCCGGTGCGTCTGGGGCTGACGGTCTCCGCGCTGGTCAATACCGGCGATGGCGTGGATGTGACTTTTTCGGATGGTTCAACCGGCCATTACGATCTGGTCGTGGGTTCCGACAGCGTATATTCGAGTGTGCGCGAGCTGTCCTTCCCGCATATGGCGCCTGCCGTGCCCACCGGGCAGGGCTGCTGGCGCATCTCGATCCGCAAGCCGCCGGGCCTGGAATATGGCGAGTTCTACCTTGGTCATGCCAACCCCTGCGGCATCACGGCCTGCGCGCCGGATCAGGTCTATATGTGGATGCTGACCGCTCATGAGGCGCGTGAAAGCTTCATGGATGAGGAGGAATTGTTCAACGAATTGAAACGTCTGCTGGGTGATTTCGGCGGCAATGCCGGGTGGATCCGCGACAATATGACGCGCGATGACTGGATCAACTATCGCCCGCTGGCCGCCGTGCTTCAGCCCAAGCCGTGGTATGACGGGCGCATCGTGCTGCTGGGCGATGCGGTCCATGCCACCACGCCCCACCTTGCCTCGGGCGCGGGGATGGCGGTGGAAAGCGGCATCGTGCTGGCCGAGGAACTGGCGCGCGCCGACAGCGTCGAGGCGGGCCTGTTGGCCTATCAGGAACGCCGCTATCCGCGCTGCAAGGATGTGATCGACAGCTCGGTTTCGGTGGGCCGCCTGCAACTGGCGCATGGCGACCCGCATGAACATGCCAAGATCCTCGAAGGCGCGCTTTCGCGGCTCAACGAAGACTTCTGATCTATGGGGGCGGGCGCGTTAAATCGCGCCCGCTTTGATCAACCCCACCGCATGATCGACCGCCCGCGCCGTCAGCGCCATATAAGTCAGCGAGGGGTTCTGGCACGCGCTCGACGCCATTTGCGCGCCATCGGTAACGAACAGATTGGCCACATCATGGGCCTGACTCCATTTGTTGAGCACGCTGGTCTTGGGATCATGGCCCATGCGCGCGCCGCCCATTTCATGGATCGCCGTGCCGCCGGGCCCGGGTCGGTCCATGCCGAACAAAACCTGTCCGCCCGAGGCCGTCAGCATCGCGGCCGCCTCGCGCTTGGCATCGGCCAGCGCGGCCATTTCCCCCGCGCCATGGGTGAAATGGATCTCAAGCTGGGGCACGCCCAGCGGATCGAGATGTTTTGACAGGGTCAGCCGGTTGGACGCGCGCGGCAGGCTCTCGGCAAAGGCGACCAGCACCATCCGCCATGCTCCAGGCGCGCGCAGGTCGCGCTTGAAATCCGCGCCGATCCCCGCCTGCCTCTTGCCGCGCCCCCAGCCCGATTGCAGCGCGCCGCCCTGAAACGAATAGCCCCGCGTGAAGCCGTCGCCATCGGCCTTGTCCAGATTGCGGAAACGCGGGATGACCACGCCTGTGGGCCGGTTGCCGAAAGAGGTGCGCCCCTCGAACCCCGGCATCAGCGCGACGGCCGAGAGCGTATTGGCATGATCCATAATATGCGTGCCCAGGACGCCGCTGCTGTTGGCCAACCCGCCGGGCATCGCCTCACTGGCCGAATTCATCATCAGATGGACCGAATTGAACGCGCCGGCATTGAGGAACACGATCCGCGCGGTGGCGCTCTTGCGCTCGCGCGTCTTGGTGTTGACCCAGCGCACGCCGGTCACGCGCTTGGTTGCCGGATCATAATCCACCTTCTCCACCTGCGCATCGGTGATGACGGTCAACCGTCCGGTCCTGGTCGCGGCGGGCAGGGTGGAGGATTGGGTCGAGAAATAGGCTCCGAACGAACAGCCCCGGTTGCAGATGTCGCGCGATTGGCAGGGGGCGCGGCCTTCCTCCTCCTTGCCCTGCGTCAGATTGGCGGTGCGCCCGATGGTCAAGCGGCGGTCGGGCCATCGGGCCGAAACCTTTTCCCGCACCGATTTCTCGACGGCATTGAGCGCAAAAGGCGGCTGAAACTGGCCATCGGGCAGCGAGGGCAGACCCTCCGAGGCCCCTGAAACGCCGATGAAGCGCTCCACCTTGTCATACCACGGCGCGATATCGGCATAGCGGATCGGCCAGTCCGTCCCCATGCCGTCGCGCGCATTGGCCTCGAAATCATAATCCGACCAGCGATAGCACTGGCGCCCCCAGGTCAACGATTTGCCGCCAAGCTGATAGGAGCGGAACCATGTGAAGGCGCTGTCCGGCCCCAGTTCATAGGGGTTTTCGCGGTCATTGACGAAATGGTCCTCGGTCCATTCGGTGAAATGGCGGTTGAGCATCTGCACTGCATGGTCGCGCTTGTAGCGCTGCGCATCGCCGCGCCCGCGAAAGGGCAGCTCCCATGGGGCCTTCATCTCGCGCGGGTAATCGCCATGGACGATCTCGCGTCCGCGCTCGATCATCAGCACTTTCAAACCCGCCTCGGTCAATTCCTTGGCCGCCCAGCCGCCGGTGATGCCCGAGCCCACCACGATTGCATCAAATTCGTAATCCATTATCCGAACTCCACCGCCGTCCAGTCGCTGGAATAGGCGCGCGCGCCGGGCTTAAGCGGGATGTCGGCATCCCAGCGGCCCGGAATAAGGTTATATTGCAATTCCTTCGATGCCCCGGCCTCGCTGGTGTAATAGCCGGTGAGGATCAGCGCCTTGATCGCCACCCATGGGCTGGGCGCGGAGGGCGGCGGCCCTGCGGGGAAGGCTTCGGCGTCAAGCTGCGCCACAATTTTTGCCTGTTGCGCCGGGGGCAGGGCGAGGAAATCGCGGCCCGCGCGGCGGTTCAGTTCCTGATCCAGCCACAGATCATGGCGCAGCGATCCATCCGCGCGCAGCAGGCCCGGCGCCGCCGCGCCGCGCCAAGGTTCGCGCGTGCCCTCCAGCCCATGCGCAAAGGCCAGCGGGAGAAAGGCCCCGACGCCCACGTCGCCCGCGCCGGGCGTATCGCTGCGCGGGATCACGATCTGGGCGACGGTTTTGAGCAACAGCGCGATCCGGGGCGAGGGCGCCTCGCCGGCCGCCGATGCGGGCATGGGCAGGCCGGTGGCCAGCGCAAAAATCGCCGCCCCGGCCAGAACCTCGCGCCGCGTCGCCCTTGGCTGCTTGTGCCGCAAATGTTGCAAGATGCCTCTCCCAGCGATTCGGAAAGGGCGCGATGCGCTGCCTCCCGATCTAAATCAGAATGATGGTTCTGAAATATCGCCGGATAGGCATAGCTGTCAAGCGGCCTGAGACGGGCCGCCTGCAAGCGGGCCGATCAAAAGCTTGGCGGGGTGACCAGAAAGGCCGCGATCATGCGCGAGAGGTCCTGCAGCAGCACATCCCAGTCACCCTCCCACGCCGCCGTGGTGGCCGAGCCAAAGCCGAGATAGCGGGCAATCGTGGCGTAAAGGATGCGAAAGGCCGAATCGACCGCACGCAGCGGATCGGGCTGTTTCATCTCCGCCGAATGCAGCAGCAGCGCGCCCTTGACCGCATTGGCCGTGGTGACGAAAGACGCCTTGCCCGTGGCCGCCACCAGCGGATCATTGGTCGCGCGCAGCATCAGCGGGCGCATGATATCGGCGTTTTCCTTGAGCGTCTCGCCCACCGCCCGCGTCAGCGCCACCACCAGTTGGTCGAGCGTATTAGCCCCGTTGCGCGCCTCGTCCAGCATCGCGCCCATCTGTCTGTCGACCCGTTCGAGCACGCGCAATTGCACCGCATGGAGCAGGGCGTCCTTGCTTTCAAATCGATTGTAAATCGAGCCGATCGAAACCTTGCCCTTCTTGCTTACCTCCTGCAGCGTGAACTCGTCCGAACCTGCGGCCGCCATCAGCGCCTCTGCGGCGGCCAACATGCGTTCATACGAGGCCTTGGATCGGCCCTGAACGGGCGCGCGCAGGGCGGTGGAGAGGGCAACATCCTTGGTCATGACACGGTTCTTTTCCGGTTTGTGTCACTTTCGTCAACAAAGATCGTTTTAATGGAATTCTAATTCCAAATAAACCCGGGGGCAATTCATGCAAAAAGATGCGCCCATGCAAAAAGGCGCGGGGGCCCCCCGACCCCCGCGCCTCTCGTCTGTAACCATCCCCCGATAGGTTACAGCGAGTTGGCCTTGGCAATCGCGCCCAGCACGCCCGCGCTTGGCTTGGCCTTGCGCGCAAAGGTGAGCGGATCAACCGCGGCAAGGCCGAAAGCGCCATGGCCAATCCCTGCGCCCCATTCATAATTGTCCATCAGCGACCAGTGGATATAGCCCAGCACCGGCACGCCATCGGCCATCGCCTGACGCAGCGGCGGCAGCGCCTCGCGGATCAGGCGGACGCGCAGCGTATCGTCATCCGTGCCCACGCCATGCTCGGTAATGAGGACCGGCTTGCCCGTGGCCTCATGCGCATAACGCGCCGCGCCCGCCAGCGAGGGCGGATAGACCTCCGCCCCCCGGAAATTGCGCATACCGCCATCGGGCGCGGGCAGGCGGCCCTTGGGGCCCCACAGGATGCGTTCGTAATTCTGGATCGCCACGAAATCATCCTCGCGCGCCACGTCCAGCCAGTCGCCGTAGAGCTTCTGGCGCATGGCATCGCGCATCGAATCCTTGGTCGCGGCCTGATCGTCGGCCATGGCAAAGCTGAAGCCGACCGGCAGTTCGGGGCGGATCGCCTTGATCGCGGCGCGGGCCAGACGGTGGCCCCGGATCATCCCGGCGGTCACGGCGGGCACATCCTCGGGCGGCACGGTGTTGGCCACCATGAAGCGCTGCACGTTGGCTGCGCGCGCGGCGGCGGCCAGATTGGCGCGCAGCCCGTCCAGGAACTGCGGCGGCATCACCAAAGGCAGCAGGCGGGCCAGATTGGGCTCGTTGAGGGTGAGCGCCACAGCGATTCCCGCGCCCATATGCCGCATCGCCCGGTCGCAGAATTTGGCGAAGAGTTCGGGCGCCTGCGCATGGGTCCATCCGCCCTGCGCGGCAAACCAGCGCGGGGTGGTGTAATGGTTGAACGTCACCACCGGAGCCATCCCGCGCGCGCGGCATCCCTCAATGATCGCCTTGTAATGGTTGAGCATGGCCAGCGAGAACATGCCTGGCTCGGGCTCGATCCGCGCCCATTCCAGGCTGAAGCGATAGGCGTTGAGGCCGATGGACCGCGCCAGATCGAGATCCTCGCGCCACATTTCAAAACTGTTGACCGCATCGCCCGAAGGCGCGCCGGTGATGGTGGGCGTGACATTTTCCAGCAGCCACTGGTCCGAATTGGTGTTGTTGCCCTCGACCTGATGGCCCGCAGTGGCCGCGCCCCACAAAAAGCCCTTGGGGAAGGCGGGGTCCAGCGGCTTGGACTTTGCCGCAAAAGCCGGACCGGCGGCCAGAACGGCGGCGCCCGCCAGCAGGGAACGGCGATCAATCACAGAATATCCTCCAGAAATGCGGCGATTTCTTCCTCAAGGCGCCGGTCAGAGGTGCCAAGGTGCATCGCCATCGTGTAATGATTGTGGCCCGGCAGCAGGACGGCGCGCGGCATCGTGTCGTGGCGGGCCAGGCGGGCCTGCATCAGGCCAAGGAATTCGGCCTGAAACCGTGCCGGATCATGCTGGGCGCAGGCCATCAGCAGCGGCAATTGGGTTTCGACCACGGCATCCAGCGGCGCCTTGGCGGCATAATCGTCGCTGCCGTAGTAGCGCTCGTCCTTGGGGTCGATGGGGGTAAAGCCATAGAGGCCCGAAAGCAGCACCGCCCCGCGCACCAGCGAGCCATGGTCAGGGCGAAGTTTCAGAAAACCGCTGACGTGCACCGCGCCTGCCGAGGTGCCCATGACCACGATCCGGTCGGGATCGCCGCCATGTTCGGCCACCGCGCCGCGCAGATAATCGACGGCGGCGGCCACATCCTGACTGCCCGCAGGCCAGAGGTGATCGGGGGCGAGGCGATAGTTCATCACCGCTCCGATCCAGCCGCGCTGCGCCGCCATGCGGCCCACGGCGGCATTGGCCCAACTCGTGTCGCCCTTGTCGCCCAGCACGAAGCCGCCGCCATGGACGAACAGGACAACGGGCTTGGGCGCACCCTCGGCCGCGCCGTAAAGGTCCAGCCGGTGCCTTTCATGCGGCCCATAGGCCAGATCGCGCGCGGCCACCGGCACGGCCCGCGCCAGCGCGCTCTGCTCTTCGTCAAACAGGGCGTGGCATTGATCGAGCACCGATGGCCCAAGACCCTGACCCATGGCGGCGATGGAATGGCGGATGGGATTCATGGCAAACACCTCATGCAGAATGGGCGGCAGGGTTCGATCCCCCGCCGCCCATGCGCGTTTTATCAGAACTTGGCCGTGGCGTTGACGCCGATGGTGCGGCGCCCTTCGCGCGTCAGCCAGTTCACCTCGCCGCCCGGATCCGAGAAGGGCAGGCCGATCACCGAAGCCTGGAAGCGCTGATCGAGCAGGTTGCGCACGAACAGGCCCACGCGCCATCCGCCATCGGCCGCGCCGATGCCGGTGTTCAGACCGATCGTGTAATAGCCCGGCTGATACGACAAGGCATTGGCCACGTCATACTGCACCTTGCTGCGGTAATAGATATTGCTCGACCAGTCGAAGGCCAGACGATCGTTGATCGGCAGCTTCACGTCCGCACCAAAGGTGAAGGAAACCTTGGGCGCGCCCGAGAGCGGCTGACCGGCGGCCTGTACCAGACTGGTGCCGTTCTGAGTGTAGCAGGTGTAGCCGGCCTTCACCACATTGGGGCACGCGGTGACATAATCGGTGAACTTCGTGTCCGAATAGGTCAACCCGCCATTCAGGCTGAATTCCTGGCTGACGCGCCAGCGGGCGTCAAACTCGAAACCCTTGGCTTCAAACCCGCCCGCGTTCTCGGTCAGGAATTCGGTGCCGTTGAACACGCTGGTCTGAAGGTTGGTGTATTTGTCAAAGAAGGCGCTGGCGTTGAAGGTCACGGCGCGGTTGAAGAGCTGCGACTTGAAGCCGACCGTGATGTCGCGCACGGTCTGCGGGTTCACATTGGTGCGCGTGCCTGACAGGCCCGAGAACGCCACCGTCGGCCCCAGATAACCGCGCGCGATCGTGCCAAAGAACATCAGGTCGCGGTCAACCTTGTATTCCGCGCCCGCCTTGCCGGACCAGCCACCCTTTGAGGTCGCGCCGGTCTGCAGCGGGACCGGAGAATAGGGGGTGACAAACACGCCATTGACCACCGTGGCGGGGGCATAGGCCGGATCGATGATCGAATGGAACGAGGCGTTCACCCAGTCATACTGATAGCGGAAACCGCCCAGCAGCGAGAATTTCTCGGTCACATGATACTTGCCGTCGATGAAGGCGGCCAGCGAGTCCGAGCGGGTCTGGGTGTTGGCCTGGCCCGACGAGATGTTGACATAGAAGGCGCTGAACGGATTGGCGGGCATCAACTGGGCACGGTTGTAATCGCCCGGATTGCCGGTCTTGCGCCGCGACCCGTAAAAGCCTGCGGTATATTCCAGCTTGCTGCCCGAGGGGCTGGTCAGGCGGATTTCCTGGCTCAGGAAGGACTGGTGCTGGGCGGTGGGCTGGGCCTGAAACACCGTCACGCTCGACCCGTCGATGCCGAATTGCGAGGCGCCCTGGATAAAGCCGCGATAGGCGGTGATCGAGGTCAGGTTCAGCCCGCCCAGCTTCTTGTTGATCTCGATGCTGGCGCCGTAATTGCGCTCGCTCGTCCAGCCGTCGGTGTTTTCCGCGCTTTGCGTGTTGTTGAAGCCCGGCGTGATGCCAAGCGCGGTCAGATTGCCGAAACGCGCCGCCATCAGCGGGTTGGCAAAGCTGGGCAGGGCGTTGATCGTCCAGAGCTGGCCGGGGCTGCGCGTGCTGGTGCGGCTGTAATCGCCGATGATATAGACGCTGAAATCGTCCGACGGCTGATAGAAGAACTTGGCGCGGCCGCCAAAGCTGGCCTCATCGCCCCAATATTTCTTCAGCGTGGCGTTATAGAGATAGCCGTCATTCTGGCGATAGAATCCATAGAGGCCGATGGCCGAATTCTCGCTGGTGGGCAGGTTGAGCTGGGCGTTGGTGTTCACTTCGTTGAGCGAGCCGTAGGAAGCGAAGACCTTGCCCGAAACGCGGTCAAAGCGGGGCTTGGCGGTGGTGATGTTGACCACGCCCGAGGAAGCGTTCTTGCCGAACTGGGTGCCCTGCGGGCCTTTCAGAACTTCGACACGCTCCAGATCGCCAAGGCTGTTGACCGGGTTGCCGAAGGGGATGATCACATTGTCGACCACCGTGCCGACATTCTGTTCCGAGGCCGAGGAAAAGCCGCCCGCCGTGCCCACGCCGCGCAGGCGATAGCCGCTGTCATTGGGCGAGGAGCCGAATTGCAGGCCGGAAAACTGATATTGCAGGTCGGACAGCTTCTGGAAACCGCCCGATGTGATCTGCTGCGCGCTCAGGGCCGAAACGGCCAGCGGCACGTCCTGAAGACGTTCGGCGCGGCGCTGGGCGGTGACGACGATTTCGCCGGGGGCGGCGGATTGGGCGGCGGGGGTGGCCGCCTCTTCGGCCATGGCCGGGCTGGATGCGATCAGGCCGACAAAGGCGGCGCTGCCCAGCAGAAGATGGATGGAACGCATGGTATTCTCCCTAATGTGGCCCGGCGGGATTCTTGTCCCGCCGGTGCCGGAATGTGTGTGTTTCAGACTTCGTCGATGACCGGGTTGGTCAGCGTGCCGATGACGCCGACCGAGATTTCCACCACGTCGCCCGCCTTCATGTAGAGCGCGGGCTTGCGCTTATCGCCCACGCCGCCAGGCGTTCCGGTGGCGATGACGTCGCCGGGGTTGAGGTCGGTGAAGGTCGAGCAATAGGCGATGATCGTGGGAATATCCCAGATCATGTCGCTGATCGGCTGATCCTGTACCAACTCGCCGTTCAGACGCGTCTGAACGCGCTGTGCGCCAAGGTCCGCGATTTCGTCAGGCGTGACCAGCGCGGGGCCGAAGCCGCCGGTGCCGGGCCAGGTCTTGCCGGGGGTGAACTGGATATTGTGGCGCTGCCAATCGCGGATCGAGCCATCGTTGAAGGGCGCATAGCCCGCGATATGGTCCCAGGCGTTTTCGGGCGCGATGCGGCGGCCCTTCTTGCCGATGACGATGGCCACTTCGCCTTCATAGTCGAAGCGAACGCTCTCGGGCGGGCGCACCATGGCGTCACCTTCGGCGATCAGGCTGTCGGCATAGCGGGTGAAGATCGCGGGATGCTCTTTCTGCTCGCGGCCGGTTTCGGCCACATGAGTGGCATAGTTGAGGCCAACGCAGAGGATCTTGTCCGGGTCGGGGATCACGGGCAGCAGCTTGACGGCATCGAGCGCGAAGGCCTCGCCATCGGCGAGCGAGGCGAGGGCGTCGGCGGCAATCGCGGCCTTCAGGCTGGCATGGGCGCCGCCCAGATCATAGACGGTTTGCCCGTCAAGGCGGCCAAAGCTGGCCTTGCCGTCGGGGCGGGTAAAAGACACATAACGCATGGGGGTTTACGCTCCAGAAGCAATTTGGCCAGAAAATTCGTTGATGGGCGCCGGTTGCCATTCGCGGCGGAAGCGGAAGGCTTCCTCGGCCACGCGCAGACCGGCAAAATCCTTGTCCGACACGCCCCACTGGTCGATCCGCTTTTCGGGCCAGGTCCAGTCGTCGGGCTCGCCCGTCCGGTAATCCTCGCCCACCTTCTCGACGGCGGTGGAATATTCGATCACCGGGCCAAAGGGCGCGATGTAATAGGCATAGACATTGTCGCCCGGCCCATGGCGGCCCGGACCCCATGCCGGGGCAAAGCCATGATCGCGCATATTGCCGATGCCGCGCATCACGGCGTCGAGGTCTTCCATCTCAAACGCGACATGGTTGAGCGACGAGAAACCGGCGCGGGCAAAGGCGGTCGAATGATGCGCCTCGTTGCAGCGGACAAAGACCATGCCCCTTGTGCGGTCGGAGACGCGGAAGCCGAGGACTTCCTCGACGATATCGCCGCTTGCTTCGGCATCGGCGGAATTGAACACGACATGGGTGAGCTTGACCGGCATCACGCGGCGGCTTGCCTTGGAGTGGCCTTCGATGGGCGCCACTTCGGTTGCGTCCACCAGAAAGCGCAGCAATTCACCCTCGGCCAGTTCGACCACGATGCCATGCCCGCCGCCCGGATCGCTGCTCACGCAAGGCGCGGCGTTCAACCCACGCGTCATGGCCGCCTGCGCCACCTGGGCCAGACGGTCCGCAGAGCAGACGAAAGTGGTCGAGCGCACGAAATTATCGGCGCTTTCCGAAATGGCCATCAGATAGGGGAAGGTGCCCGAACCGCGCAGGTAGAACGTGTCGTCGATCCGCCCGCCATCGGCGCAGCCCCAGATGTCGATCATCCACTGATGCGCCTCGGCCGCCTTGGGCAGGGCCAATTCGATGCTGCGAAGTTTCATCATCGCGTGAGTTCCTTTCAAAAACCGGCGGCCGCGATGCCCGCGCTCGCGCATTCGGCGTCCACTTCGCCCGTATCACCCGACACGCCCACCGCGCCCACGACCACGCCGCCGCTGCGCACCAGCACACCGCCCGGCGAAAACACCAGATCGCCGCCCACCGTGGTGACGACCCCGCCAAAGAAGGTCGGGTTGCCCTTGGCGCGTTCGGCCAGAACGCCCGTGTCCGCGCCCATGCCCAGCGCGCCATAGGCTTTGGCGCGGGCAATATCGGCGCGGAAGAAGGTTGACCCATCCTCGCGCGCCATGGCGACCGGGTGGCCGCCCGCATCCAGCACGACCATCGCCAGAGGCTTGGCCGATTGGGCGCGCGCATGGGCAAATCCGGCGGAGAGGATGGTTTGGGCCTGAGCCAGCGTAATCATGCAGCAGTCTCCAGCGATAGGCCCATTTGCGCCGCATAGGCTTTGCGCAATTCTTCGGCGGTGCCCGTGCCAAATACGTAATGGTCGGGGCGGATCATTACCGCCTCTGCGCCCCGCGCCGCCAGCCAGGCCGACACCGCGCCGCCATCGGGCAGAGCCGCCGCATCGGCCAACGTGAACAGGCGCCAGCCACCGCCGGTCAGATCATCGAGCTTGCGCCCGTCCGTCAGCACCGGCTGGATGAAGCGTTCGCCCGCGCCTGCGCTGCCGTGATGGATGATGCCGGTCGAAATCGCCGGAATCAGGTCATGGGCGGTTTCCTGCTTGCCCTTTTGCGCCTCGGCCCGCGCGATCATCTCGGCATCGCGCGCGGCGGCCTTGGCGGGGTCGAGTTCGCAGATATAGCGGCCCACATTCACCGCCGCGCCGATCACGCCGCGCACATGCGGGTCGCGTTCGGGCTGATAGGTGCACAGGATCTCGGGCGAGGCGTGATCCTTGATGATCGCCGCCATTTTCCACGAGAGATTGGCAACATCGCGGCAGCCATGGCACATGCCCTGACCAAAGAAGGGCGGGGTCTGGTGCGCGGCATCGCCCGCCAGAAACACATTCCCTTCCTGCCAGCTTTCCGCGACGAGGCCGTGGAAGCGATAGGTGGCCGAGCGCACGATCTTGTGCGGCACATCGCCGATATAGGGGGCCAGCAATTCGGCCACCTTGTCCGGCGCCATCATCGCGGCATCGTCCTCATCGGGCAACAGCATCAGTTCCCAGCGGCGATGGTTGCCGCGCCCCGGCACGATGGTGGCGGGCCGCTTGGGATCGCACATCATCACCGAGAGGCGCTGCAGATCGGCCTGCTGCGGCACGCCCGCGATGGCGGGGAAGCGCACCGGACCATCGACCTCGGCATCGACCACCAGCCAGGGTTCCTCGAAGTCCAGATCGTCGAGCTTGATCCCCAGAGCCTTGCGCACCGGGCTGCGCGAACCGTCGCAGGCAATTGCCCAGCGGGCCGCGACCTGATGCTGCGCGCCGTCCTGCGTATAGGTGATGCGCACCGGGCCGTCGGATTGATCGAGCGCGGTGAACTCTGCGCCCTTGCGGAAATCCACATTGGCCATGTCGGCAAAACCGGCGCGCAGATGCTCTTCCAATTCGGGCTGATAGAAGAACCAGTCATTCGACCAGCCGAAGGGGCGGGGCATCCCCACCGTGCCCATATAACGGATCGCCTGAGCATTCGCGCCGACATGCAGGTGCCCGTCGGTGTCCACCATATCGGGCAGCACGCGGTCGAGCACGCCTGCCGATTGGAACAGGCGCATCATCTCGTGGTCGAGATGCACCGCGCGCGGCAGGGGATAATGGGTGAGTTCCTTTTCCAGAACCACCACATTGAGCCCCTCGCGGCCGAGCAGGTTCGCAGCCAGCGCGCCGACAGGCCCGCAGCCAATAATCGCAACATCGAACATGGTTTTTTACGCCGTTACCGTTTCCAGAGGGGCCTTGTGAAAGGCGCCGCCTTTCATGATTGCCTTGAAATGGTCCTTGCCCTGAAGGATCGCGACATCCTGCGTGGGGTCGCCATCGACCAGCAGCAGGTCGGCCAGATAGCCTTCCTGAATCCGGCCCACGTCGATCCCCATCAGTTCCCCGCCCAGCGAGGTGGCAGCGGCCAGCGCCTCAACCGGGCTGTAGCCGAAATAGTCGACGAAATGCTGGAGGTCGCGCGCGTTGCGGCCGTTGGGGTTAAAGGGGAAACCATAGTCCCCGCCGATCAGCGTGCGCACGCCCATGGCTTTGAGCGCAGGCACCAGCTTGCCTTCCAGCTCCATGCGCTCGGCGGCGCTGTGCTTCATGTGGCTCATGTCGATATGGGGCGGGGGGCTGGCTTCAAGGGCCGCCACCGAAACGCCGCAGCCGGGGCCGTAGAACACTTCGTCCTTGTGCGCGGCCAGCTTTTCAGCCGTGCGTTCGCCAATATAGCTGGCGTGATAGATGATCCGGGCGCCCGCGCGCAGGGCCAGATCGACTGCCTCGTCCGTATAGGCGTGGGTGGCGATCCAGAGGCCATATTCTTTGGCGGCCTCGCGCGCGGCATCCATTTCCTCGACCGTGTAGAGCAGGTCGGAATGGCTGCCCGGCTTCAAGGCGTCTTCGCCCGAAATCACCAGCTTGACCGAGCCGATGCCCTGATCCGCGCAATATTTCATAAAGGCGCGCATGGCTTCAGGCCCGCGACCGTTGAACACATCGCCCGTGTCCACGCCCTCGGCGCCCTCGGGGCTGCGTTCCAGCGTGGAGGGGATGAGGCGCGGCCCCGGCGTTTCACCGGCGTTGATCGCGGCGGCAAGGCGCACCTCGATGCCATCGCCCAGCGCGCCTGCGGAATAGGCGCTGGTGAAACCATGGTCGAGCAGCACGCGCGCATTGCGCGTGGCGGCCACTTCCAGCTCTTCGGGCGGCAGGATGAAGGCGTGATAGATCTTTTCGACCGACGAGGCCCAGGTCAGGTGGGCATGCGCCTCGACCATGCCGGGCATCAGCGTGCCGCCGTGGCCATCGACAATGGTTGCGCCGGGCGCATCAATGGTTTCAGGCGCATAGACGACCTTGGCGATCCGCTCGCCATCGACCAAGACCTGCCCTTCGCGCGATGCGTTGGGGCTGCCGTCGAAAATGCGGATGTTGGTAAAGAGCGTGGTCACGCCCGACTCTCCCTATCACGATTGTGTGCTTGGAGCCTCTTTTGCCAAAGCCGTTGCATCAGGTAAAATATGCAATTTTGGCATTGCCATAGTTTTAGACTATGGTTTCGCCCTCAAGCTGCCGGATCAAAGCGCCCGCCAAAGGCGACATGCCGCGCTGCTTCAGCCAGCGCACGCCCACACTGCGCTCAAACGCCGCCTCGGCAATCGGCAGGGCGCGCAGCACGCCCATCGACAGCTCGCTGGCCGCAACCCGCATGGGCAGGATCGTTACGCGGCGGCAATCGCGCACCAGCGCCTTGGTGGTCAGCAGGGAGTCGCAGCGGATCGCATCGCGCGGCACCGGCACCCCGGCGGCGGCGAACAGTGCATCAACCTGACGCCGGAACGCGCCCTGCGCCTCTGGCAGGACCCAGCGCAGTCGGTCAGCCTGTTTCAGCGAAAAGGGGCTGGGCCAATCGCCGCCATCCGGCCCGACAATCAGCGCAAAGGGATCGCGCGCCAGCGTACGCTCGGCAATATCCTCGTCCGGCTCCTCCATCGCGGTGGTGACGAAAGCCACCTCGATATCGCCCTCGCGCAGCATGGCGGTCAATTCGCGGTCGGCGCGCTCCAGCACGCTCAGCGTGATTTGCGAGAGGCTCTTTTCAAAGCGCGCCATGGCGGTGGGCAGCAGGCTTACCAAGGCGCCCGGTGTGCCGCCGATGCGCAGGGGGCCGGACAGGCCCTCGGCAGCGGCTGTCACCTCGGCCTGGGCATCGCGCAGCAGATGTTCGAGCATTTGCGCACGCGCCTGCAACGCATGGCCCGCCGCCGTCAGCACGATGCCCGCGCGGGTGCGTTCAAACAGGGTCGCGCCCAGCCGCGCCTCGAGCAAGGCGATGGCGCTGGACACCGAGGGTTGGGAAATGTTGAGCGCGCGCGCCGCGCCCGTGATCGAGCCCGCGCGGCATACTTCGTGAAAGGTGCGAAGGGCGCGCGGGTCGATCATAGAGGCAATCCTAGCGCAGGATCAGCCCCGCGCCAATGCCGCGCGCAGGCCCGCAGGCATGACAAGCGCGGCCAGAACCACCGCCCAGACCAGCTTGGCCGCCAGCGCGCCGCCCCAAGGCAATTGTTCCAGCCCCAGCGCGAAAAGCAGGCCGCCAGAGATCGCCACCCCGGCCGCCGCGCCGCCCACCGCCATCAGGAGCGAACGCAGCAGCAGGCCCGAGGGCAGAGGCGAGGCCGCCGCCACCGCCGCCACCCGCTCGCTGCGCAGTGCCTTGCCCGCCAGCGCGCCCGGCACCAGACTGGCCATCAGCCCGATCATGAAACCCTGCGGCACAAAGTCGAACACATAGGCCCCGATGCCCCAGACCGGCACCGGCGCTCCGCTGCGCCCAAAGGCCACGAGAAAGAAGCCCAGCGTGAGCATGGTGTTGATCACCACGCTCACCCCGGTTTCGCGGCGGATATAGGCCGCTGGGTTCACTTCACTTGGCCCTCAACCACCACAGGCCCGATCAGGCCCGAGGCGCGCAGCGGCGCATCCGCGCGATAAGTGGGCATGGTGGTAAAGGTCACAGGCTTGGCCCCCGGTTGCTTGTCGCCGATCAGGCGGTTGATCCACAGGTTCGCCACGCGGACCTCGATGTGGTTCTTGCCAGCCTTCACCGCGCCCGACAAGTCCACCCGATAGGGCGCATGCCAGACCATGCCGACATCCTTGCCATTGACGCTGACCTGCGCCACCTCGCGCAGATCGCCGAGGTTGAGCCAGAGCGGCTGCCCCGCCTCCCACCCCTTGGGCGCGGCAAAATCCTTGGCATAGGTGGCCACGCCCGAGAAATGGGCAATCCCGGCATCGGCGTTTTCATTCAGGGGCTGCAGCTTGGGCAGCACCGCATTGGCCGGCGCCCCGCGACCCGGCTGGAACGCAACATTCCATGCGCCGTCCAGCGTGAGCAGCGGCGCGGGCACCAGCTTCTTGATCATCATGCCATCGGCAGGCGCGGGCTTGCGGAACACGACATGCACCGATTCCTCGCCCGCCAGCGACATGGCGATCACCGTCTCGCCATTGACGATGCGATAGCTGACCGGTTCGAACGTGCCGGTTTCGGCATGCCACAATTCGGGCGCCTTGCCGGTGACACGGAAATGGGCCTCGAATGTCTCGTCGCGTTCCTTGCGGTTCACAAGGAAGTAGCTGTCGCCCGCATCCCAGCGCCGGTGGAGGAAGGGCACCTCGGCATCCGCCGCCCCGCCGACCATGCGGAAATCGGAACCCACGCCCGCCTTGGCCAGCGCGGCCTCGACATCGCCGCTGGCGATCACGCGGCCCTTGCCGACCGCTGCCTCGCCCGTGCCGGGCCAGAGCCGCGCCACCAGCGCCTTGTAATCGGCACTGTCCTTGTCGCTCAGACTGGGCGTGCCCTCGGGCGCCAGACCGATGATCGTCGCGCCCCCTTCGGCCAGAGCGGCGATGCGGTGCAGCGCCGCCAGCGTCATCCGCCGCGACGACCCGCCCAGATACAGCGCCCGGTAACGCGCCCCGCCCTTGGAGACGATTTCAGCCCCATCATTGCTCAGCGCACCCACCAGAGCGTCGAAATTGACGAAATCATAGGCATGGGTGCTGGGCGCATCACCCACGCGCTTGTCGCCATACAGGCCCGTCAGTGGCGCTTCCTCGCCATAGAAATAGCCGACATCGGCCACATTGCGCCCGTTTTGCAGCATCAGTGAGTTGCGCGACAGATAATCGACCCAGGTCTTGGCCAGCGGCGCCCATGCCTCGTGCCGGTTGAAGAACTGGCCAAAGATCATCAGCGAGAGGCCCGGCACCTTGTCATCGACCGGCTGGTGGACGCTGGTGTGGACCACCGGGCGGTTCACACCCGTGACAAATTCGGTGTCGATCACATGCTTCAAGGTGCGCGGCGAATCCGCCCAGTAGTTGAGCGCCGAGGTCATGCTCTCGGCGGCCACCAGATTTTGCCCATAGATATGCGCGACGCTCGCCGCGCCCTTCATATCGGCCAGATAGGAGGGGTTGGGCCCGTCCTTTTGCGTAAAGGTCCAAAGCGCGGCCATCGGAATATCGGCATGGGTGCGCATCGACATATCGTCGCCAAGACTCGGGCGGTGATCTTCCAGCGCCTCGCCATAGACCTTCAGCCCCGCGCCATGCGCCTTGGCGGCCACCGTGCCGTAATGCTCGGACGCCATCAGATCGCCCAGCGTGCGGCGCCAGTCATAGAGGAACTTGTCGCTCTCCTCACGGCTGCCCACCAGCGCGCCCGTCAGCGCGGGCAGCCAGGGCGTGGCGTCATAGCCGCGCAAAGCCTTGAACTGGAACAGCATCTTGGGCGTCCAGTTGGCCGCGCCCACCTCGATGGAATCGGTCAGGATCGCCCGCACGCCATGTGCGCCCATCATGTCGGCCCCGGCGGCATCGCGATACATGCCGAGGTAATGGTCCATATAGCGGCCCACCGCATCGCCATCGAACTTGTCCACTTCAAGGCCGGTGGCCTCGGGCGGGGCGGGATGGTTGGTCGTGCCCAGCAAGGAGGAACCCAGACGGATGATCCGCCATTGCTGACCCTTGGGCAGGGCGGGGGCCTTCCATTCCAGCGAGCCATCGGCCTGCATCAGGCTGGTCAGATTGACCACCTGCGCCGCCGGAGCGCCGGTCGCGCCATCGGTCGGATTGGTCAGCGCGTAATAATCATGCGCCAGCGCAAAGCCCGACTTGGTTTCCGACAGATTGACCTTGGCCTCGCCCGACAGGCTGAACTGGCCCAATTGCCACGGCTTGTCCTCGCCGCCCAGCATGGCGAACAGGCCGGGGATTTCCACGCCTTCGGCAGGCGCGCCCATGTTCGAGGATGTCGACGTCAGAGGGTTGAGCACAAGGCGGAAGAATTTGGCCGTGACGGGGGCAAAGCTGATGGTGGTGGGCACGTCATTCACGGTGAAATGCGTGATCCCGCGCCAGTTCTGGCCGTCATCGCTGGCCTCCAGCACGGGATCGACCGTGGGGCCGCGGAACATGACCTTGGCGCCGGGCACAAAGACCGTGGCGCTGCGCATCGTCTGGGGCGCGTCATAGGCATAAACGACGCTGCCCGGCGCGCTCGGCTTGCCGCGCGGCACGGCAAGGCCGGCATTGGGGTTGTCATCGGACAGCGGCGCGGCATCGACCGGCTTACCATCGACGCTGGCCTTGGGCGCGGCGGTGGCGGCGATGGTCACCGGCATGGCCACCACGGCCACGTCGCCATAATAGGCGGGCACGGCCTCGGGCTTGTGGCCGCTGGCGATATCGTCAAAGGCCAGCCCCTTGGCCATGCCCTGATAGGGGCCGGTGACCGAAGGCGGGGCGGCGATCTTGCCCTTGAACAGCTTGCCCGGTGCGGCGATGGTCTCGCTCCACACCAGTTTCTTCAGCCCATCCTCAGGCTTGACCCAAGGCCCGCCCGTCTCGCTCCAGCCCGGCGAGGCGGCGATGGCCAGTTCCAGCCCGTTGCGCTCGGCTTCCTGCGCGGCAAAGCGGAAGGCGTCTTTCCACTCGGGCGTCATATAGACGAGGCGCTTGTCCACCACCTGGGGCGTGTTGAGATTGACGTCGAAATTCTGGAGGCCGCCGATGCCGACAGCCTTCATCCACGCCATATCCTTGGCGATGCCGTCCTTGGTGATGTTGCCGTTCATCCAGTGCCACCACACGCGGGGGCGGGCCTCGGCGGGCGGATCGCGGAACTGGGTTTCCAGATCGGGTGTGCTCTGGGCGTGAACGGGCAGGGCAATCGGCGCGCAGGCGGCAATCAGCGCCATGCGCAGTGCGCGGACAGAAGGGCGCAGCGCGCGGACGGAAGGCTTGGTGGCCATGATTTTACATCTCCCCCGAGAAGTGGTTTGATAATGAGGCAAGGTTTTGAAAGTATAAGGCAAAACGCCCGCGGCCATCTCTCTATGGGAGACAGTCCACGGGCGTTGCCGTCAGGTCAATCGCAAAAAGCGCGGATCATACGATCCCGGCGCCAAGGCCGACGGGTTTGCGTTCCTGCGCCTTGCGGGCGCGGTATCCGCTGGCGCGATAGGCGGCCAGAACGTCAATCGCGCCGCCCGCTTCCACACGGGCCATGGCCAGGATCGGGGCCACATCGACGTTATAGGCGCGGCGCAGGGCCTGAAACGCCATCATCGTGTCATTGGCTTCCTGCGCGCCGTGGAGAGCGGCGCGGTCCACCAGCGACGCCTTGGCAAAACAGGCGGCGATGGCTTCAGCGGAGGACAGCATGGATTCAATCGGATCGGTCACATTGTGCGACTGGTCGATCATATAGGACGGGTTGAACCCATCGCGCGGATTGGCTTCGGCCTCGGCCAGTTCGTTGAAGACGAGGAAGAGCTGGTGCGGGTTGATCGAGCCGCTGTCCAGATCGTCGTCGCCATACTTGCTGTCGTTGAAGTGGAAGCCGCCCAGCTTGCCGAAGCGGTGGAGGCGGGCCACGATCTGTTCGATGTTGACGTTGGGCGCATGGTGGCCAAGGTCGACAAGGCACTTGCAACGCTCGCCGATCGTCTGGGCCGCAAGGATCGAGCTGCCCCAGTCGGAAATGACGGTCGAATAGAAGGCCGGTTCAAACATCTTGTGTTCGAGCAGCATCCGCCAGTCGCCGGGCAGGGCGGCATAGATCTGCGATGCGGCGTCGAGATAACGGTCGAGGCTGCGGGCGAAATCCTGCTGACCCGGAAAATTGGTGCCGTCGCCAACCCAGACGGTCAGGTCTTTGCTGCCCAATTGCTGGCCGATTTCGATGCATTCGATGTTGTGGTCGACCGCCTGTTGACGCGCGCCTGCGTCCTGCGAGGAGAGCGAGCCATTGGCATAGGTGTGGGCCTGACCCACCTGATCCTGAAACGTGTTGCTGTTCACCGCGTCCCAGCCAAGGCCGAGCTGCGAGGCTTCCTCGCGCAGGGCCTTGTAGTCGGCAACCTTGTCCCACGGGAAATGGGGCGAGACGCGTGGCGTCACGGTGGAAAGCTGGTTGATGACCGAGCAGTCCTCCAACTTTTCGTGGATATTGGTCGGCTCGCCCGGAATGGGGAACTTGGCGAAACGCGTGCCCCCGCGCCCCGCGCCCCACGAAGGGACGGCTACCGAGAAACCGGCGACGCGCTTCTTGATGGCGTCAATGTCGATGCCGGTGCGGGCCAGCTTGCGGCCCAGCGCTTCGTAATCCTCATGCAGGGCCTCAAGCCCCTTGGCATTGTGTTCCGCGATCAGGTCGGCGGAAATAGGCAGATTGCTCATGATAAATCCTCTCCCAGATCCGATCAGCGCGTGAAGGCCTGAACGTTGCCCGCGTCCACATTGATCATGTTGCCGGTCGATTTGGCCGAAGCATCCGAGCCAAGGAAATAGGCCGCTTCGGCAATGTCTTCGGGCAGCACATCGCGCTTGAGCATCGAGCGGTTGCGGTAATGCGCTTCCAGCTCTTCGCCAGCATCGATCTTGTTCGAGGCGGCGCGCTCCTTGCGCCAGTCGCCGTCCCAGATCTTGCTGCCCTTGATGACCGCATCGGGATTGACGATGTTGACGCGGATGCCTTCGCCCGCGCCTTCCAGCGCGAGGCAGCGGCCAAGGTGGTTGGCAGCAGCCTTGGCCGAAGCATAGGCCGAAGCACCGGCGGCGGCTGCCACGGCATTCTTCGAACCAATGAACACGAGGCTGGTGCCGCCCAGATCCTTCATACGCTTGAGCAGGCCCCAGGCATGCTTGGCGGTCAGGAAATAACCCTGCGCCAGCACGTCGAAGTTGCGATCCCACAGCTCGACCGTGGTCTGCTCGATCGGTGCCGAAGACGCAATGCCCGCATTGGCGACCACCACATCCAGCCCGCCGAATTCACGCGCCGCGGTGTCGAACGCGGCCTTGACCTGTGCTTCGTCGGTCACGTCGCAGGTGACGGCGCGGACAACGTCCTTGCCATATTGCTTGGCGAAACCGGCGCGGACTTCTTCCACGGCATTCGCATCACGGTCGGCCAGCACCACGCAGGCGCCCTCTTTCAAGAAGCGCGCAGCGGTCGCCGCGCCAATCCCGCCAGCGCCGCCGGTGACAAAGGCCACGCGGCCAACCTGCGGCTTGGGGGCGGGCATGCGCTGCAGCTTGGCTTCTTCGAGCAGCCAGTATTCGATGTCGAAGGCTTCCTGCTCGTCCAGAGCGATATAGTCGCCAATCGCTTCGGCGCCGCGCATCACGTTGATGGCGTTGCCATAAAATTCACCGGCCAGACGCGCGGTGGTCTTGTCGGTGGCAAAGGTGATGCGGCCAACGCCGGGCACCAGCACCACGACCGGGTTGGGATCGCGCATGGCGGGGCTGTTGGCGCGCTTGCAGCGTTCATAATAGGCGGCATAGAAATCGCGGTAGGCGCTGATCTTTTCGGCCAGATAGGCGTCGTCCTGCAGGCGCGCGGGATCGAGCGTCAGCGGCGCGATCTTGGTGCGCAGGAAGTGGTCGGGGCAGGAGGTGCCGAGCGCCGCCAGCTCTTCAAACTTGGCCGAACCAACGAATTCCAGCGCCTCGGCATCGTCCGAATAATGGCCCAGCTTGCGGCGCGCACCGGTCATGAAACCACGCAGGCGGGGCATCAGGTCGGCGGCGATGGCGGCGCGCTCGGGGTTGGGGGCGACCACCTGACCGCCGAAGGCAGGCTTGCCCGCCATCTTGGCATTGAGATACTTGGCAGCGTCCGCAATCAGGCTGACGGTGTGCTCATAGCATTCCTTGGCGCTGTGGGCCCAGCAGATGATGCCATGGCTGGCCATCATCACGCCCTGAACGCCGGGGTTGGCGCGCTGATAATCGCGCAGCATCGTGCCCAGCGTATAGCCCGGACGCTTCCACGGCAGCCAACCGATCTTGCCGCCCCAGATTTCCTTGGTCGCTGCTTCACCGCCCGAGGAGGCCGCCAGCGCGATGATCGCGTCCGGGTGAACGTGGTCAACATGGGCAAAAGGCAGCAGCGAGTGCAGCGGCGTGTCGATCGAGGCCGCGCGGCCGTTCAGGTTGAACGTGCAATGGGGCAGATAGCCGACCATCTTGTCGTCATCTTCCGGGCCATTGTAATGCGCTTCCAGACCCAGCAGCTTTTCCTGATAAAGTGTGGAAAAGCCGTCGAGTTTCATCGAGCCGATGTCGCCACCCGAACCCTTAACCCACAGCACTTCGACAGTTTCACCGGTGAGAGGATCGGTGCCCGTCAGCTTGGCCGAAGTGTTGCCGCCGCCGAAATTGGTAACGGTCAGATCGCTGCCCAGCAGGTTGGAGCGATAGAGCAGCAGTTCTTCGGGGCTGAGGGTGGCGGCGTAGGCATCGTCCCAGCGGCTGGTGGGGACGGCAAAAGGAATCGCGGAGTTTGTCACGCAGATATGCTCCCATGGGGGTCTGTTTGATCGGCCTCCTAACGAATCTGCTTCCCTTTGGCAATCAGATTCGATATTCAACAATCATAAACGATCAATCAAACGATCAATTTCGCACATGCAGCATGATTTCGCGCTTGCGGCGCGAACCGGAATAAGGCGCTATCGGGCGCGACAGGGAGAGCGTTCTGACACAGGTTTCTGAGCATCGGGGTTGGGCTCCAAAAGGTTGGGCCATTGTGATCGACATCGGCAAGACGATGTCGAAGATCACCCTGTGGTCGCGTGAGGGGCAATTGCTGGACCGTCAGGTGCGCCCCAATGCGAAATGCGAGGAAGGCGGCATTGCGCGCCTTGATGCGGCGGGCATTGCCGATTGGGCCACGGGCGTGCTGCGCGGCCATGCAGACAGCGGCGTCGAATATATCGTGCCGGTGGGGCATGGCGCAGGCTTTGCCGCGATCCTTGATGGCGCATTGGCCTTTGCCCCCATCGATTACGAGGCCGCCCCGCCGCAGGCCACGATGGACGCCTATCGCGCCGCCCGCTCGCCTTTTGCGCAGACCGGATCGCCTGCCCTGCCACAGGGGCTGAATTTCGGCGCCCATGTCTGGTGGGCTGGTGAGCTCTATCCCGATGCGATGGCGCGCGCCACGCTGGTGCCATGGGCGCAATATTGGGCATGGTGGCTTTCGGGCGTGGCGGCCAGCGAGGTCACCTCGCTGGGCTGCCATTCCGACCTGTGGAACCCGGACGCGGGAGACTGGTCCGATCTGGCCAAGGGGCAGGGTTGGGCCTGGCGTTTCGCCCCGGTCGTGAAGGCTGGCGATGTGCTGGGCACGATCAGCCCGGTGCTTGCCGCGGCCACAGGACTGCCGGAAACGGTGCGCGTCTTGGCGGGCCTGCACGATTCCAATGCAGCGCTGATGGCGGCGCGTGGTTTCACGGAAATCGCCCGTAACGAGGCAACCGTCCTGTCCACCGGCACATGGTTCATTGCCATGCGCCTGCCCGCCTCGCCCATCGCCACGGCCGACCTGCCCGAGGCGCGCGATTGTCTGGTCAATGTCGATGCCTATGGGCGGCCGGTTCCTTCGGCGCGTTTCATGGGCGGGCGTGAGATCGAGGCGCTGATCGAGATCGACACCCGCCGGGTGGACATCAAGCCGGATCAGCCCTTGCTCCTCGCTGCTGTCCCCGCCGTGCTGGCGTCGGGTGCAATGCATATGCCCACGCTGGCCCCCGGCTGCGGGCCTTATCCCGATGGGCAAGGCGGCTGGGTCAACCAACCCGACGACTGGTACGAACGCCGCGCCGGGGCCTGCCTCTATGCCGCGCTGGTGGCGGATCAGGCGCTAGATCTGATCGGATCGGACGAACGCCTGCTGGTCGAGGGCCGCTTTGCCGAGGCCGAGGTCTTTGTCCGCGCGCTGGCCGCGCTGCGCCCCAAGACACAGGTTTTTGTTGGCAGCGCGCATAATGATGTCAGTTTCGGCGCGATCCGCCTGATCGATCCCGCGCTGATGCCCGAGGGCGAATTGCGCAGGATCGAGCCGCTGGACGCCGATCTCGACACCTATCGCAACCGCTGGCTGGCCCGGCTGGAGAGTCATTGATGATTATCGCTTCTGTCGCCGATTTCCGTGAAGCTGCCCGCCGCCGCCTGCCGCGCTTCCTGTTCGAATATATGGACGGGGGCAGCTATGGCGAAGTGACCTTGCGCAAGAATGCCGAGGATCTGGCCCATCTGGCGCTGCGCCAGCGGGTTTTGCGCGATGTGTCGAAGATCGACATGTCGACCACCCTGTTCGGGGTGAAGCAGGCTTTGCCGGTGGCGCTGGCCCCGGTGGGCCTTGCGGGCCTGAACGCACGGCGGGGCGAGGCCCAGGCGGTGCGTGCGGCCAACAAGGCGGACATTCCCTTCACGCTTTCCACCGTCTCGGCCTGCGCGCTGCCCGAAGTGTCGGCGGCGGCGACCAAGCCTTTCTGGTTCCAACTCTACATGATCCGCGACCGCGCTTTCATGAAGGACCTGCTGGCCCAGGCCGTCGAGGCGCAATGCAGCGCGCTGGTCTTCACCGTGGATATGCCCGTGCCCGGCAGCCGTTACCGCGATTACCACACCGGTTTGGCGGGCAGCGGCGGCATGAAGGGCGCGGCGTGGCGCGTGGCTCAGGCGATGGTCAGGCCTGAATGGGCGTGGGACGTGGGCGTCATGGGCCGCCCGCACCATCTGGGCAATGTCGCCCCGGTGCTGAAAGGCAATACCGGCATCGAGGATTTCTTCGCCTGGATGCGTAACAATTTCGACCCCAGCATCAACTGGCGCGACCTCGATTTCATCCGCAGCGAATGGAAGGGGCCTTTGATCATCAAGGGCATCCTTGACCCCGAAGACGCCAGGGAAGCGGCCAAGCTGGGCGCCGACGGCATCGTCGTGTCCAACCATGGCGGGCGGCAATTGGATGGCGTGCTGTCCTCGGCTCGCGCCTTGCCGCCGATTGCCGATGCGGTGGGCGCTGATCTGACCGTGCTGGCCGATGGCGGGGTGCGCTCGGGGCTGGACGTGGTGCGGATGCTGGCGCTGGGCGCGAAGGGCGTGCTGCTGGGCCGGGCATGGTCCTATGCCTTGGCGGCAAAGGGCGAGGCGGGCGTGTCGAAAATGCTCGACATCATCACCGCCGAAATGCGCGTCGCCATGGCGCTGACGGGCTGCACCGATATTTCACAAATCAACCGCGACATTCTCGCGTAAACAACAAGTTGGGAGAGAGGCTCATGGTGCCCAATCCGGCGCTGGGCGTGGTGTTTCACTGGATCGGGGGTTTTTCCTCGGCCAGTTTCTATGTGCCCTATCGGCGCATCCGTTCGTGGAACTGGGAAGTGTTCTGGCTGGCGGGCGGGTTGTTCAGCTGGCTGATCGCGCCGTGGCTGTTCGCCTCGCTGCGCACCAACGATCTGTTGGCCGTGCTGAGCGCCACGCCGCGAGAAACGCTGGCGTGGTGCTGGTTCTGGGGCGTGATGTGGGGTTTTGGCGGGCTGACCTTTGGCCTGACCATGCGCTATCTGGGTCTCTCGCTGGGCATGGCGGTGGCGCTGGGGCTGACCACGGTGATCGGCACGCTGGGGCCGCCGATCTTTCACGGTACGATGGGCGAGATCGCGGCCAAGACCAGCGGGCAACTGACCTTGCTGGGCATTGTCATCACGCTGGTGGGCATTGTCATCGTGGCGCGCGGGGGCGCGGCCAAATCGCGCGAAGTATCCTCGGGCGAGGCGGTGGCCGAGTTTGACCTGAAAAAGGGTCTGGCGATTGCGACTTTCTCGGGCGTGATGTCGGGTTGTTTCGCATGGGGTCTGGATGCGGGGCAGCCAATCCGCGACCTGACGCTGGCGGCCGGCACCGATCCGCTTTCGCAGGGCCTGCCGGTGCTGTGCGTCGTGCTGCTGGGCGGGCTGACCACCAATGCTTTGTGGTGCACCTGGCTGATTGTGAAGAACCGCAGCCTTGGGCAATTCTTCGGCGCGTCCAATGACTTGGCCCAGCCGCGTGCGCCCTTGCTGCGCAACTGGCTGCTGGCGGCGCTGGGCGGCACGCTGTGGTATGGCCAGTTCTTCTTCTACACCATGGGCGAGAGCCAGATGGGCAAATATGGCTTCTCAAGCTGGACGCTGCATATGGCCAGCATCATCCTGTTCTCCACGCTCTGGGGCTTTGCGCTCAAGGAATGGCTGGGCACCTCGGTGCGCACGCGCACGCTGGTGTGGAGCGGGATCGGTCTGTTGATCGGGGCGACCGTGGTGATCGGCGGCGGGAATATGTTGGCCGCCGGATGATAGTATGATGGCTTTTGCGCGAATTTGACGGCATAGACTGTCGGTTCGGGCAAAAGCGCCGGGCGCTTGGCGCCAACACGAAACGGGGATGGGGCGACACAATTCATGCATGCGACCGAACGCGAAAGGCTGATTCTCGAAGCGCTGGCCCCATCCGGCTTCGTGTCCTATCGCGATCTGGAAAGCCGCCTCGACGCCTCGCCCGCCACGATCCGCCGCGATCTGACGCGGATGGAGGCCGAGGGCCTGTTGCAGCGCGTGCATGGCGGGGCCAAGCTGAGCGAGGCCGAGGAGAGCGAGCCGTCACGCGCCGCCTTGCTGGGCACGCCGTTTGATCAGTCGATCACGATCAACCTTGCCGCCAAGCAGGCGATTGGCCGGGCCGCCGCCGCCCTGTGCGAACCGGGCGAGGGCATCATGATCGACGGGGGCAGCACCACGGTCCAGATGTGCCCGCATCTCGACGGGCTCGACCTTCAGGTGCTGACCAATTCGCTCCATATCGTCAACGGCCTGCTGCCGCAGAAGGGTACGCGCATCCTCGTCCCCTCGGGCAGCGTGTTTCGTGAACAGAACATCATCCTGGCTCCGGCGGGCGAGGATTCGATGCCGCGCTTCCACGCGCCCAAATTGTTCATGGGCGCCGCCGCTGTGGGCCAGCAGGGCGTGATGCAGCATGACATCATTCTGGTCGCCGCCGAGCGCCGGTTGGTGGACCGGGCGGAACAGGTGATCCTGCTGGTTGATTCCAGCAAGTTCGCCTCATCCTCGGGCGTGATCGTCTGCGGGCTGGATGAGGTGGATGTGCTGATTACCGATGAAGGCATCACCCCCGCGCAGGCCGATATGGTGCGCAGCGCGGGTGTGCGGCTGATTATCGCTTAACCGGCCTTCACGACCTTTTGATCGATGGCGCCAAAGGGTTTGGCGCCGGTGCTGGTGATGGCTTCCATGCGGATGGTATCGCCAAAATGCATGAAGCTGGTGGTCGGCTTGCCGTCGGCAATCATCTCGATGGCGCGGCGTTCGGAAATGCAGGCCGAACCGCGCGCGGCATATTCGGCATTCGACACCGTGCCCGACCCGATGATCGTGCCCGCCACAAGGTCGCGGCTGTGCGCGGCATGGGCGATGAGTTCGGGGAAGGAAAAACTCATCTGGTCGCCGCGCACGAGGCCGAAACGCTCGCCGTTCCATGTGACGGAGAGGTCCGCGCCGATCCGCCCGTTGGCCCAATCCGCGCCCAATTCGTCAGGCGTCACGGCAAAGGGCGCCATCGAGCATGGCGGCTTGGCCTGAATCCAGCCGAAGCCGGTTTTCATTTCCACCGGCGCAATCGCGCGCAAGGACCAGTCGTTGATCTGGACCAGCAGCTTGATATGGCCCGCCGCCTCCTCGGGCGTTACGCCCATGGGGACGGCATCGACGATCACGCCGAACTCGCCCTCAAAATCAATCCCATCCGCCTCGGATGGCAGGGGGATGGCGTCATGGGGGCCGTAAAACCGGTCCGACACGCCCTGGTACATGAGGGGGCGATCGGTATCGTGCGGGGGCGAGTTGAAGGCGATCTGCATCAATTCGCCATGGGTGGCAAAGGCCGAACCGTCGAGCCATTGCCACGAACGCGGCATGGGGGCCATGATCCGCGCCGGGTCCAGCACCCCGCCCGCGCCCGTTTCCAGCAGGGCCGAGAGCCGCCCCAGCATGGGCAGCGCGGCATCCCAATCGGCGATGGCCGAGATCAGATTCAACCCCGGCGCGGAGAGATAGCGCGCGCCATCGGCGGAAACCACAACCAGTTCGCCATCGGGGCGTCCGTTGCGCAAAGTTGCCAGACGCATGATTATTCCTCGATGATGGCCACGGCGCGGGTCCAGCCTGCGGATGCGCCCTTGATCTTGTGGGGGAAGCACGAAACGGTGAAGCCATGCGGGGGCAGGGCCTCAAGATTATGCAGCTTTTCCAGATGGCAATAGCCGATATCGCGCCCGGCCTTGTGCCCTTCCCAGATGAGCGAGGTGTCGCCGGTTTGCGCCACCTTTTCCGCCGTCAGGGCAAAGGGCGCGTCCCAGCTCCACGCATCGGTGCCTGTTACGCGCACGCCGCGTGTGGTCAGATACATCGTCGCCTCATAGCCCATGCCGCAGCCGATGTTGACATAGTTGGGGTTGCCCACCGCCATGCCCGCCGCCGTATTGACCAGCACGATGTCGAGCGGCTGCAATTCATGCCCGATGCGCTTCAACTCATCCTCAACATCCTGCGCGGTCACGACATAGCCATCGGGAAACGCGCGGAAGTCGAGCTTCACCCCGCGCTGGAAACACCATTCCAGCGGGATTTCATCAATGGTCAGCGAGCGCTTGGCCTCGCCGCTGGCCGCGTCCATCGTGGGATGGAAATGATAGGGCGCGTCCAGATGCGTCCCCGAATGCGTGGTCAGGCGGACCCATTCGGCGGCGGCGAAACCGGCCCCGTCGGGGGTCTGCTCGGCCGTGATGCCGGGGAAGAAATGGCCCAGTTCAGGCAGGGTCTCGCTGTGCACCTGATAGGTGATTTCCGGCTTCAGGAACGGCGGATCGGTGATCACATCGTTGCACAGCGTGATCGACAGGTCGATAAAACGGCGGCTCATGCGGTAAACCCTCCCAGCGTTTCGGCGAACCAGTCGGCGATGTAATCACGGCCATAGGCCATGTTGTCGGCGCCGACATGTTCCACCCCGCCTTCGCGGGCGGTAAAGATCTTTAGCTCACGCCGGGGGCTGTTGACCAATTGATCGTAGCAATCGTGGGCATAGGAAACGCTGATCTGCCGATCATCGGCGCCGTGCGTGACCAGGAAGGGCACCTTGACCCCGCCCATATGGCCGTTGAGGTTCATGGCTTCGGACTTTTGAAGGAATTCCTCCATCGTTTCCGCGCCAAAGGCCCACATCACATGCGCCCAGTAATGCGGGACCGGGTTTTCGCCCTCGCGCTTCATGCGCTTGCCCTGCACCTCGCGCCAGTTGTGGTTGGCGCCCCAGCAGGCGCCCGAGGTAAAGCGCGGTTCATAGGCCACCGCGCGCGGGGCAAAATGGCCGCCCAGCGAAATGCCGGTCATGCCGATGCGCTTGGGGTCGACGTCGCTTTGGGTCTCCAGCCAGTCCACCGCCTTGCTCGCCCAATTCTCGCTGTGCGGATCGACGGGCAGACCTTGCAGGCGCAGCGCCTCCCCGCTGCCGGGCTGATCGACGCAGAGGGTTGAAATACCGCGCTTGGCCAGCGCCTCGGGCAGGCGGCTCCAGTAGAGCAGCTCCTTGCAGCTATCCAGACCGTTGCAATAGACGACCACCGGGCGCGGGCCTTCGCCTTCGCCGCGGGTGTAAAGCGCGGGCATCGTGCCGGTGCTCAGCGGGATTTCCACGCGTTCACGGTTGATCTTGCCCAGCTTCGTCGATTTCTCGAAAGTGGCCATCGCCTTGGCATAGGTTTCCTTGCGGCCCGGCGCGCCATGGCCCTGCATACGTTCGGCCACGAAGAGATAGAGCGAGGCGCGCTCCAGCTTGGCGCTGGCCGAAAAGCCGCGGCCCTTGGCCTCATCCTCGGCGGCCAGCTCCACCAGCCTGTCGCCCATCGCGGCCCATTGCTTCATGAAGGCCGGGGTTCCGGCATCGCCACCACCGGCGGCGGCATCGATGATCGGCTGGCACATATCGACGATCTCGCCGATCTGCCCGCCGCTTTCCAGAGCGATGGCGACCGACAGGTTCCAGATATAGTTGGGAAAGGGGGAATAAAGCGCCACGATGGGGGTTCCGTTCAGAAATAGGGATGCGGGTTGACGGTCTTGGTCTGAATGGGCTGCAAGACGTCCCAATGCTCGACGATCCGGCCATTCTTCAGCCGGTAGAAATCGGCCACCGTGCCGC
This sequence comes from Novosphingobium sp. SG707, assembly GCF_012275515.1. GTDB lineage: Bacteria > Pseudomonadota > Alphaproteobacteria > Sphingomonadales > Sphingomonadaceae > Novosphingobium. The sequence goes on from NZ_JAAZQL010000005.1 coordinate 333,466, forward strand.
CTTCACCTTCCGGCCCGGTGCGACCATGCAGGTGGATCACCGCCTGATCCCCATCGACCAGAATGCGCTTGATGACAAAGCGCGAGCCGGGGCGGGTGAACATCGGTTCCAGGGCGGCGATGGCGGCCTCGCGGCCATCGGCGATGCCGGGGTTGTGCTGGATGTAATCGGGGGCGACATGATCGATGAACGCCCCGCGCACATCGCGCAGATCGTAAAACTTATGCGCGAAATCGGCCATGATGGCGCGATTGCGCTCGGTGGTTGAAGCGGGGCGCGCCTGCGCGGCGACAGGCGCCAGAGCGAGGACCGTCGCCAGCAGGACGCGCCCGCGCATTATGCGTCGACCGCCACAAAGAGACCCGCGTTTTCATGGGGATGCGGCATGGTCTGCGGTCCGCCGACGCCAATGCCCCACTGGTCCATGACCATCGGTGCAGGCGTGTAGACGGTGGCTTCGCGGGTTTCGAAGTCCACTTCTTCCAGCTCGGCGGTATATTCGGTGACGAAACCGCCCGGCGTGACGAAATAAGAGAAGGTGTTGTCGCCCGCCGTATGACGGCCCGGACCCCAGCGGATGTCAAAGCCCTTCTGCTTCAGGCGGTGGCCGCCGCGCATCATGCCGTCGACGCCTTCCATGTCATAGGCGACATGGTTGAGGCAGGCAGGACCGGGCAGGATGGCAAAGCGGTGATGGGCATTGTTGCAGCGCAGGAAGCACATGAAATCGCCCAGCCAGTCCGAAACCTTGAAGCCCAGCACATCGCAGAACCACGCGACCAGCGCCTTGTGGTTGGGCGAATGCAGCACGATATGGCTGATCTTGACGGGCACGCCTTCCCAGCGTGCGATCTCGCGCTTTTCGCCGCGCGCCACATCGGCGCTGATTTCCATCTGGAGCCCGTCCGGGCTGAAGAAGCGGAAGCCATAGCCGCCGCCCGGCGTGGTCAGCTCGCGCGGGGCGTGGACGATCTGGCCGCCTGCGGCCTCGACCTTGGCGGCCAGGGCATCAACATCGGCGCGCGTATCGGCCGACAGGGCGATGACATCGACGCGGTTTTCCTCTGCTGCGCGCAGGCGGACCACGTGATGCTCGTCATGGCCCTGCGCCTTGAACCAGCGCATTCCGTCGCTCGAAGCCACCGGCTCCAGACCCCAGACATCGGTGTAAAAGGCGGCCTCGGCGTCCAGATCGGTGACGCCATAGCCCACATAGCGGATTTCGGTAACTCGGCTCATTCTTGTGTTCCTTGGATCAGATGGGCTGCGAGACGACGGCGAACATTTCCTGCGTCGCCTTGGCATTGTCGACGGGCGGGCCTTTGCCGATCTGGCCGTGGCAGATCTCGAGGCTCTTCTCGACGATGAACCGGCAGCGTTCAAAGCGGCGATTGCGGAAGGCGGCGAAGGCTTCCTCCGGCGTTGCGGCCTTGGCGATTTCATCGGCCAGCACGATGCTGTCCTCCACCGCCATGCCCGCACCCTGGCCCAGATGCGGCGTGGTGGCATGGACGGCATCGCCGATCAGCACGACCCGGCCCACGTGCCAGTCGCCATAGAGCATCATGCCTTCGAGCGGGCGATAGACCACGCCTTCGTCATCGGTGATCTGCTCGGCCAGCGCCTGAATGGCGGGCGCGGTTCCGGCCAGCTTGCCGCGCATGACGGCGGCGATGCCTTCCTTGGGATACCACGGATTGTCCGGCTCGGGCGTGGTCACATACATATACATCAGCGTCTCGCTGATCGGCACGAGGCCCACGCCGGTCGGGCCGTTATAGACATGCAGCGCGTCCAGATCGGCCGGGCGCGGGAAGTTGTAGCGCCACACCGCCTGCCCGGTGAACTGCGGCTTGGGCGCGTCGGGCATGATGGTCTGGCGCGTTTGCGAATAGACGCCGTCCGCACCGATCACGATGGCATAGGTGCCCGTGCTGCCGTCCGAGAAGGTGACGTTGACGGCATCGCCGGTGTCTTCGATCGACTGCGCGGTGATGCCAAGATGGATCTGCGCGCCCGCATCCTTGGCCGCATCGCCCAGCAGCTTGTGCAGCGCGGGGCGGCCGATGCCCATATTGGCGGGCAGGCCGGGCGCGACCGGGTGGCCGGGAATGCGCGCGATCTTTTGCCCATGCGGCAGATAGATCTCCACCGCGTCAAAGCCTACGCCCGAGGCCAGATAGCCTTCGAGAATGCCCAGTTGCTGGGCTGCGGCCAGCACGTTCGATTGCTGGATGATGCCGACGCCGTAAACCGACCAGTTGGGGTCGCGTTCGATGACGGTGACGCTATGGCCTGCCTTGCACAGGGCAATAGCGCTGGTCAGGCCGCCGATGCCGCCGCCGATGACGAGAATGTCGAGATTGTTCATGGCCGCGCCTCGTGCGCGGCGCCAAAGTGCTGGCGCATATGCTCTCCCCATGCGCCGCGTGGGGCGCGTTGATGGGGATATTTACCCGTGTGCGGGCCAATCTGTAAAAGTCATTGTCTGGATCAATGTCCATAAATTTTTTTTATGATGTAGTCTGGGCCGCCAATCGCAATTGCTCTCGCAGCCAGACCAGCCCCGCATCATCACGCCGCGCCTCGTGAAACTGCGCCATTTCGCGCAGGCGGGGGAAAGGGAACGGCATGGGCGCAAAGGCCAGATCGAATTGCGGCATCATCGCGCGCACAAGGCGTTTGTGCAAGACGGCAAGCCGCATCGTGTTTTGCAGAAACCACGGCACGCTGGCAAAGGAGGCGACCTCGATGTCGATCCGCCGCTGTCGCCCCATGCGGGCAAGCTGCGTGTCGGCAAAGGTGGCCGCGCGGCGCGTGCCCAGCGCCACGCCGACATGGCCGGCGGCAAAGAATTCATCTGCGCTCAGCCCCGAGGCAAAGATCGGATTGCCCGCCCAGCCGACCACGACCTGCTCTTCTTCATAAAGGAATTCAGAAGGATGCCAGGGAGCCAGCAATTGTTCGGGTGCGATCAGCAGGTCGATCTTGCCGCCCTCCAGATCGTCGGCATTGCGCTCGGTGGGCTGCATCACCTCCAACTGGATTTGCGGCGCGGCGGCGGCCACTCGCTGCGCCAGAGCGACCAGCACCGCGACCATCACATAGTCCGAGGCGTTGATGCGGAACCGTCGCGTGGAGGTGGCCGGATCGAAACCGGCGGGGGTGGCGATGGCCTGTTCGACGCTTTGCAGGCTGCGCTGGATCTGGGGGTGCAGGGACTCGGCAAAGGGCGTGGGGTGCATCCTTTTGCCCACCTGCACCAGCAGTTCATCACCGAAATAGGCGCGCAACCGGCGCAGCGAGGCGCTGGCGGCCGGTTGCGTGAGGCCGAGGCGTTCGGCGGTACGGGTGACGCTGCGCGTTTCCATCAGGGCGGAGAAAACGACCAGCAGGTTCAGGTCGAGCTGTTTGAAGCGCATGGTATGCCGTTCCTCTGCTTATGGGAAAGGCGATAGATCAGAATCGATAATAATGAAAGCGGGGCGGACATGCATGCCCGCCCCGCCATCGGAGAGATCAGAAGTGCCGATCCATCAGAACTTCAGGCTGGCGCGCACGCCAAAAGTGCGCGGCGGCTGGAACTGATAGGTGTTCTTGCCCGCCACATAATTGCGCGCGCCATAGGCCAGCACCACCTTGTCGGTGAAGTTGCGGATGAAGGCGTCGATCTGCCAATTGCCCTTGGCGGGCTTGAAGTTGATCGAGGCATTGCCCGTCACATAGGCGCCCGAACGCGTGTCGGCATCGTTGAACACGTCATAGTAGAAGGCGGCCGAATATTTGCCGTCGATGCGCGGGGTGAACGTGCCGAAACCGGCCTCGATCGGACGCTCCACGCCAAAGGTGGCGACGAAATCGGGCGCGTTGGGCAGGCGGTGGCCGCTGATGTCGCGGTTGTTGCCCGCGCCGTCGAGCACCGTGATGCCCTTGCCGAATTCGGTGTGCAGCAGCGCGATGTTGCTGTCGAGGCGGAAGCCCTGAACCAGCGCGACGGTCTGCAGTTCGGCGCCCATGATCTTGGCCGAACCCACGTTGAAAATGCCCGAGCCGCCCGAGAGCGCGTCGGTGCTGCGCGAGGCCTGATAGCCGCGATAGTCGAAGTAGAAGGCCGCCGCGTTCACCTGCAGATTGTTGCCGAAGAAGCGGTTCTTCGAGCCGATTTCCCATGCCGAGAGCTTTTCGGGCGCATAGGCCACCGAGGCTGCCGAGCCGTTCGAGTTGAACCCGCCCGCCTTATAGCCGGTGTCGAACTTGGCATAGAGCAGGCTGGTCGGCGTGACCTGATAGTCGACGCCGATGTGATAGGTCGGCTGGCTGGTGCTCATGTTGCCATTGCCCGGCGTGGTGAGCGTCAGGCCCGGCGCAAAGGGGCTGCCCAACGCGGGCAGGAAGAGCACGGCATTGCCGGTGCGGAACTTGCTGTCCCAGGTGTTGCGCGCGCCCAGCGTGATCTTGATCTGATCATTCACGCGATAAGCGATCTGGCCGAAGACGGCGTTCGACTTGGTGGCGATGTTGTAATCGAACTTGATGCCATAGACGCCCGGCTGGCCCAGCGCCGAGAGCGGCCCGCCCGGAGCGAACAATCCGGTCATCTGCACATTGTACAGGCCCGAATTGATGACATTGGTTTCCTTGAAGTTGAACCAGCCAAGCTGGAAGAACACGCGGCTGTTCGCATTGTTCGACAGGCGCACTTCGTGGTTCCAGGTGGTGGGGTCTTCGCCCTGGATGAACTGGCGCACGGCCGGATAGACCGGCCCGGTGGCATCGGTGTGGCGGCGGAAGCTGCTCTTGTCATAGCCGCCCGAGTAGATCAGCGAGAGCCCGGCGGGCAGCGCGTCATAGACCGCCTCCCAACGCACGCGGTCGCCGGTCAGCTTGGTGGAAGAGGGGGCGGTGTTGGCAAAGCTCTTGGCATTGCCGAAATCGGGGCGCACGCCGATGGCCGAATCCATCGTCACGTCGCCGACATTGTCGACCTCGTCATGCTGATATGAGGCCCAGAGCTTGAGCCCGTCCACCGGCTTCCACGCGGCCTGGAAACGGCCCGAGCCGACCTTCTGATCGTCGCCGCGCAGCGCGGCGCCGTTGTAGAGGCCGGTCAGGTTGCGATAGCCGTCATGCGAATGATAGGTGCCCGAAGCGCGCACCTGAAACCGGTCGGAAACGGCAATGTTCACGCCCGCATCGGCGTCGAACGCATTGTAATTGCCGGTGCCGAGGGTGACATAGCCGCCGGTCTTGGCATTCGGGCGGTTGGTGATGATCGAGACAAGGCCGCCAGTTGAATTGCGCCCGTTGAGCGTGCCTTGCGGACCTTTGAGCACTTCGACGCGGGCCACGTCATACATCGAGGACTGAATGTTGAACGAGCGGTTGGTGTAGAAACCATCGCGCGCGATCGGCACCGAAGGGTCGCCGGTTTCGGTCACGTCGGTGGACGCGATGCCGCGCACCGCGACATAGGCCGCGCCCGTGCTGGTGGTGATGTTCAGGCTGGCGTCGATGCTGGACAGGGCCTGCATGTTCGTCACGCCCTTGGCCGCCAGATCGGCGCCCGAATAGACGGTCAGCGCAATGGGCGTCTTTTGCGAGGTGGTTTCCACGCGGCTGGCGGTGACGACGATTTCGGAAAGGCCGCCGGTCTTGGCCGAATCGCCGGCGGGCGCCTGATCCGCGGCATGGGCGGGCATGGCGAAAAGGCTGACGGATGCGCAAAGCGCTGCGGCAAGACCGCGGTTCATGGCAATTCTCCCAGATGGCCGAAGAGGCATTCGGCTTTTTGCAAAATTAAAACTCTTGTTCTAGATAATGAGCGTTCCGATCCCCTGTCAATATGGTTCGCAAAGGGCCGCGTTGCAGACAGGCAACAAACGCGCCGCCGGCGCGCCCGATCCGCAGCCCGCCTGAGGCCCCGTGGGGCCAATTTTGCCCGAAAAACCAATAGAGCGCGGTGATGCAAGATGGCCGAGAATGATTATCACCGCGTCTGCTCTGAAATGGCCCATTTGCGCCAATTTTGGTGGCTTAGATGCTTTTTTGCAACGAATCATTGATGGCAATATGGGCTGTTTCATAGATCCTGTTGATGCACCGATCCGATACCGCCACCGGTGCCGGAGTCGCACCCCAATCCTGCGGAATTTTGCGTTCCACGCTTAGCCAATCTGGCGGACGATCTTGACAAGGCGCTGCGCCCCGCTCTAACTTTCAGAACAAGAGTTCTAATTAAAGTCTGCGGCGGCCCGGTGTCATGCCGCAATCGGGAGAGAGTCTTGAGCGTCCAATCCATCGCCCCGCGCAAGGCGGGTCCTGCGCAGGGCATAACGCTGGTCACCGTGGCCTTTTTGCCCATCGTGGCGATCGTTTCGATGTTTCCGGCCGTGCCCGCGATCATCGAACATTTCGCCGCACGCGATCCGGCCGCCATCGCCAAAGTGCCCGCCATGGTTTCCGCGCCGGGGCTGACGATTGCCCTGTTGGCGCTGATTGCCGGGCTGCTGGTCGACCGTTTCGGGCGGCGCAGGCTGCTGCTGGTGTCCACCGCGCTTTACGGCTTTGTGGGGGTGGCGCCCTTCTTCCTCGACTCGATTGACCAGATCTATGTCTCGCGCCTTGCCCTTGGTGTGGCCGAGGCCGCGATCCTGACCACGCTCAACACGCTGGTGGGTGATTATTGGGACGAGAAGGACCGCCGCTTCTGGCTGACCATTCAGGGCCTTGCCGGGCCGTTTCTGGGCAGCGCGGTGATTTTTCTGTCGGGCTATCTGACGGCGGTGCAATGGAACGGGATCTTCCTCGTCTATGCCGTCGGCTTTCCCGCCTTCCTCGCCAGCGCGGCCTTTCTTTATGAACCGGCCAGTGATGCCACCGCCCGCAAAATGCTGGGCATGGATAAAGGCGCCGAACCTTTCCCATGGCGCAATGTGCTGACCTATGCGGGCGTCACCCTGCTGGGCAGCGCGCTTTATTACGTGTTCATCATCAATGGCGGCATCGTGTGGCAGGAAATCGGGGTGAAGGATCCCGCCGCCATCGGCCGGATGACCAGCATCCCCAGCCTGTTCGTGATGGTGGGCGCGGGCGTGTTCTGGTTCACGGGCAAGATGGGGCCGCGCTGGCAATTGTTCTCGCTCTTTGCGCTGCTGGGCGCGGGGCTGGTCACCATCGGGCTGATCCATGACTGGCGCGGCATGGTCGTGGGCATGGCCATTCAGCAGACCGGCGCGGGCATGGCCGTGCCCTGCCTTGTGGCATGGGCGCAAAGCCATCTGCCCTTTGCCCATCGCGGGCGGGGCATGGGCATCTGGACCGCGTGCTTTTTCTTCGGCCAATTCTCCTCGCCGCTGCTGGTCAGCCTGCTGCGCGAGCATTTCGGCCATATGCAGGGCGCCTTTGTGGCGGCGGGGGTGTTTGGCCTCGTCTGCGCCATTCTGGTGCTGATCGTTGTTTCGGGGCGCGAAAAAGCCCCCACCGGAGCGTAAAATCATGACATCGAAGATCAAACGGGGCGTCAGCCTCTACAGCTTTCAGGAAGAGATGTTCCTCGGCAAAATGACCGTCGAGGATTGCGTGGCCTTTGGCGCCAGCATCGGCGCGCCGGGCATCGAAATCCTGCCCGAACAGAATATGCCGACCTTCCCCAACATCAGCGACCGCCAAGTTGGCGAATGGCGCGATATGCTGGCCCGCCACGGCGCGCATTTCACCTGCTATGACATGTTCCTCGACACCAAGCGCCGCAAGGACCGGTTGATGACGGACGAGGAGCAGGTCGAAAGCATCCACCGCGACCTGATCCTGTGCAACCGCCTTGGCATCAGGAACATGCGCATCCTGATCTTCGTGCGCCCCGACATTCTCGAAAAATGTGTGCCCATGGCGGAAAAGCTGGATGTGCATATGGGGGTCGAGGTTCATGCGCCGTGGCATCTGGAGCACGCCTGGATCCTGCGCACCATCGAGGTTGCCGATCGCCTTGGCACCAAGCACCTCGGCATCCTGCCCGACATGGGCATCTTCATGAAGCACTATCCGCCCGCCTTCCGCGCCCGTTTCGAGCGTCAGGGCGCCCGCCCCGAAGTTACGCAATTCATCGTCGATCAGCACGAACAGAAGGTGATGTGCGAATACACGATCTTCGAAGTCGCGGTGAAGATGCAGGGCAACAAGGCCGAGGTGGCCATGGCGGAAACATTGCGCCACGCCCCCTATGCCAACCCCAAGCGGATCGGCGATTACGCTCCCTATTTCCGCCATATTCAGGCCAAGTTCTATGAAATGAACGAGGATTGCACGGACCCTGCCATCGCCTATGACGAGGTGATCCCGGCGCTGGTCAAGGCGGGCTGGGAAGGCACTTTGTCCTCCGAATATGAAGGCAATCGCTGGATTCAGGACGTGCATGAGGTGGACAGCCGCGAACAGGTCCGCCGCCAGCATGTGATGTTCGAACGCCTGATCGCGCAAGCTGAAGCGGCATGAGGCGCGCGCTCGCCCTTGCCCCGTTGGCGTTGACGTTGGTTCTGGCCCCTGCGGCTCATGCTCAGATGCCGGGGCCCAGCCGCGAGACGATCCCCGCCCCCGCGCAAGCAGGCGCCATCACGCTCAACGCCGATGCGCCCGACCGCGAGGTCTGGCACCGCGACAACGGCCTGATCGCGGTGCGCAATGTCACGCGCCCGACGATCACGCCCTTCCTGCCCAAGGGCAAGGGAACCGGCGCAGCGGTGATTGTCGCGCCGGGCGGTGGCTTCCTCGGTCTGGCCATCGAAAAGGAAGGCTGGCAGATCGCCCGCTATTTCGCCGATCACGGCATTGCCGCTTTCGTGCTGAAATATCGCGTGCTGCCCACCCCTGCCTCGCAGGCTGAATTTGCCGACCAGTTGACCCGTGCGATCCGCGGCGAAAAGGTCGCCATGGCCAGCCCGCCCGAGGACACCCCGCCCGAGGCGCTGGCCGATGGGCTGGCGGCCTTGCGCTATGTGCGCGGCCATGCCGGGCAATGGGGCGTGGACCCGGCGCGCATCGGCTTCATGGGCTTTTCCGCTGGCGGTTTTCTGACCCGCAGCGTGGTGGAAAAGGCAGGCGCCGATATGCCCGCCTTTGTCGCCCCGATCTATCCCAATATGGCGGCGATGAAAGTGCCCGACAATGCCCCGCCGATGTTCGTGGCGATTGCGGCCGATGACTTTCTGCTGGCGCGGGCGGGCGGGCCAAAGCTGATCGATTCCTATCGCGCGGCGGGCAAATCCGTCGAGTTTCACCTCTTTTCCTCCGGCGACCACGGCTTTGGCCCCGGCGCGCCGGGCACGCCCACCGAAGGCTGGCTGGACGTGATGCGCCGCTGGCTGCGCACGCGCGGCATCATCAAGGAATAAAACCATGTTTGACAAATATATCATCGACCCCGCCACTGTTGCCAACACCGGCCCGGCCGATGCGCCCACCGGTTTCTCCTTCACCACCAAGCTGGGCTATTATCGCGGTCTTGGCCTTTCGATGATCGAGGATCTGAAAGTCTCGATCGACGGCGAGGCGCTCCCCCGCGAGGCGATCACGTTTGACGAAGGCGAAGGCCCGCTGACGCTGGACGAGATGGAGACGGCCTTTGACCGCCGCTGGCCCTTTGGCGCCCCCGCGACGATAACCGTGGCGCTGCCCGGCGGCTTTCCGGCGGGCGAGCACAAGCTCTCGCTGCAACAGCGCCTGCGCATTTCCTATATGCCTTTCCCGTCCTTCAACAATGACGAGAAGGTGATCAGCCTGTGATCGACCGCAGGGCCATGTTGGGCGCGACTGTCGCCCTTTCCGCCGCCGCGTCCTCGGCTGTAGGTGGGGCCCTGCACGCCGCAGGCAAGGGCAAGCCGTTCAACCCCGTTTTCCCCAAGGGTTTCCTCTGGGGCGCGGCCACCGCCGCGCATCAGGTCGAGGGGAACAATACCTCCTCGGACGTGTGGTTTCTCGAACATATGAAACCCACCGTCTATGCCGAACCCTCGGGCGATGCGGCCAACAGTTTCCTGCTGTGGGAACACGACCTCGATCTGGTCAAAAATCTCGGCCTCAACACCTATCGCTTCAGCCTGGAATGGGCGCGGATCGAGCCGGAGCAGGGCCTGTTCTCCATCGCCATGCTCGACCATTACAAGGCGATGATCGACGGCTGCCATGCGCGCGGCCTTACCCCGGTCGTCACTTTCAACCATTTCACCACGCCACTTTGGTTCGCCGCGCTGGGTGGATGGCATGGCGATGATGCGCCCGCCTTGTTCGCCCGCTATTGCGACCGGGCCGCGCGCCATCTGGCGGGCGGGATCGCCTATGCCACCACGCTCAACGAACCCAACCTTTCGGGCAAGCTGGGCGAATTGCTACCCGGCGATTTCGTGGGCGCGGACAAGGCGATGGTTGAGGCCGCCGCCAAGGCTTTGGGCGTGGCGGTCTATCAGCCGGGCAATCCGCTCTACACCCCCGATGGCGCCCGCACGCAAAGGCATCTGCAGGAAGGCCACCGTCTGGGCCGCGCCGCGATCAAGGCGGTGCGCGGTGATCTGCCCGTCGGCGTCAGTCTGGCCATGCTGGACGAACAGGCCGCGCCGGGCCTGCCCAAGGGCGCGGTCAGTCTGCGCGATGCCAAGCGTGAGCATTTCTATGGCGAATGGCTGCGTCTGGCCAAAACGGATTGCGACTTCCTCGGCATCCAGAATTACGAACGCAGCGTGTGGACCGACAAGGGCAAGCTGCCCAATCCGCCTGGCGCCGTGACGAACACGATGGGGGCAGAGGTCTATCCGCCCTCGCTGGCGGGCGTGGCGCGCTATGCCCATGCGCAAACCAACCTGCCGATCATGGTGACCGAACATGGTGTGGGCAGCGAGCATGACGAGATCCGCGCGAATCTGATCCCCGCCGCGCTGACCGAGCTGAAAAAGGCGATGGATGATGGCGTGCCAGTGATCGGCTATTGCCACTGGAGCTTGATCGACAATTACGAATGGGTGTTTGGTTATCGCATCCGCTTTGGCCTGTGCGAACTGGACCGCACCACGTTCAAGCGCACGCCCAAGCCCAGCGCCGGGGTGCTGGGCCGGATCGCGCGCGCTAATTCGGTCTAAATTTCCAGCGCCACCTTGCCCGCGATTTCGCGCGCGGCAAGGCGGCGCAGGATGTCCGGCCCTTCGTTCAAAGGAAAGACCTGCAGGGGCGGGGGCGGCATCGCGCCATTGGCCAGCATGGCGAACACGTCCGCCATATTGGCCCGGTGAATCTCGGGCGTGCGTTTCGTAAACGCGCCCCAGAACACGCCGACAATCGCTGCTGATTTGAGCAAGGGCAGATTGAGCGGGATGGCCGGAATCGCCCCGCTGGCAAAGCCGATCACCAGATGCCGCCCCTCGGGCGCGATGGCGCGAAAGGCGATCTCGCTCAAATCCCCGCCGACGGGATCGAAGATCACATCATAGGGCCCGGCGCCCCTGATCGCCTCCTGCGAATTGTCGATCAAGACCTGTGCGCCCTGCTGCCGCGCCAATTCGCGCTTTTCCGCGCTGGAGGCCGCAGCCACCACCCGCGCGCCCATCGCCATGCCCAGCGCCACCGCCGCAAGGCCCACCCCGCCGCCTGCGCCCAGCACCAGCATCCGCTCCCCCGGCATCAGCCCCGCGCGCTGGCGCAGGGCATGGATCGCGGTGCCATAGGTCATCAGCAGCGCGCTGCCCGTGGCGAAATCCGCGCTGTGGGGCAGGGCGACCAGATTGGCCGCATCGACCACCACCTGCTCGGCAAAGGCGCCCTGAACCGTCATCGCGCAGACCCGGTCGCCCACCTGCCAGCCCTGGACATCGGCCCCGATGGCGTCGATCACCCCCGCTGCCTCGCTGCCGGGAATGAAGGGCGGTTCGGCCTTCACATGATAGCGCCCCTCGATCATTAGCGTGTCGGGGAAATTGACCCCGGCGGCATGGACGGCGATCCGCACCTGTCCTGCCCCCGGCTCCGGCATCGGCCATTCGCGCAGACGCAAGGCCTCGACTATATCCTCATTTCCGAATATACCAATCTTCTCGCAGACCAGCGCGCGCATGGGCATCTCTCCGGCATCGGCCGCATGGGGCCTTTATGCGGATCAGCCTATTAAAATATGCACTCATATGCAAATTTATAATGGACAGTGCGGCGATCATCGCGCATAGAGCGGATAAGGCGAGCTGCCGCGAAGATGGTATGGCGGCATCGCCAATGCAAGAGAAGGATGTATCAATGAGCGCGATCTATATCGTCAGCGGCACGCGCACGGCGATCGGCGATTTTGGCGGCGGGCTGAAAAGCTTCATGCCTTCGGAACTGGCGGGCCTTGTGGCCGCCGAGGCGGTGCGCCGCGCGGGCGTGGCGGCGGGCGATGTCGAACATGTGGTGATGGGGCAGGTCATCCATACCAGCGCCAAGGATGCCTATCTGGCGCGCGTGGCAGCGCTCAATGCGGGGATCCCGCAGGAGGCCCCGGCGCTGACGGTCAACCGCCTGTGCGGATCGGGGCTTCAGGCGATCATTTCGGCGGCCCAGATGATGAAGCTGGGCGAAGCGGGTGTGGCGGTTGCGGGCGGGGCCGAGAGCATGTCGAACGCGCCCTATCACGACCATGGCCAGCGCTGGGGCCGCAAGATGGGCGATGCCACGCTGGTCGATGCGCTGGTCCAGACCTTGTCCGATCCGCTGGGCGGGTTTCACATGGGAATCACCGCCGAAAACGTGGCCGAGCGCCACGGCATCACGCGCGAGGCACAGGATGCGCTGGCCGTCGAGGGCCATGCCCGCGCGATCCGGGCCATCGAGGAAGGGCGCTTCAAGGAGCAGATCCTGCCAGTGGAAATCAAGACGCGCAAGGGCGTGACCGTGTTCGACACCGACGAACATCCGCGCGCGGGCACCAATGCCGAGAGCCTTGCCGCCATGAAGCCGGTGTTCAAAAAGGACGGCACCGTCACCGCCGCCAATGCCAGCGGGATCAACGATGGCGCGGCCGCCGTGGTGCTGGCCACCGGCGATGCGGTGGCGGCCAAGGGGCTGAAACCGCTGGCCCGGATTGTCAGTTGGGGCCATGCCGGGGTTGAACCGGCGCTGATGGGCGTGGGGCCGGTGCGCGCGGTGCCGGTGGCGCTGGCGCGCGCGGGGTTGACGCTGGCCGATATGGACGTGATCGAGGCCAATGAAGCCTTTGCTGCGCAGGCACTGGCCGTGGCGGGCGAACTGGGCTTTGACCCGGCCAGGCTTAATCCCAATGGCAGCGGGATCGCGCTGGGCCATCCTGTAGGGGCAACCGGGGCGATCCTGACGGTCAAGGCCGCCTATGAATTGCGCCGTACCGGCGGGCGCTATGGCCTGATCACCATGTGCATCGGCGGCGGTCAGGGCATCGCCATGGTGATCGAAAACGTGATCGAGGCGGTGTGATGGCGGATTATCGCTTCATCAAGGTTTCGCGCGCGGGCGATGTGGTGACGATTGCGCTGAACCGGCCTGAGAAACTGAACGCGCTGACGCCCGCGCTGTTTGGCGAATTGGGTGATGCGGTGGCCGATGCTGCGGCACAGGGCGGGCGGGCGCTGGTGCTGACGGGCGAGGGCCGGTTCTTCTGCTCGGGCGCCGATATTGCCCCTGATGGCGCGGGCTATGAGGGTCTGCCCGAGGATCTGGGGGCGCTGCTCGACGCGGCCTATAATCCCTTTGCGCGGCAATTGGCGGCGCTGAACATCCCGGTGGTGACGGCTTTGAACGGCCCCTGCGCGGGGGCGGGCATGAGCATCGCGCTGGCGGGCGATATCGTGGTGATGGGCCAGAGCGGCTATCTGCTGCTGGCCTTTGTCAACATCGGCCTGGTGCCCGATGCGGGCGCGACATGGCTGGTGGCGCGCAGCGCAGGTCGTGCGCGGGCGCTGGAAATGGCGCTGCTGGGCGAACGCATGGGCGCCGATGAGGCGAAGGCGGCGGGGCTGGTTACGCGGGTTGTGCCCGATGACGATGTGCTGGGCGAGGCGCATGCGCTGGCCGCGCGTCTGGCCGCCGGGCCAACCCGCGCAATGGGCCTGATTCGCCGACAGGTGGCTTTTGCGCTGGAACAGGGTTTCGATGCGACGCTGGATGTGGAGCGGGAGAACCAGTCGATGGCCGGTCGCACCGGCGATTTCGCAGAGGCGATCCGCGCCTTTGGAGAAAAGCGCAAGCCGAAATTTTCAGGCCGCTAAGGCCTTGGTTCAGATCATGATTTGAAAAAGGTGCAACCATGAAGTGTTTGGTGCCGATCAAGCGGGTGCTTGACTACAACGTGAAGCCACGTGTGAAGGCGGATGGGACGGGTGTTGATCTGAGCAATGTGAAGATGAGCATGAACCCGTTTGACGAGATCGCGGTGGAGGAGGCGGTACGCCTGAAGGAGAAGGGCGCGGC
>NZ_JAAZQL010000006.1 GCF_012275515.1 Novosphingobium sp. SG707
AGGATTATCGAGTTCCGGCGCAGGCGGCAGTGGTGGCATGACCAACATGCAACCAACCCAACCTGACGTCGGATAAATGGGGGAGTGAGAAGGCGGCGACCCGAATGGGTAAAATGATCGAACAGATCTGGATCGGGAAAACCAGTTTAGTGTCGTGAGCATGGCAGCTCGTGAGTCAGATTTGGACCTGATCCGCAGATCACCATACCGGCCAGCGGCCTCTGAAATGCCGCATTCAAAGGCCTGACAGAAGACCGCACTCGATCACAAACCCACCGGATCAGAAACTTCTTGCCTCACGGGCGGCAACCACAGAGGACATTAAGTGTCGCGCTGGAACCCGTGGTGAGGTGAAGGCCAAGGATCAAGGCTCTGCTGCCATCGCCAGTGGTACGCGAGGCACTCGCCATCATGCGGGGAAGGAGGGCGCGTTGCGGCCCGAGCCGCGCACCAATCTCTATGACGAGGTCACGGCCCGTATTGTTTCGGAACTGGAAGCGGGGCGTTTTCCATGGGTCCAGCCATGGGGCAGGGCGGGTGCTGGTGTGGGCGGGGCTGGCGGCGCGGACGTTGCCCCCGGCTTGCCGCGCAATGCGTTGACAGGGCGAAGCTATTCGGGCGTTAATGTGTTGATCCTGTGGGGCGCGGTGATCGAGAAATCCTATCCTTCGCAAAGCTGGCTGACCTTTCGGCAGGCCTTGGAGGCGGGCGGTAATGTCCGCAAAGGTGAGCAGGGCGTGAGCGTGGTCTATGCCGACCGCTTCACCCCTGAGGCGGAAAAGACGCGGGCGCGCGAGAGCGACGAGGATGCCAAGACGGTCCCGTTTCTCAAGCGTTTTACCGTGTTCAATATCGCACAATGCGAGGGCCTGCGCGAAGGGTTGGCCAGCGATCCGGCACCCTTGCCCGAGCGGCAGATTGTGCCCATGGCCGAGGCGGTCATTGCCGCATCCGGGGTGGAGTTTCGCATCGGAGGCGACAGGGCCTATTACGTGCCCAGCGCCGATTATGTGCAGGTGCCGCCGCAACCCGCCTTTTTCGAGCAGATCAATTTCTACCGGACAGCGCTGCACGAATTGACCCACGCGACCGGCCATGCCTCCCGGCTGGGACGTGATCTTAGAAATGCTTTTGGCAGCAAGGATTACGCCCGCGAGGAACTGATCGCGGAAATGGGTTCGGCTTTCCTCTGCGCCGCTTTGGGCATTGTGCCAACCGTGCGCCATGCCGATTATCTCGGCTCATGGCTCGAGGTCTTGCGCGAGGACAATCGCGCGATCTTTCGCGCCGCCAGTCAGGCGAGCAAGGCCGCCGACTGGTTGCTGGCGCGCTATGCCGACTATCAAAGCGGCAAGGAGGCCGACAAGCCAGATGCCAGCCAGCGCGATGAAATGGGCGCCGGCGAGGGGAGGGTAGCAGATCGGTATGGACATGGCGCCTTATTGGCAGGCGGATGACGCCTTTTTCGAGGTGCTGCGCGACCGCGAGGTGCTCACCGCCATGCTGAGCGAGGTGGCGGGCGAGCCCGTCGCCAACGCCAATGCGGTGAGAAAACCAAGGTGCTCAAGACCATCATCCGCAACCACCTCAATGGCGCGGAGGGCCGCGAGAAGCGCGAGGGCTGGGTGCCGCGCTGGATGACATTTCCGCCCTCGGCCTATACTACACGGGGCGGCGTGGGCACGGTCATCAAAGCCGAGCTGATGGCGCAAGCCCTGTCAAACGGCGAACTGTCGGACGATGAGGATCGCGCGGAAACCGGCATGGACGACCCCGTCGATCATGGCGTCGATCATGATGGCGATGCCGATGGCAAGGGCGCGCCGCTGGCAGCCTGATCCATCAGGGATGGTGCCTGCCCGGCACCATCCTTTCGGCTCTTGGCTGTTCTGCAATCGGCGCTCCGCGCACGCCCTTCGGTTCCGCGCGGAGCGTTTTTTAGCGCCTGCAGGTAGGGGCAAAGGCGGGCTTCTTCTGATTGTCGAGCCCCCGGCGCGGCCCGTTCCCTTCGAGAACGGGCCGCGCCTTTTTGAAAGAACAAACATTCTCGAACCCCTCGCTCTCTTGGCGCGACGCGTCAGGCAGGGCATGGTCCCGGCATGAGCGAGCGAGAAGCATTCACCTTCACCGGCAAGGTCTGGGTCTGGCAGGCCAGAAACGCCGAGAAACCGGTGCGCTGGTTTTTTGTGACCATCAAAGGCGAGGTCGCCATCGAGATCAAACTGGCTTCGCTTGGGCTGACGGCGGGTTTCGGTTCGCTTCCGGTTCGCGCCAAGATCGGCATCACCACATGGCGCACCTCGATCTTTCCGCATCGCGAGTCCGGCGGATGGGTTCTGCCGCTCAAGTCCGCCGTGCGCAAAAGTGCCGGGGTGAGCGAGGGCGATGAGGTCGAGGTGACTTTGGACATCTGATGCCTTAAAACGCGCGGACCTCCCGGGAAGACGCGCCATGGGGGATGACGGCCACCGTCAATCCCCTCGTTATTGCTCAGACGTTGAGCAACATGCTGACCGCACGCCTGAACGATGCCCGGCCAATGCCATGTCTTTGCCGCTCTACACCGACTATCTCGATGGGAGGAAAGCCGGGTCTGTCCGTCATCGGATCATCGGGCGCAGCAAATGCGGCGCTGATCGGCGAGAACGACTACCCCGCGCGCCGCTGCGTTATATGCCCATCTGGGCATTTTGCGATTGGTTCGCAATAGCTGAGGTGCTACTCATCCCGCCGGTTGTCATGCATCACCAAGGGGAGTCGGAGCGGGTGTCGAGGATGGATGCCCTTCAGGTTTTTGTCGCCGCCCGGGTCGAACTGCTGCGCTATGCCGCAAGGTTTACAGGCGATGCCGCAGAGGCCGAAGATGTGGTGCAGGAAGCCTGGCTCAGATTTTGTGCGGCAACCAGCGCGCGCCAGCTTGACGAACCCACGGGCTATCTTTTCCGCATCGTCCGCAACCTTGCTTTGGATATGCACCGGCGCCGAGCACGCGAAAATCAACTATTCGAATCGGAAGCATCCGCCGCGACGGCAGCCGTGCCAAGCGATGCGCCCTCGCAACAGGCTTACCTCGAAGCCAGAGGCGAACTGGCGATGATCCACAAGGCCTTGGCGCAACTGCCAGTTCGCACCCGGCGGGCCTTCGAAATGCACCGCTTCGAGGGCAGAAAGCTGGTGGAAATTGCCGCTGAACTCGGCATCTCGAAAAGCTTGGCGCAGGAACTGGTGATGGACGGAGTTGAACTCTGCAAAAAGACCCTTCGGCGCCGTGATTGACATACTGTGGAATTTTCCGGAATGCCGGGCTCTCCATTCGTCCAATGTATGAAAAGCATTCATCAGCGAGGCAATGCATCAAGGCATGTGGAAGTGGAGATGAAGACCGGGGCGGACGAGAGCGGGATCTCGGGCGATCTCAGCCGTCAGGCCAGCGCATGGCTGGTGCGGCTTGAGGATGCCCCGGAAAATGATGTGCTTCGCGCGCAATTTCTCGATTGGGTTGCCACTAGCCATGCGCATCAAGCCGCTTGGGAGGAAACTGCGAGGGTATCCGACCTGATCGCGGCGGCTGGCCCTCTGCCTTGGGGCAAGCCCTTCCTGCCCACCTCATCAGCCAGACGCGGCTGGTTCGCGCCCGCCCGAGCATTCGCCTCGCTTGCGGCGGCGGTCTGCATCGCTTGGATCGCAGTGCCTTATGGTGCAGTCATGCTTCGTGCCGATGCCATCACCGGGATCGGAGAGCTACGGCAGGTAAAGCTTCAAGATGGGAGCATCGCTCAATTGGCACCCGGCACGGCCATTGCCTTCAACAATGATGCGGGAGGGCGGCGCCTGAGCCTGCTGCAAGGCGAGGCCTGGTTCGATGTCGCCCATGATAAGGCGCGCCCGTTCAAGGTTATCGCGGGCGAGGACACTGTTACCGTTCTTGGCACTGCCTTTTCGGTGAGAAAGACCGATAGCGGGGCAGAGGTTGCCGTTCAGCGCGGCCATGTCGTGGTGGCAGCGAAGGGCGCGCATTCTGCCCGCGCTGATCTCTTGGCTGGAGAGTCGGCGTTGGTCGATGGCGATGCTGTCACGCGCGGCACGATCCGTCCCGACCGCGTGGCCAGTTGGCGTGAAGGAGTGGCGATCATCGATGCCAGGCCGGTTGGCGATGTGATTGACCGCATTCGTCCGTGGTACAGGGGCTATATCAGCGCCAGAGGGCCGGGCCTGACAAGTCGCCATGTGAGCGGGGTGTACGATCTGCGCGATCCCGATTTGGCGCTGGAGGCTCTGGCGCGCGCGCATCAGATCACGGTTTCTCGTGTCTCGCCATGGCTGCGGATCGTGACGGTCCAATAGGCGCGCGATCAGAATTTCCTTCTCTCGTATTTTTTTCCGGAATTCATCGGCGTTTGAACGTTGAAGTTATGCAACTGATTCGCATTAGCGAACTAAGGCAAGCGTTCGGCTTCGATGAAAGGAATAGGTCAGGTGCATTCGGGGGCTGTTGTCAGGGGGTTTGGTAAGCGTCGTTTTTGGGCTGGAATACTGCTTGGTTCGGCCGCCGCCGCTGGGTTGATCGCGCCGATGGCCGCGCAGGCGCAAGCGGTCGCCGCTGAAGAAATGGGCTCGTTTCATATCGCGCCGCAATCGGTGGCGGACGCGCTGGCCGATTTCAGTCGGCAATCGGGCCTGCAAGTCAGCATGGATGCCGATCAGGTCAGGGGCCTTTCTTCTCAGGGCGTAAACGGCGCGATGACAGCTTCGCAGGCGCTGACCCGGTTGCTGGCTTCCACGGGTCTGGCGGCGCGGATCGAAGGCAATATCGTGTCGCTCCGCCCTGTGTCGGCCGCCTCCGCCAGCCAATCCGGCGCAGATACGATCATGCTGGATTCCCTGCGTGTAGAAGGCAGCGCCATCGCAAACCGTGAAACCGGCGCCGAGCGCGACCAGCGGCAGAAGGATGCCATCTATGATCAGGATCTCTCGTCCACTTATATGGGCAAGGACGAGGTCGAGCGATACAAGGGGGTGACCCCATCGGATGTGCTCAAAGGCATGGTCAATGTCTTTAGCGGCGATGCCCGCAACAGCGGCGCCATCGATCCCAGCATTCGCGGCACCCAAGGGCCGGGCCGCGTTCCCGTCATCATTGATGGCACAGAGCAGGCGCTGACCGTCTGGCGCGGCTATAATGGCGCAAGCAACCGCAGCTATATCGACCCAAGCCTGATCGCTGGCGTCCAAGTGCTCAAGGGGCCGGTTTCGACACGGGGCATCAGCGGTTCAAGCGGCGGCGCGGTGGTTATCAACACGCTTGATGCGGACGACATTTTGCAGCGGGGCCGCAATTTCGGGATCGAGTTGAAGCTGGAGGGTGGCAACAATTCCACCTCGCCGCGCTTGCCAACTTTGCTGACCGGACAGGATTACCGCACGGTTGAAGGTTTTCCGGGTTCTCCAGGGACACCGGGCTATCCGACCTCGCCCTATGCCGACCCGTCGCTGCGCGTGACCCTGCACACATCCGCCAACAATAACTTTCTCTCGATGGGAGACAGGGCCGCGCGCCTCGCTGTCGCTGGCCGTATTGGCGATATCGACCTGTTTGGGGCCTACGCTTACCGCCAGCGCGGCAACTATTTCTCGGGCAAGAATGGGGCGGGCTATTATTCACAGGGCAATCTGGAGCAATCGGCGACGACCTACATCCAGCGCATGGCGCTCAGCTATGAGCCCGGCAACGAAGTGCCCAATACCTCCTCGCAAACCGAGTCCTGGCTGTTCAAGGGCACATGGCGCATTGCCGATGATCAGTATCTCCAGTTCGGTTTCCGTGACAGCGTATCGGAATATGGCGAGATCATGCCTTCGCGCATCCTTTCCGCCGAGAATTTCGGAGCGATCCAGTGGCCGCTAAGCCGCGTCCATGCACAGGCCTACAACGCCGAGTACAAGTGGCAGCCCAAAAGCCGTTGGATTGATCTGAAGGCCAATCTCTGGATGACCCGCACGGCCAGCCACACCTACAGCGCGGGCGGTTTTCCGAACTACGCTTCTTATGACGATCCCATTCTGCGCAACACCGCGATTGCCAATTCGCAGAACAACCGGATCGGTTTTTCCGCCAGCAATCAAATGAAACTGACCTCGCGGCTCGACCTGCTTCTCGAAGCAAACTGGCAGCATGAAAAGCTGCGCTCGATGGATCAGTGGAACGGCGTCTATGACGGCTGGCGCCAATATCCGCGCGCAGGGCGGCGCGAGGAATATCGGATCAACCTCAAGAGCGAGTGGCGACCCACCAGTTTCCTCAAGTTCAATGCCGGTCTCACCTATTCCGGCTATTGGGCCATCGACGATTTCATGCGGGATCAGATCGCGGCGGGCAATGCCAGCCAGTTCACCGCTTATGCGATCACCAGCTATACTGCGTCCTACCAAACGGAAGAATTTGGCGCGACCGCCTATGAAGCCTATCTGCGGTCACGCTACACCAGCGAAAGCATCATCCAGCGAAGGCTGGCCGCCTATGTCGCGGCCCCCTTTTCCTTCACGATGAACAATAGCGCCGTGTGGGAGCCGGACGCTGATGGCAACTTCCGCCGCGCGGACAATGTCTGCATCAACGGTTCGCTCTCGAGCCTGTCCAACTATCTTGGCAGTTGCAACCTCGTTGCCAACCAGCAGGCGTTTACGCCGACCAGCGCGGATCGCAAATCCGGGCATGGCTGGGCGCCGATGCTGTCGGCAACCGCCTATCTGAGCGGCAGCAGCCGCATCTATCTGCGCTATACGCAGGCTTATCGCTTCCCCAGCATGTTCGAGAGCACAGTCGGCTTCTCGGCCTCCTTCAACCCATTGGAAGAGTTAAAGCCCGAGCACGTCTATTCGTGGGAGGCGGCCTATATTCAGGATCTGCGCAATCTGCTTGGTCTTCGAGGCACGGGACAGAGCGCGGATATGAAGCTCACCTGGTATCGCAACACGACCCGCAATGTCATCGAGCGAACCACGAACTTGCAATTCAGCAATATCGACAAGCAGGTGATTTCGGGGCTGGAGATGCAGGCCCGTTTCGACAGCGGTCGCTTTTACGCCGAGATCGGCGCGGGCCATATGTTGACCAACAAAGTGTGCGATGAAAGCACAGCCGTGACCATGGACAACGGCAGCGGCCGAGTGCCCGATTGCGTCAAATATGGCTTCTTCGGCGGCTATCTCCTCACTCAGGCCACGCCTGAAGACACGGTCAATCTGACCATCGGTGGTCGCTTTCTTGAACGGCGGCTCGAAGTGGGTGGGCGGCTGACATGGTATAGTGCCTATGACAATGAGCTGCTCGCCGAACTGCTGGGGGGAACGGATCCCATCAGCGGTTATGCGCTGAACGTTCCCTATGCCTGGGGCGAGACGTTGACGTTCGATGCCTATGCGAAGTTCCGGCTGAACGAGCGGTTTTCCGCCGAACTAGTCGGCACCAATCTCACCGACAAATATTACGCCGACCCGCTGACCCGCGCCCTCAATCCCGCTCCGGGGCGATCCGTGCGTCTCAGTCTCACTGGTCGGTTCTGATCATGGAAATTCAGGGCCGCCACCACCGCCTGATCCCTGATGAAGACGTGGCTTTGGTGGCGAACCCTGAGTGCAAGCGCCTGCTCGCAGGCAACTCGAACATAGGAGAATTACCATGAAACTCTCTAACTTCAATAGGATTGCCATCGCACTTGCGGCTTCAACGGCATTCGCCGGAGCTGCCCATGCCAGCATCGCGGGCGAATCCAGCGATACGGCCAAGGTTGTGGTCGGGACCAGCACGATCAACGGCGGCCCCCATGTATCGGGCCGCCCCGGCATTGCGGTGCCGGCAACGGGGCTCACCAATCTCGTTGACTTCCAGGGGCTGCAATCCTCGGTCGGCACTGACAGCAACAGTGTCAGCACGATCAATTCGGGCACCAGCGCTCCCACCGACCACAGCAACCTCGGTGTCTTCCATTTCGCCAAGGTTGGAACCGCCAATCTCTATTTCGGCGAATGGTCGCAGACATCGAGCGTGTCGGCGGGTGATCACACCGTCTATTATGTGGGCGATGATGGCGGCACGACGACCGTGCCCACGAGCGGGACGGCGACCTATTCGGTCAAAGGCATCAGCGACTATGCCAACAAGGGCCTGCTGACCGGAACGTTCACGGCCAACTTCGGCGCTGCCACGCTGACCGGCAGCATGGCCAATTCCGGTTCGGGCTACACCGTCAATATCGGCACGGCCGACATCGATGGTGTCAACATCATCGGCGATGGTGCCAGCGCCACACTGTCCGGCTCGACGGTGGCCTCGGGCGGCAATGTCAGCGGGCGCTTCTATGGCAGCAATGCCGCAGCGCTGGCGGGGATCGTGACCTTCTCGAGCAAGCAATATGACACGGCGTTCGGTGGTACGAAAAACTGACGCCTTTCGCAACGGGACAGGGGCTCCATCAGGGGCCTCTGTTTCCCGGCCTTCTTTCAGGGTTTGCTATTTTGTGACCATCGCCTGCGCCCGCCTTCAGCCTCGCCTCGCCCTGAGACTTGCCATCGCTTGCACCTTGGCAAGCACCGCTCATGCGCAGACATCGGGCAGCGCGGATACAAGGCTTCGCCTGGACCAGGAGCGGGATCGGCAGGGCGCGGAGAGCGAGCGGCAATTGCTGAAAGACGCCGAAGATATGGGCGGCGCCCCGTCGAGCATAGAGATCGACGGTAAGGCCTATGCGGTCGCTAACACTCCCGGCGAGATCGGTGAGGCGCTTTATATCGCCGTTGCGCGCAGGCAATGGGCTGATGTGCGGCGCTTCCTCAGGGCCTATCTGGCATTTGATCAGCGTGACCCGATGCTGGTCGCTTATGCGCGAGGGGCGCTGGCGCGGGCCGCTGGCAAGCTGGGCGAGGCCGAGCATCAGTACCGGATGCTGCTTGGTGTTCAGCCTGATTTTGTGCCGGGCCAACTCGAACTGGCGCGGGTATTGTTTGAGAACCACAAGGATCGCGAAGCGCGGCGCATGTTCGAAGCCGCGCATGCCGCGCTCGCCGGGGAAGGGGCCAAGGCCGCGGGCGTGCGCCGGACCATCGACAGTTTCAAGCAAGCGCTTGGTCGGCGAATGGGCTGGCAGGGTTCGGTCGCCATCGGCCCGGGCTACAGCAGCAACATCAACCAGTCGTCAGGCAGCTATACCTGCCTTTTGGCAGCGGAGGATGGCATTTGTCTCATCGACCGCAAAGTACCTGATCCGCTGCAAGCAAAGGGCATCAATTTTGAGAGCAGCGTCAGCCGCCGTATTCCCCTGCGCGGGCATGGCGGCATCACTGGGCGCGCGCTGTTCTATGGCGATATTTATCCCGATCATGGGCGCTACAGCCAGACGGCGCTAACAACGCAACTCGGCTATGATCACCGCACCGCACGGGCAAGTCTCACGCTCTCGCCAAGCTTCGATATGGGTTCGCTGGGGCCGGATATTCTCTATGACGCCTTTGGCCTGCGTGCGGAGGCGATGGTCAACCCATCTGCGACTTCCGCTATCCGGATCGAAACCAGCCGCCGTTGGTTCAACTATCGCCTGCCATCCTATCGTAATTTTGACGGCGCGCTCAGTGAAGTTCTGCTGACCGGCTGGAAGGGGATGCCGCATGGCTGGACATTGTTTGCAGGCCCCGATTTCGCCGCCAAGGAAACCGAAAATCCGATCAATGCCTATCGCCAATATGGTTTGCGGCTGGGGTTGAGCAAGCAGTTCGGGCAAGCGGTCAGTCTGCTCGCCTTCGCTTCATTTCGGCGGCGCGATTATCGCGCTTTCAGCGAGTTGCTTGAGGCCAAACGCCGCGATCACGAACAGAATTTTGTCGCCAATCTAAGGTTCCCAGCCCTGCGCTTCGCCAGCCTTACGCCTAGCCTTCTTGTCCAGCACAGCCGCATCAGCAGCAATATCGATTGGCTCTATTCTTATCGCAAAACCAGCGTCGCCGTGAGGATGGACTATGCCTTTTAATCGCATCGGCCATGCCCACTCCCTTCACTAAAACAGGAGAAGTTATGACAACGGCTATTCTTGAGCCTTCACGCGCGAAACGTTTGAAAGCATCAACCCATGAAACCCATGACCGGCTGGACAGGTCGATCATGTCCGCCGCCTCCTTCGCCAGTGTCGAAGCCTATGGCCGGTTTGTGATGGTGCAGTATCTTTTCCACCGCGATATCGATGTCCTTTACGACGACGAGAGATTACAGGCTCTTCTGCCGGGGCTGACGGAACGTCGGCGTTTGCCATTGATCGCGGCTGATCTCACCGACCTCGGCTTCCCTCTTCCCGAGGACGAGGCGCCGCTTGCATTCCCGCTGGGCGGGATTGTCGATATTCCTGCCGCGCTGGGCTGGCTCTATGTGGCGGAAGGCTCGAATATGGGCGCTGCATTGCTCCGCAAGGAAGCGGCGCGGATCGGGCTTTCCGACGAGCATGGCGCGCGGCATCTCGCTCCTGCTGCGGCTGGGCCTGCGGCGCATTGGCGAGCGTTCACCGCTGCTCTCGATGCGGTGGAATTGACCGCCGAGGAAGAAACGCGCGCGGCGGCGGGGGCGAAGGCAGCCTTCATGCGGGTACAGGTGCTTGTCGATGCCCGCATCGGCTGACTCTGGAGCCGAAAGCGGGGCAGGGCCCGCCGCCGATGCCTTGCTGCGGCGAGGGCGTGTCGCCCGATCCGGCTGGCTGGCGCTAGGTCTTTTGCTGGTGGCGGTGGGGTTTGTCGGCATTTTTGTGCCGCTTCTCCCTACCACGGACTTTATGTTGCTGGCATTGCCTTGCTTTGCGCGATCTTCGCCCCGGCTAGAGGCATGGCTTCTCGATCATCCCCGCTTTGGCCCCGGCCTTCGGGCCTGGCGGGCGACGGGCGCCGTTCCGCGCCAAGCCAAGGTTCTGGCCTGTGTCGGCATGACGGTCGGCTATGTCCTGTTCTGGCTGCACGTGCGGCCAAACTTGGGCTTGGCCTTGGCCACGGCGGCGGGGCTGCTGGCGGCTGCCTTGTGGATCATTCGCCGACCTGCACCGGAGGCGAGGAATGAAGCATAATCTGTACAAGGTGTCGGAGTATATCGCTGGCGAAATCGTCGTCGTTTCCCATCGATTGGACCAACCCGTCGCTCAAAGCGAGAGGAGTGCTTCGCCTCTGGCCGACCGAACCATTCCCTACCGCAGCCGCTATTGCGATCAGCAGATGGACTGGCGGACCCGGCTTTTTGGCATTGTTGGGACCATGATGGTCTTTGCGCTGGTCTTGGGAAGCGCGCTTTTTACATGGCGGGCTGTGCGTCCGATGGCGGTCTCGCCCTCTGCCCCGCTGGTTGTGGAAATGGAGCCGCTTGCCGCGCCCCAGGAGCCGCAACGTGAGGTGGCCACGGGGCCCAAGCAGGTTGAACGATCAGAAGACCAGCCCATGCAAGAACCGACCATGGTATTTCCGCCGCCATCAGTGCAGCTATTCGTGCCTGCGCCCATAGGCGAGACGGTGAAGGAGATAGCTGATCCTGCCCCAACTGTTCCCGAAACGACAGCCCCTAAGACCCTTGCGGCACCTGTTGCGGCTAGGCTTTCCAGCGAGGTCAAAGCGAATTGGGAAGCACGGTTGCTGGCCCATCTCGAACGCTACCGTAGCTTCCCGCCTCGCGCTCGCGCCGCGCGCCAGCAGGGTATGGTACAGCTTCGTTTTCGGATGAACCGGGCAGGTACTGTCCTCACCGCATCGATCCTGCGCGGTTCTGGCTTTACAACACTGGATCAGGCCGCTCTCGACACGCTCCAACGCGCTCAGCCTCTACCTCCCATTCCCAAAGATCTGCCCGAAGAAATCGAACTCACCATCCCGGTCGAGTTCTATTTGGAGCGATAGCGGAAGGTCATGCGCAAGCGCGGGTTGGATCAGCCAGAATATGCCTTTGTGCTTGAAGGACGTCAGATCTGCTACATATTCGCCGTCGCAGCTGTGAGATCGACATGGCGCACATGATGAGGCAGCGCTCGGCCTCGCTGCCATATGCGGCCCTGCGCCCCATCTTCGGTTGGGATATCTCCGGCCTGGTCCCCACCGCTTCGGAGCGGGGCTGTGACCTGGGATGGCCACGGGACCGCAAAACCATCGCGGCGCACTGATCTCCCCGCCTTCGGGCATGCCCTGCAGGCTCCTCGCGCCCGGCTTTGCCTCCACATCAGCGCGCCGCTCCGGTCCTTCGCTGTCGCTGCGGCCTGACGGTTCACGGCCCCGTTGCAGCCATCCCTTTGGCACGCCCATCGCCCGGAAGCGGTTCGGGCGACCAAACCAAGGAGACAAGCAATGCCTGCAATCGGATATGTACAGCGCCTCGAGGATGGCAGCTTCAAGGGCCAGATCCGCACCCTCTCGGTCAGCTCCGAGATCACCATCATCCCCAATCGCGGCAAGACCGGCGAACAGCCCGATTACCGTATTCTGGCTGGCGGTGTGGAGTTGGGCGGCGGGTGGATCCGCACCGGCGAGGTGTCGCAGCGCGAATATGTACGCCTCGCCATGTCGGCGCCCGAACTGGGCCGCCGTACGCTCTATGCCAATCTTGGCCGGGCCGCGGGCCAGGAGGACGATGACGCCTATGCCATCATCTGGAATCCTGGCGACTAAAGACGCCCCATGATCTCGGGGGCCCCGCGCGGATCATCCGCGCGGGGCTTTGCCACGCTCGAAACCTTTGCCCTCTCAGACGTTCAAGGCGTCCTTTACGGCCTTGGCGGGCGTGAAGCCCAGCTTCCTTGCCGCTGCGATCTGGATGGTGTCGCCGGTCGAGGGATTGCGGCCCTCGCGTGCCGGGGTCGCCTTGACCTTGAATTTGCCAAACCCATTGAGCGCGATCTCATCGCCTTGGACTGCTGCCTCGGTCACGGCAGCCAGAATGCTGTCGATGATTTTGCGCGCATCGGCCTTGGTCAAACCATGCTCAGCGGCAAGCTTCTCGGACAGTTCGGTGATGGTCATAAGTGCTCCTCCTCCATGAAAACGCTTTGCCTAACGGCGCCATAGCCGGGTGTCCATCCATGCGTGTGCCATTCGGTTCATTGCCAGCACGGCGTGAATTGGCCTCAAGGTCGACAATGGCGCATCGCCTGCATCGGGCCCCAATGCGCACAGGGGCTCGCGCAGGCAGTGCGGAAAATCACGCCCGTTGCTCGATATTGGCGGTAGCCCAAGATCATTGGCTCTGGGCATTTCTGGCATGAACGAACGGGCGGTTTCGATGCCCCAGTCTGGGGCCTTGAACGTCGCCCTTGAAGGCGGGCTTCACCATGGGGCGCGTTCGCTATACACACCCTGCATGCCTGAGACTGATTTGCTTCCCCTCGAACGTGCTGCCCGCGCGATGTATGCCACAGTTAAGCCGGATTGGGATTGGAGCGACTCCGACGCTGAGCCGATGCGCCGCATGTATCGCGACAATGCCCGTGCGGCATTTTTGGCGGTCATGGAGCCGAGCGCAGCCATGCTGCACAAAGGAGAGAACAGGGCCGATTGTCGGAGCGTTTGGCAGGCCATGCTTGCAGCCATGCTCCAAGGCGATTGATGGCAGCATCGCGCGGCTGGAAATGCTAAGCGAATCCCTCTAGCTCTTTCAGCAATGTTCACTCTGCATTGTACGCAAAAGCTGCGTGATCGGATCAAAGCTGATCTTGCGCCGCCTGAGCCCAGCGACACACTGCTGGGCAATTGGTATGCGACGGTCCTTTTCTGGAAGCCGCAGGCGGCCTTGCTGGTGTCCGAAAACACGCTGCTGCCGGTACTGATGCCGCTGGCTCCGGCAGCGACGCTGGCGCGGCGTTTCCCCACGCAACTGGCGCTGGTTTTGAAGGCGCATGGAGTAGGCGCCGATACCATCGCGCAGGAAATCTGGTGCATGGCCGAGGTGGCTTATGCCAAGACCGCGAATCGCAGCGTGGTGGGGATGCTCAACGAATTCAGCTTTTTGGCCGATTGTTGGCGGCCACGGTTCGGCGAGGATCTGGTGGTCTTGTCCCAAAGGCTGGCGGAAACGCCTTGTGGGCCGCTCCGCAAGGGGCCGATATCCCCCGATAGGGCTCTGTGGGAGGTGATGAATGCCGGGGCATAAGGACTGGACGGCTCAGGCCAACCTTGCTCTGAACCACTCCGCCACCTCTGCTTCGGCCAGCGCGCCGCCGGCCAGTGCCAGAACCATGTGGACGGCCTCCTCCGGCGCGAAGCTGATCCGTGCATTGTTCAGTGCCAGAAACAAACGCGCCAGCACCCATGCGGTGCGCTTGTTGCCGTCGACGAAGGGGTGATTGCGCGCCACGCCATAGGCATAGGCCGCAGCCAGAGCGCAAAGATCGGCCTCACCATAGGCCCATTGGTTGCGTGGACGGCCCAAAGCTGATTCCATGGCAGATGCATCGCGTACGCCGATTGGCCCACCATGCTCGGCCAGTTGGCGGTCGTGGATAGCAAGCGCAAGTTCAGCCTCGATCCAGACCGGTTCAGCAGTCTGCGCCATGTTACTTGGCCAGCACGCGCAGAATATCTCTGTCCTCGCGCATGATCTGTTCAGCCAGCGCCATCTTGGCCTCGAAGGAGGGGTCTGTCGCCGTGATCCGGATGCCATCAGGCGTTTCGGACACATACAGCGTGTCACCCACCCCAGCGCGCAGCTTGGCGAGCAATTCCTTTGGCAACACGACACCGGCAGAGTTGCCGATCTTGGTGATCTTGAGGCTGGCGTTCATACGACGGTTATAACATGGAGCGCGGAATTCTCAAGAGGCGTATCCTGCCAACCGGCCATCACGGCCGCAGGAGAGCCGCAACGGGACATTCCGATCTTGTTGACCCCGCCGTGCATGAACGGCGGCCCCAGAAAGCCTTTGGGTCACGCTGGGCAGAATGTGGGGTCGAAACGCCCACTAAGACCGCGCGAAACGTAGTTCAGCGAAGCTACATTTGGGCCATCCGGTTCTACCTCGACGAGCACAAGCGACTGCGTAATCGCGCCCTGTTCGTCCTTGCCATCCCGTTGCTGCGGGCGTATTATTTTGTTGCTTCATGACGATGGCGGAGGTTTCCGAAAACGGAGACCCAACGCGTGTTTAAAGCCTATTTCCGCTCTGATCCGGCTTCGCACAGTGCTTTGACGCGCTGCGCTTTTAGCGACTCTGATACTGTCAGCTTTCATTCGGCAACCATAGTGGGGCTAAAGCTAAGCAAACCGCACGATCACAATTCGGTGAAGTTGGCGATGGGAGGCATGCCCGATCATGGCATGCGGTTACAGCATTGCGTTGCCGCCTATGCCGAACCTTACGGCCAGACGGAACAGGCAAGCAAACTCACTACAGCCATGCTCGCAGCTTTGATCAAGAGTGATTGCGAGCTTACCAAACAAGGTCGCGGGTCGTGAAAATTCGCCCCAGCACCGCGATCGGAGATTTTGTCCCTAACGTAGTGTCTGGGACGGAATTCATCACGGCGGATGAATTTGCCCTTTTGGCAAGGCTATCACGCCGTCAGATCGACCGTCTCCGCAAACGCCGCTTACCCGGTTTCCCGAGGGAATATGACCTTGGCAGTGGCCTGAGCAAATTCCACACCTGTCCACGGTTTCGCCGCGTGGATGTCGAACGATGGCTGGATTCACGATCACTTTGGTAGCTTGCTTGGGTGACGGCAAGGTTGATAGATGGTCAGCCAACCCAGGACCTAATAGGGCCCAGGAACAATCGGCAGATCTGATCGACAAGCAGGGTCGCGAGAAGCCTGCTGCGTCTGACGGGCGCTGTTGAGGAAGGCAAAGCAAGCGATGAGCCTGCGCTGACTGTAAATCCCAGAATGGGCACGCGGGTAAGTGCCACTATCCCGCGTGCCAGTCATCTTCGCTTGCTATCCGATTACCCGCGTGAAAGTGATTTTTGCATTGGCTTGGGGAAGTTTTCCAACTTCCTGCATCTTAACCGTGCCGCAGCCAGAAGGTTGCCGGGCAGTTGACGGGTTTGCCACGCGGACAGAAAAGGAATAACCGACTGGAGCCTGAGCACTCGGTACGCCAAGCGCTGCTGCGACCCCCACGCGCACAGCGATAGCCGCTACCTCCTCTTCCCATTTCAGGAACCAGAGCCGTTTTTCGTCTTCCATTTCATAAAGGTCATAGGTCCTTTCCATGCCCTTCTTGACATGGTTGAGCATCGCCTCGGCGGTCTCGAAATCGACCTTGAGGCGTTTCGTATTGGAGCGAGCCGTCCTGCGGAAATCATGCGGGGTGAAACGCTCGATGGGATGTCCAGCCAGCTTTTCCATGCGAGCGAGCACCCGGTCCCGCGCCTTATACCAGACGGAATTGTTGCGAGGCCCGTCGATCTTGATGGCCTGAAACACCCATTCATGGTTGGTCTGCATCAGGGAACGGCCCCAGGGGCCAAGGGCGATGCTGTGCTCGAACGAATTCTTGGCCCGCGTTGCCGGAATGGTCCACACGCCATTGACGATCTCGTCGCTTCTGGCTCTGGCCACCTCGGTAATGCGCGCGGCTGACAGGAGGCAAAGTAACAGGCCTCGCTGGAAATCACGCTCCTCCTCGACCAGCGCCTGAAGGAACCATTCGAGTTCGAGATGGCTGAGTTTGCGGGTCCGTGCTCTTTCAGGAAAGCGCAGATCGCCCAATCGTTTCGACGGATCCGCTTCCAGCCCGACTTCAAGGCCGCGCAGGGAAGCTGTCCAGCCGAAGAAGACCTTCAGCTCGGCAGCCAGGCGGTTGGCCCTGACTTTGGCGGTCTTGCCTTTGGCTTCCACCAGATTGATGAGATCTCTTTCGGTGACCTCGTAGATGTTGCGGTTGCCAAGGGTGGGCGCGATGTCGTGATTGTACACATCCATCTTATCCTTGATGGTGCGAGGCTTGTTGATCCGTTTCGCGCGCGATGATCGCCCCTCGTGAACCGCGACCATGTAAAGCCCATGGGCCTTGGCCACGGTCATTTCGTTTCGGGCCTTCTCAGCTCGCTGAACGGCGCGAGGGTCGATACCGGCTTCAACTTGGAGATTAAGTTCCCGCGCCCATTCTCGGGCTTCCGCCATCGACTGAGCGGGGAAGAGCCCGCCGAAGATCGTGGCGACGACTTTCCGACGCGCGACCTGTCGTCGATAGCGCCAGCGCTTCTTGCCCGACTTGAGAACCTCGATTGCAAGCCCCGGCGTGAGGGGATCTGCGAGGCTACCCTCGCAAAGAGCGTCAATCATGGCAGGTGAGAAGGTGATTTTTTGAGCCATAAGTCCGATTCCATCGGCGTTTGGCGCATATAAAATCATGGCAGAAATCATGGCAGAATGGGCGTCCAGCCCAGTCGGGCGAGGTCTGGCCCTGTCTAGCCAATTTTCTGAGGTTTCTGCCGTAAAGCATTGCGCAAAAGCCGAATCATGAGGACTCGACTGGCTGGGGCGGGAGGATTCGAACCTCCGCATGGCGGTACCAAAAACCGCTGCCTTACCGCTTGGCTACGCCCCAGCATCGCTCCGGCCGCCTTGGGCCGGGAGGCGTCGCATAACGGGATTGCGCGGCGAAGAAAAGAGGCAATTTGAACTTTTTGCGCAAATTGCCTCTTTGTCCGCTTTCATACCGCGATCAGGCGCTGGCGTTCACAAGAGTGGCGAAATCCTCGGCCGAATGGCGCTCCAGCAAGCCCTTGCGATTGTTGACCAGACGTCCGCGCTGGGTCGCCTCGCGCGCGTCGATTTCCGTTACCCAACGACCCACGTTTTCATATTCCTCAAGGCCGAGGAAGGTCTTGGCATCGCCATAGGCTTCGCCGCGCCACAGGTTGCCCAGCCAGGGATAGGCTGCCATATCGGCGATCGAATAATCGTCGCTGCCCAGAAAACGGCTTTGCGCCAGACGTTTATCGGCCACATCGAACAGGCGCTTGGTTTCCATCGCATAGCGGTTGATGGGATATTCGAACTTTTCGGGGGCATAGAAATAGAAATGGCCAAAGCCGCCGCCGATGAAGGGCGCACTGCCCATCTGCCAGTTGAGCCAGCTGAAGGTCTCCGCGCGCGCCGCGCCGGTGGTGGGCAGGAAAGCGCCAAATTTCTCGGCAAGGTAAATCAGGATCGCCCCCGATTCGAACACGCGAACCGGCTTGGCCTCGGTCCGGTCGAGCAGGGCGGGGATTTTGGAATTGGGGTTGATCTCGACAAAGCCCGAGCCGAACTGATCGCCCGCGCCAATATCGATGAACCACGCATCATAGTCCGCGCCCGTATGGCCCGCAGCCAGCAGTTCCTCGAGCAGGATCGTCACCTTCTGTCCATTGGGTGTGGCCAGCGAGTAGAGCTGCAGCCCATGCTGTCCCACGGGCAGCACTTTTTCATGCGTGGCGCCGGAAACGGGGCGGTTGATGCTGGCGAACTGGCCGCCGTTGGTCTTGTCCCAGGTCCAGACCTTGGGCGGGATATAGGTGTCGCTCATCGTGACAGGCTCCTGCGGGGGTTGATTGCGGGTGTTGATTGCTGGGGCAAGATAGGAACGCCCCGCGCGATCCGCCAGAAGCGCGCGTCACAAGAAAGTTTTGACCGGGCAAAAGAAAAGCGGGGGCGTGTTAGGCCCCCGCTTGACGCATTCTCATTTGACTTTGACCTCAGGGGCCTCAGGCGATTTTCATCACCCAGCCATGCGTGTCGGGCATCTGTCCGCGCTGAATGGCCACAAGTCGATCCTTCAGCTTGGCCGTGGTCTGGCCCGGGCCGCCGCTGCCGATGGTAAAGCTGGTGCCATCGGGCGAGGCCACGCGGCCCACCGGGGTCACCACCGCCGCCGTCCCGCAGGCGAAGGTTTCCAGCAGCTTGCCGCTGGCAGCATCCTCGCGCCACTGGTCGATGGAATAGCGTTCCTCGCGGATGGTCAGCCCTTCCTCGCGCGCCAGTTCGATCAGGCTCGCCCGCGTGATGCCGGGCAGAATCGTGCCCGACAGCGGCGGGGTCAGCAGGCTGCCGTCCTCAAAGGCGAAGAACAGGTTCATGCCGCCCAGTTCTTCAACCCACTTATGCTCGGCGGCGTCAAGGAACAGCACCTGATCGTGGCCGCGCGCAAAGGCTTCGGCGGTGGGCACCAGCGAGGCGGCATAATTTCCGCCGCACTTGGCCGCGCCCGTGCCGCCCGGGGCCGCGCGGGTATATTCGCTAACCCAGATCGACACGGCGGGCGCGCCGCTCTTGAAATAATTGCCGGCCGGACTGGCGATCACGATAAACTTGTACTGCTTGGCCGAACGCACGCCGAGGAAAGGCTCGGTGGCGATCATGAAGGGGCGCAGATAGAGAGAGGCGCCTTCCTGACCCGGAATCCATGCCTGATCGGCCAGAACCAACTGTCGCACCGCCTCGACAAACACGTCCTCGGGCAATTCGGGCATGGCAAGGCGGGTCGCGCTGGCGTTGAAACGCTGCGCATTGGCCTCGGGACGGAACAGCGCGATCGAGCCGTCGGCGTGCTTATACGCCTTAAGGCCTTCAAAGATTTCCTGTGCGTAATGCAGCACGCTGGCCGCCGGATCGAGCGGGATCGGGCCGCGCGGGCCGATGGTGGCATCGTGCCAGCCTTTGCCCTCGGTCCATTCAATCACCACCATATGGTCGGTGAATTGCGTGCCGAAACCGGGCGCGGCCAGAATCCCTTCGCGTACCTCATCGGCCACGGGGGCGGGGTGGGGCAGGCGGGTGAAGGACAGGACAGGCTCGGCGATGGTCGCCATGATACACGACTCCTCATGGGGTGAATGTGGCCGCCTTTGAACGAAAATTACGCGCAAGGCAAGGGTCTTGAAATTAAAAATCACAAGACCCGTTTGTGTCATGGCTGATAGCACGGTTGATGGCGCGGGAAAACCGCCTGAAACCCATCAATTGTCGATGCGGGGCAATTCGCTGGCCTCAAGCCTTGCGTAAAAATGCGAAACCGAGCGCTGCAACTCATAGCGCGCCAGCGCCACGCCCGCGAAACGCTCGGGGATGGGCATATCGCCCGCCTCGCCCATATCCAGCCCGCGCGCCACTGCGTCGGCCAGCGCGCCTTCCAGCCATGTCAGCCAGTCGCGCGTCTGGGCAATCGCGCCATGGGTGGCGTCGACCGGGCCGTGGCCGGGGATCAGCCGCGCGAATTCCCGCCCGTCCAGCACGTCCAGACTGCGCCGCCATGCGACAAGATCCGCATCGGGCGTGGCGGGCGCGCGATTGTGAAACACCAGATCGCCCGCGATCAGCGTGGCCGTAGCCCGGTCCATGATCGCCAGATCGCCCCCCGAATGGCCCGACAGCGCAATGGCCTCCAGCGCCCGCCCGCCGATCTCGAAAGGCCCCGGCGCCACATCCATCCCCGGCAGCACGACATTCGTGCCCGTCATCCAATCGGCCAGCAGGCGATACATGCCATCGGAAAAGCCCCGAGCATCGCGCTCCAGCTCGCGCCGCGTCTCGGGCAGGGCGGCGATGATCGCGGGATCGAAGGCGGCGGCCCCCATCGCATGATCGGGGTGAAGGTGGGTAATGAGCACGCGCAAAACCGGCCCCCCGGTCAGTTTTTGCGCCAATTCCGCCAGCGCCTGTCCATAGGCCAGCGATGGCCCGCAATCGCACAGGATCGCGCCGCCCTTTGCCGCCAATATTGTGCAATTGGCAATCGCCCCGCCATTGGCAAAGGCAATCGCTTCATCCGCCCCGCGCACCACCCAGACGCCGGGGGCCAAGTTTTCGGGCTTCAGGATATAGCGCTCCGCCGCCCGCGCGGCCAAAGGCGCGGCCATCATGGCGCCGATCATCGCGCGGCGGGTAAAGCCGTTATCCACGCGGGCGACTCTGCAGGCCGATCACGCCCTGATACTCGCGCCCCTCGCTGTCGCGGGCCTGCACCTTGACCGGGCCTTCGCGCGTCGGACGCAACAGGAAAGTGAAGGCCGGGTCTTCGCTCACCGATCCCTCGACCGTCATATTGGCCAGTTCCACCCCGGCGGCATCGCGCAGATGGATGGTTTCGATATGAAAACTAGGAATATTTTCCACCAGCCCGGTGTCCATCGGATGGCGCAGCGAGACGCGCAGACGCAGATCATCGCCTTCCTTCCACGCGCTCCCCCGCATTTCGCCCAGATGCAGCGCCCAGTCGCCCTTGGCCCGGCTGACCGGAGGCGCAGAGCAGCCTCCGCCCGCCGCATCGACCCACACGCCCGACACATGCCACGCCCCATCGGCCCCCATCACCGCCGCGCGCACCGGGGTCCGCTGGTCCAGCTTGATGCGCAGCGAGAGGAAGGGGGCTGCATGGAAGGGCCGGAAATCAACCGCCTGCGTCAGCGGGTTGAGGTCGGCAAAGATGATGATCCGCGACGCGCCGGGAATGGTGCGCGCGTCCACCGTCACAGGAAACTGATGCTGATTTTCCGCGATCATCGGCACTTGCAGCCGCACGCGCGGGTCGAACACCACCGGCGCCCCCTTGAACAGGCGAGCCGCATGATAGGTCCACATGGGCGACCCCAGCGGGTCTTTCGGCAGGGGGGAGGCCGCCCACGCGCAGGCGGGCAGCAGGAGTAAGGACAAGACCGTGAGGGCTGCTTTGCGCATCATACCAAGGGCGACTATGCACCCCTGCGCGGGCGGGTATATGCTACCTTGGGATAAGGAGGATGGCATGTTGGGGCTGATGGCGGGCGTGATTTTGGCGGCGATACAACCCGCTTTGTTTGACGCCGATGGTTATCGCGCTTCTTCCTATCGCGCGCCGGTGGACCGCGATCCGGCCCCCGCAACGCGACTGGCGCTGGCGGCGGCCAAAGAATTGCGGCCGGGGCGTGATGCCATGTTTATCGACGCCTTGCCGCTGGGCCGCGCCGCCGGGCAATGGCTGCAGACCGAGCCGCATGACACGATTGCGGGCGCGGTCTGGCGGCCGGAGGTCGGGCGGCCCGGTGTCGATCCGGCGCTGTGGGCGGGTCTGCGCGGCGCGATTGCGGCATGGCGGCGGGGTCATCCGGGCGGGCCGGTGGTGCTGTTCTGCCGGGTGGATTGCTGGATGGGGTGGAATGCCGCCCGCCGCCTTGCGCGTGAAGGCGTGGGCGATGTCTATTGGCTGGCCGAAGGCGTGGAAGGGTGGCGCGAGGCGGGAGGACAGTTAGCGCCCGCAAAACCGCAACCGTGAAATGGGCAACAGCCCAAAATGAGAAGGGCCACGACAGCCTAAGCCATCGCAGCCCTTCGCATGGTCAGCGGCCGCAAAAGTGCCGCTCACGAAGCCTCTATCGCTTAATCGTTAAACTCAGCGATAATGCCTCGCGATACGGATTGCCGACCTCTCTGCTGAACCATGAGACATCGGATCACCTCCTTTCGCGCTGTTGAGCCATAGGGAGCCGCCGGGGGGCGCAATACCCAGTCCAGACGACGGGGCGAGGGTCTGTTCAACCGCGCTCGCCTTGGATCAAAGGTGGTGTATTTCGCGCTGCACAACAAGTCTTGAAATGGAAAAAATTGCTGTCACAATCTTGGCTCCCCGGACAGGTGAGTCTGGGGAAATCCGCGAAAATCCGTCATATTGCCGTCATGGGCAGCGCGCTCCGGGCGGGGCGGGCGGCGTCTTGCGGAATTATCCCCAATGATGATGGCATGGGCCTGAGTCGCGCGGATTTTATCACCCGATTTTTCAACGCGGCGCGCGGCAATCCTCGATCACGCGTGAGGCCGAGGCATCGGCGGGCAGCAACAGCGGCGCATGACCCGAAACCTCGACCTGCCAACGGCCGCGCGTAAAGGCGATGGCGTCGAGCAGGCGGTCTGCGGCGGGCAGGGGCAGCACGGCCCCTGCGGCATCGCTCTGCGCGCTGGCCTGACGGGTCTGGGTGGCGGTGGTGATCTGGATCACGCCTCCGGCCGCGCCCGGAATAATCAGGCGCACCTGACCGCCCTGACAGGCCATGATGATCTGTGGCGCAGCGCCCTGCACGCCATAAACGGCCTGCGAGACGCCGCCCGACGGGCTCCAGCGCCACGCGCCCGGCGTGATCGGCAGGTCGCGCCAGTCGGTGGGCGTGGCCATCGGCGCGGGCGCGGGGCGCGGAGCCGGTCTGGCCTGCGGCGCGGGCGCAGGCGCGGCGACCGGCGGCGTCGGCACGCAACTGGACAGCAGCATGGCCAGCGAGGCAGACAGCCCGATCAGAGCCATAGGGCGCCTTGTGGCGAAGAAAGGGGCGCGCGCGATTGCCATCATCGCCTCCCTATGGAATGGGGGAGCGTCCAAGACAAGCCGCCAAACAGAACCGAGACGATGAACAGTTCCAAAAACCGACCGGATGCTGCCGCCCATAGCGCCAAGGCTCCCGCGCCCAAAAAGCCCGCCAAAACCCGCGTTGATCAACTTCTGGTCGACCGCGGCCTTGCCGAGAGCCGCAGCCGGGCCAGCGCGCTGGTGCTGGCCGGATTGGTGTTCAGCGGCGAGACGAAGATTGCGAAGCCGGGACAGCAGATTGCCGAGGATGCGCCACTTGAAACGCGCGGCCGCGATCATCCGTGGGTATCGCGCGGGGGGATCAAGCTGGCCCATGCGATCGAGCATTTCGGGCTGGACCCGGCGGGCGCCACGGCGATGGATATCGGCAGTTCGACCGGCGGCTTTACCGACGTTTTGCTGACCCATGGGGCCGTGCGGGTGTTTGCCGTCGATTCCGGCACCAACCAACTCTCGTGGAAATTGCGGCAGGACCCGCGCGTCACCGTGCTGGAGCAGACCTCGGCGCGGATCCTGACCGAGAATGAGATCGATGCGCCCTGCGGCTGGGTGGTGTGCGACGCTTCCTTCATCGGTCTGGCCAAGGTGCTGGAGGTGCCGTTGCGGCTTGCGGCGCCCGAATGCCGCCTGGTGGCGCTGATCAAGCCACAGTTCGAGGTCGGGCGCGGCGAAGTGGGCAAGGGCGGTGTGGTGCGTGATCCTGCGCTGCACGCCCGCGTTTGCGAAGAGGTGCGCGGCTGGGTCGAGGGGCTGGGCTTTGCGGTGCAGGGCATTGTCGAAAGCCCTATCACCGGGCCGGAGGGCAATGTCGAATTCCTGATTTCGGCATGGCGCGGGGGCGGATCGGCGCAAGGCGCGCCGGATTAACCCTGTTCACGCGATTGGCTCCGTTTCGGAACCTGTGCGCCATGCGCCATTGCGCGCGCGGTTGGCCCCGGCCAGAACACTTTCATGCGGCACGAATCGTGGCGCCGTGTTAACCAGTCGTTTCACCCGAATGGCTCATAAAGGAGCAGGCAGGGCTGGCTGAAGGCCATCGGGCCGGGCTATGAAGGGAATGCGGCGCGGCAGGGCGCGGCGGCAATCAGACGGGGTTCTGAACGAAGATGACGGAAATTGCCTCCTCGGGTCAATTGCGGGCGGGACTGGCGCGCTGGATGCTGGTGCTGGTGCCGGGGATCAATCTGCTCGGCTTTCTTTCGGCCAGCGTGTCGCTGTCGGGGCCGAGCAATCCGTGGTTTGCCGCGCTGGTCAAACCGGGGATCTATCCGCCGCCGTTGGCCTTCCCGCTGGTGTGGACCGCGCTTTATATCCTGATGGGCGTGGCGTTGGCGATTGTGGTTTCGGCGCGTTCGGCGCCGGGGCGCGGGGCGGCGATTGCGCTGTTTGCCGCGCATCTGGTGCTCAATCTGGTATGGTCGCCGGTGTTTTTCGGGCTGCATCGGATCGCGCTGGCGCTGTGGATCATCATTGCGATGGCGGTTTCGCTGGTGGGGGTGATCGCGCTGTTCTGGCGGGTGCGGCCCGTGGCGGCGGGGCTGATGCTGCCCTATCTGGCATGGGTGCTGTTTGCCAGCATGCTCAATTATCAGTTCCTCGTGCTTAACCCTGAGGCCGATGGGCAGGACGCGCCTGCTGTGGTACATATCAAGCTCTAGAATTTTGGTCCGGCCCTTGATCCTTGCGGCTTTGCGCGCCATCTAGGCGGCCATCGGACCCCTTTGTCATGCGGACAGGGGGCCGCAGGATTACAAGACGAAAGCCGCGCCATGCAGAGCGAAAACCCCTTCCTTGCCGATTTCGTGAAGCTGATGAACAGCGCCGCCGGGACCTTTGCCGGGGCCACGCGCGAGGCGCGCGATGCCGCCCGCGAACGTTTCCGCGAAGCATTCGGCGGTCTCGATTTCGTCAGCCGCGAGGAATTCGACACGGTCAAGGCCATGGCCGCCACGGCCCGCGAGGAAGTCGAAGTGCTCAAGGAAAAGCTGGCCGCGCTTGAAGCCAAGATCGGCGGCTGAAGCATAAAGGGCGGGGCGATCATGCGCACCCGCCCCGGTATCTGCGCGCGTAAACGCCGCTATGCCAATGAGGCGGAGGCGGTGGCGGCAGCCTTGAAGGCCGCCGTCACCTTGCGCCCCTATCGCTGCGCGATCTGTCGCCAGTATCATCTGACCAGTCGGACCAAGGGGATGCGGGTGTTGCGGGTGGAACGCGCCCACCCGCCCGTTTAGATTAAACCCCGCCTTCCGGCGCCGAAACGCGGCCCGTCCGCTCCAGCTTGCCCCAGCCGGTGCCGACCCCGCGCACGGCGGCGGCCACAGCCCGGATCACCACCGAATACATCAACTGGCGATAGACAAAGCGCTGGGCCAGCAGCAGGAACGGGCGGAATTTGCGGTCGCGCACATCCATGCGATAGGCGATCCAGCCGCACACAAGGTCAATGGACGAAAACGCCGCCCAATAAACGCCCATGCGCAACACGTCGGTCTGAGTCTGGGCCCAGCCATGCTGGATCACGCGGGTGATCGTGCCCAGAATCGAGACGACCAGCGCCAGATCGATGGTGGGCGAAATGACGGCGAAGAGGATCTGGAACACCCATGCCTGCGGCACGCCAATGAAGGCCAGGCCCCCCGGCTTGCCCCGGCGCATGATCTTGCGATGCTTCCACAGGCATTGCAGCGTGCCATAGGACCAGCGGAAGCGTTGCTTGGACAGGGCGCCAAAGCTTTCGGGCGCCTCGGTCCATGCCACGGCCTCCTCGTCATAGGCGACCTTCCACTTCTTGCGCTGGATGGCGATGGTCAGATCCTGATCCTCGGCCAGCGTATCCTCGGGATAGCCGCCCACGCTTTCCAGCGCGCTGCGCCGCCATGCGCCCACCGCGCCCGGCACCACCATGATCGCGTCAAAGCGGGTCAGCGCGCGGCGCTCGATATTCTGGGCCGTGGTATATTCCACCGCCTGCCAGCGGGTTACCAGATTGACCCGGTTGCCCACCTTGGCATTGCCCGCCACCGCGCCGATTTTCGGATCGATGAACCAGCGGACAAGGCGCAGGATCGTTTCTTTTTCAAACTGCGTGTCGGCGTCCAGCGCGACGATGATCTCGCCGGTGGCCTCTTTGAGCGCCTTGTTCAGCGCGCTCGCCTTGCCGCCATTGACCAGCGTCATCAGCCGCACGCGCGGATTGTCGCCGAATTTCTCGGTGACGATCGCGCTGGTCCGGTCCTTCGATCCATCGTCCACCACGATCACGTCGAGATAGGGATAGGTCGATTCCAGAATGCGTTTGACGCTGGTCTCGATCACCTTCTCCTCGTTGAAACACGGGATG
Source organism: Novosphingobium sp. SG707 (assembly GCF_012275515.1). Classification (GTDB taxonomy): domain Bacteria; phylum Pseudomonadota; class Alphaproteobacteria; order Sphingomonadales; family Sphingomonadaceae; genus Novosphingobium. The sequence continues at coordinate 26,655 of NZ_JAAZQL010000006.1, forward strand.
ATGACCGTGACCTTGGGGCGGAAGGTGGCATCGGGCGTGGGCGCCTTGCGCTTGGCGGGCAGCATGGCCAGCGCCACCAGCGTGACCGAGCGCAGCACGCCCAGCGCGATGGCGAAGAAGAACGACCAGTTGAGCACCACGATCATCACGCCGATCGAGGTAAAGGCGAAAACGTCGGCCCGCACCGCCAGCAGGTCATAGCCCTTGACCGGCGGCATCACCTGATCGGCGGTCAGACCTGCCAGTTCGGCCACGGTGACGAATTTGTACCCCTGCTGGCGCAGCGCGACGATGATGCCGGGCAGCGCGGTCACGGTCTGCTCACGGTCGCCGCCGCCATCGTGCAGCAGGATGATGTTGCCCGAATAGCCGGGGTGCCCTTCCTTGACCTGCGCTAGCGTGGAATCGACGATATGCTGCACGCCGGGGCGCATCCAGTCATCGGGGTCCACATGCAGGCCCACGATCGTATAGCCATGCTCCTGCGCGATCTGCGCGGGTACCAGTTCGTCGGCGGTGGTGGGTTCGGCGTCACCGAAATAGGGCGCGCGAAACAGACGCATCGAACGCCCCGTATAGGCTTCGACCAGCCGCTGCGTCGCGTTCAGCTCCAGCCGAATGCCGGTTTCCGAGGAATTGGCCATGTTGGGGTGGGTATAGGAGTGGTTGCCGATCTCCATCCCCGAGGCGACCATCCGTTGCAGGATCGCCCGGTTCGATACCCCGTTTTCGCCGATGATGAAAAAGGTGGCGGGAACCTTGTATTGCTCAAGGATCGAGAGAATCTTGGGCGTCCAGACCGTATCCGGCCCATCGTCAAAGGTCAGCGCGACCTTTTTTTCGGCATAGCCGGTGCGCTGGACCTTATAGGGCGTAGGCAGGCTGTCATAGGTTTGGCCCGAAACCAGACCGGTCTTTGGGTCAAAGCTGACCTTGCGCTCGCCCTCGCGCGGGGTCGAGGTGATGCGCAGGATTTCGCCCGCGCCCTCAACGTCGGCGTTGGCGGTCTGGGCGATGTGGCTCAGATCCGGAAAAGGGTTCTGCCTGCCCCCACTGCGCCAGCTTTGCAGCGCTTGCCAGAAACCGGGGTCCTCGGTGCCAAGGCGCCAGAGCGCGATATTGCCCACGCCCAGTTGCGAAAGGATGCGCATCTGGTTCCAGCTGGCCGCGGCATCGATCATCCACACGTCATGGCGCTGGCCATTTTCGAGGAAAGAGAAGCCGGTGTTGCCGCTGGCCTTGTCATAGGTGGGCGTGGCGGCGGAATCATGGGCCGACAGCCACGCTTCTTCGACGGTCAGGCTCTCGGCGGCATTCTTGCCATCGGGGCCGGGGTGCCAGTCATAGGCATAGGAACCCAGCGCGATGATCACCTTGTCGGCGGGCATGTTGCCGATGGCCTTGCGTACCTTAGAGGCGAACCAGTCGTTCGAGGCGATGGGGCCGGGGTTGCCGCTGGCCCAGTGCTCGTCATAGGCCATCAGGATGATCTTGTCGGCAACGGCCGCAAATTGCGAAGGCGACCAGCCATCGCCCTCCATCGGCAGCGTGACGGCAACGACCTGCCCGGTAGGATCAAGCGCGCGCTCGACCTCGGCGATCATGGCGCGATAGGCGGGAATGTCGCTGGGGCGCAGGTCTTCAAAGTCGAAGATGATGCCCGCATCGCCCGATTTCTTCAGGTAATCGATCAATTGCCCGATCAACACCTTGCGCTTGGCCTTGCTGGCGAAAAGCGCGATGGCGGCGGGGCGTGAAAAACCCTTGTCATCCACGTTCTGCAGCACCGGCACCACCAGCGGGCGATGCAGCGCCGAGAGCAGGATGCGCCGCAGCGGGCGGTCCTCGCTGACATGCAGGTTGCCCGCCATGTCGATGTTGAGCGAGGTGGGGGCGATCCAGTCGATCTGGTTGATATGGCGCAGCAGTGAAGGCGCCGAGGCATCCGACCAGTTCGAATAGAAGGCGACCGTGATCGTCTGGCCCTTGCTGTTCGCGCGCTGTTTGGGCGGGGTGCTGAACATGCGCGAGAAGGAATGCGACAGGCGCGACACCTGTGTACGCATGGGCAGCGCGGTGCGCCGTTCAAACCCCAAAGGCAGCGGCGAGGGCGCAGGGATATGCACCACGGTTGTGGCAAAGGCGATGGCCGCGATCACCAAGGCGATCAGGCCGAAGAAGGTCAACCGCCGCGTCCAGCGCCGACGGCGCCCCGAGGGATCGAAAAATACTGGTCTGGACAAGTCCGCCCCACCTTTACACTGCGAAGACAGGCGCTTCATCCCGAGCGCCCTTTGGGCCGTCTCTAGCATTGCGCGGCCCCGCCGCAAAGCTGCGGAAAGCATTCTCCCCCAAATCAAACGAAAACGCCCCCCTTGGATCACTCCAAGAGGGGCGTCTCGAGCCGACCGGGGAAATCAGGCGGCCAGAGTGTTGAGGATGGGGTCCGGCCCGCTCAACCGCACCGCAGCCCCGCCCCGACGCCGGCGCGCGATCCATTCGCCCAGCATTTCGGCCGTCGTGTGGTCGATGCCATGCACATCCTTCAGGTCCAGATGGACCGGTCGGTCGGCAGGCACGCTTTCCAGACGGTTGGTCAGCTTGGTCAGGCTGAGGAAGGTAGCCGAACCCTGAAGGGCGACATGATGCCCGTCGTCGGTATGCTTTTCCTCGACGCCCAGCCGCAGCCCCTTGGCCAGCGGGATCAGCTCCACCAGCGAGAGCAGCAGGCCCGCGATCACGCCCGTCAGCAGGTCCTTGCCCACCACCAGCGCGAAAGTGACGACCCAGATCGCCGCCGGAATCACGCCATAGTTGTGGAACAGATGCGTGACATGCTTGAGGCTGACCAGGCGCCAGCCCGTAACGACCAGCACGCCGCCCAGCGCCGCCATCGGCACTTCGCGCAGCAGCCAGGGCAGCAGCGCGACAAAGGCCAGAATCCACACGCCATGCAGGATGGCCGAGAGCCGCGTCATCGCGCCCGCCTGAACATTGGCCGAGGAGCGCACGATCACGCCCGTCATCGGCAGCGCGCCCACCGCGCCGCACAGCATGTTGCCGATGCCCTGCGCCCACAATTCCTTGTTGTAGTTGGTGCGCACGCCATCATGCATGCGATCCACTGCCGCTGCGGACAGCAGCGTTTCGGCGCTGGCGATAAAGGCAATGGCGATGGCCGCCGTAATCACCGCCGTATTGCCCAGCGGGGCAAAGAAGCCCGCGCCCGGCGTGCCAAAGGCGGCGGCCAGCGATTCGGGCACCGCGATGCGCGTGACGTTCAGGCCAAAGCTGGCCGCGATGATCGTGGCCGCGCCCACGCCCAGCAGCGCGCCGGGAACCAAAGCGAGCTTTTTAGGACGCCACTTTTCCCATGCCAGCATGACAAGGATCGTGGTCAGGCCAAGGCCCAGCGCCATTTCGGTCGAGCGAATGTCGGGCGAGAGGCCCAGCACGCGCCCGGGAATGGCCGCCAGATTGGCCAGCCCGTTCGACATCGGCTTGGCGTCAAACAGAATGTGGAACTGGCCCAGCACGATCAGCGCGCCGATGCCCGCCAACATGCCATGGACCACCGCCGGGCTGATCGAGCGGAACAGGCCGCCCAGTTTGGCAATGCCCGCCACCAACTGAATCGCGCCCGCCAGCACCAGCATCGGCCCCAGCGCCGACAGCCCGTGATCGCGCACGAATTCGAACACGATCACCGCCAGACCCGCCGCCGGGCCCGACACCTGCAAGGGCGAGCCGGCCAGCGCGCCCACGACAATGCCGCCGATCAGGCCCGTTACCAGGCCTTTTTCGGGCGGCACACCAGAGGCGATGGCGATGCCCATGCAAAGAGGCATCGCCACCAGAAAGACGACTATGGAGGCGGTGAAGTCGCGCGCGAGAAACGCGCCGATCCCGCTCTTTTGCGCCGTCTGGCTCATTCAGCCGCCTCCGCAATCAGCGTTTCGTCGGCGATCCGGCGCGAGGCGGGCATAGCGACGGGCAGCGGGCTGTCCTCGCGCAGGGGCACGAAATGGCCGGATTCGCCGTCAAGGCCCAGTACCTGTCCGGCGTGAATGTCGACGAACCAGCCATGCAGCGCCATTTCGCCGCGCGCGATGGCCGAGGCCACCGAGGGGTGGGTGCGCAGATGGGCGATCTGGGCGATGATGTTTTCCAGCGTGATCGCGCGCACGCGTTCCTTGTCCTGCAGGTGGCCCTTGCAGGTCGAGACGATATGTTCAGCCGCAGCGCCATGGTCCAGCCATGCCTTCACATTGGGCATACGCTCGAGGCCGACCGGGTTGGACAGCGCCTTCATCGCGCCGCAGTCCGAATGGCCGCACACGATGATGTCGCGCACGCCAAGCGCGGCCACCGCATATTCCACCGTTGCCGACACGCCGCCAAGCTGGGTGCCGTAGCTGGGCACCATATTGCCCGCGTTGCGGCATACGAAGAGGTCGCCGGGCTGGGCCTGAAGGATCTGTTCGGGCACAACGCGCGAGTCAGCACAGGAAATCATCAGCGCCTTGGGGAATTGCCCATGGGTGGTCAATTTGTTGAACAGCTCGCCACTGGCCGGAAAAGTGGTCTTTTCAAAGCTGAATACGCGGCCAATCAGTTCGTTCATGGTCACACCTTTTGATCTGTTGCCTGCCGCAAGGGGGGCTGGCTGATGAGATCAGTTTATGTGTCCGATTTTGCTATGACCGCGCTTCTATGTAAGGAAGTGTTTCTGGAAACTGAGCGCGGGATGAACCACTTACATCGGCGGTTGCGGCAGGCGGATAAGCGCGCGCAGCCCCCCGTCGGGCTTGTTCGACAGGAACAGCTCGGCCCCCTCGCTGCGCAAAACCCGCACCACGATGGGCAGGCCCAGCCCCATGCCCGCCGTATTGCGCGCCCGCGCGCTGTCCAGCCGGATGAAGGGTTGCAGCACCTTGCCCAGATGTTCCTCGGGAATGCCGGGGCCGTCATCCTCGACCGCCAGCGTGACACTGGCCTTTTCGATCTCGACGCGCACCATGACATTGCCGCCGTAATGCAGCGCATTCTCGATCAGGTTCGACATGGCCCGGCGCAGCGATACCGCCCGCGCCATCACCACCAGCCGGTCCGGCCCCTCATACTCGGCCGGATAGCCGCGATCCTGCGCCCCGTCGACCAAGGTTTGCGCCATCGCGGCAAGGTCCACCGGTTCCTTGGCGGGGCCGGGTTCGTCCAGCGCCACGAAATCCTGAAGCGAGGAGAGCAGGTCGCGCATTTCCGACAGATCGCCATCCATCGCATCGCGCTCTTCGGCATCCATCGGCACGCCGTCCAGCCGCAACTGCATCCGCGCCAGCGGCGTGCGCATGTCATGGCCGATGGCCAGCATGGTCTGGGTATTGGCGTCGAGCAGGTCGTCGATCCGGCGCTGCATCGCGTTGAACGCGCTGATCAGTTCGCGCACTTCGGCCGGGCCGTCCATTTCGATGGGGCGGGCATGGGGCGTGCCGACATGCCGACTGGCTCGCACCAGCCGCCGCAAGGGGCGCAGCGAGGCATAGACCAGAAACCACGCCAGCGGCACCAGCAGCAAGGTGGGCAGGAGGATGCGCAGCAGATAGCTGGCGCGCAGCACGAATATGTCGCGCGCCTCGCTGTGGAAGGTGATGAGCGAGCTGTCGGCCAGCATCATCGAGCCATCCACCTCATGCCGGGCATGAAGCGGGGCCAGATGCAGTTGCAGGCGATACTGGTTCAATTGCGGCTGATAGGCGATCAACTGCTGCTGCATCGTGCCAAGATCAAGCGCGGCCAGCGGTCGTTCGCCGCCCTGCGGTTTCCACAGCAGTTTCAGGCCCGGGCGGCTCAATTCCCGCGCAACACGTTCGCGCTGAGGAGGGGGCGTCTCGTTCAACAGCCGCGCGGTAACGATCAGATCATCGGCCAGATTGTCGGCCTCTTCGGCCTCCAGCGCGAATTCATTGGCGCGTTCGAACAGGATCGCATTGGCGCCGATATCCACCAGCATGACCATCGCAAGGATGGCCAGCATCCGCGCGGGCAGGCCCAGAGCGTGAAGCCACTTCAATGGCGCGCAACCTCGGCGGTGAACATATAGCCGATGCCGCGCACGGTGGCGATCGGGGCCTGACCATTGGGGTTGGACAGCTTGCGGCGTAACCGGCTGACCAGCACGTCGATGCTGCGGTCCGAGCTGTCGGACAGGCGCGTGCGCGACAGTTCGATCAGGCGCTGGCGTCCGATCACGCGCTGGGGCTGCCCCAGAAAAGTGGCGAGCAGATCAAATTCCGCCCCCGTCAGATCCACCAGCGCCCCTTCGGGAGAGCGCAATTCGTGGCGCGAGAGTGAGAGCGACCAGCCATCGAAGGTCAGCATCTTCTGGACGGGCGCGCGTTCCTCGTCGCTGCCCCCGCGCCGCAGGACTGCGCCGATGCGCGCGATCAGCTCGCGCGTGCTGAAAGGCTTGGCCAGATAATCGTCCGCGCCCAGTTCGAGGCCCAGCACGCGGTCCTCCTCGCTGCCGCGCGCGGAAACGAAGATGACCGGCGTGTCCGATTCCTTGCGCAACCGGCGAAAGAGTTCGATGCCCGTCGTGCCCGGCAGCATGATGTCCAGCACGATCAGATCGGCCGGCGCGCTGTCGAGCATCACCCACATTTCCGCGCCTGTGCTGGCTGTGCGCACGTCATAGCCATTGGCCCGCAGCGCCCGCGCCGTCAGCAGGCGCAGCGCCGGATCGTCTTCTACAAGCAGGATGGATTTAGCTGTCATGATTTTATGAACCTGGCCGTTGTCGGCGCACAGTAAAGGCGATCGGGGCGCGAGGTAAAGACCTCTTGCCCCGATCGCAAGGGGGCAGGCGCGGATGGAGTGGCGCCTGCGGCATGAACCGGCCTCAGGAGGGTTCTTGGGGATCTTCGGCCGGAACGCGTAAAACCGATCAATGCGGAGCGGGGATCAGCGCCGTTTCATTCAGGGCATAGGCCGATGTGAAAGGTACCCGGATCATTTCGCTCCTCGTGCATTCGTCCGTGCATTCGATGGTCATGATCTAGAGCGCCCATTTTGCGGGTTAAGTGCCGGTTTGTGATAAAATGTTTCTGCCTGTCCGTGTTTAGGTGGGGGTGCCGCTTGCGGCCGCCGCGCAATGACGACATGCTGGGCTATTGCATCTGCACAAAAGGGGCTTTCCCATGAAACTGCTTCGTTCCGGCGCGTTCCTTGCGCTGGCCTTTGCTCTTGCAGCGCCCGCAGGCGCGCAAAATGCCGTGACGCCGATGACGCCCGATGTGGTCAAATCCTATGACGCGGTGCGCGCCAATGCCGATTTTACCCTGCGCGAGGTGATGATCCCGATGCGCGACGGCACGAAACTCTACACCGCCATTGTGTTCAAGAAGGGCGCGAAGAACGCCCCCATCCTGATCTCGCGCAGCCCCTATAACGCGCATGGCGACGTGACGCGCACGGCCAGCCAGAAGATCACCGAAATCCTGCCCGCGATGGATGCCGAATTTGCCGAAGACGGCTATATCCGCGTCTATCAGGACATTCGGGGCATGCACAAATCCGAGGGCGACTGGGTGCTCAACCGCCCCATCGTCGGCCCCCTGAACAACACCGGGATCGACGAGGCGACCGACGCCTATGACACGATCGACTGGCTGGTGAAGAATGTGCCCGAAAGCAACGGCAAGGTGGGCATCATCGGCAGCTCGTACCTCGGCTTCACCTCGCTGATGGCGCTGATCAATCCGCATCCAGCGCTCAAAGCCGCCGTGCCGCAAAGCCCGATGGTCGACGGCTGGATGGGCGATGACTGGTTTCACAATGGCGCGTTCCGGGTGAACAGCTTCGACTATATGGTCGACATGAGCGTGGGCAAAGGCGATGCCGACGCCAAAATCCCGCGTGGGAGCAGCGATGATTACAGCGCCTATCTGGAGGCAGGCTCTGCGGGCGATTTCGCGCGCAAATGGGGCATTGAAACCATTCCGGGCGTGCGCAAGCTAATGGACAATCCGGCCTATACCCCGTTCTGGTCGCTTCAGGCGGTGGACAAATGGCTGGCCGCGCGGCCCTTGACCGTGCCAACCATGCTGGTCGTGGGCCAATGGGATCAGGAGGATTCCTATGGCGCCCCGGCCGTCTATCGCGCGCTGGAGCCCAAGGATACCGGCAATGACAAGCTCTCGCTGGTGATCGGGCCGTGGCGGCATTCCGGCGTCAACCATTATGGCTATGAGCTGGGCGATGTGACCTTTACCGGCGACACGGCCCATGAATTTCGCGTCAAATGGCTCAAGCCCTTCTTCGACCACTGGCTGAAGGATGCGTCCGATCCGCACACGCCCCCGGTACTGACTTATGCCACCGGCATCAACCAGTGGGAGGTCTCGCAGAAATGGGATGATGCGAAAATGACCCCGCTCTATCTGGGCGCGGGGGGCGGCCTGTCCTTTGCGCCTGGCGCGGCGGGGCATGACGATTACGTCTCCGATCCGGCCCATCCGGTGCCTTTCCTGCCGCGCCCGCTGTCCATGAGCGACCGCAAGCAATGGACGACATGGCTGGTCCACGATCAGCGCTTTGTCGAGGATCGCCCCGATGTGCTGACCTACAAAAGCGCTCCGCTGGACAAGCCGATCCATATCAAGGGCGCGCCCAAGGTGGACCTCTATGCCGCCACCACGGGTACGGATTCGGACTGGGTGGTCAAGCTGATCGACGTGGCCCCCGACACCACGCCCGAGGCGGCATCACAAGGCGCCAAGCCTGCCAATCCCGGTTTCGAACTGCCGCTGGGCATCGAGATTTTCCGGGGCCGCTATGTTCACGGCTTTGCCACGCCCGGCGCGTGGAAGCCGGGCAAGGTGGAGAATGTCCGCTTCGAACTGCCGCATATCAACCATGTGCTGCTGCCCGGACATCGCCTGATGGTGCAGGTGCAATCCAGCCTGTTCCCGCTTTATGACCGTAATCCGCAGACCTATGTGGCCAATATCTTCAACGCCAAACCCGGCGATTACAAAGCCGCCACGCAGAGCATCCAGCGCGGCGGGGCCACGGCCAGCGCCGTCCTGCTGCCCATCGCGCAGGATTGAGGGCGAGGGGGCGGATCAAACCGCCCCCTTCCTTGACGGGCGCCTGTCGCCTTCACGCCCTGCGGATTTTGCGCGGATCCCGCTCTTGCCCCGCCGGATTCATCGGCCTAGAGCCTTTCGCAAATGCAGCAAGCGACTCCCCCGATTGCCGATGCGGCCCCTGTCGAAGAGATGGGCGCCAGTGATTATCGACTTATCGGTCTGATCGTTGCCTGCGCGCTGTTCATGGAGCAGTTCGACGGCACGGTGTTGACCACGGCCTTGCCCACCATCGCGCGTGATTTCGGGGTGCGGCCTCCCGCGCTTTCGGTGACGGTCACGTCCTATCTGCTGGCGCTGGCGGTGTTTGTGCCGGTCTCGGGCTATATGGCCGACAGGTTTGGCGCGCGGCGGGTGTTTTGCGCGGCGATCGGCGTTTTCGCGCTCGGCTCGCTCGGCTCGGCGCTGACAAATGGGCTGGAAGCCATGGCGGCGGCGCGTTTCCTGCAAGGCGTGGGCGGGGCGATGATGTTGCCGGTGGGGCGTCTGGTGATGCTGCGCACGGTGCCGCCGCGCGATCTGGTCAATGCCACAAGCTGGATGCTGGTGCCCGGCCTGCTGGGCACGATTCTGGGGCCGCCGCTGGGTGGCTTTATCGTCACCTATATGCATTGGCGGGCGATCTTCTGGATCAACCTGCCGATTGCCATGCTCGCGCTGGTGCTGGTGTCGCGCTACATTCCCGATGTCCGCGCGCAGGAGCCGCCGGTGTTTGACGCTGTGGGATTTGTGCTGTCGGCCGTGGCGCTGGCCGCGCTGATGGTGGGGTTCGAGGCGGCCGGGCCGATCCATGCGGGCGCGGTGGCGCTGTTGCCGCTGGGGATCGGGGTGGCGATGGCGCTGGCCTATTGGGCCCATGCGCGGCGACACCCCGCGCCGATCATGGATTTTGCGCTGCTGCGCCACCGCAATTTCCGCCTGTCATGGATTGCCGGGTCGATCACCCGCCTGCTGCAGGGCGCGCAGCCCTTCCTGCTGGCGCTGATGGTGCAATATGGCTTTGGCTTTTCCGCCGCGCGGGCGGGCACGATCACGCTGGCAACTGCGGTCGGGTCCATCGTGATGAAGGGGCTGGCCGGGCCGGTCCTGCGGCGGCTGGGCTTTCGGCGGGGGCTGACCCTGATGGGCGCGGCGGGAACGGTGGTCTATGCGACCTGCGGCTTCTTTTCGCCCGCATGGCCGGAATGGGCGATCTGGGGCGTGCTGGTGCTGGCCGGTTTTCTGATGTCGTTTCAATTCACCGCCTATAACACCATCGCCTATGACGGGCTGGCATCCGAGGAAATGAGCCGCGCGACCAGTTTCTATACCACGTTTCAGCAGCTCACCCTGTCGCTGGGCGTGTGCATGGCGGCCACGATCCTTCAGATCAGCACCGCCGCGCATGGTGTGCAGCACCCCGAGTTGCTGGATTTTGCGCTGGCCTTCTGGATCATCGCGGCGATCAGTTTTACCGCCATCATCCCCAATCTGGCCTTTGCCCCCGATGCCGGATCGAGCCTTACCCAGGCCCCTTGAAAGCGGCGTCGATGCGGGCCACTCAGACCGGCGCGTTTTGGGACGCTGATGGGCAGAACGCTTGACGTTGCAGGGCAAGTAGCCCATGGCCCGAGCCGAATTTTTTCGTCCTGATTTTACCTGATCAACATATTCGGGGGTCACTTGACCAAGGCAGTAATTCTAGCGGGTGGTTTGGGAACGCGGCTGGGCGAGGAGACTTCGAGCCGCCCCAAGCCGATGGTCGAAGTGGGGGGTATGCCGATCCTTTGGCATATCATGAAGATCTATGCGGCCCATGGCGTCAATGACTTCATCATCTGTCTTGGTTACAAAGGCTATGTCATCAAGGAATTTTTTGCCAATTACTTCCTTCATGCCGCCGATGTGACCATTGATCTGGCCAATAACAAGATGACCGTGCACGAGGCCAAGAGCGAGCCCTGGACGGTGACTTTGGTGGACACCGGGCCTACCGCGCAGACGGGCGGGCGCCTGTGGGGTGTTCGCCGGTTCCTGACCGATGGCGAGCCTTTCTGCTTCACCTATGGCGACGGCGTTTCCGACATCGACATTTCGGCCGAACTGGCCTTTCACCGCGCCCATGGCAAGAAGGCGACGATTGCGGCCGTTGCGCCTCCGGGCCGGTTTGGCGCGCTGGAATTCGGCGATGGTTCGGGCGGGCATGAGGTAACGAGCTTCAAGGAAAAGCCGGCGGGCGATGGCGGCCTCATCAACGGCGGCTTCTTTGTGCTGGATCCTTCGGTGATCGACCTGATTTCGGGTCCGGATCAGGTGTGGGAGGATTATCCGCTCGAAACGCTGGCCCATAGCGGTGAGCTGGTGGCGTACCGCCATGACGGCTTCTGGCAGCCGATGGATACGCTGCGCGACAAGCAGCATCTTGAACGGCTCTGGGCGCAGGGCGCCGCGCCGTGGAAAAAGTGGTAAGGGATCGTGGCTGTCGTGCATGATCCATCCTTCTGGGCAGGGCGGCGGGTCCTGCTGACGGGACACACCGGCTTCAAGGGGAGTTGGCTGGCGCTCTGGCTGCATCAGATGGGCGCGGCGGTAACGGGCCTGTCGCTGGCGGCCGAGGAGGTCAGCCTGTTTCGTCAGGCGCGGGTGGAAAGCCTGCTGACGCATATAGAGGGCGACATTCGCGATATGGCCGTGGTCGAGGCCGCCGTGGCGCAGGCCGCTCCGGAGGTGGTGTTCCATCTGGCCGCGCAACCTTTGGTGCGCCTGTCCTATGACACGCCGGTGGAAACTTTCGCCACCAATGTGCAGGGCACGGTCCATGTGCTGGACGCCTGCCGCCGGGCGCCCAATCTGAAGGCCATTGTGGCGATCACCTCGGACAAGGCCTATGAGAACCGCGAATGGGTCTGGCCCTATCGCGAGAGCGATCCGATGGGCGGGCATGACCCCTATTCGGCCAGCAAGGGCGCGGCCGAGCTGGTGATCGCGGCCTATCGGCGCAGTTTCTTTTCCGCGCCGGGCGCGCCGCTTTTGGCATCGGTGCGGGCGGGCAATGTGATCGGCGGGGGCGACTGGGCGCTCGACCGGCTGGTGCCCGACATCATCCGCGCGCTGATCGCCGGGGAGCGTCCGCTGATCCGTTCGCCCCATTCGATCCGCCCGTGGCAGCATGTGCTCGAGGCGCTGGGCGGCTATCTGCTGATCGCGCAGGCGCTGGCGGATGGGCAGGCATGGGCCGCCGAGGGCTGGAACTTCGGTCCGGCCGATGATGACACGCAGCCGGTAAGCTGGATCGCCGACCGGATCACCGGGCATTGGGGCAATACCGGCTGGGACCAGCCCGAGCAGGTGTCGGGCCCCCATGAGGCCAAAATCCTCAAGCTGGATTGCGCCAAGGCCCGCAATTCTCTGGGCTGGCGCCCGGCCTGGGGGCTGGGCGAGGCGCTGGGCCGGATCGTGGAATGGCACAGGGGCGTGGCCGAGGGCGGCGATGCGCAGGCAATTTCACTGACACAATTGGCCGCCTATCGCGCTTTGTTTCAACAAGGCTAATAATGTTTCAACGCGTCTGAAATTTTCAGAAGACAGTTTACAGGCAGACAGTTTCTATGGCCACGATTGATAATCCCATGCTCGACCTTTCCTCCGCCGTGGCGGGCATGGTGAAGGACAGCGATGAAGGGCAATTGCGCGAACTGATCCTTGGTCTGTCCGAGGAATATGCGCGCCGTTACCACGCCCCCCGCGCGTTTCTGCCTGGCGAGAGCGTCGTGCCCGTCTCAGGCAAGGTCGTGGGCGAGGGCGAGCTGCGCAATCTGGTGGATGCCAGTCTGGACATGTGGCTGACCACGGGGCGCTATAACGCGCAATTCGAGGAAAAGCTGGCCGCGCGTCTGGGTGTGGCCCATGCGCTGACCACCAACTCGGGTTCGTCGGCCAATTTGCTGGCGCTGGCGGCGCTGACCTCGCATTATCATCGCGGCGATGCGTTGAAGCCGGGCGATGAAGTCATCACCGTGGCGACGGGTTTCCCCACCACGGTCAATCCTTCGCTGCAATATGGGCTGGTGCCGGTCTTTGTCGATTGCGATATCCCGACCTATAATATCAAGCCCGAGATGATCGAGGCGGCGATTTCGGACAAGACCCGCGCCATCATGATCGCCCATACGCTGGGCAATCCCTTTGACATCGCCGAAGTGATGCGCGTTGCCGAGAAATACAATCTCTGGGTGGTTGAGGATACGTGCGACGCGCTGGGCGCGACGTTTGACGGCAAGCCGGTGGGCACGTTCGGCCATCTGGGCACGCTGTCCTTTTACCCTGCGCATCACATCACCATGGGCGAGGGCGGGGCGGTCTTCACCGACAAGCCGCGTCTGAAGCGCGTGGTCGAATCGTTCCGCGACTGGGGGCGTGACTGCTGGTGCGCGCCGGGTCAGGACAACACCTGCGGCAAGCGCTTCAACCGCAAGCTGGGCACGCTGCCGCATGGCTATGACCACAAGTATACCTATGGCCACGTCGGCTATAACCTGAAGATCACCGACATGCAGGCGGCCGTGGGGCTGGCCCAGCTTGACCGGCTCGACGGCTTCATCGCCGCGCGCCAGCGCAATTTCGACAAGCTGACGCAATTGCTCAAACCGCTGGAGGATATCTTCATCCTGCCGCAGGCGACCGAGCGTTCGCAGCCCTCGTGGTTCGGCTATCCCATCACCATCCGTCCCGAGACCGGCATCAACCGCGAGGCTCTGGTCGAATTCCTGACCGAGCAGAAGATCGGCACCCGTTTGTTGTTTGGCGGCAACCTCTTGCACCAACCCTATATGAAGGGCCGCAACGTGCGCGTGGTGGGCGATCTGGCCAATGCCGATCTGGTGACGACCAATACTTTCTGGTTGGGCATCTATCCGGGTTTGACGGATGACCACCTTAGTTATACCGCCGAGCAGATTGGTGTCTTCCTTGCGGATCATTACGGATCGGCTAAGGGCTAAGGGACCAAGGTTTGTTACGGGCAGGGTCGGAAAGCCAGCCGAAGAGGTTTAGACGTGAACGCATACGAAAAACGCATGTTGGCGATTCTGGCCGAAGGCGCGGCCAAATATGGTTTTGTCTCGGTCAAGGCCGAGTTTGAGGCCGAAGGCACGCGCAGCGATGAATTCCTGCGCCTGCTCGAACTGGCCCGCCGCGCCGGGTTGAAGGTCGCGCTCAAGATCGGCGGTTGCGAGGCGATCCGCGACCTGATCGAGGCGCGCCAATATGGTGTGGATTACATCATCGCTCCGATGGTCGAGACGCCCTATGCGCTCTCGAAATTCATTGCCGCCAAGGACAAGGTGTTTCCCAAGGACGAGCAGGCGGACATGTCCTTCCTGTTCAACGTGGAAACCGCGACCACCTTTGAAAGCCTGGAAAAGCTGGGCGAAGTGGCGCAGGCGGGCAATGTCGGCTTTGTGTTTGGCCGCGTCGATTTCGCCGGCTCGCTGGGCCATGACCGCTCGTTTGTGAACAGCGATGTGATGGCCGACTATGTCAATGCCGTGGCCAAGGTGGCGCAGGAGCGCGGCCTCGAACTGGTCGTGGGCGGCGGGGTCAGCCCGGATTCGGTGCCTTTGCTGGCGGGCGCCCGCGCGCATCGTCTGGACCGTTTCGAAACGCGCAAGGTCGTGTTCGACGCCGCCGTGGTCGAGGATGGCCGCGCGCAGGCGGGCATGGAACTGGCGATCGAGTTTGAGCTGCTTTGGCTCAAGAACAAGCGCGATTTTTATCGCGGCATTGCCGAGGAAGACGCCACCCGCATCGCCATGATGGAGGCGCGTCAGGCCACCGCCAAGACCGCCGAGCCTGCGTAAATCATCATGGCTGAGACTATCCGGGTCGCGGACCTGATCGCCCGCCTGTTGGTGCAAAGCGGTGTTTCGGACTGCTTCATGCTGACGGGCGGCGGGGCCATGCACCTCAACGACGCCTTTGGGCGCGAAGCGGGCCTGCGCAAGATCTTCAACCACCACGAGCAGGCCAGCGCCATTGCGGCGGAAAGCTATGCCCGGCTGTGCGGCAAGCCTGCGCTGGTGAATGTGACGACGGGGCCGGGGGGCGTGAACACGCTCAACGGCGTCTATGGCGCCTATGTCGATTCGATCCCGATGATCGTGGTGTCGGGTCAGGTGAAGCGCGAGACGATTGCGGGCAATTTCCCGCATATCCCGCTGCGCCAGTTGGGCGATCAGGAAGTCGATATTGTCGGCATGGTGCGGCCGATCACCAAATATGCGGTGGTGCTGCAGGACCCGGCGCAGGCGCGCAAGGTGGTGGAAAAAGCGATCTACCTTGCCACGCGCGGGCGGCCCGGCCCGGTGTGGATCGATGTTCCCATCGACGTTCAGGCTGCGCCCGTGGACCCGGATGCGCTGGAGGCCTTCGATCCTGCGGCCGATGTGGACACTGCGGCCGAATGGAACGCGCCCAACAATGCCGCCGAAACCGGCGCGCTGACGGGCGATGCGTTGCAGGCCGAGGTTGGCGCGATGCTGGCCGAATTCTGCGCGGCGGAGCGGCCGGTGGTGTTTGTCGGTGCGGGCGTGCGTCTGTCGAACACGCATGAGCGGTTTCTGGCGCTGATCGAGCGTCTGGGCGCGCCGGTCGTCACGGGCTGGAACGCGCATGATGCGCTGCCCAATGCCCATCCTCTCTATGTCGGCCGCCCGGGCAGCGTGGGCGACCGCGGCGGCAATTTCGCCGTGCAGGGCGCCGATTATGTGCTGGTGCTGGGCAGCCGCCTCAACATCCGCCAGATCAGCTATAACTGGCAGAGCTTTGCTCGCAATGCGCGCGTGGCGATGGTCGATATCGACCGGGCCGAACTGGGCAAGCCGACGCTCAACCTGCACCGGGCGATCCATGCCGATTTGCGCGATTTCTTCGCGGCGGTCGATGCGGTGGGCGTGCCGGAAGCGGGGGCGGAACACCGCGCCGCCTATCTGGCGCGCAGCCGCGAACGAGCCGCGCAATATCCCACCGTGCGCGATGAATTCCGCAGCGAGACCGGCCCGATCAACCCCTATGTCTTTGGCGAGGCCCTGTTCAACGAGTTGGAAGAAGGCGACATCATCGTCTCGGGCGACGGCACGGCCTGCGTCACGATCTTCCAATGCGCGGTTTTGAAAAAGGGTCAGCGGCTCTATACCAATTCGGGCTGCGCCAGCATGGGCTATGACCTGCCCGGCGCCATCGGGGCCTATTATGCGGGCGGCGGACGGCGGATCATCTGCCTTGCCGGTGATGGCTCGATCATGATGAACCTGCAGGAGTTGCAGACCATCGTGGGCGCGCGCCTGCCGATCAAGATCTTTGTCCTCAACAATGACGGCTATCACTCGATCCGTCAGTCGCAGGTGGCCCATTTCAAGGGCTTCTCGGTCGGCTGCGGGCCGGACAGCGGGTTGACCTTCCCCGATTTTGCGCGTCTGGCCGCCGGTTTCGGCTTCCCTGCGCGCAAGGCGGAAAAGGATGGCGATCTGTCCGCCGCGATCCGCGCCACGCTGGATGGCGAGGGCGCGCAATTGTGCGAGGTGATGATCGACAAGGCGCAGCAGTTCGAGCCTAAGCTGTCGAGCCGCCGCCTGCCCGATGGCACGATGGTCTCGCCCCCGCTCGAGGATCTTTCGCCCTTCCTGTCGGACGAGGAACTGGCCGCAGCCATGGCGCCCTGCGCCACCTTGCGGTGAGCACATGCTTCGCCATCTGATCTTCGATCTCGACGGTACGCTGGTCGACTCTTGTGCGATCTGCATCGAAATCCTCGAAGGGATGCTGGCGGAGCGCGGTAATACGCGCAAGATCGACCCCGAATTTGCCCGCCCGTGGATGAGCCATGGCGGGCAAAAGATGGTGATGGCGCTGCTGGGCGATGACTGCGGTGATCCGGCGCAGGAACTGGCCGAATTCCGCCGCCGTTATGCGGTGACGCGGACGCGCGTGGAAACGCTGTTCAACCATGTAGCCACCAGCCTGCGCAGCCTGCATGGACAGGGTTTCGTGCTGTCGATCTGTTCGAACAAGCCGCAGAATCTGGTCGATAAGGTGCTGGAAGATACCGGCCTTGCCCCGCTGTTTCAAAGCGTGGTGGGATCGCGCGCAGGGGTTCCGCCCAAGCCTGCGCCCGATCTGCTCGATCTGGTGCTGGCCGATCTGAACGCCTCGCCCGACCATTGCCTGTTTGTGGGCGACAGCGAGTTGGACCATGCCGTGGCCGATGCGCGGGGCATGCCCTTCCTGTTCCTGACCCATGGCTATGCCGACCCCGATTACCGGCCCGATCCGGCGATGAGCTATGATTGTTTCGGCGAACTGGCCCGCGCGGTGATGGAGCGGGCGCATGGCTGAAGGTTTGGCTCCCGAAGTGGTACGCGCGCTGGTCGAGGACGGGCGGCGTATCGTCATCACCGGGGCGGGGGGCTGGATCGGCCTTGCCACGCTCGACCTGCTGGCCGCCGCGTTGGGTGACAAGTTTGAGAAGCGGGTGCGTCCCTTCGGCTCGAACACGCGCGCGCTGCGCCTTGCCGATGGATCGCAGGTGTTGCAGCGGCCGCTGGCCGATATGGCATGGTTGCCCAAAGAGCCGACCATTGTGCTGCACACCGCTTTCCTGACCAAGGATCGCGCCGAGGCGATGGATGAGGCGGCCTATATCGCCGCCAATCGCGCGATCAGCGAAAGTGTTCTGAAAGCTCTGAACCCGATCGGCGCCGAGGCGATTTTTGTGGCCAGCAGCGGGGCGGCGGCCAAGGCCGATGATCCGCAGGCCAGCGCGGCGATGCGGCTCTATGGCGCCCTGAAACGCGAGGATGAAGAACGCTTTGCCGCATGGGCCGATGAAACGGGCCATCGCGCCGTTATCGCCCGAATCTATGCGCTGACCGGGCCCTATATCAACAAGCCGGGCGCCTATGCCATCGCCAGCTTCATCGACGACGCCATCGCTGGCCGCCCGGTTGAGGTGCGTGCGCCCCGCCAGGTCGTACGCGCCTATGTCGCCATTCGCGAATTGATGAGCCTTGCCTTTGCCGCCCTGCTGCCGCCCAAGGGCGTGCTGCGGTTTGACAGCGGGGGCGAGGCGATGGAACTGGGCGAGATTGCAGGCGTGGTGGCCGCGCAGACCGGCGCCAGCGTCCAGCGTGCCGAGATCACCACCGGCCCCGCCGATATCTATCATGGCGACGATGCGGCCTATCGCACCCTGCTGGCCGACCATGGCATCGCGCCCGTCCCTCTGGCCGCGCAGGTGGCCGAGATGATCGCGTGGGCACAACGCTCCTCTTGAGCGGGAAGGTAATTCATGACGAAGAGTGCCGACATTGATGTCTCGGTGGTCATCCCCTGTTACAACGAGGAGATGAATGCCGGGCCGATTGCCGAGGCGGTGATCGCGCAACTGGAGCCGTTGGGCATCAGCTTTGACATCATCTTTATCGACAACCATTCGACCGACAACACGGTTGGCATCATCAAGGCGATGTGTATGCGCGACCCGCGCATCCGCCTGATCGCCAACACGCGCAATTTCGGGCAGATGCGCTCGCCTACCCATGGCATTTATGCCGCGCGGGGGCGGGCGGTGATCGGTATGTGCGCCGATTTTCAGGACAGCCCCGAACTGCTGCCCCATTTCGTGCGCCGCTGGCAGGAGGGCGTCGACATCGTGCTGGGCGTGCGCGAGCGGGAAAAGTCGGGCCTGATGCTGACCGCGATCCGCGCGCTGTCCTATTGGCTGGCCAAGAATTTCGGCGACTTTCAGACCATTCCCAACGCCACCGGCTTTGGCATCTACAGCCGCCGCGTGGTCGATGCGATCAAGGCGCTGAACGAGCCGGAGCCGTTTTATCGCGGGTTGCTGGTGGAAACGGGCTTTCCGCTGGAGACGATCAACTATGTTCGCCCGCCGCGGACGAGAGGCAAATCGAAGAACAATTTCTTCACCCTGCTCGATTTCGCCATCGCGGGCCTGACGGGTTCATCCAAGCGCCTGCTGCGCGCGCCGCTTTATCTCAGCGTGCTGGGGGCGGTTGTGTCCTTGCTGATGCTGGTGGGCGCGGGGATCGCCTTTTTCACCGGGCGTCCGATTGCGGGTTGGCTGATCGGCATGGTGCTTCAGGCGCAATTCGCGCTGATCTTCGGCTTTATGGGCCTGATGGGCGACCATATCCGTCAGATCTCCGAACGCACGCGCGGCACGCCGCTGGTGCTGGAGCGCGAGCGGGTGAACTTCCCCGAGGATTACGGATGATCTCGCGGGATCGCGCCGCTGAAATCCTGCGCTTTCTGATTGCGGGCGCGCTCAACACGGCCTTTGGCTATGGGCTTTATGCCGGGCTGATCTGGCTGGGGCTGGACCGCTATCTGGCGCAGGCCATCGGCTATGTGCTGGGCACTGGGTTCAATTATTTCACCTATTCGCGCGGGGTGTTTACCGGGGCGGGCCCAGCGAAATTGCGTTTCGCGCTGTCCTATGCGGGCAATTATCTCATCAATCTGGCTGGGCTGAAACTGGCCTCGCATTTCATCGCCGATCCCTATCTGGCGGGCGCGGTCACGACCTTTGCGGTGGTGGTGCTCAACTATGCGGTGCTAAAACGGCTGGTGTTCCGGGCCTGAAAAATTGTAAGTAATACGTCTCTTTTCCGCTAGGCAAGGCCAGACCTCCCCGTTATCCTCCCCCCTAAATCCCGGACACAGATGGAGCGGACAAACCGCCCAGCCGGGAGAGAGAGGATTGCGATGCATATGCAGACGGGGAGAATTGCGCCCTCAACGACCCGCGTGGCCAAGGGCGGATGGTATGCCCTACTGCTGGTCTGCGCGATGCAATTGCTCAGCCTGCTGGATCGCAACATTCTGGCGATCCTTTCCCCGCGTATCAAACATGATCTGAACATCGGCGATGCGGAGATGGGCCTGCTCTATGGCACGGTCTTTGCGCTGTTTTACGCGGTCTTTTCGCTGCCTCTGGGGCGTCTGGCCGATGGCTGGCGGAGGACATGGCTACTGGCCATCTGCATCGCCTTCTGGTCGCTGGCCACGGGCCTTGCCGGGATCGCCAGCGGCTTTGCGCTGCTCGCCCTCTCGCGCCTTGGCGTGGGTATCGGCGAGGCGGCCAGCCAGCCTGCGGGTACGAGCCTGATCTATGACTATTTCCCCAAGGCGCGGCGGGGCCTTGCCATGGCGGTGATGGCGGCGGCGATTGCCATTGGCCTTGGCCTGTCCAGCGTGCTGGGCGGAGTGGCGGCCGATTGGTGGGATGGGCGCTTTGCGGCGGTCGGCGCGCCCTTTGGCCTGCGGGGGTGGCAATTCGCTTTCCTGCTGGCGGCGGTGCCGGGCCTACCTTTGGCCGGTCTGCTCTGGCGTCTGGCCGAGCCCGTGCGCGGGGCCATTGAGGGCATCACCACGCCCCCCGATCCGCGCCCCTTTGCCGCCTCGTTTGATGTGCTGTTGGCGGTCGTGCCGTTTACCAACTGGCTGATGCTGGCGCGGCGCGGGGCTTCGGCGCGGGTCTGGGCGGTCAATCTGATGGCCACGGCGGTCATTGTCGGCGCGATGGTGGCGCTGGCCCGCGCGGGCGCCGCTTTCAGCCCGCGCCCGCTGCTCAATCTTGGCGTGGTCAGCCTGTCGCCCCATACGCTGCAATGGGCAGTGGTGGGGCTGGGCCTGTTCGCCACGCTCAATCTGGTGCAGGCGGTGCGTATCACCGACCGGCCCGCCTATGCGGTGATGCGCAGCCCTTCGCTGATCCTGTGCATTGCGGCCGGATCGCTGCAAAGCATGATCAATTACGGCTGCATGGCCTTTACCCCGGCCTTTCTGATGAAGACCTATCACCTCACGCCTGCCCAGACGGGGCTGCAATTCGGCCTGCTCTCGGCGGCGCTGGGCGTGGTGGGGCCGATGGTGGCGGGGCCGGTGACGGACTGGGCGGGGCAAAGGCTGCCCGGCGTGGGGCGCGTGCTGCTGGCGATGTTTGCCATGGGGGTCTCGCCCTGTCTGGCCTTCTGGGTTTATCATGCGCCTGATGCGGCCGGGTTCTATGCGCGCTTTGTGCTCTACAGCTTCGTGCTGACCATGTGGATGCCGCCGCTCTATGCGGTGATGTATGATCAGGTTCTGCCCCGGATGCGCGGGTTGACCGCCTCGACCTATATCGTGGTGATGACCATCGCGGGGCTGGGCGTGGGGCCGTATATTGTGGGGATGATTTCGGATGCCACGCATGGCGATCTGGGCCGGGCGATCCTGTCGATCAATCTGGTGGCGGTGCCTTTGGTGCTGGTGCTGGTGGCTCTGGCCATGCGGGTGCGGGGCGATGAGGGCGCGGTTTTGACCCGCGCCCGCGCGGCGGGTGAGCCGGTTTAGAGCCAGACCCGACTTGTCAGGATCGGGTCTGGCGACAAGCCCGCGCGGCAATTGAGCGTTGCTTTGCGTTCGCGCAGCTTGAACGCAAAACGCATTACACCACGCGCCACACCCACAATTTGATGCCCAGCGGATAGCGCGCGCCCGAGCAGATGAAGATCGAGCGGTTCATCCATTCATACGGCCCTTTGGGCGCGATGAATTCAGGCACGGTGCGGAAATAATATTCGGCGGGGTCCACCGTCTCTCCGGCGGCCAGCCTTTGCATCACCTCGGGCGGGCCGTGGCGCAGCCCCTTGTTGCGGATCTGGATCACTACGCCATCGTCGGTTTCGATGGCATAGATCGCATCGGCCACGGTCACGCCATCGGGCCGCGTCACCTGCCAGTCGGCGGCATTGCCGATCAGGCGGCCCTTGATCAGCGGCCCTTCGACGCGCCCGCCGCCCACGATGGGGATGATGCGCCGTGTGCCGTCATAGGTCTCGCCGATGGGGCGGGGCGGCTCCAGTTCGCCGGTGGCTTCATAGACGAATTCCAGTTCGGGCTTGATCATGCAGGCTCTCCCAATTTTGCTATGGAGAATAGCGCTGTGTCCGAAGTGCGCAAGTGCGGGGGCAAGCGCGGGGTGGCAAAATGATCGCCTTGGGATTATGGGGCGGGCATGATCCGCCTTTCCGACCTCGCCCTGCCGCTCGACCACACGCCACAACAGCTTGACGCTGCCATTGCCCAGAGGCTGGGCGTGGCGCCGCAGCGCATTTTGCGCAGCACGATGGTCCGGCGCGGCAATGATGCGCGCAAACAGGGCGCGATTAAGCTGGTCTATGTCTTTGATGTCGAAGTGGACGATGAGGCCGAAGTGCTGGCCCGGCTGGACGGAGACAGCCATGTGCGACCTGCGCCCGACACGGCCTATCGCCCGCCGGTGGTGGCGCCCGATGGGTGGGCCGGAGGCAAGGAAGGCGAGCGCCCGGTGGTGATCGGGGCGGGGCCTTGCGGCTTGCTGGCGGCGCTGATTCTGGCGGAAATGGGGCTGAAGCCGATCATCATCGAACGTGGCACGGCGGTGCGTGAGCGTACCAAGGATACCTGGGCGCTGTGGCGCAAGCATCAACTGACCCCGGAATCAAACGTTCAGTTCGGTGAGGGAGGGGCGGGCACCTTTTCCGACGGCAAGCTCTACAGCCGGATCAAGGACCCGCGCCATCTTTCGCGCAAGGTATTGACCGAATTTGTGAAAGCGGGCGCGCCCGACGATATTCTCTATGAGGCGCACCCCCATATCGGCACCTTCCGTCTGGTGACGATGGTGATTTCGATGCGCGAAACCATCGAGGCGCTCGGCGGGGAATACCGTTTCCAGACCCGCGTGGCGGATTTTGACATCAAGGATGGCGCGCTGCAGGGCCTGCATCTGGTCAGCACCAGGGATGGGGCGGAAAGCTATCTGCCCGCGCGCCATTGCATCCTTGCCCCCGGTCATTCCAGCCGTGACACGTTCGAGGTGCTCCACCAGCGCGGCGTGTTCATGGAGGCCAAGCCCTTTGCCATCGGCGTGCGCATCGAACACCCGCAAAGCTGGGTGGACAAGGCGCGCTATGGCGCCTGCGCGGGCCATCCGGTGCTGGGGGCTGCGGCCTATGCGATCTCGCATCAGGCATCGAACGGGCGGGCGGTTTACAGCTTCTGCATGTGTCCGGGCGGGCGCGTGGTGGCGGCCACCAGCGAGGAAGGCCGCGTTGTCACCAACGGCATGAGCCAATATTCGCGCGCGGAATTCAACGCCAATTCGGGCCTGGTGGTCACGGTCGATCCGGGCAAGGATTATCCCGCCGATCCGCTGGCGGGCATTGAATTTCAACGCAAATGGGAAAGTCTGGCCTTTACCGCGGGCGGCGGCGACTATTGCGCGCCGGGGCAGAAGGTGGGCGATTTTCTGGCCGGGCGCGCCTCTTCGGGCGAATTCGGGGCGGTGAAGCCGTCCTATCAACCCGGCGTGAAACTGACCGACCTGTCGGCCTGTTTGCCCGATTATGTGCTCGACGCGATCCGTGAGGCGCTGCCGGTGTTTGGCCGCCAGATCCCGATGTATGACCATCCCGATGTGGTTATGACCGGTGTGGAAACGCGTACTTCCAGTCCCTTGCGCATCACGCGGGGCAAGGATTTCCAGTCACTTAACACGCGCGGGCTGTATCCGGCGGGTGAGGGGGCGGGCTATGCTGGCGGGATTCTCTCGGCGGCGGTGGATGGGATCAAGGTGGCGGAGGCCTTGGCGGTGGAGGTTTTGAAGTAAGGTTTGCCTCCGGCGGGCAAAGGGCGGGGGCCCTTTGCAATCCCGATACTGGGGTGGGGATTCGCGGGCTTTGCTTGTGGATCATAGGATTAAAGCCTGCGGCGCTAGCTATGGGCGCCGCAAGCTTTAAACTGCAAACCTTGCGTCCGAGACTCAACGCTGAGCACCTCGCGCGACGCAGACAGTAATGGGAGCGCGAGGGACGAGTCCCTCGCATTTCCCTCCTTTCTTCTGGAAAACTAGGGGCGCAGCCCTTTGCCCACGTCCCCCCACGCGCTACTAGGCCAACCGTGACTGCATCCATCATCATAGGCGAAGAATCGAACGGCAAAGCGGTGCCGATCGATATTGAGGAACTGCTGGCCACGCGCCTGTTGGTGCAGGGCAATTCGGGTTCGGGCAAATCGCATCTTCTGCGCCGTTTGCTGGAGGAATCCGCCCCGCTGGTGCAACAGGTCGTGGTTGATCCCGAGGGCGATTTCGTCACGCTGGCCGAGCCGTTTGGCCATATCGTCGTGGATGGTTCGGCCTATAATACCAATGACTTGGTTCGGCTTGCCAATCGGGTTCGTCAACATCGCGCGAGCGTTGTTCTGGCGCTCGACGGGCTGGAGATCGAGGCGCAGATGCGCTGTGCGGCGACGTTCCTGAACGCGCTGTTCGATGCCCCGCGTGAGATCTGGTATCCAGCGCTGGTGGTGGTGGACGAAGCGCAGATGTTCGCTCCTGCCGCCGCTGGCGATGTGACGGATGAGGTGCGCCGCCTATCGCTCTCGGCCATGACCAATCTGATGTGTCGCGGGCGTAAGCGCGGCCTTGCGGGCATCATCGCCACTCAGCGTCTGGCCAAGCTGGCCAAGAATGTCGCGGCTGAGGCGTCGAACTTCCTGATGGGCCGCACCTTCCTCGACATCGATATGCAGCGCGCCGCCGACCTGCTGGGCATGGATCGGCGTCAGGCCGAAACCATCCGCGATCTGCAGCGCGGGCAGTTTCTGGCGCTTGGCCCCGCGATCACGCGGCGGCCTCTGTCGGTCCGCATCGGGGGCGTGCAAACGCGCAGTCAGGCTGTGTCCACCGGGCTTCTGCCCCCGCCCAGCGTGACGGGCGATGATCTTCATGCGCTGCTCCACGCGGCCCCCACCGCCGAGGAACTGGCAGCGCAGGAAACCCCGCTGCTGGCCGGTCTGCCGCGCCCCGATGCCGGCGAATTGATGGAGCAGATCGGCGCCTATGTCATGGCCCCCGCGCCGGGCGAGGAGCCGCTGGTCGATGACAGCGGCCCCAATCTGTTTTCCGCCGCCAGCGTCCCCGCGCCGCCCAGCTTGCCGCCCGAAGAGGTGCAGTCGATCATGGCCGCGATCATGGAGGACATCACCGCCGAGCGTGATTGCACTTATCAGCCGATTTCATCGCTGTTTCAGGACTTTACCACCCGCTGCCGGATGAAGAAGATCGGTCAGCATGTGGGCGATGTGACCCAGTTCCGCCGCCGCTTTGCGCTGGCCGTGGCGGGCATCTATCGCCCGACGGATGAGGAATGGGCGCCGCTGCTGCAATTGTCGCGCAGCGTGCCCGATGACCTGCTGACGCCTTTCCTTGTCATCGCCCGCGCTGCGATGGACGAGGCGCCATGCCCCGACGATGAAGCGCTGGCCCGCGCCTATGGTACCAGTTCGCCCGGACGTATCCGCCGTCTGCTCGAACATTTGGAGAAGTCGAACCTGATCGTGGTCAAGACCGATTACAGCGGGCGGCGCTCGATCGGTATCCCGGATCTGGGCGTTTCGACGGCGGCGGTTTAGAAGCCAGAAGGTATGCGAGGGACTCGTCCCTCACGCTCCCATTACTGCCGGCGTTGCGTCATGGGTTCGACATTGAGTGTCGGAAGCGGCGTTCAAAAATGAAAAGCCTGCGGCGCCTATTACCAGCGCCGCAGGCTTTCATTGTATGATCCACAAGCAAACCCTGCGAACCCAACTCTATTAACGGGATTGCAAAGGGACCAAGTCCCTTTGCCCGCCGGAGGCATAAAGCCCCCGATCAACCCTCAGCGACGACGCGCCTTCACATCGACATTTTCCCGCAGCGGATCAAACTGCGAAGCACCGGCAGCGGCGGCAGGACGCGCGCGGCCATGCTGTTCGCGGCGTTCGGCGCGGGCGCGGTCGCCGTCGCGCTGGGTGCGCGAACGCTGGCCATCGCGGGGGGTGTCGCGGCCCGCGTTGGGGCGGCGGTCATTGTTGCGACGGCCTTCTTCGCGGCGGCCGCCTTCACGGCCACCATCGCGGCGGCCTTCGCCCTGCGGACGCGAGGCCTTGATCGCGCCATTGTCGCCCGTACCGCGCTTGGCGGGGGCGGGCAGGCGCGAGGCTTCCTTCTGGAACTCGGGCGGCAACGCCATGGGCGTCAGTTTTACGCCCGTCAGGCGCTCGATCGAGCGGATGTAGGGGCGTTCGTCCTCGGCGATCAGGCTGATGGCAATGCCGTCGGCGCCGGCGCGCGCGGTGCGGCCGATGCGGTGAACATATTGTTCGGCCACATTGGGGATTTCAAAGTTGAACACATGCGACACCCCCGAAACGTCGATCCCGCGCGCGGCAATGTCGGTGGCGACCAGCACCTTGACCGTGCCGTCGCGGAAACCCTTGAGGGCGGCGGTGCGCTGGGCCTGGCTCTTTTCACCATGGATGGCGGCGGCCGGAATGCCTGCGGGCGTCAGGAAGCGCACCACGCGATCCGCGCCATGCTTGGTGCGGGTGAACACGATCGTGCGGTCGATGCGGTCGGCATCGCCTTCTTCCTTGGCCAGACCATCGCGCAGCAGGATCGTCAGCAGCGCCTGCTTTTCGGCCTGATTGATGAAGATCGACTTCTGCTCGAC
This sequence comes from Novosphingobium sp. SG707, assembly GCF_012275515.1. Taxonomy (GTDB): domain Bacteria; phylum Pseudomonadota; class Alphaproteobacteria; order Sphingomonadales; family Sphingomonadaceae; genus Novosphingobium. The sequence goes on from NZ_JAAZQL010000006.1 coordinate 53,374, forward strand.
GCGCTCGGCGGTGGTGGATTGCGGGGCAACCTCGACCTTGACCGGGTTCTGGATGAACTGCTTGCCCAGTTGCTCGATCGCCTGCGGCATGGTGGCGCTGAAGAACAGGCTCTGGCGCTGGGGCGGCAACAGGCGGGCAACGCGCTTCAAAGGTACGATGAAGCCCAGATCCATCATCTGGTCTGCTTCGTCCAGCACGAAAATTTCAACATCGCGCAGCGTCAGCGCGCGCTGGTCAATCAGGTCGAGCAGGCGGCCGGGCGTGGCCACCAGCACATCGCAGCCCGGCACCAGAGCGCGGGCCTGCTTGCCCGCAGGAATGCCACCGAACACGCATTGGATGTTCAGGCTGACATATTTGGCATAGCCGCGCATGTTGTCGGCGATCTGGGCGGCCAGTTCGCGCGTGGGGCTGAGCACCAGCATACGGCACGATGCGGGCTTGCGCGGCTTGGGATCGTTGATCAGGCGGTGGAGCGAGGGCAGCGCGAAGGCAGCCGTCTTGCCCGTGCCGGTCTGGGCCAGACCCAGCAGGTCGCGCCCTTCGATCAGCGCGGGGATCGCCTGACGCTGGATCGGCGTGGGATCGTTATAACCCTTGGCCTCCAGCGCGCGCAGCAGGGGTTCGGCAAGGCCAAGTTCGGAAAAATAAGACATGGGAAACTTTCAAACAGGCTTCACAGCGCACACCAGCGTAAGCGGCGCGGCAAGCAGGTGGCTCAAAAAGCGCGACCCTGCGTGAGGAGGAAGCGAAAAACCGACTGCAAATCCGTGAGATCCGGGGCGGGCGGCCATAAATGGCTGCCCTCACGCTGCCCGGTCCTGCGCGCTGCCTCATGCGGCGCGCCGACTTGCTTGGAACCGCCCATACAGCAACATGGCCATATTGCCAAGTTTTTTGCGCGTTGCAGCAAAAACGGGACTGTCTGACGCAAAAAGAGGCCGGTTTTGCGACCGGCCCCGTTTGCATCATGACTGGAATATCAGGTCAGGCGCCAGGTCATCGGCACCGTCAGCGTGGTGGGCCCTGCGGGCGGGGCAGGCACCTTGCCGACCTTGGCGGGCACAGACAGGGCTTCCTTGTCGAGGATTGCCGAGCCCGAACCGGCCACCAGTTCCGCCTTTTGCACCGCACCATCGGCGCCGATATAGACCTTGACCTTGGCGGTGCCTTCCTCGCCGCGCATCTGTGCGGTCGAGGGGTAGGTCTGTTTCGAGGCAAACATGTTGGTAACCGAACGGCTCCAGTCCGACGACTGCGCAAAAGCCGAAGTGCTGAGGAGAACAGCGCCGGTCATGGCGAACGAGATCTTGGCAATAGTCTTGATCATGGTCGGCTTTCTCTTTTCAAACTGTTATTTCGATAAATCACTATTGCCCAAAATTGGATAAGAACGGGCTGATGTTTATGCTTGTTCTGTTTCTGCCATGGTCTTAAGTGAATTTACCAAATCGCTCAGAATTCGGACCAGTCATCTTCGATCTTGAGCGCTGTGGCCCCCACCGACGGTGCGCGGCGGGCCGAGAAGGAAGGCAGCGCCACATCGTCCTGGGCAACGGGGGCGTTCACCCTGCTCTGCATGCGCGCGGGTGAGGCGCTGCCCGAGCGGCTCATTTCAAAGCGGCGCAACTGTTCGACCAACCGCTGCGTTTCGCCCGAAAGGCTGTGGGTGCTGGCGGTGCTCTGCTCGACCATCGAGGCGTTCTGCTGGGTGAACTGGTCCATCGAATTCATCATCGCCGAGATTTCCTCGACATTGGACGACTGCTTCTGCGCAGCCTCGGCGATCTGTTCGACCAGTTCGGAAATCTGCGAGACTTCGCCCACGATCTGGCGCAGCGCATCGCCGCTGGCGCTGGCCAGAGCCACGCCGGTTGAGACCTGATCGTTCGACGTGGTGATCAGCGCGCGGATGTCCTTGGCCGCATCGGCGCTGCGCTGGGCCAGAGCGCGAACTTCATTGGCCACCACGGCAAAGCCCTTGCCCGCATCGCCGGCGCGGGCGGCCTCGACCCCGGCGTTCAGGGCCAGCAGGTTGGTCTGGAATGCGATCCCGTCGATGACGCCAACGATCTCGGCCATTTCGCGGCTAGACGCCTCGATGGCCTGAAGCCCGTGGACGGCCTGTTCGGCCTGCTGGTCGGCGGCCTCGGCGGTGTGGCGCGCCACGGCAAGGCGGCTGCTGGTCTGGCGGGCATTGTCGGCGGTGACGCGCACGGTGCCGCTGAATTCGTTGAGCGTGCGGCTGGTTTCGGCAATCGAGCTGGCCTGATGCTCGGTGCGGCGGGCAAGGTCCCCGCTGGCTGCGGCGATTTCGTCAGTGCCGCGGCGGATGGCGTCGCAACCATCGACGATTTCGCGCATCACGCCAGCCAACTGGCTGACCGCCTCGTTGAAATTGACATGGAGCTGGCCCAGCCCGCCCGCGCCGTTTTCCGGTACGCGATGGGTCAGATTGCCGCGCGCCAGTTCGGACAGGCCCGAGCCGATGGCGTCAATGGTGATCTGGGTTTCGCGGGCGCGTTCCAGTTCGGCCTGCGTGCGCTGCTGGTCGGCGGCGAAGAGGGCCTTGAAACTGTCGAGCGCGCGGGCAAGGCTGCCCACTTCGTCGTGACGGCCCATGGCGGGGATTTCGACATGCATGTCGCCATCGACCAATCGGCCCACGGCCTCGCTGATCCGCGCGACCGGGCGGGCTATCGTGACCATCATCAGCCCCATCAGACCCAGCGCCACGGCCAGACCGGCCACTACCGCGCCGATAATGACCTTGCGGCCCTGATCATAGATCGCGGCCGAACGGGCCGAGGCGGCATTGGCCCCCTTGGTGTTCAGGTCGATCAGCGCCAGCAGATCATCCTCGACCGTGTAGAATGCGGTCAGGGAATCGCCGTCGAACATCGCCTTGGCCGCCGCCGCATCGGTGTTCGACAGGTTCAGCAATTGTTCGTTCTGGCCCAGATAGGTCTGCCAATCGCCCTTCAGCTTGGCGAAGGCGGCCTTTTCTTCCGGGCTCTGGCTCAGTTTCGCGGCATCATCCATGCGGGTGGCGATGGCGGTCTGCGCGGCGCGCATCAGCTTGGCTTGGCGGGTCTTCATGCCTTCGGCGCTGGCGCCGACATGGACGCTCTGCTTGATGCGATATTGCGAGACGAAGGCGTGAACATCGCCCAGCGCCTGCGAGCCGGGCAACCAGCGCTCGCGCAATTCGGTCGAGATCGCGTTGACCTCGCCCAGTTTGACCACTGCAAAAGATCCCATCGCGGCCATGACCGCCAGAAGGACTGCAAAAGCGGCCAGAAACTTGGCCGAAATACCCATACGCAACAAGGCTGATCTCCCCCGCGTCATTCATGAAGATGCGACGGAATGCTTTTCTCCCTATTTCGTCAGCATTTGGGGCTACAGGTTGATCCGAAAACTTACCTAAGGCGGCGGGATAAAGTGACGATTTCGATTTACGATAATGGGATGATTGCGGCGCCCAGCGCGCTGCTATAGGGCGGGGGGCATGACTGCCAGCATCACCATTCGTCCCGCCAGCGCCGCCGACATTCCCGCGCTCGCCGCGCTCAAACTGCATTGTTTCCGCGACACGTTCGGGCCAACCGGCTTTGCCATTCCCTATCCGCCCGCCGATCTGGCCGTGTTCGAGGCCGACTCCTATGGCGAGCCGACCGTGGCGCGCGAATTGGCCGATTCCACGCATTGCACATGGGTGGCGCAGGACGGGGATGGCGCGCTGGTCGCCTATGTCCATATCGGGCCCAGCAAATTGCCCCATCCCGAGCGCGAGGATGGCGATGGCGAACTCTATCAGCTCTATCTGCGCCGCGAAGTGCAGGGCGCGGGGCTGGGCAAGCAATTGCTCGATCTGGCGCTGGAGGAACTGACCTCATGGGGCCGCCCGATCTGGATCGGCGTGTGGCAGGGCAACCTGAAGGCCCAGCATGTCTATGCCGGGCGCGGTTTCGAGATCGTGGGCGAGTATAGATTCGCCGTGGGCGATTGGCGCGACGAAGAATTCATCATGCGCCGGAAATAAGAAAAGGCGGGGTTTGCGGCCCCGCCTTTTTCGTATCAGAACCCGCGGGCCACACCCTCGCGGCGCGGATCGGCCCCGCCTTCATAGCCCTTGGCGCGGCGCACGATCAGATGCAGGCCCGAGTTTTCCCCGCGGGCGGTCATCAGCGGCAGCCCCTTGGCCGCCAGCGCATCGGCCACCGGCGCCGGGAACGTATCAGCGCTGAACATATCGCCGCGCGCCACCAGATTGGGCAGGCTGATCGCATCCTGCGGCTTCATCCCCCAATCAAGCATGCCCACCAGCGCCTTGATATTATAGGCGATGATCGAGGTGCCGCCCGGCGAACCCACGGCCAGTTCGAAATTGCGCTTTGGCGTCAGCACGATGGCGGGCGCCATGCTGGAGCGCGGACGCTTGCCCGGCGCGACGGCATTGGCCGCAGGCGCGCCATCCGGATCGTTGGTGCTGAAGGAGAAATCGGTCAACTGGTTGTTGAGGAAGAACCCGTCCACCATCCGGCCCGAACCAAAGATGCTCTCCACGGTGGTGGTCATCGACACGACATTGCCCGCCGTGTCCACGATTACCATATGCGTGGTGCCGCCCGGCTCATGCGTGGCGTCCTTGCCCACCTTGGGCGCGTCCTTGGGCATGCCGAAGGTGACGGGCTGGATCGTCTCGCCGATCAGCTTGGCCCGCTCGGCAATGTAATCAGGCGCCAGCAACCCGGTGGGGAAGGGCACAAAGGCCGGATCGCCCTCATAACGGTCGCGGTCGGCATAGGCGAGGCGGCTTGCCTGCGCGATCTGCAGCCAGCCCTTGGGGTCCTGCGCATTGCGCGTGGCAATGTCGGTATGCGCCAGCAGGCCCATCGCCTCCTGCACCGCCACGCCGCCCGATGGCGCCTGCGGGGTGCAGATCAGATGGGTGCGATAGGGCATGCAAAGCCCCTCGGTCTTGCGCGGCTTATAGGCGGCCAGATCGGCCAGCGTCATCGTGCTGGGCAGCGTGCCGCTCGTCACCTTGGCGACGATCTTTTCGGCCACCGGGCCGGTCAGCAGCCCCTTGGAACCCTGCGCGGCAATACGGTCCAGCGTGGCGGCATAGGCCTTGTTCACGATATGCTCGCCCGCCTGATAGGGCGTGCCGTCGGCCTTGTGGAAATAGGCCTGGGCATCGGCGCCCTTGGCCTGCGGAGCCTGGCTGACGATGGCGCGGGCCAGCTTGCCCGTGACCTCGAAACCATCGCTGGCCAGCTTGTGCGCCTCGCCAAACAATTGGTTCCATTTCAGGCGGCCATGCTCTTTCTGCGCCATTTCCAGCATGGCGATCGCGCCCGGAACGCCCGTGGCGATCCCGCCCACCACCGCCACGGGGAAGGGCAGCAGCTTGCCGTCGGGGCCGTAGAACTGGCGCGGGCTGGCTCCCTTAGGCGCCACTTCGCGCCCGTCATAGGCGGTGACCTGCTTGGTCTTGGCATCGTAATAGAGCAGGAACGAACCGCCCCCCAGACCCGAACTTTCCGGCTCGACCAGACCCAGCACCGCCTGCACCGCGACCGCTGCGTCCACCGCGCTGCCGCCTTGCTGCAGGATGCGCAGGCCGGTCTGAACCGCCAGCGGGTTGGCCGCTGAAATCATCGCATGGCTGGCAAAACCGGCCTTGGCATCGCCCTTGGCCGGGGCAACAGTGATCAGGGGCCGGGCGGCCGGGGCGGTGCGGGCCTGCGCCGCGATGGGCAGCGCACATAGGGCAAGCGAGGCGGCGCCAATGCGGAACAGCGCGCGGCAGGAAAGCATTACAGACAAGATGATACTCCGGGATTGTAATCCATGGACTTGGCCATGGCCCCGGTGTTTGCGCTTTGGCGGGCAAAGTCAAAGGGGCTTTTTGCGGATGCCGATGAATTATCTTTCACGGTTGCAGACTTGACGGATGGCGATGGAGGAATTTTGCTCCATCCACGCCAATGCAAACGAAGGGTTAACCAGCCATACGCTAGGCTACATAAGCCATGCGATCCCGCCAGACCACCCGAGAGGCCATCCGAAGGCCGCTGACCATGTCGGCCCGCTGTCGTCTGATGAGCGGGTTGCAGGACAGCGTGACGGTCAGCGATCTTTCCACTCACGGATGCCGCATTACGACCCGAACGCTCTCGCTGGCGGTGGGGACACGGGTCCTGTTGAAACTCGACGGGCTGGAAGCGATCAGTTGCACGGTGCGCTGGGTGGAGAGCGGCCAATGCGGATTGCAATTCGAACGGCCGATCTATGAACCCGTGGTCGAGCATCTGTGCCGCCTGCATGTCCAGATGAGCGGCGAGGTGCACGATTACCGCGCCCGCACGCGGGGCCTGTGCTCGGGCTGATGCCTAGCCGCGCCGCGCGGCGCTGAACGGAATGGTGGTGATCGGATAGCCCAGACCTTCGGGAATCGTCAGCCATTCCTCGCCATCGCGCATCATGCGGCGGGCCGAGATCGGGGCGATGGGATGGGCCTGAGCATCGGCGCGCGCCTGTGCGAAATCGGCAAATTGGGCAAGCCGCTCCAGATTGAGCAGGGTGGGCAGGATGATCTTGAGCGCGCCGCTGGCCGCGCCGTTCAGGCATTCACCGGCACTGGCCCAGAAAAGGCGGCTGTTTTCCGTGGCATCCACCGCCAGATCGACCGCGCCCGTCCCAATGTTTGCCAGATAAAAGCGAGTGTCAAATCCTCCGACACTCTCGCGCCGCCAGCGGGCAAAGGGTGTCAGCGCCTCCAGATTCAGCGCCAGACCGATCCGGGAGAGGACATCGCCCATCGTCCCGCCCGATTGCAAAATCGCCCGCGCGGCGACCGCTTCATCATAGTGCAGGTTGCGGGTGAAGCCCAGTCCAAGCCCGGTTTCCTCCAGCGTTTCCCGGATCGCCGCGATGCGGGCGGCGGTGTCGGTTGGGTCCTCGTCTGTCAGGCTTTGCGCCAGTTCGACATCTTGCGGATCGACCTTGCCGCCGGGAAAAACCGTGGCCCCGGCCGCAAAACGCATCGCCTCGGAGCGTTCGACCATCAGCAATTCAGGAGGGTTTTGCACGCTGGTCTGGCGAAAGATGACCAATGTGGCCGCGGGGCGCAGGACGAGGGGCAGGCTGGAATCCATCTGCTTTTGATAGGGCGCGATCATGGCTTGGCAAGAGGTGTCGGAGAATTTGACAATTGGCGGAGCGCGGCGGGAATGCACTCGATTGAAAACTGCTGAAATCTGCCATTCTTCAAAACTGGCACGCCTCATGCTTAAATGACTGAACCAATGGCAGTCTCGAAAAGAGGCGGGCTGCTTCCCGGTCTCCGCGGTCCCGCCTCATTCCCGTCTCGAGCAAAAAGGTGGGGTCGGTCTTCCCAGTCTCCCGACCCCACCATTCCCCAAATGAAAGGGCCGCCTCCCCACGGGGAAGCGGCCCTTTTGACTTCAGAAACAGCAAGTGCGCTCAGGCAACCAGACCGTTCTGCTGGAGCAATGCCTGAAGCTCGCCGGCCTCATACATTTCCATCATGATGTCGCTGCCGCCCAGAAATTCGCCCTTCACATAGAGCTGGGGGATCGTGGGCCAATCCGAATAGGCCTTGATGCCCTGACGGATCTCCATATCCTGAAGCACGTCGACCGTGTGATAGGTCGCGCCCAGATGCTCAAGGATCGCAATCGCGCGGCTGGAAAAACCGCATTGCGGGAAAAGCGCGGTGCCCTTCATGAACAACACGATGTCATTCGTGTTCACAATATCGGCAATGCGGGTCTGGACGTCGGACATGGCTTGAAACTTTCTGCAACCAATCGGGGGAACAGGTCCTTTTTGCGAAGGAAATCTGTTTCGTCAATCGCTCAGGTGGGGATGCCGGTGGTCAGTTGCAAGGCATGAAGTTCGCCCCCCATGCGATCGCCCAACGCGGCAAAGACGGCTTTGTGCTGGGCGATGCGCGGCTTGCCGGCAAAACTGGGCGAGGTGACATGGGCGGCATAATGGTCGCCATCGCCGGCAAGATCGGTGATCGTCACCTCTGCATCGGGAATGGCGGCGCGAATCAGCGCCTCGATCTGGTCGGCGGGCATGGGCATCGGGGGTGTCCTGTCAAAAAGGGCGCGTGGGCCTTGAGGCCCCGCGCCCGGAAAATTAGGGTCAGACCTGACCGATCATCGCGCGGCGGGCTTCGGCTTCCTTGGCCTTAAGCGCGGTGCGCACTTCAGCCTCATCGGCATCGACGCCCGCGCTGATCAGATCGCCCAGCAGCTTGCGCACAACATCTTCATCACCCGCTTCCTCGAAATCGGCCTGCACCACCGATTTGGCATAGGCTTCGGTTTCGGCCGAAGACAGGCCCATCCGTTCGGCCGCCCAGGTGCCGAGCAGGCGGTTGCGGCGGGCGTGGATGCGAAACTCCAGCTCTTCGTCATGGGCAAACTTGGCTTCTTCGCCCCGCTCGCGATCTTGAAAGCTGGTCATGATGCGTCTCCCGCGTGAATTTGAGGTTTGTGGATTTTTGCAATGGTCGGCGTAATGTGGCGCTTTTTCAGCCTGCCGTCCATAACGCGATGAAAACCGCGCGCCAATGTATATGTGTCGCAGCGGCGGCGGTTCAATCCCCCGATTTGGCGCGACCTCCGCTGCGACAGGGCTTTTTCAGCATATCGGCAGCGGACGATCTTTGCGCTTGCTCAAAAACGGGGAACTTTTCCTTAAAAAAGCGAGAAAATCTTTCCCGCCTCAGGCCGCCGATGCTGTGGCCAGAAACGGCAGGTCTGCCGCAATCTTGGCTTCATGCTGCTTGATGGCCGCATCGCGCGACAGCGTCAGGCCTACTTCATCAAGACCGCCCAGCAGGCAGTGCTTGCGGAACGGATCGATTTCGAAGGTGAAGCGGTCCTGGAACGGCGTGGTCACAGTCTGGCTTTCCAGATCGACATCAATCGGCTGGTCAACCGCCACGACGAGCAGGCGGTCGATGGCTTCCTGCGGCAACACCACCGTCAGGATACCGTTCTTGAACGCATTGCCCGAGAAAATGTCGGAAAAGCTGGGGGCGATGACGCAGGTGATGCCCATGTCGAGCAAGGCCCATGCGGCATGTTCGCGGCTGGACCCGCAACCGAAATTGTCGCCCGCGATCAGGATCGGCGCGCCTTTGTTGCGCTCCGTGTCGAAAATATTGCCTTCCTCGGCGCGGATCGCCTCAAACGCGCCCTTGCCAAGGCCCTCACGCGTGATCGTCTTGAGCCAATGGGCCGGGATGATAACGTCGGTATCGACATTCTTGGCGCCAAACGGGATCGCCGTACCCGCTACGTGGTTGATCGGTTTCATCAGGAAATATCTTTCGGATCAGTCGGTTTCGGGCGCATCTTCAGGATGGGCGGGAGCATCGGTCGGTTTGGGCTTGCGGCGGCTGCCAAAGATCAGCGCCGCCGTCAGCGCGGCCGAACCAATCGCCGCCGCGCCCGCGATGGTCGCCACTCCGGCCCAGCTCGAACGTTCGCCCAGAACCTTCTTTTCGCTCTCTTCGCTCATCCCTTAACCCTCCAAATTCAAGGCAAGTTTAGGCCAGGTTCAGGCCAGAAATTCACGCGCATCGGTCAATTTACCGGTGACGGCCGCCGCCGCCGCCATCGCGGGCGACACCAGATGCGTGCGCGCGCCCGGACCCTGACGGCCCACGAAATTGCGGTTCGACGTGCTGGCGCAACGTTCGCCCGAGGGCACCTTGTCCGGGTTCATCGCCAGACAGGCCGAGCAGCCCGGCTCGCGCCATTCAAGGCCCGCCTCGATAAAGATCTTGTCCAGACCTTCTGCCTCGGCCTGTTCCTTGACCAGACCCGAGCCCGGCACGACAATCGCCCAGCGCACATTGTCAGCCTTGCGGCGGCCCTTAACAACAGCGGCGGCGGCGCGCATGTCCTCAATGCGGCTGTTGGTGCAGCTGCCGATGAACACGTTCTGCACTTCGACATCGGTCATCTTCTGACCCGGCGTCAGGCCCATATAGGCCAGGCTCTTGCGCGCGGCTTCCTGCTTGCTGGGATCGGCAAAGCTTTCGGGCGCGGGCACAACGCCGCCGATCGCCACGGTATCCTCGGGGCTGGTGCCCCAGGTCACGGTGGGGGCGATCTCGGCGGCGTTGATCACCACGACCTTGTCATAGGTCGCGCCCGGATCGGTGGCCAGGCTCTTCCACCATGCCACGGCCTTGTCCCAATCGGCGCCCTTGGGCGCATAGGGGCGGCCCTGCACATAGGCGAAGGTCTTTTCATCGGGCGCGATCAGACCGGCGCGCGCGCCATGCTCGATCGCCATGTTCGAAACGGTCAGGCGGCCCTCGATCGACAGGCCGCGAATGGCCGAGCCGGTATATTCAATCACATAGCCCGTGCCGCCGCTGGCGCCCAGCGTACCGCAGATATGCAGCACCAGATCCTTGGCCGTCACGCCCGCGCCCAGCTCACCCTCAACGCGCACTTCCATCGTCTTGGAACGCTTGAGCTGCAAGGTCTGTGTGGCCAGCACATGTTCGACCTCGGACGTGCCGATGCCAAAGGCCAGCGCCCCCAGACCGCCGTGGCAGGCGGTGTGCGAGTCGCCGCAGACAATCGTTGCGCCGGGCAGCGAGAAACCCTGTTCCGGGCCGACGACATGGACAATGCCCTGTTCACGATCCGCATCGCCAATCAGGCGGATGCCGAACTCGGGCGCATTCTTTTCCAGCGCGGCCAATTGCTGCGCGCTCTGGGGGTCCTTGATGGCAATACGATGGCCTGCGCTGTCGCGGCGCGCGGTGGTGGGCAGATTGTGATCGGGCACCGCCAGCGTAAGATCCGGGCGGCGCACCTTGCGCCCCGCGGCGCGCAGCGCCTCAAAGGCCTGCGGACTGGTCACCTCGTGCACAAGGTGTCGGTCAATCCAGATCAGGCTGGTGCCATCCTCGCGGGATTCCACAGTGTGGGCATCCCAGATCTTTTCGTAGAGCGTCTTGGGTCCGGTCATAGTGAAACCGACCTAGGCATGGGGGGCGGCAAAAACAAGAGGCGAATGGTCGCACCATGGACATTCACATGGACATTCGGGCCGGTGGCGAAATCATGCATTGCGCATTATAGGGAGCTTTATGAGTCCTTTTGCCGCCATCGCCATCGTCATCATCAGCTTTTTCGCCATGGAGGGTGTCGCGTGGAGCGCGCATAAATATATCATGCATGGCTGGGGCTGGGGCTGGCACCGCGACCATCATGAACGCCATGACCGGATGTTCGAAAAGAACGACCTTTACGCCCTGTTCGGCGCGGGGATGAGCATCTCGGCCTTCGCCATCGGCAGCCCGCTGATCATGGGCGCCCATGCCTGGGAGCCGGGGACTTGGATCGGGCTCGGCATCCTGTGCTATGGCATCGTCTATTCGTTGATCCATGACGGGCTCGTCCATCAGCGTTATTTCCATTACGTCCCGCGCGGCGGCTATGCCAAACGGCTGGTTCAGGCGCACCGGCTGCATCACGCCACGGTGGGCAAGGAGGGCGGCGTGTCCTTCGGCTTTGTCATCGCGCGCGACCCGGCCGCGCTGAAACGCGATCTGGCCGAGCAGCGCAAGGCGGGGATCGCCGTGCTGCGCGAGGCCGAAGAGGTCTGAAACCGTATTTAATGCCCATGCCATTTGCGCTTTGGGCTCAGCTTTGCAAAAGAGGCCCAGATTTGCGAAGCGGTCGTTAAGGGAGGGACCATGGTGAAACAGCGCTTTCGCGCCACGTCCTACGACGTTGCAGAAGCAGCAGGCGTCAGCCAGTCCACCGTCTCGCGCGCATTGAGCGGCGACCCGATTGTCGCAGCAGCCACGCGCGAGCGGATTGTCGAGGCGGCGCGGCGGCTCAACTATCACATCGATTCCTCCGCCTCGCGGATGCGCAGCGGGCGATTGAACACGATTGCCGTGGTGGTGATCTGTCCCGAGGATGAAGATGTGCGGGCCTTCAACCCGTTCCATTATGCGCTGCTGGGCGGGATCTGCGCGGCGGCCTCGGCGCGGGGCATGGAAACCATCGTGTCGTTTCAGGGCGCGCCTGATCGCCTGGACGATCATTTCGAACGCAGTCGCCGCGCCATCGGCATGATCGTGTTCGGCACCAGCGAGAACCGCGCCGCGTGGGACTATTTTCAGGCCTCGGCCGATGATGGATGTCATGTCGTGTGCTGGGGGGCGCCGGCGCCGGCGCATGAATTGCCATGGGTGCGCGCCGACAATCACGGCGGAGCCCGCGCGGCGGTCAACCATCTGCTCGACCATGGTTATCGCCGCATCGTCTATGTGGGCGAGGCCGATTGTCCGCAGCGGCAATTTGCCGAACGCTATGACGCCTATGCCGAAACATTGCAGGCCGCCGGGCTGACGCCGCGCATCATGACGCTGGAGCCGGGCCATTCGCGCCATGAACAGGGGCGGCGGGCGGCCGCGGCGCTGATCGACGCGGGCGAGCCTTTCGACGGGCTGTTCACCGCCTGCGATGATATTGCGCTGGGCGCAATGGCCTTGCTCGAGGAGCGCGGGCTCAATGTGCCGGGCGATGTCGGCGTAGTGGGCTTTGACGGCGTGAAGGCGGGGCAATTCAGCGTGCCGCCGCTTACCACCATCGAACCGGACTTTGCGGTGGCGGGCCAGAGGCTGGTCGATCGCCTGCAGGCTCTGGTCGATGGCGAGGAGGGGCCGCAAGACCGCGTGCCGGTCCGCCTCGTCGTGCGGGGCAGCGCTTTGGGGCGGGTCGCCACGCCTGCCTGAAGTCGCATTGGCCTGAAGCTACACAAAAAAAGGGGTGGGAAAGCGTGATGCCTTCCCGCCCCTTTTTTGCCTCAGGCAGGCCGATCACATATGGATCGGCTTGCCCAGCACAGCCATCGCGGCTTCCTTGATCGCTTCCGAATGAGTCGGGTGAGCGTGGCAGGTATAAGCGATGTCTTCGCTCTTGGCGCCGAATTCCATGGCCTGAGCCGCCTGCGCGATCATGGTGCCCGCCACAGAGGCAATGCACCACACGCCCAGGACGCGGTCGGTTTCGGCGTCGGCAATGACCTTGACGAAACCATCGGGCTCGCGGTTGGTCTTGGCGCGGCTGTTGGCCAGCATCGGGAACTTGCCGACCTTGATGGGGCCGCGTTCCTTGGCGGCTTCCTCGGTCAGGCCCACGCCCGCGAATTCCGGCATCGTGTAAACCACGCCCGGGATCACGTCATGGTTCACAATGCCGGTCAGACCGGCAATGTTTTCCGCCACCGCAATACCTTCGTCCTCGGCCTTGTGCGCCAGCATCGGGCCAGGGATCACGTCGCCGACCGCCCACACGCCATCGACGGCGGTGCGGAAATCGTGGTCGGTTTCGATCTGGCCACGCGCGTTGAGCGCCAGACCGATGTTTTCCAGACCCAGACCGTCGACATTGGGACGGCGACCGATGGCCACCAGCACGCAGTCGGCTTCCAGCGTCGAGGCTTCGCCGCCCGCAGCAGGCTCGAGGGTGAGGGTGGCCTTGCCGCCTTCGACCACAGCGCCCGTGACCTTCGTCGAAAGCTTGAGCTCCATGCCCTGCTTCTTGAAGATCTTGGCCGCTTCCTTGCGCACTTCGCCGTCCATGCCGGGCAGCAACTGGTCAAGGAATTCGACCACGGTGACCTTGGCGCCCAGACGGCGCCACACCGAGCCAAGCTCCAGACCGATTACGCCGCCGCCGATGACGACGAGGTGGTTCGGCACGCGGTCGAGCGCCAGAGCGCCGGTCGAGTCCACGATGATGCCCGCGTCATTGTCCACCGGCACGGTGGGCAGCGGCGTCACCGACGAACCGGTGGCGATCACGATATGCTTGGCCGTCACGGTTTCGCCCGCGACTTCCACCGTGTGGGCGTCCTTGAACTTGGCGTAGCCCTTCTTCCAGTCGACCTTGTTCTTCTTGAAGAGGAACTCGATGCCACCCGTCAGTTCCTTGACTGCGGTCGACTTTTCCCCCTGCAGCACGGGCAGGTCCAGCTCGACCGGACCGGTCTTGACGCCAAACTTGGCCAGCGTGCCATGGGCCGCTTCCTCGAACAGCTCGGAGCCATGCAGCAGGGCCTTGGAGGGAATGCAGCCCACGTTGAGGCAGGTGCCGCCCAGCGTGGCGCGGCCCTCGGCGCAGGCGGTCTTGAGACCGAGCTGCGCCGCGCGGATTGCCGCAACATAACCACCGGGACCAGCGCCGATGACGAGGACGTCGTAATTGTATTCAGCCATTTGTTCCGCCTATCTTACTGCTGAACTGGTCAGGTGATGATACCAATGATACATGACCCGCTGTTCGCGCAGCGGTTGAGCAGCGCCCGCAATGCGGGAACGCCCTGCATGATATACTCGATTGCTTCCTCGCCTTCGTCTGCAAATGTATCAGCAAGATAGACGTCGGCAGCAACCATTGCCGCTGGATCATAGCGCTCGATGATCTGTTCGTCGGAAAGCTTTTCCAATTCCGCATGGAACTTTGCCGTCCGCTCGGGAGACAGGATCCAAGGCCCGCCATATCCATTATCGGTGCCCAGTCTTTCGGGATCTTTCAGCAGGAAGCTCAGCGGGTGATCGGTTTCCTCGACTTGTCCGGTCAGCATGAAATGCAGCGCATGCCATGCCTTGTCAAAATCGATCACATCACCCGCTTCGTAAGCATCCTGGCTGAACAAATAGCCGTCCGCCGCATCGGGATCCGACCGTAAAACGGCCAGATCCTCAGTGCTTGCACCCCGCAGGCAGACGACCATTCCCATATGTTCTACCCCTTAGAGGTCGATCAGCAGACGCGTGGGATCCTCGATCGCTTCCTTGATGGTCTTGAGCGCCGTCACGGCTTCGCGGCCATCAATGATACGGTGATCATAGGACAGGGCGATATACATCATCGGGCGGATCACGATCTGACCGCCCCGAACCACCGGGCGCTCCTCGATACGGTGCAGGCCGAGCACGGCCGACTGGGGCGGGTTGATGATCGGGGTCGACATCAGACCGCCGAACACGCCGCCATTCGAGATGGTGAACGTGCCGCCCGTCATGTCGGCCATGGTCAGCGAACCTTCCTTGGCCTTCTTGCCATAGTCGGCAATCGCCTTTTCGATGCCCGCGAAGGACATCTTGTCGACATCGCGCACCACCGGCACGACCAGACCATTCGGGGCCGAAACGGCGACCGAAATATCGACATAGTCGTGATAGACGATTTCATCGCCCTGGATCTGGGCGTTGACGGCCGGGATGTCCTTAAGGGCCAGCACCGAAGCCTTGGCGAAGAAGGACATGAAGCCCAGCTTCACGCCATGCTTCTTTTCAAACGAGTCCTTGAAGCGATTGCGCGCTTCCATCACCGCCGACATGTCAACGTCGTTGAAGGTGGTGAGCAGAGCGGCATTTTCCTGCGCGCTCTTCAGACGCTTGGCGATCGTCTGACGCAGGCGGGTCATCTTGACGCGTTCTTCGCGGCGCTCGTTGGCAGGCGCAGCAACAGCGGCCGGAACCGTCGGCGCGCCGCTGGCGGCCTTGGTCTGGGCGGCTGCCACCACGTCTTCCTTGGTGATGCGGCCGTCCTTGCCGGTGCCCTTGATGGTGGCCGGGTCGATGCCATATTCCAGCACCGCGCGGCGCACGGCGGGGCTCAGCACCGCAGGATCGGTGCTCTCACCAGCAGCCGGAGCCGCCGCAACCGGGGCCGCCGCCACCGGGGCAGGGGCCGCCGCCGCCGGAGCCGCCGCCTTGGGAGCAGCAGCGCCCGCTGCGCCTTCTTCGATCACCGCGATGATCGCGCTGACGGTCACCGTGTCGCCGACAGCGGCGAGCTGCTGGCTGAGCACGCCCGCGACCGGCGCGTTGACTTCGATCGCAACCTTGTCGGTTTCGAGGCTGGCAATGGGTTCGTCCAGAGCGACCGTTTCGCCCGGCTGCTTGAGCCACTGGCCGATCGTGGCCTCGCTCACCGATTCACCCAGAGTGGGGACTTTGACTTCCGTGGACATGACTTGCTTATCCTAGAGAAATTGGGAGGAGAGCGAGGGCTCAGCCCTTCTTCTTGCGGCGGATTTCGCTGCGGGCCGAAAGACCCAGCGCGTCGGCCACCAGGGCGTTCTGTTCGAGCGTGTGGCGCTTGGCGCTGCCCGTGGCAGGCGAGGCCGAAGCGTGACGACCCGCATAGCGAGCGCGCGAAACCTTGGCCTTGGCATTGGCCAGCGTTTCCTCGATCAGCGGTTCGACGAAGAACCAGGAACCGTTGTTCTTGGGCTCTTCCTGACACCAGATGACCTCTTCCAGATTGGGCATCTTGGCCAGACGCGCCGCAAGCGGTTCGCCCGGGAAGGGGTAGATCTGTTCGATACGGATGATCTGCGTATCGGTCATTTCGGCCGCATCGCGCGCCTCGAACAGGTCATAGGCAACCTTGCCCGAGCACAGGACCACGCGGCGCGTATCCTTGTCGGCGGCGCCGTTGATGTCCGAGAGAATGCGCATGAAGTGGCCTTCGCCCACGAATTCCTCGGCGCTCGATTTCGCCAGAGGATGACGCAGCAGGCTCTTCGGGCTCATGATGATGAGCGGCTTGCGGAAGCTGCGGTGCATCTGACGACGCAGAACGTGGAAGTAGTTGGCCGGGCTGGTGATGTTGCACACCTGCATGTTATCTTCGGCGCAAAGCTGGAGATAACGTTCCAGACGGGCCGACGAGTGCTCCGGACCCTGACCTTCATAGCCGTGGGGCAGCAGCAGCACGAGGCCGTTGGCGCGGAGCCACTTCGATTCCGAAGAAGCGATGTACTGGTCGATCACGATCTGGGCGCCATTGGCGAAGTCGCCGAACTGACCTTCCCACAGGACAAGCGTCTTGGGGTCGGCGCTGGCATAGCCATATTCATAGCCCAGCACGCCATATTCCGAGAGCGGGCTGTCATAGACTTCGAAGAAGCCATGCGGCACCGTGGTCAACGGAACATACTTCTTTTCGGTGGCCTGATCGACCCAGACGGCGTGACGCTGGCTGAATGTGCCGCGACCGCAATCCTGACCCGACAGACGGACCGAATAGCCTTCCGAAAGCAGCGAGCCAAAGGCGAGCGCTTCGGCCGTGGCCCAGTCAAAGCCCTGACCGCTGTTGAACATCTCGCGCTTGGCGTCCAGCACACGGCCCAGCGTCTTGTGGATCGTCAGATCGCCCGGAACCGAGGTCAGCGTGCGGCCAAGGCTGTCGAACAGCTTCTGTTCGATGCCGGTGGGCACGTTGCGGCGGGCGCTTTCGGGGTCCATCGGCTGGTTGAAACCGCTCCAGCGACCACCGAACCAGTCGGCCTGATTGGCCTTATAGGTCTTGGCGGCGTCGAAGTGCTCTTCCAGATGGGCGTTGAAGGCGGCAACCTGTTCCCCAAGGAAACCGGCCGGGATCACGCCTTCACGCTGCAGACGCTCGGCATAGAGTTCCGACACGGGCTTGTGCGCGCGGATCTTCTGATACATCAGCGGCTGGGTGAAACCGGGCTCATCGCCTTCATTGTGGCCGAAGCGGCGATAGCACCACATGTCGATCACGATGTCGCGGCCGAAGGTCTGGCGATAGTCGATCGCCAGCTTGCACGCGAAGGTCACCGCTTCGGGATCATCGCCATTGACGTGCAGCACCGGACACTGAATGCCCTTGGCAACGTCGGAAGGATACGGCGAGCCGCGCGAGAACTGCGGGCTGGTGGTGAAGCCGATCTGGTTGTTGATGATGAAGTGGATGCAACCGCCGGTGTTGTAACCCTTCACGCCCGACAGGCCGAAGCATTCCCACACGATGCCCTGACCGGCAAACGCCGCGTCACCATGGATCAGAACCGGCAGCACCTGCTTGTGCTTGGCGCCCGGCCCGATGTCGGTGCCGATGTCGTCGCGGATCTGCTGATAGGCGCGAACCTTGCCCAGAACGATGGGATCCACCGTTTCAAGATGCGAAGGGTTCGGCATCAGGCTCATGTGAACCTTGATCCCGTCGAAATCGCGGTCGGTGCTGGTGCCAAGGTGATACTTGACGTCGCCCGAGCCGCCCACGTCTTCGGGATTGGCGGTGCCGCCCGAGAATTCGTGGAAGATCACCTTGTAGGGCTTGGCCATTACGTTGGCCAACACGTTCAGGCGGCCGCGGTGGGCCATGCCATAAACGATTTCCTTCACGCCCAGCTGACCGCCATACTTGATGACGGCTTCGAGGGCAGGGATCATCGACTCGCCGCCATCAAGGCCGAAGCGCTTGGTGCCGACATACTTCTTGCCGCAGAACTTTTCCCACTGTTCGCCGCGAACCACGGCGCCCAGAATGGCCTTCTTGCCCTCTGCGGAAAATTCGATGTGCTTGTCGGCGCCTTCCATGCGGTCCTGCAGGAAGCGGCGTTCTTCCACATCGGTGATGTGCATGTATTCCAGGCCCACCTTGCCGCAATAGTTTGCGCGCAGGATGGCGACCAGTTCACGGATCGTGGCCCATTGCAGGCCCATCGTACCGCCCAGATAGATCTTGCGATCCAGCGCGGCGCCGGTGAAACCGTAATATTCCGGCGTCATATCGGCGGGCAGATCGGAATGGTGCAGGCCCAGCGGATCGAGGTCCGCCGCCAGATGGCCGCGCACGCGATAGGTGCGGATCAGCATGATCGCGCGCAGCGTGTCATTGGCCGCTTCTTCGACCGAAGCGTCGCTGACGGGGGTGCCCGCCTTTTTCGCCGCCGCCTTGATCCCTTCCCTCAGCGTGGTGGGGTCGAGCGCGCGGGTCAGCTCGTCCTCCGCTGCGCCGCCTACCTGCGGCCAGTTGCGTCGCTGCCAGCTCGGTCCGGGCTGCGGCCCGTCCTGTGCTGGGTCGGAAAGAAAATCTTGGCTTTCGCTACCCATGGCTTCACCTATTTTCGCACCGGCGCATTTTGCGCGCTGGTGGGGGTTTATTGTGGCGGCTGGTTCCGAAAGAGCCTCTGGCCCCGGGGAGGAATGGCCGGCACATGGCATTCTTCTAACACCGGGCGTGCTGAACCACAGATGGCCATCACGCCCGGTATTGAACTTAAATTCAGCCCTTAAGCACTTCGGCGAGGGTTTCGCCGAGCAGGCTGGGGCTGGCCGAGACCTTGATGCCGGCCTCTTCCATCGCCGCGATCTTGTCTTCGGCGCCGCCCTGGCCGCCAGAGACGATCGCACCGGCGTGGCCCATGCGGCGGCCCGGAGGAGCCGTGCGGCCCGCGATGAAGCCGGCCATCGGCTTCTTGCGCCCGCGCTTGGCTTCGTCCTTGAGGAACTGGGCCGCTTCTTCTTCGGCGCTGCCGCCGATTTCGCCGATCATGATGATCGACTTGGTGGCTTCGTCGGCCAGGAAGAGTTCGAGCACGTCGATGAAGTTGGTGCCGTTGACCGGGTCGCCGCCGATGCCGACAGCGGTGGTCTGACCCAGGCCGATGTTGGTGGTCTGGAACACCGCTTCATAGGTCAGCGTGCCCGAGCGCGAGACCACGCCGACCGAGCCTTCCTTGAAGATCGAACCGGGCATGATGCCGATCTTGCACTGGTTCGGCGTCAGCACGCCGGGGCAGTTCGGACCGATCAGGCGCGACTTCGAACCCGAAAGGGCGCGCTTCACGCGGACCATGTCGGCCACGGGGATACCTTCGGTGATCGCAACGATCAGCTCGATTTCAGCGTCGATCGCTTCGAGGATCGAGTCAGCGGCGAATGGCGGCGGAACATAGATGACCGAGGCGGTCGCGCCCGAAACAGCCTTGGCTTCGGCAACCGTGTCCCAGATGGGCAGGTTGGTGTCGGCATGGATCGTGCCGCCCTTGCCGGGGGTGACGCCGCCAACCATCTGCGTGCCGTAGGCCAGCGCCTGCTGCGTGTGGAAAGTGCCGGTCTTGCCGGTCATCCCCTGGGTGATGACCTTGGTATTCTTGTCAATCAGGATCGACATTGGATTCTCCGAGATGGGGAGGAGGTCGTCTTATTGTTTTGGCCCCGGCTTATCACCGGAGCCATATTTTTTCGATCAGGCCAGCGAGGGGTCGATGCCCTTGCACGCCACCAGCAGTTCCTTCACCGCCTCGACCGAGACGTTCAGGTTGGCCTGGGCTTCTTCGTCCAGCTCGATCTCGATGACCTTTTCCACGCCGCCGGCGCCGATCATGACCGGAACGCCCACATACAGGTCGTTCACGCCATATTCGCCGTTCACATAGGCGGCCGAAGGCAGGATGCGCTTCTGGTCATTGAGATAGGCTTCGGCCATGGCGATTGCCGAGGCGGCCGGAGCGTAGAAAGCCGAACCGGTCTTGAGCAGGCCGACGATCTCGCCGCCGCCCGAGCGGGTGCGGGCCACGATGGCGTCGATCTTTTCCTGAGTCGACAGGCCCATCTTGATGAGGTCGGGAACGGGGATGCCGTTGACGGTCGAATACTGAACCACCGGCACCATCGTGTCGCCGTGGCCGCCCAGAACGAAGGTGTTCACGTCGCGGATCGACACGCCGAATTCCCAGGCCAGGAACGTGGTGAAGCGGGCCGAGTCGAGCACGCCGGCCATGCCGACGACCTTGTTCGCGGGGAGCCCCGAGAATTCGCGCAGAGCCCAGACCATCGCGTCGAGCGGGTTGGTGATGCAGATCACGAAAGCGTCGGGGCAGTTGTTCTTGATGCCTTCGCCGACAGCCTTCATCACCTTGAGGTTGATGCCGAGCAGATCGTCGCGGCTCATGCCGGGCTTGCGCGGAACGCCCGCGGTGACGATCACCACATCGGCGCCGGCCAGATCGGCATAATCATTCGTACCAGTGATCTTGGCGTCAAAGCCTTCGACCGGGCCGCACTGCGACAGGTCAAGAGCCTTGCCCTGAGGAACGCCCTCGACAACGTCGAACAGGACGATGTCGCCCAGTTCCTTTTGCGCTGCCAGATGAGCGAGCGTGCCGCCGATGTTGCCGGCGCCGATCAGGGCAATCTTCTTGCGAGCCATGAACCAATCCTTCCCTACTTGCGGGGCTTCCCCTTGGCCGGAAGTGGCCGCAGGATAGCGGGTGTTTCACTGACCATCATACGCAGTCCCGCAAGCGCGCAGGTGGCCCTTAACCGAATTGGGGGTGGCCCTATTCCTGTCTTTGCTGCTTTGCAAGGCGGGAAAAGCATATAAGACGAAAGAGTTTGCGCGACTAATTCGCAATAGCGGAAAGCCTTGCTCCGATAACCGATATGGCAATTAAATTGGCGCAGCTAAGCCATATCCGGTTTGGCATACGTAACCATACCGGATGAACAGGCGTTCAGGCGTGCTTGCGAGCGGGCGCCGAGTCTTGATGGGGAGTCGCGGGCGCGGCATCGGCCCCGATCCGGCGGCGCTCCTGCGCCAGCAGCATCGCGGCCAGATAGTCCGGCACGGCCCGGCTGAAATACCAGCCCTGACCCAGCGTGCATCCGGTGTCGCGCACCGCCTGCACCTGTTCCAGCGTTTCCAGACCTTCGGCCACGATCTCCATCCCCAGCGTCTTGCCCATGGCCGCCACTGCGCAGATGATCGCATGGCTGGTCGTCCCGGCGCTGAGCCCGGAGATGAAGCTACGGTCGATCTTGATCTTCTTGAAGGGATAGCGGTCCAGATAACCGAGGGACGAATAGCCGGTGCCGAAATCGTCCAGCGCAAAACGCACGCCGGCCCCGGCCAGTTCGTTGATGAAGGCCGAGGTGTTGGGGCTGTGATCCAGCAATGTGGTTTCGGTGATTTCCAGCTCAAGGCGGCTGGGGGGCAGTTTCGCCTCACGCAGCGCGTTGAGGATGCCCAGCGCGGCGCCGGGCGCGCGGATCTGGAGCGGGGAGAGGTTGACCGCCAGGGTCACATCGTCCGGCCACTCGGCAGCGACGCGGGCGGCCTTGGCGGTGATCCAGTTGCCCAGCGTGATGATCGCCCCGCTTTCCTCGGCCACGGGGATGAATTCATCGGGCCGCAATTCGCCCTTTTCCGGGTGGAACCAGCGCACCAGAGCCTCGAACGCCCGGATCCGCCCGGTTTCCAGATCGACCAGCGGCTGGAAATGGACGGAAAGCTCATCTCGCTGCAGCGCAAGGCGCAGTTCGGCCTCGATCTCCTTGCGGCGGATCAGGTCACGCGTCATCGCGGGGTTGAAACTGACGATCTGCTTGCGTCCGTTCAGCTTGGCATGGTTAAGCGCCAGATCGGCCCCCTGCAGCACGGCCTCCAGATCGGTGCCATGTTCGGGCAGGATCGCGATGCCGATCGAGCAGCCGATCTCAAGCCGGTCATCATCAATGCGCAGCGGGCGCAGGATGTCGTTCAGGATCGTGTCGGCCACGCCCTTGATGACGGCGTCGGAGGCGGCCTCAAACGCGATGATGAATTCATCGCCGCCAAACCGCCCGATGCCCGCCCCCACCGGCGCGCTGCGGCGCAGGCGCGCGGCCACCTCGACCAGACAGCGGTCGCCCACCTGATGGCCCAGCGTGTCGTTGATTTCCTTGAAGCGGTCGAGATCCAGCCACAGGATCGCCAGCTTGTTGCCCTCTGGGATCGCCACAAGGCGTTCGACCAGATGATGGTTAAGCCCCGCTCGATTGAGCAGGCCGGTGACAATGTCGGTGCGCGCCAAATGCTGCATCTTTTCGGCAAGGCGCTGGCTGGTTTCGGCGCTGGCAATCGAATCGCGCAGCGTGCGGAACACATTGAGCGTGATCGACATCATCGCGGGCAGCACGAGAAACAGCGTGAAGGCCAGCAACTGGCTGGCCAGATCGGTCTGCATCCCGGCCGCCACGATCACCGGCAGCAGCGCCAGCGCCAATTGCCCGATGGCGATTGCGGGGCGCCCGGCGTTGCGCGCGGCAATCCCCACCGAATAGGCAATCGCATTGCCCACCATCAGCGTGCGCACCGGCCCCGGCACTGGATGGAAAAACGTCAGCGCGGCGATCATCCCGGCCATGATCGAATAGGAAAACGCGCCCAATTCATAAATGATTTCAAGCGCGCGCGCCTTATGCGCCATCCATCGCGGCAGGATGGTCGCGCTGGCCACGCGCATCAGCGCGATGGCCGACATGACCCAGGCGGCAAGGGTGATGGAGCGGTTGCCCGATTCAATGGCGGCGGTTGCGCTGGTTAAAATCCCGCACAGCGCGCCGATCGCCAGCGACGACGGTTGCGTATAGAGCGTGGTGACCAGAATGGCTCTTGCCCGGTCATCAGCAGCATGGGTTTTGAACAAAACCCGCAACGTGTCGAATAAAGGACGGATCGGACAACTCCCGCTGGACAAGGACAACCTAGGGGAGAACTCGTCACAGATTGGTTAACGACATTGTCAAACGTTCAAAGTCTGTCGCATTTATACAAAAAATTGCGATGCCGCCAACCGCCCCCTTACTCGGGGGAAACCAGCGGCTCAAACTCCTCCACCGAGCGATGCGCCGTGGCCAGACGGTTGGCCATCTGCCGGTCCAGCTTGCGGCAAATGCCCAGCCAGTGGCGGTATTGATCGCGGTTGCCTTCGAAAAAGGCGCGCAGGGCGATGTTGCGCGCGCGTTCTGCGGCGCCAAGGCCATGGCGGGCGAAATGTTGCAGGGCGCTGTAGAGCATCACATCGGTTTCGACCTGATTGTCATGGTCATTGGCCGGTGCGCGCAGCCGGGGGCGGCGTAACACGCGCGCCACAGCGCCGCATTCACCCGCACCTGCCGCTGCAAATCGGATCGACATGCCTGAAAATTCCTCAATCTCGATTGATAATCGGCCTCTGTCTATCACATGGGGGCTAAGTCTTCGTGTTTTGCCTTGGTTATCATATCCCTGTCGCGGGTTAACCGAGTTTGCACCCATCTTGGATCTACCGAGTGTTAAAATGCCCCGGTGCGCTGCGACAAAAATGGCGTTCCGGGGCGGGTTTAACCGGTCAAACAGGGTTTATTCGGGATCGCTGATCCAGCGCCCGCTGTTCTGATATTCGGGGCGAACATTGTCGCTGCCGGGCAAATTGGTGGCGCGATAGGCATTATCGCCGCCATGGCGCAACGCTTCGGCGGTATATTGCGGCGCGGCGGCGGCGGGCGTGACCGCCGACGCGCCGCCATGGGGAGCGGGGCCAAAGGTCTGACCCATTTTGGCGGCATAAGCGCGTTCGATGGCGATCGGGTCGTCCACCAGTTCGCGATTTGCAAAGGCCACACGCTGATGCGGCACGGGCAGCGGCTCGCTGATGGCGTGAACAAAGCGGAACGCGCCGGAATCGCCCGCCGGTCCATGCATGCGGTAAAAGCGATGCGCGCCGATCTGGCCGATGAAATTCAGGCTGTCGGCCCAATAGGGATGCACGGCAAACGTATGATAATGCGTGGCAAGCCCGACCGGCGCATAGACATAGCCGGCCAGTGCGGCGCGGGCCACGGCCTCGGCGCGGCTCCAGAAATAGCGGCTGGGCTTGCGCATCAGCGCGCCGTCGCAGGTAAAGGTGAACTGGCACCCGGTGGCGCGTTCCGAACCCTGAAACACCACGCCGCACACGCTTTTGGGATAGGCGGGATGGGCCATGCGGTTGAGCACGACCTGCGCCACGGCGCGCTGGCCATCGTCGGGCTCGCTGGCGGCCTCGTAATAGACCGCGGCGGTCAGGCAGGAGAGCGCGCGTTCGCGGTCCACCCCATTGGCCAGGCCCGAAAGCGCGCGCGCCGCCGGACCTGATCCGGGCAGGGGCGTTTCATCATCGCCCTGCGCCGCCGCACCGCCATCCCAATGTAGCCCCGGCGCCATCGCGGCCAGCGCCCCGCGCCAGCCGGTCGCGAGGGCGGGCGCTTCGGCCTCGCGGCTGACGTAATAGTAGGCCGCGCCCGGCCAACTGTCGCCCGGTTGTTCAAAGGGCATGGGGGCGGTGCTGCTCTGGCCATCGACGGGATCGGCCTCGTCATGGGCGGTTGTGGCGGCCAGTGCCATCGCTCCGGTGCCTTGCCCGCGCCATGCCTGCACGGCCAAAATCGCCAGCAGGGCGCAGGCCACAGCCAGCAGGCGCTGCATCGTCGCGCGGCGCAGTTCGGCATTGCGCAGGGCTTTGATTCTCATGCCGTCGCCCCGGCGTAAGCGTGCCGCATGGTCCGGCCGCCCATCGTCGCGCGCGGGCGGGGCGGATCGCAGGGCATCAAACGCAAGGGAGGCACGCGGGCTGTTCATCCTGACTTCTCGGCCTTTGGCAAATCGGGCGATTATGGCAAAACACACAATCGTCGGGGCTGCACCTGCCGAATTGGGGCCGTCTCATTGCGGCACGGAAGGGGCGGATAATCCTTAATGCCTTAATTTGGCGCCCTCCGATCAGGGTTAAAAAAGCCTTGCCCGCGCCAATCCGGCTGTGCCCCTTGCACCTTTGGGCATGTGGGGCTAGGGGGTCGGCCACGCCAACGGTGCCCCTCGCAAGGGGGCTGAAAAGGGAATTTGCCCGTCCTTGCTTTGCCAAGGAGGGATGCAAAGCTGCCCCCGCAACTGTTTCCGGGCGAGCGTACCGTCATATGCCACTGGGCCGATCGGTCTGGGAAGGCGGCGGATGCGCGATGACCCCGGATAGCCAGGAGACCTGCCGGTGGTTGTCGTTCAGCGCCGGGCGGGGAAGACCGGATGCAGCGCGATGCCGTCTGTTTCCATGCGCAAGGGGCGCGTGGGGCGGCCTCTCCCGCCACGAACGGCAAATAGCCTTCGTGAGGGAAAGAGCTATGAAAATCCGTTATTTCGCCGCCGCTTCGTCGCTGATCGCGCTGGCCCTGTCCGCGCCCGTCATGGCCGCAGAGGATGCTGGGGCCATCACCGTTCTGGCCACCGGCAACAGCCAGCCGGTTGATGAAAGCGGCCAGTCGATCAGCGTGGTCGATCTGGCCGAGATCCAGTCGATCCAGGGGCCGGACCTGACCCGCGTGCTGACCCGCCTGCCGGGCGTATCCTTTGCCCGCGCGGGCGGCCTTGGCGCCACCACCAGCTTTTTCGTGCGCGGCGCCAATTCCGAACAGACGCTTGTGATGATCGACGGGGTCAAGGTCGAGGACACGGCGGCCCCTTCGGGCGGCTATGACTTTGCCAATCTGGTCAGTGGCGGCGTCGGTCGCATCGAACTGCTGCGCGGATCGAACAGCGTGGTGTGGGGCAGCAATGCCATCGGCGGCGTCATCGCCATCACCAGCCGCGAACTGAACGGCGCGGAGCTGAATTTCGAGGGCGGCAGCAACAGCACCTTTGACGCGGGCGCCACGCTGGGTCTGTCGAAGGACGCCTATGCGATCACGCTCAACGGCGGCTACATCAGCACCGACGGCATTCCCACCCGCACCACCGACACGCGCGCCAACGGTTTCCACCAGACCCGCCTGTCCACCCGCGCCCGCCTGCGTCTGGCGCAGGGGCTCAACCTTGTGGCCACGGCGCGCTATGCCGATGGTCAGGTGGGCGTCGATTCCTATGACTGGGTGCTTGGCTATGTGAACCGGGGCGAGGTGCAGTCGAGCGAGCAGGTTTCGGGCCGCGTGGGTCTGGAATATGCGGCCGAGAAATATTCGGCGCGTCTGGGCATCAGCCAGTCCTCGCTGCGTCGGGGCTATATCGACCCCACGGTGCAGAACACCGAATACAGCTCCTACCTTGGCCGCAGCACGCGCATTGACGGCGCGGCCCATGTCGATCTGCCCTACTTCTTCTCCGCCGATGTGGGCGGCGAGGCGATGTGGAACCATGCGCGCTCGTATTATTTCACGCCCGGCGCGGTGAATGATGCGAATATCGCCAGCGGCTATGGCCTGCTGGGCTGGAGGGCGTTTGGGCTGAGCCTGTCGGGCGGCCTGCG
Source organism: Novosphingobium sp. SG707 (assembly GCF_012275515.1). Lineage (GTDB taxonomy): Bacteria > Pseudomonadota > Alphaproteobacteria > Sphingomonadales > Sphingomonadaceae > Novosphingobium. The sequence continues at coordinate 80,300 of NZ_JAAZQL010000006.1, forward strand.
CGTGGACAGCCATTCCACCTTTGGCACCCACACAACCTTTGGCGCGAACGGCACGTACAGCCTGATCGACGATGTCCGCCTGCGCGCTTCCTATGGCGAGGGTTTCCGCGCCCCCTCGCTCTATCAGCTTTTCGATCCCTATTCGGGCAACAAGGGGCTGAAGGCGGAAACCAGCAAGTCCTATGACGTCGGCCTTGAAAAGGGCGACCGCAATGGCAAGCTGTACGGCGCCGTCACATGGTTCCACCGCGATATCAACAACCAGATCGACTATGACCTGTCCACCTCGACCTATGCCAATCTGGGCCGCACGCGGGCCGAGGGTCTGGAATTCGAAACCGGCCTGCGCCCGGTCGATGCGCTGCAACTGCGCGCGCTCTACACTTTCGTGAAGAGCACCAACCAAACCGCCGGCAGCAGCGCGCTGGGCAAGGATCTGGCGCGTCGCCCGCGCCATATGGTTACATGGTCGGCCGACTGGAAGACGCCGCTGGCGGGCCTTGCCATCGGCGGCGACATTCGCGTCGTCTCGTCCAGCTTTGACAATGCGGCCAACACAAACCGTCTGGCGGGCTATGCGCTGGTGGGCCTGCGCGCCAGCATGCCGCTGGGCGATCACGCGGAAATCTTTGGCCGCATCGAAAACCTGACGAATGAGCGTTATGCGGTGGTCAAGGATTACAATTCCTATGGCCGCACCGCATCGCTGGGCCTGCGGGCAAAGCTGTAATTGATGCGCGGGGGGCTGGCCCTGCTTGGAGCCTTGATGGTGGGGGCTTGCGCTCCCGCTGCGCCTCGGGTTCAGCCCTCCCGCATCATCAGCCTTAATCCTTGCACCGACGCGCTGCTGGTCGAACTGGCCGACCGCGATCAGATCGGGGCGCTGTCCTCCTATAGCCGCGATCCGGCGCAAAGCTCGATGGATGTGGCGCAGGCGCTCCGCTTTCCCTTCACTCGCGGCACGATGGAGGAGGTGATCTCTGCCCAGCCATCGCTGGTGGTTTCGGGCAGTTTTACGCCAGCCGCCACACGCGCCGCCTATGCGCGCATGGGCCTGCGGCTGGAGGAATTTTCCATGGCGCCCACTGTCGAGGAAAGCGAGGCGCAGATCCGCCGCATGGCCGCCCTGCTGGGCCACCCCGACCGGGGCGAGGCGATGATTGCGCGGATCGATCGGGCCATGCGCGACGCGACGCTGCCGCCCGGTGCCAAACCCTTGCCCGCGCTGATCTGGCATGGCGGCGGGCTGGTTGTCGGGGGCGAGACTTTGGTGTCCGACCTGCTGCGTCGCACCGGTTTCACGCCCTTTGCCGCGATCCGGGGCATGGGCCAGTCACAATTCCTGCCCCTTGAACGCATGGTGGTCGATCCGCCGCGCGTGTTGCTGGTGATAGGTCATGGTGATGCCGATGGCGGGCGCGAGGGGCGGCGGGTGCTGGGCCATCCGGTGTTGACGCAATTGCGCGCGATGCAGCGTTTCGATTTCGACGCTGGACTGGAATATTGCGGCGGCCCCACCATCATCCGCGCCGCGCAAAGACTGGCGCAAATCCGCCGGGAGGCCCATTGATGACGCGGTTGAACCTCCGTCTTGTCGGCGCGCTGGCGCTGGCTTTTGTCGCTTCCTTGCTGGCGGGGCGGGTGTGGATTGATCCGTTCCATCCCGATGTGCCGGGCGCGGGCCTGATCCTGATGCAATTGCGCCTGCCGCGCAGCGTGCTGGCGGTGCTGGTGGGCGGCGGGCTGGGCGCTGCGGGGGCGGCGATGCAGGCCTATTTGCGCAATCCTCTGGCCGATCCGGGCCTGTTCGGCATTGCGCCCAGCGCGGCGCTCGGCGCGGTGCTCAGCATCTGGCTGGGGTCTTATGGCGTATCGCTGGGGCCATGGGCGCTGCCGGTTTTTGCGCTGGTGGGCGCTGGCGGAGCGATGGCGCTGTTGGGGCTGATCGCGGGGCGTTCGGCCGGGGGCGTGGCGCTCTTCACGCTGGCGGGCATGATGATCGCCAGCCTGTCGGGCGCCTTGATGAGCCTTGCCATCAGCCTTTCGCCTTCACCCTTTGCCCTGTCGGAAATCGTGACATGGCTGATGGGGGCCTTGGCGGATCGTTCGTGGCATGAGGTGTGGATGGCCGCGCCGCTGATGCTGGTCGGGCTGGGCGCATTTGTGGTCGCGGCCCGCTCGCTTGATGCGCTCACGCTGGGCGAGGCGGCGGCGCGCTCGCTGGGCGTCGATCCGCGCCGGTTGCAGGCTTTGCTGATCCTTGGCGTGGGATGCACGGTGGGGGGCAGCGTGGCGGTGGCCGGGATCATCGGCTTTGTCGGGCTTGTCGTGCCGCATCTGCTGCGGCCCTTTACGGATCGGCGGCCTTCTTCGCTGATCGTGCCTTCCGCGCTGGGCGGGGCTTTGCTGCTGGTGGTGGGGGACAGCGTGTGCCGTATCCTGCCGCTGACGGGGGGCGAATTGCGGCTGGGGATCGCGCTGTCCTTGCTGGGCGCGCCTTTCTTTCTGGCGCTGCTGTGGCGGATGCGGGACGGGGTTTGGCGATGATGCTTTGCGCGCGTAATCTGACGCTGGCCGGGCGGCTGGGCGATGTGTCCCTTGACCTTTCGCCGGGGCAGGTGACGGCGATCTGCGGCCCCAATGGCGCGGGCAAATCCAGCCTTGTTTCGGCCATGGCGGGGGTCTTACCGGTAGCGGGGCGCTTGTCGCTCGATGGACATGACCTGCCCGCGATGCAGCCGCGCGAAAGGGCGCGCCTGCTCGGCTACTTGCCGCAAGGGGGTGAGGCGGCGTGGGATGTGTGCGTTCGCACGCTGGTCGAACTGGGCCGTTTGCCGTGGCAGGCCGCGCCCATGCACCGCGCCCATGCCGATGGCGCGCAGGATCGCGAGGCCGTGGCGCAGGCGATGGTCGCGATGGATCTTGAGCATCTGATCGACCGCCCGCTCTCACGACTGTCGGGTGGCGAGCGGGCGCGGGCCTTGCTGGCGCGGGTGCTGGCCGGGTGTCCGCGCTGGGTGCTGGCTGATGAACCCTTGGCGAGCCTCGATCTTGGCCATGGGCTGCGCCTGCTGAAGGCTCTGCGCGATCAGGCGGCGCAGGGCATTGGCGTGTGCCTTGTGCTGCATGATCTGGCCATGGCGATGAACCATGCCGACCGCGTGGTGGTGATGGACCGGGGCCGCGTGGTGGCCGATGGCGCGCCGGGCGAGGCGTTAAGCGAGGCGGTCATCGCGCAGGTCTGGGGCGTCACAGGGCGCTGGCTGGGGCCGGAGGGGGCGCGGGCGCTTAGTCTGTGACGATGTGCCAAATGGGAACGGCGGGGCAAATTGCGGGTTAACCGAATGGACATGGCGCGCGGTTTGCGGTTGTCTTGGTGCCATGAACAAGGGTTTGCCTTTCCTCGCCTTGATGGCCGTGCTGGCCGGGCCGCTGCGCGCCGATGAATTGCCGCGCGCCGAAGCTGCGCCCGCGTGGGTGGTGCCGGTAGCCATGCCCGCCACGGTGCAGCCTGCGGGCGAAGCGCCGCTGCATATGGTGATGCAGGATCAGCAGGTGTGGTTTCATGGGGGCACAACCAGTTTCTATCAACGCCGCATTCTGCGCATCGACCAACCCGAAGGCATTCAGGGCATGGCCCGGCTGTCGGTGCAATGGCGGCCCGAAACGGACCGTTTGACCATCCACGCCTTTCGCCTGACGCGGGGCAATCGCAGCAATGACCTGTTGCCCGCCGTGCAGGAGGTGCTGGCGCATAAAGGCAGCAATCTGGGCGGTTTGCGGGTGGATGGGCAGCGTTCGCTGGGGCTGCCGATTGCGGGCATGGCAGTGGGCGATGTGATCGAGATCGCCTGGACCATCGACCGCACCGAGCCTTTGCTGGGCGGGCATCACGAGGTGTCGCTCGATGCGGGCAGCCATGGGGTGATCGACCGGCTTGCGCTGGCGGCGCGCTGGGATGGGGCGCGGCCGATGGGGGTAGCGGCCGAAAACCTACCCGCCGCGCTGGAGCGAGGGCCGGGGCGGGTGGCGATGGTCACCGATGCGCTGGCGGAGAGCAAGGCGGCGCGGATGCTGGAACTGTCGGATTTTGCGCAATGGGCCGATGTGGCGGGGGTGTTTGCGCCCTTGTTTGATGCGGCGCGGCGGGTGGGGCCAGATTCGCCCCTGCGCGGGCAAATTGCCGATATTCGCGCGGCCAGCAGTGATCCTCTGGCGCAGGCCGGGATGGCGCTGACCATTGCGCGGCGCGATGTGCGCTACCTCTATGTTGGGCTGGGGCAGGGCAATCTCAAGCCGATGCCCGCCGATCAGGTGTGGCTGCGCGGCTTTGCCGATTGCAAGGGCAAGACGGCGCTGTTGCTGGGGCTGCTCGATGGGCTGGGCATCAAGGCCGAGGCCGCGCTGGTGGCCACGCAAGGGGGCGAGGGGATGGACCGCCGCCTGCCCAGCGTGACGGGTTTTGACCATGTGATCGTGCGGGCGCAGATCGCCGGGCGCGTCTATTGGCTGGACCCCACCGCCGAGATGGGGGCCAAGGATGGGGCGCTGGATTTGGCCGCGATGCCGGTGCCGCGCTATGGCTGGGCCTTGCCGCTGCGGATGGGCGCGGGGCTGGAGGCGGTGGGGGGAATGCGCAGCGCCAGAGGCAAGACACGCGCCCCCAGGGGAACTTGATCGACCGACCGGCTTTGTCTAGCGGGGATTGAGGCTTGCATCCCGCGAACAAATCTGGAACACCGCCACCATGAGTCTGACCCATATCACTGTACGCGGCGCGCGCGAGCATAACCTCAAAGGCATCGACATCTCTCTGCCGAGGGACAGTCTGATCGTCATCACCGGCCTGTCGGGTTCGGGGAAATCCAGCCTGGCGTTCGATACGATCTACGCCGAGGGGCAGCGGCGCTATGTCGAAAGCCTGTCGGCCTATGCGCGCCAATTCCTTGAAATGATGCAGAAGCCCGATGTGGAGCATATTGACGGGCTTTCCCCCGCGATCTCCATCGAGCAGAAGACCACCAGCCGCAACCCGCGTTCGACCGTGGCCACGGTGACCGAGATTTATGACTACATGCGCCTGCTCTGGGCGCGGGTGGGTGTGCCTTATTCGCCCGCCACGGGATTGCCGATTGCGGCGCAGACAGTTTCGCAGATGGTGGACCGGGTGATGGCGCTGCCCGAAGGGACGCGGGCCTATTTGCTGGCGCCGGCGGTGCGGGGGCGAAAGGGCGAATATCGCAAGGAAATCGCCGAGTGGCAGAAGGCGGGCTATACGCGCCTGCGCGTCGATGGCGAGTTGATGGCGATCGAGGATGTGCCCGCGCTCGACAAGAAGTTGAAGCATGACATCGAGGTGGTGGTCGACCGTATCGCGGTGAAGCCGGGCATCGAATCGCGTCTGGCGGATTCGTTTGAACAGGCATTGAAGCTGGCCGAGGGGTTGGCCTTTGTCGATCTGGCCGATGGCGTGGTGCCGGGGCGCGAGGGCGAGGTCACGGCGGGTTCGAAGAAGAAGGGCGCGCAGTTGAAGGGGGCTGGGGTTCCGGCCAACCGCATCGTGTTCTCCGAAAAATTTGCCTGTCCGGTGTCGGGTTTCACGCTGGAGGCGGTCGAGCCGCGCCTGTTTTCGTTCAACGCGCCGCAGGGGGCCTGTCCGGCCTGCGACGGTTTGGGCGAGAAATTGCTGTTTGATCCGCAGCTTGTGGTGCCCAACGAGGCACTGAGCATCAAGGAAGGGGCGGTGGTGCCATGGGCCAAATCGAACCCGCCTTCGCCCTATTACATGCACGTGCTGGCCTCGCTGGGCGGGCATTATGGGTTCAGCCTGGAAACGCCCTGGGGCGATTTGCCGACGGAAGTGAAGATTGTCGTGCTCTATGGCACGGGTAAGACGCCGGTGCCGCTGACCTTTATCGATGGCAAGAAGGCATACACCGTTACCAAGCCGTTTGAGGGTGTCATCGGCAATCTGAACCGCCGGATGCTGCAGACCGAAAGCGCGTGGATGAAGGAGGAACTGGGCAAATTCCAGACCTCGCAGCCTTGCGAAGTGTGCGAGGGCAAAAGGTTGAAGCCCGAGGCGCTGTGCGTGAAAGTGGCGCAGAGCGATATTTCCAGCGCGACACGGTTGAGTGTTTCGGATGCGCTGGCGTGGTTTTCGACGCTGGATGAAAAGCTGACGGATCAGCAGCGCCAGATTGCCAAGGCGATCCTGAAGGAAATCAACGAAAGGCTTGGTTTCCTGAACAATGTAGGCTTGGATTATTTGAATCTGGATCGGACGAGCGGCACTTTGTCAGGCGGGGAAAGCCAGCGGATCAGGTTGGCTTCGCAGATCGGGTCGGGCCTGTCGGGCGTGCTTTATGTGCTCGACGAACCCTCTATTGGTCTGCATCAGCGTGACAATGACCGCTTGCTGGAAACGCTCAAGCGCCTGCGCGATCTGGGCAATACGGTGATCGTGGTCGAGCATGACGAGGATGCGATCCGCACCGCCGATTATATCGTCGATCTGGGGCCGGGCGCGGGCGTCCATGGCGGCAGCATCGTGGCCGAGGGGACGCTCGAGGATATTCTGGCCAATCCCGACAGCATCACCGGCCAATATTTGACCGGTGAGCGGCGTATCGAGGTGCCGAGCGAGCGCAGAACCGGCAGTGGCAAGGCGATTGTCGTTGAAAATGCGCGGGCGAATAACCTGAAAGGTGTGACGGCGCGCTTTCCCTTGGGGACGTTCTGCTGCGTGACGGGCGTTTCGGGGTCGGGCAAATCGACGTTGACGCTTGATACGTTGCAGGCCGGGGCCAGCCGCGTGTTGAACGGGGCGCGGGTGATTGCCGGGGCGCATGATCGGATCACCGGTCTTGAGCATTGCGACAAGGTGATTGAGATCGACCAATCGCCCATCGGCCGCACGCCGCGATCCAATCCGGCCACCTATACCGGCGCCTTTGGCCAGATTCGTGATTGGTTTGCGGGCCTGCCCGAGGCGCAGGCGCGCGGGTATAAGGCGGGGCGGTTCAGCTTCAACGTCAAGGGCGGGCGGTGCGAGGCCTGTCAGGGCGATGGCCTCATCAAGATCGAGATGCACTTCCTGCCCGATGTCTATGTGACTTGCGAGGAATGCGGCGGAAAGCGTTATAATCGCGAGACTTTGGAGGTGAAGTTTAAGGGCCATTCCATTGCCGATGTGCTGGATATGACCATTGAGGATGCCGAGAGTTTCTTTGCCAATGTGCCGCCGATCCGCGACCGGATGCATATGTTGAACGAGGTCGGCCTTGGCTATGTCAAGGTGGGGCAGCAGGCCACGACCCTGTCGGGCGGCGAGGCGCAGCGGGTGAAACTGGCCAAGGAACTGGCGCGGCGCTCGACCGGCAAGACGCTTTATGTGCTGGATGAACCGACCACGGGTCTGCATTTCGAGGATGTGCGCAAGCTGCTCGAAGTGCTGCACCGGCTGGTCGATCAGGGCAATTCGGTGGTGGTGATCGAGCATAATCTCGATGTCATCAAGACCGCCGACTGGATCATCGACATGGGGCCCGAGGGTGGCGTGCGGGGCGGCATGGTCGTGGCCGAGGGAACGCCCGAGCAGGTGGCCGCCAATCCGGCCAGCTTTACGGGGGGGTATCTGAAGCCGTTGCTGGCGCGGTGATCTGGGCGGTTCTGATATTGCCGCTGATTGTTGTGGTCGACTGGGCATTCTGGTCAAAGATCGATGGCATGTTGTCTTTTCCTTCGGCCCGGTGGCGCTGGCGTCGTCGGCGGTTGATGCCATGGGCGGCGATGTGGGTCTGGATTGTGGTTGCAACCAAGTTTTTGGCGCCGGCGTCTGAGGCTGATTGGCAACAGGCGGTGGTGGTGGTTGCGGGTTTGGGTATTCTGGTCTGGTGGATGGCGGCGATCTATCGCGATCTGACGGACTAGCGTCGGGGCGAACATGGCATTTGCGCCATGTTCGCCCGTAACCGCCCCTCTGTCCCGGTTTTGTCCCAAGGTTGTCATTGTCGTGCGATAGCAGGGCGCCTTTCATGGAGAGGTGGCTATGCGTTTGACAGCATTGGGGCTGATGGCTTTGGGATTGTGCGGCATCGCCCATGCCGGGGTGCCTTTGCGCGAAATGTCCGATCCGCCCCAGATCCATTACCTCAATCCCGCCGAAGTTGCGCCGCGCTTGATTTTCGCCCCTCCGCCGGGCGAAGCTATGACGCGGCAGGAACTGGATTTCCTCCATCGTCTGATCGCGGTGACGCCCGCAGACCGGATTGCGCGTGCCCGCGCTGATGGCGAGGATGAGACGCCCGCGATCTACAGCGTCGCGCTGGGCCGCGATTTGCGCCAGATGCCGGCCACATGGAACCTGCTGGTGGCCATAGAAGAAGAGGCCAATGCGGTGATCGGCGCGGGCAAGGATGAATTTGCGCGGCCTCGGCCCTATCAGGCCGATCCTACGATGCCGACCTGCAAGGCGGTGAAGCCGGGGAAGAGCCAGCGCTCCTATCCCAGCGGCCATGCCAGCGTGGGCTATTCCATGGGCTGGGCGCTGGCGCGTCTGGCGCCGCAGCGGGCCGAGGCGGTGCTGACGCGGGCGGATGATTATGCGCTGGGGCGCTGGCTGTGCGGCGTGCATTATCCGAGCGACACTTCAGCCAGCCGGGGCGCGGCAATGGTGGTGGCCGAGCGTTTGTTGGCCGATCCGCGTTTGGCGGTTCAGGTTGCGGCGGCGCGGACGGAGTTGGCGGGGTTGCGTTAGAGCGGTTTGCCTCCGGCGGGCAAAGGGACTTAGTCCCTTTGCAATCCCGATACTGTCTTTGTCGCGCCCTGAGGCATTGTCGCGTGACGTTGATGCGCCGCAGGCTTTATAAACCGCTTCGCGGAATGGCGCTTCCCGGCAAACTTCGCGCCATCCCATAACGGGATTGCAAAGGGCCCCGGCCCTTTGCCCGCCGGAGGCACACTTTTTCCAAGCCCAAAAACAAAAATGCCGGAGACCTCGCGGCCCCCGGCATCCTTAATTCGGCTAACCTGCAACCCTTACTTCTGGTTCGCCAGCAGCTTCAGACGCAGCGCGTTCAGCTTGATGAAGCCCGCTGCGTCCTTCTGATCATAGGCGCCCGCGTCATCTTCGAAGGTCACGTGGCGTTCGCTGTAGAGCGAATAGGGCGACTTGCGGCCCACGACATAGGCGCCGCCCTTATAGAGCTTCAGGCGGACGGTACCCGAGACTTTGGCCTGCGAATGGTCGATGGCGGCCTGCAGCATTTCGCGCTCGGGGCTGAACCAGAAACCGTTGTAGATCAGTTCGGCATACTTGGGCATGATCTCATCCTTGAGATGCGCCGCGCCGCGATCCAGGGTGATCGATTCGATGCCGCGATGCGCGCGGGCATAGATTTCGCCGCCCGGCGTTTCATACATGCCGCGCGACTTCATGCCGACGAAACGGTTTTCGACCAGATCGAGGCGGCCGATGCCATGCTTGCGGCCCAGCTCGTTCAAGGCAGCCAGCAGCGTGGCGGGCGACATCGCTTCGCCGTTCAGGGCAACACCATCGCCCTTTTCGAACTCGATCTCGATATATTCCGGGGCGTCGGGCGCATCCTCGGGGTTAACCGTGCGGCTGTACACATAATCCGGGGTTTCCTGCCACGGATCTTCCAGAACCTTGCCTTCCGAGCTGGTGTGCAGCAGGTTGGCGTCGGTGCTGAACGGGCTCTCGCCGCGCTTGTCTTTGGGCACGGGGATCTGGTGTTCTTCTGCCCACTTGATCAACGCGGTGCGGCTGGTCAGGTCCCATTCGCGCCAGGGGGCGATAACCTTGATGCCCGGCTCCAGCGCATAGGCCGACAGTTCGAAGCGAACCTGATCGTTGCCCTTGCCGGTGGCGCCATGCGAAACGGCATCGGCGCCGGTTTCGCGCGCGATTTCAATCAGGCGCTTGGAAATCAGCGGACGCGCGATCGACGTGCCCAACAGGTAGTCGCCTTCATAGCGGGCGTTGGCGCGCATCATGGGGAAGACGAAATCGCGCACGAATTCCTCGCGCAGATCGTCGATATAGATGTGCTCGGGCTTCACGCCCATCAGCTCGGCCTTGGCGCGGGCCGGAGCCAGTTCCTCGCCCTGACCCAGATCGGCGGTGAAGGTCACCACTTCGCAATTATAGGTGACTTGCAGCCACTTGAGGATGACCGAGGTGTCAAGCCCGCCCGAATAGGCGAGAACGACGCGCTTGATGTCTGACATGGGGCGCTCCGCATAGGAAGAAAGAGATTGGCGCCGCGCCTAGCAGGGCATGCGCCAAGGGGCAAGCGTTTGGGCCCCCTATCCGCCCCGCGCCAGATAGAGAACATCGCGCGGCTGTGACAGCAGATGCTGGCCGGAATCGACAAACAAGGTTTCCCCGCTGGCCAACCAGCCATCGGCAAGGAACAGCGCCGCATCGGCAATCTCGGCCGGATCGGTCAACCGGCCCAGCAGGTTCATCCGGCCCGAGGTCTCATGCTCATGCGGTTGCTGGTCGAAACTGGGCAGCATGGCGCCCGGCGCGATGGCGTAGATCCGGTCCTGCGCCCCCGCCGCGCCCATCGCCAGCATCCGCACCGTGGCGGAAAGGGCGTGCTTGGCCATCGTATAGCTGAAGAAATCGGGGTTGGGATTGGCCAGTTTCATGTCGGTGATGGCGATCACGCGGCGCCCCGCCCGCGCCCGCGCATGGGCCAGAAATGCCTGCGCCATGCGGGTGGGCGTTTGCGCATTGACCGTCATCGCCTCGGCAAAGACATCGGCGTCCATCGCGCGGGCATCGTCATAGCGGAACACGGCGGCCGAATTGACCAAAATGCGCCAGTCGCCCAACCGCTGCGCCAGATCCTTTACCATGGCAACGCCCGCATCGGGATCGGCCAGATCGCAGCCCACGCATTCGGCGCTGGGCAATTGCGCGGCCAAGGCCTCGGCATCCTTGCGGCTTTGGCCATAGTGGATCACGACATGCCATCCCGCCGCGCCAAAACGATGAGCAATGCGCGCGCCAATACGTTTGGCGCCGCCGGTGATAAGCAGGGCAGGACGGTTCATGCCCCCATCAAGCATAAAGCGCGCGGCGAGGGAAGGCGGCTTGAGGGGAAGCGATTTGCCGCTATGCTATGTTTCTGAAAGGAAATGGCGATGCGGTTGGATCTGGTCGACGTCTTTGTGAATGGCGCGCTTTCGGGCAATCCTCTGGCGGTGGTGCATGGGGCCGACGGAATGTCAGAGGCGGCGATGCAGTCGCTGGCGCGCTGGATCGGCTTTTCGGAAACCACTTTTCTGTTGCGCCCGACGGATCCCGAGGCCGATTACCGCGTCCGCATTTTCACGCCAACGCTCGAATTGCCTTTCGCGGGCCATCCCACGCTGGGCAGCGCCTATGCATGGCGTGCGACGGGGGGCGTGGCCAAGGGCGAGCGGATCATGCAGGAATGCGGGGTCGGGCTGGTGCCGGTGCGTGTGACGGAGGCTGGGCTGGCCTTCCGCGCCCCGCCGCTGCGGCGCAGCGGGCCTTTGTCGGATACCGAAAAGGCGGCGGCGCTGGCCCAATTGCGCCTGTCGCCCGAGGATGTGATCGAGGCGGTGCATGTCGATAATGGCCCGCCCTGGCAATTGCTCCGCCTGGCCAGTGCGCAGGCTGTTCTGGCCGTTTCGCCGGTGGTCACGGCACAGGGCGTGGTTGATCTGGGCCTGATCGGGCCATCGGACGAACCGGGCGTCGATTGGGAAATTCGCGGATTTTTCACCGGGCCCGGCGGCATCTTGGTCGAAGATCCGGTGACCGGCAGCCTGAATGCGGGGGCCGCGCTCTATCTGTATGAAAGCGGGCTGGCCACGGGCGATTATGTGGCGGCGCAGGGGCGCAGGATCGGCGCCGATGGCCGCGTCCATGTTTCGCGCGATGAGGAAGGCGTGTGGATTGCGGGGCAGATTCGCGCGGTTGGAGCGGGGGCGGATTTGGCCATGTGAGCTTTTTTGGACGCAAGGCTTTCCTACTTTAACCCATTTGGATAATTCATCACTCGGCTAATCGCTGAGAGATGGAGTCCGACATGCCCAATCCCAAAATTGTCTATCCGGCCACCTATACCCCGGCCAATGCCGTTGCCTTTGCCAATACCGATAATTCGGCCGCCACGGTTTCGGCCAGCACGCCCCTGCCTGTGGCGCTGGGCGATGGGGCGCTGGCGGCCATGGGGTCCACCACCGATACGGCGGCGGCATCGGATTCGGCGACCGCCAGCCTGATCGCCTTGTTCAAGCGCCTGCTGGGCAAATTTCCCGCCGGCCTTGGCCAGAAGACCGCTGCCGCCAGCCTGCCGGTCGTGCTGGCCAGCGATCAGGGCGCGATCACCACGGCGGGTGTCTACAACACCGCCCAGCCCACGCTGACTGGCGGGCAGGTCGGATCACTTCAGCTTGACAGTTCAGGAGCGCTGGCGGTCCGCCTGCAATGGAGCGGGGGCTATATCGCGGGCGTGTCGGGCAATATCACCGATGGCGCGACCAACAGCGTGAACACGATCATGACGCTGACGCGCGGTTTCCTGTTCAATGGCAGCACGTGGGATCGGCAGAAAAAGCCCGTCGCCGTCAGCCGTATCGCCTCAAGCGCGGCGAGCACCAATGCCACTGTGGCGAAGGGCGGCGCAGGCGACATTTTTGCCATTCAGGCTTATAATACAACCACCTCTGTCATATACCTCAAGCTTTATAACAAGGCGGCCGCACCGACCGTCGGCACCGATACGCCGATCAAAACCATCGCCATTGCGCCCAGCGCCAGCCTCGCGGCCAGCGCGACCTGGGCCAACGGCCTCTATTTCTCGACCGGCATCGCCTATGCGCTGACCGCCGCAGCCGCAGACAGCGATACGACTGCGATCGCCGCAGGCGCGATTGTCGGCCTCAACCTCGATTATCAGTAAGGAGCGCGCATCATGGCAATCTGGCAGAATGACGCGAATGGCGAACGTTTCGATGATGGCGTGGCGCTGCTGCCCGGCGAGGAAGGCTTCAGCCGGGCCGGGGCGGAGGCGCATTTCGGGGCGGATGTCGATTTCAGCTATGTCGGCACGCCCAATTGGGCGCCCGCGGCCCCGGAGGATGACGACTGAGCTTCCGGATTTGTCCGCCTCGGTCCGATGGGCCGGGGCGGTTTTTCAGGCGACCCGGCCCACCGGGCCAGATACCGCGAAAAAGCGGCGATGGTGGAACACCCATACCTCGTCGAAATGGTTGGCGGCCTGCGCGCAGGCATCCTGCCACCAGGCAAGGGGCGGATCGGAGAGCCCCTCGATCCATGTCGTGTTCGACCGGATCAGCAAGCCATCGCAGCGCTCATACCGTTTCGCGCATTTCTTGGCGATCAGCCGCGCGATTTCGGCGGCATAGGCGTCGGGCGCAATCATCACCGGCGTGGGCGAGACATAGGGCGCCCCCAGTTCAAACTGCCGACATGTCGTTTCATAGGCGGTGTTGCGGTGGACCAGCGGATTATCCGCCTCGGTATTTTCAAAAACCAGGTCGACACCATGCAGCCGGATTTCGAAGTCGGGCGTGGGCTTGCCGGTTTCGGGCAATAGCCGCACCGCCTCGGCATGGCGATGCTGGGCAAAACTGGCCGCCATGAAGGCCTCGCGGAAGGTCTTGCCGCGCTGGCTGCGGATCTCGCACTCGCTGGCCAGCTGATGCCCCACCCGACTGGCCAGAGCCAGCATATCAGGCGGGGTCATCCATCCACCAACCGGGATCACGCTGATGGCCTTATCCCAGAGCAGCCTGCTTTTCCTCAGCCAGACGATCCAGTTCGGCGCGCGACATTTTCTGCGCCGAGGTCTTCAATTGTCCGCAGGCCGCATCGATGTCGCGCCCGCGAGGAGTGCGCACGGGGGCGGAAATGCCCGCCTCGAAAATGATGTTTGAAAACTGGCGGATACGCTCGGGCGTGCTGCATTCGTAAATCGCGCCGGGCCAGGGGTTGAACGGGATCAGGTTCACCTTGGCGGGCAGATTGTACTGGCGCAGCAGGCGCACCAGTTCATGCGCATGCTCGTCGGTGTCGTTCTTGTCCTTGAGCATCACATATTCAAACGTGATGCGGCGCGAATTGGACGCGCCGGGATAATCCGCACAGGCCTGAAGCAGTTCCTCGATGCCATATTTGCGGTTGATCGGCACGATCTCGTCGCGCACCTCCTTGGTCACGGCGTGGAGCGAAACGGCCAGATTGACGCCGATTTCCTCGCCGCACTTTTCCATCATCGGCACGACGCCGCTGGTCGAGAGCGTGATGCGGCGCTTGGACAAAGCCAGCCCATCGCCATCCATCACCAGCTTGAGCGCGCCCTTCACATTGTCGAAATTATACAGCGGCTCGCCCATGCCCATCATCACGATGTTGGTCAGCAGGCGCCCATCGGGCGAATAGCCGCCCTCATCATCGACCAGATCATCGGTCAGCGCAGCCAGATCAGCCTGACCCGCCTTGGGCCATTCGCCCAGAGCATCGCGCGCCAGCATGACCTGTCCCACGATCTCGCCCGGCGTCAGATTGCGCACCAGACGCATCGTGCCGGTGTGGCAGAAGCGGCAATTGAGCGTGCAGCCGACCTGCGAGGAAACGCAAAGTGTGCCGCGATCGGCATCGGGGATGAACACCATCTCGAACTCATGCCCGTCATCGGTGCGCAGCAGCCATTTGCGCGTGCCGTCCTCGCTGTGCTGCGAAACGACGATTTCGGGGCGACCGATGACAAAACGTTCGGCCAGCCAGGGGCGCATGGTTTTGGCAATATCGGTCATTGCCTCAAAATCGGTGACGCCGCGATGATAGATCCAGTGATAGACCTGCTTGGCGCGCAGCTTGGCCTGCTTGGGCTCAAGGCCCGCCTCGGCAAAGATTTCGGCGATGCGCGGGCGCGGCAGGCCCAGCAGATCGACGCGGCCATCGGCGCGCGCGGTAATGTCGCGCGCGGTGACGACGGGGTCGATATGGCCCGCAATCGGCATCGACGTGGGCAGGGGAGAAGTGGGAAGGGGGGTGTCCATAGTCGGGCCCATAGCGGCGAATCGGGCAAAATGCTACCCTGACGCCTTATCGCGCCGCACAGCCCAGCGCGGCGGCATCAATCGCCGTGGCCGCGCCGGGCAGCGTATATTGGTCGCTGAACAATCGCCCCGCGCCGTCGCGCGATGAAACGGTCATGATCTCGCCCGAGCGCATCGCGGCCACGATGGCGGCCTCCATCCGCGCATCGGCGGCCCATGCATCGATCCCGCCGCCGATCAGCCTGTAACGCTGTCCCGCCAGCGTCAGTTGCACCGCCGCGCCCGGCTGTATCCGGCGCGAGAGGCGGAAATGGACCTGTCCGCGCACGCCTTTTTTCGGCCACAGGCCAACATCGGCATAGGGATCGACCTCGCGCCGCGCGCCCGCTTCGGGCATGGCAATGGCGTAGCAGCGCGGAATGCCCGCATCGCGAAACGCGCCCCATGCGCCGAACATGCCCAGCGCATCGCGGGCATCCGCAGGCGCGGCGCCCAAGGCGAAAAGGCAAAGAAAAAAGACCGGGCGTTTCATCACCCGGCCTCCTTTAATCATGCGGCGATACCGGATCAATCCAGTTACGTCAGTCCAGTTCCCAGGCTCTTTCACCATGCGAGGTAATGTCGAGGCCCTCGCGCTCGTCATCCTCGGTGGCGCGCATCGGCATGATCTTGCCCAGACCCACAGCCAGAACATAGGACATCACCGCCGACCATGCCGCCGTCACGCCCACGCCCACGGACTGCGCGATGAATTGATGGCCCATGCTTCCGCCTGCGGCATATCCCGTGCCGCCCAGCGCCGGGCTCATCGCCACCGCAAGGCCGAGCGAGCCGATCATCCCGCCCACGCCATGCACCGCGAACACGTCGAGCGAATCGTCGATCTTCCAGCGCTGCTTGACCAGTTGGATCATCGCATAGCACACGCAGGCGCCCGCAAGGCCAAACACCGCCGCCGCGCCGGGCGCGATCATGCCCGCCGCAGGCGTCACCGTGGCCAGACCCGCCACCGCGCCGGTGGCAAAGCCCACGCTGGTCGGCTTGCCCACATGGGCCGCTTCGATGCCGATCCACATCAGCGCCGCCGCGCAGGCCGCCGTATGGGTGTTCAAAATTGCGCTGGCCGCCGCCGCGCTGCCGGTCAGCGCGCTGCCGCCGTTAAAGCCGAACCAGCCGACCCAGAGCAGACCCGCGCCCAACATCGTCAAGGCAGGCGAATGCGGCAGCATCAACGTCTTGGGAAAACCCGTCCGCGCGCCCAGCACCCATGCCGCCACCAGCGCCGAAACGCCCGCCGTGGTATGGACGACAATGCCGCCCGCAAAATCGAGCGTGCCATAGCCGGTGCTCATCCAGCCGCCGCCCCAGATCCAGTGCGCCACCGGGGCATAGACCAGCAGACCCCAAAGCCCGCAAAACGCCACCACCCAGCCAAAGCGCGCCCGGTCCACCCAGGCGCCCGCCATCAGCGCGGGCGTGATCGCGGCAAAGCAGAGCTGAAACAGCGCAAAGGTGTTTTCGGGCAGCGCCGTACCCGACCGCACCGGGGCCAGATGCGCCAGACCCAGACCCGACAGGCCCCCGATCCAGCCATTCGTCACCGGCCCAAACGCCAGCGCATAGCCCACCAGCACCCAGACCAGCGAGGCCACCGCCGTGATGACGCCCACCTGCACCATCACCGACAGGAAGTTCTTGGCCCGCACCAGACCGCCATAAAACAGCGACAGACCCGGCAGGCACATCAACAGCACCAGCGCGCTGGAGATCAGGATCCATACCGTATCGGCGCCATTTGCGCCGGTTGCGGTCTGGGCCAAAGCAGGTGTGGGGCACAGCAAGGCAGCCGCCATAAGGCTGCGACGATGCTTTGCCCAAAGGCCGGTTGGCCGATGGCGCATGGTATGTCTCCTAAGCCAGCGCCATCCGATCCCGGCGCTTTCCTCCGCGAAGCGCCTTAGATGCGAAAGTTTCCTGCGCGCAAGAGCGAAAATGGAGAGTATTTATTACCTGCCGGGCGTTTCAGGGGGCAGGGGGATAGGTTATCATCATTACTTCCCACTCTTTTTCCCCGCCCGGCAGGGCCACACGGCGCAAATCGCCCAATGCGGCCCCGCGCAATGCCCGCGCAATCGGCGCTGACCATCCGATCAGGCCCTTGCTGGCATCCTGTTCGTCATCGCCCACAAAGGTCAGATGCTTGCGATTGTCATCCTCATCGGCAATTTCCACGGTGGCGCCGAACCAGACGCGGCCCCGGTCCTCCTGCCGCGCAGGGTCGACCACGCGGCACGCCTTCATGCGCCGCGCCAGATGGGCCAGTTCGCGGTCGATCTCGCGCATTCGCTTGCGGCCATAGAGATAGTCGCCATTTTCGCTGCGGTCGCCATTGCCTGCGGCCCAACTGACGATCTCGACGATCGCGGGGCGTTCTGTGCCCAACAGATGATCGTAACGCGCACGCAGCGCCGCCATGCCCGCAGGTGTGATCGGCGGGCCTTCGCCGGGGGCTTTCGGGGCGGCAGGTTTCGGGGCGGGGCGCATGTTTCTCATGGCGCGGGCATAGGGTCAGGCCCGCGCCCAAGGCAAGGGTTCAGAACGGCAATTCCCCCAGATCGGGCGCCACCCATCCGCGCCGCGCGGCCACGCTGAACAGCGTCTCGCGCCGCCAATAGGTCATCGGCCAATCGCTCTTGCCCAGATCGCCCGCCAGCAAGGCGGCGAGGATTTGTGACAAGGCTGTGTCACTTCCATGACGTGCCAACTCAGCCCGCGCGGCGCGCAGCGAGGCGATGGTGATCGTTTCATGATAGCCCGAGGTGTCATCATTCACCCCGCCCACCGATTCATTATAGGCGCGGATCGCCGCCCCCATCGCCTGCGGTTCAGCAATTTCAGGACGATAGCGCAACAGCCAGAGCGCGGCGGCCCAATGCGCGCCGTGGGTCCAGCGTTCCTTGGGCAGGCGGCGTTCGACCATGCCCAGCGCAATGGTTTCGATGGTTTCGTCGGTAAAGGCGCTCGATTCGTTCATGACAAAGGCATGGCATCGCGCAGCGCCGACGTCAAAAAGCGAGGATTGTGACAAGGATTTTGTCATATTTCTTCCGATGCTTGGCTGTCCCTACGTTCGCATACGGGTTTTTGTGACAATCGACTGACATAAAACTGTCATCATAGCGTCATAGTTGACGCCGAATTGTCACATACGGGGATCGCAAGAGTGCAGCGCAACACATTTCATGCCATGGCCGTGGGGGCGGCCAAGGCGCTTTTGGCCATGGCGTCCATCACGCCTGTCGCCGCCATGGCCAGCGATGCCCAGCATTGGGAAATCGCCACGGCGACTGCCAATCTGGGCGATGGCTGGCGCGCCTCGGCGGAGAACATCACCCGCTTCAGCCAGACGCGCGGCTTTTACGAGCTGGAACAGAACCTGATGCTGGGCCACGAGATCGGCGACAGGGGTGGACCGCTCGGGATGGTGTTCTATCTGGGCTATACCCATGACCCGCAATATGCCCATGGCAATTTCACCATCATGGAGCACCGCTTTCGCCAGCAATTGAGCTTTGACCGTCTGCTGACGCTGGGTCCGGTGCGGATTTCGGGCCGTATGCGGGTGGAACAGCGCTGGCGCGAGGGGATCACCGGCACGGCATGGCGTCTGCGCCCCTTTATCAAGGCCACGATGCCGGTGGTGGGCAAGGTCATGCTGGTGGCCGCGCATGAGAGCTTTATCGATGCCAATCGCAACGGTTTCCAGCGTCTGGGCGGCGAGGAACGGATGCGCAATTCGCTGGGCTTCAACATGCCGCTCAATCGGCGGGTGAACCTTGAGTTGGGCTATCTGAACCAGCACGGCTTTGTGCCGGGCGGCAAGGATACCAATGACAATGCCGCGACGCTGGAGATCAAGGCCAGTTTTTGACGTACTTGCCGATGGCGTCCGGGGCGGGCAAACCGGGTGCCATGCTGCAAACCTATCTTGCCTATGGCCAATGGGCCAACCGGATTGTCATTGATCGCCTGACCGACCTGCCGGACGCGGTGCTGGATGCGCCGCAACCGGTGGTGTTTGGTTCGATCCGGCGGACCTATCACCATATGCTGGTGATCGCTCAGGTCTGGCAGGCACATCTGCTGGGCCGCGCGCATGGCTATACCAGCCGCGACCCCGGCCATCCGCCGCCCATGGCGCAGATCGGCGCGGCGCTGGCGGAACTGGATGCGTGGTTCCTGGATTATGGCGCAGGGCTGGATGCCGGGGCGCGGGCGCAGGTGGTGCCTTTCACCTTCATCGGCGGCGGGGATGGCGCGATGACGCGCGAGGCCATCCTGATGCATGTGGTCAACCATGCCACCTATCACCGGGGCCATATCGTCGCCATGCTGAACGGGGCAGGGATCAGCATGGCAAACAGCGATATGCCGGTGTTCCTTACTGCCCCGGCCTGACCGGCTGGATCACCGGCGAAGAGGTGAAGGTCGGCTGCGGCCCATAGCTGGGCGCGGGCGTACGCACCGGCATCCCGGAAGGCGCAGGCATCCCCGAAGGTGCCGGCATGACCGCAGGCGGCGGCGGGGCGGGGCGCGGGTCCTTCAGATAATGGCTGAGCGGATTGGCCCCCTTGTAGGCCGCACGGTCGGGATACATCGCCTCATAGGTGACGGCGTTTTCCAGCACATGGGCGACATAGGAACGGGTTTCGCTGAAAGGGATCTTCTCGATCCATTCGACCCATTCCGGCCCGCCCGGCATACGCGGATCCCCGCGTGATGCGATCCATTTGTTCACATTGCCCGGCCCCGCATTATAGGCCGCCACCGCCAGCGGATAGGACCCGCGATAGGAGGTCACCAACCGCTGGAAATAGGCATTGCCCAGCGTGGTGTTATACAGCGGATCGTCGATCAGCGCCTGTGTTGACGAGGGCAGGCCGAGGCGGCGCGCCTGCTCCGCCGCTGTTCCCGGCATCAACTGCATCAGGCCGCGCGCGCCGGTGCGCGACATGGCGTTCTGGCTGAACTGGCTTTCCTGACGCGAAATGGCGTGGATCCATGTCCAGTCGCTGCCCGGAGGGGTGGGCGTGATGGGGAAGGCGGAATCGCGGAAATTGTTGAAGCCCGCATTCTCCGCCGCCTGACCCACGATCACCGCCAGATCGCGGCGGCCCAAGGCGCGGGCCAGATCGGCCACCAGCGTGAAATCGGCCTCGACCTTGGCCTGATTGGCGATTTCGCGGAAGAAACGGATCGTGGTCTGCCATTCGGCATCGCGGGCCACTTCGCGCACGGCTTGGGTGATCGGCCGGGCGGCAAAGTCGCGGGCCTGTGCATGGGTGGGCGCGGCGCGGCGTCCGTCGTGCAGCGGCGGGATCGGCTGGCCCAGACGCTCTAGCGCCAAAAGCCCGTGGAACTGATCGGGGAATTGCGCGGCCCAACGGTAATACTCAAACGCGCCATTGCTCTGCCCCACGCTGTCCAGCGCGCGGCCCGCCCAGTAATAACCCTTGGCCCGCGTCATCGGGGTGCGCGCGGCATGGGCGTAATTATAGAACAATTTGGCGGCCGAAGTCGGATCGCGCAATTGCCAGAGCGCCGTGGTCCCGCCCAGCCACATCAGCGAGGTGTAATCATCGCGCACGCCAAAGGCCATCTGCGCGATCTCGCTGCCCTCGGGAAAGCCCTCGGCGGCACCCTGCGCGATGCGCAGCGAATCGGAAGGCCCGCCCGCTCGTGCCGCAGCCAGCAGCACCCCCGTCCAGCGCCGGGGATCGAGCGCGGGGCGTGCCAGCGGCGGACGGGTGGCCAGCAGGCTGGCCGCCTCGGCCCCGCGCCCGCGCCGGATCAGATAGCGCGCCCGGTCCACCAGATAGCCCGGATCGGAGAGCATTTCAGGCGTGGCGGCCATAAGCGCCGGAGCGGGGGCCGGAGTCGGGGCCGAGGGGGCAACAAGGCCCGGATTGGCCTCGGCGGTGATGCGGGCCATTTCGGCCTGCTCATCGGCGGTGCGCGCAGTTGCGGCAACCTGTTCGATCGCATCGGGGCCGACCATCGGGGTTTCCACCCCCGCGCCCTGCTGAATGGCCAGACGCGCCTGCGCCACGGCCCAGCGGGTCTGCGAGGCGCGGGTGAGGGCGCGGGCGGCCTGCGCGGTTGAACCGTCCCAGAGCAGCGCCTCAAGACGCGAATCATGATCGGTCTGGGCGAATCTGTCGCCCCAGCGCGAGAGAATCGCCGCCTCGGCCGCATCGCTCATCGCCCCGCCGCGCCATGCCGCGCGGGCCATATCGGCCGCATCGCGCGCCCGTCCCTCGGCCGCCAGCGCCAGCGCATATTGCGCGCGCGCCGGATTGGTCAGCGGGGGAAAGCGATCAAACAGCGCGACAATCCGCGCCGAAGGCACATTCTGGATCGCCAGCGATTTCTCCGCCGCGCGGCGCATGCTCTCCTCCAAAGGAAAGCCCGGCCAGGCCAGAACAAAGCCCGCATAGGCGTCAAATCCCTGATTTTCTGTGCCCACCAGCTGTTTCCAGCGGGCGATGGCCGGGGCCACGGCGCCGGGCGCGCTCGCCTTTAATTCGGCGCGGGCGCGGTCCCATTCGGCCCCCTCCTGACATTGCGCGGGCGCGGAGAGGACCACCGTCGCCAGCAGCGCCAGCGAGGCGATTCGGCGCCGACGGTGCCGGGAAGTGGATTTCGAACGGGGCATCATGGTGCTGGACACGATGGCCTATGGCTCCTTATCAGGCGTTGCGATAGTAGGCGCCGGCCCATGGCGCGGCTGGCAGATTTGCCATGCCGCCTATAGGTGGGCGATGAAAGAGGATAAAGTCGATGTTTTCCGGTTCCATACCCGCTCTGGTGACACCTTTTCGCGATGGAGCGTTTGACGAGCCGACTTTCCGCCGTTTGGTGGACTGGCAGATCGAGAACGGTTCGAGCGCTTTGGTGCCTTGCGGGACGACGGGGGAAAATTCCACCCTGTCGAATGCCGAACACCACCGCGTGATCGAGGTCTGCATCGAGCAGGCCGCAGGGCGCGTGCCGGTGATCGCCGGTTGCGGCAGCAATGATACACAAAACGCTTTGTTGCACATGACTTTTTCCAAGAAATGCGGGGCCGCGGCCGCGCTGCTCGTCGCGCCCTATTACAATCGTCCGTCGCAGGAAGGGTTGCTTGCCCATTTCTCCTATCTGGCCGAACATATCGACCTGCCGATCGTGCTGTACAATGTGCCGGCGCGCACCGTCACCGATATCAAGCCGGAGACGGTGATCGAACTGGCGCGTCGATTCCCGCAGCGGATCATCGGCATCAAGGACGCCAGCGGCGACCTGTCGCGCGTGACCGATCACCGGATGGGCATCAGCAAGGACTTCTGCCAGCTTTCGGGCGACGATGAACTGGCACTGCCCTTCAGCGCGGCGGGCGGGGTCGGCTGCATCTCGGTGACGGCCAATGTCGCGCCGCGCCTGTGCGCCGATTTCCAGGCGGCCTGCGCGGCGGGCAATCTGGCCGAGGCGCGCCGGTTGAACGATCTGCTCTATCCGCTGCACTATGCCATGTTCGAGGATGCCTCGCCGGGGCCGGTCAAGTATGCCCTGTCCAAGGTGTTCGAAGGCTTTGGCGCGGAGCTGCGCCTGCCGCTGGTGCCCTGCAATGAGGGCGCGCGCAAGGCGGTGGATGCGGCTTTGGTGCATGCCGGGTTGGTGAAGTAATTTAAGGAGGTTTTACCTCCGGCGGGCAAAGGGTCTCGACCCTTTGCAATCCCTATAATTGGGTTTGGGCGGCTCCGTTGCGTTTGTGGCGGGGCCGTCTTTTTTATGGCCTGCGGCGCGGGGAGGGCGGGCTTATTGGGGCGGCAGGCGGGTCTGTGTCCTCGCATCCCCCCCTCTTACACACTTGTGTAATTCTCTAACATCCGTTACCTTCTCTCCGACGTCGCCCGAGAGCGCGAATCCGAGAGAGAGGAGCAGATAATGGCCACCATCACCCATGATGCCGTAGAGGACCGGCAGCGGCAGGCTCCGGCCCTGATACGCTATCTGGCGCCGGGGGATTTCGTCACGCGCCGCTATGTTCGCGCCGGGGCCGAGATCAACACCGGCGAATATCGCGATTACGAGGCGGTGGTGCGCGATGGCATGCCGATCCGTGATCACTTCGCCTTTGACACCCATGGTTTCATGATCGGCAAGGGGCCGAGCGCGGTCGAGGATTTCTGGAACCGGGAAGAGGTGGACGAGAAATATCACGCCGAGGCCACCCGGATCATCCGCAACCTGACCGGGGCCGACCGGGTGGCCACGCAGGGCTGGATGATCCGCACCAGCGCCGATCTTTCGACCCGCGCCCAGGAAAAGACGGAAAACTATCAGCACGCCGGTGGCATCCAGCCTCCCGCCGGTGAGGCCCATGTCGATTACAACACGCTGACCGGGCAAAAGGCCGCCGCGCGGATGCATGAGCAGCATTTCGGTTCGCGCGACGGCTATCGCCGCTTCTGCTGTGTCTCGCTGTGGCGCACCTTCTCGCCCGGGCCGCAGGACTGGCCGCTGGCGGTGTGTGATGGTCGCTCTGTGGCCGATGGCGAGGGCGTTTCGAACACTTTGTTCGTGGTCGATCAATTCCCGGTGGGCGAGGCTTTGACCGCGCCGGTCGAGGGCGAGGATCAGATGATCGCCGCCACTATTTTCCGTCACAATCCGGCGCATCGCTGGTGGTATTTTTCGAACATGGAGCACGATGATGTGCTGTTGTTCAAATTCCACGACAGCGATCATGCGCGCACATGGCGTTGCCCGCACACGGCCTTTCACGACACCAGTCTGGCCCATGCCCAAATTCGCGCCAGCATCGAATTGCGCGCGGTGGCCTATTGGAATTGAGGACGGTTGGCGCCCCCGGCAAAAGGGGGTGTTTCCGATTAACCCATCGCTAACCATTGGCGAATCTTGATTCACCATCCGGGCGCGGTTGGCGTGATGGTAGCGATGGGGTAAAAATGGTTTTACGACGAAACGCTAACGATTGTTCAAAGTTGGCGAACGGTTCCTGAATAAATTACCCCTTATAGAGGGAAAACAGGTTAAACAGCTTGATTTCCCAACAAATGTGGAATTGCCAAGGGGCATGTCGGAAACGCGCCAGACTTTAGAACAGCGTCGCAATCGCAATTATGAGGAAACACACCGCCAACTGGTTGAGCGGGCGGTGGGGCTGATAGGGCGTGACGGTGTTGATTCCTTGACGGTGGCCTCGCTTGCCCGCGATGCCCGGATGAACCGCTCGACCGTCTATTATCATTTTGACAGCCGCGAGGCCCTGCTGTCGGCCGCCAAGGCGTGGTTCGGGGCCCGGCTGGGCGAAATGATGGTGGCGCCCGGCGATTCGCAGGTATGGCTGGAAAAGGCGGTGCAGTTCTCGCTGCTCAATCCCGAACTGATGCATGAATGGGTGATGGATCTGGTCAACCATCCGCCGATCCATAACAATTTTCCGCGCTGGGACGAACTGGTCGAACTGGCCTCGCGATCGCCCCAGGTGACGCGCCACGAGGATGGCAAGGGCGGCCCCACGGTCAGCGGCGCCCATGATGCCGAGGTCTGGGCCACGGTGCTGCTGGCCAGTGTGGTGATGGCGCCGCGCCTGTTCCGCGTGGCGGTCCGCCCCGATCAGGAGATCGAGCTGGTTTCGCGCCATTATGCGCAATTGCTGCGCCGGATGTTGCAGTCGACCCAGCGGACCGCAAGATAAGGGACGGGTACCCCATGAATTGCGACAGGCAACCATGCGCTTTCACTTGGCGTTCAGCCAGACGCTGGCTATAGGCCAAACCATGTCTAAGCCCAGCATCAGCCTGTCGCCGCGTGTTCTCCTCCTTGCCTGTGCCGTTGGCGCGATGGCGATCACCGGCGGTTGCGCCGGGCGGGGCAAGAAGCCCAAGGATACCGCCTATGTCGCGCGCGACGTCGATTCGCTCTATCTGGAGGCGAAGAAGCGTCTGGATGCGGGCGAGGACAAGACGGCCGCCGCGCTGTTTGACGAGGTGGAGCGTCAGCACCCCTACAGCCCCTGGGCCCGCCGCGCACAGTTGATGAGCGCGTTTTCCTATTATTCGGCGCGCGATTACGCCAAGTCGGTGCAGTCGGCGCAGCGCTTCCTCTCGATTCATCCGGGCAACAAGGATGCGCCTTACGCCTATTACCTGATCGCGATGAGCTATTACGAGCAGATCAGCGATGTCAGCCGCGATCAGAAGATCACCCTTCAGGCGCTTTCGGCGCTCAATGACGTGGTGCGCCGCTATCCCGACACGCGCTATGCCACCGATGCCCGCCTCAAGATCGATCTGGTGAACGATCATCTGGCCGGCAAGGAAATGGACATCGGCCGCTTTTACGAGCGTTCGGGCCGCTGGCTGGCCGCTGATATCCGTTTCCGCAATGTGATCGACAAGTATCAGACGACCAGCCACACCGCCGAGGCGCTGTTCCGTCTGGTGGAAACCAATCTGGCGCTGGGCATTCCCGTCGAGGCGCAGAAATACGCCGCTGTGCTGGGCGCCAATTATCCGGGCAGCGAGTGGTATGAAAAAGCCTATGCCATGATGGGCAAATATGCCCCCGGCACCAAGGTCAGCTGATCCCTCGGATCGGCCGTTTTGCAAGGGCCCGCGCCAGGGATGGCGTGGGCCTTTTGCGTTGGGCGGCGGGTGGCGGGTGGCGGGGCATATCTTTGCATGACACCGTGGAATGTCTAACCCGGTGATTGACATTTTCTTCGGATGGGCGCTGTTATGCCGCCGCCATGCTATCGCAGAAAACCCGCTACACGATCCGCGCGCTTCAGCACCTTGCTGACCTGTGGCAGCAGGGTCCGATTCGGCTCGACGCGATTGCCGAGGCGCAGAATATCCCACGCAAGTTCCTCACCGTCATCCTGTCGGAAATGGTGCGCGAAGGGCTGGTGATCAGCCATCGTGGCCGCGAAGGCGGCTATGAACTGGCGCTGGCGCCTTGCGACATCCGCTATGGCGACATCATCCGTCTGACGCGGGGCAGTCTGGCGCTCGTCCCCTGTGCGAGCCGGTTTGCCCACGAACATTGCGCCAATTGCCTGCCCGAGGCAGATTGCCGGTTGCGCGGGCTGATGCTAGCCGTGCGCGACGAAATGGCCGCCATGCTCGACCGGCTGACTCTGGCCGACCCGATCATGGTCGAGCCGCCCTTTGCCGATCCGCCCGAGGAATCACCGGCCGAAGCGGCGGAGTAAGATATTGTCCTTATCGGGATAATACCGGGGCTTAAGCCACCATCGCCCAGATTACCGCCGAAGGGCAGGGTCGAGTATGAGCGAATGGCGCAGAATTTCCGGGCAGGATCAGGGCGAATGGCTCGATGATGCCGCCGCCGCAGAGCTTGTGCGCGAGATGCTGCAAAACCCGCCGCCCACGCTGCATCCCGATGGGCCGGAATTGCTGAACGCCAACCGGGGGCAGCCCGCGTTTCATATCGAACATGGACTGATTCTGGGCGTCTGGCTGATTTCGGTGGCCGTTGCGGTCTGGCGCTGGATGTTTTGAAGGCGTTTGAGGGCATAGACGCGGGCCTGCGCATCGGCTAGAACGATGCGCGAACATGCTTAGCCATCTTTCCATTCGCAACATCGTGTTGATCGAGGCGCTCGATCTCGCTTTCGCGCCGGGCCTTGGCGTGCTTACGGGCGAGACGGGGGCGGGCAAGTCGATCCTGCTCGATGCCCTGGGCCTGATTCTGGGGATGAGGGCCGACAGCGGTCTGGTCCGCGCAGGCGCCGAACTGGGCAGCGTGACCGCCTCGTTCGAACCGGGCGCGCTGCATGGCGCGGTGGCGCAGACGCTGGCCGATGCGGGCGTCGAGGTGGAGCCGGGCGAGCCCATCCTGATTCGGCGTCAGATCAAGGCGGACGGCGGGTCCAAGGCCTTCATCAACGATCAGCCCGCCAGTGTTGCCCTGCTGCGCGAAGTGGCGCCCTATCTGGTTGAAATCCATGGGCAGCATGATGATCGCGGGCTGGTCAATCCGCGTGGTCATCGTGCCTTGCTTGATCGCTATGCGCGGGTCGATACCGCCGCGATGGAGACCGCGTGGAAGGCCTGGGGGCAGGCCGAGGCCAAGCTGGCCAAGACGCGCGCGGGCATTGCCAAGGCGGCCGAAGATCGCGAACTCTATCAGGCGCATGTGGCTGAACTCGAAGCTCTTTCGCCTCAGGCAGGCGAGGAGGAGGAACTGGCCGGCGAGCGTGCGACCATGCAGAAGGGCGAGCGGTTGGCGGGCGATCTGGCTGCTGTGCAGCAGGTGTTTGCCGGATCGCATTCGCCGCTGGCCGAATTGCGCGTGGCGGCGCGGCGGCTGGACCGGATCGCGGGCGAACATGCCCTGCTCGAAGAAGTGCTGGCGGCGCTCGACCGGGCGATGATCGAGGCCGACGATGCCGAGGACAAGCTGAACCGGGCGCTCGATGCGCTGGCGTTTGATCCGCTGGCGCTCGACCGGGTGGAAACGCGCCTGTTCGATCTGCGCGCGGCAGGGCGTAAGCACGGCTGCGCGGTTGAGGAATTGCCCGCCAAGCTGGAGGAAATGCGCAGCGCCCTGAGCGCCATCGAGGGCGGGGAGGCCGAGGTGGCGGCGCTGGAACAGGCGGCGGCCAAGGCGCGCGTGGCATGGCTGAAACTGGCCGAGGCGGCGAGCAGCGCGCGGGCCGAGGCGGCCTTGCGGCTGGACGCGGCGGTCAAGGCCGAACTGGCCCCATTGAAACTGGACGCGGCGCGGTTTCGCACCGATGTGGCCCGGCTTAATGAAGCCCAGTGGGGGGCATCGGGCATGGACCGCGTTGAATTCATGATCGCCACCAACCCCGGCGCGGATTTCGCGCCTCTGGCCAAGATCGCTTCGGGCGGCGAATTGTCGCGCTTTATCCTGGCGTTAAAGGTCGCTCTTGCGGAAGAGGGCGGGGCGGCCACGATGATCTTCGACGAAATCGACCGGGGCGTGGGCGGCGCGGTGGCGCAGGCGATTGGCGAGCGTCTGGCGCGTCTGGCCTCCTCCGGACAATTGCTGGCGGTCACGCATAGTCCGCAGGTGGCGGCGCGCGGGGGGCAGCATTATTTTATCGCCAAATCCTCCGACGGGCTGGTGACGCGGACGGGCGTGGTCCTGCTCGACGGTGGCGGGCGGCAGGAAGAGATCGCGCGGATGCTGTCGGGTGCGGAAATTACGCCTGAGGCAAGGGCGCAGGCGGATCGGCTGCTGGAGCGGGTTTAGCAGCGCTTGCGGCGATGGCGGGCGAGGGCATTGGCTGTGTTTAAATGATGGTTGGGCGATGCCGGGTCTGGACCCTCGCCTTATCCTCTCTATATAACGTGTTATGCATCCTCTCGACCGCCCGTTCTGGACCGCCCTCAACACCCGCCAATCGCATCTGGCCCGCTGGAATGCGGGGCAGACCGCGGTGCGGATCGACCCCGATTATGGCCCTTTCGCCAATGCCGCACCGGGGCAGGAGGCTGCGCTGGCCGAACTGTTGAACGGAGCGGAGGATGAAATCTGGCTGGTCGAAGCCGAGGAAGTGTTCGCCCCCGGCCTGACCGCCAGGTTGACAGCACCCTTGGTGCAGATGGTGTCGCAAAATTCGCCGCCCGAGGCGGACTTTGCCGGGATCATGCCTCTGGATGAGAGCCATGCGGAACAGATGGCCGCGCTCGCCATTGCGACAAAGCCGGGGCCATGGGGACCAAAGACCCGCCTTTACGGGCAATTCTATGGCATGTTCGATGGCGAACGCCTCATCGCCATGGCGGGGGAGCGCGCTCGCCCCGGCGATGGCTGGGCCGAGGTCAGCGGGGTCTGTACCGATCCCGATTATCGCGGGCGGGGCTTGGCGCGTCGGTTGATCCTGCGGGTGATGGCCGATCTGGCGGCGCGGGGCGATCGGGCCTATCTGCATTCATGGGCCGGGAATGCTGCGGCGATAGCACTTTATGAACAACTCGGTTTCGCCATTCGGCGCCCGATGGTGGCGAGCGTGCTGACGCTGGGCTAAGAGGGTGTCATGACGATATCCCTGCCCAACGAAGCTGAAGCCGCCAACGAACTGATGCGCCTTGCCCGCAAGATCAACCGGGCGAACAAGGCCTACCATCTCAATGATGCGCCCGAGATCCCGGACGCCGAATATGACGCGATGGTCCGCCGCAATGCCGAGCTTGAAGCGGCCTTTCCGCATCTGATCCGCGCCGACAGTCCGACCAACAAGGTGGGCCATGAAGTGGCCGCATCGCCCCTGCGCAAGGTGGCGCATGAGGTGCGCATGATGAGCCTCGACAATGCGTTCACCGACGAGGAAGTGGGCGAATTTGTCGCGCGCGTGCGGCGGTTCTTGAACCTTGCCGAAGACGCGCCGGTGGCCTTTACGGCTGAGGACAAGATCGACGGCCTGTCGCTCTCGCTGCGCTATGAGCAGGGCAAATTGGTGCGCGCGGCGACGCGCGGCGATGGACAGGTGGGCGAGGATGTGACCGCCAATGTCGCGCATATTCCCGATATTCCTCAGGAATTGCAAGGGGATGCGCCCGATGTTTTCGAAATCCGCGGCGAAGTCTATATGGAGCGCGCGGCCTTTATCGCACTGAACGAGCGGCAGGAGCAGGCGGGCGATAAGATTTTTGCCAACCCGCGCAATGCGGCGGCAGGGTCTTTGCGGCAGAAGGATGCGCGGGTGACGGCATCGCGGCCGCTGCGTTTTCTGGCGCATGGCTGGGGCGCGGCCAGCAGCATTCCGGCGGGCAGCCAATGGGCGACGATGGAGCGGATTGCGGCCTGGGGTGTGCCGGTTTCGCCCTGGCTGCAGCGCTGCGAGGATCTTGCGGCGATGCTCGACCATTATCGCAATATTCAAAAGCAACGCATTGACCTCCCCTATGAAATTGACGGAGTGGTCTACAAGGTCGATGACTTTGCCCTTCAGGATCGTCTCGGCTTTGTCGCCAAGGCGCCGCGCTGGGCCATCGCCCGCAAATTCCCCGCCGAGCAAGCCGAAACCACGCTGGAGGCCATCGACATTCAGGTGGGCCGCACCGGCAAGCTGACCCCTGTGGGGCGTCTGGCGCCCGTGCTGGTAGGGGGGGTGACGGTCACGAATGTCACGCTGCACAACCGGGACGAGATTGCGCGTCTGGGCGTGCGGATCGGCGACCGGGTGGTGTTGCAGCGCGCGGGCGATGTGATTCCGCAGGTGGTCGAAAACCTGACCCGCGAGGATCCGCGCCCCGCCTTTGATTTCCCCGACCATTGCCCCGAATGCGGCAGCGAAGCCGTGGCCGAGGAGGGCGAGGTCGATGTGCGCTGCACTGGGGGGCTGATCTGTCCGGCTCAACGCACCGAACGCCTCAAGCATTTTGTCAGCAGGGGCGCATTAGATATTGAAGGATTAGGTGAAAAAACGATTCAGGAATTTTTCAACCTGGGCTGGCTGGAAAGCCCGGCTGATATTTTCCGCCTCTATCGCCGCCGCGGCGATATTGTCGGGCGCGAAGGTTGGCAGGACAAGTCTGTGGATAACCTGTTGAACGCCATCGAGGCCAAGCGACAGCCCGATGCGGCGCGGCTGCTGTTCGGGCTTGGCATTCGGCATGTCGGCGCGGTGACGGCGCGCGATCTGTGCAAGCGTTTCGTGACCTTGCCCGCGTTGCGCGCGGTGGCGCAAAAGGCCAACCAGTTGCGCACAGACGGAGATGCGGGCGCGGCCGAACTGCCCGAAGTGGCCGATGCGCGCGCCGAACTGGTGAGCATCGACGGGATTGGCCCCGCCGTGGTCGAGGCATTGGGCGATTTCTTCCACGAGGCGCATAATGTCACCGTGTGGGAAGACCTTTTGAACGAGGTCAGCCCGCCCGACTATATCGTCGAAACCAAGGCCAGCGAGGTGGCGGGCAAGACGGTGGTGTTCACCGGCAAGCTGGAAACCATGAGTCGCGATGAAGCCAAGGCGCAGGCCGAACGGCTGGGCGCGCGCTCGGCAGGGTCGGTCAGCGCGAAGACCGATCTGGTGGTGGCCGGGCCGGGGGCGGGGTCGAAACTGACGCAGGCGGAGAAACTGGGCATCCCGGTGATCACCGAGGCGGAATGGGCCGAGATCGTCGCGCGGGCCGGATAGCGAGCGCGTACAAAATCTTACATTCGCGGCCTTGGCAATCCCTCGCGTTAGGATAGGTTCCCATCCGTCTCATAATAGGTGGGGAGTATCAGATATGTCGAAGGCGTGGATGATCGCGGGCGCATTGGCGCTGGCCGGCACGGCGATGGTGCCAGGTGCGGTGCTGGCGCAGGGCAACAAGGCGGCGATCGCGGCGGCCCTGGCCGACAAGGACCGCCCCGAGGCCGATGTGTCGCGCGATGCCGGGCGCAAACCGGGCGATTTGCTGGCCTTTGCCGGGGTCAAGCCGGGCATGAAGGTGGGCGAATTGCTGCCCGGCGGCGGCTATTTTACCCGCCTGCTCTCCAAGGCGGTGGGCCCCACCGGCGTCGTCTATATCTGGATGCCCGCCGGAACCCCGCCCGAGCGTCTGGCGCGACTCGATCCGATCCTGAAGAACCCGGCCTATTCCAATGTGAAGCTGGTGCTGGGCGAGCAGATCGCGCCGCCTGAAAAGGTGGACCTGATCTGGACCACGCAGAACTATCACGACCTGCACCATACCGGCAAAAGCCCCGAGCCGACCAATGCGGCCGCGCTGGCGGCGTTGAAGCCGGGCGGCACCTATCTGGTCAGCGATCATGCGGCCAAGTCGGGTTCGGGCACCACGGATACGGACGCGCTGCATCGGATCGATCCGGAACTGGTGAAGGCCGAAGTGGTCAAGGCGGGCTTCAAATTTGCCGGTGAAAGCAAGGCTTTGGCCAATGCAGAGGACGATCACACCAAGAAGGTGTTCGATCTGCATGACAAGACGGATCAGTTTTTGCTGAAGTTTACCAAGTAAGGGGTTTTGCCTCCGGCGGGCCAAGGGACTCGTCCCTTGGCAATCCCGTTTTTGGGGTGGCGGGAGATTTGCCAGATTGCGTCATGATTTTTGGAAAGCCTGCGGCGCGGAGGCCTTGCGCCGGATAGCGCCGCAGGCTTTCAATTTTTAACGGGGCGTCCGACACCCATTGGCCGAACCTATGGCGCAACGCATACAGTCATGGGAGCGCGAGGGACGAGTCTCTCGCATCATCCTTTCACCACTTCTTCGACCACTCCGCCAAAGCCCCGACCTGCGAAGCATGCACCCGCGCATAGCTCCGCTTGCGCAGCCACAGGATCGACCAGTCGCCCGAAACCATCCGCGCGGCAAGGCGCATCCCCGCCCGGCGACAGGCGGCGCGCACCTGCGCCTCCTGCGTTTCCAGCAGGCCTGCCAGCAGCAGATGCCCTCCCGGCACCAGCGATTTGGCGAAATCGGGCGCCAGCGAGATCAGCGGTCCGGCAAGGATATTGGCGATCAGCAGGTCATAAGGCCCGCGCGCCTGAAGCACCGGATCGTCCATGCCATCGGCCACGACCATCGTGACCTCGCCCGCGCGGGCGCCCATGGGAAAGCCGTTGACCGCGCAATTATGCTCGACCACGCCGACGCAGGCGGCATCGATGTCGCTGGCCGTGGCATAGGCGCGCGGCCACAATTCCAGCGCGGCAAAGGCCAGCAGCCCCGTGCCCGTGCCGATATCGGCCACATTGCGCGCGATCACGCCCTGATCCTTCATATGGCCCAGCATGGTCAGGCAACCGGCGGTGGTTTCATGATGGCCGGTGCCAAAGGCTCGACTGGCGGGAATTTCAAAGGGGATCAGCCCCGGCACCGGCGCATGGTCGGGCGTGTGCACGCAGAATCGCCCCGCCACGATCGGTTCGAGTCCCTCCTGGCTGGCCGTGATCCAGTCGATATCGGGCAGGCGTTCGACGATCAGTTGCGGAGTCGCATCGGCAAACAACGCGATGACCGCATTTTTATCTGCCTTGCGCGGTTTGCGCGGCAGATAGGCCTCCAGCACCCATTCCTCGGGCTTGTCCTTGGCCACTTCGCAGCCCGACAGCACGATCTCGAAATCCCAGTCAAAGGCGTCTTCATGCGCGATCAGCGCCGCCTCGATCTGTTTGCGGGGGCCAAAAACGGTGATTTTCCAGTTTTCGGCGGATTCAGGGCTGTCATTGGCGTCGGTCATAGCCGCGCAGATAGGCCCAAGGCCCACCAATGCCAAGTGGCCGCGAAAATGACCCGCGTGTTACCATTCAATTGCGACTTTAGCGGCAATGCCTCATTGTGAAGCTTGCACGCGACAAGGATTTGGCTAAGGGGTTCTTCGCGCGGGACTGTCCCGCAACGCAACATGAACCAGCCCAAGGGGGATTCGTCGCAATGGCTCAAGCCTCGCAAGCCCGCAAAGCGCGGCCGCTTTCACCGCATTTGCAGATCTGGCGCTGGGGACCAGCTATGGCTGTCTCGATTTTGCACCGTGCCACGGGCAGCGCCGCGTCGTTTGCCGGGCTTGGCCTGCTGCTCTGCTGGCTTGGCACTCTGGCTGCTGGTCCTGACGCCTATGCGCTGTTTTCGGCGCAGGCTGGCACCTGGTATGGCCGTATCGTGCTGATCGGTATCAGCTGGTCGGTCTTTAATCATGCCGTTTCGGGCATCCGTCACTTCCTGCTCGACATCGGTGCGGGCTTTGAAGTGAAAAGCAACAATTTCTGGTCGGCGCTTTGCCCGGTCATTGGCATCTTGCTGACGGCGGCCTTCTGGGCCTGCCTGCTGGCCCGTTAAGGGGATTGGAAGATGGGTAACGGAACTTCCGTAGGCCGCGTTCGCGGTCTTGGCTCGGCCCATTCGGGCTCGCATCACTGGCTGCTCCAGCGCTTTACCGCCATCGGCAATCTGGTGCTGACCAGCTGGCTGGCGGTCTCGCTGATGGCGCTGCCGAATTTCTCTTACATCACGCTGCGCGACTGGATCATCAGCCCCGTGACCTCGACCGGTCTGGCGCTGTTCGTGATCAGCACATTCTGGCACGCGCGCCTTGGCCTTCAGGTCGTGGTGGAAGACTATGTTCATGAGGCCGGCGCCAAGTTCGCCGCCATGACCGCGCTGAACCTGGCCGCCTTTGGCGGCGCGGCCTATGGCCTGTTCAGCATCCTCCGTCTCGCGCTGGGAGCATAAGATAATGTCCGCGCCTGCTTACAAGATCATCGACCATACCTACGACACCGTGGTTGTCGGCGCCGGGGGCTCCGGCCTGCGCGCCACCATGGGCAGCGCAGAAGCCGGTCTCAAGACCGCCTGCATCACCAAGGTGTTCCCCACCCGCAGCCACACCGTGGCCGCACAGGGCGGTATCGCCGCTTCGCTCAAGAACAACACGCCCGATCACTGGACCTGGCACATGTACGACACCGTCAAGGGGTCGGACTGGCTGGGCGATCAGGACGCCATCGAATATATGGTGCGCGAGGCCCCTGCGGCCGTTTACGAGCTGGAGCACGCCGGTGTGCCCTTCAGCCGCAACGCCGACGGCACGATCTATCAGCGCCCGTTCGGCGGCCACATGCAGAACATGGGTGAAGGCCCGCCGGTCCAGCGCACCTGCGCCGCGGCCGACCGTACCGGCCACGCCATGCTCCACGCGCTGTATCAGCAGTCGCTCAAGTATGACGCCGACTTCTTCATCGAATATTTTGCCATCGACCTGATCATGGAAAATGGTCAGTGCCGTGGCGTGATTGCCATCTGTCTCGATGATGGCACGATCCACCGCTTCAAGGCCCATGCCGTTGTGCTGGCCACGGGCGGCTATGGCCGTTCGTACTTCACCGCCACCTCGGCCCATACCTGCACCGGCGACGGCGGCGGCATGGTTCTGCGCGCGGGCTTGCCCTTGCAGGATATGGAATTCGTGCAGTTCCACCCGACCGGCATTTACGGCGCGGGCGTGCTGATCACCGAAGGCGCGCGCGGCGAGGGCGGTTATCTGACCAACTCGCAGGGCGAGCGTTTCATGGAACGCTATGCTCCCTCGGCCAAGGACCTGGCCTCGCGTGACGTGGTTTCGCGTTCGATGGCGCTGGAGATCCGCGAAGGCCGCGGCGTTGGCCCGCATGGCGACCACATCTATCTGCACCTCGATCACATCGATCCCAAGGTGCTGGCTGAGCGTCTGCCGGGCATCACCGAGAGCGGCAAGATCTTTGCCGGTGTCGACCTGACCCGCCAGCCTCTGCCGGTGGTGCCGACCGTGCACTACAACATGGGCGGCATTCCCTGTAACTATCACGGCGAAGTCGTGACCATCGGGCCGGACGGCAACCCTGACCATGTGGTTCCGGGCCTGTTCGCGGTGGGCGAAGCGGCCTGTGTGTCGGTCCATGGCGCGAACCGCCTTGGCTCGAACTCGCTGATCGACCTGGTGGTGTTTGGCCGGGCAACCGGCCATCGCCTGAAGGAAATCGTGAAGCCGGGCATGGCGCATGGCGAACTGCCCGCCGACTCGGCCGATCTGGCGCTGACCCGTCTGGATCACTTCCGCCACGCCAAGGGCGGCAGCTCGACCGCGGAAATCCGCACCGAGATGCAGCGCACCATGTCGGGCCACGCCGCCGTGTTCCGCACCGATGAGCTGATGGCTGAAGGCAAGACCAAGCTGGCCGCGACCTATGACAAGATGCAGGACATCGCGATCAAGGACCGCTCGCTGATCTGGAACTCGGATCTGATCGAGACGCTTGAACTCGACAACCTGATCTCGCAGGCTTCGGTCACGCTGCATGGCGCGCACGCCCGCAAGGAATCGCGCGGCGCGCACGCTCACGAAGACTTCCCCGATCGCAACGATGGCGAGTGGATGAAGCACACCGTGGGCTGGTTCGACGGCTGGGGCGGCAAGGGCGGCAACGTCAAGCTCGACTACCGTCCGGTCCACGAATACACGCTGACCGACGACGTCGAATATATCAAGCCGAAGAAGCGCGTTTACTAAGACGCCGGTTTCGGATTGAAATGCAAAAGAGCCGGGGGCGAGGAGCCTTCGGCTTTTTTGTTTTAGAAGTAGGGTTGAATACGAGGGTCTAGACCCTCGCGCTCCCATTATTGTATGCGTTGCGCCAAAAGCGCGGCCAATGAGTGTCGGACGCGGCGTCTGATGTTGAAAGCCTGCGGCGCCAATCAGCCTGATGCTTCTGCGCCGCAGGCTTTCCAAATTCATCACACAATCTGTCAAACCTCCCACCACCCCAAAAATGGGATTGCAAAGGGTCGTCGCCCTTTGCCCGCCGGAGGCCCAATTTCTTTAAAACCTTACCCCGGCCGCGCCGGATATCCGCAACCCTTCTGCAACCCCACGCCCTTCAGGAAGGCCCGCCGCGCAAACCCGGCATAGATTGCCTGCTGCAATGCCCGGTTCTCGGCATTGGCCCCGCTGATCTCGCGGACAATGCCGCGAAAGGGCAGGATGCCGCCGACCAGATCCTGCGCCACCTTGCCGGGGATGACCTTGCGCCCGCTGCGCCGGGCGGCATCGACATCCTCGCCCAGCACAGCGCTGAGTTGGCGGACTTCTTTTTGCAGCGCCGGGCAGCGGCTCATGCCACTCAGTCCATAAGGGGCGGCCTGCGCGCGGACCAGAATGTCGGGCACCCCCTTTTTGCGGATGTTGAGGTCGCTCAGCGGCGTGGTCGCAACATCTTCAACGCTTGGCGCGGCGCGGGTGACGGGCGGTGGCGGCTTGGGGCTGGGGCTGGCCGTCTGGGCCTGAACCGAGCGCGGCGTGGCGAGCAGCGGGATCAGGGCAATCGCGATCAATCGGCAAAGAGTCATGGGCTTGGTCCCGCTGTTGCGTTCCTCTCATCCATGGGAACGCGCGAGACGGCAAAAGGTGGCGCTTATCCCTTCACCGCCCCGAATGTATCGCATTTCGCCGGATCGCCGCTCTCCATGCCGCGCCGCAGCCATTCCATCCTCTGGGCAGAGGAGCCATGGGTGAAGGCGGCTTCGACCGGGGTGCGCCCTGCCGATTTCATCAGCGTATCGTCGCCGATCTGATGGGCGGCATTCAGCCCGCTTTCCATATCGCCCTTTTCCAGCCGGTCGCGGTTGCGCGCGGCCCAGACCCCGGCATAGCAATCGGCCTGAAGCTCCAGTCGCACAGAGAGCGGGTTGGCGGCGTCAGGATTGCGCTCCTGCTGGGCCTGCACCTTGGCCGAGGTGCCCAGCAGGCTTTGGACATGATGGCCATATTCATGGGCGATCACATAATCGCGCGCAAACTGGCCGGTCGCGCCCAGTTCGGTATCCATTTGGCGATAGAAGTCGGTGTCGAGGTAGATTCCGTGGTCGGCGGGACAATAGAACGGCCCCATCGCGCTCTGCGCCGCGCCGCAGCCCGAGGATCCGCGCGAAGAATAGAACACGAGGCGAGGGCGTGTGAAAGTATGCCCGCGCCCTTCGAACAGCCCGCGCCATGTCTTGTTGAGCGAGGAGAGCGCGTTGCAGCTCTCCCGGCTTGCCGCATCCACCGTGCAACTGCTGGCCGCATCGCTGCCGCTGGCCACGGGGCGCTGCGCCACCGGCGCGCCGACCGGGCCGCCGCCCGCCAGACCCAGCACGCTGAGCGGGTTGAAGCCCAGCATCCATGCGCCAATCATCAGGACCGCGATCGTGCCGATCCCCAGTCCGCCGCCGCCCAGTTGCAACCCCTGGCCGCCCCCGCCAAAGCCGAAGCCGCCCCCCAGACCACCGCCACGACCGCGCTGATCCTCGATGTCCACATCATTGGGGTCGAAATCGTCAAGTCGCATGAAACTCTTCCTGTTCCTTGCATCGCTAGATCGGGATTTTCCCCCAGCCTTGCAAGCGCGCGATGATGCGTGGAGGCAACTTTCGGAATTTTCCCCATTTTGGCGTCATCGCCGGTCTTGCGGGTCAAAGCGTTCTGTGTAGGCTGGGCTGCGATGACACGAGGCCGAGTAGCGACAGACAGCAGATGGCGGCGCAGCATTGTGCCGCCTGTGGCCGCGTTGCTGGCCGCTTTTTGTGCGATGCCCGCCGCTGCCCGCACCGACAGCAGGAGCGAGAAGCAGATCGAGGCGCAATTGCTCGAGCATATCCGCGTGCTGGCCAGCGACGATTACGGCGGGCGCGAACCGGGCACCGATGGCGAGGCCAAGACCTTGCGCTATATCGGGCGGCAATTGTTCGAGATGGGGCTGGTGTCGGGCACGAATCAGCCCGCCAATCCCTGGTATGCCCCGGTCAAACTGGTCGCGCGCGAACCAGCGGGCAGTGTGGCGCGTTTCTCGCGGCGAGGGCGCGTCGTGCCCTTTGATCAGGATCAGGCGCTGCTGCTGACCTCGGGGCGGCGGGCCTTGGTTCAGGGGGCGCCGCTCTATTTTGTCGGGCGGGGCAATGTCGTGCCGCCGCGCGCGGAACTGGCGGGGCGGGTGGCGCTGCTGCTCGACGATCAGGGCGGACTGGGGGCCAAAGAGGCGCCCTATGGGCCGGATGCGTCGCTGCGCCAGAACGCCTTGCTGGCAGGCGGGGCGGCGGCGGTGGTCACGGTGCTGGATGGTCAGCGCACGCTGGCCGGTGTGGCCGAGCGGCGGCGACGTCAGGGCTATGCGCTGGCCAGCGAGGCGCTGGGGGGCGATATGGAGGGGTTCCTCTCACCCGAGGGGCTTGAGCAGGCGCTGGCGGGTGTGCCTGACAATCTGGCCAGTCTGAGGCGCGAGGCGGACAGGCCCGATTTCGCGCCCCATCTGCTCGACGTTTCGGCCAGTTTCGAAGCGACGACGCGCGAAACCAGCATCCGCACGCATAATCTGATCGGCCGCATTCCGGGGCGCAAGCCGGGATCCGGCGCGGTGCTGCTGCTGGCCCATTGGGATCATTTCGGCCAATGCGCCAGCCCGCCCGCCGAACATCTGATCTGCAACGGCGCGGTGGACAATGCCAGCGGGGTCGCGGCCTTGCTGGAGGTGTCGCGGCGGCTGATGAAGGTGCCAGGCGGGATGGAGCGCGATGTGATCGTGCTTTTCACCACGGGCGAGGAAATCGGCCTGCTGGGGGCGGAGGCTTTTGCGGAAAACCCGCCGCTGCCGCTCAAGAATATCGTGGCTGCTTTCAATATCGACTCGGTGGCGATTGCGCCTGCCGGAACGCCGGTGGGGATCGTGGGGCGCGGGATGACGGTGCTGGATACCGGAATCGCCACGGTGGCGCGCGAACAGAAGCGCAAGCTGTCCATGTCGGATGAGCCCAACCGCTATATCCGTCGTCAGGATGGCTGGGCCTTGATGTCGCATGATCTGCCCGCTGTGATGGTGACCAGCGCCTATGGCGATCTGGCGCGGCTCGAGAAATATTTCGACACCGATTATCACCGCCCGCAAGACGTGGTGAAGCCGGGCCTCGAATTGGGCGGGGCGGCGGAAGATGTGGCTTTTCATGTCGCCTTGGTGCAGTATTTTGCCGATACCAAACGCTTTCCGGCCACGGTGGTAGCGGGCACACGCTGAAGCTTTCGGTGCCGTGAACGGGTGGTTCATTGACGGCCAATCGGGCCGGGCATATCCAAGGCAAGTCGTAACCTGCGACGAGGAGGGATTGTATGAAAAAGCTGCTTTTGCCGATGGCTCTGATGGCTCTGGTTGCGCTGCCCGCCAGCGCGCAAGCTGAACAGTGCCGCAACGCCAAGGGTCAGTTCGCCAAGTGCGGTACGCCCGGCGCGATGCCATCCAAGGCCAAGGCCGGCTCGGCGATGAAGCCCGCTGCTCCCGCCATGAAGCCTGCCGCACCGGCCATGAAGCCCGCAGCCCCGACGATGAAGCCCGCCATGGCGCCCGCCGCCGCCAAGCCCGCTGCCCCCGCGATGGCCCCGGCCAAGAAGGCGCCTTGCAAGGACGCCAAGGGCAAATTCATCAAATGCGCCGCCTGAATTTCTGACCTGTCCCGGACGGGATGAAAACAGCGCGTCGGGCCAATCGCCCGGCGCGCTGTTTTGCTTTGAAATTGCCGGATTTTGATGGTCAGGGCTAAGAATGTATGGTGAATTGTTAACCAGTCTTGATCATCCTTTTTAATCAGTAGTTATACGAATCATCGCTCCAAGAAACTTGCCGCTTTCGCCGGGGGAAAAGGGGTTGCCATGAATTTCTATCTTGCCACCTCGTTCATTTTTCCGCGCTCCTTGCGGATGCGGATTTTTTTCCTGTGCTTTGCGGCCACGCATGTGCCTTTGCTGGCTTATACGGTCTGGGGGCTGGCCACGGGGCGGATCGCTGCGGTGGCTTTCTGGCTCCTGCTGACGGCCACGGCGGCAGGGACGGTGCTGGCGCTGCTGGGCATTGGTGCGCTGTTGGCGCCGATCGAGAAACTGGCTGATGCGCTGGGCGACCAGGATGGCGAGGAGGAAGGTGAGGGCGGGCACGATATGTCGCGCGCGCAGGATCTGATCCAGAAGCTGTACAATGGCGTCCATCGCGCGCGGCGTTCGACCGACAAGACGATGCGCGAACTGGATCTGGTCGCGCATGAAGACATGCTGACCGGCATTTTGAACCGGCGCGGTTTTATGAAGAAGATCAATTCCTTGCCTGCGTCTCAGCGGCATGGCTGCTTTGCCATTCTCGACATTGACTATTTCAAGCAGGTCAATGACGAGATGGGTCATGATGAAGGCGACCGCGTGCTGCGCGCGCTGGCGGGGCGTTTGTCGGAACAGACGCGGCGGGCCGATATTGTCGCGCGTTGGGGCGGCGAGGAATTCGTCGTCTTCTTCAATGGCGTGATCGAAACCGAGGCGTGCTGGGCGCTCGAACGCATCGCGTGGCGAATGCAGGGCGACCCGATCGGCCGGATCAAGGGGCGTCCGATCACCTTCTCGGGCGGCGTTTGCCGCTGGGTCGAGGGCGATCTGACCGGTTCGCTGATCCATGCCGACGAGGCCCTGTATGAGGCCAAGCGCAATGGGCGCGATCAGGTCTGCACGGCGGTGGCGCTGACCCCGGCGCGGTAAAGCGCGGCCAACAAAAATCGCAATGTCATGAAAACAGCCTGAACTCCCCTCTAGCCCTTTGCGCCATGCTTGTTTACATGGGCCGCCACGAATCGATGGGCGGATTCATCAAACGCCCTTCAGCATGGGAATTCAGCGTGGCGATCATGGACATCTCTCTCGGCCTTACCTTCGACGACGTGCTGCTGCGTCCTGCCGAAAGCGACATCGTGCCCTCCATGGCCGATACGCGCACTTGGCTGACCAAGGGCATTGCGCTCAATATTCCGGTGATCTCGTCGGCGATGGACACCGTGACCGAGGCCGATATGGCCATCGTCATGGCGCAGATGGGCGGCATCGGCGTGCTGCACCGCAATCTGACCATCGAGGAACAGGTGGCCGCCGTGCGCGCGGTCAAGCGTTTTGAAAGCGGCATGGTGGTCAATCCGATCACTGTCGGCCCCGACGCCACGCTGGGCGAAGCGCGCGCGATCATGCAGGCCAACCGCATCAGCGGCATTCCCGTGGTCGAGGCCAGCGGCAAGCTGGTGGGCATCCTGACCAACCGCGACGTGCGCTTTGCCGACAATGCGGCCCAGCCGGTGCGCGAACTGATGACGCATGAAAACCTCGCCACCGTGCGCGCGGGCGTCAATCAGGACGAAGCGCGCAAGCTGCTGCACGCGCGCCGCATCGAAAAGCTGCTGGTGGTGGACGACGCCTATAAGTGCGTCGGCCTGATCACCGTCAAGGACATCGAAAAGGCCGTGACCTATCCGGCCGCGACCAAGGATGCCGCCGGTCGCCTGCGCGTGGCCGCTGCGACGACTGTGGGCGAAAAGGGCTTTGAACGCACCTCGGCGCTGATCGAGGCGGAATGCGATGTGGTGATCATCGACACCGCCCATGGCCATAACCGCGACGTTGCCCGCTCGGTCGAGCGCGTGAAGAAGCTGTATCCCCATGCGCAGGTGGTGGCAGGCAATGTCGCCACGGCCGAAGCGACCAAGGCGCTGATCGACGCGGGCGCGGATGCGGTCAAGGTCGGCATCGGGCCTGGCTCGATCTGCACCACGCGCATCGTGGCGGGTGTGGGCGTGCCCCAGCTCACCGCGATCATGGAAGCGGCCAGCGCCGCGCGTGATGCGGGCGTGCCGGTGATCGGCGATGGTGGTCTGCGCACCTCGGGCGATGCGGCCAAGGCTCTGGCTGCTGGTGCCTCGACGGTGATGGTCGGCTCGCTGCTGGCGGGCACGGAAGAAGCGCCGGGCGAAACCTTCATCTATCAGGGCCGCGCCTACAAGGCCTATCGCGGCATGGGCAGCGTCGGCGCCATGGCGCGCGGCAGCGCCGACCGCTATTTCCAGCAGGACATCAAGGACCAGATGAAGCTGGTGCCCGAAGGCATTGAAGGTCAGGTGCCGTATAAGGGCCCGGCCAAGGATGTCATCCACCAGCTGGTCGGCGGCGTGAAGGCGGCGATGGGCTATACCGGCTGCGCCACGATTGAGGAACTGCGCACGAAGGCGCGCTTTGTCCAGATCACCAACGCAGGGCTCAAGGAAAGCCATGTTCACGACGTGACCATCACGCGTGAGGCGCCGAATTATCCGACGCGTTGATTTTTTTGGGTTCATGCCTCCGGCGGGCAAAGGGTTTCGACCCTTTGCAATCCCATTATGGGGATGATGGGGGCCAGATTGTGTGATGATTTTTGAAAGCCTGCGGCGCTAGCAAAAGGCGCCGCAGGCTTTCAAATTGGAACGGTGCGTCCGACACCGGACGGCAAACCCGTGGCGCAACGAAGACAGTAATGGGAGCGCGAGGGACTAGTCCCTCGCATTCAATCCTTCTTTAAAACCCCAAAAAGGCGAAGCCTCGAAACCATGACCCCTCAAGCCCGTGTTCAGGCCGCGATCGAGATCCTTGATGAGGTGATTACGGCGGCGCGCAGGCAGGGCGCTCCGGCGGATCGGATCATCACCGAATGGTTCCGCACGCGCCGCTTTGCGGGCAGCAAGGATCGACGGGCGGTGCGCGAACTGGTTTATGGCGCGATCCGCGCCTGCGGCCCGGTGCCAGCCAGCGGGCGTGCGGCGATGCTGCGCGTGGCGCAGGGGGATGAGGCGCTGGCGGCTTTGTTCGATGGCGGGCGTCATGCACCGGCGCCGATTGATCCGTCGGAAGAGGTGGCGCAGGGCGGGGTCGCCCCGGACTGGCTGGCGCAGCGACTGGCGGCGGGCGGCGTGGGCGGGGCTGACGCGCTTTCCTTGCTGGACCGCGCGCCTTTGGATGTGCGCGTGAATGCGCTCAAGGCGGATCGCGCCTCGTTGGCCTTGCCGGAAACGGGCGAGGCTTTGCTCGCGCCCCAAGGCTTGCGTTTCCCCGCCAATACACCAGTCGAGGGCTGGGACGCCTATGCGCAAGGGCAGATCGAGGTGCAGGACGGCGGTTCGCAACTGGTCTGCGGCGCGGTGAAGGCGCAGCCGGGCGAGACGGTGATCGACCTGTGCGCCGGTGCAGGGGGCAAGACTTTGGCGTTGGCCGCTGCGATGGGTAATCGGGGGCGGCTGATAGCGTGCGATGTGGACCGGGCGAGGCTTTCCCGTCTGGCGCCGCGCGCGCAGCGGGCGGGGGCGCTGATTGCCGAAACGATCCTGATGAACCCCAACCGTGAGGCGGAGGCCCTGGCCCCGCTGATGGGGCAGGCCGACGCGGTGCTGATCGACGCGCCTTGCAGCGGGACCGGTACATGGCGGCGCAATCCCGAGGCGCGCTGGCGTCTGACCGAGGCGGAACTGGGCCGGATCGCAGGGATCCAGTCCCGCCTGCTCGATCTGGCGGTGGGGCTGCTGAAACCGGGCGGGCGGATCGTCTTTGTCACCTGCTCGCTTTTGGACGAGGAGGGCGCGGATCAGTTTGCCGCATTCCTGACCCGCCATCCCGCCATGGTTCAAATGCCGCTGGATTTGGGCGCGGGCGAGGTGCGCGGCGCCGGAATCCGCCTTTCTCCG
This sequence comes from Novosphingobium sp. SG707, assembly GCF_012275515.1. Taxonomy (GTDB): domain Bacteria; phylum Pseudomonadota; class Alphaproteobacteria; order Sphingomonadales; family Sphingomonadaceae; genus Novosphingobium. The sequence continues at coordinate 124,465 of NZ_JAAZQL010000006.1, forward strand.
GCCCATGATGGCACAGACGGCTTCTTTGTTGCCAGCGCCCGCTTGTTGTAAGCGCAAGCCTTTGGTAGCAAGATTGTCATGTTCGAAGCCTCCCCTGATATCCGGCGGTTTCGCCCCGTTTCGGCCAAGGAAATAGTCATGCGTTTTGCCCCCGTCTCGGCTGCCCTCTCGCTGGCACTGGCCGTGGCGGCCAGCAGCAGCCATTCGGCTCCGGTCGAGGTGCTCGACCCGCGCGCGGCGGTGCTGGAGGAAGCGGGGCGCGTGGCGTTGAACGCGGGGGATGTGGACAAGGCCACCGATGCCTTTGAAGCGGCGCTGGCCATTCAGCCCGGATCGAGCCGGATCACCATATCTTTGGCGCAGGCCGCGCGGATGCAGGGGATGCAGGGCAAGGCGCTGCATTATTACCGCACCGTGCTGAGCCGCGATCCGCAGAATATTGACGCCATGGGCGGCGAGGGCGAAACGCTGGCCGAAAAGGGCGCGGTGGAAAAGGCGCGCGAGAATCTGACCAAGATAGAGAATCTCGGCGGCAAGGGCAGCGATGCGGCGAACCGCCTGATCGCGGCCATTGCCAAGGGACCTTTGCCCGCCGCGCTGCCCAATGCCAAGGTGGCCAGTACGGCCGATGTTGCCGCCAAGCCGGCCCCTGCGACCAATTGATCAGATCAGCGCCCGAAATTCTTCCAGCACGGCGCGATAGACGCGCTTTTTGAACGGCACGATCAGGTCGGGCAGGTGATCGGCCTCGGCCCATTTCCATGCGTTGAATTCGGCCGGTTCATGCGCGTTCAGGTCGATGTCGTCGTCGTGGCCGTTAAAGCGCATCAGGAACCAGTGCTGACGCTGGCCGCGATATTTGCCCTTCCACAGCTTGCCGATCAGGTGATCGGGCAGGTCATAGAGCAATTCCTCGCGCGTCTGGGCCAGAATCGTAGCATGGGCCTCGCCCACGCCCGTTTCTTCGGCCAGTTCGCGAAAGGCGGCGGCGCGCAATTCCTCGCCGGGGTCGATTCCGCCCTGAGGCATCTGCCAGAAATCGCCTTCGCCATCGACTTCGCTTTCACGCTGATCGATTCGGCGGCCGACGAAAACCCGGCCATGGGCATTCACCAGCATCACGCCAACGCAGGGACGATAGGGCAGGGAAGCAAGATCGGTCATGGGTTTAGGCAGGCTTTCATTGTTGCAGGGCGGCAGGATAGTCGTCTTGGCCGCACCGTCAAAGGGGAAAAGGTGAGGGCGCGGGGCAATAGAATCGCGATTGCCGCTTGACTAGAGCCCGCAACAGGTTTTGGGCAATTGCGACAGGTCCGTGCGCATGTCGGCTCTTTGGGCGGCGTTAAGGGTTGTCGGCCGGATAGCGCATCAAAAGCCAACGATGCGTTTTTGTGCTGACAGTTTTTCTCGATTGCACATGCGACGCCGCCGCGCCAAGGGCGATCACCTTCGGCGCGAAAGCAGCAGCGGTTCGGGCCGGGTATGGAAGGACGATGATGGCTACTGTTCTGGAAGCGGGCGCGAACGAAGGGCGTTCGACTGACAACACACCCGAAGCGGTGGTGGTGCGTTTTGCGGGCGATTCGGGCGACGGCATGCAGTTGACGGGCGGGCAGTTCACGCTCTCGACCGCGCTGGCGGGCAATGACCTTGCCACGTTCCCGGACTTTCCGGCGGAAATCCGCGCGCCGCAAGGCACGCTGTTCGGTGTTTCGGCCTTCCAGATCAATTTCGGCAGCACCGAGATTTCGACCGCGGGCGACCAGCCCGACGTGCTGGTGGCGATGAACCCCGCCGCGTTGAAAACCAATGTGGGTCAGTTGAAGGCGGGCGGCCTGATCATTGCCGACTCGGGCGAGTTCAACAAGCGCAACCTGGAAAAGGCCAAGTATGAGAGCAATCCGCTCGAAGACGGCAGCCTGGCCAAGTGGAACCTGCTGGCTTTCGACATTTCCAAGCTGACCATGGAATCGGTCAAGCCCTTCGGCCTTGGCAATAAGGAAGCGCTGCGCTGCAAGAATATGTGGACGCTGGGTCTGGCGCTCTGGATGTTCGACCGTCCGCGTCAGCCGCTGATCGACTGGCTCAACACCAAGTTTGCCAAGAACAAGGTGCTCGCCGACGCCAATATCGCCGCGCTGAACGCTGGTCATGCCTATGGCGAGACGGCCGAAATCGGTGGTCAGGTCAAGAAACTGCACATAGAGGCCGCGCCCCAGACGCCGGGCCTCTATCGCACGATCACGGGCGCGGATGCCATCAGCCTTGGCCTGATTGCCGGTGCGCAGCTGGCCGAACTGCCGCTGTTCTTTGGCGGCTATCCGATCACGCCCGCTTCGGCCATCCTGCATAATCTGGCCAAGCTGAAAGAGTTTGGCGTCACGACCTTCCAGGCCGAAGACGAAATCGCCGCTGTCGCCAGCGCGATCGGCGCTTCCTATGCCGGTTCGCTGGGCGTTACGTCTTCCTCAGGTCCGGGCATCGCGCTCAAGACCGAGGCTATCGGCCTTGCGGTGATGACCGAGCTGCCGCTGGTGATCGTCAATTCGCAGCGTGGCGGCCCCTCGACCGGCCTGCCGACCAAGACCGAGCAGTCGGATCTTTATCAGGCGGTCTATGGCCGCAATGGCGACACGCCGCTGCCCGTCATCGCCGCGCGTTCGCCCGCCGATGCGTTTGACTGCGCGATCGAGGCATGCCGTCTGGCGGTGCAGTTCATGACGCCGGTGATGCTGCTGACCGACGGCTATATCGGCAATGCTGCCGAACCGTGGAAGGTGCCTGATCCAGAAGGTTTCACGCCGTTCCCGGCCAAGTTCCTGCAGGAAAACAACAATCCTGATGGCAAGGTTCTGCCCTATAAGCGCGATGAAAATGGCGTGCGTCCGTGGATCAAGCCCGGCACCCCGGACCTGATGCACCGCATCGGCGGCATCGAGAAGGCGCCCGACACCGGCGACCTCGATTACTCGCCCGCCACGCACCAGTTGCAGACCGACGCCCGCAAGGCCAAGGTCGATGGCATCGCCAACCACATCCCCGCGCAGGAAGTCTCGCAGGGCACGCCCAATGGCAAGCTGGCGCTGGTCGGCTGGGGCAGCACCTATGGCGCGATCCATCAGGCCGTGCGCCGCGCGCGCGCCAAGGGTCTGGACGTGTCGCATATCCATATCCGCCATGTCTGGCCGATGCCCGCCAATCTGGGTGATCTGCTGCGCGGCTATGACAAGATCATCGTGCCCGAAATGAACACGGGCCAGCTCAAGACCGTGCTGCGCGATCAGTATCTGGTCGATGCGCGTCCGCTGAACAAGGTTTCCGGCCAGCCCTTCACCATCGCGGAAATCGAAGCCGCGATCGAAGCGGCTCTGGCTTGAGGGGATAGAAGATGAACGAGATGACTGCCATCAAGACGACCCTCAAGGACTGGGAATCGGATCAGGAAGTTCGCTGGTGCCCCGGCTGCGGCGACTATGCGATCCTGAAGGCCGTGCAGCGCACGCTGCCCGAACTGGGCGCGGATCCGGCCAAGACCGTGTTCGTGTCGGGCATCGGCTGCTCCAGCCGCTTCCCCTATTACGTGTCGAGCTATGGTTTCCACACGATCCATGGCCGCGCGCCTGCTTTTGCCACGGGGCTGAAGCTGGCCAATCCCGAACTCGACGTCTGGCTGGTGACGGGCGACGGCGATGGCATGTCCATCGGCGGCAACCACACGATGCACTTCCTGCGCCGCAACATCAATTCGCAGATCCTGCTGTTTAACAACGAGATCTACGGTCTGACCAAGGGCCAGTATTCGCCCACCAGCCGCGAAGGCACCAACAGCCCGACCACCCCGCTGGGCAGCGTGGACCGTCCGATGCAGCCTTGCGCCTTTGCGCTGGGCGCGGGCGCTCGCTTCATCGCGCGCGGCTTCGATACGTCGAAGAATCTGGGCGAAGTGCTGAAGGCCGCTCATGCCCATCAGGGCGCGGCTTTCGTGGAAATCTTCCAGAACTGCATCGTCTATAACAAGGACCGCTTTGCCGACTTCACCGAAAAGGCGGTGGCCGACACCCGTCAGCTTTGGCTGAAGGATGGCGAGCCGATGCTGTTCAACAAGGGTACGCAGGGTCTGCGCCTGAATACTGATCGCCTGCATTTGGAAATCGTCGATGTCGTCGATGGTGACTGGAAGGCGGCGGGCGTGCTGGTGCATGACGTCAAGAACCGCTCGATCGCGCATATGCTGGTCGAACTGCCGATGGCGCTGTTCCCGGTCGCTCTGGGCGTGATCTATGACGATCCGCGCCCGACCTATGAATCGGCGCTGCTGGGTCAGGACGCCGTGGCGCGCGAAGGCAAGGTGGCCAACCTCGCCAAGCTGCTCGCCAAGGGACAGACCTGGACGGTGCAGCCGGAAGATCAGGGGCCTTTGTCGGGGGTTTGATTTTGGGGTGATGCCTCCGGCGGGCAAAGGGTCTCGGACCCTTTGCAATCCCTTTACTGGTTAGCGCCAGAGGTGCGGCCAAGGCTGACCCTTGCAGCGTTTGAAATTGAAAGCCTGCGGCGCCTTTAGTTAAGCGCCGCAGGCTTTTTATCATCATGGCGGCACGCCGCGGATAAAACACCACCCCATAATGGGATTGCAAAGGGCCCCCGCCCTTTGCCCGCCGGAGGCCCTTTATAAAAACTTCCCCTTCTACCATCTTCTAAGCCCATAAATTCGCGCTACCTCCGAAGGATGACCCAACCCATCCTCCTCTGGTTCCGCCGTGATCTTCGCCTTGCCGATCAGTCGGCGGTTGTGGCGGCGGCACAGTCCGGCGCGCCGGTGATTCCGGTCTATGTGCTGGATGATGAAACGCCCAAGCACCGCAAAATGGGCGCGGCATCGCGCTGGTGGCTGCATGGCTCGCTCAAAAGCCTCGCGCGCGATCTTGAGGCCTTGGGCAGCCGCCTGATCCTGCGGCGCGGCGCGGCGGCCGAAGTTTTGGCGCAATTGGCGCAGGAAACGGGCGCGCGCGAAATTCACGGGTTGCATCATTACGAGCCATGGTGGCTGAATGCGGAAAAGGCGATCAGGCGCAAGGGTTTGGACCTGCATCTCTATGACGGCAATTTCCTGATCCCTCCCGGTAGCGTGACGACCGGGGCGGGGACGCCCTATCGGATCTACACGCCGTTCTGGCGTCAGGTGCAAATGCGGATGCCGCCTGCAGAACCGGCCCCCGCGCCCGAAAAGATTTCTGCGCCGGAAACATGGCCAGCCAGCGATGATCTCAGCGACTGGACCTTGCTCCCCACGCGCCCCGATTGGGCGCCGGGCTTCCGCGCGGAATGGACGCCGGGCGAGGGCGGCGCACAGGATCGCCTCGACGCCTTCCTCCCCCGCTCGAACCTTTATGAGGAGCGCCGCAACCTCCCTTCGCGCCCCGGCACGAGCCGCCTCTCGCCTCATCTGGCCTTTGGCGAGATCAGCCCCGCAACCCTGTGGCATGCGGCGATGGATCAGGGAGGATCGGTCGATGTGTTCCTTTCCGAATTGGGCTGGCGCGATTATGCGCAGAATATCATTGCCGAATTTCCCGATTACGGCGCCCATTCAGCCAAGCCCGATTTCGAGGCCATGCCATGGCGCGACGCCCCCGATGATCTGAAAGCATGGCAGAGGGGCATGACCGGCTACCCGATTGTCGATGCGGGGATGCGCGAATTGTGGGTGTCGGGCTGGATGCACAATCGCGTGCGGATGATCGTGGCCAGCTTTCTCATCAAACATCTGCTGATCGACTGGCGGCATGGCGAGCAGTGGTTCTGGGATACGCTGGTCGACGCCGATTATGGGCAGAATGCGGTCAACTGGCAGTGGTCGGCCGGATCGGGCGTCGATGCAAACCAGTTCACCCGCATCATGGCGCCCCTGACGCAAAGCCCCAAATTCGAAGCGGGCGATTATATCCGCCGCTGGGTGCCGGAACTGGCCGGACTGGATGAGAGCGAGATCCACGATCCCACGCCGATCACCCGCCGCCGCTGCGCCTATCCGATGCCGATTGTCGCCCATGTCGAGGGGCGCGAAAGGGCGCTGGCGGCCTATCGGGCTATCAAGGGCTGAAGGAAAAAGCAGGCGCGACCGGGCGGGGGTTCGCGGCGAGGGGCATGTCCACGAACGGCCACCCGTCGCGCCTGCTATAGAGATCGGGCAGCAGCGCTTCGCACAAAATACGCTATGCCCGGTCGCCGATGGTAATCCGCGACACAGGCATCTTTGCAAAATGCAATGAATTAAGCGTTGCCGATCTTAGTTAATGGTGATCCGGTGCGGGCTGACGAAATCCTGCCCGACCAATCCGACCACCGCATCGGCCACGACCGATGGGTCTTTGACACTCTTGGGATCTTCGCCCGGATAGGCTTTGGCGCGCATCGCGGTGCGGGTCGCGCGGGGATTAACAATCGCCACGCGGACCGAGGAAATATTGGCCACCTCCTGCGCATAGCAGTCGAGCAGGACCTCCTGCGCGGCCTTGGTGGCGGCATAGGCGCCCCAATAGGCGCGCGGCTGAGTCGCCACCGTCGTGGTGAGGCCGATCACGCGCCCGGCCTCGCTCTTGCGCAGCAGGCGATCAAAGGCGGCCAGCAAAGCCTGCGTTGCCAGCAGATGGGTCGAAACTGCCTTGCCCAGCGCCTTTTGGTCAATATCGACGACCGGCATCAGCGTGGGCAGGATGCCCGCGTTGATCACCATCACGTCCAACCGCCCCCAGCGCCCCGCCACGGCCTCGGCCAGGCGCGCGATGGCGTCATGTTCGAGCAGGTCCATCGGGGCGATGGTGGCGGTGCCGCCCGCCTCGTGGATCGCCTGCTCAACGCCTTCCAGCGCCTTCACATCGCGGCCTGTGATGATGACATGCGCGCCCGCCGCGGCCAGAGCCTGCGCCGTGGCCGAGCCGATCCCTCGGCTTGCGCCGGTTACCAAAGCGATCTTGCCGGACAGATCCATGGTTTACGCCTCAGTCTCGCCCGCTACCGCATCGGCGTCATAGTCGGTCAGATGGGTGGGATATTCGCCGGTGAAACATGCGTCGCAGAATTGCGGGCACTTCGCGTTGCGATCCTGCTGCCCCACGGCGCGATAGAGGCCGTCGATGGAAACGAAGGCAAGGCTGTCGGCCTGAATGTAATCGGCCATCGCCTCCAGATCCATCCGCGCGGCCAGCAGCTTGCTGCGCTCGGGCGTATCGACGCCATAGAAGCACGAGTGGTCGGTGGGCGGGCTGGCGATGCGCATATGCACTTCGGAGGCGCCCGCATCGCGCATCATCTGCACGATCTTGAGCGAGGTGGTGCCGCGCACGATCGAATCGTCGATCAGCACGATGCGCTTGCCCGCCACCAGTGCGCGGTTGGCGTTGTGCTTGCGCTTCACCTCGGCATGGCGCTTGCTGTCGCCCGGCTGGATAAAGGTGCGGCCGACATAGTGGCTGCGGATAATGCCCAATTCGAAGGGAATGCCGCTTTCGGCCGCATAGCCGATGGCGGCAGGCACGCCCGAGTCGGGCACAGGCACGACCAGATCGGCATCCGCAGGCGCTTCCTTGGCCAGTTCGACACCGATCTGGCGGCGCGACTGATAGACCGATTGGCCGCCCAGGATCGAATCGGGGCGGCTGAAATAGACCTGCTCAAAGATGCAGGGGCGCGGCGCAGGATCGCCAAACGGGCGGTGGCTGGAAATCACGCCATTGTGATCGACCACCAGCAGCTCGCCCGGCTCGACCTCACGTTCGAAATCGGCGCCGACCACATCGAGAGCCACGGTTTCGGAGGCAAACACCACCGAACTGCCGATGCGGCCCATCACCAGCGGGCGGATGCCCAGCGGATCGCGGCAGGCGATCATGCCCGCCGGCGTGGTGCAGATCAGCGCATAGGCGCCCTCGATCAGGCGCAGCGCATCCACGAAACGGTCGAGCAGCGTGGGATAGCGGCTGGTGGCGACGAGGTGGATGATGACCTCGGTGTCAGAGGTCGACTGGAAAATCGAACCCTTGTGCACCAGATCACGCTTCAGCGTCATCGCATTGGAAATATTGCCGTTATGCGCGATGGAAAAACCACCGTCGGCAAGATCGGCAAACAGCGGCTGGATATTGCGCAGGCCCGAGCCGCCCGTGGTGGAATAGCGCACATGGCCCGAAGCCATCATGCCCGGCAGGTCGGCAAAGATATCCTGATTCTTGAACACATGCGCGACATGGCCGATGCCGCGATGGGAAAAGAACTCGCCGCCGTCAAAGCTGGTGATGCCGACGGCTTCCTGACCGCGATGCTGCAGCGCATGAAGGCCAAGCGCCACAACCGAGGAGGCCGAGCGCGCGCCGATGACGCCGAAAATGCCGCATTCTTCATGCAGCGTATCTCCGTCATCGCCCACATCCCATGGGGTTTCATCGCGGAAAGCGTCGGAAGGGGCGGCGTGTTGGCTGATGCTGGTCATGCGGGTGGATGCGACTCTTCGATGACAATGCGCCGAGGCGGCGCGGGGCGGGGCGCATTTGGCGCTTGTTGCCCCCGAAAGCAAGGCCCCGGTGCATCACATATGATTAAGCCGCGATGGAAAGCCGGTCCCGGCCCGCTCCCTTGGCGGCATAGAGCGCCTGATCGGCCTCCGCCATGGCGTTGTCGGCGCAGGTGCCAAGGCGGGCAAGGCCGATGCTGGTGGTGATATAGATCTCATGGCCGTCGTAAATCGTGGCGGCATGGGCCAGCGTCTTGCCAAGGCGGGCGCAGATCCGTTCGGCCACCTCGATGCTGGCGCCGGGCAGCAGCAGGGCAAATTCCTCGCCCCCGATGCGCGCAAGCATGTCGGTGCCGCGCAGGCCCTGACGCGCCACCGAAGCAAAGGTGCGCAGCACCGCATCGCCAGCCGCATGACCATAGCGGTCATTGACCTGTTTGAAGAAATCGAGGTCGATCAGCGCCACGCAGCCCGATTGCCCTCGCGTGATACAGCCGTTGATCGTATCGAGGAACAGGCGCCGATTGGGCAGGCCGGTCAGCTCGTCCGTCAGCGCCGCGCGGGCCAGCGCATTTTCATAGGCCTTGCGCTCGGACATATCGCGCACCACGCTGACCACGCTCTCGACCTGTCCGGCCTCATCCAGCACTGCGCGCATCTGCGCCTCATACCATCGCGGCGCGGCCTTGCGCGGCTTGCCCAGAAATTCGACCTCGACCGCATTGCCCTTGGCCGCCAGCGCGCGGCGATAGGCATCCATCACCGCCCGGCGATGGCGCGGCGCCACCAGCCGCAGCGCCGAATGGCCGATCAGGCGCTTGGGCTCCTGCTGTGCAAGCTGCTCGATCGAGGCGGAGGCAAAGCGGATCTTGCCCATCGTGTCGCTGGACAGAATGATGTCAGTCGAATTTTCCGCCAGCAGGCGATAGCGCGTTTCGCTCTCGCGCAGGCGGGCCAGCAGGTGGCGCATATGCTGGATCGCGCTGGTCACAGGCATGATGGCCAGGGCGGTGGAGGCCAGATAGACCTGAAGGAACTGCAACTGCCGCCCGATACTGTGGCCCGACAGCGCCAGCGTGCTGTCGCCCCCGCGCACGAACCACAGGCCGATAACTGCCAGAATGACATACATCAGCGACAGCGTGGCCAGATCCACAAACACCGTTGAGACCACCAGCAGCAGGATGGGCAGAAACAGCACCGGAATCATCGTCTGGGCAAAGCAGAGCGTGGCCACCAGCGCCATCGCCATGGGAAAGCCCAGCGCCACCGGCCAGCGCGGGCGGTCGAACAGAAACCGCCGCCCGCGCCGCTGGGAATGGGCCAGCACGGTAAAACAGGGCAGAAAGATCATCAGCCCCAGACTGTGGCTGTAATACCAGTTGCGGAAATTCTGCAGAGCCTCGCCATGCCCGGCAATCGACAGGCCGATCAGGCTGATGCCGGCGCCCAGCAAAGGCGTGCAGACCGAAACGCCAAAGAGCAGGCCCATGAGCCAGTTGAGCGACCCCACCAGCTCGGTCTTGGGCAAAAGGCGGCGCATCAGCAAGGAGGCCGCCACCGCTTCGGACATATGGGCCAGCGCCATGATCGGCGCCGCCACCCAGCCCGCGCCCCATATGCCCGTCACCAGCATCGAAGCCAGCGCACAGGCCGCCACCCGCGAAAACCACACCCGCGTCGATACCGTGGCCAGCGATGCCGTCAGCACCGCGCCTGCGGGCCAGAGAAAGCTGTTGCCATGGTCGATCTGGGCAAAACTGGTGCCCAGTTGCGCGCACAGGAAATAGACCAGCCCCAGAATGGCAAAGCCGGGAGGTGTGCGGTCATGGATAGGCGGGATGCGTAATCTCATGGACGAGGAATGTACGTATATAAGGGTTAATTTCGTCTTTAGGCTGGATTGCGAATGGCGAGAATCCTCTGTGCTGCGCTGTGTTTTGTCGCCATCGGGGGATTGCACGTTGCGCGCTTGGCGCGGCGCGCCTAAATCCTGCGTCGGACGCCCGGGTGGGCCGCAGCAAACAGGCGCAATAATTCCGTGATTCTCAATCGTTTTGAATGGACAGTGGCCAAACGCTACCTGCTGCCGGGGCGCGGCGAGGCCTTTATAGCCCTTGTGGCCGGGATCAGCCTTGTGGCAGTCGCGCTCGGGGTGGCCGCGCTGGTCGTGGTGATGAGCGTGATGAACGGCTTTCGCGCAGAGCTGCTGGACAAGATCGTCGGGCTGAACGGCCATGCGATCATTCAGGCCTATGGCGGGCGACTCGATAATTGGGAGCAGGTGCTCAAGGATGTCCGCGCCACGCCCGGCGTGGTCAAGGCCAGCCCGCTGATCGAACAGCCCCTGCTGACCACCTTTAATGGGCGGGTCGAGGCCATTCTGGTGCGCGGACAGACCGCGCCCGATATTGCCGCGATGAAGTCCAAGGTCATTTCCGGATCAATGGACGCCATCACGCCCGACAGCGGCATGGTGGCCATCGGCGCGCGCCTGGCCGAAAGCCTGGGCGCGCGGGTTGGCGACAGCATCACCGTGATCAACCCCACCGGGCGCGACACGCCCTTCGGCACGGTCCCGCGTCAGGTCGCCTATCAGGTAGGCGCGATCTTTGAGGTGGGCATCTATGACTATGACAATGCCTTTGTCATTATGCCGATTGCGGACGCGCAGACGCTGCTGCTGACCGGCGATTCCATCGGCATGATCGAGGTCAAGACCGACAATGCCGACAAGGCCGCCGAAATGCTGGCGCCTTTGGGCAAGAAACTGGCGGGCCAAGCGACGATCACCGATTGGAAAACCATCAATGCCCAGTTGTTCGACGCGCTGGCGGTGGACCGCGTGGTGACTTTTGTGGTGCTTTCGCTGATCGTGCTGGTGGCCTCGTTCAACATTCTGTCCAGCCTCATCATGCTGGTGCGCGCCAAGACGCGCGATATCGCCATCATGCGCACGATGGGCGCTTCGCGGCGGTCCATCATGAAGATCTTCCTGACCATCGGCGCGGTGATCGGTTCGCTGGGGACCGGGGCGGGGCTGGTGCTGGGCTTTGTCTTCCTGTTCTATCGCCAGAATGTGCTGAATTTCGTGCAGATGGTGACGGGCCAGCAATTGTGGGACCCCAAGATCCGCTTCCTGACCGAATTGCCCAGCCGGTCCGATCCGGTCGAGGTGATCGGGATCGTGGCGATGGCTTTGGGCCTGTCCTTTGTGTTCACCCTGTTCCCGGCCTTCAAGGCGGCGAGCACGGACCCGGTGCAGGTGCTGCGTTATGAGTGAGGTTCTGAAACTGACCGGCCTGACGCGGGCCTTTGAACAGGGCGGGGTGCGGATCGAGGTCTTGAAGGGCATTGACCTGTCGATCATGCCGGGCGAAATCGTCGCGCTGCTGGGCCCTTCGGGTTCGGGCAAATCGACGATGCTCCAAGCGGTCGGCCTGCTCGAGGGCGGCTTTGGCGGGCGGATCGAGGTGGCGGGGCAGGATGCCAGCGCGATGAACGGCGATCAGCGCACCGATGTGCGCCGCTCCTCCATCGGCTTTGTTTATCAGTTCCACCATCTCCTGCCCGATTTCACGGCGATGGAAAATGTCGTGCTGCCGCAACTGGTGGCCGGCCATGCGCAGGGCGAGGCCGAAGGCAGGGCGCACGAATTGCTGGGCGCGCTGGGCCTTTCCTCGCGCGTGACGCATCGCCCCAACCAATTGTCGGGCGGCGAGCAGCAGCGCGTGGCCGTGGCCCGCGCGCTGGCCAATCGCCCGCGTCTCGTGTTGGCCGACGAACCCACCGGCAATCTGGACGAGGCGACCGCCGACCGCGTGTTCGATGAATTCCTGCGTTTGGTGCGCGAAAGCGGGGCGGCGGCGCTGATCGCCACGCATAATGAACGGCTGGCGCTGCGTATGGATCGCGTCTTGCGATTGCACGAGGGACGGCTGCATAATGAGTGCGCGCCCAATTCTGAACAAACCGCTTGAAGGTTAATGTCGCGTCTCCCACATGGGGTTGGTAAGGCGCAAGATAAGGAGAGATCCATGACCAAACTGATCGACTGGCAGGAAACGGTGGCGCTGCATCTGGCCAATGACGGCGGCGGACTGCTGGACGAGTTGAAGACGGTGCGGCGTGGTTCTCTGGCTGATCTGGTGCGATATATTGCCCTGCTCGATGCGCCCGAGCGGCAGCGTTACGAGATCGAGCGGGTGGGCGACCACCGGATGAAGGCCGATGAAATCATGGAACTCTTTGCGCGCGCCGATTTCCCCCATGCGGCATAGGGCGTGAGCCACTGGCCCGAAGTGCCGGTGCTGCGCGGGCGCCATGTCACCTTGCGCCCGCTGCAGCGCGCCGATCGGAACGATCTGCTGGCGGCCTTGTCGACGGGTTTTGAGCGAACCTTTGCGGGCGGATTGCCCACGCCCGAAACCATCGACAGCTGGCTGGACCGGGCAGAGGCCGAGACGGCGGCGGACCGGGCGCAGGTCTTTGCGGTGCTGGACGCCGATGGCGTGGTGGCTGGCACCACGCGCTATATGCGGATGAACGCAGCCGCGCGCCGGGTGGAAATCGGCACCACGCTCTATGCGCCCCGCGTGCGGCGCACCGGGCTGAACACCGAGGCCAAGAAACTGCTGCTGGGCCATGCGTTCGATGTTCTGGGCGTCTGTTGTGTCCAGATCCGCACCGATGTCCTCAACCATGCCAGCCGCCGCGCGATCGAGCGGATCGGGGCCAAACAGGATGGCATCCTGCGCGGTCACAATGTCATGCACGATCCCGATTATGGCGAACGGCGGCGCGATACGGTGGTCTATTCGATCCTGGACATTGAATGGCCGGGCATTCGCCGCCATCTTGACGCCTTGCTGGACAGATAAGGATCCCCCGATGCCCCAGACGATTGCCGATTTCACCGCGCATCTCCCCAATGGCGAAACCATCTCGCTGGCTGATCGACTGGGCAAGGTGCTGCTGGTGGTGAACACGGCCAGCAAATGCGGGTTTACGCCGCAATATGACGGGCTGGAAAAGCTGTGGCGCGATTATGGCGCGCGCGGGTTTGAGGTGATCGCCTTTCCCTGCAACCAGTTCGGCGGGCAGGAGCCGGGCAGCGCGGAGGAGATCGGGGAATTCTGCCGCGTCAATTTCGGCCTGTCCTTTCCGCTGATGGCCAAGGTCGAGGTTAACGGCCCGGATGCCGATCCACTCTGGAACTGGCTGAAGGACAGCGCGCCGGGGATTTTAGGCACGAAAAAGATCAAGTGGAATTTCACCAAATTCCTGATCGGGCGCGACGGCCGCGTGGTTCGTCGCTTCGCCCCCAATGTCAAGCCGGAGGCGATCGCCGGGGCCATCGAAAATATCCTCTGAATTGTCCACAGCATTGGCCACAGGCTTGTCCGCAGATCCTGAAGGGTCAGATTGATGCCAAGGCCCCCCGCGCCCTAGGGATCTGATCATGGCTCATTCTTCCTTTGTCCCGCTGCATGTCTATTCCAGCTTCACCATGCTGGACGGCGCCATTGACCCCAAGGCCATGGCCAAGCTGGCGAAGAAGCACAATTTTCCCGCCATGGCGGTGACGGACCGCAATGGGCTTTACTGCGCGCCCGCCTATGCCGGCGCGTGCAAGGATATGGGCGTTCAGCCGATCATCGGCGCGCTGCTCTCCATCGCGCGGCCCAGCGCGGGCGGCGGCGGCGTGCTGCCATCTGCGCCCCAGATCGACGCGGTGGTGCTGCTGGCCCAGAACGAGGCGGGGTGGAACAATCTGTGCCACCTGGTGTCCAAGGCGCATCTGGAGCGCCCGCTGGAATTTGATCCCCATGTCCGCCTGTCCGATCTTGATGGGCATACCGACGGGCTGCTCTGCCTGACCGGCGCGGGCGAGGGGGCCTTGGCGCGCATGTTTGCCGAAGGGCAGAACGAGGCGGCGCTGCGCTATGCCGATGCGTTGCAGGCGGCCTTCCCCAACCGGCTCTATATCGAAATCGCCCGCACCGGCGACCCGGCCGAGGATGGCAGCGAAGAAGCACTGATCGACCTTGCCTATGCCCGCGACATTCCGCTGGTGGCGACCAATCCGGCCCATTTTGCCGATGCCAAGGACAGCGCGGCCCATGACGCCATGCTCTGCATCGCTGGGTCCACCCATGTCGATGCGCCCGACCGCAAGCGCTCCAACCCCCAGCAATGGGTGCGCAGCGCCGAGCTGATGGAACAGCTCTTTGCCGATCTGCCCGAGGCTTTGGCCAATACGCTGGTGATCGCCCAGCGCTGCGCCTTTGAGCCGCCCAAGCGCAAGCCGCTGCTGCCGTCTCTGGCGGGCGACAAGGAAGGCGAGGCGCGCATGATGGTCGATCACGCCCGCGCGGGTCTGGCCAAGCGTCTGGCCCCCTATTGGCCTGGCGTGGACGAGGCGACGCTGGACAAGGCTCTGGCCGCGCCTGAGGAAAACTATGAGGCGCTGCGCCCGCTGGGCGTGGATGAAAGCTTCCTTGAATATGCCAAACGGCTCGATTTCGAGACGGGCATCATCAACCGCATGGGATTTGCCGGCTACTTCCTGATCGTGGCCGACTTTATCCAATGGGCCAAGCAGAATGACATTCCCGTAGGGCCGGGGCGCGGCTCGGGCGCGGGCTCGCTGGTCGCATGGGCGCTGACGATCACCGATCTTGATCCGCTGCGTCTGGGCTTGCTCTTCGAACGTTTCCTCAACCCCGAACGTGTGTCGATGCCTGACTTCGACATCGACTTTTGCGAAACGCGGCGTGGCGAGGTAATCCGCTATGTTCAGCGCAAATATGGCGCCGACCATGTGGCCCAGATCATCACCTTTGGTAAGCTGAAGGCGCGCGCCGTGCTGCGCGATACGGGCCGCATTCTTCAGATGTCCTATGGACAGGTCGATCGCCTGACCAAGATGGTGCCCAACCATCCGACCGATCCGTGGTCTTTGGAGCGCGCGCTCAACGGCGTGCAGGAATTGCACCGCGAATATACCAATGACCCAGAGGTCAAGCGCCTGATCGATCTGGCGATGCAGTTGGAGGGCATGCCGCGCAACTCTTCGACCCACGCGGCGGGCGTCGTGATCGGGGATCGCCCTCTGGAACAACTGGTCCCGCTCTATCGCGATCCGCGTTCGGACATGCCGGTGACACAGTTCGACATGAAATATGTCGAGAACACCGGTCTCATCAAATTCGACTTTCTGGGCCTGAAAACGCTCTCGATCCTGCGCAAGGCGGTCGATCTTTTGGGGCGGCGGGGGATTTCGATCGACCTGTCCACCCTGCCTTGGGATGACAGCGACGTTTATGACCTGCTGAAGCGCGGCGATACGGTCGGCGTGTTCCAGCTCGAATCCGAAGGCATGCGGCGCACGCTGGCGGCGGTGAAGCCGACCAATTTCGGCGATATTATCGCGCTCGTCTCGCTGTACCGTCCGGGGCCGATGGACAACATCCCCCTGTTCGGCCAGCGCAAGAACGGCATGGCGCCCATTGAATATCCGCATGAAAAACTCTCGGGTATTCTGGCCGAAACCTACGGCATTTTCGTCTATCAGGAACAGGTGATGCAGGCCGCGCAGATCCTTGCGGGCTACTCGCTGGGCGATGCCGACCTTTTGCGCCGCGCGATGGGCAAGAAGGTGCAGGCCGAAATGGACGCCCAGCGCCTGCGCTTCGTCATCGGTTGCCGCGAAGTGTCGGATATCGACAAGGACAAGGCCAACGAACTCTTCGACATTATCGACAAGTTCGCGGGCTATGGCTTCAACAAATCGCACGCCGCCGCCTATGCTTTGCTCGCCTATCAAACGGCGTGGTTCAAGGCGCATTATCCGCATGAATTCTATGCCGCCGCCATGTGCTTCGATATGCATCAGTCGGAAAAACTTGCGATTTTCGTCGATGATATGCGGCGTAACGGGATTGCGGTGGCTGGCCCTTGCCTCAACCATTCCGAGGCCGAATTCATGGTCGAACAGACCGCCGATGGTCATCAGGTGCGCTATGCTTTGGCGGGCATCCGCAATGTGGGCGAAAAGGCGATGGAGGTTGTCGTCGCCGAGCGGCAGGCCAATGGTCCGTTCAAGGATCTGGCCGATCTGTTCACCCGCGTGCCTTATGGCTCGCTCAACCGGCGCATGCTCGAAGGTCTGGCAGCCAGCGGGGCGTTTGACGCGCTGGAGCCCAATCGGGCCAAGGTGCTGGCCAATGCTGACATGCTGCTCGCGGTGGCCGATGAGGCCGAGCGCACCCGCACCAGCGGCCAGCACGGTCTGTTCGGCGGCGAGGAAGCCGGCGCAGGCGCGATCCGCCTGACCGAAGCGACGCCCTGGAGCCGCAGCGACCAGATGGCGAAGGAACGCGAGAATTTCGGCTTCTATTTCGCCGCCCATCCGGTTGAACAATGGCGCGCCGTGGCCAGCGCCAATGGTGCGCGCAGCCATTCCAGCCTGCTGGCCAGCGGCGTTGCGGGCCGCACCAGCGCGGTGATGGCCGCCATGGTGGAAAACGTCCAGAAGCGCAAAACCAAGCGCGGCAAGGATTTCATCATGGCCGATTTTTCGGACCAGTCGGGCAATTTCTCGGCTTCGTGCTTTGAGGAATCTCTTGTCGACAGTTTCGTGAACTGGGCCAAGGAGGGCGCCTGTATCCTGCTCACCGTGGAACTCGACAGCCCCAGCCCGGAGGAGCCGCCGCGCGTGACGGTGCGGGGCGCGCAGGCCCTTTCGGAAATCAAGGCGGCGGCCAAGATGACGCTCAGCCTTGATGTGTCGCGGCCCGATGTGTTTGGCGAATTGGCTGCTATGCTGCCGCGCGGGGGGCTCGGCACCGTCGAGGTGCTGCTGAAAACCGGCGGGGCGCAGGAGCCGCGTTTGCGTCTGGGGCGCGATTTCCTGCTGGATGGCGAATTGACGGATCTGATCGCCGGGCTGGACGGGGTGGCCAATGTCTCGCTCAAGCCTACACGGGCGGGCGGGCATCTGCGGCTGGTCGCCTGATCAGAACAGCGTCATCTGCCCGTCGCGGTGCGGAGGGCGAAATTGGGTGATGTCCAGATCGGCGCGGTTGTCGGCAAGGCCTAATCGCGTCTTGGCAATGCGAAAGCGCGCGCGGATCAGGTCGGCCCACACGCCCTGCGGCTTCATCCGGGTGAAGAAATCGCTTTGATAATCGGCCCCGCCGCGCAGGGATTGCACGATATGCATGACCTTATCTGCGCGGTCGGGGAAATGCGCCTCCAGCCATTCGCGGAACAGCGGCGCGACCTCATGGGGCAGGCGCAGCATGATCCAGCTTGCCCCCCGCACCCCGCGCGCGGCGGCGGCCTCCAGAATGCGCTCGATCCATTCCTCGGTGATCGCGGGCACGATGGGCGAGACATTGACCCAGACCGGCACGCCCGCCGCGCTCAATTTTTCAATCGCATCTAGCCGCTTGGCCGGACTGGCCGCGCGCGGTTCGAGGCTGCGGGACAGCCGCGCATCAAGCGAAGTCACCGAAACCGCCACTGCCGTCAACCGATGCCGCGCGAGTTCGGCCAAGAGGTCGAGATCATGCAGGATGCGATCCGATTTGGTGGTGATCGTCACGGGATGGCGCGTTTCGAGGCAAACCTCCAATATCTGCCGCGTCAGGCGATAGTGCGCCTCGATCGGCTGATAGGGATCGGTGTTCGTCCCCATGGCAATCGGCGCGGGGGAATAGCCGCGTGCGCCCAATTCCCGCCGCAGCAACTTTGCCGCCTCGGGCTTGGCAAACAGGCGGCTTTCAAAATCCAGCCCGGGCGAGAGGTCGAGATAGGCGTGGGTTGGCCGCGCATAACAATAGATGCAGCCGTGCTCACACCCGCGATAGGCGTTGATCGAGCGGTCGAAGGGCACATCTGGCGACTTGTTGCGCGAGATGATCTTGCGCGCGGCCTCCTCGGTCACGGTGGTGCGCAAAGGCGGCGGCCCGCCATCGACATCCTCCATGGCGTCCAGCCAATCCCCATCCGCCTCACGTCCTGGCAGGGCAAAGCGGGTGGAGAGCGCGCCGCTTTGCGCGCCGCGACCGCGGGGAGGGGGAGGCGAAACCATCGCTCATAAAGAACATAAAAAGAACAAATGTGCAAGCGCTGGCTATTGCGCCCCGCGCCGACTAAACAGATCCGCGACGTTCTCTTATCCGGAATCCCTTCCATGTCCGCGCCTTACGCCAGCCTGATTCCCGCCGATGCTGACCGCCTTTCGCTTTATCTGGCGCGAATCGGCCTTGCCTCCCCGGTCGAACCCACAGCGGAGGGGCTGGCAATCCTCCAACGCGCGCATCGCATGAATATCGGCTTTGAAAACATGGATGTCATGCTGGGCCGCGCGATCAGCCTCGATCCCGATGCGATCTTTGGCAAGCTGGTGATGGGCGCGCGGGGCGGCTATTGCTTTGAACAGAACTGGCTGTTCGGCACGATGCTGGCGCAAATGGGCTTTGCCAACCGGCCGCTGTTGGCGCGGGTCTGGCTTGGCCTTTCCGAAGATGCCCCGGCATCGCCGCTGACCCATACGTTCCGGCTGGTCGATCTGGATGGAGAGGCCTGGATTGCCGATGCGGGCTTTGGCGGCTCCTATGTCCCGCCCATGCCGCTGGCCGATGGCGCCACCGCCCATACCAGTGATGGCGCGCAGCATCGCATCACCCGGCACAGTGCGCCCGGCTCGCTGTGGGGCGAATGGCTGGTCGAGCGCATGGGCCCCGCCGCCGCCACTGACGGCCGCGCCACCGCGCCGGGATGGCAGAAACAGTACAGTTTCAACCTTAACGAAGTTGCGCCCATCGACCTTGAGCTGTCGAACCACTGGACCTTTACCAAGCCCGAGACGCGCTTCACCACCGCATGGATCGCCTCCATCGTGCTGGAGGATGGCTTTGCCGCGCTCAATGGGCGGCGGCTTTCCATGTATGCGGGCGGGCGCGGCGATGTGATGGAAATCGCCCATGCGCAGGATTGGCGCGCGATGCTGGCCGATCTGTTTCGGGTGGAGTTGAGCGAGGATGAGGTGGCGGGGTTGAAGGTGTTCTAGAGGGTTTAGATAAGGTGCGAGGGTCTAGACCCTCGCGCTCCCGTTACTGTCTGCATTGCGTGCGTGGTTTGGCCGATGGGTGTCGGACGCACCCCCGCGATTTGAAAGCCTGCGGCGCCTTTAGCGGAGCCTCTCCGCACCGCAGGCTTTAATGCAATCGCATCCTCTCAAACCCACTCAAATTAACGGGATTGCAAAGGGACGAGTCTCTTTGCCCGCCGGAGGCATAGAACCCCCCGTCAAACCTCCCGCAATCTCGGCATCAACTCGACAAAGTTGCAAGGCCGGTTCCGGCTGTCCAATTGTTCGTTCAGGATCCCGTCCCAGCCATCCTTCACCGCGCCATTCGAACCGGGCAGGGCAAAGATATAGGTAGCGCCCGCCATGATCGCCATGGCGCGCGACTGGACGGTGCTGGTGCCGATGGATTTATAGGACAGCCAGCGGAAGAGTTCGCCAAAGCCGGGGATCAGCTTGCCGCTGTGGGCAATGATGATCTGGTCGAGCGCCTCGGGCGTGACGTCGCGCCCGGTCAGTCCGGTGCCGCCGGTCGAGATCACGCAGTCGATTTCCGGGTCATCGATCCAGGTATCAAGCTGGGCCACCAGCGTATGCACATCCTCGCGCAGGATCTTGCGCGTGGCGAGGATATGCCCCTTGTCGGTGATGCGCTGGGCCAGAATGTCGCCGCTGGTGTCATTGTCCAATGTGCGCGTGTCCGACAGCGTCAGCAGCGCGATGCGGATCGGTTTGAACTCGCGGGTTTCGTCAATGGCCATGGGCGCACTCCTTGTTATGGAGTGGCTTGGTAGCCGTTCATGCCGGGGGCCGCAATCACACCGTTGCTGGCCATTTTGACCCCGCGCGCGCCGTCGAGGCCGGGAAAGGTCGGCCACAGGCCCTGCGCCAGGGCGGTGCGGCTTTCCGAAGCGCCGCCCGCCTGCCGCTCATACATCCAGTAATTGCGCAGCACCGTGGCGACATAGCCGCGCGTTTCCCAATAGGGCACCGATTCCATCCACAGCAGCGGATCGCCACCATCATGGATCTGTGTGTTCCAGCGCGCTACGGGCAGCGGCCCGGCATTATAGGCCGCCATCACCTTGGGCAGCAGCCCCTGTGTGGCGGCGCTGTTCTTCAGCGCCTGCAAATGCTGTTGGCCGAAAGCCAAATTCACATCGGGCCGCGTCAGATCGCCGACCGACCCCGAAACGCCCAGCGCCGCGGCATGATCGCGCGCGGCGGCGGGCATGATCTGCATCAGCCCGCGCGCGCCCGCGCTGGACAAGGCCGTGGCGCGAAACGCCGATTCCTGAAGCGTATGGGCC
Source organism: Novosphingobium sp. SG707 (assembly GCF_012275515.1). Classification (GTDB taxonomy): domain Bacteria; phylum Pseudomonadota; class Alphaproteobacteria; order Sphingomonadales; family Sphingomonadaceae; genus Novosphingobium. The sequence goes on from NZ_JAAZQL010000006.1 coordinate 145,379, forward strand.
AGAACCAGCGCCGGATCGACCTGCCACCCGGTGGCGGGGGTCCATTTCGGTGTGGGGAAACGGCTTGCGGGCGCGGGCACTGCCCCGCCCGGCGCATTGTAGGCCATCCACAATTGCGTGGCAGGCAGGCCCAGATCGCGCGCCAGACGCGACAGCGGCTGATACTGATCCACGCTGCCGATGCGGGCCTGATGGCGCAGCACATCGTCGGCCAGCCCATCCTCGCCGATTTCGGCCAGAGCCACGGCCGCGCGGATATTGGGATTTTCGCGCAGGGATTGCCAGTCGGCGGGGGTGAAATCGGGCGCGGAATGGCTGGTGGGCATGCGCAGGCCCAATTGCTCGGCCGCAATCATGCCATACAGCGTTTCATCGAGCCGCGCGGCCGAACGCAGCGGCGCCGAGGCCATTTCCGGCTGACGGCAACGCACCTGCGCGCGCGCCTGCCAATAATACGCAGCGGCGGTCAGCTCATTGTTGGTGGAACCCTTGGCCGTGCGGGCAAAAGCCTCGCCTGCATTCAGGCAATCGCCCAGCCGCCATGCGGCAAGGCCCGCCACCCATGCTCCTTCGGCCACCCACGGGCCGGACATGGGGGCGCTGTTGTCGCCAATGGATGACGCCAGCGCAAAGGCGTCGGCATCCTGATTGTTGATGTAATAGGCCCATGCGACCTTCTGCCGCCATTCGGCGCGGGCCTCGGCCGAAAGGGTGGCATCGACGCCGTCGAGCAGCAGGCGCGCGCCCAGCGGATCGTCCACCTTGATCTTGTCATTGATGCCCTGCGCGATGGTGGCGGGCATGGTGCCGTCGGCAATGCTGCGCGGTCGGGCGCGGCGCGGCGCGTTGGGCTGGGTATAAAGCGCCTGCGGCATGGGCAGCGTAGGCAACGCCGTGCCCCCGCGTTTGATGGCCAGCGCGGCGATCTGTTCGGCCTGAGGCAGGGTGGGATTGGCATTGAGCCAGTCTGTCAGCGCGGCAAGATCAATGCGCGGCGAACCGGGGGCCAGATAATATTCAGCCCGCGCCGAACCATGCAGCGGGCCATCGGGGCGTTCGGCAAACATGGTCTGAACCCGCGTCCAGTCCTGCCGCTTGATCGCGCCGAATATGTCCTTGTACCAGGCGCGCTCGTCCTCGCTTAACAGTTTGGGCACGGCCGAGCGCGAGACGCGGCTCATGAAATAGTCGGCGGCGGCGGAATTGGCGGCGGCCGGCCCCGCCCCGGCCACGGACGCCAATGCGGCAAGGGCGCAAAGCAACGCGCGCGCAGGCCCAGCCTTTTGTCGATCCCGTAACCGCAAAATCAATCCCTTATCCCGTCCAGTCATTCGGCCCAATTCAGCCAGCTGCGCCAGAAACCGGCCTTGCGCCGTGGATTTTCCAGCAGCATACCCAGATCCTGAGCTGCCAGAACGGCGACCCCACGCGCATCCGTTCCGGCCTCCGGGCCGCCATGTCCTGCCTCACTTTGGTTAATCAGTGATAAAAGGGCAGGCTTTTGCGATGGGTCGTGGCCGAGCAGCGGCAGGATGCGATCCCCCAGCAAAAGCAGGCGGCGCGGCGCGGCCAGCGCAATATGGTGGGCCAAAACCGCACCCATGCCCTCTTGGCGCAGCAGATCCCAATCGGGCGCAGGCATCGCGCGGGGCAGTGCGGCGGCGATATAGCAATCATCCGCCCCCAATCCCATCACGCGCAGCATGGCTTCCAGCAGCTTGCCCTGCGGCCCGGACAGCAGTTGGCCCGTTTCGCCATCCATGCTTTCGGGCATGGGCACGACCACCATCAGCGCCGCCCCGGCAATCCCGCGCGGGGGCACCCGGCCCGAGGCGCCGGTGGGGTCCAACGTCGGCTCGCCCATCCACCATGGCGCGAAATCGGCCAGCGTTTGGGGCCATTGCCCAATCTCGCCGCCAAGGCGCGGGCGGGGCGGGGGAGGCGACGGTTCGGGCTTGGCCCGCATCATCGGGGGTGGTGCGCCCTGCGGCGAGGCGCCTTCCTGCGCGATCTCCTCCAGCCATTCCTGCGGCTCGTCGCTGTAGGCATAGCTGACTCCGGCCTCGCGCCACCAGTCGAGCGCGGCGGCGATCTGGGCCGAAAGGGGAGGGTGGGCGGTCATTGCGCGCCTGATTGGCGGCATTGGGGGCGGATGACAAGATGCTGTGCGGTATTTTCATGCAAAGGCGTCTTGCCTGCGCGCGGCGCCCGCGCCATGGGAGGCGCCATGGAACCCGTCGATTTCCCCCTCTCCGAAACGGCTTATGCCAAGATCAACCTCGCGCTCCACGTGCGCCGCCGCCGCGATGATGGCTATCACGAGCTGGAAACGCTCTTCGCCTTTGTCGATGCGGGCGATGCGTTGAGCGCGACGCAGGCGGGTGGGGATTCGCTGACGATCACCGGCGAATTCTCTCCTTTGCTGGCCGGTGAGGAGAGCAACCTTGTGCTGGACGCGCTGGCGCTGATCCCGCGTGAGGGCGGCTGGGCGGTGGCGCTGGACAAGGCGCTGCCGGTGGCCGCAGGGTTGGGCGGGGGTTCGGCCGATGTGGGCGCGGTGTTCCGCATGGCGCGCCGGGCGGGGGTTTTGCCGGATAATTGGCATGGGCTGGCCGCTGGGTTGGGAGCCGATGTGCCCGCCTGTGTGGAAAGCGTGGCGATGGTCGGGCGCGGCACGGGGACGGAACTGGAGCCTGCGCCCGAGGATCTGAAAGGCTGCCCGGTGCTGCTGGTCAATCCGCGCGTGCCTCTGCCCACCGGGCCGGTGTTCAAGGCTTGGGATCGCGTCGATCGCGGCGCCATGCCGCAGGGCAGCGCGCGCGACATCGCTCTCCATGGCCGCAATGATCTGGAGGCGCCCGCGATTTCGATTTGCCCGCCGGTGGCCGATGTGCTGGCGGCTTTGGGGCAAACGGGGGCCTGGCTTGCGCGCATGTCGGGTTCGGGGGCGACGTGTTTTGCCCTGTTTGATGATATGGCCGCGCGTGATGAGGCCGCCGCCGGAATTGCGGCGCATCATCCCGATTGGTGGCAAATGGCGGGGCTGCTGCGATGATCGCGCGCGAAACCGACGCCTATCGCCTGTTTGGCGAGCCCAAATTCGGCGGCATCTTGATCGTATCCGACCATGCCAGCAACCGCGTGCCCGAAGATGTGGACCTTGGCATTGCGCCTGAATTGATGGACCAGCATATTGCCGTCGACATCGGCGTGGGTGCGATCGCCCAGATTATGGCGCAGCGCCCCGGCATTGCGGCCTATTGCGCCCATGTCAGCCGCCTTGTCTGCGACCTCAACCGGGGCGATCATCAGGCCGCGACCATCCCGCATGTCAGCGATGGCCATGCGATCCCCGGCAATGAATTGACGCAAGAGGCCCGCGAGGCCCGTCTTGCGCGGTTCCATCATCCCTATCACGCGGCGCTCTCGCAATTGCTGGATGACGCGCCGCCCGCGCTGATCCTCTCGCTGCATTCCTTCACGCCGCGTTTGGCCACCAGCGATGAGGCGCGGCCGTGGCATGTCGGCATCCTCTATAATGAGGATGATTGCGCCGCGCGCATCGCCATTCCGCTGCTGGAGGCCGAAGGGCTGATCGTGGGCGATCAGTTGCCCTATTCTGGCCGCGTGCTGAATTACACGATGAACCGCCATGCCGAGGCTGAGGGCCGCCCCTATCTGGGCGTCGAGATTCGTCAGGACCTGATTGGCGATACCGCAGGGCAGGCGCTATGGGCCAACCGCATGGCGGATATTTGTAATAAAGTTGCGCTAAATCTTCCCTGATTGCAATTTTCACATTGCCACTTGCGCAGCCCTTTAGTAGGGGCGCAAACGTCTTCCCGAGTCTGCCGGAGTATCCCCATGCCTGCCTATCGTTCACGCACCTCCACCCATGGCCGCAATATGGCGGGCGCGCGGGGCCTGTGGCGCGCCACCGGCATGAAGGACAGCGATTTCGGCAAGCCGATCATTGCCGTGGTCAACAGCTTTACCCAGTTCGTGCCGGGCCACGTTCACCTGAAAGATCTGGGCCAGATGGTCGCGCGCGAGATCGAGGCGGCAGGCGGCGTGGCCAAGGAATTCAACACGATCGCCATCGACGATGGCATCGCGATGGGCCATGACGGCATGCTCTATTCGCTGCCCAGCCGCGACCTGATCGCCGACAGCGTGGAATACATGGTCAACGGCCACTGCGCCGACGCCATGGTCTGCATCAGCAACTGCGACAAGATCACGCCCGGCATGTTGATGGCCGCGATGCGCCTGAACATCCCCGTGGTCTTCGTGTCCGGCGGGCCGATGGAGGCGGGCAAGGTCGTGCTGCGCGGCAAGGAAGTGGCGCTCGATCTGGTCGATGCGATGGTCGCGGCGGCGGATGAAGCCTATACCGATGATGAAGTGAAGACCATCGAACGGTCGGCCTGCCCCACCTGCGGCAGTTGCTCGGGCATGTTCACTGCCAATTCAATGAACTGCCTGACCGAGGCTTTGGGCCTGTCGCTGCCGGGCAATGGTTCGACGCTGGCCACGCATAGCGACCGCAAGAAACTGTTCCTGCGCGCGGGTCGTCTGGCGGTCGAGCTGTGCAAGCGTTACTATGAGCAGGACGATGAAAGCGTGCTGCCGCGCAACATCGCCAGCTTCGAAGCCTTTGAAAACGCGATGAGCCTCGACATTGCCATGGGCGGCTCGACCAACACCGTGCTCCACCTGCTGGCCGCCGCACAGGAAGCGGGCGTCAATTTCACGATGAATGACATCGACCGCCTCTCGCGCCGCGTTCCCTGCCTGTCGAAGGTGGCGCCGGCCAAGAATGACGTGCATATGGAGGACGTTCACCGTGCGGGGGGGATCTATTCGATCCTTGGCGAACTGGAACGCGGCGGGCTGCTCCATGCCGATCTGCCCACCGTCCACTCGCCCACTCTGCGCGATGCGCTGGCCAAGTGGGACATCGGGCGCAGCAACGATCCCGAAGTGCAGGAATTCTTCCTTGCCGCTCCCGGCGGTGTGCCGACACAGGTGGCTTTCAGCCAGAGCCGCCGCTGGGAAAGCCTCGACACCGACCGCGAAAAGGGCGTGATCCGCAGCTGCGAACATGCGTTCAGCAAGGATGGCGGTCTGGCGGTTCTGTTCGGCAATATCGCGCTCGAAGGCTGCATAGTCAAAACGGCGGGCGTGGATGAAAGCATCCTGAAGTTCACCGGTCCTGCCAAGGTTTATGAAAGCCAGGACGCCGCGGTGACGGCGATTCTGACCGGACAGGTCGTGGCGGGCGATGTGGTTGTCATCCGCTATGAAGGGCCCAAGGGCGGTCCGGGCATGCAGGAAATGCTCTATCCCACCAGCTACTTGAAGTCGAAGGGGCTGGGCAAGGCCTGCGCGCTGATCACCGATGGTCGCTTCTCGGGCGGCACCTCGGGCCTGTCGATCGGCCATGCTTCGCCTGAAGCTGCCGAAGGCGGCGCGATCGGCCTTGTCGAAACCGGCGATGTGATCGAGATCGACATCCCCGGTCGCACGATCAACCTTGCCGTCTCGGACGAGGTGTTGGCCGAGCGCCGCGCCGCGCAGGCGGCCAAGGGCTGGCACCCGGCCAAGGAGCGTCCGCGCAAGGTTTCGACCGCTCTGAAGGCCTATGCCGCGATGACCACCAGCGCGGCCAAGGGCGCGGTGCGGGATCTCTCGCAACTGAAATGATCGCTCACGCCCAGATCCTGTCCGCCGACCAGATGCGCGCCGCCGAAGGCGCGCTGATGGCGGGCGGGATCGGCGTGGATGAATTGATGCAGCGCGCGGGGAACGGGGCGGCGGATTATGTCTGGCGCATCGTCGGTCCCTCGCGGCGCGTGACAGTGTTGACCGGGCCGGGCAACAATGGCGGCGACGGCTGGGTCATTGCCGAGGCGATCCGGCGGCGGGGCGGCCATGTTGTGGTAGTTCCTGCCGCAGAGCCTCGCACCGATGCGGCGCGGGTGGCGCGTTCGCTCTATTCCGGCGCAGTGGTTGATAGCCCAGTGGATGGCCCAGTGGATGGCGATGTGCTGGTCGATTGTCTGTTCGGCACCGGGCTGACGCGCGGGTTGGGCGAGGCGGATCTGGCGTTGCTGAATGGTCTGGCGGCGCGCCATGGCAAACGGATCGCGGTTGATCTGCCCAGCGGCGTGGCCACCGATACGGGCGCGGCATTGAATGATGGCCTGCCCGATTATCACCTGACGATAGCGCTGGGCGCGTGGAAGCCTGCGCATTTCCTGATGCCTGCGATGGCGCGGATGGGGGAGCTGCGGCTGGTCGATATCGGCTGCGGCGCGGTGGAGGACGCGGGTCAGGTGATCGGGCGGCCCCGGTTTCATGCCCCTTCTGTCGATGCGCATAAATACCGGCGGGGGCTGCTGGGCGTGGTGGCGGGTGCGATGCCCGGCGCGACGGTGCTGGCGGCCACGGCGGCGCAGGGTGCGGGCGCGGGCTATGTCAAAGTGCTTTGCGATTCTCCTCTGACGGTGCCTGTCGATCTGGTCTGCGCACGGGCGGATTTTTCCGATGATCGGATCGCGGCGCTGTTGGTCGGGCCGGGGCTTGGGAGAAATGCGGCGGGCCATTTCCTGCTGGCCGAGGCATTGGCCGCGACGCGGCCGACGGTGCTGGACGCTGACGGATGTCATTTGCTTTCCAAAGGGATGATGGCCACAATTGCCACGCCGCATGAGGGTGAACTGGTCGCGCTGGAGCATCATTTCGGCAGCCATGGCGAGGACAAGATCTCCCGCGCCCGCAATCTGGCACAGGCGAGCGGGATGGTGATCGTGGCCAAGGGGCCGGATACGATAGTCGCAGCGCCCGATGGCCGCTGGGCCGCCGCGCCGCGTGCTTCAAGCTGGCTTTCCACGGCGGGGACTGGGGATGTGCTGGCGGGCGCGATTGCCAGCAGGCTGGCCACCGGGGCCGAACCTTTCGCGGCGGCTTGCGAAGGCGTTTGGCTGCATGGTGAGGCGGCGCGGATCACGCCGCCGCCTTTTTCTGCCGGGGAACTGGCCAAATCCATCGCAAAAGCCTATCGGGCCAGCCTCCAGAGTTAAGGGGCCAGCATGAGTGACGATCCGATCCTGCGCATTGCCGCCAAGGGCGATGGCATAACCGCCAGCGGGGCCTATGTGGCCGGGGCTGCGCCGGGGGATGTGTTGCGCTCGGATGGCTCGATTGCGCGCGGGGCCAATTATGCCGCGCCCGTCTGCCGCCATTATGGCACCTGCGGGGGCTGCACACTGCAGCATGTGGGTGACGAGGCCCTGTCCGATTTCGTGCGCGACCGTGTGGTCCATGCCGCGCGGGGGCAGGGGATGGAGCCCGAGATTTTGGCGCCCACCCATCTCTCGCCCGCCGGATCGCGGCGGCGCGCTTCGCTGCGCGCGGCGCGGGTGGGCGGCGCCATCGCTCTGGGCTATTCCGAGGGCGGGTCGCACAAGCTGGTCGATCTGAAGGAATGCCCGGTGTTGGCGCCCGAACTGGTGGCGGTGCTGGGGCCTTTGCGCAAATTGCTGGCGCGGCGCGATGGACGCTTTGCCGTGGAAGTGGACCTGACGTTGGCCAGTCAGGGCGTGGATGTTGCGCTGAAAGGCCTGACGGTCGAAGGGTTGCAGCAGACCGAGGCGATGCTGGACTTTGCCCGCGACAATGGGCTGGCCCGGCTTTCGCTCGATCAGGGCTATGGGCCGGAGAGCCTGTGGGAGCCCGACGGCGTGACGGTCAACCTGTCGGGCGTCGAAGCACCTCTGCCGCCCGGCGCCTTCCTTCAGGCCACGCTGGATGGCGAACAGGCGCTGGTGGGTGCGGCGGTGGAATGGCTCAAGGGCGTGTCGCCGGTGGCCGATCTGTTCGCCGGGCTGGGGACTTTCGCCTTCGCATTGGCCAAGGCTGGATCGAAGGTCTTGGCGGCCGAGGCTGATCAGGCCGCCTTCCTCGCCTGCAAATCGGCGGCGGGGCGCAGCGGGCTGATCGTTCATCCGCTGCACCGCGATCTGTTCCGCAATCCGTTGATGCCCGACGAACTCAATCGCTTTGGCGGCGTGGTGCTGGACCCGCCGCGCGCGGGCGCGCGCGAGCAGGTGGGGCGCATCGCCGCCAGCACGGTCAAGCGCGTGGTCTATATCAGTTGCAACCCGTCAAGCTGGGCGCGCGATGCGGCCCAGTTGATCGAGGGGGGCTATCGGCTGGCCGAATTGCGTCCGGTGGGGCAATTCCGCTGGACCACGCATGTGGAACTCGCCAGCCTGTTTTTGCGCGATTAATTCGGGCCGGGGCGCATTACGCGCCCCGATACCGGCGGATGACGATCAGGCGATAGTAACCCAGCGGGCCGTCATGGGCCTCCACCGAGGCGATGCTGCCCGCCAGATGGTGGGCGACGTCGGCCAGATCGGGGCGGGGGCTGACATGGAAATGTGCCAGCCAGCGCATCAGCACCCAGCGCAAGGGCGCGGGCAGCCCGCGCGCATCGCCGAAATCGACAATATGCAGCTCGCCCCCCGGCGCCAGCACGGCGATGCCTTGGGCGATGGCCTCTTCCCATGCCGGGATCATCGAGAGGGCAAAGGAAATCATCACCCGTTCGAAATGCGGGCGGCCAAACAGGTCCTGCGCATCAAATTCGCAGGCATCGCCCACGGCCAGACGCGCGCGGGCGCCCAGCCGGTCCTGCGCGGTTTCCAGCATCAGGGGAGAAATATCCAGCCCATGGATCTGCGTCTTGGGCCACAGTTCGCGCACCAGCGAGAGGTTGCGCCCAGTGCCGCAGCCCACTTCGAGCACCGCGCTGCCATAGGGCATACGCAGGCCCCGGATCAGCCGGTCGCGGCCGAACAGGAAATATTTGCGCGTGACATCATAGATATGGCGTTGCCAGCGATAGACGCTGTCCATCAGATCGCCATGGGTTTCGAGAGCAGGTGCGGTAGCCATGGGGATCATCCCTTGAAGCGATAGAGGTGGAGGCCGCCATAGATCGAGGAGCGGTCGGCGCGGATCAGGCTGCGCGCTTCGGCCTCGCTGTAGTCCCAGCGCGAGAGGGTTTCCTCAGGCACGCGGCCGGGCAGGAGTGTTTCCTCGGCCGCCGTGCGGAACAGGACGCGCGCGCCGGGCCGGGCGGTGCGGGTGATCTGTTGCCACAGGTCGGTCAATTGCGCGTCGCTCATCCAGTCCTGCGCGTCGAGCAGGATGTAGCGGTCTAGGCTGGCGTCGGGTTGCTCGCGCAGATGGTCGGTGAAATTGACATGACGCCAGTCGATGCGGTCGATGCGGTCGCGCACCTTCGCGTAATTGGCGGGCTGAAGATAGGGTGGCAGCGGCGCGTCCGGCCCCTTGCCATAGCCGCGGTTGAAGGCCTGCCATGCGAAGTAATTTTCGCCCACGGCAAAGTCGCAGGCCAGTTTTTCCAGCCGCGCGCGCAGCACGTTGGCCATGCGCTGATCGCCCGCCAGCGCGTCAAATTGCGCAGGGGGGATGCCGAGGCCATAGAGGCTGGCGGGCTGGTTGGTCAGCCAGCGGATGAAGCGTTTGTCGAACACGGGCGCGATCTTTTCATCAAAAATGCGGCGCTGGTCCTCGATGCTCTGCGCCTCCAGAATGGCGCGCAGATCGACGCGATAGAGGCGGGCGACGAAATGGGCCATGCCGATGAAATTGCCCAGCAGGCCGCGCTTATAGATCCCGCTGGCAAAGCCGCCGATTCGCTTGCGCCCGGCCAGATCGCGCCCTTCCCAATAGCGGCGGGTGGGTTCATCGAGATGCGGCGCGAGATATTGACGATAGGCGGCCAGATTGGCCTTGTTGTCGGCCTCGACAAAGAAACGGCGCAGCGATTCGTAATCAGGCAGGTGACGAAACGCGGCATATTTCAGCCGCCCCAGCGCAATATGCGCGGTGTTGAGGTCCACCGCCGTGATCTGCGCCGGATCGGCCACCAGATAGGACAGCGCATTGCACGAGCCCGAGGCGATGGTAACGATCCGGCTGTCAGGCGCGATTTCCAGCGCGGCCATGTCCACCACTGGATCTTCCCAGATCTGAGCATAGACCAGGCCGCGAAAAGCCAGCGCAAAGGCCCGGTCGGCAAGGCGTTCGCGCCGGGGGGCATGGCTGCGCACCACGGCCCTGTCGATAATATGCGGGTCGGTAATAGGGCTGGCACGCATAGGGGCGGACATGGGCGACTTGTCTCCGGCTGAACTATTTTCAGCGCTCATATGACCGGTGCGTTGCGCTGCCATGACGCGGCCGTGACGGTTTGGCGACAATTGGGCCTATCAAGGCATGTTGTGCTGTCACAATACGGCCCTATATGGCGGCATTCGGATTTTTCAGGGCCGGGCATCAGCGCCGGCCCGTTTTTATGGAGTTTCGCCCATGGGCAAGGTTCTGGTGATTGGCGCCGGCGGCGTCGGCTCGGTGGCGGTGCACAAGATGGCGATGAATGCGGATATCTTTTCCGACATCCATCTGGCCAGCCGCACCAAGAGCAAGTGCGATGCGATTGCCGTGTCGGTCAAGGAACGCACGGGTGTCGATATCGCCACCTATGCGATCGATGCCGAGGACGTGCCCGCGCTGGCCGCTCTCATCAAGCAGATCGGGCCCAAGCTGGTGGTCAATCTGGCGCTGCCCTATCAGGATCTGACGATCATGGACGCCTGCCTGATCGCGGGCGCGCATTATATGGACACCGCGAACTATGAGCCCAAGGACGTGGCCAAGTTCGAATATCACTGGCAGTGGGCCTATCAGGATCGCTTCAAGGAAGCTGGCCTGACCGCGCTGCTGGGCAGCGGTTTCGATCCGGGCGTGACCTCGGTTTTTGCGATGTGGCTCAAGAAGCATAAGCTGAAAACCATCCGCCAGCTCGACATTCTCGACTGCAACGGCGGCGATCATGGGCAGGCCTTTGCCACCAACTTCAACCCGGAAATCAACATCCGCGAAGTGACCGCGCCCGCGCGCCACTGGGAAGGCGGCCAGTTCGTCGAAACCCCGGCGATGGCCAACAAGGTCCAGTTCGACTTTGCCGAAGTCGGCCCCAAGAACATGTATATGATGTATCACGAGGAGCTGGAAAGCCTCGCCAAGTTCATCCCTGAACTGGAGCGTGCGCGTTTCTGGATGACCTTTGGCGATGAATACATCAAGCATCTGACCGTGCTGCAGAATGTGGGCATGACCCGCATCGATCCGGTCATCTACAATGGCGTGGAAATCATTCCGCTTCAGTTCCTCAAGGCCGTTCTGCCCGAACCCAGCACGCTGGGCGCGACGACGAAGGGCAAGACCAACATCGGCGACATCGCCACCGGCGAGGCGCTGGACGGCAGCGGCGAAAAGACGTTCTACATCAAAAACATCTGCGACCATGAAGAATGCTATGCCGAAACCGGCAATCAGGCGGTGAGCTACACCACCGGCGTTCCGGCGATGATCGGCGCGGCCATGATCATGCAGGACGTTTGGACCGGTGCGGGCGTGTTCAACATCGAACAGTTCGATCCCGATCCCTTCATGGACATGCTCAACAAGCACGGCCTGCCCTGGTCGGTCGAAGAGCTCGACGGTCCGGTGCAGTTCTGATGAATTGGGGTTTGATCCTGCCCCCGCTGATGCTGGCGGGGTCGAACCTGTTCATGAATGTGGCGTGGTATGGCCATCTCAAGGCGCCGCACAAGGCGATCTGGGTGGCTGTACTGGCCTCATGGGGGCTGGCCTTTTTCGAATATTGGCTGGCCGTTCCCGCCAATCGTCTTGGGTCAAAGGCCTATTCGCTGGCCCAGCTCAAGACGATGCAGGAAGTCTTTTCGCTGGCGGGCTTCGTGCTGGTGGCATGGGCGCTGTTCGGGCAAAAGCCGGGGCTGGCGCAATTGGCGGGCTTTGCGCTGATTATCGCGGGCGCGGCGCTGATTTTCAAAGGAAACTGACGCATGGAAACTCGTGCAGGCGATCCGGGCGCCTTTGCGCATTTCGACCTGAACCGTGTCAATTCGCCCGCCTTTGTGGTGGATGAGGCGCGGCTGCGGGCCAATCTGGCGGTGCTGGCCGATGTGCGTGACCGGGCGGGGATCAAGGTGCTGGCCGCGATGAAGGCGTTCAGCATGTGGCGCGTGGCGTCCATCGTGGGCGAATATCTCGATGGCGTCTGCACCAGTGGCTTGTGGGAAGCGCGTCTGGCGCAACAGTCCTATAAGGGCGAGATTGCGACCTATTGCGCGGGCTACAAGGCCGAGGATCTGCCCGAGATCTGCGCGATTTCCGATCATGTGATCTTCAATTCGCCAAACCAGCTGGCGCGCTTCCGCCCGATCTTGGCGCAGCAGGGCGGCGATTTCGACATCGGCCTGCGCATCAACCCGCTGCATCGCGAGGGTGAGGTCGAGAAATATGACCCCTGCGCGCTGGGCTCGCGTCTGGGCTTTCCGGTCGATCAGGTGAGGGCCGAACATCTCGAAGGCGTCACGGGCCTGCATTTCCACACGCTCTGCGAGCAGGATTTCGAGCCGCTCCAGCGTACATGGAATGCCCTTTATCCCACCATCGCGCCTTGGCTGGCGGTGAATGGCGGGCCGATCCGCTGGCTGAATTTCGGCGGCGGGCATCATATCACCCGCGCCGATTATCAGCGCGACGATCTGGTCGCCTTCCTGCAAGCGGTGAAGGCGCAGACGGGCTGTGAGCTTTATCTGGAACCGGGCGAGGCGGTGGCGCTGGACGCGGGCATTCTGATCGGCACGGTTCTGGACACCCATACCAATGGCATCCCGGTCGCCATCGTCGATATTTCGGCCACCTGTCATATGCCCGATGTGATCGAGGCGCCCTATCGACCCGCCATGCTGGGCGAGCGCGAGGATGGTGAAGCGGTGCGTTTAGGCGGTCCTTCGTGCCTCGCGGGCGATGTGATCGGCGATTATCGCCTGCCGGTGCCGTGTGAGCCGGGGCAGCGTTTTGCCTTCCTCGATCAGGCGCATTACTCGATGGTCAAGACCACGACCTTCAACGGCGTGCCTTTGCCCTCGATATGGCTATGGAACAGTGCGGATGATTCGCTGGAATGCGTGAAACATTTCAGTTGGGAGACATTTCGCGACCGTTTGAGTTGATTGCGCGATTGTCCGAATAAATAACTAAATTTCAATGATATATGAGAGTGGCGCGCCGTCCTGCCTGGGCGTTGCGTCACTCTGTTTTTGTCATGAAACTGTCATCTGATTCTGGGATGATTTCAGGATAGTCCAGTTTTCCGCCATTCGTGCTCAAAGCTGCGATGAAGCGTGATTTTTCCGCTTGCACCCCCCGACAAACGGCCTATATGCACCCCCCTCGCTGCCCCATGGGGACTTCCAAACCGCAAGGCAGCTTTTCACCATTGTGTTTATCTTGGCCGAATGGCCTATTGGGGGTCCCTTGCGTTGTCCATTCATCTTGATGCATCGGCTGTAGTTCGCGCCCTCGCGCCCAACGAACCCGTTATCCTCAATCGCCCGCAGGCTGCTGCGCGCGCTGCCCGCTTCTTTGTCGAGAAGTTTCCGGGCAAGTCGCTCTATGCCGTGAAGGCCAATCCCTCGCCCGACCTGCTGGCCGTGCTGTGGGAAAATGGCGTTACGCATTACGACACCGCCAGCATCGCCGAAGTGCGCCTTGTCCGCGAAACGCTGGGCTCGGAGCCGACCCTGTGCTTCATGCACCCGGTCAAGCCCGTTGCCGCGATCCACGAGGCCTATCACATCCACGGCGTCCGCACGTTTAGTCTGGACAGCCAGGAAGAGCTGGAAAAGATCGTCGAGGCGACCCGCGACCGTGACGGCAATGCGGCCACCGATCTTTCGCTCTGTGTGCGTCTGCGCGTATCGAGCGAATATTCGGAGCTGAGCCTCGCGTCGAAGTTCGGGATCGATCTGGCCGATGCGGCCCCGCTGCTTCAGGCCACGCGTCAGGTTGCCGATTGCCTTGGCATCTGCTTCCACGTCGGTTCGCAGGCAATGACGCCCTTCGCCTATGTTCAGGCGCTCGAGCGCGTGCGTGCGGCGATTGTCGATGCGTCGATCACGGTGGACATCATTGATGTGGGCGGCGGCTTTCCCTCGATCTATCCGGGGATGGAGCCTGCGCCGATGGAGGATTATTTCGCCTCGATCCACCGCGCCGCAGAATCGCTGCCGGTGTCCTACTCGTCCGAGCTGTGGTGCGAACCGGGCCGGGCGCTGTCGGCGGAATATAACTCGATGATCGTGCAGGTGGAAAAGCGCCGCGGCAACGAGCTGTTCATCAACGAGGGTGCCTATGGCGCGCTCTATGACGCGGCCCATGTCGAATGGCGTTTCCCGGTCAAGTGCCTCAACCCCGAGCGCGACAGCGCCGAGGAAGACTTCGCCTTCTACGGCCCGACCTGCGACGATGCCGACTATATGGAAGGGCCGTTCCGTCTGCCCGCCAATATCCAGCCGGGCGATTATATCGAGATCGGTATGCTGGGCGCCTATGGTGCGGCGATGCGCACGCGCTTCAACGGCTTTGGCACCGGCATGGTGATCGATGTCCGTGACGAGCCGATGGCGACGCAATATTGCGGCACCCGCCGTGATCCGCGCCATTCGGACAATGTGGTGCGCCTGCGTTAAGGCCTTCGCAAAAGACATGAAAAAAAGGGGGCGGCTCGGCATCGGGTCGCCCCCTTTTTTTGCCCATTGGGTCGAAAACGGCCCGGCAAGGGGTTTCGCTTGGGGCCTGCGCGCCCTACATGCCGAGTATGGCACGCCCGACTCCGACCCAATTCGACAAGAAAAAGACCGTTGCCGAAAACCGGCGCGCGCGTTTCGACTATTTTATCGAGGACAAGCTGGAAGCGGGCATCGCTCTCACCGGCACCGAGGTGAAGAGCCTGCGCTTTGGTGAAGGCTCGATTGCCGAGGCCTATGCCGAGGTGCGCGATGGTCAGGTCTGGCTGGTTAACGCCAATGTGCCCGAATTCAGTCATGGCAACCGCTTTAACCATGAGCCCAAGCGCCCGCGCAAATTGCTGCTGCACGAACGCGAGATCGCCAAGCTGACCGGTGCGGTGGAACGCAAGGGCATGACGCTGGTTCCGCTCTCGGTCTATTTCAACGGGCGGGGCCGGGCCAAGGTCGAACTGGCGCTGGCCAAGGGCAAGAATGTTGCCGACAAGCGCAACACGATCAAAGAGCGCGACTGGAAGCGTGATCAGGCCCGGATCATGAGGGAATACAAGTGAGCGGGCGGCGGCTCGTTTCTCTGTCCAATTGGGCGCGAAACTTGCTGCCCACCCGAGCGGCTTTGGAAAACAGCCGCATTATCGCCCCCTTTGCTCACCTGGTGCTGCGCGCCGATCTGTGGCGGTTCAACCGGCGCAGCGTGCCGCGCGGGGTGGCGGTCGGCCTGCTGGTCGGTATTTTCGCCTTGATCCCCGGCGTGCAGCTGGTGGGCGCGGCGCTGATGTGCGTGCCGTGGCGGGGCAATATCCCGCTGGCGGGCGCGATGACTTTCCTTTCCAATCCGGCCACCACGCCCTTCATCATGGTTGGGGCGATTTCGGTGGGCAATAATTTCGGTTTCCATGCCGATCTGAACACGCTCGATCATCTGTATCGCAGCGGGGCAGGGTTGACGGAATGGAGCCGCTGGATGCTTTCGGATGGCGCGCCAGCGCTGCTGCTGGGGCTGGGCGTGATCTCGGTGGTCAGCGCGGCGGTCGGTTATGTGGTGGCCGCGCTGGTGTGGCGGCGGGTGGTGCTGGTGCGTCACGCGCGGCGGCGGCAACGCTCCGGCACGCAGGGCTGAACGGGATGATGATGTCGGGGGAGCAGGAGCGCGGCGATCAGCCCGCGCGCGGGATGGCGTTGCTGCTGGTGGGCGCGGCGCTGGCGATCAGCGCGGGTCTGGTATGGTTGGCCACGGGGCAGATGGGCGCGGTGGCGGGCTTTGTCGGCGGGGCGCTGGTGCTGGGCGCGGCGGGCGTGATGCTGGGGCGCGGGCCGGGCGCGGCGCCGGACGCGGAGCCCGTGGAACTGGACTGGTCAGTGACGGTGGCCGCGATCGAGGGCGATGCGGCGGTGGCAATTGTGGATCGCGCGGGGCGGCTGGTTTGCGCCAATGGCGCGTTTGAGGCCGGATTTGGCGCATGGGCGCCGCCTACACTGCCCTTTGGCGATGCGGCGGGCGCCTTGGAGGATCTGGCGCGCGCGGCCTGGCGCGACGGCGCGGCGGCCGATGGCGTAACCGCACCTGACGGGACTCGTTGGCGGATCGAAGTGGCGCGGGCGGGCCGGGCCGAGGCCTATCTGATCTGGCGTTTACGCCCGGTGGCCGCGTCCGATCCGGTGGGCGAACTGTGCAATCATCTGGCGGGCAAGCTGGGCGTCGTCTTAGGCCATGCGGGGTTTTGCGCCGCATTGGTCGAAACCGATGGCCGGATTCGTGCGGCAAACCGCGCCTTCGCGCAAAGGTCGGGCGCGGAAGGGGCGTTGGTGGGCCAACCTTTCATCGGCCTGTTGGCGCAGGATGAGCAGGACCGGATTTTCTGGGCTCATGACGTCAAACGCTCGGTGCCTTTGACCTTGTTTTATTTGCCTTTGGTCGATCCAGATGGGCCCGATCTGGCCGATCCGCAGCAAAGCCCCTCGCTGATGCTGCTGGTCGATCAGGGGGTGGGCCTCGGCGGCAGCGGCGAGGTGAGCGCGGCGGTGCCGCATTTGCAGGCGCTGCTGGGCGGATTGCCGCTGGGGCTGGCGATGGCGGATCGCGATGGGCGGCTGCTCTTTGCCAATGCCGCCTTCATGCGCGCGGCGGGGCGCGAAGGGGGAGATGTTCCCACCTATCCCACCGATCTGGTGGTGCGCGAAGATAAGGCGGCGCTGGCCGATGCGGTGCGCCGGTTCGGCTATGGCGCGGCGACCAGCGGCGACGTTGCGGTGCGTCTGGCCGCGCAGCCCGAGGACCCGGTTTCGCTCAGCCTTGCGGGCGTGCGGGGGCTGGGCGAGGCGGCGGTGCTGCTGGGCCTGACCGATACGACCGAGGAAACGCGGCTGAAGCGGCAGGTGGCGCAGGCGACCAAGATGCAGGCAGTGGGGCAGTTGGCGGGCGGGGTGGCCCATGATTTCAACAATGTGCTGACCGCGATCATCGGCACCTGCGATCTGATGCTGCTGCGCCATACGCCGGGCGACAGCGATTATGATGATATTCAGCAGATCCGCGCCAATTCGAACCGCGCGGCCAGCCTGACGCGGCAGTTGCTGGCCTTCAGCCGCCAGCAGACCTTGCGGCCGCAGGTATTGCAACTGCCTGATATTGTTTCGGATATTACGCAGATGCTGCGCCGTCTGATTGGCGAGAAGATCCGCCTGGAGGTCAGCCATGACCGCGATCTCGGGGCGGTGCGGGCCGATCCGACGCAGGTGGAGCAGGTGATCGTCAATCTTGTGGTCAACGCGCGCGATGCGATGCAGGAAGCTTCGCGCAAGGTGGGCGGCGATGGCAGTGGGGCGCTGATGCTGGCCACGCGGCGGGTGCCGGCGGCCGATGTGCGTGCAATGGGCAGCGATATTCTGCCGATTGCCGATTACACCGCGCTGGTCGTGCGCGACACGGGCGGGGGCATTCCGGGCGATATTCTGGGCAAGATCTGGGAGCCGTTTTTCACCACCAAGGAGCAGGGGCGCGGCACCGGGCTTGGGCTTTCGACGGTCTATGGCATTGTAAAACAATCGGGTGGTTTCATCTTTGCCGATAATGTTCCGGCGCAGGACGGGGTGGCGGCGGGCGCGCGCTTCACGGTCTATCTGCCGGTCCATCATGGCGCGGCTGAGGTGGCTGCGCGGCCTTTGGAGGAGGCAACGGCCTGGGCAGGCGGCGGCGATATTCTGCTGGTTGAGGATGAGGATGCGGTGCGCGTGGTGGCCGAAAGGGCACTGAGCCGCGCCGGCTATCAGGTGACCACGGCCAGCGATGGCGAGGAGGGTGTCGAGGCGGTGATGGCGCGGCGCGATTCGGGGGCCGCGATGTTCGATATGGTGGTTTCCGATGTCGTGATGCCGGTGATGGATGGGCCAGCCATGGCGCGCGCCATCCGTGCGGTTGAGCCCGATTTGCCGGTGCTGTTCATGTCGGGCTATGCCGAGGAACAGTTGCGGCGCGAGATCGATATAGTGAATATGTATTTCATCCCTAAGCCTTTTTCCGTAAACCAGATTGCCGGAAAAGTGGCTGGAGTACTGGCCAAAAGGGCGGGGAAAAAGGGCTGAGCGGGACGGCTGGAATAATTTTGTTCCGGCCTTGTTCTTTTGGAACAAATCAAATACACAATGCCGTGTTGACCTTTGGCAACAGCGCCTTAGCAAGGAGACGGCACGTGGCAGCTCAACTCAAGCTGATTCAGGAAGGCAAGGACAAGGACAGCATGGACCGTCAAAAGGCGCTGGAAGCCGCATTGGCACAAATTGATCGGGCGTTTGGCAAAGGTTCTGCCATGCGTCTGGGGGCCAAGGAAGCCATGCAGGTGGAAGCGATTTCCACCGGATCGCTGGGCCTTGATATTGCTCTGGGGATTGGCGGCTTGCCGCGCGGGCGTATCGTGGAAATCTATGGGCCGGAAAGCTCGGGCAAGACCACGCTGGCTTTGCACGCGATTGCCGAGGCGCAGAAGGGCGGCGGGACGGCGGCCTTTGTGGATGCTGAACATGCGCTCGATCCGGTCTATGCCAAGAAATTGGGCGTCGATATCGACAATCTGATCGTTTCGCAGCCCGATACGGGCGAGCAGGCGCTGGAAATCGTCGATACGCTGGTGCGTTCGAACGCGATTGACGTGCTGGTGGTCGACTCGGTGGCCGCGCTGGTGCCGCGGGCCGAAATCGAGGGCGAAATGGGCGACAGCCATGTCGGCCTTCAGGCCCGTCTGATGAGCCAGGCGCTGCGCAAGCTGACCGGTTCGATCAGCCGCTCGCGCTGCATGGTGATCTTCATCAACCAGGTGCGTATGAAGATCGGCGTGATGTACGGCAATCCTGAAACGACGACGGGCGGTAATGCGCTCAAGTTCTATGCTTCGGTGCGTCTGGACATTCGCCGCACAGGCCAGATCAAGGATCGCGACGATATTGTCGGCAATGCGACCCGTGTGAAGGTGGTGAAGAACAAGGTGGCGCCGCCCTTCAAGCAGGTCGAATTCGACATCATGTATGGCGAAGGCATCTCGAAGATCGGCGAGATCCTCGATCTGGGCGTCAAGGCCGGGATCGTCGAGAAGTCGGGCGCGTGGTTCAGCTATGATTCGATCCGCATCGGGCAGGGGCGTGAGAATTCGAAGAACTATCTGCGCGAGCATCCTGAGATTCGTGACCGCATCGAAAACGCCATCCGTGCGCAGACCGAAGGCCTGGCGGGCGAGATGATGGTCGGGCCTGAGGCCGAAGATGACGCGTGATTCCTTCGGTTGAAGGCTGAAAACAGGCGGGGGCGCGGGCGAATTTCTCTCTCGCGCCCCCGTTTTTTTTGATGCGGGCGGGAACAATCAGCAGAAACTGGGCAAAACCTTGCACTGTTCGGCAAAAACGATGGCTATGATTGCGCCTTCCTGCTTGTCCGCCGCCCTTTG
This sequence comes from Novosphingobium sp. SG707, assembly GCF_012275515.1. Lineage (GTDB taxonomy): Bacteria > Pseudomonadota > Alphaproteobacteria > Sphingomonadales > Sphingomonadaceae > Novosphingobium. The sequence continues at coordinate 165,030 of NZ_JAAZQL010000006.1, forward strand.
GTAGCTTATCGGCAAGCCCCATGATCTCGACCAACGACATCCGCCGCTCCTTTCTCGAATATTTCGGCTCGAATGGCCATGATGTGGTGCCGTCTGCGCCGCTCGTGCCCTATAACGATCCGACGTTGATGTTCACGAATGCGGGCATGGTCCCGTTCAAGAACGTCTTTACGGGGTTGGAGACGCGAGCGATCCCGCGTGCCACCAGCAGCCAGAAGTGCGTGCGCGCCGGGGGCAAGCATAACGATCTCGACAATGTCGGCTATACGGCGCGTCATCATACTTTTTTTGAAATGCTGGGGAATTTCTCTTTCGGCGATTATTTCAAGGAACAGGCTATTACCCATGCCTGGACGCTGCTGACCAAGGAATGGGGGCTGGCCAAGGACAAGTTGCTGGTCACGGTCTATCACACCGATGATGAGGCATTTGGCCTGTGGCAGAAGATTGCGGGTCTGTCGGAAGATCGCATCATCCGCATTCCGACCAGCGACAATTTCTGGTCGATGGGCGATACCGGGCCTTGCGGGCCCTGCAGCGAGATTTTCTTCGATCATGGCGATCACATCTGGGGTGGCCCTCCGGGTTCGCCGGAGGAAGACGGCGACCGCTTCATCGAGATCTGGAACCTTGTGTTCATGCAGTTCGAGCAGCAGGCCGATGGCACGCGCCTGAGCCTGCCCAAGCCGAGCATCGACACCGGCATGGGGCTGGAGCGCATTGCTGCGGTCATGCAGGGCGAGCACGACAATTACGACATCGACACGTTCAAGGCGCTGATCGCGGCGAGCGAGTCGCTAACCGGTGTGAAGGCCGAGGGCGACAGCCGCGCCAGCCATCGCGTGATCGCGGACCATCTGCGTTCCACCAGCTTTCTGCTGGCCGACGGCGTGTTGCCCAGCAATGAAGGGCGCGGTTATGTGCTGCGTCGCATCATGCGCCGCGCGATGCGTCATGCCCATCTGCTGGGTGCTAAGGACCCGTTGATGCACCGTCTGGTGCCTTCGCTGGTGACGGAAATGGGCGCTGCCTACCCCGAACTGGGCCGGGCGCAGGCGTTGATTCAGGAAGTGCTGGAGCGCGAGGAAACCAAGTTTCGTCAGACGCTTGATAAGGGGCTCAAGTTGCTCGACGAGGCCACCGATGGCCTGGGCGAGGGCGGCACGCTGACGGGCGAGACGGCCTTCAAGCTCTATGACACCTATGGTTTCCCCTATGACCTGACCGAGGACGCGCTGCGTTCACGCGGGATCAGCGTTGACAAGGACGGCTTTGACGCCGCCATGGCTCAGCAAAAGGCTGCGGCCCGCGCCGCATGGAAGGGCAGCGGCGAGGCCGCCGCTGGCGAAGTGTGGTTCGACATTGCCGAGCGTGTCGGGGCGACCGAATTCACCGGCTACACCAGCACCACCGGAGAGGCGCAGATCGTTGCCATCGTGAAGGACGGCAAGGAAGTCGAGAGCGCCGACGCGGGCGATGCGGTGACGATCATCACCAACCAGACGCCTTTCTATGGCGAATCGGGCGGCCAGATGGGTGATGCCGGCACGATCACGGGCGCGGATGGTTTGACCATCGTGATTGCCGATACCGCCAAGCCGCTTGGCCGTTTGCACGCTCATGGCGGCAAGATCGAGAGCGGCAGCGTCAAGGTCGGGGATGCGGTCGTTCTCTCGATTGACGTGGTACGGCGCGATGCGATCCGCGCCAACCATTCGGCGACTCACTTGCTGCATGCCGCGCTGCGCAATCGTCTGGGCGCGCATGTTACGCAGAAGGGTTCGCTGGTTGCGCCTGAGCGTCTGCGCTTCGACTTCTCGCAGCCGACTGCGCTGACGGCGGAGGATATCGCCGCCATCGAGGCCGAAGTGAATGCGGAAATTCGCGGCAATGAGGTGGTCAACACGCGTCTTATGAGCCCGGAAGACGCGATTTCGGCGGGAGCCATGGCGCTGTTCGGCGAAAAATATGGCGAGGAAGTGCGCGTTCTGTCGATGGGCAGCAAGGCCGACGGCAAGAACTTTTCGGTTGAACTTTGCGGCGGCACTCATGTGCGGGCTTTGGGCGACATTGGCGTCCTGCGTATCGTCAGCGAAAGTGCGGTGTCGAGCGGCGTACGCCGGATCGAGGCACTGACCGGCGAAGGTGCGCGGCAGTGGTTCGTGAACCGTGAAGAACAGTTGAAGGCTGCCGCTTCGGCGCTGCGCACTACGCCCGATGAGGTTGAAGCGCGCGTTGTGGCGCTGCTCGACGAGCGCAAGAAGTTGGAGCGTGAATTGGCCGAGGCCAAGAAGGCGCTGGCTTTGGGCGGCGGCGGGGCTGCGGCGCAGGCGGCGGACGAGGTGATCAATGGCGTGACTTTCAGTGGTCAGGTGATTGACGGGTTGGACGCCAAGGAATTGCGCGGGCTGCTCGATACGGCCAAGCAGCGGATGGGCAGCGGCGTGGCGGTGATCGTTGCAGTCAATGATGGCAAAGGCGCGATTGCGGCGGCTGTGACCGAGGATCTGACGGACAAGGTCAGCGCGGTCGATCTGGTGCGCGCGGGCGTTGCGGCGCTGGGCGGCAAGGGCGGCGGCGGTCGTCCGGACATGGCGCAGGGCGGCGGGCCGGATGGCGCCAAGGCACTTGAGGCGATTGCGGCGGTCAAGGCTGTGATTGCTGGCTGAATTTCTTGATACTGTTGAATTTTATTAGGGTCGTTGCAGGGCAATCTGCAGCGGCCTTATTGTTTCCTTATTGTTTTCGGCGCGTGGTCGCGGCGATGCATTGCGGCAATGTTCCGATACCCGCCGCATGGATGACTATGCGCTTCGCTTTTTTGGAAAAGTGGTCGCACCGTCTCGCGTGAGGCGTTTCTGATTCCGTAACCGGTGGATGAGCACGCAGCATCGAAAATGCCGCCGGTCACCTGACGGCGCCGGCGGCGGATTTTCCATTACCCCACGCGTTCCCGCAGACTGCTGCTTTTCAGCTTCGGCTTCTCGCTCAAGCCGCCGTCATGCATGATGGTTTCGCGATATTCGTCGCGCTTTTCATGGATCGAGGCGATGACGAAGCCCATCGGCACGCCCAATTCCACCAGCACAGCTTCGGACAGTTGCAGCGTCGCTTCGAGCGTTTCGGGGATCGCGTGGGTTGCGCCCGCGCGATACATGGCGGCGGCGTGGATCGTGTCGCGCGCGCGGGCCAGAATGGGCAGGTCGGGATATTGCGCGCGCAATTTCTTGACCAGACGCTGGGCGGTGCGCGGCTCGTCCATGGTCAGGATGACGCAATTGGCGCGATCAAGGCCCAGCCTTTCCAGCATATGGCTCGATGACGCTTCGCCAAAAGTGGCGCGATAGCCTTGCCGCACGGCGCCCGCGATCAGATCTGGATCGGAATCGATGCCCATATAGGGCTTGTGATGCGCGTTGAGCATATCGGCCACCAGTTGGCCAACGCGGCCGAAACCGATGATAACGGCATGGGGGGCGCTTTCCTCGCCCAGATCCTGGGCCTGATGAGAGGCAGCATCGACCCGGCGCGCAAGGCGCCGCCCAGCCCATGCCAGTAAAGGCGTCACGGTCAGGCCCAGCGCGGTTACCGTCTGCCAGAATTGCGCCGTTGATGGCGCGATCAGCGAGGCGCCGCTGGCCGTGGCGAGCACGATCAGCGTGGTTTCCGAAGGGCTGGACATCAGGATGCCCGCCTCGGTCGCCACGCCCCGCCGCGCGCCGGTCAGACGCAGGATGCCCGCCGTCACCGCCGCCTTGATCACGACCACGCCGGTGGTGGCCGCGATGATCATCACCCAGTTTTGCGCGACGGCCGCGAGGTCGATGCTCATCCCCACGGTGATCAGAAAAACGCCCAGCGCCAGACCTTTAAAGGGGGCTGTGATGCCTTCGACCTCGGTGTGATATTCGGTTTCGGCAATCAGCAGGCCCGCGATCAGCGCGCCGACGATGGGTGACAGGCCGACGCCCGCCGTGGCCAGCGCCGCGACGATGACCACCAGCAGGCTGGCCGAAAGGAAGAGTTCGGGGCTCTTCGTGCGTGCGGCCTGGGCAAACAGATGGGGCAGCATGTAGCGCCCGAACACCATCAACACCGCCACGACCAGCGCGCCATAACCCAGCGTTTGCGCCAGTTCCATCCAGCCCGCGCCTTCCGCGCGGGGCGCCAGCGCGCCCAGCAGGAAGATGATCGGCACAAGCGCCAGATCCTCGAACAGCAGCATGGCCAGCGCGGCGCGGCCAACCGGCGTGGTCGAACCGGCGATGGGCAGCACCAGCGCGGTCGAGGACATGGACAAGGCAAGGCCCAGCCCGACCGCGCCCGCCGCGCTTTGCCCCATCAGCTTCAGTCCGACCCCCAGCGCCAGCGCCGCCAGCAGCAATTCCGCCGCGCCCAGCCCAAGCACCTGTTTGCGCATGGCCCAGAGGCGGTCGAAGGACAGTTCCAGCCCCACCGAGAACAACAGCAGAATGATGCCGAATTCGGCAAAGGGCGCCAGCGCTTGGGCATCGGTGATCGTGACAAAGGCCAGCCACGGCACTTCGGCCACATGACGGCCAAGACCATAGGGGCCGACCAGCAGGCCGACGAGAATGAAACCAATCACCGGCGTAATGCGAAAACGGGCGAAAACCGGGATAACGATGCCCGCTGCGCCCAGAATGACCAGCGCATCGCCCAGCGGCGTGGAGGGGGAGAAAGAAACATGAGCCATGGGGGCAGGCTAGGCCATGGGGGCGGTCATGTCACGGCTGGATAGGGTTCAGACATGGAATGTGGCGGTTTTGTCATGACTTAGTCATAAAAACAGCCTCTATTGCAAAATATGCAACATCCATTGCATTTTTCGCTTTTCCCGTGAAGGCGAATCGGTTAGCCTGGTCTCAACGAAAAGAAGTTTGGGGATTTGTTGGATGCGTAAGACCGGTAAGCGGATTTGGTTGCTGTTGGCGGGATATGCGGTTTCGGCCGCTGGCGTGCTCGCCGTTCCCGCTCAGGCCGCCGATCTTGCTACGCCGGTGACCATGGCCGCCGCCGTTCAGGTGGAAACGCCCTCGACCTCGATGGCGCTTTCTCCAGTTGCGGCGGCCATGGATCTGATGCGTTCGGGGCGCTCGGCCGATGCGCTGGCCTTGCTGGAACCGGCAATGGGCAAGCTGCAATCGGCGGCCAAGGGTGGGGCGCGGCCCTATTGCCAGCATGACGGTTCGGCCAAGCGCGGGGTCCGCGTGCTGGATGCGGATCTGTGCGATGCGCTCTATCTGCGCGCCTTTGCGCTGACCGAATTGGGCCGCCGCACCGATGCGGTGGAGGCTCTGGAGCAATTGACCCAGCTCTCGCCAGATTATCCGCGTTACTTTGTCGAACTGGCCTATGCCTATCGGGCCAGCGGCGACAAGGCGGGCGCGATGGAAACCTATCGCCACGCCGCCGAATTGGCTTCGGCGCCGGGGCAGCAGAAGTATCGCGCGGCGGCGCTGCGCGGCATCGGCAATCTGCTGGTGGATAAAGGGGATCTCGAAGGTGGGGAGAAAGCCTATCGGGACAGCCTGAGCGACGACCCGCAAAATAAGGTCGCGCTTGGCGAACTGCAATATATCGCCCGCAAGCGGGCGGCATCGGAACAGAAGGGCGGCTAAGACCCTAATGACCCTCTTTCAGGGGGGAAGCTGAAGGGCGCCTGTTAACGCAGGCGCCCTTTTTATTTGCCCGCAGCCCTTTTGATCGGCCCGCGCGGTATACGCAAAAAAAAGAAGAGGCCCGGTTTCCCGAGCCTCTCTTTTCGTCATCGAAGGACCGAGGAGCGATTACTCGCCCTTGGCCATTTCGGCTTCGAGGTTCTGGACGATGGCTTCGAAGAACGCTTCGGTCGTGAGCCAGCCCTGTTCGGGGCCGATCAGCAGCGCGAGGTCCTTGGTCATCTTGCCGCTTTCGACGGTTTCGATGCAGACGCGTTCCAGCGTCTGAGCGAACTTCACCACTTCGGGGGTGTTGTCGAAACGGCCGCGATAGATCAGGCCGCGCGTCCATGCGAAGATCGAGGCGATCGGGTTGGTCGAGGTCGCCTTGCCCTGCTGGTGCTGGCGATAGTGGCGGGTCACGGTGCCGTGGGCCGCTTCGGCTTCGACGGTCTTGCCATCGGGCGACATCAGAACCGAGGTCATCAGGCCCAGCGAGCCAAAGCCCTGAGCGACGGTGTCCGACTGCACGTCGCCGTCATAGTTCTTGCACGCCCAGACGAACTTGCCCGACCACTTGAGGGCCGAGGCCACCATGTCGTCGATCAGGCGGTGTTCGTAATGGATGCCGGCATCCTTGAACTTTTCGGCGAAACCTTCGGTGGCGAAGACTTCGGCGAACAGGTCCTTGAAGCGGCCGTCATACTTCTTGATGATGGTGTTCTTGGTCGACAGATACACCGGCCAGCCCAGCGCGAGGCCATAGTTGAACGAGGCGCGGGCGAAATCGCGGATCGAATCGTCAAGGTTGTACATCGCCATGGCGACGCCTGACGAGGGGAAGTTGAACACTTCGCGGTCGATCACTTCGCCATTTTCGCCTTCCCAGACGAGGCGCAGCTTGCCCTTGCCGGGGACGAGGAAATCGGTGGCCTTGTACTGGTCACCAAAGGCGTGACGGCCAACCACGATGGGGTCGGTCCAGCCCGGCACCAGACGGGGCACGTTCGAGATCACGATCGGCTCGCGGAACACAACGCCGCCAAGGATGTTGCGGATCGTGCCGTTGGGGCTCTTCCACATTTCCTTGAGGTTGAATTCTTCAACGCGGGCTTCGTCGGGGGTGATGGTGGCGCACTTCACGCCGACGCCATATTCCTTGATCGCGTTGGCCGAATCGACCGTCACCTGGTCGTTGGTCGCGTCGCGGTTTTCCACCGACAGGTCGTAATACTTCAGGTCGATGTCCAGATAGGGCAGGATCAGTCGTTCACGGATCCACTGCCAAATGATCTTGGTCATTTCATCGCCGTCGATCTCGACAACGGGGTTGGCTACCTTGATTTTTGCCATGTGCTTTTGTTCCCTGGGGTGGAGTGGCTTGCATTCCCCCTAGCATAGGATTTCCGCCGCGCAAGGGCGGGTTTTCGCATTGGGCGATGTGACGAAAGATAGTTTTTGATATTGCGAAGTCATAGCAAATAAACGCCTATCCACAGGTCCCGCGCCCGTGGGCAAGGCTATTTTAACGCGCCAATCCTAGAGTAATCCGGCCGGGACGCCTGCTTGCCGCCCCGATAAGGAGCTTTGCATGTCCGCCCCTGAGCTATCTGTCCTTGATGTCGATGTCATTTTACGCACCCACAATCGCGCCGACATGTTGCCTGAGGCGGTGGCGTCGTTTTTTGCCGCCGATGCGCGCGGGGTCAATGCCCGATTGCTGGTGGTCGACAATGCATCGAGCGACAATACGCAGGCTGTGCTGGCCGATTTGCAGGCGCGTTATGGCGAGGCGCTGGTGCCGCTCTATGAGGCGCGCCCGGGCCCGCAACATGCGTTGAATGCGGCGCTTGGGGCTGTGCGCGGGCAGATCGTCGCCTGTTTTGACGATGATGAACGCATCGTGCCGGGCTGGCTTCAGGCCATCGCGCGCGAATTTGGCGATCCGGCCACTGATTATATCGCCGGGCCGGTGCTTTTCCCTCAGGGCAGTTCATTGCCCGAATGGCTGCCCGATGGGTTCAACGGCGCGCTGGGCTTCATCGATCACGGGAGCCAGCGCCGCCAGTTCGCTCCCGGTTTTCATGGCATGCTGACGCAGGGCAATTGCGCGCTGCGGGCAAAAATCTTTGAAGAATTTGGCCCTTATCCCGATTGCTTCAATACCGCCGAGGATCGCTGGCTCAACCAATGGCTGACCGATCAGGGCAAGCGGGGGTTCTATTGCCCCGACTTCGGCGTGACCCATCTGTTGCAGCCGGCGCGTGTGAACCGGGACTATTTCCGCCAATGGGCGCGGCGCGAAGGGCGCGATCTGGCCACGTGCGATACGCTGCTCTCGCGGCCCAACATGCTGGCGCAGCGCTGGTATTGGCGCAAGATTGCGGGTTGCGCCATGCGGCGGCTGGTGGGGGCGGGGACTTCGGCTGAAAAGTTCCGCGATGAATTGGAACTGCGCGTGGCGGCCAGTTATGCCGCCACCTGTTTAGGCCGCCGAGCTGCGGCCTAAACGCCCCATCGCCATCGCATAGGCCCGCGTGGCAATGGTGCGGATCTCGATTGTGGCGGGGTGGCGCACCAGAAACAGACAGGCCAGCCAGCACGGAATGCCCGCCACCGACAGAGCGATCAACAGGCCCCAGCCGATATCGCCCGCGCCCATGCCCAGCCAATCCTGCGCCACGATCAGCGGAATGCCCGCGCCATAGGCGGCCACCGCGCTGCGCCAGTAGATATTGACCAGATCGACAAAGCGGAAATGCATCAGCCGCGCCAGAAACACCCCGTAAATGCCCACCCAGAGCAGGCCATAGACGATACGACTGGCCGCAGCCGCCTCAACCCCGATGAAACAGGCCACGGTCAGACAGCCGATGATGATCGCCGTGTCGATCCAGTTTACCCAGATCAGCGTGCGGATGCGGCCCAGCAGGATCGGCACATCCATCTGCAGCGGCACCGCGACAAACAGCGTTTCGGATAGTGCCGTCCATTTCAGCAGCACTGCCACGCCCGCCCATTTCGGCCCATATAGCAGATGCACCAACGGCCCCGCAGCCAGCCCCAGTCCGACCATCGCCGCCCAGTTCACCGCCGTATTGCAGGCCGTCAGGTGCAGATAGGAGGGCGCCAGCGGATCGCCCGCATCGCGTTTGCGCGCAAAGGCGGCATAGAACACCGAGGTCAGCCCGCTGGTCACCAGCGTCGAGAGCTGGGCCGAAAGCGCGGTGGCGCGGCTGAACAGGCCGGTGGCGGTCACGCCCAGCAGGCGCGCAACGATCAGGTCTTGGGTGCGCATACCGATGGCGCCGCTGGCGCTGATGAAAAAGGAATTGGCGCTGAAGGAGAGCAGCGGGCGCGCCGTAGCCCAGTCGCGCGGAAAGCGCGGCACCACAGGGCGAAACCGCATGACGATACCGGTGCGCAAGATCGCCGCCAGCAGCAGGCCCCATGCCATCGAGGCAGGCCCCACCCCATGCGCGGCCAGATAGATGCTGAGCAGTCCGCCGGACAGGGCGCTGATGATATTGGCGAAAAACAGCGCGCGAAAATTCATCTCGCGCGTCAGCAGCCCCACCGGGATCAGCGCGAAGGGGCTGATGAAACTGGCCGCAGCAATAATCAGCGTCAGCCGGATCAGTGTGGTATCGTGATAGATATGGCTGATGACCGGCGCCAGCGCCCCCAGCACCACCGCTACTCCGCAGGCGATCGAAACCGCAACCCCGGCGTATTCGCGCACATGGGCCGGGTCCATCGCTCTTTGCCCGGAAACGAACCGCGTGATCCCGGCATCCTGAAACATGGCCACCAGCATCGAGGCCGCCAGCGCCACAGAATAGACGCCAAATTCCGAGGGGCTGAGATAAAGCCGCGAAATGATGACGCTGACCGCGAACTGGATGACAAAGGCCAGATATTGCGTGGCCATGGACCATGCGATGGATGCGCGAATCGACATGGGGTTCAGCAGCCGACCGGAATGCAGGGCAGGGGAGAGATCATGGCCCCAAGCTCTAGCGATCAGAGGTAAAGATTTACCCCGAAGGCCCGGATGCTTCACGCAAAAGACACGCAAAACAAAAAAACCGCCAGCCTTGCGGCGTGGCGGGTTTTTGAATGGTGGGCGTAGGAAGGATTGAACTTCCGACCCCTGCGATGTCAACACAGTGCTCTACCACTGAGCTATACGCCCACACTTTCAAGTCCATCCCGGTTGGCGTTGTTGGCGTCCGCCGGGTGTGACGCGGCCTCTAACGGTGCTCTTCGATTAGCGCAAGAGGCTTATGCGAAATATTGCAATTTTTTTGCGTAAGGGCCTGTTTAGACGCTGATTTGGCTGGGCTGGCCGAACACGCGCTGCACTTCGGCCACCAGATCGCGCAGGTGGAAGGGCTTGGAAAGCACCTTGGCCTGGGGCGCTTCGCGGCTCGCCTTGAGCGTGACGGCGGCAAAGCCGGTGATGAAGATCACCTTGGTGTCCGGGCTGACCTCGGCGCAGCGCTGGGCCAGTTCGATGCCGTCCATTTCGGGCATCACGATGTCGGACAGCAAAAGGTCGAAATGCTCGCGCTCCAGATAGGGCAGCGCCGCCGTGCCGCGATCCACCGCCACAACGTCATAGCCTGCGTTCTCCAGCGCGCGGGCCAGATAGGTGCGCATGGCGGCTTCGTCTTCGGCAAGCAGGATTCGGATCATGGCGCTTTCTCTCTTTATCGTTGTCCCGCTTATAGCGCGCGCTGCAAAGGATTTCTCGCGGCATTTCGGGCATGACCTGATTTGAAACAACCCGTCGCCAAGGTGCTAACTTTGACACGCGGGGGAGAAATCCGCACTGTGGGGCGATGGATGAAATTCGGCCTGAACTGTGCGATTCGCTGGGTATGATCCGCCGCGATGGCGGCGTGATCCCCAGCCTTGGTGAACCGGCCTTTTCTGTTCTGTCGCCTGCGGTTTCGCGCCTGCCGGTGGTGATTGCCGCGCCCCATGGCGGGCGGCGCTATCCTCCCGATGTGCTGGCGCGGATGCGGTATCCCGACGTCTCGGCGCTGCGGCTTGAGGATCGGTTGGTGGACCATCTGGCTCTGGCGGTGGCGCGCGAAACCGGGGCGGCGCTGATGCTGGCCCATGCGCCGCGTGCGATGCTGGATCTCAACCGCGCCGATGATGATGTGGATTGGGATATGCTCGGTCTTGTCGCGCCGGGGCCGGGGCCCGCCAATGGCCGGGCGCGCAGCGGGCTGGGGCTTGTGCCGCGCCGCCTGCCGGGCATGGGCGAGATCTGGCGTGGGCGCCTGTCATGGAGCGAGGTCGAGGCGCGAGTCGATGGTATTCATCAGCCCTACCATACCGCTCTGGCCGATCTGGTGGCGCAGGAGCGCGAGCGCTGGGGCGCGGTGCTGCTGATCGACCTGCACTCCATGCCGCCTCTGCCGCGAATCATCGGGCAGGAGGCGGCCACCATTGTCATCGGGGATCGTTTTGGGGCCAGTTGCCATGGTGAACTGGTGGCGCGGACCTTCTCGCATTTCGCGGCAGGGGGTGTGTTGGCCGCGCATAACCGGCCCTATGCCGGGGGATTTGCGCTTGATCACCATGCCGCGCCGCGCCGTGGCGTCCATGCCATGCAATTGGAGGTGGACCGGGCCGCCTATCTCGACTCGCAACTGATCGAAACCGGCAAGGGTTTCGATGCGATGGCGGCGCTCTTGTCCTCGCTGGTCCTTACGCTGGGCGCGCAGGTGGCCGCGATGGGCGGGCGGCGGGCGGGCGAGGCATGGCCCGAAGCGGCCGAATAAACCGCGCGACACATAAAAAACCACCTCGCGCGGTGCGCGAGGTGGCCAAGGTTCAGGGAGGAAGTGCAACCGAAGTTGCACCAATCCAGTCGGGCCATGAGGGAAGCGCCAACCGGATGACTGTGTATTACCCTGACATTTTGGCCGCCGCAAGCGTTTAGTGATAAAATGCATCACTTGGAAAAGAAAATGCGACGAGTTGAAATTTATCCTTTTTGGTTCGTTTAAAACAAAACCCCACCGGGCGCAGGGCCGGGCGGGGTCTGTTTTCATCACGGCCCGTGATGGGCCGCGATATTACGCATTAAGGCGTGTTGCGCGTTCAGGCGACCGGAGCGACCTGCGGCAGCACAACCGGGCCAACGCCGAGCTGAACCTGGCGGGCGAAGATTTCGCGCAGCAGGTCAAGGCTGAACAGGTGGGCGAACAGCAGCGGCAGCAGGCCCGACTGGTTCCAGCCGCGCAGCACGTCGCCGCGCACTTCGCGCAGCTTGGCCTGATCGACCATCTGGAAGCCGCGATAGACGAAGGGCTGTTCCGTACCTTCCTGCTGGATGGCGACTTCGCCTTCCATCAGCAGGTTGTGCTTCTTGAGCTCTTCAACGAAAGCGGCGGTGCGCATACCGGCCTCTTCGAAGTTTTCGCAGAACTGCAGCATGTTCTTGGTGGCTTCGCTGGGCGCTTCGCCATCGAACAGCGGCGCGCCGTCCACTTCTTCGCCCAGCAGGTTGGTGGTGGGGTCAAAGCAGAGCGACAGTTCCTGCGCGTCGGGCGTCAGGCGGGCCAGCATGAAGGGATAGCGACGGACATAGGCCGGCACATAGACTTCCGAGGTCAGCTTGCCTTCGGCGTCGACGAAAACGTTCACGCCTTCGTTCAGGCCCATCAGCGCCAGCGGAACCGGCTGATCGCCGCTGGAGAACACGATGGGGAAGTGGCGCGCGGCCTGCGGGAATTCCTCGACCGTCAGCGGCACGGCGTGCTGGCCAATCAACCAGGTCGCCTTGTCGGTGCTCTGGCTCTTGTAATTGGCGTGGTCCCGGCTGTTGAGCGGAACGAGGTCGTTGTAGAACAGCGGCAGGTTGGCGTTCTGCGGCGCGCTGGCCATGGGGTCTCTCCGAAAACTGGGGCGATAAAGGCCCCACAAGGTCAATATTCAAGTTACAGGCCATAGGGCGCGGTTTTGCCCAAGGCAAGTCACCCTGCACGGTTTCACGCCAAGGGCAATAGCTTTCCCGGGTTAAGCAATCCTTTGGGGTCCAGCGCGGATTTGACCGCACGCATCAGGCCCAGCGAGGCCGGATCGCCAAGGCGCTGTAATTCGCCCACTTTCATTTGGCCAATGCCATGTTCGGCGCTGAGCGAGCCGCCCCATTGCGTGACCAGATCGTGAACAAAACGGCTGATCGCCTTGCCGTCTCCGGCCTCCCAGACGGCCCTTTCGCTCCCTTCCGGAGAGATTACGTGGAAATGCACATTCCCATCGCCAAGATGCCCAAAAGCCACGGCATGGACGCCCGGAAAGGCCGCCTCGACGCGCCCGATGGCGTCGGTGATGAAGTCGGGCATTTTTTCCACCGGAACGGATATATCGTGCTGCATCGCCGGTCCCTTGCTGCGTTCGGCCATGGGAACCGTCTCGCGCAGGCCCCAAAAGGCCTCGGCCTGCGACTCGCTGTTGGCGATGGCGGCGTCCTGCAGCAGCCCCGCCTCAAACGCCTCGGCCAGCATCGTCTCGACCCGCTCGCCCAGAGTCGGCGCATCCGCCGCATCGGCCACGACCTCGATCAGCGCGTACCATGCATGCGCGCCCTCCAGCGGAGAGCGCATATCGGGCGCATAATCGAACACCGCTTCAAGGCTGGGGTGGGGGATCACCTCAAAGCCTTCCAGCGCCTCGCCCACGGCCTTTTCGGCATGAAGCAGCAACGCGCGCGCGGCTTGAATGCTCTCCACCCCAGCCCAGATCACCCGCCGGTCGGCCAGTGCCGGTTCGAGCTTGAGCGTGGCCGCGGTGACGATGCCCAGCGTGCCTTCGGACCCGATGAAAAGCTGCTTCAGGTCGAAACCGCGATTGTCCTTCTTCAGCGGCGTCAGCGCGGAATAGATCGCCCCATCGGCCAGCACCGCCTCCAGCCCCAGCACCTGCGAGCGCATGTTGCCATGGCGCAGCACCTGCGTGCCGCCCGCATTGGTCGAGATCAGCCCGCCCACCGTGGCCGAACCCTTGCCGCCCAGGGTGAGGGGGAAACGCAGTCCCACCGCCTCGGCGGCTTCGTGCAGGTTTTGCAGCACCACGCCCGCCCCGCAGGTGACGCGGCGGTTTTCCAGATCGATCGGCCCGATGGCATTCATCCGCCGCAGCGAAACGAGCAAAGAGGCCCCGCTTGCATCGGGCGTTGCCCCGCCGCTCATGCCCGAATTGCCGCCCTGCGGCACCAGCGTCACATTGTGCTCTCCTGCCAGCATCACCAGCTTGGCCAGTTGGGCGCTGTCGGCGGGCGAGGCCAGCCCCATGGCCGCACCGGTATAGCGTCCGCGCCAATCGGTCAGCCACGGCGCCAGAAGGTCAGGATCACAGGTCAATCCGCGCGGGCCAAGAAGGGCGGCGGCGGCGGCGAGAAAGGTGTCGTTCCGGGTCATGGCCCGCCCTATGCCACAGACCCTGCGCCGCTTCCAGAAGGTGCAGGTTAAGCGGCTGTTCAAACAAATGTGATTATGTCACAAGTCCGAGAAACAGACATGAGGGTTACACGTTTGGCCTGCCGCATGGGAGGATCAAACCTTGCAAATATATGGCCAGACTTCCCTTTCCGATCCTTTTGCGGCGCATGATTGGCGTCAGCTCCGGCCTGCGCCGCGGGCGTTGGGTGCTTGGGGGAGCCGTGGCTGCGCTGGGCCTTGTCGCACTGATTCATGGCGAGTCTCCGGCCGGAGCTGCCTCGTTGGTCGATACGGGCGAGAAAGTCTGGCATGCTGTGCAAGTGCGCGGCCTCGATCTGGACGATGAATACAAACAGGTCCGCATTCAGCAGCAGTTCTCGATCCGCATTTCGCCCGGGCCGCCGGTGCCGCCGCCGGTCTTTGTGATCGAGAATGATCAGGAGGATCGCTCCACGCGGTTGGAAGAGCGCAACATGGGCAAATGCCTGCCCGCCTCCTCCATTGTCAGCGTTCAGAGCGCGCCGCGCAACCGCCTGCTGTTCTTTCTGCGCGATTCGCGGGTGGTCACGGCGGGGCTGGATAAATCATGCCATGCGCATGATTTTTATTCCGGTTTTTATGTCGAACGCAACGCCGACGGCCAGATCTGCATCGAACGTGACAAGATCCACGCGCGCTCGGGTGCCAATTGCCTGATCCATGATTTACACGCCCTGGTCGAAGTTCCCGTGCGCCGTTAAGGCTGTTTCGGGCGATTTTCTTGACTTTCGCCGCGATTTGGCGCTAATCCCCCAACACCCGCGCCGCCTTGTCCGCCAAGGCGGCGGTTTTGTGCATCCGGCCACGGGTAGGACGGATGCCCCCACTTGCGGAAACACCCCAAACCCATGAGTTTCGCCGATCTCGGCCTTTCCGACGAATTGCTGCAAAGCGTTACCGCTGCTGGCTATGACACGCCCACGCCGATTCAGGCGCAGGCAATCCCTTCCGTGCTGATGATGCGCGACCTTATCGGTATTGCACAGACCGGCACCGGCAAAACCGCCAGTTTCGTGCTGCCGATGATCGACATTCTCGCGCATGGCCGCCGCCGCGCGCTGATGCCGCGGTCGCTCATTCTTGAGCCTACGCGCGAACTGGCCGCGCAGGTGGCCGAGAATTTCGAGAAATATGGCAAGAACCATGATCTCAAGATGGCGCTGCTGATTGGCGGCGTGCAGATGGGGGATCAGGTCAAGGCGCTCTCGGATGGTGTGGACGTGCTGATCGCCACGCCGGGCCGGTTGATGGACCTGTTCGAGCGGGGCAAGATCCTGCTCACGGGCTGCGACCTGTTGGTGATCGACGAAGCCGACCGTATGCTCGACATGGGGTTCATTCCCGACATCGAGACGATCTGCTCCAAGCTCCCGGCCCAGCGCCAGACGCTGCTGTTCTCCGCGACGATGCCGCCGCCGATCAAGAAGCTGGCCGACCGCTTCCTGAGCAACCCGAAATATATCGAGGTTGCCCGGCCCGCTTCGAACAACACCAGCATCGCCCAGCACAAGGTCAAATGCGGCCCCAAGCAGAAGCGCGAAGTGCTGCGTCATCTGTTGCGTCACGACAACGTGACCACGGCCATCATTTTCGCCAACAAGAAAACGACGGTGCGCGAATTGGCCAAGAGCCTGAAGCGCCATGGTTTCGCCGCCGGTGAAATCCATGGTGACATGGATCAGTCGAGCCGCATTGCCGAGCTGGACCGGTTCAAGGATGGCTCGATCAACATCCTGTGCGCTTCGGACGTGGCCGCGCGCGGGCTGGATGTGAAGGGCGTTTCTCACGTCTTCAACTTCGACACGCCTTGGCATCCGGATGATTACGTCCACCGCATCGGCCGCACCGGTCGCGGCGGGGCCACAGGCCGCGCCTTCACGATCTATTGCGATGCCGATCTGGAAGCGATCCAGAATGTCGAGAAGCTGACCGGCGGCCCGATCCCGGAAATCAAGCTGGAGATCGACCACAAGGCCGAAAAGGCGGAAGAGAAGGCCGAGAAAACCGCGCATAAGCCGCGCGAGCGCAAGGCGCCGGAACGCGCTGCGCGTGAAGAACGGCCTGCCCGTGAGGAGCGTCCGCGCCGCGAGGAACGGGCGCAGCAGGAAGAGCGCAGCCCCCGCGAGGAGCGCGCGCCCCGCCGCGAGCATAGGCATGAAAACCGCCACGAGCATCGTCAGGAAGATCGCAGCCGTGGCCGTTGGCGCGACAATGATCCGCCGTCCAAGCCGGGCGAATGGAATGGGCCGATTCCCGAATTTTTGGGTGTATCAGCTCTTTAAGGATGGATTGAAGGGCTGCGTGTTTCGTCACGCGGCCCTTTGCCTTTACCGCTTTTGCGGAACCGTCCAGACGAACCTGCGATTATAGGTGCCTTGAACCGCAAGACCCTGCGCATCTCGTGCCGGCTTAAAAAGCATGGACGCACGGGCATGGGGGCAGGTAGCCTTGTCCAGTTCCCCTGATCCGCTGGATTTGGTGAGGGCGCAGTTGGCGGGCGTTTCGGCCGTTTACGCAGCCTGCAAAAGCGCAAACAGCAAAAGGCTCCCTTACCTCCGGCTGCTGCCCCTGGGCAACAAGCGCACCGGTACGCGTTTCTTTTCGCCCGGCGTGCCTGCGATCACCGAGAGCAGGCGGTCCACCAGAACCTCGCCCGCTGTCTGGAAATCCGGTTCGACCGAGGAGAGGGGCGGGGCCGAATGCGCGCCCGCACGGATGCCGTCAAAGCCGAT
Source organism: Novosphingobium sp. SG707 (assembly GCF_012275515.1). Classification (GTDB taxonomy): domain Bacteria; phylum Pseudomonadota; class Alphaproteobacteria; order Sphingomonadales; family Sphingomonadaceae; genus Novosphingobium. Next base: position 181,944 of record NZ_JAAZQL010000006.1, read on the forward strand.
CAGGCCCACCTGTTCAGGCACCGAAATCCCCTGTTCGCGCAGTACACGCAGCGCGCCCAGCGCCATTTCGTCGCAGCAGGCAAAGATCGCATCGAAAGGCACGCCCGAACGGATCAGTTCCACCGCCGCGCGGCGTCCCTGTTCGTCGCGGCTCATCCCCTCCTCAAAGGTGATCAGGCGCGGCTCCATGCCCTGTTCGCGCAGCAATTCGGCATAGCCTTCATACCGCTCCTTGAACTGGCGCTGGGCCGAGGTTTCCGAGGCAATGCAAACGATATTGCGATAGCCCGAATCGATCAGATGCTGGGTCGCCATCCGCGCCCCGCCGATATTGTCCGACCGCACCCAATCGAGGTCCTCATGCGGGCTGCCCCAACACACCAGATGCGCGCCCTCGGCGGCAATGGAGTGGAAGTAATCCCAAGCGTCCCAATTCTCGCTGGTACCGATGACGATCAGCCCGTCGGCCTTGCGCTGTTCCTGATACAGGCCCCACAGGTGGTCGGACGCGCCCTGAAACGAGACGATCGTTTCATGCCGCCGCCGCGAAGCCGCCGCGCAGACGCTGCCCAAAAGCGCGAAGTGGAAAGGGTTGAAATTCTTGATATCTTCGTCGGGTCGGCAGATCACCACCACCGCCAGAGTGCCCGTCCGGCCGGTGCGCAGGCGGGCGGCATTCTCGTCCACGTGATAGTTCAGCTTGGCCGCGGCCGCAGCCACGCGCGCGCGGGTTGCCTCGCTCACCACCGGGTCGCCCGCCAGCGCGCGGCTGACGGTGGACTGGCTGACGCCTGCCTCGGCGGCCACATCGAAGGACGTGACGCGATAGCGCTTCTTCGCCTTACCGGCGTCGATCAGCGCTTCGGCCTCGTCGGTCGAATGCAGCTTGGCGGTTTTGTGGCGATCATCTTCCCCCATGGCGGCGGTCTTGGCCCTCTTTGCTATCACTTGTCCAGAGGCCATTGGGCCATACGGTCGATTTCACCCCCGCGCAATAATCTGAGGCGCGAGCAGCATCAACAGTTTCACGTCAATCGCCATGCCCTCGGCGCGGCGGGCGGCGACAAAAGCGCCGATGTCGGCAAGGGCCACGCGGTGGGTGATGATCTCTTCGTCATCCACCCCGCCGCCCGGGCCGACCTTGGTCAACCCATGGGCGCGCAGCAGGGTAAAGCTCTCGGTCACCATGCCGGGCGAGGAGTAGAATTCGCCCACCACTTCCATGCGCGCGGCATCATAGCCGGTTTCCTCGATCAATTCGCGCCGGGCGGCATCGGTGGCCACTTCATCGGCATTGTCATCGGAATCGCCGACCAAACCGGCGGGCAATTCCAGGCAGATGCGCTTCAACGGCACACGATATTGCTCGACCAGCAGGACATGGTCCTCCTCGTCAATCGCCAGAATGACGGCGGCGCGGATGTTGCGCGCGCGACTGACATATTCCCAGTTGCCGCGCTGCTTGGTCGCGATGAACCGGCCCTGCCAGACCACCTGCTCTTCGCTCTCGCGCCAGGTCTGGACGATCTTTTCCTTGGTCATCAAAGGCTCCGTTGCAACGTCTTGCGGGCTAACCACCGCTTTGGGCAAAGTGCAAGGCGTCAGGTTGAAGGCGCAAACATAAGGGCCTGATAGGCGGTTGTGGTTAACATCGCCCTGTGGCAATTCTGGGTCAGGCAGAAGAGGGAAGGATAATATGCTTCAGGAATTCAAGACCTTTATCGCACGCGGCAATGTGCTGGATCTGGCGGTCGGTGTGATCATCGGCGGGGCCTTTGGCAAGATCGTTTCCTCCCTTACCGATGATGTGTTGATGCCGGTGATCGGCAAGGTCACGGGCGGCATCGATTTTTCGTCCAAATTCATCCTGCTGGGCGATATTCCGGCCAGCTATACCGGATCGCCCACCGATTATGCCGCGCTGAAAAAGGCGGGTGTGGCGATGCTGGGCTATGGCAGCTTTGTCACCGCGATCATCAATTTCCTGATCATGGCCTTCGTGATCTTCCTGATCGTCAAGGGCGCGAACAAGGCCACCGCCAAGCCTGCCGCCCCCGAGGCGCCGGCCGCGCCCGCCGGCCCCACCGAGGTCGAACTGCTGGCCGAAATCCGCGATGCCCTCAAGGCGCGTTGAAAAAGGCTCGTTGAAAAAGGCGCGCTGAGACCAGCCAACATGCACAGGGGGGCTGCCATCGGAAATCGGGGCGGCCCCCTTTTCTTTTGCAAAATTGCGCCTATATCACCCCTCGCCGGTTTCGACCGGCTATGGTGATAAACTGCGGCGTGCAATAGATGCAGCGGACCCGGGGGCGGTACCCGGCGGCTCCACCATCACTACCCGGACCTGTGCCGGGGCCTCGTTGTCGCGAGGGTGTTGATGGGGCCGAACTAGGATCGACGTGTGTTGAAAAGCGCTGTTTTTACCCAGGCTGAGTAACCTGTTATAGGCTCAAAACTCATAAGTGCCAACGACAACGAAGCACTTGCTCTGGCTGCGTAATTCTAGGCCTTAACGGGCTGAAGTTACAAACCTAGAACACGGTTGAACCCACCGGGTAACAGAAGGGAATTCGGGGGCCCGGGGCGGGCCTAGCAACAGAACCGCCCCACCTGTTCCAGGCCGCCCTTTCGCTGGGCTCGTACGCAGCAAAGGCACGGAGCCTAGCAACAGAATCTCCTCACCTTATTGCGCGGCGGTCGCGCGGCTCCCCGCTCAAAATCGGGCTTGCGGGCCCAGCAACAGAACCGCCCCGCCTGTTTCCCTACATTTTGACAGAACGCGCCCAAGAGCGCATGAGCGCGCGATGCAATTCGCCCATTTCGATGTCGCCGCTTTCATCAACGCCAATTGGCAGAAGCGCCCGCTGCTGATCCGCAATCCGTGGAAGGCTTGGGCCAATCCGCTTGAGCCGGACGAACTGGCGGGCCTTGCCTGCGAGGAGGGCGTTGAATCGCGTCTGATTACGAGTGGCAGCGGCAAATTGGCGCTGGAGCGCGGTCCCTTTGCCGAGGAACGCTTCGCCAAGCTGGGCAAGGAACCCTGGACGCTGTTGGTGCAGGCGGTCGATCATTATGTGCCCGATGTGGCCGCGCTGATCGAGCCGTTTCGTTTCGTGCCGGACTGGCGGATCGACGATGTGATGGTGTCCTATGCCAATGATGGCGGGGGCGTGGGGCCGCATTTCGATCAGTATGATGTGTTTCTGATTCAGGGCCTTGGTCGCCGCCGCTGGCGGGTCGGGCCGGTTTGCGATGCGCAGACGCCGCTGGTTCCTCATGAGGATCTGCGCCTGATCGAGGATTTCGAGGCGACGGGCGATTGGGTTCTGGAGCCGGGCGATATCCTCTATGTCCCGCCCGGTTTTGCCCATGACGGCGTGGCGATTGGCGATGATTGCATGACCTATTCGGTGGGTTTTCGCGCTCCCTCGCGCGCCGAACTGGCCGAGGCGTGGACCGCGCATCAGGTCGATGCCATGGCCGAGGATGACCGCTATGCCGACCCCGATTTGAGCTTTCAGGCGCATCCGGGCGAAATCACTGCCGAGGCGCTCGACCGCCTGCATGGCATGGTGCTGGCCTCGCTGGCGGACCGGGATGCCTTTGCCCGCTGGTTTGGCCATTACAACAGCCTGTCCAAATATGCCGAAACCGACTGGCGGCCCGAGGAGCAAATGGAGGCCGACGAGGTCGCCGCGATGCTGGGCGAGGGCCATGCGCTGCATCGCAACCCGGCGCATCGCTTCGCCTTTATCGAGGCGGGTGAGGGTGTTCTGCTCTTCGTCGATGGCGTCTGCCGCGAATGCCGGGGCGAGGCTGCGGCACTGGCGCGCGATCTTTGCGCGGGCGGCGAATGGAGCGGATCGCCGGGAGAGGAGGCTTTGGCCTTGCTCACGGCTCTCATCAATCAGGGTAGTCTTGGTTTTGAGGAAGAGGATTGATGGCGCTGATTCTCTTCAATAAACCCTATGGCGTGCTATGCCAGTTCACCCCCGAACCCAATGGCCCGCCGCGCCCGACCTTGGCCGATTTCATCAAGCGTCCCGGCGTCTATCCGGCGGGCAGGCTCGATCATGACAGCGAGGGGCTGCTGCTGCTCACCGATGACGGGCGGCTTCAGGCGCGCATCACCGATCCGCGCTACAAGGCGCTCAAGACCTATCTGGTGCAGGTGGAAGGCGAGCCGGACGAGGCGGCTCTTGAAGCGCTGCGGCGAGGGGTGCGGTTGAAGGATGGCATGACCTTGCCCGCCAAGGCCGAGCGGATCGACCCGCCCGATCTGTGGCCGCGCGATCCGCCGGTGCGTTTTCGTAAAACTGTGCCTGATTGCTGGATCGCGCTGACCATTCACGAAGGACGCAACCGTCAGGTCCGCCGCATGACGGCTGCCGTGGGGCACCCAACCTTGCGTCTGGTGCGCTGGCGCGTGGGGGAATGGTCGCTGGATGGATTGGCGCAGGGAGAGTTCAGAGAGGTTTAGGCTTTGACGGTTTCCGGTTCGGCCTTGGCAGCCTCATGCTTGATGCAGTCGAGGATTTTGGCCCCCGCCATGAACACCGAGCCGGTGCAGGCCAGAAACAGCAGCTTGCCGCCAAAACCGGGATATTGGCCCAGATAGACCTGTCCGCGCTGCACCGCGCCATTGGCCAGCGCGAAAATCACGAGAAACGCTTCGGCACGAGTCTTGATGACGAAAAGACGGGCGATTTTCTGCCACATAAGCCAAACCTCTGCTTTGCCCTCACGGTGTTTTGAAATGTCCGTGTCGGCCTGTGGCTCCACTCTGGCATAACCCCTAGGTGGCGCAAGGGTGGTAAACAGGATGTTAACCATGAACTGTTCGCCTTTGGGACAAAACGCTCCGGCTTTGCGATAATTGCCGCAAGGCGCCTGAAAATTCGCCGCGCCCGACAAGCCGGTTGCCAAAGGCGCTGCCATCGGTCATAAGTCTATCTGTCTCTCCTCCCCGGAGTCCATGTATGCCATGCGTTTAGCGCGCGTGCCTTTATGTCGTTCAGGCATTCGCTTGAGCGGCACCTTGGATGAGGGTGAGTGATGATGAGCAAGTATCAGGACCGGGCTGGCCTTCAGGTTGATGGCGATCTGGCCCTTTTCGTCGAAAATCGGGTTTTGCCGCCGCTGGGGCTGGATGCATCGCGCTTCTGGTCGGGCTTTGCCGCGTTGCTGGGCGAATATGCGCCGCGCAATCGCGCGCTGCTGGCCCGCCGTGATGAACTTCAGGCCGCCATTGATGGCTGGCATCGCGAGCGCGGCAAGATCGCCGTGGATCTGCCCGAATATGAGGGCTTCCTGCGCGCCATCGGCTATATCGTGCCCGAACCGGCACCCTTTGCCATCACCACGCGCAATGTGGACGCGGAAATCGCGACGATGGCCGGGCCGCAATTGGTTGTGCCGGTCCTCAACGCCCGCTTCCTGCTTAACGCCGCCAATGCGCGCTGGGGCAGCCTGTATGACGCCTATTACGGCACCGATGCGCTCGATGCTCCGGCGGCCAAAAAGGGCGGCTATGATGTCGAACGCGGCGCGGCGGTGATCGCGGCGGGACGGGCTTTCCTCGATTCGGCAGTTCCGCTGGCCGAAGGCTCATGGGCCGATTGGGAAGGCATCAGTCCCGAACGTCCGCTGCCCGCTTTGGCGCGGCCCGAGCAATTGATCGCCCGGCGCGGCGATGGGCATAAGGGCGCGCTGCTGCTGGTCAACAATGGCCTGCATATTGAGATCGTGATCGACCACACCCATGTCATCGGCGCGACCGACAAGGCGGGGATCAGCGATATCATCCTCGAATCGGCGCTGACCACGATCTGCGATCTGGAGGATTCGATTGCGGCCGTCGATGCCGAGGACAAGATCGCTGCCTATGCCAACTGGCTGGGCCTGATGCGCGGCGATCTGACCGAGAGCTTTGAAAAGGGCGGCAAGATCCTGCACCGCGAACTGGCGGCGGACCGGGAATGGACGGCGCTGGATGGATCGGCCTTGACCCTGCCGGGGCGCAGCCTGCTCTTCATCCGCAATGTCGGCCATCTGATGACCAATCCGGCGATCCTGCTGGCCGATGGCCGCGAGATCCCCGAAGGTGTGATGGACGCTGTCATCACCAGCGCGATTGCGATGCAGGACCTTAAAGGTCTGGGTCGTCATCGCAACAGCCGGACGGGCAGCATCTATATCGTCAAGCCCAAGATGCACGGGCCGGAGGAGGTCGCCTTCACCAACGACCTGTTCAACGCGGTCGAGGATCTGCTGGGCCTTGCGCGCCACACGATCAAGGTGGGCGTGATGGACGAGGAGCGCCGGACGAGCGCCAACCTTGCCGCCTGCATTGAGGCGGTGAAGGAGCGGATCGTCTTCATCAATACCGGCTTCCTTGACCGCACCGGCGATGAGATCCACACCTCGATGCAGGCCGGCCCGGTCATTCGCAAGAATGCCATCAAGGCTTCGGCTTGGATTTCGGCCTATGAGGCGCGCAATGTCGGCATCGGCCTTGCCAGCGGCCTGTCGGGCAAGGCGCAGATCGGCAAGGGCATGTGGGCCGCGCCCGACCGGATGCGTGACATGCTGGAGCAGAAGATCGGCCATCCGCGCGCCGGGGCCAACACCGCATGGGTGCCTTCGCCCACGGCGGCCACGCTCCACGCTACGCATTATCACGGGCTGGACGTCTTTGCCCGCCAGCGTGAAATCGCCGCGCAGCCTGTGCCGGGTCTGGAGCCTTTGCTGACGATTCCCTTGGCGCTGGGCACCAATTTCTCGGCGGAGGATGTCGCCGAGGAACTGGATAACAATGCGCAAGGTTTGCTCGGCTATGTCGTGCGCTGGATTGATCAGGGTGTCGGCTGCTCCAAGGTTCCCGATATCAACGACGTGGGCCTGATGGAGGATCGCGCCACGCTGCGTATTTCCAGCCAGCATATGGCCAATTGGCTGCTGCATGGCGTGGCCACGGGCGAGCAGGTCATGGATTCGCTCAAGCGCATGGCCGCCAAGGTCGATGCCCAGAACGCGGGCGATCCGCTCTATGAACCGATGGCCGGGCGCTGGGAGGAAAGCTATGCCTTCCGCGCGGCCTGCGATCTGGTGTTCAACGGGGTGGAGCAGCCCAGCGGCTATACCGAACCCTTGCTGCACGCATGGCGCCTGAAGAAGAAGCAGGCGGCGCGGCAACTCGAAACGGTCTGATGCAAGAAACCCCCGGGGCCGATGCTCCGGGGGTTTTCTTCAGGCGCTCAGAATTTTGGCGATGCTGACGAATTCTGCCACGGACAGCGTTTCGGCGCGGCGGGCCGGGTCGATGCCCAATGTTTCCAACGCGTCCAGCGCGCCGGGCAGGCCTTTCAGGCTTTGCCGCAGCATTTTGCGCCGTTGGCCAAAGGCGGCCTCGGTCACGCGCTCCAGCATCCGGGCCGAGACGCCTTCGGGCATATCGCCGGGCTTCACATGGATGATCGCGCTCATCACTTTGGGCGGCGGGGTAAAGGCGCTGCGATGCACCTTCATCGCGATCTTGGGGGCGGCGCGCCATTGGCTGAGCACGGCTAGACGCCCGAAAGCATCGCTGCCCGATGGCGCCACGATCCGCTCGGCCACTTCCAATTGGAACATCAGCGTCAGCGAAGTCCAGCGCGGCGGCCAGATTTCTCCCGACAACCAGCCCGTGAACAAAGCCGTGCCGACATTATAGGGCAGGTTGGCCAGGATCGCGTAAGGTTCGCCATCAAACAGGGCGGCATGATCGATCTTGAGCGCATCGCCCTCAATCACCGTCAATTGCCCCGGAAACGCCTCGGCCAACTCGCCCAGCGGCGTCATACAGCGCTTGTCCATTTCGATGGCCGTGACCTTGGCCCCCGCGCGCAGCAGGGCGCGCGTCAGGCCGCCGGGGCCGGGGCCGACCTCCAGCACATTCTGGCCCTTCAGCCGTCCGGGGATGGCCGCGATGCGCGAAAGCAATTGCTCGTCAAACAGGAAGTTCTGGCCCAGCGCCTTGCTGGCAAACAGGCCATGGGCATTGATGACCTCGCGCAGGGGCGGCAAATCGGGACGCGGTAAATCGGAATCGCTCATCAGGCCGCCAATAGGGCGGCGCGGCTGCGTGCGCAATCGGCGGCAAGGCGCAGCGCCGAGACCGTCGCGCCGACATTGGCCTGCCCCTTGCCCGCGATGGGAAAGGCTGTGCCGTGATCGGGCGAGGAGCGGATGATCGGCAGGCCCAGCGTGATATTGACACCATGGTCAAAATCGAGCGCTTTCAAAGGGATCAGCGCCTGATCGTGATACATGCAGATGGCCACGTCAAACGAGGCCCGCCCACGCGCCGCAAACAGGCCATCGGCGGCGTGCGGCCCGCTGGCATTGATGCCCTCGGCGCGCAATTGCTCTATGGCCGGGGCCACGATGCGCTGATCCTCGTCGCCAAAGCGCCCATCTTCGCCGGCATGGGGGTTGAGCGCGGCAATCGCGATGCGCGGGTTGGTCAGCCTGAAATCACGCTCCAGCGCCCGCGCCACCACCCGCGCACGGCGCAGGATCAGGTCTTGCGTAATCAACCCCGGCACCGCCGAGAGCGCGACATGGACCGTCAGCGGCACGGTGCGCAAATTCGGACCCGCCAGCATCATCACCGCATCCTCGGCCTCAACACCTGCGGCATGGGCGACAAATTCGGTCTGTCCGGGATAATCGAAACCCACCTCGGCCAGCCGCGATTTGGCGATCGGCCCGGTCATCAGCGCGCCAGCCTGACCCGACACGGCCAGAGCGGTGGCCTGCGTCAGGCTTTCCAGCGCCAGCGCCGCGCCGTCGCGATCGGGCGCGCCGGGGCGATATTCGCCATCGAAATCGCCGATCACGGGCAGCGCGCGATCATAGACCAGCGCGGCCTCCTCCATCGAAGCGACGCGCTCGACCGGAATGTCCAGCCCGCGCGCGCGCGCCGCACCGGCCAGCACGGCCGCGCCGCCCACCGCGCAAAAGGCGGGCAGGGCGTGGACACGACGCGCAAACCACGCCGCCGCGATCAGTTCCGGCCCTACACCGGCCGGATCGCCCAGCGAAACAGCCAATGGAAGGATTGGATAGGCCACCTCTTTATCCTCAGTTAAACCCGATATCTCAGTTATACTCGATGATCGCGTCGCGGCGAAGGTCGCGCATGTACATTTGCGCGCGCTTGTTGACGCGGTCTTCTTCCATCTGCGACATCAATTCCTCGAACGAGGGGCCGCTGGCCGCCTTGGGATCGTCGCGGCCGCACAGCATCAGCATGCGAATGCCTTCCTGCACCGAACCAAACGGCGGCGTGGTTTCGCCCAGCGAAAGCGCCAGCAGCGACTGCTGAAGCGGGGCGGGCAGGTCGCGCGCGCGGATCTGGTCGTTGGCGACAACCTGCGCGCCCAGCTTGCCGGCAACCGCATCGACGCCGCCGCAGCCCTTGGCCGATTTGATCGCGTTGGAAAATTCGTCGATCTTCTTGTTGGCCTCGGCCTCGGCAATATTGGCGGGCAGGGCCAGCGTGATCTGCTTGAGCGCAAGCACCGCATCGCGCGGATCGGCGGTCAGCACCTGACGCTTGTCGATCAGATAAAGGATCGAGAAACCGCCGCGCATTTCGATCGGGCCAACGAGCTGGCCGGTCTGCATCTCACGCGCAGAGGCGGCCAGTTCGGTGGGCAATTGCGCCAGACGGATCCAGCCCAGATCGCCGCCCACCGCCTTGGTCGAGGCTTCGGAATATTGGCGGGCATAGGCGGCAAAGCTGCCGCCTTCCTTCAACTGGCTCATGATGCGCTGGGCATTTTCGGCCACGACGGCGCGGCTGTCGGGCGTGGCCGACAGATAGATTTCGCCCAGACGGTATTCCTCGGTGCCCTTCGACGCCTTCATCCGCTCGAGCAGTTCCTTGACTTCCTGCTGGCTGACATTGACGAAAGGCTGGACATTGCGGCGCAGCACGCGGTTCCATGCCAATTCGCCGCGGATCTGGCGCTTCAGCGAATTGGGCGAGGAGCCGATGCGGGCCAGATAGGCGTCGAGCGCGGCCGGTTCCTGCTTGAAGTTTTCCTGAGCGACGCGGGCATAGGTGCCGTCGACCTCGCCCTCGTCGATCTTGATGTCGGCGTTCTTCGATTCCTGAATCTGGAGCGTTTCGTCGATCAGGTTGCGCAAAACCTGCGCGCGAAGCCGCTCGACTTCCTCAGGCGCGACCTTGCCCCCATTGGCCGCCAGGATCAGCGCCAGACGCTGGTTCACATCGGTGCCGGTGATGATATCGCCGTTAACGATGGCGGTGGCGCGGCGCAGATTGGGGTTGTCCTTGCCCAACATGGTCACATTCTGGCCGATGCCGAAAGGATCGCTGGCCGTGGGCGCTTCGGCGGGCTTGGCGGCCGGGGCCTTGGGCGCTGCCGCAGGAGCCTTGGGCGTTTTGGAGCGCACGGGGGCTTGCGCGAAACCTTGCGCGGCCAGCGCCAGAGACAGGCCAGCGAGCGCGCCCATCCGGGCCACCGCCCTTACGCGCGCCGCACCCGATCCAGATCCTGCCTTTTTCGTCACCACCATAATCTTGCGCTCGATCCTGTTCTTGTCGCCGTGCATCTGCACCCTCCGGGCTTAACCCCGGCTGAGCCAGCAGCGATTTGGGAGCATATCGTGATATGCCGCCCCGCCATGGCCGCAGGCGATAGCGTCTTTGTCTGGCCCTGCCAACAGATGCTTGTGGCCGTTTACCGGAAACCAAGATTGCGCAGCGAAAAGCGCAATTCAAAGCTGCTGCCGCGCACGGCGTCACCGATGGTCACATAGTCGCGCCGCCAGTTCAGGTCGAACTGGAAGCAGTCGGTCTGGAACGAAACGCCCAGCCTTGTGCGCAAGGGCTGGAACGAGGCGGTGCTGGTGTTGGCCAGCAGGCTCTTGTCCGAAAGGTCGAACACGCCCGAACCGAACACGGACCAGAATTTCGCAAAGGCGATTCGCCCCGCTGTGCGCAATTCATTGCTGTCGACCAGATCTTCCTGACTGGTGGTGATATTGCGGTTCAGGCGCGCATAGCCGACCTCGAGATAGGTGGTGTCGCTGCCCAAGGTCGCGTCCACTTCGTTACGGCGAAACACGAAGCTGTCGTGGTCGAGCCGGTAACGGTGGGTGATCTTGAAGAAATCGCGATAGCGGATTTCGGTGCGCCCGACGATATCGGACATGCGGTCCGACAGACCCGTGCCCTGAGGCAGCAGGGTGGGCTGGCTGGTCAGGCGATAGGATTGGCCGACATTGGCGTTGATGCGCCAGTTGGGCCGCTCCAGCCGCCATTCCATGCCATAGGTCACGCGGTTGCCGTCCTCGATCCGGTCATAGCCGGGAAAGCGGTTGAGCGCGAAGAGATTGATGTCTTCGAGTTCGATGGCGCGCGCGTCCTCGTTGGGGATTCGCATGTTGGGCGTGGGCGATGTGGCCACGAACTGCACATGGGGGGTCAGCACCTGCGTTCCGCCGAACAGCGGGCCGACAAAGGGCCAGGTGATGTCGGCCGCAGCCGTGGCCGTGGCGCGTCCCTGCCAACCGGCGGTGCCGCGATAGATGGCGGTGCTGGTCAGCAGATTGTCGGTCGAATGATAGACATCGCCCCGGCCCAGCGCGGTCAGCGTGATGATCTGCCCCATGGGCGTCATCTTGCGCAGGTTCCATTCCACGCTGGCAAAGGCGCGCTGCATGTCCTGCCCGGCGCTGCGGGTGATGGCCAGCGTGTTGGCGCGCACCTCGATCTTGCCGCCCAGCAGGTTTTCGTCAAACCGCCGGCGATAGTCGATCATCGGCAGGGTAATCGGCACCAGCCCCTGCGTGCCCGTGGCGCGCAGCGTCTGGAACGCCCAGCCCGAAAGCGAGAAATAGGACGTCTGGCCGATCCGCTCCAGATTGATGTTCGAGCGCAGCGTATCGTCCGAGGAAATATAATAGCGGCGCAGGAACGTGCGGTCGGAGGCAAAGCGGCCCGAAAAATCGAGGCTCCAGTTGGGCGAGAGCTGATATTTGCCGTTGGCGTCGAAATAGCCGCGCCACTTTTGCTGGGTGTTGAGGCCCGAAACGTCGGTGGCGGCCGAGCGAGTCAGATAGCCGGTGATCTGAAACGCGCCGGTATCGCCCAACTGGCGGTAATGCACCTTGGCCATAGGCTTGGCCTTGGTAAAGGCATAGCCGGTGATGGCCAGATCCTTGTTATTGGCAAGGCGGGCGTAATAGGTGCTGGAAAATTCAAATCCGTTGGCCGCCGATGTGCGGAAATCGGGCACCAGAAAACCGGGCAGGGGCCGTCCGTCCGTCGCCACCTGAAGGCTGGGCAGAGGTACGATGGAGGCGCCGAACAGCGACAGGCGCGCGCCCTTGAAACGCACGATCTTTTTATCAGGATCATATTCGACGTGGCGCGCCGTCACCTTCCAGATCGGCTTTTTCTCGCAGCCCTTGCTGTCCACCACGTCGCAGCCGGTATAGGCCGCCTGGGTCAGGACATAATGGCCGTTGGTGTCGCGCCGCCCTTCATTGGCGGCCAGGCGCCCGCCCTCGCGCATCAGCATCAGCATATTATGCGTCAGCCCAACGCTCAAATCCTCGCTCAGCTCCATCTGGTCGGTGAGCAATTCGTTGCCATTGGCATCGACCACGCGAAGCTGGCCCTGCGCCATGATCTGGCCGGTCTTGCGATTCCAGCGGACGGTATTGGCGCGCACGGTCTGTTCGCCGCGCCGCAAAAAGACATTGCCCGTGGCGATCACGACATCATTCGTGTCGTCGTAATCGACCTGATCGGCGGCAAAATCGATCTTGTTTTCGTCATAGCGCGTGCGCTGGGGCAGGTCGGCGGCCGGGCCGCCCGCCTCGGCGCCGGTTTCCAGCCCCCCCGCCGATGGCCCACCGGCCTCGCGCATGGTTGCCGCCCATGTCGGATCGGCGGCCAGCGCGACGCAAAGCGCCGCCCATGGCGCCATCCGGCGCAGGGCAATGGAAAGGTTCGGTTTGGCAAGGGGCGCATGAGGCCCAATCAACGCAGGCATGGCTTGCCTATCGCAGAGGGGATGCCTAACTGCAATCCATGAAGGCGATGAGATTGGCATCAACCCACCGCATCGCAATACCGACCCAATGCTTTTGAACGGGCCGCTCGTCCGGCCTGCAAGGAGTTACCATGATCGTCACATTCCTCGCCAGCCCGCCCGCTTCGGTCCTTGCGCCGGTCGCCCGTTTCGTGGCCGCCGATGGGTGGGAAGAAGGTTTGCCCGCCGTGATCGTGGCCGGTGCCAAGGCCGCGCGCTTTGCGGGACGGGCCGGACAAGTGTTTGAAGGCTTTGCCGATGTCGATGGGGTGATCGGGCGCCTGGCGCTGGCGGGCACCGGCGGGGGCGATTCCGATACCGACCGCCGCGCTTCGCTGGAAAAGGCGGGCGGGGCGCTGGCGGGCAAGTATCGCACCTCGGGCGCGACGCAACTGTTGCTCGACGGCGCGGGGCTGGCGGCGGATGAATTGGCCAGCGTGCTGCTGGCGCTGCGTTTGCGCCTGTGGAAACAGGATGGCTATCGCACCACGCTCAAGGACGAGGAAAAGGCCAGCCTTGAGGAAATTCTGGTGATGAACGCCGCCGATGGCGCGCAGGCCGCGTGGGAAGCCGCCACCGCCATTGCCGAGGGCGTCGAATTCACCCGCGAACTGGTGACCGAACCGGCCAATGTGCTGTATCCGGAAAGCTTCGTTGAACGCATACGCCAGCGTTTCGCCGGGACGGGCGTGGACATCCGCGTGCTGGACGAAAAGGAAATGCGCTCGCTGGGCATGGGCTCGCTGCTGGGCGTGGCGCAGGGTTCGGCGCGGCCGCCCCGGATGGTGGTGCTGGAATGGCGCGGCGGCGCGGCTGATGCGGCCCCGCTGGCCTTTGTCGGCAAGGGCGTGACCTTTGACACCGGCGGCATCAGCCTCAAGCCCGGCGCAGGCATGGAGGACATGAAGTGGGACATGGGCGGTGCGGGCGCGGTGTCGGGCGCGATGCTGACGCTGGCCCGGCGCAAGGCCAAGGCCAATGTGGTGGGCGTTCTCGGCCTGGTTGAAAACATGCCCGACGGCAATGCCCAGCGCCCCGGCGATGTGGTTACGTCCATGTCGGGCCAGACCATCGAGGTCATCAACACCGATGCCGAGGGCCGTCTGGTGCTGTGCGATGCGCTGACCTTTGTGCAGCGCGAGTACAAGCCTGCCAAGATCGTTGATCTGGCCACGCTGACCGGCGCGATCATCATGAGCCTTGCGCATGAATATGCCGGGCTGTTCTCGAATGATGATGCGCTTTCGGCCGATCTGACCAAGGCGGGTGCGGCCACCGGCGACAAGCTGTGGCGGATGCCGATGGGCCCGGTTTATGACAAGATGATCGACAGCCCGATTGCCGACATGAAGAATGTCGGCGGCCGTTTCGGCGGCTCGATCACGGCGGCGCAGTTCCTCGCCCGCTACATCGAAAAGGACGCCGACGGGAAGCAGACCCCGTGGGCGCATCTCGACATCGCGGGCACGGTGTGGACCGACAAGCCCGGCGCGACCTGGGACAAGGGCGCCACCGGCTTTGGCGTGCGCCTGCTCGACGCGCTGGTTCGTGAAGCAGAATAAATGCAGGCCGACTTCTACCTGCTGGAATCCGGCGGCCCGGAACTGGCCCTTGCCCCACTGGCGGGCAAGGTGCTGGAGACGGGCGGCCGCCTGCTGGTGGTGGCGGGCGAGGCGCGCGCGCGTGAGCGGATCTCGCAGGCCTTGTGGAGCGCCGGGGCGACCAGCTTTCTGGCCAATGGCATCGCCGGGGGCGACCATGATGCGCGCCAGCCTATCCTGATCGCGCAGGACGTGGCCCCGGCCAACGGCGCGCGCTTCCTTGCTCTGGCCGATGGCGTCTGGCGCGAGCCGGGCGAAGGGGATTTCGACCGCGTCCTGTTGGTTTTTGGCGAGGCCGAGCGTGCCGCCGCACGTGAGACATGGCGTCTGCTCAAAGGGCGTGAGGGCTGGGCCTGTCGCTTCTATCGCCGGGAAGGCCGGAAATGGACGCAAGCGGGATAATGGTCACCCTTGCAGGAGAGAGCGCGAAAGGCTAGGGCGCCGCGCAACAGGGCCGTCAAGGCCCATCCAACGCAAGGAACCTACGACATGGCGCTTACCCGCACCTTCTCGATCATCAAGCCCGACGCCACCCGCCGCAACCTGACCGGCGCCGTCACCAAGATGCTGGAAGAAGCCGGCCTGCGCGTCGTCGCCAGCAAGCGCATCCAGATGACCAAGGAACAGGCCGAAGGCTTCTATGCCGTTCACGCCGAGCGTCCTTTCTTCAACGACCTGGTTTCGTTCATGATCTCGGGCCCGGTCGTGGTTCAGGTTCTGGAAGGCGAAGACGCTGTGAAGCGCAACCGCGACATCATGGGCGCCACCAACCCCGCCAACGCCGACGCCGGCACCATCCGCAAGGAACTGGCCGAATCGATCGAAGCCAACTCGGTCCATGGTTCGGATTCGGAAGAAAACGCCGCGATCGAAATCGCCTATTTCTTCAAGCCGGAAGAAATCGTCGGTTAATTCCTGACGCTTTGATGGCATGAAAAAGCCGCCGGAGGGGATGATCCTTCCGGTGGCTTTTTGTTGGGGGTTTTATGCCTCCGGCGGGCAAAGGGACTCGTCCCTTTGCAATCCCGATACTGTCTTTGTTGCGCTTCGGATCATCGTCGCGCGACCTTGCAGCGCCGCAGGCTTTTATACCGCTTCGCGGAACAGCGCTTTTCCGGGAAAATTTGGTGCAACCCCATTCATGGGATTGCAAAGGGTCGAGACCCTTTGCCCGCCGGAGGCCCTTAAACCTTAAAACTGATCCGCCACATCCATCAACCGCGTCAACCGCTTGGGCGCGACCGAGCGCCAGCTCCGCGCCAGCCAATCGGAGACCTGATCCCAATCCACATCCGCTCGGTTGAGGATCAAGCCCGCCCAGCCCGAAGCCCCGTAATAGGCAGGCCGGAACCATACCTCGGGATCGGCGTCGATCAGGGCGTTCATTTCATCCTGCCCACTGGTTTTCACCAGCAGCGCGATATGCTGCTCACCATGGTGGCGATCATTGAAATAGGCGAAAAATTTGCCGCCCTTGATCGACCATGCGGGCGAACCGTGGCTTTCACGTGCCTCGACTTCGGGCAGGGCGGCGGCCAGTTCCGACACCCGCGCCAGCAGCCAGTCGGCGCGATAGGGCCGCGTCACCAGTTCGACCAGACAGCGGGCATAGAGCTGATGCTCGGCAAACAGCACGCGCCCGGCGAGGCTCTCGGCCGTATCGCCGGGGATGATCGCCACCGGCGTCTGGCCCAGAATCGGCCCGTCATCCAACTCGGGCGTGACCAGATGGACGGTCACGCCGCCATGGCTGTCGCCCGCCTCGATGGCGCGCTCATGGGTGTGCAGCCCCTTGTATTTGGGCAGCAGCGAGGGATGGATATTGACCATCCGCCCCGCCCAACCGGAAACGAATTCCGCCGTCAGGATGCGCATATAACCGGCCAGCGCGACATATTCCGCACCCGATGCCCGGATCGCCGCGTCCATCGCCATGTCATGATCGGCCCGTGCCATGCCCTTGTGGGGCAGGGCAAAGGTGGGCACGCCCTCGGCGGCGGCCAGTTTCAGGCCGCCCGCCTCAGGATTGTTGCTGGCCACCAGCACGATTTCGAAGGGGCATTCCGGCGCGCGGCTCGCATAGAGCAGCGCGGCCATATTCGTACCCCCGCCCGAAATCAGGACGGCGACCTTTGCTTTATGCATTATGGGTGGCTTCCCATGCCTGCCGTGCGCTCCACGCCTCGGCGCTGCCCGAAACGGTGCAGCCGCGCGCGCCTTGGCGGATTTCGCCGATGCGGAACACTGTCTCGCCCGCAGCGGCCAGATCCGCAGCTAGCGCTTCGGCTTCCTCGGGCTTGACCGCCAGCACCATGCCGATGCCGCAGTTGAAGGTACGTGCCATTTCGCCCGGCTCGATATTGCCCTGCGCCTGCAGGAAAGCCATCAGGCGGCTCTGTTCCCAGGCATCAGCGCTGATAAAGGCATGGAGCCCCTCGGGCAGCACGCGGGGGACGTTTTCAAGCAGACCGCCGCCGGTGATATGCGCCAGCGCGTTGATCCGGCCGGAACGGATGAAGGGCAGCAGCGTCTTCACATAAATGCGAGTCGGCTCGATCAGATAGTCGATCAGCAGCTTTTCATTGTCGAACAGGGCGGGGCGGTCCAGCTTCCAGCCCTTGTCGGCGGCCAGACGGCGCACCAGCGAATAGCCATTGGAATGCACCCCCGACGAGGCCAGACCCAGCAGCACATCGCCCGCCGCAACCCGGTCGCCCGTCAGCTGCTCGCCGCGCTCCACCGCGCCGACACAGAAACCGGCAAGGTCATAATCGCCGGCGGCATACATGCCCGGCATTTCGGCCGTCTCGCCCCCGATCAGCGCGCAGCCCGCGATGCGGCAGCCCTCCGCGATACCGGCGATCACGCGCTCCGCCACGCCGTTTTCCAGCTTGCCCGTGGCGAAATAGTCAAGAAAGAACAGCGGCTCGGCGCCCTGAACGATCAGGTCGTTGACGCACATGGCCACAAGGTCGATGCCGATCTTGTCATGGCGGTCATGGTCGATGGCCAGCTTGACCTTGGTGCCCACGCCGTCATTGCCCGCCACCAGCAGCGGGTCCTTGTAACCGGCCGCCTTCAGGTCGAAAAAGCCGCCAAAACCACCCAGATCGGCGTCTGCGCCGGGGCGGCGGGTCGATTTGGCCAGCGGGCCGATGGCCTTCACCAAGGCATTGCCGGCGGCAATCGAGACGCCTGCGTCCTCATAAGTGTAATTGGTGGGGCCAGAGGCTGTGGTGTCGGTCATGGGGCCTTGCTCGCTTGCGAAGAAATCACGTTTGGGGGCCGCCTAGCGCTTTCCTGCTTGGATTTCCATGCCCGATTGGGCAATAGCGGGCCCTGAACATGACAAAACCGGCAAATCTTATCGCACGGCGTGGCAGAATCGCGCTTCTCCCTCGTGGTTTTGCCGCGCGCGGCGCGCTGGCGGCGGGCCTGTTGCTGGCGGGCGGGGTGGCTTTTGTCGGCCCCGATCGCCTGCTCGCGCAAATCGAGGGCGAGCGCGGCATCGCCCCGGTGGTGGCCAGCAACGATATTGAAATCGGCAATATCGAGGTCGACGCCACCGGCAAGAACGCGCAGGACGCCAAGCTCAATGGTTGGCGCGAAGCCTATAAGAAAGCGTGGGAAGCCGCCCATGGCCCGGCGCTGGACGTGGGGACGATCGAAAGCATCGTGGCGGGCGTGGTGGTGGACCGCGAGGAAATCGGCCCGCATCGCTATCGCGCCAAGCTGGTGATCGCGTTTGATCGCGGCCGGGCCGGTCAATATGGCGCGGGCAATGGCGGGGTGGCGGTGCGTTCGGCGCCGATGCTGGTGATTCCCATGCTGACCTCGGGCGGGGTGTCGCAGGTGTTTGAGGTGCGCAGCCCCTGGCAAAAGGTCTGGGCCGAATATCGCACCGGGGCCAGCGCGATTGATTATGTGCGCGCCAATGGCGGCGGCGCCGATTCGCTGATCATCAACGCGGGCCAGCCCGGACGGCGCAGCCGTGTGTGGTGGCGCGGGGTGCTGGATCAGTTTGGCGCGTCTGATGTGCTGATCCCGGCGGCGCGGCTGGAGCGGCAATGGCCCGGCGGTCCGGTGAAGGGCTTTTTTACCGCGCGCTATGGCCCGGACAATATCGCGCTGGGCTCGTTTGAACTGACCGCTTCGGATGATGGCGCGGTGCCCGCGATGCTGGCGCAGGCGCTGGCGCGGATGGACCAGATTTACACCGATGCGCTGTCACGCGGGCTGTTGCGGCCTGATCCCACGCTGTCGGTCGATCATCCCACGATGGATCCGGGACTGGCCTCGTTGATCGCCGCAGGCCGCGCCGCAGAGGCCGCCGCCGCCGCGCAGGCCGCCGCCGAACATGCCGCAGACGAAGCCGCCGCCGCCGAGGCGGTCGCCGCCGCGCCTGTCGCGCCCCAGCCCAAGCCGGGCGCGGCGGCGCTGACCATTCAATTCGCCTCGCCCGATGCGCGCGCGGTGGATCAGGCGCTGGCCGCGGTGCGCGGCGTGGCGGGGGTGGACAATGCGGCCACCACTTCGATCGCGATTGGCGGAACTTCGGTGATGCGCGCGCAGTTCAACGGCAATGCCGACGCTCTGGCGGCGGCTTTACGCAAGGCAGGGTGGCAGGTCAGCGTGGCAGGGGCCGCGCTGCGCATCCGCCGATAGAGATTTATGAGCAAAATGATGAAAAAACCCGTTTCCAGTCAGTTCGCGCTGCCGCTGGCCCCCGATCAGTCGCCCAGCGCCGCGCGCATTGTCGTAGGTGAGGGCAATGCTTCGGCGATTGCCGCGCTTTCCGCGCCGGACAGTTGGCCGTTTCGCACCGCGATTCTGTCCGGCCCGCCGCGTTCGGGCAAGAGCCTGCTGGCGGCATGGTTTGCCGAGAGCGGCGGCGTCGCGTTGGACGATGCCGACACGATGGACGAAACGGCCGTGTTTCACCGCTGGAACCGCGCGCAGGAGGAAAAGACGCCTCTGCTGTTGACCACCACCGCGCGCGAGGGCGGGTGGAAGATTACGCTGCCCGACCTTGGCTCGCGCATGGGGGCGGCGCTCTGGCTGGATATTGATGCGCCCGACGACGAAATGATGGCCGATCTGATCGCGGCCCATGCCGAAACGCGCCTGCTGCCTTTGACCGACGATCACGCGCGCTATCTTGCAAGCCGGTGCGAGCGTACCCATATCGCGGCTGAACGTCTGGTGGCGACGATTGACCGGCTGTCTCTGGAGCGCAAGGCGCCGCCGGGACAGGCGATCCTGCGTGACGCGCTGGAGGAGTTGAATGGGTCCGCCGAACCGCGTATGTTGTAAGGCATAGCATAAGGCGGATGTGGGACGCCCACGGCGCGCAGAGGGATTTTGAGGGATGATTTCAGGTCTGATCGCCTATCTGGACTCGATTGTCGCGCGTGACCCTGCGCCGCGTTCGCGTTGGGAAGTGCTGCTCTATCCGGGCCTGTGGGCGGTGGGTTTCCATCGCGTGGCGCATCGCCTGTTTCGGGCGCGGCTGTTCTTTCTGGCCCGCGCGGTCAACCATCTGGCACGGTTTTTCACCGCCATCGACATCCATCCCGGTGCGACCATCGGGCGGCATCTGTTCATTGACCATGGTTTTACCGTGATCGGCGAAACGGCGGAAATCGGCGATAATGTCACGATTTATCAATGCGTGACGCTGGGCGGGACCAACCCGGCCAATGGCATCGGCGGCAAGCGCCACCCCACGCTTTCGGATGACAGCATCATCGGTTCGGGCGCGCAGATTCTGGGGCCGATCACGATTGGTCGCCGCGCCCGCGTCGGCGCCAATGCGGTCGTGACCGAGGATGTGCCTGAGGGCGCGACCATGGTGGGCGTCAAGGCGCGCAGCACGCTGGTGGCCGCCGAGACATGGGCCAAGGATTTCATCCCCTATGGCACGCCCTGCAAGGAGCCTTGCGCGGATGCCGAACCGGCGGTCGGGCGTATCTGCAAGCTTGAGGCCGAAATCGCCGATCTGCGCGCGCAGGTGGCCGATCTGCTGGCCGCCGATCAGCGCCACGATGGGACCAAGGGGTAATCCGGCGCGATGGAGCCGGAGAAGCCGCCTACAGTCGTTGCCTTTCCCCGCCCGGTTTTGCAGGTCGCCTTTGACCGGGCCGAACTGATGCGCATCCTCGACCTTTATGGTCGGATGGTCGCGGCGGGCCAATGGCGCGATTATGCGATGGATTTCGGCAAGGAAGCCGCCAGTTTCTCTGCCTTTAAACGCAGCGCCGAAAGGCCGCAGGCGCGGATCGAAAAGCGCCCCTCACTGCGCGGCAAGCAAGGTATGTGGGCGCTTTACGGCGAGGCCGGGCAAGTCTTGAAGCGCGGCCACGAACTGGCCGGGGTGCTCAGCATCATCGAGCGCCGGTTGCTCAAGGCTGTCGAGGGTTAGAGGCTTTCCAGCGTCGGCACCAGCGCGTCGAAATGGTCGATCACCGCATCGGCTCCCAACTGCCCCGTCTGGCCCTGATTGAAGCCAAAGCTGCACACCACGCATGGGATGCCCGCCGCCTGCGCCGCGCCAGTGTCAAAATGGGTGTCGCCGATATAGGCGGTGCGCGGGGAAGACATCCCCGAACGCTCGACCATCAGATGAAGCAGATCGGGCAGCGGCTTTTGCCGCCCCGGACCCAGCGTATCGCCCCCGATGATCGTATAAAACCGGTCCGTCAGTCCAAGTTCGCCAAACAATTTGCGCGCCAGGCGCTCCATCTTGTTGGTCACCACGGCCAGCCTGACCCCGCGCCCGGCCAGATCGTCGAGCATCTCCGCCCCGCCCGGAAACAGGCGCGAATGGACCGCGATATTTGCCTCGTAATAACGCACCAGTTCGGCGGCCATGGCGGTCAGCCCGTCATCATCCAGCGTCGCCCCCTGAACCGCCAGCGCGCGCTCCATCAGCACCCGCGTGCCCCCGCCCACAAGGCGCGGAATCATGTCGAGCGGAACCGTCGCAAAGCCGCCTTGTTCGAGCGCATGGTTGAGCGCCACGCCAAGGTCGAGCTTGCTGTCGATCAGCGTGCCGTCGAGGTCGAATCCGACGATATCGAAAGGAAAATTGTGCATGACTGATGCCGATGCCGCGTCCGTATGGAATCTGCAAGGATTTGCTGGCATGGGGGCGATATGACAAATATTCCGACACCGCTCGCCGTCATCGTCCTTGCCGCGGGCAAGGGGACCCGCATGAAAAGCGACACCCACAAGGTGTTGCACCCGATTGCCGGAAGGCCGATGCTTGAGCATCTGCTTTCGAGCGCGGCGGATCTGGCGCCTGCGCGTCAGGTGGTGGTGGCGGGCCATGGCCGCGATCAGTTGGAAAAGGCGCTGGGCGCGCGGGCGGCCATCGCGGTGCAGGACCCCCAGCATGGTACCGCCCATGCGGTGCAGATGGCGCAGGATGCGCTGGCCGATTTCGATGGTGATGTGCTGGTGCTCTATGGCGATGTGCCTTTTGTCACGGCCGAGACGATGCGCTCGATGATCGAGCGGCTTCATGCCGATGATGCGCCCAAGGTGGTCGTTCTGGGCTTTGCGCCTGATGATGCGCTGGCCTATGGGCGGGTTATTGCCGATGGCGATGCCATTGTGAAGATGGTGGAATTCAAGGACGCCACCGAGGTCGAGCGCGCGACGAAATTGTGCAATTCGGGCCTGCTGGCGGCGCGTTCGGGCGATCTTTTCGCGCTGCTGGCGCGGGTGGACAACAACAATGCGCAGGGCGAGTATTACCTGCCCGATATCGTCAATATCGCGCTGGCCGATGGCGATCGCGCCGCTGTGGTGGTGACCGCCGACCCCGACGAGGTGGCCGGGATCAACAGCCGCGCTGAACTGGCCGATGCCGAGCGCCGCTGGCAGGATCGCCGCCGCGCACAGGCCATGGCCGATGGCGCCACGTTGATCGCGCCCGAAACCGTGTGGTTCAGTTGGGATACGCAGATCGGCCGCGATGTGCTGATCGAACCCAACGTCGTGTTTGGCCCCGGCGTGACCGTGGCCGATCACGTCACGATCCATGCCTTCAGCCATCTGGAAGGCGCGACCGTGGCCAGTAAAGCTGAGCTGGGCCCCTATGCCCGTCTGCGCCCCGGTGCGGATATCCGGGCCAAGGCCAAGATCGGGAACTTCGTCGAAATTAAGAAGGCGGCCATCGGCGAGGGCGCCAAGGTCAACCACCTCTCCTATGTCGGGGACGCCGAAGTCGGGGCGGGCGCCAATCTGGGCGCGGGTACTATCACCTGCAATTATGACGGCTATTTCAAATACAAGACCGTGATCGGCGAGCGCGCCTTCATCGGTTCGAACAGCGCGCTGATCGCCCCGGTGCGTATCGGCAAGGACGCCATTGTGGCCGCAGGCAGCGCGGTCACGCGCGATGTGGGCGATGGTGAATTGCGGCTGGTGCGTGCCGAACAGATGGTCAAGCCCGGCTGGGCCGATCGTTTTCACGACGCGATGAAGAAGAAAAAGGCCGAAAAGCAGGGCTAAACCCGCTTAATCGGACAGAAAGCGTTTGCCCCCTATAGGGGCGGCAAGGAATGGCCGGGCATGGTCCGGCCACGGATGGATAAAGGGGCGGCTGAACATATGTGCGGGATTATCGGCATTGTCGGCAAGGAAGAGGTGGCGGATCGTCTGGTCGATGGTCTGCGCCGGATGGAATATCGCGGCTATGACTCGGCGGGCGTCTGCACCGTGTATGACGGCGAATTGATCCGCCGCCGCGCACCGGGCAAATTGCTCAATCTGGTCAAGGAACTGGCGGTCAATCCCGCGCCGGGCAATGTGGGCATCGCCCACACCCGCTGGGCCACGCATGGCGCGCCCACGGCCGCCAATGCCCACCCCCATGCCACGGAAAAGCTGGCGCTGGTGCATAACGGCATCATCGAGAACTTCCGCCCTCTGCGTGAGGCATTGCAGGCCAAGGGCCGCGTGTTTGAATCGGAAACCGATACCGAGGTGGTGGCCCATCTGGTGTCGGATCTGGTCGAGGGCGGACTGTCTCCGGTCGATGCGGTCAAGGCTGCGCTGCCGCAATTGCGCGGGGCCTTTGCGCTGGCGATTGCCTTCCGCGAACATCCCGACATGCTGATCGGCGCCCGTCTGGGTTCGCCTTTGGTGCTGGGCTATGGCGAGGGTGAGACTTTCCTCGGTTCAGACGCGCTGGCTCTGGCGCCTTTGACACAGCGCATCACCTATCTCGAGGAAGGCGACTGGGTCGTCATCCGCCGCGAAGGGGTGGAGATTTACGACAAGGACAACAATCCGGTCACCCACGCGATTGTGGCCTCGGGCGCTTCGGCGGCGGCGGTGGAAAAGGGTAATTTCCGCCATTTCATGCAGAAGGAAATCTACGACCAGCCGACGGTCGTAGCCCAGACGCTGCAAAGCTATGTCCGCCGCGATGATGAAAGCGTGGCGCTGCCCCAGATCGACTTTGATCTGTCGGCGATCAAGCGCGTGACCATCGTGGCCTGCGGCACCTCGTATTACGCGGGCCTCGTGGCCAAATATTGGTTTGAGCATTTCGCGCGCCTGCCGGTGGACATCGATGTGGCGTCCGAATTCCGCTATCGCGATCCCGTGCTGGAGCCGGGCGGTCTGGCGATCTTCATCAGCCAGTCGGGCGAGACGGCCGATACGCTGGCTGCTCTGCGCCATTGCAAGGCCAATGGGCAGACCATCGCGGTGGTGGTGAATGTTCCCACCTCGTCCATGGCGCGTGAGGCCGATCTCTTGCTGCCCACCCATGCCGGGCCGGAAATCGGCGTGGCCTCGACCAAGGCGTTCACCTGTCAGCTCGCCGTGCTGGCGGCTCTGGCCGCGCATCTGGCGGTCAAGCGCGGGCGCATGACGCGCGATGAAGAGCGCGAAGTTGTGCGCAATCTGATCGAGACGCCCTCGGCGCTCAATGCCGCGCTGGCCTATGACGATGCGATTGCGGCCATGGCCCATCTGATCGCACCGGCGCGCGATGTGCTCTATCTGGGCCGTGGTCAGGATTATCCGCTGGCGCTGGAAGGCGCGCTTAAGCTGAAAGAAATCAGTTATATCCACGCCGAAGGTTATGCTTCGGGTGAGATGAAGCATGGGCCGATTGCCCTCATCGACGAGCATGTGCCGGTGATCGTGATCGCGCCATCGGGCCCGCTGTTTGAAAAGACCGTTTCAAACATGCAGGAAGTGCGCGCGCGCGGCGGCAAGATCGTGCTGATTTCGGATGCCGAAGGTCTGGCCGAGGCGGGTGAGGGCTGTATGGCTACCATCGAAATGCCGCAGGTCCACCCGCTGATCGCGCCCCTGGTCTACGCCGTGCCGGTGCAGTTGCTGGCCTATCATGTGGCCTGCGTTAAGGGTACCGATGTTGACCAGCCGCGCAATCTGGCAAAGTCGGTGACGGTGGAATAATTGACGGAATTGCGGGGGCGGGGACGGCAGAGTATCTGTTTGTTCCCGCCCCCTTTTTGACTTTAAAACGGCAAAGGGTTGATTGGTCGTTTACCAAATCCATTACACATGGTGATAGGCATTGCAGCGTAGGTTACTCTGCAATGACTCACGCGATTTCCTCCCCCGCGATTGGCGAATTGAGCATCTGGTCGGTGCTGGGCCTTTCTGGCCAAGGCACGGATGAATGGGCGCGGCTGCGCGGCCTGCAATATTCGCAACTTGCGCTGGTGGCGCGCGCGCGGATTTGGGCGCAGGCGCTGGCCGCAATCGTCTCGGTACTGCTGTTTGCCCCCTTTGTCAGCCATCCGATGATCGGGGGTTGGCTGGGCGCTTTATGCGCCTCGTTAACCTATAGTGTGCGCAACGAAGGGCAATTGAGCGACGCCGACCGCCGCGGCATGTCCAGCAATGAATTCCGCCGTCAGGCGCTTGGCACGATCATCAATGCGCTGGTCTGGGCCTCGCCTTTGCTGTTTTTCCTGCCTCAGGCGCCGGTGCATCTGCGCTATGAATTCTGGACCGTGCTGGCAATGCTGATGACCGTTTCGGCGGTGATCGTGCCCACGGTACCTTTGTCCACGCTGCTGTTTTCCACGATTGTCGGCTGCGGCTCGGTGGTGGGCTTTTTCACGCTGCTTCAGCCGGGCATGGCTGGGGTCGCGGCGCTGTTTGTGGCCAGTATCGCGCTGGGCACGATCGAGGCCTCGCGTCATTTCCTTGCCTCGCGCCTTGCGGTGGCGGGCATGGCCGAACGCAACGAGGTGGTGAGCCTGCTGCTGCGCGAATTTGATGAGGATGAGGCCGACTGGCTGTGGCAGACCGACGCCCAGCGCCGGGTGCGCGCGGTGTCGGAACGTTTTGCCGAAGCCATGGGCATGGCCCCCAGCGAGATCGAGGGCGCGGGTTTTCTCGCGCTGTTGCTGGGGCCGGGCGGCGATCCGCGCTCGGGCGAGGGGCGTGGGATTGAGCGCGGGACGGTGCCAGGACTTAAGGAACTGGAAGAAAAGTTCAAGGCGCGCGAGAGTTTCTCGAACCTCGTGGTGCGCGTGATGGTGCAGGGCACGCGGCGCTACTGGTCGCTCTCGGGCGCGCCGCGGTTCGATGAGGTGGGGGCCTTCATGGGCTTTCGCGGCGTGGCATCGGATGTGACCGAGCAGCAGGAAACCAGTGAAAAGATTGCCTATCTGGCGCGCTATGACACGCTGACCGGGCTGCCCAACCGCATGATGGTGATTGATGCGCTGGAAAATGCGCTGGTCGCCGCGCGTGAGGGCGATGGGCAATGCGCCTTCATGATGATCGATCTCGACCGGTTCAAGGCGGTCAATGACACGCTGGGCCATCCTGTGGGCGATCAGTTGCTGAGCCAGGTGGCCGAACGTTTGCGCGTGCTGATGACACCCAATTCGCTGTGCGGGCGGCTGGGCGGTGATGAATTTTGCGTGGTGCTGCGTCAGGCGAATGAGCGCACGCTCGTGGCCCGTTTGGCCCAGGCGATCATTGCCGACCTCTCGCAGCCCTATTTCGTCGATGGTCATGAACTGACCATCGGCGCCTCGGTCGGCTCGGCCTTTGGCCCTGTCGATGGAGGCAGCGTACCGGCCCTGATGCGCAATGCCGATTTCGCGCTCTATCGCGCCAAGCGCAACGGGCGCGGCATGCATTCTGCCTTTGACGAAGCGCTGCGCGCCGAGGCTGAGGCGCGCGCCTGGCTGGAAGAGGCCCTGCGCGCGGCGGTCGAGCGGCAGGAATTCGAGATGTTCTATCAGCCCGTCGTCGATGCGCCCAGCGAACGGCTGGTGGGTTTTGAAGCCTTGCTGCGCTGGAACAGCCCCGAATTGGGCCGGGTTTCGCCCGACCGCTTCCTGTCGCTGGCCGAGGACACGCGCCTGAGCCTGCCGATCGGCGCATGGGTGCTGAAAGAAGCCTGCCATCAGGTGGCGCAATGGCCCGGCAATCTGCGTGTTTCGGTCAATGTTTCGGACAAGCAGGCGCTGGATCCGGCCTTCATCGATCATGTCGTCACCGCGCTGGCGGTCAGCAATCTGGCGCCGCAGCGGCTGGAAATCGAGGTGACCGAGAGCCTGTTCCAGCGCGACCCTGCGCTGGCGCGCGCCACGATAGAGCGGCTGACGGCGCTGGGTTGCTCGGTGATCCTTGATGATTTCGGTGCGGGGCAAGCCTCGGTCGCGATCCTGTGCGAGATGCGGTTCGACGCTATCAAGCTGGACCGGGCGCTGATGAAAGGCGCGGCTTCGGGCAATGCGGAAAGCGTGGCGATGATCCGCGCCGCCGTGGCGATTGCCGACAGTCTGGAAATGATCACCATCGCCAAAGGTGTGGAAACCCCGCAAGAGCTGGAAATCGCCTGCAAACTGGGTTGCCGCCGCCTTCAGGGGCTGGCCTATGGCGAGGCGCGCGGGGTGGAGGAAGTGCGCGATCTGTTCGGCACCCGCTCAATGCCGGTGGCGCAACAGGAAAAGGCGGGCTGACCGTCTGGTCAACCCGCCTTTCTGATCCCATCGTCTGAAGCGATCAGGCGCTCAGCAGCGCCTTGGTCACGCCTTCGAACAGCGCGCGGCCATCGGTGCCGCCCTGCGCCGCCTCGATGAAGCGTTCCGGGTGGGGCATCATGCCCAGCACATTGCCGCCTTCGTTCAGCACGCCCGCGATGTTGCGGGCCGAACCATTGACGTCCTCGGCATAGCGGAAAGCCACGCGGCCTTCGCCCTCGATGCGGTCAAGCGTGGCATCGTCGGCAAAGAAATTGCCGTCGTGATGCGCCACGGGGATGGTGATCGTCTGACCCTTGAGATAGCGATGCGTGAAGGCGCTGGTGTTGTTGTCCACCGTCAGCTTCACTTCGCGGCAGACAAAGCGGATACCGGCATTGCGCATCAGCGCGCCGGGCAGCAGGCCCGCCTCGGTCAGCACCTGAAAGCCGTTGCAAACGCCCAGCACCTTGACGCCGCGATTGGCCGCCTCGATCACGGCACGCATGATCGGGCTGCGAGCCGCCATCGCGCCGCTGCGCAGATAGTCGCCATAGGAGAAACCGCCGGGCAGTGCGATGAAGTCCAGCCCTTCGGGCAGGGCGGCGTCGCCATGCCAGACGCGGTGAACCTCGCCGCCGCAGACCTGCTCAACGGCCACGGCCATGTCGCGGTCGCAATTCGATCCGGGAAAGGTGATGACTGCCGAACGCATGGCTTACACCCTCTCGATGCGGTAGTTCTCGATCACCAGATTGGCGAGCAGCTTCTGCGCCATCTCTTCAAGCGCTGCATCGCTGACCGTCTCGTCCACTTCCAGCTCGATCAGGCGACCGGCGCGGACGTCGGAAACGCCCGAAAAGCCAAGGCCTTCGATGGCATGGTGGATCGCGCGGCCCTGCGGATCGAGCACCCCGTTCTTGAGGCTGACGTAAACGCGCACTTTCATCGCTGGGCGGCCTTTCTGTTATGGCACCCGATCGGGTGCGATGCACCGATGATGCATCATGGTAGAATCGGCCCCGCCTATGGCGCGCAATGGCGCAAAAGCCAAGGGGGCGCGGGCCTTTTGACGTCAAAAAGCCCGCACTGCCCCTTTAACGCGGTGCAATGGCCGCGCGGTCGCCGCCCAGCGCGCGATAGAGGCCGACCAGATTGCTGGCCCGCGTATACTGAGCCGACACCAGCGTCTTTTCAGCCGAATAGAGCGCCTGCTGCGCGGTCAGCGCATCGAGCCAGGTGCCGATCCCGCCTTCATAGCGGCGGTTGACCAGACGGTAATTGTCGGACGCCGCATCGCGCCCGGCACGCACGGCCTCCACCTGCGCCTCGATCGTGCCGCGGCGGGCCAGAACATTGGCCACATCCTGAAACGCGGTCTGCACCGTCTTGCGATAGGTGGCGAGCGCCGCATCGCGCTGGGCCTGACTGACGCGATAGGATGCTTTGGCCGCGCCGCCCTTGAAGATCGGCCACGAGGCCGCCGAGGTAAGACCCCATGCGAAATTCGTGGGCGAAAACAAGCTGGAAAGCGCAGTGGTCGCCACCCCCGCAACGCCCGTCAACGTGATTTTGGGATAGAGCGCCGCGCGCGCGGCATCGACATTGGCATAGGCCGAACGCAGCGAAAATTCCGCCTGCGCCACATCGGGGCGGCGCAGCAGGATCGAGGAATCGAGCCCTGCCGCCACCGGCGCCAGATGTGAGGCCGCATCATCAATCGAAGCGGGCAACAGATCGCCCGGCACCTCATCACCCACCAGCAGGCGCAGGCTGTTAAGGTCCTGCGCCACCGCATTGGTCTGGGCCGCGACATCGGCCTGCGCCGTGCGCAGGGTCAGTTCGGCCTTGCGCTGATCGGCCAGCAGGCCGATCCCGCCTTCGACGCGCCGCCGGGTCAGCGCCACGCTCTTTTCCGCGCTGGCCGTCGTATCCTGCGCCAGTTTCAGCAGGCTGCGATCCGCCGCATAGGTCAGCCAGCCATTGGCCACATTGGCGATCAGCGTCAGCCGCGTGGCGCGCGATCCGGCCTCGCTGGCCAGATAGGTCGCCTTGGCCGCCGCCGTCAGGCCGCGCACGCGCCCGAACAGATCGACCTCATAGCTGGCCAGAGTGCCGGTCGCGCTGGCCGAATCGCCCTTGGTGGTCGCGCCCGTCACGCGGTTGCCAT
This sequence comes from Novosphingobium sp. SG707, assembly GCF_012275515.1. GTDB lineage: Bacteria > Pseudomonadota > Alphaproteobacteria > Sphingomonadales > Sphingomonadaceae > Novosphingobium. The sequence continues at coordinate 211,804 of NZ_JAAZQL010000006.1, forward strand.
CGCCGCCCGCATGGGTGAAACCGCCATTGGCGTCGATTTCGGGAAAGAGCGCGCCGCGCTGCACCAGATATTGGTTTCGCGCCGTCTCGATATTGGCGAGCGCGACGGCCAGATCCTGATTCCTGGTCAGCGCCAGTTCGATCACCTTGACCAGACGCGGATCGGCCAGGACCTGCGCATAGGAATAGGACGGCAGCGCCGCATCGCCGGGCAGGACATAGGCCTCGCCCTTGGGCCAGGCGGCGGGGATCGGCAAGGGCGCGGGATCGGCGGGCTGATCCGCGCGCGGGCGGGCTTCGAGTCCTGCCGGGACGACCACCAGAGCGAGAGCCGCAATCAGGGAGAGGTTCTTCATGCCACCGCTCCCTGATCGTCCGCTTTCTTGCGGCGGAACTGACGGAAACCGCCGCGCACCAGCACGAAGAAGAGCGGAATGAAGAAGATCGCCAGACCCGTGGCGGTCAGCATCCCGCCGATCACCGAAGTGCCGATGGCGATGCGCGCATTGGCGCCCGCACCCGTAGCAATGGCCAGCGGCAGCACGCCGAAGATGAACGCGCAGGACGTCATCAGAATGGGGCGCAAACGCATCCGCGCCGCATCCAGCACCGCCGTGATAGGGTCCTTGCCCGCCTTTTCGCCCTGTTCGGCAAATTCGATCATCAGGATCGCGTTCTTAGCCGCAAGACCCATCGTCGTCGTCAGGCCAATCTGGAGATAGACGTCGTTCTGAAGCCCGCGCAGGGTGACCAGAGCAACCGCCCCCACCAGACCCACCGGAATGACCAGCAGCACGGCAAAGGGAATGCTCCAGCTTTCATACAGCGCGGCAAGGCACAGGAACACCACGATCAGCGACACCGAATAGAGCAGCGGCGCCTGACCCGAGGACAGGCGTTCCTGATAGGAGGCGCCCGACCATGCGATCGATACATCAGGATATTGCGCGACCAAAGCCTCGAACGCATTCATCGCATCGCCCGAGGAATAGCTCTGCGAGGACTGGCCCGAAACTTCGAAATTGGGCGTGCCCGAGAAGCGGTAGGTCGCATTGGGCGCCTTGCTCCACGTAAAGCTGGCAAAGGCCGAGAAGGGGACCATCTTGCCGCTGCTGTTGCGCACCTGCCATTGCGACAGATCCTCGGGGCGCGAGCGGAACTGGGCATCGCCCATTACATAAACGCGCTTCACACGCCCGCGATCTACGAAGTCATTGACATAGCGCCCGCCCCAGGCGGCGGCCAGCGTGGTGTTTACATCCGAAGGCGCGACACCCAGCGCGGTCAGCTTGGCCGTGTCGGTGGTGATCTTCAGCGTCGGCTGATCGGGCAGCCCGGTCAGGCGAACGTTCGAAAGCTGGGGCAGCGTGCGCGCCTCGGCCAGAATTTCGTCACGCAGCTTGGCAAAGGCTTCGGCATCCATGCCGCCGCTGTTCAGCACCTCGGCGGTAAAGCCGGTGGCCTGACCAAGGCCGCGTACAGTGGGCGGTTGCAGCGCATAGAATTCCAGATCGCGATAGCCGCCGCTGATCGCGGCAGTCGCACGGCGCGTGATGGCCTCGGCCGAATTTTCCGTGCCCTTGCGTTCGTCCCAGTCGGTCAGTGAGACAAAGCCGCGACCCGCGTTCTGGCCGCTGCCGCCGCCCTGCGAACCGCCCGCCACGACCAGAACCGCATCAATGTTCTTCTTGTCGTGCTGGAGGAAATATTTCTCGATCGCCAGCTGTGCTTCCTGCGTGCGCTCCAGCGTGGCGCCGGCGGGCAACTGGAAGCTGATCTGGGCCATGCCCTGATCTTCCGAAGGCAGGAAGCCCGTAGGCATCCGCACAAACAGCACGACCAACGCCACCAGCACCATGCCATAGGCCACAATCGGAATGCGCTTGTGCGTCGCGGCCCAGCTCGCCTTGGGGTGATACCATTCGAGCAGGCGCCCGAAATAGCGCTCGAAACGGACCCGCATCCAATGGCTGGCCCGGCCCACCAGCGAGGTTTCATCCTCATCCTCGGGCCTTTTCAGGATCGTCGTGGTCAGCGCGGGCGAGAGCACCAGCGCCACCACCACCGAAAGCGCCATGGCCGACACGATGGTCAGCGAGAACTGGCGATAGATCACGCCCGTCGAGCCGCCAAAGAAAGCCATCGGCATGAACACCGCCGAGAGCACCAGCGCGATGGCGATCAGCGCGATGGAGATTTCCTTCATCGATTCGATGGTCGCCTCACGCGGGGTCATGCCCGGATTTTCGGCCATCAATCGCTCGACATTCTCCACCACCACGATCGCGTCATCGACCAGCAGACCAATGGCCAGCACAAGGCCGAACAGCGTCAGCGTGTTGATCGAATAGCCCGCCACCGCAAAGATCGCGAAAGTCCCCAGCATCACCACCGGCACCGCAATCGCCGGGATCAGCGTCGCGCGCCAGCTTTGCAGGAAGACGAACATCACGATCACCACCAGAATGATCGCCTCGAACAGCGTTTCCACCACGTCGGCCACCGACTTGGAGATGAAGCGCGTCGAGTCATTGGCAAAGCCATAGGTATAGCCCGCCGGGAAGCTCTTGGAGAGCTCAGCGAACTTGGCCTTGACCAGCTTGGCCGTGGCCAGAGCGTCCGCCCCCGGCGCCAGCGAGATGGCCAGCGCCGCGCCCGGATGGCCGTTGACGCGGCTGACCACGCCATAGGATTCCGAACCCAGCTCAATGCGCGCCACGTCCGAGAGGCGCACCGTTGCGCCGCTGCTGGCGCTCTTCACCACGATCTGGGCAAATTCGGCCGGGCTGGTCAGGCGCGACTGGGCGGTCACGGTGGCGTCCAGCATCTGGCCCGCAGGCGAGGGGACAGCGCCGATTTCGCCAGCGGCCACTTCGGCGTTCTGCGCGGTGATCGCGGTGATGATGTCGGAGGGCATCAACTGGTTGGCGGCCAGCTTGTTCGGGTCCATCCAGACGCGCATCGCATATTGCGCGCCAAAACCGTTGGTCTGGCCCACGCCCTCGATGCGCCCGATCGGCTCCTGCAACCGGCTCGCCAGAAAGTCGGAAACGTCGATATTGGTCGTGCGGTCATAGGTGTCGGCCACATAGGCCACGAGCAGGAAGTCGGGGTTCGACTTCGTGACGCGCACGCCCTGCTGCTGCACCACCGAGGGCAGGCGCGAGAGGGCCTGCTGCACCTTGTTCTGCACCTGCACCTGGGCGATGTCGGGGTTGGTGCCCTTTTCGAACGTGGCCGAAATCGACACCGAGCCCGAGGAACTCGAGGTGGACGAGAAGTAGAGCAGCCCGTCAAGGCCGGTCAATTGCTGCTCGATCACCTGCGTGACGCTGGTTTCCAGAATGGCGGCCGATGCGCCCGGATAGGTGGTGTTGATGTTCACCTGCGGCGGGGCGATATCGGGAAACTGTTGCACCGGCAGGGTCGAAACCCCGGCGATACCGGCCAGCATGATGATGATCGCGATCACCCATGCAAAGATCGGACGGTCAATAAAGATGCGCGACATGACGCTTTTTCCCGTCTCTTACTTTGCGGAGGGCTTTTGGGCTGAGGACTTGTCATGGGCCTTGATGCCCTGCGGCGTGCTGTCGGGCACGGCCACCACGACCTGACCCGGACGGATCTTGCCAAGGCCTTGCGTGATCAGCTTGTCGCCCGGTTTCAGACCATCGGTCACCACCCATTGGTCGTCGATCGTGCGGTCGGCGGTCACCTTGCGGATCTCGGCCTTGCTGCCCGCGCCCAGCACCATCACCGTGGCGCCCCCACGCGGATCGCGGCTGAGCGCGCCCTGCGGCACCAGCACGACCTTGCTCTGCTTGCCCTGCGACACGCGCGTGCGGACAAACAGGCCGGGCAGCAGCGTACCGTCGGGATTGGCGAATTTGGCGCGCAGCGCGACCGTGCCGGTGGTGGTGTCGACCGTGACTTCGGAAAATTCCAGCGTGCCCGGGATCGGATATTCGCTGCCGTCCTCAAGGATCAGCTTGACCTTGCCGACTTCCTTGATGCCGCCATCGGCAAATTCCTTGCGCAGCTTCATCAGGCTGGCGCTGCTCTGCTGAATATCGACATAGATCGGGTCCAGCGTCGAAATCACCGAAAGCGGATCGGTCTGGTTCGCCGTCACCAGCGCGCCCTCGGTATAAAGCGAGCGGCCGATGCGGCCCGTGATCGGGGCGGGGACAGTGGTAAAGCGCAGGTTGACCTTGGCGGCGTTGAGCGCGGCGCGATATTGCGCGACCGAGGCGGCGCTGGTGCGCGCGGCGGCGGCGGCATCAGTGTAATCCTGCTGGGCCACGGCCTGATCCTGCGCCAATGGCTTGTAGCGGTCGGCTTTGACCTTGGCGGCCTCGGCGCTGGCCTGCGCGCTCACCAGATTGGCGGCGGCCTGATCGGCGGCGGCGCGATAGACGCTGGGGTCGATCTGATAAAGGGGCTGGCCCTGATGGACCAGTTGGCCTTCGGTGAACAGGCGGCGCATCAGCACGCCCGACACCTGCGGGCGGACCTGGCCCTGGCGATAGGGGGCGGTACGGCCCGGCAGTTCTATTTCGAGCGGAACCTCGGTCAGCGTGACCTGTGAAAAGCCGACCTGCGGGGTCTTTTTGTCGCGTTGCGGGCCGCCCGAACACGCGGACAATGCCAGCGCAAGGCTGACAGCCAGCATGGCAGGCCCACCCGCAAGGGAGGCAAGGCGACGGCTATGAAACATGGAGGGCCCCCGGTACTGATACAATCGTTCTATAGCTTGCGGCTTTCCGGTCACAGGCCACAAACGTCAAGGGTGCCAAAGGAGCAGAATGTCGGAAAAAGGGTAATTATTTGTCGCAAGGCATACGCTGTTTCGCTCACTTTACGGCCATTCGGTAAAATCACGAGGCCGGGGCATCGCTGCGGGAAACAAAACCGCTTTCATGCGTTGTCGTCCCTTGCGGCTGTGCGGCCGGTTCCTTGGGGGCCGTGGATGGCTCGGGCGCCGCTGCAGAGGCGGGCAGGACCGTGATCCGCACCGCATCGCGCGCGGCCAGATAGCGCCGCGCAGCGGCCTGCACCGCCTCTGGCGTTACGGCGCGCAACCTTTGCGCCGCATGGACCTGACGCTCAATCTGATCGGGCTCGCTCTGGGCCAGCGCGACGATGCCCAGCCAGCCGCCATTGGTGTTGAGCGTGTTGTCGATCGTTTCCAGCAAGGGCTGACGCGCGCGCAACATCAGATCCTCCGAAGGGGGTGTTTTGACCAGTGCCTCCACCGCCTCGTCAATCGCCTGCTTGGCCACATCCACGCTGTTCACATCGACCGACGCGGCCACCGCGAAAGTGCCGTAATCGCGCCACACCCGGCTCAGATCGCTGCTGGCGCTGGGCGAATAGGAACGGCCCAGTTTCTGGCGCAAGGTTTCGGTCAACTGGATGCGCACCACCCGCTGCAGCATGTTGAACACCTGCTTTTCATTGGGATCGCGATCATCGCGCGTGGGCCACACGTCATAGATCAGCGCCTGATCCGCAGGCCCGGTATGCGTCAGAGTGCGATCCCCCCTCCGGCTGGTAAAGGGCCGTTTGCGCTGGTCATCATACTGGCGAAACTCGGCCTCGCGCGGGGGCAGCGCGCCAAAGGTGCGCGCCACATCGGCAATCGCGGCCTCCTCGTCCAGATCGCCGACAAGACCGATCTCGATGGCCCCATGCTGCAGGCGCTCGCTGATATCGGCCTTCAGCTTGGCAAAGGTCAGGCCGCGATAAGCGGTGACGGGCTGCAGCGTAAAGCGCGGGTCATTGTCCGACAGAATGCCGCCGATGGCGCTCTGCAACGCGCTGCTCGGCGTGGCGCGCAGGCGCAGGAACATCGTGTTGGCGTTCTGGTGAAAGATATTCTCGCCCTCCTGCCGATAGCCCGGATCGGTGATCAGCGCGGCCATCATCTGAAGCTGGAGCAGGAGATCCTTGGGCCGTGTCCCCGCCGATGCGTTGAAACTGTCGCCCGTGGCGGTCAGGCCAAGGCTGACCAGATGGCCTGCGGTCAGCGACTGCATCTCGTCCAGCGTATGTTTGCCAAGGCCCCCCGTGCCCATCATCGCGGTCATTTCCACGGCCAGCGGATTGCCGCTGGTGGCCAGCATCTGTCCGCCATCAATCGCCATATGCACCAGCACCGATTGCCGCGAAAGTGTGGTGCGCTTCAGGTTCAGCCGGACGCCATTGGCAAAACGGATCTCGCGGATGCCGAAATAGGGCTCGCGCTTGTCCTCAACCACGCGGCCCGGCGCGCCGAAATCGGTATAGGCAAAGGGGGCGGGCGGCGGCTCCATGATCGTGGGCAGGGGGGTGGTGGATGCCTCGTTCCACGCCGTGCGGATGGCGTCGGCCCCGCCATCGGGCGCGCGCCGTCCGGTAAAACGGATCAGCGGATTGTCGAGTTCAGCCATATCGGCCTTGACGGCAGCCAGCACGCGCTCGGGCGTCAGACCGGGGGTCTGCGCCTTGATGAAGGCCAGGTTGGCGTTCGGATCGGACGGGATCGCCCCTCCGCGCAGCATCCCCAACGCCGCATTGGCCAGCGCCACGCTGCCCTGCGTTTCCTCGCGCGCCGCCGCCGTTTCGGCAAGGCTGGTCAGCACCGCTACCTGCTCGTCGATCTCGCGCTGAGTAAAGCCCTGCTCGATCGCGCGGCGCACCTCGGTGGTCGCGGCGGTCAGCGCGCGGCGCCAGCGTCCGTCGATCGAATCGACATTGATCGCCGTATCGCGCCCGGCGTGGAAAATGTCATTCGTACCGAATTGCGCCGCGCGGAAGGGCGGATCGAGCCGCCGCGACAATTTCTGCAGCCGCCGGTTGATGATGGCATAGCCCACCGTGCCGGCCAGACCTTTGCGTCGGTTGGCCCATGTGTCGGGCTCGTCGCGCCATGCGCTGCGCCGGGTGATGGTGATATGTTCGGACAGCGAAGGGTCGAGATAGATCGAATTGCGCCCCGCATCGGCCCCGTCAATCGGCCCCGCCGAAGGTTGCGGCGCGGCGGGCGATGGTGCCCAGTCGCCAAAACGGGAGCGGATCTCGGCCTCGACCGCGGCGACATCGAAATCGCCCACCATCACCAGCACGGCCTTTTCCGGCACATAATTACGGCGCCAGAACGCGCGCAGCGCTTCGGCCGTGGCTCCGCCCAGCGTTTCCTCGGTGCCGATGGGGCTGCGTTGCAGATAGCGCGATTTGGGATCGACAAAGGCGTAGCGGTCCTGCGCCTCGCGATATTGCCAGTTATTGCGGTCGCGCTTTTCCGACAGGATCACGCCGCGCTCATTGCTCACGCTCTCGGGCGAGATGGTCAGTTCGCCCGCCGTTTCGCGCATCAGCATCAGGGCCGTGTCGATCAGATCGGGCGTGTTGCGCGGCAGGTCTAAATGATAAGTCGTCGTTTCATAGGTGGTAAAGGCGTTGGTATGCGCGCCAAAGGCCAGCCCCTTGCGTTCTAGCAGGCGCACCATCTCGCCCTGCGCGACATGGGTGCTGCCCTGAAACGCCATATGTTCGACGAAATGGGCAAAGCCGCGCTCCTGCTCGCCCTCGTCCAGCGAGCCGACATCAAAGCGCATCCGCACCGCGATTTCGCCCTTGGGCGTTTCATTGTGGCGCAGGATATAGCGCATGCCGTTGGGCAACTGGCCAAAGCGATAGGCCGGGTCGGGGGCAATATCGCTCTTTTGAAACGGCCATGTGCCGATATTGGCGGCGATGGCGCGATGCGCCACGCCATGTTGCGGCAAAGGCGCCGGACGCGCCCACAGCGGGGCGGCAACCAGTCCGAACAGGGCGGCTCCGAATAGGGCGGCAGGGGCAAACGAAGTACGAAGCGGCTTCATGGCCTCAGAGTAAGGGCGAAAGCCGCGCAGGGGAAGCGGACAATTGTCGCCGGATCCTCCGGGCGCAGGAACCGCATCGGCCAGTTTTATCCGTTATCGAAGCGTTTATGGCGCAACCGGATAATTGCGGATACGAGATCCAGGCCGGACCCAACTCACAGGATTGGCCGCATACAAAAAGGGGCGCCCCGGTGTGGAGCGCTCCCTTTGTTCAGACCCGAAAGCCGCCGGCTTACTTGCCGCGCAGCTTGCGATGGTGGTTCAGGTCGAGAACCTCGCTCGGTCCTTCATTGTCGAGCAGGCCAAGACGGCGCGCGACTTCCTGATAGGCTTCTTCCTCGCCGCCCAGATCCTGACGGAAGCGGTCCTTGTCCAGCTTCTCGCCCGAATTCATGTCCCACAGGCGGCAACCGTCGGGGCTGATTTCATCGGCCAGGATCACACGGCTGTAATCGCCATCCCAGATACGGCCGAATTCGAGCTTGAAGTCGATCAGACGGATGTTGATCGCCGCAAACATGCCGCACATGAAATCGTTGATGCGGATGGCCATGCTGGAAATGTCCTGCATTTCCTCATTGCTGGCCCAGCCGAAGCAGGCGATGTGCTCTTCGGCGATCATCGGATCGCCCAGCGCATCGTCCTTGTAGTAATATTCGATCAGCGTGTGGGGCAGCGGCTCACCCTCGGGGATGCCCAGACGCTTGGAAATCGAACCTGCGGCCACATTGCGCACCACCACCTCGATCGGCACGATCTCGCACTGGCGCACCAGTTGTTCGCGCATGTTGAGACGGCGGATAAAGTGGGTCGGGATGCCGATATGGTTCAGGCGGGTGAACACATATTCGCTGATGCGATTGTTGATCACGCCCTTGCCGTTGATCGTGCCCTTTTTGAGCGCGTTGAAAGCGGTGGCATCATCCTTGAAATACTGGATGATCGTGCCCGGCTCAGGACCCTCGTAAAGGATCTTGGCCTTGCCTTCATAGATCTGACGGCGACGCGACATGGGCTTTCCCCTAATTCCTGACTGGATCGGCGATACATGCCTTTGGCGCCCAGCGCCGCCAAAAGGCAAGCCCCGGAATGCGGAAAAATTCGGCGACAATACCGCCGGACTCCGGGAAAGGGCGGGCCTTTAGCCGAAGCAGGCCCCGGCATCAACCTTTGTCCGACACGCTTTGTCGAGATTGAACGATAGGGCTGATGCTTTTAGGTAAAAAATCGGATTGAAAACCGATACAATCCGCGTTGCGCGGGGGGCGGCCCGTTTTTAGCCTCGGGGCATGAAACAGGATCTGATCCCCTATTATCGCCGGATGGCCGGGCTTTTGATGGCGCTTTGGGCCGCGCCGCTTTGGGCGCAAACCTATGGCGGGGTGGACCCGGCGGGCTCCGGCCCCATTGTGGGCGCGCTGCGCTGGGTCCAAGGCACGCTGATGGGCTCGGTGGCCACGGTGGCGGCGGTGGTGGCCGTGGCGGTGGTGGGCATGATGATGCTGACCGGACGGATCAACTGGCGATACGGGGCGAGCGTCATCCTTGGATGCTTCGTTCTGTTCGGCGCGGCCAGCATCGTGGCGGGCATTCAATCGGCGGCGGGGATGGGGCAATGAACGGACGTTCCGCGCCATCCTCGGCCCCTCTGGCGCGCGATACGCTGTTTGTGGGGCTGACCCGGCCCCAGATGTTCGCGGGCGTCACATGGTCGTTTTTCGTGCTCAATCTGGTTGTCTCGACCGAGGCGTTCCTGCTGCTGCGCTCGGCATGGGTGGTGGCGTTGGCCTTGGGGGTGCATGGGCTGGGGGCGCTGGCCTGTTTGCATGAACCGCGTCGGTTCGATCTCTGGATGGTCCGCGCCATGCGCTGTCCGCGCGTGCGGCATTACCGGTTCTGGCAATGCAATTCCTATCGGCCGTAAAGGCCCCCGATTACGCCGGAGAGGCGGCGGCAGGCGCGCATCTGCCTTATTCGCATATGGTCGATGATGCCACGCTGGCGCTGCGCGACGGGGCGCTGATGCAGGTGATCCGCATCGACGGGCTGATGTTTGAAACCGCCGATGGCGATACGCTGAACTATCGCAAGGACATGCGTGAGGCGATGCTGCGGGCGATCGGCTCCTCGCGCTTTGCTCTCTATCACCATATCCTGCGTCGCCGGGTGGAGCCTGAGCTGGGGGGCGCTTTCCCTGATGCCTTCAGCGCGGGGCTGGACGAGGCATGGCGCGAAAGGCTGGCGGCGCGGCGGCTCTATGCCAATGACTTGTTCATCACCGTCATCCGCCGCCCGGCGCGAGTGCGGCGCCTGTGGAGCCGGGCGCAGGGGGCGGAGATGGCGGGGGAACGTCGCGCGCTGGAGGCGGCGGTGGAACAGGTGCTGGCCGCGCTTGCCCCCTATGGCGCGCGGCGGCTGGGGGCCTATGACGCGGGCCATGGCGTGTGCAGCGAGCTCCTCGAATTTCTGGGCGCGTTGTTTCATGGCGATATGGCGCCGATGCTGCTGCCCCATGGCGATGTCGGCCATCATCTGCCTCGCGCCCGCGTCTCCTTTGGTCAGGATACGCTGCAAATCGGGCATGGTTTTGGCGCGATGGTTTCGATCAAGGACTATCCGGGGCAGACCACGGCGGGGATGCTCGACGATTTGCTGCGCCTGCCCTGTGCGATGAGCATCAGCCAGAGTTTTGCCTTTGTGGACCGGGGGGAGAGCCTTGGTCGGATGAACCGCGCGCTGCGCCGGATGCGCGCCGCCGATGATGAGGCGATCAGCCTGCGTGAGGAACTGACGCAGGCCAAGGATGAAGTGGCGGCAGGGCGCGCCGGTTTTGGCGAACACCACCTGAGCGTGCAGATCATGGGCGAGGATCAGCGCGAGGTCGATGCGGGCGTGGCCGAGGTGCTGGCGGCGCTGGGCGATCTGGGCATCGTGGCGGTGCGCGAGGATGTGGGGATGGAACCGGCCTTCTGGGCGCAGTTTCCGGGCAATTTTGCCTATATCACCCGCCGCGCGCTGATCGGATCGGCCAATTTCGCCGCCTTTGCCAGCGGGCATAATTTCCCGCTGGGCCGCGCGCGGGGCAATCCGTGGGGCGATGCTGTGGCCCTGTTTGAAACCACGGCGGCGGGGCCTTACCATTTCAACTTTCACGCCGACGGCGATCTGGGCAATTTCACCGTGATCGGCCCCAGCGGTAGCGGCAAGACCGTCATCACCAATTTCCTCCTTGCACAGGCGCGCCGCTTTGACCCGCGCATCGTGCTGTTTGACAAGGATCGCAGCGGGGAAATCTTCATCCGCGCGATGGGGGGCGCCTATGAGGCAATGCGGCCCGACCGGCCCTCCGGCCTCAATCCGCTGCGCCTGCCCGATACGGCGGGCAACCGGACGTTTCTGCTCGACTGGCTGGGCTGCCTTGTCGGCGGGCTGCGCGATGCGGCGGAAATGGAGGTTATGCGGGCGGCGGTGGAGGCCAACTATCTGGCCCCGCCCGAATTGCGGCGGCTGCGCCATTTTGCGGCGCTGCTGCGCGGGGGGGCGCGGCCCACGCCCGATGATCTGGCGGCGCGGCTGCGGCCATGGTGGGGCGGGGGTGAACATGCCTGGCTGTTTGACAATGAGGGGGCGGACAGCCTCGATCTGACGCATGATGTGGTCGGGATCGACATGACGCTGGTGCTGGACCATCCGGTGCTGCGCACGCCGTTGATGATGGCGCTGTTTCATTTGGTGGACGCCAAGCTGGACGGCATGCCCGCGATCATCGTTGTGGATGAAGGATGGAAGGCGCTGGATGATGACATCTTTGCCGGGCGGCTGCGCGACTGGCTGAAAACCATTCGCAAGCGGGGCGGCATTCTGGGCTTTGTCACGCAAAATGCCGAGGATGCCTTGGCCAGCCGGATCGCGGGGGCGATCGTCGAGCAGACGGCGACCCAGATCTTCACCGCCAACCCCAAGGCGCGGGCGGTGGATTATGTCGATGGCTTTGGCCTGACCCTGCATGAGTTCGAACTGGTGCGCGCGATGCCCGATGCGGCGCGATGCTTTCTGGTGAAACAGGGCGGGGAGAGTGTGGTCCTGCGCCTTGCGCTCAATGGCGGGGCGCGCTGGCTGACGGTGCTGTCGGGGCGTGAGGCGCATGTGCGGCGGCTTGATGCCATCCGGGCTGAGGTGGGGGATGATCCGGCCTGCTGGCTGCCGCGCCTGTTGGGGGATGGATGATGGCCGATTGCGGAGCGTTCGATCCTTCCGGGCCTTATGTGGGCGGGGTTTTGGCGCTGGCCGATTGCCGGGCGCTGGGGCTGGCGCAGGATGGCTGGCGGGTGTTGGGCGGCAGCGCGTGGTTAACTGCCGCTTTGACGATTGCCGTGGCGTTGATCGGCTATCGGTTGATGCTGGGGCAGGCGCGCGGGCGCGACGGGCTGATGCTGGCGCTGCGCATCGGGGTGGTGCTGGCGCTGACCACGCAATGGCCCGCGTGGGAGGCGGTGGCCTATCGCGTGGGGATCGAGGGGCCGGAGAGCCTCGCTCTTTCGGTGATCGGCGCGGATGGTGCGCGTTATGGTCTTGCGGCGCGGTTTGATGGAATCGCAGGCGATCTGGACGAGGCCCTGCGCATGGATGCGGCCCAGACCGCCGAGGACAAGGTGCAACAGGGCGGCCATGTCTTGTCGAGCGAGGCGCGTGGCCAAGTGGCATGGGCCAGTGGCTGGCTGACGGGGGCGGCGCTGGCGGGGCTGATGGCGCCGCGTTTGGTGATCGCGCTGCTGCTGGGGCTGGGGCCGCTGTTTGTGGGCGCGCTGCTGCTGGTGGGCGCGCAGGGGCTGTTTGTGGGCTGGGTGCGGGCCGTTGCAGGAGCGATGCTGGCGGCGGTGGCGGGGGCGATGGTGCTCGGGCTGGAACTGGCGGTGATCGGGCCACAGGTGGCGGGGTTGCTCGGCGCCTTGGGGGGCGATGGGGCCAATGCGATAGCGGGGCGGATCGCCTCGGGGGCGGGGTTGTTTGCGGTTTTGCTGGGGGCGGTGGCGCTGGGGGTGATGCGGGCGGCCTTTGCGATCCGTTTGCCCGAAGGCGTGAGGCGTGAGGAGCGGGTGGTTTCGTCTCCCTTCTACGCAGCAGTATCAGCGCAGACGACCGGTTCGTACCGGACCCGGCAGACCAACAGCACCACTCGCGCGCAACATATTGCGCAGGCCGCCATGCGCAGCCTGTGCCGCGAGGAAATGCACATTGAACGAAACAGCGAGCGGGCGAACGCCGCATGGGTACCTTTGGGCCAAACGGGCGGCGCGGCAGCGCGGCGGATGGGCCGGATCTCCGGCGCCGCGCGCCGGCGGGATGCGCGAAACGGGAACGGGGCGGCATGAGCGAGGAAACGAGGATCGCCTATTATCAACAGGCCGACAGTTGGGCGCGGCAGCGTGATACGGCCTATGCCCGCTCGGCGCGGCGGGCGTGGATCGTGGCGGGCGTCGCGGTGGGCGTGGCGGGGCTGGAGGCGCTGGCCATTATCGCGCTGACTCCGTTGAAAACCGTGGTGCCCTACACGCTGCTGGTCGACAGCCACACCGGTTTTACCCAGACGCTGGAGGGCATCCATCCCCAGACGGTTCGCCCGGACGCGGCGCTGACGCAATCGCTGCTGGTGCAATATGTTATCGCGCGCGAAGGCTATGATGCCGCCACGGTCGAGGAGCAGTATCGCAAGGTTGCCCTGTGGTCGGCCGACGCGGCGCGGCGCGACTATCTGGCGTTGATGCAGGCGGGCAATCCGCAGGGGCCGATCAGCCTCTATGGCCGCGCCAAGGTGGTGCATGTGGGCGTGGAGAGCGTGACGCCGATGGGCGCCGGTCAGGCGATGGTGCGCTATTGGGCGGAGAGGCCGGAGGGGCGCGATTACTGGGTGGCGCTGGTGCATTACCGCTTTTCCGGCGCGCCGCAGCGGATGGAGGATCGGATGATCAACCCGCTGGGCTTTCAGGTGACCGCCTATCGCCGGGATCAGGAGGCGCCTCCAGCCGCGCCTGTCGCCGTGCCCGCCGCGCCGCGCCCCGTGGCCCCAGCGGAAGCCGTGCGAGAGGTTGCGCCTGATGCGCCGCAGCCGCGCCCCTATCCTTTCCGCAATCCTCACCGGGCGCCCCAGATCGTGCAGCCGGGCGGAGGAGAGCCATGATGCGCCTGCTGCTCGCCCTTGCCCTGATGGGGGGCACGCCCGCCGTAGCCGAGATCACGCCGCGCGCGGGCGGCGGCGATCCGCATGTGCAGACGGTGGCCTATGATCCGGACGAGGTGGTGGCGCTGCGTGTGGCCAATGGCTTTGCGCTGACGGTGCGGTTCGGCGCGGATGAGCGGATAGAGACGGTGACGCTGGGCGATGGCGCGGGATGGGTGGTGCAGACCAACAAGCGGGCCGACAGTCTGATTATCAAGCCGGTTGGCTATGCGCCGACGACCAATTTGACGGTGTTGAGCGATGCGCGGGCCTATAATTTCACCCTTTATGGCGCGGCGCCGGGCGAAGGGGTTCAGCCCTATCTCCTGAGCTTTACCTATCCCGTGCCGGTGGCGGCGGGGCCGGTGGTTGTGGGGCGCTATCGGCTGGGCGGGGATCAGGCGCTCTGGCCGGTGGAAATTGGCGATGATGGTGCGGTGACGCGGATGCGCTGGGCCGAGGGGGCGGCGATGCCTGCGGTCTATGGCGTGGGAGCAGGGGGGCGGGCGCTGGTCAATGGCGCGATGCGCGATGGGTTCTATGTGGTCGAGGGGGTCTATGCGCGGCTGACCTTCATCGCGGGCCATGCGCGGGCCGAGGGGCGGAGGATCGTGCCATGAGCGACCACCCGATGACAGGGCGCGATATTCGCCCGAAAGTGGCCCCGCCGCGCGATATGCTGCCCTTTCCGGTGATGCTGGGGGTGGCGGGCGCGCTGGGGCTGGGCCTGTTCGTCTGGATGCAGGGGCAGAGGAAGGTGCCGCCCGAGCCGCAGGCGCAGGTCATGCTGAGCGTGCCGCCGCCGCTGGTGCTGCCGGTTGATCGGGCGCCGGTTGTGGTGGCGCATCCGGTGGTGTTGCGTCGGACAGCGCCCTCGCTCCCGCCACCTCCGCCGCCGGTGGCCTATATGCCTCCTGCGGCGGCTTTTACCTCGCCAGCCTATGCGCCGTCTGCGCCGCCGCGTCCGGCGGCCAATCGCGAATCCGCGCTGGTGATCGACAATACGGCGGGCATGGGGGCGGCGGTTCAGGGCGCAAAGCCTGAAGGTTCCGCGCCGGTCGATGACACCGCCCATGCCACTCTGATCCGCAGCCGGGCCAGCACGATCCCGCAAGGGACGATCATGGCCGCCACGCTGGAAACGCCGCTCAATTCCGACCGGCCCGGCTTGGCCCGTGCCATCATCAGCGCCGATGTGCGCGGGTTTGACGGGACGCGCGTGCTGATCCCGCGCGGCAGCCGGTTGATCGGTGAGTTCAAGGCCGACAATAGCCCGGGCAAGCGGCGGGTGATGGTCTTGTGGAACCGCTTGATCCGGCCTGATGGGGTGGCGATCCGCATTGCCTCGCCCGCCAGTGATGCGATGGGCGGGGCCGGGATTGCGGGGCGGGTGGATACCCATGCGATCGAAAGGCTGGGCAGCGCGGTGCTGCAATCGGCGCTGACGCTGGGCGTCAATGTCGCGACGGCGGAGGTCAGTCGGGGCGGCACCTCGGTCTATCTGGGCGGGGCGGGGCAAAGTCTGGGGCAGCAATTGGTGCCCTCGGTCAATCGCCCCGCCACGGTGAAGGTGAGCGAGGGGGCGGTGATCGCAGTGCTGGTGGCGCATGATCTCGATTTTGCCGGAACGCCGGGGGTGCGATGATGCTGACGGCATGGCTGGCGCCTTTCGCGCCCTTTCTGGCGCAGGGGGATGTGACCGATATTTTCGTCAACCGGCCCGGTGAAATCTGGGTGGAGCGGATGGGTGGAGGGATGGAGCGCCATGCCATGCCCGAGGTGGACGAGGTGCGGCTGTGGCTGATCGCGCGGGGTGTGGCCGGGATCAGCCATCAAGGCATCAGCCGCGAGCATCCGCTGATGGCTGCCACACTGCCCGATGGTGCGCGGGTTCAGGTGGTGGCCCCGCCCGCCGCGCGCGAAGGGATGGCGATGGCGATCCGCAAGCATGTGGTGGCCGATCTGGGGCTGGACGATCTGGGCGCGCAGGGGATGTTTGACGGAGCGCAGTTTCGGCAGGGGATGGCGCCGTCTGCGCCTGTACCCGCGCCGGGGGATGGGCAGGGGATGGGCGATTATCTGGCCGCGATGGTGCGCGAACGGCGCAATATCCTGATTTCGGGGGGGACGTCGAGCGGCAAGACGACGCTGCTCAATGCCCTGATCCGCGAGATCCCGCATGGGGAAAGGTTGGTGACGATCGAGGATACGGCGGAGCTGAGTGTGCCCCATGCCAATGCGGTGGGCCTGCTGGCGGTGCGCGGCGCGATGGGTGAGGCGCAGGTGGGGGGGGAGGATCTGTTGCAGGCATCGCTGCGGATGCGGCCCGACCGGATCATGCTGGGCGAGTTGCGGGGGCGGGAAGCCTACAGTTTCCTGCGCGCGGTCAACACCGGTCATCCCGGTTCGATGACCACGATCCATGCCGACAGCCCGGAGGGCGCGATCGAGCAATTGGCGCTGATCGTGTTGCAGGCCGGGCTGGGTCTGGGGCGGGGGGATATTGTGGATTATGCGCGATCAGTAGTCGATGTGGTGGTGCAGTTGGAGCGGCGCGATGGCGTGCGGCGGGTCAGCCGGATCATCACCACGCGAGGTGCGGCGTGACGGGTCGTGTAGGTCTGTTCATTGCGGGAGGGCAGAAATGCGGGACCACCAGCCTGCATGCCTATCTGGCGCAGCATCCCGAAATTTGCGCTGGGCCCAAGGAGTTGCATTTTTTCGACGATGAAGGCGTCGATTGGGCGCGGCCCGACTATGCCGCCTATGAGGCGCGGTTTGTCGGGCCGGGGATGCGCGTCGATGCCACGCCGATCTATGGCTTCTGGCCTGGCGCGATGGAGCGGATTGCGGCCTATAATCCGGCGGCGCGGCTGATTTTTCTGAGGCGCGATCCGGTGGAGCGGGCATGGTCGCAATGGTGCATGGAATATGCGCGCGCGGATGAGGCCATGCCCTTTGCCTGCGCCATCCGCGAAGAACGCAGCCGGATCGCGGCGGGAGAGGTGGGCTTGCGCCATCACTCTTATATCGAGCGCAGCGCCTATGGGATGCAGGTGGCACGGGCGATGGCGTTGTTTTCCCGGCGGCAATTGCTGTTCATCGAAAGCGCGGAACTGGCGCGCGATCATAAGGGCGTGTTGGCGCGCGTGGCGGCTTTTGCCGGGGTGTCGCCGTTTGGCGCGGTGGAGCCTTTGCGGCGTAATGCGCGGGCCCAGATGGATTATCCGGCCCCGCCGGACGCGGCGGATCGGGCCTATATTATGAAGAGGCTGGCCCATGATCGGGTGTTGTTTGAACGGTTGACCGGGATTGGCGGGGCGCGCGCGGTTTGATAGGGCTGGCCCGATATGACCGAGGATACGCCAGCCCAAACCCGCGCACGCCTTTT
Source organism: Novosphingobium sp. SG707 (assembly GCF_012275515.1). GTDB lineage: Bacteria > Pseudomonadota > Alphaproteobacteria > Sphingomonadales > Sphingomonadaceae > Novosphingobium. The sequence continues at coordinate 229,279 of NZ_JAAZQL010000006.1, forward strand.
GCTGGCGGCCGAAACGCTTGTTGTGGGCGAGGGTGTCCATGCGCTTTCCGTGAGACGGATTGCCGGGGCGGCGGGGGCCAATTCGGCGCTGATACGTTATCATTTTGGCGGCACGGACGGGTTGCTGCGCGAACTGGCGCTGCGCAATGGGGCGATGATTGCCGATGCTCGAACCGACTGGCTGGCGCGCGGCGAGGGGTTTGAGGCCAGCGTCGATGCGCTGATCCAGCCCCTATGGGCGCAGGCGGCGATGAGCGGGGATTATCGCGCCATAGTGGTTTTGGACGAGATTTTTTCGCGCGCTGCGCCTGCGCTGCATGACGAGATATGGGCGATGTTTGCCGATGGCGTGGCGCAGGTGAAGGCGCGATTGGCCGCCGCACTGCCGGGGGTGGATGAGGCGACGCTGGGCTGGCGGATTCGGTTTGTGACGGCCGCTGCGCTGGATGTGCCGCCGCGCGATGCAAGGCGCGAGGGGCGTGAGAGCCGGGATGATAGGCTGATGCAGTTTCGCCGCTTTGCGCTGCACGCCCTGGGGGATTTATGAGCCAGACGACGATTTTTGAAGTGATGTCGGGGCTTTGCCGCGAGCTGGGCGCGATCAATCTGGGGCAGGGATTTCCGGATATGGCGGAGCCGCCCGAGGTGATCGGCGCGGCCCAGCGGGCCTTGGTGGAACGCAGCAATCAGTATCCGCCGATGCGCGGCCTGCCCGAATTGCGCGGGGCGGTGGCGGGATTGTATGGCGTTTCGTCGGCGGAGGTGATCGTGACTTCCGGTGCGACCGAGGCGCTGGCCAGCGCGATTCTGGCGCTGGTGCGGCCCGGTGACGAGGTGATCTGCGTTCAACCCTTATATGACGCCTATTTGCCGCTGGTGGCGCGGGCGGGGGGCGTGGCGCGGCTGGTCAATCTGCGGCCTCCGGCGTGGAGCCTTGATCTCGACGAACTGGCGGACGCGATTACCGAGCGGACGCGGCTGATTATCCTCAACACGCCCAACAATCCCACCGGCACTGTGCTGGATCGCGCGACGCTGGAGGGGATCGGCGCTCTGGCGCAGCGGCATGGGATTTATGTGCTGTCGGATGAGGTGTGGGAGGCGACGGTGCTGGATGGCAGCAAGTCGCTTTCGGTGCTGGATATTCCCTCGCTGCGGGACCGGTCGGTCAAGGTCGGGTCGGCGGGCAAGATCTTCTCGCTGACCGGGTGGAAGATCGGTTGGGCGGTGGCCGCGCCCGAATTGGCCGAGCGCGTTGCGGCCAGTCATCAGTTCATCACCTTTACCACCCCCACCCCGCTGCAATGGGCCGTGGCCGAAGGGCTGGCGCTGGGCGAGGCCTGGTTTGCCGCGCATCGCGCCCGCTATGTCGCGAGCAAGGCGCGGCTGGTGAGCGGGCTGTCGCAGGCCGGGTTCTGCGTGTTGCCCTGTGTGGGGACGTGGTTTGTGACGGTCGATCTGGCGGCTTCAGGTCTGCCCACGCAGGATGAGGCTTTGGCTCAGCGCTTGGTCCGTGAGGCGGGCGTGGGGTCGATCCCGGTGTCGGCCTTCTATGCGGATCGGCCGGAGCGGGGCTATCTGCGGCTGTGTCATGCCAAGCGAGGGGAGACGCTGGATCAGGCGGTGGAGAGGTTGGCCGGGTTTAGGGCGGGGTTTGTTTAGGGTAAGGATGCCTCCGGCGGGCAAAGGGCGGGGGCCCTTTGCAATCCCTTTAATTTGGCGCTTGGTTTGCGGGTGTGGTGCTATTTTCCGCGAAGCGGTTTAAAAGCCTGCGGCGCGGCAATCTCTCGCAAGGTTGAACCCGTGGCGCAACGAAGACAGTCATGGGATTGCAAAGGGTCGAGACCCTTTGCCCGCCGGAGGCACCTAAACCTCAACAAAAAAGACCGGCGAGAAGTCTCCTCCCCACCGGCCTCTTCTCCGATAACTCAAGGAATATCAGCGCTTAGCCAGCCATTCCTCAAGCCACTTGATCGTGTAATTGCCGGTCTTGAAATCATCCACGTCCAGCAGCGCCTGATGGAGCGGGATGTTCGTTTTCGGCCCCGTGATCGCCATTTCCTCAAGCGCGCGCTTGAGGCGAAGGATCGCGCCCTCGCGGGTGCGGCCATAAACGATCAGCTTAGCGATCATCGAATCGTAGTAGGGCGGGATGCGATAACCGGCGTAAAGCCCGCTATCGACGCGCACATGCAGGCCGCCCGCCGCGTGGAAATTCTCCACCAGCCCCGGCGAGGGAGCGAAGGTGAAGGGATCCTCGGCGTTGATGCGGCATTCGATGGCATGGCCACGGAATTCCAGCTCTTCCTGACGCACCGAGAGCGGCAGGCCATCGGCAATGCGGATCTGTTCGCGCACGAGGTCGACGCCGGTGATCGCTTCGGTAACGGGATGCTCCACCTGAAGGCGGGTGTTCATCTCGATGAAGTAGAACTCACCGTTTTCCCAGAGGAATTCGATCGTGCCCGCGCCGCGATAGCCCATGTCGGCCATCGCCTTGGACACGATACCACCCATGCGTTCGCGTTCCTCCGCGCCGATCACCGGCGAGGGGGCTTCTTCCAGCACCTTCTGGTGGCGGCGCTGCAGCGAGCAGTCACGTTCGCCCAGATGGATGGCATTGCCATTGCCGTCGCCAAACACCTGGAATTCGATGTGGCGCGGGTTGCCGAGGTACTTCTCGATATAGACCGTTGCGTCGCCAAAGGCGGCCTTGGCCTCGCTGCCTGCCTGCTGCATCAGCGTTTCGAGCTCGTCCGGCCCGGTGCAGACCTTCATGCCGCGACCGCCGCCACCACTGGCCGCCTTGATGATGACCGGATAGCCGACATCTTCCGCGATCAGCTTGGCGTCCTCGATCTCCGAGACCGCGCCGTCAGAACCCGGCACCAGCGGCAGACCCAGCGCGCCAGCGGTGCGCTTGGCCTCGACCTTGTCGCCCATCGTGCGGATATGTTCAGGCTTGGGCCCGATCCAGATCAGGCCATGCGCCTCGACGATTTCGGCAAAGCGGGCGTTCTCCGAAAGGAAGCCATAGCCCGGGTGGATCGCATCGGCGCCGGTGATTTCCGCCGCGCTGATGATCGCCGCCACGTTCAGATAGCTGTCCTTGGCCGCGGGCGGGCCGATGCAGACCGCATGGTCGGCCAGCCGCACATGCATCGCATCGGCATCCGCCGTCGAATGCACAGCCACCGTTTCGATGCCCATTTCCCGCGCCGCGCGATGGATGCGCAGAGCGATTTCGCCGCGATTGGCGATCAGGATGCGTTTGATGGCCATAATTCTATCAGCCGATCACAACCAGCGGCTGGTCAAATTCGACCGGCTGCCCGTTTTCGATGCTGATCGCCTTGATCGTGCCAGCCACAGGGGCGGTGATCGGGTTCATCACCTTCATCGCTTCCACGATCAGCAGGGTGTCGCCCGCCTTGACAGTCTTGCCGATGGAGATGAAATCGGGCGCGCCGGGTTCGGGCGCCAGATAGGCAGTGCCGACCATCGGCGATTTGACCTGCGTGCCTTCAACCACGGCAGGAGCAGCCGGGACCGCAGCGGCAGGCGCAGCCGCCGCAACCGGCGCGGCGGCGGGCGCCATAGGCAGCGCGGGCGCATAGGCCGGAGCCGCCGCAGCAACGGTGACGTTGCGCGCGACGCGGATTTTGCGGCCGCCATCGGCCACTTCGATTTCGGTCAGGCCCGTATCGCCCAGCAGAACCGCCAGCTCGCGCACCAGCGCTGCATCGACGTTCATGCCGGATTGGATGTCGCGGCCCGTTTCAGTTTTGTCGCCCATGAAATCCCCTTGGCGATGGTTTATCAGGCTTGGCCCCTATCCCTACGGCCGTTATCAGGCAAGGGGAAACCGGGCGTTTACCAAAGGCAAGCCACCCGCAGGGCCATATTCCGGGCGATTTTACAGGATAACCGCCGCATCCAGCGCGATCAGATAGGATTTCGCGCCAAAACCGGCGATGGTGCCCTTGGCGGCCATGCCGATATAGCTTTTATGGCGGAATTCCTCGCGCGTGTGGGGATTGGAGAGATGGACCTCGATCACGGGCAGTTGAATGGCCTTGATCGCGTCATGCAGCGCGACCGACGTATGCGTATACCCGCCTGCGTTCAACAGTACCGCCTTGGCGCCGGTGGCGCGGGCCTCGTGCAGCCAGTCGATCAGATCGCCTTCGTGGTTCGACTGGCGGCAATCCACGGCAACGCCCAGTTCGGCCGCCCGCTTGGCCAGGCTGGCGTCAATATCGGCCAGCGTGTCATGGCCGTAAATCTGCGGCTCGCGCGTACCGAGCAGATTGAGATTGGGGCCGTTGAGGACGAAAATGGTCGTTGCCATGGAAAAGCCTGCCTGAAACTGTTTGCGTTGCAGGCGTCATACAATGTCGCGTCGAGCGGGCAAGGTTCAGCGATCCGTTCCGGCCACTTTGCCCCATTGGCGCGCGGCGGTATAACCCAGATAACCGGTGCCGAACAAAGCGTAGAGCCCATCGGGCAGGCTGTTGAGCCAAAGCTTGACGCCATTGCTGATGGCCGCCGCCACCGGCGCGCTGATCGCCGAGAGCAGGCCCATCGGCAGGCTGAGCAGGATCATGCCGTACATAAGATAGAGAAAGCTGGGCCGCGCCCGGCTGACATAGCGGTCGGGGCAGGCGGCTTCGATCTGGGCCGGTTCAAGCTCGGGCAGGCCATTGGCGGGCGGATCGGCTGATTCGGGCATGGGGGTTCTCCTGTTGGGGAGAATGAAATAACCAAATCGGTTTACGTAGGAAATCGGGCAACAAAAAAGGCGACCGCCGCTTGGGCAATCGCCTTTTTGAAACCAATTGGTCGGGACGAGAGGATTCGAACCTCCGACCCCCACACCCCCAGTGTGATGCGCTACCAGGCTGCGCTACGTCCCGACCTTGGTTGTTTCCGATGGGGCGTTGCCCTGCCGGAGGCGCGCCTATAGGAGGGCTTTTTCGGCATGGCAATCATCTTTTTGCATTTTTCTGGCAATTTTTTTACCTTGCTGATCAGGGCTTGGGTCAAAACCCAGGCATTTCGGGCATTACGCACGCCCATGCCCCGTCACATTGATATGATCCGGATAAGCTGCTAGGCGCACGGTCACTTCGGGGGAGGCGCGAGAAGGCGGATTTATCCTGCCTGATCGGCCAGATCCGGTTCCTGTTATTCCTGCGCAAGGGTGTTTTCCCGTGTCGATCCAAACGCTTTCGCTTCTTTCCGCCGCCGCCGCCGGTGGCCAGCCCCCCGCTTGGCTGCAATTCCTGCCGCTGGTGCTGATGGGCATTGTCATGTGGTTCCTGTTCCTGCGCCCGCAGATGGCCCAGCAAAAGGCCCAGAAGGCCAAGCTGGAAGGGATCAAGAAGAATGACATGGTAATTACCGGCGGTGGCCTGCTGGCCAAGGTGGTCAAGGCCGACGACGACTACCTCGAACTGGAAATCGCCCCCAACACGCGCGTGCGCGCCGTGCGGGCAACCATTTCGGACGTGGTCGTGCCCGGCACGGGCAAGCCCGCCAACGACTGATGACATAGACGCCCCCAGCTTGAACCGGCTGTGGGGCGTTCTTATGTGCGCTGCCTTGGCCCCTTTTCGGGCCGCTTTTCATTTCTAGAGCCGGATGAACCCATGCTCGATTTTCCCCGCTGGAAACAGCTTTGGTACTGGGCGCTTACGCTGCTTTGCGTGGCCGCCGCCGTGCCTTCGATAGTGTCATGGGCCGGGGGCAACTGGCCCTCCTCGCTGCCCAATCCCAAGATCAACCTTGGCCTCGACCTTGCCGGCGGCAGCCACCTGTTGCTCGAAGCCAATGCCGATCAGGTGGTTTCGCAGCGCCTTGAAGGCAAGGAAGAAGAAGTGCGCGCCGCCCTGAAGAAGGCCGGCAATGTGCATTACGGCGACATTTCCACCAAGGGCGGCGTGCTCTCCTTCATGGTGGCCAGCGCCGCCGAAGTGGACGCCGCTCGCGAAGTGCTGGTGCCGCTGACCAATGGCGCGGGGCTTTCAGGCAAGCGCGACTGGGATATTCAGGTGGTCGACACCACCCGCTTCGTGCTGACGCCGACCAAGGAAGGCATCGCCGACGCGATCGACAAGGCGATGGAAACCGCCACCGAGGTGGTGCGCAAGCGTATCGACGCCATGGGCACGCGCGAGCCGACCATCATCCGTCAGGGCGCCGACCGCATCGTGGTGCAGGTGCCCGGCCTGTCGGATCCGGCCGCGTTGAAGGCCCTGCTGGGCCAGACCGCCAAGCTGGAATTCAAGCTGGTCGATCAGAACGGCATGGCGGGTGGCGTTGCGGCCCCCGGCGATGAAATCGTGCCCTTTGCCAATGGGCAGGGCGCGATTGCGGTCAAGCGTCTGGGCGGCATCAAGGGCGACCGCCTGACCAATGCCACGCAGAGCTTCAGCCAGCACAATGAGGCGGTCGTCTCGATTACCTTCGACAATCAGGGCGGCGAACAATTCGCCCGCCTGACCAGCCAGAATGTCGGCAAGCCTTTCGCCATCATTCTGGACGGCAAGGTGCTCTCGGCCCCCAACATCAACGAGCCGATCATGGGCGGCAGCGCCCAGATTTCGGGCAGCTTTACCGTGGAAAGCGCGAACCAACTGGCGATTGCGCTGCGTTCGGGCGCGCTGCCGGTGGACCTGAAGGTGGTTGAGGAACGCACGGTCGGCCCCGACCTTGGCGCCGATTCGATCCACAAGGGCATGATCGCCATGGTGGTGGGCACCGCGCTGGTGGTGATCTTCATGGCTGTCACCTACGGCCGCTTCGGTATCTATGCCAACACGGCGGTCATCATCAACGTGCTGATGATTCTGGGCATCATGGCGGTGTTCAACACCACACTGACGCTGCCCGGCATTGCCGGTTTCGTGCTGACCATCGGCGCGGCGGTCGACGCCAACGTGCTGATCAACGAGCGCATCCGCGAAGAGCGGCGGCGCGGGCGCAAGGTCGTGCAATCGGTCGAGCTGGGCTACAAGGAAGCGAGCCGCACCATCTTTGACGCCAACATTACCCACATCATCGCCGCTGTGCTGATGTTCGAATTCGGCTCCGGCCCGATCAAGGGTTTTGCCGTGGTGCTGATGATCGGTATCGCGACCTCGGTGTTCACCGCCGTTTTCCTCACCCGCATGTGGGTGGCGGGCTGGCTGCGCCGCGCGCGCCCGTCCGACCTGCATATCTGATAGGGGTGAATTTCCATGCGTTTGCTTAAACTCGTCCCTGACAACACCAATCTCCACTTTTTGAAGTGGCAGTGGCCGACCACGATCATCTCTGTCCTGCTGATGCTGGGCAGTTGGACGCTGATGTTCACCCATGGGCTGAACATGGGCGTGGACTTTGTGGGCGGCCAGATGATCCGCGTGACCTTTACGCAAAGCCCGACCGCACCGATCGCGCAATTGCGCAGCGAGGTCGAGACGCTGGGTTATGGCGAGCCGATCATCCAGACCTTTGGCAAGCCCAACGAGATCTCGATCCGCCTGCGCCTGCCCGAAGGGTCGGACAAGGATGCGGCTCTGGCCGATGCCATGGCCAAGAAAATCACCGCCAACATCAAGCAGAACCACGCCGATGCGCGCGTCGATGGCGTCGATTCGGTGTCGGGCAAGGTCTCGAAGGAACTGGGCTGGACCGCGTTCAAGGCGCTGGGTTTTGCCAGCCTCGCGATCTCGATCTTCATCTGGTATCGCTTTGAATGGCAGTTCGGCGTCGGCGCGCTGGTGAGCCTTGTGCATGACGTCTCGCTGGTGCTGGGCCTGTTTGCGGTCACGCAGATGGAGTTCGACCTGACCATCGTGGCGGCGATCCTGACGGTGATCGGCTATTCGCTCAACGACACGATCGTGGTCTATGACCGCATCCGCGAGAATCTGAAGAAGTATCGCAAGATGCCGCTGGAGGAATTGCTCGACCTGTCGGTGAATGAAACGCTGGCGCGTACGGTGGTGACCTCGGGCACGATGCTGATCACGCTGATTGCGCTGCTGCTGCTGGGGCCGAAGGTGATCTTTGGTTTCTCGGCGGCGCTGATCCTCGGGATCTTCGTGTGCACCTATTCCTCGATCTATGCCGCAGCGCCCATGCTGATCTGGCTCAAGGTCAACCCGACCAGCTTTGTGCCGGGTGAAGGGGCGAAGGATGAGGCGCCTTAAGGTCTAGGTTGTCTCCGGCGGGCCAAGGGACTTGTCCCTTGGCAATCCCGTTAATAGGTTTTGGGCGGCTTCGTTGCTTTATGCGGCGAAGCCGCTTTTATTTTATGGCCAGCGGCGCGGTGAGCTTTGGGATTTTACTCCACCCAGTCATGGGATTGCAAAGGGTCGAGACCCTTTGCCCGCCGGAGGCTACCTTGCTTCCTGCCAAATTTCCTTCAGCCTCTCCGCATTGGCCTCCCAGCTAAAACCCGCCACCTGCGCGGCCACATCGGCCTGTTCCATCGGCGCGGCCAGCACGTCGGCCACTGCTGCCGCAATGGCCTGAGGACTGCGCTCCGCAATCCGGCCCGCCATGGGAGAGGTGACGACTTCACGCGCGCCGCCAATATCGGGGATGACCAAGGGCGCCCCGCAGGCCAGCGCCTCGATCCAGACATTGGCCAGCCCCTCGCGCTCGGAGGGCAGGATGACGGCATCGGCCGCGCTCATCAGCAGGGGCAGGGCGTCATGGCTGACCTGTCCAAGGAAATGAACGCGCGGGCCAAAGGGCGCGGCCTGTTGGCGCAGGGCGGCCTCGTCCGGCCCGGTCCCGGCCAGCGCCAGATGCGCATCGGGCAGATCGGCCAGCGCGGCGATGGCCAGTGCCTGACCCTTGATGCCGATCAGCGCGCCGGGGCAAACCAGCAGCGGCGCGCCATCGGGTATTGTCAGACCAAGCCTTTCGGGGAGGGCGTTGCGAGCATCCTTGCGCAGGATGGGCTTGAAGCGCCCGCGATCCAGCCCGGTGTAATGCACGCGCAGCTTGGCCTGATCCATGCCCAGCGCCACCATATCGCGCCCCAAAGCGCTGGAAACGGTCAGCAGCGCAGATGCTTGATCCGCCGCAGCCAGCATCTGTGCCAGCGCCGCCGGTCGACCGCCCCAATAGTGGATGTCCGACCCGCGCGCCTTGATCGTCAGCGGCAGACCCAGTTCACGCGCGATGATCGCGGCGGCGGGGCCATCGGGAAAGAAGAATTGCGCATCGACCAGATCGAACGGCTTTTCCGCATGAAGCCGCCGCACCAATGGCAGCACGGCGCGGGCGATCCGGTTCGGATTGCCATCACCGCCGATCATGGGAATCAGCGTGAAGCGCGGATGGAGCACCGTCAGCCCGCCCAATTGCGATTGCGCAGGGCATCGCGCCCAATCCCGATAGGGCCGGCGCAGGCTGAGCGGAAAAGGGGGCAGGCCGACTGGGTTGATCATGGTCAGATCAACCCCGCCCAGCCGTTGAAGCGCCGCCATTTGATTGGCGACGAATTTGCCGAACCCCCCGCGAACGGGCGAGGGGAACAGGGTGGATAGGGAGAGGACGCGCATCATGCGCGGGTGATTACAGCTTCCTCACTAACATTTCGGCAACGGCCAGCCATGGCGGGCTGTCGATCACCAACTGGCGATGGCCGATGCCGGGAGGCAGCAGCGCGATGCGATGCTCGTCGCGGTCGATAAGGCGGCCGAAAACGAATCGGCCGCCTGGACGCGGCGCGAGCACATCGCGGTTAACCAGCTTGGAGAAACTTTCCGGCTGCATCTGGCGTAACCAGATCTGATCGCCGCTGCGATAGTCACCCGCGCCGGTTTCCACCGACATGGCCATCTGCGTGCCTTCGCCCACCAGTTCGGAAGGCAGGATGGCATCTCGCGGCGTGGTCAAGGCCTCGGCCCCGACATCGGTCAGGCGAGCGACCATTTTGGCCTGTTCGGCCGTATCCCCGCGCACCAGAAGCTCCGGATCCACCTCAAGCGCAAGCGCAATCCGGTTCATCCAGATGAGCGAGAGATTGCGCGTGCCGGTTTCCAGCCTGCCAATCGTCTGCGCCGTTGTGGGCGGTGAGCAGCGCGCGGCCACATCTGCCAGCGTCATGCCCTTTTGTCTGCGAATATCACGTATACGGTTAATCATGACTAGCCGACCCCTCGAACCAATCCGGTTTTTTCACTTTCCTACAATTTGCCCGGCTTGGCAAACTCTTTGCAAGGAATGGCAGAAGAAACCTAAGGGGATACTACTATGAATCGGCAACTTGTCGAACGGGAATTAACCGCAGAGGGGCCTGGACGCGGAAAACCTCGCCGATTGGGGCGCAGCGTGACGGTTAATTTGTGCGAATCGCCCCTGACATGGCTCCACGCGCGCGGCCATCTGACCGATCGCGAATATGATGCGGGCGAGCGGCTGCGCGCCGATTGGGAAACGGCGCAATTGGCCCCGAATATGTCGATGCGTTGGGAGCCTGTGGCCACTCGGGGCAGCCGCCACGACCGCGATCTCAATCCCACAGAGCGCCAGATCGCCGCCAAGGCCCGCTTCGACGGCGCACTGGCCGTGGCCGGAAAAGGGCTGGCCGATATCCTCTGGCGCGTGGTCTGCGCGGGTGAGAGTCTGCCGGTTGCCGAAAAATCGCTCGAATGGCCGGCGCGCTCGGGAAAGCTGGTGCTGAAGCTGGCGCTTGATCGGGTGGCGGAGTTTTATCGGATCGAGTGAGGGGGGCGGCATTATGCCTCCCGCTTCTTACCCCTCCACCATCTCCGCCAATTCCAGCCAGCGCTCCTCGGAGGCATCCTTTTCCGCGCGGGCCTTGTCCAGTGCCGCCGTCAATTGCGCAAAGCGGGCCGGGTTCTGCGTATAGAGGTCCCCATCCGCCAGCGCCGCCTCCAGCTTGGCAATCTCGCCGTCCAGCGCTTCGATCCGGGCGGGCAGGAGGTCGTAATCGCGCTGGTCCTTATAGCTCAGCTTGACCTTATTGCGCACGGGCATGACCACGGGCGCGGCCTCGCTCTTGTCGGCCACAGCCGCCTTTTTGGCCGCCGGAGCATTGCGCTGCTGGCGCTGCTTTTCCCAATCGGCATAGCCGCCCGCGACGATATCGACCCGCCCCGATCCGTCCAGCCCCAGTGTGACCGTGCAGGTGCGATCCAGAAAGTCGCGGTCATGCGATACGATCAGCACCGTGCCGTCGTAATCGGCGATCACTTCCTGCAGCAGGTCGAGCGTTTCCAGATCAAGATCGTTGGTCGGTTCGTCCAGCACCAACAGATTGGAAGTCCGCGCAAATTCGCGCGCCAGCAAAAGCCGCGACCGCTCCCCGCCCGACAGCGTACCCACCCGCGCCTCGATCAGGCCCGGGTCGAACAGGAAGTCCTTGAGATAGCCCTGAACATGCTTCTTCTCACCGCGCACATCCACCCAGTCGCCGCCCTCTGCCAGCACATCACGGATGCGCTTTTCAGGGCTTAACAGGCTGCGCTGCTGGTCGATCATCACGCCCGAGAGTGTCTGCGCCAGCTTGACCGTGCCGGTGTCGGGCTCCAATTCCCCGGTCAGCATTTTGAGCAAGGTCGTCTTGCCCGCGCCATTGCCCCCGACAAGGCCGATCCGGTCGCCACGCTGGATGCGCAGGTTAAAGTCGCGGATGATCGTGCGGTCGCCGAATTTCTTCGACACGCCCTCGGCCACGATCACCGATTTGGTTTTAACATCGTCACTGGCCAGTTTCATTTTGGCCGCGCCCTGGGGGCTGAGCATGGACGCCCGCTGTGCCCGCATCTGATAAAGCTTTTCCAGACGCCCCTGATTGCGCTTGCGCCGCGCCGTGACCCCGCGTGAAAGCCAGTGCGTTTCCAACTTCAGCTTGGCGTCCAGCTTTTCGGCCGCGCGCGCCTCGTTGGCGTAAACTTCCTCTTCCCACGCCTCATAGCCGCCAAAGCCGACCTCGCGCCGCCGCAGCGATCCGCGATCCAGCCACAGCGTCGCCCGCGTCAGCCGCGTCAAAAAGGTGCGGTCATGGCTGATGACCACAAAGGCGCCGGTATAGCGCTGCAACCAGCTTTCCAGCCAGTCGATCGCGGCCAGATCCATATGGTTGGTCGGCTCGTCCAGCAGCAGCAGGTCCGGCTCGCTGGCCAGAGCGCGGCAGATCGCCGCCCGGCGACGCTCGCCGCCCGAGGCGCTGGCGGCCTCGCGGTTCAGGTCGATGCCCAACTGGCTGGCGATGGATTCGACCTCATGCTGGGGCGGGGCGTCCGGCCCCTTCAGGCAATAATCGAGCAGGCGCGGGCAACCGCCGAAATCCGGGTCCTGCTCCAGCACCACGACCTTGGTGCCCGGTTGGATCGAACGCTTGCCCTTGTCCGCATCCAGCGTGCCCGCGATCAGGCGCAGCAAGGTGGTCTTGCCCGCGCCATTGCGCCCGATCAGCGCAAGCCGATCGCGCGGGGCGATGAAAATGTCGAGGTCGCGAAAAAGCCAGCCCGATCCCTGGATCAGGCTCAGTCCTTCCCAGCTGAGAATAGGTGCAACTGCCATGGCCGCGCGTTAGGGGGCAACAGCGGCCATGGCAAGCCGCGTCAGTTGGTCAGTTCAAAGGCCATGGCCAGCGACACGGAAATGGTGACGGGGCGGGGCGTGAGGTCGAGGGGAACAGTCTCGCCTTCTCTGGGCATGAAGCGGGGGGCGGGGGGCGCAAACAGGGCCATACGCGCCTCACTTTCGGTAACGCTCAACAATCGCACTGAGGAAAAACCGTTCGCCTGAGCGTGGATCATAGCCCTGCTGCGGCCCTGCGCGGTGGCGTTGGCGATCAGCCGGTCCATGATCGCGCTTTTGTTCGCAACGTCGAATTGCAGATTGCCGGTGCTGGTTGCCCCGGCGGCCACGGCCGCGCCCATGACGTCGTTCAGGCCATCCAGCTTGCGCAATTTCACCTGAATATAGTTTTCGATCATGAAGCCTTTGCGATGGCGCGTGCCGCCTTCTCCTTCAAATTCGTCATGGGCCGAAAGGCCGCCCTGTTTGATGTCCGAGGCAAGCACGCCCTTTGCCATCAAGGCAGTTTTCAGCTTTGCCAATCCCGCATTGTTGGCCGCCACGGCGGCCGGGGTTTCGCGATTGCGGGTGATCAGACTGATATGGAGAATGGCGATGTCGGGGGCCTGCTCCACGCTGTCACCGACATTCAGGGAAACGACCGGCCCCTTTGGCGCGATCGTCAGCATGGGAGCCGAGGGGATCTGCGCCATGGCCACTTGAGGTGAGGCGCAAAAACATAGCGCCAGAAAATAACATCTTTTCATTTGGCCCCCTTGCCTTCCATTTCCGGCTGAACAATCGCTATGTTCTCTATTCACATCGTGTTCAATCGCAAACGGATAACCCAGACGCCATGTTCACACGGCTCACCTCTATGCTGATGATGGCCCCTCTGGCGCTTTGGGCGGTGGTTTCGGCGCTGGCTTTGCCGCCGGTGCCGATGGCCCATGCCGGCCCGGGTGAGGCGCAGGGCGAGGCCCGGCGCGAAATGCGCGCGGGCAATGTGCGATCCTTGCGCGAAATCGAAACGCATGTGCTGCCGATGATGGCGGGGGCCCAATATCTGGGGCCTGAATATGACCCGCTGGCCATGGCCTATCGTCTGAAATTCGTGAAGGACGGGCGTGTGGTCTTTGTCGATGTCGATGCGCGTTCGGGGGAAATCCTGCGCCAGCGGCGCTGATCCTTGCCCCGGCTGCTTGACGCAGGCGTGCCCCGCGCCCATCTCCCCTGTTAATCCGACCAATAATAAGGAAGTGCCAGATGCGGATCCTGATCGTCGAGGATGAACCCACGCTGGGCCGCCAGCTCAAGACAACGCTGGAGCAGACCGGCTATGCGGTTGACCTGTCCACCGATGGCGAGGACGGCCATTTTCTGGGCAGCACCGAAGATTACGATGCGGTGATCCTTGACCTTGGCCTGCCCGAAATCGATGGGCTGACGGTGCTGTCCATGTGGCGCAAGGAGGGGCGCAAGTTCCCCGTGCTGGTGCTGACGGCGCGCGATTCGTGGTCGGACAAGGTGGCTGGGCTGGATGGTGGCGCCGACGATTATCTGGCCAAGCCGTTTCAGACCGAGGAACTGATCGCCCGCCTGCGCGCGCTGATCCGCCGTGCTTCGGGCAATTCCTCGTCCGAACTGATCGCGGGCGATGTGCGTCTCGACACGCGCTCAGGTCGGGTTACGCTGGCCGGTGAGCCGGTGAAGCTGACCGCGCAGGAATACAAGCTGCTCTCCTATCTGCTTCATCACAAGGGCAAGGTGGTCAGCCGCACCGAGTTGATCGAGCATATTTACGATCAGGATTTCGACCGCGATTCAAACACTATCGAGGTGTTTGTTACGCGCATTCGCAAGAAGCTGGGCGCCGATGTGATCACCACGATCCGCGGGCTTGGCTACAGCCTTGACGAGCCGGCGCGCGGATAAGCAACAATGGCCAGCGCCCAAGCGCCGGAAACAGCAAAGAGCGATACGGGCAGGGTTGACCAGGTGAAATACACCGGCAGCCTTGCGCGGCGCATGATGCTGATCGCGGTGGGCTGGATTTTGGTGCTGCTGCTGGCGGGCGGGCTGGCGCTGGACCGGGCGATGACCGCGATGGTCACGCGCAATTTCGACGAACAGCTCGGCTATATGCTGACCGGCATGATCGGCAGCGCCGAAATCGGCCCCGACGGCGAGGTGTTCTTCAACCGGCCCCTTGGCGACCAGCGTTTTCTTGAACCCAACAGCGGCCTCTATTGGCAGATCAGCGGCAAGGGGCATGAGGATTTCCCCAGCCGCTCGCTCTGGGACCGCACGCTGAAAATCTCGGCCGATCATCAGGACACGCAGGCCCATATTTTCGATTCGAGCCAGTTTTCCGGCGAGCCCCTGCGCATCATGGAGCGTTCGATCATCCTGCCGGGCAGCAATACGACGTGGTGGTTCGTGGTGGCCGAGAGCCGGCATGAACTGGACGCGCAGATCCGGCGCATCCGCACGATCCTGATCGACAGCTTCCTCGTGCTGGGCCTTGGTCTTGTGCTGATGGCGGCGATCCAGAGCTGGTATGGCCTCTCGCCGCTGCGCCGCGTGCGTCTGGCCATCGCGCATATGCGCAGCACCGGGGCCAACCGGGTGAACGACCCTCTGCCGGTTGAGGTGCAGCCGCTGGTGCAGGAATTGAACGACCTGCTATCCCACAACGAGCGGCAGGCTGAGGAAGCGCGCACCCATGCGGGCAATCTGGCCCATGCGCTCAAAACGCCGCTGACGGTGCTGCTCAATGCGGCGCAGGCCAAGGAGCCCGATCTGGCCGAATCGGTGGCGCGCGAAACGGCGGTCATGCGCAGGCAGGTCGAGCACCATCTTGCCCGCGCGCGGGCCGTTGGGCGGCGCGGGGCGGGGCAGGCGCGCACCGTGGTGTGGGATGCGGCCAAATCGGTGATGCGCGCGGTCGAGCGACTTTATGGCGATGCGCGCTTTGACCTTGATGGATCGCATGACGCTCAGGTTGCCATCGAGCGGCAGGATCTGGACGATCTTTTGGGCAATCTGATTGAAAATGCGGCGAAATATGGCGGCGGCAGCGTCTTCGTCACCATTGATGCGGGCGACAAGGGTGAACTGGTCGAAATCTGGGTCGAGGACGACGGCATGGGCATCCCCGAGGCCGAGCGCACCCGTATCTTCGATCGTGGCGCGCGGCTGGATACGGGCAAACCGGGCACGGGGTTGGGGCTGGCTATCGTGCGCGATGTGGCGGAAATCTATGGCGGAAACGTTGAGCTGGACGAGAGTGAGGATCTGGGCGGGTTGCTGGTGAAGTTGCGATTGCCCAGAGCGCGGGGGATAGAGGTTAAAGGTTAAGGGTGCCTCCGGCGGGCAAAGGGCGGGGGCCCTTTGCAATCCGATTATGGGGTGGCGCCAAATGTGCATCGTGGCGCCATTCCGCGAAGCGGTTTAATAGCCTGCGGCGCGGCAAGGTTGCGCAACACCGATTTCATAGCGCAACAAAGTATCGGGATTGCAAAGGGACTGAGTCCCTTTGCCCGCCGGAGGCATCTTTACCCCTTAACCCTTACTCGCCCAATTTGGCCTTCTCATGATGCCGGATCACTTCATCAATGATGAAGCGCAGGAATTTTTCGCCAAAATCAGGATCAAGCTGCGCATCCTCGGCAAGCTTGCGCAGGCGGGCGATCTGGCGCTCTTCGCGGCCGGGGTCGCTGGCGGGCAGGGTGTGGGCGGCTTTATATTCGCCCACGGCCTTGGTGATGCGGAATCGCTCGGCCAGAATGTGAATCAGCGCGGCATCGATATTGTCGATGCTCGACCGGAAAGAGGCCAGAACCGGATCGGTGGTGGCAACAAGGCTGCCCTGATGTGACGTTTCAACCATAAAGCGCCGCTAGCATGAGACAATGGTCGATTCCAGCCTTGCCTTTGCGCGGGATGCGGCGCAATGCGAGCCCGATGACTGCCCAACCCGTTTCCTTGAATGAACTTGGGGCGCCCATGGATGCGCCTCAGCCCTCGATCGACCCTTTGCTGGCGCTGACGGCCAAGGGGATGGACGAGGTGAACGCCGTGATTCTGAGCCGGATGCAGAGCGACATCCCGCTGATCCCGCAGCTTGCCGGGCATCTGATTTCGAGCGGGGGCAAGCGTCTGCGCCCGATGCTGACGGTCGCGGCGGCGGAACTGGTTGGCTATACGGGCGGCGCACAATATGCGCTGGCCGCAGCGGTTGAGTTTATCCATACCGCCACGCTGCTGCATGACGATGTGGTCGATGGCTCGGACCTGCGCCGGGGCAAGGCGGCGGCCAATATCATCTACGGCAATCCGGCCACGGTGCTGGTCGGCGACTATCTGTTCAGCCGTTCGTTTGAACTGATGGTTGAGGCCGGATCGCTGCGCGTGCTCGACATCCTGTCGCGCGCCAGCTCGATCATTGCCGAGGGCGAGGTCGATCAGTTGACCGCCCAGCGCAAGATCGAGACGAGCGAAGAGCATTATCTCTCGATCATCGCCGCCAAGACCGCCGCGCTTTTCGCCGCCGCCTGCCGTATTTCGGCGGTTGTGGCCGGGCGCAGCGCGGCCGAGGAGCAGGCGCTCGACGACTATGGCCGCTACCTTGGCGTGGCGTTCCAGTTGGTGGACGACGCCATCGACTATGATTCCGAAGCCGCCGAAATGGGCAAGGGCAAGGGTGACGATTTCCGCGACGGCAAAATGACCCTGCCGGTCATCCTCGCCTATGCCGCCGGCAATGAGGAAGAGCAGCAGTTCTGGCGCGACGCCATCGCCGGTTTCCGCGCCGAGGACGAAGATCTGGCCGAGGCAATCGCGATCATCGCCCGCCACGGGACGGTCGAGGCCACCCGTCAGCGCGCGGCGGATTATGCGCAGAAGGCGATTGATGCGCTGAGCATTTTCCCCGCTGGCGAGATGCGTTCGGCGCTGGAGGAAGCGGCGCTGTTTTCGGTGGCGCGGCGGTATTAAGAGGTAGTTGGCCTCCGGCGGGCAAAGGGTCTCGACCCTTTGCAATCCCAGTACTGTATTCGTTGCGTTATGGGATCAGCCTTGCGCAAACTTGCCTCGCCGCAGGCTATAATAAACCGCTTCGCGGAACAGCGCTCCGACGCAAACATGGCGCAACCCCATAACGGGATTGCAAAGGGCCCCCGCCCTTTGCCCGCCGGAGGCACCCGAAATCCCTCGCCGGAGCCCCACTTCCCTTTTCCCCTAAAATCCATATGACGCAAACCTGTGTCAGACCTGCCCATCCATACCGTCCTGCCTGAACTCCTGAAGGCCCTGCGTGATCGCCCCAATGCCGTGCTGATCGCGCCGCCCGGTGCGGGCAAGACGACCAGCGTGGCCCCCGCGTTGATCCGCGAGGCTTGGTGTGACGGCAAGGTGATCCTGCTTTCGCCCCGGCGCGTGGCGGCGCGCGCGGCGGCCGAGCGCATGGCCGAAATGATGGGTGAGAGCGCCGGGCAGACGGTGGGCTATCTGACCCGTTTGGACAGCAAGCAATCGGCGAAAACTCGCATTCTGGTGGTCACCGAGGCGATTTTTGTCGCCACCATTCTGGCCGATCCCGAGCTGAGCGGTATTTCGGCGGTCCTGTTTGACGAGGCGCATGAGCGTAATCTTGACAGTGACTTAGGCCTTGCTCTTGCTGTAGAGTGTCAGCAAGTCCTGCGCGAAGATCTGCGCATCATCCCGATGTCGGCCACGATTGACGGCGAGCGTTTTGCCGCCTTGCTCGGCCCCGATACGCCTGTGATCGAGAGCGAGGGGCGGGCCTGGCCTTTGACCATCCGCTGGCTGGGCGCGCGGGCCGAGGCGCGGATCGAAGAACAGATGGTGAGCGCGATCCTGACCGCATGGCGCGAGGAGGAGGGCGATATTCTGGCCTTCCTGCCCGGCGTGGGCGAGATCACCCGCGTGGCGGAAAAGCTGGAGGAGCGGCTGAAGAATGTGCCGATCCTGCCCCTGCACGGCCAATGCGAGCCGCAGGCCCAGCGCGCCGCGATTCGCCGCGATCCCGAAGGTCGCCGCCGCATCGTTCTGGCCACCAGCATTGCCGAGACTTCGCTGACGCTTGATGGCGTGTCGGTGGTGGTTGATTGCGGCCTGTCGCGCCGCCCGGAATATGACAAGGCGGCGGGCGTCACGCGCCTTATTACCACGCGATCCTCGCAGGCCGCCGCCGCCCAGCGCGCGGGCCGCGCCGCGCGTCAGGGGCCGGGCGTCGCTTATCGCCTGTGGGAGGAAGCCGCTCATGCCGGTCGCCCCGCCTTCGATTCGCCCGAAATGCTGACCAGTGATCTGGCGCCTTTTACCCTGGCGCTGGCGCAGTGGGGGGCGCTTGATCCGGGCGCAATGGCGTGGATTGATCCTCCTCCGGCGGCGGCCCTGTCGGCAGCGCGGGCCAAGCTGGTCAGCCTTGGCGCGCTGGATGGCGACCGGATCACCGAACATGGCCGCGCGATGGCAAGTCTGCCGATGGGGCCGGAACAGGCGCATATGCTGCTCTATGGCGCGGCGCGCGGGGCGGGGGAGGCGGCGGCCATGCTGGCCTTTCTGCTGCAGGAGCGCGCGCTGGGCGGGCGGGGCGAGGATCTGCTGACGCGGCTCGATCGCTGGCGGAGCGACCGTTCGGCCAAGGCCGAGGCGGCGCGGCAAATGGCCAAGCAATGGGCGCGGCGGGCCGAAAAGCTGGTCGCGCGCATTCCCGGCGAGGCCCCGCCCGCAGGCGTTTTGCTGGCCGAAGGTTTCCCGGACAATCTTGCCAAGCGGCGCGATGCCAGCGGTGAGGAATGGCTGGCGGCGGGGGGCAGGGGGCTGGTGCTCGATGGCCTGTCCTCGCTGGCCCGCGCCGAATATCTGGCCGTGGGCGAGGCCCAAGGGTCGGCCAAGGGCGCGCGGATTACCGGGGCGATTGCCCTTTCCGAGGCCGAAGTGCTCGAACATCTGGCGCACCGGATCGAGCGGCGTTCCACCTTGCGCTGGGTGGCGGATGAGCGGCGGGTTGAGGCTTTGCTCGAGCGGCGGCTGGGGGCCTTTGTGTTTATGCGGGGCAGCGATCCCAAGCCCGATCCCGCCGCGATCACGGCTTTCCTGTGCGAGCGGATCCGGGCCGAGGGGCTGGGCTTGCTTCCTTTGGGGCGGGCCAGTCAGGGCCTACTCAAGCGCGCGCGCTTTGCCGGGGTGGAGGCGTTGAGCGAGGCGGCCTTGCTGGCTGATCTGGAGGATTGGGCGGGGCCGCATCTCAAACGGCGGCTTGATTCGGTGGAGGCCGGGGCGTTGCATCAGGCTTTGCTCGACCGGCTGGGCTGGGATGGGAAGCAGACGCTCGACCGGCTGGTGCCCGGCGAGTTCCGCAGCCCGGCGGGCAGCACGCATCCCATCGATTATGACGATGCGGGCGGGCCATCGGTCGAGGTGCGCGTGCAGGCGCTGTTCGGCCTTGAGCGCCACCCCACCTTTGGCAATCCGCCCCAGCCTTTGCGACTTTTGCTTACTTCGCCGGGCGGAAAGCCGATCCAGACCACGATGGATCTGCCCGGATTTTGGCGCGGATCGTGGCGCGATGTGGTCAAAGATATGAAGGGCCGGTACCCCAAACACCGCTGGCCCGACGAGCCATGGGCCGAAGACCCCAGTTTGAAGACGAAAAACGCGTTTCATGCCCAACGTCGCTCTTGATTTATGGCGCGATTCGCTGGCATGGCAGCGCCTATGACCGCACGTATCTTTCAGCGCCCGAAGAACGCCATGCAGTCCGGCAAGGCCCTGCTGGACCAGTGGATCCTCGAATTCGCCCCCAATGAAGCCCGCCGTCCCGACCCCCTGATGGGCTGGCCCGGCAGCGCCGACACGCAAAATCAGGTGAGCCTCAAGTTCGCCTCGCTGGATGAAGCGAAAGCCTATGCCGACAAGCATGGCATCCTCGCCACTATCCACGCCACCCCGCCGCGCCGCCTTAAGCTGCAGGCTTACGCGGATAATTTCCGCTAAGCATCAAAGGGGCTTGCCTTTCGCGGCAAGCCTCGCCATAGGCCGCTCCGGGAGTCGGTCGGACGTTGCGTCCGCCAACCTGGTCAGGTCCGGAAGGAAGCAGCCACAACGGAATTGCCGCGGGTCGGCCGGCTCCTACGTTACAAAGAACCAGCTTTCGGGCTGGTTTTTTTGTTTGTGCGGTGGGTGGTTTATGCCTCCGGCGGGCAAAGGGTCTCGACCCTTTGCAATCCCATGACTGGGGTGGTGCGAAAACACCGACATTCCGCGAAGCGGCTAAATTTTGTAGCCTCCGGCGGTGCGGCGTTGCACCTTGGGCGATGCAAAGTGCAACAAAGACAGTAATGGGAGCGCGAGGGACGAGTCCCTCGCATTTATCCTTCCCTTCTTCTCCCCAAGCCCTAGTTAGACATTCATGATGACTGATTCCTCGGACATGTTCGGCGACGACGATGACGGCGATGATCTGCCGTGGGACGATGACGCGCCAGAAGATCAGCCCAGTGCGGCCGAACTGGAAGAGGCGGGGCAGGAGAGCATGTTCGGCGCGCCCGACCCGGCGCCCACCCCCGCGCCCGTGGTTTCGGCGCAGCCCTATCGCGTGCTGGCCCGCAAATATCGTTCGCAGACTTTTGCCGAGCTGATCGGTCAGGACGCGATGGTTCAGACGCTGGCCAATGCGATCAAGCGCGATCGTCTGGCCCATGCGTTTTTGATGACCGGCATTCGCGGCGTGGGCAAGACCTCCACCGCGCGCCTGATCGCCAAGGCGCTCAATTGCGTGGGAGTCGATGGCAAGGGCGGTCCGACGATTTCGCCCTGCGGCGTCTGCGAGCCTTGCGTGGCGATTGCCGAGGGGCGGCATATTGACGTGATCGAGATGGACGCGGCCAGCCATACCGGCGTGGACGACGTGCGCGAGATCATCGAGGCGGTGCGCTATGCGGCGGTTTCTGCGCGCTACAAGATCTATATCATCGACGAAGTTCACATGCTTTCACGCAATGCTTTCAATGCGTTGCTCAAGACTCTTGAGGAGCCGCCTGCACATGTGAAATTTCTTTTCGCGACTACCGAGGTCGACAAGCTGCCGATCACCGTCCTGTCGCGGTGTCAGCGGTTTGACCTGAAACGCATCCCGGCCAAATTGCTGGCCGAGCATTTCGGCGCGATCTGCGAAAAAGAAGGCGTGGCCATTGAGGCCGAGGCGCTGGGCATGATTGCCGAGGCGGCTGAAGGTTCGGCGCGCGACGGTCTTTCGATCCTCGATCAGGCGATTGCCCATGCCGATCTGGCCAGCGATTCCGACCATACCCATGTCACCGCCGAGAGCGTGCGCGAGATGTTGGGGCTGGCCGACAAGAGCGTGCAGCGCAAGCTGTTCGCCGCCTTGCTGAACGGGGATGGCGGCGCCTTGCTCGATCTGGTGTCGGCTCAATTCGCATTGGGGGTTGAGCCTATCGCCCTGATGCGCTCTGCCATGGAAATCACCCACCGCATCACCGTGGCCCAGGTCGGGCGCGGCGAGGTCAAGGCCGTTTCCGAGGATGAGCGCAAGGCCATCGAGGATTGGGCCAAGCGTTTGCAGCCGGGGCAATTGCACCGCCTCTGGCAAATGTTGATCAAGGGGCACGACGAGGTCAAGACCGCGCCCGCGCCCTTGGTGGCGGCGGAAATGGCGCTGCTGCGCTGCCTCCATGCCGCCGATATGCCCGATCCGGGGCAATTGGTGAAAAAGCTTGAAGGGCTGGCCGCGCAGGCTGTGGCCCTGCCGCCTTCTGCGCCCGGCGAACCGGCGCAGGCGCCTGCCACCCCGGCGATGGAATGGCGGCAATTGGTCGAGCATGTCGAGCATTATTCGATCCCCATGGGGGCGATGATGCGCGGACAGGTCCGCGTGGTGGAACTTTCCCCCGCACGGCTGGTTTTCGAGCAGGCTCCGGGCTTTGCGATGAATATCGTCGAGGATCTGCGCAAGATCCTGCGTGAGGTGACCGGCGATCTGTGGGAGGTCGAGCAGCGCAGCGAAGGCGGCCAACCGACTTTGATGGAGGTTGAAGCCAAGGCCCGTGAGGCGCAGGTCAGCCAGCGCCAGCAGTCGCCCCTGATGCAGGCCGCATTGGCCGCGTTTCCGGGGGCGCAGGATATTACCGATGAAGGACAGTCTGGCGGTTTTGCTCGCCGCCAGTCCTATGGGAGCCGTTAAATGAAGTCGATGGAAGAAATGATCAAGGCCGCCCAGCAGGCCGCCGAAACGATCCAGAAGCAGATGAACGAAACCCAGTCGAAGCTGGATTCGCTCGAGGTTGAAGGCAGCGCGGGCGGCGGTCTGGTCAAGATCCGGGCCAGTGCCAAGGGCCGCGTTATCGGCGTTTCGGTCGATGACAGCCTGCTGGTGCCCGCCGACAAGGGCATTCTGGAAGACCTGATCGCGGCCGCTTTCAACGATGCGCGCGCCAAGGCTGATGAAGTTGCCGGGGCCGAACTGGCCAAGGCGCAGAGCGGCATGGGCCTGCCGCCGGGCTTCAAGCTGCCGTTCTGATCCCTCCATGACGGGAATGCATCAAGGGCTGTGGCGTGGCGCCATGGCCCTCATGCTGACCTGCGCGGCCCCAGTGGCCGGGGCCGTCGAGAGCGACAAAGCGACCGATCCGACCGCCGCGACCTGTCATCCCAGCTTTTCGGTTGATGACAGCACCATGTCGGCCGGAACCGCCTTTTTGCTCGACATGACCGAGCCGCCCAGCCCGAGCAATCCGCTGGCGCCGCGCCCTCCTGCGCTTTTTCTGGTGACGGCGCTGCATCTGTTCGGGCCGAATGGCGGGTTGGCGGCGCAGATCGCATCCGAAAACCTGCCCGAGCATGTGAAGATGACCGGCTGTACCAATGGCGATGGTCAGCATTGGGCCGCGCGGCGTACGCTGGCGATTCCAGGCGCGGTGCCGATGGCCACGCCCTTTCGCGATGTGGCCGCCTTTGCCGCCGATCCGGCCAGCCTGAATGGCGCTACCCGCCTGCAACTGGCCGACAAGGCGGCGGTGGTGGGCGATGAGGTATGGATCGTGGCCTCGATGGGGGGCGATGGGCGGATCCGGCGCTATGGCGCGCGGGTGATCTATAATGGCCCCGATGCGCTGCAATATGCCTTTGTCGACGGCACGCTGGCCTTGCAGGCCAGCAGCGGGGCCGCCGTGGTGGATGGGGCGGGCCGTGTGCTGGGCCTGCATCTGGGCGGGGGCAAGGATCGCGGCGATCTGTTGGGCATGGCGGTTCCGCTTGACCGTCTGCGCGCTCTGATCGGCGCGGCGAAATAGGAAAACCGCGCCGCTGCCTTCTGTGGGCAAATTGCCAACATGGGCGATTGCGGCCCTTTTCCCCATTGCACCACGCGCATCCGCTCCCCATATCCTCAAAAACAATGCGGGGCTGCCGTTCTGAGGCGCAGCCTGAATGGAAGATTATGACCGACGAGAACACTCCCTCGAATGTGATTGCGCCGCTGCCGATGCTGCCGCTGCGCGATATTGTGGTTTTTCCCGGCATGGTGGTGCCGCTGTTTGTGGGTCGCGAAAAATCGGTGGCCGCATTGGAAGCGGCCATGGCGGGCGACAAGGATATCTTCCTGCTGGCCCAGCTGGACCCGGGTTGCGATGATCCCCATGCCGATGACCTCTATGATGTGGGCGTGGTGGCCACGGTGCTGCAACTGCTGAAACTGCCCGACGGCACGGTGCGCGTGCTGGTCGAAGGCACGCGGCGGGCGCGCATGGTCGCCCTGACCGAGGAAGAGGAGATGCTGCGCGCCGAACTGGCGCCGGTGGAAAGCGGCGAGGCCGAAGGGCCCGAAGTCGCGGCCATGATGCGCAGCGTGGTGGATCAGTTCGGCGAATATGCCAAGCTGAACAAGAAGCTCTCGCAGGATGCGGGCGATCAGCTTTCCGAAATCGAGGACGCCTCGGCGCTGGCCGATCAGATCGCCAGCCATATCAGCGCCAAGGTGGCCGACAAGCAGGCATTGCTGTCGGAAACCGATCCGTTGAAGCGGCTGGAAATGGTCTATGGCTTCATGGAAGGCGAACTGGGCGTTCTGCAGGTGGAGCGCCGGATCCGTGGCCGCGTGAAGCGCCAGATGGAAAAGACCCAGCGCGAATATTACCTCAACGAACAGTTGAAGGCGATTCAGAGCGAGCTGGGCGGCGGCGATGAAAACGGCGCCAATGAAATTGCCGAGCTGCAGGAGCGCATCAACAAGCTCAAGCTGAGCAAGGAAGCGCGGACCAAGGCCGAGACGGAGCTGAAGAAGCTCAAGACGATGCAGCCGATGAGCGCCGAGGCGACCGTCGTGCGCAATTATCTCGACGTGCTGCTGGGTCTGCCCTGGGGCAAGAAGAGCAAGCTGAAGAAGGATATTGGCGCGGCGCAGGCGGTGCTCGATGCCGATCACTATGCTCTGGACAAGGTCAAGGACCGGATCATCGAATATCTGGCGGTGCAGGCGCGGACCAACAAGTTGAAGGGGCCGATCCTGTGCCTCGTCGGCCCGCCGGGCGTGGGCAAGACCTCGCTGGGCAAGAGCATTGCCAAGGCAACCGGGCGCGAATTCATCCGGCAATCGCTGGGCGGCGTGCGTGATGAAGCCGAAATTCGCGGCCACCGCCGCACCTATATCGGCTCCATGCCGGGCAAGATCGTGTCGAACCTGAAAAAGGCGGGCACCAGCAATCCGCTGTTCCTGCTCGACGAGATCGACAAGCTGGGTCAGGACTTCCGCGGCGATCCGGCTTCGGCGCTGCTCGAAGTGCTGGACCCGGAACAGAATGCCAAGTTCCAGGATCACTATCTGGAACTGGACATCGATCTGTCGGACATCATGTTCGTCTGCACGGCCAACAGTCTGAACCTGCCCCAGCCTTTGCTGGACCGCATGGAGATCATCCGTCTGGAGGGGTACACCGAGGACGAGAAGGTCGAGATCGCCGAGCGCCATCTGGTGGCCAAGCAGATCGAGGCGCATGGGTTGAAGAAGGGTGAGTTCACCCTGACCCAGCCCGCGCTGCGCGATCTGATCCGCTATTACACCCGCGAGGCGGGCGTGCGTACGCTGGAGCGCGAGATCGCCCGGCTGGCGCGCAAGAGCCTGCGCAAGATCCTTGAGGGCAAGGAAAAGGGCGTGACGATCACGCCCGAAAACCTGGCCGATTTTGCCGGTGTCCGCAAATTCCGTCATGGCGTTTCGGATGAGGAAAATCAGATCGGTTCGGTGACCGGGCTGGCCTGGACCGAGGTGGGCGGCGAATTGCTGACCATCGAAAGCGTGACCGTGCCGGGCAAGGGCGCGGTCAAGACCACGGGCAAGCTGGGCGAGGTGATGAGCGAGAGCGTGCAGATGGCGTTTTCGTTCGTGAAGGCCCGCGCGCCTGCCTATGGGATCAAGCCTTCGATCTTCAACCGCAAGGATCTGCACATCCACTTGCCCGAAGGCGCCGTGCCCAAGGATGGGCCGAGCGCGGGCATCGGGATGGTGACGGCGATGGTGTCCACGCTGACCGGCATCCCCGTGCGCGCCGATGTGGCGATGACCGGCGAGGTCACGCTGCGGGGCCGTGTGCTGGCGATCGGGGGGCTGAAGGAAAAGCTGCTGGCCGCGCTGCGTGGCGGCATCAAGACCGTGCTGATCCCCGAGGAGAATGCCAAGGATCTGGCCGAGATTCCGGCCAATATCCGCGAAGGTCTGGAGATCGTGCCCGTCAGCCATGTCGATCAGGTGCTGGCGCGCGCGCTGGTTGAGGTGCCGCAGGCCATCGAATGGACCGAGGCCGATGATCTGGCCAGCCAGCCCGGCGCGGCGCCTGCGGGCGCGCCACCGGCTTCTTCGGCCACGGCGCACTGATCTGCTGCCCCAATTTTGCTGCAATGCGGCGACTCGGGTTTACCCCCGGGTCGCCGCATTGCGGTTTGGCCACGACAGGCCGAGTTTAGCCATCCATTCGTCGAAAACCCCCGATTTTCGGGGATAATTGCGGGTTTTTAACCGCATTTCGCTTTGACAGCGCCATTAAAAGTCGCTCAATTCCGCCCGCTGTCGAGGCGACTCAAACAGATATTCTCAACGTCCTTTCCGGGGGTACCCAAATGAATAAGAACGAACTGATCGGCGCGGTTGCCGAAGCCAGCGGCCTTACCCGCAATGATGCGACCAAGGCCGTCGAAGGCGTGTTCGAAGCGATTACCGCTGCTCTGAAGGCTGGCGATGAAGTCCGTCTGGTCGGCTTTGGCACTTTCTCGGTGGCCAAGCGCAAGGCCTCGACCGGTCGCAACCCCCGCACCGGCGAACCTCTGGCGATCTCGGCTTCGGCTCAGCCCAAGTTCAAGGCCGGCAAGGGCCTGAAGGACGCGGTGAACTGATCACCCGTTTTTGACTGCTGAATGGCTGAAACGCCTCGCAGCCATAAGCAGAAAGAAAAACGCCGCCTCGGATCATCCGGGCGGCGTTTTTGTTTGAGGCATGGGAAGGGGCTTATTCGGCCTCTTCGCGCGTGGCAACGGCATAGAGCGCGATGGCGGCGGCATTCGACACGTTGAGCGATTCCATCGCCTCGCTGATCGGCAGACGGGCAAGAACATCGCAATGCTGGGTGATATTGTGGCGCATGCCTTCACCCTCTGCGCCCAGCACCAGCGCGACAGGACCCGCGCTCATCGCCTGCGACAGAGTCACCTCGGCCTCGCCCGCCAGACCGATGCGCCAATAACCGGCCTCGGCGATTTCTTCGAGCGCGCGAGCCAGATTGACCACGCGGACCCAGGGAACGACCTCCAGCGCCCCGCTGGCCGATTTGGCGAGCACACCCGATTCGGGCGGAGCATGGCGGTCCTGAGTGATGATCGCGGCCGCATTGAAGGCCGCAGCCGAGCGCAGGATCGCGCCGACATTATGCGGATCGGTCACCTGATCAAGCACGACGAGCGGGCGCGAGGGATCGCCACTCAGCACGTCATCGAGGAAAACATCCTCCAGCGCGTCGCATTCCAGCACCAGCCCCTGATGCGGCGCATCGCGTGCAACAAGGCGGCCAAGATCGGCAGCTTGCGCATATTCGATCGTGAAATCAGCGGGAAGCTCGCCATCCAGATTCGCGATGGCTTCGCGCGTGGCCCACAGTTTGCGGTGGCGGCGATCGGGGTTCTTCAATGCGGCCTCGACCGCGTGGTGGCCCCACAGGCGCACCGCGCCCTTGCTGGCCCGGCCCGAACCGCGCCCGCCCTGCATACGTCCTGCGCGGCCACGCATGGCCTTGCCCTTTCCGCGTCCGCCCTGTTGGCTGTCGTCGTCGCTGTGGCGGCTCATGAAATTGTCCTTTCTGGAAAAAATTTCCCCGCCTTTGCCAATTCGAGTGTTGACAGGCAAGGGCAAGATCCTCATAGGCGCGGTCCTCGGCTGAACGGCTCCACATAAATGGGGCCATTCGGGGGGAGACCCCCAAGCTGGATAGCCTCGCAAGAGGCCTGACGGTGTGGACAGGTGGCCGAGTGGTTAATGGCAGCAGACTGTAAATCTGCCCGCGAGAGCGTACGCTAGTTCGAATCTAGCCCTGTCCACCACCGTTGCAGTTTTTCCAGACAATTCATCGTGATCCGGCCCCAAGGGCCATTGTGTCGGCACGCGCCGGGGCTTTTGCGACAGAATTTGTGCGCAATGATTTCTGCCTGTTGACAGATGCGAGCAACATCCGCATAGGCGCGGACCTCGGCTGAACGGCTCCATGCAGATGGGGTCATTCGGGGGAGACCCCAGCTCGATGCCTCTGTCAAAGAGGCCTGACGGTGTGGACAGGTGGCCGAGTGGTTAAAGGCAGCAGACTGTAAATCTGCCCGCGCAAGCGTACGCTAGTTCGAATCTAGCCCTGTCCACCACCGTTTCTTCAAAGTTCAGCATGAACAGGGCGAACCGCCTATGACGCTGCGCCAGGCGCTCGGCCCGGCGCAGCGTCTGGTCTTATTGCTGAGGCGTGCCAGCAGGTGCCGGATTGGGCGCAGGCGTGGTCGCAGGGGCGGTTTCGGCCGGGGCCGTTGCCGCCGCGCGGGCCTTGCGCATGGTTTCGATCTCGGCGCCGGTCTTGTAGTCGATCAGCTCAACCTGAAACACCAGATCCGAATTGGCGGGGATGGGGCCTGCGGCCTGGGCGCCATAGCCCATGGCCGCCGGAATGCAGAAACGCGCGATGCCGCCCTTGGGCACCATCTGAAGCCCCTGGGAAAAGCCGGGGATCACGCCCGCAACGGGAAAGGTTGCGTGCATGCCCTGATCGAAGACCGCGCCCGTGGCGGCCAGATAGCCGATGTAATTGACCAGCACATAATCCTCTTCGGCGGGCACAGGGCCGGTGGCAGGACGCAGCATGGTGAAGCTGACGCCCGAGGCGGTCTTGGTGCCGCATACACGCTGAGAGGCCGGGAGGATGGGATTGAGCGGCAAAGGAATGATGTCATTGCCCGCTTTGGGCGCGGGCTTGGTCGCGGCAGGTTTTGCCGCGGCGGCTTTGTGCGCCGGGGCGGCGGCCTGGGCGGTGCCGATCATCAGCGACAGGGCCGCCAGAGAAAACAGGGACGGGGCGAGGGGCGACAGAGCGCGAGACAGTTGCTTCATGGCCGCGAGGTATAGGCAGGATGGCCCGCCCCGATCAAGCCGATGGCAATTATACATCGGTTCAGCATTTTGCATGATGCCAAATGCGTGAATTTTGGCATTGTGTGACACGAACAGGGCCGGCGCAAGGCTCGCGGAATAAAGAGGATCTGCCATGTCAGACGCATTGCTGGGTCGGATTTCCGAAACGGTCGCAACCGCGCAGACGGTCGAACAGCTCACCCGCCCATTGCTCACCATGCTTGAACTGGTCACAGGGCTGGAAAGCACCTATCTGACCCGGATCGACGAGGCGGCCGGGGTTCAGAGCATCCTCTATGCCCGCAACAGCAAGGTGATGCAGATCCCCGAAGGACTGACAGTGCCGTGGGGCGACACTTTGTGCAAACGCGCGCTGGATGCCGGACAACCCTTTACCGATGATGTGGCGGGCTGCTGGGGCGATTCGGATGCGGCGCGCGCGCTGGGCATATGCACCTATGCTTCCACTCCTGTGCGGATGGAGGATGGCAGCCTGTTCGGTACATTATGCGCCGCCAGTTCGGAAAAGCGCCCGATCACCTCCGAAGGGCGTCAGGTGCTGGTGCTGTTCGGCGCGCTGATCCAGCAGCATATCCAGCGAGAGAACCTGCTCGAAAAGCTTCAGCGGGCCAATCGCGAGCTTGAGGGCTTTTCCTTCACCGACACTTTGACCGGGCTGCCCAATCGCCGCTTCATCTTTCAGGAATTGAGCCGCCTGTTCAGTCTGGCCCTGCGCGAAGGGCGGCGCGTGACGCTGGCTTTCATCGATCTGGACGGGTTCAAACAGATCAATGACACCTATGGCCATGAAACCGGCGATGCTTTCCTGATCGAGGTCGGGCGGCGGCTGGCCCTGGGTATGCGGGGCAGCGATCTGCTGGGCCGCCTGGGGGGCGACGAATTCGTGCTGGCGGGGCTTGGCCCGGCACAGGGGCAGGACAGCGAATTGACGGTATCGGCGATGCGGCGGCGTCTCTCTTCGGTGATCGAGGGGCATTATGATCTGCCCTGCTGCTCGATGCACTATCCCGGCGCCAGCCTTGGCATCATCAGCGCCGATCCGCGCGAGACGACCGTGGATCAGGCGCTTCAGAATGCCGATGCGGCCATGTATCTGGAAAAGCGTCAGCGCCGCGAGGCCCGCGCCCAAATGGCCTGATTTCGGCCTACCCGTATATTTCCGCCTGTATTCGTCGCTTCGTTAAGTGTTTCTGTTGGGTTTCTGGAACCGAAACCGCCCTTCAGGCATTGGTTGGCGACGGAATGAAAGGATGAGATATGTGGCTGCTTGACCGCTTCCTCCGCCGTGCGATCCGCACCGGCCCTTTGCAGATTACCGGTGCGGACGGGAAGGTCCATCTTTACGGCTCGGGCAAGGGCGACCCGCTCCGCCTGCGCTTTACCGACAAGCGCACCGCCGGGCATATTGCCCGCAACCCCTCGCTGGGCGCGGGTGAGGCCTATATGCGCGGCTGGATGGTGGTCGAGCCGCCCCATGACATCCGCGATCTGGTGCTGATGATCGGCGCCGAGGCCAAGGCGGCCAAGACCCATATGGACGCACCGGGGCGGCTGAGCCGGATGATCGACCGCGCGGCATGGTATTTCGACCAGTTCAACGACCGCCGCCGTTCCAGTCGCAATGTACGCCACCATTATGACCTGACGCGGCAATTCTACGAAATGTTCCTCGACGAGGACCGGCAATATACGATGGCCTACTTCTCCGGCCCGCAGGTGGGGCTGGAACAGGCGCAACTGGAAAAGAAAGCGCTGATCGCGGCCAAATTGCGCCTGCCGCCCGATGCGCGCGGGATGCGGGTGCTCGATATCGGCTGCGGCTGGGGCGGGCTGGGGCTGTTTCTCAACCGCCATTACGGTTGCGAGGTGCTGGGCATTTCGCTGGCCCCCGATCAGGTCGCCTTTGCGCAGGAACGCGCGCAGGCCGCAGGCGTGGCCGACCGGGTGCAGTTCCGCCTCGTCGATTACCGCGATCTGACCGAAACATTCGACCGGATCACCAGCGTGGGCATGATCGAGCATGTCGGTGCGCGCCATTTCGACGAATATTTCGGCCATACGTTCGACCGGCTGGCCGATGACGGCATCATGCTGACCCACACGATCGGGCGCGCAGGCGGGCCGGGCTTCACCGACGCGTGGACGCGCAAATATATCTTCCCCGGCGGCTATATTCCGGCGATGAGCGAGCTGGTGGGGGCCATCGAGCGGACGGGATGGAAAACCGGCGATATCGAGGTGCTGCGCTATCATTATGCCGAAACGCTGGCCGAATGGTATCGACGCACCACGCTGCATGCCGACCGCATCATCGCCATGTATGACGAGGAATTGCTGCGCATGTGGCAATTCTATCTGGTCGGGGCCGAACAGGCGTTCCGTCAGGGCAATATGGTCAATTTCCATATCCAGAACGTGAAGCAGCAGAGCGCCCTGCCGATGACGCGCGATTATATTGCCGCCGAAATGCAGCGCCTTTTGTCCAAGGAGGCCCCGCCGGTCTGGCATCTGGCGCCCAAGGTGGCGTGAGGAGCCGCGCCATATAACAAAAAGCGCCGGGCGACGTATTGGAGAGGGGCCGCCCGGCCAGTCCAGGGTCTTGGATAGTTTGGGGGGCGAGGTTCTATTCCCCGCCCTGAGGCATGTTTTTGCATCCCGCCTCTATGGCCGGGCGGGCGGGATCGCTTGACGGCTGCCCGGCGCACCACGGGTATTTCACCTTGCTCAGCGCGCCGTCCTTGATGGAATCCAGCAGCTTTTGCAGCCCGGCCTTGCGTAGGGCGGCTTCGCCCTTGGGCGCGGCGATCGGGGTTTCGCTGCCCGCCATGTCGTCCAGCGCGACGAAACGCCCATCGCCATAGAGCTTGTAATGGGCATCAAAAACATAACGCGCCGGGTCGAATTGCCATTGCGGGGCATAATGCTGGAAGATCCAGTCGCGTGCCGCGGGCTTCTCGCCCTTGGCCACGGCCCATTGGCTGACCCCGTCGATGCCTGCGGGGGCCTGCGCGCCGCTGGCCTCGGCGATGGTGGGCATGATGTCGGCAAAATCGAACAGGCCATCACGCGTGACCCCGGCGGGCAATTTGCCCGGCGCGCGGATGATCATCGGCACATGGGTGCCCGACAGGGTGGGCGTGCCCTTGCCCCCGCGCACTGAATAGCCCGCGCGGGTCGAGGTGATCTGGCGGTTGGTGCCATTGTCGCCCGAAAAGATCACCACCGTGTTCTCATCCAGTCCCTCGGCCTTGAGGCGGTCCATCAAGGCGCCCACCAGCTTGTCCATATAGGTGACCATCGCGGCAAAGCGGGTCTTGGCGCCCTGCGCGCTCATGCTGTCGGGCGTGGGCACAAAGGGATTATGCACCAGCACCATCGGGTAATAGAGGAAGAAGGGCTGGTCCTTGTGGCGGCTGATGAAATCGAGCGCATATTGACTGTCGAAATCGGGGCCGAAGCCCTCCTCGTTGATCTTTGTCCGGCCATTGCCGACGCGGGTCGGCCCCCAATAGCGCGAACCCTTGGCGTCCAGCGCCTTCAACTGCCAGAGATAGCTTTCGTCGAACCCGGCCTGCTGCGGAGTGATACCCACGCGCCCGTCAAAACCGTTCCCCATCAATTGCCATTTGCCGACGATCCCGGTGGTATAGCCCGAGGCCTTCATCATATTGCCAAAGGTGAACTGGCCCGGCGCCAGATAGCCGAAGGCATCGTAATTGCGGTGGCTTTCCATGCCCGTCATCAGGCGAACCCGCGAGGGGCTGCACAAAGGCGTGGCATGGGCCTGCGTAAAGCGGACGCCTTCCTTGGCGAGGCGGTCGATGTTGGGCGTGTAATATTCGCCGCCATAGGCGTTGAACGCCTCGATCCCGATGTCATCGGCCAGAATGAAGATCACATTGGGCGATCCAGCCCGGCGCGCGGCCGGGACGGGGGCAGGTGAGGTCGCCGGGCCATGGCTGTATTCCGGGGCCGGGCCATTTTGCGCCATCGCGCCGCCGGGCAGGAGCATCGCCGCGATGGCGGCCAGAGCGACATATTTTCGCAGTTTCATGGCGTCTCTCCGTTAATCCTGCCACATGGCGGGCAAGTTGGTGTGGCCGCGCGCGGCGGCCTGGGCCTTGGCCTGCGCCGCGATCGGGTCTTCGGGCGTGCGGCGATAGGGGGCGAAACGCGCCGCCGCCTGCTGCATCCGCGCCTGCATCGCGCGCGTCACATCCGGGTGCAGCGAGGCCACGCTATACTGCTCGGTCGGGTCGCGCATGTCATAGAGCTGGGGATAGCCGCGCCCGTCAAGCGGCATCAGAAAGTTCATGTAGAAATCGGCGCGGACATATTTCCAGCGCTGGGTGCGGATGCCTACGACATTCTCGTCCTGAAACAACAGCAGCTCCTCATGGGGCGAGGCCCCGCCGCGCATCAGCACAGCGCTGATGTCGCGCCCGTCGATCTCCACCCCCGGCGGCAGCGGCAGGCCCGCCAGTGCGCAGGCCGTGGGCAGCACATCAATGCCCATGGCCATGGCATTGCTGCGTCGCCCCGCCGGGATATGGCCGGGCCAGCGCGCGATAAAGGGCACCCGATAGGCCCCGTCATAGGCCCCGCCGCCCTTGCGCTGACGCAACCCGCCGGTTGATCCTTCAAACCACGGCCCATTGTCCGAAGTGAAGATCACCAGCGTGTCGCGCTCCAACCCCAGTCGGGCCAGCGTGGCGTTCAACCGGCCCACGATGCTATCGATTTCGATGATCGTGTCGCCATAGGCGCCCGCCCCTTGCGACTTGCCGCCAAAACCGGGCGCGGGGAAATTGGGCAGATGGGGCGAGGACAGCGCCAGTTCGAGGAAGAAGGGGCGATGCGCGTTTTCCTCGATAAAACCTTGGGCGCGGCTGTAGAATTTCTGCTGGAGGCGGGGGAAATCGACCTCCTCGTCACGCATCGCCTCGCCCCCCTTGCGTTCATACAGGCGCAGCGGGTTGATGTCATGGCTGTATGGAATGCCGTAGAACAGATCGAAGCCGTAATTGGTCGGGTCCCACGCATCGCCCTTGTGGCCCAGATGCCATTTGCCGATCAGCGCGCTTTTATACGCCGGTTTCAACGCATGGGCGATGGTGCGCTCGGTCTTGGGCAATTGCTGGGTGTCGGCCTCCAGCAGCACGCGAGAGAGCGTGGTGCGCACGGGATAGCGCCCGGTCAGGATCCCCGCGCGCGAGGGGGTGCAGACATTGGCCGGGGCGTAATAATCGGTCAGCGTGATGCCCTGGGCCGCCATCCGGTCGAGATGGGGCGTGGGCACGCGCCGCCCGCCGGTGGGGCCGACATCGCCATAGCCCAGATCGTCGCACAGGATCACGATGATGTTGGGCGGGCGCGATCCCGCCGCCTGCGCCGCCCCGCCAAGCGCCAGCCCCGCAGCCAGCAGGCCCGATCCGGCCAGCAGTTTGCGCCGGTTGATATGTGTCATGTCATGCCCTCTTTCGGGATCAGGCGGCGGGAGGGAGATCCTCCCACCGTCCGGGGATGGGTCAGAACGAATAGCCCACGCTCAGGCCAAAATAGCGCGAGGCCGCCTTGGGCACGAAAGCGGTGAGGTTGTTGGGCGTCAGCGTCTGCGATGTCAGTTCGCTGCCATGGCCCATGGCGGAATAGAAACGCTGATCGGTCAGGTTCTTGGCAAAGATCGAGACACTGATCCCCTTGTCCGCCGGGCGCGCGCCCAGCGAGAGGTCAAAGGTCGTATAGGCGCGCTGCACCAGCAGCGGGTCCTGCTCCAGCGCGAAAAGCACGCTGCTCTGATAGGCCATGGCCAGATCGACATAGGCGATCATCGACCCCACATTGCGTTCATAGCGCGGGTTGATCGTAAAGCGCCATTCGGGCGTGTTGGGCAGGATGCCGCCGCGCACATTCTGGTTCGCGCCCGACAGGACATTGTTCACGCTATATTGCTTGTAGCAGGCGTTGGTGGGCGGCGTTGCGCCATAGGCGATGGTGGCAAAGCTGGCCTGATTTTGCAGCGGACAGGCAAGGCCATCGGCATCAAAGCGGGCATGGGTATAGGCCAGCGAGGAATTGATCGAAAGCCCATCGACCGGGCGCAGGGTCAGCTCGATTTCGACGCCCTTGGTCGTGGCCGCGCCCGCATTGGTGACGGTGAAAAGGAAATTGCCGGTCGATTGGTCCGACTTGTTGGCCTGGACCTGCAGATCCTTGTATTTGGCGATAAAGGCCGACACCGCGATGCTCAGCTTGCGGTCGATGGTCGTGCCCTTGAAGCCGACCTCGAAGGCGTTGACCGTTTCGGGGCGCACGACAGCATTGTTGTTGAACGTCTGATTGTATTCGGTGCCCAGCGACTGGCCCTTATAGCCGCGCGTATAGGTGGCATAGGCCTGCGCATTGCGGTTGAATTCATATTGCAGGCCCGCCTTGCCGGTCAGCACCTCGTCCGAGGCGGCGGTGAAACCGCGCGTGACCGGGACATTGAGCGAATCCCCGGCAAAGGGCGCGTTGGGATACTGGAAACCATAGACCGAGATATATTCATGCTGCCAGCGCATGCCGCCGATCGCCTTCAGCCCGCCGACCAGATTGTAATCGACCTGACCAAACCCGGCATATTGATAGGAGCGCAGATGGGCCAGGCTGGCCCCCGAGGAGCCCACGACATTGGCCGCAGGGCAGGGCGCGCCGATGGCCAGCCCCGATGAGGCGGGCGCCGAGCAGGTGACGATGCGGCGCGTGAAGTCGCGGTCAATCGTCAGGTCCGAGAAATAGAGCCCGCCGACATAATTGAGCCGCCCCTTCTTGGCATTGGACAGGCGCAGTTCCTGCGAGAAATTGTCCAGCTGGTAGCCGCCGCCATTCACGTCGAACTGGGCATAGGCGGGGGCCGCCGTGCCGCCACTGTAGATGGGAACATCGGTGTTGATGGCGTCAACATCCTGATTGTTATAGAACTTATACTTCTGATAGGCGCTGATCGAGGTGAGCGACAATGCGCCAAGGTCCAGCTTGGCCTCCAGCGAATAGGTCTGCTGCGTTGTCAGCGTGACGGTATCGAGGTTTGAATTGACCTGCATGTTCAACGGACCGGCGATCACCGGGGCCTGAAGCAGGGCCAGATTGGCATTGTCGGTGCGGATGGCCACCGTCTGGCAGCATTGCGATTGATTATGGCCATAATTGAACCCGGCCAGCAGGTTCAGGCGCCCAATGTCCACCTCCAGCTTGCCGCGCAGGCCATAGCCTTCGCCGCCATTGGTCTTGGCCTTGCGGGCGACGTTGTAGATATAGCCGTCATCCTTGTTGTAGTAACCGCTCAGGCGCAGGCGGACATGCTCGCTCAACGGGCCCGAGACGGTGCCGTTCAGGTGGTATTCGCCCTTTTCGGCAATCGTGGCATTGACCTTGCCCGACAATTCGCTGGTCGGGCGGGCGGTGACCACGTTGATCGCGCCGCCGGTGGCGTTCTTGCCGAACAGCGTGCCCTGGGGCCCGCGCAGCACTTCGATCCGTTCAATATCGGCCAGATCGGAAAAGCCCTGTGCCGCGCGGGCCATGACCACGCCGTCCATCACCACCGAGACCGAGGATTCATTGCCCACGCCAAACACGGCGGTGCCGATGCCGCGGATGCGGAAGTTCGAATTGTTCGGATTGGTGCCCTGCGTATAGGTCAGCGAGGGCGAGATCTGGCCGAGGCTGGTGGTGTCGGTGATGTTGCGGGTGGCCAATGCCTGCGCGCTGAGCGCGGTGACGGCGAGAGGCACATCCTGAAGGCGTTCGGCGCGCTTTTGTGCGGTGACGACAATGTCTCCGGGCGCGGTGTCGGTCGCCGGGGCCTGTTGCGCATGGGCCGTCTGCGTCAGCGCTGTCGTTGCCAAGCCCAGCAAAAGGGCTGTGCGGATGGATTTCATGGCGATGTCTCTCCCTGTTTTGATTCTTGCGCCACGAATTGGCGGGTATGAACACGCGCGAATTCGGGGGTAAATTCCATATCCAGCGCTCTCGACGAATCAACGTCAGCGCTGACGTAATGCCTATGCCGCTGTGACAGGGCTGTCAAGAATGGCCTCGCACCGTCACCTGCGTGGACAGGCACCGGCCTGTTGGCTTATGCAACGCGCATGTCGAACCGCAGACCCACGCTAGATGATGTTGCCCGGATCACCGGAGTGTCCGCCAAAACCGTGGCGCGCACGCTCAATGGTGAGAAGGGGGTGGGGGCCGAAACGCGCGAGCGGGTGATGGAGGCGGTCCTGCAACTGGGCTATCAGATGAACGTCTCGGCCCGCGCGTTGGCCAGCGCCAAGACATTGAGAATATGCATCGTTTCCAATTGGATGACGGCGTTTTTCATGTCGCAGATCTATCGCGGCGCCGCGCGCGCCTGCCAGGAGCGCGGCTATCATCTGATCATCCGCGAATTCGATCCCGATAAGAGCGATGCCATCGACTCCTTCCGCCAGCAGTTGCAACTGGCCCCGGTCGACGGGATCTTCGTCACCGCCCCGCTCAGCAGCAATGAGCAATTGCTCGATATGTTTGACGAACTGGGCCTGCGCTATGTCCGCCATTCCCCGATGGGCGATTTTGACCGTTCCGATGTGGTTCAGGCCGATGAAATGCATGGCGGGGCGCTGATTGCCCGGCATTTGTGGGAAAAGGGACACCGGCATTTCGGCCTGATCATGAACATCGTCGGGCATGTCGCCGCGACCCAGCGTTATCAGGGTTTTGTCGAGGAAATCGCTCGCCTTGGGGGCAAGCCGGAGAAGATCCGCAATGTCGGCTATCCCGTGGGCAGCCGGGCAAAGGAGGGCGACGATCCGATCGGCTATAATGAGGCCGTCGAATTGCTGGCCCACAAGGACCGGCCCACGGCGATCTTTGCCTTCAATGACGAGGTGGCCGCAGGCGTGCTGGCGCGCGGTCATGCAACGGGCTTTGCGCTGC
The DNA here is from genome assembly GCF_012275515.1 of Novosphingobium sp. SG707. Classification (GTDB taxonomy): domain Bacteria; phylum Pseudomonadota; class Alphaproteobacteria; order Sphingomonadales; family Sphingomonadaceae; genus Novosphingobium. The sequence continues at coordinate 267,506 of NZ_JAAZQL010000006.1, forward strand.
CGCAGGATCTGGCGGTGGCCGGATATGGCAATGCGGATTTCGGGCGGCTGACCTGGCCCGCGCTGACCACTGTGCGCCAGCCCAATTCCGAAATGGCCTATCAGGCGGTCTGCTGGCTGACCGAACCGGCCCCGGCGCGCGTGCGGGCCATGACCTTTCCGGTCGAACTGATCCCGCGCGCCAGCACCGGCGACGCGTGATTCAAGTGCGGGTGGGGAAAAGCGGCCGGGGGAAACTGGCCGCCAGAACCACCGCCGTGGCCAGCACGAACATCAGCACCAGCAGGTAGGACGGCGGCCCCGCGCCCACCACGGGCTGCTGGGAAAGGTAGAAATAGGGCCGCATAATCATCGCCCCGCCCAGCGCGAGGCCGATCTGTTGTCCCAGCCTCAGCGCCGCCGCGCCCGCTCCTGCATTGGCCGGGGCAATGCGCGCCATGCTGGCCGGGCCGATACAGCCCGATGTCATGCCCACCCCCATGCCCGCCAGCGCCAGAATGGGCAGCAGCGCCCAGACCGGCCAGTTCGGATTTTGCCCGGCCCACATGATCAGCGGCGCAGCAAGCGCGAGGATCGCCGCCCCCGTGGCAATGACAAATCGCCCGTCCTTTTTCAGCAGAAAGCGGCCGAAGAACAGGATCGAAAGAAACACGCCCACGCCATAGGGGATCTGGATCGCGCCCGAGACATAGGGCGAATGGCCGCGCCCGTTCTGAAGAATATGGTTGATGATGATGATCAGGCTGTTGCTGCTGGCGCTGAAACAGATGGTGAGCATCGCGCCTGTGGCAAGTTGCGACAGGGCGGTGGGATCGGCGGACATGCTCCATGGGCGGCGCAGGGAAAATGACCCGCGCCTGATCCGCCACAGGACAACAAGAGGCAGCACGGCCAGCGCCGCCATCCACGGATGCAGGCCGGCCTTGTCGCGCCCCAGCCATTCCAGCACCACCATGATCGCGCCCACCGCCATCACCAGAGGAATGCGGCGATGCAGAAAGCCCTGATCCTGTTGCTCACGGCTGTGCGTGTCGCGCGGAAGCAGCCAGTAGCCCAGCAAGAGCGCCGTCACCCCGATCGAGGCGCCCGCCAGAAACACCATGCGCCAGCCCAGATCGGCAAAATTGCCCGACATCAGCAGCCCGGCCACCACCGGCCCGAACGTGCCCGCCGAGGCCGAGGCAAAGCCGAGCGCGGGCAGCAGCCGGACCCGGTCCTCCGGGGCATAGAGGATATGGAGCAGCCCCATGATCTGGGGCGCGGTCAGCGCGAAAGCGGCGCCCTGCGCCAGACGCGAGAGCAGGAAGGCGACAATCCCGCCTGACAGCGCACAGGACAGCGAGGCCCCGACATACAGCCCCGCCCCGGCCAGAAACACACGCCGATGCCCCACCCGGTCCGCCATCGGCCCGGTCATCACCAGCGTCAGCGCAAACCCGAGCGCATAAGAGCTGTAGAACCAATGGGTTATATGGCTTGATGCGTGAAGGTCGCGCGCCACCACCGGCATCGAGACATTCACGAACATCGCGTTCAAAACTTCCATGAAGTTTGCAAGCAACAGCGCAGCAAAAGGGAAATAGCGCTTGGCGCGCAAGATATCGCCCACATCCTCTCCCCTGCGCCGCCCCGTTCGTCGGGATTCTGGCCAATCCGTCACACCACGGCATAGCCATGATCCGGCAGGCTGGCCAGTCGAACGGTTGGTCTGGGCTAACTTGCGGCAAACCGTGGTGAAAAAGCATCATTTGCATTTTGAGGGGCGCCCTGCGATCTTGCCTGCGGGTATTTTGCCAATATGAACAAAATCGCGCGCAAACGGCGCGACGGGCCAGACGGGGATCCTTTCATCAGTGGCGACAATCAAGGATGTGGCCAAGGCCGCCGGTGTTTCGTTCAAGACCGTTTCGCGCGTGGTCAATGGCGAGAAGCGCGTCGGCAATGAGGCGCGCGAAAGGGTCAATCAGGCGATCCGTGAACTGGGCTACAAGCCCACGCTGGCCGCGCGGCAATTGGCGGGACAGCGCAGCTATCTGATCGGGTTGCTCGTGCCGCGCCTCGGGGCCAGCTATATTGCGCGCATGTTGATCGCGATGGGCGCGGCCTGCCGGGCCTCGGGCTATAATCTCATTACCGAGATGCTGGATTATCACGAATATCGCCGCTCCGACTTTTTCTCGATCAACTTTTCCGCCCGTCCCGACAGCGTGATCCTGACCCCGCCCTTCAGCAATGAGGAGCGGATTTTGGATTATTTCGAGCGGGAGAAAGTGTCCATCGTGCGGGTGGCTCCGGCCTTTGAAGGCTATGGCCTGCGTGTGCCGGTGGATGAAGAACCCATTGTCATGGAATTGATGCGCCATCTCATTGCCCAGGGCCACAGGCGGATCGGCATCATCGGCCCGCCGCAACGCCGTCTGGCCTCCGAGGCGCGCGTGGTGGGCTATCGCAAGGCGCTGGCCGAGGCGGGGATCGAGGAAGACCCCGCGCTGATATTGCGCGGCGATTTCACCTTCGCCTCGGGCGTGGCGGCCACCACCAGCCTGCTGGCCTTGCCCCAGCGGCCGACCGCGATTTTTGCCACGGGCGATGAACTGGCCGCGGGCGCCATGGCCGAGGCGGCGCGGCTGGGATACCGCGTACCCGATGATCTGGCGGTGGCGGGCTTTGACGATTCGCCCATTGCCCGCATGGTGTTTCCGCCCATCACCACCGTGCATCAGCCCGTGCGCGAAATTGCGCGGGCGGCGGTCGAAGCCGCGATCAACCCCGACTTCAAACCGCAACCCTTTGAATATCAACTGATGATTCGAGGCTCTACCGACGGCAGCCGTCAGCATTGCCTCGAACCCTATCCGTTTTAGACCTTCATGCGGCGGATCAGCCGTTCAAAATCCATGATCGGCATCGAAGGCGTATATTTCCCTTCCAGAACCGCGCTGAGATAGCGCCCGGCGTTGCGGACATATTCCTGCTCGCTCTGCGCCGCCTGCTGCACAACGGGCAGGGCGGGGCGGGCATGGTCCCCGATATAAGTCAGCGCGTTGAGCGCCTGCAATTGCACCGGCCACACCTTGTCCTGCGCGGCCAGGGCGGTCAGGACGCGGACGGGTTCGTCGATCTCGCCCAGACGCACCAGCGCCTCGGCGGCCACCACGCGGATCTGATCGGCGCTGTCCTTGGCCAGCGCGGCCAGCAGGGCGGGCTTTGCCCCTTGCTGGCCACCGATGAGCAGGCCCGTTGCCGCCCAGTAGCGCATGACGGGCAAGGGATGGTTCAGCCCCGCGACCAGTTGCGCCTCGCTGCCCTTGCCGCCCGCCGCCAGACGCGCCATGGCCATCACTTCGGGCAGGGGATAGGACTTGCGGTCGCGGCTCTCGAAATAGCCTTCGCCCGCCATGCCTTCGGGGATGAAGCCATTGTCGTGGATGGCCAGCATATGCGCATCAAGCTCTTTGCTCAGTCGCGCCAGTTCCGCGCCCGCCTCGGGCTTGTCGGCCAGATTGTGCAACTCATGCGGATCGCTGCTCAGGTCATAGAGTTCCTCGAAGGGCTTGGTGTGAAAGAACCGGTCCTGATCGGCGTTGAGCGTCCCGGCGCGGTGCGCCGCTTCCCAATCCTGATAGCCCTTGGCCAGCCATTCGAACGCCTGATGCTGGCCCCATGGGCGATGCGGCATGTAATTGCGGATATAGCGCCAGCGACCATCGGTGACGGTGCGCTGAAAATCATAGCGTTCGTCCATGCGGTTGCGCATGCCGAAGGCATAGGTCTTGCGCGCGGCGCGAGGGCCAAGGAAGGGCTGGCCCACCATCTGGGCCGGTTGGGCCACACCCGCCAGCGCCAGCACCGTGGGTGCCAGATCGATGAAGGAGACCGGGCTGGTCACTTCCTGCCCCGGCGCGACGGGCAGCAGGTGGCGCCATCTGGGCGGGGCATAGACGACCATTTCGCAGGACAGCCCCTCTTCATAGCAATAGCGCTTGGAGCGGGGCAGCACGCCGCCATTGTCGGAATAGTGGAAGATGATCGTATCCTCGGCCAGCCCGTCCGCCTCCAGCTCGGCGAGGCGTTCGGCCAATTGCCCGTCCATCTGCTCCATCAGGTTGTAATAGCTGGCGAAATCCTGACGCATGGCCGGCGTGTCGGGCAGGAACGGCGGGATCACCACCATATCGGGCGTCACGCGGCCCGGCGTTGGGCGGAACAGCCGCGATTCATGCGTGGTTTCATAATTGAACACAGCCATGAAAGGCTTGCCCGCCGGGCGCGTGCGCCAATGGCCCTTGGAGCCCTGAACGTCCCAGATCTGTTCGGGGTTCACATCGCAATTGTAATCGGTCTTGGAATTGTTGGTGCAATGATAGCCCGCGCCGCGCAGCAATTCGGGATAGGTGCGGAATTGCTTGGGAAAGCGCGCATTGGCCCGCATGTGATTGGCCGGTGCGCAGCTTTCGGGATAAACGCCCGTCAGGATGCCAAAGCGCGAGGGCGCGCAGACCGGCGCATTGGAATAGATATGGCGGAACAGCACGCCCTTGCGCGCCAGTCCGTCGATCGTGGGCGTATGGGCCAGCTTGTCGCCATAGGCGCCGACATAGGGATTGTTATCCTCCGACACGATCCAAAGGATATTGGGGCGCTTGCCTGAAGAGGGTTTGGCAAGCGCCCCCTGAGCCGCAGTCGCCGCCAGAGAAGCGGCTGCGCCCAGAACAGTACGACGGTTGAAATGGGGTTGTTTCACGGTGTCTCTCGCTTTTTAACGGGTCAGGCGGGGTTGGCGGCGGATCAATAAACCCACTCTGTCTCGCGCCCGTCGATCATGACCTTGCGGGTGAAATGCAGTTTCCAGAGCGGAGCGGGCAGGGATTTGGCGAAGCTCTCGACCGCACGGTTCAGCTTCTCGGTCTCGGCCTTGTGATCGGCCGACACATCGGTCTTTTCCCATGGGTCCTGCGCCAGATTGTGCAGCTTGGTCTGATGCCAGTCATCCGAACGCCACAGCCGCCATTCGCCCTGCCGCGCGGCATAGACCGGAGCCTGTCCCCAGACGAGCAGGCGGTTGTCGGGGCCCTTGCGGCTGGCCGAGGCGATCAGGTCCTGCCCTTCCAGTTCGCGCGGCATGGCCTGTTTGGGCGCGGCGGCATGCAGGATGGTGGGCAGCACATCGAGCGAGGAAACCGGCCTGTCGACGACCCCTTTGGGCTTCATCGCGCGCGGCCATGAAAACAGGAACGGCACCCGCACCCCGCCTTCCAGATAAGTGAACTTGCCCGCGCCCCACGGATGGGCGTCGTTGCAAAAGCCGAATTGCACCGGGCATCCATTGTCCGACAGGAACACGACCATTGTGTTGTCGCGGATCCCACGCTCTTCCAGCTTGTCGAGAATGCGGCCGACACCCGCATCCATCGCTGCAATCATCGCCACATAGGTGCGCCGCACCGGATCTTTGATATGGGCAAAGCGGTCATACCATTCCTGCGGCACCTGCAGGGGCCAATGCGGCGCATTATAGGCCACATAGGAGAAGAAGGGCTGTTTGCCCCGCGATGCGCGGTCGATGAAATCCACCGCATGGTCGGTGATCTCGGTGGTGAGATAGCGGTTGAAATTATCGACCTTGCGGCGCTCCGGCCCTTCGACCACCACCCCATTGCCGCGCCGGGTTTCAAAGGGCGGCTTGCCCGCATCCGCCTTGGTGGGGGTGGTGACGATGCCGGGGGTTTTCGGATCGACATAGACCGTCTCCCCGGCCAGAAAGCCGAAAAATTCGTCAAAGCCCCGGTTGGTGGGATAGAAGCGGTCCTGCGCGCCCACATGCCATTTGCCAAAGGCGCCGGTGTGATAGCCCAGCGGTTTCAGCCTTTCGGCAATGGTCTTTTCCGATGTGGGCAGGCCCGCGCCTTCATCGCCTTCATCATTGATATTATAGGTAAAGCCAAAGCGCATCGGCATTTGGCCCGTCAACAGCCCCGCGCGCGACACCGCGCAGACCGAGGCCGCGACATAGCCATTGGAAAATGCCGCTCCCGAAGCCGCGATCCGGTCGATATTGGGCGTCGGCACATCCTTGCCGCCATAGGCCGAGACATCGGGCCAGCCCAGATCATCGACCAGAATGACCACGACGTTGGGCGCCTGCGCCGCGCGGGCCGGGGCCGATGGCGGAGCGACCCGCGCCGAGGAGGCGGGGGCGCAGAGCAGGGTCGCCGTGCCCAGCAGCAGGCTTGTCAAAACGCGCTTCATTGTGCGGCCTCCTTGATGCGCGCATCGGGGCGATCGGCCGAAGCGTCGAATTGCTCACGCGTGCGGAAACGTTCGGGCGCCTCGGCCAGTGCCGGGGTAGAATAGCGCCGCGCCTCGCTCCACCAGAGCTTCTTCAGTTCCTCCAGCCTGGCCGGATATTGCGCGGAAAGGTCGGTGCTTTCGGAAAAATCCTTGTCCGTGTTGAACAAGGCCCATTTGTCGGCGGTGAAATCGCTACCCTGTTTGTGGATGGTGACGGCGCGCCATGGGCCTTGGGTGATCGCCCGATTGCCGCGCAGTTCGAAATATTGCACCGAGCGGGCCGCAGGCGCCCCCGCCGACAGCATCGTGGGCAGGATCGAGCGCCCCGCCACCGGAATTTCGGCCACGCCATGCAGCGTTTTGGGAAATTGCGCATGGCCCACCTGAGCCAATGTCGGGGCAAGGTCGATCACATCGACATATTGATGCCGGATCGCGCCGCCATCCTTGATGACCTTGGGCCATGACACGATCAAAGGCGTGCGGATGCCGCCCAGATAGGGCCACAATTTATACCGCCGCAGCGGCGTTACGCCCGCCATGGCCCATGGGCGCTGATATTCGCTTTCGGTCTTGTCCGTGCCCAATTCGTCGATCCGCGCCAGCATCTGCTCGGCGCTCAATTTGTTGGGTGCATAGAGGCGTTCAAACGATCCGCGCTGGCCCGCTTCGGAGGCTGCGCCATTGTCGCTCATCACCATGATGACCGTGTTGTCATACTGGCCGGTGGCTTTGAGATGGGCGATCAGGCGGCCGATCTGCTCATCCGTATGGGTCAGGAAACCGGCATAGGTGGCCATGAAGCGGGCATAGACCTGCTGCTCGGTCGGGGTTAGGTCCGCCCACGCTCGGTCGCCCGGATTGCGTGGGGGCAGGATGGTGTTGGCCGGCACGATGCCCATCGCCTTCATCCGCGCCAGACGGCTCTCGCGCAGCGCGTCCCAGCCCTTGGCATAGGTGTCGCGATAGGCGTCGATATAGGGGCGCGGCACCTGAATGGGCGCATGGCCCGCGCCATAGGCCAGATAGACGAATTGCGGCTTGCCCTGACCCGGTTTCAGCGCAGCAATGGCATGGTCGGTAATGTCGACCGAGAAGTGATAGCCCGGCGCGTTGGGAGAGGGTAGGCGTTTGTTCCCCTCGATCAGCTTGGGATGATATTGATCGGTCCAGCCGAGGAAAAAGCCATAGAACTGATCGAAGCCGCGCTGCAGCGGCCAGGATCCGTTATGGCCGGGCGATCCGTCCTGATCCTCGGGCGCCAGATGCCATTTGCCGAAGCCCGATGTGGCATAACCCGCGCGGGACAGGACCTGCGCGATGGTCTGGGCATTGTCGGGCATCTCGCCGCGGTCGCGGGTCATGTCGGCCGGATCGACCTTGTTGGCGGGCAGATCGGCCATGCGCACCGTCTGCGGATTGCGTCCGGTCAGCAGCGCGGCGCGGGTGGGGGTGCAGACCGCCTTGGTGTCGAACCGGTTATAACGCAGCCCGCGCGCCGCCAGCGCATCGAGATTGGGCGTGCGGATTTCCGAACCGAAGGGGCCAAGGTCGGAAAAGCCCACATCGTCCAGCACGATCAGCACAATATTGGGGCGTTGGGGCGTGGCGGCCGGGCCTGCGGCTGTGGCGGCTCCCGCGATCGTCATACCCATGACAGAGGCCAGGGCGAGCTTGGCGGGCCGGGCGTTGGCAAGGCGGCGTGCCCATCGGCTTGAGGGTCTATTCATGCATCCACTCCGGCTTCTTGTTGGATGGTCCCGTGCGTCGGAAACACTGTTCGGGATTTCGGGCCATCGTTGTCACGGTAGGAAATGCATAAGATCATCGGGTCTGTCAATTTCGGAGTGACAACGTTGACGCATTTTGTCATAAGCCCGCCGTCCGCCGCAACAAGGCGGCGAGAATCGAAATGGGGGATGAGATGATGAAACGTGGCTTTGCCGCGCTGCTTGGTGGTGGCGCGATGCTTGCTCTTGCCCAACCTGCTCTGGCCCAACCTGCTCTGGCCCAACCTGCTCTGGCCCAACCTGCTCTGGCCCAACCTGCTCTGGCCCAACCTGCTCTGGCCCAACCGGCCCTTGCCCAACAGACACCCGCCGCCGCAGGACAGAGTGAACTGGCGCCCGGCGAAATCGTGGTTACCGCACAAAAGCGCGCCGAACGTCTGCAGGATGTGCCGCTGGCCGTCACCGCCATTGCGGGCGAGGCGCTGGCCACGCGCGGGATCACCGACACCAAGAGCCTGACCCAGATTTCGCCCACGCTGTCCTATCAGCAGGGCAACAATCCGTCGAACTCCAGCTTCCGCATCCGCGGTATCGGCACGGCGGTCTTTGGTCAGGGCACGGAAAGCTCGGTTTCCACCGTGCTGGACGGCGTGGTCATGGCGCGTCAGGCGCAGGGTTTTTCCGATCTGGCCGATATTGAGCGGATCGAAGTGCTGCGCGGGCCGCAGGGCACGCTGTTCGGCAAGAATGCCACGGGCGGCGTGATCAACATCGTCACCGCCCGGCCCAGCAAAACCCTGACCGGCAAGATGAATGCAAGCATTGCCGAAAAGGGCGAATATCACCTGAACGGCACGGTGTCGGGGCCGCTCAGCGACAAGCTGGGCGTGCGCGTTTCCGGTTTTTACAACAAGGATGACGGCTACATCTATAACGTCACCCTGCGCCGCAAGACCAATGGCTATGAATCCTTCGGCCTGCGCGGCAAGATGGAGCTGGATCTGGGGCGGCTCAACCTGCTGGCGACCATCGATTATTCGAAGAACAACGCGCTCTGCTGCCAATCGGTGCTGATCCGCTCGGACAATGCCAGCCTGACCACGCTGGTTGCGCCCGTCGTGCCGGGGCCAAACAATGTGCAGGTCGGCTCGAATGCCGACACCACCTCGCGCACCTCGCAGCAGACCTATTCGCTCGAGGCCAAATATGATCTGGATTTCGCCACGATCACCTCTGTCACCGCGTGGCAGCACTACAGCTTTGACAATACGGTCGATGTCGATGGCATCAACACCGCCGTGCCGATCTTTACCGGCACCAATGCGGTGGCGCAGTATGACGTCAATGGCGGGCCCTTCACGCTGGGCGGGTTTACCCAGGAATTGCGCATGTCCAATTCGGGCAAGCAGAAGCTGAATTACACCATTGGCGGGTTCTTTTCTGACACCACGCTGGACCGTGAATTCACTCGCCGCTTCGTCAATTGCACGGCCTCGGGTCTGACGCTTGGCGCGACTTGTCCCTCGACCAATCTGGCCGGTTTTTCGGGCCATCACCGCGCTCATCTGCGCCAGAGCCAGATCGCCGGTTTCGCCCAGTTCGACTACAATATCACCGGCGGCCTGAAGGCGCTGGGCGGGCTGCGCTGGCAGCATGAGACGATCTCGGTCTGGGGCAAGCAGGACACGACGCCTCCCTTTGCGGGCGATACGATCCTCCAGAGCGGCTATCCACTGACCGAGGGCACCTCGGCAGCCTCGGACGATGTGCTGACCGGCAAGATGGGTCTGCAATATGAATTCAACCGCCGCGCACAGGTCTATGCCTCCTATACGCGCGGCTATAAGGGGCAGTCGCTGGGCACGGAATTCACCCAGACCTTCAACAACAACCCGGTGGTCCAGCCCGAAACGGTAAATGCCTTCGAGGTCGGCTTCAAGGGCAGCACCGCCGATCGCAAGATCAGCATCGCGGTTGCGCTGTTCCTGGCCAAATACAAGAACCTTCAGGTTCAGGCCAACCGTTCGGACCCCTCGACCAACACGTTCACTTTCGTGACCACCAATGCCGGGGCCTCCGAAACCAAGGGTGTGGAAGTGGAAATGACGCTGCGCCCGTTTGAAGGGCTCAGCGTGGCCCTCTCGGGTAGCTATGTGAAGACCCGCTTCGATGCCGACGGCATTGGCTGCCCGCTGCAAAATCAGGCGGCCTTCACCACCGTGACCACCGGATCGGCGGCGCCCGTCAACACCTGTTTCCGCTACAAGACGGGATCGAGCTTTGTGTCGAGCGCGGCGCAAAACATCGTTGGCGGCATCCTGCCCAACACGCCGACCTGGCGCCTTGGCGTCAATCCGCGCTATGAACATCCGCTGGCGGACAAAATCGCCTATGCCGATGTCAATGTGGCCTATCAGAGCAGCGTCAATTTCGCGCTGGAGCAGGACCCCTTGCAATGGCAACCGGCCTATACCACCGTGGACGCCACAATCGGTCTGCGCGCCGAGGAGAAGGGGCTCTCCTTCTCGCTCTTCGTCAAGAACCTGACCGACCAGCGTTATTACACCGCGATGGGCACGCCGGGCCTGTTCACCACTCAGACGGTGACGCCGACCAACCGCATGGGCTTCCTGCCCAAGGGCGCGTTCCGCTATTTCGGGGCGACGGTGGGCTATAAGTTCTAAAATGGCCAAGGTTGGGGAGATTGGAGGGGGATACCCCTGCAATCTCCCCACCGGCCAAATGGCGCATCGGGCTTTGCCCTGTTGATTACCGCGTTCAGGCCCCTATTAGCGCATGCCCATTTCACCGCGTTTGCGCCGCCATCACCTTCTGCCTATCCTGCTCGGCCTTGCCTGTCTGGGCGCCGGACCGGTGCTTGGCGGAGAGAGTTTGCCGGTCTCGGCCGTGGTTCATACAGACAGCACAAACGGGGCACGCTTCGATCCGGCCGAGGCCCTTGGGGCGGGGATTGATGGTGGCGCGGGCGGCGCGGCGGGGCGGCTTCTCACCCGGCACAACGTCTCCGCCATGCGCAGCGCCCGTCTGACCCGGCTGACCTATCGGCTGCGCACAGAGCTGGGCATCGAGAACTGGCACTGGAACCCGGAGGGGCAATGGAGCGATCCGGCCCACCAACAAGGCTATTGGACATCCAGCGACCGCGCGAAAAAGTCGATCCGCGTCTCATGGGGCTACAAGCTGCCGCGGCGGGGGGACACGATCGACAATGCCAATGACCGGGATTATTCACGCCTGACCGACGGCGACGAGACGAGCTTCTGGAAATCCAATCCCTATCTCGACGCCGCCTTCCTCAAGGATGGGCGCCCGCATGAGCAATGGCTGCTGCTGCGGTTCGACAATCCGGTTGATATTGATGCCGTCAGGATCGCCTGGGGCACGCCTTATGCCGCCGCCTACAAGGTCCAGTATTGGTCGAGCGACAATGACTATGGGCCGGGCGCGCATTGGATCACCTTTGACCATGGCGTCCTAACCGGCGGAAAGGGCGGCGATGTGCTGCTGAAACTGGCCGAGCGGCCGGTCAGCGTGAAATATCTGCGCGTGCTGCTTGAGCAAGGGTCGCAAACCGCGCCGCCGGGGGCCAGGGACTGGCGCGACCGGGCCGGTTTTGCCGTGCGCGAGATCGGGGCAGGGCGGATCGGGCCGGATGGCAGGCTGGTCGATCTTGTCCGCCATGCCGCCGACAAGACGGGGCAGACATTCACCCATGTCTCCTCCACCGATCCGTGGCATCGCTCCATTGATCGCGACCCGAACTTGGAGCAGCCCGGCCTTGACCGCGTGTTCCGCAGCGGGCTCGGCAATGGGCGGCCGATCCTGCTGCCGGTGGGCGTGCTGTTTGATACGCCCGAGAATGCGGCGGCGGCTTTGCGCTATGTGCGATGGCGGCGCTATCCGGTGACGCAGGTGGAATTGGGAGAGGAGCCCGACGGGCAATTCGGCAATGCCGATGATTATGCCGCGCTCTACCTTGCCTGGGTGGACCGGCTGCGCCCTATCGCCTCCGCCATCCATTTCGGCGGCCCCAGTTCGCAAAGCGCGCTGAGCGAGACATGGCTCAATTCCGACCCGGATCGCTCATGGAACCGCCACTTTATCCGCGCCCTGCAGGATCGCGGTCGCCTGTCGGACCTGCAGTTCTACTCTTTCGAATTCTACCCCTTCGATGACATTTGCGGCGACATTCCCGCCAAGCTGATCGAGGAGGACCGCCTGATGGAGCGGCTGATGGCGCGATTGACGGCCGAGGGGGTGGGGCCGGATATTCCCCGGATCATCACCGAATATGGTTTTTCCGCCTATTCCGGCCGCGCCATGGCCGAAATGCCCAGCGCCCTGCTGATGGCCAATATCATCGGCCAATTCCTGAACGAAAGGGGCAGCGCGGCCTATCTGTTCGGCTATGGTCCGAATGTGCCGGTCAATCAGAACATGGCCTGCGCCGGTTATGGCAACATGGCCCTGCACATGGCCGACCGAAATGGGCAGGCGGCCACACCGCTGCCCAGCTATCACACTGCCCGCCTGTTGACCCGGGACTGGCTGATGTCCAGGGGCATGCATCAATTTCTGCCGGTTGAGATGAAGGATGGCGCCGACCCTGCGGTTCGCCTTTTTGCCATCCGGCGGCCCGATGGTAAGCTGGGCCTGATGGCCATCAACCGCAGCCCGGATCGGACGGTTGATCTGCATGTCATGGCTCAGGGCGCCCATGGAGCGGCCCGCCCGATCGCGGGCCGCGTGAAGCTGAGCCTTTTTGGCCCGGACCAATATGCCTGGATCGACCAGGGCCCGGCGAGCCGCCCCGCCCGCTCCGCCCCTCCGGCAAGGACGTCCGCTTCTATGGGCGATCTGAATATCGTGCTGAAGCCGATGAGTTTGGCGGCGGTGATTGCACCTTGATAAGTCATCGACAAAGGCTTTTTCTGCGCTGAAAAATAAGCATCAAGACCGATTTGGACTGGTTTTAAATAACTTCATGGCTAAGCATGGGCGAAATTGGCGGTCCGAGGGGTTATTGATGCGAAGGAATAGTCTTGGTCTGGTGCTGGCATTCGGCTTTTCGGCGATGTTTGCCGCAACGGCCGCGCAGGCGGAACTGAAGCCCATTCCTTCCAAGGCCGGAAAGGACTGGCGCCATGCGTTGACCGGCACCACTTTTCCGCCGCAGATCGGCGAGCTGCCGCGCAGGAACATTGCCGATTACGGCAACCAGCAACTCGACATCGCCGCGATTTATGAGCAACCGGAAACCGGGACCGTGGCAACGGTCTATGTCTATCGGGCCGGATTGCCGGATGCTTCGATTTGGCATGATCGCATCCTCAAGGTGATGGGCGGCGCAGGGCTGGGCGAGGTCGATCAGAGCAAGAAGGTCACCACTATCTTCACCCCCAAGGGGCAGGGCGAAAACAGCGGCATCCGCTCGGTGGTTCCGCTGTCGGGCAAAGCGCAGGCGGCGAGCGGGGTGGCTGTGTTTGCGCATGATGACTGGCTGATTGTGGTCCGCATGACGAGTGCGAGCCTTGCGCCTGCCGATCTGGACCCGGCCCTCGCCACCTTTGTCGATGCTCTGGGCATTGGGGCGGCAAAAAATCCTGCGACGGCGGCCTATGGCATCACCCCTTGCGCCCAGCCTTTCCCGACCCAGACTGTTGAGCGCGGCGCGCGCGACATGACCGGGGGTCTGTTGGCAGGCGCTCTGATGCAGGTGGTCGAGGAAGGCAAGGTCAAGCCGGACAAGGGCGAGGGAGCGTCCGAAATTCCGCATTATTGCTCTGATCCCGGCGCCGTTGTCGATTACGGCGCCTATCGCAACGAGAAGGATGCCGGTAACTATCTGATAGCGGTGGGGGATGATGGCAATGTGATCTGGCTGGCCCCCGACACCATGGCCGCGCTTCTGGATGAGAAAAAGAGCGGTCAATATGCGATGACGCTGACAACTGTGGCCAATCGGGTCAGTTATGCGCCCTTCACCGCCATGCCGAGCCCGGCGCAGGTGATGAAGGTGCTGCAAAGCGAAAGGCCGATTTCGGTGGTGAACCGGGCGATCGGCAAATCGAAGAACAAAACCATCACCATCGCTCCCGATTAGGTCCTGCTCAGCCCGATCGCAGGAATATCGGGCCATTTTCCGTTTCCTCAACCAGCATTATGAGACCATGCTCTCAGCCTTCCTCTCATGCCGGTATCCATGCGCGGGGTTTGGGATCTGCCCGGCCATTGCCGGTTATCATCAGACGTCAGCGATAGCCGGGCCATCGTCCGGGAGATCGACGTGGTTTTCTGGGAAACAGTCTTTACCCCGAGACGTATTTTGATTTCCGGTGTGTCGAACTGGACGGCTGCCGGGGCGTTCGACGAAGAGGGGGAAGTTCTCTTTCGCGAAATGAAGCCATTCTCGGCTCAGCGCTTTGCGCCGATCCACATGGAGAGTTCGATATCCTCGGCAAAGGGCAGGGAGAGGTAGCCCTGACCGGGCGCGCGTACTTTGGCCAGATAGTGTGGGCAATAATCGGCATTGTCGGCAAGGATGAGAGCGCCGGGGCGCAGATGCGGCTCGACCAGGGCCAGAACGTCGGGATAGAGCGCCTTGGCCCCGTCGAGCAGCACGAGATCGATGCCATCGGGCAGGCCATGGGCCAATGTTTCCAGCGCATCGCCCGCGCGGATTTCTACCAGATCGGCAAGGCCAGCCTGCGCCAGATGGTCGGCGGCGCGGGCGATCTTGGAAGGTTCGAATTCGGCGGTGATGATCCGGGCGTCTGGCACGCCATTGTCGCGCAGCGCCGCAGCCAGATGCAGCGTCGACAGGCCGAACGAGGTGCCAAACTCAACAATATGGCGCGCGTTCATAGCCCGCGCCAGCATGTAGAGCAGCCGCCCCGCCTCACGCGAGACGGGCAGGGCAATGTCTTTGAGATGGGTGTAAAGCTCACGCCATTCGGCCTTGCTTTGCATCAGCCGGTCGATCTCTTCGGGCGAAGTCTGGGCAAAGATGGGCAGGTTTTCCGGGCGCAAGGCATCGGCCTGGGCAAACAGGTGGGTCAGCAGCGGGGCAACAGGGGCGGTGGTCAGGGTGGTCATGATCGTCTCCGGGGATGGGGAGTTGTCCTGAGCGCAAAAATATGAGCAATTACTCATCTTTTCTAATCGCATTGGCAGGATCAGCGATGGATACGCCCGCAAACCCCCGTCTTTCCTCGCGCAAACAGCCGCAGCAACAGCGTTCGGCACAGGCCGTGACGGCGATTCTTCAGGCCGCTGCTCAGGTTTTGACCACCCATGGCGCGGCGCGTTTTACCACTGCGCGTGTGGCCGAAAGGGCGGGGATCAGCATCGGCTCGCTCTATCAATATTTTCCGAACAAGGCCGCGATCCTGTTCCGCCTGCAAAGCGACGAATGGCGCGAGACGCGCGGGATGCTGAATGCCATGCTGGCCGATACTGCTGTGCCGCCGCCCGAGCGGCTGCGCGCGGTGGTGCGCGCCTTTATCGCCTCCGAGGCCGAGGAGGCGCAGATGCGTCAGGCGCTGGAGGATGCCGCACCGCTCTATCGCGACGAGCCCGAGGCGCAGGCGGCGCAAGGCGAGGGGAGCGGGGCGCTGCTCGGCCTGCTGCGTGAAGCCGCGCCGGGCGTGTCGGACGATGCGCTGCGCGTTGCTGCCGACACGATGCTGGCCGCCTTCAAGGCGCTGGGCAAACCGCTGTCCCTGCGTGATGAGGGCGAACGTCTGGTCCGGACGGAGGCACTGGCCGATATGCTCTGTGCCTATCTGGCGTGGTTGGGCGTCGACGGGGCCGCGACTTAATTATATCGGCCCGCAGTATCCGGCACCAAGCCGTCAAAGCCGAGATGGTCGCGCATGGCAAAACACAGCCCGGCAGCGATGATACAGGCCGATGCGCAGACCAGCAGCACAAGATGCATTGCGGAGCCAAGCACATTCTGGTGGCTGGCCTGCATCGCCAGCAGGGTGATGAGGACCGCGGGCAAGGTGTTGGCAAGGTTCATATAACCCAACCAACGCCCCTTCTTGCGCGAGGAGGTGATGATCTCGGCAACAAAGGCCGCCTCGACGGAGAAAAAGGCCGCCTGCGCCAGATGAAACAGCGCATAGGCCACGGCCAGCATCCACCATCCCGGCGCCGTGGCAAAACCCGTCAGCGCCAGCGCGGCCAAGAGCGCGCTGCCGATCATCAGGCTGCGCCGGTCGGCCAGCATGTCGGACAGGCGGCCAAAGGCCACCGCGCCGCAGCAGGCCGCAAGCGCGGCCCAGAGCGACAGCCAGCCCACCGCCGTATCGGCCGTCAACCGGCTGGCCGCCATCGGCCCCTGCATCACAAACGCGATATAGGGATAGAGATAATTGGTCAGCAAGGCCGCGCCCAGTTGCAGCAAGAAGCGCGCCCACCAGGCCAGCGCAAGATTACGCAGGAGGAGCGGCGTCCGTCCACCCGCATCGCCCACCGGCATGGGCGCAGGCTGCGGTTTCAAAGGCGATCCAAAGGGCCAGAAGACCAGCAGCGGCAAGACGCAGGCGGCGACAAGCGCGATTGTGAAGGCAAACCCGGTCGATCCATCAACCGGCGCGGCCCATGCGATGACGGCCACCGAACCATTGGCCACCGGCACGCCGCAATTGAGGAAACCGGCGATGTTTCCCTTGCGCTCATCGGGAATATAATCCGCGATCAGCGGCCCTATCGGCCCCAGCAGCAGGTTGACCGCGATCTGAAAAGCGATGACCCCCAGGGCAAGCACCGGCGGGCTGTATGAAAAAGCCAGCACGCCGTAGCTGGCGAACAGGCAGGCCAGGCCGCCCGCGATGGCCCTTCGACGGTTGCCGCGACGGGTCATCGCGCGGTCGCTGATCTGTCCCGCCGCAATATTGGCCAGACTGGCGGTGATCCCGCCCGCCAGCACCAACATGGCGAGCAGATGTTCGCCGCCCGCCGCAACCCCGATCGAGGCCACCCGGCGCGGCAGGAGCAGCACCAGAAAGGGCATAAAGGCGATATTGGCGCCCATATAGGCCAGAACATAGAAGGCCTCGCCCACCGAAAGAGGTCTTTTGCCCACCATCGGTTTAGCCGCGCGGTGCTTTGGTGGTGGCGCGCACGACGAATTCATACGGGAGTTCGAAAGCGCCCATGCCTTCCTCACCCTTGGAAAGGGCGATCAATTGGGCACAGGCTTTGCCGATCATCGCCGCCGTGGGCTGGCGGATCGCCGTAAGGGGCGGCACACTGAAACGCACGCCCGGCGTGTCCTCAAAGCTGATGACGGAGAGATCATCAGGGACTTTAAGGCCAAGATCGGCCGCCACATGGAGCGCGGCAAAGGCCATCTTGTCATTGTCGGCAATGATCGCAGTGGGCGGGCTCGGCGCGGCCAGCATGGTTTCCAGCACGCTGACCGCCATGTCGAAATAGAAATTGCCCGCCCCGATCGGCCCGGCTTCGGGCGGAATCCCGGCCTCGGCCAAAGCCTCGCGAAAAGCCTTGCGGCGCTTTTGCGAGGGCCCGTAATTGAGAGGCCCGGCAAGGAAGCCGATGGAGCGATGCCCCAGTTCCAGCAGGTGGCGGGTGACTTCGCGCATGGCGCCTTCGTCATCCATATAGACATCGACAAAATTGCCGCCTTCGTAATGGCCCACGCGAGCACAGGGAATTCCCTGCCGCTCCAGCCAGTCCACCAGTTCCAGATTGTCGCAATGCGGCGGGGTCAGGATCACGCCATCGGGGCGCAGGGAACCGACCGCGCGCGCGATTTGCGGGATGGTCGTGCCCGCATCGGTGTCGATCAATTCCAGCACCATATGGTAATTGTGGCGTTCGCATTCGCTCATGCCGCCATAGAGCATCTGATCGACCCAGTCATTGCCGCGGCCCGATGTCCAGTTTTCAAAGGTGCGCGCGCGGTCATTGATCGAGAGGATCAGATAGGAGCGCGCGCCCCCCATCCGCCGCGCCGACAGGTTGGGTACATAGCCCAGTTGTTCCACCATCGCCTCGACCCGCTGGCGCACGGCGGGTTTTACATTGGGGCCATTGTTGATGACCCGCGACACCGTTTGGCGCGAGACACCGGCGGCGGCGGCAACATCTTCGATCGTGACTTTGGCAGGTTTGTGCATCGTGATCCCTTTGGGCGGTTATCCCCACAAAGGGCCATCATCGCAAGCCAATTGAGAGCGTTCACAAAATATGTTGTGAACGCTCTCAATCTTGGCTATTCGCTCTCTCGCACAATGAGTCGGCCGCCAATGCGGCGGCAAGGGAGAGCGCAATGAACCGGCAATGGGCCCGTCAGGGGCTGATCTGCGGCCTGAGTCTGGCTGCTATGGCGATGGGGATGCCCGTCGCGGGGCAGGCACAGGAGCAGGGGCAAAACCAGCAAACGCAGCGCATTGCCGATCTGCTCGCCCATATGAGCGTCGAGCATAAGGTGGCGCAGCTTGTTGAGCCCGACATCGGCTCGATCACGCCCGAGGATATGCGCCGCTATCGCTTCGGCACGATCCTGAACGGCGGCAATTCCGGCCCCGGCGGCAATGACAAGGCTCTGGCTCCGGCATGGCTGGCGCTGGCCGATACGATGTATCGCGCAGGCACCGAGCCGCTGCCGGCAGGCGAGCCGGTCATCCCGCCCTTTTGGGGCACGGATGCGGTGCATGGGCACAATAACATCATTGGCGCGACGCTGTTTCCGCACAATATCGGGCTGGGCGCGGCGCATGATCCGGCTCTGGTGCAGCGCATCGGCGCGGCCACGGCGCAAGAGATCGCGGTCACCGGCATCGACTGGGCCTTTGCGCCGACGCTTGCTGTGGTGAAGGATACCCGCTGGGGCCGCTCTTACGAGAGCTATTCCGAGGATCCCGCGCTGGTGGCGCGCATGGGCGTGGCCGAGGTCGAGGGCCTGCAGGGCAAGCTGGGCACCAAGGATTTCCTTAATCAGCGCCATGTGTTGGCCAGCATCAAGCATTTCTTTGCCGATGGCGGCACGGGCGGCGTCGATCAGGGCGATACGCGCGGCGATCTGGACACAATCATCGCCACCCATGCCAGCGCCTATATCCCCGCGATCAAGGCTGGGGCGCAGACGGTCATGGCCTCTTTTTCCAGCATCAACGGCGAAAAGATGCATGGCAACAAGGCGCTGCTGACCGATCTGCTGCGCGGCAAGATGGGTTTTGACGGGCTGTTGGTGGGCGACTGGAATGCTCATGGGCAGGTGCCCGGATGCAGCAACGGCGATTGCCCGAAATCGCTGCTGGCCGGGCTGGATGTGTTCATGGTGCCCAATGACTGGCGCGCGCTGTATGACAATCTGCTGCGCGAGGTGCGCGACGGCACGATCCCCATGGCGCGGCTGGATGAGGCGGTGGGGCGCGTGCTGCGCGTTAAATTGCGCGATGGCCTGTTTGAAAAGCCCGCGCCCGCACAGCGTGAACTGGCGGGCAAGTGGGAGCTTCTGGGTTCGCCCGAGCACCGCGCCGTGGCCCGTGAGGCGGTGGCCAAGTCGCTCGTGCTGCTGAAAAACAATGGCATTCTGCCGATCAAATCCTCGGCCCGCATTCTGGTGGCCGGACACGCGGCGGACAATATCGCGCAGGCGGCTGGCGGCTGGACCATCACCTGGCAGGGCGGCGGCGATCTGACGAATGCCGATTTCCCCGGGGCGACCTCGATTTATGGCGGCATCGCCAAGGCGGCGGCCAAGACCACCCTCGCGGCAGACGGCAGCTATTCCGCCCGGCCGGATGTGGCCATCGTCGTGTTTGGCGAACAGCCCTATGCCGAATTTGTGGGCGACCGGCCCGATCATGCGCTGCATGACGAGGAAGGTCTGAACCTGCTGCGCAAGTTCAAGGCCGCGCATATTCCGACCGTGGCCGTGCTGCTGTCCGGGCGCCCCTTGTGGGTCAATCGTGAATTGGCGCTGGCCGATGCCTTTGTCGCGGCGTGGTTGCCGGGCAGCGAGGGCGAGGGGATTGCCGATGTGCTGATCGGCGGCAAGACCGACTTTACCGGACGTCTGCCGTTTCATTGGCCCGCTACCTGCGATGACAGCGGCAAGCCTTTGTTCGGCGTGAATTATGGCGGCAGCTATCGCCAACCCGCGCCGCGTCTGCCTGTGCTGGGCCAAACCTGCGCGGCGCTCAATGCCAGCGCCAGCGGCACGTTCGAGGTGTTTCACAAGCGTCTGGCCGCTGGCGTCGATGCCAGTATCCGTGAGGGCGCGGACGAAACGCTGCTGCATGGCTTTGTGGGCGCGGGCAAGCAATTGCGCGTGCTGGGCTTTGACTATTCGGCGCAGGAGGATGCGCGCGAATTGATCTGGAAAGGCCCCGCCGATCTGCGGCTGAGCTGGCCCGTTGCCAATATGAAGCCCTTTGCCGGGGCGACCTCGGGCGAGGTCGTGCTGCGCTACACCATCGACCAGGCGCCGGGCGGCCCCGTCACTCTGACCGGCATTACGGAAACCGGCGCGGGCGGGACCCAGGTTGACCTCGCGTCCACGCTGCGCGCGGCGGCGGGGCGCGGTTGGCAGACTGCCCGTATCCCGCTCGCCTGTCTGGCGGGCAAAGCCGGTGGCGCCATCGCCGGGGTCGATCTGAACGTGGGCGCGCCGCTTGGCATGAAAATCGCCACGATCGAGGTGCGCCCCGGCGGGGCCACCACCAGCTGCACCGAAGCGAAGTTCTGAAGAAAAGCTCTGAAGAAAAACATCTATCAGGAGGATGGTCATGAGGAAGATACAAAAAACTGTGGTCTCGCTTGCCGGGGTCGCCATCGTTCTTGCCTGCGGGGCCAGCGCCGCGCAGGCCCAACAGGCCGCGACGGGCGCGCAAACGCCCGCCGCCGAAGAACCCGGCGCCATCGTCGTGACGGGTCTGCGCAAATCTCTGGCCGATGCCGTGGGCATCAAGCGCAACACCCAAGGTGTGGTCGATGCGATCACCTCGGAAGATATCGGCAAGATGCCGGATACCAACCTGGCCGAATCGATCCAGCGCATTCCGGGCGTTTCGATCGACCGCTCGAACAACGAAGGCTCGCGCGTTACCGTCCGCGGCTTTGGGCCGGAGTTCAATCTGGTGACGCTCAACGGCCGCTCGATGCCGGGCAGCGGCACCGGCGGCACGCGCTCTTTTGACTTCGCCAATATCTCGGCCGATGGCGTGTCGGGCATCGATGTGTTCAAAACCGGGCGCGCCGATGTGGCCTCGGGCGGCATTGGTTCGACCATCGACATCCACACCGCGCGTCCCTTCGACCACAATGGTCTGCGCGCGTCGGCGCAGGTCAAGGGCACGGATGACACGTCGCGCTCAGGCTTCCATGTGACGCCGGAATTCTCTGGTCTGGTCAGCGACACGTTTGCCGATGATCGCATCGGCGTCCTGCTCAACGGCTCCTATTCCGAGCGCGACAGCCAAGTCCAGTCGGCCTATACGCGCGGGTGGCTGAACCTCCATAAAAATTCCGATCCCGCCAAGAGCGACTTCGGCAACGCGGCGCTGATTGATAATAACACGAACCCGCAGGGCAATTATTGGGCGCCGCAGGACGCCAACTGGGCGGTGGAAAACCATCACCGCATCCGCATCAACGGTCAGGCCGTGCTGCAATTCAAGCCCACCGACACGATCGTGGGCACCATCGACTACACCTATGCGCTGTATAAGGACCACGCGCTCAAGAACAGCTTTGGCGCATGGTTTGGCTATGGCGGCGCCTTGAGCAGCGCGACCATCGACAAGAACGGCACGATGACCAATCTGGTCGATGCCGGTTCCGACCTGTCCTATACCGGCACCGACGACCAGCAGCGCAACCAGCTCGGCTCGCTGGGCGGCAATGTGAAGTGGCAGGCGTTCGACAATCTGACCATTACGGCCGACGCCCATCATTCGGTCAACAATTCGACCGACGAGTCCCAGTTCTACATCGTGGGTCAGGACCAGAATTATTCGATCAACAAGATCTTTGATTCGACCAAGACCGCCATCCCCACGACGACCTGGACCTTCCAGTCGCCGTATAATGTGAACAATCTCAATACCTCGCTGATCACGCCGCTGTTTGGCCAGCACAATCTCAGCCGCCAGCGCACCGCTGTCGATGAGGCCAAGCTGGAAACCGAATGGCGCAACAATGGCGACAGCGGGTTGCGCGCCATCAAGGTGGGCGTGAACTACAAGCAGACCAAGACGGGCTTTACCGTTTACAACAGCGGCAATATCTCGAACGGCTATTATGATCCGCGTCTTGACGGCGCCTTGCCCTCGTCGCTGTTCACCAAGGTCAATTCCTCCTCGCTGCTGAACGGCATGTCGGGCGGCGGCAAAGATATTCTGGTGCCCTATTTCTACAGCTTCAATCCGTTCGCTGTGTCGCAGGCACTGGCGGGTCTGCCCAATTACAATGGCACCGGCCCGGCGCCCGCCTATCCTTCGGGCTATGGCTATGGCACCGTTCCCGCCACGGACAATCTGATCAAGGAGCGCACCTTCTCGGCCTATGCCCAGATGCAGTTTGATGCCGATTTCAACGGCATGCGCTTCCGGGCGCAGGCGGGTGTGCGCTATGAACATACCAGCGTCAACTCGGCCAGTCTTCAGCAGACGCCGGTGTCCGTCACCTGGAACAACCCCACCGAGTTCCAGACCCAGTTCCTGCCCGGCGCGCAGATCTATACCGCTGGCAGCAGCTATAATGACTTCCTGCCCGCCATCGACATGAGCCTGCAGATCACCAAGCGACTGGTGGCGCGTGCGTCCTACAGCACGACGATCACCCGTTCGGATCTGACCTCGCTTGTCTCGACGCAGGTGGTCAATGCCAACCCACATGTGGGCAACCGCACGATCTCGTCGGGCAATCCGGGCCTGCTGCCCTATACGTCGCAGAACTTCGACCTGTCGTTCGAATATTATATCAAGAATAACAGCTACTTCTCGGCGAACTATTTCGTCAAGCAGGTGTCGAACTTCATTACCCAGACCACCAGCAATGTCACCATTCCGGGCCTGACCGATTCCTCGGCAGGCGCGCTGGCGCAAAAGGCGACGGCCGAGGTTCTGGCCGCGGGGCAACAGGCCAGCCCGCAGAATATCTTTGCCCAAATGGTGGCCGATACCGGCAAGCAGGCCTTTGTCGGCCAGCCCAACGATCCGTTGATCACCTGGCAATTGACCAAGCCCAGCAACGGGCCGACGGTCAACATCCATGGTTTTGAATTTGCGGGCCAGTATGTGTTTGGCGATACCGGCTTTGGCCTTCAGGCCAACGTGTCGCTGCCTGCAGGCGGCGCGCATTATGACAACACCAATATCCTTGAACAGTTCGCCTTGCCCGGTTTGAGCAAGTCGTACAACATCGTCGGCTTCTATGAAAAGAACGGGTTCCAGACCCGCGTTGCATGGAACCATCGCGATGCGTTCCTGGCCGCGCTGTCCCAGCCGCTCTATGCCAACCAGCCGACCTATACCGCGGCCTATGGTCAGCTTGATGCCAGCGCGAGCTATGACATCACCCCCCACGCCACGGTGTTCATCGATGCCGTCAATATCCTGGGCGCATCGCAGAACCAGTATGGGCGCTTCACCAACCAGTTCCTGTATGCCGCCAAGGGCTATGGGCGCTATCAGGTGGGCGTGCGCGTCAAGCTGTGAGGCCTGAGAGCTGAACCGGATCGGAGCCGCCTCAATGTCTGATTGGGGCGGCTCCCTTTTTTCACGCCAATGTCTGCAAAAGCATTTCGCGCAAATGCGCCGCGCTGTTCCGGGTGAGTGTGCCAAAGGGGCCGCGCGCCGCCTCGGGCAAATGGTCGAAGGCCGGACCGTTGGTTTCAAACACCAGATTGTCGAACACCACCTTCCACGCTGCGCGCTGATCTTCGGGCAAATCGCGCAGGGTGAGCAGGCCGGAGAGCAAGGCGGTCATCGGCGATCCAAAATAAGCCGGCACATCGCGCCACCATGTGTTGACCATGACATTGACACTATCGAGCGATTCAACGCCATGCCACCACAAGGTCGGAATATAGATCGCATCGCCCGGTTCGAGAATGGCGGTCAATCCATGCGCCTCCGCCTCGCGATAGCGGGGAAAGCGCTCGAAATCAGGCGCGCGTATATCGACCAGGCTGATCGGTTGGCCAGCAGGCGTCAGGTCGAGCGGGCCCATATAGAGGTTGGGCAATTGCTCGATGGGAAACAGGGTGAATTGGCGCCGCCCCGCCACCACGCAGGCGATGTTTTCGACATTGTCATAATGGGGCGCGGTCATCGTCCGGTTGCCGATCCAGATGGATTGCAGAAACTGGCTGGCCGGGATGAAGGGCGTGATGTCGTGGCTCTGGGCAAAACCGGGGAAATATCCGGCCAGCGCCAGCGATCCGGCGAACAGGGCGGATGGCTCCGCAAGGGCCGCCTCGGCGCGCAGGCGCGCGACAAAATCGGCGATGGGGGTCAGTTCCTTGCGATAGTTGAAGCTGGTATAGCCGGACTCATAGAAAAACCGCCCGCGATGAACCGGATCGCAGACAAAGTGAGGGATGGGAAGACCGGAGCTGATGGCGCAAAGATGATCAAGCAAGCCGTCAGGGCTGAGAAGAACAGAAGGCCATGAGGATATGACGCCCTTCAATACGGCGGGCTGCGCCATCGGCTTTATTTCTTCAAGGAAGGCCTGAGGCGTTACGTCAAAGTATTCCGACATATTATTCATATAATTATCTTTTCAAAATATTTTGGTGAATAATATTATATTTTGGGGATGGGTCAATCAATTATGGCAAATTTCGTTCCACTGGACTTTGCAGAACATCGCTTGTTGCGCCTTGCCAATGGCTATGGTGCGTCTTTGGGCGATGGGCTGGGCATGGTGGGTGTGGTGCCCACGGAAATTCCGGCTTTGGTCAATTCCTATCCGCTGTTTTTCCGCGTCTCTCCTATCACAGGTGCGTTTGAATTGGGCGCGATGCTGGGTTTTGCCGCAGAGGAAAATCTGTTTCTGGCCGACGATGGCTGGGATGCGGCCTATGTCCCGCTCGTGCGCCGCTGCGAACCCTTTGCCGTGCAGCAAAGCCCCGCCAATCCCGACCGTAACAGCCTGATGATCGACCTCGACAGTCCGCGTCTGACCCGCGCGGGCGGCGATGTGCTGTTCTTCTCCGATGGGCGCCCATCCGAACGTTTGCAGGCGATCATCGACTCCCTCGAAGCGCTGGTAAAGGGCGCGCAACAGGGCAGCGCTTATGCCGCGGCGCTCGATGCGCTGGGTCTGATCGAGCCGGTCGATGTGCGGATCGATCTGGGCGGCGGGGTCAGCCATAATCCATCGGGCCTCTTTGCCATTGCCGAGGCGCGTCTGGCACAATTACCCGCCGAGGCAATGGTCGATCTGCACCGACAGGGCTATCTGGGCTGGGTCTATCAACAGGCGGCCTCGGTCGGCCAGATCGCCAATCTCATCCTGCGCAAAAACCGGGGGAGGGCGCCCCATGTCCTCTGATCCCCGCTCGATCATCATCGTGGGCGGCGGTACGGCGGGGTGGCTGACCGCGGGTATTCTGGCGGCGCGCCTTGGCCTGCCTTCGCGCCGTGATCTGAGCATCACGGTGGTGGAATCGCCCGGTGTGCCCATTCTGGGCGTGGGCGAGGGCACATGGCCGACGATCCGCCAGAGCCTTCAGGTCATGGGCATCGGCGAGGCCGAATTTCTGGCGGCCTGCGATGCGACCTTCAAGCAAGGCTCGCAATTCGTCGGATGGCGACAGAAGGGCGCGACGGGCGAGCACAGCTATATCCACCCCTTCACCCCGCCCAACCGCTTTGGCGAGGTTGATCTGGCTTCTGCATGGCTCGCCGCGCCCACGACCGGATTTGACGAGGCCGTCTGCTTCCAGACCGCCCTGTGCCGCGCGGGCCTTGCGCCCAAGACGCGCAGCAGCCCGGAGTTTGAGGGCATCGGCAATTACGCCTATCACTTTGACGCGGGCAAAGTGGCCGGTTTCCTCAAGGAACACTGCATCGCGCGATTGGGCGTGCGCTATCTCTGCGACGATGTGGAAGGCTGCCGGATGGATGACGAGGGGGCAATTCTGGCCCTGCACACCGCCCGTCATGGCGAATTGGCGGGCGATTTCTTCGTGGATTGCAGCGGCCAGCATGGCGTGCTGATCGACCGGGTTTACAAGGTGCCGCTGGTCAATTGCCGCGATGTGCTGTTCGTCGACACCGCTCTGGCCATTCAGGTGCCCTATCCCGAACCCGACAGCCCGATTGCCTCGGTCACGTTGGCCACGGCGCAGGAGGCGGGCTGGATCTGGGATATCGGCCTCACCACAAGGCGCGGCGTGGGCTATGTCTATTCCAGCCGATACAGTTCGGATGACGAGGCGCGCGAGCGGCTTGATCGCTATGTCCGCGCGATCTCGGGGCGGCCCTTGACCGCAGAGCCGCGCCGTATCGCCATCAATTCGGGCTATCGTGAACGGTTCTGGGTTGCCAATTGCGCGGCCATCGGCGTGTCATCGGGCTTTGTCGAGCCGCTCGAAGCCTCCAGCATTGCGATGATTGAGGTGTCGGCCAACCATCTGGCCGAGCACCTGAGTTTTGACCGCGAGGTCATGGCGATTGAGGCAGGGCGATTTAACCGCAAAATCGATCAACTATGGCGCGATGCCATCGACTTTCTCAAACTGCATTATGTGCTGAGCGACCGCAGCGAGCCCTTTTGGGTGGCCAATCGTGACCCGCGCTCGATCCCGGCTTCCCTGCGCGACAATTTGCGGATCTGGCAAGACCGCCCGCCGATCGGTGGTGACTTTCCATTGACCTGTCAGTTGTTTGGTCCGGCCAGCTATCAATATATCCTCTATGGTATGCGCGATCCCGCTCCGTCTGATGCCGCCGTTACGGGCAGGGTGGGGGCTGGAAGCCACCATCGCGATCTGGAGGAGGTGAGGGCATTGGCCGCTCGGTTTGGGCGGGTTCTTGGGCCAAACCGCGATTGGCTTGGCCAAGTGCAATCAGACTGATCGGCCCGCCTGCATCCCACGCATCAGACGGGTCAGCGCCTCATCCAGTGCGGAGAGAAAGCGCGAACGGTCCGCCTTCGAAAAAGGCGGCGGCCCGCCGATGGCATCGCCCACGGCCCCGGCGCGCAGATCGGCCATGATTGCGCGGGTGGCAATCGCCCCGCCAATCGAACTGGCGGTAAAAGGCTTGCCCGTCGGCGCCAGAACCATCGCGCCCGCCTTGATCGCGCGATCGGCCAGCAGGATATCGGCGGTGATCACCACGCTGCCCGGTCCGCTGGCCTGGGCGATCCAGTCGTCGGCGGCATCGAAGGAATCGCTGACGACCACACGGCGCACCAGGGGATGATCCGGCACGCGGATCGGGCGATTGCTGACGATGGTGACCGGTACCTGATGGCGTAGCGCGACCTTGTAGATCTCCTCCTTCACCGGGCAGGCATCGGCGTCGACCAGGACGTGGCGTGATCCTGTGGCGGGGCTGGAATCGGGCGCGGAAATGGGATGAAACTCCGGCAAAGGCGCTCGACGATCCACGATGCCTTGCAAACAGGCCGCGTGGGGATGTCGGGCAAATTGGATGGTTTGGCGCCTAAATTATATGGCGCCAAGTTGCCACGATAATCGCGCAATCTATTTTGTTCCGCTTAAATTGACTTTTGCAAAAGGCCCACCTATATGGAGCATTGCTAACGTCGCCTGCGACGGAATTTGACTCCGATTCGTTCGGTTATCCTTCCTTTCACATGCTGCCAGCTCCATCCGCGCTTTTGCGGGTGGGTTCTCTTGTTTTCGTGAAAAGGAAACACCCATGCCCATCGGCACCGTCAAGTTCTTCAATACTGACAAAGGTTATGGCTTCATTGCGCCCGAAGATGGCGGCAATGACAGCTTTGTCCACATCAGCGCGGTTCAGCACGCCGGAATGGCCACGCTGAACAAGGACCAGCGTCTCAGCTATGAGGTCGAAACCGATCGTCGCGGCAAGCAGTCCGCAGTCAATCTGGTTTCTGCCTGATTCAAGTGTTCGCCGGCGTCCGCAGGGGCGCCGGTGACTGTCCGCCGCGTTTCGACGCGGCGGCCCGTGTCTGGCCTGCTTGATCCGCTCTGCGTGATCGCGGCCGGGCACGGGAAATGCAGCCCATAATGCCCTCTGCCCCGCCTCTGGCCGGGGAGGGCCGCTGCCTATTCAACCCAACCCATCCTTACGCGGCCAAGAGGCCGCCGCTTACCTGAGTTTTTGACAATCCATATGCTTACTATTCTGAAATTTATCGCTTCTTTGAAATCTTCTTCCATGCACCGCTCTTTTGCCAACCCGCTGCCGTCGGGCGTCCTCACCCCCGCCGAAATGCAGAGATTGGTGGCCGATATGGTGGATTGATTGAGCAATTGTCCCCAAGGGTGCGATCCCGTGGGGACTATTGACCGGACAATTGGCCCGATTTGGGCATCGTCCCCATAATAATCTCTATTTTACGAAATTACCGGCCACCAACCATGGATTGGTAATTGGCGGGCAGGGTCCCCCGCTAGTCACCCTTTTCCAAGACTTCGCAAGATGTCTGAAAGGGGGCCTTAAATATGTTGAGTAGCACCGAGAATTGACCCAGGAATATCAATAAGAATTGACCCGGGTGGGTTTGGATTATGTGCTGCCCATGTCGGGCACGCTCAAGAGTTGGGTTTATCCCTTTCTGGCTTTCTCAACCGGCATCTCAACTGGGCAATCTCGTTTCACACGCTCGGAATAGCGGTCTGCAAATTGGTCTGCGTGGGGGCGGAACAGGACCGTGAAGCACATCAGTTCTTCGCACACAACGACGATACGATCGTAATAGGACGTGGGCTTCATGCGGCCCGTCTGAACGAATTCCGCATGGGCTTTGGCCAAAGAGGACTGGTTTGGAATGGTGAACATGCGCATTCAGCGGCCCAGTATGCGCGATTGCGACCCGGCGCAGAGCTGCATCACGGCCATTGTCCGCCCTTGGGTGGGACGCATGCCCTTCGTCGCCAGCGGCAAATGGCCGATCCGCGTCTCGCAGCCAAACAGCGTAGAAGGCGCGCCGCTTCCTCCACCACCAGCCGCGAATAGGACCGCTCGCGCAAGCTGCCGTAGGGCAGAAGGATGCGCGGTGGCGGGGCCAACGCCCCCAGCCCCAATGCCGGCCGGGCTACGATGAGCCTATTCGGGCCTGAGCGCGGGCCTATGTCAGAACGCGCAGGCGGAAAAGGCAGTCTCGTCCAATCTTCAAGCCCCCATCGGCGCGGTATCAGCAAACCAGCGCCGACCAATCCACAACGCCACATTGACCAGCGTGATCAGCACCGGCACTTCGACCAGCGGGCCGATCACGGCGGCAAAAGCCACCGGTGAGGCGAGGCCGAAAGCCGCAATCGCCACCGCGATGGCCAATTCGAAATTATTCGACGAAGCCGTGAAAGACAGGGCCGCCGCGCGCGGATAATCCGCTCCAGCCAGCTTCGCCAAAGCAAAGCTCAACAGGAACATCACGACGAAAAAAATCACCAGCGGCACGCCAACCTTGACCGCATCCATCGGCAAGGCGAGGATTTCGCCGCCTTTCAGGCTGAACATGGCGACGATGGTGAACAGCAGTGCCACCAGAGTCAACGGACTGATCGCGGGGATGAAATGGTGCTCGTACCAATCCTGCCCCTTGCGCGCGATCAGGCTGCGGCGCACCAGATAACCGGCGGCAAACGGCACTCCGAGATAGGTGAGCACCGCCCGCGCGATCATCGGAAATTCCACGTTGACCACATGCGCCTGCAACCCGAATGCGGGCGGCAAGACAGTCAGCAGCAGCCAAGCATAGGGTGTGTAGAAAAAGATCTGGAACAAGGAATTGAACGCCACCAGCCCTGTCACATATTGCGGGTCGCCATGCGCCAATTGGTTCCAGACCAGCACCATCGCGATGCAGGGAGCGATACCGATCAGGATCAGCCCGGTCATATATTCAGGTGAATTGGGCAGGAATGTCACCGCCAGTGCAAACATCAGCGCCGGACCGACAATCCATGCCAGCACAAAGGAGAGGCTCAAGATCCGCGTATCGCGAAACACCTGTCCCAATTCCTCATACCGGACCTTGGCCAGCGGCGGAAACATCATCAGGATCAGCCCGATCGCAATCGGTATGCTGGTGCTGCCCACCGACAGGGCGTTCAATCCGGCCGGAACCGCAGGCACAAAATGGCCAAGGCCGATGCCCACAGCCATAGCCAAAAAGATCCACAGGGTAAGGTAGCGATCAAGAAACGACAGGCGGCTCACGACTTGAGCCTTTGGCCATCGGCGCCAACCACCTGCTCGCCGTCTTCTTTGGCAAAAGTGCCACGCTGCCGGGCAGGGATGATATCAAGCACTTCTTCCGATGGGCGACACAGCTTCACGCCCAGCGGCGAGACCACCAACGGCCGGTTTATCAGGATGGGATGCTCCATCATGGCATCGATTAACTGGGCATCGGTGAGGTCAGGATTGCCTAGGCCAAGTTCGGCAAAGGGCGTCCCCTTTTCCCGAAGCAGAGCGCGCGGCGTGATGCCCGCCCGCGCGATCAGGCTTTCCAGCATTCCGCGCGAGGGCGGGGTCTTGAGATATTCGACCACATGGGGTTCGATTCCGGCATTGCGGATCATCGCCAGCGCATTGCGCGAGGTGCCGCATTCGGGATTGTGATAGATAATGATATCGGTGGTCATGCCACACTCTCCTCGGGATCGGGGGTGATGATGGCGCCAGACGGCGGGCAGCAGACGTCATCCACACAAGGCAGGCCGCCGCAGCAGTTTTCAGTCAGATAGCCCATCAGTCCGTTCATAGCCGGATAGTTGGCGCTGTAGATGATCTGACGGCTTTGGCGGCGTTGCGTAACGAGGCCAGCATTGGCGAGCGCGGCCAGATGGAAGCTCATCGAGGATGAGACCATCCCCAATTTTTCAGCAATCACACCAGCAGGCAAACCTTCTTCGCCTGCCTGCACCAGCAGCCGAAAGGCGGCGAGCCGATGCTCTTGAGCAAGTGCTCCTAGTGAGCGAATGACTTCGGCAGCGTCCACCGGATTCTCCATAATTCGATAGGCATGGAAATATGGATGTGGCGGAGGAGAGTCAATTGATGATCGTCATTCATTTCGGACCAATTCGGAGTCCGCTGTTGCGCGATAAACGAAAGGGAACTTTGGTCGATAAAGGATGCCGAAGAGACTGTGCCCCTTATAGCGGCGGGCCAAACCCACATCACAAAACTTCATGCCGGAGCAGAAGTGAAAACAGCGGAAGGTATCGCGGCGCGCGGTGATATGCGGCTGTGTATCCCGGAGCGGAATAGATAGCTTTGTCGGGCTTGGGGAAGCATCGACATGGCTGATATCGACATGGCTGATATCGACATGGCTGATGCGGTGTGCCCGGCGCAAAAATAAAACCAGAATCATTCCCGGGAGGGTTCCAAACCATGAAGCTTCATCTCCTTTCGAGCACCGCCTTTGTCCTGTGCGCGGCGGCCCCGGCCTATGCGGCCGATGCAGCAAACCCGCCGCCCGCCGCAGACATCATCGTGACGGGGACGCGCCTGACCGGGATGCGCGCGCAGGATAGCGCGGCGCCGGTTCAGGTGGTCGGGGTGCAGGCCCTGCAAAATGTAGGCCCGCCTGATCTTGGACCGGCGCTTTCGGCATCGCTGCCTTCGCTGAATTTTCAGGGCTTTGGCAATGATACGGCCAATCTCACGCTTTCGGCGGCGCTGCGCGGCATCAGCCCGAACGAAACGCTGGTGCTGATCAACGGCAAGCGCCGTCATACTACGGCCAACCTCGCCGTTGCCGGTGGCAGCCCCTATTCCGGAAGTGCCACGACCGACCTGAGCTTCGTTCCGGTGGCATCGATCCAGCGGGTCGAAGTGTTGCAGGATGGCGCGGCGGCCCAATACGGATCCGATGCGATCGCGGGCGTGGTCAATATCATCACCAAGACGGCGGATCATGGCGGCATGGTGACCGCCTCGGGCGGGAAAAACTACGAAAACGGCGGCGCCACCGCTTCGGCCGCGATCAATGCGGGCATGAAGCTGGGCGAAAACGGCTTCATCAACCTGACCGGCGAGTACAAGTTTCACGATTTCACCCAGCACGGCACCTGCGACCGCCGCTATTTCGACCCGCAGTGCAATATCACCGCGACCAATCCGGTTATCGTCGCCGGTCTCAAGGCGTCGGATGGGTTCCCCCGGGTCAACCGCATCAATGGCGATGCGCGCTACACCATCTACAACGTGAGCTTCAGCGCGGGCTATGATCTGGGCAGCGCGCAGCTTTATGCTTTCGGCAGCTATGGCAACCGCAGCGCGCGCTCGAACCAGAACTATCGCGTCGGTAACCGCGTCTCCGGCACGACGGCCACGGGGACGACCGTCTATCCCTTGCCCAATGGTTTTACCCCGCAGGAAGGCGTGCGTGAGGAAGACTTCTCGCTGACCGCCGGCATCAAGGGCAAGGCGGCTGGGTGGAACTATGACCTCTCGGGCACCTATGGCCGCGACACGGTCAAGCTCTTCACGCTGAACTCGGCCAACCGTGGCCTGTTTTCGGCGCTCCAGTCGACCAGTGCCACGCCGCTCACCGGGCTGCAGCGCGATTTCTATGACGGTCAGTTGTCGAACAGCGAATGGGCGGCCAACCTCGACCTCAACCGTGAATTCGAAGTGGGCTTTGCCAAGCCGATCACGCTGGCTCTGGGCGCCGAGTATCGCCGCGACACCTATGCCATCGGTGAGGGCGAGTGGGCCGCCAATGCCTATGGCGGCGGTCAGGGCTATCAGGGTTTTGCCGAAACCGACGCGGGCG
Organism: Novosphingobium sp. SG707; assembly: GCF_012275515.1. Classification (GTDB taxonomy): domain Bacteria; phylum Pseudomonadota; class Alphaproteobacteria; order Sphingomonadales; family Sphingomonadaceae; genus Novosphingobium. Next base: position 300,486 of record NZ_JAAZQL010000006.1, read on the forward strand.
TATTCAGCCGCACCGGCTATGCTTTTTATGCCGACCTTGCCGCCGATCCGGTGGCGGGGCTGCACACCGACCTTGCGGGGCGCTATGAGCATTTCTCCGACTTCGGATCGGTCACGACGGGTAAGCTGACCGCCCGCTATGACTTCTCGCCCGCCTTCGCCCTGCGCGGCACTGTCGCCAACGGGTTCCGCGCGCCCTGCCTGGCCGAAGAGCATTATTCGTCGGTCAATGTCGGGCCGGGCTATGTCTATGGCCAGTTCCCGGCCAATTCGGCCTCCTCGCAACTGCTGGGCTTCTCGCAGCTCAAGCCTGAACGGTCGACCAACCTGTCGCTCGGGATCGTCGCCCATCCGGCGCCCAAACTGCAATTGACGCTCGATGCCTATCAGATCAGCATCAAGCGCCGCATCGTCGGATCGGGCGACATCTTCGGCTCCAACGGGTCGACGGTGGTGTCTCAGGCCGTGCTCGATGCGCTGTCGGCACGCAAGATTTCGGTGGCGGATGCAACGTCCTATGCCGGTATCGACATCTTCACCAACGGGGCCGACACCCGCACCCGCGGGGTTGAGGCAACCGCCAATTATGCCAGCGATTTTGGCGAGGCCAATCACGTCGACTGGTCGCTGGGGGTAAACTATAACAAAACCGAGATCACCAACATCATCGATCTGCCTGCGGCGGTCTATAACGCCAGCCAGGGGCAGACGAAGCTGATGACGCAATATGCGATGGATGCGCTGACCACGGCCTCGCCGCGGGTCAAGGCGATTGCCAACGCATTGTGGAGCCACGGGCCGCTCAAGGTGAACCTGCGCGAGACGATGTATGGCGTCACCAGCCAGCACTTCAGCCCCGATGGCTCCGGGCAGGGCAGCAGCGCGCAGTTGGTCCGGATCGGCACGACCTTCATCACCGATCTCGACATCGGCTATGCGTTGACGCCAAAGCTTCGGTTCAATGCGGGCGCGAACAACCTGTTCAACAAGCAGGCGCCGATGATGCCGACTGTCACCGTCAATGGCACGCAGCGGCCGCTGCTCAACAATATCTATAATGCCGCCATCGCCTTTACGCCCTGGGGCATCAACGGCGGTTACTATTACGGGCGGGTTACCTACAACTTCTGAGGCTGGGCGGGGCCGTTCCGCAAGATGTTGCGGGGCGGCCCTCGCGCTGCCAGACTATGGACATGCGGGGGAATTGACCCCGCCCGGAGAGCGGCATGACCGATCCTGTTGAGCAAGCGGCCGCAGCCCTCGCCGACAATCCCACGCAGGCAAGCCGACTGGCGCAGGCGCTGGTCATGCAAAACGCGGCCGATCCGCGACCCCGGTTGATCCTCGCTTCGGCTTTGCGCCGTCTGGGCAAGCCGAGCGAAGCCCTGCCGCTGCTTGTCGCGCTGGCGGCGCAGTGGCCCCGTGCCGCCCGCACGCGTTATGAACTGGGCCTGTCGCTTTCGCTGCTGGGGCGCGAAGAGGAGGGCATCGCGCATCTGGAGGCGGCGGTTGCCATCGAGCCGGGGCTGGTGGAGGCGTGGGAAGCCCTGTCGAACACGGCCTTTGCGCTAGGGCGCTATGCAACCGAAGCGCAGGCGCAAGCGAGGCTGGCGCGGCTTTCCATTGCAGACCTCCGGCTTGCCGCAGCGGCCGAGGCGGTGGCGCTGGGCCGCTGCGAGGATGCCGAGCCGGTATTGCGGGACTATCTGGCAAGCCATCCCGATCACGTCGAAGCCTTGCGCCTGCTCTCCGACTGCCTCTCTGTCGCCGGGGCGCATGAACAGGCCGAAGCGCTCCTGCGCCATGCCCTGACGATTCAGCCCGAGCTCGCCCCACTGCGCTTTGCTCTCGCGCGGGCCTTGTTTGCGGCGCAGCGAGCCGAAGCGGCCCTGCTGGAATTGGCGCCGCTGGAGCGGGCTGATCCGGCCAACCCGGCCTATCGCAACCTGCGGGGGGCCTGTCTTGCGCTGCTGGGCGATGAGGCCGGTGCGGCAGCGATCCAGGGCGAGCTGGCGGCGCGCTATCCTGCCAACCCGCGCATTGCGGTGAACCTCGGGCACGCGTGGCGCACGCGTGGCGATCGCGACGGCGCGATTGCCGCATACCGTCGCGCCGCCGCGCTGCAGCCGACGAACGGTGAGGCGTGGTGGAGTCTGGCCAACCTCAAGATCGGCGTACTGGGCGATGCGGATGAAAGCGAGATGCGCCGTATTCTGCAGAGGCCGGATCTGGATGAGCGGGATCGCATGCGATTGTCCTATGCGCTGGGCCGGTTGCTTGAGGATGCGGGGCGTTTTGCCGAGAGTTTCAAACATTATGCAGCAGGAGCAGCATTCGCCCTTCGGCAGCGCCAGGCACCCGCGCCCGACTATGGGCAATTGGCGGCCGAAATCGGCGTGCTCTTTTCCGAGGATTTCTTCGCCCTCCGATCCGGTTGGGGAGCGAGGAGCACGGCGCCTATTTTTGTCGTCGGCCTGCCTCGGTCGGGCTCGACGCTGGTGGAGCAGATCCTCGCTACGCACCCGGATATCGAAGGCACGATGGAATTGCCCTATATGGGAAGCATCGCCGGTCGTCTGGCGGCCACAGGCCCGGATGCCGTATCCCGCCTGACCGAGCCGGAGGTGCGGGCGCTTGGGGAGGAATATCTGGCGCAGGCGGAGATTCACCGCCGATTGGGGCGGCCACACTTTATTGACAAGATGCCGAATAACTTCCGCCACGTCAGGCTGATCCGGTTGATCTTGCCGAATGCGAGGATCATCGATGTGCGGCGCCATCCGATGGCAGCGGGATTTTCGTGTTTCAAGCAGCTCTTCGCCAAAGGCCACGACTATTCCTACGATCTGGCCGAGGTAGGTATGTACTATCGGTTCTATCTGTTCGCGATGCAGCACTTTGCCAGGGTCCAGCCGGGCAAGATCTATACGCAGGTCTACGAGGACCTCGTCGCAGAACCCGAGACACAGATTGCCGCGCTGCTCGATGCGGCAGGAGTGGACTTCGCGCCGGAATGCCTGCGCTTTCACGAGAACCGGCGGGCCGTGCGGACCGTCAGTTCCGAGCAGGTGCGACAGCCGATCTATCGTTCCGCCCTTGAGCATTGGCGCCATTACGAGGCATTTCTTGGGCCACTAGAGCAGGCCTTGGGGGATGCTGGTTCAAACTGGCACTGAACGCCATTGAGGAACAAGCATCGGCTTGGACCGAACGCCCATACGCGCACGGAGGTTTTGTCAAAGCAGCCTCGGCGCTGAACCATTTCAACCCTATCCTTTGGAACGGCAGGCTGAAGCTGCGCCAGATGGATCAGCGCCTCATGGGCGGTGACAAAGACCTCCATGATGCCCGCCGCCTCGACCAGACCCAGATTGTTGGGCAGGGGCAGCGCCATACGATAATCAAGGCGGGCCAATTCGGCATAGGCCCCGCCGCCGGTAATGCCCATCACCCGGTCGCCCACCTTATAGCCGGGCACATTGCGGATCTGGAGAACATCGGCATCGCCAAATGCGTCGAATTGAATGGCTTTCATTGGTCTCCTCCCGCCTGGGCGCCCAGTGTGGCGGCCGCGATCGCCGAGGCCGTGATCGCGGCGGGGAAACCGACGTAGAACGGAAGATGCGTGATCAGCGCCCCCAGTTCCGCTCTGGTCACGCCATTTTGGCAAGCACTATGTTATCCCCATTGCCCATGCGCTGATGGAGCAGCACCCGGATTTCAGCATCGAACTGGACCTGACCGAGCGGTTGGCTGCCCCTGTGCTGGAGCGGCTGGATGCGGTGAGCCGGTTCCGACAGCCCGGTCAGCGACCGGGAAAGTCCGATCTGGCGGCGCAAGCGAACAGAACTATTCTCCGTCAAAACCTTGAGCTATCGTGTGCCTCATGATCACCCGTCTTGCCGTTGCCGGCTATCGATCCTTGCGCGATGTGGTTCTGGAACTGGGCCAGTTGACGCTGATCACCGGCGGCAATGGGAGTGGCAAATCCAGCCTCTATCGATCATTGCGTTTGTTGTCTGAAGCCGCCCAAGGGCGCCTGATCGCCACGCTGGCTGGCGAGGGCGGCTTGTCATCGACAATGTGGGCCGGGCCGGAAAAGTTCAGTCGCGAGATGCTGAGCGGCCGGCAACGCATAACCGGCACGGTGCGGTCCGGCCCGGTAAGCCTGCGCCTTGGCTTCTCCGGCGAGGATTTCGGCTATGCCATTGATCTTGGCCGCCCCGAACCGATGCACCCATTCCAGCATGACCCGGAGATCAAGGTCGAGGCAATGTGGACCGGCGAGGTGCTGGGGCGGACGAACCTGTTTGCCGAGAGGCGGGGGCCCGCGGTCAGCCTGCGTTCCTCCGCCACCGGGGAATGGCGCAGCGCCTTCGCCAATCTGTCCGCATTTGACAGCATGGTCACCCATTGCGCCGATCCGGTCGATGGGCTGGAATTGCTGCTGATGCGTGAGCGGATGCGCAACTGGCGCTTTTACGACAGCCTGCGCACTGATGCCGAAGCCCCAGCTCGACGCCCGCATGTGATGACTTACACGCCGGTGTTGGGCGCGGATGGGGCGGATTTAGCCCCCGCCATCGCCACAATTCAGGCTATCGGGGATGGCGATACCTTTGCCGAAGCCATTGACGATGCCTTCCCCGGATCGCGGATCGAGATCGAGGGCGATGAATATGGCATGACGGTGATGCACCAGCGCGGCCTGTTGCGCCCGTTCGAGGCCAAGGAACTGTCGGATGGCACCTTGCGCTATCTGCTGTTGGTCACCGCGCTGCTTTCTCCGCGCCCGCCCGAGATCATGATCCTCAATGAGCCGGAGGCCAGCCTGCATCCCTCCCTGCTCGACGCGCTGGCCCGCCTTTTGATCGAGGCATCGCGCCGCAGCCAGATTGTGCTGGTGTCGCACAGTGATCGGCTGATTGCTGGCCTGCGCAGGGCAGGGGAGCTTCAGGAAATCCGTTTGTCAAAAACCATGGGCGAAACTCATGTCGAGGATCACGATGCCCCGCGCTGGACATGGCCAAAGCGCTGAGATTGCATGCAGGAGCGTGGGATGACTGTCCGCTACCACCCCCTTGGCAAGGAACGCTTCACGGTGGAGCGCACGTTCGAAGGGGAGCAGATCCGGATCAAGGCCAAACGTCAGATTGTTCCGATGCTTTTCCTTCCAGTTTGGCTGGCTGGATGGACGGCGGGGGATATCGCAGCCATCACCCAACTCATGCAGCATTTCGAGCCGTTTCTGGTTTTCTGGCTCTGCGGATCGGTGTTCTCTATCCCGTGCCGCGCGGTACCGACCAGCCGCACCAATCAGGCCTGATAGAAGCGCGCTCTCGACCATTCCAGCAGATCAGAATCATCTTGCAGTACGGGTGGCAGCCATAGAAAGTGTCCAGATTATCCTGAACTGACCATTCAAGACGGAGAAATGGGTTGTTCAAGGGCGTTGAGGCGTAACCGCAATCAAGACGATAGGTTGATGCCCGCTTCAGCTTCTCTCAGCTTGCGCTGTTTTGTTTCTGTTTGCCTGTTGGCAGCGCCTGGTCAATGAGGTGCCGGAAATTGCGGATCGTTTCCGCCTCGAAAGACTGGTCGGGCATGGCATAGCCGTGGACTGAATTGAGGCCGAGTGTCCTGTAGGCCAGCAGGCCGTAGAGCCACACGAAGGCGAAGTAGACCCGCTCCGCTTCGGCTGCGTCCAGAGGGCGGCCAACGAATGCCGCAGCGCGCTCTAGATAGAGGACAACGATCCGGCGGGACATCTTGCTGATCCGGTTCCAGCAATCGTCACCGGCGATGTGACGGCGAATGGCCGAGCGCAACAGACCCGCATGGCGCTGGAAATTGGCCATGGCGCTGCGGGCCAGGATTTCGGACAAAGCATCGAAAGCTATCGACGGATCGTTGAGCTGCTGTATCGCACCGCTTTCGCGCCGCTCCAGCATGTCATCAATCAAATAGTTGAAAAAATTCTCTTTTGTTCCGAATCGGTGGTAAAAGCTGCCGTTGGACGTGCCGGATGCCCCCACGATGTCGCGGATTGAGATCTGGTCAATATCCCTTTCGTCGAGGAGGCGCAGGGCCACATCAACCATCTGCCGATGACTGGTCAGGCTGCGCTGCTGGACGGGGGGCCTGGGAGGGAGCGGAGCGCTGACTGTGGCGGACATGACACCATAGTCCATCCTTCCAAAAGATAGTCAAGCATCCGGCGAACTTTCCGCTTGCGCAAAAATAGACCCCGTGCTCTAGTTTTTCCAATCAAAAATGAAACAGAACCTTGTGGAGAGGTGCATTATGGCGGCCACGCAGTCCGCAGTCGGTAATCCGCCGCGCCAAGGCGCGCTGGGGCTTGCGCTCGTCATCCTCGCCCTGATGGTGGAGGGTTTCGACCTCCAGACAGCCAATCTGGCCGGTCCCTCGATCATGGCGGCCTTCGGCATCACCCGCGCCCAGCTTGGCCCTCTGCTCAGCGCCAGCCTGTTCGGCATCCTCGTCGGCGCCACGCTGGTCGCCCCGCTCGGCGATAAATTCGGGCGCAAGCGCCTCGTGGTGATCGCCAGCGCAACCTATGGCCTGCTCTCGCTGCTCGCGGCCGCTGCGGTATCTCTTGAACAGCTCGCGGTGCTGCGTTTCTTCATCGGTGTCGGCCTTGGTGTTGTAATGCCCAATGGTCTGGCCATGGCCGGAGCCCTCTATGCGGGGCCGCGCCATGCCAGCGCGACAGCCTTCGCCGGCATCGGCATCACGCTCGGCGGTGTGGTGGCTGGCACGACGGCGGCGCATGTTCTGCCGATCTATCACTGGCAGGGCCTGTTCGTCGTCGGCGGCGTGCTGCCGCTCGTCATCGCCGCCATCATCGCGGTAGCGCTGCGCGAAGTCACGCCTGCCGCAGATCAGGCGCCGCGCCATCCACGCGGGATGATCGGCACCATCCTCGCCCCGTCGATGCGCGCCACCACGCTGATGGTGTGGCTCATGTTCGTCTTCATTGCGCTCAACATTCATCTGCTCGCGAGCTGGATTCCATTGCTCATGAAAGGCTCGGGCCTGTCGACCTCCGCTGCCGCGCTGGTCACTTCCGGTTTTCACGCAGGAGGGGTTGTAGGCGGCATTGTCGCGAGCCTGTGGCTGCGACGCGCGGGCTGGCATGCGGTGGCCATCTTCGCCGGCGGCGCGGCGCTTACCATGACCGCTCTGGCCTTGCTGCCGGTCGGCGGGGTGATCACGGTTCTGCTCATCGCCTGCGCGGGCTTTTTTGTCACGGGCATCCAGAACGGCGTGAACGGCACGGCAAGCGCGCTCTATCCGCCGGAGAGCCGGGCAACCGGTCTTGGCTGGGCGCTGGGCGTTGCGCGCATCGGGGCGATCATGGGACCGATGGTCGGCTCGCTCGCCTCGCTTGCCGGGCTTGATCGGGGCGGCCATTTTTTCCTGATCCCGGCAGCCGCTCTGCTCATTGTGCTGGTGCTCGCCACCTTCGTGGCCCGTCGGGTCGGGCAGGAGCTCGACCACGCCTGAGCTGTCACGGAGACCAAGCCTGAAAAAAATGCAGTCGGAAAGGGAGTGGAGCTACATGAAGACCACCAGATCCATATTGCTCAAGTCTGCCGGATGGCTGGCCATGGCATTCGCGGCGGCGCCTGCGGCTTTCGCGCAGCAGGCAGGCGGCAGTGACGCGGCGGCACAGGCTGTCCCGGCCGTCCCAGATCGCAAGGTAGAGGAAATCATCGTCACCGCGCAGTTCCGCCGTCAGAACCTGCAACGCACCCCGATTGCCATCACCGCCGTTTCGGGCGAGATGATGCAGGCCCGCAGCCAGGTTTCCATCGCCGATGTTGCGGCGCAGACCCCGTCCGTCACGCTCAAGCCTAATTCGGCCAATTACGGCTCGTCGCTCGCCGCCAACATCCGCGGTGTCGGCCAGTTTGACTTCCACCCTGCGCTTGAGCCGGGCGTGGGTCTCTATGTCGACGATGTTTATTATGCGACGCTGACCGGCTCGGTCCTCGATTTGCTCGATCTTGATCGCGTTGAGGTGTTGCGCGGCCCTCAGGGCACGCTCGCAGGCAAGAACTCGATCGGCGGCGCCATCAAACTTTATTCCAAGCGGCCGACCGGGGACAACAGCGGTTATGTTTCCGGTACTTATGGCTCGCGCAACCGTTTCGACCTGCGCGCGATGGCCGACATCGGAATCGCTCAAGACCTCTCCTTCCGCCTGACCGGCGTTACCCGCTCGCAGGACGGCTATATCGAGCGTCGCGACTATGGCTGCGACCATCCGGGGCAGGGCATCCCGGCCACCCGTGATGCGCCCAACTGCGTTCTGTCCCGTCAGGGAGAGGTGGGTTACTGGGCGACGCGCGCTGCGCTGCGCTACAAGCCGTCGAGCAACCTTGAGGTAAACATCATCGGTGACTATACGGCCGAGAAGCACGAGATTGCCGGTGGTGTTCTAACTTACGCCAACTACAAGGGCGCGGGCGATGTGAACCCGTTTGCCACGCCCATCCCGTTCGATTCCCGCTTTATCTGCGGCCGCTACTGTAATTATTCCACCTATACTTCGCCCGCCGACGGCGCGCTTGCCGCCTCGACGATCCCCGGCCGCCTCGATTACACCGGCTGGGGCCTCTCCGGGCAGGTCGAATGGAAGCTTGCCGACAATATCCAGCTCGTGGGCATCACCGCCTATCGCAAATATGACGAGACTTTCTCCAATGAGGACGACCTGTCGCCGATGTCGGTGGTGCTGGGCGGTCCGAACAACGTCAAGTTTCACGCCTGGAGCAATGAGCTGCGCCTGACGGGCGACACGCTCGGCCATCGCCTGCATTACACGTTGGGCGGCTATATGATCGACCAGGAGAGCTTTTACGTCTCGCGTCAGGACATCCGCTATGCGGTCCCCGCGCTGGTCTTCGTCTCGGGCGATCCGGTTCCGGCCAAAAGCCGCGCCGTCTTTGCCCACGCCGCCTATGACCTTACCGACAAGCTCACCCTGACCGGCGGCATCCGCTACACCAAGGAAGAGAAGAATTACACCTTCCGCCGCCGGGACCGTGACGGCAATCTGCTCGGCGGCCAATATACAACTCTGGACGGCAAGACCGGCAATTACAGCGGTGACAATGTCGACTATCGCGCCAACATTTCCTATCAGATCACCCCACGCATCAACACCTATGTACAGTGGTCGACGGGCTTCAAGGGAGGCGGTGTCAACCCACGGCCTTATTCGGCCTCGCAGGTCGTGAACTTCAATCCGGAGAAGCTTTCGACATGGGAAGTGGGCGTGAAGAGCGATCTGTTTGATCGCCGCGTCCGTCTGAACCTTGCCGCCTATACATCGGACTACAAGGACATCCAGCTCACGCTGAACAGTTGCCCGCAGTATAACCCGCCCGGCGTCACCTTGCCCTGCGCCATGCCCGCCAATGTCGGCACCGCGCGCATCAAGGGCTTCGAGGCGGAAAGTTCGATACGCCTGTTCGGCGGCCTCATGTATGACGGCGCGATCAGCTATACCGACTTCGCCTATAAGACCATCGCCCCCCAGGCCGGGGGCGCGGGCAATCCCAATGGCGTGCAGTTCGGCATGGTGCCGCCCTATACGCCGAAGTGGAAATGGAGCTCGGGCATCCAGTATGAGATCGATGCGCACTCCATCGGTTCGTTTACGCCGCGCTTCGACATCTCGCACCAGTCCACGATCTGGGGTGTCGCGGTCAATTCGCCGCGCACGCAGATCAACGCCTATACGCTCGCCAATGCGCGGCTGACCTGGCGCAACCCCAAACGCGATCTTGAGGCTTCGCTGGAAGTCACCAATCTCTTCAACCAATATTATTACCTCACCGCCTCGGAAGTCTCGGTGACGACCGGCGTCGCCAATGCGCAGCCGGGCAGGCCGCGCGAATGGGCGATCACCGTCAGGAAAAGCTTCTGATCCGAGCGCCGGAGGAAACGCCCGCGCGCTTCCCCCCGGTTTTTCTTCCCCGGTTCTTTCTCTAACGCCTTAAGGACAGCATCCCCCATGAGCCATGAATTGAAGACGGGCGGTGATCGCGGCTATCTGCGCATCGCCACCGAAGAGGCCTTCGCCACGAGAGAGCAGGTCGATGCCTATCTGCGGATGTTGCGCGAAGGCACAGCGGATAAGGGCATGACATCGCTCTGGGGCTTTTATGGTCAGTCGCCCTCGGCGCGCACTGTACAGGTTATGGAGCGCCTGCTTGATGTGGGTGAGCGCCGCATCGCCGACATGGATGCCCACGGCATTGACAAGGCGATCCTCGCGCTCACCGCGCCCGGTGTTCAACCGCTGCATGATCTCGATGAGGCAAAGGACATCGCGCGACGCGCTAATGATTTCCTCGCCGAACGCTGCGCCGCCTATCCTGACCGGTTCATCGGCATGACCGCCGTTGCGCCGCAGGATCCCCATTGGTCAGCCGAGGAAATCCGTCGCGGCGCGCGCGAACTGGGGTTCAAGGGCGTTCAGATCAACAGCCACACCCAGGGCGAATATCTCGACGAGGCCAAGTTCGACCCGATCTTCCGTGCCCTCGCCGAGACCGGTCAGCCTCTTTATATCCATCCCTCGACGCCGCCGGATTCGATGATCGACCCCATGCTGGAGGCTGGCCTCGACGGCGCCGTCTTCGGCTTCGGCGTCGATACCGGCATGCATCTTCTGCGCCTCATCACCACCGGTATCTTTGACCGCTATCCCGATCTCCAGATCATGGTCGGTCACATGGGCGAAGCGCTGCCTTATTGGCTCTATCGTCTCGACTACATGCATCAGGCGGGCGTGCGGTCGCAGCGTTACGAGCGGCTGAAGCCACTCAAGAAAACCATCGCCGAATATATGCGCTCCAACGTGCTGATCACGAACAGCGGCGTGGCTTGGGAACCTGCTGTGCGTTTCGCCCAGCAGGTCGTGGGCGAGGACCGCATTATGTATGCGATGGACTATCCCTATCAGGTGGAAGAGGCCGAGGTCCGCGCCATGGACAATCTCGACATCGCGCCCGAGATCAAAAAGAAGTTTTTCCAGACCAACGCCGAGCGCTGGTTCAAGCTTTAGGAAAAGCCGATGCCCACTGCCATCTCCACCGTGCGTGATGCGGCCTATGCGATCTTTCGCCACTTTGGCGTGGACGCCCTGTTCGGCAATCCAGGCTCGACCGAACTGCCGATGCTTCAGGCAATGCCGGACGACATTACCTATGTGCTCGGTCTCAACGAGGCGGTGGTGGTGGCCATGGCCGATGGCTACGCGCAGGCGACGCGCCGCCCTGCGCTCGTCAATCTTCATTCGGCGGCAGGCACCGGCAATGGCTTGGGGAGTCTTGTTACGGCCTATCGCGGCTGTGTGCCGCTGGTCGTCACGGCGGGGCAGCAGGCTCGCTCGCTGCTGCCACAGGACCCGTTCCTCGGCGCAGAGCGGGCGACAGAGTTCCCCCGGCCTTACGTGAAGTGGGCGGCCGAACCATTGCGTGCGCAGGATGTGCCTGCCGCGCTCGTTCGCGCTTTCCAGATCGCGCTGACGCCGCCCATGGGGCCTGTGTTCGTCTCCATTCCTGTCGACGACTGGAACCGGGAATGTGTGATGCCGACCTTGCCGCGCTTATCGCTGCGCACTCTGCCCGATCCCTCGGGCATCGCCGATATGGCAGCAATGCTTGACGGCGCCCGGCGGCCTGCACTGGTGCTTGGTGCAGGCATCGCCCGGTCGGGTGCGTGGGGGGAATGCATCGCCTTTGCCGAGAAAATCCGCGCCGATGTCTGGGTTGCGCCGCTCACCGGGCGCGAGGTTTTTCCCGAGACACATCCGCGCTTTGCCGGCTTCTTGCCGGGGTATGAGGAGCGGCTGGTGAAGATGTTGGAGAGCTATGACATCGTCGCTGTGCTCGGCGCTCCCGCCTTCACCTGGCACGCCGAGAGTGATGCTGTCGCCTGGCCGGAGGGAGTTTCTCTCGCGCTGCTGAGTGACGACCCGCAGCATCTTGCCACACTGCGCGCAGGCATCGGTGTGCTTGGTGATGTGCGGGCAGGGATAGCCGCGCTAACCGAGCAGGTCGCGCAGCGGGATACGCCGCGCGCTCCTGCCCGGGCGCCCATCGCTCCTGCAGCGCCCGCGCTGACCCCTGCCTTTGTCATGGCACGCATTGCAGCGTTGAGGCCTGCGGGCACGATTATCGTCGAGGAAGCACCGACAGCACGCGACGCGCTGCACGATCATCTGCCGATCACCGAAGAGGGTGGCTTTTACACCACGTCGGCCGGGGGGCTTGGTTACGGCCTGTCTGCCGCAATCGGCATTGCTCGCGCGCAACCCGATCGCAAGCTCGTCTGTCTGCTCGGTGACGGATCGGCCATGTACACCAGCCAGGGCCTGTGGAGTGCGGCAAACCAAGGCGCCAACATCAGCTTCATCATCCTCAACAATGTCGGCTATGAAGCGCTCAATAACTTCGCCCGCCGCTTTGGGCTCGATCAGCTTCCAGGCACGGTGGTCGAGGGGCTTGATTTTGTTGCACTTGCCGCCGCGCATGGCGTCTCGGCCCATCGCGTAACCCAAACGGAGGAGCTAGATGCGGCCTTGCTTTGGTCGTTACAGATGCAGGGGCCGACCCTGGTGGAGATACGACTGACTTGAAACGATCAAGGCCGGGGTTGAACAATACGCATGATCACGAAACGTATGTTCGATTTTTGGACCGGCAAGTGATGCAAACAGCGCTGATATAACTCCCGGTGAGCCATAGATGCCGGATCGTAATTGCGGTTGTGTTATCATCTCACAAACTTCCCTGCATTGTCCGTGCTTTCGCGCGGAAGGCGGCGAGTTCGGCCTGATCGACATATCCGTCATGATTGGTGTCGGCCTTGTCGAACATTGTGGTCGGCGCATTCACCATCTCGGCGCGCGTTACCGCGCCGTCATGATTGACATCGTCTGACGCAACCATCGCGTCGATCTTTGCTTTCGCCGCTGGGAAGCGCGCAGCGCGCGGGAAATCGGCGGCACTCACGACGCCGTCGCCATTGCGGTCGAGCTGGGCGAAATGAGCGTTGCGCGCAGCAACGAATTCCGTCCGGCTGATGCGGCCGTCATGGTCGGTATCGGCACCCGCGAACAGGTCTGCCATCCGGCCGCCCGTTTGCGCATGGGCGGCGACCGGCACGAGAAGCGCTGCGGCGACCGGGATCATATATGTCTTCATGATGCTGTCCTTGAAATACCGGATCACCGCGCGGGGGCAGGGGGCCTGGAGGGAGGGGTGCGAGCTGGTTATTGCTGTCCGGTCGAGCCCGAGACGGTTGCGTGGCCACCGGCCGGGCCGGTGACGGTCGAGTTGAAGCTGCCGCCGCCGTTCGGATTGGCGGTTGCGCTGGTGGAGCGGCCCCAGGTCGTGCCGTTGTTGGTGGTATGCGTGGCGCCGCCCGAATAGACGCCGTTCGACCAGCTGCCGCCGCGCGTTGTCGTCACGCCATGGCCGCCATTGGTCTGGATGCTCCGGGTAGCAGCGACACTGCCGGGCTGGCGGTTGATGCTGCGAAAGACGTTCAAGCCGCGACCGCCTGAACCCTGGACCGAAAAATGACCGCCGCGCGCCCGTGCGTCGGCGGCCGAGGCACCGACTGCGATCATGCAGGTGCTGGCCGCGATCATGATGAAAGTCTTCATGTCGATACTCCTTGTACGAGGCGGACGGGGGGCTGTCCGACGCCACGCAATGTGGAGACCGGGGGTAAGCCGCAGATGAGCGGCACATGAGCGTATGTGAAGAAATGTAAGCGGGGCCGATCGCTGCTTTCCCTCGCGCCTGCGGGCAAGCATGATGGCGAGCATGGACAGCCAGACCGTCATTGCCGTCGTGGAAGATGATCCCGAGATTGGCCCGCTCGTTGCCGGCCTGTTGCGCCGCGAAGGGTTTGAGGCCGAACTCTGCCCGACTGGGGACGCCTTCGACCGCCTGCGGGCGCGTCGGCGCATTGATCTTGCCGTGCTCGACGTCATGCTGCCGGGCGAAGATGGCCTTTCCATCTGCCGCAGGCTGAGCGCTGAAGGCGAGATACCGGTGCTGATGGTCACCGCGCGCGGCGATGATATCGACCGCATCGTCGGCCTGGAGATCGGCGCCGACGACTATCTCCCCAAGCCGTTCAACCCGCGCGAGCTGGTCGCGCGCGTCCGGGCGATCCTGCGGCGCACACGCGATCGGCATCGTGTGGCGCCTGCATCGGTCCCGGAGGAGCGCTGGCGCTTCAGGGGCTTTGTCATGGATATGAGCCGGCGGAACTTGGCGGACCCTGCCGGTGCCGATGTCGAGCTGACCGGCGGCGAGTTCGACCTGCTCGCAGCCTTCGTTCGTCACCCGCGGCGTGTGCTCTCACGCGATCAGTTGCTCGACTGGACACGAGGGCGCGACGCCCAACCCTTCGACCGCGCGATCGACGTTCAGGTGGGCAAGCTGCGCCGTAAGCTCGAAACCCATTCGGCGGGTGACGGACTGATCAAGACGGTGCGCGGCGGCGGCTATTGCCTTGCCGCCCATGTCGAGGAGAATTGAACGCCATGCAGCGGGGCACGCTTGCTTTCCGGATCACCGTCATCCTGGTCGGCAGCTTCGTCCTGCTGCAGCTCGCGATGTTCGCGCTGACCAGCGAGGCCGGCCGCGCGCCGCGCTCTGGCGCCGCCAGCCTGCCCAGTGTTGGACAGATGCGCGCCATAGTCGATCTGATCGAGGCGATGCCGCCCGGGCGGCGAGCCGCCGAAGTCATCGCGTTCGATGGCGCTCTCTATCACGTCCGCGTTGAGCCAGGCTCTCTCCCTCCATCGGTCGAAAGCGCCCAAGGAATGAGCATCGGCCGCATCTACAGCAGCGGGATGCCAGGGCGTCGTCTTTCCGTGACGGGCCGCGTCGCACGATTCCCGAGGCTCGCCCGCCTCAACCCATGGCCGGGGTGGATTGCCGACCCATTGTCCGTGCATGTCGCGTTGTCGGGCGACAGTCCCACCATGTTGTCCATTGAAAGCCAGCCGTCCGAATCGGTCCTCGTCGTACTGCGCCGACGCGCAACCCTGCTGGGTCTGGGCGGCATTGCCGCGCTGGTGGCGCTCGCCTTTGCAGTGCGCGCCACCACCCGTCCGATCGTCCGCCTCGCCCGCGACA
Source organism: Novosphingobium sp. SG707 (assembly GCF_012275515.1). Lineage (GTDB taxonomy): Bacteria > Pseudomonadota > Alphaproteobacteria > Sphingomonadales > Sphingomonadaceae > Novosphingobium. The sequence goes on from NZ_JAAZQL010000006.1 coordinate 315,682, forward strand.
TCCGAACCTATCGCGGCGAGCCGGCTTCTCCCGATCTTGTAGTCGCCGGATCGCCCGAGCTGCGTGATCTGGCCCAGGCCTATAACGAGATGAAGGGCCGTATCGCCGAACTGATCGCCGAACGCACCCGCGTTCTGGCCGCAATCGCGCACGACATGCGGACCTACATCACGCGCATCCGCCTGCGTGCCGAGTTCATCGACGATGCAGAGCAGCGCGAGCGGGCGGCCCGTGACCTCGACGAGATGGCGGCGCTGCTGGACGATACGCTGCTCCTGGCGCGCGCCGAGGCCAGGGTGGACGAAAGCAGGCGACGCCTCGATCTCGCCGCCGAGCTTCGTCGCATGGTCGAGATACGACAGGAGATGGGCGACACGGTCTCGCTGTCGCTCGCGGTCGAGCAGGCGCCTGTGGTCGCGGCCCCGCTCGCGATCCGCCGGATATTGTCCAATCTGGTCGACAATGCCCTGCGGCATGGGACGCAGGTCGTTTTGACGCTTTGTGAAGATAACGGCCGCTGGCGGATCGATGTTAAGGATGATGGCCCCGGTGTTCCTGACGACAGGCTGGGCGCATTGGGCGAGCCGTTTGGCCGGATCGATCCTTCACGAGACCGCAGCGCCGGCGCGGGTGCGGGGCTTGGGCTTGCGATCGTCCGGGCGCTGGTCGCAGCGCAAGAAGGCAAGATTTTGTTCGCTAACCGCGTCGATGGGGGCTTCGTGGTGAGCATTTGGATGCTGCCGCTTGATGAACGTCAGCATGGCCCAAAATCCGGCCGTTAGCCGCTTCCGATAAGGCCATCGCAAAGGCAATCAGGAGGGATTCGCGGGCATATCGGATCAGCCGGCAATGCGCGGGCGGTCCTCATCTCTCAGTGCAAACCAACGTGAGGCAAATGCGACAAACACTTTTGAATTCAGCGGATAGCTGAAGAGATAGCCCTGCATCAGGTCACAGCCGATGTTTTGCAACTTGATGGCCTGTGAAGCGGTCTCAACCCCCTCGACAATACAAACCAGTCCGAGCGAATGGCAAAGGTTGACGACTGCGTCGATGATCGACACGCTGTAACTGTTGTCTAAATTAAGGGCGAAGCTGCGATCGATCTTCACCTTGTCGAGCGGCAGGCGATGAAGATTGCTAAGGCTGGAGTAGCCAGTACCAAAATCGTCCAGCGCCACCTGCATGCCAATCGCGCGAAATCGGCGGAGTGCATCAATGGCAGCGTCAAGGTTTCGCATCACCGCCGTCTCAGTCACCTCGATACAGAGGCGGCATGGATCAGCAGGCGAATTGCGGACCATGTCGAGAATCACATCCACCGTATCAGCAGAATGCAGATCGCAGGCAGATACGTTGACGGAGAGCGTTTTGCCAGGCGGCAGAACTTCCAGCAGTTCCAGCGCGCGACGCATGGCGTTTCGCGTGATCACATGGATAAGGGTGCTGCGTTCCGCTATTTTGACGAAGCGCTGGGCCTCGACCACCCCCAGTCGCGTACTCGTCCAGCGCGCCAGGAGCTCGCCGCCCACCACCGCGCCTGATTTCACCGAAACGATTGGCTGCACATCAAAATACAATTCGGTTTCGAATTCACTCGTATGCAGTTCCCCCTCAATGACGTGATCGTCCAGCAGTTGACGTTCCAGTTCCAGGTTGAATTGAACGGCTTGTCCGGACTTCTCCCGCTTTGCATGGTAGAGCGCGTGGTCGGCACGTTTGGCAAGATCGACCGGAGTGAGTTCGGGATCGACAAATGCACCAAGCCCGATTGACACACCCAAGCTCACCTGTCGGTCGCAAATTCGCATCGGAGCAGCCACAACCGCGCATATCTTTTCCGCAAGCTGCAGTGCGGCTTTTCCATCAAGCCACACGATCATCGCGAACTCGTCCCCGCCCACGCGATAGAGCGTGGCGATGGGGCCGGCCGTGTCGCGAAGCAGACGGGCGACTTCCACGAGCACCCGGTCTCCAACCAGGTGGCCGAACGTATCATTGATCGGTTTGAAGCGGTCGAGATCAATCCATCCCACCGTCATGGCGTTGAGGTTTGCCGGGATGACCGCACTTTCCAAATCGGCATAGAAACGCCGCCGGTTGTACAGCCCTGTGAGTTCGTCGCTGTCGGCAAGCAGGCGTGCCTCCCGCTCCTGCCGACCTGCTTCGATGGCGCTGTGGGATTGAACCGTCAGCTCTCGACTAAGACTTTGAACACGGCGCGCGATAACGGCGGCGACCGCCAGAAACGATACGATACACAGGCAGATTACCGGCAGCAATTCGCGAACTGCCAAAGAACCGGGAGCAAGGCGTTTCCAGGCAATCGTGCCGATCAGCGCACCCGACCAATCGCGTACCCCGGTTGAGGCTTCGTCCTCGGAGGGAGCGCCGTCCCGGGACCACCGAAGATGCCGCAAACCAAAGCCTTTCCCCCATTCTTCGAGCAGTTTGTCATCAAGCAAGCGTATATCGACAAAAATGCGATAGGAGGACTTGTCGAGTGTTGCCGGGCCATTTTCCCGGACGATCGGCGAAAACGCTATCAAAGCCGGCGTCGTGCCGGCCTTTCCGAGCAGCACCACTGCGTCGCCGCGTTGCCTTACCGCTGTTTCGTTTGCAGGGACACTGGCAAGTAAAGTTTTCAGCGTGCTTGGCCCGATCAAGTCAGCAAGAGGGGGCTTCCTTCCAGATGGAAGATGCGCGAACAACGTTCGTCCTTTTGCGTCAATTACATAACTCAACGCTATGGGCGTTCCCCATTGCGACATGATCCATGGATCGTCCAAGGAGCCGTAAGCATGAGCGAAGGCATCATTCCAATGTGCATTGATGTACGTTTCATTGCTGATACGCGAACGTTCGCGATCAATTGCCCCGGAAATCGAGACGGCCGACAACTGGTCGGCATGCTCGTCTGCATTCCAGACGAGGAAATTGACAATGAGCACAGAGGTCAAGACGGAAAGACATATCAGTACGGTCAGCAATGCCGCGTTAGACGTGCTGCCCGCTCGCGAGACACGCAACGCCACGCGGTACAGCTTCCCTAGCGCGGCGTAGAAATTTGCCATTGGAGGAAACTGCTCGAAATAGTTTAAAGTGGGGTAAATCCTCCCACTGGAATGCATACTTGAAGATACAGCTGCTCCGGGCCAACACTCGCTTTACTTTGTGACAAACATCGCCCTTCGACCTTGATTATTGGGAATACGGAAACTGCCCGTAATGGGCCAAAGATGCAGGCGCGCGGGTAAGAGACCGCACGCCCGCCTTGCAAAGACTGTTCATGGCCGGAACAGCCTTGCTCATGGTTCGATGGCGCTTATCCTGCCTCGGTCATCCACTGCACCGCATCCTCTCCGGCCGCGATCTTGAGCGGCGCGCCCGGATCAGTGGCAGCCTGCCACACCGCCTCGGCCACGTCACTCGCATGGGTAACCGGCCCGCTCTCCTCGCGGAAGTTGGCGATCATGCCTTCGATCATCGGCTTGTAATCGGGGTTATCGAGCCCGCGCAGGTGCGGCAGGGCGTTGTTGCCGAAGCTCGTCTCGGGCGAGCGTCCGGGCAGGACGATATGCACGCGCACACCAAACGGCTGCATTTCAACCGCCAAGCTTTCGGTAAGCGCGTTCACGGCCGCCTTGCTCGCGCGGTAGACGCTGACCAGGGGAAGCGGTTTGAGCGTGACCGTTGATGTGACATTGATGATGGTGCCGCTGCGGCGTGCGCGAAATTGGGGCAAAATCGCCTGCACCATCGCCAGCGTGCCCAAGGTGTTGGTCTCGAACAGTTGGCGCGCGGTATCCGGCTCGATCAACTCGATCGGCACGGCGGCGCCGAAGCCCGCATTGTTGACCAACACATCGATATCGCCCGCCTGCGCCAGCGCTTTTGCGATGCTTGCAGTATCGGTGACGTCGAGCGGCAGGATGGTGAGCCGATCGGACGCGGGCAGGATGTCGACCTTGGGTTGGCGCATCGTGGCAACGACGTTCCAGCCTTTCGCCAGGAAGTGTCTGGCGGTTTCGAGGCCAAAGCCCGAGGAACAGCCGGTGATGAGAATGGTGGGCATGAGATTACTCCGCAAGTGTGAACGGTCATCTCAATGTGGCCATGGCTTGCAGGATCAGCTATGGTCAACTGTCTCGAATTCATTGGCGATAGTCCTGTTATGTCCGTTGACCCGCTTGCCGAGATCGTGACGCTGCTCCAGCCTTCGGCCAGCTATTCCAAGCTCGTCGAATATGGCGGGCGTTGGCGTATTCGCCGCGACATCGAAGGTAAGCCGGTCTTTTTCGCGGTGCTGGAGGGGGAGTGCCGGGTCGTGTCATCGGGTCGCCCGCCGATCATCGTGCGTCAGGGCGACTTCGTGCTTTCGCCATCGACCAGCGATCACATCGTGGAAAGCATCGAGGCACCGCCGCACGGCATCGCGATGATGCCGGTGGATATTGGCGAGGGACGATTTCGGGTCGGGCCGCCTGCAGAGCCGGTTAATCTGCGGATGCAGGTGGGACTGTGCAGCTTTTCCTCGCCTGATGCCGCTTTGCTCGTGTCGCTGTTGCCGGCGATGATTGTGGCGCGTGGGGCGCCCCGGCTTGCGCTGTTGCTGCAACTGGTGGGCGATGAAACCCGCCATACGAGGCCGGGGCGCGAATTGGTGCTGGAACGCCTGCTGGAAGTGTTGCTGATCGAGGCGCTGCGCTTTGGCGCCGATATCATGTCAGTACCAAGTGTCGCGCGTGGGCTGTCGGATGACCGACTGGTTTCTGCCTTGCGCGCCATGCACGGCTGGCCTGCGCGTGGCTGGACAGTTGCCGATCTCGCCGCGGAAGCGGCCATGTCGCGCTCGGCTTTTTGTGCGCGCTTTCATCGCGTTGTTGGGCTTCCGCCGATGGAATACCTGCTGGCGTGGCGCATGGCGCTGGCCAAGCGGCTGTTGCGCACGCGTGAACTTGCTATCGAGCATGTCGCCGCCCAGGTCGGCTATGGTTCGGCGAGCACGTTCAGCACCGCTTTTGCCCGCCACGTTGGCATGCCGCCGATGCGCTATGTTCGGACAATGCGTGCGGTTTAGCAAGGATGGCTGGTTTCCCCGCACGTTATGTGCGGTTGGGTGGGATCGCAATGTCCCAAAATCGCTCATTCATGGACAACATGCACGAGATGAACGACCATCAGTTATAAGGGAGGTCAATCGGTCCCGTGGACGTCGGCTTTGGCGGCGTCTCGGGATGAAGTGCTCGGCGGCCCTTGAACCGGTCGGTCCCGCCCAACTCGAGCCATCTGGCTGATCGGCTGTGAACGGCGGATTTCAGGCAAACCCGCCGTTCGCCATTGCTTGGCTCATTCATCCCAACTTGCTCGCCAGCGCTGCCAGACCTTCGTCATAGATGCCTTTGAACAGGCTTACGATCTCGTCTTCCGTCACGCCCACGGGGTCAAACTGCCCGAACCATTCGACACGGGCGGCGCGGCCGCCATCGACGTCCAAGACGCGCAAGGTTGCCAGATAGTTCGCCTGCGGAAATGGCGCCTTCAGGATGTGATAGCTGTAGCTGCGCGCCTCTTCGTCGAACGCCATGAGCCGTTCCACTATTTCCTCGCCATCGAGATTGCGGATCCGGCGAACCCGGCCGCCTTCCTCAAGCTGTGATGAAGGAATGTAGGGAAGCCAATCGGGGAGCGCGTTGAAACCGCCGGTGAGCTGCCAGACTTCGGCCGCGCTGCGGGCGATATCGATGCTTGCGTATGCTTTTGCCATGATAAGTTTCCTCTCGACGTTGGTTTTGGAGAATGGGAGGTCAGATGACCCGGACGGCAGGGCGCTGACTCACAAGGGTCAGGCCGAACAGGATGAGGCCGACGAGCATGAGGCCGAAGCCGGCCCATACCGCCGACAAGAGGCCAAAGCCTGCGCCGATGCTCAGGCCCCCGGTCCAGGCGCCCAAAGCATTGGCAGCGTTGAGCGCCGCGAGGTTCATAGCGCCTGCCAGGCTGGCGGCTTCGGGCGCGAACCGCGTCAGGCGCACCTGAATTGTCGGGATCGCCATCATCATGGCCGCGCCGACACCGAACAGGCCGAGGAAGAGCAGGAGGGGATCTCCGGCAAAGAGCTGGATGATCCCCATGCTGGCGAATTCCGATGTGCCGATTACGAAACTGCCCAAGGCCAGCGCCAGAAGTGTCATGGTGCCGCCGCGCCCGGTGCTTTCATCGCGGTTTTCGATTGTGAGAGCAACCGGGTGTGCGCCTTGCAGGCACTGCTCTCCCGTCGCCAGCGATGCTGACGTGTTCATAATGTTCTCCTGCGATTTTGGGCTGGTTTCAGTCGGCCAATGCCGGGAAGTCGGTGTAACCTTCCGCTCCGCCGCCATTGTCGCGTTCCTTTTCGTCTTGAACCGTGGTGATTGCCGGTGAATTCGAGCGGTCCGGCAATCCCTCGCGAATGGAGATCGCACATCGCAGGGCACTTGATTAGACAGCGGCTTTTCACGGGATTTGATAGTCAGGTTCACAGATCGGGCGACAAGAGTGCCCGTTTGCATTAGACCATGAACCGCTTGGGGGAAATGAGATCACAGGTGTTGCATGGATAATCGTGCCGGCGAGATGATGGTGTTTGTTCGGGTCGTCGAGGCGGGCAGCTTTTCCGAGGCGGCGCGGCTGATGCTGATGACGCCCTCCACGGTGTCCAAGCTCATCGCGAGGCTGGAGGCGAGGCTCGGCGTGCGGCTGATCGAACGCTCCACGCGGCGCCTTGCGCTGACCGGCGAGGGGCAGTTCTACTATGAGCGCAGCCAGGCCTTGCTGGGGCAGTTGGACGAGACCGAGCAGCAGATCGCGCAGGGCGGCGCAGAGGCCGAGGGGATTGTCCGCGTCACCTCATCGGTGACCTTTGGCACGGCTGCGCTTGAGCCGATCCTGCCTGCCTTCTTCGAGGCTTATCCCAGGGTTGTCGTTGATCTGTCCCTGTCGGACGATGTTGCCGATTTCTATCTGGAGCGCACCGACATAGCGATCCGCGTCGGCAAACTGGCGGATTCCAATCTGATGGCCCGCAAGATCGGCGAGACGCGTCGCCGAATCGTCGCATCGCCCGCCTATCATTCCCGCCATGGCACACCGCGCAGTCCGGAGGATCTGGTCCATCACAATTGCCTTGGCTTCAATTTCCGCCGGGCGATGCCGGTATGGCCGATGCGGGAGGACGGGCGCATTGTCGAGCGGATGCTCAGCGGTTCGCTGCTGGCCAACAATGGTGAGACGTTGCGCCGTATGGCGCTGGCGGGTGTCGGCATCATCAGGCTTGCCGACTATCACCTGCGCGGGCCGATTGCGCGCGGGGAACTGGTCGAACTGCTGGTCGACAGCGATCTGGGCGAGGCGGATGATATCCACGCCCTGTTCAAGGGATCGCAGTTTCTGCCCGCGCGGGTCCGCGCCTTCCTGGACTTCACGGTGCCGCGCATGCAGGCGTTTCTGGAGCAAAAATAGGCGTGGCCGATCCGCCGCAATGACGAACCGGCCACGCCTGTTCAGGGTGATTAGTGGCCCAATACTTCCATGCGCATGACCTTTACGCCGCCTTGCGCAAGGTCGGGCAATCTGGCGAACCATGCCTGAACATAGGGCATGGCATTGTGCGCCTCGAAATCCTCGCGCGATGCGAAGACCTCGTAGAAGATGAAGTGGCCCGGCTCGGCCCGATCCTCCTGAAGGAAATAGGCAAGGTTCTTGGGGTCGCTGCGCACCAGAGCCACAAGCGGCAGCGTCGCTTCGCGCAACTGCGTTTCCTTGCCCGGTTTGGCGCGAACCTCGGCGATGATGGACCAGGCTCCTTGCGGGATTTGCGCGTATTGGATGCCGGATTTGGGTGGCAAGAGCGGCTGTGCATGGGCCAGAGCGGGAGCGGTCGTCAGCATCAGGGCGGCCAATCCCAGCGATTTGAAAACACTAGGCATGATCAATTCCTTCTGGTTGGCGACGATTACATTCCCGCGCGCTTGCGTTGATGCGTGGCAAGGGCATTGGCGAAGCGCTGCTTCACCGGGCCGAGCGCCTTCACAAATTCAAGCTGCTCGCCTTCCGGGCCTTTGCAGTAGATCAGTTCCCAGCCGTCCGATGGCGCGACCGTCACCTTGTTGGTGTTCGTGCTTTGAGGCGCGGCGCGGCGCTCGGCCTCGCTGCGCAGACGGATGGTGCGATTGGCGCGCACCTGCGTCATGCCGCGCCGGGCGGACTCGGCTTCGAGGTCGGTGATGAACTTGTTGAAGTCCACATCGTCGCGCACATAAAAGCAAATGTGCATCATGCGCGGGAAGGCCGGGCTCATGTTCTCCAGCGGCGGGGCAAAGCTGTTGGGGCCGCCCAGAGGTTCATCGGCATTGCGATATTGCAGCAGTTCGATCACCACATTGTCGAACTGGATAAAGCGCACGTCGAGCCGCTGATCGCCGTCACGCAGGTTCGGCACGCCGATGGCGGCGGGGCTGACGTGGAGCTCGTTGGCGCGGATTTCCTGATCGGCCAGCAGCGTATTCTGGACCGAATCGCCCTGAAAATCGCCGTGGCGGAACACCTCGGTGCCGCCGAGCACCTCTGTGTAGAATTCGTAGGCGCGCTCCATGTTCTGGACGGTCAGCCCGAAATGCTGCACGCCTTGCAGCCGCGCGCCGAGCGGGGCCATATTGCGCGCTGCGGGCGACAGGCGCTCGATACTTTGCGCGGAGGCAGGCGCCGCAAGGCCCGTTCCAGCCACCAGCGCCGCGCCCGAGGCGCGGAGCATATTGCGGCGGTCGAGGGCGGTTTCATGGATTGTCTTGGCTTCGGACATGATGATTTCCTTCCTTCTTGAACGGCGCGCGTATCAACAGCGCGCGGGGGACCCTCCGGCCGAGGCGCAACCTCGACCGGGGTGTGCTGGGATTTTTTGGGGATGCAGCGGGGGGAGGGGGCCGCGTCAGTCCGCGATGGGGAGCGGAGCGGCCGGGTTGACGAGGCCTTCGCTGCGCAGCGCGCGCCAGAAGTCGGCGGGCACGATCTCGGCAAGCGCGGCGCTGTCCTCGGCGATGCGGCCGGGGCGGCTTGCGCCCGGGATCACCGCGGCGACGGCGGGATTGGCCAGCGCAAACTGCAGGCCCGCGGCCTTCATGGTGATGCCATGGCTGTCGGCAATTGCCTTGATGCGCGCAACCTTGTTGAGAATCGCAGGCGTGGCAGGCGCATATTCGAAGTTCGGCCCGCCAACGAGCGCCCCGGAACTGTAGGGACCGCCCACCACGATGCCCAACCCGCGCTCGGCCACCTTGGGCATCACGCGCTGCAGTGAACGATCATGGTCGAGCAGGGTGTATCGACCGGCCAACAGGAAGCCGTCAGGGCGCGGCCCGTCGAGATCGAGCAGCAGTTCGATAGGTTCGACCCGGTTGACGCCAAGACCCCAGGCCTTGATCACACCTTCGTCGCGCATCCGGTCGAGCGCCTTGAACGCGCCGCGCCGGGCCTGCTCGAACATGCCGAGCCATTCATCACCATAGAAGTCCTGCGCGATGTCATGGACCCAGGCGATGTCGATGTGATCGGTCTTCAGGCGCTTGAGGCTGTCCTCGATCGAGCGGTAGGTGGCCTCTTCGGAATAATCGTTAACGATCTTGTTCGGGCGGCCATATTTAAAGACATCGCCCTTCTCGCCCAGGTCACGGGCGCCGACGTCCTCGACTTCATCGAGAATGATGCGGCCGACCTTGGTGCTGATCACGAACTCATCGCGCGGTTTCTCGGCAAGGGCCGCGCCCATGCGGATCTCGGCCAGACCCGCGCCATAAAAGGGCGCATTGTCATAATAACGGATGCCGTCATTCCACGCAGCCTCAATCGTTGCCAGCGCTTCGTCTTCGGGAATATCGCGAAACATATTGCCCAGCGGCGCCGCGCCAAAGCCGAGTTGCCCGGGCAGAATATCCTTGAGTGCCATGGTTCTAACCTTTCATTTCCGTTCCGAACCCCATGTTCGGCGTTGAAGAAAGGAATATGTCCTTGGCGCGATGACGAGTAGCCGGGCCGAGATCGCAGCACTTTGGAAGCGCGTTCACAGATTGCTATGGAACTTGAGATAGCGAGGTAGCGAGCCGGAATGGTCACGCGCTGGGATGTGGTTCATCCGGGGCGCGCTTGGGCTGTTAAATGCAAGCCCTGCCCAGAGGCGGCGTAACAGTTGCAGGGTGAGGTTGCGGCTTATCTTGCCAACGCCTCAGTTCATGCGCATCCGCGCTTCCTTTCGCGCTGAGCGTCCGCTCCATCACCCGCTTAACCCCCGTGGGCGTCCATGCGCCGCCCCTCGGTGTCTCCACACGGTCAGCGGTCAGGCGCTCAGCGATGGTCGCATAGGACCACCCAGCTGCACCATCGGCCCGACCTTGGCAGCGTGGCCTCGCCCTGCCCATAGGCGGCTCTTACGTCCTTGGGGATCGCCTTGCGGGAGGCCCAGCGGCCCGATTTGGTGCGATAAAGCTTTGCCATTCTAAGTGCCATTTGGATCGCTCATTTGGACCTGAGCGATTCTGAAAGCCTTGAAATACCGCCATTTCTAAGCCAATCAAGGCGTTAGTGGTGGTCTTGGCGGACAGGGTGGGATTCGAACCCACGGTGAGCTTCCACCCACGGCGGTTTTCAAGACCGCTGCCTTAAACCACTCGGCCACCTGTCCTTGTGTTGCGGCGCATAGCCCCGATTCCCGGCCAAGCGCAAGGGCTGGCGGGTTTTTTTGCGCGGATGCCTGTGCCATAAGCGGTCCTATGACGATCCGCTCCACGCGCCACCGCTGTATGACTGCCTTGTTTTCTCTGGCTTTGGGGATGGCGGCCACGATGATGCCGCCCTCCCGCCTGTGGGCGCAGGAGGACGCCAGCCCGGCCGGATTTGACGCTTATATGCAGTTGCTGGCGGCGAGGGCGCGGGGCGAGGGGGTCAGCGAGGCGACCATTCAGGCGATGACGACGGGGCTGACCTATAATGCCCGCGTGATCCAGCTTGACCGCAGCCAGCCCGGCGCCAGCACGACCACCACGCCGCCCGCCTATGCGCCCTATCGGATCAAGCATGTCGATGCCTCGCGCATTGCGCGGGGGCGGGCGGTCTATAACAATGTGGCGGGCGATGCAGCGCGGATCGAGGCGCGCTATGGTGTGCCCTTGCCGATCCTGCTGGCCATCTGGGGCGCCGAAACCGATTATGGCGCGGCCAAGGGCGGGTTCGATCTGGCCGGTTCGCTGGCCACGCTGGCCTATGAAGGGCGGCGGCGCGAATTGTTTGCCGCCGAATTCATCGCGCTGCTCAAGATGGTCGATCGCGGGGTACCCAAGGACCGCCTCAAGGGCAGTTGGGCAGGGGCCTTTGGCAACCCGCAATTCCTGCCCTCGGTCTATCTGCGGATCGCGCAGGACGGCGATGGCGACGGTTTTGCCGACATCTGGACCAGCCGGGTCGACACGCTTTCCTCGATCGGCGCCTATTTCCGCGATGCCGGGTGGAAGCCGGGGGTGCCATGGGGTGTGCCGGCATCTGTGCCGGACGGTTTTAACCGGGCCGGTGTCGCCTCGCGACTCGATTCGCCAGTTTGTCCGCGCGTCCATGCGCGCATGAGCCAATGGAAAACCGTGGCCGAATGGCGCGCATTAGGGGTCAATGCGGAGGGAAATATCAGGGATTCTGAACTCACTACGCTGATCGAGCCGGATGGCGCAGGAAAACCTGCTTTCCTCTTAACCGGTAATTATCGGGTTATCCTCGATTATAACTGCTCGAACTATTACGCCTTGAGTGTGGGATTGCTGGCCAATGAGATTGCCCGTTAAACGTCGAGTAGCGCGCCTGATGCTGGGATTGGCCGCTTCGGGGGCCGCGCTGGGGGCTGGAATGCCCGCCATGGCAGGGCTGAAGATCCCCTTCGTTTCGGGCGGCGGCAAATTGCCCCCCGCGCCCGCCACGCCCGACACGCCGCGCGCGGTATCGGGTCCGGCGGCCGATTATCCGGTGGTGCTGGGCGAGCCCTATAAGGTGGGCGACACGGTATTTTCGCCCGCTAATGCGATGAATTATGACGCGGTGGGCTATGCTTCCGTGGGCGGGCCATCGACCGGCATTTCGGCGGCGCATCACACGCTGCCGCTGCCTTCCTATGTCGAGGTGACGTCGCTGACCAATGGCCGCACGATTCTGGTGCGGGTCGAAAGGCGCGGGCCGATGGACAGCAATCATACGATCGAACTCTCGCCCGCCGCGCTGGCCCAACTGGGGGCGAGCGCTGACGGTCAGGCGCCGGTGCGCGTGCGCCGGGTCAATCCACTGGAAAATGAGCGTGCCCTGCTGCGCGCCGGGATGAATGCGCCCGAGCGGATGGCCACGCCCAAGCCCTTGCTGGCGGTGCTGCAACGCCGTCTGGCCACCGATCCCAATGCCAATCACGCTGGCGCCTCGCTGGCGACCAGCGTGCTGGTGGGCGCGGCCCATGACGACGACGACGATACCCTCGCCGCCAAGCCCGCGTCGAAACTGGCCGCCACGACACCGGCGGCAAAGCCCGTCAAGGCGGCCATCACGCCCATGCCCGTGGCCCCCACGCCGCGCCAGCCCATTGCGCCGCCGGTTACGGGCGCGTCCTACGCCACGCCGCGTTTTACCGCGCTTGCGCCGGTGAAGACGCCCACTGAACTGGCCTATGCCCCGCCGGGGCAACCGGCGCAGAGCTTTGTTCCGGCCAAGCCCGTGACCAAGCCGCTCGCCGTCGCAAAACCCGTCGCGATTGCCAAACCGGCCGCCAAGCCCAAGCCTGCCGCCCCCATTGCTCTGGAGGCGCGCGTCAGCGCAGCGCCCGCCCCGGCTGCGGGCGGTTTCGTGGTGCAATATGGCGCCTTTTCGGAAAAGAGCCGCGCCCAGTCGCTGGCCCGCGCCGCAGGGGCGCAGATCGTGGGCGGCGGCGCACTCTGGCGTGTGCGCTCAACCGCTTACCCTTCGCGCCCGGCCGCCGAAGCCGCGCTGGCTAAAGCCAAGGCTGCTGGCTATACCGAAGCGCGAATCCAGCGCGGGGATTAAAGGTCGTTCCCCGCGTCTGGCGGCCTCCATCCAAAACGGAGGGGGACCGGACAGGTTGCGGGAACGGGTTTGAAAATTTCTCGAATGAAAAAGCTGCTGATTGCGGGCGTTACGGTTTCGGTCGCGGGGCTGGCGGCGCTGGCTGCGCATGGCGGGGTGAATTCGGGTCAGGTGGTTGTGCCGCTGGCCCCGCCTCTGCCTGCGCCCACATCGAATGCGGCCAATGTGGCGCTGGCCGCGCGGGCCGATGATCCCTTGCCGCCGCCCGAGGTGGGGGCGGCGCCGGTGGCTTTGCTTTATGATCTGGGCTCGGGGCGCACGCTTTATGCGCATAATGCCGACACGCCCTTCCTGCCTGCCTCGGTAACGAAGACCATGACCGCCTTTGTCGCCTTCGAAATGCTGGCCAAGGGCGAGTTGCGCGAGGATCAGACCTTTACCGTCAGCCGCGAGGCGTGGCGCGAATGGCATTCCAAGGGCAGCCGCATGTTCCTGTCCGAGGGCAGCAAGCCGACGGTGCATGACCTGTTGATGGGCATCATGAATGTTTCGGCCAATGACGGCGCGGTGGTGATGGCCGAAGGGGCGGGGGGCAGCGTGGCGGGCTGGGTCGAGAAGATGAATGCTACCGCCCGCAGCCTTGGCATGACGCACAGCCATTTCGGCACGCCCAACGGCTGGATGGACAAGGGCAACACCTATGTCTCGGCCAATGATCTGGTGAAACTGGCCAGCGCGATGCTGACGCGCTATCCCGATTATTACCGCCGCTTTGTGGGTCAGCCCGGCATGACATGGAACGGCATAACCCAGCCCAACCATGACCCCACGCTGGGCGTGGTGCCCGGCGCGGACGGGATCAAGACCGGCTTTACCGGTGAAGCGCATTACAATTTCCTCGGTTCGGCCCAGCGCGACGGGCGGCGCCTGCTGATGGTGCTGGCGGGCGTGCCGACCCCGCGCGAACGCACGGCGGCGGCCAAGGCTCTGCTGGAATGGGGCTTTTCCGCATGGGAGGACAAGCCGCTGGTGGCCGCCGGGACCAAGCTGGCAAGCGCGCAGGTGCAGGGGGGCAAGGTCGGCTCGGTCGATCTGGTCGCGCCGCGCGATATGTTTGCCACCATGCCTGCCGGGGCCTCGGCTCCGGCCAGTTTGCGGGTGATTTATAACGGACCGCTGGTGGCGCCCATTGCCAAGGGAACGCCGGTGGCCGAACTGGAAGTGCGGCTTGGGGGAGCCGCGCCTGTGCGTTTGCCATTGACGGCAGCGCAGGAGGTCGAAAAAGGCGGGGTCATGGATCGGGTAAAGTTTGGTTTTTCAAGGTTGATTTCCTGATGGGGGAACAGGTCAGGGCACCGGGGCGCTTCATCGCGCTCGAAGGCGGTGAGGGCGTTGGCAAGTCGACCCAGAGCAAGTTGCTGGCCGAAGCCTTGCGGGCGGGCGGTTATGAGGTGGTGCTCACGCGCGAGCCGGGCGGCACGGCGGGGGCCGAGGCCATCCGCGCGCTGCTGCTGAACACCGAAGGCGAGGGATGGGGCGCGCGGGCCGAGGCTTTGCTGTTTGCCGCCGCGCGGGCCGATCATGTCGAGCGATTGATCCGCCCGGCGCTGGAACGCGGGGCATGGGTGATCTGCGACCGTTTCATCGATTCCAGCCGCGCCTATCAGGGCGGCGGCAGCGGATTGTCGGACGAGGATGTGCTCACCCTCCACCGGATCGGCAGTGAAGGTCTGTTGCCCGACCTGACCCTGCTGTTCGAAGTGCCGGTTGATGTGTCATCGGCCAGGCTGGCGGCGCGCGACGCGGATGGCTCGGACCGGATCGGCGGGCGCGCGGCGGAATATCACGCCCGCGTCAGTTCGGCCTTCGAACGCTTTGCCGAGGCCGAGCCTGAGCGTTTCGTCCATATCGACGGGGCCGAGGATGTCTATGTCGTGCATGACGCCGTGATGTCGGCGATTGGCCCGCTGTTGTGACGCGCCTGCTGGGCCATGATGCGCCGTGGCGCGAATGGCATGCGGCGCTGGGCAGCGCGCGGATGCATCATGCGTGGATTCTGGCCGGACCGCAGGGCGTGGGCAAGGGCAGCTTTGCCCGGATCGCCGCGGCCGAACTGGTGGCGCAGCCCGGCGTGGCCCAGCCTCCAGTTGAGGCGCATCCCGATATTCTGATCCCCGAATATCCACCCGCCACCAAGGAAGACGAGAAAAAGCGCGAGGCGGGCGAGGATTATAATCGCAAGCGCTCGATCCCGATCGACGAAATCCGCCGGATGCAGCACCGGTTGAACACAAGGCCCACGCTGGGCAATCGGCGCGTGGTCATTCTGGACACGGCCGATGATCTGGAAAAGAACGCGGTTAATGCGCTTCTGAAATCCCTGGAAGAACCGCCCGCGGGGACCTATTTCCTGCTGGTGGCGCATCGCATCGGGCGTTTGCTGCCCACGATCCGGTCGCGCTGCCGCATCCTGCGCTTTGCCCCGCTGGAGGATGGACAGGTCGATCTGGTGCTGAGCCGCGCCGCGCCCCATACTGATGCGGCGACGCGCGCGGCGGCGATTGCGGCGGCGCAGGGCTCGCCCGGCGTGGCGCTGGAATTTGTTGAGGAGGATCTGGCCCCGGTCCATGCGCTGATGCAGAGGCTGGCGGTCGAAGGCGATCCCGATCTGGCGCTGCGGGGCGCTCTGGCCACGGTGATGGGGGCGCGGCCGAGCCGAGCGCGGGTGCAGGCGGCGTTCGAACTGGCGCGTGCGGTGCTGGCCGATAATCTGCGCGCGGCAAGCCCTGAGCGGCAGGCGCGGATGATCGAGGCCCATGCCGCGCTGGTCCGGCTGGGGGCCGAAGCGCCGATCTTCAATTATGAGCCGCCGATGCTGGCGATGGAGATGGGGGCCTTGCTGGCCTCCGCATCCGGGCGATAATCGGACACCGTAAATCGGAGATAGGCAAAAAAGCGGTTTGCAGCGGGCGGATGCTTGCCTAGAGAGGCGCAAATCTCTTTTATTGCAGGTGCCGCAGGCTCATGGCCGAACCATTCTATATTACCACCGCCATCGCCTATCCCAATGGCAAGCCGCATATCGGCCATGCCTATGAGGCGATTGCCGCCGATGTCATCGCCCGTTTTCAGCGCGCCTCCGGCCGCGATGTGCGGTTTCAGACCGGCACCGACGAGCATGGGCTGAAAATGGCGCAGAAGGCGCGTGAGTTGGGCGTCACGCCCCGCGCGCTGTGTGATGAAATGTCGGCGCATTTTCAGGCGATGTGTGATGCGCTCAACATCAGCTATGACAAGTTTCAGCGCACCACCGACGAGGCGCATTACCGCGCCAGCCAGGCAATCTGGCAGGCGATGGAGGCCAAGGGCGACCTGTACCTCGACCGCTATGAGGGCTGGTATTCGGTGCGCGACGAGGCTTTCTATGACGAAAGCGAACTGGTCGCGGGCGAGGATGGCGTTAAGCTCTCGCCGCA
This sequence comes from Novosphingobium sp. SG707, assembly GCF_012275515.1. GTDB lineage: Bacteria > Pseudomonadota > Alphaproteobacteria > Sphingomonadales > Sphingomonadaceae > Novosphingobium. The sequence continues at coordinate 332,253 of NZ_JAAZQL010000006.1, forward strand.
GGGCACGCCGGTGGAATGGACGGTGGAGGAAAGCTGGTTCTTCCGTCTCTCGGCCTATGGTGACAAGCTGCTAGCGCTTTATGCAGAGCATCCCGAATTCATTCAGCCCGAGAGTCGCCGCAACGAAGTGATCCGCTTTGTCGAAGGCGGCCTGCGCGATCTTTCGATCAGCCGGACTTCGTTCGATTGGGGCGTGCCGGTGCCGGGTTCGCCGGGGCATGTGATGTATGTGTGGGTCGATGCACTGACCAACTATCTGACGGGTCTGGGCTATCCGGAAAAGACGCCGGAGATGGACAAGTGGTGGCCCGCCGATATCCATCTGATCGGTAAGGATATTGTCCGCTTCCACACCGTCTATTGGCCCGCCTTCCTGATGAGCGCGGATCTGGCCCTGCCCAAGCAGGTGTTCGGCCATGGTTTCCTGCTGCATCGCGGCGAGAAGATGTCGAAATCGCTGGGCAATGTGGTCGATCCGCTCGAATTGGCCGAACGGTTCGGGGTGGATTCCTTGCGCTATTTCCTCCTGCGCGAGGTCAGCTTTGGCAATGACGGTTCGTACAGCGCCGAGGCGATTGTCACGCGGTGCAACGCGGAGCTGGCCAACAGTTTCGGCAATCTGGCGCAGCGCACCTTGTCCATGATTTTCAAGAATATGGGCGGGGTTTTGAAGGCCGATTGTGCGGTGGCCGAGGCCGATGTGGCGCTGCATGATGCGGTTGCCGCCGGCATTGCCGAAATGCGCAAGGCCTTTGCCGATTATGATTTCAGCGCAGGCCTTGATGGCTGGATGCGCGCTGTTTTCGCCTGCAACGCTTATGTCGATGAACAGGCCCCCTGGACCCTGCGCAAGACCGATCCGGCGCGGATGGAGGCGGTGTTAATGACACTGCTGCGCTGCGTGCGCGATCTGGCGCTGGCGGTGCGGCCGGTGGTGCCGAGCGCGATTGACCGTCTGCTCGACCAGATGGGCGTTGAAGCGCGCGATTATGATGCGCTTGATACCGACTGGCTGGCCGCGCTGGCAGGGCAATTCACCCTGTCGCAGCCGGTCGGCGTATTCCCCCGCCTCGAACTGCCTACGGAGGACTGATGCTGATCGATTCGCATTGTCACCTCAATTACAAGGGGTTGGTCGAGGATCAGGACAAGGTTCTGGCCCGCGCCCGCGCGGCCGGGATCGGCGGTTTCCTAAACATCTCGACCCGGCAAAGCGAATGGGATGCGGTGATCGCCACGGCAGATCGCAACCCCGATGTCTGGGCCACGGTGGGCATCCATCCGCATGAGGCGGGCGAGCATGCTGATCTGGGCGAGGGGGCTTTGCTGGAGGCGACGCGCCATCCCAAGGTGATCGGGATCGGGGAAACGGGCCTCGATTATTATTACGACCATTCCGACCGCGCGGTGCAGCAAGCCCTGTTCCGCACCCATATTCGCGTGGCGCGCGAAACGGGTCTACCGCTGGTCATTCACACCCGCGATGCCGAGGAGGACACCACGCGCATCATCGAGGAAGAGATGGGAGAGGGGACCTTTCCGGCGCTAATCCATTGCTTCACTGCCTCGGCTGGATTTGGGGCGCGGATGGTGGAACTTGGGCTGACCATCTCGCTTTCAGGCATTGTGACCTTTAAGAACGCGCGCGAATTGCAGGCCTTTGCCGCCGAAATTCCGGCGGATCGCCTGTTGGTCGAAACGGATTCGCCTTTCCTGGCGCCGGTGCCGCATCGGGGCAAGACTTGCGAACCGGCCTATACCGCCTACACCGCGCGTTTTGTGGCGGGCCTGCGGGGCGTTGGTGTTGAGGAACTGGCCGCGCAGACCACGGCGAATTTCCGCAAGCTGTTTGGAAAAGCGGCATGAAGGCGATCATTCTGGGCAGCGGCACCTCGACGGGCGTTCCGCGCATTGGCGGCGAATTCGGGCTGGATTGGGGCGATTGCGATCCCGAAGAGCCGCGCAACCGCCGCACGCGCGCCTCGATCATCATCGAAAACGATGCCGGAACGCGTCTGCTGGTGGACACGTCCACCGATCTGCGTCAGCAATTTATCGCCAATAATATCCATAAGATAGACGCTGTTTTCTGGACCCACGATCATGCCGATCATGCCCATGGCATCGATGATTTGCGCCCGCTGCGCTATGGTCGGGGTGGTCCGATCCCCGGCTATGGCGTGGATGAAACCGTGCGGCGACTGCGTCAGCGGTTTGGCTATGTTTTTGCAGGACAATTTGGCTATCACACGATTGTTCAGCTCGAAACGCTGAACCAGTTGCGGATGTGCGCCGGGATCGGCATCGGTTGGACGGTAATGCCGCATGGACCGGCCAAGAGCACCGGCTTTCGATTTGATTGTGATGGCAAGACAATCAGTTACGCTACGGACTTCAGCGAGATTACCGATGAGATGGTTTCGCTGTTCTACGGCTCGGACGTGCTGATCACCGACTGTCTGCGGCGCGAGGCGCATCCGACCCACGCTAATCTGACCATGGCGCTGGAACTGGCGAACCTGACCAAGGCGAAGAAGGTGGCGCTGATCCATCTGGATAAGAGCATGGATTACGCAACGCTGAGCCATGAAATACCGGCCCATGTCGATGTCGGCTTTGACGGGATGGTCATCACGGCATGAACCCGGCCGCGATCAGCATGGACCAGATTGTCGCGCTGATCGCGGTGGCTTTGATGCTGATGCTGGCTTGGCGCAATCTGTCGAGCTATCGGCTGGGCGCGGGTCGCAAACTGGGCATGGCGCTGTTGTGGCTGGTGGCTTTTGGGCTGATTGCCTTGCTGGCGGCGCAGTTTGGAATGTAGGAGCGTACAGGGTCAGAAGCCCATGCGCGGAGAGAGCCACGAATCTCTTTTTACATAATTACCATTATGCCAAAACCTCCAAGGGCGAGGTGGATTCTAATTGGAAGTGCGAATTTTGAGGATTTCCGGGCATTTTATGCCCCACTCGAAAGGATGCACGATGTATGGCCGAGCGAAACACGATCATGCAACGCCGCGATGCACGGGTACCTGTTGGCCGAATTGCGCATGAACTAGGCCGTCATCCATCGACGATCTATCGAGAAATCAGCCGCAATTTCCTGTATGGTGAAGATCCTTGGTACCGTGGCTATTATAGCCGTGTGGCGCATCGCAAGGCTGGTCACCAGAACAGATTTTGGGACATTTCCGTTTCGCGCATGATGACCTGACCAAGGTTTGCCATGAGACGATCTACCAATTCATACATGGTCCCGAAGGCAGAAGGCTCGGCCTCTGACACTATTTGCCCAGGCAACGCAAGGTGCGCCGTCGACGGTATGCGCGCAAGCCTCGTGGTCTGAATATTCCGCTCAGAAATACCATCGAACAGCACCCTGCGATCATCGCAGATCGCGTCCAGTTCGGACATTGGGAAGGTGATCTCATTGCTTTCAAAAAGGATTACGGGAAATCGAACCTAACCTCACTGGTCGAGCGATGCAGTCGCTACCTTCTACTGGCTCGGAACCCCAGTCGATATTCCAGTGGTGTTATGGAGGGCATCGAGCAGTATCTTCGGCCCCTTCCCCAACCACTCCGTCGGAGCATTACCTTCGACCGGGGGACAGAATTTGCCGCTTTTTCCACTCTGGAGTGTAAGTTGGGCATGACAGCCTATTTCTGTCGGCCCTCAGCGCCTTGGCGAAAGGGCAGTGTCGAGAACAGCAACGGCAGGATCCGTCGCTTCCTCCCACCCGACACGGACATCAACCGGATATCCGATGCCGATTTGGCCGCACTCACCCATCGACTGAACAATATACCCCGAAAATGCCTCGGCTTCAGAACTCCGGCCGCAGTTTTCAAAGAGCAGATTGTCGCCTGCTTGTAGGCATAACGTAGGATCGCCGTGGGTGGGACGAGCCCCACCCACGGCGATCTGATAACCAATCCCTCGACTTTCGCGCTTCAAATGGAAATCACACGACCAGCGATGAAGCCAGCCATCGGCTTCTTGCAACCGCTCTTGCCGGGCATCCCCTGCGTGATGACCTTGGTCTTCTTGTCCATCAGGATCGGCATTCAAGATCCCCGATGACGGATCGGATGAAATCAGCGCGTGGGCGTGGGCTTTTCGCCTGAATAATCATAGAAACCACGCCCGCTCTTGCGACCGAACCAGCCTGCCTCGACATATTTCTGAAGCAAGGGCGCGGGCCGATACTTGCTGTCGCCCGTAGTCCGCAGATAGACCATCATGATTTCGTAAAGCGTGTCCAACCCGATGAAATCGGCCAGTTCTAGCGGCCCCATCGGATGCGCCAGCCCTAATTTCACACCGGCGTCGATATCGACAATACTGCCCGTGCCATTGCCCAGCACGAAAATAGCCTCGTTGATAAAAGGCACAAAGATGCGATTGACGACAAAGCCCGGATCGTCCTGCGCCAGCACCACCGTCTTGCCCAGCTTTTCGCCAAAAGCCTTGGTGCGGATGATGACATCATCGCTGGTCGCAAGGCCGGGGATCATCTCCACCAAAGGCATAACGGGGACCGGATTGAAAAAATGCATGCCGATAAAGCGGCTCTGGTCCGGCGCGGAACGCGACATTCGAGTGATCGAGAGCGAACTGGTATTGGTCGCCAGAATCGCGGAAGGGGCAAGGATACTTGCCGTACTCTCGAAAATCTTGAGTTTGACCTCCTCGCGCTCGGTCGCGGCCTCAATGATGATATCGGCCTCGGCCATGGCGGCCAGTTCGCCCACAGGCGTGATCGCCGCAAGGATGGCTTGCGCCTGATCCTCGCTCAACTTTTCCTTGGCCACCAGCCGTGCAAGCGACTTGCCGATGCCCGCCTTGCCCTTTTCAGCCAGCTCCAGGCTGATGTCCGAGAGCCGCACACTATGTCCGGTTTGCGCCGCAGTCTGGGCAATGCCCACGCCCATCTGGCCCGCGCCGATTACACCAACGATTTTCATGATTTCTGCCTTTCAAATCCCTCAGACGACAGCCTTAGATCTTCCCCGTCAGTTCGGGCACGGCCTGGAACAGATCCGCGACCAGCCCGATATCGGCCACCTGGAAGATCGGCGCGTCCTCGTCCTTGTTGATGG
>NZ_JAAZQL010000007.1 GCF_012275515.1 Novosphingobium sp. SG707
CTGAAATGCCGCATTCAAAGGCCTGACAGAAGACCGCACTCGATCACAAACCCACCGGATCAGAAACTTCTTGCCTCACGGGCGGCAACCACAGAAAACAGGGGTTGGCCCGATTGCGCTTCCATGCGCTGCACGAGGCGGCTGAGTGAAGGTTGCGCGAGGTGGACATGCGCCGCCGCCCGCCCAAGACTGCCTGTTTCGGCAACCGCGACAAAGCACTGCATTTCGCGTTCGGAAAAAGTCATGCATAAAGTGTATGACTTTTGATAAAATATGCAATTGCGTTGATGCTCCGTCATGCCATCCATGCGGCCAGTAAAATGCCAATGACGCCCGATCAACCCGGCAGTATGGTGCTTTGGGGAGAGAAACATGGCACTCACTGACTATATCGATGACCGTCCGACTGACGGCGTGTTTCGCGTAAACCCGGCGATCTTCACCGATCAGTCTGTCTTCGATGCCGAGATCAAGGCGATTTTCGAAGGCGGCTGGGTTTTTCTGGGCCTCTCGTCACAGGCCGAACAGCCGCATGATTATTTCACCACCCAGATCGGTCGCTTTCCGGTGTTGGTCCAGCGCGATGGGCAAGGAGAACTTGGCGCTTTCATCAATGCGTGCCCGCACAAGGGCGCGCGATTGGCCCAGCTTCGCCAAGGTCACGCGCCGCTACATGTTTGCCCCTATCACAGCTGGAGCTTTGATAGTGCGGGCCGAAACAAGGCCATCAAGAGCAAGCGGGCCGGTTGCTATTCAGCCGCTTTCGATCAGGATGACCACGGTCTGGCTCGCCTGCCGCACTTTGGGCAATACCGCGACTTTCTGTTTGGCAGCCTGACTGCGGATGTGCCCCCGCTGGCCGAATATCTGGGCGGGGCGGTCCAATTGCTCGATCTGGTGGCCGATCAGGGTGAAGCGGGGATGGAACTGGTGCCCGGACAAGTCACCTTCACCTATGCCGCCAACTGGAAACTGCAGCTGGAAAACTGCTCCGATGCCTATCATTTCACCTCCACCCACCCATCCTATATCCGCGTGCTGGAGCGGCGCCAGCAGACCTTCAGCCAAGACGTGGTCGCCTCGGTCTGGGAAAACAGCGATTATTGGAAGGATGATGCCACCGGCATCGGCGGGGGCAGCTTCAGCTTCGCCAACGGGCACGTGTTGAATTGGGGCGTATTCGGGGTGACGCCAGCCTCGCCGCTGTTTGAACAGGCCGGTCCGCTCGCCGAGCGCCATGGCGAGGCAAAGCGCGACTGGATGTTCAACATGCGCAACCTCACCATCTTTCCCAATCTGCAAATCGCGGAAAACGCATCGAGCCAATTGCGCATAATCCGCCCCCTGGCCCCCAACCTGACCGAAATGAGAACATGGTGTCTGGCCCCCAAGGGCGAAAGCGCCGCCGCTCGCCGCCAGCGCATCCGGCAATATGAAGATTTCTTCAACCCGACCGGCATGGCAACGCCAGATGACACTGTGTCCTACGAAAACTGTCAAATGGGCTACGGTGGAGGCATGTCGAGATGGCTCCAAGGCTATGCGCGCGGCATGACCGCCAGCATCGCGGGGGGCAATCGGTTTGGCGATCTCATCGGCCTAGGGCCAGAGCGCAGCGTGCTGGCCGATCCCCAGCTTTGTGACGAGACGCTTTATCACAGCTATTACCGCGCATGGGCAAACCGCATCGCGCAGGAGTTGCAGGCATGACCACGACCATCACGCTCGACGCGGCACAAGACCTGCTCCACCGCGAGGCCCATCTGCTCGATACGTGGCAGTTTGACGCTTGGCTCGATCTCTATCTGCCGGATGCCGAATTCTGGATGCCCGCCTGGCGCGACGAAGTCTCGACCACGCAAGACCCGGACCGTGAACTCTCCCTGATCTACTACAGGGGACGGCGTAATCTGGAAGACCGGGTGATGCGCCTGACCTCAGGCCATTCCACCGCCTCTTGGCCGCCTGCACGGGTTCTGCACCTGATCAGCAATGTGCGCATAGCCCGCAGCGAGGGACAGATTGCCGATGTCTGTTCAGCCTTCGTATGCCACCGTCATGACACGCGGATGAACCGCACCGATTACGTGTTTGGCCGGTATGAGCATCGGTTGAGCTTTGAGAATGGCAACATCCGCATCGCCCGAAAGAAGATCATCCTGTTGAACGATGTCATCGCGACATCATCGGACATCTATTCGGTTTGATCCATCTGCCAAAGTCGACCAAAGCGCGGGGGCCGCCGTTCATAATTTCGCGGACAGTTCCTTCAGAATTGCCAGAACTATATCCCGATACTCCGGCCCCACGATGTCATCGATCCTGGCGTTGTGCGCATTGGCCTTGGCACCCAGCTCGGCCAGCAGCGCCTCGCCCGCAGCGGTCAGTGCCAGACGGAAGTTGCGCCTGTTCATTTCGTCGCGTTCGCGCAGCACCAGATCGGCCTTGCCCAATTCGCGCAAGGATGCCGTCAGCGTCGATTTGTCGCGCCCGCTGGCCGCGCTCAGTTCGGTCTGGTTGATGCCGGGGTTGTCATGGATGATGCGCAACAGCGCATACCCGCCCGGCCAGATATGAATTTCGCCCAAGCTGCGCGAATAGGCGGCAAACGAGGCCTTCCTGTGCCCGGCGCAAATGATAGGCGATGACGTCATTGAACCCGCGCGTCCAGTTGGGCGCTTCGACCGAAGCGGACGCGCCGCTACGCCGCTTCTTAGCGGCCATGGACCGCCCCTTGCCCCCGGCCAGCGCCAAGCATGTGATCAACCTGATAACGGCGGCATAGGGGCATCAAGGGTTCCAGATCAGCGAAAAGCCCGGATCGGTTGCTCAGGCAACCAGTTGAAAGCAAGCGGCGAACAATCAGCGGCGGGGCACATGCCTTGTCAACAGGCTCAGGCAGAGCACCACCACCGCCATCCCAACGCCAATCGCTCCATGAAAACCGGGCAGGCCCAACCGGCCTATCACCATCGCGCCCAGCAGCGCGCTGGCCATGGCGCCCAGCCGCCCGATGCCGGTGGCCAGCCCCACGCCGCGCGCGCGCAAGGCGGCAGGATAGACGTTTGCCGCCAGTGCATAGAGGCTGGTTTGCACCCCATTCACACAGCCGCCTTCCAACGCAATCAGGGCAAAAAGGCCCGCCGGCGGCAGCGCTGTATGCGCCAGCATCGCCAGCAAGGCCGCCACGCCCACCGCCAACAGCGCCATCCCCCCCATCACTCGAAGCGAGCCATAGCGTCCCATCAGGGCGCCACAAACCAGCGCCGTGATAACGCCGCCCATATTGAAGGCCGCCAACCCCTGCGCGGCCTGAGCCACGTCGAGCCCGTTTTCGGCCAGCAGTGTGGGCAGCCAGTTGAACGCCGCATAAACCGAGATCAGTGAGAAGAAGAAAGCGGTCCACAGCAGAAGGCTGTCTGCCCGCCATCCGGGCGCCAAGACGGTGGAGAGCGGCATTGAGCGCTCCTCTCCCGTACCGGTGGAAGGCGGGAGCAAGCTGGCTCCATCATCCAGCCCCATACGGCGCAGGCTGCGCGCGATCTGAACCGAATCTGCCCCGCGCGCGATCAAAAAGGTCAACGATTCCGGCAAGATCAGCGCCAAGACTACCGCCAGCGCCAGCGTGCAGCCCCCCGCCAGCACAAACAAGGCCTGCCAGCCCATCACGGGCAATACCGCCGCGGCCGCCATGCCGCCCACCACGCCGCCCAACGGCACGCAGACGATCGAGAGAATGACCGCAAGGCTGCGATAGCGCGTAGGCGTGAATTCCGCCGCCAAGGCCGCCACATTGGGGAAAGCCGCCCCCAGCCCAAGACCCGCAGCAAAGCGCAAGCCTGCCAGTTGCATCGGCGTATGGACAAACCCGATCAGCAAGGTGCCGACACCAAACAGCACGACGCTGGCGACCAGAGCCAGCTTGCGGCCGAACCTGTCGCCCACCATGCCGCCGCTGATCGCACCGATCAGCATACCGAACTGCGCGGCCGCCAGCGCCCCGCCCAGCGCCGCCTTGGCGACCCCCCAGTCCTTCATCAGCACAGGCAAGGCAAAGCCAAGCGATTGGTTATCAAACCCATCCAGCAGGATGGCCAGCGACACCAGCGCCAGCAGCAGCTTTTGCCGCAGGCCCCAAGAGCGCTCATCGATCAAAGTGGCAACAGCCGATGGTTCCTCTGCAAACGCCATTAGCCCAACCTCGCCTCAACAACCACGGTTCGATGCTCATTCGTCAACACGGCGAAAGCTTGGCTCAACACCGCATCAAGATCGCTGTCGTGGTCAACCACAAAGGTCGCCGCGCCGCCTGACGCAGCCGCGATCGCGCCATAATCGGGCGCCGGCGAAAAGCTGAGGTCAAGGTCATTGGCCTTGCTGGCATAGCCGTCGGGATGAACGGCCAAAGCGGAATGGCGCGGCGCGTTCCAGCCCAGCGAACCGCCGCCGCTGGCAAACATGCTGCCGGCGCGGGCGGTGGCCAGATGGTCGAACACCGGCCGATAGTTGGTGATCCCCTCGTCCATCACGATGGTCTGATCATCAAACTGGCCGCGCAAAGCCGCAATCGGGCAGGCAGTGGTCAAACCCGGGCCCTGCGTTTCTTCCTGCGCCACGCGGGCGCGGCGTGCGGCGCCGCGTGCGGCGTAGTGACCAGTCTTTTCCGCCAGCGCATCGGCATCGGGCGCCAGCGCGGCCAGCGCCTCGCCAATCGCCTGCAAGGCCTGAGCGGCATCGGCACGAAAACTGCGATGCGGCTCGATATACCACAATGGCATCTGCTCCTTCAGCGGGTCGTTGGCGATGTCATAGATCTCTGCGCTGTCTGACGGCTTGCTCTTGATCGGTATCCACGGCACGTCGCTGTCCACCACCAGCACCAGATCGGCGGCGGCAAGGTCTGCGTTTTGCTCAGGATTGTTCCAGTAATTGCCAAGATAAAACAGGCTGTCATGCGGCAGGTCGACGTAGCTGGGCACCGATTCCACCACGCCCAAGCCCGCTTGCGTACAAAGCACTTCCAGGGCCGCGACCGCCGCCGTGTTGCGCCCCCAATAGGAGGTGACGATCAGCGGTCGCTTGGCCGCAGCCAATCGTTCGGCCAGAAAACGTACATCCTGCGCTGCAAGCGCGGGCGGCGTCACCGGCTGCCAGCGATGTATATCGACGCTCACCGGCTCGCAAGGCGCTTCGAGCACTTCGCGCGGGGCCATCAGATAGACCGGGCCCTTGGGGTCCGACTTGGCGTATTGCATGGCGCGGTGCACCACTTGCTTCACGTTGGCGCCGGTGCGGATTTCATTGTCATAGCGCATATAGCCGCGCACCAGTCCTCGCTGGTCATGCACGTACTGAATCCGCTGGATGAATTCATTGCGGCTGCCCAACATCTCGCCTTGCTGCGTAAAAGGCGAGGAGCCTGCGAAGATCAGCACGGGAAGCGCGCCATGGCGGCATTGTGCACCACGCACGCCAGCGCCTGTGTGCCGCATTCAACGTGGATGATCACCGCCTGCGGCTGGCTTCTGATCTGGGTGTGGCCATGGGCGATGGTCAGCGCCACCATCTCGTTGGGGCAGGTGATCATGGTGGGCACCGGGCGCCCGTTGGCTCGCGCTTCTGCGATTGCCTCGACCAGTCCGGGATGGTCGCTGCCCAGATTGACGAAAGCGTGGGTGATGGCTTGCTCGACAAGGGCTTCGAGAAAGGCGGTGGCGGTGTTATACATCAAGAACTCCGGACGACGTGGTCGAGGCTGCGCAACAGCGCGGTGCAATGGGCAAGGGCAGGCGATGCCACGCCATGGCGATCGGCCGCAGCCAGCAAGCCGCCTTGAATGGCATCAACTTCGGTAGGACGGCTTGCCTCGACATCCTGAAGCATTGAGGGCTTGTGAGCGCGGTGGTTAGCCATGGCGAATTCAACGGATTGGCGCACCCTGTCACCATCGACAGCCACACCATTGGCTAGCGCGGTGGCGATCCCTTCCTCCACCACCTGCGATGCGAGATCGCGGGCGGGGAGGAAGTCGCCGACCTGCCCAACCGTCATCCGCGTCAGGGCGCAGATGCCGTTGAGAGCGGCGTTGAAAATCACCTTTTCCCAGATGGCAACGGTGACCGATGGCTCAGCCATCGCGCCAAGGTCGGCTTGGGCCAATGCCTCCGCAATGGTGTGGATCACCGGGATATCCTCACCGATGAGGCTCCACAGCTTGACCATGCCGTGGCCCGCCACATGGATGCGGCCATGACCGAGCAGATCGGCGGGCCAGTTGGTGATGCCCACCAGCACCCGGTCGCTCCCTACCACGCTGGCAATCGCCGCATCATTGCCAAGGCCATTTTGCAGCGTCAGCACCATGCCATCGGGCCGCAAAGCTCCCGCATTCTGCGCCATGGCGGCGGCGGTATGTTGGGCCTTGGTGAACAGGATCAGCAGGTCGGCCTCGCCCTGCACCACGCCGGGCAAGGCTGCCTCGCAGAGGGCGGGGCTGTCGTTTTCCCACACCCCATCGACGGCAATGGCGGCAACGCGGGCCGGATCGGTGTCCACAAACACCACCTGATGCCCGGCCCGTGCAAGACGCCCTCCAAACAGGGTGCCCATCGCCCCTGCACCCACAACCACGACCTTCATGCCGTTGCCTTTCGGGTCAGAACTGTCACAAGCCACTGGCCCACTGGCATGGCATGTCTTGACGGACCACGTTGATCTCAAGGATAAATGTTTTGTGCGTGCAGTTGGACTGCGATATCTTGGTATACTGGCCGCTGAATGAGGTGCCCTTGATCGCGGATTTGGCCTCACACGTCGCGCCAATATGCTGCGTCGGGATCGGGGAGTGGACTTCAAGATGCTTGAGGTTGGGGATTATTTCCAGGCCGCACCTCTCTCCGCAAAGTCCCCTCAGGCTCGCCTTCGCGCCAATTTTCTTAAGTGAGCGCATGCATTTGAGGCAGAGCCATTGCAGCAAACCAAGTGCCGTCACCATATGCAATGCACCTTGAAAACTAACGGCCGCTATCGATTTGACTGGCATGAGTTTGACTGTGTTGTGGGCAGCACCACGTGGAGCGATCGTTATCAGGCCCCGCAATGTAGAAGCGCCTTCCACATCCGTTACATTGCGTTGAGCCGAACCAACACAAGCCATGGCTCATTCACACCCATCGCAGACAGATTCATCGAGATTTGCCACCATCCCTGCAAGCCTCATTTCCCCAAACTCCTTATCGCCGGCGCTATTATAGCCTTAGCCCATCAATACGGCATTTTTGTTTTATAGCAAACTATTTTTATGTCTGTCGCCGAAACATTTGGCGCAAAATGGGCAGCACTGTAACGGAGAGCAGGCCTCGTCTGGGGTTGTCTTTCAGGCGGCGAGTTTGCGGTGCTGCAAGCGCCGATGTTCGATGGTCTGCTTCTTGCTGGCGGCGCGTTGGGCGTGGACCTGCCGATCGCGGCCGAAGTAGACATCGGCGGGCGTCCATTACCCCCGCACAGGATGCGGAAGCGCAGACCGCAGATCAGGCTGTCGGAGACGAAGTCGAACGATCACCGCTGGCTCGCCCATCTGGCAGCACCATCGACCTGCACGTACCCAGCGCCAGCTTGCGGCCGCCAAGACGTCGCACGCGCAATCCTCCCTCGCGGTAGATGCGCAGCAGTTTCTTGTGATTGGGCGTCATGCCCCTTCGCGCCAGCAGATAGCCCAGACGGCGACAACCGAACCGGCGACGTTCAGCCGCCAGTTCGCGCAACCGCTGTCTCAAGGGCCCATCGTCCGGTCTGGTGGAGCGATACCGAACCACTCTGCGGCTCACACCGCCCAGTTGGCACACCCGACGCTCGCTTAACCCGTGATGCTCACAGGCAGGGGCGACGGACTTCTGAAGTGATGCGATGGCTGGGCGAGACGGGGAGGTTCGCCTTATCGGCGTTATCCCCAACGAACCTGACGCGATTGCCAAATTGGCTCGGAAGCTGACGGGTCGCCATAATCGGATGGAATTTGTGTACGAGGCTGGCCCATGCGGGTACGGCGTATATCGCCAACTTGCGGATCTGGGTTTCGACTGTCGGATTGTTGCTCCCAGCCATACTCCCGTTCGTCCGGGCAATCGCCAAAAGAACGATACGCGTGACGCGATGATGCTTGCCCGTCTTCTTCGGGCTGGCGAACTGACGTACGTTTGGGTGCCCGACCCCACTCATGAGGCCATGCGCGACCTGGTTAGAGCTCGGCATTTAGCATCTCATGATGCCCGGAAGGCCCGTGCCCAGATTCAGATGTTTTTACTCAAACATGGCCTGCGTTACAAAGGGAAGCCGTGGTCCTGTCGCCACAGATCTTGGCTTGCAGATCGGCGTTTTGAGCACAGGGGCCAGCAAATCGCATTCCAGAGCTATCTGAATCGCCTTGCCCAGGCTGACTCACGCAAAAAAGAACTGGAAGATCAAATCGCGGCCATCATACCTGACTGGTCTCTGGGACCTGTGGTCCCTGCATTGCAGGGACTAAAGGGGGTCGGGATGGTTATCGCGGCGACTATCGTGGCGGAGGTCGGTGAGTTCTCCCGCTTTGCCAGCCCGCGCAAACTCATGGCGTATCTGGGGCTGGTTCCCGGCGAGCACTCTAGCGGTGGCTCCATTCGGCCCCGCGGAATCACAAAGGCAGGCAACACGGATATGCGGGCGCTGCTGTTCGAAGCCGCTCGGTGCTACCGAACGACGCCAAAGGTCGGCCAGTTCATGGAAAAGCAAAAGACAGACGTGCCGCAAGAAGCCAAAGACATAGCATGGAAAGCCCAGCTTCGCCTCAACTGCCGGTATCGAAAGCTGGTCGGCCGCGGGAAGAAGAGCAACCTCGCGGTCACAGCTGTCGCCCGAGAGCTCGTCGGCTTCATCTGGGATCTTGCGCGCCGGTACGAGCCGGCGCCGGGAGCGGCGCCCGCCTGAAAACGGGTGCATGCCGCCTTCGGCAGAGGAAGATGGTAAGGGAGCGGTGAAGGAGTCCTCGGGCAAGAATTTGGACGGGCTACTCCCATGTCCGCAGCCAGAACGAGGCAGCCTCGATAGCGTAAAGGTCGAGCAGCGCCGTGGTGAGCGGCATCGGGCTGGTCTGATGGTTCTCGAATATCTTGCGCCGGAAATGCGCCTTATGTCGAACTCGACATAAGGCGCATTTCCGGCGCAAGTTTACCGATATCCTGGCCAAGAACCCGTCGCCGGTCGCGGCAGAGGCCGTCGTGAGGATCGGCGAGTTGTTTGCGATCGAGCGCGACATCAAGGGCGCGCCACCGGACGAACGGCGGGGGGGGGGGGGGCGCCAGCAACTGGCCGCCCCGAAGCTGACTGCCTTGCGGCCATGGCTCGAAGCACAGATGCGCGGGTTGTCGTCAGACAGCGCGCTGGCGAAGGCATGCCGCTATCCGCTCAATCGTTGGGTGGCGATGACCCGCTATTGCGACAATGGCCTGCTCGAGATCTGCAACAACCTTGTCGAGAATGCCCTGCGTGGTGTTGCCCTCGGCCGCCGCAACTGGATGTTCGTGGGCTCGACCAAGGGCGGAGACGCCTCGGCGCTGTTCTATTCCCTCGTCGAGACCTGTCGCCTTAACGGTGTGGAGCCCGAGGCCTGGTTCACCGACGTCATCGCGCGTATCGGCAATCATCCCATCAACCGGATCGACGAATTGCTCCCTTGTTGGGGTGGACGGCTCCCAACGGCATCGCAATGTGCCAGAGTGAGTGCGTTGCAAGACTCAATCGAGGGAGCCGCCCGTGGAGCAAATTACCCGCATAGGCATGGATACATCAAAGAACGTTTTTCAACTGCATGGCGTCGATGCAGCGGATGCAGAAGCTCTCTGCGAAGCGGTAAGCCGCCCAACAATGCGCTTCGTTCCCGTCAAGACTGCAGAACAACAGGCGACGCTCATGTTGGTCGGGGTGCGCGAAAGGCTCATCCAGAAGGGCACCCAGCTCGTCAACGCTATACGAGGGTATGGCGCGGAGTTCGGCATCACCGCAGCGACGGATGCATGTCGCGTCGTACCGCTTCTTGACCGCATTGCGGCAGATGAAGCGATACCCGAATTGGCGCGCGAACTTTTTGCGCTGCAGGCAAAGGAATACGCGCAGCTCCAGCGCGAGATCGAACGGATCGACGCGAAGCTGATGGAATGGCACCGCAACGACGAATGCAGTCAGCGACTGGCCAAAATTCCCGGCGTTGGGCCTATCGGCGCGACCTTGCTCATGATGAAAACGCCCGATCCGCATCTATTCTAATCCGGTCGGGATTTTGCGGCATGGATGGGCCTCACTCCCAAAGATCACTCGACCGCCGGCAAGACAAGACACGGCGTTATCACGCGCGCTGGTGACGAGCTTCTCAGAAGCACGCTCGTGGTCGGAGCCACCGCAGTCGTTCAGCACGCCCGCAATGGGCGAGGCAGGAATCTCACACCATGGCTTATCGGCTTGATTGCACGAAAATCGCCTAAGCTCGTTGCGGTTGCCGTTGCTAACAAAGCCGCACGTGTCGCGTGGAAACTCATGGTGAGCGGCGAGCGATACCAGTGCGTCGCGTCGCCCGCGCTAACTGCGGTAGCAGCATAAGAATTAGCCAGGGACGATGAGCAAAATATCAATGCTATCGTACTGAGCTGATCCGTGATCTTGCATGAAGAGAGCAGATGGTGCGATCGATCGATCCGAGGCGTGTGACACTCCGTCAGTTCCAGTGGCCATCACAGGCCGCTGCCTTGTTGGGAACACACACCGCGGAAACCATCTTGGCCAGCGGTCACGTGCGACCGCACCGAAAGGCCGGACATATGGAAGCAAGCGATCCGATCAAATTTTCCGTTCAGCCCTTGCAAGAGGGAGCCGTCCACATATGGAACTGGCAGGCGGCAAACGGGATCCAGAACCTGGAGCAGGCCGCTTGAGCAACGCCTTCGTCGCACGGATGACGATCACGCTGGATGATGTGACGCCGGTGGTGAGCCGCGTCATCGAAGTGCCGTTGGGCATCCGCCTCGACCGGCTGCACAGCGTCTTCCAGGCAGCGCTGGCGTGGACGGACAGCCACCTGTGGAAATTGACCTTTGGCCATACGGGCTTCGGGATCCCCGATCCGTCTTACGGCTTTGACGGCCCGCTTAATGCCCACAAAACGACCTTGGCTCAGGCACTCGAGGGCATGCGAGGCAAGACCTTCCGTTACCTCTATGACTTTGGCGATACGTGGGAGCACAGCGTCAAGATCCAGGGCATCGCCCCTGCCGATCCCCATGGCAGCTATCCGCGTTTGATCGCCGCCACGGGCATGCGGCCACCAGAGGATTCAGGCGGTCCCTGGGGTTACGCCGAGAAGCTGGAAGCGCTTGCAGATCCGGCCCATGAGCATCACGAAGAGGTTCTCGATGCCCTGGGCGACGACCATGATCCAAATGCTAAGCCCAACATCGATATGATCCACGACAGCTTTGCGGCACTGGCAAAGAAATGGGCGCCTCGCACACGAAAGGCCAAAAAGGCCACGTCAACGCCGCATTCCATCGGCGCTTACCGTTGATCGGTGGACGCCTCGCTGCAATTGCTTGCGCGTCAGTTCGGCGAACCAGCGTTCGACCTGATTGATCCAGGATGCCGATGTCGGCGTGAAGTGCACGTGCCAGTGCGGACGACGCGCGAGTCAGGCCTTGATCCGGGGCGTCTTGTGGGTGGCATAGTTGTCCATCACGAGGTGGACCTCGGGACCTTCGGGCATTGCCGCATCGATCTGCTTGAGAAAGTCGAGGAACTCGGTCGCGTGATGCCGCTTGTAACATTTTTCGATCACGGCACCCGTGGCAATGTCGAGCGCGGCGAACAGCGATGTCGTGCCGTTGCGGATGTAGGTATGGGTGCGCCGCTCCGGGACGCCAAGCGCCATGGGCAGCAGCGGCTGTTCGCGATCAAGCGCCTGGATCTGCGATTTCTCGTCCACGCACAGTACCACCGCACGGTTCGGAGGCGACAGGTAAAGACCGACAATGTCCTGCACCTTGTCGACGAACAGCGGATCGCTCGACAGCTTGAACGTCTCCGACCGATGTGGCTGCAGGCCGAATGCGCCCCAAATCCGACGGATTGTTGTGTGCGACAGCGCGGCCTCGGCCGCCATCGACCGGATCGACCAGTGCGTGGTATTCTTGGGCGTGGTGTTCAGCGTGCGCTCAATCAATTGCGCCACTTGCTGACCGTGTGTTCGTGAACCACGAGTGACTCGGCAACCTCCTTGCTTTGCAACCCGTCCGCGCACAGCAGGATCATCCGGCAGCGGTCTGATAACAGCGCGGGGCTTTGTGACGCCGCACCTGCGTTTCAAGGAACGCACGATCGCCTGCACTCAACGCCAACACATCCGCCGGACGACCAACCATCCATGCCTCCTGCTACCACCAGAAAGCATATGCAATGTAGCTTGCTTCAGTTCCAGGTGACTAGCTTCAGGACCTGTCATTGCAGAGCTTGACCGTGCCAATCCTTGGAATGGAGGTGAAGTGCAGCAGCACCGTATCCAACCTCCTGCGCAGACGATCAGGCGAAGTCTACGCCTCCTTGCGTTTCATGCTCCAAAACATGGCTGACGAATTGCAGTGCGGTGCTCAATTCAGCCCGGCTTAGGACACCGCCGAGTGAGATTCGCACCGCTTCGACCGGCATATCGGCAACGGTGAAGGCATCGCTGACAACTACACTCAGATCCGAGGTCCGCATCCGCGCGGCGAAAGCTGAGCGTTGCCATGGTTCAGGCAAAGCCATCCATAGATGGAAGCCTTCCCGATTGGTAACATATGTGCCGGCGGGAAGAATCTCAGCAACGAGCTTCTGCCTTGCCGCACATTCCCTGCGTAAGGCATGAACTACTTGCCACGCCGTCCCGTCCTCGATCCACTGGGTCGAAAGCGCGGTGGTCAACGGCGAGGCCATGACGGCGGCGGTGCGCAGGATCGCGCTGACCGGCCAGAGCTGGCGCTGATCGGGCGCGACCAGATGGGCGATGCGCAACCCCGCCCCGATGCATTTCGACAAACTGGCCACATACCACGTGATATCAGGCGCCAGCTTGGCAAAAGCGGGCGGCGGGCGCAGCAAAAGCGAACTATAGGCATCGTCCTCGATGATCGTCACATGATGGCGCCGCGCCACCTCGATTATGGCCAGACGGCGCTCCTGCCCACAGGTCGAGGTGGTGGGGTTGAGCAGGGTGGGGTTGAGATAAAGCACCCGCGCGCTGCGCATCCGGCAGGCTTCCTCGAAAGCGTCCGGCTCGATCCCCTCATCGTCTATCGGCAGGCCGATCAGCTGCAGCCCCAGCCGCCCCGCCACCGCCTTGATGCCGGGATAGGTCAGCGCCTCGCACATCAGCCCATCACCCGGCTGGGTCAGCGTCTGGAGGATCGCCTGAAAGGCCAGATGCGTGCCGGGACAGATCACCAGTCTTTCCGGCGGGATCGTTAATCCGCGCTCCGCCAGAAAATGCCCGGCGACCTCGCGCTGAACATAGGTGCCACCAAAGGCCTGATAACGCAGCAGAGTGGGCAGATCGCGGGAAATCTTGACGAACCCGGCCTGCATTCGGTCCACCAGAGCGCGATCCTCAGGCTCCGGCGCAAGGTTCATGGTCAGGTCGGCCACCGAGGGGCGCTGGGCCGGACGCAACCTGCGGGGCTGACCAGCCACGAAAGTGCCCTGCCCAGTGCGCGATTCGATCAGGCCGCGCTTCTGCGCCTCGACATAGCCGCGCGCGACGGTGGTGAAATTGATCCCCAGCCTTTTGGCCAGATCGCGCTGGGGCGGCAGGCGATCAGACACGCGCAGGCGCCCCTCCTGCATGTCATGGGCGATGGCATCGGCAATGGCCTTGTAATGCGGTTTGCCAAAGCGTTCGAGATCGGGCGTCCAGGAATCGGGCATGGTCCCTCCTTGGGTGGAGACCCCTCATAACTTGCAGTCAAAATGCAGTCAATCCGCGAATCACGGACGATCGATGATTTCGCAACATATGCCCCATATTTATGCAGCCAGCTGTAGCGGGTGCCTATAAATTCAGCATTTTTCAACGAATTCGTCCTCTCATTCGCGATTTTATATTTCCACCAATTTCCATTCACCGCCCAAATAGAACTCTTTGCCGCGCAACAAAAGCGATATTGAATGCATTTTATGACTGCATTCACTTCGGCCAATTGACTGTAAAACTTCCTTTCGACAGCCTGTATCCATCCCGAACGGGACCCCGAAACAGAATCTGGAGAAAGACCATGCCCACCGTCACTGTCGCCCCCAACCAAAAGGGTGATTTCCTTGTCGATTACGAGGAGAAGGTCTTTGAGGACGTCAAGGCCGAGCCCGGTGAAAAGGCGCTGGTTACCTTCCACACCGTCGCGTTTGAAGGATCGGTCGGCCTTGTGAACCTGCTTCAGGCCACCCGCCTGCAGCGCAAAGGTTTCGAAACCAGCGTGCTGCTCTATGGCCCGGGCGTCACGCTGGGTATCCAGCGCGGCTTTCCCAAGCTGGGCGATGAAGCGTTTCCCGGCCATCTGGCCATAAACAACCAGATCGAAAAATTCATGAAGGAAGGCGGCAAGGTCTATGCCTGCCGCTTTAGCCTTCAGGCGCTCTATGGCCACGGCGAAGGCGCGCTGATCCCCGGCATCCGCCCCATCGCGCCGCAGGACGTGCTGGACCTCATCCTGCTCCACCGCCGCGACAACGCCTTCATCCTCGACACCTGGACGCTTTAAGGGAGATCGGGTCGATGGAGGAGAATGGCTACGACAAGCGGGTCGTCCGCGCCGCCGCGGTTCAGATCGCCCCGGTGCTGGACCACGCAGGGGGCACATTGGAACGCGTGCTGAACGCCATCGCCGAGGGCGCGGGCAAGGACGTGCAATTCATGGTCTTTCCCGAGACCTTCCTGCCCTATTACCCCTATTTCTCCTTCATCGATCCGCCCTATCGCATGGGCGCCAAACATCTGGTGCTCTACGATCAGGCCGTAACGGTCCCCGGCCCGGTCACACAGGCCCTATCCGCCGCCGCACGGCGCCATGCGATGGTGCTGGTGATGGGCGTGAACGAGCGCGATGGCGGATCGCTCTACAATACCCAACTGATCTTCGATGCCGATGGCACGCTGGCGCTTAAACGCCGCAAGATCACCCCCACCTATCACGAACGCATGGTCTGGGGACAAGGTGATGGATCGGGCCTGCGGGCTGTCGATACATCCGTGGGCCGGGTTGGCGCGCTGGCCTGCTGGGAACATTACAATCCGCTGGCCCGCTATGCGCTGATGGCCGATGGCGAACAGATCCACGCCAGCCAGTTTCCCGGCTCGCTGGTCGGTCCGATCTTTCACGATCAGATCGAGGCCGCCATCCGCCACCATGCCGCCGAAAGCGCCTGTTTCGTGGTCAATGCCACAGGCTGGCTGACCGAGGAACAGCGCACGGCCATCGACCCCACCGGCGCCCATCACAAGGCGCTCTCGGGTGGCTGCTGCACCGCCATCATCTCGCCCGAAGGGCAGCATGTTGTGCCCCCCATGACGCAGGGCGAAGGGCTACTGATCGCCGATTGCGACCTTGCTCTGGTGATGAAGCGCAAGCGGATGATGGACAGCGTGGGCCATTACGCCCGCCCCGAATTGCTCCGCCTGCATCTCGACAACCGCCCCGCCCCAGCCCTGCACCTTGCCACCACGGAGAACCAAGATGACACCGACGAAAACAGCAACGATGATCGCGCAGTTGCAGTCCTTCGGCATTCGGCTGTCTGATCCACGCGCAGGCGCATCGAGCCGTCGCGGCGGCGCCGGGCCATCGGATCATAAGGCTGTTACTATCGACGGCGTGACGGTCATGGTTCCGGTTCACACCCATGGCGCCTTCGACAGCCCCTTTGAGGCCGGGCGCCCCGATGCACAGGGTAACAGCGGGCTGAGCTGCGGCGGACAGGATCTGGGCATCATCGCCTTTCCGCCCCAACCCAAATTCTATGGCCTGACAACCGCAGACGGCATCCCCTATTCGCAGATCGCCACGCTGCATGGCCGCGATGTGCTGGCCACCACCGTGCTGCAAACCTGCATCCGCTATCAAAGCCGCGCCAAGACCTGCCAGTTCTGCGCCATCGGGCAATCGCTGGCGGCAGGGCGCACCATCGCGCACAAAACGCCCGCGCAACTGGCCGAAGTGGCCAAAGCCGCCGTCGAGTTGGATGGCGTCAAACATATGGTGATGACCACAGGCACGCCCGCCACGCCCGATCGCGGCGCCGGGGTTCTGGTGGAAAGCGCCCGCGCCATCCGCGCCGCCGTCGATCTGCCCATTCAGGCCCAGTGCGAGCCGCCCGATCATGATGGCTGGTTCACCACCATGCGCGAGGCCGGGATCGACACTTTGGGTATGCATCTGGAGGTAGTCACCCCCGACTTGCGCGCCCGCATCATGCCCGGCAAGGCCAGCGTGCCGATTGATCGCTATATGGATGCCTTCCGCGCCGCCGTGCCGGTCTTTGGCCGGGGGCAGGTTTCGACCTATATCCTTGCAGGCCTTGGGGACAGCCGCGAGGCGCTGCTCGCCATCGCGCAGGAACTGATCGCCATCGGCGTCTATCCCTTTGTCGTGCCCTTTGTGCCTATTTCGGGCACGCCGCTCGAAAGCCACCCCTCGCCCACGCCCGAATTCATGGCCTCGGTGCTCGAACCTCTGGCCGCGATGCTGGCCCAGGGCGGGATGGCGGCGGAAAAGGTCAAGGCGGGCTGCGCGCGCTGCGGCGCCTGCTCGGCGCTCTCCACCTTTGAAAAGCTGCGCCGGCCCGCAGCGCAGGTGGTATAATGGACCTGGCCTCCCCCGCCCCCTTCCGCTCGCCCGATTATATCGTGCGCTATGCCACGCAAAGCTGGGAACTGGCCGGGGCTGCCGCGCTGCGCCATGCCGTCTTCTGCGCCGAACAGGGTCTGTTTGCCCATCATGATCGCGACGATGTGGACGCGCTGGCCACGCCCATCGTTGCCCTCTCGATGATCGGCGGACAGCCCGACGAGGTGATCGGCACGGTGCGCATCCACTCGCCCGAACCGGGCCTGTGGTGGGGTTCACGCCTGGCCGTGGCCGCCTCGCACCGGACGGTGGGGACGATCGGCCCGGCCTTGATCCGTCTGGCTGTCAGCACCGCCCATGCGCGCGGCTGCACCCGCTTTCTCGCCCATGTGCAGGCACGCAACGAATTGCTGTTTCGCCGGATGAAATGGGAAAGGATCGACATGCTCGATCTGCACGACAGCCCCCATGCGCTGATGCAGGCCGATCTCTCGCATTATCCCCCCATCGCCGATGGCATCACGGGTTTGCGCACCGAAACAAGGCGCGCGGCATGAGCCGGGCTGCAGCCCTCGCAGCAATGATCCGTGACAGTCGGGGCATGGCCCATAAGGCTGACATCGCCCCGGTGATGCGCGCGCTGGGCCTGAACAGCGGCGGCGCCGTTCCGGTGGGTGACGATGCCGCCGCGATCCCCGATGGCGACGGCCACCTGTTGCTGGCCATCGAAGGGTTCGTCGAGGACTTCATCACGGCCGACCCGTGGTTTGCCGGTTATTGCGGCGTGATGGTCAATGTCAGCGACATCTTAGCCATGGGTGGCCGCCCGCTGGCGGTGGTCGATGCGTTGTGGGCCGATGGCGAAGGCTCAGCCTCCCCCATGCTGGCCGGGATGCGCGAGGCGGCGCGGCGCTATGGCGTGCCGATTGTGGGCGGCCATTCCAACTTAAAGGCCAAGGGCGGGCAATTGGCCGTCGCCATTCTGGGCCGGGCCGACCATGTAATCACCAGTTTCGATGCGCAGCCGGGCGATGCCTTGCTGATGGCGGTCGATCTGGCCGGGCGCTTTCGCGATCCCTTCCCATGGTGGGATGCCAGCACCGGGGCCGGCGACGAGCATTTGCGCACGCTCCTGTCGATCATGCCCGATCTGGCATCGCAGAGGCGCCTGACGGCCGCCAAGGACATCAGCATGGCGGGCCCCATCGGCACCGCCATCATGCTGGCTGAAGCGTCAAAGGTAGGGCTGGAGATCGACCTCGACGCCGCGCCCCGCCCGGTCGGCGTGGCATGGGAGCGCTGGCTCAGCGCCTTTCCCAGCTTCGGTTTTGTGATGACCGCGCCGCCGGACAATGCCCCGGCCATCATCGCCCGGTTCAAAAACACTGGCGTGGCCTGCGCCCGGATCGGCACGGCCACCGCCGCTGCGCAGATCCGCCTTCGGATGGATGAGCAGGAGGCCATCGTTTGGAGCGCCGATACGCCGCTGATCGGCTGTCATGCCTCCATGGAGAAAACCCATGCCTGAAATGCGTTTCCGCATCCGCTGGCCCGATGGCGCGATGGAGGAATGCTATTCCCCCTCCACCATCATCCGTGATCATCTGAATGCGGGCGAAGCCTATCCGGTCGGGCGCTTTGCCGAACTGGCCCTTGCCGGACTGGAGGCGGCCAATGCCCGTGTGCGCGCCCGCTTTGGCATGGGCTGTTCGCAGGCATTGATGCAAATGGCCGCGATCAGGGCCGGCGCCATCCGTTTTGCCGACCATCCCGAAGCGCTCGTCCATGTCGAAGCCTTCCTTCCCTGAACCCCATTTTGCCGGAGACAGACATGCTTACCTCCATCGACACTTCGCCCGCCCATGTTCCCGTCATCATCGTGGGCGGCGGGCAAGGCGGCCTCTCGCTCAGCTTTCTGTTGCAGCAGCAAGGCATCGAGCATCTGATCCTTGAAAAGCATCGCATCGCCCACGCATGGCGTTCCGAGCGTTGGGACAGTTTCTGTCTTGTCACGCCCAACCGCCAGTGCCGTCTACCCGGCTTCAGCTATGCCGGCGAATATGGTGGCAAGGACCCTCACGGTTTCATGCTGAAGGACGAGATCGTCGATTTTCTCGAAGCCTACGCCCGGCTAGTCAATCCCCCCATCCGCGAGGGCGTGGCCGTCACGCGGGTCAAGCCGCGCGCGCAGGGCGGCTTTGTAGTGGAAACCAGCGACGGCGCCTATACCGCCGACAAGGTGATCGTGGCGATCAGCGGCTATCACACGCCCATCGTCCCCCGCTTCGGGGCGGCGATGCCCGCCACTCTGCCTCAGATCCATTCACTTGATTACCGCAACCCGCAGGATCTGCCCGAAGGCGGCGTGCTGGTGGTCGGATCGGGCCAGTCGGGCTGTCAGATCGCCGAGGACCTGATGCTGGCCGGGCGACAGGTGCATTTGGCCGTAGGCGATGCGCCGCGCGCGCCGCGCATGTATCGCGGGCGCGATGCCACCGACTGGCTAGAGGAAATGGGCCATTATGACATGCCCATCACCGAACACCCCTCCAGCGAAAAGGTGCGACAGAACGAGAACCATTATCTGACCGGGCGCGATGGCGGGCGCGAGATCGACCTCCGCAAATTCGCGCTGCGCGGAATGAAGCTCTACGGCATGCTTGATGGCGTGGACGGCCAGAGGGTGCGCTTTCGGCAGGATCTGACACAACATCTCGACGCCGCCGACGCCACCTATCTGCGCATCCGCAAGACCATTGATGACTATATCGGCCGCGAAGGCATTGATGCGCCACATGAGGCCGATTACGCCCCCTGCTGGGCGCCGGAACGCGATCCCGAAAGCCTTGATCTGGCCGCGCAGGGTATTGGCAGCGTCATCTGGTCGACCGGCTTCCGCATGGATTTCGGCTTTATCGACGCGCCGGTTTTCGACGGGCGCGGCTATCCGGGGCATGATCGAGGTATTGCCGCGCATGACGGGCTTTATTTCATCGGCCTGCCATGGTTGCACACATGGGGTTCGGGGCGCTTTGCCGGGGTTGCGCGCGATGCCGCCCATATTGTGGAACATATCGCCGGGGCCATGGCGCCCGCCCTGCGCCAGACCGCCATGGCCTGAACCGATACGGGAGAGGATGCCCCAACGGCGCCCGAAGAGGCGAGGGCAAGCATCCACACCATCATCCATGCCATCTGGGGAGATTACCATGAGGCCATTCTTCGGGCGCATCCTTGCGCCCTCCATTCTCGCGCTTATGCTGGCCAATAGCGCTCATGCCCAAACCGCATCCGACGGGCCGGTGCTGAGCGGCGCTTTCGACACATGGGTGGGCAATGCCTATGTCACGCCCCACGGCCTTGTCGCCACCACGCGCGGCGCCTCGATCCAGACCACGGCCTCGGCCACGATGACCATGCCCAGCGGCGTGGCGATGACGGCGGGCGTGTGGACCGATTTCAACCCCGGCTATGACGCCATCGGCAATGCCACGCGCACGGTCAATGAAACCGATCCCTTTGTGGCCGTTACGGTCCCGGTGACAAAGCGCCTGTCGCTGACGGGCAAATATGTCGCCTTTGTGGGCAACAACCTGCCGCGCACGGCCAACAATGTCGCGCTGGTGGCCAGCTATGCCGATGGCAAGAGCGGGCAGGTCTTCACAATCAATCCCTATGCCGTGTTCTTCTATGAGTTCGACGGCAGTTCGGTGATTGGCGTGGGCAAGCCGGGCAACACGTGGGATGTCTGGCTGGGCGCAACGCCGACGCTAAAGTTGAAAAAGCTGACGCTCTCCGCGCCGAGCTGGATCACGCTGGCGCCCAAAAGCTTTTTCGGTCGGATTGATGATAGCAATCTGGGCCTTGTCACCACCGGGTTGAAAGCGGCCACGCCGCTCGATCTGGGGGTAAGGGCGGGCAAGTGGACGCTCTATGCCAATGCCCAATATTACCATCTGGCCAATGACAATCTGGTCGCGGTCAAATCCGCGATCAACCGGGGCGATCATGCCCGCGATCAGGTGCAATTCGGCATCGGCGTGAGCGTGGGGTTCTAAACCGATGGCGGGTGCCTTTGCCGATCTGGCGCAAGCCCCCGCCGCGGCCCGGCTCGAATGGCCTTCCTTCGAGCCGGTGCGCGCCGGTATGCCGCAATTGTGCCGCGCGGGTCTGTCGGAAAACTGGCTGCTCAAGGCCTGCGGGCATCGCCACTGGCTGGCGCTGGCCGCCGCGCATGGGATGGAAACGCCCGATTTTCGGGGAGCCAAGGGAGAAAGGCTCTATCCCGCCTTTGTCGCGGTGGATGTGGCGGGCCGGGGCGCGGGACTGGGCAGCGTGGGCGAGAATGACATGCTTGATTTCGCCCTGCGGCTGGAACGGATCGGGCGGACGCGGTTTCGCAGCCGGATCAAGGTTTTCGCCAATACGCGCCCCGTCGCCACGGTGGAAATGACCTCGATCTTTGTCCATCGCGCCGTTCCGGGGATGAACCGTTCGGCCACGCGGGCGATGGTGGCGCTGCCTTGCGGCCTGCTGCCTGCGCAAGGGCTGAAGGAGCCGCCCTTTCGCCCCGATGGCTGGGAGGCGATGCTGGGTTTTACGCGTGGCGAGCGGGCCGAACTGGCGCGACTGGTGCTGGACCCATCGCCGCATGAGGATTTCAACAGGGCGGAATTTCTCTATTTCTCCGCCTTTCAGGCCATGCTCGACCGGGCCGAATGGAGCTGGTTTCGTCAGCCCGCGCCGTTGTTTGTCACCGAAGGGCGGCGGATCTTCTATCTGGGCAATGCCGAACTGGGCGACCGGATCATCATGGTGCTATGCGGCACAAACATCCATGACAAGGGCCGCGACCATTGGGTAGAAATGCGGCGCGAAAGCGATGACAAGCTGATTGCGGTGGCCTTTTCCCTGCGCCGCCCAGGGATTGCGCGGTAAATGCTCGCTCATAGGGTCTATAAAGGCGGGCCATCCAGACGCGCGCCATAGACTGCCTCGCCGCCCTGTTTGTCCAACGCGTTCAGACGGAATTGCAGACTGTCGGTGCGGGTCTGGGCAGGTGACAGGACATAGACGCGGAGGGCCTTGCTCTGATCGGCGGGGATAACGCGCTCAAGGCTGGTCGAGGCTCTGGCCTTGTCCGCATCCTCGCTCCACATGACCATGCCGCGCGCGCCCGCAATGCTCAGGCGCATCGGGCGCGGGCGCCCTTCCATATTGCGCCATTTGACCAGATAGGCGTTGCGGATCGAACCGTCGCTCATCACCATGAAGGGCGGGTTGCGATCCTTGGCGACCGAGATGGCCAGACGCGGGCGCATGGCCAGCGCAAAGAGCAGCCCTGCCCCGATGGCCAGCCACAGCGCCAGATAGGCCAAGCTGCGACCCCGCCAGATGGTCGTGGAGGCGGCCAAACCTTTGCGCCCGGCCTCATCGGCCTCGAGCGTGGAATAATCGATCAGCCTGCGGGGACGGCCAAGCCGCGCCATCACCCCATCGCAGGCGTCGATGCACAGCGCGCAGTTGATGCAGGCCATCTGCGCCCCATCGCGGATGTCGATGCCGGTGGGGCATACCGCCGCGCACAGGCCGCAATCGACGCAATCTCCGCCCCCGGTTTTGCCCCGCTCCTCGCCGCGCCAGTCCTTGTAGGTGACGAGCAGCGAGCGTTCGTCGAGCATGGCCGACTGGATGCGCGGCCATGGGCACATATAGAGGCAGACCTGTTCGCGCATGAACCCGCCCAGCCACAGCGTTGTGCCCGTCAGGATCAGCACGGTGGAATAGGCGATGGCCGAGGCTTGCCCGACAAAGAACTCATGCCAGAGCCGGGGCGCATCGGCGAAATAGAGGATGCATGCACCGCCCGTGGCAAAGCTGATGGCCAGATAGATCGACCATTTGGCAAGGCGTCTGGCGATCTTGCCCGCATCCCACGGCTGCGCCGCCAGACGCATCTGGGCGTTGCGGTCGCCGTCGATCAGTCGATCAACATGCTGGAACAGATCGGTCCACACCGTTTGCGGACAGGCATAGCCGCACCATGCCCGCCCCACCATCGTGGTCAGAAAAAACAGGCCGATGCCCGCCATGATGAGCAAGCCCGCCACGAAATAGAATTCCTGCGGCCAGATCTCGATGGCGAACAGATAGAAGCGGCAGTTGACCAGATCGAGCAGCACCGCCTGATCGGGCGCGCCCGGCCCGCGATCCCAGCGTAGCCATGGCGCAAGATAATAAAGCGCCAGACAGGCCGCCATGATCGCCCATTTCAGCCGCCGAAAAGGACCGTCCACCGCGCGCGGATAGATGGTCTGCGGGGCGGCATGGAGGCGCTTTGGCGCGGCGGCAGGCTGCGCTTTCCCGGCGCGGCCCTTGGGGCCACGGGGCTTGAGGTCGATATTGGACATGGAAACAAACTCCACTCAAGCCCCGCGCGGGGGAGGGGGGCGGAAAGGATCAGCGGTCAGTCACGATTGCGGGCTGCCGCGATGGTCATCTGGGTCGGGCTCATATTGTGATTGGCGTTGTGCATCACCCAGAGCGAACCGCTGACAACGATGCCGATCAGCATGGCCGTGAGCAGAAAGATGGCGGTGTTGCCGCGCCGGCCCTGTCCGAGGCCAAGGTGCAGGAAGAACACCAGTTGCACGATCAGTTGCGCCACGGCCAGAAGCGTGATCGCGGGCAGGACGGCCCCGCGCGGCACCGCGCCCGCCATCACTGCGCCAAAGGCCAGCGCGGTCAGGACCAGCGAGAGCAGGAAGCCCCACAGGATCGAGGCGGCGCTGCCATGGGAAGAGGTATGGGCCATCAGACGGCTCCTCGCAGATAGACGAAGGTGAAGACGCAGATCCAGACCAGATCGAGGAAATGCCAGAACAGCGACAGGCAGGCGAGGCGGCGGCGCACCATTGCGTCGATGCCAAAGACCGAAAGCTGATGGATCATCACCGCCAGCCACAGCAGCCCCGCCGTGACATGCAGCCCATGCGTGCCCACCAGCGTGAAATAGGCCGAGAGGAAGGCGCTGCGCTGCGGCCCTGCGCCCTCGGCGATAAGGGCGGCAAATTCATGGACCTCCATCGCGATGAAGCCCGCGCCCAGCAGCCATGTCAACACCAGCCATTGGCGCAGGGCACGGCGGTCTTCGCGCTCCATCGCCAGCATGGCAAAGCCGAAAGTCGCGCTCGACACCAACAGCAGCAGCGTTTCCCAGCCGACATAGGACAGATCGAACAATTCGCGCCCCTCCGGCCCGCCCACTACATTGCCCGCCAGCACGGCGAAGGTGGCGAACAGGCTGGCGAAGATGAGGCAATCGCTCATCAGATAGATCCAGAAACCCAGCGTGGTCTTGGACCCGTCATCGTGGTGTGCGGCGCTCATGGGCGGGCCTCCTGCATCAGGGCGTAACGGGCCTTTTCGATCTGTTCGACCTGCGCGGCGGGCACCCAGTAATCGGTGTCGCGGTCATAGCTGCGCGCGATGAAGGTGCCGATCATGCCGAAAAGCCCCAGCGCGGCCAGCCACCAGATATTCCAGATGACGGCAAAGCCAAGGACGAAGGCAAAGGCGCTGATGATGAAACCGGCGCCGGTGTTGCGCGGCATATGGATGTCCTCATAGGCGGCGGGCGGCACCCATGCGCGGCCCGTTTCCTTGTCCTCCCAATGCTGCTCCAGCGAGGTGATCGTGGGCACATGGGCGAAATTGTAGAAGGGCGCAGGGGAAGCAGTGGACCATTCAAGGCTGCGCGCGTTCCACGGGTCGCCGGTGGTGTCGCGGTTCTGCGCGCGGTCGCGGATCGAGACGGCCAGTTGCACCAGGATCGCCAGAATCCCCAGCCCCACAAACACCGCGCCCACCAGCGCCACCAGCAACCATGGCTGCCAGCTCAGATCCTCGTAGTGGTTCATGCGCCGCGTCATGCCCATCAGGCCCAGCACATAGAGCGGCGTGAAGGCCAGCCAGTAGCCGATCAGCCAGAACCAGAAGGCCAGCTTGCCCCAGAACTCGTTGAGCGTGAAACCGAAGACCTTGGGGAACCAGAAGGTCATGCCCGCAAGGCAGCCATAGACCACGCCCCCGATGATGACATTGTGGAAATGGGCCACCAGAAACAGCGAATTGTGCAGCATGAAATCTGCCCCCGGCACGGCCAGCAGCACGCCCGTCATCCCGCCCACGGCAAAGGTGACCATGAAACCGATGGTCCACAGGGTGCAGGAATGGAGCTGGATCCGGCCCCGAAACATCGTGAAGAGCCAGTTGAACAATTTGACCCCGGTGGGGATCGAGATGATCGAGGTGGTGATGCCGAAAAAGGCGTTTACATTGGCGCCCGACCCCATGGTGAAAAAGTGGTGCAGCCAGACGAGGAAGGAGAGCAGGCCGATGGACGAGGTGGCATAGACCATCGAGGAATAGCCGAACAAAGGCTTGCGCGAGAAGGTGGCGATGACTTCGGAATAGACGCCAAAGGCCGGCAGGACCAAAACATAGACCTCCGGGTGGCCCCAGACCCAGATCAGGTTGATATACATCATCGCATTGCCGCCGCCTTCATTGGTGAAGAAGTGCATGTCGAAGATGCGGTCGACGCTGAGCATGGCGAGCGTGGCCGTCAGCACCGGGAAGATGGCGACGATCAGAATATTGGTGATGAGCGAGGTCCAGCAGAACACCGGCATCTTCATCAGATCCATGCCCGGCGCACGCATCTTCAGGATGGTGACGACGAAATTGATCCCCGCCAGCGTGGTGCCAAGGCCGGAAATCTGCAGCGACCATATGTAATAATCGACGCCTGTGGTGGGGCTGTATCCCATCTCGGACAGGGGCGGATAGGCGACCCAGCCCGTGGCCGCGAAATCGCCCACCCACATCGAGACCATCACCAGCACCGCGCCAAAGGCCGAGAGCCAGAAGCCCAGTGAATTGACAAAGGGATAGGCCACATCGCGCGCGCCCAGTTGCAGCGGCACGACCACATTCATCAGGCCAAGGATAAAGGGCGTGGCCACGAAGAAGATCATGATGACGCCGTGGGCGGTAAATATCTGGTCATAGTGATGCGGGGGCAGAAAGCCGGGATTGGCGCCCACGGCCATGGCCTGTTGCGCCCGCATCATGATCGCATCGGCAAAGCCGCGCAGCAGCATGACAAGGCCGAGGATGAAATACATCACCCCCACCTTTTTATGATCGACCGAGGTGATCCATTCGCGCCACAAATAGGTCCGCAGGCGAAAATGCGTGAGCAGCGCCACCATGGCCAGACCGCCCAGCGCCACGGCAACGCCCGTGCCCATGATGATCGGTTCGTGCCATGGAATGGCGTCGAGAGTGAGCTTTCCTAAAAACATGGCTCAGTTCCTTTCGCCCATGGTGGCGGGCGGCAGACACAGGGCGCGCTTGGCCTCCTGCGCCGACATGCGGCCGATCATGAACGTGTTGATCGTCCGGTCGAAAAGTCCGGGTTCGACATGGGCATAGAGCGCAGGCGGCGTGGCCGTGGAGGGCCGGCGCAGCGCGTTATAGGCGGCAAGGTCGAGGGGTTTGGGGGCCTTGGCGGCCTGCGCGGCCCATGCGGTGAAATCGCTTTGGCCCAACGCGCGGGTCTTGAAATGCATGTCGGAAAAGCCCTCGCCGCTGAAAGCTGCCGAGCGGCCGTCGAAATTGCCGGGCGCATCCGCGATCAGGTTCAGCTGGGTCTGCATCCCGGTCATCGCATAGATCTGGCCGCCGAGGCGGGGGATGAAAAAGGAGTTCATCATCCGCTCGGCCGTCAGGCGGAAATGGACCGGGCGACCGGCGGGAATGGTCAGTTCATTGACGCTGGCCACGCCCAGTTCGGGATAGATGAAAAGCCATTTCCAGTTGAGCGCGACCACCTCGACCTCAAACGGCTTTTGCGCGGATTTGAGCGGCTTATACGGGTCAAGCTGATGCGTGCTGACCCAAATGATCGAGCCGAGCGCGATAATGATCGCGCAGGGGATCGTCCAGACCACCAGTTCGATGGTCATCGAATGGGCCCATTTGGGCCTATAGACCGCGCGCTCGTTGGTTTCACGATAGCGCCAGGCAAACCACAGCGTCAGACCGATCACCGGGATCACCACCAGCAGCATGAGGCCGGTGGAGAGCAGGATCAGGTCGCGCTCCTGCGTGGCAATATGGCCCTTGGGGTCGAGCAAGGCCCAAGGCGCACAGCCGGAGAGCAGCGATAAAAGCGGAACCGGGGCCAGCAAGCACCATCGGGCAGACGGGCGGGACAGGATTGGCAAGGATCATCCCCTTTGCAAACGGCGCGCAAGGCACGTTCGGAATTGGAAGCAATTGTATGGACCTCCGGAATTGATGGCGGTGCGGTTGCCATCAATTTTCACAGAGTCAAGATTGATTGCATGCAATCATTAGGCGGCATGACGCTTCACATCCCACTTTAGCGCATCCCGAACCTCGATCAGCGCGGCGATCAGCGCCTCGACATGCGCCCTTGTATGGAAAGGCGTGGGCGTCAGCCGCAGCCGCTCCTGCCCCCTGGGCACGGTGGGATAGTTGATGGGCTGGGCATAGATGGCGTGGGCGCTGAGCAGCCGGTCGCTAATCGCCTTGCAAAGATGCGCCTCGCCCACGAGCAGCGGAACGATATGGCTTTGCGTGGACGCAAAATTGAAGCCCTCCTGTCGCAGGCGGTCGAGCAGATGGGCGACGATGGCCTGCTGACGCGCCCGCTCCAGCGAGGACAGCTTGAGATGGCGGATCGCCGCCACGGCCCCCTCGGCCAGATGCGGGGGCAGCGAGGTGGTGAAAATGAAACTGTCGGCGCAGGACCGGATCAGATCGACCACCGGAGCGCGCCCGGCAACATAGCCGCCCATCACCCCAAACGCCTTGGCCAGCGTCCCCTCGATCAGCGTCAGACGATGGGCCAGCCCCTCGCGCTCGGCAATGCCGCCGCCGCGCGGGCCGTAAAGGCCGACCGCATGGACCTCGTCCAGATAGGTCAGCGCATCGTAACGATCTGCCAGATCGCAGATTTCCGCGATGGGAGCCACATCGCCATCCATCGAATAGACGCTTTCAAAGGCGATGATCTTGGGTCGGTCGGGCGCGACCGAGGCCAGCAGTTCCTCCAGATGCGCAACATCATTATGGCGAAAAATGAACCTTTCGGCGCCCGAACGGCGGATGCCCTCAATCATCGAATTATGGTTCAGCGCATCGGAAAAAATCGCGCAATCATGCAGCACCCGGCCCAGAACCCCCAGCGCGGCCAGATTGGAAATCCAGCCTGAGGTGAACACCAGCGCGGCCTCCTTGCCATGCAGATCGGCCAGTTCGGCCTCCAGCGCGACATGGGCGTGGTGTGTGCCGGAGATGTTGCGCGTGCCGCCCGCCCCCGCGCCATGGGCGTCGATGGAACGATGCATGGCGGCCAGAACATCGCCATGCTGGCCCATGCCCAGATAGTCATTGCTGCACCAGATGGTGATGCGGCGCTGGTCCCCTGCCCCGGCGCGCCAGAGCGCCTGCGGGAATTCTCCGGCGAGTCGTTCCAGTTCGATGAAGGTGCGATAGCGCCCCTCATGCCGCATACGCCCTACAATTTGTTCGAATTTGCCGACATAATCCATACGAACGCCTCACATGTGCTATCGTGACGGGATGCGGCGCCCCATAATGCTTGCATCGAGCGCTTGCAACATACAATATACATATATATGGATATAAGCATGGCAGAGAACGAAACAGGCAGAGATATTGAATGGACGCCCCGTATGGTCAAAGGGGCCGGTCCGCTTTATCTGACCATTGCCGATGCCATTGAGGCCGACATTCGCGCCGGGGCGCTGCGCCATGGCGACCGCCTGCCCCCGCAACGCGCGCTGGCCGAACGGCTGGGGATCGATTTCACCACCGTCAGCCGCGCCTATGCCGAGGCACGGCGGCGCGTTCTGGTCGAGGGGCGCGTGGGCATGGGCACCTTTGTTCAGGCGTCCGGCGCCAAACCGGCCCCTGCCATGGCCGGATCGTCGGCCGCATCCGCCTCTGCGTCGGGCATCGTCGACCTGACGATGAACTTTCCGCCGCGCATGGCGGATGCCGCGCTGACCTCGCGCCTCTGGGCCGAGGTGGCCGGGCTGGAGGCCACCGGCGGCATGGACCTTCTGCTGCGCTATCAGGAGGTCGGCGGCACCCGCGCCGACCGCGAGGCAGGCGTGCAATGGCTCGCCCCATGCCTGCCCGATCTGGCATCCGACCGGCTTGTCATCACCCCCGGCGCGCAAGGGGCGCTGCTCGCGCTGCTCACCCTGTTCAGACATCCCGACCGGCCTGTGGCGGTCGAGGCACTGTGCTATCCCGGTTTCCGCTCGCTGGCGGGCCATATGGGCGCAGCGCTGATGCCGGTGGCGATGGACGGGGATGGGCTGATCCCCGAGGATCTGGCTGCGCAATGCGCCCGCCACCCCCCTGCCCTGCTTTGCTGCACGCCCAATCTGCACAATCCGACCACCGCCACGATCCCCCTGAAACGGCGCGAGGCGATTGCCGCAATCGCGCGCGAGTATGACCTGACGATCCTTGAGGACGATGCCTATGGCAGGCTGGCGGGCAATGGCTTGCCCCCGCTGGCCGCGCTGGCGCCCGAACGGACCTATCATATCGCCAGCCTTTCCAAGGCTTTGGCTCCGGCGCTGCGCATGGCCTATGTCGCCTGCCCCGATGCGCGCGGCGCCGCGCGGCTGACAGGCGCGGTGCGGGCGACGACCTCGATGGCCTCGCCGCTGGGCGCGGCCATCGCCACGCGCTGGATCGAAACGGGTTTGGCCGAACAGACCCTGAATGCCATTCGCGCCGAGACAGAGGCGCGTCAGGCCCTCGCCCATCGCCTGCTGGGTCAGGATGGCCTGCGCAGCGATCCGCGCGCCTATCATGCCTGGCTGCCGCTGGACCATGGCTGGAGCCGGGGCGATTTCGCCTCGCGCCTGCGTCATGCCGGGATCGGCGTGGTGACCAGCGACGCCTTTGCCATCGGCTCGGCGCCCGAGGCCCTGCGCATCGGCTTTGCCGCCCCGCTTGAACGCGCCACGCTGGAAACCGGCCTGCGCGAAATTGCCGACCTTGCCTGTCAGTCGCCCACGCTGGCCAATCTGATTGTATAGGACACCCAAACATGCCTGAAGACAAAAGCCTGATTGCCGCCCGCGCCGCCGCCGCCCAATATCTGCGCGCGCAGGGCTATGGCGCGGATGCCGCCTATGTCGAGGCGGGCCAGTCCGACGACACGCGCGAGGTGCAGATCGCGCTTGCCTTGCACAAGATCCTGTATGTCGCCCCCACCCCGCCCATCAAATACAAGGGTCGCCGCCTTGTCGGCGAGGAGTGCTGAAATCCCATGAGCCAGTTCTGGAGTCCGCTGGTCCACCGCCTCGCGCCCTATGTGCCGGGCGAACAGCCGCGCGTTGAGGGCCTTATCAAGCTGAACACCAATGAATTGCCCTTTGGCCCCTCGCCCGCCGTGGCCCCGGCGATCGAGGCGGCGGCGCGCGAGGGGTTGCAGCTCTACCCCGATCCGCAATTGGGCACGCTTTGTCAGGCTTTGGCGCAATATCATGGCGTGCCGCGCGATCATGTGTTCGTGGGCAATGGTTCGGACGAGGTGCTGGCCCATGCCTTTGCCGGTCTGCTCAAGCATGACGCGCCGTTGCTCTTCCCCGACATCACCTACAGTTACTATCCCACCTATTGCCGCCTTTTCGACATTGCCTATGAAACCGTGCCGCTCGATGGCGCGATGCGGGTGAATGTCGAGGACTATCGGCGCGAGGCCGGAGCCATAATCCTGCCCAATCCCAATGCGCCCACCGGGGTCGGGCTGGGGCTGGAGGCGGTCGAGCGACTGCTGGCCATGCATCCCGATGCGCCGGTGGTGATCGACGAGGCCTATGTCGATTTCGGCGCGCAAAGCGCTCTGCCCCTGATCGCGCGCCATCCCAATCTGCTGATCGTGCGCACCCTATCGAAATCGCGCGGGCTGGCGGGGTTGCGCGTGGGTTATGCGCTGGGCCGGCCCCATCTCATCGAGGCGCTGGTGCGGGTGAAGGACAGTTTCAACTCCTATCCGCTCGACCGTCTGGCGCAGGCCGGGGCGCTGGCCTCACTGGGCGACGAAGCCTGGTTTCAGCAAGGCCGGGCGGCGATCATCGCAAACCGCGCGCGGCTGGCGGCGGGGCTGGAGCGACTGGGCTTTTCGGTCCTGCCTTCGCAGGCCAATTTCGTCTTTGCCCGCCATGGCGCGCGCGGCGGGGCCGAACTGGCGCAGGCCTTGCGGGCGGAAAAGATCCTTGTGCGCCATTTCAACGCGCCCCGGATCGAGGATTTCCTGCGCATCACCGTGGGCGATGCCGATCAGGTGTCCGCGCTGCTGCAGGGGCTTGGGTCTATTCTGGCGGGTTAAGGCCCTGCCATACATCGGCCAGCAGGCCGCGCAGCCATTGCGAGATCGGATCGGCATCACCATCGCGCCGCCAGCACAGCCTCACCTCGTAGGGGGCGAGCGTCAGCGGCGGCGCGAATGTTGACAGTCCCGTTGAACGCGCCAGCGCCCGCGCGGCATGGCCGGGCAAGGTCGCAATCCAGCCCGAGCCCTGCAAAAAGGGCGGCAGGGCGGCAAATTGCGTCAGCGCGGTGATGATCCGCCGCTTGCGGCCCAGATCCTGCAATGCCTCATCAATGATGCCGCTGCGCCCGGAAAAGGACACCAGCACATGCGGCAGCGCGGTGTAGCCCTCCAGCGTCAGCGGCAGATGGGGCGCCAGCGCATCGCCATCGCCAAGGCACAGGTAGGAAGAGCGGCCGATGGCCTGATGGCGGATGGTTTGTCCCCTCCCCCTGCCGCCCGCGATCATCGCCATGTCGATCTCGCGCGATTCCAGCATCGCAGCGGCGGTCTGGCTGTTGCATTGGCGAAAGATCACCGAGGCTTGCGGCGCCTCGGCCAGCAGGCGGCGGACCAGCGCGGGCCCGCAAGCCAGCATGAAGTCATCCGACATGCCCACCACCAGCGCCCGCGCGATCCCGCCGGGCGCAAAAGGCGGCAGCGGGGCCAGCGCCTCGCTCATCCTGTCGAGCACGGCGCTCAGCACCGGGGCCATGGCGATGGCACGCGGGGTCGGCTCCATGCCCATGCGGCTGCGTACAAAGAGCGGATCCCCGGTGATCGAGCGCAGCCGCGCCAGCGAACCGCTCAGCGCCGACTGGCTCAGGTTCAGGCGGAGCGCCGCGCGCGACACGCTGCGCTCCTCCCATATCGCCAGAAAGCTAGTGGCGAGGTTGAGATCGAGACGAGCAATATCGTTCAGACCGATAATCTTGTTCATAAAATGCGGTTTGCCTGATGATTGGGCTTTACGTCAAATGGCGCCGGTCATCTGCAAAGGATTTTTCATGCCTCAACATCGCGTCGCCGTCGTTCAGGCCGGCAGCCAATTGTTCAACACCCCCCTCACCCTCGACCGCATGGCCGCCCATTGCGAGGATGTGAAGCGGGAGGGCGCGGAACTGGCCGTCTTTCCCGAGGCCTATATCGGCGGCTATCCCAAGGGGCTGGATTTCGGCGCGAGGATCGGCACCCGCACGGCCGAGGGGCGCGAGGATTATCTGCGTTACTGGCGGTCGGCCATCGAGGTGGACGGGCCGGAATGCCGGATCATGGGCGGTTTTGCCGCCGAGATGAAAGCGCATCTGGTGGTCGGCGTGATTGAGCGCGAGGGCGCGACGCTATATTGCTCGGCGCTGTTTTTCGGGCCGGACGGATCGTTGCTCGGCAAGCATCGCAAGCTGATGCCCACGGCCAGCGAACGGCTTGTCTGGGCGCAGGGCGATGGCTCCACCCTGCCCGTCATCGAGACGCCGATGGGGAGGATCGGTTCGGCCATCTGCTGGGAAAATTACATGCCGCTGCTGCGCCAGACGATGTATGCCAAAGGGGTCGATCTGTGGTGCGCTCCCACGGTGGACGAGCGCGAGATCTGGCAGTCCTCGATGCGCCATATTGCCTATGAAGGCCGCATGTTCGTGCTGAGCACCTGCCAGTATATGACGCGGGCCGATGCGCCCGAGGATTATGCGGCCTTTGCCGGATTGGCCCCGGAGGCCGAGCTGATCAAGGGGGGCAGCGTGATCGTCAACCCGATGGGCGAGATTCTGGCAGGGCCCCTGCGCTGGGGCGAAGGCGTGCTGGCCGCGACCATCGACACAGATGATGTGGTGCGGGCGCGCTATGATCTGGATGTGGCGGGCCATTATGCGCGGCCCGACGTGTTTTCACTGCATCTCGATGCTGCGGCAAAACCGCATCTGCATAAGGTCCCCTCAGCCTAAACGGTCGCCAAGCCGCGCGATCAGATCCATCTTTTCATGCAGGATGGCCAAAATAAGCGTTAGCGGTGCGAGAGCCCCACGTTGACGCTGCTGGTTATCGGATTTCGACGTTTCGGGCGCCGCCGATGCGGACGTGAAGCATCTCGACCAGCTCTGGACCGACCTTCCATGACTGAGCCAGGATTTCGCCGGCCTGGCCACGTAGTGCGTTCTGGCGTTGATCCTCAGGCATCATTGTCGTGCAATGGCCGAGGATGGGGGTCAATGGGTGGCCGATTTCCGGATTGGATATGCAGCAGATAGCGCGGGTACTCGGCCCGATCCTGCCCGGCCTCGAAGGCCACTTTCTCATGCTCGCGCGCGAAGGTGGGCAGCTTGAGGTCCTTTAGGTGGTTGGTCAGCAGCACAGAGGGCGGCAGACTGCGAGCATTTTGTTTGACATAAAACTATAATTGGAGCAGCGTGGGGTTAAATGGTTTCGGGAAGAGGTCAAACCAATGAATTTTGAACGCAAGAACCCAATCACAGGTGAAGTGGCGTCTATCGCGCACGCCATGCAGGCCGCCGACATCCCCGCCATCGCGGCGCGTGCTGCGGCGGCGCAGCCTGCCTGGGGCGCGATGGGTCCGAACGCGCGGCGCGCGGTGCTGCAGAAGGCGGCCGATGCGCTGGCAGCCAAGAAGGATGACTTCGTTGCCGCGATGATGGGCGAGATCGGCGCGACGGCCGGTTGGGCGATGTTCAACCTTGGCCTGGCCGTTTCCATGGTGCGCGAGGCCGCGAGTCTGACCACCCAGATTTCGGGCGAAGTGATCCCCTCGGACAAGCCCGGCTGTCTGGCGATGGCGCTGCGTGAACCGGTGGGTGTGATCCTGGGCATTGCGCCGTGGAATGCACCGATCATCCTTGGCGTGCGCGCGATTGCCACGCCTTTGGCCTGCGGCAATGCGGTGATCCTGAAGGCGTCGGAACAGTGCCCGCGCACCCATGCCCTCATCATCGAGGCCTTTGCCGAGGCCGGTTTCCCCGAAGGCGTGGTCAATGTCGTGACCAATGCTCCGGCGGACGCTGCCGATGTGGTGGGCGCGCTGATCGACGCGCCGGAAGTGAAACGCATCAATTTCACCGGCAGCACGGCGGTGGGCCGCATCATCGCCAAGCGCGCGGCCGAGCATCTCAAGCCCTGCCTGCTCGAACTGGGCGGCAAGGCGCCTTTGGTGATCTGCGCCGATGCGGATCTCGACGAGGCGGTCAAGGCGGCAGCGTTCGGCGCCTATATGAACCAGGGCCAGATCTGCATGAGCACCGAGCGGATCATCGTGGTCGAGGATGTGGCCGATACCTTTGCCGAGAAATTCGCCGCCAAGGTCAAGACCCTGACCGCAGGCGATCCGCGTTTGGGCAACACGCCGCTGGGCGGGGTGGTTGATGCCAAGACGGTGGCGCATTGCCACAGCCTTGTGGACGACGCTGTGGCCAAGGGCGCGGTGCTGCTGACGGGCGGGGAAACCACGCTCAATGTCGTGATGCCCGCGCATCTGGTGGACAAGGTGACGCCGGAGATGAAGCTGTTCCGCGATGAGAGCTTCGGCCCCGTCGTCGGCATCATCCGCGCGCGCGATGAAGCCCATGCGATCGAGCTGGCCAATGACACCGAATATGGCCTCTCGGCGGCCGTCTTCACGCGTGACATCGCCAAGGGCCTGCGTCTGGCCAAGCAGATCAAGAGCGGCATCTGCCACGTCAACGGCCCCACCGTCCATGACGAGGCGCAGATGCCCTTCGGCGGCGTCGGCGCCTCAGGCTACGGCCGCTTCGGCGGACGCCAGGGCATCGAC
Organism: Novosphingobium sp. SG707; assembly: GCF_012275515.1. Lineage (GTDB taxonomy): Bacteria > Pseudomonadota > Alphaproteobacteria > Sphingomonadales > Sphingomonadaceae > Novosphingobium. Next base: position 35,120 of record NZ_JAAZQL010000007.1, read on the forward strand.
AGCTTCACCGAGACACGGTGGATCACGGTGGAAACACAAAACGGGCATTTCCCCATCTGATGCAGGACGGCGCGAAACAGCGCAATTGCTGACATCAGCTTGTTCCCAATACCGCAAGCTGATGTCAGCAAAGCCATCGCAGGCCTCGACCATCCTATACGGGTGGTCGAGGTCTTTTCTTTCGATGCAGGCAGAATTGCGCCTCGCACCATAGGCACCGAGGCGGAACTATCGCCAAGTTATAGAAGTTTAACGACAAATCGAGAAGGGCACAGCGGCCCCTCTCTGTTATGCTTCAAATGGTCAGCCCTTGACCCGCAGCGTCAGATACCATTGGCGCGGCGGGCTGTAGGTGGCAGAGACGAAGCCGATCTGGCCAACGCCCGATTGGTCGAAGCCGCCCGTGACATAGCGCTTGTCGGTCATATTCTGCACGCCAAAGGTCAGCCCGATGCGGTCATCCTTGGCGGTGTAAGAAATCGAACCATTGAGCAGCCCGACATTGCCCGACTGCAAATAGGGCGAGTTTTCAGCGTCGGGATGGCTGTTGCTCTTATAGGTATAATCAAGGTTCGTCGAAATGGCCTTGCCATCACCCAAATCATGATGCCAAAGGCCGCCAAGGGTTGCCGACCACTTGGGCGTATTAACCAGCGCGCTCTGCACCGAATAGGTCACGCCCGGTGCCAGATAGGTGTAATGGGCATCCATATAACCAAGGCTGGCATTGATCGAGAATTCGCCGAATTGACCTTGCGCCTCGGCTTCCGCACCGCGGATCAGCGCCTTGCCGGCATTCTTGATGACCGGCGAAATCCCGACAAACTGGGTCACCTGAATATCGGTGTAATCGGTGTTGAAGGCCGCGATGTTCAGGCGCAGTTTGCGGCCGAAAAGAGTGCTTTTCAGTCCGATTTCATGCGTTTGGGCCTTTTCCGGCTTGAATGTCAGTTGCGAGATGTCGTTAGGCGGGCTGATGACATCGGTCAGGCGCGCGGTCCATCCGCCCGACTTGAAGCCTTGCGAATAGGAGTAATAGGTCATTATCGCCGGGGCCAGCTTGTATTCCAGGCCCGCCTTGATCGAGGCATTGGAGAAGCTCTGGCGATTGACGCCCAGCGGGAAGATCCGCGTGGGATCGTTGGGATCGGGCAGCAAAGCCTTGGCCGACAGGGGCAGCGGCAGATTGGGGTCATAGCCGCGCGAACGCAGGAAGAAGGAGTTGAGATCCTTCTGCTGTCCTTCAAACCGCTTGTCTTCCTTGGTGTAACGCAGGCCAAAAGTGACCCCGAGACGATCGGTCACATCAAAATGCTCATGCGCGAAGGCAGCATAGGCATCATTGCGGAAATAATTGCGGCCATAGATCTGCACCAGACCTTCGCCCAGCACGGGCATATCGGTCAGATTACCGGTTTCGTTGAAATAATAGAGGCCCACAACGCTCTTCAGGCGGTTGTCAAAGGCAGAGCTGATGAACTGAATTTCCTGCGAAGTCTGCGCCTGATTCATGGTAAAGGACGCATCGCCTGCGCCAAAAGGCGTGCCTGCGTTTTCACTGCCAAACGAGGAATGCAGTTCGCGATAGGCCGAAATCGACTTGATCGCGGCATTGGGCGAGAGTGTCCAGTCGACCGTGACCGAGCCACCCCAGGTCTTGAGCTTGTCGTAGTTGCTGCCGCGGGCATAGGTAGTGTCAATGTTGCCCGTTACGAAGGCATCGCTGATGAACAGCCGATTGGTGGCGCCATAAAAGCTGGTACCCACAGTGCCGCGCTTGCTGCACAAAAAGGGCGGCGCGGCACCGGCGACGCAACCGTTATAGGCTGAAAACAGCGTACCATCGCTGCCCCCGGCAAATGTCTTGATCAACGTGATCGGACGAGCGCCCTGATCGACATGCGTGTAATCGGCTTCCAGCAGCACATTCAGGTCCGGGTTGACGATCCACTTGAGCTTTCCGCGCAAATTGACCTGATTTTCATCACCGCGCGTGGTGCCGCCGCTCTGATTGCCGGCGGTGACATAGCTGCCCAGATCGTTGACCGTGCCCGCAGCGCCCGGAAAGGCAATCTGCCTTTGATAGCCGTCCCGCTTTTTGACCGAGAACGACACCTGCGAGAGCAATTTGTCCGCCACAAGCGGCAGGTCAACCGAGCCGCGCACGTCGGTGCGGCTGAAGCTGCCCACGGTGGCATCAAAGGCATAGCGGAAGTTTTTGTCGGGCGCGCGCGTGGTAATATTCAGCGCGCCGCCGATCGTGTTGCGGCCAAACAGCGTGCCCTGCGGGCCTTTGAGCACTTCCATCTGCTGCAGATCGAGCAGGTCGACCACCGCACCCAGCGAACGCGCGAAATAGACGCCATCGATATAAACCCCAACGCCCGGCTCGAGGTTGAAGGAAAAGTCATTCTGGCCGATGCCACGGATCGATGCAGCCAGAATCTGGGAGGAGCCGGCAAAAGCAGCGCTGGTCTTGATTTCGACATTGGGTGTGAACGCGGCCACCTGACTGATTTTGCCCAATCCGCGCCGCTGCAGTGATTCCCCGCTGAAGGCGCTGATAGCGATGGGAACCTTTTGAATGTTTTCAGTGCGATGCTGCGCAGTTACAACGATCTCGCCGACATCGGCTCCCTTCCTGGGCGCTTCTTCCTGAGCTTGCGCTTGCCCAGCCAAAGAGCAAAGACCACCGAGAATTGAACACATTAGCAGTGTGTGCTTCCTCATAAATCCCCCTGAATCATAGTGCAACCGTCCATGCGGCGGGGCGATCATGAGTGATAATGCGGTCCGGTAATTGCTCAGGGCGAGGCTATTTTTTGACTGCAAAGGAACAGGGATTGCGGCGCCTGCCCCCAATGCCTCTTTCGACGCAATGGCTCAGCCAACATGCGCAGCCTTCTTCACGGACTAAAAGCGAGAAAATCATAAAATCGTTCGTTATCTTGCATTTCAGCAATTGAGATTTTGATTTTGAGTAGGGTTTTTGTTAAATACAATCAAATGTTTATATTAATATTAGGTGCGCCCTATCGGCAAAATCGAGATGATAAATCGGCCTTGATATAGTTTTGTTTCAAACTATATTGGCGCAGAACGCCACAGGAAAACACTATGAACCGCGAACCCGCGCAAAATGCGCCCGCTGTCACCGAGGTCGATGGTTTTGACGCCCATACCGCGATCCGAACCCAGCCGCGAAACGGCAAGCTCTGTCTCTATGAACCGAGCATTTGTCCGACGCCCATTACCAAGGGCTCAGGATCGCTCTGAGCGGCGACCTACCCAGATTGTCTAGTCACGCCGCTTCACACAGGCACCTCGGGCATTGTTTGAAACGCGCATCAAACTTCAGGATTTTCTATGTACACCACGTCCAGCGCTTTTCTCGACGCCCTCATTGAACATGGGGTTTCCTATATTTTCGCCAATCTGGGCAGCGATCACCCTGCCCTTGTCGAGGCGATTGCCGAGGCGCGCGCTGCCGGACGCAAAATTCCAGACGTGGTGACCTGCCCCAATGAAATGGTAGGCATGAGCGCGGCGCATGGTTTCTGGCAGGCCAGTGGCGTAGCGCAGGCTGTGGTTGTACATGTGGAATGCGGCACGCAGGCTCTGGCCGGCGCCGTACACAATGCAGCCAAGGGACGTGCGCCAATGCTGATTTTTGCCGGCGCATCTCCCTTTACGCAGCATGGTGAAATGAAAGGGAGCCGGAATGAATTCATCCAGTGGATTCAGGATGTTCACGATCAGCGCGGACTGGTCCGCGGCTATATGCGCTATGACAACGAACTGCGCACGGGCAAGAATGTGAAGGAACTGGTCCACCGCGCGCTCCAATTCGCCAATTCCGATCCCAAAGGGCCGACATATCTGATGGGCGCGCGTGAGGTGATGGAAGAGGAAGTCACGCCCACCCCCGATGATGCCGCGCGCTGGAAAGCGATCGAGCCGGCCGCGCTTGGGATGTCATCGCTCGACGCTATCGGATCGGCCCTGCTGTCGGCCAAGCGCCCACTGATCGTCACCTCTTTTGTGGGCCGTAATCCGGCAGCGGTTGCGCCATTGGTCCGCCTTGCAGAGGCGCTTGGAATTGGCGTGCTGGAGTCGGTGCCCAACGCCATGAATTTCCCCCATGATCACCCGCTCTATCTGGGCAATCAGTGGAACCAGCCCCGGCAAAATCAGGATCTTGCCGAAGCCGATGTCGTTTTGGTGATCGACAGTGATGTCCCCTGGATCCCCACCGTGTCCAAACCGGCCGACGATGCCCGCATTTTCCACATCGACGTGGACCCCTTGAAGGAACAGATGCCATTGTGGCGCATCAATGCGGAGGCGGTCTGCCGCGCGGATGCGGCCACGGCGCTTGAGCAACTGTTGCATTGGCTGGACAGCAAGATAGTGGACGCGGCGCAAGTAGAAGAGCGCCAGCAACACTACGCGGCCCGTCACGCGGAACGCGATGACGAACTGGGCGTGCTGGAAGTGATGCCGGTCGGCACGATCACGCCCGAATATTTTGTCTCCCGTCTGCGCGCGGCTCAGGATGACGAGATGCTTTTCGTGAACGAGGCGATCTCGAATTACCACACCGTGTTCAACCATCTCAGCCTGAACACGCCAGGCCAGATCTTCACCAGCGGCGGTGGATCGCTCGGTTACAATGGCGGCGCGGCCATTGGCGTCAAGCTGGCCCGCCCCGATGCGACCGTGGTGGCATTGACGGGCGATGGTTCGTTCATGTTCACGGTGCCCAGCTCGGTGCACTGGATGGCGCGGCGCTATGAGGCGCCTTTCCTTCAGGTGATCTTCAACAATCGGGGATGGAAATCGCCCAAGCTTTCAACACTGGCGGTTCACCCGGACGGCTTTGCGGCGCATGCCAATGGCCTTGATACTTCATTCGATCCCGCACCCGATTATGTCGGCATTGCAAAGGCCTCTGGCAATGCGTGGGGCCGCCAGATCGTTGACCCGGCGCAGGTGGACGAAGCCATTGCCGAAGCGCTCAGGGTGGTGCGTGAGGAAAAGCGCTGTGCCGTGCTTGACGTTTGGCTGGATCACCACTGAGATGGCCCTGCCACGCCCCCTTCCGACGATCAACGACTATCGTCGTGAAGCCAAGCGCCGCCTGCCCCGCATGGTTTATGACTATGTGGAGGGCGGCGCGGGATCCGAGCGAGGTCTTGACCGCAATCGTGACGCCTTCGCCAAATATTTGTTAAGCCCGCGCCGGCTCGTCAATGTGCAGCAACGCAGGCAAAGTGTTGCTCCGCTGGGTTCTTCCTGGGCAATCCCTTTTGCGGTTGCCCCGATGGGGCTGAATGGAGTCGTGAGGCCCGGCGGCGATCTGACTTTGGCAAAGGCCGCAGAGCGGATGGGCATACCCTTTTGCCTTTCGACCGCATCGACGAGCACCATTGAGGAAGTGGCAGCAGCGACCTCGGGCGAAGTATGGTTCCAGCTCTATGTGGTCCAGCGCAAGCTCGCGGAGGATCTTGTCCGTCGGGCCGCGGCGGCCGGTTGCACCACGCTGGTGCTGACGGTCGATGTGGCGGTCAATGGTGAACGCATTCGCGACAAACGCAGCGGGTTTGGCGTGCCCTTCCGCTATACGCCGCGCATTATGTGGGACGCGGCCACCCATCCGGTGTGGAGCCTGCGTCAGGTTTTCGCCGGATTGCCCGAACTGGCGCATTTCCGCGCTGCGGGTACGGGCGATGTCGAGGCACAGGCAGCATTGATGGGCCGCCAGATGGATGCAAGTTTTGATTGGGAAGCACTCGCCGCGCTGCGAGACGCCTGGCAGGGCAAGCTTTTGGTCAAGGGCATTCTTGCTCCTGACGATGCCCGCCATTGCGAGAAACTGGGTGTGGACGGCCTCATCATTTCAAACCACGGCGCCCGTCAGATCGAGGATGTGATGGCCCCCGTCGATGCATTGCCCGCCATTCGGCGCGCTTGCCGACTGCCCTTGCTGCTCGACAGCGGGATCCGCCACGGCGCAGATGTGGTTAAGGCTATGGCGCTGGGAGCGGCTGGGGCGCTGATCGGCCGACCTTTGCTTTACGGTCTGGCGGCGCGTGGCGAACGCGGAGCAGACGAGGTGCTTGCCTTGCTGCGTCAGCAAATCGACAATACGCTGGCGCTGATCGGATGTCCCGACATCGCAATGCTGGATGAGACCTATATTGCGTAACGAGGTCTAACCCTTGATCCGCTGATTGCGGAATTCACGCGGACTCATGCCAAAACGACTGCGAAAAGCCCGGCTGAAATGGGCGGAATCCTTGAAGCCGCACTCATAGGCGATGGTCGTGACCGATTTTTGCACGGTCACGACTTGACCCAACTGCCTTTGCGCTTCGATCAGGCGGCGGTCCCAAATCATATCAGACAGGCTGGCCCCTCGCTCGGAAAACAACTTGCGCAGATAGCGGTCCGAAATACCCAGACGGCGGGCGATATAGTCGCAATTGAGTTCTTCATTGCCCAGCTCATCCTCCACCAGGCGGATCACACGCTGAACCAGCAAATGGCGAGGTTCGCTCATCCGGTCGACCGGACGCTCGCCCGCCGCCTCGGTCAAAGCTGCCGCGATCAAGGCAAGCATGGTAGTGTTGAGCTGGCGCGCTCCATGATCGCCGATATCCTCAAACTGGGACAGCGTTTCCTCGATCAGCATCGATGCAATGCGCCCCGTCCCGCGTCGACCGGACACTGCCAAAGCCGTCAGATTGCTGATGTCGCTGACATGACGGGCAAAACGGCTGCGCTCGATCCGCACGACATTCATTTCAAAGGGCCGGTCAAGCACCATCTGATAGGGCGTGGTGGTGTCATAAATGGCAAAATCACCGGCCTGCAAACGCGCCTCGCGCCCGCCCTGAACCAAGGTCGAGCTGCCTGAAACGACCTGACTGAGCAGGACGAATTCCTCAGTCGCTTTGCTTGCTCGTTGCCGGTCGCGTGTAACCTGATGCGGGGTGGCGGCTACCTTGATCATGCGCAGATCGCGCATCGGAAGGGACAAGATCGTACCGTGAAACGGGGAATTGCTGGGTTTGGCGCAGTCCAGATCAACCACAGCATCGCACACCGCATCGCGCCAATGAGAGAAATCGGACGACTCGTTACGGAATGTATCTGATGCCAAGCCCATTTTTCACTCCCTGCTACGCACACGTATTTCACTTCAAAACCGCCAAAGTTCTGAAACAAATGTCATCCGCCTGCGAAGCTTATCATTTGGGTTGCCCCGACCACCTCATTTACCGGATGGTTTGATAACCAACATAACCGCAAGGTGCCCGCAACGCAATCTTTCCGGCATTGCAATGGTGCAACACAAAGAACATTTCCCGATTGCATGTGCTTAAGCGCCGCATAGGTGTGATGGCGCCCCTCATGCCTCATCGGCGCCTCTGCATAGGTAGTGGGTCAGGCCCTGTGCCGGAATAGACCAAATTTCGTTCCGCCTGCCAAAATCCCTCCGTCCAGTTCCACGTTAGACCTGCTCGGAGAAAAGCCGCGCGCGGATCTCAAGCAAGACGCGGCGTACAAGTCTGTGTCCCCATTTCCGCCAACCGGGGGCGCGGAGCGGGAGTGATAATGGCTATCCGAATTGAGGGATTTTTATGAAGCAGGCCTATATATTTACGCTGCTTGCAAGCAGCGCGCTGGCATTCCCGGCGACGGCGGCCATGGCGCAGGAAATCACGGCTGCTCAGGGTGCTGCGGCATCGACGCCTGGTGAAATCGTTGTGACGGGCACCCGCCTGGCTACCGATGGCATCAAGGCGCCAACGCCGGTTACCGCCGTTTCCACCGAACAACTCCTCAAGGCATCGCCGGGCAGCCTGGCCGACGCTCTGAATCAGCTTCCCCAGTTGTCGAACTCCTCCAGCTCGACCAGCTATTTTCAGACCAACGCCGATTCCCCCTCGAACGGCAATTATCTCAACCTGCGCGGTATCGGCACCTCGCGTGCGCTGATCCTGTTCGATGGTCAGCGCGCCATCCAGACGAGCTCTTCGGGCGGTGTGGACGTGAACACCTTGCCGCAAATGCTGGTCAAGCGCGTTGAAATCGTGACCGCCGGCGCCTCGGCCACTTATGGTTCGGACGCGGTCAGCGGCGTGGTCAATTATGTCCTTGATCGCAAGTTCAAAGGGCTGAAGTACGAGGCCAACTCCGGCGTTTCGACCTATGGCGATGCGCCGAGCTGGAAGATCGGCGTCGCAGGCGGCACCGATTTTGCGGAGGGCAAGGGCCACATCATCGCCAGCGTCGAGCATTATCAGCAGGACGCGATCAACAACCGTTCGGCCCGCCGCTATGGCGATGGCATCTATACACTGGTGGGCGCGGGCACGGCGGCTGATCCGCTCAAGACCTATGCCAACGCGCGTTTCAACTTTTCTTCGTTCGGGGGTTTGATCCCGGCCTTGGGTCAGACCTTCAAGAATGGTCAGCTCAGCTCTTTCAACCCCGGCACCCCCATTGGCAACACCGGCCAGTCGGTTGGCGGCGATGGCGCGCATTTTGACGGTTTGGGCCTGACCGGCAGCGTCAACACCACGCAGGCCTTCAGCCGCATCTCCTACGACATTTCGCCTGATGTCGAAGGCTTTGTTCAGGGCAGCTTTGCCCGCGCCGAAAATGGCAGCCAATATGGCTATGACTTCAATTTCGGCGGCCTGCTGATTTCGCCCACCAACGCCTTCCTCTCCACCGTTGATCAGGCCAAGCTGGCCGGCGTCAATGGTGGCAATGCGGTTGCCATGTCGCGCTATAACCGCGATCTGGGCCTGCGCACCTCGAAAGCGGTCAACACCAACTACAACATCACGGCGGGCCTGTCGGGTTCGTTGGGCGGGTACAAGTGGAACGTGAGCTATGAGCACGGCCGCAACACCCTCACAATGAACGCCAACGAAATCGACAACCGCAAGCTTTACGCTGCGCTGGACGCTGTCAAAGACGGCAGCGGCAATACCGTTTGCCGGGTTGCGCTGACCAACCCCGGCCTTTACCCCGGATGCAGCCCGCTCAACCTCTTTGGCGAGGGCGCACCTTCAGCCGCCGCAGTAGCCTATGTGCGGGGCACCTCGACCTACAAAATCGTCAATCAGATGGACGATATCGTGGGCAGCATTTCCGGCTCGCCCTTCTCTTTGTGGGCGGGTCCGGTGTCCTTGGCGGTGGGCGGCGAATATCGCCACCAATCGCTTAACCAGTCCAGCAATTCCGACCCCGCTTTGCCAGTGGACTTTACCGGCATCCGCAACGTTCCGGGCGGGGCCACGGCCTATGACTGGACCAATGTCGGTTCAGCGCATGGCAGCTATAATGTGAAGGAGGTCTTTGGCGAAGCCGAGGTGCCGCTGATCAAAGAGGGCCCGCTGGGCAAGTCGTTGACCCTGAACGGCGCGGTCCGCTTCACCGATTATTCGACCAGCGGCAGCGTGGTAACCTGGAAGGCCGGGCTTGTTTACGAGCCGTTCAGCGACTTGCGCATCCGCGCAACACAGTCGCGCGATATTCGGGCGCCCACGCTTTACAACCTCTTTGCCACCGGCTCGGTCAGCGCCAATGCTGTCACCACCGCATCGGGTTCGGTCAACGTGACCCAGACCACCGTTGGCAATCGCAATCTCAAGCCTGAAAAGGGCGACACCACCAGCATCGGTATCGCCTATACGCCGCATCAGGTGCCGGGCCTGCGCATGTCGCTGGACTTTTACCACCTGCGCCTGAAGGATGCGATCTCGACCAACGACGCGCAGACCACCTATAACGACTGCGTGGCCAGCAACGGCACATCACCGGTATGCGCCCTCATCAGCTATGGGCCTGATGGCAAGACGCCTACCGCCGTGGCGCTCTCGCCGGTCAACAGCGCTTCGCTGATGACCGAAGGTTATGACTTTGAAACCAGCTATCGCCATAAGCTGGGCGCGGGCAATATCACGTTCCGCGCGCTGACCAGCTACGTTCCGCACATCAAGCTGAAAACGAGCGCGCTGGCCGCCGAAGAAGAACTGGCGGGCACGGCCAACACGTCGGTGGACGGCAATGCGTCGGGCTATCCCAAGTGGCGCGGCAACTTCTCGATCAATTACAACCTGAACAAGTTCAACCTCTTCATTCAGGAGCGGTGGATCGGCAGCTATCAGCGCTCGACGCGCCCGACCTATGTGATCGACAGCGCCTCGAACAAGATCCCTGATGTGTTCTATACCGATGTGACCATGAGTGTGGATGTGGCCGATGGCCGCTTCCAGCCCTTCCTCAATGTTTCGGATCTCTTCAACCGTCAGGCCCCGCTTTACGCGTCCTACTTTCCGGGCGTGCTCTATCCCGCCGCTCAGTCGGTCCATAGCGTGATGGGTCGCTACTTCACCGTGGGTATCCGCGGCAAGTTCTAAAAAACCCTGCCTAAGGCGGGCGGGATGGCTCTGTCGTCCTGCCCGCCGCTTTTTGAATACAGGTTGAAAGGATCAGGGCATGAAAAGATGGATCCTGGGGGCGATCCCTGCGTTGGGATGCCTGATGGGGGCACTGCCGGTTGCGGGCAAACCTGTTGCCGCCACGGCTGTGGCCTGCGACAGGGGATGTCTGCTCGACAAAGTGCATGAAGTTCTGCTTGGGCTGGAAGCGCATGATGCATCAAAGCTGGTTTTCACCCCCAACGCTCTGATCTATCGCAACGGCAGCAAGACCGATCTCAAGGATGGGATATGGCAGGATGCGACCATCATCACCGGCCGCTCCACTTTTGTCAGTCCCGTTGATAAGCAGGCGGTGTTCATGGGCGTGGTGCGTCGGCGCGATGCCGATCCTGCGCTCTATTTTCTGCGCCTGAAGATTGAAGGCCGCAAGATCAGCGAAATGGAAGAAGTGGTCGCTGGTCCCAAGGATCTGCTCTACGATCCGACGGGTGTTCACACGCCAAAACCGATGTGGAGCGATGTACTGCTCCGGAACGAGCGGGTGCCTGCGCATGAACTGCGCCACATCGCCGATCTCTATTTCCAGTCGATACAGGAACATAATCCCGCGATTGTGCCCTTTCATCCCGATTGCAACCGCACGGAAAACGGCACCCCCACGACCAACACCAACAAGCCGGGCGTCATCACCTCGGACAGTTGCGATATTGGTGTCACCAAATTCGGCTGGATCCCTCATGTGCGCGAACGCCGCTACCCGCTGACCGATGAAGCGCGCGGGATTGTGGTGGGCATCAGCCGCCTTGATGTCGAGCCGGGTTTGCAAAGCAACAATGGCCCCAAGTCCGACCACCCCTTCAGCTTCATCATTTATGAGATTTTCAAGATCGTCGACGGGCGCATTCTGGACATCGAATGCTTCATGATCACCCCGGAAGGTCACCCAGCGGTCTGGCCTTTGAGGAAATAGCAGGACAGCGCGGCCCGAAAGACAGGGATCGCCACATATCAAGCGCAGATTTTTGGGTGGGAGCGAACATGATCAATAATTCCGTCAAGCTGGCCGTTGTTCAGGCTGCGCCTGTTTATCTCGATGCCAATGCCACGGTCGACAAGACCATCACTCTGATTGAGGAGGCCGCGGCCAATGGCGCCGACCTGCTGGCTTTTCCCGAGGTGTGGATCTCCGGCTATCCATGGTGGGCCTGGCTGGGCGCGCCTGCATGGGGCGCACGGTTCATGCCGCGCCTCTATGCCAGCGCCGTGGCCATCGACGGACCTGAGCTTGAGCGCGTGCGGCAGGCCGCCTTGGCCAACAAGATCCATGTTGTCCTTGGATTTAGCGAAAAGGCTGGCGCCAGCCTCTATATATCGCAGGTAGCCTATAGCGACGGAGGCGAGTTGCTCTTCCACCGCCGCAAGCTCAAGCCCACCCATGTCGAGCGTACCGTCTATGGCGAGGGCGACGGCTCCGACCTGACGGTAGTGGACACCAAACTGGGCCGCCTTGGCGCCTTGTGCTGCGCCGAACATGTCCAGCCCCTGTCGAAATTCGCTCTGTTTGCCCAGAACGAACAGATCCATGTCGCCTCTTGGCCGTCCTTCACGCTGTACAAGGAAATTGCCTATGGCCTGACCGCACAGGCCAATCTGGCCGTCAGCCAGGTGCATGCCATTGAGGGGGGCTGCTATGTCCTCCACTCCACCGCGATCACCAGCAAGGAGATGATCGATCTCCTGTGCGACACCGAGGACAAGGTCCGGCTGCTCAACGCCGATGGCGCCGTTGCCGGAGGCGGGTGCAGCATGATCTTTGGCCCCGACGGCAAGCCGCTCGCCGAGCATTTGCTCGAGGATGCTGAGGGCATTCTCTATGCCGACGCTCATATCGACGCGATTGTCGCGGCCAAATCTGTTTTCGATCCGGCAGGGCATTACTGCCGTGCCGATGCCACTCGACTCTTGCTGAACGTCGAGCCGCGTCAGGCGATGGTGAAAATGGGCGGCACTGTGCCATCCGGCGGAGAGCCGGGCGGCGATCCTGCTGCGGCATGACGCCGGGGCGCGTGCCGTTCAAGCTGCTCCCTTTGAAATCCCATTTGCTGATCTGCCATATCCATTTCCGCCCATCGTTGCGACACGATGGCGCATTCAGGGGCGACGACTATGCCATCAATTTCAGCAGCGTCTGGAACGCCGACAGGAAATTTCAGTTACGAACTGCGCGCCGTGGGGCTGCTGGCGGCGGGCTTTGGCCTCGTCGGTCTTGATCGCTGGCTGATCATGCCGCTCGCCCCGCAGATTATGCATGATTTGCGCCTTGATTATCAGGATCTGGGCAATCTGGGGGCGGCCATCGGCCTCTCATGGGGTGTCTTCGCCATCATCATGGGGCGGCTATCCGATCGGATCGGTCGTCGCAAGATCATCATTCCTGCCGTCATCGCCTTTTCGCTGTTGTCGGGTATCAGCGGTTTGGCCACCGGCTTTGCCGGACTGTTTATCGCACGTTTGCTGATGGGGGTCGCCGAGGGCGCCTATTGCCCGACCAGCTATGCCGCCGCGCTTGACGCGTCGCCTGCAAGCCGCCGAGGGATCAATCTGGGCATCATTCAGGGTGCTTTTGCACTGGGCGGCCTCGCACTTGGCCCGATCATCGCCACGCAACTGGCGGCCATCCTGCCATCATGGCGCGATGTCTTTATGCTTGTTTCAATTCCGGGTCTGATCCTTGCCTTCATGCTTTGGCGTGTTCTGCGCGATCCGGTTAACCCCGGACAGTCGGCGCACCACGAGAGCGCTTCCGCCAACTGGCTTGCGCTTTTTGCCTATCGCAACATCTGTGTGGCCATTCCCGCCATCTTTTGTTCGATGAGCGGCATCTTCGTTCTTGGCGTGATGGCTCCTGTCTATCTGACGGACGTGGTGAAGCTGGACAGCGTGACCATGGGCTTCGTGATGTCGGGTTTTGGACTGGGTGGCTTTTTGGGCCAGATCCTGCTGGGTATCCTGTCGGACCGCATTGGGCGCAAGCCTTCGCTCTTTATCGCTTTTATTGTGGGCGCGGCGGCTTTGGCGGCGCTTGTTCTATGGGTTCAATCGCCAACGGCAATCTTTGCCGCGCTGTTTATGGCCGCATTCTGCTGCTGCGGCGCCAACGCTCTTCTGGCCGGGCCCATTTCAGGCGAATGCGTGCCGTCAACCATGGCGTCCAGTGCTATGGGTCTGGTCATCGGCCTTGGCGAGATTTTCGGCGGAGGCGTTGCCCCCTCGATCGGCGGCGCTATTGCCATGGCTGGCGGGCTGAAAATGACGCTGCTGACGGTTGATGTGGTGTTGGTGGCAGGAGCTGCGGCGACACTTTTTCTCAAAGAAACGGCGCCGCAAATCGTGGCTAGGCGTTAATGTGCTGAGCCGCAAAGTGCCGTAGCCATGCTAATTTGCTCCAACCCCAAAAAGGCATGCAGTATGAGCGCGGCCACCGCGAGGACTTTCGCGGTGGCCGCGCTCATTACCCCGTATATCGGTTGCAAAACCCTTGCGCTTCATTCGGAGATGACCGACAGCAATTTTCAGATCAGGCACTCAGGAAATTTTCAGAAATGGCAAAGCGCCCCGCTAACCGCGCCCGGCTCAAAAGCCCGCAGGCACATCACGAGCTTACAAAAAGCCTTGACGGAGTACTCGCTTTTCAACTGCGCAGAGCGCAGGAAGCGTCGTTTGCAGCCTTCGCCCAAAAGGTGGGTGAATCAGACATCTGGCCTGGGTGGTATGCGCTGCTCACCATTGTCCATAATAATCCCGGTATTACCCAGACCGAATTGAGCAAGGCCAGCGGGCGGGACAAATCCACACTCACAGCCTCGCTTCGCGAACTCAGCCGCAAAGGTCTTATTGTAAGAGATCGCGATCCGGGGGATCAGCGCCGTATTCGCCTTTCGCTCAGCCAGGAGGGGGAAAGCCATCTGCAAACATTGCGCGCCCATGCAGAAGCGCATGACGCCCAGTTTGAAGCCATTGTGGGCCAGGAAAACCGCCAGGCACTTCTCGCAATTCTGAAGGATATCGCGGACCAGTTTACAAGGTTTGCCGAACCGACCGCAACGCGAGACTGAAGCAAGGCAATACGCGTTAGCTTTAATCCCCGACAGCTTGACCTGTTGAGACATGGCATGCCAGCCGACTCCGGATGAAAATATAAAAGCAGCGGGCCTAGTGCCAAGCCCGCTGCATTGATGTGCAATTCAACCTGCGGTCGAATTACCAGCGCTTAGAGTCTGTTTGGAAAATTGGCTTTTGGGGTTGTCACGTTGGGGTTGGTCTGATTCAGGCTCTGGATGTGGACACAGCAGAGCCGGGGGCGAATGGCCCAGATTGCCAAGAAGACGAAGCGCTACCCCAGCGACCTGACCGATGAGGAATGGGAGCGCATGGCGCCGCTGATGCCCAAGCCGGGGCGGCGGGGCCGCCCTCGCGAAGTGGATTTTCGCGAGGTCATCAATGCGGTGCGCTATCTTGTGCGTTCGGGCTGTGGCTGGCGGATGCTGCCGATCCATTTCGGGGCGTGGCAGACGGTCTATGGCTGGTTCCGGGAATTGGCGCGCAGGTTCCTCTTCCAGACGATCCACGACATCGAATTGATGCTCGATCGCGAGCGCTGCGGGCGGGAGCAAAGCCCGAGCGCGGGTGTGATCGACAGCCAGTCGGTCAAGGCTCCATCGGCAGAAAAGCGCGGGTTTGACGCGGGCAAGAAGGTGCTCGGGCGCAAGCGGCACATCGCCGTCGATACCGATGGCAGGCTGCTGATGGTCAACCTCACCACGGCGGATATTTCCGACAGTGCCGGTGCACAGGCCATCCTCGAGGGTATCCGCAAGCGCTGGCCTTGGGTCAAACACCTCTTCGCCGATGGGGCCTATGATCGCCTCAAGCTCATGGACAAGGCCAGCTATCTCGACTTCGTCATCGAGGTCATCCGCCGCAGCGACAATCAGCAGGGTTTCAAGGTCTTGCCCCGGCGTTGGGTCGTCGAGAGAACCTTTGGCTGGATGACCCGGTGGCGCAGGCTTGTGCGCGACTATGAAAAGCGGATCGACGTTTCACACGCCATGATCCTCGTCGCCATGGGCGGTAACCTCCTACGCCGAAACGCTCACACCTGATTTTCCAAACGGACTCTTAGCTGTCTGGTTGCGACACATCATTGGCAT
The DNA here is from genome assembly GCF_012275515.1 of Novosphingobium sp. SG707. Lineage (GTDB taxonomy): Bacteria > Pseudomonadota > Alphaproteobacteria > Sphingomonadales > Sphingomonadaceae > Novosphingobium. The sequence continues at coordinate 50,793 of NZ_JAAZQL010000007.1, forward strand.
AGTACAAGATGTCGTCGACTTTAGTCATAAGATCATCGGGTGCCGGTGGTTTGTAAAGAGGATTGGAGAGCGTGGGTATCGATGCGATCCGCTCCTCCACCTTCTGGTGGTGAGCTTCCTTGAAGCACGCGCTGTCGTCGTCGATTGTACGCGCGGTTGAAGCCGGTCAGCAGGATTTCGAGATCGGCGTGGCCGCCAACATTGATGCCCAATACCTCGCTGGCAATACGGCCATTGAAGCGTTCGACCATACCGTTGGTTTGCGGCGTATAAGGCTTTGTCGCGCGATGAATGACTTTGAGCTGCGCGCAGATGCGTTCAAAATCATCAGCTGTGAAGCAGGATCCCCGGTCCGTCAGGACATGGGTGATGCGGAACGGGAAGGCCTTTCTGGCAACCTTGAGGAAGGTGATGGCGTTTGCGGCATTTTCGGCGTCGTAGACGCTGAGATGGACGAACCGTGAGCAGCGATCGATGGCCACATAGAGGAAGCGCTTGCGGATCTCGCCATCCGCGGTGCGCAGTTTGGGCAGATGTTTTACATCGATGTGCACGAAGCCCAGATCATCGTCTTTGAAGCTGCATTGTCCTTTGCGCGACTGCTCACCGGTTTGGGCGGGCGGCGGTTGAGCCCCTCGGACTTAAGCACCCGATAGATGCTGTCGCGATTGAGGTGTGGCAGAAAATGCCGGAGCACGAAGGTGAGATCGTCCAGGGGGAAACCCGTGGCTCGGCGTACCGCGCAGATAATCGCGCGCTCTTCCTCGCTCATGCGCCAGGCCAGTCGTTTGGGCCAGCTCGAGCGATCCTGGATCGCCTGTTCTCCACGTTTGCGCCACTTGCGCACGGTTTCGTCACTGATGCCATAGCGCTTGGCCACAACACTGGCGGGCTCGGCCGAACGAGCAATTTCCGCCCGTACAGCAGGTGTGGTCCGGCCTTGGGGATGTATTTGCACCATCACGAAGCCTCATCAGCAAGTGCGGAAAAGCGCCACGCATGATCTGCGATAGCCTCATTTACCATGTCCCAATGATGTGTCGCAACCAGACAGCTAGGCCGTGAACCCATAAACGGGAAAACCGGGGCTTGATTGGTTTGCCGCCGCTTGCCGGTTCAGGCTCGAACCTCAAGACCAGTCATCAGCGTCAGCGTTCCGCCGCGTTAGGTGTAGTCGGTTGGAGTTTCAGTGCGGATCCATTCCAATCCGCGTGATGGTTTTCATCGTTTCCTCCTATCAAATCCTCCGGCGTCGCCGCGCCGCAGGTTGAACCTTGATCGCAGGGTCGTCCACACCAACGCCTTGAGCCTTAGCGGCCTCGACCTTGGCCTGGATGCGTGGCGGCGCGCTGTCGATGACCTCCGGAGGCTTGTCTGCGCGCCACGCGCCCCATTGGCTGGCCGTTGCCTGGGGATCGGTGTCGATGATAAGCGCGATGGCGCCAGCGGCTTCAGCAGCAGCGGCGAAGTTCACCGAAAGCGTGGTTTTGCCTGAGCCGCCCTTCTGGCTGACGATGGCGATGATGGTCATGGAGATTTCCTTGCCCGTTCACATGTGGACGTGTGGGCTTGTGAGTGTGTGGACGTGCGGGCTGGTTGGGTTACCAAGCAGCATCACCCGTCAGGTTTGACGCGCCGCTCCATACTGGCCAGTAGCCTCGCGGTCAGATGGGCCAGTGGGCCAGCCTGCGACTCCATAGGTGACCAAGGCACTGGGATTGTGATGGTGCCTGCTGGACGTTGCGCTCGGTGGCCCGGAACAGACCAGCAAGGTTCACACCTGCCGAGCCCGCCCGCCGCACCATGCCCGCCAGACACCTTGCCGGTGAGCCAACTCGATAGGGGGGCCCCAGCGGTAGTCCGGCATTCCGGTCGATCAGCAGCACATTGAGCGCCGCCCGTTCCCGACCGAACTGCTGGCAAGCCCGACCCCAGGTGCTCTGGGAGATCCCAAGCCGTCCACAACTGCGCCACGATGCCTCGGCAAGGTTGGGCCAGTTCGGCCCACCCAGCGCTTCGACGATGCCACAATAGCTCTCGGTGGCCACCATCAACGCGGTCACTGGCCGGATGCAATCGAGCGGATCGCGGGCTGGCGCTGTACATCTTCGTGGTGAGTTTTGGTTCTGTATATTGGGCGCGCAGTTTTCTTCCGGCGCGTCGGAAGTTTTCAGTGCACGGGGATCGGGCTCTGGCCCGGATTCCGGATGGTGTTCGATGGCGGCGAGCATGGCGGACAAGGCCTCGCGGATGGCGATCAGGCGGTCGATATTGGTGATCCGCGCCGTGCGGCCATCAGGCAGGATGGTTTCGGCGCGCTCAGATCTTCGTCGCCCGCCTCGCGGATGCGCTGGCCCAGTTGACGGATCTCGGCGCGGCACTGCTGGATGGCACGGGCTTGAAATTGCCTTGGCCTGCATCTCGGCAAAGCGTTCGACCAGCGAGGCCAGATTGATGCCTGCGGCCCAGACCACGATCCCATCCTGTCGGTCGCCAGCGCGTTCGCCGTTGATCCCGGCATTGCGGACGATGAAGCCGGCCTGCTCCAGTTCCCGCTCGGCCGAATTGATCGAACGTGGCGTCAGACCCAAGGCCTCTGCAAAGCGACAGGCTTGGGTCCAGACAGCACAGATCCGGCCTGACAGATAATCGCCGTCCATGGTCTTGAGCACATAATGCCGGACCAAAGCCACTGCCGTCGACGACAGACCAAATCCCGGCATCGCCACCTGCTCAAACAGACGCAGCAGGTCGAACCGGCCAACGCCCGTTGGCAGCCCCCTATGGGCAAGGGTGGTGCTCATGTTGCCCCTCCCCTCGATGCAAATTTTGCCCCTCCGCGCGAGGCAGGATAATCACCAGCCGTAGCCTTGCAGCTACGAATAGGGCCGAAGGCAAGGGTGGCAGACCTACCAACGGTTCGCCGACGGTCGTCACTGCGTGTCTTGCGCGTTTGGTGTCAAAACAACGGTTTTCAGCATGGCCCAAGGGGGCAAAGGAGGTGTGCCGACTTTTGTGACGGAAGGTGTTGCGCTTCGATGCGTGTCTTGCCCGTTCTGCGCAGGCCTTAACGCCATAAAAACAGGCGGTATTCCCGGAAATAGCCGCTTCGAACGCGTTCTGGTCGTGAATTCCCAGTCCTTGGCCAGGCGGCGGCATCGCGGACCCTGTCGCCCGTCCAGTCGCCATCGGCAAAGACATGGTGCAGCCAGGGAAAGCGCCGGCGAAGGGCTTTGAGGACATCGATCGCGCCATCACGGTCCATTCATCGCCTTGGTGCGCTGCGTGATGGCCTGCGCCATGCGGCGGCCTGTCCTGCTCCCACTAACGGGCAATGCCCCAACTTCAGTCGTCTGATGACCATCGCCGCCGGGCGCACGCGCGAGGCGAAGGGCAAGCGCTGAACGGTGTTGGGTGGGTTTGATCAATATCGATAAAGGACATCAAAATATGCTATTGCGACTAATTTGCATTTATGTCAGAAAGTCCCATATTTCAACGCGCCGTAACGGACCGATCCCGTCGGCCTGTGATCGGGGAGTTTCGCGTGCCCGCCGTTGCAGCAACCATGGATGTCGGGGCGCTTTATGCCTCGCATGGCGATTGGCTAAGGCAATGGCTGAGGCGCCATACGCGCTGTTCGCAAAGGGCGGCCGATCTGGCGCAGGATACGTTTTGCCGTGTGCTGGAAACCCAAGAATCTGTCCGCGATCCGCGCAGCTATCTTTCGACCGTGGCGCGCCGCATCCTGATCGATGATATTCGCCGCCGCGAGGTTGAACGGGCCTATCTCGCGGTCCACGCGGCCCGGGTATGCGAGGCCGACCACCTGACGCCCGAGCGTGTGACCGAGGCAGCGCAGTTTCTCGATGCGATCCTGCGCCTGCTGGAAACGCTGCCGGCCAAAGCGCGGCAGGCTTTCATGATGGTCCGGTTCGACAGCCTGCGTTATTGCGATGCGGCGCAGGCGTTGGGCGTATCGGAACGCATGGTGAAGCGCTATGTCGCGCAGGTCTATGCCCATTGCTATGCGCTGGCTTATCCTGACTAAGTGACCGATCCGCGCCCCACCCCCGATATGATCGCGCAGGCCGCCTATTGGGTGGCCCAGTTCGCAACCGACGAAGCGACACAGGATGATCGCGATGCCTGCGAGGCATGGTGTCAGGAAAACCCTCTGCACCGGCTGACTATGGAGCGGATGCGCGGGCTCGACGTGCGGTTCGAAGGCACGGACGATATCGGCCGGGAAGTGATTGAAACCATGGTCGAACGCCGATCGCGCAAAACCGGCCGTTGGGGCGGGTTGGCCCTTGGACTGCTGATGCTGGGCGGCGGATGGCTCGCGGCACAGACCATGGCGGTGCGCGCATGGTTTCCCGACTATGAAACGGCGCGGGGCGAGCAGCGCCGTGTGACGTTGGCCGATGGCAGCGCGATCACCATCGACACGGACGCAGCGCTGAGCTTTCGCCGCAACCATGCCCGCAGAACCATCACCTTATTCCGGGGGCAAATTCTGGCGCGCGTGGCCAAGGATAAGGCGCGACCCTTCATCGTGGAAACAAGCGACGGCAGCGCCACCGCAAAAGGCACCGCCTTTGTCGTGCGCCGCGAGGGCGATGCGACGACTGTAACCGTCATCGAGTCCCATGTGCGGGCATGCCCGGCAAAAGCCAGCGCCGCCGATTGCGCCGATCTCTCGCCCGGTGATCGCGTGCGCATGACACAAGGAAAGCTGGTCCGCCTTGGCCCGATAGATCCGGAGGAGGCCGCCGGTTGGGCGCAAGGCTGGCTCGCCGCCGACGATCAGCCGGTCGTGGGCGTGCTGCGCGAACTCAACCGCTATCGGGCCCATCCGGTGGGTTTTGACGCCGCCGCGCTTTCCGGCGTCCGGGTCTCGGGCAGCTATCCCTTGGTCGATCCCGATCGCGCGCTCGAAGGCATTGTGCGGTCGACCGGGCTTCGTCTGTCGCGCGCGCCTGACGGAGCGCCAATCGTGAGCCGGGCAAAATAATTTTCCGATTTCAGGTTCCCGATTTCCAAACTCGCCCGTCCCCATTGTGAAGCGGTTTTGCAAAGGGGTTTTCCAAGTGGTGAAGTTCAGGGAAATGTGTGGCGCGGCGGCTGTTGCGATGGTGGTGATGGGCCTTGGCGCGGCGCCGATGCAGGCGCAGGCGCAAACCCCGCAGATGACGCAAAACATCGACATTCCCGCCGGTCCGCTTGGCAATGCCATCGCCCAGCTTGGCCGGAAGGTGGGCGTGATGATCGCCTTCGATCCGGCGCTGCTGCGCGGCCAAAGCACGGCGGGCCTGCGCGGCGCCTATACGCCCGCGCAGGCCCTTGAACGCCTGCTGCAAGGGAGCGGCGCAGAGGCCCGCCCGGATGGCCATGGCGGATTTACGCTGGTCAGGCGCGCGGCGCGGGCGACGCGCAAACCCGCCTCAGTGCATCCTGCGCCCCGGACTCCTGAGAAAATGGAACCGGCGCAAAGCGATGATATTGTCGTGACCGCCATTGGCACGAAAACAAACACCCCGCTGCGCGAGACGCCCCAGTCGATTTCCGTGGTGTCGATGGAGCAGGCGCGCGAACGCAGCATCCTCTCGGTCGGCGATGCCGTAACCTACAGCGCGGGCGTCTTTGCCAATACCAAGGGCGTGACTTATGGCGGCGATGCTCTGGCCATTCGCGGTTTCGGCAATGATGGCACAACCGGCACGGCCACCAACAGCTATATCGACGGATTGCGATTGAGCGGCACGGGCTATGCCAGCGGCGCTCTCGATCCCTATCTCTATGAGCAGGTGGAGGTTGTGAAAGGCCCCACCTCGGTCCTCTTTGGCCAATCGACGCCCGGCGGCCTCATCAACATGGTCAGCAAAAGGCCGCAGTCCAAGGCCGGGGGCGAAATCCTGCTGCGTTACGGCACCTTTGATCGCAAACAGGTCGCCGGAGATATCACCGGGCCGCTGACACAGGATGATCGCCTGCTTTACCGCCTGTCCGGCACCTATTTCGATACGAACGGCATGACCGCCTTTTCCAATCGAAAGCGCGTGATGGTCGCGCCTTCGCTGACGTGGAAACCGGGCGAGCGAACCACCCTCACCCTGCTGACTCATTATCAGAAGGACAATTTCAAAGGGTCGACACTGAACTGGCTGCCCACCATCGGTACGATCATCGCCAATCCCTATGGCAATATAGCCGCCAACCTGTTCACCGGCGATCCCAATTATCAGGGCTGGCGCCGCGAAGTTGCCTCGGCAGGTTATCAGTTGGAGCACCGCTTTAGCGACGCGATCACATTCAACCAGAATTTCCGCTATACCAACAACAGGCTGAACAACCAGAATATCTATATCGCCGCCCTCGCCGCCGATCTGCGCACCGCCACCCGGCAGGCTTTCGGACTGAATGAAAAGTCCGACGATTTCACCATCGACAATCGCGCCACGTTGAAATTTGACACGGGCGCGGTTGCGCATCAGGTGCTGGTCGGGCTGGACGCGCAATCTTTCCAATACAGCACGGTGCGGGAATTTGTCACCGCGCCGACACTCGATCTGTTCGCGCCGGTCTATTATCAAACGATCCCGGCTCGCGCGCCCTTCCGCAATCAGAAGTATAACAACCGGCAGATCGGCCTCTATGCACAGGACCAGATCGCCTATGAAGGCTGGCGGTTGCTGGTTGGCCTGCGGCAGGACTGGACCCGGTACAGGCTGACCTCCTATCTCCCGACAGGCGCCACCGACAACAGCAATGCGGCGCTGACCAAACGTGCGGCATTGCTCCATAATTTCGACAATGGTCTGGCGCCATACTTCAGCTATGCCGAGAGCTTTACGCCGCAATATGGATCGGATTATTCGGGCAAATCCTTCGACCCGGAAATGGGACGCCAATATGAAATCGGCATAAAATTCCAGCCTCGCGGCAGCCAGAGCTTCGTGACGGCGGCCATTTTTGACTTGCGGCGAAAGAACTATCTCACCGCCGACAGGGATCACTCACTCTATTTCGTGCAGATCGGCGAGGTACGGATGCGCGGGCTGGAACTGGAAGGGCATGTCAAGCTTCCGGCCGGGTTCAACGCGATCGGCGCCTATACTCTTCTCGATTCCCGCGTCACCAACAGCAATGACACCGTATCGGGCATCGACCCGGCCGATCTGACCGTAAAAACCCGCGCCCAACAGGGGCTGCGCTTGATGGCGGTGCCGATGCACAATGCCTCACTGTGGCTGAAGTATGCCAACCCGATGGGCGTAACCCTGGCTGGCGGCCTGCGGTATACCAGTGAGACCTTTGGCGATGCCGCGAATTATTCGCGTGTTCCCGCTTTCACGCTGGTGGATGCCTCGCTGCGTTTCGATCTCGGCGCGTGGCGGCCCGGACTGAAGGGTCTGGAACTCTCGGCCAAGGCGAGCAATCTGTTCGACAAGCGCTATATCGCCTCCTGCGTCGGCACCAACCGTTGTTATTATGGCGAAGGGCGCCATGTCATCGTCGATCTGGCGTGGCGCTGGTGAAACGGGCCGCGCCGGGGCGAAAGGCTGTCCTGAACCGTATTCTGGCCGGTCTGGGCGGCGGCTATCTGCTGGCCGCCGCTGCGGCGGCAGGGCTGGCCGCGATATTGCCGATGCCGCGGATCGAGGCCGTGGTGACGGCGCAGATCGCCGCCTATGTCCTGTTCGTTCTGGCGGCACTGACGGCATTCCTGCCGCGCAGGGGTGCGACGGCATGGGCGATTATCCTGCTGCCGACGGCGATGTTTGCGATGGCGGGATGGCTGGGAGGCGCCCGATGAGAGACGGGTTTCGCCAGACCATGGCCTTTCTGCACAGCTGGGCCGGCCTGTTTCCGGGCTGGCTGCTCTATGCGATCTTCCTGAGCGGTTCGCTGACCTATTACCGGCAGGAAATCACCCTGTGGATGCGGCCCGAATTGAGCGGCGCGGCGGCCGATCCGCAGACCGCCATCCATGCCATAGACCGCCTGCGCCAGACAGCACCCGATGCGCGTCTGTGGCGCATTGATCTGCCCAACGCCCGCAACCCGGTGACCGAAATTTTGTGGAAGGGGGAAAAGGGCGGCTTCCGCTCCGAATATCTCGACCCGCGCACCGGCGGGCAGATGCGCGGGCGCGAGACGATGGGCGGCGACTTCCTCTATTACTTCCACTTCGACCTTCACGCGCCATTCCGGCTGGGGCGCTGGCTGGTCTGCTTTGCCGCCATCGCCATGCTAGTGGCCATCATCAGCGGGATCATCACCCACCGACGGATATTCGCCGACTTCTTCACGTTCCGCCCGCGCAAGGGCCAGCGCAGTTGGCTCGACGCCCATAATGTTGCGGGGGTTCTGGCCCTGCCCTTCTGCCTTATGATCAGTTTTACCGGCCTCATCACATTGGCCACCATGTTCATGCCATGGGCCATCCAGCGGGCTTATTCAGGCGATGCTGCCGCCTATGCCCGCGATCTGAAAGGGCAAGGGGTGGTCGCGGCGGCGGTATCCTCCGCCGATGCGCCGGCGCTTTCCGGGCCAATGGTGGACCATATTGTCGGCCGGGCCGAACAGATGTGGCCCAAGGGCCGCGCCGGTCGCATTCTGGTGGACAATCCATCGTCAAAACACGCGACGGTGACGGTGGAGCGGCGGGATGCGGACAGCACATCCTATGATCTGGCCTGGTTGCGGTTCAGCGCCGATGGGCGGCTGATCGCGCGCTATGACGGCAGCGGCCCGGCTGTGACAACGCATGGCTGGCTCTATGGTCTGCATCTGGCCCGTTTTTCGGGTGGGACATTGCGTTTCCTGTTTTTTCTTTCGGGATTGCTTGGCACCGCGATGATTGCAACCGGGCTCATCCTCTGGGTGGTCAAACGGCACCCGAAAAACCAGGCGTCCCCGCGCCCCATGGCGGCGGAGCGCGCCAATGTCGCCGTGATCGCGGGCCTGCCGATCGCCATCGCGGCTCTGCTGCTGGCGAACCGGCTGCTGCCTGCGGGAATGTCAGGGCGCATGGGATGGGAGGCCTCGGCCTTTTTCCTCTCATGGATCGCAGCGCTGATGAATGCATGGATGATGCCGCCCAAACGCGCGTGGACAGGACAGCTGCGCTGCCTTGGCCTGCTGTGCGTCGCCGCCCCGATCCCGCAGATGTTCGTGCCTGACAGCGGGCTGTTCGCATGGTTGCGGACCGACGACATGGCGCGGACCGGCGTCGATCTGGCTCTGTTCATTACCGGCCTCGCTGCCTTGGCGGCCGCGAGCAAGGCAAGCGCAAGCCGGAGGAGGAAGGCATGACCCTGCTGCTTATATGTGGCGGTTTGCTCTGCCTGTGTCTTTCGATGGCGCGGCATCAGCGTGACCTGCTGGCGCGCTCGTTGTCAAAGCGGTCGTCGCAAGCTCTGCGATGCAGCGGCTGGGCTGCGCTCTGCCTGTCCCTGGGTCTGGCCGTGTACGGCGGGCCGCTCGCGATCCTGTTCTGGATCGGCGAGTTGAGCATGGCAGCACTCCTTGTGGTGGGGGCATGCACTTACGCTTCAACATGGAATAAGGGCTCCAGCCGATAAATTTCGAAAGGTCATTCAGCAAACGGAGCGGAGACGAAGCGCAGAACTGAGATCGCCGGGATCGTCGCGAAGCAGCCAGCCATCCCCCAACTGATCGCGACCGTCGTCATGAAACAGTCAGATCAATGGGCTGTTCTGTGCGGACGCCACATGTCTCTTGAAACCATCGCCCCGGTGAGCGGCAATCCCATCGCCATGCTCTCGACCGTGCCCGGAACATGACCTGCCCTAGCTGACGCCGGATAACGCGGGGATCAGCCCCAGTTACACCACGCAGGGGGACACGGTCGCGTGGAACTTGCTCAGGCCACTGCCGAGGTCATATTCCCTCGGGAAACCGGGCAAACGGCGTTTACGGAGACGGTCGATCTGACGGCGTGATAGCCTTGCCCAAAGGGAATCCTGAGCCCAAGCGGCATTTTTATATAAAATTTCGCATAAATCTTTTTATGCTCAAAATGAAATAATGCCAACATATGCTCGAAATGACATATTGTCGTTTTATGTTGTTTAGAGCATAAATAGCTTAGGAGATTCCTATGCCTCATATCGCACGTTCCCCCCGCCAGCTAGGCAATATCATACAGCGCACCCGTAAACAGCGGGGGTTGACGCAAACCGACCTCGCCAATCTGGCAGGACTGCGCCAGGAAATGATCTCAAAGATTGAGACCGGGCACGAAGGCACCAAGCTTTCTTCGATCTATGCCCTGTTTGCCGCGCTTGACCTTGAGCTGATCATCGACATCCGATCACAGCGACCTGCCAAGGATATCGAGGATATCTTCTGATGGGACGCCGTAAGACGCATGCCCCTCTCAACGTCCTCATCAACAATCATCTGGTCGGGCAACTGCACAAAGAGGCAAGCGGTGCGGTCAGTTTTAAGTATGACCAGAGCTGGCTGGACTGGGCTCCGGCCTTTGCCATTTCCCTGTCTCTACCCCTGCGCGAAACAGCATATAATGGCGAGCCCGTCATGGCGGTCTTCGACAACCTGCTGCCCGACAATCCGCATGTCCGGACGCGTGTGGCCGAACGGATGGCGGCTCACGGAGCCGATTATTTCAGCCTGCTGGAAGCCATCGGGCGCGACTGCGCCGGTGCCATGCAGTTTCTGCCCGGTGATGATCCCGCTGATACCGAGTTCTATGTGAAGGGGGAACACCTCAGAGACGAGGAGATTGAAGGCATTCTGGCCAGCCTTGCCACCGCACCACTCGGCGTCGACAAGGAACAGGAGTTTCGTATCTCGATCGCAGGCGCGCAGGAAAAGACAGCGCTCCTGCACCATGAAGGACATTGGATGCGGCCCATCGGAACGACCCCGACCACCCATCTTCTCAAGCCGCAACTCGGCGAAATCCCGACCGCCTTCGGCCCGATCGACATGGTGGCCAGCGTCGATAACGAGCATTACTGCCTGAAGCTTCTGGAAGCCTTCGGTCTCGACGTAGCGCAGACAAAGATCGTCACGTTCGGCCAGCGACGTGTGCTGGTCGTCGAACGCTTTGACCGCCGCTGGCGCAATGCGCAGTATCTGCTGCGCCTGCCGCAGGAGGATTGTTGTCAGGCGATGGGCATCCCCTCGGCGCAGAAATACCAGAACAACGGTGGTCCCGGCATGATCGACATCCTGAAACTCCTGCAAGGCTCGGACGAGCCGCAGAAGGATCAGGTAGATTTCTTCAAAAGCCAGATCTTGTTCTGGTTGATTGGCGCGACAGATGGACATGGCAAGAATTTCAGCGTCTTCCTGAAACCCGAAGGTCGCTACAGCCTGACACCGTTCTACGACGTACTCTCCGCGCAACCCGCGTTCGACAAACGCCAAATCCCAAACAACAAATACAAGCTGGCCATGTCTGTTGGCAGCAATCGTCACTACCGCGTTCTCGATGTCGTCGGAAGACACTTCATCCAATCCGGCAAAGCGGCAGGCCTCGGGCCTACGCTCATGAAAGAAGCTATTACGGACATTATGGATCGAGCCAAGAATGCGCCGAGCAAGGCACTTGCACAAATGCCCGAAGATTTCGCGCAGGAGGTGCATGACAGCATCGTGGCCTGCATGCCCGTCCGGCTCCGCCTGCTCGAAACGGCCTTTGAGGAACTATGATCCCAAGCCTAGGAGGTCTGCCATGATTTCTGCCATGATTTTTCTTTGGGTTATTGCCGGAATGGCATAAGTTGGCGAAAGCCGCAGATTTCTGCGTCTCTCGACTAAGCTGGGATGGTGCCTCCGGGCGGGCATCAAATTTTGGTACCGCCATGCGGAGGTTCGAATCCTCCCGCCCCAGCCATTCTTCGATTATCATCGAAAATCAAAGCGACGGGTTCATTTCCCGGATACTATGCGGCTGGCCCCTATGCCTGCTATGCACAGGTCCGAACCGAAGAGCGGTTGGTCAGCAATGTTCAGCCCAGCAGCGATCAATGCGACATAGGCGCTCCGCGCGTTGCCAGTTTGATTTCCGCGCCCGACATCGCGCGGGCGCGACATGCTCGCTGTTCATACACCGCGCGGGGTGTACTCAATCCGTCACCGGCATTCAGGCAGGCTTCGGTGGCGGCGTGGGCGATGCGTTGGTGCAGTGCGGCCTGTCCGGCGGCCGAGCCCAGATTCAAATCGGCATAGGTCACGGCGACTGGCGCGGGTTCCGCGGCGGGATCACCCGGATTCATGGTGCCGTGGGCCATGGCGGGAATGTTGGCCAAAGCGGCGGCAAACGTGGCGATGATGAAGGTCTTGGCCATGGATCTGCTCCTGCGTTGTGCTTGTCCAACGGACAGGCGGGTGCGCCCGCGACCTCGCGGGGGGCGGGCGCGTGGGTTGACGGGGAAATTGTGTTTATCGGAGGGGCAAAATCGCCGATCCGCGCTTGATCAATTGGACGGCTGAAACACTATGCCGCCCGGCCATGGCATGAAACGCGCGGTCCGCAGACGGAGAGCAGGCGGACAATCGCGAACCACCCGGCCGGGACGCATGAAAAATGCCTTCATTGCGAAAACCAATCTTCTGGTCAGCGGGCAGGAACCCGAATTTTCCGGCGCGATCGGGCGATTTCATCCTCGGTTGTGATCGCGTGGAAAACGAACCTTTGCCCGTCTCGATGATTGGATTAACGCGAAAGTGCCGATGCCCCAATGGCACATTTTTGACCGGGCATAGACGACGGCCTGTTCAGGCGGCGATGTGGCCCACGGCGGCGGCCCGGTCGCGCAATGTGCGTGCCGCCGCGCCCAGATAAACGATCATCTTGGTTGCAAAGACCCATTCCACCGCCGTCCGCCCCGCAGGGGTGAACAGGACCGCCCGGTTTCTGACCGCAATCAGGCCCGCCGCCTCGCCCGCCGCCAACATACGGCGGACATGCATCCGCGACACTTTGAATCTGCGCGCCTCCGTCGCGATCGCGAAGGGAACGGGCGCATCCGGCGGGAAGACGTGATCGGGCGCCGCATCAAGAAGCCGATACAGGATCTGGGTGCCGGCATTCCGGTGCAGGAACACATGGTGATAAGCATCGACGTCATGGCCCTGCCGGGTTTCGTAGAGGAAACCGTGCATGAGGTGCCGGATGAAGCTGTCGAACACGATGGGATTTTCAATATCCGATGCGATTTCCCCCGCCGCCGGGGCAAGGACCGCCAGTGCTTCGGCCAGCAGCGCCAGATGCCTGCGATAGGTGGCCAGAAACTTTTCCGTGGCGAGATAGCGTGCCGGTGCACCGGTCTCCCTCAACGGTTTCGCTTCCACAAAGCCCAGATAGATCATGTAGAGGAGAAGCGCGCGGGCACGGCCGGGACTGGCCAGTCCAAACTCCGCCATCAGGGATTTCAGGCGCGGCAGGGATATCCCGCCCGACATGTGCAGATGCGCAGCCGCCAGCGCGGCGACCTTGCGCCCGGCATCCTTGAAGATGCCGTCCAGCGACGGATCGTCGGCGGCGGCTTCGAGCATGGTTCGGATCAACCGGCGGACCGCGCGCGGATAGGCGGGATCCTGGCGCAGGCGGGCATAGCTTTCAGGCAGGATCGACGCTCCCGTATCCCATGCGAACAAAGCGGCCAAGGAGACGTCCGCGCTCATTTTCGCTTGCGGGCCCGGCGGGTATTCCGGGGCATGGGAGGGGCCATCCGCGCCATCAGGCCGGATGCCTTTCATCGGGAAATCGGTCGTATGGATGCCCGCACTGACCATTCGCTGCCCTCAGACCGCGATGCAAACGGCACCCGGTCGATGTCCTTGCCGCAAGCTATCATCGAGCCCGCAGGGAAGGAAGGCCTTCCGCAATGACAGCGAGGCCGGGCCGCCTGCCCCGCTGCCGAACAGGTAAGATCCCGCCCGGCAGCGTGGCGAAGCGGCCCCAAATTCACCCGCCCAAACGATACGGGCCCGCCATCATCAAAAGCTGGCGATCCTTGCCACAATCCGAACCGAGCGGCCCGGCATCACCACCAGATCCTTGTTGAAGGATGTGGCATAGCGCTGAACGTCATTGGTCAGGTTCTGCCCCACCAGCGAAAATTCCACGCCCTGCCACTGTTTGAAAGGGCGCACCGCCACATGGGCCGAGAGCGCGTTGTAGCCCGCCGTGGCCGTGTCAAACAGGCCATAGTCATTCTGGGTGCCATAGCGGGTATAGCTGAAACCGGCATCCCAGCGCGGGCTTTGCCAATCCAGCCCGCCGCCCAGACGCCATGGCGCGATACGCGGCACATTGTTGCCGTCATCCAACGTGGCCCGGGTCAGATCGCCCATCACCCGCGCGGTCAGGCTGGTGTGGGCGGTCTTGACCAGATCATAGCGCGCCTCGCCTTCCAGCCCCCGGAAATGGGCGCCCTGTTGGCGATAGAACACTTCGCGCAGATCATTGGTATCGCCCGCCACGCAATTGCCGTTATCATCGCAGGTGCGCCCCGTCAGCTCGCCATAGATGTAATTGGAAAACCATGTGGAATAGAGGCTGCCTTCAAAATGAAAGGCGCCGCGATTGGCGCGCAGGCTCAGCTCCAATGCCTTGGCGCGCTCGACCTTCAGATTGGGGTCGCCGGTTTCATAGGTCTGGGGGCCATCATGCCCGCCGCGCGCAAACAATTCCGTCAGCGCGGGCGCACGCCCCGTGGTCGAAGCCGTCAAGCCAAGCTTGATCCCCGGCGCTGCGGTGTAGAGCATGCCCAAGGCAGCGCTGACCGGTGTGTAATTGCGGCTGGTGAATTGATCCGACAGCGGTGTGCCGGTGACGGAGACATGCTCCACGCGGGCGCTGGCCTCCAGATGCAGCGGCTTGGCCAGTTCGACCTCGCTGAACACATATCCGGCGATGTTTTGCGAGGTGGCAGGCTGAAGATAGGAACTGTCCGCGCCGACGGCCGAGAAATCACGGTGCTGATACTCCACGCCCAGCGCCGAATTGCTGATCGCGCCCAGACGGTTGAACAGCAGTTCGCCGCGCAGATTGGCTTCCTTGTTTCGGAAAGTGGTGTTGACCGAGCCGTCGGGATTCTTTTCCTGATGCTGATAATCGCCATAGCTCCCGTCGATATTGACCGACTTGAGCAAAGGCGAGGCAATCTCGATCACATTGCGGCTGATGACCTTGGTCTGGCACATGTCGATATAGGTCGTGTCGCTGGGGATGCCATATTGGGCGTCATAATGGGTGACGGCCAGCCCGGCATGGCTGCCGTTGCCAAAGAAATAGGAGCCGCCCAGCGATCCGCCCCAACCATGGAAAAACGAATTGTCCTGTCGCCCCAGCGGCGTGTCATAATCACCGGTGCGCCTGTAATAGGCGTCGGCATGCAGCGCCAGATCGCCCGCCTTGCCATCCACCAGCCCGGCGACCTCGCCACCGCGATTGACGCTGGTATAGGATGAGGTCAGTTCGCCCGACAACGGCGTCTTGGGCAATTCAGTCGGCACGCGGTTGTTGATCGTGTTGATCACCCCGCCGATCGCCTGGCTGCCATAGCGCAGAGTGGCCGCCCCGCGCACAACCTCGATGCTGCGCGCGGACAGCGGATCGATCGGCGTGCCGTGGTCGGGGCCGATGTCGGAAACATCCGAGATGGACGTGCCGTCTTCGAGCAGGCGCACGCGATTGGAATCCATGCCGCGAATGATCGGCCGCGAAGCCCCCTGTGCAAAGCCGGAGGCCGAGACGCCCGGCACGTCCTTGAGAGCGTCGGCGATGCTGGTCCCGCCCGCCTGCCGGATCTGCTGCGTGTCCACTTTGGCGGGGATGGACGGCGTTTCATCCTGGGTATGCCGAAAGGGCGTTGCCGTGACCACGATGGCCGGTCCCGATCCATCATTAGGGCCGGCATCGGCGGCCCATGCGGGAGCAGCCGCCATCAAGCTGGCCACAAGCGAGGTGCTTGCCAGAAGCGAGGGCAATTTCATGGTTTCAGTCCTTTTTATTCCGATCCGATAGTGTGCCGCCCCCTCAGGCACGGGGTCTGCATAGACGAGATCCTGCAATGTAACAAGATAACATATCATTTTCTCCGTTTGCGGGGATGGAGCCCCATTTCCTCCGTCGGAAAGCCATAAAAACATGTCGGATCAAAGGGCCTGACAGTGTTTCCGTTTGCCCGCCCGCAAGGGGCCGGAAAGGGCAGCAACAGAAGGGGGTTCACAAAAAAACTTAGATTATTATGTTATGTTATACCATATCAAACTGCCATCAACCCGCGCTCAGGCGTCACAGCCTCACGCCCAAAGGAAATGCCATGATATTCTCAATCACCCTCCTGCCCCAAACCGGACAGCCATGGTGGCCAAGGCCATGATGCAATCCCTGCCGACCGGACTGGATCTATCCGCGCTCGGGCTCATGTTCATGCTGGGCCTGCGCCATGGTCTTGATCCCGACCATATCGCCATGATCGACAATATGGTCTTTTCCGTAAACCAGCGCAGACCGCGCCTGGCTGCGTGGATCGGAACGCTTTTTGCCCTTGGCCACAGTCTTGGCGTGGCCGTGGTGGCGCTTCTGGTGGCCGCTGTCGCCCACAGGCTTTCGCCGCCCGCGTGGTTTGCCCCGGCCAGCGAGGTTATGGTGCTGGCCATGCTGTTGGTGGTCGGCATCGCCAATCTCCACGGGCTTTTAAAGCCCGCACCCTTTCGCCCGACCGGCTGGCGCTCGCGATTGCTGGCGGGCTGGATCGACAAGCTCGACCGGCCGGTGTCGATCCTCGGCGTAGGGCTGATGTTCGGACTGGTGTTCGATACCATTACTCAGGCTGCGGCATGGGGTGCGACGGCCACAACGCGCGGCGGCCCTGCGGCTGTGCTGGCGCTGATCGGGGTGTTTTCGGCGGGCATGATACTGGTCGACACAATCGACAGCCAGATCGTGGCCCGCGTCCTGCGCTCGATGCGAAAGCAGCGCATCGAACGGTTTCGCCGTCTGGTCGGCTGGCTGGTGGTCACGCTGTCGCTGGGCGCGGCGGCCTATATCATGCTCGACGCCCTGACGCTGGTCGGCTCCTTGCCCGGTCATGCCGCCACCACCATCGGCGTGCTCACCGTGATTGCCATGCCTGTACTGGGCCTGCTGGCCGCCCATTGGCGCGGGCGCCGGGCGCGGTGACCGCGCAAAGGACCGCAAGCCGCCTATTGAGGGCCGGTTTGGCGCGCCGTCGCGATGTGGTGATACGCCCCATGATTGCTTTGCTGATCGCTGCTTTATGTCCCGCGCTTGCCAAAGGTATCGCCGCGCTGCAATCCATCGCAAAGAACTGGATCAGGCGCTGCAAAAAACAGTCAGTATGCGTCTGCAGCCCTATTGAGGAGCCCTAGGGCGATCTGCGCGAAAGGCATGGCAAGGATCATGAAGACAATCCGCTTTCCCGATGGCACCGCCGTTCCTGCGCTGGGACAAGGCACATGGATGATGGCCGAAAACCCCGCGCGGCGCGGCGACGAGATCGCGGCCCTGCGCGAGGGGGTCGAGCTTGGAATGACCCTGATCGACACCGCCGAAATGTATGGCGAGGGCGAGGCTGAAATTCTGGTGGGTGAGGCTATCGCAGGCCTGCGCGACAAGGTCTTTCTGGTCAGCAAGGCCTATCCCCATCATGCCTCCGCCCGGCTCCTGCGCCGATCCTGCGAGGCCAGCCTGAAGCGGCTGGGAACCGGCCATCTCGACCTCTATCTCCTGCACTGGCGTGGCGCGGTCCCGCTGGGCGAAACGGTCGAAGCCATGGAGAGGCTGGTCGAGGCGGGCCTGATCGCCCGCTGGGGGGTCAGCAATCTGGATATGGCCGATATGGAAGAACTGATCGAGGCGGGCGGCCATGCCTGCGCTACCGATCAGATCCTATATAACCTCACGCGCCGCGCGCCGGAACTGGATCTTCTGCCCTGGCTGGCGGATCGCTCGATGCCGGTCATGGCCTACAGCCCGGTCGAGCAGGGGCGCCTGCTCTCGCACAAGGCTCTTGCCGAAGTGGCCCGCCGTCATGAGGCAAGCCCGGCCCGGATCGCGCTGGCATGGCTGCTGAGCCGCCCCGGTATCCTGCCCATTCCCAAGGCGGGGTCGGTCCGGCACGTGCAGGACAATCGCGCAGCAGCCGATCTCAAGCTGAGCGACGAGGACATCGCCCAGCTTGAGCGCAGCTTCCCCTGCCCGACCGCGCGCCGAGGGCTTGAGATGCTATAGCCGCTCCGGCGCGACCATCATCGCTTGGCTTGAACCACCCAGCACGCCGCCTCGAACCGGGCGACGCCGTCGACCACGAAACCGGCGAAGCCGCGATCCAAAGCCGCTTCGAGGCGGCCCCATTGCGCCTCGTCCAGATCGGCCGCGATGGCGTCCATCCCGCCCATGCGCCGGGCATAGACCGGCAGATCATCGGCGGACAAGGTGCATAGCACATTGATCGGCCGAATGTCGATGTCGCTCCATCCGGCATCGGCAAGAATGCCCCTCACCCGCCCGTCATCAGCAAAGGCGAACTGGCCGGGCGCATCGGGTGCAGGATCGCCCTGCGGCCCCAGCACTTGGGCGATGGCCCGGCGCTGCACCGTCATGAAAGGATTGTCCGAAGCGCTGCGCCAGGCGATGCAGGTCAGCGCGGCTCCCGGACGGGCCGCCGCTCGCAGATTGGCGAAAGCGGCGACCGGATCATCGAAGAACATCACCCCGAAGCGCGAGACAATCGCGTCAAACTGCTCCGGCGCGAAGGCGTGCCTTTGGGCATCGGCACACAGGAAGCGGACGTTGCCCATGCCCTCCGCGCGGCGGGAGGCGGCATCGACAAGGTCCTGCGAAATGTCGAGACCGGTGCAATCCACCTCGCCCCCGAACTGCTGCGCGATGGCCAGAGTCGTCGCCCCCGCCCCGCAGCCTATGTCGAGCACGGCGCGCGCGCCCTGAGCCTCCACCGCGTCGACCAAAATGCGTTCGAAGGGCGAAAACAGTCGGTCGAGCATGGGCTGCAATTCAACCCACACCTGACTGCGCTGTGTGTTCCACCCCGTGGTTTCCGGTTGCTGATCCGTCATATGCGCTCCTTGCCTAACCTGTCGATTCGCGCCATGTTGCCACTTCAAGTCCACTTGAGGTCAAGATGGCATTGATCGATATTGCCGAACTGGCCCGTCGCAGCGGCGTACCAGCATCGACGCTCCGCTTCTATGAGGAGAAGGGGCTGATTGAATCGCTGGGCCGTCGCGGTCTGCGCCGCACATTCGATGCCGACGTAGTAGAGCGTCTGTCGCTCATCGCGCTGGGCCGGTCGGCGGGTTTCTCGCTGGATGAAATCGCCGATATGCTGGGGGATGGCGGCGCGTCGCATATTGATCGGGCGATGTTGATGAACAAGGCCGAGGAGATCGACCGGACCATTCATCGCCTTGTCGCGCTGCGCGATGGCCTGCGCCATGCGGCGGCCTGTCCCGCGCCCAGCCATGCGCAATGCCCCACCTTCCGCCGCCTGATGACCATCGCCGCCGAGCGCACGCGCAAGGCAAAGGGAAAAGGCTGAACGGACCGGGGCGGGTATCCGCAAAGGAGGTCCAAACCGGCCATTGCGAATGGTTCGTATTTCCAGCGGGAGAACCCGTAATTCAACTCGCTGTCACGGACCAATCCCCGTCGGCTTGTGATCAAGGAGTTTTCGTATGGCCGCCGTTGCAGCCGCCATGGTTGTCCCGGCCCATGCGCGCATCGCGCATGGACATGGCAGGTCCGCCGCCTTGGCCTGCTGTGCCTCGCCGCCCCGATTCCGCAAATGCCCCTGTCAGAGAGCGGACTGTTCGCACGGATTCGTACCGGCGAATTGAGCATCGCGGCCCTCATTGTGGCGGGCTCCTGCACTCTTGTTTCGGCAAGGCGCCCATGAAAGCCGGTCATTGCGGATCGTCCAGACTGAACTGATCGGCATCCTCATGATAGGTGAATATCTCGGCATAGCGCCCCCAATTGGTGACGGTCCGCAGCGTTTCGCTGGCGAAATCCTCGCTCATGTGGTCTTCCAGCTCGTCGCGGAAACGGCGCGCGGGGGCCTTGTGGCTGGCGCGCTCGTCAAGGATGCGGCGGATATGGCCCGCCAGCGGCACATGGGCCAGCAGCGCCTCGCCAAACATCGCCTTGCGCTGGTCAACGCCTGCCTGCGCATAGCCCCGCGCGGATGGGGTGAGCAGCAGATCGGCCCCGCGCAATTCGGCAAAGCGCAGCAATTGCAGCGTTTCGGCCATCGGGAACAGATCATCCACCTCGAAATTGAGCGTGGCGGCCAGTTCGGCCATACCGGCCTTGCCGTTGAAGGGTGTGCCGTCCACCTCCTCGATCAGCCCCGCCAGCGTATTGGTGGAAACGCGCGGCAGGACCATGGCGATGCCTGTGCCGGGAAACACGCCATCGCGGGTGGGCCGAACCTGATCCGGGCGCGCGGTCATACGGGCGTAAATATCATCAACCAGCGCGCGAAACGGCGGATCCAGCCGGTCGCGCGGGCGGGGAATATCCACCCTGATCTCGGCCACCACGCGGCCCGGATTGGAGGAAAACACCAGAATGCGGTCGCACATCTGCACCGCTTCCTCGATATTGTGCGTCACGATCAGGATCGACTTGATCGGCATCCGCCCTTCCGACCACAGATCGAGCAGATCGGTGCGCAAGGTTTCGGCCGTCAGCACATCGAGCGCGGAAAACGGCTCGTCCATCAACAGCAGGGACGGATTGACCACCAGCGCCCGCGCCAGCCCCACCCTCTGCCGCATCCCGCCAGACAGTTCCTTGGGATAGGCGTGTTCGAACCCGTCGAGGCCGATGAGGTCAATGGCGGCCAGCGCGCGGGCGCGGCGTTCCTCGGGCGGCACTTTCTGCGCCTCCAGCCCCAGTTCGACATTTTCCTGCACCGTCAGCCATGGGAAAAGCGCGAAGGTCTGGAACACCATGGCCACGCTGGGGTCGGGGCAATCCGGGCCGGCGACGCGCTCCACCGTGCCGTGGCGCGGGCGGATCAGCCCCGCAATCGAGCGCAGCAAGGTGGATTTGCCCGAACCGGAACGCCCCAGCAGGCCGACGACCTCGTTCTGATACAGCGTCAGATCGACATTTTCGAGCACCAGATGGCCGCCCGGCGGCGGGCCGTAATAATGGTTGAGACCATTGACCTCGATCAGCGGGATGGCGGGCAGCGGGGCGGCAGGAGCGATGGTTGCCATGGGAAATACTCCGAAAATCAGGAAAGCCGCAGGCGGCGCTCGCCAAAGGCATAGAGCGGGCGCCAGACCAAGCGGTTGAAACCAAGGACGAACAGGCTCATCACGGCGATGCCCAGCGCGACCTGCGGATAATGGCCCGCCGCGGTGGCATCGGCGATATAGGCGCCAAGGCCATGCGCTTCGAGGCGATGGCTGCCCCATGTCACTACCTCGGCCACGATGGAGGCGTTCCACGAGCCGCCCGAAGCGGTCAGCGCGCCGGTGATATAATAGGGAAAGACGCCGGGCAGCGCGACCTGACGCCACCATTGCCAGCCCCGCACGCCAAACATGTCCGCCGCTTCGCGCAGGTCGTTGGGGATCGAACTGGCCCCCGCGATCACGTTGAACAGAATGTACCATTGCGTACCCAGAATCATCAGCGGCGAGAGCCAGATGTCGGGCAGCAGGCCGAACCGCACAATGCCCATCACCGCAAAGGGAAACAGCACATTGGCCGGAAACGCGGCCAGAAATTGCGCGACGGGCTGAACCCTCTCGGCAACGCGCGGGCGCAGGCCGATCATCACCCCAAGCGGCACCCAGACCGCGCTGGCCAGCACGATCAGCACCACGACCCGCACCAGCGTGATCGCCGCATAGCCAAAGGCCAGCAGGATGTCATGCAGGCCGAGCGAGGTCAGCACATAATGGCCGGTCCAGCCCAAGGCCGCGACCACCACCATCCAGACCGACGCCTGCCATATCCGCTCGACCACGGCATTGCTCGGGCGAGGTTCGGCCCCGAAGCGTCTGGATCGACGCGGCTCAAGCGCCAGCAGCAGCCCGATCATGGCCCCGATAGGCACAAACAGCAGCGGCAGGACGCGGGTGCGGCGAAGCAAATTATAGATCCGGCTCTGCGGAGCCTCGGCGCCGGCCGTCTGTTCAAAACGGAACCGGTCGGCCCAGGCCACGATCGGGCGGAAAAACAACTGGTCATACGCGATGATGACCAAGGCCATCATGCCCACCGCCCAGCCCACCGCGCCGAAATCCTGATGCGCGATGGCCAAGGCCAGATAGGAACCGATCCCCGGCAAGGTCACGGTCGTATTGCCCAGAGTGATCGCTTCGGAGGCCACGACAAAGAACCACCCGCCCGACATGGACATCATCGCGTTCCACACCAGCGCGGGCGTAGCATAGGGCAGGTCGAGCCGCAGGAACCGGCGCAGCGGCGAGAGTTCGAAGCCTTCGCACACTTCCTCCAGATCGCCGGGCAGATTGCGCAGCGACTGGTAGAAGCTGAAGGCCATGTTCCATGCCTGCGAGGTGAAAATGGCAAAGATGCTGGCCAGTTCCACCCCCAGCACATTCCCGGGAAACAGGTTCATGAAAAAGGTGACGGTGAAGGTCAGGAAGCCAAGGATCGGCACCGATTGCAGAATATCCAGCGCAGGCACGATGATCTGTCCGGCACGCCGACTGCGGGCGGCCAGCGTCGAGACGATCAGCGTGAACAGCGTGGAGGCGAGAAGCGCGGCAAACATGCGCAGGACCGTGCGCAGCGCATAATAGGGCAGATGCGTCGGATCGAGCGTCACCGGCTCCAGATGCAGGCTGGAAAGCGGCTCGACCATCCCCTCACCCGCGCGGAACACCAGCAGCGCCAGACCCGCGAAGATGACAAAGGCCATTGCATCCTCGCGGCTGGGGCGCGTCAGGCGCAGCATCCGCGAGAAGCTGGGCAGGACGGGGAGCGGTTTTTTGTCAGGGCTCATGGAACGACCCTCTCACAAGGCTTCAGAAGCCTGCATGAACGCGAAAGGCGATGATATCGGCCGGGCCGCGATCGCGGTTGTAGCCGGGATTGGCGATATGCTGATAATCGAGGGTGAACGAAGCCCAGCCCACAGGGCGCAAGGCGTAATAAGCCTCGATGATTCGTTCATCCCCCGGATGGGGCAGCGCGCCATCGCCCACCAACACGCCCATGCCGCCCGCCGCCAGCCAGCGCCTGTGTGCATCGGAAATGCCGTTGACCACGCCCGCCACGGCCAGCGTATCCTGCGGCCGCCCCCATGCCTTGCCCTTGAGCGCTCCGCCGAAAGCAAGGCTGCGGTCGATGTCGGTGAAGTCATAGGTCTCGATCACACCGTCGCTGGTCCCGGCGCGCAGGAACAGGCCAAGGGCATCGGTCACGTCCTGCTCGGCATTGAGCGCGATGCCGAAGCGATCCTGCCTGCGCCGCACGGGCGCCAGGTCGAGCGGCGCGCCCCTGGCCAGCGCCTCGTCAAACCGCGCGAACAGGCCGCGATTGCGAAAGCCCGTCACCCGCAATGCGCCCTCGCGCCCTGCGATGCGAAAGCGCCGCTCGCCCTCGATCATCAGGGCGTTCTGGGAGAAATCCGCCTCCAGCTCGATGCCGTTGGGAATCTTGGACAGATTGTACAGCCCCGCACGCAAGGTCCACGGCCCCTGATACCATTCCGCCGCGATGCCATAGGTATAGCCCCAGGCATTGGCCGCGTAATCGAAGCTGCCCGTGTCGACCAACGCCCAGTTGAGGAAATCGCCGCGCGGGTCATGGGCGAATTTGTTGGTGTCGAAAATATCGCCTACGCCCATCTTGCCCGCGGTGATGACGATGCGGTTTGCCGTGGTGGTCGCGCGCAACTGGTTGATCCCCGCCTCCAGCCCGACCGTATCCCCGCCCAGCGCAATGGTCTGGCGGGCAAAGGCGCGCTGCAGTTTGAAATAGGGCGCCATCTTTCCGACCTTATAGGCCTCGGCGCTGGGGAAACCGCCCGCGCCCAGCGTGTTTGACAGGCCAAAGCCTTGATCCACCTCGGGATTGATCCAGATCTCACCGCCTTTCCAGAGACGCAGGCCAAAATAGAGCGTGGCATCATTGGTGGCCTTGACCTGATGGGGATCGAGGCTGTTGTCGGCGGCATAGGGTGAGGCGAAGCCGCCAACGCCCTGTACCACCCCGGTATATTGGCCATGGACGGCATAGCGCTGATCGGGCGGCGGGGCCTCGTCGGCAAAGGCGGGGACGGCCGGCATAGCCAGCGCGAAAGGCGCGGCGCACAGGGCGCGCAAAGCAGTCAGATTGATCATTATCGGGTCCTTGAACGGAAAGGCACACCTTCCGTCCCGACCCATCGCGCATCAGATTACACGCATGGCTTCCCGGTTCGGAAAGATGCCGACCGCCACGCAAGCGTCAGCAAGGCGTTGAGCCTACTGTCGCCCTCGTCGGCGGAATGGTTGCAACTTCGCGGCATCGATTGATTCCCTCGGAACGTCGGTCATGGCTGCCGGTTGCAGGCCGACTCGACTTGGGCGGGCATATACCCTAGGGGGGTATGGTATCAAGGTGAAAAGGTCAGAGCATGAGCCATGTTGCGGCTGAAAAGCAAAAGCTCCTCAATCGGCTGAAACGGCTGAAGGGACAGGTTGATGCGCTGGAACGCGCCGTCAGCGGCGATGTCGAATGCGCCCGCGTGCTGCAACAGGCCACCGCCTGTCGCGGCGCGCTCGAAGGTTTCATCGCCGAGGTGATCGAGGATCACATCCGCGAACATATGATCGAGCCGGACCTGCCCGTCAGCGACCCCAAGGTGCAGGCCGCCGAGGAACTGGTGGCGATCGTCAGAGCCTATCTGCGGTAAAGCGCCGTCCGCCCTGCCCCGTCATCGGGCACATGAGCGGTTACTTGCAGACGCAGCTTCATGCTCTAAACTGCGCGGGGCAAGCAAATGGGAGGCGGCAGATGGCCGAGTCCAACCATGATGGAAAGCACTCTGGGTCCACCATCCTGCCCAGGGCGGCGACGGGGTTATTTGCGTACTTCCTGACTGCGCTGTTGCTGATGCATGTGATCCGGCCCGATTACACGGTCATCGATCATATGATCAGCGATTATGCGGTCGGCCGTTTCGGCTGGATCATGACGACGGCCTTTGTCGCCTTGGGCGCGGGCTGCCTGACGCTGGCCTTGGGGCTTTTGCGGGATGGGCCGGGATCGTGGCCGGGCCGGATCGGGGCAGCGCTTCTGATCGTGGCGTTTGTCGGCCTGCTTGTGACAGCGCTCTATCCGACAGACCTTGAAACCGCGCCGTCAACGCGCACCGGCGATATTCACGCGATCAGCTTTCTGGTGAATATCGTCAGCATCCTGCTCTCTACGATGTGTCTGGCATGGTCCTATGCTCTCGATCCCCGCTGGCGCGCCCATCGAGCTACGGCGCTGGCATGGGCCGGACTTTTGATCGCCGCCTTTATCGCCCAGTATCTGACCCTGCACAGGGGCGCGCCTTATGGCATCACCAACCGGTTCTTTGTCGCTGTCCTGATCGGATGGCTTATGTTGAACAGCCGGTGGCTTCAGTCATCTGTGAACCGGCGCTCCACCTCCGATTGACAGGTGCGGCGTCGCGCCGCCAGACTTGCGGCCATGACCCTTGAGCTTTCCCTTCGCGACGCCCGACGCATTGCGCTTACGGCACAGGGTTTCGGGGGGCGACAGTCCGAGCGTCCGGCGGCGGGGCAAATGCGCCGCGTGCTGGACAGGCTGGGCCTGTTTCAGATCGACAGCGTGAACGTGTTGACGCGGGCGCATTATCTCCCGGCCTTTTCGCGCATCGGGCCGTATGATCGTGCAGATCTGGAGCAGGCGGCGTGGGGCGCCCGACGGCACCGCCGCATGTTCGAATACTGGGCCCATGAGGCATCGCTGCTGCCGCTCGATCTCCATCCGCTGCTGCGCTGGCGCATGGCGCGGGCGGAGCGCGGCGAGATCGGATACTCTGCCTTGCGGCGCTTTGCGACCGAGCGCCGTGAGGAAGCCCAATTTGTGCTCGACAGGATCGCGGCGGAAGGCCCGCTGACCGCCGCCGATTTCGAGAATGGGGCCAGCAAAAGCGGATGGTGGGAATGGAGCCAGACCAAGCACGCCCTCGAATGGCTGTTCTGGTCCGGGCAGATCACCACCTCCACACGGCGAGGAAGTTTCGCGCGGGTGTATGATCTGCCGGAACGGGTTTTGCCGCAAAAGATTTTGGCCCTGCCCACACCGGACGCCGCAACCGCACAGCAAGAGCTTATCGCCCGCAGCGCCATGGCTTTGGGCGTGGCGACCTTGGCCGATTTGCGCGACTATTATCGTCTCAAACCGGATGAGGCCGATCACGCCATCGCGGCGCAGGTCGATGCGGGCCTTCTCGTGCCGGTACGGGTCGAGGGCTGGACGCAAAAGGCCTGGATGCACCGCGATGCCCGTCCCCCTCGCAAGATCACCGGCGCCGCGCTGCTTGCACCTTTCGATCCGCTGATCTGGGAACGTGGCCGCGCCGAAAGGCTGTTCGGCTTCCGCTATCGCATCGAGATTTATGTTCCGCAGGAAAAGCGCGCGCATGGCTATTATGTCCTGCCCTTCCTGATGGACGAGGCTCTGGTCGCGCGCGTTGATCTGAAAGCGGACCGCGCGGCGGGGCTCCTCCTTGCCCATCGCATAACGCTTGAACCGGATGCTCCGGCCGAGACCATGGTGCGGCTTCGGGCCGAACTTGAACGCATGGCATCGTGGCTTGGCCTCGCAGGGGTGCGTGTGGCGCCATAGCGCGGAAGCGAGCAGAGCCGTCCCGCGCGCTCCGCCCCTATCGCAGCGGCAGGAACAGATCGGTGATCGCCTCCTGCTCGGGCACATCGGGAAAAAAGCGGATGCGTTGGGCGTAGAGCGGAAAGTCGCGCAATTCCTCGCCGCTGAGGGGCAGCCATGTGCCGTAGAGAAATTCCGCCGCCGGGCGCAGATCATCGCTGTTGCCCATCACGCGCAGCACCGCGCAACGCCCGCCCGGAATGACGCCCGCCTCAACCCCGGCATCGGCCGCTGTCAACGGACGGCGGATTTCGGTGGCCAGATCGAGATGATAGGCCTCGGGTCCGCTGATCTCCGGGTCGGTGTGAAAGATCGTATAGGTGGCATGATCGGCGGCACGCGCGCCATTGCCCTTGCGCCACGCGATAAAGCGCCTGATCGTTTCGCCAAGGCGCTGCGGATCGCCGTGATGGCTCATCAACGCGATGGTTACATCGGACACCTCGCGCAGGGATACATCGTTGCTGGAAAACTGCTGGGTCATGATACGGTTCCTGGCTCGGGAAAGCGGCGCCATTGCCGCCTCCCATGCCGCCCAGTCCGGTTGTTCCCGAAAGGCCAGAGGCGCCTGCCCGATGCGCTGTCGAAAGGCGCGGGCGAAGCTGTCGGGCGCTTCATAGCCGGCCTCGAACGCGATGTCGGTCACGGTGTCTGCGCGATAGGCCAATCGCGATGCGGCCCGTTTCATCCGCGCCATCTGCACATAGCGGTGGAGCGACATGCCGAACATGGCGCTGAACTGCCGGTGGAAATGAAAGGGCGAAAAGGCCGCAACCCCGCTCAGCACTTCAAGCCCAAGATCGCCGTCGAGATGGCGGTGGATATGATCGACCACCCGCTGCATTCGCAGCAGATAGCGGGCCTCGGTCGTGTCGGCAGCGGTCATCGGGAACTTCCTTCGTGGTGGCCCCGCCACTTAGCCATGAAGGCAGGATCCCCGCTCGACCGTTCTTGCGCAATGCCCCAGCACTTATGAACGCCTCTTGCGGCTTTGCCGGAACCACCAGGAATAGATCGTCGGAACCAGTGCGGCAAAGAGCGCCGCGCCCACCAGCAATCCGCCGCGCAAGGCCATCGGCACCGGCAAGACCGAAGCCAGCATCACGGCAAGGCCCGCAAGGATGAAAAGACGCGCGGCAAGCCGGTGCGTGGCAATCCAGTTTTCGGTATCGGTCAGCGTCCATGGCGTGCGGATGCCGACGAAAAAGCCGGGCCGCGACTTGGGCAGCACATTGCCCAAAGCGACCAGCATGGCGCCCGCGCCAAAGCTTACCAAAGAGACGGGGAGCACAATGCCGAAGGCCGGACCCGCAATCTGCGCGAACACCAGCGTCATCAGCATCAGCAGCGAAATCCAGCCGACCCGCAGCACTTGCGCCGATTGCGCCATCCGGTCCTGCAAGGGCTCGATGCTGGGCAGAACGGCGAACAGCGCGCCCAGCAGCGCAACCATCAGCGGCGCGATGAACAGCGCACGCGCCGCAGGCATGGAGCCGTTGGGCCTGCCGTCCGCCGCCCAATGCGTGATCAGCCGCGCGCCTTCGGGCAGCCGCATCAGCGCCAGCGCCCCGATCGCGGCCATCAGCGCGGCAAGCAGCAGGCTCGCCATCAAAAGGCCCTTCACTTTCATGCTGTTTCTCCCTTTGGCGGACAGGTTTGGGCCGCAGCGCCATGGCCCGAAGTGCTTTGGCCGGTGCGCACCCGGTTCATGAACCCCATCACCGCCTCTTCGAGCACCGAGAGGTTCAGTGTGTAGATGATGGTCCCGCCACGGTTTTCGCCCAAAATCAGGCCTGCGGATTTCAGCTTGGCGAAATGGCCGGACATGGTGGGTTTGGAAACCGGGAAATGTTCGGCCAGCTCGCCTGCGGTCATCCCGCCGCGCTTGAGCAATTCCAGCACCTCACGGCGAATCGGATGGGAGAGAGCGTCGAAGATAGCGTTCATAGCTATTTAGCTAATACGCTAAACAGCAAATGACAAGCGGTTTGCAAGGCGGCGTGCGGGGCTGGCCTCCCATCGGTCCTTGGCGCCGCTGTCCCCTCTCTGCGCGCCTCCATTCTCGTCGCATGGGGAGAGCAATTCGTCTGTGGACACGGAACCGACCCGGAGGGCATGGGTTTGGACGCCAAGGGAGAAGCAGCATGACAAAAATGATCTTCGTGAATCTGCCGGTGACCGATCTGCCCCGCGCCATGCGCTTTTACGATGCGCTGGGTTTCACCAACAACCCGCAGTTCAGCGACGACAATTCCGCCTGCATGGTGTGGAGCGAAACGATCAGCGTAATGCTGCTCACCCATGACAAATGGCGCGTTTTCACCAGCCGCCCGATCCCGCCCGCCACATCAAGCGAAGTGATGCTGGCCATTTCCTGCGAGAACCGCGAGGCGGTGGACCGGATGAACGAGGCGGCCGATGCCCATGGCGGTCAGGCGGACGTCAATCCGGTGCAGGATCTGGGCTTTATGTATAACCGCAATCTTGCCGATCCCGACGGGCATGTCTGGGAAGCCTTCTGGATGGATATGAGCGCCATGCCCGCCGGGGAGTGAAGCGGAAAGAGCGGAGCGCGGCCTGATTATGACGGCTGCACTCCGCCGTTAATGCCTCCGGTCCACATAAGACCGGCAACGGCGCTCGCCCATGCGCCCATGATCGCGCAAAGGGTGATCGTGGCCTGCGCGGACTGCGCATCCGGCCGCCGCAGGGCCGCGAACAGATCGGCAAAGCCCAGATAGCCCACCCCCGCCACCGCGATATGCGCCGCCGCCAGCATGGCCAGCCCTCCCCCGGACAGCAAGGTGCCGAACATGCCGATAGCCTTGGGCCGTTCGGAGCGATGCATAAGCGCAACCGACCAGAGCAGTAGGGCCAGCAGGCAGGAGAGAACAAAGGTCAGTTCGGCGCGGACAGTCACAAGAGGTTCGGGCACGATCAGCATCACCGTCCGCGCCACGAACCCCACCTCCAGCATGATGACGCCTGCCCGGTTGAGCGGACGGCGCGCGCCCAGCTCATCACACAGGCAAAGCGCGCCGAAAACCAACAGCAGCCATCCCGCATAAGCCCACGGCAGATTGACCCGGCCCAGCAGGCCGGCAGCCATTTGTGACGCCGCGCCAAGGGCGAGCGCAACAGCGCCGGTTCGTGCATTGCGGCTGGGTGAAGACATAAGGGCGGGCTCCAATGGTGACGATGGCCGGGTGTTTAATGGGGGCGGATCACGGCCGATATGGACAAGTCGGCCGTAATGTCCGAACCATCATGCATGACACGCCCCACACCCCATTCAGGCGAAACACATTCCGGGGCCGATGCCCGCCTCGCCCTGCTGCGCAGCTTTGGCGAATTGGTGCTGACCCGCCGCTATGCCGATTTCGGCGTGAACAGCGTGATCCGTGCGGCGCAGGTGGCGCGCTCGACCTTCTATTACCATTTCAGCGGCAAGGACGATCTGCTGCTCGCCAATCTTCAGCCTTTCGCCAAGGCTCTGGCCTCCACGCTGGAGAGCCGTTCCGTCTCGCCCGAGCTGGAGCAATGGGTCGCCCATATCTGGCAGCATCGCGGCACGGCGCGCCGCCTGTTCGCCGGTCGGACCGGTGAGAAAATCCACGCGATGCTCGTCGACCATTTTCAGGAAAGCCTGCGCACAGGCCCCGCAACCCGGCGGCAGGAGACGATCCCCATGCTGGCCGAACAGATCGCCGGGGCCATGGGCGCGCTCCTGCGAGGCTGGGTGGAGCACCGCTTTTCCGCCTCCGCTGTGTGTCTGGCCCAAAGCCTGCATCATTGCGCCACCGCGCTGGCGGGAGAGGATCCGGCTTTATCGCCCGCCCGCTCTTGAAACTGGCGCTGCCGCGCAACATCTGAGCGCCATTATTGACCAACAGCAGGGAGTTTTGCCGACCCATGACGAACGAAGTGCTGGACGGGGCGCGTCCGCAAACCCATGCATTCGAGGCCGACGTGGCCAAGCTGCTGCACATGATGGTGCACTCGGTCTATTCGGACAAGGATGTGTTCCTGCGCGAACTGATCTCGAACGCTGCGGATGCCTGCGAGAAGCTGCGCTATGAAGCGATTGCCCGGCCCGACCTGCTGGGCGAGGACCCGGCCCCACGCATCACCATCACCATTGATGCCGACGGCAACCGCCTGATCCTTGAGGACAATGGCATCGGCATGAGCGCGGCCGACATGGCCGAAACGCTGGGCACGATTGCGCGCTCGGGCACCAAGGCCTTCATGGACAGCATCGCGGCGGCCAAGGGCGATGAACAGACACAATTGATCGGCCAGTTCGGCGTGGGCTTCTATTCGGCCTTCATGGTGGCATCCAAGGTCGACGTCATCTCGCGCCTCGCCGGACAGGATGAGGCGGCGATCTGGTCCTCCGACGGTTTGGGCACCTACACAGTCGGCGCCGTCTCCGCCGATGAAGCGCCTGCGCGCGGCACCCGCATAGTGCTGCATCTGATGGAAGAGGCCAAGGATTACGCCCAGCGCTATCGCATTGAGCAGATGGTGCGCGCCCAGTCCGGCCATGTCCCCGTGCCCATCACGCTGAAGGACAAGCCCGATGCCGAGGGCGAGCAACTGGCCGACGGCACCGCTCTGTGGACCAGGCCCAAGAGCGAGATCAGCGAAGAGGAATACCAGGACTTCTATCGCAGCGTGGCGGGCCAGTGGGACGCCCCGGCGCTGACCCTGCATTACCGCGCCGAGGGGCGGTATGAATATAACGTCCTCGCCTTTGTGCCCGAAAGCCGCCCGTTCGACCTGTTCGACCCGGACCGCAAGGGGCGGATGAAGCTCTATGTCCGCCGGGTGTTTATCACCGATGAGGCCGAATTGCTGCCGCGCTATCTGCGCTTTGTGCGGGGCCTTGTGGATTCGGCAGATCTGCCGCTCAATGTCTCACGCGAGATGATTCAGGACAGCCCGATCCTGACCACGATCCAGAAGGGCCTGACCGGCAAGGTGCTGGGCGAGTTGGAAAAGACCGCGAAGAATGATCCGGCGGCTTATGCCAAATTGTGGGACACGTTCGGCGCGGTCCTCAAGGAAGGGCTCTACGAGGATTTCGAGCGGCGCGAGACCTTGCTGCGTCTGGCCCGGTTCAAGACGACCACCTCGGGCGGCGAATGGCGTTCGCTGGAAGACTATGTCGCGGGCATGAAGGAGAACCAGACCGCGATCTATTACGCCACCGGC
Organism: Novosphingobium sp. SG707; assembly: GCF_012275515.1. Classification (GTDB taxonomy): domain Bacteria; phylum Pseudomonadota; class Alphaproteobacteria; order Sphingomonadales; family Sphingomonadaceae; genus Novosphingobium. The sequence goes on from NZ_JAAZQL010000007.1 coordinate 82,936, forward strand.
AGCGACATCGACCGCATCGCCGCCTCGCCCCAGTTGGAAGGCTTCCGTGCACGCGGGATCGAGGTGCTGCTGCTGCCCGATCAGGTGGACAGTTTCTGGGTGCGCGGCGGGATCGACATGGGCGGAAAGCCGTTCAAGTCGGTGACGCAGGGCGCGGCTGATCTGAGCCTGATCCCCCTGCCCGAAGGCGCCGAAACACCCAAGGCGGAGGCGAGCGACGATGTTTCCTCCTTCCTCGTCTTCATCAAGGACACGCTGGGTGAGGCGGTGTCGGACGTGCGCGCCTCGGACCGCCTGACCGACAGCGCGGTGTGCCTTGTGGCCAGCGAAAGCGGCCTTGACCGCCAGCTTGAAAAGCTGCTGGCCAATGCGGGTCAGGCTCCGGCAGGCACCAAGCCCGTCCTGGAGGTCAACCCCGCCCATCCGCAGATCGCGCGCCTTGCCGCCCTGCCCGCGCAGGATGAATTGCGCGCCGATGCCGCCCATCTGCTGCTGGACGAGGCGCGGATTATCGATGGCGAACAACCGCTCGACCCGCGCGCCTTTGCCGAACGGCTGGGCCGGTTGATGGCGCGGGCTACGGACTGACCGGAATGGGGGCCGAGGTCCAGACCCGGCCCCCTTCCCCATGGAAATCCGGCGCATCGGTCCACCGCACCGCCCATAGACGCCGCCGCGTTCCGCGCCTAAGGGACATGAACTTTCAGGCTGCAACAAGAGGCCCGCTGTGTCGATGGAACGACAAGCCAAAACCGGGCTCGCCCGCCTGCGCTGGACCCGAAATTTTGCATCGCGTATTGCCGCCATCCTTGGCGCGATGGCGCTGGCGTTGGTCGCCATCGCATTTGCGCAAGGCGGCGAATGGGCGCAACGCGCTTTTCTAGCGCTTTATCACCGTGCGCCGTGGTCGCCGCTGATCCTGACCCCGGCGCTGTTCATGACGGTCGTCTGGTTCACGCGCCGGTTCTGGCCGATGGCGCGGGCCTCGGGCATTCCGCAGGTGATGGCCGCCTGTCATAAACCCGACGGGGCCAAAGCCGCAGCGCTGCTTTCGCCGGCAACGGCTGCGGCCAAATTTGTCGGCACGCTGCTGATCCTGCTGGCGGGCGGATCGGCCGGGCGCGAAGGGCCCACCGTGCAGATCAGCGCCTCGATCATGATGGCGGTCAATCGTATGCTGCGGGTGCCGATCACCTCGGGCGTGGTGATTGCGGGCGGCGCGGCGGGCGTGGCGGCGGCGTTCAACACGCCGCTGGCCGGGGTGGCCTTTGCCATCGAGGAACTGGCCGCCGCGTTTGAGCAGAAGGTCGCGGTGCAGGTGATGGCGGCGGTGATGATCGCGGGTCTGGTCAGTCTGGGCCTGTCGGGCGATTACATCTATTTCGGCGCGATGAGCGCGGCGCTGGATCTGCGCACCATGCTGATGGTCGTGCCGATGGCCGGGATCGGCGGCGGGCTGCTGGGCGGATTGTTCGCCCGCGCGATGGTGGCCATGGCATGGTCGGGCGCGCCCTGGCTGGCCCGGATCAAGGGGCGGCCGCTGGTTCTGGCGGGCGTCTGCGGGCTGATTGTGGCGATCACGGGCGTTGCCAGCAATGGCCTCTCATGGGGCACGGGCTATGAAACCACCCGCGCGCTGCTCGAAGGGCATCAGGTTTCGCTGGCCTTCGGCCCGGCCAAGCTGATCTCGACATTGGCCACGGCGCTGAGCGGCGCGCCGGGGGGCATCTTTGCCCCCTCGCTCTCGGTGGGCGCAGGTCTGGGGCAGGCTCTGGCGATGATCTTTCCCACCCATGCCAGCGGGGCGATCGTGGTGCTGGGTATTGTCGGCTATTTTTCCGGCGTGGTGCGCGCGCCCCTGACAGCGATCATCATCGTGATGGAGATGACCGCCGACCGGTCGATGATCCTGCCGCTGTTCGGCACCGCGCTGATCGCGGATTGGGCCAGCGCGATGGTGTGCCGGCCCAAACTCTATCACGCGCTGTCGCTCAGCTTCCGCTAGTGCTCTGAGGCAGGCGGCAGGATACGGAACCACAGTGCGTAGAGCGCGGGCAGGAACACCAGCGTAAGCACCGTTCCGCCCAGCGTGCCGCCGATCAGCGTGATCGCCATCGAGCCCCAGAACACCGAACTGATGAGCGGCACAAAGGCCAGCACAGCGGCCAACGCGGTCAGGATCACCGGGCGCGAACGCTGGACGGTGGCCTCGACCACCGAGTCATAGGGGCTCATGCCCGCGTTCTGGTTATCGCGGATCTGGCCGATCAGGATCAGCGTGTTGCGCATCAGAATGCCCGCCAGAGCGATAAGGCCAAGGATGGCGTTGAACCCAAAAGGCGTACCCGTGAGCAGCAAAGTCGGCACCACCCCGATCACCCCCAGCGGCGCGGTGAGCAGCACGATCCACATGGCCGAGAGGCTGCGCACCTGAAGGATGATGACGATCATCATCGCCGCGATCATGATCGGGAAGATCGGCGCCAGCGCGGCATTGGCCTTGGCGGCCTCTTCAATCGAACCGGCCATGTCGATCCGGTATCCGGCAGGCAGATTCTTGATGATCGGCTGCAGCTTGGCCAGCATGGCGGTGGAGACATCGGGGGGCTGAAGCCCGTCGGCAATATCGCCGCGCACGGTGATGGTGGGCACGCGGTCGCGGCGTTGCAGGATCGGGTCCTCCATGCGGACCTCGATCTTGCCGATCTGGCTGACAGGGATGCGCTCGCCATGGGCGCCGGTCAGCGTGTAATCACCGATGCGGGCCGGATCGAGCCGGTCGCCGCCCGCCGAACGCGCCACGACATCGACGGTGCGAATATCCTCGCGGGCCTGACTGACGGTCACGCCGGTCAGCAGGAATTGCAACTGATTGGCCACATCGCCCGAGGTCAGACCCAGCGCCTGCAACCGATCCTGATCCAGCACGAAATGCAGCGCCGGGACGCGGTCGCCCCAATCGGCATTGACCGTGCGCATCATCGGATCGGCCTGCATCACCGCCTGCACCTGCGCGGCAATACTGCGCACCGTGGCCAGATCAGGTCCGTTAACGCGAAACGCCACGGGGAAAGGCGATGGCGGACCAAACACCAATTGCGTCGCCCGCACCCGCGCAGCCGGGGCCAGACCATCGGCCGCCGCCTGACGCAGGCGCAGTTTCAGCGCGTCGCGGTCAGCTTCCTTGGCCGTGCGCACGATGATCTTGGCGAAGGAAGGATCAGGCAATTCGGGCGAAAGCGGGACATAGAAGCGCGGTGCGCCCTGACCCACATAGGTGGTGACGATGCGCGATTCCGGTTGCTTGCGCAGCCAGGTTTCCACCTGCCGCGCGGCCTCGCTTGTCTGGCCGATCGCGGTGCCCTTGGGCATCTGCACCTCGACCAGCAGTTCAGGCCGGTCGGAGGTGGGAAAGAACTGCTTTTTCACCGGCCCCATGCCGACCCCGGCAATCAGGAAAGCCCCGAAGGTCGCCCCCGCCACCAGCTTCTTGCGCCGCACCGCCCAGGCGATGACGCCGCGCACTTGGCTGTAGCGCGGCGTCTGATAGATGGCGGCATGGCCGCCCTCCACCGGTTTAATCGCGGGCAGCAGTTTCACCCCCATATAGGGCGTAAAGATCACCGCCACGAACCACGAGGCGATCAGCGCGAAGCCCACCACCCAGAAAATATTGCCCGCATATTCGCCCGCCGTGGACTTGGCAAAGCCCACCGGCATCAGGCCGATCACCGTGACCAGCGTGCCCGCCAGCATGGGCGCGGCCGTATGGCTCCACGCATAGGCCGAGGCGCGAATGCGATCATAGCCCTCCTCCATTTTGACCACCATCATCTCGATGGCGATGATCGCGTCATCGACCAGCAGGCCGAGCGCCAGGATGAGCGCGCCCAGCGTGATGCGATCAAAGGCGCGGTCCGTCGCCCACATGACCATCAGCACCACCGCCAGCGTCAAAGGCACGGCGGCGGCCACCACGATCCCCACGCGCCAGCCAAGGCTGATCAGGCTGACGATCATCACGATGATCAGCGCCTCCATGAAGGTATGCATGAACTGATCGACGGCATCATGGATGTTGACCGATTGATCGGTCACATTGCTCAGCGTCATGCCCAGCGGCAATTGCTGCCGGATCGTGTCGGTCTCGGCGGCCAGCGCCTTGCCCAGATCTAGCCCGTTCCAGCCCTCGCGCATCACCACGCTCAGCATCAGCGCAGGTTCGCCCTCGCTGCGGATCAGGAAAGTGGCGGGGTCTTCATAGCCGCGCTCGACCTTGGCAATGTCAGACAGGCGCAAGGTGCGGTCATTGGCGATGATAGGCAGGTCGCGGATTTTCGACAGGTCATCAAACGCGCCATCCAGACGGACCACCACCTGCTGCGCCTTGCTTTCGATCGAACCTGCGGGGGTCATCAGGTTCTGCTTGGCCAGCGCGTCAAAGATCGCGCGGGGGGAAACACCCAGCGTGGCGAGCCGTTCCTGCGCAAATTCGACATAGATGCGCTCAGGCCGCTCGCCCAGAATCCTGACCTTGTCGACGCCGGGGACATGCAGCAATTGCTGGCGCAGTTTCTCAGCCTCGCGCGCCAGATCGCGCTGGGGCACGCCTTTGGCCTTAAGCGCATAGAGACCGAAGCTGACATCGCCAAATTCGTCATCGATGAAGGGGCCAACCACACCTTGCGGCAATTTGCGCGCCTCATCGCCAATTTTCTTGCGCGCCTGATAGAACTGCTCGGGCACGTCCTTGGGCGGCGTCTGATCGCGCAGGGTCAGCGTGGTGAAGGCGAGGCCGGGCCGGGTGAAAGTCTCGCTGCGGTCATACCAGCGCAATTCCTGAAGCCGCTTTTCCAGCGGCTCGGCCACCTGATCCTGCATTTCCTGCGCGGTCGCGCCCGGCCATGCGGTGACCACGGTCATCACCTTGATCGTAAAGCCGGGGTCTTCAGCGCGGCCCAGTTTCAGAAAGGCAAAGACCCCGGCCAGAATGATCGCGATCAGAAAGAACAGCGTCACCGATTTTTCGCGCACGGCCAGCGCGGACAGGTTGAACCGTCCGGACGTTTCCGACCCGCCGCTCATTGCGCGGCCACCCGGACAGGCTGGCCTTCATGCAGCATATGCGCGCCCATGGCGACAATGCGCTCGCCCGGCCTCAGCCCGGCATCAATGGTCGCGGTCTCCTCGGCCAGAGCGGCAATATGGACCGGGCGCCATGTGACTGCAGGTTGCGCGCCATCGCGCAGAACCCAGACCCCCGCCCCCTTGCCCACATCGCGGATCGCACCAAGCGGCACCTGCGTCGCCCCGGCATGGCCCTGCTGCGCCAATGCGATGGTGACGGTGGCCCCCAAAGGAGCCTGTGCGGGCGCGCCATGCAGCACATAGCGCGCCTCATACGTGCGCGTGGCCGGATTGGCCGCATCGGACAATTGGCGCAGCGTGGCCGTGCCATTCGCGCCGTCATAGGTCCGTGCCTTGGCCTCCGATCCAATCGCGGGGCGCACGGTTTCGGGCAATTGCACCAGCGCCTCACGCGGGCCGGAACGGGCAAGGCGCAGGACAATCTGCCCCGCGCTCACCACCTGCCCCGGTTCGGCCAGCGTTTCGACCACCGTGCCATCGGCATCGGCGACCAGCAGGCTGTAGCCCGCCGTATTATGCGCGACCTTTGCCTGCGCCTCGGCAGCGGCCAGTTGGGCGCGGGCGGCATCGGCGGCGGCCTTGGCCTGATCATAGGTCGAGGCGGACACCGCCCCCGCCGCGATCAGATCGCGCAGGCGCCGTTCATCCGCCGAGGTTTGCAAGGCGCGGGCGCGAGCGGCCTGCACATTTTCCCGCGCGGCGTTTGTGGCCAGCGCAAGATCGGTGGGATCAATCCGCATCAGGGGTTGTCCCCGTCGCACGGTCTGCCCGGCCTGCACCAGCCGCTCGGTGATCTTGCCCCCGACGCGAAAGCCCAGATCGCTCTGCACGCGGGCAGCGATGATGCCGGTGAATTCATGCGCGGCATCGCCCGCCGCCACCGGCGAGAGCACCCGCACCAAAGGCGGCTGGGCGCGCGGATCAGGGTCGGCGCCGTGGCAGGCCGAAAGTGCAAACGCGGGCAGAGCCAGCAGGGCGAGAGCAGATTTGCGATACCGATTCGTCACGCACGATTCCTCCAACGAGAGAGGGATCATGTGTGTTCATGTGACTATAATGTCAAGTAGTCACATTTTGCATCACGGAGCCAGGCTGCGCAGGATCAGACCGCATACCTCGACCTGCGCATCAGGCAACAGGTCCAGATTGCGCTCCAGATGCAGCGGATCGATAAAGGGCATCATCGCGTAGAAAATCGCGCGGCAGGTCTCATCCAGCGGGGTTTTGCGCTCGAACTCGCCGCTTTCGCGCCCTTCCCTGACGATCTCGATCAGCATCGCCTTGAGCGTCGCTTTATAGGTTTTGGCCGAGTTCCACTGCTCGGCCGCCGAAAGCGCCGCGATCTCGTAAATCTTGCGGTCATGAAAGAAGAGCTGCAGGCTAAGCGCTGTCAAACTTTTGAACATACGCCTGAATTTTTCCGTCGCACTGCCCCCTTCGTCAATCGCGGCGCGCGCCTCGGACACCAGTTGATCCAGCCGGTCGGTGCAGATCGCCTCGCCAATGGCCTGCTTCGATTCAAAGAAGCGATAGATATAGGCCTTGGAAAAGCCGATCTCCTTGGCAAGGTCGGAAACCGTTGTCTTGCCATAGCCATAGCGGGCGAAACATTCATGGGCCGCCGCGATGATCTGGTCGCGCACGGTGTGTTCGGCCGGGCCGCGCGGGGCGGTATCGGTGGGTGCATTGGTCATGGCGCAACCATAGTCCTCGCCCCGCGCATTGACAACGTGTAACCAAACAATATATTGGTCACACATCATCCATTGGCGCTGCGAGGAAAATATGCGGCCTTTGACCTTGATCCTGCCTGCCCTTGGCGCCCCTCTGCTGCTGGCCGGTTGCTCCGTCGGCCCCCGCTATGACCGGCCTGTCTCCGCCCTGCCCCCCGCCTTTCACGGCGAGGCCGCCGTGGCCGCGCGCCATGGTTCGGCCCAAGATGGTTCGGCCCCAACCGCCGATCTGGCCGACTGGTGGCGCTCGTTCAACGATCCGCTGCTGACCAGCCTTGTCGAACGGGGGCTGGCGCAAAATCTCGACCTGCAGCAGGCCGCCGCCCGTGTGTTTCAGGCCCGCGCCGCGCTTAAAAATGCCAATGCCGCTCTGCTCCCCTCCGCGCAGGTCAGCGGTCAGGCGGGGGAAACCTATCAATCGCTGCAAACGCCCATCGGCCGGATCGGCAGCGCCTTTCCGGGGTTCCAGCGCTCCAGCGAAACCTATGAGGTTGATCTGGGCGCAAGCTGGGAGATCGACCTGTTCGGGGGCCGCGATGCCGCGCGCGATGCCGCGCGGGCGGATTGGCAGGCCAGTGAAGCAGGCGCGGTGGCGGTGCGCCTGTCGGTCGCGGCGCAGATCGCCGACACTTATGTCGCGATCCGCATGCTTCAGGCGCGGCTCGATGTCGCCCGCGCCCAGCTTGATACACAGCAGCGCCTTGTCGATCTGGTGGCCCTGCAATATCGCAAGGGCGTCGCGGCTGAATTGCAGTTGCGGCAGGCCGAAGGCGCGCTGGCGCAGGTGCGCGGTTCGATCCCTGCGCTTGGCAATCAACTGGATATGGCGATGAACGCGCTCGACGTGCTGATCGGCGCCCAGCCCGGATCGACCCGCACCGAATTGTCGGCGCAGGCCCCCATCCCCGCCCCGCCTGCGGTGGCCACGGCGGGCGGCCCCGCCGCCTTGCTGCGCCGCCGCCCCGACATTATCGCGGCGGAAAGGACACTGGCCGCCTCCAACGCGCGGATCGGGGTGGCGGTGGCCGAATATTACCCGAAATTTTCGCTCAGCGGGCTGGTGGGCAGCGCCACCACCACCACGGGCGGCCTGTTCACCGGCGGCGCGACGCAGGCCAATGGCGTGATGGGCCTGCGCTGGCGGCTGTTCGACTTTGGCCGGGTGGATGCCGAGATCCGCGCGGCCAAGGGGCGCAACACCGAGGCGCTGGCCGCCTATCGCCTTACCGTGCTGCGGGCGTCTCAGGATGTCGAGGATGCTTTTTCCACGCTGGTGCAGCAGGAGGCGCGCGCGGCATCGCTCCACGATGGCGAAGCCTCGCTGACGCGGGCGCGCGACGCCTCGATGGCGGCCTATAAGGGCGGGATGGTCAGCCTGATCGAGGTGCTCGATGCCGACCGGCGCCTGCTCGAAACCAGCGATGGCGCGCTTCAGGCGCGGGCGGCGGCAACGCGCGGAGCCATCGCCTCCTTCCGCGCGCTGGGCGGCGGATGGAACCCGCCCGCCACCGCACAATGACGCGCAACACCGGAGACACGAGTATGACCAAAACACCGACTGGCCTTGAACAGGTGCAGGCCCTGCTGGCCAAGGGAAAACAGCCGCCGCTGGGCGAGAAACTGGGCATCGCGCTGGTTGAGGCCGATCATGGCCATTGCATCTTTGAGGCCACGCCCGACGCCAGCGCCTATAATCCGATGGGCACGGTGCATGGCGGCTTTATCGCCACCATGCTGGACAGTGCCTGCGGCATTGCCGCCCACACAGGGCTGCGGCCCGGTTATGCCTATACCACGCTGGAGCTGAAAGTGTCCTATCTGCGCCCGCTTCATGCCGACAGCGGGACGGTAAGGGCCACCGGGCGCCTGCTCTCAATGGGGCGTCGGGCCGGTTTCGCCGAGGCAAGCCTGCACAATGCCGACGGGCAATTATGCGCCACCGCAACGTCCACCCTGCTGGTTTTTGAACAGAAATAGCGCGCGAAGAGCGCCGGGGGCAAACATGCCTGCTTGCCTCCCCGCGCTCTCCTTCACCAATGCCGCACCCGCGATCAGTGACGCAGCATCCACCGGTCGCGTTCGGCGGTGATGTCCTCGGCCGAATAGGACGGCGCGCTTTCGTCAAACCGCGTCCAGCCCGAGCCTTCATACAGACGGCGGCGCTCGACCGCATCGACAGAGCCGGAATCGGCCAGCACCCGCTGTGCGGTCTGCGCCATGTCATCGGGCACTTTGGCGCTGACCAGCGTGCCGCCGCGCCGGACACTTTCGGCGTAGAATTCGGCCTCCTCGCGGCTGACGCCCGCGTTGGAAAGCGCCCCGACAATGCCCCCTGCGCCCGCGCCGATCACGCCGCCCGCCACCGCGCCCGCCGCCGCACTGGCCAGCCAACCAGCCGCCACGACCGGTCCGATGCCCGGAATCGCCAACAGGCCCAGCCCGGCCAGCACGCCCCCGGTCGCCCCCAGAATGCCGCCGAATGAACCGGCCGCCGCCGCATCACGGCCTGCGGCCTGCGCGGCGGTCATATCCTCGGGTTCGCGCAGGTCGGCCGGGGCGCCCTTGACGCCATGGGCGGCAAACCGGTGCGAAACCAGGCTGATATCGCTCTCGGGAATACCGGCAAGTTCAAGGTCGCGCACGGCGTTCTCGGCCTGCTCGAAACTGTCGTAAAGTCGGGTGACGATCGTGCTCATGGTCAATCCTCTCTCATCGCATCAAGGGTTGGGGGTTATCGGTGCGCAACATTGCCCTTGTAATCGAGGGCCACATGGACGGGCTGTCCGTCGAGCTGGGCGCGGGCCTGCCACAGGCCGTCCTTGTCCAGCTTCAACTGGTCGACACGATTATAGCCCGCCTTTTCCAGCCGTGTCCGGGCCTCGCCCTCGGTGAAGGAATTGCGCCCCTTGCTCAGTTGGCCCCATGTGATCGCATCGGGCGATTTGACGGCCGGATTGGCCGGAGCATGATCGCTGGCGGCGGGCTTCTGGCCGCTCTGTGCAAGGGCATGCGTGCCCAAGGCCATACTCATGATCAGCGCGAACGAAGTCATTATCCTGTGGGTCATGTCTCGATCTCCTGCTTTGTTCAGGAGAAAGAGCAGCCAAGGGCCAATGTTCCATCCGGCCACGTTCCGATGCGCGCGCGACGCAAACAGTTGGTCCGATTTTGCGGCATGCGGGGAACCGGGCCGCGCGCTGGCCGTCTCCACCATACTGTCTTGCGCAGGAAGCGGGCGGGCGCCCATGCCGGATCTCTCCCGCGCCCGTCCGCTTCATCCGCCATCCCGGCAATGAGGAAAGGACATGTCATGACCCAATACAGGATAGGCTATCTGATAGGCAGTCTGGCCACGGCCTCGATCAACCGCAAACTGGCCAAGGCGCTGGTAAGGCTGGCGCCGCCCGAACTGGTCTGCACCGAAATTCCCATCCGCGATCTGCCGCTTTACAGCTATGACCATGACGCCGATTTCCCCCCGGCGGCGCGGGCGTTCAAAGAGGCGCTTGAACAGGTTGATGCGGTGCTGTTTGTCACGCCCGAGTATAACCGTTCGGTTCCCGGCGGGCTGAAAAATGCCATCGACTGGGCCAGTCGTCCCTTTGGCCGGAATTCCTTTACCCACAAGCCCGGCGCCATCATCGGCACCTCGCCGGGCGAAATCCGCAGCGCCATCGCCCAGCAGCACCTGCGCGCCATTCTGGCCTCCTGCGATTGTCCGCAAATGAACGCGCCCGAGGCCTATATCCATTTCACGCCGGGGCTGATTTCCGACGACGGCGAGGTCAACGATGTGCGGTGCAAGGAATTCCTGCGCCGCTATATGCAGGCCTATGCCAGGTTTGTGGCGCAGATGGCTTCGCTGCGGTCATAGGGCGTTCCGCTCGCCGTGCGGGATGGGCGCTTCCCCGCAATCGGCCCGGAAAGCGGCAAGCCAACACGGAACATGCCCGCCCGCCCCCGCTTTCATCCATACCGAGACGGAAAAAAGGAGCTGTACCATGGGTGAGATCAAGGACCGGGCCAAGGGCTTTATGGACGAAACCATCGGCAAGACCAAGCGCGCAATCGGCGAGGCGGTCGACCGCCCCGATATCGAGGCCGAAGGCGACATTCAGGAAGCCAAGGGCGACGCCGAAAAGGCCAAGGCCCGCCTCGAAAGCAAGCTGAAGCCCTGAAGAACACCGGGCCGTTTGTCCGTCGCGCAATCGGTAGAGCGATGGCGGCGGGAACCGAAACTGTCGGGATCGGACCTTTGGGTCCGGTCCCGATTTTTGTTGGGCGGCCATCCCGCCATAAAAAGCGCGCCGGTCATGGCAGCCTCATCGCTAGGACCGGCGCGCTTCCCCTGCGGATGTCTCGACAGACGTTGTCTGAACAGACAGAGCCTCAGGATAGATCCGCTTTGACCATGATCGACGTGAACCAATGATTTAAATGGTCGATTAACATCCGGGCAATGATAGCAGGATGACAGGGACGAACCGGACGCTCCCGGCCCGAAACGGCTGAACGGCAAAATGCCCCGTTTCATCATATTCGCACGGAACATCCCCCGGCCCCGCCTATTACGCTGGGGATCGCGTGGACCGGGCCGACAAAGCCCGCCCAAAGGACCTGTTGGACCCATGTTGGTACAATTCCCTCCGGCTGACACCTTCGACTTTTGGGCTCGCCCACGAGCCACGGGCCACGCGGTCACTTAGCCAACCAGCAAGCCCGGAGAGATGACATGACCTCCCACCCCCTGGCCTATTATCATCCCCGCTCGGTCGAACCGCTGCGCCCGCCCAACCCCTTCCTTTCGTTTTACCGGCAGGCGAACCGGATGTTCGAGGACATCTTTCGCGAATTTGACGAGGCGCGCGAAGCCTTGGGAGGAACCTTTACCCCCAATGTGGACGTGACCCAGGACGATCACCAGATCCGCATCACGGCCGAATTGCCCGGTATCCGCGAAGAAGACATTGATGTGTCCATCAAAAACGACCTGCTGACGATCCGCGCCGAAAAACGGGTCGAACAGGATGGCGCGGGTGAAAACCGTCAGGTCAAGGAACGTGCCTTCGGCAAATTCGAGCGGACCTTCCGCCTGCCCGAAGCGGTCGAGCCCGACCGGATCCGCGCCCATTTCACACATGGGCTGCTCACCATCATCCTGCCCGGGGCCGACCAGGAAAAAGGCGAACGCAAGATCGCCATCGACCCCAGCCCCGCCCCGGCCAACCGGCCCGAGGCAAATGCCAAACAGCCCCAATCCGGAAAGGACCGATCATGAAAACCTGTGAATGCATGACGCGCGAGGTGCGGATCATGGACCCGGCCGAGACGCTTCAGGACGCCGCCCGCATGATGATGGATATCGATGCGGGTTTTCTTCCCGTCGGCGAGAATGACCGGATCGTCGGCATCATCACCGATCGCGACATCGCCATCCGGGGCGTGGGCAAGGGAATGGCCCCCGACACCAGAATCCGCGATGTCATGAGCAAGGACGTGCGCTATTGCTATGAGGACGAAGAGGTCGAGCAGATCCTCTACAATATGGGCGAGCAGCAGATCCGCCGCCTGCCCGTGGTTGACCGTGACAAGCGGCTGGTGGGCGTGATCTCGATCACCGATCTGGCCGCCGGCGGAGAGATCGCGCGTTCGGGGGCCGCGCTGCGCGAGATCACCCGGTCGAGCGGCCTGCATTCGCAAGGGGACAGCACAAGGCCATGAAGGCGCAGAGCCCGGCGGGCGCAGCCGCGCCCGCCGGATGCATCAGCTCATCACCGCCATAATGTCGCTCAACGATCCCAGCGCAAAGCCCACGGCGATATCGGAAATGCCATAGGGCAGCAGCAATTGGTTGCCCCCCGTCAGCATCCCGCCGCAACTGTAAACCACATTGGGCACATAGCCCGCGCGGTCGGCATTTTCCGCCGTCAGGATGGGTTCGGCGGAACGGGCGATCACCTTGCTGGGATCATCCCGGTCCAGCAGGCAGCAGCCAAGCGCGTATTTGCGCATCGCCCCCACCCCATGCGTGATCACCAGCCAGCCTTCGGGCGTCAGGATCGGGCTGCCGCAATTGCCGATCTGGATGAACTCCCACGGAAAGCGGGGCTCCATCAGCAGGATGCCTTCATCATCCCATGTATCCACCCAGTTGGAACGCAGGAGATAGAGGTTCTTGCCGTCCTGTCGGCCGATCATGCAATATTGCCCGCCGATCTTTTCCGGAAACAGCGCCATGCCCTTGTTGCGCCCGGCGCGCCCCTGAATAGGGGTCAGCTGAAACTGGCGGAAATCGCGTGTGCGCAACAATTCCGACCGGATAGAGCGGCCCGAATAGGCAGTATAGGTGCCCAGCCATTCGAAATCGCCGTCGCCATGGTCCATCCGCACCAGCCGCAAATCCTCCAGACCATTGGCCTGCTGCTCGGTGATGGGAAAGATCACCGTGTTCGACAGCGTGCTTTCCGGGTGGCACTGGACGGTGACGGTGCAATTGGCATCGTTGCGGGCGCAGGTGTCGGTGCGCTGGACGCTGGTGGCAAAGGCGGATTCCGGCCAGAGCAGGAAACGCCCGTCCGGCTCGATGATCCCCTCGCGAAAGGCGATCGAGCTGATATGCCCCTCGCCCACCGCGCGCAGCGACAGGATGAAGCGCATGGCCCCGTCCTCCATGCCCGACTGGTTGGGGCTGGGCACGATGGACGGGTTCATCAGCGCCGCCGCCGCATAGGTATATTCATGGCAGAAGAAGGCGCCGATCAGACGGCACCGTGCTTCCGACAATCCATGACCGTCCAGATGCAGGCTTTCGGCCACTTCGCGATAGCGCGCCTCGAACAGATGCTCGGTTTGCCAATGGCGATTGCCAAAGTCGCGGATCACCACATCATATTCATGGGCCACCTGCTCCTCGCTCAGGCCCATGACATCGCACACAAGGCGCAGCGCACGCCCCTCGGGCGCGTTGGTCGCCTGCCACCCTAAGTGAAACGGCCTCAGCACCACCCGGGACGGGTCGGCGTGAAGTCTTTGTTCAAGTATGCGCAGCGGACTGCGGGCGAGACTATCCGATGGAGTTTCCAAGATCGGTTCCAGCTTTAGCATAAGGCCTTGCTTCCCGGTTCATTGCGGCAAGTGCGTAATGGCTCAGTTGAAACGCGAGGATGGATTCCGCGCCGCTGTTTTCATTGCGGCCGCGCGGCGTCACACCATCGCAGCAGCGTCCGCTGGCCAGATCAGCCATCACCACGCCGCGGTCATTCGCGCCAAAAAACCACTGATAGGCCTGATGGGCCTGACGGACCCACATCTCGTCGCCCGAGGCCATCCAGGCCGCGCGCGCCGCCTCGATGGCCGCCTGCGCCTCCAGCGGTTGCTGGTCGAACGGCTTCCAACCCCCATGCTGATCGAAACTTTCCGATCCCACCGGGCGAAAGAAACCCTGGGCCGAGGTCTGGCAATCCATGATCCATGCCAGCGTTTCCAGCCCGGTGTCGATCCAGTCCTGCCGCCCCATCATCAGCCCCCCTTCGATCAGGGCCTGACACAGGCGCGGATTGTCATAGGCCAGCCCCGGCTCGAACCAGAGCCATCCGGGCCGACGAAACATCGAGACAAGACGGGTCAGGGATTCGCATGTCTCAACAACCAGTTCACCCGCGAGCGCATTCGACCATCCGCTGCGCAGCAGGGCGCAGCAGCCCAGCGTGCTGAAGGCAAGCGCGCGTGGGGAATCCAGATCCGTCATGCGCGGGATCATCTCGTCCAGCAGGCGCCCGGCCCACATCCGCAATTCCCCAATGGGGCTCTGTTCGCAGGTGTGACCCAGAGCCCACAGGGCGCGCCCGTTGGAATCCTGCGAACCGATGGTTTCGCACCATTGCCGGTCAAAGCGCATGAAGTTGCGAAAGCGTCCCGCATCCGGGTTCCACGCATGAAAGAGGAAACCGCCGTAAATGCCGCTCCACCGCATCCGCTCGGCCTCGGGCAGGCCCCGGGCCACATTCATCAGCATCAGCGCGCGGGCATTGTCATCGGTGCAATAGCCATGGCGACGGTCGGGCACCGGGCCCACGGCATGCTGCAACATGCCGGTGGCATCGCTCATGTTCCATACGGCCGCCAGTTCGGGCACCACGGTCGGCTCCACCCGCTGCGGGCGCGCGGCCAGTGTGTTGCGGACGAGATGCGCGCTGGCCCGCGCGAAATGGGGCCATGTGGTGCGCCGCCCGCGTTCATAGGCCCGGCGCTGCAATTCCAGCAGGCGCTGCGGGCTGGAAAGCAGGTCATTGACCGCCTCGGCAATCGCGTCGGGCGCATTGGGCTCGATCAGGCACCCCACCCCATCGGCCAGCAATTCGCGCGCATGGACATAGGGGGTCGAAACCACCGCCTTGCCCAAGGCTACGGCGTAGCTGAGCGTGCCGGATGTCGATTGGTCCAGACCGGGATAGGGACTGAGATAGATGTCGCAGCATTCGAGCTGTTCGAGCAGATCCTCGATAGCCAGAAAGCGGTTTTCCCATAAGATCGCGTGGGAAACGCCCAAAGCCTCGGCCTGCGCCATCAGCCCCTGGCGATAGCTCTCGCCATCGCGCGCGACCAGCACCGGATGTGTGGCGCCCACGATGCGATAGACCGTTTCGGGATGTTTGCGCAAAATGGCGGGCATGGCCGCGATGGCGGTTTCCAGCCCCTTGCCCGGCCCCAGCAGGCCAAAGGTGGTCAGCACTTTCCTGCCCGCCAGCCCCATGCGCTGCTTGGCCTTTTGGGCGGTGCGGAAAGGGCGATCGGGCGCGCCATGCTCGATCACTTCGATGATGCCGCCCGGCGCGCGATAGGTGGACATCAGCAATTGCCGCCCCTGCTGCGACATCACCATGACGCGCGAGCAACGGCTGAGCAAATGCTCCATCACCGCGCGCTGTCCCGGCGAGGGTTTGGCCAGCACGGTATGGAATGTGATCAGCACCGGCGCGGCCAGCCTGTCGACCAGTTCGGCAATCAGCGCCCCGTCGGTCCCGCCGAAAATGCCGAATTCATGCTGAATCCACACCACATCGACCTTGCTGTCATTGATGGCGCGGGCCGCACGCAGATAGTCCTCGCGCCTTTGCGCGCCGATGACATGGACATCCGCGGCATAGACCAGCCCGGAATCCGGCCCGTCCAGGGCATAGACGTCAATGTCGACCCCGCCTGCGTGGCGCATCAACTGTTCGCGTACATCGGCGGAAAAGGTGGCTATGCCGCAGCTGCGCGGAGCATAGGTGCCCACAAGCGCCACGCGAAGGCGTCTGGCCCCCAGCGCATGGCGCAGCATGAAAGGGACAACTTCGTGGTTGGCGCCCTGTTCGCCCAAAGATGGTGTGCCGGAATTTTCCTCGCCCATCGCAGATACCTCTTCCCTGTCAGGAGTTCAAATGGGCCGGCAACGGAAATGTTCCATCACAGCGCAAACAACAATTGGAGCGGCAGAAGTCGGGCGCACCCGTCACCTGTGGCCCCGTCACCCGCGGCCGATCCACCAGATCAGCCCCATGCCGATGATCGCCAGCGCCATGCTGACCATCAATATGTAGCGCACGATATGGGGGGTTGATCCGGCGCGCACCTTGTTCGTTTCGATGATTACCGGTTCGCCATCCTCTTTCATGATCATTCTCCTGATGCTCCGCCAGAGCGGCGATCAGGGCGAATTGTCCGTCGCAATCGGCATTCGCCCTTTGGCGCATGAGAGGCTCGTATGGCGGGCTTACGCCGCAGCATCCGGCCTGTTCCCATCCCCGGCCTCCTGGCTGAGGCCAGCTGTGCAATATTCGGGACATGTGCCCCGAATTCTGCCGAACATCCCTTTGGGCCAGGTCTTTCTTTTCAGAACGAACCCAACAACCCGCTACGGAGATGCTGTCATGCGATGGATTAACACGGCTCTGAGTATCGTTGGCCTTTACGCCCTCTATCACTGGCTCCGGCCCAACGCGCAGAAGGCCCCCGCCGCCTTTGCCCCGGGCGAGGAAGCGCCCGAGAATTTCGTGCAGGTCCGCAATGCCGGGCCCGACGCGATGCGTTCGCCCCATGACGATTGGGACAAGGTCGATCAGGCCTCCGACGAAAGTTTTCCGGCCAGCGATGCCAGCGCGAAATATTGACGCGCATGAATAAACCGGCGCCGTCCGCCCACGCGGGCGGCGTTGTGTTGCACCGGCCGCATGGCCGACCGTCCCTGCCCATTCGCTTTTGCCCGATCCGACCAGCAGCCCGACCAACAGCAAAGAGGGCCGGCTCCCAAAGGAACCGGCCCGATTGTTGAGCGCCGCCATATCAGCGACGATTTTCCCAGCCGCGCCTTGCCGCCTCGGAATGCCCGCGCGGATCGCCCGACCATCCGCCATGACGGCCCCGGTGATCATCATCGCGATCATCGCGCCCGCCGCGTGAGGAATAGCTGCGATCATCGTGATCGCGCGAACGGGAACGCCCGTAGTCGCGGTCATCATAATCCTGACGGCGCGAGGATCCCCGCTCATCCCAACCCCGGCGCGAAGCTTCCGAATGGCCTTCGGAATCGCCATACCATCCGCTGCGGCCATGATCGGGATTTTCCCAGCCACGGCGCGACGCCTCCGAATGGCCTTCAGAATCGCCGTACCATCCGCTGCGGCCATGGTCGGGATTTTCCCAGCCACGACGCGAGGCTTCAGAATGGCCTTCGGAATCGCCGAACCAGCCGCCGTGACTGCGGCCCTGACGGCCCGAATCGCGGTCGTCATCCTCATCGCGCCGATAGCGCTGTTCGCCGCGACGGCCATAATCGCCATCGCCATTGTCATCCCGGCCCGATCCGCGACCGCGGCTGACGAAACGCCCTTCCTCGTCGCGCGGCCGTTCATTGCCGCGGCGCGATGAGCGATGGTCATCCTCGTCATGGCTGACAAAGCGGCCGCGGTCGTCGCGATCTCGGTCGCGATATTGCTGATAACTAGCCATTTCCTTCTCCTTCGTGTAACGGGATTGACCCCGTTCTTCTTCGTCGCGCCGGCTCTGGCGCGGTTCATCCCGGCGGGAGCCTTGCTGGGCAAAGCGACCGAGGGATATGGGGGGTGGGGCCGAAAACGGTCCGGCATCCTCAAGCTGCCTGCGTCTTTCCGTTATCCGCCGGGCCAGATCGGGCGTGTCGATCCCGCAGGCCTGCGCCTTTTGGAAAATGCCGCCCGATTGCTCTTCTTCGCAGACATGGTGGCGCACCTGTTCAGCCAGCACGCGGAATTTCGCATCGCGATAGGGGTCGTCGGTCCGGCCATGCAGCAGGTCGCCGATCAGGATCTTGACGCTGTCATGCTCAACCTGGGCCTCATCGAGCGGATCTTCTTCGGAGAAGTGCTCGCGGCAGGCGGGATAGAAGATTTCTTCTTCAAGGATCGTGTGAATGATCAGCGCCTGCGACGCCCGTTCGATGATGTCACGCCGGCGATTTTCGTCGGCATCGTCATATTGCGCGAATAGCTTTTCAACGGCGCGATGGTCGGCCATCAGCAGCGCGCTGACGGCTCCTGCGGATTGGGGCTGCGCTTTCTTCTTCGCTTCCTCGTCGCCGCCTCGGGCCTGACCGGATGCGGAGGAAGCCTTGGCGGCGGCCTGCGCATTCTCTTCCTTGTCGCGACGTGGGCCTTCTGCCGGGTCCTGCGCCGTATTGGCATTGGGCTGCTTGCGACCGGCGTTCTGCGCCTTGGTCGCCTCGGCGGTCTTGCCGGCTTCCGATTGTTCGGGCGTGCTGGTAGCCATCAGGCTCTCCTCCTTTTGGATCTGGCGGATCCGGAACCGGCAGAGGTTTTTTGCTCTGCCGTTGTGGGGGAGAACAGCGCGGGGTCGGGTTCGATCCGCGATCCTTGCACAGGTTAGCATGATCCTTTCGTGCCCGCCCGAAAGTCAATGCACCGGCAATTAGGCACGGCTGAACGCCTGTTTTGCCCCTTCTTAACATATGTGAATCCGCGCGTGATATTTCGCGTCCACACAGCAATCCGAACGATGTGCCTTGCCGGGACAGATGTTTCAGGAGGCAGACAATCCGACAACTGAGACGATCCAAAGTCTAAGCCAGTCCGATCATCTCCCTTCTGAAATATTTCTTCGACTTGTCGCAGGATGATCTTTGCCCCGGTTCTGAGGCTGACATCTTTTCATCAGGAAACATCTTCAGGCACGGGGGTGCTGATCATGATCTCGACAACTGCGGAAATGACGCGCGCGCGCTATGAAATCCGCCGCCACAAGCATCTGGCGCGTCGCCACGAACACACCGACCGGCTCTTTCGCATAGAGGACGGCTGGGCGTGCCAATATCGCCTGCTGCCCGACGGGCGACGGCAGATCATCGCCCTGTTCCTGCCCGGCGATTATTGCGAGGCGCAATGGGTGCTCACGGGTCAGGCCAACTGGCCGATTGTGGCCCTGACCGACATGTTCGTGACGGAAATCCCGTTTCACGACATCCGCGCCCGTCATGCCGCCCATAATTCCCAGGAACCCGATGGCATGAAGAGCCTACTCGGATCGATCATGCACACATTGAAGAGCCATGAGAAATGGATCGTCAATCTGGGCCGGATGAGCGCCACCGAGCGGATCTGCGCGCTGCTGCATGATCTGGTCGAGCGCCTGCGGCCCAGCGGCAAGGTGGTTTCCAACCATTGCCCGATGCCGCTGACGCAATATGATCTGGCCGATATCGTCGGCATCTCTTCGGTTCACGTCAACCGCGTGCTCCAGATGCTGCGCGGCGAAGGGGTGATTTCGCTGGAGGCCGGGCGCCTGGCCCTGCTCAATCCGGTGGAATTGCGCAGGCTGGGGGGCCCGGCCCATGTTTGACGGATCAAAAGGGCATTTGCAGATAGCTGGGGCGAAACCCGCAGGCCTGGGCCAGACGGAGCGGATCGGGAATCTCGATGAATTGCTCGCGCCACTGGATCAGGTCGGCGCGGCGCATCTGTTTGATCACGCGGTTGACATGCACCGTGCTGACCCCCGCCGCCTCGGCCAGGTCGATCTGGGTCAGCGGACAGAAATATCCGCTGCCCTCGGTCATGCCCACGGCCTTGAGCCGCAGGTATAATTCGCAGATCAGACAGCCGATCCGCTCCGGCGCGGCGCGCGCCCCCAGATTGACGGTCCATTCGCGCTGAATGGCCAGCGAGATCTGGGCGTCCATCGCCAGAGCCCGGCGAATATTGATCGATTCCTGTTCGATGGCATCGAGCTGTTCGGGGTGGACCATCGCGCAATGCAGATCATCAATCGCCGCGATCGAATGATCCAGCCGCATTGTCATGATCGCCTGTGGGATGCACAGATCACCGGGCAAAAGAAAGCCGACGATCTGACGTCGGCCATTCTCCAAAATCTTGTACCGCGCAGCCCAGCCTTCCATGACGATCTTGACAAAGGTCGGACGGGTGCCTTCGCGGATCATGTCCTGCCCCGCCCCGACAAACAACGTCTGCGATCTGAGCATATAGGCGAGCAATTGTTCATCGCGGTCGGTAAGATCGACAAAATGCCCAAGTTTGCGGCCCATCATCGAACGCATCGCATCACCCTAACTGGCAAAGACCGGGCGCCGGGTTGCCGGCCCCGACACTCCGGCCCCGAAAACCCCGGCCCCGATACCCCGGCCCCGATACCCAGGCATGGAATCAGGCGTCGCCGCCCAATGCGATGACATCCGGGCCGCCCTTTTGCTGCCCCTGATCGGCCGATCCGTGCCGGTCGGCCAGAGACTCTCCGCCTTCCTCTTCCTCCAGCAAGGCGGCATTGGCCGCATTGGCCGAGAGCCGGACGCGCTGCCCCTCCACCGCCGCGACCAGCCCGACCGAGATATAGTGATGATGGCCGCCCGAACCCCGCGAGGGGGCCGCCCCCTCCTGCCCCGCATGGGATCCGCTGTCGGCCAGCGTCAGCTTGATCCGCTTGCCTTCAACCCGGTCGACCGTGCCAAGATGGACCCCATCGGCGCCCACGATTTCCATATGTTCCCTGATTGCGCTGAGATCGGTCATGTCCTTCTCCTTCACTGTTTGCCCTCGGCCTATTGCGAGGGATTGTTCAGCAGACGGCGATGACGAGCGGCCGTGGCAATTTCATGGGCCTCCATCATCTGCTTGAAACTGCGCAAAATTCGTCTGACATGCGCGCGGACCTGACGGTTCAGATGCGATGTCATGATCCTGCCGAGACTGCGCGCGGACAAGGTAAAGGCCAATGTCACGCGCACCACCGCCCCGCGCAGGCCGCCGTCCAGAAAATCGATCCGGCCGCCGCTCTCGACATCTCCGCCCTGCTCGGACTGCCAGAAAAGAGTGCTTCCCGGCCGGTCCTCGCTGATGGCGGACACCCAGGTGGCGCCGGCGCCTGTCGGCCCGATGATGGTCCAGCGCACCCGGTCATCCTCCAACGGAACGATCGAGGCCATCGGCCCCACCAGCAAAGCCACATTGTTCGGATCGCGCCAGAAAGCGTAAAGTTCCCCGGCGGAGCGGGCAATCGTCACCGTTTCGGCGAAAAGCTCGCGGTCCGGTTCTATATCGCGCGAGGAGGTTACGGGGGCGTCATCCTTTTCAAAGGCGGGCGTCACGCGCCATCCCCCTGCCTGCCCAGCTTGTCCAGCTCATCCAGATGCTTTTGCACCACTGGCGCGATACCGGCGGCAACCGTCTTGAGCGCGGCTGTGTCGCCATCGGAGGCATAATGCTTGTGCAGGTCAAGCGCGTCGGTGTGAATGCTGCGCTGGCTGGCCAGATAGAGTTCATCCACATGGGCCGCATCGGCCGCCTTGATCCCGTCCAGCTTCTGTTGCTGATCGGGCGAAAGCGTGGTCGATCCCGCGGCGATCTTGAGCTTGTCGGCGGCGGCCTGCAATTTGCGGCTCGATTCCTGATGCGCCGATACCATCATCTTGGCAAAAGAGCGGACCGCCGGATTCTTGCTGGTCTTGAGCAAAGCCTGCGAGGATTCGATCTCGAAACTGTCGCCTGCCGCCGCCTTGTCGAGATAGCCGCGCGCATCCGAAGGCTGAAGCGTCAGATGCGGCAGCGTGATATCGGGCGCGGCGGCGGTGGTGGCCTCATTGTCGACGGCCGGATTGCCATTGTCCGCCTTATTGTTGCAGGCACCCAGCGCCAGAACAGAGGCGATCATCAAGAGACGGTATTTCATGGATTTTCTCCTTTCCGACAGAATGCGTTCGGCCCATTTCCGTCCGGCGGAAAACCATCGGTTTCCGCATTGACCCAAAGGCGCAGCCCCGCCGCGCATCTCGATCAGGACGCAGAATTGCCCTCCATGCTCAGCACCACCTTGGTCACTTCATTGCGGGCATAGTGATACTGGAGATAGGCATCGGCGGCCTGCTCCAGGCCAAACCGGTGACTGACAAGGAAAGTGCAGTCGATCCTCCGGTCGAGGACCAGCCGGAGCAATTCGGGCAGATAGCGCTGAACATCGCTCTGGCCGCTGCGCAGGGTCAGCCCCTTGCGCATCACGGCCCCCAGCGGGAATTTGTCGACCATCCCGCCATAGCATCCCGGCATCGAGATCCGCCCGCCCTTGCGGCAGGCCATGATCGCCTGATGAATGACATGCGATTGATCCAGCGCGGGGAAAACCGAGCTGTTGACCGGATCGGCAATCACCTCGAAAAAAGTGCCATGCGCATTCATGCCCACCGCATCAATGCAGGCATCAGGACCGATGCCGCCGGTCATGTCGGTCAGCGCTCCATGAACATCGGTATGGCTGAAATTGACCGCCTCGGCGCCAAGGCCGCGCGCCAGTTCCAGCCGGTGCGCATGATGATCGACCGCGATCACCCGTTCCGCCCCCAGCAGAAACGCCGCCCGCACCGTGCAAAGCCCGACCGGGCCGCAGCCCCAGACCGCAATCGTGTCGCCCGGTTCGATGGCGGCATTGCGCGCGGCCTGCCATCCGGCGGGCAAAGTGTCGGCCAGCAAAAGCAGGCTTTCATCCGCCACATCCTCGGGCACCCCGATCGGGCCGAAGTCGGAAAAGGGCACGCGCACATATTCGGCCTGTCCGCCCGAATAGCCGCCGCCCATCTGTCCATGCCCGAACCGGGCCGAGGTGGGCATGCCATAGATCAGGCTGGCAAAATCCTGGTTTTCGGGGGGATTGCCATTGTCGCAGGCCGAATATTGCTGCTTCGCGCAGTGATAACAGCCCCCGCAGGCAATGGTTGAGGGCACAACCACCCGCTGTCCGCGCCGCAGCGTGGAGGCCGCGCCCACTTCGACCACCTCGCCCATAAATTCGTGACCAAGGATGTCTCCGGCGCCCATGGCGGGAAACAGGCCGTCGTAGATATGCAGATCCGATCCGCAAATGGCCGAGGAAGTGACCCGGATGATCGCATCGCGCGGATTGACGATCCCGGGATCCTCCACCGTCTCGACGCGGACATCGCGTTTGCCATGCCAGGTCAGCGCACGCATGATCGGTCCTCCTGTCGGCCCGCCCCGGCATGTCGCGCCGTCACGGGCATGTCGCGAAGGGGAAACATCGCGAAAGCCGGAATGGATGCCGCAGGCCCTTTGGCGGCCCCGTTGCGACCCCCGCTGCGGCAGAGAAACATGGTCTGACTAACGTGCGGCAGGACGAGATGATCCATGCCGAGATCCTAACCTGGATTAGGATCAAGCCTGCCTGCGCGCGGAACAAGCCGCGTCCGCCCCTGTTCCGATTATGTCAGGCAACCGCCGCGGTGCCTTGGCTTGTTTCACACCACGCAGGAGATTCACCATGCCCGAAACCACGGACAGCTATGAAACGCACGATCTGATTTCCTCTGATCGGGTCGAAGGCACCATCGTCTACAATCTGGAAGGCGAGCGATTGGGCACGATCAGCCGGTTCATGGTCAACAAGCGCACCGGCAAGGCCCAATATGCCGTGCTCCAATTTGGCGGCCTTTTTGGTCTGGGCAGCGACTATTACCCCCTGCCCTGGCAGATCCTGACCTATGATCCGGCGCAGGGCGGCTATGTCGTGAACATCGACAGGGAGCAGTTGGAAAACGCGCCCCATTACAGCGAGAACGACACGCCCACCTATGACAATGACTACAACTGGCGGGTCTATTCGCATTACGGCCTGACCTATGCCTGATGGCGGCCAACGGCCTGCAACCAAACGCCAAAGGGGCTGACGCCCCCGGCGTGACAACCTGACGGGCAGGAGCCGATGAGGGAAGGAAGCGCGCTGCCAAAGCCGCTTCCTTCTTTGCATGGCCCGCTCTCCCCCCTTTTTAAGGGAATGCCGATGCATCACGCGCAACCATCGCCAATGACCGACCATGGCTAAATCCAGGCTGGTCGACCGGCTTGGCCCCGGATTGATAACGGGCGCCGCCGATGATGATCCCAGCGGCATTGCCACCTATGCCATCGCGGGCGCGCAATTCGGCACCTCGCTGCTGTGGACCATGCTGTTCACCTATCCGCTGATGGTGTCGGTTCAACTGGTCTGCGCGCGGGTGGGCCGGGTCACGGGCCATGGCCTTGCGCACAGTCTGGGCGCGGTTTTGCCCCGGTGGATCATGGCCGTGATCCTCGTGCTGCTGTTTTGCGCCAATACGATCAACATCGGCGCCGATCTCTCGGCCATGGGCGAAGCGGCCGCGCTGATTGCAGGCTGGGGGCGCCATGGCTTCACCATAGGTTTTGCGGTGCTCTCGCTGCTGCTGCAACTGTTTGTGCCTTATGACCGCTATGCCCGGCTGCTGAAATGGCTGACGCTGACCTTGCTGGCCTATGTCGCGCTGGTGTTTATCGTGCGGGTGGATTGGGGCGCGGCGCTGCATGATCTGGTCGTTCCCCGGATCAGCGGCCCTGCGGCCATCACCGCCATTGTCGCCATCCTGGGCACCACGATCAGCCCCTACCTCTTCTTCTGGCAGGCATCGCAGGAGGTGGAGGAGATCCGCCAGGTCGAGGAGCGCCAGCCCCTGCGCCGCGCGCGCGGTCAGGCCGCCGACGCCTTTGCCCGGATCCGCATCGACACATGGAGCGGCATGGCGGTGTCGAACATCATCGCACTGGCCATCATGCTGGGCACAGCGGTCCCGCTGCACAATGCGGGCAAGACCGACATCAATTCGGCCGCCGATGCCGCCCGCGCGCTTCAGCCGGTGGCCGGGGATCTGGCCTTTGCGATCTTTGCCCTTGGCATCGTCGGCACGGGACTGCTGGCGATCCCGGTGCTGGCGGGCGCATCGGCCTATGCCATTTGCGAGGCCACGGGGCGCAAGGCCAGTCTTCAGGATATGCCGCAGCACGCCCGCGCCTTCTATCTGATCATCACGCTGGGCATGATGCTGGGCATGGCCATGGACTGGCTGGGGCTCAATGCGATGAAGGCGCTGTTCTGGAGCGCGGTGATCAATGGGGTCGTGGCCGTGCCTGTGCTGGCCGGGCTGATGCATATCGTGTCGCGGTCCGCCATCATGGGATCATTTGTAGCCCCCCGCCCGCTGCGGATTGCGGGATGGATAACCACGGGCGCGATGGCGGCGGCGGTGCTGGCGATGCTGATTTCGCCCGGTTGAGGCGCAGGCACGACAGCCCACCTTCGGGCCGCCGAACATCCTTCTCTGCCCCCCATTTCCCCTCAAAAGGAGAATTACCATGGTTGAGACCCAGAGCATGATCCACGAAGACGCCCTGCCCGGCAATGAGCACGCGCTAAATCCCAAGCCGGAGTGGCAGCCGCGCTATCCCGGCTCGGGCCGGTTGCAGGGCAAGGTGGCCGTCATCACCGGCGGCGACAGCGGCATCGGCCGGGCCGTGGCGGCGCTCTTTGCCCGCGAAGGGGCCGATATCGCCATCATCCATCTGATGGAGGACGAGGATGCGGCAGAAACCCGGCGCATCGTCGAGGCCGAAGGGCGTCGCGCACTGACCATCCGGGCCGATATCGGCGACAAATCCGTCTGCGAAGGGCTGGTCCGCCAGATCATCGCCGATCTGGGCCGCATCGACATTCTGGTCAACAATGCGGGCGAGCAGCACCCCGACACCGACATCACCAATATCACCGAAAGCCAGTTGCTTCGCACCTTTCAGACCAATATTTTCGCCATGTTCTATATGGTTCAGGCCGCCCGCCCGCATCTGGGCCAAGGCGCCGCCATCATCAACACCACCTCGATCACCGGCTATCACGGCAGCAAGAACCTGCTGGATTACAGCGCGACCAAGGGAGCGATCACGGCTTTCACGCGCTCGCTTTCGGAAAATCTGGTGAAGGAGGGCATTCGCGTCAATGCCGTGGCGCCGGGGCCGATCTGGACCCCGCTCAATCCCTTTGGTGGCGCGGACAAAGAGAAGATCAAGCATTTCGGCGAGTCCACGCCGATGGGCCGCGCCGGACAGCCCAATGAGGTCGCGCCCGCCTTCCTGTTCCTGGCCTGCGAGGATTCCAGTTATATGTCGGGGCAGGTACTGCATCCCAACGGCGGGACGGTGATCAATGGCTGAACGGGTGGGCAATCAGCCTTCAGGCTGGTTGCCCACCATATCCTGCGGGCGGACGATCCGGTCGAAGGTTGCCGCATCGACATGGCCGCTCTCCAGCGCCGCCTCTCGCAGGCCGATGCCGCGCTTATGGGCGTCTCTGGCAATCGCGGCCGCCTTTTCATAGCCCAGATGGGGTACCAGCGCCGTCACCAGCATCAGCGAACGTTCGACCAGACTGCCCAGCCGCGTGTGATCGGGCTGCATTCCGACCAGAGCGTGCTGGACAAACCCATCCATCGCACAGCCCAGCAGCGTGACCGAACGCAGCACATTGGCCCCGATCTGCGGCATGAATGTGTTGAGCTCCAGATGCCCCTGCATTCCGCCCACCGTGGTGGCCGTGCCATTGCCGACCACCTGGGCGCAGACCATGGCCATCATTTCGCATTGGGTGGGATTAACCTTGCCCGGCATGATCGAGCTGCCCGGTTCGTTTTCGGGCAGCAGCAATTCGCCCAGCCCCGCGCGCGGCCCCGATGCCATCAGGCGGATGTCATTGGCCATCTTGGTCAAAGCCACCGCCAGTTGCACCAGCCCCCCCTGCAGGCCCACCAGCACATCGCGGCTGGCCAGCGCCTCGAAACTGTTGCGCGCCGGGCGAAAGGGCATACCAACCGATTGGCGGATTTCCTCGATCACCGCCCGGCCAAAGCCTGCCGGAGCATTCAGCCCGGTTCCCACCGCCGTGCCGCCCAGCGCCAGTTCCCAAACCCCGTCCATGGCATGGGCGATGGCCTGGCGCGCGCGGGCGATCTGGGCGGCATAGCCGGAAAACTCCTGCCCCAGCGTCAGCGGCACGGCGTCCTGAAGATGCGTCCGCCCGATCTTGACCACATCGGCCCAGGCCGCCCGCTTGGTCATCAGGTCTTCATAGAGCCGCCCCAGCGCGGGGCTGAACTCGCGCACCATCGCCCGCTGGATCGCGATATGCAGCGCGGTGGGAAAGCTGTCATTGGAGGATTGGGCGCGGTTGACGTGATCGTTGGGATGAACGGGCGCCTTGCCGCCTCGCACGCCGGTCAGGATCTCGTTGGCGCGCCCGGCGATCACCTCGTTGACGTTCATGTTGGTCTGCGTGCCCGACCCGGTTTGCCAGATGGCCAGAGGAAACTGACCGTCATGCGCGCCCTCGATCACCTCGCGCGCGGCCGCCTCGATGGCATCGGCCAGGGCCGGGTCCAGCCCATAGCGCCGATTGACGCGGCAGGCCGCCAGTTTGACGATCCCCAGCGCATGGATAATGGGCAGCGGCATCCGCTCGGTGGGCGGAAAGGCAAAGTTGGTCAGGCTGCGCTGCGTCTGCGCGCCCCAATAGGCATCGCGAGGGACGGCAACGGACCCCATGCTGTCGCTTTCCATTCTTGTGGGGACCGATGGGTCGGCTGCGCTCATGACAGAGCCTCCGCAACGGCAGAGGTTGTGCGGCCATGGGCCATCATAAAGAACCGATCCTTGTCGAAAGACATCTCGTCAAACCTTCGCGACCGATCATTGTGGGGGAGCATATCGTATTTGCCCTGCTGATGCGAATGATGCGCAGGCCAACAGGCGGCCGGCGGGGGGCAACACGCCCGATGCAAATGGCGCGGATCATTCGGAGTTGTGGGCGCCGGTGCCTTTCGGCTCCCTCAGGTCCTCGGCCTCATCTGTGTCCTGTTCTTCGGCGGGCGGTTCGGTTGCGCTGTGCGGCGGTTCGCCCGAAGACTTGACCCAGCCCATCATCTCATTTTCCACCTCGCGGTTTTTGGGCCGCTTGCGCGGTTTGAAATCGGGGGGCGAGCGCGGATCGGTTTGGGCCATGACATCCTCCTGACAGCGGCAAAGACGCCGGACAAAGACCGAGCAAGCAAAGATGTTCCCCCGCCCATGGCCGGGACCAAGGCGACCCGTTGCAAAAACGCGATCACTGACAACCATGGCGGGAGCAGGCAAGCCGTTCATTTGGCCCCAGTAAAATTCCTGATGAAATTGAGATAATTTCCAATATTACCAATTCATTCTATAATACTTCCTGTTTTTAAATTGAAATTTGAAAATTAAATTTTCAAATCATCCCAAATCTAACCCTACTCAACGCTGATAGTATATTTAAGCAGGAACTTAGGCAAAGCCCGGATCTTTCTCCCATAGATTTTCCGGAAAAATACCTTTGTCGGGGAAAAACATGGCCAAGCGAAACAAATTCGAGAAGGCTGATATATGTGGTTCAGCGCTTCCCGAAGCCGAATTCCGCAAGGAGCTTGTTGCGGCCATGCCTTCTTTGCGCGCCTTTGCCCGAAGTTTGTGCAGCAACCGGGACAATGTCGATGATCTGGCGCAGGAAACGGTGATGAAAGCCTGGGCCGCCCGGGACCATTACATTGCGGGAACCAGTTTTCGGGCATGGACCTTCACCATCCTGCGCCACCATTATTTCGGACAACTGCGCCGTCAGCGCATTGTCGGCGATTATGACGAGGCGGCGGCCGAGCAGATTCTGGGCCGGGAGGGCGATCAGGAAACCCGCCTTGAAACCATCGACGTGCTGCGCGCCATCGAAACGCTGCCCCTTGCCCAGCGCGAAATGCTCATTCTGATGGCCATCGGTTCGGTCAGCTATGAGGAAATCGCGCAAGGCTGCGGCGTGACCATCGGCACGGTAAAGAGTCGGATCTCACGCGCCCGTGCGGCCCTTTCGGCCGCGCTGGAAAAGGGGCTGCTGCCCGGTTCGCGGCGCAATTTCGTGGTGGAAGGCGAAGTGGTCGACGCCTTCTTCGCCAGATTCAAGACCATCGTGCGCCCCAATCTGGCGCGGCTTTCCCGCCATCTGGCATGGGCCGCCTGAACGAGGGTCTTGGGGCGATCCCAGTTTTGAATGTTTCAGAGAAACTGTGACTGATGGCTTGACCTTCCCCCCACCGGAGCCACCAGAACACAGTTCCTTCGGCGGCGCTTTCACCCGCGCCGCCGAAGGCCCCTGATCACGCGTGTGTCGTTCAGCCCTGTATCTCAGGTATCTGCATAACCGAGATGAACAGCCCCAACTGGCGGATGGCTTCGGAAAAACTATCGTAATTCATCGGCTTGGTGATATAGACGTTGCAACCCAGATCATAGCACCGCTCGACCTCCTGCGCGTCATCCGTGGTGGTCAGAATGATCACCGGCACCGGGCTCAACAAAGGCGTTTCCCTGATCCGCTTCAAAATCTCCACGCCATTCATATCGGACAGATTGAGGTCGAGCAGGATGAGCGCCGCCCCGCCCTGATCGCGCAAGGCCGAACCATCGCCCAGATATTCGAGCGCCGCGCCGCCATTGTCGAAATGGGCGATGTTGTTGGCGATCCCTGCCCGCCGGATGCTCTTTTCGATCAACAGGGCATGGCCGAAATCATCCTCGATCATGATGATCGTTACGGGCCGGGGATCGCTCATAAACTGTTCCTTGATGACGGAAACGGCCATGCACGGAATTGCTGCATGCCCACCGCTCGGATTGCATCGCGATCCAAAGGAGAAAATAATAAAACAACGCGAATTGATGCACCACCCGGCGCCCTTCGGTCCACCGGCGCTCAGCACCGATTCATCGTAATATTTCAGAAACAAACATTAGGTGTTTTTAATATTTATGCAGTTTTTATCTCTTGGAATCCAAAGAATGCGTACTTACCCATAACGCCCTGTTCTGCCTGATTTTCTGAGCAAAAATGCCGGATATCTGCGCGCCGCTCCCAAACACCTGTTCAAGATGCCGCGCACTTCATCGCGCAAAAAGCACATGTCGGGAAAAGGCGCGGAACAATGCCCCCCGATTTCCTTTCCGCAGAGGGTGAGAATGGGGGGCGCCCAGCCTCCTGTCAGGTCGCACAAAACAGGAGGCAATGTTGGCCAACGCAGATCCCTCGTTTGAAAGCACCACCGGCGATGCGGGCGAAACCCATCAGCAGGTGCCGGTCAACGGCCCGCACGGAACCCGACACGAGGCGGCGCAAAACCATCTGACCACCAATCAGGGCCTGCGCATCAGCGACAATCAAAACAGCCTGAAGGCAGGCGCGCGCGGCCCCACGCTGCTTGAAGATTTCGTCCTGCGCGAAAAGATCTTTCATTTCGACCATGAGCGCATCCCCGAAAGGATCGTCCATGCGCGCGGATCGGCGGCCCATGGCGTGTTCGAATGCACGCAGGCTATCCCCGAACTGACCAGCGCGGGCCTGTTTGCCGCCGTGGGCAAGCAAACGCCGGTATTTGTGCGATTTTCAACCGTCGCGGGCGGCGCGGGCAGCGTCGACACCCCGCGCGATGTGCGCGGCTTTGCGGTCAAATTCTACACCGAGGAAGGCAATTGGGATCTGGTGGGCAACAACATCCCGGTCTTCTTCATTCAGGACGCGATGAAGTTCCCCGACCTTGTCCATGCCGTGAAAATGGAGGCCGACAAGGGCTATCCCCAGGCCGCCAGCGCCCATGATACCTTCTGGGATTTCATCAGCCTGATGCCCGAAAGCATCCATATGGTGCTTTGGCAGATGAGCGACCGGACCATCCCGCGCTCTCCCCGTTTCATGGAAGGTTTCGGCATCCATACCTTCCGTTTCGTCAACGCCGAGGGCGCGTCCAAGCTGGTCAAGTTTCATTGGAAACCGGTGCTGGGTCTGCAATCGACGACATGGGACGAGGCGGTCAAGATCGCCGGGGCCGACCCGGACTATCACCGCCGCGACCTGTATGAAGCTATCGACACCGGCGCCTTTCCGGCATGGGATCTGGGGATTCAGGTTTTTGAGGAAAGCTGGGCCCATGAACAGCCCTTCGATGTGCTGGACGCCACCAAGCTGATCCCGGAAGAACTGGTGCCGGTGCGGATCATCGGGCGCATGACGCTCAACCGCAATCCGGACAATTTCTTTGCCGAAACCGAACAATCGGCATTCTGCCCCGCCAACATCGTGCCCGGCATCGATTTCACCCCCGACCCCCTGCTGCAGGGGCGGCTGTTCTCTTATCTCGACACCCAGAAATCGCGGCTGGGCACGGCCAATTTCCACCAATTGCCGATCAACGCGCCCAAATGCCCGATGCGCAATTTCCAACGCGACGGCATGATGCAGATGGACATTCCCAAGGGCCGCGCCAATTACGAGCCCAACAGCCTGAACGAAGCGGGCGAGCCCACCGGCCCGCGCGAATGCCCGGCCACCGGCTTTACGACCTTTGCGCGCGGCATGTTGCCCAACAATGGCGAACAGCATCTGCGGGTGCGCCCCGCCCTGTTTGCCGACCATTATTCGCAGGCCCGCCTGTTCTATCGCTCGCAAACCCCGGTCGAACAGGCCCATCTGGCCAATGCCTTTGTGTTCGAATTGTCCAAGGTGGGGCTGGAACATGTCCGCCACCGGATGCTGACCCTGCTGGGCGCGGTGGACGAGGATCTGGCGCGGCGCGTGGCGGGCGGGCTGGCGATGGAATTGCCGCCGCCCGCCGATGTGGCGGCCCCGATTGTCGAGATGGAGCCCTCACCCGCGCTTTCCATCCTGAACCATGGCCAGCCGCCGATGGAGGGACGCAAGATCGGCATCCTGTTTGCCGAAGGGTCTAGCCTGAAGGGCATCGAAGCAATGAAAGCCGCCATCGAGAGCAAGGGCGGCAAGGCCGTGCTGGTCGCGCAAAAGGTGGGCGGGATTCCGGTCGATGACGGCATGCTCAAGGCCGATGGACAGTTGATGGGCAATCCGTCGGCGCTGTTCGATGCGGTCGCCTCGATTATCCATCCCGATGCGCTCGATCATCTGCGGTCGGACCATACGGTTCATGCCTGGTTTGCCGATGCCTATGCCCATTGCAAAACCATTGGCGCCTGTCCCGCCACGAACCGCCTGCTGGAGGAATGGGGCATCGCCCGCGATGACGGCATCGCAAGTCTCGAAGAATTCCCCGAGCTTGCCCCGGCGCGCCACTGGGACCGTGAACCCAAGGTCAGCCTGCTGCCATAAAGGAGACACGATATGCCGCGTGGAGACAAAAGCGCCTATACCGCCAAGCAGAAGCGTCAGGCCCGCCATATTGCCGAAGGCTATGAAGAGCGCGGCGTGCCCCATGACGAGGCCGAAGCGCGCGGCTGGGCCACGGTGAACAAGGAGACCGGCGGAGGCAATCTGTCGGGCTCCGGCCGGGGCAAGCCCGATACGCATGTTTCCTCCTCACGCGGGGGTCGGGCGCATAAATCGGGTTCGCCCGAACAGCGCAGCGCGGCGGCCCGCAAAGGCTGGGACACGCGCCGCGCGCGCGAACGCGCCGCCCGGCACGCATGATTGGGCATGAGCGGCAAAGGTCATCGTTCCGCCTCGCAAATTTCCGCATTTGCGAAGGAACCTTTCACCGCCGCCGACCATTACATCCATGAACCATCTGAAGAAATTCAGATTATGTCCCCGCCGCTCCGGCCCGCGCCTCGTCATCCACCCGTGACGCCAAGGCAAGGCCAGAGCCATTTGGCACCGCCCCCCCGGGGATACCGGCAACAGGTTCTTTCCATCCGGGGGGACAATAACCGGAGAAACGACGATGAAAATCTTCCAATATGCGATCGCTGCGGCCTTTGTTGCCGCGATGCCCCATGGCGCGCTGGCCCAGACCGTCCCGCAGACTGCGCAACCGTCGCAGGAAACCGCGCCGGCCGAGGCGCCCGCCCCTCAGGCGGTCAAGCCATTGGTAGGCGATATTGTCTATGACAAGAACGCTGAACAGATCGGCACCGTGGCCAGCACCAACGGCCAGCAGGTCGTAGTGACCACCACCAAGGGCAAGGTCACGATTCCGCTGGCCTCGCTGTTTGCGGGCACCAAGGGTCTGGCCATCAACATGACCAAGGAAGAAGTGGACGCCGCGATCCAGTCTGCCCATCCGGGCGCCTGACGGCGGCGGACCACAGGGATGGTCCACGGATAATGCTGGGCCTGCGGGCAGGACCGCCCCCGGATGAATGTCCTGCCCCTCCCTTTGCAACCGCCCCTTCCCTCCATCGCAAGGCGCCATCTGCGCGCCGCGCATCGGAGAAAGCCGCTCTGGAGACAGTGATGCCGACAGCCCCGATTGCCGATCTGCTGGCTCCGCCCCCGCCTTTGCCCGGGGGTGCCAGCCTGTTTCTTGATTTCGACGGGACGCTGGTGGAAATTGCCGACAGGCCCGACGAAGTGGCTGTTCCGCGTGGACTGGCGGATCTGCTTTTCGCCATGGCGGCCCGCCTTCACGGTCGCCTCGCTCTGGTCAGCGGGCGCTCCATTGCCCAGATCGACACGCTGTTCGGCCGCTCGATGCATGGGCTGGCCATCTCGGGCAGCCATGGTTGTGAATACCGCTGGGAGGACCAGCTGGTCCATCCCCCCCGCCCGGTCGAGGAACTGGAACATGCCGCGCGCAAGTTCGACGATTTCGCCTTTGGCCATCCTGGCACGCTGGTCGAGATCAAGACTTATGGCGTCGCGCTTCACTATCGCGGCGATCCCACCTGCGCGCCCTATGCACAGCGACTGGCCGAGCATCTGGCCACGGAAAGCGGACTTGTGGTGGAAAATGGCAAGATGGTGGTCGAGCTGCGCTTTGGCGGCGGCGACAAGGGCACGGCGGTGCGCAACCTGATGGGATGCGCGCCGATGGTGGGGGGAACGCCGGTCTATCTGGGCGATGACCTGACCGATGAATCCGCCTTTTCAGCAGTCAACGCGCTTGGCGGCCTTTCGGTTCTGGTCGGCCCGGCGCGGGCGACCAACGCGCAATTCAACCTGGCCGGTCCGGCCGCCGTGCTGGCCTGGCTGGCAAGGCCGGCCGCATGAGTGCGACGCTTGACCTCTGGCCCATCGGTAATTGCCAGATCTCGGCGCTGATCGATCGCGACGGCACTTTCCTGTGGGGGTGCCTGCCCCGCGTCGATGGCCCTCCCGCCTTCAGCGCCCTGCTCGACGATGGCGTCAGCCATGCGGCGGATGGGCATGGCTTCTGGGCCATTGATCTGGATGGCCGCACCAAGACCACGCAGCGCTATCTGCGCAACACGCCCGTGCTGGAAACCCGCTATGAGGATGAAGCGGGCAATGCCATCGTGGTGACCGATTTCTGCCCCCGCTTTCATCGGCATGGGCGGATTTACCGGCCGGTGGCCTATGCCCGGATTGTGCGCCCCGTGGCGGGCAGCCCGCGCATTCGCATACGCCTGCGTCCGACGCGCGACTGGGCCCGGCGAGAGGTGGAGCGCACACGCGGCTCGAACCACATCCGCTATATGCTGGGCCATATGACGCTGCGCCTTTCCACCTCGGCGCCGATCGGGTGGATCGAGGACGAGCAGGTGTTCCGGCTCGAACGTCCGCTGCATTTCTTCCTTGGCCCCGATGAAGGTTTTGAGGGCAATATCGCCACCACAGTCGAGGAAATGCTCGATCTGACCGTCCGCGAATGGCGGCATTGGGTGCGCGGTCTGGCCATCCCACTCGAGTGGCAGGATGCGGTGATCCGCTCGGCCATCACGCTCAAACTGTGCCAGCATGAGGAAACGGGCGCGATTGTGGCCGCGCTCACCACCTCGATCCCCGAACATGCCGGGTCGGGGCGCAATTGGGACTATCGCTTCTGCTGGATCCGCGACGCCTATTACACCACACAGGCGCTCAACCGGCTGGGCGCGCTCGATGTGCTGGAATCCTACCTCGAATATCTGCGCAACATCGTCGACAATGCCCGATCAGGCCATATCCAGCCGCTCTATGGCGTGGGCGGCGAGGCGCGGCTGGAGGAAAGGATCGAGGTCGGGCTGGCGGGCTATCGCGGCATGGGGCCGGTGCGCGTGGGCAATCAGGCCTATGCCCAGATGCAGCATGATGCCTATGGCCAGATCGTCCTGTCCAACGTTCAGGCATTCTTCGACCAGAGGCTGTATCGCATGGCGGGCGAGGAAGATTTTCGCGCGCTTGAACGGGTGGGCGAAAGGGCGTGGCTTTCCTACGATCAGGCCGATTCCGGCCTTTGGGAATTGCGCGGCCGGTTTCATGTCCACACCTATTCGGCGGCCATGTGCTGGGCGGCCTGCGACCGCTTGGCCAAGGCGGCGCATCATCTGGGCCTGCATGACCGCCAGACCTTATGGCAGGAGCGAGCGGATCGCATGGGCCGGGTTATCGTCGATGCGGCATGGCGCCCGGATACCCAAAGAATGTCGGCCACCTTCGACGCCGATCTGCTCGACGCCAGCCTGATTCAGTTGCTCGACCTGCGCTTTCTCGCGCCCGACGATCCGCGCTTTCTGGGCACGCTGCGCGCGGTCGAACACGGGCTGCGCCGGGGATCGCACATGCTGCGCTATGCCGATGAGGACGATTTCGGCCTGCCGCACAGCGCTTTCAACATCTGCACCTTCTGGCTGATCGAGGCGCTTCACGCCACTGGTCGCCATAGCGATGCGCGAAACCTTTTCGAGGAAATGCTGGCCCGCCGGACCCCGGCGGGTCTGCTGTCGGAAGACACCAATCCACACACGGGGGAACTATGGGGCAATTATCCGCAAACCTACTCACTCGTCGGCCTGATCAACTGCGCGACGCTGCTCAGCAAACCATGGAGCGCGGTCAGGTGAACCGCCTGATCGTCATCTCAAACCGAGTGTCGCCGCCAACCGGCGATGGCCCCGGCAATCAGGGCGGCCTGGCCGTCGCGCTGTCGGCGGCGCTGCGGGAAAGCAGCGGTATCTGGTTCGGCTGGTCGGGCGAGGAAACCGAGGCCTTTACCGGCCACATCAATTTCCAGCGCAGCTATGGCGTGACCACCGCCACCGTCGATCTGGAGGCGCAGGACGTTGAGGAATATTACAACGGCTATGCCAACTGCACCCTTTGGCCGCTGTTTCACAACCGGCTCGATCTGGCCGAATTCGAGCGCGGCTTTGCGGGGGGCTATGAAAGGGTCAATGACCGTCTGGCCGAAACCGTGGCGCCGCTGATCGAGGACAGCGATCTGATCTGGGTGCATGATTATCACCTCATGCTGCTGGGGCGAAACCTGCGGACGCGGGGCGTGAAAAACCGCATCGGCTTTTTCCTGCATATCCCCTGGCCCCCCGCGCGGCTGCTGGAATCGCTGCCCGGGCATGGCGAATTGTTCGATGCGATGCTGGATTACGACGTCATCGGTTTCCAATCGGAACATTGGCGCGAATCCTTCGTCAGATATGTTCAGACCCATACCGACGCCACGATCGACCAGGACGGCACCATCACCCTTGGCGAGCGTCGCTCTCGGATTGTGGTATGCCCGATCGGCATTGATTTTGCCGAATTTCACGAGGCCGCCAATGGTCAGACCGCGCGCGAATTCTGCGAACGCATGGGGCGCAGCGCGAATGGGCGCACGATGATCGTGGGCGTCGACCGGCTCGATTATTCCAAGGGCCTGCCCGAACG
Source organism: Novosphingobium sp. SG707 (assembly GCF_012275515.1). Classification (GTDB taxonomy): domain Bacteria; phylum Pseudomonadota; class Alphaproteobacteria; order Sphingomonadales; family Sphingomonadaceae; genus Novosphingobium. The sequence goes on from NZ_JAAZQL010000007.1 coordinate 119,835, forward strand.
CTTTCTGGGCTATGAGCGCCTGCTCGCCTCGCGCCCGGATCTGCATGGACAGCTCTTCCTGCTCCAGATCGCCCCGCCCTCGCGCGAACAGGTGCGCACATATCAGCAGATACGCGCCACGCTCGACAGCCTCTCGGGGCGTATCAACGGCGAATTCGCCGATGCCGAATGGGTGCCGCTGCGCTATATCAACAAAGGCTATCCGCGCGATGCGCTGGCGGGCATTTACCGGGCCTCGCGCATCGGTTTGGTGACGCCCCTGTGCGACGGAATGAATCTGGTGGCCAAGGAATATGTGGCGGCGCAGGATCCGGAAGATCCCGGCGTCCTCATCCTGTCGCAATTCGCGGGGGCTGCGCGCCAATTGACCGATGCGCTGATCGTCAATCCCCACAGTCCCGACGAATTGGCCGAGGCCATCGACCGGGCGCTGCAAATGGATCTGCAGGAGCGCAAGGACCGCTGGCATTCGATGATGGACAGCATCCGCCACGAGGACGTCCGCTGGTGGCAGGAATGTTTTACCAAAGCGCTGGCGGGCGGCGACCATCATGCCCAGCCGGAGGACGATCCGCAGCTGTCCTAGTGGACACACATTCGCCCGGCGCTGCGCAAAGATCATGACGAATTTCCTCAAGACCCTTGCCAAGGCCTCGCGTCTGGCGCGCAAGGCCCGCCCGCTGGCCGCCGCCGCAAAGGTCCAGCAAGCGCTTTTAAGCCTCGCGCCAGCCAGCCTCGCGCCAGCCAGGGCCAAAAAACCTGCGCCGCGTACCCGATCGAATTTGCCCCGCCCCGCCCCGGGTAGTTTCATCAGCGGCGAGTTTCAAAACCGGCATGGCGCGCTCGCCTATCGGCTTTACACGCCGGTGGGCTCGCCGCGCCGCCGCATGCCGCTGGTGGTGATGCTGCACGGATGCGGCCAGACTGCCGCCGACTTCGCATTGGGTACCCATATGAACCGTCTGGCCGATCAACTGGGTTTCCTCGTGCTCTATCCGCAACAGAACCAGGGCGCGAACCTTGCGCGATGCTGGAACTGGCACGATCCGCAGCATCAGTTGCGCGGACGCGGAGAGCCGGCGCTGATCGCGGGATTGACCCGCCATGCCGTCGCGCTGGCCCGCGCCAACCCGTCGCGCGTCTATGTCGCGGGGCTTTCGGCGGGGGCCGGGGCGGCGGCCATCATGGGCTCGGCCTATCCGGATATTTTCGTGGCGGTGGGCATTCATTCGGGCGTGGCGCTGGGTCAGGCCCATTCGCTGGGCTCGGCCATGTCGGCCATGCGCGGTCAGGCCACACCAAGACCGGCGGCCAAAATGCGCCGCCCCTTGCCCATGATCGTTTTTCAGGGCGACCGCGACCGCGTGGTCCATCCTTCGAATGCGGCTGAATTCCTTGCCAATCTGGAAAATTCGCGCCCCGGTCCGCTCGTCTCCCAAAGCTTTTCCGGCCAATCGGCCAAAGGGCGCGATTTCACCCGCAAGGTTTACAAATCCGCCGCCGGAGATGTCCTGCTCGAAGTCTGGACCATTCACGGCAGCGGCCATGGATGGTCGGGCGGCCATGCGGCGGGTTCCTATACGGACCCCGCCGGGCCGGATGCGTCGCGCGAAATGCTCCGCTTCTTTCTGGCGCGAAAACGCAAGATCACGCCATCGGGCGCCACCCGCTGATCTGCCCCTGCGTCGCATCAACGCGCAGCAGATCACCGCTGCGGATGATCTCGAGCGGATCGCGGTCGAAATCGGTGAGCGTGGGAACCCGCAGCACAACCGCGCCCAGCGCCGCCTTGGTGGTCATCACATTGAACAGCAGCGCCAGCGGCGCGGTTCCGGCAAGGCGCGTCATGTGGAATATGCTGGACCAGCCCGAGGAACCCTTGGCGCCGGGAAACACCAGCACCTTGCCCGCGAAGCTGACGCCGTTCAATTCGTGCCTGCTCTCGATGATCTTGCCGGTCATCGGGCTGACCCCGCCCCAGCCCGAGATCGTGTCGCGCGTCACCAGCGCCTCGCCCTCGACGCAGCCGGGCACGACGCAGCGGCCGCGGATGATGTAATCGGGGGTCTGGCCCCTCGCCTGCGCCATGGCCGCCCCGCTCATGCCAGCCTCCCGCGCCATTTGCCGCTGCAGGCCGCGTCGATGCAATCGGCGGTCGTGCCGTACCAGCCCTCTATCCCCATCATCGCGGGCAGGTAATGCACCTGTTTGGCGCTGTCGAGTGCGGCCACGCGGGTGCCTTCGGGCACGGCCTGAGAGATCGCGGAACAGGTGTCGGTCATCAGCAAAGCCCCGGCCTTGCGCAGGGTTTCGGTATGGCCATTGGCATCGGCCAGCGCCTTGACCGAACGGCTGGTGAATATCCACAAGGCGCTGTTGCTGTGAACCTTGCGCCCCTCGATCAGGCTGGCAGCGTGGGCGATCTGTTCGATAGAATAATGCGGACAGCCCAGCATGACATAATCGACATCCTCGCATTGGCCCACGCTGTTGAGCGTTTCATAGGTGCGCCTGCGCGCAGCCGCGTCATAGCGGAATGTCTCGCCCCGCCGCGCGCCGCCAAAGGCCGCCTCCACGCCGGGCGCCTCGGGGGTGATCCCGACCATGTGATACATTTCCACCCCGCCCGACGAGGCCGCCGCCGCACCGAAATGCTTGTGCCGGATCAGCGATGGCGCGGCGATGGCGCCCTCGATCACGGGTATCGTGTCCTGCACCTCCCCACCCACGAAATAGCCCAGCATACCCCATTCAAACACATCATCGACCGGTACGGCGACATTCACGCTGTGCTGTCCCTTGCGATATTCGTCGCGGTGAAAGCCCCAGTTGGGAATGCGCCGCGCCAACATGGCCGCGCTGGTGGATTCGCGGCCCTCGCAATTGGTGCGCCCGCCGATCACCGAATTGCAGAAGATCACCGCGCTCGATTCCATCCATGCGCAATGTTCACCCATCACCGGCACATTGCCCGCCAGATAGGGCGTGCAGGTCTTGAGCAACTGGATGCCATGCTCGGCCACCTGCTGCTCGTCGGAGCGGAAATTGTCGAAGGCGGCCTCGCTCATCCCCTGTTCGCGCCACAGCATCGGGTCCATGCCCCCTTGCAGATGGCAACTGAAGGCGTTCATGCGCGGAATATCGACCACTTCATCGGCATCAAGGTCAAAGCGCGAAAAGACCGCCCGGTAATCGCCGCCATCGGCCGCGTAATATTGCTTGATCCACGGCGGCGCGGAACCGGGCACACCGGCAACATTATTGGTCTCGACAAAATCCTCCGCGCCCAGCGCGTCGGCATAACGGATCAGCAATTCCATCGCCTTCTGCACCGCCGCGCCTTCTTCGCCCGCCAGCATGGCTTCTTCCCGGCCTGTCAATTTCACCACAGCGCATCCTCCTGTAATTTCCATAGTATCGCGCCGGGGGCCGGATCGCCCGCCCCTAGCGCATCTGGCCCAGCCGCTTGAGGATCTGACTCAGCACCTCATAGGTCACGGCCAGCCTCTCGGGTTCGATGTCTTCCAGTATCTCGCCGCGCAGATCATTGGTGATCGCCATGATCTCCTGGATGGCCTTCTCGCCCGCAGGCGTGATCCGGTTGACCGTCACGCGGCGGTCCTGCGCGCTCTGTTCACGGTCGATCAGGCCGTCGCGCGCCAGGGAATCGAGCATCCGCACCATCGTCGGCCCCTCGACATTGATCATGCGGGCCAGCTCGCTCTGCGTCAGGTCGGCGCCGGAATAGGCGACATGAAACAGCGTCTCCCACCGCGCCATCGTCTGGTTGAGCGGCTTGATCCGCTCATTGGCCACCTTGCGCCACAGCCGCGCGGCCACCACCAGCGAGCGGGTGATGCGGAAATGCCGGTCGCTCGACTGATCCCCGCTCGACCGGCGATAGTTCATCAGGTGCCGGTCCGCATCATCGGGCGAAAAGCTGGTGAGGCGCACCGGCTTGGGCGGGGCAACCTTGGGCGGGGCCGCCTTGGGGCCGCGTTTGCGCGCGCTGCGCCCGCTCTGCACCTCCTCGCCCTTATGCTGATCCGCGTGGTTCCCGTCGCCGTTCTGCTCGTCTGTCATGTCCCGATCCATGCCCGAGGCCGGATCGGAAGTATAGCCGGCAGGCCGTGCGGGAGAAGGCTTCACCATCGCCGCTTCAATCCAGATCGATCAGCACGGCGCCGGTCGACATCGGCTGAACGTCGCGGCGATAGACCCCCAGCCAACCCGAGGCGGGCACGGCAAAGGCATTGCCCGGCCCCGGACGCCGGGCCAGTTCCTCGGCGGGGATCATCACATCCATCCGCCGCGCCGCCACGTCGATCTCGATGGGATCGCCATCGCGCAACCGCCCGATGGGGCCGCCCACCGCCGCCTCGGGCGCCACCTCCGCAATGGTCAGCCCTTTCAGGCACAGGCCCGACAATTGCCCGTCGGTGACAAAAGCGACGTCCTTGGCCAGCCCCGCCGCATCAATCGCGAACAGCACCAGCGAGGCTCCGCCGCCCATCGCCGGGCCGCCCTTAAGGCCCTGTCCGCGTAGGACCAGCACGTCGCCCTTGCGCAATTGGCCATCGGCAATGGCCTTCATCGCGCTGGCCGTATCCTCGAACACGCGGGCCTTGCCGGTGAAGGCTTCGGGCCGCGAACCATCGCGGATGCCCAGTTTCACCACCGCGCTTTCGGGCGCCAGCGATCCCTTGAGAATGGCGATGGAAGGCCCGTCCGAAATCGGCCGGTCAAGCGGACGGATGATCTCGGCATCCTCCACCCCGGCCTCGCCCAGATCGTCGCCCATTGTCCGGCCCGAGGCGACCAGCACATCGCGGTCGAGCAGGCTCTCAAGCTGTTTGAGCATCGCACGCGCGCCGCCCGCATCCTCAAACCCTTCGATCCGCACCGGCCCATTGGGGCGCACAGCCGACAGGACAGGCACCTTGCGGCCCATCTCCTCCCAGATCGCGAAAAGATCGATGTCGAGTTCGCCCTCGACGGCAGTGGCCTGAAGATGCTTGATCGCATTGATCGAGCCCGACACCGCCAGCACCATCGCCGCCGCATTGCGAAAGGCGCCCGCCGTCATGATCCGGCGCGGGGTCAACCCTTCATGCACCATATCGACGATGCGCGCGCCCGCCGCGCGGGCCGCTTCAAACATCTTGCCGCTGTTGGCGCGTACCGGGGCCGATCCGGCGATGCACATGCCCAGCGCCTCGACCACGCAATGCATCGTGTTGGCCGTGGCCATTCCCGCGCAGACGCCGGGGCCGCGAATGGCTTGTTTGGCCACTTCCTCAACCGGATGTCTGCCCGGCTTGCCCAGCTTTTCGCCCACGCCGCCCGAGAACAGGTCCTCGATATCGACCGGATCGCCGTCGATCTCGCCCGAGGCCTGATAGCCGCCGATGACCAGCAGGGTGGGAATATCCAGCCGCATCGCCGCCATCAGATGGCCCGGCGGCGTCTTGTCGCAACTGGTCAGGCACACCATGCCGTCTAGCATCGCGGCCTCGACCTGCGCCTCGATATCATTGGTCACCAGATCGCGCGCGGCCAGAATATAGCTGCCCTGTCGCCCGGCGCCGGTGATGAAATCGGAGGGCGCGGTCGTACGCACCTCGAAAGGCACGCCGCCCGCCGCGCGGATCGCTTCCTTCACCACGCGCGCAACGCCGTCGAGATGGGCAAAGCAGACCGCCAGTTCGGACGAGGAATTGACCACAGCAATCTTGGGCTTGAGCATGTCCTCCTCGCTCAGCCCCAGCGCGAGCCAATGCGCACGGCGGACGGGGGAATTGGCGGCAAGACTGCGCAGAGGGGCAGGATGGGGCATGGGACGACCTTTCACGAAGCGGGAACAGGAAGGGGAGCACGAGCGCCATCGCCGCGCCGCCGGACCGTGACGGCAATGCCCAGCGCGCAGAGCGCCAGCACGATGGGGCAGATAGCCAGAATGGCAAAACTCTTGACGATGGGCAGGCCCGAGCTGAGCACCCAGCCGCCGATCAACGGCCCCGCGATCCCGCCGATCTTGGCGATGGATGTGGCCCACCCCGCCCCATTGGCGCGGATCGCGGTGGCGTAATAGATGCCCGCGATGGACAGGATGCCGAAATGCGCGCCGCCCACCAGACTGGTCGAAAGCACCGAGAGGATCAGGAACGTATCGCGCCCCACCGGCGCCAGACCGATCAGCAGCAAAGCGGGCGCAGCAAGAGCCGGAAAGAAGGCCACCGCCAGCGCGCCCTTGCGGTCGGTATAGCGCATCAGCGCCAGCCCTAGGACCGCCCCCAGCAGCCCCGAAAAGGAGGAGACATAGGCCGCCGTGGCGCGCGGGAAATGCAGATCCTCATAGACGATGGGCCCCCAGTTGGCCTTGAAATAGACCGCCAGCGTGCTGGCGATATAGCCGAGCCAGAGCAGCGGGGTGATCCAGCGCAGATCGCCTTCGAACAATTGCGGCAGGGTGAAATGGCGCGGCGCCTGCGCCTCGTCGCCCAGCACGAAGCGGTCCTGCATGCGCGCCTCCAGCGCCGGATCGAGGCGATTGAGCGTGGCGGCCAGAAGCGGCGCATTACCCCCGCGCGCCACCAGAAAGCGCACCGATTCAGGCAGCCATGCCAACAACCCCGCAGCAATCACCAGCGTGGCCAGCCCTCCGCACAGGAACACCGCCCGCCAGCCGAAACCGGGCGCCAGCCAGACCGTGACCGGCCCCGCCATGGCCGTGCCCAGACTGTAGCCCATCATGATGACCGTCACGACAGTCGCGCGCAGGCGCACGGGCACATATTCAATATTGAGCGCCCAGGCGAGCGGCAGCATCCCGCCGATCGCGCAGCCATCGAGAAAGCGCAGCAGCAGCAACGCCTCATAGCTGTGCGCCATCGCCGTTGCCGCCGTCAGCAGGCCAAAAGCCATGGCGGCCAGCGTGATCGTCAACCGGCGGCCATAGCGGTCGCCGATATAGGCCAGCACAAACCCGCCCACCATCATGCCGAACAGGCCCGAAGAAAACACATTGCCCAGCATCGGCTTGGACAGGCCCAGCTCATCGCGCATATAGGGCGCGGTAAAGCTGATCATCATCATGTCGAACCCGTCGAAAACGGTGATCAGCCATGACAGGACGATCAGCCGATAATGGAACGGGCCAAGGCCGCGCTGGTCGATTATCCGGGCAACATCGATGGTTCTGGGTGCCTGACTCACAGGGGTTTCCTCTCGCGGCTGGGTTGGCCTTTGCGGCGCTTATCCCTCTAGGTTTGCGGCGATTTTCCGGCGCAATTGCCCGATGTCAATCTGATGCACGCTGCCCGATCCGGCCAGGGTCAGCGCATGGGCGGCCGCGGCCCCCATCGCCATGCACGGCCCCATCACCCGCACCGAGGAAAGCGCGGCGGAATCGGCATCTATGCACCGCCCCACCGCCAGCAGATTATCCGCCCCCGCCACCGTCAGCGAACCCAGCGGGATGGTGTGAACATGATCCTCGGGGAAGACCTCCCAGACATAGCCCTCGCGGTTGTGATGCTGTTCAAGCGGCCACGAACAGCGCGCGATGGCATCGTCGAACTGCACCGCATCGCGCACCTCCTGCGTGGTCAGATGATGCGTGCCCACGATCCATCGGGTCTGGCGCACCCCGGGCAGGCCATAGACGCGCACCTTCGCCTTGCCGAAAGCATCGGGGAATTCATGGCGCAGGAAGACCAGCGTGCGGTCGGCCTGCTCCTTGCCGTCGATCTGCTTTTCGGCGGCCTCGAACGGGTCGAGCGGAGTTTCGATATGGGTCATGTTGACCATGGCGATGTCGGTTCCGGGGAAAGTCGCGGCAAAGCCGTCGCGCCGCATCATGCCGTAATGCTCGCCGCGCTCGGCAATGCGCTTGGCCATCGTGTCCCAATCGGGTTTGTGGGCATCATTGATCCCCTCAACGATCAGCATCTGCGAGCCGTAGATCTGTCCATTGCCATGCACGCGGCAATCGAACCCGGCCTGCCATGTCAGCGCCGCATCGCCAGAAGCGTCGATGAAGCCATTGGCGGTGATGCGCACGTCGCCGTGGCGCGTGGCCACATCGATCGAACGCACCCGCCGTCCGTCCAGATTGACCTTGCGGATGATCGCCCCGGTCAGCGGGCGCACACCGGCCTTGATCACCGCATTTTCCACCCAGCGGCCCAGCGCCACCTCATTATACATGACCACCTTCATCACTCCGCCCTGGATGATGTGGGCATCGCCCTGCGCGGTCAGTTCGGCGATGATCTCATCGGCGATGCCATGGGTGAGTTGGCGCCCGTTCAGCCCCGGCGCATAAAGGCCGCAGAACATGCCGATGATCGAATTGACCGCCTGACCGCCCAGCGTGGGCAGGCCATCGACCAGAATGACCCGGTTGCCCGCGCGGGCCGCCTCAATGGCGGCCGAAATGCCCGAGGCGCCGGATCCCACGACGCAGATGTCGCATTCCTGCTCGATGACGGGGGGCGCGTCGCGGCGCGATACGATACGGGTTTCCGGGTCGAAGGGGCGATCAAGCATGAGCAATATCCGTTGATGGAAGGAGGAAAAGGATCAGAAACTGGCCCGCACGCCGGCCTTGAAATACTGGCCGACCGGGTTGAACAGGATGTTGTTGCCCGAACCGTTGGCGCCGGGGAAATTGGGCGGATCGACGTCGAAAACATTGTCGACGCCGACATAGAAGTCGAACTTGCGCCCTTCCCCAGCCTTCACCTTGAAGGTGGCCATCAGATCGACATAGGTGCGCGAGGGCACGCTGTTGGTGTTCGAACTGGTGGCCGAGGCGATCGAATAGCCGCTTTGATCCGGGCCGACGAAGGCGGAGTTGTAAAAGCCTGCGTTGATCCAGCGCACATGGGTGGAAAAGCTCATCCGCTCACCCAGATCGAGGGTGAGCATACCATCAAGCGTCCAGTCGGGAATGCCCGGCGGCGTGCCCGCGCGCAGGCCCGTCTGGCCCGCGCGTTCGGTCGGGCCGATGGCATCGACGGTGATCAGGTTCATCACATTGCTGGCCAGCAGGCGCGCGCTCAATGCATTGTCGCGGCCCAATGGCTGGCGATAGGATGCCTCGATATCGATGCCGCGCACGATCAGCCGGTTCACATTCTGCTGCGTGTCGGTGATATTGGTGATGATGCCCGAGGCGTCGCGCGTCACCAGCGAGCAACTGAGCGGATCGCCCTGATAGCAGCGGGTAACGATGTTCTGTTGGCCCAGCGTGCTGATAGCATCCTTGATCTGGATATTGTAATAATCGACCGAGGCGCGGAACCGGCGCGCAAAACCAGTCTTGGGCTGGACCACCATGCCCACGGTAAACGTATCGGCCTTTTCAGGCTGGAGTCTGGGGTTTGATCCGGAGGTGATCGGCGCCACGGTCTGTACGCCGCCGCGCGCCGGGTCGGTCAAAATACCCTGACTTTGCGTGGTCGGGCCGAAGAGTTCGGAGACATTGGGCGCACGGATGTCGCGCGATTTGGTGATGCGGAAACGGAGGAAATCGAGCGGCGCCCAGACGCCCCCCACTTTCCATGTTGTCACGCCCAGTGAACTGGAGGCGAAGAAATCGCTCGACCGGTTGTACTGCGTGCGGCGCACCGCCCCGTTAAAGCTCAGCTCATGGATGAAGGGCAGATCGCGCAGGACCGGCGCCTCCAGTTCGCCATAGCCTTCGAGCACCCCGATCCGGCCCGAAATGAGCGAGCCGCCTCCGGAGAAAAACTGATTGGCCTGCGAGAGCGCATCGGTGCTGCCCCTCACGCTGTCATGGCGATATTCCGCGCCAAAGGCCACGCCCAGCGGCCCGCCCGGCAATTGAAACGGCGAGCCGGTGATATTGGCCGCCACGACATGCTCGGTGGTGATGTTGGTCTGATAGCCGTTGGCGGTGACATAGGCGCGGGCGGCGGCAAAATTGGGCCCGTTGGCATAGCCAAAGGGGTTGAGCGCGACGCAGGCCGGATCGTCATTGGCGGTGCCGGCATCGGCATTGACGCGGCAGGTGGGCGTGCCGTTCACCGAAACCGCATCAATCGCCTTGAGCAGGCGCGAGGTGACGGTGCCCCCGGTCAGATCGCTGCGGAAACTGTTGCGGCCGAACTGGTAATAGGCATCCGCCTTCCATCCGCCGCCCAGTTGATAGGATGCCTGAAGCACCGAGCGAATGACATCGTTGCGCACGCGCAATTGTCCCGGCCCGATATCGTCAAACCCCTTGCCCAGCGTAAAGCTGGGCAGTCCGCTGTTGGCAAGGATGGTGGGAATATCCAGCGTCGGATCGCTTGATCGCGGCAGGAAGGGGTTGTCCGAACGGATCGTGAGCGCTGTATTGCGATAGGCGACTGCCCGGTGATAGCCCTCGCCATGGCCGTAATTGGCGGTCCATTCCACCGTCAGCGCCGGGGTCACATCCCAGCTCAGATGCGCCATCGCATTATAGCGCGTGGTGGGCGAAACGATGGGAAAGTCGAAATAGACATTCTGTCCCGGCCCGTCGCTTTCGCCGCCCACCTGATAGAGCGAATTGGCCATCGAGCCGAACTGAAAGCGACGCGGTGTGCCGTCGCGGTTGAAGGTGATGCCGTCGATGGCGCGCAAGGTGGGCAGCAGATTGCCGGTATAGGCCGAGGACGGCGGCGTGGTGACGCCATTGTACGAGGCCGTCCAGGGGTGGACGTTGGACAGGATATTGTTGGCGGGCATGTTCGAAATGCCCGGATTGCGGCCCCAGTTGATCAGGCCGTTGGCGCACCAGTCGCGCACCCGACAGGCCTCGACGCCGGTGTTCTTTTCATATTCGCCGCCGATGACCAGATGCGCGTTGCTGCCCAAATTCCACCCGCCCGCACCGCCGATCTGGGTGGTGCGATTGTCGCCATATTTGGAAATCCCAGCCTGCATATTCATGCGATAACCGGTCAGCTTCTTGTCGATCAGCAGATTGACCACGCCCGACACCGCATCCGACCCATAGACCGCCGAAGCCCCGCCGGTGACCACTTCGGCCCTTTGCAGCAGGATCGAGGGGATCATGTTGGTATCGACCGTCGCCTGCGTGGTGGAGGGCACAAAGCGCTTGCCATCGACCAGCGTGAGCGTGCGCACCGAGCCAAGGCCGCGCAGATCGAGAATGCGCCCGCCAATATAGCCCGCCGCCGCCGACAGGCCGGTCGAGGCAGGCGTCTGGGTAGAACGGAAGGCGGGCAATTCGTTGAGCGCGTCGCCGATATTGGCCGCGCCGCGCTCGGCCATGCGTTGGGTATTCAGCACCGAAACCGGCGTTGGCGCATCAAATCCGGTGGCGATGCGCGAGCCGGTGACGACGATGGGTTGGGCCGGTTCCGCCGCCTCGGGCGGATTGGGGGCCGCCTGTTGTGCATGTGCCGCGTTCGACGCCCAGGCCAAAGCCAAGGCCGACACGATCCTGCCGCAGGGCAGGCCGCCTTTCGCCTTCCTCATACCTCTTCCTTTATGTTTTTCTGGATTCGTTGGACGCAGGCTACTAATTTTATTTTTTAGTAGCAAGGTACTTTTTATCAAAGATCTGCAGATAGAGATTTTTATATAATACGTTGAAATACAATAAATATCATGAAAGACGCCCCAATGTCGGCCGCCATCTCAATCAGCAAATCCCAAAACATAAAGCCATCGCCAGCGAACAATCGACTCCGGCCCCCACCGATGCGGCAACTGTCCGGCGCAAAATCGCAACGCTTGGTGGCACGCTGCGCCGCCGTTCAGGCACTAAACGGCGACTAGGTGGTATACCGTATATGCCGAATGCCCGGCTTAGGCATGAATGAAGCATTGCGACTGCAGAATATCCCCGGAGGTGCCGCATGGTCGAAAATCAGAAAATCCGTCCGGGCACGGTGCTGGGTCCGCTGGGCGAACCGCTCACTCTCGAAACCCTGCCCTCGCCCGATACCCGCCGCTGGGTGCCCCGCCGCAAGGCCGAGGTTGTGGCGGCGGTCAATGGCGGTCTGTTGACGGTTGAGGAGGCGTGCCGCCGCTATTCCCTCTCGCTGGAGGAATTTGCCGGTTGGCAACGCGCTGTTCATCGCAATGGCCTGAGCGGGCTGCGCGCAACGCGGGCGCAATATTATCGCGACCTCTACACGCGCCAGCTCCGCAGGGAGAACCATTGGGAGCACGACGAGCCCTGACAGGCATGAGCGAGCACATGGCCCCGCACATGGCCCCCGATCAGGGCTTGTTGGCCTCGGAAATAATGACAAACTGTTCCAGCAGGTCGATGATCTCCGCCGTGTGCCGGATGCCGATATGGAAGAGGTTTTCCACCTTGTCGGCCACGAACAGCGAAGGCCCGGCATAGGCCAGCGACCAGTTGCTGAAAACCCTTTCGGCCCGGCCGCCGCTCAGGAATGTCACAATGTCATGATGCCGCCTGTCGGCCAGAATATTCTGGCGGATGGCCACTATGCTCTCGGCGGGCCCCTCCAGAAACTGGACGAAGCGGGCGCCGGTGAAAAGCAAAGCCCCCGTCACATCCAGCGCCGCATTGCGCGGGACCGATTTGGCCACAATGTCATCCACGGCCCGTTGCGCCCATGCCGAGGGCAAAGCGCAACGACTGGCATAAAGCCACCCGGCCAGCCCGGTGCCTTGCAGAGGCAGTTGTGTCATGGGATGAACAATCCTCTCTTCATGCAGCATCTTCATCGGAACCGGCAATCCCCGCCAGCGTGGCAAAGCGGATCAGGGCGACAAGATTATCCATGCGCAATTTCTGCATGATATTGCCGCGATGCATTTCCACGGTCCGCACGCCGATCTCCAGATCATGGGCGATTTGTCGATTGGTCATGCCCGCCACGATCCTTTTGAGCACATCCTCCTCTCTGGGAGTCAGATGGGCGCGCAGGGCGGCCGCTTCGCCGATGAACTGCTGATGGGCAACCTTGGCCGGAAGGATTTCATAGGCATAATCCAGAGCCAGACGGACCTTGGCCATGGGACAGGGAATGGCGAGGCAATCGACCGCCCCCGCCCGCAAGGCCTGCACAGCCTCGCGGATGGTGGGATCGACGCGCATCACAATGACCGGCATGTCGGACCTTTGCGCCAGAAGAGCGCGGATCGTCTCCAGCCCGTCGCCCTCACCCGCGCGCACGGCCAGCAGGACGCAGCCGGCCGGAAGATAGGATGCCTCCTCGATCAGATCCCCGCCGCCGGAAAAGGCGCGCGTTTCCAATCCCTGATGCCGCAAAGCCAGAGCGAACCTTCGCCGATAGGACGCATCACTATCTACGATATAAGCCACGCGGTTTTTGAACACGATGCTGCTCGTTTCACGCCCGGATCGCTCGGGCATACTGATTTGCACTTAGCTGCAAGGTTAAATCCCGCTTACCCTACACGATACCGTAGCATTACGGTATCCTTGCCTGTCAGCGGCCGCGCATTCTGCACGCCATGGCGCGCAGGCGCGCCGCAATGGCGCGATCGCGCTCTAGCTCGACCTTATCCTGATATCCCTGCCCTGCTGCTGCCCCGCCAGCCAGAAGAGGAGATCGCTGCGGGTTTGCGCCACGCTCATGCCCGGCTTCGCATAGGCGACCAGATCAAAAACCCATTCCGCCTCGCCCAAAGTCTTGAGATAGATCTGCGGCGCGGGCTGATCGCGCAGGGACATGAAGCCCCTGACCAGTTCAAGCACCACATCGCGCGCCGCAGCCACGCTCTGGCCTCCCGAAACCGTCAGCGTCAGGTCGAGACGGCTGGACATCAGCGTATCGGCGCGATTGGCGACATTGGAGGAGATGAAGGAGGAATTGGGCACAATCGCGATGCCTCCGTCGGCGGTGGCCAATTCGGTGGCGCGCACACGGATCCTGCGGATGGTGCCTTCCGCGCCCGATACCGAAACCCAGTCGCCCGGCTTGACCGGCCTCTCGATCAACAGGATCACGCCCGACACGAAATTCTGGATGATCGACTGAAGGCCGAAACCGACCCCGACCGACAGGGCGCTGGCAATCAGCGTGACCTTTTCCAGTTGCAGCCCCAGCATATTGGTGGCGCCGAGCAAGGCGATCAGCGTGCCGACATAGGTCAGCCCGGTCACCAGCGATGTGCGCACCCCGATATCAAGCGAGGTGGAGGGCAGGAACCGGGTTTCCAGCCATCGCCGAAACACCCGCGTCAAGGCTATGCCCGCAATCAGGACAAACAGCGCCATGCTCAGACTGCGCGGCGAAAGATCGAGCGAGCGCAGCGAATTGAGCAAGGGCAGCGGCCTGATCTGCTCGACCACCACGGCATTGTCACCATGCAGCGGCGCGGCAACCAGCCCGATCGCAAACAGCCAGACAAGGACGGTGAAGGCGGCGCTGGCCAGCAAGGCAAGCTGCTTGGCACGCATACTGCGCGCCGTCACCACCGCTTTGCCCGAGCGCATACTGTCAGACCATTGCGCCAGCGCGGCGTCGATAAACCCCGTCACCAGCCAGGCCATGGTCAACACCAGACCAGCCCAGAGCAATTCCTGAAGAATCAGCATGGAAAGCCGGATATGCCCGGCCAGAAACGCCCCCGCGCCCACGGCCAGAATGACCCACAGCAGCGCTGTTACCCCAAAGACCGCGGGGCCTGCAGGGTTTTTGCCGGGGCCTGCCTTCTCCTCTTCGCGCGGTTCGCGGGAATGGGCAATCGACAGAAGAAAATGGCCGATGATCATGGTTTCGATGATGGCGATCACCCCCTGCGCGATCGTCCAACTGCTGTTGTTGGCATGGATCAGGCGGGCGGTCTGGTCGATGACATTGGTGGCGCCCAGCATGATGCCCGCCGCCAGCGGATATTTGCCCAGAGACACGCCACAATCCACAGGGCGCCACGCCGGGTCCTCCGGCGATTCCAGCGCGCGCCCGACCCCAAGGCCCAGACCGGCCACCCCGATCCCCATGGAAAGCGCGGCCACCATCACCTCGCTTTCCGGCAAGAGCGGCAGAGCCAGATCGAGCCCGCCGAAACCGATCTCCTCGGCCAGATAGAACAGCATGGTGGTGACAAAGACCGTCGCCACGGCCTTGAGGCCAATGGCCACTCTCAGATCCAGCGACAGGCCCCGCAGCCAGAAGGCAAGGCGATGCAGCATCCGTATCCGCAGGGGCCAGGCCAACAGCAGCGCCATCCCCACCGCCACCAGCAAAGTGGGCAGGCCAAAGGCAGTTCTGAACGGCTGGGTGATCTGGCGTTCGAAAAGGGCCCATATTCTTTCAAGATCGCGCTGGGCGGCCAGAAGGACCGGCAGATTATCCCCCGCCCCGCTGATGGTGGCGGCAGACAGGGGAGCCTCGGCAAGGCCCATCAGCGCAAAACCGGCCAGCCTGCGGGCGCGACTGGATAAGACACTGGAAATTTTCAACATCCCTACGCTCTTATGCTGCCGGGGAAAGACCGCTCCCCTGTTCAAAGACATAATGGTTTGCGGCCCGTAAGGTTCGGCCGGGAAACGACAAACCGGGGTGAAGTTCCGGCCGGAGCCGGCCGTCATGCCGCGATGATGCTAACCTGCATTAGGCCGCGGGGCCTTTGGGAGGAACAGCGGTCCCCTCGCCTGCTTTCCTTGTCGAACCCGACAATCAGGAGACAGGCTTTGACCAAAACCCCCAGCATCCGCGAAATCTTTCTCGCAGGCCTGCGCGATGCCCATGCCATGGAGCACGAGGCGCTGGCACTGATGGACCGTCAGATCCAGCACCTTGCCGAATATCTCGATGTTCAGGCGCGGCTGCGCAGCCATCGCGGCGAGACCGAGCGCCAGATTGAGCGGCTCGACATCATTCTGGCCAGTCTGGATGAGAGCGCCAGCACCTTCAAGGATATGGCCATGTCATTGAGCGGCAATCTGGCGGCCTTGGCCACGATGCTGGCGCCGGACAAGGTTCTCAAGAACAGTCTGGCCAATTTCGCCTTCGAGAATTTCGAGGTGGCCAGCTATCGTGCGCTGATCGAAATGGCGCGGGAAGGCGGTTTTCCCGATGCGATACCGCTGCTGCAGGAAACGCTGCAGGAGGAACTGGCGATGGTCGAGTTTCTGGAAAAGACGCTGCCTGCGGTCGTGCAGCGCTATCTCTCAGCGCACAGGGTCGCCAAACCGGCCGATCATTGACGGCCGCCCTTGCGGCGGATCGCGCAGATCTTTGCGGCAAGGCGATATGTTGCGCATTGTTGCTGAAATCGTCCTAACCCATGTTAGAAACTTCCATGCGGAAGCGGGATAAAATCTTGCGGCCTGCGCGAAATCCTTAAATTTAATCCTTTTATTTCAATACACTAAAAATCCAAAAATCTCGATACCCGTCAAAATCCATTCAGGACGCCCACAGGCGCAGTGTTTCATCTGTCTTGAAATGGTGCGCCGCCCTTTTCATATTCGCCCCGCGATCAGCCAAATTCGCAGGAAGATGGCCCGGATCCAGCGCAGATGTTGCAAGGGGCGTCATACCACCACATGAATACCCTTCCCCACACCAGTCTTGAACCAAGTGCGTGGCTTGCCGCAATCATCGAGGGTTCCGAGGACGCCATTGTCAGCAAGAGCCTCGAGGGCAAAATTCTCAGTTGGAACAGCGGCGCGCAAAAGCTCTTCGGCTATAGTCCGCAAGAGGCGATCGGCCAGCCGATCACGCTGATCATTCCCGAGGATCGCCGGCACGAAGAAGACGCCATCATCGCCAACATAAAGGCGGGCATCATGACCCGCCATTTCGAAACAGTGCGCAAGCGCAAGGATGGCAGCCTGATCGACGTTTCCCTGACCATTTCGCCGGTCCGCGATGCGACGGGCCGGTTGATAGGGGCGTCAAAAGTGGCGCGCGACATCACCCAGTCGCGCCGGATGGCCGAACAGCGGCAACTGATCCTTCATGAAATGAACCATCGCATCAAGAACCTCTTCATGCTGGCCAACGGACTGGTGGCGCTGTGCAGGCGCGAGGCCGAGACGATCGATGGTTTTGCCGCCGATCTGCAATCGCGCCTTGTCGCCCTGGCGCAGGCCCATGAGGCCAGCGCCCGTCTGCCTCAGGAAGATCATCGCACCGGCACCATCTCGCTGCGCGATCTGCTCGAGACCATCCTCAAGCCTTTTGAGAGTCGGTCAAACCAACGCATAGAAATCCGCGGCACCCATGCCATGATCGGTCCACGCAGCCTGCCCTCCATCGCGCTGCTGCTGCATGAACTGGCCACCAATTCGGCCAAATACGGGGCGCTGCGGTCCGTTGAGGGCCTGTTGCGGATCGAAATGGCAATCATCGGGCCCAGGGTCCGGCTGATCTGGGCCGAAACAGGGCTGCCCGCCCCGCTCTCGGCGCCCCTGACCAAAGGTTTCGGCACCCGTCTTGAAACCATGGCGACGCGCGTGCTCAATGCCGCCATCCATCGCGACTGGCAGCCCGACCGTCTGGTGATCGACATGTCTTTTGACGGGGAAACACTCTCCTTCTGATGGCACTATTTGCCCGGCCGAACGTTGGGCTTTTATGTCGATCTTTTCACCAGCCAGCGCATTTTCCGCCGCCGACGGGGTTCGGGACGAAGCACTCGTGGAGCTGCTTGCCTGCCTCAAGGCGCAGCACTATCGCTTCATTACCCCGACCCCGGCGACCCACAGCCGCGTGCTGGCCAACAGGTCCGGGCAACAGGCGCTGAACCTGCGCGATGTGCTGGGCTGGAGCCTGCCTTTCGAGCCGGAAGTGCTGCCTTCACCTGTTCTGGCCCTTCTCCAGACCGCGCAGGCTCTCGACAGCCTGCCCGATGGCCGCTTCCAGTCGCGCTATCGCGTTTCCAGCCTTGGCAAGGATCTGCTGCTGCATTCGGCCTATCCCACATCCTCGGCCGACGCGGTGTTCTTTGGTCCGGACAGCTATCGCTTTGTCGATTTCGTGCTGGGCGAGATGACGCGCCATCCGCCCCGGCCGGGCGAAAGTCTGGTCGATATCGGCACCGGGGCGGGCGCAGGGGCCATTGCGGCGGCGCGGGCCTTCCCCGAACTGCGGATCACGATGACCGACATCAATCCGCAGGCGCTGATGCTCGCGCAGGTCAATGCCCATGCGGCGGGTCTGTCCTGCGACATGGCGCTGGGGGCCTATCTGGATCCCATCGCGGGCATGGTGGACCGCATCATCGCCAATCCGCCCTATATGGCCGACGATGAAAAACGCGCCTATCGCGACGGGGGCCAATGGCATGGCGCACAGATCAGCGTGGAAATCACCCGCCGCGCGCTGCCCCGATTGCGGCCGGGCGGGCAATTGTATCTCTACAGCGGCAGCGCGATTGTCGCGGGCGAGGACCGGATGCGCGCGGCGCTGGAAAGGCTGGCGCGCGAGCATGGCTGCACCATGCATTACCGCGAAATCGACCCCGATGTGTTTGGCGAAGAACTGGACCGCCCCCTTTACCGTCATGTCGAACGCATTGCCGTCATCGGCGCGGTGCTCGCCTTGCCAAAAAGTCCTAACATGGGTTGAGGGCAAGGTCCTCTCCGCGCGCGGAACATCGCCATAACGGCGCCGTTTCATCATCATGCAGACCATGACCTTCTTGCCCCCGCCCAAGGCCCAGCCATGCTATACGGCGCCGTTTCAGCAGGATCTTGCCTGCTGGAACCGCCGCCGGCTCAGCCCCCAGTTCCCCATTGGCGACTGGGACGACCATTTCGAGCAGGAGCGCCATTTCCGGCTCATGGAAACTAGCTTTCTCGAAGAATTGCGCGGCGCGGTTGCCGAACGGGCATCCCATGCGCCCCGCACCGCCGATGGCTTTGTCGCATGGTTCGAGGATCTTTGCCTGACCGGGCCGGGGCAAGGCGATCCGCTTTTCCCATGGCTGGCCCAGCACGCGACCTTTGAGCAGATGCGGTGGTTCTTTGAACAGGAAGCGGCCGGGGAAGCCGGTTTTGACGATCTGGTCGCCTTTACCCAGGTCAAGCTGCCGGTGGCCGCCAAACTCGAACTGGCGCGCAATTACTGGGACGAGATGGGGCGCGGCAATGCCAAGGGGATGCATGGGCCGATGCTGGATGAACTGGTGCGCACCTTGCGCGTCGATCCCTCCATCGAAAACACGGTCTGGGAAAGTCTGGCGCTGGCCAATGCGATGACCGGGATGGCCACCAACCGCCATTTCGCGTGGCATTCGGTGGGCGCGCTGGGGGTGATCGAACTGACCGCGCCGGGGCGCTCGGCGCTGGTGGCGCAGGGGCTGCGGCGTCTGGGCCTGAGCGGCAAGGAGCGCCATTATTTCGACCTCCACGCCGTGCTGGACGTCAAGCACAGCGAGGACTGGAACCGAGAGGCGCTGCGTCCCTTGGTCGAGGAAGATCCGCGCCGCGCCACCGCCATGGCCGAAGGTGCGCTGATGCGGCTGCTGTGCGGCGCGCGCTGTTTCGAGCGTTATCGCGATCACCTGTGGCGGCAAAACGCCTGATGCGGACGCATGACGGGGGCGCCTAGCACGGAGGCAGAGCGGGCTGGCGCGTTTCCAGATCGAAACAATCGCCCCCGCTCAGCACATGCAGGCGCACCTCATGCATGGACAGTGTCTTTTCCGGGCTGGCCTCGGCAATATTGGAATGGGTTACGCCCGCGCCGTCAATCACATAGATGGCCCCCGATCCGATCACCCGAAACCGGTTGCCGGTCAGCACCATCGCCGTATCCTCGTCAATGCCCAGCCCCAGCACGCGCGGATTTTGCGCCACCGCGCCCAGCAGCCGCCCGATGCGCCCGCGCTCGGCAAAATGCTGGTCGATGATGATATCGCGCACCAGCCCCAGCCCCGGCGCCATGTGCAGATCGCCGATCCTGTGCGATTCCCGGTTCGTCCCGCGCACCAGCATTGTCTCGCTCATTACCGAGGCGCCCGCCGACGTGCCCGCCACCACGCCGCCGCGCCGGTGCATGTCGCGCACCAGATGCTCGACGGGCGTGTCGCCGATCTGCGAGGATATGCGCAACTGATCGCCGCCGGTGAAAAACACGCCGCCCGCTCCGGCAAAGATGTCCGCAACATGGGCGTCCAGTGTCTCGGCTCTTTCGTGCAGATAGAGTTCGACCAGATCATGCAGGCCAAGATCGGCAAAGGCTCGGGAATAGGTTTCGAAATAGCCCTCCGGCTCGCGGCTGGCCACCGTGGCCAAAACCAGTCGGCGCGACCCGACCCGCTCGGCCACCTCGCGCAGGATGAGCTTGTCGCCCTCCTTGTCCTCATGCCCGCCGATGATGATCAAGGGGCCGGGTTCATCGGCCATGGCCTTGCGCCTCCCATTCTCCGGCGTCGATCAGGCCGATAGGGCCCGCCATGTCCGCAGTCTGCAGCCCAACGGCGAAATGGCGGCTGTTATGCGCCAGACCAAGCGCCCCGAAACGGTCGATGACAATCGCCCCCGCCTCGCCGCCCACCCGCGCCATCCGCGCGGGCAGCAGGCACGCTGCCTCCATCGCCCCCATGTCGGCCAATCCCTGCAGGATATGCGCGGCCAGCGTGACCCGGATCATAACCTCGCCCTCGCCCGAGAGAGCCACCCCGCCCAGCGTATCGTCGGCCAGCAATCCGCATCCCGGCAGCGGCGAATCCCCGATCCTGCCGGGCCGCTTGCCCGACAGGCCGCCGGTCGATGTGCCCGCCGCAATATGGCCTCGGGCATCGATGGCCACCGCGCCCACCGTATCATGCCCTTGCCCCGCCGCCCGCTCCGGCGCGATCATCGCCTCGGGCGGACAAAGGGCCATACCGGCCTCGACCGCGAAATCCTCCGCGCCCTGTCCGCACAGAAACACGGGGCCCGCGCGCAACAGCGCTCCGGCCGCGCGAATGGGATGGCGCAACCGGCTCACGCAGGCCACCGCCCCCAGATCCAGCGTCTGCCCATCCATCAGCGCGGCATCCATTTCCACCGTGCCCGCGCTGGTCAAAACCGAGCCATAGCCCGCATTGAACGCCGGATTGTCCTCCAGCGCGGCAATCGCGGCCGCCACCGCCTCGACCGCCGATGCACCCGCGGCCAGACATGCCGCGCCCAAGCCCGCGGCCGCGGCGCATCCGGCGCGGTTGCGCGCCTGCATCGCCGGGGCAAGGGTTCGCGCCCCGCCGTGGACGATCACCGCCCAGTTCATGACGGCGCCAGCGCGGCGGCCATGTTCGGGCGATAGGCCAGCACCTGTTCCCACACCGCCTTGATCGAGGTGGGCAGCAGAACCACCAGATCGCCCGGTCGCGCCATCGCGATCAGCCTTTGCGCGGCAATGTCTTCATCCAGCACCCGCCGCACCCGGCAAGGGTCCATGCCCGCCTCCAGCGCGCCCGCCGTCATGATGGCGTTGATCTCGCCCCGCGCCCGCCCGCGCCCGTCGGGTGTCTCGCGAAAGACGACCTCGTCGAACAGACCGGCGGCCAACCGGCCCATCTCGGCAATATCGCTGTCGCGCCGGTCGCCCGGAATGCTCACCATGCCCAGCACCCGCGTATGGCCGCCCCGCATATGGGCAATCACATCACCCAGCGCGCGCAGGCCCGCCGGATTATGCGCGTAATCGACCAGAAAGCGGATGCCATGGGCGTCATGGATATTGAGCCTGCCCGGATTGTCCTCAAACGAACTGGCGAAGGAGGCCAGACCGTCGCGGATCAGCGCGGGCGGCACCCCGCGCGCGCTGCATATGGCGGCGGCGGCCAGCGCGTTGGCGATGTTGAAATGCACCGTCCCGCCGTGGGTCGCGGGTATGTCGGCCGCGCGGATCAGCACAGTGCGCCGCCCGTCGCGGTAAAGCACCAGATCCTCGCCATCGCGCAGCGCCGCCATGCCGCCATCGGCCACATGATCCTTCACCGGACCCGGCATGGCGCCCTCCTCGCACATCGAGAACCAGACGACCTGCCCCCCGGCGCGGGCGGCCATGCGGCGGCACATCGGATCATCGGCATTGAGCACCACATAGCCATGGCGATGGACGGCGCGCGGCACCACGGCCTTGAGATCGGCCATCTGTTCGAGCGTGTCGATACCTTTCAGCCCCAAATGGTCCTCGGCCACATTCAGCACCGCGCCCACATCGCAGCGGTCAAACCCCAGCCCTTCGCGCAGAATGCCGCCCCGCGCCGTTTCCAGCACCGCCACATCCACCAGCGGATTGGCCAGAACCGCACGCGCGCTTTTCGGCCCGGTGGCGTCATAGGGCTTCATCAGATGCTCGTTATGATACAGGCCGCTGGTGGTGGTCATGCCCACATTATGTCCGGCGCGCCGCAGGATCCGGCCCACCATGCGCACGGTGGTCGATTTGCCGTTCGTGCCGGTGATGGCCACAATGGGGATGCGCGCCATGGCGCCGCCGGGAAAGAGCGCGTCGATGATCGGCCCGGCCACATCGCGGCTTTCGCCCTGTGTGGGCGCCAGATGCATGCGCAAGCCCGGCGCGGCATTGACCTCGACAATGCCGCCCCCGGTTTCATGGATCGGCCGGGCGATGTCGGGGCACAGAAAGTCTATGCCGCAGACGTCCAGCCCCACCATCGCGGCGGCCTGAAGCGCAATCGAGGCGTTGAAGGGATGGATCTCGCCCGTGCGGTCCGTCGCCGTGCCGCCCGAGGACAGATTGGCCGTATCGCGCAGCATAACGCTCTGCCCCGCCGGGGGCACGCTGTCGAGATCCATGCCCGCGCGCGCCAGAACCATCGCCACCGTGTCATCACAGGTGATGCGGGTCAGCATGTTTTCATGGCCCTCGCCCCGCGCCGGATCGGCATTCACGATCGCCACAAGATCGCGGATGGAATGGTACCCGTCGCCCGTGACATGAGGCGGCTGCCGCTGCGCCACGGCGACGATTTTTCCGGCGACCACCAGAATGCGGTGGTCCGATCCGGGCAGATGCTGTTCGACAATCACCCGGCGGCCTCGCCTCGCGGCCAGCGCAAAGGCATCCTCGAGCATCTCCGGGGTGGTGACGCAGGTTGTCACGCCCCGCCCGTGATTGCCGTCCAGCGGCTTGACCACCACCGGCCAGCCCAGCCGCTGCGCCAGCAGGCGCGCCTCGGCCAGATTGGCCGCCACGCCCCCGCGCGGCACCGGCAGTCCGGCCAGCGCCAGCAATTCGCGCGTCAGTTGCTTGTTGCCCGCGATCTCGGCGCCCAGCAGCGAAGTCTCGCCGGTGATGCTGGCACGGATCCGCTTCTGGCGGCGGCCATGGCCAAACTGGATCAGACTTTGATTGTCGAGGCGTTGGACCGGGATGCGCCGCCGCTTTGCCGCATCGACCAGCGCGCGGGTGGTGGGGCCAAGCGGCACCCTTTTGCAATGCCTGCGCAATTGCGCCCTGATCCGCGCAATATCGAGCGGATCCTCCTCGACCGCCACACCCAGCCGGTCAAGCCCGATCACAGAGCGCAGATCCGGAGGAAGCAGCGCAGCGGCGATCTGGATCGCATAGGAACCGGCCGCCAGACCGCATCCTTCATCCTCATAGGCATAAAGGACATTGTAACAGCCCGGATGCCGCAAAACCGACCGGGTCTTGCCCCTGCTGGTCCGGTATCCGGCCATGACCTGAAGTTCGAGCGCGACATGTTCGATCACATGGCCCAGCCATGTTCCGGCGCGCAGCCTTTCGACAAACCCCAGCGGGCGACCATAACAGCAACCATGCCGCGCCAGCCCCGGCAACAGCGCCAAAAGGCGGTCGGCAAAGTCGGGCAGACGGTCGGTGGGCCATTCCTGCAAGGCGCCCAGATCGAGCTTGATGCGGATCATCGGCCGGTCGGCGTGGAGACTGGGGCCGCGATAGATATTGTGTTCAAGAATGGCCAGCGGCAGCGGCGCAGCCTGCACCAACGCTTCACCGCCCGTATTTCCAGTCGCGATCATGGGACACCCGATCAGCGCCCTGGGGATCCATGCGCCTGTGTTCATGAAAGCGCGGCAAACCGGCGAAGTTCCATGACCGGCGCAGGGAAATTACCCCCGTCGGCCAGACAGGCCGGTTCAGTTCCGGACGGCCTCAAGATGAAGATATTGCGGGTTGAAATCGCCAAGCGCGGCCAACCGGTCCCAGTCATTGACCTTGACCATGCGCCGTTCGGTATGGATCAGGCCGGTTCGCCGCATTTCCTGCAGGGTGCGGTTGACATGGACAGCGGTCAATCCGGTCGCATCGGCGATCTGATCCTGCGTCATGGGCAATTCATAGGAATCGCCCTCCAGCAATCCGGCCGAGCGCAGCCGCATGGCAAATTCGCAAAGCAGATGGGCAATGCGACCGCGCGCATCCCGGCGCCCGACATTGGCAACCCATTCTCCGCAGATCGACGTATCGATCAGGGTTTCTCGCCAGAGCGCATCGCGTATCGCCGGTCGTTCGGAAACAAGGCGCTGGAGATCATCGGCGCGAAACAGCGCCAGCCTGCCGGGCGTCAGCATCTGCAACGTATGGATCGCCGTGCCCAGCAGCCCGCTTTGCAAATCGGGGAAGTCACCGGGGACATGGACGGAAATGATCTGGCGCGCGCCATTGCGAAGCGTGCGGTGGCGATAGGTAAAGCCCGCGAGCAGGCCTATGCAGCCCGTCGAATGCTTTCCTTCATCAAGGATGATCTGGCCAGCTTCCACCTCTTTCACTCTGAAAGGAAGAGCCAGAAAAGCATCCTGATCTTCCTGTCCAAGCGGTTCCAGCTGATTCAGTTTATTCAGCAGCGGGGCAAGCACCGGCCTTGTTCCCTACGATACTCATACCGAATGTCGGACTACCCCCCTAAACGATCAACAGCTATAAAAGCTCCATGCTGAGATCTCTTCTTTATGTAAGCAAGAGCACCTTATCGCTTCCCGAGCAAGGGTGGCAAGTTGAAGAAATCGTTAAACTATCCCGACACTTCAATGCAAAGGCCAATATAACCGGCGCGTTAATGTTCACAGAGCTGCATTTTGCCCAATTTCTTGAAGGGCCGGGCGATGAAATTGACGCTCTGTTCAAGAGAATCCGCCGCGATCCGCGGCATGAGCGCCTCGATATTGTTAGGGAAAGCGTGCAGGAATTTAGGGTATTTCCGGGATGGAGCATGGCCTATTCCGGCCCCCACCTTTTCGTCGGCAGCCAGTTTTCCGCTTTTACCGCCTTGGCCGGGCAAAGGGAGAGAGCGCGCGCGGCCGACCATCTGATCGCAACCATGGCGGCTTTGGTTCAGGCTGGACGTTCAACATTTAACTGATTGCGCAAAAGCATCGCCGGTTTTCAGGGACCACAACGCATCAGGGGCGCAAAGGATACCCTTCGCGCCCCTGAAAAATGCTCGAAACGTGTCAGGCCAGTTTCAGACTGACGCTGATATTGCCGCGCGTGGCATGGCTGTAGGGACAGATCGTGTCCGCCTCGGCAATCAGCGCCTCACCCGCCGCGCGATCGACCCCAGGCAAGGACACCGCCAGTTCGACCGTCAGGCCAAAGCCTTTGTCATCGCGCGGGCCGATCCCCACCGTGGCCCGGACACTGGCATCGGCGGGCACGCGCGGCAGGGCCTTGTCCTGCGAGGCGGCAAATTTCATCGCGCCCAGAAAGCAGGCCGCATAGCCCGAGGCGAAAAGCTGTTCGGGATTGTTGCCCTGTCCATTGCCGCCCATTTCCTTGGGCACGGCCAGCGTCACGGAAAAGCTGCCGTCATCGGTTGCGGCCTTGCCGTCGCGGCCGCCGGTGGCTGTGGCGCTGGTCGTGTAACGGGGGGTGATCGTCATGGAATGCTCCTTGTTGGGGGGCGAAATCGGGCTGCCCGCATCCCCTGCCCGGTCATCGGGATGCGGGCCTTTGGCCAAGGGTTCAGATCTGTACCTGTCCGCCATCGACGAAGAGTTCGATGCCATTGATATAGCTTGCATCGTCCGAGGCAAGGAACAAGACGGCTTTGGCGATCTCCTCGGGTTGGGCAACGCGCCCGGCCGGAACCAAACTGGCCAGATAGTCCTTGGTTCCCTCAGCATTCTCGCCAAACAGATGGGTGACGCCGGGCGTGTCGGTCACGCCGGGGCTGATGGCGTTGACGCGGATGCGGCGGTCTTTCAGATCAAGGATCCAGTTGCGGGCAAAGCTGCGCACCGCCGCCTTGCTGGCTGCATAGACGCTGAAGGCCGGATTGCCCGAAATACTGACAGTCGAGGCGGTCAGCACCACCGAGGCCCCATCGCGCAGCAGCGGCAGCGCCTTTTGCACGGTGAAGAGCACGCCTTTGACGTTGGTGTCGAACGTGCTGGCGTAATGCTCCTCGCTGATCGCGCCCAGCGGGGCAAATTCGCCGCCGCCCGCATTGGCGAACAGGGCGTCGATCTGGCCATGCTGCTGCTGGACGGCATCATACAGGCGGTCGATGTCGTTCAGGTCGGCCATGTCGCCGCGCACGCCCGTCACCCGGCCACCGATCGCCTTGACCGCCGCGTCCAGCGCTTCCTGACGGCGGCCGGTGATGAAGACCGAGGCCCCCGCATCGGCAAACGCCTTGGCCGTGGCCAGACCGATGCCCGAGGTGCCGCCGGTGACCACCACCACCTTGTTGTTGAAATCCTGTGCCATGGTTCATTCTCCTGTTGCTTGGTGCGGCACCCTTCGTGCCGGTGAGAGAGGAGATGCACCCGGAACGATCTTGGCTGTAGTCGGCAAAAATGATACTTATCGTTCCACCAAAGGAACGATGATGCGCGCCGACCTCAATGACTATGCCTATTTTGCCGCCGTGGTGGCCCATGGCGGCTTTGCCCCGGCCGGGCGCGCCCTGCGCGAGCCCAAGTCGAAACT
The DNA here is from genome assembly GCF_012275515.1 of Novosphingobium sp. SG707. Classification (GTDB taxonomy): domain Bacteria; phylum Pseudomonadota; class Alphaproteobacteria; order Sphingomonadales; family Sphingomonadaceae; genus Novosphingobium. The sequence goes on from NZ_JAAZQL010000007.1 coordinate 146,681, forward strand.
GAGCCGCCGCATCGCGGGGCTGGAAACGCGGCTGGGCGTGCGGCTGATCGAACGGTCCAGCCGCCGCTTTCGTGTGACCGAGGTGGGGCAGAGTTTCTATGAACGCTGCCGCGCCATGCTGGAGGAGGCCGAGCGGGCCGAAGCCGCCGTGGCCGAGGCTCAGGCCGAGCCGCATGGCCGGGTGCGCTTAAGTTGCCCCACCGGCCTGGTCGAGGTGGTCCATCCGCTGATCACCACCTTTCTGGCGCGCTATCCCAAGGTGCGGCTGCAGTTGCTGGCAACCGACCGCGCGGTCGATCTGATCGAGGAGCGCATCGATCTGGCGCTGCGCGTGCGTGTGGCGCTGACCAGCGATGCGGCCCTGACGATGCGCTCGCTGGGCCATTCCTCGCGCATTCTGGTGGGCAGCCCGCAAATGGCCGGTCGCATCGGCGGCGATATTGCCGCGCTGGCCGGGCAACCGACGCTGGGCACCGGCGACGAGATCGGCGAGGTGGACTGGCATCTGGAGCGCGGCGATGGCGCCACCCACCATCTGCGCCACGAACCGCGCATGACATGCAGCGATTTTACCGCCGTGCGCGCCGCCGCCATTGCGGATCTGGGGGTGGCGCTGCTGCCCGATCATGTCTGCGCCGAAGCGTTGGACGATGGTCGGCTGGTGCGCCTGTTGCCGCCATGGCGCGCGCATCGCGGCATCGTCCAACTGGTGTTCACCACGCGGCGGGAACTGCCCCCGGCGGTGCGGGCGCTGATCGACCATCTGGCCGCCCGGTTTCCCAAGGAACCGTGAAACAGCCTGCCCCGGCCAGGGCACACCCGGCCGGGGCAGGATCAAAAAGGCCGATGCCTTACAGGCCCAGCAGCTTGTTCAACCGACCGATCACCGATGTGTTCAATGTGGTATGGGTCGAGGTCGCCAGTTGCGTTTGAGCCGCCAGCAATGATTGCCGCGCGGCGGCAAGGCCCGCCTGATCGGAGGCCAGCCTTGTCTGATCGGCGGCCAATTGGTTCTGGGCGGCGGTCAGATTGGCCTGCGCGGCGGCGATGGCGGCGGCATTTTGCGGCGAGGCGCTTTGCGCGGCGCTCAACGCTGCCTGAGCATTGGTCAGCGCAAGCTGATCCGCCGAGATATTGGCCTTGTCCGCCGCAATCGCGCTGGAATAGCTGGTGATGGAAGCGCGCGCGCTGATGGTCGAGGATTTATAGAGCGCCAGCGCCCCCACGACCGATTTGGACGAGGCATGCGCCAGCGCCGTATCCGATGCATGGGCCGCATTCAGCTTGCCCAGCATGGCGGCGGCCCTGTCCATCGAGGCGGCACCATTGGCATTGGCGGCGACACCGGCATGAACACCCGCAGACGCCGCCGCAGGCAAACCGGCCGCCGCCGGAACGCCTTGCGGAATATGGGCCGTGGCCACGCTGGGCGGCCCCATGGTGACAAAGGCGGGCGGGCCATGCGGCACATTGGCGGGCGGCGCGGCAAAAGCCGATGGCGCGGCCAACAGGGCCAGCATGGCGGTGCTCATGGCAACAGGATTGTATCGCATGTCGAACTCCTTGAACGATGGTTTCGTGACTGCCCCCTTGCTTCCCCCTGTCAGCGCATCAGGCTCAGCCGCAGCCCCGCGCCCACGCGCGGACTGGCCCGGTTGAGCCCGCCCATGGCATAGGCGGTGATCCCCAGCCCGCGCCCGATCCGATAGGTCATGTAAGGTGAAGCGATGGCCTGTCCCGGCAGGCCCGCGACGACCGGATCGCGATAGGCAAGGCTGAGCCCGTAATTCGCTCTGGCCGAGGGGCGGAAATTCAACCCCGCCGAGGCCATGATCCCATTCTGAAGCTGATAGAGGGCCGGGCTGCCCAGCCAGGAATAGCCCACCGAACCAAACAGCATCACCCCCGGAACCAGCGTTTTGTAAAGGTTCGCGGTCAGGGTGTAATCGGTCTTGCCGGTGCCGATATAGGTGGGCGCGGTGGGCAGTTTGATGCTCCCGCCCAGTTCGAGCGAAGGCAAAATCCCGCTTTCCCGCACCACCATATAGGCCCCCGTCAGCGCCAGATCGCCCAGCCCAGAGCGGCGGGTGGTGGCCGTGGCGGAGGGCGAGGAGACGATCACGCCGCCCACCATCTGGCCCGGCCCGTTGATGAATTCATAGGGCAGGCTGGCCTGAAGCCGCAGGCGGCCCAGTTGCGCCTTGGCGTCTATCGGAATGCTCCAGACCGTCGTGTCGGCGGCCGCGCCGTAATGGCCCGCCGAATAGTCAACCCCGGTGGCCAGTTCAAAATGCGGCGCAGGCAAGGCCTCGCTGTCCTGCGCGGGCAAGGCCGCCGATGATTTCACACCCGTTTGCGGATCGGCGGCCCCGGCATGGGCCCCTGTATGCACCGATGCCGCCATGCCGATGCAGCCCAGTGCGGCCGCCAGTTTCAATGTCCTCATGTCCCACCTATTTCGACTGTGATGGTTTAACCGTGTCGAAGGGGAAGACGCGCGGAGGGTGTGGCTTCTTTCAGCGGGCGGAAAATTTTTTCAAAATGGGGCGGCTCAGGGCGTGTCAATGATCCCCTTGCCGTAACCGGACGCGCGGCCATGGGGATGGCGGGCAGAGGCGGCCAGAGCGGCCAAGGCGCGATGGGCCAGCGCCGGATCCGGCCGGGGCAGAGCGGCCGACAGCCGCCCGCTGATGATGGGCGCGGCAAAGGATGTGCCGCGCACCATATCGATCCGCCCGGCGGCATCGGGCGCCGAAGCGATCCCTTTGGCCACGAAATCAACGCGCGGCACATGGCTGGCCTCGGGCAGGAGCCGGTCCTGCATATCGACCGCCGAAACGGCCACGACGCCGGGATAGGAAGCCGGGAAGAGCGGGCGGGCCTGCGGTCCGTCATTGCCCACCGGGGCCACGATCAGATAGCCGCGCCCCACCATGATGCGAATGGCGGCCTCCACCATCGCATTGGGCGGCCTGACCATGCTGACATTGACCACCGGCACCTGTTCGCGCGCCATCCAGTTCAAACCGCGCACCAGCAATTCGGCCGAACCGCCGGTGGGCGATGTGCCATAGACATCGGCCACATAGAGCTTTTTAAGCGGCATCCGCCCCTGCGCATCACGCGATGCCTGAAGCATGAGGGCGGCGACCGAAGTGCCATGATCGGCCGGTGTGGGCGATGGTCCGGCGAAGGGTTTTTCCAGAACCGCCACCTGCCGCAGGCCGGTCACGCTGCGCGCCACACCGGTGTCGATCATACCGGCCGCCTGCTTTCCGGCGGATTGAAAAGGCTGGGGCGACAGGGCCGGTCCGGGGCGGCGGCCTGATGGAAAAAAGACATGGTTCTGGTCGAATGTTCCCTCCGGCGCGATCTGGCGCAATCGCCTGATGGCGCGCGGCGTGTTCTCATCCGGCTTGGTCAGGACCAGCATGGCCAGATCCAGCCCGTCCAGCCGGTTCTCGCGCAGGATGGTGAAACCGGCCTTGCGGATCGCCTCAAGGCGCGAGGCGGGGATGTTGTAGGCCAGGATCTCGGCCCGAACGGCCAGCGCGCCGTTGCGGTCGGTTTCAAACACATCCGGGCGTGCCTTGGCGATTTTGCGAGCCTCTTCAACCCGGCCGCTGGACAGGCGCTGGCTGCGCGCCTCATTGGCGATAGCCTGCGCCGCCGCCTCGCCCCCGCGCAGCAGGCCCAGATCCGCCGGAGGCCCATGCGCCACATCGGGCAGGTTGGGAAAGGGATGCATCCCCATACCCATACCCATACCCATGCCGCCATGCCCCTGCGCCATCGCTGCCGGAGTCAGGGCGACAGAGCAGGCCAGCGCGGCCGCCAACAGCCGCACCGCGCTGCGCCTGCCGCAAGCCGCCTTGTCGACAATACTCGCCATCATCGGATAGGGTCCATTTTCCATCTTCCTGCGCATCGCGAAAATTTTTGCGCCTGGCGCGCGTCTACCGGAAAGAAACGTCCGGCCCCAAGCGTCTCTTTCACAAGGGGATGAAAATTGGACGAGTTACGCCGAGGAATTGCCGCTCTATTGCCGAAATTGCGACGGGTGGCCTGGGCCTTGACCCAGCATGAGGCCGACTCGCTCGATCTGTTTCAGGCGGCGGTGGAAAAAGCATTGAGCCACGAGGCCGGGGCCCCCGGTTCCGACCGGCTGGGTTATTGGATGTTGCGGATCATGAAAAACCTCTGGATCGATGAAATGCGCAAACGGCGGCGTTGGCAAAGGATCGTGACGCCCCTGCCCGATGACAATGACCCTTCCGATGAAGGAGACGCCGTGACCGCCAGCGAGCGCCGCGTCGAACTGGCGCGGGTGCGTCAGGTGCTGGAAACCATGCCCGAGGATCATCGGCTTCCGATCCAGCTCGTGGTGATGGGCGATCTGTCCTATGGCGAGGCGGCCGAGTTTCTCGATATTTCGGTGAGCGCTTTTGCCAGCCGTCTGGCGCGTGCGCGCTCGGGCCTGCTCCAGACCCTCAAGGCGCAGGAGGCATCATGATGCTGGGCGATGTGAACGAACTGGTTGTGCGCTATGTCGACCGGGAAATGGAAGAAGAGGAAAAGCGGGCCTTTGAGGCCATGCTGGCGGCACGCCCCGAATTGCAGGCGCTGGTGGCCGAACACACGGCCCTGCGCGCCGGCCTGATCGAGGCATGGGGTCCGGCGCCGGGCGAGGATGATCTGGTGCGCATTCACCGGTTGCTGGAGGCGCCGACGGATGCCGCCCAGCCCTTGCCGCCTGCGCGAAAGTTTCAGGCGGCTTATCGTTTCTGGCCGGTGGCGGCCATGGCGGCCTCGCTCGTGCTGGGGGTGATGATCGGCGGGTGGAACGGCTCGCCTTCCGGGACAATGCTGCGGGTCGAGAAGGGGCAATTGATGGCGTCGGGCGCGCTGGATTCGGCCCTGTCGCGGCAAGTGAGCGCGCAGGCCGACAATTCGCCGGTAACGATCCGCCTGAGCTTTCGCACGCAGGATGGCATTTGCCGCATCTTCTCGATGGCCGGAGGCACCGCCGGGCTGGCCTGCCGCCAATCGGGCCAATGGCGCGTGCAAAGCACCGTGCAGCAGGAGATGGCCCATCGGCAGAGCGAATATCGTCTGGCGGGATCGCCTGTTCCGCCCTCGCTCATGGCGCAGGTCGATGGCATGATCGCGGGCGAGCCTCTGTCAACCGAGGATGAAAACCGCGAAATCGCCAAAGGATGGGCCGGGCCGAAATCGTAAAACCCTGCCCCTTTCCCCCTGCAAGGCACGGTTCATCGCCTCACCCGGTCCGTTCGCCCCGGAACATCTTGGGCACCCGTCACATTCTATTCGCGTAAATCCGCCGTACAGCGGAACAGCGCGAGTTTTGCCCCCATGATCCTACAAAACGCATCCACCGTCTGTTCACGCCGAGGCGTTTGCGGCGGCATTCTCGGGCTCCCGTTCCTTGCGCTGATGCAGGGGGCGGCCGCCGGCGGCCAAGGCAGCCCACGCTTTGGCCCGCCCCAGAGCTTTTCGTGGGAGGCGCTGATCGAGCGCGCAAGGATGCTGGCGGCCAAGCCCTATGAGGCGGAGCGTGACGCGCCCGGCGCGCATGGGATCGACTATGATGCCGCGGGCAGGCTCACTTACGGCCCCGCCACGGCGCTGGGCGGAACGGTGCGCCTGCTGCCGGTCAGCCGCTATGCGCCTGTGCCGGTCCGGCTCAACTTCATTCAGGGCGGCCAGGCGCGCCGCCTGCTCTCCGGCCAAGGGTTGTTTGCCGGAGGGCGCGATGCGGCCCCGGCTGGTTTCCGCGTGCTCAACGCCCGCGCCGATGGCGATTGGCTCTCCTTTGTGGGCGCCTCCTATTTCCGCAGCGCCGGGGCGCAGAACCAGTATGGCATTTCCGCAAGAGGCGTCGCGGTCGATACGGCGCTGGAGGGCGGCGAGGAATTTCCACGCTTCACAGAGTTCTGGATCGAGACCGCAGGCGATGCCCATGTCCGCATCCATGCTCTGATCGACGGTCCCAGCCTGTCGGGCGCGATGCGGATCGACAGCACCAACGGGCCGGACGGGGTGATACAGGATGTGACCGCCGCCTTTGCCATGCGCCGCGACATAAGACGGCTGGGCATTGCGCCAGCCTCCAGCATGTTCTGGTATGACCAGAATGGCGCCACGCGCGCGACGGACTGGCGGCCCGAAATCCATGACTCAGACGGTCTGGCGATTGTCGCGGCCAATGGCGAGCATCTCTGGCGCCCCCTGCGCAACCCGCGCCATGCGCGCACCAACGCCTTTGCCACCACCGATCCGCGCGGCTTTGGCCTGATGCAGCGCGATCGCCGTTTCGCCAATTATCAGGACGATGGCGCCTTTTATGATCGCCGCCCCAATCTCTGGGTGGAGCCCTTGGGCGATTGGGGGCCGGGCGCGGTGATGCTCTATGAATTTCCCACCGATTCCGAAACCACCGACAATATCGCCGCCTTTTGGGTCAGCGATGCGCCGATGCGGGCGGGCGGCTATCATGAATGGCGCTATCGGCTGCACTGGATATCGCATGATCCCTCGGCGGGCGCGGGGGCTCATCTGGTCGATCAATGGAACGGCGCGGGCGGCATACCGGGCTCTGAGGCGCGGCAGGACACGCGCAAACTGGTGTTTGATTTCGAAGGTGACAATCTGGCCGGGCTGGACCGGTCGAGCGGGGTGGAGGCAGTGACCAATCTGCCCCCAGCCGCCGTGGTGGCGCAGGCCGCCTATCCGGTGGTGGGGATGGCGCGGCGGTGGCGCGTGACGCTGGACGTGCGCCCCGCCGCGATCACCCAGCCGGAATTCCGCCTGTTTCTGCGGCACAAGGGCGCCGCCTTGTCCGAAACAATCATCGAGCCGATGATGGCCTGAGGGCGGCCCGTTGGCATGGCGGATGCCAAGCGGCCTGATCAGCCCCTTTTCGGATTGGGCAGGAACACCGCCAACAGGCCGATTGCGGGCAGGAAAGCACAGATCGCATAGACCGTCTCGATCCCCGCACGGTCGGCCACCTCGCCAAGGACAGCCGCGCCCAGCCCGCCCATACCAAAGGAAAAGCCGAAGAACAGACCCGAGATCATGCCGATCTTGCCAGGCACCAGATCCTGGGCAAACACGACAATGGCGGGAAAGGCCGAGGCCAGGATCAGGCCGATCGCCACCGTCAGCGGCCCGGTCCAGAACAGGCTGGCATGGGGCAGCAGCAGCGTGAAAGGCAGCGCGCCAAGGATCGAGAACCAGATCACATATTTGCGTCCAAACCGATCGCCCAGCGGCCCGCCGATGATCGTGCCCACCGCCACCGCGCCCAAAAAGACGAACAGGTGGAGCTGCGCCACCTCGACCGAGACGCCGAAACGGTGGATCAGGTAAAAGGTGAAATAGCTCGTCAGGCTGGCCAGATAGACATATTTCGAGAAGATCAGCGCCAGCAGCACCGCAATCCCGCCCAGCACCCACCCGCGCGGCAGGGGATCGGCCGATTTGCGCGCGCCATTACCGGCCGAAAGGCGGGCCAGACCGTGATGGCGATACCATTGCCCGACATTCCACAGGATCGCGCAGGACAGCAGCGCCAGCAAGGCAAAGGCCGCCAGACTGGTCTGGCCCCAGCGCACGACGACTATCGCAGCGGCCAGCGGCCCCAGCGCGGAACCGGCATTGCCGCCCACCTGAAACATCGACTGGGCCAGCCCATGCCTTTGCCCCGCCGCCATACGCGCCACGCGCGAGCTTTCGGGGTGAAACACCGACGACCCCATGCCCAGCAGCGACGCGCCCACCAGCAGCAGCCCGTAACTGTGCGCCACCGACAGCACCAGCAGCCCCGCCAGCGTGAATAACGTGCCGCCCGGCAGCGCCAGCGGCGTGGGGCGTTTATCGGCATAAAGGCCAATCAGCGGCTGAAGGATCGAGGCGGTAATCTGATAGGCCAGCGTGATAAGGCCGATCTGGCTGAACGAGAGGCCAAGCTCATCCTTCAGATTCGGATAGATCGCGGGCAGCAGCGATTGCAGCATATCATTGATAAGATGGCAGGCGCTGATCGCGGCGATGATGCCGTAGGCGGTGGTTTGAGGGGTGGTGGATCTGGTCCCGTGCATGGTTGATTTCCAATTGTGTTACCCGCCCGCTATAGCGCCTCGCGCCTTGGCCCGCATTCCTGTATGGGTCTTTCCTTTTCGCGATTGGGACAGGCATGCCTTGGAATAATCCCGAAGCGGTGGACCATATCGACCGGCCCATCATCGGCGTCGGCAATGAATATCCGCCCGCCTTTGAACTGGACTGGCATCAGCATCGGCGCGGGCAATTGCTCTATGCGGCGCGCGGCGTGGTGGTGCTTTCCACGCCGCAGGGCGCATGGGTGGCCCCGCCCGAACGCGCGGTGTGGACGCCGGGGGGATGCCCCCATGCCGTGCGCATGGTCGGCGCGGTCAGCACACGCAGCGTTCTGGTCGAACCGGGGGTGCAGGGCTCGCTGGGCGGGGAAACCAAGGTCATTCAGGTCTCGCCCCTCTTGCGCAGCCTGCTGGAGGCGGCCTGCGAGATTGCGCCCGAATATGACCGCGACGGGCGCGACGGCAAGCTGATGGCGCTGTTGCTGGCAGAACTGGCGCTGGCGCCCACGGTGCCGCTGGCGGTGCCCTTTCCCCAGACGCCCGCGCTGGCGGCCAAGTGTCAGGCCTTTCTGGAGCAGCCCACCCCGCGCGACAGCATCGACCAATGGAGCGCAGATCTGGGCATGGGGCGGCGCGCCTTCACCCGCGCCTTTCGTCGGGAAACGGGCCTCAGTTTTGGCGAATGGCGGCAACAGGCCTGCGTGCTGATCGCCCTGCCCCGTCTGGCGCAGGGCGAGGCCGTGACGGGTATCGCCTTCGATTTGGGCTATGACAGCGCGGCGGCCTTTACCACCATGTTCAAACGCCGCCTTGGCGTCCCGCCCAGCCGCTATCTGCCGGGCGGGAGCCTATAGGGATCAATCGAGCGCTTCGGCCGGGCCAAAGAATTCGAAATGGCGGCGGGTTTCGGGCAGGCCGATCTGCGCCAGCGTGCGGTTTACAAAGCCCATGAAAGGCTTGGGGCCGAGGAAATAGGCATCGGCCTCAACCGGCACCCAGGCCTGCAATTGCTCGACCGAAGGGCGGCCCGAGGGGCCATCCTCATGCCCGCCCTGTTCATAGACGATATGCGCGGTAAAGCGCGGATAGTTGCGCGCCCAGCCGTCGATCACATCGCCAAAGGCATGGACATCGCCATTGCGGGCATAGTGAATGAAAGTCACGTCGCGCTTGCCTTCCTCGAGCGCGGCCTGCGCCATGGCCAGCGTGGGCGTCACGCCGATGCCGCCCGAGATCAGCGCCAGCGGAACCTCGCTCGATGCCAGCACGAATTCGCCCGCCGGGGGGAACACGTCCAGCACATCGCCCTGCCCCACATGATCGTGCAGATGGTTCGAGGCCACGCCGCCCGGTTCGCGCTTGACACTGATGCGCAGGGTGCGGCCATCGGATTTTTGCGAGAGCGAATAGTTGCGGCGCAATTCCTGCCCGTCGATGGTCAGCCGCAGGCCCAGATATTGGCCCGGTTGATAATCAACCACCGGGCCGCCATCGACGGGTTCGAGATAGAAGGAGACGATCTCAGCGCTCTCCACCTGCTTGCGCGCGACGCAGAAGGGCCGCGCCCCGCGCCACCCGCCCGGAGCCTGCGCCAGGCGGTCATATTCGGCGCCCTCGGCCCCGATCAGGATGTTGGCCAATTGCCAATAAGCCGCCCCCCATGCGTCGATCACCGCATCCGTGGCGATTTCCTCACCCAGCACTTCGCGGATCGCGCGCAGCAGGCAGGTGCCGACGATGGGATAATGTTCGGGCAGGATCTGCAGCGCGACATGCTTTTGGATGATCTGAGCCGGAAGCGCGCCCAGCGCCCCCAGATTGTCGATATGGCGGGCATATTGCAGCACCGCATTGGCCAGCGCGCGCGGCTGGGTGCCATGGGCCTGATGCGCCTGATTGAACAGCGGGCGCACCTCGTCATATTCGGACAGCATGATGCGGTAGAAATGGGTGGTCAGCGCCTCGCCGCCGGTTTCAAGAATGGGAACGGTGGCCTTGATGATGGCGGTCTGTTCGGGGGTCATTACAGGCTCCTTTTGGGGGTTTCAAGCAGCGTTTTGAAAACGGGGCAGACGGAAGAAGAGCGCCAGTTGCAGGCTCTCGGCAATGCGGCGCGCCTTGGTCTGTACGGCCAGCGCGTCCTGGGGGCTGAGGCACTGGCGCGCGGTATCCTCCCACAGGGTCAACCAGCGGGCGAACATGGATGGGTTCATCTCCGCGCGATGGCGCATATGGGCGGCCACGGGATTGCCGTGATAGGCCCCGCTGCCCAGCATCACCGAGGACCAGAATTGCGCCATGCGGCCAAGGTGCGCGGGCCAGTCCTCGGGCGCGATCGCCCCGTTGAACATCGCGCCCAGTTCGGAATCGGCGCGCACGCGGGCGTAAAAAGCATCGACCAGACCGGCCAGCGCGGCATCGTCAAGCGCGGGCGTTGGCACCGGATCGGGACGGTTTTCGGGGGAGGTCATGGAACGACTCCAAATCATGCATCTTGGATGCTATATATGGGGGCGAAATATATCATGCAAGTGAAATGCATCTTTAGGATGAACCCCTATGCGCCTGACCCGCTTTTCTGATTACGCTGTGCGCGTGATGCTCTATCTGGCCACGCATCCCGATCGCCTGTGCTCGATCGGCGAAGTGGCAAAGGCCTATGATATCTCGCAAAATCACCTGATGAAGGTGGTCAGCGATCTGGCCGCACATGGCTATGTTCAGGCGCTGCGCGGGCGCAACGGGGGGCTGCGGCTGGCCCGCCCGGCGGCGGAAATCAACATCGGCCGCCTGATCCGCCATACCGAGGGCGAGATCGATCTGGTCGGCTGCGGCACCTGCAAACTGGCGGGCGCGTGCCAATTGCCCGGCCCGCTCGATCTGGCGCTCGATGCGTTTTTTGCCGTGCTGGAGCGCTATACGCTGGCCGATGTGATGGGGCCGCAGGGCGAGAAATTGCTGGAGCGCCTTTCGATCCATGAATGATTCTTGACTCGAATCGCCGTTCCAATTTATCCCGTCCACGCCCGTTCTGCGGGCACAGCCTGGTGGCCGGTGCAAACCGGTCTGGGAAGGCGCCCATGGCGTCATGCTGCAGGCCCCACAGCTTAAGGCGGGAAAGTCCCGCGCGTGGGTGCGGGCATGCAGCGATCAAAGACAACAGGCATGGCCCGCTCCCTCGTTTGGAGAGGAGAATTGCAATGGCCGCCCAGTCTTATGTCCGCAACGCATGGTATATGGCCGCATGGGCCGACGAGGTGCCTGCCGATGGCTTCCTCGCGCGCACCTTGCTGGACGAACCATGGCTGATCCTGCAGTCGGGCGATGGCGCTTGGGTGATGATGGCCGACCGCTGCCCCCACCGCTTCGTACCGCTCAGCCGGGGGCGCCGCGTGGGCGACAGCATGGCCTGCGGCTATCACGGGCTGACCTATGGCATGGATGGCGCCTGCATTTTCAACCCCTTTGGCAAGGCGCTCCCGCCCGAGGCGCGCGTGGCCACCCGTCCGCTGGTCGAGCGCCACGGGGCCTTGTGGTTCTGGCCCGGCGATGCGGAGCGGGCCGATCCCGCCACGATCCCCGATTTCTCCTTCATCGACGATGCCAAGGATGCCCGCGACCATCTGCTGATGGATGTGAATTACGAGCTGATCGCGGACAATCTGCTTGACCTCAGCCATGCCGAATTTCTGCATACCGAAACATTCGGAGTGAATGGCGCGCTGTTCGAATTTGGTGAACAGGCGGTTGAGAGCGACGACACCGGCGCGGTGTGGAACAAGTGGGACATGAACGGGTCGCGCCCGCCCGCATGGGCCGTGCCTATGGTGGGGGACGCGCGGGTCGATCAATGGCTGCATATGCGCTGGCACGCTCCGGCCTCGCTGGCGCTGATGATCGGCGTGGTGCATTCGGAAACCCGCGCGCCGGTGGTGCCGCCCATGGCCAACCCGCATATCCTGACCCCCAAGAGCGCGCGCGAGACGCATTATTTCTTCACCCGCGACCATGGCGAGGAAGCCGCGCAAATGGCGCGCCGGGTCTTTCTGGAGGAGGATGAGCCGATGATCCGCGCCCAGCAGGAGGCGATGGGCGATCAGGATTTCTGGGCGCTGCGCCCGGTCATCCTGCCATCGGACGCCGCCGCGATCCGGGCGCGCCGCCGCCTGATGCAGATGCGGCGCGAGGAAGCCTGAACGATAAGGGCGCGCGTTAGGCCGCGCGCCCCTGCATCCCGATGGCCAGCGCCGCAAACAGCGCCGGGATCGCCAGCAGCATCAGGATCGAGGAATAGCCCAGCCCCAGCCCCAGCAAGGCCCCGCCCGCCAGACTGCCCGCAATCGAACCGATCCGCCCACAGGCATTGGTCCAGCTGACCCCGGTGGCGCGCACGCGGGCCGGATACCACCCGGCGGCATAGGCCATCAGCCCCACCTGTCCGCCCGAAACCGTGGCCCCCGCCATAAAGATCAGCACGGGCAGCACAGCGTTCTGCGCCGGAACCCGCCCGATCAGCACGACAAACACCCCCACCAGCGCAAAGGCCACCGCCAGCACCCGGCTGGGCCGGAAACGGTCCATCAACAGGCCCAGCACCACCGCCCCGATGGTCCCGCCCACCTGAAACATCGCGGTGGCCAGCGAAGCCTGCTTCATCGAAAAGCCCTGCGCGGTCAGCAGCAAGGGCATCCAGCTGGTCAGCAGATAGACGATGGACAGGGTGATGAAGGACGTGACCCACAGCAGCAGAATACCCCCCGCAGGGCGCGAACGGAACAGATCGCCCAGGATCGATCCTTGCGCGCGCGGCTGTGCGACAGCATGGGCCGACCAGTCCTCAACCCGCGCGATGCGTCGGGCGATGCGGTCCAGCGCGCGGGCATTGCCGCCGCTGCGCTGCAGATAATCCACCGATTCAGGCACCAGCATCCACGCCACCGGCACCAGCAGCAAGGGCGCCACCCCCGCCCCCATGATAACCATCCGCCATCCCACCAGCGGCTCGGCCCATGCCGTGATGAAACCGCCCACCGCCGAGCCAAAGGTAAAGCCGCAGAACATCGCCGTGGTCAGGCTCGCCTTCTTGCCATCCGGGCAATATTCCGAGGTGAGCGCGGTGGCGCAGGGCAGCGCCCCGCCGAGGCCAAAGCCGGTCAGAAACCGCCACAAGGACAGCGAGGCCAGATCCGGCGCATAGGACGAAATGATCGTCATCACCGCAAACCACAGGGTCGAGGCCACCATCATCCGCTTGCGCCCGAACCGGTCGGCCATCGGCCCGATAATCAGCGCCCCCGCCACCGAGCCGAACTGTCCAGCACCAAACACCGATGCCAATTCAGGCGGCGCCAGATTCAGCCCTTGCCGAATCGCAGGCGCCAGAAAGCCCATCAGCGCGACATCGAAACCATCGAGCGCAGCCACCAGAAAACAGACCGCAAACAGTGTGATCTGCAAGGCCGACAGGCGGTGGGCATTGACCAGCGAAGGGAAAGTGGTTTCCATGAACGAGCCTTTGTTGCGCGGTGCAGGCTCCATTGCAGGCCATGGGCATGCGTGCCGGGCGGCCATGGCCGCCTGACTGCGTTCTTCTCCCCTGTGGCCCGGTCGGGAAGCCCTTGCCGGATCTGTTGCGGGGATAGGGTGGCGGGCGGGCCGGGTCAAATGGAGGCGGCGTGAATACGATGCCAGACCATGGATGCCAAAGCGGCGCGGCGAAACGGCATAGTGTTGCGCGCCGCAAGGCCGAAATGCCCTTTCACTCCTGCGCCCGATGATCGTATGACAGGATCGGGCAAAAGCCTTTACCAGTTCCTATCCGGGGAGTTCGATCCGATGCGCCATATTCTCGCCTCCACTCTGGCCGCCTGTGTTGCGGTTGCCGGTTTTGCCGCACCCGCGCTGGCCCATCCCAAGATCGTTTCCGCCAACCCGGCCGAAGGTTCGACCGCCGCCGCCAAGGTGACGCAGGTTTCGATCACGTTCAGCGAGCCGCTGATGGCCGCGATGTCGGGCATGGATGTGGTGATGACCGGGATGCCCGGCATGGCCAATCACGAACCGATGAAGATGACCGGCGTTAAAACCGCCCTTGCCGCCGACAAGGTGACGCTGGTGGCCAAGCTGCCCCGCGCGCTGCCCGCCGGCACTTATGAGGCCAACTGGCATGTGGTTTCGACCGACACGCATCGCGTGGCTGGCAAGCTGAACTTTACCGTCAAGTGATGGGCGAAACGCTGGTCTGGCTGCGCTGGCTTCAGTTCATGGATCTGGGGCTGGTGTTTGGTGCTGCTCTGACGGCCCGCCTGCTGGGCCAGCGTGTCGCTTCGCCTTGGGGACGGCGGGTGCTGGGGCTGGGCTGCGTTCTGGGGCTGGCGCTGGGGGCTGGCGAATTTGCCTTCATCCTGGCCCGCATGGCGGCCGGCACGGTTGCCGATCTCGATACCGAGATGGTCTCGACAATGCTGACCGACACGGCCTTGGGCTGGGCGGCGATCGCGCGCGGGGTGTTTCTGACGCTGGCGCTGGGCCTGATCCTGTGGCGGCGGCGCAATACGCCTTTGCTGGCGGTCGCGGTGCTGGGCGGGCTGGCAACGGCCTGTCTGGCTTGGGGCGGCCACGCGGCGGCCTCGATGGGTTTTGCCTCATTGGTCCGGCTAGGCGGCGATATGGCGCATTTGTGGGCGGGCCTGACATGGCTGGGCGCGTTGCTGCTGTTTACCGCGCTGGTGTGGAGCAGCGGGGCCGATGATCGCACGGCGCTGGCCCGTCTGGGGCGGCAATTAGGCGGATTTGCGCTGATCGGCACGGTGCTGGTGGGCGTGCTGGTGCTCAGCGGCTTTGGCAATCTGCTGTTTCTGGCCCCGCCGGGGCAATGGGGCGCGATGGCGGCAACGCCCTATGGCCGGTTGCTGCTGACCAAGCTAGGCCTGTTTGGCGCGATGTTCCTGCTGGCCGGGCATAACCGGTTCCATCTGGTGCCTGCTCTTGAGCGGGCGATAGACCCGCGCGCGCGCCATCGCGCTCTGGCCGCGCTGCGGCGCAGTGTTACGCTCGAAACGCTGCTCGCGCTGGGCGTAATCTGGTGCATTGCGGCGGCGGGCACGATGGATCCAATGGGCGCCGCATAAAGGAAGCGGCGGGTTTTAACCCGCCGCTCCGCTTCATTCAGGCAAAATTGGCCAGCGGCATCTTCCGCATCCGCTTGCCCACCAGACGCGAGACCGCATTGGCCACCGCAGGCGGCACCGCGGGCAGGCCCGGTTCGCCAATCCCGCCCATCGGCGCGCCGCTTTCCACGATCCGCACATGCACGCGCGGCATTCGGTCGGGCGTCAGGATCGGATAGCCGTCGAAATTGCGCGCCGCGCGCAACCCGTCCTTATACACGGCCTCCTCGATCAGCACTTCGGACAGGCCCAGCGCCGCGGCGGAATTGACCTGCGCCTCGATGATCGCGGGGTTGACGATGCTGCCCGGATCAATCGCCTGCCAGACATCGTGGACCTTGATCTGACCATCGGCGATGGAGACCTCGGCAATCGCGGCGGTTTCGGTGCCAAAGGGCGAGGCCATGGCGATGCCGCGCGCGCGCTTGCTGCCATCGGGCGCGGTAAAGGGACCAGCCTTCCAACCGCCCGACAGATCGACCGCCGCCTTGATCAGATTGGTCAGCCGCGCATTGCCCTCCAGCAGTTTCAGACGCAGCGCATAGGGGTCCTGCCCACCCTTGTCGGCCAGTTCGTCAAGGAACGTCTCATAGAAGAAATCGTTCATCGAATTGCCCACCGAGCGCCAATAGGCCAGCGTGGTCGGGCTTTTCACGAAAACCTGCGCGATGCGCTTGGCGGGCAAAGCATATTTCTTGCCGGTCAGCCCTTCCAGAGCGGCATCATCCAGCTTGGCCGCGCGCTTGTCGGCAATGCCCTCGGTCGGACCTTCGGTCACGCTGATCGCCTCGATGGCCACCGGCATGCCCTTAGCGTCCAGCGCGCCGCGAAACCGCACCGCCGCCATCGGCCGCAACGGATCGCGCAGGAATTCCTCCTCGCGCGTCCAGATCAGCTTGACCGGTCGCCCCACCCGCTTGGCCAGTTCCAGAGCCTGCGGCCAGGGCGTGCCATGGGGATAGATGAAGTGGCGGCCAAAGAACCCGCCCAGCAGCGGCGAATGGATGTTGATCTTGTCCGCCGCCAGACCCGAGGCCTTTACCACCTCGGCCAGGAACATTTCGGGCGCCTGATTGGGGAACCACATGTCCAGCGTGCCATCGGCATTATACCGCGCCAGCGCCGAGGGCGGCTCAAGCTGGGCATGGTTGACGAACTGGCTGTGATAGGTGGCGGTCACCGTGCTGGCCGCCCCGGCAAAACTGGCGGCCATGTCGCCTGCGGTTTCGGCAACCTCTTCCTTGCCCTGATAATTGGCGAGGTATTGCGCGAAAGCCTCGGTCGAGAAATCGGCGGGCATCGGGCGATAGGTCTCGCCGGTTGCCTCGGCCCAATCGACCTGCGCTGCCTCCACCGCGCGGCGCGCGTGCCAGAAACGCTCGGCCACCACGGCCACCGCGCCGGGCAGGACGTGCACCGAATGCACGCCCTTCATCGCCTTCACCTCAGCCTCATTGCGGATCTTGCCCACCGTTTGACCCAGACGCGGCGCGTGCTGAACCGCCGCATGGAGCATCCCCTCGACCTTCATGTCGATGGAGAATTGCGCCTTGCCGGTCGATTTGGCGCGCACGTCGATCCGCGCCTGACGCTTGCCGATCCAGCGGAAGTCCTTGGGATCCTTCAACGCCACATTGGCGGGCGCAGGCATATCGAGCGCGGCGGGCGCCAGCTCGCCATAGGTCATCACCTTGCCGCTGGCCTTGTGGATCACGCGGCCCGGCTCGGTCGTCAATTCGCCCGCCGGAACGCCCATTTTCTGCGCAGCGGCCTGCACCAGCATGGCGCGCGCCGTCGCGCCCAGCTTGCGCATCGTGGCATAGGAACTGCGCACCGAGAAAGACCCGCCGGTGATCCGCATCTGGCCAAAGACCACCTGATAATCGGGGCCGGGAGGCGCGTTTTCGACAGTGAAACTGGCCGGATCGGCGTCCAGTTCCTCGCCCACGATCTGGGCCATCGCGGTCCACACGCCCTGCCCGCCCTCGGCAAACGGGCTTTGAAACAGGATGGTGTTGTCAGGCCGGATCGCCAGAAAGGCCGGGACCCGCGTGCCCGGCACCACCTTGGCGGCCCCTTGCGCCCGCGCCGCGCCCATCGGCACACCAAAGCCCAGCACCAGCGCGCCCACGCCGGCGCCCGCAATAAAGCCGCGCCGCGAGACATTGACCGGATCATTCACCGGCGTTTGAAACGGCAGGTTCATGCCTTCTTCTCCAATCCGGCCACGTCGCGCACCGCCGCCTTGATGGCGTTATAGGTGCCGCAGCGGCACAGGTTGACCATCGCGGCCTCGACATCGGCATCGGTGGGCTTGGCGTTCTGCTTGAGCAAAGAGGCCGCCGCCATCACCTGTCCCGACTGGCAATAGCCGCATTGGGGCACCTGATGCTTGACCCATGCCTCAACGACCTTCGCGCCCACGGGGTCCTTTTCCATCGCCTCGATCGTGGTCACCTTGCGGCCCGCCACGGCCTCGACCGGCGTGACGCAGGAACGCATCACCGAACCATCGACCAGCACCGAGCAGGCGCCGCATTGCGCCACGCCGCAACCATATTTGGTGCCCGTCATCCCCAGATCATCGCGCAGGACCCAGAGCAAGGGCGTGTCGCTCTCGGCATCGACTCGGCGTTTTTGGCCGTTGATGGTCAATTCGATCATGATTTTTCCTGAAATCTCGGCAAGTTAAGGGCCTTGGCGGGGGTGCTTGGCCCATTATCGCATGGGGCGATATTAACGGCTTGGCCTATAGCATTCATCATGAAATTCATTCAACGGCAACGGAGCATAATTTGCCATTCCATCCGTTTGCACAGCTCTTCTCTTTTCCCGGCATCCGGCTAGAACCCGCCCATGACCGATGACACGCTGATCCATCTCGCCAAGGGCGATGCCATTTGCCAGATCGCGCCCGCGCTGGGCGGCTCGATCCGGGCGCTCGATTGCGGCGGGGTGCCGGTGCTGCGTCGCGCGGCGGGGGACAATCTGCTCGATATGGCGTGTTTTCCGCTGGTGCCCTTTGCCAACCGGATCGCGCATGGGCGGATGGCGCTGAACGGGGCGGATCATGCGATTGCGGTGGATCCTCTGGGCGCCCCCCATGCGATCCACGGCAATGGCTGGCAGCGGGCGTGGCGCGTGGAACAGGCCGGGACCGACCATGCCACGTTGCGGCTGGATGAGGCCGCCGGCGACTGGCCCTGGCCCTATGCCGCGTGGCAGGCCTTTACGCTGGAGGAAAATGGGTTGTGGGTCGAACTCACCATCGAGAACCGGCATGAGAGCGAAGCCATGGCCGCAGGCTTTGGCCTCCACCCCTATTTCCCGCGTTCACTGGAAAGCACTGTGACGGCCAGCGCCGAGGTGATGTGGTTCAATGATCCCACCGGTCTTGCCGTTTGTCCGCAGGAATCGGGCTTGTTTTCCGGCGCTCCGGTCGGGATCGAGGCACTGGAGGGGCTGGACAATTTCTTTGTCGCACCCGATCCGCAGATCGTGATTGCCGGGCCGGAAATGACCGTCACCCTGTCCGGCCCCGGCGCGGGCTTTCACCTCTATTGCCCCGGCGACCATGATTTCTTCTGCGTCGAACCGGTCAGCCACGCACCCAACAGCTTTGGCCGGGGCGAATGGGGGCCGCAGGATATCCTGCCCGCCGGAGAGCGCCGCAGCCAGCGCTATCACTTTGCCTTTCAGGCTTGAACAGGCACAATATCAAAAGCGATATTGAGGCGCTCCCCTGAGGTGGTCGGCACCGTGCCATGCCACAGGGTGGAAGGGAACAGCACCAGATGGCCCCGCCGGGGGGCAATCGTGGCATAAGGCGCCAGGTCGAGGCCGAGTTCGGGCGGCGGCGCGCCATAGTGGAAATGACCGGCGGGCGCGGGCGCGTCCTCCTCGGGCAGGCTGACGTAGAAGGCGCTGCTGATCCAGCCCATCGGGTGTGAATGGGGGATGTTGTATCCCCCGCCCGTCAGGCGCACCGACCAGCTGCCGCTGATCCGCAGGTCATGACGCCGGCGCGAAAGCAAGGGATGCGCGGGATCGGGCGCGGGCAAAGCCGCGACATAATCCTTCACCGCCGCCATTAATGCCTCGCGGACGCGTTGCAGGATCGGCTCATGGCGCAGCAGGACAGAGCGGTCGGTCTGCGTGCCGCCACGCACCGATTGTTCGGGATAGGGCAATTGCGCGATATGGAGAGCACGCAAGCATTCGCCCAGTTCATCCAGTTCGCCCTCGCCCAGTCCCACGTCCATGCTGCGCACAAAATCGTCATCGAGCCAGCACCTGCGCGGATCATCCAGCAGGCGCCAGCAGGTCGAGACATAGGGCCACGCCTGCCCTGCCAGCGGCGATCCGGGAGCGACCTGCGCCAGAGGCAGCGCGATGGAGAGCGCGCGCGCAGGATCACCCGCCCGCAGGGCAGCGCGGATGCGGGCGATCTGGATAAAGGGATCGTCCCACGCCGATGTGGCGGCCAGCAGACGCGCGGTTTCGGCCCCATTCCCGCTTTCACTGGCGATGAACAGGCGCGCCTCGGTCAGGGGCTTGGTCTGGCCCAGATGGCGCTCGGCCTCGTCCAGAATGGCGCAGGCGCGGGGCCAGTCGCGATGCTGCGCCACGGCGGAAAACCAGCCCAGCCACAGGCCCTGCGCGCAGGGATGCGCGCGCGCGGCTGCGGCATAGGAAGCATCGAAATCCTGCGCATCGCCCGCCACCCAGCGCAGCGATGCCAGCACGCGATGCCCATCCAGCCATTGCGGATCTTGCCCCAGCGCGGCGGAGAGCAGATCGACCGCCCCGCCAACATCCCCCTCGCCGGCCCGCGCCATGGCCTGGTTGCGCAAGGCGTCGGGATTGTCGGGCCACAGGCGGCAGACCTGCGCAAACAGATTCGCAGCAGGGTAGCCCAGTTCATAGCGCGATTGCGCGTGAAGAAAGGCGATCAACCGATCATCGGGCGCCAGCGCATGGGCCTGCGCCATGGCCTCGTCGGCCTCGATCACGCGCTGCATCGAGCGCAGCACGCGGGCGCGATCCCGCCACTGGATCGCGATCGAACTCATGACATCGCGCAATGCTGGGCCAGAACCGCGCCATGCATCGACATACGCGCCGCCTCGGCCGCCATCGCGCCGCGCAATTTGCCCAGCCAGTCGCGCGCATCGATGCCGCGATAGTCGATCAGCGGATCGAGGCCCTCCGGGATATTCCCCTGCCCCACATGCACCGCCAGCCACGAGGGCGGCGCGAACAGATCAAGCTCACGCGCGATCAAACGGCCATGGCGGCCGAAATGCTCGATCTTCAGCGCCAGCGTATCGGGAATATCCATGGCCGAAACATAGCGCCACAACTCGCTGTCCTGCCGCTGGGTCAGCTTGTAATGCAGGATGATGAAATCGCGAATCCGCTCCATCTCGCCATGGGCGATGCGGTTGAATTCATCGCGGGTGGCGGGATCGAAATCCTTGTCGGGGAAAAGCGCGAGAATCTTGGAAATATTGGCCTGTATCAGGTGGATCGAGGTCGATTCCAGCGGTTCGAGGAAACCCGAGGAGAGGCCCACCGCGATGACATTCTTGTTCCAATGCTGGCGGCGGCGGCCTGCGGTGAAACGCACATGGCGCGGATCACCCAAAGCCTCGCCATCGAGGCGCTGGCTCAGCAACTCGGCGGCGCGGTCATCCTCCATAAAGTCGCTGCAATAGACATAGCCGTTGCCGATGCGATGTTGCAGCGGAATCCGCCATTGCCAGCCCGCCTCGCGCGCGGTGGAGCGGGTATAGGGCGTGGGGTTGGGATCGGCCTTGGGATGGGCGCAGGGCATCGCCACCGCACGGTCGCAGGGCAGCCAGTGCGACCAGTCCTCATAGCCGGTTTTCAGCGCTCCCTCGATCAACAGCCCGCGAAAGCCCGAGCAGTCGATGAACAGATCGGCCTCGATAACGCGCCCATCCGCCATCGTCACATCGCGCACATAGCCGGTTTCGCCGTTGAGCCCGACATCGGCAATCTTGCCCTCCACCCGCGTCACGCCGCGCTTTTCGGCATAGGCGCGCAGGAAGCGGGCATAAAGGCCAGCATCGAAATGATAGGCATATTCAAAAGTGGAGAGCACGCTGCGCTGATCGGGCGAAGGGTGGGAAAAGCGCCCGGCGCGCGCGATATGCCATGCCATCGAATAATCATGGAGCGGCGTGTCATCCCCCGCCATCCGCGCTTTCAGCCAATATTGATGCAGCGGCACCATATCGAAATTGCGGCCATGCGGGCCAAAGGGGTGGAAATAGCGGCTGTCCTCACGCCCCCAGCCAACAAATTCGATGCCCAGTTTAAAGCTGCCCTTGGTGGCGGCCATGAACTCGCGCTCGTCGATGCCCAGCGTTTCATTGAAGATGCGGATGGGCGGGATGGTCGCCTCGCCGACGCCGATGGTGCCGATCTCCTCGCTTTCGATCAGCGTGATCGCGCAATTTTGCCTGAGCGCATTGGCCAGCATCGCGGCCGCCATCCAGCCCGCCGAGCCGCCGCCAACAACCAGAATCCTGCGGATTTTCCGATCGGAATCGCCCATCGTCTTCTCCCTTGTTTCTCTGTTCTAGACCAAAAAGAAGGCGGGCCGGAAGTGTCCTTCCGTGCCCGCCTCCCCGTTTCTCTTGCTGCGGCCTGTTATGGCCGGTCAGATCAGAACTTGTACTTCACCGAGGCGGTCATCGTGCGGCCCAGCATGGCCGAATTGTCGAAGATCGCCTGATTGGCCGTCAACCCGCCGGCGCCGCGCGCCTGAAGGCTGCCATTGTTGGCGCGATAGCCCAGCGTGTTGAACAGGTTGTTGACGTTGAAGCCAACTTCCACATTGTCCATCGGGCGAACCTTGACATAGCCATTGGCAAAGACCGAGCCGGGCGCCGTGATCGTGCCGATCGAAAAATCGGACTGGCCCGAAACGCTTACACCAATCGCCGCCTTGCCCATGTCATAGCTGGGCGAGACCAGGAAGGTCCACTTGGGCATGGCCATCGGGGTCAGATTGGTCTTGGTGTCCTTGCTGTCGGTATAGACCACATAGCCGTTCATCGCGAAATCGCCGTAGCGGACATTGCCCGAAAGCTCGACACCGCTGGAGTGATAGATTGTGTCGGTGAACGGGTTCTGCCCACGGCTGATGGCGGTGAAATCGTAGTTCGATTCCTTCACCTGCGCGCGGTAATAGGTCGCTTCCACGTGATAGCGCGCGCCGCCGATGCTGCCGTTGTGCTTCACGCCCACTTCCTGCTGCGTCACGGTGTTGACCGCGAGGTGGTCGCCGCCCGCCGTCAGCTTGCCATCGGCGGTGAAGCTGTTGCCGCCATAGAGCATGCGGTCGGCATTGAAGCGGCCGCCGCTGCTGGCGCGGACGAAGACATTGGTGTTGTCGGTCAGCTTGTAGAGCGCGCCCAGCGACCAGCTGGAATAGCTCTTCGTGTAGTTCAGCCGGTCCGCCACCACCGAGGAGGTGTTCCAGGTCGGCAAGGTGGCGCTGCCCAAAGCATCGGTAACCGTGATCGTGCCGGTCTGCGTGGTGCCATAGGACACGCCGTCAGCCTGAAGCATATCGCGGCGATAGGAGGCCGAGAGGTTCAGGCGGCCAATATCGGTTTCGCCTTCGAGGTAGAGCGCATCGTCGGTGTAAGCCACATCATAGCTGCGCCCGCCGCAGCAGCCGCCCCACTGGTTGTTATAGCCCGTCACGCCATTGGCGGTAAGCTGGGCGCCGGCGGCGGTGTAAAGGTTGAGCGGAACCGGGTTGCCATTGCTGTTCAGCGTCTGGGTCGCGTTATTGATGCGCCAATCCATCGAGATGTTCTGGCGCATGTGGAACCAGCCCGCGCGGATATTGACCTTGGCGCCCTTCACATCAAACTTGCTCTTGAGCGTCAGATCGCTGGCCAGGCTGCCTACATCCTTCATGTTGACATAGGCCTGCGCGCTGTTCGACAGGAAAGCGCCGGTGTAAGCCTGTCCGGCCAGCGGACCGGCGGCATATTTGATCGCGCCGATCATGCGCGCATCCGCTGTGCCGTTCACGCTGCCGATGGTCTGGCCCAGCAGGCTGCTGGTGGCCATTTCGCCGGTCCACTGGTTGCTGAACGTGCCGCTCATATCGGTCCAGCGGATCTTTTCATCCAGCGTGAAGATGGGCGAGAATTCATAGTGAAACTCTCCGCCCACCGCCGTGGAGACGGGATGGATGCCCTGCATCTGGACATTCTGGAGCGAGCCATTGGCCGCCAGGACATTGAAATTGCGGTTATAAATGCCGGTGGAAGCATATTGGCGAGCGTCCACACCGGGCAATGGCGAGAAGCCGGTGATCGTATTGCCCGACAGCGTGGCCAGTGCGGGCATCGAGGTGAAGGTCGGCTCCTGATCATCAAGGCGCTTGAAGTTCAGGCGGATATAGCCCTTGCCGTCAGCGATGTCCTTGGTGATGTTGCCCTTGATCTGATAGCCCTTGCTGGCGGTGTAGGGCAGATGGGTCGGCCCGTTGCCATCCACCACATAGCCACCAAGGTGATAGCGCACGGTGTCGCTGATCTTGCCGCCATAATCGAAATCGAGACGGAATTCGCGATAGTTGAGCGCGGTGGAAAGGCCGATTTCGCCGCCTTCCTTGGTGCCGGTCTTGGACACATAGTTGATGACCGCGCCCGGCGCCTGGCTGGAGAAGGTCGAAGCGCTGCCGCCGCGCACCGCTTCTACGCGGTCCACATTGTTGTCAAAGCGGACCCAATAGTCATTGTTGCCGAACTGCATGTCGCCAAACAGCACAACCGGCAGGCCATCTTCCTGAAGGCCGACATATTCCGAACCGCCGGTGGAAACCGGAATGCCGCGCACGCCGATGTTGGCATTGCCGCCCGGACCGGCAGTATCCTGCACGTTCAGACCGGGAATGGAGCGCAGCACTTCGGCCTGCGAACGCGGGGTGAAATTGGTGATGGCTTCCTGGCTGAGTTGCGAGACCGAGATCGAGCTGTTCTGCGCAGTCTTGCCAGCGCTGGAAGCGGTAACCACGATGGCCTGCGAGTCATCCGGCTTGTCGCCCGATGCGGCGTCCGCCGCCATGGCAGGGGCCGAAAGGCTGGCCAGACTCAACGCGGCAAACGATACGCACGACTTGAAAACTGATTTCATGATCTGATCCTCCCCCAAGAGGTATGGAACGCCCCCGGGTTCTTCCGGGCAGCTCATAAAAAATCCCTCTAAACCCCAAAACAATCGGTTGCAATAGGTTTTGCAATCGAGTGCATTTGTGGTTCTGACTTTTCCTTTCCTGTGGCAAATCGGCTACACCAACCCCGGCCCTCATCATCCGGGATCGATTTGAAACATGGTTTTACACCCTCACGCGCGCGCGTTAAAGTTACGACAAGGCAAGCTGCGGGTTAGACGCTAATATCTCCGGACAGGATCAGATCGCCCAGTCCGACAGAGCTCTGGCTCCACCCCACCGACACATAAAACAGCCCGCGAATCGGAAAGTGCGGCAAATCTATGCAAACGATTGTTGCACTTCCCCGTGACACAGGCTAAGCCAATGGAGCAAGAACGAGTCAGCCCCATGAAGAGGGCGTCAGGAAAGGATGCCCATGGCCCACGCCGCCCCCGCCGATCTGGTTGCTCACCCGACCCGCACAGACGCCCGAAAGCCCCATCTGTCGCTGCTGCGCATTGTTGAAATGAACCTTGGTTTTCTCGGGCTGCAATTCAGCTTTGGCCTGCAGCAGGGCAATATGGTGCCGATCTATTCGTGGCTGGGCGCCGATGAGGCCAGCCTGCCGATCCTGCAGTTGGCAGGGCCGATGACGGGGCTGCTGATCCAGCCTTTGGTAGGCGCGATGAGCGACCGGACCGACTCGCGTTTTGGCCGCCGCACGCCCTATTTCCTGATCGGCGCGATCCTGTGCAGCCTTGGCCTGTTCCTGATGCCGCATTCCTCCAGCCTGCTGATGGCGGCCAGCCTGCTGTGGCTGCTGGATGCGGGAAATAACACCACAATGGAGCCATATCGCGCCTATGTCTCCGACCGGCTGAACGCCGATCAGCATGAGCTCGGCTTTCTCAGCCAGAGCGCCTTTACCGGCCTTGCGCAATGCATGGCCTTTCTCAGCCCTTCGATCCTGGTCTATTGGTTCGGGGTGGATCGCAATGCGGTGGATGCGCATAATATCCCCACGATCACGCATATTTCCTTCCTGATCGGCGCGGTCCTGTCGATCTGCACGATCCTGTGGTCGGTGCTGCGCGTGCCCGAATTGCCCACCACGCCCGATGAACGCGAACGCATCGCGGCCAGTGAAAAGACCGCCGGGGCCGCCCTGCGCGAGATCGTTCAGGCCATCGTCGAAATGCCCCGCGCGATGCGGCAAATGGCGTGGATGAGCCTGTTTCAATGGTATGGCTTTTCGATCTATTGGTCCTATGCCGCGCTTTCCATCGGCCGCTCGGCCTTTGGCACCGCGGACAAGACCAGCGCCCTGTTCCGCGATGCGGTGCTGACCACCCAGCAACTGGGGGCCTTCTATAATCTGATCGGCTTTGCCGCAGCCTTTGCCATGGTGCCTCTGGCGCGGCGGTTTGGCGCATCGCGGATGCATATGGTGGCGCTGATGCTTTGCGCGCTGTCCTTGCTGATGCTGCCCGGCGTCGGCCCGGGATCGGCCCATGCCCCGGCCATTTTCACCACGCTGGCCATGCCCGAATTGGGCAGCCACCTTGCGCTGATGATCCCGGCGCTGGGCCTCGGCCTTGGCTGGGCCAGCATCATGGGCAACCCCTATGTCATTCTGGCCCGCGCCATCCCGGCCGAAAGGACCGGGGTTTACATGGGCATTTTCAATATGATGATCGTATTGCCCATGCTCATCAACGGGCTGACCTTCGGCTGGATCTATCGCCATGTGCTGAACGCCGATCCGCGCCATGCGATCAGCTTTGCCGCCCTTCTCCTATTCTGCGCGGGCCTGACCATGATCCGCGTCCGTGACATTCCCGAGGGCAATCGCCGTGCCGCCTGAATTCGTCACGCTCCATTCGCCCGCCTGCACGGCCATCTGGGAAGTGCGGCCCGATGAGGCGCCACTCTGGCGCTATTGGGGCCCGCGCCTACCCGATGGCGTGGTGCCGCCCGCCCCCCTGCGCGATACGCGGCCCGAGCCCAGCTTCTCGCTGCATTTCGACCAGCCGCTGTCGATCTTTCCCACCATGGGCATGGGCTGGTTCGGGCAAAGCGCCCTGGTGGCCAGCCGCGCCGGACAGGATTGGGCACAGGCGATCACCGCAATGCGCGTGGAAAAGATCGCCGATGGCGTGATCTTCCACATGGCGGACAATGTGGCGCGGATCGCCGTGGCCATCACCGCCCGCCTCGATCCGGCGACGGACACGCTCACGCTCTCCACCACGCTGACCAATGCGGGCGATGACGTGCTGGAGGTCGGATTTCTGGCCTCGGGCAATCTGCCCCTGCCCGTCGATGCGGACCGCGTGCGATCCTATGGAGGACGGCATAACAGCGAATTTGTCGCCATCGACGATGCGCTGACCCGCAGCCAGTGGCGGCGCGAGAACCGGCGTGGCCTGACCAGCCATGATTGCTTCCCCGGCGCGATCGTTTCCTGCGCGGATGGCGCGGCCTATGGCGCACAACTGGCGTGGAGCGGCAACCACATCCAATCCATCGAGTGGCTGGACGACGGCCGCCATCAATGGACCATGGGCGAGGCGCTGGCGCCGGGCGAAATGCGCCTCGCGCCCGGGCAAAGCGTGACCACGCCAGAGCTTCTGGCGACATGCAGCGCGGATGGTGCCAATGGCGTGTCATGGGCCTTTCACCGCGCGATCCGAACGCGGATGACATGGCCCGATGGTGTGATGAAGCCCCGTCCGGTCCATCTCAACACATGGGAAGGCTTTTATTTCGACCATGATCTCGATGCGCTGAAAGAACTGGCGGATGCCGCCGCGCGCGTGGGGATCGAGCGCTATGTGCTGGACGACGGCTGGTTTAAGGGGCGCGATGATGACACCTCTTCGCTGGGCGACTGGGTGGTCGATGCACGCAAATATCCCGATGGGCTGATGCCTCTGGCGCGCCATGTGGTCGATCTGGGCATGGAATTCGGCCTCTGGGTCGAACCCGAAATGATCAACCCCGACAGCGATCTTTACCGTGCCTATCCCGATTGGGCGCTGCATATCGCGGGCCGCCCCTTGCTGGGCGCGCGCAACCAACTCGTGCTGGATATGAGCCTGCCGCAGGTGCGCGACTATCTGTTTGATGCGGTGGCGCAGCATTTGCGCGAGCTTCCGATTTCCTATCTGAAATGGGATCACAACCGCGACCTGACCCATGCCGGAAACAGAGCGAAGTTCCGCGCCCAAGTGCTTGGAACTTATGAGCTGATGGCGCGCCTGCGCGCGGCCTTCCCCGATGTCGAGATCGAAAGCTGCGCGGGCGGCGGCGGGCGGATC
The DNA here is from genome assembly GCF_012275515.1 of Novosphingobium sp. SG707. GTDB lineage: Bacteria > Pseudomonadota > Alphaproteobacteria > Sphingomonadales > Sphingomonadaceae > Novosphingobium. The sequence continues at coordinate 174,516 of NZ_JAAZQL010000007.1, forward strand.
GATACGGGCGTGATCGCCCATACGCATCGTTTCTGGACAAGCGACTGTATCGACGCAATCAGCCGCGTCTCGATCCAGCGCGGCTTTCTGCAATTCATGCCGCCCGAGGTGATGGGCAGCCATGTCGGCGCCTGCCCTGCCCATTCAACGGGGCGGATGCAGTCGATGCCCTTCCGCGCGGGCGTCGCCCTGCCCGGCCATTTCGGGGTCGAGCTTGACCTGCGCAAACTGACCCAGACCGAAACGGACGATCTGGCCGCCACCATCGCCCGCTACAAAGCCCTGCGCGACCGCCTGCACCATGGCCGCGTGTGGCAGGGCGAAGCGGGCGACAGCGTGGTCTGGCAGGCACATGGCGATGAGGACCAGCTGCTGCTGATCGTCACCCGCACCGCGCCGACCACCATGCGCCATCAACCGCATCTGCGCCTCGACATGGTCGATCCTGCACGGCGCTATCGGTTGACGCGCGATGGCACGGCGGCGGTCGACATGGACGGTGCGTGGCTGGCCCGGATGGGTCTGCCTCTGCCCCCGATGAAGGGCGAGGAAGTGCTGGTCTATGAATTGAGCGCGCGCTGATCCAAGCCGCGTGCATAAGAATGCAAACGATTGCTTATTCAGCAATCATCACCTACAAGCCCGAAATGGCCAGATATACCGGGAGAGAATGACCGTGACGCAGCCCAGCGTTCCCCCCTCGATTTCCACGTGGCGCGCGCAGCATGTCAGCGCGATTGTTACGTCCGCGCAAAATACCATTCCGCTGATCGATCCGGCCGATGTTCACCCCATCCTGCCCGGCATTGACCTGTGGGATCTCTGGCCGCTGCAGAATGCCGATGGCAGCACGACCCTGTTTGACGGGGCCAGCCTGTGGTTCGTGCTGTGCGCCCCCGCCCTGCCCGATCCGGAGGCGCGCCATGACATCGTGCGCATCCGCCTGATGACCCATGCCGCCGATGGCACGTGGCGCGACCATGGCCATGCTTTGCCCGACGGGTTCAACCCCGGCAGCCGCGAATGGGCAGGCAGCGCGCTGTGGCATCCGGAAAGCGCAGAAGTCACGCTGTTCTACACGGTCGCGGGCTATCCGGGCGAGGAAACCCGCTCCTTTGCCCAGCGCCTGTTTCAGACCAAAGGAAAGCTCAACACCGATGATTTCACCATCACCGGATGGAGCCCCCCGCATGAGAATATCATTGCCGACAATGTGAACTACGTGCTGGTCAACCAGCGCGAGGGCGCGCCGGGCTTCATCAAGGGTTTCCGCGATCCGGCCCATTTCCGCGATCCCAGGGATGGGGCGACCTATATCGTTTTTACCGGCTCGCTCAAAGCCTCGACCCATGCCTTCAACGGCTGCATCGGCATTGCGCGGGCCACCAATGAGGCGCTGACCGAGTGGGAAATCCTGCCCCCGATCCTGAGCGCCGATGGGCTGAACAATGAGCAGGAGCGCCCGCTCCTCGTCCACCGCGGCGGGCATTATTACCTGTTCTGGTCCACCCAGCGTAAGGTCTTTGCCCCCGATGGCCCCTCCGGCCCCAATGGCGTCTATGGCGCGGTGGCCGATGATGTACTGGGGCCTTGGCGTCCGCTCAACGGCACCGGGCTTGTCGCGGCCAATCCCGATGAAGCGCCGTTCCAGACCTATAGCTGGTGGGTGGATGCCGATCTCGATGTCTGGGGCTTCATCGACTATCCGGCCTGCACCGCGCAAACGAAAGTGGACGATCCGGCATGGCGGCGCGCTCATTTTGGCGGTACGCCTGCACCCACATTCCGCATCGCGCTGGATGGCGATCGGGCATGGATAGATCAGGCTGGGGTAAAGGGGGCATAAGATGGCGCAATATGGCCTGATCGAGGCGGGCGGCACCAAATTCGTGGCGGGCATCGCCGATGAAGAGGGCACGATCTATGCCCGCCACCGCATCCCCACCACCACGCCCGAGGAAACGCTGGGCGCCACCATCGGCTGGTTTCGCGAGCAAGGCCTCAAGCCCGAGGCCATCGGCATCGCCAGCTTTGGCCCGCTCGACCTCAACCGCGCCTCGCCCACATGGGGCCATGTCACCCGCACCCCCAAGCCGCACTGGAGCGGGGCGGACCTGACCGGGCCGTTTGCGCGCGCGTTTGGCTGCCGTGTGGGGCTGGAAACGGACGTCAACGGCGCGGCTCTGGCCGAGGCGCGCTGGGGCGCGGGCAAGGCGGCCGGTTCGCTGCTTTATCTGACCATCGGCACGGGCGTTGGCGGCGGCTTTGTTTCCGACGGGCGGCTGCTGCATGGCCTGTCGCACCCGGAAATGGGGCATATCCGTATGCCCCGCCATCCTCAGGATGTGGATTTTGCCGGGCATTGCCCGTTCCATGGCGATTGCCTCGAAGGTCTGGCCTGCGGCCCGGCGATCATCGCGCGCTGGGGCGTCTCGCTCTCCGAATTGCCCGAGGGCCATCCGGGCGCGGACATCATCGCATGGTATCTGGCGCAGGCCGCCGTCACGTTTCAGGCGATCATGGATCCGGCCCGCATCGTCATGGGCGGCGGGGTCACGGCCACGCCCGGCCTGCTGGACAAAGTCCGCACCATGGCCGCGCAAAGCGGCGCGGGCTATTTCGTGGGCAATCCGGCCGAGGTGATCGTCGCCCCCGCGCTGGGTGACAATTCGGGCCTCTTGGGCGCTTTGGCGGTGGCGCTGGGTATTTAACTCACGCCGAGGCGCGCAGGACCAGTTCCGGCTCCATCACCACGCTTTGCGTGTCCTCGCCCGCGATGCGGCGCACGAGCATGTCCACCAGATGCTCTGCGCCGCGCACCAGATCCTGACAGATCGTAGAAAGCTGCGGCACGGTGTGCTCGCCGATGGTCAGCCCGTCATAGCCCATCACACGCACATCATTCGGCGCCGACAGGCCCATCACCGCCATCGCCCGCAAGGTCTTGAGCGCGATCACATCCGAGGCGGCCACGATGCCGATCGGCCCATCGGCGGCCTGCCCCAGAAAACCGGCGATTTCCGGCCCGAATTCATCATCGGTCAGATGCGCGGGCTCAATATGCGGCTCGCCCATGCCTGCGCGGGCCAGAGCATCGCGCACGCCCTGCAGACGCTGCTCGATCTCGCGCGTTTTGGGATCGCCGAAAAAGGCGATCTTGCGGCAACCCTGCGCGATCAGATGGCTGGCCGCCAGATCGCCGCCCTTGCGGTTGTCGCTGCCCACGCTGCAATGCACCTGATCGGCATCATAGCCGCCCCAGACCACCAGCGGACGGTAATCCTTGGCCACCGCGTCAATCGTGGCGGCCTGATCCGATTGCCCGATCACGATCAAGCCATCGACCCGCCCCGATGTGGCGATCCGGTCCAGCCAAGCGCTGTCGGTAGGGATCACGCGGCTGAGCAGCAGGTCATAGCCGCGCTCGGTCAGCTTGTCGGCCAGCAGGCCCAGCATGGTGATGAAGAAGGGATCGGTCAGATGCTGCGCCGTTTCATGGCCCAGCGGGATCAGCACGCCGATGGTGTTGGTACGCTGAATCCGCAAATTGCGCGCCAGCAGATTGGGCCGAAATCCATGCTCCTTGGCCAGCGCCTGAATCCGTTCGCGCGTCTTGAGGCTGATCAGGGTCGAGCCTGCCAGCGCGCGCGAAACCGTACCTGTCGACACTCCGGCCAGATCGGCCAGTTCCTTGATATTGCGAATTCTGCTCATGCCTGAGGGGCGCTTTCTGGCGAAGGATCGGGCCTTCTCGGGCCACAGGCAAACAATTGCAAGACTAATCTAACAGCCGCGCTTGTCCATATAATCCGATGGTCGGGCATGATCCGCCCTTGGCAGGTCTTGGCCGCGCGCACCTCTGTCTCTACTCTGCTATGCAGACCCCGCCGGAACGGGGCGCAAGAGGATGAGACGGTGATGATGGATCTGAATGCGCAATATCGCGCCCGCCTGACCACCCCGGCCATGGCCGCCGCGAGGATCCCCGACGGGGCGCGGGTTGCGCTGTCCTTGGGCGCAGGGGCGCCGCCGCTATTGCTGCATGCTCTGGCCGATCGAGCGCGGGCGTGCGCGGCGCGCGACATACGCTTTTACTATATGCTCTGCACCGCGATTGCCGGGCGCACCATCTTTGACCCGCAACTGACCGACCGCCTGATCCCGATGAGCTATTTCCACAGCGGCGTCGAACGCATGCTGGATAAAGGGCGCGGGGGCGATGAGTTCCTTGTCGATTACATCCCATCCCATTTCAGCCAGATCCCGCGCTCCATGGTCGAACATGTCGGCGTCGATACGCTGATCGCCACCGTCTCGCCGATGGATGACGAGGGGTTCTTCAGCCTTGGCACCAACACCGATTATGCGCTGGCCGTGGCGCGCAAGCCGGGAGCGAGGATCGTCTTTGAGGTGAACCGCCATATGCCGCGCGTGCGGGGCGATTGCCGCGTGCCTTTGTCGGATGTGGCCGCGCTGCTGGAAAATGACGCGCCGCTGGTCGAAGTGCCGCCCGCGCCTTTGTCTCCGGTCGACATTCGCATTGGCGAAATCATTGCGGGGCTGGTCGATGACGGCGCGTGTTTGCAGATGGGGATCGGCGCGCTGCCCGATGCGGTCTGTGCGGGGCTGCACCACCATCGCCGCCTTGGCATCCATACCGAGCTGATAACCCCCGGCCTTGCCGAACTGGTGCGCCGGGGCGTGGCCGACAATTCGGCCAAGCAGACCCATACCGGCGCCTCCATCTTCACCTTCGCGCTGGGCGACCGGGCGCTTTATGATTTCATTGACGACAATCCCGCCGCGCAGGCCTTTCCGGTCGAATATGTCAACAACCCCGCCGTGATCGCCCGCAATGATCGCGTCGTCTCGGTCAATGCCACCACGCAGGTCGATTTCCACGGCGCATGCAACTCCGAATTCGTGGCCGGGCGGCAATTTTCCGGCACCGGGGGCCAGGTCGATTTCGTGCGCGGCGCCTATATGTCGGCGGGGGGCAAATCGATAATCGCATGCCATTCCACAGCAGCGGGCGGCACGATCTCGCGCATCACGCCGCGCCTGTCCGGGCCGGTGACCACGGGGCGCAATGACACGCATCTGGTGATCACCGAATATGGCGTGGCCGATATGAAGGGCAAGACGCTGGCCGAGCGTGCGCAGGCTCTCATCGCCATCGCCCATCCCGATTTCCGCGAGGACCTGTATCGCGAGGCCCATGCGATGCGATTGACAGGGAATGGCTGATGCAGCGGGCATAAGGGCTTGGCAGACATGGCGCGCGCCGTCTAATCTGGGCAAATGACCAGCCAAGACCTGCGCCGTATCGCGCCTGCCGCCGCGCGCAATCGCGATCCGATCCTCAACGTGCTGCGCGATGCGCTGCCGCCATCGGGCGTGGTGCTGGAACTGGCCAGCGGGTCGGGCGAGCATATCGTGCATTTTGCCCGCGCCCTGCCCGATTTGCATTGGCAGCCCTCTGATCCCTCGCCCGATGCCTGCGCCTCGATTGCGGCATGGACGGCGGCGGAGGGGCTGGACAATGTTGCGCCGCCGCTGGCGCTGGATGCGGCGGGGGAATGGCCGGTGACGCGCGCCGATGCGATCCTATGCATCAACATGATCCATATCAGCCCATGGGCCGCCACGCAGGGGTTGATGCGCGGCGCGGGGGCGATATTGCCTTCGGGCGGATTGCTGTATCTCTATGGTCCCTATCGCCGCGCGGGGGTGGCGCTGGAGCCCAGCAATGCGGCGTTTGATGCGGATCTGCGGGCGCGCAATCCGGAATGGGGCCTGCGCGACCTGGAGGATGTCAGCGCTTGCGCGGCCCGGCACGGGCTGCGGGTCGAGGCGGTTCTGCCCATGCCCGCCAACAATCTCTCGGTCCTGCTGCGCCGCGTTTAGAGGAAGCGCAGCGGCACCGACAGCGCGCCGATTTCGGGCCAGCGGCTCATCGCGATCTCGCCCGCCAGTTCGAAACCGTTGGGAGTGGCGGCAAGGATTTCCTCCAGCGCAACCTTCAATTCCATCCGTCCCAGATGCAGCCCCGGACAATTGTGCGGCCCGCGGCCAAAGGCGAGATGCTCGGCAATGTTGGGGCGGTTGAGGATGAACCGGTCGCCATCGGGGAACACCTCCTCATCGCGGTTGGCCGAGCCGTAGAGCAGGGCCACTGCCTCGCCCGCGCAGATCTTTTCGCCGCGAATTTCAATGTCCTGCACCGCCGTCCGGGCAAAGCCGCGATAGGGCGTATAAAGGCGCAGGAACTCCTCGACCGCCGCCGGGATCTGGTCGGGGTTCGCGCGCAACTGGTCCTGCAACGCGCGGTCGCGGCACAGATGCACCGCCATATTGCCCACCATCACCAGCGGCGCGACAATGCCCACCAACAGAATTTGCCGCACCGACCCCACGATCAGTTCATCGGGCAATCCCTGCCCCTCATGCCGCGCCTCCAGCAGGGCAGTGGTGGGATCGAGCGCCGGATCTTCGGGATGTTCGCGGCGGATGGCAATCAGCGCGCGCGCCATGTCATAAAGGCGCAGGCTGGTTTCCTTCATCTTGTCGGGATCGTTCAAATGCACCGCCAGCACGAATTCGCGCCCCTGCCGGTGGAGCGTTTCGAGCCATTCGCCTGGCATCCGCATCCATTCGCCAAAGATCTGCACCGGCAGATGCGAGGAAAACTCGATGCAGATATCGCCCCCGCCCCGCGCCACCAGGGGGGCCAGCGCGGCGCGGGTCAATTCGCGTGCGCGCGGCTCAAGCGCATCGGACCTTTCGCGCGAAAGCAAGGGGTTAAGCGCCTTGCGATAGGGCGTATGTTCGGGCGGGTCGAGATGCAGCGGAGGCCGCCGCCCGGTAAAGGCCACCTTGGGCACCACATTCTGCACCGTCGTGGTGAAGGCGGCATAATCAGACGCCGCCCGCTTTACATCCTCATATTTGGTCAGCGCCCAAAAACCGCCCAGTTCCGTGGCATGGGCCACCGGGCATTGCGCGCGCAGGCGGGCGTATTCGGCATGCGCGCTGTCAAAATCTTCGGGGGCGGCAGGATCAAAATCGGCGCGAGTCTGTTTCATGGCGTCCATCGATATGGCGCACAGCCCATCTATGCAAGCGCTATCATTACCCCTTGCATAAAGGATTGCATAAACGCATCGATGGTTCGGCTTACTCCTCGCCCGATGGCCGCACGATCATCATGCCGCGCGCGGCGCGCACGTCGCCCGCCTCGATCTGGATCTTCAATCGCTCGCGGTCATTGGCGCGGTACATTTCCTCGGCGCGGTTGATTGCCTCGATGCTTACCCCGCTGTCCTCCAGCGCAAGGCGCGCCATCTTGACCGCTGATTCCATCACCTCGCGCACGATCCGCGAGGCGGGCGATTTCTTCAGCCGGATCACCGCGCGCCGGTCATAGGCGCGCACATAGAGACTGGCCTCGGGGAAAGCGTGATGGACGGCCTCGACCGCATCGGCCGAGAGTTGATCGCCATCCATGCAGAACAGGATCATGCTGGCATCCTCGGCCCCGGCCAGACGCAGGAGGTCGAGCCGCGTGCCGTCGCCAAAATAGACCTTGGCGCCAAAGCTGCTGGCGATGTCGATCATTTCGATATCGGTGTCGATCATGGTCACCGATATGTCGCTGGCGTTCAGCATCTGGGCCACACTTTGCCCAAAGCGGCCATAGCCCACGACGATGGCGGCGGCGCGGTCCGCATTTTCCGGCCCGGCGCGCTCGCCCTGCGCCATGGCGGGCTCTTCGCGCATCCGCTTGGTGGCCTTCATCAGGAAAGGCGTGGTGGCCATCGAGACGGTGACAATCGCGCCGAACAGGCTGGCTGCCTCTGGCGCGATCAACAGCGCATGTTGGGCCTGCGTAAACAGCACGAAGCCGAATTCGCCGCCCTGGCTGAGCAACAGGCCCAGCGCCAGAGCGCCGCGCCACTTCATGCCGAACATCTTGCCGATGGCAAAGATCGCCAGCGTCTTGATGGCCACCAGCCCCAGCGCCATACCGATGACGAAAAACGGCCTTTCGGCAATGGTGTGCAGGTCGAGCATCATGCCCACCGCCAGGAAGAACAGGCCGAGCAGGATCGAGCGGAAAGGCTCGACATCGGCCTCCAGTTCATGCCGATAGGGCGAATCCGCCAGCATCACGCCCGCGATAAACGCCCCCAGCGCCGTGGAAAGCCCCAGCAGTTCCATCACCGCCGCGCTGGCCATCACCGTGAAGAGCGCGGCCACGATGAACATTTCCCGCTCACCCAGATTGCCGATCAGGCGGAACAGCGGACGGATGAGATAGCGCCCGGCAAGGATCAGCCCCGCAATCGCCAGCACCGTATACAGCCCCAATTGCCAGCCCGGAGGCCCATTGGCATCGGCCGGATTGCGGCTCATCGTGGCGATGATGGTGATCATCGGGATAATCGAGAGGTCCTGAAACAGCAGGATGGCAAAGGTGCGCTCGCCAAAGGGGGTGCGCAGACGCCCCGCCGCCTGAAGCATCGGCAGGACCTGCGCGGTGGACGACAGCGCCAACGGCATCCCCAGCGCCAGCGCCGCCGTGGGCGAAAGCATCGTGGCCACATAAATAAAGCCCGCCAGCGCCGCCCCGCAGGCCACCACCTGTATCGCGCCCAGCCCCAGAATATCGCGCCGCATCTTCCACAGGCGCGCCGGGTTCAATTCCAGCCCGACCAGAAACAGCAGCAACGTGATGCCCAGTTCGGCAAAGCCCATCTTCTGCTCGGCCTCGCCCACAAGGCCCAGCACATGCGGCCCCACCACCGCGCCGGCCAGCAGATAGCCCAGCGTGGCCCCCAGCCCCAGCCGCCGGAACACCAGCACAAATACCATGGCAAAACCCAGCAGCAGAAAACCATCGTGCAGCAAGGACGAGCTATTTTCCATGAATTAACCGGGCTTTCTGACTAGAGTATGCCCCCTTGTGGCACATCCGCCCGGCGCCTGCCACCCCGACGGGGATGACAAGCGGTAACGCTTGGGCTAGGCCGATCATGGTTCAGGCATGGGATCGCTCTGACCCGCGGGAGTTGCAGGCAAGGTGACGCAAGACAGCACGGCTCAATCGGAAAACACGGGTCTTTCCAAGCGCCAGTTGACCGCGCTGCGCACGCGCGAGGACATTCTCGAAGTTGCGGGCCATGAATTTTCCGAAAAAGGGCTGGCGGGCGCGCGGATCGACGAGATCGCGGAAAAGACGCAGACCTCCAAGCGGATGATCTATTATCATTTCGGCAGCAAGGACGGGCTGTATCAGGCGGTTTTGCAGCGCGCCTATGAAACGATCCGTAATCAGGAACAGGCGGCGCGGTTTGAGGATCTCTCGCCCGAACAGGCTTTGCGCGCGATCATCGGGCACAATTTCGACTATCACTTCGAACATCCCGATTTCGTGCGTTTGGTCATGAACGAAAACGTCCACAAGGGCGAACATATCGCCCAGATCCCCGGCATGCGCGAACGCAACCGCACGGTGATCGCCGCGCTCGGCGCGATTTTGAAAAAGGGCGTAGATCAGGGCGTGTTTCGCGATGGGATCGATCCGGTCGATCTGCATATGACGATTTCGGCGCTGTCTTTCTACAACGTATCCAACCGGTACACTTTCCGCCAAAACTTCGGCGTCGACTTTGCTGAATCGGCGCAAAAAGCGCGGCGCCGGGTGCAGATCATCGATTGCGTCCTGCGCTGGGTGAAGGCCGGATAAGCAGGGTTTTCCACGCCTGATACAATTTGCGCCACGCGCCCCGTTGCGCCCTTGCGACTGATGTGTACTATCTGGTTCACATAACACAGTCTGAGAGGGCCTCATGAGCAAATATCTTCTTACCCTGGCGCTGGCCATGGCGCTGCCCGGTGCGGTGCATGCCGGGGCTGCCAAGCCCACGCCGCGCGTCTTCCCCGTGGCGGCCCAGCCGGTGCTGGAGGATCACTATCCGGTGCATGTCACCCAGTGGCCGGGCGGCGTGACCAGCCTTGCCGATGTCACCTATTCCACCATCCCCGGCTATCGCCCGATGATCGTCGATATCTATATGCCGCCCAAGAGCGTCGGGCCCAAGCCGCTGGTGCTGTATATCCATGGCGGCGGCTGGGTGGCTGGGCATACGCGCCATTCCGGGGCGCTGGCCGATTTTCCCGCCGCGCTGGCGCGTCTGGCGGGCGAAGGCTTTGTGGTGGCCAGCCTCGAATATCGCCTCGCCGCCGAAGCGCCCTTCCCCGCGCAGGTGCAGGACGCCCGCGCGGCGCTGCGCTTCCTGAAAGGCAATGCGACCCGTTTTGGCATCGACCCCACCCGCACCGGCATCTGGGGCGGATCGGCGGGCGGCCACCTCTCGGCGCTGACGGCGCTGAGCTGCGGCGATACCTCGCTTGACGCCCCCGGCACCAAAGCCGCGCCGGGCAGCGAATGCGTGCAGGCCGCCGCGATCTGGTACGGCGTGTTCGATTTCGCCGCCCTTTCCGCTGGCCGCCCCGGCGGACAGGATGGCGCGGCGGGCAAACTGCTGGGCTGCGATGGCCCCTGCACGGCGGAAAAATTCGCCGCCGCCAGCCCCAACACCTATATCGACGCCAAAGACCCGCCCTTCCTGCTGATCCACGGCGTCGAGGACATGACCGTCCCCGTCGCCCAATCGCATCTGGCCGAGGAGAAGCTGAAAGCTGCGGGCGTGCCGGTGGAAAGCATCTATATCGATGGCGTCGACCACAGCTTCATCGGCAAGACCCCCGAGCAGACTCGCGAGGCAACCCTGCGCGCGATGAACGCCACCTTCGACTTCCTCCACGCCCGCCTCGACAAGAAGAGTCCGGCGAAATGAAGCCTGTATGGATCGCGCTGCCGATTATGGCCGCGCTGCTGGCAGGCGGGCTGAGGGCGCAGGATACCGCGCCCTCCTTCCCCGCAGGCGAAGGTCAGGCCACCGTGCAGACCGCCTGCGCCGCATGCCACCCACCCGCCATCGTCGCCGGCAAACGCTATGATGCCGACAAATGGGCGGAAGTGGTCGATCAGATGATCGGTAAGGGCGCCAAGGTGTCGGACGCCGATTATGATGTGATCGTGGCCTATCTGGCGCGGAATTATGGGGTGGGGAAGTAAGGGTTAAATGCGAGGGTCTAGACCCTCGCGCTCCCATGACTGTCTATGTTGCGCCACGGGTGCGACCTCAAGTGTCGGAAGCACTCTCGCATTTTGAAAGCCTGCGGCGCCGTCAAACAGCGCCGCAGGCTTTTATTCATGGCACATGAGCGCACCGCCGGGAACCCAACGCCACCCCACTAACGGGATTGCAAAGGGCCCCCGCCCTTTGCCCGCCGGAGGCATAAATCCCCCCGCTCACTTCATCCCATGCGGCACCGGCTTCTCCTCCCCATTCACCGCCCACTTCACCGCCTCCAACACCATCGTGCGGATGCGCGGATCGTCCCAACTGGCGTCCGTATGCCCGAGGCCGGAATAGAACACGCGGCCCTGCCCATAGGATTTGATCCACGCCACGGGGAAATCGCCATCTTTGCGGTGAACCATGGGCGCGGCCATGTTGACGCTGGACGTGTCGATGCGGGCCAGCACATCCACCTTGTCGCGCGAATAGGGGTTGGGCAGCATCTGGTAATGCTCGTCCTTCAGCACCATGCCGGTTTTCAACGCCTTCATCGCGGGAAATCCGGGCCGCTCAACGATGATCTTGGCGTCGGCAATCATCCATGGGTGATTGTCAAAAACCCCGCCCAGCATCTCGCCATATTCGGGCCAGTTGGTGGCCGTCGCCGTGGCGGTGTGGATGCCGATAAAGCCCTTTCCGTCCTTGGCCACGTAATCGAGCAGGTCCTGCTTCTGCTGGGGCGAGAGGGTGGTGTCGCCGTTGGTGTAGAACAGCACGGCGTCGAAATAGTCGAGGTTCTTGCCCCTCGCCTGTTTCGGCCCGCCCTTGGCATAGTCGAACTTGCCCCAGGTCTCGCCCTTGGTGATCCAGTCCATGTCGGTGCGGATGAAGGTGACATAGGCCCCGCTCTCGCGCCCGATCTGTTCGATGACCGAGACGGCATGGCTGACGGCCATATGCGCGCTCTGGTTGCCGGTCGAAAGATCGGCAATCACCAGCAGGCGCTTCTTGCCCGCATAGACATCCTGATAGCCGGGCGGCGGCGTGCGCGGCGGGCCATTGGGCGCGGCAGGCGGCGGAGTTTGGCCGGAAAGCATCAGCGCCAAACCGGCGCAGGCAGCAATACGAAGCGCGATTTTCATTGTCCGGCATCCTTGGATTTCAGCGCAAAGGCAGTGATCGTGTCCGATGTCAGCGGGCTGTCGAGGAAGGTGCCCCCCGTGGCCGCGATGGCCACATATTGCCGCCCGTCCCGCCCCGCATAGGTCATGGGCGTGGCATGGGCGGCGGCGTCCAGCTTCACCTCCCACACCATCTTGCCCGTCGCCGTGGCAAAGGCGCGGAAGCGGTTGTCATCGGTGGCGCCCACAAAGGTCAGCCCGCCCGCCGTGGTGATCGCCCCGCCCATATTGGGCCGCCCGGTCAGTTTCTTGCCCTCGGGCGCCTCGTCCGAAACGCCCAGAGGCACCTGCCAGCGGACCTTGCCCGTGGTCATGTCCACGCCCCACAGGCGCCCCCACGGCCCCTTCTGACACAGCAGGCGGGAATTGTCGGGACGAAACCGACCCGAAGGCTGGCCCCGCTCAAACGGCAGAGGCCCCTTGGACGGCACCAGTTTCGTCACCTGCCCCAGATCATGCGTGTTGACCACCAGCAGGCGCTGCGCCGGATCATAGGTCGCCCCGCCCCAATTGCCCCCGCCCAGCAGACCGGGGAAGCTGATCGTCACCTTGTCCAGATGGACCGGTGTATAGATCGGCCCCTCGACCATCTGATTGTCGGCAATCCATTTGGCACATGTATCGTGCAATTCCGGCGTCAGGTCGGTGATGTCATTCTTGATCGAAAAGCTGGTGCGCCCCAGCGCCGGGGTAACCAGCGGGAATGGCTGAGTGGGCGATGGTTTTTCGCCCGGCACATCGCTGCCCGGAACCTTGCGCTCGGCGATGGGAAAGATCGGCTTGCCCGTCTCGCGGTTCAGCACGAAAAGCAGCGCGGATTTCGAGATCACCGCCACGGCGGGCACCGTTTTGCCTTTGACCGTAGCGTCGAACAGCAGGGGTGCGGCTTCTAAGTCACCATCCCAGATGTCATGATGAACCACCTGAAAATGCCAGAGATATTTGCCCGTTTTGGCGTCCGCCGCCACCAAGGATGTGCCGAACAGATTGTCCCCGGCCCGGTCGCCGCCATAGCGGTCGAAGGTGGGCGCGCCAAAGGGCATGTACACAATGCCGCGCTTCTCATCGAGGCTGAGGAAGCCCCATGCATTGACCCCGCTGCGCCCTTCCGCGCTGCCCGGCGCCCATGTGTCATAACCCTTCTCGCCCTTGCGCGGCACGGAATGGAAGGTCCAGACCAGATGGCCATCGCGCGCGTCCCATGCGCGCACATCACCCGCTGCGCCCTTGGCCGGGAATTCCTGCACCGCGCTGCCGGTGATGATCAGGTTGCCATAGACGATGGGCGGACTGGTCATGCCGTAGAAGCGGGCGTCATTGCCGCCCAGGATCTCGGGCGTTTTCATCTCGACCACGCCGGACACGCCAAACCCTTCCGCAAAGGCCCCGGTCGCCGCGTCCAGCGCGATCAAGCGGCCATCGCGCGTGCCGAACACAATGCGCGCGGGCGTTTGCGCATCGCCCGCCCAATATTCGACGCCGCGCAAGCTCGGTTGGCCGGGGCCGGGAATGGTGGTGGCCCAGATTTCCGCGCCCGTATCGGGATTGAGCGCCACCACGCGGCCATAGGGTGTGGACACGAACATCCGCCCGTTCACCACCAGCGGCGTGACCTCGGACCCGGCAAAACGGCTGCGGCGGGCGCGGGGGCCAGCGGGAGCGCCGCCTGCGGTCATATCAGGAAGCCCCTCCGCGCGGCGCTGGGCATCCGCATTGGCGTCCGTGGTGGTCGCGAGCGTGGCCGGGCGCATGTGATAGGTCCATGCCGGAGCCAGATTGCCCGCATTGGCCGGGGTAATCTCCTTTAGCGGCGAGTGGCGCTGCCCGCCCTTGTCATGGCCATAGGTGGCCCAGTCGCCCGGCGCTTGGGCAAAGGCGACACCTGACAAGAGCGCAGTCGCGATTCCGGCGAATCCCCATCGCATCACATTCTCCCACTTTTGATTTATGAACTGGTTCGTACATAATTCTTCCCAAGGCAAGCGCTTTCGATTATGCCGAGGGCAAACAAGGGAGAGACATGCCATGGGTGGCACGATTCTGGTCCTCAACGGGCCCAACCTCAATTTGCTGGGCGAGCGCGAGCCGCATATCTATGGCCATGAAACGCTGGCCGATGTGCAGGAAATGTGTGAGGCCGAAGTGGCCGGAACCGACTATCGAATCGACTTTCGACAAACCAATGCGGAACATGAAGCGGTTGATTGGATCCAGGCCGCGCGCAAGGGCCATGCGGGCATCGTCTTCAACCCCGCCGCCTTCACCTATGCCGCCTATCCGATCCTTGACGCGCTCAAAATGGTCGATTGCCCGGTGGTCGAAGTCCACATCAGCAACATCCACCGCCGCGAGGCCGAATGGCGCAGCCACTCGATCATGACGCAGGTTGTGACGGGCATCATCTCGGGCCTTGGCGTCAATGGCTACCCCCTTGGCGTGCGCCATGTGATGTGGGCGCGGGAGCGCGCGAAATGAAGCCGACGACCAAGCGCCTTACCGTCCTTGCGCTGATCTCCACGGCGACGCTGATCAACTATCTCGACCGTTCGGTAATGGGCGTGGCCAAACCGGAACTGGTCAAGGAACTGCATATCACGCCCGAGGTGATGGGCCTGATTTTCTCTGCTTTCTCATGGACCTATGCGCTGGCGCAGATTCCGGGCGGCTATGTGCTGGACCGCCTCGGCACGCGGCTGACCTATGCGCTCTCGCTGGGCCTGTGGTCGGCGATGACGGCGCTGCACGGGCTGGCGACGGGCGTGGCGGGCCTTGTTTCCGCCCGCCTCGCGCTGGGCCTGGCCGAGGCGCCCTGCTTCCCCGCCAACAGCCGCGTCCTCTCGACATGGTTTCCCCAGAATGAGCGCGCCAAGGCGACCGGGGTTTATACCGTGGGCGAATATATCGGGCTTGGCCTGCTGATCCCGGTGCTGGGCTGGATGTTGGCCCATTATGGCTGGCGCTCGCTGTTTTTCGTGGTGGGCGCGCTGGGCATCGCCTTTGCCATCCTGTTCCACCGCCTCTATCGCGAGCCGCAGGACAGCAATGCCAATCAGGCCGAAATCGACCTGATCGCCGCTGGCGGCGGCTTTTCCGGCGGTACCGCTCCCATCGCTTTCAGCTGGGCCAATGTCCGCCGCCTGGTCACCACGCGCCAGATCGCGGGCGCCTCGATCGGCCAGTTCTGCTCCAATTCCACCCTCGTTTTCTTCCTGACATGGTTCCCGTCCTATCTGGCCGAGGAACGCGGCATGACCTTTATCAAGTCGGGCTGGCTGGTCTCGCTGCCCTATATCGCGGCGGCGGCGGGGGTGATGCTGGGCGGGGTGTTTTCCGACTGGCTGATTCGCGCCACTGGCTCGCCCACGATTGGCCGCAAGGTGCCGATCATCGCGGGCCTGCTGCTGTGCGCCAGCATGGTTTCGGCCAATTATATGGACAGCAACAATGCCGTGATCGCCGTCATGAGTCTGGCCTTTTTCGGTCAGGGCCTGGCCGGGCTTGGCTGGACGCTGCTGTCCGATGTAGCGCCCAAGGAGATGATGGGGCTGACGGCGGGCCTGTTCAACTTTTTCACCAATCTGGCTGGCATCATCACCCCGCTGGTGGTCGGCTTTGCCGTGGGCGCCACGGGCAGCTTTTATGGCGCGCTGGCCTATATCGGCGCGCTGGGGATCATCGGCACGCTGGCCTATCTGATCGTGCTTGGCCCGGTGGAGCGGGTGAAAATCGACTGAGGTCGAAAGGGCGGGTGCGCAGACCTATTGACGCCCGCCTTTCATGTATGTACCAGTTAGTTCACAAACAAGTGACAACGCCCTTGGGAGGGGACAATCATGCAATTCAAGATGCGTTTCATCGCGCAAAGCTCGGTGCTTGCCGTGGCTCTGGCCTGTGCCCATTCGGCCTATGCCCAGGAAGCCAAGCCCGACGCCGAAATCATCGTTACCGGATCGAGTATCAAGGGCGTGGCCCCGGTCGGCTCGAACCTTGTCACCGTGACCCGCACCGATCTGGAGGCGACGGGCGCCCAGACCGTGCAGCAGGTGCTGAAAACCGTCCCCTCGGTCGTCGGTCTGCAGAGCGCCGGGCAGGGCGCCTTCGGTTCGGCTGACGGTTCGGGCACCAATGCGCCCACCATCCACGGCCTTGGCGCTTCGGCCTCGAACTCGACGCTGGTGTTGATCAACGGCCACCGCCTGCCCACCAGCGGCATCAACCACGTGCTGGCCGACCCCAACATTCTGGCCCCGATGGCGCTGGAGCGGGTCGAGGTGCTGGCCGACGGCGCATCCTCGGTTTACGGTTCGGACGCGGTGGCGGGTGTCATCAACTTCATCACCCGCAAGAAGGTCAACGGCTTTGAAGCCAATGTGCAGAAGGGCTTTGCCAGCGGCTACAATTCGCTGACCGCCGGCCTGCTCTGGGGTCAGACCTATGACACGGGCAGCGTGCTGGTTTCGTACAATTATTCCGACCGTTCGAATCTTGCCGCCTCCTCGCGCGGCTATGCCAGCAGCGCTGATCTGCGCAGCCGCGGCGGCACCAATTTCACGCCCACCCGCTGCAATGACGTGACCACGGCCACGGGCTGCGATCCGGTGAAAGCCTGGGATCTGCTGCCTTCGGAAAAGCGCCATAACGTCTATGCCCAGATCACCAAGGATGTGGGCGAGAAGCTGCATCTTTATGCCGACTTCATCTATTCGAACCGCCGCAATCTCCAGAACGTGACGCGCGGCAGCGCCAGCGGCACCGTCTATGGCACCGCCTTCACCGGCACGCTGCCCGCAGGTCGCTCGATCAATCCGTTCTACAGCGGCTCGACCATGACGGCGAACTGGAACGCGGACGGCATGTTCGGCCCCGGCGCAACGATCACCGGCACGGCGGAGGACATCTCGATCCGCGCCGATGCCATCTATGACCTCTCCCCCAAGTGGCAGATCAATCTGGGCGGCGTCTATGGCTCGGACAGCTCGACGCAGGTGAACGTTGGCCAGCTTAACGCCTCGGTCTTCAACCTCGCGCTCAACGGCTTCACTTCGGCCGCGATCAACGGCGTGTCGCAATCGGTGTCGCAGGCGCTGACAACGGCCAATGCCATCGACCTGTGGGCCAATGGCACGTCGGCGGCCACCAAGGCTGCGCTGATCGACAACCGCCAGTTCCAATATGCGCGCCAGCTCATGCGCAATGCCTATCTGAAAGTCTCCGGCGATCTGTTCGACCTGCCCGCAGGCCCGGCCAAGATCGCTGTCGGCGGCGAGCTGATGGGCTATGAGATGGATCAGTACAACATCCGCGCCAACAATCTGGGCATTGCCAGCCAGGCTTCGCAGGCGTTCAACACCCATTACAACCGCAATGTCCAATCGGCCTATGGCGAGTTGTATGTGCCGATCATCAAGGACAGCTTCATCAAGCTGCTCGATCTGAACATCTCGGGCCGTTATGACCATTACAGCGATTTTGGCAGCACGACCAACCCCAAGCTGGCGATGAATTTCGAACCGGTTCGCGGCATCAAGTTCCGCGCCAACTGGGCCAAGAGCTTTGTGGCCCCGGCGCTGACCTCGATCGGGTCGAACGGCACGGGTCTGACGGGCGAATCGGGCTATTCGGGCATCGTGCCCAGCGGCATTCCGGGCGGTTCGCCCACGATCTCCATCGCCAGCTTCCCCTCGATCACTTCGGTTCCGGGCGTGACCTGCTCGGCCACGGCCTGCACCCTCGGCAGCAGCACCAATGGCGTGCTGGTGACGGGCGGCAATGGCAAGCTCCAGCCGCAAAAGGGCACCGCATGGAGCGTGGGCGTTGACCTTACCCCGGTTCAGGTGCCGGGTCTGCGCATCAGCGTGACCTATTGGAAGAACCAGCTTCGCGGCGGCATCACCGCGCCTCAGGCCCCGCTGGCGCTGGGTTCGGCGGATCTGTCCTATCTGCTGCAACTCTATCCCACCGGCGCCACCACGGCCCAGATCGCGGCGCTGGGCGCTGGCCTGCCCCAGACTGGCGTCATCACCAACCCGGTCTATTACAGCTATAATTTCCAGCAGCAGAACGCGCTGAACCTGAACGTGGCGGGTCTGGACGTTTCGGCCAATTACCGCTTCGACACGCCGGTCGGCCGCTTCAACATCGGCGCCGCCTTTACCCGCAAGCTGCAGTTCGAGCAGTATTTCGGCACCAACGGCACCAAGTTCAGCGTGCTGGGCACCTCGGGCTTCAACACCACCTTCCCCAGCGTGAAGATGGAAGGCCGCGCCAATATCGGCTATGACAAGGGCCCGCTCAGCGCCGATGTCTTTGTCAATTATCTGGGCAGCTACACCTATTGGGGCTCCTCGGTGGTCAACCCGATTGTGCGTACCAATGGCGTGCCCACCGGCGGCGGGGACTATGTGAAGCCCTTCACCACGGTCGATCTGCACCTTGCCTATACGTTCAAGAACCTGAGCGTGGTCAAGGAAGCGCAGTTCTATCTGGACGTTAACAACCTGCTCGATCAGGCGCCGCCTTTTGTGAACACCTACACCACCAATGGCGCGGTCGGCTATGATGGCCTCAACGCCAACCCGCTGGGCCGCGTTATCAATATCGGTCTGCGGACCAAATTCTGATCCTCCCCTGCCCCGCCCCGGATCCTTTCCGGGGCGGGTCTTTTTGATAGGAAATACAATGACACAGCCTGCCCCTTCCCTGCATTCTTCCCCGGTCGTGGGCATTGGCAAGGGACGGGTGCTGGCCGGGCTTCTGGGGCGTGGCATTCTGGAAAGCCGCACGCCCTGGATGCAGGAATGCGAAGCGCAGGCGCAGGGCCTGCATATGGTCTATTCCCTGCTGGATTTTTCCGACCGCGGATGGGCCGATGATGAACTGGGCGCCGCGCTCGATGCGGTGCAGCGGGTCGGCTTTGCCGGGGTCAATGTGACCTTCCCCTTCAAACAGGCCGTGGTGCCGTTGCTCGATGAACTTTCGCCGCAAGCCGCCGCGATCGGCGCGGTCAACACGGTGGCGTTTCGCGATGGGCGGCGGATTGGCTATAATACCGATGTCACCGGCTTTGCCCATGCCTTTGGCGACAGGATGGGCGGTGAAAAACTCGACCGCGTGCTGCAACTGGGCTGCGGCGGGGCGGGGTCGGCCACGGCTCATGCGCTGCTCTCCCTCAATGGCGTGGCGCATCTGGTGCTGACCGATACCGATCCAGCGCGGGCCGAGGCCCTGCGCGCTCAATTGACCGCCGCCTATGGCGAGGGACGCGCCAGCGTGGCTCCCGATGCGGCGCAGGCCGCCGCCGGCGTGGATGGGATCGTGAATGCCACCCCCATCGGCATGGCCAAGTTCCCCGGCATGCCCATCGCGGCGGAGGCTCTGCAGCCCCACCACTGGGTTTCCGAAATCATCTATTTCCCGCTCGAGACACAATTGCTGAAAACGGCAAAGGCCCTCGGGTGTCGCACCATGACCGGGCGGGGCATGGCGGTGGGTCAGGCGGTGGATGCTTTCCGCATCTTCACCGGCCTGACCCCCGACCGGCAAAGGATGTGGGACAGTTTCTCCAAATTTGAGCAAGACGCGAATTGAGGGAGGCAAGGCGATGACATTCAAGACTTCTATCGCCACTGTCTCGATCAGCGGGGCTCTCTCCGACAAGCTGCGCGCGATTGCCGAGGCGGGCTATGGCGGGGCGGAGATTTTCGAGAACGATCTGCTCTCGGCTCCCGAAAGCGCGCGGGAAATCGGCGCGTTGATGCGCGAACTGGGGGTGGAATGCACGATGTTCCAGCCCTTCCGCGATCTGGAGGGCCTGCCCGACGATATGCGCGCCCGCGCGTTCGAGCGGATGAAGCGCAAGTTTGAAGTGATGGAGCAATTGGGCACCGATCTGGTGCTGCTCTGTTCCAATTGTTCGCCCCACGCGATGGATGACCGCCAGCGGATGCTCGACGATCTCCACGAACTGGGCGAGATGGCCGCCGCCCATGGCAAGCGCGTGGGTTATGAGGCGCTGGCGTGGGGGCGCCATGTGGCTGATCACCGCGACAGTTGGGCGCTGGTTCGCGATGTGGATCACCCGGCCATCGGTCTTGTGCTGGACGGGTTCCATTCGCTGGCCCGGCGCATCCCTTCGGCCAGCATTGGCGACATCCGGCCCGAAAAGCTGTTCATTGTGCAGGTGGCCGATGCGCCCATGCTGGACATGGATTACCTCAATTGGTCGCGCCATTTCCGCTGTATGCCGGGGCAAGGCGACTTTCCGCTGGCCGAATGGGCCGCCGCGATTGCGCGCACCGGCTATGACGGCTGGTGGAGCCTTGAGATCTTCAACGACCGTTTCCGGGCCGGGTCCGCGCATCAGGTGGCGCGCGACGGGCATCGCTCGCTGCGCCTGCTGGAGGATCAGGCGACCCGTTTGCTCAAACGCCCCTCGCCCATGCCGCCGCGCATTGCGCCCAAGGGCGTGGAATTCATCGAATTTGCGGCCAGCCATGAGGAAGCCGAGGATTTCGCCCGCGTGTTCCGCGCACTGGGCTTTGCGCCCGTGGGCCAGCATCGCAACAAGGACGTGACCCGCTGGGCGCAAGGGCAGATCAACCTTGTCGTCAATTCCGAGCCGGAAGGTCTGGCGCATAGTTTCGATATGGTCCACGGCGGCTCGGTCTGCGCGATCGGTCTGACGGTGCCGGATCAGCAAGCAGCGCTTGACCGCGCGCAGGCCCTGGACATTCCCCGCTTTGCCCAGCCTGTGGGGCCGGAGGAATGGGAAATCCCCTCCCTGCGCGGCGTGGGGGGCAGCCTGCTCTATCTGGTGGATGCCGATACGCGCGAGGCCATGTGGGCCGATGAATTCCCCCGCGCGGTGGAACCGGCCTCCGCCGCGCCCCTGCTGTCCCGCGTCGATCATATTGCCCAGACGATGCAATATGAGGAAATGCTGAGCTGGCTGCTCTACTATCACGCGCTGCTGGACGTGAAGAAAACGCCCCAGCTTGAGATCGCGGACCCGATGGGGCTGGTCTATTCGCAGGCGGTCGAAACCGCCGATGGGGCTTTGCGCTTTACGCTCAATGGCTCGATGGCGGTGCAATCCCTCTCCTCGCGCTTCATTCAAGCCTATTTCGGCGCGGGCGTGCAACATATCGCCTTTGCCAGCGAGGACGTTTTTGCCGCAGCCCAGGCGGCGGCGGACGCGGGCCTGCCGATGCTGGATATCGGTCCCAATTATTACGAGGATCTGGAGGCGAAATACGCCCTCGATCCCGAACTTCTGGCACGAATGGAGCGATTGAACATCCTCTATGACCGCGACGGAGAGGCCGAATATTTCCAGTTCTACACCCGCGCCGTGGCCAAGCGCGTGTTTTTTGAGGTGGTCGAGCGGCGCGGTTATGACGGCTATGGCGCTGTCAACGCCTCGATCCGCCTCAATGCACAGGCCAAATACCGCGACCCGCTCGTCTGAAGCGGGCGCGGCCTTCCCCAATGAGGAGAGAATGTGATGAAGGGCATTGCTTTTGCCGCAAGCATGATAGCGATTGCATCAGGCGCCGCCTTGCAGGCCGCCGACAGGTCGATGCAGCCCATCGCCTCGGACCCGGTGGAAACCAGCAGCGGCCGCGTGGCGGGCACCGCGCTGGCCTCGGGCGTGCACGCTTATCTGGGCGTGCCCTTTGCGCAGGCGCCCACCGGCGATCTGCGCTGGGCGCCGCCCAAGCCTTCGCACTGGACCGGCATTTTCAACGCCGACCGCAAAGGCCCCGCCTGCATTCAGGTGCTGCGCCCGCATGACATCAACCATTATTTCGGCGAGGAAGCGACCGGCGAGGACTGCCTGACGCTCAACCTGTGGACCAATGCCAAGGCGGGCGAAAAACGCCCCGTGGTCGTCTTCATCTATGGCGGCGGCTTTACCATCGGCTCGTCCGGCATGGCCAATTATGATGGCGAGGCCATGGCCAAGGCGGGCGCAGTCTTCGTCAATTTCAACTATCGCGTGGGCGCATTGGGCTTTCTGGCCCACCCCGAACTGACCAAGGAACAGGGCGGCGCATCGGGCAATTATGGCCTGATGGATCAGACGCTTGCCCTGCAATGGGTGCGCGACAATATCGCCAAATTCGGCGGCGACCCGGACAAGGTGGTCATCATGGGTCAGTCGGCGGGCGCAGGATCGGTGGCGGCGCAGGTGCTGGCGCCCGCAGCGCGGGGGCTGTTCCGGGCGGCGGTCATGTCGTCTGGCTGCAACCTGCGCGGGGCGAAACCCACGTTGGCGGATGCGGAAAAGATCGGTCTGGCGTTTCAGGAAAAGCTGGGCGCGAAAAGCTTGAGCGAGATGCGCGCCATGGCGGCGGATCGCATTCTGGCCACGCAATCGGAATCGCAACTGGGCCTGTCGGTGTCGGGCGTGCGGATCAATGGGCCGATCGTCGATGGCCGCGTCCTGCCCCAACAGGCCGCCGATGCTGTGGCCGGCGGCAATTTCGCCAAGGTGCCGATGATCGCCTCGTTCAACGAGGATGACATGGCCTTTGGTTTTGACGCGATCACGGGCGCCAAAACCGTGGCCGACTATCAGGCGGGCGCGCAAAAGCTGTTTGGCGCCGATGCCCCGGCTTTCCTGAAACTCTATCCGGCCAAGACCGACGCCGATGTGCGCAGCGCCGCCCGCCGCGCCGCGCAGGATGCCAATCTGGCCGCCTCGGCCCGCGCCTGCGCGGTCGATACAGCGGCTCAGGGCGTCAATGTCTTTATCGACGAATATGCCCGCCGCCATCCCTATATTCCGGGCGTCAAACTGGCCGATCAGGACACGGCAACCGTGGGCGCCTATCACACCGCCGACATCCCCTATTGGTTCGGCACGCAGGACGCCTATAACTGGCAACGCCCCACCCGCCAGTGGACCGAATGGGACCGCACCCTGTCGAAACAGATGATGGAGGCGCTGCTGGCGCTGGCCAATACCGGATCGCCCGATACGCCCGCCATGCCGTGGAAACCGTGGAGCGCGAAGAATGACACGCTGGTCTGGTTTGGCGACAAGGTGGAGACGGTGAAGCTCAATGTGGCTGGACAGACCTGGCTGGCCGCGCATAAGCCTGCCGCCTCGGCCCAGCCTCCCCGCCTGTCGCGGCCGCGCGACTAAGACGGCGATTAAAGTATAAGGACATGATGGCGATGCGGATTTTGAAAATCGACCATATCAACATCCGCACGCCTCTGTTCGAGGAAACTCTGCGTTTTTACGAGGATTGCCTTGGCATGAAGCGCGGCCCGGCAGGTTCGGTCCATGGGCGGCCGCAAAACCTGTGGCTCTATGCCGATGGCGTGCCTATGATCCATGTGAACGGGCCGACCGGGGATGAGGTGGTGGCCGATATTGGCGTCAAAGGTCGCCTCGATCATTTCGCGCTTTCCTGCACCGGACTGGCGCAATGGCGCGCGCATTTGACCGCGCAGGGCGTGGAATTTCGCGAGGCGCGCCTTCAGGGACGCGAGGTGACGCAGCTCAATCTGCTCGACCCCAATGGGGTGAAGATCGAGCTGCAATTCGCGGAAATTTAGGCGCTTTCCCGCTCGATCAGGCGGAAGCCGACATCGATGCTGCGCGCCAGCGGAGGCGCACCGGTGGCATGGTGGCGGATGGCGGCAATCGCCTCGCGGGCAATGCGCGATCCGTCAATGTCCACCGTGGTGATCGTGGGCCGCATCGCCCCCGCCAGCGCCGAATTGCCAAAGCCCATCACCGCCAATTGATCAGGCACGCGCAGCCCCGCCGCCTGCGCCTCGACAATCAGGCCCTGCGCCAGATAGTCCGAGCCGCAGACCACCACATCGGGCAATTCCGCCATCCGCCGCATATCGGCAAAGATCCGCCGCGCATGGCCAAAGCGCGAGGGAATATCGACCTGTGCCTGCGCCACTTCGCCGCCGCCAAGCGCCTGCCATTCCTCGATAAAACCGTCCGAACGGATACGCGCGCGCGTCCCCTCCGCCGTCACCAGCAAGGGGCGGCGATAGCCCCGCGACTGCAGAAACCGCGCCACATCGCGGCCCACATCGCGGTGTGAGAAACCCACCGCGATCCCCGGCGGATTTTCCGGCAATTCCCAGATCTGGATGAACAGGCCGGGAAAACGCTCGACCAACTCGCGCGTCTGCGGCCCCAGCGGCGCGGTGGAAATGATCGCATCGACCCGCCGCCCCATCGCCGCCAAAATCATCTCATCGGTGCGTTCGGGCGCCACCCCGGTCAGCCCCATCATCACCGTTGTCCCCGCGCCGGCCAGTTCCTCGGCCATGGTCTGGATCGTGTCGTTGAATATCGAATCCGTCAGATGCGGGATCAGCACCGAAACCATCTTGGATTTCGACGAAGCCAGTCCGCCCGCCAGCATATTGGGAATATAGCCGGTCTGGGCAATCGCCTCGCGGATGCGTTCGGCGGTCGCGGCGGCCACCACCTTGGGATTGTTGAGATAGCGGCTGACCGTGGCGGTGGAAACCGATGCCAGCGCGGCAACATCGTCCAGCGTGGGATTGCGGGTGGAAGGCTCGTTCATGCGCTTACACTTAGCCGCGCGCACCGCCTCTCACAAGCAGGCATGATGGGTGCAAAGAGGCTCGACGCGGCACCATGCAAGCGCTATCACATAGAACAAAGCATCTGGGAGAGCACATGAAACAATCCACCAACAGCACGCTGGAACAGACCATCAGCGCCAAGGCCATCGCGCGGCTGGTGGTGCCATGCGCGCTCTATATCCTGATCGGGGCGATCGACCGCACCAATGTCGCCTTTGCCGCGCTGACCATGAACCATGATCTGGGCCTGTCGCCCGCGCAATACGGGTTTGGCGCGGGGGTTTTGTTCATCGGCTATATGCTGGCCAAATATCCCAGCGTGCTGCTTTACGAAGCCATCGGGATGCACCGCTGGCTGGCTGCGATCACGGCGATCTGGGGGATCTGTTCGGCCTCGATGGCGCTGGTCCACACCAATGGCCAGCTTTACGCGCTGCGCATCGCCATCGGTTTTGCCGAAGGGGGCCTGTCCTCCGGCCTAATGCTGTATCTCAGCCTCTGGGCCAGCGAGCGGCATCGCGCGGCCATTCTGGCGATCCCGATCATGTCGATCAATGTGGCGCAGGTGATCGGCGCGCCGGTCTCGGGCCTGCTGCTTGATTGGGCCAATCCATGGGGCATCGCGCCATGGCGGATGATGTTCATCGCCGAGGCAATCCCCGCGCTGGCGCTGGCGGTGTTTGCCTATGTCTGGTTCCCCGACACACCAGATCGCGCGCGCTGGCTGGACAGCGAGCAGCGCGCATGGATCGGCGCCAATGTGCGCGGCGCGCAAAAGGCACCCTCGGGCGGCGAGCGCTGGGCGGTGCTGCGCAGCAAGGTGGGCTGGACTTGCGCCGCCATCTGGTTCTGCATTCTGGCCAGCAATTACGGCATCATGTTCTGGCTGCCCCAGGTGGTCAAAGGCATGGGCGATCTGACCTCGACCGAGACGGGAATCATCGTCGCCCTACCCAATGCGGCCAGCGCGATTGGCCTGATCCTGAACGCCCGCCATTCCGACCGTACGGGGGAGAGGTTCCTGCATGTTGCCATCCCGGCCTTGCTGGGCGGGGTGCTGCTGGTCTGCGCATGGTGGCTGGGCGCGGGGGCGGCGGGGCTTGTGTGCCTGATCCTTGGCGGGGCCTGCACGGGATGCACGGTGGCGGCTTTCTGGGCGATCCCCACGCGGATGCTGGCGCCGCAGAGTCTGGCCATGGGCATTGTCGTCATCAACATGGCGGGCAGTCTGGCGGGCGCGACGGTGCCGCCACTGATGGGCGTTTTGAAGCAGGCGACCGGCTCGTTCCTGCCGCCGACCTTGCTGTTGCTGGGGCTGGCGATTATGTGCGCGGGGCTGGTGATGCTGGCGCGGCGACAGATGGCGCGCGCGGCATGAACGGTACTATGCTGGCGCTGGCCATGGTGGCGGCGCTGGGCTCGATGGCGATCCATATGCTGGTCCCCGCCCTGCCCCAACTGGCCAGTGATTTCGCCACCAATGCCCATGGGGCGCAACTGGCGATCAGCATCTACATGATCGGCCTTGGCGCGGCGCAACTGGTGGCCGGGCCTGCGGTGGACAGGCTGGGACGCAGGCCGATTCTGCTCTGCGGTCTGGCGCTTTATGGGCTGGGGGCGCTGGGCTGCGCGCTGGCGGGGTCCTTGCCGATGCTGCTGGCCGCGCGCGCGGTGCAGGCGGCGGGCGGCGCGGCGGGCGTGGTCACGGCGCGCGTGATGGTGGGCGATCTGTTCGGGCGGGACGAGGCCGCCGCGCGGCAGGCCACGCTGATGACCATCGTGCTGATTTCGCCTGCGCTCGCGCCGGTACTGGGCGGGTTTCTGACCGCGGTGGGCGGATGGAGGACGATACCTATGGTGCTGGCGTTGGTGGCGCTGGGGGTGCTGGCGCTGGTGGGGCCGCGATTGCCGCATGGCGCGCGTGCGGTTTCCGCCGCCAAGGCCGCGCCCGATATGCGGCGTTTGCTGGGCAATGCGCGCTTTACACTCTCCACGCTGGCCATGGCCTCGGCCAGCAGCACTTTGTATATGTTCCTTGCCTCGGCACCTTTTCTGCTGCGCGATGAAGGGCTTGATCCGCGCCAAATCGGGATCGCGCTGCTGGTCGTGGCTGCGGCCTCGATTGGCGGTACGCGGATGGTGCGGCATGTATCGCGCGGGGGCTATGGGCTGGCGATCGGGACGGGGCTGATCTTTGTCGGGGCCTGCGGGGCGGGCCTGCTGGCGGGAATGGGGCTGCATTCGCCCGCCGCGCTGTTCGGGCCGATTGTGCTGGTGGGGCTGGGCGCGGGGGTGGCGGGGCCATCGGCCATGGCCATCATCGTCTTTGCCGAGGAAAGCATGGCGGGCACCGCCACCAGCATCGCGGGCGCCACGCAAATGCTGGCCAGCGCCGGGGCCACGCTGGCGCTGGGGCTGATTGCGCCGATGTCGTCATGGCGTCTGGCGCTGGCGATGCTGACCACGGCGGCAGTCTGCGCGGGGGCGGGCTGGTGCGGATCGCGGGCGGCGAAAGCGTATGAGACAGAACAATCTTGACAGAATGCAAGCCCTTTCATAAATGTCCGGCAAAGAGATAAAGGGAGGATGCCATGATCCAGTTTCGCCGCCGCCACGCGCCCGTGTTTGCGCTTTTGCTGGCCAGCACCGCCACGCCTGTTTTGGCGCAAACCGCGCCCAAGGACACCGGATTGGCCGATATTGTGGTCACCGCCGAAAGGCGTGAGCAAAGCCTGCAACAGGTTCCCATCTCGGCCACGGTGCTGAATGCCGAGGATCTGCAACGCAAGGGCGTGGGCAATCTGGCCGATATTCAGCAGGTTGCGCCCTCGATTGCGATCAACACGGTCAACCGCTCGACCTTCGTCAACATTCGCGGCGTGGGCATTGCACAAAGCGCGCCCACCTCGAACCCCGGCGTGGCCTATTACATCGACGGCCAGTTGATCCCGCATGAGCAATTCATCGGCATGAGCTTCTATGATATCGCTTCCATCGAGGTTCTGCGCGGGCCGCAGGGCACGCTGACCGGCCAGAATTCGACCGGCGGCGCCATCTATGTCCGCACGCCCAAGCCGCAATTTGACTCGCTCTCAGCCATGGCCAATCTGACGGCGGGCAATTACGGCCGCTATCGCGCGGAAACGGCGGCCAATATCGGCGGCGAAAATGTCGCACTGCGTCTGGCCTATGTGCATGAAGAGCGCGACAGCTATACCAAAAACATCGCCGCCAATGCGCAGAGCCAGCCCGGCAATCTGAAGATGGACGCGGTGCGCGGCAATCTGCGCGTGCGCGGGATGGACGGCACGCTGGACCTCAACCTGCGCGCCGAATATTTCAATTCGCGCAGCGACAATATTGCCGTGAAAAACCGCAATGATGCGGTCACCAGCAACCCGTTCCAGATCGAGGAGGACGCACGCTCCTACCTCAACCAGCACGGCTATCGCCTGGCGATGGACGCCCGCGTCGATCTTACCGACAAGGTGCAGTTCCGCACGCTGACCTCTTGGCAGGATGGCAAGACGCTGGACCAGACCGATGGCGACCGCACCGCGACGGCCGCACCGCGCCCGCCCGCCGCCAATGTCGGCCGCGTCAGCCAGTCGAGCACCCAGTTCCAGACCTTCATTCAGGAATTCAACCTGCTCTCGACCGACAAGGGCCCGCTGCAATGGGTGTTGGGCGCGTTCTTCATGGATGAAAAGGTGCCGGTCACGCTGCTGCGCGACAACAATAACGTGCGGGATTTCGTCAGCAGCACCAGCACGATCATCACCACCGCCAAGAACACCACCTATTCCGGCTTTGGCCAGATCAACTATCATTTCAATGACAAGCTCGAACTGGTGGTCGGCGGGCGCTATAGCTGGGACAGCCAGGTCTATACCCGCTTTGCCGTGCCGGGGGCCGGTTTCACCCTGCCCTTCACCTCCTCGATCTCGACCAATCAGCTTACCGGCAAGGTGGGGGTGAATTATCATCTGGGCCGCGACGGACTGCTCTATGTCTCGGCTTCGAAGGGCTACAAGGCGGGTGGCGTCAACCTGACGCCCAACACGCCCAACTTCATGCCGGAGCGCAATTTCGTCTATGAGGCGGGCTTCAAGACCCAGTTCCTCGACCGCCATCTGCGGGTCAATGGCGATGTGTTCTATTCGGTTTACAAGGACATTCAGCTCTCCAGCCTCGTGGGCGGATTGCCCGTCACGCAAAACGCGCTGGGCGGCCATGCCAAGGGGGCCGAACTGGAAGTGACCGGCCAGTTTGGCGCTCTGGGGCTGAATATGGGTGCGGGCATTCTGGACGCGCAATTCAGCAATGCGGCCTGTATTTCCGACACCAACGCGGCCGGAACCGATGCCGGATGCCCCACCAATCTGCGCTTTGTGCCGCAGGGACGCACCCTGCCCTTCTCGCCCAAGCTGACGCTCAATGGCGGCATTCAATATGCCATCCCGCTGGGCGGCGACATCACCGCCACCCCGCGCCTGCAATGGAGCCATGTATCGAGCCAGAACGCCACGCCCTTCCCCAGCATCAACACGCTGGTGCCGGGGCGCGACCTGCTCGATGCGCGCGTGACCTTTGATTTCCACCATGGCTGGCAGGTGGAGGGTTTTGTCCAGAACCTGACGAACAAGCTCTACATCGCCTCACAGATCCAGAATTCGTCCAGCGCGGATGGCGGGATCATCTATGGCGCGCCGCGCACCTGGGGCGTGCGCCTGAAGGCCGTGTTCGGCAAATAAGCAAGAGGAAGCGGGGATCATGCGCAAGATCAGCCTGATGGTGGCCGGTGTCGCGGGGGCGGCGATCTTTGGCCAGTTGGGCGCCGCCGCGCCGGAGCGCCTTCCGGAACGCTGGTGGTCGCCGGGCGAAGGACGCGTGTTCCCCGCCAGCCTCGATTATCCCAACGATCATGGCACCCTGCGCGTGCTGGTCGATGGCGGGCCGGTGGCGACGAAGGGCCATCCTTTCTTCGAGCCGCTGGGCGCCAATGGCCGCGCCTGCGTCACCTGTCATCAGCCTGCCGATGCGATGAGCATTTCGGCGGCCACGGCGGCGGAGCGCTGGAGCAAGACAGGCGGCAAAGACCCGCTTTTCGCCGCCATCGACGGCGCCAATTGCCCCAGCCTGCCGCAGGACAAGCGCGAATCCCATTCGCTGCTGATCGAGCGCGGCCTGTTCCGCATTCAACTGCCCTGGCCGGTGCGGCAATGGAACGGGCGGCCTGTCACGCCCGACTTCACCATTGAGGTGATGCGCGACCCCAATGGTTGCAATTCGGGGCCGAATTATGGGCCGGGGGCGGGCAATATCTCAGTCTATCGGCGGGCGCGGCCGGTGGCGAATATGAAATATCTGCTCGCCGTCGGCTTTCCCTTCGATCCTAAGCAGGGTTTCGCCCTGCCTCGCGATCCTGACGATGGCTCGATGATGTCGGGCAATATCATGGCCGACAATCGCGCGGGCAATCTGCGGATGCAGATGGAGGATGCCGCGCATGGCCATCTGCAATTTGCGCGCGGGCTGAACGCCAAGCAGATCGCCCAGATCCGCGACTTTGAAATGCGCGTCTATACCGCGCAGCAGGTCAGCAAACAGGCAGGCGCTCTCGACAGTATGGGCGCCGAGGGCGGGCCGATGAAGCTGAAGAACTCGCAGCCCGGCGCGCTGGGCAGCATCGGCATCCCGGTGTGGAGCGAGTTCGCCAAATGGGAGAAGATCAGCCCCGAGGACGCCAAGGCGCTGACGCCGGAGCAACTGGCCTTCCGCCAATCAATGGCGCGCGGCGCGCGGGTGTTCCGCGACAAAATGTTCCTCATCACCGATACGGCGGGCATCAATTCGCGCATCGGCTTTGGCAATCCGGTCCGCAATTCCTGCGTTTTCTGCCACAATATGAGCCAGATGGGCAATGACGTGGCCCCCGGGCAAGTCGATCTGGGCACCACCACCATGCCCTTTGCCGACCCGTGGCGCGATCTGCCGCTGTTCCGCATAACCTGCCTCAAGGCCCCGCATCCCCATTATGGCCGCGTGATTTACACGATGGACCCCGGCTTTGCGATGACCACGGGCCGCTGCGCCGATGTGGGCAAAATCACCCTGCAATCCATGCGGGGGCTAGCCGCCCGCGCGCCCTATTTCTCCAATGGGCTGGCCAAGGATCTGCGCGGCATCGTCGATTATTACGACCGCCGCTACAACATCGGCTATACCGAGCAGGAAAAGCAGGATCTCACCAATATGATGAGTGCATTGTGATGTTTCGCTTTTTCCTCACCGCCGCCGCGCTGGTTGCTCCCTTGTCGGCGGCGGCCGCCGAAACGGTCCGCTTCATCGCCTGCCCGATCTATCGCGATGCCGACAGCGGCAAGAAATCGGGCTGCTGGCTCTCCGACGATCCGGCAACGGGCGTGCGCTATGACGTCTCGCTCAGCCCGCACAAGCCGGACTGGAACTATGCGGTGATGGTGGAGGGGATCGTAACCGCCGCCCCGACCACGCCCTGCGGCGGTGTGGTTCTGGACGCGGTGCGCACCAGTCGCTTGTATGACACGCCCTGCACGCGCCATATGCTGCCCGCAGAGGGTTTTCCGGGCCGCCGCTTCGTGCTGCCCAAGCGCAATATCACGCCCTCATCGGTGGCACGCCCGGTCCCGCCCGGTCCCTATGCAGAGCGCGTGTTTCCCGTCTATTTCGAATTCGGCAATGACTTTCTGATCTATCAATACGGCGACTATCTGATTGAACAGGCCGGCAACTGGATCAATGCCGCGCATCCCAAAAAGCTGATCGTCACCGGTTTTGCCGCCATGCAGCCCGAGGTGATTTCCGGGCGCGCCATGGCCGAACCGGCGGAATTGGCCGCCCAGCGCGCCGAGACGATTGCCGAAACGCTGCGCCGCATGATGCCGGGCATGCCGATCGAAACCGCCGCCGACACCAGCGGCAGCGCGACACAGGACAAGGACGCCGACGGCCTTTCCGACCAGTCGCGCCGCCGCGTGGAAATCAGGGCGCTGTTCTAAAACAACGCCCCAACGTCCGCGCATCCCTCCAGCGAAAGAATCGCCCGCGCGAGCCCTTGCGGATCGGCGGGCGGCACTTTCGCCCGCGCCGCGCCGTCGATGAATTTGGCCACCAGCGCCTGCTCTCCCAAGGGCCGCGCAGGACAGCCAAGGGCATCCTCCTGACGCGCGCTGATGCTGCGCCCGTCGTGCAGATGCAGCGTCAGATGTCCGCCAGCGCCATGCCAGTTTGCCTCCTCCAGAACGCGCGGCGACACTTTTGCCGCCATGGCCAGCACCGCCGGATCGGCCAGCGATGCCGCATCGAAATCATCCAGCCCCACATCCCCGCGCACCAAAGCCAGCGCCAGCGTAAAAGGAATGGAGAATTTCGCATCAATCGCCGTGGCGGCGGCCTGTTTGCGCGCCAAGGGCTCGCACAGCATGGCCTGGATCGTATCCACGCCCACCTCGATGCGCGCGATATCGCCGGGCGCGACCTGCATCGCCCGCGCCATCTCGATCATCGCATGGGTGCCCCGGCATGAAGGCCAGCGCTTGAAAGTCAGCGCCTCGATCCAGAACCTCTGCCCTAACCCGCCGAGCAGATCGCCCGCATCATACCGCCCCCCGGCATAGAGCGCATAAAAGCCCCCCTTGCCCTCCAAAGGCTGCTCAAACCCGGCGACACCCTCCCGCGCCAGCAAGGCGGACAGCACTGCCGCCTGCGCCGGAAAACCTTCGCGCACGGCGCGGATCACGGTGCCCTGCGAATGTTTGATCTCACCGGGCATCACGTTCTGACACAGCATCAACGAGAGAGCATCGCGCACTTGGGCCGCCGAAAGGCCCAGCAGGGAAGCCGCCCCCGCCACCGCGCCAAACCCGGCCAGAATCGGCGGTGGATACCAACCGCCCACCTCCATCCTTTGGCGCAACGCCATCGCCATCCGGCACCCGACATCGCAACCCACCGCCAGCGCGGTCAGGAAACGCCGCCCATCGACGCCCCCCTCGGCCTGCGCCAAGGCCAGCAACGCGGGAACAAGGCTGGCATTGGGATGGATCGGCGCGCCGTCCAGCGCATCCTCGTAATCGAGCGCGTGAGCCATCGCTCCATTGGCCAATGCAGCCATCGGCGCGGCAGCAGTCATCCCCGAGCCAAGGATGCGGCAAGGGCCATCCCCCGCCGCCACGCGGACGAAAGGCTCCACCTCGCCCGCCATGCCGCTGGCCCCCAGCATGACGCCCAAAGCATCCAGCAGCACCCAGCGCGCGGAACGCACCGTTGCAGGCGGCAAATCGTCAAACCGGCAATCCGCGACAAAGGCGGAAAGCCGGTCCGACAATGCTTTATCGCACGACATAAAAGTCGATAATCACGGAATCAGGCGTGCGAATGCCCCGCGCGACAAAGGCCGAGCGCGCCAGCCATTCCTGCGGCCCCGCCTTCACATCAAAGCGCGGCGTGGTGCGGAAATAATAGGCGGAAGGGTCCACCTTCTCGCCCTTGGCCAGTTTCTCGGTCACTTCCGGGCTGGCCACGCGCACGCCGGGGTTGGTGATCTCGATCACCGTGCCGTCCGCGCTTTTCATAAAATAGCGCGCCTCGACCTTGGTCAGGCCACCGGGCATGATTGTCTGCCAATCGCCGCCGCCGGGCATGATCGTGCCCTTCAACATCGGCCCATCGACCGTGCCGCCGGTGATGGCGATAAAGCGCTTGCGGCCACCAGCTACCTCGCCCTGTTCAACCGGAGCGGCAAGGGTGATGCGCGCGGTAAACGCATAATCGAGCGTTGGCGCGGGCGCGGCGGGCGCCTGAGCCAGCGCGGGCGAAGCGGCGAGCGCAAGGCCCGCCGCAATCAGACCCTTGCCCATCAGATGGGGAAATGCCCGTCCTGGGTTTCGACGGTGATCCAGCGCGTTTCGGTGAAGCTGTCGATGCCCTGACGTCCGCCGAAGCGGCCATAGCCCGAGGCGCCGACGCCGCCGAAGGGCATCTGCGCCTCGTCATGGACGGTCGCGCCGTTGACGTGGCAGATGCCGCTCTTGATCTGCTTGGCAAGGCGCAGGCCCTTGGCGATGTCCTTGGTGAAGACCGCAGCCGACAGGCCATATTCGGTGTCATTGGCCAGCTCGATCGCATGCGCCTCATCACGCGCGCGGATGAGGCCGACGACGGGACCAAAGCTCTCGTCGCGGAACAGCTTCATGTCCGGCGTCACCTTGTCCACCAGATGCGCGGGCATGACGACGTTGAGCGTGGTTTCCCCGCCGGTCAGCAAGGCTGCGCCCTTGGCCACGGCATCGTCCACCAGCGAAAGGCAATGCGCCACCGTCTTGGCATCAACCACCCCGCCCAGCGGCGTGTTGCCCAGACGCGGATCACCGGCAGTCAAAGTCTTGACCTTGGCGGCGAATTTCTCGGCAAAGGCATCCGCCACGGCATCCACCACGATGATCCGCTCGGTGCTCATGCAGATCTGGCCCTGGTTCATATAGGCCCCGAAAGCGGCCGCCTTGACCGCCTCGTCAAGGTCCGCGTCCGCGCAGATCACCAAAGGCGCCTTGCCGCCCAGTTCGAGCAGGCAGGGCTTGAGATGCTCGGCCGCGCGCTTGGCGATGATGCGGCCAACGGCGGTGCTGCCGGTAAAATTGATACGCTTGACCTCGGGCGCGTCGATCAGCGCGCCCACGACATCGGCGGCGTCCGCAGGCGCATTGGTCACAACATTGACCACGCCTTCGGGGAAACCGGCCTCGGCAAAGGCCTCGATAATCAGCGCATGGGTGCGCGGGCATTGCTCGCTGGCCTTCAGGATCACCGCATTGCCGCAGGCCAAGGGCGTGGCAATCGCGCGCACGCCAAGGATGATCGGCGCATTCCACGGCGCAATGCCCAGGATCACGCCCACCGGTTCGCGCAGCGCCATGGCAAGGCAGCCGGGCTTGTCGGAGGGGATCACTTCGCCCGAAATCTGGGTGGTCAGGCTGGCCGCTTCGCGCACCATGCTGACGGCAAGGCCAAGGTTGAACATCGCCCAACCGGCGGTTGCGCCGATCTCGCCCATCATCGCGGCGACGAACTCATCCTTCTTGGCCGCCAGGGCATCGGCCGCCTTTTGCAGCACCGCGCGGCGGGCATTCGGGCCCATGGCGCCCCAAGCAGGCTGGGCCGCAGCAGCACGCGCCGCGATTCC
This sequence comes from Novosphingobium sp. SG707, assembly GCF_012275515.1. Classification (GTDB taxonomy): domain Bacteria; phylum Pseudomonadota; class Alphaproteobacteria; order Sphingomonadales; family Sphingomonadaceae; genus Novosphingobium. The sequence continues at coordinate 209,657 of NZ_JAAZQL010000007.1, forward strand.
CGCCATCTCGCCCGCCTGCATCGCCACCGCCGACGAGGCAACTTCGCCCGTCACTGGGTTCAATCTCGTGAATTCCATGCGCTCAGCCTTTCAAAAGCATCCTGACATTCTGCTATTATTGATAGCAATATTATATCTATCCGCGCGGTGCAAGCACCCAGCCGCCATCCAACACGGAAAAAAGTGATTTTGCCATGCAAACCTGGCAATGCAAGCGTTGTCATTGTTTGAAAAATCGGCAAACATCGTCCCGCTATAAAGGAGACAAGGATGCCCTCTTACCGCCTGCCCCTCGCGGCCGCCCTGCTGAGCCTTGCCGGCACCGCCATCGCACAGACACCGCCGCCGTCCCGCGCCCCGGCCCTGACACCCGAGCAGGAAGCCGAACGCATCGCCGCGCGCAATCTGCCCAATGTTCCCGGCTCCGGCCCCTATCCGGCGATCATGGAGGTCAGCCCCAGCCTGCCCAATCACGTGATCTATCGCCCCGCCGCCATGCCTGCCGCAAAACTGGGCGTGCTGGTCTGGGGCAATGGCGGATGTCAGGAAGATGGCGCCAGCGCGCGGCAACACCTGCTGGAAATCGCCAGCCATGGTTATGTGGTGATCGCGCCCGGGCGCATCATGTCCGGCCCCACCGCCACCGAAAAATTGCCCGAACCCGCCCCCGGCGCCCCGCGTCGTCTGGATTCGCCCACGAAAAGCGCCGATGTGCTGGCGGGCCTCGATTGGGCGCTGAAGGAAAATGCGCGGGCGGGCAGCCCGCTCAAGGGCCATATCGATCCGAAGCAAACCGCCGTTGCGGGCCATAGCTGCGGCGGACTGCAGGCGCTCGAAGTGGCCCGCGATCCGCGCATTCATGCCGTGCTGATCCATAACAGCGGCGTCTTTGCCGATGGCAGCAATCCGATTGCCGGGATCAATGTGACCAAGGCGCTGCTGAAGGATATTCACACCCCGATCATCTATATTCTGGGCGGGCCGGGCGATATTGCCTATCCCAACGGCACCGACGATTACGCGCGGATCGAGCATGTTCCCGCCGTGCTGGTCAATCTGCCGGTGGGCCATGGCGGCACTTTCTATAAACCCTATGGCGGCGCGGTGGCGCAGGTTTCGGTCGATTGGCTGGAATGGCAATTGCGCGGGGATAAAAGCGCAGGCCGGACCTTTACCGGCCCGGCCTGTCGCCTTTGCGTTGCGCCCGGATGGAGCATCGAGCGCAAACATATGGATTAATTCACCGACAGCTGCGGCCCCGGATACAGGGCCGCAGCATCGGCGCGGGCGTATGGGCGACAAATCCGGTCGCCGGATTATCCCATACGCCGCTGTCCAGACGCTTTTCCATCTGGCGCAGCGATGCCACCAGCACCTCGCCCGAAAAACCGCAATGGCCCGCCTGCGCCAGCCACATGGCGCTGAACATGCCCGGATTGGTCGCCTCGCCATAGGCGCGCAGCAGCGAGGGCGAGGTTGCCCCGTCCCCCATCGCCTGAACCGAGAGCAGCGGGGCAAAGGGCCGCGCCGTGGGCGTATAATGGGCCATCATGTAATTGACCGCCGTGGGTCTGGCGGCCCCCCGCACGCCCGCATTCAGCCGCGCCAGATCCGCCTTCAGATCCAGCCCCGCCTTGGCATAGGCCGCCTCGACAAAGGCGCGACGGCCCGATTGCGCCAATTGCGCGGTGTAATCCACGCCGGTGTTCCATGAAAACACTCCGCCCGCGCGCTTTTCCTGATCCGCGCGTGGCAGGAAGATGCCCATGGTGAAAGCCGCGCCGATTTCATCGACCTGCGCCTCCATATCGCCATCGGCGGGGCGGGGATGATCGCGGCGGGTCCAGCCCGGAATGCCGCCCAGCACGCCCGCCAGCGCCAGACGCGCCCTGCCCTGCGGCGTGGTCAGCGCGACCTGCACCGCACCTTCCGCCTTTTGGCCATTGGCCATATCATCGGCAATGCCGGTCAATTGCAGGCCCGCATCCCCCGCCGCCAGAGTGCGAAACGCATAGGCCCCGTCCAGCGCCATATTCATCATCCCCACCGCGCCGCCGATCGAGGGACAGAACGCAATCGCGCCATCCACCGCAGACTTGGCCGCCTCGGCCAGAGCGGTGGTGACAAGAGCGCCCATCGAATTGCCCCAGGCGATGGTGCGCTTGGGCCGCCCGTAGGTCTGGGCAAAAGCGGCGATGGCCTGCGTCTGCGCGGGCACCGCCTCGGCCAATGACCAGCCCGCCGCGCCATAATCACTGGCCAGCAAGGCATAGCCCTTTTCCAGCAGCAGCGCCTTGGCATTGGCAGGCGTCAGCTCAGGCGCGCCCAACCGCGCCGAATAGCCCCGGCCCCAAACCAGCAGCGTACCGTTCCAGTTGACCGGAACCTGCGCCGCCCATTTCGCGCCCGATTTCAACGTGCCCTCGGCGGTTTCCGGCTTTGCGCCCCGCCCCGGCCCAAAAGCCTGATCGGCAAAGCGGCGCGCCTCGCGCTTTTCCGCCGCCGCATCGGGGGCCAGCAGCCAATGGCCCGCCACCAAAGCATCCACCCGCGCATCGAACTTGGCCAGATAGTCGGCCCGCCCGCCCGGATAGGTCTGGGCAATCAACGCCGGATCGACGGGCAGGCGCTTCAGATTGCGCCGGGGAATCTTGCCGCCGCAGAATGAAGCAGGCGGCTCGCCATAGCGGACCAGCGGCACATCCAATTGCGCCACGCGCACCCCGCCGATGGGATTGCCAAAGGCGTCGCGGGCGTAATCCTTTCCCGCCACCTGCATCCGTTCGGCATGGGGCGCGGGCGTGCCGGTGGAAACCCAGCGGTCGATATTGACCAGCGCAGCCTGCGCCACATCGCGCATCGGGCTGTCGCTGTCCTCAACCGAGCAGACCGGCACCGGCTCGACCCCGGCATGGCGGCGCGCCAGCAATTGCCATGTCGAGGGGCGCACCTGCCCCGTAACGCCGCTGTCACCATGGCTGACCCCGCCCAGTTCATAGATGCGATAGCCGCCCTTGGCCGCGTCCGTCTGTTCGCGCAGGGGATGGATATTGGTGATCGCCTCCATCTCGCTGGTCAGTTCGATGACGGGGGCGTCGATCATGCGCAACTTCTGCTGATGACGGTCCTTCACCGGATCGGTCGAATTCAGCGGCACATGGCCCGCATCCACCGCGCCCGCCGAAATGCCGATCAGATAGCCGTCGATCACCGGCGAACCATCGGCCCGGCGATAGCGGTCGTGAAAGCCGAAATTGATCCAGCTGCGCCACTGGCTGCCCAGAAAGGACCAGCCTGAGCCATAGACGCGGCGCACCTTCCACCCGGCCAGCGGGCTGCCCTTGGCCGGATCGCGCAGCGCGGCGGCGACTTGGCCGATGATGTCCCAGCGGATGCCGTCATCCTTGGGGATGTCGAAACCGGCGTAACGCTGGGCATCAAACCACTGCGGCAAGTCGGTGGTGGCGATGGGCGTGGCGGGGGTGGATGCCTTGCGGCTGGGCGCGTCGCTGCCGTTGATGGCCATGGCATAGACCGCGCCGGAACGCAGCACGAGGCTGTCGATGCGGCCCCATTGCGTGCCCGCCAGATTGGGATGCTGAAACGCCAGATGGACGATGCCGTTGAAACGCTTGGAATCGCGCGGGCGGATCAGGATGATGCGCGTGGCATAGGGCACATCGCCCTGACGCACCGCCAGAGAGCCGTCCTCCTTTTCGGTATAGATCGCGCCCTTGCCGTTGATGAAATATTCCTCCTGCACATAACCGGCGCGGGCCAGCGCCTCGGCCTCTTTCGTCCCCTTCAGCACAAGCGGCGCGAAGATTTGCGATGTGGAGGTTTCGGGCACCCGCGCGCTCCAGTGCAAAGGGTGGGCGGCGGCGGGCGCGGCCATCACGGCCATGGCGAACAAGGCGTGGCGAAGATGCATGCGGTCTGTTTCCTGACACAAAACGGGGCCGGTTGCCCCGGCCCCGCCGCGACCCGATCAGGGTTTCACGATAGGCAGACTGACGCTGGAAGGATGTCCGGCGTCGCTGATAAGAGTGATCCGCGCGGGTTGCGAATTGGCGCTGCGGGCCCTTTCGCGGTAATCCGATCCGGCAAAGGTGAACTGGATGCGATGCCCCTTAGCCCAGACATGGGAGGTGGGCATAAGGTCGAACTGCATCCGCACCGGCTCGCCCGGTTTCAGCATCTGCGCGTCCTCGGCATAGGCGCGATGCCACGGCAGGCCGGGCAAAGCCCATGGCGCCTTGTCGGTCTTGCGCAGCGACGCCTTGAGGCGGCCTTCGGTCACAACCTTGACGCTGCCATCGGGCGCGACATCCTCAAGCAGGAGGAAGAGGTTGGCATCGGGCGTGTCGGCCGCGATCCAGACATCGGCCAGTCCATGGCCCGTAACCTCGACCGGCGCCGTCAGCGCCTTGCCCGCCACGGAGAAGCCCGCACCCTTGGGATGGCACGGCTGCATCTTGGGGCCGCCGCCCTCACCCACGCAGGGCGTGGCGTAATCGACGGCAAAACTGGTGGAGAGCGGCGCCGGTTTGATGGCATCGGTTTCCAGCCCCTTCGCGGTGATGGCAAAGCTGGTCTGCGGCGCCTGCGGCAGCGGCCATTGCGCGGCGCTGCGCCATTCATCGGCGCCGACGGTGTAATAATGGATCGGCGGATCGCGGTCGATGCCGGTGTCGATGCCCTTCAGGTGGCGGTCAAAGAACCGATGCGCCTCCTCGACAAGGCCAAAGCCGTCATTCTGACAATGCAGCCAGTCCCCGATCAGGATGCGCGTGCCGGGGATGTTGAGGAAGGCGATCAGCCCCTGATCGCGCAATTCATCGCGCCATCCGCCCACGACATACAGCGCCGTTCCCGACCGTCGCATCTGATTGGCATAAGAGGACGCGCTACCCTCGGACCAGAAGGTGCTTTGCACGCTGGGCGCCCAACTGTCGCGATAGAGCAGCGATTTCCAGAGTTCGAACAGAGGTGTGGCGCGCTGATGCTCTTCGGCCGCCTTGCGCAGCAGGACCTTGTTCTCATCGCCATCTATGGGGGTGATGGCCATGTCCTGCTCGATGGTGCGGGTGGGGCCGGTGCCCCATTGAGCGAAGATCCCGCCACGACGCATCGCGTCATATTTGTTCCAACTGAAGCATCCGGCGAACACGGCCTTGAGGTGCGGATTGCCCCCCGTCATCGCATGGACCGCCGCATCGCCGGTGTTTGAACAGCCATATTGGCCGACAATGCCGTTCGACCATGGCTGATCGGCCAGCCAGTCGATCATTTCATAGGCGTCGGCATCCTCGTTGCGCTCGTGATAGCCGCGCATTGTGCCGAAGCTCTGCCCATTGCCGCGCCGGGCAACCTGCACCACGACATAGCCGTAATCGGTCAGGCCCGGTATCGAGCGAAACCCCGCCGCGCGCGGGCCAGTGCCATCGGCGGCCTCCTGCGTGGCGGACAAAGTGTGGTGCCAGATGACGGGGAAACGCCCCTCGGCCGGTTTGCCATCCACCGCCGGGCGCGCCACCGTGACGGCCAGACGCGTCCCGTCGCGCATCCGCACGTAAAAGCTCTGCCTGATCTGCGAATTATAGGCCTTGGGCGGCTGATAGTGCCCAAAGCTGGACGCCGCCGCCGCAGGGGCCAGAGCGGCGGGAGCCTGCGCCCCCGCCACTCCCCCCACAACAGACCCGGCTCCGGCCAGCGCCATGGCGCCGGCAAGGAAGACGGAGCGCATCAGAACTTCTTCCGCGCGCTGACCGCGATCAGACGGCCGATCGGGTCGGATGCGGTGGCGTCATAGCCGCCGCTGCCGTTCGAGCTGGGCGCGATGTTCACATAGGGCGGCTTGATATTGAACACATTGCGGATTTCGAGCCCCAGATTGAACGGGTTCGCCTGATCGCCCACCTTGAAATTGATCACCGCATCAATCGGGGTGTAGCTCTTCACCGCCTGCGGCGTGCTGATCGCATTGTTCGTGTATCCGCCCACATGGGTGGCGCGCAGCAGGATGCTCCAACGCTCCATTTCCCAATTCACACTGGCCCGCGCGCGGAAACGCAACGGCTGGAAGATCAGGTTGAGCTGGCTGATAAAGGGTGCCGCCGGTGCCTGCTGCGTCTTGAAGCCCAGATTGTAGGTTCCGCTGGCGGCCAGCGTGAAGCGACCTGCCTTGTCGGTGTCGATCACATGGCTGGCCGTGAAATCGAGGCCGCGCGTGATCGAACGTCCCAAATTCTGGCTGCGCCCATCGACGAACAGGGTCACATTATTCGGGCTGCCGCCGGGGAAAGCGCCCGAAACGGTCAACCCCTGCGCCACATATTGCGCGGCCAGCGCGCCCGCCGCCGCGCCCTGCGTGATCAGCCCGGTGCCGTCATATTGCGACACGCGGTTGAGCAGCGAGAGGTCCGAAAGCAGCGCGATGACCTGATTTTTGTAATCCACGTTGAAATAGGTCAGCGAGAACTTGGTCCGTCGCGTCGGCTGGAAATCGGCGCCCACCGACCATGTCGTGGCGGTTTCGGGTTTCAGGTTGATATTGCCGCCCGACAGCGCCACCCCGGTGATCGGCGCGCCGCCGGTGGGGTTCTGATAGGATTGCACGAAAAGGCCGTTCGAATTGCCGTAGATCTGCGGCAAGGTCGGCGCGCGGAAGGACGTGCCGTAAGAGCCGCGCAGGGTCAGGCTTTCCACCGGTTTCCAGTTGACGCCGAATTTGGGATTGGTGGTTTGCCCGACATCGGAATATTTGTCGTAACGGACCGCCGCATCGATCTCCAGCTTTTGCAGACCCGGCATCGCATTGTCCGGGCCAAAGACCGGGATCACCACTTCGGCATAAGCCGAATCCACCCGCCGCTCCGGATTGGTCCAGGTATAGGGGACGCCCGGATTGCCGCGCTGGCTGCCCAGCGAGACGTTGAATTCCTGGCCTTCATAACCGGCGGCCAGCTTGACCTGCCCGGCGGGCAGATTGAACAGCGGCCCGTTCACCCGCGCCTCATAGCCGACAAAGCGGCCGATAGTAGGCGCATAGAAGACCTGATTGAAAATGCCCGCCAGGGTGGCGGCCGACGTGCGGCCAAGGCCATAGGGGTCAAAGGCGGTGGCCGGATTGCTGCTGGCCAGCGCGGCATTCAGCGCGCCATTGTTCGTGCCCAGAGTGCTGACCGAAATGTCATAGGTGCGCCCCTTGCCCACCAGCGCCTCGAACTGCCAGTTCTTGGGCAGCTTGATCTTTACCCCCGGCGTGATCTGCCAGCTTTCCGAATGGCCATAGCTGGCATTGCGCGCCACATCGCCCGAGAAATTATAGCCCAGCGTATAGGACGTGCCGGTAAAGCCCGTGGGCCGCACAAAGAAGGCATTGGTCTGTGGCACGGTCAGCGTCGCGCTGCTGTAGGCAGGCAGGCGATAGAAGGAACGATAGGAATAGAAGCCATCGACGAAGAATTCGAGCCAGTCGGTGGCCTTGAAATTGCCGGTCATGTTGGCCGAGTCATACTTCTGGCGCGGGATCAGGTCCTGCCCTTGCAGATCGTCGCAGCGGTTGCTGGTGCCTGCGGTCAATTGCGAGGGGCTGGTGACGCCGCCCGCCGGAATGGCGTAATTGACGCCGCCCGCCGTGATCGTACCGGGGTTGCAGCGCGTGACCGAATAGTCATTGCCGCCAAAGCGCGTTTGGTTCGAGGTGAAGAAGGGGCGGTCCGAACCGTTGAGGTTTGATTTTTCAACATGTTCATAGGCGACCATGAACTGGCCCCGGTCGAACTTGCGGCCATAGGCGGCCCCGGCCATCTTTTCATTATAGGCCCCGTCCGAAGCGATGCCGCCGCGCGCGGTCACTTCAAGCCCGTTGAGGCTGCGGCGCGGGATCAGGTTGACCACGCCCGCCACCGCGTCCGAACCATAAATGGCCGATGCGCCGTCCGCCACCACCTCGATCCGTTCAACGCCCAGCGTCGGCAGGGTGGACGGGTCGATCGAGCGGCTGTTGTTGGTGACGCGGTGGCCATCGACGATGATCAGCGTAGCATTCGGCCCGATCCCGCGCAGGTTGATCGAGTTCGAATAGACGATATTGCCCGCGCCGCCCGATTGCCCGCGCGAATTTTCCGACACGCCAAGGTCAAACACCTGCGGCAGATCGCGGATCGCGCGGTCGATGGTGACGCGGCCCGTGGCGGCGATGTCGGCATTCGACAGGGCTGTAACGGTCGAACCGATGGGGGCCTCGCCGCGGACACGGCTGCCGGTGACGATAATGTCGGCGTTGTTGGCCGCTTCCTGCGCCCCCTGCGCCGATGCCGCGGACGCGGACAGCGCCCCGGCCAGAACCGTGCTGGCGAGCACGGCTGCGCGGAACTTACGATGGTTCATGGCATCCTCCCGAGAATTACAAGCGATTACAGAAATGGCCCGCTGAGCGAGATGGATGCGCTGTGTCGCATGATGCCGGGCACCTTTCCTCTCCTCACAAGCTGGTGGCCGGATTCGGCCTTGCCAGACGGAACTTATGCGTTCTTGAGGATGAAGATGCGTAAATTGGTTGAATTAGTCAACTATATTTTTTTCTGATCAATTTGCCGCGATGCAGCATTCCCTCCCCTCACTCTTCGCGCACGCACACCGCATACATCCGGTCGAGCAATTCGCTGAGCAACATCAATTCGGCAGGAGAAAGCTGGTGCAGCACGGCATTCTCGGTGGTCGAGACAACCGCGAAGATTTCCTCCAGTTCGCGTTCGCCCTCTGGGGTGATATAGAGCGCATGACGCCGCCGGTCCTGGGTCGAACGCTTGCGCGTGGCCCAGCCGCGACGCTCCAGATCATCAAGCAAACTGACCGTCACCGACTTGTCCATCGCGATTTCACGGGACAGCTCGGCCTGCGAAATGCCCGGATTGGCCGAGATCAGCGCGAGCGAGGAAAACAGGCCCGAGCGCAGCCCCCGGTTGGCCGTGGCATTGACGAAATCGCGCGAGAGCTGGTTTTGCACCCGGCGCAGGCGAAAGCCGACATAATCGCCCAGCCGCCCCAGTTTCACGCCCGTTGCCGTCTCTGCCTTACTCATCCGCAAACCCGATCCCATTTAGTTGACATATTCAACGATTGAATTAATCTACCTTCTCGGTGACTCGGCCATTAGACGCCTGACACAGGATGATGTCAACGTGATGCCAATACGGGCCACCGCCGCAAAGATCCGGCCGTTCAAGCAAGCCGGCACCAAGGGAAGAGAGCAAGATGCCCGCACCGCCGCCGCATGGCGATGAAACCAGACCTTCTGTATTGCGCCGCCTTGCCTATGGGCTGGGCGCGGCCGGGCTGGGATTGGCCGCATTGTCCGATTTCATCGCTGTGGCGGGGCGGCATCTGGGGCTGCATCTGCTCGGCTCGATTGAACTGACGCAGACGGGCATCGTCTTTCTGGGCGCCGGGGCGATGCTTTACGCCACGCTTGAGCGCCACCATGCAAGCGTTCACATGGTCACATCCCGCCTGTCCCCTCCCACCGCCGCCCTGCTGCGCCGGATCATGTCGGTGGTCAGCGCGGCGGTGTTTCTGGGCGTGGCCATCGGCACGGCATGGGTGATGGGCGACCTGTGGAACGGGTATGAAATGACCGAATTGCTGCAGATCCCGATCCGCTGGCTGCGCGCCCTCTGGCTGCTGGCCAGTTTCGCCATCGCCGGACTCTTTCTGCTTCAGGCCCTGCGCAATGATGGAGGCGAGGCATGAGCCCCGAACTGATTGGCGGGATCGGCATTGCCTTGCTGCTGGCCATGCTGGCGGGGGGCATTCCCATCGGCATCGGGCTGATGCTGGCGGGGATCGGCGGCATGGCGGTGATGATTTCGCCCGAGGCCGCGCTCATCAAGGCCGGGGTCGTTTCCTATGAGGTGATCTCGAAATACGAACTGGGCGTGCTGCCGCTGTTTTTGCTGATGGCGCATATCTGTTTCGCCGCCGGGGCCAGCCGCGATTTCTTTGCCGTAGCGGCGCGCTTTGTCGGCCATCGGCGGGGCGGGCTGGCTTTGGCCTCGATCGGCGGCTGCGCGGGGTTTGGCGCGATTTCCGGCTCGTCGCTGGCCACAGTCGCGACGATTTCCTCGGTCGCCCTGCCCGAAATGCGCAAGGCGGGGTATAATCCCGGCTTTGCCGCAGGCGCTTTGGCCGCCGGGGGCACGCTGGGTTCGCTGGTCCCGCCCTCGGGCGCGCTGATCGTGTTTGGCATCATCGCCGAACAATCCATCGGCAAACTCTTCGCCGCCTCGCTCGTTCCCGTGGCGACGCAGGCGATCTCCTATCTCGTCACCATCATCATCCTTTGCACGATCAACCCCGCCCTTGGTCCGGCCAGCACGCGCGCCACATGGGGCGAGCGCCTGCGCGCGCTGGGCAAGATCGCCGATATCGTGACGATGATCACCTTCGTTATCGGCGGGCTGATGATCGGCTGGTTCACGCCGACCGAGGCCGCCTCGGTGGGCGTCGTCGCCTCGCTGGCCGTGCTGGCGCTGCGCGGGGGCTTTACGCTTGCCGCGCTGAAACAGGCCGCCCATGCCACCTTGCGCACGGCGGGGATGATCTATGTCATCATCATCGGGGCGATGCTGTTCGCCACCTTCATCTCGATCACCGGCATCACCGAGGCCATGTCCGGCGCGGTCATCGGCCTTCATGCCAGCCCGGTTCTGGCCATCATCGTGATGACGCTGGTGCTGCTTCTGCTGGGCAGTTTCCTTGACGGTGTGGCGCTGATGCTGCTCACCACCCCGATCTTCCTGCCGATTGCCGAGGCGCTGGGCTACAGCCCGATCTGGTTCGGCATCTTCCTTGTCCGCACGATGGAACTGGGCTTTGTCCACCCGCCGCTGGGCCTCAACATCTATGTGCTTCAGGGCGTGGCCAAGGACCTCTCGCTGGGCACGATTTTTCGCGGGGTGATCCCCTTCCTCGTTGCCGATTTTCTGCATCTGGGCGCGATCATTGCCTTTCCGGCCATGGCGCTCTGGCTGCCCAAGATGATGGGGGCCTGATCCCATGCGCAAAACTCTCACTCTGGGGCTTGTGGCCTTATTGACCGCCTGCTCCTCGCCCGCGCCCAAAGCCGAATATACGCTGACCTATGCCAGCCCCTATCCACCCACGCATCCTTTCAGCAAGGCCGACATCACCTGGATGCATCAGGTGGAAAAGGACAGCGGCGGGCGCATCGCCTTCAAGCCCTATTGGTCGGGCGCGCTGATTTCCTCGGACATGAGCATCACCGAAATCCGCCACGGATTGGCTGACATCGGCCTCATCACGCCGATCTACACGCGCGGCGGGGTCCATCTGCAACGCGCGCAGGCGGGCTTTTACGGCGGCGTCAAAACCATGGAGGATCAGGTCAGCATCTATGACTGTCTGGCCGCGCGTTTCCCGCAATTGTCGAATGAATTGCCCGGTCTGCATGTGCTGGCGGTTCAGGGCGGCAATTTCCCCGGCATCATGACGCGCAACCGCCCGGTGCGCACATTGGCAGACCTCAAGGGCCTGCGCCTGCGCGCGCAGACCGACAGCATCGACGTGCTGCGCGCGCTGGGCACCGATCCGGTCAACATGCCGATGGCTGAGGTCTATTCCGCGCTGGCCAAGGGCGTCATCGACGGCGTGGTCGCGCCTGCCGACACGATCAAGAGCCTGCACTTCTCCGAGGTCGCGCATTATTTCACCACGCTGCGCCTCAGCCGTGGCGGATATCCGGCCCGCGCCATGTCCGACATCGCCTGGCGCCGTCTGCCGCCCGATCTGCAAAATGTGCTCAATGCCGCCAAGCCCAAGTGGGAGGCGCAATTGAACGCCAACAATGCCAAGGCGGAAAAGGCCGGGATCGCCTTTGCCAAGGATCACGGGGTGACGATCATCCCCCTGCCCGCCGCCGACCAGACCCGTTTCGATGCGCTGTATAACCGCTTTGCCCTCGATCAGGCCCGCCGCCTTTCGGCCGTCGGCATCGATGGCGAGCCGGTGTTCCGCGCCGCCCAAGCCCTCATTGCCAGCGGCCAGACCCGCTGCACCAAGGATATGCCCCATGACTGACCAGACCCGCCCTCTCGAAGGGCTGACCGTTCTTGATCTCACCCGCGCGCTGGCGGGGCCTTATGCCACGCTGCTGCTGGCCGGGCTTGGGGCCAAGGTCATCAAGATCGAAGAGCCGGTGGGCGGCGACCTTGCCCGCGAAAACAGCCCCTATCTGGGCCGCGACGGCATCATGGTCGAGCGCGCGCATGAGGATGACATTTCCTTGTCTCACCTCACGCGGGCGCGGGGCAAATATGGCGTCTCGCTCAATCTGAAACGCCCCGAAGGCAAGAAGCTGTTCATGGATCTGGTGGCCAAGGCCGATATCGTGGTGGAGAATTTCACCGCGGGCACCGCCGACCGGCTGGGCGTGGGCTATGAAGCCTGCGCGCAGGTCAACCCGCGCATTGTCTTCGCCTCGCTATCCGGCTTTGGCGCGAACGACCGTTCGGGCAAGGCGATGGACGTCATCATCCAGGCATTGTCGGGCGCAATGTTCACCAGTGGCGAGCCGGGCCATCCGCCGGTGCGCATCGGCATTCCGATTGCCGATATGCTGGCGCCGGTCTTCACCGTCATCGGTATCCTTGCCGCCATTGAACAGCGCCACCGCACCGGCGTGGGCCAGCATGTGGACGTTTCCATGCTGGGCGCTTTGACTTCTTTCGTCGCCATCGAAAACTGGTCCGCCATGGCCGCCGCCGGGATGCCCGCGCGTACGGGCCTGACGGTTCAGCGGCTCTCGCCCTTTGGCGTGTTTGAATGCGCCGATGGCTATGTGGCCGTGGTCGCGGTGCATGAGCCCCTTGCCCGGGGCCTGTTCGACGCGATGGGCCAGCGCGAGCTTGGCGATGACCCGCGCTTTGCCAACCGCGACGCGCGCGTGGCCAATGCCGAGGTGCTGGAAGCCACGATCAATGCGTGGAGCCGACAGTTGCCCGTGGCGCAGGTCTGCCGCCTGCTGGAGGAACGCGGCGTTCCAGTCGCCCCGGTGCGCCATCCCGAAGACGCTCTGGTCGACCCGCGCGTGGTCGAGCGCCACGAGACGATGGCTGTCGAACATCCCACCTATGGCTCGAACGTGGATCTGCGCACGGCGGGCATCCCGATCGAGTTCTCCGCCGCCAGCACCGGTTTCGACGATGCGCTGCCGGTCTATATCGGCCAGCATAATGAGGATGTTTACGCGCAATATCTCGGCCTCTCGCCCGACGATGTGGCGCGGCTGAAAAGCGAAGGCGTCATCTAATGCTTGCCTTCTTCCATCAGGTCTATGCCGATCCTTTGAGTGCCCCCACCCGCGCGCCGATCATCCGCACGCTGGGGTTCGATGCGCCGCGCGCCGCGCTGCTGGGCGCCGGGTTTCAGCCTGTGCGTCTGGTCGCCCCGCGCCTTGCCGCCACGCCCCGCGCCGATGCCGTGATGGGCCATGCGGCCATGGGCCATCGCGGCAAATGCCTGCTGGAAGTGCTGCTGTCATGGGATGACACGCCGCTGCTGATCACCGCCGCCGATGGCGAACAGCCGCAGATCTTTGCCGCCCTGCGCGAACTGGGGCGGCAAGGGGAAGCAGTGCCCCGGCACATGCATTTCCTCGATTTGCTGCACCTGCCGCGCGCTGCATCCATGGCCTATAATGAGGCGCGCATGGCGCAGATGGGCGACTGGCTGGCGGATCTTGGCACGGCTCCGGCCGAGGATGCCCAACCGTTGCTCGCCCATCAGGCCCATCTGCTCGACGCGCTGGGCGAGGCGCGGCGGCGGGGCAGGATCAGCGGCACCGATGCGCTGGCCGTGATCGGCGCCTCGGCTATTCTCCACCCGGCGGATTACAACCCCGCGCTCGAAGAATTGCTGGTGGAACTGGTAGCGGCGCCAGAGATCCCCGGCAAACGCCTGTTCATCACCGGCACCCCGCATGAGGGCGTTGAACTCTATCAGGCCATCGAGGCGGAAGGCTGGCTCATCGTGGGCGAGGATCAGGCATGGGGCCAAAGTTTCGCCCATGCCCCCTGCCCGCCGCGCATTGACATGGCGGGGGCAAAACGGATCGCCTCGGCGGCCACGGCCTGCGGCGCGGACGCTGTGCTGCACCTGTCCATCGGCGGCGATGAGGCCGCGCCGTGGCAGGAGGCCGCGGTCCGCCGTGCCCTGCCCGATATGGCCTTTACTGCGCTGCGCTGCGATGCCTTGCCCGACGCGCGTTTCCTGCGGGCTTTGCGTGGGCAAGCCGAACCGCTCCGCGCGCCCAAACCGCCCCGCCCCGCGCCGCCCAAAGGTGAAAAGCGCAGCCGTAAATCCCTTGAATCCGTCGCCAGTTTCAACGCCTATCAGCGCGAATGGTTTGCCGACCTGCGCGCCAAGGTCGCGGCGGGCAGCCCCTTTGCCATGGCCAATGCCAATGCCCCGCAGGAAATCCTGCGTGCGCTCGACATACCCTTTGTCGTCAACCAATGGTGGGCCTCGATCGTGGCGGCCAAACAGCAATCGCGCCGATACCAGGCCCTGCTGCGCGACCACCACTACCCCGCCAATGTCGAGGCCTATTCCGCGCAGGGCATCGCCGCCGCCTTTGATGATGACGCTGAAAACGCGCCTTGGGGCGGGTTGCCCCGGCCCGATTTCGTCCATGCCGTCGCCACCAGCGATCCTACCGCGCGCATCTTTGCCGAATGGGCGCAGGTTACGGGCGCGGCTCCCTTCGTCTATGAAAAGAGCAATGATCCGCGCATGGATCTCTATGGCGACTGGTGGGCGCGCCTGCCCGACCATTGGGAGGAAGCGCTCGAATCCGAACGCATCGACCTGATGACGGCCGAACTGCGCGAGGTGATCGCCGGGATCGAAGCCAAAACCGGCCGCCGATTTGACGAGGCCCGTTTCCGCGCCGTGATGGATCTGGTCAATGAACAGGAGGATTATTACCGCAAGACCCGCGATCTGATCGCGCGGACCGTGCCCGCCCCCATCGGCATCGTCGATTCCATGCCCGCAACGATGGTGCCGCAATGGCATCGCGGCACCGAATGGGCGCGCGATGCGGCGCGGGCCTTTTATGAAGAGGTCAAGGCGCGGGTCGATGCCGGATTGGCCGCCTGCGAAGGCGAAAAGGTCCGCCTGATGTGGGTCGGGCGCGGATTATGGAGCGAGATGGGCTTCTACCAGAAATGGGAGGAGAGCCATGGCGCGGTGTTCGTCTGGTCGATGTATCTGGCGCTGGCCGCCGATGGCTATATCCGCGATATTGAGGGCAAGGATGCTCTGCGCGCGCTGGCCTCGCGCTGCATCACCATGGGCGATGAGTTGCGCATGCCGACATGGGCCGGACCGTGGTATGTGCATGAGGCGCAGACCCATACGATTGACGGCGTTGTGGCGCTGTCGGACGCCGATCCCTTCGTCGTGCGGGCGCTGCGCGAAGCGGGCTTTCCGGTGCTGGAGCTGACCGCCGACAATTTCAACCGCGAGGGCGAGGATGGCGCGGCCATCGAGGCGGCGATCACCGACTTTATCGAGGGCGCGGCGGGCCAAAGGGCGGCGCAAAGATGACTGCTTTAACCGGCCTCAAAGTGGTCGATTTCAGCCGCTTTCTGCCAGCCGCCTATGCGTCATGGGTGGCGGCCGACATGGGCGCGGATGTGGTGCGCATCGAACACCCGCGCGAACTGGCCAAGGCCGAGGCGATGTTCGGCAAGGATGAGGATGAGGCCGCCGCCCTGCGCCGCCGCGCCCGCCCCTCCTATACGCGCGGCAAGCGCAGCCTGAAGATCAACCCCGGCCATGAGGCGGCCCGCCCTGTGCTGGAAAAGCTGATCGCGCGGGCCGATGTGCTGATCGAAGATTACCGCCCCGGAGTGATGGAGGGCATGGGATATGGCGCGGGGCGGATGCTCGCGCTCAATCCAGGCCTTGTCTATCTCTCGGTCAGCTTTGCCGGACAAAGCGGGCCGCTGGCTGGCCGCGCGGGGCATGATCCGCTGGCGCTGGCGCTGGCGGGGGCTTTGTCGCGTATCAACGGCCTACCTACCCCTTCCCTGCCCGGTTTGCAGGTGGCCGATGTGCTGACCGGCGCGCAAGGGACGATTGCCATGCTGCTGGCCCTTACCGCGCGCGATCGCAGCGGGCGGGGCCAGCATGTGGATGTGGCGATGGCGGATTCGTGCCTGCCGCTGCTGGCGGTGTCAATGGGGCGCTATGACGATCCCGAAGCCGCGCCGCCGCCGGGCCAATGGCATCCGAAAGGCGGGGTCTGGGAATGCGCCGATGGGCAATTTCTGTGCACCACGGATATGGAGCCGGCCTATTGGCGGCGCTTTTGCGATTGCATCGGGCGGCCCGATTTCGCCGCCTTGCAGCACCGCGCCGATCAGCATCCGATGATGCAGACGCAAATCGCCGCGATAATGCGAACCCGCCCGCGCGACGAATGGGCCGCGCTTTTGGAACAATCCGATGCTCAAGCCATGCCGGTCTATTCGATGGCCGAGGCGCTTGCCCACCCCCACCACCGCACGCGCGGGCGGATCATCGAGGTGCCCCTGCCCGGACAAGAGCCGGTGACGCAATTGAGCCTGCCCTTTGGCCTATCCGAGACGCGCAGCGTGCCGCCTCGCCCTGCGCGACACGCCGGGGCCGACAATCAGGCGATCCTGACAGAACTGGGCTTTGACCCGGCCATGATTGCCGCCAGCGGCGCGCTGGATGCAGGAGAGAGACAATGATGCCGCTTTCGGGCATTCGCGTGCTGGATTTCACCCATGCCATCGCAGGGCCGACCGCGACCATGACGCTGGCGCAACTGGGCGCCGAGGTCATCAAAATCGAGCCGCCGAAAAAGGGCGACGATTTCCGGCACTATACCGAACATGCAGGATTGCCGGGCATGTCGGTGCCGTTTGCCGCGGTCAATGCGGGCAAGCGCAGTCTGGCGTTGAACCTGAAGGACGCGCGCGGGGTGGCGATTGCGCGCGATCTGGCGGCGCAGGTCGATGTGGTGGTGGAGAATTTCCGGCCCGGCGTGATGGCGCGATTGGGGCTGGGCTATGAGGCTTTGTCGGCGCTCAATCCGCGCCTGATCTGGCTCTCGCTTTCCGGCTTTGGGCAAAGCGGGCCCTTGCAGGATCGCGGCGCCTATGACCATATTGCGCAGGCCACATCGGGCATGGCGATGATGAATGCCACCGCCGATGGTCCCTTGAAAATCGGCATTCCGGTGGTGGACAGTTTCACCGGATACCTTGGCGCGACGGGCGTGCTGGCGGCGCTGCGGCGGCGAGACAGGACCGGCGCGGGCGAGAAGCTGGATGTGGCGATGCTGGATGCCGCGCTCAAGATCATGGGCGCCGCGGCCTCGGTCTGGGATTATACCGGGGCCTCGCCCAAGGGGACGGGTAATCGCGGGTTTCGCCTTGTGGCGACGGCGGAATATTATGCCTGCGGCGATGGCTGGATTGCCCTTGGCGCCAATCATCAGCATCAGATCGAGGCGCTGTTCGCCGCCCTTGGCGCGGGCGAGATGATCCGCGATCCGCGCTTCGCCACCCATGCCGCGAGGGTGGAAAATTACGCCGCGCTCAAGGGCTGGCTGACGCAGGAAATGTTGAGATATTCGGCGCAGGAACTCGATGACCGGTTGACGCAGGCGGGCGTCCCCGCCGCGCGGATCGGCGAAATCGGCGACATTTTGAGCCACCCCCATATGGCGCAGCGCGGGCTGATTTCGCACGCGCAATTGCCGGGGCATGATCGGCCGCTGGCGGTGCTGGGTCTTGGCATGGGGCCGGATTTCTGCGCGCGCGGCGATGCGGGCGCCGTGCCGGTGCTGGGCGCGGATGGCGATGCGGTGCTGGGCGAGATGGGGATGGATGGAGCCACGATTGCGGCCTTACGCGATGCAGGGGTGATCGGATGAGCGCGGTGCGTATATTGCTGCTGGGCGATCTCATCCTCGATGTGGCCGAGCCGGACCATTGGCTGTCGGGCATCGCGCCGATCCTGCGCGGGGGCGATATGGTGATCGGGCATCTGGAGGTACCCTATACGACCTGTCAGGAGGAAGTGCCCGGCGATGTCCCCGCGCCCGGCGCCGATCCGGCGCATCTGGACGCGCTGGCCCGCGCCGGGATCACGGCGGTCAGCATGGCGGGCAACCATATGATGGATTGCGGCCCGGTGGGGCTGGCCGAAACGATGGCGGGGCTGGATCGCAACGGGATAGCCCATGCCGGGGCGGGCGTGGATCTGGACGCGGCGCGCGCGCCGGTGTTCATCGCGGCGCGCGCGCGCCGGATCGCCCTGCTCAGTTATAATTGCGTGGGGCCCGAATTGAGCTGGGCGGGCGAAGGCAAGCCGGGCTGCGCCTATGTCCGCATCACGCCGCAAGATGGCAGCGCAAGCCGCCCGCAGGCCGAACTGGTGCATATCGACCCGGCATCGCAGGCCGCGATGGAGGCCGACATTCGCGCGGCGCGGGCGGCATCCGATCTGGTCATCGTTGCGCTGCATAAAGGGATCACGCATCGTCCCGCCGAACTGGCGCCCTATGAGCGGCCCCTTGCGGCAGCAGCGGTGGCGGCGGGCGCGGGCGTGGTGGTGGGCCATCATGCCCATATCGCGCGCGGGATCGAGGTTATTGATGGCGCGCCTGTGTTTCATGGGCTGGGCAATGGCTGCGTCGTCACCCATGCGCTTTCGCCCGCGCAGGATCATCCGGCCCGCGCCGAATGGGTGGAGCGGCGCAAGAAGCTGTTCGGGTTTGAGCCTGATCCGGCCTACCCCCTCGCCCCGTTTCATCCCGAGGCGGTGAACGGGATGATCGGCGAAGTGGTCTGGCACGAGGATGGCAGGCTGGATTTGCGCGCTATCCCGATCTGGTTCGAGCCGCCGGGGCGGCCGGTTCCGGCGGGCGAGCGGGCGCAGGCGGTGCTGGCCTATATTGAAGCCATTGGGCAGAAAGCAGGATTGCCCCCCACAATTCTGCGTTAAAAGCCAGAGCATCATCATGAAAGAATCCGGCATGCCCTGCCGGGTTCTTTTGTTTTGGGGCATCAGGGCGACTCCGATATTGGAGAAGTTTCACAAAGTGAGATTAACCGCCACATAAAGGCGCAGCGCGAGCGCAGGGATCCGGCGCCGGAGCGATGATTTATCGTTTGATTTCAAAAATTATCGCCCCACCATCAATATTTCGCCTTCCGGCTTGCAAAGTGATTATCTTGGCGATAGGTTCATAATGCGCTCGATAAGTTCATATTGAGCAATATTAAGAATGATAACAGGGAAGGTTGTCCACCATGGCTTCAAAGGCTCACCTTTGGCGATGCTCACCCGCGTCCGCCGCGCTCGTCATCGCGCTCGTTTCTCCCGGCCTGGCCCATGCGCAAAGCGCGCCCGCCCCCGCCACCAACGCCGACATCATCGTCAGCGGCATTCGTCAGAGCCTTGCCAATGCGCTCAACACCAAGCGCAATTCCGATCAGGTGGTCGATGCGATTTCTGCCGAGGACGTGGGCAAGTTCCCGGACAAGAACGTGGGCGAAGCGCTGCAGCGCATCACCGGGGTCCAGATCAGCCGCGCGGGCGGCGAAGGTTCGGCGGTGTCCATTCGCGGCGTGGATCCGGGGCTGATCCGCGTTGAAATCAACGGACAATCCACCCTGTCCACCGCCGCAGGCCCGGCCGCAGGGTCGGCCACCAATCCGGCGGTGGAATTCCGGGACATCCCGGCCGAATTCATCAGCCGCCTCGAAGTCGTCAAATCCGCCACCGCCGATATGACCGAGGGCGGTCTGGGCGGCACGGTGCGCATCATCACCCGCCGACCGTTCGACACGAAAAAGGACTATCTGGCCGGATCGGTTCAGGGGGTTTACGGAACGCTGGGCGACCGGCTCGACCCCAAATTCGCGCTGATCGGCAGCCATCTTTTCGCGCATGACACGCTGGGCGTGCTGCTCTCGGCCACCTATGAAAAGCGCAGCCTGTGGTACGATCAGGCCAAGACGACGGGCTGGCGCCAGATCCGCAAGGTGGGCGCCACGGCCGCGCAATGCAGCCAGACGGTGCAGACCGGTTGCGTTGATCTGAACAATGACGGCACCGGCGATTTCTATCCCGACATCCCGCGCTATGCGATGTATCGCGAACGCACCGAGCGCTATGCTTTCAACGGCATTGTCGAATGGCGCCCGTCGGACAATTTCCGCCTGTTCTTTGACAACACCTATACCCGCGGGCAGCAGACGCTGAACTCGCAGCTTATGCAGATCAACACGTTTTCGGCCCTGACCTCGGCTCTCTCGCTCAGCAATGACACCAGTGTCAACGCGGGCAACGCGGCCAGTTACGTGCAATTCCAGCAAACCCCGGTGGCCAATCCGAACAGCACCAATGCGCTGGGCGTGTCCTATCGCAACATCAACGGCACGATCGACCGCCAGACCTATACCGGCACGCTGGGCAGTGAATGGCATGTCAGCCCCAAGCTGACCTTGCGCGCACGCGGCGGCTATTCCTGGGCGCGGGCCTTCAATGATGAAATCGACGTGGTGGGCACGCAATATGGCCTGACCTCGGTGACGGTGGATTATCGCAATCCGGCGGGCGCCCCCAACATCAGCCTGTCGACCGACCCCACCAATCCGGCGGGCATCAACAATCTGCAGATCCAGCGCAAGCCGCGCCTGAACGTCCAGACCGAACGCAATTTCCAGTTCGACGGCGATTATGACGTCGGCGGCTTCCTGAAACAGATCAAGTTCGGCGTCCAGCGCCGCGTGACCGATCTCAACTCGATCTATCACGACGGCACCGTCACCTATGAAGGCTATACCGCAACGCCGGGCGTGGGCGATATCAAGACGCGCACATGGGTCACGGGCACGGCGGTCGATGCCGTCACCTCGACCGGGACCAATGCCGCGATCCTCTCGCAGATCCAGTCCTATGTAAAATATGCCGATCTTGGCGATCACAACTTCTTTTCGACCGGCAATATCGGCTCAACCAATATTCAGCGCTGGCTGAACATGAACATGGGAATAGCCAATGCGGCGGGTATTCCCACCACCTATACCACCAACAACTGGTCGCCGGGCGACACCTATGATGTGAAGCAGAAGAACTGGGCCGGTTATGTCTCGACCAAATGGGGCTTTACCCCGTTTGACCGCAATCTGGCCGTGGTGGTGGGCGCGCGCGTGATTCGCATGGAAACCATCGCCTCGGGCTATAACATCAACACCAGCGCGGGCACTTTCGCCCCGGTGTCCTTTACCGGCAATCACACCTATGTGCTGCCCAGCGCCAATCTGCGCTATGAGCTGGTGCCCAACAAGCTGATCTTCCGCGCCACGGCCACATCGGTGGCCGCCGCGCCCGATCTGGCCAAGATCGCGCCCTCCATGTCGCTCAACACAATTGCCCAGACCGGATCGCGCGGCAATCCCAAGCTCAGCCCCTATACCGCCCAGCAATATGACCTTGGGCTGGAATGGTATATCTCGCGGGTGAATTATCTGTCGGCCACCTTCTGGCGCAAGGATATTCAGGGCTTCCCCTATAAGGTGGCCACGACCGAGAATTACAACGGCACCGATTTCACCATCTCGACCTATTACAACAGCGCCGCCCCGGTTCAGATCAACGGGTTTGAGGCGGGCCTCGTCTATGGCTTCGACTTCCTGCCAGGCCTGTTCAAGAACATGGGGCTTCAGGCCAATTACACCTATGCCAAGGATCGCGGCTTTACCACGACCGGCTATTACAGCGGTCAGGCGCTGGGCTTCCCCGGCCTGTCGCGCCACAGCTATAACCTGTCCGCCTTTTATGACGATGGCCGTCTGAACGCGCGCATCTCGTACAACTGGCGTTCGCGCTATAATATCGGGCCGGAGCGCGACAATCTCAACGCCTTTGGCCGCCCCTATGGCCAATGGGATTCCTCGATCAGCTATCGCATCGGCGACCATTTCACCGCCTTTGTCGATCTGGTGAACATCACCAATGCCCAGCGCATCGAGGACGAGGAAAGCGCCTATCGCGTTTCCACCGTCGAAACCTATGGCCGCCGGGTCTATTTCGGCATCCGGGCCAAGATGTGACGTCCGGCAGGCGGCGCGTGAGATGTCCTCTCCTGCTCTGCGCCGCCTGTTGTCTGCCGGGCGTGGCCGATGCACGCCCGGCAGACTGGCGTATCGAGGCAGAGGCCCCGGCCCACATTGCCTTCTCGCATGGTGGCATCGAAATCGACACGCCGCAGGGCCTGACACTGTGGTATCGCCGCCGCCTTTCGGGCGCGGTGCGCATCAGTTTTGACGCCATGGCCATCGCCCATGGCGGCCCCAATGACACGGTCAGCGACCTCAACGCCTTCTGGATGGCGCGCGAGAAGGACGGCTCCGATCCAGCCCCCCGTTCCGGCCGGTTCGAGGATTACGACACCCTGCAAACCTATTACGTGGGCATCGGCGGCAATCGCAACACCACCACCCGCCTGCGCCGCTATGTGGCGACGCCGAGGGTGCGCCCGCTGCTGCCCGAGCATGACCGGGGCGATGCGCGCCTTGCGCCGGGCCGCTGGACGCATATCACCCTGATGGCGGACGCGCGCACCATCGCCGTAGACCGCGACGGATCTCGCCTCTTCACCCTGACCGACCCTGCCCCCTACACATCCGGCTGGTTTGGCCTGCGCACCACATGGAGCCACTGGGCCTTCCGCCATATCAGCATAAAGGCTCAACGATGATGATCCGCCGCGATGCCCTCAAACTGGCCAGCCTGATCCCCGCCGCTGCATTGGCCCCGCGCCTTGGCCATGCCGCGCCCGCGCCTTCCCCGGCACCGGCGCATTGGCTGGAGGGTCGTCCGGCCATGGATCTGGGCCATAGTTTCGGCGTGGCATGGCCTCGCGGGGCGGTGTCGCGGCGCTCGGGCTTTACGCTGGCCGCAGGCGGCGCGGCCCTCCCGGCGCAAAGCTGGCCCACCGCCTTCTGGCCCGATGGCTCGATCAAATGGAGCGCCCATGCCCTGCCCGCCAGCATGGGCGATGCCGTGCCCGATGGCATCACCGTGGCCCCCGGCGCGCCCGGCCCCGCCCCCGCCGACCCGATCCGCATGGAACAGGGCGCCGATGGCATACGCGTCACCTGCGCCGGGGTGACATGGGATTTCGCCAAATCGGGCAATGCCCTGATCCGCTCGGCCAGCATCGGCGGGCGCGCGGTGATGGGGCCGGTCTCGCTGGTGGGCCAGATGGGCGGAGCCTTTGCCGCCACGGTCACGCGCCTCAGCCTTGAGCAAAACGGCCCGGTGCGCGCGGTCATCAAGGTCGAGGGCGTCCACCGGCAAGGGCAAAGCGCCACCCTGCCCTTCACCCTGCGTTTCTACGCCTATGCCGGGGCGCGGCATCTGCGCATCGTTCACAGCTTTATCTATGACGGCGATCCGGCGCGCGATGCGATTGCCGCGCTGGGCCTGTCGGTGACGGTGCCGATGCGCGATGCGCCCCATGATCGCCATATCCGCATAGCCAGCGATGGCACCCTGTTTGCCGAGGCCGTCCGCCCGCTGACGGGCCTGCGCCGCGATCCGGGCGCTGCCTTCCGCGCCGCGCAAATCGCGGGCCGCGCCACGCCGCCCATCGCGCAAATGGCCCCGGCGGTGCGTGACAAATTGCAGTACATCCCCACATGGTCCGACTTCTGGCTGGAACAGGCCAATGCCGACGGGTTCCGCATCGAAAAGCGGACCGAGGCGAACATGGCATGGGTGGCCTCGGCATCGGGCCATCGCGCGCCGGGCCTTGCCTATGTCGGCGGGCCGAGCGGCGGCGCGGCCATTGCCCAGCGCTGGTTCTGGCAGACCTGCCCAAGCGCCTTGTCGGTGCGCGATGCCGCCTCTGACACCGCCCATCTCACCGCATGGCTGTGGAGCCCGCGCGCCGAACCGATGGATCTGCGCCCTTGGCGCGGGGTCAACGGGATGGAGTCCTATGACGCGCAAAATCAGGGCCTCGACATCACCTATGAGGATTACGAACCCGGCTGGGGCAGCGCGACCGGCATTGCCAAGACGCATGAGCTGACGCTCTGGGCCTGTGAGGCGACGCCCGAGAATGCTATGATTGAGACAATGGCGGCCGCCAATGCCGCCTCGCCCCGGATGATGGCCGCGCCAGAGCATCTGAACAAGGCGGGCGTGTTTGGTGACTGGTCCCTGCCGGACCGCTCCAGCCGTAACCGCGCGATTGTCGAGGATCAGCTCGAACGCCTCGTCGATTTCTATGCGGGCGAAGTGGACCGGCGCGGCTGGTATGGCTTCTGGAACCATGGCGACATCATGCACACCTATGACGCCGACCGGCATCAGTGGCGCTATGACATCGGCGGCTTTGCATGGGACAACAGCGAGTTATCGCCCGACCTTTGGCTGTGGTATCAGGCTTTGCGCACCGGGGCGGCCCAACCCTTCCGTCTGGCCGAGGCGATGACGCGCCACACCAGCGAGGTCGACACCTATCACCTTGGCCGCTTCAAGGGGCTGGGCACGCGCCACGGGGTGCAGCATTGGGGCGACAGTTCGAAGCAGCCGCGCGTGTCCAATGCCATCTATCGCCGGATCTATTTTTACCTCACCGCCGATGATCGGGTGGGCGATCTGATCGCCGATCTGGTGGACAGCGACCGGACGCTGGACCATGTGGAAATCGGCCGCAAGGTGCCGGGTGCGAAACCCTATGCCGGGCCCAAGGGCACGTTCGAGATGGGTTTCGGCCCCAGTTGGACGGCCGTGGTGGGCGCCTGGCTGACCCAGTGGGAGCGCACTGGCGACACCCAATGGCGCGACCGGATCGCGGCGGGGATGCAGAGTATCGGGGCGATGAAATATGGCTGGCTGGTGGGCGGCGCGCCCTATGATCCGGCGACACATCGCTTTCTGGGCAAAGGCGACACGATCGGCATCAGCCATCTCTCCTCCGTCTTCGGCGCAACCGAGATCAATGCCGAGATCATCAGCCTGATCGACATTCCCGCCTATGCGCAGGCGTGGGTCACGTTCTGCCAATGGTACAATGCGCCCAAGCCCGATTTCCTCGCCAAATTCGGTCCGCCCTTTGGCGCGCGCAATCTGCGTGAGGCCTATTCGCGCATGACCGCCTATGCGGCGCGTGCGCGGCATGACCGAGGCTTGATGGGTCGCGCGGTGGAGGAATTCTTCTCCGGCGATGAAGGGCTTGGCACATGGGATCATGATCCGCGCGTGCATCTGGGCAATCAGGTCGAATGGCCGCGCCTGTCCACCAATGCCGCCGCGCAATGGGGGCTGGCCGCGATCCAGATGCTGGCTCTGGCCGGGCCGGAAATCGACTCTGCCCATATCCCCGCCCATCGCAACAGCCCGCAGGAACCACGCCATTGAGGATCGCGCTGGCTCTGCTGCTCACGGCCTCGCCCGCGATGGCGGCAACCGCGCGGGTGGAGGATGGCGGTGCGCTGGCCGGTGGGCGGCATGTGGCGGCCATCGTGCTGAGCAATGGCGCAGTGTCGGCGCGGATATTGGCCTATGGCGCCACGCTGCAAAGCCTGATCGCGCCGGATCGCCATGGGCGCCGCGCCGATATCGTCTTGGGCCATGACAGCGCCGCCGAATACGAGGCGCATCAGGATTATCTGGGCGCCACCGTGGGCCGCTATGCCAACCGGATCGCCGGAGCGGAATTTGCGCTGGATGGCGTGACCTATCATCTGCGGCGCAATGGCGCGGGGCCGAATTCGGTGCATGGCGGCGGGCTGGGTTTCGATCGGCAGGTGTTCGACGTGGCCGAGGTGCATGACGGCAAGGACGCGATGGTCCGCCTGACCCACACCAGCCCCGATGGCGACAGCGGCTATCCGGGGGAGCTGCGGGTTTCCGTCACCTATCGGCTGGATGCCAAAGGCGCGCTGACCATCCGGTTTGAGGCGGCCACCACCCGGCCCACCATCGTCAACATCACCAACCATGCGCTGTTCAACCTGTCGGGCGAAGGCACGGGGCGGGCGGCCACCATGGCGCGGCTGATGATCCCGGCCAGCCGTATGGTGCCGGTGGCGCAGGGCAATCTGCCCACGGGAGAGTTACGCGATGTGCGCGAGACGGCGTTTGATTTCCGGCACCCGCGTTTGATCGATGCCGCGATCCGCGACGGCCATGATGCGCAAATCGTGCAGGCGCGCGGATATGATCACAGTTTCATGCTGGATGCGGGGCTGACCGCCCTGCCCCATCTGGCCGCGCGTATGACGGATGCCGCATCAGGCCGCTGGCTGGAAATGTGGACCACCCAGCCCTCGGTCCAGCTTTATACTGGCAATTATTTCGACGGCAGCAAACCGGGCAAAGCTGGACATTTGTATCGCATGGGCGACGGTGTGGCACTGGAGCCGGGACTGCCGCCTGATACGCCGCATTTCCCGCAATTCGGGTCGGCCCGCGTTGATCCGGGCCGACCTTATGTGCATGTGATGGTCTATCGCGTGGGCGTCCTGCCCTGACGCAGCAGCGCCAAAGGCACAGCATCGGCCATCGCGGCAAAGCCCTTGTCATTGGGGTGCAGATGGTCGCCTGAACCATACACCGGCTTCATCACCAGCGGATCGACCTTGTCCCGCATCACCGCGTCCAGATCGACCATGCCGTCGCTCCGCTTCTGCTCGCGGATCCATGTGTTGATCTTCTGGCGCTGCGTCTCGCCCCATTCGGACCAATAGCCCGCGCCCTTATAGGGCAGGATCGTGGCGAGGATGATCTTGATCCCATGATCATGCGCGCGGATGATCATCTGACGATAGGCGTTGATCACGGCCTCGGTGTCGAAACTCTCATGCCGCTTTTCGCGCCATGCCGCGCCAATGTCATTGACGCCCTCCAGCACGATCACATGGCTGGCGCCGGGAATGGCCAGCACATCGCGGTCAAACCGGGCCAGCGCATTAAGCCCCGCCCCATCGGCCAGCATCCGGTTGCCCGAAATGCCGACATTGGCCACGCCCATGTTCAGGCCCGATTTTTGCAGACGCGCGGCAAATTGATCGGGCCAGCGCAGATCCGAATCAACCGTGGCCCGCACGCCATCGGTGATCGAATCGCCAAAGGTGACGATGGTGCGCAAAGGCGTCTTGGCCCCCACATCGACGCCGGAAATGACAAAACGCCGCTCGACCGTGGCGGCCTCGGACAATTCGGGCTTTTCCACCTGATCGCCGGGCGCCAGTTGCGTCTTTGCCGCGCCAAAGGAATGGAATGCGCCCAGCACCTGTCCCGGCGCGACATGGAAAGTCACTGCGATCCGGCTCAGAGGTTTGACCGGCATACGCAGCCAGTCGCTGATCATCGGCGCATGGGCCGGGATGGTCACGCCGGGCCGCCCGCCAAAGCTGATGCTGCGGGTACTGCCGGGGATCACCGCTCCGCGCGCATCGACCAGCGCCACGGCGAAATGGTCGATGGTCAAAGCGCTCGCGCTGTCCTGATTGTCCAGCACAAGGCGCAGCCGGTCTCCGCCCGCCGACAGGCGCAGGACCTGGCGCACAGTGGCGTCCGCAATCGAGGGCGGCGCATTGGGTGCGTCCGCCGCCGGGGCCGCCTGCATCGCCACGCCCCAGCTTCGCGCCACGCTCGCATGGGCCGAAGCGCTGGTCAGCAGCGCGGCCAGCAGCAAAGCGCCCTTCACTTGGCGGTTTCCACCGCATAGGTGTGGGTGGTTCCTTCGAAATTCGCGCGGAAAATGATCCATTTGCCATCCGGGGTAAAGGTCATGTTGGGTTCGGTCTTGTAATTGTTGCCGCGCATATCGACCAGCTTTTCCTGATCGAAGGTGCCCGGCACAATCAGCTTGTCCGCGTCGGCGGTCGGGATTTCGGCATCGTCGGGGATCATGCGCGGGGTAAACAGATAGAGATATTTGCCATCGGGCGCATGGGCCACCATCTCGCTGTCTCCGCCATCGCCGGTGAAGAGTTTGAGGTCCGGCGACTGGTTGTAATGCACCGACCACTGGTTGCGTTCCAGATGATACCAGGTCCGTTTGCCGGTCCGCACATTATAGCCCGCCAGCCAGAACACCTGGCCCCGAGGCGTTTGCAGATCGTACCAAATCGTCTCGCCATCGGGGCTGAAGAACTCATGGCCCGCAATCTCATTGTTCATGGTGCGGGTGTGGACCAGTTTTTTGCCGGTGCCATCGGTGCGGATGGTCCAGATCCGGTCCACCTCATGCCAAGGCCCTTCGTGACAATACATGATGAGGCCCGGATCGGTGGGCGAGAATTGCACATGGTTGAGCCAGTCATTGCTGGCCACGATGGTCTTGCGCTCACCGGTGACGAGGTTCTGGGTAAAGACCTCCATCGGGAAACCGGCCTTCAACCGGCGGTGCAGCGAGCGAGTTTTTGCATCGGCATAGGTGTAGGGCGTGCCGTCGGGCCGGTTTTCGGCATAGGTGTTGCCGCCCGGAACCGCATTGTTGCCCTGATCCGCGCGGACCAGCGTGCCGTCCGGGTTCACCTTGGCGGGGGGCAAAGTATATTGGCCCAGCAGCAGTGTTTCATCGGCATTGATCGAGCCGATCGAGCCGCCCGCCACATCGGCCACCTTCTTGGCCTTGCCGGTGTCCACATCCACCGCATAGACCTGAAACGCGCCGCCCGCATCGTCGCGCGCGCGGGTGGCGTAATAGGCGTTGCGGCTGATATGGCCGGTAAAAAGCAGGTTAAGATGCGGCCCGGGCACCAGCAATTTGATCGACCAGTCCGAGAGCGTGACAACGCTGATCCCGTCGGGGGTCTTGATGACCATCTTGTCGCCCTTGGGGGTAAAGGCGCTTTGCGTGAAATAGAGATTGGAGGTTCCGCCCTGAGTGCTGATGCGCACAATGCGGTGGCCGGTGGCGGGGTCGATCCATTCTTTGGCCGGTTTGGCCAGCGCCGGGGTGGCCAGAACAGAAGCAGCCAGCAGACCCGTCAAAAGGCGGAAACGCATCCGAAAATCTCCCATGAATCGGTGCGGCGCTATGATTGCCGCTTGTCGATGCGGTTTTACATAGTATAAACGCAGTCCACAATATGAATAATTGCGCCGCATGGTGATACGCCATTCCGGCCCCAAGGGAAAAGGAAGGCGTGATGGCGCAACCGGCGGCAAGACCGGTCCGTTTGGTCAATTACCTGGCCTATGGCGCGAATGACGTGCTGGGCGCGGGGTCGATGGCGGTGATCTCGGCATGGGTGCTGATCTTCTACACGCGGTTCTGCGGATTATCCGCCGGACAGGCCGCGCTGATCTTTGCCGTGGCGCGTATCCTCGACGCCTTTGTCTCGCCCACGATCGGGCATATTTCGGACCATTTCGACCGGCACGCGCTGGGGCGGCGGTTCGGGCGGCGGCGGTTTTTCGTGCTGGCGGCGATCCCCCTGCTGCCAACATTCGCGCTGATGTGGCTGCCGGGTCAAACCTTCTGGTATTACCTTGTTTCCTATGTGCTTTTCGAACTGACCTATGCGCTGGAGATCATCCCCTATGAAACGCTGGCCGCCGAAATGGCCAGCGACTTTGCCACCAAGGCCAAGTTTGCCGGGGTGCGCATTCTGTTTGCGCAAGGGTCGGCGATTCTCGCCGGTTTCCTGCCGCTCTGGCTGATCAACTGGCTGGGGCGCGACAGTGCGAACACGTTCCTCATCATGGGGGCGATCTTTGCCGCGCTGTTCATGGCGACGGCGGGCTTCCTCTATGCCTTCAGTTGGGAACGCCAGCGCCCCACGCCGCCCAAGCCCGCCGCCGGATCCCCGCTGCTGCATCTGTGGCGCAATCTGTCGTCCACCTTGCGCATTCGGGCGTTCCGGCTGCATCTGGGCATGTATCTGGGCGGATATATCTCGCAGGACATTTTCAACGCGGCTTTCACCTTCTTCGTGATCTTTGCGCTGGCCGGATCGACGCAGGCGGCCTCCGCCCTGCTGGGCACGATGTATATTGTGCAATTGGGCGCGGTGATGCTGGCCATCCGCATGGCGCTGCGCTCCAGCCCCGCGCTGGCCTATCGCATGGCGGCGGCGTGTTTCGCGCTGGGCGTGGCGGCGCTGCTGGCGCTGTGGTGGGCGGGGCTGCCTGCCGCATCGGGGTGGATCTGGATCGGCATGGGGCTGGTGGGCCTCGGGCGCGGGGCGCTCAATTACATCCCGTGGGCCACCTACAATTACATGGCCGATGTGGATGAGATCGTCACCGGTCGCCGCCGCGAAGGCTCCTTTGCGGGCGTGATGACTTTTATCCGCAAGGCCACGCAGGCCGCCGCCGTGGCGCTGGTGGGCCTGTTGATGGATGCGGGCGGTTTCGTGCCCAAGGCGGACGTACAGAGCCATGGCGCGGTGCTGACGCTGGTGCTGGTGATGGGCATCGGCACATGGGCGATGCTGGGCTTTGGCATCGCCGTCTCGCGCCGCTTCCGCCTCAGCCGCGCCACGCATGACGTGCTGATGGGCGAGATCGAACATTTGCGCGGCGGCGGGCGCGAGCCGACCAGTCCCCATGCGCGCGAAGTGGTTCAGGACCTGACAGGCTGGGAATACGAAAGCCTGTGGGGCAACAATCCGGTGGGAGGAAAATTGTGAAGCATCTCTTGCTGCTGGCTGCGGCCAGCCTGTCTGTCGCCGCCACGCCCAAGCCGGCGCCAAAGCCCGAACCGGCGCGCATCCTGATCGCGGGGGATTCCACGGTCCAGACCTATGCGCCCGAACGATACCCTCAAGGCGGCTGGGGCCAATTCCTCGCCTGCGGCCTGTCGGGCGATGCGGTGGTGGTCAATCGCGCCATCGGCGGTCGCTCGACCAAAAGCTTCATCAACGAGGGCCGCTGGGACCGGATGATGGGCGAGATCCGCGCGGGCGACACCGTGCTGATCCAGTTCGGCCATAATGACGCCACCAAGGCCAAGCCGGAGCGCTTTGCCGATCCGGCGATGTATCGCGACAATCTGCTACGCTTCATTTGGGAAACGCGCGGGGCTAGGGCTTTTCCCGTGCTGGTGACGCCGGTGGCGCGGCGGTCGTTTGACGCGGCGGGCAAGGCGCGGGCCGATTTTGCCGAATATTCCGCCGTGATGCGCGAACTGGCCGCCACGACTCAAACGCCGCTGATCGACCTTGAGGGCGCCTCGCGCAATCTGCTCGACCGGATGGGGGCGGATAAGGCGGTGGTCTATTATATGAACCTTGCGCCGGGGGCCTACCCCGCCTTTGCCGCCGGGCTGAAGGATGACACGCATTTTACAGAACTGGGCGCGCGGACCATGGCCGATCTGGTGGCCGAGCAATTGGCGGGCCTGTCCGTGCCCGCCGCGAAAGCCGTGTTGGCGCAGCGGCCCGATCTGGAGCGTGAGACGCCGCTGGGTAAATACGCCTGCCATTGATGGGCCAAAC
Source organism: Novosphingobium sp. SG707 (assembly GCF_012275515.1). Taxonomy (GTDB): domain Bacteria; phylum Pseudomonadota; class Alphaproteobacteria; order Sphingomonadales; family Sphingomonadaceae; genus Novosphingobium. The sequence goes on from NZ_JAAZQL010000007.1 coordinate 241,195, forward strand.
AAAAGGGGCGGCGGGCCAGATCAGGTCCGCCGCCCCTTTTTTTCGTCCGGCTACTTACCGCCGGTGCAGCGCCTCGGCCAAAGCGCAGATCGCGAGGCTTTGCCCATAGGGCATCGAGGTCAGCGCAATATCCTTATAGAACTGCATCGTATCGCCCATCGCCGTGCCGAAAGACACCTGCGTCAATTCGCCATCCGCGTTGATATGGTCGATCACACCCTGCACCGCTTTAAGGCCCACCGCCTCATAGCTTTCGTCCAGCAGACCCATGCGCACAGCCTTGAGGATACCATAGGCAAAGCCCGCCGTGGCCGAGGCTTCCAGATAGGAGGTCGGGTCCATCACCAGCGTATGCCACAGACCATTCTCCGCCTGCGTCGCGGCCAAAGTCTTGACCTGTGCGGCCAGCGTATCGACGAGGAAGGTGCGGAAAGCATCGCCTTCGGGCAGCCCAAGCAATTCGATGATTTCGGGAATGGCAATCGTGATCCAGCAATTGCCCCGCGCCCACAGCGCGCCCGCGAAATTGTGCCGCCCGTTGAAATCCCAGCCGTGGAACCACAGGCCGGTCTTGGTATCGAAGAGATATTTGATATGCACGAGGAACTGGCGCTTGGCCTCCTCGACATAATCGGGGCGATCCAGCAGCAGGCCAAAACGCGCCAGCGGCAGAACCGACATCATCAGCGTGTCATCCCACATCTCGCCGGGGTTTTCGTCATTATAGACGATGTGCTGAAAACCGCCCTCCTCGGTCTTGGGCAGGCCGTCGGGCGCCATCAGCCAGTCGGCCCATTCCTGAATCTGGGCCAGCCAGTCGGCATTCGGCTCGCGCTCATAAAGGTAGGAGAGCGTAAGGAAGGGCGAGACGGTGTTGATGTTCTTGGTCGTGCCGCGCGGCAATTGGTCGGCAAACCACTGGCGGATGATGGTCAGCGCCTTGTCATCGCCGGTCTGCTGATAATAGCGCCACATGCCGAACAGGCCGATGCCATGGGTCCATTCCCAACCGTTCCAGCCCTTGGTGTCGATCACGCGGCCATCCTCGAGCCGCAGCAGGAATTCGCCGGTTTCATCATGGATCGAAACCAGATTGTCCATCAGACGATGGATCAGCCCGATCAGATCGGAACGTGCAGGAAGAGTTGCGGACACACTATTCTCCATGGATCAACGGATGGGCGCAAGGCCGGCGGGGGCGGCAACCTGCGCCACCTCCAGCCCGCCGCGGCGATTTTGCATTGTGACGAGGCGCACATTCTCGAGCGCATTGGCCGGTGCGCCGTCGCTGGTGACGGCAAGGGCGATGCTGTTGGCCCCGTGATGGTTGAGGATGCCCTCGGGGATCGGGAAGATCCGCTGCGGCCCGACATGGGCGATGAATTGCCCCATGTTCCAGCCATTGACGAAGATCAGCACCCGGTACTGGGCCGATGAACGCGGCCGCGCGGTATCGCCAAAGGCCAGGCCGATGGTGGCGTCCTGTCCGCGCGGAACATTGAGCGTGACATGGGTGCGATACCAGTTCGTGCCCGCCGATCCCTGCGGCAGAGCGGCCCCGGTGGCGCGCCACGCATGATCGTCAAAACCGGGCAGATGCCAGCCCATGCGCTCGCCATATTGGCCGCCATTGTTGGGCGTGCCGCGCGCGCGGTCGGTGAAATCCTCGCCGCCGCTGCGGCCCTGTATCCGCCAGTTGAGCGGCACGGCAAAGGCAGGCCCCGTCAGCGGTTCGAGCGAGGCGGCGATCAGGCCCCGCCCCTCCTTATGCTCGTCCATCGCGGTCAGGTCCCAGTTATGGCCATTGTTGCGCACCATGACGGACAGGACATGATCGCCGGGCGTCCGCGACGCATCGGGCATCGCAATCGTGATATTGCCCGTGGTGATCGGGCGCGGCATGGCGGCGGGCAGGTCCTGCTGGCCGATCAGGCGGCTATCGAGGAACACCTGCACCATCCCCGCCCCGCCCGCGCCATAGGTCAGGCTGAGACGCTGGGCCTGCGGATCGCCGCTGAAATGGGCGCGATACCAGACATCGCCCTCGTGGAAACCATAGGGGTCCATGGTCAGCGTGGGCTGGCCTGCGGGCTTTTGGCTTTGCGTGGCATCGGCGCGGCGGTCGATGGTCTGCCATGCGCTGTCGTCGAAAGCGGGGCTGGCCTCGGGCGTGCCCTCGGCCATGCGCCAGTCGGTCAGCGCGGGCAGCGCGATGGGGGCCGGGCCGGGAAGAGGCGCGATGGATTCAAACGATCCGCCCGCCGCAGGCCGCATGGCCACCGGGGCGCCATTCCAGGTGATGCGCGATTGCCGGGTCCATACGCGCAAAGAAGCGGGAGCGGCAGTATCGCCGGTCAGCGCCAGCGCACCGCCCTTGGCCCGCGCATGGCGCACCAGCGCAGGCCCGCAGGCCAGTACGCCATCGGCATCCCAGCAAGCCCCGCCCGCCGCATCATCGCCCAGCAGCAGGCTCAGCGCAGGCCGCCCGCCCCCGCTGATCTCGACCGTGGAGAGCGCGCCATGGGTGTAATCCAGCGTCAGATCGCCGCGCGCCGCATCCCAAGAGACGGCGACCCCATCAGGCGCCTTGATCGTGGGCTTGGCGCTGTAGCGCAGCACGGTCCGTCCGCCCTCACCCGCGCGGCCGATTAGCAGCAGCAGGCCGTTCTGCGCGGTCTGGATCTGGCTGGTCGTGTAAACCAACCGCTGCCCCGCGACATTAGCCCCGGCCACGATCCATTTCGCATCATAGCCGTTCAGCCGGATCTGAGGCATCTGATAATGCCCGTCGGGCAGATCGGCGGCAAAGGTAAAGCTGGTGTCCTGCGTCAGATGCCCCGGCTGATGCGCGGCCAGGATCAGGCGCGCGTCCGTCTCCGGGCTGCGGTTGTGATAGAGCCGGATGGCGTCCGAAGATGGCGTCAATTTGTCCGCCGGGACCATCGCGGCAATCTCGGGCAAGGCCGCAAGAGTGCCGCCGATGGGCTTCAAGGCCAAGGCTTTTTCGCGCAGGGATCGGTCCTCGGCAATGGCTGCGCCATAGTCATAGGAGGTGAACACCACCGGCGCGGGCAGCCAGCCCCATGAGGTGCCGCCATAGCCCATATAGATGCTTTGCAACCCGATGCCGTTGACGAAATTCGTGCCGTAAAACAGGCGGCCATAGCCCGGCCCCGTCTGTCCCGCATTGCAGGCATAGATCCCGTCCGAACCCCAATAGTCGAACCAGCCCCCGCCGATTTCCGCCATAAAGCCCGGTGTGTCGGGCGAGGCCGACGCCCCGCCCTTGGCCCCGCCAATGCCGTAATAGCCCCAATCGGGCGCGCCATTGGCGCGCGCAATCTTGCCCTGCGCGGTGCAGGTGCCGCCCGGATAGCCATCGAAGGCATACATATCGACCGGGCCATGGACCACGCCCGGCACGGGCGATCCATCGGGCGCCCAATTACCATTGCGGCCCGGATCATTGTGGAAAATCGGCACGGTGATGCCGTGGCTGCGCGTCACGGCATAGAGATGGTCCATATAGCGGCGATGGGCCGGGCTGGTCTGCGAAAGTTCGTTTTCGATCTGATGCAGGATGACGGGGCCTTTGCCATCATTGATCTGATGGCGCGCAACAATGCCGTCGATGGCCGCCAGCCATTCATCCGCCGCCTTCAGATATTCCGGATCATCGGTCCGCGCCCTCGCCCGTTGGTTGTTCAGCCAGCCGGGAAAGCCGCCCCGCGCCAGCTCCGCGTTCACATAGGGGCCAACGCGGGTGATGACATAAAGCCCCTCCTCGCCGGCCATGGTGATGGCGCGTTCCATGTCGCGGATGCCGGTGAAATCCAGCTCACCTTGCTTGGGGCTGTGATAACCCCAGTCGAAATAGAAGGTGACGGTGTTGAACCCGCTGGCCTTGATCTTTTGCAGGACATCGCGCCACAGATCGGGGCTGGGCAGGCGATAGGGGTGAAATTCGGCGGCCCAGATCGGTGTGCGTTGCCCATCGATCATCAGCGAGCGGCCATCGAAGGATACGCGACCGAAGGTCTTGACCGGAGCCTTGAGATTGACCGTCGGACGCGCTTCCTGCGCGAGAGCGGGGGCCGCGATCAGAGCCGCGCCAACCAATAAAAGAGAACGCATCGCCACCCCCATCAGGCCATGTGAAACATTGGCACGAGCGGCCATTCGCGCGGGCGATTGTCGGGCTCGACCTCCATCAGCGGCGCCATCGCGGCCCACCACAGTTTCATCACCGGCTCATTGGGCAGGCTCTCGCGCCTGTTCTCCTCGGCAAGCCTCAGCACCGCAAAGAGCGCCAGCGTGTCCTCATCCAGAAAGATCGAATAGTCGCTGATCCCGGCCTGGCGCAGCAGATCGACCAGCTCGGGCCAGATCTCGTCATGGCGGCGGCGATATTCATCGACCATGCCGGGTTTCAATTGCATCCGGAATGCGAACCTTTGCACTGGCCTCTCCAAAATCCCGCATTATGCACGTTTGTTGCTTATTGTGATACACGCAGGACGGATCGCCGTCAATCGCCCAAATGGGTCAGGCGGGCGGCCAATGCGGCATTTCCCGCAGATTCAGGCCCTGCGCATCACGCAAGATCACCGGGGGTCGCGCATCATCCCCGGCATGGCGCGCGGCGAAACGCTCGACGGTCACATCCTGAACATCGCGCATCCACAGCGCCCAAGCGGGCAGCACGCCAAACATGCTGGGTTCGGGATAGGCATCGGGCACCAGCGGAGGCTGGCGGGCGGCATCCTGCGCCGTACCGCCACCATCGAAACTCAGGTCCATGTCGCGCAAAGCCACCTGCTGCACCGGATGACCGGGCAGGCCCGCGATGATCACAGGAAATTCATGGGCGATCCCGGTGGCGCGAATATCGCTGATCTCCACCCGGCGCAGCGCCCCGATCCGCGTCCCCTCCGGCCCGCGCAGCCGCGCGCCCAGACGCAGGAAGATCGGGGCAGTAGTCACCTCGCGCATGGTCAGGCGGTGGGCGGTAATGTCCTCGACCGTGGCGCCGTCAACGCATTCGATGGCCAATCCCCGGCTGCGTTCGAAATGGCAATCCTCGATGGTCACGCGGCGAATATCGCCATTGGTTTCGGTGCCGATCTTGATGCGGCCCGTCACCCGGTCGCGGTCGGGGGCGAATTGCTGCGTCCGCCCGAGTGTGCCATCCAGCATCGTGCCAAGGTCATAGCCCGAGACCGTGCAATGGCGGATCGCAATATCCTCCGATGGCGCCAGCCGCCCAAGACCGAGGCTGGTTTTCACCACGATGGCGTCATCATTGGGGCTGTTCACCCGGCAATGTTCGACCACGCAGCGGCGCACGCAATCGAGGTCGATCCCGTCCCGCTCGGTGTCGATGGACAGGTGGCGGATCGCCATGTCCTCGCACCCGGTGGCGAGGATGGCGAAATGCCCGCCCCCCGCAATGGTAAAGCCCGAAAGTTCGACATTGCGGCATTCGCGAAAGGCCATCGCCTTGTTGCCCAGCCCGCGCATCGCGGCATGGCTCTGCTCAAGCGCGCCGACTTCGGCCTCGCTCATCGCCGCCATGGAGAGCGGCCTTTCGCCCGCCTGCGCGCGCCAGAGCGAGCCGGGGCCGTTGCGGGTCAGGCCCCGCCCTTCGATCCGGCCGGGGCCGGTGATGGCGATATCCTGCGCGCCGATGGCCCAGATCAGGCTGTTGCGCCAATGGCTGTGGCCGAAATCCTGATAGAGTTGCGGGCCATTGTCCTCGGGCAGGTCATAGGCGCCGCCGTGGCGCGCCGGGTCCGCCGCCTCGATCACTGCGCCCTGCCCCAGATGCAGCCGGACGCCGGAAAGCAGACGGATCGAGAAGCATAGGAAGCGCCCGACGGGCAATTCCACCACCCCGCCGCCACGCTGATGCGCGGCGGCGATGGCGGCATTGATCGCGCCATGGGCAAGGCTGCGCCCATCGGCAAAAGCGCCCAGATCCGCGATCACGGCAGGTCCAGCACGACCAGCGATTTGGCGGGCAGATCGACCAGCAACTTGCCCTCACGCAGGCTCGCCCCGGTAAACGCCACCGGATGCACCCGCGCGCCATTGGCAAAATCATTCACATCCTGAACCCGGTCCGAAGTCAGGATGCGGCCCGTCACGCTAGTAGATTTGATGCCCGAGAGCGCGATTTCGAGATGCTGCGGCTTGCCCGGATCAATGTTGACGAGGGCCACATGCACAGTGCCGTCCTTGCCCCGAGCCGCCGCGCCATGCAGCGCGGGCGACACCCATTCATCGCGCCCGTACCACAGTTTGGGCAGATCAAGCGGCAGAGCGGTTGCATCCTGAAAACCGCGATACATGTCGAACACATGATAGGTGGGCGTCAGCACCATCTGCGCATCCTTGGTCAGGATCATCGACTGGAGGACGTTCACCATCTGGGCGATATTGGTCATGCGCACGCGGTCGGCATGGCGGATGAACAGGTTGATGTTCACCCCCGCCAGCAAGGCATCGCGCAGGCTGTTCTGCTGATAGAGGAAACCCGGATTGGTGCCCGGCTCCACATCGGTCCAGATGCCCCATTCATCCACGGCCAGATTGACGCGCTTGGCCGGGTCATATTTGTCCATGACGGCGGAGTGCCTGGTCAGCAGTTCCTCCATCTTCCACGTCTTGGCCATGGTGCGGGCATAGTCGGTTTCGTTGAAATCCGTGGCCGATCCCTTGCCCTTCCAATCCCCCGGCACGGTGTAATAATGCAGGCCGATGCCGTTGATCAGGCCCCCCGCCTCGCGCATCATCACCTCGGTCCAGTTGTAATCGGGACCATTGGCGCCGCTGGCGATCTTCTGGATCTTGGTGCCAAAAGGCACTTTGACGAAAGTGGCATAACGGCGCGTGACATCGGCGGCATAGTCGGCCTTCATATTGCCGCCGCAGCCCCAGAGTTCATTGCCGATGCCGAAATAGGGCAGCTTCCACGGCTCCTTGCGCCCATTACGCGCGCGTTCATCGGCCAGAGTGCCTTGCGGAGCGGTGATATATTGCACCCACTCCTCCATCTCCCCGGCGGGCGCGCTGCCCACATTGCCCGAGACATAGGCTTCGGCCCCGATCAGCTCGGCAAAGTCCATGAATTCATGCGTGCCGAATGTGTTGGGCTCGGTCACGCCGCCCCAATGGGTGTTGATCTTGACCGGGCGCTTGGCGCGCGGACCGATCCCGTCGCGCCAATGATATTCGTCAGCAAAGCACCCGCCCGGCCAGCGCACCAGCGGCACATGCAGCGCCCGCAGCGCCTCGACCACATCGCGGCGATAGCCCTTGATATTGGGAATTTTCGATTCCGGCCCAACCCAAATGCCGCCATAAATGCCATAGCCAAGATGTTCGGCAAACTGGCTGAAAATGCGCGGATCAATGGTGGCCCCCGGCGCTTCGCCATGCAGGGCGGCAGGGGTTTGCGCGTGAAGCAGGGGCGCGGCGCAAAGCGACAAGGCGGCGGATGCCAGAAGTTGGCTCAATCGACGAATCATGGTCTCTCCCTGACCTTTATGCTACGTACATTGTGAGAATAGATTTCACATATAGAAAATCAAGATGGGTTAGGAGATGTTTGTTCCATGGCACGTTTATCCCTGCTTCTGGCTGCAATGGGCGCCAGCGCGATGACCCCTGTGGCTCACGCGCAAACCGCGCGCGTATGGCGTCTCGATGGTCCGGCACACAGCGGGGAAAGCACGATTGCGCCCGGCGCGCCCTATGCCCCCGGTGTTGGCGGCTATGAGAGCGATGGCGCCCTCTCCCTGCCTCTGCCCGAGGGCAATTGGCGCATCACGCTCGATCTGGGCAGCGACAAAAGCGCAGGCCAAACGACGGTTAAGGCCGAGAACCGCCGCCTGATGGTGCTGAACGCCGCAACCGCGCGGGGGCAAAGCGCGACGCGGCGCTTTATTGTCCATGTTCACAATGCGGGCCTTGGCGCGGTGCCCGAAAATGCGCCGGGAGGCGACCACGTCCGCCTGCGCCCCGATCAGGCATCTCAGCGCAATTGGGATGACCGGCTGACGCTGGAATTCCTCGGCACGCCCGCCGTGCGATCCGTCACGGTTGAACCCGCGCAGGGGCCGACCATCTTCCTCGTCGGCGATTCCATGGTGGCCGACCATCCGCGTGAACCCACGGCCAGTTGGGGCCAGATCCTGCCGCTGATGCTGGATGATAGGGTGGCGGTGGCCAATTATGCCGAGAGCGGGGCGACGCTCAAATCCTTCCTCGCCGACCTGCGGCTGGACAAGGTGCTGAGTCTCATTAAACCGGGCGATTATCTGTTCATCCAGTTTGGCCATAATGACCAGAAGGTCCAATGGCCCCAGACCTATGCCGAGGCGGGCACGACCTATCGCGCCTACCTCGACGCCTATATCGCCGAGGCGCGGCGGCGCGGGGCGACGCCCGTTCTGGTCACCAGTCCGGAGCGGCGCAATTTCGATGCGCGCGGGCGGATCGTCCCTTCGCTGGGCGATTATCCGGCGGTGATGCGGGAGATGGCGGCGCAGATGCACATCCCCCTGATCGACCTCAACCGCGCCAGCGTCACCCTCTATGAAGCGCTGGGGCCGGATCGCGCTCCGGCCATGTTCAATGACCAGGGCCGCGACAAAACGCATTATAACGCCTGGGGCGCCTGGATGAGCGCGCGCATCATCGCCGATGGCATCCGCGCCGCCATTCCTGCTCTGGCCCCGCATATCACATCGGCCCCTTTCGATCCGGCCCGCCCGGAAAATGTCGTCATCCCGCCCAGTCCGCTGGTTTCTTCGCAACGCCCGCTGGGGAACTAAAAAAAGGGGCCGCCGGATGCCTCGTCCGGCGGCCCTGAAACACGCGGGGGAGCGTGTAGGGAGGAACTGTTAGAACTTGGCGTTGACGCCCACGGTGATCGTGCGGCCGGTGCGGGTGTTGAACAAAGGATCCTGACGGCCGCTGTCGATATAAAGCGTGTTATGCTCGTCGGTCAGGTTCTGGCCTTCGATGGTGAACTTTATGTCCTTCATCAGATTGTAGCTGAACGAAGCGTCCACAAAGGTGGTCGCGCTGTTGCCCAGAATGTCGCTGTCATTCGCGCCCGAGGGGATCTGGCGGATAAAGGGGCCGCGATAGTTGATCGTGCCGCGAATGCTGAACTTGCGGTTTTCATAATAGAGCGTCCCGCTGGCCGTATCGGGCGACATGTTGACCAGATTGGCCGTGGTCGACAGCGTGGCCGCGCCGCCGCTCGATTGCAGCACGTAATTCACCTTGGACGAGACATGGGTGTAATTGGCCAGCAGGCCAAAGTCCTTGGCAAAGCCGCGCAGGAAGGTGAAGGGCAGTTGCAGATTGACCTCGACCCCATTGAGCGGTCCGCCCTTGGTGTTGACCGAGCGCGTCACAGTGAACAGATCGGTCGGTTGCGTGCCCGCCGCGGTCAGCAGCGAATTGGGCAGGCCCAGCGTGTTATAGGGCACAAGGCTGCTGACCGACTGGATATAGGTGCTGATATCCTTGTGGAAATAGGCAACCGAGAGCAGCGAACCGGGGCGGAAATACCATTCCAGCGCAGCGTCATAGGTGCTCGCGCGGATCGGATCGAGATAGGGGTTGCCGATGGTGGCCGTGCGCGTGACGGCATTGACCGACCCGCCAGAGGGCAGCACGCCCAGTTCGGGGCGGCTCATCACCTTGGCGGCGGAAAGGCGGCCCAGCAGGTGCGGCGTGAATTCCAGCACCAGATTGGCCGAGGGCAGCCAGTCGCTGTACGAACGATCGACAATCGCCGGGATCGCCACCGTGGGATAGGCCGATCCAGCCGCAGCGGTGGTGGGAATATAGCCGACCGTGTGCTGGGACGTGTTGACGAAGCGCACGCCCACGTCGCCCCGGATTGGGATCGGCAGCGTGTCGGGCAGGTTGAACTGGCCCATCAGGAAGGCCGACTTTTCCTCTTCGCGCACTTCGGGCGAGCCATTGCCGCATTCCACGCCGCAGAAGGTGAAATTGTTGAAGCCGACCGTCTGCTTCCACTTGTCGATATCGGTGGCAAGGAAGCTGGGCAGCGCACCGGGGATCAGCAGATTGTTGAGGCCCGTGATCTGATAGGTGAAATCGGCCACCGAGGCCCCGGCGGGCAGCGCCGTGGTCGCCTGATTGGCCGGGGCCACGCCCAGCACGCGGTTCCTGAACGCGCTCTGGCGATATTGCAGCCCGCCCTTGATCTTGAAGGCGTCGCTGAATTCATAGGTGGAATTGGCTTCGAACGTATAATTGTCGGTCGTCACCTTCCAGTTGCGCGTGTTGAAATTGCCCAGCACGGTGCCGTCGGCGCGGCCGGGCGCATAATTGAAATTGGCAGGGTTCGCCACGTCGATGCCATATTTCATGACCGGGATCGAACCGCCGCCACGGAAATCAATGCCAAATCCGGGCGTGTCGATCGCATCCAGATTGACCGTCAGGCGCTCTGGGTTGTCAAAGATCGACTTGGAATAGCCCGCCATAATGTCGATGGTCAGATGGTCGGTGAACTTGTGGTGGATATTCAGATTGGCCTGACCGAAAGTGGTGGTGAATTTGTCGCGCAGGCTTTCCGAGCGCAGGTCCACCCCGTTGAACAGGCCATAGAGCAGCGAACCATTGGGCTTGACCGACAGATCGACCACCGAGGTCATCGGCTGCCCATTGTTGCTGGCATTGCGGGCAAAGGAGAGCGCATCGATGTAATTGTCCCAACGCGTGACCTTATAACGCGAGAACAGCGCGTCGAAGGTGATTTCGGTATTGTCGTCGGGCTTCCATTGCAGGGCCAGCGAGCCACCCATGCGCTCGGCATCCTGGCGCGAATTGAGATAGCGCGGGATGCGCGGCAGGAACACGCCGCCGCCCGCCTGACCCGAGGGGCCGGTCATCGACTGGATCAGATTATAGGCCGCCGTGCTGCCTGTGCGGGGATTGCCAGTCGAACAATTGGCCGCATCCGTGCCCTTGGCCGCATTGGTGGCCGGGTTCTGCGGGGCATAGCCGATGGGCGAACAGAAGCCGCCATTCACATAGGTGGGCAGAATGTTGACTGCCGAATAGCCCACTTCGCGGATGTTGCGATGGCTGTAGCTGGCCGTGGCGAGCACGCCGAAAGTGCCCTCCTCATTCTGCTTGGACAACAGCACCGATATGCGCGGATCAAGCTTTTTGCTCACCTCGTTCCACACGCCCTTGGCCGAAATGGTGGCGACAAAGCTCTTCTTGAAATCCAGCGGATGCGGGGCCTTCAGGTCCACCGTAGCGCCCAGCGAGCCTTCCTCGACATCGGCCGAGGGCGTCTTGCGCACGGCCAGTTCGGAGAAGATTTCGGTCGGGAAGACGTTGAAGTCAAAGCTGCGGCCCGTGTTGCCCGCGCCGTAAATGTCGGAGGAGCCGGTTTGCGCGGTGCCTTCCATGCCGTTCAGGCGGACGCGGGTGAAGCCCGGCCCGAGGCCGCGCACCGAGATGTTCTTGCCCTCGCCGCCATCGCCGCGGGCCAGTGCGATGCCCGGCACGCGCTGCATGGATTCGGCAAGGTTTGAGTCGGGAAACTTGCCGACGTCCTCCGCCTTGATGGTGTCGATGGCGGCGGCCGACGCGCGCTTTTCATTCAGTGCGGCGGCCAGCGAGGTACGGAACCCGGTGACGATGATCGTCTGCTCGTCGCCCTTGGCAGGCGCGGGCGTCGCGGGTGCCTGAGCCTGCGCCCCGGCGGCAAGCCCCGCCACGATGATCGCCAGCCCCGAAGCCGCCAGACGCAATTGTGCTGCTGAAATCTGCCCCAAAGTTCCCTCCATAATCCCATTTGCGGGCCTTGCCTCGGCTTGCCGCTGATGCAGCGCCGGGCTTCCCGTTAGGGCGATGGATAAGTCCGATATATGGGCACGTCAATGCATATGTTGCACGATAATTTCACATTGCGGGATTATTGCGTGAATTCTCACGGAAATCCGCCCCTGTTGTATTTTGCACACACCGCGCCGGCGTTTCACATTGCGCACACATCCATTGCTTTCGCGGCAAAAGGATCTAAAAGCAGTCCATGGCCGACGATGACACCCAGGAAACCACCCCGGACAGCAACACCGTAAAGGGCGCGCAAACGCTGATGCGCGCGCTCGACATTCTGGACGAGGTGATCGACGGGCCGATCCGCGCGGTCGATCTGGCGCGCAAGCTGGGCATGAACCGCACCACCGCGCATCGTCTGGCCCATGCGCTGCGCACGCGCGACTATCTGGCCGTGACGCCCGACGGCTTTGCGCTGGGGCCCAAACTGCTGCAACTGGGCGTGCTGGCCAGCGAGCAGACCGATTATGTCCGCATCGCCCGCCCCCGCATGGAGGCGCTTTCGGCCCAGACCGGCTTTTGCGTCTTCATCGGCAATCGCGAGGGCAACTGGTCGCGCCATCTCGAACGCGTGACCGGGCGTCAGCGGCTGCGCGTGGCCACCGCGCCGGGCGACCGCCGCCCGATCGCCGAGACCGGCCTTGGCAAGGCGCTGATGCTGGATGACAGCGAGGCGAGCTGGAAAAAGCTTTGGAAACAGGCCCATTCCGACAGCGGCACCGAGGCCGATCTGGACGATTTCCTGAAGCGGATGCGCGGATACAAGGAAGAAGGCCTTGTGCGCCATGACAGCGAATTGGGCGACGGCGTGCGCTCCATCGCCGCCCCGGTGCGCAATGCGCGCGGCGCGATTTGCGTTGCCATCAGCATCGCCAGCGCCGCCCATTATCTGACCGATGACATCGCCGGAGAGCTGGCCGACAAGGTCAAGCAATGCGCCGACGATGTCAGCGCGGCGATTGGCTGGCGGCCCTAACCATCGGAAAAACCGGCAACATTGTCGAGCGTGGTCCCGGCCGCGCCGCCAATGGCAATGTCGGACAGCGTAACATCGCGCACCGGCGCCTCGCGCTCGGCCTTGATGTTCACGCGAAAGCCAGCGCTCGCCACCTTGACCCCCGAAACATGCACGCCCTCAATCGGCGTCAACCGGCGCTGATAGGTGGGCAGCAGCGTGCGCCACTGATAAAGCACATCGGTCTCGATCGAGAGCACCCCGCCCTTGATCGGCCCGGCGGCAATATTCGTCATATGGATCCCGCGCACAAATCCGCCGCGCCGCTCATTGGTCTTGATATAGAGCAGGTTGTTGAAATCGCTGTTGGTTTCGCCCCGTGCCTCCTGAAACACGCGGCATTGATCGACCCAGACATTCTCCACCCCGCCCGATAATTCGCTGCCGATGGCCATCAACTGATGCCCATTGCGCACATGGCATCGCCGCACGACAATGTTGCGCGCAGGCGTAGCCAGGCGCCACGCATCATCCTCCCGCCCCGATTTGACCGAGACGGCATCGTCGCCCTGATCGAAGCGGCAATCCTCGATCAACACGTTCTGGCTCATTTCGGGGTCGCAGCCGTCATTGTTATGCCCCCGCGCGCGGATATTGGCGCGGCGCAGCACGACATCGCGCGAGAGATAGAGATGGACGGTCCAGAAAGGACTGTTTTCAATCGAAACATCCTCGATCAACGCATGACGGCAGCGGTTGAACTGGATGAATTGCGGGCGCAGATGGGCCTCGCCCTTGGTCATGTCGCGCTGATTGGTCGGAATGCCCGCGCGCGCCATCTGGTAAAGCGCGATCAACGCGTCGAGATGCGCCTTGGGCCGCCCCGCCCATTGCTGCCACACATCCATGCGTGCCTGCACCTTGCCGTGCCCGGAAATGGCAATGTTTTCGCAGTCATAGGCATAGATCAGCGGGGCGTGATTCATGCATTCCACCCCCTCCCAACTGCTGGACACCGGGGGCAGATAATCGGCCGGATCGGGTGAAAAGAGCAGCACGGCCCCCTCCTCCAGATGCAGATCGACATGGCTGAGCAGGCGGATGCCGCCCACATCCCACGTCCCGGCGGGAACGACAACGCGCCCGCCCCGCGCCTTGCTGGCCGCCGCAATGGCATGGGCTATGGCCCGTGTGTTGCGGCGGCGATCCTCTGGCCGTGCGCCGAAACGGGTGATCGGAAAGCGGGGCGCCGACGTGAAATCCGGCACCGCAATCGGCTCCATCGGAAACGGCGCCTTGATGCTCACCTGCTCCATGCGCAGCGCGGGGGCCGCAGCCCCGGTCAGCAAAGGCGCCAAGGCCAGCCCCGCGATGGCTTCACGCCGGTTGGGATGCGTCACAAATCCTCCGATATATGAAATTATTATCCATATATCGTACAATCACCCCACCCAAATGCAACGCTCAACTGGTAGCTTTGGTATATCGATCCCTGCGCGCTTGAGATGCGCGGCGTGCTTCGGCGATGGCCTTTTCCTCGGTGGCGAAGAGGAGGCTGTCGAGGACGGAGGCGAGATGGGTGCGCATGGCCGTGCGGGCGGCGGCGGGATCGCGGGCGCGCAGCGCTTCGAGCACGGCGGTGTGCTCTTCGACCACGGGCTTGATGTTGGCGCTGCGGGCCTTTTCGTGCAGCAGCGCGCTTTCGGGCGAATCCGCGCG
>NZ_JAAZQL010000008.1 GCF_012275515.1 Novosphingobium sp. SG707
CGGAGCAAAGCCTGTCAGATAACGGCGGAATCGGGCGAGTTTTAGGAGTTGAAGCCGCGTTCCTTCACATTATCGACACCTCGCGATTACTGGAAGTCTTGCGCGAGGATAACCGGGCGATCTTCCGCGCCGCGAGTCAGGCCAGCAAGGCCGCCGACTGGTTGCTGGCAAGGCATGCCGAATACAGGGTGAGCAAGGACAGCAGGGACAGCGAGGACAACAGGGATACGCCGCAGTCGGAGCCTGCTGAACCGGAGCAAGGCTCTATGACCGAAGGGAGGGCAGCGGCATGATCCTCCTGCCAGAAAAGATCCGTGTGGCCCTGCTGGTCAATGGTGCCCTCCATAGGGTGGCGCAGCGCGACAATCTGCCCGCGCCCGATCCGGTGCCCGTGCTCAAACTGTTCAACCCCTGCGGCGCGGCGACATGGCTGGCAAGCGAACTGGACGAGGATGGTGATACCTTATTCGGGCTGGCTGATCTCGGTTTCGGCTGTCCGGAACTGGGTTATTTCTCGCTGAACGAGATCGCTTCGGTGCGTCTGCCCCTAGGCCTGCGGATCGAGCGCGACCAACATTTTTCCAGCCATCACTCGCTGTCCTTATGGACGCAGACCGCGCGGCGGCTGGGTTCGCTCACCTGGGCGGAAATGTCCTTGAAGCGGAACGGTGGTGTGTCCAACCTTAGCGGCAGGGCATAGGCCATGGGGCGCGAACGACAGCACCGGGACCAGCCTCAGGATCAGGTAGAGCGGCAACGCCAGCGCCTGATTGCCCTGCTCGACACTTTGCCGATGGTGGAGAGGGCAGCCTATCTTCTGTCAGCCACTGATGGTCTCAGCCATGGTGCCATTGCCTTCCGTTTGGGGGTGAGTGTCCGGGAGGTGGAAATCGCTCTGGCGCTGGCTCTGAGCAAGCTCACCGAGGGACTGGAGGAGCCCTGACAGCAAGGCGACCGGCATGGAAGCAGGACAGGCGCGGAAAGGGTGTTGAGAGGCTGCGTATCGCCCCGTGGCGTGGGCGTAGGGGGCGAAAGCGGGGCAGATTGAAGGGGTGATGGCCAACAGGCCATCACCCCTTCACAGCAGCTTCCAGCGCGGCGAGACGTTCCGTGCAGATGGTGTGGACGATGCGCCCCAGTTCCTCGACCCGTTCGCCCAGCCATGCCAGTTCCTCGGCAGTGATCCGATAATGTTTGGAGTAGCGGGCCTTGACGTAAGCGTCCTTGAGCTTCTCGAACAGGGCGCGATCCTTGCGCAATTCGCGGGGCCATGCCTCCACCAGCCGGAGGTCCAGCCGTTCGGCCTGGGTGCGCAGGAAGGCGAGATTATGATTATGTGGCGAATACAAGGTGCTCACGAGAAGGACCGCGTGGAAGAGGCTCTCCGTCGCTTGATGGAGAAGGAACGCAGACTTCTTGTTCCATCCCTTTTCAGCAGTGAATCTCGCTGTCTGGAGAAACTGCAGAGCGCCGGGCATCCACTCTTCAAAATACTCCCGCGCCATATCGAGATTGGCCTGCGGTGTCCGGGGCACCGGTCTTGCCAGCTCACGGTCATCGGATTCGTAGATCGCGATACCTTCGTTGGCGATGTCCATGAAGAAGAACCGCCCATGGGCGAGACCGTCATTCACCTGCTGAAGCGAATGGACGATGAAATTGACCGGCGTCCGCAACCGCCCGGCGATCATCTCCTCGATGAGACGCTCATCCGCGCGGGTCCAGTAGGCGGCCCGGTCAGCCAGTTCCTTTTGGCTGACGATGATCAGCAGATCGAAGTCGGAACGATAGCCTTTGGCGGTATGAGGTTCATCCACCCAGCCGCCGCGCGCATGACTACCATACAGAAGAATCTTGACGATCTTCCCCGTCCTGCGCCTGCCGGTTGCCTCCACATGGGCGCCGTCAAATTCCTCGAACAGCAACTGCACCACGCGGTCGAGTTCGCGCTGCTTATGGGCCGGCAGATGATCGAGATCGGTCTTCATCACCTCATCCTAACAACATCTTGCATGGCCCGCGCAACTGAATTGGTCAGCGGCAAAAAGGGGGCCTCGCTCCGGCATGGTCTTCCGATCCTCAGGACACGTGGGGATTTGCTCCGAGGGGCTTTGTCACCGGCCTTGCTGTCGCCAAAGCCACCCGAAGCCGTTGCCCCCGACTTCCGCGAATCATCCCATAAAGCCAGCCGTTTGGCCACCCATGCAAGTCGTCTATCGGCGCATGGGACAGGCCCATGCGGAGGATCGGACGCACGCCCAAAGCGGGCGTAAGTGTAATGGACCCTACGCACGGGTGCTGCTGCCAATTTCAGCATGAAAATCAGCCTCTTGAGGCTGTAATACGTGTAGGGCTGATTTTCGGTGCTGCGTTGTACAGTGTGCACAAGCCTCAACAGGTGCGGCCTCAACCAGCGGAAAGAGAACCGTTTTCTCCCGTAATACATGTACCACCCGGCATTGCGGACCTTTGGTTGAGAAAGGGAATGCGGCCCCGGAAAGATCGGTCCCTCCCGAGGTGCTGTGGTGCCCGGGATCGCGCCGTGCGCCGGGATGCTGAGCTTGAAATGAAGGCCATGCACCTGTATCTTCGACAGCGCTTCATGACCCCGGCGAAGGTTTCCCCATAAGGAGGCTTTTGCCATGTTCAGAATGAATTTCAGTCCTGACAGATCGCTGCATACCGCTTGGATGCGATGTGCTTGCCTTCCCTTATCAAGCCTGCTTAGGCAGTGGCTCAACCGGGCATGGCCGCCCATGATGGGTGCCATGCTTCGGGACAGCGACACACCCCAACGCGGCTTACTCTGCAATCTCGCCATGCTGCTTTCCACCGGTTGCGGCCCAGTCATTGCGGGAAGGGATATGCTCCAATGAAAAAGCGTATCCCGCCCGCTCAGCCCTCTGCGGCCCAGACTATCGCCCCGCCCATGCTGCCCAAACCGCTCGCCCTGCGCATTCCTGAGGTCCAGCGCATGACCGGCCTTGGACGCACCAAGCTCTATGCCCTTATCGCCGATGGCGAGCTGGCCACGATCAAGATCGGCAGGGCAACGCTGATCCCACTGGCCAGTCTTGAAGCCCTGCTTGAGCGGGGGCAGCAGCACCGCCCCTAGCCGCGTTTCTGTTCCGGAAAGGGCAGGATCTCAGCCCCATTCCGCAGCGCGTCGAGATAGTCGGACCACCACTGCGCCATCTCGACGCGCTCTTTCCAATGCGTCCCCCGATGATAGGCCGCGCGTACCTTGTCGCTGTCGCCATGCGCCAGCGCCCGTTCAATCGCATCGGAGGACCATTTGCCGGATTCATTGAGCAGGGTGCTGGCCATCGCGCGGAAGCCGTGCGCGGTCATTTCGTCGCCAGTGTAGCCTAATCGTCGCAATCCGGCATTGACCGTGTTTTCGCTCATTGGGCGATTGCGGGTACGGATGGAAGGGAAGACATAGCCTGACGGACCAGTGATCGGCATCAATTCCCGGAACACTTCAACCGACTGCCGGGATAGCGGAACCTGATGGGCTTTGCGCATTTTCATTTTCGTTGCCGGAATGATCCAGAGTGCGCCGTCCAGATCAATTTCATCCCATTCGGCGTGGCGCAGTTCGCCGGGCCGCACGAAGAGGTGCGCAGAGAGGCGCATGGCCAGTTTTGTAATGCCCATGCCTTCGTAGGTTTCTATTGCCCTTAGCAACTCGCCAGCGGCCTTCGGCTCTGTGATGGCGCCATAATGCTTTGATTGTGGAGTGGTCAACGCACCCCGCAGATCGCGACTTGGGTCTGACACGAGCCGCGCTGTGGCAATGGCGTAGCGAAACACTCGCCCTGCCAGTTGTAATACCCGGCGCGAGGTTTCGTAATTCCCCTTGCTTTCGATCCGGCGAAGGACCGCAAGCAACTCGGGCGCCGTGATTTCAGAGACTGGCATCCGTACAATCTGGTTGCCCATCCGCGAGACGTAATATTCGCTTTTTTCTGCGGTGGATTCAGACATGCCTTCGCGGCGACGTTTATCGATGAGTTCCTGCGCTACCTCGCCAAAGGTGTTTGCCGCTGCGACCTTGGCTCTGAGCTTCGCTTGCTGCTTTTCCCGAGCAGGGTCTGCACCAGTTGCAAGGGTCTCTTTGGCTTTGTCACGTTCCTTGCGGGCAGCTGCTAAGCTCACCTGTGGCCAAGCACCAAGCGACAGCAGTTTTTCCTTGCCGTCAGTGCGGAACTTAACCCGCCACAGCTTCCCCCCTGCGGGAGAGATAAACAAAAAGAGACCGCCTGAATCGCTAAGTTTGTAAGGCTTATCTTTCGGCTTGGCATTTCGGATTGCAGTTTCTGTCAGCGCCATACCCCGACGCTCCTCATGACCTTGGGGGTATCGGATTCCGGGAGGTATCGAATACCCCACTTCATACCCCCATTACGGGATGGCTGCCTGTGAACGCACACGGACACAGGCGACCGGCTCACGAGAAAATATAGCAGATTTCCGGGGTTTATAAAGCCTTGAGCGGGCTTCCGCGATCAAGGGAATGGTGGGCGATGACGGGCTCGAACCGCCGACCCTCTCGGTGTAAACGAGATGCTCTACCAACTGAGCTAATCGCCCCGATCACGGGAAGGGCGCGATTAGGCGGTTTTTTTCGGGGCGTCAACAGGGCTTTGGCGGCGCAGTTCGGGAAAATCGGCGGCGGGCAGCGCGCGGGAAAACAGATAGCCCTGCGCCTGATCGCAGCCTTCGGCCAGCAGCACGCGCATCTGGTGCTCGTTTTCCACCCCTTCGGCGGTGGTGGTCATGCCCATCGCATGGGCCAGCGCGATCACGGCGCGCACGATGGGCAAGGTCTCGTCGCTTTCGCCCAGACCCTTGAGAAAGCAGCGGTCGATCTTGATCTTGTCAAAGGGAAAGGCGCGCAGATAATTGAGCGAGGAATAGCCGGTGCCGAAATCATCCAGCGCCACCCGCACCCCCAGCCCGCGCAATTTATGCAGCAGCGCGCCATGGACGGCATTGTCCTTGAGCAGCACGTTTTCGGTGATTTCCAGTTCGAGCCGGTCGGGCGCGATGCCGTTTTCGGCAACCGCCTGCATCACGGTGGAGATCAGCCCGGCGCTGCGCAATTGCGCGGGGCTCAGGTTGACCGCCACGCGCAGATGGGCGGGCCATAGCGCCAGCTCCTGACACGCCCGGCGGATCACCCAATCGCCCAGCGGCACCACCAGCCCTGTCTCTTCGGCCAGCGGGATGAACAGATCGGGCATGACCATGCCGCGCGCGGGGTGCCGCCAGCGCACCAGCGCCTCATAGCCCACCGTCCGGCGCGTGATGACATCGATCAGCGGTTGGTAATGCAGCTCGAACTGGCCCTCGCTCAGGCCGGTGCGCATGTCCATTTCCAGCTCGCGCCGGGCCGCGGCGGCCTCGTCCATGCCGGGTTCGAAATGCGAAAACACGCCGCGCCCGCGCCCCTTGGCGACATAAAGCGCAAGGTCGGCCTGTTTCATCAGCGTGGCGGCGTCGGTCTGGCTGTCATGGCTGACCGCGATGCCGATGCTGGTCGAGGTGAGGACCTGGCCGTCCTCGATCAGGCAGGGCTGGCGGACTGCCTCGATGATGCGGTTGGCGGTCTTTTCGGCGATATGGTCGATGCGGCGCCCATGCATCAGAATGGCAAATTCATCGCCCCCCAGCCGAGCCACCAGGTCGCTCTTGCGCACCGCATCCTCGATTCGCCGCGCCACTTCGCACAGCAGCTTGTCGCCCACCGGATGGCCCAGCGTGTCATTGACCGATTTGAACCGGTCGAGATCGAGGTAAAGCACCGCGACCCCGTCATCCTGTGCGCGCCGCCGCAGCAGCGCCCCCGCCAGCGTTTCGTTGAACAGAAAGCGGTTGGCCAGATTGGTGAGGCCATCATAATGGGCCATGTGGCTGACGCGGGCCTCGGCGCGCTTTTGCGCGGTGACATCGCGGGCCACGCCGCGCATCCCGTCCTGCCACGGCTGGGCCGAAAGGGTCCACCAATGGGGCGATCCGTCCAGTGTGAGCGGCAGGGTGATATCGCGAAAGGGCGTGCGCCGGGCCAGATGCGCGGCCAGCCGCTCGGTTTCGGGGCAGGGGGCGAAGAGATCCGGCAAAGGCATCCCGTCCAGCAATTGCCATGCCCGGCGCGCGGCATCGCCAAAGCGCGGGCTGGGCTCCTGAATGCGGCCCAGACTGTCGACTTTCCAGAGCCAGTCGGCCGATTGCGCCTCGAAATCGTTGAGCAGCAATTGCACCGTGGCCCCGGTCTCGCGTAATTGTTCGCGCGCGTGAAAGGCTTTGGTGAATTCGCGCTGGTTCTGAAACGCCCCGCGCGACAGGATCAGCAGATAGGAGGCGCAGAACAAGGTCCCGACCCATACCTGCGCGCCCGGAAACAGCGCCCACGCTATGATCGTGCCGACACAGATCGGCACCATGAACAGGACCGCTGCCAGCGCCATGGTCGAATAGGTCAGCACCGAAGCGCCCAGCATCCCGCCCGACAGGATGGCGATAACGATGAACTGGCGGGTGTTGGCTATGCTGGCCCCGGCGGCGATGCCCGCGCCCCACAGCAGCCCGTTGGCCAGCGCCGTGGCGTGGATATGCCAAAGGTCGCGCCGCCCGTCGATGGTGGCCCATCCCGCCCGCCTGCGCCGCAGCGCCAGTTCCAGCCGGGCGCCGGACACCGCAAATATGCCCGCCAGCCACAACAGCACCATGCCGGGATAGGGCGAGGAAAGCATGGTCAAGGCCACAGCCACGGCATTGGCCGTCCCGCCGATGGCCCCCGTCACGGCGCGGCGCAGATTGTCCGCTATACGCTCGGTCAGCAATTGGCGGGCGGAATCCCCCGTTTGTGGAGACAAAGGATGGATCATTTGCGCCGTGCCGGGAACGTCCTGAAGTTGCATGGGAGTATAGACCCGAGAGCCAATCTTGGCCAGCAAGTCGAAAACCCAATATCTGCGGGTGCTTATCGCCGTTTGATAAATTTTGGCCCTGCCTTCACATCGGGATTGCCCCTAAGGGCGCGTCCCGAGGTGTTCAGGCCGCGCGGTCGGTTGGGGCCATGCGGTCGCCGCGCCTGCCATCGGCAGAAGTCCCATCGCGCAAAGTGTGGCGGCGTTCGAAGCTGAACTGGCCCACGATACCGGCCATGCTGGCAGCCTGATCGGACAGGCCGCGCGCGGCCGCATTCGATTCCTCGACCATGGCCGCGTTCTGCTGGGTGTTGAGGTCGATCTGCTGCAATTGCGCGTTGAGCGCGACCATGCTTTCGGACTGCTGTTCGGAAAAGCTGGCGATGTCGCTCGCCTTGCTGCTGGTATCGTCCAGCCGCCCGATGATCTGGTTGAGCGCATCGCGCATCTGTTCGACCAGATCGGCGCCATGCTGCACATCCTCATTCGATGTGACGATCAGGCTCTTGATGTTCTTGGCCGATTCGGTGGTGCGATGGGCCAGCGCGCGCACCTCGCTGGCCACCACGGCAAAGCCCTTGCCCGCCTCGCCAGCCCGCGCGGCCTCGACCCCGGCGTTGAGCGCCAGCAGGTTGGTCTGAAACGCGATGCCGTCGATCACATCGACGATCTGGGCGATCTGGGTGGCCGAATCCTTGATCTTTTCCATGGCCACAACGGTGGAATCCATGATCGGCCCACCCTTGCTGGCATGGCCCGAAACCTCGGCCACCGATCCGTCGACATCGCGCGCATTGCCCGCCGTGGTGGCGATGGCCGTGGTCACATCGCGCATCACCTCGGAAATATGCGCGACCGATGCGGCCTGCTGCTCTGTGCGGTTGGCCAGATCATTGGCCGCGCAACTGATCTCATGCGCGCCCGATTTCACCCCATGGGCGGCATCGGTCATCTGGATCACCAGATTGCTGATCTGATGGCGCATATTGTGGAAATCGGCGGCCAGTTGTTTGTACGCCGGCGGCACGTCGCCCAGTTGCGCGCGCAGATTGCTGCCTGCCACTTCGCCCATCGCCTTGCTCATGGCCGCGATGATATCGTTGCGCTGGGTCGCCTCGGCCTCGAAATAGGCGCCCAATGCGGCCTCCATGTCGAACAGCGCGGTCTTGACCAGCGTGGCCACGGCCCTGGCCTGACCACGCCTTTGCCATGGCAGGGTAAAGCCCTTGAGCGTGTCCTCGATGATGCTTTCCAGCACCAGCGCATAGCCGCTGATATAAAGGTCCGCCTCCAGCCCGACGCGGGCGTGGATATGGCCGATCTTGGTGGCGCGGGCCACGGCGGCATCGTCAAAGGAGGATTCAAAAAGCGAGAGCCAGTGCTGCAATTGCGCGCTGGAGGCTCTCTCGCGCTGTTCCTGGGTGGGAATGATTTTGGAGGCGGCCGGATGGGCCGCGATGGCGGCATAGAGCCTTTCGAGCGCGCGCGGGGCGTATCGCGCCACCATCGCCCGGATCGCGGGAAACACGCGCAGGTTGGAGGAATCGATCGAGGTTACCGTTTCGCGGCGCGCGCGCTTTGTCGTTTGAATGCCCTGCATCGATCCGATTTCCTCTGCCCTGAGGTCATATGTGTAAAATCGGATCCTGTTCTAGTCGGGCTTGGTTAAATCGGGGGCAAGCGACAGGGAGGGGAAATACCGGATGCCCCCGTTGTGCCTATTGCTCGGCCAGCAGCGCGGCCGCCTCGGCCCCGGCCCAGTCCTTGCCGCCATTGATGCGCCAGACCTCGCGCCCCTGCGCATCATAATAGATCGAGGCGGGCAGGGTGCCGACCTGCCACTGGGTGGCCGCCGCGCCTTCGGGGTCCAGCCATGGTTCCAGCGCATCGCCCCCCCGCGCCTTGAGGAAGGCGGCGACCTTGGCCTTGGCGCTTTCGCTGTCCTGCGACACGGTCAGCACGCGGATCCTGCCGCCTGCTGCCAGCTTGTTCAGCGCGGGCAGTTCGGCGATGCACGGCCCGCACCATGTCGCCCAAAGGTTGATCAGCAGGGGCTTGCCCTTGAGGCTGGCGGTGTTGATCTCCTTGCCCTGCGCATCCCTGAAGGTCAGCGCGGGCAGTTGCGAACCCTTGTGGCTGCGGTCGAGCGCGGCGCCTTCGGCATTGGGCGCCGAGGATGGGGCTGATGCGCTTGCTTCTGGCGGTTGCTTATCGCCGCCGCTTTGCCTATCGCAACCCGCGATTCCGGCCGCGATGGTGGCCACCATCAGGCCCCTACCGGCAAGTTTGAGGATTTTGCGCGTGAGCGAAGGTGACAACAAGGCAGGCTCCAATCAGATGTGGGGAGGGCGCTTTGCCGAAGGGCCCAGCGCCATCATGCGTGAGATTAACGCCTCGATCCCCTTCGACAAGGCCCTTTGGCGCCAGGATATCCGCGCCTCCAAGGCCCATGTCGCCATGCTGGGCGCGCAGGGAATCGTGAGCGCCGATGACGCCGCCACGATCAGCGCCGGTCTGGATCAGGTCGCGGGCGAATATGAAGTGAGCGGCGTCCCTGAGAACTGGGATCTCGAAGACATTCACATGACGACGGAAAGCCGCCTTGCCGAACTGGTCGGTCCGGCGGCGGGGCGTCTGCACACCGCGCGCAGCCGCAACGATCAGGTCGCCACCGATTTCCGCCTCTGGGTCCGCGATGCGGTGGACGAGGCGCTGGCGGGTCTCAACGCGCTGCAAAAGGCGCTGGTGGCCCGCGCGGGCGAGCATGTGAACTCGATCATGCCCGGCTTTACCCATCTTCAGACCGCGCAGCCGGTGACGCTTGGCCATCACCTGATGGCCTATTACGAAATGGCCGCGCGCGATGTCTCGCGCTTTGCCGATGCCCGCGCGCGCATGAACCAGTCGCCGCTGGGCGCGGCCGCGTTGGCCGGGACCGGGTTCCCCATCGACCGTTTCGCCACGGCGCGGGCGTTGGATTTCGACCGCCCTACCGACAACAGCCTCGATTCGGTTTCGGACCGCGACTTCGCGCTCGATTACCTGATGGCGGCGGCGCAATGCTCGCTCCATCTTTCGCGTCTGGCCGAGGAATTCATCATCTGGGCGTCGCAGCCCTTCGGCTTCGTCCGTCTGCCCGACAGTCTCTCGACCGGCAGCAGCATCATGCCGCAAAAGAAGAACCCCGATGCCGCCGAACTGGTGCGCGGCCATGCCGGGCGCATCATCGGCTCGCTCACCAGCCTGATGATCACGATGAAGGGCCTGCCGCTGGCCTATTCCAAGGATATGCAGGACGACAAGCCGCCCGTGTTTGAAGCGGCCGGTCTGCTGACCCTGTGCCTTGCCGCGATGACGGGCATGGTGGAAAGCACCACCTTCCGCACCGACCGTATGCGTCAGGCCGCCGAACTGGGCTATGCCACGGCCACCGATCTGGCCGACTGGCTGGTTCGTCAGGCCAACATCCCCTTCCGTGAGGCCCATCACATCACCGGCGCGGCGGTCAAGCTGGCCGAGAGCAAGGGGATCGCGCTGGATCAGCTCAGCCTCGATGAACTGCAGGCGATCGACCCGCGCATTACCGATGCGGTCTATCCCGCGCTTTCGGTCGAGGCATCGGTGGCATCGCGCGCCAGCCATGGCGGCACCGCCCCATCTCAGGTAGAACAACGTGTGGCGCAGGCTCGCGCCGCGCTTGGTATGGAGTAACGCCCTTATGCGTGCCGTATTTTTCCCGATGGTTGCGCTCCTGGCGCTGGCGGGCTGCGGCACGCAGGGCGAACTTAAACCCGCGCCGGGGCATCAGTTGCCCCCTTCGCCCATTGGCCGCAAGGACCGGCCGAGTGCGACGGAATTGCTCAGCCAATCGTCTCAGGCCCGTCCCAGCCGCAATGTGGAGCTGCACACGCGCTCTGAACCGCGCACGGACGATGCTTTCGATCTGCCTCCTTCAGAATGAGCCGGGGGGCCTTATGCCCCCACGCAGGATTTAAAGACACATGGATCATTTTCATTACGTTGACGGCGTTCTTCATGCCGAAGACACCGCCATTCCCGCCATTGCCCGCGCCGTGGGCACGCCGGTTTACATCTATTCGGCCGCCACGCTGACCCGCCACGCGCGCGTGTTCCGCGAGGCTCTGTCGATCCTGCCCTCGACGCATATCGCTTTTGCGGTCAAGTCGAACCCCAATCTGGCGGTGTTGAAGCTGCTGGCGCGCGAAGGTTACGGCGCGGACGTGGTCTCTGCAGGCGAGATGGACCGCGCGCTGGCCGCTGGCATCCCGGCCAAGGGCGTGGTCTTTTCCGGCGTCGGCAAGACGGCGGACGAGCTGACCCGCGCGCTTGAGGCAGGTATCGGCCAGTTCAACATCGAGAGCGAAGAGGAAGGCGTCGAGCTAGCCGCGATTGCCGCTTCGCTCGGACTGGTGGCCCATGCCGCGCTCCGCGTGAACCCGGATGTGGACGCGGGCACCCATGCCAAGATTTCCACCGGCATGGCGGAAAACAAGTTCGGCGTGGCCTATGACCGCGCCGCCGGTATCTATGCGCGCCTGTCCGCGCTGCCGGGTATCGAGATGCGCGGGCTTGCCGTCCATATCGGCAGCCAGTTGTCCAGGCTCGACCCGCTGGAGGCCGCGTTTAGCAAGATGGGCGAGCTGATGCGCTCGATCCGCGCGCAGGGCCTGAGCATCACCCATATGGATCTGGGCGGCGGCATCGGCGTACCGTACAAGGCTGATGAGGTGTTTCCCTCTCCGGCAGAATATGCGGCCATGGTGGCGCGCGTCACCGCAGACTGGGGCGTCACACTGATGTTCGAACCGGGTCGCGTGATCGCGGGCAATTCGGGCGTGCTGGTCACCGAGGTTGTGCGCGTCAAGGAAGGCGTGACCACGCCCTTCGTCATTGTCGATGCGGCCATGAACGACCTTGCCCGCCCGGCGCTCTATGGCTCGTGGCACGATTTTCTGGCCGTCGAGCCCAATGGTGAGAAGTTTACGGCCAATATCGTCGGCCCGATCTGCGAATCCTCCGACACCTTTGCCATGGGCCGCGAGATCGACGTGGTGAAGGCGGGCGATCTTGCCGTGTTCCGCACCGCCGGGGCCTATGGCGCGACAATGGCCAACACCTATAACAGCCGCGCGCTGGTGCCCGAGGTGATGGTCAATGGCGATCAGTGGGCCATCGTGGCCAATCGCATCGACCCTGCGGCCATTTTGGCGGCGGAGCAGGTGCCGGATTGGTTGATGGATTAAAGGGGGTTTTGCCTCCGGCGGGCAAAGGGCGGGGGCCCTTTGCAATCCCGTTAATGGGGATAGTTTGGGGGATTGGAATTTTAAAAGCCTGCGGCGCTTACGAAAGAGCGCCGCAGGCTCTATAATTTCTGACATTGCGTCCGACACAAAACGCCGAACTCTTCGCGCAACGAGGACAGTAAAGGGAGCGCGAGGGTCTAGACCCTCGCATCTTGTCCTATTCTCCTTATAACCCCCACCATGATCGACACACTCCCTCTCTTTCACCGCATCAAGGGCCAACCCGTCATCGTTCTGGGCACAGGCGATGCGGCTGATGCCAAACGCCGCCTTGTCGAACGCGCGGGCGGACAGGTGTTCGACGATATGCAGGAAGGGATCGACCGCTGTGCGCGTCTCGCCTTCGTCGCCTATGAGGACCGTGAAGCCGCCGCCGCTGATGCCCTGCGGCTGCGCGGGGCGGGCCTGCTGGTAAATGTCGTCGACCAGCCTGATCTTTGCGATTTCACCACGCCTTCGATCCTGGACCGTTCGCCCGTGCTGATCGCGGTGGGGACGGGGGGCGTCTCGGCGGGGCTGGCCAAGCAATTGCGGCTGCGGCTGGAGGCGCTTTTGCCCGAGAGGCTGGGCGCGTTGGCGCAGGCGCTGGGCGCGGCGCGGACCGTGCTGCGGCGGCGGTTTCCCGATGCGGCCGACCGCCGTCGCGCGCTCGATGTGGCGTTGGGGCAGGGGGGAATGCTCGACCCTCTCGACGATGGCAGCGCGGGGCGGGTGGATGCCTTCCTTGCGGGCGCCAGGCTGCCTGACGAGACGCTGGCCGAAATCGTACTGACCTCGCCCGATCCCGATGATCTCACGCTGCGTCAGGCCCGCTGGCTGGGCGGGGCCGATGGGATCGCGGTTGAGGAAGGTGTGCCCGATGCCGTGCTGGCGCGGGCGCGGGCCGATGCGATCCGATTGAAAATCGCGCGGGGGCAGGGGTTTGAGGCGCCCGGTGGGGTTTGGGTTATTGTGAGGAATGGGGGGTAGGAAGCAGGTTTGCCTCCGGCGGGCAAAGGGTGGGGCCCCTTTGCAATCCCTTTAATGGGGATGGTTTGCGGTGGGGTGTTTGGGGCGATATTTATAAAGCTTGCGGCGCTACTTAAAACGCGCCGCAGACTTTAAAATTCTAGCGTCGCGTCCGGTACCCAATGGCCGAATCCATAGCGCAACGCAGACAGTAAAGGGAGCGCGAGGGTCTAGACCCTCGCATATTCATCTTCACCTTGATGCCAGGATCCAAACAAGCAACCCGGTGATCATTAAGCCAATAACGAACCAGCAACCAATGCGCAGGGGCCGTGGCAGCTTATTAAATAGCCAACTTATTACTTCTGAAATGCAATCGCCGATTATGTCGCCGATGAAGTCTACCACCGCATCCCGCCCGCCATCGCATCGCAGGCCGCCTGCAGGATCACCGCCGCCGCTGCGCTGTCGATGCGGGTCTTGCGCTTGGCGCGGCTCATGTTCTGCTCGATCAGCCCGCGCTCAGCGCTGGTGGTGGACCATCGCTCGTCCCACAGCAGGATGGGCAGGCCCAGCACGGCAAGGTTTTTGGCATAGGCGCGGGCCGATTGGGCGCGTGGACCCGATGTGCCGTCCATGTTCAGCGGCAGACCGATAACGATGCCCTTGATGCCGCGTTCCTCGATCAGCGCGGCGATGGCCAATTTGTCCACGCTGAATTTGCCGCGCGCGATGGTCTTGCCGGGCGAGGCAATGCGCCATTCGGGATCAGCAAAGGCGGTGCCGATCGTCTGCGTGCCAAGGTCGAGGCCGATCAGGCCCCCGCCATCGGGCAACGCATCGCGCATATCCAGCGCGGAAAGGGTAATCAGCTCAGCCATTGGCGCCACCAGCCTGCGGTTTTTTCGGTTTGCATATCGGGTGCCTTGCGGGCGCTCCTTGCGGGAGGCGTGCCATGCCATGCTTTGACCCGCCGCGCCACATCCGCGCGCAGGGCGCTCCAGAACAGGGGGATGTCATAGACGTGGAAATTGTTGCCCGGCGCGACGAAGGGGCCAAGCTGGGGCGCGGGGCCGATCATCAAAAACCCGTCCGGCGCGCAGCGCGCAGGCACGAGGCCGGGGACGATGCTGGCCCCGGTCAGCGCCGTATCAGGCACCAGCGTGCCGGGATTGGCCTGCGCCGGGGCGGCGTCACCGGGGCGGCCGGTGAGTGGGTTGACGCAGAGGAACGGGCTGTTGCCGCGGGCTGCGCCATCAAGGCCGGGAAAGCGGGCATAGGCCTCGCGCACCATGTCGGTTTCGGCAGGTTCGGCAAAGCTCTGCCATGAGATGACACAGCCCGCCTGATCGGGGCCTTCGCAGGCGGGCAGGCCCATCGCGGGCAGGTCATGGTCCAGGCTGACCGGCCAACCCACCGCATAGGCCGCCGCCACCCGCGCGGCCAGCGGCTTGCCCGCCACCCGGTCCTGCATCAGATGCATCAGGTGAAATGCGCCCTGGCTGTGCCCGGCGATCACGATGGGCAGGCGCGGGTCGACCGTTGCGATAAATTCATCAAACGCGGCCAGCACATCGCCATAGGCCACATCGAGCGCCTTTCTCCCTGATGGCCGGTCGGTCAGGAAAGCGCCCAAGGTGGCCTGTCGATAGCGCGGCGCCCAGACTTCGGCCGCCGCGCTGAAGGGTGTGGCCAGACCGCGCAGCAGGATTTCCGTCCGCCCCGAAATCAGCGTTTCGTCAACGGCCGAATTCCAGTGCAGCCGGTCGAAATGGCTGGTGGGATGGATGAAAAACACCGCAACGGGCAGGGTCGCCTCGCCCACCGGTGCGCCGGTGGGGCGCCAGCGCGAGGGATCATTCGGCCCGCCCGCCCCGCGCGAATACCACATGGCCGGATCGGCATAGGCATTGGCGGCCAGAGGCGGCGCGGCGGAAAACGGCACGACCGGCACAAAGGTGAATTGTGTCAATTCCTTGGCCCAATAGCGCAAAGCACCCAGCGCACCGATCACAAGCACCACCAGAATTGCAACGCCATAGAGAAACTTTCGCGCCAAGGGGGATTTACACCTGCTCTGTCACTTCGGCGCCATCATGCGCCATCGCGCCGCGCGCCGCCAGCCTTTCCAGCAAGACCTTGAGCATGGCCAGCATCGGATCCGCCAGCGCCAGCCCCAGAATGCCGAACAGCGCCCCCATCATCAGCTGCATCGCCAGGACCAGCGCGGGGGCCAGATCGGCGGTTTTCTTGGCCACCATGGGCACAACGATATTGCCGTCGATCCCTTGGACCACGATATAAACGCCGATACAATAAAGCCCCATCGAGGTGCCGCCCGAAAAGCCCACCATCACCATCAGCAGGCCCGACACCGGCGCACCGATATTGGGCAGGAACGCCAGCACGCCCGTAATCAGGCCCAGCAGCGTCGCCATGGGCACGCCATAGGCCGAGAGCGCCAGACCGATCGTCACCCCTTCGATCACCATGCCCACCAGCCGCCCGAACAGCAGGCGGCGCATCGTATGGCCCATCTGGGTGAACATCTGTTCGAAAAACGGGCGGCTTTCGCGCGGCAGCATCCATGCCAGACCGCGCTGATAGGGCTGGGGGTCGATGGCAAAATAGACGCCCAGCACGAGGATCAGAAACAGCGTGGCCATGCCGCCGAACAGCCCGCCCAGCACGCTGGGTAATTGCGCCGCGCCCGCGATGGCCTGTTCGGTAAAGGTCTGGATCGTGCTGCGGTTCAGTGTAATCAGCCGGTGGCGTTCGGCCCAGTGCAGGCCCTTTTGCGCCTGCGCCATCAGGATTTCGGGCAAGGCGGCGGCCTGAAGCGCGAGTTGCGACCCGGCATAGGTGGCAAACCAGATGGCAAAGCCGGCCGCCGCCGCCAGCACGATGGCCACCCGCCACAGGCGCGGGATCGGCAGCACCCGCCCCAGCAGCCGCGCCCCGCCATCCAGCAGCGCGCCAAACACCATCCCGCCAAACACCACCATCAATGGTTGCGCCAGCACCACCAGCAGCACCATCAATCCGGCAATGCCCAGCCAGATCAGCGCCTTCTTCGCCTCATTGCGGACCATCGGGTCGCGAATGTCGGTCGGGCCGGCGCGGCGCTGGCGAGGTGTGGAGGGCTTGCGGGGTGTTTGGGCCATATTATTTGGGTTTGCTCACCAAGGGCGGGCGCAGCGAGGTGCCCGCGCGGCCCGAACGCAGGCCGGTGAACCAGCTCAGCGGGTTCCAGCCCGCCGTGCCGTTGAAGGAATGGGTGATGAATTCGGCGCGCCCGCCCACATCCGACAAAGGCACCGGCCCGCCAAGCCCGCGTTCCTCCAGCGGCACGCGGCTGTCGGCGGAGTGGTCGCGGTTGTCGCCCATCACAAAGACATGGCCTTCGGGCACACGGATTTCGGCCATGTCGTCAAAGGGCTGTTCCATATGATCGAGGATCGTGTAGGTCGCGCCATTGGGCAAGGTTTCACGCCATGCCGGGATCGAGCAGACCTCCTGACCAGAAGGCTTGCGTTCCTTGAGGCCGATAAAACCGGCGCCTTCGCAGGGGTAGGGGTCTTCATCGCCCCGGATCGCGTCGAGCGGGATTTCGGCGGGTGGTTCGACCGCCTGCGGCACAGGGCGGCCATTGAGGATGATCTGGCCATGGCGCAGCGCGATGCGGTCGCCGGGACGGGCCACCACGCGCTTGATATAATCGTCGCCCGGCCGGTCGCGCGGGACCACGATCACCACATCGCCATAATCGGGCGTGCCGGGCCAGATGCGCCAGCTCCCACGCGGCAGAACGTGAAAGCTGGGCGAGGCCCAGTTCCAGCCATAGGGATATTTCGACACCACCAGATGATCGCCCACCCACAGGCCCGGCAGCATCGAGGCCGAGGGAATGTAAAAAGGCTTGGCCACGAAAGAGTGAAACGCCAGCACCGCCAGCAACATCCCGCCCAGCCCGCGCACCTCGGCCCACCAGTTGATAGGCTGCTTGGCGGCGTCATTGATCTTGGTATCGCTGGAGGCGGACATCAGGGAATCGTCTTTCAAAGAGGCAGGGCTTCGATGATGACTGTGGCGCTGGCCCAAGGCAAATCATCGGTGAGCGAAAGGTGGAGGAAAGCTGTGTGGCCCGGCGGTGTCATCGCGGCCAGACGATCGGCGGCCCCGGCATGGAGAGCGAGTGAAGGCGCGCCCAGATCATTGCGCAAGACCTCGATGTCGGTCAGGCCAAAGCCGCGCCCGATGCCGGTGCCCAGCGCCTTGGCGCAGGCTTCCTTGGCGGCCCAGCGCTTGGCCAGCGTGGCCGCGCGCATCGCGGGGCGCGAATCGGCCAGCGCGATTTCGGCGGGCGTAAAGCTGCGCGCCAGAAAGCGCGCCTCATGCCGTTCCAGCGCGGCCTCGATGCGCTCGATATTCACCAGATCTGTGCCGAGGCCCAGGATCATATTACCCCCGCGCCGCGTCCATCAGTTCGCGCATCCGGCGCACCGCGTGTTCAAGGCCTACGAACACCGCCTCGCCGATCAGATAATGGCCGATGTTGAGTTCGGCGATCTGGGGGATGGCGGCGACCGGCTGGACATTGTCATAGGTCAGGCCGTGGCCCGCATGGGGCTCGATCCCGTTGCGCGCGGCGAGGGCGGCCATATCGGCAAGGCGCTTCAGTTCCACCGCGCGCGCGTCGCCTTCGGCATGGGCATATTCGCCGGTGTGGAATTCCACCACCGGCGCGCCAAGGCGGATCGCGGCGTCAAGCTGGCGCATTTCGGGCGCGATGAAGAGCGAGACGCGGATGCCCGCATCACTCAGACGCTGAACGATGGGGGCAAGGCGGTTGTGCTGCCCCGCCGCGTCAAGACCGCCCTCGGTCGTGCGCTCCTCGCGCCGCTCGGGCACGATGCAGGCGGCGTGCGGTTTGTGGCGCAGCGCGATGTCCAGCATCTCGTCCGTGGCGGCCATTTCCAGATTGAGCGGCAGCGAGGTCGAGGCCTGAATGCGCGCCAGGTCCTCGTCGCGGATATGGCGGCGATCCTCGCGCAGATGCGCGGTGATGCCGTCGCCGCCCACCGCCGCAACGATCTGGGCCGCGCGCACGGGATCGGGATGAGCGCCGCCCCGCGCGTTGCGGATCGTGGCCACATGGTCGATGTTGACGCCAAGGCGCAGGCGAGCGGGGCTGAGCGCGTTCATTACGGCTTGGCCCGGCTGCCGGGCTTGACCGCAGGCGTGGCGGCCAGAGCGGCGGGCACTTCATCGGGCGCATAGGTGGGGAAGTTGAGCGCGATCAGCGGATAGAAGGGCACGCCCAGATCCACCTTGCCCGCGCTGCGGTCGATCAGGGCCGCCGCCGCGATCACCTTGCCGCCCGCATCCTCGATGGCCTTGATCGCCTCGCGGCTCGACAGGCCGGTCGTCACCACGTCCTCGACCATCAGCACCTTGTCGCCCGGTTCGATGGAAAAGCCGCGGCGCAGTTCGAACGTGCCGGTGGGCCGTTCGACAAACATCGCGTCCACGCCCAGCGCGCGGCCCACTTCATGGCCGATGATCAATCCGCCCATCGCCGGGCTGATGACCTTCTGGATTTCCTTGCGCAGGTCGCGCGGCAATTTCTGGGCAATGCCAATCGCCAGACGGCTGGCCCGTTCCGGGTTCATCAGCACGCGGGCGCATTGCAGATAATGCGCGCTGTGGCGCCCAGAGGAGAGCAGGAAATGCCCTTCGAGCAGGGCATGGCTGGCGCGGAATTCGGCCAGCACCTCTTCTTCGGTCATGCTTTGTCTTGCCTTCGTCCAAAAAACTTGTGCGATTCCCGCAGGAGCGGCGCGCGCCCTGCTTCAAATTTACCCCTAGAGGCGCTTGTGGGCTGGGGCAAGCGCTGGTACACCCTGTTCCTAAGGGACAAAAGTCCCGGAGCCTGTGGGACGCCGGACGAGGAGGGGGCTTTTCTTCCGAGCGGCGAAGAAGAAAGAACGTAGGCCATGATTTTGGGAGAAGTATCCGGGGCCTTCGGGCGCCGAATGTTGCGTATTGCCTTGATGGCGCGAAATGTCCTGAAAGTGGCGCCGGGTCTGGCGCTGATCGCTGCGGGCGCGGCCCATGCGGCTGCCGATCGTCTTGCTGTTGCGCCGGGCGGCTATACCCCGATGAAGCCCACGCCCGGCAAGGGCATGCCGGTTGACGGCGGGCTGACCTTTCAGACCCAATATTCCCCCACCGGGCTTGAGGCCCTGTGGATGCACGATCATATCGTGATGACCGTCCTGATCGCGACCACGCTTTTCGTGCTGGCGCTGCTGGTCTGGGTGATGGTGCGTTATAATTCGCGCGCCAATCCGGTGCCTAGCAAGACCAGCCACAACACGCTGCTCGAAGTGATCTGGACCGGCATTCCTGTGCTGATCCTGCTGGTGGTCTTCGTCCCCTCGATGAAGCTGCTGGCCCATCAGTTCAAGACCCCGCCCAAGGAAGCGCTGACCATCAAGGCGATCGGCAACCAGTGGTACTGGACCTATGCCTATCCCGACAATGGCGAGTTCGAGGTGACCAGCAACATGCTGAGCCACGAGGAAGCGGTGAAGCGCGGCGAGCCGCCGCAGCTGGCCGCCGACAACCGCATGGTGGTGCCGGTGGGCGAACCGATTCGCCTGCAGACCACGGGCGCGGATGTGATCCACTCGTTTGCGGTCCCCTCGCTGTGGTTCAAGCTGGACGCGGTGCCGGGGCGGATCAACGAGAAGGTGTTGTTCGTCAAGGAGCCGGGCGTCTATTATGGCCAGTGCAGCGAGCTTTGCGGCGCGCGTCACGGCTATATGCCGATCGTGGTCGAGGCGCTGCCCCGTCCCCAGTATAACGCCTGGGTGATGACGCATGCCGGCGCCAAGATCGACGGCGCGCCCGAGGCGCCCGCTGCGGCCCCTGCCGCTGCCGCCGCCGCGCCTGCCGCCGAAGCCGCTTCGGGGACCGAGGTGGCCGCCGCCGCCTCGTCCGGCGAATAACTTTTACGCGAGGGTTTGAAGAACAATGGCTACCATCGCAGACGAATTTCACGCCCATTCCGACGGGCATGTGCATGACCATCACGATCATGACCACAAGCCGGGCTTTTTCGCCCGCTGGTTCATGTCCACCAACCACAAGGATATCGGCACGCTCTATCTGATCTTTGCCATCACGGCGGGGATCATCGGGGGCGCGATTTCCGGCATCATGCGTGCCGAACTGGCGCAGCCGGGCATCCAGTATCTGGGTTATTTTGCGCAGTTGCTGGGCACGAAAGATCCCAGCTTTGACCAGCAGCTCCACCTGTGGAACGTGCTGATTACCGCGCATGGCCTGATCATGGTGTTCTTCATGGTCATGCCTGCTATCATCGGCGGGTTTGGCAACTGGTTTGTACCGATCATGATCGGGGCGCCCGACATGGCCTTCCCGCGCATGAACAACATCTCGTTCTGGTTGACGGTGGCGGGTTTCTGCTCGCTGATGTGTTCGGCCTTCGTGCCGGGCGGCACGGGTCAGGGCGCGGGCATCGGCTGGACAGCCTATGCGCCGCTCTCGACCTCGGGTTCGCAGGGGCCTGCGGTCGATTTCGCGATCTTCTCGCTGCACCTTGCCGGTGCAGGCTCAATCATGGGCGCGATCAATTTCATCACCACCATCTTCAACATGCGCGCGCCGGGCATGACCCTGCACAAGATGCCGCTGTTCGTGTGGTCGGTGCTGGTCACTGCCTTCCTGCTGCTGCTGGCGCTGCCGGTGCTGGCGGCCGCTATCACGATGCTGCTGACCGACCGCAATTTCCACACCACCTTCTTTGATGCGGCGGGCGGCGGTGATCCGGTCCTGTATCAGCATCTGTTCTGGTTCTTCGGCCACCCCGAAGTCTACATCATGATCCTGCCCGGTTTCGGCATCATCAGCCAGATCGTCTCGACCTTCAGCCGCAAGCCCGTGTTCGGTTATCTGGGCATGGCCTATGCGATGGTGGCGATCGGCGTGGTGGGCTTTGTCGTGTGGGCGCACCACATGTACACCACCGGCCTGTCCGAAGATGTGAAGATGTATTTCACCACCGCCACGATGGTGATCGCGGTGCCCACCGGCATCAAGATCTTCTCGTGGATCGCGACGATGTGGGGCGGTTCGATCCGCTTTGCCTCGCCCATGGTCTGGGCCATCGGCTTCATCTTCCTGTTCACCGTGGGCGGCGTCACGGGCGTTGAGCTGGCCAATGGCGGTTTGGACGACAATCTTCAGGACACCTATTATGTGGTGGGCCACTTCCACTATGTGCTCTCGCTGGGCGCGGTGACCTCGCTGTTTGCCGGTTTCTACTACTGGTTCCCCAAGATGAGTGGACGCTGGCACTCCGAACTGCTGTCCTATCTGCATTTCGCGGTGTTCTTTGTCGGCGTGAACATGATCTTCTTCCCCATGCACTTCCTGGGGATGCAGGGCATGCCGCGCCGTTATCCTGACTTCACGCCTGCCTATGCCTATTGGAATCATATCGCCACGATCGGCTATATGGTGATGGCGGTGTCGATCGGCATCTGGATCGTCAACATCATCTATGCCTTCACTATGGGCAAAAAGGCCGAAGGCAATTACTGGGGCGAGGGTGCCACGACGCTGGAATGGACGCTGTCCAGCCCGCCGCCGTTCCACCAGTTCGAAACCCTGCCGGTGATCAAGGACGATGGTCACCATTAAGGATGGTTGCGGCGCCCGGACCCGCTCCGGGCGCCCGTAATCCGGCCGCATCTGTTACTCGAAGGGACAGCTATGTCTCGCGTGCTCCCTTTACATCGCGGCGCAATGGCGCAAGGGGGAATGCCCATGAGCATCCCCCCTGTCAAAACCGGCGCTAAACCCGCCGCTCGTCAGCCTGCCGACTGGCGCGATTTCTTCGCCCTGACCAAGCCGCGCGTGATGACGCTGGTGATCTTCACCGGCCTTTGCGGATTGCTGGCGGCGCCCGGTCATATCAACCCGGTCATCGGATTTGCCACGATTTTGTGCATCGCGGTGGGTGCCGGCGGGGCCGCCGCGCTCAACCAGTGGTGGGAAGCCGACATTGACGCGGGCATGAAGCGCACCGCCAAGCGGCCTTTGCCTGCCGGGCGGATGGACCGCGAATCAGCGCGCGATTTCGGCATGGCGCTCTCGGGCCTGTCGGTGCTGACCATGGGGCTGGCGGCAGGGTGGATCTGCGCGGTCATTCTGGCGGTGTCGATTGTTTATTACGCGCTGGTCTATACGGTCTGGCTGAAACCGCGCACGCCGCAGAACATTGTGATCGGCGGCGGGGCCGGGGCTTTTCCGCCGATGATCGGCTGGGTGGCGGTGACGGGCCATATCACATGGATGCCGGTGCTGCTGTTCCTCATCATCTTTATGTGGACGCCGCCGCATTTCTGGGCGCTGGCGCTGTTTGTGAAGACCGACTACGCCAAGGTGGGCATTCCGATGATGCCGGTGGTGGCGGGGGAAAAATCCACGCGGCGCCAGATCTTCGCCTATTCGGTGCTGCTGCTGCCGCTCACGCTGCTGCCGGTGTTTCTGCCCAAGGATGATGGCGGGCCGGGATGGATTTACGGCGTGTCGGCAGGCGTGCTGTCCACGCTGTTCCTGTTGCTGGCGATCCGGGTGGGTTTCCGCAACCGGCGCGATGAAGATGATTCCATGAAGCCGGAAAAGCAGCTTTTCGCTTTCTCGGTGCTTTATCTGTTCGCCCTGTTCGCCGCGCTGGTGGCGGATCGCTGGGTGCCGATCATCGGAGGATATTTGTGAGCGAACCGATCGACATGGACGCAAGCAAGATGGAGGAGCGCAAGCGCATCATCGCCGGGCGCAACAAGGCGCTGGGGCTGGTGCTGCTTGGTCTGGTGGTGCTGTTCTTTGCCATCACCATTGCCAAGATGGGGCATTGATCCATGGCCGGCCTGAACCCGCCCGTGCCGCAAAACCGCAACCGCCGCGTGGCGATGATCGCGGCGGGCGTGGCGCTGGGGATGGCGGGTCTGGGCTATGCCTCGGTGCCGCTTTATCGCATCTTTTGTCAGGCCACCGGCTATGGCGGCACGCCCCGCCGCGCCAGCGAGGCCCAGGCCGAAGGCGTCAAGGTGGCCGCCGGGCGCACGATGTCGGTGCGTTTCGACGCCAATGTCGATCCGGGCATGCCATGGCAATTCCGCCCGCGCCAGACCACGCAGACCGTGGGCATCGGCGCGCGCACGCTGGCCATTTTCGAGGCGCATAACACATCGGACAAGCCGATCACCGGGGCGGCCAGTTTCAACGTCTCGCCCGACGAGGCGGCGCGTTATTTCACCAAGGTGGCCTGTTTCTGTTTCACGCAACAGACGCTGCAACCGGGCCAAAGCGTGGCCATGCCGGTCAGTTATTACGTCGATCCCAAGATCCTTGAGGACAAGGACCTCAAAGGTCTGGAACAGATCACCTTGAGTTATACGTTCCACCCCGTGCCGGGAGCCTGAGGCAGGCGGGCGGAACGAGCAGGAAATCCACGCTTTTCGGCCTGCAAATCGTGCTGGACCGGGGGCTTCAGGAAAGATAGGTTTGAACACAACAAATGCCGGGGGAAAGAGGCCGCAACAGGCCCGCACCCATGGCAAAAAGGGGATGAATGCGATGGCCTCTGGCAAGACACATGACTACCATATCCTGCCGCCCGATCTGGTGCCTTTGGCCACCACGCTCGGGGCTTTCACCTTTACCACCGGCATGGTGTTCATGATGCACCCCGAGACGTTCGGGGCGCTGGGTCATATTGTGCCATGGGCGGGGCTGGCGCTGTTGCTGGCGGCCATGTTCACCTGGTTCAACAAGATCGTTAACGAGGCCCATGCGGGCGATCATACGCCGGTGGTGCAACTGCATCAGCGCTATGGCATGATCCTGTTCATCGCCTCGGAAGTCATGTTCTTTGTCGGCTGGTTCTGGGCCTTCTTTGATTTCTCGCTGTTTCCCTCGACCATTTCGAAGGCGATCGGCGGGCAATGGCCGCCCAAGGAATTGGAAGCTGTCCTTGACGCTTTCGACCTGCCGCTGCTCAACACGATGATCCTGCTGCTTTCGGGCACGACCGTGACCTGGGCGCATCACAGTCTGATCCATGGCGACCGTTCGGGGCTGAAAAAGGGCCTGTGGCTGACCATCGTTCTGGGCATTTTGTTCAGCAGCCTTCAGGCGTTTGAATATGCCCATGCGCCCTTCGCCTTTGGCAAGAACACCTATGGTTCGGCCTTTTACATGGCGACCGGTTTCCATGGTTTCCATGTGATCGTGGGCACGATCTTCCTCGCGGTCTGTCTGGCCCGCTCCTATCGCGGCGATTTTACCCCGCGCCAGCATTTCGGCTTTGAGGCCGCCGCATGGTATTGGCACTTCGTCGACGTGGTGTGGCTGTTCCTCTTCGTGTGCATCTACATCTGGGGCAACTGGGGCTTTGCGGTTGACTGATCCGGCAAAGCCATCCTCATCCGCAGGGCAGCCGGGAATTGTCTCGGCTGCCCTGTTCGGTTTGTGCCCGCGCTGCGGGGCCAAGGGCCTGTTTGCGGGCATTGCCCATTTTGCGCCGCGCTGCGAAAAATGCGGGCTGGATTTCGGTGCGTTCAATGTCGGCGATGGACCGGCGGCCTTTCTGACCTTTGGCGTAGGCGCTCTGGCGGCGGCGGTGGCGGCATGGCTGGCGCTGGATGTCGATCCGCCGGTGTGGGTCTATGTCGCGGTGCTGGTGCCGCTGGTGGTTTTGCCCACGCTTTATGGGCTGCGCGTGTCGAAGGCCGCGCTGCTGACGGCGGAATATCAGCGGCGGGCGAGTGAAGC
Organism: Novosphingobium sp. SG707; assembly: GCF_012275515.1. GTDB lineage: Bacteria > Pseudomonadota > Alphaproteobacteria > Sphingomonadales > Sphingomonadaceae > Novosphingobium. The sequence goes on from NZ_JAAZQL010000008.1 coordinate 25,076, forward strand.
AGGCGCAAAGGATGTCGATTCGCGATGAACTGGCGCAAATTGCCCGTGATCCCCACGCTGCTGGTGCTGGCGGCGGCGGGTTATATGGTCCACCTCGGCTTCTGGCAGCTCGACCGACTGGCCCAGAAAGAGGCCAAGATCGCGCGTTTCACCGCCGCGCAGGGCGACCGCAGCGCGGTTTCGATCGGCGAGGTATGGCGCTATCGCCAATCGGATGCGCGTGATTTCCACCGCACGCAGTTCTGGTGCCAGCAGGTGTTGCAGATCTCGGCCCAGTCCGGGCGCAATGCGGCGGGGCAGGCGGGATGGGCGCATATTGCGCGATGTCTGACCGCGCCGGTTGATACGCAGGGGTTCCACCCCACCGAGGCGCCCAAGGGTGTGCTGGCCGATGTGGTGCTGGGGTGGAGCAATAAGCCCGCGCCCGTGGCATGGACCGGCGGGCAGGTGCAGGGGCTGGTCGTGCCGGGGGGCGAATTTGCCCATCATGTCGTGGCCGATCCGGCACTGGCGGGGCTGGCGAGCAATGCGACGCCCGATCCGCGCGATTTGCCCAATAACCACCTGTCCTATGCGGTGCAGTGGTTCCTTTTCGCGCTGACCGCTTTGGTGATTTATGCGGTGGCGGTGAGGAAGAGGGTGTCGGGGGAAGAAGAAGGGGAGTGATGCGAGGGTCTAGACCCTCGCGCTCCCATTATCGTCTGCGTTGCGCTTTGGGTTCGGCGTTGTGTTTCGGACGTGCGGTTGGAATTTGAAAGCCTGCGGCGCGTTTCAGCCCGAGTTCGCCGCGCCGCAGGCCTTGCCAACGATCCCGATCGCGCCCCGTCACCGACCAAACGCATCCCCCATAATGGGATTGCAAAGGGTCGAGATCCCTTGCCCGCCGGAGGCATAAAAACCCCTGAATCCCGCAAAACCCTTGCCCCAGCGCCCCTCTGCGGCTAACGGGGCGGGCCAAACGGACAGGGAATCCCATGGAATATATCTCCACGCGCGGCAACGCACCGGTTCTTGATTTTGAAGGCGCGACTCTGGCTGGTCTGGCCAGCGACGGCGGGCTTTATGTTCCGCGTGAGTGGCCGCGTTTCAGCAAGGACGAGATCGCCGCGCTGGCAGGCCTGCCCTATGCGGAGCTGGCGGCCAAGGTGATGGCGCCTTTCGTGGGCGAGAGCCTGAGCTATGAGCGCCTGCTGGAGCTGACCACGGCGGCCTATGGCCGGTTTTCGCACGCTGCCGTGACGCCCTTGAAGCAGTTGGACGAGCAGCAGTGGCTGCTGGAGCTGTTCCACGGCCCGACGCTGGCGTTCAAGGACGTGGCGCTGCAATTGCTGGGCCTCTTGTTCGAAGAATTCCTGGGCCGCAGCCCGCAGAACCTGACCATCGTGGGCGCCACCAGCGGCGACACCGGCAGCGCGGCAATTGATGCCGTGGCAGGCCGCGCCAAGGTCGACATTTTCATGCTGCATCCCAAGGGCCGCGTCAGCGACGTTCAGCGCCGCCAGATGACGACCGTGCTGGCCCCCAACGTCTATAACATCGCCATCGAGGGCAGCTTCGACGATGCGCAGGCGATGGTGAAGCGCATTTTCAACGACAAGGCCGTGACCGATCGGTTCAACATCGGCGCGGTGAATTCGATCAACTGGGCGCGTCTGATGGCGCAGGTGGTCTATTATTTCGCCGCCGCGCTGCAACTGGGCGCGCCGGAACGCGAAGTGGCCTTCTCGGTGCCCACCGGCAATTTCGGTGACGTGTTCGCCGGCTATGTCGCCGCGCAGATGGGCCTGCCGATTGCCAAGCTGATCGTCGCCACCAATGTGAATGACATCCTGCACCGCGCGCTCTCGACCGGCGATTATTCGGCCGGGACGGTGACGCCGACGGCTGCGCCCAGCATGGACATTCAGGTGTCGTCGAATTTCGAACGCCTGCTGTTCGATGTGGGCGGCCGCAACGGCGCCGCTCTGGCCGAGCAGATGGCCGGGTTTGAGGCCAATAAGGCGATGACGCTGACCAATGCGCAGCGCGAAGGCGCCGCAGCGCTCTTCGTCTCGGCCCGCGCCGATGCCGATGAAATGGCGCAGGCCATCCGCTGGGGTTGGGAAGCGGCGGGCGAATTGCTCGACCCGCACACCGCCATCGGCATCCATGCCGCACGCAATGCGGGAATCGCCAAGGGCACCCCGGTGGTCACGCTGGCCACGGCCCATCCGGCCAAGTTCCCCGATGCGGTCGAGCGCAGCACCGGTCACCGCCCCGGCCTGCCTGAGCGTGTGGGAGATCTGTTCGAGCGCGAAGAGCGCTATGCCGAACTGCCCGGCGATTATGACGCGGTCTGCGCCTATGTCGCCGAGCGGGCGACCGCGAAGGCATAATGGCAGAGCTGATCCACCAGCCCGTCCTGCTGACCGGCGATGGCTGGGCCGATTACGGGCTGGTCGATTCGGGCGCGGGGCGCAAGCTGGAGCGCTATGGCGACTATCGCTTCATTCGCCCCGAGCCGCAGGCTTTGTGGCAGCCGCGCATGGCCGATTGGGATGCGCCCCATATTGCCTCTCATGGCGAATTCGTGCCGGGCGCGGATGAGGATGGCGGCGGGCGCTGGAATTATACCAAGCCGGTGCCGCGTGATGGCTGGCCGCTGAGCTGGGGTGATGTGAAATTCACCGCGCAATGCACGCCCTTCCGCCATCTGGGCTTCTTTCCCGATATGGCGCCGGTCTGGGGCTGGATGGGGCAGCAATTGCGCGAGCGCAGCGATGCCTCCACGCTCAATCTGTTCGGCTATACCGGCGTAGGCACGCTGGCGCTGAGCCGGTACGGCCCTGTCACCCATGTGGATGCCAGCAAGAAATCGGTGGCGCAGGCGCGGGTCAACGCGGCCCTGTCGGGCATGGAAAGCCGCCCGGTGCGCTGGATCGTTGATGATGCGGCCAAGTTCACCGCGCGCGAGGTACGCCGGGGCAAGCGCTATGACGGCATCATCATGGACCCGCCCAAATTCGGACGCGGGCCGGATGGCGAGGTCTGGCGTCTGGAAGAACACCTGCCCGGCCTGATCCATGATGCGCGGCAATTGCTGGATGAAAACAGCCGGTTCCTGTTCCTGACGGTCTATGCGGTGCGGATGTCCTCGCTGGCCATTGCCGGGCTGCTGGACGAGGCTTTCGCCGGGCTGCCGGGCTATGTCGAGCATGGGGATCTGGCGGTGCGCGAGGATGGCGCGGGGCGGATGTTGCCTACGGCGATCTTTGCGCGGTGGCGTCGGGATTAAAGGAGTTTGCCTCCGGCGGGCAAAGGGCGGGGGCCCTTTGCAATCCCGGTACTGTCTTTATTGTGTTCTACATCAACCGGGGTTGATCGACACAGCGCTTGGATTTTGAAAGCCTGCGGCGCCGATCAGCACTACCTCGCCGCGCCGCAGGCTTTATCCAACCATGCCACACAAGCCGGGTAGCCGGTGAAGCGCGACCCCATTAACGGGATGGCAAAGGGGCCCCGCCCTTTGCCCGCCGGAGGCCCTCCCTTGCCTGCCGGAGGCATTGCCCCTTAAAACCCCTAGACTCCCCCCGCGCAACCTGCCATCGGCCCGCGCGCAAACACCCCCTATCATCGTGAAAGCATCCAACGTGGCGGACAGCCTGATTCTTGAAGTGGCCGATTTCGAAGTGGACGTTCTGACGGGCGTTTATTCGGAGGAGACGGGCCAGAAGCAGCCCTTGCGTATCAGCGTGAGCGTGCGTTTGAAGCCCTATGACCGCTATTTGCCCGACACGCCGCTGGGGGCGAGCAAGAATTACATGGACCTGAAGTTTGCCGCCAGCGATGCGCTGCCCGAGGGCGTGCATTTCACGCTGATCGAGGCGGTGGCCGATCATATTGCCGACACCCTGTTCCTTCAGGACGAGCGGGTGGAGGGTGTGACGGTCAAGATCGTCAAGCTGGCCATCAGCGAGGCGGGGGAAAAGATCGGCATGACCCTGACGCGCGAGCGGCGGTAAATGCCCACGTCCGATCAACAGGTTCTGGCGATAGAGGATTTGCCGGGCGGGCCTTTGGCCGCCGCCGTGGCGTTTCATGCGCAATGGCTGGCGCAGGCCGAGGCAATGCTGGCCGATGGCGATCTGGTGCTGGTGATGCCTCTGGCGGGGCATGAGCATCGCGCCTGGCGTCTGGCGGCGGTGCAGGGGCTGGCGCGGGCCTATGCTCCGGCGCGGGCCAATCTGGTGGAATGCGACGAACCGGCGGGCATTGCGGCGGCCTGTGCCTTTCTGGCCGCTTCACCCGGGATTACCGGGCAAATCCTGCGACTGGATAGCCAAGCGCCCGGAGCGGTGATAGATTGACTCCATGAGCCAGCCGTCGCGTCAACCTTTGGTCGATCAGTTCCAACGCCGGATTTCCTATCTGCGGCTTTCGGTGATCGACCGGTGCGACCTGCGCTGTACCTATTGCATGCCCGAGCGGCAGACCTTTCTGCCCAAATCCGAAGTGCTCAGCCTTGAGGAATTGCACAGGCTGGCGCTGGGTTTCATCGGGCGCGGCGTGCGCAAGATCCGCCTGACCGGTGGTGAGCCTTTGGTGCGGCGCGATATGATCGAGCTGGTGCGGGCGATCGGGCGCAAGATCGGGGATGGTCTGGACGAGCTGACCATCACCACCAATGGCACGCGATTGGCCGAATTTGCCGATGATCTGCGTGAGGCGGGCATCCGCCGCGTCAATGTCAGCCTCGACACGCTGGACCGGGCCAAATTCGCCCGCATCGCCCGGCGCGATCAGTTGCCGCAGGTGCTGGAGGGCATTGCCGCCGCCCGCGCGGCCGGGTTGGCGGTCAAGATCAACACTGTCGCGCTGAAAGGCGAGAATGAGGGCGAGATCGGCGATCTTGTCGCATGGGCGCATGGCGCGGGCCACGAGATCACACTGATCGAGGTCATGCCGCTGGGCGAGGTGGAGGGGGATCGTTACGATCACTATCTGCCGCTGACGCAGGTGCGCACAGGGCTGGAGCAGCGCTTTACCCTGACCGAGGATGCGCATCGCAGCGGCGGCCCGGCGCGTTACTGGCATGTGAAGGAAACCGGCGGTCGGCTGGGGCTGATCACGCCGCTGACCAGCAATTTCTGCGATGGGTGCAACCGGGTGCGCGTGACGGCTACCGGGCAATTGTTCGCCTGCCTTGGCGGGCGCGAGCAGGTGGACCTGCGCGCCGCTCTGCGCAGCGATGAGCCGGAAAGCGCGCTCGAAGCCGCGTTGGACGAGGCGATGCGGATCAAGCCCGCGCGCCACCATTTCGAGATCAACCGCCCCGGCGCCGAGCCTGCCTTGCCGCGCCATATGTCGATGACGGGGGGGTGATGATGGCGCGGCTGGTGTTTCTGGGGCGTCTGGCGGATCTCGCCGGAGGGGCCGAGCGCGAGGTGGCGCCGGGGTCTTTGGCGCGGATTATGGCCGACATGGGGCCGGAACTGGCACAGGCTTTGGCCGGGCCGCGGGTCAGGCTGGCGCTGAATGGCGCGCTGGTGGCGGGCGATGGGCTGGTGTTGAAGGCTGGCGATGAATTGGCGTTCCTGCCCCCGGTGAGCGGCGGATCATCAAGGTCCGGCTGATCGAGCAGGCGTTTGACGCGGGCGATGCGATTCGCGACTTTGCCGCCGCCCATCCGCAATCGGGCGGCGTGGTCAGCTTTCTGGGGCAGGTGCGAGCTGACAGTTCCCAGCAGGGCGACGATGTTGAAGCGCTCGAGCTTCAGCATTACGCCCCGCTGACCCTGCCGGGGATGGAGGCGTTGGCGCGCGATGTGCTGGGCCGCTGGGCGCTTGATGGCCTGCTGATCTGGCACCGGGTGGGTGAGATGGCGCCCGGTGATCCGATCGTGCTGGTGGCGGCGGCCTCGCGGCATCGGCGTGATGCTTTTGCCGCCGCCGATTTCGCGATGGATCACCTGAAAAGCGAAAGCTGGTTCTGGAAGCGTGAAAAGCGCGCCGGGCAATGGGCCTGGGTCGAACCGCGCGAACAGGATTACGCCGATCTGGCCCGCTGGGGCCAAGCCGGGGTTTAACGCGGCAATTTCCGGCGCGCCGCGTCAAGCGCGCGATCCTGCGCCGCGCCAAGGGCGAAGATTTCCGACCTTGCGGTCTCGATCATCCGGGCGGCGGCGCGCGGCATATCTGGATTTTCGGGCGCATGGGCCATGCGGTCCTGCGTATAGAGTTCCTCGACATCGCCTTCGACCACGCCGAGCACGCCGCGCTGGCGCTCAAGATCGCTCAGCGCCAGATTGGCCTGTTGCCATGTCTCATCGCCGGGCTTGGCATGGTCGGCCGCATTGAGCGCCCGGTCGGTGGCAGGGCGGGCGGCGGCGAAAGCCTTGTCGGCATCATGCGCGGCGCGCAGCAGCGAATCGATTTTGGCGCTGAGACCGGCAGGGACCTGATCCTGCGCGGCACCGGCGGCGGCAGCGGCGGGCGTGACCATCGGCTTTTCCTCGGCCCGGCGCGCCAGCGAGGGATAGGAAGCGGTGCTGCATCCCCCCAGCAGCGCGGGAATCAGCAGGGCCAGCGGAGCGAATCGGGCCGCATGCGCGAATCGGTGGCGCTGCGCCCTGCTCGATTGGGCTGTCGATGAGGCGGATTTTGCGATAAGGCCAAGCATGGATGCGCCATAGCACGCCTGTGCCCATGCGCCAGAGGGCAGAAATCGGCCAGAGTTTCCGGGGGGGAATGGGCCTTTCTGTCATGCGGTGCATTGACACGCGGGGGCGGTTGCACTAACGGCGCAGCTTCTTTCCGAACCCTGCCGTGTGTGGCGGGGGTCGGCGCGTCGCTCGCGGCTCCTCGAATAACCGCCTTGCTCGGCCTTTGGCTTGGCGGCAGGTTTCGGGAAACGCGGCCGGGGCGGCCACGTAATTTTTTGAATGGATTTGCATCATGTTCGCTATCGTGCGCACGGGCGGTAAGCAGTATCGGGTCGCCGCCGGAGACAAAATCGCGGTCGAAAAGCTGGCTGGTGAAGCCGGCGAGACGATCACGCTGGGTGATGTTCTGCTGGCCGGCGAAGAAGGCGTTGTCGCCGACGCTTCGAAGGTGGTGGTCTCGGCCGAGATCATCGCTCAGGCGAAGTCGGAAAAGGTGATCGTTTTCAAGAAGCGCCGCCGTCACAACTATCGTCGCAAGAACGGCCATCGCCAGCTGCTCACGCTGCTGCGCATCGTGTCGGTCGCGGCCGCCTAAGCTCAGGAGTTTTCGACAATGGCACATAAGAAAGCAGGCGGTTCGTCGCGTAACGGTCGCGACTCGCAGTCCAAGCGCCTTGGCGTGAAGAAGTTCGGCAGCCAGCTGGTGATTGGTGGCAACATCATCATCCGTCAGCGCGGCACGAAGGTCTATCCGGGCGTGAACGTGGGCATCGGCAAGGACCACACCCTGTTCGCTCTGACCGAAGGCCGCGTGCGCTTTCATGAAGGCAAGCTGGGCCGCAAATACGTGTCGGTTGACGCGTTGGCCGAAGCCGCCGAGTAAGCGGATGGTCTATTTGGGCCATCCTGATGGGATGGCCCCGCCAAGGTTCTGACACCTTGGCTGAACGAGGGAGAGGGGCCCGGCCCATCTCCCTCTTTTCGTATCTCTCCTTCACCCGCCGATCGGTAGGACGCGACAAATTGGTCGGGCTGCGAGCATGGCTTTGCGTTCGATCAAGGCGGATTTGCGTCCAATGCGGTTCAGCATGCGCTGGGCTGAGGCCGGTCGTCACCGCAATGTCACCGCGCGCCCTTAGGAATCCTGCGCGGGACTGAGGATCATGGCGTCCCGAATGGGACCGGGGATTTGGAGCGATACACATGTTTTACCGCAGCGAACGGCTGTTTCTGCGGCCCGCGTGGCCAGAAGACTGGAACGCGATTCACGCCGCGATCGACGACGAGGGCATCGTGCGCAATCTGGCGCGCGCACCCTGGCCCTATACCGAAAATGACGCGCGCTGGTTCGCCAGCCAGCCTCAGGACGAGCGTCTGCCGCATTTCCTCATCACGCGCCCCGGCGCCGAGGGCAGCGCGCTGATCGGCTCGATCGGGTTGAGCGAGATCGAGGGCGAGGCCAACATTGGCTATTGGATTGCGCGCGCGCATTGGGGGCAGGGCTATGCCACCGAGGCGGGGCGCGCGATGCTGGCGCTGGCGCGCGGGCTGGGCCACAAGCGTCTGGTTGGGCGGCATTTTCTCGACAATCCGGCCTCGGGGCTGGTGCTGCGGCGGCTGGGTTTCCGGCCCGTGGACGAACGCGGCGCGATTTTCAGCGCGGGGCGCGGGCAGGCTTGCCCGTCGGCCCGGTTCGAAATCGAGCTGCGCGCCGAGCATGACGATCAGGATGATTCGCCCGATGGCGGTATGGAAGGGAGGCGCGCGGCCTGAAGCGTCTCTGCGCATAACAGGTCTATATGTCTGACATTACGCAAATTCGCTGATGCGTGAATGAAAATTACAGCTTTAGCGGGTAAAATCTTTCGCTTCTTGCTTGACCACCTGCAAACCTTTATGGGTCTGCAATGTGGTTTTGCGAGCCTGCGGGCTTGTACTGTTTGGACATAAGACATGGGCCCGAAGAAGCGTCTCTCCCCCGAAGCCAGCCGCAATGCCGCGATGGAGGCAGCGCGCGATCTGCTTGTCGAGCAGGGGCCGCAGGGGGTGACGCTCAAAGCCGTGGCGGCGCGGGTGGGGCGCACCCATGCCAATCTGCTGCACCATTTCGGTTCGGCGGCCGAGCTGCAAAAGGCGCTGGCCGAGCATATGGCGGTGTCGATCTGCGCCTCGGTCGCGCGCGCCGTGCTGGCCCAGCGCGATGGCAGCGGCAGCGCGCGCGATGTGGTCGATCTGGCCTTTGACGCCTTTGAAAAGCAGGGCGGCGGGCAATTGGTCAGCTGGATGCGGCTGATCGGCAATGTCGATGCGCTCGACACGATTGTGCGCTCGATCCACGCCATCGTGGACGAGGTGCATGATGCGGGCGAGGTCTGCATGCGCCATGTGACGCAGACGCTGGTGCTGCTGGCGCTGGGCGATTCGCTGATCGGCGCGCCCTTGGCCGATTCGCTGGAAATCTCGCGCGATTCGAGCCGCGAGATGGCCGCCCGCCTGATCGAAACCGAGGCGGTGCGGCTGGGGCTGGTCCCGGCGGAGCGGGCGCTTACGCCTCTGGGCTAAGGTCTTCCTGTGCGAACCACGCGGGCGGATTGGTGATGTCATCCACCCGCCAATGCTCGACCGACAGGCCCAGCGCGGGATAATCCACCCTCTGCCGATCCGGGCGTGATTGCGCGGCGGGCACCACGACCACCCGGCGATTGACCTTTTGCCGCCAGTTCATGCGCGCGGTGTTCTCCTGCCCGACATAGCAGCCCTTGGTGAAGGACACGCCGTTCAGCTCCACCGCGTTGCATTCGAGCCAGAGCAGGTCGGCAATCTCGGCCCCTTCAGCCACGCCCAGGGAAAGGCGATGGGCCAGATAGGCCTCATCAACCGCCGCATCGTCATCCGGCGCCAGCCAGCGATAGCCCAGTTCCGCAAGGCGCGGGTCAGGCGCGGCTCCTTCGCGTGGCGTCGGGCTCCAATGCACGGCCAAAGCATCATCCCGCGCGATGGCGATGGCGCGACGCAGGCGATACATCGACAGGCGTTTGACCACCCCATCGGCCTGATCCGCCGCCACATCCAGCAGCAGGTCCGCCCCATCGGCCCATACGATGAAATCGGCGATCACCTTGCCCTGCGGCGTCAACAGCGCGGCATAGGTCGGCAGCGCGCCCAGCACCACATCCTGCGTCACCAGCCCTTGCAGGAATTTGCGGACGTCCTCGTCCGGCGCGGTAGGGGAAAGGCGGATGATGGCGCGGGAGGCAAGTTTGGTCATGCTGATTAGGTGGGGATGATAAAGGGAAAAGGGAAGGGGGTTTGTGCCGTTAATGGGTGCCTCCGGCGGGCAAAGGGCGGGGCCCTTTGCAATCCCGTCAATGGGGTGGCGCCAAGGTTCGTAGCGGAGTGGGGGCGCCGCAGGCTTTAAAATTTAAAGGCCGCGTCCGACACCCCAAGCCGAACCCGAGGCGCAACGCATACATTCACGGAAGCGCGAGGGACGAGTCCCTCGCATCTAAACCTTCATCTTCCCGGCAACCTGTGGCAAAGCGCAACGCATGACCCAAGCGATAGACCTCGTCCTCACCGGTGGCACTGTCCACACTCCCTCTGGCCCAGCACAGGTTGATGTGGCCGTCCGCGATGGCAAAATCATCGGTATAGGCAGTTTTCCCGACGCGGCGCGGCGAATTGATTGCACCGGATTGGATGTTTTGCCCGGCGTGATCGATTCCCAGGTCCATTTCCGCGAACCGGGGCTGGAGTATAAGGAAGATCTGGAAAGCGGCAGCCGCTGTGCGGTGATGGGCGGGATCACCGCCGTGTTTGAAATGCCCAACACCAATCCGAACACCGATTCGGTGATGCGCGTCCATGACAAGCTGGAGCGCGCCCACCATCGTATGTGGTGCGATCATGCGTTCTATGTCGGCGCAACGGCCGCCAACGCGCCGGATCTGGCCGAGCTCGAGCGCATTCCCGGCACGGCGGGCGTCAAGATCTTCATGGGCGCTTCCACCGGCAGCCTGCTGGTCGCGCATGACGAGGAATTGGCCCGCGTGCTGGCCCATGGCACGCGCCGTGTGGCGATCCATGCCGAGGACGAGGATCGCATGAACGCGCGCAAGGATCTGCGCGTTGAGGGTGATCCGTCGAGCCATCCGGTATGGCGCGATGATGAAAGCGCGCTGCTGGCGACCAAGCGTATCCTCAAGCTGGCCCGCGCGGCGCGGCGGCCGATCCACATTCTGCATGTGACCACGCCTGCCGAGCTGGAGCTGATCAGCCAGCACCGCGACATCGCCTCCTGCGAGGTCACGCCTCAGCACCTGACCCTGCGCGGCGAGGAAGCCTATCCGCGCCTTGGCACCTATGCCCAGATGAACCCGCCGATCCGCAGCGGCGAGCATGTTGATGGCCTGTGGCACTGGCTGCAACAGGGCGTGCCCGATGTGATCGGCTCCGACCACGCGCCCCACACGATCGAGGAAAAGGCCAAGCCCTATCCCGCATCGCCCAGCGGCATGCCCGGCGTGCAGACGCTGCTGCCGCTCATGCTCGACCATGTGCTGAACGGGCGGATGACGCTGGCGCGCCTGATCGACATGACCAGCGCGGGCGTGCAGCGCATCTTTGGCTTGCAATCCAAGGGGCGTATCGCGGTGGGCTATGACGCCGACTTTACGGTGGTGGACCTCAAGGGGCAGTTCACCGTCACCGAGGACTGGCTGCAGAGCCGCTGCGGTTGGTCGCCCTATACCGACATGGAGCTGAAGGGTCGTGTGCTTGGCACGATTATCCGCGGGCATCAGGTGATGTGGGAGGCCCAACTGGCCGACAGCGCGGTGGGTGAGCCGTTGAAATTTGCGGGGGCGTTGTAAGCGGGGGTTTGGTTGGGGGCTTTGAATGCCTCCGGCGGGCAAAGGGCGGGGGCCCTTTGCAATCCCGTTACTGTCGGAGGTGCGCCATGGGTTCGGCCTTTGGTGTCGTACGCGATGGTTGAATTTTAAAGCCTGCGGCGCCGGTCGGCGTAAGATCGCCGCGCCGCAGGCTTTATTCATTGCCTGCGACGCGACGATCTCCATTCAAAACCCCCATAATGGGATTGCAAAGGGACCGAGTCCCTTTGCCCGCCGGAGGCATAAACCTCCTCGCTTAAACCACCTCATCCGAATGCAGCGCACACCCATGCCCGCCATCGGTTTCGATCTGGATCGTGGCATGGCCGATGCCGAAATCGTGCTCCAGATCATGGGCCAGACCATGCAGGAAGGCATCCCCCGGGTGGCCGCCGGGCATAATGATATGGGCGGTCATGGCGGTGTCGGTGGTGCTGATCGGCCAGACGTGGAGATCGTGGAGCGCGGCGATGCCGGGGCGCGCCAGCAGGAAGGCGCGCAGCTTTTCTTCATTCACCGAAGCGGGGACGGCGAGCAGGCCCATCTGCACGGACTCCTTCAGCATCGACCAACTGCCGAGCGCGATCATCAGCGTGATGACGAGGCTGGTGACGGGGTCGATCCAGTTCCATGCGGTGAAATGGATGGCCAGACCCGCCAGCACCACGCCCGCTGAGACTGCCGCATCGGCCATCAGGTGCTGAAAGGCGGCGCGCAGGTTGAGGTCATCCTTGCTGCCGCGTGCAAAGAGCAGGGCCGAGAGGCCATTGACCGCGATCCCCGCCGCCGCCACCGCCATCATCAGCCCGGCAGCTGCCGGTTCGGGCGAGGCGAATTTCTGCAACGTCTCGATCAGGATCGCCCCCAGCGCGACCCAGAGCAGCGCGGCATTGGCCAGAGCCGCCAGGATCGAGGCGCTTTTCATGCCATAGGTGAAGCGGCGCGAGGGCGCCCGCGCGGCCAGACGGCTTGCCCCCCAAGCCAGCAGAAGCGAGAGCACATCGGACAGATTATGCCCGGCATCGGCCAGAAGGGCGGTCGAATGGCCGATGAAACCGGCGGCGGTTTCTATCAGGACAAACAGGACGTTGAGTGAGGTGGCCACGGCAAAGGCGCGGCCATGGGTGGTCCCGGCCCCGTGATGATGGTGATGGCCATGATGATGCCCATGATGATGCCCATGGTGATCCCCATGGTGATCGTTGCCGCCATGCGATTCGCCATGATCATGGTTATGATGATGGTGATTGTGGCCGATACCCATGGTTTTTCCCGATCTGCTGCGTTGCACAAATGTCGCACTGCGGCCCAATTCGCAACAGCGGAATTTTGGGCCAACATTTAAATTCCATATGAATTTCGTCAAGGTCGTAACAAAGTTACATCAATGTCAATTAGGCGAGAAACAATCTTGCCTTTTGCGGCATCAGCCTGTCGCGCGCGCCGTCCCGTGTCAAAATTGCGTCACAAACCGCTGTTTAGAAGCCTCTCAAACATCGTTAGGTGTTTTGCATCCGAATGATTTTCGTCGCTCGGACGGGGGCATTTCGGCGATTTTGACACAAAATTGTCATGCAGGGGCATTCAGCATGCGCATTATTAAAAATTCGGCTCTGGCCTTCAGTTCATTCGCGATTGCAGCAGCGGTTGCATCGCCCGCTTTCGCTCAGTCGACCGGCGCGGTCGATTTCGAAAACACCATCGTTGTGACCGGCACCAAGGCCAAGGCGATCAATGGCGTTGATATTCCCGCCACGCCCAAGGCCAAGCAGGTTCTGGACCAGACCTTCATCTCCAAGAGCACGCCGGGCCAGTCGATCAATGAAGTGATCAACATGGTGCCGGGCGTGTCGTTCTACAATGCCGACCCGTTCGGTTCGTCGGGCGGCGCGATGTTCATCCGCGGCTTCGACAATACCCGTATTTCGCAGACCTTCGATGGTATGCCGCTCAACGATACCGGCAACTATGCGCTCTATTCGAACCAGCAGCTTGACGCCGAACTGATCGAGCAGGTCAATGTGAACCTGGGTTCGACCGACGTGGACAGCCCGACGGCCGCAGCTTCGGGTTCGACGGTCAACTATCGTTCGCGCGATCCGCTGGAAAAGGCGCAGGTGATGGCCGTGGGTTCGGCCGGTGACCTCAGCTACAAGCGCGGTTTCATCTCGGTTGATACCGGCAACATCACCAATTCGGGCCTGAAGGCCTGGTTTGCCGCTTCGGTGGCCTCGAACCGCTTCCTGCCCAACACCGGCGGCCAGGTGGCCAAGCAGCAGCTCAACTTCAAGGTGAAGCAGCCGCTGGGCGACAATGGCGACTTCATCTCGGTTGCCGGTCACTTCAACTTCAACCGCAACAATTTTGCGCCTTCGATGTCGCTCTACACCCAAAATTCGGCGAGCCGTCCGGTCAACTCGTCGAGCAGCGGCCGCACGCCCTACAACTGGGACGAAGCGCAATACACGATCAACTGCGCCGACACGACCAGCTCGTCGGCTTCGAACACCGGCTATGGCGCGTTCGAATGCCGCTTCAATCCCTCGCGCACGGCCAACCTGCGCATGAACGGCCGTTTCACGCTGGCTGACAACCTGACGCTGACCGTTGACCCCAGCTTCCAGTACACCAAGGCCAATGGCGGCGGCGTGGGCAAGCTGAACGAAGCCTCGGGCCCCAACGGCATGGTCGGCCTCGTGGGCGGCAACTATTATTCGGGCCGCGATGTGAACGGCGACGGCGTGATCAGCAGCAGCATCCTGATGGGCAATGCCAGCGAAACCGAAACCAATCGTATCGGCTTGCTGACCTCGCTGCGTTGGAAGATCAACCCGAACAACACGCTGCGCATCGGTTATTCCTATGACCGCGGTCGCCACAAGCAGACCGGCGAAATCACCTTCCTGAATTCGCAGACCGGCTATTATGCCACCTACTTCCCGATCGATCTGGCGATCACGGACAAGTATGGCAATGCGATCGAAAAGCGCAACCGGATGTCCTATGCGATCCTGCATCAGGTTTCGGGCGAATATAACGGCAAGTTCTTCGACGGTAAGCTCGATGTTCTGGCCGGTGTCCGTGCGCCTTTCTTCAAACGTAACCTGACTACGTTCTGCTTCGCCACCAACGGCACGGGCGGCTATGATTGCCCCAGCCCGCAGGATCAGGCCGCCTATGCCGTCGCGAACCCGACCTATGGCGCGCCCCAGCAGCGCAACTACAACTATAACAAGGTTCTGCCCAACGTCGGCTTCACCGTCGCGCTGGCGCAGGGCGCTTCGCTCTATGCCAACTATTCGAAGGGCCTTCAGGTTCCCGGCACGGACACGCTGTATAATGCGTTCTTCTATCCGGTGACCTCGTCCTACGGCAGCCCCAAGGCGGAAACCTCGGACAATTTCGACGTGGGTCTGCGTATGCGCGCGGGTCGTCTGAGCGCTTCGTTGGGCGCGTGGTACACGATGTTCTACGACAAGATCTCGCAGATCTATAACCAGGACACCCAGACCTCGCTCTACACCAACCTGGGCAAGGTGGAGAAGTATGGCTTCGACGCCACGATGACCTGGAAGGTTGACGAACACTTCTCGATCTATGCTTTCGGCTCGTACAACAAGTCGCGCATTCTGGCCGACATCCTGGCGGGCAAGGGCGCGACGAACACGGTTGTCAACGGCAATACCATCCTGCGCAGCGATGGCACGAACACCTATTACACCACCGCAGGCAAGCGCGAATCGGGCGTGCCGATCTATACGGCCGGTGCGCGCGTCGAAGCCAATTTTGACCCGTTCGATCTGGCCGTTTCGGTCAAGAACAACGGCAAGCGCTATATCAACTCTGAAAACCTGCCGGTTTACAACAGCTCGAATGTTCAGGTGAACCCGGCCTCGCTGCCCGCCTACACCACTGTCGATCTGTCGGCCCGCATGAAGCTGGCGATCGCCGGCCTGAAGTCGGACAAGAGCTTCATCCAGCTCAACGTCACCAACCTGTTCAACCAATTCTACATCGGCGGCTTCACCAGTTCGTCGACGCCGATTGGTGCGACCACCATCCCGACCGTCTATCTGGCGACCCCGCGCACCGTCGTGGGTACGCTCAGCGTGGCGTTCTAAGCCTTAACCGGCCTTGGAAAACGGAGAGGGCGCTCCCGCGTGGGGCGCCCTTTTTGTTTGGGGTTGATGTGAGGTTTTATGCCTCCGGCGGGCAAAGGGCGGGGCCCTTTGCAATCCCGTTATTGGGGTTGCACGCCATTCGCAACGCAGTGTGGTGGGCGGCGGTTAAAAGAGCCTGCGGCGCGGATAGGTCTAGCTGAAAGGCGCCGCAGGCTTTTAAATTCCACCGCTGCGTCCATGCACCTTGGCTGAACCTAATCCCCGATCCTAACAGTATCGGGATTGCAAAGGGCCCCCGCCCTTTGCCCGCCGGAGGCACCCGACCTTCACTGATAAATGCAATCGTCCTGATCATTGCGCCGCACCACGCCGGACCGCTTGGCGATGGTGTTGCCATGACGGCGAGTAAAGCCGGTGGCGCCCACCACGGCGCGCTTTTTCGGGCTGGGCAGGGCAGCCGCGATACGGGCGGCCTCGATCTGGGTCAGGTTGGCGGCGGAGTGGTGGAAATAGCGCTGGGCGCCTGCCTCGACGCCATAGGTGCCGATGCCGGTTTCCGCCACATTGAGGTAAATCTCCATGATCCGCCGCTTGGGCCAGAAGGTTTCGATCAGCACGGTGAACCATGCCTCCAGCCCTTTGCGGATATAGCGGGTGATGCCGCTGCCCTGCCAAAGGAAGGTGTTTTTGGCGGTCTGCTGGCTGATGGTCGATCCGCCGCGCAATTTGCTGCCGTCGCCCGCCAGGTTGCGTTCCAGCGCATATTCGATCCCTGCACCGTCAAAGCCGTGATGGACGCAAAAACGCGAATCCTCGCCCGCGATGACCGCGTCCACCATTTTGCGGTCGATGCGTGAGAGGGGCGTCCATGATTTGCTGAACCCGTTGCGGTCAAACAGCATGGTCAGTGTGACGGGCGGCGGCACCACGCGATAGAGCAGCGTGATGCCTACCGAGAGGCCGACAAACCAGAGGATGGCCATGGCCAGATACCAGCCGAGGCGGAAACGGAAACTGCGGGTTGGCCCGGGGCGGGCAAAGAAGCGTGCCATGGCGGCAATCTAGCGAGGGACGGGGCGACCCTCAAGCCGCCCCCACCAAATCACGCCAATTCCAGAGAGCGTTTCACGCCAATTCCAGAGTGCGTTTCACGCAATGCCCAATTGCGGCAACCAATGGCCGATGGCGGCGAATTTTGCGACTACCAGAATGCCCCCCAGCGTCGCGCCCACGGCAATGCTCTTGGCGTCGGTGATGGCAAAGGCGACCGGATCGCTGTCCACTTGGCCCCGGCGGCCCATCATCCAGATGCGGTTGAGCCAGTAGAGCAGCGGCAGAGGCAGCAGCCAGAGCAATTGCGGCGTGGCATAGGCGCCGGTCTTGCCCATCGCCTCTGCAAACAGCACCATGACCAGGATCGAAACCATGCCCGCCGCCAGCCCGCTGATCGCGACGATTTCGGTGTCGGAGCGGGTGTAGCCCCGCCCGGAGAGCAATTCGTCGGGCTCGCGCGCGCTGCTGCGCAATTCGACATAGCGCTTCAGGTAGCCGAGGCTGAGAAAGAAGAAGACCGAAAAGAGCAGCAGCCATGACGACACCGGCACCGCAATCGCCGCCGCGCCCGCGATGATGCGGATCGTATAAAGGCAGGCGAGCGTAAGCACATCGGCGATCATCGCCGCCTTCAGCCGCATCGAATAGGCCAGCGTCAGCGCGAAATAGGTCGCCATGGCCGAAAAGCTGGGCAGGCCCAATTGCCACGCCAGCGCCAGACCCGCGCCCGCAAAGGCGATGCAGGCCAGCAGCGCCTGCGGGATGGGCAGGGCGCCGCTGGCCAGCGGACGACGGCGCTTTTTCGGATGCGCGCGGTCGCTTTCGATATCGAGCAGGTCGTTGAGCAGATAGACCGAGGAGGCAATCAGGCTCATCGCGGCAAAGGCGAGGCAGGATTGGGCGATGGCACGGGGATTGGCCAGCAGGCCCGAGGAGGCCAGCGGCACAAAGACCAGCGCGTTCTTGGCCCATTGGTGCGGGCGGGCGGCCTTTACCAGCGCGCGCAACCGGCTGCGCGCCGGGGCGAGGCGTTCTTCGTGGCGTACGCCGGTGGGTGCCTCGACGGTATAGGCCACGCGCGCCTCGCGCCAGATGCGGCGGTCGGCCCCGCAATCGCCGACGTAATCGAAAGTTTGCTGGCCCAAGGCTTCGCGGATCGCGGTCAGTTTCGCGCCGCCCTTGGCGTTGCGGCGGGCGCCGCTGGCGATCACCTCGTCGAACAGGCCCAGATGGGCGGCCACGCGGCGGGCGTTGCGCCAATGGGCCGCGCTGGCCAGCACTACGCGGCGGCGCTGGCGGCGGGCATGGGCGATCAGTTCGAGCACCTCTGGCCGATAGTTGAGCAAGGCCGGATTAACCGGTGCGCGCCGGGCCAGCAGGGTCTTTAGCCGCGCCCGCCCCCAGATCATCGTCCAGAGCAGGACGAACAGGGCCACGAAGCCGCGCTTGGCTTCGGTCACACAGGCTTCCATCGCCACATCGCCCGAAATCAGCGTGCGGTCCAGATCGACCACCAGAACAGTGTCATCGGTGATGCGTTCATGCAGCATGGGGGCTCTCCCTGCGGGCCAGACGGTTGGTGACGATTTCGGTCAGCGCCGCCGACGCCATCACGATCAGCAAGGGCATGACGGGATCGCGATAGCGGTCGATGATATAGGCGACGCCGTGGAGCGCCCAGAAACCGGTGATGGCGCCCATCACCACGATCTGGCGCGGCCGCCCGATGCCCGGCAGCAGCAGGCACAGCCCTGCCAGCGTGAGGAACAGCAGATATTGGACGACCTCGAACAGGCGGACATAGGTGACGGCAGGCGAAAGCGCGAAATCATTCGAATCGGGCAGATTGGGCGCCCAGAAAGCGGCCAGCTTGACGGCGGCAAGGCGGGCCACTTCGGCGGGGTTATGCGCCATCCAGTCGCGCGCCATCGCGCCCAGCGCGGCGCTGGCGCCCGCCTCGCCAAGGTTTTCGCGCAAGGCGTGCCATTGCGGGCCGATGGGCGTGGCCGCGATCGAGACGAAGCGCCCGGTGGCCGCGGGATTATTGCCGATATAGAGGTTGAAGCCGGTGTTGGTGGAGAGCGTGGGGCGGCCCAGCATGGCCTGCGTGGCCATCGCCCATGGGGCCAGCACCAGCGCGGCCCCCATGCCCATCGCCAGCGCCGGGGCCACCGCGCGCCGCACCGGCCCGCCCAGTACCAGCGCCAGCAAAGGCGCGGCAATCAGCGGCAGGGCCGATGTGCCCGCCAGCATGGCCGCGCCCCAGACCGCGCCCGTGACTGCCGCCAGCCCGAGGCTGGAGGGCGAGCGCAGCAGGCGCAGGGCCAGCCACACCACCGCCACCAGCAGCGGCGTCGAGAGATTTTCCCGCGCCAGCATCGTGCAGTTCCAGATCCCCGGCAGCCACAGCGCATAGCCCAGCAGCGCCAGCTTGCGCCCCAGATCGCCCAAGCCCGCCTCACGCGCCAGCAGCACGATCAGCCCGCCCGTGGCCAAAGCCAGCGCCAGATTGACCCCAAAGGCCACCCCCGCCGAAGCCCCCAGCAGCGCGAAGAAGGGCGCAAGGACCAGCGGATAGCCGATGGAATAGAAGGCATGTTGCCCCAGATTGTCGACCGGCCATTCGCCATCGGCCATGGTCTGGGCCAGGGTGAAATAGGCCAGCCCATCGCTCTGCAGCGGCTGGGGCAGGGCGAAATGCGCGGCCAGACGGATCGTGACCGCCAGCAGCAGCAGTGAATTGATCGACAGCGCCGGCGCGCGCGCCGGGGCGGGGGTGGCGGCCATTACGCGATGCTCCTTGAAACGCAGACGCAGCCCAGCGCGATCAGCAAGGTGCCTGCGATGCGGATCGGGCTCAGGCTCTCGCCCAGCGCCAGCACGCCCAGCGCCATGGTCAGGATGAAGCCGAGGCCGACAAAGGGATAGGCCGCGCTGAGCGGCAGGCGGGCCAGCACATAGAGCCACAGGATCGCCCCAAGCCCATAAAGCCCGAAGCCCGCGATCACCCATGGCGATTGCACGAAGGCCAGCCCCGCGCCCGCGCCATTCGCGCGCACCGACCCCACGCCCATTTTGAGCAGCAATTGCGCGATAGCCGACATGGCCACGCTGGTCAGGATCAGCATCAAAAGGGCCGGTTGCATCGATTCCTCCTTGGGTAGCCTCTCCTATCTCGTGAAAGAGGCCACGCAGGAAGCGCGGTAACCATGGCCATTTCCCCCCTGTGCCGGAATGAGACGATGCGCCGCGCCAGGTTAATTTCATCGGTGGGACGAAAGGGAGATGGAGTCGGGAATTCGCCTAAATTTATGACTCGCGCTGCATCTCAATGCGCGAGGGGCCGCCGCCAGGGCCCCCGCTTGATCGGGATCAAAGAGGGGCGGTCAATTGTAAGTGATGCACACGAAGGTCAGGCCGGCCATCGCGGATGGCGGGCTGCATGATCTGGAGAGGCCACTATGTCTGGACCGCAAAATGTGAGCGAGCCGATTCCGGGCACCCATCTGTTCGATGGCGATGCTGCGGCCAAGGGCTTTGAGCTCAACGCCATGTGCTATTCCTTTAACAACGCCGCCAATCGTCAGGCCTTCCTTGATGATGAGGAAGCCTATTGCGCCAAATTCCACCTCACGCCCGAGCAGCGCAAAGCCGTGGCCGAGCGCAGCGTGCTGGGCATGATCGCGGCGGGCGGCAACATCTATTACCTTGCCAAGCTGGCCGGGATTTTCGGCCTGAATGTGCAGGATGTCGGCTCGATGCAGACCGGGGTTTCGGTCGATGATTTCAAGGCGATGCTGCTGGCGCAGGGCGCGGGTCGGACATATGACGAGGCGCATGGCGCCATGATCGGGAAGGAGAAGGTCCATGGCTGAAATCGTAGGCGCTTATTTCACCAGCCATGTGCCCGCCATCGGCGGCGCGATCCACAAGGGGCTGCAACAGGAACCCTATTGGAAGCCCTTTTTCGACGGGTTCCACAAGGTTCACGAATGGCTGGCGCAGGTGAAGCCCGATGTGGCCATTGTGTTCAACAATGACCATGGCCTCAACTTCTTCCTCGACAAGATGCCCACCTTTGCCGTGGGCGCGGCGGCCGAATATCACAATGCGGACGAGGGCTGGGGCCTGCCGCTCTACAAGCCTTTTGCCGGGCATACCGAGCTGAGCTGGCATATCATCAACAGCTTGGTTGAGGATGAGTTCGACATCACCACCTGTCAGAAGATGCTGGTGGACCATGCGCTCTCGATTCCCTTTGAACTGGCATGGCCCGATGTTGAGGCATGGCCGGTCAAGATCGTGCCCTTTGCCATCAACACGGTGCAGCACCCGCTGCCCTCGGCCAAGCGTTGTCTGGCGCTGGGTCAGGCGGTGAACAAGGCGCTGCAGAGTTGGACGGGCGACGAGCGGATCGTCATCATCGGCACGGGCGGCCTGTCGCACCAGTTGGACGGCGAGCGAGCCGGTTTCATCAACCGCGATTATGACACATTCTGCATGGACAATCTTTCGGTCGATCCCGCCGCGCTGACCACGGATTCGATCCACGAGATGGTGCGCAAGGCCGGTACGCAGGGCGTCGAAGTGCTCAACTGGATCGCGGCGCGCGGGGCCTTGGGCCAAGCTCCGGTTCAGGAGATTCACCGCAATTACCACATCCCGATTTCGAACACGGCGGCGGCCACCATGCTGATGGAACCGGCCTGAAATCAAGCCTCTGGCGTAAACCCCGTCCTCTTGACCCGCCATCGTCGGCGGGGCAGGATGGCGGGGTCATTGCTTTCAATTGTTACCTTTTCTCCCCCTTGACCACCTCTCCAAAAACCGTAAGCATTGCATACAGTCGAGACGCCGAAGAATGTCGGCGCCGAAGGAGAGGTTATGCAAGCGCAAGCAAAGTCAGGGGCGAAAAGCGCCTTGTGGTTGGGTGGTCTGCTGGCCGGGGCCGCTGTGCTGGCTTATGCCGGCGGCGCGACGGGCGCCGGAAAGGTCAGGCTGGCCGTCAATGCCGCCGCCATTGCCGCATCCGCAGACAAGGGCGACAACTGGCTCAGCCATGGCCGCACCTATGACGAACAGCGCTTCAGCCCGCTGACCCAGATCAACAAGGACAATGTGAACCAGCTTGGGCTGGCATGGTATGCCGACCTTGACACCACGCGCGGGCAGGAAGCCACGCCGCTGGTGATCGACGGGGTGATCTATACCACCACGGCCTGGTCCAAGGCCAAGGCCTATGATGCGCTGACCGGCAAGCTGATCTGGGAATATGACCCGAAGGTGCCGGGCGAAACGGCGGTCAAGGCTTGCTGTGACGTGGTCAATCGCGGCATGGGCGCATGGGGCGACAAGCTGTTCTACGGCACGCTGGACGGGCGCCTGATCGCGCTGGACCGCACCACCGGGCGCCTGCTGTGGTCGACCGTGACGGTGGATCGTACCAAGCCCTATACGATCACCGGCGCCCCGCGCGTGGTGAACGGTGTGGTCATCATCGGCAATGGCGGCGCGGAAATGGGCGTGCGCGGCTATGTTGCGGGCTATGACGTCAACACCGGCAAGCAGCTCTGGAAATTCTACACTGTCCCGGATCAGCCGGGCAAGAACAAGGCCGAATATCTCCAGCGCGCCGAGGCGACCTGGAAAGGCGAGTGGTGGAAGCTGGGCGGCGGCGGTACCGTCTGGGATTCGATGGCCTATGACCCGGCGCTCGACCTGCTCTATATCGGCGTGGGCAATGGTTCGCCCTGGAACCAGTCCTATCGCTCGCCGGGCGGCGGGGACAATCTCTATCTGTCCTCCATCGTCGCGGTGCGGCCCAAGACCGGCCAATATGTCTGGCATTTCCAGGAAACGCCGGGTGAAACATGGGATTTCACCGCCAGCCAGCATATCGTTCTGGCCGATCTGATGATCGACGGACGGATGCGCAAAGTGCTGATGCACGCGCCCAAGAACGGCTTCTTCTATGTGGTGGACCGCCAGACCGGGCAGTTCATCAAGGGCAAGAATTTCGTGCCGGTAAACTGGGCCACGGGCCTCGACCCCAAGACCGGCCGCCCGATCGAAAATCCCCAGGCGCGGTTTGACAAGACCGGCAAGCCCTTCGTCTCGATGCCCGGCGCGGGCGGGGCGCATAGTTGGCAACCGATGGCCTATGATCCCCGGCAAAAGCTGATGTTCATCCCGGCCAATATCGCGGCCTTCCCCTATGTGCCTGATGAGAAGTGGAAAGCGGCCAAATATGGTTTCAACAACGGGTTGAACCAGGGCGCTGCCGCAATGCCCGCCAACAATGACGTGCGCGAGGCGGCCAAGGCGGCCACCAAGGGCGCGCTGATCGCGTGGGATCCGGTGACCCAGACCGAGAAGTGGCGCGTGGATTATCCCGGCCCATCGAACGGCGGCTTGCTGGCCACGGCGGGCGATCTGTTGTTCCAAGGCACGGCCAAGGGTGATTTCGTCGCCTATTCCTCGCTCGATGGCAAGAAGCTGTGGTCGTTTGACGCGCAGACCGGCGTCATCGCCGCGCCTGTCACCTTTACCGTCAAGGGGCAGCAATATGTCGCCGTCATGGCGGGCTGGGGCGGGATCTGGCCGCTGGCCACAGGGGCGCTGGCGTGGAAATCGGGGCCGGTGCGCAATATCAGCCGCCTGCTGGTGTTCAAACTGGGCGGCAAGGCGCAATTGCCCGCCAAGCCCGACCCCAATTTCGGCCCGCTCGACCCTCCGGCCCAGACCGCGAGCAAGGAAGTGGTGGCCAAGGGCGCCAATACGTTCGGCCGTTTCTGCGGCGTGTGTCATGGCGATGCGGCCATCGGCGGCGGCGTGGTGCCCGACCTGCGCCACAGCGCGGCGCTGGGCAGCCCGGAGACGTGGCAGGCCATCGTGCATGACGGCGCGCTCAAGGCCAATGGCATGATCGGCTGGTCGGCGCAGCTCAGCCGTGAGGATATTGACGCGATCCGCCATTACGTCATCGCTCGCGCGCATGAGGACAAGGCTCTGGGCGAGAAATAGGGGGCCTGAAAAACAGAGGGCGCGAGACATAAACGCGATGGGCCGTCTCGCGCCCGGCTTGGCAGATTGCTATGGAATGATACATTAAAAATAGCGCGGGCGAACCGTGCAGGAGAGAGAGAGGATCAAGGCCATGAATGATATGACCACTGTTTCCTATCAGCAGCATGCCTATTCGGCGGCGGCGCAAAAGTCCCTGTCGCGCAAGCCCGCCCTGTTCATCAATGGCGAATGGGTGGCCTCCAGCCATGGCGGGCTGATCGATGTCGAGGACCCTTCCTCGGGCAAGGTCGTCAGCCAGATCGTAGACGCCAGCCTGGCCGATACCGACCGGGCCGTGGCCGCCGCGCGCGCCGCCTTTGACGATGGCCGGTGGAGCGGTCTGGCGCCCATCGCGCGCGAAAAGATCATGCTGCGGCTGGCCGATCTGATCGAGGCCCATGCCGAGGAATTTGCCGAGTTGGAAGCCATCGACAATGGCAAGCCCAAGACCATGGCGGGCGCCATCGACGTGCCCGGCGCGGTCAGCCACATCCGCTATATGGCCGGGTTTGCCGCCAAGGTAGGTGGGGAAACCACGCCGCCCTATACGCTGCCCACGGGTGCCTTCTTCACCTATACGGTCAAGGAGCCGGTGGGCGTCTGCGCCCAGATCGTACCGTGGAACTTTCCGCTGCTGATGGCGTGTTTGAAGATCGGTCCGGCGCTGGCGGCGGGCTGCACGATCATCCTCAAGCCTGCCGAGCAGACCTCGCTGACCGCGCTGCGGCTGGCCGATCTGATTGCGGAAAGCGGCATTCCGGCGGGCGTGGTCAATGTCATCACCGGCTATGGCCATGTTTCGGGCGACCGGCTCGTCAAGCACCCCGATGTGGACAAGGTGGCCTTCACCGGCTCGACCGAAATCGGCAAGCTGATCAACAAGAACGCCACCGATACGCTCAAGCATGTGACGCTGGAGCTTGGCGGGAAATCGCCGGTGGTGGTGATGCCCGACGTGGATGTGGCCGAGGCGGCGCCGGGGGCGGCGGGCGCGATCTTCTTCAATTCGGGGCAGGTTTGCGTGGCCGGTTCGCGGCTTTACGCGCATAAATCGGTGTTCGATCAGGTGGTTGAAGGCATTGCAAATACTGCGCCTTTCTGGGCCCCGCGCCCTTCGCTGGACCCTTCCGCGCATATGGGGCCGCTGGTTTCGCAGGAACAGTTCGACCGCGTGATGGGATACATTGAGGCGGGCAAGCGCGATGGCGCCAGCGTCGCTATGGGCGGCGATGCGCCCAGTGCGGATGGCTATTACGTCAACCCCACGATGCTGGTGAATGTGAACCCGCAGATGAGCGTGGTGCGCGAGGAAATCTTTGGCCCGGTTGTCGTGGCTCAGCGTTTCGACGACCTCGACGAGGTGGTCAAGGAAGCCAACAACACCCAGTTCGGCCTTGCCGCCAGCGTGTGGACCAAGGACGCCTCGACGCTGCACAAGCTGGCCAGCAGGATCAAGGCCGGGACCGTGTGGGCCAATTGCCATGCGATGATCGACGTGGCGCTGCCCTTTGGCGGATACAAGGAAAGCGGCATCGGACGGGAGCAGGGCCGGGCGGGGATCGAGGCCTATCTCGAAACCAAGTCGGTGATTGTGAAGCTTTAAGGGTTTGGGTGCCTCCGGCGGGCAAAGGGACTTGGCCCCTTTGCAATCCCATTATGGGGTTGTGCTTGGTCTGCTGGGGGGCGTGATGCCCATGGTTTGTAAAGCCTGCGGCGCGGTGAAGTAGCGTCAAAAGCGTCGCAGGCTTTAACTGTGCAACACCGCGTCCGATCCCCAACGCCAAACCCTTGACGCAACAAAGACAGTAACGGGAGCGGCAGGGGCCAGACCCCCGCATTCTTCCCTTAAAACTTGGACATCAAATCATGCCCATCGACCTTACAAAAATCCGCGCCATTGATGTTCATGTCCATGCCGAGGTGTCGTGCCACGATCCGGAAGACCCGGTGATGGGCCAGTTTTTCGATGCGGCCAGCGCCTATTTCAAGGCCTCGCGCGAACGGCCCAAGATGCCCGAAATCGTCGAGCTTTACCGCGAGGCGCAGATTGCCTTCTGCCTGTTCACGGTGGATTGCGAGAGCCATATCGGCGCCAAGCGGGTTTCCAATTTCGAGATCGCCGAATTTGCGGCGAAACATGATGACATCTGCATCCCCTTTGCCAGCATCGACCCGCACAAGGGCAAGATGGGCGCACGTGAGGCGCGCGATCTGGTCGAGAATTGCGGCGTCAAGGGTTTCAAATTCCACCATATCATGCAGGGCTGCAATCCCGGCGATCAGGTCGGCTATCCGATCTATGAGATCATCAACCACTACAAGCTGCCCGCGATTTTCCACACCGGCCATTCGGGCATGGGCACGGGGATGCGCGGCGGCGGCGGCGTGCGGCTGAAATATGGTCAGCCGATGCTGGTCGATGATGTGGCGGTGGATTTTCCCGACATGAAGATCATTCTAGCCCATCCGTCGTGGCCCTGGGTGGATGAAAGCTTGTCGATGGCTCTGCATAAAACCAATGTTTACATCGACCTGTCGGGCTGGAGCCCCAAATATTTCGCGCCCCAGATCATCCAGTATGCCAACACGCAACTGCGCAAAAAGATGCTGTTCGGCAGCGATTTTCCGCTGATCCACCCGGACAAGTGGCTGGATGCGGCGCGCGGCGTGGGTTTCCGCGAGGAGATTCTGCCCGGCATCATGAAGGACAATGCGGCGCGGCTTTTGGGCTTGGTCTGAAGGCAGGACGCCGGAGAAGGAGAGAGCGATGGCGTTGAAATATTACCATGCCGAACCGGCGGCCAATTCCCTGAAATCCATGATCCCCCTGATCGAAAAGGGGCTGGACTGGGAAAGCGTCTATGTCGATCTGCACAAGTTCGAGCAGCACCAGTCGTGGTTCACCGCCATCAACCCCGAGGGCCAAGTGCCGGTGCTGGATCATGACGGCGCGATCATCACCCACACCACGGTCATCAACGAATATCTTGAAGACGCCTTTCCCGAGGATCAGCCCGACAGCGGCCCCTTGCGCCCGCGCGATCCGGTGGGCGCGGCACGGATGCGTTATTGGAACAAGTTCGTCGACGAGCATGTGATGAATTTCGTCTCGATGCATGGCTGGCACCGGATGGTGGGGATCATCGCGCGCAACATCGAATCGGGCGAATTTGAAAAGCTGCTCGAAAGCATTCCGCTGCCCGATCAGCGCAAGAAATGGGCCACCGCGCGCAGCGGATTTTCGGAAGGCGATCTGGCCCATGCGACCGCCAAGATCGAATATGCGGTGGACAAGGTCGAGCGCCAGTTGGGCGAAACGGCATGGCTGGCGGGCGATGCCTATACGCTGGCCGATATCAATTTCTACAGCCATTGCGGGATGATGGTCGAGCGCATGTTCCCCGATATGGAGATCGCTCGGCGCTGTCCCCGGTTGGTCGAATGGCGCGACCGGATGACGGCGCGCCCGGCGGTGGCCCGCGCCTTGGCGGGCGAGGATCGCACCGCGCCGGGTCTGCGCACATGGACGGGCCATGCGCGTTGATGGGCGCCCGATAGGCTGATCGTTTCGAACCTGAGCAAAGGGCACGCGGATCAATTGCGCTCATAGAATTTAGTTTGTGTAGCTTACAAAATTTGCTATGCCAAAGGGGCAAGAGCAAACAAACCTTTGAGGAGAGAGGAACCACCATGGCCGCTCAAAATCTTGAACAGGTGCTGGCTGGCACCGACAACATCGTTGAAATGCTGCGCAATTCGCAGCTTGGCGCTTATGTCTATCCGGTCGTGGCGCCCGAATTTTCCAACTGGCGCTCTGAACAGTGGGCATGGCAGCATAGCGCCGTGCTGTTCGATCAGTCGCACCACATGGTGAACCTCTATATCCGTGGCAAGGACGCGCACAAGCTGCTGTCCGACACGATGATCAACAGTTCGAAGGGCTGGACTGTCAACAAGGCGAAGCAGTACGTTCCGACCACGCCCTATGGCCATGTGATCGGCGACGGCATCATCTTCTGGGAAGAAGAGGAAAGCTTCACCTATGTCGGCCGCGCGCCCGCCTCGAACTGGCTGCGCTATCACGCCGCGACCGGCGGCTATGACTGCGAAATCGAGCTGGACGACCGTTCGCCGATGCGCCCGATGGGCAAGCCCGTCAGCCGCAAGGAATGGCGCTTCCAGATCCAGGGCCCCAACGCATGGGCCGTGATCGAAAAGCTGCATGGCGGTCCGCTCGAACAGCTCAAGTTCTTCAACATGTCCACGATGAACATCGCGGGCAAGACCGTGCGCACGCTGCGCCACGGCATGTCGGGCGCGCCGGGTCTCGAAATCTGGGGCCCCTATGCCGAGCAGGAAGAAATCCGCGCCGCCATCCTCGAAGCGGGCAAGGAATTCGGCCTGATCGCTTGCGGCAGCCGCGCCTATCCGTCCAACACGCTGGAATCGGGCTGGATTCCCTCGCCGCTGCCCGCGATCTACACCGGCGAAAAGATGAAGGGCTTCCGCGAATGGCTGGGTGCCGATTCGTATGAAGCCACCGGCTCGATCGGCGGTTCGTTCGTTTCGGACAACATCGAGGATTATTACCTCAACCCGTGGGAACTGGGCTATGGCTCGTTCGTGAAGTTCGACCACGAATTCCACGGCCGCGAAGCTCTGGAAAAGCTGAACCCCGCCGAGCAGCGCAAGAAGGTGACGCTGGCCTGGCATCCGGAAGACATGGCCAAGATCATGGCCTCGATGTTCAACCCGGACGGCGAAGCCTACAAGTTCTTCGACGTGCCGCTGGCCAACTATGCCTCGTCGAACTACGACCGCGTGGTCGATGCCGATGGCAAGACCGTGGGCCTCTCGATGTTCACCGGCTTCTCGTACAATGAAAAGCAGGCGCTCTCGCTGGCCACCATCGACCCGGCCATCCCCGTCGGCACCGAGCTGCATGTGATCTGGGGCGAGGAAAACGGCGGCACCCGCAAGACCACCGTCGAACCCCACAAGCAACTGGCTGTGCGTTGCATCGTCTCGCCGGTGCCTTACAGCCGCGTGGCGCGTGAAAACTATGCCGAAGGCTGGCGCACGGGCGTGACGGCCTGATTTCGGGCTTTTGGTGCCTCCGGCGGGCAAAGGGACTCGTCCCTTTGCAATCCCATGATGGGGTTGCGGGTTGTTCGTTCGGGGGTGCCAATAATTAAAAGCCTGCGGCGCGGCGGACTTGCGCCATAAGCGCCGCAGGCTTTAATTTTGAAACGCTGCGTCCGTTGCGCCTTGGTCGAACCCTTTGCGCGCCAAAGACAGCAACGGGAGCGCGAGGGTCTAGACCCTCGCATCTATCCTTTTATAAAAAATCAGAGAGGCCCTGAAACGATGACCGACTATGTTCTGGTGCATGGCGCATGGGCCGGCGGTTGGTCGCATCAGGGGCTGGCCGAGGATCTGCGCGCGGCGGGCCACCGGGCCGTGGTGGTGGAGCTGAGCGGGCTTGGCGAGCGGCGCGAGGAACTGCACCCTGGCATCACGCTCTCCGATCACGTCAGCGATGTCTGCGCGGCGGTGGAGGAGGCCGGTTTCGACCGTTTCGTGTTGGTGGGCCATTCCTATGGCGGCATGGTGATTACGGGCACGGCCACGCGGCTGGGCGCTCGAATCGAGACGATTGTCTATCTCGATGCTTTTCTGCCCGAGGATGGCCAGTCGCTGTGGGACATCACCAGCGAGTATGAGCATCGCCACTATATCGACACGCAGAAATTCACCCCCGGCCTTGTTGCGCCGATCATTGGCGAGATGGGCCGCAAGCTCTCGCGTCACCCTCTGCTGACCCTGCTGGAAGGCGTGCGTTTTACCGGCGAGGAGGCCAAGATCGCGCGGCGCATCTATGTGCTGGCCACTGGCTGGAAGCCTTCGCCTTTCCCGAAATTCGCCGCGCGGATCAAGGACGATGCCGCATGGGAATATCACGAGGCCGATTGCGGCCATGACGTGATGAATGGTCAGCGCGAGCAGGTGGTGAAGATCCTGCTGGGGGCCTAGCCCCGCGCGTTTTCTTCCTCGCTCCACCAGCGCAGGCCCTGCGCCAGTCCGCTGTTAGCCACGATTCGTTCGAGCGCGTCGGCCAGTTTTTCGGTCGTTGCCTGCGTGGGGATCTTGCGAAACCAGCGGCGCAGGAAGGGCCTGGACGGTTCGATAAAGCACAGGACGCCATCGGGATATTCGGGATAAAATCCGCAACCAATCCACAATGGGAATGCCTCATTGTGGATCTGGATCCGCCAGCCCCAGTCCTCGGCATGGACCTTTTCGACCTCGAACCCATGCGCGGGCAATCGCTCGGCCAGAAAGCGAGCGGTGGCTTCACCTTGCGGCTCACCCTCGGGCGGATTGGCCAGCAGAGTGGACGAGCGGAATTCAAGGTTGGTGCGCATCGGGCAAAAGGTGATGCAATCGCCTGCCTGCGTCCAGCCTAATCGCCAAAGAAATTCAATTCAAACAGCACTTCATTGGGATCGCGCACAAAGATCTGGCGCAGGCCGATGGCGGCGACGAAATTGCGCTGATAATCCAGCCCCGCCGCCTCCAGCCGCGCGATCATTGCCTCATCGCCCTGACAACTCAACGCCACGTGATGCAGCGCACCCGTCGGCCCCGGCGCAATATCGCGGTCATAGGCGCGCGGTGCGTCCAGACTGTTGAGGTGGATCACCGCGCGCCCGGCGCCATCGTACATCCATTGCCCGGTCTGCGGGGTGAGGGGAGGCGGCCCATCGCGCCGCTCCAGCCCAAAGACCTGCGCATAGAAGCGGGCGGACCCTTCCAGATCCGCCGTGATGATGTTCACATGGTCGAGCGCCAGAATCACGTCGCTTTCCTCGCTGCCTCGCGCGCTTCCTTATACCGCTCGCGCCGGAATTTCTCGAAGCCGAGGCGCTGTTCAAAGCCCGGATCCTCCGGATAGTCGCGGAAATCGGCCAGATATTCCTCGAACAATTCGGCCACTTCCTCGCGGAATTCGGGGTGGCTGAAGATATAGGTCTGGTTGTCCTCCATGCCCTGCATCACCCGCTCGGCGATCACATCCGGTTCCATCCCGGCCTGATGCGCGCCTGCCAACCTCTCGATGGCGGCATGGTCGACCGGCTTGGCCCCCTCCATCAATCCGGCGGGGCGCACATCGTCGCTGGCATAGATGTAGCTTTTCACCAGACCGGGGCACAGGATCGACACGCCGATGCCATGCTTGGCCAGACTGTAGCGCAGCGACTCCGACATGCCGCGCACCGCGAATTTGGTGGTGTTGTAAATCCCCGGCGCGCCCGAGGCCAGCCATCCGGCCATGCTGGCGGTGTTGACGATATAGCCGCCATGGCCCGCCGCAATCATGCGCGGCACAAAGGTCATCACGCCATTGATGACCCCATGCAGGTTCACCCCCATCACCCAATCCCAGTCCGACCAGCTTGAATCCTCGATGGTCTGGAACAGGTTGATGCCCGCATTGTTGAACAGCAGCGAGACCGGACCAAAGCGCGCCTCGACCTCATCGGCCGCCGCCGCCATGGCCTCGCGGCTGGAAACATCCACCTGAACGCCCATCACCTCGGCATTGTCCAGCGTTGCCAGTGCCGATGCGATGGATTCCTCACGAATATCGGCGATGGCCACCCGGCACCCGCGCGCCAGCAGCGCGCGCACCAGGCCCAGCCCCACGCCATTCGCGCCGCCGGTGACAAAAGCGGTGCGTCCTGCAAAATCAATCATCGGCTTTATCCTCTCGCCCGCGCGCGTCGCGCCATCTTTTTATCGTGGCCATGCCGATTGGGGCTTGCCAAGCGGCTCGCTATGCATTGTATCTAACACATACAAAACATGCGCTGTAAAGATCCAGCGCGAAATCGCCCCTCGCCAATCGGGGGCAGGCACGGGAGAGGTGCATATGGCAGTTTCTATGAGCGGGCCCGATATGGCCGCCGAACTCAATCATGGCGTGGATGCCCAAGAGGCCGCCGCCCATCACCTTGCCGTGGCCGCGCGTGACGAGCCGTGGCCCAGCGCCGGGGCGGCATGGTTTGCGCTTTCGGTCATCATCTTTGCCACGTTTCTCAACTTCTTCGATTCGGCGGCTTTTGGCCTGCTGATCGAACAGATCAAAACCGAGTTCGGCCTGTCGAACACCGCCATCGGCCTGCTGCAGGGGCCGGTCAATGTCGTGTTCTATATGGTGGTGATGCTGCCGCTGTCGCGCTGCTCGGATATTTTTCCGCGCAAATATGTGCTGGCCATCGGCGCGCTGCTGATCGCGCTGCTCAATGCGGCGGGCGGGTTTACCAGCACCTTTATGGCTCTGGCCTTCACCCGGATGCTGGTGGGCGCAGGGGGCGGGGCGCATGCGCCGGGGTCTTACTCGATGCTGGCCGATTTCTTTCCGCCCGAAAAGCGGCGCTGGCCTTTCGCCGTGCTGCAACTGGGCTTTATCGGCGGCAGCACGATCGGTCTCGTCATCGCGGGCAAGCTGCTGGCGCTGGCGATGAGCCTGCCCGAAACCCCCTTCATGGGGACGACGCTCCATGGGTGGAAATATGTGCTGATGATGCTGGCGCTGCCGGGCGTGGTGGCCTGCGTGCTGCTGCTGATGGTGCCCGAACCGCCGCGCCGGGGCGTGATCGAGGGGGGCAAGCCGCTGCCGATCCGCGCCGTGATTTCGGAAATCTGGCGCCGCCGGGCGGTCTATGGCCCGCTGTTTCTGGGGCTGGGCTTTTCGGCCGCTCATGCCATGGCGGCGCCCGCATGGATGGTGCCTTTCTACAAGCGCACCTATGGCTGGAGCGAGGTGGAGATCGCCACGCGCGCGCCGATGTTCATGCTGGCAGGTCAGATTGCCGGGCTGCTGCTGGGGCCGATGCTGATCAAATTGCTGGCGCGGCGCTATCGTGATGCCAATGTCCGCGCCGTCACGATCTGTTTTTGCGGGGTCGCGCCGCTGGCCATTCTGGGGCCGATGATGCCCAATCCTTGGTTGGCGCTGACCTGTTCGATGCTGTCGGGAATGCTGGGCATTGCCTCGGCCGTGCCGCAAAATCTGGTCATTCAGGAAATTACCCCCAACCAGATGCGCGGGCAGGTGACGGGCCTTTACCTGATGATGTTCACCGCCGTGGGCGCTCTCGGCCCCTTCCTGATCGGCTTTTTCACCGACCACGTGTTCGGCCATGACGGCGATGTGTGGAAAGCGCTGGCGCTGTCGGGGGCCTTGCTCAGCCCGCCTGCGGCCTACATCATCAGCCGCGCGATCCGGCCCTATGCCGACGCTCTGGCTTTGCTCGACAAGGAAACGCAATGACTTATCCTGAACTCTCCATGGTGATCGGCGGCGAAAAGGTGGGGATCGACCACCGCCGCACCCATGCCGTGCTGAACCCCGCCACCGGGGCGGTGATCGGGCAATTGCCGCTGGCCGATGCTGCCGATCTCGACCGCGCGCTGGCCGTGGCGGATGAAGGCTTTCGCATCTGGCGCAAATCCACGCCCCAGCAGCGCGCCGCCGTGCTGGCGGGCGCGGCGGGCCTAATGGTTCAGCGCCAGGAGGAGATCGCCCGCACCGCCACTTTAGAGCAGGGCAAGACTTTGGCCGAAACCCGCATCGAGGTGATGATGGTGGCGGGCCTGTTCAATTTCTATGCAGGAGAAGTGGGGCGCATCTATGGCCGCACCCTGCCGCGCCCCGATGGCATGCGCTCGACCGTCACCTATGAGCCGGTGGGGCCGGTGGCGGCTTTTGCGCCGTGGAATTTCCCCATCGGCAATCCGGGGCGAAAGCTGGGCGCGCCGATTGCGGCGGGGTGCAGCGTGATCCTGAAACCTGCCGAGGAATCGCCCGCCAGCGCGCTGGCCGTGCTTCAGGCTTTGCTCGATGCCGGCCTGCCGCCGCAGGTGGCGCAAGTGGTGTTCGGCGTGCCGGATGAGGTGAGCCGCCATCTGCTGGCCAGCCCGGTGATCCGCAAGCTCTCCTTCACCGGTTCGACCGTGGTGGGCAAGCATCTGGCCAAGCTGGCGGCGGACAATTGCATCCGCACGACGATGGAACTGGGCGGGCATGGGCCGGTGCTGGTCTTTGCCGACGCGGATATCGAGCGTACGCTCGATATTGCTGTGGGCCACAAATATCGCAACGCGGGTCAGGTCTGCGTCAGCCCGACGCGCTTCCTTGTCGAGGAAAGCGTGTTCGAGCGTTTCCGTGATGGCTTTGCCGAGCGCGCCAAGGCGATCACCGTGGGGGATGGCATGGACGAGGGCAGCCGCATGGGGCCGATGGCCAACCCGCGCCGCCCGGAGGCCATCGAGGCCTTGGTGAAAGATGCGGTGGCGGCGGGCGCGAAATTGAACGCGGGCGGCAAGCGGATCGGCAATCAGGGCTTCTTCTTTGAACCCACCGTGATTTCGCAAGTGCCGCTGAGCGCCCGCATCATGAATGAGGAGCCCTTTGGCCCCGTCGCCATCATCAACCCGATGGCGGGCGAGGAGGCCATGATCGCGGAGGCCAACCGGCTGCCCTATGGCTTGGCCGCCTATTGCTGGACGCAGGATGCCGCACGGCAAAAGCGTCTGGCGCGTGAGTTGGAGGCCGGGATGGTGGGCATCAACACGGTGGCCATCGGCGCGGCGGATTCGCCCTTTGGCGGCGTCAAATGGTCCGGCCACGGCGCCGAGGACGGACCGGAGGGGCTTCACGCCTGCCTTGTCAGCAAGGCGATCCATGAAGGATAATTGCCCTTTGTCATGGCCCAGCAACAGTTGAGCAAAACAGGCGAGGTAAGCGGCGTGGCCCAGCGTCATGCCGCCCCCGCAACGGGAGGAGGCCGCGATGGCCTCCCCCTGTTTGCGAGATTTTGCCATGAAGCTTCTGTTGTCCCTGCCTCTGCTCCTTTTGGCGCCCATGGCCCATGCCGCCGAGGAGGATACGCAGACATGGGCCGCCGTGCATGGCATGGTCGGGCTGGGGGGCCGGGCCGTGGTCAATTTCGACTATCAGGCGCGCATGACCGACACCCACAGCCGCGCCGGACAGGTCCTGCTGCGTCAGGCGATCGGCTATCGCATCAACCCCAAGACCAGCGTGTTTGGCGGCTATGCCTATGTCCGCACCGACAATCTGGGGGCCAAGGTGCTGGACGAGCATCGCCTGTTTCAGCAGGTGAATTTCAGCATTCTGGACGCGGGCAAGAGCGGCGCGATCACCGGGCGCACCCGTTTGGAGCAGCGCTTTGTCGAAGGTTCGGGCGAGGTGGGCTGGCGGATGCGGCAACAGGTGCGAGGCAGCCTGCCCATCGGCAAGGGCTTGGCGCTGGTGGGCACGGCCGAGCCGTTCTTTGCCTTCAATCGGACCACATGGGGCCAGAAGGCTGGCTTCGACCAATTGCGCC
Source organism: Novosphingobium sp. SG707 (assembly GCF_012275515.1). Classification (GTDB taxonomy): domain Bacteria; phylum Pseudomonadota; class Alphaproteobacteria; order Sphingomonadales; family Sphingomonadaceae; genus Novosphingobium. The sequence goes on from NZ_JAAZQL010000008.1 coordinate 60,261, forward strand.
TGTTTGGCGGGATCGCCGTGCCCGTGGCGCGCGGCTTTGCCATCGAGACCGGATATATGGGCCAATATATTGCGCGCGACGCAAAGGCCGACCGGATGAATCACATTATCAGCCTGGCCATCACCATCAACCGATAAGGGGCGCCGGGCTGTCGGGAAAGAGGAGCAGCCCAGAATGAGCGATCAACCCCATCTCCACCCCCTGCGCACCGGCGGTGAGCGAGGCTATCTGCGCATCGCCACCGAGGAAGCCTTTGCCACGCGCGAGCAGGTGGACATCTTTTTGCGCATGATCCGCGACGGCACGGCGGACAAGGGCATGGTCAGCCTGTGGGGCTTTTATGCACAAAGCCCTTCGCCGCGCGCGACCCAGATCATGGAGCGCCTGCTGGATCTTGGCGAGCGGCGGATTGCCGACATGGATGCGACCGGGATTGATGTCGCCATCCTCGCGCTGACCAGCCCCGGTGTGCAGCCGATTCTGGATGTGGAAGAGGCCAAGGGCGTGGCGCGGCGGGCCAATGAACTCTTGGCGGATGCCTGCGCGAAATATCCCACGCGCTTTGTCGGCATGACGGCCGTGGCGCCGCAGGATCCGGAATGGTCGGCGCAGGAAATCCTGCGCGGTGCGCGCGAATGGGGCTTTAAGGGATGCCAGATCAACAGCCACACGCAGGGGCACTATCTGGACGAGCCGCAGTTTGACCCCATCTTCCGCGCGCTGGTCGAGGTGGATCAGCCGCTCTATATCCATCCCGCCACCTTGCCCGACAGCATGATCGGGCCGGTGCTGGAGGCGGGGCTGGACGGCGCGGTGTTCGGCTTTGGCGTGGAAACGGGGATGCATCTGCTGCGCCTTATCACCACGGGCATTTTCGACCGCTATCCCACCCTTCAGATCATGGTCGGGCACATGGGCGAGGCGCTGCCCTACTGGCTCTATCGGCTGGATTACATGCATCAGGCGGGCGTGCGTTCGCAGCGCTATGAACGCCTCAAACCGCTGAAAAAGACCATCGCCGAATACATGCGCAGCAACGTGCTGATCACCAATTCAGGCATGGCGTGGGAACCGGCGATCAAGTTCGCCCAAGAGGTGATGGGCGAGGATCGCGTGATGTATGCCATGGACTATCCGTATCAGTACGAGGCGCGCGAAGTGGTCGATATGGACAATATGGCCATGAATTTTGCCACAAAACGCAAGTTCTTTGAGGATAACGCGCGCCGCTGGTTCAAACTGTAGGCGTGGGGGCCTTGCGTTAGCCGCAAGGCCCAGCCACTTATGCAGGCGCAGATAAAGGGGCAAGCGCAGGGGCATGGCAAAAGTCAAGGAAACGCTGGTGAAAACCACCCCTCCGGGGGAAGATGCCGACGATATCGGCGAAATCCGCGACATCGTGGGGTTTCACCTGCGCCTTGCCCATGGCGCGGTCTATCGCCACTTTACCGAGACCTTTGCCGAACTGGACCTGACGCAGAAACAGGTTTCGGTGCTGTGGCTGGTGGATGACCACCCCGGCATCGCGCAAACCGGCCTGGCCCAGCGTATGCGGATGGACCGGGCCACCACCATGGCCATCGTCAACCGATTGGAGGCGCGCGACCTGTTGCAGCGCGGCAAGTCCGACACCGATGGGCGCAAGCAGACGCTGCACCTGACTGTGGCGGGCAAGGCGATGCTGGCCACGGCGAAAGAGGCGATCCGCGCGCATGAGGAATGGCTGAAGTCGCGATACACTGCGCGCGAGGTGGCGGTGTTGATCGAGTTATTGACGCGGTTGCATGAGTGAAGGGTTTTAAGGGAGTTTAGAATGCGAGGGTCTAGACCCTCGCGCTCCCGTTACTGTCTGCGTTGTGCCAAGGGTTCGCTGTTGGGTGTCGGACGCGGCGTTGGGATTTTAAAGCCTGCGGCGCTTTCTAGCGTGAACCCTCCGCGCCGCAGGCTTTCAAACATGGCAAGCGGACGCCCCGCCGCCAACCAAACACCACCCCATTAACGGGATTGCAAAGGGACCGAGTCCCTTTGCCCGCCGGAGGCAAAAAGAGGAAAACCTCAATCCTCCACCATCACCCCAAACCCGGCCACCCGCTCCGCCGCCATCAAGGCCTGCGCGCCGGCCAGAGTCGCCCGCGGCGCAATATCGGCCAGCGCATAGCGCCCCGCCGCCGCCATTTGGCGCGACAACGGATCGCCCGCCTCCGCTGCGATCAGCCGCGCCGCAATCCAGCCCGTGGCCACCACGCCCGCCAGCGTCAGGAAGGGGGTGGAGCCTGCCTCGGCTACCGCTGGATCGGCAGCGATCAGGGCCTCGGCGGTGGCGGTGAAGGTGTCGAGCGCCGCGTTGAAACCGGCATGGTCGATGCGGGTGGCATCCTCGCGCGCGGCCTGCAAAAACGCATGGTATCCCGCCGCGCCCGGTGCGCGCAGGCGGCGCAGGGTGATGTCCTGAGCCTGCATACCGGTGGTGCCTTCAAACACGGTGAGGACGCGCGCATCGCGCAACCCCTGCTCGACCGGCCATTCGCGCGTATAGCCCGCGCCGCCCAGCACCTGAATCGCATCCGAGGCGACGCCAAAGCCGGTCTCGCCGCCCAGCGTTTTGACGATGGGCAGCAGCCACCCGGCCAGCGCCTCATTATGCGCCTTGACCTCCGCATCATCGGTAAAGCGCGCCAGATCGGCGGCATTGGCGGTGGCAAAGATCAGCCCGCGCAAAGGCTCAACCCGCGCCGAGAGCGAGAGCAATTGCGCCTGCACATCGGCATGGGTGTTGATCGTGACCGGCTGCGGCCCATTGCCGCCCTGCCGCCGCTCGGCCGCATAGCCATAGGCGATTTCGGCGGCGCGGCTGGCCACGGCAAGGCCCATCACCCCGGTGGCCAGGCGCATGTTGGTGATCATCACGAAGAGCTGCGGCAGCCCGCGCCCCATTTCGCCCAGCAGATAGGCGGGCGCCCCTTCAAAGCCCATCACGCAGGTGGGCGAGGCATGAAGGCCCAGCTTTTCCTCGATCCGGCGCACGACTATCGGCGCGCGCGCGCCATGTTCGACCGAGGGGACGAGGAACAGGCTGATCGGGTCCTTGGGGCTGGGGGCTTGTCCATCGGGCGCGGTCTTGGCCAGCAGGAGGTGGGCAATCGCGCCCGTCAGGTCCTGATCGCCAAAGCTGATCCAGCATTTCTCGCCGGTGATCCGCCATGTGCCGTCGGCCTGCTTTTCGCCGCGCGTGCGAAGGCGGCGCACATCGCTGCCCGCATCGGGTTCGGAAATGCAGATGGTGGCGCCGATGGTCCCGTCGATCAGGCCTGGCAGCCATGCCTCGCGCACCGCATCATCGGCAAAGGCATGGATCAGCCGCGCGCCCGCCCGGCTGGGCACGGGCATCATGCCAAAAGCGGGGCAGTGGCGGTCCATCATTTCCTGCACCGCATTGCCCAGCGCCGTGGGCAGGCCCATGCCGCCGATCTCGGGCGAAGCGTCGAGCATCAGCCAGCCGCCTTCGCAAAATTCCGACCATGCGGCCTTGTGTTCGGGCACGGTGATGACGCGGCCATCGACCAGTCTGCACCCCGCAACATCGGCCGCGGCGTTCAGGGGCGCCAGACGCTCCAGCGCAAAGCGGCCCGCCGAACCGAGGATCTCGGCAATCATGTCCTCGCTGGCCTGTGCGCAGGATTCGCTGGTGGCCAAAAGCGCATCCCAACCGGGACTGATGGCCAGATGGCGTGCGATGGTGGCGGTGATATCCATGCGGTCCTCTCGTCTAATTCTGTTATCATGCATAACATTAATGCACGGGCCTGCCAATCGCCACCATGGTCTAAAAATCGCACGTGGTGCGGATTTTTGTTGCACGCCCCCCTTGCCATCGGCCTTCGCGGCCTTCACGAAAGATTGTTATGAACGATCCTTTGGCAAATCTTCCCGGCTATGTGCTGCGCCGGGCCTCCTCGGCGGCGCTGGCCGGGCTTAATCGGCGCCTGTCGGCGCTCACGCTGCGCCATGTCGATGCCAGTCTGCTGATGCTGCTGAACGGGCAACCGGGCATTACCCAGAGCGAGGCGGGGCGTATCCTCGATATTCAGCGGGCCAATATGGTGCCCATCGTTTCGCGGCTGGAGGCGCGGGGCCTGATCGACCGTCAGCGGGTCGATGGCCGTTCGCAGGGGCTTTACCTGAGCGCCGAGGGCGAGGCGCTGCATACGCAGGTCATGACTGTGATCGACGGCTATGAGCAAACGCTGATGGAGGGCGTGCCCGCGCCTTTGCGCAAACAGGCGATGGCGGTTCTGCATGCCTTCTGGCAATCGGCAGAAGCCGCCATCGAAGGGGACTAAGCCATAATCCGCCTTAAGCCATAACCCACTGGGCCAGCGCGGCGATGCAGTCGCGGCCCAATTGCGCGCTGCGTTCCGGGCTCCACCCCTGAACGGGGCAGGGCAGGTCGTTGTGGTCCTTGAAGGGCATTTCCAGCGTCATCGCCACCGCGCCAAACCGCTCGGCAATCTGGTTGGTGGCCATGGTCAGATTGGCCCGGCCCGCAGGCGCGATGGGGTAGCCCGCGCTGGTCTGGAAATCGGGCGTCTGCGCGTCCAGAATCGCCAGATAGCGATGGTATGACGCCAGTTGCGTCTCGGTGATGGAGGGGATGCCTTCGAAACCGGCGATGAAGACGTGCGGGATCGCCTCGTCGCCATGCACATCCATGCACAGGGCCACGCCGGTTTCATCCATCGCATTGCGGATGGCCAAAACCTCGGGGCTGCGGTCCGGCGTGGGATCATGCCATTCGCGGTTCAGGTTCACCCCCGCCGCATTGGTGCGCAAATGGCCCCGGCGCGATCCGTCGGGATTGGCGTTGGGCACGACATGCACCGTGGCCCGCTGGCGCAGCAACCGCCCATGCGGATTGGCCGGATCGGTCAGCGCATCCAGCGCCCCTTCCATCCACCATTGCGCCATGCTCTCGCCCGGATGCTGGCGCGCCTGCAGCCAGATCTGCACCGGCCCATGGCCCATGGTCAGGCAGTCGATGGACTGGCCATCGAGGCTTTGTCCAAGGCGGCGATAGATGACGCCCGGCTCGGCGGCGATCTGCGCGATCAGGTCGTGGTGGCGCTCCATGGAATAGGGCGCGAAATAGGCAAACCAGCAGACCTCGCTCTCGGGCGTATAGGTGATGGTCAGCGTGCCGTTTTCGGTATGCGGGTCCCATGTGGTGTCGGCGCGGCCCCAATAGTCGCGGTCTTCGGATACGCAGGCGCGATAGCCTTCCCAGCCGCCCGGATAGGCAGCCCCGTTCAGCCCGGTGATGCGCAGCACCAGCTCGCGCCCCGCCGCGCCCGAAACGCGGAAGTGAAACCATTGGAAAAAGTCGCTGTGCGCATCGCGGCGGATGGCCAGCGTGGCGGTGGCGCCATGAATGGCGCGCACTTCAATATTGCCCGAATCAAAGGCCGAATCGATGTGGATGGCAAATTCGCTCATGGATATACTCTAAGGAAGGCGGATCAGGGGACGCGGATGGTTTCGCCCGATTGGCCGGGAAAGCCGGAGAACAAGGCCTGCGCCAGCTTGGGCGCGGCCAGTTGGGTCTGGGCCAGCGGCGATGTGGCCGAGACGGTAAAGCTGGCGCGGCCCTCCCACAGGGCCTTGCCGCTGGCGCGGTCACGGATCACGGCGATAAGGTCGGTGGCGGTGCTTTGGCCCGAACCGGTGCGGATGGGGATGGAAATGCCCACCCCGGCGCCGCTGCCGTAATTGCTGCCCGATGCGCCCAGGCTGACGCCCACCGGGCTGCGGCTCTCGGTCAGGGCTGTCCGCACAAGGCGGATCGCCGCGACCTGATCCGCGCTGTCGGGCGGGGCGGCGGTATAGCCCAGCGCGGAGAGTTCGCGCTCGACGGCAATCTGATAGGATTGGAGTTCGAGGCTGGACGCATCCATGCCGGGGCCGGGCACCACCGCAATCGTGCCATGGCCCAGTGGCGAGGCATCGGCGACATGGAAGCGCGACACCTCGACCGGGCCAACCGGCACGGCGCAGGCAGACAACAGGATCAGGGGCGCAAGGGAACTGATAAAGCGCATCATGGAGCCGGTGGTGGCCCCATGCGCGCGATCATGCAAGAGGCGAATCAGCGTGACGCCAGCGAGGAGGAGGGGAAGCGCTCGAACAGCGCGCCGGCCAGACGCACCGAGACGGCATCGTCGCTGGCCGCCTTGGTGCCTTCGCGCGTGGCGATGCGGGCGCGGGCCTCATACAGCGCCTTGCCCGAGGCGCGGTCGCGGATACGGATTTCCATATTGGTCATCACCAGAGCGCCGCGCGGCTTGGTGGCGTCATAGGCGAGGGAGAGGCCCATCATCGATCCGCGATTGGATACGCCCATCGTCGCGCTGCCCGAAATCGGGTTGTGCTTTTCCTCGGCGGGCTCCAGCTGGTCGCGCACCACGGTGATCTCGACGATCTGGCCGCCATCGCCGTCCGGGCCTGCGGTGTCATAGCCCGCCTTGGCCAGTTGATCGACAACGGCCGCCTCGAAGGTGGCCTGCTCGCGGTCCGAAGCGGTGGTGCCGGGCATGGTGCGCAAGGTGATGCGCCCATGGCCCAGCAGCGGAATGGCGCCATCGGCCAGGAACCTTTCGGCGTCCACCCGGCCTTCGCGGTCATCGCGCGGGGCCGAATAGCGGCCTGATCCGCCAAAGCCGCCGCCATAGCCGCCCCAGCCCCCCATACCGCCCCAGCCGGGCTGGGCATGGGCGGGCGTGGACAGGGCAAGAACGGCAAGCAGGGCAGCGCCAAGGCTGGCGGCGGGCATTTTTCCGTAAATGGTCGGCTTCATGGCAGTGTGCGACTTTCTGTGCAGCAATGGCGATGGAATGTATGCCCCTTGGGCCTCAGGCTAGGCGGCCATAGCTTGCCCGATGATGAACCTGTTTGTCCTTGTGTCTGCGAAATTGTCGCAGGATTGCGATGAAAATGGCGCAGAATTTAGTCCCATGTCCAATGGATCATGCTAGAGACGACACCCATGACAGACACAACGATCGGAAAGCTTCCCGTCCTTGTTACCGGCGGGGCGGGTTATATTGGCAGTCACGCCGTACTGGCGTTGAAGGACGCAGGCTGGAAAGTGGCCGTGGTGGACAATCTGGTCACCGGATTCCGCTTTGCCGTGCCCGATGGCGTCGCTTTTTATCAGGGCGATATTGAGGACGGCGAACTGATCGCCCGAATCATCGCCGAACAGGGAATCGGCGCGATCATGCATTTTGCCGGATCGGTGGTTGTGCCCGAATCGGTGGAAAATCCCCTGAAATATTATCACAATAACACCGCCAAGAGCCGCGCCCTGATCGAGGCGGCGGTCAAGGGCGGCGTCAAACATTTCATCTTCAGCTCGACCGCGGCCACCTATGGCATCCCCGAGGTTTCGCCGGTTGAGGAGGATATGCCCAAGGTTCCGATCAACCCCTATGGCATGTCCAAGCTGATGACCGAGATCATGTTGAAGGACGTGGCGGCGGCCCATCCGATGAACTATTGCGCGCTGCGCTATTTCAACGTGGCCGGGGCGGACCCGGATGCGCGCACCGGGCAATCGACGGCGGGCGCGACCCATTTGATCAAGGTGGCGGTCGAGGCGGCGTTGGGCAAGCGTGAGAGCGTGGGCGTGTTCGGCACCGATTTTGCGACGCCCGACGGCACCGGCGTGCGCGATTACATTCACGTTTCCGATCTGGCCGATGCGCATGTGCTGGCGCTGGAGGCGCTGATCGCTCAGCCGCAGCGCTCGCTGACGATGAATGCCGGTTATGGTCGGGGCTTCTCGGTGCTCGATGTGTTGGACGCGGTGGACCGGGCGACCAATCGCACCATCCGGCGCGTCATGCAGCCGCGCCGCGCGGGCGACCCCGATTCGCTGATTTCGAACAACGCGCGCATCAAGGCCACCGTGCCCTGGGTGCCGCGCTATGCCGATCTCGACGTGATTGTCAGCCATGCTCTGGCGTGGGAACGCAGGCTGACGGAAATTCGCGGCGAAGGTTGACTTTGCCACCCGCGCAGCCTATCGGCGCGGTTCAATTTTCGGCCCGGTCGGTTCGGGCAAAGGGATTTGTCATGAAGATTCGCAACAGCCTCAAGTCGCTGAAGGACCGTCACCGGGATAACCGCGTGATCCGCCGTCGCGGCCGCACCTATGTCATCAACAAGACCCAAAAGCGTTTCAAGGCTCGCCAGGGCTAATTGATACGCGGTCGGCATCGGGTTCCTCCGGGTTCCCTGCCTACCACGGGTAAGCTTGCAAGCCCGCCACCGCCCAGCGCGATGGCGGGCTTGCTGCGTCTGGGCCCTGTTCGGCGCGAATTAGGGCGAATCGGAGAAGATGATGAGCGAGAAGCAGCCTCATGTGGTGGTGTTCGATATTGGCCGGGTGCTGGTCAAATGGCGAATCGCGGGCCTGTATGAAAAGCTGATCCCTGACGCGGACCGGCTCGCATGGTTCCTGCGCGAAGTGGTAAGCGAGGAGTGGCATGCCCAGCATGACGCGGGCAAACCCTTTGCCGAGATGATCGAGGAACTGGCGCAGGAATATCCCGAAGAGCGCGAGCTGATCGAACTTTATGCGCCGCGCTGGCTGGAATGCGTACCCGGGCCTATTGAGGGGACTCACGACATTGTGCGCGCGCTCGATGCGCGGGGCGTGCCGCTCTATTCGATCACGAACTTCGGCGTGGATGCATGGGCGATGTTCCGCCCGACCTTCCCGGTGCTCGACCATTTCCGCGACATCGTGGTGTCGGGGCATGAGCGCCTGATCAAGCCCGATACGGCGATCTTCGACCTTGCGGCCCAGCGTTTCGGCCATGCGCCGGACGAGATGTTCTTCATCGACGACAATGCCGACAATATCGCTGTCGCGCGGGCGCTGGGGTGGCATGTGCATCATTTCGTCGATGGCGCCGAGGCGCTGGAGGCGGATTTGCGGGGGCGGGGATTGTTGTAACGGGCGGCAAGGAAGTTTGCCTCCGGCGGGCAAAGGGCGGGGGCCCTTTGCAATCCCGTTAATGGGGTGAGTGTTTGGTTGGGGGCGGGGTGTCTGTCCTAGGTGTTTTAAAGCCTGCGGCGCGGATCGGGATGCGTTTCCACGCCGCTGGTTTTACCATTCAAACATGGCGTCCGAACCCTATGCGCAACAAAGGCCGCAACGGGAGCGCAAGGGTCTGGACCCTCGCATCTTTCCCCCTTTAACCTCCCGCGCATGCTTCTCCGATTCGCTCTCGCCGCCGCCCTGATCGCCACCCCCGCCTATGCCGCCCCTGCGCGCAAGGCTCCGCCCAAACCGGCGGCGGTCAAAGAAGTCTCGCCCCAGCCTTTGCATGACACCGAGACCGTGGCGATGACCACCGAATTGGGCGTCATCACGCTCGAACTGGACGGTAAGCATGCCCCGATCAGCACGGCCAATTTCATGCGCTATGTCGATAACAAGCGCTTTGACGGGATCGTGTTTTACCGCGCCATGCATCTGAAATGGGGCGAGCAGCCCAATGGCCTGATTCAGGCCGGTACGCGCGGCGATCCGCGCAAGATCTTCCCGCCCATTGCTCATGAACCGACCAGCCAGACCGGCGTCCTGCACAAGGCCGGAGCGATTTCACTGGCGCGTCTCGCGCCGGGTACGGCAACGGGGGATTTCTCGATCCTGCTGTCCGACATTGACGGGCTGGACGCCAATCCGCAATCCGCCGATCCGGAAGTTCAGGCCGGATATGCGGCCTTTGGCCATGTGGTGTCGGGCATGGATGTGGTGCGCAAGATCTGGGATCAGCCGGTCGATCCCAATGCGGGCGAGGGGGCCATGAAGGGGGAAATGCTCGCCCAGCCGGTCAAGGTGATCAGCGTGCGGCGGGTGGTTGCGCCCTGATCGATCAATCCTCGTCGCCGGCGATGCTGGACGACTTTCCGCCAAAGCCGAAGGTGCGCACCCAGTCGCGCACCCACTGGTCGCGCTTGATCCGTTTGATCGGGGCGGCGCAATGTATGCAATGGCCGACGTAGTGATCTGTGGCCGAGCGGCGAACCTTGCGGCGATTCGGGGCGTGCGGCATGAAAAAACATCGAAGCAAACCAAATAGTTTCATATTTTCGACAGACTTTCCCCAAACGGCCAATATTTCGACATTAGTGGGGTGATGGCGGGCCTGCAACCTCTCCAAAGGGTGAACCGTCCGTTAATGCTAAACGCTTATGCGCGGGGCGGCTGGCGGCGATAGGACAGGGCTTCGGCCACATGCGCGCGCGATACGGTCTGCGCGCCCGCCAGATCGGCGATGGTGCGCGCCACGCGGCGGATGCGCGTATAGCCGCGCGCGGTCAGGTTCATCGCCTCGGCGGCGCGAATCAGCAATTTCATGCCCTCGCCATCGGGCGTGGCAAAGCGGTCGAGCGATTCGCCATCCAGATCGGCGTTGTTGCGCATCCTCGTGCCGCAGAGCCGCTCGGTCTGAACCCCGCGCGCGGTGGCCACACGGGCGGCCACCTGCGCACTGCTCTCGGCGGTCGAGGGCAGCGCCAGATCGAAGGCGCGCACCGCCTCGACCTCGACATGCAGGTCGATACGGTCGAGCAGCGGGCCGGAAACCTTGCTCTGATAATCCCCGGCGCAGCGCGGCGCGCGCGAACAGGCCAGCCCCGCATCGCCCAGATGGCCGCAGCGGCATGGGTTCATCGCCGCGATCAGCTGAACCCGGGCGGGAAAGGTGACATGGGCATTGGCGCGCGCCACGGTGACTTCGCCGGTCTCCAGCGGCTGGCGCAGCGAATCGAGCACGCCGCGCTGGAATTCGGGCAATTCGTCGAGGAACAGCACGCCCAGATGCGCCATCGACACTTCGCCGGGGCGCACGCGCAATCCGCCGCCGGTCATCGCCGCCATGCTGGCCGAATGGTGAGGGCTGCGGAAGGGCCGGGCGCGGCTGATTCGTCCGCCCTCCAGCGTTCCGGCGACCGAGGCGATCATCGAGACTTCGAGCGCCTCGGCAGGCGTCAATTCGGGCAATATGCCGGGCAGGCAGGAGGCCATCAGCGATTTGCCCGCACCGGGCGGCCCGATCATCAACAGATTATGCCCGCCCGCTGCCGCGATCTCCAGCGCGCGCCGGGCCGTTTCCTGCCCTTTGACCTGACGCAGGTCCGGCCCCGGCATGGCGGGCGCGCTCTGGCCGGGCGCGGGGGGCGAGAGCGCCTGCGCGCCTTTGAGATGGGCCAGCAGGCTGGCCAGATCGGGCGCGGCGACCACAGGAACGCCTGCGGCCCAGCTTGCCTCGGAGCCTTGCGCGGCGGGACACATCAGGCCCAATTCGCGCTCGCTGGCATGGAGCGCGGCCAGCAGGACGCCGGGCGAGCCGACGATCCGCCCATCAAGAGACAATTCGCCCACCGCCACAAAATCGCCCATCTGCTCGGCATCGATCACCCCCATCGCGGCCAGCAGCGCCAGCGCGACGGGCAGGTCGTAATGCGATCCTTCCTTGGGCAGATCGGCGGGCGACATGTTGATGGTGATCCGCTTGGGCGGCAATGCCAACCCCATCGCGGTCAGCGCCGCCTGAACCCGCTGACGGCTCTCATTCACCGCCTTGTCGGGCAGGCCGACCACGGTAAAGCCCGGCAGTCCGGGCGCCAATTGGCATTGCACCTCGACGGCGCGCGCCTCCAGCCCCAGATAGGCCACCGTCCGGACCAGCGCGACCATGTGCAAATTCCCCGTCTGAACTTCCCCTATCCAAGTATTTGTGCGTAAAGTCAGTCTTGTCGAGGGGAAAAGCACGCGGTCGATTCCGCTGTGCCGAATCCCTTGACTCAGCGGCCCACTTCCCATAGTGGCGCCGCTTCACGCCTCTTCGCTATCGAGGGGGTGGCCGTTTTTATCCGCGCTGCACAGCGCCGAGCATTGTTTGAGGGTTTAGACCATGAAGCGCACTTTCCAGCCCAGCCGGCTTGTCCGCGCCCGCCGTCACGGCTTCCGCGCCCGCACCGCCACGGTCGGCGGCCGCAAGGTGCTGCGCGCCCGTCGTGCGCGCGGCCGCAAGAATCTGTCGGCCTGATGATCTGGCCCGGTGGGGAGCAATCCCCGCGCCGGGCCGGTTCGCTTGAACGCCGGGGCTGATCGGTGGCAGGCGAAAACATCGTGACAGATGACACAATAGGGTCGGAGGCCTTGCCTTCGGCCCATTGTGCGTTTGCGGAAGGGTGTGGCGTAGCGCCCAGGCTGCGCATCATGACCAAGCGTTCCGAGTTTTTGGCCGCGAACAAGGGTTTGCGCGTGGCGCGGCCCGGTTTTGTGTTGCTGGTCCTGCCGCATGGCCTGCCCGATACGGGCGATATCCGGCGCTTTGGCATCACCGTTACCAAAAAGATCGGCAATGCCGTGGTGCGCAACCGGATGAAACGCCGGTTTCGCGCGCTGGCGCGTGAGCTCTTGCCTGAGCATGGGCTGGCCAATCACGACCATGTGCTGATCGGCCGCGAGGGCGGGGTGGAACGCGATTTCGCGCTGCTGCGCAAGGAATTGCTGATCGCGCTGGATCGCGCCAGATCGGGCAAGGGCGATGCGCCGCGCGGGGCCAAAGGCGGCAGGGGAGGCGGCAAGCCTCACCATGGCCGTGGCAAAGGCCCGCGCCCTGCTCCCCAGGCTCCCCAAACGTGAAATATGTGCTGATCTTCATCGCCCGCCTGTGGCAATGGGGCCCATCGGCCATGATGCCGCCCACCTGCCGCTACTCGCCGTCCTGTTCGGCCTATGCGATCGAGGCTTTGCAGAAACATGGCGCGATTAAGGGTGGATGGTTGACGGTGAAGCGTCTATTGCGCTGCCATCCATGGGGCGGTCATGGCTATGACCCGGTCCCGTGAACCTGTAATTTTGACCAATGTATTGGGGAAATATGCGTGAGTAACCAGCGCAATCTGATTATTGCCATGCTGCTGACCGGGCTGTTGCTGTTCGGCTGGGATGCGGGCCTGCGCTATTTCTATCCCGACATGGGCAAGAAGCCCGCCGTCGCGGCCTCAGCCGCGCCGACCCCCGCGGCCAGCGCCAAGCCGACCCGCGAGGGCGGCCTCGGCAGCGTGGTGGATCAGGCGATTGAGGCCAAGGCGCTCAACGCGGATCTTAACGGCGGCGGCCGGGTGAAGGTGGAAGCGCCGGGCCTGTCGGGCTCGATCAATCTGGTGGGCGCGGTGGTCGATGACCTGTCGATCAACCGCCACAAGCAGACCATCGACAAGGACAGCGCGCCGGTTCGCCTGTTCAGCCCCGCCGGCACGCCCGCCGAACATTTCGCGCAACTGGGCTGGGTCGGTCAGGGCGTGGCGACGCCCAATGGCACGACCGTCTGGGCCGCGCCTGCCGGTGCCAAGCTGACGCCGCAGACGCCGGTGACGCTGAGCTGGGCCAACACCACGGGCCAGACCTTCACCATCACCTTTGCCATCGACAATGATTACATGATCACCGCCAAGCAGGCCGTGCAGAACGCCGGTCCGGCGCCGATCAGCGTGCAGCCCTTTGGCCTCATTCGCCGCACCGAAAAGACCGCCAGCGTCGATTCGTGGAACATCCATTCGGGGCCGTTCGGCGCCTATGATGAAGCGGTGAACTTTGGCGTCAATTACAAGGATGTCGCCGAAAAGGGTCAGGTCAATCCTGATGGCAAGACCAACTGGATCGGCTTTACCGACATCTATTGGATGAGCGTGCTGGTGCCCGATGCGGTGCCCGCCACGGGCGATTACCGCAGCCTTGGCAACCAGCTTTTCCGCGCCGACCTCATCTATCAGCCGCAGGTGGTGGCCCCCGGCCAGACCGCGCTGCGCGCGACCCGCCTGTTTGCGGGCGCCAAGGAAAGCCTGCTGCTCGACAAGTATGAGGCGCAGGGCGTGACCCGCTTCAGCCTCGCCATCGACTGGGGCTGGTTCCGCTGGTTTGAAAAGCCGATCTTCTGGCTGCTGCGTTCGCTGTTCAAATTCGTCGGCAATTTCGGCGTGGCGATCATCCTGCTGACCGTCATCGTGCGCGGCATCATGTTCCCGGTGGCCCAGCGCCAGTTCTCGAGCATGGCCGCGATGAAGGCGATCCAGCCCAAGATGAAGGCGCTGCAGGAACGCTATAAGGACGACAAGGCCAAGCTGCAGGAAGAGACGCTCAAGCTCTACAAGGAAGAGGGTGTGAATCCGCTGGCGGGCTGTCTGCCGATCTTCCTTCAGATCCCGGTGTTCTTTGCGCTGTATAAGGTGCTGATGGTGTCGATCGACATGCGTCACCAGCCTTTCGCGCTGTGGATCCATGACCTTTCGGCGCCGGACCCCAAGCATATCCTCAACTTGTTCGGCCTGCTGCCCTTCGATCCGCCCAGCTTCCTGGCGATCGGCGTGCTGGCGGTCATTCTGGGCATCACCATGTGGCTTCAGTTCAAGCTGCAACCGGCCGCCCCCGATCCTGCTCAGCAGCAGGTGATGGGCATCATGCCGTGGATGATGATGTTCATCATGGCGCCCTTTGCCTCGGGCCTGCTGGTTTACTGGATCACCTCGAACCTTCTGACCATTGCTCAGCAGAAGTATCTGTATGCACGGCATCCTGACTTGAAGAAGAATGTCGATAAGGAGCGCGCCATCGTCGAAGCGGCGGCGCATAAGAAAAAGTGAACGAAGACAACAATCTTGAACTGATCGAGCGCGCCCGGAAAGTGTTTTCCGGGCGCGTGGACTTTTTGCTGTCCGCGCCCGCGCTGAAATTCCTGCCCGATCCGGTGGTGCCCGAAATCGCGCTGTCGGGGCGTTCGAATGTGGGCAAAAGCTCGCTCTTGAACGCCATCACGGGCCGCAAGGCGCTGGCGCGCACCTCGGTGACACCGGGGCGCACGCAGGAGCTGAACTTTTTCGACGTGGGTGGGGTTGCGGGCGAAATCCCCGATTTCCGTCTGGTCGACATGCCCGGCTATGGCTTTGCCAAGGCCCCGCCCAAGGTGGTGGAGCAGTGGAAGAAGCTGGTCCGCGATTTCCTGCGCGGGCGGGTGGTGTTGAAGCGCACGCTGGTGCTGATCGACAGCCGCCATGGCGTGAAGCCGCCCGACCTTGAGATGATGGAAATGCTGGACGGGGCGGCGGTGGGCTATCGCCTGGTGCTGACCAAAGCGGACAAGGTCAAGGCCAGCGAACTGGACGAGGTCCATGCCAAGGTGATGGCCGAGGCGCGCAAACATTCGGCTGCCTATCCCGAAGTGATGATCACCAGCAGCGAGACGGGGATGGGCATTGCCGAGATCCGCGCGGCGGTGTTGGGCGATGCCGAGCTTTAAGCTTTACGTCTGTCATATTCCGCCGCTAACATCGGGGTAAGTTTGTCTCGAGTGAGGTCGCTTACCCCCATGTCTCGCAAAAAGTTTCGCAAAAGTTTGAAGCTGCTGGCCGCCGGTGTGGCGGCGCTGGGCCTGTCCGTGTCGACCCCGGCTCTGGCATGGGGCGATCTGGGCCATCGCACGATCGCCAATATCGCGCTGGCCAATGTTTCGCCCAAGACCAAGGCGGCGATCGACGCGCTGCTGACGGCGCAGGAAGGGCTGGGCACGGCCCAATGCCCGGTCCATTCGCTGGGCGATGCGGCGACATGGCCCGATTGCCTGCGCAGCGAGAGCTGGCGCTGGGGCCATACGTTCCCCTGGCATTACCATGATGGCGACATCACCGCGCCCGCCTTTGACATGAAGGCCAATTGCAGCGGCGGCCAATGCGCGACGTTCCAGATCACCCGCTTTGAGCGCATTCTGGCCGACAAGAGCCTGCCGGTGGCGCAGCGGCTCGAAGCGCTCGCTTTCCTCAGCCATATCGTGGGCGACCTGCATCAGCCGCTCCACGCTGCCGAACATGACCATGACGCGGGCGGCAATGGCGTGACGGTCACCAATCTGCCGGGCGAACCCTATATCATCAACACCACCCCGCCCACGGTGGTGAACCCCAAGGCCGGTACGCTCAACCTGCATTGGATGTGGGACAATTTCCTGGTTATCCGCGCGCAGAAAGCGGGCAAGCTACCCGAAGTGCGCGCCTATTCGGCCGCCGACCGCGCCAAAATCGCCACCGGCGGCATTGCCGACTGGGCGCAGGAAAGCTGGCAGATCGCCCATGACACCGTTTATCCGCAGGCCTTCGGCCATGTGGTGAGCGCCGAGGAAAAGACCGCGAAGGATGTGACCATCAGCGATGCCGCCATCGCGCAGGACATTCCCATCGTCAGCCAGCGCCTGCTGCAGGGCGGGCTGCGTCTGGCCAAGGTGCTGGACGAAACGCTGGGCGGCTAAAGCGCCGAGCCGGCCAGCCAAAGTGCAATGCCCAGCATAATCAGCGCCATCACGCGCCGGATGCGAACCATCCGGCGCGGGTTGCTGATCAGGCCATGTGCTCTGGCCCCGCCCGCCACGATGGCCAGATGGACGGCCGTGGCCAGACCCACGCTGATCGCGGCAAAGCCCATGGCCTGCGCGATGGTGGGCGCGGCGCCGCCAAGGAAAGGCGGCACCACCACGACAAAGAACAGCAGCGCCTTGGGGTTGAACAGATTGACCAGCAGGCCCGAGGCGAAATGGCGCCCGATGCCGCCCGGTTGCGGCGCACCGGGGGCGATGTCGGCCTCGCGCCACGCCTGCCATGCCAGCCAGAGCATCAACGCCACCCCGGCCCAGCGCAGCCCCGACAGCAATCCGGGCCGTACGCTGAGCAATTCGACCAGCCCCAGCGCGGCCAGCATCGCATTGAGCGCCAGTCCGATCCCGATCCCGGCGGTGGCCACCAATCCCGCACGCCGCCCCTCGGCCAGACTGAGCGCGGCGAGCCATGCCATATTCGGCCCCGGCGTCAGCTCGATCACCAGCACGGCAAGGGTAAATTCAAACCAGTTGATGGTCATGGCCTTGCCCCGCGCCGCGCATCAATCCGCAAAGGGCGTACCGTCGCGGTGGAGAAAGCGGTCGCCTTCGAAGATCATGTCGATGTCGCTGTAGCCGCCCGATGTGCGCGGGCCTGCCGAAAGGGCGAGGAAGGTGCAATCCTCGCCGCTTTCATTGATCAGATGATGGCCATTGGCCACGCCCGCCGGAAAGACCGCCATATCGCCCGCCCGCATCACGCTGCGCGTGCCATCCTCGACCAGCACCGCCTCGCCGCTCAGCATCACCACCATCTCGTCCTCGCCATCGTGCCAGTGGCGCTGGGATGACCAGGCGCCCGGTTTCAGCACGACATGGCTGGCCCCCAGATGGGCGAAGCCTGAGAGCGGGGCAAGGCGGCTGTACCAGCGCCCGGCAACGGGCCCTGCATGTTCGGGCGGATAGCCGGTGCGGTTGGTATGGGCGAGCGAGGCGAGGTCGATCTTTGGCATCGGCGCAGGATAGGGCGGGCGGCGGTTGGCGGCAAGCGGGATGGTCCAAACTCCGCTTGCCCTTGGCCCTGCATTTGCTAGGCGAGGGGCATGAATGACATGGTGAAGAGCGAGTTGGTCCGGCCCGGCGCCGGTGTGGCCGAATTGGCCGAGGCCCTGATTGCCTGCCCCAGCGTGACGCCCGCCACGGGGCTGGTGTTCGATTGCCTTGAGGAAATGCTGGTTCCGCTGGGCTTTGTCATCCACCGCGCCGTGGTGGGCGAGGCGCCCGACGGGCCGGTGGAAAACCTCTTTGCCATCCGTCAGGGGCTGCAGGGCAGCCGCCATTTCGCCTATGCGGGCCATGTCGATGTCGTCCCCCCCGGCGAGGGGTGGAGCAGCGCGCCCTTTGCGCCCGAACGCCGGGGCGAATTGCTCTATGGTCGCGGCGCGGTGGATATGAAGGGCTCGGTTGCCGCCTTTGTTGCCGCCCTGCGCGATATTCCGCGCGAGGAGGGCACGATCAGCCTGATCATCACCGGCGATGAGGAAGGCGCGGCGACCTTCGGCACAGTCAAGATCATCGAGCATATGCGCGAGACCGGGATCAATCCCGACCTGATCCTTGTGGGCGAACCCACCAGCGTCAACCGCCTTGGCGACATGATCAAGGTCGGGCGGCGCGGCAGCGTCAATATGTGGATCGAGGTTGAGGGTAGCCAAGGCCATGTCGCCTATCCGCATCTGGCCGACAATCCGATCACGCGGTTGGTGGCTATGCTGTCGGAACTGAAGGCTATTAAGCTGGACGAGGGAACCGACTGGTTCCAGCCCAGCAATCTGGAGGTGACCGACATCTCCTGCGGCAATCCGGCCACCAATGTCATCCCGCAAAAGGCCAGCGCGCGCATCTCGATCCGTTTCAACGATCTGCACACGGGCGAGAGCCTGTCAAAGCTGGTGCGTGAAATCGGGGCCAAGCATGGCGCATCGGTCCGTCCGGTGATCTCGGGCGAGGCTTTCCTGACCCCGCCGGGCGAGTTTTCCGCCATCGTGGTCGATGCGATCCGCGCCGAGACCGGGCTGGACACCGAAATTTCCACCAGCGGCGGCACGTCGGATGCGCGCTTCCTCAAAGCCTTGGCCCCGGTCATCGAATTTGGCCTGTGCAACGCCACGATGCACAAGAAGGACGAGGCGGTCGCGATTCCCGATCTGGAAACGCTTTCGCGGATCTATGCCCGCATCGTGCTGGCCGGTCTCAAACGCGCCTGATACGCTATCCGGCCCAATTGCCCGCATGAGCGGTGATTGGTAGCCGGATTTTTTCTTTCGGAGTTTTTCCAAGATGCGCCAGCGTCTGACGCAATTCCTGATTCTGGGCCTGATTCTGGGCATAGGCTTGGGCTATGTCCTGCATTCGTCCTATGATCCGGCCGATCCCTTGCTGGCGGCATGGTCCGATTATCTCAAGCTGCTGCCCGATGTGTTCCTGCATCTGATCAAGATGATCATCGCGCCGCTGATCGCCTCGACCATCATCACCGGCATTGCGGGCATGGGCGATTCGACCGCGCTGGGCCGCATCGGCGCCAAGGCGATGGCCTGGTTCATCTCGGCCAGCTTCGTCTCGCTGCTGCTGGGCATGGTGCTGGTCAATTGGTGGCAGCCGGGCGTGGGCGTCAATGCCGTGGCCAGTTCGGGGGTCGATCTGGCCACCAAGGAACTGACCGTCCGCCACTTCGTGCTGGAAATCTTCCCGACCAGCGCGCTGGAGGCGATGGCCACCAACAATGTGCTGCAGATCCTGCTCTTCTCGGTGTTCTGCGGCGTGGCGCTCAGCGCGATTGGCGAGAAGGGGCGGATCATCGTCGAATTCGCCGAGGCGGTGGTGCAGATGATGCTGCAGGTCACCGGCTATGTGATGAGCGTTTCGCCCATCGCGGTGTTTGGCGCGGCGGCCTCGATCGTGGCGCAAAAGGGGCTGGGCATCATCGCCACCTATGGCGTGCTGGCGGGGGAATTCTATGCGGGTCTGGCGATCCTGTGGATCATCCTGATCGCGGCGGGCAGCCTGTTCCTGGGCAAGAAGATCTTCCTGCTGATGCGCTATGTGCGCGAGCCGGTGCTGATCACCTTCTCGACCGCGACCAGCGATGCATCCTTGCCGCGCATGTTCGAGGCGCTCGATCGCTTTGGCGTGCCGCGCCGTGTGTCGGGCTTCGTCCTGCCGCTGGGCTATGCGTTCAACCTCGACGGCTCGATGATGTACACCAGCTTCGCTTCGCTCTTTATCGCGCAGGCCTATGGTATCCACCTCAGCTTTCAGCAGCAGATCCTGATGCTCCTGACGCTGATGGTTTCGTCCAAGGGCATCGCGGGCGTGCCGCGCGCCAGCCTCGTCGTCATCGCCGCCACGCTCAACCAGTTCCACGTGCCGGTCGAAGGCGTCGCGCTGCTGCTGGGCATCGACACGTTCCTGGATATGGGCCGTTCGGGCACCAGCGTTTTCGGCAATGCCGTCGCCACCGCCGTGGTCTGCCGCGCAGAGGGCATGTTGCAGCCGCCGCTGGACCCCGATGCGCCGTTGCCCGAGGCGCCGCATGATACGGCCGAGCATGGGCGCAAGGGGTTGCATCTGGAGGGGTAGGTTTTTTGGGGTTTTGCCTCCGGCGGGCAAAGGGACTTGTCCCTTTGCAATCCCGTTAATGGGGTGGTGGGCCGGATAGGGTGCGGTGAATTTATAGCCTGCGGCGCATCGGCCTCGTGCTGGATTGCGCCGCAGGCTTTATTATTTCAACGCCGCGTCCGACACGTTAGGCCGAACCTATCGCGCAACGCAGACCGTAACGGGAGCGCGAGGGACGAGTCCCTCGCATCACCTACTTCTTCGCCTTCTTCTCCAAAACCTTATCCTTATACCCGCACAGATCCACCACCGGACAGCGCCAGCATTCCGGCGTCCGCGCCTTGCAGATGTATCGCCCGTGGAGGATCAGCCAGTGATGCGCGCCCACGCGGAAAGGCTTGGGGGTCTTCTTTTCAAGGCTGCGCTCGACCGCGTCCACGTTCTTGCCCTTGGCAAGGCCCGTGCGGTTGCCCACGCGGAAGATATGCGTGTCCACCGCAAAGGTTTCGGCTCCAAAGGCGCAGTTGAGCACCACATTGGCCGTCTTGCGCCCCACGCCGGGCAGTTTGACCAGTTCATCGCGGTCGGCGGGCACTTCGCCCGCATGCTCTCGCACGAGGATCTCGGCCATGGCCATCACGTTCTTCGCCTTGGAATTGAACAGGCCGATGGTCTTGATGTGGTCCTTAAGTCCCTCTTCGCCCAGATCCAGCATATCCTGCGGCGTCTTGACGATCTCGAACAGCGCCCGCGTCGCCTTGTTCACGCCTACATCGGTCGCCTGCGCCGAAAGCGTCACCGCCACCAGCAACTGATACGTATTGCCAAACTCTAGCTCCGTCTGCGGGTCCGGATTGGCCTCGGCAAGGCGGCGGTAGAATTCGAAGATGTCGGCGGATTTCATATGCGGGGTATGGCTTGGATGGGGGCGGGGGGCAAGAAGGTTTGCCTCCGGCGGGCAAAGGGCGGGGGCCCTTTGCAATCCCATTATGGGGTGGTGTTTGATTTGCCAGAATGAGGGAAATTCAATGTTTTAAAGCCTGCGGCGCGGCGAACTTGCGCCAAAAGCGCCGCAGGCTTTAAAATTCAAACGCTGATCCGACACTCAACGCCGAACCCTATGCGCAACAAAGACATTACCGGGATTGCCAAGGGACGAGTCCCTTGGCCCGCCGGAGGCATTTAAAACCTCACAACCCCAACACTTCCCGCATCCCATACCGCCCCGCAGGCCGCCCGGCCAGCCAGAGCGCCCCCTTGACGGCCCCTCGCGCAAAGATCCCGCGATTTTCGGCAATATGGCTCAGAGACAGGCGCTCGTTATCGGCCAGAAAATGGACAGTGTGATCCCCGGCCACGCTGCCCCCGCGCAAAGCTGCAAAGCCAATTGTGCCGGATTCGCGCGCGCCGGTGATGCCGTCGCGCCCGCGCACGGAAACATTGGACAGGCCGACCTCGCGCCCGCGCGCCGCCGCTTCGCCCAGCAGGAGCGCTGTGCCCGAGGGTGCGTCCACCTTCATCCGGTGGTGGGTTTCAACGATCTCGATGTCCCAGTCCTCACCCAGCCGCTTGGCCGCTTCCTCGACAAGGAAGGCCAGCATGTTGACGCCCAGCGAGGTATTGCCGGTCTGCAGCACGGCGATTTTGTCGGCGGCCTGATCGAGCAGCCAGTGGTGGCGTTCCTCAAGGCCGGTGGTGCCCACAAGGATCGGCACGCCCGCCGCGATGGCCGCATCCAGATTGCCTTCGAGCGCGGAGGGCGAGGAAAAGTCGATCAGCACATCCGATGCGGCGGCCAGCGGGCCGACATCCTCATCCCGGTCCACGCCGCCCGCCAGTTCATGTCCGGCATCGGCAATGGCCTGCGCGATGGCGCGGCCCATACGTCCGCCGCTGCCGATAATTCCCAGTCTGGTCATGGGGTAAATTCCTTTCGGCGCGCTTCATGGGCGAGGCGCGCCAGAATCGCAATTCCCCAAATCGCAATTACCAAAGTACGCCTTCGGCATCCACGACCACCGGCGCGGGCGCGCTTTCGCCCAAGCCCTGCAGCAGGTCGATCTCGATGGTGCGGCACATCGTGTCGAGCGGCAGATCGTGGCGTGTATTGGCAAAGGGATCGACCAGATCATCGCCGATCGCCAGCACCGCCATGAACATCATCCCCGCCACGGTCGAGCCCAGCGGTGTGGCCGGTCCTAGCGCCTCGACCAGACCAAAGGGCAGCAGGACGCAGAACAGATGGGTGAAATAGGTTGGGAACAGCCGGAACTGCGCAGGCAGGGGCGTGTTCTTCAACCGCTCCATCCCGCCCTGCGCATTGGCGATATCGACCAGAACCCTCTCGATCTGGGTCTGCTGGATCGAATCGATGATGCCCTGCGCTCGCGCCTGCGCCACCTGGGCGCCGGTGGCGTCCAGCAGGGCATTGGCGGTGTTGGTGCGCGTCTGGGCCGCCTTGGCCTCGGCCGCGGGGATATAGGGCAGCGCATCGCCTTCCAGCGGCAGGCGGCGCAATTGGCAGCGCAGCGCGTTCACATAGGCGATCTGGCGCAGCACGATGGCGCGCGCCATGGCCTGTCCGTCCGCCCCGGTCATGAAATTGCGCGACGCACGCGCCAGATTCCGGCTGGCATTAATCATCAGCCCCCACAGCCCGCGCCCTTCCCACCAGCGCTGATAGGCCGAGGTGGAGCGAAAACCCAGGATCAGCGCCAGAACGCTGCCGAACAGCGTGAGCGGCAGGCCGGGCGCGGGAAAGGGCACCACATAATAGGTGATCGTGACGATCACATCCCAGATGAACAACAGCACCAGCGGGGTCTTGATCGACCGGGCGATGCTGCGAAGGGTATGGGGTGTGTGGATGATCATGGGTTGGTTCAGTGTCCTGAATTGGTCTGGGCGGCGTGATACAGGGCAAGCGAAGAGCCCGAAGCCGGGCGCAGTTCGAACCATTCGGGCCGTCCGATGGCTATCATAAATATGAGCAGCGCCAAACAAAAGGCGACCAGTTCAAACCGCCCGCGAAACTGGTTGCGCGGCTTGCCCGGTGTGGTGGGCAGGGCGGAATTGAGCGGCCGGTGGCGGATCGGGCGCGGGCCGGGGGGCGTGCGCGGCTGAAAGCGGCGAAAGGGATTGGGCGAGGGCATGGCTGGCTCCATGATTGAAAGCATTGATCAGAATGACAATCTGGGCGGTCAGCCTCTCTGTTGAATGGCCGTTTCGTTACAAATCTTTGCTGCGATGCGGCATTTCGTTGTGCGGTGCGTCATAAGCGGCGGATCGATCGGCGGCTTGGCCTTGGCCGCGCTTTCGGGCATAGGAAAGGCATGGAAATGACAGGCAATATCGTGATCCTGACCGGGGCGGGATGCAGCGCGGAAAGCGGGATCGACACATTCCGCGATGGCGGCGGTTTGTGGGAACAGCACCGCGTCGAGGATGTCGCCACGCCCGAAGCTTTTGAACGCGATCCCGCGCTGGTTCAGCGTTTTTACGACATGCGCCGCGCCGCGATCCAGACCAAGGCTCCCAATGCTGCCCATTACGCGCTGGCCCGACTGGAGCGGGAATGGGATGGCGGCACGGTCACGCTGGTGACGCAGAATGTCGATGACCTGCATGATCGGGCAGGCTCGAAAAACCTGATCCATATGCATGGCGAGCATCTATCGGCATGGTGTACCGCCTGCGACACGCGGATGGGCTGGACTGCCCCGCTGATCGAGGGGCCGCCATGTCCGTCCTGCGGGGCGGCGGCGCTGCGGCCCGATATCGTGTGGTTTGGCGAGATGCCCTATCGCATGGAGGAGATCCATGATGCGCTGCGCGATTGCGATATTTTCGTGTCCATCGGCACCTCGGGCGCGGTCTATCCGGCGGCGGGTTTTGTCCGGCTGGCGCGGGAAATGGGCGCGCATTGCCTCGAACTCAATCTGGAGCGCAGCCAGGGTTCGGCATGGTTCCATGAAACGCGGCTTGGCCCGGCGGGCGATATTGTGCCTGCGTGGGTGGAGGAACTGGTCGGGCCGGATTGATGGCCTCGCTTATCCCTGATGCCAGGGCGGAAGCTGATTATGCGGGCCAAGCGGCGCCCGATCATCGCAAGGCTTTGGGGCAATTTTTCACACCCCCGCGTCTGGCCGCGCTGATGGCCGATTGGGTGGCGGGGGCGCAGCCGCGCATGATCCTTGATCCCGCGATGGGGGCGGGTGTGCTGACCCGCGCGGCGCAGGCGCGTTGCCCGAATGCGCAGGTGGTGGCCTATGAGCGCGACGAGGCAATCTTGCGCGCCGCCGATGCCGGACGGGCGCAGGTGCGGCATGAGGATTTCCTGCGCGCCGGGTGGGAGCACTATGACGGCGTGGTGATGAACCCGCCCTATATCCGCCATCGAGAACTGCGCGATCATGGCCCCTTGCGTGCGGAGATTGGCGCGCGGGCCGGCTATGTCCTTCCCAAATCGGCCAATCTCTATGTCGATTTCGTGGTCAAGGCGACGTGTCAGTTGCGGCGCGGCGGGCGGGGCGCTTTCCTGATCCCCGGCGAATGGATGGGGGCCAATTTCGCGCGCGGGTTCAAACAATTCCTGCTGGGGCCGGGGGGCTTGCAACAGGTGGTGCTGTTTTCGGGTGCCGATGTGTTTGATGATGCGCTGACCACGGCTTCGATCCTGTTGGTGCAGCGGCCATGATTACCGGCTGGGATTGGCGGGGGCCAGAGAAAGGAGAGGGCGATTGGCCCGCCTCGCTCGATGAACTGGCGGCGGGGGCGCGGCGGGTGGAACTGTCGCGGGCGGAACTGGCCGGGACGGATAAATGGGAGCCCTTGCTGCAAGGCCATCGCGGCGAGGCGCGGGCCGGGTTTGTGCCTCTGGCGCAACTGGCGCAATTCCGGCGCGGGATCGCCACGGGGGCCAACGGGTTCTTTCTGCTGAATGCGCAGAAGGTGGCGGATCTGGGCATTGACCCTGCGCGCTGCCTGCCCTGTGTCGGGCGGGCAACGGCGGTGCGGGGGCTGATCTGGCGAGGTGGGGGTGATGGGCTGCTGCTCAACCTCTCCGATCCGCTGATGTCCGCCGAGGCCGCCTATGTCGCGCAGGGGGCGGCGCAGGGGCTGCCCTCGCGCTATATCCTGGCCCATCGCCAGCCTTGGTATGGGATGGAGCGGCGCGCCGTGGCGCCGATCTGGGGCGCGGTCTTCGCCCGGGGGGCCTTGCGCTTCATCCATAATGCGGCGGGGTGGAGCAATCTGACCTGCTTCCACGGCATCTATCCCTTTTCGGACGATCCGCTGCTGCATCAGGCGCTGGTGCTGTGCCTCAATTGCGATTCGGTGCGGGCGGCCTCGCGGCTGCATGGGCGGGTCTATGGCGGGGGCCTCAACAAGTTTGAGCCCAACGATCTCAAAGGTCTGATGGTGCCCGATCTGCGCCTTGCGGATCGCGCCTTGCTGGAGGAAATGGCCGCGCATCTGGCGCTTCTCGACGCCGCGCCCGAGGATCAGGCGCGGCGCCGGAAGGCTGATGAACTGGCCGAGGAAGCGGCCAGTCGCGGTTAGTTGTCAAACCAGCCGGTATCGCCGCCAATCGGCATACCCGGCGGGATGGCGGGTGCCTTGCGGCCCATCTTGCCGATTTCCGCCTCCAGCGCGGGGCCGTTTTTCAGCAGCGCCGCCACGGTCTTGCCCCAGCCGGTGCCTTCGCCCAGCTTGGCCGCAGCCGCATCCAGCTTTTCCTGAAGCAGGGCGGCCACATCGACCGGCGTTGCCGCATCCCGCCGCGCCCGCGCCACCGAAAGCAGCGCGCGCAGGGCAATGCGCCGCTCGACCGGCGTCGCATTATGCTCCCACGTTGCCGCGCCCAGCGCGTCGATCATTTCGGCAAGGCCCAGTTGCCCCGGATCGCGCGCCTGTTGCAGATGAACGCGGGTCAGGCGCGTGGGCGCCAGCAGGCTGTCAAGCGTGACCTGCGCGGCAACATCGGTGGCGACCAGCGGATCGAAGGCGGCGGCTCCGGCATTGTCGAAAACCTCGGTGTCGAATTGCGCGTCGTTGCGTCCGTTCACGCCCGATGACAGCCAGCCCACCAAAGCATCCGGCACGGTCAGTTCTGCGGGCGAGAGGGTTTTGAGCATCGCTGCCAAAGCTGCGCGCTGCTTGGCCGGCGTCACGGGCTGGGCCGGTTTGTTGGCGTCCCCGGCCACGGCATAGGCATAATCGACGCCGCCCACCCATTTGCCGGTCGCCGCCACTTCATAACGCGCCAGCAGCCACACCGGCACGAATTTGCGCCGCAGGTTGGACAAAGCCTCGCCTTTGCGCAGCACGCCGGGGCCAAAGTTGTTCAACGCCACGCGCCGCACCGCCAGCATATGGGCAAGTTCCTCGGGCTTGTCCTCGCCATTGTCCCACATGCTGTCATGCGGGGCGGGGCCATCATCGGCGCGGCCATCGATGTCGGTCATATAGCGCGTGCCTTTGGCGAACTCTGCGTCCGCCAGCGCGAAGGCCCATTTGTCGGCATCCGTGCCGGGCTTGGGCTGGCCATAGAGCCATTGCACGGTGAATTTGTCCCACGAACCGATGCCCTTGGCATAGGCGTCGGACAGGTCGATCTTGCCGCCCTTCAGCCCGATCAGCGGTCCGGGATAATCCATCACCGAGGTGCGGCCCTGCGTCGATCCGGCAAAGTTGTGAACAAAGCCGATGGCATGGCCGACCTCATGCGCGCCCAACTGGCTGATGCGATCAAGCGAGACCTTGACCGGATCGTTGGGGCCGCCGCTATTGTCCTGCGCCGCGCCCACCAGCGCCTCGAAGATCTGCATATCCTGCCGCACGCGTAGCGCGCCCAGCACGACATTGCCCTTGATGATCTCGCCGGTGCGCGGGTCGATGATGCCCCCGCCATAGGACCAGCTGCGCGTCAGGCGGTCGCCCCAGTTGACGATGGAATAACGCGCATCCTGCGGGTCGATGTCGGGGGTGAGGGGCTTGACCTGAAAGGCGTCAATATAGCCCGCGCTTTCAAACGCCTGATTCCACCATGCCACGCCGCGCGCCAGAGCGCCGCGAATCGGTTCGGGCGCGGCATTGTCGATATAGAAGGTGATCGGCTTTTTGACGCGCGACTTGGCCGCCGTCGGATCCACCTTGTCCAGCCGGAAATGGTTGGCCAATTGGTACTGCACATCGTCGCCCAGCGGTGTGCCGAAGTCATAGACCTGTGTGCCATGGCTGCCCGAACGGATGTCGAATTTACGCACCGCAAAACCGGGGCCGGGCAGACGGATCAGCGAATGGCGGATGGTGAAGCTGATCTGGCGCGGATCGGCGGCGATATTGCCCACCTCGCGCCCCGGCGTGTCCGAGGCGAAGGTCTGCACCGCCTCCATCTCGATATTATCGGGGAAGACCTTGACCGAGGTCGGGTCGGCGGCGGAGAGATTATCCGCCAGACGGAACCCCTTGGCCTCCTGATTGAGCGCATCGGCCAGATGCATCGTATCGCGGGTCAGGAAAGGGCTGATGTCCACCACCGTGCCCTTGGCGTCGGAGGAGACGATGTCGAGCATGGCAACGGTGCTGAAGGGGAAACTGGTCTTGGCGCCATATTGTACGGATGCCTCGCCAGTGGCGCGAAAGCGGGGGTTTTCATAGACCACGGCCACCTTGCGCCCAAAGCGGCGGAAGGTGAGGATCTGGGTTGGCCCCAGCATCCCCCGGTCGATGCGGATCGGGGCCGAGCCAAGCCCGCTGCGCACGGCGGTCGCATAGATGAAGCGGCCCATCACCCCTTCGGCATCGGCTTTGGGCAGGGTCAGCAGGATCTTGCCCGCATCGGCATCGACCCGCACGGGCAGCAGATCGCCGTCCTTGGTGTTCGACACGCCAACGGGATCGGCCATGGCCAATTGCGGCGCCAGCAACGCCATCAATGCCACGCCTGCCAGCTTTTGGCCCAGTTTCCGGCCCCTTGCCTGCTTCATGTGATGCCCCTTTTCGCTTGAGATCGCCGTGTTCTAGCCAGCCATGCCTCACGGCAAAGGTGCCAGTTTGACGTATTTCCAAAGCTACCACAGTCGTCGCACTCTATCTGACGAAATACGGAGCAGTTTTGCCTGCTTCTTGACGGAAATCCGTTGCAACAAGGGGCCCGCGTGACGGAAAACACTCTCACCGAATTTGATGCCACAGACTTTCGCATCATGAACGCATTGGTCGAAGACGGCCGGATGTCGGACGTGATGCTGGGCGAAAGGGTGCATCTTTCCGCAACGGCTGCGGCCCGGCGGCGCAAGCTGCTGGAGGAACAGGGCGCGATCAAGGGCTATACGGCCGAGCTTGATCTGCCGATGCTCGGCCTTGGCATTGTGGTCATTGTGGCCATCGAATTGCGATCGCAGGCCGATTCCGTGCTGACCGAATTTGAAGAGGCGGTCGTGCGCTGTCCCTCGGTCACCTTCTGCAGCTTTGTCTCGGGCGACACGGACTTTCTGATGATGGTCCATGTCAAAAGCTTTGAGGATTACGACCGGATCTATCGCAGCGAACTGGCCACGCTGCCCCATGTGGCCAAGATCCGCTCCAGCTTTGTCATGCGCCGGGTGACCCAGCGCAACGTGCCGCCTGCGGTCTTTGCGCGGGGCAAGTGAAGGCGATTCGCGCGGCTTTGAATTCGGGCGAGATCGGGCGGGCGGCATTGGGAATCCAAAGTAATAATTCAATTATGATAAGAAATTCTCTAATATATGTAAAAAATATGCCGATGTTTCTCGGAAAAAATTGAAAACTATCGTGTAGAATTTGCTGCGTTGCAAAAGAAGGTTGGGCTTCAGCGCGGCAATGGCGAGATAAAAGGGGTCGCACCCTTTTGGGATATTCAACAGGGGGCCGCTGAACGGGCCGAAACCAAGGGGCGGAATTGGTGCAGGACCGGCCTGACGCCATCGCCCGATCATAAAAGCGCGGCGCCCGCCATCGGGCAGCCGCGACACGGGAACAGGATCGCCGGGGAATAAACAGATAACCAATAGGGGGTTTTCATGGCGATTGATCGAACGATGAGGGAATGGGCGCAGTCGGCTGGCGGCTTTGCATTGCAGGGCCACAGGGCATGGCTGGGTGGAGCCGCCGTTTCGGTGCTGGCCATGATGGTGGCCACGCCCGCACTGGCAGGCTCGGTGGCCGCAGAGGCCCCGGCGCCCGCCGAAGCGGCCGAGCCCGCCGCCGAACCTGCCAGCGACATCGTGGTGACCGGCACGCGCATCGTGAAGGACGGCTTTGCCGCGCCCACGCCTGTTGCCGTGCTCTCCTCGGCCGACATCAAGGCGCAGGCGCCCGCCAACCTGTCGAACTTCGTCAACCAGTTGCCCGCCGTGACGCAGGGCTCCACCTCGGCCAACTCCTCGGGCAGTCTGTCGAACGGTCTGGCCGGGATCAACAGCGTCAACCTGCGCGGCCTTGGCGCCTCGCGCACGCTGGTGCTGGTCGATGGTCAGCGTTCGGTCTCCAGCGCCACCAACGGCGTGGTCGATGTCAACACCGTGCCCCAGGATCTGGTCGAGCGGGTCGAGGTCGTGACCGGCGGCGCATCGGCGCAATATGGTTCGGACGCGGTGGGCGGTGTCGTCAACTTCATCCTGAACAAGAAGTACAAGGGCTTCAAGCTCACCGCCGACCAGGGCATCACCACCTATGGCGACGGGCGCAACTATCGCCTCAGCGGTTCGGCGGGTTTCTCGCTGCTGGATGACCGCATGCATGTCCTGCTTAATGCCGAATATGCCAAGCAGGACGGCGTGGCCACCATCGCGCGCAGCTGGAACAACAACGGTTATTTCATGATCGCCAACCCCAACACGGCGGCGGGCCAGCCCAGCTGGATCAACGGGGCCGGGATCGGGCCTTCGGGCTATACGGCGGGCGGGCTGATCACGGGCACCAGTCTGAGCAGCGCCAGTGCGCTGGTCGGCAAATATTTCATGGCGCCGGGTCAGATCGGCACGCTCAACTTCGGGGCCAAGAGCACCTCGGGCTATATGGTCGGGGGCGATTACCAGACCACGCTGGCGGGCCATGTGGGCACCAATTCGCTGATGCCGGATGAAGCGCGCTTCAGCGCCTTTGGCCGGGTGGGTTATGACCTGACCAGCCGCATCGAGGTCTTTGCCCAGTTCGGCTGGAACCGCTATATCGGCGAGAGCTTCTATCAGCAGACGCCGAGCACCGGCGTTTCCATCAAGGGCGACAATGCCTATCTGCAATCGCTCTATCCCACGGTTGCGGCCGCGCTGGGCAATTCCTCGGCCAATACGATCACCATCGGCACCAGCAATGCGGGCTATCCCGTGCCCGGCAGCCACAACACGCGCGACGTCTATCGCTATGTGGTGGGCACCAAGGGCAAGTTTGACATGCTGGGCCGCGAATGGAACTTCGACGCCTATTTCCAGCACGGCGAAACCAAGAGCCACGAACAGCTGATCAACACTTGGCAGACGCAGCGCATGGCGCTGGCGCAGGATGCGGTGTTTGCGCCTGCGGGCAACGCGCTGGGCGTGGCGGCGGGCACGATTGTCTGCCGCTCCAGCCTGACGAGCCCAAGCGATGGCTGCGTGCCGATCAACCGTCTGGGCACCAGCGGGCCTTCGGCGGCGGGGCTGGCCTATATCTACGGCAACCAGCCCTGGCGCGACCAGACGCTGAAGCAGGATGTGGCGGCCGCCTCGCTCAGCGGCGACCTGTTCAAGCTGCCCGGCGGCAGCGCGGCCATCGCGCTGGGCGGCGAATGGCGGCGTGAAAGCGTCAGCGGCTATGTGCCCGACGAATTCCAGCCGCTGAAAAACGCCAACGGCACCACCACGGCGCGCTGGCTTTACGGCAATTATCTGCCCAATACCGGCGCCTATAATGTGAAGGAAGGTTTCGTTGAAATCGACCTGCCGGTGCTGCCGGGCGTGAACCTGAACGCGGCGGCACGCGGCACCGATTATTCGACCAGCGGCAGCGTGCTGACCTATAAGGGCGGGGCGACGTGGCAGGTCAATTCCTCGATCAAGCTGCGCGGCACCTATTCGCGCGACATTCGCGCGCCCAACCTGTCCGAACTCTTCGCCGCGCCCACCGCGCGCACCAATACCGTGGTGCTGCCCGCCGGGATTGCCGGGATTTCGGGCGTGACCGCCGGCACGGCCGGTTTTGTAGAAAGCACGATCGGCAACACCGCCCTCAAGCCCGAAAAGGCCAACACCTGGACCATGGGCGCGGTGCTGACCCCGTCCTTCATCCCCGGTTTCACGGCCAGCTTTGACTATTACGACATCAACATCAAGGACTCGATCGGCTCGATCACCTCGCAGAACACTGTCGATTTCTGCGCCAGCGGCCAGACCGCCTATTGCTCGAATCTGGTGTTCAGCGGCTCGACGCTTCAGTCGATCGTGATCCAGCCGTTCAACTTTGCCAGCCAGCATGCCAAGGGCTTTGACATTGATGCGAGCTATCGCACGATGCTGTCAAAGATCAGCGCCAACCTGCCCGGCACGCTGACCATTCGCGGCACGACTACGCATTACATCGCCAACGTGGTGGATAACAAGATCTTCCCTGTCGACTATGCCGGCGTCAACGGCGGCAGCCTGTCGGGCAGCAACAGTTCGCCAAGCTGGGTCTATCGCATCAGCGCCTTTTATGAAGTGGGCGCGGCCAACATCAACCTGGTCTATCGCGGCTTCTCGGACGGCGTTTACGGCAACGATTATATCGAATGCAACGGCTCGTGCCCGACCGTGTCGAACCTGAATCAGTATCGCACGATCAACAACAACAAGATCAAGGGCACCAGCTATCTGGACGCCTCGGTCCAGTTCAAGATCAAGAGCGAGCGGGTCAAGGATATGTCGCTCACCTTCGTGGTCAACAACCTGCTGGACAAGGATCCGGTGCTGGTGGGCAACGGCCCGACCGGCAACAACGTCCCGGCCTATGCCCAGACCAACCGCAGCATTTACGATGTGATGGGGCGCACGTTCCGCATCTCGGCCAAAATCGGCTTCTGATTGGGAGAAGGATTAGTCATGAATTTCGTGAAACGCAGCACTCTGGCCCTGATGGCCACCGCCGCGCTGATGGCCGGATCGCAAGCCCATGCCGCCGCCAGCCCCAAGCTCAAGGCCGAGGCCGTGGCCGGGGTCGAGGCGCAGAAGAAGGATATCCAGGTGATGGTGGATACCGTGTTCAGCTATGCTGAACCCGGTTTCCAGGAATTCCGCACGATGGAATATCTGACCGGCATTCTGGAAAAGAACGGCTTTAAGGTGACCAAGGGCGTGGCGGGCATTCCCACCGCCTTTACCGCGACATGGGGCGAGGGTGGCCCTGTGCTGGCGCTGGGCAGCGACGTGGACAATCTGCTGGGCACCTCGCAGACGCCGGGCCTGCCCTATATCAAGCCGATGGTCGAAGGCGCGCCGGGCCATGGCGAAGGCCATAATTCGGGTATGCCGCTGGTGGTGGCCGCCGCGATTGCGGCCGAGCAGGTGATGGAAAAGAACCACATCCCCGGCCGCCTGATGATCTGGCCCGGCATTGCCGAGGAATTGCTGGCCACCAAGGCCTATTATGTGCGCGAAGGCATGTTCAAGGGCGTCGACCTTTGCATCTTCAACCATGTCAGCTCCGACTTCGGCACCGCCTATGGCGAGCTGGGCATGAACGGCATGGTCTCGGTCGAATATACGTTCAAGGGCAAGACCGCCCATGCCGCGGGCGATCCGTGGGATGGTTTCTCGGCGCTGGACGGCGTGGAAATCATGGACGCCGCGTGGAATTTCCGCCGCGAACATCTGCCCGTGACCCAGCGTTCGCATTACGTCATCACCAATGGCGGCGGCCAGCCCAACGTCGTGCCCGACAAGGCCAGCGTCTGGTACTATTTCCGCGAGCGCAGCTTTGGCGCGGTGCGCAACCTGTACAACACCGGCAATGAAATCGCGCAGGCCGCCGCCAAGGCGACCGGCACCACGGTAACCTCGCAAATCCTTGGCTATGCCGCGCCCAATTTCGGCAACAAGCCGCTGGCCGAGGCCGCCTATGCCAATATCAAGGCGGTGGGCATGCCCAAGTGGACCGCCGACGATCAGGCCTTCACCAAGGCGGTTCAGACGATCAACCACCGCACGGTCAAGCCTTTGTCCGACACGGTGGGCGAACTCTCCTCGCCCGAAAACCGCCCGCGTTCGATCGGCGGCGGTTCGGATGACATCGGCGACATCATGTGGACCGTGCCGACCATCACGATCCGCTATCCGGCCAATATCCCGAACATGATCGGCCACAATGTGCTCTCGGCCATGGCGATGGCCACGCCGATTGCGCATAAGGGCGTCGAGGCCGGGGCCAAGGCGCTGGCCATGACGATCCTGGACGTGATGACCACGCCCAAGCTGGTGGCCGACGCCAAGGCCTATTTCACCGATGTGCAGCTCAAAACCGACAAGTATGATCCGATTCTGGGGCCCAAGGCGGCGACCTGGCTGAACGAGAAGACGATGAAGGAATATCGCCCCCAGATGGAGAAATACTACTACGATGCGGCGAAATACCCGACCTACCTCGATCAGCTGGGGATCAAATATCCCACGCTGGAGGCGCCCAAGTCGTAAGCATGTAAGTTTGTGAAAGGGACCGGATGGGCATCGACCCATCCGGGCTTTTCGCGCAGGAGGAAGCAGGGTCGTCCGGCTGGGGCGACCCTGCTTTTTTATGGCCGCGTTTAATGGCCTGGGCGTTTAATGAGAGGGGCAGGCTGGGTCGGCGGGGATGGTGATCGTGCGCAGCGATGGCGCGAGGCCGTCTAGCAGATGCAACCGCCCCCATTGCGGATCGGCCAGCGGCCCGGGCACGCCCGCACCATGCAGGATCACACGGATGGCCGATTGCGCCGCCATCGTGCCCACCATGCCGACAAAGGCCCCCAGCACGCCATCGGCGGCGCAGGTGTCGCAATCGATGGCGTCGAACGCATCGCCGACAAAGCAGCGATAGCAGGCATGGCCCGGCAGATGGCCCGCGAAATTGGCGATCTGGCCCTGAAACCGGCCTACGGCGGCGGTGGTCAGGGGAATGCCGGCGGCCACACAGGCGTCCGACACGGCAAGGCGGGTGGCGAAATTGTCGCAGCCGTCGAGGACCAGCGTGGCCCCGGCGATAAGCGTGGGGGCGTTATCGGTCGAGATGCGGGTCTGATGGTGGCTGACGGCGATCTCCGGGTCAAAGCGTGCGACCCAATCGGCTGCAGCCTGAGCCTTGGGCATGCCGATGTCGGCCTCGGCAAAGATCGTCTGGCGTTGCAGATTGCTGGCCTCGACGCTGTCGTCGTCGATCAGCGTCAGGCGGCCAACCCCGGCGGCGGCCAGATATTGCAGGGCCGGGCTGCCGATCCCGCCGCAGCCGATCATCACCACATGGGCATCGGCCAGCGCCATCTGTCCCACCCCGCCGACCTCGGGCAACACGATATGGCGGGCAAAGCGGGAGAGGCGTTCGGGGGTCATGCGGGGGATTTAGGGGAGGCCGGGGGGGATGACAAGCGGGGGAAGGGGCAAGGAAGAAGGAGCCTCCGGCGGGTTAAGGGCGGGGGCCCTTAACAATCCGGTTTTGGGGTGGGGTTGGCCGGTGGGGAGTTTGGGGCGATATTTATAGCCTGCGGCGCGGCGAAGTGGCGTTAATAGGCGCCGCAGGCTTTCAAAGACAAACGTCGCCTTGACACCCGACGCCTCCGTCCCGGCACAACGTAAACAATAATGGGATTGCAAAGGGATAAGTCCCTTTGCCCGCCGGAGGCATAAAAGTCATTTCCCCAGCATACCCCCAAGCTTCCCACTCTTGGCGAACAGCTTATCCACAGGCATACCAACAGGCGATGCACAGGCTTATCCAGCCCTTATGCACCGCCCGTCAACAGCTTGTACCGGGGTTTTGCGATCAGCTTTCCAGCTGACGGAGCAGCGAGCGCACGTCGCCGTCAATGTCGGCATCGCGCGTGCGCAGGTCCTCAATCAGGCGCACCGCATGGATCACGGTCGAGTGATCGCGCCCGCCAAACTTGCGCCCGATTTCCGGGTAGGAGCGCGGGGTCAGCACCTTGGAGAGGTACATCGCCACCTGACGCGGGCGCACCACGGCGCGCGCGCGGCGCTTGGACGACATTTCCTGACGGTCCACCCGGTAGAACTGGCAGACTGTGCGCTGGATCTCGTCGATGGTGATGCGCTTGCGGTTGGCCGACAGGATATCGGTCAACTGTTCCTCGGCCAGTTGCAGGCTGACGGCCTGACCCGTGAGCTGGGCATAGGCGATCAGCTTGTTGAGGCCGCCGACCAGCTCACGCACGTTGCGGTTGATCGTGCGGGCCAGAAATTCGATCACATCGCCGGGCACCACCACCGAGGTGAAGCGGGCAAGGCGATGTTCGAGCACCGAGCGGCGCAATTCGATGTCGGCCGGGATGATATCGGCGACAAGGCCCATCGACAGGCGCGAGAGCAAGCGCTGCTCAACCCCGTCAAGAGCCTGCGGGCTGCGGTCGGCGGCAAACACCAGACGCTTGCCTTCGGCCAGCAGGGCGTCGATCGTGTAGAGCAGTTCTTCCTGCGCGCTGGCCTTGCCGATGATGAACTGGATATCATCGACCAGCAGCAGGTCGAAACCGCGCAGGCGCGACTTGAACTCGATCATCTGGTTCTGGCGCAGGGCCTGAACGAACTCGACCATGAAGCGTTCGGCGCTGCAATAGAAGATGCGCGCGTGCGGATGGTTGGCCAGAAACGCGTGGCCGATGGCATGCATCAGGTGGGTCTTGCCCTGACCCGTTGCGGCCTTGAGATAGAGCGGCGAGAATTGCGGCGCTTCAAGGGCTGCCATGCGCTGGGCCGCGTTGAAGGCCAGCACATTGCTGGTGCCGGTGACAAAGGTCGGGAAGGTCAGCGAGGGGTCGAGCCCGATCGAGGCCAGCGCCAGCGTATCGGTCGCAGCGCTCGCGCCTTCGGTGGCATGGCCATGCACGCGGCCCGAATTGCCCAGCACCGGAGCAGGGCGCGCGGGCGTGTTGTCGCGGGCCAGACGCAGGTCGGGCATCGCGCGGCGGCCGGGCTGAGCGCTGATGCGCACATGGCGCACATCGCGGGCGATCTTCCAGGCCAGCGTCAGGCGATCGGCAAAGCGATCCGCCACCCAGTTGGCCGAGAATTCGGTGGGCAGAAACAATTCGAGCGTGCCCGAATCCTTGTTGAACGCGCCGAGCTGAATCGGGCGAATCCATTGATTGAACAGCTGCGGCCCAAGGTCCTTCTTCAGGCCCTGACAGATGTCAGCCCAATCAGCGGCCAGGTCGAGTGCATCCTGATCTTCGGCGACATGCCCGGACTTGCCCTTTGCAGGGCCAGCCTCGGCGCGCTTGCCGCCCCAAACGGTTCCCGTCACCCCAAATGCTCCTGATCCGCCATTAAGCCCCAACCCGCCGACGCAATTGTCGACGGCCTTACCTTGCACACGGAAAAAGGCTCCCCGCCTGCGAAACCGAAAGTTCCGCAAGTGTTACAGAGTGACCTATTTCTGTGAAGTTCAGAGGCGCCGAACGCCTCGAACCCATCCGTTTTAGGGATGATCGCAGGCGCTGCGCAAGGGCGTTATCTGCAAAAATTTTGAAATAATTGGCTTGACAGCGCAACCCCAGCAAATCCGCCAAACTCGAAAAAGCCATTGAATTTTAAGGGTAAAATATCATGACAATTTGCGAATCGTTGGAATTGCAGGATTTCTTGAAGCTGTCATTTTTGCCCGGCAAAGGGCAAAGTTAAAGCCGGCACGGGGCAAAGCAAAAGCCGACGGGAATCCCCATCGGCTTTGCTTACGCGCTCTTGCTTATCGCTATGCCGTGCAACCGTTTCGCAGGCCGCACGAATCGCGAATCAGAGAGCGGCGACCGCCTTGGTCAGGCGCGAGTACTTGCGCGCAGCGGTGTTCTTGTGCAGCACGCCGCGAGCAACGCCGCGAGCCAGTTCAGGCTGGGCTTCGTGCAGGGCGGCCGCAGCAGCGGTCTTGTCACCACCGGCGATCGCGGCTTCGACCTTCTTGACGAAGGTGCGGATGCGGCTGATGCGGGCGCCATTGATTTCGGCGCGACGCTCGTTACGGCGGATGCGCTTGCGGGCTTGCGGCGTATTGGCCATGTGTGTCCTCGTATCGGGCCGATGCGGCCGGAAATTGCTAGCGAAAATCGGTATAGCAGAACCATCGGTTCCACCAGAAGCGGCGCCCTTAACCAGCGTTGGCCGAATCGTCAAGGGAATAGGAGTCTTTATTGTTCCGCCCCGGACCATCCGGCGCGGCCCGTTTGCCCTATTTCTGACAGGCCGGACACCAGAAACTCGACCGGCCGCCCTGCGCCACGCGCGCAATCGGCGCGGCGCAGGCGTGGCACGGCTCGCCCTCGCGGCCATAGACGCGCCAGTTGGCCGCGAAATAGCCCAGCTCGCCGTTGGGCTGGGCATAATCGCGGATCGTGCTGCCGCCCGCCGCGATGCTTTCGGACAGGACATCGACAATCGCGGGCACCAGCAGCGCCAGTTCGCGCTTCTTCACATCGCGCCCCAGCCGCAAGGGGCTGATCCCTGCCCGGTGCAGCGCCTCGCAGACATAGATATTGCCAAGGCCCGCCACCACCGCCTGATCGAGCAGCAATTGCTTGACCGGGCTGAGCCGCCCCTTCATCCGCGCGGCCAGCAGGGCAGGGGTCAGTTCCGGCCCCAAAGGCTCCGGCCCCATCGCGGCAAAGGGCGGCCACGCGGCCAGCGCATCATCCGCCACCAGATCGACCGAGCCGAATCGCCGCGCGTCATTCAGCGCCAACCGGCTGCCCGCCTCGGTGGTCAGCACCAGATGGTCGTGCTTCTCTAAGACATCAGGATCAATCCGCCACCGCCCGGACATGCCCAGATGAAACACCATCACCGCGCCCCGGTCGGTATGGATCAGCCCATATTTGGCCCGGCGCGACAGGGTCGTCACCGTGGCCCCCGTCATCACCTGCACCAGATCGGCGGGAAAGGGGCGGCGAAGCCCCTCGCGGCGGGTTTCGACACGGGCGATCCGTTGTCCGTCCAGATAGGTGGACAGGCCGCGCAGTGTGGTTTCGACTTCAGGTAGCTCTGGCATGGGGGGGAGATAGGAGGTTTAGAAGGATAATGCGAGGGTCTAGACCCTCGCGCTCCCATTACTGTCTTCGCTGTGCCGGGCTGGCGGCCGGGCGGATTTGGGCGATGAATTTCTGCCTGCCGCGCTTGCATAAGCACCTTTCCGCAAGCGCGAAACCGTCCTAAAGCGGCGCCCATGACTCAGAGCGATCAACAGCCCGACACCGTCTCCTTTGGCTATGAGGAGGTCAGCCCCGAGGAAAAGACTGCCAAGGTGGGCGCGGTCTTTTCATCCGTGGCCAAGAAGTATGACATCATGAACGATGCCATGTCGGCCGGTCTGCATCGCCTGTGGAAGGACAAGTTCGTGCGCCGGGTGAAACCCCAGCCGGGCGAGATGATTCTGGATATGGCGGGCGGCACGGGCGACATCGCCTTTCGCATGGCCGAGCGCGGCGCCTCGATCACCGTGTCCGACATCAATCAGGACATGCTGGACGTGGGCATCGAACGCGCGATGGAGCGTGGCCTCGACGGCCTCGTCTGGAGCCGTCAGAACGCCGAGGAGCTGAGCTTTCAGAGCCGGGTGTTCGATGCCTATACGATTGCCTTTGGCATCCGCAATGTCACGCGCATCGACAAGGCGCTGAAGGAAGCCCATCGGGTGCTGAAATTCGGCGGGCGTTTCTTCTGCCTTGAATTTTCGACGACCGAATGGCCCGGCTTCAAGGAAGCCTATGACGCCTATTCGCACAAGCTGGTGCCACAACTGGGCCAGATGATCGCGGGCGATGCCGATTCCTATCGCTATTTGATCGAATCGATCCGCCGTTTCCCGCCCATGCCCGAATTTGAAGGCATGATCCGCGAGGCCGGTTTCGTGAACACCCGCGTCGAGCCGATCCTTGGCGGGCTGGTGGCGATCCATTCGGGCTGGAAGGTCTAAGCACCTTGTCACCCCGCAAGCATATCTGGCGCCTGCTGAGCTGGGGCCGCATTCTGGCGTCGCATGGAGCATTGCGGGGGATCGAGCAGGATCCCCATACGCCCGCCCCGGTGGCCCGCCTGTGCCGCATTGCGCGGTTTGGCGCGCGCATTCCCGCTGTGCCCGATTATGCCGGGGCCTTTCGCGCCATCGGCCCCGCCGCGATCAAGCTGGGCCAGACTTTGGCGACCCGCCCCGATCTGGTGGGCGAGGAGGCGGCCAACAATCTGCTCGAGCTGCAGGACAGCCTGCCGCCCGTTCCCTTTGCCGCGATCAAGGCGGAGGTGGAGAGCGCCTTTGGCCGTCCTTTAAGCGAACTCTACGCCGAATTCGAGGAGCAGCCGGTGGGCGCGGCCTCCATCGCGCAGGTCCACCGCGCGATCACCACCGATGGCCGCCGCGTGGC
This sequence comes from Novosphingobium sp. SG707, assembly GCF_012275515.1. Taxonomy (GTDB): domain Bacteria; phylum Pseudomonadota; class Alphaproteobacteria; order Sphingomonadales; family Sphingomonadaceae; genus Novosphingobium. The sequence goes on from NZ_JAAZQL010000008.1 coordinate 99,906, forward strand.
GGTCAAGGTGCTGCGCCCCGGCATCCGCGAGAAATTCGCGCAGGATATCCAGACCTATGAATGGGCCGCGGCCCATCTGGAAGCCCTTGGCGGCGAGGCCACGCGCCTGCGCCCGCGTCTCATCATCGCCAATTTCAAGCGCTGGTCGATGCGCGAACTCGACCTGCGCCGCGAGGCCGCCTCGGCCTCCGAACTGGCCGAGATGATGAAGGGCACCCACGGCTATCGCATTCCCGCCATCGACTGGGATCGCACATGCGGCCGCGTGATGACGCTGGAATGGATCGACGGGATCAAGATCAGCGACACCGCCGCGCTCAAGGCCGCCGGGATCAATCTGGAAAGCCTGGCCAAGCGTCTGGTCATCGCCTTCCTGACGCAGGCGGTGCATCTGGGCTATTTTCATGCCGACATGCATCAGGGCAACCTGTTCATCGAGCCGGACGGCACCATTGTCGCCATCGACTTCGGCATCATGGGCCGGATCAACCGTCAGGCGCGCATCTGGCTGGGCGAGATCCTGCATGGGCTGACCACGGGCAATTACCGCCGCGTGGCCGAGATCCATTTCGAGGCGCAATATGTGCCTTCCTATCACTCGGTGGACGAATTCACGACCGCGCTGCGGGCCGTTGGCGAACCGATGCGCGGGCGTCCGGTCAAGGATCTCTCGGTCGGGCAGATGCTCGACGGGCTTTTCGCCATCACCCGCGATTTCGACATGTCGACCCAGCCGCATCTGCTGCTGCTGCAAAAGACGATGGTGATGGTCGAGGGTCTGGCCACGCAGCTCTATCCAGACATCAACATGTGGGATGTGTCGGGGCCTTTCGTCTCCGAATGGATGCGCGACGAGCTGGGCCCAGAGGCGGCCATCGCGCGCGGCATCCATCGCGGCCTGCGCCGGATCATGCGTATGCCCGACCTGATCGAGCGGATCGAGGAAAGGTTCCCCCTGAAGGGCGCCGCCCCCGAACAGCCGCCCTTGCCCGATATTCCTCTCATCTGGGATCGTCAGGGTAAACCGAATGCTAACCGCTGGCCCGGATATATCGGAGCCTTCCTGTTGGGGGGTTTAAGCGTATGGGCGGCGTGGCATATCGGCTGGATGGGGTGAACGGGCGGGGGCCTGCGCCCTACGACCGTTTCGCCGCATGGGGCCGGTGGCCCGCGCGGTTGGCGCTGGCGGTGCTGGCGTTGTTGCTGGCGGCTTCGGCATGGGTGCCGCTGACGGTCGGGCGGGGTGAGCAGGCCAAGGCCCCCAGTCTCGTCATCGCCCATAATAAGGCCGCCGAGCGCCCGCGCGACGAGGATCTCAAGCTCTATGACCGCGCCATATCGCGCATCCTCCATGGTGAGAACTATTACGACTTCATCGTGAGCGAACATCGCCGCGCCGATTATCCGGTGCGGCCGGGCGCGGCGGTGCGTCTGCCCACGCTCGCCTATCTGGACGCGGCGATGGGGGTGGATGGCGACCGGCCCGCGCCTGTTGCTATGGCGGTGGCCTTGGCGCTGATGGTGGGCGTGATCGCGGCATGGTGGGGGCGGCTGGGCGATCTGGGCGTGGATCCTTCGTTGCGGCGGATCGGCACGGCGCTGGTGTTCTTTGGCGCTTCGCTGGGGTTGAACCGCTACTATTTCGTGCTGCATGAACTTTGGGCGGGGATGCTGGTGGCGCTCTCGCTGGGGCTGCATCGGCCGGAACGGGGTAAGTGGGTCGGTGCGGTGCTGGCCGCCGCGCTGGCGCTGTCCATCCGTGAGCATGTGCTGCCCTATGTTCTGCTGATGGGGGCGATGGCGGGCTGGCGCGGGGCGTGGCGCGAGGCGGCGGCATGGGGCGCCTTGGTGGCGCTGTTTGCGGTGGGTTATGCCTGGCACCTCCACCTGATTGCGCTGCAAACCCTGCCCACCGATCAGGTCGGGCCAAGCTGGCTGGCGATGCGCGGGCTGGGGGGCTTCCTGTCGAACACGGTGCTTTCCTCCAACCTGCGCTTTCTGCCCCATCAGATCGCCGGGCCGCTGACCATCCTGATGATTTTCGGCTGGGCCTCGTGGCGATCGAGCGCGGGGCTTACCGGGCTGTTGCTATTTTCCGGCTATGCGCTGCTGTTCGCCATCGCCGGGCGGAATGACAATTTCTATTGGGGGGCAGTGATTACGCCGGTCATGGCTTTGGGGTTGGCCTTTGTGCCGATGGGGCTGGGGGCTTTGGTCCGGGGGGCTTTTAAGAAGTAAGTTTGCCTCCGGCGGGCAAAGGACAGGGGCCCTTTGCAATCCCGTTAATGGGGTGGTGCCAAAGTTCAACGAGTGTGTTTGGGGCCATGTTTGAAAGCCTGCGGCGCGGTGAGGTTCGTCCTGTCCGCGCCGCAGGCTTTAAAATTCAAACATCGCGTCCGACACCAAACGCCGAACCTCTAGCGCAATGCAGACAGTAACGGGAGCGCGAGGGTCTAGACCCTCGCATTCTTCCCCTACCTCTTCTATGACCATCCCCATGCTTGGCAAACGCATCCTTCTCATCATCGGCGGCGGCATCGCGGCCTATAAGTCCTGCGAACTGATCCGCCTGATCCGCAAGGCGGGGGGCGATGTCACCTGCGTCCTCACGCAAGGCGGGGCGCAGTTTGTGACGCCGATGACGCTGGCGGCGCTTTCGGAAAACCCGGTGCATACCAGCCTGTTCGACCTGAAGAACGAGGTCGAGATGGGCCATATTCAACTGAGCCGTCAGGCCGATCTGGTGGTGGTGTGTCCGGCCACGGCCGATCTGATGGCCAAGATGGCCTGCGGCATTGCCGATGATCTGGCCACGACGCTGCTGCTGGCGACGGACAAGCCGGTGCTGGCGGTGCCTGCGATGAATGTGCGCATGTGGCAGCATGGGGCGACGATGGCCAATGTCGCCACGCTGCGCGCGCGCGGTGTGAATGTGCTGGACCCGGATGATGGCGTGATGGCCTGCGGCGAATATGGGCCGGGGCGCCTGCCCGAGCCGGAGGCAGTGATGGGGGCGATCGGCGCGGCGCTGGCGGGCGAAAAACCCCTGACGGGGCGGCATGTGCTGATTACCGCCGGGCCGACGCATGAGCCTATCGACCCGGTGCGCTATATCGCCAATCGGTCGAGCGGGCGTCAGGGTTTTGCCATTGCGCAGGCCGCGGCACAGGCCGGGGCATCGGTCACGCTGGTGGCCGGCCCGGTCGATCTGCCCACGCCCTATGGCGTGGCCCGCGTCAATGTCGAAACCGCGCGCGAGATGGCGGCGGCGGTCGAGGCTGCTCTGCCCGCCGATATTGCCGTTATGGTGGCCGCTGTGGCGGATTGGCGCGTGGCCGATGCTGGCGCGCAAAAGATCAAGAAGGATGGCAGCGGGGCCGTTCCTCCGCTCGCCCTTGTCGAGAACCCGGATATTTTGGCGGGCCTGTGCGCCTCGCCCCGCCGCCCGCGCCTTGTCGTGGGCTTTGCCGCCGAGACGCAGGATGTCATCGCCCATGCCACGGCCAAATTGGCGCGCAAGGGCGCGGACTGGATCGTCGGCAATGATGTGTCGGGCGATGTCATGGGCGGTTTGCGCAACAGCGTTCATATTGTCAGCGCCGATGGGGTAGACAGCCTGCCCGATCTGCCGAAAGAAGCGGTGGCTGCCGCTCTGGTTGAAAGGATTGCCCGTGTCTTTGTCTGAACCCATTCCCGTCCGTCTCAAGCGCCTGCCCCATGGGCAGGATCTGCCCTTGCCCGCCTATGCCACCAGCGGCGCGGCGGGCATGGATGTCGTCTCGGCCGAGGATGTGGTGATCGCGCCGGGCGCGCGCCATGCGGTGGCCACGGGCCTTGCCATGGCGATCCCGCATGGTTTTGAAATTCAGGTCCGCCCGCGCAGCGGTCTGGCGCTCAAGCATGGCATCACCGTGCCCAACACGCCCGGCACGATTGATTCGGACTATCGCGGCGAATTAAAGGTCATCCTCATCAACCACGGCACGCAGGATTTCGCCATCGCGCGCGGTGATCGCGTGGCGCAGCTCGTGCTGGCCCCGGTGGTGCAGGGCGGCTGGATCGAGGTGGACGAACTGGATCAAACCGCGCGCGGAGAGGGCGGGTTCGGATCGACGGGCGGCGTGGTCGCGCTGGGCAATTAAGGCCACGAAAAAACCCGCCGCTGACGAAGGCGGCGGGTTTTTCTCAATTTCGGTTTTTACTTCGCCGGACCCTTCACCGTGGTCTTTTCAGGGGCCACCGTGATGCGCAGCGTTTCGCCCGAATTGCCGGGGAAGCCGGTAAAGAAGGCCTCAACCAGATTGGGCACCAGCCAGGTCAGCTTGTTCGAGGCCGAGGCGGCTTCGGCCTTGCCTTCGAACACGCGCTTGTTGGCGCTCTTGTCGTCGATCTTGACGCTGATGCCGCTGGTGTAAACGGTATAGCTTTCCACGCCCTGATCGAACCAGGGATCATACCAGCCATAGCCCCAGCCGCCCATCATATAGGGACGACCATAAAAGCCGCCGCCGTAAAAGCCCCGACGGCCAAAGCCCGGCCCGTACCACGGACCCCAGAACGGATCGCGCATGCCGGTTGAGCGGACATGCACGCGGCCCTTGTCCACGCCATAGGAAAAGCGCACGATCAGGTTGGCCGCATCCGGGTTGACCGCTTCGGTATAGCCCTTCTTGGTCAGTTCACCGGCCACCAGCTTGGCATACTGGCCAAATTCGATCCCGCCCGCCAGCGACGGATCATCGGCCACAACCGCAAAGGTCTGGCCCTGGGGCGCGGGCAATTGCGATTGAAAGCGGGTGACACGCGTGTCGAGCGTGTCGGCACAGGCGGAAAGGCCCAGCATCAGGAGGCCAGCCATGGCTCCCTTTATGCCGCGCGAGATCCATTGAGAGTTAGCGCCACTCATTCGTTTTTTCTCCTCTGCATGCCGCTCTGGCCGACTATCCCTCCCCGGTTAGGGCGCAGCAGTGGTATGGTGCCGCGATGCTAGGCTTGCAAGGCTGAATAATGGTTGAATGATGCGGCAAAAAGAGGCGGGCGCAAAAGGGTTTAACCCCCTTTTGCGCCCTCATTTGTCAACGCACCAGACCCAGCGCGTCATAGGTGGCGGCCAGCGTCGGGGCCGAGGCGGCGCGGGCCTTTTCGGCACCTTTACGCAGGATGGCGTTCAACGCCTCGCGGTCCTGACGCAATTCATTGAAGCGCGCGTTGATGGGCGCCAGTTGCTCGACCAGCAATTCGCCCAGCGCGGGCTTGAAGGCGCCAAAACCCTTGCCGCCGAAATCCGCCAGAATCTGCGCCACCGACTGGCCCGACATGGCCGAATAGATGCCCACCAGATTGCGCGCCTCGGGGCGGCCCTCCAGCCCTTCGGCCTCGCTGGGCAAGGCGTCAGCGTCGCTCTTGGCCTTCTTGATCTTGCCCATGATCGCGTCCGCATCGTCGGTCAGGTTGATGCGGCTCATGTCGCTGGGGTCCGACTTGCTCATCTTGGCTGAACCATCGCGCAGCGACATGATGCGCGCGGCGGCGGGCGGGATGATCGGTTCGGGCAGGACGAACAGCGGCGCGTCCGCAGGGCAGAAGTCATTGTTGAACTTTTGCGCAATGTCGCGCGCCAGTTCGAGATGCTGCTTCTGATCCTCGCCCACGGGAACATGCGTGGCCTGATAGATCAGCACGTCGGCGGCCTGAAGCACGGGATAGGTGAAAAGCGCGACCGACTGGCCATCGCGGTTCTTGCCCGCCTTGTCCTTCCACTGCGTCATACGGTTGAGCCAGCCCACGCGCGCCGTGCCGTTGAGCAGCCATTGCAGCTCGGCATGGGCGGGCACCTGCGTCTGGTTGAACAGGGTGCTCTTGTCCGGATCGATCCCGCAGGCGACCAGCGCGGCGGTCATCTCGCGGGTGTTCTCGCCCAGCGCCTTGGGATCATGCGGCATCGAAATCGCGTGAAGGTCGGCGAGGAAATAGAAACATTCCCCGCCCTTGGCCGTCCACTCGTCCTGCATCGCCACCCAATTGCGGATCGCACCAAGGTAATTGCCAAGGTGAAGATTGCCGGTGGGCTGAATGCCAGAAACGATACGCATGTGTTTCACTTCTCTGCTGAAACGCGGCGACGCCGCAAAAGTTTAAGATCCTCGACGCCAAAGGCGCCAAGGGCAAAGCTGGCGAGGCCATAGACAAAAACGCCCCCGCCCACCAGCGCCCCCATCGAGGCTAGGCGCACAAACCACGAGCCATGGGTATAAGGCATCAGCCAGGGCTGGCTGATCCACAGTACCGCGCCCATGGTCAGCGCCGCCACGCCCAGGCGCCAGGCCCGGTGGCGCAGGCGCAGATCCATCTCGAAATGGCCGCGCTTGACCAGCGTGGCATAGAGCAGCCAGACATTGACCGTCGAAGCAATCGCGGTGGCCAGCGGCGGCCCCATATGGTGCAGCGGCAGGATCAGGATCAGGTTGAGCGCGAGGTTGACCCCCATGCTGATGGTGGCGAAACGCACCGGGGTCTTGGTGTCGTGGCGTGCGTAATAACCGGGCGTCAGCACCTTCACCAGAATATAGCTGGGCAGGCCGATCGAGAAGGCGGCCAGCGCCTGCGCGGTATGGGCGGTGTCGAGCGCGGTATAGCGGCCATAGCCGAACAGCGCGGCGGCAATCGGCTCACCGCAGAACACCAGACCCACCGTTGCGGGCAGGGTGAGCAGCAGGGCGATTTCGAGGCCGCGGTTTTGTGTCTCCATCGCCCCCGCTTCATCGCCCGCGCCCAGCAGGCGGCTGATCGTGGGCAGAAGCACCGTGCCCAGCGCAATGCCGATCAGGCCCAGCGGCAACTGGTTGAGCCGGTCGGCCATATAGATATAGGTCACGCTGCCATGATCGAGCAGGCTGGCGGCCAGCGCGGTGGAGATGACAAGGTTGATCTGCACCGCACCCGCGCCCGCCGCCGCAGGCCAGATCAGCGCCATCAGCCGTTTCACCTCCGGCGTGAAACGCGGCCAATGCGGGCGCAGCGAGACGCCGTTGCGCCATGCCGCATGGGCCAGCCACGCCAGTTGCAGCGCGCCCGACACTGTGACCGCCAGCGCCTGATTGCGCGCGGTTTCAAACGGATCGGGCGAGTGGAAAAACAGCAGCGCGCCGATCAGCGTCAGATTGAGCAGGATGGGCGCGGCGGCATTGACCCAGAATTTATGCAGCGAATTGAGGATCCCGCCCAGCAAAGACACCAGCGAGATCAGCATCAGATAGGGGATCGTCAGCCGCGAAAGCTTGACCGCAAAGGCGAACTGATCAGGCGAAACCCCATGGAACCGGCCCGATAGCGCCCATGTGACGGGCCACGCAAAGACCTCAAGCAGGATCGTCATCGCGATCAGCACGGGCAGCAGCACCGAAAGCGCCGCCTCGGCAAAGGCGATGCCGTCGGGCAATCCGCGCCCCTGCGCATCGGCCACTTTCTGATTGAACATGGGCACAAAAGCGCTGGCAAAGGCGCCCTCGGCAAACAGGGCGCGGAACATGTTGGGCAGGCGAAAGGCCACCAGAAAGGCGTCCGAGGCAAAGCCCGCGCCCACCATGCGCGCAAAGAGCGAATCGCGCACCAATCCCAGCACGCGACTCAGCAAGGTGAGGCCGCCGATCGTCCCCGTGGCTTTAAGAAGGTTCATGGGTTGGGCGGTCTTGTGTTGGCTTTATCGGGAAATGCCCGGCCCCCGCATGGAGGCCGGGCAGGACATTATGCGTGGCCGGCGGGCTCGTCGGTGGCCGAGGGGCCCTGCTGGGCTTCGGCCTGCGCGGCAAGCTGCTGGATATAGAGGCCATTGAAATCAATGGGTTCCAGCATGACCGGGGTGAAGCCTGCATCGCGCGTGGCATCGGCGATCACGCGGCGGGCAAACGGGAAGAGGATGCGCGGCGCTTCGGCAAACATGAAGGCGTGCATCTGGGCTTCTTCCAGATTGCGCATCCCGATCAGGCCCGCATAGGTCAGATCGACGATATAGGCCACGCCCGCTTCGGCGCGTGCGTTGATCTGGATCTTCAGTTCGACCTCATGCACGTCGCCCTCGATGGCGCGGGCCTGAATGTTGAACTGGATGTCCAGCTGGGGCGAATCCTGCCACGAAAAACTCTCAGGCGCATTGGGATTTTCGACCGACAAGTCCTTCACATACTGCGAAATCACGCCTGCGCTGGGCAGGGTGTCCTCGCCGTCCAGACGCAGCGAGGAAGTGACGGTGCCATCATCGGCCATGTTTGATACTTTCCCTGTGTGGCCCGGACTGCGGGCGCATGTGGTGGTCATGGTTTGGGCAAAGCGCCTAGCATCACGGCCCGCACCGCACAAGGATCTGGGCGGCAAAGCAGACAGTTGCGGCGATTGTGACGCAGTGCGGGATTTTTTCGGGATTATATCCCCATCCATGCGTTGTTCATTTGTCAATCGTCACTATGTAGGGCACTATCAAGGGTGAAGTCCGCATGTTGCAAGACTCGCTCACAGGGATGAAAGCAAACGCAAGTGACCGTCTCGATCGTCATTCTGGCCATGATCGCAGCCTTTCTGGGCATGCGTCTCTATTCGGTGCTGGGGCGCCGCGCCGAACATGGCGAGGAGCCGGTACAGAGCCGTCTGGACGCCCAACCCGCCGCTGCGGCCCCCGCTTTGCCGCTGCCCGAACGGGCCGTGGCCGGTACGGTCCGCCCGCGTGAACTGGGCGCGGTGTTGCCGGGTGTCGAGCGCGGATTGCGCGAAATCATCTCGGCGGACCGCCGTTTTGACCCCGTCACCTTTGTCGAGGGCGCCCGTTCCGCCTATCGCATGGTGCTTGAGGCTTTCTGGCGCGGCGATCGCGGGCAATTGAGTCATCTTTGCGATGCCGAAGTCGCACGCAGCTTTATCGAAGCCATCGACGCGCGCGAGGCCGCCGGTGAAACCTTCAACAACAGCCTTGTCCGTATCGAGGAAACCCAGATCGTGGGCGCCAGCTATTCGGCTCCCTTTGCCCGCGTGTCGATCCGCTTTGTCGCCGATATCGCCGCCGTCACCCGCGACCGCGATGGCAAGGTGATCGCCGGTTCGCTCAATGACGCGGTCGAGGTTCGCGATGTCTGGACATTCCGCCGCGATATCCACTCGGCCGATCCCGATTGGCTTCTCGAAGAGACCGACGAAGGTTAAGACCTTCGCGAAGCGGGGCGGCGCCAAGGCGTTCGCCCCGTTTGCCTGTGCCAAAGGGCCGGGCATGGAATGCGCCAAAAGGCGAATCTGGTGGGGACGATTATGAATTTGAGGCAGTCGCGAATCGGCGCGGCGCTGGCTGGATTGCTGTTGCTTGAGGCTTGCGCCCGCATCATTCCCGGCCCCCGTCCGCCCGTTACGCCCCCTCCGCGCCCGGTTCCCACCACGCCCGTTCCCCCGCCAAAGCCGGTGGTGACCGCACTGGATGTCGGCGTGCATCGCGGGCCGGATCTGGCCTCTTTCGCGCTGAGCGACGGGACGGCGCAGAGCGCGCTGGCCTCTTTCCGTGAAAGCTGCCCCAAGCTGATGGCGCGCCCGGACACCAGCGGGCTGACCCAGCGTGGCGATTGGCAGGATGTCTGCGCGGCGGCCTCGGGTTGGCCCTCGTCGGATGCGGCGCGGTTTTTCCGCTCCCGCTTCGAACTGGCGCAGGTCAGCGATGGAGCGACTTATGTCACCGGCTATTACGAGCCGGAAATCGCGGGCAGCCGCACCCGCCAACCCGGTTATGACGTGCCGGTCTATGGCGTGCCGCGCGATTTGGTCCATGCCCGCCCTGGCGATGCGCCGATCAAGCCCAACGGCCAGACGCCCTTTGGCCGCTATGACGAGAACGGGGTGTTCCAGCCCTATTTCGAACGCGCCGAAATCGATGATGGAAAGCTGGTGGGCAAGGGGCTGGAAATTGCCTGGGCGGCCGATCCGGTGGAGTTCTTCTTCCTGCAGATTCAGGGTTCCGGGCGGTTGCGCGGGCCGGACGGGCGGGTGATTCGCATTGGCTATGCCGCCGACAATGGCCAGAATTACACCGGCATCGGCACCATCATGCGGCAGCAGGGCCTGCTGGGCAATGCGCCGGGACAATATCCGGGTTCGATGCAGGGCATCATGCAATATATCCGCGAACATCCGCAGGATGGCATGTCGCTGATGCGCCAGAACAAGAGCTGGGTCTTCTTTCGCGAATTGACCGGCGACGGGCCGATCGGCGCGATGGGCGTGCCGGTGCGGCCCCATGTCAGCGTGGCGGCCGATCCGCTGTTTACGCCGCTGGGAGCGCCGGTCCTGATCGCGGCCGATCCGGCGCTGGCCAATGCGAACAAGGTCAACGGCCTGTGGGTGGCGCAGGATACCGGCGGGGCGATCAAGGGGCCGAACCGCTTTGACAGTTTCTGGGGGGCAGGCGACGAGGCAAGGCGCATCGCGGGCGGTATGCTGGCGCGTGGCCGCGCCTATATCCTGCTGCCCAAGGGTACGCTGGCGCGGCTTGGGGTGCGATGAGGGCGCCGTTCTCCCTGCGTGGCGGGCGCAGGCTGACGCCGGAAGAAGAGGATCTGTGGCGCCGGGTGGCCGATACGATCGAGCCGCTGGAGCCGCGCCGCAGGGTTGAACCCAACTTGCCGCCGCCGGTTGTGCCCGAGGCCCCGCCCCTGCCGCCGAAGCGGATCAAAGGCCGCGTCCCGCCCTCTCTGCCGCCGCCCGCGCCGCCACCGGCGCCCACGCGTCCGCTGGACCGGCATGGGCTGGACGGCGGATGGGATAAAAGGCTGAGCAAGGGGCAGGTGGCCCCCGATTTCACGCTCGACCTGCATGGCGCCAATCTGGAAGGGGCCTATCAGCGCCTCGATCACGGCCTTGCTCTGGCGCTGGCGCAGGGCGCGCGGGTGGTGTTGCTGATTACGGGGCGCGCGCGTCCGGCTCCCGGCCCGGCGGATCGTGGATCGCATCGCGGGGTGATCCGGGCCAAGTTCCTCGACTGGCTGGTCCATGGCTCGCATGCTTCGCGCATCGCCGCTGTGCGGGCGGCGCATCCCCGGCATGGGGGCGCGGGGGCGGTGTATATTATTTTGAAGCGGGGGAAGTAAGGGAAGGGGTTGCCTCCGGCGGGTTAAGGGACTTGGTCCCTTAACCCGCCGGAGGCATAAACCTCTTATTCAACCCCTTCCAACACCGGCGCCGGCGTGCGGATCAGATAATCGAACGCCGACAGCCCCGCCGTTGCCCCCGCGCCCATGGCGATGACGATCTGCTTATAGGGCACGGTGGTGCAATCGCCCGCCGCGAAGACGCCTGGCACGCTGGTCGCGCCCTTGGCGTCGATCTCGATTTCGCCGCGCGGGCTCAGGGCGAGGGCGCCTTTGAGCCATTCGGTGTTGGGTACGAGGCCGATCTGGACAAAGATGCCTTCGAGCTCGACCGTGTGGACCGCGTCGGCGTTGCGGTTTTTATAGGTCAGGCCCGTCACCTTGGCGCCATCGCCCAGCACTTCGGTGGTCAGCGCGCTGGTGATTACGTCCACGTTGGGCAGCGAACGCAGCTTGTCCTGAAGCACCGCATCGGCGCGCATCGCGCTGTCGAATTCGATCAGCGTGACATGGGCGACGATGCCAGCGAGGTCGATGGCCGCCTCGACGCCCGAATTGCCGCCGCCGATTACCGCCACGCGCTTGCCCTTGAACAGCGGGCCGTCGCAGTGCGGGCAATAGGCCACGCCCTTGTTGGCATAGTCCTTTTCGCCCGGCACATTCATGTTGCGCCAGCGCGCGCCGGTGGACAGCACGATGGACCGCGCCTTGAGCACACCGCCATTGGCCAGCTCGATCTGGTGATAGCCGCCTTCGCGCTCCGCCGGGATCAGCTTTTGCGCGGTGGCTAGGTTCATGATGTCGACATCATAATCCTTCACATGAGCTTCGAGCGCGGCGGCCAGTTTCGGGCCTTCGGTGTGGGAAACCGAGATGAAATTCTCGATGCCCAGCGTGTCGAGCACTTGCCCGCCGAAACGCTGTGCCGCGACACCCGTGCGGATGCCCTTGCGCGCGGTATAGATGGCCGAGGCAGCGCCTGCGGGGCCGCCGCCGACAACCAGTACTTCGAACGGCTCTTTGGCGTTGACCGCTTCGGCGGCCTTCGCTTCGGCGCCCTCGTCCAGATCGGCGACGATCTCCTCCAGCGTCTTCTTGCCCGACAGCCACATCGCACCATCCTTGAACACGGCGGGCACAGCCATCACGCCGCGCTCATCGACTTCGGCCTGATAGGTGCCGCCCTCGATCAGGGTTGCGGAGAAGCGCGGGTTCTTCAGCGCGATCAGCGTCAGCGCCTGCACCACGTCGGGGCAATTGTGGCAGGTCAGCGAGAAATACATCTCGAAATTATGGGTGCTGGTCAGGCTTGTTACCTGATCCAGCACCTCTTGCGACACCTTGGGCGGGTGGCCGCCGGCCCAGAGCAATGCCAGGACCAGCGAAGTAAACTCATGCCCCATCGGCAGACCGGCAAAGCGCACGCGATTATGCGCATTCGCAACGGGGCTGATGGTGAAAGAAGGGACGCGCGCATTGGTTCCATCGAAGCGCGCCGAAACCTTGTCGGACAGCGCGGCGATGGCCTCGATCAATTCGCGGGTCTGAGCCGATTTGGCATCGTCGCCAAGGCTGGCGACAAGCTCAATCGGTTCACGCAGCATCGCGAGATATTGTTTGAGTTGGGCGGACAGGTTGGCGTCGAGCATCGGATTTGATCCTTCGGAATTTAGAAATACGAGGGGCGCGGCCCCTCGCGCTCCCTTTACGTCTCCCGACGAAAGGGCAGCTTATCAGGCAACGCTATGTATAAAAGGCCCCGCGGTGCAGCAGCCATAAAAGCCTCCGGCGGTGCGATCCAGCCGCTCGGGGGCTGCTAATCGCATATCTTTCGCCGGGAGACGTATTGGGGGTGAAGGGGGTGTAACACCCCCTTCGATAACCTACTTCAAAATCAGATCTTGCCGACCAGATCGATCGAGGGAGCCAGCGTTTCGGCGCCTTCTTCCCACTTGGCGGGGCAAACCTGACCGGGGTGTTCCTGCCAGTACTTGGCGGCCTTGATCTTGCGCACCAGTTCGGCAGCGTTGCGGCCCACGCCTTCGGGGGTCACTTCGACGAGCTGCACCACGCCTTCGGGATCGGTCACGAAGGTGCCGCGATCAGCCAGGCCCACGCCTTCGCGCAGGTTGTTGAACTGCTTGGTCAGGTCATGGTTCTGGTCGCCGACCAGGAAATATTCGATCTTGCCGATGGCGGGCGAGGTATCGGCCCATGCCTTGTGGCTGAAGTGGGTGTCGGTCGACACGCCGTACACTTCGACGCCCATGGCCTTGAGGTTGGCATATTCGTTCTGGAGGTCTTCCAGCTCGGTCGGGCACACAAAGGTGAAGTCGGCCGGATAGAAGAAGAACACCGACCACTTGCCCTTGATGTCGGCGTCGGTCACGTCGACGAAAGCGCCGGCCTTGTAGGCGGTGGCGGTGAAGGGCTGGATCGAATAGCCGATAAGCGACATGGGATAAGCTCCGTCGTTTGCCCAGTTTGTATCTGGGGTTGTTGAAACTGTTGAAGCGGAGATAGGCACTGATGGCGCAAATGCGAAGTGCGGATTCCCGATTAATCACATTGGGAATAGCGATAAGTCGGAGGCGATAGGTACGGTTTGATCGATTTATCCGATCATCAATCCTGCTTGCGCAGGTTCAGGTCCCAAGGTTTGTCGCCGCCCGATGCGCATTGCCCGGTCACCATGCGCCCATCGCCCGACAGCATGCCCGAGCAATCGCCGCTCTGGCCGTCGGCATCGACGACATAATGCCATGCGACATGCCTTCCCTCGATCCGGCCCTTGCCTGACCCGGTCCGGGCGCCATTCTCTATCGTGTCATAGGTCAGGGTCTGGCCCGTCTGGGCAAAGCGAAAGCTGAAACCGTCCCCGCTGCTCCACAGGCCGGTCATCGGGGCGGCGGCACCAGGGGATGGGGCCGGGGAGGATGGCAGCAGCGGCTGAGCCGTGGGGGCATTTTCCGGGGCGGGAGTATGATCCGGTTCGGGCGCATTGGCGGATGACTGCCCGGCCATCATCGTAGCCGTGCCAAACCCGACCGCCGAAAGCAGCAGTCCGCCAAACACCACCAATTTGATCGAATCGCCCGACCGCCGAAAAAAGCTGAGCGCGATCATGGCGATCACCAGCACCAGCAGAGAAAGCACGCCCAGCGGGCTGACCGCCGCTGCCGCGATCACTTTGGGAAAATCGAGATTGCCCATGGCGCATACCCCCGGCCCAAGACCGGGGGCAAGCTAACCCAGACAGCAGCCCGGCTCAAGCGCGGGGAGCGGAAACCTGTCCACGGTCGATCAGCTTCTGATCGGCCAACACCAGCGCCATCATCGCCTCGACCACCGGCACGCCGCGAATGCCGACGCAAGGGTCATGGCGGCCCTTGGTGCGGATTTCGGCGGCCTCGCCTTCGTTGTTGATGGTGGGCACCGGGATCAGGATCGAGCTGGTCGGCTTGAAGGCCACGCGCACCACGACCGGCTGGCCAGTGGAAATGCCGCCCGCGATGCCCCCTGCATGGTTGGCCTCGAACACGGGCCGCCCATCGGGGCCGGGGCGCATCGGGTCGGCGTTCTGTTCGCCGCGCAAGGTGGCGGCGGCAAAGCCATCGCCGATTTCCACGCCCTTGACCGCATTGATGCTCATCATCGCGGCGGCCAGTTCAGAATCGAGCTTGGCATAAAGCGGCGCGCCCCATCCGGCGGGCACGCCATAGGCCACGCATTCGACAACAGCGCCGATGGACGAGCCATCCAGCCGCGCCTGATCGACGATCGCTTCCCAGCGCTGGGCCGCTTCGGCATCGGGGCAGAAGAAGGGGTTGGCCCGGATCTGAGCCTCGTCGAAATTACCCATGTCGATACGGTCATCGCCGATCTGGCTGACATAGCCCACGATCCGCACCTCCGGGATCACCAGACGCGCCACGCCGCCCGCCGCCACGCGCGCGGCCGTTTCGCGCGCGCTCGACCGCCCGCCGCCGCGATAGTCGCGGAAGCCATATTTGGCGTCATAGGCATAATCGGCATGGCCGGGGCGGTAGGACTTGGCGACCTCGGAATAGTCCTTCGACCGCTGATCGGTGTTCTCGATCATCAGGCTGATCGGCGTGCCGGTCGTCTTGCCTTCAAACACGCCCGAGAGGATCTTGACCAGATCGGCCTCGTTGCGCTGGGTGGTGAACTTGCTCTGCCCCGGACGGCGCGCGTCGAGGAAGGGCTGTATCCACTCCTCGCTGATCTCCAGCCCCGGAGGGCAGCCGTCAACAACCGCGCCCAGCGCGGGCCCGTGGCTTTCGCCCCAGGTGGTGAATCGAAAAAGGCGGCCAAAGGTGTTCCAGCTCATGGCCGCGCTCTTTGGCGATTGTGGGCGGGAAAGTCCACTGTTACCCATGCGCCCATGTATATGAACGTGTTTCGCAGCCGGAAACGGGCTGATTACGACGCCGCCGCCTATGCCGCCGACGCTGCGCGCATGGACGAGTTGGCGCGGGCGCAGCCGGGCTTCCTCGATTACAAAAGCTTTGCCGCCCCCGATGGCGAGACGGTGACCATCTCGGTCTGGGAAAGCGTCGAGGCTGCGCGAGCATGGGCGCGCCACCCCGAACACCGCGAGGCACAGGCAAGGGGGCGGGAGGCATATTATGCCGAATACACGGTTTATTCCTGCGACGGGGCGGTCGAGCGTCGTTTTCCGTGAAGGAAAGCATTGCCAAACCCGCCGCAACGGTGCTTTGGCCCGGCTCTACTTATCCAAGGAATTTCCATGACCATCACCCTCTACGGTATCCCCAATTGCGATACCGTCAAAAAAGCGCGCAAGTGGCTGGAGGGTAATGGCGTCAGCTATGCTTTCCATGATTACAAGAAGGCGGGCGCCGACAAGGACAAGCTGACCAACTGGATCATCGAGGCCGGGCTGGACAAGATCCTGAACCGCGCGGGGACGACGTTCAAAAAGCTGCCCGAGGAAATCCGCGCGATGGTCGATGAAAATCTGGCTGTCTCGCTGATGGTGGAGAACCCCTCGATGATCAAGCGGCCCATCGTGGAATACAAGGGCGGCCTGCTGGTGGGCTTCAAGGCCAGCGAGTGGGAAACGGCGCTGCGGTAAATTATGGGCGAGAGCTGGTATTCAACCCTTGAATGGGTGGCCGCCGCGCTGGGGCTGGTCAATATCGTGCTGCTCGTCCGGCGCTCGGTATGGAACTATGCCTTTGGCATGGCGATGGTGGCGATCTACGTCTTTGTTTTCCTTGAAAAGCGCCTCTATGCCGAAAGCGGGCTTCAGGTGTTTTTCTTTGCTGCCCAAGGCTGGGGCTGGTGGCTCTGGGCCAAAAGCAGGCGAGCGCACAGCAAGGGGGAGAGGGACGAGGTGCCGGTCGGTTGGCTCAGCCCGTTCAGCCGCATCGTCTGGGCGCTGGTCACGGCCGCGCTCAGCCTCAACCTCGGCTGGGCGATGGCGCGCTTTACCAATGCGGCGATGCCCTTTGCCGATTCGGCGGTGACAGGGGCGAGCGTTGCCGCGCAGATCCTGCTCGGCCTGCGCCGGACCGAAAACTGGGTGCTGTGGATTGCGATTGATGTGGCTTCGGTGGCGCTCTACATCAATCGCGGGCTCTATCCCACGGCGGCGCTCTATGTCGGCTTTCTCGTCCTTTCGGTGCTGGGCCTGCGCGAATGGATGAAGGCCGGGCGGGCATGATCCGCATCTGCTTCCACGGCGCGGAAAGCACGGGCAAATCGGTGCTGGCCGAGAGGCTGCGCCAAAGGTTCGGTTGGCCATGGGTGACCGAATATGGCCGCGAATATGCCGAGACCCACGGCACGGATTTCACCATGGACGACCTGCTCGCCATGGCACGGGGTCAGAACGAAGCCATGCTGCGCGCCAGCGAAGCGCGGCCCCCGGTGCTGATCCTCGACACCGATCCGTTGATGACCGCCGCTTGGGCGCAAATGCTTTTCGGTCGCGCTCCGCAAGAACTCTTCGCCTATCCCAAGGCCGACCTCTACCTCCTCTTCTCGCCCGATGTACCATGGGTGGCCGATGGCACGCGCTTTTTCGGCACCGATGAGGCGCGGGCGCGTTTCGCCGCCGTCGCGGAGGAGATGCTGGTGCGGGCCGGGGTGCCCTATGCCCGGATTGAGGGGGATTGGGAGGAGCGGGAGGCGCAGGTGGTGGAGGCGGTTAAGGTTAGGATGCCTCCGGCGGGTTAAGGGCGGGGCCCTTAACAATCCCGATACTGTCTATGTCGCGCCATGGGTTCGGCCTTGCGCCACGCCGCCGCGCCGCAGGCTATAAAACCGCTTTGCGGAACAGCGCTCCGACGCCAATATGGCGCCACCCAGTAATGGGATTGCAAAGGGATCGAGTCCCTTTGCCCGCCGGAGGCAAAACTCCCTTAAACCGCCTTCTTCGCCGTCAGAATATAATTCAACGCCATATCATCCGACAGATGCAGACCCTTCAAAGGATTCCACGCGATCCCCATCGGCTGGCCCACCTGCATGCCCAGATCTTCCAGCATCAGCGCCAGTTCGGGGGGCGTGATGAAGTCCTCCCAATGGTGGGTCCCGCGCGGGACCATGCCGAGACGCTCGGCCGCCTCGATCATCAGCCATTTGGACTGCGGCGTGCGGTTGGGGGTGGACAGGATCATCAGCCCATCATCCGCCATCGCCCCGATCAGCGCGCGCAGGAAGGCGGGCTTGTCGGCGACATGTTCGATCACCTCCATGCTGGTGACCAGATCATAGCCCGACAGGCCCAGCGCTCCGACATCGCCGCAGACGTATTCGATGGCCAGCCCGCCGCCCGCCGCATGTTCGCGCGCGGCGGCAATATTTTCCGCCGCCGCGTCCACGCCTGTTACGGCCGCGCCCAGCCGGGCCAGCGGCTCGCACAAAAGCCCTGCGCCGCAGCCCACATCGACCGCCCGCCGCCCCGCCAGAGGGCGCACAGAACGCGAATCGGCATGGAAATGCGCATCCACCGCATCGCGGATAAACCGCAGCCGAACCGGGTTCAGCCGGTGCAGCATGGCCGAGGAACCCTTGGGATCCCACCACTGAGCGGCCAATTTGCCGAAATGGGCGGCTTCCTCGGGGCGAATAGTCGTTGCATTGCTCATGGGACCTACCTAAAGCGCCAGCCCCAAGCGGGGCAAGTGCCTCGCGTGTAATTTTGTTTCAATTAAGGAGCCTGTGACCGTGGCCCGGATCGTCATGAAATTCGGCGGCACCTCCATGGCCGGCACCGAGCGCATCCGGCGCGTGGCGGGCATTGTGCGCCGTCAGCAAGAAGCCGGGCATGAGGTGGCGGTGGTGGTGTCGGCCATGTCGGGTGAAACCGACCGACTGGTAAACTTCTGCCGTGAAGCCAACGCGCTGTATGACCCCGCCGAATATGACGTGGTGGTGGCCAGCGGCGAACAGGTGACCAGCGGCCTTTTGGCGCTGACGCTGCAATCCATCGGCGCCAAGGCGCGTTCGTGGCTGGGCTGGCAATTGCCGATCCGCACCGATGACGCGCACGCCAAGGCACGCATCGAATCGATCGACACCGACGAGATCCTGGCCAGCATGGCGCGCGGCGAAATCGCCGTGATCCCCGGCTTTCAGGGCCTGACGGCGGACAATCGCATCACCACGCTGGGTCGTGGCGGTTCGGACACCTCGGCCGTGGCCGTGGCGGCGGCGCTCAAGGCGGATCGCTGCGACATCTACACCGACGTGGACGGCGTTTACACCACCGACCCGCGCATCGTCGCCAAGGCGCGCAAGCTCAAGAATGTCACCTATGAGGAAATGCTGGAATTGGCCAGCGTCGGCTCCAAGGTGCTTCAGACCCGCTCGGTCAGCCTTGCCATGAAGGAAAAGGTGCGCGTTCAGGTGCTCTCCTCCTTCATCGACGAAAACGCTCCTGCTGCTGATACACTGCCCGGCACGATGATCGTGTCCGACGAAGAACTTGAGGGCCTGGATATGGAACGCCAACTCATCACCGGCATCGCCGCCGACAAGAATGACGCCAAGGTTATCCTGACCGCCGTGCCGGATCGCCCGGGCGCCGTGTCGTCGATCTTTGGCCCGCTGGCCGAAGCCAACATCAACGTGGACATGATTATCCAGAACGTTGGCCGCGCCGATACGGACACAGACGTCACCTTCACGGTGCCCGCTGCCGACCTCGACCGCACCGTTGCCGTGCTGGAGGAAAACCGCGAAACCATCCGCTACGAAAAGCTCTCGACCGACCCCAAGGTCGCTAAGATCTCGGTCGTGGGCGTCGGCATGCGCAGCCACGCGGGCGTCGCGGCCATGATGTTCAAGGCTCTGGCCGATCGCGGGATCAACATCCAGGCGATCTCGACCTCGGAAATCAAGGTTTCGGTGCTGATCGATTCGGACGAAACTGAACTGGCCGTGCGTCTGCTGCATACGGCTTACGGGCTGGATGGGTAATCTGGTCGCTATGGGGCATTGATCGCTGCGCGATGGATGCCTCCGGCGGGCAAAGGGTCTTGGTCCCTTTGCAATCCCGTTACTGAAAAGCGCTCCTGCGGAAACGTGGGGGCGTTTTTCGTTGGGGGTAAGCCGCTTCGCGGGAAGAAAAGCGGGCGCCGCAGGCTTTAAAATCGCCACCGTGCGCCCGACACAAAACGCCAAACCACATGCACCCACGCAGACAGTAACGGGAGCGCGAGGGACGAGTCCCTCGCATTCATCCCTTACTTCTTCTTGCTCACCTCAACCGCCGCATCACTGGCCAGCTTATCCACGCGCTCATTTTCCGCATGGCCATTATGCCCGCGCACCCATTGCCAGTCGATCTTATGCGGCTTGGACACCAAAAGCATCTCGCGCCACAGGTCCTCATTGGCCACGGGCTCTTTCTTGGCATTGACCCAGCCGCGTTTCTGCCAGCCAAAGACCCATTGGGTGATGCCGTCGATCACATATTTGCTGTCGGTGCAGAGGCGCACCTCGCAAGGCTGGTTCAAGGCCGCCAGGGCGCGGATCACGGCGGTCATTTCCATGCGATTGTTGGTGGTCTGTGCCTCGGCGCCCACCAGTTCCTTTTCCCGCGCGCCCATGCGCAATAGGGCCGCCCAGCCGCCGGGGCCGGGGTTGCCCTTGCAGGCCCCGTCCGTAAAAATCTCGACTTGCTTCATGCCCCGAACACGCCCGGATTGGCGGCATAGAATTGCAGACGGCGGGCAAAGGCCATCGGGTCCTTCTTCACCACCAGCGCATCGGGCGGGGTGTTGATCCAGTCATAGGCGCGGGTGGACAGGAAGCGCATCGCCGCCCCGCGCGCCAGCACCGGCAAGGCGGCGATTTCGGCATAGGAGAGCGGACGCACCGATTCGTAACCGGCCAGCAGCGCTTCGGAAATGTCCGAGTTGAATTCCCGCCCGTCGCCCGAAAAACACCATGCCGCATGGGTCACCGCCACGTCATAGGCGATGATGTCATGGCACGAGAAATAGAAGTCGATCAGGCCCGTCACCTGATCCCCCAGCATCAGCACATTGTCGGGGAACAGGTCGGCATGGATGATCGAGCGGGGCAGGTCGGTGGGCCACTCGCCCTCGATCACGGCCATTTCGCGCGCCACAAGGCCCGCCAGAGAAGGATCGATCGAGGCCAGCCCCTCGACCCCGCAACCGTCGATCAGCCCGCGCCAACCTGCGAGGCTGAGATCATTGGCGCGGCTTTGCGGAAAATCGGCGGCGGCCAGATGCAGTCCGGCCAGCGCCGCGCCCACCGAGCGAGCCTGTCCGGGCGTGGGCTCGGACACCGAAACGCCGGGCAGGAATTCGATCAGCGTGACGGCCTTGTCGTCGATCCAGCGAAAGCTGGCGCCGCTGCGGTCATGGATCGTGCGCGGCACCGGGCATTTCTTGTCGGCCAGATGGTCGAGCAGGCCCAGGAAGAAGGGCAGTTCGGCCACTTCGGTCCGGCCCTCGAACATGGTCAGGATGAAGCGCTGCGGCCCCGATCCGGTCCCGGTGGTTTCGATCAGCCAGTTTGAATTGGACACGCCCTCGGCAATGCCCTTGGCCGAAACCAGCTCGCCCACGGAAAATTCGCCGATCAGCGCGGCCAGCGCTTCGGCGCCCAATTGTGTATAAACCGCCATTGCCGCCTCTATTCAGCCAGCCAGTTGGCGCGGCAGTTTGAAGATCATGTTTTCTTCGGTGGTGACCACCGTTTCCTCTTCGACCTGACGCCATTGGCCGATGCGGGCGATCACCTCGCGCACCAGTTCCTCAGGCGCGCTGGCGCCCGCCGTCAGGCCCAGCGTGTTCACCCCGTCGAGCCAGGAAACGTCGATTTCATCGGCGCGCTGCACCAGCCGCGAGGGCGTGCCGCTGCGGTCCGAAACTTCGACCAGACGCATCGAATTGGACGAATTGGGCGCGCCGATCACCAGCACCAGATCGCATTGCGGCGCAATCGCCTTGACGGCGGCCTGACGGTTCGATGTGGCGTAGCAGATGTCTTCGGCGCGGGGCGCGTGGATCTGGGGATAGCGGGCCTTGAGCGCCTCGATGATCTCATGCGTGTCATCGACCGAGAGCGTGGTTTGCGTAAGGAAACCAAGCGTGTCCTGCGTGGTGAAGGGCAGCTGCGCCACATCCTCGACCGTTTCGACCAGTGTCATGTGGCCTTCGGGCACCTGACCGAATGTGCCGATCACCTCGGGGTGGCCCTTGTGGCCGATGAAGATGATATGGCGGCCCGCCTCGATCTGGCGTTCGGCCTGACGGTGGACCTTGGATACCAGCGGGCAGGTCGCATCGAGCCATTCCAGCCCGCGCGCATCGGCCGCCGCCGGCACCGCCTTGGGCACGCCATGCGCCGAAAAGATCACCGGCACGCCATCGGGCACTTCGTCGAGTTCCTCGACAAAAATCGCGCCCTTGGCCTTCAGCCCGTCGACCACATAGCGGTTGTGGACGATTTCATGGCGCACATAGACAGGAGCACCATATTTGCGAATCGCCCGCTCGACAATTTCGATTGCGCGATCAACACCGGCGCAAAATCCGCGCGGCGCGGCAATCAACAGCTTGAGCGGCTGCAAAGAAATGGAATCGGCGGGGGCGGGAAAGGCGGTGTTCATACACCCGCCTCTAGCGCTTTGCGCCGCGCGCCGCTAGGGCAGCGAACAGGAATGTTGAAGGAACGAGTCTGTCATGCCCTTTCGTACACGCCGAATGAATGCCAAAGTTGCTTGCGGGGCGGGGCTGCTGGGCGCCATGGCTTTGCTGGCCGGGTGCAAGACGACTGGTGAACTGGTGGTGCAGGATGGCGTGGGCATCACGGCGGTGCGCTCGACCTGCCCGGCGGTGGGCATTGCCGATTACACGGGCGATATCACCACATTCCGTATCGGCGGCGGCCAGACCGCCGGCGCCATCGACCTGACCGGCGCGATCACCGATGTGCGCGGTCATTGCGACCCAAAAAGCAATCCGGTTGAGGCCAATGTGACCTTCAAGGTTCTGGCCACGCGCGCCGATGGGCGGGGCGAACGGGTGGTGAACCTGCCCTATTTCGTCACCGTGGTGCGCGGCGGCAATGTCGTGATCGCCAAGCGTTTGGGCACCGCGACGGTGCATTTCGCCGATGGCCAGACGCGCGGCGAGGTGATGGCCTCGGGCGGGGCGACGATCAACAAGGCCGACGCCACGCTGGACAGCGCGGTGCGCGCGCGTCTGCTCAAACAGCGCAAGGCGGGCGAGGCGGATGCCGCCATCGACCCGCTGACCGATCCCGAAGTACGCGCGGCGGTGGCCAAGGCTACCTTCGAGGTGCTGGTGGGCTTCCAGCTCACGCCTGAACAGCTTCAGTATAACGCCACGCGCTGATTTCCGGGGGGGCTTGGCGGCTCCCCTTATTTTTGCGGCCTTTCGTTTCCGGCGTAAATTCGCTAGGCGCGCTGGCATGACACAGCAAGCCGATAGCCAAGCCCCGATCTTTCACGCCTTTGCGGGCCATGTCGCCGCCGCGCTCGATGCGCTGGTGGCTGCTGGCCAATTGCCGGAGGGGCTGAACCGAGGCGCGGTGACGGTGGAAAGCCCGCGCGATCCGTCGCATGGCGATCTGGCCACCAATGCGGCCATGGTGCTGGCCAAGCCTGCGGGCACCAATCCGCGCGCGCTGGCGACCCTGCTGGTGGCCGAGCTGGAAAAGCTGGAGCAGGTGAAAAGCGCCGAAATCGCCGGGCCGGGCTTTATCAACCTGCGCCTGTCGGATGCGGCATGGCTGGGCGAACTGGCTCTGATCGGGGCGCAGGGCGGCGATTATGGCCGTTCGGCCGTGGGTGCGGGCACGACGGTCAACGTCGAATATGTCTCGGCCAACCCGACTGGTCCCATGCATATGGGCCATTGCCGCGGCGCGGTGGTGGGCGATGCGCTGGCCTCGCTGCTGGAATGGGCCGGGCATAAGGTCATCCGCGAATATTACGTCAATGATGCGGGCGCGCAGGTGCAGGTTCTGGCCCGCTCTGCCCATGTCCGTTACCGCGAGGCGCTGGGCCATCAGGTGGGCGAGATCCCCGAAGGGCTCTATCCGGGCGATTATCTGGTGCCGGTGGGTCAGGCTTTGGCCGAGGAATTCGGCGATAAATACGTCGAGGCGCCCGAAGCCGAGTGGCTGGCACTGTTCCGCGTGCGCGCCGTGGCCAAGATGATGGACATGATCCGCGACGATCTGG
Source organism: Novosphingobium sp. SG707 (assembly GCF_012275515.1). Taxonomy (GTDB): domain Bacteria; phylum Pseudomonadota; class Alphaproteobacteria; order Sphingomonadales; family Sphingomonadaceae; genus Novosphingobium. Next base: position 123,759 of record NZ_JAAZQL010000008.1, read on the forward strand.
CGCTGCTGGGCATCGAACACGATCTTTTCTCATCCGAAGCGGAGCTTCAGGCGGCGGGCAAGCCCGAGGAGGCCGAGGCCTGGCTGCGGTCTGTCGATCTGGTCTATGACGGCGAGCTGGAAGCGCCCAAGGGCAAGCTGCCCGACGATTGGGAGCCGGTGGCGCTGCCCTTGTTCCGCAGCACCAAGTTTGGCGACGATCAGGACCGCCCGATCAAGAAGTCGGACGGTACGTGGACCTATTTCGGCGCCGATCTGGCCTATCACTATCAGAAGGCCCAGACCGCCGATGCGCTGGTCGATATCTGGGGTGCGGACCATGCCGGTACGGTCAAGCGCATCAAGGCCGCCGTGGCCGCGATGACCGGGCGCGATGGCGCGGCCAAGCCCTTCGAGGTCAAGCTGGTGCAGATGGTGCAATTGCTGCGCGATGGCGAACCGGTGAAAATGTCCAAGCGTTCTGGCAATTTCGTCACCCTGCGCGAGGTGGTCGAGGAAGTCGGCAAGGAAGTCGTGCGCTTCACCATGCTGACCCGCAAGCCTGAGGCGATGATGGATTTCGACTTTGCCAAGGTGGTCGAGGCCAGCAAGGACAATCCGGTGTTCTATCTGCAATATGCCCATGCGCGCATCTGTTCGACGCTGCGCAAGGGCGCGGCGGAAGGCTTTGCGCCTGCCGCTGCCGGGCTGGACCTGCTGGGCGAGGAAGAGCTGGCGCTGGTGCGCACGGGGGCGCAGTTCCCGCGTCTGGTCGAGGCCGCCGCGGCGGCGCGCGAGCCGCACCGCATCGCCTTTTTCCTGGCCGATCTGGCCGCCGCCTTTCATGCCTATTGGAATGTCGGCAATGACCGGCCCGACAAGCGGTTTATTGTGTCCGAAAACGGTACGCTTACGGGCGCGAGGCTTTTCTTGGCCTCGCAAATCGGGCAGATCATCCGCAACGGCCTTGCCATCCTTGGCGTGACCGCTGTCGAGGAGATGTAAGTCATGGCGAACGGTCAGGATGGGTTTGGGAGCCGGGGTAACGGGTTTGCCCAGCCGCCAGTCCAGCCATGGACCGATGCGGCGGGCGACGCGCAGGCGCGGGCCAGGGATCTGATCGGCCGCGCGCGCGATGCGGCTCTGGGCGGTGTGGGGCTTGGCGATGGGGCAACGCTGGCGGACAAGGCCGGCGTGCTCTCGCAAGAGGCCAGTGCCCATATGCAGGATGCCGAAACCCGCGCCCGGCAATGGTATCAGGACGCGCGCGAGGCTGTGCCCGGACGCGACGATGCCGCGCTGCATGGCGTGGACGAGGCGCTGGGCAATGCGCATTTTGATGACCATGACCGCCTGCCCTGGCTCGAATCGGACGATGACGAGGAATATGAGGGCGTCGACAGCAAGCGTGTGGCGGTGGCGGTTGCGGCCGGTCTGGCGCTGACGGTGGCGGCGGTCGGCGGCTTTTGGTATTTCACCCATCGCCCCGACAATGGCGTGCCTGTGGCCGATGGCAGCGTGATCGCCGCGCCCGCCGAAAGCTATAAGGAAGCGCCCAAGGATCCGGGCGGCAAGCAATTTGCCGGGACGGGCGATTCCAGCTTTGCCGTTTCGCAGGGGCAGGAACGCCCGGCGCAACTGGCGGGCGGTGATGCTGCGGCAGCAGCAGGCGCCAATGCGGCCGAGGCGGCGGCCTCGACGGCGGCGGCGGCCGGGGCCAGTTTCGCGGGCGGCGCGCCCGTGGCGGGCAAACCGGAAGCTGTGGCGGCGGCCAAGCCCGTGGCCGCGCCCAAGCCTGCGGCGGCGGCTGATAATGGCCCCACCGGCGGCGTGGTCCAGATCGCGGCCTATACCAGCGAGAGCGCGGCGGTGGCCGGGTGGAACCGGCTGGTGCAGGGGCATGAGATCCTGAAGGGCATGAACCACCGCGTGGTTTCGGCCAAGATTGATCTGGGCACGGTCTATCGCCTGCAACTGGTGACCAATGCCGGGGGCGGGGCGGGTCTGTGCGAACGGCTGAAGGCCGATGGTCTGCCCTGTCAGGTAAAGCACTAAGCGGATCTTGCGCGCAGGCGCCGTTACGTGCAACGGATGGCCGCATGATACCGGCGATTTTCGGCCTTTCCGGCCTGACCCTGACTGATGATGAGCGCGCTTTCTTTCGGGATTGCGACCCGGCGGGATACATCCTGTTTGGCCGCAATGTGGAGAGCCGCGCGCAATTGCGGGCGCTGACCGATGAATTGCGCGGCCTGCACGGGCGCGACGATCTGTTCATCAGCATTGATCAGGAAGGTGGACGGGTCGCGCGGATGAAGCCGCCGGTCTGGGCCAAGTATCCGGCCGGTGAGCCTTTTGCGCGGCTCTATGATGCGGCCCCTTCCAGCGCGATTGCCGCCGCGCGCGCCAATGCCGAGGCGCTTGGGCTCGATCTGGCGCAGGCGAGGATTACGGTCGATTGCTGGCCCTGCGTGGATGTGCGCGAACCGGGCGCGCATGATGTGATCGGCGACCGCGCGCTGGGCGAGGAGCCGATGCGGGTGGCCGCGCTGGGCCGCGCGATCCTTGAAGGGCTGGAGGCGGCAGGCGTCGCGGGCGTGATCAAACATATGCCCGGCCATGGCCGCGCCGGGGCCGACAGCCATCAGGAATTGCCCACCGTCCATGCCGATGCCGAGGCGCTGGAGCGCGATATTGCCCCTTTCCGCGCTCTGGCCGCGCGGGCGAAGATCGGGATGACGGGGCATATTCTGTTTCCCGCATGGGACGCTGATGCGCCCGCCACACAATCGCCGCGCATTATTTCGGACATTATCCGGGGGGCGATCGGCTTTGACGGTCTGCTGTTGACCGATGATATCGACATGCAGGCGCTCTCGGGCACGATTCCGGAACGGTCGGCGCGGGCGCTGGCGGCGGGCTGTGATCTGGTGCTCAATTGCTGGGCGCGGATGGACGATATGGTGGGGATCGCGCGGGCCTGCCCGACCATGGGCGAGCAAGGCGCGGCGCGTCTGGCGCGGGCAATGGAGGGGACTTTCCTTTCGCCCGCTTTGGCGCAGGAGCGGCAGGCCGAATGCATCGCCATGCGCGATGCGTTGCTTGGTTTGGTATGAACGAAATCGCGCTCCCGCCGGGCGAGGGCGCAGACTTGTTCACGGCACCGGCACGAGACGCGCTGATGCTGGAAATCGAGGGCTGGGAAGGGCCGCTTGATCTGCTGCTCGATCTGGCGCGACGGCAAAAGGTCGATCTGCGGCGGATATCGATCCTCGAACTGGTCGATCAATATATCGCCTATGTCGAGGCCGCCGAGGCGCTCAAGCTGGAGCTGGCCGCTGATTATCTGGTGATGGCGGCGTGGCTCGCTTATCTCAAATCCGCGCTGCTCTTGCCGAAGGAGGAGCAGGAAGAGCCAAGCCCTGAAGAACTGGCGCTGCGCCTGCAATTGCGGCTGCAACGACTGGCCGCGATGCGCGAGGCGGCGGCTAGACTTTTGGCGCGGGATCGGATCGGACGCGATGTGTTTCTGCGCGGCGCGCCGGAGGGGCTGCGCATTGGGAAAAAGGCCGTTTGGCAGGCCGATCTTTATGATCTCATCGCCGCCTATGGCCAGGTCAAGGCCCGCAACGCGCCGGTGGTCCATATCGTGCGCGACCGCAAGGTGATGACGCTGGATTCGGCGCTGGCGCGTATGTCGGCGATGCTGGGGGTGACGCTGGACTGGGTGGAATTGCGCGAATTCCTGCCCCCCGCGACGCAGGCGGAATGGAGCGATGAGCGCTTGCGCCGTTCCGCTTTGGCCTCCAGCTTTGTCGCCGCGCTCGAGCTGGCGCGGCAGGGGAGGGTGGAGATCGTGCAGGACCACGTGTTCGGCCCCTTGCGTTTGCGGAGTTTGAACGCATGAGCCCGCTGATCCGCGCGCTGGAGGCCGCGCTCTTTGCCGCGACCCAGCCGATGAGCGTCGAGGCGATCGCGCGCCATCTGGGCCAAGGCGAAGCGGCGGTGCGCGAGGGATTGCGGGAACTGGCCGCCCATTATGCCGGGCGCGGGGTCGAGCTGGTCGAGCGCGGCGGGCGCTGGCATTTCCAGACCGCGCCCGATCTGGCCCATCTGCTGCGCCCCATGCATGAGGAACCGCGCCGCCTGACGCGGGCCGCCACCGAATGCCTTGCCATCATCGCCTATCATGAGCCGGTTAGCCGGGCCGAGATCGAGGCGATTCGCGGCGTTCAGACCGCCAAGGGCACGGTGGACGTGCTGATGGAGGCCGGATGGGTGCGCATCGCCGGCCGGCGCGAGGTGCCGGGCCGCCCGGTGATCTATGCCACCACGCCGACCTTCCTTGCCGAGTTCGGTTTGGGCAGCCGACGCGACCTGCCCGGAATCGAGGAATTGCGCGCTACCGGCCTGCTCGATCCGGTCGATGAGGCCTATGACGCCCTGATGGGGCAAGGGGCGGTCGATCCGAACAGTGAGGAAGCGCTACGTCAATAAGCGGATGGGCTGGCGCAGCTGAAAGAAAGGGCCTAGATAGTATACAAATGCCCGCGTCGATGCATGAATCTTGGCTCGGCGGGTCACAAGGAGTTGGTATCATGGGTTTTGGGTCTGTCTGGCACTGGGTCATCGTTTTGCTGGTCGTGCTGGTGCTGTTTGGTCGCGGCCGCGTTTCGGACATCATGGGCGATTTCGGCAAGGGTATCAAAAGCTTCAAGGAAGGCATGGCCGACGAAACCGACCGTCCCGCAACGCCGCCCCCGGCCCAGATCGAAAGCAAGGGCGAGCCGGTCAAGCCTGCTTCGAGCCCGGTTGGCACCGAAGAAAAGACCGGCCAGAACTGAGCCTTTCTTACCTGTTCCTCGCAAGATTGGCCTGACGCACTGTGCTGTTTGACATTGCCCCTTCGGAATTTCTGCTGACGGCGGTGGTCGCCGTGGTGGTGATCGGCCCCAAGGATATGCCCCGCGCCATGCGCACGATCGGCAAATGGATGGGGACGGTGCGCCGTGTCTCGGGCCATTTCCGCTCGGGCATCGAAACCATGATCCGCGAGGCGGAAATGGAGGAGATGGAGAAGAAATGGCGCGAGCAGAATGAGGCGATCATGAAGGCCAATCCGCCAGAGGCTCTGCCCTTGGCGGCTGTGCCGCCCGAAGTGATCGCCCATGCGCCCAGCGAGCCTTTGGCGGAGGGCGAATTGCCGAGCGCCCAATTGCCGGGCGCCGAATTGCCCGTCGATCCCCATTCGGCCAGCGCGCGCGAACATGCCGCGCATCATCCGGCCCAACCCCACGATGGCCATGAACAGGTCGAAAAGGCCAAGGGCGAATAAGCGATGGCGTTTGAAATCAAGGATATCGACGAATCGCAGGCCCCGCTGATCGAGCATCTGGTCGAACTGCGCTCGCGTCTGCTCAAATCCATCGCGGCCCTGTTCGTCGCCTTTGGCATCTGCCTCTATTTCGTGAACCCGATCCTGGCCTTTCTGGTGCAGCCGCTGCGCGATGCGGCGGGCACCGGGGGCAAGCTGATCTATACCAAGCTCTATGAAGCCTTTTTCGTCGATCTGAAGGTCGCGCTGTTCGCCGCCTTCATGCTGGCCTTTCCGGTGATCTCGAACCAGATGTGGGCCTTTATCGCGCCGGGCCTTTATGCCAAGGAAAAGAAGGCTTTTCTGCCCTTTCTGATTGCCACGCCGGTGCTGTTCCTGTCGGGTGCGGCGCTGGCTTATTATGTGGTGATGCCCACAGCCTTCCGCTGGATGCTGGGTTTTCAGGGCAATCGCGGCGGGGTCCAGATGGAGGCGCTGCCCAGCGTCGGCGATTACCTCGGGCTGGTGATGCAGTTCATCCTAGCCTTCGGAATCAGCTTTCTGCTCCCCGTTCTGCTGTTGCTGCTCAACCGCGCGGGGATCGTGACGCGCCAGCAGCTTTCGGGCGCGCGGCGCTATGTGATCGTCGGGATCACGGTGCTGGCCGCCGTGCTGACGCCGCCGGACGTGGGCTCGCAATTGATGCTGGCCGTGCCGCTGATGATCCTGTTCGAAGGTTCGCTGGTGGTGATGTGGTTTGGGGAAAAGCGCGCGGCCAAGGCTGAGGCTAAGGGCGAGGTTGAGGTCGCGGGGTAAGAAGGTTTGCCTCCGGCGGGCAAAGGGCGGGGACCCTTTGCAATCCCTTTATGGGGTGCGTCGGGTTTGCAGACGTAGTTTTATGGTTTGAAAGCCTGCGGCGCGGAGAGGTCATTCCTATCCACGCCGCAGGCTTTATTTTTCAACGCTGCGTCCGACACTCAACGCCGAAGCCCATGCGCAACGAAGACAGTAACGGGAGCGCGAGGGTCTAGACCCTCGCATTCATCCCTTACTTCTTCCCCAACTCCCAAACAGGCTTACCCGCCACCCACGTCTGCAACACCCTGGTCCGCCGGATCATGTCCGCACTGTCGGTCATGGGATCAACATCGACCAGCACGAAATCCGCCTGCCAGCCCGGCCTCAACTGGCCCAGCTTCCCTTCGGCGAACCCGGCAAAGGCGGCGCCTGTGGTATAGGCGGCCAGCGCCTGCGTGCGGGTGAGTTTTTCCTGCGGCTGCCATCCACCGGCGGGCTGGCCGTCGGCGCCTTCGCGGGTGATGGCGGCGGCCATGCCCGCAAAGGGATCGGAAACCTCGACCGGCGCGTCCGAGCCAAAGGCCAGACGCGCACCGGCCTTCAGCATCGAGGCCCATGCATAGGCCCCGTTCAGCCGGTTCGGCCCCAGCCGCGCTTCGGCCATGATGCGGTCGCTGGTCTGGTGGATGGGCTGCATGCTGGCGATGATGCCGTTGCGGCCAAAGCGGGGGATGTCGGCGGGATCCACGATCTGGGCGTGTTCAATGCGCCAGCGCCGGTCGCCCTGATAGGTCTGCGCCACATCCTCGATGGCCGAGAGCAGCGTGGCATTGGCCGCATCGCCGATGGCGTGGACGGCCACCTGAAAATGATCCATGGCCGCACGGCTCATCAGGTTTTTGAGCTGCGTCTCGGTCAGGAAGGGCAGCCCGCTGGTCGCCGCATCGGCATAGGGCGCTTTGAGCCACGCCCCGCGCGAACCCAGCGCCCCGTCCAGATAGAGCTTCACGCCATTCAAGCGCAGCCGGTCGCCATAGAGCCAGGGCGTTGGCCCCGGCCCGCCGATCAGCACCGTGTTGGCGATGCCGTCGCCATAGGCCATGACGCGCATCTTCAACCGCGCCTCATCGCCCGCGCGGCGCATCGTCTGCCAGTCCTCGATGGAGGTACCCATGTCCGCCGCCGTCGTCACCCCGCGCGAAAGGAACAGTTCCTGCGCCTTGGCCAGCGCGGCATCGCGGTCTTCGGGCCGGGGGGGCGGCACGATCTTGGCCACCAGCGCCATCGCCCCATCGACCAGCACGCCGGCGGGCCGCCCTGGCGCCGCCTGAGCCTTGCCCGCCGGTCCCTTTTTGATGGCCGGGGACGCGGGCAGGCGTTCGATCCGCCCGCCGCTGGGGTCTTTCGTGGCCGCCGTCACGCCCGCGGCAGCAAGAGCCTTGGAATTGGCCCAGCCCGCATGGCCATCGACCCGCTCCAGCCAGACCGGGCGGTCATCCACCGCCACATCCAGCTCCGCCGCCGTGGGGAAGCGGCCCAATTGCCACAATTCCTGATTCCACCCGCGCCCGATGATCCATGGGCGGCCGGGAAATTGCGCGGCATAGGCGCGGATCTTGCCCTGCGCCTGCGCCAGCGAAGTGGTGTCCGACAGGTCGAGCGTGAGCGCCGCGATCCCCACACCCATCACATGCGCATGGGCGTCGATCAATCCGGGCAGCAGCACCGCCCCGCGCCCATCGGCGGCGAAATCCAGCCTTGTCGGGCGGGGATCATCCTCGTGCAGCAATTGCAGCACGCGGCCGTCGCGGTCGATGACGATGCCGTTGAAGCGCTCGACATTGCCCGCCGCATTGAGCGTCAGGCCCCGAACGTGATCGACCAGCGTATCGGCATGGGCCGACCCGGAGCACAGCAATCCCGCGACCAGCGCGGCAAAAGATAATCTCATCGAACCCCTCGTTTGGGCAGGCGGCGAAGAATGGCGCTGGTGTCCTGACGCCCGCCGCCCATGGCCTGAATGTCGGCATAAAGCTGGTCGATCAGCGCGGCCACCGGGAAGGACAGGCCCAGCCCGCGCCCTTCATCCAGCGCCAGCCCCAGATCCTTGCGCATCCAGTCGATGGCAAAGCCGAAGTCGAACCGCTCCTGCGCCATCGTGTGCCAGCGGTTGTCCATCTGCCAGCTTTGCGCCGCGCCCCCGCTGATCGCCTCATAAACCTTGTCGAGATCGAGATGCTCGGCCTGCGCCAGACGGAAGGCTTCGGCCAGCGCCGCCGTGACGCCCGCCAGCGCGAGCTGGTTGACCATTTTGGTGGCCTGTCCGGTGCCTGCCTTGCCGATATGCACGATGCGCCGGGCATAGGCGCTCATCACCGGGGTGGCGGCGGCCACGGCATCGGCCCGCCCGCCGCACATCAGAGTCAGCGTGCCCGCCTCGGCGCCCGCCTGCGCCCCGGTCATCGGCGCATCGACACAGCGGATTTCCTTGTCGCGCGCCTCCACCCCGATTTGCCGGGCGATGCGCGCCGACACCGTGGTGTGGTCGATAAACAAGCCTCCGGGATGAAGCGTGGTGAACACGCCCTGCGGCCCCAGCACCACCTCGGCCAGATCATCGTCATTGCCAACGCAAGTGATGACCACATCCGAACCATCGGCGGCGTCGGCGGCGTTGTTGGCCTCGCGCACCGGTATGTCGGGGTTGGCCTCGCGCCACAGCGCGATCCGTTTGGGGCTGCGGTTATACAGGGTCAGACTGTGTCCGGCATGGCCCAGATGGCGGGCAATCGGCCCTCCCATCACACCAAGTCCGATGACGGCAACGCGGCGAGGAGCAGAAGCAGGGTCGGTCATGCAGGCCGTATTAGCCGGTTTGTGCGCGAAGGGAATAAGGGAAGTGCAGCGCCGCACGATAAAGGCGGGGGGTGAGGCAAAATCCGCGCATAAACGCGGTTTCTTGGGAAAGGTTTTTCGGCTAGGGGCCCAAGGATTATGACTGAGGCAAACATCACGCAAATCGGCGCCACCGCGCCCCTGCTCACCATCGATGATATCCGCGCCGCCGCAGGGCGAATTGCGGGCCATGTGGTGCGCACCGACATGGACCATTCGCGGACCCTGTCGAAGATTTGCGGCTGCGAAGTCTATCTCAAGTTCGAAAACCTCCAGTTTACCGCCGCCTATAAGGAACGCGGCGCGCTCAATGCCCTTTTGCATCTGACCCAGGAACAGCGCGACCGGGGCGTTATCGCCGCCAGCGCGGGCAATCATGCCCAGGGCCTGTCCTATCACGGCAGCCGTCTTGGCGTGCCCGTGACGATCGTCATGCCCAAGACCACGCCCACCGTGAAGGTGATGCAGACCGAGAGTGTGGGCGGCAAGGTCGTGCTCGAGGGCGAGACGTTCGACGAGGCCTATGCCTATGCGCGCAGCATGGAGAAGCAGTTGGGCCTGACCTTTGTTCATCCCTTCGACGATCCGCTGGTCGCCGCCGGACAGGGCACGGTTGCGCTCGAAATGCTGGAGGACCAGCCTGATCTCGACATGCTGGTGATCCCGGTGGGCGGGGGCGGCCTGTCGACCGGCATGGGCACGGCGGCGCGCGCGATCAAGCCGGGCATCGGCCTGATCGGGGTCGAGGCCGAGCTGTATCCTTCGATGTACAACCTGCTCAAGGGCACCAATTACCCCATCGGCGGCGACACGCTGGCCGAGGGGATTGCGGTCAAGGAGCCGGGCGAGTTCACCTCGAAGGTGCTGGCGCAATTGCTCGACGATTTCGTGCTGGTGTCGGAAAGCGAGTTGGAACATGCGCTGTGCCTGTTGCTCAACATCGAAAAGACGGTGGTCGAGGGCGCGGGCGCGGCGGGTCTGGCCGCGCTGATGGCACATCGCCATCTGTTCAAGGGCAAGAAGGTGGGCATCGTCCTGTCGGGCGGCAATATCGACCAGCGCCTGCTGGCCAATGTGCTGCTGCGCGATCTGGCGCGTTCGGGCCGTCTGGCGCGTCTGAAGCTGACGCTGCAGGATCGCCCAGGCGCGCTGTTCAAGGTGGTCGAGGAATTCAACCGCCATCAGGTCAATATCATCGAGGTCTATCACCAGCGCATCTTCACCCATCTGCCCGCCAAGGGGCTGACGGCGGACATCGAATGCGAGGCGCGCGACGGCGAACAGATCGACGCATTGGTTAACGCCCTGCGCGCCAAGGGCTATGAGGTGGTGCAGGCCGAAGTGAGCTGAGGAAACCCACAGGGGGTCGGTTAACGCGATCCTGACCCCCTGTGCCTATATGGGGCAATGGATGAAATTAGCGCCAAAATAACGGTTAAACGCTTTGACGCCATGAACCAGCGGGGCATAAAGTCGGCCTATGGCGCGCAATGACCGAAAGCGGGAGCCAACCCGCCGGTTAACAGACAAAGCGTCTTGGCCAGTTTAAGGATCGCAAAAACAGTGACCGCCCCCGTTCGCTTTCCCCGGTTTTTCGTGACGGCGCCCGCGCCATGCCCCTATCTGGCGGGCCGGACCGAACGCAAGGTGTTTACCGAACTCAAGGGCCCCCATGCCGATGCGCTCAACGATGCGCTGGGCCGCATCGGTTTCCGGCGCAGCCAGACGGTGGCCTATCGCCCCTCTTGCGTGGATTGCAGCGCCTGCGTTTCGGTGCGCGTGGTCACGGGCGAATTTGTCCCCAATTCGGCGCAGAAGAAAAACCTTAAACGCAACAGCGATCTGGTCGCCTCGGTTTGCCACCCCTGGTCCACGGCCGAACAGTTCGCCTTGCTCCAGCGCTATCTTGCCGCACGCCACCCCGGCGGGGGCATGGCGACAATGGACGAGGTGGATTATGCGGATATGGTGGAACATACGCCGGTCACCAGCTATGTGATCGAGTATAGGGAGCCCTCGACCGGTTCTCAGCCGGGCCGTCTTGTGGGGGCCTGTCTGACGGATCGGCAGGGCGATGGGTTGTCGATGATCTATTCCTTCTATGACCCAGAACATGCGACACGGACCGGGCTTGGCAATTATATCATCCTTGATCACATCCGCAGGGCGGCCAGCGAGGGCCTGCCCTATGTGTACCTCGGCTATTGGGTCGATGGGTCCGAAAGGATGCAATATAAGGTCCGGTATCGTCCGCTCGAAAGGCTGGGGCGTGACGGGTGGATGCGCCTGTCCGATGATGAACAGGATGCGCTTATCCGCGCCACCGCAGGTCGCAGCGGGCCTGCCGAACCCGCCACGCGCGATCCTGCCGCTGAGGGGCGGGAAGACGGGAGCGCCGAACCCGGCAAGTTTGACGCGGGCAAATTTGTCGAGCGCGATCCGCAGGATCTATGGAGCCGCAGCAGCCGGTTCTAAAACCGACTGGCTGTGCGGGGCCGCGCTGGCGCTGGTGCTGGCCGGGGGGGCGCCGCTGGCCGCGCAGCAGCGCCAGACCGATGATGACCTGCGCGCGCTGATTCCCGATGCGGCGCTGAGTGATCCCGAGGGCTGGGCCAAGGCGCAGGCGGCCAAGAAATCGGTGGCCAAAGAGGCGCCGCCGCCCGTTGCGGTTGCTGCGCCTGCGGTCTCCGCCCCGCCGGTCAATCTGGCCGCGCTGATCCCTGATTCGCCGATGGATGTGATCGCCGGGCTCGACCTGCCCTGGCCCGAACCGGGCAAGGAGGAAGCCACGATCCCGATCCCTGCCGCTCTGGCCGCGCAGGAGGATGGCGAAACACTCGCCGCCGCGATGGAGCGTGTGCCGCCGCCGGGCGCGGCGCGTCTGGCTGCGCGCAATCCGGCGGATGCCAAGGCGCAGGGCAAAGAGCAAGCCAAAGAGCAAGAGCGCGAGACGATACTGGCCTCGGGCCGGGCGCGGCTGGTGTGGCCCGCCGATGCGGCCGCCATGCCCGAGCGCGAGGCGTTCGAGCGCCGTTTCCGCGATCTGTCCGCGCTGCAGGGGCTGGGCGCGCATGATGCCGATGCGCTGGCGCAAGTGGTGGTACGCGGCAGCAGCGACCGCAAGCTGCTGGAAAAGCTGCTGCGGGTCTATGGCTATTACGATGGCGAGGTAACACAATCGCTGATCGGGCCGGATCCGGGCGCCGATGGCACGCCGGGGTCAGGCACCGCCGGCGCCGGCGCGCCGCCCACCGGGGTGCGTTTCGATATGGACCCGGGCGCGCGTTATCACATCGGGGCGATCACGACGGGGCGGCTGGACGATACGGGCAAGGATGCCGCGCGGTTGCGCGCCGCGCTGGCGATCAAGACCGGCGATCCGCTCGATATGGACGCGATCACGGCGGGCACGAATGATCTGGCCAAGGCGCTGGGCGAGGCGGGCTATCCCTTTGCCAAGGTGCCCCCGGCCTCGCTGACCATCGACCATGCCCGCGACGAGGGCGATGTCGATGTGGCGGTCGAACCGGGCGGGCCATATCGCTATGGCGCGATCACATCGGCGCTGCCGCGAGTGATGTCGCCGAACCATCTGGGCGATATTGCGCGGTTCAAGCCGGGGCAGGTGTGGAACCAGAAGGACGTTGAGGACCTGCGCCGCGCGGTGCTGGCCACGGGCCTTGTCGCGGGCGTCAATGTCACCCCGCGCGAAACCGCCCCGCCCAAGGATGGCCAGCCCGGCGTGGTGGCGCTGGATGTGGCGATGAGCCGGGCACCGGTCCACACCATTGCCGGCGAGATCGGTTATGACACCGGGCAGGGCGCGCGCGTCGGGGCCAGTTGGGAAAACCGCAATCTGTTTCCGCCTGAAGGCTCGCTGAAACTGCGCGGCGTGGTGGGCACGAACGAGCAGTTGGCCGGGGCCACCTTCCGCCGCGCCAATTTCCTGGGCCGCGACCGGCAATTGACGGTCGATCTTTATGCCACGAACACCACGCTGATCTCCTATGCCGCGCGCAAGGTGGCCTTTGCCACCAGCTATGAACGGTTGACCAACCTGTTGTTTCAAAAGCCCTGGACATGGTCGATGGGGCTGGAAGTCGAAGCGTCGGAGGAGCGCGAGGGCGTGCCGAGCGGCGTGACCACCGGGCGTATCCTGTATATCACCACCGCGCTGCCGCTGCGCGCGGGGATCGACAGCACCGACAATCTGCTCGACCCGACCAAGGGGCACCGCGCCTCGCTGCGCATTTCGCCCGAACAGAGCTGGGCGCGCGAAACGCAGTCGCGCTATGCCCGCATTCAGGCCGATGCCAGCTTCTATCGCTCGTTCGACAAGGTTGTGCTGGCGTCGCGCGTGCGGCTGGGAACGATGCCGGGTTCCGACATCGACTATGTTGCGCCCTCTCGGCGGTTTTATGCGGGCGGCGGGGCCTCGATCCGGGGCTATGGCTATAATCTGGTCGGCCCGCGCAACGCTCTGGGCGAGCCCAAGGGCGGGCGCTCGCTCTATGAATTCTCGATCGAGGCGCGGGTCAACACGCATTTCTTTGGCGGTGCGCTGCAACTGGTGCCCTTCCTTGACGCGGGCGGGGTCGAGGCGGGCACGGTGCCCAAATTCAACGACTGGCGCTATGGCGCTGGTCTGGGTATCCGCTATCGCACCGGCTTCGGCCCGATCCGCATTGACGTGGGCACTCCGCTCAATCCAAGGGCGGGGGACAGCCGGATCGGCGTTTATGTCGCACTGGGACAGGCGTTCTGATGACGCAGGGGGCGGACATTCAGGAACAGCCACAGCCGGAAGCGCCGCAGCAGGACGCGCCCCGCGTGCGTGGCGGGCTGGGCTGGCGCAAATATGCGCTGGGCCTGCCGTTGGGGATTGTGGGCGCGGCGGCGGCCTTGCTGGTCGGGCTGGATACGCCGATCGGGCATCGCCTGATTGCCGATATTATCGCGGCCAACGAACTGGACAATGGGCTGCGCGTCTCGATCGGGCGGATCGAGGGGTCGATCTATGGCCGGGCGCGGCTATCGGGCATCGTGCTGCGTGATACGCATGGCATTTTTCTGCGCGCGGGCGAGGGCGTGTTCGACTGGCGCCCGATCAACTGGTTCTCCTCGGGGCTCGATATTCGCGAGGTGGTGCTGCGCCGCGCCACGTTGCAGCGCGTTCCCGAATTTCGCGCGACGGCGGCCGATGGGCAATTATGGCCCGATTTCGATGTGCGGCTCGACCGGGTGGCGCTGGAAAAGCTGGTGATTGCCAAGCCGGTGCTGGGGGTGGAGCGCCGGATCGATGCGCAGGGCAGCCTGCGCGTAGCCAAGGGTCTTGCCGCGATCCGGCTGAACGGCAGGTTGGGGGGCGAGGATCGGCTCTCGCTGGTGCTGGACGCGCAAAGGGCGCAGGATCGGTTTACTCTCTCGCTGGACTATAACGCGCCCAAAAACGGGCTGCTGGCCGCGCTGACGCGCAGCCGCGCCGCGCGCGAGGTCCGCGCCGAGGGCCGGGGAAGCTGGAAGGTCTGGTCGGGCTGGGCCAAGGCACAGCAGGACGGGCGCAATGCCGTGGCGGTCAATTTCGCCAACAGCGAAGGCGCGGTCCGTTTCGACGGCAAATTGTGGAGCGATCCGGTGCTGTCCGAAGGGCAGCGCCATACGCTGGGCGGCGGGGTGATCGCGCTGGCGGGCAAGGGCGTGGTGGCAGATCGGCGCTTTACCGGCGATCTGTCGGCCCGCGCGCCCAATCTGAGCGCGCAGGGCAAGGGCGTGCTGGATCTGAGGCGGCAGAGTTTTGTCGACTGGGTGCTCAATCTCAAGGGCGGGCCGCGCCTGCCTTTGGGCAAGGATGACGAATTCGCCGGGCTGGAGGTCCGCGCGCTGATGAACGGGGCCTTTGCCGCCCCGCGCGCGCATATCGTCGCCCGGACCCTACGCTGGCGCAGCCAGACCACGGTGTTTGAGGGCATGACGGCGGATGGCAATTTGCGCCGCGAGGGCGCGCGCTGGGTCCTGCCCGTGCAATTGACCGCCGCGCAGATCCGCACGAAAGACGGCAGGTTCGATCCCGAATTGCACCATGTCCGCGCGGCGGGAACGCTGGCGCTCGAGGGCATGCGGCTGACCAGCGCGGACGTGGCGCTGGCCATTCCCCATGGCACCGCGCGGGCCAGTCTGAACGCCGATCTGGCGCGGGGTGACTGGGTGGTGCAGGGCAAGGCGGGGCTGCATGGCTGGCCCCTGTCGCTGGGGCCTGCCGATGCGCAGGGAAAGGTGCGGGTCAGCGGGGCGCGGGGCGCGCCGTGGCGGGTCGCGGCCGATGTGACGGGCGCTATCGCCCAATTGAGCAGCCATAGTCTGGAAAATCTGACGGGCGGCGCCTTGCGCTTTGCCGGCCATGTCGATGTGGCGCAGGGCAACCATCTGGCCGTCACGCGCGGCCGGATCGATGCGCCTTCGTTGCAGATGGTACTGGAGGGCGGGCGCGACGGCGATGGCCGGATCGCGTTGAATGCGCGGGGGCAGCAGGAGCGCTATGGCAGCTTTGCCGGTGAACTGAGCATTGGCGATGACGGCCCGCGCGGTCAGGTTCGTTTGCAGGACCCGCTGCCGACCCTGGGTGTCAAGGATGTGCTGGTGGTGCTGACGCCGGAGGCCGAAGCGCTGCGGATCGAGGCGCGGGGCGATTCAACCGTCGGCCCCTTTACCGGGACGGCGGGTTTGATCGTGCCCAAGGGCGAGGGACGCACAAGGCTGGAATTGCGCGATTTCCTCTTGTCCAGCACCCATGTCACCGGCTCGGTGATGCTTGATGACGAGGGGGCCGACGGGCATCTGACGGTATCGGGCGGCGGGGTGGCGGGGCTGATCGCTCTGGCGCCGCGCGGGGGCGGACAGAGCGTGGATGCCTCGCTGGACGCGCGCAATGCCCATTTCGAGGGCGAGCGGCCGCTGACCATCGCGTCCGGGCGGCTCAAGGTCAGCGGGCAATTGCTGAAACAGCATACGACGCTGTCGGCGGATCTGTTTGCGCAGGGGATCGGCAAGGGCAAGCTGTTCATCGGGCGGCTGGGGCTGGCGGCGCGGCTGAACGATGGCAATGGCACGGTCAATGCCACGATGGGCGGGCGCAAGGGCAGCCGTTTCGATCTTCAGGTGAGCAGCGATATCGCGCCGGGCAAGGTGTCCGTGCTGGCCGGGGGCAGTTTTGCCGGGCAGAAGATCGCCATGCCGCGCCGTGCCCTGTTCACGGTGGAAAGCCGCGATGGAGCGCCGGGTGTATGGCGTCTGGCGCCCAGCCAGATCGACTTTGGCGGCGGGCGCGTGGTGGCGCAGGGGCTGATCGGCAATGGTTCGACCGAGCTGGATCTGGGGCTGGTTGCGATGCCGCTTTCGCTGGCCGATGTGGTGGTGCCCGACATTGGCCTAGGGGGCAAAGTGTCGGGCAAGCTGACCTATGTGCAGCGTCGCGAGGCTCTGCCCGAGGGCGAGGCAAGGGTGATCGTCAAGGGGCTGACGCGTTCCGGGCTGATGCTGACCTCGCGGCCGGTCGATGTGGCGGTGGTCACGCGGCTGGGCGCGCGGGCGCTCGATCTGCGCGCGGTGGCCAGTGAGGGCGGCGCGGCGCGCGGGCGTTTGCAGGCGCGGATCGACCAATTGGCCGACACGGGCGCGATCAATGAAAGATTGGGCGCGGGAAGGTTGGCGGCGCAGATGCGCTATGCCGGGCCTGCGGATGCGCTGTGGCGGTTGATGGCGCTGGATGCGTTTGACCTGTCGGGGCCGGTGGAGATCGCCGCAGATATGAGCGGGACGCTCGACGATCCCAGCATCCGCGGGTCGCTGGCGGGCAAGGGGATGCGGTTGCAGAGCGCGGCCTCGGGCACGGACATTGGCAATGTCGATGTCAAAGGCGATTTCGACGGCTCGGCGCTCAGCCTCAGCACGCTGTCGGGCGTGGCGCCGGGCGGTGGGCTGGTGACGGGCAGCGGCCGGGTCGATTTCGCCCAGATGGGGCCGGGGCGCGGGCCGTCCATCGACGTGGCGTTGGCGGCGCGGCGGGCGCAATTGATCTCGCGGCCCGATATGGCGCTGAGCGCGTCGGGGCCGATCCGCATCATGTCCGATGGCATGACCGGCACGATCGCCGGGCGTCTCTCGATTGATTCCGCCCGCTGGCGGCTGGGTCAGGCGAGTTCGGCGACGGATCTGCCCAGTCTGCCCACGCGCGAGATCAACCGGCGCGCCGATATCGCCCCGGCCTCCGAGCGCGATATGCCCTGGCGGCTGATGGTCGATGCGTCGGGTGGGAATATTCGCCTGTCCGGGCTGGGGCTGAACAGTTTGTGGAACGCGGATCTGAAATTGCGCGGGGCCTTGCAGGAGCCCGCCATCAGCGGGGTGGCCACGCTGGTCGAAGGCAGCTATGATTTTGCCAGCAAGCATTTCGACCTGACGCGCGGGCGGATCAGCTTTGATGGATCGACCCCGGTGGACCCCAGGCTGGATATGGCCGCAACCGCCACGGTCAACAATCTGACCGCGACGGTGACGGTGCGGGGCACGTCGCTGCGTCCGGAAATCGCGTTCTCCTCGGTGCCTGCGTTGCCGGAAGAGGAATTGTTGTCGCGCATTCTGTTCGGCGATTCGATCACCCAGATTTCCGCGCCTGAGGCCCTGCAACTGGGGGCGGCGCTGGCGGCGCTGCATGGCGGGGGCGGGCTGGACCCGATCAACAAGCTGCGCAGCGTGATCGGGCTCGACCGGCTGCGGTTCGTGTCCGCCGATGCCACCATCGGGCGGCAGACGGGCGTGGCTGTGGGCAAATATCTTGGGCGGCACATCTATGCCGAGATCGTGACCGACGGGCGCGGCTATTCGGCCACCAATGTCGAGTTTCGTCTGACCAGTTGGCTGGCGTTGCTCGGCACAGTGGCGAGTACGGGGCGGCAGAGTGTGAATGCCAAGGTGTCGAAGGATTATTGATTTTTGAGCGGGGTTTATGCCTCCGGCGGGCAAAGGGCGGGGGTCCTTTGCAATCCCGTTACTGTCGGTGTTGTGTGTGGGGGCGGCCTTTTGCGTCGGACGCGGCCTTGAAATTTTAAAGCCTGCGGCGCTGATCGGCGCTAGGCCGCCGCGCCGCAGGCTTTCTAACCTACTGCCTTTACCACCCCGCTGCCGACCATACGCAACCCTATAATGGGATTGCAAAGGGACGAGTCCCTTTGCCCGCCGGAGGCAACTGCCAACCCCTAACGCAACAAAAAAGGCGCCCGGTTTCCCGGACGCCCTTCTTGTGCCTTGCAGCGATCCTGAGTGAGATCAGGCGCTGTAGTACATGTCGAACTCGACGGCCGACGGCGTGGTTTCCCAGCGCAGCACTTCGGGCCACTTGAGTTCGAGGTAGGAGTCGATCTGGTCCTTGGTGAACACGCCGCCTTCGAGGAGGAAGTCGTGGTCAGCAGCCAGCGAGTCCAGAGCTTCGCGGAGCGAACCGCAAACGGTGGGGACTTCGGCCAGCTCTTCGGGCGGCAGATCGTACAGGTTCTTGTCCATGGCTTCGCCGGGGTGGATCTTGTTCTTGATACCGTCAAGACCAGCCATCAGCAGAGCGGCATAGCACAGGTAGGGGTTGGCCATCGCGTCGGGGAAGCGGAATTCAACGCGCTTCGCCTTGGTGCCGGCGCCGTAGGGGATGCGGCACGAGGCCGAACGGTTACGGGCCGAGTAGGCCAGCAGAACGGGGGCTTCATAGCCCGGCACCAGACGCTTGTAGCTGTTGGTGGTCGGGTTGGTGAAGGCGTTCAGGGCCTTGGCGTGCTTGATGACGCCGCCGATGAAGTACAGGCAGGTGTCCGACAGACCGGCGTAGCCGTTGCCGGCGAACGTGTTCTGACCCTTATCCCAGATCGAGATGTGGGTGTGCATGCCGCTGCCGTTGTCCTTCATGATCGGCTTGGGCATGAACGTGGCGGTCTTGCCATAGGCATTGGCGACCTGATGCACGACATACTTGTAGACCTGCATGCGGTCGGCGGTGGTCACCAGCGTACCGAAGGTCAGACCCAGTTCGTGCTGAGCCGAGGCCACTTCGTGGTGGTGCTTGTCGCAGGGCAGGCCCATGTCGAGCATGGTCGAAACCATTTCGCCGCGGATGTCGACCAGGCTGTCGACCGGAGCCACGGGGAAGTAGCCGCCCTTGGCGCGCGGACGGTGGGCGAGGTTGCCGCCTTCATACGACTTGTTTGAGTTGGTCGGCAGTTCGATGTCGTCGATCGAGAAGCCGTTGCCATTGTAGCCGTCGTAGAACTTCACGTCGTCAAACACGAAGAATTCGGCTTCGGGGCCGACATAGACGGTGTCGCCAAGGCCGGTCGACTGCACGAAACCTTCGGCGCGCTTGGCGGTCGAACGGGGGTCGCGGGCATAGAGTTCGCCGGTCGAGGGTTCGACGATGTCGCAGACCAGGATCAGCATCGGGGTGGCCGAGAACGGATCGACATAAACAGCGTCGAGGTCGGGCTTGAGGATCATGTCCGACTCGTTGATGGCCTTCCAGCCTTCGATCGACGAACCGTCGAACATCAGGCCGTCTTCGAGTTCGCTTTCACCCAGGACCGAGGCGACCATGGTGAGGTGCTGCCACTTGCCCTTGGGGTCGGTGAAGCGCAGGTCGACCCACTCGATTTCCTCATCCTTGATCCGCGCAAGGATGTCTGCTGCAGTTGCCATTCCGATAGTTCTCCGCATTATGGCCGGGGTCGACAGGTTCGAACCTCCGGCAAAGATTTCAAATTGCTTATGTAGGGCGGCCCGCCCGCAATGCCTGTGCCCTGCGCCCGATCCCTGACGGGGCAGGGACGGGCAAGGGATCAGACCGCGTCGTTGTCGCGTTCGCCGGTGCGGATGCGCAGGGCGTTGTCGACGGGGATCACGAAGATCTTGCCGTCGCCGATGCGGCCGGTCTGTGCCGCGCCTGCGATGGCTTCGACCACGCGTGCGGCCAGATCGTCGGCCACAACCACCTCAAGCTTCACCTTGGGCAGGAAATCGACGACATATTCTGCGCCGCGATACAGTTCGGTGTGACCCTTCTGGCGGCCAAAACCCTTGGCCTCGGTCACCGTGATGCCGGACACGCCCACTTCGTGCAGCGCTTCCTTCACCTCATCCAGCTTGAACGGCTTGATGATCGCCTCGATCTTTTTCACGCCTGCACCATCCCTCATTGGCGGGGCCAAAACAGCCACCGCAGTGCGCAATTACGCCAGCATCCGGACCGCGATGGCCGGACCTGATGCGGTTGACGCTGGTAAGGATCTAACAAGATTCGTGCCAGAGTCGATTGGGAAGGGATAGGACAAAGGAAGCCTGAGGAAAACCTCTGAAATGCGGCTTTGCACGAAAGATTTTCCGGAAAACCGGGGGTGTGCGGGCAGGATAATGACTCAAACTGCCAATTTTGCGATCATTTTTTAGGCAGTGCTGCCTACATTTTGGGCATGGGTGCCCAAGGGGCTCTTTCGCGCCGGAAAGAGCCCCCAAAAGAGATCAGAGTGCGAGGCCCGCCGTCTCGGGCAGACCCGCCATCAGGTTGAGGCTTTGCACTGCAGCGCCGCTGGCGCCCTTGCCCAGATTGTCGAGCACGGCGACGAGGCGCGCCTGCGTACCATCGGCGCTGCCGAACACATGCAGCGTGAGCGCATCGGAAGGCGCCATCGAGGCGCGCAGCAGCATTTCGGCAGGCGTTCCCGCCTCGGCCACGCGCACGATCGAGCCACCGGCATAAAAGGCCGCCAGCCCTTCGCGCAGCGCATCGACCGAGGCCGCGCCCGGAATTGCGGCCAGAGGCAGCGGCACTTCGACCCACATGCCGCGATGGGCCGGGATCACGCTGGGGGCAAAGACCGGGGCATGGGCAAGCCCGGCATAGCGCGTCATTTCGGGTACATGCTTATGCCCCAGCCCCAGTGCATAGGCGCGAAAGGCAATGTCGCGATCTTCTTCAAACCGTTCGATCAACGCCTTGCCGCCGCCCGAATAGCCCGACACGGCATTGGCGGTATAGGGCCAATCCGCGGGCAGCAGGCCGCCACGCACTAGCGGTGCGAGCAGCGCGATAAAGCCCGTGGAATAGCAGCCCGGATTGGACACGCGGTCAGAATTCGCCACGGCATCGCGCCCGGAAATCTCAGGAAAGCCATAGACCCAGCCCGGCGTCACGCGATGGGCGGTGCTGGCGTCGATGATACGCACTTTGGCCCCCTGCGCCATCTCGACCGCCTCGCGCGCGGCGTCATCATGCAGGCACAGGATCGCGAAATCGGCGGCATGCAGCGCTTCCTTGCGCGCGGCGCTGTCCTTGCGGCGCGTGTCATCCAGGATAATCAGGTCGAATTCCGACCGCCCGCCCAGCCGGTCGGCGATCTCCAGGCCCGTGGTGCCTGCGGCACCATCGATGAACACGCTCAGGCTCATGCCAGTTTCTCCAGTTGATCGGCGGCAATATAGCCGACCATGCCGCCGGGAATCTCGCCCCACGCATGGCCGCCCGCCAGATCGAGCACATCAAATTGCGCGCCCGCATTCAGGCTGGCGATGGCCTCGCCCCCCGGAGCGCGCAAAACCTCGGTTTCGCCCATGGCGCGATGCGGCATGGGCACCACATAATGCGGCACAAACACCTGTCCCGCCAAGCGAATATGCGCAACATCGCCGCGCACGGGGACGCGGGCCGGATCGGGTTTGCCCACAGGGCCGCTCAACGCGAAGGATGCGCCCAAAGCCGGAACCTGATTTTCAAACATAGATAAACTCGCCTGCCCCCGACACGGAAAGGCGGGCGCTTAGCCGGAAGGGGGGGATTCTGCAAGTTTTGCGCTCATTCCCTGGCCGTCAAGCCGAACCAGCACCAATAGGCAGGCCAGATTGACTACGGCGGAAGCCAGCCACAGATAATAGCCTGCCCGATAGCTGGCGATCTTTTCGATAATTCCTCCTTCGTTCATCACCGCATCGGGATCAACCAAAGGGATCAGGCAGAAAATGAGAGCGGCGCCGGCGGCTCCAGCAGCGGAACGGTATTTCCATTGCAATCCCATCACCCATGAAATCAACAGCATGGGGTTTGCCCACCAGCCGATATTGGCGGGCGCCGCAAAGGGGGCCATCCAGCCGAAAAGCAGGATGCCATAGGCAGGCCATCGCGAACAATCAAAGTTGCCTGTGCAGACGGCCCGCATCGGCAGGCAGGCGAAAAAGAGCAGCGGGCTGAGCAGGAGAAGCAAGCGCTTCACCCAAACCGCGCCTTCACCATTGCCCATGCCGCGCGCAGGCCCAGTGCATCGCCGCCCTTGGGGCGTCCGGGCTTGGCGGTGGGGCGCCATGCGAAAGTGTCGAAATGGGCCCAGTCGATGCCTTCACCCACGAAACGGTCGAGGAACAGCGCGGCGACGCTGGCCCCGGCAAAGCCGCCTGCCGGGGCGTTGTTCATATCGGCAATGTCGGATTTCAGCCATTCGCGATAGCCGTCATACAAAGGCAGCCGCCAGACCGGATCGTCGCAGGCCAGTCCGGCATCGAGCAGAGCCTGCGCCGTACCGTCGGTCCTCGCAAACATCGCGGGCAGGTCCGGCCCCAGCGCCACCCGCGCCGCCCCCGTCAGCGTGGCGAAATCGAGGATCAGGTCCGGCTTGCCCTCGCTGGCCCGCGTCAGCGCGTCGCCAAGGATCAGGCGCCCTTCGGCATCGGTATTGCCGATTTCGACCGAGATCCCTGCCCGGCTGCGCAGCACATCGCCGGGGCGGAAAGACCCGCCCGACACCGCATTCTCCACCGCCGGGATCAGCAGGTGCAGCCGCACCTTCAACCCGGCCTCCATCACCAGCCGCGCCAGCGCGAGGGCATGGGCCGCCCCGCCCATATCCTTCTTCATAATCAGCATGGCCGAGGACGGCTTGATATCCAGTCCGCCCGAATCGAAACACACGCCCTTGCCGACAATGGCGAGGCGAGGGGCCTTTTCATCGCCCCATTCGATCTCGATCATGCGCGGCGCGTGGGATCGCGCGGCGGCGCGGCCCACCATATGGACCATCGGAAAATCATGCTCCAGCGCCTCGCCGCGCGTGACGCGGAGCGTGGCGCGATGGGCCTTGGCCAGCAATTCGGCCTCATGCTCCAGTTCGGCCGGGCCCAGATGTTCGGCGGGCGTGTTGACCAGATCGCGCACCAGCGCCACCGCCCCGGCCTCGGCCAGAGCGGGCGCGATGGCCTTGACCTCGCCGGTCAGCAGGACGCGCGGCGCTTCGCCATTGCCATCCTGACGATAGCGATCATAGCGATATTGCCCCAGCGCCCAGCCGATGAAGGCTGCCCCGGCGCTGCACGGACCGGCAGGCACAAGGCGATAGAAACCGCCCGGCAGAACATCGCCCAATTTACCAAGGCACCAACTGCCCAGCACATCGAGGCGCGCCACGCCCGCCGCCACGGCAAAGCCGTCGCCATCGGGGATGACCGCATGGCTGCCCGCCTCGCCCTTGAACTTCTGCCCGGCCAGAGCGGCGCGCTGCGCCGGCGTTCGGCCTTTGAGCCATTCCTCATAGGAAGCCTTGTCCACCAGATGGATCGGCGTTGCGGCCTGCCGGCGGTCGGGCTGGACCAGATCCGGCAGGGAAGGGTCGGCGGCGGTGCTGTGGGTCTTGGACATGGCCCCTTATGGACCCAG
This sequence comes from Novosphingobium sp. SG707, assembly GCF_012275515.1. Classification (GTDB taxonomy): domain Bacteria; phylum Pseudomonadota; class Alphaproteobacteria; order Sphingomonadales; family Sphingomonadaceae; genus Novosphingobium. The sequence goes on from NZ_JAAZQL010000008.1 coordinate 147,472, forward strand.
GCGGGGGGGCGCTTCAATCCAGATAATCATCCAGCTTGCATGGGGGCGGGGGCGCTCTATCCTTGGGCGCGAATGGTATGGAGTTGGCAGGCATGATGAAGGCTCGGGCGATTGTGACGGCAGGACCGGTCCTGTCTCTTGCCCTTTTCTCTGCGGCCTGCGGCGGGGCGGGCGATGCGCCCTCGCAAGGCGCCAGCGCCGCCTCGGGCGCGGTGCCCACCCATGCCGCCGCGTCCAGCCCGACCCCGGGCGAGGCGCGCAAGGTCAAGATCGCCAATGACTTCTTTGAATTCGACTACAGCTATCCGGCCGCCGCCGCTGGCATACCGGGCCTGAAAAGCTGGCTGGAGGCCGATATGGGCAAGCAGCAGTCGAGGCTGGCCAAGGAGGCGCGCGCGGCGGCCAAGGAGGCCAAGACCGACAATTTCCCCTTTCGCCCATGGGCCAATGGCGTGGAATGGAAAGTGGTGACCGATCTGCCCGGCTGGCTCAGCCTGTCGGCGGCGGTCTATGAGGATTCGGGCGGCGCGCATCCCAACCATGGCTATACCGCGCTGTTGTGGGACAAGGACGCGGGGCAGCAGCGCAAGGCCGAGGACCTGTTCACCAGCAAGGCGGCGCTGTCGGCGGCAATCCGCGAACCGTTTTGCGCCTTGCTGGATAAGGAGCGGGCCAAGCGGCGCGGCGAACCGGTGGTGCGGTCAAGCGAATGGCCCAATGATTGCATCGACCCGGCCGCCTCCACCGTCATTCTGGGCAGCAGCGATCACGCCCATTTCAACCGCATCGGCATTCTGGTCGGGCCCTATGAGGCCGGGCCCTATGCCGAGGGGGATTATGAGATCACGCTGCCGGTGGATGCGCGGGTGATGGCGGCGGTGCGCCCGGAATATCGCGCGGCCTTTGCGGCGGGCAAATGAGGCCCCGCCCCCAATAAGCACATCCCCAATAAGCACACCTCTGTCATTTTTCGCGCGCTTTGCTATATGGAGGCCATGACACAATATCAGATCGTCGCCGATGGCGACACCGTGCTGCGCGACGGCACGATCAAGCTGCATGGTCCCGCCGCGTTTGAAGGGATGCGCCGCGCCGGTCGTCTGGCCGCCGAGATCCTTGATGCGCTGACCGAGGTGGTCAAGCCGGGCGTCACAACGGGCGAAATCGACGACATCGTGCGCCAGATGACGCTGGATGGCGGGGCTGTTCCGGCAACACTGGGCTATCGCGGCTTTGCGCATAGCTGCTGCACTTCGATCAACCATGTGATCTGCCATGGCATTCCGGGCGACAAGGTGTTGAAGGACGGCGACATCGTCAACATCGACGTGACCCCGCTGCTCGATGGCTGGCATGGCGATTCCAGCCGGATGTATTTGGTGGGCGATGTGCCGTTGAAGGCGCGGCGGTTGGTTGATGTGACCTATGAATGCCTGATGATTGGCGTCGAGATGGCGCGTCCGGGCGTACGCCTTGGCGATATAGGCCATGCGATCCAGCGCCATGCCGAAGGGCACCGCTATGGCGTGGTGCGCGATTTCTGCGGCCATGGCGTGGGCCGCCTGTTCCATGATTCGCCCGAGGTGGTGCATGTCGGCACGCCGGGCACCGGGCCGGAGCTGAAGCCGGGCATGTTCTTCACCATCGAGCCGATGATCAATCTGGGCAAGCCGGGGGTCAAGATGCTCGACGACGGCTGGACGGCGGTGACGCGCGACCGCTCGCTCTCGGCGCAGTTCGAACATTCGATCGGCATCACCGAGGATGGCTGCGAGATCTTCACCCTCAGCCCCAAGGGCTTGCACAAGCCGCCCTATTGAGCGGTTTGCAGCGGACGATAAAAAGGGGGCGGTGCCTTGGATGGCGCCGCCCCTTTTTTATGCCCGGGATCAGGTCAGCGCCTTGTAGATCGCAAAGGAACTGGTGGCCATCAGCACGATGCTGACCATAATGAGCAGATGCTTGGGCGCGATGCGCTTGGCAAACCATGCGCCAAAGGGCGCGGCCAACAGCCCGCCCACCAGCAAGCCGCCGGTGACGGTGGTGAAGGCCGAAAAGCCCGAATTATAGATGAAAGTGGCCGAAACCGCGAAGGTCAGCACGAATTCGGCGGTGTTGACCGTGCCCACGGTCTTGCGCGGATCGGTGCCTTGCAGCAGCAGGTTGGAGGTGACCACCGGCCCCCAGCCGCCCCCGCCCGACGCATCGAGAAAGCCGCCGATCAGCCCCAGCGGCATCGTGATGCGCGCCTCGTCATGCAGCTTTTCCGAAGGGTAGTGGAACGCCTTGTAGAACAGGTAAAGCCCGATCAGCGCCAGATAGGCCATCACAAAGGGCCGCGCCACCGAAGCATCAATATGCGAAAGCACCGTGGCCCCCGCCACACCGCCGATCACCCCCGGCACGGCAAGCCGCCCGAACAGTTTCCAGTCCACATTGCGATGCAGGATATGGCTGAGCCCCGAGGCGCCCGTGGTGAAGAATTCGACCAGATGCACCCCCGCGCTGGCCCGCGCGGGCGGCACGCCCATCGCGCTGACGAGCAGCGTGGAGGAGATCACGCCAAAGGCCATGCCCAGCGCGCCATCCACCAATTGCGCGGCAAAACCGATGCCGATGTAGGGCAGAAGCGCTTCAAGGCTGAAAGAGGCGAGGCTGAGGGACACGAAAGGCTCTCTTCTGTCTGAAAGGCGCCCGGTTTGGCGCTGCGCCGCATGGAAAACAGATTAGCGCATGTCTTGCAGCAAAGAAATTCTATCAAAGTGGTGGAGATTATGATTTTCATGCAAAACCCCTCTTCCGGCTGTGCCGAAAGAGGGGTCGCGGGGCCGGCCGTGAGGGGATGGAGCCAACCCGTGGATAAAAATCTATCAGAGATCGAAGCGGTCGGCTTCCATCACTTTGGTCCATGTTTTTGCGAAATCGGCCACGAAGCGGGGCAGGGCGTCATCGGTGGCGTAATATTCGGCCAGCGCCCGCAATTGCGCGTTCGAGCCAAAGATCAGATCGACACGGCTGCCATGCCGCTTTGCATCGCCACTGGCGCGGTCATGGCCGGTGAAGCTGCCATCCTCGTTCTGCGTCCACACCAGCGCCGTGGTGGCGCCCAGCAGGTTGCGGAAGAAGTCGTTGGAAAGCACGCCTTCGCGGTCGGTGAACACGCCCAGCTTCGAACCCGCGCTGTTGGCGCCCAGCACGCGCAGGCCACCCACCAGCACCGTCATTTCCGGCGCGGTCAGGCCGAGCAATTGCGCCCGGTCCACCAGCAGTTCCTCCTCCGAACGCGCCAGTTCGCCGGAACGGAAATTGCGGAAGCCATCGACCTTCGGCTCCAGCACGGCAAAGCTTTCGGCATCGGTCTGCTCGGCCGTGGCGTCGGTGCGGCCCGGGTGGAAGGGGATCGAGAGCGCAACGCCCGCCGCCTTGGCCGCCGCCTCGACCGCCGCATCGCCGCCCAGCACGATCAGATCGGCAAGGCTGACCTTCTTGGGCGCGTGGGCCTCGTCGAACCCGGCCTTGATCGCGGCGTAAACCGTCAATGCGTTGGCCAGTTCCTCCGGATCGTTCACCGCCCAGTCGCGCTGGGGTGCCAGAGCGATGCGCGCGCCATTGGCCCCGCCGCGCCGGTCCGACCCGCGATAGGTGCTGGCCGAGGCCCATGCCGTGGCCACCAGCCGCCCGATCGACAAGCCCGAGCCAAGGATCGCGACCTTGAGCGCCGCCACATCGCCCGCATCCACCAGCGGGTGGTCGACCGGCGGCACGGGGTCCATCCAGATGCGCGGCTGCGCGGGAACCTCGGCGCCCCGATAGCGGGTGATCGGCCCCATGTCGCGGTGGGTCAGCTTGAACCACGCCTCGGCAAAGGCATGGGCCAACTGGTCGGGGTTCCGGTGGAAATTCTCGGATATGGCGCGATAGGCCGGATCGGTAATGAGCGCGATATCGCTGGTGAACATCATCGGGGCGTGGCGCTTTGCCGGGTCATGGGCATCAGGCACGGTGCCCGCGCCCGCATCGCCCTTGGGTTTCCACTGATGCGCGCCCGCCGGGCTCTTGGTCAGTTCCCATTCAAAGCCGAAAAGCGTGTCGAAATAGCCATTGTCCCATTGGGTCGGGTTGGGCGTCCATGCGCCTTCCAGACCGCTGGTGATGGCATCGACGCCGCGCCCGCTGCCATGGGTGCTGATCCAGCCCAGGCCCTGCGCGGTGATGTCGGCGGCCTCGGGATCGGGGCCGACCAGGGCGGCATCGCCCGCGCCATGCGCCTTGCCGAAAGTGTGGCCGCCCGCGATCAGCGCCACGGTTTCCACGTCATCCATCGCCATGCGCGCGAAAGTTTCGCGGATGTCGCGCGCACTGGCCAGCGGATCGGGTGTGCCGTTGGGCCCTTCGGGGTTTACATAGATGAGGCCCATCTGCACCGCGGCCAGCGGGCTTTCCAGTTCACGGTCGCCGCTATAGCGTTCGTCGTCCAGCCACTTGGCCTCACGGCCCCAATAGACGTCGTCTTCCGGCTCCCAGATGTCCTCGCGCCCGCCGCCAAAGCCGACGGTGGGCAGGCCCATCGATTCCAGCGCGCAATTGCCGGTCAGGATCATCAGATCGGCCCAGCTCAGCGCCTCGCCATATTTCTGCTTGATCGGCCAGAGCAGCAGGCGCGCCTTGTCAAGGTTCACATTGTCGGGCCAGGCGTTGAGCGGGGCAAAGCGCTGGTTGCCGGTCGAGGCGCCGCCGCGTCCGTCAAAGGTGCGGTAGGTGCCCGCGCTGTGCCAGGCCATGCGGATGAAGAGCGGGCCGTAATGGCCGTAATCGGCGGGCCACCAGTCCTGCGACCGGGTCATCAGGGCAAAGATATCGGCTTTCACCGCCGCCAGATCGAGCGCTTCAAAGGCTTGCGCATAGGCGTTCCGGCCCTTGGGCGCGACCTTTTCGCTGTGCTGCGAGAGGACTTTCAGGTTCAGCCGGTTGGGCCACCACATGTCATTGGTGAGCGCGGCCACAACGGCGGTGCGGCTGGCTTTTGCGTGGAAAGGGCATTTCGATTCAGCGTTCATGGTGCATCCCCTTTGGTTTGCCTGATGGCCAAGAATTATTCCATGTTTACTTATCGGCGAAGCTGCATGATTGTATTACAGTGATCGAATTTGGCGATTATGGTGCGCAAGGCCGCTTGCCTGATCCGCGCGGGGGCCCTAAGGGCGCGCATCAGATTTTGCGCAGGCCGCGCCATGATGCAGGAGGAATTGCCGATGCCCACCAAGACCGAAACCCTGATGGCGCGCGGCAAGGCATTTCTGGGCAGTGAATATGCGATCCTGTGCGGCGCGATGAGCTGGGTTTCGGAACGCAATCTGGTCTCGGCGATCAGCAATGCGGGCGGGTTCGGCGTGATTGCCTGCGGGGCGATGACGCCTGAACTGCTGGATGCGGAAATCGAGGCCACCAAGGCGCTGACCTCCAAGCCCTTTGGCGTCAATCTGATCACCATGCACCCCAAGCTGTTCGAACTGATCGAGGTTTGCGCGCGCCATGGCGTGACCCATGTCGTGCTGGCCGGGGGGATTCCGCCCAAGGGCAGCGTCGAGGCGATCAAGGCTTTCGGCGCCAAGGTGCTGGTCTTTGCCCCGACGCTGGCGCTGGCCAAGAAGCTTCTTCGCTCTGGCGCGGATGCCTTGGTGATCGAAGGGTCTGAGGCAGGTGGTCATATCGGGCCCGTATCAACGTCTGTGCTGGCCCAGGAGTTCCTGCCCGCACTGGCCGAAGATTATCTTGTTTTTGTCGCGGGCGGAATTGGGCGCGGCGAGGCTATTGCCTCCTATCTGGAAATGGGCGCGGCGGGCGTGCAATTGGGCACCCGCTTTGCGGCGGCGAGCGAGTCCATCGCCCATCCCGATTTCAAAAAGGCCTTCTTCCGCGCCGCCGCGCGTGAGGCTGTTGCCAGCGTGCAGGTCGATCCGCGCCTGCCGGTGATCCCGGTGCGTGCGCTGAAGAACAAGGGCACCGAGGAATTCACCGCCAAGCAGCGCGAAGTGGCCGCCAAGCTGGATGCGGGCGAGGTGGACATGCATGACGCGCAATTGCTGATCGAGCGCTACTGGGCGGGCGCGCTGCGCCGCGCGGTGATCGAGGGCGACGTGGAAAACGGCTCGCTGATGGCGGGGCAGTCGGTCGGCATGGTCACCAAGGAAGAGCCGGTGGCCGATATCATGGCCTCGCTGATCGCGGAATGCGAAGCGGCGCTCAATAAGCGCTGATGGCACGCGCCGATCGTCTGGAGCGGCTGGAGGCCCAGCGCGAGGAGGCAGAGGCCGAGTATCGCGCGGCGCTGATCGCGGCGCTTCGGGTTACGGCGGCGGGTCAATGGGGCCTGTTCGATCATCAGCAGGACCGCCATGCGCGGGCGAAAGCCGCGCCGATGCTGGCCGAGCTGAACGATCTGGCCGAAACCATTGACGGTATGCGCGAAAAACTCGGCATGGAGGCGTTTGCGCTCCATGCCGAGTTTCTGGCCGCGCGCGGGCCGGTGCGGTCCGACGCGGTCGGAGAGCCCAAAAAGGCCGCCGCATGGTTGCAGCGGCTGGGCGCCTAACCCCAGCGGTTGATTTCCGGCTCCCTGCCCAGCGACCAGCGGAACAGGTGGTCGCGGGTGGAAATCGACGGCGGCAGGCGCCGGTCATCCTGACGGCGCATGCCCTGCAGGCGCAGGGCGAGCGACAGGGCGACATAATCGCTGTGCCGGGTCAGGCCCTCCATGCGGCTGACGGCGGCGATCCGGCGCGGGTCGATGCGCCCCTGCGCCAGATCATGGCGCGACGGATTGTGCGAGGCAGCAGCAAAGGCGGCGCTTTCGGGAATGCGGCTGTCATAGATCAGCAGGGCAGGGGCGGAGGCGGCCAGCGCCGGTCGCGCCGCGATCAATCCGGCCGCGCCCGCGCCCTGCAACAGACGGCGGCGGGAGAGGCGCAGCATCACTTCTTCCCTCCCTTTGGCCCCGGCTTTTGCGCCAGATAGGCCGCCACCGCGTTCAATTCCGCATCGGTGAGGTCCACGCGGGTCTGGGCGGGCATCGCCCCCTTGCCGCCGCGCACCACCGCCTTGACGTAATCGGCGGTCAGATCCCGCCGATTGGCCAGCAGGCCATCGGAGGGCGGGCGTTTCATCATCATCATCTGCTTGGTCAGCAGATTGCTGCCCATGCCGCCCGCCAGATGGCAATAGCCGCAGGAATGCTCAAACACCGCCTTGGGGTCGCGTCCCGGTTGCAGGCGGTCGCCCGCAGGTTGGGCCGCGCGCATCTGATAGGGCGGCAATTCGGGGACGCCGCCCGGCGCGGCCGCCATGGCCGGGATCGGAGCGAGCAGCGCGAGGGCGATCAGGAACCGGCTCATTCCGCGCCCTCCTTCTGCAAGGCGCGATAGGCCGAGGGCCAGATGCCCTGTTTGCCCGGCGCAATGATGCCATTGGGGTCCAGCGCGTCCTTCACCTTTTCGCCAAAGCGGCGCAGCGCGTGGTCGTTGAAGTCGAACGTGTCCATCACCCGGTCCATCCAGCCCAGATGGGTGCGATATTCGCCGTAACCGGCCTTGGCGGTCTCGGTGATAAGCGCGTTGAACAGTTTTTTCATATTGTCGACCTGCGCCGCATTGTCGCGATCATACATCAGCATGTTGACATTGTTGGCAAAACGACCGCCGATGGTGAAGCTGGCATAGAAGTCCACATCGTGATCGGCGATGATCTTGCGGCTGCGCTTCAACTGTCCCATCACATGTTCGGACGTGGCGGGCACCACCGGCGAGAAGCCCAGATGCGCCCCGCGGCCGCCCACCCAGTCCGACATCTGCAACGGCACCGCCGAGGGTGTGCCCAGCGCCAGATCGAGCGGCGGCTTGGGATCGCCCTGACGCCACCACACCTCCATGGCCGGGGCGGCGAGGTGGCGCTTGAAGGCGGCCTTGATCACCTCGGCCTTGGCCTTGTTGACGCTCTCGTCGCCATAGAGGCGGATCGAGACGCGCCAGTAGCCAAGCTGATATTGCTTGAGCAATTCCTTGACGCGCCATTCGGGCATGGCGGTCGGTTTATCCCAGAAATCCTTGCGCGTGCCCAGCACGACGATCTTGCCCAGCCAACTGGGGATGAACACGTTCTGGTCGATCACGCCCGCGATTTTCAGCGGCGTCACCGTGTCGATGACCCAGCCGATGTCCTCCTCCTCGGGGATATCCCAGGTCAGCTCAAGGCTGGTTTCAGGCGCGGGCTGCATCCACAGGCCCGCCTTGGTGACCACGCCAAGGTTCGACTGGCTGAAGGCCAAGTCCCAAGTCGGGCCGTAATTCATGGGGAAGAGGTGCCAGGCCGGATTGTCCTTCATCGCGCCCATGCCGGTGCGCAAAAGGTCGCCGTCGGGCAGCACCGCCTCGATCCCGCACAGGTTGCGCGCGTGCAACCCATAGGGCGTATAACCGATGCCGTGTTCGAGCGCATTGCCGATCACGCTGCCCCAGCCATTGCCGGGGACCGAGAGCCAAAGCGGCGCCTTTTGCCGCTCCACCTCGTCATGCAGGTCGAAAAAGCCCACGCCCGGTTCGACCACCGCATAGGCCAGCTTTGGATCGAGTTCGAGGATGCGGTTCATCCGCCCCAGATCCAGCACCACAGAGCCCGCCATGCGCGGCGCGGCGGTGCCATAGCCAAGGTTCTTGCCCCGCGCGACCGGCCAGAGCGGCACCTTGTATTCATTGGCGATGCGCACGATGGCGCGCACTTCCTCGACCGATGCGGGCGCGACGGCGGCCGATGCGGGCCAGCGCTCGGGCGAGCCGGGGGCATAGGCATCGGCATAGGCATCGCGGTCGGCATCGGATGACATCACCCATCCGGCTCCCACAACCCCGGCAAAAGCCTTGAGCGCGGCGTCAAAGGATTGCGGGCCAACCCGCGGCGGCAGGGTCAGTTTCACGGACCTCTTCCTCTCCAATTTTTATAACAATTGTTATGGATGATGCGCATCGCGCGTGCGCCTGTCAACCGGGAAAGTGACGCGCAGAAAAAAGGGGCGGACCTTGCGATCCGCCCCCCAAAGTCGGGTCAAAAATGCGCAGTTCAGAACGACTTGCGTACCGAAATCGCCCATTCACGCGGACGGCCCACATTGCTGTAAACCGTGCCTGCCGAGGCATAGAGCGCCTGGAAGCGCAGCGGCAGATAGTAATATTTGTCAAACAGGTTCGACACTTCAAAGCTGATCGCCAGATCCTGCTTGGGGTTCTTCCAGGTCAGGCGCGCATTGGCGAGCGCAAAGGCCGGGTTGTAATCCAGCGGGCTGGTCACGGTCAGGCGGCCGATCTGCTGCTTGCCGGTATAGACCAGGTCGAAACGCGGGGTCAGCGTGCCGTTGCTGCCGCCCAGATCGGCGGTGTACTGAATGCCCGCGCTGCCACGCCAGTTGGGCGAGGTGATCGGATCGGACAGTTTGATCGAGGTGACCTGCGCGCTGATCCGGTTCCATTCGCCATCGATCCAGCTCAGCGTGGCGTCGATGTTCAGGCCGTCAATCGGCGTGGCCGAAAGTTCGCCTTCAAGACCCCACATCTTGCCATCGCCCGCATTCTGAATGGCGGCGCAGGGATAGGGATCGGTGCCCGGCGCGAAGCCGTCGAGCAGCGAACAATCCGAGATCGGCAGCTGGATGTTCTTGTAGTCATTGACGAAACCGGCCAGGTTCAGGCGCAGACGACGGTCGAACAGATCGCTCTTGAGGCCCAGTTCATAAGAAGTGAGCGTTTCGGGGCGGAACGTGCCGTTGGTGGCCTGCGTCTTGGTGAACGGACGCGCCGTCACGCCGCCGCCCTTGAAGCCGGTGCTGACCGTGGCATAGGCCATCAGTTGCGGGCTGAAGCGATAGTCGGCCGAAATGCGCCAGTCGAGCTTGTTGCCGTCGTAATTAGCCACGCTGCCATTAAGCGCGCCCACGCCGAACGGATCAACCAGCGCGCCGCCCGACCAGTTCTGGCGGACAAAGGTGTAATCCTTGTGCTCGCTGGTATAGCGCAGGCCCGCCGTCACGTTGAGTTTGGAGGTGGGATGCAGGATCAGCGTGGCAAAACCGGCCTTGGAATTGGCCTTGACCGGATCGTTGCCCTGGAATTGCAGGTAGAAGCTGGGCACGTTCGGCACGATGTAGCGAATGTCCTGACGGGTGAAATAGACCGAGGTCTGGTCATTGTAGAAACCGCCGATGGTCCATTCGGCCAGGCTGCCGATCTTGCCGTTCAGGCGCAGTTCCTGGCTGAAGAAGCGGAAGGTAAGGTCATTGTAACCGGCCCCGCCTATCGGCCCATAGGGGGTGAAATCGTCGTCGGTGCCAAAGGTCTGGTGATACTTGCGATAGGCGGTGATCGACTGGAGGTTGAGATTGTCGCTGAGCGTGTACTTCAGATTGCTCGACACGCCCCAGCCGGTGAACATCGTGTTCATCGGCATCGTATAGGCCTGCCCTGCCTGGCCGCCGGCGGGCATGTAGAAATTGGCATAGGTGCAGAAATTGCCGCAGCGGAAATCGACCCCGCCGGTCTTGGCCGTGTTGTCCACGGTCAGCACACTGGCGGCATTGCTGCGGTTTTCGTAGGTGTAATCGCCCGAAACGATCCAGTCGAGCTTGTCATTCGGGTTGTAGCGGATCGAGGCGCGCGCGCCGGTGTAATTCTTCTCGCCCAGCTTGCCGATCACACAGCCCTTGCCGGTATTGGGATTGCCCGTGATGCCCAGCGAATTGCCGGGATTGGCGCAGCCATAGTCGATCATGTTCACATAGCCGTCCTGGCGCTTGTGAACGCCCGAAACGCGCACGAACAGCGAGTCAGTCAGCGCGAAATTCATGCTGCCGCGCAGGTCCAGACGGTTGCGCGCACCATAGGCAGCCTCGATATTGCCCGAATTTTCCGCGCTCGGCTTGGTCGAGAACATCTTGATCGCGCCGCCGATCGAGTTGCGCCCCGTCAGCGTGCCCTGCGGGCCGCGCAGCACTTCAACCCGGTCGAGGTCGAGCAGATCCATCACCGAGCCGGTGAGCGAGGCATAGTAAACATCGTCGATATAGATGCCCACGCCCGGTTCATAGGCGGGGTTGAAGTCATATTGGCCCACGCCGCGGATATAGGCCGCCATCGAGGAGCCGAAAGCGCCGCCCATTTGCGTGAGCTGAACGTTGGGGGCCTGGGCGGCAATCTGGCTGATGTCGGTCTGGTTGCGCGACTTCAAAAGGTCGGAGGTTACCGCCGTGATCGAAAGCGGCGTGTCCTGCAGCTTTTGCGAACGGAACTGGGCCGTCACCACGATTTCCTTCAGCCCATGCTCTGCGGCATCGGCGGGCGGAGCGTCAGCGGCTTCGGCGGCGAAGGCGGGCGCGGCGCTCAGCGCACAGGCCATCGCCGTGGTGGCAACCGCCTGAACCAGGCGCGCGCGAGTAAAGATGCCAATAGTCCTGGCCATGATTCCCTCTCCTATATCGGGCTGTTTCAGCCCTGACGTTTGTGAGTGATACATACGATTTTCAACTTGGCAAGCAGGCTTGGGGGTTTTTCTTGGGCGCGGCCTGCTTGATAGGGTTACTGATGCGAAAAGGTCACATTCGTTAATGTGAAAAGGGGAAAAAACTTGCCTTTCGCTCCCCGGATGTGGTTAGTTTCACCACCATGAACAGCAGTAACAGCATGCCCGCTTCCCCGCCCGAAGACGCCTCCCCTGAACCGGGTGCCGCCCCAGCCGAAGACGGTCTGACCGACCTGCTGATCAGCCTGCTCAAATTGTGCAGCCTGATCGGCGATCCGATGAAGGTCGGGGTATGCGATCCCTTCGCCGCTTCCACCAACGAGGTGAAGGTGTTGATGGCGCTGGCCGGTGAAGGACCGCTGGCCGGGCATGATCTGGTGCATATTACCGCCATGTCTGCGATGAATGTCAGCCGGGCAATCGCGGGGTGCAAGGCGCGCGGCTGGGTGGAGGATTTCAACGACCCGGAAAACCGCCGCCGCCGCCCGGTGCGCCTGACCGAGGATGGCGAGGCGACCTATCGCCGGATGCAGCCGATGCTGCACGGCGTGGCCGAAAGCCTGCTGGGCAAACTGACGGTGAGGCAGCGGCGGGAAATGGGCCATTTGACCGATCTGGTTCTGCGCCGCATCGCCGAATGGGAAGCGGCGCAGCCTCAGGATCAGGCCGGTTCCTGAACCTGTCCGGCGAGCAGGGCGCCGAAACGCGGATGGGCAAAATGCATCGGCACATCATGGCGATGGGGCCAAGTCTGGCGCAATTCGGCGGTGCGAATTTCGTCCGGGCCGATGGGGTTGGCCGGATAGCATTCGGTCAGCGGCTGAAGATGCGCGGTGGTCTTTGACCAGCCGGCTTCATAATCGCCCTGCCACTGCATCATGTAATCGAGGCGCTTGATCTTCCAGACGCCATTTTCCTTAACGTAATCATTCTCATAGATGCCTGCCTCCATAAATTGCAGCGGCAGGCCCTGCGGCTTGAACTCGCGGCTTTCATGGCTGCCGCCAAACAGCATGCCGCGGAAGCGGCCCTTGGCGGTCTGGCCATCGGGGGCGATGGTGATGATGTCCTGCATCTGGAAATGGTCGAGCAGGAAGCCATAGGCGGGGCCTTCCTCGCCGGGCGCAAGGAACAAAGATTTGAACCATGTGCCATAAAGACGATAGGCGCCCTCGCGGCCCTTGTAGATCCCCGAAAGAAAGATAACCTCGCCGTCTTCGGCAAAGAGATTGGCTACATCTTCGGCCCGGTTGAAGTCGATATAGTAACCATAGGCCCAATGCAGGCGGCGGATCGCGTTGATATCCTCCAGCTCCTGCACGCGCCGCTCCAGCGCGGCCAGACGGGCGTCTGTATCTGCCATGTCACTCTCCCATATTGCCAGCCCGATTCCTTGGGGCTATTTGTATGCTATACTAACAATCATAATGCTCTTGGCGAGAGGAAAATGCATGGGCGAGGAAACGAAAGACTGGGCAGGCCGGGTGGCCTTTATCAGCGGCGGCGTATCCGGGCTGGGCTTTGGCATCGCGCGGGCCTTTGCGCTGGCGGGGATGCGTCTGGCGCTGTCCTGGCGCAACGAGGATTACCGCAGCAAAGCCGCAGCATGGTTTGCGCAAAACGGTCTGGAGGAGCCATTGTGGGTGCGCCTCGACGTGACCGACCGCGAGGGATTTGCCCGCGCCGCAGCGCAGGTCGAAGAGCATTTCGGCGCGGTGCATGTGGTGGTCAACAATGCGGGCGTCTCGGTCTTCGGCAATACCGCCGAGGCATCCTATGACGATTACGACTGGATCATGGGGGTCAACTTTGGCGGCGTCGTCAATGGTGTGGTCTCCTTCCTGCCCGCGCTGCGCCGCGCCACCGGCCGCCGCCATGTCGTCAACATCGCCAGCATGGCCGCCTATCTCTCCGGCCCTCAGGCGGGGATCTACACCGCCAGCAAATTCGCGGTCCGTGGTCTGACCGAAAGCTTGCGCTATAATCTGGTGCCGCTGGGCATCGGCTGCTCGCTGGTCTGCCCGGCGCTGGTCGCGACCAACGCATGGGATTCCGCCTTTCGCCGCCCGGCCGAATTTGCCGACAGCGGCTTTGGCGAGGTGAACCGCGGCGCGCTCGAACATTTCGGCAAGGTCTTCTCGGCTGGCATGGATCCGCTCGAAGCTGGGCAGCGCATCCTGTCCGGCATGAGCGAGGGGAAGGGCCTGATCTTTACCCACCCGGAATTCGCCGAGGATTTCAAGGCGATCTATGAGGATAGTCTGGCTGCTCTGCCATCGGATGAAGCTCCCCCTGAACGGCTGGAGGTCGAGCGGATGCGGCGGGCGGCGAACAAGGCGGCGCTGGAGGGGCGGGAGATTACGATTGCGGATTTGAATTAAGAAGCGGGTTTGCCTCCGGCGGGCAAAGGGCGGGGGCCCTTTGCAATCCCGTTTTGGGGGTTGCGCTAAGATTTCCGCGCCGCAGGCAATATCTTAAAGCCTGCGGCGCGGCGACGTCACGCTTCGGGCGATATTGTGCACCACATAAATAGTAACGGGATTGCAAAGGGACAAGTCCCTTTGCCCGCCGGAGGCACCTATTCTATTCCCACCAATATGCCGTCGCCCGCATCTCAATACTCGCCCGCGGCGGCGCATCCCCCGGCGCGTTGGGATCGTTAAACGCGACATGGGGAATATGCCGCGCGGCGGCTTCGTCGCTGTCCTTGGTCTTGAACAGGATGGCCTCGCCCGCATGCATGTCGGGGTAGTAGAACCAGCGATGCCCCGGATTATGCGCGACGACCAGCCCTTCAAAGCCCCATTCACGCCCATCGGGTTCATCGAATATCGCATCCGCCACGATCAGATCTCCTGCCGCCACGCTGCGCGCATCGCACAGGGCGAGGGGCACATCCTGCGGCGCGGGCGAGAGGGCGCGCCAGATGTTGATCGCGGCATAGCGGCGAAAGGGCCGCCCGCCCGCGCCGCGCTCGGCCATCATGCGCGATGATCCATCGGCCACATCGATATGGGCAAAGCGGGCAGGGTGGGAATTGTTGCCGCTGCCCGCGAGGCCCGATTTTTCCGAAAAGCGCAGGATGCCGTGGGGCGTGACCTTCACCTCGTCAGCCCCGGTGACGCTTTGGACCAATGCCGCAATCTCGGCGGCATAGACGCCGGCGATCTGCGCCGGATCGCGCCAGTCCGAGACCGCGCTGTCATGCAGCGCCAGTGTAAACCCCTCGCGGTCGATGTCCGCATTCAGCCCTCGCGCGCTTTCCACGTGCATCGGGTGTGAAACAATGTCCAGCACATCGCGGTGATGGGCATTGGCGTAATAGCGGGGCCGTTCCACCCCGCGTCCGGAATAGGCGATCTGGGCGGTGGGCATCGCGGCCTCCTTTACGTCAGCGCGTAATAGCGCACATGGTTGCCATCCGGGCGGCGCTCGCCGATGCCGATGAAGATGTGGCGGGTCAGCCAGTCATGCTTGCCCTTGCTGGTTTCAAAGCTGGGCTGGGCGCGCAGGTAATATTCGGCATGGGGCACCGGATCGCCGCCTGCAAAGGCCCATTGACGCAGCCGGTCCATCACGCCCGGCTCGCGGCCCCAGAGGAACCCCTTGTTCTGCATATAGATCAGCGTGCCGTCTTCCTCCTCCAGCATATAGCGGGCGTCGAAACAGGCGGTGTCATCGGGGCGGAACAGCGCATAATCGCCGCCCGAATTGGGCACGGCGCGGCCGCGCAGGCGCGGGCCTTCAAACGTGCCCTCGTCCACATAGACCGCGCTGCGCATACCCCCCGATGGGATGTCGGGCACCATCTGGACCCGCGTGAAGCGCAAGGTGCAGGCGAAGGCGAATTCGAGGCGTGGGTTTTCGAGTGTGGAAAATTCCATGGGGTTCGGCCTCTAGTAATTGGAAAGAATGGTCAGCGCCGGTCCGTCGAGCGGCTTTTTCGCCTTCACCTTGGCCAGTTCCTCGACGCGGGTCTTGGATTGCAGGTCGATCAGATAGGCGTGGATCGCATCGGCGTCCGCTGGCGTCAGGATGTCATTCCAGCGCGGCATTCCGCCGGGCACCAGCAGGCCGTCGAGCAAGATCTGGCGGAAGGCCTCATGCGTGCCCGGCTGCATCCGGCGCAGGTCGGGCGTGATCGAGCGGTGGCGGTTGGCGTGGCAGATCGCGCAATTGGCGAAGAACAGCCCTTGCCCGCGCGCGATGGTCTCTGGCGTAACGCCCGGTGCCTGCGCAGGCGGTTCGGGCGCCACGGTCAGCGCGGGCAGGCGTGGCGGGGGCGTCATTCGCGCCTTGCCGTCCAGCTTGAACACCAGCAGGCGGTTGGCATTGACCCGGTTATAGGCGGCGGCATAGCGCGGCACAAAGGGAAAGCCCCCGCCGCCCCAGCCCGCCGCCACGGCGATATATTGGGTCTTGCCGATCATATAGGACATCGGCGCGGCAAGGATGCTGGTGCCGGTGTCGATGGTCTTGATGATGCGCCCATTGGCTGCATTGCGCACCACCAGTTGCCCCGCGACATTGCCATGCACCATGATCCCGCCCTCGGTCACCAAGGCCCCGCTGCGGTCCTGCCAGCCCTGCATGTCGGCGGCCCAGACGGTCTTGCCGGTCAGAGGATCGAGTGCGCGCATCTGCGCCGTGCCGGGGTTCTTCACCGCCTCGGCAAAGGCGGGCAGGGCTTTGACTTGGGCTGCCAGCGGCGGGGGCAGCGTATCGACCGCATCACCCACATCGGTGGTGAAGATCAGCGCGGCGTCATTGTTCAATCCCCGCGCCTTCAAAGGCTTCTGCCCCGGCGTCATGAAGATCAGATTGCCGATATCCAGCACCGCGCCATAATAGAGCCCAGTCTTGGGACTATAAGCCGCGCCATGCCAGTTGCGCGCGCCCGGCGTACCGGGAAACACGATCTTGGGCCCGGTGGTGTAGTCGGCGTTCTCCGGGGTCAGATTGGGCCGCCCGGTCTTCAGATCCACCCCGCTGGCCCAATTGACCCGCGCAATCGCATTGGCGCGCAGCAATTTCCCGTCGCGTCGGTCGAGCACATACATGAACCCGTTCTTGGGCGCATGGACGACAACCGGGCGGTCCTCTCCATCCAGTTTCACATGGGTCAGCACCATCGGTTGGGTGCTGGTGAAATCCCAGTTGTCGCCGGGTGTTTCCTGATAATGCCATTTCATCGCGCCGGTTTTGGGATCAAGCGCGACCACTGAGCCGATATAGAGATTGTCGCCGCCCGATGGGCTGCGCTTGGATGTGGCATAAGGCCCGCCATTGCCGGTGCCAATCAGCACCAGCCCGGTTTCGGGATCATAATGAATCGCATCCCAAGGTGCCCCGCCGCCGCCAATGTCCCAGCGGCTTTTCGGGTCCCATGTTTTCAGCGCAGCCTCAAGTTCTGACCTTTCCTGCGGCCCCAACGCCGGATCGCGCGGCACGACATGCCAGCGCCAGCGGATCTTGCCGGTCTTCAGGTCCAGCGCGGTGACATAGCCGCGCACGTCATATTCCGCCCCCGCCATGCCGATGATGACCACATCGCCTGCGACTTCGGGCGCGCCGGTGGAATTGTCGCCCTTGGCGCGGTTTTCGATAAAGTCGGTCTTCCACGCCACCTTGCCGGTTTTGGCGTCCAGCGCATACATCCAGCCATCGAGCGCGGCGATGAACACTTTGCCATCGGCCACGGCCAGCCCGCGATTGACCATATCGCAGCAGGCGGTGCGGTTGAGCTGCATATCCACCTGCGGCTCAAACGCCCAGAGCAGGCGCCCGGTGGCCGCATCATGGGCATAGGCCCGGCCCGCCACGCCAGCCGTATAGAGCACACCGCCCACCATCACCGGCGTCGCCTCCATGCCCCGCGTGGTGCCCAATTCGGCCATCCATGCAAGGCCGAGGCGCGGGGCATTGGCGGGGGTGATTTGGGTCAGGCGGCTATAATGGGTCTTGCCCGCATCGCCGCCGGGGTTGGTCCATTGCGCGCCTGCGCCCTCCGGCTGGCCCGCAGCCAGTTGGGTGGCGATGGCGGCGATGGCCAAAGCGCCGATCAGCCGCTTCATGGCAGTTCCTCCTGCGGCCACGGACTGGGCATGCGATAGGGCACGGTGATGAAATTGGCCTCGATCTGACAGATCATGCCGTGGTCGATCTTGAAGAGTTCGGAAATGTAGAAGGAATGCGGGCGGCGCACCGGGCTGTTGACCCAGCGCCCGTCGGTCAGTTGATAGCGCTCGAGCTTGCCCGAATGGTCGATGAAGCCGAAGGCCAGTACGAGGCCGCGCTCCTCATCCACCAGCGGGAAGCGGCGGGCGCGCAACTCATCGTCATAGCGGTAATTGCCCATGCGGAACTGTTCCTCACAGCCCAGCGCGGAAACGGGAACGATTTTGGCAAAATCGGGGTTGCGCGTGGTCTGCACGCCATTTTCCACCCGGTTGCAATCGGGGTGAAAGCGTGTGTGGATCGTGCCGTCATTCAATTGCAGCGTGTCGAAATAGCCGTTCGACAGGCGCACCATTTCGGTGCGGTCCACCGGGGCCTCGGCATCGCTTTCAAGGATGGGCTTGGTCCAATAGCGCGGGTTTTCGAATTTGATGCCCGAATCGCTTTGTCGCACGATGCACATTTCGCATTGCGTGATCTGGCCCGCCGCGTTGACGGCAAGGCGCAGGGTAAAGCCCGATTCCTCGATCGCCTCGATGATCGTGCCGAAATAGCCGACCTGGCCCGTGCGTGTGTCGGCAAAGCGGAGCTGGTATTCGCCGATGCCCTGGATGGTGTTCCACACGCCATCGCCGGGGTCCAGCATGACGTTGTTTTCGGAAAATTGCGCATCGGGCGCCCAATCGAGCGCGCCCGCATCGCGCGCCGCCAAAGCCGCCAGAAACCTGTCGAGCACGCCATAAAGCGCGGTCCGATCCATAACCTCTCCCCAATTATCTGGCGACAGGGGAGTGAGGGGTATGGTCCCTGTCGCTGGTTGTATCCTGTCTGGCATATGCTATCAATTGTTACAATAGCCATTGCGCGGACAGGCATGTTCATCGCGCAAAAACAACAGGC
Organism: Novosphingobium sp. SG707; assembly: GCF_012275515.1. Taxonomy (GTDB): domain Bacteria; phylum Pseudomonadota; class Alphaproteobacteria; order Sphingomonadales; family Sphingomonadaceae; genus Novosphingobium. The sequence continues at coordinate 166,105 of NZ_JAAZQL010000008.1, forward strand.
AGGGGAGAGAGATGATGGCGCGGACTGCGCAGGAAGAGGCCAATCTGCGCCTCGTGATCGAGATGTATCACAAGGTTTTGATCGCGATGGATTCGCAGGCCGTCGACCACTATATTGCGCCCGATTATGTGCAGCATTCCTCGCTGGCCGAGCCGGGCGTGGAGGCTTTGAAAGCGTTTCTCGACAAGGTTCGCGCAGAGAGCCCCGATGCGCGCCAGACCATCCATCGCACCTTGGTCGATGGCGACATGGTGGCGGTGCATGTCCATGTCGAACGCTTTCCCGGCGATCCGGGGCTGGCCGTGGTGGATATCTTTCGTGTGGCGGGCGGCATGATTGTCGAACACTGGGATGTGCTGCAGGAAGTGCCCGCGAATCCCGTCAATCCCAATTCCATGTTCTGAACCAGGGAGAGTGTCATGCTGCGTTTTTCGATGGCCGCCTTCATGTTGCTCCTGGCCGCGCCGGTCGGGGCGGCGCCTGCCAAAGGGCCTGCCAAAGGGGGTGTTTGCACAATGACGCCCAAGCAGGTCGTGGCCCGGTTCATGGACGAGTTTTACATGAAGAAGCAGGTGCGCTCATCCTTTGAGCGCTGGGTCGATCCCAGCTATATTCAGCACAATCCCTATGCCGCGACCGGGCGCGATGCCGCGATCACTTTCCTGGAAAAGTTTGTCAATGAAAACAAGGGGCAGCATACCAAGATCCACCGCATCATCGCCGACGGCAATCTGGTCGCGGTCCATTCGCACGGGTGGAACGAGGGCGGCGATGCGGCGGCCCAGCGCGGCTTTGCGGTGGTCGACATCTTTCGCGTCAAGGGCTGCCGGGTGATGGAGCATTGGGATGTGATCTCGCCCGTGCCGGAACATTCGGCCAATACGAACACGATGTTTTGACGGAGGCCTGAGCGATGGTGTCGATTTCGGGCGAATTTGTTGACCGCTGCGTGGTGGTGCTTGGGGGCACGGCGGGGATCGGCCTTGCCGCCGCCCGCCGCTTTCGCGAGGAGGGCGCCAAGATTGCCGTGACCGGGCGCAATCAGGCGATGCTGCGCGAGGTGGCCGAGGATCTCGACGCCTTGGCCATCCGCAGCGACATGGCCGATCCGCAGCAAAGCGCGGGCGCGATGGCCGAAATCGAGGAGGCGCTGGGCGGGATCGACGTCTTGTTCGTCAATGCGGGCGTGGGCGGTTTTGCCCCGGTCGAGCAAGTCACCGAGGAATTCTGGGACCAGATCCATGATGTGAACTTGCGCGGCGCGTTCTTTGCGATTCAGCGCGCCCTGCCGCTGATGCGCGATGGCGGCTCGATTGTCATTACCGGCTCGATCGGTTCGCTGGCGGCCGTGCCGGGCAATGTGGTCTATGCTGCGGCCAAGGCAGGGCTGCGGGCGATGGCGCGCATTCTGGCCAAGGAATTGCTGCCCCGCCGCATCCGCGTCAATATGGTCAGCCCCGGCCCCACCGACACCGAAATTTTCAAGCGCGATGCAAGCCCGGAAACTATCGCCGAAATGAAGGCAATGATGGCGGGAGTGGTGCCAATTGGTCGCATGGGAAGCTCAGAAGAGCTTGCCGAGGCTGTGTTGTTTCTTGCCAGCGCGCGCGCATCGTTTATCAATGGCGTCGACCTATTCGTCGATGGCGGCTGTATCGAGCTGCGTTGACCCGACATCACGAACTGTGAGAGGGGAAGGGGGCGTCGCCGTAATCTGGCCGGCGCCCCCTTTCGGGTTTTGGCCCTTTCGGGATTTAAAGCGCCGATGGCATCCCATCGAGCAGGATGGTCTTCAATTCCGTATAACCCAGCAGCCCCTCGATCCCGCCTTCGCGGCCAAGGCCCGATTGCTTGAAGCCGCCAAAGGGCAGGCCGAAATCCATGCGGAGCCCGTTTTGTCCGACCGCGCCCGTGCGCACCGCCCGCGCGATGCGATAGGCCGCATCGACATCCTGCGTCAGCACCGAACCATTGAGGCCGAAGCTGGAATCATTGGCGATGCGGATGGCGTCGGCCTCATCCTCATAGGGGATCAGTGCCAGAACCGGGCCGAAGATTTCCTCCTGCGCAATACGGCTGGCATTGTCGACATTGGCAAACAGGGTTGGCTCGATGAAATAGCCCTTGGGCAGATGCGCCGGACGGGCGCCGCCATGGACCAATTGCGCGCTGCGTTTGCCTTCCTCGATATAGCTCTCGATCCGCTCCAACTGCCGCTTCATCGCTACCGGGCCAAGCTGGGTCGTCGGATCGTCGCTGTGGCCGATCTTCACTTGCGCCATTTCGGCGGCAATCGCGGCGGCCAGTTCGTCATGGCGCGCCTTGCTCACCAGTACGCGGCTCAGCATCGCGCAGACCTGTCCGCTCATCATGCAGATGGTTCCGGCAAAGATCTTCGCCGCCACCTCAATGGGGAAATCGTCCAGCACAATCGCCGCCGATTTGCCGCCCAGTTCCAGCGTGCAGCGCGCAATCCGCTCGCCGCAGACCTGCGCGATGCGTTTGCCCGCCACGGTCGATCCGGTGAAGCTGACCTTGTCCACGCCCGGATTGCAGATGAGATGATCCGACGCCTCGCGGTGGCCCGTCACCAGATTGACCACGCCTGCGGGCACGCCCGCCTCCTGCGCCGCCTCGGCGATGATATAGGCCTCCAGCGGGGTTTCGGGACTGGGCTTCATAATCACGCAGCACCCGGCGGCCAGCGCATAGGCCACCTTGTTGAGCATGATGCCATAGGGCCCGTTCCATGGCGTAATCGCGGCCACCACGCCCACCGGCTCATAGGCGACCAGCCCCACCGCCGCGCCCACCGTGGGGCGCTTTTCGACCCAGTCGAACCCTTCGGCCATGGCGATGATGCCGTCGAACGTGGCATTCGATCCGCCCTGCATGATGCCGGAAAAGCTGGCGAGGCCACCCATCTGCATCGACCATGCCCGCGCCGTTTCGCCAACGCGCGCGTGCAGGATCGCGGACATGCGCTTCATCACCGCGAAGCGTTCACCCGGCTGCATCCGGGGCCATGGGCCATGGTCAAAGGCATGGCGCGCAGCGGCGACGGCGGCATCCATATCCGCCTCATCGGCCTCGGCCACGGCGGAGACCACTTCTTCGGTATCGGGGCTGATCTGTTCGATCATGCGACCCGAATGGGCGGCCACCCACGCGCCGCCGATGAACAGGCGGTCCTTATGGGCAATATTGGGTTCAACCGGGGTAATCTGGGGGAAGGGGGCGTTCATTTCGCATGTTCCATCGGTTGGGCGGCCGCGCGCAGCATGTCTGCATGGGCCTCGATCAGGCTGCGCACGCTGCGGGCCGGGCGGCCGGTGAGTTTTTCAACGTCATCGCTGCAAATGGCCAGAAAGCCCTCGCGGATCGCGGCGCCGAATGTCACCATGTCGTCGCTGTTCCACGGGATGCCGTTGACGCTTTGGTCGTCGACCGGGCGGCGCGGGATGCCCATCGCGTCAAAGATCGCATATTGCGCCTCGTCCGAGACGGGTGTGTAGGCCAGCGGCACGCCGGTGACCTGCGAGAGGATCGCGGTCACTTCGGCAAAGCTCTGCAACTCCGGCCCGGTGATGTTGTAGATCCGGCCCGCATGGTCGCGCGTTCCGGTGGTAATATCGCGCAACACCGCCACCGCGCTTTCCACGCAATCCTCGCGCCAGACCATCGCCTCGCGCCCGTCGCCCGCGTTCGAGATCCATTGGCCGCTGCTCATCACGCCGGGCCCGGCCATCACGATCATCGCATCGGCATAATGCGCATCGCGCAGCATGGTCCAGTCCATGCCGCTCTCGCGGATCAGGCGCTCGGTTTCGATGTGATCGTGGCGCACCTCGGCGGGGTTGGCCGGATCGTCGATGCCGATGAAGCTGGTGTAGAGGATATGGCGAACCCCCTGCGCGGCGGCGGCATCAATCGCGGCCTTGTGCTGAGCCACGCGTGCGCCCACCCGCGTGCCGGAAATCAGCAGCATGGTGTCCGCCCCCGCCACCGCATCGCCCAGCGTTTCGGGCCGGTCGAAATCGCCATAGCGGATGGCGGCGCCCTGAGCCTCGCGGTCGGCCAGTTTGGCGGGGGTGCGGGAGATCAATACCAGCTGATCCCCCAGACCCGCCGCGATCAGCCGGTCGGTGACGCCGCGACCATATTGGCCGCTGGCGCCGGTGATAACGATCCGGCCCATCGCTTAAACTGCCGCGTCCAGAGCGCCCTGCGGCACCCACCAGCCATGGACCTGCGGTCGCAGGCGGGCGGGGATGGCGACCTTAGCCACAGGGCCTTTGTGCAGCGCGCCCGCATCCAGCACCCATGCGGCATGTTCGAACTGGTTATCGCCGGTCTGATGATCGACGATGGTGACGATATAGCCCAGATGGTCGGGATCATTCGACGGCACATGGACCGGCTCGTTCAGGCTCCACCCCACCGGCAGCGCCAGCGCATCGAGCACCTGACCGGCCGCGCCCGCGACATCGAGGCGGATGATCGTGTTGAACATCGCCCCCACCGGACCACCGGCCAGCGGCGGCCCCTTCATCTGCGGGTCCATGGTCAGCATCCAGCCATAGGGGTTGGGCCGCCCCTGCATCTGCGCCGGGATCAGGGGGAAATCACCCGGAGGCCCGACCACGCTTTGCGTCACGTCTGTCGCGTCGCCCTTGGGGGCCACGCTCCAGCGGGTCAGCGCGCCTTGCACCTCCCACGGGGCCATATGGATGCCCGAAGCCTCGCGGATGAAGGGGAAGGCGTTGGTGTTCGACAGGCACTGGTCGAAATGGATGATGCCGTTGGCATCTTCAAAGGCGTTCATGAAGTGATAGGCCGAAACCCCCTTCGGTCCCTTGAACCAGCGCATGTCCGAGACATTGCCATAGCGCGGCATGATGCCCAGCCAGCTGTCGGTTTCCTGTTCATGCACCCAGTGATCGCCGCCCGCTTTCAGGCGTTCGAGCGAACAGGTGGTGGGATAGATCGGGAACAGCGCGTAATTTTCGGTGATCGCGAAATCATGCATCATCGCGCAATAAGGCGCATCGAACCACTGCTCGCTGGTCAGATGGCCGTCCTTGTCGACGATCAGATAGGCGATCTTGGTGCTGGCCTCGCCATCGGCCTCATAGCCATAGAGGAACATCTCGCCGGTCGCGGCATCGATGCGGACATGGGCGGTGACGGTCTTTGATTTCAATTTGCCGCCAAAGTCATAGGAGCCGAGCGTTTCCAGCGTGATCGGGTCCATGCGATAGGGGCGGCCATCCTCCTTGGTCATCAGCAGACGTCCGGCGTGCCACACCGGCGTGGTGTTGGCCACGGTGCGATCAACGCCCGCCACATCGGCATCGTCGGTGAAGGGGTTGCGATAGCGGCCAAAGCGGGCATGGCCTTTTTCTTCCTCGGCCAGCCAGCGCGCGGTGCGGACATAGCGGATCGCGTAATCGACGGTGTTGTCGGCGTTGAAGGAAACGCGGCTGATCATGCCGTCGCCCGAGAGCACATTGTCGTCATCGAACTTGGGCGCGAAATGCGGGTCGGGCACGGCGCGATAGAAGCTGCCCAGCACCTCGGGGGGCAGGGTGCCTTCGACCTTCAGGCCCGTGAGCGTAAGTTCCTGTCCGACCGGCTGATTAAGGCCGATAAAATGCGGCGTTTGCGGGAATTGCCTTGCGTTTGCGGGCGCGTCGGCCCCTGCGATTGTTGCCATGATCCTCACCTTTTTATCGTAACGTTTGTTAGCATCTTATGCGCTTTGCGGCCTCATGCAATCCCCTTTCGACGGCCGGGCGCGCAAATTGTATCGCCCGATTGGGCGTGGTTGAATTATCTCCGTTTCTGCGCCAGCTTTGCGCCGGAAAAACGGCGGGCCGCGCGGGCCTGTCCATCAAGGAGAGCATTCCCATGTGCGACGAACTCACCATCGCCGATGACGATGCCAATGCCGCCACGCGCGGCCTATCGCGCCGCCAGTTTGCCGCCGTGAGCGCAGCAGGCGCCGCCGCCGCCATGGCCGGGGCGCAGCAGGCGATTGCCGCAGGCGCGGCGCTCAAAGAAAACGCGGTGGCCATCACCACGCCCGATGGGCAATGCGACGCTTTCTTTGTCCACCCCGCCACCGGCAAGCATCCGGGCATTATCGTGTGGCCCGACATTGCCGGTTCGCGCGACGCCTATAAGGTGATGGCGCGCCGTCTGGCCTCCGATGGCTATGCGGTCCTGCTGGTCAACCACTACTATCGCACGGCCAAGGCGCCGCTGCTGAACAGCCTTGCCGAATGGCGCACCCCGGCGGGCGGCGAGAAGCTGAAGCCCGCCATCGCCGCGATCACCACGCCGGGCATCATCAGCGATGCCAAGGCTTTCGTGGGCTGGCTGGACAAGCAGGCGGCGGTGGATACCAAGCGCAAGATCGGCTCGGCGGGCTATTGCATGACGGGCGGCTATACCGTGCGCACGGCGGCCGCCAATCCCGACCGCGTGACGGCCTGCGCCAGTTTCCACGGCGGCGGACTGGTGGGCGATGCGGCCGACAGTCCGAACAAGCTGATCGGGGCGACCAAGGCGGGCTTCCTCTTTGCCATCGCCAAGAATGACGATGCGCGCAGCCCCGGCGACAAGGATGCGCTCAAAGCCGCCGCTGCGTCCGCCGGGCGTCCGGCCGAGGTCGAAGTGTACAATGCCGATCATGGTTGGTGCACGCTGGACGCGCCATCCTATGACAAGGGCGAGGCGGACCGCGCCTATGCCCGCCAACTCGCGCTTTTCGCCAAGCTGTAAAGAGAAAGGGGGAGGTTTTCGGCCTCCCCCTTTCCCATCCTTTAGAAGTCCTTCTTCAGCGTCACCGCCCATGTCCGCGGCAGGCCGGGCGCGCCCGACACGGTGCCGATCGACACGTAATTCGCGGTCATCGAGGTGAAGTAGTATTTGTTGAAGATGTTGCGCACCTCGACGCTGGCGGTCCAGCCATCGGCGGCGCTCTTCCATGTGATCCGGCCATTGCCCAGAAAATAGCCGTTGATCCGGTTGGTCGCCACCTGCGTCGCCAGCGATCCGCCGCCGCCATTGGTGGCCGTGCTGGTGGAAACCACGGCGCTGTCGACATTGGTGGGGTCGACATAGATGTGCGACTGGTAATTGCCATCGGCGCGCAGCGACAGCGTGCCCTTCAGGACATCGGGGATGTCATATTGCACGCCCGCGTTCCACTTCCACTGGGGCGTGTAGGGCGGAACCATGCTGGCGGTCACGCCGGTGCTGGCCGTGTCCACGGTGGTATATTTGAAATCGAGATAGGACAGCGAAGCATCGAAGGTCAGCCCGGCGGTCGGGCGGATCATCGTTTCGATTTCAATGCCCTTCACATGGGCCGAGCCGACATTCTTGGGTTGCAGGCAAGGCGTCGAGGGGAAGCCCAGATTGTTGGGGCAATTCAGAACGGTCAGGATGATGTTCTTGTAATCATTATAGAAGGCCGACACGTTGAAGCGCAGCTTGCGATCAAACAGGTCGGTCTTGAAGCCCGCCTCATAGGCCACGATGGTTTCGGGCTGGAAGGACTGGGCCTGGTTGATATAGAAGGGACGCGGATTGACGCCGCCCGCGCGATAGCCGGTCGAAACCTGAGCATAGACCATCAGTTCGGGGCTGAAGCGATAGTCGCCCGCGATGCGCCAGTCGGTGCGCTGCTTTTCGAAATGGGCGTTGAGGCCGTTCAGAGCGGCAATCGCGCAATTCGCAGGCTGGCCCACGGTAAAGGGATAGCCGGTGCAGGGCAGGATCGTCGAACCATCGGGATTATGCCGCGAATAGGTGTAATCCTTGGTGTCCCAACTGGCGCGCACGCCGCCCGTGATGGTCAGCGCCTCGGTCAGCTTGCCCGAGACATTGGCGAAAACCGCCTTGTTGGTGGCAGGCGTCGTGTCCGGTCCGTGCAGGAAGTCGATGCCTGCATAGTTGAGGTCGATGCGCCCGGTATAGGTGCCCTTGGCATGGAAATAGAAGCCGCCCACCGTGTAATCCAGACGACGGTTGAGCGCCTTGCCGGACAGGCGGATTTCCTCGCTCCACTGGGTATTGGCCTGCGCCTGCTCCAGCATCGAGGGCTGGACCGGGGCGCCTTCGGCAAAGGCCCATGAGGAAGTGTAATGGCGATAGGCGCTGATCGATTTGAGCGCCAGATCCTCGGCGATCGTCCAGTCGATGGTCCCGGCAAAGCCATAATTGTCGAGGTTCGAATGCGGGTTCAGCGTCAGCGGCTTGTAAGGCATCTGGCTGTCGGATGCGGCATTGTCGAAGAAGGTGGCATAGGAAACATAGCGCCCGTCATAGCCTGCGGGCACCGTGTCGCAGCTGTTCACGCCGCTGGCGACAAAGGCGCAGTTCAAGGGAATCGGGGCGCCATTGGTGCCGCGCAGCCATGGGCGGGCGGGCGACTTGCTGACGGGCGAACCGGCGAATTGCGCGATGGAATTGCCATAGATCAGCACGGTCGCGCCCGGCTCGTCGCGCTGGCGGGTGTAATCGCCCGAGACATTGACCTCGACATTGCTGGCCGGTTGCCAACGCAGCGCGACCTTGCCCGCGGTAAAGCTGGTGCCGCCCAGCGTGCCCAGCACCGGACTGTCGCCGGTGGCCTGCGTGGGCACATTCGATCCGGGGTGGGTCTTGGCGTAATCCAGCCGCTTGACATAGCCGTCGCGGTTCTTGGTCGCGCCCGACACGCGCAGGAACAGATTGTCGGCCAGTTTCAGGTCGAAAAAGCCGCGCATGTCGATGCGGTTGAACGAGCCGTAGGTGCCTTCGACCATGCCCTTGCCATTGCCCTGCGGCTTGACCGAATAGAGCTTGATCGAACCGCCCAGCGAGTTGCGCCCGGAAAGCGTGCCCTGCGGCCCGCGCAGCACTTCAACCCGGTCAAGGTCCATCAGGTCGAGCAGCGAGCCGGTGAGGGTGGGCAGGTAAACGTCATCGATATACATGCCCACGCCCGGTTCGAGCGCGAAATTGGGGTCTGTCTGCCCCACGCCGCGGATAAAGGCGATGATGCCCGGCCCGAGATAGGCGTTTTGCGGGGTCAGCGTGACATTGGGCGTTTGCGCGGCCACTTCGGCCACATTGGTCTGTCCGCGCGCGGCCAGCGAGGCCCCGGTCATGGCCGTGATGGCCAGCGGCGTGTCCTGCAGCTTCTGGCTGCGGAATTGCGCGGTGACAACGATTTCGCCTGTGGTAACGTCCTTTTTGGGCTGCTCGGTTTGAGCATGGACGGTGGTGGCGGTTGCGATCATCGCAACGCAGGCGCCAGACAGGTAAAGCCCCCGAATACCGATCATGATGCATCCTCTCATAGGTGCGCGGCGAATCCCTAGCACGCCGCGTCAACGCCTGTTTATCGCGTTTGTGAAAATTTCAGCAATGTGATTGTTATTCCCAATCCCATTTTCACCACCACCGCGACATTCTTGCCGCAGTGGCCCCAGAGCCGGGGGCTTGCCGCGATGGAGCGCGCGCCCCATATGTCTGGAGAGCAAAGGAGAACCCCCCCATGGCCGACCCCCATATGCCCCAGACCGAGGAAGAATGGCGCGCGCGTCTGAGCCCGATGCAATATCATGTCCTGCGCGAAGGCGGCACCGAACGCGCCTTTACCGGCGAGTATGAAAGCAACAAGGCGGCGGGCGAGTATCTTTGCGCGGGCTGCGGCGCGCCGTTGTTCTCATCGGACACCAAATATAATTCCGGCTCGGGCTGGCCCAGTTTCTATGCCCCCGAGGGCAGCGACGCTGTTCTGGAGCACCGCGACATGTCGCATGGCATGATCCGCACCGAGGTGCGCTGCGCACGCTGTGACGGCCATTTGGGCCATGTCTTTCCCGATGGTCCGCAACCCACCGGCCTGCGTTATTGCATCAACAGCGCCAGTCTGGATTTCGAACCCAAGGATTGATCGCCCGATTTTGCGCACAAGCCAGCAATTTCAGGTTAACCAAGGACGCTCTATCGCCTATGCGGATTTGACAGGGCGCACGGGGATCCATTTCGTGCGCCCATGGTTTGTGCATGATTGGCGCGGCGTCGGCTTTCTCCCGCGCGCGCAGCAGGGGTTGGCATTTCGATGGCAAGGCAGAATAGGCGCGGTTCGGGCGATTCCGATAAAGAATCGAGTTCAGGCCTGCGTGGGTTTTTGAAGAAAATTGCCATCTGGACCGGGGCCTTTGGCCTGCTGGTGCTGCTCATGGCTTTTGCCGCTGTCTGGTTCGAAGCGCAGCAATTGCCCGATTTCGACACGATGAAGACCAGCCAGAACGGCCAGACCATCCTGGTGCGCGCACGCGACGGCAGCGAATTGTTCGCCATGGGCCCCAGCTATGGCAAATGGCTGTCCTATCAGGACATTCCCTCGGAGATGAAGGCGGCCATCGTCGCCACCGAGGATCGCCGTTTCCGTGACCATATCGGCATTGACCCGATAGGCGTGCTGCGCAGCTTTTATGTGCGCGCGCAAAAGGGCAAATGGCGTCAGGGCGGCTCGACCCTGACCCAGCAATTGGCCCGCACGATTTTCCTCAACAATGACCGCACGTGGAACCGCAAGGCCCGCGAGGCGCTGATCGCGCTGGCGCTGGAGTTCAAGTTCTCCAAGGATGAGATCCTCGAACTCTATCTGAACAAGGTCTATTTCGGCGGCGGCGCCTATGGCGTGGACGCGGCCGCGCGCAAATTCTTCGGCCATGAAGGTCGCCAGCTCAGCCTTGGCGAGGCCGCGATCATCGCCGGTCTGGTCAAGGCCCCCAGCCATTATTCCCCCACCGCCGACCAGCAGGCCGCGATCGACCGCGCCAAGGTTGTGCTCGAGGTGATGGTCGATGCCGGCGCGATCACCCCGGCGCAGGCCGACAGCGTCGATCTGCAATCCGTCAAGCTGGCCGCCGAAGCTTCGCAGAGCACGGTGCGCTATTTCACCGACTGGGCGCTGCCGCAGCTCGATGTGCTGCTGCCTGAAACGCGCGACCCCAACAATCACGACAATCTGGAAGTCTGGACCACGCTGGATCCCAAACTCCAGAATGCCGCGACCTCGGCCATCAAGGGCTATACGCCCAAGGATTCGCAGGGCGCGCTGGTCAGCATGGACCGCGACGGCGCGGTGCTGGCGATGGTGGGCGGGCTGGATTACGTGACCAGCAATTACAACCGCGCGACCAACGCCCTGCGTCAGCCCGGCTCGGCGTGGAAGCTGTTCGTCTATATGGCGGCGCTGGAGGCGGGCGTGAAGCCTGACGATCCGGTGGTTGACCAGCCCGTCACCATTGATGGGTGGAGCCCGCGCAATTCGGGCGGCACCTATGCGGGCCAGATCGACGTGCGCACCGCCTTTGCCTATTCGAAAAACACCGTGGCCGCGCAATTGGGCCAGCAGGTGACGTTTGACGCCGTGGCCGCCATGGCGCGCCGTTTCGGCATCAGCACGCCGATCTCGACCAATCCCTCAATGGTACTGGGCAGCAATGACGTGCGTGTGATCGACATGGTCAAGGCCTTTGCCGCCGTTTCGGCGCGGGGCACATCGGTTGAGCCCTATGGCATCGTCAAGGTCGTCGCCAGCGATGGCCGCGTGCTGTATGAACATGCCCAGAAGCAGGGCCAGACGCTGGTCGCGCCCTTCGTTTCGGCCGGGATCACCGATCTGCTTCAGACGGCGGTCAACATCGGCACCGGCCGCGCGGCCCAGATCGGCCGCCCTGTCGCAGGCAAGACCGGCACCACCAGCAGCAACAAGGACGGCTGGTTCCTCGGCTTCTCCAGCGGCGTGACCACGGGCGTGTGGATGGGCCGCGACGATGCCAAGGCGGTGCCCGGCCTGCAGGGCGGCACGGCCCCGGCGCGCGCCTTTGCCCAATATATGAAGGTCGCCGTGGCGCAGCGTCCGGTCGAACCTTTCGAAACCCAGTTGACCCTGCCTGACTGGCAGCTGGAACCCGACGATATCGCCAACCTGAGCGGGCCGGACGCCTATGTGCCGACCGATGAGGGCGCGATCCCCGATGGCAACAACCCCACCGACAATCAGCCCGCGCCTGCGGCCAATCCCGACTTTCTGGACAATGCCACCGGGCGGCAGGGGGATAATACCCGCAAGCGGGCGCAGCCGGGCGTGGGGATTTAAGGGGAAGGGATAAGTGCGAGGGTCTAGACCCTCGCGCTCCCATTACTGCCTGCGTTGCGTTACGGGTTCGATGTTCGGTGTCGGACGCAACGTTTGAATTTATAAAGCCTGCGGCGCGGCGAGCGATGAGCTTACCGCGCCGCAGGCCTTTATCCTATGCCCCAGTCTGCAACGTCGCCCACCTAGCGCCACCCCATAATGGGATTGCAAAGGGACCGAGTCCCTTTGCCCGCCGGAGGCACAAAACCCGCGACCTCACAAAACAAAACCCCCGCCAGCCTGACGCTGACGGGGGCTTGTTCATGCCCAATGGGCCAAGCGATCAACGCAGGCGGATGCCCACATAAATCGGCGGTTGACCGGGGCGCATCCACTGCACGCCGATGGCGGTGCGGCCTGCGGACTGCGCCGCGCGGATGCTGTTTTCGATCTCGCCCACGCTGGTGATCGGGGTGTTGTTGACCGAGAGCAGCACGTCGCCGCGTTCAAAGCCCTTGGCGCCCGCGTCCGACGAGGCATCGACGCCCGCCACGACCACGCCCTTGGTATCCTCGGGCAGGCCGAGCTGGCGCGCGATCTGCGGATTGAGCGAGAGCAGCGAGAGGCCGAGTGCCTTTTCGGCAAGGCCGGTCCCCTTGGTGGGGGCCTTTTCGAAATCGTCGCCGCCCTTCTTGCGGTCAAAGGTCTGCTGGGCCAGTTCCTCGTCGGTCGGACGCTTGGACACCGCGACGTTGAGCGTCAGACGCTGGCCGCCGCGCAGCACTTCGAGCGGGATCTTGGTGCCCGGCTTCACGTTCGAGACGAGGAAGGAGAGGGTCTGGTCGCGGGTGACTTCCTTGCCGCCCACCTTGAGCACCACGTCGCCCGCCTTGACGCCGCCCTGATCGGCGCCCTTGCCGGGCTCGACCGCCTGGATCAGCTCGCCGCGATTATGGGGCAGGCCCATCGAATCGGCATAATCGGTGGTCACAGGCTGGATCCGCACGCCAAGATAGCCGCGCTCGATGGTCTGACCCTTGATGAGCTGATCGACGATCGGCGCGGCGGTTTCGGCCGGGATGGCAAAGCCGATGCCCACGCTGCCGCCCGAGGGCGAGAAGATCGCGCGGTTGATGCCGATCACCTGGCCCTTCATGTCGAACATCGGGCCGCCCGAATTGCCCTGGTTGATCGCGGCGTCGGTCTGGAGATAGCGGTCATAGGCGCCGCCCTGACCCGTGTTGCGATAGACCGCCGAGATGATGCCCGCCGTTACCGTGCCGCCAAGGCCGAAGGGGTTGCCGATGGCCACCACCCAGTCGCCCACGCGCGAGGCGCGGCTGTCGCCGAACTTCACGAAGGGCAGCGGTTTGCCAGCGGTGATTTTCAGCACGGCAAGGTCGGAAGCGGCATCCTTGCCGATCAGCTTGGCCGGATATTCGCTGCCGTCGGGCAGGGTGACGGTGATCGATTCGACCACGCCTTGCCCCTCGGGCGTCACCACATGGTTGTTGGTGACCAGATAGCCGTCGGCCGAAACGATGAAGCCCGAACCCAGCGATTGCGCCTCGCGGGTCTGGGGCTGGCCCTGACCATCTCCGCCGCCGAAGAAGCCCTCAAAGGGGGTGCCGGCAAAGGGATTGGCCCCGCCTGCCACGCGCACCTTCTGGCGGGTGGAAATGTTCACCACCGCCGGCTGCAACTGACTGGTAAGATCGGCAAAACTGGACGGCGCGCCCACGCGGGGCGTGATCGCCTGAATGTTCTGCGCATCGTTTTGCGCCACCTGCGCCCCGGCGGGAAGTCCGGTGAGGAGCGAGAGGGTCGCACCCCCAAGAAGCAGCGCACTGGTCACTCCATAAGCGTATCGCACTGGGCATAGTCCTTGTTGTGTTGCCCGGACCCGGTTGCACCGGGGGCGGGGGCCGGTCTCCGTCCGGCCATGGGTTATTCACGCGGGATATTTACGCGCCCTTGTCCTGAATGGAAATTGAATAGGCGCGTGCCGGTTCCATGGCCCTATTGGCCCTTTTGATTGCGGAACTGGCGCAGATAGTCATTGTCCGGCGTCAGCACGATGGTGGTCGATGACTTGTTGGCCGGATTGGCGAAGGTGGTGCGATAACTCTCCATCGCGCGATAGAAATCGTAGAAGCTCGGGTCCTTGCCATAGGCTTCGGCATAGATCTTGGCAGCGGCCGCCTCGGCGTCGGCGCGGATGATCTGGGCCTGTTTCTGGCCCTGCGCGCGGATGGCGGTGGCCTCCTGATCGCGGGCGGCCTCCATCCGGGCAAAGGCGCGCTCCAGTGGCGTGCCGTCGGGAAGATCGGCGCGCTTGATGCGCACGTCGATGATCTGGGCGCCATATTCGCGCGCCTCGATGTCCAGCGCCTTGCGGATCTGCTCCATCATCAACCCGCGCTCGGGCGTCAGCAGCGACTGGAACGTATAGGAGGCCAGCCCCTGACGCAGCACGCTGGTCAGGATCGGCTGCAACTGTTCCTGCACCCGCTCGCTGGTGCCCGCCGTGCGGACCATCTTGACCGGGTCGATGATGCGGAAACGGGCATAGGCGTCCACCTCCAGCCGCTGCTGGTCGGAGGAGTTAACCTGCTGGCGCTCCATATCCAGATTGAGCACGCGCCGGTCCACCCGCACCAGCGTTTCAAGGAAAGGCACCCGCAGCGACAGTCCTGCGCCGGTGTTGCCATAATCCACGCCCGGCTTGTAACGGTTGATGACGCGTACCGGATCGCCCAGCCACATCACCACCGCCTGCTGGCTTTCGGGCACCTCGACAATGGCCGAAAAACCCACCAGCGCCGCCGCGATCAACCCCGCCACCGCCAGTTTCGCGCGCGGGGCGATGCCGTCCTGAAACAGCCCGCTCATGGCTTCACCACCGTGGTTTCCTCGGAAGGCTTCTTCTGAATCGCGGGCAAAGGCATATAGGAATTGAAGCCGCCGGCAGGGGCGATCACCTTGTCATTCTGCGACAGAACCTGCTCCATCGTGGCGTAATACATGCGGCGGCGCGTGACTTCGGGCGCCAGCTTGTATTGATCATAAACCTTGTTGAAGGCGGTGGCGTCGCCCTCGGCGCGCTGGGTCACCTGTTCGGCATAGGCGCGCGCGTTCGACATGTCGCGGTTGGCGTCCTGCTGGGCGGCCTGTACGCGCTGAAAGGCATCGTTGACCTTGGCGGGCGGATCGGCCTTCTTGATATCCACACCCTGCACTAGAATGCCCGAATGATAGGCGTCCAGCACGGCCTGCATCCGCTGGCGCACATTGCTCTCGATCTCGGCGCGGCGGGTGCCCAGCATCACATCGTTGAGCTTCACCTCGGCCACGCTGGCGCGCATCGCGGCCTCGGCCACTTCGCGCACGGTGCCCTTGGGGTCTTCCAGCTGATAGGTGAACTGCTTGAGATTACGGATGTTCCAGCGGATGATATAGCTCAGATCGACCAGGCTCTGATCCCCCGTCAGCATCAGCTTTTCCATCTCGCCATCGGGCACATTGTCGCGCCGGATCGAGGTCACATCCTCCACCCGCACGCGCTGGATCGGCCATGGCGCGGTGAAATTCATGCCCGGTCCGATGGTGGAGGTATATTTGCCAAAGGTGGTGACGATGCCCTGCTCGTTCGAGGAGAGCTGATGCCCGGTGGAAAAAATCAGCCAGACCAGCGCCACCCCGCCCAGCACCATGGGGGTCCAGCTCTTGCCGTCGGGGCGCTGGGGAATGCGGAAATTGGGGCCGGGGGGGATGGGGCCGGGTCCGCCGGGGCCGCCATTCTCGCGCCGGGCGCGGAAAATGTCCTCAAGGCTGCTGGCGCGGCGCGGGCCGCCGCCCTTGCCCGCGTTGGGGCCGCTGCTGGGCGGCTGCCACGGGTTGCGCGGGCCGCCGCCGGGCTTCTCGCTGCCCGGCCTGTCGCCCTCGGGCTTTTTGCCGCCGGCATCGCCATCATCCTGCTCGGCGCTGAATACCGGGGGCAGGGCAGGGGACATGTCCCAGACCCGATCCTGTTTCCGGCTCTGAAACCGGCGTTGAATTTCCTGCGCTATCCGCTCGGCCACTTGCTTCATGGTGTTATCTATAGGTGCCTCCTTGCGAATTAACAGGGGGCGATTGAAGCCCTGCGCGCAAATTTCCCCAAGGATCGGCACTTTCGGATGTTTCCCCTTGGGGGCAAAATGCTCTAGGGCGCGGGGCGCGCCTGTTTTTTGGCCCCTTTTGTTGCCCTGATTTGTTACCCTGTTTTGCTGCAAGGAAACCGTGATGACTGCCCAGCCTGCCGATGATCTGCGCCAACTTCTGCCTGCCGATATGGCCGCGCGGGTGCAATCGCTGCGTCTGGCCGACGGGGTGGTGACGCTGGTGCTGGACGGGGCGGGGCTGGATGGCGATAGCCGCGCCGCGCTGGAGGCCGAGGCCAAGGCGGCGCTCTCGGCCGCGCCCGGCGTATCCGAGGTGCGCGTGGGCATTGTGGCCGACCGCGATGCGCCTCCTCCGGCTCCCAAGGGGCCGCTGATCCTTGCCGTGGGTTCGGGCAAGGGCGGCGTGGGCAAATCCACCCTCTCGGCCAATCTGGCGGTGGCCTTGTCGCGGATGGGGGTGCGGGTCGGGCTGGTCGATGCCGACATCTATGGCCCGTCACAGCCGCGCCTGCTGGCCAATGAGGGCAAGAAGCCCGAAGCCAAGGACAGCAAGATGTTTCCCGTGCCCAGCCCTTATGGCGTGTCGGTGCTCTCGATGGGCCATTTGATCGAGGATGGGCGCGCGATTGCCTGGCGCGGGCCGATGGTGTCGGGCGCGCTGGGGCAATTGATCGACGCGTGGTGGGGCGAAACGCAGGTGCTGGTGATCGACCTGCCCCCCGGCACGGGCGATGTGCAATTGACCATGGTGCAGAAGCACAAGCCCGCAGGCGCCGTCATCGTCTCGACCCCGCAGGATCTGGCGCTGATGGATGCCAGTCGCGCGCTCAACCTGTTCGAGGCGGCCCATGTGCCGGTGCTGGGGCTGGTCGAGAATATGGCGGGCTATGTCTGCCCCCATTGCGGCAATGTGTCGGACCCCTTCGGCTGCGGCGCGGTCGAGGATGCGGCTAAAAGGCTCGATATGCCCTTCCTTGGCCGCGTGCCTCTGGACATGGCGATCCGGCTTGGCTCGGACGCGGGCGAGCCGCCCGCGGCGGGCGAAGGTCCGCAGGCCGAGGCTTTTGCCGCCATCGCCCGCAAGCTGCTGCCGTGGCTGGCCACGCAGGGTGTGACCCCGGAAAAGGGCTAAGCCGCAGATGGCCATCACCCGGCGGCAATGGTTGATCGGCGCGGCGGCGGGCGGTGGCCTTGTGGTCGGGTGGAGCCTGCTGCCCCGGCATTACGCCTATCCCTTTCCGGCTGAGGAGGGGGAATATCCCTTCGACGCATGGCTGCGCATCGGCAAGGACGGCGTGGTCAATGTGGCGATCCCCCAGCTCGAAATGGGGCAGGGGGTGATGACCGTGCTGGCCCAGATCGCGGCGGTCGAACTGGGGGCGGATTGGCGACAGGTGGCCGTGACGCCCGCGCCCATTGGGGCGCAATTTCCCAATCTGCCGCTGGCGGCGCATTGGGCGCCGCTCTGGGCGCCGATTGTCGCGCCGCTGGTCGCGGACAGGCACAGCTGGATGGTGCGCCGCTGGGCCGAGGATCACCGCTTTATGGCCACGGGCGCGGGCACATCGGTGTCGGCCTATGAGGAACCCCTGCGCAAGGCGGCGGCGGGCGCCCGGGCGGTGCTGGCCATGGCGGCGGCGGCGCGCTGGAATGTGCCTTGGGAGCAATGCGAGGTGTCGGGCGGGGCGGTGCGCCATGGCGCCCGCTCATTCGGCTTTGGCGCGCTGGTTCAGGATGCGGCCGGCCTGACCCCGCCCGATCCGCCGGTGATGCGCCCCACGCCGCCTGCGGAAAGCCCTGCGGCATTGCCTGCCGGGGCGGATCTGGCCTTTCCCCGACTCGATGCTCCGGCCAAGGTTGATGGATCATGGCCCTTTGCGGGCGATATCCGCCTGCCTGACATGCTCTATGCCGCGATCCGCCATGCGCCGCGCGGCGAGAATATCGCTCTGGGCGCGCATGATGCGGGCCGGGCGCGCGGGGTTTCCGGCTTTGTCCGCATGGTTGAAGGGCCGCGCTGGGTGGCCGCTGTGGCCACCGACTGGTGGGCGGCGGAACAGGCGCTGGCCAAAATCGCGCCGGGCTTTGCGGTGGAAAAACCGCTGGAAAGCGCAGGCGTCACCAAGGCGTTGGATGATGCGCTGAAGGGCGATGACACCCACCGCATGGTGTCGCAGGGCGATGCCGACGGCATTCTGGGCGCGCATCCGCAATTTTCCGCGCGCTATGATATTGCCCCTGCAATGCATGCCGCGCTGGAAACCGCCACGGCCACGGCGCGCCTGCGCGATGGCAAGGTCGAGGTCTGGGCCGCGGTGCAGACGCCCGAACGGGCCAGACTGGCGATTGCGCGCGATCTGGCGGTGCCCGCGCATCATGTCATGCTCTATCCCGCTGCCGCCGGGGGCAGCTTCGATGCCCGTCTGGACGCCCGCTTTGCGATTCAGGCCGCCGCCATCGCGCAGGCGGTGGGCAAGCCGGTGCAATTGATCTGGAGCCGGTGGCAGGAGCATGTTGCCGGTCTGCCGCGCGCGCCCATGGCCGCCCATGTCGAGGCGCGGGCCGATACGGCGGGCCATGTCGCGGCCTGGCGCGCCAAAATCGCCATGCCCGCCACGATGCGCGAATTCGGCCTGCGCATGCTTTCCGCCGCCAGCCCGACCAAGGCGGCCAAGATGCAGGACCGCAAGGACATTATGGCGATGGAGGGCGCCAATCCGCCCTATGCCATTGCCCATGTGGCGGTCGATCATGCCCCGGCCGCCATTGGCCTGCCCACGGGCCAGATGCGCGGGGGGCCGTCTGCGCTGCACGCCTTTGTCATCGAGAGCTTCATGGACGAGATCGCCGCCGCGCTGGGGCGGGAGCCTTTGTCCTTTCGCATGGGCATGTTGGCGGACGATGCGCGGATGGCGGCCTGTCTTCAGCGCGTCTCGGCGCTGGCGGGGTGGAACGGCGGCAAGGATGGCAGCGGGGCGGGGCTGGCCTGTCACCGCATGGGGGCGGTGGCCGACGGCGGCTGCATCGCGGCCATCGCCACCGCGCGGCGCAGCGATGCGGGCGTCCGGGTGGACCGCATCACCGCCGTTGCCGACATTGGCCGCATTATCAACGCCGACATTGCCCGCCAACAGATCGAGGGCGGGCTGATCTATGGTATCGGCCTTGCCCTTGGCGCCAGCACGGGCTGGGAGAAGGGGCTGCCGGTTTTATCGCGACTGGGTCAACTGGGTCTGCCCTTGCTGGCCGATTGCCCCGAAGTCGAGGTTGAATTGATCGCCAGCGGGGCCGATCCGTTTGATCCCGGCGAGTTGGGCGTGGCGGTGGCCGCGCCTGCGATTGCCAATGCTCTGTTTTCCGCCACGGGCATCAGGCTTCGCCGCCTGCCTCTGGCCTCTGACGATTAGGAATGATGATGAAGCGCCCTTCCGATCACCCGCCTGTGGCCGCCCCGCGCGTGGGGGTGATGCTGGTCAATCTGGGCACACCGCAGGCGCCCACGGCATCGGCGGTGCGCACCTATCTGGCCGAATTCCTGTCGGACCGACGCGTGGTGGAAATTCCGCGCGCTGTGTGGCTGCCGATCCTGCATGGCATTATCCTGCGCACGCGCCCGGCCAAATCGGCCCATGCCTATGCGCAGGTATGGACGGACCAAGGCTCGCCTCTGGCCGCGATCACGCAGGCGCAGGCGCAGGATCTGCAGGTGCGGCTGGGCGAAACGGTGATGGTCGATTGGGCGATGCGCTATGGCGCGCCCTCGATCCCCGATGTGCTGGAGCGGATGAAGGCGGCGGGTTGCGAGCGTATTCTCGTCGCCCCGCTCTATCCGCAATATTCAGGCGCGACCACGGCCAGCGTGATGGACCGGCTGGGCGAGGGGCTGGCGGCGATGCGCTGGCAACCAGCGATTCGCACCCTGCCGCCTTATTATGACGATCCGGCGCATATCGAGGCGCTGCGGGCGGATCTGTCGGCGCAATTGCGCGGGCTGGCTTTTGTGCCGCAGGTGCTGCTGCTCTCGTTCCACGGCATGCCGGAGCGCACGCTGCATCTGGGCGACCCCTATCATTGCCAATGCCGCAAGACCGCGCGCCTGCTGGGCGAGGCGCTGGCGGGGGAATTTCCGGGGATACGGGTGGAAACCTCGTTCCAGTCGCGCTTTGGCCGGGCCAAATGGCTGGAGCCTTCGACCGAGGATACGCTGGCCCGTCTGGCGCGCGAAGGTGCGGCGCAGGTGGCGATTGCCGCGCCCGGATTTTCCGCCGATTGCGTCGAAACGCTGGAGGAACTGGCGATCCGCGGGCGCGAGGTGTTCGAGGAAGCGGGCGGAAAAGACTATGCCGTGCTGGAATGCCTCAATGCAGGCGCCGACGGCATGGCGATGCTGGAAGCGCTGGTGCGGCGGGAATTGCTGGGCTGGGTCTGAGCCTTCAGAAATCCGCCCTTAAAAATCCCAAGCAATCCCCTTGCGGGTGAAATCGCCATAGCGCGTGGGCGAGAGGCCCTCGGGGTCTTCCTCATCTTTCGGCGGGGCCGGGGTGGGCACGGGATCGTTGGTCCAATGCTGCGGCTTGGTGAAAGTGCCGGGGCGCTGGGTGGCGCGCTGGATCGGCCGGGGGGTGGCATCGTCGGTCATGGCCTTGCCATGCGCCTGCTGGCGCTGGAATGCAATATCCCCTAAGGGCTGCCGATGAACCAACGCAACACCGCCGAAACCGTCCCCGGACTTGCTCCCCGCCGTGCCGCTTTGCGCCTGATGGATGCGGTGCTGCGCCGGGGCGAAACACTTGATAATGCGGCCCATGCCGCTACGCAGGGCCTGCCCCAGAATGACAAGGCGCTGGCCCGCGCGCTGGCGGGCGAGGCGATGCGCTGGATGGTGGATCTCGACGCGCTGATCGATTCGGCCACCAAGCAGATTCTGCCCGAGGATGCCAAGCCGCGCGCTGTGCTGCGTATGATGCTGGCGGGCTGGCTGCGGTTGGAAACGCCGCCCCATGCGGTGGTGGCCACCGGGCTGGAACTGCTTCAGGGCGGGCCGCGCCGCTTGGCGCATGGCGTGTTTTCCGCGCTGGTCAAACAAGGCGTGGCTTTGCCCGACGTGCCGACCTTGCCCGAGGCTGTGGCGGAGCGCTGGGGCGAGCGGGGCGAGGCTATCGCGGCGGGTCTGGCTGTGCCGCCGCCGCTCGATCTGAGCGTGAAAGCGGGCAAGGAGGCGCCCGAGGGTCTGTCGCTGATGCCTGGCCATGTGCGCCTGTCGCGCGGGGATGCGGTGGAAAGCCTGCCCGGTTTTGCCGATGGCGACTGGTGGGTTCAGGATCTGGCCGCCTCGATCCCGACGCGCCTGATTGGCGCGGGAACGGGCCGCGTGCTGGACGTTTGCGCGGCGCCGGGGGGCAAGACGATGCAACTGGCCGCCGCCGGTTGGGATGTGACCGCGCTGGACAGCAGCCCCAAGCGGATCGAGCGGATGCGGGCCAATCTGGCGCGCACCGGGCTGGAGGCTGATCTGATCGCGGCCGATGCGCTGAAATACGCGCCGGAAGAATTGTTCGATGCCGTGCTGCTCGACGCGCCCTGCACGGCGACCGGCACATGCCGCCGCCATCCCGATGTGCTGCACCGCATCGGCCCGCGTCAGATTGCCGAGATGGCCGAATTGCAGGAGGCTTTGCTCGCCCGCGCTGCGGAATGGCTCAAGCCCGGCGGCGTGCTGGTCTATGCGGTCTGCTCGCTGGAGCGCGAGGAGGGCGAGGAGCAGGCGGCCAAGGTGGGCCTGACCGCCGATCCGATCCGGGCCGAGGAATTGCCCGCAGGTCTGGCGCCCACGCAGGAAGGCTGGCTGCGCACCGATCCGGGGATGCTGGGCGAGGTCGGCGGGCTTGACGGGTTTTTCGTGGCGCGTTGGCGCAAGTAGACCGGGCGGTCAGAGAATCAGCGTGGCGGATTTGTCCGCCGCCTGCGCCATCAGGCTGAGCGCCTGATGGCCGCGCCCGGTGAGGCAATAGCGCCCCTCGACCATCTGTTCGACCAGCCCTTCGGAACATAGCGCCGAGAGCCAGAGCAGCGCCGTGGCCACGCCCTCAGGCCCCAGATCGGCCAGATCGCCGGGGCCAAGCCCTTCAAACCCGACCACATCGAGCCGCATCAGCAGGTCGATCCCATCGACCGGAAACATCCGGTTATGCAGAATGCGCGCTGCGGTGATGATGTGATGCAGGATAGCGAACATGGGACCGGCCTCTCTTTGGGGTGAGGCCTGATCCCATGGAATGATAAATCGGAAAATCGATCAAAGATGATTTTTGCAATCGCCTTTATCGATTGGGCCTACCCCTTCAACCTGTCCCCAAATCCCTTCTTCAGCTTGGCCAGCTTGGGCGGGATCACGGCCAGACAATAGGGGTTACGCTGGCCTTCGCCCTCCCAGTAATCCTGATGGTAATCCTCGGCCGGATACCATGGGGCGATGGGCTCGATCGTGGTGACGATCGGGGCGGGCCAATCCTTTTGCGCGCGCAGCTTGGCCGTTTCCGCCTCGGCGCTTTGCACCGCGTCGAGCGGGAAGATGGCGCTGCGATATTGGGTGCCCACGTCATTGCCCTGACGGTTGAGCTGCGTGGGATCATGCGTGGCAAAGAACACATCGAGCAGCGCGCCATAGGACAGGACCGCCGGATCAAAGGTGATGCGGATCGCCTCGGCATGGCCGGTCGCGCCGCTGCACACCTGCTTGTAGGTGGGATTTTCCACCGCGCCGCCGATATAGCCGCTTTCCACATTCCTGACCCCGGCCAGTTGCCGAAACACCGCTTCGACGCACCAGAAACAGCCGCCTGCGACAATTGCCTGCTGGGCCATGTCTATTCTCCAATCTTTCGTGAATGGCCCCTAGATAGGGACAAAAGCGCCGCCTGCAATGGTGGACATATTTCCGCCCCCGACATAGGAAGCCGCCATGACCGAACGCACAATCACCGTCGCCGCGCTGCAACTGGCGCTGGGCAGCCAGGATGAGGCGCAGAATATCGGCGCGACTGTCGCGCTGGTTGAACAGGCCGCCGCGCAGGGCGCGCAGATCATCCTGCCGCCCGAACTGTTTTCCTCGCCCTATTTCTGCACGGTCGAGGATGAGGCGCTGTTTGCCCTTGCCCGCCCGGTGGCGGAGCATCCCAGCGTGACCGCGATGCAGGAACTGGCGCGCAAGCTGAAAGTGGCGATCCCGACCAGCTTTTTTGAGCGCGACGGGCACCATTATTACAATACGCTGGCCATGATCGACGCCGATGGGCAGATCATGGGCACCTATCGCAAGAGCCACATTCCCGACGGGCCGGGCTATGAGGAAAAGTACTATTTCCGCCCCGGCAACACCGGTTTCAAAGTGTGGGACGTGTTCGGCACGCGCATCGGCGTGGGCATCTGCTGGGACCAGTGGTATCCCGAATGCGCGCGGGCGATGGCTCTGATGGGCGCGGAAATGCTGTTCTATCCGACCGCCATCGGCACCGAGCCGTATAATGCCGATCTGGACACCAGCCGCATGTGGCGCCGCGCGATGCAGGGCCATGCGGTGTCGAACTGTATGCCCGTGATCGCCGCCAACCGCATCGGGGCAGAGGCAGCCTATGGCGGGCCGGAGCAATCCTATTACGGCCACAGTTTCATCAGCGACGAATGGGGCGATCTGACGGCCGAATTTGGCGCGGGCGAAACCGGCGTGCTGGTCCAAACGCTCGATCTGGCGCGGGCGGCGACGCACCGGGCCGGGATGGGCTTTTTCCGCGACCGCAGGCCCCAGCTCTATGGCCGCCTTGCCCAGGACATCTGACCTTTATGTGATCGCGCTCGGCTCGAATGTGCGCCATGCGCGCCATGGCGGGCCAGAGCGCGTGTTGCGGGCCGCCGTGGGCGCGCTGGCGCAGGCGGGGCTGGGGATCGAGGCGATGGCGCCGGTGATTCGCAGCGCGCCGCTGGGGCCATCCTTGCGGCGCTATGCCAATGGGGCGGTGCTGGTGCGTTCGGATCTGTTGCCGCCTGCGATGCTGGCCCTGCTCAAATCCATCGAGCGCGAATTTGGGCGGCGTGGCGGAAAACGCTGGGGTTCGCGGGTGCTCGACCTTGATATCGTGCTGTGGAGCGGCGGGGAATGGCACTCTGCCGGGCTTTGCGTACCCCATGCCGCTTTTCGGCTGCGTGACTTTGTTTTGCGCCCGATGGTCGCACTTGTCCCCAGCTGGCGCGATCCGCGCACAGGTTTTAGCATCAAACAGTTACACAGCCGCTTGACCCGGAGCCTCCGCGCCCCTAGGGAACCGCGACCCGAAGCCTGAAGCACCGACTTCAGCCGCACATATGGGGGCCCATAGCTCAGTCGGTAGAGCAACTGACTTTTAATCAGTAGGTCGCTGGTTCGAATCCAGCTGGGCTCACCACCAATTCAATAACTTAGACGTGGTGGTGAGGATGCGCGGGGCAAGGTTATGTCCGTCAGGCATCAGATAGGCATCAGGTGGGGCGATTTGGCGTTTGGCAGGGCGTTGACCTCGTTCGCGCACATCGCGTGTCAAGCATGGCTTGACGGATTGCATGTGTGTCATGTATAACGTGACACATGGAGATCGAGAGCATCACCGACAAGGCGCTGCGCCGATTCTTCGAGACCGGCAATGCAAAGGGTCTGGTTGGCGACGTGAACCGCCTGCGCAAGATGCTGGCCTTCATCGTCGCGGCTGAGTCACTGGAAGAGCTGAGTGTGCCGCCAAACTATGGTTTGCACCCGCTCACAGGCGACCGGGCAGGCACTTGGGCAATGACGGTGACGCGCAACTGGCGGATGACCTTCGGCATCAATGACGAAGGCGCGCTGATCGATCTGGATCTGGAGGACTATCATGGCGCTTAAGATGCATACTTCGCTCGCCGTGCATGTCGGCGATTGGCTCAAGACTGAGATCGTCGAGCCTTCGGGTCTGTCGGTGAAGGCATTGGCCCAGCACTTTGGCGTGTCCCGGCAGGCGCTCAGCACCTTGCTTAATGGCCATGCGAACCTGTCACCCGACATGGCGATTCGCTTTGAGAAGGGCTTTGGCGTCAAGGCTGATACGCTGCTGCGGATGCAGGCGGCCTATGAGCTTGCTCAGGTGCGCGCGCATGAGGATGAGATTCAGGTCGAGCGGCTGGTGCTGGCGGCTTGATCGCCTTCACCAATCCCCAACCTATTGCGCAGGACCAAAGCAACTAGAAAAAAACCTAGACTCATTCCAATAGCTATGCTGGCTTCCGGATACTTAAAGGGAGGCTGTCAGTGGCGAAGGCGACTATCCAGTATCGGCAACTTAAGACTGAAGGACTCTGGCCCGAAATTGACCTGAAGGCGATGATTGTAGATGTATTGAGGCGCCGCGGCTGGGCTGATAACGCCAAAACACGCGTCATTGATCTCGACCAAGATCAAAGTTTCGTCATCCTTAACAAGGTAGCTGCGCCTGACACGTGGGACGGACCAGTCTTTGCAGGACAGCTTATACAACTTCAAGCCGGTACTGATGTCCATGCGGTCATGCAGTCTCTGGAGGAAGATACTGCAGAATATGTCGTCCAAAGCCTGAGTGTCGGCGAGCGAGTCAAGGTGGTGAAAGGCGTGTTGTATTTCGTCCTGGCTGGAAATCACCTTGGGGTCATCGAAGGCCAACAGGTACGGGGGCGGTTGCTGGAACGCTATTTCACCGCCTTGCTCCAAAGGGCTGGCGAGTTAGAGCCGGGGCAAGCTATCATTTTGAACAGCAAGTTCCTTGCCGGCGATGGCAAAGAGCTTTCCGAGTCCAGCGAAATTCAGATTGCCGCAGCTTCGGCGAATCGAGACGGTGGGCGGCACGAGCAGAATATACCGCCGAGAATCGAAGAGCGTGAAGCTGGTGCAGCACGTGAACATGAGCAAGCAACGGTGTTTGAGGTGCTCCGGATGCTGGGATGGAACGAGGATGCGCTTGAGCGCCTCGGTGCCGATATTCCTGAAGGAGGCTGGATCGAAGGCTTTTTCAAGGTATTCATCAAGCAAAGGCGCAAACGCAAACCAATTTCCCGAGCCACAATCAACGAAGCGCTTCGGAATATCGACCCTGCTGATCTGGGCTTGAAGGGGAATGGATCGGAGCGGGGAGGCATTGTAAAAATGTCGATCCAGCGTGACATTCGCACCATTGGCTCGCTTCTGGACCCGACTGATGCTATTGAACAGATTACGAACGCTCTTCGAGATTGGGCGACTGCTGGGAAGATAGATTGCAACTTCGAACGGTAGAGCGCTGGTGCCTGCCCATGGCTTTCATAATGGGCCTGGCGGTGTCTCCCGGTGTAATCACGGGCGACACCGGGCGTATGCTTGTTACCTTTCTGGGCTTGGTCTCGGCCAGCATATTGCCAACAATCTCCCTCTTGGTGAACAGCATGACAGCAAGCGGACGCTCGGTTCTTGCGATCAATGAATTGAATGATGAATTGCAAGCCGGAATC
Organism: Novosphingobium sp. SG707; assembly: GCF_012275515.1. Classification (GTDB taxonomy): domain Bacteria; phylum Pseudomonadota; class Alphaproteobacteria; order Sphingomonadales; family Sphingomonadaceae; genus Novosphingobium. The sequence goes on from NZ_JAAZQL010000008.1 coordinate 192,937, forward strand.
GACGCGCTGCTGCAGATCTTTATGTATGTTGCTATTGCCGTGGCCGGACTTCTATCCCTTTCAATGTCGCCACCAATTCTTTTTTTCAAAGTTCCACATCTCACTAATGATATCCTGCCGCGGCTAGGTCAGGCGGTTGTCATAGCGTTCTCGGTAATCACGGTAATAAAGTCAGGAACCATTCCGGCAATCTTGCGGAGATCTTTGGCAGTCCGTCACAAAATTGCCGCCGAAGAGGCTCGCAGAAAAACACTGGAAAAGGCACCTCCACAGTCAGCCGCACAGTCGTCATTTCCGACGCATCCAGATTTTGGCAAAGTGACTGATCTCGAAGATGTTATTAGACGCGGGCGCTGACCATAGAGCGCCATAGAGTTTTGAAAAACACATAAGTTGCTATGAGTTAACCGGCAAGCAAAGCGCGGCAAGGTTTCAGCTTGAAGCAGCGTACTAATTTTGAAGCAGCGTACTAATTCGCCGCGATAGCGCCAAATAACCGTAATCGCCCACCCAACCCTCGCTCAGCGGCCTCTCTCTGCGCGCGTTCGCAGGCATAATGGCCGCATGTGGCTAATTTCGCCAAGTCTGTTCAAGCTCTTCGTCGAACCATTGTTCGGCATCGTACAGTGGACCGGTCGATGTGCGGAAATTCAGATAGTGGGAATAACCCTTCTGGCCCAGCCATGTGCAAAACGCGCTGAAGGACGGCAGGTCAGTTTGCCCGCGCTGGATACCGTTCTCTCGCGCCCAATTGGTTGTCAGACTTCGGATGGCTCGTTCGCAGTCGGCTTTCTTTTCCATGAAACCACCGTAAGTTATGCCTCGACCGGGATCGTAGCAAATTGCATTGCGCTCACAAGATCATGAAGAGGGCCACTGGGTCATGACCGCACACTCGATTGCCCAGAAATTCCGCCGCGCTTTGCGACATAGGGGCGGCTGCGCGTTTTCCTATGACCAACTGGTGGAACTGGCGGCGATGGGGGTTTTGGATCTGCTCTCCAAGGCAGAGGATGCAGAGCTTTGCGCAAATGCTGGAGTGGCGCCTCTGGCGAGCAGTGATGACCACGTTTCGGTCCCGGCTGCCCCTATCCCGGCAGCGAAGACTAGAAAACGTGAAAGCTTGAGCACCGCGGAACTGTCAAAGGGGCTATAATGATAGGGACTGCCATTTTCGCACTTGCTCTGGCTGCGGCGAACAGCAGCGCTGGCAAGGTACCCTCCAACCCCATTGCGGCCATGAAGGCGGCTGGCATCATGCCTACGCGTGAGGTGGCGTCAGATCTGTGCTTGCCTGCCACGGCCGATGAATACGAGGCGTTGGGCAAGAACGGGGTGCTGCGCTTGGAGGCCGCAAGCCTCCTGTCACCAGAATTGCCCCTGCGCCGCATCTACATCGTGGTAAAGGGACTGCGCATCCCGCTTCGTCAGGTTGCCGAGTTCGATAAGCAGCAAGATGCCGCGCCAGCGAAGGGGCAGCAGCAAGCCTATTGGCGGCAGGTTTCATACTATCTGGTGCCGCTCAACCTGGTCAAAGCAGGCGCGAAACTCACGGTCGACTTTTCCGGCCAGAGGTCGGGCTTTTTTGTCAGCGACCTGACGCTTTCCCAAGGATCCCCGGCATTCGCGCGACTGGACGAATACGACACGCCGGGGGAGCCTGACGATGAAGCGCTTGCGGGGCTTTTGGCGCGCGAATATCCGGATGACTTTCGCTCTTAAATGTGGGTGCCGTGGAGATGCTGGCAGGTGCGATCTTAATTTGGACAATGCAACAATCGCAGCTACCGTGAAACAGCACGGAATTAAGAGCGGAGTTCATCGATGAAATGGTTCGCAACTGTCGTCCTCGCCGCGTCACTGGTCTTCGCGCCAGCCGCAGATGCGCGACACCGGACCTATCACCGTGCAAGTCAGTCCTACTATGGGCCCAGTGAGGGGCGGCACTACGTCAATTCGGATGGCAATCTGGTGCATAGTCCGATGCGTGCTGATCGCCGCCCGGCTGGCGCAACTGCTCGGTGTCGCGATAGATCATGGAGTTTCAGCCAGCACGCGCGCGGGACTTGCTCGCACCACGGCGGCGTAGCGGAATGGATGTGAGGCCAGCGCCAGATGAAAGCGAGATCACCCGAGATTGAGGATTCAAGTCGGAATTATATAGTTATTTCAATGACGAAGAATGGATTTAACCTTCTCAAAAATTACGCAATCTGACCATAAATAAACTTCTTAATCACAGACTTCCCGCTAGATACGTATTTGCGCGATTCACTCGCGTGAAAATTGCAGGGGGCTTATGTTTAAGTATGTTGTTTCAGCAGCGGCGCTGCTTCTGTCTAACAATGCGTTTGCGCAGACTGGGGAAATGCGGGCCATCACATTGGCGCCAAACACCGAAGTTGTCGTGACGCCGAACGACACGCTGACTACCAAATCGCTCAAGGTTGGCGACAAGTTCAAGATCGCAACGGTGTTCGACGTGATGCAGGACGGCTATGTTCTTATCCCGCGCGGCACGCCGGGTGAGGCAACGGTGAGCTATCGCACCGGCAAGGGCGCATTTGGCAAGTCGGCCAAGATGGAAGTGACCTTCAATTGGCTGAAGCTGGGCGACCGTCAGATCCCACTGAACGGCACCTATCGCCAAGAAGGCCAGGGCAATGCTGGCGCTGCAGTGGGGGCCGTGGTCGCAGTTGGCGTATTCGGGGCTTTCGTCACCGGCCACTCGGCGACCATTACAAATGGCCAGCAGTTGCGGACGCACACGGCTGAAACCATCTCGTTCAACGTTCCGGCAGGGGCTGCCCCGATTCAGGCGGCAATCGTAGCTCCGGCCGCACCAGTTGCGACCTTGCAGGTCACACCAACTGCGGCTGTTGTGCCAGCAGCCCATTAATCTAAATTGGGCGGCGTTGGCGAAGGTCTGGCGCCGCTTCAAACCGGGTACGAGGACTGCATAGTTGGACGAACCCATCCCCCTCTCGAGCTAGCCGCCCACGCCCTGTGCCGACTCGCAGGGCTGCAGGAGAACACGCAGTTCGAGGGGCGGCCTATGTGGGAGAGCTTTGTTCCGCAGGCGAGGGTGGTGCTGGAGGCTGTGGGGCTTGCTCGAAAAGCGGTAAAGGCGTCGTGGGAGAGCGAGATGGAAGGCTAGGCGGCATCATGGTCGGCATGACCAACTCCAATTCGCCTTGATCACCGAAACGCTGCGCAATCTTATATTCGTAAGAAGCCGCATCCGGCGACGACTCCGCCATTTCAAGAACGCGGCCCAAGTGCATCCGAAGTGCGCGGGCGCCAACTTCGTTCAAGAACTGAAACAATTTCTTTTTTCGCCCGTCATCTCCTGACTGTAAAGCTCTAAGCAATTTGAGCAACTTCCCACTGCTTTTTGCAAGAGGGTGATAAATATGGCGCACAGTTAGGTGCTTGAAGTGCCAAGGCCTTCCTCTATCTGGAACTGGTATTTGGTATAGACGATGCCATTGCATATACAGTTCTGGAGGAAATTCAGGTTCGTATTTTTTCGCCTCTTCTTGAACGTAAAGCTTGAATGCTGCGATCACTTCTTCGGTAGAAGGGCTATAACCAGCTAGGGCGTATACAAGCTGGCGGATGCCATTTTTGGCGGATGCCCCAAGAATGACCTGCGCCTGATTAATCAATGTCTGATAGCGCGCAGCCTTCAACGAACCTGCCGTCGCTGCCGCGCAAATAGCGTTGCAGACATCAATCAAAATTGCGGCATCCAATCCATGAATAGTTGCCTGGATGGACTCGCCGCCACCTAAACCCCATTGAAATTTAACGGGATTTTGGATTTTTTCGCGAAGTTCCCCGCCAACGAAATTTTCCATGGCTTTGGAATTTATAAAACTTGGAAATGAGTTGCCGCGCGGTGAAAGGCCAAGCACTCTTGCCATCCCGATCTGACTTATTACCGCAGTTTTTTCGAGATCTCCGAGCACATAGCAGTCAACATCGATGCCAAATTGGTCGCTGAAATTCCCGCGGTGGATTGCTTTGGGCGATTTTCCCCACCGGGCCGCCGCGCCAGCACGCGCAATATCACTACGGCGCATCGGCGGTAGGGCCTCTGCCCGAGCCTTTCCCGCCGCTACCTTTACAGGGTTCTTCTCCTGCTTACCCATGCAAGCATACTCCAAAATTATATGCTTGCAGATTATCTCGCTCACAATCATCGTGCAAGCATCATTTTATGTAGATGCTTGCACCCCGCCCAGCCCCGTGATCGGCGGGGTTTTCTGTGCGCGGACACGGTGCTGGTGTTTGGGGTTCTGGGCACCAGTCGGCGCGTTGCTCCTTTCGCGGACCTACCCGTTTCGGCTTCATCGCCCGCGCGCTCGAGGCGTTCAGCCTAAGTGGGCGCCAAGGTTGGTGGTTTTTCTTGATCTGGCGTCGTTGCGGTCTGCTGACTGCGGATCCACAACCCCGGTGGATTCTCGCCGATAGCGACCGAGCGAACAGGCGGCCCACACCATTGAGGTTAAGGCTACGAGCGGCACACCAAGCCCGGGCACGCATTCTCGTGGCTTTATTTTCTGATAAGTGATCCCTGGCGATGATCCTTATAAAAGACACCGAGGACAGTTGTGAAAGTGAGCGTATGGGTGAGCAAAGACGCAAGAGCTTGAGTGCCAGAGTTATTCTGGCAAGTGAAAATCGTTGTATTTATTGTGAAAATCCTCCAGCCTCCTTAGAGCATATGCCCCCTAGGGCAATGTTCCGGGATAAATATAGGCCGAGCGGTCTGGAGTTCGCCGCTTGTGGGCCTTGTAACTCCGGCACCAGCAACGCCGACTTAGTAGCCTGCTTTGTAGCGCATTGCAGCCCCGTCGACCCAAAGGGGGAGTGGGAAGCTGAGGCCTTTCAGCGTTTTATCAAACATATGCGACGCAAAACTCCAGAAGTAATGCGGGAGATTAACAATCCCACAGGCGCAACCCGAGAATGGGTTATGACACCTGGAGGCTTGTTGCGCCAAATCCATAAGATGCACTTTGATGGTCCAACTCTACGTAGGCACCTGGATGCCTTCTCATCAAAGTTAGCCATGGCGTTGTATCGTGAGCATGTTGGCAGTCCATTGCCGATGGAAGGTGCTATCTATACTAAATGGTATCTTAATGGGGGGCTTGCTTAGCAAGAGGCAGATTCAATCCTTTCGCTTCTCCCGGCTTGGGGTTTTTTGAAGCAGGGAAATGTCCAGCCGACAGAGCAGTTCGCCTATCGGTACAACACGGATGAAAAAACCATCATTATGGCTATGGCTGGGTTTCACAGCAATTTTCACGTCTGGATGACTGCTTGTTCGTCGAGTGATCAGTTCGATTTGTTGACGAAGTTGCCCTTAGTTCTGAAGTCGCGCCCGGGTACGTTGGCCGCAATTTTAGCCGGACAGCCGAGATAATTAATTCTTTCTGGAGTTGGCAATTTCGGACGTACTTTGCCGGGCAAGTGCTCCTCTACCCGCTGTCGCGATTCAAGTGCCCCCTTCACCATCGTATCCTGAGATTACACCCGCGCATTTGCGGGCAATCAGGAGCGTAGGACATGAAGATCTGGAACTGCCCGGGATTACTGAAAGCGGTCAGCGGATGTTGCGATGTGGCCAAAGCCATTGCCGTGGCGGCCATTATTCACTGGCTCGGTTTCGGCTCGTGATATGCCGCCCAAGTCGGGGCTGAAAAGTCGCCTTTCGTGCTGTCGGCTGGCGGATTCAAGAAGACTTGGCTCATCGCGGCAAGCAGGCATAGATAATTCCGGGCGGGCCATAAATGGCCCCATTCGGCGCGGGATCACCCGCATCGGGCCCCTTCACGTAAGCGCGAGCCTTTTCGCATTGATCCATTGTCTTATATGTTATGGTCTTGATCATTTGATGATTTGAAATGACCATTGTGGCGGGGCGCCGGTCTGGCTTCGGGATGAGATGCCGAAATGGACCCCAAGGATCCGGCTTGCTGGTTGCAGCCCCGGCGAGCAACAATAAAGCGGTTATTCCCATGATCTGCCCTCCATAAGTTCGTCGCCTGTGACTTAGCCAGACTAGCCTATCCCGTCACTTCTGGCGTGGAGATAGAGTTAAACTTAGAACCCTTCGAGAGCACTATTCTATCTCATTTTTGCAACTTACCAGGCTTTTCAACCTTTCCAGCGTCGAGCTTCGACATCAGATAATTTTGTAGTCCCTCGATATCGCCCAATGCGCCGCCTTCTGCTGCTGCGATGGATGATAGCTTGCGAATGTAATTCGGCATCGCACTAGGCTTAATCTGGGACAGGCGCGCCAACCATCGGGCGAATGCCGGGGATGCGAGAAGTCGGCCACCGCCATATTGCGCCAGAGCGCCGCTGATTGTCAGGAATGGATGCGTGATGATCCCGGTTGCCGCCGCACCACTTGTGGCAAGGCCAAGAGCGGAACCGGTATTGGGAAAATTAGCAAAGCGCTGCGCTTCTTTCGTGCCGCCAGCAACCTTAGCCAAATCATCCAGAGACGAGCGAATGTCAGCACTGAACAAACTGCGCTTGGCCCCTGGTGTCATGGCGTTCCACTGATCTAGAAATTTTATCAGGCTAAATTGGGTATTATCTGCATCTTTCGACGCCGCCCCCAAACGCGAGATCACAGTGGCCCGCACGGTTGCCGCATCCTCTGCCGGGAGGGAGTTCAGGAAGCGTCCAAGCCGCGCGTTGTTGCGCTGTGTGGCCGAATTGAGTGCGGCCATAATCTCTTCGCCTGATCGCGGCGCAGATCCTTTAGCACCGATAATAGGGGAGAGAACCGTATCGATCAGTTGCACGCGCTCCTTATGCGCCGCTGCGGCATCGGCATAGGCAGTTGCCGCTTTGGCCTTCCCTGCGGCATTCAGGCTGTCAACAATGTCAGTTTCCGCCGCATCAAGCACTGTGCCGATGCGCCGTTCCAGATCAGAACCGCGCAGACCATCTTGCATGAACTTGTCGCGCAGTTGGGTGCGCATGTTTTTCACGCCTTCAACGGGATAGGCTTGATCGAGCTGAGTGCGCAGGGCCTTGAGCTCAGACAATCCCGCTGCGCCGCCCGGTGTCTGTTCCAGTTCAGCGATATTGCGATCAAGCGCCGCGCGGGCATTGACCAAGTCGACAGGCTCTTGCCCGCCAAGCTGGCGCGCCTTATCGTAAAGCGCGTTCACTTTGCTGCGGCTGCTCTGGATGAACTTTTGCGCACCGGTCAAGGCCGCTTCGCCTGCCGTCTCCAATTCGGTGGGCTTGCCAACCAAAGAGGCAATCGCATCGCGTGCCTTTTCGGCCTCTTGCGTGACCTTTTGCGCGCCCTTAACGATGGGCTGGGCAGAAAGCGGGAATTTCGCCGCGCCTCCGGTCACGTTTCGAATGCCGGGGCCTGCTACATCGGCAGGCATGGGATTGATGGATGTTCCAAGCTTTGCATTCAGATTATCCGCAGCCTGAATGACCTGCGCCCCATCACTGGCTGGCGCAGCGGCACGGGAAGCCTGACGAGCCAAAGCCATATCCGTCAGCTTTTGACCACCAGCACCAAGAGCCGCGCCAAGCCCGGCGCCAGTTGCGGCGCCAAGAGCCGATCCGCCCAAGCCTTGGCCATAACCATAGCCAGCGATACCCCCAAGAGTAGCACCAGTCTTGATAGCAGATCCCGCCCCGCCAGTGGCCAAGCCGGGGACAAGGCCGCCACCGAACTCCGTAGCATAGCCAAGCAATCCCTGTTTCTGGCGTGCCTGCTCCTGAGCAAGCCTTGCGGTGTCGCGGGCCTCGATGTACCCGGAAGCTAGCCCTTTGTCAGAAAGAGCATTTTTGACGGCCCCGCCGATACCCTCAATTTCATCAGACAGGCCAAGCTCGGCACCGGTCAATGCGCGGCTTGCATAAGCCCCTGCACTGGTCGGGTTATAGCCTTCCTTGTCGAGGTTCATCTGAAGCTGGTTGAGATACGCCTTTTCGGCTTCACTCGTATCGATAGGCTGGAACTGCACGCCTTTTTGCGCATCCTGCGCCATGCGATCCAGATCGGCTTGGGTGGGGGCAGGAATGCCATTCTGCTGATACCATCCCTTGATGGCGTCAGGAGTAAGGCCGGGATTGCGCAGATTGGCATTCAGGAAGGCAAGGGCTTTCGCTTCCTGATCGGCATTGATGCCGAAATTCTTCTGAAGGTATTCCTCGCG
>NZ_JAAZQL010000009.1 GCF_012275515.1 Novosphingobium sp. SG707
TGGAAGTAGCCGACCGGCAACAGATCGGCCTCACGCGCGGCCAGCCAGGTGCGCGCGGCAGCGCCCTGGCACTTGGGACAGTGCCGGTTGCGGCATGAGTTGTAGGCGATCCGCCAGTGCCCGCAGTCGTCGCAGGCCTCGACGTGACCGCCCAGCGCGGCGGTGCGGCAATTCTCAATCGCCGTCATGACCTTGAACTGGCCGAGGCTCAGATGCCCGGCGTGGGCTGAGCGATACGCGGGCCCGGCGCTACGGAAGATATCGGCGACCTCGAGATGGCTGCGCACCGGCTCAGCCGGGAGGAGCCACCTGCGGCTCGAGCAGCGTCGTCAACTTGTCCAGCGGACTGATGACCGCGCGCACCGTTCGAGTTGCGACCGTGGTGTAGAAAGCGGTGGTCTCGAGGTTCGCATGCCCGAGCAGTGCCTGGATGATCCGAATATCGACGCCGTCTTCCAACAGATGCGTGGCGAAGCTGTGCCGCAGAGTGTGTGGGCCGACCCGCTTTTTGATCCCCGCGGACTCGGCAGCATCGACAACGATGCGATGGAGCTGTCGGGTACTCAGCGGCTTGAGATAGTGCATGCCCGGGAACAACCAGCCATCGGCGTGCATGACGCCCTGCTTGCGGCCGACCGTCCACCACTCACGCAAAAGGGCAAGAAGGTCAGCGGGCAGGAGCGCATTGCGATAGCGCCCGCCTTTACCGCGCTCTACCCGCAGGAGCATGCGCTTGCTGTCGACATCGCGGACCTTCAGCATCGTCACTTCGGCGGCGCGCAAGCCAGCGCCATACGCAACGGACAGTGCAGCCTTGTGCTTCAGGCAGTTGGTCGCGCCAAGGAGAAGCACGACCTCTTCGCGGCTGAGGACAATGGGCAAGGAGCGCGGATTCTTGACCGTGTAGAGCTTGCGGGACAGATCCGGGCGATCAATGGTATGAGTGAAAAAGAAACGCAGCGCAGAAACGATGCTGTTCATGGTCGGGATCCCTATGCCCGCCTCGCGCTGTTCGACCTGGAATTGCCGGAGTTCTTCTGCCGTCGCAGTATCGGGGGGACGCCCAAGATATGTGGCGAACCTCGCGACATGCCGCACGTAATCGAACTGGGTCTTCCGCGTGAACCGGCGCATGTTCATGTCTTCGATCATGCGCTGACGCAGGGAAGTGACGGGGGCATCAGACAGAACATTGGTCATGATACGACTCCTTGGTTGAAAGGAGCCACAATCGTCTGCCTACCTGGACCAGACCTCAACTTAGACCCAGACCGCCGATCACTGGCCAGGCCTCAAAACAAGCGCCACTCCCGCGTCAGCGGGTTCGTACTAGTCCCAGGCCTGGGCATTCCAGCGCACCGGATGACGGTGAAGCAACGACCGGTTTCTATGCCGCGGCTTGGGCCCCTGAACGTCAGCAATGCAGGCGCAGGGTGCTGGCGACAGCATGTTCTGCGCTTACAACATCTTGAACCGTGGCGCACGCCTGTAACGCAGGCTTTGCATTAAACTTGGCCTGTTGACAGTATGACCCGCGCCGCGCGCTCCGCCGCCATGACAGCGCCCGCGAGATAGCCGGGTTCGACAGCGCTCGTCTCGCTGCCTGCGAGGAAGAGATGTTGCGCCCACGGGCCAGCCACCCACGGTCGGTCTGACGGTGCGATATAGCCGCCCGCGAAACGGTCCGCGCTGGTGGCGGTCAGAGGATCTGCGGCCCAATCCTTGATCAATGTGGCCTGCGGGGCCTGCGCTTCCGCGCCGAAGATCCGCGCCAACTGGGCAAGGCAAGCAGCGGTCAAATCCGCTTCGCCTCGCGCGGCTCGTTGCTCTGCGGGCACCCCGATGAACCCCATCAGCGCGGCCTCGCCCGTGGCGGTGGTGGCATCGTGCATTTCCACCATCGGCCCCACCATGCTCTGCGCGGTGCCGGACAGGCCCGCCTCGCGCCAGAAGGGACGGTCGTAAAAGGCGAAGAATTTGGCGTGGGGCGCCATCCATGTCGGTGTGGCCTGCCAGCGGACTATGGTGTCGGCCCGTTGCGCGGGGAGGAATTGCACATGGGCCGCCAACAGGCGCGGCGGCAACGCCGCCACGATCCGCATTGCATGCAGAATATCTGTTCGTCCATCGGCATCCAGCGTGGTCAATACCGCGCCTTCATCGGTCAGTCGCGCCTCGATCACCCGTGTGTTGAGGCGAATGCTGTCCGGAGCCACTTGCGCGGCCAGAGCGCGGATCAGCGTGGCCGAACCGCCCACCAGACGGCGCGATTGCGGTTCCTGATTGATCGGGCGGAAGCGGTGCGAGGGTTCGCGCGCCATGCGCTCAAACACCACGTCACCGTCGCTGTGCTGAAGGAAGGAGGCAAGGCCCAGTTCCTCGACCAGTCTGCCGATGTCGGGCTGCGTGCCGGGCCAGAACCACGAAGGGCCAAGATCAAAGCCATCCTCGCTGGGCTGCCCATCGGCGTCCACCGTGACGATGCGCCCTCCGATGCGGTCGCGCGCGTCCAGAATGGCGCAGGAAACCCCTGCCTTTTGCAGCATTCCAGCCGCCCGCAGCCCTGCTACGCCCGCACCGATGATCGCGACATCTGTTTGCATCATTCTCTCATCCCCACTCGCGGTCATTGCGAAAATCCCGTAGCGGCCAGCCCCTTGGCTGTCGCATAAAGGCCAAGGCCAAAGACTGTGTGCCCGGCCAAACTCTTGAGACGGGCTATGCCGGGGCTAGGTGTTCCAGCCCCGGCGATGCCCATTCCCATGCCGGGCATCATCACGAAGAATGGCGCCGCAAGCAAAGCCCATGACAGCAGCATTGCCGCAAGGACCGATGGATGGTCAAACCATGAGCGCCCTGCCAACACCAGCAGCAGCAGGCCATAACCGGCGCCGATCACATAATGGGCGGCCCAGCCCAGAGCGGCCTCTGCCGCCACTGGTTTTGCGCCGGACAGATCGGGCTGCACAAACCGGCCTCGCGGCATATGCCCCAGCCAGCGCCCCACCATCGCCCAATCGGTTGCCTTCACGCCAAACCCGCGCGTCAGTGCAAGCGCCCACAGATCGAGCAGGGTGGTTGCTCCGACACCGGTGAGGGCCGCGATCAAGGCGCTCATGGGTTGCCTCCAAAAGACACAACATGCGGATGGATCAGGGGGCCGCGGCGGATCCAGACCTGCGCCCCTTCATCACCGACCTTGCCCGTCAACCTTTCGCCTGCGGGCAGGCGCAGCCAGCTCCAGCGGGAGAGAAGATCTTCTCCTGCAGCACAGGCGCCGGACAGAACCAACAGCTCGATGCCGTCAGGGTTGGGCAGGTCCAGCAAGGTGCCGGGTGCCCAGTTCTCGATCGAGACCCATTCGCCCGGCGCAAGATACAATTGCCGTGTGGGCGCATTCTCGCAGCAGACCCCGCTTTCGGAATCACCCTCTGCAAATTGCCATAGGCGCACGAAGATGATGCAGCCCTGTGCGCTGGCGGGCGCGTGGCTGCTGCCCGGCGGGTTGCGGACATAGCTGCCCGCCGGATAATCGCCGCGCTCGTCCTGGAACGTCCCTTCCAGCACAAGGAACTCTTCCCCGCCGGGGTGGGAATGGGCGGCAAAGTGGCTGCCCGGCGCATAGCGCACGATCGAGGTGGCGCGGGCCTTTTCACCGCCTTGGCGAAACAGCATGCGGCGTTCTACCCCCGGGGACGGACTGGGCACCCAGTCCATCTGGCCGCCATGCACGACTGTTCGCATCGAAAGGTCATCATGGATCCGCATGGGTCACAACTCCGCCCGGCCGCCATCCATCACGATTTCGGCGCCCAGCATATAGGATGATGCATCGCTGGCCAGAAACAGGACGCCCGCCGCGATTTCTTCGGCCCTGCCCATCCGGCCTAGGGGCACCTGCGCGCCAACCCTCTCGGTGTAAGCGCGAAACGCTTCCTCGCTCTGGCCGTTCTGACGGTGCAGCGGGGTTTCGATGGAACCAGGGCTGATGGCGTTCACGCGGATCCGGCGGGGCAGCAATTCGGACGCCATGGTGCGGGCAAAACTGCGCACCGCCGCCTTGGAGGCGCTGAGCAATGCCCGGCCCGGTGCGCCCACCTGATTGAGCCATGAGGTGTTGAGGATGATCGAGCCGCCTTCACGCATGAGGGGCAGCACGGCCTGCACCGTGAAGAAGGTTCCCTTCACGTTGATGTCCATGATGCGGCTGTAGGTGGCTTCGTCGCATGTTTCCAAAGGAGTTGCGATGGCGAGACCCGCATTGGCAAACAGAATGTCGAGATGGCCAAATGCCGCGCCCACCGCGTCACGCATCCGCTGCAGGTCAGCGAGATTGGATACATCCCCCTCGACGATCACGATATCGTCACCCAGTTCGGCCCGTGCCGTCTCCAGAGCATCACGACGGCGGCCCATGATCGCCACAAGCGCGCCTTCGCGTCGCAACGCGCGGGCAGCCGCCAGTCCGATGCCGCTGGATCCCCCGGTGATCAGTGCTGTCTTGTCCTTGAGCGTCATGGTCAAACCCTTGTCGTGGTGGCCCGCCATGGGGGATGGGGCGACCTTAGACGAGGCAATCGAGCGACATCGCAAAGAAAGAAAAACTTTCTCGTGAGGTCCGCAAGGTCTATGGGCCATGACATGCGCCATCTTACCCGCCTTAAATCGCTTCAGGCCGTCGAGGCCGCCGCTCGTCACGGCAGCTTTGTCGGAGCCGCCGCCGAACTGGATGTGACGCCGCCCGCCGTGGGCCAGTTGGTGCGCTCGCTGGAGGATTGGGTGGGCTATCGCCTGTTCCGCCGCTCGCGCTCGGGGGCCGAACGTCTGACCCCGGTGGACGAGGCGCGCGAGGCGCTTGAGGATATCGCCAAGGGTCTTGATCTGCTTGAAGCGGGCTTGAGCAAGTTGCGCGGTCGCCATGCGCGCTCGGTGGTGCTGGTCACGGCATCTCAGGCCTTGGTGGCCAACTGGCTGCTGCCTCGGCTGGAGGATTTTTCCGCGCTGCATCCCTCCATCGATGTTCGCCTCGATGTGTCGGATCGGGTGATCGATCTGGCCCATGGCGAGGCGGACATCGGCATTCGCTGCGGCCTTGGCGATTGGAAAGGCGTGCGCGCAACGCGGCTGATGGGCGAAGAGATCATCGCTGTCTGTCATCCGCGCCTGTTGCCCGACGATCATGCCCCCACCGCCGGCTGGATTGCCGAGCAGGTGCTGGTGCATGACGCCACGCCGCATCCGGGCGGGGATTTTCCTTCCTGGTCTGATTGGTTGGCGCGCAGCGGGGCCAATCAAACGACCGCGTCGCGTGAATTGAAGATCAATTCCACCTCTGCCGTCATTCAGGCCGCCTTGGCCGGGCGCGGAGTGGCCTTGGTGCGCAAGGCTTTGGTGAGGCAAGATCTGGAGGCAGGAAGATTGGTGCATCTGTTGCCTGGTTGTCGCTGGCCCGTGGCATGGGCCTATTTTGCGGCAGCGGCCCCCAAGGCGCTGCGGCGCAACGAAGTCAAGGCGTTTCATGACTGGCTGGTGCAGACGGCCAATTTCAGCAGCTAGCGGATGTGAATGCAGTCGGCTCTCGATGGCGGGATTGCAGCTCTTAAACGTCTGCTTTTTGGGGCGTAATCGGACGCAAGCGCCCGAAACCCTTCACGATCTCGGCCGTTCGTCCGCCGACCCTCACTGGCTGCTCGTGACAGAAGCGGCAGTTGTGGCTCGTTGTGGTGAGGAGGCCAGCGGGGATGGCTCCGCCATGGGAAGTCACGTTAGTGGCGACTGGCCCGGTAGCTTGGGCCACACATCTCAGTTGAACGGAAATCTCGAAGGGACCGCTCAGATCGGCCAGGTCTCCCGCCGGTAGGCGGAATCCCAGAACATCCATTCGTAGCGCGTGGCGGTTCGGAAGGCAGTCGCCATGGCGGCGCGGGTTGCCGGGGTGGCGTTGTCGGCGGCCTCGTCCACCAGCGCGCGAACGCGATCGGTTGCCTCGCCGAAGGAGGGTGCGGCATAGGTATCGATCCATGCTTCGTACGGATTGGGCGAGACAGCGCGCGGCTTGATGTTGCAGCCGACTTCCCAATAGACCCAGAAGCAGGGGAGGATGCCCGCGATCAGTTCCTCGTAGCTGCGCGTTGCGGCAAGGCTGGCGAGGTAGCTGGTGTAGCCAAGGCACGCGGGCGTCGCCTCGGCCTCCCGCCCCATTTCGGGGGTGACACCGAACTGTACGAAGAAGGCCTGGTGCAGCGCCTGTTCCACCTGCACCGCGACCTTGGCACCGTCCGAGAATTCGAGACGTCCTGCGGCCGTGGGCGCGCGCGCGGCCGCAATCGCCAGCACGCGGGCATATTCAGCAAGGTAGAGGCTGTCCTGCAGCATGTAGTGCCTGAAGTTCTCGGGCGGGAGCGAGCCATCGGCAAGCTCGGCAAGGAAGGGCTGGGCAAGGATTGCGCGGCGCAGCGGGGTAACGTCCTGCCAGATCGTGTTGCAGAAGCTCATGGGCTGGTTCTCTTCCCTTGGAAACGGCGTGTGGCGCCGAGGCTGACCTAGTGGCCGGTGTTGATCATTAAGCTGTCGAACGGGCCATTTGGGCCACAGGCGCATAATCGTAGGATGACCTGCTGATCAACAGCGGACCGCGTTGTATCACGTCAGCGCGTTCGAGGTTGAGGCAGATGGCGACCAGAGCTAGCCTTTCGGATCGGCTCTGTTGAACGTTTTGGTCTGATAAAAGCAGTCGTCGGGATCGGGCCGGGCATCCCGGTGGGTTCGCAGGACATAGCACTTGTCGATGCCTCCTTTCGGGCATTCGGAACCCAACTTTCATCGATCCCGTGGCAACCATCCACCGCCAGCGACGTTAAAAACAGCGAGCCGCACCGGCGCCATCGCGCAGTGGTGCCCTGCGGCGGGAGATCGCCATGGCAAAGCACGAAGATGAGATCGTCCCCGACAAAGGTGCGAAAGGAGCGTGGGGCTTGTTCCTCGGCATTGCCCAGAGCGCAGGGCGCGAGCGGCCGACTCAGGGCGCGTTGGACCCGTTGCGGCGGCAGCATAAGGTCGGCGGGTTCATGTGTGTGTTCGATGGAAGGGGCAAGCCAGCGAACCCACTCTCGCTCGAGTTCAGCGAGAGCGGGACTAATGCAACGCTGAGGGAAGTGGCGTCCGGACCCTGCACGCCAAAGCTTTTTACCGGTCACACGCTTGCTGATCTGCGCGAGTGGAAGGACCACGACTTCGAGAAGAAGGGCTGGCTTACGTATCCGCTGCGTTATGATTCGGTGGCTGACAAGTCCGTGCCGCGCGACTGGCAGGAAGCCTTTGCCGTGATCGACGCGAAGTTGAACCAGCTGGATCTCAACGCTTTATGACCCCGCGCTGGCCCGCGACATTATGGGTGGTTCGCCATGGGCAGAGCGCCGGAAACATCGCCCGCGATCTCGCCAACGAACAGGGGCTTACACGCATCGCGCTCGAACAGCGCGATGTCGATGTGCCGCTTTCGAACCTTGGGCGGGAACAGGCGACCGCCTTGGGCCGCTGGTTCGCCGGGGCGGACGCGCAGCCCGAGGTCATACTTGCCTCTCCATACGTCCGCGCTGTGCAAACCGCCGAACTGTTTCGCGCCGCAGGTGGCTGTAGCCCGGCAGAGCGCATCTGTACTGACGAACGCCTGCGCGAGAAGGAGTTTGGCATCCTCGACGGGCTCACCTCCACGGGGATCCGTGAATTGCAGCCCGACCAAGCCGCTTTCCGCCGCAATCTCGGCAAGTTCTACCACCGCCCACCTGGTGGCGAATCGTGGGTCGACGTAATCTTCCGCCTCCGCGCGCTGATGGACACCGTCTCGCTCCATTACGGGGGACGGCATGTCATGATCGTGGCGCACCAAGTGGTGGTGCTGTGCCTGCGTTACGTCATTGAGAATCTGTCGGAGGCCGAAATCCTGGCGATCGACAAGGCTGGCGATGTCGCGAATTGCGCAATAACTGAATACTACTTCGATTCTGACTATGGACATAACGGCGGGCTGGTTCTTTCGCGTTACAACGCCACCGCACCGATGGACCGCGACCATACCCCGGTCACCGCTGCACCTGACCGGATGGTCGCTGCGCGTGGCTGACGTGCCCACTCACGGCGTCCCGCTCGACAGCACTTGGCTGCGAGACCATCCGCTGCCTCATCCAAGGCAGGACACAGACAAGAACGCCCGAGGCCGTGTGCTGGTGATTGGCGGTTGCCAAAAGGTGCCCGGCGGCATCCAACTCACCGCCGAAGCCGCGCTGCGCGCGGGCGCGGGCAAAGTGCAGATCGGCACCATTGCCGGTGCAGCCCTCGCGATCGGCGTGGCGATGCCGGAAGTGGGGATTATCCCATTGGCGGAAACCGAAGGCGGCGAAATTGCCGACGCGGGACCTGCCCGGGCCGACCTGTCGCACTTCGATGTGGCGATCATCGGCCCGGCAATTGTCGATGCTCATGCCGCCGGCAGCATTGTGGACCAGTTTGTCAAGGCTGCCGGAACAAGGGCCACCCTGGTACTCGATGCAGCCGCATTGATTGCCTGCGCTGGCCGTGAACGCCTGTTGCACGCCTATCCCCGGCCGCTGATCCTCACGCCACATCTTGGCGAAATGGCAGCAATGCTTGCTTGCGAAGCCGGCCATGTGGGCGCCGACCCCGCTGGCAGCGTGCGTCGCGCCGCAGAGACTTTCGGTGCAGTGGTCGCCCTCAAAGGAGCCACCACCTTGGTGGCCGCGCCCGACGGTTCGCTGCACGTTTTCGCTGGCGGCGGGGTAGGTCTGGCCACCGGCGGCTCGGGCGATGTGCTTGCGGGGATTGTCGCGGGCCTCGCGGCACGGGGGGCTGACCCGTTGACGGCGACGCTCTGGGGCGTGTGGCTCCATGGCGAAGCCGGGCGACGCTGCGCAGAGCAGATTGGCCCACTTGGCTTCCTCGCCCGCGAACTGCTGGCGCATGTGCCCGCGCTCATGCGCGGGGTTTAGACGGCCTACGCTTGCTGACTGGCGGCACGCCTACCAACATTTCCGGTTTCAATGAAGGCTCGGAAATAAGACCCCGACTGCCTGCGCCTGATTTGATTCCTATGCTTGGGCGAGGTGGCAACAAACGGAATTGCCGAAAGTTTGAGCATCCGCCTAGGCAGCCCTTGCGATTGTGATCATTAACCTTCTTTCCTTCATACGCGGATTATACGTCAAGCAGCCGATGGGTCCTTTTTTGTATCGCCATCTTTTGTTTCAGGCGTGTCGGACGGCACCGTCGTGTCAGATGCATCCGTGGCGGGAGCAGGCTTGGGCCCGCCAACCGACAGGATCAGACGCACTCCGACCACCAACGCATCAGGCGCACCGGCGACGGCGGCGGGGTGGCGAATGTACTGAGCGTCAGGCTGGAAAGCCCAGCGCTCGCTTAATTTGACCTGATAGCTGGCTTCGAACGATGCCTCCGCCCGAGGCAGCTTATTCAGGGCGACCGCCAGCGGGCTGATCGATGCGCGGGCAAAGGCAAGGCCAAGCCGGTCTTCGTCTCGCCCCGCGAGCAAGCCCTTGCCCACAACGCCGCCGCCCCAATAGCCGTCAACATCCTGCGCATCGCCGCGGGCGCGACCGTATCGCAGCCAACCGCTCCAGTGTTTCGAGCCAGGCAAGGCGCTTTCGACCTCGGCGTAGAAGCCCTGGTCACGATGCAATCCCGCGTCATCGAGCCCCGGTCTGGCTAGGGAGTAATTCCAAAACCCTACCGCAGCGCGGCCTTCCTCCGACCAGCGGTAATCGACCTGACCTATGGTGAGAGCCCCGTCACGCGGCGCAAGGCTGGCAGCGACGAATACCCGAGGGTGGTCCATGTCACCGGGAACGCCATCCAGCACAGCGAGGCGCGCGGTCCAATGCTTGTTGGGGGTCCAACTGATCCGGGCTCCCAGCGAAGAGACCGGGTAAACGGAAGGTCCATTGAGACCACTACGTGCGATATCGGCGCCAATACCTTGCGAGGAATTGACCAACCAATTGGCCGCGACGATAGTGTCAAAATCAGCATTGGCGTCCATCAATCCCAAGCGGATCGCGACATTGCGTTCAGCTGAACCGAAACGTTTTTCAACCCACGCCTCAAAGAGGCGGGTCATCGGCACCGCATCGATGGCGTCGGCGGCCTGAATGTCTTGCGTTCGGGCCCTCAGGCTGCTTCCGGACAGGTTGAACACCTGGGCGTGGATGGCAAGGCCGGGAGCCCCGAGGCGGTCCCCAGCGATTGTTCCGGAAATCTGGAGGCGATTAAGGACCACGGGATCTGGAGAGCCTATGCTTGGAATGAGCCAGCCATCCAGATTATCTCGCAGTGTCCCTGTGAACACAGGAGGCGGATCGTCATCGGCGTTCGCCGCGCACGGTGTCAACCAGACCACCGCGGCAGGCAGCCATAAAAACCAACGGGGAGCGCGGACGACCATGACCTATAAAGAAACCATAACTGGTCTCGTTCCGCCGACAGTTCGACACTAAGCAGGAATACCCTTCCCGCAGACGGGGGGAGCCGATTATCAAGGACGGACGTCTCGTCGGTGCTGCAGGCGTGGCGGGCGGTGCTGAGGATGGTCGCTTTTACTGATCCGGCCGGTCTCCCTGCCGCATCTCGGACTTGCCGTGAAGATATCGCGGGCTGAAATCACTCAATTGCACCAGGCGCTGCCAATCGACAATCTGAACAGCGCGCCGCTTTGTGCGGATCACCCCTGCGCGCCGAAGGTCCTGCAGCGTGCGATTGACATGAACGACAGTCAATCCTGTTGCATCGGCGATCTGTTCCTGGGTCAGGGGAAATTCATAGGCATTTCCCTCCAGCAAGCCGGCGAAGCGCAACCGCACGGCAAATTCACACAAATGATGGGAAATTCGGCCCCGTGCGTCCCGACGTCCGACGTTGGTCAGCCATTCACCAACGATTGATGTGGTCACCAGAGTTTCGCGCCAGAGAGCGGTCTGAATTGCTGGTCTTTCCGTCAGGAGTCGCTGGACATCGGCCATGTTGAACAGCGCGATCCTGCCCGGAGACAGCATTTGGAGCGTATCGCAGGCTTTCCCTAGAATCGCGCTTTTAAGATCGGGAAAGTCACCGGGTATATGCACGGAAATGATTTGTCGTTTGCCATCCTGCAGTATCTGATGACTGTAGGCGAAGCCGGAGAGAAGACCTATGCAGTTTACGGTGCGAATGCCTTCGTCAATAAGGACCTGTCCTGAATCAACCTCTTTTATTCGGCATGGCATTTTTAAAAAGGCTTCCTTATCGGCCGGCTCCAGCGGCTTCAACTGGTTCAGCTTGCTGAGAATGGGAGCCAGAATCTCTCGCACTTCCTGTCCCTCCTGCAGTTACTTTCCTACGTGAGAATTGCATCGGACCTGTGTTGGGAAAGATTTCCAGATCTCTCCAGGTTCTGTTTTATTAGTATCAACGGCTCTGGAATTCCGTGCCGTCGATGCTCTTCCTGGTCGATGAACCTAATGGCCCGTAATGGCGCCGGGCATCATGTTGGTGTTGAGATGATACATGATCCAAACGGATCCGCCGATGGTCAGCACCACGATCACAGCCGTAAACAGAAAGGCCAAGAGGGTCCAACCGCCTTCGGAGCGTGTATCGACATGCAGGAAGAAAGCCACATGCACGACGATCTGGACCAGCGCCATGGCAAAGATCAACAAGGCTGTAGTGGAACGGTCGGCCTGACCGGTCATGACAAGCCAGAACGGCAGCACCGTGAGCGCTGCGGCCAGAAGCACGCCCGCCCAGTAGAAGCGATGCCTCTCGGCCCTATGAGCCTGGGAAGATCCATCCATAGCCTGCATATCTGTCACCGCACCACTCCATAGAGATAGACGAAGGTGAACACCCCGATCCAGATGATGTCGAGGAAATGCCAGAACATCGAAAGGCACATCACCCGCCGCCGCATCGCCGGGGTCAGGCCGTTTCGGGCAATTTGGGCCAGCATGACCGCAATCCAGATCATGCCCACCGTGACATGCGCGCCATGGGTGCCGACCAGCGTGAAGAAAGCCGACAGAAATGCGCTGCGCTGCGGTCCGGCTCCCTCGCTGACAAGATGGCCGAATTCATAGAGTTCGACGCCGACAAAACCGGCCCCCAGCAGGCCGGTCATGGCCAGCCACACGCGCACCGGCGCGGCTCGCCCCGCCGCCAGATGCGGCATGGCTTCGCCAAAGGTGATGGAGGAGGCCAGCAGCAGGCCCGTGTTAAGCGCGACAAGCGGCAGGTTGAAAATCTCGCGCGGCACCGGCCCCCCGGCATAACTGGTGCTGACCACGCCGAACATGGCGAAAAGCGAGGCGAAGATCAGAGCATCGCTCATCAGATAGATCCAGAAGCCCAGCAGTGTCGCGTTGCCGTCCTCGTGGTCGTGGCCATCCTCATCCACCCGATGCCACGTGATGCTGCGGCCGGGATCATCGGCGTGATCGGTCACTGGGCGCCCCCCGACAGGCGTGCTTCCTCTATGCGGGTGACGGTCTCGACCGGGATGAAGAAGTCGCGTTTCATGTTGAACGTATGGCCCACGGCCACTACCAGCAGCCCGACAAAGGCGATCAGCGCCAGCCACCACATATACCAGATCATGGCGAAACCCATGACCGCGGCGAGAACGGCAAGGATGAAGCCGGCCCCGGTGTTGCGCGGCATATGGACGGGTCGGAAACCCGACACCGGCCGCTGATAGCCGCGCGACTTCATGTCATACCACGCGTCCAGATCGTGAATGACGGGGGTGAAGGCAAAGTTGTAGGCGGGCGGCGGCGAGGTGGTGGACCATTCCAGCGTCCGTCCGTCCCATGGGTCGCCGGTCGTGTCGGCCAGTTCGCGGCGGCGCAGAAAACCCATGACGATGCTCATCACAAAGCCGAGGATGCCCACCAGAATGATAAAGGCGCCCACCAGCGCGAGCACGAAATAGGGCTGGAGGGCGACATCCTCGAAATGGCGGACCCGTCGCGTCGTGCCCATCAGTCCGGCAAAATAGATCGGCGTCCAGGCCACCCAATAGCCGATGACCCAGCCCCAGAAGGCCACCTTGCCCCACCATGGATCAAGCTTGAAACCGAACGCCTTGGGAAACCAATAGACGATCCCCGCAAACAGGCCGAACACCACCCCGCCGATGATGACATTATGGAAATGCGCCACCAGAAACAGGGAATTGTGCAGCACGAAATCGGCCGGAGGAATGGCCAGCAGCACGCCTGTCATCCCGCCCACCACAAAGGTCAGCATAAAGGCCACCACCCATTGCATCGGCAGTTCGAACCGGATGTCGCCGCGATACATGGTGAAGAGCCAGTTGAAGATCTTGGCCCCGGTGGGAATGGATATCACCATCGTGGCGATGCCGAAGAAGCTGTTGACGCTGGGTCCCGATCCCATCGTAAAGAAATGGTGCAGCCAGACCAGATAGGACAGGATCGTGATGACCACCGTGGCATAGACCATCGAGGAATAGCCGAAGAGCCGCTTGCCGGTGAAGGTCGAGGTGATTTCCGAATAGATGCCGAAAGCGGGCAGGACCAGCACATAGACCTCGGGATGCCCCCAGATCCAGACCATATTCCAATACATCATGGGCGCTCCGCCCAGATCGTTGGTGAAGAAATTGGTGCCGACATAGCGGTCGAGCAGCAGCAGGAAAAAGGCCGCCGTCAGCGCCGGAAAAATGGCGATGGCCAGCACATTCGAGCATAGCGCCGTCCAGCAGAACACCGGCATCTTCATCATCGTCATGCCCGGCGCGCGCATCTTGATAATGGTGGCCACCATATTGATCGCCGAAAGCGTCGTGCCCACGCCTGCAATCTGGAGCGACCACAGATAATAGTCGACCCCGGTGTCAGGACTGTAGGCCAGTTCGGCCAGCGGCGCGTAGGAAAGCCAGCCCGTGCGCGCAAATTCGCCCACAAACAGGGATATCATCACCAGTCCCGCCCCCGCCGCCGTCAGCCAGAAGCTGAGATTGTTGAGAAAGGGAAAGGCCACATCGCGCGCGCCGATCTGAAGCGGCATGACAAAATTGATGATGCCCACCACCAGCGGAATGGCGACGAAAAAGATCATGATCGTACCATGGGCGGTAAATATCTGGTCGTAATGATGCGCGGGCAAATAGCCCTGATTGGCGCCAAAGGCGACGGCCTGTTGCAGGCGCATCATGATCGCATCGGCAAAGCCGCGCAGCAGCATGATGATGCCCAGAATGACATACATGATCCCGATCTTCTTGTGATCGACGCTGGTGATCCATTCGCGCCACAGGTAAGTCCACAGGCGATAGCGGGTGATCAGCCCCAAAACCGCCGCACCCGCCAGCAACACGATCAGAAACGTGGCCAGCAGGATCGGTTCATGCAGGGGGAGGGCTTGCGGACTGAGCCGTCCGAAAATTGCCATGCCGGTGTCCGGCGGGATCACGGTGTTGCTCACAGCGGATGGCCTTCCTGATGGGGTGCGGCGGGCATGGAGCCGTGGCCGGGTGCCGTGCCGCCGCCAATTCCCGGATCATGCGCGCCCGACCTATGGGGATTGCCGCCACCGCGCATCATGTCGCCGCGCATGATATCGGCCATGCAGGGGCGCCCCGGTTCCACGCAGCGGTTGACCGCAAGATCGAACAGGCCGGGGGTCACGCTGCCGAAATGCATGACCGGCGCTTTCTCGCTCGGCTTTTCGATGGACAGATAAGTGGCGGGCAGGAGCGCGGCCCTGCTCTGCTTCACCTGGACCAGCCAGCGCCCGAAATCGGACGCGCTGAGCCCGCGAAGCCGGAAACGCATGTCTGAATAGCCGCGCCCCGTATAGTTGCCCGAATAACCCCAGCTTTCCCCGGCACGGTTCAACACGGCATGCATGCGCGAGTTCATTCCTGGCATCGCGTAGATCATCCCGGCCATAGTGGGGGCATAGAAAGTATTGAACTGATTGGCCGATGTGATGGAAAAGCGGACCGGGACATCCACCGGCAGAGCCAGTTCGTTGACGGTGGCCACGCCTTGTTCGGGGTAGATGAACAACCATTTCCAGTCGAGCGCGATCACCTGTACGTCCAGTACCCGTGTTGCAGGCGTAACCGGCACGCCCGGCCTGGTCCTTTCCAGCGGGCGAAAGGGGTCGAGCAGATGCGTGCTGGTCCATGTCACGGCCGAAAGCGCGATGATAATCAGCATCGGGATCGACCAGATCGCCAGTTCCAGGGTGGTGGAATGATCAAAATCGGGGTCGTAGACCTTGTCGGGATTGCCGCGGCGATATTTCCACGCAAACCACACCGTCGTCGCCATGACCGGCACGATGACCAGCAGCATAAGCCCTGTGGCGAACAGGATAAGATTGCGCTGCTGCATCGCCACATCGCCGGTCGGGTTCATCACCACCATGTCGCATCCGCCCAGCATCAGTGTCGGAACGGCGATTAACCATCGCGCATAGCCGGATCGATGCGACGGGGGGCGGGGCAAGGGCTGGTCCGACACGCGCATGGCAAGGCTGTCCAATCAGATGCTGTCCCCTGGGGGCGGTTCATCAAGGCGTTCGCAGTTCGGGACCATAGCTCCCGGACTGCAAAGAGGATTTGGCCTTGAAACAATCGCAGCTCTGAATCGTTGCACCAAAGGACAGGTTTTTCCAAAAATTTATGGCCAAGCAATTTGCCAAAGAGGAATGAGTATGACTGGCGCACCGGCAAGCTCGACCACTCTGGAGCACCACGCTCGACTGATCAACGCACGCGATCCCCGGATCAGCCCGCGCGATATAGCCGTAGGCGTCATCATCGGCCGTTCGACGGAGTTCTTCGATTTCTTCGTCTATGCCATTGCTTCGGTACTGGTATTTCCTTCGCTGATGTTTCCCTACGCGTCTCCATTGCAGGGCACGCTCTATTCCTTCGCCATTTTCTCGCTGGCTTTTGTCGCACGGCCGCTGGGGGCTTTGCTCTTCATCTGGATCGACCGGCGACATGGGCGCGGAGTTAAGCTGACACTGGCCATGTTTTTGCTCGGCGGATCGACCGCGGCTATTGCCTTCGTGCCCGGTTATGACCAGGCAGGGCCTATGGCTGCGGTTATTTTGGCACTGTTCCGGCTGGGGCAGGGTTTCGCCCAGGGCGGGACGTGGGACGGCCTGCCTGCGCTGCTTTCGCTTAACGCGCCGGTCCGGCGGCGAGGTTGGTTTGCTATGATCCCGCAATTGGGGGCAGCCTGTGGGGCTGCTGGTGGCCTCAGGCGTCTATGCTTATTTGCTCTATACGCTCAAACCGGCGGATTTTCTCGATTGGGGCTGGCGCTACACCTTCTTCGTCGCTTTCGTCATCAATGTGGTGGCGCTCTTTGCCCGGTTGCGCCTGATCTCGACGCCTGAATTCGAAGCTCTTTACGAAAACCGGGAATTGCAGCCTTCATACGTGGGAGACCTGTTTCGTGAGGAATGGCGTACGGTGCTGCTGGGCGCCTTTGCCCCGCTTGCCAGCTTTGCGCTTTTCCATCTGGTGACGGTATTTCCGCTTTCCTGGATCACACTTTCGACCGGGGAAAGCCCGATCCGCTTTCTGATCATCGAGATGGTGGGGGCAGTTGTCGGAATTGGCGCGGTGATGGTTTCGGGCATGATCGCGGACCGGGTCGGGCGACGAATGCTGTTGGGATCTTCTGCGGCAGCCATCGCGATCTACAGCGGTTTTGCCCCGCAATTGCTGGGTCGTGGACCGTCGGGTGAATGGACCTATATGATTCTGGGCTTCGTCCTCCTCGGCCTTGCCTTTGGGCAATCCTCCGGGGCGGTCAACGGCAGTTTCTCTTCCCGGCATCGCTACACCGGCGCCGGAACCACCGCAACCGCATCATGGTTCATCGGCGCAGCCTTTGCTCCGCTGGCAGCGCTGTTTCTGGCCAGCCATTTCGGCCTGCTGGCGGTGGGGGCCTATTTGCTCTCGGGCGCAGTCTGCACGCTGCTAGCGCTCGGGCTGAACCGGGAGTGGGGACAGCGCGGGGAATAACGGGATGGGGCACGACTGGGCCGGATGGATCGCGCCGGCCGCGACAATGATCGCGGCCGTGATGACGGCGCTCAACTTGGGTGCGCGCGTTACGGGCTGGGGTTTTGTTGTGTTTCTGATCGGATCATTGGCATGGTCATGGATCGGTCTGTCCTCCGGTCAGAGCAACCTGCTTGCCACCAACGGCTTTCTCGCGCTGATAAATGCATTGGGCATATGGCGCTGGCTGGGGCGGCAAAGTGCGTATGAGGAGGGAAGCCGGCGGGCTCAGGATGCCAGCTGCCGAGCAACGACTCCCACGCTGTTTGCCGCCACGCAGATCGCGGGGACCAAGGTCACAGATTGCGACGGTGCGATGCTGGGGACAATGATCGAAGCCCTGATCAGCTGCGCGCAAGGGCGGATCAGTTATGTCGTGGTCGCTTCTGGAGGACTTGGCGGCGTGAACGAGAAACTGCGCGCCGTCCCTAGTGAGGAATTTCATTTTTCGGTTGAGGGCGGGCGGTTGCGCCATGACAGATTCTGGTTCGAGGCGCTTCCTGTGCTTGATGGCGAGGAATGGCCGATAGAACCTCCCCGACCAGACGATCAATGAGCTTTGGGTCGGACGCCAGTGTGTTGGTAGGTCTGCAAGCCCCATGAGGTCGGCATCGTGCCGTAATCCGACCGGAATGCAGACTTTCGCGAAAACCGATCACATAGGGACTGGAGCGTGACTACACCGAACGAGCGCTTTTCCGGAGCTTATGCTGGTCCACCCCGCGTCGGAAAGACTGGCCCCAGCATCGCCATCGCCGCCGCGTCATAGGGTCGCTGCAGGGCGACGATCTCTTCATAACTGCCACGCAGCCAGGTGTTGTGGTCTTCGGGCCGCAGAATCGTCACCATCGCCTTGGGATGGATAGGCGCAACCAGCTCATTGGCACCGCATGTCACCATCGCGGAGGCACTGCCGTCGACTGTCGCCTGCGAGAAGCCGACCACGGCAAAGACAGGCTGATCTGTAACCGAGAACCACATCTCGCTCTTAAGCGGCGGCTTACCGTCGCCCAGATCATGCTTTTCGGGCGTGAACTCGGCGAACTCGGTGAGCGGAACGAGACAGCGGTTAGCCGGCTTCTCGGCGAGCCTTCGCCAGTGGGGCAGACCAAGCTGACGCACATTGGTCATCGGCCAGGCCGCCTTGCCGCCCAGCACATCCCAGATCATCACGTCCCAGCCTCGCTCGCCATTGTCGCGCGGTCGCTCGCCAAACAGCTTGTTGGCGGCCCCAAACAGGGCTTCCGGCTAATCAGCGAAACGGGCACGATTACACATGGGCAAATCCTATCAGCGGGGAGGGGAAGGGCAAGCATCCCACCTCATCGAAAGTCGCGCGTCCTTACCTTGATCCCCTCAGTGGGCTGGCCCGGGATGATGCCGGAGCCAAGAGCAAGGTCGGGATCAAACATATTGCGCGCCGGGCGGCCCAGCACCCGCTCCTCCGGATCGCGACGATCTGGCCCGCTGCCATGCTTGACCACATCCGCGCGGGCCACGGGATCCATCCCGCTGGTGTCCCCACGCCCGCCAACGCTGGCGAGCAGCGGGGAGAGATCGTCGAGCCGCTGAGCCACCACATGGATCACCTCGCCCTGGACCTGTCCGCCCCGCTGGCGCCGCGCTCGATTTATCATTTGAGCGGGGAAGCGCGCCATGGCTGGGAGCACAGCATCGCCAAGATGGAGAAGACGCGTTGGTCGATCACCTTGCGCAGCCTTTCGGAGAAAGGTCGACGGGAACTCTCCTTGCGGTCCTGATCCGTGCTGCCAGATCGCGGCTGTTCAGGTCTTCTGCGGCCCAGCCCACGGAGGCGCCGACGAACTCCAGGACGTCGAACCGCACGTCCAGCTCACGCATGGCCATCTCTTCCTGCGCAGCTTCATCAAAGTCTTCAGCTTCGGACATATGTTCGATGACGGGCGACATTCGCACCAGGATCGCCTCGGCGGCCACATCGGCGGGCACGAGGCCTTGGGCTTCGCACCATGCCCGTAATCGCACGATGTCGCCAAAAGCGCCATCCGGGCCCAGGCTCGCCGCATAGCCCTGCTGGACCTGTTCCCAAGTCAGATCGACAGACCGCATCTGTTCGAAAGCATGCTCCCACACGTCGCGAGGGGCATTGTCGCCCGGCAGTTGGAAGCCGGGAAGGTCGGGCGTGGGATAGCGCAGTGAGTCCATGCAGGCGATAACGTTCAAGTGGGCGTTTGGTTCATGCGGTGAGTTCGCCGCGCCGACCGGCGGATTGGCATCCAAGCGGCGTTTGGATTGTTTAGTCCCTATGGCCAACAAACGCGCACTCAAGGTTTTCCGTACCTCTGCAGGCTTCGAGGACACCTATATTGCCGCGCCCAGCCAAAAGGCGGCGCTCGAGGCATGGGGCGCCAGGCGCAACCTCTTCGCGCAGGGGGTGGCCGAGCTTGTGACGGACCCTGAACTCGCGAAGGCGGCGCTAGCTCGTCCCGGCCAAGTGCTGCGCGTCCCACGCGGCACAACCGCCGAACATCTGGCGGCGGGGGAACGTCGAAAGCAACGAAGGCGAAAGCAACTCCGTCGGAGAGGGTGAAGGAAAAGCCGAGCCCGCCCAACCCAAAGCCTCGGCCCAGTCGCGAAAAGCTGGACGCTGCCCGCGCGGGGGTGGAGCGCAGGCAGAAGGAGTTCGAAACGGCAGAGACGAAACTGGTGAAGCAGATTGAGGTGCTCAAAGCGCAGTTGGCTGAACGCAAGCGCGAGAACGGCAAGGAGCTTGCTCGCCTGCGAGAACGCGTCGAGGACCAAGAGCGCCTTTACCGCAGGGCCTTGGCGGACTGGCAGGGCTAGCCCAAAGCCATGGGCGTGGTGCATCCTCGACATCCCGGCGCGTGTGCAAAGCATGACCGATTTTCATCGCAGCAATCCTCTGTCGGCGATTCCCATCGAACATGCTGGCCCCGATGTTCCGCAAGAGCAGGATCGCGCGGCATCGCCGCGCGGCTCGAGCTAGCGTTACCCGGCGCCATCTTATTCGTCGGATGGATCGCCTTCGTAATCGGCGAGAGCTGCCTCCACCATCGCCTGCCAGACCCCAGCATCGCCGGCATTGGCCATCACGATATCGGGCTCGCGCAGCGTTTTGAGGATGGCGACCGCCTGGCCTATGTAGAGGGGCCATTCCGCTTCGACCTCATCGCCCGCCGAGGGTTCGTAGCCTTCCCCGTTCACGCTGAGGCGCTCGGCGGCGAGAACCCGGGCAATCCGTTCCACCGCGCTCAATTCCGAAATGGGCATATCACCTTCCTTTGCGCTGTCGACCTCCTGCGGCCGGTGCCGATGAAATGGTCAAAGCGTCGCCTGGTTTCCTTCGGACCCGGATATGCCTTGCTGCGTCGCGGCTTCGGCTTGTCGCCAAGCTTTACTCACACAGGCGCATGGGTATCGACCTGACCATCGACCAGTTTTTGGCAGAGGGCTGAGCAGCAAATGGTCGATCCGCAGGCTCGCGATGCGGCTGTAGGCGTGGCGGAAGTAATCACAAAACGTACAGATCAATTTGGCGGGATGCTGGTGGCGCAAGGCATCGGTCCAGCCTTGCGCCAAGAGGCGTGCGTAGGCGTCTCTGGCGTGCTAGTGGTCATAAAGGGCAAGCCACATGGTGATGGTCCGATCAGCGCAGCCATCCAGCGGGTGATCGACGTCTGAAGTCCACGTCGAATCTACCCCGCCCTCGACTTTGATCAGCCCCCGGCATCGTACCTGCGCGCATTAGCGCGCAGGTACGATGCCGACCTGTCTGAGGAATGTGAGATTGTCTTCTAGGTGCCAGTTGTCGGTAATCTGTCCTTTCTGGATGCGTAGAATGTCGGTCGCGATGAAGTCGATCGCTTGGCCCTTGCCCTGCACGCCGTCGAGACTGCCGGTGAAATGGCCCGTGAAGTGCAAATGCGATACCACCCGGTCCCCGACCACAAGCCGCTGAACGACGTCCATCCTGAGATCAGGAACGGCGGCGAGAAACGCTTTCGAGGCAGCGACGGGTCCGCTGGGGCCTTGAGGCCGGCCCGGCGGCAGGGTGTGGTCCACGAAGCGCGGCGAGAGCGCCCGGCGTAGCAGAGCGGGGCTGCCATTCTCCCAGAAACCATAAAAGGCATCGACCGGCTTAAGCAGGGCATCTCTCGTCGTCGGCGACATGCCTGATGCGACAATCAGTTCCTGCGGTATTGCCATGGCGAGTGCGGCGACATCATCGACCTGTGCAGCCTCGGCGGGTGCCGCGGCGGCCACGGTCAAGGCTATCAGAGGGAACAGGCGCATGATCATCTCCTCACGCGATCGTGCCGCCGCCGTCGATCATGACGGTGGCGCCGGTGGCGAAAGGGTTGGTTGCGAGGAACAGGATGGCCTGCGCGATATCCTCGGGCTGGCCGATGCGTTGTGCGGGAAGCTTCGCGGCTGCTTGTTCGAACAGCCGCTGCCGGTCCGCCTCAGACATTCCGCTCCACAACGGCGTGTCGATCATACCCGGTGATACGGTGTTGACGCGAACGGGCGCCCTTTCGAGTGCAAGTCCCCGCCCCAGCGCCTCGAGTGCGGCGTTGATCGCACCCTGAAGCACCGATGTCGCGCTCGGCCGATGGGACAGAAAGCCCGAGACAAAGGTCAACGAACCACCGGTATTAATCCGGACGGCCCGTGCGATCCGGTATGCGCCCCAGAACTTGCTCTCCATCGACGCTTTGGCATCCTCGATCGCCAGTGTGCTTATCGCGCCGGATTTCGTGGCGGCAGCCGCGATCACAACATGATCGAACGGAGCGGTGCTCTCAAAGAAAGCCTCCACCGCGTCATTATCGAGGAAATCGACTAGAGCCGTTTCAGCACCCGTCACAGCGGCAAGCGAGATGAGCTTGTCGGTGTTCCGGCCTGTTGCGACAACCTGCGCGCCGACGGCGGCGAAGGCCTTGACGGTCGCTTCGCCGATCCCGCCAGCGGCACCGACCACGAGGACGTGTTGGCCCTTGAGTTCGATAGTCATTCTTGTTCTCCTTCAAGAGGGATCAGGCCGAGGACCCCGGCAGACCGCTGATCGCGGGCGCTCCGCGATCAAAGACAGGCGTCTGAGGGCGGTGGGCGAGGGCGTAGGCGGCGATCTCGTCCTTGCGGGCAAACCAGACGCCGGCCTTCGATTTGGCATAGGCCAGGAAACGGTCGAGGACGCGAACACGGTTCGCATGGCCGGAGATGCGATCGTGCAATGACACGACCATCATCCGCCGCTTGTGCGCGCCCTCCTCGTAAAGCTGGTCGAATTCGTCCTTCAACGCCTGCTCATAAGCATCTGGATTCCAGCTCCCGAAGGGAAAGGAGACGATGTCGTTCATGTGAAGTGTGTAAGGAACGGTGACGAAGTCGCCGCCTTTGAGCTTGATGATGAACGGCTGGTCCATGCTCGGCTCGTCGATATGGTATTGGAAGCCGAGCGACTGGAGGATGTCGAGCGTATGCTGCGAGTTGCGCATCCAATAGGCGTTCCACCCGAGCGGCTGCTGGCCTGTGATCTTCTCAATGCTTGCTGCGCCCTCGGCGATGAAACGCCGTTCGGCATCGGGATCGAGAGCATAGCTGTTTTGCCAGGCGCGACCATGCGCAGCGGCCTCATGTCCCCGGCGAACGATCTCACGGGCCAGATCCGGCGCCTTCTCGATCGCTTGGCCGACCATGAAAGACGAGAGTTTGACCTGGTACTTGTCCATCAGGTCGAGGATGCGCGGTATGCCCTCGTAAATGCCATACTGAAAGAAAGCGTTGGTAGGAAGGTCGGGCAAACCCTTTTCGATAGGGTCGGGAATGATGCCACCCGCGCCCGAAATGGGCTGTCCGCCAGCTTCGAACATGAGCGAAAAACTGACGGCGAGACGGGCATCGTTCGGCCAGAAAGGTCCGGAAGCAGGCATGATGACCTCCTGAGCTTTGAGCGTCGGCGACAAGGTAACCGCAGCAGCGGCGAAGCCGCTGCCGAGAAGGGTTCGGCGGGTAAGGGGAAGCTGCGTTGTCATAGCGCAGATATCGGCTCTTGCGCCCCGGGCGATAAGCTGTGAATAATTTCATGCACACTCGCATCAAGGTTGATAATGCAATGCTGGATGATCTTAACGAACTGAAGACATTCCGCGCCATCCTGAGCGAAGGCAGTCTATCGGCAGCGGCTCGGCGAATGGGCCTGACGCTGGCGGTGGTCAGTAAGCGGTTGGCAACCTTGGAGAGTCGTGCCGGGGTGCGCCTTATCCATCGTAGTACACGCTCGCTCAGCGCCACTGAGGAAGGCGCGCGGCTGCTGATCGACGTCGAACGGGCGCTCGACGCAATCGAAGCCGGCGAGGAAAGGCTCGCTGGCGGCCGGGACGAGCCGGTCGGCACTCTTCGCGTCAGTGCACCTATCTCGTTCGGCCGGCGCTACGTCGCGCCGGTGCTCGGTCGCCTCGCTACGCGCTATCCTAGGCTTGCCGTGTCCCTGTACCTCAATGATCGGTTGGTCGATCTCGTCGGGGAGGGGCTGGATCTGGTGATCCGCATCGGCACTTTGACCGACAGTTCGGCCATGATGCGGAAACTTGCCGACAATCGGCGCATCCTCGTGGCATCGCCTGGTTATCTTGATCGCGCGGGTCGGCCCGAAACGCCGGAACAGGCTGCTGAGCACGAATTCCTGCGCTACGGCAGTGCGGCCGAGCCCTGGCATCTCAAGGGGCCGGGCGGGGCAACCGCTCATGTCGCTGCGGCAGCACGAATGCGTGTCGATAATGGCGATGCGGTCCACGACTGGGCGCTCGCTGGCCTCGGCATCATGCTCAAATCGGAGGTCGACGTCGTCGAAGATATGTCACTTGGACGGCTGGAGCGCGTACTGCCTAACTGGGATTGCGGCGAAGCGCCGATTGTCGCACTTTATCCTACAGCACAATACCTGCCGCTCAAGACCCGCGTTTTTCTCGATGAGCTGTCCGCGCATATGGCGGGTTTGCCAAAGTAGTGCTAGCTTAAGAACAGGCCTGTATTGGCTGAGCGGCGCATTACTTCGAATTGACCTGTCGCGCAAGGCGCTCAAAAACAGGGGAGGATTTTTTTCAGAGGCGTTGCTTGACAACCATCCTGTTCATTTGCAGCCAGAACCACCTGCGCAGCCCAACGGCCGAGCAGGTGTTTGCCGACTATCCCGGCCTTGAGGTGTCCTCAGCCGGCACCAACCATGATGCCGAAAACCCCCTGACCGCAGGACTGGTGTCATGGGCCGACATCATCGTGGTGATGGAAAAGCAGCACCGCGCCAAAGTGCAACGGCGGTTCCGCGCGGCCTGCAACGTGGGCAACGGATCATCTGCCTCAATATCTCGGACGACTATCCCTTCATGCAGCCGGAACTGGTGGAACTGCTCAAGGCACGCATGGCGCGGCATCTTCCGCCAGCATGATCATGAATGAACGACAAGTTTGGGTGGCTCCACCGGAGGCGTTGAACGTCTCCTTTAAGGGCGTAAGCTACAGCAATCACTCAATTCGGACGGATGTCACTCAATCAAGCCCGTTACGCGATCACGTAACGGGCAGGTATGCAAGAAGCAAAAGCTTGCAGGCCCCACGTTGCCGTCTCAATCAGCGGGAGGGCCAAAGAGCTTCCGGCGTAACTTCGCAAAATACCTCCAGCGCCACAGCAGGATCAGGCCCAGCCCAAGAACAGCCCAAGGCATGCCGTAAGCAAGACCGAGGAGCACGGTACTCATCATAGTGGTCATGCTGATCCATCCGGCATGAGCGGCATCGCGAATGAGGTTGTTGCCGAAAGCAAACCCGCCTTCACCGCGATAGTTGAAACTCATGGGAGTATTGGCCAATTGCTCCGCGCTATCGGCTTGTGCGGACTTCTCCTGTGTGATCTGACCCCGCAGCTTTGCAATTTCAGACCGCAACGTTTCCCTTTCGGGATCATTGGGCTTCATGGCGGCAAGCTTGCGTTCAAGCTCGGCGATCTGGCTTTGGATCGATTGACTGCGCTGCTGGGACGCTGAGATTTTGGCGGCTGCGTCTTCTCCGGTGATTTCGGAATCGACCAGCTTACCCGCAGCTTTCTGCACCGCTGCAATGCCCTCTTTGCCGAAGCTGCGAGCCAGGGCGGGAGCCAGCTTGAATTCAAGTGATGCGGAAACACGGTCATTGTCGTTCAAGGCCGGGGCTGAGTACAAATTCTCGTCCGATCTGATGACGTATTATTCGTTCTCGCAGGGGTTTAAGTCGGGTGGTTGGACCACGCGTTTGCTTGACGTCATATCACCGCCGAACGACATCAGTCAGCTGACCTTCCGGCCCGAGACGGCCAATACGCATGAGCTTGGTCTGAAATCCACGCTCCTCAATCGCAAGCTGCGTCTCAATCTGGCGGCCTTCAGCACCGATTATGACAACATGCAGGTTACGGTCTACAATGGCCTTTCACCCGTATTCAAAAATGGCGGCAAGGCCACGATCCGCGGCTTTGAGGCCGAGGCGCAGGCGAAGCTGGGCGAATTGTCGATCAACGGCAGCGTCGGCTATCTGGATGCCTATTATCGCCAGCTCAGCCCCGGCGTGACATTCGCGGCAAGCAACAAGCTGGTCAATACCCCCGAATGGTCGGCCGCTTTTGGTGGGTTTTGGCGGCACACTCTGGCAAACGGCAGCGCACTCTCTCTGGCTGCCGATTATAGCTACAAGAGCAACGTTCATCCTGATGCGGAAAATTCGCGTTACCTTCAGTCGGGCAATGTCGGCATGCTGGATGGCTCGATTGGGTATACCGGCAGGGATGAGCGCTGGAGCCTGACCTTGGGCGTGCGCAATCTGACCGATAAGCGCTTTGTCGTTGGCGGGTTTGATCAATCCTCCCCCGGCAGTGTAGGCTTTGTATCCGCAACCTATAGTCCGCCTCGCCAGTGGTATCTCACCTTGCGGGTTCACGACTGACCAGTTGTACAGCCTGAGTTGTTATGCCTTGAACCCGTCATCCTGAGTTTTCCGAAACCTGTCGGACGATCGTGCAGGCCAGTTCGCTCGATCAGGGTTCTGCGGCTGCTTGAGAGCAAACCGCGATGTGGGGACCGGGACCTTTCAAGCGCCGGGACCGCCGGAGAAGCCGCCGTGCGGGGCGGATCAAGGGCGGCGGCGGGAAGGGCGGCGAACCCGCAGGAAGCCCGCCAGGCCGGTCGTCATAGGGCCCGCTGCATGCCGACAGGGCATGTTGATGAAGAAGTGGGCGCGCCGGTCGGTCAGGAGCCGGCGCGCCCTGATGGCGCGGTCTGAGCCCCGGGCGCTGCCGGGCAGCGTAAGGCGGTTTGCCGGGAGAGCAAGCCATTGGGGCACTGCCCCATCATAGGCATCAATGGACCGAAGCAGGCCGCCCAGAATGTCGGGGTCGGTGACCGCCGCGTGATGCTTCGTCTTGGGTGTGACGAGCGCCCCTTTCAGATTGGCCGAGACATATCATACTGCGCGCGGCCCGTGACGATCGCATAGCGGAAGATCGTGCCGAACGTGCTGCGCAGGCGATTGGCGGTCTCATGGCGTCCGCGCAATTCAATTTTTCGAAGCACATCAAGCAATTCAGGCGCCGTCAGTTCCGTGATAGGGCGGTCGCCGATATCGGGTTTGGCAAAATCGAGCAGCCAGCGCAGCTTGGATATGGTCGGTCGAACGGCCGTCTCTCTCAAGCTTGCCGAGCCATTCCTTGCTTATCGCCCGAAACGTATCCTGCGAGCGGGCCCGTTCTTCGCGCTGCTTGTCCTTGCGGATTTGGGCAGGATCACGGCCCTCCGCCAAGGCCTCGCGGGCGGCTGCCCTCATGGCCCGGGCCTTGGCGAGGGGCAGGTCGGGATAGTTCCCGAGAGACAGAGTTTTCTGCTTGCCCCCGAAGCGATAATTAAATCGCCAGAGCCGTCCACCCGTGGGCATGATGAGCAGGCAAAGCCCTAGCTCATCGCTCAATTTGTAGGGCTTATCTTTTGGTTTTGCGGCATTAATTGTCAGTGCGGTGATAGCCATGATGGTATCGTCCTGATAGTATGATTGCGCATACCAACAAGAGTACCATCAGATGGTCCGGGTACAACCGGACCCGCCCGACTCTACCGGACTGGTGATCCAGCAGAAATGGCGCAATTCCGCCATTGCCGGATGTCCTCAGACGGTCTAGAATGTGTTTGGAAGGCGGTAATGGTGCCTGGGGACGGGATCGAACCGCCGACACCGTGATTTTCAGTCACGTGCTCTACCAACTGAGCTACCCAGGCATTACCATTTGTTACCGTTTAGCAGAGGATGTTGCCATCGCCTCGCTGCCGGTGGACGGGCCTATGGCTAACCGGATCGGTCTTGGCAAGCCAAAAAAACACATTCGATGAAACTTATTTGTCATCCTCCCCATTTGCGGGGTTTCCGGGCAGGGCATAGCCGTCCGACAGCCACTGCATCAGGTCGCGATCACGGCAACGGGTTGAGCAAAATGGTTTATGTGATTCGTTGCGGGGCTTGCCGCAGACCGGGCATTTGCGATTTTGTTGGGTCATAATGTCACCGCCTGCGCGAATCCGCCGTCGAGAGCAAGACCCGCATCTTCCTGAAAATCCAGCCGCCGTCCGCTGCGCTGGGCCAGTTCCTCGCGCCATGCGGGCGTGATGGCCGCCATCACCGAAGGGTGGGCGCGCAGCAGCAGCAGTCCGGCCTCCGCAACCCTCTCGGCCCGGCGCAGCAAAAGCCGCGCCGTCGCGCCCGCCCGCGCATGGGTCAGCCGCGCCAGCAGCGAAGGGCGCTCCATCCGCGAAACGATCTGGACAAAGCCAAAGCCGTTCATCGCCGTGCGTTCATGGGGCCAGCCTTCCAGATCCTGCGCCAGAACGCCGTCCACCGCCTGCCGATCAGCCTTGGTCTCCAGAGTGGGGAAATCGATGCCGATCGAACCGCCCAGATCGAGCCGCCTGATGGTCGAGGCCACCGCCCCGGCCGCCGCCACGGCCAGCGCGGGCGGGGGCAGGGGGCCATCGACGTCGATCACCGTCATCGCGGGCGTGGGCGACAGCACCAGCGCTCCGCCGGAAAAGGCGACCGCACCGCTCCATGCTTCGCCCCACACATCCTCCCACACACCGGCGGGGAATTGGCGCACCACGCGCGCATCGGGCAGGATATCGGCAAGGCGCGGGGCAGGGCGCAGCGGTGCATCGCACGGACGCGACTGGGCCAATTTATAGCGGCCCGTTTCCGCCATGGCGCTGCGCAAGATCTCGACGCGGATCGGCGCGCCCTCGCTCGCCTCGCGCGGCAGGCGGTCGACCAGCGCTTCCTCGCCGCTCTTCAGGCGCAACAGGCCCCGGCGCGAACCTCCCGCGCGGCGGATCAGGGTCGCGTTCTCAACCTGCCCCGGCGCGGCGCTTCCGGGCCAGTCGATCTTGGCGGCCACCACTTCGGCTCCATCGAGCAGCACCGCGCGATCCTCGCCGATGCCTTGCTCGATCAACCACATGGGCGTTTAATCCAGAGGATAGGAGGCGGCGCGCAGCAGCGCCCGCGTTTCATACAAAGGCAGGCCGATCACGCCCGAATGGCTGCCCGACAGGCGCCGGATCAGCGCTTCGGCCCGGCCCTGGATGGCATAGCCGCCCGCCTTGCCCAGACCTTCGCCGCTGGCGATATAGGCCTCGATTTCCTGATCGGTCAGATTTTTGAAAATCACCAGCGTCTCGACCTGCTTGACGCGTTCGCGCCCCGCCGTGTCGATCACGCAGACCGAGGAGATGCACATTTGCCGCCGCCCGGAAATCGCGCGCAACATTTCGCGCTGCAATTCCACCGTATCGGCCGGGGGCAAAACCCTCCGCCCCAGCGCCACCGACGTATCGCCCGCGATCACGATCTCGTTGGGCGCACGGTCGACGGCGCGTGCCTTTTCCACCGCAAGGCGGCGGGCATAGGCACGCGGCAATTCGCCTTTGAGCGGCGTTTCGTCGATGTCGGGGCTGGCGATGCGGTCGGGCACAATGCCCAGACGCGCCAAAAGGTCCCGCCGCCGGGGCGAGGACGAGGCCAGCACCAGAAGCGGTTTGCCGGCCTGATCGGTCATAGCCATCGCTAGGGTGCAGCCAGGCGCTTAATAGCTGCCGGGGCCGCCGCGACCGGGCATAAAGCGATAGGTGATGCGACCCTTGGTCAGGTCATAGGGGGTCAGCTCGACCAGCACCTCGTCGCCCACCAGCACGCGGATGCGGTTCTTGCGCATCTTGCCTGCGGTGTGGCCGAGGATCTCATGATCGTTCTCCAGCCGCACGCGGAACATCGCGTTGGGCAGCAGTTCGACCACCTGGCCGCGCATTTCGAGCAGTTCTTCTTTCGCCATCCGTAAACTTCGGTTCTCTAATAAGAGGGGAGATTGGCGCGCGCCATAGACGCAGATACGGCAAAAGGAAAGCCAAACTCGCGCAAGGTTTGGCCAGATATGCCAACATGCCGCCGAAATGTAGCGCCAATGCGACAATATGTTACCTTGCCGCGCTTGCGAACAGGCGGTCCAATCGGCATCCGCATAGCCCTGACAGCCATGCCAATCATAAGGTTCTGTCTCAGGGAGTATCCGTTTTGCGCAAGATTGCCCGCAAGTTTGGCCCCCGGTTTGCCTTTGTGCCGGTATCGCTGGTTTGGGTGATGGCGTCCGGTGGGTCGGTGCTGGCCCAAACGCAATCTGCGCCTGCCGCAGAGGCCGCGCCGCTGGCCGCCGCCGACGCGCCAGTGGTCGAAACCGCCGCAGAGGGTGCATCCGACGATGCCACCGCAACCGCCACCGCCCCCAAAACGCCGGTGACCCGCGGGCGCGAGATCGTGGTCGTGGCCGACCGCATCAAGGGGCAGGTCGAGGCGCCCCAGCCCCCCGTGGCGGTGTTCGACGAGGAAGACATTGCCGCCTATGGCGCAACCACGGTGGATGACCTGATCACCGCCATTTCGCCGCAGACGGGCAGCGGGCGCGGGCGTGGTTCTTCGGGCCCGGTCATTCTGGTCAACGGCCAGCGCATCACCAATTTCCGCGAAATGATGAATTATCCGCCGGAATCGATCCGTCGGGTCGAGGTCCTGCCCGAGGAAGTCGCGCTGCGCTTTGGCTACAGCGCCGACCAGCGGGTGGTGAACATCATCCTCAAGGATCACTATCAGGCCCGCACGGTCGAGGCCGAACTGGCCCTGTCCGACAGCATCGGCGCCAATACGCTGAAAGGCATGGCATCGGTGCTGAAAATCGATAAGGGCAAGCGGATGAACCTGACCGCCAAGGCCGACCGCACCAATCCGGTCACCGAGGCGCAGGCGAAAGTCCTTCAGGCGCGCAACACCATCCCCACCTTTTCGACCGATCCCAGCCCGGCGGCCAACCGTACGCTCGTGTCCAATACCAAGGACTATTCGCTCAACGGCACCTATACCGCGCCGCTGGGCAAGGACGGCATGGGCGGCAATATGACGTTCAACGCGCTGGCTTCGCGCGCGGATGTGACGGGGCTGGCGGGGCTCAACACCTATTCGCCCGCCACCGATGTGCTGCGCACCTTTGACGGGGCTCTGACGCGGCGCACGCTGACCGACACCTATTCGGCCGGGGCGGGGCTGAACAAGCGCCTGCTCGACTGGAACCTGTCGGCCACCACCGACATCAGCCATGTCGACGCCACGACCACCACGGCCAATCGCGTGACCGACAATGCGGTTCTGGCCGCCGCTTTGGCCAGCGGCATTGCGCCCAGCGGCGGCTTTACCACCGCCAAGAGCAAGACCGACACAGTCACCACGCTGGTCACGCTTGTCGGGCGTCCGGTTGCCCTGCCGGCGGGCAAGATGGCGGTGACGGTCAAGGGCGGCTTCAATTACACCGCTCTGAACGCCAGCAGCACCAGCACGCTCAGCCCCGCTTCGAACCTGAAGCGCGGCGATGCTTCGCTGGGCGTCAATCTGGGCATTCCGCTCACCAGCCGCCGCGAGCATGTGGGCGAGGCGCTGGGCGATATCACGCTCAACCTCTCGGCCTCGGCCGATCACCTGTCCGATTTCGGCGAACTGGTGGACTGGAGCGCGGGCCTGACATGGAATGTCACCGACAAACTGGGGCTTCAGGCCAGCTATCTCTATGACGAGGCCGCGCCTTCGCTGTCCAATCTGGGCTCGCCGCTGGTGGCCACCTATAACGTATCGGTCTATGACTTTGTGAAGAGCCAGACCGTGCTGGCCACGGTCATCACCGGAGGCAATTCAGCGCTGGTGAAGGAGCATCGCAATGATATCAAGCTGGGCCTGAACTGGACCCCGCCCATCCTGAAGGGCAAGTCCAATCTGGTGGTGGAATATTTCAACAACCAGTCCAGCAATGTCACCAGCGCCTTCCCGACCACGCTGACCACGGCGATCGAGGGGGCCTATCCGGGACGCGTGACGCGCGATCCCACTACAGGCGCCATTACCCAGATCGACCGCCGCGCGATCACTCTGGCCGAAACGCGCGATGAGCATGTGCGCTGGGGCTTTAACATCGGCGGCAATCTGGGCAAGGAAATCCGGTCGCAGGGGCGCGGGCCGATGGGCATGTTCGGCGGTGGCCCACCTCCGGGAGGCGGGCGTCCGGGCGGTAATGGACCGGGCGGAGGGCGTCCGGGTGGCGGTGGTTCGGGTGGTCCGCCGCCGGGCGGCGGCATGGGCGGTCCTCC
The DNA here is from genome assembly GCF_012275515.1 of Novosphingobium sp. SG707. Lineage (GTDB taxonomy): Bacteria > Pseudomonadota > Alphaproteobacteria > Sphingomonadales > Sphingomonadaceae > Novosphingobium. Next base: position 31,861 of record NZ_JAAZQL010000009.1, read on the forward strand.
GCCGGGCGGGGGCGGTCCGGGTGGCCCTCCGGGTGGTGGGCGTGGCGGTCGTTATGAAGGCCGCTGGAACCTCTCGCTTTATCACACTGTCTATTTCGTAAACCGGGTTCAGGTCGCGGCCAGTGGGCCATCGCTTGATCTGCTGGGCGGCGATGCGCTGTCGGGCGGGGGCACGGCGCGGCACTCGCTGGAGGGCGAGGGCGGCTTCTTCTTCAAGGGCATCGGCCTGCGCATGAACGGCACGTGGACCGCGCCCACCCATGTCAACGGCAGCGGCGCGCCCGGTTCGACCGATCTGCGCTTTGGCTCGCTTTTTAAGCTGAACACGCGCCTGTTCTTCGATCTGGGGCAGCAGAAGCGGTTGGTGAAGGAAACGCCCTTCTTCAAGGATGCGCGTTTCAGCATCGGGGCCAAGAACATCTTCAACCAGCGCCAGCGCGTGACCGACAGCAATGGCAACACCCCGCTGTCCTATCAGCCGCTCTATATGGATGCGCAGGGGCGGGTCATCGAGGTGGAATTCCGCAAGATGTTCTGATCGGGCCTGATGGCTGGGCAAAAGTTGGGGGAGAGGCGCAGCGCACCTCTCCCCTTTTTGCGTGATGGGGCCTATCTGGGCGGGATGGTTGATGATGCGAACAATCCGCCCGACCGCGCGGCGGACCGGTTTAATGAGGACAAGGCGGTAAGCCTGATCCGGGGCGGGGGCGAGCGGCCCGATCTGGACGCGGGTGTGGCGGCGATCCGCGAGGTGCTGGCGACCTTGCCGGTGCGGCCCGGCGTGTATCGGATGCAGGACGCGCGCGGCGACGTGCTCTATGTCGGCAAGGCGCGGGCGCTGCGCAACCGCGTGGCCAATTATACGCAGGTGGATCGGCTGCCTCTGCGTCTGCAACGCATGGTGTCGCAGACGCGAAGCATGACCATCGTGACCACCAACAGCGAGGCCGAGGCGCTGTTGCTGGAAGCGCAGCTCATCAAGCGGTTTCGCCCGCCTTATAATGTGCTGTTGCGCGATGATAAAAGTTTTCCTTTTATTTTGCTGCGTTCCGATCATGATTTTGCGCGAATTATGAAGCATCGCGGCGCGCGCCGGGCCGAGGGCAATTATTACGGCCCCTTTGCCAGCGCCGGTTCGGTCAACACCACGATCAACGCCTTGCAGAAACTTTTCCTGCTGCGAAGCTGCACCGATTCCTTCTTCAGTCGGCGTGACCGGCCCTGCCTGCTGTATCAGATCAAGCGGTGCAGCGCGCCCTGTGTGGACCGGATCAGCAAGGAGGATTACGGCGAACTGGTGCGTCAGGCGAAGGATTTCCTTGGCGGCAAATCGAACGCGGTTCAGCGCGAGATAGAGGCGCAGATGAGCGCGGCGGCGGAGGATCTCGATTTCGAGCGCGCCGCCATGTTGCGCGACCGTCTGCGCGCGGCCACCTTTATCCAAGGCTCGCAGGCCATCCATGCCGAGGGCCTGCCCAATGCGGACATCTTTGCCTGCGCCGAAAAGGCGGGGCAGATCGCGATCCAGGCCTTCTTCATCCGTGGCGGCCAGAATTGGGGCCACCGCGCCTTCTTTCCGGCCCGCACCGAGGGGATGGAGATGGGCGAGGTGCTGCAAAGCTTCATGGCGCAATTCTATGAGGAAGTGCCGCCCCCGCGCGTCATCCTGCTCGACCGCGCCTTGCCCGAGGCCGATCTGCTGGCCGAGGCCTTGAAGGAGGCCGCAGGCGGCAAGGTCGAAATTACCATCCCGCAGCGCGGCGACCGCAAGCGCCTTGTCGAACAGGCCGAGCGCAATGCGGCCGAGGCGCTGGACCGCCGCATGGCCGAGAGCGGCAGCAAGGCCAAAGTCTGGCGTGAAATGGCCGATTTCCTCGAACTGGACGAGCCGCAGCGGATCGAGGTTTACGACAACAGCCATATTCAGGGCACCCATGCGCTGGGCGCGATGATCTGCGCCGGGCCGGACGGGTTCATCAAGAACCAGTACCGCAAATGGAACATCCGCGAGGCCCAGACCAACGACGACTTCGCCATGATGCGCGAGGTGATGACCCGCCGCTTTGGCCGCGCGATGGAGGAAGATCCCGACCGCGATAAGGGCCAGTGGCCCGACTGCGTGCTGATCGACGGCGGCAAGGGACAGATGAGCGCGGTGAAAGCGGCGCTGGAGGAACTGGGCGTTGAGGACGTGCCGCTGATCGCCATCGCCAAGGGACCGCACCATGGTCGCGATGGGCGCGAGGTGTTCCATTTCCCCGATGGGCGCGAGAAAATGCTGCCTGTCAATTCGCCCGTCCTGTTCCACCTGCAACGCATGCGCGACGAGGTCCACCGCTTCGTCATCGGCGCCCACCGCGAAAAGCGCAGCCGGGCGATCACGGCCTCGCCGCTGGACGAAATCCCCGGCATCGGGCCTGCGCGCAAGCGGGCTTTGCTGCTGCATTTCGGCACCGCCAGTCGGGTGAGGGCGGCGGCGCTCGATGACCTTATGCGCGCGCCCGGTGTGTCAGAGGCGGTGGCGCGGACGGTGTATGATTTCTATCATCCGGGGGGGTGATGTGTGGGGGTATTATGAAGGGGGCCTCCGGCGGGCAAAGGGACTTGTCCCTTTGCAATCCCGTTAATGGGGAGGGTTCCTGCGGCGGCGTTCTATTTTATTAAAAGCCTGCGGCGCTGGTATATTGCGCCGCAGGCTTTTCAAAATTCCGAGGCCGCGTCCGACACTTTGCGGCTGAACCCATAACGCAACGCAGACAGTAACGGGAGCGCGAGGGTCTAGACCCTCGCATCAAAACCCTTCTTAAATCCCAAACCCAGCCCCGCCCAATTCCCGCCGAGCCATAACCCCAAACAGGCCCCGCCGAACCGCCCCGCCGATCTCGATTGAGACCCGTCCCACCGGGCGGCGCTCATGCCACAGGTGGGTGATCATCGGATGGGTTTCATCCGCACAGCTATCGACCCAGCCCAGCCCCGGCATATCCAGCATCGCCAGATTTTCGCGCTGCAACAGCACGCCGGGGGAATAGGCGCTTAACGTCTCATCATAGGCGGTCTTGAACATGAAGGCGCCGGGCTTGGTCATAAAGGTTGCCAGCATGGCGATAGGCCGCCCGTCCAGCGTCATCGACAGCCGTTCAAGCCGCCCCCGCGCCGCCGCGCCATGCAGCGCCTCTCGCCACAGCGCCGTGGTCGCGGGCAGGCAGGCCAGCGCCGATCCGGCCTCGCCCTTCCACCCTGCGGCTTCCAGCTTCAGGAAATCCTCGCACCAGGCCGAAAGGTCGTCCTCGCCTTCATGGCGCACAAATTCCAGCGTGCCCAATTCGCCCAATCGGTTGGCCTGACGCCGGTATTCCTTGCGCTTCTTGCCCGAAACCGTCGCTTCGAAATAAGCCTCGGGCGACAGGTCGCTCTGCAGCATCACATGCTGTTTGCGCCCCACTAGCGCGGCGTTGCGCCCCTGCTCGTTCAGCACATCGCGCAAGGCATCGGCCACCGCCCCCGACAGCGGCAATTCGCCCAGATGCAGGAACAGGCCCAGCCCGCCCTGCGCATCGGCCCAGGCCAGCAGCGCCCGCCAGAACGGCCTTTCCAGCCCCCGCGCCACCAGCGGCGCGCCAAGGAAGCCGTTGGGATGCGTCCAGCCGGCCCAATGCGGGATGGGGCGGGTGTAATAGCGGCTCTGGCGCACAATGGGCATGATCCCGGCCAGATCGCCGCCCATTTCAAAGCGCAATATCCGCACCCGTCCATCGGGATCGAGCCCGCGCAGCGCAGGCAGCAGATACCAGCTTTCGAAAAACGGGTTCGGCTCGCTGGCCCACATGGCCAGAGCATCCCACGCCAACATCGCCCCCATATCCTGCATCTCGCGCCAGTCGACGCTGCGGATTTCCCCCGCAGGCGCGGGTTTGGGCGGCAATTGCGGCGCGGGGTTGGGGCCGGGTGGCAAGCGCGAAGGCGCGACAACAGGCTTGGCGCGAATAAAATTGGGCTGGCTCGCCACAGTTACCTCGTGAGCGCGGAAAATATGCGCCCAAGGTTAAGGAGAAAGCCGGAAAGGAAGTATGAATAAGCGGGATATTTTCTGACCCTGCGCCCGGCGTAATGACCGGACGCAGGGCCAAAAGCGATCAGCCCATATGCCCCGCCAGCGCCGCCAGCAGCAGCAGCGCGACAATATTGGTGATCTTGATCATCGGATTGACGGCCGGGCCAGCCGTGTCCTTATACGGATCGCCCACGGTGTCGCCGGTCACGGCGGCCTTGTGGGCCTCGCTGCCCTTGCCGCCGTGATGGCCGTCCTCGATATACTTCTTGGCATTGTCCCATGCGCCGCCGCCGCTGGTCATCGAGAGCGCCACGAACAGGCCCCCCACGATCACCCCCAGCAACAGCGCGCCCAGCGCCGCAAAGCCATTGTCCTGCCCCGCCACCAGCGTGATGACATAATAGACCAGCACCGGCGTCAGCACGGGCAGCAAGCTGGGCACGATCATTTCCTTGATCGCCGCCCGCGTGACCAGATCGACCGTGCGGGCATAATCGGGCTTGGACGTGCCCGCCATGATGCCGGGGTTGCTCTGGAACTGTTCGCGCACATCGACCACGACATCGCCCGCCGCGCGGCCCACCGCCGTCATACCCATCGCGCCAAACAGATAGGGCAGCAAAGCGCCCAGCAAGAGTCCGACAATGACATAGGGATTTTCAAGGCTGAAATTGACGCTCAAATGCGGGAAAAACTCGCGCAGATCCGTGGTATAGGCCGCAAACAGCACCAGCGCGGCCAGCCCCGCCGAACCGATGGCATAACCCTTGGTCACCGCCTTGGTCGTGTTGCCGACGGCATCGAGCGCATCGGTCCTTTCGCGCACCGAGGCTTCCATATCGGCCATTTCGGCAATGCCGCCTGCATTGTCCGTCACCGGCCCATAAGCGTCGAGCGCCACCACCATGCCCGCCAGCGCCAGCATGGCCGTTGCCGCATAGGCAATGCCGATCAGGCCCGCCAGCTTAAACGCGATGATGATCCCCGCCACGATCACCAGCGTGGGCAGGGCGGTCGCCTCAAGGCTGATGGCAAGGCCCTGGATGACATTGGTGCCATGGCCGGTCACGGATGCCTTGGCGATGGACTTGACCGGGCGATAGGAGGTGCCGGTGTAATATTCGGTGATCCAGATGATGAGGCCGGTGATGACCAGACCCAGCAGCGAGCAATGGAACAGCGCGCCGCCAGTCAGGCCCGATGCGTCAATTGGCGTGCCGAAATCGCCCACCGCCGTATGGATCGCCCAGCCGATGGCCGGGATCGATAGGATCGCGGTGACAAGGAAGCCTTTGTACATCGCGCCCATGATGTTGTTGCTCGCGCCCAATCGCACGAAATAGGTGCCGATGATCGAGGTGACGATGCACACGCCGCCGATCAGCAGCGGCAGGCTCATCAGCGCCATCAGATTGCCCGTGCCTTTGACTAGCAGCGCGGTCAGCACCATGGTTGCGCCCACGGTCACCACATAGGTCTCGAACAGGTCGGCGGCCATACCGGCGCAATCGCCCACATTGTCGCCCACATTGTCGGCGATCACGGCGGGGTTGCGTGGGTCATCCTCGGGAATGCCCGCCTCGACCTTGCCGACAAGGTCTGCGCCCACGTCGGCGGCCTTGGTAAAGATGCCGCCGCCAAGCCGAGCAAAGATCGACACAAGCGAAGCCCCGAGCGCCAGCGCCGTCAGCCCCGTCACCACGGTCCGGTCATTGGGGGCAAGGCCATGGCCGAAGCCACCCGTCGAGGTCAGATGCCAGAAGAACCCGGCAATCGCCAGCAGCGCCAGTCCGGCCACCAGCATCCCCGTGATCGCGCCCGCGCGGAAGGCCAGTGTCAGGCCCGCCTGCAGGCCCTGCTGCGCGGCGGCGGCCGTGCGCACATTCGAGCGCACCGACACATTCATGCCGATAAACCCCGCCGCGCCCGACAAAACCGCGCCCAGCACAAAGCCGATCGCCGCAATCTTGCCCAAGGCCAGCGCAATGATGATCGCCGCTACAATGCCGACAATCGCAATCGTGGTATATTGCCGCTTAAGGTAGGCCTGCGCGCCTTCCTGAATGGCGGCGGCAATTTCCTGCATCCGGGGCGAACCGGCGCTCGCGCCCAAAACTTGCCTGCTTGTGATGTAACCGTAAACAACGGCCAAGGCCCCAAGGCCCATGGCGATCAGCACCAGGTTCATAGCTATCCCCTCTGCTTTTCGGTCCTGTCGGGCAAATCCGGCAGTTCCTGTCCGGGCCTGTTCTTGTTCGATCAAACAGTGCCCATCGCTTGCACAGGTATAGGGGGCTGAAAAGTCAGCGCAAGGGTGATTTGATCCGCGCGGCCCCGGAATGGGACAGATTGTCCATTAAGATTCTGTTAGGGATTTTTCCAAAGCGCATCATGGTTTACAAATGGTTATCGACCGATTCACCAAAGCTTGAGTCGGGTCCGAAATGCATCAGACGGGGCATGATAAATGCTGGAAGATCCAAAGCTCGTTCAGGACGCGATCAAGGCGCCTGTCGAACCTGCACTTTATAAGCCCGCGCTGGATTCTGGCGGCGCGCGGGCCATTCCGCTGGGCCGCGACGATGGGCTGGACCGGCACACGCGCCGCAATCTGCGCAAGGAAGAGATCGAGATCGCGCGTCAGTTTCACGGCGGGCGGATGTGGCCCTATGCGGTGGCGGCCTTTGGCTGCTTTGCGCTGTGGGTGTCGTTTTTCCCGCTGGCGATCATGGGTTATCTTAACCTTCCGCTGGCCTGTCTGATCTCCTGCGTGATCGCCACGGGCGGCTATGTGACCAGCCACGAGGCGATGCATTCAAACATCGCGCGCAAGGGCGAAAAGCTGCGCTGGCTTAACGAAGCGGTGGGTGCGGTTTCGACGATCCCCATCGTGTTTCCGTTCTCGATGGCGCGCATCATGCATCTGGAGCATCACTACCACTGCAATGATCCGCTGAAGGACCCCGACTATACCGACGAGGCGCCCAATTGGTGGATGGCGATCTATAAGACCTGGTATAACCGCCAGCCCGGTGTCGATGGCTCGATCCATCATTACAAGCGCATCCTGGCCGAAATGGGCACGCCCGAGGCCCAGCGGGCGCTCAAGGAAACCATGCTGCTGCAATTGTTCTTCATGGCGGTGCTGTTCACCATGTCGTGGAATGGCTATGCGATCGAGGCGGCTTTGCTCTGGTGGCTGCCGCGGCATGTCGGCCTGTCCTATATCCGCTTCTATCTGAGCTGGGCGCCGCATCACCCGCGCGAGGGCAAGACCGGCCGCTATGAGAACACCAATCTGTTCAAGAGCAAGCTGGGCCATGTGATGTCGATGGGGATGCAGTATCACATCATCCATCACATGTATCCGGGCATCCCGAACCACCGCACCAAACATGCCTATTACGCGATGCGCCATATTTTGGAGGCGCGCGGGGTGGATGTGTCGCCGCTGCCGCCTGTTGGCGGGCCTGCGGTCAAGGGGAGCTAAGCCGATGGAAAATGTGCTCAAGCAGGTCTTCTATTGGATGCCGTTCTTTTTCGGCATCGGCTTTATCGCGCCGCTGATCGCCCAGACGATGAACCTGTGGCATTGGCAGGCGCCTTTTGGCCTGTCGACCACCGCCTTTGGCCTGATTATCGGCGGGGCATGGGGCCTGCAGACCGTGATCCGCGGGCGCTGGGTTTAAGTGGGGATTTAATGCTGATAGCCCAGTGAGCCAAGGGGAGGGGCGCCGTCGATCAGCACCGGCGCCTCTTGCCCTTTTACCACCACGCCGATCTGGTGCATCGGCAAAGGCAGCGTCAGCTCGGGCGGCGCGGTCAGCAGCAATTGATAATCATCGCCCCAGCGCAAGGCTTCATCGCGCCGGTCTTCGGAACAGGCCAGCGGGATTGCCGCGCTCTCAAGGCTGATCGTCACCTTGCTGGCCCGCGCCATGCGCGAGGCGTCGAGCAGCAGCCCGTCCGAAACATCCATCATCGCGGTAACGAAAGGGGCCAGTGCCTGACCCTCGCCCAGATGGGCCTGAGGGCGGCGATAGGCGAGGCTTTGGGATTCGGGCAGCCCAAGGCGCAAGGCTTCCAGCCCCACCATGGCGCCGCCCACCGGCCCGGTGATATAGACGAGATCACCCACCTGCGCGCCATTGCGCCCCGGCACCGGCAAAAAGGATGCGCGCCCGATGGCGGTCAGGCCCAGCACCTGCGGCCCATCGCTGCTGACCGTATCGCCGCCCAGCAGTCGCGCGCCATATTCATCCAGCGCTTCGGCCAAGCCGACGAGGAAGCGCGGTTCGGCGCCGTTCAGTTGATAGGAGAGCAGCACGCCCATCGGCACCGCGCCCTTGGCGGCCAGATCCGACATATTGGTGGCCACCAGTTTCCATGCCACATCGGCCGGGTCCTGATCGGGCAGGAAATGCACCCCCGCCACCATCGTGTCATGGGTCAAAACCAGCGTCTCGCTGCCAAAAGGCAGCACTGCGCAATCATCGGCCAGCCCACGTGCGGCGGGGTCGCTGGCCAGCGCGCGCAGCGCCTCGATAAAGGCCAGTTCCCGCCCCAAGCGGATTAACGCGCCGCCCGCGCGATGGCGTCGAGCACGCCGTTCACGAATTTGGCTTCGCGCTCGTCAAAGAAGGCATGGGCCACATCGACATATTCGTTGATGACCGTGGGTGCGGCCACATCGTCGCGGGCCAGCAGCTCATAGGTGCCCGCGCGCAGGATCTGCACCATGGTCTTGTCCAGACGCTCCAGCCGCCAGCCCTCGGCCAGTTTTTCGGATATGCGCGCGTCGATTTCCTCGGCCCGCGCCAGCACGCCCTTGACCACATCGTCGAAATGGATGCGGTCGGCATCGGCAAACTGGATGTCCTCGATTTCCGCGCCCAGACGGTGGCGGTGGAATTCATCAAGCAGCACCGGCAGCAGCGTGCCTTCCATCGCATGCTGATACAGCGCCTGCACCGCGCCAAGGCGGGCGACCGAGCGGGACTGGGACTTGGGAGCTTTGCTCATCGAAAAATTCCTTATTGGGGCCGACCTTATCGGGGCGGCCTTATTGACCCAGCCGGATCGCGACAGAGCGACCATGGGCGGGCAGCCCTTCGGCATCGGCAAGGGCCACAGCGGCCGGGCCGATAGCAGCCAGAGCCGCTTCGTCAAGTTGCAGGAAGCTGGTACGCTTCATAAAGTCTAGCACGGAAAGCCCGCTGGCGAAACGCGCGCGGCGGCCGGTGGGCAAAACGTGGTTCGGCCCGGCGACATAATCGCCGATCGCCTCGGGCGTGTGGCGGCCCAGAAAGGCGCTGCCCGCATGGCGGATTTGCGCAAACATGGCGTCCGGATCGTCGATGGCGATTTCGATATGTTCGGCGGCCAGTCGGTTGGACAGGGCCGGGGCCTCGCCCATCAGATCATCGACCACGATCACCACGCCGTAATCATTCCAAGATTGCCGCGCGGTGGTCTGCGTGGCCAGAGCCTGCAGTTCCACCTCGACCGCCGCGATCACGGCATCGGCAAAATCGGCATCATCGGTGATCAGGATCGACTGGGCCACCGGGTCATGCTCGGCCTGAGACAGCAGATCGGCCGCGATCCACGCCGGATTATTTTTGCCATCGGCCACCACGAGAATTTCCGAAGGCCCGGCCACCATGTCGATGCCCACCACGCCGTAAAGCTGGCGCTTGGCCTCGGCCACATAGGCATTGCCGGGGCCGACGATGACATCGACCGGCTTGATCCGATCCGTGCCATAGGCCAGCGCGCCCACGGCTTGCGCCCCGCCCACGCGCCAGATCTCGTCCACACCCGCCAGATGCGCGGCGGCCAGAACGAGGCTGTTGACCGCGCCGCGCGGGGTAGGCGTGACCACCACCAGCCGCTCAACGCCCGCCACCTTGGCCGGAATGGCGTTCATCAAGAGCGAGGACGGATAGGCCGCGCGACCGCCCGGAACATACAGCCCCGCCGCGTCCACCGGCCGCCACACCGCGCCGAGGCGTACGCCCGCCGCATCGGTATAGTCGCGGTTCTCCGGTTTCTGCGCCTCATGATAGGCGGCAATGCGGCGTGCGGCCGTTTCCAGCGCATCGCGCAGGGTCGGGTCCAAAGCCTCAAACGCGGCGCGGCATTCCTCCGCGCTGATCCGCCAGTCGGCCTCGGTTTCCAGTGCATGGCCGTCAAAGCGCGCGGTGTAATCCACCAGCGCCGCATCGCCGCGCGCCCGCACATCGGCCAGAACCGAGAGCACCACCTGCGTCACGCCCGCATCGCTCTCGCGCCGGTCGCCCACGATTTTCTCGAACGCCTCGGAAAAGCCGGCGTCCCGCGAATTAAGCCGGATCATGCTTCGACCTTTTCCGCCGCCATCTTGCGGAACTGTTCGACCAGCTCGCCCACGCGCGGATCGGTCTTGAGCGCCGCCCGGTTGACGATCAGCCGCGCCGAGATCTGCATGATGACTTCCGTCTCGCGCAGGCCGTTTTCCTTCAGCGTGCGCCCGGTGGACACCAGATCGACGATCCGCCCCGACAGACCCAGCATCGGCGCCAGTTCCATCGCGCCGTTCAGCTTGACCACCTCGGCCTGGATACCCTTGGCTTCATAGTGCTTGTGGGTCAGATGCGGATATTTGCTGGCCACGCGCAGGTGGCTGGCGCTGGCCGTATCGCCCGCATCGACGGGTTCGGCCACCGACAGGCGGCAATGGCCGATGTTGAGATCAACCGGCGCATAAAGGTCGGGATAGGCGAATTCCTCCACCACATCCGAGCCGACGATCCCGGCCTGCGCCGCGCCATGCGCCACGAATGTGGCGACATCGAACGCGCGCACGCGGATCAGCCGCATGTCCGAGCCTTCGACGGCAAAGGACAGCGCGCGCGACTTCTTGTCATGAAACTCCGCTTCGGGCACGACACCAGCGCGCGCCATCAACGGCAGAGCTTCATCGAGGATGCGCCCCTTGGGGATCGCAAAGGTGAGCGGTTTGGACGAGAATGACATGCGCGCCGCATTAGTTTGCATTGGAGCCCAGAGCAACCGCCATGACAGCACAGAATCCGATCATGGAAATCGCCCATGTCCATGACACGCTGGAATGGCAGGCGCGCCATTGCGATCAGAACAGCGCGCCGATCACCGCGCGCGTGCTGCGCGGCATGGCGGGGTTGCTGTCGGGGCCGACTCTGGTGGGCGCGCGGATGCGGGGTTGGCCGGGGCTTTCATTGGAGGACGCAATGCCGCTGCGCCTGGCAGGCGGGCTGCATTACCTGTGGCTGTCGGGGGCGGAACCGGCTCTGGGGGCGGTCTATCGCGGCGAGGTGGAAGATGCGGGCGCGATTGTGACCGAGGTTGTGGCGCGCCATGACGCAGAGCTGCTGCCATGGTTCGACGGGCCGCCCCAGACCAATGAGGCAGGGCGTTCGGCGGGCATCATGGCGGGGCTGCTATGGCTCTCCGGGCGCGTGGGATCGCGCTTTGAAATGAATGAGATAGGGTGCAGCGCAGGCGCCAATACTATGATGGAGCGCTATGCCTATGATCTGGGCAGCGTCCGCGTTGGTGAGGAAGGCAGCCCGGTTTCGATCCGTCCCGAATGGCGCGGGCCTCCTCCGCCCTCGGGCAAGGTGGAGATCACCCATATCGAAGGTTGCGACCGCGCGCCCATCGACCTGTCTGATCCGGCGGCGGCGCTGCGGCTGCGCGCCTATGTCTGGGCAGAGAATCATGAGAGGATGGCGCGGCTCGATGGCGTGATCGCGCTGGCACAGGAGCGGGCGCCGATCCTGACGCAGGCCGATGCCGCCGATTGGGTCGAGCGCCGACTTGCCGCGCCACAGGAGGCGGGGGTGTGCCGGGTGCTCTATCACTCCATCGTCTGGCAATATCTGGGCGATGAGCGCCGCGCGCGGATCACCGCCGCGATGGAGGCCGCAGGGGCGCGCGCCACGCCAGATCGCCCGCTGGCATGGGTGATGCTGGAAACGAATCGGACCACGTTTCGCCATGAGTTGCGTGTGCGCTACTGGCCCGGCGGCGAGGAACCGACTTTGCTGGGCGCGGCCCATGCCCATGGCGCTTGGGTGGAGTGGTTCAGTCCTTGCGGCTGATCGCCTTGGCCGCCTCAAGGATCTCGGTGGGGAACATGGCGATGATTGTCGAATTATGCTCGACGCCGATCTCGCTCAGCGTCTGCAACCGGCGCAATTCCAGCGCGCCGGGCACCTTTGCGATGACCTGCGCCGCCTCGCTCAGCCGCAGCGAGGCTTCGGCCTCGCCCTCGGCCTTGATGATGCGGGCGCGTTTCTCGCGGATGGCCTCGGCCTCGCGGGCGATGGCGCGCTGCATCTGTTCGGGAATGTCCAGATCCTTGATCTCGACCGCATCCACCGCCACGCCCCATTGCGCGCAGGTCTTCTCCAGCAAGACCAGCAGCCGCGAATTGATCGCCGCGCGATCTTTCAGCATCTGGTCCAGATCGCTTTGCCCGATGGCATCGCGCATCCCCGTCTCGGCCGCCTGAATCACCGCGCCTTGCCAGTTCACCACCGTCGTGACCACCCGCGCCGGATCGACCGCGCGAAACCACAGCACCGCATTGACCCGCACCGCCACGCCATCGCGCGTCACGGTCTCCTGCGTGGCGAGGTCAAAGGTGATGACGCGCAGATCGACCCTGACCACCCGGTCGATCAACGGCACCAGCCAAAACCAGCCCGGCCCCTTGGTTTCGGCCAGACGCCCGAGGCGGAACACCACGGCGCGCTGAAACTCCTGATTGATGCCAAAGGATTTGAGCGCCAGCACCGCCGCGATGATAATCAGCAGCGTCAGCATGGGATGATAGGCGGCAATCTCGAACAGGGAATCCATACAAGGCACCTTTCCCGTTTCAGGCGCCCAGCACGCGCCCCAGCATTTCACTCATATCCTCAGGATAGATCGTTTCGGGCCAACCGGCGATCTCTTTGCGCGCAAACCAGCGATATTCGCGCATCATGGCCTGTTCGGTCGGCGTATGGCCCGCCGTGTCGATGGCGGGATCGGCCACACGCAGCAGGAAATAGCGATCGTCACCTGTCACCGGCTCGCCGGCAAGGGTGACGAAATCGCTGATCACGCGGGTGACTTCCGGCCCGCAATCAGCGTGAATGCCGGTTTCCTCGTGCAATTCGCGCGTGGCGGCTTCCTCATAGGTCTCGCCATCCTCTGCCTCGCCGCCGGGCGCACACCAGAAGGGCGCGCGATCATCGGGAGTGAAGCGGAAGAGCAGCAATTCCTCCGCCTCATTGAGCAAGAGAATGCGCGAGGCGCGGCGAATCCGGCGCTGATTCACGCCGCCTCGCCGGGGGCAAAGGCGCGGATCGCCAGCGCATGAACCCGCTGACCCGGAATATCGCCCAGCGCCTGATTGACCATCCGCTGGCGCATCACGCGATTGACGCCGGCAAAGGCGGCGCTTTCAATCACCACGGTGAAATGCGATTCCCCCGTTCCGTCGTCGCCCATATGTCCGGCATGGCTGCTCGAATCGTTGATGACATCGAGCCGCGCGGGAGCAAAAGCGGCGGTCAGACGTTGGGTGATTTCCGTGGCAAGCGGGCCGGACATAGAAGGTTTCCTTAAAGCAGGGTCTTTCCTCCTAGCCCATTTGTCGCCAAGGGGAAAAGATGGTTCAGGACAGATTTCACGGCAGGGTTAGGGACTCGCAGCGTCCATGCGAATGGCCCGGATGCGATCAGGCGGGCGAATTTCGCGCGCCCGGCGCCAAGGCTTCGGGCTTTGACGGGCCGGGTAATTACCGCTGGTTCTGCCTTGACCATATCCGTGCCTTCAACGCCGGTTACGATTATTTCGAGGGCATGAGCCCGGAGGAAATCTGGGCGGCGCAATCGCCGATCCATGGCTGGGAACAGGAAACGCGAGCCTTTCGCCCAACAGCGGGCATCGATTCGGCCCCGCGCTGGGCCGATTTCGCCGATCCGCTGGACGCGATCAGCCAGCGCGCCCGCCGCGCCAGGGAAGCGATGCGCCCTATGGCATGGCCCGATGGCCGCATCGCCAGCCAAGAGGAAAAACGCGCGCTCGATACGCTGGGGCTGGGGGTCGACGCGGATCGGCGCGAATTAAGGGTGCGCTATTCCGACCTCGTCCACCGCTATCACCCCGACCGCAACGGCGGCGACCGCAGCCATGAAAGCAAACTGCAACAGGTGGTCGAGGCCTATCAGATGCTGCGCAAATTGCCGGGGTTTGCCTAAGCCTCGGCCAGCGCGGCCAGTTGGTCGGCACACGCGCTCCACCCATTGGTAAAGCCCATCGCTTCATGCTGCTTCATCGCCTCGGCGCTCCAATGGCGGGCGCTGGCGGTATAGCGGGTGCCTTCGCCTTCGGCGTCCACCTGCCAGATGCCGATCATAAAGGGGCCGGAGGGCTCCAGATCGCCATTGACCGCATCGGTGGTGACAAAACGCCGCCCTTCGTCCCACGCCAGATAGATGCCGCGCATCGGCATGACCTCGCCATCGGGGCCGAACATGGTCATTTCGCAGGCCCCGCCCGGGCGGCGATCCTGATGCACCACCTCGGCCCGCCATGGCGCGGGGCACCACCATTCGTTCTGGCGGTTGACCATGATGTCCCAGACCTTGTCCGGCGCGGCGGCAATATAGCGGGAGATCGACAATTCATGCATGACACGTTTCCTCAATCGCGATCGGGCGCGCCCAGCGGGAAATAGGCGCGAAAGGGCCGCGCATTCTCAACACAGCGCGAGATAGGGGGCAGGGCCAGCAGATGCGCCCGCCAGTCGCGCAGATTTGGGCAATCCTCTGGAATACGCGTGACCCAATCGGCATAGAACAGCGAGGGCGCGGCCGCGCATTCGATCAGTGTGATCGCATCCCCGGCCTGATAGTCCTCCAGCCATTTCTCGATCCAGCGATAGGTGCGCAGCAGGCGCTCATCGACCCGCTTTTGCACCTCGTCCGAGACGGCGCCATGGCGGATCGCCTCATCGACGCTCTCCTGCATGGCGTTCATCACGTAATTGTCGAAAACCCGGTCGATCATGCGGGTGCGGATCGCCGCATCGGGATCGGCGGGCAACAGCGGGGCCGGGCCGGGGTAATGCAGCGCCAGATATTCGATGATCGCGCTGGCCTCGAACACCTGCGTTTCGCCATCGACCAGCAGGGGGAATTTTCCCATCGGCCCGGCTGCCTGAACCCTAGTGTAAAATTCGGGGTTCTGGCCGTCCAGCATCCGAAAGGTGAAAGGCGTTTCGTTGGCGTAAAGCGCGATCAGCGCCTTCCATGTATAGGACGAGAAGGGGTGGCCATAGAGTTCGAGCATCACGCGCCCTTTCGCGCCGCTTCAATGGCGGCAATGTCGATTTTCACCATCGTCTGCATTGCGGCAAACACCCGCCCGCGCGCCGCAGGATCGGGATCGCCCATGCCCTCGATCAAGGCGCGCGGCGTGATCTGCCAACGCACACCCCAGCGATCCACGCACCATCCGCAGGCCATCGGCCCCCCGCCACCGGAAATCAGCGCATCCCAATAGCGGTCGGTCTCTTCCTGCGTTTCGGTGGTCACCTGGATCGAAAAGGCATCGGTATGCTTTGTATGCCCGCCGCCATTCAGGCCGATGCAGGCAAAGCCCAGCAGCGTGAATTCCACCACCAGCGCATCGCCTGCCTTGCCGCCCGGATAATCGCCGGGCGAGCGCATGACATGGCCCACCGCCGTATCGGGAAACAGACCGGCATAGAAGACCGCCGCCGCCTCGGCCCCGCCATGCACGGCCTTGTCATACCACAGGCAGAGCGTGCCCTTGGCTTTCCCCCACTGGCTCATACTTTTGCCTCCGATGATGCCGCCTGTGCCGCCGCGATCAGGGCATGGTCGATAGCCTTGGCCTCGACATAGCTCGCCCGTCCGGTCAGGCGTTCGCCATAGGCCACAAATTCCGGCAATTCGGGCAGGGTCTTGAACATCGTGCCCCACAATACATGGCTGCCGACATAGACATCGGCCATCGTGAAGCGATCGCCGCACACATAATCGACCCCGCGCAAATGCGCCGCCAGCGTGTCCACCACCATGTCATAGCAGCCAAATCCGACGCTCACCCGCTGGCGCTCGGTCGGTTCAAAGCCCATGGATCGCGCGGTGATCGCCTGTTCCAATGGCCCTGCGGCAAAGAACAGCCAGCGATAATAAGCCGCCCGCTCCCGCGCGGTGGGGGCCAGCGCGCCGCCGCCCTCGGTTTCGGCCAGATAGGCACAGATGGCCGAGGTTTCGGCAATCGGATAATCGCCATCGGCGCTGTGATGCACCAGCGTCGGCAATTTGCCCAGACCATTGGCCGCCAGCAGCGCCGCCGGTTTGGGTGCGCCATATTCGACGATCACCTGTTCGTAATCGGCCCCGACCTCATGCAGCGCCCATCGCGCGATTTGCCCGCGCGACATCGGATTGGTGAAAAACGTATAGCTGGCCATAACGCATCCTCACGAGAACATTGATGGAACAATATCGCGAAAAGGGGCGCCCTCAAACCAGTTTCTGGCCCACGATGGCAAAAGCCGCGCCTTGCGGGTCCAGCGCGTTGATAATCCAGTCTCCGCCGGGAACTTCGACCGGCCCGTGCAGCACATTGGCCCCGCCCGCCACCGCGGCCCGATGCGCGGCGTCGAAATCGGCGGCGCGTATATAGTGGTTCCACCCGCCCATCGATACATGGGGCGGCTTGGGCATCATCGCGCCAATCGTCACGCCATTATGGGCAAGGAACTGATAGGTGCCGAAACTGCCCATATCCATCGACCCTGCCGGTTCCCAGCCGAAGATCTCGGTATAGAAGGCCAGCGCGGCGTCGAAATCGCCGGTGTAGAGTTCGTTCCAGCCCACGCTCTGCGCCTCGGTGGGGGAAAAGGCGACCGAAGGGGTGGCGTCCGGCCCCGGATTGGGCTGCATCAGATAGAAGCTGGCGCCCCACGGGTCCATGACCATCGCAAAGCTGCCCTCGGCAATATCCATGCGGGGCATCAGCGCCCGCCCGCCGCGCGCGATCACCTGCGCCAGCGTGGCGTCCAGATCATCGGTGCCGATATAGCCGACCCACATCGGATGCGCGCCCTGCGCCAGCATATCCTCCGACAGCGGCAGCACCCCGCCGACCTGACGCCCATCGGCGCGGGCGATATGACCGTAGAACAGCGGCGGCTCGTTCCCCGGCGCGATGGTCCAGCCGATGGTGTCCTCATAGAAGGCTTTGGCCCCGGCGGCGTCCTTGGTCATCAGCTCATACCAGATCCAGCTTCCCAGCAGCTTGTCCATCTCGCTCTCCCTTTGGGGCATCCCTTGTGATTCTGTATTGACGTGATTCGTATCGACAGAGGGTGGCAGTATGGTTACAAATTACAACCATGAAGTTGGGAAAAGTAACCTCTGAAACCAAGAACAGTCATGGACGCTGGTATGGCGATGCCTGCGGGGCGGCGTTTGGCATGGAATTGCTGGGCGAACGCTGGGCCGGGCTGGTGCTGCGCGAGCTGATGCTGGGCGCGCGGCGGTTCACCGATCTGCGCTTTGCCCTGCCGGGGATCAGTGCCCGTGTTTTGACCGAGCGGCTGAACGGGCTGGAGGCAGCCGGCCTTGTCCGACGTGATGAGGAGGAGCGGCTCTATGGCCTCACGCCTTGGGGTCGGGCGGTTGAGCCGGTGCTGCTGGCCATGTGCCGCTGGGCGCTGATGTCGCCGGATCGGGATATGGCGCTGGCGATCTCGCCGGTGGCGCTGATGCTCTCGCTGCGGGCTCTGATCGTGGCGGAACGGGCGGCGGATATGGACATGACCTGCGCCATCATCATCGCGCGCGAGAGTTTTTCGCTGACACTGCAATTGGGCGTGCTGACCATTGCGCGGGGAGGGGCAGGGGGCGATTTCATCCTGACCGCCCCCAACACCGCGCCGCTCAAGCGCTTCATCTATGGCAAGGCGCCCTTGGCCGGACTGCCGGATCTGGCGCTGGCGGGCGATGCCTATATGGCCATGATGTTCGCCCGCTGCTTTGCGCTTCCTGATACGGTTTAGGCCAATCCTGCGGCCTTGGCCTGTGCGATTTCCATTGCGGCCACGCTTTGCCATGCCGGCCGGGCAGTCACGCGGTCATACCAGGCCGCAATCGCCGGGAAACGCGCCCTGTCCAGCCCCGCGCCAATATATTCGGCCGTGCGCAGCAGGCTGGCCACGGCCACATCGCCCAGCGAGAATTCGCCAGCCAGCCAGCCATCGGAGGGCGTCACGCCTTCCAGATAGGACAGCACCTCGTTGAACTTTTCGATCGCGGCCAACGCCGCATCCTCATCCCCCGCCACGCCGCGAAAACGGGGCAGGACAAAGCGGTTGAAGATCGCAGGGCCAAGCGCGGGCACCATGATCGTATCGGCCAGTTCCTCGAACCACACCGCGCGGCCGCGCGCGCGGGCCTCGACCGGATAGATCGGGGCATCGGGCGCCAGCGCGTCGAAATAGGCGCAGATCGCGGTGGAATCGCAGAGCCGGTAATCGCCGTCCTTGATCGCCGGGATCTTGCGGAACGGGCTGGCAGCCAGAAAATCCTCGCAAGGATCGGCAAAGCTGAAAGGCGGCATGTCGAATGCAAGCCCCTTTTCCGCCGCCACCACGGCCACTTTGCGCACGAAAGGCGAAAACAGGGCGCCGAACAATTCCATAATAATTTCTCTCCCCAAGGTGAATCTGGTTCTCAAACCCTGCAAACATATTGCAGCCGCGAGAAGCAGCGGCTAGCAGTTTTGTGCGATGACCGAGATTCAGAACATTCAGCCCGACAGCCGCTCGACCACCATCCTGAGCGCACCCGACATCACCGTTGATGTGCGCGAGGTGTTCGGCATTGATATCGACATGAAAGTCCCCGCCTTTTCGGTGGCGGACGAACGCGTGCCCGACCGCGACGACACCTATGTGTTCGACCCGGACACCACGCTGGCGATCCTTGCCGGTTTTGCCTATAACCGCCGCGTGATGGTTCAGGGCTATCACGGCACCGGCAAATCGACCCATATCGAGCAGGTGGCCGCCCGTCTGAACTGGCCCTGCATCCGCATCAACCTTGACGCGCATATCAGCCGTATCGACCTGATCGGGCGCGACGCCATCGTTCTGAAGGATGGCAAGCAGGTCACCGAATTCCGCGAAGGACTGCTGCCCTGGGCGCTGCAGACGCCGACGGCGCTGGTGTTCGACGAATATGATGCTGGCCGCCCCGACGTGATGTTCGTGATCCAGCGCGTGCTGGAAACCGAGGGCAAGCTGACCCTGCTGGACCAGAACCGCGTGATCCGCCCGTCCAAGTGGTTCCGCCTGTTCGCCACCGCCAACACGGTGGGCCTTGGCGATACGTCGGGCCTCTATCACGGCACGCAGGCGATCAATCAGGGCCAGATGGACCGCTGGAACATGGTCGTGGCGCTGAACTATCTGCCTCATGCGACGGAAACCGGCATTGTCCACAAGAAGGTGCCCGGCCTGCCCGAACGCACCATCGCCGACATGGTGCGCGTGGCCGACCTGACCCGTGCGGGCTTTATCAATGGCGACATCTCGACCGTGATGAGCCCCCGCGCCGTCATCACTTGGGCGCAGAACACCGAAATCTTCAAGGACGCCGGTTTCGCCTTCCGCCTCTCGTTCCTCAACAAGTGTGATGAGACCGAGCGCGTGCTGGTGGCTGAGTATTATCAGCGCGTGTTTGGGACGGATCTGCCCGAGAGCGTGGTGGCGCGGGCTTGATGCCCGTTGCCGCGCTGGCCTTCTTTCTGGCCTTTGGTGATCTGGAAGAAGGCCCGCAGCGCTGGTGTGCCTATCGCACGTCCGCCGAGATGAAAAAAAGCGGTCGGATCGGGCGAAACGAGCGGACAGTGGGCCGAGATGCGATAGCAGGGCGGGGCAGTAACCCGTCTGTTTTATGCCACCGAGAGCGAAGATTATTACGTCGAGGACACTTATAGCCTGGACACGACAGGACGGACGGTGGCGCTGGCTAGGCATGGCCATTACATCAATGACCCGTTTTGGACGGCCGTCTATCGCTCTGATGCCAAAGGCAAGCTGATGCTGACCCAGCCAAGTGCAGCCGAAAAGAAGAAGCGTGAGACGGCCGGGCGCGAAGATAGTTTTCTCGACTGGCCGAAATACGTCAATCTTTCGTCCATGCCTTTTGCGGGTTTGGTGGCGCGAAGGAATGGGGCGGTTGTCATGCGATATGGCTGCATCAAGGCGTCGCGTTGAGTTTTGAGGTAGGAGGGGCCTCCGGCGGGCAAAGGGACTTGTCCCTTTGCAATCCCATTAATTTTGGGTGGGACCGCAAGCTGGGGTGTTTTGGAGTTGATGGCCTGCGGCGCAATTAGAAAGCTCCGCAGGCTTTTTATTGGATACGTCGCGTCCGACACCTGACGCTGAACCCGCTGAACCCGCTGAACCCGCTGAACCCTTGGCACGACAAAGACAGTAATGGGAGCGCGAGGGTCTCGACCCTCGCATTATCTATTCCCCCGGATAAAACGCCCGGTTGAAAAACAGCCCATCAGGCGGCGCATTCACCGGCAACGCCTGCCGATTGCGCGCGGCCAAGGCTTCGCCCACCCGCTCCACCGGCCATTGCCCCAGGCCGACAAAAGACAGCGCCCCCACCATCGATCGCACCTGATGGTGGAGGTAACTCCGCGCGGCGGTTTCGATGATCACTTGATCGCCCTGCCGCCGCACGGTCAGGCTGTCGAGCGTCTTAAGGGGGGAGGCGGCCTGACAATGGACCGAGCGGAAAGTGGTGAAATCATGGTGGCCAACCAGCGCCTGCGCGGCCTCATGCATCGCCTCGGCGTCCAGCGGTTTGGCCACCTGCCACGCATGGTTCAGTCCGATGGTCAGCGGCGCGCGGCGGTTGACGATGCGATAGATATAGCTGCGCCCGATGCAGGAAAAGCGCGCATGCCAGTCATCGGCCACGACCCTGCAATCCAGCACCGCAATCGGATCGGGGCGCAGATGGTAATTCATCGCCTCCATCAGGCGGAAGGGGGCGATGTCCTTTTGAATATCGACATGGGCCCGCATGAACAGCGCGTGGACCCCGGCATCGGTGCGCCCGGCGGCAAACATCACGGCCTGCTCGCCGGTGACGCGTTCGATAGCTTCCTCGACGGCCTGCTGGATGCTGGGGCCATGCGCTTGCCGCTGCAGGCCCATGAAGGGCGTGCCGTCAAATTCCAGCGTAAAGGCGAAACGGGTCACGAAAGGCGCGTCCTGGCGGGAATGGGCCGTCCGCGCAGCAGGTCGGCCACGGCCATGGCGGGTTTGCCTGCGCGCTGAATGGTGTTGACGCGGATGGCGCCGGTGCCGCAAGCGACGGTCAGCGCATCGTCGAGCGTCACGCCCGGACCTGCCGGAGGGGCGACCGCAGCGTCGTCAGCTTCTGGGGCCAGATCGGCGGACAAGACCTTGTAACGCTCGCCCTCCAGTTCGAAGAACGCGCCGGGCGCGGGCATGAAGGCGCAGATCTGGCGCAACACCTGTTCGGCGTTGGCGGTAAAATCCAGCAGCGCCTCGGCCTTGTCGATCTTGTGGGCATAGGTGATGCCTTCATCGGGCTGCGGCTTCGGCGGATAAGCGTCCAGATCGCCCAGCACCTGAACAATCAATCGCGCGCCCATTTGCGCCAGTTCCTCGGTCAGTTCGCCGGTCGTCTTGTTGGCAATATCCGTGCGCCCTTCCAGCCGCACCGGGCCGGTGTCCAGTCCTGCCTCCATCTGCATGATGCCGATGCCGGTTTGCGGGTCACCTGCCAAAATCGCCCGCTGAACCGGCGCGGCCCCGCGCCAGCGCGGCAGCAGCGAGCCATGCAGATTGATGCACCCATGCACCGGCGCGACCAGAACCGCACGCGGCAGGATCAGCCCATAGGCCGCCACCACCGCAACATCGGCTTTCAGCGCGGCAAAATCGGCCTGTTCCTGCTCGCCCTTCAACGATACCGGATGGCGCACCTCAATCCCCAGTTCCAAGGCGCGTTTATGCACCGGGCTGGGCGTCAATTCGCGCCCGCGACGGCCGCCGGGACGGGGGGGCTGGCTATAGGCGGCCACCACATCGTGGCCTGCGGCCACCAAAGCCTCCAGCGCCGGAACGGCAAATTCGGGCGTGCCCATATAGATGATGCGCATAAGTCACTTTCCGGCTCTTTGCCTTTGCTCTGCGCCGCCCTATCTGGAGGCGCATGGCATCGCAAGAGATCGAGACACTGGCGCAGGTTTTGGCGCGCCTGCCGGGGCTGGGGCCGCGCAGCGCGCGTCGGGCCGTGTTGTGGCTGATTAAGCGGCGCGACACCTCGCTGGGGCAATTGCGCGATGCGCTGGAGGTGTTGCAGGACCGGCTGGTGGAATGCACCACCTGCGGCAATGTGGACACCAGCGATCCTTGTGCGATCTGCGCCGATCCGCGCCGTGATGCGCGCTCGATCTGCGTGGTGGAGGATGTGGCGGATCTGTGGGCGCTGGACCGGGCGCGGCTGTTTACCGGGCGCTATCATGTGCTGGGCGGGCGGCTGTCGGCTTTGGATGGGGTGCGGCCTGAGGACCTGTCGATCGCGCCTTTGATAGAGCGTGTGGGCGCGGGCGGGATTGACGAGGTTGTGCTGGCCATGAATGCCACGCTGGAGGGACAGACCACCGCGCATTATATTGCCGAGAGGCTGGAAGGGATGCCCGTGCGCGTGACGCAACTGGCGCATGGCCTGCCGGTGGGGGGCGAGCTGGACTATCTGGACGAGGGGACTTTGGCGCAGGCGCTCCGGGCCAGGCGGCCCGTTTCTTAAAAACGCGCGCGAGACGCCCGGTTTCCTGACGATTACAGAAATCGGACACGGCGCCTTGCGCGCGGGGCAGGGTGCGATTATCTGCGCCCTATGGCTATCCGACCGATCCTCGAAGCGCCCGATGCGCGCCTGAAGCAGATTTCTGCCCCTGTCACCGTGTTTGACGATGAGCTCAAGGTGCTCGTCGCCGATATGTACGAGACGATGTATGATGCGCCGGGCATTGGCTTGGCCGCCATTCAGGTGGGCGTGCCGCTGCGTGTGGTGGTGGTCGATCTTCAGCCCGAAGATCCCGATGCCGAGCCCGAAGTCTGCACCTCGCATGGCGGGCATGAGCATACGCATCAGCCGGTGAAGCGCGAGCCGCGCACCTTCATCAACCCGGAAATCCTTGATCCTTCGGAAGAACATTCGGTCTATCAGGAGGGCTGCCTGTCGGTCCCCGATATCTATGCCGAGGTTGAGCGCCCCGCCACCTGCCGCCTGCGTTGGCAGGATGTCGACGGCAATGTGCATGAGGAAGCGATGGAGGGCCTGATGGCCACCTGTATCCAGCATGAGATTGACCACCTCGAAGGCATCCTGTTTATCGACCACCTTTCGCGGCTGAAGCGCAGCATGGCGCTCAAGAAGCTGGAAAAGGCGCGCAAGCTGGCTTGATTCGGGGGCGATTGCCCTCTAGGTTCACGGTTCGTTCTGACTGGAGTGAGCCGTGGATTCTGCCTTGTTTGTGATTGTTGCTTTGGTGGTCGGGCTGGGGCTGGGCTGGTTTCTCGGCCTGCGCCCTGTGGCCGAATCGCAGGCAAGGCTGGCCGAGCGCGAAAAGGCTTTTGCCGAATTGGACGAGCGTTTCCGCCGCGCGATCACCGATCTGGCTGCTGCGGGCGAGCGTGCGACGCGGGCCGACGGGCTGGCGCAGGCGCTGGAGGATGCGCGCGCCGATATGCTGCGTGCCCAGCGCGACTTGGCGACCCTGCGCGCGCAAGCCGAGCATTTCGAAGAGCAAAAGCGCCTGCTGCTCGAATCGCAGGATCAACTGCGCCGCGAGTTTGAAGTGGCCGGCGCCCGCGTGCTGGAACGGGCGCAGGAGGCATTTCTGTCCCGCGCCGAGGCCCGCTTTACCCAGAGCGAGGAAAAGCAGGCCGAGCGGATCAATTCCGTGTTGGCCCCGGTGGGGGCGCGGCTGAAGGCCTATGAGGATCAGGTGAGCGCGCTGGAAAAGGGGCGGGTCGATGCCTTTGGGCAGCTCACTGGCCTGATCCAGTCGATCCGCGATGGGCAGGAAAAGGTGCGCGAGGAAGCGGCGCGTCTGGGCAATGCGTTAACCAATGCGCCCAAGGCGCGCGGGCGCTGGGGCGAACAGGCACTGCGCAATGTGCTGGAGCAATGCGGCCTTTCCGAACATACCGATTTCGTGACCGAACATTCGATCGACACCGAGGAAGGGCGGCTGCGCCCCGATGCGATCGTTTCGATTCCGGGCCAGAAGAAACTGGTGATCGACGCCAAGGTCTCGCTCAACGCTTATCAGGAGGCGTTCGAGGCTAGCGATGAGGGCGCGCGCGATATCGCGCTGGCCCGCCATGTAGCCAGTATGCGCGGCCATGTGCAGACTCTGGCCACCAAGTCCTATCAGAGCCAGTTTGCCGAAACGCCCGATTATGTGGTGATGTTTGTGCCGGGCGAGCATTTCGTCGCGGCGGCGATGGAAAAGGACCCGGAACTTTGGGATTTTGCATTCCGTAATAGAGTCTTGCTGGCCACACCTACCAATCTGGTGGCGATTGCGCGCACGGTGGCGATGGTGTGGAAACAGGACATGCTGGCGCAGGAGGCCCGCGAGATCGGGCGTCTGGGCGGCGAGTTGTACGATCGTCTGGCCGTGGCGGGCGATCATCTCAAGCGCGTGGGCGGTGGCCTCACCAGCGCGGTGGACAATTACAACAAGTTCGTCGGCAGCTTTGAGCGCAATGTCATGGCCAGTGGACGGCGCCTGCGCGACAAGGGCATCGAGATCGGCAAGCGCGAGATCGAGGATGTCGCGCTGGTCGAGAGCCAGCCGCGCCATGGCGATGTGACTGAGCCTTCGGCGCTGCCATGGCCTGATGGGGAGTAAGCAGGGGGAGGGGGGGATTACCCCTCCAGCGTGGCCAGC
Organism: Novosphingobium sp. SG707; assembly: GCF_012275515.1. Classification (GTDB taxonomy): domain Bacteria; phylum Pseudomonadota; class Alphaproteobacteria; order Sphingomonadales; family Sphingomonadaceae; genus Novosphingobium. The sequence continues at coordinate 56,984 of NZ_JAAZQL010000009.1, forward strand.
ACCTCATAGGCCAGCACGGCGGCGGCCACCGCGGCATTGAGCGAATCGGCTCGCCCCTTCATCGGCATGGTCACGCGCAGGTCGCAGGCGAGCTCATATTCCTCGGGCAGTCCGCGCGATTCGTTGCCCACCATGATGAAGCAGGGCGCGGCATAGGGGGCACCGCGATAAGGCACCGCCTCACGCAGTGAGGCCGCCACCAACTGCCCATCTCCGCCGCGCAGCCAGGGCAGGAATTCCTCCCACCGCGCCACGGCCAGCTTCTGCGTAAAGATCGCGCCCATGCTGGCGCGCACAGCCTCGACGCTGAAGGGATCGACGCAATCGTCGAGCAAGATCAGCCCGCCCGCGCCCACCGCATCGGCCGTGCGCAGCATCGTGCCCAGATTGCCCGGATCGCGCATCGCCTGCGCCACCAGCCAGATCGGCGCGGCATGGCGATCCACACCCGCCAGCGATGTGTCAAATTCGCGAAATACGCCGCAAACGGCCTGCGGATTATCCTTGCCGGTAATCTTGGCCAGAATATCTTCGCTGGTCTCGATCACCTCGCCGCCCGCGTCCAGTACGGCCTGTTCCAGCGTATCGAGCAGGGGATGCGCCTCACGCCCCTCGGCCATGACCAGCGTCTCGGGCAAACGCCCGCTTTCGCGCGCATCGGTCAGCAGCCGCAATCCTTCGGCCAGAAAGCAACCCTCGCGGCGGCGCAGCTTCTTTTCCCGCAGCGAGCGCAGGAATTTGACCGTGGGGTTGGAAAAGCCGGTGATGGTGCGGCGCATGTCAGAGGCAAGCCTTATGGCAAAACAGGGAAACTGCGCCGCCTATAGCCACGCCATGCGCCCCTGTCGAACCCTTCAATCCTCGCCGAAACCGTCCTTGACCAAACCGGAGAGCCGCGCCAGCGCCTGATCCGCGCCATCGCCCGCCACGACAATATCCACACTGTCGCCGCGCGCCGCGCCCAGCATCATCAGGCCCAGAATCGAGCCGCCCGCCGCCTCGGTGCCGTCCTTGAGCACCTTGACGTTGAGGCCGCCCGGCAGCATCGCCACCATATTGACAAATTTCGCGCTCGCGCGGGCATGCAGGCCCTTTGCGTTCACGATCTCAACGGTTTCCCGTGCTTCAGCCATGCTTTCCTCTCACCTGTGTACAGGAATCCCGGTTTATCAGGCTTCCTGGCCCAGAAACTCGGACGCTATGGTTATGTAATTGCGTCCAGCATCACGCGCCGCGCCAACCGCCGCCCGTACCGTCGCGCCCTTTCGCGCACCGGCCAGACGGATCAGCATCGGCAGATTGATTCCGGCGATCACCTCGACCCGGCCTGCCTCCATCAGCGAAATCGCCAGATTGGAGGGCGTACCCCCGAACAGATCGGTCAGGATGATCGCGCCTTCGCCGCTGTCGACGGTCTTGATCGCCTCGGCAATTTCTTTGCGGCGGCGTTCGACATCGTCATTGGGGCCGATACAGACCGTGGCCACCGCTTCCTGACGGCCCACAACATGCTCCATCGCGCGCACGAATTCCTCGGCCAGATGGCCATGCGTCACCAGAACAAGGCCGATCATGCCCGCATCCCAGACATTTGTTGCATCATGACAATAATGGCGCCGGGCATGTGGGGAGCAAGACCTTTCGCAGGCAGACATTTATGGCCACTCATCGCGCGGCGCTTCCTTCAACAAGGTCGGCCGCGCGTGAGCCCAGATTACGGTGAATCATTGTGGGCGAAAATCCGGATGCGCGCAAGGCTGCGCCGATTTGTTCGGCCATGAAAACCGACCGATGGCGCCCTCCTGTGCATCCAAAAGCGATGTGAACATAGGCTTTTCCCTGCGCCTGAAAGCGTGGAAGCAATAGCAGGAGCAGGTCGCGAATACGGGTAAATGCCTCGTCAAAGGCCGGATCTTCGCGGATGAAGTCGCCCACGGGGCCTTCGCGGCCGGTCATCGGGCGCAACACCTTGTCCCAATGGGGATTGTTCAGAAAGCGCATGTCGAAAACAAAGTCGGCCAGCGGGGGCATGCCCTTGGAAAAGCCGAAGCTAGTGATCGTCAAGGTTAACGCGGGGCCCGAATCGGGTGCGAATTGTTCCCGCATCGCCTGTTGCAGCGCGTTGGTGGTAAAGGCGGTGGTGTTGATGACGATGTCTGCCCATCGGCGCAGCGGTTCCATCATGTCGCGCTCGGCCGAAATGCCGGTGGCGACCGGCATGTCCGAGGCGAGGTGATGGCGGCGGCGCGTCTCGTTATAGCGCCGTTCCAGTTCGCCAACGCCGCAGTCGAGGTAGAGCGTCGTCAATTCGATATCGGGGCGCAGGCTCAACCGTTTGACCAGCGCGATCACCGCCTGCGGATCAAAGCCGCGCGTGCGCGAATCAAAGCCGATGGCCAGTGGCCCGCCCATGGGATGACCATCGAGATGCTGGTCCTCCTGATTGGTGTCGAGCAGCCTTTCGAGAAAGCGGATCGGGAAATTGTCGATGGTTTCCCATCCCAGATCCTCCAGCGCCCGCAGCGCCGTGGATTTGCCCGCGCCCAGCACCCCCGTCACCAGCAGGATGCGCTGCTTGTCCGGATCGCCATGCAGGGTGAGGCTGTCCGAAGCGGCAGGGGATGTGTCGGAGGCTGTCATAAATCTTCTCTGCGCCCAGAGCGTTAAAATGTGAAGAGGGCGCGCCTATGCAATTTGGGGCAACACTTCAGATTTCCGTTGGTTCCCAAAGGCCATGGTACTTTAGGGCGAGTTCGGCGCGCAGCACCAGCGCCGAACTGTCGGGCCAGAGCGTGATGCAGGGAATTACCAGCGAGCCCACCGTGATTCTGGGCGCGACCTCGATATGGCGCGGCCCGCCCGCCTCCAGCCGAATCATTAACGCCACCCTTGCGCGCTCGGCCACCGGCATCGTCACCAGCCCGACCCCGCGCACCTCGATCAACCCGCGCGTGTTGGGGTGGGGCAGGGCGTAAAGGGCATCCTGATCCTCGCAGAGCATCACCCCATCATCGCCCACCAGCACTGCGCCCCGGTCAATCAGCCCCAGCGCCAGCGAGGATTTGCCGACCCCGGGCGCCCCCTCGATCAGGATCGCGCGGTCCCCGATGCTGACACAGGTCGCCTGTCTGGCCCAGTGGGGGTTGGTCGGGCTGCTCATTCCTCCTCGACCTCCTGATGATAGGTGGGCAATTCGATCACCAGTCGCGCGCCCCGCTCGCCGGGCAAGGGATCGCGCGCGGTCAGGGTGCCGTCATGGCCCTCGATGATCGTGCGGGCGATGGCCAGGCCAAGGCCTGAATGCGCGCCGAAATCCTCGCCCGCCGGGCGCAGCGAGTGGAAGCGCTCGAACACGCGTTCGCGCGCCTGCGGCGGGATGCCGGGGCCCTCGTCGCGGATTTCGACGACCACATGCTCGTTGGTGCCGGTGATCTCGATGCGGATCGCGCCATGCGGCGGCGAAAAGGACACGGCATTGTCCAGCAGGTTTTCCAGCACCCGTTCCAGCCTTGTCGCCACGCCCGCCACCACGGCCTCATGGTTGCCGATATGGTGCAGCAGCAGCCGGCAATCGCGATTGGCCCCGCGCCGCCCGCGTGCGCCCACCATCGCCTCGGCCAGCACGCGCAGATTGACCGGCTCAAACGTGCTGCGCGCCAGTTCGGCGTCGATCCGGCTCGCCTCGGCAATTTCGCTGATCAGGCGGTCCATGCGCTGAACATCGTGATTGGCAATGTCCATCAATTGGCGGCGCAGATCGAGATCGTCGATTTTATCAAGCGACTCCAAGGCACTGCGCAAGGAAGCTAAGGGGTTTTTGATCTCATGGGCGACATCGGCGGCAAACCGATCCACCCCATCCATGCGCGTGCGCAGCGCCTCGGTCATGTCTGAAAGCGCGCGCGCCAGCAGCCCGATCTCATCCCCGCGATCCGGCAGGCGCGGCACCACCACCGTTCGGTCGCGCCCTAGCCGCACCCGGACCGAGGCGCGCACTAGCAGGCGCAGCGGCTGCACAATCGTGCGGGCCAGAAACAGCGAGAGATAGACCGTGAGCAGCAAAGCAATCGCCACGACAATCGCCAGCGTCTGACGCGCATCGCGCACGCTTTGCGTCACATCGCGGGCGTTCTGCTGGACCAGCAGCACCTGTCCGCGCCGCCCGACCGGCGTGGCGGCGTTGATGATGGGCGTGCGGTCCGGGGCATAATGTTCGCGCACGGCGGTCTGACCCGATCGGCGCGCCTCGATCACCTCGGGCCAGTCATTGGCGTGGGTGGGGGCGGGCGGCTCGACATAGGCGGGGACCTCGGGCGCGCCCAGAATGGCGTCCATGCCCCGGTCGAGCAGGCGCGCCGATTGCATATACCACGGCTGGGTGGCCGGATCGGCCAGATGGAACGATGGCGGGGCCAGCAGGAAGCTGTCGGCCTCCAGCGACCCGTCGGCACGATAGAGGCGCAGGCGCAGCGCATGACGGCGGCCAATCGTGGTCAGCACCTGCGCGCGCGTATCGCCCGATGCCTGCGCCAGCGCCTCGGCGGCGATCTCGGCCTCGCCGCTGGCGCGTTTGAAGCGTTCGCCCAGCACCTCGCGGCGATAGGAATCGATATAGAGCAGGCTGAAAGCGATCAGCGCCAGCACGATCACATTGACCGCCAGAATGCGCGTGGTCAGCGAAACGCCGCGCCATGGACCGCCGCGCGCATGGGCCGGGCGGCGCGGGGGCATTTCCGCCGCGTTCATCCGCCCTCGCTGAAGGAATAGCCTGCGCCATACAGCGTTTCGATGGCCGAAAATGTCGGGTCCACCTGACGGAATTTGCGGCGCAGGCGCTTGATGTGCGAATCGATAGTGCGATCATCGACATAGGTGTCATCATTATAGGCGCAATCCATCAACTGGTTGCGGCTCTTGATGACGCCGGGGCGCTGGGCCAGCGTTTCGAGGATCAGAAATTCGGTCACGGTCAGCGAGACGGGCCGGTCATCCCAGCGCACCTCATGGCGGGCCGGGTCCATGCTCAACCGGCCGCGATGCACCAGATCGGGGGTGGGCGTGTCATCCTGCGCAGGTTCGGCGGCATCGGCGCGGGCCACCTCGACCCGGCGCAGAATCGCGCGGATTCGCGCCACCAACAGCCGCTGGCTGAAGGGCTTGGTGATATAATCATCCGCGCCCATGGCAAGGCCCAGCGCCTCGTCGGGCTCCTCATCCTTGCTGGTCAGGAAAATCACCGGCAGCGCGGATTTTTCGCGCAATCGCTGCAACAGTTCCAGCCCGTCCATACGCGGCATCTTGATATCGAAAATCGCCAGATCGGGCGGATTTTCAAGGCAGGCTTTCAAGGCGCTGGCACCATCGGCATAGACGCGCGTGGTAAAGCCTTCGGCCTGCAAGCCTATGGAAACGCTGGTTAAAATATTGCGGTCATCATCCACCAGCGCGATCGTGTGGCGCGGCGTGGCAGAAGATGCGGCTTTCTCGTTGTTGCTCATCGACATAGCGACCTGCATGGCGCGGCTGAACCAAGGCTGAGCGGTAGCCTGTGGCGGGACCGGGCGCAAGCGTGACAGGTTTACATCAAACGTAGGAAAATAGGAGGAATTGCAATCTGCCATTTGACGTAGTGTGGGGGCTGGTCTATGAATTCTCTCGTCAATTCGTATGTAATTGACAAAGGGGGCCTTCCGGCACGGCGATTATTGCGAGGGGGCATTCTTGAATCGACCGTTTGTTGTTGCGGCCTGTTGGCCCTTCTTGCGGAGTGTTCGGTTTTGACCAAGCTGTTTGATGGAAACGTGGATCGCTCTGGCCTGTCGGGTCGGTGCGTTCTGTCGCGGCCCGTCCGGCGATAATTTCGGTTTCGCGCATACACCACGGAAGATTGGTGAGAGGAGGGGCGCCGGTGGCTATGTCACCGGCGCCTTTTGCTTGGCCCCGTCATAAACCCGTGTCATGCATTCGGTTAACCAATCGGAGGGTGAAACGATGAGCTTGCTTGATTCCCTGCTGGGGCAATTGTCGGGTAACGTCGATGTGGCGGCCATCGCGGCCAAGGTGGGCATTGACCCCGCCACCGCGCAAAACGCGATCACCGCGCTGGGTCAGGCCCATGCGCAGGAAGGCGACACGGTGGAAACCGCCGCCGCGCAGACCGGTATCGCCCCCGATACGCTCAATCAGGTGGTGGGCGCGCTGGGCGGCGTTGAAGGACTGGGGCAGGTCTCGCAGATCCTGCAGAACAACCCGCAGATCCTCTCGTCCATCAACAGCTTCCTTGACCGCGATGGCGATGGCAGCGCGCTCCACGATGTGCTGGGGATGGCCAAGGGCCTGTTCGGGCGGTCCTGAACGATGTTGAGTACGGCGCTTTCGATGGCTGTGCTGGCCGTGATCCTGCTGGTGATCGGCTCGGGCGCCCTATGGCGGCGCGGGGTGCGCAAACAGGCGATTCTGATGATCGTGCTGGCGGTGATTCTGGGCGCCAATGTTGCGATCTGGAGCCTGCCGCCTCCCGCCGCGCTTTCAGGAAAACCATGACGGGAGCCTGACGCCCGATCAGCGGATCGGGCGTTTTAGGCAGCCAAATCCGATCAGCGGATCGGGCAATCCGGCGAAAGCCGCATGTCGAGGTAATTGTCGACCGCGCGCATCATCTCGTCGAGTTCGTTCTCATAGAAATGGTTGGCGCGGGGCACTTCGTCGTGGTGGATCGTGATGTGCTTTTGCGTGCGCAGCTTATCCACCAGCTTCTGCACCGAATTGGGCGTGACAACCGTGTCGGCCGCGCCCTGCACAATGATGCCGCTGGCCGGGCAAGGGGCCAGAAAGCTGAAATCATACATGTTGGCGGGCGGCGACACGCTGATGAAGCCCCGGATTTCCGGGCGGCGCATCAAGAGCTGCATCGCGATCAGCGCGCCAAAGCTGTAACCGGCCACCCAGGTCGTGCTGGATTCCGGGTGGATCGACTGCACCCAGTCGAGCGCGGCAGCCGCATCCGACAATTCGCCGATGCCATTGTCAAAGCTGCCCTGCGAACGGCCAACCCCGCGGAAATTGAAGCGCAGCGTGGCGAACCCGCGCGCGACAAAGGTTTTATACATAGCCTGCGTCACGCGGTCATTCATCGTGCCGCCGGCCTGCGGGTGCGGGTGGAGGATCATCGCCACGGGCGCGCGCGGGCGCGAGCCGGGCTGAAAGCGGCCTTCGAGGCGGCCTTCGGGGCCGGGAAAGATCACTGCGGGCATGTATCAAATCCCTGATCGTGTGGACAGAACCGGCGGCAAATACGCAAATCTAGCGCAAAATCTGCGGCAGGGACTGTGATTGGAAGCGATGCGCTATATAGAAAGCCATCAAGCGAAAGCAATGTTTTCAGACAACGCGCGGTAAAAGAGCTTCGATAATGCCCAAGTCCACGATCTATCTCGACCATGCCGCCACCACGCCGATCCTGCCTCAGGTGCGCGATGCGATCGGCGAAGGCCTGCGCGAATGGGCCAATCCGTCGAGCCAGCACGGATCGGGCCGCACCGCGCGGTCGCAACTGGAGGCGGCGCGCGAAAGGGTGAAACAGGCGCTGAACTGGCCGGGCGAGGTGATCTTTACCGGCGGAGCGACCGAGGCGCTGGCTATCGGCTATACCCGCGCTCAGGCGCTGCGCCGCGCGGCCAGCAGCGTCGAGCATCCCGCCGTCTCCCGGCTTGTCGAGCGCGATACAGTGATCCCGGTGGATCGCCTTGGCCGGGTTGATCCGGGCGCGCTGCCCTCAGTCGATCTGATCGCGGTGCAGCAGGTGAACAATGAAACCGGCGTGATCCAGCCTGCCCTTGGCGAGGCGATCCGGGCGAAGGGCGCGGTGTGGCTGGCCGATTGCGCGCAAGGGGCGGGGAAATTGTCGCTGCCCGATGCCGATATGATCGCGATTGCCGGGCATAAGGTCGGGGCGCCTCCGGGCGTCGGCGCGCTGCTGGTGCGCAACTTTGGCCTGATCCAGCCCAGCGGGGGGCAGGAGCGCGGCTATCGTGCGGGGACGGAAAACCTGCCCTATATCATGGGCTTGGCGACGGCTCTTGAAGCGGATCGTTCATGGCTGCTGTCGGCGGCGGTGCTGCGCGGATGGTTTGAGGATGAGATCCGCGCTATGGGCGGCGAGGTGATCGGCGAGGGGGCCGAGCGCATCGCCACGATCGGCGCCTATCGCCTGCCCGGCGTGAACGCGACCACGGTGCTGATCCGCGCCGATATGGCGGGCATCGCCATTTCCGCCGGTTCGGCCTGTTCCAGCGGCAGCCTCAAGCCCAGCCCGGTCATTCTGGCCATGGGGCGCAGCGAGGAGGAGGCGCGGGAAGTGTTCCGCGTTTCCATCGGGCGCGAGACGACGCGCGATGATCTGGCCGCGCTGCTCAAGGTTTTGTGCGGGCTTCGCCGGTGATCTACCTCGATTATCAGGCCACGACGCCGCTGGCCCCCGAGGCGCGTGAGGCGATGCTCTACTGGCTGGGGGCCGGTTTCGCCAATCCGCACAGCCCGCATCGCCCCGGCCGCGCGGCGGCGGCGGCGGTTGCGGTGGCGCGCGAGTCTGTCGCGGGCATCCTGCCCCCGGGTGGGCGCGTGACCTTTACCGGCGGGGCGACCGAGGCGATCAATCTGGCCATTCAGGGCCTGCGCCCTCGCCGCATCGCGGTTTCGGCCATCGAACATGCCGCCGTGCTGGATACGGCAAGGGCCTGCGGGGCGGTGGTCGATGTGCTGCCGGTGTCGGCCGAGGGGCTGGTGGCGGCGGATGCGGAGGTCGCGCCCGGGACCGATCTGGTGGCCGTGATGCAGGTGAACAATGAGATCGGCACGGTGCAGCCCGTGGCCGCTTTGGCGGCGCGGGCGCATGAGGCTGGCGCGCTGTTCCTGTGCGATGCGGTGCAGGGGGCGGGCAAGATGGCCGCGCCTGAGGGTGCCGATATGGTCGCCATTTCCGCGCATAAGATCTATGGCCCCAAGGGGATCGGCGCGCTCTGGACCCGCGATGGGGTGTCGTTGAACCCGCTGATCCATGGCGGGGGGCAGGAGGGCGGCATACGTTCCGGCACGCTCAGCCCCGCGCTTTGCGCTGGATTTGGTGTGGCGGCTGCCCTGTGCAAGGATCTGTGGATAAAGGATGGGGAACATGTGGAGGCGCTGTGGCAAATTGCCCGCGCCATCCTGCCCCATTGGACCTTGAATGGCAGCGAGGCGGCGCGCTGGCATGGCAATCTCAATATCCGGCGCGATGGCCTTGATGTCGCGCGTTTGATGAGCGATTGCCGCGACATTGCCTTTTCCGCAGGGTCAGCCTGCGCCAGCGGTTCCGGGCGGCCCAGCCATGTGCTGACCGCCTTGGGACTTTCGGCGAAACAGGCAAAAAATTCTATCCGCCTCGGTTTCGGGCGCTATACGCAAAGCGGAGAGTTTGCCGAGGCCTTGAAGCGAATCGATGCCGCAGCCGATGCCCAATAGGGCGGCCGCACAAGTCGGATAGGGGTCGAAGAATAGTGATCAAGGTGCAATTCATCACCGCCGGGGGGCAACGTGTGGAAGCGCAGGCCAGTGCAGGTCAGCGTCTGCTCGAAGTGGCGCAGGCCGCAGGCATGCCTCTGGAAGGGACATGCGAGGGCCAGATGGCCTGCTCGACCTGTCATGTGCTGATCTCTCCCGATTGGTTTTCGCGCCTCAAACCGGCCAGCGCCGATGAAGAGGATATGCTCGATCTGGCCGCAGGCGTCGCCGCTACCAGTCGTTTGTCATGCCAGATCACCATCGAACCCGATCTGGATGGCCTGACCGTAAAAATTCCGGGTGAAAGCCGGGATATGCAGCGCGGGTAATACTTGGGATATGCGCGTCGGCCTGTTAGGGAAGGTGCGATATGCCCAGCGACATCACCGAACCCGATCCGTTTGACGCCATCATCGATGCGCCTTTCGACGCCGCTTTGTCCGAGCGGTATCTGGTCTATGCGCTCTCCACTATCACGGCGCGTTCGCTGCCCGATCTGCGCGATGGACTGAAGCCGGTCCATCGCCGCCTGCTCTGGGCCATGCGCCAGTTGAAGCTGGACCCGGCGCAGGCGTTCAAGAAATCGGCCCGCGTGGTGGGCGATGTCATCGGTAAATACCATCCGCATGGCGACGCCAGCGTCTATGACGCGATGGTGCGTCTGGCTCAGGATTTCTCGCTGCGCTATCCGTTGGTCGAGGGGCAGGGCAATTTCGGCAATGTCGACGGCGACAATGCCGCAGCCTATCGCTACACCGAGGCGCGGCTGACCAAGACGGCAATGCAATTGATGGCGGGCCTTGAAGAAGGCACGGTCAATTTTATCCCGACCTATAATGGCGAGGATGAGGAGCCGGAGATCTTCCCCGGCCTGTTCCCCAACCTGTTGGCCAATGGCGCGACGGGCATCGCGGTGGGCATGGCCACCAGCATTCCCAGCCACAATGTCGCGGAAATCCTCGACGTCACGCTGTTGCTGATCGAGAATCCGCAGGCCGAACATGCCGATCTGATGAAGGTGTTCCACGGCCCCGATTTCCCCACAGGCGGCATCGTGGTCGACAGTCCGGCGGCGATTTCCCATGCCTATGCCAATGGCAAGGGCTCGATCCGGGTGCGCGCGCGTTTCTCGACAGGGCGCGACGAGGCGGGCCAATGGGAACCCACCGGCATCGAAAAGCTGGGCAGCGGCCAATGGCAACTGGTCATCTCGGAAATTCCCTACATGGTCCAGAAGGGCAAGCTGATCGAGCAGCTTGCGGGTCTGATCGCGGACAAGAAATTGCCGATCCTTGAGGATGTGCGCGACGAATCGGACACCCAGATCCGCATCGTGCTGGTGCCCAAGAGCCGCAATGTCGATCCCGACCTGCTCAAGGAAAGCGTTTATAAGCTCTCCGAACTGGAAAGCCGGTTCAGCCTGAACCTCAACGTTCTGGATGCGCAGCGCACGCCGGGCGTGCTGGGGCTCAAGCCCTTGCTGCTGCAATGGATCGTCTCGCAGATCGACATCCTGCAACGCCGCGCGCGCCACCGGCTGGACAAGATCGCCAACCGGCTCGAACTGGTCGAAGGCTATATCATCGCCTATCTCAACCTTGACCGGGTGATCGAGATCATCCGCACCGAGGATGAGCCAAAGCCGGTGATGATGGCCGAATTCAACCTGACCGACCGGCAGGCCGAAGCCATCCTCAACATGCGCTTGCGCTCCTTGCGCAAGCTGGAGGAAATGGAGCTGCGCGGCGAGCGTGACGATCTGCTCAAAGAGCAGGACGAGCTGCAGAAGCTGCTGGAAAACCCCGCCCGCCAGCGTACAAGGTTGAAGCGCGACATTACCGCGCTACGCAAGGATTATGCGGAAACCACAGCACTGGGCCGCCGCCGCACCACCATCGAGGAAGCCGCGCCCACCCGCGAATTCAGCATGGACGCGATGATCGAAAAGGCGCCGCTCACGGTGATCCTTTCCGCGCGCGGCTGGATCCGCGCGGCCAGCGGGCATGAGCCGCTGGACAAGGAATACAAGTTCAAGGAAGGCGACGGCCCGGCCTTTGTGCTTCATGCGCAGACCACCGACAAGCTGCTGATCGCCTGCGACAATGGGCGCTTTTACACGCTGGGCTGCGACAAATTGCCCGGCGCGCGCGGTTTTGGCGAGCCGCTGCGCTCCATGGTCGATATTGATGCCGACGCGCATATCGTGGCCATGATCGTCTATCATCCCAAGGCGCAATTGCTGCTGGCGGCCAACACCGGGCGCGGCTTTGCCGCCGAGGCGGATGAATTGCTGGCCGAAACCCGCAAGGGCCGGGCGGTGATGACGGTCAAGGATGGCGTCAAGCTGATGGTGGTGCGCGAAATCCCGCCCGAGCATGATTACGTGGCGGTGATCGGGGAAAACCGCCGCATCGTCATCTTCGGCCTGGTCGAGGTGCCGGTGCTGGCCAAGGGGCAGGGCGTGACGCTGCAGCGTTACCGCGACGGCGGCCTGTCCGACATCATCACACTGAAGTTTGAGGACGGGCTAAGCTGGACGATGGGCGGCGAGACGGGCCGGACGCGGGTGGAAAAGGACCTGCGTCAATGGCGCGTGGCGCGCGGCGCGGCGGGTAGTTTCGCGCCGCAAGGCTTCCCCCGCGACAACAAGTTTCAGAGCTGATCGGAACTCTTGGGGGTAAGGATCATCACCTTGCCCTCAACCCGCCATCCTTCGAGGGATGAGAGGAAATTCATCCCCAGCACATTGGTCGTGCCGATGGCTGGGGCGATGATGGTGGTCATGTCGGCGGCGTGGATCGAACCGACGTCAAGACTGTCGATCTGCGCCATTCTGGCGGGCGTATCGCCATTGGCGGTGTGCAGGTTGACCTGACCCGAATGCGCGCCCGGCTCGACCATCGCCTCGCGCGCCACTTCGGAGGACAGGGTGGTATAGGTCGCGCCGGTGTCGATCAGGAAGCGCTGCGGCGTGCCGTTGACGGCGGCGTCCACCCAGTAGTGCCCATCCTCGCTCAGCGGCACGCGGGTTTCGCCCCCGCGCAGGACCGGCGCCGAAGCCTGCGCCGCCATGGCTACCCCCGCCACCAGCGGCACGCCGATAAACGCCCCGCCCAGTTGCACCAGCGTAATGCCAAAGGCCACCGTCAGCCCCGCGCTGCCCACCATGCGGATCGTGGCGCCCAGCGCGCCGCTGGCCTCGGCCCGGATGATCCCGCCCACCAGCAACAGCGCCATAAAGCCAAAGGCCGAGGCCAGCACCAGATGGTTGGGCAATTCCAGCAGGAGGTCGAACAGGGGCATCGCGCAAGGCTCTCGAAACAATCGGATGATGCGCCACTATTCCCACCGCCCCCGCGCGCGGCAATTGTGTTAACCAACCTCGTCCGTGCCAGCTTGGGACGGATCGGTTTTTGCCGGATGATGCGGCTCCAGCACCATCACGCGCCCCTCGACCCGCCAGCCCTTGAGCCGGGTCAGGAAATTCATGCCCAGCACATTGGTTTCGCCAAGGCCGGGGGCGACCACCGCCTCGATATTGCGGGCCACGGCATTGCCGATTTTCAATTCATGGATCAGCACGATGCGCCCGGTGGCGTTGCCATTGGCGGTGCGCAATTCGATCTTGGGCCCATCGCGCGCGATATGCAGTCCTGCCTCCTGCGCCGTTTCGGGCGAGATGGTGGTCAGCGTAGCGCCCGTATCGACCAGAAACCGCCGAGGCGTCCCGTCTATCGAGGCCCGCACCCAGAAATGCCCGTCATCGGCCAGAGGCACGCGCGTCACCTTGCCCTCGACCACTTGCGGCTCCTCGCCCTTGGGCAAATGGCGCGTGATCGCATCGGGCAGGGCGGAGGTGATGCCAAAGCGGCGCAGGTCGACCACCCCCATCAGCGCCACGATCAGGGCCACAATCAGCCCCAGATTGCCGAAAAACCGCAGCAACCCGCCCAGCATCGGCAGCCGGTAGCGGATCAGATTGCCGAAGATCAACAGACCCGCGCAAACCAGCGCCCAGCCCAGCACCGGCTGGGTCATCACCAGTTGGACCGCCTGCGCCCATAGGGCCGAACCTGCCTCGATCAACCGATCGAGCGCCGCGCCGGCCTTATCTGCATGAGCGCCTGTTTTGGCGGCGGTCATAATCTCTCCTCAAGGGGCCTCGTTCAACAGGGCCTCGTTCAACAACGCCTCGACGCGGGCGGCATCGGGGAACCCTTCGGCCACCCACCGCCCTTCGACCGAGCGGAGAATATGGGCGATACGCGGCCCGGCAGCAACGCCGCGCGCGACGATATCGCCGCCTTTTAGGGGGAAAACCGGGATGGTCCAGCCGCCCAAAGGCGCAATCGATCCTCCGGTCAGCAGCAGGCGATCCATCGCCCCCTCCATGCCCAGCGCATAGGCCATGGCGCGCGCATCACCTGTATCCTTGCCGCGCGCGGCGGCTTGGGAAAGGCGCTTCTTCTGCGCCCCCGACAGGCGAAAGCGCGAGGCGACCTGTTCGGCCAATCCGCTCTGCGCAGGCAGCAGCGCCGCCAGCCGCCGCACCGCATCGGGCGCCACACCCTGCGCCCGCTCCTGCGCGACCAGATCGGCAAGCGCCTCTACGCAAGCCTCGGGCAAAACCACCGCCAGCACGCCCAGCTCCGCCATCCGCGCCACAGTGGGCGCCGGATCGGGCAGGCCCAGCAGGTTCATCATCTCCATCCCGATCCGCTCGCGCGACAGGCCCTTGAGCGTGGCGGCCAGCGCGGCGCAGGCCTGTTCGGCCTCCGGATCGGGGGTCAGGCCAAAGCGGGCCTGAAAACGGAAATAGCGCAGGATACGCAGGTGGTCCTCACGGATGCGCTGGGCCGCATCGCCGATGAAGCGCACCCGCCGCGCCGCCAGATCCGCCAGCCCTCCGAAATAATCGAACACTTCGCCCGTGGCGGGATCGACATAGAGCGCGTTGATCGTGAAATCGCGGCGCGCCGCATCGTCGCGCCAGTCCTGCGCAAAGGCCACGGTCGCGCGCCGCCCGTCGGTCGACACATCATGGCGCAGTGTGGTGATCTCCACCGGCCCGCCTTCGGTCAGCGCGGTCACGGTGCCATGCTCTATGCCGGTCGGAACTGTGCGGATGCCTGCGGCCTTGCACCGCGCAATCACCTCTTCGGGCAACAGGGGCGTGGCCGCATCCATATCCTTGACCGCCAGGCCCAGCAGCGTATCGCGCACGGCTCCGCCCACCCAGCGCAAGGGGCCGACCGCCGCCACCAGTTCGGCCAGGTCCGGCCGGACCAGCCAGCCTTCGCGTTTCAGAAATTCCGTCATACCGTGCTGTTCAGTCATTTGGCCAGTTCAGGCGTTTGGAAAGATTGGCGAGAATGGCCCCGGTGATGCCCCAGATGCGATGCCCGTTCCATGGAATTTCGACCAGATGGCGGGTCTTGCCCTCCCATTCGATGGCGCGGCGCTGATGGTTGGCCGGGTCCATGACAAAGCCGAAGGGGGCCTCGAACCATTCGGCAACCTCGTCCGGGTTGGGCACCAGCGGCAGATCGGGCGGGATCAGCGCCAGCACCGGCGTCACCGCATAGCCCGATCCGGTCAGGAACACATCGAGCGGGCCGATCACATCGACATGGCGCGGGTCAATGCCCAACTCCTCCTGTGCCTCGCGCACGGCGGCGTCTATGTCGGTTTCGCCCGGATCGAGCCGCCCGCCTGGCAAGGCAACCTGTCCGGCATGGGCGCGCATTGTGCCGGGGCGGTGGATCATCAGCACGCCGGGCGCGGCCCGCTCGGTCACGGCGATCAGCACGGCGGCGGGTTTGAATTCCTCGATGCCCGCCGTGCGCGGGTCGGGAAACAGCGCAGGGACAGGCCCCGCCATCCCGGTGTGATACAGCCGCTCCAGCTTGTACCGCAGATTGCTCATTGAGGCGTAAGGGGGAAACTTATCCCCAAACTATCCACAGACAGTCCACCGTCTGTACCCCCATCCATCCCCGCTTTTTCCAGCGCCATATCCACCAATTGTCCCCAAGTGGAGCGGTTGATCCGGGCCAGACAGCCATGACGCACGGCCAGATAGATCGCGGGCGTTTCCGCATCGCCCCGCGCGATCAGGGGATGGTCCGGGCCGGCCACCACCGTGTCATCGGTGTTGAGCCGAAACACCAGCGCCCCGTCAATCCGCGCCACATCCACCGCGACAAAGGCGGCATCGACCACCGCGATCCTCTGGCGATCCTGCGGCGTCACCAGCCAGTGCTGGCCCGCATCGTCGCGCATCAGAAGCGTGGAGAAGGCGCGCACCATGGCCGGGCGGGTGATCGGCCCGCCCTGATGCCACCATGATCCGTCGGCGCGGATCTCCATCTGGCTGTCGAGTTCCTCGGCCGGATGCCATTGATCGACCGGGGGCAGGCGGCGCTCGGCCACCATGCGGGCGATGTCCTCAAGCGAGAGCGCGGCAAGATCGGGAGGGGGCGTATAGGGCATGGCGGCAATATGGGGCAGGCGGGCGCTGTGCGCCAGTGCTTCGCCTGCCCTAATTCTGTTTAGCCCCAAGGGCCCAGCATGCCCTTTTGCGGCAGGATGGCGGTATTGTCGCAGCGCACCAGCAGGCGGCGCTGTTCAAACGGTCCGGGCAGATCCCATTCCCCCGTGGGCGCATTGGTAAAGCCCCAGAAGCGGCCGTAATATTCCGGATCGCCGATCATCACCATGGGCAAGGGCGCCTTGGGGTTCATCGCCGAAATGGCGGCCGTGACCAGCGCCTTGCCAAAGCCGCGCCCCTGCGCCTCGGGCAGGACGGCGACGGGGCCGACCATGACCATCGGATGGCGGCGGCCATCGGGATCGGTCAGCGCCACCGGCCAGCACTGGATCGAGCCGACCACATGCTGTTCCTCGTCCACTGCGGCAAAGGACAGGGCGGGCAGCCATTCGGCATCGCCGCGCACCTTATAGGCGGTGCGCCCGCGTCGTTCCGGCTCAAACGCGCGATCGAGCAATTCCTCGACCAGCGAGGGGTCAACATTGTCCAGCGGAATGAGCGAGGGTTCGATAGCCATAATGCCGGGCGCGTTAGGGCAGGGGGGCGCCAGATGCAAGCAAGCTATGCAAGGAAATGCTTGCGGGCGGGCTGCTGGGGCGGCAATCGGGGCGTCATGATCTTTGGCGTGGATGAAGCGGGGCGCGGCCCCTTGGCGGGGCCTGTGGTGGCGGGCGCGGTGTGGCTTTGCGACAGTGCGATCGAGGGGTTGGCCGACAGCAAGAAATTGTCGGCCAAGCGGCGTGCGGCGTTGGAGGCGCGGATCATGGCCGAGGCGCATTGGGCCATCGGCGTGGTCGAGGCCGACGAGATCGACCGGATCAACATCTTTGCCGCCACGATGCTGGCCATGACGCGGGCGGTCGGCGCGCTGGTGGCCAAGGTGGGTGAACCCGCGATGGTGCTGATCGACGGCAACAAGACGCCGCAGGGGCGCGTGGGCGACTGGTGCTGGGCCGCGCGGGCGATTGTGGGGGGCGATGCCACAGAGGCGGCGATCTCTGCTGCCAGCATCATCGCCAAGGAACACCGCGACCGCGTGATGCGCGAACTGGCGCTGGCGCACCCCCATTATGGGTGGGAGCGCAATGCCGGATATGGCACGGCGCAGCATCTGGCGGGTTTGCGCGAACATGGGCCTTGCGAGCATCATCGGCGGACTTTCGCGCCAGTCGCGCAATTGTCCCTTTTGTAAAAAATCGCCCCCTGAGTCCCGATTGTCACGCCACTAGATGTTGAGTCTGCCGAGTCGCGCCTGACTCTATCCCTTGTGTCAGACTCTTTCTGTTCTCCTGTCCTTGACTCGGTGTTACCATCGCGACTCGTGCTGACTCCACGAGTCGGGCCTTGACGTGAGTCTGCGAATGACTCATTGAGGGGGCCGTTCAACGCACTTATTCACAGGAATCCTCATGGGCACTGTCCTTCTCAAGGAGCGCACCCGCTCCACCCCGGCGCCGCGCAAACTGGCCAGCCGCATCAGGAAGGATCTTGTCCTCAAGCCGGTCGAAACCCCGCGCAGCGAACTGCCGCTGGGCCGCATTCTGGATGGCGACTGCATCGAGGCGATGCGCTCGATCCCCACGGCCAGCGTCGATATGGTGTTTGCCGATCCGCCGTATAACCTCCAGCTCGGCGGCGATCTGGCCCGCCCCGATGGCAGCCATGTCGATGCCGTCACCAATGATTGGGACAAGTTCGACAGCTTTGGCACCTATGACCGTTTCACCCGCGCCTGGCTGGCCGAAGCTCGCCGCGTTTTGAAGCCCAATGGCTCGCTCTGGGTGATCGGTTCGTACCACAACATCTTTCGCGTTGGCGCGATCCTTCAGGATATGGGCTTCTGGATCCTGAACGACATTGTGTGGCGCAAGTCGAACCCGATGCCCAATTTCAAGGGCACGCGCTTTACCAATGCCCATGAGACGCTGATCTGGTGCAGCATGGGCGAGGAGGCGAAGTACACGTTCAACTATCGCGCGATGAAGACGCTCAATGACGAACTTCAGATGCGTTCGGACTGGGTGCTGCCGATCTGCAATGGTTCGGAGCGTCTGAAGAAGGGCGGATCGAAGGTCCACCCGACGCAGAAGCCCGAAAGCCTGCTCTATCGCGTGATGCTGGCCACGACCAACAAGGGCGATGTGGTGCTCGATCCCTTCTTTGGCACCGGCACCACCGGGGCGGTGGCCAAGCGCCTTGGCCGCGAATGGATCGGTTGCGAGCGTGAGCAGAACTATCGCGATGCCGCCATGGAGCGTATCGAGATGGCGCTGCCGCTCGATGAATCCGCCATCAGCACGATGAAGAGCAAGCGCGCCGCGCCCAAGGTTCCTTTCGGCACGTTGATCGAAACCGGCTGGGTCAAGCCCGGCACCGTGCTGACCGGCAAGAAGGGGCGCAACCGCCCGGCTTTCACCGCAACCGTGCGCGCCGATGGCTCGCTGGTTTCGGGCAAGACCGAGGGCTCGATCCATTCCTGCGGCGCACAATTGCAGGGCGCGCCCAGCTGTAACGGCTGGACCTTCTGGAACATCGAGCATGAGGGGCAGATGAAGCCTCTCGACGCCATCCGTCAGCTTTATCTGCTGGCAAACGAGGACTGATCGGGTCTAAGCGCGGGTCTATGACTGTTTACCTGCGCCCGATCGCCCTTGCCGACAGCCCCCAGTCCGAGGAAGGCGAAGCTCTTCGTCTGGCGGGCGGGCTGACCTATGCCAGCCGTTTCGCGCTGATCCGGCGCGAAGGCGGCAAGGTGGTCGAACGCACCCGCTTTGGCATGGCCGAGGCGGGCCGCGTCATCCAGGGCGAGGCCGAGGAACAATGGGAAGCGCTGCGTGCCCCCCGCGTGCCGTTGCAGATGGGCGCGCGGACGGTGCGGCTGGATCAGCCGCAGGTGATGGGCATCCTCAACGTCACGCCGGACAGTTTTTCCGACGGCGGCCGCAATATTTCCGGGCCGGATGTGCCAAAGATCCATGCGAGCGCGATGCTGGAGGCGGGCGCGGCGATGATCGACATTGGCGGCGAAAGCACACGCCCCGGAGCGCCCCCGGTGTGGGAGGGCGACGAGATCGAGCGCGTGGTCCCGGTGATCGAAAAGTTGGCCCGCACGGGCGCGGCGATCAGCGTGGACACTCGCCGCGTGGGCGTGTTCGAGGCGGCGCTGGCGGCAGGCGCGCATCTGTGGAACGATGTCTCGGGCCTGCGTCATGATCCGCGCAGTCTGGAATTTGCCGCCCATTGCGGCGCGCCCGTCTGCATCATGCATGCGCCGGGCAAGGGTGAAGATCTCCACGAGGATGGCCATTACGGCGATGTCGTGCTGGACGTGTTCGACTGGCTGCGCGCCCGGCGCGATGCGGCCGAGGCGGCGGGCGTGGCGCGGAGCCGCATCCTGCTCGACCCCGGCATCGGTTTTGGCAAGACATTGCAGGAAAACCTTGCGCTGATGAACGCGCTGCCGCTGTTTCATGCGCTGGGCTGCGCCCTGTTGGTTGGGGCCAGCCGTAAACGGATGATCGGGGCTTTGTCCAATGAGGCTCCTGCCGACAAGCGTTTGGGCGGGTCGCTGATGCTGGCCGTACGGATGATGGATGCCGGGGCGCAGGTCATCCGCGTGCATGATGTGGCGCAGACGGTCCAGGCGCTGCATGTGTGGCGCGGTTTGCGCGATGCGGCTTTGACGGATTTTGGGCAGTTGGTGGATTGAGGGGGTAAGAAGGTTTGCCTCCGGCGGGCAAAGGGTCTTGACCCTTTGCAATCCCATTATTTGGCGTTCGGTTTGCCAGCCTGCGCCGATCCGCGAAGCGGTTTTAAAGCCTGCGGCGCTGCAAGGTTGCGCGAAGCTGATCCCATAGCGCAACAAAGACAATATGGGGATTGCAAAGGGTCAAGACCCTTTGCCCGCCGGAGGCAAAAACCCGAAAGCCCTTACGCCGCGTCCCCAATCCCAAGCTCGCTCAACTTTCGATACAGTGTCGAACGCCCGATCCCCAGCCGCCGCGCCACTTCGGTCATGCGGCCCCGGTAATGCCCGATGGCCAGCCGGATCACGTCCGCCTCGATGTCCTCCAGGGGGCGCAGATTGCCATCGGCGGTAAACAGCATCACGCCCGCGCTTTCGTGGGCCACGCCATTGCTGGGGCTCATCGGCTCGGCGGAGATCATGCTGGAGAGTTGGGGGAAATCGTCGGCAGTCAGCGCGTCGCCATCGCAGAAGACGGCGGCGCGGAATAGGACGGCCTGAAGCTGGCGCACGTTGCCGGGCCAGTCATAGGCCGAGAGCAGCGACAGCGCGCCATCGGTGATGCCCAGTTCGCGCAGGCCCGGCTGTTCGCCGATGCGGGCGAGAAAATGCCGCGCCAGCGCCGGAATATCGCCCAGCCGCGCGCGCAGCGGCGGCAGCGACACCGTGGTCGCGCAGATCGCGGCGTGGAGTTCGGGCAGGAAATCGCCATGGACGATGAGATCCTTGAGCGGATAATTCGACGCCGCGATCAGCCGCACATCCACCCGGAAGGCATGGCGCGCGCCGATCGGGCGGCATGATCCTGTGGTCAGATATTCGGCCAGCCGCTCCTGAACGCCCATCGGCAGGCGGTCGATTTCGTCGATCACCAGCGTGGCGCCGTCGCAATATTGGATCGCGCCCATCTGGCGGTCGAAAGCGCCGGGAAAGGCGCCCTTTTCATGGCCGAACAGAGCGGATTCGATGGAATTGCCCGGCGTCGATCCCGCATTGACGATGCGCAGCGGCATTTTGGCACGCTGCGATGCGGCGTGGATGGCGCGCACCAGCATTTCCTTGCCGGTGCCGCTCTCGCCCTCGATCAGCAGATGGCCCTGACCGCGCGCGGATTTGGCGGCGATGGCAAGCGCCGTGCGGAAGGCCGGAGCTGCACCAATCATCGATTCAAAATCGGCCGGACCGTTCATCTTTTCGGTCAACGGCTGCAATTCATCGCGCGGCGTTTCGCGCGTGGTGGCGTTGCGCAGGGCGCTCATCAGCCGGTCGGGCGCGATGGGCTTGATGAGGTAATCGGTTGCGCCCGCGCGCATCGCTTCAACCGCCAGCAGCGGCGAGGCCGAGGTTGTCAGCATCAGGATCGGCAGGGCGGGGCGGCGGCTGCGCAGATCGGCGATCAGCGAGCAGGCTTCATCGCCCGGCACCCATTGATCAAGGATCACCGCGCCCAATTGCATGCCCTGCCGCGTGCCCAGCATGGCCACGGCCGTTTCGGCATCGCCCACCACCAGCGTCCGCCAGCCCTCACGCGCGGCCAGCGCGGTGATCAGGCGGCTCTGGGCCGGCTCATCGTCGATCAGCATCAGCAGGCGCTGTTCGGTCTCTGCCATATTTGCGCGGTCTGTCGTCATAGAGGCTGAATTTAGCCAAATTGGGTAAAGACCTGCTTAAACCTGACCCGGCCGGCATCCGGATTTTTCGGGCCGCGCGTCAACCATGGTGGCGAAAATGAAATTTAACCTATGGTGCAATTTATGTTTTGCCGCGGATCATGTTTTATCTTGTGCTGACGTCTCAGGATGATAAGAATTGGCCAAGAATTTAATGGGACAGGGGAAAAATCAATGACTCACACTCAGGATATTACCGCCGCGCGGCAAACCTATGAGGGTTTCATTCGCCTGATCAAGGTCAGCACCCCGGTCATCGCCATCGTGGCCGCTTTCGTCGTCTATCTCATCTCCCGCTGAAAGGTCTGGAATGACGGATAAATTGCGCATCGCCGCTCTTAAGGAAAGAGCGGCGGGGGAAACGCGCGTCTGCGTGACGCCGGAAACGGTGAAGAAATTCACAAACCTTGGTGCGATTGTGGCGGTGGAAAACGGGGCGGGACATGCCGCCTCGATTGCCGATGCCGATTATGCCGCGGTGGGCGCAATCATGGGCGATGCGGCCTCGGTGGTGGCGGGTGCGGATATTGTGCTGGGGGTTCAGGGGCCGGATGTAGGCCTGCTCTCGGGCGCGAAGCCGGGCGTGTGGGTTGCGGCGGGGCTTGATCCTTTTGGTCAGCGCGGGCGGGTTGATGCCTATGCGGCGGCCGGGGTTGAGGCGCTGGCGATGGAATTCATGCCGCGTATCACGCGTGCGCAGTCGATGGACATCCTTTCCTCGCAAAGCAATCTGGCGGGGTATAAGGCCGTGATTGATGCTGCGGGCGTTTATGGCCGAGCCTTTCCGATGATGATGACGGCGGCGGGCACGATCTCGGCGGCCAAGGCGTTCATCATGGGCGTGGGCGTGGCGGGGCTTCAGGCCATCGCCACCGCGCGGCGTCTGGGCGCGCAGGTCTCGGCCACCGACGTGCGCAGCGCGACCAAGGAGCAGATCCAATCACTAGGCGCCAAGCCGATCTTCGTGGAAAATGTCGCGGGCATCGAGGGCGAGGGCGCGGGCGGCTATGCCACCGAAATGAGCCCGGAATATCAGGCGGCGCAGGCCGAACTGGTCTCCAGCCATATCGCCAAGCAGGACATCGTCATCACCACGGCGCTTATCCCCGGACGGGCGGCGCCGCGCCTGATTTCCGATGCGCAGATCGCCACGATGAAGCCGGGCAGCGTCATTTTCGACCTTGCCGTGGCGCAGGGCGGCAATGTCGAAGGTTCGGTTCCCGATCAGATCGTGGAGCGGCACGGCGTCCGGATCATCGGTTATTCCAATACGCCCGCGCATTTGGCGGCAGATGCCTCGGCTCTGTTTGCGCGCAATCTCTACAACTTCCTCTCGGCCTTTTGGGACAAGGAGCAGGGCAAGCCTGTTCTGGACGAGGAAATCGGCAATGCGATCCGGCTGACGCAAGGCGGCCAGGTCGTCAATCCGCGACTGCTCTGAGGGGAGGGCGTAATGGACTTTATCTCGATCCTGTCGATCTTCGTGCTGGCGTGTTTCGTCGGCTATTATGTGGTGTGGTCGGTCACGCCTGCGCTGCACACGCCCTTGATGGCGGTGACGAATGCGATCTCCTCGGTCATCGTGGTGGGCGCGTTGATCGCGGCGGCGGCCTCTGGGCTGGGCGCTGCGGGTGGCGTGTCGAAGTGGCTGGGGCTGGGCGCGGTGGTGCTGGCTTCGGTCAATATCTTTGGCGGCTTTGCGGTTACGGCGCGCATGTTGGCCATGTATAAGAAGAAGGAGAAGAAGTGATGGTTCTCCAGCTTCTTAGCGCGGGCGCGGCGGGCGCTGTCGAACATGCGGCAACGCCGTCATGGGCAATGTTTGCTTATCTGGTGTCGGGCGTGCTGTTCATTTTGGCTTTGCGCGGGCTGTCCAGCCCTGCCACCAGCCGGGCTGGCAACCGCTATGGCATAATCGGCATGACGATTGCGGTGGCCACGACGTTGGTGACGCATGTACCACGTATTTCTCTTAGTCTCGATGGCGATCCAAGTGCTCCGACTGCATTTGATAGCGGCAGCTTCGGCCTGATCTTGGCCGCCATCGCCATCGGCGGCGGCATCGGTTTTGTCATCGCACGGCGCATTGCCATGACGGCGATGCCCCAATTAGTGGCGGCGTTTCACTCGCTGGTCGGCATGGCGGCTGTGCTGGTGGGCTGGGCGGCCTATCTCAATCCGCAGGCTTTCGGGATTGCGGAAGCCATCCCGCTCGAAAACATGCTCAATGCGGTGGCGGGTGCTCAGCTTGTTCCCGAGGCCACCGCTCTGCACATCCACGCCCAATCCTGCATCGAAATGGGCCTTGGCATCGCCATCGGCGCCATCACGTTCAGCGGTTCGATCATCGCCTTCCTCAAACTGGCGGGCAAGATGTCGGGTTCGCCGATCATGCTGCCGGGGCGCCATGTCATCAACCTTGGCACGATCATCGCGATCCTTTGCCTTGTCGGCTATTTCACGATGGATCAGTCGCTATGGGTGATCGGCGTGATTACGCTGCTGGCCTTCATCATCGGTTTCCTGCTGATCATTCCGATCGGCGGGGCGGATATGCCGGTGGTGGTCTCGATGCTCAACTCGTATTCGGGCTGGGCGGCGGCCGCGATGGGCTTCACGCTGCATAATAGCGCGATGATTATCACCGGGGCGCTGGTCGGTTCCTCGGGCGCCATCCTGTCCTATATCATGTGCAAGGCGATGAACCGCAGCTTCATCTCGGTGATTGCGGGTGGCTTTGGCGCCGCGCCTGAAGCATCGGGCGGAGCGCCCAAGGAACAGCGTCCGTGGAAGCGCGGCAGCGCCGAGGACGCGGCCTTCCTGATGAAGGAAGCCGAAAGCGTCATCATCATCCCCGGCTATGGCATGGCGGTTTCTCAGGCTCAGCACGCGCTGCGCGAAATGGCCGATGTGCTCAAGAAGGAAGGCGTCAGCGTCAAATATGCCATTCACCCGGTTGCCGGACGAATGCCGGGCCATATGAATGTCTTGCTGGCCGAAGCCAATGTGCCTTATGATGAGGTATTCGAGCTGGAGGACATCAATTCCGAGTTCGGCCAGTGCGATGTTGCCTTCATCATCGGCGCCAATGACGTGGTCAATCCCGCCGCCAAGACCGACAAGTCCAGCCCGATCTACGGCATGCCCGTGTTCGACGTGGACAAGGCCAAGACCGTGATGTTCGTCAAACGGTCGATGGGCGGCGTGGGTTATTCAGGTGTTGATAATGATGTCTTCTACATGGACCAGACCATGATGCTGCTGGCCGACGCCAAAAAGATGGTGGAAGACATCGTCAAGGCGCTGGCCCACTAAGGGGTCCATTTAATGCGTAAAGTTCTGACAGTCCTTGCCCTTACCCTTGCCCTCTCGGGCTGTGTTCAGGGGATCGCCCGGGGCCGGGTGAAATCGGCCCTTGTGGGGGCGGGGCTGTCCGAACCGGTCTCGGCCTGCATGGCCGAACATATGGTGGACAAGCTGACCATCAGCCAATTGCGCCAATTGGAGGCGTTGCAGGGCCCCAAGCGGTCGCTGTTCGATTATGTGATGGCGGTGCGCCGGATCCAGGACCCTGAAGTGATCCGCGTGACGGCGGCGGCGGCTGGGTTGTGCATGTCCGGGTGGGAAAGGTAAGATTTGAAGGGATGCCTCCGGCGGGCAAAGGGTCTCGACCCTTTGCAATCCCATGAATGGGGTGGGGGTTGATCCGTCCGCAGTTGATGATTTTTAAAGCTTGCGGCGCGGTGAGGTTATCCTATCCGCGCCGCAGGCTTTATCATTTCGCCATCGCGTCCGACACCGGGGGCAGAACCCGTGGCGCAACAAAGACGGTAACGGGAGCGCGAGGGACAAGTCCCTCGCATTTTCCCCTTTTTCTTCAAACAAAATCCGCCTACCCCAAATCTATGCCCCTATCCCCTCTGGCCTGCGACCCATCGCAATCCCTTGGCCGTGAATTCGCGCTCGAAGGCTCGATCGCCCGCGGCCCGCGCAGCCCCTATCAGCGTGACCGCGACCGGATCATCCACTCGATTGCGTTCCGGCGCTTGCGGCATAAGACGCAGGTTTTCGTCGCCCCCGATGGTGATCACTACCGTGTCCGCCTGACGCATAGCCTCGAGGTGGCGCAGATCGGTCGCGTCATCGCCCGCGTGCTGGGGCTGGACGAGGATCTGACCGAGGCGCTTTGTCTTGCCCATGACATCGGCCACCCGCCCTTTGGCCACAGCGGCGAGGACGCGCTGGACGAGGCGCTGAAGGAGCAGGGCGGATGGGATCACAATGCCAACACTTTGCGCACGCTCATGCGTCTGGAAAGCCCCTATTGCGAGCATGAGGGGCTGAACCTGACATGGGAGACGCTGGAGGGGCTGGCCAAGCATAATGGACCGGTCCGCAACCCTAACTGGGCTCTGGCCGAGCTGGACGCGGCCTATCCGCTGCATCTGGGCGAATGGTCCTGCCTTGAGGCGCAGGTGGCCGCGATTGCTGACGATATTGCCTATGACAATCATGACATTGACGATGGGTTGCGCGCCGGTTTCCTCCATCTCGACGATCTGCTGACCCAGCCCTTTGTGGCCGAGCAATGGCGCGCGGTTGAGGCCAAGCACCCCAATGCCCCTCATGACCGCAAGTTGCGCGAACTGGTGCGCAGCCAGATCGGCATCATGGTCAATGATGTGATCGCCGAAACGCAGAGCCGCACGCAGGGGATGGCCAGCATTGCCGACATCCGCGCCGCCACCCGCGCCAGCGCTGCCTTTTCGCCCGCGATGGCCGAGGCCGAGCGGACCTTGAAGCGCTTCATGTATGACCGGCTCTATTACCATCCCGATCAACTGGCCACGGCGGAAAAGGCGCATCAGGTCGTCTCGGGCCTGTTTGCCGCCTATCGCGAGGACCCCTCGCGCATGGGCGAGGCATGGGCCGCCCGCCTGCCACAGGAAGAGCCCCAGCGCAGCCGCCATATCGCCGACTATATCGCAGGCATGACCGACCGTTTCGCCATCGCGCAATATCGCCAGATCCACGGCACCGCCCCCGAAGGATTGAGCAACGTCTGACCGTGATTACGCCGGATTTATGGAGCGGATTACGTATTGGGGTAGAATTTCTGACAGGCTGTTTGACTTTTGCGCCGCAAAAAGAGATGGCGAACATCAGTCGCTGAACGATGCGGGAGAGTTCGGGTGATTCGCAAGAATTGCCCGGCGCCGAAGGAGCAACCGCCCCGGAATCTCTCAGGCAATAAGGACCGTGTCGGTCAATAGCGACGCTCTGGAAAGTGCAATCGGACCAATGGGTTCGGGGGCCGCCGAAGGGGTAAATCTGTGCATTCCCATGCGCGGGCTAAGCTCTCAGGTTTCCGTGACAGAGGGGGCACCGGAATGGTGCAACGCTGTGCGGAAGGCTGATTTGTGAGCGACACATACAATTTTGACTCGGGCGAAGAAGCCGAGATCCCCGAAACCCTCACCCTTCCTCTCGATGCCTGGCACCGCGCGCGCGGCGGCCGCATGGTCGAATTCGCCGGTTACTGGATGCCGGTGCAATACGAAGGCATCATGGGCGAACACCTGTGGACCCGCGAAAACGCCGGTCTTTTCGATGTCAGCCACATGGGCCAGCTGGTCGTGTCGAGCGAGGATGAGGATCAGCAGGACGCCGTCACCGCTCTGGAAGCGCTGATGCCCGCCGATCTTTCGATACTCAAGGTTGGCCGCCAGCGCTATTCGCTGCTGCTGAATGAAACCGGCGGGATCATCGACGATCTGATGATCACGCGCTGGCCCGGCGGCTTTTTCCTGATCGTTAATGGCGCGACCAAGTGGGATGATATTGGCCATCTGCGCGAATTCCTGCCTGATGACATCACGCTGACTCACCGCGACGATTTCGCGCTGCTGGCGCTGCAAGGCCCCCGCGCAGCCGAGGCGCTGGCCTCTTTCGGCATCGCGCCCGCCCAACCGCAGATTGTGCCCGTGGATCAACTCTCCTTCATGCAGGCCGGTCCCTATGTTTGGAACGGGGTTGAACTGCACATCAGCCGCAGCGGTTATACCGGCGAGGATGGCTATGAAATCGCCGTCCCGGCCGAAAGCGCCGAAGCGCTGGCCGAGATGCTCTGCACCCACGAAGCGGTCAAGCCAATCGGCCTTGGCGCACGCGATTCCTTGCGCATGGAGGCGGGCCTGCCGCTCTATGGTCATGATCTGAATGAGGACATCGACCCCATCAGCGCTGGCCTTTCCTTCGCCATTTCCAAGCGCCGCCGCGCCGAAGGCGGCTTCCCCGGCGCCGACCGCATCCTGACCGGCCTGTCGCAGGGCACCGAAACGGTCCGCGTCGGCCTGAAGCTCTCGGGCCGTCAGGCCGCGCGCGAAGGCGCCGAGGTGTACAGCGGCGAGGACAAGGTCGGCGTGCTGACCTCGGGCGGTTTCGCGCCCAGCCTGGGCTGCCCCATCGCCATGGCCGATGTGCCCGCCGCTCTGGGCGCGCCCGGCACTGAATTGTTCATCGACGTGCGCGGCAAGAAGCTGCCAGCCACCGTCGCTGCCATGCCTTTTGTTCCCCATCGCTATTTCCGCAAAGGAGCCGCAAAATGACCCGTTATTTCACCAAGGACCACGAGTGGATTTCCGTTGACGGCGATGTGGCGACCGTCGGCATCACCGATTTTGCGCAAAACGCGCTGGGCGACATCACCTTTGTCGAAGTCCCCGAAGCGGGCAAGGCGCTGGGCAAGGGCGACACGGCCAGCGTGGTGGACAGCGTGAAGGCCGCCAGCGACGTTTACGCCCCGGTTTCGGGCGAAGTGACCGAAGGCAATGCGGCGCTCGAAGAAGCCCCCGAGCTGGTCAACACCTCGCCCGAGAGCGAAGGCTGGCTGTGGCGCATGAGCGTTTCGGACGCTGGCGAGCTGGCCGATCTGATGGATGAGGCCGCCTACGCCGCCTATATTGCGGAGCTTTAATCGCCCATGCGTTATTTGCCTCTCACCCCGGCCGATCGCGCCACGATGCTGGCGCGGATCGGCGTGGACAATATTGACGCGCTGTTTTGCGATGTGCCCGCTGAGGCGTTGCAGGCAGGACCCATTGCGGGCCTGCCGGGCCATGCCAGCGAAATGGCGGTCGAACGCCATATGGGCCGCCTTGCCGGAGAAAACCTCTCGGCGGGCGCGGCGCCCTTCTTTCTGGGCGCGGGCGCGTATAAGCACCATATCCCGGCCAGCGTCGATCACCTGATCCAGCGCGGCGAGTTTCTGACCGCCTATACGCCCTATCAGCCCGAAATCGCGCAGGGCACGCTGCAGGTGCTGTTCGAGTTCCAGACGCAGGTCGCGCGCCTGCTGGGCACCGATATTGCGAACGCCAGCCTCTATGACGGCTCGACCGCCTGCTGGGAAGCGATCGCCATGGCGCATCGCGTGACCAAGCGGAAGAAGTCGATCCTGACCGGCGGTCTTCACCCGCATTATGTGGCGACCGCGCAGACCATGGCGCGTTTCACCGATGACGTGCTGGTGGCGCAGGCCCCGGTGCTGTCGGGCGATGCCGAGGATGCCGCGATCATCGCCGCCATCGACGGCGAAACCAGCGCGGTTGTGGTGCAGTACCCCGACATTCTGGGCCGCATTCCCGATCTGGCCGCGATTGCGGCGGCGGCGCAGGCGCATGGCGCGCTGCTGATCGCGGTGGTGACGGAGCCGGTGGCGCTGGGTCTGCTGGAGGCTCCCGGCGCGCTGGGCGCGGATATTGTTGTGGGTGAGGGGCAGTCGCTGGGTGTGGGTCTGCAATTTGGCGGGCCGTATCTTGGCCTGTTCGGTTGCCGCGAAAAGTTCCTGCGCCAGATCCCCGGCCGCCTGTGCGGCGAGACGCTGGACGCCGAAGGGCGCCGCAGCTTCGTGCTAACGCTCTCGACGCGCGAACAGCATATCCGCCGCGAAAAGGCGACCAGCAATATCTGCACCAATTCAGGTCTTTGCGCGCTGGCTTTCAGCATTCACGTGAGCCTGCTGGGCGGCGCTGGTCTGGAGCGCCTGGCCCGCATCAACCATGGCAAGGCGCAGGCTTTGGCCGCGGCGGTGGCGGCCATTCCGGGCGTCAGCGTCCTGAATGATGCCTATTTCAACGAATTCACCGTGATCCTGCCCAAGGATGCGCGCGAAGTCGTCGATGCCTTGGCGGCCAAGGACATTCTGGGCGGCGTGCCGCTTGGTCGCCTCTATGCCGAAACGCCCGCGCTGGCCAATGGCCTGCTGCTGACCGCCACGGAATGCACGAGCGATGAAGATATTGCGGCCCTTGTGGCGGCGCTGAAGGAGGTGCTGTGATGAACGCTCCCAACGCTTCGGGATGGCGCCCGGAAATGGGTGAGGCAGGCGCGATCCTGCCCGCCACGGTCAGCGGCGATCATGGCCTCAACCTTGAGGAAAAGCTGATCTTTGAACTGGCCGCGCCCGGCACCTATGGCGTCGATTTCGACGATGCCGATGTGGCTCCAGCGCCCGCGCTGGGCAAATTTCTGCGCAAGGCGGCTCCGGCTCTGCCGGGCCTGACCGAGCCGGAGGTGGTGCGCCACTACACGCGCCTTTCGCGTCAGAACTATGCCATCGATCTGGGGCCTTTCCCGCTCGGCTCCTGCACGATGAAGCACAATCCGCGCCTGAATGAAAAGGTCGCGCGGATGGCGGGCTTCGCCGATGTCCACCCGTTGCAGCCGACGCAGACGGTGCAGGGCGCTTTGAAGGTCATCACGCAGCTTGCTGATTGGCTGATGGCGCTGACCGGGATGCCCGCCGTAGCCATGACGCCCAAGGCGGGCGCGCATGGCGAGCTTTGCGGGCTGCTCTGCATCCGCGCTGCCCTGACCGCGCGCGGTGAGGAACGCCCTGTGGTGCTGGTGCCTGAAAGCGCGCATGGTACGAACCCGGCCACCGCCGCCTTCGCCGGTTTCCGCGTGGAAAACATCCCCGCAACCGAGGATGGCCGCGTCGATGTGGCCGCGCTGACGGCTCGTTTGGGGCCGGATATCGCGGGCGTGATGATCACCAACCCCAACACCTGCGGCTTGTTCGAGCGCGATCTTAAGACGATCTCGGACGCGGTCCATGCGGCGGGCGGCTATGTCTATTGCGACGGCGCCAATTTCAACGCCATCGTCGGCAAGGTGCGCCCCGGCGACCTTGGCGTCGACGCGATGCATATCAACCTGCACAAGACCTTTTCGACGCCCCATGGCGGCGGCGGTCCGGGTTCGGGTCCGGTGGTGCTGTCCGAGGCGCTGGCTCCGTTTGCCCCGCTGCCCTTCGCGACGCTCGATGCCGATGGCGTCGCGCATCTGGTCGAGGAAGGCGATGCCCACGACCACGGCCATCCCAACAGCTTTGGCCGCATGACCGCGTTCCATGGCCAGATGGGCATGTTCACCCGCGCGCTGACCTATATCCTCAGCCACGGCGCGGATGGTCTGCGTCAGGTGTCCGAGGATGCTGTGCTCAACGCCAACTACATCCTGCGCGAGCTGGAAGATGTGCTGGACGCGCCCTTTGCCGCCTATGGCCCCTGCATGCATGAGGCGCTGTTCAGTGACAATGGCATGGCCGAGGGCTTCTCGACGTTGGATATCGCCAAGGGGCTGATCGACGAGGGTTTCCACCCGATGACGGTCTATTTCCCGCTGGTGGTCCATGGCGCGATGCTGGTCGAACCAACCGAAACCGAGAGCAAGGCGGGCACCGACCGCCTGATCGCCTCGATGCGCTCGCTGGCCGAGCGTGGGCGGGCAGGGGATGTGACGCTGAAAAGCGCGCCTCACTATACACCGCGGCGCCGCGTTGATGAAACGCTGGCGGCGCGCAAGCCCAAGCTGGTCTGGAAGGACTAAGCTATAGGGTCGCAGGAGGGGGCCGCCGCGTTTCGCGTGGCGGCCCTTTTTCTATGCGGTTTCGCGGGCCGCTTTAATTCGCCGATGCTCGCGCAGGGCAATCATCATCCCCGCCACCACGATCAGCGGCGCCCCGGCCCAGGTATGCGCGGGCGGCAATTGGTCGAAAATCGTCCAGCCATAGATCGTCGTCCAGATCAGCGTGGCATAATCCATCACCAGCACGCTGGCCGCCGAACCAAAGCGCAGCGCCGCCGTCAGCAGCACTTGCGCCAGCGCGCCCACCACGCCCATCGCAATGATTTCGGCCCAGAGCGCGGGCGAATGCGGGGTCATATAATAGAGCATCGTCGGGGTCAGCAGCAGCGTGCCGAAAAGCGCGAAATAGAACACCACCGCAATCGGCGTCTCGGTGCTGGTCAGATCGCGGATTTGCAGGCTGATAACCGCCACCAGAAAGCCCGAGCAAAGCCCTGCCGCCAGCCCCAGCGGCGAAATGCCGCCCGCAATGGACGCCCCATCGCCCGGCGCCGTGATGATGATCACCCCGGCAAAACCCAGCGCCACCGCCATCCAGCGCAGCCGCCCCGGTGGAGATTTATAGACGATCGCCGTCAGCAGCACCGCAAACAGCGGCGTGGTAAAGCCCAGCACAGTCGCCACCGGCAAAGGCAGCAGCACCTGCGCGCCAAACAGGCAGACCATGCCGATCGAGCCGGTGATCGTGCGCAAAGCATGGGTTTTGAGCCGCCGCGTATAGAGCGAAAACAGCCGCCCCCGCGCCGCCAGCCAACCGCCGAGCAAGGGCAGAGTCAAAGCCTGACGCCAGAACATGATTTCGGGCAGGGCGACGCCGCGCTGATGCAGCAGCTTGACCATCATATAGAGCGTGGCCAGCGCGAGCGTGGCAGCAAGGCGCAGGCCCAGCGCCAGAAAGGGGCGTTGATGTTGAGGCACGCGCGGCCCTTAACCCATCGGGGCCGATTGTTGCACCGCTATTTTGCGCATGAAACAATGCCGCGCGTGCATCCGCCGGTCAGAGGCATGCCTCAAGGAAGGTCTGGTCGAAGCCGAACTGGCGCGCCTTTTCCAAAGTGTAGGGGCGCAGGCCCGAGGAACGCCATTCACCGATGATCTTGCCGTCGTCGGTTTCGTCCAGATATTCGAATTTGAACAATTCCTGCGTGACAATCACATCGCCCTCCATCCCGATCACCTCGGTGATGTTGGTGGTGCGGCGGCTGCCATCGCGCAGGCGTTTGACCTGAACGATCAGGTCGACCGATTCGGCGATCTGGCGGCTGATGGCCTCCTTGGGGATCTTGATGTCGCCCATCAGGATCATGTTTTCCATACGGCCAAGGCATTCACGCGGGCTGTTGGCGTGAAGCGTACACATCGAACCATCATGGCCGGTGTTCATCGCGGCCAGCAGGTCGAAACATTCAGCACCACGAATTTCGCCCAGGATGATGCGGTCGGGGCGCATACGCAGGGCGTTCTTCACAAGGTCGCCGATGGTGATCGCGCCCTGTCCTTCAAGATTGGGCGGGCGCGTTTCCAGCGGCAGCCAATGCGGCTGTTGCAGACGCAGTTCGGCCGCGTCCTCGATAGTCAGCACGCGCTCGCCCGGATCGATCATTTTCGACAGGGCGTTGAGCATGGTGGTCTTGCCCGAACCCGTGCCGCCCGAAATCACGATGTTCATCCGACACGCACCCGCGATTTTTAGCGCGGTGGCCATGCGGTCATTCATCGAGCCGAAATCGCGCAGCATGTCGATCGTGATCGGCTTTTCGGAAAACTTACGGATCGAGATCGCCGTGCCGCGCAAAGACAGCGGCGGCACGATCACGTTCACACGGCTGCCGTCCTTCAAACGGGCGTCGGCCAGCGGCGTGGTCTGGTCAACGCGGCGGCCGACCTGATTGACGATGCGCTGGGCGATCTGGAACAGGTGCTGTTCATCGCGGAAACGGATCGTGGAAAGCTGAAGTTTGCCCTTCTTTTCAATATAAGTCTGGTCCGGGCCATTGACCATGATGTCGGACACATCGGGGTCGTTGAGCAATTCCTCGAGCGGACCAAAGCCGAGCAGTTCGTCGATCAGCACCTTTTCCAGCGCAAATTGCTCGCGCCGGTTCAGCGTGATCTTCAACTCGGCCAGCACCTCCATGATGATCGGGCGGAATTCCTCAGCCAGCTCATCCTTGGTCAGCGTGGCCGCGGCCTCGGGGTCAACGCGCTCGAGCAGGCGGGGCAGCACCTGCTCTTTGATCTTGTGAACGCTGGCCTCAAAACCCTCAGCCTGCCGGGTGGATTCGACGGTGGAATTCATCCGCTCGGCCAGGCGCGCCATCGCGTCGCCGCCCTTGGAATCCATCGTCATTTCGGCTTCGGCGGGCAAAGGCGGAAACTGATCCCCGCCCGAAGGCGGCGGAGGAGGAGCACCGGCGGGCAGACCATCGGCTCGCATCGGGCGCGCTACGCCGAACTGTGGCCTTGCGCCTGCGCCAAAGCTGCCGGGGCCAGTGCGTCGCCCGAATGCGCTCATCGTCCGTCTATTCCTTCACAAACCACACAGACATTGCCCGCGACCATCTGGGGCATCGACCGTTTGAGAACACGATCAGCCTGTGCCAATTGAGCAAGGTGAATAGAACGGAAACTTTGAGGATTTGCTAATGGCCAAGCGCCGATCACGGGCAAATACCGATTTTGATGATGCGGATGAGGCGCCGGTGCCCCCACCGCCGGCCTCTTGCTGGCTTTGCGAGAGACCCTTGGGGCGAAGGGTGGAATGGCACCACCCCGTCCCCAAATCATGGGGCGGCCGGAGCGTGGTCGGCGTGCATCCGATCTGCCACCGGGCGCTGCATGCCAATTTTACCAATGCCGAACTGGCGCGCATCGGCGAGGATGTCGCGGTCCTGCGCGGGGTCGAGGTGGTGGCGCGATTTCTGAACTGGGTGGCGGGGAAGGATCCTGATTTTCATGCGCCAACCGCGCGGAGGAGGGTGTAAGGGGGAGGTTTGCCTCCGGCGGGCAAAGGGCGGGTGCCCTTTGCAATCCCGATAAGGGGGAAGTGCGAGGTCGGTTAAGAAATGCCGATCCGCGAAGCGGTTTAATAGCCTGCGGCGCAGGGATCTTATGCTGTTTGGCGCCGCAGGCTTTATACTCCAAACATGGCCTTCGATAGGATTTGGCCGAACCCGATGCGCAACAACGACAATAAGGGGATTGCAAAGGGACGAGTCCCTTTGCCCGCCGGAGGCACCCCATCCCAATAGAAAAGGGCCGGGAAAAAGGCGCAAACCCTTTTCCCGGCCCTCAATCTGTTATCCGTCAAAGCGACCGACGAAGTCGGTCAGCCCGCGATCAACCCACCAGCTTTTCAGCCAGCACGGTCAGACCCTTGGGCGTCACTTCGGCGAAACCGCCGGCGATGGCGATTTCTTCCGGAGCCGCGTTTTCGCTCTTGTACACTTTCACGGTGCCATCGGCGATGGTCGACAGGAAAGGCGCATGGCCTTCCAGCACGCCGAACTCGCCTTCCGAACCGGGGACGACCACCATGTGGACTTCCTCGGACCGGACCAGCTTTGCAGGCGTGACGAGTTCGAAATGCAGCGCCATGGCTTACGCCTCCGCAGCCAGCTTCTTGGCCTTTTCGACCGCTTCGTCGATGCCGCCAACCATGTAGAAGGCCGCTTCGGGCAGGTGGTCGTATTCGCCGTCAACAACCGCCTTGAACGAACGCACGGTGTCTTCGACCTGCACGAACTTGCCGCTGATGCCGGTGAACACTTCGGCCACGTGGAAGGGCTGAGACAGGAAGCGCTGGATCTTGCGGGCGCGGGCGACGGTGAGCTTATCTTCTTCCGAAAGCTCGTCCATGCCCAGGATCGCGATGATGTCCTGCAGCGACTTGTACTTCTGCAGCGTTTCCTGAACGCGGCGGGCGGTTTCGTAGTGCTCCTGACCGACAACGGCGGGCGTCAGCACGCGCGAGGTCGAGTCGAGCGGGTCAACCGCCGGATAGATGCCGAGTTCCGAAATCGCACGGTTCAGCGTGGTCGTTGCGTCCAAGTGGGCGAACGAGGTAGCCGGCGCCGGGTCGGTAAGGTCGTCCGCGGGAACGTAAATGGCCTGAACCGAGGTGATCGAACCCTTGGTGGTCGAGGTGATGCGTTCCTGCAGCGCGCCCATGTCGGTCGACAGGGTGGGCTGATAACCCACGGCCGAAGGAATACGGCCCAGCAGAGCCGACACTTCCGAACCGGCCTGCGTGAAGCGGAAGATGTTGTCCACGAAGAACAGCACGTCCTGGCCTTCCTGGTCGCGGAAGTATTCAGCCATGGTCAGACCCGAGAGAGCCACACGAGCGCGGGCGCCCGGCGGTTCGTTCATCTGGCCGAACACCAGAGCAACCTTCGAACCATCGGGGGTCGGGTTGCCTTCGGCGTCCTTGGCGATAACGCCGGCGTCGAGGAATTCGTGGTAGAGGTCGTTGCCTTCGCGGGTGCGTTCACCAACGCCCGCAAACACCGACACGCCGCCGTGGCCCTTGGCGATGTTGTTGATCAGTTCCTGAATGAGAACCGTCTTGCCGACGCCCGCGCCGCCGAACAGACCGATCTTGCCGCCCTTGGCATAGGGGGCCAGAAGGTCGATGACCTTGATGCCGGTCACGAGGATCGCGGCTTCGGTCGACTGGTCGATGAATTCCGGGGCTTTGGCGTGGATCGGGGCAACCTGATCGGCGCCGACCGGGCCACGTTCGTCGATGGGATCGCCCACGACGTTCATGATGCGGCCCAGCGTCTTGGGGCCGACCGGCACCGAGATCTGCGCGCCGGTGCTGGTCACGGCCTGGCCGCGGGTCAGACCTTCGGTGGCGTCCATCGCGATGGTGCGGACGGTGTTTTCGCCAAGGTGCTGAGCAACTTCGAGAACCAGACGGTTCCCGTTGTTGTCGGTTTCCAGAGCGGTCAGAATCGCCGGGAGTTCCCCGTCGAAGGCAACGTCGACGACGGCGCCGATAACCTGGGCAATTTTGCCAGTGCTGGTGGACATGGGTTTCTTCCTTGCCTGCTGTGTCGTCGTCAGAGCGCTTCGGCGCCCGCGATGATTTCAATGAGTTCAGTGGTGATCGCGGCCTGACGGCTGCGGTTATACTGGATGGTCAGCTTGCTGATCAGGTCGCCGGCGTTGCGGGTGGCGTTATCCATGGCGGTCATGGATGCACCCTGTTCGCTGGCCGCATTTTCCAGCAGAGCGCCGAAAAGTTGCGTTTTCAGATAGCGCGGCAGCAGAGCGGCGAGGATTTCCTCCTCCTCCGGCTCATATTCGACCACCGAGTCCGCCGCCACTTCCGACTTGGGAGCGGGAACGGGGATGATCTGCTGCGTCGTGGGCTCCTGCAACAGCGCGCTGCGGAAGCGGCTGAAGAAGAGATGCGCTACGTCAAACTTGCCTGCATCATACAGCGCCACCAGTTCGGCAGCGATCGCATCGGCTTCGGCATAGCCCGCTTCACGCACCGTGGTGGTGTCGAAGCCGCCGATGATCGCATTGGGGAATTCACGACGGATAACCGCGCGGCCCTTGCGACCGATCAGGTAGAACTGCACCTTCTTGCCTTCGGCTTCCAGAGCCTTGGCTTTCAGGCGAGCCGCCTTGACGATGTTCGAGTTGAAGGCGCCGCACAGACCGCGATCCGAATTGGCCACCACCAGCAGATGCACTGCATCCTTGCCGGTGCCGGCCAGCAGCTTGGGGCTGCTTTCGCTGACCACGATGCGCGAGGCGAGGCTGGCGACAACGCCCGCCAGCCGCGAGGCATAGGGGCGCGCGGCCTCGGCAGCGGACTGCGCCTTGCGCAGTTTCGCCGCCGCGACCATTTGCTTGGCCTTGGTGATCTTCTGGGTCGACTTGACCGAGTTGATCCGGCCTTTGAGTTCCTTAAGGCTGGCCATTGCCAACTACCTTTCGTAGCTAGACCTGACTTAAGCGAACTGCTTGCCGAAAGCGTCCAGAGCGGCCTTGAGCTTGCCCTTGGCTTCGTCGCCCAGATCCTTGGTGTTGCGGATCAGGTCGAGCAGATCGCCATGCTGCGAACGCAGGAAGCTGAGCAGTTCGGCTTCATATTCCGTCACGCGGTTGGTCGGGACCGAGTCCAGATAACCGTTGGTGCCCGCGAAGATCACGCAGGTCTGCTCTTCGAAACCGAGCGGCGAGAACTGAGCCTGCTTGAGCAGCTCGGTCAGACGCGCACCGCGGTTCAGCAGCTTCTGGGTCGAAGCGTCGAGGTCCGAGCCGAACTGGGCAAACGCGGCCATTTCGCGATACTGGGCCAGTTCCAGCTTGATCGAGCCGGCAACCTTCTTCATCGCCTTGGTCTGAGCCGACGAACCCACGCGCGACACCGACAGACCAACGTTAATGGCCGGACGGACGCCCTGATAGAACAGGCCGGTTTCAAGGAAGATCTGGCCGTCGGTGATCGAGATCACGTTGGTCGGAATGTAGGCCGACACGTCGCCCGCCTGCGTTTCGATGATCGGCAGAGCGGTCAGCGAACCGGCGCCCATGTCATCGTTCAGCTTGGCCGCGCGTTCCAGCAGACGCGAGTGGAGATAGAACACGTCGCCGGGATAGGCTTCACGGCCCGGGGGACGACGCAGCAGCAGCGACATCTGGCGATAGGCCACAGCCTGCTTCGAAAGGTCGTCATACACGATCACGGCGTGCATGGCATTGTCGCGGAAGAATTCGCCGATGGCCGCACCGGTGTAGGGCGCCAGATACTGCAGCGGAGCGGGCTCCGAAGCGGTGGCGGCGATCACGACCGAATATTCCATCGCGCCGTTTTCTTCGAGCTGACGCACGATCTGCGCAACGGTCGAACGCTTCTGACCCACGGCGACGTAGATGCAGTACAGCTTCTTCGATTCGTCATCACCGGCGTTGACGGCCTTCTGGTTGATGAACGTGTCGATCGCCACGGCGGTCTTGCCGGTCTGGCGGTCGCCGATGATCAGTTCGCGCTGGCCGCGGCCAACCGGAACCAGAGCGTCAATGGCCTTGAGGCCCGTCTGCACGGGTTCATGCACCGACTTGCGGGGGATGATGCCCGGAGCCTTGACTTCGACGCGGCTGCGCGTGTCGGAAATGATCGGGCCCTTGCCGTCGATCGGGTTGCCAAGAGCGTCAACCACGCGGCCCAGCAGGCCCTTGCCCACCGGAACGTCCACGATGGTGCCGGTGCGCTTGACGGTGTCGCCTTCCTTGATCTCGCTGTCCGAGCCGAAGATCACGACGCCGACATTGTCGGCTTCGAGGTTCAGGGCCATGCCCTGAACGCCATTGGCGAATTCCACCATTTCACCGGCCTGAACCTTGTCCAGACCGTGGATGCGGGCAATACCGTCACCCACCGAGAGCACGGAGCCGACTTCCGAAACCTGGGCTTCGGTGCCGAAGTTGGCAATCTGGTCCTTGATGACCTTCGAGATTTCAGCGGCGCGAATTGTCATGTTCAGCCTTTCATCGAACCTTGTTGGGGGCCGTGGCCCCGCAATCGACCCTTTAGGAGGGGCCTGTTAGCCCCTCATCTTTTGGGCGAGAGAATTGAGACGGGTGCGGATCGAGCTGTCGATCTGCTGGCTGCCGATGCGCACGACCAGACCGCCAAGCAGTTCCGGATCGACGCTGGTCTTCAGCTTGATGGCCTTGCCTTCACGAGCAGCCAGCTTGCCCGAAAGGGCGGCCAACTGATCGTCGCTCAGCGGGTGGGCGCTGGTCACCTGCGCCGTCACTTCGCCGCGCGCGGCCGCCGCGATGGCGGAAAAGGCGCGAAGAATGTCGGGCAGGGCCGAAAGGCGGCGGCCAGCAGCCAGCACGCCAAGGAATTTGCGGGTAACCTCGCCAAGGCCAAGGACCCCGGCCACACCCTCGACCGCACGGCCAGCCGCATCGCGGCTGATCTGCGGATTACGAATCAGGGCGGACAGGTCGTCGGATTCGGCAATTGCCGCACCCAGCGCCTCAAGGTCCGCTTCCACGGCGCTTACCACGCCCAAATCCTGCGCCAGTTCAAACAGGGCGGACGCGTAGCGCCCCTGAAGACTGGCAGTAATGCCGGCGGAATTGTCCACGCTTTTACGTCCCCTCTTGCCGGAAGGCTCTATGCCGGTTCGCAAAGGAAAGGACACGCAGGGTTAAACTGCGTATCTGTCCCCCTTGGGCGGCGCGCATAGCGACGATTACCGCGCGATGCAAGCGGCCCATTGCCACCTGATTCCAAAGTCCATGGTCGAGCGCAAAGTCGGCCCGTTTGTCTGAGAAATGCGCGATGCATTCCTATGCGTCAGTTTGCCCGAAAAAACTTTGATCGCAAGGGGTGGGAAGTATCGCCTGCGCACCTGTGCTAGGCAGTTTTCCATGGGCAACGATCAAACAGAAGTTTTTTGGGAAAACGTGGTGGCGCGCGACAAGGGCGCCGATGGCCGCTTCGTTTTCGCGGTTGCGACCACGGGCATCTATTGCCGCCCGTCCTGTCCGGCGCGGCGGCCCTTGCGCGGTCATGTCCGATTCTTTGCCGATGGCGATGCGGCGCGCGCCGATGGTTTTCGCCCATGCCTGCGCTGTCGCCCGGATGAGGCGGGGCGCGACGCGGCGGCGGTCGAGGCCGCGCTGCGCATGATGGGCGATGATGCGCCCTCTTTAACCGATCTTGCCGAGGCGACCGGATATAGCCCGTCGCATTTCCAGCGAATCTTCAAACGGGCCACCGGCCTCTCGCCCGCCGCCTATGCCCGCGCCCGCCGGATCGAGCGCGCGGGACAGGTGCTGGGGCAGCAATCCGTCACCGATGCGATCTATGCCTCGGGCTTTGGCGGACCATCCACTTTCTATCGCAATGCAAAGGAGCGCATGGGCATGACCCCGTCGGCATGGGCCAAGGGTGGCGAGGGTGTCACCATTCACTGGGCGGTGATGCCCACCACTTTGGGCGCAATGCTGGTGGCGGCCACGGATCGCGGGATCTGCCGTCTGGCCTTTGGCGTGGGGGTGGAGGATCTGCGCACGCTGTTTCCCAAGGCCGAACTGGTGGAGGGCGACGAGGCGTTCAAAACCCTTTTTGCGCGGGTTTTAAGCGCCGTGGAGACGCCCGGCGAGGTTTCGGACATTCCGCTCGATGTGCGCGGCACCGCCTTTCAGGAGGCCGTCTGGGCCGCCCTGCGCCAGATCCCGGCGGGCGAGACGCGCTCCTATGCGGAACTGGCCGCCGCGATCGGTCGCCCTGCCGCCTGCCGTGCCGCGGGCAGCGCCAATGGGGCCAATCGCGTCGCGGTGCTGATCCCTTGCCATCGGGTCATCCGGGGCGATGGCGCGCTGGGCGGCTATGCCTGGGGCGAGGGGGTGAAGAAGGAGTTGTTGGCCCGGGAAGGGGTTTACACAAAAGAATAAGGGTCGATGTCGATGCTGACGCGCACCCCTTGCGGGAATTTGAGCGCGCCCAGCCATTCGCGCAGCACCTTCTGTAATTCCGCGCTGCGTTTGGCATTGACCAGCAACCGATAGCGATAACGTCCGCGCAGCAAGGACAAAGGCGCGGGCGCAGGGCCGAGGATCGCCACATCGGGCAGGTTGGGCCGCGTGCCGCCAATCGCGCGGGCGGCCTCCTTGGCTTCGGATTCCTCTTCGCTCGACACGATGATCGCGGCCCAGCGGCCAAAGGGCGGCGCGCCCGCATGGCGGCGCCCTTCCGCCTCGGCCTCATAGAAGGCATCGCGGTCGCCAGCCGCCAAGGCGGCGATCACCGGGGCAGTGGGATGGCGGGTCTGGATCAACACCTCACCCGGCTTTTCGCCGCGCCCGGCGCGCCCGGCCACCTGCGCGATCTGCTGATAGGACCTCTCGCCTGCGCGCAGATCGCCGCCCTCAAGGCCAAGATCGGCGTCGATCACCCCCACCAGCGTCAGGTCGGGAAAATGATAGCCTTTGGTGACCAATTGCGTGCCGACGATCACGTCGATCATCTTGTTCTCGGCCGCCGCCACAAATTCGGCCACCTTATCTGGCGTATTCATCGTGTCCGACGTCACCAACGCCACGCGGGCCTCGGGCAGGATCTGCGCCACCTCATCGGCAATGCGTTCCACCCCCGGCCCGCAGGCGACAAGGCAATCCGCCTCGCCGCATTCGGGGCAGGCGGTGGGCATCGGCTGCTCCTGTCCGCAATGGTGACACGCGAGGCGGCGCGAGAGGCGGTGTTCGACCAGCCACGCGCTGCACGTATCGCATTGAAACCGATGGCCGCATGCCCGGCACAGCGTCAAAGGCGCATAACCGCGCCGGTTGAGGAAGAGCAGCGATTGCTCGCCCTTCTCAAGCCGCTCCACCAGCTTTTTGACCAGAGGCGGGGAAATCCAGTGGTTCCGTTCGGGCGGATGCTGGATCAGATTGACGATCTGAATATCGGGCAATTGCGCCCCGCCGAAACGGTCGGGCAAGATGATCCGCTTGTATACGCCCGCCTCGGCCAGCGTCAGGCTTTCGAGCGCAGGCGTGGCCGAGGCCAGCACAACGGGGATCTTCTCAAACCTTGCGCGAATCACCGCCACGTCGCGCGCATTATAACGCACGCCATCATCCTGCTTGAACGAGACCTCATGGGCCTCATCCACCACGATCAGGCCGAGACGCGGAAAGGGCAGAAACAGCGCCGAACGCGCGCCCACCACCACCTGCGCCTGACCCCCGGCAATCGCGCGCCATGCCCTGCGACGTTCGGCGGATTTGAGGCTGGAGTGCCACAGCACCGGCTCCACCCCGAAGCGCGCCTCAAAACGGCGCAGGAAATTCTGCGTCAGCGCGATTTCAGGCAGCATAACCAACACCTGCCGCCCCAGCCGGATCGCCTCGGCTACGGCTTCGAAATAGGTTTCGGTCTTGCCCGATCCGGTCACGCCGTCGAGCAGGAACGGTGCGAACAATCCGCCGCGCACCGCATCGACCACCTGATCGGCGGCCTCCTGTTGCCCATCCGACAGATCGGGCACATCAAATTCAGGATCGGCGGGCGGATAGGGCCGGTCGAGATCGACCCGCACCGTTTCCATCATCCCGCCATTGACCATGCCGCGCAGCACGCCCTCGGTCACACCAGCCGCCTCGGCCAGTTCGCGCAAAGTGCCCTGCGCGCCTTGCAAAGCCTCCAGCGCGGCGGCGCGTTGGGGCGTTAAACGCTTTGGCGGTTCGGCATCGGGTTTTAACCGATATTCCGTCATCATCCGCCCGCCCTGAAGCGCAGCAGTTGAGGACAGCGCCATACGCGCCACCGAGGCCAGCGAGGCGCAATAATAATCCGCCGTCCATTCGATCAGCCGCCGCAAGGGCGCGGGCAAAGGCGGCACCGGCAGCACCGAGAGCAGGGGGCGCAGGCGATTGTCGCCCACTTCCTCACCGGGCAGGCGGTCGGCCTCCCACACGATGCCCATCACCTGACGCGGCCCCAGTGGGGCGATCACCACGCTGCCGTGTTCGACCTCCATGCCATGGGGTACGCGGTAATCCAGCACCGGCAGGGCGGAATTCATCACAAGCAGGCGGGCGCGGGTCATGGCTTCCCTATGGGGCGGGTGCATAGGAACCGCAAGGCCAGTAAAGGGGGTTGGGTATCGCGCCGCACCTGCCTATAGGCGGTCCTCAGCCGCTTTACAGAATCGCACCCTCCGTGGGCGCGCGCCAATCAGGGGACCACCCATGAAGTTTTTCGTCGACACCGCAGAAATCAACGACATCAAGGAACTGGCCGCCACGGGCCTGCTTGACGGCGTGACCACCAACCCTTCGCTGATCGCCAAGTCGGGCCGTGATTTCCTTGAAGTCACCAAGGAAATCTGCGGCATCGTCGATGGCCCGGTTTCGGCCGAAGTCATCGCTCTCGACCACGAAGGCATGATGCGCGAAGCCGAAATCCTGCGCAAGATCGCCGACAATGTCTGCATCAAGGTTCCGCTGACCATCGACGGCCTCAAGACCTGCAAGGCGCTGACGGGCGACGGCACCAAGGTCAACGTGACCCTGTGCTTCTCGGCCAATCAGGCGCTGCTGGCCGCCAAGGCGGGCGCTTCGTTCATCTCGCCCTTCATCGGCCGTCATG
Source organism: Novosphingobium sp. SG707 (assembly GCF_012275515.1). Classification (GTDB taxonomy): domain Bacteria; phylum Pseudomonadota; class Alphaproteobacteria; order Sphingomonadales; family Sphingomonadaceae; genus Novosphingobium. The sequence goes on from NZ_JAAZQL010000009.1 coordinate 100,549, forward strand.
ACGACAATGGCTTTGATGGCCTCGAACTGATCCGCGACATTCGTCTGATCTATGACAACTACAACTATGCCACCGAAATTCTGGCGGCCTCGATCCGTCACGGTGTGCATGTGCTGGAATGCGCGCGCATCGGCGCCGATGTGATGACCGCACCGCCGGCCGTCATCAAGGGTCTGGTCAAGCATGTCTTGACGGACAAGGGCATTGAAGGCTTCATGGCGGACTGGGCCAAGACGGGCCAAAGCCTCTAATAGAATCAAGGGATAGACATTGGCCGAGGACACTCCTCTCGACCGCTTCAAGGCTGCGCTGACCGGCGCTTCGCGGGCAATTGCCGAGCGGGGCGACATTGAGGTGAACTGGAGCCCCGATAACCCGAGCCAGACGGGCACGACCTTTCGTGTCCCGATGCCGGGGCGGGGCATCCCGCGCGCAGCCGCCATGGAGGCGCGCGGTTTCGCCGATTCCTATGCGCTGCGATTGAAGCACCACAATGAGGTGCTTCACCGCAAGAATGCGCCTCAGGAACCGGTGGCCCGCGCCGCCTATGATGCGGTCGAGACCGTGCGCTTTGAGGCGCTCGGGGCCAATGACTATGCCGGAATGCGCGAAAATCTGGGCGCGGCGCTGGATATGCGGATGGCAACAGACGCCATCGCCCGCGCCGAACGCGCAGAGCAGGTGCCGATGCATACCGCGCTGGCGCTGATCCTGCGTGAGAAGCTGACCGGTCAGCCGATCCCGGAAATGGCGAAGGGCGGTGTCGAAATGCGCCGCGCCTTTATCGAGGAAAAGGCGGGCGGCGATATTGCCGCGCTGGCCGACAAGCTAGGCGATCAGAAGGCTTTTCAAAGCCTTGCTCTGGACATGCTGCGCCATCTGGAATTGACCCAACCCGAAGCCGTGGACGAGCCCGGCGAGGATGAGGACAACGAAGAGGCTGAGCAGGACAAGGAAGAGCAGCAGGACGAGGATCAGCCGGGCCAGGAGCAACAGCCCGTCGAAATGGCCGCCGACCGCAGCCAGGGCGACGAGCAGGGCGACAGCGACCAGCAGAGCGAGATCGAAGATCAGGGCGAGATGGACGACGAGGGCGAGGACAGCGAGGAGGGCATGCTGCCCACCCGTCCGAACCGCCCCTGGACCGAATTGCCCAATGACTTTGATTACAAGGTCTTTTCCGAGAAATATGACGAAGTGGTCGCCGCGCATGACCTGTGCGACGATGATGAACTGACCCGCCTGCGCACCTATCTGGATGCGCAGTTGAAGGGCTTGCAGGGCATTGTCACGCGGCTTGCCAACCGGCTTCAGCGGCGCCTGATGGCGCAGCAGAACCGCAGTTGGGACTTCGATCAGGAAGAGGGCATTCTCGATGCTGCGCGCCTGTCGCGCATCGTCGTCGCGCCCGGTTCTTCGCTTAGCTATAAGGTCGAGCGCGATGTCGAGTTCAAGGACACGATCGTCACGCTGCTGATCGACAATTCGGGGTCGATGCGCGGGCGGCCGATCTCCATCGCCGCCATTTCCGCCGACGTTTTGGCGCGCACGCTGGAGCGCTGCGGGGTGAAGACCGAGATCCTCGGCTTTACCACACGCGCGTGGAAGGGCGGGCAATCGCGTGAGGCGTGGCTGGCGGCGGGCAAGCCAGCCCATCCGGGCCGTCTAAACGACTTGCGCCACATTGTTTACAAAAAGGCTGATGAGCCTTGGCGCCGCGCGCGCAAGAATCTTGGCCTGATGATGCGTGAGGGGCTGCTCAAAGAGAATATCGACGGGGAGGCGCTGAAATGGGCGCATGACCGCCTGCTCTCGCGGCCCGAGGATCGGCGAATCCTGATGGTGATTTCGGACGGCGCGCCGGTCGATGACAGCACGCTTTCGGTCAATGCGGCGGGCTATCTCGAAGGCCACCTGCGCCGCGTGATCGGCTGGATCGAGAATAAATCGCCGGTGCAACTGGTGGCCATCGGCATCGGCCATGATGTCACGCGGTATTATCGCCGCGCGGTGACGATCATGGATGTCGAGCAACTGGGCGGCACGATGATCGAACAATTGGCGGGCCTGTTCGAGGATGCCTGATCTGCATTTTTGCTAATTGCCAAAGATGAGATTGGGCGATAGCCTCCAACAATCTGGGGGTTATCATTTCATGACTAGGGCATTTTTGCGCTTGGCAGTGTGCTGTCTTGCGCTTCCTTCCGGTATTCTTTTCGCGCAGGATGCGTCGTCCGGTCCAGTACAGGCCACGCCTCGCGTTGTCCCTGCGCTTACGCCTGTACGTATCGAGATCCTTGAGGCGCAGGGAAGCGCCATTTCCAAGCCCGATGCCCATTTCCCTATTCGCCTTGTCGATCCCGTTCTGCTGGACGGCAAGACCATCATTCCGGCAGGGGCCACCGGCGAGGGTGAGGTGGTCCATGCGAAGAAGTCGAGCATGAGCGGCGGGCCGGGCGAACTGATCCTTGCCGCGCGTTGGCTGGATGTAAATGGGCATCAGGTGCGCCTGCGTTCGATGCATTTGTCGGAAAACGGGAAAAGTTCGATCAAGGACGTCAATCGCATAATGATCGCGTCGGCAGCAACGGTTCCGGTTGCCGCCATGCTCGGCTGGTTCATGAAGGGCAAGGAAGTGGTTGTGCCCTCCGGCACCTATGCCGAGGCCAAGTTGGCGGCTGATTTTTCAGTCGAGCCCTGAATTCGGCCCGGCCCAACAACGTTTCACAAAGGGAGTGGATTTTGATGCGTTTAAAACACCTGGCCATTTTTGCCGCCGTTGCTGTCGGTGGCCTGTCCGTTCCGGCAATGGCCTACGACACCCCGCCTGAATTGATGATGGTGGTGCCTCCCGCTCCTAAGGGCAAGGGCCTGGTTGTGTTCTATCGCAGCGCTTCGATCTTCGGCGCGGCCATCAGCTGTGCGGTGTCGGAAAATGACAAGAAGATCAGCTCGATGGGCGTTGGGCGCTATTTCGTCTATGCCGCCGAGCCAGGCAAGCACAGCTTTTCGGTGTCCAGCGAAGCGAAGGATCAGGTGACATTGGAGCTGGAAGCCGACGAGGTTCAGTATGTCGGCTGTCGGATCAAGATGGGGATCATGGCCGGGCGGCCCGACCTGTTCCCCGCCAAAGAAGCCGATTTTCGAGGCAACAAGAAGCTCTCGCTGTCCGATCCCAAGTCCTATGGCGAAGGTGTTCTCAAGCCTGAAGAGATCGCCACGCTTGCCGGGGTTACCGTCACCACGCCGGCTGCCGCGCATTAATGAAAATGGCGCGGGTGGCTTTACGCACGCCCGCGCCCTCTTGACCTTTGCCGGAGCGCGCGCATACGCCCCCGGTTATGACCGAGCAGAATCCTCTCAAGCTGTTCAACAGCCTGACCCGCCAGATGGAAACCTTCACCCCCGTTCATCCGGGCGAGGCGAGGGTCTATTCCTGCGGGCCGACGGTTTATAATTATCCCCATATCGGCAATATGCGCGCCTATGTCTTTGCCGATATTCTGGGCCGGACGCTCTCGTTCAAGGGGCTGAGGCTGACCCATGTGATCAACATCACCGATGTGGGCCATCTGACCGATGATGCCGATGCAGGCGAGGACAAGATGGAGAAGATGGCCGCGAAAGAGGCCCGCTCGATCTGGGACATCGCCGAGCATTACAAGCAGGCCTATTGGGCCGACGTGCGCGCGCTGAATATCCGTCAGCCCGCGCAATGGACCATCGCCACCGATTACGTGCCGCAGATGATTGAATTTGCGAAGAAAATCGCGACCGCCCATTGCTATGAGCTGGAAAGCGGGCTCTATTTCGACGTGTCGACCGTGGCCGACTACGGCCGCCTTGCCCGCGCCCATACCGAGGAGGGCGAGGGCCGGATCGAAAAGGTGGACGGCAAGCGCAATGCCGCCGACTTCGCCATCTGGCGCAAGACGCCCGAGGGCGAGACGCGCCAGATGGAATGGGACAGTCCGTGGGGCCGCGGCGCGCCGGGCTGGCATCTGGAATGCTCGGTCATGAGCGGCAAGGTACTGGGCTTTCCGTTCGACATCCACACCGGCGGGATTGACCATCGCGAAATCCACCATCCCAATGAAATTGCGCAGAATCAGGCGGTGTGCGGGTGTGGTTCGCTGGATGTGGCGTCTCATTCGGGCGCGCAGTTCTGGATGCACAACAATTTCCTGGTCGAGCGCAGCGGGAAAATGTCGAAATCCTCGGGCGAGTTTCTGCGCCTGCAATTGCTGATCGACCGGGGCTATCACCCGCTGGCCTATCGCCTGATGTGCCTTCAGGCGCATTATCGCAGCGAACTGGAGTTTAGCTGGGAAGGCTTGGGCGCCGCGCTGGTGCGGCTGAAGCGCCTGTTGATGGCCACGGCGCAGGTGAAGGCGCAATGCGCGGACGCCGGTTATGCCGCGATCGGCGGTTGGGGTCAGAAGATCGCGCCCTTGATGGAGCGTTTCGATGCCGCGATCAGCGATGATCTCAACACTTCGGTAGCCCTGACGCTGCTGGAAGAGGTGGCATCGATGAAGAAGGTGCCCGCGGTGGAAAAGATGGGCGCGATCACGGCGATGGACAATGTGTTGGGCCTCAATCTGCTGGGGCTGGAGCGGGCCGATCTGCGGCTGCGGCCCAAATCCGCGACGATCACCGAGGGAGAGATCGAAGCGGTGCTGACCCAGCGCAAGGAAGCGCGGGTGGAGAAGGATTTTGCCCGTTCCGACGCTTTGCGTGATGAACTGGCCGCGCGCGGCGTGGAGGCAATGGATGGCGACCCGTTGGGATGGGAATGGAAGCTGGGCTGAAGCGCCGCAGTCTTTGTTCTATCGGCTTTGTTTTATTGTCAAAACTGCTTGATCTGATGGCTATGCAAGGGGCGCCACGCCCCTTGCCCGCCGGAGAGTTGCGCTGTTAAATTGCGCGTCAGTCGTCCGCCAGCATCAGCAATTCGGCTTCCACCACCATCCGTTCGGTGGGCAGTGTCACATGCGTGACTTCGGACACCACCGCGTCGGCGACCAGTTGCCCCCGGATGGTGAATTCATGCTCGGGCAGGGCGGCGATGAATTCATCGGCCCCCGCCGCGCCCTCCTTGCCGTTGAAAAGCAGTGTGATCGTATGGCGCGTCCCGTGGAAAGTGGCGCTGGCCCAAGGGCGTTCGCCATGCGAAATCAGTTCGCCATATTCGCCCGCCAGACGCATCACCGCATCGAGCAATTGCACCGAAGGGTGGCGGACACGGGCGCGGGGGGCGCCAACGCCCTTGCCGGGGTTCAGGCGGGCGGCGGGGCTGAAAAGGGCGACGCGCTGGGCATCAATGTCGTTGCTGGTGCGAAAATCAAAGCGCATGAGGCATCTCCGAATAGGTGTTGATATAAATTTCAATACGATTGGCCAGATCGGGACGCGGGCTTCGCCCATTGCGCATGTCGCCGACAAGGCGCGGATCATGGGCGACAATGCGCCCGAACTTGGTCCACGGCATGCCCGTCCGGCGCAGGAAATCCTCAATCATTCGCAACAGCATGAAACCCCCCTTTACTCCGTTGGTGATTCGTCCGATTCGGCAAATCTGTTGTCCATTTGTTCTCATTATTCCGCCCTCTTGTCTAGGAAATTTCCTATGCTAAGAGTTTGGACATGGAACAGGAAAATGCCCGAACCACTTTGATGGCTCTATCCACCGAGCGAGGGGTCAGCCTGGCGGCTCTGTCGTCACTAATTGGGCGTAATCCCAGCTATTTACAGCAGTTTGTTAAGAAAAGAAGTCCGCGCAGGCTGGAGGAGAGGGACCGGCGGAAACTGGCTCAGTTCTTTGGCGTGGACGAATCACGGCTGGGCGGGATGGAGGAAAAATCTGTCGCCCCTATAGGAAAACCTGTGCGAGCGCATTGGGTTGATGTTCCGCGCCTTGCGCTTGATGCATCGGCCGGGCCGGGGGCGACGGCCGGGGGCGAGCAGCCCTTTGGCGCGCTGCGCTTTTCGCAGGACTGGCTGCGGAGCATGGGATTGAATTCGGCCGATCTGACGACGATCGCGGTGGCCGGGGATTCGATGCATCCCGTGCTCAATGACGGCGATGAAATTCTGGTCGACCGCTCACGCCGCGCCCTGCGCGATGGCATCCATGTGGTGCGCGTGGGAGACCATGTGCTGGTCAAGCGAATCGATATGGGGCATCCGGGGCGGGTGCGGCTGAAAAGCGACAATCCGGCCTATGATCCGATTGATCTGGCGCCCGAGGACGTGGCCGTGATCGGCCGTGTGGTGTGGAAGGGCGGGCGGCTCTGAAACCGCCCGCCAGCCTCTTTTACCTGGTCCATTGCGCCAGCCAGTCGGCCAGCGCCTGAGGCGTCATCGAGCGTGCATCCGAGAGCGCCGTCACCGAGGTGGTGGGGTTGAGCAGCTTGTTGGTGCGCGGATCGACCACGAATAATGCAGGCACGCCCTTGGGCCGCGTCACGCCATAGGTGGCGCCAATGTCGAGATTCTTGGTGTAGCGGCCCACATCGACCGTCACCAGTTCATAGTGCTTCTTCAGCCAGGGGTTCAGGCTGGGCAGAGCCATGGTGGCGGCCAGAATGCGGCAGTCGGCGCACCAATTGCCGCCCAGATCGACGATCACCAGCTTATGCGCCTTTTTCGCGCGGGCGATTGCGGCGGCCACATCCTTGTGCGCATCGGCGGCCTCGTCATAGGGCAGGGGCAGCGGTTGGGGCAGGGCGGCAAAGCTGGCTTCGGGCAGGCGCGGGGCGGGGGCGGCCATGGCGGGGGCGGCAACAAGCGCGGCGGCGGCGAGGAGAAGGCGCATCGGGTAATCCTTACTAAGTCGATAGAGTATATATAGCGAAGCCTGCGCCTATCTCTACTGGCCTTCGCGGCCGACTGGCCCTAGGATTTCCGTCATGGCTGAAAGCAAACCTACTGACACGCGTGCAAGCGGAGAACCGCCGCTGCGCATCCACCTCATCCCCGTCACCGCGTTCCAGCAGAATTGCTCGCTGGTGTGGTGTACGAAAACCATGCGCGGGGCGCTGATCGATCCGGGCGGCGATCTGGACAAGCTGAAGGCCGAGGTTGCGGCGCGTGGCGTGACCCTTGAAAAGCTGCTGGTGACGCATGGGCATATGGATCACTGCGGGCTGGCGGGCGTGCTGGCGCAGGATCTGGGGCTGCCCATCGAAGGGCCGCATGAGGATGACCGCTTCTGGATCGAGGGGCTGGACAATCCTAATATGCGGATGGGATTGGCGGGCAAAAGTTTTGAGCCCGACCGCTGGCTGGTCGATGGCGATACGGTCACGGTGGGCGAACTGGTGTTTCAGGTGATCCACTGTCCAGGCCATACGCCGGGCCATGTGGTGTTTTTTCACGAGCCTTCGCGTCTGGCCATCGTGGGCGATGTTTTGTTTCAGGGCAGCATCGGGCGCACCGATTTCCCGCGCGGCAATCATCAGCAACTGATCGATTCGATTACCAAAAAGCTGTGGCCCTTGGGCAAGGACATCACTTTTGTCCCCGGCCATGGGCCATGCAGCACATTCGGCCATGAGATGCTGACCAACCCCTTTGTCGGCAGCATCTATGGATGACATCGTTTAATCATGGGCAGGCGGCGGTTCAGATCACGCGAACCGCCGTCAGCACCGCCACCACGGCAAGGGCCAGTTGCACCAGATAGGCGCTGGCTGTGCCGAACGGGCGGCCGGGCTTGAAATTTCCGTCCATGCCAAAGGCATGCATTACGCGCCCGGCCATGAACACCGCGCCCGCCACCGGCAGCCACCAGCCGCCCTTGCCCGCCAGTTCGACCACGGCAACGAGAATCAGGGTGATGGGCGTGTTTTCGATAAAGTTCGATTGGGCACGCATGCGGGCATACAAAAGCGGGTCGTTGCCATCGCCCATTTCGATCTTTCGAGCCATGCGCAGGCGCCCGATGCGCACCCCAAGCCAGAAATTGATGACGGCCGCCGCCGCGCAAAGGCACAGAGTTGTGGGCAAAAGCACCGGCGTGAGGCCGAGCAGGTTCATATTTGTAACTCCCTTGCGATCTTTCATGGGCGCCGTAGCCATCAGCGACTTGCAACGCACGAGAAATCCGGTATAGGCGCCGCTTCGCATCCGCCTATGCGGCAACGCATGTCTGGCGGCTTTTGTCGTCTAATTCGTATTTTTCAGGAATAGGTGCCGAAATGGCTGTCCCTAAGAGAAAAACTTCCCCCAGCCGTCGCGGTATGCGTCGCAGCCATGATGCGCTGAAGGTCGAAGCTTTCCACGAGTGCTCGAACTGCGGCGAACTGAAGCGCCCGCACAACCTCTGCCCGTCTTGCGGCCATTACAATGGTCGTGAGATCATCGCTGTCGGTCTCTAATGTCCGGCCCCCGGTTGGGGCCTGTGAAGGGGTAGTTGCATCATGAATTTTCCGCGTATCGCAATCGACGCGATGGGCGGGGATGAAGGTGTGCAAGTCATGGTCGCTGGCGCGGCCCTGGCGGCGGACCGTTATCCGCAGGTGCGCTTCCTCCTCGTGGGCGACCAATCGAGGATTGAGCGGACGCTGGACCGTCATGCGGCTCTGCGTCCGTTGGTAGAGATCCTCCACGCTGATGATGTCATCAGTGGGGAGGAGAAGCCAAGTCAGGCTCTGCGCCGCGCGCGGACCACATCGATGGGCATGGCTATCCATGCCGTCAAGGATGGTTCGGCAGGCGCGGCCCTGAGCGCGGGCAACACCGGCGCGCTGATGGCGATCGCCAAGCTTGCCCTGCGCACGATACCCGGCATCGACCGTCCGGCTCTGGCCGCGATCATGCCCACGTATCAGCCCAGCGATGTCGTCATGCTCGATCTGGGCGCCAACACGGAATGTGATGCGCGCAATCTGGTGCAATTCGCGATCATGGGCGCGGCCTATGCGCGGATCGTCAACAGCCAGCCCGAGCCGCGCGTCCGCCTGCTCAATATCGGCACCGAAGACAACAAGGGCACCGAGGAACTGCGTGATGCCGCCGCCTTGCTCAAGGAGCGGGCCGGTGATCTCTCGATGACCTTCGATGGCTTTACCGAGGCGGACAAGATCTGTCGCGGCGAGGTCGATGTCGTTGTGACCGACGGCTTTTCCGGCAATATCGCGCTCAAGGCGATTGAAGGCACCGCCCGTTTTGTGGGCGATCTGCTGCGCCGCTCCTTCTCGTCCTCGCTGCGTTCGAAGATCGGCTTCCTGATCTCACGCCCGGCGACAGATCTGCTCAAACATCATCTCGACCCCAATAATCATAATGGCGCCGTGTTTCTCGGCCTGAACGGGGTTGTCGTCAAAAGCCATGGCAGCGCGAATGCGCTGGGGGTGGCGAATGCGGTTGGGGTGACCCAACGGCTGCTGGAGGAAAATCTGACCGAACGGATCAAGGCCGACCTGGCAAGGCTCGGCACCGAGACGCTGCGCGCGCCCCACAAGGTTACGGCTGAGGCTGGCCAGGGATGATGCGTCGTTCGGTTCTGATCGGTACGGGCAGCGCGCTGCCCACGCGGGTGGTTCCCAATGCGGAGCTGGCCGAAAAGGTGGACACCAGCGACGAATGGATCGTTGAGCGCACCGGCATCCGCCAACGCTATCTGGCGGGCGAGGGGGAAACGACTTCTTCGCTGGCTACGGCGGCGGCGCGTCAGGCGCTTGAGGCAGCCGGGGTTGATGGCAAGGACATAGACCTCATCATTCTGGCCACGGCGACCCCGGACCAGACCTTTCCGGCGACGGCCACGATCGTGCAGCATGCGATTGGTGCCAATGGCGGAATCGCCTTTGACGTGGCGGCGGTCTGCTCTGGCTTCCTCTACGCGATGGGCGTGGCCGATTCGATGCTGCGCTGTGGTCAGGCGCGTCGTGCGCTGGTGATCGGCGCGGAAACTTTCAGCCGTATCCTCGATTGGGAAGACCGCACGACGTGCGTTCTGTTCGGCGACGGCGCGGGCGCGGTGGTGCTGGAGGCGCGTGAAAGCGATGACGCCAATGCTCCGGGCATTCTGGCCACCAAGCTTCATGCCGATGGCTCGCATAACCAGTTGCTCTTCGTCGATGGCGGTGTTTCGACCACGGGGGATGTGGGCAAGCTGCGCATGAAGGGTCGCGAAGTGTTCCGTCATGCCGTGGTCAATCTGGCCACGGTCCTTGGCGAAGTGCTTGAAGAAACAGGGTTTACGCCGCAGGATATCGACTGGCTGGTGCCGCATCAGGCCAATGCCCGCATTCTGGAGGCCACCGCCAAGAAGCTCCACATGCCGGCTGAAAAGGTTGTGGTGACGGTGCAGGATCACGCCAACACCTCGGCTGCCTCGGTGCCGCTGGCGCTGGATTGCGCGATCCGCGACGGCCGGATCCAGCCGGGCCAGCTGGTCATGCTGGAGGCGATGGGCGGTGGATTTACGTGGGGCGCAAGCCTGATCCGGGTCTAAACCCTTTCTTTCAGTTTTGCTTATATTGCGTCGAATTCGACGCGGGATAGCATTGTATTACCCGCGATATTTGCTATCTTGTGCGGCGAGGGGTGCCCACAAGAGGCCTTTGGAGGGGGTAGTAGTGCGATCTATGTCTACACTGACAAGAGCTGATCTGGCCGAAGCCATCAACCGCAAACTGGGCCTGTCGCGGGCCGATTCCCTCAACATGGTGGAATCGATCCTCGATCTCGTCTCAGACTCTCTGGCCGAAGGCGAGAACGTCAAGATCTCAGGCTTTGGCACTTTCCTGCTGCGCGACAAGAGCGAGCGCGTGGGCCGCAATCCCAAGACCGGCGTCGAAGTGCCGATCACGCCGCGCCGCGTGCTGACCTTCCGCGCCAGCCAGATGCTGAAAGATCGCGTCGCGAATTAACGCGCGCGATAGAATGATCGGCGGAGTGTGGCTGGCATGACGGATAAGGCGCCTGACGCATTCCGCACGATTGGTGAAGTTTCCAAGGCGCTGTCGATCCAGCCGCACGTCCTGCGCTATTGGGAAGAGCAATTCCCGATGCTGCGCCCGGTCAAGCGTGCTGGAGGGCGGCGCCTTTATCGTCCCGAAGATGTCGAATTGCTCGCCGTGATCGACCGGTTGGTCCATCGGGAGGGGTTCACTTTGCGCGGGGCAAAAAAGTGGCTGCAATCGCGTGACAAAATGGAACTGGCGCCCGAGCCGGTCGCGCCTGCGCCAACCGGGGATCCGCAATTGGTGGCAGATCTGATCGCTTTGCGCGCGCAACTGGCCCGCGCGCTGGCGTAAAAAGCTACAGTCTTTCCGGCCCCAGCGCGGGATCAAGATCGCGCGGGCGCATCAGATGGACAAGGCGCGCCTGCCCTTCCTCGATATCCTTCCAGCTGGTCACATCCACCTCTATCACCGCAAAGGCGGCGGTGGGGAATTTCTGCTCAACCACATCGCGCAGGGGCGACGAGCCGTCATCCGGCACGAGGTCGAAGATCAGATCCTCCAGCCCCGGATTATGCCCGACCAGCAGCACTGATTCGACCGCGTCATCCTGATCGCGCAGCACATCAAGCAGCGAGGCCGATGAGGCGAGATAGATCCGTCGGTCCCAGTTCACCGGCAGCGCATGGCCATAACCGGCCCCCTGCGCGCCAAGCTCGATGGTTTCGGCGGCGCGCACGGCCGGCGAGGCCAGAATGCGATCCCAGCGCAGGCCCCGCTCGGCACAATATTCGTCAATATGCTTGCCCATCAGCGGCGCGCCTTTGCGCCCGCGCGCGTTGAGCGGGCGGTCGAAATCGCGGGCGCGCGCATCGCCCCAATCGGATTTGGCGTGACGCAACAGGCCCAGCGTTTTCATCGGACATCAACCATTCTGGCAATCATTTCGACTCTGGGCCGAAGACTCGGCCTGCGATAAAGGTGAAGTTCCGCCTGAAGCATGGGCGCGCAGCCTTTGTAAAGCCTCTGCAAGCGTACAGCGCACAACCGGCGTTCCGGCGGGAAAGGCGGTGAGCAGGCGCGAGGGGAAAGCGGCGGACAGGACAACGAAATGTCCCCGGTCGCCGCGCCCCCGGATCAACCGGCCAAAGGCCTGTGCCAGACGCGCGCGGATGATGCGGTCGTCATGCGCCTGCCCGCCCTGCGGATGGGCCAGACGGCGCGCGCGGTGCAGGATCGAAGGCTTGGGCCAAGGCACCTGCTCCATGATGACCAGCCGCAATGAATCCCCCGGCACGTCCACCCCGTCGCGCAACGCATCCGTGCCCAGCAAAGACGCATGGGGATCATCGCGGAAAATATCGACCAGCGTACCGGTGTCGATGGGATCGACATGTTGGGCATAGAGCGGCAGGCCGTTGCGCGCCATGCGGTCGGCAATCCGCCCATGCACCGCGCGCAAGCGCCGGATCGCCGTGAACAGGCCCAACGCGCCGCCCCCGCTCGCCTCGATCAACTGCCCATAGGCACCGGCCAGCGCCGGAATATCGCCGCGCGGAATGTCGGTGACGATTAAAACCTCGGCCTGATTGGCATAGTCGAAGGGGCTTTCAAAGGCCGCCACTTCGGGCGTGACCTCGATATGCTGCGCGCCCGAACGTGCTACCGCGCCTTCCCAGCTTTGATCCCAATCCGCGTCCCCGGCCCGGTCGCGCAGGGTAGCGCTGGTCATCATCACACCATGCGCGCCGTTCAAAACCGTCGCGGCAAAGGGCTGCATCGGATCAACCCAGCGGCGATGCAGGCCCATGTCATATTCGCGCCCATCGGCCCGGTCCACCGCCAGCCAATCGACAAAGCCCGGATCGACCGGACCCGACAGACGCGCCAGCAAAGCCTCCCACGCGGCGATCAGATCGACCCGCCATGTCAGGGATGAGCGCGCACCCTCGATCCGCGCGCGGCCTTGGCCATCCAGCCAGTCGGGCGGCTCGTCCATGATCGCCTCCAGCCGCAATCCTAATTGGATCAAAGGTTTGCGTAAGGCAGCCAGAGCCTCGCCTGCCGCCAGAGCGGCCTCGATAAATGGGCCATCCAAAGAGGCCGCCTCGGTCTCCACGCCATAGCCAGCCTCCTGCCCGCCGCTTTCGTCGCGGGCAAAGGTGGTGGCGCGCACGGCGGCCAGCAATTGCTCGATTTCGCCGCTCGGCTCGCCCTCGACCACGCGTTGCAGCCAGCCATCGCCGGGCAGTGCCTCGGCCGCCTCACGCGCGGCGGCGATGGCGCGGGCGCCCGCTTCGTCATAGCTGGCCACATCGGCAAGGCGGGCGGACAGGCCCCGGCGGCGGCCCTTTGATCCTTTTTCCGGGCCAATGACCCATCGGCGCAATTCGATCGCCTCCGCGCCCGTCAGGTCGGCGGAAAAGGTGCTGTCGGCGGCCTCGAACACATGGTGGCCTTCGTCAAAGACGATGCGGGTGGGGCGCAGGGCGACATCCTTGCCCCGCGCGGCGTTCACCATCACCAGCGCGTGATTGGCGATGACCAGATCGGCCTCGGCGCTGGCGCGGGCGGACCGTTCGATGAAACATTTGCGGTAATGCGGGCAACCGGCATAGACACATTCGCCGCGCCGGTCGGTCAGCGAAGTGATCCCGCGCTGGCGGAACAGCGTCCCTAGCCAGCCCGGCAGATCGCCCCCGATCATATCCCCATCCTGCGTATAGGCGGCCCAGCGCGCGACCAGTTGCGCCAGAATCGCCGCCCGCCCGCCAAACCCGCCTTGCAGCGCATCCTCAAGGTTCAAAAGACACAGGTAATTCTCGCGCCCCTTGCGCACCACCACGCGATTGGAATCGCTCCAGACGCGTCGCGCCTCGCGCCGCAATTGCCGCTGCAGCGCCTTGGTATAGGTGGACACCCAGACCGTCCCGCCGCTGGCATGAGCCCATAGCGAGGCGGGGGCCAGATAGCCCAAAGTCTTGCCGGTGCCCGTGCCCGCCTCGGCCAACAGCATATGGGGGGCGCCGCGCGCGGTGCGGGGGGCAAAGATATGGGCGGCGCGGGCGGCGTAATCCTGCTGGCCGGGGCGGGATTCGCTGCCATGGCCGGTGATATGGTCCAATTGGCTCAGCACATCGGCCTGCAATAGATCGACCTGCGCGGGCTGGGGGCGCTCGGCGGTTTCCTCCCATTCGGGCAGGCGGGAAAAGAGCCAGCGTTCGGCGCGGGCGGGCTTTTCAATCGCCGTGGCCAGCACCGGCGCCCATGCCCAGCGCAGCTTGGCCAGCCCCTGCAGCGCGGTCCACGCCCCCTCGCGCTCGGCCCAGTCGGGTGCGCCGCAATGGGCCAGCAGCGCGGCTGCGGCCTGTTGCAGCAACAGCGGAACATCGGCATCGCCCGTCGGCTGCGCCAGACCCAGCGCCTGGGCCAACCCCTTGGGTGTGGGCACGACAAAGCGCGCGGGATGCACAAAGGCGTAAAGCTCCAGCAGATCCAGCCCCGACAGATCGGGATAGCCCAGCCGGCTGGCCACCAAAGGCGCGTTGAGGATCAGCAGCGGCGTATCGGCGGCGGTAACAATCGCCTCGCCCTTGCCCACCGCATTGGTCGCGCCGCCCCGCATACGCAGCCAGCAGCCGCTGTGATTGGCATGCAGGGCGGGCAGGTCCAGCACAGGCAGGGTAGGGCCAGGAAAGGGGGAGGCGTCATCCATCGCCCCGACTGATGCCGGGGCGCGGGCCGGTTGGCAATGGATGGCAGGCCGGTTTTACCCCGTCAGGAGAACAAAATGCGTTCGATCAGACTTGGCGCGGGCTGCATCGGGCGGATCGGGCCATAAAGGCGCAAACGGTCGCGCGGGTCCATCGGGCGGGCAGCGGGGGATGGGGCGGTTTCCTGACGACGAAGGTTCATGAAGGCACCTCAAGGCTCGCAGACTGGCGGGGGCCAGATTGCCATCCATGCCTGATAAAAATACAAAGGCGCCATTCGTGTTCCTACGAGGGGCGCGTTTCCCCGCTTGCCATTTGGGCCCCCTTGGGCAAAAGGCGTGGCACTATGACAGACGAAGCACTTCTTGCCGCCGCACAGGTTTCCAAAGCATGGCCTTTCGAGGAGGCCCGCAAGATCGTGAAACGCTATCCGAACGGGAAACCGAACGGAGAGCCGGTGCTGTTCGAGACGGGCTATGGTCCCTCGGGCCTGCCGCATATCGGCACGTTTCAGGAAGTGTTGCGCACCACGCTGGTGCGCCGCGCCTATGAGGTGCTGACCGGCGCGCCGACCCGTCTGGTGGCGTTTTCGGATGACATGGATGGCTTGCGCAAGGTGCCCGACAATGTGCCCAATGGACAGGTGCTGGCCGACAATCTGGGCAAGCCCTTGAGCCGCATTCCCGATCCTTTCGGCACGCATGAGAGTTTTGCGCATCATAACAATGCGATGCTGCGCGAATTCCTCGATCAGTTCGGTTTTGACTACGAGTTCGTTTCGGCCAGCGACCGCTATAATTCGGGCGCGTTTGACGATGCCTTGCGCGGCGTGCTGCGCGCCTACGACAAGATCATGGGCATCATGCTTCCCACGCTGCGCGAGGAGCGCCGCAAGACCTATTCGCCTATTCTGCCCGTTTCCCCCAAGAGCGGGGTGGTACTGCAGGTTCCCATCGAGGTGGTCGATGCCGAAACCGGCATGATCCGTTTCGAGGATGAAGGCGAGATCGTTGAGCAGACGGTGTTCGGTGGCCGGTCCAAGCTGCAATGGAAGGTCGACTGGGCCATGCGCTGGGTGGCGCTGGGCGTCGATTACGAAATGTGCGGCAAGGATCTGACCGACTCGGTGACGCAATCGGGCAAGATCGCCCGCGTGCTGGGCGGGCAGAAGCCGGAGGGGCTGATCTATGAACTTTTCCTCGACGAAAAGGGCGAGAAGATCAGCAAGTCCAAGGGCAACGGCCTGACCATCGAGCAGTGGCTGACCTATGGCAGCGAGGAGTCGCTGGGCTTCTACCTCTTCCGAGATCCCAAGAGCGCCAAGAGCCTGCACCCCGGCATTATTGGCCGCGCGGTGGACGAATATTGGCAGTTCCGCGAGAAGCTGAGCACGCAGCCGATCGAGCAGCAATTGGGCAATCCGGTGTGGCACCTGCTGCGCACCAATGGCTATCAGGGCGGCGAGGGCGAGAAGCTGCCCGTCAGCTTTGGCCTGCTGCTCAATCTGGTCGGCGTGCTGGGCGCTCATGCCACGCGCGATCAGGTCTGGTCTTACCTTGCCAATTATGTTGAGGACGCCCGCCCCGAAGCCCATCCCGCGCTCGATGCGCTGGTGACGCGCGCGCTGGCCTATAACCGCGACTTTATCGCGCCCACGCTGCACCGCCGCAAGCCCGAGGAAGGCGAGGCCGCCGCTCTGACCGCGCTGGACGAGGAACTGGCCGCGACCAGCGACGATGCCACGGCCGAATTGCTGCAGAACATCGTCTATGAAATCGGCAAGGACCCGCATTTCGGCTTCGAGAGCCTGCGCGACTGGTTCAAGGCGCTCTATGAGACGCTGCTGGGCAGCTCGCAGGGGCCGCGTATGGGCTCGTTCATCGCGCTCTATGGTGTGGAGAATACGCGCAAGCTGATTGCTGAGGCATTGGAGGGGTAAGTTTAAGGGAATTATGCGAGGGACTAGTCCCTCGCGCTCCCATTAATGTCTGCGTTGCGCAAGGGGTTCGACCAAGAGTGTCGGACGCGGCGCCTCAAATTAAAGCCTGCGGTGCCTCACTATCGCGCCGCAGGCTTTAATTTCATCAGCACCAAGACCCGTCTTCCAGCCATCACCCCATTAACGGGATTGCAAAGGGACCGAGTCCCTTTGCCCGCCGGAGGCAAACCCTTCAAACCTCAAACCCTTACTCCGCATCCGCCATCCGCGCCGACCATTCCCGCGTGCGATACCATTTGGTGATCACATATTTCTGCCCCTTGGTGACGGGCTTGGCGGCATGTTGGGTGTAAGTGTTGACCTCGCCATTGCGGTTGGCATTGTTCCACGCCAGCAACATGCCCAGACGCGGCTGAACGCAGACGCCGACATGCATGAAGTCGGTCTCTCCGCCCTCGTCGGGTTCGTTGAGGTAGATCATCGCGGTCCAACTGCGCTGCCCGCCACAGGGAACCTCTTTCTGGAAATAGGCCGAGAGCGGCGGGAACCAGTCGCAATGGCCGCGATATTCCTGACCCACGGCATAGCGCTGTCCCTGTATCGCCTCGCCGCAGACCGGATCGATGCCCATCAGGTCGTCGATCCGCCGCTCGATCATGGCGACAAAGGGGTTGGCCCGGTCGACATCGCCGGAAAAGCTGGTGCGATAGTCCTGCTGGTTGCCCGGTTCAAACGTGGCCGAGGGCCGCGCGACTTCATCCACCAGCGTCATGAAGCGATGGCATTCGGCCGCCGAGAGGAAATCAGTGATCGCATACATGTCCATCGTGTCCAGCGGAACGCGATAGGCATAGGGGTCGGCATCGAGCCGCGCGCGCACGGCATCGCCCTGGGCGATCAGAGCGTCACGGTCGGGTGCGGGATCGGGTTTGGTCATGGGTTTGCGATATGAAGCAGAACAGGGCGGGGGATCAACCCCGCCCTGTCCGTTGCGACCCTTTTGGGCTTTTGTTTACCAGAAGAAATCGTAGAGCACATCGACGACCTCGCCGGTATACGTATCTACCAGTAGCGCATCGTCGTAATAGCGCACCCACTGATAAGGCCCGTAAACCGCCGGCAAGCGATAGTTGTAGGGGTCATAGATCACATAGCTCTGGCTGTAGAACAGCGGCTGCAGGAACAGACCCACGCTGAGCCGGCGATAGGCATAGCCGCGATAGGGCGGGTTATAGCGCCCGATGTGAAACGCCATCCGGTTGCTGGAGCGATAGCGCTGCCAGTCGTAGCGGTTGTCGCGGCGCCAGTCCGGTGTCCAGCGGCGATAGTCGCCGCGCGGGGCGTTCATGCCCGGATTGCCCGGACCGCGATTGCCGTTCCAGCCGGGGCCGTTGTTCGGGCCGCGATTATACGCGCCCTGCGGTCCGCGATCCCAGCCTTGCGGCCCGCGATTGACACCGCTCTGGGGCCAGCCCGGCGTGCCGCGCCAGCTTTCATTGCCGCCGCCGCGCCAGTTCTCATTGCCGCGCGGACCATCCCGGCGCTGCATATCACCGCGCTGCATATCGCCACGGGGCCCATCATTGCGTTGAGGCTGTACATTGCCCGGGCCGCCGCTCCAGCCGCCGCGATCCGGTCCGCGATTGCCGCCGTTCCAGCCGCCCGGCGCCGCAGGGGCAGGGGGCGCTGGCGGAGCGGGACGGGCCGCCGGAGCAGCGTTGCCGCCGCCCCACGATGGCTGTCCGCCGCCGTGGCCGCCAAAGCCGCCCGGTTGTCCCTGAGGCTGACTTTGCGGCTGACGTTGGGGTTGGCCCTGCATCGGTGCGCCGCCGCCGCGGCGTTCGCCGCCCGAACCTTCCGCACCGCGCCAACCGCCGCGATCGCCATGATTGTCTTGCGCCATCGCCTGCACCGGGATCGACAGCAGGGCCAGGCTCATCGCCAGATTGGCCAGAGGGCGCATCCGCCCGTTGATCGTCTTCATAAGCCACCTCCCAGTCGAAGCGTTGGCCGGGCGCCATGCTTCCCTTCGCACGGCCGGTTCACTTCCTGTGATCTTCCGTATAGGCTTGGGGCGCTGTCCACATTCTGAACCGGGCCGTTGGCCTTTGTTCATACAAAAAGGGGCGGCAAGCCTTGCGCCTGCCGCCCCCTTTATACGCTAAAACCGCGATTAACGCGTCAGCTTTTTGTAGGCGCCGGCGCTCGCACGGTCGGCCGCATCGCCAAGGCGGCGGCGCTTGTCTTCTTCATAGGCCTCAAAATTGCCTTCGAACCATTCGACATGGCCGTTGCCTTCAAAGGCAAGGATATGCGTGGCCAGACGGTCAAGGAAGAAGCGGTCGTGGCTGATGACCACGGCGCAGCCTGCGAAGTTTTCGATGGCTTCTTCCAGAGCGGCCAGCGTTTCCACGTCAAGGTCGTTGGTCGGTTCGTCGAGCAGCAGCACGTTGCCGCCGCGCTTGAGCATCTTGGCGATGTTGACGCGGTTGCGTTCACCGCCCGACAGCTTGCCGACGTTCTTCTGCTGATCCTGACCCTTGAAGTTGAAGGCGCCGACATAGGCGCGCGTCGAGGTGTCGAAGCCGTTGACCTTCATATAATCCAGCCCGTCGGAAATTTCTTCCCAAACGTTCTTGGTCGGATCAAGGTGGTCGCGGCTCTGATCAACATAGCCCAGACGCACGGTGGAGCCGATTTCGATCGTGCCGGAATCGGGCTGTTCCTGACCGGTGATCATCTTGAACAGCGTGGACTTGCCCGCGCCGTTCGGCCCGATCACGCCCACAATGCCGCCCGGCGGCAGCAGGAACGACAGGTCGTTGAACAGCACCTTGTCGCCAAACGCCTTGGAGATGTTCTTGGCCTCGATGACCTTGCCTCCGAGGCGCTCGGGCACCTGAATGACGATCTGGGCCTTGCCGGGGCCACGGTTTTCCTGGCTGGCAACCAGTTCCTCGAACTTCTTGATACGGGCCTTGGACTTGGTCTGGCGGCCCTTGGTGCCGGCGCGGATCCATTCCAATTCGTCGTTGATCGCCTTCTGGCGGCCGGTGGCCTCGCGGTCTTCCTGCGCCAGACGCTGGCTCTTCTTTTCCAGATAGGTCGAGTAATTGCCCTCGTAGGGGAAGTACTTTCCACGGTCGAGCTCGAGGATCCAGCCCACCACATTGTCAAGGAAGTAGCGGTCGTGGGTGATCATCAGCACCGCGCCGTGATATTCCTTGAGATGGTTTTCCAGCCATTCGACCGATTCCGCGTCCAGATGGTTGGTCGGTTCGTCGAGCAGCAGGATGTCAGGCTTTTGGATCAGCAGGCGGGTCAGCGCGATACGGCGGCGTTCACCGCCCGACAGGCTGTCCACGGCCCAGTCGCCGGGGGGGCAGCGCAGCGCTTCCATGGCGATCTCAAGCTGGTTGTCCAGCGTCCAGCCGTCCACGGCGTCGATCTTGTCCTGCAGCTCGGCCATTTCAGCGCCCAGCGCGTCAAAATCGGCGTCTTCCTCGGCCATTTCCATGCCGATCTGGTTGAACCGCTCGACCATGTCGGCCGTTGCGCGCGCGCCGTCCTTGACGTTTTCCAGCACCGTCTTGCTGTTGTCGAGCTGGGGCTCCTGCTCCAGATAGCCCACGGTGATGTTTTCACCCGCCCATGCCTCGCCGGTATAGTCGGTGTCGATACCGGCCATCACCTTGATCAGCGTCGACTTACCCGCACCGTTGGGGCCGACGATACCGATCTTGGCGCCCTGATAGAACTGCAGGCTGATGTTGTTCAGCACCGGCTTTTGCGCGCCGGGGAAAGTTTTCGTCATGTTCTTCATGACGAAGGCATATTGGGCGGCCACGTGGCGGTCTCCAGATAAACGGATGAGGAATTGCGCGCCGCTCTACATCCTGGGCGCGCGGTTGCCAAGCGGGCGCTTGGGCGATAGCCTGGCCCCATGCGAAAATTCTACAGCCTGTTGGCCTTATCAGCCGGATTGATGGCTTCTCCTGCCTGCGCGGCAGGGGGCGATGCCCATTTATCCGATGCCCTTTCCATCATAACCGACCTGACCACCGATGTGGGGCAGCGCCTTGGCGGCACTGACCGCGAGGCTGCCGCGCGCGATTGGGCAGTGGCTCGGCTGAAATCGCTGGGCTTTGCCAATGTGCGCTCCGAACCCTTTCCGATTGCCGGATGGGTGCGCGGCGAGGAAAAGGCCGCGATCACCGCGCCCGTGCCGCAGAAACTGGCGGTGACGGCGCTGGGCTATTCCGGCGCGACCCCGGCGCAGGGGATCACGGGCGAACTGATCTATTTCCCCACGCTCGATGCGCTCAAACTGGCGCCGGAAGGGTCTTTGCGGGGCAAGATCGCCTTTGTTGATCATGCGATGAAAGCGGCGCAGGACGGCGGCGGCTATGGCCCCTTTGGCGAGGCGCGGCGGCAGGGGCCGACCATCGCGGCGGCCAAGGGCGCTTCGGCTCTGCTGATCCGCTCGATCGGCACCGATCATACGCGCAGCCCGCATACCGGTGTGACCCGCATCCCGCCGCAGGGCGAGCCGCTGCCCTCGGGCGCGGTGTCCAACCCCGATGCCGATCTGATCGCGCGGCTGGCGGCCAAGGGGCGACCTTTGACCGCCAGCGTCACCTTGACCCCGCGTTTTACGGGGCAGGTGATGTCGGGCAATGTGATCGCCGAATTGCCGGGGCGCGACCCCAAACTGGCGCCGATCCTCGTTGCCTGCCATCTCGACAGTTGGGATCTGGGGCAGGGGGCGATTGACGACGCCTCGGGCTGCGGCATCATCACCGCCGCCGCGCTGGAGGCCGCGCGGTCGGGCCAATTGGCGCGCACGATCCGCGTCCTGTGGGCCGGGACTGAGGAAATGGGTGGCTTTGGCGGTCAGGCCTATGCCAAGGCCCATGCCAATGAGCCCCATGCGCTGGTGATGGAATCGGACACCGGGGCCGACCGAGTATTCCGCTTCCTGTTCCGCATGGCCCCGCAGGACAAACCTCTGGCCGAGCGGATCGGGGCCGAACTGGCGAAAATGGGCATCTATACCGGCGATGGCACGCCCGAGGGCGGCGAGGATGTGGGCTATATTGCTGAAAAGCAGAAGACGGCGGTGATTGACCTCAATCAGGATATGACCCGCTATTTCGACTGGCACCATACGCCTGACGATACGCTGGACAAGATCGACCCGGCGCAGTTGCAGCAGAATGTCGATGCATGGGCGGCGGTTTTGAAGATCCTTGGATCCTATACCGGCACGATCAGTCCGGCAGGATAATCATGCCCCGGCGGGCAGGGGCGCGACCTCGGCCCGCCGTTGTCCGCGCATCGCCCAATAGAGCTGAACCATGGCGCGCGGCAGCAGGGCATAGCCGACCAGATACCACGGGTTCATGATCGCGCCCCAATAGAACGTGTCGGGCCGCGAGAACATCGCGATCATCACCGCATAACCCCAGACGAGCAGATTGGCGAAGATCCCCTCGCGCCCGCCCAGCGCCAGCCAGCCCGCCAGCGGCAGCGCCGCGCCAAACAGCGCCCAGTGCAAAGGCAGGCGTTGCAGCGGCGTGGTATAGATCACCGCCTTCAGAAAGCCCGAAAAGCCTTGCATGGCGTGCCAGCCCTGCGACTGGATATCGCCGGGGCGCCATTGCGCCATGGCCAGTTGTGCATGAAGGGCCATGAACACGCCCCATGCCGCGATCAGCGCCGCCCACGCGCCCACCTCGACCCAGCGCCGGTTCCAGCCTGCATAGACAGCGGCAAGCAGTGCAAAAGGCAGCGCCAGTTCGCGGATGAACAGACCCGCGCCCAGCACCGGCACCACATACCACCATTGCCGGGGCCAGCCGATCACACCGGCAAAGGCCACCGCAATGCACAATCCCGCCGGATATTCCTGCAACGCCATCAGCCAGTCCGAGGATACCGCCGTGCCCCCCACGGCGACCGCCGCCCCGGCCAGAAACCGTTCCGCCCCCGTCAGCCGCCCCTCATGCGCGATGGCCCATGTAAAGATCCCGGCCACCAGCATCACGATGCACAATTTCTGAAAACCCTTCCAGCCGATGACGGCGGAGATTTCCATTTCCGTGGGCGGGCGCATGGTGAAAAAGGGTTTGAGCGGATAGCGATGCGCCCGGTGCAGTTCGGCCGCCGCCTGATGATAGGGTTTCCCCTGTGCCACCTGCGCGGCGATATCGTGATAGAGGCGTCCGTCGGTATAGCCGCCCTTCTTCGCCGTCTTGATCGGCGGGGGCGTGACCGAAAAGCACCATGCCGTCACGGCAAGCATCAGCAAAGCGAACAGGATCGCGGCGGGGCGGGGAAGTCTGGCTAACACGCGCCTTCCTTTGGCCAATCCTTTCGCGGATGCAAGAGCGCAGATGCACAAGCGCGCACGGGCATAGGTAGATTTGCCGGATACCGCATAAGGTCTGATTTGGCGGCAGGCGCGTTAAGAGCCGGAATTGGATCAAAACAGGATGAGAGGTCGCGCGCGTGCTTTTCGGGAACAGTTCAACCCCAGGCATCCGACAGAAACTGGTGTTCTGCCTTGGCGCGCTGGCCGCGGTCAGCGTGGTGCAGGTGTCGGCGGCGACCTTTCTGCATTACCGGCTCTATGCCGCCAATCAGGCGCTCAGCGCAGCAGCGGGCACGGCGGGGGGCGTGGACGGGCTGATCATGGCTGCCGTGATCACCACGCTGATCACCATCGTGGTGGGCGCGGGCACCTTGCTGTGGGCGGGGCTGTTCGTCTCGCGCGCGGTGGTGGAGCCGGTGTCGCATCTGGCGCAATGTCTGAACGCCATGGCTTCGGGCAATTACGATGTCGCGCTGGAGGGCGAGGACAATGGCGACGAGGTGGCCCAGATGTATGCGGCCGCCGCCGTGTTCCGCGAAACCGCCGTGGCCAAGCAGGTGGCCGATGAGCAGCAGCACAAGGTGGTGCGCGCGTTGAGCGAGGGCCTGGACCGGCTGGCCGCGCAGGATCTGGAATTTCGCATCGAGACGGCCTTTCCCGCCGATTACGAACAGTTGCGCGTCAATTTCAATCAGGCGCTGATCTCGCTGGCCAAGGCAATCGGGTCGGTGCGGGTGGGCGCGGCCAGCGTGATGGAATCCATTCAGGACATCCGCAGCGCCAGCGACGATATGGCCCAGCGCAACACCCAGCAGGCCGCGACGTTGGAAGAAACCGCCGCCGCCATGAGCCAGGTGACTGACGGGGTGCAGGAAACCGCCACCCGTGCCACCGAGGTGCAGCGCGCGATTGCCGAAACCTGTACGCAGGCCGACGAGGGCGCGGGCGTGGTGACGCGGGCGATCGACGCGATGGCGGCGCTGGAAAGTTCGGCCACGGAAATCGGCAAGATCGTGGGCGTGATCGACGGGATTGCGTTTCAGACCAACCTACTGGCGCTCAACGCTGGTGTTGAGGCCGCGCGCG
The DNA here is from genome assembly GCF_012275515.1 of Novosphingobium sp. SG707. Classification (GTDB taxonomy): domain Bacteria; phylum Pseudomonadota; class Alphaproteobacteria; order Sphingomonadales; family Sphingomonadaceae; genus Novosphingobium. The sequence goes on from NZ_JAAZQL010000009.1 coordinate 124,573, forward strand.
CGGGCGAGGCGGGCAAGGGCTTTGCCGTGGTCGCCAATGAGGTGCGCGCGCTGGCCCAGCGCAGCGCGGATGCGGCGCGCAACATTGGCGGATTGATCCATGATTCGGCCGATCAGGTTTCGGGCGGCGTCGCTCTTGTGCGCGAGACGGGCGATCTGCTGCGCCATATTCTGGGCCGGGTGGGCGAGATCAACGAGGTCATCACCGACATCGCCACCAGCGCCGAATTGCAGGCGCAGAACATCCATCAGGTCAACAATGCCGTCAGCGAACTGGACCGCGTGACCCAGAAGAACGCTGCCATGGTCGAACAGACCACCGCAGCCACCCGCGATCTGGCGCATGAGGCCGAGCAGCTTTCGGCCATGGTGCGCACATTCCGCACCCGCGACAGAGACGCGCGCGCCCAGTCCAAGGACAAGGCCGCCGCCCGCCGCCTGAGCAGCGTGCCCCAGCGCAATGTCATGCCGATTGCGGGCAATCTGGCGCTGGCCCCCGCGCCATCGGGCGAAGACTGGAGCGAGTTCTAGTTTGATACCGGCGAAATGCCGGGTCGATCGGCCCGGTGCTTTGTCAAATTTACCGACATTTTACGTCTCATCCCTAAGTCTTGCTCAAAGCCTGCCTGATGGCCGGCGCCAAACTTGAGCAGGCCGATGATTCGTCTTTTCAAACATTACATCCCCCATTCGGTGATCCTGCTTGGATTGATCGATCTGGTTCTGCTGATGATTTCGGGCGACTTTGCCTGGCGCTTGCGGGCGGACCAGTTGGGTATGCCCTCGGAAAGTTTTGAAACGCGCCTGCAACCGCTGATTGCCTTTGCGCTGGTGATGCAGATGGCGATGATCGCGGTGGGGGTCTACGGCGCCGATGCCTTGCGCTCGGTGCGTTTCGCCTCGGCGCGGCTGCTGGTGGCGGTGTCGCTGGGCGTGATCGCGCTGGCCCTGTTCAACTCTTTGTTTACCAGCCAAATTTTTTGGCGTTCCACCCTGTTCTACGCGATGCTGGGGGCGATTGCGCTGCTGGTGATGAATCGGCTGATCGTGGGCGGCATTCTGGGCACGGCGGCGTTTCGGCGCCGGGTGCTGGTGCTGGGCGCGGGCCACCGGGCGCAGCGCCTGCGCGAGCTTGGCGAGCGGGCCGAGAGCGGCTTTGTCATCGTCGGCTATGTCGGCATGAGCGAGGCGGCCCCGATTGTCGAGGAAGCGATCCCGCGCACGGCGATCCACAATCTGAAGCGCCATGTCGAAAACCTTGGCGTGTCCGAGGTGGTGCTGGCGCTGGAAGAGCGCCGCAACGCGCTGCCTCTGAAAGACCTGCTGCGCATCAAGACGGCAGGCGTTCATGTTAATGACTTCTCCAGCTTTATGGAACGCGAGACGGGCCGCGTCGATCTTGATACGGTCAACCCCAGCTGGTTCATCTTCTCGGACGGTTTTTCCTCGGGCCGGGCCTTTTCCAGCGCCGCCAAGCGGATATTCGATGTGATCGTCAGCCTGCTCCTGCTGACCATGACGGCGCCGGTGATCGTGCTGTTCGCCATTCTTGTGAAGCTGGACAGCAAGGGCCCCGCCTTCTTCCGCCAACGCCGCGTGGGCCTGTATGGCCAGAGCTTTGACGTTATCAAGCTGCGCTCGATGCGGCTGGATGCCGAGGCCAACGGCGCGCAATTTGCCGCCAAGAACGATCCGCGCGTCACCCGCATCGGCAATTTCATCCGCAAGGTGCGCATCGACGAACTGCCCCAGACTTGGAGCGTGCTGAAAGGCGAGATGAGCTTTGTCGGCCCGCGCCCGGAACGGCCCGAATTCGTCTCCGACCTTGAGGACAAGCTCTCCTATTATGCCGAGCGCCATATGGTAAAGCCCGGCATCACCGGCTGGGCGCAGGTCAATTATCCCTATGGCGCCAGCCTTGAGGATTCGCGCAACAAGCTGGAATATGACCTGTATTACGTGAAGAATTACACGCCTTTCCTCGACATCCTGATCATCCTGCAAACGCTGCGCGTGGTGCTCTGGCACGAGGGGGCACGCTAGGATGTCGGCTGGTCCCGGCCTGTGGGACTGGGTGGCCAGCACCGCGCATGTGGCGGGCGCGTGCGCCGCAATCACCGTGGCCGTCAGCATCTGGGGCCAGCGCGAGCGCTACAGCGGGGCGGGCAAGGCGATTGTCGTCGCGCTGGCCATGACGGCGCTGTGGTGCCTTGCCGTGGTGGTCGAGGGTGAACTCAGCCTGGTGGCCCAAGGGCTGCTGGGCCTGCGCAACCTGTCCTATCTGTGGGCCATCTATGCGATGTTCGCCAGCGACGGGCGCCATACCAGCCTGACCGAGGTGGGGCCGGTGGTGGCCGCCTTGTGCCTTGTCGATATTCTGGTGCCCACGGTGCAGTTCATCGAGCATCGCATCAATCCGGCGCTGCTCAACGAGGTCGAGCTTTATCAGTTGAACATCATGCTGGCGATGCTGGGCGTGGTGGGCTCGCTGGTGCTGGTGCACAATCTCTATGCCAGCGCGTCCAGCACCGGGCGACAAATGCTGCGCTGGCCTGCGCTGGCGCTGGCGGCGGTGTGGGTGTTTGAACTCAACCTCTATACGGTGGCCTATCTGGCCAAACATTGGCCTGTCGAGCTGGCCTCGCTGCATGGGCTGCTGGATATCGGCTTTGCGGGCATTCTGGCGCTGGGCGCGGCCAAGGGGCGCGAGACCCTGCGGTTGAAGCCTTCGCGCACGGTGACGTTCCAGTCGATCTCGCTGATCGTGATCGGCCTCTATTTCGTGGGTATGATCGCGATTGCGCGCTGGCTGGCCAGCGCGGGGGGCGAGCTTGGCCGGTGGTGGCAGTTCAGTTTCCTGATCGCGGCGATTTCGGCCGCCGCGCTGTTGCTGCCCTCGCGGCGGATGCGCGGGTGGATGCGGGTGATGTTCACCAAGCATTTCTTCAAGCACCGCTATGAATATCGTGAGGAATGGCTGCGCTTTGCGCGCACAATCGGCGGGCAGGGGCGCGACGCCGCCCCGCTGCACCAGCGCGCCGTGCAGGCGATGGCCGATATTACCGACAGCCCGGCGGGCCTGTTGCTGACGCCTGATGACACCGGCGAGATGGTGCTGGCCGCGCGCTGGCAATGGCCGACCGTCGATGTTCCCGCGCAGGCATTGGGTCTGGCCGCCGCGCATTTTCTGGCCGCCAGCGACCATATCGTCGATCTGGACACGGTGCGCGCCAATGGAGGCGCCGATATTGCCATCCCCGAATGGCTGCGCGAGGAAAGCCGCGCATGGGCCGTGGTGCCCCTGCAGCACAACGGTCGGCTGGTGGGGGCGGTGATCCTTGCCCGCCCGCCCCAGGACCGCAAGCTGGACTGGGAAGACTTTGACCTGCTGCGCGTGGTGGCCCAACAGATCGGCACCTATCTGGCCGAGCATCAGGGGCAGCAGGCGCTGGCCGAGGCGGCGCGCTTTGATGAATTCCACCGCCGTATCGCCTTTGTCATGCATGACATCAAGAACCTGTCGAGCCAGCTTTCCCTCTTGGCCCGCAATGCTGAACGTCATGCCGAAAACCCCGATTTCCGGGCCGACATGCTGGTGACTTTGCGCAATTCGGCCGACAAGCTCAACCATCTGGTCGCCCGCCTTTCCCGCTATGGCACCAGCGCGGGGGACAAGGCCGAGCCGGTCGAGGTGGGCGCACTGGCGCGGCAATTGGCCGAAACCTTCCGCGTGCGACACAATGTTCAGGTGATCGAGCGTGACGCCTGCACCATCGCGGGCCAGAGCCACAGTATCGAGCAGGTGCTGACCCATCTGATCCAGAATGCGGTGGACGCCAGCGCGCCCGACATGCCGGTCTTTGTCTCGATTGCGGGCGATGGCCTGTATGGGCGGATCGAGATTGTCGATTCAGGGCACGGCATGGCCCCTGAATTTGTCCGCAACCGCCTGTTCAAGCCTTTCGATTCCTCCAAACCGGGCGGCTTTGGCATTGGCGCCTATGAGGCGCGCGAACTGGTGCGCGCGATGCACGGGCGGTTGGATGTGGAAAGCCGCGAGGGGATCGGCACGCGCTTTATCGTCCGCCTGCCTTTGGCCAGCGCGGCGGAAATTCTGAAGACCATGGATAATGATCAAAAGGTTGCCTGAAATGAGCGAGACGCGGCCCAAACTGCTCGTGATCGAGGATGATCCGGGGCTCCAGGCTCAGCTCAAATGGGCCTATGAGGATTTCGAGGTGATCGTGGCCGGGGATCGCGCCAGCGCCATGGCCGCGCTGCGCAGCGAGGAGCCGGCGGTCGTCACGCTCGACCTTGGCCTGCCGCCCGATCCGGACGGCACCAGCGAGGGCTTTGCCTTGCTGGACGAGATCATGGGCTTGAAGCCCGACACCAAGGTGATCGTGGCCAGCGGGCATGGCGCGCGCGAAAGCGCCTTGCAGGCCATCGAGCGCGGGGCCTATGATTTCTATCAGAAGCCGATGGATTTCGATGAAATGGCGCTGATCGCGGCCCGCGCCTATCGGCTCCACCGCCTGGAGGCGGAGAACCGCGCCTTGGCCGTGCGGGCGGGCAAGGACAATCGCGTGTTGGGCACGATGATCACCGCCGCGCCCGAAATGCTGCGCGTGGCGCGCACGATAGAGCGGGTGGCGGGCACCAATGTTTCGGTCATGCTGCTGGGCGCCAGCGGGACGGGCAAGGAATTGCTGGCGCGCGGATTGCACGAGGCCAGCGGGCGGGCAGGGGCTTTTGTCGCGATCAATTGCGCGGCGATTCCGGAAAACCTGCTGGAATCGGAACTCTTCGGCCATGAAAAGGGCGCGTTTACCGGCGCGGTCAAAACCACCGAGGGCAAGATCGAGCAGGCCCATGGCGGCACGCTGTTTCTTGACGAGGTAGGCGATATTCCCTTCGCGCTGCAGGTCAAATTGCTGCGTTTCCTGCAGGAGCGGGTGATCGAGCGGATCGGCGGGCGGCGTTCGATTGCGGTCGATACGCGCATCGTCTGCGCCACCCATCAGAACCTTGAGGCGATGATCGCCGATGGCCGTTTCCGCGAGGATCTGTGGTATCGGCTGGCCGAAATCGTGGTCAAAATCCCCTCGCTGGCCGAGCGGCCGGGCGATGCGGCGCTGCTAGCGCGGGCTTTCCTTGCGCGTTTTGCCAAAGAGATGAACCCGGCGGTCAAGGGCTTTGCCCCCGATGCGCTGGCCGCGATGGATGCGTGGGGATGGCCGGGCAATGTGCGCGAACTGGAAAACCGGGTGAAGCGCGCGGTCATTATGGCCGATGGCAAGCTGGTCCATGCGGGCGACCTTGATCTGGACGCGCCGGGGGGTGAGGAGGACCTGCCGCTCAACCTGAAATCCGCGCGGGAGATTACCGACCGGCGGGTGATCCGTCAGGCACTGGCGCGCAGCGAGGGCAATATTTCCTCAACCGCCAAGCTGCTGGGGATCAGCCGCCCGACGCTTTACGATTTGCTCAAGCAATATGACTTGCAGCACTGATAGCGCTATCAAGTCCGATGTACCAATAAGTACAATTTTCAAAAATGCGCCCATCGTGCTGAAATGAAAAAGGGCGGCTCGAAAGCCGCCCTTCCCCTCCCTTTTTTTCTTCCAACGCCCGATTTGCACAGAAAGGCCGGGGCTTCAATGGGGCGTATATGGCATTTTTATGAATAGCCGTTCATTGTGGCAAACGAACCACACTGGCACCCCGTGCCGCCTTACGCCGCCTCGCGCCGATTTTCCCGCACAGAGGCCCACAGCGCCGCCCCGATCAGTACCGCGCCGATCAGACCCGTCACCGTTTCGGGGATTTCCATCAGCGCCGAACCCAGCATGATCGCCGCCAGCGCAATGATCGCCCAGAAGGCGCCATGCTCAAGGAAGGCATATTCCGACAGCGTGCCCTGTTCGACCAGCAGCACGGTCAATGAACGCACAAAGATCGCGCCGATCGACAGGCCCAGAGCAATGATGACCATATTGTTCGACAGGGCAAAAGCGCCGATCACGCCATCAAGGCTGAAGGAGGAATCCAGCACGTTGAGATAGAGGAATCCGCCAAGCCCCGAACGCACCGCCGTGCCCGCCAGCGCGCGCGCCGCCTCGCGGCTTTCCAGGAAATGGCCCAGCGCCTCGACCGCGATGAACGTCACAATGCCGAACACGCCCGACACCAGCAGGGTATAGGCCTCTTCCCCCGGCAGCCAGCGCCCGATCAGCACCAGCGCGAGCAGCAACAGCGCAACCTCGCCCGCTTTGATCGAGCCGACCAGCTTCAGCCGCACCTCGACCCAGCGCAGCCAGTGTGTTTCCTTGTCCGGGTCGATGAAGAAGCCGAGGCCCACCATCGCCAGAAACGCCCCGCCAAAGCCCGCAATCGGGATATGGGCATGGCGCATGATTGCCTCATATTGCGCCGGTTCATTGAGCGAAAGATGCATCGCCTCGACCGGACCCAGCCCGGCGGTAAAGCCCACGATCAGCAACGGAAAGGCCACGCGCGTGCCAAACACCGCAAACAGCATGCCCCATGTGAGGAAGCGTTTGCACCAGATCGCATCCATATCCTTCAGCACGGCGGCATTGACCACCGCATTGTCAAAGGACAGCGACACTTCCAGCACGGCCAGAACGAGGACGATCCAGATCATCCCGCCCACGGCCGAAATCGACCCCGTATCATGCCAGCCATAGGCGGCGGCCAGCGCCAGACAGACGGCGGAAAAAATCAGCGAGCCGCCGAAATGCCTCAAAAATTGCGTCACTTGAAAAATACTCCGCCGGGTCAGGCTTTGGGCTGATAGGTCTGTTCGATGCCGGGGAAGCTGCGGCCGCGCACCTCGGCGGCATAGTCGGCGGCGGCCTGTGAAATCAGGCCCGCGACATCGGCATAGCGTTTGACGAAACGCGGCACGCGCTCGAACATGCCCAGCATGTCCTCGGTGACCAGTACCTGTCCGTCGCATTGCGCCGAGCCGCCGATGCCGATGGTGGGGCAGGCCACCGCCTTGGTGATCGCCACGGCCAAAGGTTCGACCACGCCTTCCACGACGATGCCAAAGGCCCCGGCCTTGTCCAGAGCGCGCGCATCGCCCAGGATCTTTTCCGCCTCGGCCTCGCTGCGCCCGCGTGCGCCATAGCCGCCCAACTGGTTCACCGCCTGCGGCGTCAGGCCGATATGGCCCATCACCGGAATGCCGCGCTGAGAGAGAAAGGCCACGGTTTCAGCCATCGCCGCGCCGCCTTCCAGCTTTACCCCCGCGCATCCCGTTTCGCGCAAAACCCGCGCGGCGGTTTCAAATGCCTGCTGGGGCGAGGCTTCATAGGTGCCGAAGGGCAGGTCGACGATGACAGCGGAATGCCAACTGCCGCGCACCACTGCGGCGCCATGGGCCACCATCATGTCCAGCGTGACGGGCAGCGACGAGGGCAGGCCATAGATCACCTGACCCAGCGAATCGCCCACCAGCAGCAGGTCGCAATGCGCGTCCAGCAATTGCGCCTGACGCGCGGTATAGGCGGTCAGCATCACCACAGGCTCTGCGGTCACGCCGTCCTTCTTGCGCTGTCGGATGGCCGGAATGGTCAGCCGGCGCATCGGCGTGGGGGTGGGGTTGGCGCGGCTGGTGGCCGTATCGATCTGAAAGGTCGTAGACATAAGGGCGCTTCTAGCCCGGCGCGGGGCATGGGGTAAAGCGCCATCGGTACGCGCCATCAATGCGTGACTCTGGCGCCGCGACAAGGCAAGATGGATAATCCACCGGTGGACTACGCATAATCCGCCCTTGCGAATGTTGCGCGATCCGTTAATTTTCTTGCCCATTGCTTATTGCGTTCAGGGGAACTGCATGTTCGGTCGCGTCAAGCCGTTGGATGCCATATTGGCCACGGCTGAGAAAAAATCACTTCATCGCTCTCTGGGCGCCTTTCAATTGACCATGCTGGGCGTGGGCGCGGTGATCGGGACGGGTATTTTCGTTCTGACGGCCGAGGCCGCGCAAAAGGCGGGGCCGGGCATGATGCTCAGCTTCATTATCGCCGGTTTTGTCTGCGCCGTGGCCGCTCTGTGCTATGCCGAAATGTCCAGCATGGTGCCGGTGTCGGGCTCTGCCTACACCTATTCCTATGCGGTGATGGGCGAACTGGTGGCATGGATGGTGGGCTGGGCGCTCATTCTGGAATATGCCATTGCGGCGGGTGCCGTGTCGGTCGGCTGGTCGGGCTATATGATCGGCTTTGTGCAAAATACCTTCCATATTACGGTCCCCCTCGAACTGGTGCGGGGACCATTCGACGGGGGTATCATCAATCTTCCCGCGATGCTGATCGCGGCGATCATCACCGGGCTGCTGGTGCTGGGCACCAAGGAGAGCGCGACGGTGAATGCCGCGCTGGTGGCGATCAAGATCGTTGCCCTTTCCATGTTTATCGCGCTGACGCTGCCGGTTATCAAATCGGGCAATTTCAAGCCTTTTGCTCCGCTTGGCTTTACCGGTATTTCGGGGGCCGCCGCCTCGATCTTCTTTGCCTATGTCGGCTTTGACGCGGTTTCGACCGCGGCCGAGGAAACCAAGAACCCCCAGCGCAACATGCCGATCGGCCTGATCGGCAGCCTTGCCATCTGCACCATCTTCTACATGCTGGTGGCCGCAGGCGTGATCGGCACCGTGGGCGCACAGCCCGTTTTCGGCGCGCATGGCGAAGTGCTCTCGCCCGGTACGGCCGCGCTGTCGGACGCCTGCAAGGCGCTCAATGAAAACGCCGTGGTCTGCTCCAAGGAGGCCTTGGCTTGGACGCTGCGCCAGGTGGGCCATCCCTTCGTCGGCTGGCTGGTGGGCGCAGCGGCCATTCTGGCGCTGCCCTCGGTGATCCTGATGATGATGTTCGGCCAGACCCGCATCTTCTTTGTGATGAGCCGCGACGGGTTGCTGCCCGAATTCTTCTCCAAGGTTCATCCCAAGTTCCATACGCCCCATGTCATCACCGTGCTGACGGGTGTGTTCGTGGCGCTGTTTGCCGCTTTCTTCCCGGTGGGCCTGCTGGCCGACGTGTCGAATTCGGGCACCCTGTTCGCCTTTGGCGCGGTGTCGGTGGCGGTGATGGTGCTGCGCCGGACCGATCCCAATCGTCATCGTCCGTTCCGCACGCCGGGCGTCAACATCGTGGCGCCCATCTCGATCGCGGGCTGCATCTATCTCTTCATCAGCCTGTCGAAGGCCACGATCAGCCTGTTCCTTGGCTGGGGCGTGGTCGGGCTCTTCGTCTATTACTTCTACAGCCGCAGCCGCAGCCATGTCGGCCGCGGGCTGGTTGAAGTGCATGAGGACGACAGCGATGCGCCGGATCTGCCGGTGCCGCCGATGCCGGGCGCATGATATAAAAAAGGGCGGCCCTTTTGGAGCCGCCCTTTTTGATTCAGGGTTTGGCGGGGTTCAGACCGCTTCGAGAGCGTAACCTGCCGAACGCACCGTGCGGACCGGGTCCACCGCGCCTTCCAATTCGATACCCTTGCGCAGGCGGCGGATGTGGACGTCCACGGTGCGCAATTCAATATCGCTGTCCGTGCCCCACACCGCGTCGAGCAATTGCCCGCGCGAGAAGACACGGCCGGGATGTTCCATGAAGAATTTGAGCAGGCGGAACTCGGTCGGCCCCAGCGCGAGAATCGTGCCCTTGCGCGTCACCTTATGCGCGGTGGCGTCCAGCGTCAGGTCGCCCACGGTGATCTGTTCACCCGCCAGCGCCGGGCGGATGCGGCGCATGATGGCCGAAACACGCGCGATCAGCTCGCGGGGGCTGAAGGGCTTGGTGATGTAATCATCGGCCCCGGTTTCAAGGCCGCGGATCATATCGTCCTCGGCCCCGCGCGCGGTCAGCATGATGATGGGCACATGGGCGGTGGCCTTGTCGCGGCGCAGGCGGCGGCAGACCTCGATTCCGCTGGTGCCCTCGATCATCCAGTCGAGCAGGACCAGATCGGGCGCCTCCTCGGCGGCCAGCAACAGCGCCTCGTCGCCATCGGGCGTGGACAGGACCGTATAGCCCTCGGCCTGAAAACGGAATTCCAGCAGTTCCGCCAGCGCCGGATCATCTTCTACCAGCAAGAGCCGGGGTTGTTTCATGGGTGCCCCCTGTTAACGTTCAGTTTTCCGGCCGTTCCAGCCGGTCGACCACATATTCGGCGGTGGCCGCGTAATAGACCTGTTCGGCAATATTGGTGGCGTGATCGCCAATCCGCTCAATGTTGCGCGCGATGAACAGCAGATGCGCGGCCGAGGTGATGGTGGAGGGATTCTCCATCATGAACGAGACCATGTTGCGGAAAATGCTGTCATAAAAGGCGTCGACCCGCGCATCGCGCTCGATCACGTCCACCGCCAGCGCAGGATCGCGCGCGGCAAAGGCGGTCAGCACATCATGCACCATCTCGCCCGCGATTTCGGCCATCGCGGGGATCAGCGTCTGGGGCTCGGAATTCAGCCGCCCCTCGATCCGCGACACGCGCTTGGCGATGTTCTTGGCATAATCGCCGATGCGTTCGAGAATACCCGCGATCTTCAGGGCGGCCAGCACCTCGCGCAGATCGTCGGCCATGGGCGCGCGCAGGGCGATGATCTTGACGGCAAGCCGATCAACCTCGGCCTCAAGCCGGTCGATCTTCTTGTCGCGCTCGATCACCTGCGCGGCCAGTTCCTGCGAGCGCTTCGTCAGCGCTTCGACGGCTTCGCCAATCGCCAGTTCGGCCAGACCGCCCATTTCGGCGATCAGCCCACGCAGCGTGGTGATTTCCTCGTCAAAGGCTTTGACCGTATGTTCTGCCACTGGACGCAATTCCCTGTTCAAGCTGTGATGGAATGATCGTCACATACATGTCACAAAAGGCAACATCCATGTCCGTTCCAACCAGCCTTGAAAGCGCCATGCATCGCTTTCATGACAGGACTATGACGAACTTGTGACTTTTTGCTCTTTGGCCGGGATCAGCGGCAGGCGCACGGAAACCTTGGTGCCCACGCCCACCTTGCTGGTAATGTCCAGCTTGCCGCGATGGCGTTCGACCACATGTTTGACAATCGCAAGACCAAGCCCGGTGCCGCCCGCCGCCCGGCTGCGGCCCGGATCGGTGCGATAGAAACGCCGGGTCAGATGTGGCAGATGGTCAGCCGAGATGCCCGCGCCCCGGTCTGTGACCAGAAATTCGGCCATGCCGCGCGGCGCATGGGTCAGCGCGACCGTCACCGGTTGATCCGCGTCGCCATATTTCAACGCATTGTCGATCAGATTGCGTAGGACCTGCTCGATCTGCTTCACATCGCCGGCGACCTCGAACGGCTCATCGGGCTTGACGAATTCGACGCGGGCCGGATTGCCCGGCGGCGGCGCAAATTCGCCCACCACCCGCGCGGCCAGCGGCGTCAGATCAATCTGCGAGGTTGGCGCATCATGCTTTTCCGCCTCAAGCTGCGATAGGGACATGAGATCATTGAGCAGCGCCTGCATCCGCCGCGCCTCACGCAATACCGTGCCCAGAAAGCGCTGCATCACCGCGCCATCCATCTTGCCTACGCTCTCGCTGATCGTTTCGACATAGCCGATGACCGAGGAGAGGGGGGTGCGCAATTCATGGCTGGCATTGGCGACGAAATCGGTGTGGGCGCGGCTGATATCGGCCTCGGCGGTGCGGTCGCGCGCCTCGATCACCCACAGGCCGGGATAGACCGGGCGGCGCGTCAATTGCCACAGGCTGCCGCTGCGGGTCAGGCCTCGGATGCTGGCAGTGGCGGTTTCATCATCGGCGCTGTCCAGAAGGCGGATCGCATCGGGATGGCGCAGCGCAATGCGCGGGTCCTGCCCCAGAATATGTTCGCCCAGAGCCGAACGGGCAGCCGCATTGGCGTCGATGATTCGCGCCCGGTCCACCAGCATCATCGGCGCGCCCGTGCCCTCCAGCGCCGAAATCAGCGCGCGCCGCACCATATGGCCCTGTTCAAGCTGTTGCTGGCGGGCATTGCCCTCGATTTCGCGCGGGGCGTCCGGTTCGGCCTGATCGCTGCACCACCACCACACAGCCAGCAGTGAAAAGGTCCAGAACGCCCCGGTCAGAGTCACCATCAGCAAGCCCGCTCCATCCAGATAGAGCAGCAAAAGCGTCAGGAATTCGAGGATGATGGCAGGCCAGGGTAGCTTGCTGTCGCGCATTGCTCGGATCGTCCATTCCTTGGCGCCTGCATCAGGCCAGACGCTCGCCATCAGCGCATGGGGAAGGCGTATGACAGTTTTATGAAACCGCCAAGCATTGAGCGCAAGAATAGCGCGAAACATCAAGCCGGTGGCAAATTCTCTCGGCACAGGGGCGGGATGGGATGGCGGTGTCCATGGGCGCGGCTCTCTGCGCCTGACGCCTCATTGTTCGCAAGGCGGCGCTGCCCCGGCATTTTGCCCTGTTGCGCAGGCTCGGCGCGGGTGAAGGCCGGTCATCGCCTCGGGCAAAGGCGGCCGTGGCAGCAGGAAAGAAGATGGCCATAAAATCTACGGCAATGGTCAGGCAGGCGGCGGGCGCGTAGGCTGGATGTTTGCGGTTTATAAAAAATATTAATTTTTGAACAATTTGTAATGACTCTATTCTATACGCATAATACCATAGTCCCGCACAGCAAAGACAGGGGCAACTGGTGATCCAGAACAGTAATGGCCGTCGCTCGTATCGAGCGGCGCTTTTCGTCGCGCGTATCAGCCTTGCCGCTCTGGCCGTGGGCGCCCCGGTTCGGGCGTGGGCGGAATGTTCGCCCAGTCCGAACCCGCAGCTCACGGATATCACCTGCACCGGCACCACCACCAATGGCGTAACCCTCACCGCCTACTATGCCCCGCTGACCGTGGTCAGCGATGCCACGGTGACGAATACGGGCGCCTCGGCCATTACCGTGGCGATCCCCTCGCCCAATGGGTACTATTCACGCAATGCCGTCATTACCGTGAACGGCATCGTGACCGCCTATGGCGCGCCGGGCATTGCCGTGACCTCGGGCACGACCTTGGTCAGCACCTACGATTTCAGCGGCACCTATGCCTCGATCAGCGTCGCCCCGACAGGCATCGTTTCGGGCACCACCGGCATTGCCCTGACGCAGAGCCCCGGACCCTATTCGATCTATTCCCCCACCAGAGTAATGGTTTACAACGAAGGGACTATCAGCGGCACGAGCGGCGTGGCCATTTCCACCAGCGGCAATTATGCGAGGCTCGATTCAATCATCAACACCGGCACCGGGACGATCGGCGCCATTGCGGCCCGTTTCGGCCAGATCCATAACAGCGGCACAATCGAAGGCGGCAGCCTCTCCGCGATCAGCCAGGGCAACGTCGACAGCAATTATCTGATCTCCAATAATTCCATCATCCATTCCGCCAGCAACGCCGCCACGATCAGCATCGCCTCCGCGCAGTCCGCCTCTTTGAGCAACACGATCATCAATTCGCACGTGATCGCCAATGACGGCGCGGGCGGCGCGATTTACTCCGGCAACTATCTGACCATAGAAAACGATGCCGGCGCAACCATCGCCAGCAAGGGCGCGGCCACCATTGCCAACGGCTCCTCCCTGGCGTTGAACAACCTGGGGCTCATCACCAATACCGGCGGTGGAATGGGCATCATCGGCTCCAATGTGTCGATCAACAATTATTTCCTGGGCACCATCAATGCTTTGCCCGGTGCCGATGCGATCTCGGTCTCGGGCAAATTGACGCTGTCGAACACCGGCACGATCAACGGCAATATCGTGACCACATTGGGCATGGACGGCGCGATGCTGGACTCCTCGGCCGGCACGATCAACGGCAATGTCCTATTGGGCCCCGCGGACGATACGGTGGTCGCCAATTACGTGAATGGCGCATTGGTGACCGGGATCAACGGCACGCTGGACGGCGGCGCCGGCACGAACTTGCTGCAGGTTAATTTCCTGAAAAATGCCGAACTGTCGAATGCTCTGACGCTGCCCACGAATTTTTTCGTGATGAATGCCAATGTGGCTTCGGGCGCAACGGTCACCCTGGGGCAGGGCTTTACCGCCTATAATGGTCTTGGCATCAATGGCGCGGGTTCGCTGGTGAACAAGGCAACGCTGTTCGGCACGATCCAGATCGGCGCGCAGGGCTCCAGCCTGGCCTCTTTCGTCAACGATGGCACGATCATAGCCAACGGCACCGGCGTCTATGACCAGAACGCCAAGAGCCTGAGCAACACCGGCGCGATCCTCTCGCTGGGCGGAACGGGGCTGGTGCTGACCGAAACCAACGGTACCCCCAATACCAACAACACCAACAGCGGCGCCATCACCGGCGCCACGGTCGGGGCCAGTCTCTTTGCCTCTTCGCTGGTCAACACCGGGACGATCAGCGGCGCGACCGGTGTGCTGCTCGATATGAATTCGTTCATCGACAATCGTGAGGGCGGCCTGATCATGGGCTCCACCGCCGCGATATCCAGTCTTTCCACCTCCGCTCTGGTGTCGGTGGCCAATGCGGGCACGATCAACGGCAATGTCAATCTTCTCTCGCCTGCGCCGTCCTATTACGGCTCCTACAACAAATATTGGGCCAAGACGGGCGGCATGCTCTACGGCAACCTCACGCTGGGTTCGGGAGATGCGCTGATCACCACCATTTCGGGCAGCGGTACCAGTGGCTATGCCGGGATCAACGGCACGGTCAGCGCGTCCAATTCGGTGCTGCGCTATGACGTGACCGGCAATGAAAGCGCGACGCTGGCCATGCGAAGTGGTTTCACCAGCCTTGGCTATCAGGTCGCAGGCGGCGCGGCGCTGACGCTGAACACGAACGGCGCCTTCGGCTCCACGGTCAATCTGGCGGGGCAGGGCAATGTGGTGCTCAACGGCACGATTGCCGCCACCAACGCGGTGGCGATACAGGAGGCCGCCGTCATGCAGCCCGGCATGACCACCCTTCCGACGGCGCTGACCATAACGAATAATGGCGCGCTCTCGATGACGCTGCAAAACAGTCCGTACTGGCCCGGATATGGGTCTGTTTTCCTGCAATCGAGCAATGTCATCAACAATGGCAAGATCAGTTTCACCGATCTCAACAACAGCGCCACCATAATAGCGGCGGTGTATACGGGCGGCGGCGTGACCAATAACGGCACGATCACCTCGAATGTCGGCTATGGGGTGCGCGCCTCCACACTTACGAACAACGGGACCATCACCGCAGGCAATTCGGCGGTCGTCATCGGCACCAATACCGTCAACACCACCGCCTCCATCACCAACAGCGGCACGTTGACCAGCACCGCAAGCGCGGCCATCACCAACGACAGCAGTTACAGCCCATATTACATGCTGACCAATCTGGCGGGCGGTACGATCACCGGCTTCGGCGATGCGATCCGCACCGCGGGGGGCACGATCATCAATTCGGGCACGATCAACGGCAACGTCAATCTGAACTACTGGGCGTCCAGCTTTTACAACATGCCCGGATTTTATGTTGCCAAGGGCGGCACGATCAACGGCAATCTGAACTTTGGCAACGCCGATGACTATCTGGTGGAGACCGGATCGGGTTTCGGCGTGACGGGCACGATCAACGGCGGGGCAGGCGTCAACTGGATCGGCCATCAGCGCAGCGGGACGGCCACGGTGTCGCTGGGCGGCGCGCTGCTTCCCGGCTTCACCAACGAATTCACACTGGCCTCAGGCGCTTCCTCGCAGGTCACGATCACCGGGCCGTCGGGCTATACGGACACTATCTATGTCGGCGGCGACGGCGCGATCATCAATCAGTTGGCCACGACCGGCATGGTTTCCTCGTTCAACTTTTCTGCGCCGACTTTTCCGCGCGCTCTGGACGGATTTCTCGGCAGCTTCTCCAATCGGGCTGATGTGGGCCGCCTGTTCCTGCTGACCTCCGCCTTCGACAATTCGGCCACTATCGGCACGGTCTATCGGGCGGAGAGCAACCTCACCCTGTTTACGAACAACGGTTTCTCATTCAGCAACAGCGGCGCCATTCTCAATTCCGGCGGCGCCTCATCCGTGTTTTTGCGCGGCATGACCGTGGGCAACAGCATCATCGCCAACAGCGGCACAATCATTGGCGGGATCGACCTTTCGATGACCGGCGCGGCGGGCTCCACCCTTGCGATCAACAATTCGGGCACGATCAACGGCTATGTGCGATACAGCAACGGGTTCGACCCTGTCACAAACGCCTTCATTCAGGTGATCACCAACAATGCCATGCTGATTTCGCTTTTGGACCAACAGCGGTTCAGCCTTGCCAACAGCGGCACGATCACGGGCGACATCATTCTTAATGGCGGGGACATGTCGGTGGTCAACACCGGCATGATCCGGGGCAGCCTGGCCACCGGGGCGGGCAATGACGCCATCGCCATGAACGGCGCGTTTTCCGGCAGCATCAATGGCGGCGCGGGCATCAACACGCTCTCGGTCAATGGCGGTTCGCAGGCGGCCCCCGTCGCCTTCGCCTCGGTGAGCAACATTGCCTCGATGACCCAGACGGGCGGCTTTGCCACGGTCTCGGGCATCGGCACCTTTGGCAGCGTGATGATGACGGGCGGGCGGCTGGTGGGGCTGGCCGGATCGGTGATGAATGCGGACAGCTTTACTGTGGGGGGCAACGCCACTTTCGGTTCGGCGGGCGCGGTCAACGGCAATGTCGTGGTCAACGGCACGCTGAGCCCCGGCGCTTCGCCCGGCACCATGACAGTGAACGGCAATGTGACGCTGAACGGGGGATCGACTTCGCTGTTCGAAATTACGCCCACGGTTTCGGACAAGCTGATCGTCAACGGCAGGCTGACGATCCTGCCGGGCAGCACTTTGCAGATCGCCGCCTCTGCCCCGGTGAAGGTGGGCACAACGCTCAACCTGATCAGCGCGAGCGGGGGTGTTACAGGAACCTATGACACGGTGACGGGCATCACCGGGGCGGTTCGCAAACTGGCCAATGGCGATATGGGGCTGTTGGTGCAATTTGCCAATCCGGCCAATTATACGCCGCAGGTCCGCAATACGATTGCCTATGTCAACAATGCCATGGCTGCGAACAGCGCTCCGGCGGCCCTGTTCCCGGCGCTTTCGGCGCTTCAGGACGGCAATGCCGCGCCGATCGCCTCGGCCTTTGCGCAATTGACGCCCGAACCTTATGCCGACGCCATGCAGATCGGCGCAGAAACCGCCCTGTCGCAGGCGGCGGCCTCGCGCTCCATGGGTGAGGGCGAGGTGAACGGGACGCCGCATCTCTTCGGCTTTGGCCAGATGCTGGGCAGCCTGCGCCAGTTCTCCGGCAATCAGGCGCAAGGTGTGAGCTCGGCCACGACCAATGGCTTTGGCGTGCTGGGCGGACTGGGCGTTGCCGGGGGCAATTATGCCGCTTCGGTCTATATGGGCTGGATGGATCAGGATCAGTCGGTCGCGATGCTGGGCGCTTCAACCAAGGCGCGCGGGGTGATCGGCGGTGTGGCGGCGCGCTTTGGCGAAATCACCCGGCTCACCCTTTCGGCCAATTACGACAGGGCCTTGGCCAAGACCCGCCGTTATGTGCCCGGCGCCGGGACGATCATGAGCAGCTATTTGCTGCCAAGCTGGTCTTTCGACGCCTCGATCAGCCATGCGGTGCCTCTGGGCGGGGGATGGGTCGTCCGCCCGCAGATCGGCACGACATGGGTCATTACCAAGCGCGGCGCGATTGATGAGGTCAGCCCTCATCCCTTTGCCCTGTCTGTAAACGCGGCGAGGATGGTGCAGGGCTTTGTCGATGCGGGGCTGAGTTTCGAAACCGCACCTGATGCGGCCGGGCCTTGGCGGCGCTTCCTGACGCTGGGCGCGCGCTATCGGGCCGAGGGCGGCCAGGCCGATGCCACGGCGGGGCTGGCGGGCTATACGCCCGGTCTGACGGCGCTGGGCGTGGGGCGCAACCGGCTGGATGTCACCATGGCGGCGGGCGTCGAATACAGGCTGACGCCGGGCGCCAGCTTTTTCCTTAACGCCACGGGCGAACTGGGCGTTGCGGGCAAGCGCGAAAGCGTAACGGGCGGGGTGCGTTTCCGGCTGTGACCGATAGCTATGGGGAGAGCTTTATGCTCTTCCCATCATCGCAGGATGCGCCCGGCCTGACCTCGCAAGGGTACCTTGGCGCGGGCTGCGCAGGTGCTGCATGGATGGAGAGAATGGTGACCCCTACGAGAATCGAACTCGTGTTTCAGCCGTGAGAGGGCCGCGTCCTGACCGCTAGACGAAGGGGCCGATGGCTCTGATTTACAAGTGGTGACCCCTACGAGAATCGAACTCGTGTTTCAGCCGTGAAAGGGCCGCGTCCTAACCGCTAGACGAAGGGGCCATCCTTGAAGCCAAGGCAGGCTATGTAATGGTGACCCCTACGAGAATCGAACTCGTGTTTCAGCCGTGAAAGGGCCGCGTCCTAACCGCTAGACGAAGGGGCCGACCTTGAAACCAAGGTAAGCTATGCAATGGTGACCCCTACGAGAATCGAACTCGTGTTTCAGCCGTGAAAGGGCCGCGTCCTAACCGCTAGACGAAGGGGCCAACCTCGGCTTGCGCCTTGGTGAGGCCGCGCATTTATGGAGAGGGGGCCGGTTGGTCAAGTCACAAAACGCGTTACTATCGGAAAAAACGCAAAAATTATCATAAATCTTGAAATATCAGCGCTTTGATTGTTAACCGGCCCATGCCGCATCATCGACATGCAATTCGGCGGCCCGACGCGGTCCCCAATCGTCGATTCGTGCCCGCCCGGCCAGCCACAGCTTGCGCCCATGATCGCCATGGATCAGCGTCTGGCCCATTTCGGTCTGGGCCGCGCGAAAGGCCATCGCCTTGAAACTGGCGCCATCTTCGCCCCGCACGATCATGCGCAGGTGGTCCGCACCCACCACATCGGCCTTGACCACGCGCACCGGCCCCACCGCCACGCGCGGCCCCGGCCATCCCATGCCATAGGGGCCCGCGCTCTCCAGCAATTCGACCAGTTCGGGCTGCAGCCCGCGCGGCGCCACGGCCAGATCGAGCAGCAGCGATTGCGCCCCCTGCGCCCGCCCGACATCGCCCGCCAGACGGTCGTCCAGCCACTGCGCAAAATCCTCCAGCCGGTCCTGCGCCACGGTCAGGCCCGCCGCCATCGCATGGCCGCCGCCCGCCACCAGATAGCCCAGTTCGCGCGCACCAATGATCGCCGCGCCCAGATCGACGCCCGAAATCGAGCGGCCCGAACCTTTGCCCACGCCATCATCGTCCAGCGCGATCACCAGCGTGGGCTTGCCGGTCTTTTCCTTGATCCGCCCCGCCACGATGCCGATCACGCCGGGATGCCATCCCTTGCCCGATACCACGACCACGCTGCGGTTGCCCTGCCGCTCCACCTGCGCCTCGGCGGCCTCCTGCACGGCCATTTCAATGGCGCGGCGCTCTTCGTTCAACCGCGAGAGCTGGGCGGCGATCTCGCGCGCCTCCTCGGCGTCCTGCGTGGTCAGCAGGCGCACGCCGAGCGTTGCCTCGCCCACGCGGCCGCCCGCATTCACCCGCGGCCCCAGCGCAAAGCCGAGATCGGTGGCCGTAGGCGCGCGGTTCAACCGGCTTGCATCGATCAGCGCGGCCATGCCGATATTCTCGCGTCGCGCCATCACCTTCAACCCCTGCGCCACCAGCGCCCGGTTCAGCCCATGCAGCGCGGCCACATCGGCCACCGTGCCCAGCGCCACCAGATCGAGCAGCGCAAACAGATCCGGCTCCGCCCGCCCGGCAAACCATCCCCGCCCGCGCAGCACCCGCACCAGCGCCACGCCCAGCAAAAAGGCCACGCCGACCGCCGCCAGATGGCCATGCGCCGCCCCAATGTCGCTTTCATCCAACCGGTTGGGGTTTACCAGTGCCAGCGCCTGCGGCAATTCGGCGCTGCATTTGTGGTGATCGACCACGATCACCTCCACGCCCGCCTGCGCCGCCATGGCCAGCGCTTCATGCGCCATGGCCCCGCAATCGACCGTCACGATCAGTTGCGCACCCTCGGCCCCCAGACGCACCAGCGCCTCGCCGGTGGGGCCATAGCCTTCGAGCAGGCGGTCGGGGATGTAATGGCGCGCGTCATGGCCCAGCATCCGGATCAGCCGGATCAGCAAAGCCGCGCTGGTTGCCCCATCCACGTCATAATCGCCGTATATGGTGATCGCCTCACGCCGTTCGATGGCGTCGGCCATGCGCCGGGCGGCCAGTTCCATATCGCGGAATTCGGACGGATCGGGTAGAAAGGCGCGAAGTGTGGGCGCGCGGTGACGGGGCAGATCCTCACGCGCAACGCCGCGGGCGAGAAGCAGTTGGGTGATGATGTCATCGCTGAGCCCGCCCGAGGCGGTCTGCGCCATGTCCATATTGCCCCCGCGCCAGCGCCAGGCCTTGCCCGACAGAGAAGATTCGGGGCGGATCCATTGTGTCAAATCTGCATGCATAATGGAGGGGACTAGACCATCTTTCGCCCGACAGAAAGGGTAGGGGATTTGTTAAACATGGAGCATACATAAGATGATACGAATGTTGCCCCGACGTTGTTCCATTTTGGTTATAATGCCCGGGACTCGACGTCATGAAACGAAAAATGCCATACGTCCTTTGTGACGCCATTTTTTTGGAGGCCATAGCGCGGTTGAATTGATGACAGTTCCGTCCCCCACATCCTCCGCTTTTTATGTCCAGTTTCCGCAAGGGCGTACGCCCAAGGCGCAGGCGGTGCTTGATCTTTTGGAGCAAGCTGCTGATGCTGCACGGGTTTTTACGGTCTCGCACCGGCCAAAGGACGATGATGACTGGCTCGAATTGCTGTCCAGCGGTCTGACTTTCGATGTGTCCGGCCTGTCCGGGGCCGGGGCCGCGCCCGAGGTGGCGACGCGCTATGGTGTGGCGGCGGACACCGATCTGGATCATTCGGCATGGCTGCGCCTTGCCCCGGGCGAGCATCTTTCCGGCGGGGGCAGCCAATTGCCCGTGGTCCAGGTGATGGCCGGGGTGGTGCTGGGCCTGCTCGATCTGCCGGGGGCGATGGGGGTGGCATGGGGCCCGGCCCGCACAATCATGAGCGCTGAGCATTTCCGGCGGATCGTTCCGGGCTGGCTCAAGGGCGGTGCCTTTCCCGCATTGGGCCTGACGGCCTTGGCGCGCGATGGGGCGGGCAACGTGGTTAGTGAGGGGTTAAGTTTTTTTGCTGGACTCGAACTGCGAATCGAGCCACTCCTTGCCAAACAGCCCGGCTTGGCTGGCAAGGTTGCCGTAAGACTTATCCACAGTTTGGTGGACGGCTGGACGGTGAAGGAGCCCGTTGAAGTTGAAGGGCCGGATGGGGAAATTCTCGGGGTAACTCCCGAGGAAAATGGAAAAATTCTTCGGGTATGTCTAGCACGCTGACGAAAATCGTCGCCACAGTGTCGCCAGTCGCGGGGCTTGGCCCCATACCCTCGGCAAGGGCGGCGCTGAGCCATATTCGTCATCGGGCTCGTCCGTCTTTGCCCTTCCGCGCTGTTAATCAATCGGACAGCCCCGATTACGACCCCGAACTGCAGCGCCACCACATTCTGCCCAAACAATTGCTTTCTCAGCGCTGCTTCGGGCCGATGTTCGATACGATCGGGCGCGACCGGGTGGGGTTCGACGATTTCCGGCGTAATGGTCTGTTGCTGCCTGCCCATGATTCGGCGGCGATCAAGCTGGCGCTGCCCATGCATCGCGGGCCGCATCGGGATTACAGCGCCTTGGTGATGGAGCGCGTGGGCCAGGTTGAGGCGCGATGGGCCGGCATTCGCGGCAAGACGCCCGAAGTGGCGATGGTCGAGGCTGTTCAGCGCCTGACCTTACTGCAAAAGGCTCTGCGCCGTCGCCTGCTGCGCCCGCAGGCCAAGCCGATGGTGTTGAACCGTTACGATCCGATGCAGCGCCATGTCGATTTTACCGAACTGGACGCAATGGTCGATATGCTCTGGCCCGATACGCAGGAATTGGCGGATCTGGGGCTGTAATCGCGCCCGCCTTGGGCTAAAGGCCCGCCAATGTCTCAGGATCTTCTCGATAGTTTGCCCGCGCCCTGGCGCTTTGCGGTGGCCTATGCGCCGGTGGCCACGCGTGAGCGGTGGCTGACGATGCTGGCGCTGGATGTGCGCTTGGCGGGCGTGGTGCGCGGCGCGCGTGAACCGATTCTGGCCCAGATGAGGCTGGCATGGTGGCGCGATCGGCTGCGCGACTCGGCGGACAAATGGCCGCGGGGCGAGCCTTTGCTGGCGGCTCTGTCCTGCTGGGATGGTGGACATGGCGCGCTGATGGGGCTGGTCGATGGCTGGGAGGCCCTGCTGGGCGAGGCGCCTTTGCCGGTCGCGGCGTTCGAAGCGTGGATTGAAGGGCGCGTTGCCGCCTGCGCCGCGTTGGGCGAGGGGGCAGATAGCATGGCCCGGGGCTGGGCGCTGGGCGATCTGGCGGCTCATCTGGGCGATGCGCAGGAGCAGGCCGCAGTGGCCGATATGATCGAGGCCCATGGCTGGCGCGCGGTTCGTTTGCCGCGCAAGATGCGCCCGCTGGTGGTTCTGCATGGGCTGGCCGCGCGGACCAAGGGGCGTCAGGGCGCGGAAAACATTTCGCTTTTTACACTTTTGCGGCTTGGAATGCTGGGGATCTAAGGTACTTTCCCTATAGGTTGAGAGGAGTTGAATGGGGCGGTTGGTCATCGGCGCGGTTTCGGCGCTGGTTCTGGTGAGCGCGGGGTTCTTCTGGTGGCAGGGGCGGGCCAGTCTGGAACGCGCCGCACCTCTGCCGGTCGTTTCCGGCCCGCCGGGCGAGGGAGCTATCGAGCTGCCCGATGCCGATCCGCATGGGCGCGGCCCGGCCTTGCCCAATGCGGCCAAGAAGGTGATGTCCAAGGAGGACAGGCGCTTCAACCGCTATGACCGCAACCGCGACGGCTCGATCAATCGCAACGAGATGCTTTCAACCCGCGTGAAGGCATTCCAAAAGCTGGACGTCAACCACGACAATCTGCTCAGCTTTGAGGAATGGGCGGTCAAGACGTCCAATCGTTTCAAGGAGATCGATCGCAATGGCGATGGTATCCTCAGCCGCGCGGAACTGAACGCCTATTACGCTGCGCAGGATGCGAAAAAGGCCGAGCGCGACAAGGCCAAGGCTGATTGCGCCTGTGGCAAGGCTGCGCCTAAGGGCCGCCCCGCCACAGACGATGATGACCCGGATTAAGCGATCCTCGCCAGCCAAGGCGCCAGATCGGCCTTCGCACGTTCGGTATAGACCAGCTTGCGGGCGGGCTTTTTGATCTTCTTTTCCGTGACGATGGGCGGGAACAGGCCGAAATTGATGTTCATCGGCTGATAAGTGTCCGCCTCTGCGTCGCCCGTAATATGGGCCAGCAGGGCGCCCAGCGCCGTGGTGCGCGGCGGCTCGGCCCAATCGCGGCCCGCCAGTTCGCAGGCGGTCATGATGCCCGCCAACATGCCGACGCTTGCGCTTTCGACATAGCCTTCGCAGCCGGTGATCTGTCCGGCAAATCGAATGTGGGGCGAGGATTTCAGCCGCAATTGCCGGTCCAGCAAAGTGGGCGAATTGAGGAAAGTGTTGCGGTGCAGGCCGCCAAGCCGCGCGAATTCGGCATTTTCCAGCCCCGGAATCATGCGGAACACGCGGGTCTGCTCGGCATATTTCAGCTTGGTCTGAAAGCCGACCATGTTGAACAGCGTGCCCAGCTTGTTATCCTGCCGCAATTGCACCACGGCATAGGGCCAGCGGCCCTTGGGAAACTTTTCTGAAACGCTGCGCGGATCGTCCAGACCGACCGGCTTCATCGGGCCGAAGCGCAACGTGTCCTCGCCGCGTTCGGCCATGACCTCAATGGGCATGCAGCCGTCGAAATAGGGGGTGTTGGCTTCCCACTCCTTGAAAACGGTCTTTTCGCCGCTCAGCAATTCCTCGCGGAAGGCCAGATATTCGGCCTTGTTCATCGGGCAATTGATGTAATCCTTGCCGTCCGACCCCAGCGCGATGCTGGCCTCGGCGCCCTTGTCCCAGCGCGCCGCGCGCCAGGCGATGTCCATATTGATCGTCTCGGCATAGACGATGGGGGCGATGGCGTCGAAAAAGGCGAGGGAATCCGCGCCCGTTGCCGCGCCGATCTTTTCGGCCAGCGACGCGGCGGTCAAAGGTCCCGTGGCCACAATCGTCAGGCCCGCATCGGGCAGCGTATCAATCCGCTCGCGCGTCAGCGTCAGATTGGGCAGGGCGGTCAGTTCGGCCTCGATCGTGTCGCTGAACACATCGCGGTCCACGGCCAGAGCAGACCCGGCCGGAACTCGCGCCTTGTCCGCCGCGCGCATGATGAGGCTGTCGAGCGCCCGCATTTCGTAATGCAGCAGGCCCACCGCGTTGGCGGTGTCATCATCGCTGCGCAAGGAGTTGGAGCAGACCAGTTCGGCCAGCCCGTCGCCCTGATGGGCCGGGCTACGTTCTCCGGTTCCGCGCATTTCCGAAAGGCGAACTTTGAAACCGCGCTTGCCTAATTGCCATGCCGCCTCGGTTCCCGCCAGGCCGCCGCCGATGATGTGTACGTCATATGTCATGGGGTGGGGCCTTAGCTATTGTGGGGGAGGGGGGCAAGGTTGGGGAAGGGAAGGTGCCTCCGGCGGGCAAAGGGACTTGTCCCTTTGCAATCCCATTAATGGGTGGGTGGCTTCCGGCGTGGTGTTGGGGGATAGGAATAAAGCCTGCGGCGCTGGCATATCCGCCCCGCAGGGCGCGATACACGCCGCCGCCGCCATGGCACAGCGCAGACAGTAACGGGAGCGCGAGGGTCTAGACCCTCGCATCTTCACGCCGCAGGCAAAACCACCGAACCATCGCCCGCGCGCACCAACGCCCCATGCGCAACCACAGCCGACAGCGGCAAATCCCCGTAAACATGGGGAAACAACGCCCCGCCGCGCGAGACTTCCCACTTCACCGCATCGCCCAGCGCCGCCAGATCGACCGTGGCGATAAACAGATCGCCCATACCGGCGAAATGCTTGTCGATGGTTTCTGCCAACTGCGGCTCGGCCGAGAGGTGGATATAGCCATCGGCCAGATCCACCGGCGCGCCCTTGAACACGCCATCGGCAAGGAACTGCGCCATTTGCGGCGCAGTGAGCACTTTATGGGCAACAGGCGGCAGGCTCATTCGCCCGCCGTCCCTTCGCCCGCCTGATCTTCCGGCGCCGCTTCCTCGACACTTTCATCCTCGGCTTCGCTCTCGGCCAGACGGACCGCCGAAACGACATGCTCATTATCGGCCACATTGAACAGGCGCACGCCCGCCGACCCGCGCCCGATTACCCGCAGAGACGAAAGCGGCAGGCGGATCATCTTGGCCTGATCGGTCACCAGCATCAGCTGATCGGCCTGAACGGCGGGGAAGCTGGCCACGACTTCGCCATTGCGGGCGATATTGTCGATATTGGTGATGCCTTGCCCGCCGCGCCCGGTCCGGCGATATTCATAGGCTGAGGACAGTTTGCCATAGCCATTGGTGCAGACCGTGAGGATGAATTCCTCGCGCGCGGCCAATTCGGCCATGCGCTCGGCCGAGATCGAGGGTTCGCCTTCCTTTTCGCCCTTCCACGGTGCGAATTTCAGGTAATCCTCGCGTTCCTCGCTGCTGGTGCCCACGCGGTGCAGGATCGAGAGCGAGATCACTTCATCGTCGCCCTTGAGCAACATGCCGCGCACGCCGGTCGAGGTGCGGCTGGTGAATTCGCGCACTTCATCGGCGGCAAAGCGGATCGCCTTGCCCTGACGGCTTGCCAGCAGAACATCGTCATCCTGCGACAGCAAGGCCACGCCGATCAGGCGGTCATCGTCGCCTTCTTCAAAGCGCATGGCGAATTTGCCGTTCGACGGGATGTTGGCAAAGGCATCCATGCTGTTGCGGCGGATATTGCCCTTGGCCGTGGCAAACACCACCGAAAGCGCGCCCCAATCCGCCTCATCCTCGGGCAGAGGCAGCACGGTTGCGATCGTTTCATCCTTGTCCAGCGCGGGCAGCATGTTGACGATAGGACGCCCACGCGTGGCCGGGCCGCCTTCGGGCAGCTTATAGACCTTGAGGCGATAGACCTTGCCGGCGGTCGAGAAGAACAGCACCGGATTATGGGTGGTGGTGACGAACATCGTCCCCACGGCATCCTCTTCCTTGGTGGCCATGCCCGCGCGGCCCTTGCCGCCACGCGCCTGCGCGCGGAAGGTGCTGAGCGGCGTGCGCTTGATATAGCCGTCCATCGTCACGGTGACGACCATGTCGTCGCGCTCGATCAGGTCTTCATCGTCAATGCCATCGGCGGCGGCGGTGATTTCCGACACACGCGGCGTTGCGAAAGCGGCGCGCACCTCGATCAGCTCCTGACGGATCACGCCATAGAGCTTGGCCCGATCGGCCAGAATCGAGAGATATTCGGCAATCGCCTTGGCCAGTTCTTCCAGCTCGTCGCCGATTTCGTCGCGGCCCAGCGCCGTCAGGCGGTGCAGGCGCAGGTCGAGGATGGCCTTCACCTGCGTTTCGGACAGGCGGTAGGTGGGCGCCGAAAGCTCGTCGCTGCCTTCCTCGATGGCCTCGACCAGACGGATATAGGAGGCGATTTCGCCCATCGGCCATTCGCGCGCCGACAGGGCCGCGCGCGCCGCGCCCGGATTGGGCGAGCCGCGGATGATGCGCACCACTTCGTCCAGATTGGTGACCGCGATCACCAGACCCAGCAAGATATGCGCCCGGTCGCGCGCCTTGTTCAGCTCGAACTTGGTGCGGCGGGTAATCACTTCTTCGCGGAAGGCGATGAAGGAGGTGAGGATATCCTTCAGCCCCAGCACTTCCGGACGCCCGCCACGGATGGCCAGCATATTCGCCGGGAAGGAGGACTGGGCGGGCGTGTTGCGCCAGATCTGGTTGAGCACCACCTCGGGCGTGGCATCGCGCTTGAGGTCCACGACGACGCGCACGCCTTCGCGGTTCGATTCGTCGCGGATGTCGGAAATGCCCTCGATGCGCTTGTCCTTGGCCGCCTCGGCGATCTTTTCGACAAGGCCCGACTTGCCCACCTGATAGGGAATCGAGGTCAGCACGATCGAGCGGCGATCATTGCGGCCCGTCTCGATCTCATGACGGCAACGCATGATGATGCTGCCGCGCCCGGTGTTATAGGCGTTGCGCGCACCGCCCTGACCCAGGATCAGCGGGGCGGTCGGAAAGTCCGGCCCCGGAATGATCTTCATCAGCTCGTCGGTGGTGATCGCCGGATTGTCGATGGTGGCCAGCGCGCCGTCGATCACTTCGCCAAGGTTGTGCGGCGGAATGTTGGTGGCCATGCCGACCGCGATGCCGCCCGCGCCATTGACCAGCAGGTTGGGGAAGCGCGCGGGCAGGGCCTGCGGCTCGCTCTCCGACCCGTCATAGTTGTCGACGAAATCGACGGTGTTCTTGTCGATATCGGCCAGCAGGCTGTCGGCCACCTTGGCCAGACGCGCTTCGGTATAACGCATCGAGGCCGGCGGATCGGGGTCCATCGAGCCGAAGTTGCCCTGACCGTCGATCAGCGGCAGGCGCATCGACCAGTCCTGCGTCATACGCGCCAGCGCGTCATAGATCGCCGCGTCGCCATGCGGGTGATACTTGCCCATCGCGTCGCCGACGATACGCGCCGATTTGCGATAGGCCTTGGCATGGGTAAAGCCGTTCTCGTGGCAGGTCCACAGGATGCGGCGATGCACAGGCTTCAAACCATCGCGCACATCGGGCAGCGCGCGCGCCACGATCACGCTCATCGCGTAATCGAGGTAGCTGGTCTTCATCTCGTCGACGATATCGACGCGGGTAAATTCGCCCATGGGGCTGGCGGACAAGGTGGTTTCGTCGCTCACGCGCGTGTTTTCATTCTTCGATTGTTGTGGGACTGGCCCGGATTGAACGTCTCTAGGCCATGGCGTCGCCTATGGCCAGCGATTGCGTCGCCTAGTGGGCCGGATCGAATGCGTTTTCCACAAGTGGACGCACCTGGACGGCCCATGCCCGGCGCGATGCTTGCGCAAATCCGCAGCCATGCGCACAAAGTCGTAGTTCAATCGTGGTTCACACGCGACAGGCCATTAAGGCTATAGTTGCATTGACGCGGATTTGCCTTAACAAGCGCAACGTTGAGTTTGGGGCGGCACGCTGGTTGCCATGCCAAGAGGAGATAGATTGCAATGAAGCTTTCCCTTTCGCGCTTTGCTGTGGCCGTGGCGCTGGCTTTGCCTGTTGCGGGCGCTGGCGTGATGGTGGCGGCCCCGGCCATGGCGGCTCCGGCTGGTCCCGACCTTTCCAAGCCGTTTCTGGCTGTGGGCGTGCCGTTCCAGACCGCTCTGGAAAAGGTCAAGAAGGCGCCCAGCCCCGAAGGCATTGCCGATCTGCGCGCGCAGTATGAAAAGGTTCTGGCCGCCGCGACCAAGCCCGACGACAAGTTCACGGCGGGCAACTGGGGCATCCAGCTTGGCAGCCTGGCCAAGGACGATACGCTTCAGGGCAAGGGTATTCAAATGATGGTCGACAGCGGCAAGACCCCGCCCGACCTGCTGCCCAAGCTGCACTTCGCGCTGGCCCAGATGGCGCTTCAGGCCAAGGACAATGCGGGCGCCCGCAAGAACCTCGACGCCTCGATCGCCGCCGGCAACAAGGAAGCCGAGCCGCATGTGTGGCTGGCCGAAATCAATTTCGAGGAAAAGCAGTCGAAGGCCGGTTTTGACGAGCTGAACAAGGCCATCGACATTGCCGGGACGGCGGCGCCGGAAAACTGGTATCGTCGCGGTCTGGGCTTTGCCTATGAAGCGCGCGATTACGGTCAGGCTGTGAATTTCTCGACCAAGCTGGTCAAGGCCTATCCCGTGACCAAGAGCTGGTCGGCCGCGATTGCCGTGCTGCGCGATCTGGGTCAGCTGCCCTCGCAGGACACGATTGACCTGATGCGCCTGATGGCGCGCACCAACAGCTGGGCCGAAGAGCGCGACTATGGCGAATTCGTTCAGGCCGCTGACGCCCGCCGTAACCCGGCCGAAGTGAAGGCCGTGATCGAGGCCGGTGTGGCCGCGGGCAAGCTGGACGCGTCCAAGACCTTCTATGCCGAAGCGCTCAAGACCGCCAACAGCCGTATCGGCCCGGACAAGGCCTCGCTGCCCGGTTTTGAAAAGGATGCGCGCGCCGCCAATGCGACCGTGGGCACCGTGTCGGGCGCGGGCGATGCGTTCCTGTCCTATGGCGAATCGGCCAAGGCGATCGACCTTTACAAGATTGCTCTGAACAAGCCGGGCGTGGACAAGCCGGTCGTGCTGACCCGTCTGGGCATCGCGCAAGTGGACGCGGGCGATTACGCCGGTGCGCAGGCCACTTTCGCGCAGGTCGAAGGGCCGCGTAAGCCGATGGCTGAACTCTGGTCGCTCTATGCGGCCCAGAAGGCTGCCGGTAAGTAAGGCTTACGCTTTCAACCCGCAAAAAAGGGGGCGACGGGAAACCGCCGCCCCCTTTTCGTTATGGGCTGTTATTCGACCGGGGCGAACTCGCCGGTGGCTTCATCCAGCAGATGCAGCAGGCCGTCCGAAATGGCGAAGAAGGCGCCGCGCAGCTTCAGGCTGCCCTTTGCCTCCTTCTGCGCCACGCAAGGGAAGCTGCGCAGGTTTTCAAGGCTGACCTTGACGCCTGCCTGCTCCATTGCTCGCTCGGCGGGGCGGCCCTCGGTGCCATGCTTGTGCGCCACTTCATCGCGCGCGTCGTCGAGCAGCGAGATCCAGTTGGCGACAAAGCCGCCCTGGCCCGGTTCGGCGCCATACAACTCCTGTGTCAGCGCCGCCTTGCAGCCGCCGCACATACCGTGGCCCATCACGATGATCTCGCGGACCTTCAGAACCTGCACGGCAAATTCCAGCGCGGCTGAAACGCCGTGATGGCCCGGCGTGGTTTCAAACGGCGGGACCAGCGCGGCGACATTGCGCACGACAAAGATTTCGCCCGGATCGACATCAAAGATCTGCGAAGGATCGACCCGGCTGTCGGAACAGGCGATCACCATGACTTCGGGCTGCTGCCCTTCGCGCAGCGTGCTCCAGCGTTCGCGATGCGGGTTCCAGCCGGTTTCGCGGAAACGGTGATACCCTGCGATAAGACGGTCAAGGGGCGGGGTGGCGGGGGCGTTACCCGTATCTGACATCTCGTTCTCCTGACGATGGAGGGCATCGGGGATTCGGCCCGTCATGCCCGTGGCTGCCGATTGCCCCGAAGCCTGTCCGAAGGCCAGCAGAAACTCAAACTTAACTCTGGAAAGAGCTGCATCATGCGCCTATCTGCCGGGTCATGAACGACCTCTCCACGCCTCCTTCGCCCGATTCCAATTCCACGGTTCAGCGCAAGCCGGACTGGATTCGCGTTAAAGCCCCCGTCAGCCGCGAATATGGCGCCACGCGCGACCTGATGCGCGGGCTGGGGCTGAACACGGTGTGTGAAGAGGCGGCTTGCCCGAATATCGGCGAATGCTGGACGAAAAAGCATGCCACGGTAATGATCCTTGGCGATGTCTGCACGCGGGCCTGCGCCTTCTGCAACGTCAAGACCGGCATGCCGCGCAAGGTCGACCTGAACGAACCGGCCCATGTGGCCGAAGCCGCCGCCAAGCTTGGGCTGGAGCATATCGTGATCACCTCGGTCGACCGCGACGATCTGCCCGATGGCGGCGCGGGCCAGTTCGTCAAGGTCATCAACGAATTGCGCCGCACCACGCCCAATACGACGATCGAGATCCTGACCCCCGATTTCCGCAACAAGATGCGCCCCGCGATCGAGGCCATCGTTGCCGCAGGCCCGGATGTGTACAACCACAATCTGGAAACCGTGCCCCGGCTCTATCCCACCATCCGCCCCGGCGCGCGTTGTTATGCCTCGCTGCGCCTGCTGGAGGAGGTGAAGGCCCACAACCCGCTGATCTTCACCAAGAGCGGCATCATGCTGGGCCTTGGCGAGCAGCGGCTGGAGGTCCATCAGGTGATGGACGACATGCGCAGCGCGCAGATCGACTTCCTGACCATGGGCCAATATCTGCGCCCCACGCCCAAGCATGCCGAGGTCAAGGAATTCGTCACGCCCGCCGCCTTCAACGCCTATGGCGCGATTGCGCGGGCCAAGGGCTTCCTTCAGGTCGCGGCCAGCCCGCTGACCCGCTCGTCCTATCACGCGGGCAAGGATTTTGCCGAAATGCGCGCCGCCCGCGAGGCCAAGCTCGCCAAGGCGGCGGCGAAAGCCTGATCCCGCGATGCCGAGTATTCATGAGACGCGCCGCCTGCCCTATTCGGCCAAGCAGATGTTCGATCTGGTGGCCGATGTGGGCCGGTATGGCGAATTCCTGCCCTGGGTCGTGGCCACCCGCGTGAAAAGCAATGACGGACACGAAATGGTGGCCGACATGTTGGTGGGCTTCAAAATGCTGCGCGAGAAATTCACCAGCCGCGTGGTGTTCGATGCCCCGCGCGAGCTGACCGTGCATTACCTCGACGGGCCGATGCGCGATCTGGACAATGTCTGGAAGTTTCGCGATGTCGATGGCGGCTGCGAGCTGGAATTCGACGTCAGCTTCACTTTCCGCAACCCCTTGTTCGAAAGCCTTGCCGGGCAATATTTCGACAAGGCGTTCCGCAAGATGGTGGCCGCTTTTGAAGAGCGTGCGGCCAAACTCTATGGCGGTGAACCGGCCTGAGGATCACTCCTCCTCGGTCGGGGCCTCCATTTTCGGCAAGAGCAGTTCAAGCGCGACCTTGACCGCCTCGGCGCGGATCTCGCTGCGGCTGGTGGGGGCAAAGAAGCGCTCTTCGGCCAGCACTTCCTCGCTGTTGCGCTCGGCCTTGGCAAAGACCACCAGGCCGACCGGCTTTTGCGCTGTGCCGCCATCAGGCCCGGCAATGCCGCTGATCGCGACGGCCACATCGGCGTCCGAATTCTTCAGCGCACCTTGCGCCATCGCCCATGCACAGGCGCAGGACACCGCACCGAACGTGTCGATAATATCGGGCGAAACGCAAAGCAGCTTCTGCTTGGCCGCATTGGAATAGGTGACGAAACCGCTTTCCACCACCGCCGAGGAACCCGCGATTTCGGTCAGCGCCGCCGAGACGAGGCCCCCGGTGCAGCTTTCCGCCAGCACGACCTTGCGGCCCAGCGCGCGGTTTTCCGCGATCACCTGCGCGGCCATTTCCATAATGTCGGGAGCGAAGAAGGAAGCTTGAGTCATTGTGTGCAAATCACAATTTTGCCGAAGCGCGCCTGTCCGGCGCGCGACCCGAGGCCGATGGCAAGGCCGATGGCCTCAGCCGTGCTTTCAGGCGGCAGGGGGGAGAGGATCGCCAGCAGCCGGTCCAATTCCGAACAGCGGGCGATGGGGAGCTTTTCGGCGACCATGCCGGTCACCATGGTTTCCACGATCTGCTGTTGCTGCGGATCGGGCAATTGGCCCAAAAGGGCGGAAATATCGGTGGGCGCGTTCGCGCTCAACTTGTTGATGGCGGCCTTGGCGCCGGGCCAGAGCGTGGGCTTGGCGGCGGCATAGCGCTCGATCATGCCCCGCGCGGGGCCGCGCAGAAACGCGCCATCGGGCAGGGAGGGGCCGCAGCGCTGGGCCACCCCGGCAATCGTGCCGGGCAGGGCAAAGCCCACCAGCGAGGAAAATTCGGCGGGCGACAAACAAGGCTCGGCGGCGCGCGCCATGCCGGGAGCGATCACCAACAGAGCCGAAGCCGTCAGGGCAAGGAGCCGCGCCATCAGGCCAGCAACAGCGTTGCCGCCGCCTGCGCTGCAATGCCTTCGCCGCGCCCGGTAAAGCCCAGCTTTTCGGTGGTCGTGGCCTTGACGCTGACCAGCCCCACATCGACGCCCATGATCGCGGCCAGACGGGCGCGCATGGCTTCGCGGTGGGGGCCGATCTTGGGCGCCTCGCAGATGATGGTCACATCAACATGGCCGATGACATAGCCGACTTCGCCCGCGAGCTTGACCGCATGGGCCAGAAAACGGTCCGAAGCTGCGCCTTTCCATTGGGGATCGCTGGGCGGAAAATGCTGGCCGATATCGCCGCGCGCGCAGGCGCCCAGGATCGCATCGACCAGCGCATGGATCGCCACGTCGGCATCGCTATGGCCGCTAAGGCCCTGATGATGCTCGATCCTGACCCCGCAGAGCCACAATTCCTCGCCATCTTCCAGCCGATGAACGTCATAGCCCGTGCCCACCCGAACCGGGGGCAGGCCCTTGGCACCGGATACGGCAAAATCGCTGGCATAGGTCAGCTTGTGC
Source organism: Novosphingobium sp. SG707 (assembly GCF_012275515.1). Lineage (GTDB taxonomy): Bacteria > Pseudomonadota > Alphaproteobacteria > Sphingomonadales > Sphingomonadaceae > Novosphingobium. Next base: position 158,018 of record NZ_JAAZQL010000009.1, read on the forward strand.
AAGGCTTCATCTCCATCAACCAGAGCGATGCCCAGACCATAGGCCTGAGCAACCTGCGCATCATCCCCTGCATTGGTTGGGCCATCCCACGCGCGATGCGCGGCCAGAATATCGGCAAAGCGAAAGCTCTGCGGCGTCTGGACCCGGCGCAAGGCCTCGCGGCGGGCGGGCGCCCCCATCAGATTGTCCGAGGCATTGCACAAGCTGTCCACGACAGGAAGAACCGGAATCGCGCCCGGTTGTTCCACCAGCGCCTTTTCCAGCCGTTCAACCACCGCCAGAGGCAGGATCGGACGCGCCGCATCATGGATATGTACGATAGCGGGCGCATCGGGGGCCAGAGCCTCCAGCCCCGCACGCACCGAATCCTGCCGCGAGGCGCCGCCCGTAATCAACCGCACCGGCAAACCATCGAGCGCCGCCGATGCCACATCCTGCGCGCCCTCGGGGATAACGACCACAATCGGCGCGACGCCGGCGGCCATCAGACGCTCGACCGAATGGCGCACCACAGGCTTGCCGCGCCATGGGGCGAATTGCTTGGGCACGGGCTGTCCCGCGCGCAGGCCCGCTCCTGCGGCCACAACGATGGCTGACCTACGGGTATCTGCTTGAGTCGGGGCGCTGCTCATGGATCGCGCCGGTAATCCCTTGCTGTGCGGCGCGCAATCCTTTATGCGCTGCCCACTTTTTAGGCACGCCCCATAGCAGAACATTCATGACAGACACTCCCATCCCCCCCACTCTGAAACCGATCCATATCGGCCCTGTCCAGATCGATTGCCCGGTCGTGCTGGCGCCGATGACGGCTGTCACCGATCTGCCGTTTCGGCGCATCGTGCGGCGCTATGGTTCGGGGTTGAACGTGACCGAGATGATCGCCAGCCCGGCCGCGATCCGCGAAACGCGCCAGTCGATCCAGAAGGCCGCGTGGGACCCGATGGAGGAGCCGGTCTCGATGCAGCTCGTCGGCTGCGAGCCGGACCAGATGGCCGAGGCGGCCAAGATCGCGGCTGACAAGGGCGCCGCCATCATCGACATCAATATGGGCTGTCCGGTGAAGAAGGTGGTTAATGGCGATGCAGGGTCTGCGCTGATGCGCGTGCCCGATCTGGCCGCGCGGTTGATCGAGGCCTGCGTCAAGGCGGTGGACGTGCCCGTGACGGTCAAGATGCGGATGGGCTGGTGTCATGACAGTCTCAACGCACCCGAACTGGCCCGCACCGCGCAGGATCTGGGCGCGAAGATGATTACGGTCCACGGCCGCACCCGCAATCAGATGTACAAGGGCAGTGCCGACTGGGCCTTTGTTCGCCGGGTGAAGGAGGCGGTCGATATTCCCGTCATCGTCAATGGTGACATTTGCACGATCGAGGACGTGGCCGCCGCTGTCGAGCAATCGGGCGCCGATGGCGTGATGATCGGGCGCGGATCCTATGGGCGGCCCTGGCTGCTGGGGCAGATGATGCATTGGCTGGCGACGGGCGAGCGTCTGGATGAGCCTTCGCTGGCCGAGAAATATGGCGTTATTCTCGAGCATTACGAGGATATGCTCGCCCATTATGACATCAAGACCGGCGTCAATATGTTCCGTAAGCATATCGGCTGGTATACGCATGGGCTGCATGGATCGGCCTCGTTTCGCAACAAGGCTAATTTCATGGATGACCCGCGCGACGTAAAAGCCGCGCTCCACGAATTTTTCACGCCGCTGCTGCAAGACGCGGCCTGATGGCGCCCGATCAGCCCCACGCCATTCCCCCCGCGCCCGACGCGCGGCGCATGTTGCTCAGCCTGCCTCAGGCGGTGATGCTGCTGGCGCCGGGGCAGAAGATCTCGATGGCCAATCCGGCCGCCGAGCAGTTTCTGGGCCAGAGCCAGCGCCGCCTGCTGGGGCGTTCGCTGGTCGATGTCGTGGCGCTGGATGATGAACGCCTGATGCAGCGCGTCTATGAAAGCGATGCGCCGATCACCGCGCGACAGGTCGATGCCCACGTTCTGGGCCAGGGCAGCCGACGGCTCGACATTGCCACCACACCGGTGATGGATGCGCCGGGCTGGATGATGGTCACTCTGGCCGACAGCGCCACGGTCGAGCCGCTGGGCCAGTCGATGCCGGGCGATGGCGACGGGCGGCTGCGCGGGCCGGAGGTGCTGGCCCATGAGATCAAGAACCCGCTGGCGGGCATTCGCGGGGCGGCGCAATTGCTGGCGCGCAAGGTGGAGGGCAGCGACCGTGCGCTCACCATCCTGATTGCTGATGAGGTGGATCGCATCGCCAAGCTGATCGACCAGATGCAGACGCTTTCGCGCCGCACCGCCGATCCGGTCGAGCCGTGCAACCTGCATGAAACCATCCGCCGCGCCAGCACCATTCTGGCCGCCGCGGGCGGGGCCAAGGAGGAAGGTAGGACGCGGATCGAGGAAGAATTCGACCCCTCGCTGCCCCCCGTTCTGGGCAGCGCGCACGGGCTGGTGCAGGTGCTTATCAACCTGCTCTCCAATGCGCGCGAGGCAACGCAGGGCGTGGAAAATTCACGTATCATCGTGCGCACCCGCTTCGTTTCGGGTCTGCAACTGCATGCCACCGATCGCGGCAAGGCGGTGCGTCTGCCCATCGAGGTGCGCGTGTCGGACAATGGCCCCGGCGTCGATCCTTCGGTGCGCGACCAGATTTTCGAGCCTTTCGTCACCAGCAAAAAGACCGGGCAGGGGCTGGGTCTGGCGCTGGTGCGCAAATTGATGCGCGACATGAACGGGCGCATCACCCATGACCGCGACGAGGCGGGGGGCTGGACTCATTTCCGCCTGCATCTGCCGATGGCCTCGCCGGGCGGATCGGGCAGGCCCCGGCGCAAATCGGCCCCAGACGCCCTGAACGGATAGGATCTATGAGCATTTTGCTGGTTGAGGACGATGAGTCCATCGCCATCGTCATCACCGCCGCACTGGAGGCCGAGGGTTTTTCGGTGGTGCGCTGCGATTCAATCGTCGAGCGCGACCGCCTGCTGGCCACACGGGAGTTTTCCGCGCTGGTCACCGATGTGATGCTGACCGATGGCGACGGGATCGAGACGCTGGGCCGCGTGCGCGAGATACATCCCGATCTGCCGGTGATCGTGCTCTCGGCGCAGAACACGCTGGATACGGCGGTGCGCGCGTCGGACACCGGGGCGTTTGAATATTTCCCCAAGCCTTTCGACATTGACGAACTGGTGCGCACCGTGCGTCAGGCGGCGGGCTCGCAGGGCTCTTCGTTGAGCGGGGGCGTGGACGAGGGGCCGGGGCAGGGCTTGCCGCTGGTGGGGCGTTCGGCTTCGATGCAGGCGGTGTATCGGATGATTACGCGCGTGCTGCGCAATGATCTGACCGTGCTGATTTTGGGCGAGAGCGGGACGGGCAAGGAACTGGTGGCCGAGGCGATCCATCAGTTGGGGCATCGGCAGAAGGGGCCTTTCGTGGCGGTCAATACGGCGGCCATTCCCGCTGACCTGATCGAGAGCGAATTGTTCGGCCATGAAAAGGGCGCCTTTACCGGCGCCGTCGCCCGTCATATCGGCAAGTTCGAGCAGGCGGCGGGCGGCACTTTGTTCCTTGACGAAATCGGGGATATGCCGATGCAGGCCCAGACCCGCCTGCTGCGCGCGCTGCAATCGGGCAGCATTCGCCGCGTGGGCGGGCGCGACGAGGTGAGCATCGACACGCGCATCGTGGCGGCCACCAACAAGGATCTGGAGCCGATGATCGCGGCGGGGCAATTCCGCGAGGATCTCTATTACCGCTTGAACGTCGTGCCGATCCATCTGCCGCCTTTGCGCGAAAGGGCGGATGATATTGCGGCGCTGGCTCGGCATTTCCTCGCGCTGGCGGCCACAGAGGGCTTGCCCCGGCGGCGTCTGGCGCCCGAGGCCGAGGCGATGCTGATGCGCCAGCCATGGCGGGGCAATGTGCGCGAGCTTCGCAATTTCATCTATCGTCTGGCGCTGCTGGCGCGCGAGGATGTGATTGATGCTGCTGCGCTGGAGCCGATGCTGGCCTCCGCCGCGCGGGCCGAGGAGCAGATCGAGGCCCCGCTCAATCTGAACGGCGCGGTCGAACGGTGGCTGAGCGAGCATAATCCGCCCTCCGGCACTGTCTATGACGCGGCACTGGCGGCGTTTGAAAGGCCGTTGTTCAACCGCATTCTGGCCGCAACCGGGGGCAACCAATTGCGGGCGGCGCAAATGCTGGGGATCAACCGCAACACGTTGCGCAAACGCCTGGGCGAACTGGCTATAGACCCCGATTCCTTCCTGCGCCGACCTTAGGGCAGGGGCGACCTTTGGGGTAATGCGTCGGTTTCCTCTTGCATTCTTGCCACAGGGGCGTTGTAATACTGCCACGATGGTGAGCGATGATAAGGCAAGACCGAGACGATGGCCCCGATGGTGGCGGCGAACGCTGGTCTATGCGCGGCGCGCCAATCTGGAGCCCTACGTCTGGGGCATTTCGGTTTTCGGCTTTTTGGCGGCCAGCCTTTCGGCATGGCTGGCGGTGTCGGATCAGGCGGAAAAGGGGCAGTTGCTCTCGGGCGGGATGACCGCTTCGCTGCTGGTGGGCATGCTTTTGCCCGCGATGGCGATCCTTGTGCTGATCGGGCGCTGGATCGCGGTGCGGCGCGGGGCCAGCATTCCGGGCGGCAAGGGGCGGCTGCACACGCAACTGGTGTTCCTCTTCTCGCTGATCGCGGCGGTGCCCACGCTGCTGGTGGTGATCTTTGCATCTTGGCTGTTTCAGTCGGGCGTGGAATTCTGGTTTTCCGACAATTCGCGTGGGCTTCTGGAAAACGCCAACAAGCTGGCGCGCGGCTATTACGAACAGACACAGCGCGATGTCTCGAACGAGGCCATCGCGATGACCAGCGACCTGCGCTATATCCTGAGCCAGACCAGCATCGTCAGCCTCGATTTCCAGCGGGCACTCTCCTATCAGGTGTTGCAACGCGGGCTGGACGAGGTGGCGATCCTGCAAAAGGGCGCCGATGGGCGGATGATCACCGTGGCGATTGTCGATCCCGCGCGTGATGATGCGCGGGTTCAGATCTCGCCCGAGGATCGCCGCCGGGTGGATGGCGGCGAGGCGATCGTCGTCAATGCCAAGGCGGATCGCATTGAGGCGGTGACGGCCATCGACCAGCGGACCGGGCTTTACCTCTATGCCGCGCGCACATCCGACCTTTTGGCGATCAGCCAGGGCAAGCGCGCCGACAATATTGTGAAGGCCTATCAGGTGCTGACGCAAAGGGCGCGGTTGCTGCAATTGCGGTTTAACATTGCCTTGTTTGTCATATCCTTGGTGCTGGTGGGCCTGTCGGTGGTCTTTGCCCTGCGCTTTGCCGACAGACAGGTGCAGCCGCTCTATGACCTTGTGGCGGCGGCCCAGCGGGTGGGTGCGGGCAATTATGAAATCCGCATCGCCGGGCGCAGCGGGGCCGAGGAAATCGGCCTGCTCAACCGCGCGTTCAACCGCATGACCGAGCAGATCGAGCGCCAGACGGCCGCCCTCGTCCGCGCCAATCAGCAGATCGACGAGCGTCGCGCGCTGATGGAGGCGGTGCTGGAGTCGGTGACCGCGGGCGTCATCTCGCTGGACGCTGGCGGGGCGGTGCGGCTGATGAATTCCTCGGCGCAAAAGTTGCTCTTGGGGCGCAGCGATGGCGCGCCGGTGGGTCAGGCGCTGGCCGAGATTTCGCCGCCGATTGCGGGCATGGTCGATGAAGGCAAGCGCGAGGGCGTGGTCCAGCATGGCGTGTCCTCCGAACGCGGGGGCGATCTGCGCACACTTGCGGTGAAGGTGACGGCCAACAACAGCGCCTCGGGCGAGGCGCAGGGCGGCCATGTGATCACCTTTGAAGACATCACCCGCCAATTGCTCGATCAACGGCAGGCGGCATGGTCGGACGTCGCGCGGCGCATCGCGCATGAAATCAAGAACCCGCTGACCCCGATCCAATTGGCCACCGAACGCCTGTCGCGCCGCTATCGCAAGCAGATCAGCGACAATCCCGAATTGTTCGAGGAACTGACCGCGACGATCATTCGTCAGGTGGGCGACCTGCGCAAGATGGTGGACGAATTCTCCTCCTTTGCCCGCATTCCAAAACCGGTGTTCCGTTCCGAGGACCCGGTCGATCTGGCGCGGCAATCGCTGTTCCTGCAGGAGGTTGCGCGCTCAGACATCGATTTTTCCATCGATGCGCCCTCCGATATCGGCCTCATCGGTTGCGACAGGCATCAGTTTGGTCAGGCGATGACCAATGTGCTGAAAAACGCCACCGAGGCGGTCGAGGCCAAGCAGAAGCAGGCGGGCGAGGACTATCGCGGCGCGATCCGGCTGAGCCTGATCGACGAGGGCGAGAGCATCGTGGCGGTGGTGGCCGATAATGGCATCGGATTGCCGCAGGACCGCGAACGTATCGTCGAACCCTATGTCACCACCCGCGAAAAGGGCACGGGGCTGGGGTTGGCCATTGTGAAGAAGATTGTCGAAGAACACGGCGGCGACATGAATTTCGCCAGCGCCGAGGGCGGTGGCTCCGTCGTCTCCCTGCGCTTCGCCCGCGATCCTTTGAGTGCGGGCAAGGTGATGGAGCCGGGGGAATGAGCCGAATGAAAAGAGGAAAAGCCTGATGGCTGTCGATATCCTGATCGTTGATGATGAAAAGGACATCCGCGAACTGGTGGCGGGTGTGCTGTCGGACGAAGGCTATGAATGCCGGACCGCCGGTGACAGCCGCGCCGCGCTGGACGAGGTGGACCGGCGGCGGCCCTCGCTGGTGCTGCTCGATGTGTGGCTGCACGGCAGCCCGATGGACGGGCTGGAGGTGCTGGACGCGATCAAGACGCGTGAGCCTGACCTGCCGGTCATCATCTTTTCGGGCCATGGCAATATCGACACGGCGGTGGCCGCGATCGGGCGCGGGGCGATGGACTTCATCGAAAAACCCTTTGAGACCGAGCGCCTGCTGCATCTGGTCGAACGCGCTACGGAAACGGAGCGGCTGCGGCGGGAAAACGCACGGCTGAAACTGGATACGGCGCAGGGGACGGAGTTTCACGGTTCATCCAGCGCAATCAACCATGTACGCGCCACACTTAAACGCGTTGCCAATACCGGCAGCCGCCTGCTGATCTCCGGCCCATCGGGCGTGGGTAAGGAGGTGGCGGCACGTCTGCTCCATTCGTGGAGCGGGCGGGCAGAAAAGCCTTTCGTCAGCGTCAATTCGGCCCGGATCACGCCTGAACGTTTCGAAGAGGAACTGTTTGGCGAGGAGGCCAATGGCAAGCTGGTGCGCGCAGGTCTGCTCGAACTGGCCGATGGGGGCACGCTTTATCTGGACGAGGTGGGCGATATGCCGCTGTCGACCCAGGCGCGCATCCTGCGGGTTCTGACCGAGCAGGCCTTTGTCCGCGTGGGCGGCAATCGCCAGATCCGCGTTGATGTGCGTGTGGTGTCCTCGACCAGCCGCAATCTGGAAAAGGAAATCATCGAAAAGACCTTCCGCGAGGATCTGTTCTATCGCTTGAACGTGGTGCCGGTGGCGGTGCCGCCTCTGGCCGAGCGGCGCGAGGATATTCCCGTGCTGGTCCAGCATTTCTTTGCCCGCTATGCCAATGATCAGGGCATGCCCCCGCCCGATATCAGCATCGAGGCGATGGCCGCGATGCAGGCCTATGAATGGCCGGGCAATGTGCGCCAGTTGCGCAATGTGGTGGAGCGCACGGTGATTCTGGCCCCGCGTGAAAGACTGGGGCGGATCGAGGTCGATATGCTGCCTGCCGAAATCAACAGCGGGCGTCTGGCCGGAGATTCCGGCATGTCCTCGCTGATGGGCGTGCCCCTGCGCGAGGCGCGGGAAAACTTTGAGCGGGAATATTTGCGGGTTCAGATCCGGCGCTTTTCCGGCAATATTTCAAAGACGGCCGCCTTCATCGGCATGGAGCGCTCGGCCCTGCACCGCAAGCTCAAGCTGCTGGGCATGGGCGACAAGCGGGATGATGATGAGGAAGAGTGAATACGTCTTTCGCAATTTCGGCATTTACGCTGCAACTGCGAGAGGCTAGACATGGGGCTCAATCGGCCAGAGGTGCAGAATCACTTTTGGCCAGAATGCGGACCGTAGAAACGGCCGCCAACAATAGGAGCAAACCATGTCTACTGGCCGCACGCTGTCCGCTCGTCCGCGTTCTAAGCCTGAGGAATCCGCCGTTGAAGAGGGCGTCGAAGCCGTTGCCGCAGCCCCCGTTCCCGTAGCCTCGGGCAAGGGCAGCCAGAATTTGCAGGACCAGTTCCTGAACTATCTGCGCAAGAACAAGACCCCCGTCACCATGTTCCTCGTCAAGGGCGTGAAGTTGCAGGGTATTGTCACCTGGTTCGACAATTTCTCGATCCTGTTGCGCCGTGATGGTCAGTCGCAGCTGGTCTATAAGCACGCCGTTTCGACCATCATGCCCAGCCAGCCCATCGACACACGCCTGTTCCCGCAGGGCGGCGACGCGTCGAAGAAGGCCCGCCTGCTGCAGGATGTGTTCCTTTCCTCGATCCGCTCGTCCAGCGTGCAGGTCACGATGTTCCTGGTGAACGGCGTGATGCTTCAGGGGCGTGTGGCGGCCTATGACCTGTTCTGCATGATGCTGGAACGCGAAGGTTATGTGCAGCTTGCCTATAAGCATGCGGTTTCGACGATTCAGCCGCTTGGCCCGGTCGATCTGACCGGCGAGTGGGATGGTGAAGAAGGTTCAGACGCCTGATTTTCGGAGAGGAAGCTGAGGGCGAGGTTACACGGGGCGCACGCGCCTTGATCGTCTGCCCCGAGATTCGGGGGCGCCCCAGCGCCTCCGACATCGAGTCGCGTGTGGAAGAGGCGAAAGGTCTGGCGCTGGCCATCGGGCTGGTGATTGCCGAGGCCTTCCCGATCGCCATTCGCGAACCCCGCCCCGGCACGCTGTTCGGCGAAGGCCAGATCCAGAACATCATCACCCAATGCAATCTGCATGAGGCCGAACTTGTCATCGTCGATGGCGCGCTCTCGGCCGTTCAGCAGCGCAACCTTGAGGACAAGCTCAAGCGCAAGGTGATCGACCGGACGGGCCTGATCCTCGAAATCTTTGGCGAGCGCGCGGCGACTGCCGAAGGGCGTTTGCAGGTCGAACTGGCGCATCTGGATTACCAGCAGGGCCGTTTGGTCCGCAGCTGGACTCACCTTGAACGCCAGCGGGGCGGCTTCGGCTTCCTCGGCGGTCCGGGCGAAACCCAGATCGAGGCCGACCGCCGCATGATCCGCGACCGCATGGCCCGCATCCGGCGCGAGCTGGAACAGGTCCGCCGCACGCGCGGGCTGCACCGCGACCGGCGCGAAAAGGCGCCCTGGCCGGTGCTGGCGTTGGTGGGCTATACCAATGCGGGCAAATCGACGCTGTTTAACCGGCTGACCGGGGCGAGCGTGATGGCGCAGGATCTGCTCTTCGCCACGCTGGACCCGACGATGCGCGCGATCCGCCTGCCTGGTATCGAAAAGGCGATCATGTCGGACACGGTGGGCTTCATCTCCGACCTGCCGACGCAATTGGTCGCCGCCTTCCGCGCCACGCTTGAGGAGGTGACGGCGGCCGATATCGTCATCCATGTGCGCGATATCGCCAATCCCGACACGGCGGCGCAAAAGGAACAGGTGCTTTCCGTCCTGGAAGATCTTGGTTTGCTGGAGGAGGGGACACGCGCCCCTTCGGTACCGATGATCGAGGTGTGGAACAAGTGGGACCTGCTGAGCGCCGAACAGGCCGCGCATCTCTGGCACGCCGCGCGAGAGGCGGCCCATGATGACGAGGTGGTGGTCCCGCTCTCGGCCATGACGGGCGAGGGCTGCGAGGAATTGCTCGAAACCGCCAACCGGTTGTTGACCGGGGATGCGCGGGAGCATCGCTTCACCATCCCGGTCCATGATGGCGCGCGCATCGCCTGGCTCTATGCCCATGGTGAGGTGTTATCCGATGAGGATACCGGCGGGGATGAGCCCGCGCGGGTGATGTCAGTGAAGCTGACGCCCAAGGAATTTGGGCGGTTTGTGAGGTTGTGAAGGTTTAAGCGTGCCTCCGGCGGGCAAAGGGACTTGTCCCTTTGCAATCCCATGAATGGGGTGGCGCGAAAGCTCATAGATTTTGGAATGGGTTATAAAGCCTGCGGCGCTTTATATCTGCGCCGCAGGCTTTAAAATTCCAACGCCGCGTCCGACACAAAACGCCGAACCTTGCACGCGACATAGACAGTATCGGGAGCGCGAGGGTCTAGACCCTCGCATTTTCCCCCTTCTTAACCTCTTGCCACAACCCTTCCTGCTCATCGAGCGAGAGCGCGGCAAAATCCACCCCGCGCGCCTCGGCAATCGCCTCCATCCCCTTGAATCGCCGTTCGAATTTAACATTGGCCGCGCGCAGGGCCTCTTCGGCCGAGATGCCGTAGGCCCGTACCAGATTGACAGCGGCAAAAAGGAAATCCCCCGCCTCGGCCAGGCGCTCTTCGTCCGTGGTCGCCTCGGCCAGTTCGATCACCTCTTCGGCCACCTTCGCCTCTGGGCCGGACACATCCGGCCAGTCAAAGCCGACCCGCGCCGCCCGCTTCTGCAACTTTTCCGCCCGCATCAGCGCGGGCAGGGCCAGCGCCACCCCGTCCAGCGCGCTCGACGCGCCTTTATCCGCCCGCTCCTGCTCCTTCAGCTTTTCCCAGCGGACCTCGCGCGACTGCCCCTCGTCGGCGGCATCACCAAACACATGCGGATGGCGCGCCTCCATCTTGTCGCTGATCGCATCGGCCACATCGTCAAAGGCGAAGAGGTCCGCCTCCTGCGCCATCCGGCTGTGAAACACCACTTGCAGCAGCAGATCGCCCAGTTCCTCGCGCAATCCCGCCATGTCGCCGCGCTCGATGGCATCGGCCACCTCATAGGCCTCCTCGACGGTATAGGGCGCGATGGTGGCGAAGGTCTGCGCCACATCCCATTCGCAGCCCCTTTCGGGATCGCGCAGCCGCGCCATGATGTTCAACAGCCGGGAAAGCGAAGCGGTCATAAGGCACTCACAAAAAAAGGACCGGGAAAGCTTTAGGCAGCCTTCCCGGTCCAGACAATCCATGAGCAATCATGGGGGAGGATTTCGTTACTCCACCGTGGCGGGCGTCAGACGAGGGCTGAGCAGGTGGACCACCGCCAGAGCGACCAGATAGGCGCTGGCGCAAATGGCGAAGAGCAATTCGTAGCTGTGGGTGGCGTCGAGGATATAGCCGGTGAACAGCGCCATCCCCATGCCGCCCAGCGCGCCGACCGTGCCGCCGATGCCCACCACGCTGCCCACCGCCGCGCGGGGGAACATGTCGGAGGGCAGGGTGTAAACATTGGCCGAGAAGGCCTGATGCGCCGCCGTTGCAAGGCCGATCACCAGCACCGCGCCCCACACGCTTTCGATGCTCTGCGCGAAATAGATCGGCAGCACGCAGAAAGCGCAGATCAGCATGGCCATTTTGCGCGCCGCATTCACCGAATAGCCGCGTTTCAGCATGAAGGACGAGAGCCAGCCCCCAGCTACGCTGCCCAGATCGGAAATGATGTAGATGGCGGCAAGCGGCAGGCCGAAGCTTTTGAGATCAAGATGATAGCGGTCGAACAGATAGCCCGGCAGCCAGAAGAGGAAGAACCACCAGATGGGATCGATCAGGAACTTCGCCAGCGCATAGGCCCATGTTTCGCGCAGGGTGATAAGGCGGCTCCAGCCGATCTTTTCGGTGGTGTCGGCCGGGTCCTGCTCGATCCACGCCAGTTCGCCCGGCGTGATCTTGGCCTCTTCGCGCGGGTGGCGATAGAGCGCCCACCATGCCCCCAGCCATGCCAGACCGAAAATGCCGGTGATGAAAAAGGCCGAGCGCCAGCCAAACCACAGCACCAGCGCGGGCACCAGCAGCGGCGTGATGATCGCGCCCACATTGGCGCCTGCATTGAACAGACCGATGGCAAAGGCGCGCTCGCGCTGGGGGAACCAGTCGGCCACGGCCTTGATACCGGCAGGGAAATTGCCCGATTCCCCGACGCCCAGCCCAAAGCGGGCGGCGGCAAAACTGGCGACCCCGGTGGCGAAACCATGCGCCATATGGCCCGCCGTCCAGATCACGATGGCAACCGCATAGCCCAGCCGCGCCCCCAGCACGTCCACGATCCGCCCAAACGAGATATAGCCGATCGCATAGGCCATCTGGAACCAGAAGACGATGGTGGCGAAATCGCTTTCCTGCCAGCCCAGTTCTTCCTTCAGCGTGGGTTTGAGCACGCCGATCATCTGGCGGTCGATATAATTCACCGCCGTTGCCGCAAACAGCAGGCCGCACACGACCCAGCGCCGCCGTCCAGCCTTGGGATCCAGCTCAATTACGCCTGTCATCATCCACTCTCCAATTGCGCTTCTTGTGGCGCGTTAACGGGGCTGGGCCTGGGTAAGCGTGCAGGACACTTGCCCCAGATCGCCGAAACTGGCGCTCACGCTCTGGCCGACCAGCGCCTGATGCACGCCCGTGACCGCGCCCGAGGAGACCCAGAGCCCGCCCGACACGTCCAGCCCGCGCTCCATCAGATTGGCCAGCAAAAAGCGCACCGCGCCATAGGGGCCGTCGAGCATCGTGGCGGCGGTGGCTTCACCCACCACCGCGCCGCCGATGGTGGTGGCAACAGAGATCGTACAGAGGTCGAGATCAGCCCACCCGTCCACCGGCGCACCCAGCACGAGGCCCGCATTGTTGCCGTAATCGGAGACGGTCACGCAGGGCCCGTCGGCATTGATGCCGGGATAGGGCGAACTGGCGATTTCGATGCCGATGCGCACCTCGTCGATGATCGCCTTGGTGGCGGCGTCATCGGTAGGTACCGGGCCGGCAAAACCGGGCGCGACATGGAGCAGCCATTCGGCCTCGCCCGCGACGAAACCATCGGCAAAGACCGGCATGGCCGCGCCGTCCTGCGTCACGGAATCGGCAAAGATCGGTCCGGCAAGGCGGTTGGCGCCCAGTTCGGCATCCAGCGGGGCGTTGATCCGGCCCACCTTCCATCCGGCCACCGCGCGCCCGTCGATCGAAATCGCGGCGTCCTGAATGCGATAGGCATCGGCCAGCGTGACCGGCGCGGGGCCGGGATAGATGGCCAGACCTTCGCCAGAGCGGCGGGCCGCAACGAAGGCCTGAGCGATGGTCTGATCGGTTTCTTGAGTGTGCATCCTGATCCCACAATCCTTTGGGTGAATTTAGTAATGGAAACCGGTGTCAATGGCAATCGACCATAAGGGCAAGCGATTGCATAAACCGGTTTTCAGCCCGCCTTGCCTATAGGGTTACTCCCCGCCGCCAGATGGCGATGGCGCGCTGGCCATGGCGTTCGGCGGCGGTCCTTTCCCCGCTGGCGATGGCCACCAGCCGGGCAAGGAAGGCCTCATCGGCAACATCCTGCCCTTCGTCCAATGCCATGGCGGCATCGAAGTCGATCCAATGTGGTTTGTTGGCGGCCAGTTGATGATTGGACGCGACCTTCACGGTCGGCACGGGAAAGCCCAGCGGGGTCCCACGTCCCGTGGTGAAGAGCACCATCGTAGCCCCGGCCGCCGCCAGCGCGGTCGAGGAAATCGCGTCATTGCCCGGCGCCTCCAGCAGGGCCAGCCCGCCCAGCGGCGCCGTCTCTCCATAATCGATGACGGAGCAGAGCGCGACGCGGCCTGCCTTTTGCACCGCGCCCAAAGATTTTTCCTCCAGCGTGGTGATCCCGCCCGCCAGATTGCCGGGCGAGGGGTTTTCCGAAACCGGCAGGCCCTGATCGAGGTAATAGCGCTTGAAGCGGTTGACCAAGGCCGCGGCGGCATCGAACACCTGCGCATTTGACGAACGCGAGAGCAGGGCCTGTTCGGCGCCGAAGATCTCGGGAATTTCGGTCAGCACCGGCGTGCCGCCCGCGCCCGCCAGCGTTTCGGCAAAACGGCCCAGCAGCGGATTGGCGGTCAGGCCCGAAAACCCATCCGACCCGCCGCATTTCAGCCCGACCACCAGCGCGGAAAGCGGCAAGTCCACCCGCTGCGCCGATGCGGCCTGTTCGACCATGGCGTCGATCAGCGCGGCGGCTTCAGCCAGCTCATCGCCCGCGCTTTGTGAAGAAAGGGTGGCGACTTTGCCCCGCGCGCTTTCAGGGACCAGTGCCATCAGCTCGTCAATCTGGTTCGATTCGCAGCCCAGCCCCAGCACCAGCACGCCCGCCGCATTGGGATTGGCCGCCAAACCTGCCAGAACCGCCCGCGTGCCCGCCAGATCGTCGCCCAGTTGCGAGCAGCCATGGGGATGGGAAAAGGCATGGATGCCGTCGATCCGCCCCTCCGCAATCAGATCGGCATGGCGAGCGGTGGCCTCGCGCGCGACCTGTTCGGCGGTCAGGCCGACGCAGCCCACCGTGGGCAGCACCCAGATTTCGTTGCGCGTGGCGGCGCGCCCGTCCACGCGCAGATAGCCGCGCCATTGGGCCGCATTGGGCTGCGCCGCCGCGACATCGCCATGGGCATCGGGCGCATAGGTCAATTCGCCCGCCAGAGCCGTGGCCAGATTATGCGTGTGAACATGATCGCCCGGCGCAATGGCGGCGGTGGCCTTGCCGATGGGCTGGCCATATTTGCGCACGGTGTCGCCCGGCGCATGGGCGATCAGGGCCACCTTGTGCCCCTGCGGGATGGCGGCATTGGCGGTGTAATGCTGATCGCCAAGCGCAACCACCTCTCCGCCCGCGATGGGCCGCAACGCCACGGCGACGCTGTCTTCGGGATGTACGCGGATCAGGGCGGGTTGCAGGCTCATCATTCTCACCAAGGGTTCGTTTCGCGAATCTCCCCACGCGGGGTTTCGCCTTTGCGTGGGAATGTCGTTTATGGTAACCGGTGTCAATAAGTCTCCTGCTTGCGCCCTTCATCATGCAAGGGCAAGGCAGCAAAAGTACAGACGAGCCAGAGAGGTGGGAACAACGTGGCCAATCGTGAGCCCAAGCCGACGATCAATGATGTGGCGCGCCTGGCGGGTGTGTCGAAAAAGACCGTCAGCCGTGTGATCAACAACTCGCCCTTGCTCAACGATGCAACGCGCGACAAGGTGACGGCGGTGATCCGCGATCTGGGCTATGTGCCCAATCCGCAGGCGCGGGCCTTGGCTTTGCGGCGCAATTTCCTGATCGGCCTGATCCACGACAACCCCAATGCGCAGATGGTCCTGTCGGTTCAGGAAGGCATGCTGGATGCGATGAAGGGCACCGAATTCGCGCTGGTCGTGCGCCCGGTGGACCGCAAGAGCCCCCATCTTTTCGACGATATCCGCCATTTCATCGAGCAGCAGCGGCTTTACGGTATTTACGTCCTGCCACCGGTTTCTGAAAATGACGAAGTGGCCCGGCTCTGCGCCGAACTGGGCTGCCGCTATGTGCGGATGGGCTCGGCGCGGCTGGATGATGAAGAGCACCTGGTCGAATCGAATGACCGCGAGGCCGTGCGCGAGGCGGTCGATAAGCTGATTCGCGATGGACACACTCGCATCGGCCATGTTGCGGGGCCTGATGGCTTCCGCTCGGCGCGCGAGCGTGAGGCGGGGTTGCGTGAGGCGCTTTTGGCGCACGGTCTGAGCCTGCCCGACGAATTGCGGGCATCGGGCAATTACACTTTCGATTCGGGCTATACCGCCGCCAAGCAGGTGTTGAGCCAAAATCCGCGCCCGACCGCGATCTTTGCCGCTAATGACGAGATGGCCGCCGCCGTGCTCCACGCCGCATTGGAGCAGGGGCTGGAAGTGCCGCGCCAGCTCTCGATTCTGGGCTTCGACGATACGCCGATCGGCGCGCATATCTGGCCTCCGCTCAGCACGGTGCGCTGGCCGATCCGGGCGATGGCGCGTTCGGCGGCTTTCAAGCTGATCCAGCCGGAGAGGGCGGCCGAACACAAATCCTTCTTTCGTTCCGAACTGGTCGAACGGGCCTCGACAGCGCCGCTCAAGGGCTGATCCAGGCCGCTTGCCTGTCTGCAAAAAGTCATGTTTGGCGGTTATTGACACCGGTTACCAAAACCCGCTACCAAGCAATCAACCATGTGCCGGACGGCACCAAATCTTTGCCGGGAGAGCTACCCATGTTCAGCAAGACCTATCATGCCACACATCCTGATATGATGGAATGTGTTTCTAATGATGAACTGCGCGACCGTTATCTGGTATCGGGCATGTTTGTCGAGGGGCAAGTGAACCTCAATTATTCGCATAACGAACGCTTCGTGATCGGCGGCGCGGTGCCGGGCAAGGAGCCGTTGAAGCTGCCCGAGCAAACCGAACCGGCCTCCGCTGCCGGTCATCCGTTTCTGGAGCGCCGCGAGGCGGGCATTGTCAACATCGGCGGCCCGGGCGCGATCACGGTCGATGGCACGCGCTATGAAATGGGCAACAAGGAATGCCTCTATCTCCCCATGGGCACCGGCGAGGTGATCTTCGAGGGCGAAGGCGCGCGTTTCTACATCGCCTCGGTCCCGGCGCATAAGGCGTTCCCGATCAAACATATCACACTCGATCAGGCCAACCCGTTGGCCCGCGGCGATCTGGCCAATTCGAACCAGCGCACGATCTATCAGCTCGTCATCCCCGGCGTCTGCGAGAGCGCGCAGCTTCTGCTCGGCCTCACCGTGCTGGAGGAAGGCAGCGTGTGGAACACCATGCCGCCGCACCTGCATGACCGCCGCAGCGAGATCTATCTCTACTTCGACATGCCCACCGAGGCCGACCGCGTGTTCCATTACATGGGCCAGCCCGAAGACCTGCGCCACATCGTGATCGGCAATGAAGAGGCCGTCATCAGCCCCCCGTGGTCGGTCCACATGGGTTCGGGCACCAAGAAATATGCCTTCATCTGGGCGATGGGCGGGGAAAACCTCGACTATACCGACATGAAAGTCCTCGACATTTGCCAGTTGAAGTGAGGCGGTAATGAGCTTTGACCTGACCGGCCGCGTGGCCGTGGTGACCGGTGCCAATACGGGCATCGGTCAGGGGATTGCGTTGGCTTTGGCGCAGGCCGGGGCCGATGTGGCGCTGGTGGGCCGTACGCCTGCGGAGGAAACCGCCGCTCTGGTGCGCAATGCCGGGCGCCGGGCCGAGATCATCGGCGCTGATCTTTCGACCATCGCCCCGGTGGGCGATGTCGTGGCGCAGGCGGTGGAGAAGTTGGGCGGATTGCACATTCTGGTCAACAATGCCGGGATCATCCGCCGCAATGACAGCGTGGATTTCACCGAGGAAGACTGGGATGCGGTGGTCGACACCAATCTCAAATCGGTGTTCTTTTTGTCGCAGGCCGCCGGTCGTCACATGATCGCGCATCATGCCGACACCGGCCAGCGCGGCAAGATCATCAACATCGCCTCGATGCTCAGCTTTCAGGGCGGCATCCGCGTGCCGTCCTATACTGCGTCCAAATCGGGCGTGGCGGGGCTGACCAAGCTGCTGGCCTGCGAATGGGCGAGCAAGGGTGTGAACGTCAACGCCATCGCGCCGGGCTATATCGCCACCAACAACACGGCGGCTTTGCAGGCGGACGAATCCCGCAACCGCCAGATCATGGAGCGCATCCCCGAAGGCCGCTGGGGCAGTCCGGCGGATATGGGCGGCGCGGCGGTGTTTCTGGCCAGCAATGCTGCCGATTATGTGCAGGGCCATGTGCTGGCCGTCGATGGCGGTTGGCTGGCGCGATGACCAAGGATCGTTCTGGCCCTGTCGTCTGTTTCGGCGAGGTGATGCTGCGTTTCGCCACGCCTGCGGGGCGGGTGATTGCCGATGCGCAATCGCTTGACCTGACCATCGGCGGGGCGGAGGCCAATGTCGGCGTGGCGCTGGTGGCGATGGGGCATGGGGCGCGGTTCGTGTCGAAAGTTCCGGCCAATGCGCTGGGCGACAAGGCCCGCGCGGCGCTGGCGGGCGCAGGCGTCGATGTCGCGCATTTCGTGCGCGGCGAAGGACGCATGGGCCTGTATTTCCTCGAAGTCGGCGGTTCGCTGCGGCCCAGCGCGATCACCTATGACCGCGCCGGATCGGCCTTTGCCACTGCGCGGTCGGAGGAATTCGACTTCGCCGCCGCGCTGGATGGCGCCTCGCTGTTCCACATTTCTGGCATCACCGCCGCGCTTGGCCCGGGCGGTGTGGACCTCGCCCGCGCCGGGATCAAGGCGGCGCGGGCCGCTGGCGTCCCGGTCAGCTTCGACTGCAATTTCCGTGAGAAGCTGTGGGGCGCATGGGACAGCAATCCGCGCGAGATCCTGCTGGAATTGCTGGCTGACGCGACGATCATGTTCGGCAACCACCGCGACATGACACTGCTGCTGCAAAAGCCTTTCTCCGGCGATGGCGCGGAACGGCGGCGCGAGGCGGTCGAGGCTGCCTTCGCCACCTTTCCCAACCTTCAGGTCATGGCCAGCACAGCGCGCCATCCGATCACCCAGACCCACCACCGCCTCTCGGCCCGCGTCGATCTGCGCGAGGATCGGTATCAGACGCCGGAAATCGAGATCACCGATATCATCGACCGCGTAGGATCGGGCGATGCCTTTGCGGCGGGGGTCCTGACGGGCTGGCTGGAGGGCGGCGATGCGCAGAAAATGGCGCGGCTTGGTCTGGCCATGAATGCCCTCAAGCACTCGCTCCACGGCGATTGGCTGCGCCTGCCGCGCGCCGAGGTCGACAGCTTTACCGGCAATTCCAGCGATGTCCGGCGGTAGGGCCACGCGCCGAACTGTCCTTGGCGGCGCGGCGGCGTTGATCGCCTCGCCCGCCTTGGCCGGCCGGCGCAAGGTTCAGGCGGGCGCTTATCAGGGCCTGCCAGAGGGCGAAGTACTGGCGTTCAAGGGCATACGCTACGCCCGCGCGGCCCGTTTCGCGCGCCCGCAGATCGAGCCTTTTGCCACTCAGCCCACCTTGGCCCACAGCTTTGGCCCGATCTGTCCCCAGCGCGGGATGAAGGATCAGCCGCAGTCAGAGGACTGCCTGTTCCTCAACATCTGGACGCCCGAGGCGAACACCAAGGCCGCCCGTGCCGTTATGGTCTATTTCCACGGCGGGGCCTATACGACCGGTAGCGTCACCGATCCGCTGACCCATGGCCATCATCTGGCCGAGCAGGGCGATGTGGTGGTGGTGACGGTCAACCATCGGCTCAATGCGTTGGGCTATTTGTGGCTGCAGCCTTTGGGCGCGCAATTTGCTGACAGCGGCAATCTTGGGCAACTTGACCTGATCTGCGCCCTGCAATGGATCAGGCAGAATATTCATCATTTTGGCGGCGATTCTTCGCGTATCTTCACCTTTGGCCAATCGGGCGGAGGGGCCAAGATCGCCACGCTGATGGCGATGCCCGCCGCGCGGGGCCTGTTCCATTCCGCCGCCACGATGAGCGGCCAGCAGGTAGTCGCCAGCGGCCCCGCCCATGCTTGGGAGCGCACGCGGGCCTTTTTCGATCGCCTCAAAATCGCGCAGGGCAATGCCGAGGCTTTGCGCCATCTGCCTATCGAGCGCTTTGTCGAAGGGTTGGGCGCCACCGATCCCATCATGGGCGGTTCCGCCTATTTCGGGCCGGTGCTGGATATGATCAATCTGCCGCGCCATCCGTTCTGGCCTGACGCAGCGCCCCAATCGCTGGATATTCCGATGATCCTTGGCAATGTGATCGAGGAAACGCGGGCCTTTCTTGATCCGCGCGGGCCGAAATTGCGAGGGCTGAATTGGGAAAATGTCGCTATGCGCATGGCGGCCGAGGTCAAGATTGACCTCGATCCGGCCTATGTGATCGCACAATACCGCAGCCATCACCCTGAATGGAGCCCCGAACAGATCTACTATGCGGCCACCACGGCGGGGCGCAGTTGGCCGGGGCAAGTCATCGAGGCCGACGCGCGGGCTGCGGCGGATGCGCAGAAAACCTGGGTCTATTGTCTGACCCGCCGTTCGCCGATCGATCCGTTGCGCGGGGCCGCCCATACCGATGACATTCCCTATGTTTTTGGCACGCTGGATGCGCCGGGCAGTTTCAGCGGTACGGATGCGGGCGCGAGGGCCACGCGCGACGCGTTGCAAGGCGCTTTTGTAAAACTGGCGAAAACGGGTGAGGGGAGTTGGACGTCCTATAGCCTGCCGACCCGCGCGACGATGCTGATGAGCGAAAATCCGCGCGTGGAAAATGATCCGCGCGGGTGGGAGCGGGCCATGTGGGCCACCGCTCCCTATGTGCAGCCGGGAAGTTAGGGGCCGGGCAGTTAAGGCTTTACCGGATAGGTGATAATCAGCGCCAGCGGCTCCTTGCCGGTCTGGCGGATGCCGACATTCGCTCCGTCATAGAGATAGGCGGTCATGCCCGGTTTCAGCGCGGCTTTCTGGCCGTCGCTTTCCACAGCTCCCTCGCCCGACAGGACATAATACACCTCGTCATGAGCGATGATGTGGAGGCCGATGGCGGCCCCCACATCCAGCGTGCGCCGCCGGAATTCCATCCGGCGAGGTTGCGGCGCGGCATCGCTGATCCGCCATGCGGTGGACATGCCGATGGCGCCATGCGGCACGGCTTCGCGTCGCATCACGTCGCGCTCGTCGATGATTGCCATCGGGGGCGCGGCGGCCAGCAAGAGCGCCGCCAGCATCAGACGCCGCCCTGCCGCATCGCCTTGTCGCGATCGCTCAGCTTTTCCTGCGGACCGACTTTCTGGCCCGGATAGGCGCCGTTCTTGGGCGTCATCGTGGTCAGATCCCAGGCCGCATCAACGAAAGGTGCGCGCTTTTCGGCGGCGTGGGGATAGCCTCCGACCTGCTTTTCATCGTCGATAATGTCGCCCCGCCCTTCGGCCACAAAGAACAGCACGCGAATGTCCTGAGGATCGCGATCCCAAGGCCGCGCGCCCACCGAGTTGAGAACGCTGGTCTCCACCTCGCCGGAGGGCAGGATCGTATAGCCATCGAGCTTGGCCAGCGGCTTGTCGGATGTAATCAGCTTGGCCTTTGTTTCGCCATAGCGACCGAACATCGGCAGGGCGTTGCCATGACGGTCCACCGCGCGATTGTCCTTGCCGTAAAAGGCCAGATCGCCATCGCCGCCCAGCATCAAAAAGGGCAGGCCCGGATCGGTCTGGTTGCCGCCGCGCATGACATTGCCCACTGCGGTGATTTCGCCGGTGACATAGTCATGGCCCGCCCATTCCAGCGCCATCAGGTTGTAATGCACCGCGCGGTGGCCGGGGTTATAGATGATGTTGTTGACCATAGCGACCTGCGCGCCGCCCTTCACCAGCGGGCTGCGTTCGACATTATGCGCCCAGACATTGCGGTAGAAGCTGATGTTGGTGGTGTTGTCATGGATCAGCGAACCCTTGGAATGTTCGCCCTTGGAATGGCTGGCAAAGGCCAGACCTTCGGCGGCCAGGTTTTCGCGGAAAACAACGTCATGGCTGGTGCCTGCGCGCCAGTCCTGCACCGTTTTGCCGGTGAAGCGCGGGCCGCTGGCCGACATGTTTTCATCGATGGCCCACATGAAGCTGCAATGTTCGATCACCACATTATGCGCGGCCACGGTGGAAAACGCGTCCGGTTCCCAGCCCGAGAAATGGGGCTTATCCATCGCGCCGGTCATGATGCGCAGGTGGCTGATGATGACGTCATGGCCGTGCAGGTCGATGCCGGTGCGAATCAGCGTGACGGGCGAGGGCGCGGTCTGCCCGGCGATGGTGAGGAAGGGTTCCTTGATGACCAGTTCGGTGCCGCCCATGTCGATCACGCCGCCCACCTCGAACACGACGATCCGCGGGCCCTTGGCCTCGATGGCCTCCTTGAACGATCCCGGCCCGTCCTTGGCCAGGGTCGTCACGCGGATGATGCGGCCGCCGGCGCCGCCCTTGGTGGGATCGGCGGGATGGGCAAAGCTGGCCTGGGCGGGGGCATTGGGCGTTTCGGCCCAGATGGGCGCGGCCAGCGGCAAAAGCGCGGCGGCCAACAGAAAGCGGGCATGACGAATAGCGGGGGTGGGCAAAAATGTCACCGGGGCCTCTCCTGTGGGGCTTCATTGTTGGTGGTTCTTGACAGAGGCCGGGGCCTCATGCCAAGACTTATGACACCGGTTACCAAATCGGACAAGGGTTTCCCTTCGACGGAAATTAAAAACGTTGATCAGCAACATCTTGTGAGAATAAATTGGCCCCAATGGGCAGGGATCTGGATGCAAAAGGTGGCGCAAACGCGATTCGCGCTTCCCTCTTATGACACCGGTAGCAATCCCTTGGGGCATGGATTGAGGAGTGGGGCGCATCGCCGCCCACAGGGAGTTTAAGGGGGAGTTATAATGCCTCATACCGTCACACGTTTTACAGCTTTGCGTCTGGCTCTGGCCGCCAGCACCGCGCTGGCCGCGCCCGCCTATGCGCAGACCGCGCCTGCAGCGCCCGGCGCCGATGCGCCCGCGCCCGAGGCCATTGTCGTCACCGGCTTCCGCCGCTCGCTGGAGGCCGCGCTCAATCTGAAAAAGAACTCGGTGGCCGCCGTTGACGCCATCGTGGCCGAAGACATTGCCAAGTTCCCCGATCAGAACCTTGCCGAATCGCTTCAGCGTATTCCCGGCATCTCGATCCAGCGCGACGGCGGCGAAGGCCGTGCAATCACCGTGCGCGGTCTTGGCGCGCAATTCACCCGCGTTCGCGTGAACGGTCTTGAAACCGTGGCCACCTCGTCCGACGGCGCCAGCGCCAACCGCGACCGTTCGTTCGATTTCAACGTTTTCGCCTCGGAACTCTTCACCAATCTGGTCGTCCACAAAACCGCCGAGCCTTCGCTCGATGAAGGCTCGCTGGGCGCGGTGGTGGATCTCAACACCGGCAACCCGCTGGGCGGCAAGGCCGGGCTGACCGCCGTGGCCAATGTTCAGGGCAGCTATAACGACCTCTCGAAGAACCTCGGCCCCCGTCTGGCGGGCCTGCTGAGCTGGCGCAATGATGAAGGCACCTTCGGCGCCAATATCTCGGCCGCCTATTCCAAGACCAGCACGCTGGAGCTGGGCAATAATTCGGTGCGCTGGGCTCAGGCCTATTTCAACTCCGTCAACGGCACGAACTGCTTCTACTCGGTGCCCGGCGCCACGGGCGGCGTTCCCACCAATTACACCGGCAGCTATCGCCCCAGCAGCACCTGCGATCAGGCCAGCCTGTCGTTTCACCCGCGCATTCCGCGCTATGGCGTAATCAGCCATGAACGCGAGCGTTTGGGCCTGACCGGCTCGATCCAGTTCAAGCCCAGCGACCACACCAAGCTCTCTGTTGACGTGCTCTTTTCGCGCTTCAAGGAAAACCGCGAGGAAAAGTGGCTCGAAGTGCTGGCCCGTTCGAATGAAAAGTCGATCGACGTGGTCAACCCGGTCTATGACGCGAACAACAATATGGTCGCGGCCACGTTCAACCACGCCTATGTCCGCACCGAACATTACCTGCGCCAGTCGAACACCACCTTCTATCAGGTCGGCGCGACGCTGGATCAGGACATCACCGACAAGCTTAAGGTGAAGATCCTGGGCGGTATTTCGAAGTCGGATGCGGATATTCCGCTGGAAACCACCATGCTGCTCGACAACCGTAGCGCCAATGGTTTCACCTATGATTACCGCAACATGGCCTCGCCTGTCATTTCCTATGGCGACAGCGTGACTGATCCGTCCAAGTTCCAGTTGGCCGAAATCCGCGACCGTCCTTCCAATGTCACCAACCGCTTCAAGACGGTGCAGGGCAATGTGAACTGGGAAGTGGCCGAAGGCTTCACGATCAAGGCGGGCGGCGTCTGGCGCCGGTTCAACTTTGACTCGGTGGCCTATCTGCGCGACAGCGCGGTTTGCGGCAACAGCGGTTCCGACCTCGTGTTGGGCACGCTGACCTGTTCGTCCACCACCTATGGCTTCCCGCTGACCAGCAGCATGGTCGACACGGTCAACCTGGGCAATGCGGGCCAGCCCGCGGGCACGACCAGCAGCTGGATCGTGGCCAACCTGCCCGCCACCACGGCCTTTACCAAGCTTTACAGCCGCACCCCGACGCTTGACAGCGGCAACGTGCGTTCGGTTCAGGAAACCACCTCGGGCGGCTATTTCGAGGCCAATTTCAAGGGCCGTCTGCTCGGTCTGGAATTTGGCGGCAACATGGGCACGCGTTATGCCTATACCAGCCAGAAATCGACCGGCATCCTTTCGGGCAACAGTGTGACGGTGCAGCGCGGCTATGGCGACTGGCTGCCTTCGGCCAATCTTGCCTTTTATCCGCATCCCAAGGTCATCATCCGCGCGGCCTATGCCAAGGTGCTGACACGCCCGACGCTGGGCAATCTGACGCCGGGCGGCTCGATCGACGGGTTCAATTACAAGATCAGCTATGGCAACCCGCAGCTCGATCCCTATCGCGCCACCAATTACGATCTGGCGGTTGAATATTACTTCGCGCCCCAGTCGGTGATCTCGCTGGCCGTGTTCCAGAAAGACATCGCCAGCTTCCCGATCTCGTCCAGCTATGCGGCGACCTTCGCCTCAACGGGCCTGCCGCAAAGCGCGCTGCCGACCAGTTCGCCCGCCTATATCAACTTTGACCCGAACCAGATCTATCAGATCACGGCCAATGTGAACGGCAGCGGCGCCCGTCTGCAGGGCATGGAGCTGGCATTGCAGATGCCGTTCAAGTTCCTGCCCGGCAAGCTGAAGAATATCGGTTTTCAGGGCAACGTAACGCTGATCAAGTCGAACGCCAATTACACGATCACCGGTCCGGCCACCAGCGCCTGCACCCGCGCCACGGCCACGTCGGCCTGTACGCTGGTGGGTGTGAATGCGGTCTATCCGGCAACGCTGCTCAACGTGTCCAAGACGGCGTGGAACGCCACGCTCTATTATGACGACGGCAAGTTCAGCATCCGCGGGATGCTCAGCTATCGCGGGCCGTTCAACGACAGCACCAGCGGCACGGGCAACGTGTTTGAAGGCTACGGCAGCTATACCAGCTTTGACGCGGCGGTGCGCTACAAGCTGACCGACAGCGTCGAACTCTCGCTCGACGGCAACAACCTGCTCGACACCTATCGCTATCGCTACACCGATGCGAGCGCGACGCGTAACTATGAAAACAACCACTTCGGCCGCACGATCCAGTTCGGTGCGCGCTGGAAATACTAAGACTTCTGCCCTTGGCGATGGGCCGGATAAAGGATGTGTTCGATGATTATGGATCGCAGGACGCTTCTGGCATCCGGCCTGCTCGCCGGGGCAGCCTCATGGCGGGCGGAGGGAATGATGGCCTCTCCGCCCGCCACCCCGTCTGACGATCTGCCCGATGCGCCCGAGGTGATCTCGCTTTGGCCGAACAAGGTGGGTCCGGGGCAGTTGCACCCGATCGCCCAGGAAATCGTGGAGCGGTCGAAAGATCCCGCTTTGCCCGATCGTGCGATCCACGGCATTTCCCATCCGCGCATGGTGGTGTTCCGTCCGAAACAGCCCAATGGCGCGGCGGTGCTGATCACGCCGGGCGGCGGCTATGTCCGCGTGGTGATCGACCGCGAGGGCTATGAAATGGCCCGCTTGCTTGCCACGCGCGGCTTTACCTGCTTCGTCCTGTTCTATCGCCTGCCGGGCGAGGGATGGGCGAGCGGCCCCGATACGGCCCTGATTGACGCCCAACGCGCGATCCGTGTCATCCGTCACCGCGCGGGCCAATATGGCATTGATCCGGCGCGCGTGGCGGCCATGGGCTTTTCGGCGGGAGGGCATTTGTGCGCCGACCTGTCCTCGCGTTTTGATGCGGCGGTCTATGCACCCATTGATACCGCGGACGCCTTGCCCGCGCGGCCTTTCTGTTCCGCGCCCATCTATCCGGTCATCTCCATGACGCCCCCTCTGGCCCATGCCGGATCGCGTCGTGAAATGCTGGGCAATCATCCCAGCGCGGCGCAGGAGGCGGCCCATTCGCCCGACCGCAACATTCCGGCCAACCCGCCCCCGCATTTCCTGCTCCACGCCGAGGATGATCCTGCCGTGCCGGTGGGCAATACGCTGGCGCTGCGCGATGCATTGAAGGCCAAGGGCGCAAGGGTGGAATGCCATCTTTTCGAACTGGGCGGCCATGGTTTTGGCCTGCGCAATGCGGCGGGCAAGCCCGTCGCGATCTGGCCCCAGCTCTGGCTGAATTGGGCGCAGACAACGGGATTGGTGAAACAGGCATGAGTTTTACAATCGACCGCCGCGCGGCCTTGCTGGCGGGCGGCCTGACGACGCTGGGCGGGCTGTCGGCGCAGGTTAAGGCCGCCCCCGCGCCGGGCTTCGACAATCAGGCCGCGCCTGATCTGGGCAATGGCACTTTTCTGAACCCGATCCTGTCGGGCGACCGTGCCGATCCGGCGATCCTGCGCGATGGTGCGGATTATTACATGACCTTTTCCAGCTTCGATGCCTATCCCGGCCTGACGATCTGGCATTCGCGCGATCTGGTGAACTGGCAACCGCGCAAGCCCGCGCTGTTCCGCAATATCGGCGCGGTCTGGGCGGTCAGTCTGGTCAAGCATAAAGGCCGCTATTTCCTCTACATCCCGGTCAAGGCCGAGCAGAATGACACTTTCGTCATCTGGGCCGACCATATTGACGGGCCGTGGAGCGATCCGGTTCCGCTCGGCCTGCCTAAACATATCGACCCGTGCCATGCCGTGGGTGAGGATGGCTCGCGCTGGCTGTTCCTCTCGGGCGGCGATAAGGTGCGCCTGTCCGATGATGGCCTCTCGTTGGCCGGGGTGCCTGAGCATGTCTATGATCCTTGGCGCTATCCCGACACATGGGACGTCGAGGGCTTCAGCCCCGAAGGCCCCAAGATCCTGCGTCACGGCGATTATTTCCACATGCTGACCGCTGTTGGCGGCACGGCTGGCCCGCCGACCGGCCATATGGTGATCGCGGCGCGCTCGCGCTCGATCCATGGCCCGTGGGAGCATCATCCGGGCAATCCGCTGGTGCGCACCGTCTCGGACAAAGAGGCGTGGTGGTGTCGTGGTCATGCCTCGCTGGTCGATGCGCCGGATGGGTCGTGGTGGGCGGTCTATCATGGCTATCGCGCGGATTTCTGGACGCTGGGGCGGCAATGCCTGCTCGATCCGGTGGTGTGGGGCGGTGATGGCTGGCCGCGCATGACCGGCGGCGATCTCTCGCGCCCCTTGCCCAAACCGCGCGGCGGGCAGGCTTTACCCCATGGCATGGCGCTGTCGGACGATTTTTCCGCACCGTTGGCTTTGGGCAGCAAATGGACCTTTTTCCGTCCCGCTCGTGATGAGGCGGCGCGAGTGCGTGTGGCCGATGGCGTGCTGCATCTGACCGCCAAGGGCAATGCGCCGGTCGATGGTTCGCCTTTGTTGCTGACGGCGGGCGACACGTCCTATCGCTTTGAATGCGATATCGAAATTGATCCCGGGACTACGGCTGGCCTCGTGCTGTTCTATGACGACCGGCTCTATGCCGGGCTCGGTTTCGACAAGGACCGCTTCGTCACCCACCAATATGGCATGGAGCGCGGCCGTCCCGCACACACCTATGGCCAGCGCCTGCGGATGCGCATCACCAACCGCCGCCACATCATCGCCATCCATACCAGCAGCGACGGCGGCCAGACCTGGCACCGCTTTGATCGCGGTATGGAAGTGTCGGGCTATCACCACAATGTGCGCGGCGGCTTTCTGGCGCTCAAACCCGGCCTTTATGCGGCGGGCAAGGGCGAGGCGCGTTTCCGCAATTTCCGTTTCACTGCATTAAAGGATTGATTTTCCAACCATGCCCCGTCCTTTGGACTTGCACCCCGACCGTTTGTTTCCTGCCGATCCCGGCGTTCGCGCTGTGGCGCGCGAGCTTTATTCCAGCGTTGCGG
>NZ_JAAZQL010000010.1 GCF_012275515.1 Novosphingobium sp. SG707
CTCATCTTCACATTGCTCAGATCAACACCCGTCCCATCCGCCTTCACACGTGGCTTCACGTTGTAGTCAAGCACCCGCTTGATCGGCACCAAACATTTCATGGTCAAAACTCCAAATTCCTATCCATAGATGCCGCGCGAAACACCCATCAGTCTGGTCAGGCCGAACAGGATGTCGAGCGAGGGCGTCGCCACGCCAACCATCGCGGCGATTTCCCTCGGGGCCGCCAGCAGCGCGTCCAGTTCGATAGGCCTCGATGCGTCCACATCCTGCAGCATGGAGGTCCGAAATGCGCCCAGCTTGCGGGTCACGGCATTGCGCTCCACCGTGGATTGCTCGATCGGACAACCGATGCGTCGGCCGATTTCGCGTGCCTCCTCCATCACCGCCGCGATCAGGCCGAGGACCAGCGGATCATCCAGAATGCGGTCTGCCGTTGCCAGCGTGAGCGCAGAGATCGGGTTGATGGTCATATTGCCCCAAAGCTTGAACCAGATATCCGCGCGGACATCATGGCTCTGCTCCGCAGGCAGGCCCGCCGCCTGGAACTGATCGACCAGAGCCGACACGCGCCCGCCCGCCCCGCCGTCCGGCTCGCCCATGATCAGGCGGTCACCCCGAAACAGGGTGATTTCGGCGGGGGATGTCCGCGCCGCGGCGGCATGCACAACGCAGGCGACAATCTGCTCATAGGGCAAGAATTTCTGCAAAATCCCGTGAGGATCGACCGAGCGCAGCAAGACATCCCGCCCCATGAACCACCAGGGCACGCCGTTCAGCATAGGCACCACAAGTGTTTCGGGCTTCATCATCGCCGCGATGGATGGCGCCACCGATTCCAGAGCGAAGGATTTGACGCCCACGATGACCAGATCACACGGTCCCACTTCCTGCGCATCTGTGCAAATCCGGGGATAAAGGACCATACGCTCCCCATCCTGAACCAGCGCCAGCCCATCGGCACGCAAGGCTTTACCCGTCTCGGCGCGGGCCAGAATCCGCACATCATGTCCGCCATGCGCCAGACGCGCGGCGATCCATCCGCCGATCGCTCCCGCGCCGATTATCCCAACCTGCATGGATTGTCCTTTCCGCTTTTCCCGCCGTCGCGCTCTTTTTGAACTCGATAGATGAAATGGATTATAAACTCTACTATAAAGTTTTTGTTGATAATGGCGTCCGTTGCCATTATCCCATGAATCCGAACCCGGCCGGAAGCGCCGGAACGCCATGCAAGGGTGAGAAGGATGCCCATTTCAACCGAACAAAGGCGCGATTATGCCGCCAGCCTGGACAAGGCCGAACGCGAACGCACCCCCATCCGCCAGATCAGCCTGGCCCATCCCGACATGACAATGGAGGATGGCTATGCCATCCAGAGCGCGTGGATCGACATCAAGCTGGCGCAGGGCCGCAAGGTCATCGGCCGCAAGATCGGCCTGACCAGCCGGGCCATGCAGAAGGCCGCCAATATCACCGAACCCGATTACGGGGTCCTGCTGGACGATATGCTGTTTCACAGCGGCGAGGATATCCCGCTCGACCGCTTTGTCGAGCCGCGCATCGAGGTCGAACTGGCCTTTTTCCTCAAGCACGAGTTGCGCGGGCCGGGCGTCACGCTGGAGGATGTACTGGCGGCCACCGATCATGTCCGCCCGGCGCTCGAACTGATCGACATGCGGATCGACCGGGTGGATGCCGCCACCGGCAACACGCGCAAGGCGCTGGACACGATTGCCGACAATGCCGCCAATGCCGGGGTCATCCTGGGCGAGGCGCGCTTTGCCCCCGATGCCGTCGACCTGCGCCGTGTGGCGGCATGGATCGAGCGCAATGGCATCATCGAGGAATCGGGCGTGGCCGCCGCCGTGCTGGGCCATCCGGCCACGGGCATCGCATGGCTGGCCAACAAGCTGGCGCCGCATGAGATCGCCCTCGAACCGGGACAGATCATCCTTTGCGGATCCTTCACTGCCCCCATCGGCGGGGTGCGCGGCGACACATTCGCGGTCGATTACGGCCCGCTGGGCGTCATCACCACCCGCTTTATCTGAGCCACTCAAGACAAGGCTGCAACCTATGGCAGACATGATCCATATCGACGGGCATCCCATCTCGCCCGATCATTACATCAACGGACGGCGGGTCGCCTCCAGCGAAACTTTCGAAACCTTCTGCCCGGTCGACCAGAAAGTTCTGGGCAGGATATCGGCGGGGCTGGACGAACATGTCGATGCCGCTGTTTCTGCCGCGCAGGCCGCCTTTCCCGGATGGGCGGCGCTGGGGGCGGCGGGGCGCCTGCCCTATCTTGAACGCTTTGCCGAGGAGATCGGCAAGCGCGAGGAAGCCTTTGCCCTGGCCGAGGCCAATGATGCGGGCGTGCTGCTCTCGCGCATGCGTCACGGCATTGTGCCGCGCGCCATGCTGAACATCACATGGTTTGCCAAGGAGGCACTGACCCTTCAGGACCGCGTGATCGAAACCACGCAGGCCATTCATCAGGTGCGCCACGATCCGGCGGGCGTCTGCGCGATCATCACGCCGTGGAATTCGCCGCTGATGCTGGCCACGTGGAAGGCTGGCCCCGCGCTGGCTTCGGGCAACACGGTGGTCATCAAGCCGCCCGAATGGGCGCCGCTCACCACCTCGCTGCTGGCCGATGCGGCCGATGCGGCGGGGCTGCCGCCGGGCGTGTTCAACATCGTTCAGGGCATGGGCGCGACGACCGGCGCAAGGCTGGTGGCCGATCCCCGCCTCGCGCGTATTTCCTTCACCGGCTCGGTTCCCACGGCCAAACTGGTGGCAACGGCGGCGGCGGCCAATCTGGTGCCGTGCAGTCTGGAACTGGGTGGAAAATCGCCCTTTATCGTGCTGAAGGATGCCGATCTGGATGCGGCAGCGGCCACCGGCGCACTGATGTATCGCAATGCCGGACAGGTCTGTCTGGCGGGCACACGCTTTCTGGTCCACGAATCCATCCGCGACGCCTTTGTCGAAAAGATGCGCGCCGTGGTGGCCAATCTGGTCGTGGGCGATCCGCGCGATCCGGCCACCGAGGTCGGCCCGATCATACATCCGCGCCAGGTCGAACGCGTGGCGGGCTTTGTCGAGCGCGCCAAGGCGGCCGGGGCCACCACCCTGTGGGGCGGCGAGCGCCACGATTTCGGCCCGCAATATTTCCAGCCGACCATGTTCTGCGATGTCGCCAATGATGCCGAGATCGTTCAGCAGGAAGTCTTCGGGCCGGTGCTGGTAATGCAGACCTTTGCCAGTGACGAGGAGGCCATCGCTCTGGCCAACAGCACGGTCTATGGTCTTGGCGGCATCTGCTATGGCGAACAGGCCCATGCACAGACCGTGGCCGATCAGGTCCGCACCGGCTTTATCTGGATCAACAGCTTTACCATCCGCGATCTGGCCGCGCCCTTTGGCGGGCGCGGGCAATCGGGCGTAGGCCGCGAAGGCGGCGAATGGAGCTTCGACTTCTTCTGCGACGTCAAGGACGTCATCACGCCCAAACAACCCTTCAAGGCGAGCTTTGCACACCGATGAGCAACGAAGGAAAAATCGTCGGGAGCGCGATTGTCTCGCACCATCCCGGCCTCATGCAGACCGACGAGTTCCGGCTGGAGGATGGCGCGGGCCGCGATTCCGACCTGATCGAGGGCTTCAAGCGTCTGCGCGCGCGGATTGAGGCGGTGTCGCCCGATGCGATTCTGATCTTTGACTCGCATTGGTTCACCACCGGCTTTCACCTGCTCGATGCCCGCGCGCATCACCAGGGCACCTATACTTCGGTGGAAATGCCGTGGTATCTCAACGGGCTGGAATTCGACTATCGCGGCTGTCCGGACCTGGCGAAAATGTGTCAGAGCGTGGCCGAGGAGCGCGGCGTGCTGGCCATGGCGATTGATGATCCGCATCTGACGCATGAATATGCCACGCTCAATCTGGTGACCAAGCTGGGCCTTGATGTGCCCTATCTGACAGCCAGCAATTGCCAGAATTGCCAGTCGCACCATTTCCTTGAAATGGGCGCGGTGGTGGGCGAGGCCATCCGCCGCAGCGGCAAGCGCGTGGTGCTGCTCGCCTCGGGCGCGCTTAGCCACAAGTTCAACGAGATCGACTGGGAACGCAAAAGCCCGCGCATTTTCGATGCGGCCAATGTGTCCAGCCCGGAAAATATCGCCAGCGATCTGGAGGTCATCGAACTGTTCCGTCAGGGCCGCCATGACGTGATCGTCGAGCGCTTCCCCACCGTCTATCGCAAGATTCCGTGGGAAGGGCTGGGCGGCCATTATCTGCAGATGGTCGGCGCGATGGGCGGGGCCGATTGCCGCGCGCCCGGCACCGCGCTCAGCGAATATGAAAACGCCCGGGGCACGGGCAATATCCACATCTGGTTCGAGGTTTGACACAATGAGCGTATTTGAAGGACCGCGGATCGAACGCCGCCGGGTGATGGTTGAAGGCTCGGCCTGCTGGGGCACGATGCGCGATGATGCGATGCTGGCGCTGGATGACGGGCGCGTGGTCGATCCGGCGCGGATGATCCACCTGCCCCCTTGCGAGCCGACCAAGATCATAGGCGCACATATCACCTATGTCTCGCGCTCGATGGAAACGCGCAACAAGCCCAAGCCGACCGACAATCCCACCTATTTCACCAAGCCGCCCACGGCCACCAACGGCCACAACGGCAAGATCGTCAAATATGACGGGATGCGCTATCTCAATTACGAAGGCGAAGTGGCCGCGATCATCGGCAAGGTGACGCGCAATGTCACGCCCGAGGAGGCATGGGACTGCATCGCCGGTTTCGCCCCGCTGCTCGACATGGGCGCGCAGGATTTCCGCGATACGGATCAGGGCTCGATGCTGCGCGTCAAGGGCATGGACGGCTATTGCCCGATTGGCCCCGGCATCGTGCGCGGCGTCGATCCGCGCAAGGAAACGCTGCGCACTTATCGCAACGGCTTGCTGGTGCAGGAAGCCAATATCGGCGAAGAACTGATCTGGGAAGCCGATTTCATCATCGCCGACATCGCCCGCTATATCACGCTGATGCCGGGCGATATCATCATGACCGGCACGCCCGCCCATTCGCGCTCGCTTGATCCGGGCGACAGGATCGAGGTGGAAATCACCAACCTTGGGCGCCTTGGCTGCGATGTGGTGTCCGCGCCCGAACCGCGCGCGGCCGGTATCGGGCATCCCCCGCTCGATACGCCCGAGGTGCGCCGCGTGGCGCTGGGCTTTGACGAGCGGGTCCGCCCCGACCTTCTCGCCAATTATCAAGCCGCGTCGCGCGGGCGGTGATGGCCATGCTGGACAGTCTGCGTGCGGCCTATGACGGCAAGTTGCTGGTGGATGCCGACGATGTGGCGCCCTACCTGACCGACTGGCGCAAGATGTGGACGGGGGCGGCCATCGCGGTCGCCCTGCCGGAAAGCGTCGATCAGGTCTGCGCGCTGGTGCGCTGGTGCGGGCAAAACGGCGTTCGGCTGGTGCCGCAGGGGGGCAACACCGGCATGTCGGGCGGGGCCACCCCGCCCGCCGAGGGGCTGAACCTTGTGGTTGCGCTAACGCGGCTCAACCGCATCCGGACGATCGATCCGGTCAACAATACGATGACGGTCGATGCCGGGGTGATTTTGGCCAGCGTGCAGGAGGCCGCGCGCGATGCCGGGCGCTATTTCCCGCTCAGCCTTGCAGCCGAGGGTTCCTGCACGATCGGCGGCAATCTGGCCACCAATGCGGGCGGGACGGCGGTGCTGCGCTATGGCAATGCACGCGAACTCTGTCTGGGGCTGGAGGTTGTCACGCCTGCGGGCGAAGTGTGGAGCGGATTGAAAGGACTGCGCAAGGACAATTCAGGCTATGACCTGCGCGACCTCTATATTGCATCCGAGGGCACGCTGGGGATCATCACCGGCGCGGTGCTCAAACTCTATCCGCAGCCGGCGGCGCGGCTTGCCTCGCTGGTGGCGGTTGCGGATTGCGGGGCGGCGATGGGTCTGCTCGAGGTCCTGCGCGCGCGTTATGCGGATCGGCTGACGGCGTTTGAACTGCTCTCACGCGAATGTCTGGAACTGGTGCTGCGCCATGGCCATGACGCGCGCGATCCGTTTGGTGAGCGCTATCCGTGGTACATCCTCATCGAATTCACCGATTTCACCAGCGAGGAGGCCGCCCGCGCCGCCA
The DNA here is from genome assembly GCF_012275515.1 of Novosphingobium sp. SG707. Lineage (GTDB taxonomy): Bacteria > Pseudomonadota > Alphaproteobacteria > Sphingomonadales > Sphingomonadaceae > Novosphingobium. The sequence continues at coordinate 6,205 of NZ_JAAZQL010000010.1, forward strand.
TCGAAGAAGCGCTGGGCCAGGCCTTTGAGGATGGCCTTGTGCTGGACGCGGTGATTGCCGAAAGCCTCACGCAAACGCAGGCGCTCTGGGCCCTGCGCGAAGGCATTTCCGAGGCGCAGAGCGCGGAAGGCGCCACCATCAAGCATGACATTGCCCTGCCCATTTCGGCGATTGCCGCCTTCATGCCCGCGGCGGTCGAAGCGGTGCGCGCGCGCCATCCCGACATCCGGCCGGTGCTCTTCGGCCACCTTGGCGACGGCAGCCTGCATTTCAACTATTCCCCCGCCCCCGGCGAGGACAAGGCGAGCTTCATGGCCCGTCAGGCCGAGGTCAACCGTATCGTTCATGATCTGGTGATGGCAGCGGGCGGCACGATTTCGGCCGAACACGGGCTGGGCGTGCTGCGGCGCGACGAGGCCGATGCCTATCGCCCCACCCCCGAACGCCAGTTGATGCGCAGCATCAAACAAGCGCTCGACCCGCAAGGGATCATGAATCCTGGGAAACTCCTAGCTCTTTGAAGCGCTTGCGCAGCAAGGCGGAAAATTCGGCGATCCGTTCCGACTGGGGACGGATCGCCGAACTGTAAAGCATGACATAGCGCGTGAATTCCGGGTCGATCAGCCGCCGCATCTCCAGCCGGAAAGCATTGGCCAGCGGCGCGACATAGGCCGGGCACAGCGCCACCCCCACCCCGGCGGCGGCAAGGCCGAGCGCGGTGGTGATATTGTCAAACACCTGCCCAGGCACCACCCGCTCGCTCTCGTCCAGACCAGACATGGCCTGTTCGATGATCCGTTCATGGTCATGCCCGCCGGTGTGGAATTTCACGCCCTTCAGATCGCGCCAGCGCAGATGCGACTGCGCGGCCAGCGGATGTTCGGGCGAAAGCCACACCACCCATTTGCTGGGCAACAGGCTCTCGGACTGCACCGTTTCCTCGGTCACGCGGTCGGGGCCCACGGCCAGATCCGCCTCGCCTGTGGCCACCCGTTCGGAGAGCCACTCAACCCCTGTGTCGAGAATATGCACCTCGCAATCGGGATGCGCAGCCTCGAATTCAGCGATCAGCGGGGGCAGGATGGCGGCCGCCACCACCATTGGCGCTGCAATGCGGATCGTGTCGCTCGCCTGATCGCCCAGCGTTTCGGCCATGCGTTCGACCGCCTTGAGCGTGCGGATAAAGCTGAGCGCGGAGGGCATGAACTGGCGCCCATGTTCGTTGAGCACCACGCGTCTTGTGCTGCGCTCGAACAATCGCAGGCCGATTGCACTTTCCAATTCGGAAATCAGGCTGCTGATCGCCGAATTGGTCAATTGCATGCGCTGGGCCGCGCCCGTGAAGCTGCTGCATTCGGCCACGCGAATGAAGGCTTCGATCTGTCGATTGCTGATGCGTTGTTTGCTCACAAATCCCTTTTATAAAGAAAAAGTGGATAATCAAGCGAGACTTTCCGGTAATATCTTGCCGGGATTGAGCAGCCCTTGCGGGTCCAGCATCTGCTTGAGCCGCCGCATCAGCGCGATTTCCGCCTCGCTGCGTGAATAATGCAGATATTGTCGCTTATCGAGGCCGATCCCGTGCTCGGCCGAAACTGACCCCCCCATCGCCCGCACCGTGGCATAGACGGTGCGGCAGATCGCTTCACGCTGTTGCCCGCTGGGGTCCGGCACGGCAAGGTGCATGTTGCTGTCGGCCAGGTGGCCGAAAAACACCGCCTCTCCGCCCGGAATATCGCGCGCCAGCGCCTCTCGGCACAGGGTGACGAATTCCTCCGCGCGAGCCACCGGTACGCTGACATCGAAATTCACCACGGCGCCCTTGCCCCAGAGATGCGAAAGCTCACCGCTGGAATCGCGGATCCGCCAGAAGCTCTCCGCATCGCTCAGCGACTGGGCCTGCACCGCATCCTGCAGAATTCCCTGCTCAAACGCCTGCTCGGCAAAGCGGGTAAAGATCATCCCGTCGGCCTGCTCGTCCGAACCGAGCGCTTCGAGCAGAATGAAATGCGTGCCCGCTTCGGGTGAAAGCGGCGAGCGGCCGGTCACGTCATGAGTGATCGCGTAGAAATCCTCCCACATCACCTCGAAGGCGGAAAGCTGGGCCCCCAGCGCGCCGCGCGCCAGCGCCAGCAGGCGGTGGACCTGATCGATCCCATCAACAGCGCACAGGAGCGTATTGGAACTGCGCGGCGCGGGGAACAGGCGCAGGACCGCGCGGGTGATGATGCCCAGCGTCCCCTCGCTGCCGATAAACAGGTTGCGCAGGTCATAGCCCGCGTTGTTCTTGATCATCTTGTTCATGTTGCTGATGATCGTGCCGTCGGCCAGCACCACCTCCAGCCCCAGCACCTGATCGCGGGTCATGCCATAGCGCAAGACACGGTTGCCCCCCGCATTGTTGGCCAGCATGCCGCCGATGGTGCAGGAACCGCGCGAACCGAAATCGACCGCAAAGAAACGATCCGCATCCTGCGCGGCCTGCTGCACCGCCTGCAAAGGCGTGCCCGCCAGCACCGTCACCGTATTGGCGAAAGTGTCGACTTCCTCGACCCCACGCATCTTTTCCAGCGAGAGCGCGATACTGCCCGCGCTGGGCAAAGCGCCGCCCGCCATGCCGGTCAGGCCGCCCTGCGGCACAACATGCATCCCGCATGCCGAGGCCGCCTTCATCACCGCCGCCACCTGATCGGCATCGCGCGGATAGGCGACCAGCAGCGGAAGATGCTCTACCGCGCGGGGCAGGGTGAAATCGCGCAAATGCCGCCTGCGGTCAAACTCGTCGACCGAATGCGGGATATGGGGAGGCAGGTGTTCGAGAAATTGGACTAACGGATTCACAGGCTCTCCCCACAGGCTTGGGTGGGCCGCCCAAGGGACAGCCCACCGGCCGACATTACATCTTGAACCGGACACCGGCGCGGAAATACCGGCCGATCAGATCATAGGTGGCCGCCGCCGTGCCGATCGTCGTGTTGGTAGTGCCCAAAATGCCCGGCGCGCGGGGCGGGGCGGCGTTGAACATATTGTCCACCGAGGCGAAGACTTCGAAATTGACGCCGCCGCTGCGGACCTTGGCCGTGGCCGACATGTCAAAATAGCTGATCGCGGACACGGTGTTGTTGTTGATATCGGCAGAAGTCCAGGCGGCATCGATCACCCCCTGTCCGATAAAGCGATGACGCAGCGAAAGCGCGAGACTTTCCGAATCATAGCTGACCGAATTGAACCCGCGCAGTTTGACCGGGCCATTGCCCTGCCCCACTTCGCCCAGCAGGCTGTCGACCACGCCATTGTCGATCAGCTTGTGCTCGCCGGTATAGGTCCAGAGGCTGCGCAGCGAGACCATACCCTTGCCCAGACGGAAGCGATAGCTGGCCTCGACATCGACGCCCGACATCAACTCGGTCTTGTAGTTCAGCGGCTGCACCAGAACCGTGGTCAGCGTGCCCGAACTGTTGCGCACCAACAGGCTGCACATGGCCGGGATCGAACCATCGCGACAACGATCGACCACATATTGCGGCGCGGGCGTGGCAATGGCCCCGTCAATCTTGATGCGGAAATAATCGACCGCAATACTGAACCCGCGCAGGAAGGTCGGCTGATAGACCGCGCCCAGCGTGGTGGTGGAGGCGACTTCGGGCACCAGATTGGTGTTGCCCGACTGGATGCGCAGCACCGAGACATTGCCGTTGGGGCCATCGATCACGGTCTGGCTGGTGGCCGAACCGCCCAGGTAATAGTCGCCAAGGTTGGGCGCGCGGATATCGCGCGATTGCACCCCGCGCAGCTTGAGGCCGCCCGCAATATCCCAGGTCAGGCCCGCCTTCCACGTGGTCACGGTGCCGCTGGTGCTGTAATGGGTGACACGCGCCGCGCCGTTGAAGTCCAGCTTGCGGCCGATTGCCGAATCCTTGAGCAAGGGCACCAGCACTTCGGCAAAACCTTCCTTGACGGTGAACCCGCCCGAGGAAGGCTTGTAATTGCCTACCCACCAATTGCCCGTGCCGGGGCCGGTATCGGTGATATTGCGCTGCGATTGGGCGTCGGCGTCGGCCGAATGGCTTTCGCGGCGATATTCCGCGCCCGCGGCCAGCGTGACCGCGCCCGCAGGCAGGTTAAACAGATCGCCGCCCACCGAGGCCGAGGCGACGTCCTCGGTCATGCTGATACGCTGGCGCGCGGTGCCGACCAGATAGGCACGCTGGGCCGCCGTCACATTCTGTGGCCCGAACACGTTGAAGGGAACGCATCCGTTGGTCGGCGCGCCCAGGCTGGAACGGCAGACGATGCTGCCCAGCGCAAGGCCCGATGAACCCACATTGGCGGGCGTCACCTGCACCGCATCCACCGCCAGCGCAAAGGCCGAACGCAACTGGTCATTGCGCACTTCGTTGAGGATGCGGCTCAATTGATGCTCGTAATAGAGATGCGCGTTCCAGCTGCCGCCCAGCTTGATGTCGGCCCCGACCAGATAGCGGTAGAGCTCGCGCTCATTATGCGGCGCGGCCTCGCCAAGGTCCATGTTGAGACGGCCCAGTGTAAAGGAACTGACCCCGGCATTATCCATCGCCGTTGCCGTAGCCGCAGGCAGATAGGCATTGCTGCGCGCAATGGTCAGCGGGCTGCCGTTGGGCACCATGGTGAAATAGGGCACCGAGAGCGAATCCGCGATCGACTTGCCGTAAATGAATTCGCCGAACAGGTTGATATTGTCGGTGACATCAAACGAGCCGCGCAGGAAAGTGCTGAACACCTTGGTCGAGGCCGAGATCTGGTTGGCCGCGCCCAGATCGTTGGGCGTGCCGTTGATACTGTGCTGGGTGCCGGAATAGGCCGTGGTCGAAAGACCCGGCGTCCCAAGGCCGCTTACTGGCACACCGACCGTGCCGAAGTTGAAGGGGGCGGGCACGCTGCCGGGAAGGAACTGGGTTCCGGCCAGCGGGCCGGTGGTGATCAGGCCGCCATAGGTGCCGGTGGGCGAATTGACATGGTCGGCAACCAGCAGCTTGGGCTGGCCATTGCCCGCCGCATAGGCCGGGTTGCTGATCAGCTTGGTGCCGACATACCAGGGGCGCGAATCCACGCGGTCGATGCTGTCCGAACTGCTGTAGGACACGCTGGCCAGAATATGGCCCCGCCCTTCGGCGAAGGCATGGCCACCGGCCAGTTCGGCGCGCAATTCGCCGCCATCGCCATAGGTCGATATGCCCTTCTGGATATTGCCTTTCAGCCCGGAGAAATGCTTGTCGAGAACAAGGTTGACCACGCCCGCGACCGCATCCGAACCCCATGCCGCCGAAGCGCCGCCCGTCACCACATCGACACGCTGAAGCAGCGTGGTGGGCAGGAGGTTGAGGTCGACCGCGCCGGTGGTCGCGCTGCCCACCACGCGGCGGTTGTCGAGCAGCACCAGCGTCCGGCTGAGCCCCAGCCCGCGCAGATTGAGCGAATTCATGCCCTGCGTGCCCCCGCCCACGCCATTGCCCGCCGTGCGCGGCGAGGTCGAACCCGAAAGGGCGGGCAACTGGTTGAGATATTGCGCCACGGTCGGCTGGGGCGCAGCGTTCAGCGCCGTCGCGTCCACCACCGTGGTCGGCGTGGGCGCCTCGAAACCGGCCTTGGCAATGCGTGAACCGGTCACGACGATGGCGGCCTCCACCGCCCCGCTTTCAGCAGGCCCGGCCGCTTCCGCCGCCAGCGCCGGAGCGCCCCCCACCATGGCCGCACCGGCCAGCAACAGTGATTTCCTCAAAAAAACGCGCATAGTCCCCCCTCCCTTTTCCTCGGGATATTCATTTGTTCGATAATGATATTCTGAAACTTCCGGGTCAGTTCGCCGTCGGCCCGCCCTCAGCCACCGCCTTGGCGCATTCAGTGATGATCCCGGCATATTTGGCATAGGCGCCGCGCCCGATCACAAACGGATTGGCGCCGCGCGGATGGGCCCGCAGATCGTCCATGCGCGTCAAACTGTCATCGACAAACGGATGATTGCTCAGCTCGATATCCGCGCCTGCCTTTGTGGAAATGGCCGCGAAACGTTCCGAGGAGGCGATGTATTTCGCCCGCATCTCGGCATCGCGCGGCACGCCCGTGCCGCCCCACATGGCCAACAGATGCTTCTGCCCATGGACCGTGACCGGCACCAGCAGCGAAATCGTGCCCGGCGTATGGCCGGGGGTTTCAACGATGCGGATATCCTGACCGCCCAGCGACAGGACCATGCCGTCGCGCGCGTCCAGATCGCGGGCGGGCGGCGGGCTGAAACGGGCGGGCGGCGCGCCTGCCGGGCGCATCGGCGGTTTGGCCACCAGCCCCCAGTCCGCCGCGCTCATCATCACATGCGTGCCGTATTTTTGGGCGAAATAGCCTGCGGCCCCGAAATGGTCGCCGTGGCCGTGGGTGACGACGATATATTTCACATCGGCGGGGTTGAGGCCGAATTTCTTCAGTCCCGCCTCGATGACATTCACGCCGTCCTCGCTGGTGTTGAGCGCATCAATCAGGATGATGCCTTCGCGCGTCCTGATTGCATAGGCGCCGACACTGCTCACACCGACATAATAGAAATTGTCGAACAGTTCCGTCGGCTCCGGCACGGCGGCATTGGCAAAGCGCGACATCGCCGGACCGGACAGGCCACACTGCAGGCTGGCCGTGGTGCGCATATAGGTTTTGCCCGCCAGCGCCATCGCGCGGTCGATATGGACCTGCGCCTCCTTGGGCGTGGCGCGGGCCGCGCCATTACCCTGCGCGATTGCCGCACCGCCCAGCGCAAGCAGCGCCAGAGCCGAAACCCGCGCAGCCATTCCGATTCTCATAGACCTCTCCATTATGATGTTTTGTTTTATATAATCCGCTATTGCAAAGTTTATATGTATTTTATGCCCGTTATGCAACGGATAAAAGAAGGTCGGTTTTTTCTATTTTTATCGTTATTTTATAGTATATTGAATGATTTTCATCGCTGGCTTGCACTCACATTTCCGCAAATCTTCTGGCAAAAACTGTACAATTTTCGTTGACGATATGCGGGCATCACGTCATCCATCACGCATCGACGGTGGCAAGGCACACCGTCCCATGAAACATAAAGAGCAAGGGAAGAGCAGTGCCGGTCGAGCGCGAAACACACATGGCCCATCCATCGGACCAGAAAGCGGAAGACTGGAACGGCACCCGCGTGCTGGGCGTTACCCTTTCGGCGCTGGCGATCATTTTTGACGGCTTTGACAATCAGGCGCTGGGTCTGGCGGTGGCCGGCATTGCGCGTGAATGGCATATGGCCGCGTCCGCGCTGGCGCCCGCCTCTTTCATGAGCCTGGCCGGGATGACGGTAGGGACCGCGATTGCCGGTGTGCTGGGCGACCGTCTGGGGCGGCGCAAGATGATGATCGCCAGCGTCGCGCTTTTCGGCCTTTTCACGCTGGCCACCGCGCTGGCCACCAATATCGAATCCCTCACCCTGATCCGCTTCCTGACGGGGCTTGGTCTGGGCGGGGCGATGCCCAATGCCACAGCGCTGGCCGCCGAATTCAGCCCGGTGCGCGCGCGGCCCTTTGCCGTTACCGCCACGATTGTGTGCGTGCCGCTCGGCGGCGTGCTGGGCGGCATGGTGGCGGCCGACATTCTGCCAACGCATGGCTGGCGCGCGATGTTTCTGGTGGCCGGCTCCATCCCCTGCCTGCTTGCGCTGGCCCTTGCACTGTGGCTGCCTGAGTCGCCCAGTTTTCTGGCCAGCAGGGCCGCGAAACAGATGCATGGCGCAGCGATCGCGCCCCGGAAACGCGCCAGTATCGGGCAATTGTTCGCCCCCGCTTTCCTGCGCGACACGGTGGGCCTTTGGGCCGCCTTCTTCCTGTGCCTGATCGCGGTTTACACCACCTTCAGCTGGCTCCCCGCAACACTGGCCAGCGCGGGCTTCGATCAGAAAACCGCCAGTCTTGGCCTGGCCAGCTTCAACTTTGGCGGCGTGGCGGGGGCCTTGCTCGCCGCGTTGGTGATCGGGCGTCTGGGTTCGCGCGTCACGATGACCGGCCTTGCCGCCATCGGCGCGGCCATCGCCACGCTCGCCCTGCTGGCCGGAACCGGTGGCCTGTCGCGCACCGGTTTGCTGATGGTGCTGACGGCGCTCGGTTTTACCGTCAATGGCGTCCAGACGACGATGTTTGCGCTGGCCTCGCATGTTTACCCCTCCGCGATGCGCGCCACCGGGGTGGGCGCGGCGCTGGGCTTTGGCCGCGTGGGCGCCATGGCCAGTTCGCTCGCCGGTTTCTATTTGCTCTCCAGCGGCAGCACGGTGGGCTTTTTCACCCTGCTGGCGCTGGCCATGGCGGGCAGCGCGGTGGCGCTGGCCATCATTGCCCAGCATATCCCTTCGGCAAGGGCCGCGAACCGCTCCGCCCGCCATGCCGAAGCCATGGCATCGCCCCGCCCCTGATCGCTTTCCACCATCTTTCTGCCGCCCGACCAAAGACATCGCGGGCCATCGCGCAGACCGGAGATAACCATGCCGCTTCCCCTGCCCTCGAACATGTTCAAGCAAAGGCTTTCGCAAGGGTCCTGCCAGATCGGCCTGTGGTCGGCCCTTGGCAGCCACATCTGCGCGGAACTCTGCGCCGCCGGGGATTTCGACTGGCTGCTGATCGATGCCGAACATGGCGTCAATGATGTACCCTCGGTCCTGCCCCAGCTTCAGGCGGTTGCGGCCTATCGCACGCAGGCCGTGGTGCGCCTTCCCCATGGCGATGCCGCGCTGATCAAGCGCTATCTCGACATTGGCGCGCAATCGCTGATGATCCCGATGGTGGAAAGCGCGGCGCAGGCGCTGGCGCTGACCCAGGCGGTGGCCTATCCGCCGCAGGGCATACGCGGGATCGCCACCATGACGCGCGCGGCGCGATGGTCGCGCATGCCCGATTACATCGCCCGGGCGCGTGATGAAATCTGCCTCATCGCGCAAATCGAATCCGCAGCCGGGGTGGAAAACATCGATGCCATCGCCGCAACGCCCGGTATCGACGCCCTGCTGATGGGGCCGGCCGACCTTGCCGCCACAATGGGCCTGCCCGGGCAGGCCGATCATCCCGCCGTATGGGAGAAGATCTGGCACTGTCTCGACCGCGCAAACGCCGCCGGGAAACCCGCCGGGATCTTTGTGCTGGATGAAGCGCGCGCGCGTGAATGTATCGAGCGCGGCTTTGCCTTTGTCGCGGTGGGCGCCGACGCCATCCTGCTCTCGCGCGCGGTCGATGCCCTGCGCGGGCGCTTCGCCTGATTCCAGACAAAAAGGACAGGAATTGAAACACAATCTGATCGGCGGCGCATGGCGCCCCGGCGCCGCCCTGCCCAACATCAACCCTTCGGACACGGGCGACATTATCGGCGATTATGCCTGCGCCTCGCCCGAGGATGTCACGATGGCGATCGAGGCCGCGCAGGCCGCCTTTCCGGCATGGGCCATGCTCGACCCGCAATCGCGCGCAGACATGCTTGAGCGGATCGCGGGCGAAATTTTGGCCAGGCGCGAGGAACTGGCCGGACTGCTCGCGCGCGAGGAAGGCAAGGTCCTGCGCGAAGCGATGGGCGAGGTGACCCGAGCGGGCAACATCTTCCGCTTTTTCGCCGGAGAATGCCTGAGGCAAAGCGGTGAACTGCTGCCCTCGGTGCGCCCCGGCGTTCAGGTCGAGATCACCCGCGAACCGCTGGGCGTGGTAACGCTGATTACGCCGTGGAATTTCCCGATGGCGATCCCGGCTTGGAAAATCGCCCCCGCGCTCGCCTTTGGCAATTGCGTGGTGTTCAAACCCGCCGAACTGGTGCCGGGCTGCGCATGGGAACTGGCCGACATTATCCGCCGTGCGGGCGTTCCGGCGGGGGTATTCAATCTGGTGCTGGGGAAGGGCGCGCAATTGAGCGACGCGCTGATGGGGCCGGGCGTTCACGCGGTCAGCTTTACCGGCTCGGCGGGGGTGGGCCAAACGATCCTGCGCAAGGCCGGCGAGCGCGGCATCAAGGTGCAGCTCGAAATGGGCGGCAAGAACGGTCTGGTCGTGCTGGACGATGCCGATCTCGATCTGGCGGTTCAGGTCGCGCTCGACGGCTCGTTCTTCTCGACGGGGCAGAGATGCACCGCCTCCTCGCGCCTCATCGTGCAGGAAGGGATCCATGATCGCTTCATCGCCCGATTGAGCGAGGCGATGCGGGCGCTGACCGTGGGCGATGCGCGCGATCCGGCCACCACCATCGGCCCGGTGGTGGACCAACGACAGCTTGATGTTGACCTGAACTATATCGCCATCGCCCAGGCCGAAGGCGCCCGCCTGATTGTCGGAGGCGCGCGCCTGACGCGGGAGCACAACGGCTTTTACCTTGCCCCCACGCTGTTTGCCGACACCGTTTCGCCCATGCGGATCAATCAGGAGGAAGTGTTCGGCCCCGTGGCCTCGGTGATCCGCGTCAGGGATTATGACGAGGCGCTGGAGATCTGCAATGATGTCGATGTCGGCCTCTGCGCCGGGATCTGCACACAGTCGCTCAAACATGCCGCGCATTTCAGGCGCCATGCCGATGTGGGCATGGTGATGGTCAATCTTCCCACTGCCGGGGTGGATTACCACGTGCCCTTTGGCGGCCGCAAGAAATCGAGTTTCGGCCCGCGCGAACAGGGCCGCTATGCCGCTGAATTCTTTACAACAGTCAAGACCGCCTATGTCCGGGCCGGTTGACCCCGCTCGCATCCGGGACGCCATCGCGCAATTCGGCCGGACGCTGGGGCCTGATGTGCTCGCTTCCTGCCGCGCCCTGTTCGGCGCGCAGCAGGAAGCGCTGTCCTGCGCCGTCCCGGCCGCCGCCCGCGATCTGGCCTACGGTCCGCATGAGCGCCACCGGCTGGACCTGTATGGGGCGGCCGGGGAAGCGCCAAAGCCGGTACTCCTGTTTGTTCACGGCGGGGCCTTTGTCGGGGGCGACAAGGGCGATCCGTCCGATCCCGCCCGCTGGCACAATGGCGCCGTGGGGCGGATGGCGGCGCGGCGCGGGTGGATCGGCGCTGTAATGAACTATCGTCTGGCGCCCGACCATCCATGGCCTGCGGGCGCGCAGGATGTGGGCGCGGCGGTGGATTTTCTGCGCGCCCATGCGGCCGATCATGGCGGCGATCCGGATCGGATCGTCATCATGGGCACTTCCGCCGGGGCGGCGCATGTAGGGGGCTTTTTGCGGCTGCGCCCGGATCATGCCGATCTGGTGCGCGGCGCCATCCTGTTGTCGGGCCTGTATGGCATCACCCCGCTCGAACCCAAGGACGAGGAATATTACGGGGCGGCCGACAGCGCCTGCGACAAATCACCTCTCGAAGCGCTGGCCTCCACGCCTTTGCCCATGATGATGGCCTGTGCGCAATATGATCCCGCACGCTTTCAGGCCGAGTATCTGGGGCTGCTGCAAAAGCGGCTAACCCGCCATGGCGCGCTGCCATGCAGCATGAGTCTTCCCGGCCACAATCACTATACGATAGCCATGCATCTGGGCACTTCGGATCGAAGGCTGGAGGACAGTATCGCGGAATTTTGCGACAGATTGTTCGCTTAGCCCGGCGTCCTGCCAACGGACGGCTGCTTTCAGCCCTTGCAGCTTCCGTTTATGCCATGGGCCAGCAGTCTGGCGAGAAACCGGGCCAGCCCCTGAATGTCGGCGTCGCGGGTTTTCAAGGCGCCGAATAGCGCCTCTGTGCCGGTGGCAAACATGATCGAGACAAGGAGCTTGCGCTCGCTTTCCGACAGGCTCTCCAGAGCGCCCAGACCCGCAATGTCAATTTCAATATCCGCCAGCAAAGCCCTGATCTGCGCCGACCCGAACAATCTCGACCTTATATGGTGCTGGTTTCGTTCAAAGAATTCCGCGCCTCCCGGCAAAGACAGCAGCATGTTCATGAAAGCGCCATAGCCCTGGCACAGCATCGTCTCGATATCCTGCGCCCCCGTTCTGGCCGCCGCGATCTCAAGGCGGATGCGCTCGATCAGGCGGGCGACCAGCTTGTCAAACACCGCCTCCTTGGTGCGGTAATAATTGTAGAAACTCCCCGCCGAAACCTCGCTGTCGTTCACAATGTCGCGCACCGTGGCGCCATCAAGGCCAAGGGTTGAAAAGACTTTCCACGCCGCCACCTCGATCTTTTCCATATTCTGCGCGCGGGTCATCTCGCGCTTCTCGGACAGGCTGTAGGGGCCCTTTTTCTGGTTCGGCATCTGGGCACTCTTGGGTTCGACGGCGATTTTGAGGCGCGCTTAGGCCATCAATTGCTGCCCGGCGTCAACAGGAACGATGGTGCCCGTGATATGGCGCGCGGCATCGCTGGCCAGAAAAGCGGCAAGCGCGCCGACATCCTCGATCGACACCAGCGTTCCGGCCGGAGCAGCGGCGGCGGCGCGCTCCAGCAATTCGTCAAAGCGGTCGATCCCGCTGGCCGCGCGCGTGGCAATCGGGCCGGGCGACAGGGCATGGGCGCGGATGCCCTTCGGGCCCAGTTCGGCCGCGACATAGCGGGTCGCGCTTTCCAGAGCCGCCTTGACCGGGCCCATCAGATTATAATGGGCCACCACCCGTTCCGACCCGTAGAAGGTCACGCACATCAGACAACCTCCATCCGGCATCAGCGGTTCGGCCAGCCGCGCCATGCGCAAAAAGCTGTGGCATGACACGTCCATGGCCATGGCAAAACCTTCCGCCGAGCAATCGACAACCCGGCCCTGCAAATCCGCCCTCGGCGCAAAGGCAATGGAGTGAAGCAGAAAGTCCAGCTTACCCCAGCGCGCCCTCACCTCATCGAACAGCGCTTCAAGCTGGCCCGGTTCGCGCACATCGCAGGGCGCCAGCCAATCCATGCCCAACCGCTCGGCCACCGGCTCGACAAAAGGTTTGGCCTTATCGTTCAGATAGGTCGCGGCCAGCGTGGCGCCGCATTGCGCAAAGGCCGCCGCGCATCCTGCGGCAATGCTGTGTTCGTTGGCGATCCCTACCACAAGGCCGCGCTTGCCCGAAAGATCCACCAACGGTTTCATGACCTTGCTCCCTGCTGATCATCCAGAATGTTGAAAGTGTGGAATGCAATCATGCGTTCTTCATCGGTGGGGATGACCCGCACCGCGATGCGGCTGTCGGGCCGGGTGATCACGGGGGCATTCGCGGCATTGGCCGCCTCGTCCAGAAGGACGCCCGCCCATGCCATGCGCGCGCAGATCGCCGCTCGGATGACAGGATCGTTCTCGCCAATTCCGGCGGTAAAGACGATGCCGTCCAGCCCTTCGAGCGAGCCGATCAGACCGCCCATCTGGCGCGCGACGGTCCAGACGAACAGCTCTATCGCCTCTTTCGCATGAGGGTCCGCACTGGCATGGAGCACGCGCATATCGCCCGATACGCCGGACACGCCCAGCAGGCCCGACTGGCCATAGAGCAGGGCTTCGACCTGCCGCGCGCTCATCCCCTCCTGAAGCATCAGATGCAGGACGACGCCGGGGTCCAGCGCGCCGCTGCGCGTGCCCATCATCAGCCCGTCGAGCGCGGTAAACCCCATGGTCGTGTCGATGCCGGCCCCGTCGCGCATCGCGCAAAGGCTCGCCCCATTACCCAGATGGGCGACGATCACCCTCCCCTTGGCCAATCCGGGATCGATTTCTCCCAGACGCCGGGCGATATATTCATAGGACAGGCCATGAAAGCCGTAGCGCCGAACCCCTTTTTCCGCGAACCGACGCGGCAGGGGCAATCGCGTGGCCACCGCAGGCATGGCATGATGAAACGCGGTATCGAAACAGGCGACCTGAAGGAGATGGGGCGCCATGCGGGCGATCTCGCGGATGGCGGCCAGATTGTGGGGCTGATGCAGCGGCGCGAGCGGAGAGAAGGCCTCCAGCCTGGCGACAAGGGCCGGATCAATTCTTTGCGGCGCGCAAAAAACCCCGCCGCCATGCACCACCCGGTGGCCCACCGCGACAATCTCATGCTCGCGCAGATGATCCTGAGCCCAGCCATAGAGTTCGCCCAGCAGATCCTCGTGAGTCAGCCCCGCCCCGCCGGGCCAGGATTTTTCGAGCAGGACTTCGCCGTCATCCTTGCGGACAAGGATGCGCGGATCGCTGCCGATCCCTTCCAGCTTGCCGCCCGCCGCGTGGCGCGGCCCATCCTGCTCCAGCGTGTAAAGGCCGAATTTGATGCTCGATGAGCCCGAGTTGAGGCTGATAAGAGCGCTGCTCACAAGGCAGGCCTGAACAGGCCGGGCGCCGCCTTCGTCCCGGCATGGGCCAGCAGCACGGCCACGGCGCAAGAGGCAAGGCGGGTGGTCAGACTGTCGGCCCGGCTGGTCAGGATGATCGGCACCCGCGCGCCTAGCACGATACCCGCCGCATCCGCCCCGCCCAGAAAGGTCAGTTGCTTGGCCAGCATATTGCCCGCCTCCAGATTGGGGACCACGAGGATTTCCGCCTTGCCCGCGACGGGCGAGACGATGCCTTTTTCCTTTGCGGCGCCTTCGTTGATGGCATTGTCAAAGGCCAGCGGTCCATCGAGCAGCGCCCCGGCAAACTCGCCCCGATCCGCCATCTTGCACAGCGCGGCCGCATCGATCGTCGAGGCAATGGCCGGGTTTACCATTTCCACGGCCGAAAGAATGGCAACCTTGGGCTGTTCTATGCCGATCACATGGGCAAGGTCGATCGCGTTGCGGATGATATCGGCCTTCTCGATCAGGCTCGGTGCGATATTGACCGCCGCATCGGTGATCAGCAGGGGCGTGGGATGGCCCGGCACATCCATCAGATAGACATGGCTGATCCGCCTTTCCGTGCGCAATCCGGTTTCGCGCGCGACCACCGCCGCCATCAGTTCATCGGTATGGAGCGACCCCTTCATCAGCAGTCCGGCCTCTCCGGTCCGGACCAGTTCCACCGCCGCTGTTGCGGCCGCATGGCTGTGGGGCGCATCAACGATGCGGAAAGAGGCGATATCGACCCCGGCCTCCTGCGCTGTGGTCCGAATGCGGGCCTCGGGGCCGACCAGGATGGGCACGATCAGTCCGGCCTCCACCGCCTCGGCCACAGCGGTGATGGCCGCCGCGCTGCAGGGATGGGCAATTGCCGTGGTCACCGGATGAGCGGCCTTGGCCGCCGCCATCAACCGGCGATAGGCATCATGGCTCGACAGGCTGACATCGGGCAGGCTGGCACGCGGGCGGCGCACTTTACGGGTGGGCGCCTTGACGCTTGCCACACCGCTGATGACCTCCTCGCCCGCCTGATTGGTGCACAGACAATCGAGCGTGACGATATGGTGCTGCTCGGCCTTGGCGGAAACGGTGAGGCGCGCCGTGATCGTGTCCCCCACCGCCACAGGCCGCAAAAAGCGCAGGCTCTGTTCCAGATAGATCGTGCCCGGCCCCGGCAATTCGGTGCCCAGCACGGCGGAAATCAGCCCGCCCCCCCACATGCCATGCGCGATGACGTGGTGAAACATGTCGCCCTCCGCAAATTCCGGGTCGAGATGGGCGGGATTGACGTCTCCGGACACCAGCGCGAAAAGCTGAATGTCGCGCTGGCTGAGCGTGCGCGACAGGCTGGCGGTATCGCCGATCGCGATCTCGTCAAAGGTGCGGTTCTCGATCATGGCGGGAGTCGTCGTCATCATCACTTCTCCAGAATATAGAGGCCCGGCGCATCGGCCAGTGGGGCATAGCCCTTGTCCGGCGCGCCCATCGGCGGTGGAGCGACAGCGGCGCCGGATCTTGCATCAAGCCATTGCCCCCATGCCTCCCACCACGAGCCGGGGTGATCGGAGGCCTGCGCCTGCCACACATCGGGCGCAAGGGCCGGGCCGCAGGCCGGACGCATCAGGAGCTGGTAATGGCGGTGTTTGTGCCCCGGCTCCGAAACGATGCCCGCATTATGGCCGCCATTGGTCAGCGCGAAACATATTTCCGCATCGGTCAGCATGTGGATCTTATGGACCGAACGCCATGGGGCGACATGGTCGGTCTGTGTGCCCACCACGAACATCGGGGCTTTCAGCGCCGACAGGCTGACCGGCTGATCGCCCGCCACAAAACGCCCCTCGGCCAGATCATTCCGGAGAAACAATTTGCGCAGATATTCGCTGTGCATGGCAAAGGGCATCCGCGTGCCATCGGCATTCCAGACCATCAGGTCGCTGGCCGCGGGCCGCTCACCCATCAGATATTCGTTCAGGATGCGCGACCAGACCAGATCGTTGGAACGCAGCATCTGGAACGCGCCGCCCATCTGGCCGCTATCGAGATAGCCGCGCTCCCACATCATGCTGTCGAGCAGGTTCAACTGCGCCTCATCGATGAAGAGGCCAAGCTCGCCCGGCTCGCTGAATTCGGTTTGCGCGGCCAGCAAGGTCAAGCCGGCCAGTCGCTCGTCGCCATCGCGCGCCATGGCCGCCGCCGCAATGGTCATCAGCGTGCCGCCAAGGCAATAGCCCAGCGCATGGATTTTCGGCGCGTCGGTAATCGCGCCGATCGCATCCAGCGCGGCCATCGGCCCCAGCAGGCGATAATCCTCCATGGTCAGATCGCGATCCGCGCTGCCGGGATTGTGCCAGGAAATCGCGAAGACCGTATAGCCCTGCCCCACCAGCCAGGCGATCAGGGAATTGCGGGGCGAGAGGTCGAGAATATAATATTTCATGATCCAGGCCGGCACGATCAGCACCGGCTCGGGCCGGACCGTCGCGGTGGTCGGCTCATACTGGATCAGCTCCATCAGGCGGTTGCGGTAGATTACCTTGCCTTTGGTCGCGGCCATGTCGCGCCCGATCTGCAGTGGCTGCTCGCCCGTCTGCGCCGTGCCGCGGGCAAGCGCTTCGACATCGGCCATCAGCAGCCTTGCGCCCTCGACCAGACACATGCCGCCCGTATCGGCAATCCGCTTTTGCAGCACAGGATTCGTCAGGACGAAATTGCTGGGCGCCAGCATGTCGAGGATCTGGCGCAGGGTGAAGGATGTTACCGCTTCATGGCGGGCGCTGACGCCTGAAATGCCGGTGGTGGCCGCATGCCACCATTGCTGCGTCATCAAAAAGGATTGGGCGATCAGGTTATAGGGCGCCGCTTTCCATGCCGGATCGTCAAAGCGGCGATCCTGCGGCAGGGGCTCAATCGCGGGATGATCGCCATCGGCGCCATGAGCGACATAATCGGCCAAACGCAGGGTTTTGCGCCAGGCCTTGGCCACCAGTTCCAACCGCCGCCCCGGCGATACCGCAAGATGCAGGGCCCAGTCCGACAGCGCCTGCGCCACGGTAAAGGGCGAGAGCCCGCCCGTGACACCGGCAATGGCGGCGAAGGAGGCCCGATCGAGATTCCGCGCCATCCCTTCGAGCGGATCGGCGGCCTCATGGGCGGATAGGCTGTCGTTCATGGGTGAGCTCCTTCCGGCGCCTGCGGGCCGGTCTGTGATCGATTCATCCCCCAGCCACCGGCAATCGCCCGGTAAAGCTGAACGGTGGCGCTGCCTTGCGCCAGCTTGGTCTGCTCCACCTTGTCGGCATCCGCAAAGGCGTCGAGCTGTGCCTGCAGCACATCGCCCAAGGTCATGCGCCCCGCGCGATAGAAGGCCTGCGCCTGATCGACACGGCGGGCGGACAGGTCGCGGGCCTGCTCAAACCCGCGCAAACGGGCATCCAGCCCGGTGCGCAAGGCATAGGCGGTCTCGACCTCTTCAAGCGCCAGCAGGATGGCGCGATCCTGTCCCGCCAGCGCCGCCTCCAGTTCGCCATGGCCTGCCGCGATCCGCCCGCGCAGCAATCCGCCGGTGAAGATGGGGACGCTGGCCTTGACGCCAACCAGACCAAGCGGGCCGCCAAAACCGGGCAGGCCCGACAAGGCGATATGGCCATCCTGTCCCATGAAACTGATCCCGAAACGCGGCATCAGATCCGCCTTCAGACTTTTCAGCCGGGCGGCCCGCGCGGCAACAATCAGCATTCGGGCGCGCACATCGGGGCGGCGCTCCAGAATGGCCGAGGGGAATTGACCGGAGGGCGGCGGCGGCACGCGCATATTCGCATTTGTCGCCTCTGCAGGCGGTGTTTCGGGCAAGTCTCCGGCCAGCACGGCAAGCCGCCTGCGCCGCGCGTCGATCAGCGACAGGAGGGGTGGTCGCCCCGCCTCCAGCGAGGCCAGCGCCGCCTGCGCCTTGGTCACATCCAGCGCCTTGGCCTGTCCCATCCTTTGCCGGGCGGAGAGATAATCGACCAAATGCCGCGCCGATGCGATGCTCTGATCGAGGATGGCCAAACGGCGACGCAGCCCCTGCCACTGCTGATAGTTTTCAACCACATCGCCGATCACGGTCAGCGCAACGCCATGGGCCAGCCATTGCGCGCTGTCGGCAAGGGCCCTGGCGGCTTCGGCATCGGCGTGGCGACCGCCGAACACGTCCGGCTCCCATTGCGCGCCAAGCCCGACAAGATAGCCCGCGCCCGTGTTCCCTTCGGAAAAAGGCGCAAGGAGCGAGCCAAGAGCGCCATCGGCCGCGGTATCGGCCAGCGTTCCCCACGCCGCGCCATTGGCCGCGACGGTGGGATAGAGCGCCGCCTCCGAAACGGACACGAGCGCCCTTGCCGCCCTGACATGGGCCTGCGCCACGCGGATATCGGCATTGGCGACGAGCGCCTTTTCGACCAGCGCGTTCAAGGCAGGATCGCCCCAAAGGGTCCACCACCGGTCGGGGGCGCCCGCCGATGGCAGACCGGCCTCGGGCGCGACGAGGTGCGCGGGCGGGGAAACCGTCGCCTGAGGCGAGGCCAGAGGAGGCGACGAGGCGCAAGCCGCCAGACCAAGCGCCATCCCCGCCGCCAGCAACGCGCGCAGGGTCATCTTTGGGCCTTTATGCATGATTTTCGCCTTCATCCCTGACGCTCCAGCATCGAGCGGAAGCGCTGCACCGCAAGGGCAACGAACAGCACGCCCCAGCCGCAGATCATGGCCAGTTCGGGCCATACGGTGGCGGTTTGCGCGCCGCGATAAAGCACCGCCTGCGAAAGGCTGACAAACTGGGTGGTGGGCAGCAGCCTTGCCACGATCTGGATGGCGGGCGGCATGCTCTCAAGCGGCGTGGCGGCCCCGGACAGCAGATAGGCGATGGCATAGACCGGGACAGCAAACAGGCCGAATTGCGGCATGCTGGGCGCCAGCGTCGCCATCCACATGCCCAGCGACGTCACCGAAAAAAGATAGAGCACCATCGCGCCCGCAAAGAGCGCCAGAGAACCCGCCAGGGGCACGGCCAGAGCCCCATGCACCACAAACCACAGGGACGCGATCGAGGCCAGAAAGATGACCAGGCCATTGGCCAGAATCTTGGAAAAAGCGATTTCACTGGCCCGGACGGGCATGACCAGCAGATGTTCGATCGTACCATGCTCGCGCTCGCGGATGACCGCCGCGCCGACAAGGATGATCGAGAGGACCGTCACATTCGTCACGATCTGCATCACCGAACTGTACCAGGCCGATTGCGAATTGGGGTTGAAGTAGATCTGGCTGGTCACCGTGACGGGCAGAGCCGCCAGCAGGCCGCGCGCGTGGAGGAAATCGAGCGTCTCTGCGGCAAAGATCCGCTGGAAATCGACAGCCCCCAGCCCGGCCTGCGTCATGGCGGTGGCATCGACCAGAATCTGAACCGCCGGGCTGCGCCGGGCCAGCACATCGGCCTGAAAGCGCGGCGGGATCTCGATCACGAAAATATAGCGGCCCCCGTCCATCGCGGCGGAGACATCCCCGCGCGCGATGTCCACCGGCGGCTTGAAATAGGGCGGCCGCACAGCATCGCGCAGGCGCCGCGACAGTTCGCTGTGATCATCGTCCACGATCGCCACCGAGGCATTGGACACCTCGGCCTTGAGCCCGGTGGCGACGAGCTGGATGGCGATGGTAAAGGCAAAGACAATCAGCGCCATCAGCGTCACATCCTTGAGAACGCTGCGCAGTTCCTTGACGCCGAGCAACCAGACATTGATCAGCCAGCGGCTCATACCTCCTGCTTTCCGAGCATGAGCCGCGAGGCCATGATGACGATGAGGGCAAACAGCCCCAACGCCAGATAGGCTGTGCCGAAGCTGGCCGGACCAAGGCCCTTGGTGAAGGTGCCCAGACTGATGATCTGAAACCACGAGGAAGGAAAGATGACGCCGATCCAATAGCTGCCGTCGAGGAGCGTCGAGACCGGATAGAGCAGGCCCGAAAAATTCACGGAAGGGATGAGGCAGATCAGCGCCGTGGCGAAAATCGCGGCCACCTGGGTGCGAACGAAGGTCGAGATCATCATGCCAAGGCCGGTGGATGCCAGCACGAACAGCAGCGCGCCCATCGTCAGCGCCGACAGAGACCCCTTGAGCGGCACCCCCAGAACGGTCACGATAAGGGCCACAAGCGTACCATAGCTGACCATGGCCAGAGCGACATAGGGCACCTGCTTGCCGATCAGGAACGCCCCGGCCCCGGCGGGCGAGGCATAGAGGTTGATGATCGAGCCGATCTCTTTTTCACGAACGATGCCAAGCGCGGTCAGCATCGCGGGGATCAGGATCATTGTCAGCATCAGCACGCCCGGCGTGATCGCATAGATGCTGCGAAAATCCTGATTGTAGATGAAACGGGGTTCGATCGAGGCGGGCAGCGCGACAGCGGCGGAGGCCGCCCCCAGCCTGTCGAGCGAATAGGCCAGAATGATCGCATCGGCATAGCCCTGGATGTTCGCGGCCAGAAAGGGGCTGGCGCCATCAATGAAAACCCCCACATCCGGCTTTCGCCCCGCGGCCAGATCGCGCCCAAAGGCAGGCGGAATATCCAGCACCATCTGGACGCTGCCCTCGCGCAGTCGTCCATGCGCGTCTTCCTCGCTGGCGATGGGGCGGGTTTCCACGAAATAGCGCGAACCCTCGAAGCGGCGGGTCAGATCGCGGCTGGTCGCACTCTGATCGTGGTCGAGCACCGCCATGCGGATGTTCTGCACATCAAAGGAGATGCTGAAGGCGCAAATGCACAGCAGGATGATCGGCCCCGCCAGCGCAAAGCCCATGCGGATGCGGTCGCGCGCCAGTTCGATC
This sequence comes from Novosphingobium sp. SG707, assembly GCF_012275515.1. Classification (GTDB taxonomy): domain Bacteria; phylum Pseudomonadota; class Alphaproteobacteria; order Sphingomonadales; family Sphingomonadaceae; genus Novosphingobium. The sequence goes on from NZ_JAAZQL010000010.1 coordinate 27,337, forward strand.
GCCTCGCGCCGGGCAAAGGCCCAGGCAAAGCCCAGCCAACCGGCCAATCCGCTTTGCCGGTTGTCTGCCTCGTCCTGATTCTGCGCGCCGGGGTCCGGGGCCGCGACCGGCGCGGTTGGCGCCGCATTATCCTCCAGCACCGCAATGAACGCGTCCTCCAGACGCTGCGCATGGTATTGGCGCGTCAGTTCCTCCGGTGTTCCCACCGCCAGCACCCGCCCGCGATCCATCAGCGAAATCCGGTCGCACCGCTCGGCCTCGTTCATGAAATGGGTCGAGACAAAGATGGTCACGCCATCATCGCGCGAAAGGCGCAGCAAATGGCCCCAGAACATGTCGCGGGCCGCAGGATCGACGCCGGAAGTCGGCTCATCAAGGATCAGGATTTCGGGCTTGTGCAGACAGGCCGCCGCCAGTTGCAGCCGCTGGCGTATCCCCAGCGGCAATGCGGCAGGCAGGGCGCGGGCATGATCGAGCAGCGCATATTGCGCCATCACCTCATTCACCAACGCCCCCGCCTCGCCCTGCGGCACGCGATAGAGGCGGGCGTGTAGGGCCAGATTCTGCTCGACGGTCAATTCTTCATAGAGCGAAAAGGCCTGCGACATATAGCCGACCCGCATCCGCGTCTGCATGTCTCCGGCAGTGATCGGGCGCCCGAACAGGGTGGCGGTCCCGCTGCTCGCATCAAGCAGTCCGGTCAGCATCTTCATGGTCGTCGTCTTGCCGCAGCCGTTCGAGCCGAGAAAGCCGAAGATCTCGCCCCGGCCGATCCGAAAGCTGACATCATCGACCGCCACGAAATCGCCGAAACGGCGCACCAGATGCTGCGCTTCTATCGCGGGCGCCTCTCCCTTGTCCTGCCATGGCGCGACATTGAGCAATTCGCCCGCAGGCCGCTTCGCTTCGGGCAGCAGGCTGATATAGGCCTGCTCCAGCGTTGCGGCCCCGGTCCGGGCAAGAATGTCACGCGTCGGCCCCTGCGCGATGATGCGCCCTTCGTCCATCGCCACCAGATGATCGAAGCGCTCGGCCTCTTCCATATAGGCGGTCGAGACCAGCACGGTCAGTTCGGGTCGCTCGGCCCGCATGGCATCGACCAGTTCCCAGAACTGCCGCCGCGACAGGGGATCGACGCCCGTTGTCGGCTCGTCCAGAATCAGCAGGTCCGGATCGTGAACCAGCGCGCAGCACAGGCCCAGCTTCTGCTTCATCCCGCCCGAAAGCTTGCCTGCGGGCCGGTCGGGAAAAGGCGCAAGCCCCGTCGCCTCCAGCAGGCGCTGCATATGCGCGCGCCGTTCGGCCCCGCCCAGACCGAACAGGCGGCCGAAAAAGTCGATATTCTCGGCCACGGACAGTGTGGGATAGAGGTTGCGTCCCAGCCCTTGCGGCATATAGGCCACGCGGGACAGGAAAGCGGAGCGATCGCCCCGCCGCGCAAGATCGAAGCCGAGCACGCCGACCTTGCCCTGCTGAACGCGCTTCACCCCGGAAATCAGGCCCAGCAGGGTGGATTTGCCCACCCCGTCAGGCCCGACAAAGGCCACCGCCCCGCCGCGCGGCAATTGCAGGCTGACATTGTGGAGCGATGGAACCGGGCCGTAGCGATGGGAAACATCCTCAAGGACGATGGCCATGGCGCCCGGTTCCTGCGCCCCGGTCACGGTCTGGCCGCTCCCTGTTCAGGCCCCAAATCTGGCCATGCTTTGCCCGGATCGGTGCGGACAAAGCCATCGGCGGTCATCCCGGCCTTCAGCACGCCCGCAAACCGCCGCGCCACCTCCACAGGTATCTGCAGCTTCACCCGATAGGAGAGATTGTCCCGCTCATTGGCGGTTTCGACATATTTGGGTGTGAACTGCGCCTCGGGCGAGACAAAGCCGACGCGGGCGGGCAAGGTGCGGGTAAAACCCTGCGGCAGGATGCGCGCCTCATCCCCGATCCGAATGCGCGAAACAACGGCAGAAGGCACGAAGATAGTCAGATAGACATCCTCCGGGTTGATGATCGACAAAATCTTGCCGCCGGGCGCCATCATCGTGCCCGGCTCGGCAATGCGATATTCCACCCGGCCCGGCCCCGGCGAGCGGATATGCAGATCGGCGCGGATGGCCGAAACCAGCCGGATCTGGGCATCGGCCTGGGCAATCGCGCCGCGCGCCTCGCCTATGGCGCCGCTTGCCGCCTCAAGGCCGCCTGTCTCGCCCGCCAGCGCCAGATTGCGTTGCCTCAGCTCCACATCCGACACCATATCGCGCGCATGAAGACCGGCGGTTTCCGACCAGTTGAGCCGGGCGAGTTCGGCCTGACTGCGATGCGCCGCCTGTTCGCCCTGCGCCCGGGCAAGGCCGCCCAAGGCCCTTTCGCGCGAGGCTCTGGCCGCATCAAGCTGGGCCAGCACATCACTTTCGTCCTGTTCGGCCAGAATCTGGCCCGCCTGAACCACATCGCCTTCGCGAACCGTCAAGGAGGCCAGCCGTCCCGGATATTTCACCGCGATATCGGTCCGGGTCATCTCGATCCGGCCATTGCTGCGCAAGACCCATTCCGGAAGCTCGGCGCGGCGCATGAAATGATGCCATGCCCAATAGCCGCCCGCCGCCAGCGCCAGCAGGACCGCCCCGGCAAGAATACGGCGAAGCCTCATCTGCCGCCCCTGCGGCTGCGGATTGTCAACGGGAAAGCGTCAGCACACTGCATCACCATCGGGCTCCTGAGCCGGAAGGAAAGTGAAAGGCCCCTGCGGCCTGCCGGAATGTTCTGATTTTTTGAATTACGACGCACCATTGCCGACGCACACAAAGCCGACTCCGGAGCAACCGCCTCTCGCAAGACCTGATCAACAAAAAATTGAACGATATGTCAAGTTTTCCATGTATCGGATCCCAAAGGTTTGTTTGCCGCGCTTAACGGCATTAACGGCCTTTTATGGTCATCCGCATCGCCGGACATTGAGAAGCATCAATACGCGCCCGCAAAGGTTTGGATCGCAGGATCAGAGCCAATCACGCCATGGCGACCCAGCGGATCCATGCAGATGCAAAAAGGGGTTCGCACCGGACGCACCGATGCGAACCCCATGCATTTCCCCCAATGCCTTGGCTCAAGCCTTACGCGGCCTTGAGCAACCCTTCGCGCGCCACCCGCAGAGCATCGGCTCCGGCGCCGGCATCGGCCTGCGCCATGATCGCGGCAAAGCGTTCCAGGCCGCGATCGAACGTATCGCCATAGCCCTTGATCAGGCGCTGGGCGCGGATGATCTCTGTGGCGAGCGCAAGATCCGTTTCGGCGGCCTTTTGCGCGCGGTTCAGCCATGCCTCGATCCGGCCCTGTTCCTGGGCATAGCGCAAGGTGCTGCGCCGCCAGCCCCGCCCCATCGCCACCAGACGCAGCGCGAGAAACCAGCGCAACGAAGTCGTCTCGACATGCCGTCCCTTTGACAGCGCCCGGTCCAGCCATGCCGAACCCATCACCCGGCGCCCCAGCCATCCCGGCAGACTTTCGGCCACTTCCTGAAGGCGCGGATGCATGAATTCGGTGACGGTCAGGACTTGTCCATCCTTCACCTTGACCTCGTCGCGCACGCGTTCAAACCGGGCGGCGCGCACTTTCAGATCGGCCACGCGAATCGTGTCTTCATAGGCCATCCACAGCGCCAGATGGCGCGCGGCCTCCTGCGTCAAGTCGAAAGGCGCGCGGTCCATGGCGGCGATCCGTTCGAGGCGGTCGAGATAGAGCGCGGCATAATCGCCATCCTGATAATCCATCAGCTTGGCCAGCCCGTGCAGGGCATTGGCCAGCGCCGCATCGGGCAACCCCGCCCGCGCCCGCGCGGCCAGCACCTTGCCCATCGTGGTGGTCGGCATGGGGATCTCGGGGGCCTCCTCCTGCGGCATGGCGATCTCGCCCTGCGCGCGGGCGAAACCTTCAGCAAACCCGGCAAGGTTGCTTTTGACCGCCTTGCCGCTGTGATGGATCGCGGCTTCAAAGGCTTCACGCGGGAAAGGCAGCGCTCCGCTGCCCGCCAGCGCGCCGAACATGATCGCGCTGATCACGCTGTGGGTGCGCTCGGTGGCGGCCTCCATGTCGAAACCGATGAAGCGGGCCGAACGTTCGCGGGCGGCCGCAAGGATCTTCTCGCCATTGCCGCGCCCGTCGCCTGCCACCTGCTTTTCGGAAATGGCATAGATGCGGTGGGTCGACCCGATCAGCGTGGTCTTGCCCGCCGTGGAGAACCCGCGCAGCACCGCACGGCCCATTTCCATCAGTTCGGAGGCTACCACCACATCGACATCGCCCGGCATCGGCATTTGCGCCATGATCGGCATGCGCCCATCAACGCCTGCCCGCGCCAATTCGACATAATAAACGGTCGAACCCGTCCGCTGCGCCACGCCCGGCACCGATGTGCCCTGCGCCAGCCAGCCCGCCTCACGCGCGACATGCTGGATCCATTCGGCCAGCACCCCGCCGCCCTGTCCGCCCAGCGCCAGAATGGCAATGGCGATACGGTTCTTCTCGGTCATCAGCGGTAATCCTTAAAACGCACGGGCCATGCGGGCGCGATCATCGCGCGCCTGCATCCAGCCGACGATCCGCGCACGCCAGCCCTGCCGGAACTTTTCCCAGCCCGTGGGATTGCTGACGATCCGCGCGCGGTAAAAACTGGGGCACAGGATCGCGGCATGGGCATTTTCGCCGCACAGACCGCAGCCAACGCAACTGTTTTCGACATGCGTCACCGGATCCTGGCGCAGGGGGTCCGGGTTCGACTTGATTGTCAGCGAGGGGCAGCCCGACAGGCGGATGCAGGCGTGATCGCCAGTACAGGTGTCGCTGTCGACGCCGAAACGTTCACGCACCACGCGCCCGCCATTGGCCAGCACCTTGCCCTGTTCACGCTTCACCCGGCGCTGTTTGTTGAGCATGCATTCCGATTGGGCGACGATGACCTTCGGCCCTTTTTCCGAACTGGTCATCGCCTCGCGCAACAGATCGCGCATCTTTGCCACGTCATAGGTCCGCTCGACCAGCCGCACCCATTTCGCACCCACGCCCTGCACCGCCTTGGCGATGGGGTTCTTGGTCACGCGGACCGGGTTGTCGGCGCGGCTGGAAAGGATATCCTGCCCCCCTGTCGCCGCCGAATAGCCATTGTCGATGATCAGGGTGACGGTGTCATCCTTGTTGAACACCGCATTGCCGATGCCGCTGGTGAGCCCATTGTGCCAGAAGCCGCCATCGCCCATCACGGCAATCGCGCGCTTGTCCTTGGGCTTGAAGGCCGAGGCGCCCGCCGCGCCCAATCCATACCCCATCGTCGTATTGCCAATGTCAAACGGCGGCAGGATCGAGAACAGGTGGCAGCCGATATCCGCCGACACATGGGTCGGACCCAGTTCCTTCTCCACCAGCTTCATCGCGGCAAACACCGGACGCTCCGGGCATCCGGTGCAGAAACCGGCGGGGCGCTGGGGGATTTCCATCGCCACGTCGCGCGGCAGGGGATCGGGTTTGGCCTCCGCCGGGGCGAGATGCGGGGCATGGGCGCGCAGGAATTTGCCCAGACCATCGCGGATCACAGCGGCCGAATATTCGCCCGAGCGCGGCAGCATGTCCTTGCCGACAATCCGCGTCTGCAGATCGGCGCGGCGGATCAGCGTGTTCAGCTCATGCTCGATAAATTCAGGCTGGCCTTCCTCGACCACCAGCACAGCCTGTTTCCCAGCGCAGAAGGCCGAAACCTCCTCGGGGATCAGCGGATAGGCGACATTGAGGCAATAGACCGCGATCCTGCTGCTGCCATAGGCATCGGCCAGATCCAGCAATTCCATCGCGCGGTTAAGGTTATTATACAGGCCGCCCTGAACGATGATGCCGATTTCCGGCGTGTCGCTGTCCTGCCCAAACCATTCGTTCAGCTTGTTGTCGCGGACATAGGCAATGCCGGCGGGCCAGCGCTGCTCGATCTTTTCAACCTCATGCTGGAAATTGGCCGGGGGCAGCACGATGCGCTGGAGATCGCGAATCGGGGCTGATGCGGCCTCGCCCACGGTCATGGCCGGGCGGACATTATCCTTGGCGATAAAGCTGCCGGTCATATGGCACGAACGCACCCGCAATTGCAGCATGACCGGCGTGTTCGAGGCTTCGGACAGGCGGAAACCCTGCTCCACCGCATCCACCATGCTGGTCAGGTTCGGGCGCGGGTCGATCAGCCACATCTGGCTCTTCATGGCAAAGGCATGGGTGCGCTCCTGCATGATCGAGGAGCCTTCGCCATAATCCTCGCCCACGATGATGAGCGCGCCGCCCTTCACCCCGCCCGAGGCCACATTGGACAAAGCATCGGAGGCGACATTGGTGCCCACCACCGATTTCCAGGTGACGGCCCCGCGCAGGGGATAATTGACGCTGGCCGCCAGCATGGCCGCCGCTGTCGCTTCCGAAGCGCTGGCCTCGAAATGCACGCCAAGGCTGGCGAGCAGATCATTGGCATCGGCAAACACATCCATCAGATGGCTGATGGGCGAGCCCTGATAGCCGCCGACATAGGCGACGCCCGATTGCAGCAGGCCCTTGGTGACGGCCAGAATGCCCTCGCCGGTGAAGACTTCCCCTTCCCCGGCGGTCAGCTTCTTGACTTCGGATTTGAACGAACGCTCGGCCATGTTCAGCCCTCGACCAGCGCCAGCACGCGCAGGGGGCTGCCCGAACCGTCACGGATTTTGAGCGGGGCGGCGATCACAATGGCGCCCGTCGCGGGCAGTTGATCGAGGTTTTCCAGACATTGCAGCCCATATTTGCCTGCGCCATGGAACAAAGTGTGCGCCGGATAGGCCGGAGTCAGCGCGAAGGCCTGCCCGGCATCGGTGCCGATGGTTTCCACGCCAAAACCGATCACATCGCGCGCGATCAGCGCCTCAACCGCCGCCGTCGACGGCCCCGGCGTATGCGGCCCGTCCGCTGCGCGGTTGGTATAGGCATCGACGTCGCGTTTCGACCAATCGGTGCGCAGCAGCACCCAGGACCCGGCGGGAATCGGACCATGCTGCGATTCCCAGCGCTCAATGTGCTCCACCGTCAGCAGGAAATCGGCATCGGCGGCGCATTCCGCCGAAAAATCCAGCACCACGGCGGGCGCGATCAGCGGCTGAACCGGCAGACGGTCGACCGTGTTGTCGGCCAGATCCTTGCCCGTCACCCAATGCACCGGCGCGTCGAAATGGGTGCCCGTATGCTCGCCCACGGTGAAATTGTTCCAGTGCCATGCCACGCCGCGATCATCATAGCGCGAAATCTCCTGACGCGAGAAAGCCGCCGTTTGCCCGAAGGGTTCGGGCAGAACCAGCAGCGGCGTATCTTCCGAAAGCGTCTGGGTGAGATCGACAACCCGCACCGCGCCCGAGGCAAGGGATTGAGCAAGCATGTTGAGTGTGGACATAAAGGCTCCCACAGAGGATGTAGCGCGAAGGCTATCGGATAAACTTGCAGATGCAAGTATTAATTGCAGGGCATGAAGGAAAACGCAGATGAGCGAGGATTTACGCAGGCTTGGCGATCCCGGATCCGAGGAATTCCGGGTCGAGGCCTATCCCTTCTATCTGCTGAACCGCGCGGCGAGCCGGTACAATGTGGTCATCGAATCGCAATTGCGGCCGATCGGCATCGACATTCCCACATGGCGCGTGCTGATGATCCTGGGCGAACATGAGCCTTTGCCCATCGCGCAGGTTGCCAAATCGGCGGTCATCAACATTTCGACGATGATGCGCATTGTCGAACGCATGACCAAGGCCGGATTGATCACCACCCAGCCCAGCGAAACCGACGGCCGCGTCACCGAACTTCTGTTGAGCGATCTGGGGCGCGAGAAACTGGCGGCCGCGCGCGAGGCCACCTCGCCGGTCTATCACAAGGTCATTCGGGGAATCAGCGCGAGCGAATTTGCCCAATTGCTCGATTTGCTGGGGCGTCTGCACGACAATCTGGAGTAAGCGCAGGGGGTGGCCGAATCAACTTGCACATGCAACCAATATGTTTTAAACCTAAAGCATATTTGGAGGTGCATGATGCGTGTTGCCTGTCTGGGCGGCGGTCCCGCCGGTCTTTATTTTGCCATTTCGATGAAATTGCGCGATCCCTCGCACCAGATTGACGTTTTCGAACGCAATCGCGCGGGCGACACATTCGGCTGGGGCGTGGTCTTTTCCGATCAGACGGTCGAGAACCTGACCGCCAATGATCCCGTCAGCGCGGCCATCATCGCGGATAATTTCGCCCATTGGGACGATATCACCGTGGCGATGGGCGATGCCGAGATCACCTCATCGGGCCATGGCTTTATCGGCATCGGGCGCAAACGCCTGCTGCAAATCCTGACGGCGCGGGCGCTGGAACTGGGCGTCCGGGTGCATTTCGAAAGCGAATTTTCCGCTGATCTCTCGGCCTATGGCGATTATGACCTGATCGTGGCGGCCGATGGCATCAACAGCGCGATCCGCACGCAGAACGAGGACAAATTCGGCGTCGATATTCAAACCCGCCGCAACAAGTTCTGCTGGCTGGGCACGACGCGCCTGTTCGACGCCTTTGCCTTCCTGTTCGAAAAGACCGAGCATGGCTGGGTCTGGGCCCATGCTTATAAGTTCGACGCCACCCATTCGACCTTCATCGTCGAATGCTCGCCCGAAACATGGGAAGGGCTGGGCCTCAACAAGATGGAGCAGGCCGAGAGCATCGCCTTTTGTGAAAAGCTGTTTGCCCGCCATCTCGACGGCCATGCGCTCATCACCAATGCGGGCCATTTGCGCGGCTCGGCGGCATGGATCAATTTCCGCCGCATCCTGTGCGAAAAATGGTCCTTCGACAATGTCGTGCTGCTGGGCGATGCGGCGCATACCGCGCATTTCTCGATCGGGTCCGGCACCAAACTGGCGCTGGAGGATGCGATCAAGCTGGCGCAGGTGCTCAGCCGCCCCGGCATGGCCGATCCGGCCAATCTGCGCGAGGCGCTAGCCGAATATGAGGCCGAACGCCATGTCGAGGTGCTCAAAATCCAGAACAGCGCGCGCAATTCGACCGACTGGTTCGAGACGCTCGACCGCTATCTCGATTTCGACCTGCCGCAATTCGCCTATTCGCTGATGACCCGTTCGCAGCGCGTAGCCCATGAAAACCTGCGCCTGCGCGACAAGGCATGGCTGGAAAGCCTCGAACGCTGGTTCTGGGCGGGGAACGAAGGACGCAACACCCCGGTCCAGCCGATGTTCACGCCCTTTGCTCTGCGCGATCTGACGCTGGCCAATCGCGTGGTGGTGCCCCCGATGCTGACCTATTGCGCCGAGCCGGACGGCCATGCAACCATGTTCCACGAGGTGCATTACGGCGCGCGTGCCTTGGGCGGGGCTGGCCTTGTCATCACCGAAATGCTGGCCGTCTCGCCCGAGGGCCGCGCCACCTCGGCCTGCCCCGGCCTGTGGGAGGACGGCCAGATCGACCGCTGGCGCGCGATCAACGCCTTTGCCCATCAGCACACCGCCACCAAGACCTGCGCCCAACTGGGCCATGCGGGCGCGCGGGCCTCGTGCCGTCCGGGCCATGAAGGCTATGACGTGCCGCTCGCCGATCCCTGGCCGATCCTCTCGGCCAGCGCGCAGCCATGGCGCGAGGGCGGCCTGACGCCCGACGCCCTGAGCGAGGCCGACATGGACCGCATCCTTGCCGACTTCACCGCCGCCGCGCGCCGCGCCGATGCCGCCGGTTTCGACATGATCGAGCTTCAGGCGGGCCATGGCTTCCTGCTCTCCAGCTTCATCACCCCGGTGATGAACCATCGCACGGACGCCTATGGCGGTTCGCTGGAAAACCGCCTGCGCTTCCCGCTGCGCGTGGCCGCCGCCATGCGCGCGGCTTGGCCCGCAGGCAAGCCGATGGCGGTGCGCATCTCGGCCAACGACTGGGTGGGCGCAGCGGGCGTGACCCCTGCCGAGGCTGTGGCCATTGCCGAAGCCTTCAAGGCCGTGGGCGTGGACATCATCGACGTATCGGCGGGGGAAACCGCGCCGCGCGCTCGCCCCACCTACGGCCGCATGTTCCAGACCCCCTTTGCCGACCAAATCCGCAACGAGGCCCATATGCCTACCATGGCCGTGGGCAACATCACCCAGCCCGATCAGGTCAATTCGATCCTGATGGCGGGCCGCGCCGATCTGGTGGCGGTGGGGCGGCCCCATCTGGTCGATCCGTCATGGACGCTGCGCGCGGCGGCGCAGGCGGGCGAGGAAGGGCAATTCGTCCCCGCCCCCTATGCCCTTGGCCAGACGCAGGCGCGGCAACTGGCCGGGCAGGCCCGCGATACCGCAGCCCGCGCGTAAAGGAGACGACGAATGCCTTTCAACCTGACCCTGCCGGTGCGTTTTGCCGATGTCGATCCGGCCGGGATCGTCTTTTACCCGCGCTATTTCGAAATGCTCAACGCGCTGGTCGAGGATTGGTTCGCCACTTTGGGTTTCCCCTTCAAGCTGATCCATATGGAAGGCAAGATGGGCGTGCCCACGGTCCGGCTGGAGGTGGATTTCATGGCGCCCAGCGAGTTGGGCGAGAGCCTCGACCTGTCGCTGGAAGTGACGAAGCTGGGCAAGAGCAGTTGCCAGTTGGCGATCACTTTTGCCTGCGAGGGACAGGTGCGGTTGAAGGCGCTGGTGGTGCTAGTGTGCATGGATCTGGACGCGCGGCGGGCCATGGCATGGCCCGAAAGCCTGCGCGAGGGCATGAACGCCTATCTCGCCTGAACGGGCTTGCCCCCCGGCTCCATGCCACCTAAACGCGAAATGACGGCTCGCCCCCACCGGGCGGGCCGTTTGCCATGATGAGGGTTTGATGGACGACGGAGCGGAAAGGCGGCTGGAGCTGCGGGTGTGGATCCGCCTGCTCGATTGCGCCAAGCTGGTGGAAAAACAGCTGCGCCGCAATTTTCAGGACCAGTTCGATACCACCCTGCCCCGGTTTGATGTGCTGGCGGCGCTGGACCGTGCGCCCGACGGGCTGACCATGGGCGAGATTTCGCGCGCGCTGCTGGTGTCCAACGGCAATGTGACCTCGATCGTGCGGCAATTGAGCGAACAGGGCCTGATCGATTCCCGCCCCGACCCCAATGACCGCCGCGCCGCGATTGTCAGCATGACCGGGCCGGGCCGTGCCTATTTCAAGACGCTGGCCGATGCGCACAGCCGCTGGGTGCATGAGGCGCTGTCCTGTTTTCCCGCCGACCATCAGGCGCATCTGCTCGCCCTGCTCGATCAGCTCAAGACCTCGATCCGCGCGCAATAAAAAAAGGGGGCCGTCTGCACGACCCCCCAGTCGGGAGAGGAAATCTTTGCCTCAGCCCGCGACGACCGGATGGCGCAGCGTGCCGATGCCTTCGACCGTGGCCACGATGATGTCGCCCGGCCAGACCCATTCCTGCGGGTCCATGCCCGCACCAACGCCGGCGGGCGTGCCGGTGGCGATGATGTCGCCCGGCTCCAGCGTGATGCCCTGCGAAATGTCAGCCACCAGTTCATCGACCTTGAAAAGCATATAGGCGGTATTGCTGCGCTGCTTTTCCACGCCATTGACGGTCAGCCACAGGTCAAGCGTCTGGGGATCGGGGATTTCATCGGCGGTGACAACGCAGGGGCCCATGGGCGCAAACGTGTCCTGACCTTTCGAGTAGATCCACTGGCCCGCACGGCGGCAATCGCGCGCGCTCATGTCGATGCAGACGGTATAGCCGAACACATAGTTCAGCGCCGTTTCGCGCGAGACGCCCTTGGCCCGCGTGCCGATGATCGCGGCCAGTTCGACCTCCCAGTCAAGCTGCTGGGTGATGGCGGCATTATGGACGATGGCGTCATCCGGGCCGATCACGGACGTCGGCGGCTTGGAGAAGATCACCGGCTGACGCGGCAATTCGGGCGAGGTGTCGAGCGACTTGGCGCTTTCGGCCACGTGTTCGGTGTAATTCAGGCCAATACCGAAGATGTTCTTGCGCGGGCGCGGGATGGGGGCCAGCAATTTGACATTGGCGGCGGGCTGGGCGGTGCCGATGGGAAAAACACCCTCGGCCTCGTTAATCAGCTTGCTGGTGATCGCCACGGCCTGCGGGCCAAGGTCGATGAATTCCAGCATGGTGGAGGGCAGCGGCACGCCGCATTCCTCGCCGAACAGTTCCAGATCGAGGACCAGATCCCCGACCAGAGCGCCAAGGCGCGCTTCGGCCTCGACGTGAGAACGATAGGTAACAAGACGCATGGGGGATTCCTCAGGCTAAGTGTCAGGAATTCAGGCGAGAACGGGCTGGTGGCCGTGGTTTTCGCCAAAGGCTTCTTCGCGATAGATGCCCAAAGAGCGCATCACCGGCAGATCGTTGAAGGTGAACAGGCAGGCGTCATCCGTGTCGGACAGATTGACATGTTCATGCCAGCACCAGCTTGGCACGACGAAAATGTCGCGCTCCTGCCAATCGAAGCGCTGGCCATTGATGATCGAATAGCCGCGCCCCTTGGCGCATTGATAGACGAAGCTGCCAGTGTGGCGGTGGGCCTTGGTGTGCTGGCCCGCGCGCAGCATCTGCATCGAGGCACCGATGGTCGGCATCACCGGCCCGCCCGTATGCGGGTTCACATATTCCATCAGCAGCCCGTCATAGGGCGAGCCTTCCGACACGGCGGCATAGCGCAGCAGCGCCTCATAGGTCGGCCCCCATTCATATTTGAGCAGCGGCGAATAGGGCCTGGCCCATTGCACCCCGGCGGGGCGCAGCGCCGAGCCCGCCCACATGCCCAGCGAGTCATTGACAGGGAAGGAAATCGCCTGCTGAAGCTCGGGGTGGACCTCGTAAAAATTGGCGTCCAGCGCGTTCATCAGCGGAATATCCAGCCCGTCCTGCCAAATGCAGACCGTGCCATCATCCGACACGCCATGCTCATGCCATGTGCCATTGGGGGTCAGCACAAAGTCATTGGCGCCCAGCGTCATCTTGTGCCCGTCGACATTGGTGAAGGCGCCGCTGCCCTCCATGATGAAGCGCAGCGCCGAGGCCGAATGACGGTGGCTGGACGCGCATTCGCCCGGCCCCATCACCTGAAGCCCGGAATAGAGCCAGCCCACGGCCGCCACCACATCGGCCCGCCCCGGATTTTCCAGATAGACCACGCGCCGTCCCGCCTGCTCGGGCGTCACCAGTTCGAGCGAGCGCAGCACGTCCTCGCGCAGGTCCTTGTACCGCCACAGATAGGGCACCGAAGTCGAGGCCGGTTCCCACGGCTCGATCTTGTTGGCCACCGTCCACAGCGCTCCTGTACCAAGCGATTGCAATCGCTGATAATAGGCGACAAGCTCGGGCGTATCGGCAACATTGGCGCGACCGATGATCTCTTCGCGGTACTGGTCATATGTGCTGGCCATGGGCAGGCTCCTGAAGGGCGTTGGGCTGCGTGATAGTATAGGTTTAAAATATCTTGGCGAAACTGTCAAATGCAAGTAAATTACCTTTCAGCCTCTCTCCGGCTTTCCCCTCTCACTCGTGCAAAAGCTGAGGAAAATCATGACGCAAGCCTTCACCGCCGCTGTCGTTCAGGCCGCATCCCTGCCCACCGACTCGATGGGCGCCGCCGCCAAGGCCGCAGGGCTGATTGCGCAGGCCAGCGCGAAAGGCGCGAAGATCATCGTGTTTCCCGAGGCATTTCTGGGCGGCTATCCCAAGGGCGCTTCCTTCGGCACGCCGGTGGGCATGCGCAAACCTCAGGGACGCGAGGATTTCCGCGCCTATCATGAGGCCGCCATCGACCTGAACGGCCCCGAAGTCGCCACGATTGCCGAAGCCACGGCCGCCACCGGCGCCTTTGTCGTGATGGGCGTGATCGAGCGCGATGGGGCCACGGTCTATTGCACCGCGCTGTTCTTCGATGGCGAAAAGGGCCTGATTGCCAAGCATCGCAAGCTGATGCCGACGGGGGCGGAACGCCTGATCTGGGGCTTTGGCGATGGTTCGACCATGCCGGTGATCGACACGCCGCTGGGGCGGATCGGGGCTGTGATCTGCTGGGAAAACTATATGCCGATGCTGCGCATGGCGATGTATGACCAAGGCGTCACGCTCTATTGCGCCCCCACCGCCGATGACCGCGACGGCTGGGCCAGCACGATGCGCCATATCGCGCTTGAGGGCCGCTGCTTCGTGCTTTCGGCGTGTCAGCATATCACGCGCGGGGCCTATCCCGCCGATTACGACTGCGCGCTGGGCGATGACCCGGAAATGGTGCTGATGCGCGGCGGGTCGATGATCGTCGATCCCCTGGGCAATGTGCTGGCCGGGCCGGATTATGCGGGCGAGACGGTCCTTTATGCGCAGATCGATCCGGCCGAAGTGATCCGAGGCAAATATGATTTCGACGTGGCCGGTCATTACGCCCGCCCGGATGTGTTTCAGTTGAAGGTCGATGTAGCCCCCAAGCGCCCCGTCGCGCGCATCGGAGACGAAGGCTGATGGAGTTCGACTTCTCGCAAGTGGCCGGGCCTGACCGCTACAAGCTGATGGCCGCCTCGATCACCCCGCGCCCCATCGCGTGGATCACATCGCAATCGGCACAGGGCGCGCGCAATGCCGCGCCCTACAGCTTCTTCGCGATGATGAGCGCCGAGCCGCCGCTCCTCGCCATCGGGCTGATGCGCCGCCCGGACGGCACCTATAAGGACAGCGCGGCCAATATATTGGAAACGGGCGAATTTGTCGTCAACCTTGTGGCCGAGCATGATGCGGAGGCCATGAACCTGACCTGCATCGACGCGCCGCCGGGTGTGGATGAAATCGCGCTGGCGGGCATCGAAACCGCGCCCTCCACCGCCATCGCCCCGCCCCGCATCGCCACCGCGCCCGTCAGCATGGAATGCCGCCTGTATAACAGTATGGACGCAGGCCAATCGACCATCGTGCTGGGCGAAGTGTTGCGCTTTCACATTCAGGACCGGTTTGTCGATGCGCAGAAATTGCATGTCGATACGCTGGCGATGAATCTCATCGCGCGTATGCATGGCGCAGGCTGGTACACGCGCAGCACCGACCTGCTGCAAATGACCCGCCCCAGTTGGGCGGATCGCTGAAACGCGAAAGGCGGCGGCATGAACCCATGCCGCCGCCCGATCAACCCGCCATCAACCCTTGATAAAGGCCAGAATATCGCGGTTCAGCACATCGGCATGGGTGGTCAACATACCGTGGGGATAGCCGGGATAGATCTTGAGCGTGTTGTTGCGGATCAGCTTGGCCTGCAAATGGGCCGAGGCGGCCACCGGCACGATCTGGTCATCATCGCCATGCTGGATCAGCACCGGCACGCTGATCGCCTTCAGATCCTCGGTCTGGTCGGTTTCGGAAAAGGCCTTGATGCTGTCATACTGGGCCTTGGCGCCGCCCATCATGCCCTGGCGCCACCAGTTCTGGCGGATCGCCTCATTCACGCTCTGGCCCGGGCGGTTGAAGCCGTAAAAGGGCACCGGCACATTCCAGAAGAAATCCGCCCGGTTGTCCACCAGCGCCTTGCGGAAGCCGTCGAACACCGACATCGGCAAGCCACCCGGATAGGCCGCGGTCTTGAGCATGATCGGCGGCACCGCGCCCACCAGCACCGCCTTGGCCACGCGCCCTTCGCCATAGCGCGCCACATAGGCCGCCACCACGCCGCCGCCGGTCGAATGGCCGATATGCACCGCATCATGCAGGTCCAGATGGCGCACCAGAACGGCGGTGTCGCGGGCATAGGTGTCCATGTCATTGCCGTCCATCGTCTGGCTGGAGCGGCCATGGCCGCGCCGGTCAAAAGCGATCACGCGAAAGCCCTGTTCGAGGAAGAACATCATCTGCGCATCCCAATCGTCCGCCGTCAGCGGCCAGCCGTGGTGGAAGACGATGGGCTGTCCGGTGCCCCAATCCTTGTAATAGAGCCGCGCGCCATCGGGCGTGGTCACATAGCCATCGCCAACGCGCGCGCTGTTGGCCGCCTTGGTCGGGACAGCGGCCAGCGTGGGGGTCTGGCTGACCAGCGCGGCGGTGCCGGCCACGGCGCCGACGGTGGTGAGCAGATGACGGCGGGAAAGATCCTGAGCAGCTTGGGTCATGATACACCTCGGGGGAAGGAAGATGGAAAGGGAATGACGGGGAAAGTGACAGGCATGCCTCGCCCTCGCTTGGCGATCCGCATGCGATTTTGGATAATTCGGAGATATTCAGGCCGTGTTTCCGGCCAGTGGGGCGGGGCCGAAACCCCGCCCTGATCCGGCATCAGGCCGCGTCGACCAGAACGATCTCGCTGTCCTCAATGGCCGTGACGCGCAGCACTTCGACATCGCTGATCGCCACGCCGTCGCGGGCCTTGATCGTCTGGTCCTCAATCCGCACCGCGCCAATGGCGGGCACCAGATAGGCCTTGCGGTCAGCCCCCAGCGGATATTCCGCAGTTTCACCGGCCTTCAAAGTGGCGCCCACCACGCGGGCATTGGTGCGGATGGGCAGCGCGTCGGCATCATCGGCATAGCCGCTGGCCAGCGTCACGAAATGGCCCGAACGTTCGCCCTTGGGGAAAGGCTTGGCGCCCCATTGCGGCGCTTCGCCCTGATGGGTCGGGATGATCCAGATCTGGAAGATCCTGGTCGTGATATCCTCAAGGTTATATTCCGAATGGCGGATGCCGGTGCCCGCGCTCATCACCTGGACGTCGCCCGCCTCGGTGCGGCCCTTGTTGCCCAGATTGTCCTGATGGGTGATCGCGCCTTCGCGGACATAGGTGATGATTTCCATATCGCGGTGCGGATGGGGAGGAAAACCGGTGCCCGGCGCAATCGTGTCATCGTTCCACACGCGCAGGTTGCCCCAGTGGACGCGGGCCGGATCGTGATATTCGGCAAAGGAAAAGTGGTGATGCGCGTCCAGCCAGCCATGGTTGGCCGCGCCAAGGGTTTCAAAGGGACGATGTTCGATCATGGGTTATCTCCTGTGGGGCGTATCGGGGGAGCGCCCTTGCTGAAAACCGATTTAGCCCTTGCGGCCTGTTCTGATCAGAGGGATAAAATGATCGATAACGTTCGAGAAAATGGAAAAGCGAGATTCGCGCATGAACAATCCGGGCACGCCGACCTTTGACCAGTTGCGCATTTTCCTCACCATCGTGGACACCGGCAGCTTTGCCGCCGCCGCGCGCAAGCTCAACCGCGCGGTCTCGGTCATATCCTATGGCATCGCCAATCTGGAGGCGCAGCTTGGCCTGACCCTGTTCGACCGCGAGGGCACGCGCAAACCGACACTGACCGTGGCAGGCCGCGCGCTGCTCTCCGAGGCACGCGGGGTGGCGCAGGGCATCGACGCCCTGCGCGCCAAGGTCAAAGGGCTGCTCGACGGGCTGGAGGCCGAGGTCGATCTGGCGGTGGACGTGATGCTGCCCGCGGACCGGCTGGGGCGCATCCTGCGGGCCTTTCGCGCGCAATTTCCCACCGTGCAATTGCGCCTGCATGTCGAGGCGCTGGGCGCAATCACGGCGCTGGTGCTGGACGGCAAGGCGGTGATCGGCCTGTCGGGCCCGCTCTTCGCCGGGGTCGAGGGGCTGGAAAGCGTCAATGCCGGATCGGTGCCCATGGTGCCGGTGGCCGCGCCCGATCATCCGCTGGCGCAGATGGACCCGATCCTCCCCGGCGCTGGGCGTGATTATATCCAGCTCGTGCTGACCGACCGTTCGCGCTTTACCGAGGGGCAGGATTTCTCGGTGCTGTCGCCGCGCACATGGCGTCTGGCCGATCTTGGCGCCAAACATGCGCTGCTGCGCGAAGGGATCGGGTGGGGCAACATGCCCCTGCCGATGATCGAGGACGATCTGACCACCGGCACGCTCAGCCGCCTTGTGATGCCCGATCATCCGGGCGGCACCTATCGCTTTGCCGGGATCTGGCGGCGCGACACGCCCCCCGGTCCGGCGGCGGCCTGGCTGATCGAACAATTTGTAAATACGGCGGAAAACGGAGCGGACGATTTGCCCGATATCTGACGCAAGCCCCTTTTGGGGGGAATTTCCTCCCCCGGATCGGGCTTGGCGCGCGGGCGTCCTGTGCCATGTTGGGCATCGACAGCAAGCACAGGATCCGGCGAAAATGACCCCGACATTGGCCCGCACACCGCCTCTTGCCGAAATCGCCCGCATCCCCGAACTGATCGAGGGCGCGCGGCGGTTTCTGGACGAAGACGTGCATATGGCCCGCCATTATCTGGAGCGGATTTCGGCGCTTTTCGCGCCTTCCCCTTCCGGCCCGATCTATCTGGCCGAAAGGCCCGCCCCGCCCCCTGCCCCGGTCAAGGGCGGGCTGGCGGCATGGCAGATGCAAAAGGTGCTGGCCTATGTCGAAAGCCATCTGGACAAGACGCTTTCGACCGAGGAACTGGCCGGAGTGACGCGGCTGTCCACCGGCCATTTCTGCCGCGCGTTCAAGGCCAGCATGGGCGAAACGCCCCATGGCTTCATCATGCGCCAGCGCATCCGCCGCGCCCAGATCCTGATGGTGCAAAGCCGCGAAACGCTTTCGCAGATCGCCATTGCCTGCGGTCTGACCGATCAGGCCCATCTGACCCGCCTGTTCCGCCGCACCACCGGCACCACGCCGATGCAATGGCGCCGCCACTGGCAGGGCGAGATCTGAAACAAGGCCGGAGATCCTCGATGCCCCCGATACCGCCGCGCCCGCTGGGCCAATACCGGCATGTGCGCTTTGTCGCCGCCCAGATCGCGATTGAGGCCCCGGTCGATCTGCTGATCGTGGGGATGCAGGAAAAGGATGGCGGGCGCAGCGGGGCCGAACAGGTCGACCGCGCGCTGCACGGCACGCTGGGGCGGCTGCGCGCGGGCGGGATCTTTACCGGCATGGCGGGCGAGGAACTGACGCTCTGGGCGCCGCCCGCGCCGATCGGGGCGCGCTCGCTGATGCTGATCGGGCTGGGCGCTGGTCTGGCGGGCGATCCGTTGCGGATCGGCCGGCTGACCCGCCAGGCGATGCGCAGCACGCTTTGCACCCATGCGCGCAAGGTGGCCTGTCTGCTCGGCTGGAACGGGCTGGATATTGCCGAGGAGGGGATCGAGGAGATTGCGGCGGCGATGATGCGCGGCGCGCTTCTGGCGCTGGACGGGCTGGAAACCCCGCCCCGCCCCATCGAATGGATTTTCGACATTCGCAACGGTCAGGCCCAGCGCACCGCCGCCGCGCTGGAAAATGCCCTGGCAACATGGCATTCCCCGGAATGAGGCGCAGCGCGCCATTGTTGTAAGCAGGATCACCAGGGTTAACGGCCAGACCATGCCATTCCATGCTCCAGACGGGCTTTACGCCCCGCGCGCCGCGCGCCCGCCGATCTCGGTGATGCTGGTGGATGATCACCTGCTGCTGCGCGAAGGCGTGCGCGCGGTGATCGGCACCCAGCCCGACCTCACCATCGCGGGCGAGGCCGAGGATGGCGCGCAGGCCATCGCGCTCTATGAGCGGCTGCGGCCCGATGTGGTGCTGATGGACCTGCAGATGCCCGACATGTCTGGGGTGGAGGCCATCGAGGCGATTCGCCGCGGCGATCCGGGCGCGCGCATCATCGTGCTGACCACCTTTTCCGGCGATGGGCGCGCGATCAAGGCCCTGCGCGCGGGCGCCATGGGCTATCTGCTCAAGGCCAGCCTGCGCAAGGAACTGCTCGATGCGATTCGTTCGGTGTTCAACGGCGGCAAGCATCTGGACGCGCAGGTGGCCACCGCCATTGCGCTGCATGTGCTTGACGATGATCTGACCGAGCGCGAACTGGCGGTGCTGACACTGGCGGCGGCGGGCAATTCGAACAAGCAGATCGCCGCGCGCATCGGCCTGTCGGAGGAGACCGTCAAAGGCCATATGAAACAGGCCTTTGCCAAGCTGGGCGCGGCCGACCGCACCCATGCGGTGACCATTGCGGCCAAGCGAGGCCTGATCGAAATCTGAGGCCGCGCGGCGTCATCCAGCGCCCAATCACGTCAAGCCTGTGCAAGACGCAAACCAGCTGCTGCCCCTAGTTTGCGCCGCGTTCGACCTTGCATGCCTTTGTGGCGGCAGGGCCGTTCATTCGAAAAAATCGAACAAACCGTAAGATCTTATCTCACTTACCTGAATTCATCGACCGGCATAACTTGCCCTCACAGCAACGATGCTGGCCCAACAAAGGATCCCCCGATGACCATCACCGCCACCCCGACCCCCGGCAAGAGCCTGATTTCGCCCAAGGATCACACGCTGGTCCTGATCGATTTCCAATCGCAGATGGCCTTTGCCACCAAGTCCATCGCCACCGAAGTGCTGCGCAGCAATGCCGCGCTGGTCGCCAATGCCGCCGCCTCGTTTGGCGTCTCCACCATCCTGACCACGGTGGCCGAAAAGAGCTTTTCCGGCCCGATGTTCAACGAAATCACCGATGCCTTTCCGGGTCAGCCGCTGCTCGACCGCACCAGCATGAACACCTGGGAAGACGCCGCCGTGATTGAGGAAGTGAACCGCATCGGCAAAGAGCGCATCATCTTTGCAGGCTTGTGGACCAGCGTCTGCATCGTCGGCCCGGTGGCATCGGCCATCGATCAGGGTTTTGACGTCTATTTCATCGCCGACGCCTGCGGCGACATTTCGACCGAGGCCCATGAACGCGCCGTCCAGCGCATGATCCAGCTTGGCGCCAAGCCGATGACCTCGCTGCAATATATGCTTGAGCTTCAGCGCGACTGGGCGCGGGCCGAAACCTATGACAGCACCACCGGCATCGCCCGCCAGTGGGGCGGCGCCTATGGCCTGGGCATCACCTATGCCAAGACGATGTTCGGCGCGTCCGAAGGCGGACACTAAGCCGACCGGGACCGGCCTGCGGCGCACTCCGCCCAATCCCCCCGAGACGCAGGTCGGTCCCGACTTTTCCCCCTTGGTTCAGGAGCTCCCCCGATGAAACTCTATCTCCTCTCGCTGGGCGCCGGATTGCTGGTAGGCGTGATCTACAGCCTGCTGGGTGTGCGTTCGCCCGCGCCGCCGATCATCGCGCTGGTGGGCCTGCTGGGCATTCTGGCCGGTGAACAACTGGTGCCGATTGCCCGCCGCGCGATTCAGGGACAGGATGTCGCCTGCTATATCCGCGGCAATTGCGCCGATCATGTGCTGGGCCAATTGCCCGGAAACCCTGACAAAAACTAATCCTGACAAAAACTGATCCCTTTCCCCCAACCGGAGCCTTCCCCCATGGCCGACCTGATCATCACCAACGCCAAGGTTTCCACCCTTGACCGCGAAAACCCCGAGGCCGAAGCCATCGCCATCCGCGACGGCAAATTCCTGGCCGTGGGCAGCGGAAAGGATGTGCGCGCCGCCGTCCTGCCCGATGCGCAGGTGATCGATGCGGGCCGCCGCCGCGTGATCCCCGGCCTGATCGACAGCCATATGCACATCATCCGGGGCGGGCTGAATTTCAACATGGAGCTGCGCTGGGACGGCGTGCCCTCGCTCTCGGAAGCGATGGCGATGCTCAAAGCTCAGGTTGACCGCACCCCCGCCCCGCAATGGGTGCGCGTGGTGGGCGGTTTCACCGAGCACCAGTTTGCCGAAAAGCGCCTGCCCACGCTGGCCGAGCTCAATGCCGTGGCGCCCGATACGCCGGTGTTCATCCTGCACCTTTATGACCGCGCGCTGCTCAATGCCGCCGCGCTGCGGGTGGTGGGCTATACCAAGGACACGCCCAACCCTCCGGGCGGCGAGATTGTCCGCGACAGCATGGGCAACCCCACCGGGCTCTTGCTGGCCCAGCCCAATGCGACGATCCTCTATTCGACGCTGGCCAAGGGGCCGAAGCTGCCGCAGGAGTACCAGCTCAACTCCACCCGCCATTTCATGCGTGATGTCAATGCCTTGGGCGTAACGGGCGTGATCGACGCGGGCGGCGGGTCGCAGAATTATCCCGACGATTACGAAATCATCGAAAAGCTGCATCAGGACGACCAACTGACCGTCCGCATCAGCTATAACCTCTTCACGCAAAAGCCCAAGGAAGAACTGGCCGATTTCTCCGGCTGGGTGAAACAGGTGACGCCGGGTCAGGGCGATGACACCTATCGCCACAATGGGGCGGGCGAAATGCTGGTCTATTCCGCCGCCGATTTTGAAGATTTCCGCGCGCCCCGCCCCGACATGCCCCCCAGCATGGAAGGCGACCTTGAACCCGTCATCCGCCTGCTGGCCGAACACCGCTGGCCCTGGCGCCTGCACGCCACCTATGACCAGACGATCAGCCGCGCGCTCGATGTCTATGAAAAGGTGAACCGCGATATTCCGCTGGCCGGCATCAACTGGTTCTTTGACCATGCCGAAACCATCAGCGACCGCAACATCGACCGCATCGCGGCGCTGGGCGGGGGCATCGCGGTCCAGCACCGCATGGCGTTTCAGGGCGAATATTTCGTCGAGCAATATGGCGCAAAAGCCGCCGAACGCACGCCCCCGATCAACAAGATGATCGCGGCCGGCATCCCGGTGGGCGCCGGCACCGACGCCACCCGCGTCGCCAGCTATAATCCGTGGGTCTCGCTGTCATGGCTGGTCACGGGGCGCACGTTGGGCGGATTGCGGCTCTATCCTTCGGCCAACCGCGTTTCGCGCGACAAGGCTCTGGCCATGTGGACCCATGAAAACACGTGGTTTTCCAATGAAGTGGGCAAGAAGGGCCAGATCAAGGCGGGCCAACTCGCCGATCTTGCCATCCTGTCCGACGATTATTTCACCGTGCCCGAACATGAAATCGTCCATATCCGCTCTGTCCTGACCCTGCTGGGCGGCAAGGTGGTGCATGGCGAGGGTAAATATGAGCCGCTGGCCCCCGCCCTGCCCCGCGCGATGCCCGACTGGTCGCCGGTCGCCACCTTTGGCGGATACCACAAGACCCGCGAGGCCCGCGCGAAACTGGCATCGGCCTGCGCCTGTCATTCCTCCTGCGCGGTCCATGGCCATGACCATGCCGCCGCCCTTGACGCCAGCGTTCCGGCCGGTGATCCCCAAAGCTTCTGGGGTGCGCTGGGCTGCGGCTGCTGGGCTGTCTGATCCTCTTCCCCCCTTTTTTCAATGGAGTCCCCCGCCATGAAATCTCTCGCTTTTACCATCGCTCTCGTTCTGGCCGCCCCCGCCGCCGCAAAACCTGGCACCACCCCGGACGTCGGCGTCGCCCCGCAATATGACACCACCCATGTCTATGTGCCCGAAGGCGATTTCGATCGCTTCGTCGCCAGTTTCTCGGCCACTTTCGGCGGCACCACCAGCAAGCAGGGCACCTTTCAGGTCACCCCCACACCCAGCCTCACCAAATCGCAACTGGTGCTGACCCCTGCGGGCACGGTGTCGGTGTTCGGGTTCAAGACGCCGGTCCCCTATCCCTTCGGCGATGAGCGCACCGGCTATCTGGTGACCGATATGGACAAGGCCGTGGTGGCCGCGCGGCGTCATGGCGCGATCCGCCGCCTCAATGATTTTCCCGATCCCATCGGCCGCGATGTCGTCGTCCAATGGCCGGGCGGGGTGAACATGCAGCTCTATTGGCACACCGCCACGCCGCATTACGCGCCGCTCGCCACGGTCCCGGAAAACCGCATCTATCTGACCGCCGATGCGGCGGACGCTTTCCTCAAAAGCTGGGGCGGCTATGCCCATGCCAGCATCACCGCCGATGACCGCAAGGCCCCGGGCGCCGAAGTGGGCCAGACCGGCAAGACCATCCGCCGCGTTTCCCTAACCAGCCATTACGGCAAGATGGTGGTGTTTGTCTCTGATGGTCAGTTGCCCTGGCCCTATGGCCGCGACATGACCGGCTATCAGGTGCCGGATCTCGCCGCCACGCTGGACAAGGCCAAGGCCAATGGCGCGGAGCTTCTCGTCGCCCCCTACACCGTCGGCACCCGCCAGAGCGCGATTGTCCGCTTCCCCGGCGGCTATATCGCCGAAGTGCATCAGGGCGCCTGAGCCATGGATACGCGCCCAGACTTCACCCACCGCGACCCAGCCATGATCGACGCCATCCTGGAATGGCCGATGACATGGACCATCGCCCGCCTCGCGCTGGTGGGGCCTTATCTGCTGGGTGGGATCGTCAAATTGAGCGACCTTCCCGCCACCGCCGCCGAACAGGCGCATTTCGGGCTGAACCCACCCGCGCTCTGGGCCGCGATCACGATTGCGGTTGAACTGATCGGGCCGCTGCTGGTGCTTTCGGGGCGGCTGGTGTGGCTGGGGGCGGGGATGCTGGGCGTTTTCACGCTGCTGGCGGCCTGCGTGGCCAATGCCTTCTGGGCGATGCCCGCCGGGCAGGACCGCTTTATGGCCACCAATGCCTTTTTCGAACATATCGGCCTGATCGGCGGCTTCGTGCTGGTCGCGCTGGTTTCGGAACGGGCACAGCGTCGTGACGGAACGGGCCGTGCGTAAACTTGCCTGCCTCGCGCTGCCTTGCGCCTTGCTGGGCGCCTGCCCCGCCTCGGCCCAACAGGCGCGTGAGGCATGGCAGGCCCCCACCCTGTCCATCACCCGCTATGACGAGGACTGGTCCGATCTGGCCGATGCCGAAAAGCGCGCCCATCATTGGACCGGACCTTTCAAATACGTTCCGATCACCGAAGACGTCTGGCTCTCGACCGGCGCCGAACTGCGCCTGCGCAGCGAAAGCCTGAGCGGCAACCAATGGGGCAGCGCGCCCGACCAGACCTATCTGTGGGCGCGCGCCCTGCCCTATGCCGACCTGCATGCGGGCAAGTTTCGCGCCTTCGTGCAACCCATGGCCACATTCGCCACCGGCGTCGAACCCGCGGCCAGCCCTACCGACCAAAGCCGCCTCGATCTGCTTCAGGCCTTTGCCGAGGCCGATCTTGGCCCCGTCACCCTGCGGGGCGGGCGACAGATGGTCTCGCTGGGCACGGAGCGGTTGATCGGCACGCGCTATGGCCCCAACACGCCGCTGGCCTTTGACGGGGCGCGGGCGGTGGTGCGCATCGGCGCGGCCTCGGTCAGCCTGCTGGCGCTGCATCCGGTGCAGGCGGGCCTGCGTGATTTCGACGACCATACCTCGGCCACCAAGGGCCTGTGGGGCGCCTATGCGGTGCTGCCGGGCTGGGATATCTATTATCTGGCCTATCGCAACCGCACCGCCCGTTTCGGCGGGATCACGGGCCATGAACTGCGCCATTCCATCGGTTTGCGCAGCCATGGCACGCGCGGCCAACTGCACTGGAATGTCGAGGGCGTCGCGCAATTCGGCCGCTTCGAGGGTCAGAGCGGCGGAGCCCAGACCATCGGCGCATGGACGCTGGGCACCGAAGTCGGCCTTGCCCTGCCCCATGCGATGGATGCCACCATGCGCGTCAACATCATCAGCGGCGACGGCAAGGCCGGAGACGGTCATCTGGGCACGTTCAACGCCCTGTTTCCCAAGGGCAAATATTTCGGCGAACTGTCCCCCGTCGGCCCGGCCAACATCGTCAACCTCAACCCGCGTTTCAGCGCGCAAATCGCCCCCAAGGTATCGGCCAGTCTGGCCGCCATGGCCTTCTGGCGCTATTCGCGCGGCGATGGCGTCTATGACATTCCGGGCAATCTGATCCGCAGCGCCGGTGCGGGCCACTCCCGCTTCATCGGCGGCGGCGGCGAGGCTGTCGTGGCTTGGCAGGCGACCGCCGAACTGGAATTGTCCTCCTCTTTCTCGGTGTTTGCACCCGGCGCCTTCCTGCGCGAAACGGGATCGACGCGCACCACCACCATGCTGGGCCTTCAGGCCAATTTCCGCTTCTAAGGAACCCCCGCCATGATGCGATCCTCTTCCTCTCCGCTGCCCGGCCTGCTCCTGATGCTTTCGGCCACGACGGGCCTTGTCGATGCCGTCTCGGTGCTGGGGCTGGGCAAGGTGTTTACGGCCAATATGACCGGCAATATCGTCTTTCTGGGCTTTGCCGCCGTGGGCACGCCCGGTTTTGCCATCAAGCCCTATCTGGTGGCGCTGCTGACCTTTCTGATCGGCGCGCTGGTGGCCGGTCGGATCGGCCAGTCTCTGGGCAGGCGCCCGCTGCGCCAATGGCTGCTGGCCGCCGCCGGGATCGAGGGCGCGCTGCTGGCGCTGGCGGCGATCTGCGCGCTGGCATCGGCCCCCTGGATCGACGCGATCATTGCGCTCACGGCGCTGGCCATGGGCTTTCGCAATGCCACGATCCGGATGCTCAAAGTGCCCGATCTGACCACCACCGTGCTCACCCTGACGCTGACCGGAATTGCCGCCGATTCCCCGCTGGCGGGCGGCACCGGCCCCAATCTGCCCCGCCGCATCGCCGCTGTGGCCAGCATCTTTGCGGGCGCTGCGGCCGGCGCGCTGATGGTCACGCACTTGGGGCTTGCCTTGCCTCTCGCGCTGGCTGCGGGCATGGTGGTGCTGGGCACGATGCTGTGCGTGGCCCATCCCGCCGCCGCCCTTGTTCACAATCCCTGACAATCCCCCATCCCCGAAAGGCGAAATCATGCCCGCCTCCACTTCTGCCCCCACTCCCGCTGACGTCCGCCACAATCCCGCGCAGAACCGCTTTGAATTGCCTATCGATGGCGATGTGCTGGCCATCTGTGTCTATCGCCGCGACGAAGAAGGGCGCTATGTCCTGCTCCACACCGAGGTTCCCGATGAATATGCCGGACAGGGTCTGGCCTCGACGCTGGCCAAGGGCCTGTTCGCCATGGCTCGCGCGCAGGGTTTCTCGCTGGTCCTGCGCTGCCCCTATATGGCGGCATGGTATGCGCGCCACCCTGACTATGCCGATGTCGTCGCGGGCTAAACGCGGGTGAAGGCATGGGTGCTGTTTCTGGCCGCGCTGGCGGCCCCGTCGGTTCCGGCGCGCTCTATCCCGGCGCAGGCTGAGGCCCGGATTGACCCGGCCCCGCCCGGCTATGCCCTGCGCGCATGGGGGCCGGAAAGCGGCGCCCCCACCGATATACGCACCATCGCGCAAACGCCCGACGGCTTCCTGTGGCTGGGCACGGGCAACGGTCTCTATCGCTTTGACGGGCTGAGCTTTGAAAGGATTGAGCCGGTCGCCTATGAGCGCCGCCGGTCCGCCACGATCCTGACCATGGCGGTGGCGTCCGATGGCGCGCTGTGGATGGGGCGCGATTATGGCGGCGTGTCGGTCTGGCGCAACGGGCGGCTGGAGGATCTGCCGCGCGACCAGCAGGTCAAAGGCGCGGTGCAGGCCATCACCGCCGGGTCGCAGGGCGATGTCTGGATCGCCACGATCGGTGGGCTGGGGCCGCAACTGCATCTCTTCCGTCATGGCCGCTGGTCGCTGATCTCGCCCGAAACCGGGCTGCAGGACGAGAGCATCGACCATCTGATGGTGGCGCGCGACGGCACGCTATGGATCGCGCAGGGCGCATCGGTCTCGCGCATCGCGCCGGGCGGATCGCGGCCCGCCTTGGTGCTGCGCCACCCGGCCTATCCCGCCACGCTGGCGCAGGATGACGAAGGCGCGGTCTGGATGACCAGCGCCAAGGGGATGGAGCGGCTGACCGGAGGGCCGATGACCCGCCCCCTGCCCTCGACCGTTCCGGCGCCCGGATTGTTTCAGCATGGCGGCCTGATCTTTGCCGATGGCGCGGCTTGGCTCTCGGCCTATCGCGACGGGCTGATGCTTGCACCCCGGTCAGGCCCGGCGCGGCGGATGTCCATGGCCGTGACGGTGCTTTTCCGCGATGCCGAGGGTTCGCTGTGGGGCGGCGGGGCGGATGGGCTGCTGCGCCTGCGCCGGTCGGATGTGATCCGCGTGGCGCTGGCGGGCGCGCCCACCACCGGCTTTGCCCAGGGCGGCCCGCAGGGCGCGCCGCTCTATCTGGGCACGGACACGGGCGTGGTGGGGATCGAAGCGGGCGCGCCGCGCCTGATCCATCGGGGCGGCGACATGACGGCCATCTGCGCCGGACAGCAGGGCCAGTTGCTCGCTATGGCGCAGACCAAGGGTTTTGTCCGGCAGGGCGGGCGCTGGCGCTATCTGCCCCCGCCGCCCGACGCCGCGCCGACGGGCAGTTGCGCCATCACCAGCGACGGGCGGATCCTCAACATCATGGGCAATGTCAACATCGCCCAACTGGACGGGCAGCGCTGGAAAGGATGGCAACCGGCGCAGAACTGGCAATTCGGCGTTTCGGACGGGCAAAAGGGCCTGTTCACCCTGCGCCCGACCACCAGCCTGACCCACCTGACCCCCAAAGGGCAGAGCGAGATCTGGAATCGCGACCAGATCGCCACCGGATTCATGCGGATGCTGCGCCCCTTCGGCCCTGAACTCTATATCGGGGGCGAACAAGGGCTGGCGCGGATGCGGGGCGGGCGGATCGTTACGCTCGATGCGCATCATCATCCCTGGCTGGCGGGGATTACCGGGCTCGCGATGGGGCGTGGGCGGGTCTGGATCATTAGCGGCGCGGGCATTGCCGATGTCGAGCGCGGGCGCTGGGACGCAGCCTTTGCCCATCCCGAACAGCCCATCCCCCACCGCCTGCATGGCGATCACGAAGGCATCCATGCAAGACGCGATGTCTATTGGGCCGCCAATGATGCCGAAATCGATGCAGAGGGGCGGCCATGGTTCGTGACCAATCGCGGGCTGGTGCGGATCGAGCCCGAGGGCGGCGCGGCCCCCGCCCCCGCCCCGCCGGTGGTGATCCGCTCGCTGGAGGCCGATGGCCGGGTCTATCGCGGCGCTGATCCGGCTCTGCCCGCAGGCACCAGGCGCATTCAGGTCGATGCGGTGGCGCTCAGCCTGATCGATCCGGCGCGCAATCTCTATCGCTATCGGCTGAGCGGGGTGGACCGCGACTGGGTGCAGACCGACGCGCGGTCCATTACCTACACCGGACTGGCGCCGGGCCGTTATGCGCTCGACGTGATGGCCGCCAATGCCGATGGGCTGTGGAGCAGGCAGGCGGCGCGGGTGACTTTTACCATCGCCCCCTATTTCTGGCAGACATGGTGGTTTGCCGCGCTGGCCGGGCTGGCCCTGGGGGTGGCGGTCTGGGCGGGGCTGCGCTGGCGCATCCGCGCCGCCACACAGGCGGTCCGGCAAAGAATCGAGGACCGTCTGGCCGTGCACGAACAGATCGCCCGCGAATTGCATGACACTTTGCTGCAGGGTTTTCAGGGCCTGATGCTGCGTTTCCAATCGACGCTCGAACGCCTGCCCCACGATCATCCGGCGCGGCTTGAACTGGAGGATACGCTGGAGCGGGCCGATGATGTGCTGATCGAAGGGCGCGACAAGGTGCGCGAATTGCGCGCAGCGGGCGAGCCGGTTGATCTGGCGGCGCTGCTGCGCGCGCTGGCGACGGCGCGGCTGGAGGATGGGCCGGTCTGGGACTTGCGGATCACGGGTAAGCCGCGAAGGGTCTGCGCGCCGGTAGCCGACGAGATCGAGGCCATTGCGGGCGAGGCCCTGTTCAACGCGCGCCGCCATGCGCAGGCGGGCCGGATCGTCATCGCCGTCAGTTTTGCCCGCGACAGCCTGCATCTGAGCGTGAGCGACGATGGCGTGGGGCTGGACCGCGCGGTGATGGCGCAAGGGCAAAGGCCGGGCCATTTCGGCCTGATCCACATGCGCGAACGCGCCGCCGCGCTGGGGGCGAAATTCGACATGGGCGATGCGCATCCGCATGGCACGGTCATGTCGCTGACCATCCCGGCGCGCATCGCCTTTCGCGAGGTCCGATGGGGCTTCTAGCGCAGGCTAGTCCATAAACAGCAGCGCGGGATGTTCGAGCAGGCGCCGGATATGCTGGATGAACCGCGCCGCGTCATGGCCATCGACGATGCGGTGGTCGAACGAGCTCGACAGGTTCATCACCTTGCGCAGCGCCACGAAAGGCCCCTGCACCACAGGGCGTTCGATGATCCTGTTCGGGCCGATGATCGCCACTTCGGGATGGTTGATGATCGGCGTGGTGGCGATGCCGCCCAGCGGCCCGAGAGAGGTGATCGTGATCGTCGAGCCGCTCAGTTCCTCGCGCCGAATCGTGCCCTCGCGCGCCGCCTCGCTCAGCCGCGCCAGTTCCCTGGCGCAGGCGTGGATATCGAGCGTTTCGGCATGGCGGATGACCGGCACCATCAGACCGCCGGGCGTCTGGACCGCGACGCCCACATGCACCCCGGCATATTGCCGCAGCACCCCCTTTTCATCGTCATAATGCGCGTTGATCCGGGGGAAATCAGGCAAGGCGCGGACCAGCGCGCGGATGAAGAAGGGCAGCAGGGTCAGCCTGCCTCGCCCCTCCTTGTTGATTTCGCCGCGCAGCGCCTCCAGCTCGGTCAGGTCGCATTCCTCGACATAGGTGATCTGGGGAATGCGCTGATGGGCCTGCTCCATCCTCTCGGCGATCTTGCGGCGCAGGCCGGTGATGGGGATGTCGGTTGCCCCCTCACGCGGGGCGGGGCGCGGCTGCTCGGCCCTGTGGGCATGGGCCTCCAGATCCTCAAGCGTGATACGCCCGCCCGGCCCGGTCCCCACGACCGATTCCAGCACAATGCCCAATTCACGCGCACGATGACGCGTGGCAGGAGCGGCCAGAGGGGCGTTGATGTCAGGCTCGGAGGTCGGCGGGGGTGTCGGTTCGGCCTCGGGCGCCGGTTCAGACGCCACCTCCGCCGCCGCTTCGGCCTCGCCCGCCACCTCGATCTCGACCAGAACGGCGCCCACCGGCCGCATCTCGCCCGCCGCGCCATGGATGGCCAGAACCTTGCCCTCGACCGGCGAGGTCATATCCACCGTCGCCTTGTCGGTCATCACATCGACCAGACATTGGTCCTCAGCCACATGATCGCCCGGTTTGACATGCCAGACCGCGATTTCGGCCTCGGCAATGCCCTCGCCAATATCGGGCAGGCGGAATTGATAAAGGCTCATGGATCAATACTCCATCGCGCGGCGCAGCGCGGCCACAAGGCGCGCGGGGCCGGGAAAATAATCCCATTCAAAAGCGTGCGGATAGGGCGTGTCCCAACCGGCCACGCGCTCGATGGGGGCTTTCAGATGGTCAAAGCAGCGCTCCTGAACCAGCGCCGACAATTCGCCGCCGAAACCGCCAAAGCGCGAAGCCTCATGCAGGATTACGCAGCGCCCGGTCTTGCGCACCGAGGCCACGATGGCCTCGATATCGAGCGGCACCAGCGAACGAAGATCGAGCAGTTCGGCATCCACCCCGGCCTCCTCAATGCCCGCCAGCGCGACATGGACCATCGTGCCATAGGCCAGCACGGTAATGTCGCGCCCCTCGCGCACCACCGCCGCCTTGCCCAGAGGCACGCGGTAGAGCCCCTCGGGAACCTCCGCCTTGGGATGCCCCGCCCATGTCTTGAGCGGCCGGTCGTGATGCCCGTCAAAGGGACCGTTATAGATCCGCTTGGGTTCGAGAATGATGACCGGATCATCATCCTCGATCGCCGCGATCAGCAGGCCCTTGGCGTCATAGGGATTGGAGGGCACCACCGTTTTTAGCCCCACCACATGGGTAAAAATCGCCTCCGGGCTCTGGCTATGCGTCTGGCCGCCGAAAATGCCGCCGCCATAGGGTGTGCGCACCGTCAGCGGCGCCCAGAACTCGCCATTCGAGCGATAGCGCAGCCGCGCCGCCTCGCTGACCAACTGGTCAAAGGCGGGCAGGATGTAATCGGCAAACTGGATTTCCACCACCGGGCGCAAGCCATAGGCCCCCATGCCGATGGCCGTGGCGATAATGCCGCCTTCGGCAATGGGCGTGTCGAAACAGCGCGTCAGCCCATGTTTGGCCTGAAGCCCGTCGGTCACGCGGAACACCCCGCCGAAATAGCCGACATCCTCGCCAAAGATCAGCACATTGGGATCCCCGCCCAGTTTTTCGTCCAGCGCATTGTTGAGCGCCTGAACCATGTTCATCACCGGCATGGCGTCAGACCCCCATTTCGCGGCGCTGTTCGATCACGCGCCAGTCCGGCTGCTTGAACACATCCTCGAACATCGAGGCCAGTTCGGGCTTGGATTTGCCCAGCGTGCCGATGGCTTCGCCCGCGCGAACGGCGGCGCGCACTTCATCCTCCAGCGCGGATTGCAGGGCCGCATGGCGCTCATCGTCCCACTCGCCCAGAGCGATCAGATGGCCTTTGAGCCGCTCTATCGGATCGCCCAGCGGCCATTGCAGCGCCTCGTCGGCGGGGCGGTATTTGGCCGGATCATCGGCGGTGGAATGACCCGAAGCGCGATAGGTGAACAATTCGATCAGGGTCGCCCCGAGATTGAGCCTTGCCCGCTCCGCCGCCCATTGCGTCGCCGCCCAGACCGCCAGAAAATCATTGCCGTCCACCCGCAGCCCCGGAATGCCATAGGCCAACGCCTTGGCCGCAAAGGTGGTTTCATTGGCCCCCGCGATGCCGGAAAAGCTGGAGATCGCCCATTGGTTGTTGGTCACGCACAGGATCACCGGCGCGCGATAGACGCTGGCAAAGGTGATCGCCTCGTGGAAACCGCCCTCCGCCGTGGTGCCTTCGCCCACATAGGCCAGTGCGATCCGATCATCGCCCTTATAGGCCGAGGCCATCGCCCAGCCCACCGCATGGCCAAACCGGCTGCCCAGATTGCCCGAGATCGAATAGAAGCCGTAATCACGGGCCGAATAAAGGATCGGCAATTGCCGCCCGCGCAACGGATCGCCCGCATTGGAAAAGATCTGGTTGACCAGATCGAGCAGCGGATAGTTCCGCGCCATCAGCCAGCCCACCACGCGATAGGTGGGAAAGCACATGTCACGCGCGCCCAGCATCAGCGACTGCGCCACGGCAATCGCCTCCTCGCCGGTGGATTTCATGTAAAAGCTGGTCTTGCCCTGGCGATGGGCGCGAAACAGGCGGTCATCAAAGGCGCGCGTCAGCATCATCGCACGCAGGCCCCGATGCAGGATATCGACATCCAGATGCGGGTCCCACGGACCGACCGCATGATGGCCATCATCCAGCACGCGGATCATGCCAAAGGGCATGTCGCGCATGGTCGGCTCGGCGGCATCGACATCGGGCCGCGCGGTTTCGCCGGCCTTGGGCAGCTTCATTCCGCCAAAATCGGGGTGGTCGCCGGGGCGGGCCGGGGGCTCGGGGATATGCAGGGTGAGCCGGGGTTGATTATCCATGTCCTCTCCTTGGCCTGTTGTCCCGTGGCGCGCTTTTCCTGCGGCCTTTCGGGAATTTCAGCTTCTTTCCGGAAACGTTTCGCCGGTCTGTAGCGACGGCGAGATCGAGGCAAATTCCTCCTTTTTCAGGGCTTGGAGAGGGATCAGATGCCTATTCCAAACGCCTGTCAACGGGGTGTCCGAAACAGGCAAAACGGGCCTCAATCGCGCCCTGTCGGCAAAGCGGCCCCTTCCGCTCGCGCAATAATATTACGCGCCTGCGCCAGATGTGGTGCGTCGATCATTTTGCCGTCGAGAATCAGTACCCCCGCGCCGGGCGCCTGCGCAAAGGCGGCGACAATCGCGCGTGCCTGTTCGACCTGCTGCGCGCTGGGGGTAAAGGCGGCGTTGATGATCGGCACCTGATCGGGGTGCAGCGCCATCATCCCGGTAAAGCCATCAAAGGCCCCCCGCGCCGCATAGGCCGCCAGCCCATCAAGGTCGCGGATCGCGGGATAGACCGTCTCGATGGCGGCCACCCCGGCGGCATGGGCGCCAAACAAAGCCATCGACCTCACCATTTCAAAGGGGGCCGTATAGGAGCCGTCGGGCCGCCTGCTGCCCATCGCGCCGATGGCGGCGGGCAGATCCTCCGCCCCCCATGTCAGGCCGCACAGATGCTCGGCCACCTCGCCATAGGTGCCAAGGCCAAAGACGGCCTGCGGCGTCTCGGTGGCGATGGGCAGGATCGGCACCCCCGGCGCGAGAGCCGCCAACGAGCGGACAGTCGCGGCCCCCAACGCCTTGGGCAGGACAAGCCCATCCGCGCCATGGGCGGCGGCCAGATCAGCCTCCAGATAAGGACTGTCCATGGGGTTGATCCGCACAAAACGGGCGACATCGGCCGGGGCGCTCAGATAATCCGCCACCGCCTCGCGCGCCCTGGGTTTGGCGGCGGGCGCGACGGAATCCTCCAGATCAAGGATGATCGCATCGGCCCCGCTCTGCGCCGCCTTGGCGAAACGTTCGGGCCGGTCCCCCGGCACAAAGAGCAGCGAGCGCAGCCTCACGCCGGTCTTTTATGCAACAGCGCGGCGCGCAAACATTGGCAGACCATCTCGTCACGCTGGTTCCACAATTCATGGCGGAACGTCACCAGCCCGGCATGGGGCCGCGACCGGCTCTCGCGCCATTCCACCACCTCGGTGCAGGCCCGCATCGTATCGCCCAGAAAGACCGGTTTGGGCATCACCACCCGGTCATAGCCCAGATTGGCCACCAGCGTGCCCAGCGTTGTCTCCCCCACTGTCAGGCCGATCATCAGCGCAAAGGTGAAAGTGCCGTTGACGAGGATCTGGCCAAATTCGCTGGCCCGCGCGGCCTCGGCGTCAATATGCAATGGCTGGGGATTATGCGTCAGGGCCGAAAACAGCAGATTGTCGGTCTCGGTCACGGTGCGGCGGATCGGATGGTCGATGCGGTCGCCCACCTCCCATTCCTCGAAATAGCGGCCGCTCATGCAGCCTCTCCTGCGGTTATACGCACCAACAGCATCCCCTCGCGCACCTGCGCCCCTTGCGCAAAGGGCATTTCCTCGACCACCCCGTCAAAGGGCGCGGTCAGGCCATGCTCCATCTTCATCGCTTCCAGCGTCACCAGCTTCTGCCCCTTGCTCACCTTCTGGCCGGGGGTGACATGGATGGCGATGATCGTGCCCGGCATGGGGGCCAAAACCGCCCCGTCGCCCGCCGCCGCCGCACCGGTCGCGGCGGCGCGATAGGGCCTGACCTCCCAGCTCTGCCCATGTTCGCTCAGCACAACGCGCCCGAGCGGGGCGCGGCAGATCGCTCCCTCGCGCGGGGCCACATCAACCTCGACCGCCTGCCCATCGACCATCACCCGCCCACGCCCCTGCCGCGCGCCATTCAGCCGGAAACCCGCCAAGGCCCCCGCCCCGCCCAGATCCGCCGCCGCCCTGTTCAAGGCCGCCGCACCGGGCAAAGGATCAGGCATCAGCGCATCGCCCGTCCGCGCAATCAGGCCGGTATCCATATGCCCTCCGGCGAAATCAGGGTGGTTCAGCGCTTTGACCAGAAAGCCCGCATTGGTCCGCAAGGGCCAGACCACCGCGCGGTCCAATGCGCCTGCCAGCTTGCGCCGCGCCTCGTCCCGCGTGGCGCCATGGGCGATCAGCTTGGCGATCATGGGATCGTAATAGGGCGTTATCTGCCCCCCTTGCGCCACGCCCGTATCGACCCGGACCCCATCGCCCGGATCAAAGGCATCAAGCCGCCCGATCGAGGGCAAAAACCCCCGCGCCGGATCCTCGGCATAGAGCCGCGCTTCCATCGCCGATCCTTTGATCGACAGATCCTCCTGCCGCTTGGGCAGCGCCTCACCCGATGCCACACGCAATTGCCATTCGACCAGATCGACCCCGGTGATCGCCTCGGTAACGGGATGTTCGACCTGAAGCCGCGTGTTCATTTCCATGAACCAGATACGGTCGGCGCGCAGGCCCTCGCCGGCGTCGGCAATGAATTCGACCGTGCCCGCGCCGACATAATCGACCGCGCGGGCCGCATCGACGGCCGCGCGGCACACCGCCGTCCGCGTGGCTTCATCCATGCCCGGCGCCGGGGCCTCCTCGATCACCTTCTGATGGCGGCGTTGCAGCGAGCAGTCGCGCTCGAACAGGTGGACGATGTTGCCATGGCGGTCGCCAAACACCTGCACCTCGATATGGCGCGGACGGGTGATGAATTTCTCAATCAGCACGCGGTCATTGCCGAAAGCAGCCATCGCCTCGCGCCTGCATGAGGCCAGCGCATCGGCAAATTCGGCAGGACCGACCACCAGCCGCATCCCCTTGCCGCCGCCGCCCGCCACGGCCTTGATCAGCACCGGATAGGTGATCTTCGCGGCCTCGCGCGCCAGATGGCCGTCATCCTGATCCTGCCCCAGATAGCCCGGCGTGACCGGCACGCCAGCCGCCGCCATGCGCGCCTTGGCAGCGTCTTTCAGACCCATGGCGGTAATGCTGGCCGGATCGGGCCCGACCCAGATCAGGCCCGCATCCATGACTGCCTGCGCGAATTCGGCGTTTTCCGACAGGAAGCCATAGCCGGGATGGATCGCCTCCGCCCCGGTTTCCAGCGCGGCGGCGATGATCCTATCCCCGCGCAAATAGCTCTCGCGCGCGGGCGCAGGGCCGATCCCCACCGCCCGGTCGGCCATGGCAACATGCAGCGCACCCGCATCGGCATCGGAATGGACCGCGAGGGTGCGGATACCCATCCGCCGCGCGGTGCGGATGATGCGGCAGGCGATTTCGCCGCGATTGGCGATCAAGAGCGAGGCGATCATACCCTCACATCCGAAACAGGCCGAATTGCGCGCGATCCGGGATCGGCGCATTCAGCGCGGCGGCCAGAGCGAGGCCCAACACATCGCGGGTCTGGGCCGGGTCGATCATTCCATCGTCCCACAATCGCGCGGTGGCATACCATGGGCTGCCCTCCTCCTCGTATTTGGCGCGGATAGGAGCCTTGAAATCTTCCGCCTCTTCCGCCGTCCATGTCGCCGCGTCGCGGTGGACGGTGGCCAGCACGCTGGCGGCCTGTTCGCCACCCATCACCGAGATGCGCGCATTGGGCCAGGTGAACAGGAAACGCGGCCCATAGGCGCGCCCGCACATGCCGTAATTGCCCGCTCCGAAACTGCCCCCGATCAGCACGGTGATCTTGGGCACGCTGGCCGTGGCCACAGCCGTGACGAGTTTGGCGCCGTGGCGGGCGATGCCCTCGGCCTCATATTTGCCGCCGACCATAAAACCGCTGATATTTTGTAGGAAGAGCAAGGGGATGCGCCGCTGGCACGCCAGTTCGATGAAATGCGCGCCCTTGATCGCGCTCTCGCTGAACAAGACGCCATTATTGGCCAAGATCGCCACCGGCATACCGTGAATATGGGCAAAGCCGCAGACCAAGGTTGTGCCGTAAAGCGGTTTGAATTCGTGCAACGCGCTGTCATCGACTAGCCGTGCGATCACCTCACGCACATCATAGGGCGCGCGGACATCCTGCGGGATGATGCCATAGAGTTCGGCCGGATCGTAACGCGGCGGCATCGACGGCTGGAGATTCACCGGCGCCTGATGCTGGGGCGCGAGCGTGCCGACAATATCGCGCAGGATGGTGATCGCGTGATCGTCATTGTCCGCCACATGATCGACCACGCCCGATTTGCGCCCATGCAGATCGCCCCCGCCCAGCTCCTCAGCGCTGATGATCTCGCCGGTTGCTGCCTGCACCAGCGGCGGCCCGGCAAGGAAGATGGTCCCTTGCCCGCGCACGATCACGCTTTCATCCGACATGGCCGGAACATAGGCACCGCCCGCCGTGCAACTGCCCATCACACAGGCGATCTGGGGAATGCCGCGCGCCGACATCTGGGCCTGATTGTAGAAGATGCGGCCGAAATGATCGCGGTCAGGAAAGACCTCGGCCTGATGCGGCAGATTGGCCCCGCCGCTGTCGACCAGATAGATGCAGGGCAGGTGGTTTTCGGCGGCGATCTCCTGCGCGCGCAGGTGTTTTTTGACCGTCATCGGGAAATAGGTGCCGCCCTTGACCGTAGCGTCATTGGCCGCGATCATCACCTGACGCCCGGCCACGCGCCCGATCCCGGCCACAATCCCGGCGCCTGCCACTTCGCCGCCATAGAGGCCATGGGCCGCCAATTGCCCGATTTCCAGAAACGGGCTGCCCGGATCGAGCAGGCGGTCGATCCTTTCGCGGGGGAGCAATTTGTCGCGCCCGACATGGCGTTGCCGCGCCGCCTCTCCCCCGCCCAGCGCCGCCGCTGCGACATCGGCGCGCAATTTTTCGGCCAGAGCGCGATTATGCGCCTCATTGGCACGGAAAGTCTCGCTCTCGCTTGTGATCCCGCTTTCCAGAATCATCGGCCGCGTCCGATCATTTCCTGGCCGATCAATTCACGCCCGATCAGCATCCGCCGGATCTCGTTCGTCCCCGCGCCAATATCGAGCAATTTGGCATCGCGCAGAAAACGCTCGACCGGCCAGTCTTTGGTATAGCCCG
The DNA here is from genome assembly GCF_012275515.1 of Novosphingobium sp. SG707. Lineage (GTDB taxonomy): Bacteria > Pseudomonadota > Alphaproteobacteria > Sphingomonadales > Sphingomonadaceae > Novosphingobium. Next base: position 65,694 of record NZ_JAAZQL010000010.1, read on the forward strand.
CACCGCCCAGCGCCTGCACCGCATCCAAGGCCACGCGCACCGCATTCTCGCTGGCCAGCAGGATCGCGCCCGCCGCATCATGCCGCGTGGTGCGTCCCGCATCGCACGCCCGCGCGACGGCATAGACATAGGCCCGCGCGGAATTGAGCGCGACAAACATGTCCGCCACCTTGGCCTGCATCAGTTGAAAGGCGCCGATGGGCTGGCCGAATTGCTGGCGCGTCCGCACATAGGGCAGGACCACATCAAGGCAGGCCTGCATGATGCCAAGCTGGATCCCGGCCAGCACCGCGCGCTCATAATCCAGCCCGCTCATCAGCACCTTGACCCCGCCATGCAGCGGCCCCAGCACATTCTCGCGCGGGACCTCGCAGCCGTCGAAGACCAGCTCGGCGGTGGGCGAGCCGCGCATGCCCATCTTGTCGATCTTTTGCCCGATAGAAAAACCCGGCATGGTCTTTTCGATCAGGAAGGCGGTGATCGCCTCTCCCGTCTTGGCATAAACCACCAGCGTGTCGGCATAGGCGGCATTGGTGATCCAGAATTTCGTGCCGTCCAGCACGAAACCGCGATCCGTTTCGCGCGCGCGAAGCTTCATCGAGACCACATCCGACCCCGCGCCCGCCTCGGACATGGCCAGAGCGCCGACATGCTCGCCCGAGATCAGGCGGGGCAGATAGCGCGCCTTATGATCCTCATTGCCCCATCGCGCGATCTGGTTGACGCACAGGTTCGAATGCGCGCCATAGCTCAGCCCGATCGAGGCCGAGGCGCGGCTGACCTCTTCGCAGGCCAGCACATGTTCGAGATAGCCCAGCCCCAGCCCGCCCCATTCCGGCGCCACCGTGATGCCATGCAGGCCCAGTTCGCCCATCGCGGGCCATAATTCCTCGCGCGGGAACCAGTCCTGTGCATCAATCCGCGTCGCCAGCGGGGCGATGCGGGCGGCGGCAAAACGCGCCGTCGTATCCCGGATCATCTGGGCATTCTCGCCCAGTGCGAAATCGAAATCGGCCATCACGGGCCTCTCCTGCGTTTATATCTTTACGCGGAGTCTATCACCGTTCCGGTTGTTTGCGATTTCTATTTCAGGGGCAAAAGCGATGGATTATTGCGGGAATCATTGATCTCTTGATGGAACCGGCACGATGATGAAATGGTCATGCACCGCGCGTGTGTCCGGCACATCCAGCTTGGCCTTGAAACCGGCCTGCAGCTCACGCAATTGCGACACCGGCATTTCCAGCACATGCTCATCAGGATGGCTCGAGGCCTCATGGCCATAATCGCGGCCCGGCGTTTGCGTCATCTCGATATGCGCGCCCAGCAAGGCGCGGACCCGATGCGTGGCGGCAAATTTCACCACGCGGTCCACGCTGGCCCGCGCCTCGTCCATGAAATTGACGGGCACATAGAGCCGCCCCGGATAAAGCGTATCCCCCGAGAGCAGGATCGCAAGGCGCGGATCGTAATACATGGCCGCCGCCTTTTGATGGCCAGGCGTCGGGATCACGCTGATGATGCGCCCGCCCAGATCAAGGCGGCCGATGCCATCGGGCCATTTGGCAATCCCAAAGAAGGCGGCAACATCGGCAGGCGCCGTGCCCACCACCACGGTATCGGGCCGATCGCGAAAGGCGGCGTCACCGGCGATATGGTCGCCATGGCTGTGGCTGTGGGCCACAACAAGGGGAATCGCCCGGCGGTGATGCGCGGCCAGCCAGCCCTGGATCACACGGTCCACCACCGGGCGGATCACGCCCCCCTGCGCGCCGGTATCGACCAGCAGGGCGCGATCATGGCCAAAAATCAGATAAAGAAAGGGCGCCTCGAAATTGGTCTTGACCGATTGCCGGATGACATAGGTGTCGCCATCCAGCGCCTGCACCTGCGCCACCGGTTCGGCATCCTGCGTGCCGTCGATCCAGCGCTCCTTGAACAGATGCGGCGCGGCCAGCGCCGGTGTGACGATCAATCCGGCCAGCGCCAGCGCCCAGCCCAGCGGTCTCAAGACGCCTGCCCCTTGCGCGCTTTATAGGCCTGGATCAGCGGCACGAAGGGGAACACCGTCTGCTCCCAGATCGACAGGCGCTTGCGGTCATCCTGCCCGACCACGCTGGCCTCGCCCTCGCGGAAAGTGCCGAACACGCGGTCCCAGATGATCAGCGAATTGCCGTAATTACAGCGCGTGTCCTCATAGGGGACCGAATGATGCAGGCTATGGTTGCGAATCGTGGTGAAGAAGAAGGCATAGAAGAAGGGCGGATTGGCGGCCACATTGGCATGAGCATAGATGGCAATCGCCGCATTGACCGAAATCGCGCAGAATTTGGCCGTGGGCGAGAAGTCGAAAAAGGCCAGCACGCTCAGACTGATAAGGAACAGTTCGATGGGGTTGCCCACCGATCCCTTCATCGCGTTCAATTGGGTAATATGATGATGCGGCGCATGGGTCAGCCAGAAGGGCGTCGAATTATGCATCAGCCGGTGCATCCAGTACTGGCCGAATTCGATGATCGCCATGACCGAGACGACCTGCACCAGAAAGGGCAGGCGCCCGGCCCAAGGCGTGGCGATGCCCAGCGCCTTCTTGGCCGCCATCAGCGGTTCTTCGGCCGCCACATTGGTCACCCATGTGATGACCGTTGCGCCCAGAATGACATAGAACAGGTCGGTGGCAAATTCGCGCCAGTCCATCCGCCAGCCCGGATGCCGCTCGAACAGGAATTCCAGCCCCAGCACGAAAGCGGTGGTGACCGAAGTCACCCAGACCAGCGTATATTCGTTGGCCAGCCACGCGGCCGGACCAAACATCCAGAAGCAGACAATGGCAACCAGCGTGGCGGGCGGCAGAAGATTGACGAGATGCTGTTTCATGACAGGCAAACCCTGATCCAATGGTCCAGAGATGCCGGGCCAAGACGATGGCCCGGCAAGGCAAATTCAGTAATGGAAGCGCAGGTCCACGCCCACCTTGCGCGGGGTCAGCACGCCTTGCGCGTAATAGCGCTCCACAACGCCGGTGCGGGTCTGGTTGTACGAACTTACATCATTGCTGATCGAGGTGATCGCATATTTGTCGAAGATATTGTCGGCAAACAGCGCCACATCAAAGGCGGGCGCATGATAGGTGACCGCCGCGCGATGCGTGACATAGCTGGGGATCACCTCACCATTGCCGCGCAGGCCGATGCGGGAATAGACATTGCCCTTGAACACGGCGGCCCAATTGGCCTCGATGCTGCGTCCCTCGCCCAGAGGATAGGTATAGGTAAGCTGCGCGCTGCCCGAATGTTTGGTCGATCCGGGCAGGCGGTCGCCCGCAAAGACCGGGTAGGCCACACCTTGGCTGACGACCACATTGTCGGCGTCCTGCGTCAGATGGGCGTCGGTATAGGAATAGGTGCCGTTGAACACCAGACGCGGGGTGATGCGGAATTGGCCGGAAAGATCAAAGCCCTGCGAAACCGCATCCTTGGCATTGACCGTCACGCCCACCGCACCGTTGACCGTCTGTGTATCGACCTGAATATTCTTCCAGTCGATATGATAGGCCGACAGCGTGAATTGCAGCCGCCGATCCAGCATCGAGGCGCGGATGCCGATTTCGGCATTGTTGGTCTTGTCGGGTTTATACAGCAATTCATTGGGATAGGCGCAGACATTCTGGCCCGGCGGCACATTGCCCGGCGAGAAGGTGCAGGGCGCCACGCGGTTCACATTGCCCGTGCGATAGCCGGTGCTGTAGGTGGCATAGACCAGCAGGTCCTTGCTGAATTTATAGGATGTGTTGGCCTTCCACACCACGCCATCGGCGCTGGTGTTGCCCGAACGGATGCGGCTGGGGTCGAACTGGATCAGCGGATAGGGCGTGCGCGTCAGGCCCCCGCCGAACAGCGGCGTATCGGTGCCGCCGGTGGCAAAGGCGTCATATTTGAAATAGCGCAAGCCCCCCGTCACCTGCCATGCGTCCGTCAGATGCGCGGTCGCCTCGCCGTAAACCGCCTTTTCCTTGGTCCGCGTGTTGACGAAGGAGATATATTCCAGATCGTCCGGGCGATAGACCCCGGCGAAATTGGCGAAACCGGGCGTATGCTCCTGATAGTTCCGATAATTTCGCAAGTTGTTGTAAAATCCGCCGATCACCCAGCTGATCGGCCCGCCATGGGATGAAACCAGCCGCAATTCGCCGTTGAACTGGCGATAATCCTCGTTGGTGTCATTATAGGACGAGAAGGAAGGAAACGCCTCATAACCGTAATTCAGGTCGAGCAGCAGGTCGGTGTTGTCGGCATGGGTTTTCAGGTTCTGGTTGGTGTAGGCGCCCGTCGCCACCACCTGGGCAAAGCCTAGGTTGAAATTGAATTCGGCGGCATAGAGATCGGCCTTGCGCGTGGTCGGCTCCAGATAGCGCCACGGGCCTTCATACTTGTCCGTGCCCAGAACGCCCGCGCCGGTCGCCTGCCGCCCCAGCGTCTTGGTGATCTGATGCGCATAGGTCAGATAGAGCTTGGCCGCCGGGCTGGCCTCCAGCAGCAACTGGTTGCGGGTGGTAAAGGTGCGCTCGTAATTCACTCCTTTGCGGAAGGTGAAATTGTTCACGTAATCGGTGGAATTGCCAAAGCCGCCCTGCGCCGCCGTGGTCCCGCGCACGGGCTGGGGGTCGGAAACGCCGGGGTTTTTCAGCAGATGGTTGTAGTTGATGAAGCCGGGATTGTCATAATAGCCCACCGTCGAGCGCAACGCGATATGATCGGCCAGAATGGGGATATTGACCGTGCCGTCGACATTGGCGCCGAAATCGGAACTGTGCGACTGGGCAAAGCCGCGCGCGTGGAGGTCCACGGTGAATTTGTCCGTCGTGGGCCGGTTGGGCATATAGCGCACCGCGCCCGCCAGCGTGCCAAGCCCATAGAGCGTGCCCTGCGGCCCCTGCAGCACTTCGACGCGGGAAATGTCGATCAGTTTGAAATCGAGATAGAGCGGGACCTCGCCCAGATAGACACCCACGGCCGTTTCGTAATTCGACCCCGTGGCGCTGGAATCAGAGGATGAAATGCCGCGCATCACGATGTTGCCGGTCGATTTGGGGCCGGTGTCATTGACCGTGATGCCCGGCGTGAAGGAGGCCAGCGCCTTCACATCGTCGATCCGCGCCTTGGCCAGCTGATCAGAGCCCAGCGCGCTGATGTTGATCGGCGCGTCCTGCAAGGTGGTCTGGCGACGCGTGGCCGTGACCACGATATCGCCGCCATTGCCCGGCGCATCAGCATCCTCGGCAAAGGCCGGAGAGGCCAAGACCGGAGCCATGGCGCCCATCAGAATGGTGGCGCCGAGCAATGTTCTGCGGGTCGATTTCCTGGTCACTTTGCCTCCTGTTGTGTCAAATGCCGATCAATCGGACGCATTTCTCCCTCGCCGCCCGACAAGGCGACGACAACGCGACCACCTTGTGGCCTGCCCTCAAGTATTCGATGCAAACTTGGCCTGTCGGTGATGCGCTTTTCCGCGTTGCAACATCATTGCCGACATTCTCATAACGCTATGGATATTACTTAAGCCGTCAAGCGTAATATTTCTGCGGTGTTTCAGTATGAAATCGCTTCTTGCCGCACTGCGGAAATCCGCGATTTCCCAACCCGACGCCGCTTTTTGAACCCCGGCGCCGCCTGCTGTTTTCCAGATGGTCCGCCGCGCCACTATGGCCGAATCGCAACACCTGTTATCCCTGTCCGCCGTCGGTCCGAATCGCGCCAAATCCAGCATTTCTGCCCGCTTTGGCCCTGTTCGCCCCGCCTTGAGACCCGCAGGGTTTACCCTCTTTTCGCCCTGCACCCTCTGCGCATTATTACGAACATGGGGTTTGGTAATAATGCGCTAGCCTCCCTCTCGACTGCGAAATTGCTGCAACGCAAAGGGGAAGCAAGCCATGTTCAGGAAGACCGGAAAAGCCGCCGCCATGGCAGGCGCCCTGCTTGCGGGCACCATGCTGCTCTCCTCCTGCTCACCTGCGGCCAAGGCGCCCGAGGCGCGCAAAGAATTCAACATCGGCTGGTCGATCTATGCCGGATGGATGCCATGGCCCTATGCCCAGCAGGCCGGGATCGTGAAGAAATGGGCAGACAAATACGGCATCAAGATCAATATCACCCAGGTCAATGACTATGTCGAATCGGTCAACCAGTACACGGCGGGCAAATTCGACGGCGTGACCGTGGCCAATATGGACGCGCTGACCATTCCGGCCGCGGGCGGCAAGGATACCAGCGCGATCATCGTGGGCGATTATTCGAACGGCAATGACGGCGTTCTTTTGAAAGGCGCGGACAATATTGCCGCGATCAAGGGCCGTTCGGTCTATCTGGTCGAACTGTCCGTCTCGCATTACCTGCTGGCGCGCGCGCTGGGCGAACATGGTATGGCGATGAGCGATGTTAAAACCATCAACACGTCCGATGCCGATATCGTGGGCACTTTCGGCAGCCCGCAGGCCACCGCCGCCGTGACATGGAACCCGCAATTGGCGGTGATGAAGGCCCAGCCCGGCGTGAAGGCGGTGTTCACCTCGGCCGATATTCCGGGCGAAATCCTTGACCTGCTGGTGGTGGACACGGCCACGCTCAAGGCCAACCCCAATCTGGGCAAGGCGTTGACGGGGATCTGGTATGAGACGGTTGCGCTGATGAAGCGTCAGGATGCGCAAGGGAAAGCGGCGCGCGCGGCCATGGCCAAGCTGGCCGGTTCTACGCCTGAGGTCTTCGACAACCAGCTCACCACGACCTATCTCTACGACCAGCCCAAGGCGGCGGTGGCAGCCACGACCGATCCCGCGCTGATCACCACCATGACCCGCGTGCGCGATTTCAGCTTCTCCAAGGGCCTGTTCAAGGGCGCGGCCAGCGCCGATGCGGTGGGCATGTCCTTCCCGGGCGGCAAGGTGCTGGGCGATCCGGCCCATGTCACGCTGCGCTTCGACCCCAGCTATATGGCGATGGCCGCCGACGGCAAACTCTAAGCCCTGCGGGAGATCGCGCGATGCGCTGGGTAAACCGTCAGATTTCGCGCAGCGACAGGCTGTTATGGGGCGCGGCTCCCATCCTGCTGCTGGTTTTGCTCTATATTTTCGCCGCCGCCGGGCGCCACGCGGAGAATCCTTCGGACAAGATCCTGCCGCTGCCCTCCGGGATGGCACAGGCAATGTCCTCGCTGATCTTTGAGCGCGACATGCTTTCGGGCCAGTATCTCTTCTGGGCCGATACGCTGGCCAGCCTGCAACGGTTGGGTCTGGGACTGGGGATTGCCACGCTGGTGGCGCTGGTGCTGGGGCTGCTGCTGGGGGCTTTGCCGCCGGTGCGCGCGGTGCTGGGGCCTTTGGTCACGGCGATTGCGGTGATCCCGCCGATTGCCCTCTTGCCGATCCTGTTCATCGCGCTGGGCCTTGGCGAAACGGCCAAGGTGGCGCTGATCGCCATCGGCATCGCGCCGGTGATGCTGCGCGATATTGCCGGGCACGTTGCCGCCCTGCCGCGCGAACAGGTCATCAAGGCCCAGACGTTGGGCGCGGGAAGCTGGCAGATCCTGATCCGTGTCGCCCTGCCCCAAGCCCTGCCGCGCCTGTTTCAGGCGGTGCGTCTGGCGCTGGGTCCGGCCTGGGTGTTTCTGATCTCGTCGGAAGCCATCGCCTCGGATGTCGGCCTTGGCTACCGCATCTTCCTCGTGCGGCGCTATCTCTCGATGGATGTGATCATCCCCTATGTGGCGTGGATCGCGCTGCTGGCCATTGCGATGGATGTCGCGCTGACGTGGGGCTTGCGCCGCTGCTTTCCCTGGGCACAAGGAGCCAACCATTGAGCACGCTCCTCTCCTTGCGCGACCTGTGGGTCGAATATGGCGACAAGATCGTTCTGGAAAAGGTCGATCTGGACATTGCCGCAGGCTCCTTCGTTTCGATCATCGGCCCCTCGGGCGCGGGCAAGAGCAGCCTGCTGCGCGTGATCCTGGGGCAGGAAAGCCCGACGCGGGGTACGATCATGCTGGACGGCGCGCCGCTGGCGCCTGAATGCGGGCCGGATCGCGGCGTGGTGTTTCAGCGCTATTCGGTCTTTCCGCATCTGACGGTCCTGCAAAACACGATGTTCGGGCTGGAATGCGCAGGCTCGCCGCTGCTCGCCCGCCTGTTCGGCGCGGCCCGCGCCAAAGCGCGCGCAGAGGCCACCGCTATGCTGGAGGCCGTGGGCCTTGGCGACAATCTGCACATTTACCCTGCGCAAATGTCGGGCGGGATGCAGCAGCGTCTGGCCATTGCGCAGGCTCTCATCAAGCGCCCGCGCATCCTGTTGCTGGATGAACCCTTCGGCGCGCTCGACCCCGGCATTCGCGCGGATATGCACGGCCTCATCACGCAATTGTGGCGCGAATTTGGCCTGACCATCATCATGGTCACCCATGATATCCGCGAGGCCTTCTCGCTCGGCACCCGCGTGCTGGCGCTGGATAAACGCCGCCACGACCCCCACGCTCCCCACCGCTTTGGCGCCACGGCGGTCTATGACCTGCCGCTTCGCCCGCGCGAAGAAGAAACGGGCCACCGCGAGGAGATGGAAGCATGAACCCTCCCTCAACCCTTGCCAGACTCAGCATGAGCCTGCCCGCCGAACTCTCGCGCAAGCTCGACATGATGGTCGAGGAGCGCGAACTCCCCTCGCGCTCGCAGCTTATCGCCGAACTGATCCGCCACGCTCTGGCCAAGCATGAGAGCCTGACTCGCCCCGACGAGATGCTGGCAGGGACCATCACACTGGTCTATCGCGGCGACCGGGGCCGGGTGCGCCACCAACTGGCCCAGACTCAGGCCGATTACCTGACCGAGGTCATCTCCTCGCAACACGTCTTTCTCGAACAGGACCAGTCGCTTGAAGTCCTGCTGGTGCAAGGCCCTGCCGTGCGCCTCAAGGATCTGTGCGATGCGCTGCGCCGGGTGCGCGGCGTGCATCAGCTCGAACTGGTCACCACCACCGCCCTGCTGCCCCCGCTTCATGCCGATGGCGCAGCATCCGACCAAGCCCAACGCAAGGGAGCGGCAGCATGACAGACATTCCCGCAAACACTCTGGCCAATCCTCTGGCCGCCCGCGACCATGCCCGCGCCATGGCGGGCACCGTGGTCGAATCCATGCCGATCCTGCCCCCGCATGCCGATGACCTGCCCGCAGGCGTCACGCCGCAGGATCACCTCTGGGAGGAAACCATCGCGCCGGGCGGCTATGCCACACGCCATTTGCCGCGCGGCGCCCGCCTGCGCCTGATCGACACGCAGGGCGATGCCTGCGCCAGCCTGATGATCTTTAACGCGCAAATGCCCAGCGAACGGCTGAACGTGGCCGATACGGTCAAGGTCCAGTGGAACGCCTATCTTGGCGAGGGCAAGTTGCTGCTCTCCGACATGGGCCGGGTACTGATGAGCATCGAGGGTGATGAGGCGGGCACGCATGACTGCTTTGCCGGGACATCGAACGCGGCCACCAATGCCGCCAAATACGGCAACGGGGCGAACAGCGGCCCCCACCCCAATGGGCGCGACCGCTTCCTGCTGGGGGCGGCCAAGCATGGTCTGTCGCGCCGCGATGTCCACCCCTGCGTCAACCTGTTCAAGGGCACGCATATCGAAGAGGACGGCACGATCACCCCTATCATCGGCCCCTTTGCGCCGGGCCGCAGTGTGGTGCTGCGCGCGGAAATGGAGGTGATTGTGGTCATCGCCAACTGCCCCCATGTCCTCGACCCGCGCCCGGAATATTCGGTCACGCCCCTGCGCGCCAGCGCATGGCGCGGGCCGATCACCCCGCCCGAGGACCCCATCCGCAATGCGACGCCCGAAGGCCTGCGCGCCTTTGAAAACGTCGAAGATTATTGCCGTCGCTGAGCGAGGAACAGGCACCATGACGCAAGATCCCCACACCGCTGGCCTTACCGGCGCCATCCTCCATGACGCCATCGTCCCGGCCCGCGCGCCTTGGCTCCACACAATCCGCGCGGGCCAGACCCTGCGCATTGTCGATCTGGAAGGCAATCAGGCGGTTGATTTCCTGCTCTACAGCGCCGAGGACGACGCCGAGCGCTACAGCATGCAGGATACCGTCAGTGCACAGGGCAATCTGTTCCTGCATCAGGGCACGGTGCTGCGTTCCAACGAAGGCCGCGCGATGATGACGATTGCTGCCACCTCGGTCGAATATCACGACACGATCGGTGGAGCATGCTCGTGCGAATCCAATACTTTGCGCTATGGCCACCACACCAAATCGCAACATGCCTGCGTCGAAAATTTTCTTGAGGCCAATCTGACCCAAGGGCGCGGCAAGCGCGATATCGTCTCGAACATCAACTTCTTCATGAACGTTCCGGTCGAAGCCGATGGCTCGCTGGGCATTGTCGACGGCATTTCCGCGCCCGGCCTGACGGTCGATCTGCGCGCGGAGATGGATGTGATCGTGGTCGTTTCAAACTGCCCCCAGATCAACAATCCCTGCAACGCCTTTAACCCCACCCCCGTTCGGATGATTGTATCGGCATGAGCTTTGACACCGTCCTGATCGCCAATCGCGGGGCGATCGCCACCCGTATCATCCGCACTTTGCGCAAAATGGGCCTGCGCTCGGTTGCGGTCTATTCGCAGGCTGACGAGGCTTCGCTCCATGTGGCGCAGGCTGACGAAGCCATCTGCATCGGTGAAGGCAGGGCCTCCGAAAGCTATCTCAACATCCCCGCGATCATCGCGGCGGCGCAGAAATCCGGCGCGGGGGCGATCCACCCCGGCTACGGCTTTCTGGCCGAAAGCACCGAATTTGCGCAGGCATGTGCGGCGGCAGACATTGTCTTTATCGGCCCCACGCCCGACAATATCCGCAGCTTTGGCCTCAAACACAGCGCCCGCGCGCTGGCCGCCGCGCATGATGTGCCGCTGGCCCCCGGCTCGGACCTGCTGACCGATGAAGCGCAGGCTCTGACAGCCGCAGCGCAGATCGGCTATCCAGTCATGCTCAAAGCCACGGCGGGCGGCGGCGGCATCGGCATGCGCATTTGCGAGAATGACGAGGACGTGCGCGAAGGCTTTGCCGCCGTGGCCCGCCTTGGCATGAGCAATTTCGGCGATGCCGGGGTGTTCCTCGAAAGCTATATCCGCCGCGCCCGCCATATCGAGGTCCAGATCTTCGGCGATGGGCAGGGCCGCATCATGGCGCTGGGTGAGCGCGACTGCTCCTTGCAACGCCGCAACCAAAAAGTGCTGGAGGAAGCCCCCGCCCCCCTGCTGCCCGCCCATGTCCGCGCCGACCTCATCGCCTCGGCCATCCGCCTTGGTCAGGCGGCGAATTACCGCTCGGCGGGCACGGTCGAATTCCTCTATGATGCCGACCGCCAGAGCTTCTTCTTCCTAGAAATGAACACCCGCCTTCAGGTCGAACATGGCGTCACCGAGGAGGTGATGGGCATCGATCTGGTCGAATGGATGATCCGGGGCGCAAGCGGCGATTACAGCTTCCTCGACGCGCCCACGCCCGAACCCAAGGGCCATTCCATTCAGGTCCGCCTCTATGCCGAAGACCCCGGCCTCGATTATCGCCCCACCTCGGGCACGCTGACCGCCGTCACCTTCCCCGACAATATCCGTGCCGAAACATGGGTCATGGCGGGCACCGAGGTCAGCGTCTGGTATGACCCGATGCTGGCGAAACTGATCGTCCATGCGCCCACGCGCGCGGAGGCCGTGGCCGCGATGCAGACCGCGCTGGCCGCCACCCGCGTCGATGGGATCGAAACGAACCTGCGCTGGCTGCGCGATGTGGTGCGCCTGCCCGCCTTCACCAGCGGCGAGGTATCCACCCGCGCGCTCGATCAGGTCGATTTCCGCCCCCGCGCGATCCGCGTGATCTCCGGCGGCACGGCTACTACCGTGCAGGACTGGCCGGGACGGCAAAAGCTGTGGGCGGTGGGCGTGCCCCCCTCCGGCCCGATGGATGATCAAAGCTTCCGTCTGGGCAATCGCCTGATCGGCAATGCCGAGGGCACGGCGGGGCTGGAAGTCACCAACACCGGCCCGACGCTCAGCTTTACCGCACCCGCCACGATCTGCCTGATGGGCGCGGATTTCGGCGCCGCGCTGGATGGCGCCCCCATCGAGCGCGGCCAACCCATCGCGGTCGCCGCAGGCCAGACCCTCGCCATGGGCCGCGCGCGCGGCGGCGGGATGCGCGGCTATATCCTGTTTGCGGGCGGCTTTGACCTCGCGCCCTATCTGGGCAGCCGCAGCACTTTTGAACTGGGCCAATTTGGCGGCCATGCCGCGCGCCGATTGATGGCGGGCGATACGATCCACCTTGGCGATGAACCCATGTCAGCACCCCTGCCCTCCGCCGCGCCGCCCGAATTGCCGGGGGAATGGGCGATCCGCGTCCTCTATGGCCCGCATGGCGCGCCCGATTTCTTCACGCCCTCCGACATTGACACCATCATCGCCGCCTCATGGCAGGTCCATTACAACAGCAACCGCACCGGCGTGCGCCTTGTCGGCCCCAAACCGCAATGGGCGCGCAAGGACGGCGGCGAGGCGGGGCTGCACCCCTCAAACATCCACGATAATCCCTATGCCATCGGCGCGGTGGATTTCACCGGCGACATGCCGATCATCCTTGGCCCGGACGGTCCCTCGCTGGGCGGTTTCGTCTGTCCCTTCGTGGTGATCGCGGCGGACAGGTGGAAGATCGGCCAACTGGCGGCGGGCGACACTTTGCGCTTCGTGCCGGTCAGCATTGAGGACGCCGCCAAGGCCGACGCCGCGCAGCAGGCCTTGCTCTCCACCGGCACGGCCATGGCCAATACCCCCGCCCGCGCCATCGAGGCGCTCTCACCTCTTCTGGCCGAGACACCGGCAGCATCAGGCCGCCCCCGCACCACCTATCGCCAGCAGGGCGACCGCAACATCCTCGTCGAATATGGCCCGATCACGCTGGACATCGAATTGCGCATCCGCGTCCATGCGCTGATGACAGAGCTGGAGCGGATGAACGCCCCCGGCATCATCGACATCGTGCCCGGCATCCGCTCGCTGCAACTGCATTTCGACGGCGCGGTGATCGACCAGAAATCGGCCCTTTCCCTGCTGATCGAGGCTGAGGAGAGGCTGGGCGATCTGGCCGATTTCACGATTCCCAGCCGCATCGTCCATCTCCCGCTCAGTTGGCGCGATCCGGCGACCATCGAGACCATCGAGAAATACATGGGCGCGGTGCGTGACGATGCGCCATGGTGTCCGGACAACATCGAATTCATCCGCCGCGTCAACGGCCTGCCCGATGCCGCCGCTGTCGAGAACCTGATCTTCGAAGCCAATTATCTGGTGATGGGCCTTGGCGATGTTTATCTCGGCGCTCCGGTGGCAACGCCCGTCGATCCGCGCCACCGCCTTGTCACCACAAAATATAACCCTGCGCGCACATGGACGCCGCCCAATGTCGTGGGCATCGGCGGGGCCTATATGTGCATCTATGGCATGGAGGGGCCGGGCGGATACCAGCTCTTTGGCCGCACCATTCAGGTGTGGAACACCTATCGCCAGACGCAGGATTTCATCGAGAACAAGCCCTGGCTGCTGCGCTTCTTCGACCAGATCCGCTTCTATCCCGTCAGCGCGGAAGAACTGGCCGAATGGCGGCGCGATTTTCCATCCGGGCGGCGTGCGATCCGTGTCGAGCCCTCGCAATTCCGCCTCGCCGATTACCGCGCTTTCCTTGCCGACAATGCGCAAGGCATCGCCGAATTCGAGGCAAGGCGCGAGGCCGCCTTTGCCGAGGAACGCGAGGATTGGCAGCGCAAGGGCGAGTTCGATCGGGTTTCCAGCCTGAACGAGGAGGACGCCCCCCAAACCGCCGACATCACCCTGCCAGAAGGCAGCGAGCTAATTGAGGCGCCCTTTGGCGGCAGCGTATGGAAACTGCTGGTGGCAGCAGGCGATGAGGTCAGCGCGGGCGAAACCATCGCGGTCCTCGAAACCATGAAGATGGAATGCCCGATCGAAAGTCCGGGCAGCGGCACGATCGCCGCGCTCTACATGGCCGAAAAGCAATCCCTGCAACCGGGCGCGCCGATGCTGGCGCTGCGGAGGCACGCATGAACCGTCAATCCGCCACCAAGATCGCCGCCGCCATCCGCAGCGGGCAAACCAGCGCGGTGGAGGTGGCGCGCGAGGTGCTCGCCCGCCTCGCCGCCTATGACGCCATCCAGCCGCAGATCTGGATCAGCCGGGCATCGCCCGAAACGCTGTTGGCCGCCGCCGCCGCCATCGACGCGCGCCTGGCGGCGGGCGAGGATCTGCCCCTTGCCGGCGTGCCCTTTGCGGTAAAGGACAATATCGATGTGGCGGGGTTTGAAACCACCGCCGCCTGCCCGGCCTTTGCCTACCGACCCGCCGCTTCGGCCCCGGTGGTCGAACGCCTGCTGGCGGCGGGCGCGATCTGCATCGGCAAGACCAACCTCGACCAATTCGCCACCGGCCTTGTCGGCACCCGCAGCCCCTATGGCATCCCCCGCAACGCCTATAATCTGGCCTATGTCAGCGGGGGGTCGAGTTCGGGTTCCTCGGTGGCGGTGGCGGCCGGGTTGGTGGCCTTTGCGCTGGGTACGGATACGGCAGGGTCCGGCCGGGTGCCCGCCGCCTTCAACCATCTGATCGGCTTTAAGCCCACCAAGGGGCGGTGGAGCACTTCGGGCCTTGTCCCGGCCTGCCGCACCTTGGATTGCATCACGGTCTTTACCGATGATACGGCGGATGCCCGGCTGGTGGACGGGGTGGTCGCCGGTTTCGATGCCAGTGATCCCTATTCCAAACCCTTGGCCGACCGCCCCCGCGCGGCGCGGACCATCGGGGTTCCGCGCCGCGACCAACGACTGTTTTTTGGCGATGCGAAGAGCGAGTATCTCTACGATCGCGCGCTCGAAGCACTTTCCGCACAGGGCCGGATCGTCGAGATCGACATGGCCCCGCTGCAGGAGGCCGCGCAATTGCTCTATGGCGGCCCATGGGTGGCCGAGCGCAGCGCCGCCATCGCGGGCCTGCTGGCCGACAATCCCGATGCCATCGACCCCACCGTGCGCGCCGTGGTCGAACCGGGCCTCAACATCGGCGCGGTGGAGCTGTGGCAGGGGATCTATCGCCTCGCCGCGCTGAAACGCCATGCCGATCAGATGTGGGAAGAGGTCGACATTCTCGCCTTTCCCACCACCGGGACAACCTATCGCGTGGCCGAATTGGCCGCCGCGCCCATCGCGCTCAACAGCAACCTTGGCGCCTATACCAATTTCGTGAACCTGCTGGATATGGCCGCTCTGGCGGTTCCGGCGGGCGCACGCCACAATGGCACAGGCTTTGGCATCACGCTGATCGGGCCCGCCGATTGCGATCGGGCGCTGCTGGATGTGGCCGATGCCTATCTCGATGCCGCCGCTCTTCCCCCCATTCCACCCCTCGATCTGGAGGCGAAAATGCAGACCGTGAAACTGGCCGTTGTCGGCGCCCATCTCAAGGATATGCCGCTCCACTGGCAATTGACCAGCCGCGATGCCGCCTTCGTCGGAGCCTTTGAAACCGCGCCCAATTACCGGCTCTATGCCATGGCCGACAGCGTGCCGCCCAAGCCCGCACTGATCCATGCCGAAGAAGGCGCGCCGATCAAGGTTGAGGTCTATGAACTGGGCGTGGCCGAGTTTGGCAGTTTCGTGGTCGAGGTCCCCGCGCCGCTGGCCATCGGCACGGTGACGCTGGCCGATGGCAGCAGCGTCAAGGGTTTCGTGGCCGAACCGCGCGCGATTGTGGGGGCCACCGACATCACCGATCTGGGTGGCTGGCGCGCCTATATCGCCTCGCGCGCCTGAGGGGAGACGCTCATGAAAGCTTTGCTGCTTGCCGCCCTGATCGCCACGCCCGCTCTGGCCGAGCCGGTGGAGAAGGTCATCCCCGTCCCCGGTTTTGCCGATTTCATCGCGGTGGATGGCGCGACCGTGTGGACCACCAACCGGGGCCGGGTCGAACATTGGTCCGCGCAAAAGAAGCTGGCCGAAGTGCCCAGTCCGCGCCCCTGCGGTGGGATGAGCATCGCCCATGGTTCGCTGTGGTTTGCCGATTGCAAGGAAGGCGTGGTCAAGCGCGTCAGCCTGCACAAGGCCAAGGTGATTGCCAGCATCCCCACCGGCCTTGCCAATGGCAAGGAGGGCGAGTTGAACGTGGCGGCGGGCGCCGGCTCGATCTGGGTGGCCAGCGATGCCAAGGGCGAGATCAAGCGGATCGACGCCAAAACAAACAAGGTCATCGCCACCATCCCCACCGAGCCGGGCGCCTATTACCTTGCCTTCGGCTTCAACGCGCTTTGGGCGGTCAGCGCCAAGGGCAATCTGATCCAGCGCATTGATCCGGCCACCAACAGCGTGACGAAAACCACGCCGCTGGGCAAACAGCCCGGCTTCCTTGCCGCAGGCGAAGGCGGGGTGTGGGTTCAGGAACAGGGCGACGGCACGGTGGCACGCATCGATCCGGCCACCGGCGAGGTGTCAGGGCGAGTCAAAGTGGGCGAGGTGCTGAAATATGGCGATATCGACACCGGCGGCGGCAAGGTCTGGCTGCGCAGCACCGAGGATCAGACCTTTGTGGTGATTGATCCCAAGACGCTGGTCATCCGCGCCCGCGTCGGGCCGCTGGCGGGCAGCGGGGGCCTGCGTTATGCGCCGATAGGCGTGTGGACCACCGCGCATGACAAGCACACGCTGTCTTTCTGGGCCGATCCGGCCAAGATCGGGCAATAAGCGGGTGGAGCGCAGGCTCCACCCCACCCCTTATCGGGCCGAGGCCAGCTTGACCGGGCTGGCAGCGGCGGCCTGTCGGCGCTCGATCTGGGCGCGGACATCGGCCACGACCCCGGCGCGGCAGGCGCGAGACTGTTCCTCAAGCGCCAGATGCACACCGGCAAGCCGGTCGCCGCAAACGGCTGCTGCCGCCTGATCCAGCCGGATCGCCAGACGCTGCTGCCCGGCCACAGTGGCAAGGTCCAGACCGTTGAGGTGCAGCACCGCGCTGTCTCTGGCCAAGGGGTTTTCGCCGGGGGTCCCGGCCTGCGCCGCCGAAGCCCCGGCGGCAAGCGAGACGGCGGCCAGAGCCGCGAATACAATCTTCATCATCCACTCCTGCGCAATTTTTTGGGGCCGCTCTTTTGGCGACCGTCCTAAATTCATAGGCGCATTGGCAGGGTTTGACAACAAAGCGATTAACGGACGCGCACCTCCAGTGCGGCCAGATCGGTATGGCCCAACAGGCCGATGGGCAGGCTGACCTCGCGCTCGGCGCTCTCGCCCGTGGCAATGGCAAGACTGCGGGCATAGGGCGCAGACCATGCGCGCAAGGTGGCGACAGGCAGGCGCAGGCGCCAGTTCCGCCCGCCTTCGACCGCCACGCGATGCCCGTTGATCGCCACGGCTTCCTCGCGCTGTTGGCGATATCCGTTGACCATCAGGCAGGTCTGATCCCCGCATGTCACCAGATGCGTGGTGGCGGCAGGCGCGGCCATGGCCCCCGACCCCAAACCGGCGGCCAGCACCATCACACCAAGGCGAAACGCAAGATCCATCGTGCCATAATGCGCCCCATCGCCTGCCCCAAACATGCGCGATATGGCGTAGGCCGATCAGTCCACCGCGATCCCCAAGCTTTCAAAATAGGCGCGCACCGGGGCCAGCGCCTCTTCATGCCGCCGCCAGCGCGCCACCGAGTCGCGATACATGGGCCTGCGCACCTGCGCCGCGCTGGGTGTGGCAACCGGGGCGGCATTGTCCTGAAAAGACAGGCATCGCGCATCCCATTCCAGCCCGCAATGGGCCAGCAGGGCGCGGGTCTGCCCCTCCTGATCGCTCACCAGATCCTCATAGGCCAGTTCCATCACGCGCCCCGGCAGCACATGACGCCAGAAAGCCATCAGCCGATCAAAGCCCGCATAATAGGCGGCGATGTCCAGCAGGTCATAGCTGTAGTCATAGTAACGCGAGGAAATGGCGAACAAATTGCGGAAATTGGCCAGCACCGTATCCATCGGATGGCGCCGCAGACAGACGATGCGCGCCTTGGGCAAGGCCCGCGCGATGAAACCCGCGTAATGGAAATTGCCGGGAAATTTGTCGATGAAACGAGGCGCATCGCCGCGCAGATGATGCCCCGCCCGCCGCAGATAATCGCGCCCCAGCGCCGCCATATCCCCCCGCGCCGCCGCCAGCGCCGTTTCCGGGTCCAGCACATTGCGCCCGCCCGTGCCCGCCATGGCCTTCACCGCCAGCGGCATCGCCTGCAATTCGCCCGCGCTTTCCAGATCGGGATGCGAGGACAGGATGCGGTCGACCAGAGTCGTGCCCGTGCGCGGCATGCCGATGATGAAAACGGGCGCATCGGGCGGCGCGTCTCTCGGCTCGGCCATGGCGGGCCATCCGTCCTGCATGGCCTGAAAATTGGCGGTGTCATGCGCGGGGTCGTAGGGCAGATCGCGCCTGTGCGCGGCATTGACCGCGCAAAGCGTCGCAAAGCCGCGCGCCTCCTCGCCGATATCCTCTAGTTCCTTGGCCAGCGCATAGCCGGTCAGCAGCCGGTCACGCCCCGGTTTCGCCCCGGCATAGGCGGTTTCCAATCGCGGGATATGGTTGCGCCCCACGCTTTGCTTGCGCAGCGAGGCCAGCAGGTGATGCGCGCGGGCATCATCGGGAGCCAGCGCGATCAAAGCCTCCAGCGCCGCCTCCGCTTCATCCACCCGGCCCAGGAAATTGAGCGTCACGGCCTGATTATAGCGATATTCGCGATTGTCAGGCTCGCGCGCAACGGCGGCCAGAAAATGGGGCAAGGCCGCCTCATGCCGCCCCAGCCGCGCATAGACGCAGCCCAGCGTATCGAGGCTGAGGGCATCCTGTGGCAGGTTCTGTTCGGCCTCGCGCAGAACCTGTGCGGCCTCGCCATCGCGGCGCAACAGGCTGAGCATACGGGCGAGCTGGGCGCGATATTCGCCGCCCCGTGATGCCTCTGGGGGTTCGCCCATCACGGCCTGCTGGAAATAGGCCAGCGCCTCAACCGCCCGCCCTGTCGAGGCCGCCGCCACGCCCAGCACGAACTGACCCTCGGCGGGCGAGCGCACCATCAACCCCGCCGCCAGCCGCTGCGCCATTGCCCAGTCGCCCCGCCGCAAAGCCTGTCGCGCCGCCGCGCCCTGATCCATTCGCCCGTTCCTTGCCGCGATCCCTGTGACGGCAAGCCTAGGCCCGGGCCGCGAGAAACTCCAGCGCGCGCGTGCGCGATTCTTTATCATGGCTTATACGCCCGATGACGTATGACGCCTGTCCAGAATTTCAGGCACTTTACCCTCCTGCAGGCTGGACTCGGGTAGAGACAAGATGAACGGCGTTCTCGTAGGCAAGCGGATCATTGGGGCCGAAGCGCCCGTCACCATCGGCTGGGAAAACATTCCCCGCGTCGAGGGCGGTCCGATCAAACAATTCATCTTCACCTGGTTTCAGCCGACCATGCTCTTTGCGATGCTGGCCTTCTGGTTCTATGCGCCCAATTCCATCGCCAAGGCCTCGACCGCGATCTATATAGGCATTGGTTTCAAGGTGTTGCTGCTGGCGCTTGAATGGGTCAATCCGCGTTTCGCCAGTTGGCGTCTGACGTGGAAAGAGCTGGCCACCGACCTGTTCTATGTCGGCCTCGGCTATACGCTGATCCGCATCATGAACAGTTTCATCGGCAGCGGCGTGATGATCAAGGCGATCCAGCACGCGATGCATTGGGACAAGGCCACCTGGTTCACCGGCCTGCCGCTGCTGGTACAGGCCTTCCTGATCTCGTTCATCTTCGATTTCGGGCAATATTGGATGCACCGGGGGATGCACAATTGGTATCCGCTCTGGCTGCCCCATTCGGTGCATCATTACATCACCCAGCTCAATATCAACAAAGGCGCGGTCGGCAATCCGGTGGAACTGTTCCTGATCGGGCTGGGCGTGGGCGGCTTTTTCGATTTCCTGCCGCGCGCGGCGCTGATGGCGGGGGCCTTTGGACTGGCTATCGGCACGTATCAGCACATCAATGTCCGCTTCAATTCGCCCCGCTGGTGGCGCTTCCTGTTCAACACGACCGAGCATCACAGCCTGCACCATTCGCAGGATTTCGAGGCCACGCGCAGCAATTACGCCGGTTCCTATATTTTCATCGACCGCATGTTCGGCACCTGCGTCGATGGCGAGGCCGAATTGCTGGGGCTGGAAGGCGGGCGCCGCATGTCGATCCGCGAACAGATGACCTATCCCTTCACAGAGGGTTGGAAGACGATGAAGGAAAAATACGGCCGCAGCGCCCCGGCGCCCATGACGGAGCCTGCCGAATGAGTGGAACTGTCGCTGCGCACCATCATGATTACGCCGGATCGGCGCAGGAAAAGCCCTCCATGCTGCGTTACATCGACTGGATCTGGCATATTCGCGGCGAAGTCGCCCTGCCCGCGGAGCAATCGGGCGAGGAGGCCTTTGACCTTCTGGCCCCGCTTTTCCGCCAGACCGGCACCAGCTATGACCGCTATCAGGACACGCTGACCTTCCGCAAAAAGGACGCGGCGGCGCAGGACAAGATGTCAGTGTTCGACAGCGGCGTGCTGAGGGTGGAAAATTCGGTGCTGCGCTATGATCTGATCAGCCGCGCTTTGCTCTACTGCTTCCTCGCGCCGCTGCTGTTTCTCGGCTTTGCGCAGGCGATCATCACCATCAACGACTTTCAGAAACCCGCCGCTCACGGCCCCGCCCACACCGCCGGCCCGCCTGCAAAGGCCAAGCCCAAGCCCAAGCCCGCCGCAAAAGAGGCCGTCTCGCCGATGAACCCCATCGACAAGGCGCTGGGCGCGCCTGCCCCGGACAAGCCCGACGGCGATGACGGCGACGAGGAAGGCCCCAAGAGCAAGAAGCCCTCGCCCACCCCGGCCTATGTCTTTGCCGGAATCTTCGTGGCGCTCTATCTGATCGGGCGGGTGCTGGAGGATCGACTGGTCCGATCCCTGTTCCGCAAGGCTGTGGCGGGGACTTAGACCGGCGACGCCGCAAAGGCCCCGCTTGCCGTTCGGGCGCGATAGGATATCCTGCGCTCCAGATGGGTTAAAGGCGGGGGAGCGCAATCATGGCGGCAATCAGCGATCAATGGATCGGCGCGCTCTATGGCGCGATCGAGGAACCGGGGCGCTGGGTCGCGCTGATGGATCTGTTGCGCCGCGATTTTCAGGTTGAATGCGTGGCCGCGCAATTGCTGGTCGCCGCGCGGGGCGGCCGGGCCTTGCCGGTCTGGGGCACGCGCGACAGCCATTCCGAGCGCCATGGCCGCCTGCATGATTCCTGGGCCAACACCCCCGCCAACCCGCGCTTCAGCCGTCCCATCGGGCCCATGCCCGAAATGGAGATCCTGAGCGACGCGCGCAGCCTTGCCTATTCCTCGCAGGACCGCCGCCAATTGTCCGACGGGCTGGCGCGCTGCGGACTGGGGCCGGCCTTCTGGATGAGCCACAGGCTGGACAAGGACCATCGCTTCACACTGATCTTTCACCGCAATGCCGATGACCGGCGCGATATGGATCCCCGCGAAGAGGCCATGCTGACGCGGATGGCGCCCCATATGCAGCAGGCCGCAAGGCTGTGGATGCGGATGAGCGCGGCCGAGGCCAAGGCCGAATGGCTGGCGCAGGCCCATGATGCGACCGGCACGGCGATGCTGGCCTGCGACCGCGATCTGCGCCTGCATTGGTGCAATGCGCCCGCGCGGACAATGCTGGCGCAAGGGGACAGGCTGCGTCTGCGCCATGGGCA
Organism: Novosphingobium sp. SG707; assembly: GCF_012275515.1. Classification (GTDB taxonomy): domain Bacteria; phylum Pseudomonadota; class Alphaproteobacteria; order Sphingomonadales; family Sphingomonadaceae; genus Novosphingobium. The sequence continues at coordinate 87,608 of NZ_JAAZQL010000010.1, forward strand.
TCTGGCTGCGGTGGATCGCGCAGATCACGAAGGCCTGACCGCGCTGATCGAGGGGCGCGCGGATCGCGGCGTCATGGCGATGGGCGGCATAGACCAACCCGCGCTGCACCTGCGCGCCAGTCCCTTTGCGCCCATGCCGGGGCGCTCCGGCCCGCCGCGCGATCTGCTGCTGCTGACCATCGCCCGCCCCGAAGACGCGGTGCATTATGCACCCGAAGATCTCGCGATGCTCTTTGGCATCACCCTCACCGAGGCTGCGCTGGCCTCCTGCCTTGCCGCCGGGGGCAGCGTCAGCGAATTTGCCGCCGCGCGCGGCATTGCCGAAGGCACCGCGCGGCTGCATCTCAAACGCGTGCTGGCCAAGACGGGCGCGGGGCGCCAATCCGAACTGGTGCGCCGCATCGGCGGATCCGTGGCGGGCGCAAGGGGGCGCTTTATGATATAGGATATACCAAACGGGGGATGCACCGGTCGGGCGAATGCCCCATCCAGCAGCATCACTTTTGCAAAGGTCGACCCATGGTTTCTCCGATCCGCCTGTCTCTTGCGCTCATGCTGGCCATGGCCGCGCCATCGCTTTGGGCGCAAACCGCCCCGCCCCATGTGTTGCCCGATGGATCGGTGCCGCCTGCGTTGGCCGCCGCGCGGATGCATATGCTCGAAGCGCCCGAGAATATGCTGACCTTCCATAATATGGATCAGCTGTTCCAGACCCGCGTGGTGACGCGTTCCGGGCCGGTCGCCCCGCTCGCCCGCACCGATACCGCCCTGCCGCCCGCCACCATTCGCGGCAAGGTGATGAGCGAGGATGCGTGGGAGGATCTGACCTATACTTCGGCCCTGCTGGTGATGCGCGACGGCAAGGTGCTGCATGAAAGCTATCGCAACAACACCGATGCGGACACGCATTTCATCTCCTTTTCCATGGCCAAGACCTTCACCTCGATGCTGGTGGGCATTGCGGTGGGCCAAGGCGCGATCCGCTCGATCGACGATCCGGCGGTCGCCTATGTCCCTGAACTGAAAGGCTCGGGCTATGACGGCGTGACGATCCGGCAATTGCTCCAGATGCGCTCGGGCGTGGATTATGAGGAGCGCTATGATTTCGGCGCGACGCCCAGTGTCGCTGCGCAGATCTTTCTGAACGCTATCGTCGCCAACAAGGAACGCTTTGCCGACATGGCCCCGCGCCTGAAGCGCAAATTCGCGCCCGGCAGCCGTTTCAACTATTCCACGCTCGACACTTCGGTGCTGGGCTGGGTGCTGGAGCGCGCGACCAAGCGGCCGCTGGCCGATTTCATGGCGCAATATCTGTGGCAACCGATGGGAGCGCAGGCGCATGGCTTCTGGATTGCCGATGGCGGACCGGGCGTGGGGCGCGAACTCAACGGCATGGGTTATAATGCCACTTTGCGCGATTTTGCCCGCTTTGGCGCGATGATGCTGGACAAGGGGCGGTTCAACGGGCGCCAGATCGTGCCCGCCGCATGGGTCGAACAGGCCACCACCATGACCAACAATGCCGATCCCGCCGCGCCGCCTCCGCCGCCCTCAGTGACCAATCCGATGGCGCGGGCGGGCTATGGTTTTCAGATCTGGCGGCTGGATGACACCGGGGCCTATACCGCGCTGGGGCTGCAGGGGCAGTTCATCTATGTTCACCCGGCCACGCGCACGGTCATTGTGAAGCTCAGCTTCTTTCCCGAAATGGGGTCGGCCAAGGGGAATGACGCGCTGGAGGATACGCTGGCCTATTTCCGCACTTTGACGCAGTGGAACGGCCAATAAAGAGCGATGCCGCAACCGCGCGATGGCGGTTGCGGCATTCCCTTTTCATCAGAACTTGGTGCGGATCCCCAGCGTGATCGTGCGGCCCAGCGTCGAGCCATTGGCATAGCCGCTGCCCGAGGTGCGATAGGGCGGGTTCTGGTCAAACAGATTGTCGACGTTGAGCGTCAGCATCGCCGATTGCTTCAGCCCGATCTTGTTCAGGTCCAGCCCCCAATACATGTTCACCGTGTCGAAGGACTTGACCATGGTCTGCGTGGCGTCGAACATGATCGGATAGCCGCCGCTATGCGTCAACTGGACCCGGCCCGTGACCGGTCCGACGGTGGCGCCCGCCGCTGCGGTAAAGTTGAAACGACCCACGCCATTGTCCAGCAATTCGGTATAGACGCCATTGCTCGACGGACTGGACCGGCGATGCAGCGTATAGGTGCCGCCAAAGCTGAGCGAGATCGAGCCGAAGCTGGTCGGGCGCTGATACTGGGCGTTGAAGTCGATGCCGTCCTGCTTCAACCGACCACGGTTATAGCGGCGCAGGTCGAGGATCGCATAGGGCGTGCCGTAATTGGCATAAAGGAAGCCCAGCGAGGGGAAGTTGTCCGGCTTGACCCCGCCCGAAAAGCTGGTGACCTGAGCTTGGGTGGGATTGGTGATGAAGAAGGGCGCGTTGAGCGGATCATTATACCAGGCCGCGCTGCCGAAACCGCCCGAGTTCACGCTGATGATGTCGGAGAAGTCGATGTTGTAATAGGTCCCGCTCAGGGTCAGGCCCGGCAGCACCGGCGGCTTGATATCCGCGCCCAGCGACCATGTGCGCGCCTTTTCCGGCTTCAGGTTAGGGTTGCCGCCCGAAATCCAGATGATCGGCCGCCCGCCCGCATAACCGATGGCCGTGGTGAACGAAATGCGCGAGTCCACCGAACCCACCGTATCGGCAAGGCTGGGCGCGTGGAACGAGGTCCCGTAATTGCCGCGCACCGTGACCCAGCCGACCGGCTTGTAGTTGAAGCCGATCTTGGGGTTGGTCGTGCCGCCCACATCGTCATAGCTGTCATAACGCACCGAGCCCGTCAGATCGAGCGCGGCAATGCCCGGCACCGCGTTGGCGCTGCCCACGATGGGAACGAAGACTTCGCCAAAGACCGAGGCAACCTGACGCGCGGCAGCCGAAGCATTGCGGAAAGGCGCCGCCGAAGAACCAAAGCGGATATTGGCCGCGATCTTTTCGTAATGAAATTCCCCGCCCACGGCCAAGCGCACATCGCCGCCCGGCAGATTGAACAGGCTGCCATCGGCCACAAGGCGCGTTTCGGCCAGATCCTGTTTAGCCACCGAATTGTTGCTGTAATCGCGGATCGAGGCCAGCACGCCGGCATCGGTCGCGCTCAGATTATAGGGGTTAAGCGCGGTGGCCGTAGTCGTCCCGGCCAGAGCGGCGACGATATTGCCCGCATTGGCGGCGTTCTGGATCGTGTTGTTATAGCTGTGGCCGTAATTGGCCATTCCGCGCAAATGCCAGCCATGGCCAAGATCGGCCTCGAACGTGGGGGTGATGCCCCATGAATCAAAGCGCGAAGGGCTGGCCACGCCCTTGCCGAAAACGGGTTCGAAATTGAAGAAGACCGTCTGGCTGGTTTCCGTGCCAATCTGGCGGAAATAGGGATTGGCGTTGGTGATCGTGCCGCTGCCCGAGAGGGTGGCTTCCATGTTTACCGTATCACGGCGCGAATAATAGGCGGTGATATTGGCCTTCAAGTGGTCGGTCAGTTGCTGGTCCAGCACGGCATAGACCGAGTGGCGCGTTTCGCGCGGATAGATGTCGGCGTAATCGGTGGTGCTGCACTTGTTGGGGGCGCCCGCCGTCGTGCCGGGCATCGGGTAATAGGTGCTGCCGATGCGGACATTGCCCGGCGTACAGGCCATGCTGCGATTGTCCGCGCCGCCAAAGCCGTTGAAATTCTGGGTGACGTAGCTGCGCTCGTAACCCTGAATATTGTTGTGCCAGGCATAGGCATAGGACAGCATCAGCGATCCGCTGCCCCAGTCCTTGCCCGCCGTTACATTAGCGTCGGCCGTGTTATAGCCATCGGCAAAGCCGTAGCGTGCGGTCGCCTCAACCCCGTTCATACGCTTGCGCGTGATAAAGTTGATGACGCCACCGATCGCATCGGAACCATAGATCGACGAGCCGCCGTCGGGGATAACTTCCACGCGCTCAATGAGGCCGGGGGGGATGATCTGGGGATCGACATAGGTCTGCAGGATGCCCTGACCCACCACGCGGTGGCCGTTGATGAGCGTCAGCGTCGTCGTGCCGCCCGAGGCGCCAAGGCCGCGCAGGTTGGTCTGCACGATAGGCTGGCCGAAACCGGCCGTGCCGGTGGGGATGGCGTTGAAATTGCTGATCTGGGGAATATTGGCCAGCAGGTCGTTCGAGGTCTTGGCCCCGATCGCCACCACATCGGCCTGACCCACGCTGAGCACATTGGTGCCCACCGGCGCGATGCCGCGCAGCAGTGTGCCGGTCACGATGATTTCGGCGTTCTTGGTGGTTGCGCTATCGGCCTGCTTATCCGCCGCTTGCGCACCCGTTTGTGCCAGAGCCGCCTCCGAACCGGCCAGAATCAGGGTCAGCGCGCTAACCGAGCCCATTATTTTACGCTTGGCTTCGATTTTTTTCATCAGAAATCCCCTCTATTTTCAACCCATCCGCTCTGTTTTTATGCTCAATGGCGGCGGAACATTATGTGCGCTCTATCGGACGCATGCGCAGTCCCTAACAGACGGCCCTGCGTTTGACAATTGACGACTTTCGATAATTTTCGTATTTACGGCGTAAAGCGAAAGAATGATAATTTTGAACAGCGGAGAGCATGTATGAAAGTCAATTCCGGGATGACGCGGCGCGCCTTGCTTGGATCGGTGACCGCCACCGGCGCTTTGGTGGCCACGCGCGCCTATGCGGGCAATGTGGGCGCGGCCACCGACATCGTGCAGACCAGCAACGGCCCCGTGCGCGGGCGTTTCGAATGGGGCGGGGTTCAGGCGTTCAAGGGCATGCGCTATGCCGCGCCGCCGGTCGGAGCGCTGCGCTTTCGCCCGCCCCAGCCGGTGCAGAAATGGACGCAAGTGGCCGATGCCACGCAATTCGGCGCCGCCGCGATCCAGAGCGATGGGCAAAATGACATGCCTTTTGACGAACAACACAGCGAGGACTGCCTGTTCCTCAATGTCTGGACCCCCGCGCTGACCGGCAGGAAACCGGTGATGGTCTGGCTGCATGGCGGCGGATTTTCGAGCGGGGCGGCGGGGCGGCCGACCTATTGGGGCGACCATTTCGCGCGCGACGGCATCGTGCTGGTCTCGCTCAACCATCGCCTCAACGTCTTTGGCTATACGCAGCTTCCTGAAAGCTGGGGGCCGGATTACGCCTCCTCGGGGTTGGCCGGGATGCTCGATATTGTCGCGGCGCTGCAATGGGTGCGCGCCAATATCGCGCTGTTTGGCGGCGATCCGGATAATGTCACGATCTTCGGCGAAAGCGGCGGCGGAATGAAAGTCTCGCTTTTGCTGGGCATGCCATCAGCCAAGGACCTGTATCACAAGGCGATTATCCAGAGCGGCGCCGGATTGGACGCAACGCCCCGCAAATATGCGCAAGGCTTGGGTGGGGCGCTGACCGATGCGCTGGGGGTCAAGGCGGGCGATGTGGCCGGGCTGGCGGCGGTCGACACGCAGAAGATCTTTCAATCGCAGCAGGCCGCGATCGATGCCGTGGCCAAGAGCGATGCGGGCGGCTTTCTGATGGGCGGCTTCAACCCCAGCGTCGATGGCAAGGAATTGCCGCGCGGCCCCTTTGCACCCGAAGCGGCGGCGATGGCGGCCAATATCCCTTTGATTATCGGCACAAACAAGGATGAGGGCACGATGTTCGCGCTGGGCGACAAGACGCTGGCCACCGCAACCGATGCCGATTTCGAGGCGGCCGTGCGCAAGGCCTATCCCAAGAATGCCGCCGGGCTTGCTTCGGCGCTGCGCGCGGCCCATCCGGGATATTCGCCGGGCGATCTGATCGTCGCGCTCAATGGCGCGCGGATGTTCTGGATCAACTCGGTCACGCTGGCCGAGCGCAAATCGCGGCAGGGCGCGCCGGTCTGGATGTATCGGATGGACCGCGAATTGCCGACGCTGGGCGGGCGGTTAAAGGCGGGCCATGCGACTGAATTGTCCTATGTTTTCGGCACCTATGACAATATCCGCGATTTCGTCGGCAATGGTCCGGAACCGGTGCGCATGTCGGCGCAGATGCATCCGGCATGGGTCGCCTTTGCCAAGACCGGCAATCCGCAGACCGCTGCGATTCCCGCATGGCCGCCTTATGATCTGGCGCGGCGCCAGACGATGATCTTCAATCTGGAAAGCCGGGTCGAAAGCGATCCCCACGGCGACATTCGCAAATTCATGTCGGCGTAAAGTCTCCTCTCCTGGCAAGGCGCCCCCATGATGAGATGCCAGGCCCTGATCGGCCTGGCATCTTCTTTTGCGGCTTATTTGGCGATGGAAATCAAAATCTTGTCATAATGAGAGAGCGGCTCGGGTCGGACATCGCTGGCCTCGACGATGATCTGGAACGTGTCGCCCGGCTTCGCATCGGCCGGAACGGTCAGGCTGGCGCGCCCGTCCGCCTCGGCGGTCACGGCCAGATCGCCTTTATAGGTTCCCGCCTCTTTCCAGTTCCACCATTTGAAGGCGATTTTGTTGCCATCGGGATCGCTGGATTTTGTCGAGAATTTCAGCACTTGGCCTGGTTTCGCCACAATCTGATGCGCTCCCACCACGGTGACGCTGGGATTATGATTGGCCCCGGCATAGGTCGGCGTAACCGCCCATTTGAAGCGTGCGGCCCAATCGCGCTGGGCCGCAGCAAGGAAGGGATGGGTCGGCGCCCGCTTGCGCTCTGCGCGTTGCGCGCTGGCCATCATCGCGGCAAAATCGGCCGAACCAAAGCCGCCATGGGTGGGATCGGCCTTCGCATAACCACCCCAACCGCCGAAACTGTTGCCGCGATAGCCGCGCAAACCGTTATTCACCAGATTGAGGAAAGTATCAGTATCCCCCTCGCCCAGAAATTCGCCCTTGCCGCGCAGCGGGGTCCAGACAATATAGCCTTCCTTGCGCAGCTCGTCGGCCGTCTTGCCGGAGAAGCCAAAGAAATCAAAAATATCACCCTTCACCATCTGCTTCCCATCGCCCCAGACGCGCTCGCGCGCGCCCAGCGGGCCACGGCTGGTGATGTTCTTTTCCATCCATTCGGCGGTGAAATAGGCCGCGTCATCCAGGCTGACCGACGTCTGCGCATTATAGCCCAGCATCAGCCCACCGCCCAGTTGGCGGTAGCGCAAATCGGACCAATTGGGCTTGATATATTTGACATAAGTGTCGTCCTGATCGCCCGAAAAATGCAGGATCGCCTTGCGGACCACCTTGGCGCGGATTGCCGCCCATTGTTTGGTGCCCTTATACTGATCCTCGATCGATTTGAGCGCGCGCGCAATCGTGCTGCCCCCGCCCCAAGCGTGCAAATAGATCGGCGCTTCTTCATCATCGAGCAGCAATTTCTTGATGAGATCGGAGCCGGGCGTATCCTTGTCCATCTCGCCATCGAATTGAACATTGCCCCAGCGGATCTTTGACTTTAGCAATTCCGGCGCCGGATAGTCCTTGTTGTGAACCTTCAGATTGGAATAGGCCTTGGCATAGGCGGCCACCGCATCGTCGATAAACCTCTCATCGGGCGACCAGCGCCACGAGGTGCAGGGGCAGGGATTATTGGGAATGCGCGTATATTCGCGCCCCGGCACCGACAGTTTCGTGCCCTTGCCATCGCCGGTCCAGTGGAACTGGCTGCTGGCATAGACCAGCCCTTCGGTGCGATAATCAGTGCTGTAGAGCAAATAGCGGATCAGCGAATTGTTGTCGTCCAACTCGGGATCGGCGGTGATGACCACGCGCGGTTTTTGCCCCTCGGGCGTTTCCAGATAGAGCGGGGGCGCCTTTTTGCCCGCTGCCTGTGCCATATGGGGCGTCAGGATTACCGTCGCACCCATCAGCCACACGCTCGTGAATCGGGCGATGGTCGCCGCCCTGCCTTTACCGATGCTCACACTCCGCCTCTCTTTCGTTTTTTTCGTTTTTCGGATGCAAGCAGCTTACTTCAAGGCACAGAAAAGTCAATTTTTCTGAATAATTGGCGCATACTTTGGGTTTGTGCTTCATTCATCGATCTGTGATATCGAAATTTATTGAAATGAAACATAGTGAGCTAACCTAACTCCGTCCAAACAGGCTGCAAAGCAGAAGCCAGGTCAAAAATTTCTGAAATGAAAGGAAGGGCAATTTGCAAATAACCGGACACTCATGACGGAGAATCCCTCATGACATCTCTATGGCAGGAGATTTGGACCCGCCCTGACCGTCAGAGACAGGCCCGCGCCACTGCCTTGCGCCAGCCCTCGCGCAACGCAACCCGCGCATCCCCGGCCATGGTGGGGGCAAAATGGTGCTCCCTGGCGATCAGCGTGTCGGACAAGGGCAGCCCCGCACCCGCCGCTGCCATCATGGCCGCGCCCAGCGCGCTCAGGTCGGTTTGCGAGGGCCGCTCGACCGCGCGCGCCGACAGGTCGGCCAGCATCTGCAACAGATGATCGTTGCGCGCAGCCGTGCCATCGACGCAGATCGCCTGCAAATCCTCGCCCAGATCGGCCTCGATGGCGACCACCAGATCGCAGATCTGATGCGCGATGCCCTCCAGCACGGCATAGGCGACATGGGCCGGGCGCGAGCCGAGCGAGAGGCCGCAGATGATCCCGCGCGCGTCCTCCTGCCAATGCGGCGCGCCTAATCCGGCCAGCGCGGGGACGACATAGACCCCATCGCTATCCCGAACCGTCGCGGCCAGATCGGCCAGCTCCTGCGCCCCGCCAAGGCCCAGCAATTGCGCACCAAAAGCCGCCGAATGGCCTGAAACGGTGATATTGCCTTCGAGCGCATAGACCGTCTCGCCGCCGCGCCGCCATGCAATCGTGCCCGACAGGCCATGGGCCGAACGCGCCCGCGCGCCGGTGGGGCACATCAGCGAGGAACCCGTGCCCAGCGTCACCTTGACCCGCCCGCGCGCGGCGATCGCATGGCCGAACAGAGCGGCATGGGAATCGCCCATCATCGCATGGATCGCCACGCCCTCGGGCAAGCCGCCAAACCCGCCCGCCGTATGGCCAAACAGCGCATCGGACGCCATCACGCGGGGAAGGATCGCACGCGGCACGCCAAACAGGCCCAGCAACTCCTCATCCCAATCGCCATCGTCCAGATTGAGCAATTGCGTGCGCGAGGCATTGCTGGCGTCGGTCGCATGGACGGCCCCGCCGGTCATATGCCACAAGAGCCAGCTATCGACCGTCCCGCCGCGCAGATCTGCGCCGCCATCGACATGGTCGATCAGCCATCGCCATTTGCCGGCCGAAAACAGCGGGTCGAGGCCAAGGCCGCTCAGTTGCTCAACTCTTTCGCCATGCCCCGCATCACGCAGGGCGGCGCAGAAGGGCGCGGTGCGGCGGCATTGCCACAGGATGCAGGGGCCAAGCGCCGCTCCCGTCTGCGCATCCCAGATCAGAGCGGATTCGCGCTGGTTCGAAATGCCGATGGCGCGGATATCGGCATCGGGCGCCCTCGCGATGGCATGACGAATGGCCGCATCGGCGCTGGCCAGAATGGCCTCGCCCGATTGCTCGGCCCAGCCCGGTTGCGGGTGGGAAACGGCATTGGCCACCGACCCGCTCGACAGGATTTCCCCGTCGAGCGCGATCAGCATGGCCTTGGTGTTGGTCGTCCCGGAATCGAGAGCGAGGATCGCCGGTCGCGTCACGAGCCGCTTACCGCCCCAGCAAGCCGCGCAGGCTGGCCGCGATATTGGTGGCGGTCAGGCCGGAATGCTCCATCAGGAATTCGGCAGACCCTGTCGGCTGGAAACCCGCAAAACCAAGGATTTTCATCCGGCAGGGCGCGTTCTGCGACACAATCTCGGCCACCGCGCTGCCCAGACCGCCGCGTACACTATGCTCCTCGACGGTGACAATCGCGCCGGTCTGCGCGGCGGCCAGAATGGCGTCCTCGTCAATCGGCGACATCGAACACATATTGACCACCCGCGCGGAAATGCCTTCGACGGCCAAAGTTTCGGCCGCCTCCAGCGCGCGGCACACCATTGTGCCATTGGCCAGAATGGCGCCGTCCCCGCCCTCGCGCAAGATGTCGGCCTTGCCGATGGTGAAGCTGGCGTCCGCGGCACGCGGCAGAGCGGGCACACCCATGCGGCTGATGCGGATGAACACCGGGCCGTCCATTTCGGCGGCGGCGCGGATGCATTGCTCGGTTTCCCAAGGGTCGGCGGGGACGAGGACGGTAATGTCGCCCATCGTGCGCAGCCATGCCACATCCTCGATCGAGTGATGCGTGGGGCCGAGTTCGCCATAGGCAACGCCGCTCGAAATGCCGCAAAGTTTCACATTGGCTTGCGAATAGGCCACATCCGCCTTCACCTGTTCAAGCGAACGCCCGGTCAGGAAGCACGAAGCCCCGCTGACAAAGGCCACTTTGCCGCCATTGGCCAGCCCTGCGCCCACGCCGACCATATTCTGTTCGGCGATGCCGACATTGATCAGACGCTCGGGGAATTTGTCACGAAAACCGCCCAGCTTGCTCGACCCCACGCTGTCATTGACCACGGCGACGATGCGTTCATCCGCCGCGCCCAGCGCTTCGAGCGTTTTGACATAGGCATCGCGGCAATCGAACAGCCCGGATTTCTGGGTTGCGGGGCTGCTCATGCGTCCAGTTCCTTCATCGCCTGTTCGTATTGTTCGGCATTGGGCACGCCATGGTGCCAACTCGCCTTGTTTTCCATGAATGAAATGCCTTTGCCCTTCACCGTATTGGCGATGATGCAGAGCGGCCTGTCATGCGGCGTCGATCCGTCGAGCAGCGGCAAAAGCGCCTCGATATCATGCCCGTCCACCTCGACCACATCCCAGCCAAAGGCGCGGAATTTGTCGTCCAGCGGGTCGAGGCCCACCGTGTCCTCAGTCCCGGCGCCTTGTTGCAGACGGTTGCGGTCAACGATCAGCGTCAGGCTCGCCAATTTGCGGTGGCCTGCGGTCATCGCGGCTTCCCAATTGCTGCCTTCCTGCAATTCGCCATCGCCGGTGATGATGAAGGTGCGATAATCCGCCTTGTCGATCTGCGCCGCAATGGCGATGCCCACCGCCACCGGCATCCCATGGCCCAACGGGCCGGTGTTGGTTTCAACACCCGGAATCTTGTTGCGATTGGGATGCCCGTTCAGCCGCGAGAGGGGCTGCATATAGGTGGTCAGCTCTTCCTGCGGAAAGAAGCCCGCCAGCGCCAGCGTGCTGTAAAGCGCGCCCGTGGCATGGCCCTTGGAGAGGATGAAACGGTCGCGTGCCTGCCAGCGCGGATCAGCCGGATCATAGCGCATCGCATCGAAATAAAGCGCAGCCAGCACATCCGTGGCCGAAAGGTCGCCGCCGGGGTGCCCCTGACGCGCCTCAAACACTATGCGAAGCGCGCGTTTGCGTATCCAGCGGGCCTGTTCACGGACAAAAGCGGCACGTTCGGCAAGAGTTTGGCCGCGACGGGGGCGAGATTCGGGCATTCGCAAAATTCTCCTTGTCGCTGGTCCGACTATATCAAGCGAAGGCAAAGGGCAATCCCACAACTTTTGACTTCTTTCTTTTTCTTTCTTTTCTTCCGCAACCCTCTTGAAGGCGAAGCGCAATCCGGTTAGGCAAGGGGCAAGACATTTGCGATCAGCGCAAGGAGAGGATTTTCGTGGCCTTCAATAAGTTTGCGCCCCGGCGCGGCAGGCGGCTTGCGTTAGTCGCGCTGACCGCCTTGTCCGGCAGCCTTGCGCTTTCGGGCTGCAAAGTGCTGAGCCTTGAGGAGGCGCGCCAGATCCACATGCGCGAGAGCGGCGCCTTTGATGCCGACGCGGCGGTGAAGGAGGCATGGAATGCGCGCGTGATGCCGGGAATGGAAAAATCGGCCATCCTTCTGGTGCAGGCGCCGCATGACAATGCCGCTCATGCCGTTCGCGGTGAAGGCATCATCGCCGCCATCGACCGCGCCTCGCGTCAGGGTTCGGTGCTGGTCAATGTCGCGGGCGTGGGCGAGGTCCAGTTGATGCTGGGGCCGGTGATCGTTTCCACCGCTCTGCGCGACAGTCAGCCGTTTTTTGCCTTTAACGATATGCCCGATCAACTGGCCTATGCCGCCGTATCGCGGGGCCTGAATGCGCGTGCCATGGCGCAGGTCCGCCCGGTGGCCGAGCAATTGAAGCCGGGGATGAAGGTGGAATTCCTGGGCGCGGGCCAGCGTTCCGAAGATGGCGTGTGGCAGGTGATGCCGGTGCGCATCGTGGCGGGCGCGTGATGGCCGAGCTGATGCGGGCCTCCGGCGTGAAAAAGCGCTACGGCGGGGTCACCGCGCTGCATGGCGTGGATTTTGCCGTTGAGGCTGGCCGCGTCAGCGTGTTGATCGGCGAGAATGGCGCGGGCAAATCGACGCTGATGCGCATTCTGGCGGGCATCGAAACGCCCAGCGAGGGCGAGGTCCATGTCGATGGCGAGGCGGTGCGGCTGAACGGCGCGCGCGATGCGGCGGCGCGCGGCATCGGCATGGTGCATCAGGAATTGAACCTCTGCCCCAACCTCAGCGTGGCGGAAAACATCTTTCTGCTCGGCTCGCGAAAGGGCCTGCTCGACCGTTCCGGCGAAAGGCAAAAGGCGCGCGCCTTGCTGGCCCGTTTGCGCCAAAACATCGACCCCGACCGCCGCGTGGCCACGCTCAGCATCGGCGAGCAGCAGATCGTCGAGATCGCCAAGGCGCTGGCCGAGGAATGCCGGGTGCTGATCCTTGATGAACCCACCTCCGCGCTCAGCGAGGCCGAGGTCGAGGTGCTCTTCGAGGTCATCGGCGATTTGAAACGGTCGGGCGTGGGCATTGTCTATATATCGCACCGGCTGGAGGAATTGCTGCGCGTGGGTGACAGTATCACGGTGATGCGCGATGGACGGATCGTGGCGCGCAGCGAGGCGGCCGATGCCTCGGTCGGCTGGATCATCGAGACAATGCTGGGCGAGGAAGGGCGGCTGGAGCGCGCCAATGACCCCGCGCCGGAGGAAGGCGAGACGGTTCTGGCGATTTCGGGCGTTTCGCGCCGGCGCGACCGGACTTCGGCGGCGCTGCACGACATTTCGATGGAGGCGCGCGCGGGCGGCATTGTCGCACTTTACGGGCTGCTGGGCTCTGGGCGCACTGAATTGATGGAGGTCGCCTTTGGCGCCCGCGCGGCAAGCGATGGCACGATCACGCTGAAAGGCGAGGACATCACCCGGCTTTCGATTGCGCAAAGGGTCAAGCGCGGCTTGCTTTTCGTTTCCGAGGATCGCAAGGCGCAGGGCCTGTTCGCCAATCTGGACGTGGGCCGCAACATGGCGGTCAGCGATCTGGCCAGCTTTGCGAAAAAGGGCGTGATCCGGGCCGCCAGCGAGCAGGGCGCGGTGGGGCGGATGATCGCCCGGCTGGGGGTAAAAACCGCCTCGGCCCGCACGGCGATCACCGCGCTGTCGGGCGGCAATCAGCAAAAGGCGCTGATCGGGCGGGCGCTGATGCCCGGCCCTGCAGCGCTGCTGCTGGACGAACCCACGCGCGGCATTGACGTGGGCGCGCGCAGCGAAGTTTTCGCCACGATCCGCCAACTGGCCGCCGACGGGCTGGCCGTGGTCTTTTCCACCTCCGATGTGCTCGAAGCGCTGGCCGTGGCCGAAAGGATCATCGTCATCGCCAAGGGGCGCATCACCCTCGACATTCCGGTGGCCGAGGCGACCGAGGCGCGCCTGATCCGCGCCGCCAATGCGGCAGCAGCAGCATGACAGAAGGTAAGATATTGACAATGAACGGCGCAGGTCAGGCAGTTAGCTCGGATTATGCGATGACCCTGCTGCTGAAATTCCGCACGGTGCTGGCGCTGGTGCTGGTGGTGGCGATCTTCGCGGTGCTGGCGCCCAATTTCCTGACCGTGGCCAATGCGCTGATCATGCTCAAACATATTGCCATCGTGGCCATTCTGGCGATCGGCATGTCCTTCGTGATCCTGACCGGGGGCATCGACCTTTCGGTGGGGTCGATTGCGGGGCTGGCCGGGATGGTGGCGGGGGCGTTGATCATCAACGGCCTGCCGCTGACGGCGCTGGGCGTGGTGGTCTATCCCTCGGTCCCGGCGGTGGTGGGGCTGGTCCTGCTTGTGGGCGTAGGGATCGGGCTGTTCAACGGGTTGCTCATCAACCGGTTTCAGGTCGCGCCTTTTATCGCCACGCTGGGCACGCTCTATATGGCACGCGGCGCGGCCATGCTGATGTCGAATGGCGAGACCTTTCCCAATCTGATCGGCAATCCGGCGCTGGGCAATGAGGGCTTTTCGCGGATCGGCGCGGGGCTGTTGCTGGGTATTCCGGCGCCGGTTTGGCTGCTGGCGGTGATTGCGGCGGGGGCGGCCTTTGTGGCGGGCTCCACCACCTTTGGCCGCCGCGTCTATGCCGTGGGCGGCAGCGAGCGCGCCGCCCTGCTCTCGGGCGTGCGGGTCGATCAGGTAAAATATGCGGTCTATGCGATTTCCGGGGCCATGGCGGCGCTGGTGGGCGTGCTGATCGCCTCGGATCTGGTTGCCGCCCATCCGGCCTCGGGCGAGAGTTTCGAACTCAACGGCATTGCCGCCGTGGTGCTCGGCGGGGCCTCGCTGACAGGCGGGCGCGGCACGATTGTCGGCACGCTGATCGGCGCCTGTGTCATCGGCGTGCTGGGCGACGGAATGGTCATGGTGGGGATCAGCGAATTCTGGCAGATGGTTATCAAAGGCGGCGTCATTGTGACGGCGGTGGTTCTTGACCGTCTGCAGGAAAGGCTGGGTTGACGATTATGGCGAACGAAAAAGGCGCGGCGAAGAAGGCAGGCGGCCATCAGGACGAACCGCGCGGGGCGCTGCGCCGGTCCGAAGGCGGCACGGCCCGCTTTGCCGAAGGCCGCCGCGCCGAAATCATGGAATGGATCCGCGAAGAAGGCAGCGCCCGCGTGCGCGAATTGTCCAAAGCCTTTGGCGTGTCGGAAGTGACCATTCGGCAGGATCTCGAACGGCTTGAGGCCGACGGTCATGTCGAGCGCGTCCATGGCGGCGCTTTCCTGAAATCCGTGCAACAGCAGGTCCGATCCATGGCTTTGCAGCATCACGAGAATATGGACGCGAAAAGCCGCATCGGCGCGGCGGCGGCGGCGCTGATCGAGGATGGCGAGACGATCACACTCGATTCCGGCTCGACCACGACGCAGGTGGCCGCCCATCTGCTGGAGCGGCGCGATCTGACGGTCATCACCAATGGGTTGAACATCGCGCTGATGCTGGGCGCCCAGCCCTCGATCACCGTGCATATGCCCGGCGGCCAGTTCAAGGCCCCCACCCTCTCGGTCAGCGGCGAGGGATCGGCGGAGTTCTTTGCCGGACTGTTCGTGCGCCGCCTGTTTTTGGCCGCCGCCGCCGTTTCGGTCGAGGAAGGCATCTCGATCCCCTCGCTGGGCGATCTGCCGATCAAGCGGGCGATGATCGCCAGCGCGGAAAAGGTCTATCTGCTGGTCGATTCCACGAAAATCGGGCGGCGTTCGTTTTCATCGGTCGGGCCGGTCACGATGATCCACGCCCTGATCACCGACAGCGGCATTTCGGACAACGACAAGGCCCGCTTTGAACGCATGGGTATAGAGGTCATTATTGCATGAAACGGTTGCGAGCGGGTGGGTTACGGATTGGGCTGATGGCGCTGGCGCTTGCCGCTCTGGGCGCATGTGGGCATGATGCCAAACAGGCCCGGCTGATGGTCATCATCACCCCCTCGCTCGACAATCCCTTCTTTGGCCAGGAGGCCGCAGGGGCCGAGGCCAAGGCGCGCGAACTGGGTTATCAGACGCTGAAATTTTCCCATGGCGATGATGCGTTCAAGCAGAGCGAATTGATCGACACCGCCATTGCCCGCAACGCCTCGGCCATCATTCTGGACAATGCGGGCGCGCAATCCAGCGTGGCAGCGGTGCAGAAGGCCCGCAATGTCGGCATCCCGGTGTTCCTGATCGACCGCGAGATTGCCGCGCGCGGCATCGCCACGGCGCAGATCGTTTCGAACAATTATCAGGGCGCGATGCTGGGCGCGCAGGCTTTTGCGCAGGCGATGGGCGAGAAAGGCCCCTATGTCGAACTGGTCGGCAAGGAATCGGACACCAATGCCGCGATCCGCTCCAAGGGCTTTCACGAGGTGCTGGACCAATATCCCGACCTGCGCATGACCGCGCGGCAAAGCGCCAACTGGAGCCAGTCCGAGGCCTTTACCAAGGTCCAGTCGATCCTTCAGGCGCACCCGGAAATCAAGGGCGTGATCGCGGGCAATGACACGATGGCCATGGGCGCGATCGCCGCCTTGCAGGGCGCGGGGCGCGGCGATGTCGCGGTGGTGGGCTTTGATGGCTCGAACGATGTGCGCGATGCGATTTCCGACGGCAAGGCGGCAGCCACGGTGCTGCAGCCGGCATGGCGTCAGGCGCAATTTGCGGTCGAACTGGCCGACAAATATCTGCGCGAGGGCAAGACCGGACAGGCTGAAAAGCTGATTATGGACTGCCTGCTGATCACGCGCGCCAATGCCGCGCAGCTCAGCAATTTCGCGCTGAAATAACCCATTCCATCCAAACGGGGAATCCTGATGAGCAAGCTGACCTTCGGTGCCGGTATCTGGCACTTTGCCACCTATGTCGACCGCTATGCCACCGATGGCTATGGCCCGGCCAAGTCGCTGATCGAGATGATCGATCTGGCAGGACAAGTGCGCGATCTCTCGGTGGTGGACATCAATGCGCCGTGGAGCGCGGATGTCTCGGTCGATGAAGTCGAAGTGGCACTCAAGCGCAACAACCTGTCGGTGATCGGCATCACGCCGGAAATCTATAACCGCGAATTTTCCAAGGGCGCCTTTACGAACCCCGACGCAGGCATCCGCCGCCGTGCCAATGAAGTGTGCAATGATGCGGCCAATCTGGTGCGTCGCTTTGGCGCCTCCTATGTCAAGCTCTGGCCGGGTCAGGACGGCTGGGATTATCCGTTTCAGGTCGATCACAAGCAATTGTGGCGCCATTCCATCGAGGGCATCTGCGAACTGGCCAGCCAGAACCCGGACCTTAAATTCGTCATCGAATACAAGCCGCGCGAGCCGCGCGTGCATATGAGCTATGGCTCGATGGCGCGTACGCTGCTGGGGATCGAGGCGATGGGCGTGCCCAATGTGGGCGTGCTGCTCGATTTCGGCCATGCGTTGTTTGGCGGGGAAAGCCCGGCGGATTCGGCGCAATTGGCTATCGACCATGGCCGCCTGTTCGGCATGGACGTGAATGACAATCTGCGCGCCTGGGACGACGACATGGTGGCGGGCACGGTCCACCCCATCGAATTGTTCGAATTCTTCTACACTTTGCGCAAGAACAACTGGGAAGGCGTTTGGCAACTCGACCAGTTCCCCTTCCGCGAGGATTGCGTCGAGGCGGCCGATATGGCCATCGATTTCCTCAAACATATCGACGCCTCGCTCGACCGCCTCGATTGGGACGCGCTTGCCGCCGCGCAAAGCCGTCAGGATGCGATGGGCGCGCAGAAGATCGCCCGACAGGCGCTGTTCGGCTTCTAAAGCCCACGACGCTGTTAAACACGGCAGGCCTGTGGCAAGGATGCAGGCGGGGTGATGGCCCCGCCTGCATTGCTTTTACGAAAGAACGTCATGACCGCGGCCAAACCTGTGCATATTCCCTTTGGCCTGCTGCTGGTGCTGGCTGGCCTCAGCGCCTTTGCCCCGCTTTCCATCGACATGTATCTGCCCGCGTTGCCGGTGATGGCGCGCGATCTGGGGGGCAATGCGGCGCAGGCCTCGCTGACGGTGGCCTCCTTCTTTGCGGGCCTGTGTTTCGGGCAATTGGTGCATGGGCCGCTGTCCGACCGGATCGGGCGGCGGATGCCCTTGCTGGGCGGGCTGGTGCTTTATGTCGGCGCGGGGGCCTGCGCGGCACTGGCGCCCACTATCCCGGTGCTGATCGCCGCGCGCTTTGTTCAGGCCTTTGGCGGCTGCGCCGGGCTGGTCGTTTCGCGCGCCTCGGTGCGTGATCGCTTCACCCCGCAGGAAAGCGCGCAGGTCTTCTCGCTCCTCCTGCTGGTGATGAGCATCGCCCCGATCATCGCCCCGCTGATCGGCAGTTGGCTGCTGCTGCTTGGCACATGGCGGTTGATCTTCTGGCTACTGACGCTGTTTGGCGCGAGCGTGGCGGTGGCCACTTTCTTCGGCCTGCCCGAAACGCGCTCGGAACAGACCGCCGCGCAGGCGCGCAGCGAATCCCCGTTTGGCGCCTATCGCGCCATTCTGGGCGAGGCGCAGGTGATGGCCTATGCGCTGACCGCCGGTTTTTCGCACATGGGCCTGCTGACCTATCTGGCGATTTCGCCCGATGTGCTGGTCACCGGCTTTCACCTCTCGCCGCAGACCTATGGCTGGGTGATCGCCACCAACGGACTGGGGCTGGTGACCACCAACTGGATCAACCGCCGCCTGCTGGCGCGGATCAGCTATGACACGATCCTGCGCTGGGCCAATCTGGGCAGCATGACGGCCTCGGCCGTGCTGCTAGCCGATGCGGTTACCGGGTTTGGCGGGCTGCTGGGGATCACCATCCCGCTGTTTTTCATGGTGGCGATGATCGGTTTTACCCAGGCCAATGCGATTGCCGGCGCGCTGGCCCGCGATCCGCAAAGGGCCGGGTCGATCTCGGCGCTGGTGGGCTTCATGCAATTTGGCGGCGGCGCGCTGGGCGCGGCGATTGCCGGGGCGTTTCATGACGGCACGGCACGGCCGATGGCCATGGTGATCTTTGCCGCCTATATCTGCGCCGGGGTCGCGCTGCGCGCGCTGGCCCGGCGACGGTAGGATCAAATAACAGGGCCGGGGCGCATCACGCCCCGGCCCTCATCATCACATGGCCAGTTTCAGGCCGATGTAGAACGAACGCCCGATGGCGTCATAAAGCGCCGTATCCGTGCCGTTCTGCGAGCTGGCGACATAGGGCAGGCTCTTGTCGAAAAGGTTGTTCACGCCCGCGCGCAGTTCAAAGTTCCGGTTGACCTTGACCGAGCCGAACAGGTCCCACAACTGGTAAACACCCACGCCCACCTGCGTGTTGGCAGGGGTCAGCACCGCGCTCGTGTCCTTCATCCCGCTCTGATAGCGCCAGCGCAGGCCCGCGCCGAACACGTCATTCTTGATGCCGAAGGTGGTCAGGGCGCGCCATTCCGGCGTGGCGCGCGGCGGCACCGATCCGGGGTTCGACCCGCCGACGCTGACGCCGGTGTAATCGAGGAAAGCGGCGCCCGGCAGCAATTGCACCTTATAGGCATGGAGCCAGCCGATCGCGGTGTCGATATAGACCTTGCCGCCCGCGCCCAGCTTCGAGGCGCGCATGCCCCAATGGATCTGGGCCTCGATGCCATCGGTCTTGACCGCGCCCAGATTGAGATAAGGCGTCGAAACAGTCAGCAATTGACCGGTCGAACTGTCACGCGAAATCAACTGGCAATAGGGGTTATTGGTCGCATAGCCGGGGTTCGAGCCGTCCAGATTGTAGCATTTCGACAGCACGGTCAGGCCCGGAACCGAGGAAATCACGTTCTTGATGTTGATGTTGTAATAATCGACCGACAGCGAAAGTTCCGAGAGCGGCCCACTCTGGAACGGCGAGTTGAGCACGATGCCGATATTATAGGTATCGGCGGTTTCGGGTGTCACACCCGAATTGCCCGCCACGGTCTGGCCGGTCGCGGTGGTGGGGAACTGATAGCTCGAGAGCAGCGCCGAAGGCACACCCTGCGCGGCGCAGAGCGTGGCGACCTGCGCGCCATTGGCCCCGGTGCGCGCCGTCGAACGCACATCGCAAGGATCGCCGAGCGAAGAGGGCGGCGTGCCGATGACCAACTGCGAGCCCGAGGGCGGCGAGAACAGTTCGCCGATGTTGGGCGCACGCACCGCGCGCTGATACGAACCGCGCACCAGCAGGTTGCGCAGCGGGCGCCAGCGCGCATCGGCCTCATAGGATTTGACCGAACCGGTGACCGAATAATCGGAAATACGCCCGGCCGCGCCCACCGCCAGTTCCTGCGCCCAAGGCTTGTCGGCCAGCAGGGGGATGTCGATCTGGGCGGCAAATTCCTTCACCGAAATCGCCTTTTTCGGCACGCCGATGGTGGCGGTAAAGCCTTCGACATTGGCCCCCGGCGCCCATCCGCTCAGCGCCGTCATGTCGGTGTCGGGGGTGAAGGAATAGGTGTTGCGGCGATAATCGGCCACCAGCGCGATCTGCGCCGGGCCCGCGCCCAGATCAAACAACGAGCCGTTGACCTGGCCCTGAACCTGCGTCTGGCTCAGGCGTTCCTGGCTGAACGTATCCTTGGTGATATAGGTGCGGCAGGCCGCCGAGAGCGAGCGCGCATTGGCATCGCCAAATGGATTGAAACCGCCCGCGCAAATCGAATTGCCGCCATCGGCCGCGTTCAGCAAAGTCTGCACCCGGCTTTTCAGCACGGCATTGTGCATGATCTGATTGTGGATCGACTGATCATAGGATGCGTAAACATCAAAGCTCCAGCCGCCGCCGATCTGGCCCTTCAAACCGGCCAGATATTGCTGGACCTGATAGTTTTCGTCCCAGTTCTTCCATGGAACACCCACATAGCGCGCGTTCCAGTTGAAATTGGCCGTCGGATTGGCGCGCGAGGCAAGGATCGTGCGCAGATCGCTCGGGATGAAGGGGTTGGAAACCGGAATGGTGGTCAGCGTGGGGAACTGGGTCAGGCTGCCGCCGCTGTTGGTGTTGACCGACAGATCGACGAACATGAACTGGCCATAGGCGGTCAGGCTGGGAGTCAGCTCGAAATCGCCCTTGATAAAGGCAGTCTTGCGGTCCAGCGCGTTGAGCAGATTGCCCTGCTGGCCCACCGGCATACGCACATTGTTGCCCACCAGCGCATAGCCGTTGGTGCCGTTGGCGCCCTTGTAGTTCTGCGCTCCGTTCTGGACGAACAGCGTGCCGTCATTGTTGAAGCCAAGATTGGCCAGTTGATAATTCGCCGGCAGGCTGGTCACGCCATAGCCGGCAAAGATGCCCTGAACCACGGCCGGATTGGGTTGGTTGCTGGCGCTGGGCACATAGGTGCCGGTGCCGATATAGGACGAGGGCACCTTGTCCATGAAGAAGGAGCGCGAATTGTTCGCAACCGGGTCCTGCTTGGCATAGCTGAAGGCGGCGATCAGATGGCCGCGATCATCGGCGAACTTGGTGCCCAGCGCCAGCGAAGCATTGAACTTGAACGCGTCGCCCTGCTGGCTGATCGAGTTCATGATGTCGGCCTTGATGCCTTCGAAATTGCGGATAGTCTTGAAATTGACCACGCCCGACATGGCATCCGAACCATAGACCGCCGAGGCGCCCCCGGTGATCGCATCGACGCTGGAAATGATCGCATCGGGCAGGATGTTGACATCGACATTGCCGTTGATGTCCGACACCGGCAGACGGTGGCCGTCGAGCAGCACGAGGTTGCGGTTGGTCCCAAGCCCGTGAAGGTTGATCGAGGCGCGGCCGCCACCGCCCTGACCGCCGGTGGCCGCATTGCCGCCCACGGTAAAGCTGGGCACCTGATTGAGCGCGTCCTGCAGCGTGGCGGCGCCCGATTCCTTGATCGTTGCCTCGCCCACCGAAACGATGGGGCTGACGGCGGTGTTGTTGGGCCGCTTGATGAGCGATCCGGTAACGACGATTTCCTGTGCCTTTGCCGCATCGTCGGCCGCCATCGCGGGCGTGCAGAAGCCCGCCGAAAGGCCGATCAGGCTGGCGGACACAATGAGACTCTTTCTGGCGTATGACATCTGGCACCCCTCCCGTTCGCGCTCTTTGAAGCGTTGAGGGCCGGATAGAAAAGGCTCTGGCCAAGGTCAATGAAATATGAAACTAACCGTTTCGTTACCTAAAAGATGTGATCGCAAAGACACACGAGCGCCGCGCTGGAGAACGGTCAGATGCCCACAAAATTAAGACGCCCCAATGCCGCGCTCGCCATGGTCACCGCGCTGTTATGCGTCGTCTTTTTCACCGGCGCCCCCCTGCCCGCCCGCGCCGCGCAGGCCGCCCCGGACGCCTGCGCCCCGGATGAGGAACTGGCCTATGTCTGCGGCGCCGAAAGGCCCGAGGACATACTCGCCCTGCCCGGCACACGCTGGCTGATCGCCAGCGGCTTTGCCAAAGGGGCCGGGCTGAAACTGATCGATTCGGCGGCGCGCAGCATGGAATTCTGGTATAAGGGTTCGCCCGATCAGATCGCCCCCGATACCGCTGCCTATCCCCATTGCCCCGGCCCGCCCGATGCCGCGTTGCTCAATGATCGCGGGCTTAACCTGCGCGCCATCGGGCGCGATCGCTGGCGCCTGCTGGTAGTCAATCATGGCGGACGGGAATCGGTCGAGGTCTTTGAGATCAACGCCGCCGCAGACCGCCCTAGACTTCTATGGCGCGGCTGCATCCCCATGCCTACAGGACAGGTCGGCAACAGCGTCACCAGCTTTGCAGACGGGCAGATTTTGGCCACTGTACTGACCCGGCCGGGCACCACCATCGCCGATTTCGTGCTGGGCCGCGACACAGGCGCGGTATGGTCATGGCGCCCGGGCGAACCGGCCTTCCACGAGATGCCCGGCACCGCCCTGCCCGGCAACAATGGCATCGAAAGCGACCCCGACGAACGCCATTTCTACACCATCGCCTTTGGCCGACACGCCGTAGAGGTGTTTGACCGGAACGATCCGCACGGGCCGGTGCGGCGCATCGTCGCCCCTGACTTCATGCCCGACAATATCCATTGGACCGCCGGACGCCTGCTGCTGGCCGGGATGCGTTATGACGAACCGGCCTGCGGGGGCCTGCGCAAGGTGGTGGATGGCGTGGCCGACCCGATGCTCTGTCCGCGCGGCTGGATCGTGGGCGAGGTCGATCTGGCGCAGGGGCGGATCGCCACCATCGCCTATGGCACCCCGCGCAAGCACTTCAACGGCCTGTCCGCCGCCGCAATCATGGGGCGCGAATTGTGGCTCGGCTCGTTTCAGGCGGGGCGGATCGCCATCGCCACCCTGCCCGTGCCCAAACCTGTTTCTCCTTAGCCGCCACGATAAGTGTACTATTTAGTACATCAATTTCCGACCGCTTTGCGATAGCGCGCATCCACCACGCCCCAGTCGATATTATGCATGAAGGCATCGACATATTTGGCCGCCGCCGCGCCATAATCGATGGCAAAGGCGTGCTCATACATGTCCAGCACCAGAAGCGGCGTGCCCGTCACCGGCCCGTTGGTGTGGTCCCATGCCCAGTAATTATGAAGAGATTTCGTATATTGGTTCCAGGCCAGAATGCACCAGCCCGACCCTCCGGCAAGCGCCATGGCGGTGCGGCGGAATTCAGCCTCCCAAGCCTCGAAACCGCCATGGCTTTTGGCCAGAGCCTCGCGGATCGCGCCCTTGGCCTGTCCATCGCCGCCCAATTGTTCGAAATAGAGTTCATGCAGGATGACCGAGCCGGTACGGTGCAATTCCTCGCGTTTTAGATCGCCATAGATGACCGGGGGCAGATCCTTGTCGGCCATCGCGGCGGCAAGGCGGCCCTCAACCATGTTGAGCGCTTTAACCGAGCCCTGATAATTGTTTTCCCAATGCGACCGGATCAGCTTTTCCGACAGGCCGGTCAGTTTGGTCGCATCAAAGCCCAGCGGTTTGGGCTGATGTCCACCGGCAAAGGCGGGCGCGGGGGTCGCGCTCTGCGCGCTGGCCTCGATGGGCGCGGCGGCGGCGGCCATGCCCAGCGCAATGCTGCCCAGCGCGTTACGGCGGGAGATGTCAGTCATGGTCAAACTCCTTTCACGAGATATGCGAGAGCAACCAGCCGCCAGCGGCGGCAGCGGCCAGAACGGGGATAACATTCCATTTACGCCCAATCACCGCCCATGCCGATAGCGCAGCGATCAGACCCGCCCGCCAATCGAAACTGGCCGGAACGGGCAGGCTGAAACCGGGCCAGACCGGGCGCAGGTCATGAAACAGCACCTGAAGCGCGAACCATGCCGAGAGATTGGCGATCACGCCCACAATTGCGGACGTCACCAGCGCCAGCGCGCCTTTGAGCAATTGGGCGCGCTCCAGCCGCTCGATCCACGGGGCCAGCGCAAAGACCCAGAGGAAGCAGGGCGCAAACGTCACCCATGTCGTCAACCCCGCCCCCAGCAATCCGGCCACCAGCGGCGTGAAGGGAGCAGGCGTGCGGAACGCAGCCAGATAGCCGACAAATTGCGTGACCATAATCAGCGGCCCCGGCGTCGTTTCGGCCAGCCCCAGCCCATCGGCCATTTCAGCGGCGGTCAGCCAGTGCTGCGCCGAAACCGCCTGCTGCGCCATATAGGCCAGCACCGCATAGGCCCCGCCAAAGGTGACGACCGCCAGCTTGGAGAAAAACACCCCCACCCGCCACAGCACATGATCGCGGCCTAACAGCGCGAAAACCGCCACCATCGGCGCGGCCCATGCCAGCGCGCCGATCAGCACCGCGCGAACACTGTAACCCCAGGGGCGCGGCGTATCGGGGGGCGATCCCGCCTCGCCCTTCAGCCCCAGCAGCGCCGGGCGCCAGCGCGCCGCGATCCAGCCGATCGCCCCCGCCCCGATCACCACCAGCGGAAAGGGCGCATTGAACAGGAACAATGCAACGAAGGATAAGACCGCCGCAAGTTTACGAAACGGCGTCCCCAAAGCGCGGCCAGCAAGGCGCAGCACGGCCTGCACCACAATCGCCAGCACCGCCGCCTTGATCCCCAGAAACAGCGCGGCAAACCACGCCAGATGCGCCGCCGCGCCATAGAGCATCGAGAGCGCCAGAATGACCAGCGCGCCGGGAATGACAAACAGCAGCCCCGCCGCCAGCCCTCCGCGAATGCCGTGCAATTTCCATCCGATCCAGATCGCCAGTTGCTGCGCCTCCGGCCCCGGCAACAGGTGGCAGAAGTTGAGGGCGTGGAGATATTGATCCTCGGTGATCCAGCCGCGTTCCTCGACCAGTTCGCGGTGCATCAGCGCAATTTGCCCCGCAGGCCCGCCAAAACTGAGGCAGCCGATGCGCGCCGATACGCGCAGCAATTCGGAGAAATCGGGATGTTGAGATGAGGCCGTCATCTTGCGTCCAATACCTTTCCGCCCGCAAAGGCAGGCCGGAGAAGGCAACACTTGGGCTGACGCCTGACCGGGAGGTTGCTTTATCCCGATAAGCCCAGCATTAATTCCGCCGTGCGCGCATCGCAACAGCTTTGACGCGGAAAAACAAACAGGAGAGATCGATGATGAAGGCATATGCTTTGGCGATGGCGGCTGGTCTGGCGGCGTGGGGCAGCCCGGCAATGGCGCAGGCTCCCGCCTATCAGACCATCCATCTCGAACAGGATGTCGCCCGTCCGGCCGCGCAGGTCTGGGCGCGGATCGGCAAGTTTTGCGATATTGGCGAATGGCTGCATACGCCCTGCCGCTTGGTTGCGGGCAAGGATGGCGAGGTGGGCGCGGTGCGTGATCTCAACAATGGCCGGATCATCGAGGTGATCGTCGGGCGGACTGACCTGTCCTATACTTATGCGATGCCCGACGGCATGGTCGAGGGGCAAGGCTTCTATCACGGCAATCTGGCGGTGGTGCCGGTGTCGAAAACGACCTCGCGCCTCGTCTATTCGATCCTTTATCTGGACAAGGGCGCAGGCGATGAGGCGGGCATCAAGGAGCGCCGTGAAAAGCGGGTGCAGCGCTTTGGCGAGGCGCTCAAGACCATGAAGACATTGAGCGAGGCCAGTCGCTAGTTCACCGCGATAAGTGATTGCGGCCAAACGGATGCTGGCGTAGCGCTGCACGCGCAACATGCGAAAAGGCCGAGCGTATGACCGATGGGCTGCTTGATCTGGCAAGAATGGACGAAGCGGCGCTCTATCGCCATTTCGACAGTTCGTCGGGCGGGCTGACAGAGCAGGCGGCGCAGGAGAAGCTGGACATCATCGGCCCCAACCGGATTGCCGATGATGTCCGCCTCTCGGTCCTGCGCGAGATCCTGCGCCGGTTGATGACCCCGCTCAACGGGTTGCTGCTGGGGCTGGCGGTGACGTCATGGGCGCTTTCGGATTATCGCTCGGCCATTGTCATTGCCATCATGGTGCTGCTCAGCGTGGGGCTGGGCTATGTTCAGGAGCATCGTTCGAGCATGGCCGCCGCGCGGCTGAAGCGCATGGTGCAGGTCCATGCCAGCGTGAAGCGCGCCACGCCCGATTTTGCCGAAATGCCGCTCGAAGTGCTGGTGCCGGGCGATATCGTGCGTCTGGCGGCGGGCGATCTGATCCCGGCGGATCTGCGTTTGCTCAGCGCGCATGACCTGCATGTCAACGAAAGCTCGCTGACCGGCGAGGCGATGCCGGTGGAAAAGCGCAGTTCGCCCGATGCCGATGCCGCGGCCCCCTTCGATGCGCCCAACCTGTGCTTCATGGGATCGAGCGTGGTCAGCGGTTTTGCCGAGGGGATCATCCTGAAAACCGGCCGCGCCACCTATTTCGGCGAAGTGGCCAAACAGATCACCGGCGCCGACACCACCAGCAGTTTTGATCGCGGACTGAACCAGTTTGTCGCGCTGATGCTGCGTTTCATGGCGGTGCTGGTGCCTTTGGTGTTCATCATCAATGGCGTGACCAAGCATAACTGGCTGGAGGCTTTGTTCTTTGCCGTGGCGGTGGCGGTGGGGCTGGCGCCCGAAATGCTGCCGATGGTGGTGACGATGAATCTGGCGCGCGGGGCGATTGCCATGTCGCGCAAGCGGGCCATCGTCAAACGCTTGAACGCGATCCAGAATTTCGGCGCGATGGATGTGCTTTGCACCGACAAGACCGGCACGCTGACGCAGGACCGGGTGGTGCTGAAGCTCCATCTGGATGTTGAAGGCCGCGATAATCGCGATGTGCTGGCCTATGCCTGGCTCAACAGCCGGTTTGAGAGTGGCCTACGCAATCTGATGGACGAGGCGATCCTCGAACATGGGGGGCAGGAAGAGCATCCGATCTCGGCGGGCGATTATGCCAAGCTGGACGAATTGCCGTTCGATTTCGTGCGCCGCCGCGTTTCAGTGGTGGTGCGCCGCCCGGAGGGCGAGGCGCTGCTGGTCTGCAAGGGGGCGGTCGAGGAGGTGCTGGGCATCTGCACCCAATTCCGCAAGGGCGAGGAGGTGATGTCCTTTGCCGGGCCGCAGGCCGAAGCGATCCATGCCGTGGCCGAAGGGCTGAACCGCGACGGCTTCCGCGTGCTGGCCATTGCCTGCCGCACCATGCCCGCGCTGGCCGAGGGGCAATATTCAGTGGAGGACGAGCGCGATCTGACGCTGATCGGCTTTACCGCCTTCCTCGATCCGCCCAAGGAAACCGCAGGCCCGGCGATTGCCGATCTGCAAAAGGCGGGCATCACGGTCAAGGTGCTGACCGGCGACAATGATCTGGTCACGGCCAAGATCTGCCGGGACGTCGGGCTGGACGTCGGCCAATTGCTGCTGGGCCGCCAGATCGAGGCGATGAGCGATGCGGAACTCGCCGCGCAAGCCGAGGTCACGCAGGTCTTTGCCAAGGTTTCGCCCACGCAAAAGGCCCGCATCATTGCCGCGCTTCAGGCCAATGGCCATGTCGTGGGCTTTCTGGGCGACGGGATCAACGATGGGCCCGCGCTCAAGGTGGCCGATGTGGGCATCTCGGTCGATACGGCGGTCGATATCGCCAAGGAATCGGCCGACATCATCCTGCTGGAAAAGAGCCTTGCCGTGCTGGGCGATGGCGTGACCGAGGGGCGGCGGGTTTTTGCCAATATCATCAAATATATCCGCATGGGGGCCAGCTCGAATTTCGGCAATATGTTCAGCGTGCTGGGCGCGTCGATCATCCTGCCCTTCCTGCCGATGGCGCCCTTGCAGGTGCTGACCAACAATCTGCTCTATGACTTTTCGCAGACCACCATTCCCACCGACAATGTCGATCCGGAGTATCTGGCAACGCCGCGCCGCTGGGAAATCGGCAATATCGCGCGCTTCATGCTTTTCATCGGGCCGATGAGTTCGATCTTCGATTACGCCACCTATTTCACCATGCTTTTCATCTTCAACGCTTGGGCCGATCCGGCGTTGTTTCAGACCGGCTGGTTCGTGGAATCGCTGCTCACGCAAACGCTGATCATTCATATCATCCGCACCGCGCGCATCCCCTTCCTGCAAAGCCGCGCCAGCAATGCGCTGATCGCCACCACGCTGATCATCTGCGCGATCGGCGTGGCGCTGCCTTTCTCGCCGCTGGGGGCAACGCTGGGATTCAAGCCGCTGCCTGCGCTCTACTGGCCGATACTGGCGGGTTTCCTGCTGGCTTACGGCGTGCTCACCCATATGGTGAAGGTCTGGTTCTTCCGCCGCTGGGGCGGATGAACCCCTGACCGGCCGGACCTGTCGCCTTGTCAGCCGATCTGATCGACGATGGTCTCCATCACGACAAAGGTCGACGTGCTGGCCACATGAGGCAGGCTGGAGATCTTTTCACCCAGCACCGCGCGATAGGCGGTGATGTCGGAGGTGCGGACCTTGAGCAGATAGTCAAAATGGCTGGCCAACATATGGCATTCCTCGACCTCCTCCACCTGCAACACCGCGCGGCGGAAGGCTTCAAGCGCCTTTTCGCGCGTGTCCGACAATTTGACCTCGGCAAAGGCGATATGGCCCATGCCCAGCCGAACCGGGTCGATCACCGCGCGAAAGCCGCGTATATAGCCGTCATCGACCAATCGCTTCAGCCGGATCTGGCAAGGCGTCTTGGACAGGCCCACCCGCCGCGACAATTCGGCCACAGTCATGCGCGCATCAATGCGCAGTTCCTCAATCATTTTGCGGTCGATCTGGTCGATCGGGCTATTGTCCATCGC
This sequence comes from Novosphingobium sp. SG707, assembly GCF_012275515.1. Taxonomy (GTDB): domain Bacteria; phylum Pseudomonadota; class Alphaproteobacteria; order Sphingomonadales; family Sphingomonadaceae; genus Novosphingobium. The sequence goes on from NZ_JAAZQL010000010.1 coordinate 116,659, forward strand.
GGATCTCCATTATCGGCCTAAATTATGGCCCATCTTTATCCGATTGGCATGGCATGATAGGCTCCTTTGGTCGAAACGCCTAGACGCGATGCGATAGGCTTGCCCCGTCCACCCCATGACGGAAATGCGCCGATGACCGATGCTCCTTTTGCCCATTTCGCCCCCGCACTGGCCGCGCCCTCCCCTCTGCGCCGCGCAATCACGGATGCCACGCGCCGGGCCGAAGCCGATTGCATCGCCAAGCTGATCGAGGCGGCGACCGCGCCCGAGGCGATGCAACCCGCGATTGCGCAAACCGCCTGCGCGCTGGTGTCCGCCCTGCGCGCCAAGGGGCAGCGCGGGGGCGTCGAAAGTCTGGTCAAGGAATATGCGCTTTCCAGCCAGGAGGGCGTGGCGCTGATGTGTCTGGCCGAGGCGCTGCTGCGCATTCCCGACAATGCCACGCGCGACGCGCTGATCCGCGACAAGATCGCGCGGGGGCAATGGCAGGCCCATCTGGGCGCGGGGCGCAAATTGTTCGTCAATGCGGCGACATGGGGCCTGATCGTCACCGGGCGGCTGGTGGGGGCCAACAGCGACGGTTCGCTGGGCGCGGCGCTGACGCGGCTGATCGCGCGGGCGGGCGAGCCGCTGATCCGGCGCGGGGTCGATCTGGCGATGGAATTGATGGGCGAGCAATTCGTCACCGGCGAGACCATCGAGGAGGCCCTGAAACGCGCCCGCAGGCTGGAGGCGCAGGGCTTTGCCTATAGCTATGACATGCTGGGCGAGGCGGCGACCACGGCGGCGGATGCGGAGCGCTATTGGCGCGATTATGAAAACGCCCTGCACGCCATCGGCAAAGCGGCAGCGGCGCGCGGCCCCTATGCCGGGCCGGGCATTTCCATCAAGCTCTCCGCGCTCCACCCCCGCTATGCCCGCGCGCAGCAGGATCGGGTGATGGGCGAACTCCTGCCTCGCGTGCGGGCGCTGGCCATTCTGGCGCGCGATTATGACATCGGCCTCAACATCGACGCCGAGGAGGCTGAGAGGCTGGAAATCAGCCTCGACATTCTCGAAGCCCTCGCGCTCGATCCCGATCTGGCGGGATGGAACGGGCTGGGCTTTGTGGTGCAGGCCTATGGCAAGCGGTGCCCCCATGTCATCGACTGGATCATTGATCTGGCGCGCCGCACTCAACAAACGGCCAACAGGCGGATCATGGTGCGGTTGGTCAAGGGCGCCTATTGGGACAGCGAGATCAAGAAGGCGCAGGTCGATGGGCTGGCCGATTTCCCGGTCTTTACCCGCAAGGTCCACACTGACGTCTCCTATATCGCCTGCGCGCGGCGGTTGCTGGAGGCGCGCGATGCGGTGTTCCCCCAATTCGCCACCCATAATGCCCAGACTTTGGCCGCGATTTACCATCTGGCCGGACCGGATTTCACGCCGGGCGATTGGGAATTCCAATGCCTGCACGGCATGGGCGAGCCGCTGTATGAAGAGGTCGTGGGCGCGGGCAAATTGAACCGCCCCTGCCGGATCTATGCGCCGGTGGGCACGCATGAAACATTGCTGGCCTATCTGGTGCGGCGCCTGCTGGAAAATGGCGCCAATTCCTCCTTCGTCCACCGCATTTGGGAGGAGAGCCTGAGCCCGCAGGATCTGGCGCAGGCTCCGGTGCAGGAAGCGTTGGCCATCGAACCTTTTGGCTCCCCCCATCCGGCGGTCGCCCTGCCCGCGCATCTCTATGGGCAAAGGCGCAATTCCGCCGGGCTCGATCTGGCCAGCGAGAGCGTGCTGGCGGCCCTCTCGCGGGATTTGCAGGCCAGCGCGGGCCGGGAATGGCGGGCCGATCCGATGATCCCCGGCCTGTCCGTCATCCGGCCGCCGCAGGATCTGCGCAATCCGGCCGACCGGCGCGATCTGGTGGGACGGGTCAGCTTGACGCTGGAGCGCGATGTGCCGTTGGCTTTTGCCAATGCGCGGCGGGCGGCGCAGGGCTGGCGCGAAACGCCCGCTGCGCAAAGAGCCGCGATGCTGGAACGCGCCGCCGATCTGCTGGAGGAGCAGGCCGGGCTTTTGCTGGGCCTCATCATCCGCGAGGCGGGGAAATCGGCGGGTAATGCTGTGGCCGAAATCCGCGAGGCGGTCGATTTCCTGCGCTATTACGCCGATCGGGCACGGGCGACGCTGAACGAGGCCCATACGCCCATCGGCCCGGTAGTCTGCATTTCGCCATGGAATTTTCCGCTGGCGATCTTTGTCGGGCAAATCGCCGCCGCACTGGCTGCGGGCAACCCGGTGCTGGCCAAACCGGCCGAGGAAACCCCGCTGATCGCCGCGCAGGCGGTGCAGATCCTGCATCAGGCGGGCGTGCCGATGGGGGTGCTGCAAATGCTGACCGGGGCGGGCGAAATCGGCGCGGCGCTGGCGGCCCACCCTGATGTGGCGGGCGTTCTGTTCACCGGATCGACGCAGGTGGCCAAGCTTATCCAGCGCGAATTGGCGCGCCATGATGGGCCGCCTGCGGTGCTGGTCGCGGAAACGGGCGGGCAGAATGCGATGATCGTCGATTCATCGGCGCTGGCCGAACAGGTGACCGGCGATGTCCTGTCCTCCGCCTTCGACAGCGCGGGGCAGCGCTGCTCGGCGCTGCGCATCCTGTGCCTTCAGGAGGATATTGCCGAGCGGCAGTTGACGATGCTGAAAGGGGCCTTGGGCGAATTGCGGGTTGGCAATCCCGATCGCCTCTCCACCGACATCGGCCCGGTCATCACCGAGGAAGCCCGCGAGGCCATCGCCGCCCATATCGAGCGCCTGCGCGCATCGGAATGCCTCGTCTGGCAGGCCCCGCTGGGCGAGGAAACCGGCCATGGCAGCTTTATCGCCCCCACCATCATCGAGATCGAAAGCATCGACCAGATCGGCGGCGAGGTGTTCGGCCCGGTGCTCCATGTCCTGCGCTATGCCCGCGAGGATCTGGGCGCGGTGGTCGAGGCGATCAATGCCACCGGCTATGGCCTCACCTTCGGGCTGCATACACGGCTGGACGAGACCATCGCCGAGGTGACGGGCCGGATCGCGGCGGGCAACATTTATGTCAACCGCAACACGATCGGCGCGGTGGTGGGGGTGCAGCCCTTTGGCGGGCGCGGCCTGTCGGGCACGGGGCCCAAGGCGGGCGGGCAGCTCTATCTGGGGCGGCTGGTACGGGAAAGGCCCGCGCTGGATCTGCCCCCTGATGGGACCGCCGAACTGCCAGGCCCGGTGGGCGAACGCAACCTTTACCGCCTGCATCCGCGCGGGCGCGTGCTGGCGGCGGCGCATAGCCAGGAGGGCATGGCGGCGCAGATGGCGGCGGCGCGCGCGGCGGGCAATCAGGTTGACCTGCTCTGGCTGGGCGAAGGCCCCGCCCCGGCAGGCGCGATAGCGGCGCTGCCCCGGATCAATCCCTATGGCGCGGTGCTGATCGAGCCGGGGCCAAACACCAATACCCTGATGCAGCAGATCGCGGCGATGGAGGGGCCGATCCCGCTGATCCAGCAGGGCGATGATCAAGGGCATTATCGCCCCGATTGGCTGGTCGAGGAGCAGACTGTCTCGATCAACACCACGGCAGCCGGGGGCAATGCGGCCCTGATGGCGCAGGTGTAACGATCACCCTTTCGCCGCGCCTTTTGCAGGCGCATAAAGGCCGCCTGCAGCCCGGAGAGCCAAGCCCATGGAAATCGCCCTGAAAACCTATCGCATTCCCGAGGGTAAAAGCGTCGACCTCAAAAAGCGCAAGACCCATGTCAGCCCGGTTTATGAATCCAAGGCCGATTACGAGGCGATTCTTGCCGACCATGTCGCCCGCCTGGCTGACCTGCAACAGCGCCATTATGCCGCCAATGCCCATGGGCTGCTGATCATCTTTCAAGCGATGGATGCGGCGGGCAAGGATGGCGTGATCCGCCATGTCATGTCGGGCGTGGGGCCGCAGGGCTGCGGGGTCTTCGCCTTCAAACGGCCCAGCGATACCGAGTTGGAGCATGATTTCCTGTGGCGCGCAGTCGGCAAATTGCCCGCGCGCGGCGAAATCGCGATCTTCAACCGGTCCTATTACGAAAGCGTTCTGGTGGTAAAGGTCCACCGCAACAGCCTGAGGGACGAAATTGGCCCCGATGGCGCGCCGGGCGCCCAGCTCTGGCAGGACCGCTATCGCTCGATCCGCGATTTCGAACGCCATCTGCATGTCAACGGTACGCGGATCGTCAAGATCTTCCTGCATGTCTCCAAGGAGGAGCAGCGCCAGCGCTTTCTGGCCCGCATTGACGAGGCGCACAAGAACTGGAAAATGACCCCGGCCGATATTGAGGAGCGCCAGTTCTGGAAGGACTATCGCCGCGCCTATGAGGCCTGCATCGAGGCAACCAGCACCAAGGAGGCGCCGTGGTATGTCGTGCCCGCCGATGACAAGGAAAACGCCCGGCTGATCGTCTCGCAGATCGTGCTGGATGCGCTGGAAGGGCTACGGCCGGAATACCCTGAAATCTCGCTGGAACAGCGCGGACAATTGCAGGCAATCCGCGCACAATTGCTGGCCGAGGGGGAATAGCCCCACGGCCGGAGCAATCATCACAGGATCGCGGCAACCCCGGCGCGCGCGATCTGAACATCCTGTTCCGATTTCACGCCCGACACGCCCACCGCGCCGACGAAATCACCATCGACCACAATCGGCACGCCGCCTTCGAGCATCGCCTGCAGGGCTGGCGCCGTCAGCATCGAAACGCGGCCGTTGAGGATCAGATCCTCGTAAACCTTGCTCTCGCGGCGGCCCATGATCGAGGTCACCGCCTTGGCCGGGGCCATATGGGCGGTGCTGGCCGAGGCGCCGTCGAGGCGCAACTGGCCCAGCAGATGCCCGCCATCGTCCACCACCGCAATCGACACCGCCCAGCCATTGGCAAGAGCTTCGGCCTCGGCGGCGGCCAGGATCGCCTTCACATCGGCGGTTTCAAGAGTGTGCTTGGTCTTCATCGGGGGAGGTATCCGTTTCTGGTGTTGCGGCGGCGCGCTTAGCACAGAGCGGCCGATGCGCCAGAAATGAAAACGGGCGCGGGATGTTCTCCCGCGCCCGCCATCCGATCAGAACTTTGCACCGACCCTTGCATAGATCTGGCGCCCGAAGGGGTCCGAGATCGAGGGCAGATAGCCGTTGAACTTGGCAAAACCGGGGGCCGTGTCAAAGGCGTTGATCATGCCCGCGGTAAAGCTGAAGCGGTCATCGGCGCCAAAGCTCTTGGTATATTGCACGTCGAACACCGAGAAGGCCTTGATCCGGTCGGTGGGCGCCGCGCCAAGGTTCAGCCCGTAATCGTCCAGCACGCCCGACGTATAGCGCCATGTGATCGAGAGATCATGCGTGCCATAGGCGAAATCGGCGCCCGCCACGCTGCGCCAGCGGGGCGCGGCCGAGGCCGAACCGGGCGACTGGTTGAAGGCGTTGCGATAGCCGATGCCGTCATAGACCACGCTGCCCGTATCGATGTCATATTTGAGCAGGTAGGTCACCGCATCGCGCAGCGTCACCTGCACTTTGCCCACATTGAACCCATATTGCGCGGCAACGTCGATGCCCGACGTCTCGGTGCCGCTGGTGGCGTTAAAGCTGGTGACGTTGATGGTCTGGGCCGAGCCCGTCGTCGTGTCGCGGATCACCGCGCTCGAGTTCGGATTGGCGCTGATCACCGCCTGCGCGCCCTGCGTCTGGATCTGGTTGTTATACTTGAACTGCCAGAAATCGACCGACAGGCGCATCTTGGGCACGGGCAGGAAGGTCGCGCCAAAGTTGAACACATCCGCCGTCTGGGGCTTCAGGTTTGGATTGCCATAGGTGGCAATGGTGCGGAACGTGGTAGTGCCATCCTTGGGGTCGGTGATATTGCCCACGCCCGTACTGATCAAAGCGTTCGAGCTGTTGGCAATCGCAGGAGCCTGAAACGCCCGGCTGAGCGAACCGCGCAGCGAGATCTGGGGCAGCACGCGCCAGTTGACCGCCAGTTTCGGCGCGGTGGAGTTGAAGCCGCCGTAATCTTCATAACGCGCCGCCGCATTGACGTTCAGCCCGTCGATCACCTCGTAATTAGCCTCGACAAAGGCGCTTTTGACATTGCGCGTATAGGAATAGTTGCGGGCCGGGCCGATGAAACCGCCAAAGCCCGACAGCAGCAGATCCGAATAGATCCCGCGCGACTTTTCCTTGCGAGCCTGAACGCCCACGGCCACGTCAAGGCTATGCCCGTTGATCGTCACCAGCGAGCCATTGGCCACAGCCTCGCCCACGAAATATTCGTTCTTGTAATCGGAGAACTCGTCGGTCTGCAGATTATAGAGCAGCGAGGGATCCTGCTTGGCATTGTCCGACTGGAACGGGCTGTAATAGAGGCAATTGCCCGCACCGGCCACCGCGCCAGAGCCTGCACCGTTAAAACGGATGTTGCAATTCGGCCCGCCATAACCGTTCAGCGCGGCCTGAAACAGGTTCATGTCGGTGTCTTTGTCGCGGGCGATCGTGTGGCTGCCCGAATAGGTGGCCGAGACCGCATATTTCCAGTCGTTGAACAGCTTGCCCCGCGCGCCCAGCACGTAATGCTGCTGGTCCACGGTGTCGCGCATCACGCGATATTGATAGGTGCCGGCAAAGCCCTGTGCGCCGATGGCGCGGCCAAGAAAGCCGATGGTCACGCCAAAGGGATTGTACGGATTGCTCGCGGGCATCAGCGGCGGGGTCGCGCCATTATGCGTCTGGGCATAGGAGGGCACGCCGTAACGGCTGGAATCCTGATGGTAATAGCTCAGCTCGGCATAGATAGTATGGCCGGGTGCGACCTCGAAGGTCGTGTCATTGTGAATGTTCAGGCTCTTCGACTGGGGCCGGATCGGGTTTTGCGCTTGATAGGAATAGGCGCAATTGCCAAGGCCAAACGTCGCGCCCGCCGTGGGCAGATAGAGGCTCGACGTGCCCGACAGGCCGCAATTGGGGTCCACCACGGTCAGCGTGCCATTGGCGGCCTTATTGGCGTCATACAGCGCGGTGTAATTGTTGCCGTTGATGATGACATTGCCACCGGTGCTGGTCTGCGGGCGGCCATAAAGGACGAAGCGGCCCGGATAGCCGGTCGTCGAGGCGTTGAAGAAATTGGTGACCGCGCGGTCGCCGTTCTGCAGATTGTCCTGAAAACGATAGCTGGCCGAAAACACGCTGTGGATGCGGTCATTGCCAAGGCCGACCATCGCCTGAACGTTCCAGGCGGGCGACTTGTCCATGCTGATGAATTGGGCCGACATTTTGACGCCGGTAAACTTGGTGTTGGTGATCAGGTTGAACACGCCCGCCACCGCATCCGCGCCATAGGTGGATGAGGCGCCATCCAGCACCGTTTCCACCCGATTGACGGCAATATCAGGCGTCAGCGAGTTCAAGTTGACATAGCCGTCGCCCGCCTGCGGCGTCACGCGCCGGCCGTTGAGCAGCACCAATGTTGCGCCCGAGCCCAGCCCGCGCAGGTTGGCCGAACGCGTGTCGCGCGTGTCGGCCCCGCCCTTTTGCAGATCCTGCATACCGCCCGTCGAGCCGACATTCTGCGGGATAAAGCGCGTCAGATCGCCGATCGAGGCCACGCCGGTCTTTTCCAGCGCCTTGCTGTCCACCGACACGATGGGCGAGGCGCGGTCTTCCTGACGCACATTGCCCAGATACGAGCCGGTGACAATGATTTCCTGGGGCTTGGTTTCAGGCGCGGTCTGCGCCATCGCGGGCGCGCCCGCCAAGGCCAGGCCTGACAGCCCGCCCATCAACAGCGCCCTTGTCGAAGAATTCATGATTTCGCCCTCCCTGCACACCGCGCCGAGAGGGGCGAGAATGCAATCGGGCACAGGCAAACGCGCCGAAAACAGCGCGGTCCCGTTCCTTTTTTGACAGCCTCTTGGTCCCTGATCCCCGTCGGCGGGGTTGTCCAATTTCTGGGTTTGAACATGGCGAAATTGGTTCAAGAACGGAAATATAATATTCTGATTGATTGATGCGTCTGGGTTATCAAATCCGGCAAAACCCTAAGAAAAAGGCCACCGCGCAAGCTCTGCGCGATGGCCTCATCCATCCCATCCGGCAAAAGGCTCAGTCGGTCAGCACCTTGCTTGCCTCCGCCTGCGCGATCAGCTTTTGCGCATCGGCCTCCAGCAACCATCCAGCCGCTTTCTGCCGTGCCACAGCCTTGCGGACGGCCTCCACGAAACCGGCGTGATCGTGATAGCGCTCCTCCAGCGAGAGGCGCGGATCATGCCTGGCCAGCCTTTCCGCCTTGGTCCGGGCAAAGGGAATGAAGCCCCCGGCAAAGCCGCAGCCGCCGCCCGCCTCATACCCTTGCGCCTTCACATTCCAGCCCAGATGGCTGCCGAGCGGCACCTGCAGGGCCACTGCCGGAACGCCCGAAGTCTCATTGCCATCCGCGTTCACCCGCGGCACCCGCTGCGGCAAGGCGCCCAGCACGCGCGGGGGCTGCTTGCCGATCACGCCGCTGGTGTCATGGGTTTTGTACCCCGGCCCGAAATCATAGTTGAGCAGCGAGTTGAGCTTGCCATCGGGCACCGGCGCGCCCGGAATAGCGGGCCAACCCATCGCCTTGGCCGTGGCCGCCACCAGATCTCCGCCCTTCAGCGTGGGATAGCGGCTCGGCAAAGGCGCCTTGCCTTCCCGCACCCAGGCCACCAGCATCATCTGCGCCGCGCGCAGGCTCTCCATCGAGGAGACCGCATTGCCCGGCAGCGCGCATCCCGCCGGGGTCGGATCACCCGCCGTCGGAAAGCCGCCGCTCCACGATCCGCCATGGGTCGTGCTGGGGAAATAATAGCGGCGCACTTCTGGCGGCAAGGGCAGATCGGCGCGCCCATCCGTGCCGATCAGGCCGGGCGACATGCGCAGGCCCCAGAATTCGGCCGAACCGAAAGTCTCCACCACCTTGGGGCAGGTATCGCTGGCATGGCAACGGTCGAGCAGGCTCGACACGCCGCGCCCACGCGCCTTGTCATTATAACGCGTCCACCACAACGTCCCCTCGCTGCCCGGCTCGAACAGGCCCGCCGCGCCGCCCGGCACGCCAAAGCGCAGGTTGAGCGGCACCTGACGCGCGGCAATATTGGGGTTCACCCCGTCGAACACGCGGCGCCCCGCCTCATCCTCGTTAAAGCCCAAATGGACGAAAGTGCGGACATAATTGCCCGACTGCGATGTGCCGCTGGCGATGGCATAGGCGATCTTGCCCGCTGGATTGGGGTGGCCCGCATCATCCTTGTCGGCGTGGCGCAGAAAGGCCACCAGATCGCGCGTCGCGGCAAAGCCGAGGCCCAGCACCAGCGGGTCCTTGCCTTCGTAGGCCAGTGTATAGGCGAATTTGGGATCGAACCCGCCGCGTAGGCAGATCCGCGCCGGATCGGGCGTGCCGGGGAAAGGCACCGTCCGGCAATCGGCAAAGGTCCAGTCGGCAGGCGCGATGGTTTCCAGCGGCGCGCTGTCGCCCTTCAGCCGCATCAGCCGCGCCTTGGTCGTATCCAGCGACACCGGCAGCGGGCGCGGCGTGGGGCGGCCGATGCTGCCGGTGATGGGCAGGCTCGTTACCCCGGCGGGCATATCGACAAAGCGCGCCAACACCGGCCCGGTAAGCCCCTTGGCCACCGGCACGCGGGCGGTCTGCAATCCGGCATCCTCGGGCAAATCACCCTGCCAGCCCGAGACGACCCGGACAAAGCCCATCGGATCGGGATCGCGCAGGATATTGCCGCGATTGGGCACATCATAAAACAACGTATCGCTGCCCGCCAAAGGCCGTGTGATGGCGAAAGTGGCCGAATATTCGACCATGCCGTGCGCATTGCGCGGGGCGGCGGCAACATCGGTGATGATCGCGTTATGCGGGTCTTTAGGATCGACCTCGCCATGGAAACGCCCGCTGATCGTTTCATAGCCCGGCTTGTCGGGCGCGGTCTTTTCCACCTCGATCCGGGTCAGGCGCGCATCGGCACCATGGGACATAAACATCGTCGCGCCCAAGAGGGCGTAGCGCAAAGCGCCCAAAGGCGCATAACGCAGAGCGCCGAAAGGCGCGTAACGCAGAGTCTTCATCATCGGATCACTCCGGCAAAAGAGGAAGATCGAGCAATTGCGCGCCCAGCGTCTTGCCATGCGCGTCGAGCGAGAGGGAACGGGTGACGCCGCCTTGCAGCGCCCCTTCCAGCACCAGATTGACCGCCGCCAGCGCGGGCAATTCATAGCGCCGGATCAACCGGGGACGCAGGCCCGGAAAATGCGCGGCCACGCGATCGGGCGTAACGGCGGCCAGCACTCGGGGATAATCCGCATCGCGCAGGGCAAAGACGGCGATTTGCGAAATGTCACCTTTGTCGCCCGTGCGCACATGGGCAATGTCGCGCAGAATTCCGGCCATATCAGGCAATCTCCAGATGGACGCGCGGCGCAACCAGCTCGCGCGCGATCAGCGTCGAGGCCACCGCCAGAACCTGACGCACCGAGCGCGTCACGCCGCCCCCGCCCATCGGGCCATTGGTGTAAAGCGCCTCGACCTCGGCCCCGATGGCGGTGGCGGCCTGCACGCAGGATGCGCGCCCGGCGATGCGAACGCGCACCTCGGCGGGATCGCCGCCCGCCCCGCGCCGGTCCACCGCATCCATGCCGATCAGGTCGCAGCGCAATTCCTCGACCCGCGCGCCGATGATCCGCAGACGCTCGCGGATGATCTCGATGGCCAGACGCCCGCGCGCCGCCGCGCCGGGTCCGGCATAGGAAATCTGCCCCTCGCCGACATAGCCGTCGTGATAAGCGATCGAGACTTTGAGCTTATCAGGCGCGGGCGCGCCCGTGCCGCCTGATACGCGCACCCGGTCCGGGCCGGTCTGCTCGATCCGCACATGGCGGAAATCGGCGCTGACATCGGCCTGCAGATAGGCGGCGGGGTCGAGGATCTCATAGAGCAGTTGCTCCTTGACCGTGGCGGCGTCGATCCGTCCGCCGCTGCCGGCCAGCTTGCCCAGAACGGCCACGCCATCGCGGGTCACATCGGCATAGGGAAAGCCAAGGCGGGCCAGATCGGGCACATCCTTGACCCCCGGATCGGCGAAATAGCCACCGCAGACCTGCCCCGCGCATTCCAGCAGATGGCCGATCACCGTGCCCTGCCCCATCATCGCGTGATCGTCGAAGGACCAGCCCAGTTCATGCGCCAGCGGCCCCAGAAACAGCGCCGGATCGCAGACCCGCCCGGTGATCACCGTATCGGCACCTTGGCTCAACGCCATGACGATGCCTTGCGCGCCAAGATAGGCATTGGCCGAGACAATGGCATCGCCCAGATCGCGGCTGGTGCCGGGCCGGTCGATCAGCGGATAATCGCCCGCCAGCACCAGATCGAGCACATCATCACCCGTCACCGCCGCCGTGCGATAGCCCGACAGGCCCAGTTCGCGGGCGATTTCCGTCACCTTGCGCGCCGCGCCCAGCGTATTGGCCGCGCCCATATTCGTCACGATCCGCACCCCGCGCGGCGCGGCCAGCGGCAGGGCGCGACGCATCCTTGTTTCCAGCAGGGGATCGAAACCGGCCTGCGGATCGGCGGCGCGGGCGGCCTGCGCCAGACCGATGGTGCGTTCGGCAAGGCATTCAAAGGCAAGGTAATCAAGATCCCCATGCTCGATCAGATCGAGCGCGGGTTCGATGCGATCCCCCGAAAATCCGGCGCCGGCGCCAATGCGCAAGGTCGAACGGGTCACAGGCTGAAAACTCCCAGAACAAGCGCGGCGGCCGTCATCACCAGCGAGGCGGCAAACAGCCATGGAATGGCAAAGCGCTGATGCGCGGCCAGTTCGACCCCCGACAGGCCCGCGACAAGGAAGGTGGCGGGGGTAAGCGGGCTGACCGGGAAACCGGTGGTCATCTGGCCCAAGAGCGCGGCCTGCGCGACCTGCACCGGGGGCAGGCCGAAATGCGCCGCGACCTCGGCCAGCACGGGCAGGACGCCGAAATAGAAACTGTCAGGGTCGAAAATCAGGCTGAGCGGCATGGAGAGCACCGCGACCACCGGGGGCAGATGCGGCCCCAGCGCGGCGGGCATATGGGCGGCTGCGGCGCTGGCGATGGCCTTGATCATCCCGCTCTCATTCATGATGCCGGTGAACACGCCCGCCGCCATCAGCACGCCCACCATCTGCAGCGCGGCGCCCGCGTGGGATTCGATCCGCTCACGCTGGAGCGCGGGGGCGGGAAAATTGAGCAGCAGCACCAGCGCCGTGCCGATCATAAAGACCACCACCGGCTCGACCTTGCCCGAAACCATCACCCCCACCACGATCAGCGCCAGCAGGCTGTTGATCCAGAAGAAGCGCGGCAGGGGCACCGGATCGGCCGGGGCAGAAGCACGCGCGGGCGTCAGGCCAAGACGGCGCTGTTCCCGCAGGCCCAGCCACCATGCGACGGCAAAGACGAAGGCCAGGCCCACCACCTGCACCCCGATCATCGGCGTGAAAATCGCACTCACCGGCAATTTCAGCGCCGATCCGGCGCGGATCGTTGGCCCGGTCCAGGGCAGGAAATTGACCCCCGCCGCCATCGAGGCTGTGCAGGCCAGCACGCGCCGGTCCATGCCCAATTCGTCATACAGAGGCCGCAACGCCGGGATCGTAATCAGGAAACACACCGCCCCCGAACCGTCGAGATGGATAATCAGCGCCAGCAGGGCGGTGCCCACGGTGATGCGCTTAGGGTCCTTGCCCACCGCGCGCAGCACGCCCGAAACCAGCGGCTTCAAAACGCCCGCATCGCCCAGCAGGCCGAAAAACAGGATGGCAAACACGAACATGCCCGCCACCGGCGCGATCCGCGTGATGCCCGCGATCATATAGGCAGGCATATGCGCCCCTGCGCCGATGACCAGAGCGCCTAGCACCGGCGCCAGAATCAGCGCAACCAGCGGCGAGACGCGTTGCGACAGGATCGCGACCAACAGGCCCAGAATGGTGGCCGCAGCCACGGTTTCAAGCATGATCCTCTCGCCCCTGAATAATTATGCCGCGCCACCATGCCGCAATTGTATTGATGCAACAATTCGACTTATTCTATCTTTCTATAACGTCTCCGCATTGATCGCAGGAAACCATCGCATCAAGGAAGGCCTGCGCCGCCGGAGACAGAGTGCGCCCGGCCATGCGCGACACGCCGATCCGGCGCGAGGCCAGCGGCGGCTGCATCGCGCGCCAGGCAATATCGGGATTGTTGGCCAGCAAGGGCAGCGTCGATTGCGGCAGAAGCGAAATGCCCAGCCCGGCCGCGATCAGCCCGCCGACCGTTGCCAGTTGCGAACATTCGAACAAGGCGGGCGTGACAATATCGGCGCGGGCAAAGGCGGCGTCAGTCAACATGCGCACGCTGCTGCGCGGCTCCATGCCGATGAAGGGCATGTCGCGGAAGACCGACCATGGCGCGGGATCGGGAATCGCGCCTGCATCGCGCGCATGGCACACCAGCACGCAGGCATCCTCCAGCATCGGCATAAAGTCGATCTCGGCCTGGGCGTTGGGCTCGATCGAGATGGCAAAGTCGATCATCCGGTCCTGTAGGCTTTGATACAGGCCCGAGGTGAGATTCTCGCGCAGAATGATCTCGACATGGGGATGGCTCTGGCGAAAACGCGCGATGACGCGGGGCAGGAGATTGGCCGCCACCGAGGGCAAGGCGCCCACCACCACGCGGCCCCTCTGCCCTTCAAAGGTCTGTTTCAATTCGCGGAACGCCTGATCGAAATCCCCGGTCAGGCGCTCGACCGTGGGCAGGAGGGCGGCCCCCGCGCTGGACAGGCGGACATTGCGCGAATTGCGGTCGAACAGGCGCACGCCCAGATCCTCCTCCAGCAGCTTGATCGTCCGGCTGAGCGCGGGCTGCGAGAGGTTGGCCATGCGCGCGGTCTCGCTGAAGCTGAGCGAGCGGGCGACCTGGAGGAAGAGGCGGAGGCTGGAAAGGCTGGGGGTGCGTGACATTGGTATGGATTAATCCGATCATGTCGCTTTGCCAATCAATCAGCCTTTCCCGCCAAAATGAACTGTGGCGCAAAAGGCACATCCGCACACCTATCATAGCGAGTGATACCATCGGGCAGTTGCGGGAAAACTGTAATGTTATACAACATAATTCATGAGGCGCCAAAGCGCGCCGGGATTCTGGAGAGGACATATGAAAATCAACCGCGTCGCCCCGTGGCTCGCCTCCGCTCTGCTGGCCACCACCTCGCTGGCCGCAACGCCCGCCTTTGCCGCAGACGCCCCTGCCCCCACAACTTCAGGCGCCGAGAACCCCGACAAGGACATCGTCGTCACCGCGCAGCGCCGCCGTGAAAATGTCCAGAACGTCAATATCGCCGTGACCGCGCTGTCGGGCGATGCGCTGGTGGACAAGAAGATCACCCGCGCGATCGACCTTCAGACCGCCGCACCCGGCCTGACGATCTCGCGTTCGGGCGTGACCGATTCGTTCAACATTCGCGGCATCGGCCTGGCCTCGGGTTCGCCCCAGGTGACCAATGGCGTGGCGACCTATATCGACGGTGTGTTCCAGCCGCCCATCGTGTCGAATGGCCAGTTCTATGACATGGCCGGCGCCGAAGTGCTGCGCGGCCCGCAGGGCACGCTCTCGGGCGCCAACTCGACCGGCGGCGCGATCTATCTGACCACGCAGCGCCCCAAGCTGGGCGAAACCAGCGGCTATATTTCGGGCAATTACGGCAATTACAACAATGTCGGCGTGAACGGCGCGATCAACCTGCCCTTCGGCGAGAAGCTGGCCGTGCGCGCATCGGGCCTGTTCAACCAGCATGACGCATGGTTCAAGGACGTCGGCCCGGCCAACAACCAGCCCGAACGTCTGGCCGAAATCGACGGCCGCATCCAGGCGCTCTACAAGTCGGGCGGTTTCCAGGCCAATGTGAAGGTCGAGGCCACGCAGCGCAAGACCGGCGGTTTTGCCCTGCAGCCGATCAACACCTCCACGACCACCAACCCCTATGTCACGGGCCGCACCAACACGCCCTTCACCGTCAGCTTCGACACGCCGGTGTCGAACTTCGAGCGTTCCTTTGCCACGGTGCTGGAGCTGAAGTATGAATTTGCCGGTGGCCTGACCCTGCGCTCGCTCACCGCCTATCAGAACAAGCGTCTGGCCGCTGTCAGCGACACGGACGCCACCTCGCTGACGACGCGCGCCGCGCTGGCGGGCGGCAACAATGTGCGCGAGCGCGTTTACAGCCAGGAAATCAACATCATCTCGCCCGATACGGGCAAGTTCAAATATGTCATCGGCGGCTATGCCCAGCGCAACAAGGTCGACCTGCGCAACTGGAACAGCAGCGCCGGCAATTTCACAACCCTGCCCCATCCCAACACCAGCAAGCTGCTGCTGGGCGCCTTTGGTCAGGCGACCTATCAGTTGACGGACAAGCTCTCGGTGGATGCGGGCCTGCGCTATTCGCGCTTTGAAGTGACCGGCTCGAACGCGGTGTACAGCGCGGCGCCGGGCAGCACGATGGCCATGATCATCGGCGATCCGCCGGTGGGCGCCACCATCCTTGCCCCCCAGACCGGCCATGAAAGCGACGGCCGCGCAACGGGGAAGATCGCGCTGAACTACAAGCCCGATGCCGACAATCTGATCTATGCCTTTGTCGCGCGCGGCTACAAGAACGGCGGCATCAATCCGCCCACCGGCACCTTTGCCCCCGAAACTGTGATGGATTACGAAGCGGGCTGGAAATCGACGCTGTTCAACCGTCACCTGCGCACGCAGATCGGCGCGTTCTATATGAAGTACAACAACTTCCAGATGGACGTGACCAATCCGGTGTCGGGCCAGAACGGCGTGGTCAATCTGGCCAATTCGGAAATCAAGGGCTTCGAGGCCAGCTTCCAGGCCAAGATCAATGCCCTCTCGATCGACGGCGGCCTGTCCTATGTCGACAGCAGCCTTTCGGGCTTTACGCTGATCAACAAATGGCTGGTTCCCGCCGCCTCCAACGGCTTCCCCCAGTGCAACGGCAGCAATTCGGCGCGCTGCTTCGACTATACCGGGACCAGCGTCACCACCAGCGGCGGTTCGAACCTGTACAGCCCGAAATGGACGTGGAACCTTGCCGCCTCGTACCGCATCGAATTGCCCGAGGGCGTCTCGATCACCCCGCGCGTCGGCTATGCCTATATCGGCTCGCAGTGGGCCTATCCCACCTATCAGACCGGCACGGACCTCATCAACGCGCGCGGCCTGTGGCAGGGCAGCATCACGCTGGACAAGGGCACCTGGAAGGGTGAAATCTACGGCACCAATCTGGCCAACAAATTCTATGTGGCTGGTCAGAGCGGTCGTAACGAACTCTATGGCGCGCCGCGCGAATATGGCGTGCGCGTGACCAAGAAGTTCTGATCCAGGCCTATCCCCGGCGGGTCATGCGGCCTGTCGGGGATGTTATTCCGACCACCAGAGGGCGCGCAGCAGAGGCACCAGTTCATCGCGCAGATGTTCGGGCACCGCCTCATGGATGCGCGCCTCCTGCGCTTCAAATTCCGCCATGATTCGCTTGGCAAGCGCCTTGCCGCTCTCGCTCAGGTTCAGGCATTGGATGCGCCCCTGACCCTTGGTGCTGATGATCAGGTCGCGGTCGATGAAGCGGCGGATGATCGGGTTGAGGTTGGGCCGCTTGATTGAGAGCATCCGCCCGCATTCGGCCTGCGAGATCCCCGGATTGCGGCCGACCAGCACGAGGATCGATCCCTCCGATACGCCCACGCCCAGAGGTTCGAGATGTTGCGAGAGTTGGGCCATCCGGCTTTTGGAGGCTCGGCGCAGCAGATAGCCGGGAAAATTGCTTAAAGGATTGTCCATCAGGCTCCCCATGGCGCCTCTCGGACGCCTTTGTACCATTCGATACAAAACCGCGCTGGCATGCGCTATGTTATTCTGCATAATTCACGCTACCCACCGCATAAGAGAGGATCGGCCATGAATTTGCCCACCACCCATCACGCTCTTGCCATGGCCATTCTGTTCGCCGCCACCAGCGGCACGGCCCATGCGGCCGCCGATTGCGCGGCGCTGGCCAAGGCGGCCATGCCGGACCGCTCTAGCGTGATCACCCTGGCCGCCCTGCGCGAGGCAAGCCCGGCCGAGGCACGCGGCAATGGGCCAATGCCGCCCGCGCCCGCCATGCCCGCCCATTGCGAAATCATCGGCAAGATGCAGGAGCGGCAGGGCGCCAATGGCCAGACCTATGCGATCAAGTTCCACCTGCGCCTGCCCACCGAATGGAACGGGCGCTTCGTGTTTCAGGGCGGCGGCGGATCGGATGGCTTTCTGGGCGATGCCAATGGCGGATTTTCCAGCCAGCCCGGCGTGACGGCGCTCCCCAAGGGCTATGCGGTGGTGTCTTCGGATTCGGGCCATGACAATGCGGTGAACAATGATCCCGCGCGGCAAGGCGTGGTGACTTTCGGCCATGACGCCATCGCCCGCCACAATTACGGCTTTGGCTATATCGGCCCGGTGGCGCGCGCGGGCAAGGCGCTGATCCGCGCCTATTATGGCCGGGCGGCGGCCTTCACCTATTTCGTCGGCGGGTCCAAGGGCGGACAGGAAGCGATGATGGCGGTCCAGCGCTTTCCGGGCGAATTTGACGCCGCGCTGATCGGCTATCCCGGTTTCCATCTGGCCCATGCCTCGATCGCGCAATTGTGGGATGGGCAGGCGTTCGGCGCTGTCGCCAAGGCCATGGGCCAGATCGGCGCGGATGGCCTGCCGCTGGTCAACAAGGCGATGAGCGATGAGGATATCCTGTTAGCGCAGGGCGCAATCCTGAATGCCTGCGATGCGCTGGACGGCACGAAGGATGGCATGATCGAGCATTTCACCGCCTGCACCACGGCGCGCGTCATGCCCGAAATGATGAAAATCGCCTGCAAGAGCGACAATATGGCCGACAAGACCTCCGCCTGCCTCTTGCCGATGCAGATTGCCGCGATGCGCCGCGTGATGGGCGGCCCGCTGACCAAGGATGGCAAGGCGGTCTATTCCGACTGGGCATGGGACGCCGGGATCGGGGCCAAAACCGCGCAGGGTGTGACGCAGGGCTGGCGGATCTGGAAGATGGGCGGCTATACCTCGGCCATCAACAATGGCGCGCTGCTGCGCCTGGGCGCGCCGTCCAATTCGGCGGTTTTCCGCTCGCCGCCGCTCGATGTGGCCGATGAAGTCACCTCGCTCACCCGCTATGCCTTGAACGCGAATATCGACGAAGCCTATGCCGCCGCCCATGTCAAATGGGGCGAATTGAAGGAAGCGCCGGTCGATTTCATGCATGCCGATGCCACCGACCTTTCGCCTTTCACCCGGCGCGGGGGCAAGATCATCCTGTTCCACGGAGTCAGCGATCCGGTCTTCTCGGTGCTGGACACGATCCGCTGGCTGGATGCGGTGAACAAGCGCGAGAAGGGCAAGGCGGGGCGCTTCGTGCAATTCTATGCCGTGCCGGGCATGAACCATGGGCGCGGCGGCCCGGCAACGGATCGCTTCGACATTTTCTCCCAACTGGTGGCATGGCGCGAAAAGGGCGTGAAGCCCGGCGCGATCACCGCCACGGCGGGCGCCGACACGCCTTGGCCGGGCCGCGAACGCCTGCTCTGCCCCTTCCCCGCGCGGCCCCACCGCAAGGATGGGGACAGCGAGAAGGCCAGTTCCTTCACCTGTCAGTAAGCGCCCAGCCGGACAGGAATTGCGAGCGGATCTGGGCATAGGTCCGCTCCTCTTTCCATGCGATGGCCACGCCCTTGCCTTGCGCGCCGGGGCCGGACGAACCGACCTCGCCAAAGCGTGAATCCTGCGGGCGGAACACTGTGGCCATGCCGCCATCGCGCGAGGTGCCGTTCATCGTGGTCCAGCGATCGGCATGGATATGTCGGTCCATCGTGCAATCAATATAAAGCGCCATGCCCACCGCCGCAGGATCGGCATAGCGCCCATCGGCAAAGCGCGTGGTGGGATGCCATGGCCGCCCCAATGCCACCGCGCCATCGGGCACGCCCTTTTCGCGCGTCAGATGAGACGCATAGAACACAATCCCGGTCGGCTGCGACAAGGGCGTCGAGGGAGCGGCGACAAAGGACTGGAACCCATCGGGACCGGGCGGCTGGGCGCGGGGGCGGCTGCGGATCTCGCTGTGCTCGATCAGCAATTGGCCATTGCCGAAGATGAAGTCGATATTGCCCGCGATCAGACTGTCCTGCACCAGCGCCCGCCCGCCATTGGTAAAGACCGTATCCTGATAGCCCAGCATGGCCACGCCGCGCATCAGCACCCGGTCGGCGTGAATGTCGAACAGCACGGCGGCGGCCTGCGGATTGCCGATGCGGGCCGGATCGCCATAGGGAATACGGTCATTGGCGAGATAATCATAAGTGTTTTCAATGGCAAGGCCACGCACCTCGACCTCGTCGGCATCGATGGTCAGCGTGGCCGAACCGGGCGTGCCCCAGCCGTTGCGGTGATAATCCTTGGCCGTTTGCGCCACTGCGCCGAAATGAATGCGGGTCTTGGCCCGGTCCGCCCCGACCAGGCGCAGGCGGGGCCGGGCGATCACCGGCTTTTCGTGATAATCGCCCGGCGCCACGCGGATGGTGATCCAGCGCTCTGTTTTATCCCGCACGGCGGCGTCCAAGGCGGATTGGATGCGTGTATAGCAAGGCGCAGGGGTCGCGCTGCAGGCGGGGCGCACGTCATAGTGCGTCGGCGTGGCAAGAGCAGCGGCAAGCAGGAGCGGAGCAAGCATCGGCAGATCTTTCAGCGTTGGGGCAGCGATTGCAGGAAAGCGGCGATTCTGTCGGCCGTGGTGGTCAGAAAGGGATCGAAGAACCAGATGTCATGCGGCGCCTTGGCGAAGGCGTACCATTGAGCGGGGATCTTATACTGCGCCAGTTCGGCCAGCACCTTATCCTTGCCTGCGGTAAAGCGCGGGTTGCCGCTGCTGATGATGAGCGTGGGCGGGGATTGCGGGCCGACATGGGATGCCGCGCTCGCCTCGCGCCAGCGGTCGGGGGCCTGTTCATAGGATCCGCCGAGCCATTTGGCCGCCGATGATCCGGACCCGGCGGCATTTTCATATTTCAGCGCCTCGGGCGTGGTGAAATCCAGCACGCCGTCCATGTCGATCAGCGCGTAAGGATGGCCGCCCGCGCCAAACATCCCATCGCCATAAGCCACCAGCGAGGCCAGTTGCCCGCCCGACGAGGCCCCGCCCAGCGCGATACGGTCGGGCCTGACGCCATAGTCGCGCGCATGATCCTGCGCCCACACCATCGCCTCGTGAATATCCTGCGCGCCCGCCGGATAGGGTGCCTCGGGCGAGAGGCGGTATTGCGGGATGAACACGGTAAACCCGCGCCGGGCCAGCAGATTGGCGATGGGGTGAAAATGGCTGCGCGCGCCCGAACGCCATGCGCCGCCATGGACCAGCACGATGCCCACCCCGCGCGAATGGGCAGGGCGAAAGATGTCAATCAGGAGATCGCGCTCGCCCATGGTTTTATACACGCGGTCGGGCAGGATCTCCTGCCCGGTCTGCGGCCGGATCGCGGGCCAAGCGATGCCGGGATATTGCGCGCCATATTGGGCAAAGCGGCGGGCGATGCTGTAGCTTTCATCCACCTCATGGGCCTGAACGGGCAAGCTGAAGGCCAAGCTGGCAATCAATAGGAAACCGGTGTCAAAACGCAACAGACTTCTCCTGATGCCGCGCATGAAAGCGGGGGCCGCCGACGCAACGCGCGCCGGCGGCCCCCTTTCTTGCCCGGATATGGGAGTATTTGGGAGTCATATCCGGACAAAAAGTTCAGAACTGATAGCGCGCCCCGACAAACCATTGCGCGCCGGTCTTGGTAAATTCCCGCGGCAGATATTGTGTCCCGTCGCCGGTATCATAGATACGCTCTTTTTCATTGGTGATATTGATGCCCTGAACGTTCAGGCTCAGCCGCTTGGTGAGGTTGTAATAGGCCGAGAAGTCCACCTGCGTCGGGCCATATTTACGCTCCTGCACATTGCCATTGCCACCGGGCTGGCTGAGCAGATAATCGTCACGCTTGTTGATCGAGACACGGACACCAAGTTTACCGGTGTCATAATAGCCGGTGAAATTGTACGAATTGGGCGAAAGGCCCGTCGAATCCCGCGCCGAAACATAGGTATAGTTCGAGGCAATGCCAAAGCTGGACCACCAGCCCTTGAGGAAGGTGAAAGGCACGTTGAGCGTGACTTCCAGCCCCTTGACGCTGTTGCCGCCCGGCGCGTTGACCGCTGTGGCGAACGTATAGGGCACCTTGGCCGGATCAGCCTGATAGGAGGGGCTGTAGCGCGGATCGGCATAGATCGCGGCCCAGAATTCCTGCGGCACCATCTTGGTCACCACCGAATTGGTCAGCGAGGTGACAATATCCTTCTTGAACGCGCCCACCGCGATCAGGCCACCCTTGCCGAAATACCATTCGAAATTGACGTCGAAATCATTGGATTGATAGGGCTTCAATTCCGGATTGCCCAGATTGCCCACGGTGCGCGTGGTATATTCAAAGGTCGGGCTGGCGATATTGAGCGAGGAAAGGCCCGGCCGCGTCATCGAACGGGCATAGGAAAAGCGCGCCAGAAAATCGGGCGTGATGTTCAGCACCAGATTGGCCGCCGGCAGGAAATTGCCATAGGAACGCTCGACCTGAACCGGCGACCCGGCAAGGACCGCGCGCGAAGTAAGATCGGTGCGCACATAACGCGCGCCCGCATTGGCGCGCAGCGTCATGCCACCGATGTCAAATTCGCCGTTGACTTCGCCATAGCCGCCCATGGTCTTTTCGATCACGGTCCAGTCAGCGCTGGTATTATCGACATAATTGGAGGAAATCAGGCCCGAGCGCGCAATGGCGTCGAAATTCATCACCGCAAAGGTGGGCAGGCCGCCCGAAACCACGCCATCGCCGAAATGGGCAATCGGGAACGCCTGCATATAGGAGGAAGGCGCAAAGCTGGGCAGATCGCCCTGCGCCTCGCTGTAGCGCACCATGCGGCGGTTGAAGGCCACGCCGATCTTGGCGTTGAACTTGTTGTCGGTATAGGTCAGGTTGGCCTTGGTGGTGAAATTGTCCTTCACCACATTGTTGAGCCGGTTCGCCGCCGTCAGGGCATTGATATAATTGGCGGTGTTGTTGGGATCATAGCTGCCGTAGCCGACCTTGGCCACGTCCGGGTTGCCGGTGTAGTCATAGGAATAGAAATGGGGCGACGAGCGCGCATAGAAGCGCAATTCGGTGC
Organism: Novosphingobium sp. SG707; assembly: GCF_012275515.1. Lineage (GTDB taxonomy): Bacteria > Pseudomonadota > Alphaproteobacteria > Sphingomonadales > Sphingomonadaceae > Novosphingobium. The sequence goes on from NZ_JAAZQL010000010.1 coordinate 139,073, forward strand.
GATCGGCCGCATCGCGCGCAGTCCCCGCCATCGCGTCAAACTTCAGTTTGTCGGAGAAGCGATAGTCGCCCGAGAGCACATATTGCTGGAACTTCGACAGCGATGTCTGGTGGCGGCTTTCATACCACGAGGTCACATCGTTGAAGGATGCGGCCACCAATTGCTTGCCATCGGGCGCGACCGTGAAGGACAAAGGCGTCTGGCCGACGAAATTGCCGGGCGCGCCATGGGTCAGCAGCCATTCCATCGAATTATAGCTGTAGCGATCATTGTCGAGCTGTGAATAGAGCACGTCAAAGCTGATCAGCATCCGGTCGGTCGGCTTGAACTGCAACGATCCGGTGACGCCCAGGCGCTTTTGGTCATTGCCAAAGAAATCCGAACGCGGCAGGCGCGGCGCCCAGAGGCAATCGGTGGCCTTGGCCGCGCCGCATGGCGCGGGCGTGCCGGTCACGGTGGGGTTGCTGTTGGCCCAACTGTCGCCATTGATATAGGGCGTAGTCCAGAGCACGCTGGAAAAGCCCTCCTGATAGACGGTGCGGCGCGAATAGGCCGCCGAGACCAGCACCCCGATCCGGTCATCGGCAAAAGTGTTCGAGAGCATCACCGTCACGCGCGGATCGACCTTGCGGGTCATCGCATTATAGCCGCCCTGCCCGCTGGCGACAAAGTGAAAGCCTTTGAAGTCAAAAGGCTTGGCCGAATAGAGATCGACCGTACCGGCAATCCCCCCCTCCTCGATGGAGGCGCGCTGGGTCTTGTTGACATCAATGCGGTTGAACAATTCGGAGGCAAAGACATGGAAGTCAAAGGCACGGCCCGCGTTCAGCGTAAAGCCGCCCGAGTCCAGCCCGTCCGAGCTGGCCGGAACCTCCATGCCGTTCAGGGTCGTGCGGGTGAAATCGGGCGAAAATCCGCGCAGGGTGATGTTGCGCCCCTCGCCGCCCTCGCGGGTGATGGCCACGCCCGGCAGGCGCTGGATCGATTCCGACAGGTTGAGATCGGGCATCTTGGCCATATCCTCGGCCACGATGCTTTCCGTCAGGTTCACCGCCGAGCGCTTGATATCCTGCGCCTTCATCAGCGTGCGGCGAAAGCCCTTGACGATAATGTCGGCGGCGGGCGCCTCATCGGGCGCGGACAAAGGCTCGGCTGCAACGGGTGCGGCCTCGGCCATGGCGGCGCGCTCGCCGGTCATCAGTGCGGGCCCCGGATGGACCGACACTGCGCGCACTGGCTGCAACGAGGGCGCGGCGGGGCGGGCGGTGATCGCGTAGGAATGCGGCCCGATCTGCTGGGCCACCAATCCGGTGCCCGCAAGCATCCGGCCCAGCGCCTCGTCCACGGTCATATCGCCGCGCACGGCATTGGTGCGCACGCTTTGCGTGAATTTGCGCGGGGCGATGATCTGGACATCCCCCTGATGGCCCAGCGCGCCGATGGCCGTGGTGGCCGATTGCGCCTCGATGGCGAACTGGCGCGTCTGGCCCGCGGCATGGGCCGGCATCGCGGCCAGCACAACCATCGCGCTCGACGCAAGAAAAACTCCACGCATAGTGGAATGCATCATCAATCCCTCCCGAATATCCCGCCTTCATGGCTCGCTTTTGTCAGCAGCCTTAAAGAGACATGACGAATAAAAATCCTTCGCCAAAAAATTCATTCTCCATTCATTATTTCGATTTCACCAAGCGGATTACGCGCGGATCGCTATCATCAATCCCCACATTCAAACTGGCCTTGACCGCTTCTGCAAAACCTTGCGGGTCATTGATGCGAAACAGGCCGTCGAACTGCTCATCGGCCACCGCCGCATCGGCGATGATGATCTGGCGCTGGTTATACCGGTTGAACTCATCGGCCGCCTCGCTCAGACTGGTGCCGTTGAGGTCGATCATACCGCTGCGCCATGCCAAAGAGCGGTCCACCGCCGAGGCTCGGTCGCTCTCATGATGAACCACGGCCGTATCGCTCAGCAAAGCACGCTCGCCAGCAACAAGGCGCAGGCGCAGGCTCTCGTCTTCCTCGGACCAGCTTTCCACCACGCCCTCGGTCACCAGCACCTCGACGCCCGTCTCGCGCCGCCGCACCGAAAAGGCGGTGCCCACCGCGCGGGCGCGCACCTTGCCCGCCGCCACGGTAAAGGGGCGCGCGGCATCCTTGGCCACATCGAACCACGCCTCGCCCTGGGCGATCTCGATCTCGCGGCTGCCCTTGGCCATGCGCACGGTCAGTTCGGAGCCGGAATTGATCGTCATCACACTGCCATCGGCCAGAGGCACCCGGCGGATCTCGCCCACGCGGGTGGCAAAGCTGCTGCGCGCATCAAGCCAGCGCCCGGCCCCCACCACCGCCGCGACCGAGGCCGCCATCGCCCCCAGAAACCCGCGCCGCCGCCAGAAAGCCGGAGCTGCCGGGGCCTCCTCGACAATTTCCTCCTGCGCCACCGGCGTTGCCGCCACCCATGCCGCATGGACTTGAAGCAGCAGCCCTTCGCGCCCCGCGCCGCCGTCAAGCCAGAGCTGCAACTCGGCCTCATCGGCCTCGCCCCAGTTCTCGCCATCCATCCGCGCGACAAAGCGGGCGGCCATATCGCGGTCATGTTCGGTGGCCGGTTTCATCGCCCAGCCCCCATGCCGCGCTCGGCCTGATCCATGCGCTGGGCGCTTTGCGCCTCGGCGCTGGCCCATGCGGCGCGGATGGCGCGCACGCCCACCCAGACCTGCTTTTCCACCGCCTTCTCGCTCATGCCCAGATGGGCCGCGATGTCCTTTTGCGACCACCCTTCGATCTTGCGCAATTCCACCACGCGGCGGCACCGCTCGGGCAATCCGGCGATGATCGCCATCACCCGCTGACATGTGATCCGGCTGCCCGCCTCATCCTCGGGCGAAACCATGCTTTCATCGCGCCAGTTCTCGATCTCACCGATCGCGTCGAGCGCCACCACCTGCGCCCGCTTGATCCGGCGCAGCATCATGTGGCGCAAACTGGCCATGAAATAGGCGCGCGGCGCGGTGATATGGTCCACCGACGGCAGGGAAACGATCTGGCAATAGGCTTCCTGCATAAGCTCATCAATATCCTCTGCCGACACCCGCGCACGGGCCAGCCATGCCCGCATACCGGCCTCATGCGGCACGATCTCGCGCGCCATCCATGCGGCCAGCATGCGCCTGCGCGCCAATGCGTTGATCACCTCGCCCTGCGTCACACCCTCCCCCTGTCGCCGGGGTTTTCCCCTTTGGCCGCATAGGAGACATGGGCGCGCAAAATCCTTCGCGCCAGAGGGAAATTATTTTGCCTGCCTGTGTCGGGATGCGCGTTTTTTCAGGCGCCCAGCGTGACGATGAAATGCGAATGCCCGTCCTGCCAGCGGTATTGGGCCGCCCCGCCATGCGCCTGGGCAATCGCCTGCACCACGGCCAGCCCAAGGCCCGATCCGGTGCGATGGGTCTCGCGCGCCGCCGTGCCGCGGGTAAAGACGCTGAACAGATCGGCCCGCTGGTCCAGCGGCACGCCCGGCCCCTTGTCGATCAGATGGATCGCCACGCCCCCGCCCTGATGCCGGACGACCAGCCGCAAGGCGCAGGGATCGGCATAATGGAGCGCGTTGTCGACCAGCGCCAGCAGCGCCTGACGCAGCCGCGCCATATCCACCCTTGCCCGGATCGCCGCGCTTTCAACGCTCAGGCTGAAGCCTGCCCGCTCGACGGTGGGGGCCATCATCGAGGCCCATTCCTCCAACCCGACGCGCAGATCCACCTCGGCCACCTGCAATTCCAGCCGCCCGATGTCGGCCAGACTGACGCAGCGCAGATCCTCGACCAGCCGCGCCAGCCCGTCCACCTGCGTCAGCAGTCCGCGCAGCAGCATGTCATCCATCACGAACACGCCGTCCGACACGCCCTGCAGCCGCCCTTTGAGGATGGTGAGCGGGGTGCGCAATTCATGGGCGATCTGGGCGTTCCAGCTGATCGCATCATGGGCCGCCTTTTCCAGCCGTCGGGCCATGGCGTTGAAATCCTCGACCAGCATCGCCGTTTCGCCCGGCGCATCGACCTGGGGCGCGGCGCGGGCCGAAAGATCGCCATCGGCAATCGCGCGCGCGGCGCGGCCCACTGCATGCATCGGCGCAACGATGGATCGCGCCATGCCCGCCGCAATCCATGCGCCAAGGCCGATGCCCATGCATGTCACCACCCCCATGATGACCAGATCCCAGCCATTGGGCAGGGCCGAAAAACCGGGCGGAAACAGTTTGGGCGCGCACCAGACCGCGATCGTATAAACGATGTAAAAGACGATGAAGGAGAACAGCACCGTCGCAATCGCCACCGTTGCCATGGCCAGCGTCAGATGGCGCGAAATGTCGAATTTCACCTTCATGCCCCGCTGCTCAGCCGATAGCCGACCCCCCGCACCCCGGCAGGCATACCCGAAACCCCGGCCTCCTCCAGCTTGCGGCGCAATTTGCTGATATGGCTGTCGACCGTACGGTCCAGCGCGTCGGATCCGGGCAGGCAGGCATCGACCAGATCGCCGCGCGAAAACACCCGATGCGGATTGCGCGCCATATGCACCAACAGACGAAATTCGGTCAGCGTCAGCGGGATTTCGCGGCCATCGACACGGGCGATATGGCTCTCGGTGTCGATCTCGACAGGCCCTACGCGCAGCACAGCCCCGCCCCCCGTGCCGCCCGTACGGCGCAGGATCGCGCGCAGCCGCGCGACCACCTCGACCGGGTTGAAGGGTTTGACCACATAATCATCCGCCCCGATGCGCAGCGCCTGCAATTTGTCGATATCCTGATCCAGCGCGGTGATCATGATGACCGGCGTTTCGGCCTCGCGCCGGATCTGGGCCAGCACTTCCCAGCCGTCGATATGCGGCATCCCGACATCCAGCAGCACGATATCCGGCCGCAGCGCCCGGTGCAGATCGAGCGCCACCCGCCCGTCCCCGGCATGAACCGTGCGAAACCCCTCGCGTTCCAGATAGGCGCGCAGGATGTCGGCGATATCGCCATCGTCTTCGGCAATCAGGGCAAGCGCTGTCATGGCCTCCGTGTATCATTGCCCATTGGTATGCGGCCAGATGCCTCCACACAATCTCCACAAAACCTCCACACAAGGGCAATGCTAAGGGTGCATGGGGGCATCATGCGATACGATCACTTCCGATTTGCCCTTCCCCTTTCCACCCTCCTGCTGGCCGCATGTGGCGGCGATGGTGCGCCCACCGCGCCCCCGCCCGCCGAAGTGCTGATTACGCCTGCGCAGGATCGCCCCATCGCGCTGGCCGATGAATTGCCGGGCCGCGTGGTGGCCTTCCGCACCGCCGAGATCCGCCCGCAGGTGGGCGGCATCGTCCAGCGCCGCCTGTTCACCGAAGGCGCGATGGTGGCCCAGGGCCAGCCGCTGTTCCAGATCAACCCGGCCCCCTTCCGCGCCGATGCGGCCAGCGCCTCGGCCACCCTCGCACGCGCGCAGGCCACCTATGCCCGCGCGAAAACGCAGGCGGATCGGTTGAAACCGCTGGTGGGCGTCGATGCGATCAGCCGCCAGACCTTTGACGACGCCACCGTGGCGCGCGATCAGGCCGCCGCCGATGTGGCGCAGGCGCGCGCCGCGCTCGACCGGCGTCGTCTCGATCTGGGCTTTGCCCGCGTCACCTCGCCCATCGCGGGCCAGATCGGCGCGGCCACCGTGACCGAGGGCGCGCTGGTGGCCACCACCGACACCAATCCGATGGCCACGGTGCAGCAGATCGACAAGGTTTACGTCGACGTGCGCCAGCCTGCGGCCCGGCTCGACGCGCTGCGCGCGGCGGTGGCCGAGGGCGCGGGTGCGGGCGCGGCCCCGGTGGAGATCATCACCGCCTCGGGCCAGCCCCATCCGGTCAAGGGCCGGTTGCTGTTCTCCGATGTCACGGTTGATCCGGGCACCGGCAATGCGGTGGTGCGCGTGCTGGTCGAAAATCCGGGCAACCGGCTCTTGCCGGGCATGTTCGTGCGGGCGCGCCTGCCGCGTCTGCGGATGCCCCATGCGATCATCGTGCCGCAACAGGCGGTGGGCCATGATGCGGCGGGCCGCGCGGTCATCCATGTCTGGAACGGCCGCGCCATCGAGGAGCGCCAGATCGAAGCGGGCGATGTAGTCGATGGCACGACCATCATCCTCAAGGGCCTGAAGGCGGGCGAGAAGGTGGTTGTGGTCGGCATGGACCGCGTGCTGCCCGGCGCGCCGGTCAAGGCACTGCCTTGGCGCCAGCCTGCAACACGCTGAGGGAGCGCCAATCATGATCCCTCAATTTTTCATTCAGAGACCGGTCTTTGCCTGGGTGGTGGCGATTGCCATCGCGCTGGCGGGGCTGATCGCCCTGCCCTCGGTTCCGGTGGCGCGTTTTCCCTCGGTGGCGCCGCCATCGGTGACGATCACGGCCACCTATCCCGGCGCCACGCCGCAAACGATGAATGACGGCGTGGTCGAACTGATCGAGCGCGAATTGTCAGGCGCCAAACGCCTGCTCTATTTCGAGTCCAGCACCGATACTTCGGGTTCGGCCACGATCACCGCCACGTTCCAGCCCGGCACGAACCCCGAACTGGCGCTGGTGGATGTGCAGAACCGGTTGAAGCTGATCGAGCCGCGCCTGCCCCAGACCGTGCGCCAATATGGTCTGGCGGTCGAAGTGGCCAACAGCGGGTTCCTGCTGCTGGTGGGCCTCAATTCACCCGATGGGCGTTATGACGGGGCCTCGCTGGGTGATTATCTGGCGCGCAATGTCGTCAATGAATTGAAGCGTATTCCCGGCGTTGGCCGCGTCCAGAGCTTCTCGGCGGAAAAGGCGATGCGGGTCTGGGTCGATCCGGCCAAGCTGATCGCCTATGATCTGGCCATGGCCGATGTGACGGGGGCCATTGCCGCCCAGAATATCCAGATCGCGCCCGGCACGCTGGGTGCTGAGCCGGCCGTGGCGGGCCAGCGCGTGCTGGTGCCGCTGACGGCCAGCGGGCAATTGACCAGCCCACAGGAATTCGAACAGATCGTGCTGAAAGCCAACACCAATGGCGGCACCGTGACGCTGGGCGATGTGGCGCGGGTCGAAATCGGCCAGCAGAATTACATGATGTCCACCCGCGAGAATGGCCGCGCGGGGGCCTCGGCGGCGGTGCAACTGGCGCCGGGCGCCAATGCGGTGCAGGTGTCGGACGCGGTGCGTGCGCGCATGGCCGAGATTGGCCGCGCGATGCCGGGCGGCATGGAATGGACGGTGCCCTTCGACACCGCGCCTTTCGTGCGCGTCTCCATCGAGAAGGTGCTGCATACGCTGCTTGAGGCGATGGTGCTCGTCTTCCTCGTCATGTATCTGTTTTTGCAGAACATGCGCTATACGTTGGTGCCCGCCGTGGTGGCGCCCATCGCGCTGCTGGGCACGATCGCGGTCATGTCGCTTTCGGGCTATTCGCTCAATGTGCTGACCATGTTTGGCATGGTTCTGGCCATCGGCATCATCGTGGACGATGCCATCGTCGTGGTTGAAAATGTCGAACGCATCATGGCCGAGGAAGGGCTCTCCCCGTTCGAGGCCACCAAAAAGGCGATGAGCGAAATCACCGGGGCCGTCATCGGCATTACTCTGGTGCTGGTTTCGGTGTTCATCCCGATGGCTTTTGCCAGCGGCTCGGTGGGCGTGATCTATCGCCAGTTTGCCATGTCGATGGCGATCAGCATCCTGATCTCGGCGGTGCTGGCGCTTTCTTTGACGCCTGCCCTTTGCGCCACGGTGTTGAAGCCCATTTCGGGCCATGCCCAAAAACCGCGCTTCTTTGCCGCGTTCGACCGCCTGTTTGAGCGCATGACCCACGGCTATGGCGGATGGGTTGCGCGCATCATCCGGCGCGGCGGGCGGGCGATGGTGGCGCTGGGCGTGGTGGTGGCGCTGCTGGGCTTTGCCTTCTGGCGCCTACCCACGGCCTTTATGCCCGAGGAGGATCAGGGCTATTATATGACCGCCTTCCAATTGCCCGCCGACGCCACCGCCGAGCGCACCCGCGAAGCCGTGCAGGTACTGGAGCGCCATACCGCCACGCGCCCTTCGACCAAGGGCAATGAGGCGATCCTGGGCTTTGGCTTCTCGGGCGCAGGGCCCAATGCGGCGATTGTGTTCACCGTCCTGAAAGACTGGGGCGAGCGTGGCGGGGCCACCGTCAAGGATGAGGTTGCCCGCACGATGGCCGCGATGAGCGTCATCAAGGAAGGCATCATCATGAGCCTTGTGCCCCCCGCGATTGACGAGCTGGGCAATTCCTCGGGCTTTGCCATGCGGCTGGAGGATCGCGCCGGGCGCGGGCATGAGGCGCTGGTGGCCGCGCAATATCAATTGCTGGGCCTTGCGGGGCAGAGCAAGAAGGTGGTCGGCGTCTATCCCGACGGCCTGCCTGCGGGCACCAGCATCCACCTGTCCATCGACCGGCAAAAGGCCGAGGCGCTGGGCGTGCCCTTCAACCGGATCAGCGATACGCTTTCGGCGGCGATGGGTTCGGCCTATGTCGGCGATTACCCCAATGCCGGGCGGATGCAGCAGGTGATCGTGCAGGCCGATGCGGCCTATCGCATGAACCTGCCCGACATGATGCGTTTGAACCTGCGCAACAATGCCGGCTCGATGGTGCCCCTGTCCGAAGTGGTCAAGGCGGACTGGGAGCAGACCCCGCTGCAATTGGTGCGTTACAATGGTTATCCGGCGCTGCGCCTGTCGGGCATGGCCGCGCCGGGTGTATCAAGCGGCGATGCCATGGCCGAGATGGAGCAACTGGCCAAGCAATTGCCGCCCGGTTTCGCCATCGAATGGACCGGCCTTTCCTATCAGGAACAGCAATCGGGCGCGCAGGCCCCGATGCTGCTGGCCTTGTCGATGCTGGCGGTGTTTCTGGTGCTGGCGGCGATGTATGACAGTTTCGCCGTGCCGCTGGCGGTGATGCTGGTGGTGCCGCTGGGGCTGATCGGCGCGGTGACGGCGGTCTCCTTGCGCGGCATGGCCAATGACGTGTTCTTCAAGGTGGGCCTGATCACCATCATCGGCCTGTCGGCCAAGAATGCGATCCTGATCGTCGAATTTGCCCGCCATTACCGCGCCTCCGGCATGGGCCTGGTGGAAAGCGCGATGGCGGCGGCCAAGGTCCGCCTGCGCCCCATCGTGATGACCTCGCTGGCCTTTACGCTGGGCGTGGTGCCGCTGATGCTTTCCACCGGGGCCAGCGCCGAAACGCAGGCGGCCATCGGCACGGGCGTGTTTGGCGGCATGATTTCGGGCACGGTACTGGCGGTGTTCTTTGTGCCGGTGTTCTTTGTGGTGGCTATGGGAATAAGTGAGCGTCTGGGCTTTGGCGGCTTGCGCAAGAAGAAGAAGCAGGAGCAGGCCGATGCGTAAGGTTCTGATGTTGGCGCTGGCCTTGGGTGGATGTGCGGCGGAGAAAGCGCCGCTGCCCAAGGCTCCGGTGGCCGCGAGTTTTGCGGTGACGGAGGCATTGACCCCGCTGACATGGCAGGAGTTCTTTGCCGATGCGCGGCTGCAGAGGCTGATCGCGCTGGCCCTGAACGAGAACCGCGATTTGCGGATTGCCGTGCTCAACGCTCAGGCCGCGCGCGGGGCCTTGTCGGTGGCGCGCGGCGCGCAATTGCCCTCGCTGGAGGCGCAGGGCAGCTTTACCGGGGCGCAGACCGCAGGCGGCGGTTTTGGCGGCTTTCGCTACGATCAGTTCAGCGGCCAGATCGCGCTGACCAGTTTCGAGATCGACCTGTTCGGGCGCCTTCGCGCGCAGAGCCGCGCCGCCTTCGACCGCTATCTGGCCAGCGAGGCCGGACGACGGGCCAGCGAGCTGACAGTAGTGGGGGCGGTGGCCGAGGCCTATGTGGCCGAAAGGCTGGCGCAGGAGCAATGGCAACTGACCTCCTCGACGCTGGCCGACTGGCGCGTCTCGCTTGATCTCACGCGGCGGCTCCATGATGCGGGCCAAGCCAGCGGCAGCGATCTGGCGCAGGCCGAAGGGCTGGTGCGGCAGGCCGAGGCCGATCTGGCCCAGCGCCAGCGCGAGCGCGAAACGGCCGCCCATGCGCTGTCTCTGGCGGTGGGCGCGCCCTTGCCGGACGATCTGCCTGCGCCGATCGGGCTGATGCTGGCCTCGATGCCCGATCATCTGGGGGCAGGCCTGCCCTCGGACCTGCTGACCCGGCGGCCCGACATCATGCAGGCGGAATATAATCTGCGCGCGGCGCAAGCCGATGTGAATGCAGCGCGCGCCGCCTTCTTCCCCCGCCTGTCGCTGACCGGGGCGCTGGGGGCGGTAAGTCCGGGCCTGTCGGGGCTGTTTTCGGGCGCGAACAAGGCGTGGAATTATGCGCCTGCGGTCTCCTTGCCGCTGTTCCCCAACACCTCGCTGCGGGGCACCCTGCGCCAAGCCAAGGCGCAGCAGGGGATTGCCGTGGCCACCTATGAAAAGGCGATCCAGACCGCCTTTGCCGAAGTGGCCGACGGCATTTCGGCCCAGCAGACCTATGGCCCGCAGATCAAGGCGCAGGATGCCGCCGCCGATGCCGCCGACCGGCGCGTCAACCTGTCGAAACTGCGCTATCAGGCGGGGGTGGACAGCCGCCTCGAACTGCTCGACGCTCAGCGCAGCGCCTATTCCGCGCGCCAGACCCTGCTCTCCACGCGGGCGGGCGCCTTGCTGGGAATGATCGGATTGTATCGGGCGCTGGGCTCGATCTGATGGCGATGGCGGGCGGTGCGCGCCGCCCGCCCCTTATCAGTTTCGCGCAAAGGCCCGGTGATAGAGCGCCAAGGTCCACGCAAGCCCCTGGAAAAACAGAGCGGGATCATAACGGGGGCCTTCGTCGCGCAGGAACGCGTGCTGCGCGTTGACCTCGTGCCATTCATAAGTCGCGCCGACAGCTTCCAGACGATCACGGATGGCCATGCGCCCCGCGTAGGGGACATGGGGATCCTGCCGCCCCCAGACGAACATCGTCTCGGCCTTCAGATCCGCCATGCGCGCCAGACTGTCATCCGCGCGGCCAAGGCCCAGACTGCCGGAATGGATGTCAGTGGGATAGAAACAGGCCGCCGCGGACACACGCGGGTCGAGCGCCGCCCGATAGGCCAGATGCCCCCCAAGGCATACGCCAAAACTCGCCACCCGGCCGTCGCAGGCGGGATGGTCGATAAGAGCGCTGATCCCGGCCTTTGCGTCGGCATCGTACCCCGCAAGCGGTTTGAGATATTTCAGCTCATTGCCGCGATCCGTTCCGACCGGATCATATTCGAGAACCGTGCCGGCAGGCTCGAACTCATGATAGACCTCAGGCACGGCAACGACATAGCCATGGCCCGCCAGAATGGCCGCCAGCCTGCGAATGGGATTGGTGACCTGATAGATCTCCGAGAACAGCAGAACGCCGGGAAACCGGCCTTCGATCGCGGGCCGGAACATATGCATCCGCATCGTGCCCCCGCCGGGCACCAGCACGTCCATTTTCTCATCGCTACGCAGGATCATGTCATCGTCCTTGTGCAAGGGGGAATTTCGACGCCCCGCCGCCCGTTCATCGGATGCCCATGGCATAAGGCAGCGCCTTGCTGCCAGTCTATTTTCGAACTTTGGAATCGGCCATTTAGCCGCTCCGCCCCCATACATTGCCCCTCCATACCGAAAGCACATCGCATCATGCGGGCAAAACATTGGTTGCGCCCCGGCCCGCGCGATACCCAGGTGTGATCCCAAGTCCCACGCCGCACCATCCGGCCAACGAAAGGACCACCTGTGGAGAGGACCACCTGCCGTTCCATCGCCCTGCTCGCCGCTCTATGCGCGGGCAGCGCGGCCATGGCGCAAATGCCGCCGCCCCATCCCGCCAGCCCTGCTGCCTATCCGGCGCAGGCGGCCTATCCCAAGGAGAACCGCGAGGCGGTGGGCCGCTATCTGGCCGAGGGGCGCAAGCTGGCCGGGGCCGATCTGGAGGCCGATTTCAACTGGCGCTGTCTCATCAGCCCACTCGACAAGAACCTCGTCTTTGGCGTCCAGCATGACGGGTTGGTGCCCGCCACGCGCGTTTTCGACAATCTCTACGCCATCGGCCAGAACGCAGTCTCGGCATGGGCCATCGACACGCCGCAGGGCATCATCGTCATCGACGCGCTCAACAGCCCGGACGAGGCCCGCGACATCCTAGTGCCCAATATGGAAAAACTGGGGCTGGACCCCAAGCGCATCAAATATGTCGTCATCACCCATGGCCATGGCGACCATTGGGGCGGGGCCAAATTCCTTCAGGACACCTATGGCGCGCGGGTTGTCGCCTCGGCCACCGATTGGGGGATGATGGAAAGCCCGTCGCGCGGGGGCGGGCCATTCGCTTCGCTGGTGCCGCCAAAGCATGACATCGAGGTCAAGGATGGCGACAGCGTGACGCTGGGCGATTTCACGATGAAGACCTATATCACGCCGGGCCATACGCCGGGCACGCTCTCGCTCGTCTTTCCGGTGTTCGACAAAGGTGTGCGCCACAATGCGGGCCTGATGGGCGGCACCGGCGGGGGCAGCACCGCCGACGCCGCGCGCCAGCAGATCGCCTCGCTGACCCGCTGGCAGGGGATCACCAAAGCGGCGGGTGTCGATGTGCTGGTGACCAACCATCCGGTGCATATGGCCGCGACCGAGAAGGAGGCGCTGATCCGCTATGGCGCCACCGGGGGCAACAATCCCTTCATCTACGGCGTGGACAAATATCAGCGCTATATGGGCATTATGAGCGCCTGCAGCCGGGTGCAACTGGCCCGGATGGGCGAAGCGGCCGAATAATCCGGGCACAAGAAAACCCCCGCTTCCGAAGGACCGGAAGCGGGGGTTTCTTTATGCCTGCGCGCCGATCCGCTCGATCTTGCCGACAAGGAAGAGGTAGGAGAGCGCGGCGGCCAGCGCGCTGCCCGCCACCAGCATCAGCACGAGATCGAAGGAACCCGTTTCCTTCAGGATCCAGCCGATCAGGATCGGCGTGGTGATCGAGGAAATATTGCCGAACATATTGAAAATGCCGCCCGAAAGCCCCGCACTGTCGCGCGGCGCCACATCGGCCACCACCGCCCAGCCCAGCGCGCCCACGCCCTTGCCAAAGAAGGCAAGGCTCATGAACAGCAGCACCAGCGTGTTCGAATGGACGAAATTGCAGCCAAGGATGGTCAGCGCCCCCAGCATCCCCGCCACCACCGGCACCTTGCGCGCCCATGTCAGCGACACGCCGCGCCGCAGCAGCCAGTCCGACCAGATCCCGCCCAGCACCCCGCCGATAAAGCCGCAGACCGCAGGCATCGTGGCGAACAGCCCGGCCTTCATTACCGAAAGCCCGCGCTCCTGAACCAGATAGACCGGGAACCAGGTGATGAAGAAATAGGTCAGCGTATTGATGAAGAACTGGCCCGAATAGAGGCCCCAGAGCGTGGGCGTGGTCAGCAAAACGCGCATCTTGCGGCGGTTTTCGGCCTTGGCCGCCGCGCGGTCCACCAAAGGCTGCGCCACCGGATCAACCAGCGCCCCGCCCTCGACCAACAGGCCCAGTTCGCCCGCCCGGAGGCGCGGATGGTCGCGCGGATCGCGCACCACCCGCGGCCAGAACAGCGAGGCCACCAGCCCCAGCCCGCCCATCGCCACAAACACCCATGGCCAGCCGAAATCGGCCACGATCCACCCCATCAGCGGGGCAAACAGCACGGTGGCGAAATATTGCGCCGCATTGAACACCGCCGAGGCCGTACCCCGTTCGCGCGCAGGAAACCAACTGGCCACCACGCGGGCATTGGCGGGGAAACTGGGCGCTTCGGCCAGCCCCACCAGAAAGCGCAGGGCAAACAGCGCCGTCGCCGCCGCCGTGCCGCTCAGCCAGACCACCGTGCCATGGGCCACTGTGATGATCGACCATGCAACGATCACCCAGAGATAGACCCGCGGCGCGCCAAACCGGTCGAGCAGCCAGCCCCCCGGCACCTGCGCGATGACATAGGACCAGCCAAAGGCGGAAAAGACGATGCCCAGTTGCAGCGGGTCAATGCCCAGATCCTTGGACAGCGAAGGGGCCGCCAGCGAGAGCGCCGCGCGCACCGCATAGTTGATGATGGTGACGCCAAACAGCATCCCCAGCACCGCCCAGCGCAGGCGCCCGATCTTGTGCAGCGCCTCCATCAGCCGTGGACTTTATCGGTGCAGCCTTTGGCGTCGATGCGGCAACTGGCCTCGGTCCACGCCCGCGCCTGATCCGACAGGGTGACACCAAGGCCGGGGCGGGTCGAGAGCATCATCTTGCCGCCCTCAAGGATCTGGCGCTCGTTGAACAAAGGGTCGAGCCAGTCGAAATGTTCGACCCATGTGCCCAGCGGATAGGCGGCGGAGACATGGACATGGATTTCCATCGCGAAATGGGGGGCCATCATCAGGCCTGCCTGCTCGGCCCGCGCGGTTACGCGCTGGAATTGCGTGATGCCGCCCACGCGGGCCGCATCGGGCTGGATGAAATCCACCGCGCGCGCGTCGATCATCGCAAAATGCTCGGCCGCGCTCACCAGCATCTCGCCCGAGGCAATGGGCGTGTCGATGGCGGCGGCCAATGCCGCGTGGCCCTCGATATCATAGGCGTCGAGCGGCTCCTCGATCCAGACGAGGCCATATTGCTCCATCGCGCGGCACATGCGCAGAGCCGTGGGGCGGTCCCATTGCTGATTGGCGTCCACCATCAGCGCCACGCGCCCGTCGATCTGCTTGGCCACGGCCTCAAGGCGGGTGAGATCGACCTTGGGGTCGGGATGGCCGACCTTGATCTTGATCCCACCGATCCCGCTAGCGATAGAGGCCTCCACATTGTCCAGCACTTCGGGCAGAGGCGAGGAGAGGAAGCCGCCCGATGTGTTATAGCTGGGCACGCCATCGCGCCATGCACCGAGCAGTCGCCCCAAGGGCAGGCCCGCGCGCTTGGCCTTCAGATCCCACAGGGCGATGTCGATGGCGGCAATCGCCTGCGTCGAAAGGCCCGAACGCCCCACCGACGCCCCGGCCCAAACCAGCTTGTTCCACAGGCGGCCAGTATCGGCGGGATTTTCCCCGATCAGGCTGTCGGCCACCTCGCGCGCATGGGCATACATGCCCGGCCCGCCCGCGCGCTTGGAATAGGAAAAGCCGAGGCCGGTGTGGCCCTCGGCCGTTTCGATCTCGGCAAGCAGCATGGCCACGCGGGTCAGCGGCTTTTGGCGGCCGGTAAACACCTTGGCATCGGAAATCGGCGTGGCCAGAGGCACCCAGGCGAGGCTGAGCGTCATGGCGGAAATCGTATCGGTGGGCATGGATGTCCTCTCCGGGCCTTTTCTATTGCAGGCCATGATCGCGGGGGATCGATGCGCAATCAATCGCCAAGGCGGCATCGGTCGATAGGAAATTCGCATTGGTCTTGGGGGGCGCATGGGGCCATGCGGGTGGAAAGAACAAAATGGAGAGTGCCTGATGCAGATCACCGCGCTGCGCGTGACGCCGATTGCCTTTCGGGATCCGCCGCTGCTCAACGCCGCCGGGATCCACGAGCCTTATGCGCTGCGCTCGATCATCGAGGTCGAGGCGGGAGGTTTCGCGGGCCTTGGCGAAAGCTATGGCGATGCGCCGGTGCTGGCGGCCTTGCAGGAGGCCGCGTCCGATCTGGTGGGTCTGTCGATCTATGATCTCAATGGGCTGCATGACCGGCTCGCCTCGGCGCTGGCCCGCCTGCCCGCCGCGCAGGCCGGGGCCGAACTGGCGCCCGGATCGCAGCCCTCGCGCCTGCTGGGCAATTGCTTTTCCGCCTTCGAGGTCGCGCTGCTCGATCTTCAGGCCAAGGCGGCGGGCGTGCCTTTGCATGAATTGCTGGGCGGTGCGGTGCGGCAAGAGGTGCCCTTTTCGGCCTATCTCTTCTTCAAATATGCCCGCCATATCGAGCCGGAGGAAGCCCCCGACCAATGGGGCGAGGCGATCACCCCCGAAGGCATCGTCGCGCAGGCGCAGCGCATGATCGACCTCCACGGCTTCGGCTCGATCAAGCTGAAGGCGGGCACCCTGCCCCCCGATATCGAGGTGGCCAGCATCGAGGCCCTGTCCCGCGCCTTTCCCGGCCTGCCGCTGCGGATTGATCCCAATGGGGCCTGGGCGATGGAAACGGCGTTGAAGGCGGCGGAAAAGCTGGGGCCGCTGATCGAATATTACGAGGACCCGGTGGCGGGCCATGACGATATGGCGGAACTGCACCGGAAAACAGGATTGCCGCTGGCCACCAATATGATCGTCATCGACTTTCCGGGCTTCAAGGAAAGCGTGGCGAAAAATTCGGTGCAGATCGTGCTGTCGGACCATCATTACTGGGGCGGATTGCGCGCGACGCAGCATCTGGCCGCCATGTGCGACACCTTCGGGCTGGGCCTCTCGATGCACTCCAATTCGCATCTGGGCATCAGCCTGATGGCGATGACCCATCTGGCCGCGACCACGCGCAATCTCACCTATGCCTGCGACACGCATTATCCGTGGGTGGAGGAAGAGGATGAGGTGATCGAGGGGGGCAAGATCCCCATCACCGGCGGCTGTGTGCGCATCACCGACACGCCCGGCATCGGCGTCGAACTGGACGCGCAAAGGCTGGCGCGGGCCCATGCGCTGTTCAACCGCATAACAATCCGCACCCGTGACGACTTGGGCCAGATGCGGAAATATGATAAGGCTTTCACCGGGAAAAAGCCAAGATATTGAATATGTCGTGCGACCGGCCCCGCCCGTCGCATGACGGGGGGAAGAGGCCTTGTTTGAACTGATCCAGTTGCGCTGCTTTGTGGCCGTGGCCGAGGAGCTGCATTTTGGCCGCGCGGCGGGGCGCCTCAACATGACCCAGCCGCCGCTCTCGCGCCATATTCAGGTGCTGGAACGGGTGATGAAGGTGCCGCTGTTCTACCGTTCCAGCCGGACGGTGAAGCTGACGGCGGCGGGCTCGGCCTTTCTGGTCGAGGCGCGGCGTGTGGTGCAGCTGGCCGACAGCGCCGTGGCCACCGCGCGCGCGGCGGCCGAGGGACGGCATGGGCTGGTCAGCCTGGGCTTTACCGCCGCCTCGGGCTATTCCTTTCTGCCGCGCTTCATCGCCAATGTGCAGAAAATCCTGCCCGATGTGCGCTTTGTGCTGAAAGAAATGGTCAGCGACGAGCAGGTCGAGAGCCTGCTCTCGGGCCGGATCGATCTGGGCTTTCTGCGCCCGCCGGTGCGGCATCCCGCGATGGTCTCGCAGGAAGTGCTACGCGAACGTTTCATCATCTGCTCTCCGGCCAGCGTGCCGGAGGAGGAACGCCCGCGCCGTCTGGCCAATTTCGACCGCCTGCCCTTCATCACCTATGCGCCGGATAAGGCTCGCTATTTCCACGATCTGCTGGCGGGCCTTTTCGCAGGCGCGCGGGCCGAACCCCGCTTTGTGCAATATCTGGCCCAGATCCACACCGCGCTGATGCTGGTGGGGGCCGGGCATGGCTATGCGCTGGTGCCGGAAAGCTCGCGGCGGCTGCACCCCGATGGCGTGGTCTTTTCCGAACTGGAGGATGGCGAGCCGATTGTCGAATTGCAGGCCACATGGCGGCGCGATGCGGATAATCCGGCACTGCTGGCGCTGATCCCGCGCTTGATGGAATTGTGCGGGTCCGATTAATACTGGGGCAGCATCGCTTGATCGCCATACGCGATTGGCCGAACGCGCCTTGGACAGGTTACGCTCCCCCAAAACCATAAATGGGAGAGTGCCATGGAAAGGCGTGATTTTCTGACCACTATCGGGGCGGGAGCGCTGGCCGGCGCCGCGCCCATGGCGCAGGCGGCGGGGCGCAAATCTGCGGCCCCCAAGCGCCCGGCGCTAAAAATGAAGCTGGGGTGTCAGAGCGGCCCGGCGACCGACGATCATTTCGCCTTCCTCGCCCGCTATGGCGTGACCCATGTGGCCGCGCGGGCTAAATCGGCCGAGGGCGCGCTCTATTCCACCGCTGACGAGGTCAAGTCCCTGCGCGATCTGGCCGAGAAGCATAAGTTGACGCTTGCGATCCTCGATCCGCTGCTGCTGCCCTCGTCCCATATCGACCGGGGAAAGAACCCCGGCATCATGCTGGCCACCAGTCCGGAGCGCGAGCGCGAGGTCGAAGCGTTTCAGAACCAGATCCGCGCCTGCGCGGCAGCGGGCGTGCCCTGCATCAAGTATAATATGAGCCTGCTGGGCGTGATCCGCACCGGGCGGGTGCAGGCGCGCGGCGATGCGGTGTTTTCCGAATATGACGCGGCCAGGCTGGACCCGGCCAAGCCCCTCACCCGCGCGGGCGCGGTCAGCGAGGATGCGTTTTGGGAGCGGATCACATGGTTCCTCGACCATGTCGTGCCCGTGGCCAATGAGTATAAGATCCGCATCGCCTGTCACCCACATGACCCCGGCACCCCGCCGCAGGGCTATCAGGGCATCCACCGCGTGCTGGGCACCGTCGAGGGCATGAAGCGTTTCATCACCATCCGCGAGAGCGCCTATCACGGCTTCAATTTCTGTCAGGGCACGGTGAGCGAAAATCTGCCCAAGCCCGCCGAGCAGATTTTCGACGTGATCCGCTATTTCGGCAGCCGCAAGAAGATATTCAACGTCCATTTCCGCAACATCGTGGGCGGGCGCGGCCATTTCCGCGAGGCGTTCCCCGATGAGGGCGATGTCGATCTCTATCGCGCGCTGCTGACCTATGCCGAGGTGGGCTATGACGGGATGTTGATGCCCGACCATGTGCCGATCATCCCCGGCCACCCGGAAGCCGAGGCAGAGAGTTTCGCCTTTGCCTATGGCCATATTCGCGGGCTGATGCAGGCAGCGGCGCATTATTCGGGGTAAAAAGCAGGCCAAAAAAACAGGAGAGAGCCGGGTGGTTGGCTCCCTCCTGTTCAACGCACTTTGGCGTAAAACTGGGGCGTAAAACTTAGCGCACCAGACAGGGCCGCTTGTTGTCAAAGGTCCAGCCGGGGATTAGATATTGCATCCCCATCGCGTCATTGCGCGCACCCAGCCCATGCTGCTGATACAGTTCATGCCCGCGTATCAGCGCGTCCTCGTCGATCTCGATCCCCAGACCCGGCTTGTCGCTGATGGCAACATGGCCGTCCTCAATGCGCGGCGGGTTCTTGGTCAGACATTCGCCGTCCTGCCAGATCCAATGCGTGTCGATGGCGGTGACCTTGCCCGGCGCGGCGGCGGCGCAATGCGTGAACATGGCCAGCGAAATGTCGAAATGGTTGTTCGAATGGCTGCCCCATGTCAGGCCGAAAGCATCGCACAGATGCGCCACGCGCACCGCGCCCTCCATCGTCCAGAAATGCGGGTCGGCCAGCGGGATGTCCACCGATTGCAGCGAGAGCGAATGGGCCATCTGGCGCCAGTCGGTGGCGATCATGTTCGTCGCGGTGGGCAGTCCGGTGGTGCGGCGGAATTCGGCCATCACCTCGCGCCCGGAAAAGCCATTCTCGGCCCCGCAAGGATCCTCGGCATAGGCCAGCACTTCGCCCAGCGGCTTCATCAGGCGGACCGCCTCGGACAGGCTCCACGCGCCGTTGGGGTCAAGCGTGATGCGCGCCTGCGGGAAAGCCTCCTTCAAGGCCCGCACCGCCAGCACTTCCTCATCGCCCGCCAGAGCGCCGCCCTTCAGCTTGAAATCGCGGAAACCGTATCGCGCCTGCGCCGCGCGGGCCAGGGCCACCACGGCTTCGGGCGTCAGCGCCTCGCGGTTACGCAGCCGCTCCCATTCATCCGCACTGTCGCTCTCATCACGATAGGGCAGATCGGTCTTTTTGGGGTCGGCGATATAGAAGAGATAGCCCAGCATCTCCACCCGGTCGCGATGCCGCCCGGTGCCGAGCAGATCCGCGACCGCCACGCCGACATGCTGGCCCAGCAGGTCGAGCATCGCCGCCTCGATCGCGGTCTGGGCGTGGATCGTGGTGCGCAGGTCAAAGGTCTGCAAACCCCGCCCGCCCGCATCGCGCGAGGCAAAGGCGCGGCCCACCTGAGCCACCACACTGGCATGAGTGCCGAGGGGGCGGCCCACGACCAGCCCCCGCGCATCCTCCAGCGTCTCCCGGATCGCCTCGCCGCCGGGCACTTCGCCTAGGCCCTGACGCCCATCACTGTCGGTCAGGATGACGATGTTGCGGGTGAAGAAAGGCGCATGCGCGCCCGACAGGTTGAGCAGCATCGCATCATGCCCCGCCACCGGCACAACGCGCATTTCAGCAATAATCGGAGCCGAACCCATCAGATGCTTGCCTTCGCCTTGGCCACCAGCGCGGCCAGTTCTTCATGTTCCGCCGCCGAAAGATCCGTCAAGGGCGTGCGCACCGGGCCAGCGGGGCGACCGATGACATTCATCCCCGCCTTCACGATCGACACCGCATAGCCCCGCCCGCGATTGCGCAGCGCAATATAGGGCAGCACGAAATCGCGCAGCATCTGATGCACCTTGGCATGATCGCGCGCGCGGGCGGCCTTGTAAAAGGCCACTGCCCATTCCGGCATGAAATTATAGATGGCCGAGGAATAGGTCGTCACGCCCATTTCCAGATAGGCGGGCGCAAAAGTCTCCGCCGTGGGCAACCCGCCGATATAGGTCAGCCGGTCGCCCAGCTTGCAATAAACGCGCATCATCAATTCGATGTCGCCCACCCCATCCTTGTATCCCACAAGGTTCGGGTTGCGTTCGCACAGGCGGGCCAGCGTATCCTCGTTCACCACCGCATTGTCACGGTTATAGACGATCACGCCCAGATTGGTCGAACGGCACACCGCCTCAATATGGGCGGCAAGACCCTCCTGTTTCGCCCCCACCAGATATTGCGGCAACAGCAGGATGCCGTCGGCCCCGGCCTTTTCCACCCCTTGCGCGATTTCCACCGCAATCGCCGTGCCATAGCCGCAGCCCGAAATCACCGGAACGCGACCAGCCGTTTCCTCCACCGCCGCACGCACCACCTGCACCGTTTCGGCAGGCGTCAGCGAGAAGAACTCGCCCGTGCCCCCGGCGGCAAACAGCGCCGCCACGTCATGTTCGAGCATCCATCCGCAATGTTGCCGATAGGGCGCCTCATCAAAGCGCAGGTCCGCATCGAAATGCGTGACCGGAAAGGACAGCAACCCCGAGCCAATTACCTTTGCCATGTCCTGTGGGGCCATCATCTCTCGCCATCCTGTGTTCTGGTTGATCCTTGCCTTTGGGCTAGGACCAGAAGGCGCGATGCGTCCATATCCATTCCTGGTTCAATTCATGCTGGATCGGCATCGCTTGGCCAATCCTTTGCATATCCGCCATTCCGGTCGCGAGAATAGCGCCAAATTGCAATATAAAACAGCGGATTTGGCGGGGGCGCCCGGCCATCAGTGCCGGTTGGGCATTGTTCCATGCCCAACCGGGAATGGTCGCAGGCAAAAGGCGCGGCATAACAGGGCCACAAGCCATAGCGCCGAGACAAAGATGCGGCGCGTGGGGGAAAGAACCTGGGGCAACAGCCTCAGGCCAGAGGATGTCAGCGCCATGCCGCCCGGCGGGATGGTGCTGTGAATGGGGGATGCCATCATGAAAAATGCCCGCACCATGCGCCTTATTGCCAATCGCAACCGCCTGATTTTGGGCAGCAGCCTGGCCGCGCTTATCCTGCCCGTTGCGGTCCATGCGCAAACGACGCCTGCACCTGCCAATGTGCCGGGCGCGGCCGAGATCATCGTTACCGGATCGCGCATCACGGCCAGCGGTTTCAACGCGCCCACGCCCACCACCGTGGTTTCCATCGAGCAATTGCAGCAGGCGGCCCAGCCCAACCTGTTCGATTCCATCGCGCAATTGCCTGCCCTTCAGGGCAGCGTGGGCACCGCCAACACGCGCCAGAACGGCGGCACCAGTTTCGGCAATAACGGCCTTTCGGCGCTCAACCTGCGCGGCCTCGGCTCGATCCGCACGCTGACCCTGCTCGACGGTCAGCGCGTCGTGCCCGCCTATATCACCGGCATTGCCGACGTCAGCCAGTTCCCGCAACTGCTGATCAAGCGGGTCGATGTGGTGACGGGCGGCGCGTCGGCCTCATGGGGTTCGGACGCGGTGGCGGGCGTGGTCAATTTCGTCACCGACAAGACGTTCAAGGGCTATAAGGCCAACCTATCGGGCGGCACATCGACCTATGGCGACGATCAGAGCGTGCTGGCACAGGCCGCCGCAGGCTGGGGCCTGATGGGCGACCGGATGCATATTGAAATCGCGGGCGAATATTTCCGCAACGGCGGTGTGCCGGGCGGCGAGGTCGGCGGGGCGCAGCCCAATGGCCGCCCCGATGCCTATCGCTCGGGCACGACCTCCTATGCGCTGGGCGCGCAACCGGCGGGCTCACCGCAATTCTACGCCTATCCCTATAATGCCCAGACCACCACGCTGGGCAGCGTGGGCCTGATCACCGCAGGCCCGCTGGCGGGCACAGCCTTTGACAGCAGCGGCAATCCCTATGCCTTTCAATATGGCACCGGCTGCGTCTCGGGCACCTGTGTTGGCGGCCAGCAGGACAATTACATCACTACCAACACGATCGACAATCCGATCAACCGCGTGGTCGGCTATGGCCGCATCGGTTTTGACCTGACGCCCAATATCGAAATCTATGCCACGGCCAATGTGTCCGAGGTGCGCACCAGCAACACGCCGATCGCCTATCCGCGCAAGCCGGGCAATCTGACCATGCAATGTTCGAACGCCTATCTGGCCTCGACCACGATCCCGGCGCTCTGCGCGTCCAAGGGCATCACCAGCTTCTCCTATGGCACGGCCAATGCCATCATGCCGGGCAAGGAAACGATCTATTCGGTCCGCCGCCAGTATCGCTTCGTGCTGGGCACCGAGGGTTCGTTCAATATCGGTTCGACGCCGATCAAATTCGACGCCTATTATCAGCATGGCACCAACAATGTGCATGTCGATATCCGCAACATGACGCTGAACGGGCGCTATAATGCGGCCATCAACGCGGTGCGCGATTCCAGCGGCAATATCGTCTGCTCCTCGGCCACGGCGCGGGCGGGGGGCTGTATTCCGATCAACATCTTTTCGGGCGCCAAGATTTCCGATGCCGCCTTTGCCTGGCTGACGGGGGGCACAGGCCCGTATCAATACAGCACCTTCAAGGAGGACGCGGCCAGCATCGCCTTTAACGCCACGCCTTTCCACAACTGGGCAGGCGACGTTTCGGTGGCGCTGGGCGCGGAATGGCGCAATGAATATTACAACACGATTTCTGATCCTTACGGCAATGGCGTGACCGCCGACACGCCCAACACCGCCGCCTATCCGGCCGACCCCCTGCTCTCCACCGGGGGCAACAACTGGTTTGCGGGCAATTACCACAATGGCTCGGGCGCGTTCAACGTGCGCGAGGCTTTCCTTGAGATCGGCCTGCCGCTGCTCAACAGCAAGGAGATCGGCAAGATCGACCTCAGCCTCTCAGGCCGCGCGGCGCATTACAGCACGGCGGGCAATGCCAATACGTGGAAAGTGGGCGCGACATGGGATACGCCGCTCTCGGGTCTGAAGCTGCGCGGGGTGGTGTCGCGCGATCTGCGCGCGCCCAACCTGTCCGAACTTTTCGCCGCGCCGCAAACCGCCAACCAGCCGGTCATCAACCGCGCCACCGGCGGCACGGTGCAGGTGGTTTCGACCACGCTGGGCAATCCGGCGCTCAAGCCCGAAATCGCCAAGACCATCGACGTGGGCGCGGTCTATCGCCCCGATTTCATTCCGGGGCTGAGCATCTCCTTCGACTATTACGACATCCGCCTCAATCAGGCGATCTCGACCCTGACCAACCAGCAGGTGATCGACCTGTGCTATAATGGCAATACAACCTATTGTTCCAACGTGAAATTTACCGGGGTTCTCGGCACATCCGACTATCCCTATGTGATCTCACAGCCCTTCAATCTGGCCTCGCTCAACATGCGCGGCTTTGACATCGAAGCCGCCTATCGCCGCAATCTGGGCAAGGCAGGCACGTTGACACTGCGCGCTCTGGCCACCCATGCGATCTCGATGGTCAGCAACACCGGCATTGCGGGGCAACAGATCGCGCAACTGGCGGGCAACAACACCGACAATGGCAATGGCGTGCCCAAGTGGAAGATCATGCTGCAGCAAAATTGGGAAAAGGGCCCGGTCTCGCTGACGCTGACCGAGCGCATCATCAGCGCGGGCTATATCGATCCCAATGCCATTGTTTGTTCGAGCAATTGCCCGGCCTCGACGGTGCAGAACCCGACCTATAATTTCAACGACATCCCCGGCGCCGCCTATCTCGACATCGGCGGCAATTACAAGCTGGGCAAATCCGCGCAGGTCTATTTCAAGGTCGACAATGTGTTCAACCACCGCGCTCCGCCCTTTGGCGGCTCGGTGCTCTATGATCCGATCGGCCGCATGTTCCGCCTTGGCGTGCGGGTCGCGATGTAATCCTTGGCGAGGTGATTTTAAGGCCCGCCCTCCTTGGCCGGAGGGCGGGCCTTTTCTTATGGCTTTTCCGGGTCCAATCCCGCGCGCACCAGCCCAAGCTGGCTGCAGGTTTCCTGAACCTTGTAATAGCGCGCCAATTTATCGGGCCCCATCACAAAGGGATTGGCATCTCCCGCGCGGCGATAGCGCAGCAATTCGAGCTTTTCGAACGCGCCATCCTGCACCGGATGATTGGCCAGCATAACATCGGCCCCGGCCCGCGCCGCCAGATCGGCAAAGCGACGCATCGAGGCGATATGGGGATAGCGCTGCAGCGGATCACGCGGCGCGCCAAACCCGCCAAAGAAGGCCGCAACATGGCGCTTGCCATGGTCGGTCACGTCAAAGATCGTCGAAACCGTCCCCTCCGTATGGCCGGGCGTGACATAGAAATGCAGCGTGGTTGCGCCCAGTTTCAGCGCCTCGCCATCGGCAATGGTCCGGTCCTTGCCCTCGATGCGGGCTGGGGGCATCGGGGCGCCTTCCGGCCCTTCGGCCTTGCCCCGCGCGCGCATCGCGTCCATCGCCACCCAATCGGGGCCTGAGGAAATCAGCTGCGCGCCATAGGCATTGCGCAGGAATTCCGCCCCGCCGTAATGATCGCCATGGGCATGAGTGATAAGGATATAGCGCAGCCGCGCCGGGTCCAGCCCCACCGCCTTCAGCCCCGGAAGGATGATCTCGCGGGCCTGCTCCTCATTCTCCAACGCATCGAACAGCACGATGCCCTCGGCCGTATCGAGCGCCCAAGCGGATTCGGCATTCTGGCCCACGAAATAGAGCTGGTCGAAGACCTTGGCCGGGGGCAGCAAGGCGTTCATCTGCAAGGCATTGACCCGCTGGCGGAAACGCGGATCGGCAATGCAGCGGTGGACGAAATCGCCGAACAGGTCATCGCCCGCAGCGGCGCGAGCGCGGGCCAGATACTCCGCCGCCAGCGCCTTGTTCTCCTTGGGAAATTCGGCCATCTTCGGATAGGTCGCCACAGGCGGTGTGCGCGATTGCGCATGCAGCGCACCGCCCATGGCCAGCGCCGACAATAACGCCATTCTCAATCTCGACCGCATCGCTCTCTCCCTTGCCGGGCGGGCCTGCCCCGCCTCGCGGGCATGTTGCGCCACCTGAGCACCGGCCTCCAATGCGCAACCGCTTTCATCCCATGCCATATGCGGATTGATCCATCCTGTTTCAGCAATGGGATGGCGCGATCCGCCGCGTTACTGTCCCGGCCAAAGACAAGAGGGAGAGAGACGATGCCCATCACTCGCCGCGCCGCGCTGGGCGGCATGACGGCCATGCTGGCGGGACTGCCGCTGGCGGGGCTCGGCGATATGGCGATGGCCGAAACGCGGGCGCGGGCGGGCGCGTTGGGGCTGAAGATCACGGGGCTTAAGACTTTCCTCGTCGCCCCGCGCTCGATCTTTGTGAAGGTCCATACCAATCAGGGCCTTACCGGGCTGGGCGTGGCGATCCAGACATCCAAGGAAATGGCCACCGCCGCCGCGATCATGGAATGCGAACGTGTGCTTGTTGGGCGCGATCCCACCCAGATCGAGAGCCTGTGGAACGAACTCTATCAAACCCCACGCTGGCGCGGCGGGCCGCTGACGGCCGCGATCAGCGCGCTCGACATCGCCCTTTGGGACATTCTGGGGCAAGCGCTGGGCGCGCCGATCTACACTTTGCTGGGCGGGGCTGGCGCCACTCGCCTGCGCATTTACGGCAGCACGATGGACATGACCCCCGCCATCTATGAGGCGCAAAAGGCGCAGGGCATCACCGCCACCCGCGTTCAGGCGCCCAAGGGCAGCATCCCCCAGATGATCGCCACCACCCGCCGCTGGCGCGAGATTGTTGGCCCGGATCATCAGCTTGCCGTGCATATGGATGGCACGCTGACCACGCGCGATGCGCTGCAATATCTCCACGGGGTCGAGGATCTGAACCTGCTCTGGGTCGAAGAACCGATCCAGATGGACGATATCGAAGACTGGGCGCATCTGCGCGCCCATACCACCACCGCCATCGCGACCGGCGAGCGGGTGCTGACCAAATGGGGCTTCGCGCCTTACCTCAATCGCCATCTGATCGACTTTGCCCAGCCCGATCTGGCGGCATGCGGCGGCATCACCGAAGCGCGCAAAATCGCCGCCCTGTGCGAGGCCAACCGCATCCAGATCGCCCCCCACGGACCGCATGAAACGGCGGGCGCGCTGGCCAATTTCCACTTCGACGCCTCAACCACCGCCTTCTATGCGCAGGAAGTGCGCGACTACACCTCGCAATTCGAACTGGACCTGCACGAGGGGCAGACCCCAAAAATCGTCAACGGCTTTTGCGAATTGTCCGACCGCCCCGGCCTTGGCACGGTGCTGAACGAGGCGGTGGCGGCCAAGCGGCCCTATCAACCTTTGACCAGATCGAGCGAAGGCCGCGCCTTTTAACGCATCGGACTACCATCATCGTTGAACAGGCGGCGCGGGCCGGACTTTTCCGCCACCGCCGCGCCATCCGCCCATGGATCGCGCCCCGGCGTGGCCCGGCCCGCCGCGCTGAAATCCATCATCACGCGGGTCTTGGCACGATAGGCCGGCCATGGGGCTTGGCCGGGCGCGAAAGGCACGCCGGTCTTGGCGAAATTGACAACATAATCAGCGATAATATGGCCCATCGCGGCGTCGGCAGGGCGCGTCCTGTCGCCATATTTCACATCCACCGTGTCGAAATAATAAGGCAGATCATCGGCATGGATCGCCCCATCGCTCTTGGGCGTGGGCGCGGCATCGGCCACATAGGAAAAGCGGTAATAATAGGTCGGCAACCCCTTGGCGGCGAACAGATCAGCCATCTCGCGCGCGCCCTTGACCATCATCCCCTCGCGCCCGCCCATATCGCCGCTGGTCGCGCCCACCATCACCGGCACGCGGTTGAACGCCCCCGCGCGATAGGCCGCCAGCGGATCGACCGTCACTCGCCCATCGGGAAAGGGGCTGCTGAACTTGCGCGGCCCCGGCCCCATCACCGCCGACATCTTGATCCCGCCCAGCACCTTGTCCGCCGGAACCGCGCGCAGCCGCGCCAGAGCATCGGCATCCTGCGCGCCGATCCCCTGCTCCTCGCCAAAAGCCTTGCCGATCGCCTCGGCCCCGGCCAGCGTGGGGTCGCCGATGAAATGGCCATCCCCGCCCGAGGCGATGATCGCGCGGGCAAACAGCCCCTGCGACTGCGGCGAGGTCAGCAGATTATGCACCGACATGCCGCCCGCGCTCTCGCCCATGATGGTGATATTTGCCGGATCGCCGCCAAAAGCCGCAATATTGCGCCGGATCCAGCGCATCGCGGCAATCTGGTCCATATAGCCATAATTGCCCAACTGCCCCTTGTCCTCATCGGCGCGGGTCAGCGCGGGATGGGCAAAAGTGCCGAACCGGCCGAGGCGGTAATTGAAGCTGACCAGCATCACCCCGCGCCGCGCCAGCCTGTCGCCCGCATAGATCCAGCGCGAGGCCGAGCCGTTCACAAAGCCCCCGCCATAGATCCACACCAAAACAGGCAATTTGCGCGCCTCCCCCGCCGGGCGCCAGATATTGAGATAGAGGCAGTCCTCGGAATGTTCCGAGCCGGGGGGCAAGGGGTTGGCCTGATAGACCTGCATGCAGTCATGGCCGAAATTGGCCGCATCTCGGTCGCCCTGCCACGGCCCGGCGGGCTGCGGCGCCCGCCAGCGCAGCGCCCCCACCGGCGGGGCGGCAAAGGGAATGCCCTTGAACGAGGTGACGCCATCCTGCGCCTGCCCCACCAGTGCCCCCTGCTCCACCACCGCGCGGGGCTGGGCCTGAGCAGCGATGGGGAACGCCATAAGGGCGGCAAGGGCGGCCAGTGCGCGGTGCTTCATGTCTATCCTGTCCCGATTATGATTTTATCTTACCGCCGGACATCGCCGGAATTGCCGGTAAAGCTGTCGACTTCGGCGCGCGGCAGGCGGAGCCAATCGCCGTGGAGGGAATGTTTGAGGGCGTTCATGGCGAGGCCAAGCTGCGCCATTTTCTGCGCGTCGCCGCCTTCCAGCCAGCCCGTCAGGACCCCCGCCGCAAAGGCATCGCCCGATCCTACACGGTCGATGATATCGGTGATCTCGATTTCCGGCGTCTGATACCGATCCTCGCGCAGGTCCACGCGGGCCGAGAGGCGGTGGTGGGTCTGGGTGATCGGATGGCGCGCTGTGCTGGCCATGACCTGAAGGTTCGGGAACGTGGCAAAGGCGGCCTCGACCGCCTCGCGCCGCCGCTCGGCACCATCGCCGGAGAAAGGCTTTTGCAGCAGCAGCGTCATATCGCGGTGGTTGCCGAACATGATCGTCGCGTCCGCCAGCAATTCCAGCAGGATCTCGCGCGGATTGCTGTCCCACGCGCCCCAGAGTTTCTCGCGGAAATTGCAATCGAAGCTGACCGGAACACCTGCCGCACGCGCCGCCCTGATCCCGGCGCGGGCGAGGTCAACGCCGCCCGGGCCAAGCGCGGCGGTGATGCCAGAAATGTGGAACAGCGAGGCGCCATCAAGCGCGGCGGCGAAGTCAAACTCCTCCGGCCGCGCAGTGGCAAAGGCCGAACCGGCGCGGTCATAGGTGATCGCGCTGGGCCGCAGCGAACCGCCGACTTCTAGGAAATACAGGCCCATGCGGCCATCCCCGCGCACGAAATGTGCGACATCGACGCCTGCGCCCGCCAGCGCCGCGCGGGCCTTGTCGCCCAGCGCATTGGCCGGAACCTTGGACACGAACCGCGCCTGATGCCCCATCGCCACCAGCGCGACGCCGACATTGGCCTCCGCCCCGCCGATGGTCAGGTCAAGCGACTGCGCATCGGCAATCACCCGGCCCGCAGGCGTGGCGAAACGCAGCATCACCTCGCCGAAACAGACGACAGGGCCAGAACGATCCTTGGTCATCGCGCCAATCCTTCCATAATCAGCGCCACTTCCGCCGAGTTGGGCACCCAATCGCTCTCGATCAGGCCATTGGGACCGAAGAGTCCGGGGACCGGCTCTGCGTTTTGCGCCACTTCGCTCAATTCGGCAGCCCTTGGGTCATCGACGGGGCCGTTTTGGCCACGCAGGTGTTTGATCCAGGCGGCGATGGCCGAGAGGATCGCGGGGCAGGATCGGCCCTGCGCCTGATTGGCGGCCAGCGTGGCGAGCCAGCGCTG
>NZ_JAAZQL010000011.1 GCF_012275515.1 Novosphingobium sp. SG707
TATCTGACTTGAAAGTTCGTTGAAGCACTTTAACCTGTTGAAATTCGAAGGGTTAGCATACGGATTGAGGCTATGGTGGCCCAAGCCGCTGAGCTTTAGATGGATTGTTCCCAGTCCTTGGCGAGCTGACGGCATCGACCGAGCCATGCGAATGTGCGTTCAATGACCCATCGCCTTGGGAGCACTTCGAAACCTCGGGTCTTTTCGGATCGCTTGATGATTTCGAGGCTCCAGTCGCGGTTGCCTTGCGAGGCGTTTGCGGAGTTTGTCGTCCGCATAGCCGCCATCGGCAAAGACATGGCGCCGTACACCTCCCTGCGTCCGCCCGCCTTCCTCAAGGATCGACTTCAACCAGCGAGCCAGCGAAGTGCTCGTGGCCCGTCTCGCGATAGAGCATGCCCCAATGAGCGAAAAGATCATGCGGCAAGTCTTCAGACGCAATCCGTTTAGGAATTCCCGATCTGGTGGAAAAGTAGGCTGGTTCAGGGCGATCAGACCTTTGAACCATTGCAGGGCAGGGAAGGGCCCGATGGCAAGTTCCATATACGTCAAACAACGCACTAGGTGACTCAATAGTTTGATGCAAAACTATATGGCGAGTTAGGCAGGTGTCATAAAGGGGGAGGCGTAATGCGTAAGGAAAAGCAATCAAACTTCGCGAATTTGTATTGGTATAAAAATTATATAAAGACATCGGTTGGTACTATCCTTGTTTCATCAACAATCTTCGTGTCGAATGCTTCTGCCCAATCGGAAGGCGGCTCAAACATCGGTATTCAATCCCGAGAAGTATCTCAGGGCAGCGATGCAATCGTCGTAACCGGGTCAAGAATTTCACGGCGGGATTACACGGCCACAAGCCCAATCGTCACGGTTTCGGCGGAAGCCCTGTCGAAAAATGCGAACGCCGAGCTCGAAGCATCACTTAACAAAATGCCCCAGTTCAATGCCGGCCAGACAGCATTCTCGGCCTCCTTCAATTCCCCGGGCATCGCTACTCTTAACCTGCGCGGATTGGGGGCATCGCGCAATCTGGTCCTGCTCGATGGCAAGCGGCTGCAACCGGCTACTGCCGCCGTCGAGATTGACGTCAACACCATTCCATCAGTGCTCATCGGCAACATCGAGGTGATTACGGGAGGCGCATCCGCTGTTTACGGGTCCGACGCCATTTCAGGCGTCGTTAATTTTCAGTTAAGGCGCGATCTGAAGGGTTTTGTTGGGTCGCTTCGGTCGGGTGTCACCTCACGGGGAGATGGGCGTAATACCGATGTCTCTCTGGGCGGCGGCTTCAATTTCGCTGAAGGCAGGGGCAAGTTCATCGGCGCGGTCGAATATTACAAGCGTGATGGTATCTATCGCCGCGATCGTCCGTTCTTCCGGTCCGGCTTCAATGGCGGCGGGGGGGCCTCTTCCAACGTCACACCTTTGGGCACGCTGATCACGGATTCGAGCAATTTACCCTCTGCTGCCGCGCTCTCAGGTGTCTTTGCACGATATGGCTATTCAGGATCGTTTCCGGGTTCCGCATCCTATGGTTTTAACCCGGATGGCACACTGTTCAAGGCGAGCGGCGGGATCGTCAATTACCGAGGGCCGGGGGTTGATTCCGGCTACTCGACCAATGCTGCGGGATCGCTTTATTACAATCCGGATGCCGAGCAGATCCTTCAGTCGCCAATGGAACGCTTTGCCGCCTTTGGCCGGGCCGAATTCGATGTTGGCGGAGACATAACGGCTTATGCGCAAGGACAGTTCACCTATTACACGACGACCGTGAACGGTTCGGGTGCCTTGTCCATATCGCCGACAAACCCGATCCTGCCGGTGACCAATCCCTTCATTCCTAAGGACCTGGCGGCAGTGCTTGCCTCGCGCCCAAGGCCGACAGCCGATTTCGGTATCACAAAGCGCTTTACCGATATTTTGGGGCAGAGAACAGCGAAGAATGACACCTATACCTATCAGGTGATCGCAGGTCTGCGCGGCAAGATCAATGGCGGTGCGCTGACCTGGGATGTCTACGGTTCGCATGGCCATACGTCGATGACGGCGAACATGTACAATGGCGCCTTCAGCCTGCCGGCGCTCGAGATTTTGCTGAGGGCGCCCGATGGCGGTGCTTCGATCTGCAGCGGTGGATTTAACATTTTTGGTTCGGCAAGCGTTTCCCAGTCGTGCAAGGATTATATCCGCCGCTCTCTTATCAGTCGTACCAGCCTTACCCAAGACGTTGTGGAGGGCACCATTCAGGGCGGTCTCTTTAAGCTGCCCGCCGGCAATATGCGTTTCGCCGCCGGTGCAAGCTATCGGCGCAATAGTTACGCGATCGATCCCGATCCGGCGCTTCTGGACAATCCGCCGCTGGTGGTGGCTTCCTTGTCGATGGCCCCGACCAGGGGAAGCACTGCGGTCAAGGAAATCTATGGGGAACTACTGGTCCCGGTATTTGCGGACATGCCGGGGGTCAAATCGCTCGAACTGGATCTGGCCGGCCGCTACTCGCATTACGATACCAGCGGCACGATCTGGACTTATAAGGGTGATGTGAATTGGGCTGTCGCAGGCGGGTTCGCGCTACGGGCGGGGTATCAGCGCGCGGTTCGCGCGCCCAATGTCGGCGAGTTGTTCCTGGGGCGCCAGGCTGGCTCTGTGGGCACGAACCTTGGCAGCCCCACCAGCGGTGGTGGTGACCCTTGCGACGTGCGGTCATCCTATCGCCGGGGAACGAATGCCTCGCAGGTTCGCGCCTTGTGTCTTGCGCAAGGCGTGCCGGCCAGCTCGGTCGATAGCTATATTCTTGAGTACAACCAGATTACCGCTGTTGCCCAAGGCAATAAGGCTCTCAAACCTGAAAGTGCCGATACCTATACGGCAGGAATTACTTGGCAGTCGCCGTTCCACAGTGTGGGACTTAAAAACCTCCAGCTCTCGATTGATTACTATAATATCAAGTTGAAGGATGCCATCGGTGTCATCGGTGCGAACACCACGCTCTATAACTGCTTCAATGCTAACAACAGCAATCCGACCTATTCATCTGACAATGTCTATTGTCGTCTTGTGCCTCGTTATGCGGATGGAAGTGTCGCGGAAGTTAGCCAGACCTACCTCAACCTGGGTGGCTATCAGGTGAGTGGCGTCGATGGGCAGGTTAATTGGGCTCTCAACCTTGCCGATGCAGGGATTGCGAGTGCAGGTAAAATTCGGATTGGTTCTGTCATTTCCTATCTCGACAGATTCATCATCAGAGACCTGCCCACCGGACCGGGGCTCAATTATGCGGGAACGATACGAAGCGGCATTGGCAATCTTGCCAGATGGCGTGCCACCAGCACCTTCTCTTATGACCTCGAACAATTCGGCATCGGTGCGCGCTGGCGATATCTGTCGGGCATGAAGGATGTGACTGCGGTCACGACGCCGCAGAATGTGCAGCCTGGAGTTTCCGCCTATAGCATCTTCGATGTCTTCGGCAGCGTTACTGTCAATAAAAAGTTCAAGATCAGCGCGGGCATCGACAACATCACCGACAGAAGTCCCGAAGCACTGGCCGGGGTGTCCGGCTCCACTGACTCGGGTACCTACGATCCGCTAGGTCGGCGGTTCTATATCGATTTGCGATTGAATTTTTGATGCGCTGGCGCACCGTTTTCATCGCAATCTCTGGCGGCTCTCTTCTGGGGGCCGCCAGTCCTTGCTGGGCCAAAGGAGGGTCAGCGGCGCAGGAGGTGATCAATCCAGCGGACAAATGCTCGGCGCTTGCCGTCCTGACTCTGCGCGATGGCCGCGTCACGCAGGTTTCGCACCGCGCCGCCTCGGCGGGGCAAGCTGGGTTCTGCGAAGTACATGCCACTGTCGCGCCCGAGCATGATGTGATCGTGCGGCTGCCCGACCGCTGGCGGGGCCGCTATGTCCAGTTCGGCGGCGGCGGCTTTGATGGCTTCATCCCCTCGGTCTCCACACCCAGCAGCGGGATCATTGCCAGCGGGCATAATTTGGCGGAGGAGGGCTATGCTGTGGCAGTCTCCAACGGCGGGCATCGGCGCGAACATTTCGCGCAGGGCAGCTTTTCCTCGGATCGCGGCCTCTCGCTCAGCTATGCCACGGCCAAGATTTTTGACACCGATCAGGTCAGCCAGCAGTTGATCGAAGCTTACTATGGCTCGGCGGCGTCCTACCGCTATTTCGCGGGCTGTTCCAACGGAGGGAAGAATGCTTCGGTGGCGGCGGCTTATTTCTCCGGCCAATATGACGGGGTCATCGGCGGGGACGGTCCGTTGGGGCTGGCAGGAGACGAGGCGGGCGGGGGCGATCTGACGGGCTACACCGTCAAATGGATCGATACATTCCAGCAGGGCATGACCATCTCCCCTGCCATAGGCAATCTGATCTACGCCGAGCAATTGCGTCAATGCGATGGCCTTGATGGGCTGAAGGACGGGATCATCGCCGATCCGGCGCGCTGTGCCCGCCAGCTGGATCTGTCGGTCCTTTCCTGCAAGCCGGGCGGCGGCTCCGCTCTGTGTCTTTCGCCTCAGGATCTTGCGGTGATCGCGCGCAGACGGCAGCCCTACAGGCTGAACGGCAAGGTGGTCGGCGCGCCATGGGGCATTGATAATCCGGGCGAAACCGGCGGGCCCGAGGTTGCCGCAGCCAATGTGGCGATCGCCTTTCATCTAGCCAGTCCTGTCGAGTTGGATCGCTTCCCTGTCGCGGAGAGCTATGCTGACATAGCGGCAGGCCTTGACGGGGTCTATCACATGACCGGCGGTCTGGACGCGGTGGCGCGCTATATCGACCAGGGCGGCAAGCTGATGCTCTTCCACGGCTGGGAAGACACCGGTGTTCCACCACAGGGCAGCGTGGATTTCTACCGGAAACTGCGTCAGGTTGCCACCGTGAAGGGGCGTGACAATGCCCGCCTCTACATGGTTCCAGGCATGAAACACTGCCGCGGGGGTAATGGCGCGGATTCCGCCGAACTGCTGCCTGTCATGGCGCGCTGGGTCGAAGAGGTCATAGCGCCCGGCTCGCCGAATAATCCGATGCTGGCATGGAAGCGGCAGGAGGGCGTCGCTTCGGGCGATGTAGTGCGCAACCGGCTCGAACAGTCCGTCATGTCACGCCCGCTCTGTGCCTATCCACTCGTGGCCATCTACAAGGGGGGCGCCGTGATGTCCCATCACAGTTTTGTCTGCAGAAAGGACTGACGTCATGAGTTTATTCAAGATCATCAAACTGGGTATGGCGGTCAGCCTTGGCGCTATCGCGTGGAGCGGGGCGCAATCCTCAGTCGATGCACCAACCTCCGATCAGTTCAGACAGCGTTGCGAAACATTGTCGTCGCTGAAGCTTCGACACGGTACGCTCACATCGACCAGATACGTGCCAGCAAAAGGGGAAGCGGGCGGCTATTGCGACGTAGCGGCGACTGTAGCTCCTTCAACCGACATTGTGGTGCGGCTGCCCGATCGTTGGGCCGGACGCTATCTCCATCTCGGCGGTGGGGGGATGGACGGCTTTCTGCCCAAGCTCGATGTGCCGAGCAGCCCGATGGTATCGAGCGGGCGCAATCTCGCAGATTCCGGCTATGCGGTGATTGCCTCGAATGGTGGTCATCGGAGGGAGGATTTTCCGGACGCCAGCTTCGCAGGAGACCGCGGGCTGCTGCTGAGCTATGCCAACGGCAAGATTTATGACACTGATATGGTCGGCTCCGAGGTCGTGAAGGCTATTTACGGCGAAGACCCCAGATATCGCTATTTCGCAGGATGTTCAAATGGCGGGCGAAATGCCTCCACGGTGGCAGCCGATTATGGCGATTTCTATGATGGCATCATCGGCGGTGATGGCATATGGGGTGAAGCGGCTGACGATGTTGGGGGAGCTGACCTTGCTGGCGCGGTAACAAAATGGGTGCAGACAGCTCAAATCGGCAAGGTCTTCTCGGCGGCACAGGGCGCGGCGGTGGTACAGGAGCAACTGCGCCTGTGTGATCCGTCCGATGGGCTGAAGGATGGCATCATCGCAGATCCCGAGTCATGTCGCATCGATATGAGGCGCTTGCAGTGCAAGCCCGGAGAAGCTGGCGCCTGTCTGGGCGATGCACAGATCGAGGCCTTGAAGCTCTATAGGACGGATCTTGTCCTCAATGGCAAGATTACCGGCGCCCGCTTCGGACTCGTCGACCCCTCTTTTCTCAATGATGGGCTTGCCCGCTCACATCTCTCGATGATTTCTCAGGGCGGCGCCGGTTCTCGACCGGGCGACGTGGATCTGGCTAGGGAGTATCCCAATTTCAAGCGCTTTTTCGAAGGGATGCTGCATATGAGCGGCAGCTTGCCTAAGATTGCGCATTACCTCGATCGCGGCGGCAAGTTGATGATCTTTCATGGCTGGGATGACGCAGAAGTTCCACCCTATACCAGCGTGAACGCGTTCAAGGCCTTGAACAGAAGTTATCGAAAAGCGGCTGGGAATGCCCGACTCTACATGGTTCCATCGATGGCTCATTGCCGCGGCGGAGACGGTGCGGATGCTTCCGATCTGATCGGCGCCATGACGCTCTGGGTGGAAAAGGGTATCGCGCCTGGGACTGCTGCCAATCCCTTGGTGGCCTGGAAGCGCCCTCCGGCAGGGGCTACTCCGCGCCCGGGTATGGTCGGAGATCCGCTATTCCAGTCCCGCAGGACCGCAGTTTTGGAGCGGCCTCTTTGCGAGTACCCGAGGACCCCGCGCTACATTAAAGGCGACCACAATCAGGCCGCGAGCTTCAGCTGCGTCATGCCAAAGGGAACCGCGACTTGACAATGGCTTGTGCGATCTAATGCACCGGAATGTAGCGGCCCAAGCCACGGCCACCCTAAGGGTGAGGTGGTGCCGCTTTTCTGGCCAGGGTGATAAGCTCAGCCTGACCTGAGGAATGGATTGGAATAAAGACGACGAGAAAGCGCTACAGTGCGGAGTTCAAGGCCAAGGTAGCGATGGAGGCGATCCGCGGCGATCTGACGCTGGCGGAACTGGCGGCAAGCATGGCTACACCATACCATGATCGGCACGTGGAAACGGCAGGCGATAGAAGGCATGGCCAGCCTGTTTGACGGTGGCGACCAGGCGGCCAAGGCTGCTGGCGAGGCCGAGATCGAGAAATTGCATGCCAAGATCGGTCAGTTGCTGGTGGAGCGAGATTTATATGTGGGCTGTTTTGTCAATGAGGACGTAGCCGAATAAACAGCGGTCCCGACGGGGCCGCTTTGCCCGTGTGATGGAAATCAGCGGGGCGATCATCGGTGTGCAGTCGCGCGCCGGGCGCATCAACTTATATCCGGCAGTTCCATGACGGCTTGCCACAATCCTGTATGCACAGCACAGACGATCAAGGGAACGGTCTCATACTTTTTGCCGGTGCATGGCACCAATCGCGCTCTCGGGTCCCGTCTCCCCCGCATTCAGGCCCTGGCCAGGGCCCGAAACTCCAAAGCTCTCGTGTCCAATTCGACGCCGTCTGGTACCACACCGGCTTCAACGTATCGCCATAAGGCAATTGCCAACTTTCGGGCCATAGCTACCAGCATGATACGACGGATCCTTGGCGACTGCACTTTCGTGCGCGCCTTGTACCATTGTGTGAGTGGACTGTCCGGATGTCGGCTTTGCCATATCCATGCAATCTCGATGAAAATGCGCCGCGCCCAACTGTTCCCGGCTTTGGAAATGCCCTGACATCGAGATGTTGATCCTCTGTCAAACGCGCTGGGGGTCATCCCAAGGTAAGATCCCAGATGTGATCGGCTTTTGAACGTCCTGGCCAAAACCTCGCGAGCCATAACTGCGGCAGTTGTACCGCCAATGCCTGGTATCAAGCGGAGCATCTGGCGATTGGCTTCCACTCGGGGGGCCTGTGCGTCGGCAAGATCCCGTTCTTTCTCTACAGAACGGATTTGATCTTCCACACGGCAAGGCGGTCGTATTCGCGCTCAAATTCCTTGCGCAATCGGTCAGGTAAAGGCTGGCCTTCAGCGGTGATGAAGCATTTACACTCGCGGCATGATAACATCGGCCTGAGCTTAACTTCGCCGCAAATCTGTCCAGAAAGACGAGACCACCCCAGATGGACACATGGCGATCGTCGTTCATGAGCCCACCCCAATTTCGTCAAGCGGGACCATAAGCTCGGGAAAGGAAGCCATGATCGCCGCTTGACGATAGAAAAGATCAGAACTTGTAGCTCAAACGAACACCATAGGTACGCGGAGCCGAATTGATACCGGTGACGGTTGAGGTCGGCGAATTGTAGTAGCTAAGCACCCCGCGCCGCTTGTTCTCGATGTTGTTGGCGAAAGCCGAGATGCTCCATGCTCCGCCAGTTGGCTGGAAGGTCAGCCCGGCATTCGTTGTCCAATAGGCACTCTGGGTCTGCGAGGGCAGGTACTCGAAGCCGATGAAGCTCTTGCTCTGATAATGTGTGGAGGCCCTCGCGATCAGCTCATAATCGCCGATTTTGACGTTTTGCTCGCCGCCAAAGTTGATTGTCCATTGCGGCGCCTGAAACGCCGATTGGCCAGAGCAATCAATGGTGTAATTGGAGCCTGCGGTAAAGGCTGCCGGGGGCGTAACGCCGCATGCCACATAGGGCGGTGGGTTCGCGGTGCCGTTGGTGACGGCCGGAGATGTATATTTGAACGAATCGAGCTTGGTTTCGAGATATTGCACATCGGCAAACAGGCGTGTTCCCTGCGCGGGCTTGACCTGCAATTCAACCTCGATGCCCTTGTTGGTCGAACGACCGATGTTCTCGGTGTAGAAGGTTGAGCCCAGTTGCGGGTCGGGGCCGAGGTGTGAAACCTGCTGGTCTGTGTATTTCCACAGGAAGGCCTCGACATTGAGCTGGACGCGGTTGTTGAAGAAGCGGTTCTTCGAACCCAATGTCCATGCCCGAATGTTTTCAGGGCCGAACGTGGGGCGGAAGCCGGAAAAGGCAAAGCCGCCCGAACGGAACCCAGTATCATACGAGAGATAGAGCAAGGAGCTGGGCGCAAGATCATACTCAGCGCCAAGATGGTAGGTGAACCTGCCATCGGTGCGAGACTGGTCAAGCGTAGTCGTGCCTTGCAGAAAGATTGTGTTCGCAGCAGCTGCACTGGGTTGGATGTAAACCGCCGGGGAATTGGCCGTCGGCGGCGCGACCTGGATCAGCCCCAGTTGCGCAACCGTGTCAGCCACCGATGAGGCAAAAGGCAGCAAGGGCGCGTTTGCGCAGACATGGGTGGGCGAAGCGCAAACATCGAGCAAGACGTTCGCCGTCCCCGCGAAGGAGCGATGATCGTTGGTGTATCGGCCGGACGCAACCAGTCGGAAGCGGTCGGTAACCTTGAAGCCGAGGCGGCCAAATGCGGCCAGTGATTCGGTTTCGAGCTTATACTTCTGGAAGGAGTCGAGCACCTGCATGGTAACCCGGAAGTCGGGTGCGTCGACGGTGTCCTTGAAATAGAACCCGCCCACCAGCCAGGACAGCCGCGCGCTGGGGTCGCCCGACAGGCGCGTTTCGAGGCTGAATTGTTTGTCCGAATCGCGCGTATAATTGGTGAAGCCACCGCCACCTGTCGTGGCTTCCTGTTTGAATTGGCGATAGGACGGGATGACCGTCAGGGTGCCAATCCCGGTCTTCCACGTCAATTCGGCATTGAGGCCCCAGTTTTCATTGTTGACGCGTGGCGAGGATAGCAGCGGGCCAAGCGTCCGGCCCGAGACGCCGGAAAATGCCGTGCCCAGAAAAGCCGCCGCGCGGCTGTCAAACGTGCCGACCGAGCTGTCCAGTCCTGATGGAATGGCTGTATAGCTGTTATTGGCAGGATTGAAGGCAACGGCGTGGGTGAAGGTTCCGCCGCCGCCTTTACCGCGCTGCTGATAATAGTCCGCGGCGATGCGCAGGCTGAAGTCATCGGAGGGCTGGAACAGCAACTGGGGCCGAATTGCCCAGCCTTTGTCATCGTCAGTCCCGTCCGAATTATAGCCTTTGCGATCAATGCCCATGGCGGCGATGCGAAGCGCGGTTATCTGGCCAAGCGGCACGTTGATGGCACCTTGTACATTGAGCGCGTCGTAGTTGCCATAGCTTAGGTCGACGAAGCCACTCGTTTTGCCCAGTTCGGGGCGTTGCGGCAGCACGTTGATGGCGCCGCCCGTCGAGTTGCGGCCATAAAGGGTGCCCTGCGGGCCCTTGAGCACTTCCACCCGCCCTAGGTCGTAAAATACGCCCGATGTGGATGCGGGACGGGCCAGATACACGCCGTCATAGTTGAACGATACAGCTCCGTCCGTGTAAGAATTGGCGACAAAGGCGCCAACGCCACGAACATAAAAGCTCGCCGTTGTGCCGCCGGCGCTTGACGCTTGCAGAGCCGGAACGAGGGCCGCTAGATCTGTCGCCTTGGTTACCCCGGCGCGGACAATATCTTCACTGCTGACCACAGACACGGCGACGGCTGCACGTTGCAGCGGCTCGGGCCGCCGCTGAGCTGTCACGATGATATCAGTTAAACCCTGGCCTGGCGCCGTTGCGGGGTTTTCCTGCGCCAACGCAGGAAAGGAGCCAAGCGCGCTAATTAAGCCGGTTCCCAGGAAAAGGGACTTCTTCATTTTAATCCTCCCTATTGTTCTTATTTGAATATTACGGTGTTGCAGACGATGAGATTTTCGACCGGCTTGCCACCCGAACTGTCGTTGGCCGCAGCAATGGCACCAAGAAACGCGCGCAGATCCTCACGGTTGGCAAAGCTGATTTCGTCAAACTGGTTGAAGTCGCACGTAACCTTGTCCGAAGCCGCAGAGTTGATCACCAGTCTGTCGGGCTTGGGGATGGCGCCGGTTTTGATGACGTCATGAAGCCGGGCCGCATGTTCTGCGGCGAACGCCTTGGGGTCGCCAGCCACTTCGCGCAGGACGAATGCCTTATGCGTCTCGGCCTCGATACCATCGATAATGACGTTTTCGTCGACCATGAGCGCCTGCGAGCCCGCCTCATCTCGGAAGTTGTCTTCGTCGGGGCCCACAACTTCGATATAGGCGGTTGATTGCTTACTGGCGACCAAACCAGCCATGTCGGCGAAGCTGATCAGAGTGACCGCGCCTCTTTCCAGAGGGGTATAGCCGTCCGGAAGCGGAAAAGTTTCGTCGACATAATGATGGATGTAACGCTGGAACGGGCCTGAAACGTCCGGGTGTGCAAGGCACAGCGGTCCATGATGACGTTCAAGGTATTCACGCAATTGTGCATGCGACATGCCGCTGCGGTTCTGCGGTATGATTGCCAGTTTGATCGGCATCGAACTCCCCTTGTTTGGCCCTTCGACGGGACGATAGGCTGTGGCCCAAGGTCGTCACGGTGGCTTGTGGAGTCCGCATAGTTCGAATTATAGCATAACGGTAATGTATTTAAATTATACAATGCAATGAAAATTTGTGATACAGCATCGACGATGCAATAGGGTGTTGGGGATTAAGGGCATGCGTTTCAAGGGGCTGGACCTCAACTTGCTGCAAGCGCTGGACGTGCTGCTGACCGACCGCAGCGTCTCTTCCGCCGCCCGGAAGCTGGCGGTGACTCAGCCGGCAATGAGCGCGATCCTGGCACGTCTGCGCGAGTTTTTTGGCGACGACCTGCTAACCGTTCACAATCGGCGGATGTATCCCACCGCATTCGCGCAAAGCATTTGGCCGCGCGTTCGCGAATTTCTGTTGGTGGCGGATAGCCTGGTTTCGGACACGTCGCTTTTTGATCCGGCGACTTCTGAGCGAGCCTTTATAATAGGCGCCTCAGATTATCTCCAGCACACGCTTGTTTTTGAATGGATTCGTTCGATACGAGCTTCGGCACCTAATGTTCGCTTCGAGCTTTCCAGCATCGACGAGATGCTGCTGCGAAAATTCGAACTCGCCGAAGCCGACCTCATGGTTCTTCCCGAAGAGTACGCATCGGAACGGCATCCACTGCAACCTCTCTTTGAGGAGACCCATGTCGTGTTGGGCAGGTGCGACGATCCGCGGTTTGCTCATCCCATTACCGAAGAAGTTCTGTTGGAGGCGCAGCATGTTTCGTGCATGATTGGGCCATGGAGAAGGCCGTCGTTTGCCGACCGGAATTTGGAACACCTTCATAAAGTTCGGCGCATTGGGGTGGTCGTGGATACTTTCATGGCCGTGGCCCCAGCGGTGCTCGCGACGAATTGTCTCGCTATTGTACAGCGACGCCTTGCAGAGCGAATTTGCGAAATCTACCCGACCCTCTGGGTGCCATTACCATTCAAATTTCCCAGAATGCGCGAGGTCTTGCAGTTCCACCATAGCCGCGTCGACGACGAGGGTATTACTTGGCTGCGCCAGAGTCTCAAAGACGCAGCCGATAAGACAAGAATCGCGTCAGCCCATGTTAAGCTAGGGTGACAACCCATGCATAGATCTGATTTGGCTCTGGGTTGATCTGATCAAAGATCGCTCTTCCCATCAGATTATGTGATGAGCTAACGCCTTTATAATAATTTTAAATTTCTCGTTTGCCGACAGTGCGGGCAAAAACGCGGCGATTGGGAGGGGAGTGGATCGCATAAACACAGCCGTGCGGTGCCGCAGTATGAAGACCGGACACGGTCGGCGATGACGCGTCTATCAAACGCCGCAGCTGACGTCCAAGCCGAAACGGGAATCAGCGTCATTGCAAAAGCCATTATGTCGCTGTCGGTCTGTGTTGCGGTGTTCAGTGCCGATCGGCCGGCCCTGTTCTGGGCCATGGCACGGCGGGTATTCGATTTTTGCTGCAATGCTTCTCGAGGTTTTATACGGCGCTAGTCTCGCCCTTATCGTGACAATGCTTTCGCTCCGACAGGACTGGACTGCACGGAGCCACGTTTGCCATGTTTCAAAGACTTCTCCAAATCAAAATGGCCACTCTGCTATCGATATAGGCTCTAGAAGTGTCCATCTCGAATAGTCCGTTTTGTAATGAACTTTAACTCAACCGATGGAAGGGGTGCTTGCTGCACGCCGCTGATCGGTTAAGATTGTGCTTCTCATGCCAGGTCAGGAAATTGGCGGCGCAAGATGGATTTGCTTGGTAACGCTCTGCTGTCGATCAAGGTGCTTTCCAATTCGATTGGGGTGTTTGATTTCGGTGGCCAATGGGGCTTTGGTCTGACGCAGGTCATGCCTGATTTCGCCTGTAGCCTGACTGTGCTCGAAGGTCGTTGCTGGTTATGCACCGCGGGTTCGCCGGGCACGTGGCTGGGGGCGGGCGAAACCGCCATTGTGCTCAACGGCACGCCCCACAGCTTTGCCAGCGATCCTGATGCGCCGGTTCTGGCGCTGCTCGACTTGCTCTCGCGAAATGGTGCGGCGACGTTTAATCCCGCGACGCGCCGCGATGCGCCTTTGCACCTCACGATGGGGGATGGTACGCCGCGCACACGTATTTTGGCGTTAGCCTATCTGCTGCGAGAACCTGACCGTAACCCTGTACTTTCCGACCTGCCGCCCTCATTTGTTATCCGGCAAGAAGCGGAGACAATCTTCCCATGGCTGTCCAGCCTTTCCGCCTATCTTGTTGAGCAGAAGGGGGGGCATCTGCCCGGCTATACGGCGACTGCATCGCATCTGGCCGATCTGATGTTCACCAGCTTTTTGCGGTCCTGGATCGCCAGCGATTCGGGGGCGGGCACAGGCTGGCTCAAAGGCCTCTCCGATCCGCAGATCGGGCGCGTCCTGTCGCTGGTGAATGCACAGCCGATGGCGAAATGGACCGTGGCTACCATGGCACGCGAGGCCAACATGGCACGATCAACCTTTGCGCGCCGCTTTTCCGAACTGTTGTCTCAGCCTCCCATGGATTACGTGCTGGGCGTCCGGCTGAGTGCTGCGCGCGATATGATGCTGAGCCAGCGTCTGCCGATCGCGCAATTGGCCGAGAATGCCGGTTATCAGTCTGAACGGGCCTTTCGCTCCGCCTTTGTCCGGTGTTATGGCATGTCGCCCCGCGACTATCTGAAGGCACAGCATAAAGCGCAGGGTTGAGCGAATTGAGCCGATTTTAGAAAGTTTCGGGTATATAAGCCACCGAAGAACTGTGGCTATCTTCACCCCCAGCATAAAGTTTGGGAGAGTGAAAATGAGTTTTTTGCAAAATGCCTGGTATATGGCGGCCTGGGCAGATGAAGTGGGCCCAGATGCGCTGCTGTCGCGCACGATTCTGTCACAGCGCATCGTGTTTTATCGCGGTACGGATGGGGCGGTGCTTGCACTGGCTGATCGGTGCAGCCACCGTTTTGTGCCGCTCAGCATGGGCCAGCGCCACGGGGATGAACTGCAATGTCCCTATCACGGGTTGCGCTTTGGCCCTGGCGGGCAATGCACGCGCAATCCTCATGGCGACGGGCGCATCGCACCTAACGCTGCCATCCGTGCTTTTCCCACCCAAGAGGCGGGCTTGATGATCTGGGTGTGGATGGGCGATGCCGCTTTGGCCGATCCGGCTTTGATCCCGGACTATACGCTGCTGGCTGCCGCGCCA
This sequence comes from Novosphingobium sp. SG707, assembly GCF_012275515.1. Lineage (GTDB taxonomy): Bacteria > Pseudomonadota > Alphaproteobacteria > Sphingomonadales > Sphingomonadaceae > Novosphingobium. Next base: position 14,561 of record NZ_JAAZQL010000011.1, read on the forward strand.
GAGACCGGACGCATGCGTGGTATGTTGCACGTCGCGGCCAATTACCAATTGCTTAGTGACAACATTATGGACCTCAGCCATGTCGATTATCTGCATGCCGACACACTGGGGGGAGGTTCGATCTCACGGTCCAACGCCGGGGTGAAGGAGGAGGATCGCACAGTAACGATCACTTGGCAGGTGGACAGCGACAGTGTGCCCCCCGCCTTCGCTCGGGAAATGCCCGACCCGGCAACGCCTGCCCGTCAGCGTACGCAGGTGACCTGGACCGCCCCCAGCGCCATGGCCCTGACCATCGAGATCGAGCGACCAGATGACAGTCCCGTGGGAGCCACGGCATTTCACATCATGACGCCCGAAACGCCCACCACCACCCATTATTTCTACGCCAATTGCCGCAGCTTTCGGCAGCATGATGCTGAATACAACGCCATCGTGACAAAGGTGATTACCCATGTCTTCATGGAAGAAGACAAGCCCATGGTCGAGGCACAACAGCACGCTATCGGCAGTGCCGAACTGATGGATCTTAAGCCGTTGGTTCTGTCGCCCGACACAGGAGCGATCCGCGCAAGGCGTAAGCTGGCCGCGATGATCCGCGCCGAGCAGGCTGCGGCCTGAAGGCGACTCTTCACCAACACCCGCTTTCTTGAGCCCATCCCACCCGATCCCAACCGCACCGGAATCATATCTGGCCGGTGGGAGCATTTATCAGGATCAACAAATGCTGAAAATCATCATTGGCGGTCGTCGCCGGGCTGGTATGACCCATGCCGAGTATTCGTACTACGCTGAACATTGCCACGGTGCGACCGTTGCGCACAATCCGGGCAGCATGGAGACATATATGCAAAACCACATCCTTGATGCCGCGTTTGGCACCAAGGAGGATGGCTGGATCTCTGGTGCCGATTTCGACTCATTTAGCGAGATCAGCTTTGCCGATGGCACGGCCTTCGCCCAATCGCTTGCCGATCCCTATTACCACGATACCATTCAGCCCGATGAGTTGAACTTCGTGTGCCAAAGCCGGGTTATCCTGTTGGCAACGCGGGTGGAGGAACAACCGGTGGCCCATCCCGGCACCGCGCGGTTGAAGTTGATGCGTTTTATCGCCAGCAATGGCAGGGCTGACGCGAAAAGCTTTGAGGCGCAGTGGCAAGCCGAGGCAAAGCGGATTGCCGACCATTCCGCCCTGAAACCGATGCTGCGTAGGATGACGCGCAGCATCAGCCTCGACGGCTTTGCCGCCCAACTTCCTGCCGGTTTCATCGCTAACGCCCCGCTCAGCTCCTATGTGGGCGTGGACAGCCTGTGGCTTGATGCACAGGATGCCGGTCAGGCTATCGCGGCCTATCGCTCGGCGATCGAGGAAGCCGAATCCACGCTGTTGCCGCTTTTGGAGCGCCGTTCGGAGATCCTTTTCATCGTGGAGGAACGCAGCATCGTTGCGTAATTCTCGCTGCGGCTAAATGGAAAGGGGCGCAAAGTTCAACCTTTGCGCCCCTCTTTTTGTCATGATAAAACGGATCGGCCACATCGTCGAACGCGCCCGGCGAAGAACCGAGGCGCGCCTCTACGTCATCTCGCGGTGGCCCGGATCACTGCGATGACACTTTCAGAACTATTTTGCCCGATGTGGTCCGGCTTTCCAGCAAGGCGTGAGCTGCTGCTGCCTCACCCAAGGCGAAAGAGGGGCCCAGCAGCGGTTTTACGCGGCCTTCCCGCCAGCGCTGGACGAGCCCGGCCAGCGCAGCACCCAGAACGTGGGGACGATGGGCGAAATAGGTGGCCAGAAAGAAGCCGGTAACGCTGATGCTGCGTTCCAAAAGACCACCGACAGGCACATCCAGCAGTTGGCCATCGGAAGAGCCGAACACAACCAATCGACCAAACGGCCCAAGCAGTGAAAGGCCAGCCAACATCGACTTTCCGCCGCCGCGGTCGAGGACGATATCCAGCGCTCGCCCATCAAGCATCCGAGTGATTTCGTCTGACCAGTCAGATTGAGATGAGTCGATCACGGCAGTAGCGCCCGCTGTCTGTGCATAATGACGATTCTGCTCGGAACTTGCCAATGCCACGATATGGCCTGCGCCAAGATCAGCGGCGATCTGCACGGCCAAAGAGCCGACCCCACCTCCTGCGCTTGGGATCAGCACCGCTTCCCCGGAGGCCAATTTCGCGGCTTCTGTGAGCATGAACCACGCCGTCAGGCCTTGGATAAACAGTGCGAGCGCAACCGCCGCGGGCAAATCCTCGGGGACAGATGCCAGTTGCACGGCGGGCACCGCGACATATTCGGCGTAACCGGCCCCCGGACAGGAGCCGATGACCCGAGTTCCCGTTTGAAGCGTGACGCCCGGGCCTACGCTATCGATCCAGCCTATGAACTCGCTGCCCGCGATAGCGGGCAAAGTGATGGATGCCGGATAATAGCCATGGCCGCGCTGCACGACGTCCGCAAAATTTACCCCCGCTGCCTCGACCCGGATCAGCGCCTGACCCGGACCGGCAATAGGGCGCTGGACTTCCTCCAGAATGAGGACATCAGGTGTTCCGCGTCGGTGGTAGCGAACGGCGCGCATATCTTTGCTCAAGGTCATTGGTTTCCATCCTTTTAGTCGGAAGGCGGGGCCGCAGCTGCCAGCCCGCCGGTAATGAAGGCCAAGAGATGATCACTCAATCGATCAGTGGCATGCTTGCTGCTGGTGGCGCCGGCAAAAAGTTGATCGATGAGTTCTGGATGGCCCAGTGTGAGTGAGTAGGCACCCAGCGCACCGAACATGCGCCAGGCAATTACATCGCGTGAGAGATCGGGACGGATCTGGGCGAGGACCTCAATGTAGCGTTGATCCACGACAGCGAGCGACTTGGACATCGTCTCTCTGATTTTGTCGTTGACGTCGGACCAGAGAACGAGCCCCATGAGATGGGTGAAAATGATTCTGTTTTCGGTGATCGCGTGATTTTCGAAAACCGGATCGAGCCATGCTCGCACAACGTCTTCGAGCATGGGGGCTGTATTCGCCCGGAGCAACGCTTCCAGCCGATCCGACCGAGCCGTCGCCACCTTCTCGCATTCAGCGGTAAAGATGTCGGCGAACAGGCTTTCCTTGCTTCCGAAGTGATAGTTGATCGAGGCGATATTGCTGTGAGCGGCAGCTGCGATCTCGGCTATTCGCACGTCGTTATAGCCTCGTGAAAAGAACAGCTTGGTAGCCGCTTCGACAATACGGGCGCGTGTGGTTCCTGGGCCTTTCTTCAGCCGATTGGCGGTCATGCTATCTCCCCCTTGGCGCAACCGATGTATCGTCCAACCTGCTCCCCGGCAATCTGAGATCGCGAAGTTGTTGCCTCGATTTAAACCATCATTTAAAGTGAGTCAACGAATCGATAGTGAACGGAGAGAAATGTCCATGGCGCAATATGATATCGTTGTTGTAGGGGGCGGGCATAATGGCCTGGTCGCTGCGGCTTACCTCGCCAAGGCGGGAAAGCAGGTCATCGTCCTTGAGGCGAAACCCTTCTTCGGCGGCGGCGTGGTCACACGGGAGTTGACGGTTCCCGGCTTCAAGCACGACCAGCACAGCATGAGCCACATCATGCTTCAGGCCAATCCGCTGATTGTGAATGATGAGTTGGGGCTAAAGTCGAAATTCGGCCTGAAATACAATTTCCCCAAGCGCCCGTTCGTGTCGATCTTCGAGGACGGTTCCTCAATCAGCATGTTCACGGACCCGGCCGCCAATGTGGCGGAGATCGCCCGTTTCTCTGCCGAAGACGCGCAGGCCTACGCGGAAGTTTCTGCTCTTGGCGCCAAGCTCCTGCCCATGCTTACGGCTGGCATGTTCGTCCCGCCGGCACCTTTTGGTGCGACGTTTGCGATGCTGGATCAAAGCCTTGAAGGCCGCGTGATGCTGGACATCCTGCAGCGCAGTGCCTGGGATCTGGTGAGCGATCGCTTCAAGAATGAAAAAGTCCGCATGCATTTCCTCAAATTGCTGAGCGAGAATCTGGCGGCGCCCTTCGAGCGTGGCACCGGGATTGGCCTGCTGTTTTTTGTCGCGGCCATCGAACGCTACGGGTGCGGCGCGGCGGTGGGCGGAAGCGGCGAATTGTCGCGGGCGCTTGCCGATTGCATCAAGAGCCATGGCGGCGAGATCCGCTGCGATACACCGGTTACCAAACTCATCGTCAGCGGCGGACGCGCAACCGGCGTGCGGACGGCCGATAATGAAGAAATCATGGCGCGCGATGCCGTCATCGGCGCGATCCACCCGCATCTGCTCGGTCGGTTCATCGATGGGCTCGACACAGGCGTTGTTCAGCGCGCCGAGCGTGTGCAGCAGGCGGCCTACAGTGCCTTCGCCGTCCATGCCGCGCTCAATGAACCGCTGCGATTCAAGAGCGACGAGAATGTCGACGATGGTTACGTGGTCGAACTGCACTCGGGTGGGATGGAGGATTTCCTGCGCAAGTTTGACGACATGAAATATGGTCACTTGCCCAAAAAACCTCTGATCGGGGCATCCTCACCATCGGTGGCGGATACTACCCGCGTTCCCGAAGGCAAGGCGACCTTCTATGCCTTTTCCTATGCACCATATGAGCTTGCCGATGGCGGCGCTGCGGCGTGGGATCGCATCAAGGAGCAGCATCAGCAGCATATCATTGAAGAAATTGGGCTGTTCTGTCACAACCTTGATGCTGACAACATCATTGCCGTGCATTCTGATTCGCCGCTCGATCTTGAACGCAGCTCGCCCAGCTTCCAGCGTGGCGATATCCATGGCTGCGCCCCCTATCTCAATCAGTTCGCAGCGCACCGCCCAACCCCTGACCTTGGCAATTACACCGTGCCTGGGGTTGAACGGATGTATCTTGTCGGTCCCTTCCTCCATCCCGGGGGCGGTGTGTTCGGCGCGGGCCGCGGTACGGCGATCCGCATGTTTGACGATCTGGGCATGGATTTCGACAAGGTGATCTCGTGAAGATACTCTCGCAGGACCGAAGCAGCCTCATGGAGGTGACGGCGCTCGATATTGCCTCGGGCGAGCTTGTGATCAAGGGCAAGGTTTTCGGCACCATGCCGATGTCTGCTCGCCTGTCGCCGGATGAGGCGCGGAAGGGTTTGAAGCTCCTCAGCCCCCGCATCCTCATCTTCTTGCTCACGTTCCTCTTTCGGAGTGGCAAGTCGTGACGGCCCCGGTATCAAGCCGGGTCGCGGCTATCACTGGGGCGGGTTCCGGGGTAGGGCGGGCGACCGCGCTGCGCTTTGCACGCGAGGGATATAGCGTGCTCCTGTGTGACCGCGTATCCTGCGATGGCGTTCTTGAGGAGATTGGCAGCTCCGGAGGCCGGGCCGAGGCCATAATGATCGATCTTGCGGATGCGCGTTGCGGAGAGATGATTGTAGGGCAGGCGTCCAAGCTGTTCGGTGGTCTGGATGTTCTGATCCACAATGCCGCAATCGGGACATCTGGCACGGTCGAGACGGTGCCAGATGTTGATTTCGAGCGCGTGCTGGATGTCAATCTTATGGCGGGCATTCGACTGGCACGCGAAGCGGTGCCGATTATGCGGGAGCGTGGCGGCGGGGCAATTCTGTTTACCGCGGCGCTCGCGGGACACCGCTACGTGCCCAATGCGGTTGCTTATGCGGTGAGCAAGGCGGCGTTGATCCACCTAACCCGTTGCATGGCAATCGATCATGGACCCGATGGTATCCGCACCAATTGCGTCACTCCGGGGCCCATTAACACGCCTATGTTGCACGAGGCGTCGGCGGTTTTTGGTATCCCGGTGGAAGCGATGCGCGCCGGAATGCCGACCGGACATATCCCGGAACCCGATGAGATTGCGGCGACCTTTGCGTTTCTGGCAAGCCCGGCCGCGCGGTCAATCAACGGCCAGGCGATCGGCATGGATGGGGGGATGTCAGTAGGATTCTTTTCGCCCAAGCCATAGTTTACGCATTAGGTCATTATAAAAAAGGCTGGCGCCGTCCCGCGGTGCAATGGCGACCATTCTGCCTTCTGGTGCAGTGGTCTTGTATCCGTCAACGAGCGCCAGCCAACTGGGAGAGAGCATCATGAACCCCAACTATATTCGTGAGGCGTGGTACCCGGTTGCCTTGGTGAGCGAGATTGAACCGGGCAAAATGATCTCGCGCGAGGTGATGGACGAGCCTCTGGTCTTGTTCCGAAATTCTCAGAATGGCATCAGTGTGCTGTCTGATGTTTGCCCGCACCGGTTTGCTCCATTGAGTATGGGGCGGATCGATAAGGGTATCATCACGTGTCCTTATCATGGGCTGGAATTTGACAGCAAAGGGCATTGTGTCCGCAACCCCCATGGTGAAGGGGTCATACCCAAAGCGGCGCCATTGCGAAGCTATCCCGTTAAGGCCGATCGCGGCATTGTCTGGTTGTGGACGGGCCTTGGCGATCCCACCAAGGACATTCCTGAACTGGATTTCCTCGATCTGCCGGCAAGCGCCGTTGCGGAAGGTTTGTTCAACTCGTCAGGCCATTATCAGCTTGTGATCGATAACTTGCTCGATCTGAGCCACGCCGATTTTCTGCACCCCGGCCTGCTTGGAACCGGCGGGGCGGTTACAGGGCAAACCCCTAAAATCACACGCGAAGGCAATAAAATCACCAGCCTTTGGACCTGGGAGGATAGTCAGGCGATGGCTCTGTTCGCCCCTTTCCTGCCAGAAGGCGGTGCGCATACAGATGGCTGGCTCAAGGTCGAATGGTCGCCCCCGGCGCGTTTGGTCATTTCATCGGGGGCATCATCGCGGCTTGATCGGACAACCAAAGAGCTGAAGATCGAGGCCATCCACGCCTTGACCCCGGCAACCCCCGATTCGACCCATTACTTGTTCCGGGCCGTTCGCAATTGGGCCCTTGAGGACCAGGCGATGACGGACATCACGACCCGTGCCGTGATGGCGGCTTTCACAACCGAGGACGGGCCAATGATAAGGGCCGTGCAAGACAATATGCGGGGCCGGGACTTTTGGAAACTTCGCCCTTGGTTACTGTCAGGCGACGGTGGCGCTGTGATGGCACGACGGGCGATCGAACGGTTGGTCAAGGAGGAGCAGGCGGCGCCTTGAACGCTCTGGCGCGGGGCAGGCGGCGAAGGGGCAAACTGGGCATGGAGTGCTTGGGACGCTTTCATTGTCGATGCTTGCCGGAGGTGGGAAATGGGCATGGCTCAGGCTCAAACTCGAAATTGATTTTGAAAACTCTCGAGCCCGTTGAATTTGGGATTCTCTGCTGATGCCGGAGGCTGTTTGGGATGTTGTGTTTGCTGTTTTGGTTGTCGGATCGGGCGTGCGCAGTGATCGGACCACTTTTGACTGATCGCCCGCCCGAAGCACCGCGGTTTGATGGCCGACATGTGATATCTGGTGTTATCCGCTTGCGCAGGCGTGTTGGCCGCTGGACCGACTGTCCAGTCAATGATGGCTCTCCGACGAGATGGAATTGCCTGGGCATCTGGACCCGCATTCTGACGGTTTTGACTGAAGAAGGCTGGATCGCACAGATCAGCCGTCTCAAGATCGCATAAATCATGTCTGCACCAGTCAATCTAGCGGGCGTTGACCTGAACCTGCTGCTCGCGTTCGAAGCCTTGCTGAAGCACGGGAGTGTAACACATGCCGGAGCCGCGATCGGTTTGAGCCAGCCAAGCATGAGCCATGCGCTCAAACGGTTGCGGCATCTCTTGGATGATGAGTTATTCTGTCGTGACGGTTCAGGGATGCAGCCGACCCCGCGCGCGCAGGAATTGGCCCCCTATATCGTAGAGGGGCTCGCGCTATTGCGCGCCGCAGTGAACCAAAGGATCGAATTCGTTCCCACCGAGTCTGATCGCCGTTTTATCCTGGGTATGTCGGATGTGGCGGCCTTTGGTGTGCTCCCTTTGCTGATGCCTGCATTAAGGCGGCTGGCGCCCAAGATGGACCTGATCGTCGTTGACCTCGCAGCGGCTGAGGCAACAGAAGAATTGCGGCTCGGAAAGATCGACCTTGCCCTGAACGCCTTCGTTGAAATTCCAGCCGAACTGCAAAGTCGTACGCTTTTCACCATTCCCATGACCTGCGTGGTGGATCGGCGCAATCCGCGATTGAAGGACGGGGCGCTGAGTCTGGAGGCCTTCAAGGAACTGCCACATGTTCAGGTCGCGGGGGCGCGGTCAGGTCTCGTTACCGATTATGAGGTGCAGGCGATCGGTATTCGCAGGAGGGTCGCGCTTCAGGTCCCCCATAGCCTTGCAGTGCCCGCCGCCGTGCTGGGCACGGATCTCATCGCGGTCCTCGATAGTCTCACCGCCAGTGCATTTCAGGATTGGCCTGACTTATGTTTTGTGCCGCCGCCCATCCCGATGGCGCCCGTTGGCGCGCTGGCCTTGTGGCATTCCCGCAATCAGTACGACTCTGGCCACAAATGGCTCAGGGAGCTAATATTTGAACTGCAAATGTGCAAGAGCGAGGAGCCGGGATGGTCACGTCACCAGCTGCAGCCCTTCCCATTAACTCGATGAATAGGGCCATACGGAATATCGATTTCCAGTATAGTCATCGCTGCCGTATGACAATTTTGAAAACAAGAGAGAAGACCGACCTGATGAACAGGCGGCCATTGTAAAGCGCCCCCTTTTTGATCGACTGCCCTTGCATCCATGGGATCAGGGCCGCGGCGGCAATGTCGGTGGCCGTCAACGCGGCCAACGTCAAAGAGCGGGCGGTTTATAACCATGGGAGGGAACCAGAATGAAAACTTATCTTTCACTGTCCACATGCGTGCTCGCATCGGCTCTGGCTGTTCCGGCACATGCCCAGACGGCGGCCTCAGCCAGGCCGGATACCAACGCCAAGCCAGCGACTGTGGAAGAAATTGTGGTCACGGCGCAGCGCCGTGCGGAAAACCTGCAAAACGTGCCTATCTCGGTCACCGCAGTAAGCGCAACGAGGTTGTCGAGCGCTGGTATCACCAATGCGCAGGCTTTGGCGACTGTCACTCCGGCGCTGACAGTCAATAACGCCTCGGGCTATTTCCTGCCCAAAATCCGCGGGATAGGCGCCTCCACATTTGGGCCGGGTCTTGAAAATTCCATCGCGGTCTATGTCGACAACGTATATTATGCCGCTTCCTCGGCCTCCCTGTTCTCATTCAACAATATCGAGCGAGTTGAAGTGTTGAAGGGACCGCAAGGCACGTTGTTCGGGCGCAACGCCACGGGTGGTCTCATCAACATCCTCACGAAAGATCCTTCCAGGACGCCTGGCGGCTCGGCCAGTTTGTCTTATGGAAATTATCAGACACTTTCAGGAAGCCTCTATCTCACAACCGGGCTCTCCGATAATGCTGCCATCGATATTTCGTTTGTGGGCAGCCATCAGGGCAAGGGCTTTGGAACGAATCTGGCAACCGGGCGCGACGTTAACAAGACCGACAGCGACATTGGCCTGCGCTCCAAGCTGTTGTGGGAGCCTGGACCCAATACGGCCATTCGATTGAGCGGCGACTATTCACAGACGCGCGGAAATAATCCCGCATTTCGGGATTTCCCGGGTGAACAACCACTATTTGGTCTGGCTAGAACAGGTTCGCCGTGGGATGCCAACACCAATGTCGAACCGAAACAGAATAGCAGCAGCGGCGGCGCGGCGCTGAGGATCGACCAAGGTCTGGGCAACATCCAACTCGTCAGTATCTCGGCCTATCGCAGCTCAACCACCAATTTTGCTTTTGATTTCGATCTCACTCCGGTCCCGGCGCTAGGCATTTTTGTCAAGCAGAACGATCGGCAGTTTAGCCAGGAGCTGCAGCTTCAATCGAATAAATCATCCCATATCAAGTGGGTCTTGGGTGGCTTCTATTTCCACGGGTACAGCGCCTATGCCCCCAGCGATCTCGTTATTGGTTTTCCATTAGACCAGCCGGGTTCTCCCTTCTTTCCATTTTCCCGGATGCGGACCACTGGGACTGTGAAGACCGATTCCTACGCGGGATATGGTCAGGTGACCGTACCGGTCGGACCTTCGACAAACATTACAGGTGGCTTGCGCTATACGTCAGAGCGGCGCAGCATTGACGGTATGAGTTCTGCACAGCTGCCTGACGGCTCCTTCATCGACCTCCTGCCCTCTGGTGCTGGCACTCAGTCCAAGCAGTTCAACAAGCTTACGTGGCGCGTGAGTGTCGATCACAAGATCGATGATGTCCTGCTTTACGCCTCGTACAATCGCGGGTTCAAGGCTGGCGGGTTTAATCTGGGCACGCCTGAGCAGCCTGCATTTGAGCCGGAAGTTCTCGATGCCTATGAGGCGGGGCTGAAAATGGATCTGCTGGACAGGCGGCTGCGTGTCAATCCCGCGATCTTCTATTATAATTACACCAATATTCAAGTGCCCAAGCCCCTTCCCACCGGAACCGTCGGCATTGTCAACGGGCCATCGGCGAAAATCTACGGCCTCGACATTGACGGTGAGGTTATCATTAGTTCGCGCCTGAAGCTGAACTTTGGCGCGACCGTGATCCATGACCGTTTTGGCGATTTCCCCAATGCACTGATGAATGCGCCCAATCCGGCGGGTGGTGTAATTCAGACCCTCTTCAATGCGCGTGGAAATCGGATCCCGGTCACGGCTGACTTCAGCACGAGCCTTGGCGGGCTCTACACCTTGCCTGTCGGCGCCGGGGACATGGTTTTCTCCGTCGATTGGAATCATAACGATGGATATTTTACCAATGTCGATAATCTGCGCAGGCAGAAGTCTTTCGACATGGTGAACGCATCGATCGCCTTCAACACGGCGGACGAAAGGTTTAGCCTTCGCGGCTGGGTCAGAAATATCGGAAACGAAGCGGTTCTACTCTATTCCAATTCCAGCAATACCAGCTCGGCGGCATCTTATGGGGCGCCGCGTACATATGGGCTGACTTTTCAAACTAAATTCTGATAATTTATAATTATCAACAAAATTTGAAATGTAGTTGTCGATAAATATTTGATAATCGTATGATTACTATTTTTGTACATATATTTTTCTAAAAAATATTTCTAGCATAAATGTAATTTAATTGAGAATAATTATATTGTGGAGAATATGATGGTGTGTCGTGCAACAAGAAATAGGTTGGGCGGTTTTCACGCGTGTCGTGGGTGCGACTTTGGCGAAGCGCTGTGCTGCGCATGTCGGACTGGAGTGTGAAACGATGACCAGTCTCCCTGCCATAGAAGCCTATGTTCGCAATGAAACCCGCATCAGTGTCGTGATAAACGCCGTTATCTCTGCGGTTCTATTTCTTGTCGTATTTGGTTTGGATGGGCCGGTGCAGCTTTGGGGTTTCGGGCAATGGATAGCCGATTTTCTGCCGCAAAGCTTCATGACCACATTTATGAGTGTTCTCGTTCCCGGCGCGCTCGCCCGTCGAAAGTTGAAGGCAGGGGCGCTGACGCGGATTGGTCATCGCTCTTTCCTGCCCGCCAAATTGCTGCCGCGGGGGCTGATCCTGGCGGTGGGATCCGCATTCATTGGCACGGCGTCGATCGCCGTCTTTGTCTGGCTGGTGGGAGCACCCTCGATCGCGCCGGTGCCTGCACTCGTTCTCAAGGCGATATATGGTGCGGGTCTGGCGTTAATTGTAACGCCTCTTTCGCTCCGCGCAGAACTGGCGTCGTGATGCGATCCTTCCCCGCTTTTGCCAAGGATTATCACTTGGGGATGATCGATGTTGCCTTGGTCGGCGGTTATTCACCTTAAGGTGGATCGATCAGGGGGGGGGCACGAGAGGCACTCTGGGGGCTTTTGTGGTTTATTGTGATGCTCGATCTGCCCTTCAAAGATCCCTCATGATGATCAAGGAGCAAGAGGCGGGGCTGCCAACTGAAGGTTTGCCGGCAGCACGGGCCGACTATCGCAACCTTTTACAAGCTGAAGGTCAAATATGGTGGTTCGAGCTGTCCAATGCCCGTCGTCTTTGTCAGGCATTGAGCCAGCCTATGCCACGCCAAGGTAACAACCCATGCGCGCGCCTTCGTCCCATCGGTTCTGACGCTTTTGACGCCGAGCCGCTTATCGGTAAAGCCAATAGAAATGGATTTTTATATAAGTCTTCATAAACGACACCGCGAAAATTATAAACGGAATTCGTGATGGCTGACCCTCTGCTCCGGATGGATCTAAATCTTCTGTTGGTGCTTGAAGCGATGTTCGAGGAACGCAGCGTATCGCGCGTTGCCGTGCGGCTTGGGCGCAGCCAACCGGCAATTAGCGCCTCTCTTACACGATTGAGAACTTTGTTCGACGATCCGCTCTTCATTCGCAGTCGTGCAGGCATGTCGCCAACGCCGCGCGCATTGGAACTCTCAGATAGTATCCGGCCTCTGCTGCCTAGGCTGCGCAGCGCCATCGAAGTCTCTTCCGACTTCGATCCTGCTCAGTCGACCCGCACCTTTACCATTGCCACGGTGGATGACCTTGAACCGTTTATGGGGCCGGCGATCATCAAACGTCTTTCGCACGAAGCGCCATTGGCTCGGCTGCGGCTGGTCAACAGCGATGGCTCGCCGCTCCCCTACAAGGATCGCGAAGACATTGACGTGATGCTCACGGTGCTGCCGGGCCAAGCCCCGAGCTGGCTGCATACTCAAAAGCTGGCTGATGCCGATTATGTCATGGTCTATGATCAGTCGATCATGCCCGGCAGATCAGGTGCGCTCGACGACTATATTAATGCGCGGCATTTGCTGGTCTCGTTCCGCGGCGATTTCCGTGGGGTTGCCGACAATGCACTAGCCTCAATGGGTTTAAAACGCCAGGTAACCATGGTGACGCCGCGATTTTCGTCTGTCTACTTCATGCTGCATGGCACCGATCTTGTCGCCACCCTGCCGGCCTATGTCGCCAAGGTCATCCCGGCGTCCTTCTCGCTGACGTCGCGTCCTTTGCCCTTTTATATCCCGCCTGTGGAATTCTTCATGTGCTGGCATAGGCGTACCGATGCAGATCCAGGCAATCGATGGTTCCGCAATCTGCTCGCAGAAATTTTTGTACAAAATTGGCAAGCGCACATGTCGGACGGCCCAAAATAAGAAAACAATCGCATCGGGGCGTGGGCCAGCGCGGGAGTAGAGGCGCGCGTCCTGCCGCGGCGTCATCTCTCTCCCAAAGAATGCGGGTGTGCCGATCGACGAGCGGCTTTGAGGACATAAAATAAACCTGATGGATATTGTAATATACTATATATAAATTTGTCTTATCTTTTTCACGATTTATGATGCCGCCTCAGGGAGGACGACGGAGGTGGCAGACATTATTACGGTGATCGTCAATGGTGAGCCTAGAGAGCTACGCGTTCCGCCGGAAATGCCGTTGGTGTGGGCGCTGCGCGAAGAGCTGGGGCTGACCGGAACCAAATTGTCATGCGGTATTGGCCTATGTGGCGCCTGTACGGTCCATGTTTCGGGCAAGGCCGTGCGTAGCTGTGTGACGCCGATTGGCGAAGTCTCGGGGCCTGTCACCACCATTGAGGGATTGTCTTCGCCCGGCGGTCTCCATCCGGTTCAGAAGGCATGGATCGAGAACGCTGTCGCCCAATGCGGCTTTTGTCAGTCCGGCTTCATCATGGCGGCTGCCGCGATGGTGGGCGAAACCCCGGGCGCGCAGCCTGCTGAGCTATTGCAGCAGATGACGAACATTTGCCGCTGCAGCACATTTTCCCGAGTTCGCCTTGCGATGATGGCGGCGGCCGGACATGGGGTGAAGAGCCATGACTGAAGCGCTGCAGGTTGATCGTCGGCGGTTTCTGGGCGGGGCGGGCGCTGTCGTTCTGACATTGGCCTGCGGCGATCGCGGGATCGCCCGGACTTTCGGTGTGCCAGAACCGGTTGCGACCGAACAGGTCTTTTCCGCATGGCTGAGCATCGACGCGCGAGGCATGGTTACGCTGGTCAACGCCGAGGCGGAGATGGGGCAGGGGACCAACACCGCCATGGCGATGCTGGTTGCCGAGGAACTGGAAATCCCCTGGGGCAGGATAACGACAGTCCCGATGACCGCCCGCCCGATCTATACCAACCCCGCCTTTGGCATGCTCAAGACCGGGGCATCGTTAAGCCTCAAGGGGCGCTATCTGCAATTGCGTCAATTGGGCGCGGCGGCGCGGCAGATGCTGGTGGAAGCGGCGGCTCAGGAGTGGAAAGTGCCATCGCAGGCATGCAAGGCGGTGGCAGGCGAAGTTCATGCTCCAGACGGGCGCTCAATGCCCTATTCCAGTCTTGTGGCGGGCGCCGCCAGTCTTCCCGTGCCGCAGGATGTTCCGCTCAAGCCGCGTGCCGACTGGGCCATACTGGGCAAACCGCAGGCCCGGATCGATATGGCCGACAAATGCACCGGCAAAGCCCGCTACGGCTTTGACAAGACCGTACTTGGCATGGTGCAGGCCGCGCTTGTTCACGCACCGCAGTTTGGTGCGCGGGTAAAGGCCGTGGATAGCAAGGCGGCGCTGGCCGTAGCCGGGGTGACGCGGGTGATCGCGCTCGACCATGCGGTTGCTTGCATCGCCTCGACAAGCTGGAGCGCGCTGCAAGGGGCTGATGCGCTGGTCATCGAATGGGAAAACCCGGATCCGGCGGCGGTGATCGATGACGCCAAGATCGATGCCATGCTTCGCGACGGCGTGGCGGGCAAGGGGCAGGGACGGAACGGCTTGATTCCCGCCCACAAGGTGGGTGATCCTGCCGCTGGTTTTGCCCAGCCTGGCGTCCTCGCGGTTTCGGCCGAATATTCCACCCCTTACCTCGATCATGCCTGCATGGAGCCCACCAGTGCGATTGCCCATGTGCGCCCGGATGGCATCGACATCTGGTCAAGCACGCAATCGCCAGCGATGATCTATCACGCCGCCAAGCTGCTTTACGGTTTCGAGGCCGACAAGGTGCGGGTGCATCAGCAGCCTATCGGGTCCAGCTTTGGCCGCAGGGCGCAGATCGACGGCGAGCTGGAAGCCATGGTCCTCTCGCGCATCATTGGCGGTCCGGTCAGAGCCATCCGCTCGCGTTCCGAAGACATTCAACACGGCTTCTATCGCCCCGCATCGCGCTCCGCCCTGCGCGGAGCGGTCAAGGATGGCAAGATTGTGGCGTGGAGCCATCGCTGCGCCAGCCAGTCCTTGCTCGACAATTACGCGCGCTATTTCCGTGAGTATGGCATCGATCTGAAAGAACTGGACAAGCTGACCGGCCCTGCCGGCGCATCCGGTTTCAATTTCGCGCCTTTCGACTTGATGAGCGTGGACGGGACGCCGTCCAACGCCGTCTATGCGATTCCCAATGTGGAGGTGGCGTCAGCGAAGATCGATGTTCCCATCCCGACGGGCTGGTTCCGTGGGGTAGGGCAGACCAACAACCTGTTTGCAACCGAGTGCTTTGTCGATGAACTGGCGTATGCCGCAGGGCAGGACCCCCTCGCGTTCCGCAAAACGTTGTTGAGCGGGCAGCCGCGCTTCCTTGCCGCTCTTGATTGTGCCGCGCGGGAGATCGGTTGGGACAAGAAAGCGGCCAAGGGTATCGGTCGTGGCATTGCCATAACCAATATGTCAGATGCGGTTACGGTGGCCATTGTCGAAGTTGCGGCAAGCAAGAGCGGCTTTGAGATACGCCGCGTTGTGCTGGCCGTCGACAATGGCATCGTCATCAACCCCGACGTTGTGGAAGCGCAGACTCAGGGAGGGTTCCTGTTCGGACTGGGCGCCGCGCTTTGGGGCCGGATCTCGATCGCCGAAGGGCGGGTGGAGCAGACCGGCTTTGCTGATTACCGATTGCTAACGTTGCAGCATTGTCCGGCGCTTACCGTCATCCAGATGCCGAGCGATGATCCACCCAGCACCATTTCCGAAGCGGCGGCGACCGTTGCCGCTCCCGCGCTGGCCAACGCGATCTTTGCGGCTAACGGGCGGCGTCTGCGTGATCTGCCTATCGCGCGTAACGATTTCGAGTGTCGAGCGACGGTGGCCTGAAATCAGTGAATGCGAGAGGAAGGGTAGAGGCAGATGAAAAAGCGGATGCGTCTGCAATTGTTTTTTGCGGCACTGCCGTTCTCTTCAACGGCCTTTGCGCAGACGCCGCCGCCTGAAGGTCGCGCTGTCTATCAATCCCACTGTGCATCCTGTCATGGAGGCGACAATGCTCAGGCAAGCTTTGGTCCTTCATTGGTCGGCGTATTTGGCAAGCTGGCCGCCAGTGTACCCGGCTTTGCATATTCTTCGGCGATGCGGAACGCCAAGCTGGTCTGGGACGCGGAGACGCTCGATCGTTTTCTAGCCGCTCCGACGAAACTCGTTCCAGGCACAAAGATGCCGGTGGCGCTGTCCCGCCCCGCAGATCGTGCCGAGGTTATCGCGTATCTCAAGCAACAAGCAAAATAACATACTCGGGCGCAGATTCAAAAATCGCGCTGAAAGAATCATGGGGGAGTTATCATGAAAAAGAGAGCATTACTTCTTGGTTGCGCGATGTTTTTGTTCATCGACGGCGTAGCATGGGCGCAGGATGCAAATGGTGCCAAAGCAGCTGCCACCGGCACGGCCAATCAGGGCATTCAGGACATTGTCGTAACCGCGCAACGCCGATCGGAAAACCTGCAACGCGCAGCTGTGGCCATCAGTGCGGTTTCAGGAGAATCGCTGAGAGCCGCAGGCATCTCGAAGCCTACAGAGCTGAGCAACATCGTTCCGGCCTTGGAGGTGATATCGGCAGGGGGCCCCTATTCGCTGTTCTATCTGCGCGGCGTCGGCAATTTCTCGGGTACGGCGCTTGCGGATGGAGCTGTCGCTTTCAATGTGGACGGGGTCTATTTGGGCCGTCCATCTTCGACGACCGGTTTCTTTTACGATCTTGAACGGGTGGAAGTGCTGAAAGGTCCTCAGGGAACGCTTTACGGCCGCAACGCAACCGGCGGTGCCGTAAACGTCATTACGAAAAAGCCCGTGTTGGGGGCGTTCGAGGGCTACGCTGACGCAGATTATGGCAATTATAATGCCCTTTCGGCAAACGGCGCCATCAATGCGCCCTTGGGAGAAAATGCGGCGTTGCGCGTTGCCGGCACATTTGTCCGCCATAATGGCTATATGAAGGACGGCAGCGACGATCAGAATGACCTGGGAGGCCGCGCGTCTTTGTTGTTGAAGCCGGTGAACAACTTGAGCATCACCATTACGGGTGATTATTTCCGCCAGCATAACATTGGCGTTGGCGCGATCCCGGTCCAGTTGGGCATCGATAACCGCTACGGTATCCAATCGCCGGAGGCGAGCGCCTACTATGCGTCCCAGCCGAGCCCCATACTGGGCCGAGTGTTCGATCCGATCTCGGCTGACCGCTTTCAGCGCAACAGTTTCTGGGGGATTGCATCCACCATCGAATACAAGGCCCCCATCGGGACGTTCACTCTCGTTCCGGCATACCGGCGCAGCAATATCGATCAATTGTCGGACGCCCCCGGCTTCTATCTGCGGCAGGTGGAGCACGACAGACAATTCAGCATGGAAGGCCGGCTGGCTCTGAATGATATCGGGCCTCTTCGGGCGATCGTGGGCCTATTCTATTATAACGAGAAGAATGACATTCCTCTGTTCAGCGTCAATGAGCAGGCGAATGCCACTTTCGAAAGCTACACGCAGAATATTTCGAGTATGGCTGCATTCGGTCGACTGACATGGGCTGTGCGAGAAAATCTTCGTCTGGGTGTCGGTGGCCGCTATACGACCGAAGACAAGAAATATAATGCGGTTTCTTACGGCACAACGCGTATCTGCCTCAACCCCACCAGCTATTTCCCCACTTATGTCCCGGGATGCCCGACGGCGCCGACTATTCCGTATAGTCTGACGCCACCCGCCGTGGATTTTAATCCGGCGCCGGATGGCACGATCACCGTTCCCACAGACATCAATTTGACCGGCGCGAACGCCAGGCGCGCCAGCTTTGACCGAGTAACATACCGTCTGTCGGCGGATTGGGACATGACGCCATCGAATCTGTTCTATGTGAGTTACGAGACAGGCTTCAAATCGGGGGGCTTTTTTACAACCACCGATGCCGGAGTTTTCCGCCCTGAATCAATCGGTGCCCTGACGTTCGGGTCCAAGAACCGATTTTTCAGGAACCGGCTGCAAATCAATCTGGAATTGTTCGACTGGCTTTACAAGGATCAACAGATTTCGCATCTGACGTATGATTCACAGGGCCACTCGATATTCGGGACAGAGAACGTCGGGCGCGCCAGAATGAGGGGCGCAGAGGTCGAGATGCGGCTGCGGCCCACTGCGAACACGCTGCTGAGCGCCGATGTGCAGTTTCTCGATGCCGTGTATAACAGCTTCGTTTATAATACGCCCAATTCGAACGGCGGCATCAACAACGGGACAGGATGTAGCACGGTTGGTGCGCCGACGACCGTCTATGTGGTTGACTGCTCGAACAAGCGGCCGCCCAACGCGCCCAAATGGAAGCTTGTTCTGGGTTTGCAGGAAACCATTCCCTTCGCCAGTGGAGCGCGTCTGGTTTTTGATGGCTCCGCGCGTTATCAGTCCGACACGCTCACCGGCCTGCAGTTCTTGGCGGAGCAATATCAGAAAGCCTATTGGATGGCCGATGTCCAAGGCATCTATCATGCTGCCGGCGATCGCTTCTCGATTGGCGGGTATGTCAACAATATATTCGATAAGACCGTTATGAATTCCACTTTTCCTGTGCCGTTCGGCCTCTTCAACACCGCCAATCTGCGCCCGCCGCGCACCTATGGTGTCAGGGTCGGCATGAAGTTTTGAGCCGGATGGGGGCTGCGGAGGCGAGGGTTCCTGGCCAAAGCTCCCATCCATTCTATTGTCCCCGAAATAGCGGATCACGTCCCCGCACGCGGGGTAGTATCCGAGGTTAGCGCTGCTGGCGGGCTGAGCGCATTCCATAGTAGGCTGTAGCGGCCAGCTGGCAGTGCGGGTTTTACCGTGATTTTCGGATAGGTATCTCTCGCAGTTCGGCGCGACGCGCCAACTGGATGGCACCTTGACCGATTACAGAAGCCGTCCAGGCTTTACAAAGCATGTGAACTGAGGTGGTCCCGCTTTGCTGGACAGGTTTGCGGCGGAGTTAAGCTCAAACCGGTGTCGTCATGCAGCGAGTTTGGTCATCAGACATGGGGGCATGCCCCCCATGATCTGATGTGCCGATGTGCCCATATGCCTCTGCTGGTGTTCTACCGGCGAGCGCGAAATGGGGCCGATGGTGGTTATAGTAGTGAACCAGGCGCGCCGCCGCGCGAGAACGTCGGGCCGCTCCTGCTCGCTGGCGTGCGCCGTTTTTTTTACGGTCATCGAGTGACGATCGAGAAAACGCCAGATCGTGCTCGGGGCGAACACGACACCATGTTCGGAACGGAGCAGTTCGGCCAACTCAACGAGCGTGATGTCCACCTGCGCTTCGATCGCGCCAAGTATGAAGTCGTAATACGCTTCAATCCGCCGCGAACGCATATCGCCGCCTTGAGGCTTAGCCCGCGTCGACCCTGTCTCCTGCCATTCGCGAACCCAGCGGACCGCGCTGGCTACAGCAATGCCAAAGCGCTCGGCTGCCGCGCGTCGTGAGAGCCCCCCATCAACCGCTGCAATCACACGAGAACGCAGATCCTCCGAGATGGACTTCGTCATGCCGCGCTGCCTCCTCATCCAGCAGGCATGATCAATCAAATTTGTACGCACAAGGGAATCCCCAGCGATTCCGTCAGGTCGGATTATGCTCTAGCTCCGCGATGGCGATTTAAATTGGTTTGGTATCAAAAAAATACTGCCGGTAGAAAGCCGCGTCTTGGCGGGGCTTGTAGAGGAGAAACTGCGCTCTCCATCCCGGATAACGTATCACAAATGTGTAATTATCATTAATTTTCAAAGAGAAATCATTTCCTGCAGTGATGGATCGACGATGCTATCAAAAGGTTGACATAAAACTAAAATAGTTTGATATCTAACTATAAGACTCACATGGTGCATGTGATCGAGACTCTTCGCCATGTAGCAACAGTCCGAAAGTCGAGGAGGAGGAAGGCATGAAGAAAAAGCTTTTGATCGAGGGGTCGATGATCGGCCTTCTCTATAGCGGAGCGGCGTCCGCTCAGGTTTGTCAACGGCGGAGCAAAAACCGGCCACTGTGGCGGAGTAAAAGTAGGCCACTGCCGTTGCGGCAGATGCAAAGCAAAGGGCCCCGATCGGGGCCCTTTGCTTTTGGCCGCTTTGAAGTGTCAGTTTTCGTCGGGGGTGGCCTGGTTTTGCTCCGCCCCACCGGCGGTGCGGCGGCGACTGGCTGACTGTTTGAGGCGGTAGCTGTCGCCAATCATGGTCAGGATACTGACGTGGTGTGTCAAACGATCCAGCAATGCGCCAGTTAGGCGCTCGGACCCCAGCACCTGCGTCCAGTCCTCAAACGGCAGGTTGGAGGTGACGATGGTGGAACCGCGTTCGTAGCGTTGGGAGAAGGTCTCGAACAACAGCTCCGCGCCCGTGGGCGAGAGCGGGACGTAACCCAATTCATCGATGATCAGCAGCTTCACAGCAGCCAGTTCGCGCTGCATCTTGAGCAGCCGCTTCTCATCGCGGGCCTCCAGCAACTGGTTCGCCAGCGCGGCGGCGGTGGTGAAGACCACGGTGAAACCCTTCTGGCAGGCGGCCAGCCCCAGGGCGAGTGCCACATGGGTTTTGCCCGTGCCGCTATTGCCCAACGCAATAATGTTCTCGCGCCGCAAGATGTACTCACACCGCGCCAGATCCAGTGCCAGCATCTTGTTGAGGCTGGGAATGGCGGTGAAGTCGAAGGTGTCAAAGCTTTTCACGGCCGGGAACCGGGCGGCGCGGATCCGCCGTTCGACGGTAGGCCGTTCACGGTCAATCAGCTCCAGTTCGATCAGGCGCAGTAAATAGCGGGGATGATCAACACCATCGCGTGCGCATTCACGGGCCACTTTCTCGTATTCGCGCAGGACAGTCGGCAGTTTTAGCTGTTTGAGGTGGTGGTTCAGCAGCACCTGTGGCGCGCCAGCGGTGGTGCCGGTGGGCAGGTTATCATCGGGCACCCGGCTCATGCTGCCATCCCCTCGGAGACGTTGGGGACCAAAGCAGCATAATCAGCCGCCTGCGTGACCTTCACATCCAGCCTGGGCAGATGAGGATAGGTCGCCAGGTCCAGCCTGGCTGGCCGCCGCTCAATCCTGGCCAGCGCGATCTGCTTGACCGCATCAAAGCTGGTAGCGCCCATGTGGATCGCCTGAGTGACCGCATGGGTCACCACCGCCATGGGCATCGCCTCCAGCAGGCGGAGAACCTGGATATATTCGCGCTTGCCCTTGCGGCCCATGCGCCCCTCCAACAATTGCCGCAGGTGGGCGAAGAAATCGGGCAAGGCCCAGTTCTGCAATGCCGCCGCCTGATCGAGAGCATTGGGCTTGGTCTCGATCAGCGCCAGATAATGCAGCGGATCGGCCACAAAATCGCCACTGCCATAGCTGCGCACATGGCGGGCGATCTCTTGTGCGCCGGACAGGATCACCACTTCATCCACGAAGCCCTTCACCACCACGTCCTGGAACCCAAACCTTGTGGGTACCGAGTAATCATTGCCGCGATACCGCACCAGCGCCGTCGATGACACACGGGCACTGCGCTTCTCGCAAGGTTCCAATGACACAGGCGGCAGTGGGCCCAGTGCCGCAATATCGGCGGTCAAGCGCTCGCCGATGGTCTGGGCATGGCGGCCGGCACGTTCACCCTGCCGCGCACGGCAGCGGTTCAAAAGGTCGGCGTTCAGCGCGTCATAGCTCGCCGCCTGCGGCTTGGGCGTCATGAAGTTGCGGCGCGCGTACTTGACCAGCCCCTCGACCTTGCCCTTGTCATTGCCTTTTCCGGGACGGCCAAACCGGTCAGAAAACAGGTAATGGCTGACCAACTCGCTGAAGGCCCGTGTCCGCTCACGCTTGCCATCCCCCAGGATCTTGGCCACCGCAATTGTCGTGTTGTCGTACAGGATCGACTGGGGAATGCCCCCAAAGAAATCGAAGGCCGACACATGCCCGTCCAGAAATGCCTCTGTGGTCTCGCGCGGGAAAGCCTTCACAAAACAGGCATCGGACTGCGGCAAATCCATGCACAGAAAGTGGATCTTCTGCTCCACCCCGCCAATCACACCGACGGCTTCACCGAAGTCCACCTGAGCGTGCCCCGCTGGGTGGGCCAGCGGCACAAATGTCTCGCGGCCACGCACCCGGCTCAGCCGGACATAGTCCTTCACCACCGTGTAGCCGCCGCCATAGCCATGCTCGTCGCGCAGGCGTTCGAAAATCCGCTTCGCCGTATGCTGCTGCTTGACCGGCGCCGTCCGGTCATCTTCTAAAATCGTCAACCACCGGCAGCAAAGGCCCAAGCTTGGGCTTCTCCACTGGCTTCGTACGCGTATAGCCCGGTGGCAGTGAAAACCGGCAAATCTTGCCAATTGTCTCCCGGCTTAACCCAAATACCCGCGCCGCCTCCCGCTGGCTGCGCCCCTGCACAAACACAAACTGCCGAACACTCGCATAAACTTCCACGGCATACATCCTGGCCGCCCTCAAAAGGGCAACCTTACCACTGGCCGGCTTTTACGCCGCCACGCTCAGCACCTCGCTGGCGTTCCAGTGGCTGGCTTTGTCAACGCCGTGCACAGAGCGCATCATTGCTCTAAATGCCGTCGTGGGTAACATTCTCGATGAGGCAACGAAATTGCCTGGGAACATTTTCATTGAGGCAATGCGACATTGGGATCGACACCAATCAGCCCGCAGGCCCGGCGTTGCGAGATCTCGTATTCCCGCAACACCCGCAGCACTGCGTCGCGCCGCTGCCCCGGTGTCGTCAGACTTTTCCCAGCAGATCCTTCAGGATGGCGTTGTCGAGCATGCTGTCCGCCAGCAGCCGCTTCAGCTTGCCGTTCTCGTCCTCAAGCTGGCGCAGGCGGCGGGCGTCGGATACCTCCATCCCGCCGTATTTGGCCTTCAGCTTGTAGAACGTCGCCGCGCTCAGCCCGTGCTTGCGGCAAACCTCCACGGTCGGAAGCCCCGCCTCCTGCTCTTTGATCATCCCGATAATCTGCGCCTCGGTGAAACGGCTCTTCCTCATGCGTCTGCTCCTTCTCGTAGACAGACTCTACATCAGAATGAGGGATCTTTCGGGGGGCAGGTCAAGAGCATTATGGTTGGGCGGAAATCGAGGAATGAGTGGTCGACGCCGTTGAGCAAAATACAGCGCTGATTATTTTTTTGATAATTGACACTTTTCATCAAGGATCACGGCGGCTTTTGAAACTGGAATCTCCATCAGTTGCCCCATTATCCCGATCAAGCGGCGGTCGACCGGACTTGAGCAGTTGAGACTGCTCGACAGATGTTATAGGCCCGGTTCCATCCACAGTACCTCGCCCGGCGTCGGCCTGTTCGAGATACCGGTTGCGCAGTCCGTCGTTTCCCAGAACTTTCTCGCTGAATTCCCTGGAAAAAGCCTCTTCCGGATGCGGTGAGCGGGCAGCCGCTTTCTCTGCTGATGCAATTGCCTCCCGGACATCATAGTTCACAATATCGATTGATGACCGCGCAACAACCGCTGAAATTCCTCGATCCGAAATCTCCGCGCTCAATCTGCCGCTCAAAGAGCCCTTGGCACTGCCTTTGCCATCCGAGCCAACCCCCCGCGTCGCTGAAGCCGTGAGATCACCGGAGATGCTTTGGCTGTTTGCTGTTGAATGCTCTGCGGACCTTGACAGCGATCTTTGCCATCCTGTCTGTACCATGATCGCCATGACGTCGCGTTCAAGCGTATCGGCCACCTGTGGCTTCAGCCGCCAGTGACCCCGGCGATCCATTTCAAACCCGCCCCTGAGCCAGTTTGCCATCATTGCCTGCCCCTGGGCGCCGCTACCAAGAAAATGCTCAATCGTGTCCGGTCCCGCCTGCTTGCCGGCTTCGAACCGAGTGCTGGTGTCACTCCGGCCAGACTGACTGAAACCGGTGCTGCTGGAAACCAGAAGATCGTTGTGGGCAAAGCTGAACCGCGCATGCCCGCCATTGGCGACGGCCCCAAGCTGGTTCTGATTGATCAGCCCGCCGCGCCACATTTCGGCGGCAAGTTGAGGGGTGAGATTGAGGCTGACATCGCCGTTCTGATCCATCGCGATCTGGCGTTTCGACATGGCAATGCCATGGTCTTGCAGTAGGGTTTGAATTCGCGACAGCCGCTCTTTATCGACAATGCCCGTCAGACGTTCATTGCGCGCGCGGTCAGCAATGCCTGTTGCCCCTCCTTCTGCCATGTCGAGCTTGTTTCCGGCGGTGCCTGCCAGCGCGCGGAGGAAGGAATCCAGCCGCGCGGCTTCGCGCACAGACGTACCTTCTGCTGCCGCGCCTTGCGCAAAGCCCGCATTATCAGCCTGACGGCGCTGTTCCCCGATCCGCGCTGAGCTGCGCGTGCCATCCGGCCCGACCTCGCGCTGGGCATCAAGCTTCCCCGATCTTTCAGCAAAATCATAACCGGCTGCCACTCGCGTCCGACCATAGACGCTGCTGCCTTCACGTCGCGCCTCCGCCGTCACGCCATCAGCCGTGCCGACCTGGCTCGCGACATTGTAAGCCTCCAGCGCACGAAAGACCTGCCCCTCGCTGCGTCTTGTGGCATGCGCAAGCTGGCTGACAGCGCTCGAACGTGCTTCGCCCGAAAGCGCGTTGATGAACCCGATACGCCGACTGGTTTCAGTTACGGAAAGGCCAAGCATTGAGGCGGCTTGCCTTTGCCCCTGATTGTGCCCCGTACGATGCGCCTGCTCGGTCGCAATATTGTCGCGCTCGACACTGGCCACGCTTTCGCCCGCATAATCGCGCCTGCCTTCCATTGCGCCGACCTGAATCTGCGCCCCTGTAAGATCGTTGCGCAGCATCTGCTCCTGATCGAAGGCATTGGCGGTCAGCTTGGCAAAAGTCGTATCGGCCGAGGCCTGCGCAATGACGGTCGAGGCCTTGAGGTTCGCATCTCTGGCGGAATAGCCAGTTCGTTCAAAATGCCGCTGGGCGCCAATAAGCATCATGTCATAGGCCCGATTGTCGCCAAACGCTTTCCACTGCACCATGTTTTGCGCAAAGGCGGCAAAGGCCCGTTCTCCCGCTTGCCCTTCGCCGAAGTAACTGGTGCCCAGTTTGCGCAGCGCGTCGCCGTGCGCGAAATTATGGATCGCCGATGTCGCGGCATTGGCGCGAATGGCGTGGGCCGTTGCCGGATCGCTCAGATCACGACCGGCAAGGGCTGGGGCAAGACCGCCCAATTCCCGCGCGGCATCGGCCCGCCCGAGGCCGGAGGCCGCTGTGCCGGGCGCGCCGCCGCCATGCTCGCCCAGCACCGAGCCCGAGGAGGCAAATGCCCGATCCAGCCCAAAACTGCTGCGCTCGCCAAAATCCCCGAAGCTGGAAGCTCCAGAGCGACGCGCCATGGTGCCTGTCGCCGAACCCTGCGCCTCAAGAGCATTGGCATAGCCTTCACTGGTCCCAGCTGTTGCGGCTGCCATGCTGCCCTGGCTTTGAACCTCGAGCGAACCTGAAGTGAAAGCCGTGAACACATTGCCGCTGAAGCGGAACACGGTGAAGACAAAGGCCCCGGCAAGACCGGCCGCGGCGGTGCGGAATGAGCCGAAAATAGCAAGCGCCTTCATCGCTGCCGAAGGCGCCAGAATCCATGTATCAGTCGCGACCTTCGTTGCGTGCAACTCGGCCAGCACCCCCATCGCCCGGCCAAGCGTGAGTTGATAGATCCCGGCATCGATCACGCCCCAAAGCGCTACAAAGACGAACAGACCAAGGGCGAAACTGGCAACCCGAAGGTTGATGGGTGTCAGAATGAACAGCAGCGCGATCGGCAGCATCATGAGCATGATGGCAAAGACGGAAGCTCGAATGCTCGGCAGCCATTCATTGGCCGTCGAAAGCGTCGCCAGACCATTGGACTCGATGGCGCGATTGGCCATTACGCGCGCGGCGGCAGCCGGCGAATCCTCGAACAGGACATCGCCGACTGTCTGGCCAAGAAAGACATTGGTCAGGAACTTCTGACGGCTCATCGACTGATTGAGCATCATGCCGCCCAGCGCATCTATCTGGTGGCGGCACCGGTCACGCTGCGTGGTCTGGGTTACATCAAAGCCGGTGCGCGCGCAGATCTGATCGCTATAGGCGTCGAACAGAGTGGGATCAGCAAGCTTGTCGGCAATATAGGTCCATGCAGCCTGGCAGGACATGGTGGTTCCCGCCTTATCGCTGGCGCTATAGACAGTCGAGAAAGTGGCAGGCCCCGCCATCGCTGAAAAACTTGCGGGCAGGTCGGTCGAGGTACGGAAGAGTTGGTCGTCATCGACGCCATAAGCTGGCGAGACCCGCGCCACCGGATAACATTGCCGGACATAGTCTTTCACCGTCGCGTCGAGAAAGGAATCGACGATGGGGCTGCGCGGCGAGACAGCGTTGAGGAACAGATCGAAACTGTGCCCGCCCGCGCCGAACTCCAGCTTGGCATTGGGATCGCCGGTGTTGTCATCGATCGTCTCGGCCAGCGCGCGTTCCAACAGATTGGTGACACCTGCTACCAGCACGATGAGGTTAGGCACACCGCCGACAGGCTGATAAGCATTGCGGACTCGATCATAGACATGGACGGTGCCGGTGGTGGCGATCATGCCAGCGAACAGACCGATCCCCACGAGCATCTGAAAGCCAAAGGCAACAAGGCCCATGCCGGAACCGCGAATTCCGGCGAGGACGGCTCCGAGCCCAATACCGGCGACAGCGATGATCACCACCAGCGTCTCATAGCGCGGATCGCTGAAGATCAGGGCCACGATCCGGAAAGCATCGATCGTTTCGGAAAAGCCGTCCCAGGTATGATAGCTCGCATCCACCGCCCATGCGGGTGTGGCGATGACCATGCCGAGCAATGCAAGCAGGGTTCGGAGCAATCTGCGCATCAGACACCTCATTGTTTGTGGCTGGCGCCTGCGGCATTGCGGGCATCGTGATCGCGCTCGCGAACCACCCCGGCGTAATTGGCCGAGAGGTTCGCCTGGCTCATGGCGGCCATGTAAGACTGGCGCATCTGCGCGCGCTGGCGCAGCACTTCCTCGCGCAGGTCGCGAAGCTGCTCGATCCCTTTCGAGAGGATCCGCGTCTGGCAGATATTGGCGCTTTCGCTATCGGATGCGCCTGCTGTCGTCGTGCCACGCTCGGCATTCTGGAGCGCGAAGTCGATCGAGCGCGTCAGGTCATTGAGCATCTGATAGGCAAGCGTCAGCGCCACCAACTCATCGGTGTCAGCGATCACACTGTCGATCACGCCCTGCCGCACACCCCATTCGAGCAGGCGGTAGACCGGTAGCGTCCTGACATTGGCGACGAACTGCTTTTCTTCCGCAGAGAGCGCCGAGCGGGTGCGGATCTTGCTGGCAATCGTCTCCATCCTCTCGCGCGCCAGCACGAGCGCACCGCGCCCGGAACCGTTCACGGAACAGTCTGCAGCGGTCGCGGGAATATTGAGCGCCCGCGTGGGCACACGCCCTGTCAGGAAATCATTGGCGCTCTCTGTATCCTGATGCGGGCAGGAGGGGATGGCCGAGAACAGCGGCACTTTGTCACTCGTGTCCCAGCGCATATAGACATCGCCGACCCGGGCACGCATCACCCCGGCCCAGTCCGAGGCGCCGACCCGCGCCGCAGCGTGCTGGAGCAGAGATCCCGTTTTGAAGATGTCCGTGACCTCGGTCGGGCAATTGGCCAGTGCTTCCTTTAAGTCCTCGGTCGGGTTACCCTTGTTCGACTGAATCTTCTCGCGGCTCTGCTGCCAGCTTTTGGCAAAGCCTTCGCGTACCGATTTATAGCCGGTCATCTCCTCGACGATGCCCGACATATTGTCATCACCCTTCGCGATCTGCACCATGCGGTTGGCAAGGCGGCAATCGTTTACCTGGATCGAGTTCAGGAAATTGGTGGCTGCCTCCATCTTCGAAATAATATTGCCCATCTTCTCGTCGAGCGTTTCGAGGAGATACTGGAAGGCGACCGCCGGGGCCGCCTGAAGGATGGTCTCAAGCTTTTGCACCAGATAGTCCGGGTCGAGAAACGACATGCCGCCAAGGAACATGTCGATGCCGCCGCAACCCGCTTTCACCTTGGGCAGGCTCAAGGACATCAAATAATCGTCATGAACATCAACGCGGCCTGACATGCCTCCTGCGGTGACATAGCCGCGGGTCTGGTCGGCAAAGGTGCCGGGCGAGCTATAGGTGACATTGTCGAACCAACTCTCCGCCCAGCTCTGGGCATGGGCCGGCACAGTTGCCCCGCAGGCAGCGAGGATCAGACAAAGCGCGAGGCTGAAACGGCTGGCAATAGGGACCATGACGGGCTTCCTGTTATGGGAAGGCAGGACAGGCGGCCCGTCGCGCGCTTGCCTTGCCGGGTTAAGAGGGGGCAGGGGGCATTGGTACACCCTCTGCGAGGCGACCTGCTGCCATCCCCCGATGGCGCGCCGGTCACAGCAAGTTTGAAGAGCTTGAGATGCTCTTGTAATTTATAAAAATGGCTGGCTAAATTACACATCCAAAAAGGAATTATTGTGCATTTGACTACGCGTTGACGATGCCTGACGCCAGTCATCGGGCAGGGCTCACGATTCCGGTAAATTTTGCCATCGCCCGGACGCCAACAGCAACGCGCACGCCGGTCAGCATTTTTGCGGCCAGATAGGTGTTTCGCGCGAGATTGACGCTATGATCGGTGCCGATGGCGACCGGCACCATGCGATTGAGATCGACGATTGGTCGCACCCATGCAACGGGGTTTCCAACCCAGGGAAGCCCAAGTCGCCCGGAGCGGAGCATGGCCTCCTGCGCGCCAATCGTCCGGACTTGCCAGCCATAGCGCGCTCGTAACGTGAGCAGCTTCCCCCAAAGATCGGCGCAGGCGATGCAGCCGGGCGCCGTGCTCATCTCGATCACGTAAAGCGACGCGTGCCCGCGCAGCACGGCTTCGAAGTCGGGTGGAAAGTCGCGCGTGACCGGAACGCGAGCGAGCCATGCCCGGGCTTCAGCAAGCGTGCCAACCGGATGGATGGCCGCGCGCAAGGCGGCCTCACGGGACATCGGCGGCTGCGCTTTGGCCGATGACGTGAGCAAGGTTCCGGTCAGTAGAAGGCCAGTCCATCCGATGACGAGACTTTCCCGGGGGCTCATGGCTTCCTGCCTCCCCCTGCGATGAAATTGCTTCCGACCACGCGCGGATCGCCTGGCGATACCGGTCCATTGGCGAGGGCATCGAAGAAGCCGTCTTCTTCGCCCGCTCCGGTCAGCCATTGTTCGGGGCGTATGTCGCCAGTGAGCAATTTGATGGCCTGATAAGCCATTTGCAGCAGATTAGGATAAGTCTCGATCCCGGTCGCGATCACCATCCGCTGCTGGCTGCCGCGCCGGATCACCATCGTGGTCGGCGTCACTTCGACGCCGAGGCGCTGGCCAAGGCCGGGGCGCTGTTCGAGATCCATTCGGCTGACCTGCCAGCCCATTTCCTCCTGAAAACGCTGGAGGATTGGCCATTGCACCCGGCAATAGCCGCAGGAGGCCCGGTCGAACATCACCAGCGCGAATTCATTCCCATGCGCGCGCAGATACTGGCGGCGGATATCGTCCTTATGCGCGCCCAGCGCATCGCGCGCCTCGCCGACCAGCGGGTTGGCGGCTCTGGCGTTCAGTTCAGGATGCGCCAGCAGCGCCAGCTGGGTAACGCCGGCAAAGGCGCGGGCCTTGCGCCTTGCAAAATCCTCCAGGCGCCAGAAATCGGCGACCGCATCCACCGTCAGGACGGTTGCTGCATAATCGCGTTGCTGCTCGATCAGTCTGGCGATCCTGGGAGGCGACCATTTGACCAGTTCGGCCATGGGCGGAATGGCGGGTTTGGCAACTGCGTCCATCTCTGCCTTGTCGGGCGATACCAGCTTTGGGGCTTCATACCACCAATAGCCGCGCGCGACGGTGGCGCCCTCGGCAGCGGTGGCAGTCTGGCCCCATGCTGGCGCGGGTGATAGCATCAGACCGATGGAGACGATTGTGCCCAGCCTCACAGCAGTTTCTCCATGCGGGTCAGCCTGTTGATCTCGACCGGCCCATAATAGCGGCTGTCAAAACCATCGGGGGATGCGGAGCCAACGAAGATCATGCCCGCCGGAATGATCTTTGTCGCGGGATGCCAATGGGTGAGGGGCCGTCCGTCCCGGGTCCGAGGCTTGCTGATACCGAGCAGACGGGCGTTGCAGAAATACCAGCCGTCGTAGGTTTCGCCCATGGCGGACGGCTTCTCGACCATGGCGATCCGTTCTCCAGGCAGACAGAGCGCGTATTTGGTGACGCTGACCGGTTTGGGCCCGGCAATCGGATCGGACAGCGTGAAGGAGACGAGGTCGCCGGTTCGGATCTGGTCGGGCGCTTTGTAGATCACGAAGGCATCGATCGAGGGCGTCGCCACTAATGCGAATTGTGGCATAGCCCACCAGACCAGCAGCCCGATCGGCAACACGATCCCGCAAGCCTTGAAGAGCTGCATTGGCTGGGCAGGCTCGCCAAACCCGCCGGCGCCCAGCGCAACCGCTGCGCGAAGCGGCAGGTCTTTGAGTTCCAAGGCGGCGCGTTTACTGGCGCGCCAGATGAGCGAGAGCATCGCGTACCTCCTCTTTACCGCGGAGACGGCGATATTCCTCGAGCAGTCCGGAAAGTGCAGCATCGCCGTAGATGACATGGGCAGCGCCGGGGCTGTTCTCGTCGCGCTCGCAATAGGGCTGTGTGGGATCGCCGGGGATCATCGCCAGCGCGGGGACTTTCGTCACGCCGTGCTGGCGGAAGATGAGCGGATCGACGATGATCTGCACATCGCGCATCGCGCAGGCGGGGCCTTCACAGCCCGGATCGAGCCGCAATACCTGGGCTGACAATTTTGCCATTGGCTCCACTCTGGCCATACCGCCTGGCATGCCGCGAAAGGCCATCACCCCGCCGACGCGAGCCAGACCGGCCGCATAGGTGCGCAGCACTTCGACCGGCATAGCGGAAGACACGAAGAGAACAGGAACCCAGCTTTTTTTGAGGCTTGCGGGAGCGGCACCGGCCAGCGCAATGGCTTCGGGTTGTTCGAGACCTAGCGCCTGCGCTATGCGCTGACTTGCCCTCTCCCGCTCGGCGGCCAGCGCTTGCCGGGCCGCCGCAATATCCATCTCGGCGCGTTTTCCAAGGGCCGGATCGCCCTTTGGGCGGGACAGTCCTTCAAAGGCGCGCCGCTGCAATAGGGGATCTGGTTCGGATCGTGCCGGTATCGCCGGGGCGGGGCCGTCGCTTTGCCGCGCCGCTGTGATCACGCGTTTCAGGCGCTCCATGGCGGCATTGCCTTCGGCTTGCACCTGCCAGCGCGCCTTCTCGGCGGGCGCGGGACTGCCGGCCCAGCCAGGCTTAGGCGCCAGTATCAAGCCGGCAAGGAGCCAGGCGCAGCTATTGGCGGATCGTTTGCTGATAGGCATCGATCTTGTCCTTCATGTCGATCTGGATTTGGGATTGGGCGCGCGCTTCTACCTCCGCGTAATATTCGGTGAGGTCCATTTTCGAGAAATCGAGCGCCTGAAACTCTTCCGGAGTGAGGCCGCGGCAATAGGGCTGTTTGGGCGTTCCCCAGCCCACGGCGTTGAACGATTGAAGCTGCGGTCGGCCCTGTTCCTGAATGATCCTGCCAAGTTTGGTGTTGAAGCAGCAATGGCCGACCGATTTTTGCAGGCAGATGCCGAGGATCTTCGAGCTGCAGTAGCTGCCGACTTCATGGCACATGCCCGAGCCCTTGAGCATGCCGACTTCCATGTCCTGGCTGTCGCAGCCCTGCAGCAGCACCTCGATCATGAAATTGATGGCAAGGCTGATGGCGATGGAGGTCGGATCGAGCCCGACGATGATAGCATTCGCGCCTGCTCCGGCGGCCTGGCTTGCTGTCGCGCCCACCTGAAAGGCTGCATAGGCTGCCTTCATGCCGGTAAACACGCCCTTGGCGATGGCGATCTTGGTCGAGATCGATGAGATCGAGCCGCCCATGCCATCCTTGATGATCTTGCCGCGATCCTTGCAGCAGTTCTGGAAGGTGGTGAGCAGGCCCGCCGGACGGCAGCGCGCGGCGCGGCCCGCAAAGATCTCGATGGATCCGAGGCAATGGCCATCGGCATCGACCGAGCCATCGGCTTCAACGCCCGGATCATCGACGACCGGGTCGGTCTGGATAGGATTGGCGCTGGTGTCGATGCAGGCATTGGGTGAGCAGGAGGCGGGACCTCCGGCAGCAGGCGTGACGCAGGCATATTGGGACCCAAGCGGGCATTGCTGCGCGCCGCCTGGACCGGTGGCGCAAGGCGTTTCTCCGATCGGGCACATCCAGCCTCCACTTGCCGTCAGCTTGCAGCCGGCGGTTTCCCCTTCGTCGGCTGCATCGCCATTGCCGTTAAGATCGGCGGCGCACATCTGCTGGGCGCTGGCAATGCCGGGCATTACAGCCGCGCCGCTGCAAAGCAGGGCCGCAAGGGCAAGGGAAAGCCGACGACCCGTCATCGCACCGTCCTCGTGCAGATGAGGTCGGATCCGCCCAGACGCATCGACTGCATCATCACCACGGCTTCAGGGAAATCGTCGATGCAGCCGCAGCCTTGAACCAGTTCCTCGCCATCGCCGACCGGACAGACATTGTTGTCCTGACACGCATGGTAGAGATAATCCCAGCCCACCGGCGTATTCTGCTTGCTGCCGGTTACGCCATCGAGCGCAGCGGCGGTGTTCCGTTGCGCCTTTCTGGTCTTGCAGACAGGCTCGCAGGCATTGACCGTGCCGCGCTCCGGCAGGGCGAAATTGCGCGTGGTGAGTGAGTAGCTCCCGTCATTCCCGGCTAGTCGGTCAGCCAGCAGCGTTTCGGTCGAATGATCGATTATATAGGCGCCGCGGCTGATGTCGGGATCGGCTATCCCCTTGTCGATCGTGCAGCTGTAGCGCCGGTCCTTTTCGAAGAAGTCGCGCGTCAGTCTAACCGAACAGGTGCTGGCGGTGACAATACGGGTCTGGGCGATCGGTTTGAGCCCGGTGTGGATGCCGTTCAAAACCGTGGTGACGCCATCGACCGTTTCGCCGCTCAGGCTGCAGGCGGCATTGGCGGCATAGCCGACGCAACCATCGACGAGATTTTCCCAGATGCGGCAGCTTGTGTCGAGGGTAGCGTCGATCTGGGCGAAGACTTCGCCATTGCCGCCCACCGCGACCCGCAGCTCGATATCGTGGTCGCCTTTGGTCAGCCATGGTTTGAGATCGAGATTGGCCCAGCCCGACCAGTTGGTCTTGCGATCGCAGCTGGTGGAGGGAACGCCGCTTCCGGACCAATTCGCGGGATCGGCAAAGACAAACTGCCCGTCGATCCAAAGCTGGATCGAGTCGTCGAAACGATATTGGGTGAGCCGCACATCGGTGAGGCGTTCGGGATCGCTGATGCGCAGAGTCATGTGGTAACCAAACAGGCTGCAGCCACCGCCATTGAGACTGTTATCGGCGGGCGACCCCATCATGAAGCTGATCTGATCGCTATTGTTAGCCACCTCGCCATAGCCTCCCGCGATCCGGGAAATGATGTCCTGCTGGGCGGGGCTGGAGAGCGTGATCTGACGCTCGATTTTGCAGGTACGGGTCTCGATGACGCGCGAGGTCGCGGCGGGCGAGGCGGAGAGCATCTGAAAGATCGAACTCGACGCTGCTGCAGAGCTCGCGTCGCCGGCGATGGCGGTCGGGTTGGAACGGTAGGCGACCTGTCCGAGGCTGGCGGAGGAGGCGCAACTGGTGCTTTGCGCTCCGACATAGGCAATGACGGGGCCTTCGATCCTGGCCTGGGTGATGCCGTAGCGCGGATCGCTGGTGGTGAGCGCTGCCACCACGCCGCCGCCAAGATCCTTGAGGACCGTGGGCAGATTGGCCAGCGCCAGCCCGTTGCCGCAACTGTTGTTGATGCAATAGCAGCCGGCCAGATCACTCATGGCAACGGCTTCCAGTTTCGGCGCCTGCGCGGCATCGACCGCCCACCTGTAGAAATGGCAATTGTTCCAGGTGCCCGTGTCGCAAGAAATGACGCCATTGGCGCAGATCCCTGAAACCGGCACCGGCAGGGTGGCGCCGGCATCGAAGGTGCCATCAAGATTGGTGTCCCGGCTGATGCGAACCGCGGTGAGATCACCGCTGGCCGAAGGCTGGGCCAGCACCTCAAGCAAGGTCGCGGTCTTCCGGCAGGCGATATCGGGGGTAAATTGGCGGCTGGCATCGACCGTCGAAACCGGCTGACCGCTCAGGCCCGGCGTCAGGTAGTTGTTGAGCAACGTATCGCTTTCGCCAGATTTGGCGCGCGAGGATTCGGCGGCGACGCGGGCGCGATCTTGCACACTCTGCGCCGCGAGCGGCAGCGGCAGGGTGAGCGCCGCGATCAGCAGGAGAGCCCGGCTTCTCATGGCAGAATCTCCTGCGGGACCACCTGGCGCGAGCCGTTCGCCAGGCGGAGCAGCAGGATCCGATTGTCTGGCGGTGGCAGAATCGCGTGGAACACGGCCTGTCCTTCGAAAACGGTCAGCGTGGCCACAATCGGGCGCCGAGGGGAGAGGAACCCGGCCCTGATGACTGCGGCCACGCCGACCGCCGGAGCGCTCCCATCGGGGGCAATGGGCGCTGCTCCTGCCGCAGGGGAATTGCCGGGGCCAACAGTCTGACGGGTAGGCCATCGGTAGACCGGCTGCATTCCCATGCGGTATGGGGGAAACGATCCGATCATGGCACCGCGATCCCGGCGCAGCAGATCGTTTTTTCAAAAAGCATGAACTGGGCATTGTCCTTGCCCGGCGCGTGTTTGGCGCTGGTCCACAGGGAGCCTGGCCGCCCGACATTGACGCACTGGCCGCCCTTGACCGGTTCCATGAGCTGGAGCTTGTAGCGGCTCTTGGTCCAGATTGGCTGGGGAATGAAGGAGCAGCCATCCGCAGAGCTGATGGTGAGCGAGCCCAGCCGCCCCATCATAAAGATGCCGCGCGCGGCAAGGCCGGCCCAGGCCTCGACGCTGTCGTCGAAATGGATGTCGCCGGCAATCGGATAGGTCGAGCCCCAGGAACCCATGCACCAGAACAGAGGATCGACGACCTTGCCTGCTGCAGCGGCTGCGCTGTCGCTCATACAGGCAAGGCCCGCCGCAGGGTTACCGAAAAGAATGGCTTCGGGCTGGATGATCGCGCTCAGCGTTGCCGATTGCCAGGTCGAGAGCACCTCGGTGATCAGTGCGACATCGAAACCGTCGTCCTCAAAACAGGGAAGGTCGGTGAACATGTCGAGCATCTTCCAGACCGGCGAGATGTAATAATGCATCTGGGCAAACATCTTGCGCGTGTTGGTGCCGTCGGCGATGGAGGACTGGCTGCCCTGCAGCCTGCCATGCGTGGAGAGGATATCGGCGCCGAGCGCCATCATGCAGCCCGGCTCTGTCACCACATCGACCATCCGGTTGGGCGACCAGAAGCTGACCTTGACGCCAAACCAGAACGTCACGCCCTTGCGGCAGGCGCACAAAGGTTTCGAGACCGATTGCGCATCGAGAGCCTTGCCCAGCGGATCATGCGGGCCGATCCTGACCCCGCCGATGGTGATAGGGAAGATGCAGGACCAGCGCACTTTGGTGATCGGATTGAAGATCGTGCCTGCCTCGCATTTGGAGGCGTGGGCGGGCGAGGCAACGGCAAGCGTCAGGCAGGTCGCGGCGAGGGCGAGCGCTTTGGGCAGGGAAAGGCCTTTCATCGGGAAGCCCTCCGTGTGGTTTTTGATGCATCCACTTCGGTCAGCACCAGGTGCTGTCCCGATTGCGCGACGATCACCGGGGCGACGGTCAGACTGAGCCGGGTCTTGATGCGCTCCTCGAGCAGGAAAATCGGGCGTTTCAGCCGCTCGCTGGCCGTAATCGGATCGGTATCGCCGGGGGCACCAGCCGCGATCAGGATGAAGTCGGACGGGCCAGCGTTGCGCATCGCCCAATCGAGTTCAGTGGGATGAACGATCACCAGCCGCTGCGGCAGCGATACATATGCGAGCGGGTTGAAAGTGGTGCCTTTGGCGTAAAGCAGTCGCCCATCAGGCAGCTGAATGTCGGAATCGAGCGTGTAAAAGGGAACCACACTGCGCTCACGGTCGATCCGAGCCTTTCCCAGAGACGCAGGTTTTATGGCCGACCAGCCCGAGCGGGGGCCAAAGGCGGCTTTCATGTCGGGCATATGGGCGCTCCGGCCTTCGATCTCGGTCAGCGCATCCGGCTCGGCGATCGGCCATGTGCGTCCGATGGTGGATGTATCGGCGCGGACGGCCGTCGGCGCCATCAGGGCGGCGAGGAGCATC
Source organism: Novosphingobium sp. SG707 (assembly GCF_012275515.1). Classification (GTDB taxonomy): domain Bacteria; phylum Pseudomonadota; class Alphaproteobacteria; order Sphingomonadales; family Sphingomonadaceae; genus Novosphingobium. The sequence goes on from NZ_JAAZQL010000011.1 coordinate 51,149, forward strand.
GCCAGCGCCGAAACCTCACTGCGACGATCAGGGAAGGATGGGGGGCTAGCGCGCATGACGGCGCCTCCACCAGCGCTCACCCGTTTGCGGCTTCTCACCGGCAATGGCGGCGACCAAAGCGGCAAGCGCAAGCAGGCCGGTCACCGCGACCAGCATCCGGAACAGGCCCGGTATGGCAGGCAGATACCAGGCCATCAGCGATTGCATCAGCAGCAAGCCCTGGCTGCCCACGATCAGCCGGATCGGTCTTGGCGCCGGCGTTGAAGAAAAGATGCCGTTCATGGCTTTCCGCCCTCCGCAGCTCGGGTGGCAGGCCATGGCATGCGAACATAGAAGTTCACGGCCATCTGGCTGAAGACCGGCGCCATATAGACCAGGCCGACCCAGACCGCGCAGTCGATAAAGAAGCCGCCAAACCAGATGGCCGGAAAGATCAATGGCGCGACGCCGCAGCAGGTCTGTACAATCGTGCCGACAAGCGGGACGTGTTCGGCGTCACGGAGCATCTTTGCGATGAGGCCATCGGCCACTTCAAGATCACGGTTCAACCGATTGTTCTCGTCTCGCAGGAACCCGACGAGCCGAACAAGATAGTCCTGCGTGCCTTCGCCGGGGTGACGGCAGCATCTGCCGATGAGGGCAAGATCATCGATCAGTGCGGGCGTTATGGTTTTGGTGGTGCCGGTCATTTCGACCTCCACTGACGAAAGCGGGACGCCGCGATGCCGCAGGCCGCCGAAACCCCGATCAGCAAAAGGCCGCTGGCAAAACAGGCCGCTGCAACGATGGTCCCGGCGCGCAGAACCTCGAGCCCGGGGCGGCCAAGCACCAGGCCTCCGGCGATGACCAAGTCCCCATAATGAAAGTCTCGATGATCATCAGGCGAAGGCGCCATTGGAAGGCTTGGCTCTGCGCGCGCTCGGCCACCCTCTGTTCGATCATTGCCTCGATATCCGGGTTCCTGATCCAGTCGAGCTTCAACGGATCGGTATGGTCAACGTGATGGCGTGTCATGCGAACCTCCCATGAGATGAGCGGTGCCAAACACGTCCTGCGGATCGACGCCTGCCAGTTCGCACACCGCTTCGAGCGGACTGCGTCCGGCGCGGACCAAAGCTTCGAAGGCGGCGACCTCATTGGGAGCGGAGGTGTTGATCCAATAGCTGAAGGGATCGACGACCAGCCGCGCGATGCCGAGCCCGAGCGGACTGTCGATGAAGACCTCGGAATAATGAGGCTTGGCGTTGCGGACCGATTTAAGCAGATCGAGGACGAAGCCCGAATAATCGAGAATCTTGTTGTCGACCGCCTTGTCATAGGTCGAGCCCTGGAGCAGGAATTTGGTCGCGGCATTTTCGAGGATCACCTGACCGGTGCCGCCAAAGAGCGCCAGATCGTTCATGCTCTGTAGCACGATGCCGAAGCTGCCCTGATATTTGCGCGCGCGGCGATAGCCCTGCCCGAAAGCTTCAGCGAGCCGTGAAAGATCCTGCCCGTCGCTGCGGGTCATGAATTGGGCGGCCTCGTCGCACAGCACGAAGCGGGGCTTGTCGCGGGCCGAAAGGTACAGCTCCTGGGTGACCGCGTTCACGACCACCATCACGATCACGTTGAAAAGATCGGGCAGGGCTTTGAGGCGCTCGAGTTCGAGCACGACGAACTCGTCGCGGGAGATGTCGAAGGTCGAAGGTCCGTTGAAGAAATGGCCATAGGCGCCATCCGACCCGAAATCGCGGAGATTGAAGGCCAGTTCGCGCGCGACAGGTACGAGATGATCGACGCGGTCGAGGTCGGAACTGGTGTTTTCGGGATAGCGCCCAAGCCAGGCCCGCACCGCATCGATGCCGTCCTCGCCGCGCCCGCCATCGACCGTCCATTGTACGGCCGATTTAAGCAGGTTCCATTCCGAGGTGGTAACCGGCTTGCGGGTCGAGGCATTGGCCATTTCGGAAACAATGGCGACCGCCATGGCAATGGCGGACTGCTTGTCTTCACCATCAAGCGCCAGTCCCATGTCGAAGGGATTGAGGACCAATCTTTCCTCGCCAATGTCGATATAGCGGCCCGAGCAAAGCGTGCAGAGCTTGCGGTAGCTGCCGCCGATATCGATGATGCGGATGAGGGAGCCTTGGGCATAATATTGCTGGCACAGGTTGTTGAGCAGGAAGCTTTTGCCCGCGCCACTTTCGGCTGAAACGATGAAATTGTAATTGTTGATGCGCGGATCGAAGAGGTCGAGCGTGACGAGCTGGCCCTTGCGCCCGACATAGAGCAGGGCTGGGCGTCCGCCCCCGCGAAAATCGGTCTGGACCGGCGCCATCAGCGCGGCGGCTTTGACCGGCATGCGAAAATCGCGTTCCAGCAGTTTGAGCGTGCGCTTTTCCGGGTAAAGGCCGAAGGGCAGACTGGCGGCGAGCAGGACGGGGAGCAGATAGCTTTCCTCCTGCACCATGAAGGGCAGGGGTTCCGACTCCCACAGCCGCTTGGCGCGGGCCGCCATCTCGCGGGCCTGCGCGCTGTCGCGCCCGAATACCCACATGGTCGGGATCACCGAGACAAAACGGCTGTTCGAAGCCTCGTCGAGGATCCAGCCGATTTCCTCGATCTGCTTGCCGACTTCCACGGCAAAGCTGCCGGCGGCCTTTTGCGCAGAGAGAATTTGCGCGCGCTTGTGAATTTCGAACTGGGAATGATCGAACAGGACGGTGAGGCAATAGAGGAAGGGGCCGCCGATCTGATCGCTGTCCTCGGCGCTCCCGCGCATCCCGCCCATCAGCCGATTGGCGCGCTCGGCGGTGATCCTCCGTGCGGGCGCTTTGGGGGTGAGGCAGCGTGCGACCTGATTGCCGAGAAAGACTTCGGGCCCTTCGAAACAGAGATCGGGACCTGCTTCGATGATCTGGCGCGCGATGGGCGGGGCAGGCATGCCCCCGATGCTGTCTCCCAGAAACACGCCGGGTGCAGTGGCAAAGACCCCGTTGAAGATGCGCCGGTAAAAACTCACCAGTTCTTCGGGCGCCAGACGCCGTATCCCCATCTTCGCGAGTTGCTCCTCGACCTGACGGCGAAGATCCGCACCGAGCTTTACCCTCGTCTTGATCGCCAGGAACAGACGGAAATCGCGGACGGGAATGCCATGGAGCGCATCGAGCCCGCCGGTGCCGGCGCGCAGATAATCGGCCATGCGCCGTGCTGATGCCTGCACCAGCGGATCGGGCCGGAATTTGAGATCGAGATAGGCATCGAGCGCCGGGTCGATCAGCGGATCGGCGAAAGTGATGAGCTGGAGGACGGTGCCTTCCGGGAAATGGATATTGAGCAGGCCCTGCAGCGCCTGACTGACATGGGCGAACATATAGGCGGAAGGAACCAGTTCCCATGCCTGCCCCCAGCCATCATCGATGCAAAGGAAGGCTTCCTCCTCCTCGACCCAGGCGACCATCGGCAGGAAATCGGAATAAGCATCGCGCTCGACAGCGGCGCGCAGACGGCGGACTGTCAGGCCCGGGCGACCCGCCGCGCTCACGGGCGGGGCTCCGCCAAAAAGGCAGAGGTCACCTTGTCATCCTGCGGCACCTCGGCGGGCATGGCATCCTTATCCCGCGTCGAGCGCAAGACGGGCGGCGTCGGCACGCGGCCGGCAGGTTCGACCAGATAATCTCCGACCACCCAAGCGGGCTGGTCGATGATCGAATAGACATAGCGCGCCATATAGAGCCGGTCGGGCCGCTGCCGGTCGGCATAGGGCAGAATGAGCGTCCGCAAGGTGCGCGAGGGTTTCAGCATCGGGGTGGCATGACCGGCCGCCAGCCCGCCCATGTCACCGGCCGAGGGTTTTGCCGACAGGCCTGCCACGATTTGCGCAGAGCCCCTGGCTTTGCCTGACGGCTTCAGCGCCTTGTCCGGCATCTGCCCTTTTGCCGGAGCGGCGACGGGCGCTGCAATCTGCTCCGGCGCAAGGAGCTTGCGGTCATTGGTCACCGCCGGATCGGATTTGGACGGGCGACCGGCAACGGCATCGGCCCAAGCCTTCTCGGGATGAATGCATTGGCCATGGTCGCTGTTCTTGCAGGAGAACTTCTCGCTGTAGGGCGACATCATCGAACCTACCGCGGCGCAGCCTGAGAGCGCGATGAGCGGCAGGCCCAGCAGGATCTGGCGGCAGGGTTGCATGAGGGGATGAGGCTGGATCATCATGTTGTCTCCGGTTGAGGCGCGCATCAGAACTTCACTCCCGCGCCGGGTTTGATTTCGAGGGTGACGCCTTCCTGGATCACGACAACGACATCCTTGGCGGCCCCGACTTCGACGATGGGGCTGGCCTGACGCGCGAGGTCGAGATAGAAATCGGTCAGTTTTTCCGAGGATTTGGACAGGCCTCCGGCAATGCCGGTTTTCGCTGCGTCTCCGGCATCAAGCGTTCGCACGCTGCCGAGCGCCGAGGTCGAAGTGCTGCCAAAAGTGCCTTCGACCGATTGCGAGATGCCGCTGACCGTTCCGGCGATGAAGGCGCGCGCAAGCGTTGCCCCGGCCCGCGTCACCACCTTGCCTGAGAGACCCTTCTTGCCGTCGGCATCGACAAAGAAGCCTTTGACGGGTTGATCGACGACCGAATGTTCATCGAAATCGACGCAGGAAATCGAGACGAGCTGGATCTCGACCCGCTCCTTGGCCAGACTTCCGGTGGCGTTGCCGATGACAAAGCAGCCGGCAAGATTGGCCTTTACCTCATTGGGCAGCACGGCGGGCGCCTGAACCCGGGCGATGATCGGTTCGGGGTTGCTCGTCGCGTCCCGACTGGCGAGAGCGTCGATCCCCGTCAGCAGCCGCGCCTTCATGAAACCAGGCGGCAAATAGATCGTCCGATTCTTTTTTTTGGCAAGGGACGCGGCATCGCTTGATGCCTGCGGGACGAGCTGGCTGGTTGCCGAACCGATCGCGCCCACGGTTTTCTCGACAGGGGGAGCGGGCGGCGCGGGCGGTGCCATCGGCCCGGTGGGCGGTGCGGGCAGTTTGTCGGCAGCGGCGCCGATATCGCCTGTCACCGGAGGCGAGGGCAAATGCGGCGCACTGCCGGGAAGAGCAGGGGGCAGATCGCCATCGCCGGCCGAGCTTGCTCCACCTGCGGATCTGGCGCCCGGCGTAACCTTGCCCTCTTCAATCGCGCTGACGCGATCGCCGAGCAATCGCTGGCCATCGAGCACCTTCTTGAGGTCGCCTCGCAGCTTTTCCTCAAGGCTGTCGCCGCGCAGGCCCGCACCCATGTTGAGCGAGGTGGATTTAGCGACCGGCTTGGCCTCTTCCTTGTGGCTGGTCGCGGTATAGAGCCCAAGACCGAGTACACCGACGCTGAGAGCGACAGCCAGTTGCCGTGCGCGCAGTTTTTGGCGCGCGGAGAGGCTTTCCCAACGGGTCTTCCAGTCCTGTGCTGAAGGAGAAGCGTCGCCCTTCCCGGAACTATCCTGCGCTGCCTGACGGGCGAGGTGCGCCTGATAGGTCGAGGGGCGTTCACTTTCCTGGCCCGTGTCCGGATCGACCTCGCCGCTCATTGCGCGGCTTCCCTGCGAATGACGATCAGCCGGGCGCTTTCACCGGCCGCGAGACGGCCACGATCAAAACTGACCGCGAAAATGTGTTCGCCCAATGCCGGATCGATAAAGGTGCGTTCCTCCAGCGTGATGGGCGCGGAGGCGCGAACCCAATATTCCGAAGCGGAAAGGCCCGATCCTTCGATCGCAAGCCGGCGGTGTTCCGCGATTGTGACCGCCGGAACCCCGGAGAGCCGAATGGCCGCTTCGGAAGGCGCGATCTCAGAGAAGGATGCGGGGATACGGTTGCCCAGGATCGCCATAGTGATCGATACCGCACGATCTTCGTCGGCCAGCGGGGCGAGCAAATCGCTATTGGCTTTGGCGCGCTGGCGCGCTCCCGGCGCCAGCGCCACGGTCTGTGCAGGAATGTCGGCGGGTTCGGCATAGAGCGGATAGGTCGCGCCGTTGCAGGTGATGAAGAATTCGGAAGGCTGCGTCACATAGAAGCGCGTCACCTGTCCGGCATCGTCGATCTGCCTCACGAGAAATTTGATCCAGGCATCCGAGCCGCCCTTCTCGACCGCCAGCCCCTTTTCCTGCGAGAATTTGACGTCCTCGATATCGCCGCCCTCGCAGACGACATGGTTGATGTCGTGGTTCGAGAGGCGGATGCGGCTGGTCTGGTCGGGAAGCGCGCGGATGGTCTGGGCGCCCGCCGGCATGGCCATCAGCAAGGCTATGGCTGACAAGATTGCGTGCGACGGCGTGCCGGGCTTAATGGGTTTCGGCATCGAACTGCTCCTCGGAAAGGCGCGTCAGCCAGAAGCGACCGTTCTCGATCGCGTAGCCAATGTGCAGATTGCCCCGGAATTTGCGGATCACGCCGCCGATCACGCGCACCTTCTCGACCGGCACGGTGATCATGCTGGAGGTCCAGATGACGGGCTGGTCGTTGCGGATATAGGTGGCGATCGAAAGCGTCGGATTGTCGGCCAGATCGTCGAGCACGCCATTGAGGCTGTCACGCATCGCATTGTAAGCCGATGGGTGAGCCAGCCCGAGCAGCTCCTGAAACTGCCGGTCGGCTGAATAGCCCGAGTAGGTGCCTGAAAGCCCTACGATGTTGCGAGTCATCGCGACCAGATAGGCCTGCGAAGGCTTGTTGCCCGAGACATAGAGATCGCCGGTGGCGCCGAAGGGCACCACCACGGTCCGCGCATTCTGGTTGGTGGTGTAGATCACCATGCCGAGTACCGCGGTCACGCCGAACATGCCGGCGATGGCCGCTTTGAGCAGACGGTTCTCCTCAAACAGATTGGCGGAGCCCTGCAGGTAGCGGTGGATCCCGAAACTCGCCGGTTTGCCGAGCAGCGGGTCGGTGCCGGCCTCTTTGCGTTGGAACAGTCCCATGGCGCCTACTCGAAGAAACGGGTTTGGGTCGGACCCGGATAGTGAGGGAAGGAGACAAGGCCCCAGCGCCACGCCAGATGGGCTAAAAACCCGCGCGGCTTGCTGCGCTTCCAGGGAATAAAAAGGAGAAGAGCCAGGATGAGCATCCATCCGAGCATTCCGCCCACGATCGCCGCCACGAACACGCTCGAGGTGGCCAGCATGAACTCGTCCGATCCGAACCACAGGATCTGAACCGGTCGATGGAGATATTGCGGAAGGCGCTCGTCCATGGCCCTTCTCCTCCTGCTTCATGACACCTGCGAAGGTGTCGGTTTCCAGGAACCGACCATCGGTCCCCAGCTCGTTGGCGGCAGCGCTGCGCTGATCGGGTCACCCCTGACGCAGGCGCGCCGCATGGGTCAGACGACCATCCCGAAGGTCTGGAGAATGCTGTCGGCCTTGATCAGGCAGACAGCGGCAACAATGGTCGGGATGCCGATCATGATGTTCGAAAACAGGCGGCTGACCCCGAACAGGAAGGCGGCGACACCGCCCACAAAGCCAAGCGGCCCCTTCACGCCCTTGTTCACGACGATATCGTAAATGTCGTAGCCGAGATCGCCCTGAGCCGGTGCCTGGAAGGCATGGGCGGGACCGGCGATCAGGGTCATCACGGCAAAAGGGAGGCCGAAATTGGCCAGTGCAAGCGCGCGCGAACCATATTTGCGCATCATGGTACTACTCCTTGGAAATGGAGCCGCCCGCGATATGCCTGCCGGCATCGATGACAGATCGGTGTCGGCCGGGGCGTCGGTGGACGGCTCCGGGAGCCCGTCGCCTCCGGCATCCTGGTTCATCCGCCCGTGCCGCGCGGCACAGGGCAGGACGCCCGCCAGAAAGAGTGTGTGCGACCGGCTGCAGCCCTGATGCTGCACGCGATCAGCGCGCTGCATCGGAAGCGGCCTTGAGCGCAGGTTTGGCATGCCGGTCGAGAAAGGCTTCGAGTTCGGCCTGCTGAAATCCCGAGATGAGCTTGCCATCGACGATCAGGGTCGGCGTGCCGGAAATGCCGACACGGCCGACCAGCTCGGCATCCTGCGCCACTCTGGTGTGCCCGGCCTCGCATTGCCGCAGGATCGGCGGTGTTTGGCCCGAATAGGCAGCGCGGAAAGCGGCCTCCTTATCCGGCGAGCAAAGGATATGCTCGGCTTTGGCAGCCGCGGTGGGATGGATGCCGCTCACGAAGAAGACGAGGCGGCGCACCGGTTTGCCCTCAGCAGCTTTGGTGTTCCAGAAGCGTTCGAGCGCCTGACAATAGGTGCAGTCGGGATCGGTGAACTCGATCACCGTCGGCGCGCCTTCTGGACCGATCGCCAGGGCTTTGGCCGGGTCGATGGCCTTGAGGCGGCGCGAAGCGCCCTGTTCCTGCGCCAGCGCCGTCAGATTGACCCCGTTCTTATCATAGACCGAGGCGAAGAGCAGATGCTCGCTTTGCGGCGCGTAATAGATGATCCTGCCACCGGCATTGGCCTGATAGATGGGGCCATGGACCGGCGATGGCCCGAAATCCTCGAACTTGAGGTTCGTGAAGGTCTGATGGAGCTGTTGCTGGGCAGCCTGCGCGGCCAAGGCCAGCGCCTTTTCGCGGTCGGCTTTGCCGGCATGCGTGTCTTGCGCCCGGGCCTCAAAGAAAGGCATAGTGCCGATTGCGAAAGCGACGAGCAGGCTCACGCGACGGATGCGCGTTTTTGACATGAGCGAAACCTCCATTGTGGTCCCTCAAGGGACTGCCGGGGTCGAAACGCGTTGAGCTGGATCTGCCGATCGTTTGGGCTGACCGCTCAGGTCTGTCGTTTCGACATGGACTTGAGTGCCGACATCGGCCCCCGCCCCGCAAGAGAGGGGGCAATGGAGTTCCGGTTTGAGGAAATCCATTGCCGGTTATCGGCAATCCATTTCCGAAAACCGGAAATACACTTCCGGTTTCGTCCTTTGTTCTTTTGCAGGATTTTGCGTGGCGGCACAGAATCGCCCTGTGCCGACGAGCGCTGTCTTCGGGAGGCAGGGGCGCGTCGTCAGTTGGAGAGTGAAAATTGGCAAACCCGCGATCGCGAGCCTACAAGCTGCAATTGTCGCAAAGCGGCATTCACTTATTCCTGCGCTGCCATAGCCGACTATGCGGCACAGTCGGGGATTTCCTGCCCTATGGCAGCACGCTGTATGTCGCCGCTTCCTTGCTGCGTCTGTGCCCGGAGCAGGATCTGCCCGGGGAATTGCTCGCCCTGGATATCGAGGCCTATGGGGGCCGCCTTGTCCGTTATGTCGGGACGTCGCCGACCCTGTCCGGCGTGGTCCAGGAGATTGCACGGCGCATTGAGGAAAGCGGGCTCGTTCATCCCGCGCCCCAGACCTGGAAAATCTTCCTCGCCGCCCTCAACCATATGGAAACTGCTTCCGATCAGGAGCTTCTTCGCACCTTTTGCGCCGTTGCCGGTGAGATCGGTCGTCCTCCCGGGCGCATGGGCAATCCATAGGTACGCGCGTACGACCATTTTTCTGGCGTGACGAAAAATGCTGCCGTTTACAGGAGCTTCTCCTCATTGACGGGCGGATTTTAATGCAACACTCTTCACCTATAGGGCAATGCGCTTGGGCCTTTGAGACGCTGTCAGGGGGACCTGCAGATGACGCTTCAAAGTCCGCAAGCGACTGATGTTGAAATATTCGCCTTGATCAAGGAGCTTTCCGGCAAGCTCATCGAACGACGCCGACGCCGCGAGCACGTCTCGCAGCAGTTTCTGGCAAAAATTGTCGGACGCAGCGAAAGATGGCTGCGCGAAATCGAAGGCGGTGTCGCCACATCGAAGTTCGAAGACCATGTCCGCTGCGCTCATGCGTTGCGGATGACGACGCCGCATCTGTTCATTCCTCTCATGGCAATGGAGCACAAGATGGCCGTTCCGCACGAACTTCTGATGCAGGACGATCTATGGGATCTCGAACGCGAGATGCTTGCGGCGGTAGAGCGCCATCAGGTCTCGGCGCTTGCGCGTCTGGCCAGCAAGCCTGTTCAGCCGGGTTCGCGTGAGCGATAAAAGGCGGGACAGGTCATGATGTCACCCAGACCTGTTGCGGCGGAGCGAGCCTACGGCCTTTTGAAGGGCGATGTTCTCTCCGGTCGGTTCGCTCCCGGATCGACGGTGATCGAGCGCCTCATGGCCGAAGAATATGGCGTATCGGTCTCGCCGTTTCGCGATGCGGCGCAGCGTCTGGTCGGCGAGGAGCTTCTCGAGATCGGCACGGGCGGCGGCTACCGGATTCCTGCGATCAGTGCCGATAGTCTGCTCGACCTCTATCACTGGCACAGCCATCTGGTTCGCCTCATCCTCAAGGTGCAAAAGCCGGTTCAGGCCATGCCCATTTCCTCTTCTGACATGGCGCTGGTCGATCTCGCTCAGATCCCTTTGGCGATGACGAATTGCTTCCGCATGCTGGCCAAGGCAGCACCGAATCGCGAATATGCCCGGGCGCTCAGACTGGCGACCGACAGGCTTTATGTCGCCCGGCTCCATGAGGGCGCGGTCCTTACGAATCTTGGGCCTGAGCTGCAGATGGTCGAGACCGCGACCGCTTCGGGTTCGGGTCTCGACCGCTATGAGATCCTGTGGGCCTACCATCGGCGACGGATCAGGCGGGTCGGCCGGATCGCCGAACTGATCAATTCAGCAAAAAACCGATAGATTTCAGAAACTATTCTCTGGCCGGCTGACCGCCAGCGGGCCTGCCGGTCCGAGATAGGCGCTTACGCGGGATCTAATAGATTCGGCGGCGCCAGGCCTTCCACCGTACCTTGATCGGGCTGCAATGGTGCAGCGTTGAATGAAGGAGATGGCAATGGAACGCGAACATCTGAGTGATGAACTCATCGTTCTCGGTGCAGTCACCGAGGAAACCAAGGGCATTTCCAATGTGCCCCAGCTCGACAATCAGGGCAATTTCGGCGGCGGGGGTCTCTCCGACGACTGATCCTTCCGGCGGCGCGTTGTTTTTCGGCGCGTCGCCAACTTCCATGGGCGGCAATTCCTTTGGCGCCCGATCGAAATCCCGATGGGAGAGGATGGATGGGCTTGTCCCTTGGCGAGAAATGGTCGTTCTGCGTGCCCGAGGACCAGGTCATCCTCATGGATATCGCAAGCAACACCTATGTGATGTTGCCGCCCTCGCTGGCCTCTTCCTTTGACCGGTTGCGCATGCATGAACCCCTCGATGGCCGCGATATGCCGGGCATGGCGAAGCTGCTCCAGGCGGGCATCATCGCCCAGCAGGAGGAGCAAGGCGCGATCCTCCCTTGCTCGCTTCCGGTCGAACCAACCTGCGGATTTGACGATCGGGATCTGTCTGGCTGGTCGGCCCACGATCTGCTTCAGGCAATCCTTGCTCTGGGCAGGGCCCGTTATGCGCTGCGACGGCATGATCTTGCGGGAATATTGGCTCAAATACGGGACCGGAAGCAGAGCTTCACCGGCACGGAGGTTGCAAGCGCACATCGCCGCGCGCGAGCCATTGCTGCGGCCTTTTACCGGCTCAATGCCCTGGTCACCCGCTACGATCAGTGCCTGCTGCGATCGCTGGCCATGATGCGCTGCCTGCTTGCCCATAGGGTGCCGGCCAATCTGGTCTTCGGGGTGGCGACGAGGCCCTTTCGCGCCCATTGCTGGTTGCAGCATGGCGGCCTTGTGCTCAATGACACACTTGAGGGAATTGGAAATTACACACCAATTCTGGTGGTCTGATGCGCGCCGACTATCTTGTTGCATGGAGCTTTGCTGCCGGCCGCGGCCATGATGACCTCAACCGGCTTGGCGGAAATCTGGGGCTGGGTCTTGTTCATCAGGGGCGCCAATTATCCCTCTTCGCCAGTCCCGGGCAAGTGCTTCAACTTGATCCCGACAGCGGCCTTCTGGTCATCGGGCGATTGTTCAAGGGAACCAATCCTGTCCAAATCATCGATCGCTTCAGTGCCGGGGAGTGGCAACGCCTATCGTCCACTCGGGGCGAAGCCCTGATCGAGGATTTCTGGGGAGCCTATGTCGGGTTCGTTCCGGACGGCGAGGGGGGCAGCCTGCAGGCGATCCGCGATCCATCCGGGCAATGCCCATGCTTCTATCGGCTTGAGCCGGACCGCATTCTTTTCAGTTCGCGCGCTGATATTCTTGAGGCCGCTTCGGGGCATAAGGCAGACATAGATTGGGAAGCCCTTGCCGCTCATATCGTCTGGCCGATGGTCCGCGCGCAGCAAACGCCTGTTAGCCAGATCCATGAAATCCTGCCCGGGATGCGGCTTACCGCCCAGCGCGGAAACGTATCGAGCAGCCTTGCCTGGTCGCCGTGGAAGTTTACGCGTCAGGCCCGTTCGCTGCCTAGCCGGGAAGAGGCGGTGGCCACGCTTCGCCGTCGCATCATTGCCTGTACCGATGCCTGGGCGTCGGAGGCCCGGCATACACTTCTCGCCGTTTCGGGTGGTTTGGACAGTTCGATCGTTGCGGCAGCGCTCGCAGCTTCGGGCCGGAGTTTTACATGCCTCACGCTTTATACCGGGCAGGCGGCGGGCGATGAACGTCCCTATGCCTGGCAGCTGGCCCGGCACCTCGGCGTCGAATTAAAGGAGGAACCGGAACGCGTCGACTTCGTCGATCTTGCACGCAGCGAAGCCAGACATCTTCCGCGTCCGATATCCCGCGCTTTTGCCCAATCGGGCGACCGCGCGCATCAGGAACTGGCGGCAAGGCTCGGCGCCGACCAGTTCATGACGGGCGGGGGCGGCGATAATGTGTTCTGTTTCCTCCATTCGGTTGCCCCGCTTGCTGATCGCCTGATCGTGGCGGGCTCGCGCCTTGGCAGTCTGCAAACCCTGATGGATGTCGCGCGATTGAATGAGGTCAGCGTCCTTACCGCGCTATCGGGCGCGCGTTCCAAGATCCGGCAGGTTGGCCAACCGCACCGCTGGCCCATGCGAACAGGCTTCCTGTCCCGCGATCTCGTGCGGAGCCTCGCAGGGCCACCGTCGCACCCATGGCTGTCGCCGCCGGGGGATGAAGTCCCCGGGAAGATCATGCATACGGCCTGGCTGGCCGGGATCCAAAATCATCTCGAAGGGTTTGGCCGGGAGTGGCTGCATCCTTTGCGCGCGCCGCTGATGGCGCAGCCGGTGGTCGAACACTGCCTTACTATTCCATCCTGGATGTGGTGCAGCGGCGGGCAGGACCGCGTCCTTGCGCGGGAAGCCTTTGCCGACCTTCTGCCGCCCGCGATCGTAACGCGGCGATCCAAAGGCACTCCGACCGGCTTTGCGATGCAGCTTTTCGAGGCCAACCTGCCGGCGATCAGAGCATTGCTGCTCGAGGGCATGCTGGCAGGACAGGGTATTGTTGATCGCTACGCCCTCGAGGCCTTTCTCGCGCGACCTGATCCGCGCGATGTCGTGGCTTATATGGAAATCATGGCGCTGGTGGACGTCGAGGCATGGCTCAGAGCCTGGGCCATGCCATCGCCGCATATATCGCGCCGCGATCATGTGCCGTGAGGCTTGGGGGCGGGTAGCTCGCTCTTTAGCTCCCTCCAATGCACGATATCGGCGGCGCTTGCTGCATTGTCCGATGCGTGATCGAGCAGCCAGAAGTCGAACCAGTCGATCGAGCGCCGCATGCGGGACAATTGGTGGGCGGGCTCGCGGGTTATCAGGTGGCCCTCATTGGGGTAGATATAGAGGTCCGAAGCGCCGCCGGCATGCTGGATCGCCGAGAACAGTTGCAGGGCCGAAAGATATTCGTTTTCCGGGGTCTGGATCAGGAGCGAGCCTTTGATCTTTTCGGCGTTGAGGGCCGGAGAGATCGCCTTCCACCTTCCATCCTTGTCATCAAGCGGATGGGGCACGTTCAGAACGTCGAGCAGCCCGGTGTTCCAGCCATGGCGAGCCGGATCGATGAACATCATCGTGGCCGGGTCGATGGTGATGCCGGTGCCGATCACGACCGTCTTGAACAGGTCGGTGTGGCTGAGCGCATAAGCGCCGACCATGCTGGTAAAGCTGTGTCCGGCGAGCCCGACCCGCGTGGGATCGATGAGCTTCTCAGCGGCAAGCTGGTCGATGATGGCCTTGTATCCGGCAATAGCGGCGAGATGCGGGGCAAGGGTCTGCAGCTTGCCATCTGGCGTTGCGGTCATTCCGACGGAATTGTTGTGATTGACGCACAGGGCAGCCATTCCTCGCTGCGCCAGCATTTGCTCGGGAGCCAGCGAGGTAAACCCTCCGCGAAGCAGGCCGCGGCAGCGATAGCTGGTGATCACCAGCGGCACCGGCCCATTTTGATGGCGCGGCGTTACAAGAAAACCGGTGAAATTGTCCCCGCCCGCGCTGCGCCAGGTGACAAAACGCGCAGGATTGAACTGGCGCTGCCGCAGGGCAGGATTGGGATCGAACAAGGTTACCGTTTCGCCTCTCGTTGTATCGACGCGGACAAGACGGGGCGGTGAAGTGGGGCCTGCATGGATGCAAAACAGATAGGCGCCTTGTGCCGAGCAAGGCCTGTTGCTGTAGGTCGATCCACCATCGAGCGAGCCGTCGGCAGCGCGAATGACCCGCGTGGTTCCGCTCTCAGGCTTCCAGCCATACAGCGCCGTCCAGGTGGAGTAATCGGCCTCATGCGCGATGACGAGTTCGCGTACAGCCGGGTTCCAGCTGACGCCGCGCAGGGCGGCCGAATGGGTGAAACAGAAGGCTGCGCTGCATGCGCGCTCGCTGCCGTCGGGCAATTGGGCAACCACCTGATAGGTCGGCTCCTGCAGGAATTTTCCGGGCGGCGAGGTTTGAACCAGACGCGCCGTCAGCTTGCCTGACGCGATCGAGATTGTGCGGTCGGCATCGCCTTTGCCCGCCCCCGACAGGACGGGATTGGATTGCGTGCCGGTTGGAGCCACCATCAATGGCGCGCGCTTGAAAGTCCCTCGCAACGGCACCAGTTTCTGCCGTAATTCGCCGGAAAAGGCCTCCCGCGCGCTATTGCCCTGGCCGACATAGCGCATGGTCGACCACCGATGGCCGATGAGGAAATTGCTGGTAAGGCGGCTTCCTTCCAGCGATACGGATCGATCAATGTGAATGCCGTCCCGGTGTTCCTGTGCCTCGGCCTGATCGATTGATTGCCGTGATGCGCGAACGCCGATCTCGGCCTGGCGCTCGCCGGGCAAGATCCTGAATGTCTCAATGTCGGCGCCGTCCGACAGTGCTACCTCGTCCCCTCCTTTGGGCGCGATCCGGTTGATCGTGACCCTATTGCCCCGCAGCGTCTGGACATAGAGGGATTTGCCGTCTTCTGCCCATTGCGCCTGACCATCGAGGATCGTGTCAAACATCGGTTGCCGCAGCGGCAGGCTCGGATGTCCAAGCGGGACCGCTGCCTTGTGGCTTCCACGCAGTTCGACCCAGAACCACTGGACGGTGACGCTGTTGCTTTTGAGGGACGGGGTAATCACCCGGAAGGCCGCCAATCGACCATCAGGCGAGATGGTCACGCTGTCGAGGGTGCGCGTCCCCACCAGATCCTGCAAGGTGACCGGCGCGGCGGTGGGCGCGTCAGTTTTTCCGACTGCCGGCATGGAGCCCATTGCCCAAAAAAGTGCGACGGGCATAAAAGCGATTTTGTGCATTTTAAAAATCCAGATGGCGAGCATAGGCGGCTGCCGCCCAGCGGTACGGCAGCGCGATGGGTGGGGAGCTAAGGTCGTGGGAGGCGTTACCAGTTCTTGCGAATGCCAAGGCCGATGAGCCTGCCGACCGGCGAGTAATTCGTCGTGTCATAAGGGGCGTCATAAGCCGCACGGGTACGGGTGATGTCCGGGCCGGCGTTCGTGATGTTCTGGGCCGAAAGCGCGATGTCAACGCCATCGAGTGCGCCGCCTGCAAGACGCAGACGACCGCTCAAATCCAGCGTTGCCATCCCGCTGACCGGCGTTGCCGGTGTGTAGCGGGTGTCGCTGACTCCGCCGATGTAATTGACGAAACCGGCAAGAGAGGCTCTTGACGAGTCCCAGGCCATACCGACACGGCTGCGGAAATGGGGCGGGTTATAATAGGTTCCTGCCAGGGTAATCGTGCCCGCGCCGGGAAGCAGTTTCTGCTCGCTGTCGAGATAGCTGGCGGTTGCCGACAGCGTGATGCGATCGCCGTTACTCATCGCATGCTGATATTCGGCAGAAAGGTCGATGCCGCGCAGCTTCTGCGTTGCAATGTTGAGATTTCGATCATCGACGATCGCCACCACATTGGCCGGATTGAGGGCCGCGCCCGAGTAATTGTAGACGACCTTGTCGGCGAGCGCATTGGTGACCGCCGATGTCGCGGGATTATAAGTCAGGACGCTGGCATAGGCCGGATTGGAAAGCGACTGCTGCGGCAGGGAAATGGGCATGATGACCCGATTACGATACCTGATATCGAAATAGCCCAGCTCGATTTTGAGGCCGCGCACCCGCGCCGGGTGGAAGGCGAGGCTCGTGGTCCAGGTGTCAGCGCGTTCGGGCGACAGGTCGGGCCGCCCGCCCAGCAGAAAGATCGCGGTCGATCCGGCAGGGTATCCGCTGCCGCCCAATGTACCGACGGCATAGACGCTGGCGCTTTGCGCGGTATATCGCTGAAACAAAGTGGGAACCTTGAAGGATTGACCCCATGATCCGCGCAGGTCAAAATCCCCGCTCGGCGCGTAAGCGAAGCCAAATTTGGGCGTGACGACCTCGTCAACGCCAGGATAGTTGTCATATCGGGCTGCCGCGCTCAGCGCGAGCGAGCGGATGAAGGGAATATTCTGCGAGGCTCCCACCAGCGGAATGTGCAATTCGGCAAAACCATAGCGCTCCGCCTGACTGGCTTTGAAATTGCTGGCGGCATACATGCTGTCCTGTCGGAACCGATCCCGGCGATAGCCGCCGCCCACCGCCAGTTTCGCCATGCCGCCGGGTATTTCGAGGAGCGGGCCGTCGGCCTTCAGCTCAACCGATACGGCGGTGTTGCAGGTGCAGGTCAGTTGCGTTGTCGAGGTGGTTCCGTTGCTCGTCAGTTGCTGAACCAGCCTGGCCCGGTCTTCTCCGTACATGCCTGAGAGAGAAATCAGCCAACTGCTCGAGGCTGCCCATTGCAGCGTAGGGGCTGCAAAAAAGGACGATGACCGGACGCGCGAATTATAGGCCGCGGCATTGGCTGCGGTGCTCAGCGAATAGCCACGCTGATCGGTGCGCCAGTTATAGCCGCCATCGACGCTGAATGTGAGGCTTTTGGCGATATCCTGATGGAGGTTGATGATCGCGCTCTGGTGCTGGATGAAAGGGTAGAGAGTCAGGCCGGGATTGGTCACGGCGGCATAGGAGCGCTGCGAGGCGAGGATGGCGGTGTCTTTGCCATATTCATACGAGACCACCGCGCCGCCATTGCGCCAGCTTTTTCCGGCAACGATATCATACTGCTGCTGCCGGTCACCACCCTCCGTGGCAAGGCCGAAGCGCGCGCTGGTTGAGAGGCCCTGATAGTCGCGCTTGAGGATGACGTTGGCGACGCCCGCCACCGCGTCGGAGCCGTAAAGCGCGGAGGCGCCATCGGTGACGATTTCGATCCTCTCGATGGCATCGATGGGGATCGCGGAAATATCGACGCTCTGGCGATTGCCGCCATTGGCCACGCGGTGCCCATTGACGAGGGTCAGCGTCGCATCCTGCCCGAGG
Organism: Novosphingobium sp. SG707; assembly: GCF_012275515.1. GTDB lineage: Bacteria > Pseudomonadota > Alphaproteobacteria > Sphingomonadales > Sphingomonadaceae > Novosphingobium. The sequence continues at coordinate 68,842 of NZ_JAAZQL010000011.1, forward strand.
CCGCGAAGATTGATCGAAGTTCCCGAACCAAAATTCTCGCCATTGGCGACCGGAATGCCAATTCCGATGCCCGGATTTTGGCCTCCGGTGAAATTCTGGGGTATCGATCGCACCACATCGCCCAGATTGCCATAGCCCGATGTTGCGATCTGCTGGCTGGAGATCGTGATCAACGGCCCGGTGGCGGCTGTGCCGCGGATCTGGGACCCGGTGACGACAATGGCGGAACTGCCCGCATTCACTTCTTTGGATGTCTGGAGAAATCGCTCCCCGATGAGGATACTTCCATCGCGACTGGTGGCCGTCAGGCCGGAATTGCGCAGCAGGATGTCGACAGCTTCGCCTGGCGTATAGGTGCCATCGAGCGCTGGGGCTCGTTTGCCTTTGACCGATCGCCTCTCGAACATGATTTCCTGATGCGATGCGCGGCCGATGGTCCTGAGCGCGGACCCGAGATCCTGCTCGGGAAGATGGTATTCTTGTCTGTCGTCTGGCCCGGCCATCGTCGGCGAGAGCACCGCGATGGCTGAAAGGGCAATTGTGGAACTCAGGATGTACTTTCGAACATTTGCCATACTAACCCCCATGGCGCCGATTGCCTTGAAATTCGGCGTTCAGGGGGGAGCGACAATCAGCGGGGCATGTTTATGAGGGGGGCTGGCAAATATTTTGCGGGCCCGCCGGACACGAGCGGGCGAGGGACAAGCTGTTGGGAGAGGCAACGAGTGTCAGCCCCAGAAGTCCTGCAAGATTTTGCGCAAGATGCTTCGTATCCGTTACCCGAAATGTACCCGAGACCCGGATTTCGTTCACATCGTCTGAGCCGGCAACAAGAGGCTGGCCGGCGTAGCGATTAGCATCAGCGATCAGATCACCCAGCCGGACATTCTCATAGTCGCGCAAGCCATCCGGCCATTGCGCATCGCCATTGTTCGTGTCCGAAGCCTGCGCCAATTGCAGCACGCCGCCTTCCTCAAGCGAAATTTGCTGACCGGGCGTAAGACGAAGCGGAGGGCCGCCCGATTGCCCTCTGGCGTCAGCCATGGCGACATCGACAGCTCCGCGTAGGAGGTGCACCTTGATCCGGCGATCATCGGCCACGGTCACATCGAAGATGGTGCCGCGCGCGGTCACGGTGCCGCCGCCTGCGGACACGACGAAGGGGCGGGCTTCGTGAGCCACTTCAAAACGGGCATGGCCGCGAACCAGGCGCAGGTCGCGCTCAGCCTTGCTCAGCGAGACCAGCAGCAGGCTTCCTGTATCGAGCGTGACGGTTGAGCCATCGGCAAGTTTGAAGGAGCGAATTTCGCCAATGGCGGTCGCGAGTTTTTGGGGCTGGGCGCCTGACGGAAGTGATACCGCAATCGGCGGCGATGAAACGAGGTTGCTGGCAGGAAAGTCGCTATGCCAGTGAAAGGCCCCGATTGCGGCCAGCCCGACAAGAGCGGTGCCGACAAACGCGAGGTGCATCCCGCGACGGTTTTCTCTTTGGGGTTTCGGCAGATCCGGCTTCTCGGTTTCGCGGGTTTCATTTAGAAATTTGCCCAGGCTGAAAGTCTCGGCAATCCGGTTATACGCCATTCGGTGCAGCGCGCCGCGCGCCAGCCAGGCTTCAAATTCCTGACGGCGGGTCTCGGCCTCGGGACCGCGCATGATGGTGAACCAGTCGGCCGCCTCATCGCGCAATTGCCCGTGAGAAGGCGGTGTTTGAGCTTCTTCCATCATTCCTGTTCCAGGGCAGCGTCAATATGCGCGAGCGCGCGTGCAACATGATATTGCACGGTCGGGATGGAAAGGCCCAGCCTTTCTCCGATTTCCCTATAGGGGAGCTCTTCGACCCGGTGAAGGAGAAAGACTTCTCTGGTCTTGTCAGGAAGTTCGCTCAAGGCCTGCCGATAGATCCGCATCACATCTGCCACCTCGAGACGGTCACCCTGGTCCGGAGGCATTGCGTGCTCATAGCCATCGTCGAAGGACACGCGGAAGCGTCCAAGCCTGTTTTCCAGCCGCCTTGTTCGATTGAAGAGCAGATTGCGCGCGATGCGCTGCAAATAGGCTGCCGGTCGCTCCGGAATATCCTTCGCCATGGCGCCGACCAGTCTGGCAAAGGCTTCCTGCACGAGATCGCTGGCGTCATCTCCGCTGCGCAGGCGCGAGCGAAAATAGCGCCGAAGTCTGGGTGCCTCCACAGCATAGATTTGACTAAGGTCTGTGGTCTCTGCCTCGTGGTCATCACGGCGGACAGGTTCATTCACCTGCCGCGCCCGATCGGGGCGTTCGGTATAGAAAGACATGAAACCACGGATCCTCACGGCACGGCAGAGATCTCCCCGGAAGCAACCGGAGATCATCTTGGGTGAGGTGGGCCGCGTCGTCGCCTGATCGGACGACTGGCGCCCGACCCGTGGGTCGAGCTTCGATATACCTGACAGGACTATCCTGCGGGTGGCTGCCAGCGTTCCGGCCCGCGTGCGTCAATATGTGACCAATCGGGGACTCAATCAAGTCGCTGGTATTGAAGAGCGCTTAATACGTACAAGGGAGCAAACGTCATCGCTGATGATGCACGATCAGGCGCTTGAATTGCACCTTTGATAGGATTAAATCCTATTGACACCTCAAGGATGGTTCCATGCGCACAACTCAGCAACTCAGCATCACACTGCCGATGGAAATGGCCGCGCAGGTCCGTGCCAAGGTTGCTGCGGGCGAGTATGCCAGTGAAAGCGAAGTGATCCGTGACGGCCTGCGGGCCCTGCAAGCCCGAGACAAAGCCATTGAAGCCTGGCTGCGCAATGAAATCGCGCCTGTCTATGATGCGCTTAAATCTGACCCTGCTCGCGTAAGATCGATCAGTGACGTGAAGGCCGCGCTGGCCGCCGAGCATCATAACGACCCCAAACCGCGCTGATCAATGCCGCACCGGGTCGTATTCGCGCCGGAGGCAGAAGCCCAACTGATCGCTCTATATCGCTATATTATGTAAGAAGCGTCGGGAGAAATCGCCGGGCGCTTTGCGAATGCGATCATCGAGCATTGTGAAGGGCTTGCCGCTTTCCAGCATCGCGGGACACCACGCGATGACATTCGCCCAGGCCTGCACACCATTCCGTTTCGTCGCCGAGTCATCATCGCCTATGCGGTGGATGCCCATCAGGTGGCGATACTCGGTGTCTATTATGGTGGTCAGGACTTCGCTGCCGGTTGGGCTGGCGATGAACAGCAGCACTGATCCCAATGTGGTGAGTCCTGCTGAAATAGTCGACTGTCGCGGACCCAATAGAGAGTGACCATTGGCAACTTGATCGTTGAATGACCAAGATCCGGTGCCAAAGGCGTCGAGCTGCAGGCCCCTCGGAAGACACCGTCTAGCACCGGTCGTCGTTCTTGTTTATTCAAGACCTCGAAGCAAAACGGCGCCCGTCCCTTCAGGGGCAGGCGCCGCTCCGTATCCATCCATTCCGCGCGTCACGCTTCCTGTGCGGCAGGAACCTCGGTTTTCGCAGTCGATTTTTTCGTTTTGCCATGGTTGGCGGGGGCAGGAACTGATTCGAGCGTAACTGCCGGTTTCGGATTCGCCACCTTGCCCTTAACCGTTTTCGCGGCGGCGGCCTTCGCCTTGGCTGGCTTAACGGCGTTGCTTCCGGTGGCCTCAACTTCGGTCGACGAGGCAGATTTTGCCTTTGCCGCGCTACGCTTGCGCACGCTCGTGCCGTCCGGGATCGGATCAGCAACAGGCGCATTGGATGCGCGAATGGCGCTTGCAGCGGCCTCGGGTTCACGCGCCATACGCCGCTTTCTGGTCGCCACCGGTTTTACCGGTTCGGCAGGCACAGTCGCATCGACGGGCGCCGAGGCCTCTTCCTTGACTTTCCGAGAGGGACGCGCGGGTTTACCCTTGGTCTCGGCGACAGTTTTTGCCTCGGCAAGCGGCGGCGAGGCCGTAGTTGAGGCAACAGGAAGCTTTTCGGTTCTGGCCTTTGACTTGCGGGCAACGCTCTTTGCCGTCACGCTCGAAGCGGCATCTTCTTCCGTCGCCGGAAGCGCCGCCTCTTGCGTCTCTGCAGGAACGGCGACCGTTCCGGCGGCATCATTGAGGCGAGCGGCACTCTTGCGGCCAAGCCCGATCTTTTCGGCGATCTCGCGGCGCATCGCAGCAAAATTCGCCGCGACCATCGGGTAATCGGGCTTCAAACCATAACGCACGCGATATTCATCGGGCGTCAGTCCGTTGGTCGCAAGATGCCGTTTCAATGTCTTGTATTTGCGTCCATCGATCAGACTGACAAGATAGTCTGGCTTGATCGAGGAACGCACCGGTACCGCTGGTTCGTAAGCAACGACTTCGGGTACAGGCTCGGCTGCGGGCGCTTCGTCCAGCCCGACAATCGCCAGATGCATGGACTTGAGGAAAGCAGGAACATCCTCGGCAGCAGGATTCACATTGGGGTTCTGGAGCCAAGCGATGGTAATATCGCCGGCCAGTTCGATGAAGTTGGGCGCACCTTCGGAATTGTTCTCGGCCATGATCGTCCTCATGCAGATGAGGGCCGCGAGGGTTAGACCTCTTGCAGTATCAGGTCAAATATTTGTCACACAAAACGCTATATAAGCCCCTTGGGGATCGGGATAAGCGATATCAAGCAAACGTAGACCGACTTCTTTGCGTGTACAGGGCATTGGTCAATCCCATGCTAATGCGCAAAGGCGGATGCAAAGGTGGCGCGGCAGTTGAGGACCGTCGGGGATGTATCGCCTCCGCTGCCCTTTTCCTGCTGGTCTTCCACCGAGCGTCGGGTATGGCTGATGCAAGACCCGATCATACCACTGATGGACATTTCCGATGAAAACCAACCGTGCCCTTGAAGCCGCCCGAGCAAGGGAAAATCGGGAGAAATGCCGCGACTGGCTGATCCTGCATATGAGCGACGGCAAGCCCAAACTGCACACCAAGGATAGCTATCGCGATCTGGCCCGTCAGCAGTTCAGCTGCTCGAGCGCAGCCTTCAACGATGCCTGGATCTGGGCGGTGGAGGACACAGGCCGTCAGGACTGGTATGAAAGCAGGGGGCGCAACGAAGAAGCCTGATACGGTCGTCCAGCGCTAACCTAAGGCACCATCATGCGGCGCGGCTGCCTTCCGATCGCCCACCTCCCAGCGCAATAAGTGGGCGATTAGAGACTTGATTAGGCTTACCCATAGCGGTCTCTGGTTCAAAAAGTTGGGGCTATTTCTGCTTAGGTATAGACCCACGAGCGCCTATGAAGGTAGCGGCACAAACCATGAGTATCATAGCAACCATCATGAATTCGTCGACGGGCTTGGTCATTCAGAAGATGAAGTTCGAGCGCATGCCCAAGCCGTGGGTGACGCTCCATCTCGAATCAGGTGAACAGGTTACGGCCGACCGTGTCCATGTCGGCAAACCAGCGCCGGGCAAGTTCAGCACTCCGGTTGGAGTCTGGGTAACGCCAAAGGGAAAATCACGAGCTGCCGTGCTTGGCGGGAAGCATTGCCGTCAAACCGGACATTCAGGGCCCTCAGCCAGCACAACCGGCCATTCATTGGCGCCGCCTTGAATGGCCGGTCCTGGTAAAACGGAGCTCCGGCACCGAGTTGGCAACCTATCATCTCAAATTACCTGTGCGGCAGAGATGCGCCTGGTATCTTACCGGTTACAGGTTCCCTGGCGAGATTTCTTGTGGTGCGCCCGTAAGCCTGGCCTGGATGACACCTCGTGACGAATTGGAAGTATCTCGGAATGAGATTCATCGCCTTTACAATGTCGGTGGCCGGTCAACGGGCGCCGGACTTTCGCACTTCACCTGGCATCGACGCTGCCCACGAGCCATTTAGGCAAGTAGGTCATGTCGCATGGTCTGACCGGCGTTAAATCGATCGGACCGGCAAGGATCACGGCTAGGTGCTGACCTTGCTGGCTAGTCGACGCCTGGATCCCGCAGATCAATTCATATGCAGTCAGTCGCGGGCCTGCACCTCAGGCCGTGTGGACGAAATCCACACCGGTTGCGCTCGTTGCCGTCTGCTCGATGGCGGGATCGACGCTGCTGTGATCCGGATTGCGTTGCTTGACCATTTGATCGACGCGGGCGCGCATTTTGGGTTCGACATGACTGGCGTGAGTGAGAATCCAGAACTGCCCATCGATGATCGCGTCGAACGTGACACGGGCAACGTCTGCCGGGTCCATCGCGTCCGGGGAATCCAGAACGGATACCTTCTTCCCGTCGACCTCGCGAGTCCCGGCGATCGCCGTTCGCACGAGTGCCGGACAAAGAACCGAGATTCCGATGCCGCTCCTGTCGGCCGACAGTTCGCGATAGAGCGTTTCTGACAGACCAACGATTGCGTGCTTGCTCGCAACATAGGCGGCGTTACCGGGCATGCTCAGGAGTCCACCAACCGAAGCCGTGTTCAGGATATACCCCGATTTGCGCGCGCGAAGGCCCGGCAGGAACGTGAGAAGCCCGTTCACGACACCCCACACGTTGATGTCGATCATGCGGCGCCAGTCAGCTTCACCGGTTTCCCAGGTAAGGGCGATCTTGGCGATGCCGGCGTTGTTGCACACGAGCCAGGGCTCGCCGAGCTGATCGATCGTCTCCTGCTCGAGGTGTCGGATCTGGTCGATATCGCGGACATCGGTCTTCACGGCGATGGCCTTGACCTTCAAGGCTTCGACCTGAGCCTTGGCTTCGAGGAGTGCCTCTTCTCCGATATCTGCCAGTGCGACGTGCATGCCGCGGCTCGCAGCTTCCAGCGCAAGTGCGAGGCCGATGCCGTTCGCTGCCCCGGTGATCACAGCGACACGGCCTTCCAGCATGTTGGCATTCGACGTCATCACGCACCTCACTAATTTCGGAACGAGATGCCTATAGACAGCGGATGGCGGCTTGTGAGGTGACGAAAGGTGAGCACGGCGTGGTCACTGTGAGCTCTCCTGCAGTAGAGCAGCCCGATTAGCTTCCGGATCGCGACCACATTTGGTCAGTCGGCTGAAACTGACTGTCTCCCACTTCAGGCCTACTATATTTGAGTCGGGAAGGTATAGGCCGCTAACGCCCAGCTATCCCCCTGTCCCTTCTGCCATTATCCGGGTTCCATTACGACGGGCTTGTCGCCGGACACATCGGCTGACCGCCGGCTGCCACTCCCCCCATATGCCGGTGAGGCAATGCGCCGGCCGCCCGCATCTTCTCCGCCCTCCCCCCGCGCGGCGGTCGGCCATTGCTGGAAAGCGGTGGCTCAACCGTCCGAATATCCATAATTGCAGGCGAGCAATGTGCTGGTCAGGATATGGCCGCGATCATTGGCCTGTCACGGATGTTTGGGCTGATAAGCCAGGACGGCATTCGAGAAATAATTTCGCCGGCCAGCAGTTCCTGAAGGGCGATATCCTCTGCAGTCCGTTGGTCAATCTGGGTGGACCATGTGACGAAACCCTGTTCATCGCACATCTCGACCGTAACCCTCGTGCAACCCCCGTCTGATCGACACGTCCCGTAGAGCATTGCCCCGGCTCCCGTATGCTGCACTGCTTCAGGCACCGTGAATGCGCGATCCTTATATTGGAATACCATCATTCGCGGCGCCAGTTTTAACCTGGTCCGCTTGCTCAGTGCGAATATGAGTTGATCGGTCAGACCATCAGCGAAAGCATTCGCATGTTCGCTCCTCGACAGGGCCCGGAACGGCATGATCGCAAGATCGACCGACAGACGCTTCACCACTTCATCGACTTCATTGGCAGCTTCGGATCGGGCGAACCTGGAAAGGATCTCGAAAGAGGGCACATAGCCGCCGGTCGGAAGGGTCACCCGGACGGGATCGCGCTTTCCCGCCCCTTGATAATGTTCGCTCAGCTTGCGCCTGAGTCGACGAGCCTCGACTCGCACAGCAGAATCGATCCTTGGATCATAGGGCGCGGATCGACCGTAGAGGGCGTCTCCGATCACCAGCTCTTTCAGAGTGTCACCGCGCCCCTCCAAGGTCTCGCTGACCACATATTCCAGCAGCATATACAGGCCACTGCTCTTCGCGAACGCGGCACTGGTGCGCAGATCCTCGAGATGGCCCTGTATAAGGGATTTGTCCTTGTCGGTCATCGCCGCCTCCAGGCATAGGAGTCATACGTGCATGCTAAAAGGCAGCGATCATCACCGACGATTTAATAGTTCCAAAAAATTCCAAATCAGGCCGGCTGCCGCTCACGCAATCGGGTGATCGCTGGGGACGACGCTGACCGCGGTGACAGATTTTCGACTCATTTTGCGAGCCCCGGAGCAACCTCGCGGCAGCGCCATGAGGGCACCTGAGGCGTCAGGCAGCTGAACCGGTTACCATCGGGCGAAGGCTTCCCGCGCAACAAGCTCCGGGGTTACCAGTCTTTCCAGATCGTCCCGTGCCTGGCGGGCCTCCGACGTCCGTTGACGCCCCTCATAGAATGCCGCCAGATCCGTGCCGGCCCGCAAATGCCAAAGCTGCGCGCCTTGACGAATCGCCTCATCGCGGGCGGCGCGAAGTTCGACTTCCGCCGCGGCCGTATTGCCCGTCAAAACGCTCAACAGGGCCTTGCGGCGGCCATATTCCGGTCCGCAAAAGCCGTTCTGCGTCACACGTCGCCGCTCAAATTCAGACATGCTGTCGCGAGCCTCGCCGATCCTGCCGAGTGTCATGAGGCTGCTTGCCATCACGCCGACAAAGAAGGGGTCAAACGGGCCGTAACGCGCATTCTCAAGCTCCGACAGGCCGGCCTTGAGACGTTCCACCGCGCTTTCGTGCCGGCCCGACGCGGCTGCCAGACAGCCCTTAAGGCATAGGGCGACGCCGTAATGGCTGAACAGCGAATGGTTCTTCGAGGTCTTCAACATCTCGTCGACCAGCGGCGTCAGCACGCGAGCCGGCAGATTCATGAGCAATATGCTGAAGCAGGACCATTGGAGCGCCTCGCAGATAGGCAAAGCCTTCCTGGTTAACCGCGCCTCGGTGATGGCTGTCTGCGCGTCGGCCAGCCCCTTGGCGACATCGCCCTGGAGGCACTTTGCGATCGACAGCAAGCCGTAGACATCGGATCGCCGATCAAATCCGGTGATGGTCATGAAAAACGCCCGCATGGCCGGCGTTTCCTCGACAAGGAATTTCTCCAGATGAACGCGCGCCGTGGCGAGATCGCCGATGTGATGCACCGTCGTGCCTCGCGCCCACGATGCCGTCGCCCCCAGATGGGCGCGATCGACCAGGAAGGCGAGGGGCACGTCGTCCGGATTGGCGATCGCGGTCATCTGCGCGAGACTTTCCAGCTCGCGGGCCTGTTGATCTGCCAGTTTATAGTCCGGCATCCGGATGTTGTATGTCCAGCGGCCCAGGAGAAGGCGCACACGCTCGAGCAACTGGTCACGATCCATCGCGTTCTGCTGACGCTCAGTCCAGTCCTGATAACTGGTGTCGCGCGCTCCAACCGTAAAGATCTCTGTCGCCTGGATCGCGATGTCTATCGCCGCGCCGTAGGGCGACTCCCGCAAGGCTGGATCGAGCCCATCCATCAACGCATTCATCCGCGTACCGCATTCGGTCAGAAGCGAGAGACCAAACCAGATGGGAAGCGCACCGGCGCCGATCGCCAGCGCCACGGCGATATCGCCCTCCGCCGAAGTCGCCCAGCGCAAGGCGGCTCGAATGTTGTCCAGCTCAAGCACAAAGGGGAGGTGGTTCTCGCTCGCCGGCGCAAACTCGCCCGACCCATGCAATGCGCGTGCGAAATACTCGGCGTGAAGCCGGTTGGCCCGTGCGGTTTCGCCTGCTCGATCGAGTGCCCCGATGGCGAACGCGCGCGTTGTTTCGAGTAGATGGAACCGCAGTCGGGAATCGCGCAGATCGGGAGTGACAAGCGATTTGCGAACCAGGCGCACTATTATTTCCGCCACCACGGTATCCTCGCCGCCGCCCGCGACGGCAGCGGCTGCCTCTATCGTGAATCCCCCGCTGAAGACTGCGAGCTGCCGGAATATGCGCTGGTCCTCCTGTTCGAGAAGCTGGTAACTCCAGTCGAGGGCGGCCGTCAGGGTGCGGTGTCTTGGCAGGACGTTGCGATGACCGTCAGACAAAAGCCTGAGACGATCATCCAGGCGTGTCGAGAGGCCTTTCAGCCCGAAGATCGGCACCAGCGCGGAGGCGAACTCGATGGCAAGCGGAACTCCGCCGAGCTTGCGGCAGACAAGTGATGCTGCGAGCGCATCATCGTCGGCCAGGGTGAATTCGCTGTCAACGGCCCGCGCGCGCTCACACAGGAGCTGGACCGCCGAATAATGAAGAGCCTCCTGCGCCCCCACCAGCTCATGCTCCGGAGGCACGACAAGCGGCTCCAGGCGCAGCACCGTCTCGCTTGGGATCGTCATCGGCTCCCGACTGGTGGCCAGGATCGACACCGAGCGGGCGGATTGCAGGATACCGTAGGCGATTGTCGCCACGGCCTCGATCACATGCTCGCAATTGTCGAAGAGGAGGAGCATTTGCTTCTCCGACAGTGCGCTGAGGATCGCAGGCATCGGATTGTTGGATCGCACTTCGAGACCCAGCACGGTCGCAACCGCCGATGGAACGAACTCGGCGTCCGTCAGTGCTGCAAAATCTGCGATCCATACGCCGTCGCGCCACCGGCTCAGTTCCCGCTCGGCCACATTGAGCGCGAGCGCGGTCTTACCCACACCTCCGGTCCCGACGATGGTGGTAAGCCGTTGTGCCGGGAGCCTTGCCCGAAGCGCATCGATGACATCTGATCGGCCGATGAGCCGGGTCATGAGCAACGGCAGATTGCTGGGCCGATCGCTTTCTGTGGCAGGATGTGGTGAACGGTCGGCTTCGACGATGATCGGGGCCACGAAACGATAACCGCGGCCCGGCACGGTCGCGATATAGGCAGATGATACGCTGCCGTCATCGAGCGCGCGGCGCAGAGCGCTCATATGGACCGAAAGGTTGGCCTCGACGACGATCGTGTCCGGCCAGACCTTGCCGATGATGTCCGCCTTCGTAACCAGACTGCCTGCATTGCGGACCAAAAGGACCAGGATTTCGGTGGCTCGACTTCCGAGCCGCACCGGTTCGTCGTGTCGAAGAAGAACCCCGCGATCCGGTAACAGACAAAACGGCCCAAATCTGATCTGTTCTGTCGGTGGATGATTCATCGGCGCTCCTGTAGGGTTGGATCCTATCAACTCTTGCCTTTCGTACCCAGAGACGTGCTTTCGCTTATGAACACCATTGAAGCGCGCGTGCGTTGATGATGGCGGGTGATTGGGCATCCGCGCCCCATGTGCGCGACAGGACGGTTTGAAGGACCTCTGGTTCAGCGAAACCCGCCTCGTCATCGCGTCGCTTGGTTACGGTTCGCCCGCTTCTGAATGGCACGCGTACCAGATTATTGACGGCGAACCCATACGAGTGTTTCGAACCCTCCGGCTTGCTCCCGCACCTCCTAGTCAAGGCGGGCGCGGGCGCCAGAGCGCATCAGTGACTGAGGCAGCTTACAGTAAGATCACCCAGGCTCGCTTCGACCGACCTGCTCTTGCTCCTACACGTCACCGTGCTCGGCCCCGGTCTCGAGGCTCCACCATCCCATGGAGGGCACGCATGACGCAACACAGCCAACATCGCCTCGCAGGCGAGATGATAGCCAAGATCCACGCCGTGTTGGGAAAGCATGACGGCTATCGGACGCTGCATGCGGACGGTCGCTTTTACCGGGGCATCTTTCAGGCACTTCCCGCCGCGGCCGCTTACTCCCGCGCCATCCATCTCCGGGGCGATGCCATCCCCATAACGGTCCGCTTCTCCAAAGGCGGAGGCGATCCCCTCGCTCATTTCAGCGCGACCGTCGGTATGGCGACCCGTTTCTATCTCCCGGACGGCCGCGTGACGAACCTCGTCATGCTCAGCCAGAAGCTTTTCGTCGCCCGCTCGATCGACCAGTTCATCGCGCTGGTCGATGCGGCCGCACCCTTGGCGCCGGGAGGCCCGCCCAACTTCGATGGCCTCAAAGCCATCCTGCCTGACCATCCCAATGCCGCAGCCGTGCTGAAAATGCGTGCGGAGTCCCCCGCGCCGGTAAGCTTCGCGCATACGGCTTTCCATGCAGTCCATGCCTTCAATCTCGTCAATGCCAAGGGCAAGGTGACGCCTGTGCGGTTTCATTGGGAGCCGGTCGCCGGCGTCCAGGGACAGGCTGTCGAAAACCTTGCGGCCGCTGACATATCGATTCTGTTCAACGAGCTGGACCTTCGCCTCGCAACCGGCACGGTCGCCTTCGATCTCGTGATCGAATTGGCCGAACCGGGCGACATCCTCGACGACGCGACCCATCTGTGGCCCGAAGGCCGGACCAGAGTCGTGATCGGTCGCCTGACTCTCAAGAGCCGGACGTCCGAAGACGAGATCGGAGATCCGGTCATGAACCATGATCCGAGCATGCTGGTCGATGGCATCGAGGCTACCGACGACCCGATCCTGCAGATCCGCCGCGGTGTCTACGAAGCCTCGGCTGCGCTTCGCAGCGGGGGATGGCGTCGTGGTTCCGCCATCGCGTCGGCGAGCGAACCAAACAATTCGTGATTTCGAGGAGGCCGCTATGACCGCTACATTTACCCCCAACGAGCGCACCCAGGACAACCCTGAGGTTCGCCAGCAGCCTGATGGCCCTGGCCTTCGTTACGGCAAGCGCGCCGAGGTCACGGCCGTCGTGGCGATCATTCCCGGTTCGATCAACCTTTTCCGCGAGCGCATCGCCCAGTTCCAGGCGGAATCGCGCTATTATGAAGGACGCATCGGCACTGTCCATGAACTTCGCATCATACTCATCAACGACAATGCACAGGCGCTCGTGACCGTCACTTACGACGGCGACTTCAAGCCTTATCTCGAGGACATCCTTCGCGAGGGAGGACCCTGGTTCGACGCCCTCTTCGCAGGTGTCTGGGAAGGCTACGGCAAATCCTCCGAACCGGAAACGCGAGGCCTCATTCTGGGCTCGCTGGTCACAGCCTCGATGTTCTATGTCAATCACCACGACCTTTCGGTGAAGGACGTCGCCCGGTTGAAGCGCCAGAGCGCGGCGCTCACCGAATTGCTCGATTCCGTCAACTGACGATGGCCGTCACACTTGATCTCGCGGAGATTCAGGGAACGGTTCTGCGCAACCGCCCCATGCCCTATTATGGCGCCTATCTCCTGTTTCGCGTCGACGACGCCGCGTCTGCACGCGAGGGCGTGAAACGACTGTTACCGCACGTTACCTCCGCGAAAGACTGGGAAGCGCCGGCGGATCAGGCCTGGATCAACATCGTGTTCACAGCCGAGGGGTTGCGCCGCATCGGCGTTCCCTCCGAAATTGTCGATGGCTTCCCGATCCCTTTCGTTCAGGGGATGGCCGCGCGGAGGGTGTTCCTGGGCGATGTCGGGGATGCGGATCCCGCCAACTGGGACTGGCCGCATGGGGGCAACGGCTTCCATCTCGGTCTGTTTCTCATGGGGCAGAGCGAGGAGGCGCGCGCTGCAAAGCTCGCCTTGGGCCATGAGGCGATGCGGGGCCTTCCCGGTCTTCGTCTTCTCGCTCATCTCGATGTAGGGATTCCCCCGACGATGCGGGAGCATTTCGGCTATGTCGACGGCCTGAGCCGGCCCTTCATCGAGGGAGAGGGCGGCGAGCCCCTGCCGGGACAGGATGTTACCAAGGCGGGCGAGTTCATCCTGGGTTACGAAAATGAGCTTGGACATATCGCAACCGGTCCCGGCCCCGAGATTTTCTGGCGCAACGGCACCTTCCTCTCGATCCGCAAGATACGCCAGAACGTCGCCGCTTTCCGGCGCTTTCTGCGGGAGAATGCCCAGACCCCGGAAGGTGAGGAATTCATCGCCGCCAAGATGATGGGCCGCTGGCGGAGCGGGTGCCCGCTCGCACTATCCCCGGACCGGGACGACCCCAGCATCGTCGCGGACCCGCTCCGTCGCAACGATTTCAAATATGCTCAGGACGATCCGGATGGTCATAGAACACCGGTGGGCTGCCACATTCGCCGGATCAATCCGCGCGATGCGCTCGACGGAACCATCTCGGATGCACGAACGCACCGGCTTTTGCGGCGCGGCGCCGCCTACGGCCCCGTGCTGCCGGAAGGCGCGATGGAGGAGGATGGTGAGGATCGAGGGATCGTTCTTGCGCTCATCAATGCCGACCCGGCCCGTCAGTTCGAGTTCGTCCAGTCGCAATGGATCAATGACGGCGATTTTGTCGGCGAGGGGTCGCGCGCCGATCCGATTGTGGGGCGCAGGGATCTTGCCGACGATTACGCCTATCCTGCCAAACCTGTCCGGAAACGCCTCAAAGGCCTGCCGGACTTCACCGTGGTGCGCGGCGGCGAGCACGTCTTTGTCCCCAGCATCTCCAGCCTGCAGTGGATGGCCGGGCTCTCGGGCGGGATCGGCAATTCGCCATGACCGACGGCCACGCCTTTCGCCCGGAAGAGAGGCCCTTGTTCGCGGGTTCGCCCTTTTCTCCTGCCCACACGGGGATAAGGCGGCTCGCCTATTTTGCCTTTGGGCTCTTTCTCGGTGTGACCTCGACCTTCGGGAACGCGCTCACCACCGTCAACACCGGGGTCATCGCGGGTTCGCTCGGCCTTTATGCCGCTCAGGCTGCCGCGCTCCCGGCGATCTATGTCGCCATGAACGCGACCGCCAACCTGACGCTCGTCAAGGCCCGTGCCCAGTTCGGCATCCCCGAAACGACCTGCGCGATGCTCACGCTCTACGCGCTCGCCGGCATCATCCAGTTTTTCCATTCGAGCTTCGTCGCCACGGCGATCCTGCGCGCATGCAGCGGCCTTGCCGCCGGTGCGATGATCACCCTGGGCGTCTACTATCTGATGCAGGCGCTTCCGCCCAAGGCAAAGCCGCTGGGCGCGGTCATCGGCATCGGCCTGCCCCAGATCGGGACGCCGCTCGCCCGTATGGTCCCGGTGGACGTGCTCACCCGGCATGGGCTCTGGGGGCTCCACGCCATCGAGGTTGCGTTGGCGCTGTTCACGATCGCGGTCATCCTGTTCCTGCCGCTCCCGCCGAGCGAGAAGAGCAAGGCGTTCGCGCCCCTTGATGCGCTGACGATCGTCCTGTCGATCGCCGGTCTTTTCCTCCTGTGCCAGGTGCTGGGGCAAGGTCGCACGCTCTGGTGGACCGATACAGCATGGCTGGGAATGGCGCTCGCGCTTGCGATTCCGCTGCTCGCGGCCGCCTTTCTGATCGAGATACACCGAAGGAACCCGCTCGTCCATTTCGAGTGGCTCGGCACATGGGGCATATTGCGCTTTGCTGCGGTTGCGCTGGTCATGCGTCTGGCGCTCGCCGAGCAGACCTACGGCGCGGTCGGGCTGCTCACGCTTGGCGGCCTCAATAACGATCAACTGCGGTTTCTGTTCTTCATCGTCGCGATCGCCATGTTCGCGGGCATCATCACTGCCGCGCTCACCATCTCCCAGCGCAGACTCCCCTGGCAGGTCCTTGTTGCGGCGCTGATCATCGCAAGTGGGGCATGGATCGACAGCGATGCGACCAACCTGACACGCCCCGAGCAGCTCATTCTGAGCCAGGCCATGATCGGCTTCGGCACCACGCTCTTCGTCGGCCCGGCACTGCTCTACGGCTTCCTGCGGATGATTCAGCGGGGAGGTGACCACCTGGTGAGCTTCGTGGTCACCTTCAGCATCACCCAGAATGTCGGCGGACTCATGGGGTCCGCTTTGCTCGGTACGCTTCAAAACATCTGGGCGCGCAATGCCACCAACGTCCTGGCGGCCGATATGTCGACCGGTGACCCGCAGACCGCTGCCCGGATTTCCGGCGGGGCCTTGTCTCTGGCTGGCGCGCTCGTTGACCCAGCGCAGCGTTCGATCCAGAGCGCCGGGCTGCTCGCACAGGCAATGGGGCGCGAAGCGGCGATCATCGCCTTCACGGACACGTTCCGGTTCGTCGCGGTGCTCGCGCTCGCCACCGCCATCTTCATCATGGTGAACATCTGGATGTCACGCCACCGCAAGGGAGATCCCGCTTGACCGTCGCTGCTCAAACCTCGCAGCAGTCCGAGGAGACGCAGGGAACCGCTCCCGGCCACTGGCAGCCCGCGCGCCGCCGCCCGCTGACGATCCTCGTAACCTGCATCCTCGTCGTCATTGCCTTGCTGCTCGTTCTCGCCGCATGGGGTCTGCCGCCCTTTTCGGCTGGGAACGAGAACACCGACAACGCCTATGTCCGGGGACGTACGACCGTCATAGCGCCGCAGGTCAGCGGCTATGTGATGCAAGTCCTGGTCCGCGACTATGAGACGGTGAAACCTGGCCAGCTTCTCGTGAAGATCGATGATCGCATCTATCGCGCACGGGTCGAGCAGGCCCGTGCCAATCTCGCTGCCGCGGAAGCCGCGCTCGCCAATTCGACGCAGGCGCGCGCAGCGCGGACCGCGGGGCTTGAAGGTCAGGTTGCCGGTGTTGCCAGCGCGCAGGCGCAACTCGTTCGCGCCCGTGCGGATATGGACCGTGCCAACGACCTCGTCCGCGATGGCTCGATCTCCTTGCGCGAACGCGATCAGACCCTCGCGGCGCTGGCCCTTGCCCAGGCGCAGGTCCGCCAATCCCGGGCGTCGACTGAAATCGGCCGGCAGGACATCCGTACTGTTGATGTCGGGCGAGGCGGCCTTGAGGCGCAGGTCCAGGCCGCGCGTGCGCAGCTTCACGCGGCCGAGATCGATCTCGAGCATACGGTGATCCGAGCGCCGGAAGGCGGGAGGCTCGGCGAGGTCAGCATCCGGGTCGGGGCCTATGTGACCAATGGTACCCAGCTTCTCGCGGTCGTGCCGCCGGAACGCTGGATCATCGCCAATATGAAGGAGGCCCAGACCGGACATATCCGGCCCGGCCAGTCCGTGAGCTTTACCGTCGATGCACTGGCAGGCGAGACATTCGTCGGTCGTGTCGAGCGGCTTGCGCCCGCAGCAGGCTCCGAGTTCGCCGTGCTCAAGCAGGACAATGCAACCGGCAATTTCGTCAAGATCCCGCAACGGATCGGCGTGCGGATCGCGGTCGATCCCCGTCAGCGCGCCGCCGCCCGTCTGCTGCCTGGCATGTCGGTCGAGGTCAGCATCGACACGGGCTCCTCGTCGTGATCCGGCGCCTGGCCGCAGTTGCCGGCTTCCTGATCCTTGCCGGCTGCGCCGGCCCGCGCCCCGCGATCCCGCCGCGCGCTGCCGTTGCTGCGCCGGGCGCATGGCGCAGCGGCGGGGAAGGGGCAGACGCGGCGATCGATGAGGCATGGTGGACCCAATTCGGGGATCCGGAACTGGCGAGTCTCGTGCGCGATGCGCTGCGCGACAATGACGACCTGGAGATTGCGGCAGCTCGCGTCGAAGAAGCCAGAGCACAGCTTGCCGCCGCGCGGGGCACGCAGCTTCCTGTGCTCCAGGCTGCCATGTCAGGCGGTCGGACGCGGAGCGTCAATCCCTTCGGCATCGACGTGAACCAATGGGCTGCGCAGGGCGAACTCCAATCCTCCTTCGATCTCGATCTGTTCGGTCGATTGAGAAACAGCACGGCCGCCGCCCGCGCCAACCTGCTGGCAACCGGCTACAGCTGCGATACGGTGCGGCTCGCTGTGGTGACGGCCGTCGCCAGCACCTATGTCCAGCTCCGTGCCGCAGATGCACGTCTCGACCTGCTCAGGCGGACGCTCGATGGGCGCGGCGGCACTCTCAGGCTCATCCGCCGGCGAGCCGAGGCGGGCTACGGGTCGCAGCTCGATCTCGCCCAGGCGGAGGCTGAATATGAAGCGACCGCGCAGGCCATCCCGCCGGTCGAACTGGCGATCGCGAAACTGGAAAACGGGCTCAGTATCATTCTCGGCCGCGCACCGGCGCCGATCGTGCGCGGGAAGAGCCTGGATAAGATCACTCTGCCTGTCGTACCGATGCAGTTGCCGGCAGCCATTCTGCGCCGGCGACCCGACCTGGCGGCGTCCGAGCAGCAGATTGTTGCCGCCGATCGATCCCTCGATGCGGCGCGCGCCGCTTTCATGCCCAACATCAGCCTCTCGGCATCGGGCGGCTTCGTATCCTCCTCGCTCCTGCCCGACGACCCGCTGTCGATCTATTCGCTTGGAAGCAGCATCCTCGCGCCCATCTTCAACGGCGGCCGGATCAAGGCGCAGGCCGACAGCGCCGCCGCGCGGCGAGATCAGGCGGCTTTCGCCTATCGTCGGGCAGCCTTGACCGCCTTCCGTGAGGTCGAGGACGGTATGGCCTCGGTTCAGCGGTTGCGGCAGCAAGAGGACGCGCTGGCCCGTCAACGCGATGCTCTCGCCCGCACCCAGAGCCTGGCCTTCCGTCGCTACAAGGAGGGATATTCGCCCTATCTCGAGCAACTTGATGCCGAACGAAGCCTGCTGTCCGCAGACCTCGCTCTGGTCCAGAACCGCAGTGATCGCTTGATCGCGGCAATCTCCCTTTTCCAGGCGCTGGGCGGCGGGTGGCAACCCGCATCGGTGAGCAAGTAGGGTACGATGGGGCGTCTCCTCTTGTTTGCTCTCGTATTGGAACCGATCGTCCCCCACGACAATGTTGTGGGCAGCGCCGGAAATCGGCGCGTCAACCTCACCCCAGGCCGAAAAGCCTGACATGGGCGGATCGGGATCCATCTTGACCGCGATGGTGGGTCTTGCCGGTGCCGCGGTCGGCGGTTTCGGCTCGTTCATGACATCCTGGCTGACGGTTCGCGCGCAGCTCTCACAAAAGGTCAGGTCGGAAGCGCGCAGCCGACGCGAGGAAATCTATACCGACTTCATCAAGGAAGCGACGCGTCTTTTCGGTGATGCTCTGGGCCACGAGCGAGAGGATGTCTCCGATCTCGTGACGCTTTATGCACTCGTCGCCAGAATGCGGCTGATCGCCGCCAATGAGGTCATCGAGCGTGCCGAACACGTCCTTGAAGCGATCGTCAGCGCCTATCTTGGCCCGAACCATACCCTGCATGAACTACGGCAGTTCGCGAGCCAGGGCGGAATGGACCCTCTTCGTCAATTCAGCGAGGCCTGTCGCGCTGAGCTCAAACGCTTTGGCGAAGCCTGAAACATCATGCTGCATGACAGCATCACACCGGGATCCAAGAGTGAATCCTCCAGCGGACAATTATCGCGACTGGAGTTTACAATCATCATGCTCGCCGCGCACCCGCAGGAGTGGCCGCCGCCCGCCGGTCGCATTGCTCGTTTGTTATGGCGAGCGCGCTATGGTTTCAGAGTGAAACCGCTGGCGAATACGCGCCTTGAGGCGCTCCGCGTGTTGGCAGCCTGTCTCCATTCGGGCCGTGACCACGAATGGCTCGTCAGCGCCGAGGCGCTCTTCCTCTGCGCGGGGTGGTATCCAGGTGACATTCCGAGGGTGCGGGCGGCTGTCCATCACTTAAGGCGCGATTTCGCGCAGCCTTGCTCCAATTTTGCAAGCGTCCGGTGATGCGTGTCGATCAGTTTCGCATCTAAGCCCAGGTTCCCTTGAGCCCATTGCATACGCGGTTTTGGGTGTCGGAGGATTCGTTGGTCCGCTTCGCTGCGTATGAATTCGGTGTCTATGCCCTCACAGAAGCGCCACGTAGCCTGCAGCACTAACGGCTAATCACTCTCGAACTTCCGTCCGCTGTGCTAACGTTGCCAATCTCTGTGCCATTGGGGGATAACGTGACTGGCTTCAAGAGCGCGACATTTCTGCTGAGTCTCTGTCTCCCTGCGGCCGTCGGCGGTGCCAGCACGGACGGCACCGGCGGCGTGTGGCGCAATCCCCAGAACAGCGTTCACGTCGAGGTCCAGCGGTGCGGTGCGGGGATGTGCGGAACGGTGGTCTGGGCCAGTGAAAAAGCGATTGCCGACGCGAAAAGAGGAGGCACCGACAATCTCATCGGGCTTCAGTTGTTCAGGGATTTCACCCAGGATCGCAGGGGAATTTGGCACGGGCGTGTGTTCGTTCCGGATATCAATAAGACATTTTCAGGAACTGTTGAGGCTTTGGACGCGAACACACGCCGCGGATCGGGCTGCCTGTTTGGGCGCTTTGCATGCAAATCGCAGGACTGGGTACGAGTTAAATAGCTCATCATTATAGCGGGTCATTCAAGCTGGCGGTTCTGAAACAAGGCGGCTGCGCAGCATCACGGCGAGGAGGCGATTTCTCCCAAGGGCTTTCACATGTGCCGTCACCCTTCTTTCATGTGCACGGAAGCATCGACGCGACGAACCGCTGGTTCGAGAGATGGCGCTCGGCAGAATCCATGGCGCCGATGCCAGGATCGGTCGTCAAGCCCGTTTAGGTTGTCTCAGGTCGGTGCCGCCTGAGCGGACTGAGTCTAGGTCGGATGCAACAGTTCCGATTATCGATTGCCTGAGACCGACAATGTCTCAGGCAATCGAATATTCAGAGCGGCAGCGGGGCTTTCATGCTGACGAGACCTGCTTCACGAAGTTCACGCCAGAAATCGGCGGGGATCGTTTCGTTCAATGCTGCGGTATCCTCGGCGATGCGCTGTGGCCGGCTGGCGCCCGGGATGACGGCCGCCACAGCGGGGTTGGCGAGCGGGAACTGCAACCCGGCCGCCTTCATGCTGATGCCGTAGCGGTCTGCGATCGCCTTGATCGCCGCAACCTTGGCGATGACCGCGGGCGTTGCGGGCGTATATTCGAAGTTCGGACCGCCGACCAGAGCGCCCGAGCTATAGGGACCGCCGACGACGATTCCCAGACCACGTTCGGCGACCTTCGGCATCAACCGTTCGAGGGCCCGGTCATGGTCAAGCAGCGTGTAGCGTCCGGCGAGCAGCGACCCGTCCGGCCGTGGGCCATCGAGATCGAGCAGCAGTTCAACCGCTTCGACCCGGTTCACACCGAGACCCCAGGCCTTGATGGTGCCCTCGTCGCGCAGTCGGTCGAGCGCCTTGAATGCACCAATGCGCGCTTCCTCGAACTTTGCCAGCCATTCGTCGCCATAGAAATCCTGTGCCACGTCATGGACCCAGACGATGTCGATATGGTCGGTCTTGAGGCGCTTCAAACTGTCTTGGATCGAGCGCAGCGTCGCATCGTACGAATAATCGTTGATCACTTTGTTGCGTCGCCCATGGGAGAAAACGTTGCCCTTCTCACCGTTGTCACGGGGGGCCTCCTCGACCTCGTCGAGCACGATGCGGCCGACCTTGGTGCTGATCACATATTGGTCGCGAGGCTTGTCCTTGAGCGCTTCGCCCATGCGGATCTCGGCAAGGCCCGCACCATAGAACGGTGCATTGTCGAAGTAGCGGATGCCGTCATTCCATGCGGCCTCGACAGTCGCCAGCGCTTCCTCTTCAGGGATCGCGCGGAACATATTGCCGAGCGGGGCAGCGCCGAAGCCAAGCTTCGACGGGAGGATGTCCTTGAGTGCCATGATGATGGTCCTTTTTCGGTATTGATGTTCAGGCGACTGCCAGCGCGTCGAGCGTGAACGCGCTGCGTTCGGCAAGGTCGTTGATGGCGGCAAGATAGGTTTGGAAGTGATCGCTCGCACGGTGGGCGGCAACGGCGTCGGCATTTTCATACAGTTCGTCCAGGACGAACCGGCCCTGTACTGCCTGATCGGCCCAAAGATCATAGCGCAGATTGCCGGGTTCGGCGCGCGAAGGCCCGATCATGCCGTCGAGCAGATCGCGCAACGCATCGGTCTTGCCCGATCGGGCTGTAAGGACGGCGATAATCTTGACATGGCTGGTCATGGTGATTGTTCCTGTTTGCAATGGGCGGGTGGAAGGGGCGGAGCGCCTGCGCAGCGCCCCGCCGGTCATCCGGGTTTTCATGCCTGCCGGGCGTCGAGCGCCTGGACCAGCGCCGCAGCGATCGGATGGTCCGAACGCGGGTTCTGCCCGGTGATGAGCTCACGGTCGATGACCACGTTTGGCGCGAAGTCGACCGGCGTGGTCTCCACCCTCCCGCCTGCGGCGGCCAAAGCCCGGGGCATGTCGAAGTACATCCTTGCATGCAGGATGTGATCCTCGACCACCTTCTCCTCGCTCGCGGAGAAGATTGTCATGCGATAGCCGGCATAGGGCCAGTTCTTCGCCCATTCGCTTGCCTTGTCGTCGGCACCGGCGATCAATGCGGCGCGGAAGGCACGGGGATCGTCGATTGCTGCGGCGAGCGCGATCGGGCCGTGGCAGAGCAATGCGGTCGGCTTGCCTGCGTCGTGGAAGTGGCGAAGGATCTCGCCGACTTCAGCGTCCTGCATCAGATCAACCACCGGAGCCTGGCCGCCGGGGAAGAACACGCCGGCGAACCGGTCAAGCCCGTCATCGATCACCGAGCTCAGGGTGCGGGGCGCGTTCATGGCCGGGCTGTTGTCGTAATAGTCCCGGGCCGCGCGGTAGGCGGATTCGTCATTGTCGAAATGGGCCGGCGCGTCAGACGCGGCGTCGATCGTCGGCTTCTCCCCGTTCGGTGTCGCCAGCACGAGTTCGTAGCCAGCCGCTTCGAGCGCCATCGCCGGCACCACGGTTTCGTTGAGATACTGGCCGGTCGCACCCCACTTGTTGCCCTGCACCTCGATGCGGGTGGCGTTGGAGCCGATCACGAGAACCTTGCCTTTGGTCATGGAAACCTCCTGTCGTTGCAGTCGCGTCCGCGTTCCGGACGATCAGAAGATGCGCGTTCAACACTCATTGCAGAAGTTTATTTCTTGGATTTTAGATATACGTATGAGAGTATGACTGATGCGCTACGACCTCAACCTGTTGCCGATCTTCGTGGCGCTCATGGAAGAGCGCAGCGTCACCCGCGCGGCCGAGCGGCTCGGCATGACGCAGCCCGCACTGTCCAACGCGCTGGCGCGGCTGCGGTTGATGCTGAAGGATCAACTGTTCATTCGCGAACGCTACGGTATCCAGCCGACCCCCATTGCGCTGGAGCTGGCGCCGGGGATCGCCGACGCGCTCGCCAGTCTGGACGATGCGGTGTTGGGGCAGCAGGACTTCGATCCCGCTTCTGCGGAGCGGCTCTTCACGATCGCGCCCAATGGCTATGTCGAGTTCGTGATCGTGCCGGCATTGGTGGCCAGGCTCGCCGAGTTAGCACCCGGCATCAAGCTGCGGCTGACGCCCTACGGCAACGACCTGGCCGAGACCGGGGTAGTGTCAGGCACAACTGCGATGGTGCTCGGGCGCATCACCGACCCGCCTGACAATCTGGTGGTCCAGCACCTGATGGACGAGGGTCTCGAATGCGTCGTGCGCGCCGATCACCCGGAAATCGGCAGTTCGATATCCCGCGAGCAGTTCGAAGGCATGCGCCACGTCAATGTGGTGCCGCCGGGCCGTATGCGCGCCGGCTTGTTCAAGGCCCTGGCGCAGCAGAATTTGAAGCGCGAAGTCGCTCTCTCGGTCACCAATTTCTTCGCCGTGGCCGAGATGATCGCGGTTACCGATTACGTCGCGACTTTACCGCGGCTGATCTGCAGGCGGCTCTCACATGATCCGCGCCTGCGCGTCCTGTCCGCGCCGGTCGATCTCGGCAGCTTCCCGGTCGAGATGGCCTGGCATGTCCGCTACCGCCATGACCCTGCGCATCGCTGGCTGCGTTCGCTTGTCGGGCGTGTGGTGGGCGAGCTCACGAATGGAGCAGGGGCCGGCCTCGCGGTCGACTAGAAACAGCACGCCGGGGCGTGTCGGCGGCCGCCATGCTTGCTGCCGAGGGTGACTGCCGAACAATCGGAAAGCACTGCCCGAGGGACCGACGAATCGCGGCAGATTCAGCGCGTCCTCTTTGGATTAGCGGACTGACTGCCCCTGAGTGTCTGAAAATCGGCGCCGAGTGTCCAGTCTGGATCGGTATCGCGGGATGCGAACGCCGGATCGTGGGACAAAACCGACATTCCGCATCGACTGGGCGAATGACAGGGACTGTCAAAAGCATCCTCTTTTAGCCCGGTGTCGGGGTTGGCGAGACCGGTCAAGTCCCGCATTTAGTTAGCGCTTTTTCCCCGCCTACACCTTCCAGCAACCGCCCTGCAAGGTCAGCAACGGCTTTCGGGGTTGCGGGCCACCCCAGAGTTTTGCGCGATCCGGGAAACACGACATAGCGCATCACCCCCGGAGCAACCCCAGCACCATTGCGTGCGTCAAGATTAATGCCGCCAAGCGCTGCGAACAGGGCGATAGATCCTTCCCCGAGGTTGGCGTCGGCCCCTCCACCTGTGTCGCCGATGACAAATGGCGTGCTTTTTCCGTTTGCGAGGTTCCATACTATGCCAACGTCGCCGGGCGCGCCGGTCCCTTTCAATTTCGGGAATGCGCTGCCCGGAAGGACCATATAGGGAATAGTGTTGGAGTCAGTATAAGTCTTTGGATCTGTTGGAACTCCGCCCCTCACGCGAAGGGCGGTTTGCGATACGAAATAGCCGGCAAACGGCCCGCTGCGCTGAACATATGGTCGACTGGGGTGCTCTGGCTCTGCCACCAGAACGTCTGGCCACCAACTTGCGTGGCTGTTCAAGCCCCAACCCGCGTTGGCGGGGTTGTCCAGCCCCAAGTATGGCGCCTTCTTTCGCTGCAGGTCGGCGGGATGATACGCATTGGGCGCGCCATCGGCGTCGATACGGCTATGCTTGGTGGCATAGCAGTAAGCACCTGAATTGGCATCCCGCCTCAGCTTTGTATCTTTGAAACTGGCGTTAGGGAAATCCTGCCAAGGCGTAAATTCCGCCGCAACGGCGCTCTGAGCGCCGATCAGACATATCATTGGTGCAATCAAAGCGCGCATAATTCTTTCCCCCAAGTTCAAATTGATGCCTTTTGACGCCCCCGTGACCTTCCCGTCCCGATTAGCGGGTCCGGAGCCCAATCAAAATGACGATCTTTTGATTTGTTGTTAGCTGCGATTTTCATGTCGAAGGCCGAAGGCACTTGCGAAAGTCGCGAGCAAAGGCTCCTGTTATGTCTGCGTTTGGTGACCCAGGATTTGTCGTTGCACGCGCGGCCGTCCACTGTGGTTGCGTTTGGTCGAGGTAATAAGAGACCGGTTTTCGACTGCCAAACCATCCTTTCAGCATCCCTTCGATCAGGATGCGCGCGGAGGTGGGCGGATCGAGTGCCTTGTCCGGGTCAGCGATAAGATTGCTTCCAACCAAGTCGCCCGCGCGCTTGTAGGACGCCGGTCCAGTGAGCTGATTGAAACCACGCCCGTAATAGCGAAAACCAGTTGTGTCGACCTTTGCGTAATTTGCGCTGACGGGTAACGGAGGAAGTCCTTTCAATTGCCGCTCAGCATTACGCTTATTAGCACGCCCCTGAAGCAACCGGCCGATTGCCCGCTCACGACAATCTTCGTCGCTGCCACATTTCGGCGCCTCACGGATCGGAAAGAACGTGCCCGCCGATTCTCGGCGGGCCGTTGCGAGTACATAGGCTAAATGGTTTGGGTCGCTGTCCCCATAGAGAGACCATGCATCGAGCACGATAGTTGCGCCTTGCTGCCTCTTTGCGTCGAATGTCCAGCCGCCTCGCCGAATGGCAGTCCCATATGGCTTGTCCACTTCATACCCATTCATCTTTGCACAAGTACTGAAGAGATAGTTCCGATCAGGTTGAAATACCTGATTAAGAGAGGATGAGCTGATTATGAGTGCGGCCACAGCAATGATGGACTTCATATCATCCCCCAAGACAATATCGCCGCGCCATGTATCAATTAATATTACGTCAGAGTCCATAGGTTGAATTGCGGCCGTTCTCATCAGGTGGGAGGGTCCGGCGCCTCGATCAAACGGCACGAACGTCATGCTTGTACCAGCAATGATCAAGTGGGGGAGCTAGGGGAAGTGACAAGTGTCAATCTAAGCCGCCGTCCACGACAATGCATCGGAATGACGGCGTGTGGTTGGCAACGCCTATGCAGGAAGGTGGGCGTTGCCGCCCTCAGAGCTGACATTCGAACGCTTAGTACGACGCCCTCAAACCTGCCCTCTGTTCATCAGGCTGTACCGTGCGGTCCCATCGGCAAAAGGCCGCTCGCCCTCTCCGGCAGCAACCTGTAAGTATTCTGTATGTCAGAGCGTATCGACATCGACGTGAACGAGCAACGCGATCCAGCGATCTTGCTCTATGGCCTGTCCGCCACCGATAGCCCGCGGACCTTCTACTACGACGAGACCAACAATCATCGACTAGTCTACCTGACGGACAAGGGTTTCAACGTTCCTGATCCCCGCCCGTTCGTCCTCGGGGGCGTCGTCCGTCCGCGGGAGGAGAGGCCGATCGACCTCGCGGAGTTAAGGCGCTTGATGGGCATCCAGCCCAATGCGCCGGAACTGAAGTGCGCCATGGTCGCCAAGGGCGAATTCGCAACCATGCTGGGTTCGAGGAAGCTCGCCGTATTCCTCGACTGGATCGCGCACGAGGGCTACCTGCTCCATTTCATCGCACTCGACCCGGTCTACTTTTCTTACGTCGACATCATCGACTCGATGCCTGAGATCGGGATGTTCGATCTAGATGGCCGATTCATCCTGAAGAATGACCTCTACCGCGTCCTCCGCCGCGATTTGGGTGCGACGCAGGCGATGCTGCGCCGCCATTCCTATCCCGCGCTGGTGGATGGCGACGTCAGGGGGTTTCTCCGCGAGTTGATCAGCCTGGTGGAGGACGGCGAGGATCTCATGCCTCACTTCAACCTAATGATGCTCAAGGGAGTCCTCCAATCGGGTAGGGCCCTCTCGTCCCTGCCTCTGCTCGACGACACCCCCGGCCTGATCATGCGGGACTTCGCTTCCATGTTCACGCACCGCCTGTGCCTGTTCAAGGACAGTCGGCACGTTCTAGACAGGGAGGATAGGGTCAGCAGGGTCCTGGAAGGCTACCGCTTCGTGGACGCGGGCCAGCCGCTCGATCTCTACCGGTTCGCCGATTCCAGATCCGAACCGGGAGTGCAGCTCGCCGATGTCGTCGTCGGCCTGCTCGGCGCGTGCCTGGCGTGGCTGAGGGGAATGTCAGGCGAGGATGTTCTCGCTGCTGTAGAGAGCTTGACGCTAGCCCAGAACGGCAATCGCCTCCGTCTTGCGGACCTTGTCGATCGGTCGATCAAGGAGACAGGCGCCTTCGTTCAGAAGGCGATCAGCCTCGACGACATGCAGGGGCTCGAGCTGTTCCTTGAACGATGACGACGTCGTCCGGCGTCACGATCGTTCCGGCGTAGCCGCCCCGCCCGATGTTTTCTCCTTTGCTGCCTCCGCGATCCTCATCTCCCACAGTTCTCGGCTTTTGAGCATGATGGGCCATTGCGTCAGGTATTCCGACGGCACCGGGTGGTCGATGAAGTTAAACACCGCGGACATGTGGGACGCGATCCGCTCGAGCTCCTCGGCGCCCTTGTTGATGCTTTCAGCGTTCAGGTTGTTGAGGCGCTTCTCGGTGAGGGTCCGGTGCCGGGCCTTCACGATCTCGAAGGTCCCGTCCCAGGGGTCTTGGTCGAAGTGGCTATGCGCCAGCACGTTCCGGGTGCCGTTCAGTTCGTGGAGCCGTCCGTCGCCCACGTTCCCCAGAGCGAGATGAGGTGCGGTGTGCATCAGCAGCTGCAGATTCGTGGCTCTCGTCGCGAAGTCGCCCAGCGCAAGGTTTGCAAGGCTGCCGTCCGGCGCGAGCATCCTGACCGCCTTCGATAGAATTCCGGTCATCCAGAAGTCCACTTCGTTGTGGGCCATGATGAACCTGCCGAGCGCCTCACGGTATCCGGCCCTGATGGCGGGGTCTGCGATCGGCTCATCGAAGTCCGGCTCGTCGAAGCCGTTGTCGTACCGGTCCGCTGGATCATCGTCGGCATCGTCACTCATCGCGCACCTGTCTGTTCGGACGGGAGGTCTTCTTCACGACCCTGCCGCGCAAATTGCGCGAGTGCCAGGTCTTAGACGCGTATACAGCGATCTTCGACCAAACCGGTCATGACGTCGGGCAAGCCCCAGACTCGCCATCGAGAAGATATGTGCCGGTTCGCCTGAACATTGAAAATGGTTACACCTCCGGAGCGGACAAAATTTTTTGTGTTTCCAAGCGTCGGAGCGATTGGCTGCTTCCGTCCGCCGTCGTATAGTGCTGCGGTGCGTGAAGAAACTTGTCCGAATAGCCTGATGGCGTCATGTCGCATGGGGGGGGCGCTCACATGTTGAACGTCCTCGCGCTCGAGCTCATCGCCGACGTCATGAAGTGGGAGAACGAGGAGGCCACTCGAGAATACGCCTGGCTCCGGCTCATCTCTTCGATGAAATACGACGGGTATTCCGATTTTAGGGCCGGAGTGCGCTTTCTGGAAAGCCTGGTTTCCTGGCTCAGGCAGTTCGACGAAGCTGACAGGGCGGCTGCCTACTCGTTCGTCAAGGAGAGGCTTGTCTACATCTCCGGCCTCGAAATGCAGCGGGTCATCGAGACGTTCATCCCCGAAGTGGTCTTCCCATACCTGCGAGTCTCGGTTGCCGAGGAGTTCGGGATCAAGCCCTACGAGGTCTGGCGGACGAAGGAGACGGCAGCGGCCTTCGGTCGACGCCTCCGCCGCTGCCTCTTCGTGGGACTGAGCGACGGAAGCCGGATCGATGTGCTGCGCCGGGCCAACGCGGGCCGACTGTCGCAGGAGCAGGTCATCCCGATGATGAACGTCGACGATGAAAAGTGGAAGAGTCTCGCTGAGGACCTGATGAAGGAACTCGGCGATGACGCCCGCTTCGACGACGTCTACCTCATCGATGACTTCACGGCGTCGGGAACGACCTTCATCCGGTTTCCGGACGGCAAACCCAAAGGCAAGCTGCACAAGTTCGAGAGCATCGTGCAGCACGCGAAGGAAAGGCTCGTTGGCGCGGGTGAGGCCTTCCCGCTGTCGGACCACTACACCTTGCATATCCACCACTACGTCTCGACGATGCAGGCGCACGATGCGCTGGTCGAGCGGGTGACGGAAGCAGACCAGAGGCTTGTCGGAAAGAGCTTCGGCAATTGGAAAATCACCGAGGGTATGCTCCTGCCGTCCGATATCCGCGTCGCCACGATCGACAAGGAGACGAGGGGTGCCACGGCCATATGGCCGACGGATGGTCCGATCGTCGAGCTTTGCAGCCGGTATTACGATCATGAATTGTTCGAGCGGCTGGAGAAGCATTGCAGGGAGGCGGGTCAGAGCGACATGAAGTATGGCTACGCGGACTGCGCCTTGCCGCTCGTCCTCGAACACAACACTCCGAACAACGCCGTGCCTCTCCTGTGGGCAGAGACCAACGGCAAGGCTGGGAATCCGATGCATCCGCTCTTCTTCCGGCGCGACAGGCACGGCTGATGGCGAACCCATTCCTCCGACGCGCAACTGAGTATGTCCGGGATGACGCCTCGTTCCTCTCGATCGTTAGTCCTGCTCCGCTCACGACGTTCCTCGCGACCAGCAAGAGCAAGGAAGACATGTTTGAGGTCCCGGTCCGCATCATCGGGGCTCCGGGCAGCGGCAAGACGATGCTCGCGACCCTGGCCGAGTTCCACATGGTCGAGACGATACTGAGGGATGAGACGAATCCCACCAATCGGACCCTCGCGGACGCGCTCGCGCAAGCCGGATTCCTTCGAGACGGCAAGCCCAGCGTCGCCGCCGTGCGGGTGCCGATGGAGTCGGAGTACCGCGACTTCTGGGAGCTCTCCTACGATCCGCTGGTAAAGACGAAGCTCGCCTTCTGGCTCGTCCAGGCCCGCGCGATGCTCGGCCTCATCCGCAACCTGACGGCGAACCGGACGAGGAGCATCGAGGCAATCGAGTTCGTGCCGCGCGCCAACTACGAAGCGCATCTGGAGCAGATCGGCGGGCTCACAGCGGTCGGCATCAGGGACCGTGCGCTGGCGGTCCAGCGTGCGATCTATTCGGTCGGGGCGGGCCTACGCGAACCAAAGCTGGAAGACCTGCCGGGCGACGCGACGGCGCCGTATGCTCCGTTTGACGCGATCAGCGGAATCCGCGTCGAGTGGCAGGGCGAGATTATCGAGATGAACCCCCTTGTCATGCTGGACGACGTGCACGCGCTGCATCATGACCAGCTCGAGGCGATGTTCGGCATGCTGTCCCACCGCGAGATGAAGTTCGGTCGTTGGATGATGATGCGGCTCGACGCCCTCAGCCCGGGAATGGTCATGCGCTCGCCCGCCAGCCAGCCGACCCACAATCGTGCGACCGGTCGAGACTTCCGCGACATCCGTATGCAGGGCGACGGCGACGAGAAGAAGGACAATTCGCGCAAGCAGTTCCGAACGATGGCGCGGGACATGGCCAAGCGCTACCTGCCGATGGTCGAGGGCCTGCGGAACCGCAACGCCACGGATATTGATCGTCTCGTCCCCGGCCAACCGCCCAGGATGACGCCGGGCCAGCTAAGGGAGCTGGAGGACCGCGTGGCGAAGGACCAGAACAAGCTGAAGATCGGTCCCAGCCGCCGCAAGGAGATCGACGCGATCGCCGAGGACTACATCCGGCGCACGAAATCCTATGACGACGGTCCCGAGGTGGCGCTCGCGATGAAGCGGATCCTGCTTCATCGCTACGCCGTCCGCATCGCCCGGTCGACGCCATCCCTTTTCGAGGACATGGATCCCGAGCCGAAGACTCCCCTGAAGGCCGACTCGGATGTCGCCCACGGTGCCCGGCTCCATCTCCATCACGAGTTCGGCCGCCCCCTCCACTACGGGATCGACGACGTCTGCGACGCGAGCAACGAGAACGCTGAAATCTTTTTGCAGTTCGCCGGCGATCTCGTCGCGAATGTAGAGACGAGGGCGATCAGGAACAATGCTCTCGCTCTCCCGGCGCGGGAACAGCAGTCGATCCTGATCACGAAGGCGAAGTCGATCATGGACGCTTGGTCGTTTCCCCATGCCCAGCGCGTCCGTGACCTCGTCGACGCGATCGGTCGTGACTGCCGCGAGGAATCCCTCCTGCCGAACGCGCCGCTCGGCGCGGGTGCAAACGCGGTTGCCATCACCGAGGAGGAGATGGAAAGCCTCTCGCAAGATGACCATCTGGCAAGCGTACTCAAGTATGCCATTGCCAACGGCGCGATCACGATTGAGCGCAACTACGGCCAGGGGAGCAAGCTATGGGCGCTCATCGAGGTGACCGGCACGGTCGCTCTCGTGTATGGGCTCACCTTCAACAGGGGTGGCTTCCTGCCTCAGAAGCTGGATTACCTCCGCCGGGCGTCGGGCCTGATCGATGCGTAGGCATTGGGAGAACTGCATCACCAACTTCGACGAGGACGTTGACGGCTTCGTCGCCGACTACTTCTCGGATCCTGATCGTCGCGTGCTGCTCGTGGCGGCCGCCGGCTTCGATCCGCGGTCCCAGCGCATATCCCGAATGCTTGCGACTGCGCTCGGGGATCGCCTCTCTGCTTTTTACATCCGCGAGGAGAGGCATGGGGCCTCCGATGCGCTCGTCACCAGAGCGGACGAGAACGAGGCGGCGCTGAAGGCGATCGTGCCGGATAGCGAGTTCGTCAGGATCGACGTGTTCGCCGACGATGGAGCGCCGGTGGGCGGGGCCCGCATCGCGGCACGCCTGAGTCAGCATCCCGTGCCCGACGCGGTTACCGACGTGATCCTCGACCTGAGTGCCCTCTCGATCGGCGTTGGCTTCCCGGCGGCGCGCATGCTGCTCGAGGATTGCGAGGCGACAAACCATTGCGCGTTCCACCTCATGATCGTCTCGAACCCCGAGATGGACGACCGCATATCCAGCGTGCCGTCCAGCAGGCCGGGATCCGTGAGGGGTTTCTCGCCCGCCATCGAGGCCGAGGGGCAGGGACTGGCGCAGGTCTGGATACCCCAGCTCGCCAAGGGGCGCGGGTTCGCGCTCACCCAGATCGGGGCGAACATCCCGAGGCGCTACAAGATCTGCCCGCTGATTCCCTTTCCCGCGCGCAACCCGCGCCGCGCCGACGATCTGCTCGCCGAGTACCAGACCGAGCTCGTGAACGAATGGGCGGTGGACCCGAGGGACGTGGTCTACGCATCGGAACGCAACCCGCTCGACTGCTATCGGACCCTGTCCACGCTCAAGACGCGCTTCGATCGCACCATGAAGGGGACCTACGAACCTCGAATGGTCCTCTCACCGGTCGGCAGCAAGGTTCTCGCCGCGGGAGCGCTGATGGCGGCAATCGAGCACGACATGGCGGTCCACTACCTCGAGACGGAGAGCTATCTCTTCGAGGACTCCGGGCCGGCGCCGGGAGATCTTCCGGACATGACTGTCCATCTGATCCTCTCGGGGCCGCTCTACGCGAGTTTCGACGAGCCGGCCGCGGAGTCATGATCACTCCGGTCTTCAGCGAGAAGTTGGACTCGCTTCCCGGCACGCTCGACGAGCTCAGGTCGTTTGACGCGAGCGGGATGGCGAACGCGCTCGCGGGTGGCGCGAGTCGGCATACGGTGGCGGTCGGTTCCGGCGGCTCCGCGATCGCCGCCGAATATCTCGCTCGCTGCAGGGAGACGCTGGGCTTGGGGCCGACGACGGTCCAGACACCCATGGGTGTGGTCCTGGACGAGCGCGCGCTCACCGGAAGCGATGTCTGGCTGTTCAGCGCCGGCGGCGACAATCCGGATGCGGTCGCGGCCTGCCGCGCTGCCTTCGACCGGAAGGCGAGCTCAATGCACCTGGTCACGAGAGGCACGGACGGCGCCGCGGCCGATCTGATCAGGAGATTGGGAGGCACTATCCATCTGGTGCCGGTCTCCGATCGCAAGGACGGCTACCTCGCCACTCATTCCATCCTCGCCATGATGGTGGGGCTGCTGCTCTCGTGCGACCTAGTCTCGGGCGAACCCACCGGCGCATCGGCGCTGCTGGACGTCGTGGCAGCGCGTCTTGTCGAAATACGGGATGCCGAGGTGAGGGACTTACGCTCGGCCGCCCTCTCGGGCGTCCGGCGCGGTGACACCGTGTTGGTCGTCTCCGATACGCGGCTGGCCGCAGCCTCGGTCCTCCTCGACACGTCCATCTGGGAAGCGTGCCTATGCCATGTGCAGAGTACGGACTTTCGGAATTTCGCGCATGGTCGGCACAGCTGGCTGCACCATCGGGCCGATGAGACGGTGCTGGCGGCGTTGACCGGAGGTGACAGCGCTGGCGCATGGTCGG
This sequence comes from Novosphingobium sp. SG707, assembly GCF_012275515.1. Taxonomy (GTDB): domain Bacteria; phylum Pseudomonadota; class Alphaproteobacteria; order Sphingomonadales; family Sphingomonadaceae; genus Novosphingobium. The sequence continues at coordinate 102,110 of NZ_JAAZQL010000011.1, forward strand.
TCATCGACGGACTGCTCCCACTGTCACTGAGGCGGATCGGTATGGATTATGGCGCCTGCGGCCGGCTCGAGAACGTCATTGCGGTCATCGACTGCCTCGGGCTTGTCGAGGCGATCGGCAACGCCGTCGGGATCGATCCCGGGAAGCCTGGGATCGGTGAATTCGGTCGTCCGATCTATGAAGGCCGGTCGCTAGCGGAACTGGCTGAGACGTTGCCCGCGAATGTCCGCCACAAACGGGCGGCCATGGCGAAGGCGGACAGCTGGGACGGCTGCGGCGACCCACTCCATATGGTAGGCGATGCGCGCCTGAGGACCCTGGCGGACGCCAGGATCGGCGCCGTGGTCATGGACTATGACGGCACCGTCGTGACGACGGACGGCCGCTACAGACCTCCGGACCCTCAGATAGTGGAGGAGCTCGTCCGTCTGCATGGTCTGGGTCTGCGCATCGGCTTCGCGACCGGCAGGGGCGGCTCCGCCGGTGAGGAGCTGCGGAAGGTCCTTCCGGCGGAGATGCTGACCGCCGTGCCCATCGGATACTACAACGGCGGACATTTGCGCGCGGCTGACGTGGACATTGATGCCGACCCGGCGTCTGCCGACGAGGCGATCGCGGCAACGGCGGGCTGGCTGCAGGAACGCGGCGACCTTTTCGCGGATCACCGCTTCAAGCACCGCGCCATCCAGATCACCGTTGATATGGATTGCCTGCGGCACCCGTATCGCTTCGCCGCCGATCTGCGCGACTGCCCGGCGTTCGCCGACGGCAGGGTCCGCGTGACCGGCTCCGGCCACAGCTACGACATCGTGCCGGCGTCGTCGTCAAAGCTCGCTGTGGTTCGGGAGCTCAGGGACGGCATGCCGGCGGGTGCCGAGGTGCTGTGCTTCGGGGATAGCGGTTCCCGGCCGGGCAACGACCACGCGTTGCTGTCCCATTCGTTCGGCATCAGCGTGGGGGACGTTTGCGCTGCGGCGGACGGTTGCTGGTCCATGTTCGGCGCCCATCCCGTCGGCCCCGAAGCCCTTCTCCGAATCCTGAGGAGTCTGGTAGCATCGGACGCCGGGGGGATTCGCCTCGACCTCGCGTCACTGGGTCTCGACAGGTGACGCCAAACGAGTGCACAAGGTGAACATGAGCGCCGAGAAATATTTAAACGAGAATCGGATCGACGTCGCCGGAACCGGTTTCACGGTGCTCGACCGGGTCTACGCCGATGGCGACTTCGCAGGCGAGGCGTTGGGGGGATCCTGCGGCAACGTCCTGCTTTCGCTCGCCATGCTCCATCGCCAGGTCGCACCCGTCTTGCTGCTGGGGGACGACGATGAGGGTGGGCGGCTCGTCGATGAGTTTATGGAGGCCGGTGCCATCACGGACTTCATTAGGCGTCGCGCCGATCTGCGCTCGCCGGTCCTGGCGCAGACGCTGGACACCGGCCTAGGCCAGCATGACTTCAGCTTCGTGTGCCCGGAGACGAGCGAGGAGTTCCCGCGGTACGAGCCCATCGGTGTCGAAGAAGTCTCGTCGGCCCAATCGATGCTCGCCCAATGTGCCGTCTTCTATGCGGACCGGCTGTCGGAGAGCATACTGGTGGCCATGAGGACGGCGGGAGCGGCCGGCGCGGTGGTGTTCTTCGAACCTTCGGACATCGAGCACGACGATTTGTTCGACGAGGCGCTTCGGATCGCGACGATCCTCAAGTTCTCCGAGGATCGCCTAGGCGGACTGCTCGCGGACCGTCTCTACGACTGCATCATGATCGTCACCCACGGAGCCGATGGCCTTGAGGTGCGGGATGGCGAGCAGACGATCTGGTGCGACGCGATCGACGCACCGGAGGTTCTGGACACCTGCGGTTCAGGCGACATGGTCAGCGTCGGAGTGATCGACTGGGTGCTCGCGAACGGTTTCGGTACGGCGCGGCTCACGGCGGGGGCGCTCCTTGGAGGCGTCGTGGCCGGGCAGCGGCTGGCGGCGGAGAACTGCGCCTACGCCGGTGCGCGCGGGCTGTTCAGGAAGCGCGGCGCCGAATACGTCCGCGGGATACTCGGCGCCGGTGCGAGGCCGTTGTCAGGGGATCACGCGGCTGCCACGATGTAGGCGTCGAATCCCGGAGCCTCGTTGCGCAGTTCCGCGCGGAGTTCCATCAGCATCGCGCCCAGCATGTTGCGCCCGACGCCGTTGACCTCCCCCCAGAGGCGGTTGACCTCGTTGTCAACCGTGGCCGTCTCGATGAGCCGCGCATCGCCGGTCGAGAGGAGAAGGTCGCGCAGGTCCGCGTGCTGGGTGAACTTGGCGCGCAGCACCGCCCTCATGCGGTCGAACTTGCTCGTGGACCAGCCGGGGGCAACGTCCCAGTAGTATAGGCCATGGGCCGCCATCGCCAGGAGCGAGGGCGACGGAGCCTCCATCAGCCACTTCTTGACCTCGGCCTTCCGTGCCTTCCCGGCCTGATAGGCGTGCTCGCTCGTCGGGTAGAGCTCGCCCTCGAACTCTATTTCGCGGCGGTAGAGGTTGCTGAAGGCGCCGAAGGGCTTCTCGCTAGCCCGATAAAATCGGATCTCGTCCATCGATCACTCCTTGCAAATTTGCATCGATATAATCATGCTAATTTGCATGAAGCCGACAAGCAAGCAGTTAAGTGCCCTCCAGAGGAGAATTGCGGACAGGTATTCGGCCAGCGGGCGCAGCAATGCCGAGATCGGGCGGCTCGCGTCCGTGCATCCGAGTCAGGTCGGGCGCATCTGCTCCGGGAACTTCAAGACCGTCAGCGCCAATGTGGTGCAGGTGTGCCGCGTTCTGGGGGTCAAGGTGCCCAAGATGTCGGAATCCGCGCGGATGGATCCAGATTGGGCAAAGGCGAATGCCACCCTGCGTCGGATCTGGGACCAGACGCCGCAGGGCGCGGCGACGATACGCAGGGTGCTCGACGCCATTGCGGATTTGCACGTTCCGGAAATGCCCGCCGATAGCACCCGTTCGGAGAAGCAGGGCGCGTAGACGCTCTGGGGCGCGGAGATGGTTCCGGGTGTTGGACTCCGCGGGCTAGGTCGTCCGATCCCAGCGCAACGCGTTGCGTAGCTGCCCCGTTATCATCCCCGTAGCGAACGCCAGTTCCGCGACCTCGCGGAGGATCACATCCATCCGCGGCCTGCTCAACTCCTCCTGGTCGAACGGCCGGTCCGGTTCTCCTCGCGTGCGCACGCTGCGTATCGCCGGGAGACCGTGCTCCAAGCCTTCCATCAGGAACTGCGAGTGCATAATGCGGTTACGCCGGCGCCTTTCCTCGTGGAGCTGTGCGGCGACGCTCTCCACGCGGGCCTCCCAACCCTCGATGCTCCCGACGAGCGGAAACGCACCGGTGTCGATCGCCGCCACGGCCGCGGCCTTAACCTTGGCGTTGTTGTCCATCCGGGCCAGCCGGTCCTGGGTGTCCCCCCAGTTCTCGAACCCCGCAGCGTAGAGGATGATCAGATCGAGTTCTCCCTCGATCCACTGGAAGGTCGAGAGGTACAGCCCGAGGAAGGTGAACAGCGGATCGGAATCGCGCGCCCAGTCATGTTCTGTTAGATTCGCCATCAACCGCTTTCGTACAAACCTTACAACCGAATAAATGGCAGAAAGCTGCCTGCGCAAAGCTTATCGAACATCCCAAACGTCCAGCGACAACGCCCTTTTCAGTCCAGTTGAATCCACATGAACGATGGGCAGATTACCGCTACCTCGCCCCGATTCCGGTCAGTCGCAAAGGTCCGCTCTCAACGTCATTCCCAAGGATTGAGCAGCGCCACGCCTGTTCGTTCAAAATCCGCGATATTGCGCGTCACGACGGTAAGCCCATGCTCCAGCGCAGTTGCGGCGATCCAAGCATCACGCTCACTGGCGGGATCTGGCACATGCAGCGCGGCGCACCGTCGAGCGACACCCACTCCGGGTTCGAGCACCCTGTCGGCAAACCCCGGCAGAACTATGGTTTCGAGCCAACGCCGTAGTGCCTGACCCTGCGCGGCATCCTGTCTCTCCTTCAGCCGAACGCCCAGTTCCAGTTCAAAAACCGTGAATACGGAAAGGAAGGTCTGTGCCGGTGAGGTCGCCCGAAGCCATCGGACCACATTCTCGTCTGCCTTGCCCGAATGCAGTTTACGGCTTTCAGAAATCACATTGGTGTCGAGCAGGAACATCAGTCGAATTCAGCCGGTCTAAAGCCCGGCATCGCGTTGGGAAATTCCATCGGGAAGTCGAGATCCTCGGCCGGCATCAGCATATCGGCAAGCGACCGGCTCTGACCAGCAAGACGCTCATATTCCTCGATGCTGAGCACGACGAGCGCAGGCTTACTACGCTCGGTCACAAAGACTGGGCCTTGTTTTGCCGCACGCTTGGCGCGCGCGGGATCACGATTGAAATCGCGGGAAGAAAGAAAGGACACGGTCACGGCACAGCCTCACTTGTCGTTACGATGCGACATAGCAGAAAAATGGCATGCTGTCATCTGATCTCTTCGCAGCCCGATGGTCGCCCGGCTGTGGACTGGCGTCGAGAGTAACCCCGAAAAATGGCAAAAGATTGCGAATTGTATGCGCCGATCAGCTTCCAAATCTCATGCTGATCCGTAGGCTGACCGAATTGTCGGCCCTTGCTGCCCATAGACCTGCAGCACCGACTGTATGGCGTTGCCGGAAACAAACACACAGCCAACGGCCCCCATCCAGATGCGCGGGTCGTCTGACAATCTTAAACTTCAGCTGCCTGTTTGAGCTTTGCGATATGGGCGATGCAGATCTCCTGAACTTTCTGCCCCAGCACTTGAATCCGCTCCCGGAGCCAGTTCAATTCCTCCGGAGAAATGTCGAAATGCTTGGAGTGCTGGCCTTTGCGGTAAGCGTCCTTGAGCTTCTGGTACATTGCACGTTGTGCGCGAGTGCCACGAGGCCAGGCATCATAGAGTTGCGGCATGATTTCTTCCGCAAGGCCTCGTAAAAAGAGAATGTTTGGATTTCGTGGGGCGTAAAACGTGAGTGTCAGCAGAACGCAGCGATAGAGGCAGTCAGCCGATTGATTGAGCAGATATGCGGCATTCTTATGGTATGTCTTTTGAAGCGATATATCCGCCAGCTCATACCACCTCATCGCATCTGCAAATCCATCTTCGAAATATTCTTTCGCCGTATCATAAGCTTGCTTTGGAGTTTTTGGCTTGGGCTCCGCCAGCAAGCGATCATCGGACTGGTAGAGGATCACCCCGTCCTTTGCGATCTCCATGAACAGAAGCCGCCCATGGGACAGGCCATCATTCACCTGCTGAAGCGAATGAACGATAAAATTCACCGGCGTCCGAATGATCTTTTCGACTTGATAGGCGTCGAACAACCGCTGCTCGGTTTCCTCCCAATATTCCGCGCGATCCGTCAGCTCCTTCTGATTGACGATCACAAGGATATCGTAGTCGGAGGTATATTGGTTTGCGTCAAAGGGCGCATCGACCCAATCGCCCCGGGCATAGGAGCCGAACAGGATGACCTTCAGGATCCGGGCTGATTTGCGGCGCCCAATCGCCTCCTGCGTTGCTTCACGAAAGCCCTGAAACAGGATCTCGACCACGCGGTCGAGTTCGCGCTGTTTGACGGCCGGAAGATGATTGAGGTCACTGCGCATCTATTCGTTCTCAATTCCTGCAATTCGGGAGATTGCGCCGTTCACCGCACCACCTCGATAGAAACCCCTATGCCGAGATCTCCCCAGAGCCGATCTGCCGTGACGGCCACGGCCTGACGTGATCGCGCCAGAGCGAGGCAAGAGCGCTCCCCCAAACCCAAGCCGACACCGCGGATCAGTGGATGGATCTCCCCGCCAATATCGGCCTGATCACGATCCACCGCGATGACGTCGATATCGAGCTCTGCCAACATAGCTTTGGCTTCGGCTGCTTCGATGCCGCGATCCGTCAGCTTGGCCAGCACTTCATGGTAATTCACAGCCGATACCAAGGCCCGGGTCAAGCGGGCTTCAACCCGATCAGCTCCGGGTTCGTCGAACAACAGGCAAAGCAGCGCCGAGGCATCGAGGACAAATGTAGGATTGGGGGAACTATCGGTCACGCGCTGCCTCAACGCGTCGCTGGGCGATCAGTTCCTCCGAGACCAACCCTTCCTTCGGGGCAAAGGCCTTTAGCCGCTCCTGAACCCGCTTGAGCGCGGACCTGGCCGGTCGGATGCGTACCTCATCACCCTGCAATTCAAAAAGGACCGTATCGCCATTTTGCAAGCCGAGAGCCCGGCGCATTTCTGCGGGCAGCGCGATACGCCCACCGGCAATGACTTTACCTCGTGCGATATTCATGCCCATCGTCCCGGATCGAGTACTGATTGGCATATGGTACCATAATGGCATGCCTCGTAGCAAGTCGGTCTCGTCTCCCCGATCTTGACGGAAGGCGATTGCAATTTCGGCGCTCGCGGCAACAATCGTGTCGATCACGCGGTCGAGGGCGGACCGGCTGCCCCATGTGAGTTGGAGATCCGTTCGGCGATGATCCTCGAGACTGGGCTCGCGAGTGAGCGCTCCCAGTTGAGCCAGTCTGGCCGAGCGGCGATGCGGCTTCGACACGATTTCATCGGTCGACAGACAGGCCTGATAGAGCGTCTTCCCCTCGATTTCGGCGAGATAGACCTCGAAGAGGAGTGCAACATATTGCCTCGCGGAAAGCAGCGGCCCCAGGCTTTCGAGGATGACCTTCTCGACCCGCAGGAAGGCCCGGCATACCAGTGCGCGTGAGCTTGCCGACCAAAGGCTGGCGGGCTGGACGTCGTTCGAGTTTGGCATCACCGTCATAAGGACACTCCGCTTTTGTCGATATCGGAACGGTCGCGGGCAGGGGGATCAACCTCGCTGTATGGGAGGCCGGGATGCTGGGCACCCCTTCCAGGATGCATCGCTGCCTTGTTGTGCGAGGCGCTGACGATGGCGCCAGGTCGCGACGATCAGGACGATCTGCGTAACCCACCCCCATACCGCCAGGGCATTCATGTAGGCTTTCCATCCTGCCGCTGGAACAACGATCTGGCCGACATGGATGAACACTTCGGCCTGCAGCAGGGCGGCCACCCATATGGGCCAGAATCGCGTGCTGCGAATGGCAAGCCATAGAAAAATGGCCAGCAGCACCATGTCGATTATCAGGATTCCGGTCTCGAGCTGGCGAAAGTGTGCTCTGGTCGGATCGGCCGCCATCACACTTGCCGATGCACCGCCAAACAGAGCAGCCGCCCCGATCTGCTCGGGTCGGCCACCCCGGATGGCCGCGTAAAGACTGCTGACGATCAGCAGGATGAGGAATGCGACATGTCTCGTCATATCGAACCTGAACCATTATGGAAATCGGTGTCAGGGAACCCTGACAGGCATCAGGCAACCCGCAGATGCTGTCCCACATCAAGGGGTTCCACCTTGCCCGGTTTGACCAGATCGCCATAGCTGACTTCGCGCAGGCCGATGTCGTCGCTCGCCTGTTTGAGATTGGCATGGGTCGCGACGATCTTTTCGCGGGTTTCAGCAACGAGCATCATGGCAGATGCAGAGCTCAGGATAGCTTCCTGTCCGACAATGGCGGATATCCCTCCATCGAGCCGGGCAAGCGGGATGGCGGCATTGAGTTCCGCAATACGGGCGAGAGCGATATCAAGGGCCGTCTCTGCGGCAAAGAGCCGCTGGGCTACTGTTTGGGCAATGGCTAGGCGTTGAGTACGCATGGTTTCTCCTCCCCGTTCCCGCTGAAGGAACGGATTGTGTTGGATGATAATGGAAGGGCTGGCCTATGGGCGAAGCAGGCTGCTCAGCCCGGAAAGCAGCGATACAGCGGAACCGACCGTAACAATGATACCGACGGTTACGGCTGCGATGACGATGAGGGTTTTACTCGCACTCAGATCATTGGCTTTTCTCCCGTTCAGACGGAGCGGCACCAGATCGAGCATTGCCGGCCTGAGAACAGCAACGGAATGTATGTCCTGTTGCTGAGCCGGCGGGGCGTCGACGATGATGGTGTCGTCCGTGTCATTCGAGACGGGATCAGAGAATGCTGAATCGGCCGGTTTGGGAAGTTCCAGAAAATGGGCGCCCATTGACTGCCCCCCTGCAGAAGGGGTGGCTTGTGCCTCCCATTCGGCAAACACCCGGCCGGCTTCGCCGCGGTTTTGCACGCCCAGATGGCGGCAGGCGGACAGGACATGCTTATAGACCCGGCTCTCCGAGATACCGAGCATGGCCGCAATTTCCTTGGTGAGATACCCCTTGGCAACCAGGCGCAGGCAATCCTGCTGACGCGAAGTCAATTGCTGCAATCGTTCCCTGTTGCTTTCTACGAACAGCTGAATGCGGTCAGTTTGCATCGCGCCCTCCTAAGCCGGGAGACCAGACCGCTGAGGGCGACGAGCGCTGTTGGCGAAGTCATTTACCTGGCCTCGCGGGGCAGGCCCAGAGCGATCATGACATAAATTCAATGAATTGTTTGTGCTGCATTACAGCAATTTGACACTCTTGCGCAATTGTCTGATCGCGATGCCGCACGCTTTGGGCGGCGCGGTTTAGCGCATTGCGGCAGAATGAAGGGGAGAGGGGAGGAGCCGCCGTAACTCGCATGGCGACGGAGTCCCTGAACATGACCACCTCTGAACTGCTCACCCTCTTGCGCGAAATTGGCGCGGCCATGGCTACCCATCAACCCCAACGGTCGGACAGCAAAGCGCAGCTATGGTCAGAGCTGCAATCGCGTCTTGAAACCGTTCTTGGCCGCTTCGAGGGCGAGCCGCATCCTGCCATCGCGGTCGCGCGAGGCAAGGTGGCTGAAACATTGCCTTTTCGGATCGATGCTGACGAACGAATCGTCGAAGAGGCAAAAAATGCGGTCTGGGTCAGGGGCTGGGTGCGGGTCGATTGGCAGGACATCGAGGCGAATCTGGCCTTGAGGATCGATAAATTGGGCCGGGCCATCGAAGCTCTTTCGACGATCAGGCAGGCGGTTTTTCTCGCCCATGCACGCGATGCACTGCTCTATGATGCCATTGCAGATCGCCTCGGGATTGCCCTTGCCGATGTCCAGCGCGAACTTGCGGCAGCCCTGGCCTTGATCGATGCCGCCGTCAACGAGGACTGAGGGCTGCAGAATGTCCGACAGGTCTCTCCTGCTCGACTCGCATGGCGCGCAATTGGTCAAGGAACTGGGCGGCCTTTGGCGAAACGGGCAGGGGCTATGCCTGTGTCCCGCGCATGACGACCATAACCCCAGCCTTTCGATCCGGGTCGGCGAACGTGCCTTGCTCTTCAAGTGCTTTGCCGGTTGCGACACCGTCAATGTGCTGCGTGCGATCCGACGGATGCATTTGCCCTTGCCGGACAGCTGCCTTTTTTCGTCATCAATGAATGCCTCGCGGATCGAGGCGACATCCGGCCTTGCCCAACGCCTATGGGACGCCTCCCTTCCTCTGACCAGAAGTCTGGCGGAGGCCTATCTGTCCAACCGCCTGCTCAGGCCACCCTGGCATGACCTGCGTTACAACGCGCGCACGCCGCTGGGCCGAGGCCGTGCCGTCGTTTTTCGTCCGGCCATGATCGCAGCTGTAAGGGAGGGCAATCGGATCACGGCGGTCCACCGCACCTTTATCGAGCCTGGAACAGCGTCGAAAGCGAGGGATCTCGCTACCTCTCGGATGATGCTGGGGCGTCCCGGTCGCGGCGCGGTCCAGCTTGCGCCGGCAGCCTCGTTGCTGGGGCTGGCGGAAGGCATAGAAACCGCGCTTGCGGCCATGCAACTCCATGGCATAACGGTTTGGGCGACGCTTGGCACCGAACGGGCAGGCCATCTATTGCTGCCGCAAGGGCTCGAGCGCCTCATTCTCTTGTTCGACCACGATGCAGCGGGCCTGGAGGCTGACCGGCAGGCGCGCCGTGCTTACCAGCGCCCAGGTCTGGAAATCGAGAGCTTATGGCCGCCGGCGCCGCACAACGATTGGGCGGAGGTTTTGCTGGCCAGATCTCAGATGGCCTGATGAATGCGATGGGCGCTGCCCTGCACTGGATCATGCAGGGCAGCGCAAGCCATTAGCCGTTGAGGCGGTCCTTGACGGCCTTGGCGGGCGTGAAGCCCAGCTTCTTCGAAGCCTTGATCGTGATAGTCTCGCCGGTCGAGGGATTGCGGCCTTCACGCTCCGGCGTTTCCTTGACCTTGAACTTTCCAAAACCGCTGAGCGCGATCTCGTCGCCATTGGCAGCCGCATCGGCGATCACCCCAAACACGGCATCGACCAGCTTGCGCGCGTCGGCCTTGGTCAGCCCATTGGCCCCGGCGACGGCTTCGGCGAGTTCGGCATTGTTCATTCAAATTCTCCTGCTTTTTTGATTCTGCGGCTTTTTAGCGAGCAGGCTGCCCGGCGTCACGGCGCAAACGTCGCGATCGAAGGGGGAAGGGGGAGGGGCCAGACAGGCGGTTCGATGTCCGGGTCGCCACACCGGAGTTCATGGTATGTCTAAGTCCATCATCTTCCTACCGGCAGCCAATCTTGCCAAATCGCCGGTCAATGTGCGCAAGCGGACCGATCCCCGCGCCGATGCGGAACTGGAAGCCAGCATCGCCAGCCACGGTCTTTTGCAGAATCTGGTGGCTGTGCCAGTCGCGCGCAAGAAGGGGCAATATCGGATCACGGCGGGCGGGCGCCGGCTCGATGCCATTCACCGCCTTATCGAAAAATCCCTGCTTCCAGCCGATTACGAGGTTCCCGTTCAAATCCTGTCCAACGCCAAAGACGGGCGCGAGATCAGTCTTGCTGAAAATTTTGATCGCTTGCAGATGAACCCGGCTGAGGAATGCCGGGCCTTTCGTGATCTGCTCGAAGTCGAGGGCCGCACCCCGGCCGAGATCGCCAAACGTTTCGGTATTGAAGAGCGCTTCGTCCTTGGGCGCCTGCGCCTCGCCAATCTGGCCGAACCGATCTTTGACGCGCTCGAAGGTGACGAGATCACCCTCGATATTGCCAAGGCCTATGCGACGACCGCCGATACAGGCCGCCAGACAGCGGTCTGGGAACTGCTGCGCAACAGCTATTCGCGCGACAACGTTAATGAAATCAGACGCTCGCTCAACGGATACAGCTACCGCGCGAGCGATCCCAAGGCGCTGCTGGTCGGCCGCGATGCCTATATCGCCGCCGGCGGGCGCGTCGAGGATGCGGATCTGTTCTCGACAGCCGCCGACGAGCGTTGGATCGATACCCATATCCTTGATGAGCTGGCCGAGGCCCGGCTTGCCGCCGAGGCTGAACTGATCCGGCAGCGCGAAGGGATCGGCGAGGTTCGCATCGTTACCGGCCAGCGCATTCCCTATATGGAGACCTATGCGCTCGAGCCGCTCACTGGGGTTGCTGAACCGCTGACGGATGAGGAGGAAAACCGCAAGCAGGAGATCGAGCAGGAAATCGCCGTGATCGAGCAGCTTTGCGAGGACGCCGATTATGAGCCCGAGGCCGACGATGAAACGCGCTACACCGCGCTTCAGGACGAACTGGCCGCGATCGTCGAGCGGGTTCCGGTGGTTGCCCCCGAGCAGAAGGCCTCAGCGCTGGCCTATGTCATGCTGGGCGCCGACGGAACGCCGCATGTGCATCACCAGCTCTATGTTGCGCCGGTTGCCGAGGAGGAAGGTGATGGCGCCAAGGACGGCAACGAGGAAGACGGCGATGAAGAACCGGTCGATGGGGAGCAGGATGCCGACACCGCCGAGGATGATCGGCCTGCCATCAGTCAGCGTTTGCGCGACATGCTGGCCATGATGAAGACCGAACTGCTCGCCGTCCATGTGGCAAGTGACCCGGCCTTCGCGCTCGATCTGGGCACGTTCATCATGGTGGACCGGGAATGCCGCTATGCGGCCTATGACGTTCCGAGCGAGCTTCGGGCATCCACTGCGCCTCGGCTTCTTGGCGATTTTAAGCCGGAAACATCGGCCGCTGCTGAATGGGCCAGACTGGATGAGGCGCTGGATCGGAGCTGGGCCGCGCATAGAGCCATCGAAGAGCGATATGATGCCTTTTGCGCGCTGGACGATGAGGCGCGGGCGGCCTGGCTCGGTTGGGCCATCGCGCGCACGCTCCATGCCGTTCCCGACGGTCGCAATGGTACCGGCTTCCTCAATCATCTTGGCCGCAAGCTTGGCATCGACGTCGCAGCCTGGTGGCGGCCGACGGCGCTGACCTTTTTCGACAAGCTCACCAAGCCGGGTATCCTTGCCTTGTTCGAAGAGATCGGCGGGGTGGAACTGCGGGCCCGCTACGCCGGCTCGAAAAAGCATGACCTTGCCGCATCGGCCGAGCGGCTGTTCAGCGGAAATGTCGTCGTCGAGCATAATTATCTGAAGCGCGCGCTCGCGTGGCTTCCCGATGGCATGCGTTTCACTCCGGCAGAGGCTGAAAATGACGGCATGATCTCTGCCGAGATCGAGGGTGGCCTGTTGATGGCGGCGGCTGATGAAGCCGGCGAGGTCGCAGAGAACCTGTCGATTATGAGCGATGAGGACGATGGCGCCGCCGACGACACCGAGCTCGTGCAGGCTGCGTGAATCCATCCCCGGGGGCAGGAGGTGACACTTCTGCCCCCGGTTTCAACCTGACCCTGGGCCGCAATGGCCATCCAAGGTCGATTTCCAGCCATGCCCTTCTCCGCAAGCTTTGTAGCTTGCCGTCCCTCGTTTTTGTCGAGCGCAGCTCTGAGGGTTGCGAACGCTTCGCGCTCGCATGCCGGTGGGTGCATGCGGCGATGAGAGGTGAAGGGCATTGTGTCTTTCCGAGGTGTCTATGAATGTTCCCCAACTTGTTCTGTTGCCGACAACCGACACGGCGTCGCGTTTGTATGCGGTTGCGCAGTCCCTCCACCAACGATGGCGCAGCGGCGAAACGGTAACGCGCCAGTCTCTCAAGCGTCTTATGATCGAGGCCTTCGGCTCTGACGATGCCGATGGCATCTGGTCGATGCGCGATGCCTATGACGCATTGGAAGCCGCCCAGGTGCTGATGCTCGCTTCGCCCGATTGCCCGTTGATCGGCGACGCGTCTCCGGCGGACACCTTTGCAAAGCTGACCGCTTTCGAACGCTCCCTGCCAACCCAGACCTATCGATCAGAGCATCAGGTGGAATTTCAGCAATTCAGCACGCCGCTCCGCCTCGCCTGGCTCGTCGCGCTTGCCGGGCAAGCGCGTCCCGATGATGTCGGGCTCGAGCCGTCCGCAGGCACAGGTATGATGGCCGTCCATATGCGGCGCGCAGGCGCCCGCATCATGCTCAATGAGTTTGATGGCAGGCGCGCCGATCTTCTCGCCCGCATCTTCGATCAGGCGGTCACCCGCCACGATGGCGAGCATATCGACGATCTCCTCTCGGCCACGCCGCGCCCGACGCTCATCCTGATCAATCCGCCTTTCAGCCGCAGCGCCGGACGCGGCGTGGATCAACATGCCGGCGCCCGCCATCTGCGATCGGCCCTTGCCAGACTTGCACCGGGCGGACGGTGCGTGGCGATCATGCCGCCCAATTTCGCATCCGGCGGGGCGGCTGTGCTGGGCTACACCGCCGTCACCGAAATGGTGCCGCCGCGCGCGGAAATTACCATTTGCGGGCATCCCTACGCCAAACATGGAACGTCCATCGGGGTAAGATTGCTGGTGTTCGACAAGGGTTGGGCCGGTGAGCCCCAGCGTTATGGGGCGGACACGATCGATGAAGTGCTGCCCCTTGTGCAGGCGATACCGCCCAGACTGGGGCCGGGAAATCCGCCGCCTCCGCCCACGGCTGTGACCATCGCCCGCCCGTCACCTGCATTTCGTCCATCACCTGCCGCTTTGATCGGCAAGACTCCGTCTCGTCGACTGGTGCCGCCATCCTGCATCGCAGCAGAAAGTAACCTGCCTGAACCGCTGGCCTATCAGGTCCTCGACGCGCCCCTTGCGCCCGGTGAGCCGGTCGGCATCTATTCGCCGTGGCGTCTGGCACGGATTGCGATCCCCGAGGTGGCGTCGCATCCTGATGATCTCGTCGAATCGATCGCCATGGCGTCGATCCCGCCGCCCGCGCCCACGCATCGCCCATTGCTCCAGCGCTGCGCGATAAGAGCGCTGTCGGATGCTCAACTCGAAACCGTCATTCTTGCAGGCGAGGCATTTTCTCGCGATCTGCCCGGAAGGTTTTTGCCCAACAGCGCCGGTGACCGTCTCGAAGAGCGGGCAGATGGCCATATCTATCGCACCGGCTTCTTTATCGGCGATGGCACCGGTGTGGGCAAGGGAAGGGCGGTGGCGGCCTGCATCTTCGACCGTTGGAACCGAGGGTATCGCAAGGCTATCTGGGTGAGTCGTTCCACCGCCCTCCTGGAAGATGCCAGAAGAGACCATTCGGCTCTGGGCGGGCTGCCCATCGATATCCAGCCGATCGACAGTTTTCCGCCTGGAAGCCCGATCACCATGACCAGCGGGATCTTGTTTCTCACCTATGCGGCCCTCCGTTCCGCGCGGCATGACAAGCAATCGCGGCTGCAGCAGATCATCGCCTGGGCCGGCGAGGATTTCGAGGGGATCCTGGTTTTTGATGAGGCCCATGAGATGGGCAATGCTGCCGGCACGGATAGTGAGTTTGGCTCTGCCCGCGGCTCCGAGCAGGGATTGGCCGGTGTTCGCCTGCAAAATGCCTTGCCGCGAGCCTGCGTGCTCTATGCATCAGCCACCGGGGCGACGAAGCCGGAAAACCTGAGCTATGCCTCTCGTCTCGGTCTTTGGGGGCCGGGCACTGCCTTTGCGGATCGCGATCTGTTCCTGTCCTCCATGGAGGAAGGCGGCGTGGCTGCCCTGGAAATCGTGGCTCGCGACCTTAAAGCCATGGGCCTGTACACGGCGCGGGCTCTGAGCTTTGCTGGTGTCGAGTATGAGCCGCTGGTTCACAAGCTCACCTCCGAGCAGATCGCCATTTACGATGCCTTCGCGGATGCATGGGCCATCGTGCATCGGCATCTCGAATCGGTGCTGAAGGCGACAAACATCGTCGATCGCATATCGGGCGCGACCCTCAATTCCCGCGCCAAGGGATCGGCGCTCAGCCGGTTCGAAAGTTCCAAACAGCGGTTTTGGCTGGCTCTTTTGGTGGCCATGAAGATGCCGACGCTGCTGCCCGAGATCGAAAAGGAAATCGCAAAGGGGCAGGTCGCCGTTATCCAGCTGGTGACAACCGCCGAGGCCATTCTCGAGCGGCGGCTTGCCGAACTGCCTGCGGAAGAACGGGCCAACCTGTCTCTCGATGTCTCGCCTCTCGAGATCCTTGTCGAGTATCTGCGCCATGCCTTTCCCGTCCGGCAGATGGCGGTGATCCGCACGAGCGATGGCGCCGACAGGTCCGAACCGATGGTCGATGCTTTGGGCGAGCCTGTGCTTAGCCAGGAAGCACTCGCCGCGCGTGAAGAACTGATCGAGCAACTTTGCGCCATGCCGGCGGTGCCCGCCGCGCTCGATACACTGATCGCCCACTTTGGCACCGACCGCGTTGCCGAAGTCACCGGCCGCTCGCGCCGCCTTGTCGTCAGACCCGATGGTGGGCAGGCCATCGAGAGACGCAGCGCCCGGGCCAATCTTGCTGAAACCAGCCTGTTCATGGATGGTATCAAGCCCATCCTGGTCTTCAGTTCGGCCGGAGGCACAGGCCGCTCCTATCACGCGGACCGATCCTGCAAAACGGCGGACAAACGCCGCATCCACTTCCTGCTCGAGCCGGGCTGGCGAGCTGACGTTGCGATCCAGGGGCTTGGCCGCAGCCACCGCACCAATCAGACCTTTCCCCCGGTCTTTCGCCCGGTGGTGACCGATTGCAAAGGTGAGCGGCGTGCCATCTCGACGATTGCGCGGCGGCTGGACAGTCTTGGCGCGCTGACCCGCGGGCAGCGCCAGACTGGAGGGCAGGGAATGTTCGATCCATCGGACAATCTGGAAAGTGACCTGGCACGCGAGGCTCTCTCCCAGTGGTACCGGCTGCTCCACGGCGGTAAGCTGACCAGTGTCAAACTGGCTGCGTTTCAGGAAATGACCGGTCTTAAACTGGTCGATGATGAAGGCATTCTGCTCGAACGGTTGCCACCGATTCAGCGTTGGCTGAACAGGCTGTTGGCGCTGCGTGTCGCGGTGCAGGACGCGATCTTCGAGGAATATATGGGCTTGATCCAGGCCCGGGCCGACGCCGCGCGTGAGGCAGGTACGCTCGATGTCGGCGTCGAGACGATCCGGGCCGAGAGGATCGTGACATTGACCGACCAGTGTTTGCGGACCGATCCGCGCACCGGCGCGGAGACCCGATTGCTCCATCTCGAGTTGCACCTCAGACCTCGGGTGACGAGGTGGACCCAGCTGATGCGGATCTGGGGAAACCGCGAGGGCGTTGCCTTCTTGCGCAATGCGCGGTCGGGACGCGTTGCTATGGCGGTGCCTTCATGGTCGATCACCGATGAGGAGGGCCGTGTCGTTGCCATGCTCTCGCTCGAGCGACCGACCGGTTCCTCACGTATAAGCGAGGCCGATCTGACCGCGAGTCATTGGGTTTCTATCGAACCCGATAAATTTGAGACCCTGTGGGAATCGGAGTGTCAGGAGGCCTTGACCAAGGTCGAGATCGAAACCGTCCATGTCGCAACCGGCCTCCTTTTGCCCGTCTGGCACAAATTGCCCAGTGACGATGTCCGGGTGTGGCGGATCGACGACGGCGCGAAGACCACGATCCTTGGACGGATTATCCATCCCCGCACGCTTGGAAAGCTGCAGGAGGCCTTCGGTCTGGACGGCAACGCTCTCGCTTTGACACCTGCTGAACTGCTGCGCTGCGCCGAAGCGGTGGAAGGCGTGGCCATCCCCGGGCTGGAAGGAGCCAGACTGGTAACGGCCTTGGTGAACGGCAGCCGCCGCCTCGAAATCCGCGACTATCCTCCCGAACGCCGCAACTGGCTCAAGTCCTGCGGCGCGTTCAGCGAGGTTCTCGCCTTCAAGACGAGGCTGTTTTTGTCGCCTAATCAGGCGGTTGAGATCCTCCGGGCGATTGCTTCGGTCCAGTAACGGGACGTGTCGCGGTCATGATTTGCGAACGGGCCTCGATAGAAAGGGGGGAGGGGGAGTGAGGCGGGCGGCAGGAGCGATGGCGTTCCTGTCACCCTGCATCTCAAGGAGACAGTTTCCATGGCGACTCTTGAGCCCATGAGCGACACGTCCGGCGTGTCGGCTCCCTATCGTATCGATGTGTCACGCGGAGGCATGAGCCGCCGGGTGTCGTCCGAATGGTTCTCGCGCCCTGATGACGAGAAATTCCTCTCGCTATCCGCGCTCCATGACAGCGTGCGCCTGCGGGCTGACCGGGCCTCCACCCGCATCGTCGAAAGCCGTTCGATTCGGGTTGAAGCCAAAAGCGACAATCCCGAACGCCTGATGCTGATGGCGCCGGGTGACGAGCGCCCGATTGCCCCGACCAACTGGTCCTTTGGCCAGATGGCCAGCCTCGTCGGCGCGCCTGCCTCCTATTTGCGCCAACTTCCGGCCGCCCTTGCCGGGATCAACCTTCAGCATGGCCTCATGACCCATCGCGGCGAACAGGTGAAATTGCTGCAGACAGACGGCGGCCGCACCGAACTGCGCGCGGCGACCGGCCCCGATTATGGCCGGATCTGGGACCATGAACTGGTGCAGGCGATCATGGCCTTTGCGGGCGATGGCGTCGGCGATACGCGCTGGAAGGTTCCTGGGACGATCCATTGGTCGAGCATGACCTACAACCCGTTCGTCGACATTACCAAGGAAACGACGACCCTCTACGCCTCGGACCGGGATGTGTTCGTGTTTTTGGTCGATGACACCCATCCCATTGAAGCGGGCAAATTGCCCAATGGCGAACCTGATCTCTACTTTCGCGGGTTTTACGCCTGGAACAGCGAGGTCGGCTCGAAAACCCTCGGCATCGCGACTTTTTATCTGCGCGGCGTATGCGCCAACAGGTGCCTGTGGGGCCTGGAAAATTTCGAGGAAGTGAACATCCGTCACTCGAAATTCGCCGCCGCCCGGTTTGCCCATCAGGCGGCGCCCGCGCTGGAGCATTTCGCGGATTCCTCGCCGCAGCATTTCATCACCGGCATCAAGGCTGCGCGCGAACGCATCGTTGCGCGCAAGGATGAAGATCGCGAGACGTTTCTGCGCCGAAGAGGGTTCTCCAAAGCTGAGACGACGAAAGTCATCCAGACCGTACTGGCCGAGGAGGGCCACCCGCCCGAGAGCCTCTATGACTTCGTCCAGGGCATCACGGCGGTTGCGCGTGCCCGTCCGCATCAGGACAGCCGCCTCGAACTTGAAGGCAAGGCTAAGAAGCTGCTCGAACAGGCGCTCTGAAGCCGCCGTCCTTCTCCCGCTTTTCCTGCCTTTCGCTTCCCATTCCGGCCTGATGCGCCGGGATGGCCCTTGTCATGATCTGTCATGAAAGGAGGCCGCCATGCGCGCCCATTCGACCATTCCTTTGCAATCCTTCACCGTCGATGTCGCCTTTTTCAGCGACGATGATCCCTTCGCCACCGAAACCTACACGGTTCGGGCCACCACCTGGTTTACCGCGCAATTGCAGGCGCTCGAGCTTTCTGTCGGCAGCGCTTACGATAACGTGCGGATTCCGGGCCTCCGCCGGGCTGCTACCGTTCGGTCGGCCTGATCCGGGATCTGCGCGCCTTTTCATTCTGGCGCGGTCAGCGCAGCGCCTGGCGTGGCATTTGTTCTTCGCTCCTTCTGGATCGAAGGGCCGATGGTCGCCGATCCCATCGGTCATCGGGCTCGCGCGCTGCGCTGCCTGCCTGAGGAATTATCTCCATGGCACAATATACGCTATCCCATCTCGAGACTGCCGCTTGCCTGTGGGAAGCGACCCTCGAATTGCGCGATCATCCACCAACCGATCCTGACGCAATCGCTCGGGCGCTGGCCATGCGCAAATCCTTCGACGCGCTGGGAACGTCGGCTCTGCGCTATGTCGTGGTCAATTGGGTGGAGGCCCTCGAAGCTGCCTGGGCCGCGAGCGAAGACGATTATCCGTTGTCCTTCGATTGGGACTTTGTGCCCCGTTGGATCGTCGAGACGATCGATTGGTCGGATCCTCGAAATCCTGCCATCCGGGAGAAAACCCCCGCGTCAAATGCTGTGGAAGAGGTTCCGGCGCTATCTGACCCGGTTGGTTCCACGCCTGCCTGTGCGAGTCACCACGATCACCTTGCTCTGCTTGCCAGAGCGCGCGCAGCGCTTGAAACGCCTGATGATCTTGATGCCGCAGCCCTTGCAGCCTTGATCGGGGAGATCGGTGTTTGCGAGGATGCTTTGAGCCTTTCGTCCCTTCCCTGGCCGATAGACATCCATGCCGCCGCGATTGAGCACAGGCATGGTACCAACCTCCATGTGGCGGTGGATGGCGCGTCCCTTGATGCGGAAATCGCGGCATTCTGCCGCGAATGGTGGAGTGAGATCGAGGATAAGCGTGATCACGAGGCTCTGAGCGACGGCGAGGTCATAGCCGCCTATTTCGACCGGCATCCTTCGGAAAGTTACATCAAGGACCGGGTTCGCCTTGTTCCTGCCTCGCATCCTCGGACCGTTGTGGCAGAGACGATCGAGCAGGGGCGATATTGTGTGCTGTCGACCGCCCATCTGACGGTTCAGACCGCGCGGCTGCTCGATGAATGGGCAGCCTGGCCGCCAACCGAACGGCCGATTGATATAGCCGCCTCCGTCTATGGCTGGTTCGTACCCACCCGGCTTCCGGGTCAGGCCCAGCAGGCCAGATTGCCGGATGACCTGCTGAAACTGATGGCCTTTGGCCGCGAACGTGCCTTTCGGTTTCTGTTGCTCGATTGCGATGGCGATAGCGCCGAAGCTCTGCCGGTTCATGATTGGTAGGTTGTTTAGCTGCCGGGACGCATACCGACTGATCTGCGTGCCGTTCGATCAAATTGCGCGGCTGGTCGGGGCAGGTGATGAGATTGCGCGCGGCGTCTCTGCGATCAAAGCCTTTATTGATCCGCCGTGCGGGCCGCCGCCTTCTGCTAATGGCCCGTGATACCGCGAACGCACTTTCGTGTGTCGATCACCATGGCTTTCGACCATCTTCGGCGGATGCCATTGGAACGTCTCCCCGTTCATCCCCGCTGCCTCGGCCTTTGCGCGGCTGCCGCCGCACCATCAGGCGCATCCCCTCTTTCATGCCGCCTCGCTCTGCGCCTGGCCCTCTTTCTGTTCGGGATTGGCGCGGAGTTGCGGGGTGGCTGCGGCGGTTTGTGGGGCAGGCAGGGGGCTGTGCCGGTGGAGAGCGGTGCGCTGGCGGGCGGACGTACGGCGCATGGGGAGATGGCAGGAACCAGAGGAGAGAAGGGGCGGGGATTGTGTCGCCGGAAAATGGATTTCGAGCGACATTCGAAAGGTCAAGACGATGAACATCGGTGAAATTTTCAATCAGAATGGCCGCCTGACGGGCTCGATCGCCACCCGCACGATCGATCTTCCCCGCATTGGGCTGCGCAAGGTGAAGAGCGAGAACGAAAAGGCTCCTGTCTATGAAATTCTCGCGCTCAATGTCGCGCGCCGCTGGGTTCAGGTCGGCGCGCTTTGGGAGGCCGCTTCTAAGCGCACCGGTGAGGTTTTCCTCGCCGGCAATATCGATGATCCCAGCCTGCCCGAGCCGCTGCCGGTCGCGCTCTTTCCGGCCGATCACGGCGGCTACATGGTCGCCTGGCGTCGCGATACCATGCGTTCCGATTTTGGCGGGAACATGGGAGCCAGCCGCACCAATTATGATGATCGTGGCATGCGCGATCAGGGCGGGTTCGGCGAAAGCACGGTGGGCAGCAACGGCGAACTGACCGAGGCCGGCGGGGCATTCGGCGAGGAAGACCCGTTCTGATCCTCGGCTGATCGAAACTCGGTCCGGGCCGGTGAGGTGTCAAAGCCTTCCCGGCCCTTTTTCTTTTCTCCGGATGAGGAGAGAGACCATGCTGCTTCCTTCTTTGCGCGGGTTTGACCCGCTGGTTGATATTGCGACCCTGTGCGATGCCATCATGGCCAGTCCCGCCTTCAGGGATATGTTTGTACCTACGGCGTCCGCCCGGAATGGCCCGGATGACCGATGGATCGGGGTCACCTGCGGCGAGCTTATCGCCGCGATCTATGACCTGCTCGAAGGCACGCCTTTGGCGCCTTTGGCATCCGACATTGCCGGAGCTGTTCTGATCCGCGCGGTTCCTCGCCCGGGTTCACAGCAAACGACTCACTGACCCGGATTTACCCAAAGGGGCGTGCGCCATCCGGCGTTCACGCCCCTTTTCCTGTTTCATCGAGAAGGGGTTTTCCTCATGGCTCATAGTCAATCTCGAAGCGTCAGCCGCTTCACAGACCTGCCGGCACTCTTCGCCGAAATGACGGCCACGCCTGAGTTCAGGCGCGCCTTTGGCGATCCGATACCGCTTTCGATCATCCAGCCGGGCGATGAACCCGGCGAGCATGACATGCCCGATCCGCTGCATGCCCAGGCCGATTGCGCCGCGATCATCGCCACGGTCTTTGATCTGCTGACCGACACCCGTCTTGATGCGCTCGCAGCCGAGATCGCGTGGGGCTTCGTCAACAGCTTTCATTATGTCGCGGGCAAGCTCGAAAAGCAGGAAGATGCGTTGGCCGATGAATTGCGCGAAATGATCCGGCACAGCGATATTTCCGAGGTGTTCAACACCGAACTGGAAGAGAAACAGCTCCTTTGCCAGTCGCTCACCGAGCAGCGCGATGCGGTGGAATGCATGCGTGATTATGCCGCTGAAATGTTCCGCGTGCTTTCCGGGCGGCCATGGTCGGCGGCGCGAGGATCGCGGGTTTCGAAAGTCAGCACCGCGACGCAGGTGGCGATCAAGGATTTCCTGCGGGCGCGGGAACTGGCGGATCGCGAGCGCTATCGTCCCCGTGGTCCGATTGTCGTCGCCTCGGGGCATGCCGAATGGCACGACTGGCAACCGATCTGGGATCGGTTGGACAAAGTTCTCGAACGCATCCCGCATATGACACTGGTAACGACAGCGCAGCGGCGCGGCTTCGATGCCATCGTCGCGTCCTGGGCGGGTAGTCGCGAGGTACAGTTGGTGACCTATTCCCTGACGGGTTCGGGACGCGGCGCGCCTTTTCTGCGGAACCGCAAGCTGGTTGATCTGCAACCGGTTGAAGCGGTGCTGGGCGAGGGATCGGGCATTCAGGCCAATCTCTATCAGGCGCTGCGCAAAGCAGGTGTCCCGATCCATGCCTTCCGCAAGGCCGATCAGGCGCCGGTCGAAACAATCATCCCACCGCAGCGGGGGCTGGTGCGACAACCGGCCTGATCCGCTCGATTTTCCGATGGCCTTGTCGGGGGCGAAGCCGGGCTGCGCCCCCATTCTCATGGGAGGAAACCATGGCGATACCTGAGCATCACCGAAGCAATTTCCAGACCCTGCTGCGTGCCGCGGAGGCCGGAGATCTGGCGCTGATGGAATGCACCGACGCGGCAACAGGTGAACCGCGTTACGTCCTGTGCGCGGTCGGTCGTGACAAGGGTGAATTCCTGTTTACGCCCTTTGGTCATCTGTACGATGGCGATCCCTTCGCTGCCTATATTCCGCCGGAAGCAGGGGCATAATGTCCTGACGCGGATCTGATCCGGTGGAATCGCGAGGGTCAGGTGCTGAGGCAAAGTTTTGAGAATCGGGGGCATCGAGCCCCCGATTCTCAAGCCTCCTATCTCTCTCAAGAAGTCCAAGTCTGGCACGGGATCGCAACGGCCTCAAGGACGACGGGGCCCCACCATTTTTCGGGGCGGGTCAGATATGGCGCCCCAATCGCCACCGTGGCGGCCGCCCCAAAAAATCGTGGCCCCCATCGCCGGCTTCGCCGGTCGCTGCGCGATCCTTGACCCCGCCGCTCGGAGCCCGCGCCGAATGATGAACCTCTTTCCATTCTAAAGGAGGTTCCGATGACCATGATCAACCGTTCCGTCCGCGCATTTTCCGACATCGCCGAATTTATCGCCCGGGAGACGGCGACGACCAGCGACGATTTCCACGCTGCCTTCTCCTCCGACCTTGAGGGTATCCGTATCGGGCATGCCGAGGAGGAAATGACGACTGACATGCCCGATCCGAGGGCCGCGCAGCTTGCTGTCGAACTCATCGTGACGACGCTCTTCGATGTGCTGCGGGACACCAGGTTACAGCCTGCCGCCGAACGCCTTGCCTGGGGGATCGTCAACAGCTTCCACCACGCGGCAGACCAATGGGCGGGCCAGACCGATAGGGCAACGCGCGAGGTACAGGACCTGCTGCGCTGCGCCGACGGCAGCGAAATCCACAGCGTCGAACTGGAGCAGGCACGCGACAGGCTCGAATGTCTCGATGAAGCAACCGAGGCATTGCGCTGCATGAGGGATTATGCCGCCGAGGTCTTTCATGCCGAAACCGGGCGTCCGTGGTCGGCGCCAAAGGGATCGCTGGTGTCGAGCAAGCGCACCGCCTCGGTCATTGCCTCCACCGACTTTCTTGCCGCACGCCGCCAGCGCCGGATTGACGCGCATAACCCGCAAGGCCCCATCGTCATCTTCTCTGGCGGAGCGGAATGCTGGTTCGATGACAAGCTGATCTGGGGTAAGCTCGATGAAGCGAAGGCCCGGCATCCGCAGATGGTGCTGGCGACCACAGCACAGGACAAGGGGTGTGACGCGATGGCAGCAGCATGGGCTGCGGCCCGAAAGGTCACGCTGATCACCTTCCGTCTCAGCGCCAAGCTTGGCAAGCGGGCGGGGTTTGTCCGCAACGAGCAGATGGTGGGATTACGGCCCGTCGAGGCGCTGGTTTGCGAAGGCTCCGGGCTGCAATCGCATCTTGCGCGCCTGGTGAAGGATAAGCGGGTGCCGGCACGCTATGTCACGCTGGCCGATCAGCAGTGGGAGGCGCAGTGACGTTGCGCAGCGAGGGCCAGTCCGGTTTGCCGGGCTGGCCCTCGTTTTCTTTTGGGCGTTGAGTTTGCCCCCGTTCAGGGACCCGCAGGCGGGTCCGTCACGGTGGCAATGCGGATCCGCCAGGGCGGTCCGGCCTCCTGCGCGCGGCTCTGCCGTGCTCGTCGCAGGGACACCCTGCGGGTGGGTTTGATCCGGGCGAGTGATGATTTGGTGAGGGTAGGGCGGATCAACATCAGAGGAGAGGAGGGGGCGGCCAAGTGGTCTAACAAGGAGATCAGATCATGTCCGCCAAGCCCCATTCAACCTCAGGAACTTCCGCCGTTTTCATATCGGGATCTCTGTCGATCACAGCGCTTCCCGAACCCGTCGTCGAGCGTCTTGGCACTATTCTGGATCGCCAGCTTTCCGTCCTGATCGGGGATGCCAGAGGCGTTGATCGCGCGGTTCAACGCATTCTTTGCGATCGCAACAGCCAAAGCGTAACGGTCTATTGTTCAGGCGATGCCCCCCGCAACAATGCCGGGAAGTGGCCGGTTCGCAATATTCCCTCCTCCGCGCTCAGGGGCACCGCCGCCTTTCATATCCCCAAGGATATGGCGATGGCGGGAGACGCATCCTGTGGTTTCGCGATCTGGGATGGACGAAGCAGGGGGAGCCTTGCCAATATCCGCCGACTTGCGGAGCGAGGCTGTTTCATCGTGATCTGGCTTGCCCCGGAGGAGCGCTTCATCATCCTGCGTTCGGATGCCGACAGAAGCGAGTTCCTCGTGTCTCCCCTCTGTCGGACATCGTCATAGAGCCGCAGCCGCAATCAGGTCACGGGGGGTAACCCCTTCATGGCCGCCAGCGCTGCTGTTCCACCCACGCGGATGGCCTGTGTCAGAAGCTCACGAAACTCGCGTTCCGAAAGCTTTTCGATCGGGAGGTCATTCAGCAGGGCTGCATATTTCCCGCGCATCGTCCGGCGGGCATCTTCGAGGTCTTCGGTCAGCTTGCGCTGACGCGCTTCAAGATCGGCTAGCCGATCCCTTTCGGTCATTTTTGGCATATTCCATCGTCCTTCCCGATGGCCTGCCCGTCACCGTCAATTCTGCCATAGATCCCGCGCAGCGCAAGTGATGACCTTAACCTCTATCTTCGAGGTGCAACCTCCCGACTCTCGGCTTTAGATCAATCGGCCTTGTCCCTTCGGCGGGAGATGGGAGGCTATCATTTCCATGGGCCAGTACGATTTCGGTCAATATTCTGACCCTGATACGCTGTGCCAGCGCGTTATCGACATCACCTGATCGACCTTCAGGGCCGGGCTTTTCGCTCGGCCCTTTTTTTGCTTTCGGGAGAACCCAACCATGGCCTTCGTTCCTCAAACCACCATCATGCTCGCCCCCAACAATCCAAAGCAAGGTTGCCCCGCGCCTGCCGGCACGAGGCTGCGCAGCGCGCATGCGCTGCGAAAGGCGGAACGCACGGCGCGAGGCCGTTTGTAATGGACCCTACGCACGGGTGCTGCGGAAGATTCCGGCATTGAAATCAGGCTGTTGAAGCTGTCCGCTGCGTAGGACGGATTTTCCGTGCCGCGTTGTACGGCGCACACAAGCGTTTGGTCGGAGGCGATCAACCAGCTGTAAGGAAATCATTTTTCGTGTCGTACCTGTACCATCGTCGCCATTGCCATCGAATAAGACCGGGAGGGAGTTCTCCAACAGGAACCGTCTTTCCGGAAATTCACATGGACCGGGAACAGAGCCAGATACTGGCAAGCTTGTCTTGAAAAGCTGATTGCTCGCCTATATCTTCCGTAACGCTTCATGACTCCTGCGAGGGTCTCCCCAAGTGGAGGCCTTCCCCGTGCCCAAGATCAATTTCCGCCTTGATGGTCCGCTGCACGTAGCCTTGATGCGCCGTGCTCGCGGAGCCAATCTTTCCTTGTCGGGTCTGGTTCGGCAGTTGCTGGAACAGGCAGTCGATGAGCGTCGGCGATACGTTTTCACGTCGCAGGACGAAATCCTCGCCACCTCGATCCAGATCCTTTCCATCCTCGCGACATCGGTTGGTCAGCAGTCCCCCAAGGCCCTCGAACAGGGCATGGCGCAGGCGCGAACCATCCTTGCCGAGCGCGGTCTGCTGGGCGGGGAGGGTGGCCAATGAGCATCTTTCGCAACGACACGCTTGGCTCCTGGACGCGGGGTGGGCAGGCCATCGTTCACAATGTCCGAATGACAACCCAGGTCTTCTATCAGACGCTTCTGGCGGGGCTGGTGATCTGGATCATCGGCACCGTCTGGTATGCGCTTGAGAAATCCAGCGCTTATGAACGCTTCGTTCTGGTCAAGCTGGCCGAAGCCTGGATCAAGGTCGATGCGGCGGAGGGCACCAATGATCCGGTGCAATTCCATACGCCCGATGGACGGGTTTACTGGACCTCAGCCGATTGGCTGGTCGCCTCCAGTCTGGCGAAAAAGACCCTCCATAATTTCGAGACCTACCTGCTCCATGGCGCGGTGATCTCGGGCCTTTTCGCACTCGCCATGCTCGGCTGGGCCTGGTTCTATTTTACCCGGATGGGCAGGGGGCTGGGCTCCAATGAATATCTGCGCGGCGCCCGCTTCGGCACGATCCGTCAGGTTCGGCGCGCGCTTTGGAGCCAGAAGAAGGGGCCGCTCATTATTGGCTCGGTCCCGGTTCCGGAAGCCTTCGAACCCGAACATATCCTGCTTTGCGGTGCCCCCGGAACGGGCAAGACCAACCTGATCGTGGGTATGCTGGATGGCATCCGCAAATCGGGCCGTCGGGCCATTGTCTATGATACCGCCGGCACCTTCGTCGAAAAATTCTATCGGCAGGGGCAGGACATGCTGCTTAATCCGCTTGACCGGCGCACCGCCCATTGGTCGCCCTGGGTCGATGTGCCGCGCGACTATCATTACGATCAGATCGCTGAATCGACCATTCCCGACAAGCATGGCGATCCGTTCTGGGCGAAGGCCGCGCGTGGCACATTGGTCGCGGTGATGCGCAAGCTGGCCCGCCAGAAGCACACCTATGTATCGGTGCTGCTCGACCGGCTTCTGCGCTCCAAACTCAAGGATCTGGCCACGTTCGTGACGGGGACGGATGCGGCCGCCTTCATCAGCACCGAGGGGGAGCGCACCTCGGCGGGCATCCAGGCCGAACTTGCCTCGGTGATGCGCAGCTTCAGCTACCTCGACGATACCGAGGATGGTTTCTCGATCCGCGACTGGGTGGAGAAGGGCGATGAAGGAAGCTGGCTCTTCATCACCGTGAAAGCCGATCAGCTTCCGTCTTTGCGGCCCCTGATTACGGTCTGGCTCGATATCGCCATCAGCGCGATCATGAGCCTGACGCCTGATCGCGATCGTCGCCTTTATTGCGTAATCGACGAACTGCCTACGCTCCAGAAACTGCCCTCGCTCTCCGACTTTCTTGCCCGCGCCCGCAAATATGGCGGGTGCGGCATCTTGGGGTTCCAGTCCTATCCGCAACTCGAGGCAACCTATGGCATTCAGGATGCCGCCGCGATCACCGGCTACTGTTCGACCTGGGTGGCGTTGCGGGCCAATGATACGGCGACGGCCAAACATGTCTCGGAAAACCTGGGCCAGGTCGAACAGGTAGAGGCCAATGAAGGCATGTCCTATGGCGTTAATGACATGCGTGATGGGGTAAATCTGTCGCGGATGCAGGTGACGCGGCCCCTCGTCATGCCGACCGAGGTCACTAACCTGCCTAATCTGGTCGGCTTTCTGCGCTTTGGCCGCAACCTCCCCGTGGTCCGTTTCGACAGTCGCTTCAACGATCTTCCTTCGCTGGGAGAAGCTTTCGCCGAACGCACCGACCCCGCCTTCCAGATCGACAAAGCCAGAACGCTTGTGCGGATGGCTCATGCCGAAGCGCGCGTACGCGAAGCGATGGAAAGAGAGGCGACGCAGATGTCATCGCCTGAGGTCATTGTTGCCGACAAGCCATCCCGAAAACCACCAAAGCCGCCAAAAGAACCCGCGCCACCGCCACCCCAGACTGACCTGTTTCAGCCTCTGTCGGCTGAGGTCGATCCCCAACGGGTGGAGGACATCTTGCTCAACGAAGAGGGTGCCGAGCTTCCAGCTCCCGCGCGCATCCTCTGGTCGATCCTCGCCGGCAAGCAGGGGCAGATACAGTCCGATCTTGTCCAGCATGGCCGCGATGATGGACCGCGTGAACCGGCGAGGCCCGCATGATTCAGCCTCAGCGTCTTCATGGGCAACCGGCCAATATCGCCCGCTACTATACGGTCGGAGACTATTACACCAAGGGTGACAATGAGCCTTCGGAATGGGGTGGCAAGCTCGCCAGCGACCTTGGCCTGTCCGGCCCGGTCGATGCCAAGGTGCTGCGGGAACTTCTGGCCGGTAAGGTTGATGACCAGCAGTTGGGCCGTCGCCGCTCTGATGGGACCATCCACCATCATCCCGGCTGGGACTTTGCGGTCAATGCTCCCAAATCGGTTTCGATCATGGCGCTGGTGGCTGGCGATAGCCGCGTGCTCGATGCCCATGAGGTGGCGGTCACGGCGGCCATCTCTTATCTCGAAGAGCAGGCCCAACTGCGAAGGCGGGAGGAAGGCAAGGTCCTCTACGAAACGACGGGGCGCATTCTAGTCGCGCGTTTTACCGAACATGGCAGCAGGGAGCTCGACCCTCATCTCCATACCCATCTCGTGGTCCTCAACATGACCAACCATGAAAATGGGGATCGCATGGCGAGCCTCGAAAGCAGGGTCATGTATGGAGAGCAGCGCGTCGCCGGCCAGATCTATCGCAATGCTCTGGCGTTTGGTCTGCGAGAGCAGGGCTATGAAATCGACACCGATCCGCGCTCAGGATTGTTCGAGATACGCGGCATGCCGGGCGAACTGATCGAGCGGTTCTCGCGGCGGGCCGAAGCGATCGAGGAGCACGCGCGTGAACATGGTCTGGTGGGCCAGAAGGCGCAGCGCGCATCCTTCTATGCCACCCGTAAGGCCAAGGTGAAAGTTGGCGAGGAGGAACTTACCGCCCAATGGCATCAGCGGGCAGGGGATCGTCTCGAAGCGCTTCGAGCTATTGCCGCATCGAGCCAGGAGCGCCAGGGGCAGCATTTGCCTCCCACGCAGCGGGAGGCGTCACGGGCGGCTCTGTTCGGCCTGCGGCAATTGGAAATCACCGAGGCGGTCAACAATCTGGGCGATATTCTGCGGACCGGTCTTGCCGCCCATGTCGGTGAAGTTCGGCTTGATGACATCCGTCCCCGGGTCGAAGAACATGAAGCGGTACGCAAGCTGCTGCCCACCCATGAGCAGACCGGCGACAAGGTTTTGACGCGTGGGCGCACCTCCCGCAAATCCTGGCGGCGGGAACTGGCGCTTACCCAGCATATTGCGCTGGGGCTTGATGATGCCCGACCGATTGCCTCGAGTGATCGCTTGCTCGCTGTCCTCGAAGAGGCCAATCTTAACGGTCAGCAGCAACGCGCTCTGGTCGAGACGGCGCTGACGCGGGATCGCATCACCGCCATCCACGGGGTTGCAGGCTCCGGTAAATCGACGCTGGTAAGAGTGCTGGGTGAGGCTGCGGAGCCGGGGACCACTCTGATAGCCTTAGCCCCTACATCGTCTGCCGCTGCCGAACTAGGCGCAAAGGCGAATATCCAGTCCCACACCGTTGCGAGCTTTGTCGCACGCGGCGGGCAGGGAATCACTGATCGCCATGTTCTGGTGCTTGATGAGGCAGGGCAATTGGGGAACCGTCAGGCCCGGCGGTTACTGGACATCAGCCGGGCCACGGGCGCACGACTGCTCCTGCTCGGCGATGAGAAACAGACTGGGGCGATCGAGCAGGGCAAGCCCTTCTGGCTGATGCGCCGGTTGGGGATGCCGACGGTCGAATTGACCGAGGCCGTTCGGCAGGAAACAAAGTTGATCAAAGCGGCTGTTGCGCAGGCACGGGCAGGAAATTTTGCCGAGGCTCTGGCCAGGCTCGACAGCGTCAGCACCGTTACCGACAATGAGAAAATGGCCGGGCAGGTCGTCAATGCCTGGATCAGGCTCAAACCGGATTCGCGAGCTGGCACCAATATTCTGGTCCTCGACAATGCAACGCGGTTGATCGTCAACAGCAAGATCCGTGAGGCGTTGAAGAGCGAGAGCGGACTGGCCGCCGAGGACAGCCGATTGTCCATCCTCGCATCAGCGGGAATGACCGATATCGAGAAGCATATGGCTCGCTTCTATCGGGTAGGTCAGGTTCTCCGCTTCGACCGCGAGATTGCTGCTCTCGGTGTTGCTCGGCATTCCGACTATCGCGTGGTGGGATTGGGCCGGGAGGCCAGTGGTCGTCAGGTCGTGCGGCTGGTTGACGAGAATGGCCGCACGATACGCTGGGATCCGCAGACCGCCCGGGCGCGACACATCAATGTGTTCAACCCTGAAAATCGCGATCTGGCGGTAGGAGATCGCATCCAGTGGCGCCTCGTCAATCGTGAACTTGATCTTCGCAACGCCGAGCGAGGAACGGTGGAAAAATTGGATGGGGCGCTGGCGACCATTCGCTGGGATCGGGATAGCCGCGTGCAGCAGGTGGACTTGTCCGAGCATAAGACCTGGGACCACGGTTATGCCGAAACCGTGTATTCGGCGCAGTCCAAGACCTATCCTCGTGTCTTCGTTTTGGCGCCAGCTGAATCGCCTTTGGTCAACGCGCAGAATTTTTACACGGCCATCACCCGAGCCCAGTTCGGGGCAAGGCTTTGGACCAACAACGTCGAGGCGCTGGTCAGTAAACTCGAGCACCAGTCGGGCGAGAAGACATCTTCATCGGAAGGGCTGGGGCGAATGAAGGCTGATCGTGTTGATGCCTTTTCGCGCCGCCAAGGAACGCATCTGGCGCATTTGAAGGCCGAGCAGGAGCGCGTGCGGGCAGAGCGGCGTGACCGGGCGCTGACACGGCAACTCGATCGCCGTGAGCGCCCGCCCCGCAGCGCGGGTGAACATCTGGCCGAAGGCGCGCGCAGCGTCGCGCTGGTGCTTGACCGATTTCTTGAAGGCATCCTTGATCGTGCTCGGGTGGGTCGCGATACAACGGCTGCAGAGCTATCCCGGTCCACGGAGGCACCGGTTCCTCAACCCGAACCCACCCGAGGTCCCGAACGATAAGGATACGATTCCATGTTTTTTGGAATTTCAGCGCTCTTTCTTGTTCTGCTGGCTTTTGCGTTCCGTCGCCACATGGGGCCTGTGCACCATAGCTGGAGGCGGCGGCAGGCGAGGGTGATCGCCGGGCAATTGCGGGGGGCTGATCGGCGCCAGCCGCCGCAATTTCGGTATGCCCGGTTGAGAGCCATGGATCCTCTCGCATTCGAGGAACTCTTGATGGAGAGCCTCGAACGGTGCGGTCACAAGGTG
This sequence comes from Novosphingobium sp. SG707, assembly GCF_012275515.1. Lineage (GTDB taxonomy): Bacteria > Pseudomonadota > Alphaproteobacteria > Sphingomonadales > Sphingomonadaceae > Novosphingobium. Next base: position 133,599 of record NZ_JAAZQL010000011.1, read on the forward strand.
ACCCGAAAACATCGCTCTGCCGGCGGCGAAGGGGTTGATGGGGAGGTAGTGATCGATGGCAGCGTCTGGCTCATTCAGGCGAAGCGCTATGTCGACACGATGCAGCCAGAGCATGTCGCCGCTTTCGAAAACCTGTGTCGCGTCAATGGGCACCGGGGCCTGTTCGTTCACACCGGGCGGACTTGCCCACAAAGTCGCGCCGTGATTACCGATGGCAGCGTGGTGCAGATCATTGCTGGCAGAGCGCTTCTCGCTTTGCTCACCGACGGATCGCTGCCGACGCTTGCTCCGCCGACCAATCAGGTCCTGCCGGAGACAACACACGGGAGGCTGATATGATGCGAAGCGTTTGGGTAGCCTTTTGTGCAGTCATGTGCAGTCTGATGATCCTGCCTTCCTCTGCGCAGGCGAGAGCAAAAGACACCGATGAAGAGCGCCTTATCGGCTCGTGTATCCATCAGGCATCCCTCGGCCAGCCCTGGCTCGAAAAGACCCTCTGGGGGTTGCGCGATCAGGAGGCCGGCTGGATTGGCGCCGAGGTCGCCAACACCAATGGCTCGTATGACCTTGGTCCCTTGCAGATCAATACCTGGTGGGCGGCACGCATCGCCACGTTGATCGGACGCCCCGAAGCCCATGTTCGCCATTGGCTGCGCTTTGATCCCTGTTTCAATGCCGAGGCGGCGCGCTGGGTGTTTCTGACGGCTCTGCGATCAACCGGCAGTTATTGGAAGGCGGTAGGTGTCTATCATAGCCCGACCGCATGGCGGCAACGGAACTACGTCGGGTCAGTAGCCGGGCATCTGACCAGTAGATTTGGACAAGCCGTGTTCGGGCCGTGATCGATTCGCATCGGTATGGCGCGGTGCCGGTAATGACCATGGTTGGGGACAGTCCCGACTGTCCGCTTTTGGCGGCCAATAGAGGTAAGCTGCCATAAACAAAGTGCGCTAATCAGGCTTCCATTTTGTAGTCTACGATGTCAATTTTGGATGATCCAAAGCCGTTGAGAAAGCTTTTGCTACAATGCTAGCTGCTTCGGGTTCGATCTCGCCGAACTCTGCTGCAACCTTATCTAAGGTTTCACGCATTACATTTTTGCTGTCATCGTCGCTAGCTGACAAGCAGAGCGAAAACATCTCGATGTTCTCAGAGACGTAAACCAGCCCTATTTCGGAATAAAGAAGTGGGATGGTTAAATGCCGCGTCGTCTTGTCGGCGAACTCGTCGAATTTTCCTATATCCAAGACATCTCCGCCGCCCGCCCTCATAAGTTCCGGTAGCTCGCTGAATTCGCTTCCAGACTGAATCTTGTCACGCAGATTCTTGAAAAGCATTGTCCGAATATCACGAGAGACAAACTTAGAGAGATAGAACCAACGCTGCCTTGCACCTTCGTTCGACTGGGGGAGGTGAGGAAGAGCATCGTGTACCGCAGCCCTAAGGCCGTCACCAAGCACGTCATTCTGACCGAGTGTCTCGCCGAAGATTTCAGCGAGATTATATGGGGCACCGCCATCTGCCAACGCTTCTGTCCATGTCGATGCATCCTTTCCAACAAGACGCACCTTGACGTTTTCGATTAGCTTGGCCCGATCCACAGCATCCACGTTAGCGAGAGTTGTGACGGCATCGTCGTAAGGGCGACCATCCTTCATCGCCTCGATTGTTGACCATAAATCCGACCTTGCTGCGGCTTTCGCCAGTGCAATGTTGACCGGTTCAGTACCAATGAGGCTATTTAGCGCCTCGATGTTTTTCAGCAGATGATCGGTCGTCAACCCAATTCCGCCGTTGTCAGCTATATCCCGCTTCACCAACGCGGCGATCACAGGCTTCAGCGACGGCCGGGTTTTGAGTGATTGATGAACGTATGTTGTCGGATTTCCCCAGATATACCAGTTCAGTGCATTTTTGAATTGGACATCAAATTCTTTGCTCTCGGTCAGAACTTGCTCCCAGCTCTTGCCGTTTGGACCGGCGAAATCTGACCCTCTCAGGAACATCAAAGCGGCAATGTCAGCAAGCTGCTGCCCCTTTTTGCCTTGGTCAGCTTCATTAAGACGGTTCGCCAATTGTCCTTGATCGAATAATTGTTGGACGTGCGATTTCGCAATTTGGTTCTTGCCGTGGAGAATGCCAAGAACGTCTATCGAGGGCCCGGTAGCGTGGAATGAGGCGGCGTTGGCAGATATCACGTTGAAGGCAGCCGCTGCCAAGGTATCCCAATTGGGCTTGGCCTTGTCCTTGAACTGAATAGTGGTGTTTGAAGCCAAGGCGCGGGTTGCCGCAGCAACGCCCTCGGAATCGTTCTCATTTCCGAGCCGCGTGGTAAGGGCCGACACGAACTCGCTCGCACTCTTATTCGATTGCAGCATTGGCCGAAAACTGGCCGGAATTTCGTCAAGAAGTGCAAACAAAGCGGGGTAGTCGAGCGTCAGTTGGACCAACGGAGCTTGCTGACCAGTTAGCTGCGCGGCGTCTCGAATGGCTTTAAGAGCCGCAGCCGCGCTTTTCGCAATATCCTCCGTCATGGGAGATTTCGACAGCGACGTCCCAAGCTGCGCCACACAGGCCTGGACAAAGAGTGGTCCGGACGTGAAGGGCGCTAACGCCTGAACGATGCTCGCAAAGTCGGCACGGAAGGTATCAAACTGTGCACAGTCGCACCAAGTCGATGCCAGCCTATGCATCCCTCTTTTCGCCCAAATTTGATCATTTGAACTGGAGCGCGAAACCAGCAATGCGGCATTTGCTACAAAGTCCGGTTGCGGACCAGTGCCATTGGCCCCCCCCGGAGGGCTGGCAATAACCTCCTCAAAAACTGGCCCAAATCCAACGACCTGCACCAACTGCGAAAACTCGGCCTCGTCCATTCCAGCAATCGACAACCGAAGCGGCTCTTGCAGAAGTGCTTGAAACGCTTTGTCGCGAGGAACTCCATAGTGAAGGGCAACGACATCGCGTTGCCAACTGGGGACAGCAGCTTCCGCGGTTGGCCAATCGCTGTTTACGAACTCCCTTGGGTTCGCGCCAATCTGGGCTCAGTACAGCGCGAAGAACACCATTGATAGAAAATTGATCGAGCCGTCATCCCATTGCTTGACCAAAACCCCTACCGCATTGACCACCTTTACCAGCGATCGTGGCGTAACTCTGCCCATTGTTGTGCCGCTAGCCGCATATTCTTCTACAAGCTTGGTCGTCCAATATACGCGTTCGTCGGTTGCAGCGTCGCCAAAGGCCTGTTCCAATTTTTCCTTCAAGAACGCACGCCAGTCAGACATGACTGGGTCGTTGATGTAAAAAGACACATCGAAGGTTTTATCTAAAAACGAACGAGCCAGGTCACTCGCCTCATTACCGTGCCCTGAGGCGCGAAACATGCGCTGCACGGAACCTTCATCAATAGGCAGGATTATTGAAGGTAGGGTCAATTCGGCACGTTGCGGGCCGTTCAATTCGCTTCCGAGGAAAAGGCTCCGGATTGTAGCCCAGAGCTCAACAGCTTCAGACTCTGCAAGCCGATCCAGATTGTCAATGACTATTACTAATCGTTCCCGCTTGGCGCGCAGGCTCTTCAGAACATCGCGAAAAACAGTCCGGAATTCTGTAACGGAAGGCTCTGGGCTGATCTTTGTTTTCTTCTCCGCGCGTTCAACCGATTGGTTTGTCAACAGCGCGAAGATTGACTGTTTGGCGTATTTGTCACGATGGCGAGTCCAGAACACGCTCTTGAAATAGCCCTTGAACCAGCTTTGCCGCCATGGTCTCCAGCTAAGATAGAAGAGCGCAGCCATGATGACCGGCGCGATGGTTAGGGCAATCCCCCCCATCATCATCCACGGTGCATCCGCGATATTTTTAGGATCGAGCGCGCGCCCAAGCACTACAGTTCCAATTGGAACGAGGGCAAGGGAGCCAATTATCCATTTTCCGGTCAACGACAGTTTGCGACTGGTTTCTGTGACAGTTTCTTCGGAACGACCCGACAGATCGGCTAGACGGTCTTGCCATTGCCCTTCATCAGACAGGGCATTGTGAGCCAGATCTTGAATCAGTGCTTCGAGAAACGAGCGGCGCGGAGGGTCGTTCTGATAGAGCCAGGCATCATAACTGAAAAAATGGATGTTATCGCACGTCGTTCCAAGTTTCTTTTGGATTTGGTTGACAACCGTACTCTTTCCGCTGCCCCAAGGGCCAAGTAGGCCAACCACGTTAATGCCGTTGTCTTCCCCAATGACGTCGGCAATAGCTGAAGAAACGCGACTGTGCGATCCGAAGAAATCAGTTTCAGATGGTTCATCCTTTATGAATTTTACGGCTATTCTCGCCGGGGCATCTCCCTCTGACATACTTCTCCCTTCGGACTTCGTCCCTTTTGCTCAGCTAGCACTCTTTGCCCATGAGTGCCAAACGTAGGTGTCTGAGGCGGTATTTCAAGGCATCTGCTATGGGTCGGATACCTTGGTCCACCTGCTGGAACATAAACAGACGATCGGTTCGAACCACCGCCCCGGTCCGGGTGAACGACTAGAAATGGGGCGGATCAAGCCATGGCTCGCTCACGTCTCTGTTTTCGCCGCCTCCAGTCGGGCATCACCTTCCCCAGCAATTCGAAAAAAGTCGCACCATGATGGGGTTCGGTCACGTGGCAAAGCTCGTGCGTGATCACGTAGTCGATGGCGTCAAGGGGGGCTTCGATCAGGCGGCGGTTCAGCATCACACGCGCGCCTGGCGACATCGAGCCCCAGCGTTGCTTCAGTTGGCGAACGATCAGGCCCTTGGGGCGGCGCAACTCGCCATCGTGGAATCGCTCAAGGTTCGCCTGGATGCGTTCGGCAAACTTGGCTTGTGCCTTCTCCGGATACCATGCTTCGACAAGTTCGCGGGTACCGGACCAGATCGATCAGGCGCCAACACACGACGCCATGGACTGCCGGGAACGGGCCGCGCTTGACAATATCGACTAATGCCTGGCGCTGAGCATTGTTGAGTCGCGAAAGGCCCCGGGGTCCCTTTCCATCAAGCAAGCCGGCGGGGCCACGGGCATTGAACCGGAATACCCAGTCCTGCCCAATCTGAAGTCCGATACCACCGATAGAGCCAGAAGACGGCGCGCTGGGTTCGCGTGCTTGGTCGTCCGCGCCAATCGGCGCAGTGACGCACCGTCAAAATCGTCCCGTAGACCAATCGCTGTACCCATGGTGCCGATCTCCAATCTGCCGGCGCCGTTGAGTCAGATTTCCACGGTCTTGGGCATCCCCCGTGAGTCAGTCACCGCGCAGTTTGATATAAATCCTCGCCACACTTTAAATGCGATTGACTCGCAATAGCGTTATACTTAGGAGGCCTGCCATAATGAAGAGGGCCTTCCATGACGCGTAAATTCTTCCTGTCGTTCTTGTTCGCCACGATGCTGACGGGAGGTACTGCTTATTCCACTGCCTCTGCGCAGGAGGTCAAACAGACAGCGAATAAGAGGCGTGTCGATGAGGAGATCATCGTCGCCGGCGTCAAGCCAGATGAAGGCCAGAACAGGATCGGCGAGAATGGCGCGATGGGCTCGAAAGTCTTACTGGACACGCCCTATTCCCTGACGGTCGTCGATGCAGAGGACATTGCCCGGCGGCAGGCCAACAGCGTCGCGCAGATCTTTGCCAACGATCCGTCTGTTTTCTCCTCGGCACCGGCGGGATCGACCAACTGGTGGGGTACTCAGATTCGCGGGCTGGGCGTGCGCAACTATTATATCGATGATGTACCGTTGCTGCTGTACTGGGGCGGCGACTTCCCGCTGGAGCCGATCGCCAGCGTCACTGCGTTGAAGGGCCTGACCGGCTTCATGTACGGCTTCGGCACTCCGGGCGGAGTGATCAGCTATCGCACCAAGCGGCCGACCAGCGAGCCGATGCTGACGACCGAGGTCGGCTACCGCACCAACAGCGTCCTTTATGCGCGGGCTGATGCGAGTGGCCCGCTCACCCGAGACGGAAGCCTTGGCTATCGGGTCAATTTGGGCGGAGAAAAGGGGGCCGCCTACAATCAGGCCGGGGTGAACCGGCTGGTCGGATCGCTGGCGCTGGACTATGCGATCAACCCTAACCTCAAATGGCACGCCACCGCGACATATGAGGACAGCAATCTTCAGCATGAGCCGTTCCAGTTCTACTGGGCGGAGTATGTCGGGAGCGAATTGCCCCGCCCGACCTATGATTATTCCAAGCTCAACGTTGCCAACAGCTATTACAAGGCGCGGACGCTGGCTACGGCTACCGGGTTCGACTGGACGTTTGCCGATGGCTGGTCCGCACGGCTGACCTATGGCTTCACGAGCAAATTTCATCGCTCGAACAAGATGTTCGTCTATATGCGCAACCCAGCAGGCGACTATGATGGCTATGCCTATAATTTTGCCGAGCTGGATAAGAACCATTTCGTGCAAGCGATCATGCAGGGCAACGTCGTGACCGGCCCGATCCGGCATGAGATCGTGGCGGGGGCATCCTTCCAGCTCACGGACAGCGCCTTTGGCTATAGCGACAAGGATTATTACTGGGGCAACGACTTCAATGGTAACATCTACCAGGATCAACCGTTCCGTGTGACGCGTCCGATCAGCTTCGGAACCGATGGCTGGCCGACACGGGAGCGGCAGAAAGCCTTGTTCCTGAGTGACACGCTGTATCTTGGCGAGCATCTCCAGGTGATGCTCGGTGCGCGCTACACGCAATACAGGCTGTTTGATCTGGACGGGGATGCGTCGGTCGATTCCGGTTATCAGACATCGGCGGTGACGCCGACGCTCGCGCTGATCTACAAACCCGCGCCCTATGTCTCGATCTATGGCAGTTATGTCGAGGCGATGGAGCCGGGCAGCCGGGTCGGCGGCGGATATGCCAATGCGGGCGAGGTGCTGAAAGCGACGCTCAGCCGCCAATATGAAGTCGGCGCCAAATATGAGCATCAGAGGTTGAGTCTGACGTTGGCAGGTTTTCGGATCGAGCGCGCCGCCACGATCGATCGGATCGTCGATGGCGCGCGCCGGCTGACGCAGGACGGCCTGACGCTGTACAAGGGGGGCGAGGCGATCGGGATCTATCGGCTCAGCGACGATCTCAAGCTTGGGGCTGGCGTCGTTTATCTCGATCCGAGCATTCGTAATGTGTCAGCCGGCAACGAGGATCTGCGCGGCAACGTGCCGGCAGGCGCGGCCAGATGGCAACTCACCGGCAATGCCGAATATCATGTTCCCGCCATTCCCGGCCTCAGCCTGCACGGCAATGTCCGCCATGGTGGCAAAGCACCCACCAATGACAGCAACAGCCTCTACGTTCCCGCTTATACTACGGCGAACGCGGGCTTCCAGTTCGACACGGTGCTCGATGGACGCAAGGTGACTTTCACCGGCAACGTCAACAATCTGTTCAACGCCAAATACTGGACCCAGACCAACATTGGCGAGGGCATAAACGGGACCATGAGCGTCCGCCTTTCATGGTGACGAGGCAGGATGGCGCCGACGGTGGGCCGGCTGAACGGCAGCCTGGCTCAATTTTGAACTTGGAACCTGCCGCTCCACAATCGGTTCAATCTAAATTGTTCCAAGGCATAGCGCCGCCGAACGCGTGAACGTCGGCTTTTGCCTCGAGCCGACGTTGATCGGTCCACGTGGGAAGGGAAGGAACGTCCCCGGTCAGATCTATCGACCTTTGCCGCAGCGGGTGAATGAACGGCAAGAATCGATGATCTCAAAAGCGGGTACGAACTTCCGGTTTAGAGGCGGCAATTCCCATCACGGCGAACCGGAAGCAGCCGACCAAAGCAGACCATTCCCGCCTGGATCAGCCTCCACAAATGATCATCCGGCTGATTGCCGCGCCATGTCGATCAATGCCTTGAACGCGGCCGAGGGATTACGTCTGGTGGGATAATAGAGGCATAAGGGGACGAGCGGCGGCATCCAGTCTTCCAGGACTGGGACACCGCGTAATTGATTTAGCCACCCTCGTGCATGGTACGAAGTCGCCTTGGCGCTTCAATGCAGGAGGGTGACCGATGGCGATTTATGCAGGATTGGACGTGAGTGACAGGACGACGCATATTTGTGTGGTCGATGTCGAGGGCAAGGTTTTACGTCGCGATGTTGTCGCGAGTGATCCCGACGTCTTGGCCAAATGGCTCAACAGGCATTGCACCGAGCTGGCGCGCGTGGTGCTGGAGACAGGCACGCTGTCGACGTTCCTGTATGGACTTGATGGGGTGGACGCCCCCCGACGGCATTGATGTGCCATAGTGGAGGTGTTGAACACCACTTGAGGAGGCGTCCATGTCGGAGATTAGCACGATCGGATTGGATATCGCAAAGAATGTGTTTCATGCGCACGGGGCCGATGCGAACGGGTTTCAGGTTTTCAGTCGTAAGACCGTATGTCCGTCTACGCGCTGAGTAGCTCGCCCTACACTGCGCATCCGAGGGTTTCTCGGAAGGGCCGAGTCGATCCTCATCACAGGAGGACGAGCCGTGGGACATTCTACAGAGGTCTTCGTCGGAATCGATGTCGCAAAAGCGCGCAATGCTGTGGCGGTTGCGGATGGGGAGCGTGGAGGGGAGGTCCGCTATTTGGGCGAGTTGCCCGCCACGCCCGAGGCGATGCGACGAATGGTGCAGCGTTTGGCAAGTCGACATCAGCAGATGCATTTTTGCTATGAGGCGGGCCCGACAGGCTATGGCTTGTACCGGCAGATTACATCCATGGGCTATCCATGCACGGTAATTGCCCCTTCACTCATTCCCAAACGTGCCGGTGACCGGGTAAAAACGAACCGGCGCGATGCGATTGAACTGGCGAAGTTATTACGCGCTGGCGAGCTGACGGCAGTCTGGGTACCAGATGAAAGCCATGAAGCGGTACGCGATCTGATACGGGCTCGCACCGCCGGTGTCGAAATTTTGCGCGTGCATCGCCAGCAGGTCAGCGCATTGCTGCTGAAGCATGGCTTGAGCTATCCCGGCAAAAAGACATGGGGGGCGAGGCATCTCAAATGGCTGCAAGAGCAACGGTTTGATCACCCTGCACATCAAATTGCACTGCAGGAAATGGTTGATGCTGTGCGTGTGGCGAAAGAGCGCGTTGCCCGCCTTGAGAAGGCGATCGAAGAGTTCCTCCCTCAGTGGGAATTGGAGCCGGTCGTGCGCGCCCTGCAAGCATTGAGGGGCATTGATCTCATTGTAGCCGTCACTTTCGTGACAGAAATCGGCGACATGCGTCGCTTCGATAATCCTCGGCAACTTATGGCCTACATTGGGTTGGTGCCCAGCGAACGGTCCACGGGCGATACGGTAAGGCGGGGAGGCATCACCAAGGCTGGTAATACCCGAATGCGTCAGTTGCTGGTCGAGAGTGCCTGGAGCTACCGCTATGCACCCAAAGTGGGGGCGAGAAAGCTCTATCTGCTGGAGAAAACGGTCCCTGCTGTGCGTGAGATCGCCTGGAAGGCCCAGAGCCGCCTGTCCGCTCGCTACCGTGCTCTCATGGCCAGAGGCAAGAAAAGCACTGTAGTGTGTACCGCAGTTGCAAGGGAACTGGTCGGCTTCATGTGGGCAGCCGCCCGCCGGGTTCAGCCGACTTGAACTTTGCCAGAGACCCCGCGTACAGGCGGGGGTGGGATCATCGGCAGGGGAACATCCGACGGACGTTTTGTGGCCGGCTTCGCCGACGCCCGCAGTAAGAACGGATCAGCCCCGGACGCATACTCGGAACTGCGGTATCCAACCCGCGCATCAGAGCTTGTGGCCGGCGCTCCCTTCTGGGCGTGCCCCGGCGTGCCGCAAGCCGGCTTAGGGCCGGCTCCTCCACTGCGTTGCGGTCCTGACGGATGCGGCCCGCCTCCCTGGTCCCGCCCGGCTGGTCGCATTTCGCCGCCCACCCCCGCCCATGGGGGAAAGCCCATGGGGTTTGGGGCAGGGTAAGGAGGACAGTCATGCGTCAGATG
>NZ_JAAZQL010000012.1 GCF_012275515.1 Novosphingobium sp. SG707
CTTCAACCGCATGGGCCACCATCGCTTCCATCCGCATGGTCAGCCGCAGAACCGCAACCTATTGCTGGGCATGAAAAACTTTCGAATCCGGCTCTAAGCCTAATCGCGCGACGCAGCGGGGGCCCAGGTCTGATAGGTCTTGCCCTGCAGCGAGTCCATGACGCCATAGAAAGTGGCCACGATGGACAGAAAGATCTGATAACCGCTGCGAAACAGCGGGATATCCATCATGCCCAAAACAATGGCGACAATGGTCAGGGCCGCCACGAAGCCCGCCCAGGCATATTGCCCGGCCAGAACCAGCGCGGTCATCAGGAAGGCAAGGCTGAGCCCAAGCACAGGAAGCCCAAGCCAGCGGATGTATTTGTGGGCGACATACTTGTAGATGTCGCGCCCATTGTAATGTTGGCAAATGCTCGACCAAAGGTGGCGGTGCGTGTTGAACGCGCGACATGCGATGCGCCGCTTGCGCCGGAATTCATCGCTCGATGACGTAGCGTTCTTTTCATAAGCGATCACATCGGTGGCATGGATCAGGCGCTTGCCGTGAAACGTAACGCTCATCGATGTGACCATATCATCCAGCAGATGCGCAGGCACGACCGGATAAAGCGACCGCCGCGTTGCAAAGATCGAGCCATCGGCGCCCATGATGGACCCGGAGCGCGATTCCAGCCGCTTGATCATTTCTTCCAGGCGCCAATAGAGGCCGCCTACCTTTGCCGTCGAACTGGCATCTTCGTTGATATATTTCAGCGTGCCCGCCACCCCGCCGATCGAAGGGTCGGTGAAATAGCGCAGAAGAGGCGTGATGGACTGGGGGTCAAGAATGACATTGGCATCGGTGAACACGACGACTTCGCCTTTGGCCTTTGCCACCATGTGGCGCATGCCGGTGGCTTTGCCGGCTCTTTCGGTGCCGCTCATTACATGGATGATGTCATCATTGGCCTTGAGGATGTCGAGCGTATTGTCCGCGCTGCAATCCGAATAGGCGATGATCTCGATATCGGGGTGCATCGCCTTGATCGCTCGCAGGTTCTCGATCTTTCCCGGCAGGGCCCGCGCTTCATTATAGGCGGAGAAGACGAAAGTCGCGCTGGGCAGCGGTGCATTGGGATCGATATGGACAGGTTTTTCGCGGAACCAGGACAGGCTCCACGGGTAGACAGTATAGGGGAACAGAAAGAGGAATATCAGAATTATCGCCAGCAGAGCGCAAAACATGAACATGCCAACAGCCTCATAATTGGTGATCGAGCGCGTCTATCAGGCCGGATTTGCACCATTGGCCCCAGAGCAGTCAGATCGCATATCCCAGTCCATTGCTGCGATTGCGGTATCGTATAGTCACGCCGGAGTCTTTGCCACGCGGAAAAGGACGGAAATCCGTTCATTCATTCGGAATATTTGCTCTATCCGATCATTATTAGAACCGATTCAGAGAGTTTTTCTTAGGGATATGTCCCTAACCCTCTCGTTATGACCTTGGCCGCCCGCACAGGCGTCCTCGCTCAGGCCCGTTTGTCTGTCGATGGCCGGGTGCGCTCTGTCATCAACTGTCGCAATCGTTTCATGCAAATGGAAACTTCAAATTCGGCCAGAACATGCGCTCGCCCGCTTTCTGCCAGGCGCGCGCGTTCCTGCTCATCATGGGCCAGCCTGACGATGGCCGCGCCCAGCGCCTCTGCATCGCGTTCGGGCACCAGCATGCCGTGCCCATCTCCGGCCAATTCCACGATGCCGCCATTAGGCGTGGTGATAACCGGCAGACCGGCCCCCATGGCCTCGATCAGGAAGACCGGAATCCCTTCCTTGTCGCCATCGTCGGTGGTGATGCTGGGCAGAACGCCCGCATCGAAACGGCCGCTCATCAAAGCCTCAAGCAGGGCGGCATGGGCGGTTGCTCCATGCCAGACAATGGAATCGACCAGCCCGAGCCTGTCACTTTGGGCCTTTAACTCCGCCATCATCGGCCCGTCGCCGAACACTTCGAGCACGCAATCCACGCCTTGCGCTTTGGCAACGGCCATCGCGTCCAGCAGATAGGGATGCCCCTTTTTGCCCGCCAGACGCGCGGCGATGGCCATACGAAACGGAATGGCCGGTCCTGCCCGCCGGGGCGCCGGGCTTTCGGCCACATGGACGCCCATATGCAGCACCTCCAGATTCATCGGCGTGCGGCCGACGTTGGTGCGGATTTCATCGGCGCCCGGCCCGTCGATGGCGCGCACAAAGGTTGCGCCTCCGGCCTTCCAGTCGAGCAGATTGTTGAGGGCAATGTCAAAGCGGTGCGCGGTCATGCTGTAGGGCACCCCTGCGACATGGGCCGCCACCACACCCATCGTAGCCGGCGCGGCGGCAAAATGGATATGTACGTGATCGAACCCGTCCCGGCGCAGGCGTCGCCCCAGCCACAGGCCCTTGGGAAAGACATAAAGATTGCGCAGCTTCAGGTTAAGGCTTCTGGCCCTCAACATTTGACCCATCAGGTGCAGCGAGCGCGCAGGATGCGCCAGCGTCTCCGCCAATGCCGCCGTCAGGATGCCGAAAGAGAGGACCGGCGCCCCGATTGTGTAATCCAGCAAGCCCCGGTCATGCAGGACCGGCCCATCCACCAGCGGCGCAAACCAGACATCCCAGCCATGCGCCCGGTGGTCGGCCACTTCGGGCAAAATGAAGGCGTCGGTTGTGCCAAAAGGTATCTGTTTGTTAACGTAGGCAACCTTCATCATTACACCTTACATGATAGCACCCGCGACCATCGGCCGAGAGGTGGGATGCCGGGCGCGGGTCAGGTGAGTTTATGCTCTTTCGCACTTCCGGCCGTTCAGAGGCGTCATGGGCGCGAACCGGGCTTTCGTGCGGACTGATCCGAAGCGACCGTTGCCCGTTCGAAAATCCGATGCCGCAAATCCGATGGTCCAAATCCGATGTCTGCGCCTGCTGAGAAGGCAAGGCGCACCGGCGTTACCATTGGGCCATGATGCTGGTGAAAAGCCGCAGATCCTTGAAGTTCTGGCCCGCATTGGCGCCCACCGAGCTGCGGTCGAGATAGGTCACCGATGGCATCAGCTTTAAATGGCGGTTGATCGAATAGATCGCGCCGACGGAAAACTGTTTCTGCGTATCGTTGCGCGACAAGGCGACGAAATCGTCGCGCTCATAATCAACGCCGGCATAGACCAAGGCATAGCGCAGGAGTTCGTGGTCGATACGGAATTTCGCGGCTGTGGCGAAATAGCCGGGTGAACGGGCATTGATCGCGTCCTCGATCTTGCGGGTGGCCTGAATGTTGACCGTGGTCAGTTCGGTCGCCAGCCATTGCGCGCGTGCATCGAATGTGAAGCCGCTGATCGGGCGGTAATAGGACAGGTCGTAATCGCGCTGTTCATATCCGGCACCGATCATGATGCGAACCAGGTTGTCGATCGAGAAATTGCCCCCGCCGATGAGGCGCACAGTATGGTTGCTGCGCAACGGCTGGCTGGGCGTTTCCACGTGATAGGTGGCCTGATTATAGGCCCCTTCGCCAAACAGGGCAAAGCTGGGCATGATGGCAAATTCGGTGCGCAGCGCGGAATTGTACTCTGTGCGGTTGCGGAACCGTTGCGGCAAAAGGCTGCCGGTCAAACTGGTCGCATCCGAATATTCCAGATCGTTGACCTTCTGGCTTACTGTGAAGCGCAGGCGGTTCAGGACAAAAGTGCCCCGCACGGTGGCGTCGGTCTGGTTATAACCTATCGTTCCGGCCGAATTCTGGGGGAATGAACCTGAATTCTGGGCTTCGAAAGCGCGCCCGCGATGGATCAGCGCCACGATATTGCTCTGATCCGCACCCAGATCTATCCGCCCGGTGGCCTGAAGCGAATAGGCGGCCTCGCTTCGCACCGTTTGCGTCGCGAATTGTTTCAGACCGGCGCTGCCGCTGAATTCCAGCTGGTGGCGATTCCACTGGCTGGTCAGCGTTCCCTGCGGGTTGAACGTGACATAGGCATCGCCCACGGTATTGCGGGTCTGGCCGTACACGTTCGTGCTGTAGCCCGCGCCCACCGAGGCGGCGGGAAAGAACACGAAGGAACCGACATGCAGCCCAAGCGGCTCCAGTTCAGTATGGGGGCGATCACGGACAGCATAGCCTTGGCTGGCCTTCAGGTTGAAGGGGATGTCCGAACCGAGAAAATCGCCGGAATCCTGCGCCATGGCTGGCACAGGCGCCAGCAATGCCAGAACAGTCGCTCCAAAACCCATCCAGTGCGGACGGAATCGTGCCCGATGGGGCTGGCTGTCTTTCATTTCGCTCTCAGTCGCTGCTCTAAGCCAAGGGCCGGATCGCTCTGCGTCGCTCAAAAATAGCGCTCGCCAAAGCGGATGGTGTCACCGGGCAGGACCTTCATGTCGGGCGACAGCTGGACCTTCTTTTCCTCGGTCTCGCCCTCGTGCCGGATATAGACATAGCGCTTGGCCGCGCGATAGGTAAACCCCGCTGCCTCGGCCACCGCCTGGGTCACGGTCAGCCCGACAGTATAAGCATATTCACCCGGCCGCCCCACTTCGCCCAGGATATAGAAGTTGCGATATCCGGTGATCATGAGCGAGATCGTCGGATTGTTTACAAAGCCTGCGGCAAGGCGCCGCTGAATTTCGCCGCGCAACTGCTCGACCGTCAGGCCCTTGGCCTCGACCTCGCCGATCAGGGGCACCGAGATCATGCCGGTCGGGCTGATCACATATTCCCGCGAAATTTCGTCTTCGCCATAGACCGAAAGCGAAATCCGGTCATTGGGGCCAAGGTGGTAATCCTGCAGAGAAGCGGATTGTGGCAACGAAGTTTCTGCATGGGTCGGAGCCTGCCAGAGCAGACTTGTACCAATGGCCAGAGCAATCGCGATTTTGGCGCGCGGACGATTACTGTTTCTACGCATGGAATTACCGTCACCTTTTGCAAAAGCACTGTGCAGAGTGCGTTAGGGGATGGGCCGCATTTCGGACATGTGGACATCACCTATCACAAAATGCCGATGCCGGTTTCGATTATAGATCGAACATGGATGATGCGGTGTTTGTCCTGGGCTGGGTTTGTGCCGTAAATTGGGCCACCGGTCTGAATGCTGTGCTGAGCCGCTGTTCAGGACCATCCTTTATCGAGGTGAACTCAGGGTGCTGATCACTGCCTTTATCATAGCGGCTGCCTCAATACTCCTTGGGATACATCCGTTCATTACCTACCCCCTGAGTCTCCTGCTCGCCCGCAAGCAGCCCCTGCCCGATGGGGATCAACAGAAGAGGACGGGGGATCGGGTGCCTTCGGTGGCCATTTGCATGTCCGTTTTTAACGAAGAGCGGGTAATTGCGGTCAAAATGGACTCACTTTTGGCGATGGCGGCGGCCTATCCGGGCGCCGTTTCGGTCAATGTCTTTGTGGATGGCGCGAGTGATTCCACGCCTCAGATCCTTGCGGCTTATCAGGACCGTGCCAACATCGTCCTGTCCAAGGAACGGCGCGGCAAGACCTGGGGCATGACCCATCTTGTTTCCCAGACCGACAGCGACCTGCTGATGTTCACCGACGCCAATGTGGTTTCGGGCGATGAGGCTCTTGTCGGATTGTCAGCACCGTTCCGCGATCCCTCCGTCGGGCTGACCAGCGCCCGGTTGCGCTACAACAACTCCGAGGAATCCGTCACCAGCAAGAGCGGCGCGGCCTATTGGGAGATCGAGGAGGCGATCAAGCGCATCGAAAGCCAGACCGTTGGTCTGGTGGGGGTCGACGGCGCGATGTTCATGATCCGCCGTTCGCTGTATCAGGCCCCGCCGCCGCATCTGATCGACGATCTGTATGTCAGTCTGGGCGTTCTGATTGCCGAGAAGCGCATCATTTCGGTGGATTCGGTGGTGGTTTACGAACGTTCGGCTGCCCTGGCGGGCGAAGAGTTCAACCGCAAGCGGCGTATCGCCTGTCAGGCATGGAACGTGCACCGTACCTTGTGGCCGCAGTTGCGCAAAATGTCTTCGCTCCGCCTTTACAGCTATATTTCCCATCGCGTGCTCAAATGGTTCATGCCGCTATTCGTCATGATCACAGGGCTTTCCATTCTTTGGATACTGGCTCTTTTGATTGGTTTTGAGAAAGTTGGGTTTCTCACATTGGGCGGAATTTTGGTAATTTACATAGCATACCTGCTAAAATTTAAGCCGGCATCGATGATTTTATCGATCGCATACAGCCTTTTTGGGGTGGCTTCGGGCATTTCAGAGGCAATCTTCACAAGCAAGACTTATACGATTTGGTTGCCGGCGAATTCGGTGAGGGCCGAACCTTCGCCTGACGAGCAAAGCGCCCGTTGATCCGTTCGTATCTCGTCATAAAGGATCTGACACCCTATGGTTGATGGCAGCTCTGACTTCGACGCCAAACTGGAGGCGCGCCGGGCCGCGCTGGGTTTGACCGCGCAACCTTTCGCCAAACAGGCCCCGCGCAGCACGGGCGATGAACAGGCCCGCCTGCGCGACCGGGCCATATTCATCGCCTTTTCGATCATTGCCGTGTCGGTGACGGTGTTCCAATGCATCGGGCTGCCGATCACGGATGACGCCGTTATTCCGCTGGCCATTCCGGTCTCTTTCATCAGCCTCGCGGTCTTGTGCTGGTTCGTTCCGCCCAAGATCAACCCCTGGCGGCTGGTCCTCTATTTTCTTTTTGTGGCGACGGTGGGCCTTTCCACATCGATCTTTGCCGACACTTATTCGATTGCCAGCCTTGCCTTGCTGGTGGCGCTCTATACGCCGTTCATCTTTTCGTTCCAGACAACGGAGGCCAATTTCCGGCGCTGCCTCGACATGTTCAGCGTGTTGATGATCGCGTTGGCGGGATTGGAATTCCTTCAGCATGCCATGCAATTGGTGGCCGGGCCACAGAGCTGGCCCAATCCTTATAAATTGCTGCCGGAGGGGATGCTGGTTCCCAATTTCACCTATCTGCAACCCATTGCCTGGGGAGCGCGCCTGAACAAGCCGCAGGCCTTCGTCTTCCTCGAAGTGTCGTTCCTTTCGCAATATATCGCGCTGGCGCTGCTGATCGAAATCCTGATCTTCCGCCGGGTCAAGCGGATCGTCTATTTCTCCGCCGCCCTGTTTGCCACCTTTGCGGGAACCGGGCTCTTGCTGTTGCTGGTCTCGCTGCCTTTGGTGATGGGGCGTATGCCGCTGCGCAATGCGCTGCTGGTGACCCTGGTATTGCTGATGGTGGCCGGTTTGGCGGCTCATCTGGGCTGGATCGATATGGTCGGCGGGCGCGTCACGGAATTCCATAAAGCGGGTGGCAGCGCCAATCACCGCTTCATCGAACCGTTTGACCGCATCATGCAATCCCTCGACCGCACCGGCTCATTCTACAGCGGCATTGGTGCGGGCCAGATTGAGAAGGTGAACAACCACCAATTCTGGCCCATTGCCAAGGCAATCGTGGAATATGGCCTTCTGCCCGGCCTGCTGTTCTACGCCTACTTCCTGTATTCCATGTTCGACCGCCCGCCGCACCTGCGGCTCGCCATTGTGCTGGTCATCTGGTATACGTTCGAAGGCGCCCTGCTGACGGCGGTGAATCCCATCACCTGCCTGTTGTCCAGCATGATCCTGATCGAGCGATCCAGACGGGGCGGCGAAAGGGGCGGCAACACGACAGCCCACCCCACAAATCGACCAGAAACGGAGAAAATGACGGATGATTTTTGAGCCCTCCTCAACCGAATCCGGTCTGCCGGACACGGGCGGTCGGCTGATCTATGCGATTGGCGATGTCCACGGGCGCGATGATCTTCTGGCCCGCGTGCTGGACCGGATCGGCGATGATCTGCAATTCAGAGCTGCGGAATATCCCGATCCGCCGGTTCTGGTCATGCTGGGCGATTATATTGATCGTGGCCGTCAATCGCCGCAGGTTCTGGATCGTCTGGTGCGATTGGGGGCCGAAGGCCCGTTCGAATTACGGCTGCTGCTGGGCAATCACGAAGAAGCCATGCTTGATTTTCTGGCGGGCGAAACCTCGGGACGGGGCTGGGCGCGCTATGGCGGGCGGACCACCATGGAATCCTATGGCGTGACGGTGCCAACCAATGACCATGATGTCGACGGATGGAACGCGGCGCGTGAAGCTTTCGCCGCAACTGTGCCGTCGTCCCATCTGGATCTGCTCAAGAGCATGGAATTGTTTGTCCTTTATGGAAAGACGCTCTTCGTCCACGCCGGTATCCGCCCCGGCGTTCCGCTTGACCAACAGGCGAGGGGCGATCTTTTGGGCATCCGCAAGGAATTCCTGAACGCCGAATATGACTTCGACCATTTCGTCGTGCATGGCCATACGCCTGTTGAGCGGAGCGACCTGCAGGCCGGGCGCCTCAATCTGGACACGGGGGCCTATATGACGGGTATGCTCAGCGCCGCACGTCTTGATGGCGGATCACCGGCCATATTGACTTCGGCCATGGCGGCAGGAGACGTTGTGCGCGTTTGAACAATTAACGCGAAAGCCAGAGATAGACTGGAGCCGACCAGCCCAGCAACGTGCATGCGCCCAGAAATGCAATCCGCATGGGCGCGGGCCAAGGCTTGATATGGGCCATTGGGTCGTCCCTCAAGGGAAACAGAAACAACCGGGGGCGGCCCTCCGGCCTGTCTTGAACCGGCGATGCATCGCAAGGGCGCGCCTGCGGGGCAGGGGCCGTGACTTTCATGTTCGGGCGCATCGCTTAACCTTTGCTTGCTGGGCTTAGGACACTTCTGCGCGAATTGGTTGGAGATAGTCTTAACGAAGGGATTGGGTATTCCTTCGGGCAAAGATCGGAGATGGATGCTTTGATTTTGGCCCGCTTCTCTGCGATCGGACGGTATGGAGTTTGAGGGAAGCGGAGGCGGATTTGCGCCGCATTATGGGGCAATTCCGATCGCAATTTTTTCAGGCTATTGTATTAATTTGTAAATTTCCGGTCTGTCGAATATCGTCACGGTGTGAGGGTGGCCAACACGCTCTCATTTCTAATAGGACGGAGCCTCCACGCCATTCGGTATGGGCGCAATATATGCTTAACAGATGTCTTCCCAAATCCAGTTAATGAAATTCCATAAATGGAAAGCGTCACAAGGATTTTACGCTGAAATGGACATGCTTTCTTTGTCGCATCGCCAGCTTGCGCGCTTGTTCAAGCCGTTCACGTCCTATCGAACAGTCTGAACAATTGATCGTGTCCCCCGGCGTGGTGTAACTGGGGTCGATCCCCGCGTCATCCGGCGTCAGCCAGGGCCGGTCATGTTCCGGGAACGGCCGAGAGCATGACGATGGGATTGTCGCTCACCGGCGCCATAGTTTCAAGAGACATGTAGCGCCCGCGCTGAACGGCCCACTCGTCTGACTGCTCCATGAGGATTGCCCCGATCAGCCGGGTGATGGCAGCCTCGTTCGGGAAGATGCCAACGACCTCTGTCCTGCGCTTGATCTCGCCATTGAGGCGCTCGATGGGATTCGTGCTGTGCAGCTTGGCGCGATGCTCCTTGGGAAAGGTCATGTAGGCCAGCACATCAGGCTCGGCTTCATCCATCAAGGTCGCCAGTTTCGGGAGCTTTGGGCGCATCTGGTCGGCGACGGAGCGCCATTGCTGGCTGGCGGCCTCGGGCGTGTCCTGGGCGAAGGCCGTGCCGATGAAGGCCGAGACGACGCGCCTGCCGCTTTTGCCAGCGTGCGCAAGGGCGTTGCGCATGAAGTGTACCCGGCAGCGCTGCCAACTGGCGCACAGCAACTTCGAAACCGCCGCCTTGATCCCTTCGTGCGCGTCGGAGATGACCAGCTTGACCCCGCGCAGGCCCCGGCATGCCAGCTTGCGCAGGAAGGCTGTCCAGAAGGGTTCGGCCTCGGAAGCGCCGATGTCCATGCCCAGCACCTCGCGGCGCCCGTCGCTGTTGACGCCCACCGCGATGATGACGGCGACCGAGACGATGCGACCGTTTTGACGCACTTTCACATAGGTCGCGTCGATCCACAGGTACGGCCAGTCGCCCTCGATCGGGCGATCCAGAAAGGCGTGGATGCGCTCGTCGATGTCCTCGCACAGGCGGCTCACCTGGCTCTTCGAGATGCCGTCCATCCCCAACGCCTTGACCAGCTCATCGACCGAGCGCGTTGATATGCCATGGATATAGGCCTCCTGGATCACCGCCGTCAGCGCCTTCTCCGCCATCCGGCGTGGCTCCAGAAAGCCGGGAAAGTAGCTGCCCTTGCGCAATTTCGGGATGCGCAGTTCGACCGTCCCGGCGCGGGTCTGCCAGTCGCGCTCGCGATAGCCGTTGCGCTGGACGAGGCGCGTGGCGGATTTCTCGCCATGGTCAGCTCCGGTCAGATTGCCGACCTCTATCTCCATCAGCCGCTCGGCGGCAAAGGAAATCATGTCGCGCAAAATATCCGCGTCCGGGGCCTTTTCCACCAGCGCGCGCAGGTGCATCATGGGATCGGTCATCGTGGTCCTTCCGAATGGTTTGAGCTTCGCAACCCAAGCCTATCCGAAAATCACGGTGACCACCTCAAACCCCAGTTACACCACGCCGGGGGACACGATCTGAACAATTCAGACCTGTCCTATACCGCCTATCCGCAGTGCGCGCGCCGCCACGCTGTGTTCAGGTCGTGGCGGCGCAGGAATAATTCTATCCTTATAGACTGCTGGACATCGGAATGGCGTCTAGCGGTTCGTCATTCCATCTCGCCCACTTGCGGTTGGGCCAGTTTCTGACAGATCTTGACGACAATTGCCCTTGCGCGATTGATCCGCTTCTTGCTGTAGGCTTCAAACCGGTCGGCCGTCCGATTGAAATTATCGGCCTGTGCGGGAAACAGCATCGCCAGAGCGCGCAGCTGGGCCACGTGCAAATCGTGATAAAACGGGCTGGTGATATTCTTGCCTATATCATAGGTCGACCAATATCCCGTGTCGTAAAGGGGAAGGGCTTTGGAAACGCTCCCGGCGAGATCCTTGGCCTTGGCCTGAATGCCTTCGTCGCCGGAAATAATACCCAGATCATAGATGCCGACGAGCGAAAAGATCCACCCATTGAGAACGCTGGGAAAGCTGTCACCCGGATATTCTTCCAAGGCGACAATATCGCCAAATTGCCTTGTCAGCCCTTCGCGGCCGGAGTTCAGCAGGAAATCATACGCGCGCTTTGCGGTGGCCAGCCACGGGCCATCCGGATCGATCAGGGCGGCGCGGGCCAGCACCGACAGGCCTTCGCCCTGGGCCATGGCGGAGTAATAGGAAATGGTCGGGCGTTGCAAATCGCGCCAGCATTCCCACCCTCCTTTCTCGTCCATATTCTCATGAGCCCAGCGCGCGGCTGCCATCAGCCGGTCGCGGCCATCGCTGATTTCTCCCAAGAGGACGCTGTCCCAATTGCCCAAGGCCCATTGAAAAATCACGATCGGCATTTCATAGGCCGGGTTTGTATCGGTCTTGACCGTGGGCACACCGTGGCGCCCCGTGTTGCCGGTCCAGCGCGCTTTGCCGGTCAGGTCATTGTAATAGCCTTCCAGCTTGCCCGGGGCAAAGGCCCGGCCGATCCCCTGCGGCACGTGTTGATAGCTGTTGCCCATCGCATAGCGTGACCACTTTTTCAGGCGCATGGCGTAACGGCGCAGTTTCAAAAGCAAGATGAAGCTCCTGATTTAGAGGTGACTGTGGTTGAGGGGAAACAGGCGCTGCAATTGCTTTTTCCGGCGCTCGCCCAGTTCGGCCAGAGCGAAGGCGGCAACAAGTACAAGCACCATATCGAGAACGGCCAGCACCGGCTGATGCATAATGGCCGGAAACAGGGCCAGGCTGAGCATCATCAGCGGAAAATGGACCAGATAGAGTGTGAAGCTGCCCCCGGCTATCCAGCGGATGGCTCTTGTCAGCCATTCGGGCCAGAACTTGCGTTCTCCGGCGAAGGCGTGGAAACCAATGATGTTCATCGCAATGGCAATGCCGATCAGATGGAAATGTACCCATGATCGCGCAAAAGGCATGAGGCCATTGGCATAGAATATGTTGTCCACCTTGCGCAGCAGAACAAATCGAACGGCGCAATAAAGGATCAGACTGGCCGCAATCAGGGCGCCGCCGAAACGGCGTCGCGCGGCGGCGCCCGTCCGCTCGCGCTGTTTGATATAGGAATAGGTGCCGACACCAAGGAGCCATAGGGGCGCATAGGCAACAACCCGAGGCCCAATGGCCACGCAGGCCAACGCCAAGCCGATCCGCCGAGGCCACCCTTTCAGAAACACGGCCAAGCCAAACAGAAAGTAGTAGGGAACCTCGTAACCGAGCGACCAGAAAGCCTGATTGGACCCGATCCAGCGATTGTTCCACCAAACCTGATTGGTGAATGTGAAGTAGGTGAAGTAATCGACAAAGTTTGCCGATGTCTTGAAATCCTCAAGCCGGGTGTAAAGTTCGGGTGCGGTGCCATATCCGATGGAATCGCAGGCGATGCCGACCAGCAAGGCCAGAAGCGTGACCGAATACATGCGCAGAGCACGCGCACGGGCATAGGTTTGCCAATGCACTTCCTTGCCATCGGTCACAAAAGCAATCACGAAACCTGAAAGAACAAAAAACACTGCCACACATTGTGAAGCCTGGGCCCCGATCAGAACGGGCATACCCGGCAACATCCAGCCACGCGCATGACCAAGAAAAACTCCCATGGCGGCAATGGTTCGAAGAAAATCGATATAGACCGAGAGATTCTTGTTCATGTAAATTCCCAGTGAAACTTCGGGATGCCGGGTGGAATAGCAAAAGCGCCCTGTGGCCGTCCGACCGGGTGAAGGTTTTCCGATTGTGGCGGCGTGTTCTTCCCCCCCCCTTTAGCTTGCGTGGCCGGAAAACCGGAACGCTGATGGATCGATATCTGATCTAGAAATGCGTTGGCGCCGGGCGTGAAAGGCCTGTTGTCGAGCGGCTGTGCTGCATCGCAGCATGGGCTGCTTGTGTTGAAACCTTGGCAGAAGCGTGTCCCAGCGGCGTGGGCTGCGCGCCCTCGGCCCGGCTCTGCGCTATGCGGCATAATTCCGCCCCCTTGTCGCGATGTTCTTGAATTCATTTCGGCTGCTTATGTCTTGGGATGAATTTTCCGGTCCATATGGCGCAATTGCCCTCCAATTCCCTGCGTCTCGGACAGTCCCCGATGGAACGCCGGATGCACCAATTTAGCCCAAATCGGATAAGATAGGTCGGTGGGGGGTATTCTTAAATTGAATGGGTGGGGGTATTACCTTGCACCAATCAAGGGCCTCTTTTGCATTGCAGCGACATATCGGGTCGACATTCGGAAGCTCACTGCATTCAAGGTTCTTGCAGAATAGCCGAGTGGCCATGGCGGGGCATGCATATCCGAGAACTGCCCTTCGGATATGCAGGGGTGCCGGCGGTTTGTTGGGCTGTTCCAGGCGTCGAAAAGACTCGCTTCGGGATAAAAATTAAGGTGGAACCAATGGCTTTGCAGAATTCCCGGCGAACCGCTGATGCCCTACCATTGCCATCGGGTTTGGGGCCCGCCGCGCGCGGCCGGATGCGTTCAAAACCCTTTGCGCCCGAATCCCTCTTCGGAATCTTCATCGGCCTGATGCTTGTGGGCAGCCTTGTTGTGCAGACCATGGGAATTCAGGAAACATTGTCCGGGGCCATCTGGCGCCTCGGCATTGTCCTGCTGATGATCGCCTGTATGGCCATGTCCCCCAATCGGCAGGACATGGTTCGTTTTACCGTGATCTTTTCACCATGGCTTGCCGTGACCGCGATCAGCCTGCTGGCGCACCGCGACCTCGCCTCTCTTGCGGACCTGTTCAAGCAGGCTTTCATCGTCGGCCTTGGCGCTCTGGTTTTCGGCAGTTCGTACAATCATCCCATCCGCCGCATGTGCTTCTGGACGCTGATAACCTGCGCCATGCTGGCATTGGCGGCCTCGTTGGTTGAAACGCTGCCGGTTCTTTCCCATGGCTGGTCTTTCAAGGCTGCGCGCGAATTGAAGGCGCAGAGCTATCAGGCCGGTTTTGGCTCGAATGCGATTTGCTTCGCAGGTCTTGTTGCGGTGCTGGGATGCTTTCGGGACGAACTGATGAACCGCCGTGTCCTGATCGCAACGGCGGTCCTGCTGGCCATCAGTTCGTTCTTCCTCACGGCCCGCGCGCCCGTGGCGGCCTTGATCCTCGCGGCGGGCGGCGCATGGGCGCTGGCCACCTGGCGGCCCAGGGAATTGTTTGACCGTTCTTTGCTGCGCACATGGATGTTTGCGGCGGGGTCGTGGGCCTTGGTGCTGGCGGTATTCCTCTCGCAAATCCAGAACATTGCCCATTCAAAGGCTGCCGAGGCACTGGCCGGGCGCGCAGCCCTCTGGCAGATCGCTATGGCCAGCTTCTGGCAAAACCCCCTGTTTGGCACCGGCGTCCGCACCTATACGGATGTAATTCGTTCGAATCTGTCGCAGGCGCATATGACCATCTATTGGGAGCGCACGGCGTTGTATTCGCTTCAGGGCGGCGGGGTCCATAACACCTGGCTCAATATCTTGACCGAGCGCGGCGCGGTGGGCTTTCTGGGGCTGTTTCTTTCCTATACCCTGCTGTTTGCCGCCGCGATCTATGCCGGTGGCAAGGTGCCGTTTCAGCGCCGCCTGATTGTTCTGATCGCATTGCTCTTCATGCTGCTGCGCGGGATGTTCGAAATCTCGGGCCTGTTCTCTTATGCCGAAGGCGCGCTGGACGCGGTGGTGATGATCACGGTGGCGCTGAGCCTTCCGCGCCTTGACGAAGCCATCCCGCTCAAGACCGGCCCAGCCGCCAACCGCCGTTCCCGCAGCGGGCAAGGGGCTGGGGACCGCAGCCGGCCGTCGGGCGCGCGCAAGGTTGGCGCTCCATGAGTTCTGGCCGAAAGCGTGGTCATATTGCGGGTGTTTTCGGTTTTACGATCGTTTCGCGGGGCATCGGTTTCCTGCGTGAACTGATCATTGCCGTGGGCTTCGGCTTTTCCCGCATCACGGACGCCTTTTATCAGTTGGCAGCCACGCCCACCTATCTGATGACTTTCATCACCGGGCCCTTTGCCACGTCCTATATTGCGTGGGTCAACGGCAAGGATGCCCCTGATGAGCGCCTTTGCCGCGCGCTCACTCTGAAGTTCCTGCTTGCCTGCGCCGGTATTCTTGCCGCGTGCATGTTCGCGGTGACGCTGGCGATGGGATACAGCAATGCCTCCAGTGGCATTTCAGCATTCTCGCTCGCGCTGATGTCCATGTCCTGCGTGATGGTTGCCCTGTTTTGTTTCTGCTCTACCGTTTCCAATGCAAAGGGGCGTTTCATCCGGGCGCAATCCATATTGTTTGCCAACAATCTGGGGTTTGTCGCGCTGCTCGGAGTTGCTGCCCTGCTGTTCCGGCACTCGGCGGGGATCGCGCTGACATCGGCTTTCTCGACCGCCGCGCTGATCGCGGCATTATATGGCCTGCGCGCCCTTCGTCATGACAGTCAGGGCCATGCCGCGGCGCCCATCCCGGACCAAGCGACCAAGGCGGATCTGATGCTTTCGGTGCGCAAGCGTTTCCTGCCCATGCTGGCCTATGCCAGTATCGAGACATTGGGTTTCCTGGCCACGCAGGCGGTGGTTCTGTTTCTTGCCTCGTCATCGGGCGTCGGGGTCGCCTCGGCCGGTTCCCTTGCGCAGAGGATCGCGCTGACCGCCAATGGCTTGGTCGTAAATCCCATGTCCAATGTCGTCATGGTGCGGATGACCAAAATCCCCGAGGGTGAACAGCGCGCCTATCTGGTGAAGGTAGCCTCGCTCACGATGATGGGATTGGGCGGCGTGGCCCTTTCGCTGTCGCTCTTTTCCCGTTTCATCGCGGGGTTGACCCATTCATCAAACGGCCTGCTGCTGGCGGGCCTTATTCCCAGCTACTCGCTTTGGCTGGTGGCGCAGGGCACGAATATGATGCTCAGCCGACTCAGTTTTGCGCGCGGCGCGGTCCGTATCTACACCGTGATTACGGTCACCGGCTATTTCCTCGCCAATGGCGCACGCTATTACGTCTGGAGCCGTTGGGGTTTCGGACCCGCGATCGCCGTCGGTTCGGCAACGGAATTGGCCGCTTCTTTGATCATACTCGCCACCCTGGCTTTGCGCAGGGCCTGAGCGGCTTTGCCATGACGCTGACGTTCAAAGGTTAAGCGGGATTTTCGCAATCCCATACAGGAGATCAAGCGCAGTGCCTAAGCCATTCCCTTTGCTGGTTGCCACGGAGGTTCCGGGCTCTGGGCTGGGCCGCTTTTCGGTTGAATTGGCCAATGCCCTTGAACAAGCCGGGCTTTGCGTGACCTTTGTGACGCCGCCCCAGCAATATGGCATTGCCGTGTCGGAAACGGTTGGGCTGGCCTTGCCCACCGGCTCCCGGCGCAGCGACAAGATTGCGGCGCTCTGTCGGTCCTCTTTGAGGATCGGGCAGGAGGTGTTGAAACGGGCGGGCAAACGCCAGCCTTTTCTCCTCATCCATTTGACGCCCACATTGCCGGTCAGCCTGGCTCCCCTGATCGCGGCCAAATTGAAAGGCGCCAGGGCGATCCTCAATCTCCATGATTTCTATCCGCACACGATGCGTTTCCCGGCTCGTCTGCACTGGCTCGAACGCTATATCTATCGCTGGGCCTATCGCCGCTTTGATCTGGTCGTCACCAACAATGCCGAGCAGACACGCCGCCTGATCGAGGAGGCCGGTGTGCCTGAAAAGCGGATTGTCACGCTTTTCCACGGCCCCTTCGCGGTCGAGCATTTGCGGGCGCCGGATGGACCGGAGCGCTCGCTGCGTCTTTTGGTGTTCGGGTCGATCCGGCCTAACAAGCAGGTGCTGGAATCGATTCGGGCCGTGCGCAAATTGCGCGAACAAGGCTTGGATGTGGAATTGCGCATCGCCGGTGCGCCCCGACGCGAAGATGCGGCCTATGCGCAGGCGTGCCTTGCCGAAATTCCCGACGACCAGCACGGATTCGACGTCCAGGCGCGCTTTATCGCCGATGAGGATTTGCCTATAATCCTTTCGCAGGTGGATGCCATGCTGTGCCCTTATGTCGGCTTTGATTCGCAAAGCGGGGTGGCGGTAACGGCGGTTTCCAACGGCATTCCCCTGATCCGCACGCCCAATGTGGGCGTGCCCAATGTGGATATGGGCGACGCGCCATGGCCCGATGTGGCGCCTGTTGCCGATGCGGAGGCGATCGCCCAGGCCATCACGGCATTTGCGGCCATCCCCCGCGCCGGGCGTCAGGCGCAGGCCGCCGTTTTGAAGGAACGTTTTCTGGATGTGGCCGGATGGGGGCGTCTGGCTCAGCTCTATGTTTCGGCCATGCAGCGTGCCGGTGTTCAAGGAGACAGTTCATGTCAGTGAACAAGCGTCGATATCTGGGCATTTGGGGAAGCGTTTTATTGGCGGGATCGCTTATGGCGCCCGATGCCAAGGCTCTGCCCGATGAATTTCGTTCCGCCTGTGCCGCCTCGCCCCAGTTTGAGGACACGTTCGCGCGCCGCGATCTGGGGGCGAACTGGAAAGTGGTCCAGCGCAAGGCGGGGATCAACGGCAACAGGGAAATACAATCCTATGGCGCCCAAAACCTGAGCCTGGGTGAGGACGGGCTGCGCCTGTCGGCCACCAGCGATGCCTGGGGCCGTATTTCCTCGGCGCGGGTTTATTCGACCCAGACCTTCCTGTACGGCTGTTTCGAGGTGGTGGCCCGAATGCCGGCGGGCAAGGGCCTTTGGCCGGCGATCTGGCTGCGCACCGATTTCATGAAGCCCACGAATGGCGAGATTGATATCATGGAGGGCTTTGGTTCGCACCCTGGCGTGATCCAAAGCACGCTGCACAATTGGGCCAATGGTGCCCATATGGGGGCCACATGTGCGCGGCTGGGCGGGGCGGGGGATTCCCTTTTCGGGGTGAAACGCGGCTGTGCGTGGCATCCATTGGGCTGGAACATGGATTTCACCGCGCCCCACCGCTATGGCTTGATATGGTCCCCCACCGGTGTGAGCTGGTATCTGGATGGCCAACGCTATCTGGAAACCACCAATTACATACCGAACAGTCCGATGGCCATCCACCTGAACCTGGCCGTAGGCGGCGTCATGGATGGCGACCCGGACCAGAGCACGCGCTTTCCGGCCTCTATGCAAATCCAGTCGGTTCGGGCCTGGTCCTTGAAGCAATAGAGGCCCGAGCCCGGCGTTCGGCCGGGCGCGGCACTATCGTTTCCACACGACCAGCTTGACCATGCTGCCCGGCGTCAGGCGCGTTGTCTCGGGGGAAAGACCGTTGAGCACCAGAAACCGTTGCGCCGCATTGTCGGTATAGGCCATGCGGGCGGCCATGGTGGCCACCGTGTCACCCGGGCCGACGCGGGCGACATCCACAATGCGCGGACGGATCGCGGCGGCCTCTGCCGGGGTGATGCGGCGAAAGCCGTTGACCAGCGGGGCCAGATCGCCAAGCCCGCGCCCGGCAGGCTGGATCACCGTGAAGGCATAGGCCCGTTCCGGCGCGACCGCGATGGCCACCACGGTCAGGTCCATGGCCGTTGCCCCGTTGCTGCCCCGTGCGGTGGCGCTCAGGGTGGATAGGCCGTTGATGGTGCCGGGTGTGCCCTTGATCTCGCCTACCTGTCCATCCTTGGCGATGGCGGTGAAAGCGGCCCGCAGCGCGGCGTTCAGATTGCCCTTGTAGGCGCCGGTGAAACGGGCCTGTCCGGCGACCTGACTGCCCTTGGCCGATATGGTGACGGCGTCCGATCCGTTGGACATGCCATAGCCGCCCGGCACGGTGAAGCGCAGGCGGTCCGGCGTATAGGTGAAGGTCTGCCCCTCTATCACGCCCTGTTCGGGGTCATCGTCATAGATCATGCCCTTGAGCGAGAGCAGGAACGTCTCGTTTGCCCGCGACCCGGCGGGTGCGCCCACGCCCATCTCTCTGGCGCGGGCCAGCGCGCGGGTGACGCGGGCCTCAGGGTTGGGGTGCGACATGGCCCAGCCCGGCGTGGTGCGCGCATTGCCCGCCAGATTGGCCTCCAGCCCGGTCTGCGCCGCCAGCGAGGAAAGCATGGTTGAGGCATAGGCGGGGCTGTAACCGGCCTTTTGCATATAGACCGCGCCCAGATCGTCGGCCTCGAATTCCTCGCCGCGCGAATAGGCCATGACATGGCCCACCACCAGCCGGTTGATCCCGGCCTGACCGATCTGGCTGCCGATCTGACCCATGGCGCCGCCGCCCAGCACGCTGCCCAGCACGGCTTGGCCCAGCGCGCCCAGCAAGGTGCTGCGCTGGGCCACCTGCTGGCGTTTTGCCGAATGGCGCGCGGCAATATGGCCTGTCTCATGGCCCAGTACAAAGGCCAGTTCATCCTCGTTGTTCATCAGCGCGAGCAGCGCCCGCGTCGTGTAAACATAGCCGCCGGGGATGGCGAAGGCATTTTCGACCGGCGAATTGAGCAGAGTGAAGGTGAAATCGCGCTCCACATTGCTGATGCCCGATTGGCCGGCGACTTTCAGCCCCACCCGGCGCACCATGGCGGATTGAGGGCCCGAATAGGCGCCGCCATATTCGGAAAGCATGTCGGGGTGCGCCTTGCCCCCCGTGGCGCGGTCATCGGGCGAGATAGCCTGGGGGCCGGGCAGATTGATGGCAGGCGTTGCCGCCGTCAGAGCCATCAGAGCCACCAAACCCAGCTTCTTCATATACATCCCCCTGCCCCGGTCGGACCAGCAATAAACCGGCGGGCATGGGCATGGCAACCACGAACCGGGGCGCCGCCTTGGCATGGAGTCCTGATGGACGGCGCCCTTGTCGATGTTCAGACGCAGAGATTTTTGTAGGCGGCGCCCAATTGGGGGTGGGTGCCATCGGACAGGCGGCAATCGATCACCTCGAGCCGGTCCCACCAGCATTGGTGATGAAGAGTGGTGCCCAGGCCGGTCAGCCACAAGGCCGCCGAATTGAGATCATTGACAAAAATGTCCGAGTCCATGCCCCATTCGCTCAGGCCGTAAGGCTTGCTGTAGCTCTTGGCGAAGTTGGAAGCCCACGCAAGACCGCGCTTTTCATTCAGGAACCAGGCAAAATCGCCCGGCTTGTTATAGCGGGCCTGCATGTAGAAATCCTGCGAGATGATTTCGACATATTGCGCGCCCGGCCAGCAACTGATCGGATCGAGCGACATGGTGGTCACATTGGGGCACCATATGCGCTGGAAGCGATAGGACACGCCCTTTGCGATTGTGGCGATACGGCGGAATGCCTGAATGAACAGCGTGTTGTTGAACTGGCCATTCTTGTCGATCGCGGCGTTTTCCTGCCACGACAGATTGAATTCCCAGGGCAGGCGGACCAGAATGCCGGTGCCATCGGCCGGGGATGCCGCGAGGATGGCCTTGAACAGGTTGGTATAGAGCGTGTCATGGGTCCCGGCCGCGATGGCTTCCAATTGCCGCGAACCAGGGCAGGGCACCGACCACAAGACCCGCGCGCCATCTGCTATGAACTGGCGCCCTTGCTGGCATATCCAGTTGATCGAATTGGCAAGCTCTGTGGCATTGGTCTGGTTGAAGGCCAGCACGGTCAGCGGAGGCTTGCGCCCCAGCCAGCCGGCAAAGCGCAGGTAGAGCGACGGGTCATTGCCGACAATCGCGCCGCCAAGGCCGGGCATTGTGCCGGCCGCCGCCGGTTGTGACAAAGCCGGAAGAATTGAACTGATTCCGCCGACCGCCATGGGGGCTGCCAATGAATATCTTAAAAATTCTCTTCTGGAGCTATGCATGGAAACATCCACTTATGATAGTAGGCGGCGGCAGTTTTTGTTAAAGTAAATCTGCAGCCTGATTGAGTGGTGAATACTTTATGCATGCCGTTATGGAGCAATTGGTTTTAAACTGATTTACGAAACAAGATTAATGTCTAGGTTAGAAATGAAATTTATTAAGTGGATCATTCTTTTTATAAATAATTATGGAGTAAATAGCCGGGCTGTCGTATAAACCGATCATTGACTATTCCCGGTTTTCGGGAGAATCATGTCTGGTGGATAGGTATTTGTGCTTATACGTTTCCCGGAGATCACCGAAAGCAATCGCGAGATCCACGCGGACGTTTGCATCGCCGGGGCCGGGCCTGCCGGATTGACACTGGCGGCGCGGCTGGCCGGGCGCGGGCGCAAGGTGCTCCTGCTGGAGGCGGGCGGCGAACACCAGACGAGCGAGTCGCAGGCCTTCTATGCCGGGCGCGTTGCCGATCCTTCGGTGCATTGGCCGCTGGATACCTATCGGGTGCGGGCTTTGGGCGGAACGGGGCGCATCTGGGGCGGCAGGGCGATTCCCTATGATCCCATCGATTTCGTCCGACGGCCGTGGGTCGCCCATTCGGGATGGCCCATCGGCTATGAGGATCTGGCGCCCTATTATCCTGCCGCCTTGGCCGCGGCGGAAGGGGGCGCCTTCGATTACACGCCTTCCGGCCCGATCGTGCCGGGGCTGGATGGAGAATGGCTGCATACCACGATCGAGCGTTTCAGTCGGCCGACCGATTTCTGGACCCGTTACGGCCCCGCGCTGAAGGCCAGCGATGTTCAGGTGTTTTCCGAGGCGGCGGTCACCGGCATCGCACTTAACGAACAGGGCGCGCATGTCGATCACCTGGTTGTGCGTTGCGGCGAAAAACAGGCCAGGGTGCGCGCGGGCTCTTATGTTCTGGCCATGGGCGGGCTGGAAACCACGCGGCTGCTGATGGCGTCCAATGATGTGCTGCGCGATGGCATCGGCAATGGCGGCGGCTGGCTGGGGCGCGGCTATATGTGCCATCTGGCCGCCACTTTCGGCGAGGTGCAGTTGCATGGCGATCCCCGCTCGATCGGTTTCGATTATGAACGCGATGGCGAAGGCATCTATCTGCGCCGCCGAATCGCGTTGACCGAACATGCCCAGCGCGAACTGGAGGTGATGAATTTCACCGCCCGGCTGCATATTTTCGATGCCAATGATCCGGCGCACAGGAATGCCGTGCTGTCCCTGATCTTTCTGGCCGCGTTTGCCGTGAAGTATGAATACAGCAGGGGTATGCGCGAGGCGGACCGGTCCTGGCCGGTCATGATGCGCCATATCGGCAATATCGCCCGCGATCCGATCCGGCTGTTCAATTTCGCCCGGACATGGGGCGTTCAGCGCTATCTGGCCAGCAGGCGCATTCCCTCCATTGCGCTTTATTCACGCCATGGCCGCTATCCGCTGGAATTCCACGCCGAGCAGGCCCCCAATCCGGAAAGCCGGTTGCGCCTGACCGAGGATCGCGATGCCTATGGCATGCCGCGGTTGGAGGTGGACTGGCGCGTCACGCCGCTTGATTTCGCCACGGTGCGTAAGTCCTATGAGTTGATGGCGCGCGAGATGGAGCGCACAGGAACCGGCCGTCTCACCTATGACGATGCCGCGTTGGAGGCTGCCGTGCTCAAGGCCGGGGCCTATGGCGGCCATCACAGCGGCACCGCGCGCATGTCCGCCTCGCCCGCCGATGGCGTGGTGGATGCCGATTGCCGGGTGCATGGTCTCGACAATCTCTATGTGGCCAGCAGTGCCGTCCTGCCCACATCCAGCCAGGCCAATCCGACGCTGACCATTCTGGCGCTGGCACTGCGCCTTGCCGATCATCTGGAATCCTTGCCGACCGATAAGCCGATACTGCAGCCCGCGGATGTTTCGCATGAGGGCGAAAGCAAGGGCGCGGCGCTGGTGACGGGGGCGAGTGGTTTTGTCGGCCGCGCGGTCGTGCGCCACCTGGCGGCGGCGGGGTGGACGGTCAAGGCCGGCACACGCAACGGGACCATGGTTGAAGGGGCCGCGCAGGCGCTGCGCTGCGATGTGCTGGATCCGGCCAGTGTTGCGGCGGCCATGCAAGGCGTGACGGCGGTGGTCCACTGTGCGGTCGGCGCCCCCGATGATACGCGGGTCATCATCGAAGGCACGGCCCATGTCCTGGATGCGGCGCTGGCGGCGGGGGTGCGGCATGTTGTTCATATGAGCTCTGTTGCGGTCTACAGCGGGCAGGACGGCCTGATCGATGAACTGTCGGACGTGTCCTCTCCGCAGGGGGCCTATGGATTGGCCAAGCGCGAGGCTGAGGAGCTTTGCCGCAAGGCGGTGGGCAAGGGGCTGGGCGTGACCATTCTGCGGCCCACGCTCATTTGGGGCAGGGACAGCGCGCAATGGACCGTTCCCTATGTCCGCCGCATGGGCAGCGGACGCTGGCATGCCTTGGGCGCGCAGGGCAATGGGTTGGCCAATCTGATCCATGTGGAGGATCTGGCCGGTTTTGTGACGCATCTGCTGAACGCTCCGCCGCCGCGCGCCGAGGCCATATACAATGTGAACGGGCCCGAGATTCCGAGCTGGAACCATTATCTGGAATCCCTTCGCGTCGCGTTTGATCTGCCCGAACCGCGCGCGCCGCGTCGTATGGCGGGATGGGCAACGCGGTGTCGCGTGGCGGTGCGGTTATGCGACAGGCTGATAGTCGGGCGCCTGTGGCCCAGGCGCAGGCCCGCGCTGTGGGCTTGGCTGCGGGAATGGGCGGAGGCCATCCCTTCGCGGGATGAAAGCCGCCGCTTTGGCGCCGTGCTGCGCTATGATGTCAGCCGCATGAAATCCACAGGCTTTCACCCGACTTATGATCTCGCGCGCGGTCTTGAGTCATGTCGGCCTCAGCCCTGTCCTCAGGCCGAGGGGGCCAGCATCCCGCATGTCCATGCGCCATCCCATCGTGAATCAAGCCTTTCAGGAGTGTAAAAGACATCATGCCCACACCGGCAAATTGGATGAAAGCGTCGGCCTTGGCCTTGGCGGCGATGGGCTGGGTTCAGGATGCCGCCGCGCAGGACGGAACCAATGGCAACGCCTTGCAGGCCAACACCACGCAATGCATCAGGCGTGAAACCGATGATCGCCCCAGCATAAGGGGGGACGATAAGGCGATTTCCATCTGGGTCAGCGTCAAACAGCCGACTCGGACCCTCCTGAGCGCCGACATTGCCGCCCGAGGGACGCGATTTGGCAAGGTGCGGCTCAAGCTGTATTTGGATGGTGTCCCGGTTGGCCGATCGTCCGAGACGGCAGAGAGCAAGGGGACAGGCGTGCTGACAGCCCATGCTTCGGCGCCGGTGGATTTGACTCCGGGGCAGCAGCATAAATTGACAGCAAAGCCCGAGGCGCAGGGCAAGGAATTGCTTAAGCTGCAATTCCAGGTCGGCCTTGGCGGTGGCTGCTGAGCGCAGCGCCGCCAGCAAGAGTTTCTCATGAAGGACTGATTTCCGATTCCGCGGGGGCCTTTGCGGAAAAGGAGGTCCCGTGTCTGCTTCGGGCGTTGCAGGCTGGATGCGCCGCTCCTCGTACACCGGCCCAGTGGTTTGATGATGCAGGGAAGGCGTGCCTTTGGCGGCCGTATGTCGAGAGGTGCGTGCGCATTCTTCCTTGGCAATATCCGACATGCGGGAATCGCTGTTGGGCCGATTCTGTTCAGGGTGCCTTGGGGCAATCATCCTGTGGGCGCTGACGGTGCGCTTGGGTGGATCGCGCATTTTATAAGCGTAATTACCTATTACGTATAAGTATAGAGTCCGAAGTCATAATCGCAAAGCTGGTAAAACGGCGATTTTGTCCGAATTGCCTCCGTTCAAACCCGCTGACATCCTTTGCCGTGATAACGATTGGGGCTGGCAAGGGGCGTAGGACGGTGGCCGGGATAAAAATGGCGATCGGCGCAAAAGAGTACTTTGATATTCAGTAAATATTTGTATTATATGGAATATATTCCGATGACCTCCGGCCGCCCTGCTTGGGGAAGGGGTGTTTTTGTGCATCGGTCTCGGCGTGCGCCCAAGTGAAGAGCATTAACCCTATTTGATGCAATAAACTTCAATCACCATTATCTAATTTTGTGAAATCGTCAAATTTCTAAGAATAGATTGGACATTTCATGATGATGAATAGGCGCAAGTACTTAAAGGTCATGTCGGCAGTCCCGGCATCTGCCTTGGCTTATGCTGCGGTGGGCGACGAGGCCTTTGCCGCGACCGGTTCGAATTTTATCGGGACCAATTCCGGATATGCTTTGAGCGATTACAAGCTCTTCACGGGCTGGTTCGGACGGGTGCCCAATTTCACGATGCTTTGCTTCAATCTGGCGCTCACGGGCGCGGATCTGACCAAATCGATTGCCTATATTTCCTCGCTTGGCGCATCGATGTATCAGCTCGGGTCCTCGGTGATCTGGTCGGTGCCTTTCCCCGGTCCAAGGCAGATCGAAAACGTCAATTCCGGGCAGTTTGACGATCTGTACACCTCGGTGTTCAAATCGATCCTGGCCAATGCGCCTGCGGGCGGGGCGCCGATCTATGCCCGTCTGCCTTGGGAATTCAACGTCACGACCGACAACTGGCATTGCGCAGCGGTGGATTCCAACGGCCTGCCCAGCCCAACCAAATTTGTCGCCGCCTGGATCCGCATCGCCAATATCGCGCGCAGCGTATCTCCGCGCTTCCAGCGGATCTGGTGCCCCAATGTCTGCACCCGCCAGATCGACCCGCTGTCCTGCTGGCCCGGCGCGCAATATGTCGAGATCGTCTCGCAGGATATCTATATGCGTTCGAGCAGTCTGGCCCCTTCGGCATTGTCGACATGGCTGATGCCGGAACCGCGCGGGCTGACATGGGGCGCGAATTTTGCTGCATCGCAAAATAAACCCTACGCTCTGACCGAACTTGGCTTTGATTCCGATGTGTTCGCACCCAGCCTCGAGCTGATCGGTCTGTGGTTGAAGGGACTGGGCAGCCGACTGCACCATGTATGTTGGTGGGATCGCACAACGGATATCAATTGCAAGCTTTCGGACGGCCAGCACGCGACGCTTGGCGCCACATTCAAGGGGCAATTTGCCTGATCCGGGAGTCGTCTTGCAAACCGATGAAGGGCAGCGGGCGACTCCGGATTTTTGAATAA
Source organism: Novosphingobium sp. SG707 (assembly GCF_012275515.1). Lineage (GTDB taxonomy): Bacteria > Pseudomonadota > Alphaproteobacteria > Sphingomonadales > Sphingomonadaceae > Novosphingobium. The sequence goes on from NZ_JAAZQL010000012.1 coordinate 26,097, forward strand.
AGGCATGGCCTGATTGGTGAAAATATATCAGATAATATGCCAATATGGCATATGAAAAAATGTCATCTATGAAAACATCTTGCCGATTTGGCGAAAATTTTGCGCCCGCATTGGTAAAAAGTGCGGCATTGTGCTATTTTTCGTTCGTGCCGGCGCCCCGATCTAACCTAAAATTACGGCGGTGATGCGCTCTCGCCAGCGCAACCGATGAATTGCCCCCAAACCGGACCAGACAATGCAGAGCCGAAACAGGGATAGGAATTTCAAGGCGCCAGAGCGACGGCTCAGATTGCGTGCGCTTCTTGGTTGGCATCTGTACGAAATTTTGCCGGATGTTTGGTGATAATTTTCTACTTTTAATGATTTTTCAGAAAATATGTATGTAATAATACCTAAAGTTCTATAGTTGAGTCTGAGAAATTATCCAGATTGACTGAAGCCATTTTGGATTATTCGCGGGTTACCTGAGTGAGTGGTGTGATTTATATTGCGCTGCACACAAAAGGGGACCTTTCATGGTTGCAATGCCTGCGAAATCTATCGTTTCGACGCAAGAAGCCGCCGTCATCATCGATGATCGGTTTGCCAACCGTCGCAGCCCGGCCCAGTTCCGCGGGGGCAGCGGCGCCAACGACGTGCGTCAGGATGATGGCGCGCCTCGATCTGGCGTGGACTGGTTGCGTGCCATTGACATTGTGCTGGCGCTGGCCGCCTTGATCGTGCTGGCGCCCGTCATGTTGGCCGTGGCCGTTCTGGTCAAGCTGACCAGCAAGGGACCGGCGATCTTCCGCCACCGCCGTATCGGGCGCAATGGCAAGGATTTCTATTGCTGCAAGTTCCGCACCATGGTCTGCGATGCCGACGTGCGGCTTGCCAAGCTGCTGCGCGAGGATCCCGCCGCACGCGCCGAGTGGGAACAGGACCACAAGCTGCGCAATGATCCGCGCATCACGCCGATCGGCAGCTTTCTGCGCAAGACCAGCCTTGATGAGCTTCCCCAGATCTTCAACGTCCTGATGGGCTCGATGAGCTGGGTCGGTCCGCGCCCGATCGTCGCCGGCGAAGTGATCCGCTATGGCCGCCGCTTCAATGCCTATTGCGAAGTGCGGCCGGGTATCACGGGTCTGTGGCAGGTTTCGGGCCGTAATGACACGTCCTATCGCCGCCGCGTTGCCATGGATGTGCTCTATGTGCGCAGCCGCAGCCTCCGCCTCTACAGCATGATCATCGTGCGGACCGTTCCGGCAGTCCTGCGCCAGCAGGGTTCCTATTAAGGCTCTGCAGATCACCACTTTGGTCGCAGCATGAAATGCCCAACGGAGCGTGCCTGCTCCGTTGGGCATTGTCGCACTCATGCCCGGCGGTTTGTGGTGCGGCATGTTCTCTCTTGCGGGATGCCGATTGTCGTTTTGATCCGGCTTGAAAATCCGGTGGTGCGCAGGGACGTTGATCTTCATTTATCCGCATCAATAAATCGCGAAAATTGAATTTATCTGCCCAGCCTGGCTCTGCCGATCGCTGATTTTTCAAAATCCGCCGCGGATTGGCGTCGTTGCTCCGTTTCCGATTTTAAGGCTATTTTCGGTCATGCCCGGAACGAATATTTTCAATCATTATCAACTCCCCCGCATATACAGGAGATGCAAGGATCATGATCGTCGATGCCCGCAAGGCCAACCTGGCGGCAAACGTTGAATTCGACCTGATCATTGTCGGGTCCGGGGCCGCCGGGATCACCTTGGCGCTTTCGCTGCGGCAATCGGGTTTGAAAATCGCCATGATCGAGGCCGGGGGCGAACGCTTTTCCGCCGAGGCGCAGCAATTGCTGGCCAGCGATGCCATCTCGCCCAAAACCCATTCCCCCACGCACATGTATCGCCAGCGCCTGCTCGGCGGCTCAACGGCCATCTGGGGCGGGCGATGCATCCCTTTTGATCCCATCGATTTCGAAGATCGCCCTTGGATGGAAGCGGCCCATTGGCCGATCACGCATGGGGATGTCGCCAAACATTGGCCTCAGGCTTTGCGGATCGCCGAAGCGGGCCTGCCCGAATTCAACGCGGCGCAGGCTTGGCCCGGCGATCAGGAACCGATGGTCAAGGGCGTGGACAGCGCAGATGTGATTCTTGATCGCATCGAAAGGTTCAGCAAGCCATCCCATTTCGGCAAGATCTGGCGCGAGAATATGGAACAGGCCGCCAATCTGACGGTTTACACCCACGCTCCGGTCACTCAGATCCTCCTGCACGACAATAACAGCGTGCGGGGCGTGCGCTGTTCAATTGATGGGCGCGCGGTGGAAATGACCGCCCCTCGCGTTGTGTTGGCCGCCGGAGGCATCGAAACCGCCCGCCTGCTGTTGGCCAGTCGCGAGAGCCAGTCCGTTGGCGTCGGGAATGGGCGCGATCTGGTGGGGCGCTATTATCAATGCCATCTCGAAGGTGAGGTGGGGCATCTGCATTTCCTCTCGCCCTCGTCGGACTTGCGGCTCAATTACGGCAAATCGCATGATGACATCTATTGCCGCCGCTACATCTGGCTGTCGCCCGAGGCGCAAAGGCGCGAACATTTGGGCGGCATGGTGTTGCGCCCCGGACACCCCAGCATTGTCGACCCGCGCCACCGCCACCCGGTGCTTTCCGCCATGTATCTGGTGAAGAACTTCATCGTGCCCGAATATGCCCGCAAGATGACGGCGCTTGAACACAAGATCCGCGCCAACCATTCTTCGGGCCTTTCCTATTACGGCGCGCATATCGCCAATATTCTGCGCGGTGCGCCCAAACTTGCCATATTCGGCACCGATTGGCTGCGACGGCGGACGCTTGCCAAACGCAAGCTGCCGTCGGTTGTGTTGCCCGATCCGCGCAACTTTTATCCGGCGGACATCAATGCCGAACAGGAGCCGAATTACCTCAGCCGCATTTCGATCGGCGATACGCGCGATGCGTTGGACATGCCGCGTGTGCAGGTCGACTGGCGGACGACCGATGCCGACTACGAAAGGCTGGTGCGCTCGATTCACACCATTTCGGCCGCCTTTGCCACCAGCAGGACAGTTCGCTACGATGTGGAGGGCATCGATGTTGCCACGCTGCGCGATTTGATCGTGCCCATCGGAGGGCATCACATCGGCACTGCGCGCATGGCTGACAGCGCTGCGGAAGGCGTTTGCGACAGCAATTGCGAGGTGTTCGATGCGCCGGGCCTGTTCATTGCCGGTGCGGCCAGCTTCCCCACTTCCAGCTTTGCCAATCCGACGCTCACCATTGTGGCTCTGTCGCTCCGGTTGGCCGAGTATCTGGCGCCGGGCAGGACTCTGTCGATCTGAATTGCCGCCGCCGCAGCAAGCGGGGCGGGCCTTGTCGGCCTGCCCCGTTTTTCGTTTCTGCATCTGTTACTTGCGTAGGGGGAAGTAGGTCTCCACCGCCCATTGGCTGCCGGCGGCCGAAAAGTGGCCGTAATCGGCATAAAGCCAGATTTTACCGCGACGATAGGGGCATTGCCTGCCTGAACACAGCGCAGCAAGAGGATCGATAAAGCCAGCTTGAGCCGATTGCGCCTTGAGTACGGCATTGATGGCCGGATCAAAGGCAATCGGCCATTGCCCGTCGGGCGCATTATGTCGGCCGCCCACATAATCGACCCTTTGCACATCGGCCACGAATTCGGGAGTTTGCCCGATGACATAGACCTTCGCCCCCCGCGCGCGAAGCGCGGCAATGGTTTCATGCAAACGGTCCAGAGTGCGCTTGGGCGTATCGGTCCATTTGGCAGCAATCACCACCGTGTCGACGTGCAATTGCGTGACCATATCCGGCACGCGGCCGTTCGACACCTGACACCCTACGCGCGAAAGACTATTATAGGCCAGAATGGGCGGGCAGCCCGCAAAAGTGTATTGCAGGATTTCCGCATCTCGATTGGCCGCATCACGGACGAGGCCGGGCGTATAATGGGCGGCAAACGAATCCCCCCACAACAATACGCGGTGGGCTTTGCCGTGCGTCCGGGTGCAGAGCCTGCGGTCCCAGTCGATAGGATGCGCCAAACTTTCATTGAAACAGTGGGGGCCGCCCCATTGTCCCTGGGCCGAATTGTCGGCCAGGGCAAAATCGGAAAACCGCTGGGGAACGCGATGGGTCGCGATGCCCAGGCCCAGCGCGACCAAACCCGCCGCAGAAGCGACGATGATCGTCAGTCTTTTTCGGGGCAACAAGGTTTTCCGGCGCCCGGGCTGTTCAAAAAGCTGCCAGATCAAGCTGGCCAGAATCAGGCTTATGGCCACCAAGGCCCAACTCTCGCCCATCGTGGGAGGGCGCATCATGCGATATTCCCAAAAGGCGGCAATCGGCCAATGGACCAGATAAAGCGAATAGGAAATGTTGCCGATAAAGCGGAAGGGCGCCCATGACAGAGCCCGGTTCGCCACGGGCGCGCGGTCCGTGCCGGTTCCGGCCCATATGACCAGCCCGGCCCCAAGACAGGGCGCGATCGCGTTCCACGCCGGAAACACGTCGGTTTCCCGCAAGATCAGCATTGAGCCAAGGATCAGGGCCAAGCCGGAAGCGCCGGCTGTTTCACGCCACAGGCGTGATGCAGGCAAGCCGCCTCTATCCATGACCACCACGGCCAGAAAAGCACCGGCCAGCAGTTCCCATGCGCGGCAAGGCAAGAGATAGAACCCGGCCGCAGGCGCAATGAAGGCGGCGCCAATGCAGACAGCCAGGCTGCCGAGAAGCGCCAGAGTGATCAGCAGCAGCCGGTGGGGTTTGCACCACCGGCTGATCAGGACAAGGGCCGCAGGCATCAGGAAATAGAATTGTTCCTCAATCCCCAGAGACCACAGATGGAGCAGGGGTTGGCTTTGCGATTCCGGCGCGAAATAGCCGCTTTGCTTCCAAAAGTAGAAATTGGCTGCGGCGAAAACCGCACTGATCAGGCTGAAGCCAAAGGCAGCGAAATCGGGAGGCAGCAACAGCCACCATGCACCAATGGCCGTTAGCAGACAGGTCACGATCAATGCAGGCATCAATCGAAAGATACGGCGCTGGTAAAACCTCAGGAAACTGAATTCATTCTGCTCTATATTGCGCATGATGCCGGAGGATATCAGGTATCCGGATATGACGAAAAATACGTCAACACCCGTAAATCCACCTGTTGTAAAGCCCATCTTGAAGTGGAATTCGAGTACCGCCATAATCGATATGGCGCGAAGTCCCTGAATGTCTTGTCTGATCATAATTACACTTTAATAAATGGGCTTTCGGATTTTTGCAATTTAAGCGGGCCCAGTATCTGGATCAAATCCAGATGGTTCCATATTGGGGGATCACGGGCGGCCCTTGCGCAATGTTTCCCTTGTGCTTTGACTTTTCCGACAAGAACCTATTCGTTTCGATTTTCTGGATATTGTTGCGGAATTTCGATTGGATTCTGAGAAATTATAGGTAAAATTTCATATAAATATCTAATGATTTGCAAATATCAAACGATATTATTAACTATATTCCGGGGTGAGGTGTTAAAGGTGCTGTTTGTACCAATAGAGGGATGCAGAACACAGTATCCTCGCTTCCCCTTTGGGCTATCGGCACCACCGCAATCATCGCGATTGGTGGCATTTTGGGTATGTCGATCCGCGATGAAGCAGCCAACAGCTCCGCCTGGACTCAATCTGCAGCTATCCACGCCGAAATGGGGGAGCAGCCGAGCGCGAAAAATTCGAATGGTCTAGGATTGCGCGCGAGTCGGGATCGGGATGGGCTGTTTTATATCAGCGCCTCGGTTAACGGCACGCCTGTTCGCTTCGTGGTGGATACGGGCGCCAGCATGATGGTGCTCAGCAGGGCCGATGCCGCCGCCGCGCATGTGGCGACGCCACTTGCCTCAACCACTATCGTCACCGCCGATGGCACGGCGCCCATGTACAAAGGCCGCGTGGATCGTCTGGATGTTGCCGGGCTTTCCCTGAACGGAGTTCCCGTGGCGATTGTGCCGGGCAGTCAGGTTTCCCTGATCGGCGGTGATGTCCTTTCGCGGATGCAATCCGTCACGATCAAGGGCGATCATCTGGAAATCCGCTAAGGCACGCTGAGGCTGATTCTGCGTAAACCGGAAAGGGCGCCGCATGTGGCGGCGCCGGTGTTAGGCTTGGGCGGACAGGCTCCGCGCCTTGCGGTCGCGCAAGGCCATGACCGCCGCCATCACGATGCCAATCCCGATCAACGCCCATGTCGAAGGCTCGGGAACCGCAGGCGCAGATTGTGTGGTCTGTACAGGGGCCCCAAAGCCGCCGCTGGGAGCCGCTGCGCCGCTGCCGAAAGAGATGCCCTGGCCGCGCGGCACATCGAAATGGACCGGGCTGTTGCCGATCGCGCCGGATTGCCCGCCCCTGGCGCCTATTCCCTGCGGGGTCTGCGGAAAGACCAGATTGGTGAGCGGGAAGGATCCCACGCTGCCGCCCGCGCGCTGCCCGGTGGGCAAATAGGCCAGTTGCGGCATGACTACTTCGGCCGGGGCGGCTGCGTCCTTAGGCTGCGCCAGCAGGGCGCTCGGCGTTTCTTCCTGTTCCGGTGGAATCCAGCTCGTTTTGTCGCCAAGACCGGCGCCGCCAAAGACCAGCACCGCCGAGAGGATCAAGTCCATGCGCCTTTGCGCGATCTGTTGAATAAGGGATGCGGCAATAGACATCGTGAATGCCTCCTCACGATTCATGGATTAAATAAAATTCTTCTTTATTAATATATTGCGTGTTGTAGGTCAGCAAGGGGGGTAATTGTAACAGAGGGCGGTACATGATCGAATTCGGACCTTTTCATACAGGCTGATGGACAGGGCAATTCTTGACCAGATCAGGAGGGTGTGAAACTACCGAGAACAATTTTACGTAAATCGCATTGATGACGCTTTCTTCCCGCTCGGTCGTCCATGGCGGTGTCGCCGTCCCCATTGGGCGGCGGGCTTGATGATGACCGGAACGGGCGCTTGCGGCCAACGGCGGGCGGATCGATTGGACACACATATGGACGGCACCGGTCTGGGGCCGCCTTCCCGACATGAAGGACGCGCCTTGACCGCCACCCCAGCCCTTGCGCCCGACAGGAAAGCGCGAAATCTGTTCCAAATCATCCGCGCGCACGGGGGGCTGATCTGCCTGCTGGGCGGTTTGGCGGTGCTTGTTGCGCCCACCCTGCGAGCCTTGTGGAAAGCGGACCTTGCACCCGACGGCGGGGGGCAATTCCTCCTTGTGGCCATAGCCATCGGCTATCTTCTCTGGCGCGAGCGGGACCATTTCAGGCTGGCGCGCGCCCAGCCGCTCTGGCCGGGCATCGGGCTTTTTGCGCTTCTCCTGCCCGCTTATGTATTGGCCTGGATTTGCCAAAACCCCTTGTGGCAATTGTTGGCCACCTTGGCCATCGTGCTCTTGGTGGGCTGGCTCGAACTGGGTTTTGCGACGTTGCGCCATTTCTGGTTTCCGGCTTCGCTCTCCCTTTTTCTGGGCACGCCCGCCAGCGGCGTGGTGGATGCCGTGGCCAGGGGGCTCAAGCTTTGGCTGCCGCAGATCGCCACGCTCATCGCGCAGACGGCGGGGCTTCGTGTCGGGGCCACGGGCGCGATCATTCAGGTGGATGGCTATCAACTGCAGGTCGCCAATGCCTGTTCCGGGGTCAATTCCCTGATGGGGATCGCCGGGATCAGCCTGTTCTATGTCTATCTGCGCCGGGGCAGCGAGCCGCTGTATGCCATGCTCTTGTGCATCATGCTGGCGCCGGTGGCGATTCTGGCCAATCTGGCGCGCATCATGATTATGATCGGTGTGACCCACTGGTTTGGCGATGCGCCGGTGTCCGGCCCCTTGCATCCCCTTGTCGGGATGAGTGTTTTCGCGCTCGCGGTCGGGGTTCTGTTTGCTCTCGACACGGCCATCTACCCGTTGATGAGGGGGCGGCGATGAGCAGCGCGATCAACCGGCGGCATATGTTGATGGGGGGATTGCTGACTGTCGGGGCCGGCATGGGTTTCTGGCGACAGCCGGTGGCGGCGCGTCCGCTATGGACGCAAAAACCTCTGGCCCAATTGGCGCCGAATCGATTCGCGGGCTGGACGGGATCGACCGAAGAGGCGGAAATGGTCCTGCCCTCCAGCGATGAGCGTGAAGGTTCGCCTTATGATGCGCAACTGGCCCGCGTCTATCGTCGGCCGGGGGCGCATGATGTGCTCATGGTGGTGGCCGTCACGCAACGGCAAAGCGGCAGCCTGCGGGTGCATCAACCCGAAGTCTGCTATCCTGCGGCCGGTTACCGGATCACGGCCATGCGCGAGGTGATGCTTGATCTGGAGCGCCGCGTGGCTGCCCGTTTCCTAACGGCTGAATGCGAAGGGCGGATCGAACAGATCCTCTATTGGATTCGTATCGGGGCGGAATTCGCCACTTCCGCATCGCGCGCGCAATGGCTGATCATGCAGGGTGCTCTGGAAGGTACCATTCCCGATGGCATGTTGGCCCGCTTTTCCGTGGTGGGCGCCGATCCCGATATGGCTTTGACACAATTGATGCAATTCACCACAGAACTGGTGGGCGCGGCAGGGCCGGCCGGACGTTCGCTGCTGGTGATGGGGTAAACGGTCCATGCGAAAGATCGGCTGGATGCTGGGACTGGCTTTGCTGGCCTGCGGCGGTTGCCAAAAGGCGCAAGTAGGCGGGCAGACGCTCGCTTTGGTCAATGGTGAGCCGATTTCGCGCGATGATGTCGATCTTGAACTGGCGCTCTTGCCGCCCGACCAACGCGCGGGCGCCCGGCCCCGCGTCCTTCAGGACTTGATTGACCGCAAGCTGTTTGCCCAAGACGCCCGCGCGCGCGGCGCCGAGCGGGGTGTGACTTTTGTTCGTCTGGAGCGCCGCTGGCATGAGGTCCTGCTGGCCCAGAGCACCAGCGATATCATCGCCGCCCGCACCCGCCTGGCCGGCGATTCACAGGTGGAGGCATGGCTGGCCGCCCATCCCGAATATGGGGCGAAACATTGCTTTTATGTGATCGAGACCGTGAAGTTCTCCGCGCCCGAACCGATTGTGGATCTGGTAACGCATGTTCGCGACGCGGCCGGTTTGTCGGCCCTGCTGGCCCAGCGCAACATATTGGCTGCCCGCCGCGTGGAAGTGTGGGACAGCGCCAGCCTGACGCCGGAACAGGCCGATCTGGTCACCAAACTGCAAGCAGGCGGGCTAAAGCTTTCCACCCTTGGCAATGTCCGACAGGTTGTCATGCTTTCCGCGGTCCAGCCTGCCCCCCTTGACCGGGAGAGTGCCTTGGCCCTGCTCAAGGCCAATCTGCACCAGAAACAGCAGATGGATGCCTTGGCGCGGCACCGCATGGCGCTGCGCGCCGGGGCCCGGATTGAATGGGCGCCCCAGAAATGAGGAGCATGGCGATGGGAATGGCCGCGCTCCTCATGCCATAGGGATCAGTGCAGCGCCTTGGCGATCTCGGCAAGGTGGGCAATCTTGGTTGTTCCGATCAGGGCCGATGCGACAAGGGGATCGTCGATGCAGGTCCGTACCGCCTGAACCGGGGGGAGATCGGGGCGCATACGGATCACTTCGCGGGCGATCACGATAATTCCGCGGGCCTGCACATCTCCGGCATGTTGGCGCAGCACAGGCATCAGATCCACCGGCAATTCCAGCATGGTGGTTTCCGGGACGGCCAGCGCCGCGACCAATGCTTCGGCATCATCGCAAGAAAAGCCCACATGGCGTGCCTTTCCGGCCTTTTTCATGGAGGACAGCGCCTCGCCCACAGCCGGATCGGCGGCCACGCTGGCCGGCGGGCTGTGCAGGATGAACCCATCCACGCGATCGGTGCGCAAACGCCGCAGCGATCCGTCGAGGCTTTTGACCAGAGCTTGGGGAGACCAGTCGAAACCCAGCACTTCGCCGCGCTTTGCGGTGACAGAGGTGCCCTTGGACCGCATCGCCAGCAGGGGACGCACCACCGGCTTCAGCCATGACAGCGCCCGCGCCTTGGGGGAAAAAACACGGCCACCCTTGGTGATGACAAAGGCCCTGTCGCGCCCGGCCCCGGCCAACACCGCGCCGATGGCTTTTTCGCTGTCTCCCTGACCATAGATGTTCGATGTATCCAGCGTGGTGACGCCCATATCGAGCGCCGCGCGCAGCAGTCTGATGCTTTCGCTCAGCGGCTGGGGATTGTTGAAAGATCCAATGCGGCCGGCGCCAAGGCCGAGAGGTGAGAGTTTTGGTTCATCAATCACGATAGGTCTCATTTCAGCTTGTAGGCGCGAACCCAGGCGATCCGCATCTTGGCGGGAAATTGGGTGGTGGCGTTGACGTAGCCGGGCCATTTGCCCCCCACCGCAAGGTTGAGCAGCATATAGGCGGGCATGTGGAAATCGCGGTTCGGGCGCTGCCGGACCTGTCGATCATCGAAATACCAGGTGATTGTGGCGGGCGAGACAAGCACGCTGTAGGTATGGAATTGGGTCAGATCGGCGTTGGTATAATATTCGCGGCCCACATCATCGGCGATCTTGCGCCCGCCATCATCGGAAAAATGCGTAAAGTAGAGTTTGTCCGGTTCGCCGATCGATTCAAAAATGTCGATCTCCTGCTGGCCAACGGCCTGGGCCCATCCTTTTACCATACGCGGCTGTGGCAAAAGCCAGAATGCGGGCCAGACGGCATGGCTCATGGGCAGGGCAAGCCTTGCCTCAAACAGGCCATAGCGCTGGTTGAAGGACTTTTCCGTGGTGATCAGCCCGGAAAGATAGGGCAGGTGATTGGTGTGGGGATCATCGACCACCGGGCTGGGCCGGGCCACAATGGTCAGCGTGCCCTTGCTCCATTCAAACGGGTTGGTGACGCCTTTGGGTTCGCCATAATATTCCTGCTCTCCGTTGGGCTGCAGGGTGCGTGATTCCCAGCCTCGCGGATCGGAAACATCCTGTATTCCGAAATAGAAATTGGTTTTCCAGCGCCCATCGGGGTTTTTCACAGCATCCCAGAAGGAAGGAGGGGCGGAAAAATCCTCATGGAAGGTTTGGACCAGTCCGGAACGGTTCAACTGTTTGTCGCCCACCATCCGCGCATAAAGATCCTGGCATCCGCCAAGGAAAGCGGCTGCCGTAAGGATGAGCGCGCCGCGGACCAGCGGTTGCTGCCAATTTCTTTTCATCGCCACACTGCTCCCCCACATGCGCGGATATAATTGGCTGTTTCACGAGAAAACGGCTTGCGCTTTGGCCGATCCTTGCGAGCCAGCCAGTTTCGGAACTGCTGTATTGCCCCGACGACGCTGACGTCGCCTCGGGCAAAGAAAAGGAGGTAAGGCGTGAAGAGAATATAATTGATCACGACCCAAGGAAAAGGGATCCTCAGGTAGCTTATAATGTATTTATTAGCGAGGCGATCAGTCTGAACTACTCTTTTTGGCTTTCGGCCCGCCGGATGTTCCAATTCTTCGGCCGAGATGTCGGGTGAGTAGATGATCTTCCACCCGGCATCGACGATGCGATAGGACAGCTCGATCTCCTCCAGCCCATAAAAAAAGTCCGGAAGAAAGCCCCCAACCTGCTTGAGCGTGGCCGCGCGAAAGCCGACACAGCCCCCGACAAAGCGGAAGGTGTCAAAAGGCCGCGCCAGGTCCACGGCTTTGTTCGTATGCGGGATCAGATCGACCCGGCGGCGCGTCTCGCCCCGAACATGCTTGCGGATCGTGACCGCGCCCAATCGTGCATCGGCATCGAACAAGGCGGCGAAGCGATCAAGAAAATCCTCTGTTTCAACAAACACATCATCATCCAGCAGAATGATGATGTCTCCTCTTGCGGCCGAAAAACCATCATTGCGGGCCACGACTCCCCGGTTATGCGGCTCCTGAATCAGGCGCGCCGAGGGGAAAGGCGCCAGCAGGGCTGCACGGTCCTGATCTGGCGGGTTGTTGTCCACCAGAATGACTTCGGTATCCTCACGATGGGCAACGAATGGCCGCAACCGGCCCAGCACTTCAGCCAGCACCGCATCGCGCGCATAGGTCAGGATGACGATGGAAAAGCGTGGTGTCTGGGTCATGCCGATACCATGGGGGTGGATTGCCTTTGTTCGGCCCAATGGGCCGCGCCAAACAGGAAAAGGAGGTTGGCCGCCTGCGCCACGGCGATGCCCACCGCCATGCCGATCACCCCGTGACCGCTGCCCGCGACCAGCAGGATGATGGTGACGATGGCCGTTGCGGTGCGCGTGGCGAACATGGTTGCGCTGGCCCGCAGGACAATCAGCATGGTTTCCGAAGGCTGGTTGAGGCAGAACAGGAACGTGGCCAGAGCGAGCAGCCGCACCTCGTGGGTGATGCCCGAATAACGGTGGTGAAACGCCAGATCCAGCAAGGGTTGGGCGCCCAGAGCCACAAGGGCGAGATACCCCCCCGTCACCACGATCAGCAGCAGGCGCGTCTTTTGGACTGAATGGCGAAGACCGGCCATTCCCTGCGTGGCCAGCGCATGAGCCGCGCGGGGCTTGTCAATCGAATCGATCGCCGAAACGATGCTGACCGCTGGATTTGTCAGCGTGCGGGCGGCGGTGAAAACGGCGGCGGCCAAGGCCCCGTCCAACAAGCCGATCAGAATCACCACCGTTGCGCTGGAATAAAAGACATAGGGAATGATTGTCAGCGAAAGCCAGACGGCGAAACGCCGGTGCCGATGGAAACAATCAAGGCTGCGCGCGATGGAAAAGCCCCTTGGCCGCAGCCCGATCAGCGCGGCCAGCGTGGCGGACATGCCCGCCGCCAGCCACACCAGCGCGCCGGTGAAGGCGCTGGGGTGGAAATGGGGCAGGATGATCGCCAAGGCTACCAGAGAGAGCGCATAGAGCAGCGCCACAAAGGCGGCCGCATTGGCCTTCCCGATCTTGTAAAGCCAGCGACGGACATGCTCTGCAAACAGCAGCGGCGGCGTAATTATGGCGCCCAGCATAAGAGGCTCGATACCCAAGGCCATTTGCGGATGCAAAGGGGCCAGCAGCCGCAGCACCCCCGCAATCCCGGCCAAACCCGCGGCCAGGCCCAAGGCCACCATCACATTAAACCACCACCAATCGGAGTGATATTGGCGTGCGGCCATGGTGCTGAGTTGGGGCACATGCTCGGTGATATAGGGCAGCACCACCGCCGAGCGATGAAACCCGGCGACGAAATAATAGATCCCGATTGCAAGACCTATGGCCCCGAACTGTTCATTGGGCAGCATCCGGCCCAAGGCGGCTGTGGCAATGATATTGGCGACGCCTTGGGCGCCTTGGTCAATCAGAGAGAAGATCCGCGCCATGTTTTCCGAATGCGATAAGCGCTGTAATCGGGAAAGCATGGCGCTTTGACCTCCAGTATCATCATGATTTGAAGTAAATTTACGCAGTTGCGTAATACTCCTTCATTTCCGTGTAATATTGCGACGCATCGCCATAGCCGACATGCGCCTGCGCATTGGCGTCCACCAAGGAGAGGGCAATGCCATCCACGCGGCCGCCAACCGTTTCCAGTTGATGGATGGCCGCACGCGTCGCCCGCACAGGGGTCTGGCGCCAGCGGGTCAACAGGCCCAGCGCGTCGATATGCGGCAGCAGGAGGCGGACATCGACCACCGCCAGAACGGGCGCCGTATCGATGACGATCAGATCATATTCCTCCCGCAGCTTCCCCATCAACTCATCAAAGGCCGGTGTGCCGAATGGCTGGGGCCCGATATGGGATTGCGGCGCCAGCTGCAGCAGGTGCAGCCCGGTCGAATCGACGGAAATGGCCTCTTCAAGCGCTGCGGTGCCATTGATCACCTGATTCAGGCCGATCTTGGCATCGGGAGCCAAAAGGGTGGTCACGCTGCGCCGACGAAGGTCGCAATCCATCAGCAGGACACGCTCGCCCGCCATGGCTTGCGTCCGCGCCATATTGATTGCGGTCGTGGTCTTGCCCTCCTTCGGCAGCGCCGAGGTCACGGCAATGACCTTCACATTCTGGTCGCTCATCCGCAGGTTGGTGGCAAGGCTGCGATAGGCTTCGGCATAGAGCGAAAGCGGATGCGCCGTGAGCGCTTCGACCGGATCCTTGGTGGTCGGACGGTCGATCGCACTGGTCAGCGTCGGCAGCGAATTCAGATAGGTTTTGCCCAACAGGCGCTCGATATCGCCATTGTTGTCGATACCGATGGACCAGCGTTCGCGGAAGAAGGCAATGCCGATCCCCGCCGCAAAGCCCAGAATCAGGCCAATCGCGATATTGAGCGGCAGGATCGGAAAGCTGGGCCGCATGGGCGGCGACGCACGCATCGTGATCGTGGTGTCGGGCGGCAGAACGGCGCGCTTGGCCACTTCCTGCGTGCTGTTGCTCAACATGTTGTTATACAATGTGTTGGCGGTTTCGGCCTGGCGCTGAAGCCCTTCCAACTGGGTTGCGGCGGCGATCTGGTTGATCTGTCGATTGCGCGCTTCGGCCAGCGCGGAGGACAGGGCCTTGACCTTCTGCTCTTCAAAACGGACCGACGCATAGGCCTGATCGGATTGGCGCACGGTTTCCGACCGGACCTGATTGTTGATGCTGTCGAGTTCTTTTTGCGCCTCGATCACCTTGGGGTGCATCGAGCCGTAGCGTGATTGCAGCGAGGCCAGATTGCGCGAAACCTGCGCCTGTTGATCGCGCAGCGGCGTCAGGGGTGAATTTGTGGCGAACTGGTCATTCATGCCGCCCTGACGCACAAAGCTGGCGCGCGCGCGCGCTTCGCCCAATTGGGCCTGCGCCATGCCCAGCGAACTGGCCAACATGGCGATGTCCTGACCAATGGCGGGCGATTTCGGGTCGAATTCGACCCTGTGCTCCAGCTTGAACCGCGCCACGGCGGCATCGGCATCGCGCGCCTGCTGGGCCATCTGGACCATCGATGCGTCCATCCGGTTCGAACTGCTTTGCGAGAGCGCTGTGTTGTCCGCGCTCTGTTGATCCTCATAGGCTTTGCCAAAGGCATCGCTGATCTTGGCGGCCTGCAGCGGGTCGGCATGGGTAAAGCTGATGTCGATCAGCGGGGTTTCGCTGACCCGCTTGACCTTCAGACTGTCGAGCAGGGCTGCGGCAACCGCTTCGCGCACATTCCCGCCGGTCAGATATTTCTTGGCCTTGTCCGCCAGTTGCGGGTCCCGCTCCAGCTTGAGGGCTGTGACAACACGCACCGCTACGGGCAGGGATTGAATGCCCTGGACCGCGGCGTCGATCCGCGAATCGCGCTGTTGGTCGCTCAAAGGCGCTGGAACCGCCGAACTGTTCTGCGAAACATCGGGCGGCACCTGCGGCGCATAGGTCATTTCGGTCACGGCGGTGTATCGGTTTGGCAGGAAATAGGTCAGCCCGCCAAACAGGATAGCCCCCACGGCGGTGCAGGCCAGAATCGGCCCCACGTGTCGCCGATAACGAGACGTGACCGCCGCCAGGTCCAACCGCTCTTCGTCGCGAATTCCGCCCATCGAAGCCATTTATTACACCTCAATAATGTGCCGGGATCCAAAAGATCGCGAACATCCATCCATAAGTGCAATACCTAACCTTGTCGCAGATGCGAAGGCAATATCCTCTTTCGAAATTGGCCTATAAGATGTCGCCATTACCGAACTACATTTCCAAAATGTTTTAATGTGTGTGGTGATGTGCGGGGAGGATGGCGTTATTTAATCCATTATGGATATAAAATCTTATATATAAAAACTTATATACTGGCGTTCCGCGCTGCTATTTCCGCGACGTGCGGACGAAGTGCATAAATTTGTCAGTGTTTTCCGGGGCGCCGACCGGCGTTCGCCGATACCTGCTATGTGTTTGATCGACTTGATGCTCGGTCAGGCTGGGCCGGTGCAATGGGGCCATAACGGACAAGATCTGCTGCTTATCCTCGTTGATCACCGGATCGCGTTGCCGCAGAAGCCGAGCGTTGCCTTGCGCTATTTCCATTCAATATGGAGGTTTGCTCCGCCTTTCCATGCCCGATCTCTGGGAGGGCTGGCGCAAGGCAGCAGGAACCATCGGGGCGATTCTGCGTTGCACCACGGAATCGCGCTTTTGGAGGGGGTATCGACCGGATTGCTCATGCGGCCCGTCGCTTTCCGATCCGCTCCCGAAGAAGATCCCTCTGCTCGCCTTTCCAGGCTTCATGGCCAAAGGGTACCGCAGAATGCCCATTTCAAACGTGGACGCGACTTGGATTCTGGAATGTCTTTGAGGGGGGCACAGGCCAAAATACATGTTTGAACCGAATCCACCCTTAATCTCCTTTTGTAAATCGAGAATGAAGTTTACTTTGTGCAGTAACAAAAGCTCGATTCCACAAGGGCATGTTCGGCCCCGTCGGCTATCCGACATCTGATTAAGGGCTTCTAAGTGGAAGCAAGGTCGAGGATCGTTCCTCGCCGGATTGTCCGCAATCTTTCGGTTTTCTCAACAGGCATTGAGATGTGCTATGACGACGACATCAAGACATATAATTTATTGGGGGCTGATTGCAGCCGTATTGGCCTTGCTGGCGTTGGCTGAGTTCAATCTTCCGCATATTCTTCGTATGGCGCAGAATATTGGGATAGATTCGCAGGTGCCGCTGATGGCGCTTTTGCTGTTCCTCGCCTTGCTGGTCCTGCAGCCGCTTGTGCAGAAACTCCTGCCCGCCCCGGAGGGGGCGGCTTTGGATGATTTGGGCCAAGACGTTGGCCGTGGGGCTACGGCGCGAATCTACGTCCTGCTGGCGCTGGGCATCCTGTGCACGGTGGCGGGGGCCATCGTCCTGCTTCAGGCCCGCAATCTGCCGTCTGCCAAAGGGCCCGCGGTCGACATGGATCTTTCACGTCCGGCTGATCCGAAAGAGGGATTCGTCAAGGTGCTTGGCGCCCGTCCCTTGGGGGCCGTCCTGCGTTACAAAGGCGCGGGGCTGGATTTCGCACCGCCCACGCGCTTTCTGCCCGTCCAGAGCGCCCAGCAGACCGGGGCGGCCTGGCTGGTGGTGCAATTGCCCGACGACGGCCTGACCTTCGATCCTGCAACGGTGAATTCCATGGGGTTGACGGGTCTGCTGGTGGCCGACATCCTGCCCGTTTCGGCCGAATACAGCCTGCGTGAGCAAGGCACTCTGGCCAAAGGCAAATATTGGGTTCTCTTCACCAATCCCGAGGAATTGTATGCCCAATACTGGCGCCACGCGACCTTTCGCTTTTTCGCGGCGCTGCTGTTCCTGCTCTTCGCGGCGGGGCAATGGGTCATGCTCTATCGCCAAACAAGGCATGATCGCCAATTCAGCATGAACTGAGCACCTTACAAGCCGGGTGGGGGCGGGACGCGGCTTTGATCCGCAGGGGGGGCCTCCATTTCGCGCTCTGGCTGGGGCGGGGCTTTCAACAAGCCGGTGCGCACCACATGAGGCGTGACCACAATGAACAGATCGGTCTTGGCCTTGCTCGCCTGCTCATAGCGAAAGGCGGTGCCGACCACCGGCAGATCTCCGAGCAGAGGCACGCGCGAGCGGGACTTGATGCTGCTCTCCTGAGTCAATCCGCCGATGACGAAAGTGTCTCCATCACGCACAATGGCCGTGGTCTGGGCCTCGCGCTGGCTGATCGTGGGATAGCCCTGCGAATAGCCCGAAACGCTTGAAACCACGCAGAAGACGTTGCTGCTGACGAATCCATCGGGCGTGACGCGCGGCGCGATCTGAAGGGTCACGCCCACATTCACATATTGCACCTGCTGCGAGACGCCGTTGACGCCCGAAAGCGTGATAGCCGTCAGGATGGGCAAGGCATCGCCGGTGATGATCCGGGCGGTGGAACCGGAAAGCGCCGAAATCCGGGGGCGCGATACGATGCGTCCCTCGCCTTTGGCAACCTGGGCATAAATGGCTGCCTGCAGGGCCACGCTGGACAGATGCCCGCCCATCAATGTGCCGCCGTCATGCGAAACGTGGCCTCCGCCATTGGGCGTATAGCCCAGCGGAATGCTGGCCCCGCTTTGAAAGGTGGCCACGCCGATCTGGCCGCTGGCATTGCTGAAATTGATGCCGATCGAGCGGGCGCCGCTGTCGGTCAATTCGACCAGCTGCGTTTCCAGGATGACACTGTCCACCGGCACGTCGATCAGCGCGATCTGGGCCTTCATCCGGGCGATTTTCTCCGGGCTTCCTTTCAGCCAGACCGCGTTCAAGCGGCGGTCCACGGCAATCGAGCCGTCAACCGACTGGCCCAGCGGCTGGTCATTGTTCTCGGTGTTCTGGGCCTGCTGGATCACATAGCTGTTGTTTGAATTGTTGGTGGATCCGAATCCGGGCGACTTTGGCGTAAATGAGACGTTCGACTTGACCGTCAGCCCTTCGGTCAAAAGACCCACCACTTCGCTGACATCGGCATAGCGCAGCATGACCAGTTCATAGCCCTGATCGGCGGGGGGCACCGGGCTGGCGGGCGGCGGAGGCGGCGGGGGCGGCAGATTGTCGGCAACGGCCTTGCGCACGGCCTTTTCCACGCCGTCGGACAGCGTCACATCCACATGCGTTGCATCCACCGCGCTGGTGATCATCTGCGAAGGGCCGGTGGTGAGAAAGCGCATCACCAAAACGGTGTCGAGCTGCTCAAAGCTTATCTGGCGCAGAAAGCCGTTCAACTGGCGCGGCGATGCGGCGCTGTTCCCGCGTGAGGTCAGCGCAAAGCCGATCGCGGGCTGGGTCACAGAGGTGCCGATCGAACCAAAGCTGTTCGCCTGCGGGGTAAAGGTCAGGCGCAGGCGGGTCTGGTTCGTTGATTGGGCGACAACCTGAATATCAACCAGCGCAGAGGGAGAAGGCGCTTGAGCCCATGCCGGCGAGGCGATGCAAAGCGACACAAAAAAAACAGCTCCGCTCTTGAGCAACGCGGCTGCCGAGAAGAATCTCATAGTCCCAAATCCTTATGGAAGGCCCCTATTTTCGCGTGGAATGCTTAATTTCGTATCGCGGGACAATTTGGGACTTTCCCAGAAAGTGGAGTAGCTTAGTGGTAAGATCACCGGCGGGACTTCTGCCTGCCAAACCCTTGGTGCTGCTTGCTCTTGCGGCATTGTCGGCCTAGATTTGCATCATGGACGAGGATAAGGATTTCACCCTATTCAGGGGCCGTGTCCTGCGCGAGGGCAGCGGTGTTGCGCGGCCTTTGGTGCGGCGCCATCGCTTTTCGACGCGCCTCTGGCATTGGGTCAATGCGCTGGTCATCCTGGTCATGGCGATGAGCGGGCTGATGATATTCAATGCCCATCCGCGACTCTATTGGGGGGCCTATGGCGCCAATGATGATCCGGCATGGCTGGAATTCGGCGCGTGGACCGATGCGGCAGGCGTGAACCATGGCGGGATCACGCTGCTGGGTCATACGGTGGAGACGACGGGCGTGTTTGGCCTGTCGCGCGGGGCCGATGGGGCCGAACTGGCGCTGGCCTTTCCGGGCTGGATGACCTTGCCCTCGACCTATGATCTGGCGCTGGCGCGAAGCTGGCATCTGGCTTTTGCATGGGGGCTGGCGGTGGGGCTGGCGGCCTATCTGCTATGGTCGCTGGTCAACGGGCATATCCGGCGCGATCTGCATATCACGCGGGCCGAGTGGTCGCCGCGTTCGATTGCGTGCGATGTGGTCGATCATCTGCGCTTTCGCTTTCATGATGGCGCCTATGGCGTGCTGCAGAAGCTGGCCTATGCCGGGGTGCTGTTCGGCCTGCTGCCGCTGATGATCGCGTCCGGGCTGGCGCTATCGCCGGGGATGGATGCGGCGGCGCCATGGTTGCTTGATGTCCTAGGCGGGCGGCAATCGGCGCGTTCGCTGCATTTTCTCGGGCTTTGCGGGATCGTGCTGTTCGTGGTGGTGCATCTGGCGATGGTGCTGGCGTCCGGGCCGATCAACCAATTGCGCGGTATGATTACCGGCCATAAGCGCGAAGGAGGCGGGCCATGATCTCGCGCCCCACACTGTCGAGGAGGGGCCTGATCGCGGGCGGGGGCCTGCTGCTCTCGGGTTGCGACCGGATTGTGCGTCAGCCCACGGTGGCGGGCTGGGTCGAGGGTGCGGCGGGGCTGCACCAGCCCGCGCAACGATTGCTGCTGGGCCGCGATGCGCTGGCGCGCGAATTCCGCGAAGCCGACATGTCGCCCACCTTCCGCTCCAACGGCAATACCGAGGGCGATGCGGCATGGGCGGCCCATGCGGCGGAGGGCTTTGCGCGCTGGTCGCTGCGCGTCGATGGGCTGGTCAAACGCCCGCTGGACCTGCCGCTCACCGCGCTCAAAGCCATGACTCAGCGCCGCCAGATCACCCGCCACGATTGTGTCGAGGGCTGGTCCGCCATCGGCCAGTGGCAAGGCCCGCAACTGGGGCAGGTGCTGGCCATGGCGGGGCTGATGCCGACCGCGCAGTTCGTGGTGTTCCACTGCGCCGACAAAACCGACGAGGCCCCCTATTACGAAAGCATCGATCTGGTGGACGCCTTCCACCCGCAAACGATCCTGGCCTGGGCGATGAACGGGCGCGAATTGCCGCTGGAGCATGGCGCGCCCGTCCGCCTGCGCGTGGAACGGCAGTTGGGATACAAGCAGGCCAAATATGTGATGCGGGTTGAGGTGAGAGATACTCTCGCGGGCCTCTATGGCGGCAAGGGCGGGTATTGGGAGGATGTGGCCGGATATCAGTGGTATGGGGGGATTTGATTTTTCCGAAGGTTTGCCTCCGGCGGGTTAAGGGCCCGGAGCATTTCTCTTGAGAAATGCGACCGACAAAGACTCGCCCTTAACAATCCCGATATTGTCGGTGTTGTGTTTGGAGGGCGATTTTGTGCGATCTCCGAATGAATAAAGCCTGCGGCGCTTGAAGGTATGCCCTTTCCGCGCCGCAGGCTTTCAAATCATAAGTCGCGCGCCAGTCTGCCGACCACACGCCACCCCATTAATGGGATTGTTAAGGGACGAGTCCCTTAACCCGCCGGAGGCATCTTCATCCCACCAACCGCAATCCTTCGCTGACCTCAGCTCCACCCTTGGGCTGATCGGGCCAGATCCCGCGCGTGTCATAGACGATCTTGCCCGCACGCTCGGCCAGAGGCACCTGGCGGAAGGCATCGTGATCGACGAGGACCAAAAGGATGTCGCATTCCTCCAGCGCCTCGTCGAGGTCGATCTGGGTCGCACCGGTGCCTTCGAACTCGCGGGGCAGGACGGTGGCATAGGGTTCGACGATGCTCATCCGCTCGCGATATTTGCGCGCGAGGGTGGCGGCGACAAGGCGCGCCGGGCTCTCGCGGAAATCGTCGATGTTCGCCTTGAAGGCCAGCCCCAGCGCCGCGACGCGGGCATTCGGGTGGGCGGCAATCAGTTCGTCCGCCTTGGCGATAACGTGGTGGATCTTGCCGTCGTTCACGCCCCGCGCGGTGCGGATCAGCGGCGTTTCCGCCGGCGCGCTCGACACGATGAACCACGGATCGACCGCGATGCAATGGCCGCCCACGCCGGGGCCGGGCGAAAGGATATTCACGCGCGGATGGCGATTGGCCAGCTTGATGACTTCCCACACGTCCAGACCCATGCGGTCGGCGACGATGGAGAGTTCGTTGGCAAAGGCGATGTTGACGTCGCGATAGGCGTTTTCGACCAGCTTGGTCATTTCCGCGCTGCGCGCATCCGTGGCGATGCACTGGCCGCGCACAAAGATCTTGTAGAAGCCCACCGCCTTGCGCGCGCAGCGGGGCGTGATGCCGCCGATCGAGCGGTCATTCTCGGTCAGTTCGTGCAGGATGCGCCCCGGAAGCACGCGTTCCGGGCAATAGGCGATCGACACATCGGGCGTGTCGCGAGTCAGGCCGGGGATCTTCAGATCCGGGCGCATCTCGGCAAACAGATCGCGGATCTGCTCGGTCGTGCCCACGGGCGAGGTCGATTCGAGGATCACCACATCGCCATGCTTGAGCACCGGCGCGATGGAACGCGCGGCAGTCAGCACATAGGACACATCCGGTTCATGATCGGGGCCAAAGGGCGTGGGCACGGCGATGACAAACACATCGGCAGACGCCACCTCAAGCGAGGCTGTCAGCAGCCCGCGCCCGACCACGGCATGGACGAGCCCGTCCAGATCGACTTCTTCAATATGGATTTCGCCGCGGTTGATCGTGTCCACCACCTTCTGGCTGACGTCGATGCCGCGCACGCGGCAGCCCGAACGGGCGACAATAGCGGCCGTGGGCAGGCCGATATACCCCAGCCCCACCACACAAACGTCAGGCTTCTTGTCCGATTTCATGCGCCCCATACCTCCTGCGCCAGCGCGTCCACGATGCGGCGCGAGGACTGCCCATCCCCGAACGGGTTATGGGCGCGCGCCATGGCTTCGTAGGCGGCTTTATCGTCAAGAAGGCTGAAGATTTCGGAAACAATACGCGAAGAATCGGTGCCCACCAGCCGCGCCGTTCCCGCAACAACGCCCTCGGGCCGCTCGGTCGTCTCGCGCATCACCAGAACAGGTTTGCCAAGCGCCGGCGCTTCTTCCTGCACCCCGCCCGAATCGGTCAGCATGATTTCGGCCATGGACAGCAAACGCGCGAAATGCGGATAATCGAGCGGCTCGATCAGCGCCACGTTATCAAGCCCGACCAGCCGCTCATTCATCACCGCGCGCACATTGGGATTGAGATGCACCGGGAAGATGATCGCCGTATCGGGGCGTTCGGCGATCTGGCGGATGGCGCTGGCGATGTTTTCCATGCCATGCCCAAAATTCTCGCGGCGGTGGCTGGTCACGCCGATGATCCGCTTGCCCTTGAACCGCTCGGCCAAGTCATCCAGCCCGGCGGCCAGCGAAGGCTGCGCCTCGATTCGCGCCAGCACCCAATGCAGCGCGTCGATCACGGTGTTGCCCGTAACGTGGACCCGATCCGCGCTAACGTTCTCGCGGAGCAGGGCCGCCTCGCTGGTGGTGGTCGGTGCAAAATGCAAAGAGGCGATGCCGCCGATGATCTTGCGGTTCACCTCTTCGGGCCATGGGTGATAGATATTGCCTGACCGCAAACCGGCCTCGACATGATCGACCGGCAATTTGCGGTAATAGGCCGCCAAGGCCCCCGCCATGGCTGTCGCCGTATCGCCCTGAACGATCACGCGGTCGGGCTTCACCTTGTCCATCACCTCGCCCAGTTCGGTCAAAAGCGCGGCGGTCAGGCCATCAAGCGTCTGATTCGGGCGCATCAGGTCAAGGTCGTGGTCGGGCACGATCCCGGCAATCTCCAGTACCTGATCCAGCATCGCGCGATGCTGGGCCGAAACACAGACGACAGGCTCGAATCGCGGATCCTGCTTCAACGCCTCCACCACCGTGAACAATTTGATCGCTTCGGGGCGGGTGCCGAAAATAACGAGAATCTTGGCCGGTCGATCGGTCATGCGAATACTCTGCCTTATGGTTGCCTACATGGGCCGTTTGCCGGTGATGCTTTAGCTTTGCAGGTGTTAACCGTAATATAAGAGCCTTGGGCCTAAGCCTCCGGGCGGCAAATTCCATGCCGAGCCGCCAGAGGGGGTTCGCTTTGACGTATATGTATTCCAAGGTGGCGGTGGACAGCGCCGCGCCTGTATCGCTTGATGCGCAGCAGCGCGTGACCCGCGTGGTGGTGGTCGGGCTGGGCTATGTCGGCCTGCCGCTGGCCGTGGCGCTGGCGGGCAAATTCGAGACGGTCGGGCTGGATATTGATCAGCGCCGCATCGACGAATTGAACACCGGCCATGACCGCACCGGCGAAATCGACCGCGACCGGCTGGCCGCCAGCACGCTGGCGCTGGCCGCCGATCCGCAGGTCTGCCCTCCGGCCGATTATTACATCGTCACCGTGCCCACGCCCATCGACGGCGCGAATCGCCCCGATCTGCGCATGGTCGAGGCGGCAAGCCGCACCGTGGGCGCGATGCTGCCCGCAGCCGTTGCCGAGGGCCGCGTGCCGGTGGTGGTCTATGAAAGCACCGTCTATCCCGGCGTGACCGAGGATATTTGCGCCCCTATCCTTGAGGCGCATTCGGGCCTGTTGTGCGGCAAGGACTTCTTCCTCGGATACAGCCCCGAACGCATCAATCCGGGCGACCGCGAACACACGATCGACAAGATCACCAAGGTCGTTTCGGGCCAGACCCCCGAAATCCTCGACCGCGTGGCCCATCTCTATGGCAGCGTGACCAGCGGCGGCACGTTCCGCGCGGCCAGCATCAAGGCCGCCGAAGCCGCCAAGGTGATCGAAAACGCCCAGCGCGACATCAACATCGCCTTCATGAACGAGATCGCCCAGATCTTTAACAAGCTCGACATCTCGATCTGGGATGTGCTGGCGGCGGCGCGGACCAAGTGGAACTTTCTGCCCTTCGCGCCCGGCCTTGTCGGCGGGCACTGCATCGGGGTTGATCCCTATTACCTTTCGCACCGGGCCGAACAGCTTGGTCTTGATCCGCGTGTTATTCTCGCCGGGCGCGGGATCAATGACGGCATGGCCGGATGGGTGGCCAAGGAACTGCACAAGGCGCGTGGGAACAAGACCGGCAGCGTCCTCATGCTGGGCCTGACCTTCAAGGAAAATATCCCCGACCTGCGCAATTCCAAGGTGGCGGATCTGGTCTCGGCGCTGGGTCGCCTTGGCCACGGCGTGGCGGTCCACGATCCCCATGCCGATGCCGATGAGGCGATGCATGAATATGGTATCCCCCTTGTCCACGACGCGCTGGAGCGGACCTATGACATGGTCGTCCTCGCCGTGCCCCATCGCGAATATTACGAACTGGGCGGGGAGGCTCTGCGCGGGCTTTTGAACGCGGGCGGTACGCTGGCTGACCTTAAGGGTGAGCTGGGGGATGCGGCGGATTGGACGCTTTGATTTAGCGGTTTGATGCCTCCGGCGGGCAAAGGGACTCGGTCCCTTTGCAATCCCATGAATGGGGTGTGCGGGAGGTTGGCAGACTTGCGTGTGGGTTCGATGATTGGAAAGCCTGCGGCGCGGAGAGGTTATCCCTTCAAGCGCCGCAGGCTTTATCATTTTAATCTTGCCCCCATCAGCCTTGGCCGCCGGACAAGCGCAAGGTGGACAGTACCGGGATTGTTAAGGGCCCCCGCCCTTAACCCGCCGGAGGCACCTTAAACCCCTAAAAAATCAATGACACCAATCCCGCCGATGCCCGGTCCACCGCTCGGCCAACCCTTCGCTGACCAATACCGCGCCAAGGCTTTTTCCGCCCCGCGTAATGTCGCGCAGCTTGCGGCCATATTTGTCCACGTCCCGGCTGCCCTCGCTTACCACCGAAAACGCGCCCGCATTGAGCAGGCCCATCAACCGGTCGCGGGCCTTGTCGCCAAGCTGCTCCTCGTAATCACATTGCGGGTGGCTGATTTCGGGGGCGTTGATGTCGGCGATGCGGATTTTTTCGCCCTTGAACCAAATCGTGTCGCCATCGACGACGCAGGTGACGCGCACCTTGCCCTTGCACAGGGCAAAGCGGGCCGATTCGCGGTCCTGCGCAGTGGGTTTGAGGTCCGATGCTGTCACGCCCACGTTCTGCGGCGCGTTCCATTGCCGCCACCGCGTGCTGACCACGCTGATCGCCATCAGCAACAGCACAACGGCGAACACCGTGCCGATGCCTGCCTTGCGCCTTGGCCGCGCGCGCTTGGGCATGGACGCGGCCCATTCTTCATCCCAACGCTGGCTCACGGCGTTACAGCGACAGGAACAGCCCGGCCAGCGCCGCGCTCATCAGGTTGGACAGCGCGCCTGCGGCCAGCGCCTTCAGCCCCATCTTGGCGATCAGCGGCCGCTGGTTGGGGGCAAGGCTGCCGGTCACGGCCATCTGGATCGCGATGGAGGAGAAATTGGCAAAGCCGCACAGCGCAAAGGTGACGATGGCCACGGTTTTGGCCGACAATTCCTTGGCCTGGCCCAGATCGATGAAGGAGACGAATTCGTTGAGCACGATCTTGGTGCCGAACATCCCGCCCGCGCGCATCGCCTCGGCCCATGTCGGCGCGCCCAGCAGGCTGAAGATCGGCGCAAACAGATAGCCCAGCAATTTCTGGAACGAGAGGTCGGGAATGCCGACCCAATGCCCCACGCTCCCCACAATGCCATTGGCCAGCGCCACCAGAGCCACAAAGGCCAGCACCATCGCGCCCACCGCCACGGCCAGCTTTACACCGGTCTGCGCGCCTTCGCTGGCGGCCATGATGATGTTGGCGGGGCGCTCCTCGTCATGGGCCAGCGGAACCGGCTCATCGACATGCACGCCGGGCTGATGCGTCACATCGGCGCGGTTGAGCGCGGCGGCGGCAAGTCCTGCGGGCGGCACGATATTGTCGGGCAGATCGCCATCGACCGGCGGCGGCGTGCGCGGATCGGGCATCATGATCTTGGCCATGCAGATCCCGCCCGGCGCCGACATGAAGGCGGCGGCCACCAGATAGTCGATGCGGATGCCCATGCTGGCATAGGCGGCCAGAATCGTGCCTGCCACGCCCGCCATGCCCACGGTCATCACACAGAACAACTGCGCCGGCGACAGCGCGGCCAGATAGGGCCGGATCACCAGCGGCGCCTCGGACTGGCCGACAAAGATATTGCTGGCCGCGCAAAGCGATTCGATCCGGCTGATGCCCGTCAGCTTTTCAAGGCCGCCGCCGATCCAGCGGATCACCAGCGGCATGATGCGCAGGTAATAGAGGATCGAGATCAGCGAGGCGAAGAAGATGATCACCGGCAGCGCCGAAATGGCGAAACTGGCCCCGCCGATTTCGGGCTTGGCCAGCGGGCCGAACAGGAAATCCACCCCCGAATGCGCATAGGCCAGCAGCGAGGAAACCCCGCCCGCCACGACCTGAAGCGCCGCATTGCCCGCAGGCACATAGAGCACCAGCGCCGCCAGCCCCGCCTGAAGCCCGAAAGCGGCCAGCACCACCCTTGGCCGCACCGCGCGCCGGTTGGAGGACAGCGCAAAGGCGATCCCCAGAATGAGCAGCATTCCCAGCAGGCTATGGATGATCGGCATGAAAGAGGTCTATCCCGTCTTGGCGCAACCGCCCACCGGTAATGCAGCGCGCGCCGCGCGGCAAGCGGCATCAATGCGCCGTTAATGCGCGTCGATACGCCCCAGCATCCGGAAAAAGAACGAGGTGGACCAGCCCAGCAGCAGCATCCCCAGAATGCTTTCAAACGCTCCGATCAGCCGCCATTGGCTGGTGATGTGAATGTCGCTGTATCCCACGGTCGAATAGGAGATGGTCGAGAAATAGAGCGAAGGCTCGAGCCCATGCACCGCGCCGACCGAGAAATAGACCAGCGCAAAGGCCCAGATTTCCACCCCGTGCAGCGCGATGATCGCCACCACGATCGAGAGCGTGAAAATCGCCCCGCGCGGCGAAAGCGGGCGGATATGGCGCAATCGTTCCACATTGGCCTCGCTGCGCAGCGCGCGGGTCAGGCCGAACAGGCCAAAGCCATGCACGATCACGCAAAGCACGACCATGGCCGAGGAAACCGCAAATTGCAGGAACAGATTGTTGCCCATCAGACCCCAGACATGGCGGTTTCAGCCCGCTTTGTCCATGTGGCCGGTCAAAATGTCGCGTATCAATGGGCGGGCGGCGCGGCGGCGGGAGGGGCGATTTCGAACATCACCGGCCATTCTTTGCCCGTGACGTAAAGATGCTTGCCGACCGCGTCCCATGCGATGCCATTGGCCACCTGATCGGGGCCGGTGGCGCCTGCCTCGCGCGCCAGGGCGGCAAGGTCGATCCAGCCCTTGACCCGCCCCGTGGCGGGATCGATCCGGGCGATGCGGCTGGTCATCCAGACATTGGCGAGGATCTCGCCGTTCACCCATTCCAGCTCGTTGAGCATGTCCACCCCGATCCCGTCGGCGGTGACGCTCAGCATCCGGCGGGTGCGGAATGTGGCCGGATCGATGAAGCGCAGCGTGTTGCTGCCATCCGACATGATCAGCTCGGCCCCATCGGGCCGCGCCGTCATGCCCCATCCTTCGCCCAGATACGTGAAGCGGCCAATCGGGCGGAACCCGGCGCGGGTAAAGCGAAAGCCCAGCCCGTCGCGCCATGTCAGCATCAGGATCTGATCGCGCCATGGCGCAATCCCTTCGCCGAACAGAGGGCGCGGCAGGTCGGTCTTTTCCAGCACCCGGCCCGAATTCAGATCGACCCGGCGCAGGCTGGAGCGTCCCTCCATGCCGGTGCTTTCAAAAAGCTGTCCACCATGGATGAACAGCCCTTCGGTATAGGCATGGGGATCATGGGGCAGGCGGCGCAAGACCTGCGCCGCCGTCATGGGAACCTTGGGCGCAACCTTGGGCGCGCGTTCGCCCTGTGCCTCTGCCGCCCCATAAGAGGCCAGCCCCGCAGGAATCAGCAGGGCGAGCAGCAGAGCGAAAGCGCGCTTTTTCATGAGGCTTTGCGGTCCCGGATCAGTCGCGCAGCAGATCGTTGATGCCGGTCTTGGCGCGGGTCTGCGCGTCGACGGTCTTGACGATCACGGCGCAATAGAGGCTCGGCCCCGGCGTGCCGTCGGGCAGCGGCTTGCCGGGCATCGAGCCGGGCACGACCACCGCATAGGGCGGCACGCGGCCGATATGGACTTCGCCCGTGGCGCGGTCGATGATCTTGGTGCTGGCGCCGATGAACACGCCCATCGAAAGCACGGCGCCCTCGCCGATGATGACGCCTTCAACCACTTCCGAACGCGCGCCGATGAAAGCGCCGTCCTCGATGATGACGGGGCCAGCCTGAAGCGGTTCCAGCACGCCGCCGATGCCCACGCCGCCCGACAGGTGGACGCCCTTGCCGATCTGGGCGCACGAACCCACGGTGGCCCAGGTGTCGACCATCGAACCTTCGCCCACATAGGCGCCGATGTTGACGAAAGAGGGCATCAGCACCACGTTCTTGCCGATGAACGAGCCCGCACGCGCCACCGCGCCCGGCACCACGCGGAAGCCGCCTTCGCGGAACTTGGCGTCGTCATAGCCGTCAAACTTGCTGGCCACCTTGTCAAAGGCGGGCGAACCTGCCGAACCGCCGGGCACCACCGCATTGTCGTTCAGGCGGAACGAGAGCAGCACGGCCTTCTTCAGCCATTGATTGACCACCCATTCGCCGTCGATCTTTTCGGCCACGCGCGCCGCGCCCGATTCCAGCAGGCCAAAGGCCGCCTCCACATGGGCGCGTACATCGGCGCTGGCGGGGGTGACGGTGTCACGGGCTTCCCAGGCGGCCTCAATGGCGGCGGCAAGGACGGTAGTGTCGGTCATGGTCTTGGCCTCTTTGCGAAGGGGGACGGCATACGCCTGTTTGACCACAGCGCCTATCGCCTGACGCGCGATAGAACAAGTGTGAAGGCGGGATCGTTACCCGGTGTTTACCCGAAAGGGCGCAGGAAGGAGGCACAGGGGGATGGGTTTATGAATCGGGATGGGGTGTACAGGTCCTTGGCGATGGTTCGTCGCCTGCCGCTGACGGCGGTGGTGGGCGCGGGTCTGGCGGGGCTGGCGGCCTGCGGCGGGGGATCGGGCGGCGGATCGGTCAATTCCACGCCCAGCGGCACAAGCAGCGCCACCGCCACGCCGACCGCGACGGCCACGCCAACGCCAACGGCCACCGTCTCTCCCGGCGCGATCATCACCCCCACGCCTTCGGCCAGTTTCCAGACCGCCGAATACAATCGTTCGACCGGCCCGTCGCAGCATGGCGCGATCACCGCATGGGCGGCGGGCGCCAGCGGGCAGGGCGTGACCATCGGCATCGTCGATTCGGGGATGGACACCATCAATCCCGAATTTGCCGGGCGCATTTCCTCGGCCTCGACCGATCTGGCGGGCAGCCGGGGTTTGAACAATCCCGACAGCGACCATGGCACGATCGTCGCGCAGGTGGCCGCCGCCGCGCGCAACGGGGTGGGGGTGATGGGCATGGCCTTTAACGCCACCATCGCGGCCATGCGCGTCGACACCGCAGGCAGTTGCGCCAGCAGCGCCGGTTGCAGTTTCAACGACAACGCCATCGCGCAGGGCATCACCGCCGCCATCGCCGCCGGGGCCAAGGTCATCAACCTGTCGCTGGGCGGATCGATCCCCAATGCCAATGTCGCCAATGCCATCGCCGGGGCTGCCGGTGCGGGCGTGGTGGTGGTGGTTTCGGCGGGCAATGACGCCTCGGCTCAGGTCGATCCTTTCGCCTCGGGCGTACGCGCGGCGGGCAATGGCAATGTCATCATCGCGGGCTCGGTGGGATCGACCAATGTCATCTCCAGCTTTTCGAACCGGGCCGGGACCGAGGCGGCATGGTATCTGGCGGCGCTGGGTGAACAGATCTGCTGTCAGTATGAAAATGGCGTCATCAAGACCACGGTTTCGGGCGGGACGACCTATACGACCGTCTATAACGGCACGAGTTTTTCCGCGCCCCAGATCGCCGGGGCGGTAGCACTCCTGCGGCAGGCCTTTCCCAACCTGACCGCCGCGCAGGCGGTGTCGATCCTGCTCAACACCGCAACCGACCTTGGCGCCACCGGGCAGGATGCGGTCTATGGGCGCGGCGGGCTGAACATTGCGGCGGCCTTCAATGCGCAAGGATCGACATCGCTGGCGGGCACAGCGACGCAAATGGCGCTGGGCGGCACCAGCGCGGTGACATCGCCCGCGATGGGCGATGCGGCGCAGGGGGCCTCTGTGGCCGCGGTGGTGCTGGATTCCTATGGGCGGGCGTTTGGGGCCAATCTGGCCAATGGGCTGCGCGGCGCGTCGCTGATCCCGAAACTGGCCCCGGCGCTGGTGAACCAGAATCGCGGTTTTTCGCTGGGCGATGGTGCGGTGGCGATGGCCTTTACCGTGGATGCCACCGGGCGCAACCTGGCGCTGCCCTGGTCGGGCGCGCTGCGGCTCAGCCAGGAGGATGCGGCGGCGGCACGTGTTCTGGCCGGGCGGGTGATCGCGCGGGTGGCGCCGGGCCTTTCCATGGGCTTTGCCATGGCGCAGGGGGCCGATGGATTGGTGGCCTCGCTTCAGGGGCAGGACCGGCCCGCCTTCATGGTGGCGGGCAATCCGCTGGAGGACACCGGCTTTTTCCGCAGCGGAGAAACCTCGCTGGCGATCAGGCGGGGCCTTGGCCAATGGGGCCTGACCGTGATGGGCCAGCAGGGCTACGGCTGGACCGGATCGCCATGGCAGGCGGTCGGTGTTTCGAGCCAGAATGAGAGCCGCGACCTTGTGCAGCGCTTCGGCTTTGCTCTCGACCGGCGGCGGGGCGATGTCGAGGCCAGCCTTGGCGCAAGCTGGATGAGCGAGCAGCGCGGCATTCTGGGCGCGCGGTTCAACCCGGCGCTGGGTGCCCATGGGGCGGATACAGTGTTTGTCGATGCGGCGCTCGGCTGGCGGCCCTATCCCGATTTCCACTTCGGCGCGGCTTGGCGGCAGGGCTTTACGCAGGTACGCGGCTCGGGCTTTATCGGCGCGGGGTCAGGGCTGGTGTCCAACGGCTGGGTGGTTGACGGCTCGATCGCCAATTTCTTCAAATTCGGCGATGTGCTGGCGCTGCGCCTCTCGCAACCCCTGCGCGTCGAGCGTGGGGGTATGAATTTCCACCTGCCCGTGGCCTATGACTATGACACGGGCGCGGTCTGGGGGCTGCGGCGGCTCTCACTGGCCCCGATCGGGCGCGAGGTGGATGCCGAGCTGGCGTGGCAGTTTCCGTTAAAGGGTGGCTCGGCGGGGCTGAACCTGTTTTGGCGGGGGAATCCGGGGCATTATGCGGCGCTGCCCGATGATCGGGGGGTGAGTTTGGGGTGGAAGAAGGGGTTTTAGGGTTTGGGGTTTTAAGTGCCTCCGGCGGGTTAAGGGCGGGGGCCCTTAACAACCCCGATTGGTTGGCAAGGTTGTGCGCGTGTCATGGTTTTGAAAGCCCGCGGCGCTTTTAGCGATGAGCTTCCCGCGCCGCAGGCTTTCCCATCATCCGCCAAACCTGACTCTGCCAACCTTACACCACCCCATTAACGGGATTGCAAAGGGACCGAGTCCCTTTGCCCGCCGGAGGCAAAAAACCTCAAAACACCGTCGGATTCTCAATCGCCGGATCCCCCTTATGCGCCGCCGCATAGGCTTCCGCCGCCTTCAACACGCGCAGGAAATTCCCGCTGGCGATCTTTTTCAGATCCTCCTTGGTGTAGCCCTTGCGCGCCAGTTCGACGAAGAGCGCAGGGTAGGCCGAGGTGTCGGGCAGGCCTTGCAGCCCCACCGATCCGCCATCGAAGTCCGAGCCGAGCGCGATATGGTCGATGCCGATGCGCTGCTTGATATGGTCGATATGGGCGACGACATCGGCCAGCGTGGCGACGGGCTTGGGATTGGCCTTTTCCCAATCGGCCAGAGCGGCTGCCGCGATGTCGGGCCGGTCGGGGTGCAGCGCCTTTTGCTGCGCCATCACGCCTGCACGCTGGGCGTTCCATGTGTACTGGCCGGGGCTGATATAGCCGGGGAAGAAATTGACCGCGACCACGCCGCCATTGGCCTTCACCTTGTCCAGCACCTCATCCGACACATTGCGCGGATGGCCGGAAATCGCCTGCGCGTTGGAGTGCGAGAAGATCACCGGCGCGCCCGAAACCTCCAGCGCGTCCAGCATGGTCTTCTGGCTGACATGCGAGAGGTCGACCAGAATCCCCAGCCGGTTCATCTCGCGCACCACATCCTTGCCAAAGGTCGTCAGGCCATTGTGTTGGGGCGCATCGGTGCCGCTGTCGGCCCATGGGGTCGTTTTGAAATGCGTCAGCGTCATATAGCGCACGCCGATTTCATGCAGGGTCCGCAGCACGGCCAGCGAGCCGCCGATGGAATGCCCACCTTCGGCGCCCAGCAGGCTGGCGACCTTGCCTGCCTTCCATGCCTTTTCGACGCAGGCAGCATCGGCGCAGAACTGCATTTCATTCGGATTGGCCGCGATGATGCGCTTCATCACATCGACCTGTTCAAGGGTCGCCTGCACGGCCTGCTGATCGTTGAGCGCCGCCGAGACATAGACCGACCAGAACACGGCCTGAAGATGGCCCTGCTTCATGCGGGTCAGATCGGTCTGCATCGGCACGATGGCGGGCTTGGCATTGGTGTTCCACTTGTCATCGCCCGGTTCGCGGGTGGTGTCGTGGAAATCAAAGCCTTTGAGCACGTCGTGGCGCCGGTCGCGCAATTGTTCGGGCACGTCGATATGGCCGTCCCACACCGGGGCCTCCTTCAGCGCGGCGGCCGCGATCTGTTCGGGCGTTTGTGCAGGCGCAGCCAGCAAGCTGGAGGTGGAAAGCAGGAAGGCAAGGGCGCCGGTAATCGCGTGTCGCATGAAAGCTCCGCAGCAGGAAGGATTTGGCGCGCACAAGAGGCCATCGCCTGCCCCTGCGCAAGAGGGGCAAAGCGCGTATCAACATCCGTGTCAGGTAAGCTCAGGCGACTTCGGCTTTTTCGGACAGATATTCCTCGGCGCCCTCGGGCCCTTGCCCGCGCCGGGCCTTGGCGTAATCGGCAAACAGAGCCTCGAAATGGCCTTGGGTCGAAACGACCTTCACCTCGGGCGGAGCCTTGGGCAGGTTGCGCAGCAGGCGCAATGTGGCGCGGGCGGCGGCCATGGCGCTGCCCGCGCTATAGGTGACGCCCGCGCCGCCGCGCGCATGGTCGGCCGCGCCGCCGCGATCAGGCACGATCACCGGCACCCCGCTGGCCCGCGCCTCTGCGGCGGCCATGCAGAAGGTTTCGGCCTCGCACCCATGGATCAGCGCATCGGCGCTGGCCAGAATGGTGGCGAATTTGGCGCGATCCTTCTCAGGTTTCAGCAGCTTGATATGCGGATTGCCCGCCACCTGCTTCAAAATCCGCGTCTTCTGATTGCCGGCGCCCAGCAGCACCAGCCCGATTGGCATCGACTGGCTGGCCGCGGCCACCGCGTCCACGATCATCGGCCAGCGCTTTTCCGGGCTGAGCCGTCCCACGCCGATCAGCAATTTGGCGCTTTCAGGCAGACCGCACATTTCCAGCAGCCGCCGCCGCAGCGCCGGGCTGCGCCGTTTCGGGCTGAACAATCCCGCCTCGATCCCCATCGGATGCAGCACCGTATGCGCTACGCCGCCTGCCGCCAGACGGTCGCGCAATTCCGCGCTGGCGCAGACCACGCGCTCAAACTGATGGCCCAGCTCGCGCAGGTGCTTCCAGAAAGGCTCGAAGCTGCGGTCGATGGCCTCGCGGCTCATGATCGGTTCGAACCAGCGATAGGCATAGGCCGAGAGCGGATCGGCATGCATCACCAGCGCGCGCGGCGCATCGCCGGGCCAGCGGGCCACCATGCTGGCGCTGCG
This sequence comes from Novosphingobium sp. SG707, assembly GCF_012275515.1. Taxonomy (GTDB): domain Bacteria; phylum Pseudomonadota; class Alphaproteobacteria; order Sphingomonadales; family Sphingomonadaceae; genus Novosphingobium. Next base: position 60,557 of record NZ_JAAZQL010000012.1, read on the forward strand.
CCATGGCGAAGAAACCTCAAGGAAATCGGGCTTGAGCGCGGTGATCGCCGCGTGCAGCGCGTCCTCATCCTTGAAATACCAATATTTGCGATCCAGCGGAAAGCGCGGCGCCGGGATCGTTACGATCCGCGCCATCGGCCCGCGTTCGATCACCTCATGCCGGTCGCCGGGGGCAAGGATGATGATCTCATGGCCCAGTTCCGGGCCAATCCGCATCTTTTGCTCGACATAGGTTTTTACGCCGCCGCCATGGGGCGTGTAAAAGGCGCAAACATCAACGATCCGCAACTGGCCCCTCCTGTCGCCGGACAGGTTTGCATTTCCGATGCCCGATGACATCCGGGGCGCATGTGGCCTCTGGCGGGGCAAAGCGCAAGAGGGAGGGCGCCGGGTGTGACACGGTGTGTCACGCCTGCATCAGTTAACCGGCATCAGTTGATGGGCGACATGCCCAGACCGTTGCGATAATTGAGCGTGATCGAAACGCGCGTGGGGCCGTTGCCCGCCACCGCCTTGGTCGCGGCGGCCTTGGGCTTGTGCCAGCCAAGGCGCGGGTTCGAGGCAAAGCCGATGCCATCGACCCACCAGCCGAACTTGCGGTTGTTGTCCCGGTCGTGCAGCAGCATGATCGAATAGGCCCCCGCCGCCGGAACGCGCACGCAGATCTGGACATTGCCGCTGGCGGGCGTTTCTTCCTCAACCCGGCGAAACGCCTTGCCCTGATAGACGAGCACATTGTCATCCATCAGGAAATCGGCGTCATTGTTGGGATAGACCTCAAGCTTGAGCTTGCCGGTGCGATCCTTGAGCCCCACCACATCGACCAGAAAGGCCGGGCCGCTTTCATTGGCGCGACATTTGCCTTCCGCCTTGCCCAATTCGGGCGTGGAGGCCAGCGGTACCGCCGGCTTGGCCGGCGCTTCGGCGGCAAGGATCAGGGGCAACAACAGAGCCATGCTTTATCCTTCTTTGCGCGAGGTGATAAGATCGACAGTGGCAAACACCGTGCCCACGATAATATGGGCAATCGGGTAAAGGACAGCCATCATCGCCAGCAGGTATGAAATCTGATCATCATGCCCCATCAGGAAGATGGCAAGACCCGAAAAAGCGGCGTCTTTATAAGGCACAAGCGGCAGGCGCGAAATCAGCATCCGCAGCGTGGCCAGCACCAGCCAGATGCCATAGGCCACATCGGGCAGCACCAGATGCCAGAGCAGCGCGGTCAGCCCCACATAGGCGATGATGCGCAGGAAATGGACGCCGGTGATGATCCACAATTCGCGCCGGGGCAGCGAGAACAGCTTTTGCCGGAACAGCAGGATGACAAAGGAGGTAACCAGCACCACGCCCAGCGAGGTGAACACGGTGGTCGTGTCCTTGCCCATCACGCCCGACTGGATGATCTTCCACGCCGCGCCCAGCATCACCAGCGTGGCGATATTGCCCGTCAGCGCCGAGAGGATGGCCATGTCCTTGATCGCGCCGAAGGGGGCCGTCACCATGCCCAGCCGCGCCCGCGCCCAGGCATAGAACTGCACTTCGCCCAGATAGGACATCAGCAGTTCATTCGACACCTGCTTGCGCAGCAGAGCCGGGATGCCCGAGGCCGGGATGCGCCACAACCGGCGATAGATCACCCATTCGGACAGCGGCGGCATCATGTAATTGATGGCAAACACGATCCAGAACGGCGCCGAACGCGGCACCATCTCGATCAGCCCCTTGGGGTTGAGATCGAGCAACCGCACCGCCACCACCACTAGAATCGCCAGCGAGATCAACGAGCTGGCAAAACCGGCGATGCGCGAACGGCGCTGATTGGCCTCTTCCAGGGCGATGTCGCGGACGGGGGCCGGTTCGGCCGCCGGTTCGCCTGCCGGTTTTGAGGCCTCGCCATGGGCGGGGCTTTGGGTCAACATCTGTTGTGCTTCCTGATCCGCCACGGTTGGTGCCGCGCCCGATGGTGTCTTGTCGCTCATAGTGGCGCCGCCTTGGCAGGCTTTGCCCGTGATTGCCAGTAGGCAACTTGCGCCATGCTGATGGGCCTTTTGGGGCTAACGGGGGCTGAACGGGCCATGGGGCTGATGTTCAGCCTGCCGGCAATTCGCCGTAGCGCGCCGGGCGGCGGCGGGCGGCAAAGCTGGTGTAGGTGGCGCGGATCGAGGAAATCAGCGCGGGAACAGTGGTATCGCCCGGATGCACCGCGATGCGCGCCACATCCAGCCCATGGAGCCCCACCCGCGCGAGCCCGGCAAAGAAGCGCGAGGAAAGCTGGCGCCCCTTGGTCCGGCTGGCCCATGTCACCACCGGGCCGCGCGCCAATGTCTCACCCGTTTCGGGCCGCCACACGCGCATATGATCCTCGGCCAGAGGAAAGCCCGATTCGGCCAGCGCCGCCATCGCCCCCGGCCCATAGAGCCACGCGGGCGCGATAAAGCCCGCCGTCTCGCGCCCGATGATATCCTCGATCAGCTTGCGCCCGTCGGCCATCCGCCGCGCCGCCTCGGCCTGCGAAAGGCCGAGGAACTCGCCTTCGCTGGCGGTCATATGCTTGGCCTTGAAGGCCGCCACGCCGCTGTGCTGGGCCAGATCCTTGTGAAACCAGCCGTGGACGAACATTTCCACGCCGATATCCGACCACCGCCGCAACTTGGCCTGATAGGCGGCATTGCCCGCCAGCGGCGCCTCGCTCCAGTGATCGGGCACGACCAGCATCGCGAAATTCATGCCGCCCAGCAGTTCGGACAGCAGATCGGCCAGCTGATCGACCTGCGCCTCGGCGCGCGGGCCGACATCGTGGATCGAGGCCAAAAGGATCTTTTCGCGGCTCATGGCTTATCCTTCTTATGCACCGGACCCAGCAGCGCAGGCTCAAAGATCAGCGCACAGATCAGCGTCCAGACCAGCGAGAGCATCAGGATCAGCCCCATGCTGGCCGTGCCGGGATGGGCGCTGAACCACAGCGCGCCAAAGGCTGAACCTGTGGCCAGCGCGCTGCACAAAACCGCGCGGGCCAGCGAGGTCTGCAACAGATCGCCCACCCCCGAACGCCACGCCATGACGAAATAGATGTGAAACGCCACGCCCACCCCGAACAACAACGGAAAGGCGATGATATTGGCAAAGTTCAGCGGTTGCCCGATCGCCACGCATGTTCCCAGCGTCAGGAAGCCCGACAGCACCACCGGGGCCAGCGTAAAGGCCACCTCTCGCACCGAACGCAGCACCAGCCAGAGCAGGAGCGACACCAGCGCCAGCGCCAGAATGCCCGCTGTGATAAAGGCATGGGCCACGGTCTTGGCGGCCTCCTGTGTCGCCACGGGCAGGCCGGTGGCGCGCGGCGCCTCGGCGCGCACGGCGGCGGTAAAGCGCGCGATGGTGGCATTGTCGGTGCCATTACCCGCAGGCGTCACCTGAACCAGCGCGCGGCCATCCTTGGCCAGCCAGTCGCGGCGGATCTCCTCGGGCAGGTTCTCGCGCGTCACCTCGCTGGCGGTCAGCGAGGCGCGGATCTTGTCCAGCGTCAGATGGAGCGGCGGCACCAGCATGGCGCTCACCGCTTCGCGCTGCGCCGGGCCGGCGGCGGCCAGAGCGGCAAAGCTGGCGGCCAGATGCGCGGCGGGCGCCGCCGTTGCGCCGGGCCGCGCGGCCAGAGCCTTGAGCGATCCGGCGGCCTTGTTCAGCGCGGCCACGGTGGCGGCATCATCGCTGGCGGGCGGAAAGTCGAAAGGATTGATCGTGGCGTCCAGCAGCAGCGAGGCGTCCGAAATCAGCGCCAGCTTCACCCCCTGCGCCTCGGGCACGAAACTGTCGATGGTGACCGCGCGGGCCACTTCCTTGCGCCGGGCCAGACGGGCTTCCAGATCGTCGGCGGCGGCCACATTGGGGGCCAGAATCGTGATCGTGTTGGGCGTGCGGTCGGCATCCTTCATCAGGATCGACAATTCGCGCATCGCCGGGCTATGCGGATCGCGCAGGTGCAGCGGGTTGAAGTCGAATTTCACCCAGACCAGCGTGACCACGGAAAGCAGCATCGCGCCGACAAAGGCGATCAGCACATCGCGCCGATGCCGATGCAAAAAGGCATCGAGCGGCGCGGCTCCGGCCCAGCCCACATCGGCGGCAGGAACCGCAGGGCGCAGCACCATCAACAGCGCGGGGAGCAGCGTGATGTTGAGCAAAAAGGCGACGATCATGCCCATGCCCGCAATCACGCCCAATTCGGCGATGCCGACATAATCGGTGGGCAGGAACGCCCCCAGCGCAAGGAAAATTGCCGCCGCCGCAAGGCTCAGCGGTTCACCGATGGCGGCGGCCATGCGCTCCAGCGCCTCCATCGGCGCAGCCCCGGCGCGGCGCTCATGGTTGAAACGCACCGCCACCTGAATGCCGAAATCGACGCCCAGCCCGACGAACAGCGGAATAAACGCCACCGAAATCAGATTGAGCCGCCCGACCGCCAGCAGCCCCAGCGCCAGCGTGATCGCCAACCCTGCGATGATCGTCACCATGATCGCGCCCACGATCTTGGCCGAGCGCGTGGCCAGCCACAGGCAGGCCAGCATCGCGGCCAGCATGCCCAGCCCGATCATCCCCATGCCCTCGCGGATCGAGGCGAATTCCTCGTCGGCCAGCGGCACTTCGCCGGTGATGCCCACGCGCATCCCATGCGCCGCGTCCAGCCCCAGCGCGGCGGCCTGCGCGCGGATGGCCTCAACAGCGGCCGCGCCCGGCTCCAGATCGCCATAATCCATGCGCGGCATCACGATCAGCAAACGGCGCGTGGGCGGGGCGAGCGAGCCCTTGTCGGTCGAAAACATCCGCTGCCACGAGAAATACTGCACCTTGCCCGAAAGCTTGGCGTCAATTGCGGCCGACAGCTTGCCCAGCGGATCGGCAAGGCGCGAGGCATCCTGCGTGCCGCGCGCGGCGCCATCGGCCACGGTGTCGATGGTGGCCGCAATGCCGTGCAGGCTGGGATCGCCCGCAAGGCCGCCCAGCAAGGGCTGCGCGTCGATCAGCCGCTGCGTCGTCTGCTGCACCTCGGGCAGATCGGCAAAGAGCAGGCCCGAGCGGTCAAAGAACGCGCCCCCATCGGGCCGCCGCACCGCCACCACCGGCCCTTTCGGCCCCAGCTTGCCCAGCGCCTCGCTGAGCCGGATCGCGCCATCCTCGGCCAGTTCGGGAGTTTGCCCGTCGACCACGACCAGGATCGAATCCTTCAATTGCGGAAAGGCCGCCTCGATCGCCGCGCCATCCTGACGCCATGGCGTTTTCGCGCTGATCAACTGGCCGGTGTCGGTGGTCATCGCGAAATGCCCCGCCACATAGGCCAGCGCGCCCGCCACCAGCGCCAGCGCCAGAATCAGCGTGACCGCAGGGCGATGGGATGCCGCGCGGATGGCGCGCAGGATGGCGGGGGTCAATCGGGCGGTGATCATCGCGGCCTGCTCTGACCGAAAACTGGGGCGCAAACAAGGCACAACCTTGCCCAAAGCGACGTATGCTCCTATCGCGCCGCCCCATGACTGAAACCAGATCCAGCCGCCGGTGGAGCGCCATTCTGCCCTCGGTGCTTTTGCTTGCCGGCCTGCTGGGCATGGTGGCGGCCAACAGCGGGCTGCGGCATATGTTTGCTCAGGCCGTGGCGACCATCGACCCGCTGGCGGTGCTGGCGATCCTGCCGGTGCAATTCGTGGCGATTTTGCTTTGCACTGCGGCGCAGCAGGCGCTCAAGGTGGGCATCCCCTTCCGCTCCAGCCTGATTGCGCGGCTGGTGCGCGATGCGGCGCACAGCCTGCTGCTGTTTCCTCCCGGCCTTGGCGATGTGGTGGGCGCGCGGGCGGTGGTGCTGCTGGGCGGGCGCGGGCGCGCGGCGGTGGCCCTGCGCGCGCTCGACATTATCGCCGAGGTGATTGCCGAACTGCCCTATATGGGGCTGGCCGCCTATGTGCTGTATCATTGGGGGCATTGGGGAGAGCAATCTGCGCCCTCGACGCCTTCGTCCGGCGCATCGCCGTGGTGGGGACTGCTGGCGGTGCCGCCGCTGGCCTATGTCGGATGGCGGATCTGGCGGGGCAGCGCCCACCACCGTCGCTTTATCCAGACCCGCACCGGACGCCGCCTGCGCGCCGAAATCCACCTGATGCGCCGCGAACTGGCCCGCCAGCGTACCGGCCTGCCGCTGGCCATTATCCTCCATTTCTTCGCATGGAGCATGTCCGGGGTGCAGGTCTGGATCGCCGCCCATATGTTCGGCATGAACCTCTCGCTCTTTGCCGCCTTTGCCATCGAAAGCGCCGCCACCGCCGCCCGCATGATCCTCTTCTTCGTCCCCGGCGGGCTGGTGATGCAGGAAGCGGGCGCGGTGCTGGCAGGCGCCGCCATGGGCGTGGCCGCGCCTCAGGCGCTGGCGCTGAGTTTGATTTTGCGGTTGCGCGAGTTGGCCTTTGGTCTTTCGCTGTTGATGTGGCCGGTGCTGGAGTATCGGGCGCGGCGCGAGACGTCTGAAGGATGAGATTTGCCTCCGGCGGGCAAAGGGCGGCGGCCCTTTGCAATCCCGGTACTGTCGTCGTTGCGCCCCGGTTCGGCCAAGGTTGATTGGCGCAGCGTCTGAAATTGAAAGCCTGCGGCGCTATTCAGCGCAAGGCCCCCGTGCCGCAGGCTGTCAAACCATTGCCTGAAACGCGACCTCGCAAACCCGACATTACCCATTCACGGGATTGCAAAGGGACAAGTCCCTTTGCCCGCCGGAGGCTCTTCTTCAAACCTCTTCAAATCCCTTTATGGCTTAACCGGTTTCGCCCCCGGATCCTCCAGCGGATCATCGAATTCGGGCACTTCGGGCGCTTGCCCCGGCGGGACTTTGAGCGCGGCGATCTGCCCGGCGCGGTGCTGCAGATAGGTGGAGCGCAGGGCAGCGTAGAAGTCGACCGACTGGGCCTTGAGCGCCTTGAGCTCGGGCTCGGCGCGGGCGCGCGTATCGACGCCGCTGGTGCCCAGCGCGATGGCGCCGGGGGTGGAGACCGAAACCGCCTCGGTCACGAAGGAGCGCGGGCGGCGGTTGGGGGCCACCGAAACCTGCGGGCGCGACACGCGGTCCAGCAGCAGCGGCTGGGTAAAGGCATCGCCGCCCATGCCGATCAGGTCGCGGATCGTTGTCGGCCCAAGGAGGGGCAGATAGAGGTAAACCCCCGGCCCGGCCCCGGCCACGCCCAGCGTATTGGAAAAGCCGTTGCTGTGCGCGGGCGTGTTGAACGGCTTGCGCTTGGCCACATCGACCAGACCGCCAAAGCCCAGCGTCGAATTGAGCACGAAGCGTTTGGCGGTCTGCCACGCGCGTTCGGGTTTCAACTGGATCATATCATTGGCCAGCGACGAGGGCATGAAGATATTGGCCAGCGCATTATGCACCCCGTCGCGCACCGGTTCGGGCAGGACGGTGCGATAGACGATGGCGATGGGGCGCAGGATAAAGCGGTCGATCGGCTGGGTGATGGCAAAGAACACGCGGTTCATGCCTTCGAGCGGGTCGGGATTGGCGAGGTTGGCGATCGTGTCGGGGCCTTCCTCGGGTTCCTCGAAACTCTTGCCGTCGCGCTGGGCGGCCTGCGCCATGCCGATCACGATGATGGGGGCATTGTCGTCGGGATGGGCCGGGTCATCGGGATGTTCGGCGGCGATGGCGGCCACCTGGGCAGCGGCTTCGGTATCCTCGGGCGCGGGGGCCGGATCGGGCGTGCTGGCGGCTGCGGCGAGAGGCGCCAGCGCCAGCGGCAGGACGAGGGGAAGCGCCATCAGTTCGCCCGCCCCGCGAATCGGGCAAAGGGGCCGGTTTCCACCCCGCTGGCGCGCAGGGCCGCGATCACGCCCGGATCGGTCAGCGCGGCAAGTTCCGCGCGATAAAGATAGCCGGGCGCCGAGCCGGGATAGGCGTCCACCGTGGCCGGATGGGTGTAAAGCTCGGTCAGCCCCTCGGGCAGGTCGGCCAGTGCGGCGGCCATGCGCTCGGCGGTAAAGGCCCCGGTCTGGATCAGGCCGGTCACATTGTCATTGGTCGCCACGCCCGCCTTGCGCCATTGCCGCCCCAGCAGCCGCGCCCAATGTTCCATCATACCGGTCCCGGCCTGCGCGGGCATACGGATCGCGGGCAGGCCATGGCGGCGCCCTTCCTCCAAAATCGCCGCCGCGATCATCGGGTGGAGGTGGAAATGCTTGTGCGCGTTGACATGATCGAGCGCGAGGCCCGTTTCGGCAAAAGCGGCAAATTGCGCGGCCACCTCGGCCCGCATCTGTGCGCGGGCCACGGGCGAGAGGGCGATGGCAAAGGCGGTCTTGACCATGGAGGGGTGAAACCAGCCATCGGGCCCCACCAGTGCCGAGACCCGCTCCGGCGGCAGCACGGGGCGGCCATCGGCCAGCACCACATGCAGCCCCACGCCCAGCCCCGGCAGGCGGCGCGCCCTCGCCACCGCATCCTGCGCCGCCTCGCCCGAAACCATCAGGCTGGTGGCGGTCAGGATGCCTTGCGTATGGGCGCGCTCGACCGCTTCGTTCACCGCCAGCGCGGCGCCGAAATCATCGGCCGTCACCACGAGGCGGCGCTTGGTCATCAGTTTACGCGGCTTCCTTGCGCTGACGCAGGAACTGGAAGAATTCCACGCCTTCGCGCAAACGGCGCTTCATCATGTCCCAATCGCGCACCATTTCATTGACGATGGCGCCGATCTTGCGCGGGCGGAAATAGAAGCGCTTGTAGAATTCCTCGACCTTGGCGTGGATCACGCTGGCAGGGAGGTGCGGATAGGAAAGCTGGGCGATCTGGTGGCCGCCATCGTCGGTCATCGGCTTGCCGCCCGCGAACCAGCCGTTTTCCACCGCCTGATTATACAGGAACGTGCCCGGATAGGGCGCGGCCAGCGACACCTGAATGGTGTGCGGGTTGATTTCCTGCGCGTAACGGATGGTTTCCTCGATCGTTTCCAGCGTTTCGCCGGGCAGGCCGAGGATGAAGGTGCCGTGGATAGCGATGCCAAGCTCGTGGCAGTTCTTGGTGAACTCGCGCGCCACTTCGACGCGCAGGCCCTTCTTGATGTTGTGCAGGATTTGCTGATTGCCGCTTTCATAGCCGACGAGCAGCAGGCGGCAGCCGTTGGCCTTCATGATTTCCAGCGTCTTGCGGGGCACATTGGCCTTGGCGTTGCAGCTCCACGTCAGCGGGAAGCCCGGCTTGCCAAAGCCCAGTTCGCCCATCGCGATGGCCAGCTTTTCGACGCGGTCGATGTCATCGGTCAGCGTGTCGTCGTCAAAGAAGATCTCCTTGGTTTCGGGGATTTCCTTGAGGATATACTGGATCTCCTCGATCACCTTGGCGACCGAGCGCGAGCGATAGCGGTGGCCCGAAATGGTCTGGGGCCACAGGCAGAAGGTGCAGCGGCTCTTGCACCCGCGCCCGGTGTAGAAGGACACATAGGGCGCCTTCAGATAGCCGATGAAGTAATTGTCGATCTTCAGGTCGCGCTTGTACATGGGCGAAACCATGGGCAGCGCGTCCATATCCTCGATGATGGCGCGGTTCTTGTTGTGGATGATCTTGCCGTCCGGCCCGCGATAGGAAATGCCGTCGATTTCGGCAAAGGGCTTGCCCTCGGCCAGATCGACGCAGGTGTAGTCATATTCCTCACGCGCGACGAAATCGATGGCGGTGGAGGCTTCGAGGCTCTGCTCGGTCTCGATCATCACCTTGGCGCCCACAAAGCCGACGAGGCAATTGGGATTGCGCGCCTTGATGAGTTCCGCCGTCTTGATGTCCTGCATAAAGCTGGGCGTCGAGGTGTGCAGGATGACCAGTTCGGCTGTGTCGAACTCGTGGGCGATGTCTTCCCAGCTTTGATCGTGGGCAGGCGCGTCGATCAGCTTGGAACCCGGCACCATCGCGGCGGGCTGGGCCAGCCATGTCGGATACCAGAAGCTCTTGATCTCACGCTTGGCCTGATAGCGGGCGCCGGCGCCCCCGTCGAAACCGTGGAAGGAGGGGGCTTGGAGAAAAATGGTGCGCTTCATCGGTCTCTCTTGGTGCGGGCGGCATGGTCGGTGGCAGGGAGGCCCCTGATGCGGCCTTTGGAGGTCATTGTAAGGCTTGCGCCGCGCCAATCAATCGCAGTTGCGAACAGGCTGGCGCAAAAAACGCAAAAGCTGATGAGGTCGGCGATGGGTATCAGCCATAGGGGCAGGGCAATAGGCGCATATTTATGAACCTTTGCTGCAAGCGCAAGTCGGGCAAGGATTATTGCCAGCAGCAAGGCCCCGCCTATACCGGGCGCAAGCGCCGCCGCCAAGACCCCCAGCGGCAATCCATGCGTGACAATCGAGCCGTAATGGCCCGCACCCGCCAGATCGCGCACTGTCACGGCCCAGCGCAGATGCTGGCGCCAGAGCATGCGGAACGAGGATTCGGCCCCGGCATGGACCAGAATCATCGGCGGAATATCCACCCGCAGCCCCTGCGCCCGCACGCCTGCGCCGATCGCATGATCATCGGCCAGCACATCGGCCAGCGCCGCAAACCCGCCCATCGCGTCGAGCGTCTCGCGGCGCAGGGCGATGGTGGATCCCATGCAGGGCTGGGCCATGCCGGTGGCGATGCCGACCACCATATTGGGCAAAGTCTGAGCAGCGATCATCATCGCGCCCACCCGGCTCCACAATCCCGCATCGCCCCGCCCGACATAGAGGCACGAGACCGCCCCGACGCCCGGCTGGCTCAGCGCATCGTTGATCCGCGCCAGATAATCAGGGGCCACCACCATATCGCTGTCCGAGAGGACCAGCACATCATGCGCGGCCAAAGGCATCATCGCGATCAGCGAGCCGACTTTCCCATTGGCCGCAGGCGCGCGCGGGCCGGGGTAATAGGCGATGTTACTATGCGCCGCGACCATGGCGCGGGCCACGGGCGCGGCGGCGTCCTCGGGCGCATTGGTGCCCAGCACGATCTGCACCGCTCCGGGATAATCCTGATGCGTGAATCCGGCCAGATTTCCGGCCAGGCGTGGCTCTGCGCCATGCAGCGGTTTCAGAATTGTAATGGCCTGGGCAGGCGCGTGGGGCGCGGGCGGCGCGGCAAGGAACCGCCCCAGCGCGCCAAGGGCAAAGAGTTGATAGAGCAGGCCAACCCCCGCCAGCGCCAAGGCGCCATATGCGAACAGCACATATACCATGGCGCAAGCCCCTACACCGCTTTGCAGTCGCAGCAAAAGGGTTTAGGGGCATCGCCATGAGCGGACCCATCACGATCGTTACCGGCGTCGCCGGTTTTCTGGGCAGCGCGGTGGCGCGGGTGCTGGCGGCGCAGGGGCGACAGGTGCGCGGTGTGGTGCGCGGGTCGTCCTCGCGGGTCAATCTGGCCGATTTCCCCGGCGAAATCGTCGAGGCCGACCTGCGCGATGAAGGCGCCGTGCGCGAGGCGATGCGTGGGGGCGGAGAATTGTTCCATGTCGCCGCCGACTATCGCCTCTGGGCGCGCGATCCGGGCGAGATCCTGCGCAACAATGAAGCGATGACGCGCGCCGTGATGCGCGCCGCGCTGGCCGAAGGTGTGGGGCGGGTGGTCTACACCTCGTCCGTGGCGACCTTGAAACCGCTGGACCATGGCGCGGCCGATGAAACGCGGCCCGCCACTGTCGAAGAAGCGGTGGGTATTTACAAACAATCCAAAGTCGTGGCCGAAAGGCTGGTCGAGGATATGGTGGCGCGCGAGGGCCTGCCCGCGATCATCGTCCAGCCGTCGACCCCCATCGGCCCGCGCGATGTCAAACCCACGCCCACCGGCCGCATCCTTGTCGAATGCGCGCATGGGCGCATGCCCGCCTATGTCGAGACGGGCCTCAACCTTGTCCATGTCGAGGATGTTGCGCGCGGGCATGTATTGGCGGCGGAACGAGGGCAGATCGGGCGGCGCTATATTCTTGGCGGTCAGGATGTGACGCTGGGCGCGATGCTGGCGGAAATCTGCGCGCAGGTGGGCAGGAAGCCTCCGCGCGTGAAATTGCCGGTCGCGCCTTTGTTTCCGCTGGCGGTGGGCGCGGAATTGTGGGGGCGGATGACGGGGGTTGAACCTTTCGTCACCGTGGACGCGCTGAAAATGGCGCGGCACCACATGTATTTCTCCAGCGCGCGGGCGCAGGCCGAACTGGGCTATACCGCGCGGCCCTGGCAGGAGGCGGTGCGTGATGCGCTGGGCTGGTTTGCGCAGGAAGGCATGATCCCATGACCATCCTTGCCGCGCTGGTGCTGGCGATCTGGCTGGGGCTGGTCGCCACGGGCTTCTGGACCTGCCGTGAGGCCGATGACAATGCCCCTTTCGCCGCCCCCGGTGTCTGGCCCGAGGTGGTCGCCGTGGTGCCTGCGCGCAATGAGGCCGATGTGATCACCCGCTCCATCGGCAGCCTTTTGCGCCAAGATTATGCCGGGCCTTTCCGCGTGGTGCTGGTGGATGACAATTCCGAGGATGGCACCGGCGATCTGGCCCGCACTCTTGGTGATGATCGCCTGAACGTGCTGCGCGGCGCGCCCTTGGCGACGGGCTGGACCGGCAAGCTCTGGGCCGTGCATCAGGGGATCATCGAGGCCGGGGCGCCGCGATACCTGTGGCTGACGGACGCGGACATTGAACATGCGCCCGATACGCTGACGCGCCTTGTCGGCATTGCCCAAGGCGGAGACCGCAGGCTGGTGTCCTTCATGGCGCTGCTGTCTTGCCGGACATGGGCGGAAAAATGGCTGGTGCCCGCCTTCATCTGGTTCTTCATGATGCTTTATCCGTTCAATTGGATCAACCGGCCCAAGGCCCCGATTTCGGGCGCGGCGGGCGGCTGTGTGCTGGTCGAGCGTGAGGCGCTGGAGGCCGCAGGCGGCATTGGCGCGATGCGCGGGGCGCTGATTGACGATTGCACCTTGGGCGCGCTCATCAAGAAACAGGGGCCGATCTGGCTGGGTCTGACGCGGCGCAGCGTGTCGATCCGTCCCTACAGCAACTGGCGCGAGATCGGCATGATGATCGCCCGCAGCGCCTATGCACAATTGCGCTATAATCCGCTGATGCTGGTGGGCACGGTGCTGGGGCTGGGCTTGATGTTTGGCGCGCCGGTGTGGTTGGCGTTGACGGGGCATGGCGCGGTGCAGGTCATGGGCCTGATCGCGCTGGGGCTGATGCTGGGGTCTTATCAGCCGATTCTGGGCTTTTACGGCCGCGCCCCGATGCGCGCTCTGGCTCTGCCTTTGGTCGCGCTGTTCTATGTTTCATGCACAATCTATTCAGCTTGGGCCTATTACCGGGGCAAGGGTGGCATGTGGAAAGGCCGCGCACAGGCATTGGATCTTTCCGGGGACATTTCGGGGGCATGACAGACACCATCCTAACCACTGCGGATCTGCAAAGCGGCAAGGATCACACGGGCGAGAACTTTCCCGTGGCCAGTTTTCTGGTGCGCCCCGATGCGCGCGCGCCGGTGATGGCCTATTATCGCTTTGCCCGCGCGGCCGATGATATTGCCGACCACCCCACCGCCAGCGCGGCGGAAAAGCTGCGCCTGCTGGGCCTGATGCGCGCCGGGCTGGAGGGCACGGATGCGGGTGTCGGCGATCCGCTGGCGCAGGCGCTGGGCACGGTATGCCGCGAGCGGGGCATCAGCCTTGCCCATGCCCATGACCTGTTGACCGCCTTTGAGCGCGACTGCACGGTGGACCGCTATCAGGACTGGGCCGGGCTGATCGACTATTGCCGCTATTCCGCCATGCCGGTGGGTCGCTTCGTCCTTGATTGCCATGGCGAGGATCGCGTCCTCTGGCCGATGAATGATTCGCTCTGCGCCGCTTTGCAGATCATCAACCACCTTCAGGATTGCGCCAAGGATTACCGCGCCATCGACCGGGTCTATATTCCGCTCGATTCGCTGCGCGCGGCGGGAATCGGGGTGGAGGCTCTGGCTGAAAAGCGCGCCAATCCGGCCCTGCGCGGGGTGCTGACCGATCTGACGCTGCGCACGCAGGGCCTGCTGCGGGCCAGCGCGCCCTTTGCCGATGCGATCCGCGACTGGCGGCTGGCCGCCGAAGTGGCCGTGATCCAGCGCCTGGCGCAGGATCTGTGCGAGGTGCTGCTGGCGCGCGATCCGCTCAGCGAAAAGGTCCATCACACCAAGGCGCGCGCGCTCACCCTTGCGCTTCGTGCTGCAATGCGGCAGGCGGGCCGCCGTATCTGGCCGGGCAAAAGATCATGACCGCAACCACCCTATCGCCCACTCCCTCCTCGATGCCGGAAGCCCTGCGCGCCAAGGTCGCGGGCAGCAGCTTTTATGCCGGCATGCGCATCCTGCCGCGTGCCGAGCGCGAGGCGATGTTCGCCATCTATGGCTTTTGCCGCATCGTTGATGACATTGCCGACGATCAGCAGGCCCCGCGCGACCAACGCGGCGCGATGCTGGCCGACTGGCGGCGCTGGATCGGCGCGCTCTATCGCGGAGGGGACACCGGACAGGCCGGTTTCCTCGCGCAGGCCGTGCGTGATTTTGCGCTGGAAGAGGCCGATTTCCTCGCCGTGATCGAGGGGATGCAGATGGATGTCGATGCCGATATTCAATGGCCCAGTTTTGCCTTGCTCGACCATTATTGCGATTGCGTGGCCAGCGCGGTGGGGCGCCTGTCGGTCAATATTTTTGGCATGGACCGGGCCGAGGGCGTCCATCTGGCGCATCACCTTGGTCGGGCGCTGCAATTCACCAATATATTGCGCGATCTGGACGAGGATGCGGAAATCGCGCGCGTCTATCTGCCCATCGAGGCGCTGACCCATGCGGGCATTCATCCCACCACGCCCACGACCTTGATGCAGGACCCCGGCATGGACAGCGCCGCGCGCTGGCTGGCCGCGCGGGCCGAGGCGCATTTCGTGGCCGCCGGGGCTTGCCTTGCCGCGCGTCCCAAGGGTCGTCTGATCGCCCCGCGCCTGATGGAGGAAGCCTATGCGCTGGTGCTGCGCCGGATGCTGGCGCAGGGCTGGCACGCGCCGCGCAGCCGTGTCAGCACGTCCAAGCCGCGCCTGCTCTTCTCGCTGATCCGTCATCTGGTGATGGGATAAATGGCTTTCCTCCGCGCACAGGTGATCGGGGCGGGCATGGCCGGGCTGGCGGCGGCGGTGGAATTGTCTGCGGCCGGGCTGCCGGTGTCCCTGTCCGAGGCCGGGCCGCGGGCGGGCGGGCGCTGCCGCTCTTATTTCGACCCATCGCTGGGGCTGACCATCGACAATGGCAACCATCTGGTGCTGGCGGGCAATCCGGCCGTTTCGCGGTTTCGCGCGATGGTGGGTGCGGATGCGCCTCTGGCCGGGCCGCCCCATGCCGATTTCGCCTTCGCCGATCTGGCCACGGGCGAGCGCTGGACCTTGCGGATCAATGACGGGCCGGTGCCATGGTGGGTGCTGGTGCCATCGCGCCGGGTGCCGGGGTCGCGTCTGGCCGATTATCTGCCTTTGGGGCGCCTGCTTAAAGGGCGGGCGGATCAGACCATCGGCGATCTGGTAAAGCCGCAGGGGCCGGTGTGGGAAAGGATGCTGCATCCGGTCCTGCTGGCGGCCTTGAACACCGATCCGGCGGCCTCCTCTGCCGCGCTTTGCGCCAATGTGCTGGCCGAAACGCTGGCCAAGGGCGGGCGGGCCAGCGCGCCGCGCGTGGCGGTGCCGACGCTGGCGGCGGCGTTTATCGATCCGGCAGTGGACTGGCTGGAGGCGAAGGGCGTCGCTTTGCAGACCGGGCGGCGACTGCGCGGCATCCGGTTTGAGGGCGATTGTGTATCGGCGCTGGAATGGGCCGAGGGGGCGCAGGCGATTGGTGCGGATGAGGCGGTGGTGCTGGCGGTGCCCGCATGGGTCGCGGCTTCGCTGGTGCCGGATCTGACCGTGCCGGACGATCATCGCTCGATCCTCAACGCGCATTTCGCTTGTACGCCCCCGGCGGGCGCGCCCGAGATGCTGGGGCTGACCAATGCCACCAGCGAATGGATCTTTACCCATCCCGACCGGATTTCCGTGACCATTTCGGGCGCGGACCGATTGATGGACGAGGACCGCGAGGCTCTGGCTGCGATGATCTGGGCCGAGGTGGCGCAGGCTCTGGGGATCACCGCGCCCATGCCCCGCTGGCAGATCGTCAAGGAAAAGCGCGCCACTTTCGCCGCTACGCCTGAGCAGGACGCGCGGCGCCCGCATACGAATACCCGCTGGCGCAACCTGTTTCTGGCCGGAGATTGGGTGCAAAACGGACTGCCCGCGACCATCGAGGGGGCGATCCGCTCCGGCGACAGCGCGGCACGGCTGGTTCTGGGCCAGCCCTTGAAATATGGAAAAGGACAATGAGCGAAGCTGCCCCTGATCGCGCCCTTCTGGACGCCACCATCGGCCGCGCCGCCCACGCCCTGCTGGCCGAGCAGCGCGAGGATGGCCATTGGGTTTATGAACTGGAGGCCGATGCCACCATTCCGTCGGAATATGTCCTGCTGCGTCATTTCCTTGGCGAGCCGGTGGATGAGGAGTTGGAAGGCAAGATCGGCCGCTATCTGCGCCGGATTCAGTCGGAGGCCCATGATGGCTGGCCGCTCTATCACGAGGGCGGGTTCGATATTTCGGCCACGGTGAAGGCCTATTATGCGCTGAAGATGATCGGCGATGATGTCGATGCGCCGCATATGGCCCGCGCCCGCGCCGCGATCCTGAAGGCAGGCGGGGCAGAGGCGGTCAATGTCTTTACCCGCATCCAACTGGCGTTGTTCGGCGCCGGGCCGTGGGATGCGGTGCCCACCATCCCGCCCGAGCTGATCCTCGCGCCGCGCTGGTTTCCGGTCCATCTGCTGAAAATGAGCTATTGGGCGCGCACGGTGGTGGTGCCGCTCTTGGTGCTATGTGCTTTGAAGCCCGTGGCGCGCAATCCGAAACAGGTGTTTGTGCCGGAGCTGTACACCGGCGTGCCGCGCAAGCTGACCAGCCAGGCCGACCATGTGCATTCGGTATGGAAGAACGGGTTCGAGGCGCTCGATTGGGGCCTCAAGCGGTTTGAGGGGCGCTGGCCCAAGGCGATGCGCGCGCGCGCGATCCGCCTGTGCGAGGAATGGGTGATCGAGCGCCTCAACGGCGTTGATGGTCTTGGCGCGATCTATCCGGCCATGGCCAACAGTGTGATGATGTTCGACGTGCTGGGCTATGCGCCCGACCATCCGCATCGCGCCATTGCCCGCGAATCGGTCGAGCGGCTGTTGGTGGTCAAAGAGGACGAGGCCTATTGCCAGCCCTGCGTCAGCCCGGTCTGGGATACGGCTCTGGCCGCCCATGCCATGCTGGAGGTGGGCAGCGAGGAGGCGTTGGCCGGAGCCGACCGCGCGCTCGACTGGCTGGGGCCGCGCCAGATCCTTGATACGGCGGGCGATTGGGTCGAGCAGCGCTATGTCCGGCCCGGCGGATGGGCGTTTCAGTATAATAACGATCACTATCCCGATCTGGACGACACCGCCGTGGTGGTGATGGCGATGGACCGCGCCTCGGGCCTGCGCGGCGACAAGGACAAGGAAGCCATCGCGCGCGGGTTTGAATGGACCGTGGGTCTGCAATCGAAGGATGGCGGGTTTGCCGCTTTTGATGCGGATAATGACAAGCTCTATTTGAACAACCTGCCCTTTGCCGATCATGGCGCTCTGCTCGATCCGCCCACGGCCGATGTTTCGGCCCGCGTGGTCTCGATGCTGGCCCAGATGGGCGAGCCCGTCGACAGCCCGCGTATGAAGGCGGCGCTGGGCTGGCTGGAAAAGGAGCAGGAGAAGGAAGGCAGTTGGTTTGGCCGCTGGGGGGTCAACCATGTCTATGGAACCTGGTCGGTGCTGTGCGCCTTGGGCCGGGCAGGGATCGGGCGCGACCATCCGTTGGTGGCGCGCGCGGTCGAATGGTTGAAATCGGTGCAGAATGCGGATGGCGGCTGGGGCGAAAGCTGCGATTCCTATGCGCTGGACCGAAAGGGCCATGAAACTTTCGATTCGAACGCCAGCCAGACCGCATGGGCCACGCTCGGCCTGATGGCGGTGGGCGAGGCAAAAAGCGAGGCAGTCGCGCGCGGGATCGCGTGGCTGATCGCCAATCAGGCCGGGGACGGTCTCTGGGGGCAGGAGCATTATACGGGCGGGGGTTTCCCGCGAGTCTTTTACCTGCGTTATCATGGCTATCCGCGCTATTTCCCGCTTTGGGCTCTGGCGCGGTATCGCAATATGGCGCAGGCCAATGTGGAGCAAGCCCAGTGGGGAATGTGAACGGCAAGCCGGTGATCGTGGTGACAGGCACGCTGCGCGAGGCGGCGGTGCTTGATCAGCATCAGGTCGAGGTGATCGCGGGTGGCAACGACCCCGACCGCCTGCGCGAAGAGTTGATGGAACGCGCCAAGAATGCCGGCGCCCTGCTCAGCTATGGCATGTGCGGGGCGGTTGATCATACGCTCAAACTGGGCACGATGGTGATCGGCAAAAGGCTGACCGGCGCGTTTCATGCTAAATGCGACGAACGCTGGGTGGCCGCGCTTCAGGCCTTGCTGCCTCAGGCACGGGTGGGCACGGTCCATGCCGATGGCCATCTGCTGACCGATTCGCATGACAAGGCCGAGCGCGCATGGGCCAGTGCGGCGATTGCGGCGGATATGGAAAGCCATATCGTGGCCGAGGTGGCGGCGCATATGAACCTGCCCTTTGGCATCCTGCGCTGCATTTCCGATATTGCCGAGGTGGAATTGCCGCCCGCGGTCAATGTGATGATGGGCCCCAATGGCGAGCTGGCGTTGGGCGCGATCTTCAAGTCGATCCGTCAGCAGCCCGATCAGATCGGATCGCTGACCAAGACGATCATGGGTTTTGCCAAGGCCTATCGTTCACTGATCAAGGGATCGAAACAGGCCGGGCCCTATCTGGGCTTTGATTTGCGGTAAGAAAAAAGGCGGGGTGGATGCCCCGCCTTTTTCGTAACCGGCGCTGAAGGGATCAGGCCGCGCGGGTGGCGCGGGCGTATCCTTCGGGATCGGAAATCTTGATCTTTTCCAATTCCTGCTCAACCTGCGTGGCGTGAACGTCCACGGCCTTGCGGGCGTTGGACAGGTCGATGTCGGGTGCCATCGGGCCTTCGGTGCGGATGCCCTGCATGCCCACCTTGATGAATTCCCACGGGCGGGTCAGGCCTTCCTTGGCCGCCGTGCCTTCAAAGCCGCAATGGACCATGCAGTTCGAGCATTTCTCGTACTTGCCGACGCCATACTGGTCCCAGTCGGTGCCTTCCATCAGCTCGGCAAAGGTTTCAACATAGCCTTCGCCCACCAGATAGCAGGGCTTTTGCCAGCCAAACACCGTGCGCAGCGGCATCGACCAGGGCGTGCATTCATACGAACGGTTGCCCGCGAGGAAGTCGAGGAACAGCGGCGAATTGGTGAATTTCCACGCCTTGCCGCCGCCTTCGCCCGGCTTGGCATTCTTGGCCGCGCCGCGCTTGAGCAGGTCGCGGAACAGGTTCTTGGTCTTTTCGCGGTTCAGGAAATGCTCCTGATCGGCGGCGCGTTCATAGGCATAGCCGGGGCTGATGGTCACCTCGACATCGAGGCTGGTCATCAGGTCGAGGAACTTGGCCATGCTCTCGGGCTTGGCATCGTTGAACACGGTGCAGTTGACCTGAACGCGGAAGCCCTTCGACTTGGCCAGATGGATCGCTTCGAGAGCGACGTCATAGGTGCCTTCCTGATCCACGGCCTTGTCATGCATGGCCTTGTCGCCATCGAGATGGATCGACCAGGTGAAATAGGACGAGGGCTTGTAGTCGTTGATCTTCTTTTTCAGCAGCAGCGCGTTGGTGCACAGGATCACGAATTTCTTGCGCGCGATATAGCCTTCGACAATCTTGGGCATATCCCGGTGCAGCAGCGGTTCGCCGCCCGCGATCGACACGGCGGGCGCGCCCGATTCCTCGATTGCGGCCATACATTCCTCCACCGACAGGCGGCGGTTGAGGATCGCGTCGGGATAATCGATCTTGCCGCAGCCCGGGCAGGCAAGATTGCAGCGCAGCAGCGGCTCAAGCATCAGCACGAGCGGGTATTTGCCGCCCTTGATCTGGCTGGAAATGGCATGACCGGCAATGCGAAGGGCGGGGCCAAGGGGAAGGGACAAGGGGGCTTACTCCAACTAAGGCGTTATACGCGGGCGCGGGCTGGTTCGCCCGCCCGGCGCAAGGCCGCAGGCAGGCTGAACGACACGTTTTCGCGGATGCCGTCAAGCTCTGAGACGGTTATTTTTCGCGAAAGGGCGATTGCGGCAATCACATCCTCGACCAGTTCCTCGGGCGCGCTGGCCCCGGCGGTGACGCCAAGGCGTTCGACCCCGTCCAGCCATTGCGGATCCAGGTCGCCCGCATCGCCCACCAGCCATGCCGGTTTGCCCAGCGAAAGCGCCACATCGCGCAGCCGGTTCGAATTGCTGGAATTGGCCGCGCCCACCACGATCAGCGCATCGCATTCCTCCACCAGCGCGCGCACCGCGTTCTGGCGGTTCTGCGTGGCATAGCAGATGTCGGATACATCCGGCCCGGCCACATCGTCAAAGCGATCATGCAGCGCGGCAATGACGCCGCGCGTATCGTCAACCGACAGCGTGGTCTGCGTCACATAGGCAATCGAGCTGTCCGTGCCCAGCGGCAGCGCAGCCACATCCTCGGGCGTGGCCACCAGATGGACGGGCGCCGGGATCTGCCCCAGCGTGCCCACCACCTCGGGGTGCCCGGCATGGCCGATCAGCACGACCTCGCGCCCTTCGCGGGCAAAGCGGCCGCCGTGCAGATGCACCTTGGTCACCAGCGGGCAGGTGGCGTCATAGACGGGCAAGCCGCGCTGCTCGGCTTCCTGCTCGACGGTTTGCGGCACGCCGTGCGCGGAAAACACCGTGACCGCGCCGGGAGGCACTTCGTCGAGCTCTTCGACAAAAATTGCGCCCATGGCGCGCAACCTGTTCACGACATGCGCGTTATGAACAATCTCATGGCGGACATAAACCGGTGCGCCATGGATCTCGAGCGCGCGTTCGACGATGCGTATCGCGCGCACCACGCCTGCGCAAAATCCGCGCGGCGAGGCGAGTTTGATGGATAAGGGGGCGGCCAGCAGCCGAGCGGGGGAACTCTCTGTCGGTGTCAAACGGTATATCCCTTTTGAACCTGTGCCCTTGGGGGGAAATAGGGCAGGGCGCGCTAAAGCGCGGTAGGCATTGTAACCGCTTCTGTTGGCAGAGAAAAGATTGCGCCAGCCTGAACCGCGGCTTCATTGCGCGCTCATGCCACTTGTTTTACGTATTGCCTTGGCTCAAGGACGCGCGACAGCCCGCTGCGGCATGGCGCGCGCCACAGGGCGAGCCCATATGGTCCGGTGTTCTGGTTTGGAGTGAGCATGACAAGTCAATCGGGATTCGCATCGCTGCGGGGCGCTGTGGCGCTGGCCTTGCTGGCGCCAGTGTCGGTGGTGGCCGTGCCGGGCGCGGCCATGGCGCAGGCGGGCGATCCGGCGGCCCAGACGGTCGAAGCGCTCAACGCAGGCCTGATCGCCACGATGAAGGCGCAGGGCGGACAGGCCGCGCGCGCGCGCGTGATCGGCCCGGTGGTTGATCGCGCCTTTGATATTCCCGCGATGGCCCGCCTGTCGGTCGGCCCGCCATGGACCACCTTTTCCCCGCTGGAGCAGGCCAATGTCATTGCCGCCTTCCGCGCGATGACGGTGGCGCAATATGCCGCCAATTTCGACAGCTATTCGGGTGAGAAGCTGAGCCTTGTGGGCGGGGTGGAAACGCGCGGCACGGACAAGCTGGTGCGCACGCAGCTGACGGGGCCGGGCACCAACGAATCGCTCAACTATCGCCTGCGCGAAAATGGCGGGCAATGGCGGATCATCGACGTCTTCTATCGCAACGCAATCAGCCAGATCGCCACGCGCCGCTCCGATTTTGCAGGCGTGATCGCCAAGGGCGGGCCGGGCGCGCTGGTGGCGCATCTCAACCGGTTGGCCGCCAATCCGAAATAATTGCGGGCAGGTACGAAAAAGCCCCGGTGCGCGCATCGCCGCACCGGGGCTTTTTCGTACCTGCCCCGCTGGGGTCAGAAATAACGCTTTTAGAAATAGCGCAGGGCCAAATGGATCACCTGCGGTTTTGCCTCATGGCTGAAAACCGCATCGCGCCATTTGGGCGGGCTGAAGACGATCTTGGCATCGCGGGAAAAGCCTACGCCTTCCTTGGGAATACCCAGAAAGTTGCGATCAACCTTCTTGTTGCCGTTCTCGTCCTGAAACACCTGCGCCGCCCATTCGCCGGGGGGCACATTGGCAAAGGTTACGCTGGTCGTGCCCTTTTGCGCGGGGGCGGACGCCTCCAGCGCGCAATCGTCCTTCAAAAAGCTCTTTTGCGGGCAAAGCGCGACATGCACCCGGCCCGCATTCGAGCGCACATTCCCGACCACCACCGTCAGCGGTGCGCCAGAATCACCGCCGCCGCCGGCAGCGGCATCGGCCCCGGCATTGGCAAGCGTCAAAGCGATCAGGGCAAGGCTCAAGCGCGGACCTCGCCCACGATATCGGCGCTCACGATTTCCGCATCGTTCCAGCGCAGCGCCTTGAGCACCGTTTCCACGATATGCGGCGCGTTGAGGCCCGCCGTGTCATATTGCTTGTCGGGCGCATCATGGTCCTGAAACACATCGGGCAGACGCATCGTGCGGATCTTCAATCCGCCATCGGTCAGCCCTTCGTCGCTGGCCAGCGTCAGCACATGCGAGCCAAGGCCGCCGATCGCGCCTTCCTCGATGGTGACGACCACCTCATGCGTGGTGGCCAGACGGCGGATCAGATCCTCGTCCAGCGGCTTGGCAAAGCGCAGGTCGGCCACGGTGGTGGGCAGGCCCTTGGCCTCCAGCACCTCGGCGGCCTTGACCGCCTCGGCCAGACGCGTGCCCAGCGAGAGGATGGCGATCTTGCCGGCCCCGCCGCGCACGATACGCCCCTTGCCGATCTCCAGCTTCTGCGGAACTGCGGGCATCTCCACGCCCGTGCCATTGCCGCGCGGATAGCGGAAGGCAATCGGCCCGCTGTCATGACAGGCCGCCGTATAGGTCATATGGACCAGCTCGGCCTCGTCAGCCGCCGCCATCACCACGAAATTGGGCAGCGAGGCCAGATAGGTGATGTCAAACGTGCCCGCATGGGTCGCGCCATCGGCGCCGACCAGCCCGGCGCGGTCAATCGCAAAGCGCACCGGCAGGTTCTGGATCGCCACGTCATGGACCACTTGGTCATAGGCGCGTTGCAGGAAGGTCGAATAAATGGCGCAGAACGGACGCATCCCCTGCGCGGCAAGGCCTGCGGCAAAGGTCACGGCATGTTGTTCGGCAATACCCACGTCAAAGCTGCGATCCGGGTGCGCCTTGGCGAATTTGTCGACGCCGGTGCCGCTGGGCATGGCGGCGGTGATCGCCACGATGCGCGGATCACTATCGGCAATCTTGGCCAGCGTTTCGCCAAACACGTTCTGATAGGCGGGCGCCTTGGCCGGGGCCTTGACCTGCTCGCCGGTGATGACGTTGAATTTCTGGACGCCGTGATACTTGTCCGCCGCCGCCTCGGCCGGGGCATAGCCCTTGCCCTTTTGTGTGACGACATGGATCAGGCAGGGACCGGCCGCCGCATCGCGCACGTTCTCCAGCACCGGGATCAACTGTTCCAGATTGTGCCCGTCGATCGGGCCGACATAGTAAAAGCCCAGCTCCTCAAACAGGGTTCCGCCCATCACCATGCCGCGTGCAAACTCGTCGGTCTTGCTGGCCGCGCGATGCAGCGGGGCGGGCAGATGGCGCGAGAGCTTCTTGGCCATTTCGCGCAGTTCGAGGAAGGGCCGCGAGGATACCAGCCGCGCAAGGTAAGCCGAAAGCCCGCCCACCGGCGGCGCAATCGACATATCATTGTCATTGAGAATCACGACCAGCCGGTTGCCCGCACCTTGCGCATTGTTCATCGCCTCATAGGCCATGCCTGCGCTCATCGAGCCATCGCCGATGACGGCAATCGCCTTGCCGGGCTGATCGCTCATCTTGTTGGCCATGGCAAAGCCGATAGCGGCCGAAATCGAGGTGCTGGAATGGGCAGCGCCAAAGGGGTCGTATTCTGATTCGCTGCGCTTGGTGAAACCCGACAGGCCGCCCGGCTGGCGCAGGGTGCGGATGCGGTCGCGCCGCCCGGTGACGATCTTGTGCGGATAGGCCTGATGGCCCACGTCCCAGATCACCTTGTCGCGCGGCGTGTCGAACACGTAATGCAGCGCCACGGTCAATTCCACCACGCCAAGGCCGGAACCCAGATGGCCTCCGGTCTGTCCAACGGTGTGAATCATTTCCTGACGCACGTCATCGGCCAACTGGCGCAATTCGCCCATCGACAGGCCGCGCATGTCGGCAGGCACCTTCACTCGATCCAGGATCGGCGTCTTCAGTTCAGCTTCCATGGCCCAGCCTTACACGGGTTAATCGGCGCTGTCGATTGATCGCATGGTGTTCATAATGCATTTGCGCTGTGCGGTTGTTGCAAGTGGGACACGCGAACCACAGGGCGGCAGGAAAAATGCGTCTGTTCGCTCCTGGCTCTTGTTTTTCCTGTATGCCTCAAGGACATGCTGTTCCTGATCGGCCCGAGGCGCCTCGTTCTATCGGCCAGCTTGGCAGGATGGGGGCGGGCCAATAGGGTCGCTGTAAAAGTATATTCATAGGGGACTGAGGATGAAACTGGGCACGCAAGGGCTGCGGGCAATCATGCTGGCCGGGGCGGCGTTGTTGCCGATGGCGGCGCAGGCGGCCGATGAAGACGCCGGTTCGCCGATTATCGTGACCGGCGCGGGGCTGAATGCGGCGCCCGCTGTGCCCGCCTATTCCTCGCGCGAAATCGACCGCGAGGCGCTGACCTCTTCGGCCTCGGGCCGGATCGAGGATGTGCTGGCCAATGTTGCAGGTTTTCAACAGTTTCGTCGTTCGGACAGCCGTTACACCAACCCTTCGGCCCAGGGCGCGACCCTGCGTGCGCTGGGCGGCAATGCGGCGGCCCGCACGCAGGTGCTGCTTGATGGCGTGCCGATGGCCGATCCGATGTTCGGCTCGGTGCCGTGGAATGCGATCACGCCCGAACGGCTCGGCTCGGTGCGGGTGACGCGGGGCGGCGGTTCGGGGGCGTTCGGTTCGGGCGCGGTGGCCGGGACGATTGAACTGAACAGCGCCGGGCGCGACACGCTGGGCCTGATTTCCGCCGAGGCGCTGGCCAATGATCGCGGCGAAACCTCGCTTTCGGGCGCGGTGGCGCCGAAACTGGGCGCGGGCTTTGCCGAAGTGTCGGGCCGCTGGGACCGGGGCGACGGCTTCTGGACCACACCCGAAAGCCAGCGCGGGAGCGCCAGCGTCAAATCGCGCTATGACAGTTGGTCGGTGAGCGCGCGCGGCGTGGCGCCGATTGCCAACAATGTCGAATTGCAGGCGCGCGCGATGGTCTTTGACGATCACCGCGTGCTGCGCTTTGCCGGGGCGACCAGCCATTCGAGCGGCGAGGATTTCTCGCTGCGCCTGGTCGGGCGCGGGCCGTGGCAGTTTGACGCGCTGGCCTATATTCAGGATCGCGGCTTCTCCAATATCACCGTATCGGCCAGCACGTTCCGCCTCAGCCTCGACCAGCGCCAGACGCCCGCCACGGGCCTTGGCGGCAAGATCGAGATCCGTCCGCCGGTCGGGCCGGATCATCTGCTGCGTGTGGGCGGGGACTGGCGCCGTGCGCGGGGCGATCTCAACGAAGTAGCTTATAATGCCGCCACCGGGGCGGTCACGGCCTATCGCTGGGCGGGCGGGCGCAATGATGATCTGGGCTTTTATGCCGAGGACGACTGGAAACTGGGCCCGCTGACGCTGACGGGCGGGGTGCGCGCGGATCGCTGGAGCGTGAATGCGGGCTATAACCGGGCCGCCAATGCAGCGGGCGTCGTCACCGCCAACACCGCCTATGATCCGCGCAGCGACTGGGCGGTGACGGGGCGCGGCGGGGCTTTGCTCAAGGTCGCGCCGGGGCTGGAACTGCGCGGTTCAGCCTATAGCGGCTTGCGCCAGCCTACGATCAATGAATTGTATCGCAGCTTTACGCTGGTGGCTTCGGGCATTTCGACCGTGACCAATGCCAATCCGGCGCTGGGCAATGAAATGATGCAGGGCTATGAGGCGGGCGTCGATTTCACGCCGATCCCGGCTTTGAAATTCTCGGCCACGGCGTTTTATAACCGCGTGGCCCATGCCATTGCCAATGTCACCACGGCGCAAACCGCCACGGTGATCACCCGCGTGCGCCAGAATGTCGATGCGATCCGCGCGCGCGGCCTCGAATTCGCCGCCGCCCTCGATCTGGGCAAGGTGAGCCTGGATGGCAGCCTCGCCCTGACCGATGCGGTGGTGCGGGCCAGCGGGACGCAAATCGCGCTGAACGGTATGCGTCCGGCCCAGACGCCCAAGATAGCCGCCAGCGCCACCGTCACGTGGAAGCCGCGCGATGGCTGGCAGGGGGCCGTGGTGCTGCGCCATTTCGGATCGCAATATGAGGACGATCTGCAAGCCTACCTGATGCCTTCGGCCACCACGATCGGCGCCTTTGTTCAGGCCCCGCTGGGCCACGGCGTCAGCTTTATCCTGCGCGGCGAAAATCTGGCCGATGTGACCGTCATCACCCGCAATCAGGCGGGCAGCATGGACATTGGCGCGCCGCGCACGGTCTGGGCGGGGTTCCGCTTTGGCTTGAAGTAAGGGCATCATGCGGGCATGGGAGGAGCCATGCCCGCCTTCACCCTTAATGGCCATCCCGTCGATCTGCGCATGGATGCGCAGACGCCCCTGCTGTGGGGCTTGCGCTGCGGCGCGAACCTGACGGGCGCGAAATATGGCTGCGGCACGGGCGAATGCGGCGCATGCATGGTGATGGTCGACGGGCAGGCGCTGCCCTCATGCCAGATGACTTTGGCGCAGGCGCAAGGCCGCGCGATCACCACCATCGAGGGGCTGAGCCGCGACCGGTCACACCCGCTACAACAGGCGCTGGTGGCCGAGGGCGCGATCCAATGCGGTTTCTGCACGCCGGGCATTGTGATGGCCGGGGCGGCGCTGCTGGCCGCCAATGCCGACCCCAGCGCCGAGGATATCGGCAAGGCCGTTACCAATCTTTGCCGCTGCGGCATCTATCCCCGGCTGGTCCGCGCGATCCAGCGCGCCGGGCGGGTGATGCGGGGCCTGGAAACCATTGCCGCGGCCCCCGCGCCCGGCGGCAGTGCCCGACAAGGACCGGGCAGCGCGCCGCAAGCGCGCGGCGATAACGATCAAAGGAGCATCTCATGAAGGCAACCATCTGGCACAATCCGGCCTGCGGCACATCGCGCAAGACCTTGGCAATTCTGGAGGAAACGCCCGGCATTGAGCTGACCGTGGTGGAATATCTCAAGACCCCGCCTTCTGCTGAAAAGCTGGCCCAGCTTTATCGCGATGCGGGCATGACGCCGCAGGCGGGGCTGCGCCTGCGCGGGACGGATGCGGTTGAGCGGGGTCTGCCCGATGCCGATGACGCCACCGTGCTGGCCGCCATGGCCGCCGAGCCCAAGCTGATCGAGCGACCTCTGGTGGAAACCGAGAAAGGTGTGGCGCTGTGCCGCCCGCAGGAACTGGTGGCCCAGATCCTTTAGAACCATATCCGTTATCGTGGATTACTGTTCCGATGGCGTGCGGTTTGCGGCAAATGATACGCATGGCCGCTTGCCAACGGGCTTGCAGTTTTGCAAACCTTTGGGCAGAGCACGCAATCCTAGGGTAGGGATTTGACAAGAGCATGACAACCGAACTGGCCGGACAGGCGCCGCTTGCCAAAGTGAAAAGTCGGCTGAAACGGGCGCTGGGGCCGTGGGGGGTCTTTTTTGAAGGCTTCCTGAAAAACCCTGTTATGGTCGGCTCGATCGTGCCCTCCTCGCGCTTTACCATCAACCGCGTGCTGTCCGCTGTCGATTGGGACAATACCAAGCTCTTCGTCGAATATGGGCCGGGCGTGGGCACCTTCTGCCAGCCTGTCCTTGACCGCCTGCGCCGCGACGGCACGCTGCTGGTCATCGACCTCAACCCCGATTTCATCGAATATCTCTCGCACACGATCACCGACAGCCGCTTTGTCGCTGTCCATGGTTCGGCGGCGGATGTTGAAGAGATCATTCGCGCCCACGGCCATGAAAAGGCCGACTACATCATCTCGGGCCTGCCCTTCTCGACCCTGCCGCCCGGCGTCGGCCCGGCCATCGCGGCGGCCACCTACCGCGTGCTGCGCAAGGGCGGGGCTTTCCTCGTGTACCAATTCACCCCCCGCGCGGGCGATTTTATGGCCCAGTTCTTCAAGCGCATCGACAAGGGGTTGGAGTGGATCAACGTGCCGCCTTGCTTCCTGTTTTGGGGGTGGAAGGACGAGGATTGATTTCGGGGGCGGGGGTTATATGCCTCCGGCGGGCAAAGGGTCTCGACCCTTTGCAATCCCTTTAATGGGGAGCGCTTCGTTCGCAGCGGGGCGCTTTTTCGTTTTTGAAGCCTGCGGCGCGGCGAACTTGCGCTAAAGGTGCCGCAGGCTTTAATTCTCAAACGCCGCGTCCGACACTCAACGCCGCACCTATCGCGCAATGCAGACAGTAACGGGAGCGCGAGGGTCGAGACCCTCGCATTCATCCCTTCCTAAAACCTAATTCACTCAAACGTCGCCATAATATCATCCACGCTCGGCCCTGCCAGTTGCCGATGGATCGCGGCCATCAGCCCGGCGATATAGAGTGTGACGATGGCGGCCAGCACAGAGGATACCACCGCCGAGACGATCCGCCCCACGTCCGGTCCCCCGGCCAGCGTGCCGATCGACCCGCCGATGGAAATGACCGCCAACATCGCCACCATCACCACAATGCCCACCAGCACGGCGAAGCCAAAGAGCCGCCAGCCATTGCCGCGTGTGATCGCCCAGGACCGCATCAGCGCGCGCGCGGGATTATAGACCCGCTCTACCGCCACCACCGGCCCGACCAGCGACATGCGGACATAGGCAGCCGCCGCCACGATCATCACCACGATCATCCCGGCCACCGCCAGCGTCGGTTGCTTGGTCAGGGTCAGTACGCCGATCAGTCCGCCGCCGACCAGCGCCACCGCCGCCGCCAGCAGGATCTGCGCCAGCACATAGGGAAACACGCCCTTGGCCCCCAGCGTCAACGCCTGCCCCACGGTAGGACGGCTGCGGTCGGTGAACAGCGTCAGGATGGCCAGCACGCCCACGGCCTGAAACAGGATCATCGGAATCACAAAGGGCAGGGCATTGGCATAGAATTGCTCGATCGCCTGCATCGATTGCGCGGGCGAAGGCCCCTGCGCGGCGGGCGGATCGGGCATCAGCAGCGCAAAGGCCAGACGCGGCAGCAGGAAGAACACCCCGGCCAGAGCCAGCAGGACATCCCGATTGGCCAGAATCGCCGAATGGGCCGTCCGCCAGGCCAGATTGCTGTCAAAACGCATCGGGGTACTCCTTTCGCGCCAAGCCCGGCCCATATGCCTGCGGCGCATCTGACCCCTTGATAAGCGGAGCGGATTGCCCCACGCAAGAATCATGGTCATGCAAGATGCAATCAAGGCTGAGATTCTGCTCGAAAACGGCGTTGCCGTGCGCCGGGATTATGAGCCTGTGTCGTATCGCGAGGCTCTGGATTTTCAGACCGCGCGCAATAATGCGATTTATGAAGGGCTTGCCCCCGATCTGATCTGGCTGCTCGAACATCCCCCGGTCTATACGGCGGGCACCAGCGCCAAGGCGGATGACATGCTCGATCCGCGCTTTGAAGTCGTGGAGGCCGGGCGCGGCGGCAAATATACCTATCACGGGCCGGGGCAGCGGATCGGCTATGTGCTGATCGACCTGAAGCAGCGCGCGCGCGATGTGCGCGGCTTTGTCCATGCTCTGGAAGGCTGGGTGATCGACACTTTGGCCGATTTCGGGGTGGAAAGCTGGCGCAGCGAGGCGGGCGTTGGCATCTGGACCCGCGATATTGGCGGCAGCGAGGCCAAGATCGGCGCGATCGGCGTGCGCATCCGCCGCTGGGTGACGATGCATGGGTTTTCGGTCAATCTGAACCCGGACCTGTCGCATTTCACCGGCATCGTGCCTTGCGGCATTGCCGAAAAGGGCGTCACCTCGCTGGCGCGCCTTGGCATCAGCGTTTCGGCGCAGCAATGGGACGAAGCGCTGCTGGCCCGTGCGGATCAGTTTCTGGCCAAGCTGGAGCAGGCCTGCCCGCCCGTAGCAACATCGGAAGGAAACCAGGCATGAAGCGCGCCGTCACCATTCTGGCTCTAACGCTCGCGCTGGGCGGATGCTGGGGCAAGAAGGCCAGCAAGGCCGATGACCAGCGCACCGCCTCGGGCCAGATCCTGCCCGGTTCGACCAGCGATGCCATGATTGCCTATGATGCGCTGACCTCGCGGGCGCCTTTGGCCCCGCGCGCTGTGGCCGCCGCACCCAGCGCCGCGCCAACCGAAGCGGCCGCGCTCGAAGAAGCCGACAGCGCCGCCGAATAAGTGCGAACCCGGCCCGCCGAAAACCTTGCGGCGGGCCGGGCAGCATTGGGCGAGAGGCTGACCATGGGGACGGAGTGTGATCCTGCTGGTCAGCATCGCTCGTACTGGCCCGGCCGAGAGGGGGGAGCCGGGGCCAGCGATCAGGCCGAATAGGGCGGAAAGCTGGTATAGCCTTCTGCGCTGTTGCCGTACCATGCCGAAGGATCGCCTCCTTCGGTCCACGGATGCCCGTGGGCGATACGGTCGACCAGATCGGGATTGGTAATAAAGGGCCGTCCATAGGAGATGGCGTCGGCCTCGCCCTTTTCAAGAGCCGCCGCGCCCGATTCCGCCGTGTAATCGGCATTATCGACCACCGGGCCTTTAAAGATGGTTTTAAGATGCGCAGACCGGCGCGGCCCAAGGCCCGAACCGAACGTGCCGCTGGGCAGCGGATCGCGGATTTCGAGGAAGCCGATGTTCAGGTCATCGAGCACCTTTGCCGCATGGTCGAACAGGGCATAGGTATCGCTGTCCTCGACGCCCTGAATGCCGTCATTGGGTGAGAGGCGGACCGACACGCGCCCGGCGCCCCAGACACGGATCAGCGCCTCGGTGACTTCCTTGAGCAGATGGGTGCGGTTCTCGATGGAGCCGCCGTAAGCGTCGGTGCGGTGATTGGTGCCATCACGCAGGAACTGGTCGATCAGGTAGCCATTGGCGCCGTGAAGCTGGACGCCGTCGAACCCGGCCTCTTTGGCAAGGCGGACGGCATTTTCATAATCGGCGATCAGGCGGGGGATCTCGTGAGTCTCCAGCGCGCGGGCTTCGACATAGGGCTGTTTGCCCTGATAGGTATGGGCCTCGCCCGGCGCGGTGGTGGCGCTGGCCGAAACGGGCTGGATGCCGTGAAGTTCGGGGTGCGATACGCGGCCCATGTGCCACAATTGCAGGACGATCCGACCGCCCGCATCATGCACGGCCTGCGTCACCTGTTTCCAGCTTTCGGCCTGTTCGCGGTTCCAGATGCCCGGCGCATTGGGCCAACCGCGCCCCTCGGCGCTGATCGCGGTGGCTTCGGAAATGATCAGGCCCGCCCCGGCGCGCTGGGCGTAATATTGCGCCATCAGCGGGTTGGCGAGACCTTCGCGGTTGGATCGCGCGCGGGTCAGCGGTGCCATCAGGATGCGGTTGGGGGCGGCAATATCGCCAAGGGCGATTGGCGTGAGGAGCGGGTTTGTCATCCACCCGATGTTGTGCTGCGCCGCCGCAATTTCCAGTGCAAGCAGTTCTTTTTCGTCCGCAAGAAACACTTGCCCGATGGACGCGAAACGGGGCGCAAGGCATCCGCCCTACGCCCCGCCGACAGATTTCGCCAATCAGGCCTTAGGCGGCCAGTTCAAACGGCGCGATTTCGCCCGAGAGATAGAGCTTCTTGGCCTTGGCGCGCGAAAGCTTGCCCGAAGAGGTGCGCGGCAGGGTGCGCGGCGGCACCAGTTCGACGATGGCCGGATGGCCCAGAATCGCGCGAACCTTTTCGGCCACGGCATTCTTCAGCTTCAACCGCTCGGCCGGGTCGGAAACGCGGCAATGGACCAGCACGGCGGCGGTTTCCTCGCCGGTTTCGGTTTCCAGGCTGAAGGCGGCAATGTCGCCCTGATGGAAACCGGGGAGCTGTTCCACCGCCCATTCGATGTCCTGGGGCCAGTGGTTCTTGCCGTTGATGATGATCATGTCCTTGGCGCGGCCGACGATGAACAGATAGCCCTCGGCGTTCTGATAACCCATGTCGCCGGTGTCCAGCCAGCCATCAACCAGACAGGCCGCGGTCGCCTCGGGATCGCGGAAATAGGAGTGCATGACCGAAGGCCCCTTGCACCACACCTTGCCGATCTGGTGATGGGCCAGAGCCTTGCCCGCCCCGTCGCGGACCTCGATTTCCATGTCCAGCACCGGCTTGCCGCAATTGACGATGGCGCGATAGCGGGCCGGGCGCGACAGATCGCGCGGCTGGCCCGACAGGCGCTCTTCCTCGACCAGTTCCACGCGGATGCCTTCGCCCGGCGGCATGATGGTGACCGAGAGCGTGGCTTCGGCAAGGCCGTAGGAGGGCAGGAAGGCGCTGGCCTTGAACCCGGCGGGGGCAAAGGCGTTGACAAAGCTCTGCATCACATCGGGGCGGATCATGTCCGCGCCATTGCCCGCAAGGCGCCAGCGCGACAGGTCAAAGCGTTCGTCCACATGGCTCTGGCTGGAAATGCGGCGCGCGCAGATGTCATAGCCGAAGGTGGGCGAATAGGAGATCGAATTGCCCGGATTGCGGGTGATCATGTCCAGCCAGGCCAGCGGGCGGCGGGCAAAATCCTCGGTCTTGAGGTAATCGGTCGACACCTGATTGGCGATGATCGATAGGAAGCAGCCGACCAGACCCATGTCGTGATACCACGGCAGCCACGAGATGCAGCGGTCCTCGTTGCGCATTTGCATGGCTAGCCCGTGGCCGCGCAGATTGTTGAGCAGCGAGGTGTGGGTGACGGCCACGCCATGGGGAAAACGGGTCGAGCCCGAGGAATATTGCAGATAGCAGATGTCATCGCCCGATGCCTGCGGCAATTCGACCGGCACCACCGGATCGGCGGCCAGCACATCCCAGCCCAGCCCTTCGCACGCGCCGCCCTTGGCGTTGTGCGCCTGTGCGGCGGCAAGGCCCAGATGGCCGATTTCGGGCGGGTAGAAGAACCACGAGGGATCGCTGCTGCCCAATTGCACGGCGAGCTGGTCGATATAATTATCCTTGCCGCCAAAGCTGGTGGGCAAGGGCAGCGGCACCGGCCATGCGCCGGCATAGATCACGCCGCAGAACAGCGCGGCAAAATCAGCGCCCGTTTCGGCAACCATGGCGATTCGGTCGCCCTTTTTCACGCCGCGCGCGATCAGGCGATGCGCCATGGCGATCGCATCCTGGCGCAATTCGCGGAACGGATAGGGCCGGATCAGATTGCCGCGCGGATCGTGAAAGTTCAGCCCGCGTGTGCCTTTGGCCGCATAATCCAGCGCCTCGCCAAAGGTGGCGAAATCGCCAAAGCGGCGCGGCAGGTCGCAGGCGTTGGGCGTGGGGATCAGGGCGGCGTTGGTCGCTTCGATCACGGCGGCGTCGGTCATGGTCTTATCCGTCTTGGGTTATGCCCGCTGCCCTTGCGTGCGAAGGCAAAGGCGGCAGGCATCGAAAACTGGCCCGCAAATCGGGTGACGCGGGGGGTCCCCTTTGGCGCGCGACTGTGGCACGAATATGGCCGATGGATGACGAGACGCGCCCCAATCGCCGCAAAATGGCCCCAAAGCCCCTCGATTCGACCCGGATTGAGGAAATGGCGCTGGCCTATGTCGCGCGTTTCGCCACCAGCGCGGGGCGGCTGGAAGACTATCTGCTGCGCAAATTGCGCGAGCGGGGATGGGACGGGGAAGGGCCGCCGGAGGCCAAAGTGGCCGCGATTGTCGAGCGGCATGTCGAGCTGGGCTATATTGACGATGAGAGCTATGCCCGGATGAAGACGGGCAGCCTGCTGCGCCGGGGCCTTGGGCAGCGGCGGATCGCGCAGGCGCTGGGGCAGGCGGGGATCGATGAGGATATCCGCGCCGAGGTGATGCCGGGCGAAGCGGCCGCGCGCGAGGCGGCGCTGGCCTATGCGCGGCGGCGGGGGCTGGGGCCGTTTGCGCGCCGCGCCATGCCCGATGATCCGATGGAGCGCCGCGCCCGCCGCGAAAAGGAGATCGCCGCCATGCTGCGCGCAGGCCATGCGATGGACGCGGCGCGCGCCATACTGGAGGCCGCTGACCCGCAGGCCGCGCAGGATTGGGTTGAGGAAGCACGCGAGGAATAGGGACCCTTTGCCCTTGCCCCTTTGCCCTTGCTTTGCCCCCCCGGCTTGGGCTAGGCGCTGAACGTCACTGGCTTTCGCGGATTCTGTCTGCGGGCAGACCTGAAATTTAGGGAAACTTGCGCAATGCTCTTCACCTGGTGGAACGGCTCCACTTTCGGCACCTGGCTCAACACCAAGTTTGGCGGCGAACAGGTTGGCACCGATTTTCAGGGTAACAAGTATTACCGCTCGAAGAAGGTCGTTCCGGCCGGCACCAACAGCCCCTTTGCGGGCATGGAGCGCCGCTGGGTGATCTATAACGGCGCCAATGATTCGAGCCGCGTTCCGGCCGAATGGCATGGCTGGCTGCACCATTCCTATGACGCTGTGCCGCAGAGCCATCTGCCGCCGCCGCGCATCTGGGAAACCGAATATACCCCCAATGCCACCGGTACCGCCAAGGCTCACCAGCCCCACCCCGAACTGCGCGGCGCGGGCAAGGCCAAGGCCGCCGGCTATGAAGCCTGGACGCCCGAAGGCTGATTGATACCATGCGCCGGACTCTGGTGGTGGCTGGCGCATATCTGGCGCTCTCGGCTTGCGGCGGTTCGTCCGAGCCCGAGACGCAGGCCACCGACGTGCCCAAGGCGGTGGCGGGCAATGCCGCCGCCCAGGCGGTCGAGAATCAGTTCGGCACCCCCGTCAAGGATCGGGTGGCCACGCTCGGCCTGCTCAACAAGCGCAACAATGAGCAGCAGGATATCGTCCTGAAAGTGGGCGAGGCGCGGCGCATCGGCAATGTCGTGGTCAAGCTGTCGAGCTGTGAAAAGACCCAGCCTTGGGAACGCCCGCAGGAAACGGGCGCCTTCGTTCAGGTCTTTGTCGAGCAGCGTTCGCAGATCTCCGATCCCCTGCGCTGGCAGAAGGTGTTTTCGGGCTGGCTGTTCCGCAATTCGCCGGGGCTGAACGTGGTTCAGCACCCGGTCTATGACGTCTGGGTCAAGGATTGCGCGATGAACTTCCCCGGCGAGGAAGAGAACCCGGCCGATTTCGCCGTTTCCAAAAGCGCGCCGAAGGCATCGGGCAGTGCGAGCACCACGCCCAGCGCCGAGGCTGCCCCGGCGCCCGCCGCGCCCGCGCCCAGCCCCGAAAATCCGGACTGAACCGGCAGGCCCGGCTCCTTGGGCCGCATCGCTTCGCGCAGCATGGCCAGATAGCGCTTTTGCGGAATCTCCACCGCGCCCAATGAGGCCAGATGGCTGGTGATGAACTGGCAGTCGAGCAGTTCGGCGCCCCCGATGCGCATCGCCGCCACCAGCCATGCCAGCGCCACCTTGGAGGCGTCGGGCACCCGGCTGAACATGCTTTCTCCGCAAAAGACCCGTTCGAAGCCAACGCCATAGAGCCCGCCCACCAAGGCGCCGTCGATCCAGCATTCGATCGAATGGGCATGGCCCAGCCGGTGCAATTCGCGATAGGAGGCTGCGATTCGCTCGCTGATCCAAGTCTCGCCGCCATCTTCAGCCTCGGCCCGGCGCGGCGCGGCGCAGGCGTCGAGCACCAGATCGAAGGCCGTGTTGCAGGTGACGGTAAACTTGCCGCGCCGCAAACTGCGCGCCAGCGAATGCGAAACGCGAAAGCCGTCGAGCGGCAAAATGCCGCGCCGCTTGGGCTCGACCCAGAAGATTTCGGGGTCATCGCGCGAATCCGCCATCGGAAACACCCCGCCGCGATAGGCCAGCAGCAAGAGGGCAGGATCAATCAGGTCTGGGTTTTCCATTTTCACCGTGCCTGTCTAGCATCCTGTTCATCCGGGCGTGAAGAGGGAGAAAGGCCGCAAACCCCGCCTTTGAGTCCCCGCGAAAAAATACGCGCCCATCGCATATTGCCCACTTGCCAAAGCCGCGAGCCTACCCTAGAGGCGCGTCTCCCGCAGGAGTGTAGCTCAGTTGGTAGAGCATCGGTCTCCAAAACCGAGGGCCGTGGGTTCGAGTCCCTCCGCTCCTGCCAGGGTTTTCCCAGACATCCCGATTATCAAGCCCTTCGGGGCGCCGATCGGTGCATTCCGTTCCGGCTGGGTCCGAATGCCGACTTGCCAATCGCGCCGCTGCGGCTAGGGATGCGGTTTCGGGCAATGCTGTGGGGCATCTTCTAAACCATGCGTGTGATTGATCCATCGCCGGCCGCGCGCGCGGGCGAGAGGCGGCTTTATTGGTTCGCGGTGCTGTTGGCGCTGGCTTCTTGCCTGCCCGCCGTGGTCGCGCGCTATCCCCAGATGAGCGATTATCCCGCGCATCTGGCGCGTTATGCGGTGATGCTGGATGGCGGGCGCAGCGCGGATCTGGCGCGCTATTATGCGTTTCATTGGGCCTGGACGGGCAATCTTGGGGTGGACATCCTGATTCGTCCCTTTGCCGCGCTCTTCGGGCTGGAGACGGGCGGGCGGATCATTACCGGGATCATCCCGCCGCTGACCGCCTTGGGCCTGATCGCTGTGGACCGGCAATTGCACGGGCGCGTCACCATTGCCTCGCTGCTGGCCATGCCTTTTGCGTGGTCGCCGATGATGCTGATCGGCCTGCTCAATTATGCGCTGGGTCAGGCGCTGGCGCTCTGGGCCTTTGCGCTCTGGGTCTGGCTGGACCGTAAAGGGCCGGTGTGGTGGCTGCGCGGGGCGATTTTCGTACCGATCGGGTTGGTGGTGTGGCTGTCGCATCTGTCGGCATGGGGCGTGCTGGGCGTGCTGCTGCTGGGCTATGAGCTGGGCATGGGGCGCGGATGGCGGGCGTTCATCGCGCCTTGGCCGCTGCTGGCGCCGCTGGTGGTGATGGTGCTGGTGCCGGGCACGGCGGGCACGTTCTCCTATGGGCCCTATTGGTGGGTCTATAAGCAGGCGATCTGGCTGAAAGCCATGCGCGATACGGTCTATGCGCTGGATTACCTGTCGCTGGTGGTGGTGGCGTTGGCCTTTCTGGCGGCGGCGGCGATGCGGCGGCTCGATGGACGGCTGGGCTGGGCGGCGGTGATGCTGCTGGCCATGACGATTGCGGTGCCGCGTCACATTTCGGGCGGGGATTATGCCGATTACCGGCTGGTGACGACGGGGTTGATGGTCTGCTGCCTGTCGATTCGCTGGCCGCGCGCGCCGGGCTGGGCGATCACGCCGGTGGTGATGCTCTATGTGGCGCGCCTGCTGATTACGACGCAGGATTGGCACGATGATTCGGCGCGGATGGAAAAGATCATGGTCGCTCTCGACCATGTGCCGCAGGGCGCTCGCGTGGCCAGCGCCGTGCTGGTAACGCGCGAGCAATGGCCGCTCAACCATTTCGAACATATCGGCGCCTATGCGGTGGTGCGCCGCCATGCTCTGGTGAATGCCAATTTCGCGGTGCCCCATGTCCATATGCTGCAATTGAAGCAGGGCGGGCGCGATTTCGATGATCCCTCGCAGCGCTTGCTGCTGCACGCCTCGCAACAGGTCGATCTGGCCAATTTCGCCCCGGCGCGTCAGGCCGATTGGCTGTGGTATGTGGGCGAGCGCGCACCCGATACTCTGCCGCTGGGCGCGGTGGTGGTCTGGCGGGGGCAGGGCAGTTTGCTGGCGCGGCTCAAACCGGCCTCCCTTGCAAAATAAGGCCCTCTTGCAAAATCGGGGAACTCGGACTAGATCACCGACATCTCCCGACATCGGAGCCTTGCAAAGCCCCTCCCGGACCTGATCCGGGGCGGCGCGGCGGCAATGGCCAAAACGGTATCGGGCTTATTCGAGGATTGCGTCGATGGAAGATAAGAAGCCCAAGGTCTCTCCCGGAGAGTTCTTCAACCAGGTCAAGGTTGAGGCGCGCAAGGTGGTGTGGCCGAGCCGTCAGGAAACCGTTCAGACCGGCATCTTCGTCGGCATTCTGATGCTGATCCTCGCGATCTTCTTCCTCGGCGTCGATTCGCTCTTCGGCTACATCGTGCGCACGCTGCTGTCGCTCGCCTGAGAAAAGCATAGGAACTGTAAGATATGGCCCGCTGGTATATCATCCACGCCTATTCCGGCTTTGAAAACAAGGTCAAAGAAGCCATTCAGGCCGAAGCCGAGCGCCTTGGCCTCTCGCAGTTGGTCGAGCAGATCGAAGTGCCCTCCGAACAGGTCACCGAGGTCAAGCGCGGCAAGAAGGTTCAGGTCGAACGCAAGACCATGCCCGGCTATGTGCTGGCCAAGCTGACCATGAATGACGATGTGTATCACCTCGTCAAGAACACCGCCAAGGTCACCGGCTTTCTGGGCCATAACGGCAAGCCGCAGGCGATTTCCGAGCGCGACGCGGCCCGCTATTTCGGCCACCGCGAAATCGTCGCAACCACGGTCAAGAAGCACGTTGCCGTCGATTTCGAAATCGGCGATTCGGTCAAGGTGCTCGACGGCCCCTTCAACAGCTTCACCGGCATCGTCGAAGAGCTGGATTTCGACAAGAACCGCGTCAAGGTATCGGTGTCGATCTTTGGCCGCGCGACCCCGGTCGAACTGGACTTCGAGCATGTCGAGCTGGTGAAGTAAGACTTCATCCGGTTTTCGGGATTGAAAAGGGCGGGGGTTTTCCTCCGCCTTTTTT
Source organism: Novosphingobium sp. SG707 (assembly GCF_012275515.1). Lineage (GTDB taxonomy): Bacteria > Pseudomonadota > Alphaproteobacteria > Sphingomonadales > Sphingomonadaceae > Novosphingobium. The sequence continues at coordinate 99,748 of NZ_JAAZQL010000012.1, forward strand.
GTTTTGGGTTTGAAGAAGAGAGGCAAATGCGAGGGTCTGGACCCTCGCGCTCCCATTACTGTCTGCGTTTGCGCATCGGGTTTGGCGGATGGGTGTCGGACGCGGCGTCAGAAATGATAAAGCCTGCGGCGCTTTTGGCGTAACCTCGCCGCGCCGCAGGCTTTCAATCCATCACATAAGCCCGGCTTAGCCGACCTGGCGCCACCCCAGTAACGGGATTGCAAAGGGACTGAGTCCCTTTGCCCGCCGGAGGCAAATGCGGCAAACCTTACCTTGCCCCCAAATCCCCCATACCCACAGTCCCCGAAGCCATCCCCAGCATCCGGTCGAGGCTTTCCTTGGCCTTCAGCCGCAGCCCTTCCTCGATCTCGATCTGCGGCGTCAGGTCGCGCAGAGAAATATACAACTTCTCCAGCGTATTCAGGGCCATGTAGGGGCAGATGTTGCAGTTGCAGTTGCCGTCGGCCCCCGGTGCGCCGATGAATGTCTTGTTCGGGATGGCCAGTTGCATCTGGTGGATGATGTGGGGTTCGGTGGCGACGATCAGCGTGTCGGCATCGATGGTCTTGGCATAGTTCAGGATGCCGCTGGTCGAGCCCACATAGTCGGCATGGTCGACGATGGTGGGCGGGCATTCCGGGTGGGCGGCGATGGGCGCGCCGGGGTGCTGGGCTTTCAGCTTCAGCAATTCGGTTTCGGAAAAGGCTTCATGCACGATGCACACGCCGGGCCACAGCAGCATCTCGCGGTCGAACTTGCGCGAGAGATAGCCGCCAAGGTGGCGATCGGGGCCGAAGATGATCTTCTGGTCGCGCGGGATCTGCGAGAGGATCTTTTCCGCCGAGGACGAGGTGACGATGATGTCGGAGAGCGCCTTCACCTCGGTCGAGCAGTTGATATAGGTGATGGCGATATGGTCGGGATGCGCCTCGCGGAAAGCCTTGAACTTTTCGGGCGGGCAGGCATCCTCCAGGCTGCACCCGGCGTTGAGGTCGGGCAGGACCACGGTCTTTTCCGGCGAGAGGATCTTGGCCACTTCGGCCATGAATTTCACGCCGCAAAAGGCGATGACATCGGCGTCCGTTTCGGCGGCCTTGCGCGACAGCTCCAGCGAATCGCCCACGAAATCAGCCAGATCCTGCAGTTCCGGCTTTTGATAATAATGCGCGAGGATAACCGCGTTCTTTTCCTTGCGGAGGCGGTCGATTTCGGCGCGCAGGTCAAGACCGGCGAGGCTGGCGCTCTGGGCAGTCATAATCACATCCCCTTGGGGTTCATTGGCTTTGCCGCCCAGATAGGGAGCATTGCGCAAGACCCCAAGGGAAATCTGCAATTATTGGCCCAGATCGGCGGCCAGCGCGATGATCGGCGCGCTTTGGGCCAGCAGCGCGGTCAGGATGTGGAGCGCCATATTGCTGCCCGCGCCCAGCACGGTGGCCGGGTGGACCTGTCCCATCTGGCGCTGGTCATGGCGGGCCAGCAGGGCAAAGGGCACCATTTCGACCGCCATGGCCAGCCATTCGCCGTTCAGCCCCAGCAGGGGCATCGGTAAAAGCCGCCCCAGTGCCGGGTCGAGCAGCAGGACATTGGCCGCCAGAATCAGCCGTGCATGCCACGCTGTTTCGCGCCGCCGCAGCACCGCCAGCAGGATCAGCGCGGGAAATCCCAGCAGGAAGCAGGCATTGAGCGCCAGAAAATAGGCGGGCGTAAAGAAAGGCGGTATCAGTTGCCCGCCCAGCGCCGAACGCAGCGTCATGCCGCCCACCAGCGGAACGGCCGCGATATAGGCCACCGCCAGCCACCCCATCCGCCGATGCAGCGCCAGCGCGGGCGAGGAAAGGCGCGCGGCCAGTTGCGTCTGGACCACGGCCAGCGTCAGCCAGCTGAGCATCACCGCGCCATGGACATGGAACCAGAGCGGGACATGGCGATAGTCCACCCGCCCCAGCGCGGCGAACTGGCCAAAGCCAAGCACGATGACCAGCGCAAGGCCGATGGTCATGCGGGCAAAGAATTGACGGTCACGATGAAGCAGGACGGCGGGCGAGGTCGATGAATGGGCCATGGATTCTCCCCCTCTCTGTGTATTGCCTAAGTATTACACCAGCCGAAGGGGGCATGCAAGATCGCGGGCTAGGCAGCCAGAAACCAGAGATCCTCGCCCGCCTGCGCCACCTGATCGCGTCTTTGCAGATCGATCAGATGGGCCAGCACCGAACGCCCCGCCGCGCGATGCAGGCGCACGTCCAGCCCGGGATACATCTGCGCCACCATGATCTCGATCGTCACCGGCCCGGTTTCCAGCGCGCGCAGGATTTGCCGCTCGCGCATGCGGCGGTGGCCGATCATGCCGCGCACCATCTGCTGCGGCTTGTCGATCTGCGGCCCATGGGCGGGGTAATAGACCCGGTCGGCGCGCTCATAGAGCTTGTCGAGGCTGATCATATAGTCGCTCATATCACCATCGGGAGGCGAGACGACCGTGGTGGACCAGCCCATCACATGATCGCCGGTAAACAGCGCCCCGCTCTCGATCAGTGCAAAGCACAGATGGTTGCTGGTATGGCCGGGCGTGGCCACCGCCATCAGCGTGGCCGAGGGAAGGCGCACCAGATCGCCATCGGCCAACACCGTGTCGGGCGCATAGGATGTGTCAAAGGCGGCATCGGCGCGCGGCCCGTCATCCTCCAGCGTCAGGGGCGCGCAACCGATGATCGGCGCGCCCGTGGCCGCCGCCAGCGGCGCGGCGCCCGGCGAATGGTCGCGGTGCGTATGGGTGCATAGGATCGCCAGTACCGGCGCGTCGCCAATCGCGCCCAGCAGCGCGTCAATATGCTCGGCATCATCCGGCCCCGGATCGATCACCGCCAGCCCGCGCGCATCGCCCACCAGATAGGTCTGGGTGCCGGTAAAGGTGAACGGGCTGGGATTATTGGCCAGCATGCGCCGGACGAGCGGTTCGAGCTGCTCGGTTTCGCCGGTGGGCCAGGGGCGCGGGGGCATATTCATGGGGCAAGCCTATGCCCCTTTGCCCGCGCCCTGTCGAGAGGCCGGCCGCTCAGGCCACGGCGCTGCCCAGCCGGGCGCGCAACTGGTCGATGGCGCGCGGCGTGCCGGGGGCCACCTCGCGCCAGCCCCGGTCGATGCGCAGCAGGCGGGCGTAAAACTCCTCGGTCGCGGCGATCAGCTTGCGGATCTGCGGGCTGAGCAGGAGCAGCCTTTCAGGATCGGCGGCGGGGAAATCGGGAGCCAGACGGCCATAGCGGCGCAATTGGAATTCGGACAATTCGCCCATGAAATAAGCGCGATGATTCAGCAACCAGGCCACGGCATGCATCATGCGCGTCGTCGTGCGCAAAGCTTCGCAGGACAGGGCAATGCGGGGGGCGTCTTCCTGCGTCCCGGTTTCCTCGATACGGCCCGACAGGTCGAAAGCGGCGCGCACCTCGTCCGAGAGGACCAGGGCCTCGCAATACAGACCCTCGACGATTCGGGGATTGATGTTGCTTGTGTGCTTCATGGTGAAATTGGTTAATCAAATATTAGCACTTGCTGCAATGCCATTAGGGACTGACACTTATCCCGATTTGGGACATTCCCGGTTTTGGGCATTAAGGCGGACCCGTTAGGGCACGCACAAGGGCGGCGCGCCCTTTCAGGCGCGCATCGTTCGGCCAAAATTACCCGAAATCGCCTTGCGCGAGCCCGGTTCAGGCGATGATGTCGGGAATCAGGTAGTCCTCGATCAGCGAGATCTGGTCCTTGAGCTTGAGCTTGCGCTTTTTGAGGCGGGCCAGTTGCAGTTGATCGCCCGCGCCCGAAAGAGTCAGCGCATCGATCGCGGCATCCAGATCGCGATGCTCGACACGGAGCGCTTCCAGCTTTTTGCGCATTTCCTCTTCGGTCACCAAAATATGCTCCCGCCAAGGGTGTGTCGCAAGTTCTCCTCATGCTCTAATCGCGCCGCGACCAACGGGCAAGAGGGGGCGCAACAGGCACGATGAAATGAGTGTCTGGCGCAAGTAAACGAGGCTGAGGGGCGCTTTGTCGCGGCCCTGCACGGCTTACCTAAATTTGTCATATTCGGGGCTTCGCAAGCGGGGCAAAGTGTGTTTCCTTGAGCATCTGATCGACGGGAATGACGCGATTCGGACATGGCCGCAGGAGGCATGTTCTGTCATGCCCCGATCGGACGGGCGTCTGCAGCCGTCCGTTAATAGGGGGGTAGCCTGTGGCCGCCCACCACACGGTTTTCCCGGTCGGACCTTCGCATGGGGCCGGTTGGGGGCCGCGCTGGCGAGGAGGTCACTTTCAATGGCTTTATGGCCTATGGAGGAGAGTCCAAAATGGAAGCATCCCACATCAACGCCCTGCACAACAAGCACGCCGGTCTTGAACGCCGGATTGCCGAAGAACTCAAGAGTCCCCATCCCGACCCAGCCATGCTTCAGGCGCTCAAGCGCCACAAGCTGCGGATCCGCGACCAGATCGCGCATCATTGATGCAGCATTGCGTGCAGCATGGAATGGCAAGGTCCCAAGCGGTAAAGCGGGGCCTGCTGGCTGAACGCTGACAACCCGACCGTTGCGAGATCACCCCGGCCCGATCCGGCGCATGACGCCGGATCGGGCCTTTGCGTTGTATATTTCGGCCTTTTTGCATGGAACAGGGCCCAAAAAGGCAGGGTTAGCGCAAAAATAGGGGTAGGCGCATTTGCAAAGGCGGATGTTTGGTCTAACCCCCTTTCATGACCACTGCACCTCTCGGCCCGACCTCGAATTCCAGCGCGGTGGCGGCCGCGCGCACGATCCTGACGCGCCTGCATGAGGTCATGGCCTCGCGCAGCCATGCGCAGGCCAAACTGAACACTGTGGTCGAGGTCATCGGCGCCAGTCTGGATAGCGAGGTCTGCTCGATCTATCTGCTGCGCGAAGGGATGCTCGAACTTTTCGCCACGCGGGGCCTTGCGCAGGAGGCGGTCCACGTCACCCGCATGGCCATTGGCGAGGGGCTTGTCGGCACCATTGCCTCTCGCGCCGAAACGCTCAATCTGGCCGAGGCGACCGCGCACCCCGATTTCTCGTATCGCCCCGAAACGGGCGAGGACAAGTTCCACTCTTTTGCGGGCGTGCCCATCGTGCGGCGCGAACGCTGCGTGGGGGTGGTCTGTGTGCAGCATGTCGATCCGCGCCGCTATGAAGAGGTCGAGATCGAGGCGCTGCAGACCGTGGCCATGGTCCTGTCCGAACTGATCGCCAACGCCGATCTGGTGGATGAGGAAGAAGCCGCAGGCCTGGCCGCCGCCCACACCGGGCCGGAACAATTGCGCGGCCTCACGCTGGTCAAGGGTCTGGCCAGCGGCGTGGCGGTCTATCACCAGCCGCGCATCACCATCGAGCATATCGTGGCCGAGGACACCGAGGCCGAGCGCCAGCGCGTGTACCTCGCCTTTGACAAGATGCGCGAACAGATCGACCGCATGGCGTCTCAGGCCGAATTCGGCAGCGGGGGCGAGCATGAGGAGGTTTTGGAAACCTATCGCATGTTCGCCTATGACGAAGGCTGGAGCCGCCGCATCAACGAGGCGATCGACAGCGGGTTGACCGCCGAGGCCGCCATCGAGCGCGTCCAGCAGCGCACCCGTATGCGGATGCGCCAGATCGACGATCCCTTGCTGGCCGACCGGATGCACGATCTGGAGGATCTGGCCAACCGCCTGCTGCGCATCGTCTCGGGCCAATTGGGCACCGCGGCCAGCGCGGGCCTGCGTCAGGATGCGATCCTGATCGCGCGCAATCTTGGCCCGGCCGAACTGCTTGAATATGACAAGCGCAGGCTCAAGGGCGTGATCCTTGAGGAAGGCTCGCTGACCGCGCATGTCGTGATCGTGGCGCGGGCGATGGGCATTCCGGTGCTGGGCCGCGTCAAGAGCTTGCGCGGCAAGGTGCGTGAGGGCGATCCGATCCTGCTCGATGCCGATTCGGCGCTGGCCTTTGCCCGGCCCACGCGCGACATGATGATCGGCTTTGACGAGCGCTATGCCAAAAATCGCGAAAAGCAGGCCAAATATGCCGCGCTGCGCGATGTGGTGCCGATCACGCTGGATGGCGAGCGCATTGCGGTCAACATCAACGCGGGCCTGCGCGAGGATATGCCCAATCTGCAGCTGACGGGCGCGGATGGCGTGGGCCTCTATCGCACCGAGTTCCAGTTCCTCGTCTCGGCCACTTTGCCCAACCGCGAGCGCCAGACGCGGCTTTATCGCGAAGTGCTGGAATCGGCGGGCAACAAGCCGGTTGTGTTCCGCACGGTCGATATCGGCGGCGACAAGAGCCTGCCTTATCTGCGCCATGACGAGGATGGCGAGGAAGAGAACCCGGCGATGGGCTGGCGCGCGCTGCGCCTTGCCCTCGAACGCGATACCCTGCTCAAGGTCCAGGCCCGCGCGCTGCTCGAAGCTTCGGCGGGGCGGGTGCTTCAGGTGATGTTCCCGATGATTTCCGAACCGTGGGAATTTGACGCGGCCAAGGCGGTGTTCGAGGGACAGCTTGCCCATCTGCGCAAGCTGGGCAAGACCCCGCCCGAGGCGGTCAAATATGGCGCGATGCTCGAAGTGCCCGCGCTGGCCGAGGTGCTGGATCTGTTGCTGCCGCGCCTGTCGTTCCTCTCGATCGGCACGAATGACCTGACGCAGTTCCTCTTTGCCGCTGACCGGTCCAATCCAAAACTGGCCGAGCGCTATGACTGGCTTTCCCCCGCGATCCTGCGCTTTGTCCGCCGCATCGCGGCGGCGGGCCATGCGCATAATGTGCCGATGACGGTCTGCGGCGAAATGGGCGGGCGCCAGTTGGAGGCGCTGGCCTTGCTGGGCATAGGCATCCGGCGGCTGTCGATCACGCCGGCGGGCGTGGCGCCGATCAAGGATATGGTCCGCCGGGTCAATCTGGCCGAAATCAGCGCGGCGATGGAGGGCTGGCTGGCCAACCCGCCCGCCAGCCTGCGCGAGGAAATGACCGCATGGGCGGCCCAGCGGGGCCTGATCGGAGACTGAAGGGCGAATTAACAGGTTGTTACGGACCGGCGCATCGATATCTTTGCGTAATCGAGCGCAATATGCCCGTTAACCGGCGCAAGGACCTGTCAAGCCTGTTGACTTTCCAGAGCTTCCAGCGTTGTGTCCGGCGCGGGCCGCAAAGGATTTCGGTATCGCCATGAGCGCAGATGAGTCAGAATTCGCTTCTCCAACCAGCGGCCAGCCCGCCACCGCGGGCCAGCGGCTGGCCGCCGCGCGTGAGGCGGCGGGGCTGACACTGGCGGAACTGTCGGCCCGGACCAAGATTTCCGAACGTCATCTGGGCGCGCTGGAAACCGGCGATTTTGCCGCTCTGCCTGGCCGCACCTATGTTTTCGGCTTTACCCGCACCTTTGCCAAGAGCGTCGGGCTGGACCCGGCCGCGATGGTCGATGCGATGGGCCGCGATTATTCGCGCGCCGCCCCCGAACCCGAAGCGCCTGCCTCGCCCGCCTTTGCGCCGGGCGATCCGGCGCGCGTGCCTTCCTCGCGCTTTGCCTGGATGGCCGGTTTCGTGCTGCTGGTGGTGGCCATCGGCGGCTTCATCTGGTGGCAGAACAATTCCAGCGCGACCGACAGCCTGCCCTCGCTGATCCCCGATGAAGTGCCCAGCCAGGCCGCATCGGCCGCGCCCAGCGAGGCGCCCAGCGAAGAAGCCTCCGCCGCGCCCACCGGTCCTGTCGTGCTGACCGCGCAGATGGACAAGCTGTGGATCAAGGTCTCGGACGCGGGCGGCAAGCAATTGGTGCAAAAGGTGCTGGTCATGGGCGAAACCTATACGGTGCCCGAGGATGCCCAAGGGCCGACCGTATGGACCGGCCGCCCCGACAAGCTGGCGATCACCGTGGGTGGTCAGGACGTGCCGCCGATCAGCAAGGTCCCCGAGATTGTCCGGAATGTGCCGATCTCGGCCAAGGCTTTGCTGGAGCGCGGAAAGCCTGCGCCAGCGGCAACGCCGCCGGCCGAGCCGATCCCCGGCGCGGCCAATGCGCCCGTTGCGGTTCCGTCGCCCGTTGCGGCCCCGCGCCCGTTGCGCCATTTCCCGCGCCCCCGGCCCGCACCAACGGCTGATGCGCCTGCCGCACCCGCCACCCCATCCACCGTTACGCCTTAACCCCCACTCGACAGCAGGGGGTTGCTTGCGGCACTGTGCGTTTGGGGCATGGAACAACCGATGATCTGGGCCGCCCGTGATCGGGCGCGCCGTGGGAGTTGAAGAAAGATGATGTATAAGCAGCGGATCAGGCTGGCTGGCGTGGCGCTGGCAGCGCTGCTCTGGACAGGCAGCGCCATCCCGGCGCAGGCACAGGAAGGCACGGCAGGCGAAATCCGCATGCGCAAGCTGGAGGCCGAGGTCCGCGCCTTGCAACGGCAGGTGTTCCCCGGCGGGGATGCCAAGCTGTTCGGCCAGCAGGCGGCCAATCCGGCCCCCGGCGCGGCCCCGGCCGCAGCAGCCGAGATGCCTGCCGCGCCGCCCGCCAATACGGCGCTGACCGATATTCTTGCGCGGCTGAGCGCGGTGGAGGCGCAGAACGCCCGCCTGACCGCGCAGGTCGAGGAATTGTCGAACCATGTGCGCCAGCTCGACACAGCGCGCGCGGCGGCCAATGCGCCGGTGGAACAGGGTGTGACCGCGCCTGAACCGGCCCCGCCCGCCGTGGGCGATGCGGCCCCTGCGCCGCGCCCGGTGGTCAAGCCCGCGCCCGTCCCGGCGCCGGTTGCAGCGCCGGTGGTCAAGCCCGCACCTGCGCCCGCCAGCCGCGTCACGGCGGTCAAGGCGATTGCCAAGCCCGCCACCGGCGACCCGGCGGAGGATGATTATACCTATGGCTATAAGCTGTGGGAGGCCAAGTTCTTCCCCGAAGCGCAGCAGCAGTTGAAGCTCTATCTGGACCAGTATCCCAAGCACAAGCGCGTGAGCTATGCGCGCAACCTGCTGGGTCGCGCCTATCTGGATGATGGCAAGCCGCGCGATGCGGCCCCGTGGTTCCTCCAGAACTATCAGAGCGACAAGAAGGGCGCCCGCGCGTCCGACAGCCTGCTCTATCTGTCCGAGGCGATGATCGAGCTCAAGGACATCAACCGTGCCTGTATCGCTCTGGGCGAATTTGCCGATGGCTATCCGGCCGATGCCGCCGGGCGGTTGAAGTCGGCCTATGACGGCATTCGCGCCAAGGTGAAGTGCAACTGACCGCCGACCGTTTCGCACAAAGTCTGGCGCAGGTCTGGCCCGAGGGCGCGCGCGATCCGAGCTTGAAGCTGGGGATTGCGGTGTCCGGGGGGCCGGATTCGCTTGGACTGCTGCTCCTAGCCGCGGCGGCGCGGCCCGGCGGGGTCTGCGCGGCCACGGTCGACCATGGGCTGCGCGCGGAAAGCGCGACGGAGGCGGCGCAGGTGGCGGCGGTGTGCCGCGATCTGGGCGTGCCGCATGAAACGCTTCGGGTGTTGGTCGAACCGGGCAATGTGCAATCCGAGGCCCGCACGGCGCGCTATGCCGCTCTGGCCGACTGGATGGCGCGTGAGGGCGTGGCGGCGCTGGCCACGGCCCATCATGCCGACGATCAGGCCGAGACGCTGGTGATGCGCCTGAACCGCGCCAGCGGGGTCGCGGGCCTTGCCGGGGTGCGCGAGCGGGGCTGGGTGCCCGAGAGCGAGCATCTGCTGATCCGTCCGGTGTTGGGCTGGCGGCGGGCCGAATTGGCCGCTGTGGTGGGTGATGCAGGGTTGGTGGCCGCCGATGATCCTTCGAACCGCAATACCGCCTTTGACCGCGTGCGCGTGCGTCAGGCGCTGGCCGGGGCGGATTGGCTGGATGTGGGCGCGTGGGCGCGCTGCGCGGAGAATCTGGCCGATGCCGATGCCGCGCTCGATTGGGCGGCGGATCGGGAATATGGTGCGCGGGTGTTGCGCGAAGGACCGGGGGTGAATTATCGCCCCGCCGCGCCGCGCGCGATTGCCATGCGCGTTATCGCCCGGATCGTCGAGGAGATCGACGGCCATGCCCCGCGCGGCAATGCGGTGGCCCGCGCCTTTGACAGCCTGCTGGCGCGGCAGCCGGTGTCAATCGGCGATGTGGTGGCCCGGCCCGGCCCCGGCGTGTGGAGCTTTACGAAGGCCCCGAAACGCCGCGCTTAATCGACGAGAGAATCCCCAAGCCCCACCTGCTTGCCCCGCGTGATGTAAACCTTGTCGCCGATATGCGCCTCGCCAAATACCTTGCGCGCGAAATCCAGCGGGATGCCGATGCAGCCATGGCTGGCAAAACCGTTGCGCACATTGGTGGCATGGATCGTAATGCCATCATCGGTCAGCCGCATCATATAGGGCATGGGCGCGTCATACAGGTTTGAGACGTGATCCCTGTCCTTCTGGCTGATCGGAAAGGTGCCGGTGGGGGTGGGCTTTTCCTGCGTGCCCAGCAGGACGGCGGTGGCCCCGATTTCAAACCCGTTGCGGAAGACCGAGAGCACCCGCGCCTCCAGATCGACGGTGATAACCAGCGGGCCGGGCGGCACGCCGTCCTCGTCCCATGCCCATTGGCCATATTTGATCGGCCCGGAAATCGGCAGGATGCGCCGGATGACAAAGCGGCGGTCGGTAGGGGACGGGGTCGAGGTGGGCATCACGCCGCCGCCCTTGCCGGGGCTGCGCATACCGATAGTGGTGGCAGGCGTGTCGAAACTGACGCCCTGCGCCCCTGCATAGGGATCGACCCCAAGCGCGATCTGATGCGCCAGTTGCGGGCGCGCGGCGATCACAACGTCGCGGGGCAGATGGGCGGTGCCGCCCCGTTCATCCGCCTCGATCAGCGCAAGGCCCGCCAGCACCGTCAGCCCCAGCCCGCCCATGATGATCAGCGCGCGCGCCGCCATAAACGGATCGCCGGTCGCAGGGGTAGGATGGGTGCCGATAGGCATGGTCTGGCAGACTCGCAGGCAAGGTTAAACGCTATGGTTAAAGATGCGTTACCTTGTGCCTGCGCGCCAGAGGTCTGTGAAGCCTGTATCGAAATGGGACGGATTTACGCCTGCCCCATTCGATCACATTTTACCCGTGCGCGCCAAATTCATTGGCAATCGCCGTGCCGATGCGCAGGGCAAGGCCATAAGCGCGCTCGATCGGCTCGATATAATCGCGGCGGATGACGCCATAGCCATGGGCGGCATCGTCGGGATAATCGGCTGGTTCCTCGACCCGGAAATCGTCCAGGCTGGGGAAGCTGGTGGGGAAGGCGCGGCGAAGCTGGGCCAGCGCATCGTCGATACGCAGGGTGAAGACCATCTCCAGCACATCTTCGCGCGCGATGTCATTGGCGCGGCTGAATTGCGGCACCATGACCGCGCGCAGGAACATATGCTGGAACAACGCCAGGCGCAGCGCCTGAAGCACACCGATCATGCGGCGCGTATGTTCGCGGTCAGGCAGGGGCGCCTCGTCCGGGATCAGCGCCAGCAGGCGGTGGAGCTTGAGCGCATCGACCCGCAGGCGTGTCGAGAGGCGCCGGAACACGCCCGCCCGGTCATCGCCCGTCAGATATTCGGCCAGCGCAAGGCAGCCATCCGCAATATGCTCTTCATGCCCGCGATAGGGGCGGCTGGCCCAATAGGCGCTGTTGAACAGCTCGCCAAAGGCCGTCAGCGTCTTGATGCTGGCCAGCGCATTGGCGGCGCGCACCAGACGCACGATCTGGCGCCCGCGCTCCGATGAGCGCAGCAGATTGGCCAGTTCCTCGTAATTGCCCTCAGCCGCGCTGCCCGCACCGGCGATGATGTTCACCGGATAGCCAAGCTGTTGCAGCACCGCATTATGCGGGATCGCGCGGATCTGGCGCAGCGACATCGTGCGGTCGGAGGAAACGTCGCTCTGGCGGCGGCTCTTGCGGCTACCGGTGTCGTTCAGCAGACCAAGCCCAAAGGCGGTCAGCGCGCGGCTGTAGGTCGCGCTGGCCAGATGGCCCTGCTGAACCCGGCGGATCGCGCGATAGAAGTCGAGCGACAGGTCCGTGCGGCGATAGAACGGGTCGGTCGGCGCATAGGGATCGGTTTCGGCAGGCGCCAGTTCGATAAAGCGCGTGAGCGTGGCCAACGCCAGTTCGTCGCTGCCGAAGAAGAGATAGCCGTCGCCGCCCTGAAACGAGACTTCCGGTTCAAGCCGGATGCCAGCGCGCACGAAACGGCGCCGCGCCCATGGTGACAAGGGCCATGCCAGACGATCGGCCAGCGAGGCGGGATGCGCGCCGCGCCCCATGCTCTCGCCATGGGTGTTGAAGATCAGCGCGGAGATGTCCGAAAGCTGGTTGGCGGTCATCGCCTCGGCCAGGCGGCCCTGAAGGCGCTCGATGGCCAGCGCGGCGGGGATCTGGCCCACGAAGCGCCCGGCGTCGGAAAAGCCCGTCTGGATCGACACGCGCCCGCGACCGCGCGCATAGGCGCGATACGCCGGTTCGGCCAGCAGCGCATCGAGGAAGCGTCCGCCATGCTCCAGCGCCGTCTCCGTCTCGAACAGGGGCGAAACGTCGACCTTGTCCTCGATCCCGAACAGCTTGGCGAAATAGAGCGCGGCCAGCATCGTGGTGGGCTGTTCGCATTCGGCCACCAGCATGCGGATCGGCGTGTCGGCATCCACATGGTGCAGGATCTGCGCCATGGTCAGGAACAGGCGTATTGCGGTGCTGTTTTCAATGGCCAGCGCGGCGAAATTGGTGCGCAGGACCTTGGCCGTGGCCAGCAGTTCGCGCATCTTGACCAGGGCTGCTTGACTGGCCAGATCGAGGCGACCATCGGGATCGATGCGGCGGCGGATCGCGTTCTGAAGCTGGCTGCTGTTCACGCGGAAATGCACCCAGCCCATGCCTAGGCCATCGGCCTGCATCGCGGCAACCGTGGTCAGCAGGACCTCTGCCACATCATCACTTGCCGTGGCGGCCAGCGCCTCCAGCTCGGCAATGATGCCTGACAGGCTGGTCAACTTGGCCGGATGATCCCCGGTCAGCGTATTGGCGGCCTCCGACAGGGTGGCCGGGTCCTTCATGTCGCGGGCAAAGAGCGCAGCCATTTCCTCGGCGCGCTCGGCACCGGCCAGCAGGCGCGTGGCGATATCGGGCGCGGCCTCGGCCAGATCGGCGGCATAGGCCGACAGGCGCTGGGCCTTTTCCATCAGGCGATAGCGGATGCAGGTGTTCCAGCCGATATCGGTGCGCCCGTCCATGTCATAGCCCACCCAACTGGCAAAGCGGATCGGCATCGGGCGCAGCGCGCGCCATTGCTGGGGCCAGCGGGCGCGGGCGGTGTTGAACAGCGTCCGGGTGATCTTGGCGCGAGCCGAATGCCCGCGCGCGATCGCGGCCAGCGCGGCGTCATGCTCGGTGTCCAGCGTGATCGTGTCGCGCGCCGCTGTTGCCGCGCAGGTAGCGGGGCCGAAATCGCCCTGGCTGGCGGCATGGGCCACGGTGGCGGTCTGCGCCTTGTTCAGCAGGAAGGTGGGATGGGCGGTGAACACGATATGCGCGGCGGGGCGGCCCCAGCGCGTGGCAAAGCTGGCAAAATCGCCCGTTTCGGCATGGCCCTTCACGCGGGCCAGATTGGCCTCCGGCTCGACCGGCTCCAAAAGGCGATGCAGCCGCCGCGCGCGCGCCTGAAGCCCTTCGCATTCCAGCTCGGCCACCATGGCCTCAACCTTGTCGAGTCCAAGTTCGCCGTTTTCAATCTGGCGCGAGAGTTCGAGGGAGAGCTGAAACACCGGGTTGAACAGCGGGGTTTCTTCGGTCGTCGCGTGCAAATCCTGCAAACGCTGCGAAAGGGCGGCAATCTGGCTCATCTTTATGGACACTCCCGTCGGGCGCTCTGGCCCATGTGCTGGCGGCCTGCTTTGCCTCTCCTGCCCTTATGGTCTTGCCCCTGACTATGGCCATGATCGCCGGACAGGGGAAGGGGGACTGCAAAGCCGCAGACGAATTTGGTAAGGCAAATGGAAGAAGGGAAATGTCTGCCCGCGCCGATGGCTTGCGCGGGCAGGGTATTCAGTTTCAGGCCTTGAGAGCCGCCGCCGCGCCGGCAGCGGCCGTAATGGCGGCTGCATCGGCGCCCTTGCCCACCATCCAGCTTCCGCCGACACAGAGCACCTGCGGCAGGGCCAGATAGTTGGGGGCCGTGGCCAGCGTGATGCCGCCGGTGGGGCAGAAGCGGGCCGAGCCGAAGGGGCCGGCGATGGCCTTCAGAGCGCTGACGCCGCCGCTGGCTTCGGCGGGGAAGAATTTGAAGCGGTTGAGGCCCAGATCCATGCCCAGCATGATGTCGGCAGCGTTCGCCGTGCCGGGCAGGAAGGGGATGCCCGCCGCAACGGCCGCTTCGCCCAGACGCGGGGTGAGGCCCGGCGAGACGATGAATTCGCTGCCCGCGTCGATTGCGCGCGCCAGATCGTCGGGGTTCAGCACCGTGCCTGCGCCGACAATCGCGCCGGGAACCTGCTTCATCACCTTGATGGCGTCCAATGCACACTCGGTGCGCAGCGTGACTTCAAGTACCTTGAGGCCACCGGCGACCAGCGCCTCGGCCAGCGGCAGCGCATCTTCAAGCCGGTCGATCACCAGCACCGGGATCACCGGCGCGGTGCGCATGATGGCGTCGATCCGGGCGGAGGCGGGGGTAGGTGTTTCGCTCATCATGCATGTTCCTTCTGAAACGCGGCGGCCGCGCCGAGCAGGCCCGGTTGGGGATGGGTAATCAGCTTGACCGGCAGGCTGGCCATCAGGCTTTCAAAGCGGCCCTTGGCGCGGAAACGGTCGGCAAAGCCGGAGGACAGGATCGTGTCCTTGATGCGCAGGCCAAGCCCGCCCGCGATGACCACGGCCGACCCGCCCTGCGCCAGCGCCAGATCGCCCGCCGCCGAACCCAGCGAGAGGCAGAAACGGTCGATGGCCGCCGCCATCAGCGTGTCCTCTCCCGCAGTGCCCCTGGTCCAGATCGTGCGGTCGTCAGTATGCAGCACCGGGCGCTGCTCCAGCGCGGCCAGCGTTTCGTAAATATCGACAATCGCCGGGCCCGACACCACGCGCTCAACCGAAACGCGGCGATGACGCTGGCGCAGGCGGGCCAGAATCGCGTCCTCCACCGCATCGAGCGGGGCGAAATCGAGATGGCCGCCTTCGGTTGCCTGAACATGATAGAAGCCGTTACCATCGCGCCAGACATGCGCCACGCCGAGCCCGGTGCCGGGGCCGACGATGGTGATCGTGCCGCTGGTGGGCAGCGCGACATCCGGCCCCGTCAGATGCTGGAAATATTCATCGCCCGCGCGCGCCACGGCGTGGCCCACCGCGCCAAAGTCATTGACGATGGTGACCTTGTCCACGCCCAGCCGCTCGGGCAACTGATCGGGCAGGATCACCCACGGGTTGTTGGTAAAGCGGATCAGTTCGCCGCCCACCGGCCCGGCCACGGCCAGCGCCACGGCGCGCGGCAGGGCGCGGCCCGAAATTTCCGCGAAATGCTCCCATGCCGTTTCAAAGCTGGCATGTTCATTGGTTTTCAGCGTGGCCGGTTCGCCCAGCGCGATCGCGCCATCATCGCCAAGTGTGGCAATGGTGAAACGCGCGTGGGTGCCGCCAATATCTACCGTAACGAGTTCCATGAATCCCCTCCGTCGTCAGGCCTTTAGCGTCAAAGACCTGCGAGCGCCAGCATGGCCGATCCGCCCTTTTCGGCGCCATCGGCCCCGGCGCGGAACATCGCGAACAATTCGCGCCCCACGCCCATCGCGGCCACAGGCGCAGCAGCAGGCGTGCGGCCCGACAGATCAGCCTTCACCTCCAGCGTGCCGGTTTGCGCGCAGACGCGGATGATGTCGCCATTTTCCACCAGCGCCAGCGCGCCGCCCGCAAGGGCTTCGGGCGTGACGTGGATGGCGGCGGGAACCTTGCCGGACGCGCCCGACATGCGGCCGTCGGTGACCAGCGCCACCTTGAAACCCTTGTCCTGAAGCACGCCGAGCGGCGGGGTCAGCTTGTGAAGCTCGGGCATGCCATTGGCGCGCGGCCCCTGGAAACGCACGACCACAACGCAGTCACGCTCCAGTTCGCCCGCCTTGAAGGCAGCCTGCACTTCTTCCTGGCTGTTGAACACCAGCGCGGGGGCCTCGATGGTCCAGCGCTCCTTCTCCACCGCCGAGGACTTGAAGGTCGCGCGGCCCAGATTGCCCTGCACCAGACGCATCCCGCCATCGGGCTGGAACGGCTCTGCCACGGTCGAGAGCATCGCCGGATCATGGCTGACCTCGGGTGCGGGGCGGAAGGCCAGCGATTGATTGCCCTCAGGGCCATCGAGATAAGGCTCGGTGGCATAGGCGGCAAAACCGCCCTCGGCCACGGTCAGGATGTCGCCATGGCAAAGCCCTGCGCCCAGCAGTTCGCGGATGACATAGCCCATGCCGCCAGCGGCGTGGAAATGGTTCACATCGCCCGAGCCGTTGGGATAAACGCGCGCGATCAGCGGCACGACCGATGACAATTCATCCAGATCCGCCCAGTCGATCAGCACGCCCGCCGCCCGCGCCATCGCGGGCAGGTGGATCGCATGATTGGTGCTGCCCCCGGTGGCCAGCAGGCCGATGCAGGCGTTCAGGATCGCCTTTTCATCGACCACCTCGCCCATCGGGCGCGGATCGGCGCCCTTGCGGCTGATCTGCGTCAGGCGATGGACGGCCGCGCGGGTCAACTGGCTGCGCAGCGGGGTGTTGGGTGGCACAAAGCTGGAGCCGGGCAATTGCAGGCCCATCATTTCCATCATCATCTGATTGGAATTGGCGGTGCCATAGAAGGTGCAGGTGCCCGGCGAGTGGTAAGACCCCATCTCGCTTTTCAGCAATTCCTCGCGGCCCACCTTGCCTTCGGCGTAGAGCTGGCGGGTCTTCTGCTTTTCCTTGTTGGCGATGCCGCTGGGCATCGGGCCGCTGGGGATGAAGATCGAGGGCAGATGGCCAAAGCGCAGCGCGCCGATCACCAGACCCGGCACGATCTTGTCGCAGATACCCAGCAGCGCGGTGCTGTCGAACACGGCGTGGCTGAGCGAAACGGCGGTGGAAAGCGCAATCGTATCGCGCGAAAAGAGCGACAGCTCCATCCCGTCCATGCCCTGCGTCACGCCGTCGCACATGGCCGGAACGCCGCCCGCGACCTGCGCCGTGGCGCCCACTTCGCGGGCATAGATCTTCATCGCATCGGGAAAACGCGCATAGGGCTGATGCGCGGAAAGCATGTCATTATAGGCCGTGACGATGCCGATGTTCTGGGCGCGGGTGAAGGCCAGCGTCTTCTGGTCCTCGACCGCGCCCGCATAGGCATGGGCAAGGTTGGAACAGCCATAGGCCGAACGGTCCCCATGGCGGTCGCTCTCGCGCGCCATCAGGTCGAGATAGGCGCTGCGGGTCGCCTTGGACCGGGCGATCACGCGCTCGGTCACGCGGGCGATAGTGGGGTGCAGTTCGGCCATGAGCTTTGTCCTATTCCTTATTCATGCCACGCCACGCCATCCTTGGCGGCAAGGGCGATGGCGGCGGTCGGCCCCCAGCTTCCTGCGCCATAGGGGTTGGGCGTGATGCCATTGTCGGTCCACACCTTGCGCACACCGTCGATCCAGGCCCATTGCGCCTCCACCTCGTCGCGGCGGACGAACAGCGTCTGATCGCCCTCTATCAGGTCGAGCAGCAGGCGCTCATAGGCAATGCGCTTGGTCGGGCCAGCAAAGGCGTCTTCCATGCTGATGTCGAGCGGCACTTCGCGCAGGCGCAAGCCTCCGCGATCCAGACCCGGCACCTTGGCATTGGTGGTGAAGGTGATGTTTTCCTCGGGCTGGATGCCGATGACCAGCCGGTTGGGCTGGGCAATCGCGCCGCGCTGGGCAAACATCGAATGGGGCACCGGGCGAAACTGCACGACGATCTCGGTGGTCCGCTTGGGCAGACGCTTGCCGGTGCGCAGATAGAAGGGCACGCCCTTCCAGCGCCAGTTGTCGATATGCGCCTTGATCGCCACGAAAGTTTCGGTGGCCGAAGGCTGGCCCAATTCGTCGGCATAGCCGGGCACCGAAGCGCCGTTGATCGCGCCCGCGCGATACTGGCCGGTCACGGTGTCGCCCGCAGCAACGGTGCGGAGTGAGCGCAGGACCTTGGTCTTTTCGCCCCGGATCGCGGCCGGGTCAAACCGGCTGGGCGGCTCCATCGCGACAAGGGCGAGCAGTTGCAGCATATGGTTCTGCACCATATCGCGCAGCGCGCCCGCGCCGTCGTAAAAGCCCACGCGCCCTTCAAGGCCAACCGTTTCCGCCACGGTGATCTGAACGTGCTCGATATAGTGCGAGTTCCAGATCGGCTCGAAAAGAATGTTGGCAAAGCGCAGCGCCATCAGGTTCTGGACGGTTTCCTTGCCCAGATAGTGGTCGATGCGGAAAATGCGGTCTTCGGGAAAGGCCGAGGCCACCGCGTCATTGATATGGCGGCTGGTGTCCAGATCCGTGCCCAGCGGCTTTTCAAGGCCGATGCGGCTGGTCTCGTCGGCAAGTCCGCTGGCCTGAAGGCCCGCAATGGTGGGTTCGAACAGGCTGGGCGCGGTGGACAGGAAAATCGCCAGACCATCCTGACGCGGGCCGACCTTGGCGGCCAGATCGGCAAATTGCGCGGTCTGGTTCGCGTCGAGCGCCTGATAGGTCAGCCGCTGGAGAAAGCCGGGGATCGCGCTCTTGCGATAATCGGGCAGGAACTTGCCCAGCGCATCGGCGGCAAAATTGCGGAAGCCATCGTCATCGAGGTCGGAGCGGGCCGTGCCGATGATGCCCAGCTTTTCCGGCACCAGAGCATCGGCATGAAGCGCGCACAGCGAGGGCAGCAGCATGCGCTGCGAAAGATCGCCGGTGGCGCCAAACAGCAGCAGCTTGTCGGCGGTAAAGCTCATCGATGGAGTCCCCTCGGGTGTCACGACTGTCACGGCTTTCTCCTTGGGTTGGAGTGCTTCCGCGCCATGGTTCACAGGGCCGCCTTGGTGGTGGCCCATTTGCTTGGGTGATCTAGCGCCCTGATGGGGTTTGCGCCAGTTCATCGCCCGGGAATGGCGCGGAAATCCTAGGGTTTGAATACGAATTTGCGGTATGAATAGGTTTTCGCCATGCGCCGTGCAAGGCTGCGGGGCGGCTCATCCCCGCCTGTTGTGCCCGCCCGTCACCCCCGGCGGCGGACGGGAATCGGGATGTTGCAGATGTCGGCGGCTCCGGGCGAATAGATGATGAAATCGTCATGCCGGTTGACCCGCGCGTTCACATAATCGCGAAATGATGCGCTGGCGCTGGAGAGATATTCGAAATGCGGCCGATCGGCAGGCGGCAGGTCATTGCCCTGCCGGATCGAGAGGATCGGCGTGTTCTTTGCCTTGTCATTATACATGCCGTTGCCCGGCGCGCGGGGCAGGGAGGAGAGATGCTCGATCCCCTCGATCACTCGTCCCACCACGGCAATGTTGCGGTCGAGCTGGCGCGGGGGCGTGCCGATCACCGCATAGAGTTCGGCCCCCATGCCCGTATCGGGCGAATTGTTGCGCCCCACGCCCACCGAGCCATAGCAATGGACGGGCCAGACATGGCTGTCGTCAAACGCCATGGGAAAACCCATGTCGATGCCCGTATGCGGGGCATAGGCATCGCGGCCCGGATTGACATATTCCGGCGCGGCAAAGGCGCGCAGCAGATAGTCGCTCTCGGGCACTTTGGCCAAGCCGGGCGGCAGGGGTTTGGCTTGCGGCGTATCCTCATCGGGATCGCCAAATTGCGCGACCCAATTGTCCTGAACCCGATAGACAGCGCCATTGTCCCACCAATGGGCGGCCGCCAGCTTGAGCATATTGCCGATCCAGCCCTGACTGATGGGCGCGGGCAGAAGCTGGATGATCACCTGCCGCGTTTTGCCGTTGCCATCCGGGGCCAGCGCCATCACCAGCAGGTCGGCAGGGTCGATCTCGCGCCAATCACTGGCCGGGGCGGCCTTGATGATCTCGGCGCTGGGGCGGGTTCTCGGTTTTTCCGGTGTGGGTTTTTGTGGCGCGGCCGCCATGGCCATCTGGGCGGCGGAAAGGGCAAAGGCGGCGGACAGAACAATCTTTTTGCGCATCAGGGCAATCTGCCTGCGCGCCCTCTCTTGCGCAAGCCGCGTTTCATCGCTAGGGGCCTGCCTTCCAGAGCAATGCGGAGCGGTGGCCGAGTGGTCGAAGGCGCTCGCCTGGAAAGTGAGTATACGTCAAAAGCGTATCGAGGGTTCGAATCCCTCCCGCTCCGCCATTTCAGTCCCAAAGTGGGCACGCTGATTCCCGCCGATTGCCCGCTAGAGGCCGAAGTAAGGGCGCGAAGCAGTTCGCCCTTTGATCCCACGATGCGGACATGACCTTCTCCGACCTCAACGCGCTGGGCAAAGGCCCGCAGATGATCCCGCCGATAGCCGCCGCCCTCCTGCCGAAGCCGACGCCGCGCGGTCGCGGCGAACTTGCGAAGGACAGTCGGTGTCACCGCCATGCTGCCGGAGCTTTCGAGCATGGCCTGTGCTCGCTCGGAATCGGCCTGCGCTTGATCGCGAAGCGCTCGAAGAGCGACGACGCGTTCCTTCAGCGCGGGGTCGTTCAGGTCGGCGACGCCCGATTCGATGGCTTCGTAGAGACGCTTCAAGCGAAGCTCTGTCTCGGCCGCGCGCCTGTTCAGTTCGGCAATATGCTCCCGGCGGCGCTCAGCCCGCTCCTCGCGCCGATCGAGGATCGACGCCAGGATTTCCTCGAGCCGCTCGGGCTGGAGCAGCCGGTTCTCAATATGGTCGCAGACGATGGCGTCGAGTTGCGGCATCGGGATCGAACGGCCGGAGCAGCCCGTCTCGCCCTGCCGCGCCTTGATCGAGCAGGTATAGTAGCGATAACGTCCGCCCTTGCCGGTGCGGAGTGTCATGGCTCCCCCACACTTCTCACAGAAGCAAATGCCGGTCAGCAAGGTCGGCCCACTGACGACGCGCGGCGGTGTCACCTTCGAGTTGCGGACGCGCAGATGCTCCTGCACTGCGTCGAACGTCTCCTGATCGATCAGGCGCGGCACCGGAACCACTACGATTTCGCTGACCGGTTTCAGTTCCTTGGACTTTGAGCGCTTGTTGAACTCGTGCTCGCCAACATAGGTGCGCCGGGTCAGGATACGATGAAGCTGACCGATGCCCCAACGCCCGCCGTCACGGGTGAAGATTCGGTTCCGATTGAGGTGGTTGACGATCGCCTTGACGCCCATCGGGCCAGAACCGCCTTCGCCCTGAAGGGCAAGCCGGTAGATTAGTCGCACGGTGTCGGCGTGTAGTGGGTCGATCTCCAGCTTCTTTTTGGTCTTGGTGCCGCGCTGCTCGGCCGCGATGATGCGATAGCCGATCGGCGGCAAAGCGCCGTTCCAGAAGCCCTGCCGGGCATTCTCCTTCAGGGCGCGCAGCACGTGCTTGGCGTTCTCCTTCGACTGATATTCGTCGAACAGCGCCATGATCTGCCGCATCATGACGTGCATCGGGTCGTCGCCGATCTCCTGCGTGATCGAGACCAGCTTGACGCCGTTCTTCGCCAACCTGCGAACATAAAACTCCAGCTCGAAGTGATCGCGGAAAAAGCGCGAGAAGCTATGGACCACGACGACATCGAAGGGCGCGGGCTTGGAAGTGCCGGCTTCGATCATCTGTTGAAAGGCCGGACGGCGGTCATTGGTCGCGGTCGCGCCCGGCTCGACAAAGGTTTCGACGAGTTGGTATCCGCGCGAGGCGCAATAGGCTTCGCCTTGTCGCTTCTGATCAGGGATCGACACATCGTGTTCGGCTTGCCGTGCGGTCGAGACACGCAGGTAGAGGGCGGCGCGGGTGGCGACCAAGGGAGCTTCTTTATTCATGGGCGGTCTCCTTTGGGCGAGATGGTTTGCGGCGCGAACTGGTCAGAGCCAGCTCCAGCACGACGCGATCGTGGATCAGTTTCGGGGCGAGCTTCTTGCCGCTCCGCTCCATGCGGACGAGGCCGTAGCTGGTCATCGCCTTGAGGGTGCGTGAGAGGTTGGACTTCGCGCGTCCGGTCAACTCGGCCAGGGCGTCGAGCGAATCCGGCTCGTTCTCCGCAATGAGCCGCAGCATGTCGCGGTTGGACGCCGACAAAACCTTGGAAAAGGATTCCGTCGAAATGAACCAGACCTTCGGATCGTCCGCTGACGGCTTCTCTTCGCCGCGCGCGATGCGCAGCGTGCGCGCCTTCATCTCTTCGGTGTCGGCAATGCCGATTTTCAGCGTGGTCACGGCGCGCGGCCTCCGTCTTGGCGCTTGCCAGCCAGACGCAGGCGTCAATTGGCGAAGCGGATATTCGCCGAATTAGTTATCATAGTAACATAACTGTATCAAGGTTATTCTGTCCTTAGTCTCGAGAAGATCGCTGTCGATGGAGAACCCTAGGCCTTCGCTGCTTGGTGCGGCCCACATAAATGGCCGTGCCCAGCCCTCGTGTACCTGGAGGAATTTGTGTTCGAGCGCGTTACGGATGTCATGCAGCTCTCGCGCATCGGGTCCGGTCGTCCGCTTTAGTTGATCGTCGAACAACTCCTTCGAAAGCCAGAAAAGTCCGCGAAGCGGCCAGTTTGGATAATCTTTAAGGCGGCCGAGAAGTCGTGGCTTCCCTTCGATCATCCAAACATTCTTGAAATTGATGCGATTGGCGACTTTTCCCAACTTCCAATAATGATCGACAAGAAACGCTACCTTATCGAGCAGAGAATAGGCAATACGGTATGCCGTCCGCACCCGTTCGGTTGCGAGCGAGTGCATCGGATAGTCTAGTGTGTCGAATAGCCTAACGCGACGGTCAGAAAAGTGCAGATTTGTGTCGGAAAGACCCTCGTATAGCATGAAGCGGGCCGACACATATTCCTGTTTCATCTGATTGAAGAAGCCGATGACTGGTGGTGGCGTCACGACGCCCGGTCTCTCATCGAACCTTTCGCTTATAGGAGGCAGGACGAGGTCGTCACATGCCGCTCTTGCGTGCGACCCGAGATCATTGAGTGGATTCAGGAATAGGCGATGGTCGAGACACCACTGCCGATACTTTTGTTCGACCTTGCTGCGCCCGAGCGGCGGCACACCAAAATCCTGCAGCTCGCGTATTCGATCGAGATCGCCCGCCGCAGCATATGTTTTGGCTTCTTCAGCGAACTGTTGCGCCAATGCATCCGTGTAAATGGAGTCGTGTACTGCATCGGCGGCGGTAGCGGCAATCAGCCCATCATGGGCGTGCAACAATAAGATCGCACGCTCGCGATCATCATCCAACATCCCAGCATAATGCTTGAGGCCATAGCCGCGATTGGCCTGCGCCATTGCGAACTTGGGAATGATGCGCAGCGCTGCGTCCCATCCTTCAATCGCGTCGATGAAGCGCCCCATCACAATGAGTTGGTTCGCTCGATTGGTCAGGATCTGACAACGACGCATAAGATCGAGTTCGACAAAGCCAGGATGAGCAGCCGCGCGAGACAAGGCAAGGATTTGCTGTTCCCGTTCGGGGTGTTCCCAAGCCCAGGAGCCGCGGATGCCGGAAGCCTCCTCTTTAACCGCCCACGCATTGGATCGATAATATTCGAGAACCGCGCCATGTTGGACGTTCAGATCACGCTTTGCAAATTCGTCGAGAAGGTAGATCGCGCGGTCTGCTCCCCGGGCGAAACCTGCGTCACGTGAAGCGTCGATCAGTGTACCGATATGATTGAGCGCAGCGTCATCGTCGAGCTTGCTGATCGAACGTTCACGCAATTTTTCGAGATCTTCACGCTCCAATTTTCTTTCCTGATAATGTCTATCCAAGGGACTGCTGCCCGTCTTCGGCATACAATGATTTTTCAGATCGATTTGATTATCTTCAGATATCCGGTTGCATGACAAAATTACGAGTTGCCTCGCTGTAAGACAAAAGCAAAATCTCAGCTTTCAGCCTCTTCCATCGTCTCAGACAGTTGGGACACAACAAGGTCGAACGCGACATGAGGCAGATCGAGACCATATACGTTATCAAAATGTCCGAAGGTCTTGCTGAGATACTTTGATGCTAGGTAGAGCCAATTTAGATCAATCGACGCTGGAGCTATCGCTGCTCCACGATGCCACCGATGAGCCGGATTCTGGCAATGGATCGTGTTGAACATACTCACATGTGCCCAGTTTGAATGCATAACGCTACTAAACGGCTGATAGACATAGTTGTAGAAGTCGATAAATCCGGCCTCTTCGGCCATCTTTCTGATGTTGAGACCGGACCAACTACCAAGATTCACCTCAACAAGAGCCTCAATCCGTTGCCCTGCTAGCCAGTCACTCCAGACTTTGATCATCTGACTCAGTTCAGCCGCGTCATTGGGGTCTGTCGCAGCCTCTAACGCTCGTTTTTGATGAGCAATCTGCAATTTAATAGCACCCTGTCCGTCCTCAATATAAAGACGTGCGCGTGGACGAGGATCTTTTAGAATCCAAGCTAGATTGATGAAGACGTCGGCGATTGCCCGTAGCAAAATAGGCGCTATGTGCGGCGTCCATACGCCTGGAGAAGATGCCATTTCCGTAACCGCCCGATTGCTACCGCAGCTTATAGGTCTTGACGATTTCGATGGTGGCAGGATCGGAGACAAAGTCCTGGAGGAATTGGTCCCATTCTT
>NZ_JAAZQL010000013.1 GCF_012275515.1 Novosphingobium sp. SG707
GGGGTCTATGAGTTCGTCGATGTTCCGGGCGGCGAGGGCGATGCCAAACGCCTCCAGATCAACGCCCAGAACTGCGTCCACTGCAAGACCTGCGATATCAAGGACCCGACGCAGAACATCACCTGGGTCGCGCCCGAAGGGGGAGGCGGGCCCAATTATCCGAATATGTGAAGAAGAAGGAGGAAATGCGAGGGACGTGTTTAAAAGGCCGATTTGTCCAGACACATCGGTTGGCCCTCGCGCTCCCGTTACTGTCTTTGTTGCGCTACCGGTTCGGCCAAGGTGGCCAATACGCAATGTCGAAAATTGAAAGCCTGCGGCGCGGACAGGCCTAAGCTCGCCGCGCCGCAGGCCTTCAAACCCCGAACCCCACACCACCCCAGCCAACCAGCACCACCCCCATATCGGGATTGCAAAGGGCCCCCGCCCTTTGCCCGCCGGAGGCAAAAACCCAAAAACCCCAAACCGAGAGGACCACCCCCATGCAAACCCGCATCACGCAAATGCTCGGCATCCAGCATCCCATCGTTCAGGGCGGGATGATGTGGGTTGGCACAGCAGACATGGCGAGCGCGGTGTCGAACGCTGGGGGATTAGGGATCATCACCGCGCTGACCTGCCCCACGCCCGATGCCCTGCGCGCCGAGATCGAGCGCTGCTGCACGCTGACGGACAAGCCGTTTGGGGTCAATCTGACGCTGCTGCCCTCGCTCAACCCGCCGCCTTATGCGCAATATCGCCGGGCGATCATCGAGAGCGGCATCAAAATCGTCGAGACGGCGGGCCACAACCCGCGCGAGCATGTCGAGGACTTCAAGAGCCACGGCATCACGGTTCTGCACAAATGCACCGCCGTGCGCCATGCGCTCTCGGCCGAGCGGATGGGGGCCGATATCATCAGCATCGACGGTTTCGAATGCGCAGGCCACCCCGGCGAAGATGACATTCCCGGCCTGATCCTGATCCCGGCGGCGGCGGACAAGGTGCGCGTGCCCTTGCTGGCCAGCGGGGGCTTTGGCGACGGGCGGGGCCTTGCCGCCGCGCTGGCGCTGGGGGCCGAGGGCATCAACATGGGTACCCGTTTCTGCGCCACGGTCGAGGCCCCGATCCACCCCGACATCAAGCGTATGCTGGTCGAGGGCGACGAGCGCGGCACCGACCTCATCTTCCGCACCTATCGCAACACCGCCCGCGTGGCCAAAAACGCCATCTCTCAGGCTGTGCGCGAGGCCGAAAGCCGGGGCGAGCCCTTCGAAACCATCGCCCCGCTGGTCAAGGGCGCCCGCGGCCGCGAGGGCCTGAGCACCGGCGACACCGCCCATGGCGTCATCACCGCCGGCCTCGTCATGGGCATCATCCACGACATCCCAACCTGCGAGCAGCTCATCCAGCGCATCGTCAGCGAGGCGGAGGAGGTGATTACGCAGCGGTTGATGAAATTTGCATCGCCGGGATGAAACGCCCCATTGACCTTCTGATAAAAATGCACAATGGTGCAGAAAATATCAGGAGAGAATGCCATGAAACCGACGGGGCGACCGATGGGTTTGAAGCGCTCGGCTGCGTTGATGCTGGGCGCGGCCTGCGCGATCTCAACGCTGCAAGGGGTTGGCTGGGCTGGAAAAACCGCCCCTGCAGTTCGCACCGACTGGCACAGTTTCGGCGGCGACAGTGACGAACAGCATTACAGCCCGCTTGACCAGATCAATCAGGGCAATGTCAAGCAACTGGGCCTTGCGTGGTCCTATGACGTGGACACATTCGACAGCTATACCCAGCCGATTGAAGTGGGCGGGGTGGTCTATTTTGCGGCGGGCCTGAGCGTTATTCATGCGCTGGATGCGCGCACGGGGCGGTTGCTTTGGAAATATGATCCCGATGTGGCCGGGCAGCCCGAGGCCAAGACCCGGATGCGCGCAGGCTGGGGCACGCGCGGCATTGCGTACAAGGATGGCATGGTGTTCACCGCCACGCGTGAAGGGCGACTGGTGGCGGTCGATGCCAAGACGGGCAAGCTGCGCTGGCAGGTCAAGACGCTGGACGAGGCGGAGAACGGTTATATCACCGGGCCGCCATGGGTGGCGGGCGATGTGGTGGTTACCGGCTTTGGCGGGGCCGATTACAGCCCGACGCGCGGCTATGTCACGGCCTATGACATCAAGACCGGCAAGAAGCGCTGGCGGTTTTACACCGTGCCGGGCGACCCGGCCAAGGGTTTTGAAAACAAGGCCATGGAGATGGCCGCCAAGACCTGGACCGGCGAATGGTGGAAGTTTGGCGGCGGCGGCACCGTGTGGCACGCGATGGCCTATGACGCCAAATATGATCGCATTTATCTTGGCACCGGCAATGGCTGGCCGTGGAATGAAAAGATCCGCAGCCCCGGCGGCGGCGACAATCTGTATCTCGGCTCCATCGTGGCGCTTAACGCGAAAACCGGCGAATATGTCTGGCATTATCAGACCAACCCGGAAAACAGCTATGATTTCAACAATGCGATGGACATTGAGCTCGCCGATGTGACCATCAACGGCAAATTGCGCCATGTGTTGATCCATGCGCCCAAGAATGGCTTTTTCTACGCGCTGGACCGGGAAACCGGCAAATTCATCTCGGCGGGCGAATTTGCCAAGCAGAATTGGGCCAAGAGCATCGACCCGGTGACGGGCAAGCCGGAGATCAACCCGGATTCGCTCTATCAGGATGGCAAGGCCTTTGTCATTTTCCCCTTCCCCAATGGCGCGCATGGCGTTCAGGCCATGTCTTACAGCCCCAAGACGGGCCTCAGCTATATTCCGGTGATGGATGGCGGGCGCGTGGTGGTCGATCCGCCCAATGTGAAGGACTGGACCTATCGTTCGGGTATGTTCGTCAACACCGGATTGGGCGCGCCGCCGCCGGGCGTGACGGCGCCTGCGGCAGTGTCGAAACTGGTGGCGTGGGATGTGGCGAAGAACCGCGCGGCGTGGTCGATCCCGCAGCCGGGCGTGTTCAACGGCGGCACGATGGCCACGGGCGGCAATCTGGTGTTTCAGGGGCTCAATGACGGCACGTTCAACGCCTATTCGGCGCAGGATGGGCGCAATCTGTGGTCCTATCCGATGCAGAACGGGATGCTCGCCGCGCCCATCTCCTATTCGATCGGCGGGCGGCAATATGTCACGATCATCACCGGTTTCCGCTCCAGCTATGCCAATACGCCCAACTGGGATTATCGCCAGCAACAGCGCCGGGTGCTGACCTTTGCGCTGGGGGCCACGCGCAAATTGCCCAAATTTACGCCGGTGGATGCGCCGATTATGGATGATCCGGCTTTCACGGTGGATGTGGCCAAGGCCAAGGTGGGGTCAGGCATCTACAACACGTCCTGCGTGATCTGTCACGGCGTGGGCATGGCGGCGGGCGGGGCGGCGCCGGATCTGCGCAAGGCGCCGATCCCGATGGATGCCAATGCTTTCAACGCGGTGGTGCATGACGGGGCGCTGATGGCGCGCGGCATGCCCGGTTTCGGAAACCTCAGCGCCGATGAGATCGAGGGCCTGCGTCACTATATCCGCCAGCGTGCGCGAGAGACGATGGCTGCAAAATGAACGGTTCTGTCGGCGGCCCATCCGGGGCAATGGGCCGCCGATGGTTGACCGTTTCTGATCTCATGTGCATGAAAGCCAGATGACAGGTGATCGTGACATGAACGCAACGAATGAGGGTAATGAGCGCCCCCAGACCTATGCCAGCCCCGCGATCATTGAGCGGCGGCGGCGAATTCTGGAGGAAACGCGGCAGGTGATTGCCGAGCAGGGCATCACCGCGCTCAACATGAACGACATCGGGCGGCGCGCGGGCGTGGCCAAGCGCACGCTGTACAATGCGTTTCAGACGCGCGAGCGGATGATTGCGGCCGCCATTCAGGAATATTTCGAGGAATACGTCAGCCGCATCACCTTTACCCAGCCTTCGGGCACGCTGCAGCACAATCTGGAGCGCATGATCTCGGTGGTGCAGCGCAACCGGCGCATCCCCAATTACATCCGCGCGATCATGGCGCTCTATTTCAGCCCCGAGGTGGACGAGGACATCTGGCTGGCCATGCATTCGATCGCCACGCGGCAAAACCGGGCGTGGATCGAAAATCTGGCCGCAGGCAAGCAGTTGCAGGCATGGGTCGAGGTCGATACGCTGGTCGATGATCTGGTGCGGCTGGAATATGCGATGATCAACGATTGGGCGCGCGGGCGGATTCCCGATGATGCGATCATCGTACGGCTGATCACCTCCTATCTGACGCTGATCCTTGGCGCGGTGCGCGGGGCGGCGCGCAAGGAGGTCGAGGCGATGCTGAAGGATATTGCCGAGCGCGGATCCGAGGCATTGCCGATGCGCAAACGGGCCAAGGCGGAGGCGGCGGAGTAATTCCGGTTAAAAATACACCATGATGCAAAATTCCTTGCCACCCCGGCACGACCTGTCATAAGGTGCCGGGAACAGGCCGCCCGGACAGAGGCGCGCAAGAGGCAAGGAGATGTGAGCCATGAGCGAGGCGCAAGCCCCTGAAATCCTGTGCGAGAAGCGTGAGGACGGGGTGGTTCTGCTCACGCTCAACCGGCCTCATGCGCGCAACACCGTGTCCTTTGCCATGTGGGAGCAATTTTCCGCCGCGCTCGACGGGCTGGAGAATGGCACGCCCGCGCGCGCCTTGGTGCTGTGCGGGGCGGGCGACTATTTTTCCAGCGGCGGTGACGTAAAGATTGGCCCCGCGCGCGGCGATGGCGCGATCCGTTTGGCTGCGCGGCTGGAGATGGGGCAGCGGATCATCAACCGCCTGCGCGCTTTGCCGATCCCCACCATCGCGGCGGTGGAGGGCGGGGCCTATGGCATTGCCTGGAGCATCGCCATGGCTTGCGACATGCTGTTTGCCGCCGACAATGCCAAATTCGGCGCACCTTTCCTTGATTACGGGCTCGTGCCCGATGGCGGCGCGGCTTGGTTTTTGACTCAGCGGCTGGGCCGGGCGCGGGCGGCGGAGATCCTATTTTCGGGCCGCACGCTGGCGGTGGAGGAGGCGCGCGATCTGGGGCTGGTCAGCCGGGTTCTGCCTGCGGGCGCGGTGGTGGCCGGGGTGCTGGAGTTTGGTGCGGCGATTGGGGCGGGCAATCCCCATGCGGTCGAACTGACCAAGCGCCTGCTGCATATGGGCGAGACGGGCGATCTGGCGGCCACGCAGGCGCTTGAACTGATCTATTGCCACACCTGTCAGGCGGGCGAGGAAGTGCACCGCGCCCGCGAAGCATTCAAGGCCCGCGCCGCCGCGCGCAAGGCCCAGAAGGAGGCCTGATCCGATGCAATTCGATATGCGCGAACTGCCGATGGTCACGCGGTACAAGATCATCAATTCGACGATCACCCCGCGCCCCATCGCGTGGATCACCACGCTTTCGCCCGATGGCGTGGTGAATGCCGCGCCCTACAGCTTCTTCAACGCGGTGGGGACCGAGCCGCCGCTGGTGGTGCTAGGCCTGCTGAAGGAACCGCGCAGCCGGACCTTGAAGCACACCGCCACCAACATCATCGCCAATGGCGAATTTGTGGTGAACCTTGTGTGCGAGGCCGACGCGCAGAAGATGAACGAATGCTCGGTTGATGCCCCGGTCGAGGTGTCCGAAGTGGACTATGCCGGGATCGAAACCACCCCCAGCGTGCTCGTCGCCCCGCCGCGCATCGCCACCAGCCCGGTCAGCTTTGAATGCCGCAAGGTGGCTGCTCTCGACATCGGCACGCAGCAGACCGTGGTGATCGGGGAAGTGTTGATGGCGCATATCCGCGATGAATTCATCACCGACCGCGAAAGGGTCTATTTCGACACGCCTGCGATGAAGCTGATCGGGCGCACCCATGGCAGCGGCTGGTATGTCCGCAATGGCGATGCGTTTCAGATGGACCGCCCGGCCTTTGATCCCACGCGGCTGAACTCGACAGATTAAATTGAACCCCAAGTGCAATATTGCTTGCGTTGGCGCGCGAAGTGGTGTCACTCTGCACGCCAACGGACAGAGCGGGCGGCGGCGATGATTCCCTAGCCTTGTCAGCCTGAAAACACGCCCAAAAGAATAAGCGGGGCGCAAGACCGCGAGAGGAGATTGCGATGCCAGGGCCACTGGATCATCTTGTTGTTGTCGAACTGGCGCAGTCGATGCCCGCCGCGATTGCCGCCATGCTGCTGTGCGATCATGGCGCCGATGTGGTCAAGGTCGAGCCGCGCGGCGGCAATTTCTTCGCCCATGACCTGACTCGCAAGAGCTGGGACCGGTCCAAGCGCAGCGTGGAACTGGACATTGAACTGGCGGCGGATCGCAAGGCTTTGCGCGGGCTGCTGGCGGGTGCGGATATTCTGATCCATGCGATGGAGGAGGATGAGGCGGTCAAGCTGGGGCTGGACGAGGCCAGCCTCAAGCGCGATTTTCCCGCGCTGGTCTCGGTGGCGATGACGGCTTACGGCGCCGACACGCCGTTTGCCGGACGCCCCCATGGCGAGGCGCTGGCCGCCGCGCTGCTGGGCACGATGGTGGATCGCTCCAGCCCGTTTCGCCCCGGCCCGGTCTATCTCGGCCATCCCGCGCTGCATTACGGGCAAGCGTTTCTGGCCTCGATCGGCGCGCTGGCGGCGGTGCGGGCGCGGCGCGAAATCGGCCATGGGCAAAGGGTTGAGGCATCGCTGCTCGACGCAATGATCGCCCAATCGCCGATGAACGACTGGTGGCAGGAAGATGGCATCAGCTATATCAAGAAGGGCGATGCCGGAGCGATGGACCGCTTTGGCAAGACGCGCCTCATCACCGGCATGTTTGAGTGCGGCGATGGGCAATTTCTGCAATTCCACACCGGCGGGCCGGGCGGTTTCAAGGCGGCGATGGATGTGCTGGGCTTTGGCGACCGGGTGCAGACCATCGGGGGCGCGGAAATGCGCGTGCCATTGACCGATGACGAATATCACATCGCCCGCGTCGAGGTGTTTGACGCCTTCAAGCTGAAACCGCGCGACGAATGGATCCGCCTGCTTCATGCCGCCGATGTGGCCGCCCTGCCGGTGCTGCATCCGGCCGAGGTGCTGCTGGACGATCAGGTCGAATTCGTGGGCCAGCGCATCAGCCTGCCCGACCCGGATTTCGGCACGATCTATCAATCGGCCCCGGCGGTGATCTTTAAGGGCACCCCTTGCGCCGCGCCGATCCCCGCGCCCGCGATCGGCGCGGATAATGGCGATCTGGCGGCTCTGACTGCGCGGCCTGCGCCGAAAATCGCCGCCAGCGGTCGCGCGATCAAGCGCCCGCTTGAAGGCATCCGCGTGGTCGATTTCTCCTCCTTCTTTGCCGTTGGTTTTGGCGGGCGGCTGCTCTCGGATCTGGGCGCCGATGTCATCAAGGTGGAAACGCCGGGCGGCGATCAGATGCGTCCCTTGCCCGACTGCTTCGACGCGGCCCAGCGCGGCAAGCGCGCGATGGTGCTCGACCTGAAAACGCCCGAGGCGCTGGAGGCGGCGTATAAATTGGTCGCCACCGCCGATGTCGTCACGCACAATCTGCGCCCCGGCAAGGCGGACAAGTTGGGCATCGGGTTTGAGAAACTGCTGAGCATCAATCCACGCCTGATCTATGCCTATATGCCCGGCTATGGCTCGCGCGGGCCCAAATCGCTGCTGAAAAGCTTTGCCCCGCTGGTGTCGGGCTGGACCGGCCTGCTGCGCGAGGGCGGGGGCGAGGGCAATCCGCCGACCCGCTCGGTCTTCGGCAATGAGGATTACAACAACGGCTTCCTTGCCGCCGCCGGTATCCTGATGGCGCTGGAGCGGCGGGCGGTATCAGGCCTGGGCGATTATATGGAATGCCCGCAATTGCATTCCAGCCTGTGGACGACCTCGGAACATTTCCTCAATGCCGACAAGCAGGTGGTCTATGGCTTCCGGCTGGACAAGGATCAGGCGGGCTTCAATGCGCTCGACCGGATCTATCGCACGACGGATGGCTGGCTGTGCATTTCCTGCCGTCAGGATGAGCGCTTTGCTGCGCTGGCCTTTGCGGTGGGGATGCCGGAACTGGTGGATGATCCGCGTTTTGCGAACCCGCGCGCGCGCAGCGCCCATGATGGCGCGTTGCAGGCGCTGCTCACTCCGTTCTTTGCCGCGCGGTCCGGCGTTGATGCCTGGGCCGCACTGGATGCGGCGGGCGCGCCCTGCGAAATCGTGCGCGAAACAAGCTGGGTGCGCGAGGCGTTGATGGAGGATTGGGCGCAGGCGAGCAACCGCGTGGTCGAGGATCTGGACTCGATGTATGGCCATGTCCGCACCTTCGGCAGCTTCATCCATTTGAGCGAAACGCCCGGTTTTGCCGTGGGCACCGCGCCGCGCCTTGGCCATCATACGCGCCAGATTCTGGGCGAGGTGGGCTATTCCGAGGCGGAAATCGACGCCTTGATCGCCAGTGGCAAGGCGATGCAGGCCGAGCGGACCACGGGCCGGATCGGCGGACCGCGCGTGTCCGCCGCGTAAGAACAAAATCAACAGGAGAGAAGAGCCGTGCAGCTCAACCTACGCTATGACATGAACCGCCCGGAATTCGGCGCTTCGCATCCTGCGCTCTATCGCGCCGCCATCGAACAGGCGGTCTGGGCCGATGGGCTTGGCTTCACGCAGGTGTTCCTGGCCGAACATCATGGGGCCGAGGGCGGCTATTGCCCCTCGTCCATGGTGCAGGCGGCCTCGATCCTGGGCGCGACGAAGAACATCGCCACCCATCTCTCGGCGCTGGTGGTGACGATGCATGATCCGCTGCGTCTGGCCGAGGATCTGGCGGTGCTGGACAATATCGGGCCGGGGCGGGTCTGGCTGACGGCGGGCATGGGCTATCGCCCGCATGAGTTCGAAATGTTCGGCAAGGATATCACCAAGCGCCTCGGCATCATGAATGAGGCGATGGCGACGCTGAAGGCGGCATGGACGGGCGAGCCGTTCACCTTTCGCGACCGCACCGTGCGCGTCACGCCCACGCCCGCCACGCCGGGCGGTCCCAAGATCTATATGGGCGGATCGACCGACAAATCGGCCATCCGCGCGGCCAAGGCGGGCTATCAATATTTCCCCGGCCACCCGGACCTGTTCGTGCTCTACAAGGAAGAGCGCGCCAAGGCCGGTTTCCCCGCGCCCGAGGAATATCGCCAGCCCGCCGCCAGCTTCCTCCATGTGAGCGAAGATCCCGAGCGCGACTGGCCGATTGTCGCGCCCCATGTCGCCTATGCCACCAATGCCTATGCCGAATGGGCCAAGGAGCGCGGCGAGGGGCAGACCCGCTATACGCCCGCTCAGACGGTCGAGGGCCTCAAAGCCATGCCCAATATCAAGGTGGTCACGCCCGATGAGTGCTTCGACTATCTGGTCGGGCTTGGTCGCGGCACGGCGGTGACGTTCCATGCGCTGCTGGGCGGGCTCGATCCCGAGGTTTCGTGGCGCAGCCTGCGCCTGTTTGAAAGCGCGGTGCTGCCCCGGTTGAAGGCGGTGCCGGGCTTGCTCGAAATGTGCGATTAAGGGGAGGCGGCGATGGAAGAACAGAACCGGCGGCGTATGCTCGGCACTTTGCTGGGCACGCCCTTTGCCATGGCGGCGGTGGGGGCGGCGGGCAATGCCATGGCCGCGCCCGGTGTGAAACCCGCAGCCAAATTGAGCCTTGCCGAACGCCTCGACGTGCTTGAATCGAAAGAGGCGATTGCCTCGCTGCTCAACGCCTATGCCCGCGCCAATGACCGCGCGGACGAGGCGCTGCTGCGCAGCCTGTTCTGGCCCGAATCGACGCATAAGCATGGGCGTTTCGAAGGCAAATCGAGCGATTTCGTCGGCTTTGCTTTCAAGATCGTCTCGGCCCTCAAATATGCCTGCCACCATATCAGCAATATCAGCGTTGAGGTGAAGGGCGACCGGGCTTTCTCCGAATGCTACTACTTCGCCCAGCACCGCCGCGACCGCAATGATGGCAGCGGCGAGGAGGATGTGTTCTTTCAGGGCCGCTATCTGGACGATCTGGAGCGCCGCCATGGCGAGTGGAAGATCATCCGCCGCCGGGGCCTGTCGGATTACACTTCGCCCGCCTTCCCGCCCGAAACGCTGCAATCGTCATGGCCCGCAGGCCAGCATAGCGAGAAGGCGCCCAGCGACGACTATTACAAGATGCTGGCCGAGTTCCGGGCGCGCTGACCATGCGTTTCTGGCCCCTGATCGCCGCCGCGCCGCTGATTTTGGGCAATGCCGATCCGGTTGTGCGGACCGACCATGGCGCAGTGCGCGGGCAGGCCATTGAACAGGGCGCGGCGTTTCGGGGCATCCCCTTTGCCGCGCCCCCGGTCGGGCCTTTGCGCTGGCGTGAGGCGCGGCCTGCGCGGGGCTGGCGCGGCATCCGTGATGCGCGTTCCTTTGGCGCGGCCTGTATTCAGCCCGCGCGGGCCGAAGCCTTGCCCCAGAGCGAAGATTGCCTGACGCTCAATGTCGTCACGCCGGATCGCCATGCAAAGGGCCTGCCCGTGCTGGTGTCGATCCATGGCGGGGCCTTTGCCTTTGGTTCGGGGCGCTATATTGCCGATCATGACCTTTCGCCCATCGTGCGGCGCGGGGTGGTGCTGGTTTCGCCCAATTACCGGGTGGGCCGCATGGGCTTCTTTGCCCATCGCGCGCTGAGGGCCGAGAATGGCCGCGCCACGGGCAATTTCTGGCTTTCCGATCAGATCGCGGCGCTGCGCTGGGTGCGGGATAATATCGCGCGCTTTGGCGGCGATCCGGCACGAGTGACGGTGCTGGGGTGCTCGGCGGGCGGGTCTTCGGTCAATGCGTTGATGGCGGCGCCTGCGGCCAGGGGCTTGTTCGCACGGGCCTCGGTCCATTCGGGCGGGGGCTTTTTCAACGCCAGTCGGCCCATGGCTCTGGCCGAGGCGCAGGGATTGGCCTTCGCGCAAAGGGCAGGGGCCAAGACGCTGGCGCAATTGCGTGCACTCTCCCCGGCGCAGGTGCTGGCCGCCGATCCCGGCCCGCCCGACTATGGCGCGATGGAGGATGGGCGGCTGGTGCCGATGGGCGTCTCGCGGATCTTTGCGGCGGGGCGTCAGGCGCCTGTGCCGCTGATCGTGGGATCGACCAGCAATGAGGCCAGTGTGTTCGGCCTGATGGGCTTTGACGCGAAGGTCTTGCGTGAACGTTTCGGAATTGATGTGGCGGCTTTGCGCCCGATGTACGAACGCAATGGGCCTCTGGCTGATGCGGAATTGCTGCGCCGGATTCAAACCGATTTCATCTTCACCAGCGCCGCGCAGGGCATGGCCGGATTGGCCGCCCGCGCCGCGCCGACATGGTCCTATCACTTCGCCTTTGTGCCGCAGGCCGAGCGCGCCACCAGCCCCGGCGCGCCGCATTGCGCGGATATGCCCTATCTCTTCGGCCTGAAATCCGCACTCGATCCAGAGGAAGCCAGACTATCTCAGGCGATGCAGGATTACTGGTACAATTTCATCGCCACCGGCAATCCCGGCGCTTCGTGGCCCGCGATCCGCCCCGGCCATCCCGCGCCGATGGTCTTCAACACCGCCTCGCGGATCGAACCTGATTTCCAGCGCGAAAGGCTCGATTATTGGTGGAGCCGCTGGATGCGTGAGAGCGGCTCCACCACAGCGCCTTAGGCCGGAGCGAAACCGGCGATCTTGTGGTCGCCCACCTCGACCGGGCGAAACTTCAGCCGCATCCCGCAGGCGGGCGTCACGCCATCATCATCGACCAGCACGCCCGCGATCCGCACGCCCGGCGCATCGTCCGGCTCGAACAGGATGACGGTATAGGGCACCTCATCCTTGTGATCGCCCGGCAGCAGGCTGCGCATCACGGTGGTGAACGTGTAGGCATGGCCCAGCGGCGAGACCGCCCGCCATTCCAGCCGCGCATCGGGCCGCCCCGGCACCACCTCGGGCGGATACCAGTGAAACTCGCCCGTTTCCGCGTCCACCGTCACGCGCAATTCGCCCGCGTCCAGCCCATCGTAAAAGCCCTGAAACGAGGGGTCTTCCAGATGGACGGGATAGTTTGGAATGCCCATGTTTTACATCCTTGCCAGAATGGTGGTGGAATGGTTGTTGCCGCCAAGGCCCGCAATCGCGCAGAGCTTTGCCTCCGGCACCTGCCGCGCG
The DNA here is from genome assembly GCF_012275515.1 of Novosphingobium sp. SG707. Lineage (GTDB taxonomy): Bacteria > Pseudomonadota > Alphaproteobacteria > Sphingomonadales > Sphingomonadaceae > Novosphingobium. Next base: position 12,205 of record NZ_JAAZQL010000013.1, read on the forward strand.
CCTTCACCCCCGCGCAATTGGCGCACCGCCTCGATCAGCAGGTTGATGCCCGGCACATAGCCGCCCGACATATGCCCGCCGCTGGTGTTGATCGGCATCTTGCCCCCCGGCATGGCATGGCCCGCGGCATAGAAACGCGGCGCCTCGCCCACATCGCACAGGCCCAGCATTTCGGTCTGGACCAGAGCGGAGATGGTGAAGCCATCATAGACCTGCGCCAGATCGAGATCGGCAGGGCTGATCCCCGCCATCGCATAGGCCATGGCCGCCGATTCCCGCCCCGGAAATTCAAACGTGCAGGGCTTCTGGCTGAAGAGCACGCCATGGGGATAATTGTTATAGCCCAGCCCCAGCCCCTGCACCGCCACAACGGGATGGGCCAGATCGCGGGCATATTCCACCGAGGACACCACATAGGCCCCGCCGCCATCGGTGGTCAGGCAACAATCGGCCACGCGCAGGGGCGTCGAGATCATCGGGCTGGCGCGATAGGCGGCAAGGTCCATCGGATCGCGCCGCTGGGCCGATGGGGTGATCGCCGCCCATGCGCGATAGGTCATGGGCAGGGCGGCCTGTTCTTCCTCGGTCATGCCATATTCGTGAGCATAGCGGTTGGCCATGCTGGCGAAATAGGTCGGCTGGCCAAAGAAACCGGCGGGCATTTCCAGCCCCGCCTTTTGCGGTTCGCGCGCGTGGAAAGCGTAAACGCCCCCCGGCTTGGTCGAGCGGATCGCGTAAGGCACCAGCACATGCTTGCACAGGCCTGCCTCGATGGCGAGTTGGGCGAGGCGCAGCGCATCGCCCGAGGTTGCCGTGCCGCCCGCGCTGTCGGTGACGGCGGAAAAGCGCTTTTGCCCCGCGCCGATGGCATGGGCGATTTCCTCGGAAGGGTGGCCCGCATATTTGTTGATGATATAGCCGTCGATGTCGGTGGGCTTCAGCCCTGCATCCGCAATGGCGGCAAGGCTGGCGCGGGTCATCATCGCCATGACATGTTCCTCGCCCTTGCGCAGGAACGGGGTTTCGCCAACGCCGGTGATGGCGATTTTGCCGGATTGCATCATGCGTTGAACCCCTTTCCTGCGGCCACCAGCCGTTCGATCAAGGGCGAAGGCGCAAAGCCTGCCCCATGCGCGGCCTCCAGCGCGCGCAGCTTTTCGAGCACATTGGGCAGCCCTTGCAGATCGGCCCAGAACATCGGCCCGCCGCGATATTTGGGCCAGCCATAGCCGGTGATCCACACGATATCGACATCGCTGGCCCGCGCGGCGATGGCCTCGTCCAGGATCCTGGCGCCTTCATTGACCATGGCGAAGAGGATGCGGTCGTGGATTTCCTCTTCGGAAATCTCGCGCCTTGTGATGCCCTGCTTGGCCGCAAAGCCCTCGATCACCTCCATGGCGATGGGCGAAGGCGTGGCATTGCGCTTTTCGTCATAATCGTAATAGCCGCCGCGCGTTTTCTGCCCATGGCGGCCCATTTCGTTCAGGATCTCGCGCACATTGGCCGAGGCGGTCGTCGCCCGGTTCCAGCCCACGTCGAGGCCCACCAGATCGCGCATCTGGAAATGGCCCATCGCAAAGCCGAAATCATACAGCACCTTGTCGATGGCCCATGGCGTCGCGCCCTCCAGCGCCAGCGCGTCGGCCTGCACATTGCGCGCGGCTAGAATGCGATTGCCGACAAAGCCAAAGCCATTGCCGCAAAGCACGCCGATCTTGCCGATGGTTTTGGCCAGCTTCATCGCTGTCGCATAGACAGCGGGCAGCGTGTGTTTGGTGCGCACCACCTCCAGCAATTTCATGACATTGGCGGGCGAGAAGAAATGCAGGCCCAGCACATATTCGGGCCGCCCCGTCACACCGGCAATGTCGTCAATATCCAGATAGGACGTGTTGGTGGCCAGCATCGCGCCCGGCTTGGCAATCGCATCCAGACGGCGGAAAATCTCCTGCTTCACATCAAGCTGTTCAAACACCGCCTCGATCACCAGATCGACCTCCGCGAGATCCTCCAGCGCCAGAGTCCCGTGGATCAGGCCCATGCGCGTCTCGACATCCTCCGCCTTCATCTTGCCCTTGGCGGCGGTCGTCTCGTAATTCTTGCGGATTATGCCAAGGCCCCGGTCCAGCGCCTCCTGCGTGGTTTCGACCAAAGTGACGGGGATGCCGACATTGGCGAAATTCATTGCAATGCCGCCGCCCATCGTGCCCGCCCCGATCACGCCCACGCGCGCGACGGGCAGGGTGGACGTATCGGCGGGCACATCGACCTTGGCGGCCTGACGCTCGGCAAAGAAAACGTGGCGCTGGGCAGCGGACTGGCTGTCGGCCATCAACTGGTCAAACAGCGAGCGTTCGTATTTCAGCGCCTCGTCAAAGGGCAGATCCGAAAGGGTCGCCTCGATGCAGCGGATGTTATACTCGGGCGCCAGAAAACCGCGGAACTTCTTGGCATTGGCGCGGCGGAAATCGTCAAAGATCGCCGGATTGGCGCGGGCCTCCTCCAGCTTGTCCGCCTTGTCGCGCACCTTCACCAAGGGGCGATTTTCATCCAGCACCCGGTTCGCAAAAGCCAGCGCATCGGAGCGCAGATTGCCTTCGCTGGCCAGCTCATCAACCAGCCCCATCGCCAGCGCCGCCTTGGCCGAAACCGGCTCGCCGCTCGTCACCATCTCCAGCGCCTTGGCCACGCCCACCACGCGGGGCAGGCGCTGTGTGCCGCCGGCACCCGGCAGCAGGCCCAGCTTAACCTCCGGCAATCCGCATTTGGCCGAGGGCACCGCGATCCGGTAATGCGCCACCAGCGCCAGTTCCAGCCCGCCGCCCAGCGCCGTGCCATGGATCGCGGCGATTACCGGCTTGGGGCTGTTCTCCAGCAGTTTTTGCAGATCGCGCAGCGAGGGTTCCCACTGCGGCTTGCCAAATTCGGAAATGTCGGCCCCGGCAAAGAAGGTGCGTCCTTCGCAGATCACCAGCACCGCGCCCACGGCATCATCGGCAATCGCGGCCTCAAACGCATGGGCCACGCCCTGACGCACCGCATTGGACAGCGCATTGACCGGCGGCGAGTTGACCGTGATGATTCCAATCCGCCCTTCGACCGTCAAAGTCGTGACATCATTGACCTTCATGCAAACCTCTGTTCACTTGCTGGCCCGGCTTGGCGGAAAGCCGCTCGCGGGCGCGTTGACGGATGTAGTGGCGCAGATCCTCGATCTCGCCATCGCTCAATTCTTCAAATTGCGGCATGCCCCGTTCGCGCAGCAGCCCGTCATGCAGCACCGCGCGGAACGAGGCTGCGTCCATGGCAATCGGTGATTGGGCCAGATCGGGGGCCGTGCCGCCTGAAACCGTGGCTGCGCCGTGACAGATCGAGCAGCGCTGGGCAAAAGCGCCATTGCCCGCCGAAACGCGCGAGGCCACGGGCGCAAAACCCGGATCGTCCAGCACCGGCGTTTCCACCTGTGCCGCGCGGGGCAGGCGCGCCCGCCCGCCAAGGGCAAAGGTCAAGAGGCGCCATTGTTGCGTCCGGTAATTCCATTCGCGCGGCAGGCCGGTGGCGCTGGAAAAACGCGCGCCTGCGATCACGCTGACATATTGGCGGCCATGCGCGCGATAGGTGATCGGCTGGGCCATCACCGCCGTTTGCGCGTTGAAGGACCATAATTTCTTGCCCGTTGCTGCGGCATAGGCATCAAACGTGCCCCCCGCATTGCCCGCAAACAGCAATCCGCCCGCCGTGCTGGCCGTGCCGCCCCCGCCGCGAATGCCGGGCATGGGGATGCGCCAGGCCTCGCTCTGCGTTGCCGGGTTCCATGCCAGCAGGAAGCTGGTGGCCGCGCGATCAGGCGCCACGCCGGGCGGCGGCGCGCCCGTGCCGGTGGACAGGCGTTGCCCATCCAGATGCCGCCAGCCTGCCAGCCCGCTTTCCGGATCGACGTAAACCCGCCCCTGATCCATCGTCGGGATATAGAGCAGCCCGGTGGCCGGGTTATAGCTCATCGCCTCGATATTATGCGCGCCAAAGGGGGAGGGATAGACCACAGCAGGCCGTCCATCGGGATAGCGCGCCTCGGGGTTTTCGATCGGGCGGCCCGATGGAATGTCGATCCCCTTGGCCCAATTGACCGGAACGATATTCTTGGCCGAGATCAGCTTGCCGCTTTCCCGGTCGATCACATAGACAAAGCCGTTCTTGGGGGCGTGCATCAATACCGGGCGCTTCCGCCCACCCACCACCATGTCGGTGAGTTCGATGTCCATCGCGGAATTGAAATCCCACGTCTCGCCCGGATTGGTCTGATAGTGCCAGACATATTCGCCCGTATCGGCATCCAGCGCGACGATGGAGCAGAGGAACAGATTGTCGCCCCCGCCGGGCGAGCGGATCTTGCGGTTCCATGGGCTGCCATTGCCGATGCCGATATAGATCCGGTTGAAACGCGGATCATAGGCCATCGCGTTCCACACCGTGCCGCCGCCGCCATAGCGCCACCATTCGCCGTTCCACGTCTTGGCCGCCATTTCCATGGCCTTGTTTTCAAAGCCCTTCGCCGGATCGCCGGGGACGGTGTAGAAACGCCAGAGCTGCTTGCCGGTCTTTTGATCATAGGCCGTCACATAGCCGCGGATGGGCGCGAAATCGGCCCCGCCATGGCCGATGATGACCTTGCCGCGAAACACCCATGGCGGGCCGGAGATATAGCGTTCATCGTCGGGCTGGATGGTCATGCTCTGCCATGCCGGATGCCCGGTTTTGGCATTGAGCGCGATCAGGCGGCCATCCATCGTGCCGAAGAAGATCTGGCCCTTGTCATAGGCCAACCCGCGAATGCCCCATGCCCCGCGCATCTTGTGGCCGGCCACTTTCCAAGTCTGCGCATCGTAATGCCACAGTTCCCGGCCCGTTGCGGCATCGACCGCGCGGATATGGCTGAGGCCCGAGGCGTAATAGACCACACCATCGACGGCGATGGGGGCCGACAGCGCGCTGCCCCCGTCATTGATGTCCTTGTACCATGCCAGGCCAAGCTGTTTGACATTGCCCGCGTTGATCTGGGCCAGCGGGCTGTAGTGGTTTTCATCCGGCCCGCCATAAGAGGCCCAATTCACATCGGGCGCAGAGGGCGCGGCGGCCAGCAGGGCGAGCGGCGCAAGAGCGGCGAAACGACGCATGGGGATCAGCCTCCGATGGTGCGGTCTGTGGGCCAGAAGCGGGCGCGCAGGGCTTTCTTGTTGACCTTGCCCATGGCGGTGCGGCCGATGTCATCGACCATCTCGTATCCTCGCGGGCATTTGTATCCGGCCAAGGAGGCGCGGCAGAAGGTGTTGAGTTCCTCCGCGCTTGGCGGATCGGCGGGATCGGCGGGGATGACCAGCGCGCGCGCCTCCTCGCCCATTTCCGCATTGGGGGCCGAAACCACCGCGACATCGCCCACCTTGGGGTGGGTAAGGAGGACATGCTCGGCCTCGGCGGGATAGATGTTGACCCCGCCCGAGACGATCATGTCGGAAACCCGGTCGGTGATGAAAAGATAGCCTTCCTCATCGACATAGCCCATCTCGCCCAGTGTAAAGACGCCCGGCGCGATATGGGCGGCGGCGGTCTTTTCCGGGTCGCCGCGATAGATGATGCCATGGCCCGATGTGTCGCGGAAATAGACCTGCCCGACCTGATGCGGGGGGAGAGGCGCGCCATCATCGCCTACGATCACCGTTTCAAACGGAGCCAGCGCGCGGCCCACCGATCCGGGGCGCGCCAGCCATTCGGGCGAGGTGATGAAGGTGGTCGATCCCGCCTCTGTCCCGCCATAGGCTTCGACCAGCACAGGGCCAAACCAGTCGATCATCGCCTTCTTCACATCGCGCGGACAGGCAGCACCCGTGTGGGCCAGACGCTTCATGCTCGACACATCATAGCGCGCGCGGACCTCTGCGGGCAGGGCCAGCATCCGCTGGAAATGGGTTGGCACCATCACCGAACCGGCGATGCGGTGCTGTTCGATCAGGGCCAAGGCGCGCTCGGCGTCGAAATGGCCCATGACGATCACACTGCCCCCGGCAAAGACGTTGCGCGCCATGCCCAGAGGCCCGGTGTGATAAAGCGGCCCCACCACCAGCCCCGGCGAGGGCGTGACCCGCGCGCGCAAAGTTTCGGCCAGCGCCTGAAGTGTGGGCACGCGGGGGAAATATTGCGGCGGTGTCTCGGTGGCCTTGGGGCGGCCCGTGGTGCCCGATGTGTAATGCAGATGGGGCAGGGGCGCGCGGCTGGCGTCGGGCTCGGTGCCGGGCGCGGCGGCGATCCAGTCCTCCCATGCGATCAAACCGGGGCGCGGGGCGCAGCGCCATCCGATCACGGTGTCGATCCCCGCTTCGGCGGCGGCGGCCATCCCGGCCTCCACCGTTTCGGGGCCGACCAGCACGGCAATCGCGCCGGAATCCTTGAAAATATAGGCCGCCTCTGCCGCCGTCAGGTGAAAGCTCACTGGAACGCTGGAAATGCCTGCCTCGATACAGGCGACATAGGCGATCGCCACTTCGGCGGCGTTCTGGGCAAAGACCGCCACGCGGCGTTCGCCGGTAAACGGCAGGCCATCAAGCGCATTCGCCGCATGGTTCAAAACCGGATCAAGCGCATTCCAGCTATAGGCTACGCGTTCATCGGCCAGCGCGAGTTCCTCGCGTTTGTCCGCCGCAATGGCGGCAAGGGTCAGCGACATGGAGCGTCCTTTCGGATAATGGATCGCGCGTCAGCCATGGGGCCCCTCACGCGCGGCAATGGCACCCGCGAGATAGCGCAGCGCCAGTCGGAAAGCGGCCCATGCCAGCACCGTGCCGCCAATCACGACCACCGCCAGCGAGGAACCAAGGGCTGCTTCGGAGCCGAACACATATTGCGTGAGCGCGGCGACAATCGCCGGACCCGCGCCCAGCCCGAGCAGGGTGAAAACAAAGAGGAAGAAGGCCAGCAACCGCGCGCGCACCTGCGCCGGGGCGATCATCGCCATCACCGAGGAGACATAGACCATAAAGGGCACGGTGATGAATTGCGCCACGCAATAACAGGCGAGGAACACCCAGACATTGGCCGCAAAGAACATATAGGCGATGACCGGAAACAGGCCCAGGATCAGCCAGCCATAGAAGCGCAGATGCGCATCCTTCATGCCGCGTGCGAACAATTTGTCCACGATCCAGCCGTTCAGCACGAGGCTGACCGCCGAGATGATGTTCATGATCGACAGGGCGGGGCCATATTGCACCGGCTTCCACCCGAAATGGCGCTCGATATAGGTGGGCACCCAATTGGTCATCGAATAGCCGCAGATCGCCAACGCCGAGGTGCCGATCAACATCAGCCCCAGTAGGCGCCAGTTGCCGCGCATAAAGTCCATCGTGACGGCGCGGGCATTGGCCTGGTCGTTTTCCCCGGCCAGACGGCGGCGCGGCGGATCGGGAAAGGTGAATACCAGCAGGCCCAGCAAGAGTCCGGGCAGGCCCACCATCATCATCACCAATTGCCACGGCTGGCTGGCCGCGTGAAAGGGCAGGGTCATGCCCTTATGCGCGGTGGCCCATGCAATCGCGATGCCGCCAAGGCCAAAGGCCGTGGCCGAACCGACCTTGCCCGCCATCTGAAAGGTCGATGTGGCCCGCGTCAGCAGATGGGGCGGGAAAGCGTCCGCAATCAGCGAATAGGCGGCGGGCAGCAAAGCCGCCTCGCCCGCGCCCACCAGAATGCGCGCGGCCAGCAATCCCTCATAGCTTTGCGCATAGCCGCAGGCGATGGTGGCGCAGGCCCAGACCATCACCCCGCCGCAAATGATCCACCGCCGCGAATAACGATCCGAGGCCCAGCCCAAGGGCAGGCCAAACACCGCATAGAAAATCGCAAAGGAGGTGGAGGTCACCATGCTGACCTGAACATCGGTGAGCAGCAGGTGCTTCTTGATCGGGCTGACCAGCATGGACAGGATCAGCCGGTCCACCCAGCTTTGCACATAGAGCAGGAACAGCACCGCGACCATCCACCAACTGCGGCTCAGGTTTTGAGGTTGATTTTCCATCGCGGTGTGCTCCGGCTTATCGGACAGGAAGGGCGGACAGTTGGGCTATTTTCAATTTGCCCAATTGGGCCAGATGCACCTCGTCCGGGCCGTCGGTCAGGCGGACATAGCGCGCGTTGATAAAGGCGCTGGCCACCGGAAAGTCCTTGGACAGGCCGATGCCGCCATGGACCTGTATCGCGCGGTCGGTCACGGTTTGCGCCATGCGCGGGGCAACGATCTTGATCGCGGCGATCAGATCCTTGGCCGCCTTGTTGCCATAGCGGTCCATCGCATCGGCGGCCTTGAGCGTAAGCAGCCGCGCCTGTTCGACCTCGCAGAAGGAGAGGGCGACTTCCTGACGGATGCTGCCCTGATCGGCCAGCTTGCGGCCAAAGGCGACGCGTTCATTCACGCGGCGTGCCATATATTCCAGCGCGCGCTGGGCCTGTCCGATCACGCGCATGCAATGGTGGATGCGGCCCGGCCCGAGGCGGCCCTGCGCGATCTCGAACCCGCGCCCCTCGCCCAGCACCATATTGGCGGCCGGAACGCGGACATTGGTAAAGCTGACCTCGGCATGGCCGGTGGGCGAATGATAGGTGCCCAGCACGTCCAGAGGGCGCACGATCTCGATGCCGGGCGTGTCGCGCGGTACAAGGATCATTGAATGCTGCTGATGCTTGCTGCGGCTCTCGTCAGGCGTGCGGCCCAGCACGATGAACAGCTTGGTGTTGGGATCGCAGGCGCTGGAGATCCACCACTTGCGACCATTGATGACATATTCATCGCCATCGCGGACAATCGAGGTTTCGATATTGGTGGCGTCCGAGGATGCCACCGCCGGTTCGGTCATCACATAGGAAGAGCGGATCTCGCCCGCCATCAGGGGCGTCAGCCATTGTTCCTGCTGCTCGGGCGTGCCGTAGCGGGCGAGCACTTCCATATTGCCCGAATCCGGCGCGGCGCAGTTGAAATATTCCGAAGCGCCGATCACGCGCCCCATGATCTCGGCCAGCGGGGCATATTCCAGATTGGTCAGGCCCGGGCTGAAGGCGCCATATTCATGGGGCAGGAACAGGTTCCACAAGCCCGCATCCCTGGCCTTGGCCTTGATGCCCTCGGTGCCGTGCCAGCGTTTCCACGCATTGGCCGGATCGGCGTGAAAGCGGTCGCGCTCCTTTTCGATGGGGTAGACATAGGCGTCCATGAAGGTGGTCAATTGCGCGGACAGCGCCTTCACCTTGTCGGAATATTCAAAATCCATCGGGGTGAACCCTTTGCGAAGTGAGGATTTTAGAGGGTAAGGCCGCCATCGACGATGATGGTCTGGCCGCAGATGTAGCCGGCCAGCGGCGAGGCGAGGAACAGGGCGACGCCCGCCATTTCCTCGACCGTGCCAAACCGGCGCAGGGGGATCTTGGCCAAGGCGCGCTCGCGGCGCTCGTCATTGTCCATCGTCACCTTGGTCATCTTGGTGTCGACCAGACTGGGCGCGATGCCGTTGACGCGGATGCCGTCGCCCGCCCATGCCTGGGCCAGCGTGCGCACCAGATTGACCGCGCCCGCCTTGGATGCGGCATAGGCCGGATTGCCCATCGTCGCGCGAAAGGCGCCGATGGAGCTGACGACGATGACGCTGCCCTTGGCGGCGGAGAGTTCGGCGTGGAAGCGCTGCGAAATATGCATCACGCTGCCCAGATTGACCGCCATCACCTTGTCCCAGCCTTCGGGGGTGAATTCCTGACGGCGGTAAAGCACCGCGCCCTGCGAATGGATCAGGATATCGATGGTATCAAAGGGCGCGGGGGCGGCGGCAATCGCGGCCGGATCGCTGACATCGACCTGCGTATAGCCGAGGCCCGACAGGTCCGATCCTTCCTCGCCCGCATAATCGGTCGCGGCGGCACGCGTGCCCCAGACATGGACATGGGCGCCCGCGTCAAACAGCGCGCGGGCAATGCCATTGCCGATCCCGCTGGAGCCGCCAATGACCAGCGCGTTTTTGCCGGTGAAATCGAGTGGGTTCATCGGGCGGAAAACTCCCTTTAGCGGATGAGGCGCGCGGCGCGCTCGAACAGGTGGATGGCGCGGCCATGCAGGCGGTCGCCGACATCGCGCGGCGCCTTTCCGGCGCAGGCGCGGGCAAAGGTGCCTTCAAGCAGGATGCCCAGCTTGTAACAGGCCAGAACGTGATACCAGTCGACGGCCGACAGATTGCGGGCCGACCCTTCGACATAGCGAGCGATCAGCTCAGCAGGCGTGGGAAAGCCGTCCCATGGCGTGACCGACACCGTGCTCGCGCCGTCTCCATCGGGCCATGTCGCCAGCACCCAGCCCAGATCGAGCAGCGGGTCGCCAATCGTGGCCAGTTCCCAATCGACAATCGCGGCCAGATCGGCGCTGTCGCGGCGGTACATGACATTGGCCAGATGATAGTCGCCATGCATGATGCCGGGGATGAACGCGCCCGGACGATGCGCATCGAGCCAGGCGCCCACCGCCCCCACATCGGGCAGCGCGCTCGCGCCGGGCCATTCGACAAAATCGGCATAGGAGGCCAGTTGATCGCGCCAGCGCGACACTTGCCGATCAAGGAAACCTTCGGGTCGCCCGAAACCTTCAAGGCCCACGGCGCGGTAATTGACCCGCCCCAGCGCGGCAATGCCATCGACCAGCGCCAGACCCATCGCATGGCGCATGGCGGGCGAGGAGGCATGAGGCTCCGGCAATTGTCCGATGGGGTTGAAGCCATCGACCGGCTCCATCAGATAGAAGGCACAGCCCAGTACTTCCTCATCATCACAGGCCGCGATCAACGCCGGATGGGGCACCTCGCTGCCCGCCAATGCGCGCAGCACGCGGGCCTCGCGGCGCATCGTCTCGTTCGAATTGGCGCGCGGGTGCAAAGGGGGGCGGCGAAACACGAAGGTCCGCCCGTCCATGGCAAAGCGCAACAGGATATTCTGCGTGCCTCCCGCCAGCGTGCTGACGTCCTCGATCACGCCGCCGCCCAGCCCTTGAGCACGCATCCAAGCGCCCAGCGAATCGGTGTTTACGCCCAAATTCACAAGAGACATCCTCAACTTATGCGATGTGCAACCATCGTCTAATGCAAATGGATAATGCACTTGACGAAGGCGCTTGGCAATGAGATTTTGCACTCATGGTCAGACTTCAGAAACCACGGGCAGAGGAAAACGGGACGGGCGGCGCTGAGCAGATCAAGCGCATCGCGCTGCGTCTGTTTGCCGAACGCGGGGTCGATGGCGTGACGGTGCGCGAGATTGCGGCTGCGGCAGGACAGAAGAATCACGGCGCGGTGGGCTATCATTTCGGGTCCAAGGAAACGCTGGTGCGCGCGATCATTAAGGATGGCGCGGTGGAGCTGGACCGGCTGCGCAACAGCGCGCTCGATGCGGTGGAGGCGGACGGCGGCCCGCGCCATCTGCGCGATGTGGTCGATGTGCTGATCGGTTCGGTCACGGCGCTGTCGGATGATGATTATGTGCGCTTCATCACGCTGTTCGGCATGACGCATCGCGATCTGATGATCGAGGCGATCGAGCCGGAATGGAACCATGCCTATGGCCGGTGTCTGGCGCATCTGCGCCGCCTGATGCCGGTGATGAGCGCGCAGATGCGCAACCAGCGTTTCGTTTTCATGGGCGCGCTGCTCAGCGCGGTGCTCTCGGCGCGGGCGCGGGCCTTGGCCGATCCCACGCGGACCCATCCGATGTGGGCGGGCGACATCGGCCTTGAACATTTCGCGCAGGTGATGACCGCGATGCTGGCGGCCCCGGTCGATTTGCCGGATAGTGAATTGCAAATGGCTGATTCGAAAAGGCTTGCCGATCATGGGCCGCTTGGCCCGGTCGGATAGAATACGGGAGAGAGACAGTGGAAAGCGCGACCAAAACTGGCGCCTTTGATGCGGATATGCCGCTTGATGCCATGATGGCGGCGGCCTGCGCCCTGCGCGATGCGGGGCATGGGCGGGTGCAGACATGGTCGCGCAAAGTGTTCATCCCGCTCACGCAATTGTGCCGGGACCGGTGCCATTACTGCACCTTTGCCCAGCCGCCCCAGCCGGGCGAATCGCCCTATATGAGCCGCGAGGATGTGCTGGCCGTGGCGCGGGCCGGGGCGGCGGCGGGTTGCACCGAGGCCCTGTTCACCTTGGGCGACAAGCCGGAACTGCGTTACAGCGCGGCGCGTGAGGCGCTGGCCAGGATGGGCTATGCCACCACGATTGATTACCTGATCGCGATGTGCGCGGCGGTGCGTGATGAAACGGGCCTGCTGCCCCATGTGAATGCGGGCGTGATGAGCCGCGAGGATATGGCGGCCCTGCGCGAGGTGTCCGTTTCGCAGGGGCTGATGCTCGAATCGCTCAGCCTGCGCCTGTGCGCCAAGGGCGGCCCGCATTACCGATCCCCGGACAAGGAGCCCGAGGCGCGGCTGGCCATGCTGCGTCAGGCGGGCGAATTGCGCGTGCCTTTCACCACCGGCATCCTGATCGGCATTGGCGAAACGCGCGAGGAACGGATTGAGGCGCTGGAGGCCATTGCCGCCGAGCACCGCCGTTACGGCCATGTGCAGGAAGTCATCGTCCAGAATTTCCGCGCCAAAGCCCGCACCCCCATGGCCGATGCGCCCGAACCGGATCTGGATGATCTGCTCTGGACCATCGCGGCGGCGCGGCTGATTCTGGGGCCGGATATGAACATTCAGGCCCCGCCCAACCTGTCGGCGGATGATTTTCCGCGCCTGATCGCGGCGGGGATCAATGATTGGGGCGGGGTTTCGCCCGTCACCATCGACCATGTGAACCCCGAAGCGCCATGGCCCGAAGTCACTCGCCTGCGCGCCGGGACCGAGCATGCCGGGCGCAGCCTTGTCGCGCGCCTGCCCGCCTATCCGGCATGGCTGGGCGCCGATTGGCAGGCGCCCGCGATGCGCCGCGCGATTATGGCGGCGGGCGATGCGCAAGGATACGCGCGCGATGACATGTGGTCGCCGGGCGTGGCGCTGCCCAAGCGGGACGTGGTGGCCTCCGCCCTATCGGTTTCCCCCGAAATTGCCGATGCGGTGCAATCGGCGCTGGCGGGCGACGCGCTGGATGAGGAGGCCATCGTCACGCTCTTTTCCGCGCGTGATGCCGATCTCGAGCATGTCTGCGCGGCGGCCGACAATCTGCGGCGGGAGAAGAAGGGGGACGCCATCACCTATGTCGTCAACCGCAACATCAATTACACCAATATCTGCACCTTCAAATGCGGCTTCTGCGCCTTTTCCAAGGGCGATATGGCCGAGGCTTTGCGCGGTCGCCCCTATGACCTGTCGATGGACGAGGTGATCCGCCGCACCGCCGAGGCATGGGCGCGCGGGGCCACTGAGGTCTGTCTGCAAGGCGGTATCCATCCGCATTACACCGGCGAGACCTATATCAATCTGGCCAAGGCGGTCCGCGCGGCGGTGCCGGAAATGCATATCCATGCCTTTTCCCCGCTGGAGGTGTCGCAGGGGGCCAAGGCGTCGAACCTGTCGCTCGAAGGCTATCTGCGCGCGCTGAAAGAGGCTGGCCTCGATACCCTGCCGGGCACGGCGGCCGAGATTCTCGACGATGAGGTGCGCGATGTTATCTGCCCCGACAAGCTGACCACCGACGAATGGCTGGAGGTGATCGAGACGGCGCATCGCGTGGGCTTCAAGACCACCGCGACGATCATGTTCGGCCATGTCGAAACCCCGCATCACTGGGCGCGCCACCTGATCCGCATCCGCGATCTTCAGGAGCGTACCGGGGGCTTTACCGAATTCGTGCCTCTGCCCTTCATCCATATGGAGGCGCCGATGGCGATCAAGGGACAGGCCCGCCATGGCCCGACCTTCCGCGAGGTGCGCCTGATGCATGCCGTGGCGCGATTGGTGTTCAACGGCCGCATCGATTCGATCCAGACCAGTTGGGTGAAACTGGGCGAGGAGGGGGTGAAGGCCTGCCTCAATTCGGGCGCCAATGATCTGGGCGGCACGTTGATGAATGAAAGCATCAGCCGCGCGGCGGGCGCCGCCCATGGGCAGGAAATGCCGCCCGAGGCGATGGAAGCCTTGATTCGCAGTATCGGGCGCGTGCCGGTGCAGCGCAGCACCGCCTATGGCGCGGTGGCGCAGGAAACTCACCAGCGCGGGCTGAACGCCGAGGCGCTGACCCCGATGATCCAGACCCCGCCGCGCAAGAAGCGCGAGGGGGCCAATGATAAAACAGAGAGGTTTGAACATGCAGGATAAGGCAACCATCGCCGTTCTGGGCGGCACGGGTAAGGAAGGCGGCGGGCTGGCGCTGCGCTGGGCGCACAAGGGGCACCGCGTCATCATCGGCGGCCGCAGCGCCGAGCGCGCGGGCGAGAGTGCGGCGGCGATGAATGCCACGCTGGGCGGTGAGAATGTGTCGGGCATGGCCAATGTCGATGCCGCCGCTGCGGCCGATATTGTGGTGCTGGCGGTGCCCTATGCCGCGCAGCAGGCCACGGTGCAGGAGGTTGCCGCTGGCCTTGCGGGCAAGATCCTGATCGACGTGACCGTGCCGCTGGTCCCGCCCAAGGTCAGCCGGGTGCATATTCCCGAGGGCGGATCGGCGGTCGAGGCGGTGCAGAAGATGCTGGGCGAGGGCGTCCGGGTGGTTTCGGCCTTCCAGAACATTTCGGCCCATCACCTGACCAAGCTGGACGAAGAGATCGAATGCGACGTTCTGGTCTGCGCCGATGATGGCGCGGCGGGCGATGAGGTGGTGGCGCTGGCGCAGGAAATCGGCCTGCGCGCATGGTATGCCGGCCCCCTGTGCAATTCGATTGTTGCCGAGGGGCTGACCTCGGTGCTGATCGCGCTCAACCGGCGGTATAAGGTGCCGGGCGCGGGCATCCGGATTACGGGTGTATAAGATCCCATGGGCGCACCTACTCTCTCGATCCATGCCTTGCCCGGCGTGCCGCTGGTCGCGCCGGGCGACGATCTGGGGCGGGTGATCCTTGATGCGCTGGGCGCAGGCGGGCTGGCCTTGCGCGATGGCGACATCATCGTGCTGGCGCAAAAGATCGTGTCCAAGGCCGAGGGGCGTGCGATCCCGTTATCAGGGGTCCGGCCCTCGTTTGCGGCGCAGGATCTGGCCACCCGCTGCGACAAGGATGCGCGGCTGGTCGAACTGATCCTGTCGGAAACCGACCGGGTGATGCGGGTGCGGCGCGGGGTGCTGATCGTGCGGCATCGGCTGGGTTTTGTGCTGGCCAATGCCGGGATCGATCAATCCAATGTCGATCAGGGCGAGGAGCCTGTGGCGCTGCTGCTCCCGCTGGACCCCGACGCGAGCGCGGCGGCGATCCGTGGCGCATTGCGGCATGCGACCGGCGCCGATGTGGCGGTGGTCATCATCGACAGTTTCGGCCGGGCGTGGCGCAATGGCACATGCGGGGTGGCCATCGGCTGCGCTGGCATGGCGGGGCTGCTCGACCTGCGCGGCACGCCCGATCTCTATGGTCGCGAACTGGCGACCAGCGAGTTGGGCCTTGCCGATGAGGTGGCGGCGGCGGCTTCGCTTGCCATGGGGCAGGCGGCGGAAGGATCGCCCATCGTGCTGCTGCGCGGGGTGGCCTATGGTCGGCGTGAAGGCAAGGCGGCGGAGCTGATCCGCACGCCGGAAATGGATCTGTTCCCATGAGCATATTGGCAATAGCGGGCGGGGTCGGCGGGGCCAAACTGGCGGCGGGGCTAGCGGCGGTCTTGCCTGCGGGCGAATTGACCATCGCGGTCAACACCGGCGATGATTTTGAACATATGGGCCTGACCATCTGCCCCGATATCGATTCGGTCACCTATGCCTTGGCGGGGATGAACAACCGCGAAAAGGGCTGGGGCGTCACCGGCGAGACATGGGCCTTTATGGACATGGCGGGCAAGCTGGGCGGAGAGACATGGTTTGCGCTGGGCGATCGCGATCTGGCCACGCATGTTTTGCGCACGCAGGCTTTGCGCGGGGGGCAAAGCCTCTCGGCGGTGGTGGCGCGGATGACGGCGGCGCTGGGCATTGGCCAAAGGCTCGTGCCGATGAGCGATGATCCGGTGCGCACGATTATCTCGACTGACGAGGGCGATCTGGCCTTTCAGGATTATTTCGTGCGGCGGCAATGCGCGCCGGTGTTCCGCGCGATCCGTTTCGACGGGGCGGAGCGGGCGCAGATGGCGCAGGGTTTTGCCGCCGCTCTGGCCGATCCGGGGCTGGAGGCGATTGTCTTTTGCCCTTCCAACCCGATCCTTTCGATTGCGCCGATCCTGTCGGTGCCGGGGGTGCGCGATGCGTTGATGGGGCGGCGGGTGCCTGCCGTGGCGCTCTCGCCCTTTATTGCGGGGCAAGCGATCAAGGGGCCGGCGGCCAAGATCATGGGCGAACTGGGCCTTGGCACGACACCCGGCGCGGTGGCGGATCAATATGCCGGGCTGATCGACGGGTTGATGGTGGACAGCGCGGATGCCGGGGCGCTTGATGGCGTGGTGGTCTGCGCGACCGACACGTTGATGCGCGACCCGGCGGATCAGGCAAGGCTGGCGCGTGAAGTGCTGGGCTTTGCCCGCAAGCTGGCGGATTGAGGCGATGGCGCGGCCGGTCATCCTGATCCCGGTCAAACCCTTTGCGCAGGGTAAGTCGCGGCTGGCGGGCGTGATGGATGAGGCCGCGCGCGAGGCTTTGGCGCGGCGGCTGTTTGCCCATGTTCTGGGGCAGGCGAAGCAGGTTGCCGATGTGCTGGTGGTCAGCCGCGACGAGGATGCGCTGGCGCAGGCGCGCGGCGCGGGCGCGATGGCGCTGCGCGAGACATGGGCGGGGCATAATCCGGCGCTGGCGCAGGCCTTGCTGGAACTGGACCGGATGGCGCGCGCGCCGGTGCTGATCGTCAGTTCGGATCTGCCCTTGCTGGACGCGCAGGATTTGCGTGTGATGCTGGCGCCGCCGATGGGTGTCTCGGTGATGATCGCCACCGACACGGCGGGGCAGGGGACCAATGCGCTCTATCTGGCCCATCCCGCGATCCTTGCCCTGCGCTTTGGACCGGGCAGCCGCGCCGCGCATGAGCGCGAGGCGGCGCGCGCCGGGCTGGGCTGCCGGGTGATCCGGCGCGAGGGGCTGGCGCGCGATCTGGATGTGCCGGAGGATCTTCCTATTTTGCTCTCAAGGGCATAATTGGCTTGTGTGATCCGGGCTGGAATGCCTATAATTCTGCATCACAGTATAGATTCATAAAGAGAGGATGAGGCATGGCGGAAGCCTATATCGTGGCCGTGGCGCGTTCGGCCGGGGGCAAGCGCGGCGGGCGGCTGGCCGGGGTGCATCCGGCGGATCTGGCCGGGCGGGTGTTGGCCGGTTTGATCGACCGGGCGGGGGTTGATCCCGCGCTGGTCGAGGATGTCATCATGGGCTGCGCCTGCCCTGGCGGTGAGCAGGGCGCCAATATCGCCCGCAACGCGGTGCTGGCGGGCGGATTGCCCGAATCGGTGCCCGGCACGCATGTTGACCGCCAATGCGGATCGAGCCAGCAGGCCGTCCACTTTGCCGCCGCCACGGTCATGGCGGGGGTGATGGACGTGGTGATCGCGGCGGGCGTCGAGAGCATGACCCGCGTGCCGATGGGCCTGCCCTGGACGCTGGCGGCCAAGCATGGTTTCGGCACATACCGCAGCCCCGGCATCGAGGCGCGCTATCCCGACACGCCCTTCAGCCAGTTTGGCGGGGCCGAAATGCTGGCCAAGAAATATGGCCTGACGCGCGATGTGCTGGATGCCTATGCGCTGGAAAGTCATCGCCGCGCCGCCGCCGCGACAGCAGAGGGCAAGTTTGACGCCGAAATCATCCCGCTGGAAGTGGTCACGCCCGAAGGTGAGACGGTGATCCACAAGACCGACGAAGGCATCCGCGCCGATGCCAGCCTCGAAAAGATCAGCAGCGTCAAATTGCTGACCGAGGGCGGCGTCATCAGCGCGGCCAATGCCAGCCAGATCTGCGACGGCGCGGCAGCGGTGCTGGTGGTCAACGAACGGGGGCTGAAGGCTTTGGGGTTGAAGCCCTTGGCCCGCATCCATCAGATGACCGTCCTTGGCCATGATCCCGTCATCATGCTCGAAGCCCCGATCCCGGCCACCCAGCGCGCTCTGGCCAAGGCGGGTATGGGGATCGGAGACATCGACCTCTATGAAGTCAACGAGGCCTTTGCCCCGGTGCCTTTGGCTTGGGCGCAGGCGCTGGGTGCCGATACGGCGCGGATGAATGTGCATGGCGGGGCGATCGCGCTGGGGCATCCTTTGGGCGGGTCGGGTGCGAAGTTGATGGCGACCCTTGTCAGTGCCCTGCATTCGACCGGGGGGCGTTATGGCTTGCAGACCATGTGTGAGGCGGGCGGGATGGCCAATGTGACGATTGTGGAGAGGTTGTAAGAAGGGGAGTTTGCCTCCGGCGGGCAAAGGGGCTTGGCCCCTTTGCAATCCCGTTAATGGGTGAAATGGCCGCCTTGGTGGGTGGAATAATGAAAGCCTGCGGCGCGGTAAGGGCACCCCTCTCCGCGCCGCAGGCTTTATCATTTCAACGCCGCGTCCGACACAAAACGCTGAACACAACACGCAACGCAGACAGTAACGGGAGCGCGAGGGTCTAGACCCTCGCACCTAAAACCCTTTCTTCAATTCCCGCCATCCAGCAACCGCCGCGCAATCACCTGCGCCTGAATCTCGCCCGCGCCTTCAAAGATGTTCAAAATCCGCGCATCGGCCAGCAGGCGGCTGACGACATATTCCATGGCGAAACCGTTGCCGCCGTGGATCTGCAAGGCATTGTCCGCCGCCGCCCAAGCCACGCGCGCACCGATCAGCTTGGCCATGCCGGCTTCAAGGTCGCATCGCTTGCCTTCGTCCTTGCGGCGGGCGGCGAAATAGGTGAGCTGGCGCGCGCCCATGATTTCCGCCGCCATCATCGCCAGCTTGTTGGCCACGCGGGGGAATTCGATGATCGGGCGCCCGAATTGCTTGCGGTCCATCGCATAGGCAAGGCCCACGTCGAGCGAGGCCTGCGCCACGCCGATGGCGCGCGCGGCGGTCTGGATGCGCGCGCTTTCAAACGTGGCCATCAATTGCTTGAAGCCTTGCCCCTCGACCCCGCCCAGCAGGTTTTCGGCGGGGACGCGGAAATCGTCGAAGCCGATTTCGTATTCCTTCATGCCGCGATAGCCGATCACGCCGATCTCGCCCCCGCTCATGCCGGGGCTGGGGAAGGGGTTGGCCTCATCGCCGCGCATTTTAGGCGCGATCAGCATCGACAGACCGCTGTGGTTGCGCGTTTCCGGATTGGTGCGCACCAGCAGCGTCATCACATCGGCGCGGGCGGCATGGGTGATCCATGTCTTGTTGCCGCTGATGCTGTATTCCTCGCCGTTCAGCGTGGCGCGGGTCCGCAAAGAACCCAGATCCGAACCCGTGTCCGGCTCGGTAAACACGGCGGTGGGCAGGATCGCCGCGCTGGCGATTTGCGGCAACCAATGCTGCTTCTGCTCCAACGTGCCGCCGGTCAGGATCAGTTCGGCGGCGATTTCGGACCGCGTGGCCAGCGAGCCGACCCCGATCCACCCGCGCGACAATTCTTCGGACACCACGCACATCGCGGTCTTGCCCATGCCCAGCCCGCCGAATTCCTCAGGGATGGTCATGGCGAACACGCCCATCTCGCCCAGTTCGTCGACCAGTTCGATGGGGATCAATTCGTCCTTCAAATGCCATTCGTGAGCATGGGGCGCGACCTTGTCATTCGAGAGGGCAAAGAATTGATCGCGGATCAGGGTGAGCGTTTCATCGAGCCCGCAATTTTCCAAAGTCACCCGCCCGCGCGCATCCATTAGGTGGCGCGCGATGGCGGTTTTGACCTCTTGCGTCCCGCCCTCGCGGATCAGGCGGGTCAGGGCGGGGGCGTCGAGCGCATCGGCATGATCGCAGAGGTCAGCAGGGCGGATCACCTCGCCCTGATTCATCGCGATGCCGCCGCGCATCTGCGCGCCATATTCGGCAAACAGCAATTGGGCGAGCAGGGCCTCGACCTCGGTAAATTCCCCGGCCTGCTCCAGCGCGGCGGCCCATGTGGAAACCTCGCGCAGCAATTCGGCATAGGAGGCATACCAGCCAAAGCCATGGACGATATGCTGCTCTACATCGGCGGCAACACGGTCCACCTTGCCCTCGGGCGTGGCGATGCGGGCCTTCACCTGCGGCTGGGCATGGGCGACAAAAGCCGCTGCCGCATCCGCCGCCTGGGAAAGCAGGGCGGTCAGCCCCGGCAGAATAAGCGTCATTCCTTATCCCCCGCCTGCTTCTTGTTGGCCGCCGCCATCGCCTTGGAGTCAAGCCCGCCGACAAGATGGCCCGTCATCAATTGATTATGCGCATGGGCCAGATGGTGCATGTGGAACACGCCATCCATCGCCTGACGCTTGCCGCGCAGATCCTCTACGAAATTGAACGCCTGCTTGGTCAGCGCCATGCCGAAACGGTCGCGTTCGACCAGTTCGGCGGCGATCTTGGCGACTTCCTCGCGCAGGGTTTCGCGCGGGTGGATTTCGTTGACCATGCCGAACTGATAGGCGCGCGCGGCCGGCATCCGGCGGCCCAGCAGGAGCAATTCACGCGCCACGCGGGGCGGCAATTCAAACGCATGGGCGAAATATTCCACGCCCGGCTGCGCCATGCGCAACACCGGGTCCTGAAAGAACGCATCCTCCGACGCGATGATCAGGTCGCACACCCACGCCAGCATCAGCCCGCCCGCAATGCACGCGCCCTGCACCATGGCGATCATCGGTTTGGGAATCTCCTGCCAGCGGCGGCACAGGCCCAGATAGCCGTCCTGCTCCAGCACATATTGCCGCTCGGCCCCTCCCTTGTTGGTGTGGTCCCACCACATCGTCGTGCGGTGGCGCGGCATGTGGCTGTCCTTGTCGGGAGTGCCGATGTCGTGGCCTGCGGAAAAATGCTTCCCCTCGCCGCCCAGCACGATGACCTTGACCTCATCATCCTCGACCGCGCGTTTGAACGCATCGTCCAGTTGGCCCAGCAGGCGATAGTTCTGCGCATTGGAATATTGCGGGCGGTTCAGCATCACCCATGCCACGCCATCGGTGACGTTATAGGTGACGAATTCGGGTTCCTCGCTCATCGGCTCTATCCCCCTCAACGCGGCGCCATGCGGATGCCGCCGTCCAGCCGGACATCCTCGCCGTTCCAATAATCGTTCTCGATCATGGCCAGCGCCATGGCGGCAAATTCGGGCGGGCGGCCAAAACGCTTGGGGAAGGGCACGCTGGCGGCCAGCGATTGCTTCACCGCATCGGCCGCGCGCGCCATCAAGGGCGTGTCGAAAATGCCCGGCAGGATGCAGTTCACCCGGATGCCATCGTTCATCAGATCGCGCGCCATCGGTAGCGTCAGGCTGACGATCCCGCCCTTGGAGGCGGCATAGGCGGCCTGGCCGATCTGACCATCCTCTGCGGCCACGCTGCCGGTGTTGATGATGACGCCGCGCGCGCCATCCTCCAGCGGCGAGAGATCCAGCATACCGCGCGCCGATTTGGCGCAGCAGCGGAAGGTGCCGATCAGGTTGATCTGGATGATCCGCTCGAACTGGTCGGTGGGGAAGGCTTTGGTTTCGCCGGTCGCCTTGTCACGCGAGGCGGTTTTGATGACATTGCCGGTGCCCGCGCAATTCACAAGGATGCGCTCCTGCCCATGGGCCTCGCGCGCCTTGGCGAAACCTGCATCCACGCTGGCCTCGTCGATCACATCCACCTTGCAGAACAGGCCGCCGATGTCGGCCGCGACTTTTTCGCCGGTTTCCTCGTTGAAATCGAACAGGGCGACCTTGACCCCTTTGGCCGCCAAGGCGCGCGCCGTGGCCTCGCCAAGGCCCGAGGCGCCGCCGGTGACAATGGCCGAAACGCTGGTGTCGAGTTGCATCAATTCTCTCCTCAAGCCTTGCGCTGGGCAATGACGCCATCGGCGGACAGCGCATCAAGCGCCTCCTCCGTCATGGGCAGCCAGTCCCGCAGGATCTCGTTGGTATGCTCGCCCACGCGGGGGGGCTGGCGGCGGTAATCGGCGGGCGTGGCGGACAGCTTGCCCGGATAGGTGACAGTGGGGATTTCCACCCCATCCTCGCGCGTGAAGCGGTGGACGGTGCCGCGCGCTTCGATAAAGGGGTCTTCGAACACGTCCTTGATGGTGTTGACCGGGCCGGAGGGCACGCCACAGGCCTCGAAACGGTCGATCAGGCTGTTGCGCGTGTGGGGACGGACCAGATCCTGCACGATGGCCTCAATCGCATCGCGGTTGATCAGGCGCGCGCGGCTGGTGGCGAAACGCGGATCATCGGCCAGATGGGCGGCGTCCATTTCGACGCAGAGCGCGCGGAACTGTCGGTCATTGCCCACCGCGATAATCATCACGCCATCGGCCACTTCAAAGGTCTTGTACGGCACCACCGTGGGATGGCGATTGCCCAGCCGCCCCGGAACGACCCCGCCCACCAGCCAGTTCGAACCCTGATTGGCCAGCATGGCGATTTGCGTGTCGAGCAGGGAAATGTCGATCTGCTGCCCTTCGCCGGTGCGTTCGGCATGGCGCAGCGCGGCCAGGATCGAGACGGTGGCATACATGCCGGTGGACAGGTCCGCCATGGCCACGCCCGCGCGCAGCGGTCCGCCATCCTCTTCGCCGGTGATCGACATGAAGCCGCCCATGCCCTGCGCGATGAAATCATAGCCGCCGCGTTTGGTATAGGGCCCGGTCTGGCCAAAGCCGGTGATCGAGCAATAGACCGCGCGCGGGTTGATCGCCTTCAGGCTTTCATAATCCAGCCCGTATTTCTTCAGCCCGCCGACCTTGAAATTTTCCACGATAATGTCGGCCCGCGCCGCCAGATCGCGGATCAGCGCCGCGCCATCGGGATGGGCCAGATTGATTGCGGCCGACCTCTTGTTGCGATTGGCGCAGAGGTAATAGGCGCTCTCGCCCAGTTCGGGCGCGCCATCGGGGCCGATCAGATTGGGCGGGCCCCAAGCGCGCGTATCGTCGCCCGCGCCGGGCAATTCGATCTTGATCACATCGGCGCCGAAATCGGCCAGAATCTGCGTTGACCACGGCCCGGCCAGCACGCGCGACAGGTCCAGCACCCGCACGCCATCAAGCGCGCGCGCGCTCATGCGGGATGTCCGTTATATGTGGTGATAAGGGGCACGCGCCTGTCTCTCCCGTCCTGATTCTGATCTGTGGACTTGTTGTTCCTGCGATAGACTCTGGCGCGCGCGAGGGCAAGATATTTTGCACTAAGGGTTACTTTTGATTTTGGCCGATGGGCGTTGGCGCAACAGGATTTGCGATGAAAACACTGGAATTCCGGCTTACTTATGGGCAAGATTCCTGTACTCTTGTGCAAATATCATAAAGGGATGGGATCATGGAGCAGCAGCACCCGCATATGGGCGCATCGGGATTGGCGGTGGCGCTGCTGGTCAATGTGCTGTTTGCGGCCAATGTCATCGCGATGAAGGTGGTGGTCGATGCCACCTCGCCGCTGTGGTCGATTGCGGCGCGCATGGGGGTGGTGGCGCTGGTCTGTGCGCCGTGGTTTCGTCTGCCGCGCGGGCGGGTGAAGGTGATTGCGGCCTATGGCGTGCTCAATGGCGGGCTGTTCCTGCTTTTGATGAATCTGGCGCTGCATTTGGCCACCAACGTCGGTGCGCTGGCGATTGTGGGACAGCTCAGCGTGCCTTTCTCGCTTTTGCTGGGCGCGATTGTGCTCAAGGAAAGGCTCTCGCCCGCGCGCGGGGTTGGGGTGGCGCTGGCGATTATCGGCGTGCTGGTGCTGGGCTTTGATCCGCGCATTGCCGGGGAATTGCCCGCCGTGCTGGTAATGGCGGGGGCGGCGATGGTTTGGGGCGGGGCGGCGCTGATCCAGCGGCGGCTGGGCGGGATCGGGGTGATGACCATTCAGGCGTGGAACGGGCTGATGGGGCTGGTCATGCTGGCGCCCTTTGCCGCGATGTTTGAGGCGGATAAATTCGGCCGCCTGTTCGCCATGCCCATGCCTGCTATGGGCTGGTTCGCCTTTACCAGCCTCGGTTCGACCGTGCTGGGGCAGGGGGCGCTGGCATGGCTGCTGCAACGCCATCCGATCAATGCGGTGATGCCGCTGATGCTGGCGGCGCCGGTGCTGGCGACCTGTTTTTCCGCGCTCTATTTCCATTCGCCGATCACGGCGATGATGGCGCTGGGCGGGGGGATCACGCTGGTGGGTGTGGCGATCATCGCCAAGGTAAAGTGAAATGGGGCAAAATGAAACCGGCCATCACGGGGAGAGCGTGATGGCCGGTTCGTTAAAGCGCGTTGTTCAGGCGCGCTCGAAAATGGCGGCAAGACCCTGACCGCCGCCGATGCACATGGTTTCGATGCCATAGCGGCCATTGCGCCGGTGCAGTTCGCGCATCAGATTGGCCAGAATGCGGCCCCCCGTGGCGCCGATCGGGTGGCCCAGCGAAATGCCCGAACCATTGACGTTGAGCATCTCGTTGCGGCTGTCATCCGCGCTCCAGCCCCAGCCTTTGAGACAGGCCAGAACCTGCGGGGCAAAGGCCTCGTTCAGCTCGACCAGATCGATATCGTTCCAGCCCATGCCGTTGCGGGCAAACAATTTCTCCACCGCCGGCACCGGCCCGATGCCCATGCGCGAAGGATCGCAGCCCGCTGCCGCCCAGCTATGGAACCAGCCGATAGGCTCCAGCCCCAGCTCGGCCAGCTTGTCCTCGGCCACGACCAGACAGGCCGCGCCCGCATCGTTCTGCTGGCTGGCATTGCCCGCCGTGACCACGCCATCCTTTTCGATCAGCGGCAGCTTGGCGAGCGATTCCGCCGTGGCGTCCTCGCGAATGCCCTCGTCGCGGGCAAAGATGATGGGATCGGCCCGGCGCTGGGGCACGGCGACGGGCACAAGCTCATCGTCGAACTTGCCCGCCGCCCATGCGGCCGTGGCGCGCTGATGGCTGAGCGCGGCATAGGCGTCGCATTCCTGACGGGTGATGCCATAGTCGCGGGCCAGATTGTTAGCCGTCTCGATCATGCCCGAGATCACGCCATAGCGCGCAATCGGCTGCGACATCACGCGCCCGCGCGTCAGACGGTCATGCATGGTGGTCGAGCCCGAACGCGCCCCCCAGCGATGGTCCATCGAGTAATATTCGACGTTGGACATGCTTTCCACGCCGCCCGCGATCACCACATCAGCCGCGCCCGTCTGGATACGCATCGCGGCATCAATCACAGCCTGAAGCCCCGAACCGCAGCGGCGATCCAGTTGCACGCCCGGAATGCTTTCCGGCAATCCGGCGGCCAGCGCCGACCAGCGCCCGATGCAGGGCGCCTCGCCATTGCCATAGCCTTGGGAAAAGACCACATCGTCGATGCGTTCGGGATCGAGTTTGGTGCGCTCCATCAACGCCTTGATGACAATGGCGCCCAGATCGCCCGCTGAGATGGATTTCAGCGACCCGCCATATTTGCCGACGGCGGTGCGGATGGGGGCGACAATCGCGGCTCTGCGCATGGTAAACTCTCCCTCCCGCTCAGGCCTGTTCGGCCTGACGGATCATCGCCTTGGCGATGATGGTTTGCTGGATCTGGCTGGTGCCTTCGTAAATGCGCAGCAGGCGCACATCGCGATAGAAGCGTTCGACCTTGTACTCGGCCATATAGCCCGCGCCGCCAAAGATCTGCACTGCGCGGTCGGCCACCCGGCCCACCGCTTCGCTGGCGTGATATTTGAGGGCGGAGCATTCAAGGCTGACCTTCTCGCCCGCATCGAACCGCGCCGCGACCGAATTCATCAGCGCCTCGGTGGTCAGCATATCGACCTTCATATCGGCCAGCAGCGCCTGCATCAGCTGGAAATTGGCGATGCGCTGGCCAAATTGCTTGCGCTCCATCGCATATTGCAAGGCCATGCCGATCAGCCGGTCGCACATGCCCAGCGCCACGGCGGCAATATGGATGCGGCCCCGGTCCAGCACCTTCATCGCGGTTTTAAAACCCATGCCCGGCACGCCGCCGATGATGGCGCTGGCGGGCACGATCACATCCTCAAGGATGACATCGGTGGTGACCGCGCCCTTCTGGCCCATCTTCTTGTCCGGCTTGCCCAGCGAAATGCCCGGCGTGTTGGCGGGCAGGATGAAGGCGGAAATGCCGCCTGCGCCCTTATTGTCCGGATCGGTGCGCGCCATCAGGGTAAAGACCGAGGCGCGCGGGGCGTTGGTGATATAGCGCTTGGTGCCGTTGATGCGGTAATGGTCGCCCTCGCGGATGGCGATGGTGCGCAAGGATGCCGCATCCGATCCGGCATCCGGCTCGGTCAGGCCAAAGCTGGCGATGGCCTCGCCGGTGGCGAATTTGGGCAGCCATTCGGCTTTCTGCTCGGGCGTTCCGTCCATGACGATGCCCTGGCTGCCGATGCCCACGGTCGTGCCGATCACGCTGCGAAACACGATCGAGGCGCGGGTCAGCTCGCGGATCAGGCCCGCTTCCTCGGCCATGGTGCAGCCAAGACCGCCAAATTCCTCGGGCACGGAAATGCCGAAAAGACCCATTTCGCGCATCTGGTCGATGATTTCGGCGGGGACAGCATCGGCCTCTTCCACCGCGTCTTCGGCCGGGATCAACCGTTCGTCGACAAAGCGGCGGACGGTGTCGCGCAGCATTTCAAAGGTTTCTGCGTCCACGGGTGAAACTCCTCATGGGTTGAAAGGGAAGCTCAATATTCGACGCCGGCCAGCATCGCGTCGGCCCCGTCCGCGCGGATTGCGGCCAGTTGGCCCGGCGCGGCCTCACGCAGGATGATGGGCGCGCCGCAGAACATCGGCGCCACCGCGCGAAAGGCATAGGCGTGCGGGCGCGGGCCATGGCGACAGGCATGGGCAAACAGGCGCGTGGCGGTAAACGGCCCATGCACGACAAGGCCCGGATAACCTTCCTCGCCCTGCGCATAGGGCAGGTCGTAATGGATGCGGTGGCTGTTGAAGGTGACGGCGGAAAAACGGAAGAGATCGACGCTGGTGGGGTTCCAGATCGCGTCCTCGGCAGCGGGCGGCACGTCGGTGGGGACCACCGCGGGCGTGGCCGCGCCCGCATCGCGATAGACGATGGTTTGCCGCTCGGTAACGCGGATCTGGCCCGCCTGTTCGATGGTGTGCTCGACCTGCAGCAGGATCAGGTCGCCGCTGCGCCCGGATTTGTATTGCAGGTCGCGGATGGTCGAGCGGCGGGTGGCGGGCTGGCCCAAGGTCAGCGCTGCGCCAAATTCCATCCGCCCCGCCGCGAACATGCGCCGGGGCAGGGAAATCGGCGGCATGAAGCCCCCGCGCTTGGGATGGCCATCCGGGCCGATCTGATCGGCCGCCGCGATGGGCAGGAAAAAGGCCCAATGGGCGAGCGAGGGCTGATGCGCCTCGACATCAAGGCTCTCGCCAATCGCGGCGGCAAAGCGGCGCAGCGCTTGCGGGTCCAGCACCTCATGGCGGACTTCCTCGCGCCCGATCCATGTGCGCCAATGCGCCAGATCGTCTTCGGCAATGCTCATGCCACCAGTCCTTCATCATGCAGCCGCCCGATGGCGCCGCCATCCAGCCCCAGAACCTGCGCCAAAACCTCATCGGTATGCTGGCCAAGTCGGGGTGCAGGGGCGAGGGGGCCGCGCGCTTCATCGGCCAATGTCGCGGCGGGGCCGGAGGCGGGATAGGTCAGGCCGCTGGGGTGGGTTAGCGATTGGAACAGCGGATTGGTGGTGAACAGGCGCGGGTCTTGGGTCACGGCCTGATGCAGGCTTTGATATTGGCCCCATGTCACGCCGCCCGCGTCAAAGGCGGGCTTCAACGCTTGCGCATCGCGCCGGGCAAAGGCGGCCTCGAACAGGGGGAAAAGCGCGGCGCGATGGGTGAAACGCGCGCCCTCGTCGCGGGCAAAGCTGACGCCCAGCGCGGCCTCAATGGCGCCCACCGCCTCGGACAGGTCCAGCACTTTGAGCAGGCCCGTCCATTGGCGCGGGGTAATGGCCACCACGATCAGGCGCTGTCCATCGGCGGTGACGAAATCGCGGCCAAAGGCGCCGAACAGATCATTGCCCATCCGGGGCCGGTCGCCGCCGGCCAGCACCTCGGCCACCTGGCCCAGATGCGAGAGGCTGCTGGCGGCAAGGTCGGACAAAGGCACGCGGATTTCCGCGCCCACGCCCGAAGCGCGCCGCCGCAACAGGGCCGAGGCCGCCGCAAAGGCCGCATAGGCCCCGCCCAGCAGATCCCATGCGGGCAGGACATGATTGACCGGACGGTCATCGTCCGCTGGCCCCGTCATCTGCGGCACGCCCACGGCGGCGTTGATCGTGTAATCCACCGCAGGCGAGCCATCGGCCCAGCCCATCACGCGCACGGTGATGATATCCTCGCGCCGGATCTTCAGCGCCTCGTGGCTCAGGAAACCCTTCACCGGATAATTGGTCAGGAACACGCCGCCCTGATCCCCCGGCGCGGTGGCCAGCGCCACAGCCAGTTCGCGCCCTTCCGGGCGGCCAAGGTCGAGCGCGATGCTCTTCTTGCCCTTGTTGAGGCCCTCCCAATAGAGGCTGGAGCCATCGGGGGCGAGCGGCCAGCGGCGATAGTCCGGCCCGCCGCCGATGGCGTCGAAACGGATCACTTCCGCGCCCATCTGCGCCATATGCAGCCCGGCGGAAGGCCCGGCGATAAAGGCCGCGCCCTCGACCACGCGCAGGCCTTTCAGCAGATCATACATGGGCCGGTTCCCCCAGCTTGACCAACGTGCGGCCCAGATTGTCGCCGCTGAAGAGACCGTTGAAGGCGGTCAGCGCGTTTTCGATGCCTTCATGCACCGTCTCGGCCTGACGGATCAGGCCCGCCTTGTGCCAGGCGATCATGTCGGACAGGAATTGCGGCTCCAGATCCTTGTGATCCAGCACGATGAAGCCCTCCATGCGGATGCTCTTGGTCATCAGCATGGTCAGGTTTTTGGGCACCGTGGGCGCATCGGTGACATTATATTGCGAGATCATGCCGCAGATAGCGAAGCGCGCATGCTTATTGGCCAGAGCTAGCGCAGCCTGAAGGTGATCGCCGCCGACATTCTCGAAATTGACGTCGATGCCCTTGGCGCCCAAGGCTTTCACCTCGCGAGCCAGCGCCTTGGTCAGGTTGGGTTCGGCCTTGTAATCAATCGCCGCATCGACGCCCACCGTGTCGAGCAGGAAGGCTTTTTTGCGCGCTCCGCCCGCTGCGCCAATGACCTTGCAGCCCTTGATCCGCGCGATCTGGCAGGCGATTGAACCCACCGCGCCCGATGCCGCCGAAACAAACACCACATCGCCTTCGCGCAAGGCGGCAATGCGGATCAGCCCGGCATAGGCGGTCAGGCCCGTCGATCCGGCAAAGCCCAGATAGGCGGAAGGGGGCAGGGCATGGCGGTCACGATGCTCCAGCACGGCGGCGGGGGCGTTTAACACCTCGCGCCAGCCAAGGCGGGAGAAGACCAGATCGCCGGGTTTGAAATCCGCGTGGTTCGAGGCGATAACCTCGCCAATCGCTGGCCCCTCCATCGGCGCGTCCAGCGCGAAGGGCGGGACGTAACTGCGCGCATCGCTCATCCGCCCGCGCATGGCCGGATCGACCGCCATGAACAGGTTGCGCACCTGCACCTCGCCGGGGGCGGGGGGCGGCACGTCGCGCGCGACAAGCGCAAAATCCTGGGCCACCGGCGCTCCAACGGGTCGGCGGATGAGGTGAATCTCTCGCGATTGCATCGTTCAATATCCGTTGAGGCGCGCCCAGCGTTCGCGGTGGAAAGAGGAGGAACCATAGGCCTGTTCGGCCACGCGGGACCGTTTGAGATAGAGGCCCGCGTCATGCTCATGTGTCATGCCGATGCCGCCGTGCAACTGCACCATTTCGCATGTGATGCGATGGGCGGTTTCATTGGCCATCGCCTTGGCCAGCGAGGCGAGCGAGGACAATTGCGGATCATCGGCGTCAATCGCGGCCAGCGCAGCCTCAACCGCCGAACGGGTCAATTGCAATTCCCCGAACATCTCCGAGGCGCGATGCTGCAGCGCCTGAAACGATCCGATCAATTGTCCGAACTGGACGCGGGTTTTGAGATAATCCAGCGTGGTTTCAAACGCCTGCGTGGCAAGGCCGAGCAATTCGGCAGCCTGTCCCACATAGGCGCGGTCGAGGATGGCGGACAGGAGGGCATTGCCATAGCCCAGAACCGCATCATCGGCCAGCACTACGCCGTCAAAGCGCAGCAAGGCCGGGCGGCGCGCGTCGATCTGGTCGAGCGGTTCGCGGGTCAAACCGGCGGCATCGGCGGGGGCGAGGAACAGCATGGTGCCGTCCTCCCCGCAGGCGGCCGCGATGAACAGGTCCGCCCCCATGCCATCGGCCACCGGGCGTTTGACGCCATCGAGACGCCAGCCATTCGCAACCCGCGTGGCGGTCAGTGCGAGGGCCTCCGGCGCATGATGCGCCCCTTCGTCCACCGCCAGCGCGCCGATAATCGAACCATCGGCCAGACCCGGCAGCCATGCGCTTTGCTGCGCAGCATTTCCGCCAAGGCGCAAAGCGCTGACCGCAATCATCGCGCTGCTGAGCAAAGGCAGGGGCGAGAGCGTGCGCGCCAATTCCTCCAGCACGAAGCCGAGGCTGAAAGCGCCGAAATCGCTGCCGCCATGCGCCTCGGGGACGAGGATGCCGCTCCAGCCCATGGCCGCCGCTTCGCCATAGGCGTCGGCGTCAAAGCCGGTGGTGGCGTCCTTGCGTCCGCCGCCGCTGTGGTCATACAGGCCCCGCGCCACGCTCACCGGCATCCGGTCGCGGACCCATTGCGACACCATGTCTTTGAGCATGGTCTGTTCTTCGTTCAACACGGCCATCGCGCGCGTCCCCCTCAGCGATCCGGCAGGCCGAGCGAGCGCTTGGCCGTGATGTTGTTCTGGATTTCGTAGCTGCCGCCATAGATCGAGAAGGCTTTGGAATGCAGCAGCGCGCGGGTGGCCTCGCGCGCATCGGCCGGATAGGCATCGCCCGACCAGCCAAGGCCATCGGCCCCCAGCACCTCGACCAGCAATTCGGCGCGGCGCTGGACAATGCCCGACCACAGGTTTTTCAGCGTCGAGACGCCATTGCCGGGGCCGCCGTTGCGCGCCTCCTCGTTAAACCTGCGCACGGTTTGCAGATAGGCCGTATGGCGCATGGCATTATGGACAATGCGCGCGCGCGCATCCACATCCGCAATCCGCCCCTCCTCATCCGTACCCAGCATCGCATGGGCGATGGGGGCCAGCGGGGTCACATCGGTCTTGACCTCGGACAGGCTGGAGCGTTCAAATTGCAGCAGGCGCTTGGCGATGTTCCAGCCCTGATTGACCGCGCCGACCAGATTGCCCTTGGGCACTTTCACATCGTTGAAGAAAACTTCGCAGAAATGGGTCGATCCGCTGATGAGGACAATCGGACGCGCCTCGACGCCGGGCGATTTCATGTCGATCAACAGGAAGCTGATGCCGCCATGTTTGACGCTGGTGTCGGTGCGCACAAGGGCAAAGCACCAGTCGGCCTGATCGGCGCCCGAGGTCCAGATCTTCTGGCCCGACACCACCCAATGGTCGCCCGCATCGACGCATTTCATTTGCAGCGAGGCAAGGTCGGATCCCGCGCCCGGCTCGGAAAAACCCTGACACCAGCGCAGTTCATGGGTGGAAATGCGGGGCAGATGTTGCAGCCGTTGCTCCTCCGTCCCGAATTCCAGCAGCGTCGGGCCCAGCATCATCGTGCCATAGGAACGGATCGGGTTGAACGCGCCGATGGCGGACAATTCCTGCGCGATGATCTTGGCCTGCGCGGGTGAAAGTCCGGCCCCGCCATAGGCTTTATCCCATGTCGGCGTGCCCCAGCCTTTGTCGGCCATCGCTTTGCGCCAGGCCTGAAAATCCTTGCTGGCGGCGGCGGCATGGGCATCACCCTGAAAGATCAGCCCGTTCACGCCTGTCAGTGCCGGCGGGAAGTTGGCGGATAGCCAATCGCGGACCTCCTGTCTGAATTGCTGGTCTTCCATCATCCCGCCCGGTTTTTGTTGTGAATCTGTTTCGGGGCCGGTCGCGGCCGGCTCTGCTTCGATGTTGATCTGTAAGCGATGCGGAGACGCTAGGCTAGTGATATTTTGCATTGCAGGGCAGAATTGAGATAAAATTTTCATTCATCGCCGGGGCGAAATCTGCGCCTTTGGTAAGGTTTCAGGGCGGGAGCTTTTGGATTCTAGTGTCATAAAATAATGAAATATAGTCATATAATTGATATGCGAATGCCGCCGATTGACAGCTTCATGGAATAACGTAACTGTACCGTAGTGCAATTTTGATGGGGCGCACACAAAGTGGCGCGCCCGATTCCAAAGAGGCTGCCTTTCATGAGCGATTCCCAAACCTGCGTCCTCTTTGCCCTGGAGGATGGCATCGCACGCATCGTCCTCAACCGCCCGGATCAGTTGAATGCGATTACGGTGGGGATGCATCAAAGGCTGGCCGAAATTCTCGACGAGATCGAGGCCTGCGCGGATCTCCGGGTGGTTCTGCTGACCGGGGCGGGGCGCGGCTTTTGCGCGGGGCAGGATCTGGGTGAAAGGCCGGTCGAACAGGAAGGGCCGCTTGATCTGGGTGAGAGCATCGAGCAGCGCTATAATCCGTTGATCCGGCGTCTGGCGCGTTTGCCGGTGCCGCTCGTCTGCGCGGTCAATGGTGTGGCGGCGGGGGCGGGGGCGGCGCTGGCGTTGATGGGCGATATGGTGATCGCCGCGCAATCGGCCAGCTTTATCCTTTCCTTCGCCAGGATCGGTCTGATGCCTGATTGCGGAATGAGCTGGCTGCTGCCCCGCCTGATCGGCCAGCCTCGCGCGCTGGGCATGGCGATGACGGGCGAGCGCATCACCGCCGCCCGCGCGCAGGAATGGGGCATGATCTGGCAATGCGCGCCCGACGAGGATTTTATCGAGCATGTCGACGCGCTGGTCTCCTCGCTGGCCGCCGCGCCGACGCAGGGGATCATGGCCGCGCGTGATGCGATTCGGCAAAGCTGGGCCCGCGATTTCGACGCCCAGCTCGACATTGAGCGCGATGGCCAGCGCCGCCTTGGCCATACCCAGGACTACCGCGAGGGCGTCAGCGCCTTTCGCCAAAAACGCCGCCCACAGTTTCGCGGCTGTTGATCTGCGTTAAACGTTGACCTGATTTAAAAATTGCACGAAGGTGCATTTATTGTGCCGTCCATAAGGCCTCATGGGAGAGTTTTCGTGTCTGACGCAAATGTGGCCGAAGGCCCGATCTATCCGCGCGCGCCCATGGCATGGTTGACGGTGGCGATCCTTTTCGTGCTGTATATCCGCTCGCTGGCGGACCGCTATCTGATGGCGCTGATGGTCGAACCGATCAAGCAGGGTCTCCACCTTTCCGACACGCAATTCAGCCTGCTGCAGGGTCCGGCCTTCGCGGTTTTCTACTGCCTCTGCGCCATTCCGGTGGGGCTGATGCTGGATCGTTACAGCCGCCGCTGGGTGCTGTTCTTCTGCATCCTGCTGTGGAGCGCGGGGGCGGGGGCTTGCGGCTTTGCCGGGGCCTTTGGCCTATTGATGGCCTCGCGGGCGCTCGTCGGCGCGGGTGAGGCGGGCTATACCACCGGCGCCTATTCGATCATCGGCGACAGTTTCCCGCCCTCGCGCTTGTCGCTGGCCATGGCGGTGTTTGTCATGGGCGGGGTGATGGGGGCGGGCATCGTCTTTCTGTTGGGCGGGCCGCTGGTCGGCTTTGTGCTGGAAGGCGGCATTTCGCACTGGCCGATGATGGGTCATTTCGCTCCTTGGCAGCAGGCCTTTGTCATCACCGGCATTCCGGGCATGGCCTTCGCCTTCCTCGTCTTCCTTTTCCCCGAACCGCCCCGCCGCCAGCAGGCCGCCGTCTCCGCGCTCGAAGGCTATCGCGAGGCTTGGCGCTTCATCATGACCTATCCGCGCTGTTTCAGCGGCATCATCTTCGGCATCGGCTTCGTCTATACCGTCACCATCGCGCTGCAGATCTGGAGCCCGACCTTCCTCACCCGAGTCCATGGCTGGAAACCGGGCCAGATCGGACTGGCGATGGGCGTGGCGCAATTGCTCGCCGCGCTCAGCCTGCCGGTGCATGGTTGGGTGGTGGATCGGTTGTATAATGCTGGCTATCGCGATGCGCATCTGCGCTGGTGCCTGATCACGCTGGTGCTGGCTGGGCCGCTGGCAGTGGCGGCCTATCTGGTCAGCAATCCCTATGCCACGGTTGTGCTGTTCGGCCTTTATATGACCTGCATTCATTCGACCTCGTCGATGGGCCCCGCCTCGGTGCAACTTGTCACGCCTACTGCCTTGCGCGGCCGGGTGACGGCGATTTTCGTGCTGATGACCGGGTTGATCGGCATGGCGCTGGGCACGTTCCTTGTCGGCTTTGTTACCGACAAAGTGTTGGGCGACCCGGCCAAAGTCGGGCTTTCGATGGTGGCTCTGGTGGTGTCCGGCCTGATTCTCGCAGCGGGATTTTTTGCCCATGGCTGTGCAGGCGTGCGCCGTTTGCTGGCCGCGCGGGCGGAGTAAACCGGGGGGCTGTGTAAATATCTCCCGATTTCATGGGGCTGGCGCGCGTTGTGATATTTATCCGTCAGCCTCGATGATTGTGCATAGGGATGCAAATTTGCATTGACTGGCAAAATTCTCCGGCCTACAAATTCTGCAACATAGGGCAAAAAGCGAGGCGTTGGACTTCGCGGGCTTTTATGGGAGGTTGGGATGCGAATTCATACCATGTCCGTATTGTTGGCCGGGACGGCGCTGGCCGCCGCGTTTCCGGGGGCCGCCAGCGCCGCCGATGAACCCAAAGCCGCCGACATCATCGTCACCGCCACGCGCATCGTGCGCGACGGCTATACCGCGCCCACGCCGGTGACGGTCGCCTCGGCCGAAGAACTGGCCAAGGCCACGCCGACCAATATTCCCGATGCGCTCAACAAACTGCCCAATTTCCAGAACTCGTTGGGGCCGGGCAAGTCGGCGAACAATTTCTCGGCCATTCCGATCCATGGCAATATCCTCAACCTGCGCGGTCTGGGCACGCCCACGGCCAACCCCAAGGGGCCGCTGCGTACCCTTATCATGGTCGATGGCGTGCGCGTGGCGCCCACCGAATATATCGGCACCATCGACACCAACGTCATCCCCAACCTGCTGGTTCAGCGCGTGGACGTGGTGACGGGCGGCGCTTCGGCGGCGTGGGGTTCGGACGCGGTGGCGGGCGTCGTCAACTTCGTGCTCGACAAGAAGTTCGTGGGCCTGAAGGGCAATCTTCAGGCGGGCACATCACAGCGCGGCGACAATAACAACCAGCGCATCGGTCTGGCCTTTGGCACCAAATTCGCGGGCGACCGCGGCCATCTGCTGCTCTCGGCTGAATATTACAACAATGACGGCATGCTGCGCGATGCGCGCAAGGCGGGCCAGAACGGCTATGCCTGGGTCGGATCGACGCCGGGCTGCGTCAACACCACGTCTGATGCCACCGCCTGTTCGCCGGGCGGCTCGCTCAACCCGTACAAGCAGGCCGGCAATGTACTGATTTCCTCGGCCTCGACCTATGGCAAGCTCTATAATGGCGCTACGCCGCTGGGCACCAAGCTGAATGCCGACGGCACGGTCTCACCCTTCAACACCGGCACGGCCACGGGCAGCGCGGGCATCCAGATCGGCGGGGATGGCTATACGATCCCGGCGCATACCACCGCGATCGCGCCCTCCAAGACCTATCAGAACTTTGGCCGCCTCAGCTTCGATTTCAGCGACAATTTCAGCGCCTTCACGCAGATGATCTATTCGCGCACCGAAATTGCCTATGACGCAATGGCCAACACGCTGGTCCAGGGCAGCCCGACCGCGACGATCTATGCGGGCAATCCCTATATTCCTGCCTCGCTGGCCTCGACGGTGGCGACCAACGGTTCGGTGGGCATTGCGGCCTATTATTCGGACAATCAGACCAGGGTGCGCGAAACCACCGATTTCATCCAGTCGACCTCGGGCATCGAGGGCAAGTTTGGCGGGTGGAAGGTCAAGGCCGATTACACCCATTCGGAATCGACCCATAACATGACCCAGTCGGGTCTGTGGGACTGGAAGAAGTTCTTTGCTGGAGTCGATGTCGTCTCGGTGGGCGGTACGCCCACTTGCCGCGTGCTGACCGATCCGACGGTCGCCGCGCAATATGCCGGGTGTCAACCGATCAACCTGTTTGCAGGCAATCCGGCCGTGTCCAGCCCGGCGGGCTATGCCTATGCCACGGGCACCTCGCAATATCGCGCGCGCTTCAAGCATGACTCGATCACCGCCAGCATCAGCGGCAGCCCCTTCAGCCTGCCCGCAGGCCCGGTCGACATCGTGGTGGGCGGCGAATATCGCAAACAGAGCATGACGCTGACCAGCAATGCCGATCCGGCCAATCTGGACACGGCGGCCAAGAAGGCGGCCTATTTCGCAGGGCTGCGCGGGGTGCAATCGGCCTCGCTCTATTACTGGCTGACCAATGTGGGCACGGCCAATGGCTCGATGGATGTCAAGGAAGCCTTTGGCGAAATCGCGGTGCCGCTGCTGAAAGACGCGCCGCTGGCCCAGCAGCTCAGCCTGAACGGCGCGGTGCGTGTGACCGATTATTCGACCTCGGGCACGGTGACGACATGGAAGGCGGGCGGCACCTGGAAGCCGGTCAGCGACTTCCTGCTGCGCGCCACCTATTCGCGCGATATCCGCGCGCCCAACCTTTATGAACTCTATCGCGGCGACACCAGCGGCATCGGCATCGTGCTCGACCCGGTCACGGGGCTGAACCAGAACGCATCGACCGTATCGGGCGGTAACCCCAAGCTGAAGCCCGAAGTGGCCAAGACGCTGACCATCGGCGGCGTGTTCACCCCCAGCTTCCTGCCGGGCTTCAGCATGTCGGTCGACTTTTACAAGATCGACATGACCGGCGCCATCGACGCGCTGACCGCGCAGCAGATCCTCAATATCTGCGGCACGGCGGGCACGGCGCCGGAATGTTCGCTGATCTCGCGGCCCAATTCGACCTCGTTCCCCTCGATGGTGCGGATCACGGAATCGAACATCTCTTTCCTGAAGACGCAGGGCGTGGATATTGACGCCAGCTATCGCCGTCAGGTCGGCAAGGGCGCGCTGGGTATCCGCCTCTATGCCAACTATCTGGGCCAGTTCGACACCCAGCTCTATGCCGGACAGCCGGTGGTGCATTATGCCGGGGCCAATGTGGTGGGTTCTAACCCCGTGTCCTATCCGCGCTGGCGCGGGTCGCTCTCGGTCGATTACACGGTCGGGCCGATCGGCATCAACATTGCCGAACAGTATATCGGCTCGATGAACCGCTTCCTCAATGCGTCAGCGCCCAATCTGTCGAACTTTGTCGGTGGTTCGGTGCCCGCCTATATGTACACCGACCTTTCGGTGCGGGCGCGCATTCCCCATGGTGCGGGCGGCTATTTCGAAGTGTTCGGCACGGTCAACAACCTGTTCGACACCGATCCGCCGATTATTCCGGGCATCACGCCGGGCGTCAATCTGGCTACCAATATCTCGACCTATGACATGATCGGCCGCGCCTTTACGGCGGGGGTCCGCTTCAAGTTCTAAGGTCTGCCTGAAGGAAACTGTCCGGCCGCGTTCATCATCGGATGGCGTGGCCGGATCTGTATGAGGGACATGTCCATGCTGCGCTGGCGTTCGATGCTGTTTGCCCCTGCCGACAATGCGGAGCGCTGCGCCAAGGCGGCGCGGGCGGGGGCCGATGCGGTGATCCTCGATCTGGAGGATGCGGTGGCGCCCGGCGCCAAGCCTGCGGCGCGCGCGGCATTGGCCGGGGCGGTGGCGGATGTGCGGGCGCAGGGCGTGGCGGCCACGGTGCGGATCAACGCGCCATGGATGATGGCGGTGGAGGACATTCGCGCGGCGGTGAGCGCCGGGGGTGATGCGATCATGGTGCCCAAGGCGGAATGTCCGCATGACCTTGGTGTGATCGCCGCGATGGCGGCCGAATTGCGGGGTGAGGCTTTGCCCATCATCGCGCTGATTGAAAGCCCGCTGGGCGTTGCGCGGGCGCAGGCGATGGCCGATGTGCCCTGCGTGGCCGGTCTGGCGCTGGGGACCGAGGATTTCTCTTTGGCGATGGGGGTGGAGCCGTCCACCGCCGTGCTCGACCTGCCCGCGCGGCAATTGGCTATGGCGGCGGCGGGGCGGGAGCTGATGGCGCTGGCGGTGCCTTTCTCCATCGCGCGTTTCCGCGAGGAGGAAGCCTATCGCACCGTCGCGGGCGAGGCGGCGGCTTACGGCGTCAATGGCGCGATCTGTATCCATCCCAAGCAGGTGGCGGTGGCCAATGCGGTCTTTGGCCTTTCCCCCGCCGCGCGCGAGGAAGCGCAGCGCATCTGGGCGGCTTGGGAGGAGGCGCGGGCGCAAGGTCTGTCGGTGGTCACGCTCGACGGGCGGATGATCGACCTGCCCGTGGCGGAACGGGCCAGAAAGGCTCTGGCCCGTCCGTAAGTCAGTTCGTTTTGATCCACACGCCCTTGGTCTGCAGATAGGCGTCAATATGCTCATGGCCGCCCTCGCGGCCAAATCCGCTCATCTTGTAGCCGCCAAAGGGCACGGCCGGGTCCATCGCGAAATAGTGGTTGACCCAGACCGACCCGGCCCGGATGCGTTTCACCGCCGACATGGCCTTGTCGATGTCCTTGGTCCACACCCCGCCCGCAAGGCCGAAACGCGTAGCATTGGCCCGCGCGATCACCTCGTCAAACGTGTCGAAAGGCATGATCGAGGCGACGGGGCCGAAGATTTCCTCACACGCAATCCGCATATCGTCGCGGACATCGGCAAAGACCGTGGGGGCCACCCAATATCCCTTGTCCAGCCCGCCCGCCGTCACACGCCCGCCGCCGGTGATCAGCCTTGCGCCTTGCTGCGCGCCCAGCGCAAGGTAATCGGAAACGCGGTCGAATTGCTTGCCCGACACGATGGGGCCGATCTGCGTGGCCGGATCGAGGCTGAGGCCGACCTTCAGCCCATCGGCGAAGGCGGCGAAGCGGCCGACGAATTCCTCATAGACCGGACGCTCGACATAGATGCGCGTGCCCGCCGCGCAGACCTGCCCGCTATTGTTGAACACGCCCATGGCCGAGGCGGGGATGGCAGCATCGAGATTGGCGTCGGCAAAGATGATAT
Organism: Novosphingobium sp. SG707; assembly: GCF_012275515.1. Taxonomy (GTDB): domain Bacteria; phylum Pseudomonadota; class Alphaproteobacteria; order Sphingomonadales; family Sphingomonadaceae; genus Novosphingobium. The sequence goes on from NZ_JAAZQL010000013.1 coordinate 51,725, forward strand.
TGGGCGATTTGCCGCCCAGTTCCATCGTCACCTTTTTAAACGTCCGCGCCGAGGCTTCGACGATCCGCGCGCCGGTGGGGCCTGATCCGGTAAAGGCCACCTTGTCCACATCCGGGTGGGCCGAGAGCGCCGCCCCAGTCGCCCCCGCGCCGGTCACCACATTGACCACGCCCTGCGGTACGCCCGCCTCGTGGCAGAGTTCGGCAAAGCGCAGGGCGGACAGGCCCGCATCCTCGGCAGGCTTCAAGACGATGGTGCAGCCCGTCGCCAGCACCGGCCCGATCTTCCACGCGGCGCTGAACAAAGGCCCATTCCAAGGGATGATCGCACCCACCACACCGATGGGTTCGCGCAGAGTATAGGAGAGCAGATCGACCGGGAAGGAATTGCCCAGTGTCTGGCCATAAATTGCCGTGGCCGCCCCTGCGAAATGGTGGAGAGAACGCTTCAACATGCCGCGAAGCCCGCGCGATGCCGTGATCGGGCGGCCCATCTCCAGCGTGTCGAGCATGGCCAGATCATCGCATTCGGCATCGACCAGTTCGGCCAGTTTGAGGATCACCGCCTGCCGCTCGGCCGGTTTGAAGCGGCTCCACGGGCCTTCAAAGGCGGCGCGGGCGGCGCGCACCGCGCGGTCCACATCTTCCTCTCCGGCCAGCGCCAGTTGCGCCACCAGCTCGCCGGTCGAGGCGCTGATGCTGTTGAACGTCTCGCCCGAAAGCGCGTCCACCGCTTCGCCATTGATCAGCAGTTTTTTGCGCCCATCGCCCAGCCACGCGGGGCGGAAAGCGCTGATGCTGCTATAATCGGTCATGTCTGGCATCCTCTTGGATCTTTGGCGGATCATAGGCACATTTCTGCACATGAGGTCAATAATAAAACGTGGCAGGCGGTTTGCGCCCCGCCGCGCCCTATGGCATGGCGGGATCGGAAAAGAGAGGAACCATGGCCGACCCAGCGCCCCTGTTCAATGCGGCCAAACGCCACCTGCTGCTGACCGCCGAGCGGCTGTTTGCCCAGCGCGGATGCGAGGGCGTGTCGCTGCGCGAGATTGCGCAAGCGGCCGGATCGCGCAACAACAATGCCGTGCAATATCACTTCGGATCGCGTGAGGGGCTGATGGCCGCGATCCATGTCTGCCGCGTGGGCGATATGGAGGCGATGCGCGAGGCGATGCTGGCGCGGGCCGGGGCGGAAGGGCTGCTGGGCGACTCGCTGACCTTGCTGCAAATCCTGTGCCTGCCGCATCTGGCGCTGAAAGATGAGGATGGCAGCCATCCCTATGCCGGGTTTCTGGTGCATTATGTGATGCGCCACTGGCGCGCGCCCGATGCCGATTCCGCGGTGGGGGCGGGCGGCGTGGCCCCGGCGCAAAGGCGGGTGGTCGAGCTGATCGCGGCGACTTTGGGCGATCTGTCCCCCGCCTTCATCCGTTCGCGCAGTATGTTGGCGCTGATGCTTTTCCTCAACGCTTTGCTGCGCCACGATCATGTCGATCGGCAATTGGGCGGCCCGGCCCTGCTGGAGGACGCCTTGCGCAGCGCCCATGCCGCCCTGTGTCAGAGCGCGGGCGGACAGGGGTCTTTGCTCTTTGCCGATATGCTGGCGCTCTAACCCCCGATCTTCACCGTCACCGCGCGCAGGGTTCCGGTAAAGCGGCTGCTGGCCACACTATAGGACGGATCGACCGGTGAGATCGTGTCCTGTCCTATGTCAAAGCCCTCGGTATGCGAGATCACCTGCGCAAAAGTGCGGGGGATGCGCCCGCCGCCCACCGGTGCGCCATCGAGGAACAGCGTGACATTGCCGCCGCTGGTCGCGGCCTCCTTGTCGAGGGTAAAGCGCATTTCCAGCCGATGCGCACCCGCGCCGATGGTCTTGGTGGCGGCGATGCGGGTCATATTGGCCGGGGTCAGATTATAGGTGAACACCGGGCGGCCATGGTCGAGATAGAGGCTGTATCCGCCAAAGCGCCCGCCTTGCGCCGCGATCACGCCCCCAAGGACGCCATCGCCGGTGGTCAGGTCCGCGCTGATGGTGAAGGAGTGGCCGACGGTAGGCGGGGCGGCGCTTTCGGCAATATCGGTAATCGGCATCGTATAGGTGAAACTGGTGCGGCCCGCGCTGGGGTCGGGGCGGCCTTTCTGCCCTCCATCAGGGCTGTGGATCGGCAGGATCTTGGCCTTTGCCGCCTCGGCCCAGAATGTCGCCTTCATCCGCTCCAGCCGCGCCGGTTCGGCAGCGGCAAGATCATGGGCCTCGCTGAAATCCTTGTCGATATTGTAGAGTTCCCATTGCCGGTTTTCGACCGCGATGCGGGGCGGGGGCGTGCGCTCCCATGGCGTCACCATCGGCTTGGTCGCAGCAACCCAGCCGTCCTTATAGAGGCTGAGGTTTTCCGCCATGGCAAAGACCTGTATGGTGCGGCGCGAAGGGGCGGCGGGCTGGTCCAGCGTATAGCGCGCGCTGATGCCGGTGATCGGTTGCTGGGGCACGCCGTTGAACACATCGGGGGCGGCGATCCCGGCCACGTCCAGCAAGGTCGGCATGATGTCGCTGACATGCAGAAACTGGGACCGGATCGCGCCCGCATCGGCAATATGATGCGGCCATGAAACGACCATCCCGTTGCGCAGACCGCCGAAATGCGAGCCATAGCGCTTTGACCACTGAAACGGCGCATTGAGCGCCCAGCCCCAGCCGCCGGGATAGAGATTATAGGCATTGCGCCCGCCGATATCGCCCATATGCGCGATGGAGCGGGCCAGATCCTCCTTCACGCCCGAGAGCGGCGATTGTTCGTAAAGCTTGCCGTCGAAACTGCCCTCGGCGCTGGCGCCATTGTCGCCCTGGATATAGATGATCAGCGTGTTGTCATAGGTGCCGCTGTCCTTCAGGCTCTGGATCACGCGTCCCACCTGATCGTCGGCATAGGCGAGCGATGCGGCATAGGCCTCCATATAGCGGGCATAGAGGCGCTGCTGATCGGGCTTCAGGCTGTCCCATGCGGGCAAGGTGGCGGGGCGAGGCGGGGCCTGCGTATCGGCGGGAATGGTGCCCAGCGCCTTTTCGCGGGCGAAGATCTCATCGCGCAGCGCGTCCCAACCCTTGTCGAACCGGCCCTTGAATTTGGCCAGCCATGGGGCGGGCGCATGGTTGGGCGCATGGGCCGCGCTGGTGGCATAATAGGCGAAGAAAGGGCGGTCGGGCGTGTTGGCCTTTTGCTCGGCAATCCAACGGATCGCGTGATCGGCCAGATCGCTTTCCAGATGGTATCCGGGGCGGTTCATATCGGGATGGGCGGGGCGGGTGTTTTCCACCAGCGAGGGTTCGAACCCCGAGGAATCCGCGCCGAGGAAGCCGTAGAAATAGTCAAACCCCAGCCCGGTCGGCCAGCGGTCGAAGGGGCCTGAGGCGCTCATTTCCCATTCGGGCGTGATATGCGATTTGCCGAACATCGCCGTTGAATAGCCCCCTGCGCGCAGCAGGGCGGGCAGGGCGGCGGCGCTTTTGGGAATGACGCTGTTATAGCCTTCATAGCCGGTCGCCCAATTGGCGACATAGCCCATGCCGACCGCCTGCGGATTGCGCCCGGTCAGCAGCGCGGCGCGGGTGGGCGAGCAAATGGCGGTGGTGTGAAAGCGGTTATAGCGCAGCCCTTCGCGCGCCAGAGCGTCGAAAGTGACGGTGGGGATCGGGCCGCCAAAGGCGCTTGAGGCGCCAAAGCCGACGTCATCGGTCATGATAAGCAGGATATTAGGCGCCGTTTTCGCCGCGCGCACCGACTGCGGCCAGACGGGGGCCGAGGATTCCGCCGCCGAGATGCCATAGGTGGGTGCTTGCGCCAGAGCGCAGGCGGGCGTCAGAAGCGATGCGGTCAGCAGGGCGGATTGGAGGCGGAGGCCGCGCATGATCTTCTCCCGAACCGGGGTCTGATGCGCCGGTTTCGGGGGGAGATTATGCCTGTCAATTTTGCACGTCAATATAAATTAAGTCGTATGACTTAAAGAGAGGTTCCATCGGCTCCATCCCCTCAACCCCGCCGGGCAGATTGTATCATATCAGTTGGGTCTTGGGCAGTTGCACGACCATCCCATCCATCGCCTCGGTCACGGGGATCTGGCACGAGAGGCGGCTGCCGGATTGCGGTTCGGCGGCAAATTCCATCATCGCCTCCTCCTCCTCGCTGGCGGGGTTCAGGTGGGCGATCCAGTCATGGGGGATCACCACCTGGCAGGTGGCGCAACTGCAAGCCCCGCCGCAATCGGCCAGAATGCCGCGTAGGCCATTCTTGACCGCGCCCTCCATCAGGCTCCAGCCCGAGGGCACATCGACCACCTGATCGGTGCCATCGGCAAGGCGATAGTTTATCTTCGCCATCAATCCTCTCCGATGCTCAGCGCCCGTTCCGGGCAGGCGCGGGTGGCGCGGCCTGCCAGCGCTTCCTGCCCCGGCGGCACAAGGATGTCGCCGGGCAGGACATAGCCTTCGTCATCCAGTTCGAACAATTCGGGCGCCAGCGCCCAGCAGCGCGCGTGACCCGCACATTTCTCGCGGTCTACCTTGATAATCATCGCCATCAACTCCAGTCGAGCACCAGATTTTCCACGCCAAAGACAAAGCCGCCGAAGGTGACGGGGGCCGTGCCTTCCTTGATGCGGAAGGGCGGGATGCGGGCGAACCATTCATTGAGCGCGATGATGATCTCGCGCCGCGCCAGATGCGAGCCGAGGCAGCGGTGCGGGCCATAGGAGAAGGCGGTGTGGCGATTGTCCTCGCGGTTGAAGTCGATCGTGTTGGGATCGGGAAATTCGGCCGGATCGCGGCTGGAGGCCATCGAGGGGCAGGAGACGAGATCACCCTTTTTGATCGGGCATCCGCCCAGATCCATGTCGCGCGTGGCGGTGCGGATCGGGGTGACGCTGGGGAAGGCGCGCAGCATTTCTTCGACAGCGCTGGGCATGATCGCGGGATTGTCGCGCAATTCCTGTTGCCGGTCGGGGTTGCGGGCCAGAAAATAGAGGTCGAGGCCGATGGCAGTGGCCACCGTATCCAGCCCGCCGATGAAGAGCAGGACGGCAATCGAGCGGATTTCCTGATCGGTCAGGGGGCGGCCTTCGACCTGCGCCTGCACCAGAAAGGTCATGAAATCCTCGGCTGGTTCTTCCTTGCGCTGGGCGATCATGCCTTCAAGGAAATTCAGCACCTTATGCGCGGCGGCTGTGCGTTCGGCGGGTCCCATATGCAGCAATTCATTGGCCCAGCCGACAAATTCCATCAGCCGGTCATCGGGAATGCCAAGGAAGGCGAGGAACACACTGACCGCCAGCGGGAAGGCGAATTCGGTCATCACCTCGGCCGATGTGCCGCGCGCCTTGAGGCCCTCGATCAGTTCGACCGCCTTGGCCGTGACGAAGGGCTCCAGAGCCGCCACCCGCTTTGGCGAGAGCAGCGGGTTGAGCATCGAGCGATATTTGCCATGTTCGGGCGGGTCGAGTTCGAGGGGGATCACCGGCCAGTCCTCGCCGATGGCCGAGGAGAAGATGCGGCGAAAGGAGGAATAGCTCGCGCCGTCCTGAAGCACATTGCGCTGTTCTTCCGCCGTGGTGACGATCCATGCGCCTTGCCCGTCGCGGGTGGTTTCGGGCGAATAGAACACCGATGGCCCATCGAGCAATTTGGCCACCGCGGCAAAGGGGTCGCCAAAGGGAGTGGGGCGCATTTCGGGCGATTTGTACAGGTTGAAGGCCCCCACGCAGTGCGCGGGGACGTGATCGGGAACCTTAGGCTGACTCGCCATGGCAATCCTCCAATGTTCTGTTCTTTGGACAGGCTATAGAATCCTGCACCTGAGTGCTAGATACAACAGATGTTTTATCTGTACAACGTCTGTTTTATCGCGCAGTCCTGTCGCACCATGAACGACCTTGCTCCACCTCCCACCGCCGCCGATCTGCGCCGTGCCGAAGTGATTGCCTGCGCGGCCCAATTGCTGGTCGAAGGGGGGCTGGGGGAAATCACTTTTCGCAATCTGGCGCGGCGGATGAATTGTTCGACCACCGTCATCAGCCACCATTTCCGCAACAAGGATGAGGTGGTGCTGGAAACCTATCGCCATGTGAATGCGCGGGCGGCGGCGATGCGTGATGCGGCGCTGTCGGATCGGGCGCATGGGGCGGTGCGCGCCATCGAGGAACTCTTGCCCATCAGCCCGGCCCAGCGCGAAAATTGGGCGGCATGGCTGCATTTCTGGAGCGCGGCTTTGCACGATCCGGTGCTGGCCGCCGAACATGCGGTGGGCCTGTATCAGACGGTCGAGCGGGTGGCGGCCTATCTGCGCTCAACCGGCATGGAGGATGATGCGGCGCAAGGTGCGGCACAGGCGATCAGCAATGCGCTCTATGGCATCGCGATACAGGCGCTGTTCGACCGCGAGCATTGGGACGAGGCAAGGCTGCGACAGGAGTTTCGCCGCACCACCGCCTATGCGCTGGGGCCGGACATGGCCGCCAGACAGGTTTAACTTTCCGCCAGAAAGGCGCGAATATCCTCCAGCACCGTGGGGAAACGGTCATGGTGGAGCCAGTGGCTGGCATTGTCATATTCGATCAGGCGGGCATTGCGGAAATGGTTGATCCGCCCGTCCTTGCCCGGATTGGGCATGAAGGTGTTGCTGCCGTGCAGGAACAGCATCGGGCAGGTCACGGCCTGCCACATGGCGATCACTTCCTCCTCCGGGAAATCCAGCACCGGCCAGATGTTGAGCCGGGGATCGAATTTCCAGCTGTAGGTGCCGTCATCATTGCTGCGCAGCGCATGATGGGTCAGATGGCGGACCTGATCGTCGGAGAGATAGGGGTTCTTTTCCCGCATCCGGGCAAAGGCGTCCTCCTCGGATGCATAGCGCTTGTGGTGGCGTTTGGCCGCTTCCTGATGCAGGCGGATCCAGTTGGCGACCCGCGCGGCAAAGGGCTGGATCATCCGCTGCGAATTGCGCCCGCTCGACAGGGCCAGCCCCTCGATATTGACGAAGCGCGCGACGCGATCCGGGAAGATCCCTGCATAGCGCGTGGTCACCATGGCGCCCAGCGAATGGGCGCAGATGGTCAGCTTTTCCTGCCCCAGCGCATCGGCCAGATTGGCGAAATCCATCAGGAACGCGGCCATCGTGTAATCGGCGTCAGGCGACCAAGCACTGTTGCCATGCCCGCGCAGATCGGGCGCGATCACCCGCCATTCCCCGGCCAATTCGCGCGCCAGCCAGTCCATCGAACGCGCATGGTCAAATCCGCCATGTTGCAGCACCAGCACCGGGGCATTGGGATCGCCCCATTCCAGATAATGCAGGCGCAGGGTCTGGCTGATGAAATAGTTCGACCGGGGCCGGATGGAATCGGAGGATGACAGCTTGACCATGCGTGCAGGTTTGGATCGCCCCGCACGCATGGTCAATGGCCTTATGGCGTCTTACCCCAGGGCGCCGGCGGGCAGGACGATCGTGTTGAGCGAGTCCGCGGCCAGTTCCAGCGTCAGCGCCTTGCCGCCCAGCGCATAACGCACCTTCTGCTTTTGCCCCAGTGCGTTATTGGCGATCAGCACCACGCTGCCATCGGGATTGCGGAAGGCGATATTGTCGTCAAAGCCAAGGAAGCTGTCGACCGAAAGCGCCCGCGCGCCCGGCTTCACATAGGAGGAGAGGTGGCGCATCAGCCAGTAATCGGGCGTCAGGCGCCATGATTTCGTGACCGGATCAACCACGATCAGACTGTTCTGCGGCCAGCCCCAGGGCGAGAGGCCCCCGGTCGGCAGCGCGGCGTTCCAGTAATCCCATGCGCTCGCGCCAAATTCGATATAGCGGCGCAGATTGGCCCAGCCATAGCGCGCATAGTGCCAGTCATTGGCCGAGGTGCCGCATTCCCATTCGGTGGCCCAGATTTCCATCTGCGGATATTGCCGCGCGATCTGGGGCAGGGCGCGCTTGCCGTCCCATTGCACGCCGACGCCCTTGATGACCGAGGCCGCCTTAGGATCGGCCAGCACGGTGTCGAGCATCTCGACCTTGCCGCGCTCCAGCGTGCCGAAGAACACGCGCGCGCCCACCTTGTCCATCTCGCGGCCAAGGAAGGGCAGGAAACGCGCCAGTCCCTGCGGCGTCCATGTGCAGGAGGCATAGGGCTGGGCCGAGTTGAATTCATTCTGCGGCATCACCGTGCCGATGGTGATGCCCGCCTTGGCGTAATCCTCGACATAGCGGCGGAAATAGCGCGCATAGGCGTCGAAATAGCGGTCTTCCTGGATGAAGGAATCCTCGCCTTCCTTGCCGGTCTGATCGTCGCGGATGCCGGTTTCGGGCGTGCCGGGCCATGGTTTGGCCATGGCGTAAAACCCGTTCTTCTTCATCCAGCTTGGCGGGCTCCACGGGCTGGCCCAGAGTTTCAGGCCGGGGTTAAAGCCCTGCGCCGCCTTGATATAGGGGATCAGCGTCTGCTGGTCATTGGCGGTAGAGAAGCTCTTGAGATCAAAGTCGCCCGGCGTTTCGTCATAGGAATACCATTTGCGCGCAAAGTCATTGGCCCCCACCGGCGTGCGGCACAGGGTAAAGGCGGCCTGATCGGGCGCGAACAGCGTGGCCATCGCGGCATGGCGGTCGGCGGGCGAGAGATGCGAGAGCGCGACCCAGCCAAGCTCGTTAAAGCAGGCGCCAAAGCCCGCCATCGTCTGGCGCGGATTGGCCAGATTGATCGTCGCATCGGTGCCGAACAGGCTGGCCCGGCTCACTTCGGCCAGCGCGGGCACGCTCTGCTTTTGCCATGGCGCATCGGCTTGCGTCGAAAACCAGAGCGCGCCGGGCAGGGCGGGCGTTTCCACCGCGCGGGCGGCGACAGGGGCAACAGCCGTGGCCCCGATCAGGCCAAGCGCCGCGCGGCGGGAAACGGAAAGATCAGTCATGGTCGGACACCTCGATCAGAATGCGGCGATAGCGGGTAAGGGCGGGCGTACCATTGTCGGTGACGGCAAGGATGACATGAGCCATGCGCACCGGCGGGCATTTCATTTGCGGGAAATCCAGCCAACTCTTGGCGCAGCGCGCGGCGACTTTCACCGTGGCGCGGGCCGTGTCGGCATCGGCGATTTCCAGCGCGGGATTGGGCGATGCGCCGTCAAACCCGGCCTCGTCATAGGCGAACCAGCGATAGGTCAGCTTGTTGCCATCAGGATCGCGGCTGGCGGCGGCGTCCAGCGTGATGGACTGGCCCACTTTGGCCTTGATGGCGATGGGCGCAAGACCTGCGCTGCCGTTGACGACAGGCATTGGCGCATGGTTGGCCTTGGCGGGGAATTGGATGGTCCAGTCCATCCGCGCGGCGAAATCATTCTGAAACGCCTCGCGCCAGCGCCAGATCGTGGCCTGATCGCTGGTATGGTCGCCCACCGTGTCGGCGCTGGTCACGCGCATGAAGGCATCGCCCCCCTGCGTCCAGATCTTGTGGCTCTCGCCCGCTGGCTGGCGCAGCAGATAGCGTCCGCCCCAGCCGCCCCAGTTCGGCTTGTCCTGCGCGTTCAGCCCGTTGGTGATGAGGCCAAGGAAGGAAGGCGTGTCGCCTTCCATGATGAACATATGGCGCGGATAGGCGGCGCCCAGCGGGCCTTTGGCGCGGATGTTCCGATCCAGCCATTCGTTGGACACCGGCGTGAAATTGGCCCCTGCACCATTGCGGTAATATTTGTCGCCCGAAATGCCGGTCCATGTCGCGGCGGCATAATCACCGCTGTCGGGGGAAGAGGGCGTGCCGATCCAGAACAGGCCGGGATAGGTGCGACGAAGCTGCGCGCCCGCATCGTCCTGATCGCTGATGGCGTAAACGCGCAGGCGGGCGATCAGCGCGTCGAATTCCCCTGCGGGCAGGGTCTTTTGCGCATGGCCCAGCGCTTCAGCCAGCGTATTGCCGCCGCCCCACAGGCCCACCCAGAGCGGGCGCGGATCGGGCCGCCGCGCCGCCTCGATCAGGGCCAGCGCGGCGGGCGAGGGATGGTCCATATCCACCGCGGCCATGCCATAGCCCGCGCGCCCAGCGTAAACGCGCTGCGCCATCGCCTCGCCGGTGGGATAGGCCGGATCGTGCAGGCGCAGATTGCCCGCCACCTTGCCATAGGCGTCGATCACCTTGTGCATGATCTCGGGGCTGACCTTTTCGCGCTGCCACACCGATGTGGTGGCGCCCAGGCCTTCGATGTCGATCTCGTTCGAATAGAGCAGCAGACGCACCAGCGACATCTGGTCGTCCGGCTCATTGCCGATGTCGGACAGGACGAAGAGGCGAGGATGAGGTTCTGCCGGGGCGGCGGCCTGAACCGCAGGCGCGGCGGCCAGCAAAAGGGCGGCCGAGAGCATGGGCAGACGGGGCATCGCTTTCTCCTGTTTATGGCTGGCCCCGCCGGGATGAAGGGCGGGGCCAAGGCTCTTTCGGCCTTTGGGGGCATTACGGTTTCTTGCGATTAGCCTTCGATTTTTACGACGACAACCGATTTTGCCGGAATATCGAGCAGCAATTTGCCGCCCCCGATCCGTCCGCCATTAAAAGGCGCGGGCGCGATCTCTTCCTTCTGACCCGGCGTATTATGCGCGTCCAGCTTGGCCGCCGTCAGCACCTGTCCCGAAACCTTGCTGCCTTTCAGCCCGCCAAGGTCGAGTGCAAGCTTGTAGCCCTTGTCCTTGTCGGCATTGGCCACCGCCACATAGGTCTTGCCATCCTTGGCCTTGGCCGCGCTGACGGTAAAGGCGGGGAAAGATCCGCTCTCGGCCTTGAGCATGGGGGCTGGCGCATTGACCGGAATGAAGGTCGCGTCCTGAAACGGCGTGTACATGGCGAAAGTGTAATAGGTCGGCGTTTTGGCCAATTTATCGCCATCGGTCAGCAGCATGGCCTGAAGCACGTTCACCGCCTGGGCAATATTCGCCATCCGCACCCGGTCGGCATGGGCATGGAAGATATTCAGCGTGATCCCCGCCACCAGCGCGTCGCGCAACGTGTTCTGCTGATAGAGATGGCCCGGTTCCGTGCCGGGTTCGGTGCGATACCATGTGCCCCATTCATCGACGAACAGGCCGATCCGCTTTTTCGGGTCCACCTTGTCCATCACCGCCTCATGCCCGCGCAGGATCTCTTCCATGCGCGAGGCCTGATAGAGGATCTCGTTCCAGTGCGAGGCGGGAAAACCGGTGGCCATGGCGCTGTCGCGTTGCGCCCAGTCGCCATGCCACACGGTGTAGTAGTGCAGCGAGATGGCATCCATTTGCTCGCCTGCATTTTTCAGGACGACTTCCATCCACTTGGTGTCGTCATTGTTCGGACCCGATGCGACCCGGAGAGCCGAATTGTCATTATGCATATGGAAGGTTGCGCCGTTCTTGTGAAAGAAGGTTGCAAATTTCCGATATTCATTTGCGAAGTATTCCGGAGTCTGCGCGCCGCCGCATCCCCATGCCTCGTTGCCGATGCCCACGAAATCGACCTTGAAGGGCGCGGCATGGCCATTGGCGCGGCGCTCCTGTGCCAGCGTGTCCTCGCCCCTGGATGTCAGATAATCCATCCATTCGCGCATGACGGCGGGCGTGGCGGTGGCCATGTTGATGGCGACATAGGTGTCGGTGTTGATCTGCTCGGCAAAGTCGAAGAACTCGTGGGTGCCAAAGGCGTTGGTTTCCAATCCGCCCCACCAGTCGTTCTTGCGCACCGGACGCTTGGCCGCCGGGCCAATGCCGTCGCGCCAGTTATAGATATCGGCAAAGCACCCGCCCGGCCAGCGCACCACCGGCACCTTGATGGCTTTGAGCGCCTCGACCACGTCGCTGCGGATGCCGCGCGTGTTCGGGATCGCGCTGTCCGGCCCGACCCAGATGCCATCATAAATATCGCGGCCCAGATGTTCGGCAAATTGCCCCTGAATATGGCGCGCAATGACCGGGCCGGGCTGGTCGGCCCGGATCGCCCCGTTGATGACGTCCTGCGCGGCGGCAGGGGTTGCAAAGGCCACCGCGGCGGTGGCCATCAGCGAGGCGATCCGGCGCATCGACCTTATTCCTTCCAGCTCTTGGCGGGCAGGGTGATGCTCACCTTCTCGCCCAGATGTTCCGCATCCCGGCCCAGCGCAAAGCCATAGGCGCCCTTGGGCGTGACCCACTGGCCATCCTTCCAGTCGGCGAGCAGGCGCGGGTCGATGGTCAGCGTGACGGGCTTGGATTCCCCGGCTTTCAGCGAAACGCGGGCAAAGCCGACGAGGCGCTGCTTCACTTCGCCATTGCGGGTGGCCAGATAAAGCTGGGCCACTTCATCGCCATCGCGCGCGCCGGTGTTCCTGACCGTGAAACTCGCGGTCAGGCCCTTGAGCGCAAGGCCGCTGGTCTGGAACGTGGTATAGGACAGGCCATAGCCGAAGGGGAACAGCGCCTTCTGGCCCTTGCGGGCGAACCAGCGATAGCCGACGTCCGAGCCTTCGATGTCATAATCGGCATGAAGCTGATCGCTGCCCGAGGTGGGGTCGCCGGCAAAGTTGGGTTCAACCCAGTCGCTGCCGTCCAGCTTGGGACGGGGCAACTGATCGGTGCTGGCCGGGAAGGTGATGGGCAGGCGGCCGCCGGGGTTGGTGTCGCCAAACAGCACGCTGGCGATAGCCTCGCCGCCGCGCGCGCCCGGATACCATGCCTCGACCACGGCCTTGACCTTGCCCAGCCACGGCATCGCCACCGGCCCGCCATTTTCCAGTACGACCACGGTGTTCGGATTGGCCGCCGCCACCGCCGCGATCAATTCATCCTGACCGTTCGGCAGATGCAGGTCGGGCACGTCCAGACCTTCGGTGGTATATTGCGTGGCAAAGATCACCGCCACTTCCGACTGCCTGGCCTTTTCCACCGCATCGGTGATGTAGCGGCCATCGCGGAAGGTCACCTTGGCCTGCGGGGCCTGCTCCTTGATCGCCTTCAACGGGCTGGAGCGGTGATAGTTCTGGCCGATGAGGCCCGCCCAGACTCCATCGCCCATGATGGGGATCGTCACGGCCGGGCCGCCTTCGCCCTGCACCTGCGAGGAACCGCCGCCCGACAGCACGCCGCCATCGGCAAAGCCGCCAATCACGGCAATCGACTTGGCGGTCTTCATCAGGGGCAACAGCCCGCCTTCATTCTTGAGCAAAACGATGCCCTGCTTGGCGGTGTCCTCGGCCACCTTGGCATTGGCGGCGAAATCGATCTTGCCGCCCTTTTGCGCGGGGAACTTGTCGATGCCCGCCGCATAAATCGCGGTCAGCACGCGGCGGTTCATGTCATCGACGCGCGCCGCCCATTTCGGGTCGGCCTTGGCCTTGGCGGCCAGTTGGTCGGTGAAGAACACGCCCTTGTCGAGCTGTTCGCCCGATTGCTGGTCGAGGCCGTTGATCGCGGCCTCAACGCCCGGCACCGCGCCCCAGTCGGACATGACGAAGCCCTTCCAGCCCCAGTCCTTCTTGAGCACCTTGTTGAGCAGGAAATCGTTCGAGCAGGCGTTCTGGCCGCCCACGCGATTATAGGCGCACATCACCGAGAGGGGCTGGCCCTGTTCGATGCCGATTTTGAAGGCCAGCAGGTCGGATTCCTTGGCCGCCGCCTCGCTGATCTTGATGTCGACATATTTGCGGCCGGTCTCCTGACCGTTCAGCGCGAAATGCTTGATCGTGGAGATGATATGGTTCGACTGAATGCCGCGGATCGCCGCGCCCACCAGCATGCCCGACAGCAGCGGGTCTTCGGACAGATATTCAAACGTGCGGCCATTGCGCGGATCGCGCATCAGATTGACGCCGCCCGCCAGCAGGACGTTGAAGCCCTTGGCGCGGGCCTCGCCGCCGATCATCGCGCCGCCGCGATAGAGCGCATCCGGGTTCCACGTGGCCGCCTGAAGCACGCCGGAGGGAAGGGCGGTGGCCCCATCCTTGCGCAGACCCATCACATAGGACACGCCCAGCGAAGCATCTGATTCCTTCAGAGCAGGCACGCCAAGGCGATCAATCCCGGCCACATAGCCCGCCCCCGGCACCGCATCGGCGGGGATCTTCGTCGTGCCGATGCCCAGATCCATCGGCATGATGCCATGGGTCAGGATGGTCTTTTCTTGCGGAAGCATCGCCTTGACGGTGGCGGCGGCGCGAGCGTCGGCCTTGGCCACATCCTGCGCATTGGGGGCCTGCGCGGCGGCGGGCTGGGCGGCAAGAGCCAGCGCCATCGCGCTGATCGAAGTCCAGACCTTGGGGGTGCTCATCACTGTCATCCTCGTATGTTCAGATAGGCAATAGTGCGAAGGGGCACACATGAAAAAAGCGGGTGCGGCCAAAGACCGCACCCGCCCTCCCTCATGGCTCGTTTGTGTTCACTTAGAACTTCACACCGGCGCGGACGCCATAGGTGCGCGGTTCTTCCATCGTCACGGCGGGCGTATTGCCGGCCACGGCATTGGCCACGGTGATCACGTTTTCCAGATTCTTGGCATAGCCCTGAATGTACCAGCGGTCGTGGGGCGCCTTGTAGGTCAGCGTCACGTCGGTCTTGGTATAGCTGGGCATACGGAACTGATAGAGCATGTTCAGGTCCGAGATGTAATATTCGGACGAGAGCTGGGTGCGCGCTCCGGCTTCAACATGGCCGCCATTGGCCAGGTCAAAGTTGCGGGTATAGCCAAAGGTTGCGGTCCACTTGGGCGCGTGATCCAGTTGCTTGCCGCTGAAATTCACCGTCTGGCCCGAGGAGTTGGTGGGCGAGAAGCTCGAGAAGCGGGCGTTGGTGTAGTTCAGCGCAATGTTGAACGTGTCATCCGAAGTCGGCTTCAGGATGGTTTCGGTTTCCACGCCGTCGATCTTGGCCGTGCCCGCGTTCTGGATCAGCGTCTGCAACACCTTGGCGCCGGTGGTGGCGTCGGTCAGCGTGGCAGCCTGCGAAAGCTGGAGGTTGCTGTAATCATAGTGGAAGGCCGAAGCGTTGAAACGCACCTTACCGTCGGCGAACTTGAACTTCACGCCGCCTTCATAGGCGGTGAGCTGTTCGGGGTGATAGTAGAGCTGACCGGCGCTGAGCGCGCAGCCCAGACCCGAACCGCTGACGCAGCCGTCATTGAAGCCGCCCGCCTTATAGCCGGTCGAGACGTTGAAATAGGCAAGGCCCAGGCCCGGCACGTCATAGTCGACGCCGACCTTCCACGTCACCTTTTCGAACGTGGCCGAGGCGATGTTCAGGTTGAGCGTGCAGGTGGTGCCCACGCACTGCGAACCGAACGCCGAGGGGACCGAGGCCTGATTGGGGAAATACAGCACCGTGGCGCCGTTACGCGACTTGAAGTCGTTGGTGTAGCGCACGCCGCCCGTGATGTGCAGGCCGGGCTGAACGTCATAGGTGATTTGGGCAAAGCCAGCCTTCGAGCGCGACACGGTCGGGCCCTGCGGGAAGGCATAGCCCGAAGCGCCGCTGTAGACCATCGAGGAGAGCGGGTTGCCCAGCGTATAGTTCAGATACGACTTTTCCTCGAAGAAATAGCCGCCTGCCTGACCATGCAGCTTGTTGCCCTTGCCGAAGGCCAGACGCAGTTCCTGCGAATTCTGGTGATAGCGGCCCCAGAAGGTCGCCGGGTTTTCCAGCACGCCAAGGAACAGCAGGTCCTGCGTGAAGTCCTGCTTGGATTCGCGATACGAACCCAGATAGGTCACGTCGATCGTGTCGGTCAGGTTGTAGGTGAACTCACCCATCACACCCTTGGTCGTGTTCCACTTATAGCTGGAATACTGCTGACCATAGCCCAGACCGCGATAGGCGTTCGCGCTCTTGCCCGAGATGAAGGTCGGGTTCACGCCCACGGTGCCGGTGTTGGTGTAGAAGTTGCTGAGCGGCACAACGTTGGTCATCGAACCGCGCTGGCTCGAATAATCGCCGCGCACCACGAACTTCAGGCGGCCGATATCGCCGCCGAACGACAGGCGGGTGGAGAAGATCTTGCGATAGGGGTTGAGCGGATAGGCCGGGTTGGTGGCCGTTTCCAGAACGTTGCCGTCCTGACGGTCAAAGTTGGCGGCCAGACGCACGCCCAGCGAATTGCCGATCGGCGCGTTGATCATGCCGGTGTAGTTCTGGCTGTTCAGATTGCCGACCTTGGCGTCGAACGAACCTTCCCACTTGGCCTTGGGGCGGGCCGACTGAACATTTACGACGCCTGCGGTGGTGTTGCGGCCATAGAGCGTGCCCTGGGGGCCGCGCAGCACTTCAACCTGCGCCACGTCGAAGAAGGCGCCCTTCTGGTCCTGCGGGCGGGCGATATAGATGCCGTCGAGCAGGAAGGCGGCCGAGGGGTCGCCCTTTTCGGTGCCGTCGGTGCTGGTCACGCCGCGGATGGCGATGCGTACGCCGTCGCCGCTTTCGGTGATGGCAAGGTTGGGGGCAACCTGGGCCAGCGAGCGCGGATCGGTGATGCCGGCGCTGCGCAGGCTGTCGCCGGTCACGGCGGTCATGGCGACCGGGGTCTTGGACAGCAGGGTGCTCTGGCGGGTCGCGGTCACCACGATGTCGCCCGAATTGGCGGCGGGTGCCGGAGCGTCGGCGCTCTGGGCAAAGGCGGGGGTCGCGACGGACAGGGCAAGGGCAACGGCAGCGCCGCCCAGCAGATGCGTCTTCATGAAATTCCTCTCTATCAAACCGGCTAAAGATTTGGGGGTAGCGCGCTTTGGGCTGCTCGGTCTTCGGCTGGCGCGGAGTTGGCGGGGCCTGTCAGCGCTGTCAAGGCGACTCGGTAAAAGTCCTACCAATTGATAGGTGATTCTTTTGTATTTACTTCTCGATGTTGCGCAAATGGCACAGGCAATCCTGTCATTCCGTTCAGAAATGGCGGATTTTTGCCATTCTTTGATCTGGCGCAAACATCCCATATCGGCGCTGGTCAAGGCGGCGATGGGGCGCTAGGCTTGTATTAGTTTATCAAAATATCTGGGGAAGCTGAGATGGCGCCGCTCAAGAAATCGGCTCTGGCATCACTGTGTTTCGGTGCGATTTCAATGATATTGCCGGGAAATGCATGGGCTCAGACGGCGGCCAAACCCAAGGACCGCGCGACCTTGCCGCAAAGCGTGCTGTTCGGCGCGGCCTATTACGACGAATATGCTCCGACCGACCGGCTGGACGAGGACGTTGCGCTGATGAAGGCGGCGCATATCAGCGTGGTGCGCATCGCCGAATCGACATGGGGCACGATGGAAACCGCCCCCGGCGTGTTTGACTTCCACCATATAGACCGCACGCTGGCCGCGATGCAGAAGGCCGGGATCAAGGTTATCATCGGCACGCCGACCTATGCCGTGCCGACATGGCTGGCACGCCAGCATCCCGATGTGCTGGCCATCACGCCGCAGGGGCCCTACACCTATGGCCGCCGTCAGAATATGGACATCACCAGCCCCGAATTCCGCAAGGCCGCCGAGCGAGCGATTGTCGCCCTGATCGACCATGTGAAGGACAATCCGGCGGTCATCGGCTATCAGCTCGACAATGAAACCAAGGCCTATGGCACCAGCGGTCCCAATGTTCAGGCCGCTTTCGTCGAGCATATGAAGCAGAAGTTCGGCGGCGATCTGGATGCACTGAACAAGGCTTACGGCCTTAACTACTGGTCCAACCGCATCAACCGCTGGGAGGATTTCCCCTCCGTCAACGGCTCGATCAACGCCAGTCTGAGTGCCGCCTTTGCCGAGTTTCAACGCGGGCTGGTCACCGAATATCTGGGCTGGCAGGCGGGGCTTGTCCGCGCCCATGCCCGCAAGGACCAGTTCCTGACCCAGAATTTCGACTTTGAATGGCGCGGCTATTCCTATGGCCTCCAGCCCGATGTGAACCACTGGCAGGCCGCGCGCAGCCTCGATGTGGCGGGCGTGGACATCTATCACCCCGGACAGGACAAGCTGACCGGCACGGAAATCGCGCTGGGCGGCGATCTGGCGCGCTCGATCAAGAATGGGCAGAACTACCTCGTGCTGGAAACCACCGCGCAAGGGTTCCCCGAATGGACGCCCTATCCGGGGCAATTGCGTTTGCAGGCTTTCAGCCATCTGGCCTCGGGCGCCAATGTGGTGGAATATTGGCATTGGGGCACCACGGCCAATGCGGTGGAAACCTATTGGCGCGGGCTGCTGTCCCAGGATTTCAAGCCCAACGCGACCTATCGCGAGGCCGCCACGATCGGCGCGGATCTGGCGCGGCTCGGGCCGAAACTGGTCAACATGACCAAGACGAACAAGGTGGCGATCTATGTCAGCAACCGTGCCCTGACCGGCTTTGACAGTTTCAAGCCGCAGGGCGAGGGCCGCGCCATCGGCTATAATGACGTGCTGCGCGGCTATTACGATGCGCTCTATCGCATGAATGTCGAGGTGGACTTCATCACGCCTGATTCCACCACGCCGCTGTCTAATTACAAATTCGTCGTGGTTCCCGCGCTTTATGCCGCCAGCGATGCCGAGATCGATAGGCTCAACGATTACGCCAAGGCGGGCGGGCATCTGCTCTATACGTTCAAGAGCGGTTTTTCCGACGAGAACGTCAAGGTCCGCTATGCCGATCAGCCGGGCCGCATCGCGCAGGCCGCCGGCATCCGCTATCAGCAATTTGCTGCACCCGTCGGCGTTTCCCTCGATGGCGACCCGTTCCATGTGGGCGAGGCGGCCAACAAGGTGCGTTGGTGGATGGAATTTGTCGAACCAACCACAGCCAAGGTTGTGGCCCGTTACAAACATCCCTCATGGCCCTCCTATGCCGCGATCACGCGCAATGCATGGGGCAAAGGGCAGGTGACCTATGTCGGCTTTATGCCGGGCGATGAAACCATTGCCGCGCTGCTCAAGGATGAGGTGGCGCAGGCTGGGGTCGGGGCTGAGCAGGTGCAGTTCCCGCTGATCCTGCGTCAGGGCGTGCTGAGCAATGGCCACAAGGTGCGTTATGTGTTGAACTATTCGCCCACCCCGACAACCTATGCTATCCCGGCCGCATCCGCCGAGTTGCTGAGCCAGCGCAAATATGGCGCGGGGCAAAAGCTGGAACTTGGCGCATGGGGCGTGGGGATTCTGGAAGAGGATCGCTGAAACAGTGAACGGGGCGAAGGTTATGAATCTGGGGGCAGTAATTTGACCGAGCCGGAAGAAGGCGCCGAGAAAAAGGCCAAGCGCGGCACGGGGCGCCGGTTGCAGGGAGCCATCGCGCATCGGCTGGGCACGGATATCGTTTCGGGCGTCTATGCCCCCGGCACGGTGCTGTCGAGCGAGGTTGAATTTGCCGAGGCGCTCGATGTCTCGCGCGGGGCGCTGCGCGAGGCGATGCAGGTGCTGGCGGCCAAGGGGCTGGTGGAAAGCCGCCCCAAGGCCGGGACCAAGGTTTTGCCGCGCACAAGGTGGAACCTGCTGGACCCGGATGTGCTGGGCTGGGCCTTTTCGGGCGAGCCGGACCCGGCGCTGGTGCGGGGCATCTTTGAACTGCGCGCGGTGGTCGAACCGGCGGCGGCGCGTTTCGCCGCGCAAAGGCGCGACCGTGAGGATCTGCGCGCGATGAAGGATGCGCTGGCCGCGATGCGGCGCCACACGCTGGCCACCGATGCGGGCAAGGCGGGCGACCGCGATTTTCATGATGCGATCCTGCGCGCCACGCGCAATCCCGCACTGGTTGTCCTGTCGGCCAGCATCGGTGCGGCGGTGCATTGGACGACGCAGTACAAGCAGCGCTCGCGCGCCCTGCCGCGCAACCCGATCCCCGATCACGCCAAGGTCTATGAGGCGATTGCCGCAGGCGATGGCGATGCCGCCGCCGAGGCGATGCGCGTGCTGGTCGACCTGGCGATGAAGGACACCGCCGAGGAAATGGGGCTCAGCGCGCTGCCCCAACCGGGGATGGACCCGGCATAAGAAAAGGCCGGGTTGCGATGCCGCCCGGCCTTTCCTGCCATTACCGCACCGCCGAGCGTTGAGGCCGAGCAGTGCGGTTCTTGATCCGTAATTGTCGCGTTAGTGATTATCTCTGGGCAGGCCCATGGTCTGGGCGATGCGTTGATACTTTTCCGCGCCTTCCAGAATGGCGCCACTGTTCATCTGGCCCACCAGCGCGCGCTGGATCTCCTGCCACGGCGTCTGGCTGGCGGGATAGGCATAGCCGCCCGCCTCGATCAAGGCCTTGCGGCGCGCATCGAGTTCCTCATCGGAAATCAGCACATTCACCGTGCCCTTGCGCAGGTCGATCCGCACCCGGTCGCCGGTTTTCAGCAGGGCAAGGCCGCCATTGGCCGCCGCCTCGGGCGAAGCGTTGAGGATGGAAGGGCTGCCGCTGGTGCCCGACTGGCGCCCGTCACCGATGCAGGGCAGGGCCGAGACGCCCTCGGTGATGAGATAGGCGGGCGGGCGCATGTTGACGACTTCGGCCGCGCCGGGATAGCCGATGGGACCGGCCCCGCGCATGAACATCAGCGTTTCGGGCGTGATGCCGACGGCGGGATCGTCGATGCGGTGGTGATAATCCTCGGGCCCGTCAAACACGACCGCCGGGCCTTCAAAGGCTTCAGGATCATTGGGGTTCGAGAGGTAACGCGCGCGGAATTCCTCCGAAATCACGCTGGTCTTCATGATCGCCGCATCGAACAGATTGCCCGACAGGACGAGGAAACCGGCCTCTTCCTTGATCGGCTGGTTGAACGGGCGGATGACCTTTTCATCCTCGATTGTGGCGGCCCGGCAATTCTCGCCCATGGTCTTGCCATTGACGGTCATGGCGCCCTCGCGGATCAGGCCCTGACCCATCAATTGCGCGACCACGGCGGGCACGCCGCCCGCGCGGTAATAATCCTCGCCCAGATATTCGCCCGCCGGTTGCAGATTGACCAGCAGCGGGATCTTGTGGCCAATATCCTGCCAGTCGGACAGCGGCAGTTCGACGCCGATATGGCGCGCAATCGCGGCCAGATGGATCGGCGCATTGGTCGATCCGCCGATGGCCGAATTGACCGCAATGGCATTGTGGAACGCATCCAGCGTGAGGATGTCGGAGGGTTTCAGATCCTCATGCACCATCTGCACAATGCGCTTGCCGGTGTGATAGGCGCATTCCTGACGGTCGCGATAGGGGGCGGGGATTGCCGCGCTGCCGGGCAGCATCATGCCCAAAGCCTCGGCCAGCGAGTTCATCGTGGTGGCCGTGCCCATCGTGTTGCAATAGCCGGTCGAGGGGGCAGACGATGCCACCAGTTTGATAAAGCCTTCGTCGTCAATCTCACCAGCGGCCAGCATCTGGCGGCCCTTCCACACGATGGTGCCGCTGCCGGTGCGCTCGCCCTTGTGCCAGCCATTGAGCATCGGCCCGACCGAGAGCGCAATCGCGGGCAGGTTGACCGTGGCCGCCGCCATCAACAGCGCGGGCGTGGTCTTGTCGCAGCCCGTAGTCAGCACTACGCCATCGAGCGGATAGCCATAGATCGCCTCGACCAGACCCAGATAGGCCAGATTGCGGTCGAGCCCGGCGGTGGGGCGCTTGCCGGTTTCCTGAATCGGGTGGACCGGGAATTCCAGCGCGATGCCGCCCATTTCGCGGATGCCCTCGCGGATGCGCTCGGCCAGCACGAGATGGTGGCGGTTGCAGGGCGAAAGGTCGCTGCCGGTCTGGGCGATGCCGATGATCGGCTTGCCGCTGCGCAATTCCTCAAGGCTGATCCCGAAGTTCAGATAGCGCTCAAGATAGAGCGAGGTCATGTCGATATTGTCGGGATTGTCGAACCATGCGCGGCTGCGCAGCTTTGTCTTCTCGGTCATCGAAACTTCCAATCAATGCGAAACGGAGAGGCGGTAGATCATGGTATGGCGATAAGGCTTGCCCGGATCGACGCGCGCGGAAATGAAATTCTGGTGATTGGGCGCATCGGGAAACTTCTGCGGCTCCAGCGCGATGCCGTCTCCCATGCGATAGAGATGGCCATGCTTGCCGATCAGCGTGCCATCCAGAAAATTGCCCGAATAGAATTGCAGGCCCGGCTCGGTGGTCAGCACCTCCAGCATACGGCCCGAGGCCGGATCAACCAGCCGCGCGGCCAGTTGCGGGGTGGCGGTCAGACCCTTGTCCAGCGCGAAATTATGGTCATAGCCGCGCCCGGCCACGATCTGGTCGTCATGGCCGTCGCGCAGGGCATCGGTCAACCGGCGCGCTTTGCGGAAATCGAACGCGCCGCCCGCCACCTTGCGCAATTCGCCGGTGGGGATCAGCGTGGGCGAAACCGGCGTATAGGCGTCGGCCGGAATGGTCAGGCGATTGTCCATTGCGCCGCCGGGGCTGCCTTCGCCCGCCATGTTGAACAGGGCGTGATTGGTCATGTTGACGATGGTGGGCTTGTCCGTCTCAGCTTCGAACAGGATGCCCAGATTGCCCTTTTCATCAAGGCTGTAGGTGACGCGGGCCTTGAGCGTGCCGGGATAGCCGGAATCGCCATCGGGGCTGGTGTGAGTCAGAACCAGCCGCGCCACCGGGCCGGAGGAGATCGATTCCACCTTCCACAGCACCTTGTCAAAGCCGCGCCCGCCGCCATGCAGCGTCTGCCCATGATCGTTTTGCGGCAATTGATAGGTCTTGCCGTCCAGCGCAAAGCGCCCATCGGCGATGCGATTGGCAAAGCGGCCGATGGTGGCCCCGAAATAGTTGGGGTGATTCACATAGGAATCGAGATCGTCATAGCCCAGTGCAACATCGGCCCTGCGCCCTTTGGCATCGGGCGCGATCAGCGATTGCAGCGTGGCGCCATAGGCCAATATCCGCGCCGAAACCCCATTGCCCGCGCTCAGCGTCACCGCCTCGACCACAGCCCCGTCGGGCAGTTTTCCTGCATTTTCGCGCTGCGCCGTGACGGCCATGGCATCATTCGCCATCGTTGCCGCACAAAGGGCGGCGAGCGATGCGAGGGCGTAAAATTTCATGCCTCGTCTCTCCCGGCAATCGTGAGCCATTGACGCGGCCCGGCGCTCTCTATAGTCCGACAAATATGATAAGCGCAAGTCGCTATGCCAGAGCAATGGCAAGCGCCCGGCTTTTGAGAGGATCGAGATGGCCCCCCCTGTAGGTACGAGTGCGAATGTCGCCGCGATGGATGCGTCCCACACCGATGGCCATGGCCATTATGGTCGCGCGCTGTCGCTGCTGGCCACGCTGTTTTTCATGTGGGGCTTTATCACGGTCATCAACGGCACGCTGCTGCCCCATCTGCGCTCCGTCTTCGAACTGAGCTACTTTCAGGCGGCGCTGATCGAATCGGTGTGGTTCATCGCCTATTTCTTCGCCTCGATTCCTGCCGCCATGCTGATCGAGCGGATCGGTTATCAGAAATCGCTGGTCACGGGTCTGCTGATCATGGCGGGCGGGGCGGTCGGCATGATGGTGGCGGCCTCGATCCCCTCCTATGGCATCACGTTGGCCATGCTCTTTGTGATCGCCAGCGGGATCACCCTGCTGCAGGTCGCGGCCAATCCCTATGTTGCCGTCATTGGTCCTGCTGAAACCGCCTCCTCGCGCCTCAATCTGGTGCAGGCGATGAATTCGGCGGGCACGATGCTGGCGCCGATGTTTGGCGCATGGCTGATCCTTGGCCGGTCCAAGGGCGGCACGGCGGCGGCGGGCACGGTGCTGACCCCTGCAGAACGTTTGGCCGATGCGCATTCGGTGATCCTGCCCTATGGCATTGTCGCAGTGGTGCTGACGGTGCTGGCCATCGTGATCGCGCGTTTCCCCTTGCCCGCCATTGGCGCCGCCAATCGCCGGGTCCGCGAAGCCACGGCCGAAGGTTCGCTCTGGAGCCGTTTCTGGAACCATCCCCTGTGGCAGCATCGCAATCTGGTGCTGGGGGTTCCCGCGATCTTCATCTATCTGATCGCGGAAATCGGGGTCGGCAATCTGTTCATCAATTTCATCAGCCGCCCCGACATCGGCGGCATGACCGCCGAACAGGCCGGACGCTATCTCACGCTGCTGTGGGGCGGGATGATGGTGGGCCGGTTCATCGGTTCGGCCATCATGCAGAAGGTCGATGCCGGGATCGTGCTGGCGGTATTTTCGATTGGCGCCTTTGTGGTGATGAGCATTACGGTAGTGTCCTCCGGCCCGGTGGCGATGTGGTCGCTGATCCTGGTCGGTCTGTTCCATTCGATCATGTTCCCCACGATCTTCACGCTTGGCATCCGCGGCCTTGGCCCGCTGACCGAGGAAGGCTCGGGCCTGCTGATTATGGCGATTGCGGGCGGCGCGCTGGTGGCGGTGCAGGGCTGGCTGGCGGACCGTTACGGGCTGCAGACCTCCTTTATCCTGACCGCCGTGTGTGAGCTTTACACCCTGTTCTACGCGCTGTGGGGTTCGCGCCCCACCCATGCCCTGTCTGATCTTGAGGTGGAATGATTTTACTCTGACTAAACGCATCCGCGATGGTCGGTAGTGTTCAATGGAGTTTTCGATGACCGAATTTCGTTCAATTGATGCCGCCACCGGCGAAGCATCGGGCCGCGCCTATGCGGTCGATGGTCTGGCGCAGGTCGAGGCCGCCTGCGCCGCCGCTGATGCCGCGTTTGATGCTTATCGCGCCACCGACCGCGAGACCCGTGCGGCCTTCCTTGAAACCATCGCCGATGAAATCCTTGCCCTTGGCGACGATCTGATCGTGGCGGCGATGCGCGAGAGCGGCCTGCCCCGCGCCCGCCTTGAGGGCGAACGCGGCCGCACCATGGGCCAGCTTCGCCTGTTCGCTCAGGTGGTGCGCGCCGGTGCATGGCAGCAATTGCGCATCGACCCGGCTCTGCCCGACCGCGCGCCCCTGCCGCGCCCCGATCTGCGCCTGCGCATGATCCCGGTGGGGCCGGTGGCGGTGTTTGGCGCCTCCAACTTCCCGCTGGCTTTCTCGACCGCTGGTGGCGACACCGCCTCGGCGCTGGCCGCCGGTTGCCCGGTGGTGGTCAAGGGCCATCCGGCGCATCCCGAAACGGGCGCGCTGGTGGCCTCGGCCATTGCCAAGGCGGTTGCGGCCTGCGGTCTGCCGGGCGGCGTGTTCGGCCATCTGGTCGGCCCGTCGAACGAGTTGGGCGCGGCGCTGGTGAAGGACCCGCGCATTGCGGCGGTGGGCTTTACCGGTTCGCGTGCGGGCGGTCTGGCGCTGGTCAATCTGGCCGCCGCGCGCCCGGTGCCGATCCCGGTCTATGCCGAAATGAGCAGCATCAACCCCGTCCTGCTGATGCCCGAAGCGCTCAAGGCACGCGGCGCGGCGCTGGGCACCGCTTTCGTCGGTTCGCTGACCATGGGCGCGGGGCAGTTCTGCACCAACCCCGGCCTGCTGCTGGCCATTGAGGGCGAGGGGCTGGAAGCCTTCATCGCCACCGCCACCGGCGCTGTGGCGCAGGCCCCCGCGCAGACCATGCTGACCAAGGGCATCGGCCAGGCCTATCGCAGCGGCACCGCTGCTCTGGCGGGCGCGGATGGCGTCGAGCAACTGGCGGCGGGCGAACCGGGCGAGGGCACCGCTTGCGGCGCGATCCTGTTCCAGACCACGGCTTCGGCCTTTCTCGCCAATCCGGCGCTGGCGCATGAAGTGTTTGGCGCCAGCTCGATCCTCGTGCGCTGCGCCGATGCGGCGGAACTGACGGCTGTGCTCAAGGGGCTGGAAGGGCAACTGACCGCCACGCTGCATATGGACGATGCCGACGCCGATCTGGCCGCCGCCATCCTGCCGGTGCTGGAGCGCAAGGTGGGCCGTATCCTCGCCAATGGCTGGCCCACGGGCGTCGAGGTGTGCCATGCGATGGTTCATGGCGGGCCTTTCCCGGCCACCAGCGATCCGCGCACGACCTCGGTGGGCACTCTTGCCATCGACCGTTTCCTGCGCCCGGTCAGCTATCAGAACATCGCGCCTGCGCTGCTGCCCGCCGAATTGCGCGATGATGCGCGCGGCGATGGCGCGCCGCGTCTGATCGATGGTGTGCTGACGCTCTGATTTTTGCATTCACCCCGCCGGGGCGTTCCGGCGGGGCAAGGAGTTTTGACGATGGCCCAGCGCCTTTTGCAACATCGCGCCGAAGATGGCGCGCGTTCCGTTATTCTGGCCGATGGGGATCAGGCCTGGTTCCTCAATGGGGTTTCCTCGACCCGCGAGCTGGCTTTACGCGCGATTGCCGCCGGGCGTTCGCTCTCGGCGGAAGCCGAAGCTGCCGGTAAGGGCGCGGCGGTGGATATTGCGGCGGAATTGGCGGGCGGTCGCTTGCTGGCCCCGATCGACCATGAAGACCCGGCGCATCTGTGGATGACCGGCACGGGCCTCACGCATCTGGGTTCGGCGGAAGGCCGCAACAAGATGCATGCAGCCGCCGCTGCGGGCGAAAAGCTGACGGATTCGATGCGCATGTTCCTTGAGGGCGTCGAGGGCGGCAAGCCTGAGGCCGGACAGGTCGGCCAGCAGCCCGAATGGTTCTACAAGGGCGACGGTTCGCAGCTTGTCGGCCCCGGCGCTGATCTGCTCAGCCCCGCCTTTGCGCAGGATGGCGGCGAGGAGCCGGAACTGGCGGGCGTCTATATCGTCGGCCCCGATGGCACGCCCTTCCGCCTTGGCCTTGCGCTGGCCAATGAATTTTCCGACCATGTGACCGAGCGGCACAATTACCTGTGGCTGGCCCATTCCAAGCTGCGCGTGGCGGCATTGGGCGCGGAATTGCTGATCGGCGAAGTACCCGAGGACATTCGCGGGACCAGCCGCATTCTGCGTGATGGTGCAACGCTGTGGGAAAAGCCCTTCCTGTCGGGCGAGGCGAATATGTCGCACAGCATCGGCAATTTGGAACAGCACCATTTCAAATATGGCCTGTTCCGCCGCGCGGGCGATGTGCATGTGCATTTCTTTGGCACGGCCACGCTGTCCTTCTCGGACGAAGTGCGTACCGCGCCCGGCGATGAGTTTGAAATCAGCGCGGCGCCTTTCGCACTGCCTCTGCGCAACCGCCTTGCCATCGCGGCGGCCGAAACTGTCTCGGTAAAGGTGCTTTAAGCCATGGCCATCCGCATCGCCATTGTCGGCGTGGGCAAGATCGCCCGCGATCAGCATTTGCCCGCCATCGCCGCCAATCCGGCCTATGAATTGGTGGCCACGGTCAGCCGTCATGATCCGCAGCTGTCTGTGCCGTGGTTTGCCGATCTGGATGGTCTGCTGGCTTCAGGGCTGGCGGTTGATGCGGTGGCCCTCTGCACCCCGCCGCAGGTGCGCTACGCTCTGGCGGTCAAGGCGTTGCAGCACAAGCTGCATGTCTTCCTGGAAAAGCCGCCCGGTGCGACTTTGGCCGAGGTGGAATCGCTGTGCGCGATGGCCGATGAGGCAGGCGTTACGTTGTTTGCCTCGTGGCATTCGCGCTATGCCGCAGGCGTTGAGCCGGCGAAGGCATGGCTGGCCAACCGCGAGATCCGCGATGTGCGGATCATCTGGCGCGAGGACGTGCGTGTCTGGCATCCGGGGCAGGCGTGGATCTGGCAGGCGGGCGGATTGGGCGTGTTCGATCCGGGCATCAATGCGCTCTCCATCGCCACGCATATCCTGCCGCGTCCGTTCTTCCTGACCGATGCCACACTGGAGGTGCCCTCGAACTGTCAGGCGCCGATTGCGGCGGACCTGCGCTTTACCGACAGCGCGGGGACGCCGATCCACATGGATCTGGATTTCCGCCAGACCGGCCCGCAAAGCTGGGACATCATTGTGGAAACCGACGGCGGTACGCTCAAGCTGGCCAAGGGCGGCTCGGTGCTGACCCTGCCCGAGGGCGTGCGCGAGGATGAGGACCGGGAATATCCCGAACTCTATGCCCGTTTCGCCGCGCTGGTGGCCGGGAGGCAGAGCGATGTCGATATCGCCCCGCTGCGCCACGTGGCGGATGCTTTCCTGCGCGGCCATATGCGCGCGGTGGAGCCGTTTATCGAATAATCTGTTTGGTCCTCGCCGTCACACTGGGGTGGGGCGGGGGCCATTCACCCAAAGGGGCGCCTTTCCGAGCCGGGAAGGCGCCCTTTTCCATGCCCGCAAGGCGGGAGGGAGTTCTTGAAGATATAGGGAAAAGTGCGATGACGGGCTCGAATAGATAGGCTTAACTATCTATAAAAATGTATAATTTATGTAATTGAAAGTCTGACATACCCTCATTTATACCCCCTTAGAGAAAAGGACGTTGGGTTCGTGTCCGGGGAATGCGAACTTTTATAGGTGGGTTTTGTTAGGTGGTATGATTCATGAGTCGCATCCTGATTCCTCGGAGAAGGGGTAAAAGGCGATACCTCGCCCACCGGGTCCAGCGTTTGCGAGACACTGACGGCGATGGCGGTGGTGCCCTGCCGCTCGGCGCGCACGGGCATGAAACCTGCGGGCAGGCGTGCAAGCCCCTTGGGATTGGCGCGCGCCGGCGCTTTCGTCAGGGCCGGAACGATGGACTGTTCGTGATAATCGGGCGCAGTCGCCACCGCTGTTTCGCGCTTGCCAGTCTGCCATCCCGGCGGCAGGGCGGGACGTGGCGGCATGGCGGCCAGCAAGCGGGTCCGCCGCTCGGCATAATCCGGCACGGTCAGGCTCAGCGCACGCGCCACCTCGGCTTGTTCGGTGGGTGATGGCTCTGAGAAGGCGCTCGCTTCTTCCTCCGGCGCGTTATAGCCAAGGTGAAGCGCGGTCTGGCACAAGCCCGGAAATTGGTCTGGCGAGAAAACGCGGCATGTCAGTTGGGCTCCTGCGAATTGACCGTCGGGAGAGCGCTCGCCCGCCATGAATTCCGCAATGAGGTATGGGTCTTCGCCCTTGTGGTTCAGCGCGGCGTCGATCAGCAACAACCGGGCCAATGCGCCTTCCTTGGGCATCGTATTTGGCTTTATGCCGCAGTTTTCGGGCTTGGCGTCTGCTTTTGCCATCAGGCAATCAAACTGTGCCCGCAGCGCGGCCAGATCAACCAGACCGTCCAGCATCCTGTGCGTATCCTGCGCGCGATCCGCCATCAGATAGGCCTCGGCCAGATCGAGCCGCAAAGCCCCCGTATCGCTTGCAAACGGGTCAGTTGGCTTGGGTTTGGGCTGGGGTTTCGGTGTGGTGACCGCCACCTCCTTGCCATTGGCATCGATAGCCGCTTCTGCGATGACCTCCGCTGAGGCGTCATCTTCGCCAAAGTTCACCTCGATGCCGCCGATTGTCGCCTGATTGGCCAAAACCGCGGTGAGAGACAGCACCCTTTCCCGCACTGTTGGGCCCATCGCGTCCAACCAGGCCAGCGCTTCTTGATCAAGGCCATGGTGCAACAGGGTGGACAGGGCTTTGCGCAGGAAGCGGATCGAAAAGTCATCGCGCTGCCCCGCCTCGATGCGTTCCAAAGCTGCGGGGCTGGCCAGCCAGTCATACAGGGCCATCTTGTCTGCCCCGTCGATATCGCCCGATTGCGCCCAGCGGATCAGTACCGGAATGGCCGCCGGCGCCGCCAGCGCGGCCGCATGGGCATAGGCCGACTTGCCGCCAATGATCGGCGCGACAAGTGTGGCCAAACGTGCCTTGTCGGGCGCCGCGCCGACCAGCGCGTCGACATCGCTTCCCTGTTCATCGCCGATGGCATCGATAACTTCGGCGAGCAGCAAAGTGCCCAGTTCGTGCCCTTGCACCTGCGGAGCCAAGGCTAGCACGTGCTTGCGCAAGGCAGGCTTGTTGCCATCGACGGCGCGGTCATATTGGTGCTGTTGTACGAAAATGCGCAGGGCAATGATCTGCTCCAGCAAGGGCGCCGAAAGGCCGGTTTGCGCCGCCATCATCTGAGCCGTCTGCGGGATGGAATTGGATCGCAAGTGCCGCATCACAGCGCGGTCGAAAGGCTCAGTCTGCGCCGCCCAACCATAGCCGCGCGACGGGTTGGTCGCTTTGGCGTACTGCGCCACATCCCTGGCGGTGGGGGTGAAGGTCTGGGCCAGCGCGGGCTGGCGTATAGAGACAAGGTGGCGCAAGCCAGCAACCACGCGCTTTTCATATCGTCTCCCCACCCAAATTAAGGATAGCTTCCGCAAAAAAGCGATATTTGCAATAAGAAAACTTCAGGCAGCATTCCCAAGCAGTTTCGTTGCAATCGTCGCAATCAACTTAAGGTGAATACTGTGAGAGCTTGGACGTGATCGCCCTAAACGAATGGCCGCTTCCGGCGTGTTGTTTGGCCATGTAAACGACAGCTTGTGGGGCGTAACCAGAATGAAATTGTAGTCGTCAAGATGTGGATCCCCCGCTGACAATGACATTGCCCGCCCTCGCGCCGGGTCGCGAACCGAAAGTGTTGCGATACGCTCTGGGCGACAGGCCCGTTGCAGCCCGGAATTGTTGACGGAAGTTGGCTGCGGTGCCGAAGCCCGCACGTTCGGCTACAGCTTCGATGGACAGATGCGTCTCCTCGATCAGCATGCGGGCATAAGCCACGCGCTGCTGTTGAAGCCATGCGCCCGGCGTCAGGCCCGTCGCGCCCAACAGATGGCGGTGCAGACTGCGGGAGCTGAGATGAGTCTCCGCCGCCATGCGCTCCACACTCCAGTTCTCGCCGGGCTTTGCCTGAATGGCTGTGAGCAATCCGGATAGACGGTGACCGGAGGGCGGCGGCAGGGCTCGCTCGATAAATTGGGCCTGCCCGCCGTCGCGATGCGGTGCCACCACCAGGCGGCGCGCCACGCTGTTGGCGGCGTTCCGGCCGAAATCCTTGCGCACCACATGAAGGCACAGGTCCAGTCCCGCAGCACTGCCTGCCGAGGTCAGAATATCGCCCTCATCGACATAGAGCACGTCGGGTTCGATCACTGTTTTACCGGCCTGATCGGCAAGGCTTGCCAAATGGCGCCAATGGGTGGTGGCTCGCCGCCCATCGAGCAGTCCGGCTTGCGCCAGCACAAAGGCTCCGGCGCAGATCGCCACAAGTCTTGCGCCGCGCCCATGGGCCCGTCGCAATGCTTCGAGCAGAGCGGCAGGAGCCGGTTCACGCGGGCCACGCCATCCGGGAATGACGATC
Source organism: Novosphingobium sp. SG707 (assembly GCF_012275515.1). Classification (GTDB taxonomy): domain Bacteria; phylum Pseudomonadota; class Alphaproteobacteria; order Sphingomonadales; family Sphingomonadaceae; genus Novosphingobium. Next base: position 82,817 of record NZ_JAAZQL010000013.1, read on the forward strand.
GTATGGGCCTGATCCAGCAGGTCCAGATCGCCGTCGGGCATAACCTGCACACCGCCTGCGCCGCGCAAGGGGTCGGGCTCGGCGGCGGCGGTAAGGCAGCGATACCAGTCATTTCCCATCTCCGGGCGCGGCAGGCCAAAGACTTCAAAAGCGCAGCCGAATTCAAAGGTGCAGAGTCCATCATAGGCGAGGATGACGACCAGAGGCTTGGCGTTTGGCATGATACTTTCGATACTTGTCATACCTGCCAATGGCAACGATCCGGGTGGTGCTTTATCCCTCCCTTTAACGGATTTCGGCCGGTTGCGGCGGCCGGGTCAAGGAGGACAAGATGAAACTGATCGGAATGCTGGATTCGCCCTATGTACGCAGGGTTGCCATTTCGCTCCGCCTGTTGGGTCTGGATTTCGAGCATCAGACGCTGTCGGTGTTTTCCACTTTCGATGCCTTTGCCGCGATCAATCCGGTGGTCAAGGCGCCTACGCTGGTGACCGACGATGGGATCGTGCTGATGGACTCCGGCCTCATCCTCGAACACGTCGAGCGGCTTGCAGGATGCAGCCTGTCCCCCGCCGATCCGGCGGCTCATGCGCTGTCCCAACGGATCATCGGCCTGGCGCTGGCGGTCTGCGATAAGGCGGTGCAGATTGTCTATGAACACAATCTGCGGCCCGAGGAGAAGCGCCATCAAGTCTGGCTCAATCGTATCCATGGGCAATTGGCGCAGGCGCTCCATCTTCTTGAACAGGAGGTCAGCCGCGCTCAGCCGTGGTGCTTTGGCGACCATCCGCTTCAGGCCGACATCACCACTGCGGTGGCCTGGCGCTTCACCAGAGAAATGGTGCCCGAGGCAGTTGAGGGGCAGGCGCTGCTATCCTTGTCACGCCTTTCACGGATAGCAGAGGAGAGCGCTGCCTTTCTAGCTTTCCCCTTCAATTAGGGGAAACGGCTGGGTGGGCGAAACCTCCTGAACAAACGGCGTCTGTGGATGGCTCCCGCGTTGCAAGCACTTTTTTGAAAATCTGACGGTCGGTCGGGTGCAGTCGTCTGTCCGGCCTGTTTGTGCAGTCGTTTCGGACCGCTGGCCCTGATGGGGTCCGCGAACAGGGTTCCGATCGGGTTTGCAGGCTGTTACGCCTTTGCCGTTCGATGGATTGTCCCTGCTCCCGGTCTGACCGGTTTCGCCATCATTTCTCTTTGCGCTCACAACTCCGTTTGGCTGGTGTGGTTCTCAGCCATATTCCATTTTATGCGGCCAGTATTGGTGCGTGTCCTGCCTGATAGGTCTGGCCGCGCGCCATGACGGCCCAAACGATCCGCGCCATTTTGTTGGCCATCGCTACACTGGCCACTCTGGCCGGCTTCCTTGCCAGCAGGGCGACGATGCGTGGGTCAACTGCTTCAGGTTTGGTCTTGGCGCGACGGATTATCGAGGTCGCCCCGATGACAAGCAACTGCCGCAGATATTTGTCGCCCATCTTGGTGATGCGCCCCAGGCGTTCTTTGCCGCCACTCGATTTTTGGCGCGGGGTCAGGCCAAGCCATGCGGCAAATTGCCGACCGGAGCTGAATTGGTGAGGATCTGCGACCGATGCTGCCAGCGCTGTTGCGCCGATCGGGCCAATGCCCGGGATCGTGGCAAGGCGACGGGCAACCTCATCGCTGCGTTGGAGGGCATCGAGACGCAGGTCGAGCTGGCGAAGCTGGGCATGGAGATCAAGCGCAAGCCCACACAGCATACCGACCACGTGTGCAGCTTGTGGTGGTAGATCAACCCCAGCCTCTCCGTCGACGACTTGGCGCGCCATCTGCAGTGCCCGGTCCAGCCCGACCGGGATCGTGATACCGAACTCGGCAAGCTGGCTGCGCATCATGTTGACCAACTGCGTACGCTGCCCGATCAGCAGGTGGCGTACCCGGTGCAGCGATAGTGATGCCTGCTGCTCGCGTGACTTGATGGCCACGAACCGCATTGTCGGGCGCGTCACCGCCTCGCAGATCGCCTCGGCATCATTGGCATCATTCTTACCCCGCTTTACTAATCGCGAGGTGCCCATAATGCGGAGGAGCGTTGCCTGATTGGCGGATTTCCGCCGTTCTCGGATCTTCTTGCTTTGCATTATTCTGAGCCG
>NZ_JAAZQL010000014.1 GCF_012275515.1 Novosphingobium sp. SG707
GCCTTCGGGCGCGGCGCGCCCGAGCGGCGGCACAAGGTCGATCTCGCGCTCGGGCATGCTGCTGGCGCGCGCGGTGGCCTGATAAAGCTGTCGGGCGCCAAAGCGATTGGCCAGCGCATCGATCAGTGCCGGAAGGTCGGGGCCGCGCCGCGCCGACAGCGCATCAGCCTGCGCCCCCGCCAGCGGCTCGGTCAGCGGCGCCACCAGCGTCATCGCCTCGACCCCCAAACCGGGTTCAATGGTGTCGATCTTCTGGCCGAGCAGCTTGGCCAGATGCTCGGGATCGCGAGAGGGCTTGGCCGTGCCGATGCGGATCGCTTGCCAATGGCCATCGACCCGCTCGCAGAGCAGATCGAGATGGCGCGCGCCGAGCCCGGCGCGCAGCAACATTGCGGCAAGATCACGGCTCAAGTCGCCAATGACGTGGGCAAAGGCGTCGGCTGTGCCGATGGGTTCGAGCAGCGAGCGCCGCACACGCGGGACGTTGGGTGCGAAAATCGGCTCGATCGGCTCGGGCAGATGGCCCAGCGCTTGATCGAGCCGCTTGTGAAGCTGAAGCCCGAAGCGTTTGGCCAGCGGCGCGCGGGCCGCCGCGATCAGTTGTTCGATCCGCTCGAACCCCATGCGGCGCAACTCATCGGCCACACCGCGCTCAAGGCGCAGCGCATGGACGGGCAGGAGCGCCAGCGCCGCGCGGGTCTTCCCCGGCTCCACGATCGTCGGGCGCCCTGATGGGACCTGGCGCGCCACGGCGTGGGCGCAACCGGCAGTGCCGGCCACCGCAAGCTGGGCGTGCAGGCCTGAGGCCAGCACCCGGCGGTACAGGTGCTTCACCAGCGGCGCTTCGCCGCCAAAGCGCTCGGCGCAGCCGGTGATGTCGATCCAGATGCCATCGGGCGGATCGGGCGCGGCAACAGGCGAGTAATGCCGGGTTGCCCAAAGCGCCAGGCGCTGGAGCCCTGCAAAATCGCCTTCCAGATCAGCATCGACCACAACCAGCTCGGGCGCAAAGCCGCGTGCTTTGGTCAAAGTCATGCCGGGACGGATACCCAGCGCCAGCGCCGCCGCGTCAACCGCTGCCACCACGCGGCGGCCATGATCGGGAAGCGCGGTAACGAGCGGGGCGGAAAACGTGGGCTGGTCAGGCTGCTGCCTGAGCTTCCTGACGATCCGGTCGGTCGACCAGTTCGGCAGGAAGAGCGAGACGACCCGTCGCATCGCAGCCCTCCATGATCCAAAGATGGGGTTCGCCGCCGCGTACCCGTTCCAGCGCCACCTCCCAGCGCGGGCGGGCAAGGCTCGGGATGTCCAGCGCCTCGCTGGGATGGGCGCGCACGCGCCAGCGCGTGACAGCGGCTGAGCCGGAGGCCGGGGCATCGAGCGGGAGCGCGCGGCGGAACACAAAGGCGGGGACGCCCGACTTTTCAGCAGCGAGCTGGAGACGTTTCGATGCCGTGGTCGCGAGGGCTTTGACCTCGCCTACGACGCCGCCGAGGCCCGAATGGCGCAGGCATTCCTCCATGGCGGTGAGCACATTCACATCGCTGCCCGCCTCGACATAGATCACCCGGTCAGGGGGCAGGCCTGCCAGATCGAGGGCGGGGGCGAAGAGATCGCGCCAGCGCAGGCACCAGAAGACTGGCCCCTGCGTGCGCGCAAGGATTCCTGCGAGAAAGACCGTCGCCGCTGCGTCGTCGGCAAGGGCATTGCTACCCGCCAGTTCGTGAAGCGCACCGCTGGACAGCCCGCCACCCGGCAGGTGCCGGTCAACGGTATCCAGTCCAAACGGCAACACCGTTCCGGCCACCGCTTTGCCCTCGATTGTGGCGATTTGTTCGCGCAATTGGTCAAGGATTGTGGACGGACGCATGGCACGATGAAGACTCTGAAACGGGATTTTGTTCCCTTAATGTTCCATCTAAGGGGGGCATAAGTCAAGGCGCGTCCATTCGCTCCCTACTCAAATTGTGTGTCGATGGCCGACAGATCGCCAAGCAGTCTGCACGCCAATTGGCCTATCCTGCTGAAATGACGCGTCAGATATCGAGAAACCGCATGAGGGAACGAAACGGTTTTATCCCCCGATCTATCGCTAGCCGCGCGGGTAAATTCAGCGGTTCGGGAACGAATGGGATTGGGACTTTGCAGTCATTTCCAGCGGCGAGGATGAAGGACAAATTGCGGCGAAAGTCGACCTTCCGGGCACGTCTCTGTCACCCAGTCGATGACTAATCAGCCGAATTCGTTTTAATGAACTTTTCTACAATTGCAGGCAGATTTGCAGCTCGCTCATTCAGATACGTTGTCAGTGCGGTGGCATCTTCATCTTTGAACAACCCGGCCTTCGCAATTTCTGACAGGAAATTGAGCGGAGTATTCGAAATTTTGGTATTGAATTCAGCTGAAATTTTCAGTGCGCGGCTAAGATTTCTGCTCTGCAGAAAGGATATATTCATCCCGACTAAATCGTTGATGTTTGTTTTTGATGCATCCCACCCCGACCAAAGGTTGGCGTCACAGAACAGAATCTTGTCGTGATCGAACGCCCAATAACACCCCTCATGCTCAAGAATGTTTTCATACACACGGTCGAAATTTCCGATGAGCTGATCGAAGACGAGAAGTTCGAGCGCAAACTCACTAAGGTGAAAATTATCACACGGGGCTTTCAATGCCGATCCGAGACGTTTCTCCGAGGCAAAACAGAGATAGCTACCATCAATTTCGATCGGTTGAACATCACCGAATTGGTTGAGATCGCCTGAATCAATAATGCCAATCAGGCCGGGTGCATGTTGGATTCCGACTCTGCTCGCTAACGACGTTGCGATCAGCTCCTTGGCAAGACGATGCGATGGCTCGATTTTTAGAATAACCTCGATCTCGCTCCCGTTGTAGTCGACGCGCCCGAAGAAAGCCGGATTAGGGGCATTTCGCACGCTTCCGACTACTCGGTCTCCGATTTGAACGACTTTTCCGCTCCTGATTGCCTCGTTCAACTTCGTCATCTCCTCCAGAAGAGGCCTGTCCATATCAAAACACCATGGTTCCGGGAATGACCAAGCAACCGGGGGCGGATAATTTCGATGAACGGAAAATATTGTTATAAAAGGAGGTTCGCTCGAAAATAAGATTATGACTAAAGTTGGTCGTAATCGGTCAATCGAATTTGTCCACGCGGTCCAGCCCTGAGCGGGATGTAATCCCACACCACTCACCATTTGGTGAGAACGAAAATCGGGAGGTTGAGACCGGCGGTGCCGGCCTCAACCTCCCGATTTTCAGGATATGCCCGCATTCAAAATGGGCTGGTGAGGGCCAATGCCCTCACCAGCGCCATCACATTATGCAGCCTTGGACATTTCGCCTTCGTCTTCGGGCTGCTCGGGAACGGAGGGAAGGGGATTGATCGGGGTCGGCATCCACCCTGCGGGCAGGCGCTCGGCCACGGCCACAGCCAGATCGTTGCGCTTCATCTTGGCGCAGTTCTCCGCCGCATTCGGACCGCACGCCTCGGCAAGGATTGCCAGCAAGGCCCCTTTCTTCATCCGGGTGAACATTTCGCATCCCGGTGCCCACACATCGGCCATGTTGAGCCCGGCGGCTTCGGCATAGCCGTCGGCAGTGCGCAACCGGGCTTCGTCGCCGCCCCCATTGTGCTGGGTCGCGTCGATGGTGATCGCCACCAGTCCGGCGAGAAGCTGCATCTTATCAGCAAGGGACATATCCCGAATGACGGCAAACCGGCCCTCTTCGGGCACAACCGCAAATTGCTGCGCCATGGCGTCTTCAACGCGCGCGATGCGGCTGCCGCTCATCAGTTCATCATCAATCACCGGGGCATGGCGAATGGGCGAAATCGAGGCCGCAAGGCGATAGCTGTAGGTGCCATGCAGGAGTTGGGCGGCCATCGTATCCAGCAAGATGTCGAGCGCCAGCGCCGGATCGGCAGCAACCGCCTGTTGCAGTGCGAGGGTGCGAATGCCGCTCAACTGCTCGATAAGCGCCTTGGAATAGGGGCCTTCAACCGCCTTCGGCCTGTCACTACCCTCGCCGCCATCCTCCGACTGCAAGCGAATGTAGCGAACGTCCAGAGCACCGCGATAATCGATATAGGCGACAACGCCATGCTGCGCGCGCAGTTCGGGGGGATAGCTCTGCAAAGCGTCTTCCAGCGTATCAAGGCGCTCATGCAACTCGGCAAGCTCCTCGCTGTCGGGCTCGTTTTCGTTGAGTTCGTCGATCAGAGTTGAAAGCTGTTCGATTTCCGCCGCCTCGGCCTCGGTCGGCTCCCGCTTCGCCGGGTGCAGCATGGGGCGGCAATAGATGTCATCGGGGCGCGTGGTGGACACCTCAACCGACTTCCACCCCATATCACGCAAATCCGCGCCGATTTCCTCCATCTTGGCCTCGGCAAGCTGCTCGACCAGCTCGGGATCGTCAGCATAGCCCGATCCATCCTTGCCAAACAAATCAGCGGTGATCGTCCCGCCCGCCGCCTCGTAAGCCTCACGCCCCACGAAAACGAAGATGCCACAATCGGTCGCCACCTTCTCACTGGTGAGCGCCTGCCGAATGCGTTGGGCATTGTCGCCATGGCGGTTGAACAGTTCGACCTGCTGGGCCGGATCGCTGGTGATGGTGAGCGCACGGGCCGTCTCGATGCTCAACCGATCCTCGCCCATCTCATCAAGCAGCACCGGGGCCAGGCTGCCAAGGCTCAACAGTTTTTTCACATGGGCTTCGGAATAGCCGAAACGTACCGCGATGTCCGCCGCGCTCAACCCGCCCTGATCGCGCAAGGCGGCATAGGCCCTGACGGCATCCGCCGGGTGCATGTTTTCACGCTGGGCATTCTCGGCCAGCGATAGCTCGACCGCTTCCTCCTTGGTCCGCACCACGATGGCGACGGGATACGTGCCGGTGATGGTCTTGCGCTTTTTGAGGAGTTCAAGCGCCCGAAAGCGGCGCCCCCCGGCAAACACATGATAGGCCCCACCTTCCTCATAGGCGGCAAGGTTCTGGATCAGGCCATGGGCTGCGATGTCATCGGCCATGCTCTCAATGGCGCTGGGCTTCACGCGACGCACGTTGAGAGGGGACAGACGAAGCTGCGAGAATTTAACGGTCTGGGTGGTCATGATACTTTTTCCCTTTTCTGAATAGAGCCGAAGGCGATGGGCTCACCATCGACTTCTGGCCCTCGCCGAGAGCAGGGGTGAATGTGCGGGGACTGGTCGGAGGGGAGGGGGATCACCCGGCCTGCACGCAGCGCAGCGAAGGAAGGCTGGGGACACCCCTGCGACCACCAAGCACCGCCAACGGCGGTGACGGCCCGGTCCTTGCACAGAGGGGGCAGCGCCCTTCATGACGAATAGAGATGCGCCGCGCAGCGGGACGACAGATGTGGGCCGGAGGCCCGCGCGAGGATCGTGACCGATACAGGACGAAACCGCTATGCGGGTTCGGTCGGCGCATCGCGCAGATAGAGCCGTGCCGAAGGTCGCGCCTATGCTAGTTGCAAATTTTTAGGGAGACAGATTTGTCTACCTCCCCCATATTCTACCTTATGATAATACCCGTTATGCTACATTACGGGGCTACCTGTACTTCGTGAGACATCCCGGTCTCTAGCCTAGAGACCGGGATGTCTCACAGGCAGAGACAAATTTGTCTCCCTATCGCCCCTTTTCATCCCGAAAACGCGCGCTATCTAGGGGACATGAGCAACGACACACCTGTTCCGCCGCCTCCTTCGGTCGCACCGCCGGCTCCGCCGCCGCCGCCAAGCAATGTCATTCCGATGCCATTGCCGGGCAAAAAGGGTCCGAAAGAAAAATGGCCAAAGGCTGTTTTGGAACGCGGATACAGCATGATTCCATCGATCCTGTTATGGGGTCAGGCAAAAATGAATCTGGAACCGGATGAACTGAATGTCCTGCTGCAACTCATCAGCCATTGGTGGACCGCTGAGCATGATCCGCACCCGGCCAAGGAAACGATCGCCCGACGTATGGGAAAGGAACCCCGGACGATCCAGCGTCACCTTACCAAGCTCGAAAAGAAGGGGTTCATCAAGCGGGTTGCCCGTTTCAAGACCCACAAGGGTCAAGACAGCAATGGCTATGACCTGAGCGGTCTGATCGCGAAGCTGGAAGCGGTAGCGCCGGAGTTCAAAACCGTGGCTGAGCAAAATAAGCGCCGCCGGGCAAAAGCAGAGGTCAAGCCGGCGATCATTTGAGAATTACGTGCTGCGTGCAGCATGTGGAGTTGGCCAGTCCAAGGCCAGCTCACAGCATAGGGATTGGCGTTCCTGGCCGGATCATCGGCTCCCTTCCACAAGGAGTGATGGCATCGCCAATCCCTATGTTTCCGACTTCTACCAGATTTACGCTGCATCGAGAACCTCCGGGCTGCCAAACAGCATGACGCTCCTGAGCAGAGCGAAAACGCAATCCGTAAACACAATTTTGGTTGCCACGAGATTGGCTCTGGCGCCAAAAAGGACACATCAAATGAAAGATCAGATAGCTACCCGCATCGCCCATGCGATTGCTCAGAATGGATCGGGCGAGCACAGCTATGGGCCGGGCGCGACACTCTCCGTTTTGACCGAATTTGCCAAGGAGGGAAATTTGCAGGCCATGAGCCGGGCCATCATTGAGCACAGCGCGGCCTATCCGCAGGATTGCGCAACACTCCTCAAACGGTTGCCTGGCAAGGTTTTCAACATGTATCTTTATTCCTACTGCGAACATTCCCACACTGCCATCGAGCGCTGGCGAAGCCGCACGCCGAACTGGGAAACGGTGATTCAGGACAACGCGCTTCATCCTGTACGGTTTGAAATGGCCGTCTTGAACATGAGCAATGAAATCCGCCGAGCGGAAGTCAACTGAGTGACGGGCGCCGCAGCTTGCATTGCAAGCTGCGGCGCCTCACTTTATTTTTCGCCCTTGCCCAAACCAAAAGGGAGATGGCTACCCTAAAGGTAGAGCTCCGCACCTACCCCTCACCTATTCCGGTTTGCGGATGGCCAGAACAACCGTGTTGACGTTGGTTCCAGCGTGGGCGAACGAACCGGGGGGCAGGTCAAACCACTTGTCTTTGCGGCCCCAACGGCAAACCGGCGCAGCCTGCTCGACAAGCCGGTGAAGCGCTTGGTGGCGCTTGTCCTCGGCAAACTCGGCGCGCGCCGACATGATCGCCACCAACACGCCCCCCGGCTTCAAAAATTCGTAGGCGTGGCGCACATGGTCACAGTCCCGGCCACGATCAAAGGGCGGGTTCATCACAATGCGGTCAAACGGCGCGAAGTCCGACGGGGTCAGGGCGAGAAAGTCGCCCTCGATCACGTCCGCGAAGCCATGGAGAACACCCAGCTCATGCGCGAGGCCGGGCTGGATTTCTACACATGTGACTTCGGCGCCTGCATCACGGGCAGGCTTTGCCAGCGCCGCGCTTCCGGCGCTCGGTTCAAGAATACGCTGGCCCGGCTGAATCTCGGCCCGCTCGATCACCTTCTTCGCAATCTCCTCGGAGGTGAAAAAGGCCCCGAAATTCTTGGCCGGGGTCAGGTGAAAGCCGGGCGCATCCTCGGCCTCGGTGGTGTCATAGCCATCGCCGATCACCTCGCCGTAATACTCGGCCAGGAGGAGATTCACGGCGTTGAGCAGGTCTTTGTTCTCAAACCAGATATGCAGATTGCCGTTCTTGAAGATCCGCACCCGCCAGTAATCGCCGTGAATGACGGTCGGCAGGTTGGCGCGGTTGCGGCCTGCGTCGGTGACAAGGCCCGCGATGCTCTGGCTTTCGGAGACGGGCGGCTTGCCGTCCAGTTCGAGAAACACCCGCTCAACATCGCGCAAGGTGTCGCGGCGCTCATAGCGATCCCATGAACCCCACTCGTTCAAGGCCCTGTCGATGATAAGGCGCGAACCGATCTTGAAGCCATCATGCGAGCGAAACCGGCGGTCCAGCTTGGCAAAGACGTTCGCGATGCCGCGCAGGTAAAGTTCGCGGCGACTTCCCCAGATATGGCCGAACGTGGCCGAACAGTTTTCAGGGGTGAACGCGGCGGGGGTATCGCGCAAGCCATCGTGAAATTCGCGGCGGGCCTGCTCGTCCAGCAACTGGTCGAACCCGAGCTGATCCATGAGCGCGCGCCAGCATCGACGGTCAACGGTCTGGGTCAGAACGGTCGTGAAGTGCTCGCGCGCGGGCATTTCGGTGATCTTGCCGGTGTCGCGGTCAGCCTTGCGCTGCGGTTCGGCGGTGATGAAAGCCTTGGTCAGCTTGTCTTCGCAGCGGTCCCCGCTGGTCGAAAGCGCCAGCGTGCCGGCGATGGAAAGCCGCCCGGCTGCATCGCGGGTGGCGTGGTAGTGGTCATAAAGGTCAAGCCACATGGCGATGGTCTGATCGCGGCCCTCGCAAATGTCAGTGATCTGCTGCGGGGTCATCAATTCCTGCCCAACCTTGCTCTGCTCAAACATGAAATACGCTCCTTTTGGGGTCTTTGCCGCCTGCCTGTGGCTGCGGCTCTGACTCGCTGGCGAAGCGCGGGATGGGGAGGGAGAAGCAAAATCGACGGGAGGTGGTGCGGGCCGCAAGCCTAGGGAGGCCCGGCGCGCTTGCGCGCCGTCCTGGCCGCGCTTGGCGGCAACCCGGTCATGTCTATTTTGCTTCGGGGAACGAAAGGGCAGGAGCCCTTGGTGTTCCCGCTCTCACAGGAAAGCGGCGGCGCTGCCGCCTCATTCTTGAGCGAGGATCGTCACCCAGCAGGGATGAAACCGCGACGCGGGTTCGGTCGGAGCGCAGCGCAGATAGAGCCGTGCCGCAAGGCCGCTCCCGGTCCTCTATTCAGCCATGACAGGAAAATCAGGGCTTTTGGGCAATCAAGGCCATGACGGTTTGCTTGCCATCCATCCACGCAGCGGCGGTGGGGCTTCTCCAGGCAATCATGTCATGGATGCGTTGATAGTCGTCGGCCAGATTTCGCGTAAAGACGGGCTCGTGGTGGGCGATCCGGTTGCGCAAATGTCGAATGGCCTGGAGGTCAGCATAGGCTTGCGCCCGGCACACCGGAATCGTCTGAGCTAGCGGCGCCCCGGGAAAGAAGGTCCGGAAGTGCGCGTTCCACAGTCGGCTGTCCTGGCCCGCTGTGAAGATGTTTTCCCAAAAGGCAAATTTGAGCTCAGCGATGATCTTGCCGGTTGTGGGCAGCCGGCGAGCGCAGAGCTGAAGGTCATCGGCCGGATTGTAGCGAAATTTGCTTTTCGGGCGCGGCAAGCTGCGAATGAAACCGTTGTTCCACGGCCAGTTCGCCCCATGGACAGCCTCGATCGCTTCCGAAATTCCGTTGCGCACGGCCACTTCGCAAACCTGAAGCGGGACGATCAGGGCCGACGATATGTCCAGATTCCAGGCATAGAGTTCGAGCGCCTGTTCCCGGCTGTTGCCCATCGCCTGAAGGTAGGTGGCAAAACGCGGGGCAGATATGACGCCTGGCAGATCCTGAAGCTCGGCGGGAGAGAAGGGCAACGTTGCTATCCTGTCTGCACACGGCCTTGACGAACCCGTCAACACCGCCATATAAGGGGTCATCGGCTTTGAGAACGCGGGCTAACGCCCCCCCTCATTGTCTAAGGACATTGAAGGCCCGCCGAAAGGCGGGCCTTTTATTTTTCTGCGCAAGCCTAGCAGATTTCCACCATCATGGACGATCGAAAAGGCCGCAGCATTGCGGCTCGCTATTAACTTCGGCGTCGATTAGACCCCGGTAAGTCGGTATGAGCCACGTTGTTACAAAGGAAGAATGGACTGCGTCGATGAAGCAAGTCTTGGATATTGCTGAATGGGGTGGCCAACTTTTGCCCGGATACACGTTCGAGGCGGTGTCGATCCCTACGATGCAAAGCCACAATTTTCGGGGAAAGGACTGCGACGTAGCATCGGTCATCGTCCCGTCCAGCAGCGGCCACCTCTGGATCTGGGTAAAAGACTGCACCGACCATGGTCTTGTCGCCTGGGCGGTGTTCGGCGCCAACGCGTCAAACGTGCAATGCTGCGACATCTGCGTGCACGAGGATTTCCGCAATAGAGGCATCGCGACGGCTCTCTATCAATGGGCCGCTTGCCTGTTTGAGGCTCCCGTCGTGCCGAGCACGATGCGTTCGGACTTGTCTAAGAAGTTCTGGAAGAATCGTACGGCGATCACTTGTTAACCCAGCTTTCCCGTACCTTTCTTACATGATGATGGGAGGGCGGCCTGTGCCGCCCTCCGGGATAGCATCAGGCGGCGATGGCCCTGGCGGGTGTCTTCATGTGCGAAAGGATCAGTTCGCTTGCGGTTTGCGCAGCGGTGGCGGCACGGAAAATGGCCCGCTTGTCGTTGCGAAGGGCCGTCAACCAGGACGCAACATAGGCGGCGTGATCCTCTCGCTCGGTCGGCTCCATACCAAGTTGTGCGCAAAGCATGGCTGCCCCGATTTCCGCCACAAGTTCTTCCTCTGCCCTGATTTCACGGGATTTTCCGTAGTCGCGCAAGGTGTCGCGGGCGAGGCGCTTGGCATGGCCACTGCTGTGCACGGCCTCGTGCGCAAGGGTCGCATAAAAGGCATTCCCGCTTACAAAGTCGGCAAAGGCGGGCATCTGAATCCGGTCGACAGCCGGGTTGTAATAGGCGCTCAATCCGCCCTCGCCATAAGGAACGGGCCAGCGGGCAAAAGCCGCATCAAGTTCGTCATCCCGCTGGTCGCGGTTCTTGACCTCGATCCGGGGCACGGGATATTTGCTCATGTCCAAACCGTCGATTTGCTCGACGTTGAAAACGACATACTTTTTCAGGAATTTGCGGCTTGCTTCCTCACCCTCGCTGTTGGTGACAGGCTCGCCGGTTTCGCCATCCTTGGGGGTGAAGGTTCCGGCATGAACGACAAGATTGCCCTTTTCGCCCTTTCGAACCTGCCCGCCTAGCTCTGCGGCTTGACGGTAGGTCATCCAATAGGGGTTGGCGTAACCGCGCGTCATGGCGGCGGTCCAGAGCAAGAGAATGTTAATCCCGCGATAAGCGGTGCCCTCGTGCCGCAAGGGCAAGGTTGCTGGCCCGGAGGCCCAACGGGGCGTCCATGGGCGCGTGCCAGCTTCCAGCATGGCGATAATCTGGGCGGTGACTTCCTCGTATATGTCCACTCGGGGGGCGGTGTTCTGGTGGGTGGTCTTGCGGGTCATGTGCTGGTTTCCCTTCTTCGATGGAGCCGAAGGCGATGGCGTCCATCGGCTTCTGCCCGCTGGCGAAGCCGGGGGGGTTGAACCGGCATTGAGGCTGGTCGCGGGGGAGGGGGATCACCCGGCCTGCACGCAGCGGAGCGAAGGAAGGGTGGGGATACCTCCGCGACCACCAAGCGGAGCGCGGCACGCGCGCAGACGGCCTGGCCCTTGCCGAGAAGGGGGGAGGCCGCCCCCCTTGATTGAAAAAAAGGAAATGTGGCCGCAGTGGCGGCCTCAGCTTCGAGCGAGGATCGTGGCCCGCATGGGGCGAAACCGCGTAGCGGGTTCGATCGGAACGCAGTGGAGGCAGAGCCGTGCTGGCAAGCCGCTCCCCCTGGCGCGAAGAAATTACTGTTCGCTGCCAGCCTTTGCCAGGACAGAGAAGCTGTCGGCGATCAATTCCGTGCGATAGGCAACTTCATTGCCCTCCCCGTGGCTGGTTTCGCGCACCCGTCCGGTAATGTGAACCAGATCGCCTTTGTCAGCAGCCTCGATCTGCTCACGGACATTCGAGAAACCGACCACGCTGTTCCAATGGGGGTCGCTCTTCCAACCATCACCATCCCGGCGGTTATAATTCGCCGCGACGGTGACATAGATCACCTTGTCACGCGACGTGATCTTGCCGATCCGACCAATGATGCGAAATTCAGCGATGTTTTGGGGCATGGTTCACTCCCTTGGCTGATTGAGGATGAGGCGCGCCCAGGCCTGGCCATCGCGGAGCGCGCAGGATCTGATCGAGGCCGGTAAAGGCGTGACAGGCCGAAGGCGGAGCCAGTCCGAAACAGGCCATGCCGGTATCCTGCTGAGGACGGCTGAAGAGCGGGACTTGAGTCGCCGCGAAAAGCACGAACGCGCCGCCGCCCAGAAGAGCGCGCGCTCTCATGCCCGGATCGCAGTCCGGGCCAACAGCGCATCGTTCCAATCCCCACCCGGCGGTGGCAGCACGATGTCGAGCGAACGCCCGTTGGCGGTAAGATTGTCGTGCCCGCGCGCAATCCCATCGACCGCGGCCTTGCCGTGCTGGGAGTAAATGACGATCCGGCGCACATGCTCGGGAATGGTGATCTCGCGGTAGCGCTCGACACCGCATACCGCCGCGCAGCCAGGAAGATCGTTGAGAACCATAGCGGATTCTGCATCTTCGAACCCTTCGGCCAGGTTCATTGTGGCATCAGCCGGAGCGCCAAGTTGGATAACGCTGCCGCGCGTATCCCCCAATGTCCGCTTGGCGCCATCGAGGCAGCGCGCCTTTTGGCCATCGGCATCGAGAAAGATCCGCAGCAGTGCGCGCAGCTCGCGTCCTTCGGTCATCGGTAGGAGAAGGGCTGGTAGGCGCAGCTTGCGCCCCCCCTCATAGGTCACGGCTGACGGCGTAAACCGGCCCGCACAAGAATGGCCGATGCCTCGCAGGTCCAGGTAACGCTCTGCCAGTGTTCGGGCGACCGGCCGGGCCATTCCCCATAGGTCGGTTATCAGCGGGGTCAGATCGCGGCGCGGCGCTGCCGCAACCGGATCGCGGGCGCGGATTTTGGGGTTGAGCCGCAAATCCCGCAGGGCGGCCATGATCGCACCTTGCGTGCAACCGGCAAAACAATGGAACAGCACCGCACGCCGGCCAGGTGTCACTGATAATGATGCATGCGCATCTTCATGGGCGGGGCAACGAACCATCCCATGCTTGCGATGCCAGGTGCCCTTCAGATCTTGGACAATCTGGCGCGCGGCTGTTTCCGGCGTATGGGTCATGAGTCCATTATATACTATGCCACAAAAATGGACAGCCGATTTTGAACGCCTCGATATCGGCTTGCTCCCTCTGGGGAGCATTCCGTCGCCGATAGGCGGCGGGCCTGCCCTTGAGATGGGACTCGATGTTTTTTGTTTTGTGCTGTGCTACCGTTCTCATAGCCCGTCAGGGCATAGCATAACGGCCGACTAGGCCGTTTCCGCTTCTCTCATTCTTATAAATATAATCTTTTATGAGAGGAGGAAGACCATCGTGACACTCACGGGCCTGACGCTCGACACCAAGCCGCAGATCAAGACGAAGCCCGGCTGCAACCAGGCCCGCGCGCGCGACAACATCGGTCGGCAGCGCACGCCGACGCTCCGCAGGCGGCAAGGTTGCAATCATGGCCGCGTGTTCCTCGGCAGCCTGCGCGCGGCGATCCTCTTCATCAGCCGGCAATGGCGTGTGGAGACCCACAAGCTTTTCGAGCCATTCGGGTAGGCGGAAGCGGTAGAGGTTGGAGGTCTGGGTCGATCTCGCCCCGATTTCCTTGTCGTGCGCGTAAATAAAGCGCCTGATCCATTCGATCATGCCGATGTCGGCCAGCGTTCGGAGCGAGCGATAGATCGTGCTGCGCGAGAGGCCTGTCCAAGCAGCGATCGTCTCATAGGCAGGGATGCACCACCCCTTGCGAAACTTCTCATTGTCGAGAAGTTCGATGAGGATCTGCTGACAGGACGGTGTGTAGCAGACGAGCTTCATTTCCTGCTCGGTAAGCGCCCGGGCGCCTGCGCGCGCTTCACAGGCAAGCTGGCGGCCGAGCTTGAGGGCACGTTTGCCGGCGATAACCAGGCGCGCGCGCATGCGCTGCGTCAAAGGCGAGGCAAACTCGGCTTCCTCGTCGGTCCCCGTCTGAACGCTGTTGGCCCAAACCTCATTGCGAGTGATGTGGAGGCCACCCTTGCGGCCGCGCGGCTTTGGCGTGCCAGCAAGAATGCGAGCGTTGCCAACCCGATTGGTGCGGCGCTGCGGTGCATCGAGCCCGCAGATAACCCGCAAAGGCAAGACAGGAGCGCCCGACCTGCGCTGGGCTTCCTGAAGATCCAGCCCCATACGGATGTCCTCAAAGGACAGCCCTTCGGCCCGTAGATCCTCAATAACCGATCCTGCCGGTTGAACCGGCGTTTGCAGGGTAAGCAACATCGTTCGTCCCCTCGTGCGAGAGGCCGTCAGCAGGCAAAACTCATCCGTGGCGCGAAGCACGCACCCTTGAAGGAAACTTCAAATCGGGTTAGAAGGAGGGTAATCAAAGTGCCTAACGGCTACCGTGCATCGTCGCCAAACGATGCCTCCTAACCTCTCGGGTGCCCGGCCTTCGTGCCGGGCATTCGTTTATGTGCTCACAGCCCATCCCTTCTCTGTATTGAGCGCTCGACCCACCGGCCGAAGACAGCGAAGATGATTAATGCCAGTCGTAAGGGACATGCGGAAGCACCGGAAACTCGTGCTTTCGCGGACCAATGGCAGAAAAAGCTCGTGCTTTCGGGGACCAATGGCCCTCAGCTTCGTGCTTTCACGGACCTTGGATTCGTGCTTTCGGGGACCAATGAGCCCAAAATCATCCATCGGCGCCGAATCAATTCCCCGGCGCCTGCCGGTCAGCACACTGGCTCCGTGGTTTTCGGCAAAATCGTGACTTTTGTGAGCCCCGCGCGACGCCCTGGGCGCTTCACCTCGGGCTTGTCGGCACTTTCGCTCATCGTGATCCGGTAGTCCGGGATGGTATCCTCATCCGCGATCTTTTTGAGCGCGTGCCGGAAGTGTTTGAGGGAGTTCTGATAGCCGAGCTGAAGCCGCAGCTCTTCAATATCGATCTCGACCGGCCCAGGCGCGCAACTCGCGCGGGCAACCTCATAGAGACGCCGTTCGACCGGGCCAATCTGGAAATAGGTCGGCGAATACCCCAGAACCTCGCGGTCGCGCAGGATCGCGCGGTAGAGCCAATCACACAGACGAACCCTGACGGCCTTGAGCCGCTGGTCCCCGGATTTGGTCTTAGTGTATTGCAGCCGCGCTTCGGAAAGCCAGGAGAAAAAGCCGGTTTCGCCTTCTCCACCTGCTTCGATATTCGTTTTAATCTGAGTACCTTGCAGGCGTTCCAGGGCGTCGGAAAGCCGGGTGTAGGATCGCGAGGAGCTGTTTACGCCGGTCACGCGGAACAGGTCATGTGCGGTGAAATAGAAGTCCTGAGAGACGGGCTCGCCGGCATCGCTTTTGGCCGCCAACAAGCTGGCGATATAAAGCAGGACTTCCTTGTCGTAGATGGTTGCGACACCCCGAGGGCCGGGGCCGATCTCGATCGACACCGTATCTGTCTTGTAGACCAGCGACTTTTTCCAGGCCGTCTTGGTCAACGCGAAAAAGGGGTAGGCCATCAGCGAGCGTTCGCCGCGCACCTCGGTGAGGAGCGGGCTGTCGAGCGAGAACAGCTCGCCTTGGTTATCAGTGCGCCCGTTCATGGCGCCACCGCGCAATTATTGGTCCGCGAAAGCACGAACCTTCGCGTCAGGTTCGTGCTTTCGCGGACCAATAGAACAGCGGCTTGTTGAAGCGCCGTAACCCGAAGCGAATAAGAGGTCTGGGCGATCATGGTGTCGCCGCCTCCATCAGCTCAAGCTGGATTGGCGGGTTCGACAGGTCATGCCCAACCTCGGCGAACACCATTTCGAAGGCAGATCCAAGGCTCAGGTTGCGGAACCGCTTTTGGATTTCCTTGACGTAATCGACCAGTTCGATGGCGATAATCGGTGAGATCCAGCGATAAACGGTATCGGGCGAGCTGGCGGCACGCTGCACATATTGATCGGGGCTGACCGTGACACTCGCCTTGCGAATGATCCGGGCAACGATCGCGTCACGCGAACGCAGGCGGTATACCTTCTTGAGGCTATCGATCTGCTGGATCGTCGCTTCGGAGACCGCCATGTTGAGGTTGCGGTTTCCCGTCGCATAAAGCTCCGCCCGCTGCTGCTGCACCAGCTCCTTCATGGTTAGGCCGGGAGTCTTGGGTCGGGGACGTGCCATGCCTGAAGAGTAGGCTCGATGTAGCCAGCTTGTCAATTTAGGGCAGGTCGTTCGCTGTAAATTAATTTATGCTGCAAGATGGGAAGCTGGCGCTTATGTTAAGCATACTTTCCGCCGCCTCAGACCTAGGGGCGCAGCTTAACCGAGTACCCGATGGCCAAATTTTTGCGTCTGGATGATGTGGTCCAGCCCGCCGCTATCCTGTTCGGCGCGCGTCTCAAAAAGCGTCGAGAAGAGCTGGGTTTGACCCAAGCACAACTCTTTGAGCAAACCGGGATCACGACCGCCTATATCTCTCAGATCGAACGGGCGCAGGCGAATCCGACCCTCGATATGATGGTCAAGCTGGCCCAGGCCGTAGGCCTTGAGGCATGGGATATGATCCGCCCCGAAAACGAGAATCTGGACGGAAAATAACAAGATAAGCCGAATAATTTTCGGGACGAACTCATTTGCGACCACATCGCAACAAGCATTATTCTCCGTCCAACAAAAACATGGTCGCAAACTTGGCTGGCGTAATGCCGCAGCGACGAGGTGTGAATGTGACGGATGGGACAGCTCTACGCCACAGATTTGGCAATCGGGTAACGAAGACCCTTGCTGATTTGGGCCTTACACCTTCGGATCTGGCGGCCAAGTGCTCCCTGCCGGTGGGCAGAATTGAGAATATCCTGAAAGGTCAGTTAACGCGCATCACCCTCAGGGATATGGCCCTGATCGCTAGCGTCCTCGGCACTCCCCTTGCCAACCTCATCATTCCCATCGAAGCAGCCATCGCGTTCGAAGCGTTCGAGATAGCCGAATAGGGTCGATCGACCGATCCCCAATTCCTTCGCGACAATGGAAGCTGTTACCCCTGGCTCGGCCATACGGGCACGGATCGAGGGGATTTGCTCGGGGGTCAGAACCGGACGGCGACCTTTTTGACCGCGTTCGGTCGGATGCGTCTTAATCCCATGAATATGCCGATAATGCCCATCCAAAGCGTCAATCAGCAAATGGCTGTCTGATTGCCCGGCCTCAATCACCAGTGGTGGGTTCAACAGCTCGATACAGACTCCCGCCTGCAACAGCTTGGAAAACGCGCGGACCAGCATATCTGTTGAGAGCCCAAGGCAGTTCAGCGCATGGATCTTAATACGATCACCTGCCTGAAGAGGCACCCCAGCCTGAGCAAGCAGATCGGCCAATTGGCTAAAGCTCCGGTTTTCCGCGACAACTACAAAATCGTCCGGGTCCACCAGTGCTTTCTGTTCTTCGATTGTCGCCGATCCGGGTGTCTCGGCGAGAAAAGCAACAATAGTCAATCGTGGAGCCTCATAGCAGCGCGAACCTAGCAACAGTCAGCCTCGCGGATTTGCCAACCTTCTAAGCGAGACACGGCTGTTCATCAACATGGGGAGCGGCCCTTCAAACTTGGCTCAATTTCCGTTGATCCCTTCCTCGCCACGGATCGCCGAAGCCTCTTGCAATATGGGTCCATATCGTTCATTTGTTTATCTGGACTCAATGACGAGGCAATACGATGCTTCCTGCGGGGCTCATGGCCAAGGCAATTCACCTCTGCGCAGCAGGGCTGAGTACAGCCATGCTAGCACCGCAAAGCAGCGAAAACTTGTACGCCGTCGTCATTCACTCGGGTGCTCAACTCCTTCATCAACCTGATAATTCCGCTGATGCGCAAGCAACGGTGCGCGATCTTCTGACGCGCGGAGCGGATTTCGACGCCGGGCCGCTGGCCATCAATGGGCGCGACTTCGCCAGCTACGGCGTAACGCCGGCATCTGTTTTCGATCCATGCGCCTTAAGCCGTGTCGATGATGCGCCAGCGCCCATCGCCGGGGGCAACATCCCCACCGTCTCGACAATCGCCGCGCTGCTACGCCAGGCCTTCGGCGCCCGGATCACCGACACTCTGCGCCCAGTCAACGCCAGCTATGGCGCGCTCCATAGCTGGCATAAGGTCGGCCAAGCGGTCGATTTTGTGCCAGCAGGCGGCGTGCTCTCGATCACGCGCGCACAGATCCGCGAGTTGATGTCCGCGCACGGCATTCGCCTGCTGGAATTGCTCGGACCCGGCGATCCCGGCCATTCCAACCATTGGCACGTCGCCTTTGCCCGCCCCGGTCAAGTCATCGATCATATCCGCCAGCAGGAGGGCGATGAAGACTGGATCGTCGCGCCGATGCCAGATGACACGGCACCGACCACACTCGCGAGCGCTGATAGGCCAACCGCGCCCGCATCCGCACCTCTTCTCACCGCCAAGGCCCCGCCTCGCTGGGATGTGTTCGCCTTGGCACAATGGCGCGCTGGCCACGGAGACGGATCATGATCGCGAAATGTTTGAACCGTTGGGCGGGCAGGGTTGGAACGGTCGCCCTATGCGGTGCCGGATTGGCGAGCTTCGCAGCACCTCAACCGGCCCATGCTTCCGATTGGGGCTGTCAGGTCATTCTCTGTCTGGCGACGCCTGGTTCGCCGACCACTTATGCGCAATGCGTCGCACCCATCACCACGCTCTGGAGGACGCTTGCCTTTGGCGGCTCCTTCCCGACTTGCACGGAAGGCGGCATCGGCACATCGACGCGCAAGATCCGCAACGGCTATCAGTTGCAGGTCGCCACCCCTGACGGTTCGGTGAGCAACTACACGGTCAACACCAAGACCCAGACCATCACCAACACCAACCCCACGGTAACGCCATGATCTATGCGTTGCCCGCCGTCGCGGAACTGGCGCAGCGCTGCGCACCCGAAATCGCCACGGAGGCGGTCGTGCCGCTGGTCATCGCCGAAAGCGGCGGCGATACCCTGCGGATCAACGTCAACAAGGGGCCGCGTGTCCATGCGGCGACGGTCGCGGAAGGTGCGGCGCTGGTGCGCCGCTATATGGCCGCCGGGTATACGGTCGATGTCGGGCTCGCTCAGATCAACTCAGCCAATTTCGCGCGCCTGGGCGCCAGCATCGAGCAGGTCTTCGATCCCTGCACCAACCTTCAGCTTGCCTCCCGCGTACTGCAAAGCGGCTATGCTTTGGCAAGCCGCAGCTATGACGGCCTCGATGCCATTTCGGCGACCTATTCCCTCTACAACACCGGGTCGCTGACACGGGGTCTGCGCAATGGCTATGTTCGCCGCGTTTGGGCCAACGCCGCAGCCGTCGGAGCTGTCACCGACGCCCCTCCCCTCCCCGTACCAGCGAACGCTGCCAAGAATCCCCCCAACGCGCCATCGAACGATGGCGCGGCATGGGTCGTGGGAGAGGTCACTCCAGGCGTGGAGGTCTTCAAATGAACGAGACCAACAGCATCAAACCAACCGGCGAGGAAAGCGCGCAAGCCCAGGAAAGGCGCGGCGCCTTCGACATTCCGGAGGGTCTGGCCAATCGGTATCAGGTGCGGGTCATTGAGGGGCCGACTGAGGGCGAGCGCCGGATCGGCATGTTTATCAATGGCGACAATGCCTCCCCTGCCCTCGAAATCGCGAATGAGCGGATCATGGCTCGCCGCGAGGACCGCGAAACGATTGCCAGCCTCGTCCAGATCGCCCGGCATAATGGCTGGGAGAAAATTGATGTCGAGGGATCGCCGGAGTTTCGCAAGGGCGTTTGGGAAGCAGCTTCGCGCGACGGCCTGACGGTAAGCGGCTATGAACCCAGCTTTGTCGAACGCGAGCGCATGGAAATCCTGCGCCGGGAGGAAGCAGAACGGCGCGAACGAGATGACGCGCGACAGCGCGCCGACGAGACCGCCGCCCGTGTAGCCGATGCCGTTGCGGACGCCGCCAGCACAGCAAAGCGCGACGCTGCAACAACAGAACCGAATACCATCCGTCGCGACGGTCACGACTTCGCTAGTCCCGAGGTCGAAACGGTTCCGCCCGTCGATGACCGCGCAACGCTTGAACGCGCCTTCGAGCGCAGCATCAGGGAACTGGAACAGGCCGGCGATCCGCGCGCCGTCATGATGCGGGAAACCGCCTCCGCGCTGGTCGAGGAAATTTACGGGGAGCGGGACAATCCGACTGCCGCCGGGTCTCTTCCGCCACAATCTCGGCCCCATGCCAGCGAGGGAAACCGCCCAGCATCGCAGGAAGACGTGGCGCGCCGCGACCACGAGGCCCTCGCCGATCTCTTCCTCAATGGCTCGGCCGAGACCATTGCCGCAGACCCGCGCCTCGCGCGGGCGCGCGAGGCGCAAGAGGTGATGGAGCTTCATATCGCCGAGGTGTTCCCCGGCGATCCCACCGGCCAGGCGGCTGCCAATCTCGAAAGCCGCCAAATGATCTCGGACGTGCTGCGGCGCGGCCTTGATGTCTCGGTTCGTGAGCCGA
Source organism: Novosphingobium sp. SG707 (assembly GCF_012275515.1). GTDB lineage: Bacteria > Pseudomonadota > Alphaproteobacteria > Sphingomonadales > Sphingomonadaceae > Novosphingobium. The sequence goes on from NZ_JAAZQL010000014.1 coordinate 20,425, forward strand.
CGCCTGTTCGACAGATCGAGCCAGTCCAGCCCCCTGAATTGGAAAGGTGAACCGCAATGAAAATGCCTTCGATTGCCTCACGTCACACAGCGCGAATGGTCCTCACTGATCGGCGCGCGCGCCAGATCATCGGCCTTGCCGGCGCCCTCGCCCTCATCTCGCTCGCCCAACCAGCGCTGGCCGATGGCACTTCCATCGAGACGGGCCTTTCAACCATCAAGTCCTGGATGACGACGATCGCCTCCGTGGTCGGCATCATCGCCATCATGGCGGTCGGCTATGCCAAACTCACCGGCCGCATGGATTGGGGCCGAGCGGTCACCGTGCTAATCGGCATCGGCATCATCTTTTCAGCCTCCACGATCGTTGGCTGGATGGGCGGCACGAGCAGCTAAGATGGAGAAGATCGCCGAGGATAAGGTGTTTCTCGCCCTCACCCGGCCATCGGTGTTCATGGGGTTGCCGCTTGAGGCGATCATGCCGATCATCATGGCCTGCATGGCGTTCTGGGGGGTGATGCACAATCCCTTCTTCCCCCTCGCTATGTTCGGCGCGCTCTACTTCCCGGCCCGCATGGTGGTCCATTACGACTACAACGCCTTCCGCCTGTGGGGCCTATGGTTTCAGACCATCTTCCTGTCCAAAAACCGCAAGTTCTGGGGGGGCGGGAGTTATGCTCCCGTCCGTCTCGGCGCCGGCGTGAAGCGGAAGCACTTCGGCAATGACTAGGTTCCTCCTCAAGCATAAGCAGGTCGCCCAGCGCGAGGCCGATGACATCAAGTTCATCCCCTACACCCGGCACGTTGATGACACGCTGGTCGCGCTGGAGGACGGCTCGCTCATGCGGATGTACCGCGTCGATGGTCGGCCTTTCGAGACCTGCGACGTTGCGGACCTCAACACCTGGCACAACAAGCTCAACATCGCGTGGCGCTCGATCGGCGATGACCGCGTGGCGTTGTGGACCCATCTCGTCCGCACCGCGACCGATCCGGTGCTTGATGGCCAGTTCCATTCGGATTTCGCCCGAAAGCTTCAGGATCGCTATGCCGAGCGGCTGAAGGACAAGGTTCTCTACCATAACGAATTTTACGTGAGCATCATCGTGCGGCCCTCGAACATGGCCGGCGATCAGATCTCGCGCCTGTTCGGCAAGCGTCAGCCCGGGGCCGAAATCGACGATCGCGCCATGGGTCTGATGGCCGATAAGTGCCGCGACTTCGAGAGCCTACTGGCCGACACGAACCCCGAATGCCTGTCTCTCTATGAGCGCAACGGCGTCCTCTTCTCGCAGCCGATGGAGGTGCTGCATTTCATCCTGACCGGCGAGCGCATTCGCGTGCCGCTGGTGGGTGGGCGGCTCGGCCAGGCCATCTACAGCTCGCGCATCGTCTTCGGGCGCGAGGCGGCCGAGATCCGTTTGCCGGACAAGAGCCATTTCCTCGGCATGTTCGGCGTGCGCGAATATGTCGCCAGCACGCGAAGCGGCCAGTTCAACAGTCTGCTGACGCTCGATTTCCCCTATGTGCTCACGCAAAGTTTCGCGCCCCTGGTCAAGTCCGTGGCCAGCGAGCGCTTGACCAAAAAGTACAAGCAGATGGTCTCCTCCGACGATGCCGGCGTCAGCCAGGCCGAGGAGCTGCTCGACGGCGTTGACGATCTGATGGCCAACCGCTTCGTTATGGGGGAGCATCACCTGTCGATCGCCGTGATCGACGTTGATCCGCGCCGGTTGCTCGATCGTCTGTCGATCGCCCGCGCGGCGGCCGCGGATACCGGCATGGTGATGGCGCGCGAGGATGTCGCGCTGGAAGCCGCCTTCTGGGCGCAGCTTCCCGGCAATTTCAAGCTGCGCGCCCGGCCCGCCGTCATCAACAGCCGCAACTTCGCGGCGTTCAATCCCTTCTACACCTTCCCGGCGGGGCGCAAGTCCGGCAACCATTGGGGAGAGGCGGTAACGCTGCTCAAGACGCGCGCTGGCTCATCCTTCTGGTTCAATTTCCACCGGGCCGACATCGGCCATACCCTCATCATAGGCCCAACCGGCGCCGGCAAGACGGTGCTGCAAAACTTCCTGCAAGCCCAGCTCGAAAAGACCGGGGCCAAACAGGTCTTTTTCGACAAGGACCGTGGCGCGGAAATCTTCGTGCGCGCCTGCGGCGGCACCTATCTGAGCCTGCGCAACGGCGAACAGACCGGCTTTGCCCCGCTAAAGGGGCTGGAACCGAGCCATGACAACATGGCCTTCCTGCGCCGTTTCGTCCGTGTGCTGGTGCGCCGCGAGGGTCGCCCTCTGTCGGTCGCCGAAGAGCGGTTGATCGATGAAGGCCTCGATGCGGTGATGCGCCTGCCAGCAGCGTCTCGCTCGATCGGCGCGCTGCGCGAGATGCTGGGCTATGCCGATGCCGAAGGGATTGGCGCCCGGCTCGAACGCTGGTGCCTGGGTGGACCATTGGGCTGGGCCTTCGATGGTCAGGTGGATGAGGTGTCGATGGCCGCGCGCTTTGTCGGCTTCGACATGACAGATTTTCTCGAAAACCCCGAAATTCGCACGCCCATGATGCTCTACCTGTTCCACCGGGTCGATGATCTCCTCGATGGCCAGCGTGTCGTCGTGGACATCGACGAGTTCTGGAAAGCGTTGCAGGATGAAGCCTTCAGTGCCTTTGCGCAGGACGGCCTCAAGACCTTCCGCAAGCGCAACGCCTTTATGGTCTTCGGCACCCAATCCCCGGCGGACGCGCTGCGCTCACCGATTGCCCATTCGATCATCGAGCAGACAGCGACCAAGATCCTCCTGCCCAACTCGGATGCCAAGCGCGCCGATTATTGCGAGGGGCTGGGCCTCACAGAAGCGGAATATCGCCTGATCCGGGAGGATCTGACACCAGAAAGCCGCTGCTTCCTTATCAAGCAGGGCAACACCTCAATCGTCGCCAAGCTCGACCTTGGCGGCATGAAGGATGAGCTTTCTGTGTTGTCAGGCCGTGCTGAAACTCTGGCCGTCATGGAGGCCGCCATCGCCCGCGCTGGGACAGATCCCGCCGCCTGGCTCCCACTGTTCTATGCCAATGAGAGGAGAAGCTGAGATGAAGGTAGCACCCGTCATGTCGCTGGTGATCGCGCCGATCGCCTTCGCCTTGCCCTCGCCGCCAGCCAGCGCGCAGGGCATACCCGTCTATGACAGCTCGAACTACCTCCAGGCCCTCTCGACCGTTTCCAACACGCTCAGGATGGTCCAGCAAGGCGAGACGGCCATCGCGACGGCAAACACCCAGCTTCAATCCTTGCAGAAGCTCACCAACGTCAATTCTGTCGCCACCAGCCTGATTGACCCCTCGGTGCGCAATATCCTGCCCACCACCACGATGGACGCCAACACCTTGCTGGCGGGCGACCTGACCAAGCTGGGCGCCCTCGGCACGCAGGCGTCCCAGATCCAGTCACGCTACACGATTTCGGCCTCTGCCTCGACCAGCACCGACGCGGCCTATAATCAGGCCCTGAAGGATGCCACCGGCTCGGCCGCCACGACTGCGGCGTTGGGCGCCAACACGCTCGCGATCAGCCAGACCCGTATGCAGGGGCTCGACCAGCTCCGCACCCAGCTCGACAGCGCCAAAGATCCCAAGGATGTCATGGATCTTCAGGCCCGCATCGGGGTCGAACAAGCCCAGCTCCAAAACGATCAGCTCAAATTGCAGGCCATCCAGATGGCCCAGGCTGGGCAGAACCAGCTCGCAATCTCAACCGCTGAAACCAGCGCCGCCCGCAATGCCAGCGACTTCTACGACACCAACACCCTGAGGAAATAAGCCATGCGCAAGTTCTCCGCCCTGTGCCTCGTCCTGGCAATTTGCGGCTGCCAGCAAAAGCAGTCGGTAGCGGTGCCGACGACCGATCAGCTCATGGCCGACAGCCAGCTCCTCAAGGCCTGGCAGGGCAAATGTGACACCGGCGAATACAGCCAGCTCCCCGCCGCCGAGAAGGACAATATGTGCTTCACGACGCGCGAGGCGACACGCTCGCTCGCGGTCAAGAAGATGAACGGCCTCTAAGCCGCATCCCCTCCCCCTCATCCGCGAGGATTCCACCATGGCCACCGGCTCCGTCAATCTCATGGTCCTCTTCACGACCATGTATAGCTATGTCGAAACGGCGATTGACTCTGCCGTTTCGAGCTTCGGGTCAGGGCTGGTGAGCTTTGTGGCCGCGCCGCTGGGGGTCGCCGCAACCATCTATTTCCTGCTGCTGGGCTTTGCCGTGCTGCGCGGCGCCATCCAGGCGCCATTGCGCGAACTGGTGTTTCAGGCCGGCAAGGTCGGTTTCGCCATCGCTGCGGCCAGCGCGGTCGGCTACTCCACCTTCGTCGTCAACGTCGCCACCAACCTGCCCCAACAGATCATTTCGGCCGGATCAGGCACCGCCGTCACGAACCCCGGTACGACCTTCGACACCTATGTATCGGACACGGGAAAGCTGGCTTCGCGGATGGAAAAGGAGAATGCCGCCATTCAGGCGATGCCCTCGCAGGGCATCACTGATTTTCGCACGCCGCTGATCCAGCTTCGCGCCGCACTCATCACCTATGCCTGCATTGCCGTGCTCTACATCTTTGCCTTCCTTTCGGCGGCGGTCGGCTTCTGCATCATCATATTCGCCAAACTGGCCGTTTCGATCTGCGTCGCCCTCGCACCTCTCGCGCTGGCATGCCTGCTCTTCAACTCCTCGCGTTGGCTGTTCGACGGGTGGCTCAAGCAGACAGCCAACTACATCCTGCTGATGGTCGTGATGGCGATCATGACCAAATTCATCACCGGGCTTCAGGAAGCCTCGATGGACGGCATCATTGGCGCGATCGGCGATGGTTCGAACTTCATCCAGACCGAAGGCACATTTTCCGAACTCAACACCGGCATGATGATCGTCGCCACAATCTCGTGCTGCGCAATCTACATTGTCGGAACCATCTTCTTTTTCCAATCGCCCTCGATCGCCTCCGGCATCGCTGGCGGGGCGTCATCGGGCGGCCATGCCTTCCTGCAAACCGGCATGAACCTGGCCGCCAACCGACTGATGTTCCGTCGCCTGACCGGTGCCAGCGGGCGCAGTGGCGGTGCCAGTGCAAGTGGGGGCTCCGTCTCGCGTTCCACGGGAACGAGCGGATGACACCGCCAGACCCACGGCTTCCAAGGATTTCCGCAGACGCGGACAGCAAGGGATAGAACCGATGAAACGGCTGATTTTCGCGGCGTTGAGCGCTTTTGTGCTCACCGGATGCACCGGGACTCACATCAAGTCACCGCCCGTCTGCGACGGCAAGCATCGCCGCCCGGCCAATCTTTATGGCTCGATCCTGCCGAGCCTGCCCGTCCCTGTTCCGCCATCACAGAGCAGCGGGCAATCGCTGGTCGCGCCGGCCGCCAGCGAACCACCTGTGTCCGCCCCGACCACCGCACCGTCTGCGAAGAAGGGCGCGATGAACACACGGCCCCCAGCGCCGCGCACCTCCATGCGGGATGTTGCGCGGTCGTATTCCCAATGTTGACGAAGGGATTTGAGCCATGAACGCGGTGAAGGCCGAGGACAAGGAGCGCTATCTCGAAAGCGCTCGCACCTGGGAATATGACCGGATGCGCGCGGCGGTCCAGTCGCGGCGCGTTGCCTGGATGGTGGCGAGCGGCGCCTGTCTGCTGGCGGTTGTATCGGTCGGCGCGGTCGCCCTGCTTGCGCCGCTCAAGACCGTGGTGCCCTATGTCATCCGGGTTGATCGAAGCACGGGCGAAACCGAGATCGTCACGGCGCTGAAAGGTCCGCAGCCTCGGACCTACGATGATGCGGTCAACCGCTACTTCATCGCGCAATATGTCCGCCTGCGCGAGGGCTGGCTCAACGATGCCGCGCGCGAAAACGCCTATACTGTCATGCTGATGAGCGAGCAGGCCGAAGCTGGTCGGTATCTGGCCTCGGTCGAATCCAGCAACAAGAACGCGCCATCCAACATCTATGGCGACGGCGGCTTCGTCTCGATCACAATCCGCTCGATCAGTTATCTGAGCCCGACCGTTGCCCAGGTGCGCTTCAGCAAGATTATCACGATGGGTCAGAACGCGGCCGTAGCGCAGAACTGGAACGCCATCCTCACCTTCAAATACAGCGCTGCGCCAGAGCACGAGAAGGATCGCGTCATCAATCCGCTCGGCTTTCAGGTCGTGAACTACCGTAGCGATCCGGAGGCCTGACATGAGCAAGCTCCCCGAAGCCACCGCCGCAGGCGATCAGCCGCAAGATGCCAAAGTCATCCCCTTCCTCCCCGTCCTGCGCAGCGAGCTGGGCCAACGCCTCTCGCCGCCTGCCACCGAACTGGCCGTGACCGAAGCCGGGGCAAAAAGCCGCCTCTGGCGTGGACTGGGCGCGATCTGGCACAGGCTCGTCACCCTTTCGCTTGCCGGGACGATCGCCGTCACCCTGGCCCCGCACCCTGTCTTTGCTGCGCAGACGCCCTCCCCCGGCTCCAAGGATGCTCGGGTGCGCAATGTCGATTACGACCCCGATCAGGTCGTCTCGATCGTCGGCCAGTTTCGCCACGCGATCGAGATCCAGTTCGGTCCTGGTGAAACCGTGACGCAGGCTGCGCTCGGCGATACGATCTCCTGGCAAATCGCCCCAGTCGGCAACATCGTCTTTCTCAAGCCGCGCGAGAAGGCGGGAGGCACGAACCTCATTGTCGTCACCAACGCCAATGGAAGCCCACGCACTTACCATTTCAACCTGGTGCTGGGCGGCGGCGCGGCCATGTATGGCATCCGCTTCCATTATCCCAAGGAAGAGCGGGCCGCCGCAGCGCTTCAGACGCAAATGGCCGCTGCACAGGCAGCCAGGTCCGTTGAGAACGGCATCGTCACCGCAGCCCTTGACCATGCCGTGATCGAAGGCACCCGAAACATGAATTACACGGTGCAGGGTGATGCCGCACTTCAGCCCACCGAAATTTCGGACAATGGCGAGTTCACGGTGCTGCGCTATCCTGGCCATGCCGACATTCCCTCGATCTTCGCCGTGGACGTGGACGGGACAGAGACGATCGTACCCTATGATGTACGCGAGGATTTCGTCGTCATCCACGCTGTCTATCGCCAGCTCCGCCTCCGGCGCGGCAACTCGGTCCTTTGCGTTTATAACGAAGGCGCCCCGCGCAATGATCGCGGCGACAGGACCGGCACCGTCTCCAATGTCGTCGAACGCAAAGTGAAGGGGCAATAGTATGGCCGAACCTATCCTCGACCGGGGGGGCAATGTCGGCACCGCCCATGCCGACGGCGATACCATCCCCTCTGCGCCTTCGGGCGGCGCCATCGCCAAAGGCGGCGGATGGGGCAACATCGCCCTGCTCGGCGCCGGGGCCGCGCTGGTCGGCGCGATCGGCGGCATCTCCATCGGCTACGCGACCTTCCACCGCCCGGCCAGTTCGAAAGCCGCTGAGCAACCCGCGAAGGCAAGCGATCGGGCCGTGGCCGATGTCATGGCCTCTCCCAATGCGCAGCGCGCGGCGCTCGCCGGTCAGCTCGGTCAACCGGGTGCCCCCGCGACCGACATCTTCGGCAGGCCAGTCGCCGCGACACCCGGCCAGCAGCCAACCAGTGTGAATGGTAGTCCGGCCCCGACGAGTGGTCAGCAGACGCCAGCTCAAACCCGCGCGCAGCAAGCGCGCGCCATGGCGGATGCGGCGCGGCGCTCGCCGATCATGGCGTTCGGCAGTTCGGGGATTGCCTCTGGCGCGGCTCCCCTTGGAGCCGGACAGCCAGGCACACAGCAACAGGGCCAGTCGGCGGTCGCCCCCCAGAATTTTGGCGCCAGCGGCTTTGGCCCGCCCAGCACCGATACGGACAGCAAGCTGGCGACAGCCAAAGGCCCCAGCGATTTCAGCGACCAACTCGGCCACGCCACCATCCAGACTGTTCGGGCCAGCATCATCCCTGATCGCAGTTTCCTCCTGAGCGCCGGCACGGTGATCCCCTGCACGCTCCAGACCGCGATCAACTCGACACAGGCTGGCTATGTCTCCTGTGTTGTGAACCATGACGTGTTTTCAGAAAATGGCCGGGTCATCCTGCTCGACAAGGGGACCAAGGTGCTGGGCCAATACTCGGGCGGCATCACACAGGGCCAGGCGCGCATGTTCGTGCTATGGACACGGGCGCTCACCCCGCGCGGGGTCGCCATCGATCTTGGTTCACCCGCTGCCGACAGCTTGGGGCGCGCAGGCGTGCCAGGGGGCATCGACACGCAGTTCTGGGCACGCTTTGGCGCTGCGCTCATGATGTCGGTGCTCGAAGATGCCTCGAACATCGCGGGCCGGGCGGTCGCGGGCCAAGGCACCTATACCACGCAGGTTCCCTCAACCATGGGCCAGACCATCCTTCAGAGCACCATGAGCATTCGTCCGATCCTCAAGAAAAATCAGGGAGACACCGCCGCGATCTTCGTCGCCAAGGACTTCGATTTCCGGTCAGTTTATGATGTGCAACTCAGGCGGTAGGCCATGTCTGGCGAAGGCACGACGATCTATCAGCACAATGCGGCACCGCTCGCCCCATTCCTCGCCCGCGACGATGTAACCGAGTTGGTCATCAACGAGCCAGGCTGGATCGGCGTAGAAACGCGCAAGGGGTGGGAGTGGCATGAGGCCCCCTCGCTCGATCATCCTTCGTTGATGACCCTCGCGAAGCTCATTGCAGGCCTCACCAAACAGGACATCACGACCGAGTACCCCATCTGCTCCTCAGTCCTCCCCGGCGGCGAGCGTGCCCAGGTCGTCATCCCGCCCGCCGTCGAGCGTGGTTTCGTATCCATCACGATCCGCAAGGCTTCCGGTGTCACCATGGACATTGACGATTTTGACCGCGCGGGCCTGTTCAGCGAGGTTAGCGCTCATGGCGTCAGCGAGGAGGTCGATGGCGCGCTGCTGCGTCACCGCGATGCCGGCGACTGGAAAGCCTTCTTCCGCCTCGCTGTTGAAGCCCGGAAGAACATTCTGATTTCCGGGGCCACGGGATCAGGCAAGACGAGCTTTTCCAAGGGGCTCATCAAACTGATCCCCGACTATGAGCGCATCCTGACGATTGAGGACACGCGCGAACTCGTCGTGCCCCAGCGCAACCACGTCCACATGATGTATGCCAAGGACGGCAAGAGCTTGCAGAAGGCCGGAGCCAAGGAGTTGCTGGAATCGGCACTGCGTATGCGGCCCGATCGCATCCTCTTGCAGGAGCTGCGCGACGGCACGGCGTTCTTCTACCTGCGCAACGTCAACAGCGGTCATCCCGGCTCGATCACCACGGTGCACGCAAACAGCGCCGAGGGCGCGCTCGAACAGCTCACCCTCCTCGTCAAGGAATCCGAGGGCGGCAACGATCTCGACCGCCATGACATTCGCGCCATGTTGCGATCGCTGGTCGATATTGTCGTGCAGATGCACCGCCTTCCCCCCGGCGAAGGCCAACCTGCCCGCTACCGGATGACCGAAGTCTGGTTCGAGCCGGTCAGCAAGCCCCACGATTGACGGAGAGGATCACCACATGACCGGCAAGATGGTGCGCAACCCGGGAGCGTCACAGCCGGCGGCGCTGGCCTTCCTCTTCTTCATTGGCCTGGTCATCAGCACGGGCGTCGGCGCCCTTGCAGTGCTCTGGCAAGCGCATCTGCTCTCTGCCCACACGCCTTGGGCGCGCGTCCCCGGCGCGCTCTGGGCGCTGCGCGCTGCACCGATCGTATGGAAGCCTTTTCTCGGCGGCTTCGCCCTCGCCTTCATGGTCAGCCTCGTTGGGATCATCTCCTCCGTGTTCCGACAGCAAAAGCTGCACGGCGAGGCCCGATGGGCGCAGATCGGCGAGGTGCGCAAAGCCAAGCTGATGGAAGATGCCGGGATTCTGCTGGGCCGTATCTCGGGCCAGTTTCTGCGCTTTGGCGGAACCGAGCACGTCCTCCTTGAAGCCCCGACCCGCGCTGGCAAGGGCGTGGGCGTCGTCATCCCGAACCTGCTGCAATGGCCGGATTCCGTGGTCGTGCTCGATGTGAAGCAGGAAAACTGGGACGCCACCGCCGGTTTCCGGCTCAAAAACCTCCGGCAAACCACCCTGCTCTTCAACCCGCTTGATGCCGCCGGACGAACCTGCCGCTACAACCCCTTCAGCCATATCGACCGCCGCGACGAGGTCGATGTCATCAATGAGCTTCAGAAGATCGGCGCCATGCTGTTTCCCCCGCCCCAGACCGGCGACAGCTTCTGGGCCGAGAGCGCCCGGACAGCATTCCTGGGCGTCGCGGCCTATGTCGCCGCAACCGCCGATGATGGGGATGATGCTCTGCCCTTCACTATGGGCGAGATCTATCGCCAGTTTGCCGCCGGCGATGCCAAGCGCCGCTTTCCCCGTATCATCCGCCAGCGTGAGATAGCGGGCAAACCACTTTCGGGGGCCTGCGTCTCCGCGCTGCGTGACTGGTTCACCGCGTCGGACAACACCTTCACCTCGATCCGCCAGTCCGTCACAGCCAAGATCAATCTCTGGCTCAATCCCTATGTCGACGCCGCGACGGCCGAGAGCGATTTTGACCTGCGCTCTTTCCGCGAAGAGAGGATCTCACTCTATCTGGGCGTATCGCCTGACGATCTCGATCGCGTCGCCCCGATCTACAACCTCCTGTTTCAGCAGCTCATCGATCTCAACGTGCGGGAGCTTCCCTCTGGCAATCGGCACCAGGTCCGCTTGCTGCTCCTGCTCGACGAATTTCCACGCCTCGGCCGCGCCTCGGTCATCGCCAATGGCTTCAGCTATGTTGCTGGCTACGGCATCCGCCTCCTCCCCGTCATCCAGAACGGCTCACAGCTCGAAAACGTCTACGGCCCCAAGGTCGCTACAGAAATCGAGGCCAACTGCGGCGTCCAGATGGTGATGCGCCCCGCCACGACTGCCGACGCACGCGAAATTTCCGAAAGGCTCGGCACCTACACCTTTCGCGCCCGATCTCGCTCGATGGGAACATGGGGACGCGGCGGCGGATCTGTTTCGGACTCCGATCAGCGCCGCCCCCTCTTGCTCCCTCAGGAGCTGATGCAACTGCCGGAAAAGGACATGATCGTGCTGCGCCTCGGCATTCCGCCAGTCTATGGCCGCAAGATCCGCTTTTACGAGGAAAAAGACATGGTCGCTCTGACCAAGATCCCGGCCCCCATCATGCCGACGATCCGCCCAGATCCGACAGCAGCCACGAACAGTCTGCGCGTCATAGCTGCGGCTGAGGCCGAGGATGATACCAGCAACGCGTTCCCCGGCACACCATCCAGCCCATCGGGCGAAGCAATCAGACACCGGCTCAACAGAGCAGCGATCGACGCCGCGCGGGCTCTACCCACCGGGGAGCGAGCAACCACGTTGTTTGACCACATGCTCCGCGTGAGCAGGCCACTCACGGAAGGCGGCGCCTAAGCGGGCACATATATTCAGTAGTCAATCCGATGTGATCGCGACTAGAAATAGCAAGGAGGGTGCCTACTGAGGCTGTCGCACAGCGCATAGATGCCACACGGTGGCAGTGCGAGGGCTAGATCACGGCTTCGATGCCAGCAGATCCTTTTCGAACTGATGGGTGAACCGGTCAACCGGATCTTGCGTTTCATCATTCCAGCGGCTGCGGCCAGCAGCCTGTTCGGCTGCCTGGAAAAAAGCATCGCAGAATCGTGACGCAAACTTGGCGGGCCACCACTGCGAAAAAGTCTCTTCAAGACTCGGATGCCGTTCTTCGCTTTCGCGTCCGCGCAACAGGATCGGCGCAATCTCCGCGAGGAGGCGGTCACCCGTGGCGAGAACGATTTGCTCTTTCTTCTCAACGCCTTTGCTTACCTTGCGGCTAAATTCGCTAAGGTAGGTGATATCCCACGCCGCATTGCGGGCTCCCTTGAGCACTCTCGAGCGATCTGGTGACCGGACATACTTAATGAGGCCGGCTCGCGGAAGATTTGGTGCCCAATACCGCGCTGCGAAGATGAGCGCAGGAGCGGCAAGAAGGAAGTCTTCATTCATCCATTCAAGCAATGCGATGAGCTTGTCAGCAGGTTCTCCCGCCGAGAGCTCAAGCGCCGCTATCTTCATCGCGACGACATAATTGCACCGCCACCGACGGATCGGTGCAGTCAATTTGACATCCTTTTCTGCCGAAGCCTCGACGATGGCTATGGTTGTCTTGCGATCCAGTGCGAGGTCGATCCACTCTCGCGCGTATCCGCCGGTATCGGCAGTCCTAAACCACCGGAGTTCGTCGAGTGCGGATTGATTGCTTTCCCGCTGCGCGAGTTCATGGAATGCCAAGCCGGGTTCGATGTTGAAATTGACCGCTTGAGCGAACGCCATGAGCAGGATGGCGATGTCCATGGGATGATCTCTCATCCGAACCGAGCCTTCCCGGGCGACCCGAGCCATTCGGGAGATGATGTTACGATCGGGCAGCAGGACAGTCGACCAGCCATCGTAATGCTCGGCCACAACAACGGCGCGAATATCAAAGGCGCCGACCTCAGGGACGATCCAGCCTGGAATCAACGCCTTCGATTCGGTAAGGCGCCTACCGATCTCTTCGACATCATCGATTGGAAAATCTGGATCGAAGCGAAACAGAAATTCAGCATCTTCTTCCAAGGAGCCCTCCGGTGTTTACCGGCCACCTGTATCCGGCTAACGCAATCGATACGAGATTGTTCTGATGGATCACGCGAAGGCGGACCTAACCTTTCCGTTCTCCCGCCCCTGGATGGGCACAACCACATGCCGTCGTTCCCGTCCACCACCACAAAGGTCCTCTTGTTTGCAGAAGCTGCCGATTGGGTCGATCTGAGCGGTCGATCATCCTGCGCACTCGCACGGTAGATCTGTAATTACTGCAGAGCACTCTTGACCCGCCCGCGAGGCGTCCACAAACAGTGCTGATGGAATATGATTTCGCCAACTTATCCCATTCTCAATTCGAGAATCTTTGCCGCGATCTGATCGGCGCCGAACTGGGGGTGCGGTTCGAGGCCTTCCCGGAAGGGCCCGACGACGGAATGGACGGGCGGCATGTCACGGCGGACGGCGCGATCATCCTTCAGGCAAAACACTTTCTGCGCTCCGGGGCGGCCAAACTCCTTTCAAAAATGAAGGCGGAGCGCGAGAGCATCGATGCGCTTCAGCCCAGCCGCTATATTCTGACAACATCGGCCCCCCTGACCCCCAAGAACAGGACCGATTTGGCGAGTGTGATCGGACCCTCGTTGCACAGTACTGGCGACATTTTCGGCCAGGGCGACCTTAATGGTTTGCTGCGCAAATTTCCGAATATCGTAACCGCTCATACCGCGCTCTGGTCGCAGGATAGCGCGGTTCTCAAGTCCATCGTCACGCAAGCCGTCTCCGATGCATTGCCAAAGCCCGCGCCGGTGCCATCATCCCTCGCCCGACTCTTGCCCTCAAGCACTGAGCCCAATGCCGAGCCACCGGCGCGCGACGTTCTTTTCATCCTAAAAGCCTCGCCATCTGACGACGAGTTCGCTCTGTGGCTCGCACCAAAGCTGGAGGCAGAGGGCTATCAGGTCTTTGCCGATATTCTGACGCTTCAGCCGGGCGATCGCTGGCGGCGTGAGGTCAGCCGCGCGCTCGAAAATCGTGCTGCCAAAGTCCTTCTCGTGTGCCGCAATTCGACCTCCGATGATCAGGCGATGCAGGACGACATTGATATCGCGCTCGACGTTGCCAAAGCGCTCGACGACAATCGCTTCATCATCCAGCTCAAGCTCGAACAGGGCCGAAAGATAAAGGGTCTAGGCGACGCGATCGCCGTCGATTTCGTACGAGGCTGGGGTGAGGGCCTTGGCACCCTTCTTGACACGCTCAAACGGCAGCGCTCGCCAAAACGAGCCGATGAGGCCGTCATCGATCCTAACTGGGAGGTCTTTCGCCGTAGGGGCGCGATCCAGCTCAAGAATGAACCGGAGCGGCTCACTTCCAACTGGTTGCGGATTGTTGAAGCGCCAGATGCCATTCATTTTTACGAGCCATCAGGTGTTATCGATGTCGACCGCATGAAGCGATTTGCAGCGACGCACCCTTTTCCGGTGGCTGTCCAAGGGCGTGGCATCCTGACGTTCGAAAGCGAAAACGCGATTGCCGACGCATTCGCGTCGGTCGGACGGTTCAAGCTGAAGCGCAGCATTCCGTTGGATCAGCTCGTCCAGGAGGGAGACCGGAAGCTGGGGCTTGAGAAGCAGCCAGCTCAAAACCTAATCAACGTCATGTTGAAGCAGGCTTGGTTCGCTTTCTGCAGGGAGAAAGGGCTGATCGAGTATGAGTTCTCCGGCGGATCCAGCTTTCACGCTTCTCCCTCAGTTGCCGCGATCGGCCAGCGTATCCCATGGGGCAAACAGGGCGACCGTAGATCCTCTATGCTACGCAATCGTGCGAAGGGGCACGTCTGGCAATTCGGGGTTACAGCGCTCCCCTCCTTCGGGCCCTTCTGGCACTTCAAACTAAAGTCACGCGTCCTTTTCGCCAGCGACAACGGGACCGTTCAAGGCCTTGAGATTGACGACAAGCGGAAGATGCATCGCTTGCGGCGGACAATCTGCAAGGGCTGGCGTAACAAGCAGTGGTATGGGCGCATGCTCGCGTTTCTCGAACTGCTCTCGGGAGAATCCGCCTACATCCGCCTTCGCCTTTCGGCCTCTGACGAAGTCGTTCTGGAGGCCGCGCCTATCCTGTTCTCATCACCTGTTAGCACGGATTTGCCGGATACACAGAGCGGTGACGATGAAGAAACCGACCTGAGCACACTAGGTCGTCCTGAAGTCGACGAGGAGGAACCGGCATGAAATTCCCGGAGACATCGCTCATCGTAGACCATATCCGCGAACCCGACCTCGAGTTTGCCTTCGGTCAGCGGAGCCCCCACCCCAAGGATGGCCTGTTCCTCTACGGTCCCCACGCCCGATCGAAAAAGACGCGCGAGATCCGCGTCGGTGTGGTCGGGACACCGGAAGGGATCGGTCATTTCCGCTCGTGGGCGCGCAAAATTCAACAGGTCGTCTCCGTCCCGCCGCCCGGCAAGGGCGAGAAGCAGGATCGCCTCCACCTAGCGAACTTTCCGGGGTTAGAGGAGGCGTTTGGGATCACCTTTGACCCTGACGAGGTCAGCACACTGTCGATACCGCTGGCGGACATCGATAAAGCGACGAGCATTCTCAATCTGCACGAAGCCGTCGACAAGGTCGCCAAGCTCTTCATCGATCGCGTCCGCAAGCATCTGCGGAACGAAGAGCAAACTGTCGATGTGTGGGTTCTCGCTCTGCCCGATATTATTTATGATCGTTGCCGACCTCAATCCCGCCGCAGTGGGGTCGCCATGGCTCCGGGCGATTTCGCGCGACGCCAGAATGCCAAGGAGGCCTTGCCACTTCTGGTGGCCGCTGGCGTGATCGACCAAACAGACGAGGACATCTTCGCCGATGTTCCAGACTTTCATCGGCGCATCAAAGCCGAATTCCTCAATATCGCGCCGACGCAACTGGTCCGCGAAACAACGCTGGCGCCCGAGGCCTTCAAAAACAAAGCAGGCTATCCCCTGCGCAAGACACAGGACGCCGCCACGGTTGCCTGGAACTTGGCCACGGGCCTCTACTACAAGACCCAGCCCAAGCCGCCTTGGCGCTTGGCCACGATCCGACCGGGCGTCTGCTATATCGGGATGGTCTACAAGAGCCTGCCACATGACCCAGAGGGTCATGCTTGCTGCGCAGCCCAGATGTTCCTGAACGAAGGCGATGGCGTCGTATTCCGAGGAGCGAACGGCCCGTGGAAGACGGGCGACTATGAGTATCACCTGAAGCCTGATGCGGCGAAGCGACTACTCAGACTCGTGCTCGAGACATATCAGGAGCTCTATGACGAGCCGCCCCGAGAGCTCTTCATTCACGGACAGACCTATTTCAACGACGAGGAGTGGAATGCCTTTTGCGCGGCGGCGCCCAAAAAGACCAATGTGATCGGCGTCCGCATCCGGACCACAGGCGGCGAAACCAAGCTGTTCCGCGATGGTGATTACCCAGTCTTGCGAGGCACCGCGCTGCTGCTCGACCAGCAAACCGCCTATCTCTGGACGACCGGCTATGTACCCCAATTGGATACCTACATCGGGCCCGAGACGCCCAATCCGCTCCATATCAAAGTCATACGCAGCAAATATGCCAAGCCGGAGATACGGACGGTTCTTGAGGACATCATGGGCCTTACCAAAATCAACTATAACAGCTGCAACTTCAATGATGGCTTGCCGGTGACGGTCCGTTTCGCGCGCATGGTCGGAGACGTCCTTACTATGGGGTCAGCCAAGGGCCAGGAGAAGCAACCCTTCAAATTTTACGTCTGAGCGGGCGCGGAAGATCTTGCCCCTCCGTCAATCGCGATTCCTTCAGGCGTATGTTCTGCTCCTCACCCGCCATCATCCGGCTTGGTCGTTTCGCTGGGGTGACCCGGAGCGGTCCTAGGGCGTCAGCCATATCGCAATTAACATCGACCTTGTGCCGCAGCGGATGCGGAGCGCTTACGCACCTAAGGATCTCTGACAGTTCGACCTCAGACGAAGATGGGAACGTTGTAACTGTTTGGCGAACGAGCCGCTTCCGACCAGAGCGAGCCATTCGCGACTCCTCGGGCAAAAATAGCTGCCTCTCGCCCGATCAAGACCCGCGATCAGCAAGGTATCTAATTTCATACCGCCCGATTGGTCTCCGCAGTCAGTGGTCCGGGAACCGGTTTGTTATAACTCTGGTGGTATCCACTGACAGTACCGTGTTATCGCCCACAGCAAGGATTAACTTCCTGCCCCGCATTGTTGTGCTAGATTGATCCCGAATAGCTCGGGGCCAAGCATGAAGTGGAAGTTAGCGTTTAGCGCGGTAGCGATGTTGATGGCTGGTGCGGCTCAAGCGCAGGACACCGCGAAGTCCCCTGATGGCTTCTACACCGTTTCGGTTGTTCCCAATGGTGAAGGGGACGAAAATGGCTCTGGCGCGCAGGCGCTCGTCCTCTATAGCACCAAGGGCAAAGTCCAGCGGCGCTTGCTCGTCTCCAAATGGAATGACGACTACTCGCGCAACCTCGCAGGCCTCTCGCGCCCACTCTTCTCGCTCGATGGCGGCTACATCTATTTCAATAGCACCGACGCTTCGCCCAACTCAAGCTACGTCCACCAATTCGACCTCAAGCTGAACGTCATCAAGGCCATCTGTGCAGGCTGGGCTTTACGCATCATACGGACCGGGCCGTATCGCGGCTACCTGCTTGTCCAGACGCACCGATATTGGGATCGGCCTGAGGGGGGTTCCTACAACCCTGTCTTCCTCACGCATCCGTCAGGCAAAAAGATCATGATGGTGCCGGGTAGCGATAATGATGACGGCGAGCTCGCCGTCGATCCCTGGCTGGCGAAGATGAATTGGCGGGCATGGTAAGAACTATGGCCAATCAGCAAGTGCCCGCGCCGATCAAGCTGGCTGTCGATCCGAAGGCCGCGATTCCCTCCGTGCAAACGCCCCAAGTGGTGCAGGTTGTCGTAGGGAAACCGGACAAGGCGGACAATAGGATATGATTGGTTCGCTCGTACGGCCCATTGCGGCGGTTGAGGCCCAATGAGCGAGACCAGCATGACCACCCGGCGGATTAGGGTCGAGAGCTTAGAGCCTGGTGACATCGTGCTCACCGCGGGCCCGGGCAAGGTCAGCAAGGTGATCCGCCGAGCGAGCAAGGGCGATGTCTCTCACGCCATGATCTGCGTGCAGAACGGCTCGATCATCGATTCCACGGATCTTGGCGTGCAGGCGCACAACGTCCAGCGCGAGTTGTACGGGCCGGACGATCATGTCGTAGTACTGCGCTTGCGCGAGCCGCTGAGCGATGTCCGACTCGCTGCGGTGATCGATTTCGCCCGGTCGGAGATCGGCACGCGCTATTCCAAGGTGGAGGCGGTGCGTTCGGTCCTTGGTGGGCCTAAACCGCGCACGCGACAATTATTCTGCTCGCGCCTCGTAGCTCGCGCTTATGCCCATGCTGGCGTCACGCTGGTCGCCGATCCGGATTATTGTACACCCGAGGCACTGCGCCAAAGCCCGCTTTTGATCGAGCTCTCCGACATGACCGAGATCGTTTCCGAAGTGGAGCTGGCGGCCTGGAACGCACGGCCCAACCCGCTAGCTGACATGCAGGCGGCGCAGAATGCGGTGCTCGAACGGGCGCGCGGCCTCGATCCCAGCATCGAGAATTTCAACGATCTCGACCGGATCGTGCAGGAGCATCCGGAATGGGACGAGGAGATTGCCGCTGCCTATCGGCAATCGGGCTATCTCGACTTGTGGAAGGCCGACTTTGCGATCAATCCTTGGCATTATGACCTGGAGGCGATGGAGACCTCGGGAGGCGACGAGGGGTTGCGGGCTTATTGTGTCGGCACGATCCGCGAATTTCATACCGGCGGGCTGCGCTTCGCCGTCAACTTGATCCATTATAAAGGGGCGTTAGCGGCACATGGGCGGCGGAGCACTCGGCAACTGGTCACCCTTTATGCGCAACTCGTGCGCAACGATCAGCTGCGTCGGGATGTCGCGCTGGCCTGGCTGAAGCGCCACCATCCCGATCAGGCGGCCAGCGACCTTGAGCGGATCGTCCCGCATTCCGAACATTGGTTCTCTATCATTGATCGTGTCGAACCGCGGCTCGGGCAAATCGCGCGCGTATCGATCAAGGCAATGGGATCGGCCGATGTCTGTTCGTCCTGCGGAGATCCGGCCGATGACTTTCGCTTGATCAATGCGGCTGAGGCAATGCCGGGCGTGCCTTCGCTACGGCTCTGTCCGGATTGTGTTGGTATCCGGCGGGGGTTCGGCGAGATCCTGGAGCCGTTGACGTCTTAGCGGATCGAGCGAACGTCTGCTGTAGGCACCGAGAGTTCCGGAAGCTGCCCTCTCAATCTCGCTCCGCAGCGCGGGACGGTAACTGATGGTGGCTGGCTGGCGCGATGATGGTGCTACACCTTGCTCATACTGCCCCCGTCACATCGAGAGTACGTCATAGCCCGCATCAACATTCGCTTTGCCTAGTGCGTCTTCCCGACATCGAAATCCACGCCCCTGTCTCCCCTCTCACGCTCGACGCCAAAGCGCGGGATAGTTTCCCCCGCCTCGATGACGGCGCCGATCTGGCTATGCAACGCGGCTAACCTAGCCCGCAGCACCTCACCCTCCTCGCCCGCCTGTGCCTGAGTGAACAAATCAACCGCCCCCGCCAGCTCGGCTTCGGCAAACAATGCAGGCCCGGCTCCAGCGCGCCAAAGGTTCGCCAACTCCCCGGCGCGGCGCGCGCGAACCCCAGGCGATCGATCCTCTGCAATTGTACGGCTCGGCGCGGGCGGCAAATCTGCGCCGCGCTGCATCAACTCTGCCCGTGTGATGGCCGCGAGGCGGTATCTCAAGACGCGAGTTTCGGGTGTATCGGTAGGAGATGGTTGATACTGGCTTGCCAGGATCGTCACCAGTTCGGCCGTACCCGCGCTGGCCACGGTTTCACGCCAAACGATCAAAGCTCTGTCTGGCGTCACCTGATCGGCGGGCTGGCTGACCAGGAAGCGCTCAAGGAGCGGGTCATCGGCAACATCCGTCGGCAACGGGGCGCCATTCCCCATCGCTGCGGCATGGGCAAACGCTGCCACCTGCGCGACCCGCTCGATCCCATCGCGCTGGATCGCCCGATCATCGATCATGCGCGCCAGGATCGTTTCAAGGATGGGCACCAGATCCGTCAAACCCGCCTGACCTGCGTCAATGCTATCGAGCCGATGGAGGATTTCAGCGTGGGATTGCTCGATCCTGGCGCTGCTCTTGGCAAGACCATCAAGCTGCCCTTGCATCAGGGTCAGGGAATCCAGAATGGCCGCCAAGGCGACATGCGATGGATCGTCGGTCATCGTTCTGGCCCATCCCGGTTGCGTGAACGGTCACGCTCACGCTGTTCCCTGTCACGCTCCTGCACCCGCCGGAGCGTTTCCTCTGCCGGTTTGCTGGCCCCCTGATCGTGGGACTGGTTGGCCTGGTCCAGCAAGGCCCGCAATCTCTCTAGATCGGGACCGGTGCGACTCTGGCGCTCCACCGGGTTCAGGTCATCTGTTGAAGCCGGTGCTGCCTTCGATCTGATACCCTCCCGCATATCACGCGAACGCGCCAGCGCCGCAGATAGCGGGTCGAGCGTATCAACATCGGAACCGGACTTTGACGACGCCAACGGTCGCTCATGCGGATCTGCTGACACATCCCTGACCCGCGTGGCACGCGCCGAATTCGCCTCGGGGACAGGCATCGTCGCGACAAACTTTTCCAGACTTCGCGCAATCACCTGATCGGCCAGCGACGAGGATGCCGACAGCTCCTCGATCGAACGCTCATAGGCCCGACGCACGATAGCCTGCTGGGCCGCCAGCACGGCATCGACAGGATCGCCAACTCCACTTTCGCGCAGCCGCTGCGCGCGCTCGGCGCGGCTCTTATCGACGCGGGGAACCTCGCCCTTCTCGCGCACCTTCCGCGCCGCGATCGGCTCATGCCTGGGATCGATCCCCCTTGCCCGTGCCGGCGTGGCATTCGCCTCAATGCCACGGTCACGCAGTTTTTCCGCAAAGCGCTGCCGATAGCGGAAGAAGTCATCCCGGTTCGGGTGGAAGCGCCGGCCGTCATGGTCGCGCCGCGCGATGGTGAGGTGGACGTGAGGATGATCGCGATCGACATGAAGCGCTGCCACCCACGAACGATTGGCAAACTCTTCACGGGCGAAATCCAACGCAGCATCACGCAAACGCTCAGGAACAGTCCCCGCAGGCATCGAGAGGATCATCGAAATGGAGGTCGCACCGTTGCGGCGGGCATCGCCACCCATCTCCCATTCCTGCCAGTCCTGCGCGAGGATCTGCATGTCACGGGCATCATGCAGCATCTCCTCGTCACTCGTATAAAGAGCGACCTGCTTGTCCTCTCCATGGCCCAGACGGCTGATATAGGAGAAGTTTGCGAGGACATGGCCGCCGCCATGCTGACGGCCCGTCGCCCGCACCATCACCTCCGGCACGCGCCGCGCCGTTCGCTCCATCGCCGCGATGGCGCGCCCGCTGACGGCAGCGTGAGAGCCCCCACCAAATGCGTGTTTTATCTGCCGGGCGGGTCGAAGACTGGCGGCAACAGGTGCCGACCTCGGCGCCACCACTGCTGCCATGACGGATACAATGGGTCCGCCCGATTGGGCGCGCTTGCCCTTCCCTCCCCCAGTCCCAAACCGATAGCGCTTGGGGGGAGCAAACACCCCTGCCATGGAGTCGAGCGTACCAGATGAAAGGCGAAAACTCATCGCGGGCGATCCCGAAATGCGTCGACCCAATACCCGACTTCACCACCAACATAGGATGAGATAGCCCGCCGCGTTTCCATCAGCAGCGCCTTCAGATCTCCGCAGGCTTCGAGGAATGGCGTCGCAATACGCGCAACCTCAAGCGTACTCCCCGGCTGATTGGCCGCGTTCATGGCGTGGACAGCCTGGTTGATGTTCCGGCCAATGGCGAGCACCTGCTTGCGCAATTTCCCCAGCTCCGCTTGGCTGACAGGCGCCAGGCGCAACGCGCCCGCTCGATCCCAAAGTTGCCACCGCAAGGCACGCTTGATCCACTCATTCCGCGACAGCCCCATGGGCGCGCCAACCTCATCAATCGCATCCACTTCACTGCGATGAAGACGAACAGTCACGCGGACTTGATCGTCGGGATGGCCCCTGCCCCGTTGGTCAAGGATCGGCAGGCTGTCATTCGCAGGCTCCAATACGGAACGCGCCAACGTGCTGGCGATCCAGGCGCTCCGTGTCTGCCCATGCGCCGACGCCACCCGATCAATCTCGGCGATCAGCTCATCCTTCAGGCGCAGGCTTACCATCATCTCAACAGCCCCGTGCAGCGGCGCCGATTGAACCAATGTAATACATTGGTGCCAATCGACATATCCTGCCATACCTCAAATCTGCACCACTCTTATCAAAACAAGGGACTCCACTCAATCGCAAACTAGCAACGACGTGGAGGAAGAGGAGGTTTGGAGCACCGCCGGACAACGCCTCGTCGAATTGCGGCGAGGTCCTGCGCGGAAAGTCCTTAATGCGTGCTAATCGTGCGGTCAGGCGCTGAAGGCAAAGCCTCAGACATCTGGCCATTATGCGTTCGATGCCGCATTCTTCATCGACCATATCCCCACACAATTGGAGAATGACCATGGCCCGCAGGAAAGCTGAAGCTACCGATCTCGAAGCGATCAATGCTCAGCGTGAGAGGCTAAGGCAGGAACTTGCCAAGCTCGAAGCAGCGGCGAAGGCGGCCGAACTTGCGGCTATGGATGCCGGGCGAACACCTCTTCTTACGGCGCTCGACAGGGTAAAGATTCCCGCGATGGACAAGGGCGAAGCGAAGCTAATTGCAAGGGCAATTTCACAGCATGGGGCTAAAGCCGTTGCAAATTGCCTCATTACGTTGTCCATGCCAGCATGATGGCAACGATCAGTATGGCGACCTAGTTTTTGTCTAAGCACCGGTCTATGAAGCAATCACTCAAGCTGCTTGGCAGTTACTGGCCGGGGCTCCAACCATTCGGCCATCTGACGCCGATAGACGAGTACGCCACGCGCTAGAAACTCACTCAGGCTCGATACTATCGGCTTCCCCGGGAGGGAACCCTCGGTCACGTTGTTTTTTTGCTTCTTCGATGATAGCGGGCTCGTAAATCCTCATTATCGTCAAAGCAGCAAACACGCGGTCCCACAGGTTTGCCGAATTCACGCCCGGCGTCTTACGCCGCGCGTATGTGAGTAGCGATTCCGCACGGGCATACAGGGCTGCAGCCTGAATAATATGGATAGCCAGGAGATCTGTGCTGATTTCAGCCCCCGCGACTAAAGGTCGTGTGCGGGCGGAAAAAACTTGGGCCTCCCGAAGGATGCTCTCGATGCGCTCAGCCACGTCCTCTGCATCGGTCAGTTCGACAATTCTCTCAAGCGAATCCAGAAGCTCATAAGGGAACGTCGGTACATCGGCTATTATGCGTTGAGTAAAATTTGGATTGTGGTCCTCAGGGTAGACCTTCGCCGCCGATGGCCACGCTGCATGCAGCGCTTCGCCAGCTTGTTGGGCGAACTCGCAAATCGAACTCAGCGTCGTCGGCAGCGACGCGCGAACTCCACGTAACCGCGCCGCCCGCTCAAAATCCGCCTGCTCCTTGACCGCTGCGATCTGCTCACGCGCCACTTCGATCTGCAGCATCGCCGCATTAACCTGCCTTTGCGCAAACCGAGCCGCGTAGAACGCTGCACCCACAGCGAGGAGCCCGGTAATCAACGTCTGAAAGTCGTAGACCCAGTGCCCCACGGCGGAGAAAATGCACTCCACGCGATTACCCCCTTTCAGATCTCCAAGACCATCGACCTGCCCCGGCGTGACAAAGCTCCGAAGAGCAACCTTCTATCACCCCTCGACCATCGCTCGAAAATCCGCGATCGCCTTCCAATATGCCGAATGCCCTTTGCTCTCGGTGTAGTGAATGAACCACTCGATCAGCTCTTCCGGCCCCTTCACATAAACCGTTGCCGTGGGCTGAGCGACGCGCTTGCGGCGAACTATCCCCCTGCCCTGCCCCCGATCCGTGAAGCCCACCGCCTCAGCGCGGTCCATCGCTTCACGTTCGCGCATACGATCATTTTCGATCGGTCCAGTCGGCAACCCGCCCAGATCCAACTTGGCAGGTGCCGCGCTTTCTGCGGCGGGCTTTGCGGCCCCTTTACCAAAACCAAAGTTCGTCATTGGGGATACTCCTCTCGCATGGCCTCAACCACAGATTGGGCCAGCTCGGCAGCGTTGGTGATCGCATTCCGAACGCCCGATGTTGTGGCATTGTCCAGTTCCGACAACAGCAAACCAAACTCGTAAATGTCACGATAGGCAGCCCGCTCGACCAAGGCTGTTTCGAGCAGCGGCAACTCTGCCGCGCGGATGGCATCGACGATACGCTTCGCCGTCTTGGTCTCAATCGCCGCGTTGGTGCGGCTTCTCACGAGCCGGAATGGAATGCGGCGCTCAAGGGCCTCCTCCTCCTCCTGGATGGCCTTGACGGCCTGAGCTGCCAGTTCTGCATCGATCGGCGACAGATTGAACGGCACCAGCACCATGTGCGAGCGCGCCAGTGCGCGCGAGGTCATGCGCGAGGCCGAACCTTCCAGGTCGATGATGACAAACTGGTCTTCTTTGGAAATGCGGTCGATGGTGCCAATCATTTCCGATTCAGTCGGTCGCGGGATGACACGATAAGGCAACGGCCTGCCGGCATTGCGGCGCTTGGTCGCCCATTTCTCGATGATTGCGTTGGGGTCCGCATCGATCACGCTGACGCTTGCTCCGCTAGTCGCCAGGGTGTCGGCAAGGACCAGCGCGAGGGTCGTTTTGCCAGCCCCTCCCTTGGGATTGCCTATAGAGATAACCGCCATTCTTACCGCTCCGCCGACTGGATTTCGTTATGCAAGCCTCTCGATATCCATCGGATATTGATTCGACTATCGCACGCCTTGCTAATGCCTTTCGCAAGGCATGTCCATCGCCTATCGACTGCCTAGCGCTATACATTGCCTTGCCATTGCGATTGCCAATCGCATGGGCTTGGCAATCGCAATCCTTTTAGAAATCCCTTTGAATTGCGTGGTAAGGCAGAGGGGGCGGGAGGCCCGCCCCGAACAAAGCCTAGCCGCTAGACCGATCGTCAGTCGAGCCGGAGCGTGACGCGAGGACCGCCAGACCATCGCAGATCAGATCGACACCATAGACCGTCTCCCCGTCACGATCATACTTCGTCTGGCGGACCCGACCGGTCACATGGATCAGATCTCCCGTCTCCATCTTCTGGGCGCGCTCGATGCACTGGCCAAAAAGGGTGACGCGGTTCCAATGCGTGTCATCGCACCATTCCCCATCCACCTTGCGGCCATAGTTTGCCGCTACGTTAAGGTAAGCGACCTTATCCAGGATTTCGATGCGGCCGACACGGCCAATGATGCGAAACTCGGAAATGTTCTTCATGGCGATGTTCCTTATGTGTCGTTGCTGACGCACAATACCCGGCCTCCTGGCCCACAGCGGGCAAGCTGAAAAACGGAGGGTCCGCTGGCGGAAACCGTAGGCGCAAAGCGCCGATTATCTGCTTGGGGCAAAGCCCGAACGCGCAGGAGGTGGGGCAGGGGGCCAAGTGCGTCGACGGCAACAACACAAGAACATCGTGACAGGAATGACTCAAGGGCAGGTGGCAGCGAGCCCAACGCCAACCAATAAGAGAACAGCGCGTTGAAACTCACATCAAGCCGCATAGCCGAGGGTAGGGCAGGGGAGACGGCACAATCTGAACCAAAGACCGCCCAGCGTGGCGAATGTAGCCCCGCAATGGGACCGCGTGAAATCGCGACATGCCCGGTCGCCGCCCTATCTGCCAGTGAACGGTGAAGTCAGTCCTGCAGACGTTCTGCAACTTCGCGAGCCGCCCGCTGCTCCCGCGCGATGCGGGCCAGCAAGTTCCGGCTACAACCCGTGGCGGCCATTACCTCCCGCCACGTCCGCCCATCGCCCAACATCTTGGCAATCGCAGAATTGCGCGCTTTGTTTTCCGGGCGCCCTTTGTAGAGGCCAGCAACCTTTGCGCGGGCCGTGCCCTCCGATTGGCGTCGGCGGCGATCTTCATAATCCTTACGCGCCACGGCGGCCAACACATCAAGCATCATGCCATTGACGGCTGCCAGCATCCGCGCCGTGAACTCATCGCCTGGCGTCGCCAAGCTCCACGACGTTGGAAGATCGAGCGCAACGATCCGCACTTGCTTCGCGTCGATCTCAGCTCGCAGCTTTGTCCAATCAGAAGAGGTAAGGCGCGAAAGCCGATCGACCTGCTCCACCAGGAGCACATCTCCCGGTTCACAATCAACTAGCAGTCGAAACAGCTCGGGCCGATGCAGCTTCGCCCCGCTCTCGTTTTCTAAATACCGCGCGGCGATCCGCAAACCGCGCTCTGCCGCAAAGGCGTCGAGAGCCGTCCTCGCTCGCGCGGCGTCCTGTTCAGCGGTCGAAGCTCGGAGATAGGCACGGACAAACATGCGACGGTCTTATTTGAGTAGTCTCCTTATAGCCAGTCTTTTTTAAGCTAATTTGGCGTACATAAGAGACCAGATAATGCAAGGTCTCTTAAAGGTATACCCTAAAAGAACCAAAAACCATTCAGCATTGCCTGGCTTCGGCATTTAGTTAAACCAAGTTCCATTGCCGCCGCCAAGCGCAGGCGACGGCAATGTTGGGTGCGGGCGCTCAATTGCCCGGATCCGCCTTTCGATCCGAGGGCTGAGCGCCGATATGGTCGGCCTGAACCTTGCCCGTCACGCCTTCGGTAAAACTGGCGTCGATTTCCGGAAGCATCTGGGCATTCCATGCCTTCCATTCTGCCTCAAGGCGCAAGAACACATCCCTTTGCCGATCCTTCAGATTGGCGCGCTCAAGCGGATCATCAACGACATTGAACAGAAAGCTGTTGTCGAGAATGCGCAGATATTTGAAATCGCCGTCCCGCATTGCGCGCTGCCGATTGGCCTTGTAACGCCAGTATAATTTACGCACTTTTGCCGAGGCGCCCCGCAAATGGGGCGTCAGGTCGATGCCGTCGGAAGGATAGGCCGTGTCCGGCGCGGTCCCCGCTGCTGCCAGCAAGGTGGGCACCCAGTCCATCGTGATGGTCATCTGTTGGCTGACGCTGCCTGGTGCGGTTACACCGGGCCAGCGGATGATGGCCGGGACGCGTATGCCGCCTTCCAGCAATTCTGTCTTCTGACCGCTGAAAGGCCATGTATCGGCAAAGCGTTCGCCGCCATTGTCGCTGGTGAAAACAACAATCGTGTTGCTGCCCAAGCCCAGCCTGTCGATTGTGGCGAGAACCCGGCCCACCTCGCGGTCCATGGCCTGCACCATCTGCGCATAGGTCTTTTGTGAACCGGCGTCGAAGGCGCGCAAGGGCGTTCCGGCAATGCGTTTGGATTCTGTCTCGTCTTCGGGTCCTTCCCATGGCCAGTGCGGGGCGTTGAAATGCAGGCTCAGGAAAAAGGGCCTTGCCTCCTTAGCATAATGTTCGACGACTTTGCAGGCCTGCGCGCCCAGCAATTCTGTCAGGTATCCGGCAGGATGGATCGGATTGTCATCATCCCAAAGATCCTCGGAATTGCCGGTGCCGCGATGCGAGAAATAGTCGAGCGCCCCGCCCCGGAAGCCCCAGAAGTGGTCATATCCGCTCTTGAGCGGCCCATAATCGGGCAATTCGCCCAGATGCCACTTGCCCACCAGCGCGGTGCCATAACCGGCCTTGCGCAGCAGTGAGGGCAGGGTGGGATGGTCGGGAGGCAGGCCGACGTGGGGCGAGCGTTCTCCGGCCAGCGGTTCCTCCAGTCCAATCGGCAGCCGGTATTGATAACGGCCGGTAATCAGCGCCGTGCGGGTCGAGGAACAGACGGCTGAGTTGGCATAGGCCTGCATCAGGCGCATGCCGCTGCGGGCCAGACTGTCGATATGCGGCGTGTCGAAATCGCGCCTTCCATAGCATGACACATCGGCATAACCCAGATCATCGGCCATGATGTAGATGATGTTCGGCTTGCGACCGGACTGTCCGGCCGCCCGCGCGATGCCGGTGGTCAGGGCAAGAGCCCCAACCCCGCCGGCGCTGACGACATTCCTGCGTGTAACGTTCAATTTGCTCACGGAATATCTTCCTTTCAGAGTTTCAGCCGCACGCCCATGCGAAAATTCCGCCCGATCGTGTCGTAGAATGCCGGGTTGGTAGGCAAAAAGAACGTTGTCGAAGGCACATTGGGCGGCGACACATTGAACAGATTGGACACCGCACCATAGAGTTGGAACCGCCCGCCATCGACCGTGTAGGACAGATTGAGGTTCGTGTAGAGGCGATCGGGAATTTCATTTCTGGCAATATCGACACCGTCGACAAAGGTCGCGTCGAATTTACCCTTGGCGATATAGTTCAATTGTACCGAACCGTTGAAGGAGCCAACCTGATAGGCCGTTGTGAACGATCCGCGAAACGTGGGGGTGGGGTTGACGCCATTGTTGTTGGTGCCGACCTCGCCCACGCGATCGACCGTGCCAAAGCCATTGTTGGACGTGGCGTGCAACGTATATGTTCCGATCCCGCGCAGACTCACCTGCCCCTTGAAAAGCGGGAAGCGGTAGCTGGCCTCGACATCGATACCCTCGGTGCCAAGGCTGCCGAGATTGACATAAGGGGCGTTGATTCTGGTGATCGCGCCTGCCGAGTTACGGATGATGTTGTTGCAGAAGAACGGATCTCCGGTCGTCTGGCACGCATTGATCGTCGATGCGCCCTGAAGCGAGAGGATTGCGTCCCGAATGTCGATCTTGAAATAATCGACCGATATTTCAAACCCGCGCACCGGCTTGAGGCCGATGCCGAAGGAAAGCGTATTGGCCGTTTCCTGCCGCAGATTGGGGTTGCCGATCAGAAACTGGCGGATCGCCACCTGCGTGTTCGTCACTGGATCGATCACATTGGCGGGCGAGGGTGATGGCGCGGCATAAAGTTCAAAGATATTGGGAGCGCGAATGTCGCGTGACCTTGTCCCGCGCAGCAGCAGCCATTTGTTGACGGTCCAGCTTAGCCCGCCTTTCCACGTCACGACACCGCCTACCGTGCTGTAATTGGCGTAACGCACCGCACCATTGAGATCGAGGTGCTTGGCCCAGGACGCGTCGGTGGCCAGTGGTACGACTGTTTCGAGATAGCCCTCGGTGACGTGAAACCCGCCAGCCAGCGCTTTGGGGTTTTGCTGGTTGAAACCGTCGGCCAAAGAAATCGCGTCCGCTGTTGTGTTTTGACGCTCACGGCGGTTTTCCATGCCCAGAGCAATCGACACCGGCCCTGCCCATGTGCTGAACGGTTCCCCGCGCAGGTTGGCGGCCATCACTTGTTGGCGGTAATGTGTGTTGGTCAGGCCGTTGCCGGTGACATAGCCGATTGCGGCCTGTGAAGGCGAGCCTTGACCAAACAGGTTGATCGGCACACAACCGTTGCCCGGATTGGTCAGAGTGGATCGGCAAACGATATTGCCTGCCGCATTGCGGACTGCGTCAACCGCCAGCGTGAAATTGGCGTTGATGCGTTGGCCCAAAAGATCCTGACGATAATCATTCACGCCAAGCTGGTAATAGGTGTCCCAGCTCCAGCTGTCGCCGAACTTGCCTTTGGCGCCAATCGCCATGCGCAGATTTTCGTTTTTGACGCGCGCGTCAATATGGCCGATGTCATCGCTTATGCGGCCCATTGAGAAGGATGTCACACCCGCTGCCGTTGCCTGCGCCAGAACCGAGGCGGGAAGGAAGGGGTTGCTGGTCTGGATGGTGATTGTGCCGGTATCGCGCGGCTGGATGCCGAAAGATTGCGACTTATTGACGCCGTAGGAGCCTTCTGCGAACAGCGAGAGCTTGTCGTTGACCTCGAAGTCCATGTGCCCGAACGTGCTGTATCGTTCCAATCGAGGCACCAGCATCAGCCCCGCTGCCAGACTTTCGCCCGGCACACCGCCACCGATCATCAGGAGGCTGCCCGCCGAAGTCCCGTAATTGAACTGGGATGTCGTACCGCCCGGCCCGAACATGGTGCCTTTCAGCGGACCCGAGGTGATCAGCCCTCCTGTGGTCATGGTGGACAGCCGCGCGCCATTGGTGATGATCGTTTTGGGCAGACCGCTGGGATTGGAGACGATCTGGGCGTCATTGGCGCCCCATGGACGGGTATAGATATCACCCACCCCGCCATTGTGATAATATTCCCCGGCGATCACCACATGGCCGCGCCCTCCGGCAAAACCCTTGCCAAGCATCGCGGCAAGGCGGGTTTCGGCGTTATCGCCCTGTTGCGAAACGCCTTTCTCAAGATCGGCTTTGAAGCCCTTGAACTTATTGTTGAGGATAAGATTGACCACCCCGGCAACCGCATCGGAACCCCATTGGGCCGAAGCGCCGCCCGTCACCACTTCGGCGCGTTCCAGCATGATCGGCGGGATCAGGTTGAGATCGACCTGATTGGCGCCGACCGTGCTGAAGGAAGGAACTGTAGGAGCGAAACGATGACCATCGACCAAAACCAGCGTGCGTGTCGGCCCCAAGGAGCGCAGGTTGGCGTAATTGGCGCCGGGGGCAAAGGGGCGTGCGCCTGCCGTACCTGTGCTGGTGGTGGGGGTGAAGGCCGGGACATCATTGAGGGCATCGGCTATGGTGACTGATCCGCGCTGCTCCATGGCGGAGGCGCCCATAATGGTGGTCGGCGTCGGTGCGTCGTAACCGCTGCGCACCACGCGTGAACCTGTCACCACAATGTCGGCCACAGTCACCTCGGGCTGCCCGCCTTCAGGGGCGGCAGCGAGGGTGGGCGTGGAGGTAGCGGCTGTAGTAGCGCGGGCAGGAGCGGCACTGGCCGGAGCCGCCTGCGCGGCGGTGATGATGAAACCGGCGCCCGAAACGCGGTAAGACAGGCCGGTCCCAATCAGCATTTCGCGCAAGGCGCTTTCAATGCTCTGCCCCCCCTGGACAGCATGACTGCGCTTTCCGGCAACCAGGGCGGGCGTCGACAGGATCTGAGTTTGCCCGTGACGCGCTAATTGCTCCAGTGCGCTGACCAGAGGCTGGCCCGGTATCGAGATGCTGCTTGCCTGCGCCAAGGCAGGAGAAGCCATGCATGCGGCTATGGCTGCACCTGCCAACAAAGCGTGGCGGTCAAAGTATCTCATCATCCTCTCCTTGGATTGCTATGTTATATTCCATAAGAGTGGATGTAGGGCCGACCCCTCATCCTGATCGGCAAAAATAATTTACGGGCTTTCCAGAATGACCAGATTATCCTTGCGAGACTTGACCTTGGCGATGTTCAGGTCTTGCACGTTGGTAAGGAAAGTGTCGACATCGCCCGCCTTCAGCACGGCATTCAGGCGGTTTTCGGCCAGACGCGGATCTGAAAAGGTAATCTTGCGGGACGAATAGCGGTTCATTTGAGCCGCAATGTCGGCCAGTCGCGCATTCCGAAACGTCAGAGTGCCGGTGATCCAGTCAAGGTCACGGTCATTGCCTGAGCTGTTGACCGTCCATCGCCCACCAGGCGCAACTTCAAGGCTGCGCCGCCCCGTCAAGGGGACCCGAATGGCCGATTGTGGATCAATCGGGGTTGCGATCACGCTACCTTCGACCATGCGGACGGTTTCCTTTTCGGAGGAAAGGGAGACCATGAACTCCGTGCCCGTGGCCGTAACCGCCATTTTGTCGGTAAAGACAATAAAGGGCCTGCTGCGATCATGGGCTACACGAAAGAATGCCTGACCACGAAGAATTCTGATCCGCCTTTGGCCCGGCATGAATTGGGTTTCCACGGCCGAATCCGTATCCAGAACCAGCGTTGATCCGTCCTGAAGCGGTATGCGTGTGACCTGTCCCACGCCTGTCGCCAGTCTGGAAACGACCGCCGTCGGGGCGGTGGTTCCGTGAAGCCACAACCCGCTGAGCCATGCGCCAACTCCGCCGACCATAAGCACAAGAGCCGCAGCCGCAGCCATGGCTCGGTGCCGCGGATAGGCCGGGACAGAATTCGCTTCGCGCAGGGCCAGAATCCTGGGATCGCCCCGAACGCTTTCCAGCGAGAGCCACAGGCTTTCATAATGGGCCAGCCTTTCGCCATGTCGACTGTCAGCCTCCAGCCATTGCGCCAATTCCTGACGCGTCGCATCATCTGGCCCGCCTGCGCGCAGGCGGGCCATCCAATCCGAGGCGGCTTCGTCTATCGTTTCAATCTGCGGTTCAGACAAGGTCATCGTGTGCGTCCCAGAACTTGTGACAGCGCCCTAAGGGCCTGGGCAATATGCTTTTCAATCGCGCTTACGGAAATGCCATGTTCCCGAGCCAGCGCAGCATAGGTCCGGTCTTCGAATCTGTGGGATACAAAAATTCGGCGTGTCCGCTCCGGAAGCTGTTCAATGGCCTCCACAATCAGATCAACATCACGCCGCCCCATGACCAGTCGCTCGGGCGTGATCGTATCGATCAGGTCGGCGGGTTCAAGTTCGACATGGATGGTCCTGGAGGCCGCTCCGCTCCGGCTTTCGCGCAAGACATTAGCGGCGACAGTGAAGATATAGCCGCCGACATTCTCTATGGGAGTTTCGCTTTGGCGCGAATGCATGCGCATCATCACGATTTGGACCAGATCGTCGACTTCGGATGGATGGGCGCGCTTCAAAAAATAACGGCGCAACACGCCGGCATAATGCTCCGGTGCATCATGACCCGGCTGCGTATTTGCTGACTTTGCGGCCAACTGAAGAACCCTTCGCACACTCACCAATGCTGGTAAGAGTGTGTTTGGAAAAAATACCTCATCCCGCTTACGCTGTCCAAGGCGCATTTTTTACAATAGGCTAAGACTGCTATCCATTTTATGGACATTGGAATGACCTGGGTTGCGATCAGCAAGTGAACCGGACCTGCTTTCCGGGAGGAGCTAACCCTTGAATTTGAGATAGATAAAGGGAAGCTCTCGACACGCCAATCTAGCTCCGGAAATGATTCCTATGGCGGCGGGCAAAGCCCACCATAGCGCAATCGCCTAGACCCGGTTGTCTTCTGCAAGATCGTTGAATATCCTTCCCTGACAGAAGTCGCTGACCTGCCCCCCGTCAGTCCCTCAGTCATAACGAGAGTCCGGCGGTTAATGCTCTGCTACCCAACCTTGGACCGCCTGTAGCTGGAGTTTTGTGCCTTGTGCTCTGCTACCCAACCTTGGACCGCCTGTAGCTGGAGTTTTGTGCCTTGCTCGGACCCGGTGGGCTGGTGGCACCGGGTGAGTTTGTCAGCATGATCGGGGGGATATTCCCAATCGCGCTGTGCGGCCTGTCCTCGTTATAGTGTCTACGCCACCTCTCCAGCTTTTCGCAAGCGTCTTCCAGCGAAAGGAACCAGTGGGTGTTCAGGCATTCGCTCCTCAGCTTGCTGTTGAAGGCTTCGATGAAGGCGTTGTCTGTGGGCTTGCCGGGGCGGGAGAAGTCCAGAATCACGTTCCGCTGGTAAGCCCACAGATCCATGTCGCGCGAGATGAATTCGCTGCCATTATCCACCCTGATTGTTTTCGGGTACCCCGCCACCCGGCATGCCTTGTCCAGCGTCGCGACCACGTCTTCGCCGCGGTAGCTGAAGCGCGGATCGACCACCGGCGAGATCCTCGAGAACGTGTCCACGACGGTCAGTATGCGCAGCTTCCGGCCGGTCGCTAACTGGTCGTGAACGAAGTCCATCGCCCAGACATCGTTCGAGTGGGCGGCAGCCGTTCGGTCCTCGCGGAGCTTGGCTTTCACCCGCCGCTTGGGTGTCTTGTTGCGCAGCTGGAGACCCAACTCCCTGTAAAGACGATAGACCTTTTTCACATTCACAGGCCAGCCATCCCGGCGCAGGATATAATGCACCCGGCGATAGCCGTAGCGGACATGCGTCTCGCAGATCTCTCTGACACGCTTTTTAAGAATGGCCGGATCGGTACGGCGGGACTTGTAATGGTAGGTTGAGGTATCGACGGTCAGCGCCCTGCAGGCTCGTCTGATCGATACTCCCCAATCGGCCATCATCCCGCTCACCAGCGTGCGCTTCCGATCCGGCCCTACAGCTTTCGCTTGATGACATCCTGCAACATCTCGCGATCCAGCGTCAGGTCGGCGACAATCCGTTTGAGCCGCCCGTTCTCGTCCTCAAGTTCGCGAAGCCGACGCATTTCAGTCGGCAACAGCCCCGCGTATTTCTTCTTCCAGTTGAAGTACGTCGCCTGGCTGATCCCCGCCTTCCGGCAGACCTCCGCGACGGCCACTCCTTCTTCACCCTGCTTGATGATAAAAGCCTTCTGCGCGTCCGTGAACTTCGATGCTTTCATGCCACGACTCCTCGTCCAGCCAAGGAAATCTACGGCACAAAACTCCACTTCAAAACGATCCAGTTTTAAGGGGGCAGAGCACGACAAGTGAATAGCGGACGTTGCCAGAATTTTTTGGGCAAAATGAAAGGCGACAGCTATTGGAAGGTGGCCGAAAGCCATGAACGTCGACCAAATCAGCAATTGCAGTGATCGTCATGGCAAAACGCGCGACATAGCCTATGTTCGGGTAGGCCGACGTTTCCACCGCTGCATCGGACTAGCGTGGGTTAGGGCGCATGCCGCCAGAAGCGAAAGCCGCGTCGTGGCAGAAATGAGGCACATGAACGCCACATGCCGAACGTCAGCTTCCACCAGTCGCAGACAATAGTCGCCGAAGCGCGATCTGGCTGCTATCTGGCAATCCATGGCCGATGAATTCTCCCGCGAGCGCTCCGAAAAGTTAGCCAAATTTTATAAAGCCTATCGAGCCGCGCTCGATGCGAAGCCTGTTGGCGGCAAGTTCATGCCTTATCGGTGGTGGACGCTGCCGGACTCGCTTAGCCCGCCGTGGATGGCGTACAGCCAGATGCTTAGCGAGTATGCAACGGAACTGGCCAATATCATTAACG
The DNA here is from genome assembly GCF_012275515.1 of Novosphingobium sp. SG707. Taxonomy (GTDB): domain Bacteria; phylum Pseudomonadota; class Alphaproteobacteria; order Sphingomonadales; family Sphingomonadaceae; genus Novosphingobium. The sequence continues at coordinate 55,192 of NZ_JAAZQL010000014.1, forward strand.
ATCTTACCAATCATGTGCACCGGCTGCACGCTTGGGACACCGTATTGACCGCGCTTGACGACGCCGACAGGCATGAGGTGAGCCATGAGTTCATCGACACCCTAGGGACGGTTGCGCTCGGTCAACCCTACGCGATCAAGTCACGGTTCGCTTACGCCGTCGGACACCTATCCCATCAAGCTAATCAGGCTACCGACGGGCGGGATTGGAAGGACGATTTTCCAGATAAGAATTTATATCTTAACGATATTGAACCCTATGCCTCGCAGTGGAAAAAATATCGAGCTTTTAAACTGAAACTGGAGCCTTTGGCCGGGAAGGTGTTTAAACGAGCATCTGATGATTTCCGCAACACCTACAATCACGGCTTTTCGTCACGCTTCGTAGTGGGCATCACTGCGACGGTTAAGCGCGAGGTGGTCGGCGGCAGGGTACGCTATGCGTTTGGCGGCACCAATCCGCTAACTGTGGCTGAGGTTGCCGATCTGCTCGCGATAGAACGCGACCATTGCTTTGGCGCATTCCAGGCGTTTCAGGCTCTGATCGAAGAACAGACTACCGCGATCGTTGCGTTTGAGAGTGGCAGCAAACCAGTAAGCGGTGGACGAGCACCTCAAGTCTGAGAAACTCGGCGCGACACACGGAATGCTCCATGCATACAAGGATCTCTCGCCGCTCGCGGCAGAGCGCTCACCCTCACAACCCTCTCCACCATCGACATTTTGAAGCGATCTTAGATGCCAGGCGGCGCTTGCAGTGACAAAGGGAAGCAGCCTAAACGGACTATCATGAACGCCGTCGAAATCGAACAAGCCATCACCGACCTTGCCGCCGTCCCCTTTGATGCGGCGGAATTTCCGTATGCCTTTCTGGAAGCCTTCGGAAACAAGGCAACCACGCTCAAGAAGTTGCGCACCGGTGCGTCGAATGGTTCGGACGTGCCCGGCGGCGTCCTCCAGCGCAGCAACATCCACATTGCCACCTGCCCGACTGGGGCCGTCAACACCACGCTTCAAGCCCTACGCGCCAGCCCCAAGACTCAAGCCGCCAAGGCCAAGTTCATCCTTGCGACCGATGGCGCGGACTTTCAGGCAGAGGAGTTGGCCACCGGCGAGACTGTCGCCTGCCAGTATGCTGATTTCCCCAATCACTTCGGCCTGTTTCTGCCTTTGGCTGGCATCACCACCGTCAAACAGATCCGTGAAAGCACGTTCGACATCCGGGCGACCAGCCGGCTCAACAAGCTCTATGTCGAACTGCTGAAGGACAACCCCGACTGGGCTGCGGCCGAGCGCCGAGCCGACATGAACCACTTCATGGCGCGACTGATTTTCTGCTTCTTTGCGGAAGACACCGACATCTTCCACGGCGAAGGCCTGTTCACTCGCACCGTCGACCAGATGTCCGAGCGCGATTCCAGCAATACGCATGAAGTTATCAGCGCGATCTTCAAGGCGATGGACACGCCCACCCGCCACGAAGGCAAGCTGGACGACCGCTATCGCAAGGCCGCTGGCACGCCGCGCTGGGCGGACGTGTTTCCCTACGTCAACGGCCAGCTCTTTTCGGGCAGCACCGATGTCCCGCGCTTCAGCCGCATTGCCAGGTCTTACCTGATCCAAATTGGCAACCTCGACTGGCAGAAGATCAATCCCGACATTTTCGGCAGCATGATCCAGGCTGTGGCCGACGATGATGAGCGCAGCGCGCTGGGCATGCATTACACCAGCGTTCCCAACATCCTGAAAGTGCTGAACCCGCTGTTCCTCGACGATCTGCGGGCGGCGCTTGAAGAGGCTGGCGACAATCCTCGCAAGCTGCTGAACCTGCGCAATCGCATGGCGCGCATTCGCGTGTTCGACCCGGCCTGTGGCAGCGGCAATTTCCTCGTGATCGCCTACAAGCAAATGCGCGAAATCGAGGCGATCATCAACACGCGACGGGGCGAGCCGGAGCGCAAGAGCGAGATCCCAGCGACCAATTTCCGCGGCATTGAACTGCGCCCCTTCCCGGCCGAAATCGCGCGACTTGCGCTGATCATCGCCGAATTTCAGTGTGATGTGTTGTATCGAGGTCAGAAAGAGGCGCTGGCCGATTTCTTGCCGCTGGATAGCCAGAACTGGATCACCTGCGGGAACGCTTTGCGGCTCGACTGGCTGAGCTTGTGGGGGGCATCAGAAACGGCGGTCAAGGTCAGAAGCGATGACCTGTTCAATACGCCCTTGAACCAGACCGAGATCGATTTTGAAAACGCAGGTGGAGAGACGTATATCTGCGGCAACCCGCCATACACAGGCTTCAACCGACAAACGGAACAGCAGAAGAATGACATCACCACTGTTTTTTCTGCCACCACGAAAAATTTCGGAAACCTTGATTATGTCGCCTGCTGGCTTCTGAAGGCAGCTCAATTTAATAAAATAGTAGGGTCAAAGGCCGCCTTTGTTACAACCAATTCGATCTGCCAAGGATCTCAAGCTCCTATTATATGGCCTCTTGTTTTTAGCCAGTCTCAGGAAATTTTTTTCGCGCGCCCCTCATTTTTGTGGCGGAATCTAGCCGCAAATAACGCGGGCGTAACGGTTATCGCATTTGGCATTCAAAACGCCCAGCGCGCTGGAGCGACGCTATTCACTGAAGATGGCGAAGAAAGTATTGCCCGGGCAGTTAACTGCATTGGCCCATACCTCATTCCAAACTCCGATGTCATTGTGAGTGCATCAAGGAATGCCATTTCGGATATTCCTGAAATGACACTTGGAAATCATCCATACTATGGATCGAGTTTGATTTTCTCGAATGACGAAAAGCGCGATTTGATCGAGCATAGGCCGGAGCTAGAGAAGTTTATACGCCCCTACGCAGGTTCATCCGAGATTATTAGAGGCGTACCTCGGCATTGTTTTTGGATCGATGACACTCAGGTCGATGAAGTCTCCAAAATCCCAGAAATCAGCGATCGACTTGCTCAGGTGCGCCAAGCACGCTGCGAAAAAAAGGCCGACAAAACAGCACAAAATCTCGTTCAATCTCCGCACCGATTCCGTGACAGGTTCCTCGCAAAGAGCAATTTGATCGTCGTCCCTGGCGTCTCGTCTGAAAACAGGCCTTACCTACCAGCGGACCTTTACGATGCACGTGTTGTAATTTCATTTCAGGCATATGGAATATTCGATGCCCCACTATGGGCACTTTCACTTGTCGTTTCCCGCCTGCATTGGAACTGGATTGGCAACGTCTGTCGCCGGATGCGAACCGACTTTTCCTATTCCAACACCCTTGGCTGGAACACTTTCCCCATCCCCAAGCTGACGGAGCAGAACAAGGCCGACCTCACCCGATGCGCCGAGGATATCCTGCTGGCGCGCGAGGCGCACTTTCCTGCAACCATCGCCGATCTGTACGATCCCGACACCATGCCGGAAAACCTGCGCCACGCGCATGACCGCAACGATGAGGTGCTGGAGCGGATCTACATCGGCCGCCGTTTCAAGAACGACACCGAAAGGCTGGAAAAGCTGTTCGATCTCTACACCAAAATGACCGGCGGCAAGGCAGCGGCATGATGGGCGCGACATTGACTTTTCGCGCCATCGGCGTATCTCTCATTTGAGATACAGGAGGCTCGGATGAACGCACCCCACGTGCCGTCCCAAAGCTCCATGCTGCATATCCGCATGGACAATGATTTGAAGGCAAAAGCCACAGAAGCGTTGGCGGCCATGGGGCTGACCGCGTCCGACGCCGTGCGCCTGCTGTTCCACCGCATCGCGGTCGACCAAGCCTTCCCGCTGGAGCTGAAGGTGCCCAACGCCGAAACCCGCGCCGCGCTGGACGAGGCGCGTGCCATCATCGCCGAGCGCCGCGCCCGCTTCACCGATCCTGATGCCATGTTTGCCGACCTCGATGGCAAAGAAGGATAAGTCCGCGAAGCTGCCGCGCACGTTTGATCTGGCCAAAGCGTTCAGGAAAGACTGGGAGCGCCTCTCGCGCTCTGGTCGCTATGACATGGGCCAGCTCAAAGAGGCGATGCTGCTGTTGATCGCCAATGATGCGCCGCTGCCGCCCGAATGGCGCGATCACGCGCTGAAAGGCGAATGGGCAGGCACACGAGAATGCCACATCGGCGGGGATTTCCTGCTGATCTACGAAGTGGACGACACAGCGGGACCGGGCGGCACGCTCGTTTTCGTGCGCGCCGGAACCCATAGCGAGTTGTTCAAATGACCCAGAATGCCGACATCATCCCAACCGTCACCTTCCGCCCCGCCGGCACTGGCGAAACCGCCAAGGCGAATGAGCTGGGGATGCGCCCGATGCAGGCGCGGGCCTATGACAAGCGTGGCGAGCAATATTTGCTGATCAAGTCGCCCCCTGCTTCGGGCAAGTCGCGCGCGCTGATGTTCATCGCCCTGGACAAGCTGACCAACCAAGGCGTGAAGAAGGCCATCGTCTGCGTGCCGGAACGCTCGATCGGCGCCAGTTTCAACAGCGAGCCGCTGAGCAAGCATGGCTTCTGGGCCGACTGGGAAGTCGCGCCGCAATGGAACCTGTGCAACACGCCCGGCGCTGATGACCCGAAGGTAGCCAAGTCCAAGGTCAAGGCTGTCGGCGAATTTCTGGCCAGCGATGCCAGAGTACTGGTCTGCACACACGCGACCTTCCGCTTTGCCTTTGACGAAATGGGCGTTGAAGCTTTCGACACTGCACTCATCGCCATCGACGAATTCCACCATGTCTCTGCCGATGCTGGCAACCGCCTGGGCGCGCAGCTCGCCCAACTGATCGGGCGCGACAAGGCGCATATCGTGGCGATGACCGGCAGCTATTTCCGGGGCGACGCCATCCCCGTGCTGGCACCCGATGACGAAGCCAAGTTCGAGACGGTCACCTACACCTATTACGAGCAACTCAACGGCTATCAGTATCTCAAGGTGCTGGACATTGGCTACAGCTTCTACACCGGCCCCTATACCGAGAAGATCTCGGCGCTGCTCGACCCGACGATCAAGACCATCGTCCACATCCCTTCGGTCAATTCGCGCGAAAGCCTGAAGGACAAGCACCGCGAAGCTGAAGACATCATGGGCCATTTGGGTGAATGGCACGGGGTTGATCCGGAAACCGGCTTTCATCTGCTCAAGACAGCCAGCGGCGCCACGATCAAGGTCGCGGACCTGGTCGACGATGATGCTTCCAAGCGGGATCGCGTGGTGGCCTCGCTGAAATCCGCCGCCGCGCGTAGCGATCGCGATTTCGTTGACGTGATTATCGCGCTGGGCATGGCCAAGGAAGGTTTCGACTGGATCTGGTGCGAACATGCGCTGACGGTGGGCTATCGCTCCAGCCTTACAGAAATCATCCAGATCATCGGCCGCGCCACCCGCGATGCGCCGGGCAAGACGCGGGCGCGCTTTACCAATCTGATTGCAGAACCTGCGGCTGACGACCCGTTGGTGGTCGACGCCATCAACGATTATCTCAAGGCCATTGCCGCCAGCCTGCTGATGGAACAGGTGCTGGCTCCGCGTTTCGAGTTCACGCCCAAGGATGCCGGCCCCAAGCCGGATTTTGATTATGGTCCAGATGGCTATCAGGAGGGGGCGACCAACATCGGCGTCAACGCCCAAGGCCAGATGCATTTCGAGATCAAGGGCCTCAAGCTGCCGACCAGCATAGAGGCAACACGCATTTGCCGCGAGGATCTCAATGAAGTTATCGCCAGCTTCGTGCAGGACAAATCGGCACTGGAGCGTGGGATGTTCGACACCGAAGTGGTGCCCGAGGAGCTGACTCAGCTGAAGATGGGCAAGATCATTCGCGAAAAATTCCCCGACCTCAGCGAAGATGACCAGGAAGCGGTTCGCCAGCACGCCATTGCCGCCCTGACGCTGACTCAGCAGGCCAAGGCCGCGATGGTCGGCGATGTGGTCGACGGAGAGTTTTCGGGCAGCACGGCCTTTATCGATGGGGTCCGCAAATTTGCCCTGAGCGTTACCGACCTCGACATCGATCTGATCGACCGCGTCAATCCGTTTGACGCCACCTATGCCGTGCTGGCCAAGGCGATGGACGAGAAGACCCTCTTGCAGGTGCAGGCTGTCATCAACGCCAAGAAGGACAAGCTGACCTACGAGGATGCGCGGATGCTGACCGAGCGCGCGCTGGAGTTCAAGCGGGAGCGCGGGCGCCTTCCCTCGCTGACCTCGCAGGATGCCTGGGAGCGCAAGATGGCCGAGGGTATCGCCTTCCTGCAACGCCATGCGGCAAAGGCGGCGGCTGATGGCTGAGCTTAGCGATCTTGAACTTCTGGCCGAACTGGGCGTCGAGACAACGGCAGAGCCGAAGCGTGCCCTGACACCGCTGCAAGAACGGATCATTGCCGGTTTTGAGGATATTCAGCGCTTTGTGGCTGAGCATGGGCATTTGCCTCGGCACGGCGATGACCGTGACATTTTCGAGCGCCTCTATGCAGTGCGGCTAGACCGCCTGCGCAGCCTTCCGGAAGCGCGCGAATTGCTGGCCAGTCTCGATCGTGATGGCCTGCTGGATGGCAATGGCCCAGCAGCCGTGGCGCCCCAGGAATTGGGCGACGACGCGCTGCTCGCGGAACTGGGCATCGCGCCGGGCGCACCAGACGACATCACGCAGTTGCGCCATGTCGCGCCGCGTGCGGAAAAGCGCGCAGCCGAAGAAATCGCCAATCGCGAAAAGTGCGAGGATTTCGAGACCTTCAAGCCCCAAATCGAACGGGTACAGGCCGATCTGGCCAAAGGCGCACGCGAGGCCAAGGCAGTCGATCAAACAGAGGTCACTCTCGATGAGGTTCGGCCCGGCAATTTCTTCATCGTGGCTGGGCAGATGGCCCTTATCGCGGACACCTCAGACGCCTTTGTGACGGAGTATGAGCGCAAGGATCGGCGTGTGCGCGTCATCTACGACAATGGCACCGAGGCGACCATGCTGGCCCGGTCATTCCAGAAGGCGCTCTATCGCGATGAGACTGCGCGCCGCATCACCGCCTTGAGCGCGGGGCCACTTTTTGGCGACGTGGCCGAGCCTGACGATCTGGCGAGCGGCACGATCTATGTTCTACGCAGCAAGTCGGCCCACCCCTATGTCGCGGAGCACAGGGAACTGATCCACAAGATCGGCGTGACCGGGCAGAGTGTTGCCCATCGTGTGGCCAATGCCCGCAATGACCCGACCTTCCTGCTGGCTGATGTCGAGGTTGTCGCCGAATACCAGCTCTTCAACATCAACCGCAGCAAAATGGAGAGTCTCATTCACAAGGCATTGGCGGCTGCTCGGCTCGATCTGGCGGCCGGCGATCGTTTTGGCAAAACTGTGCAGCCGCGTGAGTGGTTTCTTGTCCCCTTAGGATGCATCAACGAGTTGGTGTCACGGGTCGTTGACGGGACAATCACCAACTGTACCTACGATCCTATGCAGGCCCGATTTATCAGCCTAAAAGGCTGAATCATCTTTCCCGCGTGGGAAAGACCGGCCCTCGCACCGTCATCGCCGCCGCGTCATAGGGTCGCTGCAGGGCCACAATCTCATCATAGCTCCCGCGCAGCCAAGTATCGTGGTCCTCGGGCCGCAGGATTGTGACCATCGCCTTGGGATGGATGGGCGCAACCAGTTCATTGGGATCGCATGTCACCATCGCGAAGGCGTTCCCCTCGGCTGTCGCCTGCCAGAAGCCCGCCACGGCAAAGACCGGCTGATCGGGGAGGGAGAACCACATCTCCCCCTTGAGCGGTGGCTTGCCGTCACCCAGATCATGCTTGTCGGGCGTAAACTCGGCGAACTCGGTGAGCGGAACAAGACAGCGGTTGACCGGCTTTTCCGCGAGCTTTCGCCACTGGGGCAGACCAAGCTGACGCACATTGGTCATCGGCCAGGCCGCCTTTCCGCCCAGCACATCCCAGGTCATCACATCCCAGCCTCGCTCGCCGGTGTCGCGCTCGCGGATCACATAATTGCGGCTTTTGGGCCGCAACTCCTGCGGATTGAAGCGATTGTCGCGCGGTCGCTCGCCAAACAGCTTGTTGGCGGCCCCGAACAGGGCTTCCGGCTCACCAGCGAAACGGGCACGATTACACATAGGCAAATCCTATCAGCGGGGCGGGGAAGGGCAAGCATCCCGCCTCATCGAAAGTCACGCGTCCTCGCCTTGATCCCGTCGGTGGGCTGGCCCGGGATGATGCCGGAACCAAGAGCAAGGTCGGGATCAAACATATTCCTGGCGGGGCGCCCAAGCGGTCGCTCCTCCGGATCGCGGCGGTCTGGCCCGCTGCCATGCTTGACCGCATCCGCGCGGGCTACGGGATATATCCCGCCAGAGTCCCCCCGCCCGCCGACACTGGCGAGAAGCGGGGAGAGATCGTCGAGCCGCTGAGCCACAACATGAATCACCTCGCCCTCGCGCTGAACCTGGCCGCGCACGCCCATCATGCTGGCACCCAGCACGACCTGCCGATGCTTTTCAAAAAGGGCTGGCCAGACGACGAGATTGGCCACGCCCGTCTCGTCCTCCAAGGTGATAAACATGACGCCCTTGGCCGAGCCGGGCTTCTGGCGGATCAGAACGATACCAGCCAGATTGATCCAGCGACCATCCTTGAGATGGACGAGATCGCCGCAGGCCACCATCTTGAGCGCCTGAAGGTCGGCGCGCAGGAAGGAAACCGGATGGGCTTTGAGCGACAGGTTGGTGGTGCGATAATCCTCGACCACCTCTTCCCCGTCCCTCATAGCTACCAGTTCAACCTCGGGCTCGATCGCTTCCTCGCGGAGCTTGCCCGCCCGTTCATCACTGGCCGCAAAGAGGGGGAGGGGTGCATCACCCAGCCCCTTGACCGACCACAGGCCCTTGCGCCGTGAGAGGTCCAGCGAGCCGAAACCGTCAGCCTGCCCGATGCGCTCCAGCGCCCGCCCGCTGACCAGCGCCCGGCGCTGGATCTCCTCGACCGAGCTATAGGGCTCATCGCGCCGCGCCAGCACGATGGCCGCGCCATCGGCGTTCTTGAGGTCACGCACCATGCACAGGCCGAGCCGCACGGCCAGATAGCGCTTGCCGGTGGGCTCCAGCGTGCAGTCCCATCGGCTATGGTTCACATCGACGGGCCGCACCTCGACGCCATGCTCGCGCGCGTCACGCACGATCTGCGCCGGGGCATAGAAGCCCATGGGCTGGGCATTGAGCAGCGCCGCGCAAAACACATCGGGATGATGGCATTTCATCCAGGCGCTGGCATAGGCGATGAGCGCGAAGGAGGCGGCATGGCTTTCGGGAAAGCCGTAGGAGCCAAAGCCCTCGATCTGCGTGAAGGTCTTTTCCGCGAAGTCGGCGGTGTAGCCGCGCGCCACCATGCCATCGATCAGCTTGTCCCGGAAATGCGAGACGCCGCCTGTCAGTTTGAAGGTGGCCATGGCACGGCGCAGCAAGTCAGCCTCGCTGGCGGTAAAGCCCGCGCATTCGATGGCGACGCGCATCGCCTGCTCCTGAAACAGTGGCACGCCCAGCGTCTTTTCCAGGACCCGGCGCAATTCCTCGGTGGGATAGGTGATCGTCTCCTTGCCTTCCCGGCGCCGCAGATAGGGATGGACCATATCGCCCTGGATCGGGCCAGGCCGGACGATCGCGACCTGCACCACCAGATCGTAGAAGGTGGTCGGCTTGATCCGGGGCAGCATCGCCATCTGCGCCCGGCTCTCGATCTGGAATGTGCCCAGCGTATCGGCCTTGCGGATCATCGCATAGGTCCTGGGGTCTTCCTGCGGGATCGTGGCAAGATCCAGCGTGATGCCCTTACTGTCCTCAAGCAGCACGAAAGCCCGGCGCATACAGCCCAGCATGCCCAGACCCAGCACATCGACCTTCATCAGACCCAGCGCGTCGATGTCATCCTTGTCCCATTCGATGATCTGCCGGTTTTCCATGGCGGCGGGCTCGATGGGCACCAACTCGTCGAGCCGGTCGTGGCTCAGGACAAATCCCCCGGGATGCTGGGAGGTGTGGCGCGGCGTGTTGATGAGCTCCCTGGCAAGCTCAAGCGTCAGTTGCAGCCGCCGGTCTTCAAGATCGAGATTGAGCGCCTGCGCGTGCTTCTCCTCCACGCCGTCCCGGCTCCAGCCCCACACCTGTCCGGAGAGCGCGGTGCAAATGTCCTCGCTCAGGCCCAGCGCCTTGCCCACGTCGCGCACCGCTCCCCTGGCCCGGAAACGGGTGATGACGGCGGTGAGGGCCGCCCGGTCGCGGCCATAGGTTTCATAGATCCATTGGATGACCTCCTCGCGCCTCTCATGCTCGAAATCCACATCGATGTCGGGCGGCTCGCGCCGTTCGGCGCTGACGAAACGTTCAAAGAGCAGTTCTGACTGCACCGGGTCGATCGAAGTGATGCCCAGCACAAAGCAAACCGCCGAATTGGCGGCGCTGCCGCGCCCCTGACACAGAATGCCCCGGCTGCGCGCGAACCGCACAATCGAGTGAACGGTAAGGAAGTAGGGGGCGTAGTTCAGCTCGGCGATGAGCTTCAGCTCATGGAGCAACTGGCGGCGCACCTTGTCGGACACGCCGTTGGGATAGCGCTCCGGGGCCTTTTCCCAGGTCAGCCGCTCCAGCTCCTGTTGCGGCGTCAGGCCCTGATCGCCCACCTCATCGGGATAGGTATAGGTCAACTCGCACAGATCGAAGGTGCAGCGCCGGGCGATCTCGACGCTGCGATGCACCGGAGCGATGTCGCCCAGATAGCGGCGGAACAGCCGCTCCATCTCATCGGCCGTCTTGAAATCACGATCGGCAAAGCGCTCGCGGCGCTTGCCCAGCATGTCGATCGTGCAGCCCTCGCGGATGCAGGTCACCACATCCTGCAACATGCGTCGGTCCGGGCTGTGGTAGAGCACGTCTCCGGTCGCCACTGTCGGCACGCGCGCGGCGGCGGCCTGCGTCGCCAGATCGCGCAGGCGAATGGCATCCTTCGGGCGTCGCCGCAGCGTCAACGCCATATAGGCCCGGTTCCCGAACAGCCGGGCCAGGCGCTGGAGCGCCTGCTCATTGCCAGCATCGGCGCTATCCGGCACGAGAATGGCGATCAGCCCTTCATGCCAGTCCTCCAGATCCGCCCAATGGAGATGGCACGCGCCCTTGCCGGCGCGGCGCTTGCCGATCGTCAGCAGCCGCGAGAGGCGGGCATAGGCAGGTTTGTCCGTCGGATAGACCAGCAGCGAGGTGCCGCAGACCAGATCAAGCCGGGCGCCCGGCATCGTGCGGATGCCGGTCACCTTCTGCGCGTCCCAGGCGCGCACCAGCCCGCCAAAGCTGTTGCGGTCGGTGATGCCGATCGCAGGCAGGCCGAGACTGGCTGCGGCAGCGGCCAATTCCTCAGGCGAGGAAGCGCCGCGCAGGAAGCTGAAATGGGTGGTGACCTGCAACTCGACATAGCGGGCACCGACCAAGGGGTCGGCGTCTTCGCTCATGCAAAGGCGCCATGGATGAACCAGCTCATCGGACCTGTGACGGCCTGGGTGCCGTCACCGAGGCGATAGATCCAGTAGCGACCGCCCTCGGTGGTCTCGACCTGGAAATAGTCGCGCACCGACAGCGGCGTCTCGACCTCCAGCCCGCCCGCCTGCCACCACTCGCCATGCAGGCGCTCGGGGCCATCGGCGCGGGCGACGCGGTAGCGCTTGCCGCGCCAGATAAACATGGCGGGCGGATGATCGGGCAGCATGGCCGTGACCTCAACCCGCTCGGGCGGCACGATCATGCGCGAAGGGCGGGGCAAGGCGGCATCCCAGCCTTCGGGCGCGGCGCGCCCGAGCGGCGGCACAAGGTCGATCTCGCGCTCGGGCATGCTGCTGGCGCGCGCGGTGGCCTGATAAAGCTGTCGGG
>NZ_JAAZQL010000015.1 GCF_012275515.1 Novosphingobium sp. SG707
CAGCGCTGGCTCGCCACGCTGGCCGCCAATCAGGCGCAGGGCCGATCCTGCCCCGCGATCCTCTCGGCCATCGCCGCCTGGATCAAACACCTGCGCGGCCAAAACGGCCCACTCGATGACCCAAGGGCTGCCGAATTGAGCGAAGTGGCAAAGGGCGACGATCCCGTCCCCGGACTCTTCGCGCCGAAGGGGGCGATGGCCGGGCCGTGGCGCCCGACCGATCAGGATGCGGGCACGATCAGGAGCGCTCTCAGCCTTTGACCACCTCGGCATCGGATTGCCGCAGGATCAGCGTGAAATCCAGCCATTCATGGGCCGGAGCCAGTTTCTTGCTGCGCACCATGCGGGCAAGCATCTCCACCGCCGCTCGCGCCATATCGCTGATCGGTTGGTGGATGGTGGTCAATTCGGGCCAGATCGTCGTGGCCAGCGGCGTATCGTCAAAACCGCAGACCGACAGATCGCCCGGCACATCCAGCCGCTTCGCATGGGCCATGGCGACCGTCGCGGCGGCCATATCGTCATTGCTGGCAAAGATCGCGCTAGGCGGCTGGGGCGCGGCCAGGATCGCGGCGGCGGCCTCCAGCCCGGAGCGATAGGTGAAATAGCCTTGGGCTATGATGGCCGGGTCGGGGGCCAATCCGGCCTCGGCCAGAGCGGCGAGATAGCCCTGATAGCGGCGCTCGCTGGCGCTTTGGTCAGGGTTGCCCTTGATAAAACCGATCCGGCGATGGCCGCGCGCGATCAGGTGGCTGGTCATGGCGCGCCCCGCCGCGAAATCGTCGATGCACACCGAGGCGACATCCTCGCGCGGGACTCCCGGCGCCACCGCCACCACCGGAATGCTCTCTGCGGCCAAGGCCGTCAGCATTGCCTCGGATTCACACAGAGGCGGGGGCAGGATGATCCCGCTGATCCGTCCGCGCCGCAAATGGGCGACCATCTCGGACACGCTGGCCTCTTCGCCGAATTTTTCGACCATCAATTGCACATTGAGGCTGCTGGCGCGGTCGAGGCTGCCCATCAGAAATTCGGAGAGATAGGCCGAGGAAGGGTTTGAATAAACAAGGGCAATGCGCGTATCCTCGCCCCCGGCCAATTGCCGCGCGGCGGCCGATGGCGCGTAATCCAGCGCCGCAATCGAGGCCTCCACCTTTTCGCGCGTGGCCGGGCGCACCGCCGCTTCACCATTGATAACGCGCGAAACCGTCATCGGCGAAACACCGGCATGGCGGGCGACATCGGCAATCGTGGGCGCATTACGCTGGCTGCGGGAACGGGTCATGATCCTTGGTAGCGCATATCATCGCCCCGCGGCAACCATGCGCTTATCCCCCGCGCGCGGCTTTGCCTTTGTCGTTCAGAGCCTTCATCTCGGCGGCGGTGATGACATTGTCATGATTGGCATCGGCCACATCAAAGCTGCGCGCCGGTCCGTTGACGAATTCCTCGCGGCTGATCCGTCCATCATGGTTGGCGTCGAATTGCTGGAGCATTGCCTGCAACCGGGGCGCGAAATGGCCGGCCAGCAGGCGCGGCACATCATCGCCCGACACAAACCCGTCGCCATTGCGGTCAAACCGCGCGAATTGCCCGGCGCGATAGGCGAGGAATTCAGCCCGCGTCACCTGGCCATTGCCATCGGCATCGGCCTGCGAAAGGCGCTGGGCCAGATCGGCACGATCACCCCCCATGCCTTGCGCCATAGCGGGCGCGGCAATCAACAGACCAAGACAAAGACCGATGGTTTTCATGGCACACCCCGCCATCAAGAGTTGCGTATCGGATTCGCTCCGTCCGCAACCATCGACGCGTCGGGCTCAATTGGCAATAATGTGAAAGTACTCCATCGCCGCCGGAGTGAAATCGGGCGCCCGCACCGCCTCGCCAATCAGCAGAAGGGTTGGGTCATCATCGCTGATCGTGGCGACCAGGAAAGCCAGCGTCGAGAGCTTGCCCCGGATCAGGCGTTCATCGGGGCGCGAGACATTGACCGCCACCATCACCGGAGTTTCCGGATCGCGCCCCGCCGCGATCAGCCCACGCGCGATCTCGCCCGCCGCCGCGCGGCCCATATAGACGCCAACGGTCTGGCTCTCGCTTGCCAGCGTCGCCCAATCCAGCTTCAATGGTTCGCCTGCGCGCAGATGGGCCGTGACATAGGTGATGCCCCGCGCCGATCCGCGCAGCGTCAGCGAGGCGCCCGCGCTGGCCGCCGCCGCGCTGGCCGTGGTGATGCCGGGGCAGACCTTGGCCACCACGCCGCCCTTTGCCAGATGCTCGATCTCCTCGGCGCTGCGGCCAAAGACCGAAGGGTCGCCGCCCTTCAGGCGCACCACGCGCTGGCCCGCCAATGCGGCCTCCAGCAACAGATCGTTGATCGAACCCTGCGCCTTGCTGTGGCGGCCCGAACGCTTGCCCACGCTGACCATCCGTGTGCCCGGACGGACCAGCGCCAGCACGCCTTCGCCCACCAGCGCATCATAGAACACCACATCGGCGGCGCGGATCAGCCTTTCGGCCTTGCGCGTCAGCAATTCCGGATCGCCGGGGCCTGCGCCCACCAGCCAGACCATACCTGCGGGAAAATCGTGGCTCATTCCGCCGCCTCCATCATCTTTGCCAACATGCGCGCCAAGGCAGGGCGGCAAGAGCCGCAATTCGTGCCCGCACGCGTTTCTTCGCCAATAGCCGCCACGCTGCACGCACCCGCGCAGATGGCTTCCTCAATATCCTTTTCGCCCACCCCGTGACAGACGCAAACAATCGCGCCGCGATCAGGGGCCGGGGTGCTGGGCCGCGCGGCCAGCCATTCGGTGGCCTCGCCATCCGCGCCCAATTGCTCGGCAATCCATGCACGGGCGGGCAAGGTGCCATCGCGCGTCACGAACAAGGCCCCGGCAAGAGCGCCATCATCGCCGCGCACCGCGATGCGCCGCATACCGCGCACATGGTCGGCCACCTCCAGCCTTTCACCGGCGGGCAACAGGCCAACCACCTCGACCGAGCCCATCCCGGCCAGTTCATAAAGCCAGCCACCCTTGACCCGCGACCGGCTCCAGAACAAAAGCCCTTCAGGCGCCGCCGGTTCCTTGAGCAGAAGAAATCCGCGCCATTCGGGGGCCACCGGTTCCACTCTTGCGGGCGTGTTCTTGAAGGCGGGCTGGCCCGAAACCGGGTCCACACGCTGGGCGGGCAGGAGATTGGCGCGCGCGCCGCCCGCCATCACATCGGTCCAGTGCATCGGCACGAATATGTCGCCGCGTCGCTGGCCATCGCTGATCCCAACGCGGAACACCGAGGCGCCATTGGCCGTGGCCACTCGGGCCAAACCGCCATCGTCCAGCCCATAGAGCATCGCGTCATCGGGGTGGATTTCGAGCAGAGCCTCGCGCCGGTGCTGGGCCAGCGTGGGGGCATAGCCGGTGCGGGTCATCGTGTGCCACTGGTCGCGATAGCGCCCGGTGTTGAGGCGCAGCGGATAGGCCGGATCAATCGCCGCCATTGCGGGCGGGCGCACCGAAATCAGCCGCGCACGGCCATCGCTCGTGCTGTAGCCATCGGCCAGCGGATAATCGCCGCCCCATTGAAAGGGCATCATCGTATCATAACCGGCATCGGAAATCTGGGCATGATCGCGCAGATCCAGCCGCCGACCATAACGCACCGCCAGTTCCGTCATCGCGGCATATTCGCGCCAGATTTGCGCCGGGCGATCATAGGCAAAGGCATCGCCCCAGCCCATGCGCGCCGCCACTTGCCCCATGATCCACCAGTCGGCCTTGGCCTCGCCGGGGGCGGGGAAAAGGGTGCGCTGGCGGCTGATGCGGCGTTCGGAATTGGTGACGGTGCCGTCCTTTTCGCCCCAAGCATGAGCGGGCAGGCGGATATGGGCAAAGCGGCCTGTGTCGGTATCGGCAATCGCCTCGGACACCACCACCGTGGGGCAGCGCTCCAGCGCCTCGCGCACGAAACCGGCGTCGGGCATGGAGGCCGCCGGGTTGGTGGCCATCACCCAGAGGAACTTGATCGACCCGTCATGAATGGCGCGGAACATGTCCACCGCCTTCTTGCCGGGGCCGGAGCAGATGTTGGCGGTGTTCCAGAAACCGGCCACATCGCGCAATTCCGCGTCGGAAAAACCCAGATGGCAGGCCAGCATATTGGCCAGCCCGCCCACCTCGCGGCCGCCCATTGCATTGGGCTGGCCGGTCATGCTGAAAGGTGCGGCGCCGGGCTGGTTGATGCGGCCCATGGCAAGGTGCAGATTGGTGATCGCATTGCCCTTGTCGGTGCCGCTGGAGGACTGGTTGGCCCCCATCGAGAACAGCGTGACCATACGCGGATGGGCAGCGACCAGATCGGCCAGAGCGGCGAATTGTTCGGCCGGAACGCCAGGATCGCAGGGCAGGCCCGCCCAGAAACCAAGCGGCACATTCAGCCCCGCATCATCGGTCAGTCCGCGCGCATGCATCTCGGCCAGCAGCGCGTTGAACAAAGCCACATCGCCATCTGGGGCCAGCGCCACATGCAGGTCGGCCTGCTCGGCGGTTTCGGTGCGGCGCGGGTCGATCACGACGATCTTGGTGCCGCGCGCGGCGCGGGCCGCTTCCATCCGCTGCCAGATCACCGGGTGGCACCATGCGGTGTTGCTGCCCACCAGCAGGATCAGATCGGCCTCTTCAAGGTCGCTGTAGCTGCCGGGCACAATGTCTTCGCCAAAGGCGCGATTGTGGGCGGCAACGGCGCTGGCCATGCAGAGGCGCGAATTGGTGTCGATATTGGCGCTGCCGATAAAGCCTTTCATCAGCTTGTTCGCCACGTAATAGTCTTCGGTCAGCAATTGGCCCGAGACATAGAAGGCGACCGCATCGGGGCCATGGGCCTCGATCGTCTCGCGCATCCGGTCGGCCACTTCATCCAGCGCAGCGTCCCAGCCGACCGTCTGATCGCCGATCATGGGTGCGAGCAGGCGCCCGTCCAGCGCTACCGTCTCACCCAGATGTGTGCCCTTGGAGCAGAGGCGGCCGTGATTGGCGGGGTGCTGACCGTCGCCCTGGATGGTGACGGCGCGCTCCCCCGGCACTCCTGCCTGCAGGGGGGCGGCCGCCACCTGAGCGGCGATGCCACAGCCAACGCCGCAATAGGCGCAAGTGGTGCGGATCGCCGCCTTGTTCATGCCATGGCCTCCGGAGCTTTGGCCGAAACCAGCGCGTCGCGCTTGAGATACAGCCGCCCGGCGTCCTCGCGGATGGGGATGGTGGGCACGCAGCCCTTGTCATCGCCCAGCGCCTCGCCGGTTTTCAGGCTGATGTTCCAGCTGTGCAGGGGGCAGGTCACGACATTGCCATGCACGATGCCTTGGCTGAGGGGGCCGTGCTTGTGCGGGCATTTGTTGACCAGCGCGTAGAACTGATTGTCCAGCGTGTGGAAGATGGCGATCTCCTCGCCACCCTGCACCGGCAGGGTGCGGGCATTGCCGGGGCTGATCTGCGTGGTAGGCCCGATATCGATCCAGTCACCAATCATTCTGCGGCCTCCTTCATCTGCATGGTGGGAAAGGGACGGAACTCGGCCAGATGCTGGTGGAGTTCGCTGTCTTCGCCGGCGGCGCGGCGGGCCCATGGGTCGTCCTGCATGAACTGTTGCGAGTAATGGAAACGCTCGGCCAGCTTGGCGACCGCCTCGGGATCGTCGAACAATTGCGCCTTCACGTAATCGAGGCCAACACGTTCGATCCACGGCGCGGTGCGCTCCAGATACCATGCCTGTTCGCGGTAAAGCTGGATAAAGGCGGCGCAGACATCGAGCGCTTCCTGCTCGGTCGTCACCTTGGACAGCAGATCGGTGGCGCGGACATGGATGCCGCCATTGCCGCCGACATGCAGTTCATAGCCCGAGTCCACGCAGATCACGCCAAAGTCCTTGATCGTGGCCTCGGCGCAATTGCGCGGGCAGCCCGATACGGCGATCTTGAACTTGTGGGGCATCCACGATCCCCAGGTCATCTGCTCGGCCTTGATGCCAAGGCCGGTCGAGTCCTGCGTGCCGAAGCGGCACCATTCCGAACCGACGCAGGTTTTGACCGTGCGCAGCGACTTGCCATAGGCATGGCCCGACACCATCCCGGCGGCATTCAGATCGCCCCAGATCGCGGGCAGGTCTTCCTTCTTGATGCCGAACAGGTCGATGCGCTGGCCGCCGGTCACCTTGACCAGACGGGCCTGATACTTGTCGGCGGCGTCGGCAATGGCGCGCAATTCGTCGGGGGTGGTAACACCGCCCCACATGCGCGGGACCACCGAGTAGGTGCCGTCCTTTTGGATATTGGCATGCATGCGCTCGTTGACGAAGCGGCTCTGCTGATCGTCCACATACTCGCCCGGCCATGCGCAGAGCAGGTAATAGTTGAGGGCAGGGCGGCAGGACGCGCAGCCATCGGGCGTTTTCCACGTCAGCTCCTGCATGACCTGCGGAATGGCCTTCAGCTCTTTTTCCACGATCAGGCGGCGCACATCGTCATGGCTGAAGGTAGTGCACTTGCAGAGCGTTTTCGGCCCCGACTTCACATCGTCGCCCAGCGTCAGTTTCAGCAGGCTTTCCACAAGGCCCGTGCACGAGCCGCAGGAGGCCGAGGCCTTGCATTGGCTGCGCACAGCGTCGAGGCTGCAGGCGCCGCCCTTGATGGTCGATACAACGGTTCCCTTGGTCACGCCGTTGCAGCCACACACTTCGGCATCGTCCGAAAGGGCGGCAACGGCGGCATTAGGGTCCGCGAGGGCGCCTCCGCCCTGGGCAAAGGCCTGACCGAAGATCAGGGCTTCGCGGATGTCGGAAACATCTTCCTCGCGCTTGAGCAGGTCGAAATACCATGATCCGTCGGCGGTATCGCCGTAAAGCACCGCGCCGACCAGCTTGTTGTCCTTGACGATCACGCGCTTGTACACGCCGCGCGCCGCATCGCGCATGACGATGTCTTCGCAATCGGCCCCGCCCGAAAAATCACCGGCCGAGAACAGGTCGATCCCCGAAACCTTGAGCTTGGTCGAGGTGACCGAGCCGGTATAGCCCGTGGGCGCGGCCACCGCCGCATCGGCCAGCGAACGGCACATTTCCCACAAAGGGGCGACCAGACCATAGCAGATCCCGCGATGCTGAACGCATTCGCCCACCGCCATCACGGCCGGATCGCTGGTGACCATGTGATCGTCGACCATGATGCCGCGTTCGACTTCGAGCCCAGCCTGACGCGCCAGCGCGGTCGAAGGGCGGATGCCCACGGCCATCACCACGATGCTGGCGGGGATCTCTCGGCCATCCTTCAGCTTGACGCCGACGACCTTGCCGTCCTTGCCCAGAATTTCGGCGGTATCGGCCCCGGTCAGGATCGTCTGGCCCCGGCGTTCCAGCTCGCTCTTCAGCAACCAGCCGGCGGCCTCGTCGAGCTGACGCTCCATCAGCGTGGGCATCAGGTGCAGCACGGTCACGTCCATGCCGCGCAGTGACAGACCATGGGCCGCCTCCAGCCCGAGCAGGCCCCCGCCGATCACCACCGCATGGCCGCCATTGGCCGCCGCGGCCAGCATCTTGTCCACGTCATCCAGATCGCGGAAAGACACCACGCCTGACAGATCCTTGCCCGGCACCGGGATGATGAAAGGTTCAGAGCCCGTGGCGATCAACAGGCGGTCATAAGCCTCGATGCGACCCGAAGCGCTCGTGACCGTCTGTGCGGCGCGATCAATCGCCACCACCGGATCGCCCGAGATCAGCGTAATGTCGTTTTCGACATACCACTCGGCCGTGTTGATCACGATGTCGTCAAACTGCTTTTCACCGGCCAGAACCGGCGAGAGCATGATGCGGTTATAGTTCACCCGCGGTTCGGCGCCAAAGATCGTGATGGCAAAGCGGTCTGCATCGCGGGCGAGAATTTCCTCCACCGCGCGGCAACCGGCCATGCCGTTGCCGACCACAACAAGCCTTTCGCGCAAATCGCCTTCGGGGATTTTCACAAGGTTGGGGGCATTCACCTCGGGCACTCCTGGGTTTTGCGCGCCAAACAGAAAAAAGCCGCAACGAAGCCATCCGTTGGGACGGTTCGATGCGGCTTCATTGCCACGCATATGTTGGATGGTATGCGATGGTTCCGGTCAATCCGCCCGACGCTGGGCGAGGAACCAATGCATGTATGGATGTATCTTACCGCATCGCGTTTCATCTGCAAGAGGTTTTGTGCGGATGCGAAAGATTATGGTCAGTGATATGATTTAAAAGGAATATTCTGCTTGCAGCCAGAACTTTTTGGTGTCCGCGCCAAAGCCCTTGGCCTGATAGTCGGCATATTTGACCAACCATGTGACCTTGCTGATCTTGAAGCCGATCTGGGCGTCCAGTTCATCGCCATATTTCA
This sequence comes from Novosphingobium sp. SG707, assembly GCF_012275515.1. Taxonomy (GTDB): domain Bacteria; phylum Pseudomonadota; class Alphaproteobacteria; order Sphingomonadales; family Sphingomonadaceae; genus Novosphingobium. The sequence continues at coordinate 8,414 of NZ_JAAZQL010000015.1, forward strand.
GGCTGTTCACCGCGCTGCCGAACCAGTGATAGGTCACGCCATAGTTGAGGCCGGGCAGGGCCTTGACCTTGGGAAACTTGCCCGCAACGCCCACATAGGTGTCGGCAAGGCCATTGGCGGGCGTGGTCAGAAAGAGATCCGCCGTGCCGTTGAACTTGTGCAGCGTGGCCATCGGCGTCTGGAATGACCATGTGCCGCCTGCAGCGCCGCGATCCGCGCCCAGCTCTTCATAACCGCCGGTGAAAGTGGTGTTCATGACATTTAGCGCAGCTTCGCCAAAGTAATAGTCGGCATTATAGGTCTTGGCGTTGCGATCGTAATTGCGCTGGTTGGCATAGCTGCCTGTCAGCACGAAATTGATGTTTTTGGCCAGTTTGATCGGCGCCGTATTGCCGCGAATGCCATAGGTCTGCGAGCTATCCAGCGCGCTGCGCGCCGCCGCATTCGAGAAGGCGGTTTTGTCGTAATCAAGGATATAGGCAAAGCCCTTGATCACCCCCAGCGCGTTCCTCAGCCCGCCGTTGAGGAAGATGAAGTGGCCGTTATAGGCTTTGCGCGGGCCGCCATCATTGCCGAAAATCGAACGCTGGCTGATCGCATAGGTGGCGTCCAGCAAAATCGGGCCGCCATTGACGGTGCCGCGCACTGCGTCAAACGTCTGCTCGTTCTGGCGCCAGGCCACCGAGCCGACAAAGCGTTGATCGTCCAGATTGATCCGCTGGCGGCCGACGGTCAGGCCGATGCCCTGCTTTTGATAGGCGATCTGAAAACGGTTGAAGGCGGCGTTCTGCGGATCGGGGATCACGGCCTGCGCGGTGCGATACTGGCTGCTGGCGGGGTTGGCATAGGGGAAGGCGCTGTAATGGTCGTCGAGCGCCACTGTCCCCGTACCCTCAACCAGCGCCGAGAGGCCCGAAGCCTTGTGCTTGATTTCCGCCCCGGCCCGAACGCGCAGCGTGACAGCGTCCGCGCTTTTGGTGGTGGCATCCACATCTTCCCAGCGCAGGCGCGCATCGACAATCGGGTCAAACCTCATCGCGCCATCGGCAAAAGGCACCGGATCCCCAAACTTGGGCGCAGGCGCGGCGGCATAAGCAGTCGTGGCGGCAGTCGTGGCGATTAACGCGACCGGCGCGGCGGTCAGCAGATAACGGATCATGGCTCGTCCCCTCATGGAAAATCTGCCTTTTCGAAGGCAAAGCTCTCCCGTTCCCGCCCGGGCGGGTTGCTGTTCTGTTGGCTGTTTTGTCACGCGCCAGCGCGGGCTCTGTGGGGCAGGGCGTAAAACGCAAAAAGCCGCCTCGGCCTGCTTCCCCCTCCTTGGGGAACAGACCGGGCGGCGCCATTGCCACGAAACTTTTGCTGGCGTTTCGCCTCCGTTGGCCAATCCCGTCTTTGGGTTCGGCCTATCGAAACGCGTGCCGGTTTTACGGCGAGGCGGGAAATTTCGGCAAGCGCTTATTCCCCCTGACGCCCGCGCCTACGCTATTTGGCGTAGGCGTCGCGCGCCAGGTAACCGGCCAGATCGTGCGGATCAAAGATGCGCCCGTCAAAAAACGCATTCTTTTCCAGCGTGATAAGCCCTTGCTGCGTCCCCACCGCCATGGGCTGATGCAGGCTGCCCTCCACCTTGGACGAGGCGCCGGGCAGGGGGGCATCCGTTCCGGTTAGAGCGCTGCGGTAAACATCGGGGCGGAAAACCCGCGCGACCTTGGCCTCATCGTCCGCATCATAGGGCGTGCGATCCCAGCGCAGCATTTGCGAATAGAGCCATTGGGCCTGACTAACCCACGGAAAATTGGCCGCTTCCCGATATTGAAACATGAAATCGGGGAAATGGATCAGCTCGCCGCCCTTGTGCAGCAACAGCCGGTCGCCCAGCGCGCGCTGGATCAGATTGACATCGGCGTTGAGATATTCGGGCCGCGCCAAAATCGCCGCATTGGTGACCAGCGCCTCGGGATCGACGAATTGCCGCGCGGCGCGATGCAGCGCGCGGATCAGAGCTTCAACCTCCCCGCGCCGCGATTCCATCACCGACTCGCGCATGGCCAGCACCTTTTCCACGCCGCGCCGCCACACCTGCGCCGTGGCCAGCACGATCGTGCCCGCGCCCCGTTCCACCGCCACGCTGTTCCACGGTTCGCCCACGCAAATGCCGTCAACATCGCCCGCCTCCAGCGCATCGGCGCAGAAGGGCGGGGGCACGGTGGTGATCTCCACATCCTCATCGGGGCGAATGCCGCAACCGGCCAGCCAGTAGCGCAGCATGTAATTATGGCTGGAATAGCGATGCACCACGCCAAAGCAGAAAGGATGGCCCGCCGCCTTGCGCTCCATCGCAATCTCGCGCAGCGCCGCGCCCACCGCCACCGGATCGCCCAAGGCGCCTTCGGGCGCAACACGCTGCGCAAGATCGGATTTCAGCGTGATCGCATTGCCGTTCAGCCCTAGCACAAAGGGCGCCGACAAAGGCTGGGCAGGGCGCCCGCGCCCCAGCGTCGTGGCAATTGCCAGCGGAGCCACCATATGCGCCGCATCGGTATGGCCATAAAGCAGCCGGTCCAGCACCGTGGCCCAACTGACATCCTTCACCAGTTCGAGGCTGAGCCCTTCCTCGGCGGCAAAGCCATGGACATGGGCCAGAATGGGCAGCGCCGCATCGACCAGAGGCAGAAAACCGATGGAGAATTTGGTCGTCATGCTGCTCCTCCGATCAATTTATGGGCGGTGACCACCGCGTCGGCGATTTCGGCAATGCGCTTGCCCTGGTTCATCGCGGTCTTACGCAATTCGGCGTATGCCTCCGGCTCGCCCAGTCCGCGCGTCTGCATCAGGATGCGCTTGGCCTTGTCCACGGCCTCACGCTCGGCCAATTTGCTTTGCGCAACAGAGAGTTCTGTTTGCAGGCGCGAAAAAGCGTGGAAGCGCCGGATGGCCAGATCGAGGATCGAGCGGATGCGGTGCGGGGCAAAGCCGTCGACCACATAGGCCGAGACCCCGGCATCAATGCTGGCGCCGATGGATTCCTCGTCGGAGTCATCGACAAACATGGCGATCGGGCGGGCCAGAACGCGGCTGACGGCGAAATATTCCTCCAGCACGTCGCGGCTGGGATTCCCCAAGTCCATCAAGACGATATCGGCGTCAATTTCCGAAATCCGGCGCACCAGCCCGCGCCTTTCGGTGATCACGAAGATCTCGCAATCGCCAAGCTGGGCAAGACCTTCCTGCATCACGCTGGCCCGGACCGCGCTTTCATCGATGATGGCTATTCGCATGGATTCTCGATGGCGGCGGACGGGCCGCAACGCAAGGGGCTTTGCGTGATTTTCAATTTGCACTTGCATAAGCGAGACGAATCCGGCATTTTTATTTCGCAGCTGCCGCAAAGGCGCGGTCGGCTATTTGCAAAATCATTTCCACCACCATAGTCGGCAATGGCGCCGCCCCTTTTCAGCAAGGTGCAGCGCCATGTCGAATCGACTTTTATTTCCAGATCAACACCGCAACCAGCGCCGCAAAGAGCAGCGCGGATACGCCTTTCCAAAAGGCGACCGGATGTCGCTCGATCAGCGCGGGTTTGCGCAGGGGCGTGCGCTCGACCGCCGCGCCGCCTTCCAGCGCGCGCAGCAATTCAACCACATCGCCGAACCGGTCCTGAGGCTGGATCGCCACAGCGCGCAGCAGGACAGCGTCGAGCCAACCGGGCAACTCGGGCCGCGTGCGGCTGGGCGGGGCGGCTTCGCGGAAACGCGGGCGGCTGAAGGCTTCGGCCTCGCCATAGGGCCAGACGCGGGCGAACAGGCGCCACAGCGTCACGCCCAGCGCGAATTGATCGCTTTCCTCGCTGCCCGCCTCGCCGGAAAACATTTCGGGGGCCAGATAGGAGGGCGTGCCGGGGATCTCGTCGCCGGTGAAATCCTCGATGCGAGGCAGGCGCGCCACGCCAAGGTCCACCAGTTTCAACCCGCCCTCACGCGGCAGGATGACATTCTCGGGCTTGATGTCGCGGTGAATGATGCCCTGTCTGTGCAGCGCGGCTACCGCGCGGGTCAGGCCGACGGCAATGCCCAGCGCCTCGTCCAGCGCAATGGGGGCTTTCATCCGCTCTTCCAGCGTTTGCCCGTCATAGAAAGGCTGGACCCCGTAAAGGCGCGTCTGGCGTTCGAGCGAAACGGGAATGGCGCCGCCGACGAAGGGGCTGTTCACCCGGCTGCCGATCAGCAATTCCCGAGTGAAGGCCGAGCGGGCGCCGCTTTCGGACAGCAGGGTCGGCTTGGGAAATTTGATAACCACTTCGGCACCATCGGCCGTATCGGTGGCGCGGAACAATCGCGTGTATCGCCCATCGGACAACACGCTTTCCAGCCGAAACCCATCGACGCTTTCGCCCGCCTCGGGCGGTGGCAGGATGGGCAGGCGGGCCAGATCGCCCGCAATCGCATCATGGCCCACAGCGGGCAGGCTGACCACATCGAGCACCAGCGCGCTGGCATTATCCTGTCCGCCCGCATTCAGTGCGGCGGTGGCCAGAGCCTGCGCATCCGCCTCGGCGGATTGCCGCTGACTCAGGATTTTCTCGATTTTTCGCGCCGACAAAACGCCATGCACACCGTCGCTGGTCAACAGCAAACGGTCATGCTCGGCCAGCGCGATCTCGTGATGGTCCAGCCGCAACTCCTCCTCCAGCCCCAGCGCGCGCAAGAGGATATGGCGCCGGTCGGGATGGGAATGGGTGTGATCCTTGGTGATCTGACTCAAGTGTCCATCGCGCAGCAGCCATGCCCGGCTGTCGCCCACATGGCAGACATGCGCACGACGCCCACGCAGAACCAATGTGGTAAACGTGGTCGCGCAATGTGCCATCGTCTCGCTGCGCCCCATCGCGGAGAGCCAGCGGTTATACGGCGCCATCACCCGGTTGACGGCCGCCGCCACGCCGATCGTGTCGCTTTGCGTGAAATATCCATCGAGCAGGCTGGCCACGGCCAGTTCCGCCGCGATCCTTCCGCCCTTGCCGCCCGACACCCCATCGGCCAGCGCGGCCACCATTCCGCGCCCCGCGCGCTCGATTTCCGTGCCGAGGTAAACTCCGGCAAAGTCCTGATTTTCCGCGCGAGGCCCGCATTCGCTGGCCACGCCCGCGCTTACCCACAACCTGCCTTCATCGCGCATGCTCAGCCATCCCTCTCACGTACACACGCGATTGGCAGGCTGGCAAAGGCGCCCGTCAAGCCCTTAAATCCTTTCACCGTGGAGACCCTTTGCGATGACTGACAAATCCTTCTGGCAATCGGGCCATCGGCCCACGCTGATCATGGCCTTCCTCTATTTCGACGTCGCCTTCATGGTGTGGAACCTGCTTGGCCCGCTGGCGCCGATCTTTTCCAAGGCGCTGGCGCTGTCCCCTGCGCAAAAGGGTTTTATCGTGGCTGTCCCCACGCTGGCGGGCGCAGTGCTGCGTCTGGTCAACGGCTTTCTGGTGGATCGCATCGGCCAGAAAGTGACCGGCACGATCGGCCAGATCATCGTCATCGCAGGCCTGATCGCGGCATGGCATTTTGGCGTTTCCTCGATGAACGGCCTGATTGCGGTGGGCATCATCCTTGGCTTTGCCGGGGCCAGCTTTGCCGTGGCGCTGCCGCTGGCGAGCCGCTGGTATCCGCCCCAGCATCAGGGCAAGGCGATGGGCATTGCCGGCATGGGCAATTCGGGCACGGTGCTGGCCGCGATCTTCGCGCCGCTGCTGGCCAAGGCCTATGGTTGGGAAAATGTGCTGGGTCTGGCCGCCATTCCCGTTGCGATCATCTTCGTCGCCTATCTGGTCTTCGTTAAGGACAGCCCGCATCAGCCCCCCGCCAAATCGACCGGCGACTATGTGAAGGGCTATTTCAAAATGCTGGCCGATGGCGATGCATGGTGGTTTATCCTGTTCTACGGCGTGACCTTTGGCGGTTTCGTCGGCCTGTCGGGCTCGCTGCCAAGCTGGTACACGGGCGAACTGGGCTTTACCCCGGTTCAGGCGGGCTATGCCACGGCGGCCTGCGTGTTTGCCGGTTCGCTGGTGCGCCCGATGGGCGGCGCTTTGGCCGACCGTATCGGCGGGATCAAGACGCTCTCGGCCGTCTATGCGCTGGCCGCCGTGCTGCTGGTGGTGATCTCGCAATCCCCGGCCAGTTTCACCGTGATGTTCCCGCTGTTCTTCCTGACCATGGCGACGCTGGGCGTGGGGAATGGCGCGGTGTTTCAATTGGTGCCCCAGCGCTTCCGTCATGAAATCGGCGTGATGACCGGCCTTGTCGGCTTTGGTGGCGGCGTGGGCGGTTTTTACCTCGCCTCTTCGCTCGGCCTTGCCAAGCAGTGGACCGGTTCGATGAGCAGCGGCTTCCTCATCTTTGCCGCCCTTTCGGTGGTAGCTCTGGCGGGGCTGACCGGTGTGAAGAAGCGCTGGCGCACGACCTGGGGTGCGGCGATCAGCGGCGTTCGCATCTAACCTGCGAATTTAACTTTCGGCCAGCCTTCGGGCCAGTTTGAAATCGGCATGGAGCCATGTCCCGAAATCCTGAGGCTTCAGGATCACAGGCATGGCTTCCACCGTCAGCATCGCAAAGCTGGGAATTTCGGAATCGCGCCAGATGCCCGCAGCGGCCAGAACCGGCCTGGCGCGATCCTCCATCCAGCCGCCACGCGCATGAAACGCCGTCATCGGCACAAGACAGCGAAACTGGGTATGGCGCAGAGTGCCAATCCAGAACGGGCTGTCCAGATTGCGGACATGGGTGACGATATGCTCTCCGCGCGGTGGGGGCGGCACGCCCCACAGGCGCGGGACCAGAATGCGCCCGCGCTCTTTATCTCGTATGGCCACGGGCGCATAACCGCCCGGCGCCACCGGCCCGCCCATCCAGACATCGCCCGCCGCATCCGCGCCCAGAACCGCAGCAATCTGCGCGGCATCGGCATCAAGGCGATAGGCGGACGCCAAAAATCAGCCCAGCTTCAGCCCCAGTTCGGCCAGCAATTGTGCGGCTTGCGCGCGCGAAATCGTCGCCCCGCGAAACAGCGCCGCATCGGTCAACCGCAAACCGCCCAGATCCGCCCCGCGCAGATCGGCCTTGTCAAAACGCGCGCCGACAAGGTTGGCATCGCGCAGGCTGCAATCCTCAAAGCTCACATCGCGGAAATCGCATTTGCGCAGGTCGGCCTGCGAAAAATCCACCCGCGCAAAGTGCTGCTTGCGGAAATCCAGCCCGGCCAGCTTGGCCCCCGCCATCAGCGTTTCCTCAAAATGGGCGTCAATAATCCGCGCATCGCCAAGATCCGCCCCGGTCAGCTTGCCCCCGATAAAGCGCAAGCTGGTCATGCGGGCATGGCGCAGATTGGCGTTATTCAGATCGCAGGAGCGGAACACTGCATCGGTCAGATCGGCGTTGAAAAAACTGGCCATGGGCGCGCGGCAGGATTGCCATTGCGTGCGCTCCAACCGCGCCTTGGCCAATTCGGCGCGACGCAGCGTGCAGCGCTCAAACCTCCACCCGGCCAGATCAAGCTCCCCCAGTTCGGCGCCATCCAGATCGCAAGCGACCAGATGGACGCCGCCCTTGTGCGCCCGCGCCAAAGCGGCCACATCATCGCGGCCCAATGGGCGATTTTCGATCATCTCCGACATTTTCTCACTCATGATTTTTGGCGCAGGGCCGCGATGGCATCCATCATCTCGCCATAGGCATCGACCGTGGGATCGACCAGCGATTGCAGTTGCAGGCCATCGGACAAGGCGATCAATTGCCGCGCCCTTGAGGCGGGGTTGACGCTTGCCGGAATGGTCCCCTCGGCCTGTTCCAGCCTTATATGGTGCTCCAGCCTGGCCGAGACGGCTTCAAAGCGTTTCAGAAAGAAATCATGCGCGGGGTGCTGCGCCTCCACCGCTTCGGCGGCAAAGGTCAGATAGAGATGCATGATGCCTGGAATGGTCATGTTGCGCCGGATATGGCGGGCAAAATCGTCCAGCGTGTCGCCTCCTTCGGGCGCCGCGCGGCGGGCATCCTCGTCCCAGCGGATGATGACCTGTTGCAGCAATTCCTCGCGGCTGGAAAAGTAATAGAGGATATGGGCCGGTTCGATCCCCAGCGCCCGCCCGATCTCGCGCAGCGAAGGGTTGCGCAATTCCTGACGGCTCAGCCGGTCCATCAGACCGGTGAGGATCTCCTCGCGCCGCGCCATGCCCTTGGCCGAGGCGCCTGCCGATGATTTTGGCACCGATGATTTTGGCGCCGATCCGGTCGCGCGCTTTTTCGCGCCGGTGCGGGGCGGGGAAGTGGGCAGGCTCATGCCATTCCTTTCGCACACAATGGCGCGGGGCAACAAGGCTAAATGGCGGGAGGAATTAATCCAGCAAGATCAAGGACAGAGCGAGGTTCGTCCCTCGCTGGCCAGCACCACGGCGGCCAGATCCGGCATCGGGATCGCCATGCCGCAATGCGAGAGGAGCGCTCGACAGGGCCCGAAAGCCTGCTGCAGCCCGATCAGCGCGCGCGGCATGGTTCATGCCCTTGTTATAATTTCACGCCGCAGGCGGTCTGCGGCAAAGAAAAGTCTTGGTTGTTCAAAAACTTATCATCGGTTAAGGCGTTCAGAAAGACCTTGATTGCACGCGTCTTGTCCGGCGTGAGGTTCAGCCCGTGGCGTCCGATGGCATCATCAAGGGTCGGGGCCGAACCATCGTGCCAATAAGGCCCGGTGACCGCCACATTGCGCAGGGAAGGGGTGCGGATGCGGCCTCGATCGGCCTGCCTGCCGGTGGTTTCATACAGCCCCTGATCGGGCGCGGCCGGGTCCGGTGGGCTCAGCCGGTGAAAGGTCATGTCGGTAAAATCGGGGCCTTTGTGACACGAGGCGCAGGACCGGCGAAAGGCAGCCCATCCCACGGTGGCCTCGGGCGAGAGCCAGCGGCGGTCAAAGGGCGCATCGCGCGAAATCAGGCTCCGCTCGAAATCGGCCAGCGCGCGGGATATTTTGGCAAAATCCAGTTTCTGATCATGGCCCGGAAAGGCGGCAGCGAACATCTGGCGGTAACAGGGATCGCGCCCCAGCCGCTTGGGGATTTCCTCCTGCATCCCGGCCATGCCCATTTCCACAGGATGCGTCCCGAAAACCGGCACGGCAGCCTGCTTTTCCAGCGTGGTTTGGCGCGGATCGGCCCATGTCAGCGGCGAAAAGCGCCCGACATTGGCAAGGCCGGGGACATTGCGCCGCCCCGGTTCGTCCGTCACGCCGGGGTGGACCCGGTTGCCGTCGCTAAAGCCGTGGCGTTGTTCGTGGCATGTGGCGCAGGACATCGTGCCGTCGCGCGAGAGGTCGGCGTCGTAAAACAACCGCCTTCCCAGAGCCACCCGCGCATCATGGCGATTCTGCGCCAGCACCTGTGGCGGGATAGCCAAGGTCATTAATGCCGTAAATGCAAAGATAGGCTTCATGGGCTGGGCAGGGCCATCACCGTTATCTCGTCGGCGCCATTGGCCGCAATCTGGAGCGTGTAGCGGCCCGGCTGGAGCGGAAATTCCACCACTTTGCGAATGCCGGTACAATCGGGCCCATGCCCATGCGCGGTTGAACGCAAGGCGCCGTCCTTGCCGATGACATCAAGCCACGCCGCCGAGCTGAGTGCAATGCGATAGGGACCATTCTTGGTAATATCCAATATCAGAATACCACCATAGCTGACGGTTCCACCGGGCTTTTCTGGTCTGACTTCATACTTCACCTTAGGCGTTGCGATCAGCGTAACGTGCGCCGCTGTGGCCAACGGCAAAAGGGGCGCCGCGGCCGGATCGCCGCCCGCCTTTATCGCCACCGGATTGGTCCATGGCGCATATTCTCCGCTGGGCGCGACGGGCACTGCGCAGGCAGGGGCAGCGGGTGTCTGGGCCCAAACCTGCCCCGCCCAAAGGGCCAGCGCCGCAGCCAAAAACCCCGCCATGATTACGCCATTTTTCGGCATGATTACGCCCCCGGCATTGCATCTATATCTTCATGGATATAGCTAATGGCGCGAATCACAAGCCATAATCGTGGCGTCCATGAGGGAATTTTCCATGCTTCCGGCCCGTATCCTCCCGCTTCTGGCGGCCACCACGCTTGCCACGCCCGCCCTTGCGCAGGACCAGAGCGCCAGCTTTGCGCTGGGTCAGATTGTGGTAAGCGCCCAGCCGCCCAAGGATCTGGAAATCACCAGTGAACGCCTGAGCGCCAAGGCGATTGAGACTTTCGGCCGCGTCACGCTGGACGATGCGATGGCGCTGGCACCGGGGGTATCGGCGGGCAACAGCGGGGGCACGCGCAATGAACGGCTGATCTTCGTGCGCGGGTTCAACCGTTTTCAGGTGCCGCTCAGCGTCGACGGCATCCGGGTCTATCTTCCCGCCGATAACCGGCTGGATTTCGGCCGTTTCCTGACCAATGACATTGCCGAGGTGCAGATCGCCAAGGGCTATGTCTCGGTGCTGAACGGCCCGGACGGGATGGGCGGGGCGATCAACCTTGTCACCGCCAAGCCGACCAGGGAACTGGAAGCCGAGGTGGGGGCCTCGCTCAATCTGGGGCGGCAGGGCGAATATGCGGGCTATTCGGCCAATGCGCTGATCGGCACGCGGCATGACAAATGGTATGCGCAAGGAAGCTTTGGCCGCAATTATACCGATCACTGGGATCTGGCGGGCGGCTATGCGAGCACGGCCAATCAGCCTGCGGGCCGCCGCAACCTCTCGCAATCGGGCGATTGGCGGGTGAATGTGAAGGCCGGTTTCACCCCCAATGCCACGGATGAATATGTGATCGCCTATACGCGGCAGGAAGGGCAGAAACTGGCCCCGCTGCATATCACCGATCCGGTGTCGTCTCAGCGTTTCTGGACCTGGCCCGCATGGAATACCGAGAGCCTCTATTTCCTCTCGAATACCGCACTGGGCGAGATCGGAACGCTGAAAACGCGGCTTTATCGCAACAATTTCTATAACATGCTGCGCGCATGGGATAATGCGAATGAGAACACCCAGACGCTGGGCCGCGCCTTCAACAGCCCCTATTGGGACGAGGCGCTGGGCGGATCGGGCGAATTGACGCTGCGCCCTTCGGCCCGCGAAAGGATCAGCATCGCGTTCCAGATGCGCTCCGACCGCCACCGTGAGGCGCAGACCAGTTTCCCCAGCGGCGCTGTCGAACCGGTCCAGACCACCCTTGAGAACACCTATAGTCTCGCGCTCGAACACGCCTATCAATTCACCCCGGCGCTGAGCCTGACGCTGGGCGGCGGTTATGACTGGCGCGATCTGAAGCGGGCCGAAGAATATGGCGCGCCGCTGGGCACATCGGGCGCCAGCGTCCTGTATAACTACCCGATGCGCAACACCAGTGCGTGGAGCGGGCAGGGGCGGCTCGACTGGGCGGTCAATGCCGACACGCGCCTGCATGTCAGCCTGTCCTCACGCGCGCGTTTTCCCACGATCTTTGAACGTTTCAGCCAGCGCTTCGGCACCTCGATCCCCAATCCCGGCCTGAAGCCCGAACGCGCGCGCCAGATCGAGGTCGGCGGCTCGACCCGTCTGGGGGCTGTCAAGCTGGAGGCCGCCGCCTTCCACGCGTTGCTCTCCAATGCCATCGTCTCGGAAAGCGTGCTGGGCTATGCCTGCACCGCCAGCACCACGCCGGGCAATTGCGCGCAGAGCGTGATGACCCAATCACTGAACGTCGCGCGGGGCAAATATTACGGCGTCGAACTCGCGGCCAGCGCACAGGTTCTGCCCAGCCTTGCCCTTGGCGGCAATTACACATGGGTGCATCGCGATCTGGTCGATCCGGGCAATGCCGTCTTTCGCCCCACCGACGTGCCCAGCCACAAGGCTTTCGCCTATGCCGACTGGACGCCCATCTCGCGCTTCCACCTGATCCCCAGCGCCGACATCGCCTCCAGCCGCTGGACTGTGACCAGCGCAGCGCCGATCCGCTATTATCGCACCGGCGCCTATGTGAATGCCGCGATCAAGGCCGAGGTGGAATTACGCAAGGGGATCAGCATTGCAGCCTCGGCGCGCAATCTTTTCGACGCCAATTATCAACTGGTCGACGGTTTCCCCGAGGCAGGGCGCAGCTATCAGCTCTCGCTGCGCGCCAGCTACTGATCGCGGGCCTGTTTGATCAGGCGGAAGGCATCGCCCATCAGCGCGGTGACTTCCGCCTCGGTCAATACATGCTCGGGCAAATAGCGCAGCCCGACCCGGCGCGTCATCGACCAGTGATCGACATAGAGCGCTTTGTTCGGCCCAAAGGCCAGATCGACATGCTTGGCCAGCAACGCGGGGGCGTCTGCCGAATAGGCGAGGCGGAACAGGGCGATATCCACCACATAAGGCCCCACCATCAGCCAGCCATAGTCAGGCCCCAGAACCGGTCGGCCTTCCACCGTCAGATGGCCGCGCATGACATGGACCGGGGCGGAAATTGCGCGCTCCACGCTGACGGCCAGCGCGGCGCTCATCATCAGGCTGGCATCGGGCGCGGGCGGAAAGATCGCCAGCAGATCGACCGCGCAGCGTGAAATGGCCGCGCGGTCGGCATCGCTCATCACATAAGATTTAAAGACCTTGGCGGCGGCCCAGCCGTGGCTGGCGGCCACGCGCTTGCTCAATTGCAGAATGTCCTGGCTTGTCGTCATGGCCGCGCCTTAGAGCCTATTTTACCGGCGGGGAAGGGCAAAGGCCGAGTAGCCCGACCCGGCCTGCGCCTTGGCATCGCGCGCATTGCTGGTGGCGATGACCACGAATTGGCGCCCTCCGGCCATATAGGTGATTGGGGTGGCCACGCCCGCCTGCGGCAGGGTGGTCTGCCACAGGACCTTGCCCGTTGCCGCGTCAAAGGCGCGCAATTGGCGGTCATAGACGGTGGCGCCGATGAACAGCAGTCCGCTGGCCGTGACGATAGGGCCGCCGTAATTCTCGCTGCCCGTTGGCTCCATGCCCGATTTCGTCAACTCCGGATATTCGCCCAAAGGCACGCGCCAGAGATAGCGCCCGCTGTTCATGTCGATCGCGCTCAGCGTCCCCCATGGCGGGGCCACGGCAGGATAGCCCTCGCTGTCGAGGAATTTGCGATAGCCGGTAAAGATGAAACGCTGGGTCGAGGGAGTCTTGCCGGCCATTTCCGCGCGGTCGGATTTTGGCGCATCGCCATGGCGCAGATAGTCCATCAGCGCGGTCATCTGCGGCGCCAGATGGCCAAAGGCGGGCATCCGGCCCTTGCCTTGCAGGATCGTGGTCGCCACTTCGCCTTCGAGGCGGCGCGTCATCACCCCTTCCAGCGATGGAAAGGCGCCCGGCGATCCCTTGCGGTCCATGCCATGACAGGCGGCGCAATTCTGCTGATAGGTGGCCTCGCCCTGCGCTCCGGATGCCTGGGCCAGAGAGCCGGTCCATGCGATGTCATTGGCATTGATATAGAGAATGCCGCGACCGCGCCCGATGGCCTGACCGCCCCATTCGGCCCCGCCGTCAAAGCCGGGAAAAACCACCGTGGGTTTGCCCACCTGCATCGGGGCAAAGGGGCCGTTGCTGGTATAGTCGGCAAAGGCCTTGGCGGCTTCATCATGGGCCTGCGGCGTGCGCTGGGTCAGCATGTCAGCGGTCAGGCGCTGGCGTGCATAGGGCGCGGGAAGGGTGGGCATTGGCTGGGTCGGGGAACTCGCCTCGCCCGGTACATTGCTTTGCGGAACAGGCGTTTCCTGAATGGGAAACAAGGGCTTGCCCGTCACCCGGTCAAACAGGAACAGCACGCCATGCTTGGTCGCCTGCGCCACGGCATCGACCTTGCGCCCGTCATGGTCAACGGTCAACAGGACCGGCGGGCTGGGCGGATCGCGGTCAAGCAGGTCGTGGTGGACAAGCTGATAATGCCAGAGCAGCCGCCCGCTTCTGGCATCGATCGCTACCAGCGAATTGGCGTAAAGATTGTTGCCCTTGCGGTCGGCGCCATAGAAATCGCTGACCGCTGAACCCATCGGCGCAAAGACGATCCCGCGCGCGGCATCCACCACCATGCCCGCCCAGTTGTTCGCGCCGCCAGCGGTTTTCCAGGCGTCGGCGGGCCATGTCTCGGCGCCGGGCTGGCCAGTGCGGGGAATCGCGTGGAAGGTCCAGCGAAGGCGGCCTGTGCGCACGTCATAGGCGCGGATGGCTCCGGGCGCGGCGGGCGTGGATTCGGCGGTGCGAAAGCCGACAATCGCCAAATCGCCCCAGATTGCGGGCGGCGAGGTAAGGGCGAGGGCCACCGAGGCCAGCGGGCGGTCAAGCCCGGCGCGCAGATCGATCCGGCCATGCGCCCCGAAAGTGGCAATGGAAGCCCCGGTTTTCATGTTCAGCGCATGCAGATAGGACCCTGCGCCCACCAGCAGGCGGCGCTCCTTGCCCGACGACCAACAGCTGAGGCCGCGCACAGGCTGGAGATTGCTGTCGGGCAATTTGCGCTGCCAGAGTTTGCGCCCGGTTGCGCCGTCGAGCGCCATGACCTGTTGATCGGGCGTCATCGCATAGAGAATGCCGTCAATCACCAGAGGCGTTGTTTGCAAGCCACCGGCGCCTGTGTCGATTCGCCAGGCCGGTTGCAGCGCGGCGACATTGGCCGGGGTGATCTGGCCGAGCGGAGAAAAGTGATCGCCGCCGGGATTGGCATGATAGCTGGCCCAGTTCTTGCCACCCTGCGCGTCCAGCGGTGCGCCGCTGAGCAGGCCGAGCGCGGCGGTGGCGGCGTAAAGCTTTGTCGCGCCGATGCGCATCCTCATCCTCCTTGGGGCTGTTGAGGATGAATTTAACGATATTAAAAAATAAAGCCAGTGGGGAAATCAGGCGCAATTTCAAGGGCCGAAAACCGGGTTTCTGGGCGGGTTATAGATTTACCGATAATGCAGATTATATAAATACTCATACCAAAGCAATCAGTCGTGCCCACTTCCATACTGGTTCCCTCGGACAAAGCAGTCTGTTTAGGGCATTGAATGCAGAGTGTTGAGTAGCGCCGAGAATTGATGGGGTCGTCTAGGGCGTAAACTCATAAACCGTGTTGAGTTTGCGGCCATTGCGTGATTCAGGCGCTACCCAGAAAGGGTAGGCAGGTGGCGCGGCGGCGATACGAACTGACGGACAAGGAACGGGCGATCATAGAGCCCCTGCTGCCTAACAAGCCACGCGGCGTGTCTCGAGTTGATGACCGCCGCGTTTTGAACGGGATCCTCTGGCGGTTTCGATCCGGCTTGCCTTGGGCGGAAGTGCCCGAGCGCTACGGCTCTTCGACTACCTGCTACAACCGGTTCGTGCGCTGGCGGCGGTTTCTGCGGGCTTCAACGGCGAATTGGTGATGATCGATTCCACCTGCGTGCGCGTCCACCAGCATGGTGCACCGCTAAAATGGGGGGCATCCGATCATGGCATGGGAGCGCAGACGCGCAGCCCATCCGGGGGATGGGCGAGCACCGAGCCCCGGGGCGGCCTTACCAGCAAGCTCCATGCTCTTGTCGACGCTGAGGGACGTCCTGTCGGCCTGCGATTGACCGGCGGGCAGGTTCACGATGTCTGCGAAGCCGAAGCCCTGATTGCAGACATTCCCGAGGGTGCCACGCTGCTGGGAGACAAGGGCTATGACAGCAACGCCATCCGCGAGGCCGCCGCGGCGCGAGGCGTGTGGGCCAATATTCCCAACCGCTCCAATCGCAAGCAGCGCTACGGCTTCTCGTCATGGCTCTACCGCCAGCGCAACCTCGTCGAACGCTTCTTCAATCGGATCAAACAGTTCCGAGGCATCGCAACCCGCTACGACAAGCATCACCGATCAAGCGCCGGGTCAACTCGGCGGCGCGTAATCGAATGCTGCACCAGGCATCTAGCAGCGGCATAATGATGGTCGCCAACTCGGAGTTCTCGCTTAGCCTTGCACGGACATTGGCTTCGAACGTGCTGCCTTTGCCTGCAGGGATCACGAGGCCGAACGTCTTCATCAAGCCGCGGATCTGATTTGAGATCTCGGTCTTGATTCTGACCAACTTGGTTCGGCCAGCCACGAGCGTGCGCGTCAGCATGCTGTCAAAGCCCTTTACCCGAACTTCGCGGTAGAAGCCGACCTCGGCCAGATGCGCCAATCCATCGGCATCGTTGGCGTCAGTCTTGTTGGCGGCCATATCCAACGCCGCCTTGGCATGGCGCGCATCAACGCAGATCGCCGGTGATCTTTCACTCTGAAGGGCGTGGTAAAACCAGACTGACAAAGGTCCCGTCTCGAAGATGACCCGCTCTGAGTTTGGCGCATGTTTGCGGATCGTCCGGGCAATCACCTCCGGGTCTGAGGCGCACTTGCCCCGCCAGATCCGCTTGCCTTCTCGCCGAACCGAGATCGCCGTGTCTTTCATCGAAACGTCGAGACCGATATATTCTCCCATGGCTGTTCTCCATCAGATGCCTAGGCCCGGCGTCCTACCGTGAGCCCGTATCTCCATCTTATCGGGGAACAGCCACTTCCATCCATGTCCTACTGACTGGGGCGACTCGCTTCCCGCGATTACCCCATGTGGATGCCCCCTCCCGACGGCATCGAATGTGCCAAAATGATGTTTCCAAAACTTCACTACAGAGGAGAAGGCATCCATGGGCGAAGTTAGCATTATCGGCCTAGATTTGGCAAAGCGGGTTTTCCAGGCGCATGGGAAGTGCTCGAAGGGCAGCGCTGTGTTTCGCAAGAAACTCTCGCGTTCTCAGGTGCTTACGTTTCTGGCTCAGCAGCCGCGTTGCATTGTTGCCATGGAAGCGTGTGGCAGCGCTCATTTTTGGGGTCGTGCCATCAGGGAACTCGGCCATGAGATCCGCCTTATCCCGCCCGTTTATGTGAAGCCGTTCGTCAAGCGGCAAAAGAACGACGCTGCGGACGCAGAGGCGATCGCCGAAGCGGCTGCTCGGCCCAATATGCGCTTTGTTGCGCTCAAATCATCGGGCCAACAGGCCGGCGCGATGGTCTTTCGAACACGGGATCTGTTGGTTCGCCAGCGAACGCAGCTGGTCAATGCGCTTCGTGGTCACCTTGCCGAACATGGCGTAGTCGCGCCGCAGGGCATGACCAACGTACGCGTCCTCGAAGCCGCTATTGAGGACGCTGAGACATCGCTCGATTTGCTCGTTGTCGAGATGGCTAGGCTTTATCTGCAACAAATCGCGTCATTGGCCGAGCAGATCGCGAAGCTGGAAAAAGTTCTCCAGCACGAAGCTGCAAATGCTCCCACCACAGCCCGACTGTTGACGGTTCCGGGGATTGGGCACGTCACCGCCATGGCGATGGAGACATTTGCCCCCTCAATGGAAACGTTTCGTCGCGGGAGGGACTTTGCTGCGTGGCTTGGGCTTGTCCCACTCCAACACTCGACCGGCGGCAAGCAGGTACTTGGCAAGACGGCGAAGATGGGACAGCGAGACATTCGCCGACTGCTGATCGCGGGCGCGATGACAGTTGTGCGTTGGGCTTCGCGCAAATCGCCACCAGAGGGATCTTGGTTGTTCCCCATGCTTGGGCGCAAGCCGAGAATGCTGGTTGCCATCGCGTTGGCCAACAAGATGGCACGGGCTGTTTGGGCCATGCTGACCAAGGGTGAGGATTACAGAAATCCGGCAACCGCTGCGGCCTGATCACACGATCACGCGAGCAGTTCCCGGTACGTCGGGCGGGTGAGAAGTTCGAGGAGCAGTAAGGGCAAAGTGATCGGCCAGATCCGGGTTTGGAAAAGCATTCTGAGTCATGGGGCTTCGAGCCCGCAGAATTGATTTGCACCAACCCCGCGCATCTCCATACCGGCCAGCGGTCGTCAGTCCGCACAACAGGCCTGATACATGACCGCATCCGATCACACCCCGACCCGCTTCAACAACACTTGCACATATGGGGGCATCCATACATGGCGCCTTGCGGTAGCCGGCCACGCGGTCGGCTGCCGTTATGGGGAGTGGCGTCATGTCAGGGAATAGTCCATCCTGACAGCTTGGGGTAGATGGCATCAACGGTCAACGTATCGGCCATGTCAGGGCCACCTTTCAATGGCCTGTTGATCACACCGGCGCTGAGGGCAGGATCAGGAATTTGCTGCCGGTTGCGCGTCTGGTGTAATCTTCGACGGCCTCGCGCGACAGCGCATCTACGAGCGACAATTCGCCCTTGTAATGGCATGCGAAGGTGGTCGTCAGTTCCGTTGCGACGCGGCCATGCATCCGCGCCCGCGCCTCGGGGCCAAGCCGCTCCATCATCGGGGCCAGCAGCCAGCCCGACACATCCCACACAAAGCCCAACGTGCGCGGCAGGGTGATCGGCGCCATATCGAGCGCGCCATAGACATAGCCGCGCTTGGCCTGCGTCGAGCCATAGCGCGAATAGGCGCCGTCTGCGTTGGCGACTTTTTCCATCGTGGTCAGGATCGTGCCCAGCAAAGGCCCGCCGCCGATGGCATCGAAGACCACCCGCGCGCCCGTCTCGCTCAGCGCCTGCGCCAGTTCCTCGGGGAAAGCGGGGCTGGTGCTGTCGAGCACATAGTGGGCGCCAATGCCGCGCAGCAGCGCGACCTGATCGGGACTGCGCACGATGTTGATCAGCGGGATGCCATCGGCCAGACAAAGCTTCACCAGCATCTGTCCCAGATTGGAGGCCGCCGCTGTGTGGAGCATCGCCGACATGCCATCGGCGCGCATGGTCTCGATAAAGCCCAGCGCGGTCAGCGGGTTGACGAAGGCCGCTGCGCCTTCACGCGCGGACACGCCTTCGGGCAGCACCATGCAGCCGGCTGCGGGAATGACGCGATACTGGCTGTACATCGCGCCCGCAAAGGCGGCCACGCGGCACCCCACCAGCGCCCGCGCGTCAGACCCGGCGGCCACCACCAGCCCGGCGCCCTCGTTGCCGATGCCCAGTTGCTGCCCGATGCGATTGGCCAGCGCCTTCATGGCGGCGGGGGGCACCGGGGCGGAAACGCGCCCCTCTTCATAGCTGGCCTGGGCCGTCAGCGCGGGGCCGAACATCAGCCCAAGGTCCGATGGATTGATGGGGGCTGCCTCAACCTGCACCACCACCTCGTCCGGGCCGGGGGCGGGCAGGGCAGATCGGCCAGTTCGACCACCATGCGGGCATCGTCATAAAGGGTGGTCACAAGCGAGCGGGTGGTGGAGGGCAGCATCGAATTTCTCCGAAAAAACGGCGAGATCGGGCGGAATCTAGCACGGGGCTGGCGGGCCGAGGCACCTGAGACACTTGAGAGGTTCGGGCGTGTCGGGATTTGGCTATCATCGCGCAGGAGGCGCCACAACACAAAGCGTCCGAAGCGGGAGAAATGGCGATGGCGCAGGCCGAATATGACCTGATCGTGCTGGGTTCGGGGGCGGCGGGGCTGACGGCCGCCTTGACGGCGGCGGAGGAGGGCCTGCGCGTTCTCGTGGTCGAAAAGGGCGAGAAGATCGGCGGCACCAGCGCTTGGTCAGGCGGGCAGATCTGGATCCCCTGCAACCCCCACCAACAGGCCTATGGCAAGGAGGACAGCCGGGACAAGGCACTGACCTATCTGGAGAGCATGTCGAACGGGTTGATCGATCCGGATATGGCGGCGGCCTATATCGACGGCGGCTTGGCCATGGTGCAGTTCCTTGAAGAGCGCACCCCGGTCAAATTCAGCGTGGTGCCCCATTTCCCCGATTATCACCCCGAACAGCCCGGCGCGGCATCGCGCGGGGGGCGGACGCTGGAATGCCCGGTCTATCCCTATGGCGAATTGGGGGAATGGGCGGAGAAGGTGGAGAAATCGCCCTATTACTGGCCCCATGTCTATTTCACCGTGGGCGAAACTTCGCTGGCGCAGGCGGTGCCGGATCCCTTGCCTGTGGAAGAAGCCGAGCGTCGCGCGGCCAATGATGAGCGCGGGCTGGGTCACTCGCTGGTGGGGCGGTTGCTGCGCGGATGCCTCGACCGGGGGGTGGAATTCCTGCTGGGCGTCGGGGGCAAGGATCTGTTGCTGGAGGAGGGGCGCGTCGCGGGCGTTGAACTGGCCGATGGACAGGTGTTGCGGGCGCGCAATGTGATGCTGGCCACGGGCGGGTTTGAGCATAATGAGGCGTTCAAGAAAGCCTTTCTGCGCGGGCCTTTGCAAAATGCCGTCTCGATCGACACCAACACCGGCGACGGGCAAAAGATGGCGATGCGCGCGGGCGCGATGATGGGTTCGATGCGCGAGGCATGGTGGATGCCGATTGTCGAGGCCCCGCTCAACGCCAAGGGGATGATGCTGTTCACCGGCGAGCGGACCTTGCCCGGTACGATCATGGTCAACCGCAAGGGCCGGCGCTTTTGCAACGAAGCGGCCAATTACAACGCCTTTGGCAGCGCCTTTCACGAGATTGACCAGAACAGCAGCACCTATCGCAACCTGCCGTGCTGGTGCGTGTTCAATCAGGCGTTTTACGACAAATGGGGTTTCCTTGATGCGCAATTGATCGGCACCGGCGATGGCCATCGCAAGGAACCGGCGGACTGGATCGCGCGGGGCGAGACGCTGGGCGAACTGGCCGGGGTGCTGGGGATTCCGGGCGATGCGCTGGCGGCCACGGTCGAGCGTTGGAACGCGATGGTGGACCGTGGTGCCGATGAAGATTTCGGGCGCGGCGAGAGCTATTACGACCTCTATTGGGGCGATCCGGCGCATAAGGGCCGCAAAGCCGCCACGCTGGGCCGGATCGACGGCGGGCCTTACTATGCCGCCGAGGTGAAAAGCGGCGCATTGGGCACCAAGGGCGGGGCGCAGACCGACAGGCTGGGCCGGGTGCTGGATCTCGATATGGTGCCTATCCCCGGCCTCTATGCCGCCGGCAATGCCATGGCCAGCATGATGGGCATGACCTATGGCGGGGGCGGGGGCACGCTGGGGCCGGGGATGGTGTTTGCCTATCTGGCGGGGCGGCACATGGTGGGGCGCAATTGACAGGCTACCGGGTGAGATAGCCCGCCTCGACCCCCAGCGCGTGGCCGGTGACATAGCTGGCCGCATCGGAACATAGCCACGCGCTGGCCTCGGCCACTTCTTCTGGGCGGCCAAACCGGCCGAACAGGCTGAGCGCGGGGGCGAAATCGGCCTCGCTATAGCCGGTGTCGGCGAGCGATTGGCGCAGCATCGGCGTGTCAATGGCGCCGGGCATCACCGCATTCACGCGGATGCCCTTGGGCGCCACTTCGACGCTGCCGGTCTTGGTCAGGCCGATCACGCCATGCTTGGCCGCGACATAGGCCGAATTGCCGGGCAGGGGCCGCACCGAACTGACCGAGGCAATGTTGACGATGGCGCCCGCGTCTCCTTGAGCAAGCATCTGGCGGATCTCATATTTCATGCACAGCATGACCGAGCGCAGATTGACCCGGATCACCCGGTCCCACACCTCCATATCGGCATCGGCAATCGGCAGCAGATCGGGGGCAATCGCGGCATTGTTGACCGCGCAATCCAGGCGGCCAAAGGCGGCGACACAGGCCGCGATCATCTCGGCCACCTGCGCTTCTTCGGCGACATCGCAGGATTGCGCCACCGCCGTCCCGCCCGCGTCAAGAATGGCCTGCACCGTCTCTTGCGCCGCCGCCATATTGCGGTCGGCCACCATCACGCTGGCGCCATAGCCGGCCATCACCTGCGCCGTGGCCGCGCCCATGCCCATCCCGCCGCCGGTCACCAGCGCCACCTTGCCATCGAGCCTGTTACGCATCGCCATTCTCCCGTTTCGCCATCTGCGTGGCCGGGGCCATATTTGCATGGCGCGGCCCGCTTGCCGCCTATCTTTTCAGGCAGTCTTGGCCGGCGGCATCAGCTCGCTACTTCCAGATCAGGGGAAGGCTGGTCAACGTGCCGACATTGCCCGCCTTCATCGTCACAGGCCGCGCCGGATCTATGGTGAATTCAGGCAGCGCCCCCAGCCATTCCTCAAGGAAAACGATCATCTCCATCCGCGCCAGCCCCGCGCCGACACAGCGGTGCGCGCCTGCGCCAAAGGTGGTGTGGTGGATGGGATTGAGCCCGCGATCAAATCGCGCCTCCTCGGGCCGGTCAAAACAGGCCGGGTCGAGATTGTGCAGCATACTGGGCAGATAGACGATGTCGCCCGCCTTGATGATGACGCCGTTGACATCCATATCCGCCACCGCATTGCGCGACACCGAGGCCGAAGGATAGCGCCGCATCAATTCATCCGCCGCCGCCGGGATCAGGTCAGGCTGGCCGCGCAGCAGGCGCTGATCGTCGGGGTAGCGGGCCAGATGCATCGCCACCATGCCGACCATCGCCGCCACCGTATCCAGCCCGGCAAACAGCACATTGCGCGCCATACGCAGCGCCTCGTCCAGCGTCCATGCGCGGCCCTGCACCGGCTCGGCCAGAATACGGCTGAGCAGATCCTCGCCCGGCGCGGCCAGTCTCTGTCGGACATGGGGGCGCAGATAATCGTCCACCGCATCGCGCAATTCGACAACGCTCATCGTGCCGTCGGGCCGGGTCAATTGCGCACCCAGCGGGCGCAGCCTTTCGCGATCCTCCACCGGAACGCCCAGCATCGAGAGGAAGATATGCACCGGGAAGATCTCGGCAAAATCGGGCATGAAATCGCAGGCGCCGCTCGGCGCCAGCCCTGAGATCAACTCCTGCGCCAGCGCGCGCACCGCCGGTTCCAGCGCGGCGATATGACGCCCGGCAAAGCCCTTCATGATCGGGGTGCGAAAGGCCTTATGCTCGGCCCCGTCATTTTGCAGCGGGATGAGCTGCATCACCTCGCCAAGGCCCGGCACCACGGCCAGAACCTGGCTGGACAGGTTGGCGGTATCGGCCCAAAGGCGGCGGATCACCGCGCCATCGGTGGCGATCCAGTGGCCGCCAAAGGCCGGTGTCCACACCAGACCCGGCCCATCGGGGCGCCGCAGAGCCTGCCATGCCGCGATATAGTCCGCGTCGGCGCCGGGCGGATCAAAGATGTTGAAATCAACGACCAGTTCGGCGGGAACATGAGCAGGTATCACGAGGGCAGCTTCCTATATAAAGGAGTGGGCGAGCCGCGCCAGCCTTGGAAAGGCCTGCGCCCTTTGGGCGGCCTGCGCATTGCTGGCATTGCCGCGCAGCACGCGGCCCTTGATGCCATGAAAAATCGCGGCCAGACGGAAGTAGTTGAAGGCCAGATAGAAATTCCAATTCTCGATGCCGCTGCGCCCGGTGCGCCGGCAATAGGCGGCGATGTAATCCTCAAGCGGGGGCAGGCCCAGCGCCACCGGATCGGCCCCGCCCAGCCCGGCGACAATGTCGGGCGGCATCGAATAGACCATCGCGTGATAGGCAAAATCGGCCAAAGGATGGCCCAGCGTTGAAAGCTCCCAATCCAGCACCGCCAGAATGCGCGGCTCGGTGGGATGAAAGATGGCATTGTCGATGCGGAAATCACCGTGGACGATGCTGGTTTCATCGCCATCGGGAATGGCGCCGGGCAGCCATGCCACCAATTCGTCCATCACCGGATCGCGCCCGGCCCGCTCGTCGGCCAGATATTGCCCGCTCCACCGTTTGATCTGGCGGGCGAAATAATTGCCGGGGCGCCCGTAATCGCCAAGCCCCACCGCGCGGTAATCCACCGCATGCAGCGCGGCGATGACGCGATTGGTCTCATCATAACAGGCCGCCCGCTGGGCCATCGGCAAATCGGCAAGGCTCGCGCCCCAGAACACCCGGCCCTCGACCATGTCCATGATGTAGAACGCACTGCCGATGATGCTGTCATCCTCGCACACGGCATGGATGCGCGCGACCGGCACATCGCTGCCCGCCAGCGCCTGCTGGACCCGCGCCTCACGCAATACATCATGCGCACCTTTGAGCACCGGTCCGGCAGGCTTGCGCCGCAGCACATAGCGCGCGCCGGGCGTGGTCAGCCGATAGGTCGGGTTCGATTGCCCGCCCTTGAACTGCTCCACCGTGACCGGCCCGGCAAATCCGTCGAGATGGGCGCCAAGCCAGCCCTCCAGCGCGCCCACATCGAACAGGGTCCGCATCGCGCCCACCCCGCTGTTGGCGGCGACGATATCGGCTCTATCCGCCATGGGCGTGTTTCCACTCGCGCTTGATCTTCTTGGCAAGGCTCCATTTGTGAACCTCGGTGGGGCCGTCATAGATGCGGAAGGCGCGCACCTCGCGGAAGATCTGTTCGACGATGGTGCGGTCGGTCACGCCCGTCCCGCCCATCACCTGAACGCAGCGGTCCGCAATCCGCATCAGCGCCTCGGATACGGCCACCTTGGCCATGCTGCTCTCCACCGTGCCAAGGCTGCCGGTGTCCAGCACGCCCGCACACCAGTCGATCATCACTTCGGCCTGTTTGAGGTCAATCATGTTTTCGGCCAGCATGAAGCCGACGCCCTCGTGGTCGATCAACGGCTTGCCGAAGGCCATGCGGCGGTTGGCATAATCGCCGGCGATCTCCTGCGCCCGGATGCAGCCCCCCAGCCAGCGCATGCAATGCGAGAGCCGGGCAGGGGACAGGCGCACCTGCGCATATTTGAACCCATCGCCCGCATGGCCCAGCAATTGATCGGCGGGCACGCGCAGATTGTCGATGGTCACATCGGCATGGCTGCCGGGCATCGAGGTGTCGATGGTGTTGGGTACATCGTCAATGCGGATCGCCGGATCGGGCAGATCGACAAGGAACATGCAGGCCCCGCCCTTGCTGTCCTCCTCCTCGGATTTGGCCATGACGATGCCGACGCTGGCTCCGTCCGCCCCGGTGATAAAGCGCTTCTTGCCGTTGATGACCCAATGGTTGCCGTCGCGCCGACAGGTGGTGATCATCATCGAAGGGTCGGACCCGGCCCCGCCCAGTTCGGCCGGTTCGGTCATGAAAAAGGCCGAACGCGCCCGCCCCTCGACCAGCGGCGTCAGGAAGCGCGCCTTCAGATCGGCATTGGCGACATGGCCGATCAGATACATATTGCCCTCATCAGGCGCCATCGTGTTGCAGGCCAGAGGCCCCAGCGGCGACAGGCCCGACGCGATCAGCACGGCCGCCGTTTCGCGCTGGGTCAAATGCGTCCCATCGGGCAGGATATGCGGCGTCAGCACCCCGGCGGCGCGGGCCAGATCGCGCATTTCATAGACAAGTTCGTCCAGCGGCGCCCCATGATGGTCGCGTCGCGGGTCGGTTTCAAAAGGAATGATGCGGGTGCGGACGAAATCCTCAACCCTGGCGGCGATGGCGGCGGCGCGCGGGGTCACCATGATCTTCAACCCAGCCTGCGCAGCGGTTCGCTGCCGTCCCAGTCGCGTGCGGCCTCGCGCATCATCGCGAACAATTCCGCCCCGCCTTCCATCAGCTTGACATATTCGATAACATTGCCCGGCCCGCCGCCCGCATCGGCATAGATGACCGCGCCGCTTTCCCCCACCTTGCCCTCGATCAGGATGGTCGCGCCTGCCTCTTTCAACGCCGCGCGGGCCGCATCGATGTCCTCCACCGCCACACAGACATGGTGCAGCCGGTCCTTGACCGCAAAGTCGCCGGTATAGATCGAGGGGGCGTCATTTTCCGCGCGGATCAGCTCGATCTGCATATCGCCCCAATAGCCCCAGGCGGCCGAGATCACCGCATCGGTGGGCTGGCCCAGATAGGTCATCTCGGCGATCCGGATATTTTCCATGATGAAGAAGGGACCGGCGCCAATTACTTCTGTCCAATGGCGCAGGGCGGCGTCAAAATCGGATGGCAGATAGGCCATCTGAAAAATCGGGCCGATATCGGTCAGCGGGCCACGCTTGGCCATGGTCATGGTCCTTTCAGGCAAACAGGGCTTCAGGCGCTTCGATCAGCCCCTTGAGCGTTGCGAGGAATTGGGCCGCCGCCGCGCCGTCAATGGCGCGATGATCGACCGAGAGCGTCAGGGCGAGGCGGGTTTCAAACCCCGCGCTGCCGTCGGGTCTTTCGCACACCGCGCGCGCTGCCGCGCCCACGGCGAGGATCGCGGCCTGCGGCGGGTTGATGATGGCGGTAAATTCCTCCACCCCGAACATGCCAAGGTTCGAAATCGAGAAGGTCCCGCCCTCCATATCGCCCAGCGAGAGGCGCCCGGCCTTGGCCTTGTCGATCAGCGCGGCGGTGGCTTGCGCAATCTGGGTCACGCTCTGGCGGTCGGCCTGACGGACGACGGGCGTGACAAGGCCATTGGGGCTGGCCACGGCGATCGCGACGTCGGCATGGGCAAAGCGGTGGATGGTGGCGCCGTGAACCTGCACATTGACATCAGGGTGGCGGGCCAGCGCAAGGGCTGCCGCGCGCACCAGATAGTCATTGATCGAGGCCCGCGCCCCCAGCACGAGATTGGCCGTTTTTCGCAGGGCCAGCAGTTCATCGAGCCGCGCGCTGGAGCGCAGATAGAAATGCGGGATCTCCTGCTTGGCCTGGGTCAGGCGCTGGGCCACCACCTTGCGCACCCGGTCAAACGGGACGATGGCGGGCGGGTTGGGCACGGGGGCAAAAGCCGCGCCCTGCATGGGCGCAGGCGTGGCCACCAGCGCCAGCACATCGGCCTTGGAAATGCGCCCGCGCGGCCCGGTGCCCTTGACGCCGGACAGGTCGATCCCGTGCTGGGCCGCGATCCGGCGGGCCAACGGCGAGGCAAAGGCCTTGCCTTCCTCGGCCAGCGCCAGCGTACCGACCAGCACCGGGCGGGCGGGCGCGTTCAAGGCCTGCTGGACGTCCTGCAAGGTGATGCGGCCATGGCGGCCCGAACCCTCGATCGGCTCAATGTCCAGCCCGCTCGCCTCGGCCAGCTTGAGCGCTTCGGGGCTGATGGCGCGGTTGGTCTGGATCGGGCGCGGAGCGGGGGCGGGCGCAGGTTCCTCGCGCGTTGCGGCGTTGGGGTTGGTCGGCGCATTGGCGGGGCGGAAGACGGCGATGAAGGCGTCGATTTCCTCGGCGCTGGTCCCGGCCTGTGCGGTCACGGCCAGCAGCGTGCCGACCGGCTGCGCCTCAGCGCCTGCGGGCACCAGCACACGGGCCAGCACCGCGTCATATTCGGCCTCGACCTCATTGGTGATCTTGGAGGTCTCGATCAGGCACAGCAATTGCCCCTTGGCGAACGTGTCACCCTCGGCCACTTTCCAGTCGGCCAGCGTGCCTTCGGTCATTTCGATGCCCCACTTGGGCATGCAGAACGGGCGGATGTCCGGCATCATCGCCTCCCTTATCGCCATGCCAGCACGCGGCGCACCGCCGCCTCGATCTTGTCGACCGAAGGCAGATAGGCGCTTTCCAATTCGCGGGCGAAAGGAATGGGCGTATGCGGCGGGGTGACTTGCAGCGGCGGCGCCTTGAGGCTGGAGAACGCCTTTTCCGCCACCAGCGCGCAAAGATCGGCGCCAAGCCCGCAGCGCGGCGGGGCTTCATCGACCACCACCACCCGGCCCGTCACCTCGACACTGTCGAGAATGGTCTCTTCATCGAGCGGACTTGTGGTGCGCAGGTCAATCACATCGCAGCCGATGCCTTCGCCTTTCAGCTTGTCGGCCACCGCCTCGCACATGCCCAGCAAAAGGCCCGAAGAGATGATCGTGACATCGCCCCCGGCGCGCGACAGGCGCGCATGGCCAAAGGGGATCATGAAATCGCGATCATCGGGCACTTCGCCGGTGGTGGCGTAAAGCGCCTTGTGCTCAAGAAAAATCACCGGATCATCGTCGCGGATCGCGGTGCGCAGCAAGCCCTTCACATCGGCGGGCGTGGTGGGCATCACCACCTTCAGCCCCGGCATGCCCGTCAGGATCTGATGCACCGATTGGCTGTGCTGGGCTGCGGCATTGTATCCCGCGCCATAGGCCATGCGGATCACCGCCGGACAGCGCGTCTTGCCGCCGAACATATAGCGGAACTTGGCAATCTGGTTCCAGATCTGGTCGAGCGAGACACCGATGAAATCGGCAAACATCAATTCGGCAATCGGCCTTTTGCCCGACAGGGCAAGCCCCGCCGCCGCGCCGACAATCGCGCTTTCCGAAATCGGCGTGTCGATCACGCGGGTTGCGCCAAAGCGGTCATACAGCCCGGTCGAGGTTGACCAGATGCCGCCAATGGCCTCCGGTCCGCCTTCGGTCCCCATGCCGCCCACCACATCTTCGCCCAGCACCACCACATTGGGGTCGCGCTCCATTTCTTCCATGATGGTGGAGAGGACGGCGGCGCGGTACATCATATTGCTCATCAAACTTCTCCCGCGCTTAATAGGCGATATAGACGTCGGCCAGAACGTCTTCGGGTGTTGGCCTTGCGGCGGCGCGGGCGGCGGCCACGGCCCCTTCGATGGCGGCCATCACATCATCGTCCACCGCGTCCAGATCGGCGTCCGAGAGCAGGCCGGCGCCTTTTACCGAGGCGCGGAACCGGGTGAGGCAATCGCGCGTGGCCCGGATACGGTCGAGTTCGCCGGGGCCGCGATAGCGCTGGGGGTCGCCCTCGAAATGGCCGAAAAAGCGCTCGGTGTCGAATTCGACCGCCGCCGGGCCATGGCCCGCGCGCACATAATCCAGCACCTCGCGCATCGTGTCATGGACGGCAAAGAAATCGGTGCCGTCCGCGCGCCATGCCTTCATGCCGAAGGCTTCGGCGCGACTGGCGATGTCCTGATTGGTGCCCACCGCATAGGATACGCCGGTATGTTCGGAATAGTGGTTGTTTTCGAAAACAAAAATGCACGGCGCTTTGGTCACGGCGGCAAGGTTCATCGCCTCAAAGGTCGTGCCCTGATTGCAGGCGCCGTCGCCGGAAAAGGCGATGGCGATTTTCAAGCCGTCCGGCCCCGGTCCATCGACGCGCGAGGCCAGCGCCGCCCCGACCGCAATCGGCGCGCCCGCCCCCACAATGCCATTGGCCCCCAACATGCCCTTGGTCACATCGGCAATGTGCATCGACCCGCCCTTGCCCTTGCAAAGGCCCTCGCGGCTGCCCCAGATTTCCTTCATCATGTCATTCACATCGCATCCCTTGGCCAGACAATGGCCATGGCCGCGATGGGTCGAAACGATCTTGTCGGCGGGCGAGAGATGTTCGCATACGCCCACCGCCACGGCCTCCTGACCGCAATAAAGGTGAGTGAAACCGGCAATCTCGCCGGTCTGGATTTCGACATGCAGCCGCTCTTCAAATTCGCGGATGATCTTCATCTGGCGATAGGCGGCCAGCAGGGCTTCTCGGCTCAATTGCATTTCCGGCTCCCGGCGTTTTGTTGTTCTGTTCGGCAGGCTAGAGGTTGAGCACCGTCTTGGCGATGATGCTGGCCTGCACCTCGTTGGTGCCGCCAAAAATGGTCCATGCCCGGCTGTTGAGATAGCGGGCGGCGGCAACCTGGGTCTGGCGATTGTGGACGGGCGTCGGGGCGTCGGGGCCATAGAGCGGACGACGCATGTCCAGTTCCAGCCCCGCCAAGCCCAGCAGATCCATCGCCAGAAGGTCGATTTCCTGCCGCAGGTTTGACGCCAGCAGCTTGACCAGCGAGGTCTGCGGCCCCGGCGCCTGACCCTGCGCGATTTCGGACAGGATTTTCAGCTCGATCATCTCCAGCGATTCAACCCCCAGCCGCGCGCGCGCCACCCGGCGGCGCCAGTCGGCATTATGGGCCATCACGCCGCCCGCCCCATCGGGTTGATCGGCCGCATCGGTGCAAATCCGGCGCAGGTCATAGGCCAGCTTGGGCGCATGGCACGACCCGCCCCGCTCGTTTTCCAGCAGAAACTTGGCCAGCTTCCACCCATCGCCTTCTTCGCCGACAAGGTCGGTAACGGGAACGACGACATCCTCCAGAAACACCTGATTGACCTCATGGTCGCCCGCCAGCGTCAGGATCGGGCGCACCGAAATCCCCGGCTGGTTCATATCGACCAGCAGGAAGGAAATGCCGGTGCTTTTGTGCCCGCTGGCATCGGTGCGGGCCAGACAGAACATCCGGTTGGCCCAATGGGCATGCGTGGTCCAGATCTTGGACCCGTTGAGGATATACTTGTCGCCATCGCGCACCGCGCGGCATTGCAGGCTGGCCAGATCCGACCCGCTGGCCGGTTCCGAAAAGCCCTGACACCAATAATCCTCGCCCGACAGGATGCGGGGCAGATAATGGGCCTTTTGCTCGGCCGTGCCGAACGTATAGATGACCGGCGCCACCAGCTTCAGCCCCAGCACGGTCAGATTGGGCGCGCCCGCCTCGGCGCATTCCTTTTCAAAGATATAGCGCTGTACCGGGCTCCAGCCCGTGCCGCCATATTCCTTGGGCCATTGATAGGCCAGCCAACCCTGCTTGTGCAGAATGGCATTCCACGCCTGACCGATGTCGGGCTCGACAAAAACCGACGGGGTGGCCTCCGCGCCTTCGCGGATTTGCGTCGTCAGATGCGCGGCCAGAAACGCGCGGACCTCTTCGCGGAAACGCAGTTCTTCGGGGGTGAGTTCAAGGTTCATGGCGGCTCTATGTGTGCAAAATGGTGACGGCCGAGACGCCGGGGGCGCCATAGACGTGGCTGTAGGCGGTGCGCGGGGCGCCGGGGACTTGTCGCCCCCCGCCAAGCCCCCGCAATTGGACGGCATTTTCATAGACCTGCCGCAGGCCCGACGCGCCGATCGGTTCGCCGCAGGCAAGGCAGCCGCCGTCGGTGTTGACCGGCAGGCCGCCGCCGATGGCGGTGCGCCCCTCGGCGATCCATTGCTCCTGATCGCCATCGGCGCAAAAGCCGTTTTCGGCCATGTGCATGATTTCGGCGCCTGCCTCGGTGTCCTGCAATTGGGCCAGATCGATCTCGCCGGGGCCAATGCCTGCCTTTTCAAACGCGGCGGCGGCGGCAAGGCGGGTGGCGGTGTTGACCCCGCCGCCGATCTCGATGCTGGGGGCAAAGACCTCAAAGCTGGCCGGGGGGCGGGTGCGCATGGTGGCCGCGGCCAGATGGATCGGGCGAATGCCCAATTCGCGCGCCTTCTTCTCGCTGGCCAAAACCAGCGCCACCCCGCCTTCGCCCGGCGAGCAGAACATATATTTGGTGAAAGGGTCCGAGACCATCGGCGCGTTCAGGATGGTGTCGAGCGCCACCTCTTCGCGCCGCCAGGCATGGGGGGCATGCACCCCATTGGCAAAGGCCTTTTGCGCCACCAGCCCCAGCGTCCGGCGGCTGATGCCATAAAGGTGCATATAGCGCATGATCTTGGCCGCGAAGAATTGCGTTGTGACCATATAGCCCGCCGCGCCATACCATTCGGGCAGATTATATTCGGCGGGCAGCGCGTTGAAAGCGCCGCGCGGATGCTTGTCAAAGCCGACCGCCAGCCCCAGTTCAAATTCGCCGGAGCGAATGGCCATTTGCGCGGAAAACAGCGCCGATCCGCCCGTGGCGCAGCCATTCCTGACGTTGATGAACTGCATCCCGGTCAACCCGAGCCGGTCTACCATCGTGTCGGGATTGCCCGCCGCATCCGATCCGCCATAGGCAAATTGGACATCGCCCCACGCCACGCCCGCATCGGCCAGCGCGGCGCGTACCGCATGGGCGCCCTGATCCAGCCCCGATACACCATCGGTGCGGCCAAAGGGGTGGATGCCGATGCCGATGATGCAGACATTGGTGGCCGCGCTCATTGTGCGGCCTCCGGGCAAAAGGCGGGGAGCCAGAACGGGTCCTGCGCGGCCGGGTCAAGCGCCACGCGGGTCAGCTCGACCGCCATGCCGATGCGGATCGCGTCCAGATCAACGCCCACCAGACGCGCCTCGACAATCACCGCGCCGGGCAATTCGACATAGGCCAGCGCCCATGGTTCAAAGGCCTCCGGCCCGGCATAGGGCGGGGTTTTGGGGCGAAACCGCTGGATCGTATAGGACCAGACTGTGCCGCGCGTGGGCAGGGCCACCGGATCGAACTCGGCGCCGGGCCCATCGCCGGGATAGGGAAAGGTCACGCGCCCGGTCTGCCGATGGCGTCCGCCCATCAGATGCAGCGGGGCATCAGGCATAAACAGGGGTGCGTCGGCTGACAGGGTGGCTCTCCTCTTGGTTTCCGTTGATTCCTTATGTCCGGATAAAGCGCCCCGATGCGCCCGCTGGCGACTCTTCAAAACGCTAGGCTGAGACAATTTTCAGGCCTGTTGGGCCGAGCCTCCATGGCGACACAGCCAGCGGCCCCAGCACCGATGCGGTGTGGGGCCAACAAGATTGCCAAGTCGGCGCCGCGATCATTTATGCAGCGAGATATAACCCAGTTGCGCCGCCTTGAAGACAGTCTGGCTGCGGTTGACGGCGTCCAGCTTGATCGAGGCATTGTGGATGTGGAAACGCACCGTGGCCCGGCTGCGGCCGATGATCATGCTGATTTCCAGATCAGTCTTGCCGATCGCGGCCCAGCGCAGGCATTCCACCTCGCGCTTGGACAGGCGCGATTTGGCGGGCAGCGCCTGAGCCAGCCCCATCGTGTTGACATAGCTGGCGATGAAGGTGCGGCTCAGCAGGCCGAAAATGTCGCCATAGCGTTCAAACATGTCGCCAAGATCGGTGATCGATTGGTCCAGCGGGTTGAACGACACCGCGCCGATCTGGCCAAAGGGCAGATGAACCGGGACGACAATGGCGGCCCTGGTCATGGCGCGCGCTTCGAAATTGCTCAGATCAATGCCGCTCAGATAGCGGTTGGCCTGCCTTGTGTGAAAGCCTTTTTCATTGAGCCAGAACGGCTCGCTTTCAAAGCGGCAGGCCGAGGTGATCGGCGAATCCAGCGCGATGCGCGGGTTGCGCCACCATGCCTTGTCGCTGGTCCAGCCAAACACGTCGCGGGCCAGCACATTGCCCTCGGTGTCCACAGGGGTGCGCTTGTCGGCAATGTTGTGGGCCGGGGCGACCTGCATCCCGCAATCCAGCGCGATGCGGTTGAGGGCCTCGGCTGCAGGGCGGATCTGGTCGGGCGATGCGATTCGCACGGCGTCAACCCATTCAAGGCTTGGGGCATCCATCTCCAGTACCATTTCGCTTTGCCTTCTTTTGTTCGGGCGTTGAGGCATCCTAGCCTTTTTCGCAGCGTTTTTGGCCTGTCGGTAGTGCTAGATTATTGTCCAAGGGAGCAAAACCGTGAATTTCAATCTCAGCGAAGAAGAGATGATGCTTGAGGCTCTGGCCGACCGCTTTGCGGCCGAGCGCTATGACATTGAGCGCCGCCGCGCCTATCAGGCGCAACCCCATGGTTTCAGTCAGGAAAACTGGGATATGCTGGCCGAATTCGGCTTGATGGCGGCGCCCGTTTCGACCGAACATGGCGGGCTGGGATTGACGGCGGGGGCGATGGTCACGCTGTTCATGGCGCTGGGCCGGGGGCTGGTGGTCGAGCCTTTGTGCGAAAGCGTGCTGGTGGGCGCGCGGCTGCTGCTGGCGGGGGCCGATGAGTCGCTGGCCGGGCCATGGGCCGAGGATCTCTGCGCCGGTCGCCGCCGCGTCGCGCTGGCCCATGCCGAGGCCGCGCGCACCGTGGCCACCACGGCCAGGGACATGCGCATCAGCGGCGAAAAGCATTGCGTGCCCGCCGCCATTGGCGCCGACGCCTTCATCGTCAGCGCCGCCGACGAGCAGGGGGTAGGGCTTTATCTGGTAGCGGCTGATGCGCCGGGCCTGTCGATCACGCCGTGGCGGATGATCGACGGCAGTGTGGCCGGATTGCTGCGCTTTGATGATGCGCCCGCCGGCCATCGGCTGAATGGCGGTCTGGAACTCCTCGATGCGATCATGCCTCTGGCCGATCTGGCCCGCGCGGCCGAGGCGGTGGGCGTGATGCAGCGCATCTTTGATGAATCGCTCGAATATCTGCGCACACGCAGCCAGTTCAACACCGCGCTGGGCCGGTTTCAGGCGATCCAGCACCGGATGGTCGCCCATTATGCCGCGCTGGAGCAGAGCAAGGCGCTGATCAATTCGGCACTGGTGGCCGAGGGGCAGGATGGGTTTGCGCAGGCCGTCCACGGCGCGCGGGCTTTTATCAGCCAGGTCTCGGTCGAATTGGGCCATGACATGATCCAGTTCCACGGCGGCATGGGCGTGACCGACGAACTCTCGATTGGTCATGGCCACAAACGGCTGGTGCTGCTCTCGCGCTGGCCGGAAAGTCCGCTGGCCCAGCTTGACCGCTATGCGCAGGAGGCGGCCTGAAACAAAGGGCCGGTGAGGATGCTCACCGGCCCTTGGATTTTATGCGGCCAGCGGTTCTTTGAGCCAGCCCAGCCCCCGGCGCAGCAGATCATAAAACACCGGCAGATCCCACGCGCAGCGATCGACACTGGGCCACCAGTCGAGCATGGGTTGCAGGTCATAATGGCCCCGGCAATGGCCCAACGTCAGATAAAGCACCGCGCCCCGGCCATGATCCTTGATATAAAACACCGGATGGCGCCCCGGCGCGCCATCGGCCTCGACAAAGCCCGTGCCCGGCTCGGTGCAGGCGGTGTCGAGCAGGACATGCAGATCGCCGTGGGTTTCGAGATGGTACAGCTCGTCGGTAGTCTCAAAAGGTTCGACCCCCGCGACCAACGGATGCCGGGGATCGGCCACCTCGACAAGGTAGGGGGCGATGGGCGGGTGGCTGATGAACTGGCTGCCCAGCAGATCCATGAACAGCGGCGCCCAGCGCGGTGCGTCCCACAGGCCCGCATTCGGCCCATCGGAGAGCAGCCGCAGCACCGAATTGGTGCCGTGCAGCGCATACCACCGCCCGCCCCGCTCCAGCCAGCCTTTCAGCGCCTCCTGCGCCGCGAGAGACGGGGTGACGTCGCAGGTGTAGGTGATGAGGATGTCGGCCGCCTCGATGGCGGCGATGTTCTCATAATCCTCGAACACGCGGGTGCGGATGGCCGGATCCTCGCCCAGCAGCTTGAGCAGTTCAAGCCGGGCAAAGTCCATGTCATGCCACACACCGCCGCAGATCAGCACGCAATTGATGCGTCTGGGATGCGCCTCGCTGATGCCCTCGCTCATGCCTGCTTCCCGTCGCTGCCCTCGGGAATGTCCAGATAGCGGTCGAGCGTCTGTTGAAACTGGCGCAGGCGGATTTCCTGATAATTGCCCAGATTGACGATGCCGTTTTTCGAGGCATGCAGCCCTTCCTGCACAAAGGGCAGATTGTCCATATCCTGTTCGAACACATCGCCCAGAATGCCCAGTTCGGGCGCCTCGGTCCATTTCTGGTCCAGCCGCAGGAATTTCATCGGCACGCCGCGGGGATGCTTTTCGCCCTTCTTCACGCGCATCAGGATGCGGACCTCCATGATGCAGGTGTCGGGCGTTTTGCCGGGCCGCCAGCGATAGACGATGTTGGGCATGAACCCGCCCCAGGGCGCGAAATTGGGGAACACATTATAGACCAGCGCGTCGAGCAGTTCGGCGTCGGTGGCGTCCTCATGGTCATAGCCGGTCTGGGCGGTGTAGGCGGCGCGCATCTTGGCGCCCAGCGCCGCACGCGCGGTCATGCCCTCGGGCACAGAGACGTAATAGGGATCGCTGCCCCCTTCGTAATTGTCGCCGCTGCGGCCGTTATATTTGACAAATTCGTCCACGATCCACTGCTGGTTGTGGGCGGCGGGGTCAAGGTGGGGCGACATGATGCCAAAGGGCACCAGATTGACGTTCACATGATCGCCCCATGTCCAATAGGCGCTGTTGCAATCGCCGGTGAAGGGCAGAAGCTGGGGATGGGTGACGATGGTGTGCCATGCCTCCATAAAGGCCTCGGCGGTCACTTTCCAATTGGCGGGCACCTCTTTGCCCACCCACATGACGGTGGTGCATTCCTCGTGCCGCCAGCGTTTGAAATGTTCGGGCAGGGGGGCGAGGTATTCCTCAAGCGTCTGTCCGCCCGGCTCCTCGCGCAGGAAGATATAGCCGCCCCACTGGCCGACCTCGACCGGGGGCAGCGAGAGGTTAGCCTCCTCCAGATGGGCGAAATCCCATTTGCAGGGCATGTGGTTGAAACTGCCGTCCTTGTTCCAGGCAAAGCCGTGGAAGGGGCAGACGAAGCGGTCGGCATGGCCATCCTCGGTGCGCAATTTGCGCCCGCGATGCAGGCAGACATTATGCATGGCCCGCACCGAACCATCATCCTGACGCGAGATCAGGAAGGATCGGCCCGCGTTTTCATAAACGACATAATCCCCCGCTTCGGGCAGGTCTTCTTCGCGCGCGGCAAATTGCCAGACGCGGGGCCACATGCGCTCGCGCTCCAGCCTTGCAAAATCCTCGCTGGTATAGCGCGCGGCGGCCAAAGGCCTGCTGCCCCGGTTCTGATAGGAGGGCGTGGTCAGCACATCGGGGGCGGGGCGCGAATCCTGCGCCATCAGTTCCAGCCAGCTGATGCCCTCGGACACCGGCAGGCCGCAGCTTTCAGGAGTGGGTTTGATACGGGTGGTGGTGGGGTCGCTGTCCGCCATGGTGGTTTGCCGTCCTGTCCTCTCGTGCCGGGTCGCGCGCGCCCGGCTGTTGTGCCGATCATGGTCTATTATGGCCAAAGGGGGCAAGTCACCTTGCCGAAAGCATAGGTTTCGCCCGCGCGTTAATCGGGCATGATGGGCCCAAGAGCATAATCCAAGGAGAGCGATCAGTGGCCAGCAGGCTGGAAGGAAAAGTTGCGCTTGTGACGGGCGGAACCAGCGGGATCGGCGCGGGCGCGGTGCGGCGTCTGGCCGCCGAAGGGGCCAAAGTGGTCTTTACCGGATCGAAGGCGGACATTGGCGAGGTGCTGGCCGCGCAGGTCGGCGGATTGTTCGTCAGCCACCGCGTCGAGGATGCCGCGGCTTGGCCCGCGCTGATCGAGCGGGTGATCGAGGCCTATGGCCGGCTCGACATCGCCTTTGCCAATGCGGGCACCGAACAGGGCGACGCCAGCATCGAGGATGTGTCCATCGAGGCATGGAGCAGGCTGGTTGGTATCAACCAGACCGGGGTGATGCTGACCGTGCAGCATGCGATCCGCGCCATGGCCAGAAACGAGGGCGCGACCGGCTCGATCATCATCAATTCCAGCATGAATGCCGCAAGGCCGCTGGGCAATTATGTCACCTATTCGACCACCAAGGCGGCGGTGGTGGCGCTTGCCAAATCGGCGGCGGTCTATTGCGGGCAAAAGAAATATCGCATCCGCGTCAATGCCATTCTGCCCGGCGTCGTGGAAACCGACCTTATCCGCAACATCATGGAAAGCATGCCCGATCCGGCGGCGGTCCGCGCCATCTACGAAGGCATGGCGCCGCTCAACCGCATGGCGCGGGTCGAGGAAGTGGCGGGGCTTGTGGCCTATCTGGCCAGCGATGAGGCGGCTTTTGTGTCGGGCGCGGAAATCACAATCGACGGTGCCACCACCGCCGGCATGATGGGAGTTTGACGATGGCAAGACTGGAAGGGCGGGTGGCGCTGGTCACCGGCGGTTTGCGGGGCATCGGCCTGGCCATTGCGAGGCGGTTTGTCGAGGAGGGCGCGCAGGTTCTGATCGCCGATCTGGACGCGGCAGGCAGCGAGGCGGTGGGCGAGACCATCGCCGCTCTGGGCGAGAAGGCCGCCTATATCAGCGCCAATGTCACCGACGAGGCGTCGTGGCAGGGCATTGCCGACCATATGCGCGACACCTATGGCGCGGCGCATATTCTGGTCAACAATGCCGGTATCGACCTGACGGGCGCGGTGGAGACGCTGAGCCTTGAGGCGTGGCGGCGGATCATGGCGGTCAATGTCGACGGGGTGTTTCTGGGCACGCGGGCGCTGGTGCCGTTGATGGCGCAGAGCGGGGCCGGTGTCGCGGGCGGGGCCAGTATTATCAACATCAGTTCGATCATGGGGTTGGTCGGCTATTCCGAAGTCTCAGCCTATAATGCCAGCAAGGGCGCGGTGCGCCTGTTTACCAAGGGCATCGCCATCGAATTTGCCAGCAAGCGTATGCCGATCCGCGCCAATTCGCTCCACCCCGGCTTTGTCAAAACGCCGCTGCTCAACGCCGGGTTTCAGCGTTGGGTGGACAAGGGTTTTGCCCAGAAGACGGAGGACCTGGTGGCCGCGATGGAGAAGGCAACACCCATCGGCCGCCTTGCCGAACCGTCCGAACTGGCCGGACCGGCCGCGTTTCTGGCCAGCGCGGACGCCAGCTATGTCACCGGGGCCGAACTGGTGGTCGATGGCGGCTGGACCGCGCAATAGGAGTTGGGTCGATGAGCATTTCGCTGAACAATGTGGTGGCGGTGGTCACCGGCGCGCGGGGCGGGATCGGGCGTGAGGTCGTGCGCGCGATGAAGGAGGCCGGGGCAACCGTCGTGGCCACCGACATGGTGGCGCCCGGCGATGTCGGGGCCGATCACGCGCTGGCCCATGATGTCACCGATGTGGGCGACTGGCAGGCGGTGGCCGATCTGGTGGCGCGCGAATATGGTCGTCTCGATGCTCTGGTCAATGTGGCCGCGATCAGCATCGTGGCCAGCATCGAGGAAACCCCGCTGGAGGAATGGCGCCGCATCCATCAGGTCAATGTCGAAAGCGTGATCGTGGGCGTGCAGACCCTGCTGCCCATGTTGAAAGAGGGCGGCAAGGCGCGGGCGAGCGGCGCCTCGATCGTCAATTTTTCCAGCGTGGGCGGGATCAAGGGCGCGCCGTTCAACGGGGCCTATTGCACCAGCAAGGCGGCGGTCAAAATGCTGTCCAAATGCATGGGCGCCGAATTTGCCGCGTTGGGCTATAATATCCGCGCCAACAGCGTCCATCCCGGCGGGATCGACACGCCGATGCTGCAATCCATCATGCAGCGCTATGTCGATCTGGGCGCGGTGCCTTCGATTGAGGCTTCGATGCAGGGCGTGGTGGCGGCCCATCCCATCGGGCGGCTGGGGCGGCCCGAGGAAATGGCGGGTGGGGTGGTTTACCTGTGTTCGGATGCGGCCAGCTTTGTCACATGCAGCGAGTTTATGATGGATGGCGGTTATTGCATGAGCTGAAAGGAAAAGGCCCGGCGGGATGATCCTGCCGGGCCTTTTTGGTCAACCTTGCGGCGTGACCACCGGGGGCAGGAGCATCGCCATGCCAAGCCGCGCGATCAGCCAGCCATCGCCCCGCCGCACCAGATCAAAGGCATAGCGCGCTTTGACCTCCAGCAGATTGCCATCCTTGCCGAGGCTGAAGGCATGGCCATGGGCCTGGACCTGCGCGGACCCGGCCGGGTCATAGGCCGACACCGACAGGTTGCTAATGAAATGGGCATTTTGCGCCATGCCCGCAAAGGCATCGACAAAAAACGCACGCACCCCCTCGCGCCCGGCGATTTCTCCCATGCCCAATGCCGAGAGGTCATAGACGCCATCGTGAGCAAACAGCGCGGCCACCCCATCGGCATCGCCGATCCGGTCCACCGCCAGCGCATAGGCGGTAACCAGATCAGCAATGGCGAAGCGTTCGGAGGGCGGGCAGGTCATCGGTGCCCCTCGACATAATCGTTGAGCAATTCGTGAAACCGCTGGATGCGCTTTTCCTGCGCGGGCAGGAAGCAGCCCTTGAAGCCGCGCGAATTGAGCCCCTGTTGCTGGGTCGTGCCGATCGAAAGATCCTGATCGGCGACAAAGCCCAGCGAGACGCCGTCACCATATTTGCTGTGGCGCACCACCGCGTCATGGCGGAGAGGCACATTGCCGATGGGCGTGGCCACTTCCTTCATCCCCTTGATCGGCGGCATCAGCACCCAATGCTGGAAAATGCACTTTTCCGGGTCGGTGGGATGCGGTTCGGTGCGCAAAACCTGCAACTGTTCGGGCGACATGGTCAGCGTGAGATTGGGGAACAGCGTGCAGTGGAAATAGTCCACCAATTGCTGGTCGGTCATATCGGCATACATCGTATAGCCGCGCTCCGGACCCAGGCGGCGCTTGGCCTCGATCACGGCGGCGCGGATGTCGCCGGTGTGGCCGTTGTAATCGGCCGGGTCGATCCCCCATGCGCGGGCAATGTCATCCAGCGGCGCGGGCACTTCGGCGCTGTGATAATCGACGCGGGTGGTGGCCTGATGGCCGATCATCCACATCGAATTATGCCCGCTCTCATACATCTCGAACAAGGTGGTGGGCAGGCCATCGTTGATAAAGGTGGCCAGTTCGGGATGGATGGTGGGCAGGTGATAACTCTCGTTGAAATTGTCGCGGATGATCTTCCAGTTGAAATCGGCATCGCATGAAAGTTTGAGCACCCGCACCCAATTGTCGAGGCCGTAATTGGCCAGACGGTCCTGCAGCGGCGCCATCCATTCGCGTAAGGGAGGGACATCATCGTCCATGCACCAGAACACGAAAGGCCCCCATGTCTCGCAGCGCAAAGATGAGAGATGGACCTTGCCGCAGGGATTGCCATCGGGGAAATCATCCGGATCCTGCACCTTGGCCAGCACGCCGTCGGGGGTGAATTGCCACCCGTGATAGCCGCAGGTGATGCGCGGCATATGGCCCGCATCGCCCAGCACCAGCCGGTTGCCGCGATGCGGACAGGAGTTGTAGAAAGCGCGGATCGTATCATCGCCCTGGCGGACCATGATGACCGATTCCTTGCCGAAATCATGGCGGATAAAGTCGCCCTCCTCCTCCAGCTCGGCGAGCATGCCGCCAAGATGCCAGACCTTGGGCCAGAGATTGGCGTGTTCCTTCTTCATCCATTCGGGCGAGATATAACGGTCCGCCGTGATCGTGTCGCCGCGCATGGCCACATCGAATTCGGGCGAATAGCGCGATTTGTTGTCTTGCAGCGTCATGGGATGCTTTGTTCCGTTTGCTTGGCCGGGCGGTGAGGGGCGTGGTTCACATGACCGGTTCGGGCAGGGTCGGATCGTCCTGCAGATACCAGTTGAGCCATTCGTGGAAATATTGGTTGCCCCGCTCGTTGCGGCCAAAGGTCAGATTGTCATGGGCGCCGCTTTCCAGCCCTTTCTGGATCTCCATACCGATGACGTAATCTTCCTGATAGGTCACATCGCGGAAGAAATTCATCATGCTTTCCACGCTTTCGCGGTCGGCATCATCGCGGATCGGGTCGCGGCGCAGATAATGCAGCACGGTGCGGTTTTTGTCCGGTGTCGGCCCGGGGAAAAGCTGGGCGACCTGGGTGATTTCGGGCGCAAGAAAGGCCGAGACATTGGGAAAGAGAATCCGCACGAAATCAAAGCCGTTGTTTTCCTGATCGCCCCATTGGTCGCGCGGAATGTCCTTCAGCGCCTCGGCAATGCGATGCTGGGGAAAGCCGATGCGCATCGAAGGGCCGAAACCTTCATAGAAGGTGCGGTTGGAGGGCGTGCGCGGCTCGATGGTGTTGGGGTGCAGCGAGGCGAAGTGATAGCCTTCGAGATAGCCGTCAAAGGCGATCTTCCAATTGGCCCCCTCGATCACCCGGCTGCCCAGATAGGCCCAATTGGCAAAATCAACCGCCTCGAAATCTTCCAGAAAGCCCTGAAAATAGTGATCGAGATCCATCGGCGCATTGGGCGTAAGGCAGACGAAGATCATGCCGCCCCGTTCCTCGCAAGGCAGCGCGCGCAGCGCCAGACCCGCCCGGTCCACATCGCCAAAGGTCGCCGCTTCCGACAGGCCGATAAGCTTGCCGTCCTGCGCATAGGTCCAGCCGTGATATTTGCAGATGAAGCGCGCGCAATTGCCCCGCCCCTCGGCGGCCACCGGCGCCCCGCGATGCGAGCAGACGTTGAGAAAGGCGCGCACCTGCCCGCTCTTGTCGCGGCTGATCAGCACGGGCAGGCCCATGGCCTCCATCGCCTTGAAATCGCCTGGATGGGGCATTTCGGCGGTAAAGCCCAGCATCAGCGGCACGCGGCGAAAGATCAGCTCGATCTCCGCCTTCCACTGGTCGGGGTCGGTATAGCTGGCGGTGCGCACCCTGGCGGTCGTTTGGGCCTGATAGGTGGTTTTGTGTTCCACGTAATCCAGCATGATTTCCGCGACATCGCCAATGCGCTGGCGGCGGTCCACCTTATGGGTGCTCATCAATCCTCTCCTCCCTCAAACGGGGTTTTCGGCTGACAGACTGCCGCAGGCGCAAGGGGCTGCCAAGCTGGGACAGGTGACAGGTTCCTCACTCTTTTGCCCTCACCCTTTTGCCAAGTGGACAGGGCCGCCACCCCGCCCCACAATGGCGCCGATAACGAGAGAGGTTCATGGGCAACTGCAACAAAACTCCCCGGCTCTGGCCAGAGGTGCCGGCCCCTCATCAGCGCGCCTTTGCCGCCGACGGCCTGTGGCCGGACCGCACGATTGCCGACCGCGCGCAGGACTGGGCGCAGAGCCGCAGCGATGATCTGTGCCTGATCGACCCGCAGGGCGCGATGACCATGGCCGAGGTCTGGGGCGAGGCGATGGCGCTGGCCTCGGCGCTGCGCGCGCGCGGGCTGGTGCGCGGCGATGTGGTGGCGTTCCAATTGCCCAACTGGCGCGAGGCGGCGGTGCTCAATATGGCGGCGGCGCTTTCCGGGCTGGTGCTCAACCCCATCGTGCCGATCTATCGCGATACCGAAATGCGTATCATGCTGGGCGATTGCGGGGCGACGGCGATTTTTGTGCCGCATGTTTTCCGCAAGATCGACTATCTGGCCATGGCGCGCCGGGTTCAGGCCGATCTGCCCGAACTGACGCATATTTTCACCGTGCGGGGGCAGGGGGCCGATGATTATGGCGCCTTGATCGCGGCGGGGGCGGCCTTGCCTGCGGCCCGCGAGAGCGTTGATCCGCAAAGCATCAGCATGGTTTTGTACACATCGGGCACCACCGGGCGGCCCAAGGGCGTGCTGCACAGCCACGCCACGCTGGGCCGCATCATCGAACAGAGCGCGGCCTATTGGGGGTTGGGGCGGGGCGATGCGGTGTTGATGCCCTCGCCCGTGACGCATGTTTCGGGCTATGCCAATGGCTTGGCCATGCCCTTTGTGGCGGGCACGCAGACGGTGCTGATGGAAAGCTGGAATGCCGAGGAGGCCCTTGCCCTGATCCATCGGCATCAGGTGGTGGGGACCGTGGCGGCGACGCCCTTTCTGGTCGAATTGGCCCATGCGGCGCTGGCGGCGGGCGATGGTCTGCCCTCCTTGCGCTTCTTTGCCTGCGGCGGAGCGGCGGTGGCGCCCGAAGTCATCGCCAAGGCGCGCAAGGCCTTTGCCCATTGCGCCCCCTTTCGCGTTTTCGGCAGCTCCGAAGTGCCGCTGGTCACCTTTGGCTGGCCCGATGCCCCCGAACTGGCGGCGGCGACCGATGGGCGCATCGTCGATTATCAGGTGCGGATCGTCGATGAGGCGGGCCACGATCTGCCCGACGGGCAGGAGGGCGAGATTCTGGCGCGGGGTCCGGCGATGATGGTGGGCTATGCCGATCCGGCCCAGACCGCTGAGGTCATTGATGATCAAGGATATTTTCTCACCGGTGATCTGGGACGGCGCGATGCGCGCGGCGGTTTGACCATCACCGGGCGCAAAAAGGACCTGATTATCCGGGGCGGCGAAAACATTTCCGCCACCGAGATCGAGCAGGTCCTGCTGACCCATCCTGCCGTGGCCGATTGCGCGGTGGTGGCCATGCCCCATCCGCGTCTGGGCGAGGGGGTCTGCGCCTTTGTGGTGGGGCAAGGCGGGGCGCAGGCGGCAGACCTGGCCGCTCATGTGGCGCAGAGCGGGCTGGCCAAACAGAAGATTCCCGAACGCTTTGAATGGGTCGAGAGCCTGCCCCGCACCGCTTCGGGCAAGATCCGCAAGGACCGCCTGCGCGCCGACATTGCCGAGCGCATAAAAGCTGAGGCTGGGGGCTGAAAAGAGCCC
This sequence comes from Novosphingobium sp. SG707, assembly GCF_012275515.1. Lineage (GTDB taxonomy): Bacteria > Pseudomonadota > Alphaproteobacteria > Sphingomonadales > Sphingomonadaceae > Novosphingobium. The sequence goes on from NZ_JAAZQL010000015.1 coordinate 52,353, forward strand.
CCGGCGTTCGGCCTTATCCCCCCGTGGCGGCGGCGATCGCGGCGCCCATTTCCTCGCGCGTGGGGTTGCGGCGCAGGGTCAGGCCGCCGTTCACCTGAAGGTTCTCTCCGGTCATAAAGCATTCGTCGCTGGCCAGAAACACAGCGGCGGCGGCAATATCATCGCTGGTGCCGATCCGGCCCAGCGGATAGCCCGCGACAAAACAGTCGAACAGGCCCGGCACCGTTTTGGCATCGGCCGTCATCGGCGTTTCGGTCAGGCCCGGCGAAATCGAATTGGCGCGTATCCCCTCGGCGCCGAACTCATGGGCGACACAGCGGATGACATGGTCGGTTCCCGCCTTGGTGCCCATATAGGCGGCGTGATCGTTGAGCATGATCGTGGCGGTGGCGCTGCTGATCTGGATGATCGATCCGCCCTGGCCGCCCATGCTGCGGGCCATCTTGCGGATCATCGCCTGAAAAAACTGATAGGGGCCGATATATTGCAGATCGGTCATCGCATCCAATTCTTCGCGCGTGGTGTCGAGGAACGGCTTGAGCAGGCCCCAGCCGGTGGCGTTGACGGCAATGTCCACGCCCCCCATCGCCGCCACGGCCGCATCGGCCATCGCGGCCAGGCTCTGCGCGCTGGTGATGTCGCAAGCCGCCCAGTGGCAGGCGTTGGCCCCGGCAAATTCGGCCAGCACGCTTTCCTTGCGGCCCGCCACGGTGACCTGGGCGCCTTCGTCCAAAAAGCGGCGGGCGATATGCTGCCCCATGTTGCCCTTGTTGCCCGCGCCCAGAACGATGGCGCGCTTGCCAGTCAATCGGCCCATAATACCCTCTCGTTTTATCGTGCTTGCCCCTTGCTATCACACCGGCCCGCCTGCCATTCCTCTCCAAAAGGCGAGTGGCCGCGGCGGGAGGGGATGCGCAAGGTCATCCCATCACCGGCGCTGGTGTGGCGCGGCAAAGAGGATGTGCAAAATGGATCTGGGACTGAAGGGCAAAAAGGTCATTCTGACCGGGGGCAGCCGGGGTATCGGCCGCGCCAGCGTCGAATTGTTCGCCGCCGAGGGGGCCGATGTCGCCTTCTGTTCGCGCAACCCCGATCAGGTGGCCGAAACTGTGGCGGCTCTTGAAAAGCATGGCGGCAAGGTGTTCGGCTCGGCCTTTGACATGGAGGCGGGTCATGATGCCTATCGTGCGTGGCTGACAGGTGCGGCTGATGCGTTGGGCGGCTGCGACATCTTTGTGCCGATGATTTCGACCAGCGGCGCGGGCGCGACCGGCGATTGGCAAAAGGGCCTTGATTACGACATCATGGGCGCGGTCATCGGGGTCGAGGTGTTCGAAGACCATCTGGCCGCATCGGGCGCGGGCAGCATTGTCATCACCGCCAGCACGGCGGGGCTGGAAACCTTTATCGTGCCGCAGGGGTATAATGCGCTCAAAGGGGCATTGATCGTCTATGCCGGACAGCTCAGTCAGGCGCTGGGGCCAAAGGGCATCCGGGTGAATGCCGTTTCGCCCGGCCCGATCAAATTCCCCGGCGGCAATTGGGAGGCGATCGAAGGGGCGATGCCCGAACTTTACGATGCCACCCAGGCGCAATTTGCGCTCGGCCGCTGGGGCGGGCCCGAAGACGTGGCGCGCACCGTGGTCTTTCTGGCCAGCGACGCCTCGTCCTATACCACGGGCACCAACATCGTGGTCGATGGCGGCTATACCAAACGGGTGCAGTTCTGAGCGGGCCAGTTTGACAGAGGGCGGGGCGATCACATCCGCGTCATCGCCCCGCCGTCCACCATCCATCCCTGCCCGGTGACAAAGCGCGCGTCATCGCTCAGCAAAAAGGCGATGACATCGGCAATATCCTCTGGCTGGCCCAACCGGCCCAGCGCGGCCTTTTGCTCCCAATGGGTGCGATATTCGGGCATGGCGGCAAAGGCGGGCGCGGTCATGGGCGTGTCGATGGCGCCGGGCATCACGCAATTGGCGGTGACGCCATGGGGCCCAAGCTCGCCGGCCAGCGCGCGGGTCATGCCCAGCACCGCGTGTTTGGATGTGCCATAAGCCACCAGCCCCGCATCGCCAAAGGCCGAAGTGACCGAGCCGATGGTGACGATCCGCCCCGCCGGGCTGGCGCACAAATGGGGCGCGGCGTCGCGGATCAGCCGGAAGACGGCGGTGACATTGACCGCCATGACCTGCTCGAAATAGTCGTCGCTGTGCCCTGCAAGCGGGCAAAAAGCACTGACACCGGCGCAGGGGACGACGAAATCGAGGCGGCCAAAGCGGGCCATCGCCGCCTCGATCAGGGCCTTGCCCGCATCGCGCGCGGTCACATCGAGCAGCAGGTCAACCTCGCCCCGCAGATCCGCCGTCAGCACCTGCGCGCCGTCCTGTCGCAGGCGCCGGGCGGTGGCCGCCCCAATGCCCGACCCCGCGCCCGTGACAAGGCCGCAGCGCCCGTCGAGCCGCCCCGCCATCAATCGACCTCCAGCACCAGTTTGCCGGTGTTGGCCCCCGAAAACAGCCGCATGAAGGCGTCATAGGCATTGTCCAGTCCATGCTGGACATCCTCGTCGACGCGCAATTTGCCCTCGGCGATCCATTGGGCGATCCGGGCGCCGCCTTCGGCAAAGCGGGGGACATAGGCGGCGATCAGAAAGCCCTTGATGGTGGCCTGTTTGACAATCACCTGCCACAGGTTGCGCATGCCCACCTTTTGCGCGCTGTTATATTCGCTGATGAGGCCGCACAGCACCACGCGGGCGTGCAGGGCCAGATTGAGCATGGCCGCATCCATCACCGCGCCGCCGACATTTTCGAACAGAATGTTAATGCCCTGGGGCGCCGCTGCGGCGATTTCGGCGGCGATGGCATCCTGTGATTTGCCCTTGTAGTCGATGGCCGCATCAAAGCCGTAATCCTGAACCAGGCGGCGGCATTTCTCGGCGCCCCCGGCAATGCCGATCACCCGCATCCCCATGATCTTGCCGATCTGGCCCACCATCGAGCCGACCGCGCCTGCCGCCCCTGTCACCAGCACCGTCTCGCCCGGTTGGGGCGCTCCGGCGTCGAGCAGGCCGAAATAGGCGGTCAGCCCCACCGCGCCCACCGCCGAGAGATAGCGCGAGGGCCGGTCAACGATCCCCACATCGATCCGGCTGGTGAAGCCGCCGGGCAACGCTACCGAGAAATCTTCGATGGCGTTCAGCCCCAGCACCCAGTCACCGGGCTGAAAATCAGGATTGCGCGAGGACTCGACCACGCCCACCGTTGTGGCGCGCACCGGATCGCCCAGCGCGATCGGCGGCATATAGCTGGGCGCGTCATCCATCCATCCGCGCTGGGCCGGATCGAGCGAAATGAAGCGGTTACGCACCACCATGCCGCCATCGGGCGCATCGGGCACGGCCTCGCGCACCAGTTGAAAATCATCGCGCAAGGGCGTGCCAACGGGGCGTTTCACCAAGAGAAATCGGCGGTTTTCAGGTTGGGGCATAAGCTCTCCTCTCGTTGGGCGGAATGTGGACCAAACCTGTCTGCATGCACCTATGATTTGTTGCAGTAGGTTCGTTTGCCTTACCGAGCTTAGGTTGCCGTGGACGGAAAGGGGCATACCCCTTCGCGATAATCCACGGAGAGGAAGGACATGCAGAGCATCTTTGCAAAGCGCGCCATGAGCGGCTTATTGATTGGTTCGTGTCTGGCCGGGGCGCCCATGGCGGCGTCGGCGCAACAGGCCGGAACAGCGCAGGCCGCCGCGCAGATGCCGGTCGATTCCAACGCCATCATCGTGACCGCACGCCGCCGGTCCGAAACTCTGCAGACCACCCCCGTAGCGATCACCGCGATCAATGCGGGCATGCTGGAAAACAAGGCTTCGGCCAATATCGGCGATTTGACCGGGGCGGCGCCCGGCCTTTTGATCACCCAGCAGAATTCGGGCGGCCAGGCGGCCAATCTTTCGATCCGCGGCCTGACCTATGCCGACATCGAAAAGAGCCAGACCCCGACGGTGGGCGTGGTGGTGGATGGCGTGACCATCGGCACCAGTACGGGCCAGTTGCAGGATGCTTTCGACATCGAACAGCTCGAAGTGCTGCGCGGGCCGCAGGGCACGCTGTTTGGCGCCAACACTATCGGTGGGGTCATCAACATTCGCCGCACCAAGCCGACGATGAAGAACGGCGTCAAGGTCGAAGGCTCATATGGCCAGTGGAACACATGGAACGCCAAGGCGGTGGTCAATGTCGGCAATGGTTCATCTTTGGGCGCCAAGTTCTGGTATTTCCACAATCAGACCGACGGCTTTTACAATAACGTCACCACCAAACAGCCCAGCGGGTGGAGCAAGAGCGACAATTTCGGCGCGGCCCTGCGCTATCGCCCTGAAAATTCCAGCTTTGACGCGATCCTGACGCTGGAAAACACCACGCAGAATTTCGACCCTGTGGTGGCCAATATCGCGAACAGCAGCGAGCTGTTCTGTTCCTATGAACCGGCCAACCAATGCAACCGCAACACCACCACCGATATTTACACCACCTTTGGCCAGAGCGCGACCAGCAATTACCAAGCCCCCGCTGCCACGCTGGAAATGAATTATGATGTCGGCGGGATCAAACTGACCTCGATCACGGGTTGGCGCCATACCAAGGAATATCAGACGCAGGACTTCGATGGTTCCTCGACCGATCTTTATTACGTTGACCGCCGCCAGCGTTATACGCAAATCAGCCAGGAATTGCGCGGCGCGGGCAAATTGTTTGATGGCTTCGATTATGTCGCCGGGGTCTATTACTTCACCTCGAACTATAATCTGACCCAATGCTCGCGTGTGTTCGGCTTCAGCCCGACAACGCCGCCCTGCGTTTTCGATACCAACGCCCAAAGCGTCTATGGCAAGACCGAGAGCTATGCCCTGTTTGGCGACTTCAACTGGGCGGTGGCCGACAAGTGGCGCATTTCGTTTGGCGGCCGCTGGAGCCATGACGAAAAGCAATTGACCAACAGCTTTGCCAGCACCGGTCTGGTGGGCTCGGGCAAGCGCGGCTTTTCCAAATTCACGCCCAAGATCGGCGTCGACTATCGGCCCAACACCAACATGATGTTCTATGCCAGCTGGTCGCGCGGCTATCGTTCGGGCGGGTTCAGCCCTCGCGCCGCCACGGCGGCCACGGCCAGCACGCCCTTCCAGCCCGAAACCGTCGATTCCTATGAAATCGGCGCGAAATTCGACGCGCTTAACCGCATGCTGCAATTCAATGTGGCCGGGTTCATTTCCGATTACAAGAACATGCAGCAGAACACCACTATCCCCGGCGGCCCCACCGGCAACCAGACGATCACCAGCAATGTGGGCGGCGCCACGATCAAGGGCGTGGAAATGGACGCCACCCTGCGCCCGATGGAAGGCTTGAAGCTGACCGCCAGCGCATCGGTCATGGATTCGCACTTCCGCAATTTTGTGGTGGGCAACATCTATGGCGGGGCGATTGTTCCCTTTGATTATTCAAACAACAATCTGATCTATGCGCCCAAGTTCTCCGGCTCGGTCAATGCCGAATATACCGCCAAGACCGGCTTCGGCAATGTGGTCACAACGCTGGGCCTGCGCCACATCGATCCTTACGACTCGCAGATCTCGCTGGGCGGGCTGACGCCGGTGATGTCGGGGGCCACGGTGACCAAGGTGATCGTCAACGGCAATGACGCCCGCGTGCGCACCGCCACCCAGGATCTGCTCGACGCCAGCATGACGGTCAATTTCAAGCTGCAGGGCGCCGATGCCTATGTCCGCGTCTTTGGCCGCAATCTGGCCGATACGCGCACGACCACGGCGGCCTTCACGGTGGCGGGCCTGTGGTCCTTCGCCTCGGCGCTGGAGCCTCGCACCTATGGCGCCACTTTGGGCGTCAAGTTCTGAGATTGTGATGATGACCGGGGGCGGCGCGGGGTTCTCGCGCCGCCCTTTTTTGATAGGCAGGAGCAAGGATTATGGCACGGTTGCAAGGAAAAGTGGCGCTGGTGACCGGCGGGGCCTCGGTGCCCGGATTGGGCAGCGCCACCGCGATCCGCTTTGCGCAGGAAGGCGCCAGAGTCTATCTGACCGACCGCGATCTGGCCGGGGCGGAAAAGGTGGCCGAGGGCATCCGCCAGAGCGGCGGCCATGCGGTCGCACTGCCCCATGATGTGACCAGCGAGGCCGATTGGGACCGCGTGATGGCCGCGATTGACGAGGCCGAAGGGCGGCTCGACGTGTTGGTCAACAATGCCGGGATTGCGGTGCTGGGCATGATGGACACGGTCGCCACCGCCGATTGGCAGCGCCAGATCGATGTCAATCTGACCAGTGTGTTTCAGGGTGCGCGCCGGGCCATGGCGATGATGCGCCGCGCAGGCAGTGACGGCAAGGCACGCGGCGGGGCGATCATCAACATTTCCTCGGTGGCCGGATTGATCGGGGTTCCGGGCTGCGCGTCCTATGCCGCCTCCAAGGGCGGCGTGCGGCTGTTGACCAAGGTGGTGGCGCTCGAGGGCGCGACCGACGGCATTCGCTGTAATTCGGTCCATCCCGGCATGATCGCCACCAACATTCAGGGCGTGGCGCTCGAAGACAATGCCGCCAATTATGACGCGACAATGGCGCTTATCCCGATGGGCTATATGGGCGCGCCCGAGGACATTGCGAACATGAACCTGTTTCTCGCCTCGGATGAGGCGCGCTATATCACCGGCACGGAAATGGTGGTCGATGGCGGGATGATGGCGCGCTGAGGCCTTCAGGCGGGCGTTGGCGCGCCCGCCACCCAGCGCAGCGCATTTTCGACCAGCCGCCGATAATGGGCATTGTCATAGGCCGCCGGGCCATCGCCCGGTTGCAGATAGGCCAGGCGGCTGTTGATCGCCATTTTGGTCCAGCCGATGAGCGATGATGCGGGCGGATGATCCCAGCCTTCGCGGCAAAACATCCGGCCCTCGACAGCGCGCTGCGCCGACCAGAAGTGATCGCGGGTGAAGGCGGCGTCACAGGTCATCAGCGGCTCGACCATATCGGTGAACACCTGGGCCAGATAGAGTTCATCCTGCATGGCAAAATGGGCGGGTAGGCCCGCAGTGATGGGGTGGGGCGTGATGCTGGCGGTATAGGCCACATCGTGCCGATAGCCGCTGTCGGGCCGGTCCGTGCCCCGCACATGGGCCGGGCGATAGAGAAATTGCCCTCCCAGCCATTCGTGATAATCGCCCCATGTCGGCCATCCGGCCAGCGCATGATGCAGCGCCAGCACGCCTTTGCCCTGTTCGAGCAGGGCGCGAAAACCGGCGCGCAAGGCGGGCGATGGGTCGATAAAGGCCGGCGGCGCCTCGGCCTCGAAATCCAGCCCCGGCATGTCATAAAGCACCAGCGCGTCGAAATCGGCCATGCCCTGCGGGTTCATCAGCAAGGCGGCGGCGGGTTGGTCGACCATTGTGGCCGAAACGCCCGCCATCGCCTGAAACATCGCGTCAAAGGCGGTGCGGTCAAACGGATGGCCGCGCACCGCAACCAGCGCGCGCAAGGGGGCATGATGGTGGATGATCGGCATCAGCGGCTCACTTTCACGATTGTTTTGCCGATATTGGCCCCGCCCATCATCCGCCCATAGGCCACCAGTACGTTTTCAATGCCCTCGCTCTGGTCAAAGGGCATCGACAAGCGTCCCTCGCGCGCCCAATCGCGCAAGACCGCCGGAAAGACCCCGCCCGCCGCCAGCACATCGGGGATGAAAAACCCTTCGATGCGCAAGCGCCGCATCAACACCTGATCAAACCGCGCCGGGCCGGGCAGGGGCGCTCCGTCATAGCCCGCCACCATGCCGCACACGGCCACCCGCCCATAATGCGCCATATTGGGCAAGACCGCGTCGAGCAGCGCCCCGCCCACATTGTCGAAATAGGCATGGACCCCGCCCTCGATCCGGGCCAGCGCGGCCGAGACATCCTGCGCCCGGTAATCAATGGCAAGGTCGACCCCGATCACCTCGGTCAAATAGCGGCATTTATCCGGCCCGCCCGCAATCCCCACCACATGCGCGCCCAGATTGCGGCCGATCTGGCACGCCATCACCCCGGTCGCCCCCGCCGCCGCCGACACGGCCAGCCATTGCCCCGCGCCCACCCCGGCGACATCGCAAACGCCGATATGCGCGGTCCAGGCGTTCAAGCCCGCCACGCCAAAGGGATCGCGCGGGTCGGCCAATGGCCCCTCGATACGCTCCAGCCCGGCGAGTGCAGGCACGACCACCGCCAGTTCGGCCCATTGGCCAAAGCCGCGCACCAGATCGCCGACCGCAAAGCCGGAGGCGCGGCTCTCGCACACCCGCCCCAGCACCAGCCCCACCATCCGCGACCCCAGCGCCAGCGGCGGCTGATAGCCATCGGTGCGGCCTGTCATCCACATCCGCGTGCCCGCGTCCATCGAGAGATAGTCCACCGCAATCCGTACCTCGCCATCGGTCAAAGGGGCGGGCGTTTCGGTCTGCAGCGAGAGGGCGGCGGCAAAATCCTGTCCGACCGGATGCGCGTCGAGCCGCCAATAGCGGTTGCGCGTGATGGCGGCGCTCACAGCCCTTTGGGGCCGATCTGGCGGTGGATGTTGCGAAAGGTCCGGCGGCTGAAATGCCAGCGCCCGTCGATCCTGACGCATTCATCCTCATATTGCCCCCGGTCGCGGTGGACGCCATCGGCCCAGTCATAGACCTCGGAGGTGTAGGAGCGCATGGTGGCGGTGTCGCCATCCACCGCGATGCTGGCCGGCCACGCCTCAAACATGATGCCGGGATAATGCTTCATCGCCTCGACCCACATGGCCACGATGGCGTCGCGGCCATGGGTGGTGCCAATCTCAGGATAATCGGGCAGCGACCATTGCGCATCGGGCGCCCATGTCGCGCCCCATGCCTGCGCGTCGCAGCGCGTGACGGCATCGGCATAGGTTTCCAGCAATTCGCGCAGCGCAAGGCGGTCTTCGGCGGGGCCGGTAAAGGACATGGATGCTCTCCCATTTCTGATTTTATGGCGATGATAGAGCCTCGCGCCGCCCCGCGCGCCTAGCGCATTACATAGGCATGGGCACAGGCAGAGAGTGGCGCCTTATGCTTCCACCGGCGTCTCATCCATGCCCGGCGCGCGACCCGGCACCTCGACCTCGACCATGCCATCGACCACGCGCAGCGCAAATTGCCGCACCGCCGGATAGGCCCCGCCGATGCAGCGCCCGTCGGCCAGATCGAAGCGTGCGCCATGCAGCGGACACATGATCGCCCCGCGCCGGATACGCCCGGTCGAAAGGCGCGAGGCGGCATGGGTACAACGATCGTTGATGGCCACCAATTCGCCCTCGCTGCGCGCCAGCAAAATTTGCCAACCGCCGACGGCATGGACGCTCATTTGTCCATCCTCAACGGCGGCTTCCGCGCCCAGCCGGTGCCAGACTTTATCGCTCACTCGTGCTTTCCCTTTCCCGCTTATGCTATTTCCACCAGAGTCTTGCCGGTGGTTGTGCCCTGCATCAGGGCGATGAAGGCTTCTGGCAAGCGTTCAAAGCCATGATGGACATTTTCCAGCGGGCGAAGCTGGCCTACGTGGTGCAAACGGTCGAGCATGGCCTGCGCCTCGCCCAGCCGGTCGGCATGGTCATAGGTCAGAAAACCGCGCATGGTCAGCCGCTTGACCACCATCTGCCACAGATTCCGAACGCCGTAGGGATGGTCGGCGTCATTATATTGCGCGATCATGCCGCACAGCGCAATCCGCCCCTGTTCGCGCATGCGCGGCAGCACAAGGTCGAGCGTCGGCCCGCCGATATTGTCGAAATAGACGTCGATCCCGCCGGGCGCCGCCGCATCCAGCGCGGCGCCAAGGTCGGACACCGCGCGATAGTCCACCACCGCATCCGCGCCCAGATCGCGCAGGATCTGCGCCTTGTGCGCGCCGCCCGCCATGGCCACCACGCGGCATCCTGCCGCCTTGGCCAATTGCAGCGCGGTGCTGCCGGTCGCGCCCGCCGCCGCGCTGATCAGCACCGTCTCGCCCGCCTTGGCCGCGCCCACGGCAAACAGGCCCACCCACGCCGTCAGCCCCACCGGCCCCAGCGCCCCCATATAGGCGCGCAGCGGTACGCCCGGCGCGGGCGTCACCTGTTCCAGCCCCAGCGCGCCAGGCCCGATCACAAAATGATCCGACCATGTGCCGAACACTCGCACAAAGGCGCCTTCCGGCCAGTCGGGATGATGCGAAACGACAATCTGGCCCAGCGACATGCCATTGACCGGCGCGCCGATCGCCACCGGCGGCATATAAGAGGGCCGGTCATCGAGAAAGCCGCGAATCGCCGGGTCGACCGAGCCGACCAGCATCCGCACCAGCATTTGCCCTTGGCCCGGCTGGGGCATCGGGGTTTCGGACAAGGCAAAGCAATCGGCCTGCGGCACCCCGACGGGGCGGCGGCGCAGGATGATATGGCGGGCTGTGGCCGGCAGCGAAGAGGACATGGTCAGGCATCCCGGTTGGTTTGTTGCCTCCTTGATAGGGCGCACGACGGGCTTGTCGCCTCTAGCCTTTTCGCTAGGTGGTGGTTGGCGCGTCAGGGGCGATGATGGGGCCAGACAACAGGCCACAGATCAAAAGGCCACAGACAAGGATGCCGCCATGACGCCCGACGAGATGATCGCCTTTGTTGATGAACTCTATGAACTGACCGGCACCGGCCAGTGGGAGGCGGCCGCCGAGCGTCTGACCGACGACTTTGTGGCGGTGGAGGCCGAAGGATTGCCGATGGCGGGGGCCTATCATGGCAAGAGCGGCCTGTATGATCTGTTCGTCAAGGTGATGGGCATGATGGATGTGGTGGCGATGGACCGAGTGGAAACCACCGCCGGGCGCGATCATGCGGTGACGATCCTGTCCCTGCGCTTTGCCGATCCGGCGCTCAAGCCCGCCGAATTATGCGAGGTTTTCCGCTTTCGCGATGGCAAATGTTGCCAGATCACGCCCTATTATTTCGATCCGGCCACGATCCATGCCGCCGTCGCCGCCAAGGCGGCCACCTGATCTTCTGAGCAGTTGCGGCAAGCCCGGCGCGCGGCCAGACGCCATGCGATATTCCCTATTCCCATTATGACAGGACAGACCGACGTGACCCAATCACCCGACATTTACATCGTCAGCGGCGTGCGCACCGCGATTGGCGATTTTGGCGGATCGCTGAAGGGCTTTGCCGCGGCCGATCTTGGCGGGCGAGTGATTGCCGAGGCGGTGGCGCGCTCTGGCCTGTCGCCGGCGGATGTCGAACATGTGGTGATGGGGCAGGTCATCCATACCAGCGCCAAGGATGCCTATCTGGCGCGCGTGGCAGCGCTCAATGCGGGGATCCCGCA
>NZ_JAAZQL010000016.1 GCF_012275515.1 Novosphingobium sp. SG707
TCAAAGCGACAGAAGGCGTTGCCGGTAAGTCCGGCCCGCTTCTTCGCCACAATGAGCTCAAGACGGCCTGTGGCGTCCTCTAAGGCGGTTTCCCATGCCAGACGTTCGACGGTGCCCGGGTTGGGCTCTGCCTGCCTCAGATAATATTCCTGACGCAGCAGGAAGGCGACAATGTCGGCATCCTGCTCGATCTGGCCCGATCCGCGCAGGTCTGCCAGTTGTGGGCGCTTGTCGGGGCGCTTCTCGACCTCGCGCGAAAGCTGGGCCAGCGCCATGATGGCCACGCCGTGCCGTTTGGCGATGGCCTTGAGCATGCGAGACACCTCGGAAATGGCCTCATATTCGCTGCGGCCCCGGCTGTCGGGGTGGAGCAATTGCAGGTAGTCGACCACTACCAGATCGAGGCGTTGCCCCTTGGCGGCCAGCCGCCGGGCGAAACGGCGCACGCGCTGGTCGAGTTGGCCGATGCGCAACTGGGCCGGGTCGGTGATGTGCAGGGGCAGGGATCGGGCTTGATATTCCACTTGCCCAAGGCGCCTGCGCTGCCAGTCCGACAGTTCGCGGGACCGTATCAGGTGATACGGCACGGCCTCTTTGCCGTCGACGCCATAGGCCAGATCGCTGGCAAGCCGTTCGGCCAGATCCTCACCCGGCATTTCAAGGCTGACGAACAGCGCGCCATGGCCCCGCGCCGCCGCGCCTGCGGCATAGCTGATGGCAAAGGCGGTTTTGCCCATGCCCGGCCGAGCCGCGATCACCACCAGTTGGCCCGGGCGCAGGGCTCCCAATGCCTCATCGGCGGGCGGGATGGCCCCGCACAGCACGCCCGGCCCGCTCGTGGCGCTGTTTTCCCGCATGGCCGCCAGCGCTTCGTCTGCCGACATTTCGCGCGCCTCGCGGCTTTCCTCCGGCAGAATAAGCGCTGCATCGGCATGGGCTACGATCTCGGGCAGGGGCTGGGCCAGATCCGCGCAGGCTCCGGCGGCGTCGATCAGTCCCGCCCGCAGCGCCCGGCGGCGCGACAGGTCGGCAATCTGCTCGATCAGTGTGCCGGTGGCGATCAGGGTATGACCGTCGCTGGCCAGCCGCATCAGGTAGGCCGTGCCGCCCAGCGCCTGCATCGCCGGATCATCCAAGAAATGGGGTTTGAGCGTGATGGGCGACACCGACCGGCCAAGCGCGCTTTCGCGGGTGATTGCTTCAAAGATCCGCCCGTGCAGCGGTTCGATGAAGTCGGGCCCGGTCAGGCGATCAGCGGCGGCCTCGATGGCGCCATTGTCCATCAGCAGCGTGCCCAGCAAGGCCGCTTCGGCCTCGATATTACCCAGCATGGGGGAGGGGGCTTCACTCATTGTTGCGCCCTTCCATCTTTGCCGCGAGCGACTGCATCACATGTTCGGCGGCAACGCCAAAGGGCACCGCGTCCCGCCCGGGGCCATATTCCGGCAGGACCCAGACAATAGCCTGCCTGCCGGATGGATTGGTGCGTGTGTGGCCGGAATCGACCACGGCGCGGGCGCTGACCAGTTCAGAGATGCGGGGTTGAATGCCCCAGCGGTCATGGCCGGAGGCGTCGACGACTTCGAGCGCAGTCATGCCACGCTCGCCCGCCTCATGGATCAGGCGATAGGCAAGGGCGCGCAGGCGGCCAGCAACCGGATCGATGGCAGCATATGCTGCGCGGCTGGTGCGAGTGGGGCGATTACCCATGGTGCGCACCTCCGAAGGCCAGCGCAGCAACAAGGGCGGCGGTTTCGAAGGGGAGGGCGTGCCGGCTGGCAATGTGTTGCGCGCGGTAGGCGGAGAGGGTAAAGGTATCGCAGGAAATGCCGCCACAGCTATTCCGCGAAGCCTCGCCCCCTTGGTGCGGGGCTTTGCTTTTCATGGTTCAGGCCGCCTGCTCGCTGGTGGAACGGATCAAGCGGCTGGCAACCCATGCATCCAGGTCGGAGCGGCGATAGCGAACCGGGCCGCGATTACCGGGGGTGAGTTTGGCGAAAACCGGGCCAGCGCCAGTCAGGCGCATGCGCTCCAAGGTGGGCGTGGACAGGCTGAGATATTCGGCGGCGCCAGCGGTATCGAGAATTTCAGGGGTCATAATGCTATCTCCCGATGGTTGATAGCAGTCTGATCTACGCAGATTTTGCCCGTGCGCATCAAGATAGCGCGTCATAACTTCTCAGAAAAGTTGTGACGTAATTGATTTTATGTGTTTTTTTCGAGAGATTTTATGGCCCAAATCAGCCGTTGCAGGACAACTTCTGGTTCCTCTTGCCAATGAAGACGCCAGCCGAGACGGGGAGCAAATTCGGGCACATCGCAAATCTTTTTGCGATATTTTTCAACGGTTGAGTAGGAGGCTTCCGACGCCTTGAGTTCTTCTCGATATGCCTCGTCCTTGGCGCAACGACGTTTTAATTCGTCTGCCGCCTCAACAACATAAGCCATTAGGCGCAACTTTTCGGTTCCGGACTTTCCGCCCTGCATATTCCCACAAGGGCGCAGGGCTTCGGCAGTTACTCCTCGCTCCAATTCTTGGAGTGCGATGGATAGGCCCTGCAAATCAGGAAGCGCCAAACAACCATTGAGAAAACGGACTTTGGCAATCCACGACTTTCGGGTCGCGGCCGGGTCCCCTGGATCGTCCGCTGTTAGTAATGGCGCTAACGCAGGTTGAAGGGCTTGCATTGTGTCCACTATACTCATGAATATGGCCTGTTGAGCGGCCTCGAGCGCTCGACCGCTGCCCGGCTGAGCGTCACGTGCCACTTTCACACAGCTGGCAATCATTGCTTCGTTGGAAGTTGACGCAGGCACCGCCTGTGCTCGTCTACGTTCGCGTCTCGCAGATTGTGGAGATGGCTGGGCGTCATCAATGTTGCGCTCATGTACCATACCCGCCTCCCTCGCGACTCCCAAAGTGATGGCGGGGAAGCGCGTGGGATGCGCGCTTGTCGGATGGCCGTCCTATCCCCGTCAACGATGTAAGTGCTCCGTTCCTACTTATCCAGATCAGGCCGCCATGCGGTGTTCGCAGTTGGCCGTAATGTCACCGATCAATCGCCGCAGATCGCCCATCACGTGGGTGAAGGCATTCAATTCCTCGCCGTGTTGATGGGCAAGTTCCATCTTTTCCAGCACGTGCGACAAATCAGGAGCTGGAATGGCAAACAGCTTTTCCAGCGCCGCGTAAAACACATCTCCAGCTGCATCGGCAGCTTTTTCGGCGGCCGTAAGGTCTACCTCGGCAGCGGCGGCAAAACCTGTATTCGGCAGGGGTAAATCTGGACGAATCGCCGCGCTCTCTGGCGGCCTGCCCAATGCAAGTACGATCTGGCGGATCAAGCGACATGCGGTGGTCTGTCCATCATTGAGGCCTTCAAGATCGCCTCCAATGATCGACAAAACCGCCCGGGCCTTGATCGGGGCATTCTCTTGCGTTGTCGGAAGAGCCTCAATTTCGCGCCATACGCGCATCGACCATTGCTCCCAGCGGTCGGTTTCGCTGGCCGGAAAGCCCTCGGTATCGACTTGCTGTGCCAGAGCATCAACGGCGTCGAGCTCGGCGAAATAAGCACAGGGGCTCGCCGCCTTGCCGAACAACCGATCAAGTTCCGCCAAGATCATGTCAAGAACCTCAGGCGCGATGACAAAGTCCTCGCTCAGCCGCCTTTGCAAACTGAGCTTCCATCGAAGGGCATCCAGATCGGGGGCAGGCATGTCCATCAGTGCGCGTTCTAGGTCGATTCGCACCCCCTGCAATCGCTCTATTTCTCTGTTCACATCATGGGGCACATATTCGTTGGGAAATTTCGCCATCAGCGCCCGGCGCTTTTCACCAGTCTCATGCGTGTGCCCGTGGATACCTACCATCTCTTCAAATTCGTCCTGGCGCTTTTGGGCAGGGCTCCAGACGTCGGCATCATAGGTATCCTCGGCTGCCTTTGCTGTTTGGTAAGCCTTGAAGAGTTGATCCCAGCCGTTCCGTTCGGTTTCATCCGCTGCGCTGTTGTCAGCCAAATCCGGCTTTGTGCAGGATGCTGCCGACAATGCGGGTTTCGCCAGGCTGTCCAGATCCGCCTGGAATGCTTGGAGCCACTCTTCCGGGCGCCCCCATGTTTTCCAATGCTTTTGAGACAGGCCAATTTTATAAGACAACGCCTCAAGTGAGGGCGCGCGGACATTTTCTATAAGGTGGTCCAACGCATCGCAGCAAGCGTCCCGAGCAGCATCTGAAAGTGGATTGCTTTCGCGAAGGGCGTTCGAACATGCCTGCGCGGCCTCATATTCGGCGAGCGCGCTATCCCAATCCTTGGGGCGCTGCGTGGCCAGAACTGGTGCGAATGCGTGCGTCATGTCCATGTTTTGCGATCCCTCTGACTCTTGATCGAGGGTTTGCCCGCTCGATGGAACGGCATTGCCAGCCGGTTCGCTAAGCTTCTCCAAAGGGATAGCGTTCAAATCAGGTTGCTGTGTCTTTTCTTGTGAAGTGGGCGAAAGGCCAGCCCGCGCCCGAATATGTGTAACCACTGCGGCGCGCTGCTGATCGGTCAATTCGCGCAGCATGGCATGTGCGGGACTCTGTCCCGGTGCAACGTCTTCGCATGCGAGGCAGAAACTCGTCTGGCTCTTTGTGGCCAGATAGTTGCCGCCCACTGATTCAAAACGGGACAGCCAAACGGCAACGTCGAAGGTAGCCGCAGGCGCGGCAGGCGTGTTAGGGGCATTGTCAGCCATGGTATCGACTCCTTGTAAGTCGGTTTGTGGTCAGGGCCGGTCGGGAAGGCTCAATTTCCCGACTGGCCCGTTTTATCGCGCGCTGCCTAATGCAACCCGCGAATCTCGTTCCGCGCGGCCTCGACGATGAAGGCGCTGCGGGTCAGTTTGCGCATGCTGGCGGCTGTGTCGATGGCCTCCAGAATGCCCTTGTCCAGTGACAGGTTCACGCGCACGGATCGCCCGGCGCTGGTCAGCAGGGGCACGGCCAGCAGAAAGGCCCCGGCTGCCAATTCCTCCGCAACTTCGGTGGTGATGGCATCGAGGGCGCGCGGTTCCACCATCGGCTCATCCTCGAACCACAGTTCCAGCGCCTCGCAGGCATTGGGCAACACATCCGCCAGATCATCCGCCGCCGAAAAACAGCCCGGCAGATCGGGGAAGGTGACGCCATAGGCGCTGTCTGCGTCCTTATGCACCAGTGCGAAAAAGGTCTTCATGCTTCCTGCCTTTCCGGCTGGCATCACAGCCACCCGGCGAATTTTGCGATGTTGCGGGCCGTGCCCAAAGGCAAATCCCGCTTGGGGTGGGGAACGATGATGATCCTATCGTCCTTGCGAAACTTGTGATGCGATCCGCGTGTGGAAACCAGTTCCCAGCCTTCGCTTTCAAGCCTCCGGATGATCCGTCTGCTGTCTCGTTCCATGAGTAGTATTCTACATGCTAGAGGGATGGAGGGCAAGAAATGTTGTGTAAAAAACTACACACTCCCTGCCGATTGCTTGGCATTGCGGATGGGCACGACGTTGGTTTTCTCGGCTGGCGTCACGATGGCTTGGACATGGCGCGCCCATGCTTCCAGCGCGGTTCGCTTCTCTTCGGCCCAATCGTGACGCTGATAGATACCCGCCACGCCCGCCTTGGCGCCCGACACGTGGTTCAGCACCGCCTCGGTCACTTCAAAGCGCACGCCAAGCCGCTGGAAGCCCGTGGCAAGGGTGCGGCGAAGGTCATGGATGCGCCATGCCGGGATTGCGCCGCCATCCTCTTTTCGTGCCTCCGCGACGGCCGTATCCAGCGCGTTCTTCGCCTTGGTGATGCCGCTAATCGGTGTGCGGCCGGTGGTGGTCAGCACCGGGCCGGATTTGGGCCAGCGCTTGGGGTCTGGTTCCTGTGTGGTGGCCTTGGCCTTCTCGGCTTTGGCATCGGCCTTCATCTGTGCTGCCATTGCCAGCCGGTCCAGTTCTTCCACGACATGAGACGTGAGGGGCACGAGGTGGGCCACGCCGTTCTTGGCCCGGTCGGCGGGGATGATCCATGTAGCGGAGGCCCGATCCAGTTCCGACCACGCGATACCAGCAACTTCGCTCCGGCGCTGGCCGGTCAGCATCAGCAGGCGGAAGAATTGCCCAAAGGGATCTGACAGTGTGCTGCTGGCGTTCCAGATCGCTGTAAGTTCGGTATCGGCCAGAACACGATCGCGCGCTTTGGGAGCCTCGGGCTTGGCCATCGCCAGCAGCGGGTTTTCATCAATGTCGCCGCGCTTAAGCGCCCAGCTGAAGAAGATTGAGGCATAGGCGAACACGGCGCGTCGCATCCCACGTTTCTTGGTAGGGATGCCATCGAGGATCGGTTGCAGGTCGGCGCGAGCGATATGGGGCAGGGGCCTGCCGGTCAACTTAGGCAGCAGGTAGCCGTTTACCACGAGGCGCGCCATCGCAACACTGGACGGGCGGCGGCCCTTTTCATTCTCGTACCAATCGAGAAAGGTCGGAGCCAGCCGTTCAAAAGCCAGTTCACCTTCAAGGCGGGCCTTCTCCGCAGCTTCACGCTTGGCGTTGTCCTGGGCGGTTATGGCGTCCAGTTCTGACTGGCGCGGGTCAATGCCCTGCTCGACCATGGCTGCCAACTCCTTGGCCCTCGTGCGGGCTTGATCGGGCGTTAGCGGGCCATGCTTGCCGATGGTGTATTTGCGCGGAGCGGTCTTGTCGGCCAAGCCAGCACGCGCAAGGCGGTACTGAAAGATATAGACCTTGCTTCCGGCTGGCGTGACCTTGAGGCCAAATCCCTTGATGGTTTCCTTTCCGCCATCATCCCAGATCACATACTCGGCAGGGCCGGGCTTGGCGGCATCCACGGTGCGCTTGGTGATCGGTGCCTTCGCCATATTCTGATGCTCGCTTTAGCCTCAGGCATCAGATAGGCATCAGATTTGATAAAAGCAAGGATGATTTGTGATAGCTAGGGATTACTATAATCCCTAATTTGCTTAAGTTACGGTTAGGGTTCCCTCGGCTTTTGGTCAAATCAACACTAACTTTTAATCAGTAGGTCGCTGGTTCGAATCCAGCTGGGCTCACCAAAGTACATGTGAAATCCTTTAATTTTCATGGGTTTGGCGGTTTGATTTGGCGAACTTTTCGGAAAGGTTCGCCAAAATCGTATCGGCAAGGGCGGCTTTGTCGGCGCTTTGCGAGTAGTGGGCGAACATGCGGTCGCTCTTGTGGCCGGTGACGGCGCGGCCTTGGTTTGAGGTGCCGCCAGCTTCGGCGATGCGGCGGCTGAGGGCTTTGCGCAGGCCGTGGGCGCTGCATCCTTTCAGGCCAGCCATATCGCAGCGATCGCGGAACCAGTTGCCGAAGCCCGCCGAGGTGAAGGGCTTGCCGAATTCGGTGATGAGATAGGTTTCGCCGCCCGCATAGGCCGGGTCCAGCGCGGTGATGGCGCGTTCGATGTCGGGGGAGACCGGCAGGATCGTGTCCGATTTGTTTTTCGTGTGGCGCAGGTGGAAGCGGTCGCCCTGGCGCTGGGCCGGGCCGAGGCGGATGACGTCGCTTTTGCGCAGGCCGGTCCACAGCATCAGTTCAAGCGCCAGCCTTTCGCGCGTGCCCATCGGCCATTTGGCCTGAAAGGCGGCGATCTCGTCCTCGGTCCAGGCGTGGATGCCTTCGCTGTTGATGCGATAGGGTTCGGTGGGCGAGATCGGGTTGCGCGCGATCCAGCCCATGCGGACCGCATAGCGGAACAGTCGCATCAGCGCTTTGCGCAGATTGTTGGCGGCGGTGGGGCGGTCGCTCATCGCGGCCAGCCATGCATCGACATGGCGGGGTTCGAGGCGCGCGAAGGGTTTGTCGCCATGGACCTTGCGCCAGCGTTCGATGATGCTGCGATAGGTCTTTTGCGTGCTGGCCTGCATCGATTGCCAGCGGGGCGAGCGGTAATAGGCCGCGCAGAGGGCATCGACCGAGCCGGGGGCAACGCGATCCGCGCCCACCGGTTGGCCCGCCTTTGCCGCTTCATATTCGGCGAGGAATTCGGGCGTGCCGGGCGCGGCGCGGAAGCTGTAGGTAGCCTTGCCCGCCTTGCGATAGCGGTAGCGCCAGCGGCCGGTTTTATCCTGATACCGGGTGACGTTGGGCGGGAGCCAGCGGCGCTTGGTCATTGTTTCGGCTCCGCATCCCATGGATTGGGCAGGATCGATCCGGGCAGGCCGTCATCATCGAAAATGATGTCATAGCCGGTGTCATGCACGCGGATGCGTTTGGGGGTGAGGCCCGAATTGCGGGCAGCTTTGAGGATGCGCTGGGCCTCGACCATGCGCACGCGGGCGGGCTGAACAGCCATCAGAGCGTCTTTCTGTGCTTTTGCTGCGCCTCGACATGGCAATCGCGGCAGCGCCATGGGCCGTGCGATCCGTTGAGGCTGTGGGTGGGGTGGAGCAGGCCGCAATCGGCGCAGCCTTCGGGTTTCCACGGGCGCGGGGGCGTCATGCGACGGAGCTGGACAGGGAGGCGCCGGGCAGAGGAGCGCCGGGCAAGGGGGCCCCGACCGCGCCTGTGGCGCTGATCGGGGCGGTGCGACTCGGCGGGCGGGAATTGTGGGGCGCATGCCAATCGGCCCATGCCGCGCCCAGGAGCGCGGCCAGCACCATGGCCAGTGTCCAAAGCGCGGCGCCGCGCGGGGAGGGGGAAGGGCAGGCCATGGCGATCAGGCGTTGAGGCAGGAGAGCGCGCCGCATTGCACCGCGCCCGCGATCACGCGGTCGATGGCCAGCAGGGCGGTGGTGAAGAGCAGGGAGACAGTGGCGATGGCGGCGGCGGCTTTGGGCATGGACATGGCGGACCTCGCAAGCGGTTAGGGGCGGTCGAACATGGAGATTTGCCCATCGTCGGCTTCATCGCGCGGGGGCGGCAGGACGTGGGGGATTTTGTCACGCGGGCAGGCGACCAGATTGAGATCGGACCGATCCACCATGCCGGGATTGAAATAATGGACAAAAACCAGTTCATGCATGCCGGTGAGTCCGCAGCCGGTGTTGGTGCAGTGGGTCATCAGATGCTTGACGGTTTCGTTGTGGCGCATGCTGTCGCGCACGAACATGGGCGCGCCGCATTTGGGGCAGGTGATGAAGGCCTTATCCTTGGCCTGCGCCCCGCCCGAGCGTAGGCGCAATGACAGCGGGGCGTGGATCAGGGGCTGATTGCGGATGATGCCTTCGCCGCTCATGCGCGGGCCTCGCGGCTTTCGATGCCGGCAACGCTGGCATGCAGGGCGTGGATGGCCTCTTCGGCCTCTTTGCGTGCATTGCGGATGCTGGCGCGGTCGCCCGATTGGGCGGCGATGATCAGGGCCGAGATCGCCTCGCCCGCCTCCTTCGCCGCGACGGCGGCCAGTGTGGAGAGATCAGCCAGCGCAGCATTGGCGGCCATATCGGCAATATCGAGCCGCATCGTCATCAGGCGATGAAAGGGCCGATGATCGCCGCCCGCCTCGACAAAGGCGCGGTCGAGCCGTTCGGCGTCGATCATGCGGATCTGTTTCTGGCATTCCGGTTCGGCCCAATAGCGCGCCGAGCGCGAGGACACGCCGCAGATGCCCGCGACCGTATCCCAGCCCAGCACCCGCGCCACGGCCAGCATCGTGTTTTCATAGGTGAGCGGTTCGCGGCGCAGGGTCATGCCGATGCTCCGTCGCGCAAAGCCCCGTCTCGCAAAGCCGCACTGCGATTGAACGCGACGAGGGGGACGCCGTGATCTACGCCGTGGAAACGGGCCGGGGCGGCGGGGATTTCGGGAGGGTAGATATCGGGGCGCAGGTGATGGCGGGAAATGCCGGTGGCCGTTTCGACAGCCAGGACATGGATTGGGGGAACGCGGCGAGTCTGCAGCCATTTCCAAACGGACGGCTGCGAAACACCGCAAATGCGTGCGAGGGCGGATTGCGAGCCAGCCTTGTTGAGCGCGGCTTGCAGGGCTTCAAAGGGTGTGGGCGCGTCGGTCATAGCCATCCAGATATTTCAAAAGCTATAGCCTCGTCAATCCCAAATACGATATGGATAGCTATAGCCGTTTCTATAGCTCAGTTGACGTGAGCATCGGGGACCGAATCAACAGCCAATTGAAGGCACTCAATCTGTCTCAGGCAGAGCTAGCGCGTCGCGTCGGTGTGGCTCAGCCGACAATCAACAACCTGATTAATCGTAATAAGGTTGGGACGAAATATCTCCACAAAATCGCGGCAGAGTTGCACACGACGCCCGCTTATTTGTCGGGCGAGACCGATGATCCGAGCGAAGGCTATGTCGCGCCGCCGTCTATAGAGGTTGTCGCTGAGGACTTGGGCCTTGTGCCGGTTCGAGAGTTCGATCTCGCCTTGGGAATGGGGGCGAGTTTTCTCGACAGCGAGCCAAACTACAAGGTGCAGCATTTTCCGCGTGAATGGCTGCGCGCGTTTACCCATAGCCCGCCCGAGGATCTGTTTTTTGCCCATGCCGTGGGCGATTCCATGCAGCCGACCATGGTTAGCGGCGACATCGTCCTGATCGATCGCCGCCAGCAAGTGGTCGATAACGCTGACCTTATCTGGGCCATGACCTATGAAGGCATGGGCATGATCAAACGTATCGGCCCGGCCCGTGGGGGCCAGATCGAAATCATTTCAGACAACCAGTCGGTGCGCTCGCGCTTTGTCATGCCGGAAGATGTTCACATCATCGGGCGGATCGTCGCGGTGGTGCGGAAGATGTGAAGCTCTGCATGGATCCTTTTGAGTTGGTCGACGTTTAATAGGGGGGGATTGGTGGCTGCATCAAGAACGCAACGTAGGGTGTTTATGTGGCATCTGACACCAGAGCCCATTCCTCGGGAGGCACCTAAGGATGTGTCTCTCACCGAAGTGCTCGAAATTCTGGAAGGGGCATTTCAGAATGGAAATGCCTTCGTCCACCTCGATCAGGACGGGCGTGTTTGTTCTCCCGATGAGGATGGGGACATCAAGAACTGCATTTACATTGCAGATCTGTCCTACAGTGCCGAGGGACGCTATTGCTACTTGCTGTTGAACAGGGGCGACCCTGATGTGGTTCATCCCAGTTTCATTAATCCAATTGCGCGAACAGTGACAGTCGTTCCTCCGGGGGAAGATGAGGTGCAGGGGTGGTCTGCACACCTCGTCATAGATATGAATGAAAGGCATGGGAAACACCGCGCATGCTTTGAAAAGATGCAAAACGTTTCCACCACTTTGGTGCAGAGGTACTTTGACGCTCTTTTGAAGAAGGCGGCTGACGATAACCCCGAGTATCAATTCGAGAAAATGGTTATTCAGCGTGGGCAGGATGTCGAAGTGGTTCGGTCATATCGGCCCGCCCTAACTATCAATCGGGTTCCCTCATCGAGCCTCAAAAAGGACATTGAAAGGGGGTTCCTTTCGGCAATTAATCTTATCCGGGAAGTTGAGGAATACAATGGACCGGGTGATCCATCGACATTCCGATCAATCGAGCAAAAGTTAACGATTCGTCCGGCTCATATGAGTGGGGATCGAGCGAAGGACTTCATTCGACAGGTTTCAGATTGGGGGCGTGAGCAGAATTTTAGCGCGGTCCAGTTTGAGATAAAAGGTTTGGAGGGTGGTACATCTGCCCATCCTAAGTTTGAACTAGAGCAAGCAGATGCAATGGAGACTTTGTATTCTCGAACGAAATTAATAGATGATTTCAATGATCTTCTTCAATCTTGTTACTCTTCAATGAATATGGAAATTGTTGAGAGAATAGTTAGGGAAATTGGTAACGAAGGGAACTGGTAGTGCTTTGGGTTTTGCGCCAATTAGGATCACCGTTGCGATATCTGATGATTTCGCAAGGTGATACTGTTTTGCGTTCAAAACGAATGTACGACTTTGTGATTCCTGCCGCGATTGGTGTCGTAATCACCATTCTTAGCTGGAGATTTAACGTCAAATTTGGCCTCTTTGAAGATAAGGGTGTCATTCCGAACATTGCCAGTTTGCTCAATCTTCTCGCGGCTTTCTATATCGCGGCCCTCGCCGCCGTCGCCACTTTCGATAGAAAGGGGTTGGATGATAGAATGAAGGGCGAAGTGGCCTCTCTAAAAAGGACAAATAAGCGTGGTTCTGTTGTTATCATAATTTTGACGCACAGGCAGTTTGTTTGCTATCTTTTTGGATACCTATCGCTGATTTCTATAGCAATGCTGTCATTTATATATTTTTCAAAGATCATTCAAGTACCGATCATTGAATTCATATCATTCTCAGGCGATTATTGGGTATATATTAAGTCTTTATTTGTATTTTTGTTTTTTGCGACATTTGCGAATTTGATGATTACGATGCTTCTTGGGGTTCACTTTTTGTCTGATCGGCTTCAATTTATGGATGATCCAAGTGTTTGAAATGGCATTGGTGGGGTAGAGTGAATGTATCTCGGGGGTAAGATGGATTTTCTTTCACTACCGATCAGTGATGCGAACTTTGGCAGAAGTTTTGAGCAACGCTCCGCTATGGGTGTGGCCATTGTGTTGACGTCGAGGGTGGAATAATATGCTGGATCTTTTTGGTCTCTCATCGTTGGCTGGTACCCAAGAAGGTGTTGCAATTCTCGTTGGGCCAAATGGTTCGGGTAAAAGTAATCTTCTGCGTAAATTGGCAGGTGATATTACCGAGCGCCGCAATGTCATCATTATTTGCAATACAGCCTATGATAGGTTTGCCGAAATGCGCGGCGTAATTCGTTTTTCAGCTGGGCGATCTAGCAATTCACCGCAGAATGTAATCAAGAGAGCTGTTGCAGAGACTGCCGATAATAATGACTCTAGATATTATCAGATAAAAAATATTTTGGAGTATTGTGGTTATCGCCCAAAGTTCGGCTTTAGGTTCAGGATTAACAGCTATTTCCCTTTGTTGATCGATCAAATTGGCCCTGTTAGGGGAGACCTTGCGACGGCCATTGACTTACTTCGTACCCACTCCAGCGACGATATACTTTGGATTGATCCTGCTGAGCCATTTCTTGCCCATGCGCGTACTTACGATTTCGTGTCCGTATTGCGGAGAGAGCGAGAGTTGATCAAATATGCAGTCCTTGATGGTATAGATGTTTGCTTACAAATGCAGGATGGAGAAGTAATAGAACTCAAGCATGCTAGTTCTGGCCAACTTTCCTTGATAGCATCATTCGTTTTTCTGATTGTTAACGCTTCAGAAAGTCCAATCGTCATAATTGACGAGCCGGAAAATAGTCTTCATCCTAATTGGCAGCGCGAATATGTCGATAAATTACTTGCTGCTATGAGCTATCGTAACGGAAAGATTGTGATAGCAACGCACTCTCCACTGATTGTTACGGGGGCGATTACTGGCAATTCCGATATTATTTCGGTCTATCAAGTGTGTGATGGTGAGCCCACGCCCTTGGGCGATAAGGGGAGGTTAGCGCCTTCTAGCGGTATCGAAGAGCTTCTTTGGAAAGCGTTCGACATTGTAACGCCCGCTAGCCATTTCGTTAGCGTGGAAGTCCTTGATGAAATTGCGCGGTTTGAGCGCGATGAGATATCGAAGGAAGGGCTTCTTGACTTGATCGAACGGATGGAGCGCCGAAGTTTCGATGACAGGCAGCGGGCGTTCTTTGATGGTGTTCGGCAGCTTGTGGACAAAGTTGCGAGCAGTAATGCGAGTGCGCGTCGAGAGCCATGATCGATCCATATGAGCCAAAGCTTGATGCCCTCGTTTTGAGTGCTGACGAGGTTGCTGCAATTAGTGCGGCGCTAGCCACCAGTAAGCCGTGGGACTGGACGCCTGGTGGTGACGTCGAGGCTGCTATCAAGAGTGCAAAGAATAAAATCCGTGACCATCACCTTGCCCGGCATAGGGGGAGATGCTGTTATTGCCGCACACGCCTGAAGGGTGGTGGGCACTTTATGATCGACCGGGAGCACATCCTTCCGAAATCGAAGGAAGGCTATCGTCAACTCAGCTTTACGCTCTGGAATCTTGCTGCCTCATGTAAACGCTGCAACATGCAGTATAAGAAAAATGACGATGACTTTGTTGTCAACAAGATTGACTCTTCTACATGGGGTAATAGTGATAACTACGCGTTAATTCACCCCAATTTCGATTACTATAGCCATCATATGAGGTACAGCGCTATAGATATTGATGACCGTATGTTGGTCAAGTTTACTGTTATAAATCGAAGTAAAAAGGGGGAGTATACCTATAATTACTTCAATTTGAGGGGTCTAGAGGAAAATCAATTTGATAGAGCTCAAGGGGGGGCTGTCGCGGGCGAACCGGTAACCGAGCTCACTGCTAAGGCGTATGAGCTTGCGCTCATCCTTAGTGCCGAGAGCAGCGGCGGTAATAATTACAAATTTGGCACGGATGGCGAAGAATGTGACGATGAAATAGAGCAAGAAGACAATGAAGAGTCCGAAGGCGACGAAGATTGCCGAGATTATGAAGAGTTCTTTGATGAAGTTGAGTATGAGGATTTGGAGGTGGATTGCGGAAATTGCAATGGAACGGGGAACGGATCTGGAGTGAGTAAATATTTAGGAGAAAAAATGAGGTGCGGTAATTGTGAGGGAAGTGGTGTGGTAATTTTACGGGTTGTGCGATAAGATTTTTATGAAGACTAGGAGCTTGGTGAAAAAGATAATCAAAATATTGCTTTGATGCCGTTTTCTTGAGATTGCCCAGATTGGTCTGGGGCTGATTACCTTTGAGGCGTCAGGTCCCCTCCAGCCTGATAATTTGCTTGATCCCACCCGCATCCATCGTTGTATCGATGCTCTCGATCAGCCACTTGGTCCCACTCACCGCCACGCTCCATCCGTTGAGCGCGGCCTGCTGGTTCGGCCGCAACCGGCAATCGGCCACCGCAAGATAATATTCGAACCTGCTCCTCGCCCGCAGCCGCTTGGCGAGGTTCGATTTCGCCGCCCGCGTTGCGCTGCTCTTGCTGGCATAGATGTGCTTGAGCCGATAGGCATCGCCGCTGCCCTCGCTCACCGTCTTGCGCGCGCCGGTTGAGCCATCGTGATATTGCGCCTCCACGCCCGTCTGCGCGCCGCGTTCGGCGCGGATGTAGCGCCAGTTCCAGCCGTCCTGCCGTGTCAGGGTGATGACCGGGATGGTCTGGCCGCCCGCCGTGGTGGCGCTGCCTTTGGGCAGGATCAGGATCTTGCGGTCCTTCCATGTCGCGGTGGCGTCAAAGCGTTTGCCCAGATCCTGCACCAAGGCCATGTCGGACTTGTTGTGCTGCTCGAGCGCCTCGATGGGTTCGCTGGCCAGATCGGGATGAACGCGGGCGGTGATCCCATGGCGCGCGGCGATCTCGCCGACCAGCGCGCCCAGCGTGGTGTCATGCCAGACGCGGTTGCGGCGCTTGGCATAGGTTCCGGCCAGATCGGCCGAGCGGGCACGGATGACGATCTGATCGGGCGGGCCGCTTTCCTCGACCTCATCAACGCGGAAGCGGCCCTTGTCGATCAGGCCCACCGGATGATCGTCAAACCGGCTTTCCCAGCCGAGCGCGAGCGAGAGGATCGCGCCAGCACTGGGCACGGCCAGTTTGCCATCGACATTTTGCAATGAGAGCGTCAGCTCGTCAGCAGACCCATCGCGCTTTTCCACCAAGGTCAGCGAGAGGAAGCGCGGGTTGATCTTGGCCGCGAGATCAACGCCATTGTCGAGCGTGAGGCGCAGGCCCGCCTTGTTCGCCGCCATCATTCCACCCGCGATAGTTCGAGGGAGAAATCGACCATGCGCGGGATACCGCCCGCCATGATCACCCGGTGCGTCTGATCCAGCCCATCGATCCGATAGAAACCCCAGAGCGTGCCGAGGCCGTCGAGCAGCGGGAAGGCATCGCCACTGTCGCCCATCTCGATCAGGAAGGTGAGCGCGCCGTAATTGCCCGCGATTTCGGGGATGATCTCGCCAGCGATGGAGACGCGATCCTCGCCGGGGCCTGCGAACTGGCTGGCCGGGCGGGCCATGAAGCGGTCGTTCTGTTCATGGCGCCATGCGATGCGGCGCGAGAGCTGGTCATAGGCGGCCTGCTCCATGCCGAAGGTGAACAGGCCCAGCGACATCAGGACGGCGGGCGAGAGCAGGTCGCGCTGGCTGATTGTGACCGGGGTGGACAGGTCGATCAGGCTGTCGGTGGGAGGCAAAGCCATCAGCGTCCGTCCCCGCCGTTCATGTCAGATCGCCCCGCTACGCCCTGCGCGTGATCCATCTTGCGGATGACGTGATTGGCGATGGCATCGGGGCTTTGGCCGGGGGCGGGATAGACATTGAGCGTGACCGGGCCGCGCGCCGCGCCGCCAGCGCCGAGTGCCGCCGGTCGGACGGGGGCGAGGGCAGGGAAGGGGTTGGACACCTTGGCGCCCGCCCAGTTGGCTTTGGGCGCGGGGCCGGTCGGTTTGGCAGGGCCGCCGCCGAACTTTTCCTTGATGGTGTCCCAATTGGCATAGAGCGCATAACCGCCCGCCGCCAAACCCAGCACGGCCAAGGCGGCAAGGCCCCAAGGGGTGGTGATCAGCGAGAGGCCGAGCAGGCGGATCGCTGCCATGATGCCGCTGATCGCGGTGGTGACCGTGGGGCCGATCCCGGCGACCATGCCCATACCGGCGGCAAGGCGCGGGAAGAAGGCGACGACGCCCGCGAGGCCCTCATAGCTGCGCAGCAGGCGATAGGCGACCGACACCGGACCAAGTAGGCCGCCAAACGCGAATTGCAGCGCACCCAGCCCGATGCGGGCGGCGACCAGACTGCCAAGCAACGTCATCAGCGTCGAAGTAAGGCGCGGGTTGGCCTGCGCAAAGGCAGCAACGCGGGAGATCATGCCATCGGCGGCGGTGAGGAATTGGGTGGCGGCGGGCAGGAAGCTGTTGCCCAGCGTGATGCCGAGGCGCTGGACCGTGCCCATGAAGTCGCGCCATTTGATGCTGGCGTCCTGCGCCTCGCGCTGGGCGAAAGCCTTGTCCACGGTGCCGCCGCTGTTCGCGATGTCGGCGCGCATCTTGCGGAAATCCTCCATGTTGAGGATGAGCGAGCGGAGAGCCCCTTGGGCCTGCATATCCTCGAACAGGTTGCCGATTTTGGCATTGTCGCCGCCGGTGGCCTTTTGCGTGAGGTCGGCGATGGCCTCAAGCGGGGTCTTACCCTCGCGCGCGGCCTTTTTGAGGGCATTGGGCAGGTCGATGCCGAATTTGGCGAATTTCTTGACCGTCTCAGGCGACTGGATTTTGGAGAGCAGGTTCTGGATGTTGTTGGCGGCCTGATCCGCGTCACCCGCGCCGCGTCGGGCGATCTGCAGCGCGGCGGCGAGATCCGCGACGGCGGGCGTGCCCTTTTGCCCCAGCGCCTGCATCTGGGCAGTGAGCGAGGGGAACCAGCGGGCCATATCCTTGACCTCAAACGCCCCGGCATTGCCCGAGGCGGCCATAATGTCGAGCGCGCGGGCGGTCTCGCCAATCGGCACCTTGAGGTTGTTGAGGTTGGAGAAGGCGGCATTGGCGCCGTCGGCGAGGTCCACCTTAAACGCGGTGCCGAGGCGCCCGATGGGGCCGATCATCTCGATAGCCTTGCGCGGATCGAGGCCGAGGCCCGCCAGCGTGTCGATGCCGCTGCGCATATCCTCGGGCAATTGGTGCGCCACCTTGGACAGATCGAGGATGCGCGAGGCCATGCGAGCGGTTTCCGCGTTGGTCAGTTCGGCCTTTTGCTGGATATCGACCATGCCGCTCGAGAAATCCATCGCGGCCTTGCTGGCGAGGATGAAAGGCGTGGCCATGCCGACGCCGCCCAGCATGTTGTCCTGGCCGCGCTGACGCAGATCGGCGCCGCGCCGCTGGATCACATTGGTGTCGGCGCGAATCGCGGCCAGCTTCTTTTGCCGCTCGAGCTGGCGGTTGGTGAGGACAAGCTGGGCGGCCAAAGCGCGCTCCTTGTCGATGAGCTGGGTCATATTGCCCGCGCCCTTGGCAATATCGGCCTGCACCGCGCGCATCTGCGCATCGAGCTTCCTGGTCTCGCCGGTCAGCGCCTTGATCGATTTGGAGCCATCGCGGCCAAGGCCGACGATGTTCTTCATGATGCCGGTCATCTTGTCGATGCCGATGAAATTGACCAGCAGCGAGAGCTTCTTGTCGCTCATCCTTCACCTTCCTTGCCCGCCCACATGCGGTTCCAGCTTTCCACCGCCAGACGGCGCCAGAGGATCAGTTCGTCCAGCGTGAGGGCCGCAATCTCGGACAGCGGCCAGTGAAAGATGGCGGCAATGTCGGCCATCAGCTCTTCGGCGTGTTCTGCTCGATCACCATCTGCAGCAGCTTGCGCTCGCCCGCCGTCATAAAAAAATCGCGGATCGCGCCCCCGATCTCGGCCACATCGGAGGGATCGAGCATGTCCGCCTCGGCCCCGGTGATCGGCGGCATGGTGATGCGGGGAACCACATTGAGGATCTCGCTGATATCGAGCGAGAGCAGGTTTTGCAGCGAGAGGCCGCGCAATTGCCCTGCGCTGGGTTTGCGGATGGTCAGCGCCTCGATGCTGGTCTCGCCGCGCAGGATCGGGGCGGCAAGGGTGAAGGTGTGGCTGGAGGAGCCGGGGGCGGCGGCAATCGGGGGCGTGTCGGTCATAAGCGGGGCTTTCGGCAAAAGTGGGCTGATGCGCGGGGCGGGAAGGGGCCGGTGGCGGGAGAGGAAGGCCACCGGCCCACCGGACAGACGGCGCCCCGCAAAAGGACCGCCTGGCCGGATCTGGAATGGGGGATCTGATGCGCGCGGATTAACCGGCGAGGATGGCCATGATCTCGGCATAGCGGTCGACGCCGCCGACATTGTAGATGCCATTCAACATGTCGATCTCGACCTCGACCACACCGTTCACTTCGCGGCGGTAATAGGTGAGGTCCGCCTTGTATTTGTGTTCGGTGGGATCGCCGGGCTTGTCCTTGCCGAAGTCGATCTCGTTGAAGCTGCCGCGCATGAAGATATCGACGGCCTGCGGGGTGCTGGTCGATTTGGCCTGATAGGCGCAGACGAGGCGGATGCGGGTGTCGTCGCGCGCAAACAGGCGGACCAGCGCGGTTTCGTGGCCGCCGAAGGTGAGCGTGGCCTCCATCGGGTTGAGGCCCATCTTGCGCTTGACCGTGCCGGGCATGCCGCCGCCGCGCCAGTCGCCGGTGTTTTCCGAGAGCTTGGGCTGTTCGAATTCGCCGATGATGCCGCGATAGTCGGCCCCGTTGATATAGGTGTTGAGGTTTTGCAGGGTGCGGGGAAGGCCCATGGGACGCTCCTGTCAGAAGAAGGGGGAGGGGAGGCGGGAAGGCGCGATCAGGCGGCGACCTGCGAGGCGAAGTCGCTGTAGAATTCCTCGGTGATGGCAAAATCGACCGTGGGATTTTCAAACGGCGCGCAGGGGGTGAAGCGCAGGGCAAACTTGGGGCGCCCGGCGGCGAGTTCGGCGCTGGTGTTGCCGGTGTTGGCCAGCGCGACCTTGGCGCCCATGATCCAGCCCGAGGTGGCGAGGTCACTGAATTTGGTGTTGCAGGATTCGAGCAGGTCTTTGACCAGGGCGACGGTCATCGGCTTGTCGAATTCGGGGGCGAAGGCGTCGATCACGATATCCTGCAGCGCGTGGAGCGTGCGGACGGCGCTTTCGAACCGATATTCGCTCTGGTCGCTCCCTGCGCAGGTGGTGTTGCCCCAGAAGCGGAAACCGCCGAATTCGCGGATGATCGTGACGATGTCGGCATCGTTGAGGACGCCCGCCTCGGTGCTGGAATCCAGCAGGTCGAAGGCGATGTTGCGGGTGAGCGCGGTGACGCCGTCCATCGCGACATTGCTGATCGTCTTGTGCCAGCCCGTCTCCTCATCGATCCGGGCGCGCAGGCCCAGCGCGCGGGCGGTGGCGTCACCCACAAAATCGGGCGAGGTATTGGGCCAGATCAGGGTCAGTTCGCGGGCCGAGAAGGTGTTGCGGTAGGCGATGACCGCCGCATCATCCTCGCCGATCGCGCGGGCATAGGCGCGGCCGCGCAGGCGCTTGGCGGCGATCACCAGTTGCGCGGTGACGGTGGCGGTATCGAGGCCGGGGGCGCCGATAATGCGCGGGCGGACGCCCACCGCGCTCTTGGCCGAGACCAGGGCGGGCATGGCGGCGATGACATTGGCCGAGGTTTCGGCATCGTCCTCGCCTTCCTCGACGCGCAGCACGACCAGCACCGGAGTGACCTGATCGGCAATCGCCTTGAGCGTGGGCAGCAATGTGCCGCCGGTGCCAGCTTTGCCGATGGCCTCGACAATGTTGGTGACCAGCACCGGGGCGCCGATGGGGAAGGCGGCATCGAGCGCGGTGGTGGCTGCGCCTGCCGCCGCGCTGGCGGTGGCGATGATGCCGATCACGGCCATGGAGGAGGTGGCGAGGCTGCGCGCCCCGCTGGTGGATTCGGTGAGGGTAAGGCCGTGGGGCATGGCGTGTCCTTTGCGTCAGGCGGCGATAGAGAGGGTGACGGGTTTGCCGGTGTCGGCGCGTTGCCCGCTGATCTGGATGGTGAGCTTACCCCGCGCGGGCGCGCCGAACAGGCGGACGCGGGCGATGGAGAGGCGCGGCTCCCACGCGCGGATGGCGAGGACCGTGGCGGCGCGGATCAGCATGGGGGTGGCGGCGTTGATCGGCGCGTCAATGAGGCTGGGGATCAGCGAACCATAGGTGCGGCGCATGACGCGCGAGCCGATGGGTGTGGTGAGGATATCGACCACCGACTGCGCCAGATGCGCATCGCCCGAGAGGGGCTTTCCTGTGGTGGCGTCCATTCCGTTCATGACGGATGGGATGCCTGCCCGCGCGCGCGCGGGGTAGGGGGCGGGGGTGTAACCCGGCGGGTTACGGGGAGGGATAGGGTGATGGCTTGGTGGGCAGACGTAAATATGCGGCAAGGAAGGCGCTCTCAATGGCGATCCTGAACCAAATCATACTCATCTTGGCCAGTCCTTCACCAGGCTTGCGGCACGGATCAAATTCCGCGGAGACCTTTGGGAATAGTGACTTGTAGCATTTAGCGCAGCGCATCCCACTTCTGAAGGTGAAAGCGTCAAGCCGATTTCAAATTTCCGCGTCCATCGGCTTGGATGATGAGGCGGGCGCGTAACAGTGGCGTTGTCGCTGACGACGCCACTGTATATCGGCCAATTTATGCTAGGCACGACACATAAGGGTCACTTATCCCGTCGATCGCTGCCGCTCTGCGCGCACCTATATAATATTAGACAAATGTTTTGAAATTTCAAACTTCCAGCGGCGTTGAAAAACGAATGTGGAAGGGCTTGCAATTTCGAGATTATTCCAAAAATTAAATAAATAGTATTTTGATAGATTTTCTGAGATATGCTCTATAATGAGCTTTCTAAATCTTCGTCACTGTTGGCTGTGTATTGAGGTATTATGTTGTTTTTGAACCTCACGTACTTCATCCAGTAATGAAGGCAGCTATCGATATATTTTGAAAATGAAGTAAGGCAACTTGGGCAGTGGTCGCCACCGTGGGATATCAATTTGTAGTCTAGATTATCTATATATTCCCATCCTTCAGGTAATCCGTCCTCATATAAGTGATGATGTATATTATAGTTTGCGCGGCAGTAAACCGTTTCTCCACAAAAATCGCAGATACATTGTACAAGTACATTTCTTGCCATACTGACCCCCATCAGTTTATTGGCGTGACATCCAATTGGAATGGCTTTCCGATTGGATGCTTGATGCGTATATTAACGCTAACATACGTGCAATCCCTTGCATGGAGGGCGGAATGGGTGGCCAAAGTTGTTTAATTTTTTAGAATCAATATTTTGGTAAAGTATCGGGGAGTTTTCCCACAGGAATATTAATCCAGTAGAAACAAGCTGCTGTTAATCATGGGCGGCCTGGTGCGCAGGTGCGGGGCCTTACCTTGGCCACGGAACGGCGATGAACCCCCATTCACCGGAGAGTATCGGCATACGCTCTCCCCCGCTCAAGCGCCCCAGTCTCA
The DNA here is from genome assembly GCF_012275515.1 of Novosphingobium sp. SG707. Classification (GTDB taxonomy): domain Bacteria; phylum Pseudomonadota; class Alphaproteobacteria; order Sphingomonadales; family Sphingomonadaceae; genus Novosphingobium. The sequence goes on from NZ_JAAZQL010000016.1 coordinate 22,070, forward strand.
GGCGGCCATGTATTCTATACTATGCTCAAGCCGATGCTATACGCCCCTTGAGGTCGCCCCCGCCCGCGACCACATCGCCATCGGCGGTGATATCGCCGGTCACATGCACCGTTTCCGCGTCAAGCGTGATCGTACTGGCCTTGATCGTTGCGCTGGCGCCCTCGGGTAGCATGGCGGCCAGATGGTGGGCCTCGGGATCATAGGAGAGGATGGCGCCATCGGCGAAGGCGATCAGTTCGGCCAGCGTTGAGGCGGGCGCGGGGTGGTTGTCATTGTTGAGGCCCGCCAGCGCCACGCCATTGCCGATCTGGCCATCGGGGCAGAGCAGGACGCATTCCTCGCCCACGGTGGGGGCAGACCAGCGGCGGGTGGCGCCAGCGCGCAGGGCCAGCCAGCGGATGGGCGGGCTTTCGATAGCACCATCGTCGGCATCGGGATCGCCGAAGCGCACGCGGCAGCGCGGGGGATCGAGCGTGACAGCGCTGATCACACCGAGGCGGATCAGCGTCGAGGGATCGAGGGGGATATCGTCATCGTCGTAGCGCATCGGTGGGCACTTCGCTCCAGGCGGACAATTTCGTTAATTTGTCCCGTTAATGGTGTGTTGATTATATAAAAATATAATATTAGAAATCTGCCTAGGCATGGCCGATCGAGCCATCGGGATCGCATTTGGCGGTGTCTGCGCTGGGGGGTGTGGGCACCGCCATTTCATTATCCTCATTCGCCGATTCCCTTTGCCCAATCATGCGCAGCCTGCGCGTAGGCCCAATCGGCGTCGCAGGTCAGCCAGTCGGAGCGGGTGATCCAGACGCGGGAGATGTCCGCCATGACGGCGTCGGGGGAGGGGCTTTCAGGAAGTGCGGGAGGCTCGGCCTGAATGGGGCCGGGGCGATGGGCGGTGTTTTGGCGCAAGCTGTGATCAGCAGCATAGGCAGCAAAGCGGCCAGCGCCGCCCTGGACAAGCGCGGTGTGGTTTGTGTCGGCATTCTTGGCGTCCTGTTTCGATTGGGCCTTGGCGGCGTGTTGAGCGGCCTGCGCGGCCTTGCGTTCATTGTCCCATGCCAGTTTGGTCTGGCGCGCATTATCGGCCCAATGGGCGGCGCGGTGGGTCTGCCAACCGGCCAAGGCCAGCGCTAGGAGCGCCAGCGCGGCCCAGCCGCGCGCCGCGCTGGCCGCGATCCAGCGCAAGAGCGCCAGCGGCCAGCGCCAGAGCGAGCCGGTGAGCAGGGACAGGGCGAGCGAGGCGAGCTTGCGGATCATGCCGCATCCTTCAGGCAAATCGCCTGCTCCCGCTTGCGGCGATCGACCAGGCCGCGCAGGACGCGGCCCCCTGCCTTGTTGAACCAGGTCAGGCTGGTGCAGGCCGCGCGGATCTGGCCCGAATTGATCTGGCGGCGCATGGTGCTGGCGCAATAGGTCGGCCAACCGATGTTGTAGGCGAGGCTGACAGCGGCAAAGCGCACGAAATCCCGGCCCACAATGGTCAGCGCCAGACCCGGCGTGCAGGCCATCACATGCTCTGCCGTTTCGGCCAGGCGGGCCTCGAGCAGGAGCGCGCATTGCGCCTCGGTGAAACTCTTGCCCAGCTTGATATCGGCGCCGGTCAGCCCGTCACAGGCAGTGGCCACCTTGACGATATCGAGGTACGCCTTGAGGTATTGCGGCCCGCTGATGTGCTGGATCGTGACGCGCCCCGGCGCCACCGTCACCTCGACCTTGCGGCCCGATTCATGCGCGGGCACATCGGTCAGCAGCAGCTTTCCTGTCACCGGGCCGACAATGGCCAGCAGCGTGCCGACGAGAGCAATGACCGGCCCGCGTTTGCTGTTTGGCTGCGCATCAGGCAGACTGGCCATTGCCGCCTCCCTGCTGCACCAGCCGCGCGATGGTGGGCGCGGCAAAGACCACCAGCCCGGCCAGCGCCGAGGCGGCAGGGCGCCATTGCTCGGGCACATAGGCCACCAGCGCGGTCAGGATCTGGGGTTGCGCCACCAGCGCGCCCGCGATCACACCGGCCAGCGCCGCCAGGCGCACAGACCACCAGCGCCAAGCCTGGCGCGCGTCATCAACCAAGGTCATCGGGACCATCCTTTGGCTGGCGCCGGGGGTTTTTGATCCACCCGAGCGCAATGAGTTTCTCGATGCCGGTCAGGATCACCACGATCAGACCGCCGAACTGGATGAGGTGAGGCAGGGCCTCGACAAAGGAGACCATCAGCATCACCAGAAGAGTAAGGACCGCATCCCACCAGCCGCGCATCTGCGCCGCCAGCGGAGCGGTGTGGAGCGCGGCAAAGGCCTGCGCGGCAGGATCAGGCCCGGCCATCACCAGCCCCGCGCCGTGATGTACGCTTTGATCAACGCGCCGGTTCGGGGCTGACCGGTGGCCGTGCTTTCGTGCATGCCGTCGGTGTTGAGCGTGGGCTGATCGAGAACCATAAAAGTCTGGCCGTTCACCGTGCGACTGGTGGCCCCGCCCAGCAGGATATGGTTACCCAAGGGATCGACAACCTTGTCGGGCCACGCGGCCAGCATCGCGGCATTGAGCGCGGCGATACCTGACAGCCGCGCCGCCGATGTTGCCGCATCGGCCACCGCCGCGCCGGTTGCCGTGCCGGTGGGAAGATCGTAATTGCCGTTGGTACCGGTAAGCATGATCAGCTTGCCGCCATAGCTGCCTACCTGCGCGACAATCGCGGCCAGATCGGCCATCACGCTGTCCCGGCCCGCCTGCGTCATCATGGCGGCGGTATCGTTGCGCGAGAGGCGGCAAATTACGACGCCCTTGAGCATGGTGTCGAGCGCCGGGGCCGTGCTGGGGTCTGTCGTCTGCACCATGCCGCTGACCACCTGCATCGGGGTTGCGGCGCCGTTGGGCAGAGTAAGCGCGGTCCCCAGCGGGGCGACAGGTTGCAGCGTGTAGGCCCCGGTGCTGGCCGCGCAGACCAGATTGCAGAGGACACCCATAACCATAACGCGGCACGAAACCGCGTTGGGCCGCGAATAGAGGTAAAGCAGGTCAATGGATGGCGTCACGGTCACCGCGCCCGACGCGGGCAATTGGCCGCCGCTGACATTGAGCGTGACCTGTTTAGCCCCGAGGCGCGCCGCGCCCTGCGCCGTCACCTGCCCGCCCAAGCCCTGCGCATAGGTGGTGCGCGTGGGATAGAGGCCTGCCACCACCGGGGCCAGCATGGCGGCCATGCTGTCGCCCACGGTAGTAATCGGCAGCGTGGTGCCCGCCCCGGCCTGCAACGCCAGAATGGCCTGCGCGGCGTTGGGAAACACCTTTTTGACCGACAGCGAGAGATCCTTGGACGAGATGCCGCAAAGCCGGATTTTCGCGGTGCCGGTGGGGACCGTCAGATCCTGATCGGAATAGAGCAGGTTGGAGCCGGTGCCGACAAACTGGCGGCTGATAATCGTACCGTTGGCGTCAAGGTAATTGGCAAGCGCCGTCGCGTTGCCCTGCGTTGTGCCGGTGGCGCGAAAACCGGTTTCCGACCCGTCCAGTGCATAGTCCAGATAGCGATAGCCCGAGAGCGCCACCGCCGCGCCCGCGCTGTTGATGTAATAGCCATCCACCACGACGCTGCCCGATGCCCACCACGTGGTAAGCGAGGCCAAAGCGCTCTGCCCGGCCTGCGCCTTGGTGTCTGTCGCGGCAAGATCGCGGGTCATCAGGATATCGACCGAAAGGGCCTGCGATGACAGGCCGGTCACCACCATCGAACGGGCATTGGCAGGTACGGTCAAAAGCTGGTTTGTGTAGGGCTGGTTGCCGGTAGACGGCCCGGCGAATTGGGATGAGATCAGCGCGCCGCTGGCGTCAAAATAGACGGCCAGCGCGGTGGCATCGCCCGCAACCGAGGCGTTGGCGCGCACCCCGGCCTCGTTTCCGGTGAGGGCCACGACAATATTGCTCCAGGACGAGCCAGCCTTGCGGGTGCCGGTCTGGCGCTCATAGTAATAGCCCGCCTCCACCGTATAGCTGGGCCGCCGCCAATAGGTGAGCAACCCATAGGCCAGCGCGGTCTGCGAGGAGGCGGTCGCCACCGATGCAGACAGGCCGGATACCGTGTTACCCAGCGTATCCAGATCGGCCGACACCGCGCGCACCTGCAACACGTCGAGCGACAGGGCGTAGATCGTGCGGCCTGTGATCGCGACCGACCGGGCATTGGCGGGCAAGGTCAAAAGCTGGTTGGTATAGGGTTGGTCGCCGGTCGATGGCCCGGCCAGTTCGGACGAGATAAACACCCCGCCCGCATCAAAATAGCAGGCCAGCGCGGTGCCGTTGCCGGTCACGGTGGCTGTCACCCGCACCGCTGATTCCGTCCCGGTGAGCGGCACGACAATGTTGCTCCAAGTCCCGCCAGCCTTGCGGACCCCGGTCAGGCGGTCATAATAATAGCCCGCCTCCACGGTATAGGCCGGGCGTTGCCACGAAATCAGCGCATTGCTGATCGAGGCCAGCTTGAGCGCGGTGGTCGACGCTGCGCTCGCCTGCGCCGCAATGGCGGACTGATTGGCCGCCACCTGATCGGCGATGCCCGACACCACCCGGCGGACGGTCAAGGCAAGCGTGGCCGAGGTGATGCCGCACAGGCGAATTTTGGCCGTGCCCGCCGGGATGGTCAAATCGCGGTTGCTATAGGGCTGGTTGCCGCTGCCATCGCCCACAAGCTCACGGCTGATGATCGAACCGCTGCTGTTGATATAGGCGGCCAACGCTACCACCCCCGCATTGCCGGATACGGTGCCGGTGGCCCGAAAGGCAATGTCCGAAGCCGCGATGGTGTAATCGAGATATGTGTATCCCGTTACCGCCACCGCCGCGCCGCTATTGTTGATGTAATAGCCGTTGACCGTGGCCATACCGCTGTCCACCCATGCGGTGAGGCTGGCGGCGGCCATCGCGCCCTGCGCGGCAGCGGGCGCCATGGCGTTGATCATGGCGGTGAGCGGCGAGAACAGGTCGGACAGGCGCACCCGCCACGACTTGGCCCCCTTGACCACCGGCAGGGTTTCGCTGCCATCGACATTCGCGGCGATCAGTTGGTCAAGATTGGTGATTTTGGCCACTGGCGTTTCCTTATTTGCCGATGGCGCGCCAGAAGACGTCCATGTTGAGATCGTCGGAGAAGACGTTGAACTGGGTCAGACTGACCCGGTTGCCGCCCACCTTGTTGCCGTTGGTTGCCCCGATATTGGGCGCGCGGGCGGTCACCTGCAGATTGATCGAGGCAAGGTCTGTGAAGGATATCGGGAAGTTGAGCGCAGGGGGTGAACCGGTTTCGCCTGCGGTCACCTCGCCCCATTGCTCGATCAGGCCGCCCGGCATTCTGCGCCAGTAGCCGTTGGCGTTCGAGCCGAAGGAGAAGTCGGCCGCGTCCTGCGGCGTATAGCCCAGCACCGCCTTGACCGCCGCGCCGGTGAACCCTGCGCTGTCAAAGGGCACATAGCCCAGACGCGAGACGATATCGGCAAACCACCCCGCGTCATGCCCGCCCAGCAGATCGGCATTGAAGGGGCCGCCATGCCACTGCGCCGCGCCCGTATCATCGACCAGCAGATAGCCCAATTGCCGCGAGCCATCGACATTGAGGCATTGCAGGATCGCCTTGCCGGTCTGGCCGTTGGCAAGAATGCGCACCGCGCCGGTGGTGCCGATATTGGGCGTATAGGCATCGATCAGGCCCACGCTGATGTTGCGCCCGCGCAGCCATTCAAGCAACGCGCCATAGGCGGTGGCCGGGGTGATCGCGCGCAAGGGATCGAGGCCCGCTGCCGCTTCTTCGACCGTTGCCAGTTCGACGACGCCCTGCCGGGTGGTGGTGGCGGGCGGATTGAGGAAGTTGGTGTCGCCAAAACTGATGGCATCGGCCATGCCGCCCGAGAGGTGGATATCGACGACAATATGGGTCGCGCTGGGCTGGGCCTTGGCGGCAATCGGCCCGCTCTGGCCATAGGCGCCGAACAGGGTGCCATCGGACAGATAGAGCGCAAAGCCGCGATAGGTATAGGCATCGTCCGAGGCATCGAGCGCGACCATATGGACGATATCATCGCCCACCTGCTGCCCCGAAACGTCCAACCGCTTGAACTCGCCGGGGAGCGCCGTGAGCGTGCTGGCAACCGTGAATTCAGCGTCGGTGAGGCCGATCTGGGCGATCACCACCGTGATGAAGCCGGGGCCGTCATCCCGGATGATCGCGCCAAGGCCCGCCTTGGTGAGGGTGATTTGGAAATTGTCCATCATTGATCTTCCCAGGCGATGCCGTCGGGGCCTTCGAGCGGCTCGCCATCCTCGGTTTGCAGTTTGATCTCATCGGCATCGAAGGGGCCGATGGTGGTGGCGGCGAAACGGTCGGCGCGCAGGGCGCGGGCAATCGGGAACAGGGGCAGCGCGGCCCATGACGATACCGTCTGGCGCAGGGTGAAATGGGCGCGCGCCGGTTTGACGCGGACCAGATCGCGGTAAAGCTCGGCGGCGAAGCTGGCGGTGGCGATCGTGTCGAACAGACCGTCGAGCGGCAGGGTGACGAAGAAGGTGTAGGGGACGCCCGAGCCGCCCGCCTCCCACCATTCGGTGAGCGTGATACGCGGGTCATAGTCGGCGATCACCGCTTCGGCAGCGCCGCGCGATCCGCGAATCTTGGCGTTGGGGATCGCCTGCGCGGTGGCGGCGCGGCGCTGGGCCTCGCTCCAGCTCGGGCGCCAGCGCTGGACCGACAGGCCCCATGCCAGCCATGGCAGGATGGGAGCTGGGATCGCATCGGGGCGCACCAGGTCGGTGAGCGGGGTGGGGATGGCGGTGATGCGCGCCATCGATGTGGCCAGCGCATGTTCGAGCGGGCGCGCATTGGGCGGCAGGAGGGAAGGGTTATTCGCCACGGCCCGCCACCGTCAGATTGATGGCGAGGCAATGCCCGCAATGGGTATCGTCCATCGGCATGTCCGCCGCCGGGCTGGAGAGCGCGACATTGGAGACGCCTGCCACGCCGATAGCGGCAAAGATGCTGGCGCGGTTGATGTCGCGCCCGATGCGCCGGGCGGCTGCTACAAAGCTTTGCGCGCCCGCCAGCGCGGCCGCGATCACCACATCGCCATCGGGGCCGTCGAACAGGGTGATGGCGGCGGTGATCGTGTAGGGCACGATGGTGGCCGACCGGACGATCACCTGATCGGTAAGCGGGCGGGCGCCAGCCAGCGCGGCCTCTACGTTGGCGATCTGATCCGCGCTGGCCGTGCCGTCGCCGGTCTTGGACAGGATCGAGACCAGGACCACGCCGGGGCTGGGGCTGGTGACCTTGGCGTCGGCGATCGTGCTGTCGGCGGACAGAGCGTGATATTCATAGGCCGATTCCGGCCCGGCCACGCTGAAGGCGTCGGGGGCAAGCTGGATGCGGTAGCGATAGGGCTCGTCCAGTTCGCCCGGCAGGCGCGCGACGCCCAGCAGCGCGCCCAGATGGTCGAGATTGCTGTCCTTGGCATAGGCGAGCAGGCATTGTTTGGCCCGGTCATTGAACTGCTGGCGGATCAGCAGTTCACGATAGGCGGCGACTTCGAGCACCTTGACAGCGGGATCGCTTTCGACCGTGGCGTCCCAGGTGGGCAGCATTTCCTGCACATCGGCGATCAGTTCGGCGCGGATCGTCTCATAGTCGAGCGCCTCCACCACCGTGGGGGCGGGGAGTTGCGACAGGTCGATGACGGAGGTGCTGGTAGCCATGCCCCCGTTGTGCCGAGCCTTCGCGCGCGCGGGGAGGGCAAGGGGGTGTAACCCGGCGGGTTACGGGGGTGGGGGCGGATGATGGGACATTCATGCTGATCGGCGCGACGGTCGAGCACGTCAAGTTAGGCCGAAACCGGTCATTTGTGGAGTCACGCCAGCCATCTCTCCCGTGCCCTTGTTTGAGCACGATCCTGCAAATCGGATTGGAAACGCGGCAAGGCGATTAGCGGCCTTTCATGTAGGTTGTCTGGTTCTGGTGTATGCCCTTGCCAAAATGACCCGGGCGCTCCATCCTACTGCCATGGATGCCTTGCAAGACCATCTGGTTGCCGCCTTGGAAGAGCTCTATCGCACTTTCGAGGCAGCCACACCACTTATGATTGAAGGTTGCCCGTGTTGCGTTGATGGGCGCGAAATCGACGTGTTACTCTCCAAACCTTTGCGCCAAATTAGCTGTCAAGAGTTGATGCACTACATCGGCGGGGTCTTTCATACGGTCGGTGACGAACTCGATTTTCGATACTTCTTGCCTCGCATTCTCGAGATCTCCATAGCAGCCGATAACAATACTCCACGTGCCGAGATTGTGATCGGCAAGCTGCGACTAGCAGGATGGCAAAATTGGCCCTTCCATGAGAGGCAGGCCGTCATAAATTGTCTCGATCTATGGTTCGAACAGGCGCTGACCTGGGACAAGGCAGAGGCTGACGAAGACTACGGCCTGAGTTCTTATCGGACAGAAGCTATACTGTGCGGCGCGGCTTTAGCTGATCTGCCGCTTGATCGGTGGCTAGCGCGCTTGAAACAGCCCGATGTGCGTTTCGTTATGCAAGATTTGCGGGAACAATTCCCAAACAAGCCAAACGGATTTTGGAGAAACGCACTCGGTGGATTCGTAGAAGTTTCCAAGGGCCTTGCTTGAACGAACGCCAAATTTTACTGTGATTAATGAGTTGCATAAATGACTGTTCTGGCAGCGTCTTCTGCCTAGCCGTTGAGATTCACACCAACGGTGGGTTTCTGCGTAAGCTGTCGTTCGCGAAGGCAGATGAGAACGACGCATTGTGGCCGGACTGCTGCCATCCGCTGACTGGGCTGCCTAAACTCCCTCCGCCTCCAACATCTCCCCCGCCACTTGCAGCGCCAGATCTTCATCCTCCCGCCCAAAGCCGAGCAACCGCCGCTCGGCATATTTGGCGCGGATCTTTCGGCCATCGCGGCCACGGCCAACGGTGACGGTCAGGCCGAACTGGCTGACGGAACCGACGCGGTCGGCGGTGTTGGTGACGGGGCTGATTTCCACGCCATCGGCGGCGGCATCGATGCGCCATTTGGCCGTTTTGCGCAGGCCCTTGAACATCCTGCCACGCGCGCCCTTGCGCAGGCGGCCGCGCAGATCGCGCCGGGGCTTGCGCAGGGCGAAGGGGGCGCCATCGGGATCGACGTTGGCGGCGATGCGTTTGAGGTTTGCCTGACGCAACAGGCGGCCAAGTTTGAGCGTGGCCTTGCGGCGCTCGGCCGGTTCCATGCCCGCCACAATCCGGCCAAACCATTCATCGAGGCGGGAGAGGTCATCCGCCATCGACCGCGCTCCATGGCGGCAGATCCTCATCATTGACGGTTATCGATGTCAGGATCGTGGCGGCATCTAGGCCACCGAAGGGCAGATCGTCAGGGAATATCGGGGCCGGTTCAGGCAGATAGCTGGCCTTGGCGCCTTGGGGCGTGATAGCCACCTCTACGCTTTGGCGCAGTTGCAGGCGGATCTGCACATCGGCTTTGCCGTTGTCGAGGATATCGACATCGAAGTCGAAGGCGTCAGCCCCCATGGCGAACACATTGGGTTGGTTGGTGCGCAGCCAGATCAGCATGGCGAGGGCAAAGTCGGCGATATCGCCCGCGAATTCGACCAGCAGGACGTTGAGCTGAAATTCGAAGGCAAAGGAGAGATCGTCGGTGTCGCGCGACTGCGCCTTGCCGCGATCGACCCACATGATGAGGTTTTTGGGCGCGGCCTTGAGTTCCGGCATCGCCTTCATCAGGGCATCGCGCAGGAGGTTGATTTTCAGCATAGTCGCTAGTCCCAGAGCTGCACGATATCGATGGTGGCGGTCTGGGCGGCGCTGGCATCGGGCAGGATCACCACCGTGCCGCCGGGCAGGCGCGGGCCGAGTTCAGCAAGGCCGGGGTTCAGGCCCAAGACCTGCTCGGTCACGCCCGCCGTCTTGCTCAGGACGCGGTGGCAGATCTCGTCCACGGTTTCGCCATCCATGGCGGTGGCGGTCTGGGTCACAACATCTCCACGCGGTTGCGCGCGACCTGGGCGCCGCCGATCGAGAGCAGGTCGGCAATCGCGGCGTGGCCTTCGCGCCGGTATTCGTCGGCCAGCGCGGCCTTTTCCGAGGCGCGGGTAAGGCCGGTGTCGGAGGAGGAAACATCGCGGTTGCCTGCCGCGAGATCGGCGACGGCATAATAGCCCACCGCGCGGGTCCAGAGCAGCTCACCCAAATTCTTGCCTCCCAGTTTCTGGGTGGTCACATCGGCAAGGTTGACCGCCCCGGCCAGCGCGCGCTCGGTGCGCCATGCGGCAAGCTGGCGCAGGGCCGAGAGCATGCCGCCCTCGATGGCAAGGGTGAGCTGGAGCTGGGTGATGGCGCCGCCGCCGATGTTGAGCCCCTCGCGCACATCGGCGAGCTTGACCGGCGGGAACCAGCCATCGGCTACCACCTGCGCGTCATCGGCATCGGGCGGGGCGATGGGGGAGGGGGTGAAGCTGCTCATGGGCTGCGGCCTTCATTGAAACGGGGCGTCAAAACGGGGGGTGAGGATGGTGTGGGTGGGCTGTCACTTGCGTGCGCCGTCCGCGCCAACCGCCCCCCGCCGCCGTGGGGCGAACTGGTTATTCACTTGCCTCGTCATCGTCGCCCACATCCCCGCTCGCGTCTTCGGGGCCGAGTTTGCGCAGGGATTTTTCGAGACTGCGGATGTCGGATCTGACGCCGATGCTGCTGTCGAGCTGATGGGCGCGGCGGGCGTGGTCGAGCGCTTCGGAGAGATAGGCCGCCTTGCCACCGGCAGGCGCATTGTCGGCGGCGGGGTCGAAGGCATCGGCGCGCCGCATGAAGGAGCGGGCCAGCGCCTTGTGCAGCTTGGCCTTGGCCGGGTCGGGCATATCGTGGCCCTCGATCAGTGCGAGGACGCGGCAGAGCACCTCATGGGGTACGGCTTCCTGCTGGTCGAGGCTCAGCTTGGCGATATCCTCGGCCACGAAACAGGCGACGGTGCGGTTGTAGCGCTGGGGCGACGCCAGATTGAACCGGATCGCATGGGCGGCAAGGCGAAGGCCATAGTCCCAATCGCGGTAGTCGATGGCCCAGATCAGGTTCCACACCAGGATCTCATCCTGCGCGGCCTGACCCTCTTCGCCCGCCTGCAGCACGCCCTCGATCCATGGGGCGAAGGTGCGGGCCATCTCGATCTTGACGGGATTGCGGGCCTCGATGCTGGCGATGTCGGACAGGGAGTGCAAATTGTCATGAAGCGCCACGCGCAGGGCGGCATATTCCTGCCCAAGGGGCGTATCGAGCGCATGTTCGGGCGCGGCGGCGGGGGCCGTATCAGGCTGGGCCGCGCCCGATTGCAGGGCGCGCACGCGCATCTGGTGGCGGCGAAAGGCGGAGACCATAAGCGGGGCTTTCGTGATGACCGCCCACCGGCAGGGGGGAACCGGCGGGCGGGTGTCAGTGGGCAGAGCGGGGAGGGTTACGGACGGGCGCCGAAGGTGATGTTTTCGGCCATGGTCATGTAATCGGTGCTTTCGATCACATAGCCTTCGTTGACGCTGTTATAGTCGACGAGGGCCGCCATGTTTTCCGGCTCATCCTTGATGTAGCGGCGGCGCGAACCTTCCTGATAATAGATCGAGAGGTTCGAGCTGTCGGGCGCATTGGCGCGGCCCAGAGGGGTGATGGCCATCGTGCCTTCGGGGAAGAACGGGGCAATGGCCGCCGGGCGCCCGCCGATCTGCTTGGTCGACATGATGAGGTCGGAGACCACCTGATCGCTGGTCGATTTGCCGCCGTCGATCGTGTCGGAGAGCGGGCGGTTGATCATCGGGAAGTATTTTTCGTCCACCAGATCCTGGCTGACGATCACGACATGATCGGTGCTGGCCCGCGCATAGGAAGGCATGCCCGCGATCAGCTCATAGGCGAGGGCATCGATGTTTTTGTAATCGCCCTGCGCATGGTTGGCATCGGGGCCAATGTAGATCGGCGCGGCGGCGCCCGTCGCAGTGGTGACGCCGCCAGCGGTGACGGTGGCGCGGCCCATCACATGGTCGGGGCGTTCAAGGCGCAGCTTGTGCAGCCAACCGATGTTGACGTCCTCGCCCAGCGGATTGTCCTCGGCGTCGGTATCCTCGGCTGCCTCAAGCCCGTTGAAGCCTACCGAGATCCGCGAGAGCGCCACCGAGACCGCAACATGGCGGCCATAGCGCGCCGCAAAGTCGGGGAATTTCGACCAGGCGTCGATTACTTCCCACGGCAGCATCGTGTCGAAGAGCGTCGAATAGAGCTGGAACTTGCGGTCCTGCATCTGGCCGACATAGCGCGGCTTGCGGGGCAGGTTGTTACGGCTCTTGCGGCTTGCGATCATGTTGGACGTGCCAAGCCCGATCACCTGTCCCTGAAGATCGCGCACGCCCATCACATTGACGCGCTGAAGAAAGCCGACGCTCTCGCGCTGGAGATCCTCGAGCCGCTGTTCGCTGGTGGGGGAAAGCGAGAAGTTGCGCGCCACATTGCGGGTGCCGTTGGCGCTGCCGATGTTGGCGAGAAGCTGATCCAGCGCGCCGCGCCCGCGATCAGAAAGGGTATGGATTTGAGACATGAAGCTGCGTTCCTTGGCGTTGGGGTGCGGGGCTTGGGAGGGCAGGGTCAGAAGATGTATTTGCTGTCGGCGCTGGCGTGGCTGCTGCCATCGGCGATCGGGCGGCGCTGGAAACTGTGGGCAGGGGTGCCTTCCTGCGCGTCCTCGAGCTTCTTGAGCTTGAGCGCCTGGGCATCGGCCTCGGCGCGGAATTCGCTGCGCAGCCCTTCAATGGAGGCGGTGACGGTCGTGCCGAATTCTTCGAAGACGCCGCGCAGGGCGGCAAAATCGAGGCTGGCCAGCTGCTGCCCATCGGGCTTGGTTTCGGGCTTGTCTTCCGGCTTGGGTGCGGGGGCAAAGCTGGCGGTGAATTTGTCGAGCATGCCCTTCATGCTGTCGAGCAAGCCCTTGGCGCTTTCGGTGGCGGCGCCATCATCGGCGAATTCGAGCGCGGCGGCTTCATCGCGGGCCAGCACCATCGAGCCGGGCTGGAAGCGGTTGAACTGGACGCGCTCGACCGCGATGGCTGCCGGGCTGTCGGTCAGCGCCACCCCGCCCAGATAGGAGAAACCCTTGCCGCCAAAGTTGGGGATGATCTCGATCGAAGGATAAACCTTCTGGCCCGCCTCGATCAGCGCCTTGGCATTGTCGGTGAGGTCAAGGACGCCATAGAGCGCGGCGCGGGTTTCGATCTTGCCGTTGAAGTCGACATCGACCGTGCCCTTGGAGACCGAGATCACATCGCCATAGGCAAAGAAGGGCGATTGCCCGCTGATGCCCCGGATGTGCTCAAGGTTGACCCGCGCGCCATAGGTCTTGGGGTTAAAGCCCGAGACGATCTGGTCGATATCGGCTTCGGCAATTTCGCGGCCATCGACGGTCGAACCGGCGGTGGCGAGCAGGAAGGGCTTGGTCTTCATCGGGTTACTCCGGGCGGGGACATGGGGGATTGCGCGGGGCGGATCAGCATTGACCCCTGAAATCCACGGCAACCGGCCTTCCTGCAACGCGCGGGCACAGTAACCCGGCGGGTTACACCGGCACCCCGGCGCGCGGGGCCCCCCGATCAGGGCATGGCAGGATCATGACCCCAAAACCCGCCCCCCATGATCCGACGCCCCCGGCGAACAGCCGTCAGGTGACGCGCGCCAAAGCCCGCGAGGCCAAGTCGCTGTATCATCGCGGCTGGGATCTGGCCGATATCGCGCGTGAGCTGGGCGAGAATTACAACACCGTGGCCAGTTGGAAGCGGCGGGGCGATTGGGATGCCGACAGTCCGCTCGAGGTGGTCGAGGATCACCTCGAGGCCAAGCTGGCGACCTACCTTTGCAAGGAGCCTTTCACCGAAGGCGACATGAAGCGCGTCGAGTTTCTGATGCGCCAGATGCAGACCGCCGCGCGCATCCGCAAATACAATGAGAGTGGCAAGGAGGGCGATCTCAACGAGGCGGTTGGCCGCCGCAATGATGACCGGGCCAAGGCCAAGCGGGCGGACAAGCGCAAGAATTTCCTTAGCCTTGAGCAGTGGGAGGCCCTGCTCACCGACTTCCATGAATGGTGCGATGACTATCAGGAGGGCTGGTGGGAGCAGCGCGATCAGCGCACCCGCAAGATCCTCAAGAGCCGCCAGATCGGCGCCACCGCCTATTTTGCGCGTGAGGCCATGGCCAAGATTGGCGAGGCGGTCCTCCATGGTGAGCAGCCGCGCAACCAGATCTTCCTCTCGGCCAGCGAGCGACAGGCCAAGAAGTTCATCCGCGAGATCACCGGCTGGGTAAAACGCGTCACCGGCGTCGATCTCAAGGGCAATCCGCTGATGCTGGATTTCTCCGACCTGCATCCCGCCGATGAGGACGCGGGCAAGGCCGAGATCCGGCTCGATGGGGTGGGGCTCTATCCGCTGTCCACCAACAGCAACACCGCGCAAGGCGAAAGCGGCGACTTCTATTTCGACGAATTCTTCTGGGTCCATGGCTTTGCCAAGCTGCGCAAGGTGGCCGCCGCGATGGCCACGCTCACCATCTACAAGCGCACCTATTTCTCGACGCCCAGCACCAAAACCCATGAAGCCTATGCCTTTTGGAGCGGCGAGGAGTGGAACCGGGGGCGCAAGAAGGGCGATCAGCGGCCCTTTGACATCAGCCACCGGAACCTGCGCGGCGGCGCCATCATGCCCGATGGCTCGTGGTGCCAGATGGTCACGCTCGACGATGCCATCGCGGGCGGGGCAGGCGGGCGCATCGACAAGGAGGAGCTGCGCGCCGAATGCAGCGAAGAGGAATTCGAGAACCTCTACAATTGCCAGTTCGTCGATGACAGCGAGAGCAGCTTTCCGTTCAGCCGGATCGCGCCCGCGCGCGTCGATGCCTTCTATCGCTGGCGCGATTTCCGGCCTGCGCTGGCCGAGGTGGCGGGTGGGCGCCCCTTTGGCGATAAGCCGGTGTGGCTGGGGTATGACCCCAACAAGCAGGGGCGCGATGATGCCGCCCTTGTGGTGCTGGCGCCGCCGGAACAGCCGGGCAAGGGCAAGTTCCGCGTCCTGGCCAAATACCGGCTCAACGGGCGCGACTTTCAGGGGCAGGCCGATTTCATCAGAGATATCGCGGCCCGGTACAACGTCACCGATATCGCCATCGACACCACCGGCGCGGGGCAGGCGGTCTATGAGCTGGTGGTGGGCTGGTTCCCGCGCGCCCGGCGGATCGAATATTCGGTGGCCAGCAAGACGGCCTTGGTGGTGAAAGCCCAGAATGTCTTCAATTCCGGCCGCATCGAGTTCGACGAGCAGTGGACCGACCTGATGGCGGCCTTGATGGCGATCCGGCCCGCGCTGACCGGCAGCGGGCGCGGCGTCACCTATGTCGCCCGCCGCAATGGCGAGATTGGCCATGCCGACCTTGCGTGGGCCTTGCTCAACGCCCTTTCCAATGAACCGCTCGATGCCGGGGCCGCCAGCGGGGCGAGCCGGGGCCGGGTGGCGACGTCCGACGATTGAGGAGCCGATTGATGACTGATGCGCCCAAGACAGAACTGGCCCTGATCGAGCAGGAGGCCGGTGCGCCCGCAAAAGCCGCGCCCCTGAGCGGCGATGTCTTCACCTTTGGCGATGCCGAGAGCGTGCTCGATCGGCGCGAACTGTCGGCCTATTTCGAGGTCTGGCACAATGGCCGCTGGTATGAGCCGCCGCTGCCGATGGGCAAGCTGGCGCAGGTGTTCAATGCCACGCCCTATCATCGCAGCGCGGTGGCCCTGCGGGTCAATCTGCTGGTCTCGCAGATGGTGGCGTCGCGCTGGCTGGGCGCCGATGATTTCGAGCGGTTCGCGCTGGATTTTGTCCAGATGGGCAATGGCTATCTGGAAAATGTCCCCAACCTCTCGGGCCGCATCGCGGCGGCCAAGCACAGCCCGGCGGTGCACACGCGCGCGGGCGTGGCGGCGGACACTTATTGGTTCGTCAATGGCGCGCTGGGGCAGGAGCATCAGTTTGCGCCGGGCCGCGTGTTCCATCTGATGCAGCCCGATGTGGCGCAGGAGATCTATGGGCTGCCCGAATGGCTGTCGGCATTGCAGTCGGCGCTGCTCTCGGAAAATGCCACGCTGTTTCGGCGGCGCTATTACCTCAACGGCAACCATGCGGGCTTCATTCTCTATATCAACGATCCGCTGGCCGATCAGGAGATGGTCGACACGATCACCGACAAGATCCGCCAGTCCAAGGGCGCAGGCAATTTCAAGAATATGCTGATCTACTCGCCCGGCGGGAAGAAGGACGGCGTCCAGATCCTGCCGATCGGCAACATCACCGCGCATGACGAGTTCACGGCGGTCAAGAATATCAGCCGTGACGACATGCTGGCCGCGCATCGAATGCCGCCGCCGCTGATCGGGATCATCCCGCAGAACAGCGGCGGTTTCGGCAAGGTGAGCGAGGCGCTGGACACGTTTTACCTGACCGAGATCATTCCCATCATCCGCCGGATGCTGCGGATGAATGATTGGTTCGGGGTGCCGCTGCTGGCCTTCCGCGACTGGACCTGCGCCGATGGACGGTTGATCCAGCAGGACGGAACCATCGTGGCGGTCAGCGGCGCAAGCGGCGCGCGACGCCCCTGAAATCCATCTCGCCGGTGAATGCGGCGGGGGATGGGGCGTTGGCGCGCCCCAATCCGACGAATTGAGCTCGTCATGTCCCAATCGGGCCCGTCATGGGGCCATCCCGCCGTGCCAACGCTGGCGGCGGGCCTATGAGAGTTTGAGCATGCAAGAGTCGAATCCGGTTTCTTTCAACATGGATGCAATGGTGGCGGAAAAGGTGGCGCCGGTGCGTCCGCTGGCACCCTATATCGGGGGCAAGCGCAACCTCTCGCGCCGCCTGGTCGAGCGGATCAATGCCGTGCCGCATGCGACCTATGCCGAGGCGTTTGTCGGCATGGGCGGGGTGTTTTTCCGGCGCGACCGGCGCCCCAATGCCGAGGTCATCAACGATTGGAGCGAGGATGTCTCGACCTTCTTTCGCGTGGTGCAGCGGCATTATCAGCCCTTCATGGACATGCTGCGCTGGCAGGTGACGAGTCGCGCGGGGTTTGAAAAGCTCTCCGCCTTGCCGCCCGAAAGTTTGACCGATCTGGAGCGGTCGGCGCGGTTTTTGTATCTCCAGCGCTGTGCCTTTGGCGGGAAAGTGGCGGGCAGGCGTTTCGGGATCTCGCCCGCCAGCCCGGCGCGATTCGACGTGTCAAAGCTGGGGCCGATGGTCGAGGCAGTGCATGAGCGCCTGTCGAGCGTGGTGATCGAGCGCTTGCCCTGGGCGGATTTTGTCGCGCGCTATGACCGGGCGGGGACGCTGTTCTATCTCGATCCGCCCTATCACGGCTGCGAAGGCGACTATGGCAAGGGCATGTTCGGGCGCGAGGAATTCGAGCAGATGGCCGATGTGCTGCGCGGGATCAGCGGGCGGTTTATCTTGTCCCTCAACGACCGGTCCGAGGTACGCCGGATCTTTGCCGGGTTCGACATCAAGGAGGTTGGCGTGCGCTATTCCATCGGCGGTCAGGCCAAGGCCATGGAGGGGCGGGAGGTAATTATCAGCGGGTGAGGGAATGGGCGCCACCGTGGAAGGGCGGGTGGCGCCCCAGTTGCGGACATCGACAGGATGGCTCAAGTAGTTTAATGCTGCTTCGGTTGCTCATTAGAGGAATTGAGCATGCGCTTGTTGCATCGGGCTTGGAACGTGCAGATTTCGGCGAAAGCAAGAGCGCTTGTAGCGGTCCTTTCCTTAGGCCTATTCATTGGTTTGCTGATTACAGAGCCTGCGCTGGTTGATCACGCGAGCGAAGAATCCGTATTCGTCAAATTCACGGCCGCGATCGGAATAGTCGGCATCGTCGCGGGCGTTAGTTCTGTCTCGAAATGGATGCGGGACCGGGGAATTATCCGATAGCGGGGGAGCGCTTGCGACATAGTGGTCCTGCGAGCCTATGTCCGCTTCCCACCATAACGAGACGGGAGGTTCCCGCCCACTTGCGGACAATCGGATCGGCTGCAATCATCTTTGGATGAAACGGATCGCATTTCTCGTCACCTATGCCGTAGTACTCACGATAAGCTACTGGATCTTCTATCTGAACCTTGATTGGCGGTCCGATCAAACGAAAGTTCCGACGGCATTGATGCTGCTTGCGGTATTCGCGCTTGCCTCGCTTATCGTTCTGATTGCTCGCGGTTTATGGTGGCTCCCTGGGGCGCTGATGCTGATTGGTTTCACGGTTATCCCATTGGCTCTGCAGTTTTCCTTCAAAGCTGATTACATAGTGTGGGTCGTCGCGCTTGCCGTGTGTGCATCCATGATCGGTTGGTTTGCTCGTTTAAGGCAGAGTGGCAGCTAACCATCATATTCCGACGATAAGCGCCGTTCCGGACACGACACGATTGCGGACACTGGCTCCTGCCGCCATCATGCAACTATGCCAAGTACAGCCTCTGCTCGCTCCGACCAATTGTTCCTCAGGGCTCTGGCAATTCGTTACGACCATAAACCCGGCCTGTGGGTGCCGATCATGTGGCATTTAGCTTTGCGGCGTGACGCCGAGGCCATGATCGAACTGGCTTGCTGGATATGCGAAACCAGTAAATGGCCAGGAGACTTGGGGGCCCGATCAGACGCCTTCTCACCCGCAGGCTTGTATTATCGAGCATTCCGGCTTGGAAATGTCCGCGCTGCCCAGCACTTGGCGGTGCAATGCTTCAACCGAAGAGATCTAACTGGCTACCGATATTGGCTAAGGCAAGGTGCCAAACTCGGGGACGGATATGCGTCTAATGAGCTTCGTCATTTCGAAACCCGATTGCCGCATTTGACTGCGCGTCGCATCGGACGACTACGGCCTTATCATAAGCGTGACGACACCTATTGAACGATGTCCGCTCCCCACCAATTCCGACGATAAGCGCCGTTCCGGACACGACACCATTGCGGACATTCACTGATCAGGTATGATGTTCCAATGAAGGTGTTTGAGGGCAAATCAGACAGGGCAAAACTATTCAGAGGCGCATCCGTCGGACTTGCAAATTCACTTATTTCGCTGGGTACGCTCGCAGGCGCCCAGTACTGGCTCGCTCTGCATTTGCTCGTTCAATCCGGCATAACGGATCAAACCATAATCACGGCGAGAGCTTCGAATTACAGACACGTATTGTTGATATTTTACGCGCCTGTGACCTCAATGGTCTTGGCCCATTGGCTGTTGGTAGCCATCCTTGGCAAAGGGCATATTCTAAATATCAGAGTCGCAAATCGAGCCTTGGTTCTCGCAGGACTCACGTTAGCATCCATACCCTATAGCTTACATCTGGAAAGTTTGTTGAGAGCGACCTGTCCGCTCTTGGGCATAAGCGTCACGACTTCAAATCCTTACGGTTTCGATTCGCCAAGCCCATGCGGGACCTTTGCAGCTGGAGGCAGCATGGCTTTGCAGGTACTGCCTCCTCTCTTGCTGGCCGCAAGCGCGCTTTTGCGCATTCTCATCTCTCGCCGTCAATGAAAGGGCCGTCCGCGCCCTCTAACTTTTCCGCCGCTTCGAACTATTCGCAGCAGACCCGAAAGGACCGAGTTGTTCATGAAGCCGGAACGACGGCTCACCACCACAACGAGACGGGCGGCTCGCGCCCAGTTGCGGACTTACTCGTCCGCGCCGTCGTCTAAAGGAATATCGAAGAAATCGATGTATCGCCCTTCTATAGCGCCTATAGCGCCGGTCCGCCGAACTGACGCTAATGCTGCTGGAACGCCTCGCCATGCGCTAGACTGGAAGTCTTCAGGGATGGGGCCAATGCAGGGGTCGATACCTAACGCTTCAAGTTCGTCAAACCAGCGATCTCGTTGAGATGGCGGGAAGCGTTCACCGCACCATGGGCAGAAAAACAGGGCCTGTTTGGCTCCGCCAGCTTCGACCCAATAGACATCATAGCGTGCGTCATATTGCACCGTTTCCCAGTTGTTCTGGGGATGGGCATCCATGTGCCCTCGGTTTGGTCGTTCGTCGCTCATTTGAGCAGCCTACTCGAACAGGCGCTAGTTGGGAATGACCGCTATCCACCATATCGAGAGGTGCGGCTTCCGCCCATGTGTGGACGGCTCTCCGTTGGCAAGGGGTTTGGTGAGCGTGTGCACTTGGTGGTCGGTGCGGCCATGTGTCCGGCCTTTAATGCGGCT
>NZ_JAAZQL010000017.1 GCF_012275515.1 Novosphingobium sp. SG707
AACCACCAAAACAGCCTCCACCGCATACGACGTACATAACGACGTCAATAACGACGTCGCTTAACATCGTCAGGCGGCCTCAATCGGGCCGTTACAGCCCTGGCAAGCTGTTCGACGCTCATTTCTGGCCGGCGAACCTAAATATACCTCATGAAAGGCTGTATGTCCGGGCGGGCTCGGTGCCGAGTAATCAAGCGAGGGTCGCGCGTGAGCGTATCGAAGCCGAGACGCTGCCAGCATTGATCGAGTGGATCAGCAACATACTCTCTCAAGATCAACAATCGCCGGTCAGGTGCGAGCAGCAGTACCTAAATCTGACAGCGCTATGACGTCCGTAACTGGGCGTTTGCCGCCCGCTTGAATCAATGCGTGCGTGAAATTTCGAGAGGTTGATTGGGTTTTGCCCTTAGACTTCGGTCAGTACCTTAAGCGGACTGCTATCGGCCAAAAACCGCTTCATGTAATCCGATAGACCGAAATGCCCCGATTGCCGCATCGTTCGCTCGCGCCGCCCGGGCTCTTGCGCTCCAATTTCCGCCCTGCGATTTCGTTCGCCCCTTCCAGTATATCAGCAACTACCTATTATTGAAATTATTTTTCAAAATGATTGCAGGAATTAATATCCACCAAAATACAATCATCAAAATAAATATGGAATTCTGAAAAAAATCTCTCACGGAAGATGACCCCATTGGACCATTTAAAATAAAATCAATCGTTAAGCACAAAGCTATTACCCCAAACAATAATGTAAATAGGCACATCACCCCAAGAGCCACTTTTATGTATTTATTTTTAAATAAATATATCATAAAAATCCTCGAAATTTCTAAGGTTCGGACTCAATCGGCAGCATTCCCGGTAGCGGTGAGCGATGTAACTGCATAGCGCAGGATATACGGCATGTCGGTTGTTTTTCCGATAGGCAGGTAGTTGCCGAAGAACGCTACATAGCAGTCGTAGGCGTCGATCACCGGAGAGCACCCCTATCGCAACTTCGACGACGATTGGCGGCTTTCGGGCGTGCCCGGAACGGCGCTTATCGTCGGAATATGGTGGATTCCAGCCGTTCGGGTAGCTAATCGCATTTCGACAACGGAAGTGCGCCTTGACCATGAGGAACTTCGTGGATTCTCCATTTGGTCGCTAGCTTTTGTACTACCATGTCTGCGAATTTTTTAGCAGACACGGCGTCATCCCCACCAAAACCGATTGATATTTGCTGCGTAGGAAGACCCATGTTTCCTGCGCCAAAGCTGAAATCACCTCGATATCCACTGACATTAACGATCTGATCGTTTGTTGGCACGGATTTTTCATGAGAAGCAAGGTTTTGAAGTTCATCTTGTGTCTGGCCACTTCGATCGCCGAACTCCATTCGGTTTTCCTGCGCTATCTGGTTCATGAACATCTTAAATTCGGGAATTTCTTGCGCGTCTTACAAACAGAATTGCACCTGCCTGAATGGAGCTTTTCCACTTGAACAAGCGGTCAAGCAAGTGGCTACGCCGACCAAACCTATGAGGCGTTTCGTAAAAGCCATGCTCTTTCAATGCCCCCTCGTGTCCGCTTACCAAAGTACATCATCGGAACTTGAAGGTCCATAAATGGGCGCGAGCCGCCGATTTGGGCATCGTGCCGCAGTCGCCCCAATTCCGGACATTCAGAGGTCCCAGACCGACCATCCAAAGCAGGCGTAGGTTCAGGTTGTGTCGGCGACAGTTGAACGACTGGATTCGACGGCCACGCTCAATCCTGAGATCGTCGACTATGTTGGGGGACCGCGCACGTCTGCGATTGAATGTCCCATCTGCGCAGCGTTGCAGGTGCTGAACCGCGTCCAGAGACAATTCCTTGCCCCTAATCGGTGGTCATCGCGTCAGGTGTGGCCAACCATATGGTAGGCCGGGGCGTCCCTGGCCAGGCAAAACATTGCTCGCTCTCGCAGGCGGCGGCGGCGGCCGGGATCTTCAAATTCTTTGACAAGTTCTGGATGCCCCAGCATGTACATGTCATCGCTGTCATAACCGATGATCGATGGCGTTCCATCTCGCCTGATGGAGACAAGATACCGATAATAAGAAATACTATGGAAGGGGCCTGACATTATGAAACTGCCGCTGTTCCTTGCTTTGACCGTTTCGGCTGTGCCCGGTCTGGCGCTGTCCAATGTTGCGCTTGCCGCCGATGCGACGGCCACGGTGACGATCGAAACCGGCGCTTTGCGCGGCACGATTGCCGATGGCGTGGCAAGCTGGAAGGGCATTCCGTTTGCCGCTGCGCCGGTTGGCGCGCTGCGCTGGCGCGCGCCGCAACCGGCCCCGGCATGGACGGGGGTGCGCGATGCCAGTGCTTATGGCCATGATTGCATGCAATTACCTTTCCCCAGCGATGCCGCTCCGCTTGGCACACCGCCGGCCGAAGATTGCCTCTACGCCAACGTCTGGCGCTCGGCGGGCGCGGTGGCCAAGCTGCCAGTGATCGTGTGGATCTATGGCGGCGGCTTTGTGAATGGCGGGGCCTCGCCGCCCACCTATTCGGGCGCCAATCTGGCGCGTAAAGGCGTAGTTTTCGTCAGCTTCAACTATCGCGTGGGCCGTTTCGGCACCTTTGCCCATCCTGCGCTGACTGCGGCGGATGAGGACAAGGGGCTGCTGGGCAATTACGGCTTCATGGATCAGGTCGCCGCGCTGAATTGGGTCAAGCGCAATGTCGCGCAATTCGGCGGTGATCCGGCCAATGTCACGCTGATCGGCGAAAGCGCGGGCGGCATGTCGGTCAACACGATGCTGACCTCGCCCATGGCGCAGGGGCTGTTTCAGCGCGCTGTGGTGATGTCGGGCGGCAATGGCGCCAGCCTGTTGCCCGCCACGTTGCAGACGGTGGAAAAGACCGGCGTCGATTTCGCCGCATCGAAAGGCGTGGCGGCTGACGATCCGCAGGCGTTGGCCAAGCTGCGTGCCTTGCCCGCCGAAACCGTGACCGACGGGCTGAACATGATGAAGCTGTTCACGCCGGGGCCGCGCACCTTCTCCAGCCCGTTCCCCGATGGCAAGGTCGCGGTCGAACCGGCCAAGGCCTTTGCCGCCGGTCAGTTCGCGAAAGTACCCGTGATGATTGGCGCCACCAGCGCCGACATCGGCGGCAAGACCGGCTATATGGTCGCGGGCGCACGTCAGATCGCAGGCACTCTGGCCGATCAGGGCGTGCCGGTATGGGAATATCGCTTTTCCTATGTGGCTGATTCCATTGGCAAGCCGGGCGCGGGCCATGCCACGGATATCCCCTTCTTTTTCAACACGCAAAAGTTGAAATACGAAGGCGCCACCACCCCGCGCGACAATGGCATGGGCGCAACGATCAGCCGCTATATTCTGAATTTTGCCAAGACCGGCACGCCCAATGGCGACGGTTTGCCGCAATGGCCGCAATATAGCCGCGCGGGCGATCAGATCATGGATTTCGCCGCCAGCGGCAAGGCCGAACCGCAAAAGGACCCATGGGGCCCCGAACTGGACGCGGCCAAGGGCAAATAAGTCACGACGGACAGGGGCAATAGTCGCGGATTATTGCCCCTGCTGACGTGACATCCCGTCGTATCGAGCGTTAGGCCCGGCAAGGGGAAGGCAAATGCCTCCATCACCGCCCTCCCAGCTGAAGTTCACGAGCCATGAGCGCGTCGTAAAAATCGGCCTTACATGTATATCAAAATACCGGTCTCAAAAATACTTGAGCCAGGTTATGTCGCGACGGCGGCGCTTCAGGCGGGCGAACCATGCGGTGGGAATGTAAAGCGGAATGATGGCCGCCGCATACCAAATCAGCACCCAGTAATAGCTGTCCACCATAAAGGCCTTGCCGTTGTTCGGCCCCCAGATTGCCAGGGCGCTGTGGTAGAAAATGCGCAGGACCGAAAGGTGGAGCAGGTAGAAGAACATCGGGGCGCCGCCAAACACGGCCAGCGCGGCGACAACTTTCGAATCATTGATCCGCTCGAACAGAACCAGCAAAATTGCGCCGATGCCGAGTGTCGGCAGCAGGAACAGCAAAGACGGCGGATATTTGGTCAGCGAGATAAAGCCGAGAACGGTACGGATCGCATCGCCATCGACCACATGCCACGGTTTGTCGCCATAGATGTTGAGCAGGCGCAGAACGATGAAAAGTCCGATCATCCCCGAGCCGAGCAGCAGCAGTCGCCGTTGACGCAGATCAGCGGCAACATCCGGCCGAAACCAGTTGCCGATGGCAAAGCCCAGTGAAATGACGCCGAGCCAGGGCAGGATAGGATAGGTCGTCTTGGCCACGAAGCCAAAGGGCAGGGCAATCGTATCTCTTTGGTGCAGTATCGCCCAAAGCGGGAACAGCGGATCGCCTTGAGTCATTCGGATCGGATCGAGCAGGTTGTGGAAGCAGATCACGATCAGGCCAAAAG
Source organism: Novosphingobium sp. SG707 (assembly GCF_012275515.1). GTDB lineage: Bacteria > Pseudomonadota > Alphaproteobacteria > Sphingomonadales > Sphingomonadaceae > Novosphingobium. The sequence continues at coordinate 4,436 of NZ_JAAZQL010000017.1, forward strand.
CAATCAGGATGGGGCGCGGAAGGCGCATCAGCAGGGACAGCGCGATCATGCACAGGCCGATGCACCAGATCACCTGCAGCCAGAAAGTTGGCTGGGGGACGATCCCCCAATAGAGCGGCGAGAGAAAAGCCAGCTCAATGGCAATCAGCAGAAAGCCCCGCTTCAAAAGATAGGCGGTGGTTTCCTCGACGGTATGATTGATGCCGAAAAGATAGACCCCAAGCCCCGTTAGAGCCACAAAGATCGGAGCGCAGAAGCTCACCACAAAGCGGGCAAAGCCTATGATGGGCAGGATCGTATTGGCGTCGATCGGATCGGTCACCACATAATTGACGAACCATGTTTCGCGCAGGTGGTCCAGCAGCATGATGACCATCACGAAACCTCGCAGCGCATCAATATTGGCGAGCCGGAGACCCGCCGCAGACGCCGTTTTTTCGGGCGCAACCATACCGACAGAGCCGGAAAGAGCGGAAATGCTGCTCGCCATATGCTTCACCTATATTTTTGGGCGGAATATTTACGTCGTGCCAAAGATGACCATCGGTTCAAACCGCCAGCGCCTCGTCCAGCACTTCGACGAACAGATCGACATTTTCCCGACTGAAGACCAGGGGCGGGCGGATTTTCAGGATATTGTGATCCGTCCCGCAGGCGCTGATCAGGACGCCATTGTCGCGCATCGCATTGACGACGCGGGTGGTGCGCGCCCGGTCATTGGCCTGCGTTTCCCGGTTGGAAACGATGTCCGCCGCAACGAACAGGCCCGCCCCGCGAACATGGCCCAAACATTCATGACGCGAACGCAGCGCCGATACACGCTCCAACAGATAGGCGCCGACATCGCGGGCATTGTCCATGATCCGGTCGCGCCGGATGACCTTCAGCACGGCGGCGGCCGCCGCGCATGACACGGCATTACCGGCAAAAGTGTTGAAATAGCGCGAGTTGTTGCCGAATTTTTCAACGACATCGTGGCGCGTCAACAATCCCGCAATCGGCTGTCCGTTGCCCATCGGCTTGCCCAGCGTCACAATGTCGGGATCGACGCCATGGCGCTGAAAGCCCCACATATGGCTGCCCGTGCGGCCAAAGCCGGGTTGAACCTCGTCGGCCACGAAAATGCCGCCCGCGCGGCGGATCGCCTCGACGGCGCCCTTCAGGAAGCCGGGCTCTTCGGACAGAATGCCGTCGCTAGTAAAGATCGAATCCACGATCAGCATGGCAGGCTGGATGCCATGGCGCTTGAGATCGGCAATGGCGGCTTCCACATCGCGGGTGAAACGCTCGACAACATGGGGGCCGCTGCGATAGGCGGCGGGGGCCGCGACCGTGCGGACATGGGCGCCCAGCGGAACCGCCGCGCCCAGCGTCGGGGAGAATTGCGAGACGGCGTCGGTAATGCCGTGATAGGCCGTCTCGGTGATGATGACACCCGTGCCGCCCGTGCGCGCCTTGGCAATGCGATAGGCCAGATCATTCGCTTCGCTGCCCGAGCAGGTCAGCATCATGTGCGACAGATCAGACTGTACCGTCGACAGCAGGCCTTCGGCAAGTTCGAGAATGGTTTCATGCAGATAGCGCGTGTTGGTGCAAAGCGTCGCAACCTGTCTGGTGATCGCTTCGACCACATCGGGATGGCAATGCCCCAACGAGACGACATTGTTATAGGTGTCGAGATAGCGGCGGCCATCGGCATCATAGAGCCACACGCCCTCGCCCCGCACAAAGTGGAGCGGCTTTTGATACATCAACCGATAGGCCGGGCCTAGCAGGCGCGTGCGTTGCTCGACCATGTGCGCCTCGTGGGGGTCCAGTTCGACCTGGCCGGGGATAAAGGCGTTGACGGAGGACAGGTCTACAACACTCATTATTCGTCTCCTGACAGGCAGAATTGCAGCAATTGGCAGCTTGCCTCATCGCGGGAAAGACCGGCGATATGGTCCAGCCCGGCCCAGGCGAGGCCGTTGTTGCGCATGATATATTCGCGATTTTCCGGGTAACGGGCCGCGCGCCATTCGGTGATCAAAACGGTGATCATGAAACGCGCGGTGATAAGGTCGAGCATGATCGCCTGCTCCGCCTTGTTCAGCGGCAGCACCTCGTGAAAGCCTGCGATAATCTCGGCGGCGCTGAGCAGGGGATCGGCCTCGTCGGCCATCTGATAGGCGGCAGCTGTGGCGATTTCCCCCACCAGCGGGGCATGGATGACATCGCCAAAGTCAATGATCGCGGCAATCTGGTCGGTTTGGACCGGGTTCACCAGCACATTGCCAAGATTATAGTCATTATGAATCACCTGCCCCCGCAGCGATTGCAGTTGCGGCAGAGTTTCGGCTTGATACCGGGCCATGAAATGCTGCACCAGCCTGCGGCCTGATGGGGCGGCGATACTGTCGATCATGTCGGTCAGACGGTGCGCCGCCGCGACATTCCATAATAGATCATGCTGCGCGGCAGGATGCGTGAAGCCTTCCAGCGCCTGATCCAGCCTGGCAAGGGTTTGGCCAAGGGCTCGGCGCTGAGCCGTCGTCCGTGTGGATTGACCGAGCGGCATTCCGGGCAGGAAAGTCAACATGCGCAGGATCGAGGCTCGTCCGTCATCAAGCGTGATCGGCACCTCATACGATCCGTCAAGCGCAGCCACGGGGCGCGGCACCGACAAGCCCGAGGCCTTACCGGCCAGATAATTGAGAACACAGGTTTGCAGATTGACGATATCGCGGGCTTCGGCCGGGTTCGATACTTTCAGAAGATACTGGCTGCCGTCCTGACCCACCATTTTGAAATTGCGGTCGCGCTCTCCGGAAAGGTCCAAGGCCATCAGATCGCGGCCATAGAAGCGCCGCGCCAAGACTTGCGCGTCCTGCGGGGTAAGCTGCGGCGGCTGGGTGGTGAGCGTGGGATCAAGTAGCATCTTCTGCCTATGTTTTATGGGCTGCGGCACGACGGGCGCGCCGCGCAGCCGTTGCTCTTGTCAAAGGCCAAGCAAGGCGGGGAGTTCGCTGAAATCCCTGATGCGGGTGACGCCATAGTGATCGGTCGGCGCCTCATGCCCGCGATCCACAAACACCTTCGCTCCAAAGCCTAGATCATGAGCGGTCATCAGGTCATAACGCGGGCTGGAGGAGACATGCATCATGTCTTCGGGCGCACAGCCCAACCGAGCGAGCATATATTCAAACGGACGCATCAGCGGCTTGTAGGCCCCCGCCTCCTCGGCCGTCAGCACGGCATGAAAAGGCACACCGATATTACGCGCGCTGTGTGGGATCAGATTCACCATGCTGTTGGAAAGGATGACCAGCGGATAGTGCTCGGCAATCCTCCCTAACGGCCCCGGCACATCGGCATGGGGCTGCCACGTTGACACGGCGTCATAGAGCGCCTGAACATCGTTCGCGTCATATGGGACGCCATGTTTGATGCAGGCCCGCTCGACCGCATTGGCGATGACATCGTAGAACGGCTTCCACGCGCCCAACACTTCGTCGAGGCGATAGGCGCGGAAGGAATCGAGAAAATCATCCATGGCCGCCGGGTCGACGCGGTCCGAAAAGATCCTGCGCGCGATCGGTCCCATAATGAAGTTGATCATGGTGCCATAGCAGTCGAAACTGATGAACTTGGGCCTGAACATGGATGATCCCACCTTGCTTTTCCTGATAGGGGCAAGGTTAGGCTTGGGCCGGCATGGTGTGCTGCCGTTGTCGCGACGGTCTGAAGGATTTTATCCTGCCGCGCAGTCTTTATACGAAATCGGACCAGAGCGTTGCGGGTCTAAGACAGGCACGGCGGCGGCATGATAGGAAATGAGATGGAAAAGCTCGACCGGATCGATTTCAGAATGTTGTCCTATCTGCAAGAGCATGGCCGCGCAACTAACGTTGCCTTGGCAGATGCGGTCGGTCTGTCGACGAGCCCTTGTCTGTCGCGGGTGAAGAGACTCGAACATTTGGGCTACATCAAATCTTACGGTGCCCGCGTCGCGCTGGAGATGCTGGGCGACTATGTGACGGTGTTTACCGAGGTCAAGCTGACAGGGCATCGAATTGCCAATTTCGAACGCTTTCTCCGGCGCGCCCGTGATGTTCGCGAAATCATGGAATGCCATCATGTGACGGGCGGCTATGATTATCTGGTCAAGATCGTCGCACGCAATGTCAGTCACTATCACAGCATCATGGAAGCCCTGCTGGTCAGCGATGCGGGAATAGGCAAGTTTTCCAGCTATATTGTTCTTGGAACTCCGATCAATCGGGATTGCTATCCAATAGACGTACTCTTTTAGCCACCATTTAAATAATTAATATAGAAAATTTGTATAAATCTCAACCGCGAGAAAAATCTTAAAGAATGGGTATGACATCGAGGAAGAGACTATTGCCTTGCTTGGCCCAAAGACAGATTTCTCGAAGCATGCGCCCAAAAACCGCCCTTCCGGTTCGTCCAATGCCATTGTCGCTCACGAGTTGGATACAAGGACGATGAATGATCGGCAGCTTGGCCAGTTCAGAAATCCAAAGGCGGCATTCCGGTTCGTCCCCCCTTCTTGCTATTCGTTCCGGAGAGGGTGACCCCCTGATGCATGGCAAATTGCGAAGTGCGCAATTCAGGCTGAGGCCATTAGATCTTTGAGGCGAAATGGGTGCAAGATTACCATAACTACCCGGCCGGAGGCCGGTAGGATCAGGTGGAGGGGCTGAAGCCGTCTTTGTGGGTATGATTGTCCAGATAACGCATGATGATGTTATCCGTGATGTTGCCGGACGTGATCGAGAAGTGACCCCCTCGCCCAGAACCGCTGCCCCAATGCCGTTTTCGAATGTGCTTGAATTCCTGCTGAATGCGTCGCGACGAGCGTCCTTTGGCCCGTTGGACGAATTCGCTGACCGAGAGGTGGGGCGGTATCTCGGCGAACAGACGCGCGTGGTCCTTCGACAGGGCGTCGCCGATCAGCACCTTATAGCGGTATTCGGCGCCCAGACGATCGACATTTCCTCTCCTGGGCAGCGGTTAGGTGATTGCCTGCAACCCCTTCGCCTTCACGAGATTCAGCAGCTTGAGCGAGGGTCCGTCGGGGCGTTTTTCGCCGCGTTCCCATTTGCTGACAGCGTCCTTCCGGACGTTGAGGTAATGGGCGAACACCGGCTGCGAGACCTTTTCGCGCGCTCGCAAGGCACGAATTTCCTCGGGGGACATCGGCTCGACGGGGGTAAGACATAGCGCATCGAACTCGCGCATGGTCGACTTGTCGACGAATCCAATCCGATGGAGTCCCGCCGCGGCCTCATGCACCGAAGCCAGAATCGGACTTTCAGTCCGCTTGCGTTTCGCCTTCACGATCATCGTCCGAAACCTCGATTAATTCGCCCGCCTCGACAGCGGCCTCTACCTCGTCCTCGGAAAGGCCCAGGTACACCGTCGCCAATTGCTTCAGTGCCTTGAGTTCTTTCAAGCTTACATTTGCCTTCTCATTCTTGGCAAAGCCATGAGCAAAGAAGCTGTGCCCGCCAACCCTGAAGAAGATGATCGTCCGAAACCCTCCTGACCTGCCACCACCGCTTCTGGCGACGCGTTGCTTGAACACGCCGCCGCCCAGGTCCGCGTCGTGATCCCCGGCCGCGACGTCAGTTGCCGCAGCGTGAAGGGTTTCCGACGCGAGTCCCGCCTTGCGCGCGAAACGAGCAAAGCCCTTCGTCATGAACACGGTCACGATGGTTCGCGCTCGACGGAACAAGTCATAGTATAGTCCTTAGAGCTACAATTTCAAGACCTGCGGGGCGGCCCTGTCTGGTGGGCCGAATAAGGTCGCCATAGCACCTTCAACAGGCATGCGATGCTTATGCATCCAGTCTGGCGGCGAGATCGGCAGCTTTGGGTTTATAATAGATGTGAAGCATCGAAAGGGATTTGTGGCCGGTGATTGCCGCCAGTTCCAGGACGTTCGAGAGCTTCGGCGCCATCGTCGTCGTTGCTTCCCGTCTGCTGTCGTGAAAACGAATATGCTTCAAACCTGTCGCGATCCTCGCCAGCCGGAACAGCTTGTCAAAATTGCCGGTCGCGACCGGCACGACCGGCAAATCGGGATCGCGATTCTTGACGATGCGCAGCAGGGACATTGCCGCTTTTGACAAGGGAACATAACGCTCCTCACCGTTCTTCGTTAGTTCGAGGTAGGCGTGCCGGGCCTCGAAATCGATGTTCGACCATTGCAGCGACAGGATCTCGCCCTTCCGCATGGCTGTCTCCAGGGCGAGATACAGGGCAAACGCCACCCACTGAGATGGGGTTTTCGGTTCCTTCCTGCCATCCCAGTTCAGGTGACCGATGAGGCTTTTGCGATCTTCCAGCGAAATACGCTGCGTTCGCGGGCGCGGCTTGCGCGGTTTCGTCACCAAGGAACAGGGATTGAAGGTGATCCCCATGTGCCATTCTTTCATGGCATAGGTGAACACGCTGGAGAGCAGGCAAAGCTCCCGATTCACGGACGATGCGGCGACTTTCCTAAGCCGCTTGTTCCGCCACTCGGCGATGTCGGGCCCCGTGATCGAGGCGATGGGGCGCTGGAACAGGTTGTCGTTGCGCATGAAGGCCTTGATCCTGATCTGCTCCCACCGCGCGCCACGTTTGGTCGAGGACACTTCGTCGGCATAGCGTTTCAGGGCCTCCGTCATCGGGATACCTTCTGGTGGCGGCAGGGTCTCCCGAACGATGGCCTCTACGGCGAAGCCTTCGAGTATCTTTGCTTCGGTTGAGATCGCCCAAGCTTCCGCTTGGGCCTTAGTATCGAAAGTGGCCGTTACCGTTTTTCCCTTGCGGCGGACCATGGCCCGCCATGATTTCTTTCGCTTCTGAATCGTCGCCATGACCTGACCTTTGTGCCAAATGTGTACCACGGTCACACCGGCACGAGGTCCAGTGCGGTTCGGTCCAAACCGAACGCCAGATTTGCTAGCGATGGTACAAATTGGTGCAATAGGGGATCAGAAATGATCATTCCGAGCGAAAATCAGTAAAGAAAAATATATATTTTACAGCATCTTATTGAAATTCCTGGACGTCAGAACGAATCTCGACCGCACCAGAACAAACGAGGCAGGGGCAACCCTGCCTTTTTTGTTGCCCAGCCCCACCATCCCTGAAGCGCGCCCAAGCCCCTTGCTTTGTCATGCGTGGTTGATATACGATCCATATATGATTCGTATATTCAGGAGCCGGTATGGGCATCGTCAACATCGAGGATGAGCTGCACGAGCAATTGCGCAAGGCCAGCAAGGTCTCCTGCCGCTCGATCAACGCGCAGGCCGCATTCTGGATCCGCATCGGCATGCTGTGCGAAATGAACCCCCAGATGAGCTTTCAGGACATCGTGACGCGCGAATTGCGCGAGGCGGGCGTCGACCCGGCGCTAAGCCCAATGGGGGCCGGGGCCATAGCGGGATGATCAAGACCGCCGATGAAATCGAGGTGATGGCACAGGCCGGTCGCCTGCTGGCCGATGTGTTCGCCTATCTCGACACGCTGCCCCTTGCGGGCGCGACGACGATGGAGATCAACGACAAGGTCGAAGCCTATATCACCGGCCCGCTGCAAAGCCGCCCGGCCAGTAAGGGGCAATATAATTACCCCTATGTACTGAACTGTTCGCGCAACCATGTGGTGTGCCACGGGATGCCTTCGGATGGCGATATTCTGGCCGACGGCGATATCGTCAATTTCGACATCACGCTGGAAAAGGACGGGTTCATCGCCGATTCGTCCAAAACCTATATGATCGGCCATGTGGCGCCCCATGCGCGGCGGCTGGTCAAAACCACCTATGAGGCGATGTGGCAGGGGATTCGCAGCGTTCGCCCCGGCGCGCGGCTGGGCGATATCGGCCATGCGATCGAGCGCCATGCCAAAAAGGCCGGTTATTCGATCGTGCGCGACTATTGCGGCCATGGCATCGGGCGCGAAATGCACGAAGATCCGCAGGTGCTGCATTTCGGCCGCCCCGGCACCGGCCTGACCCTGCGCGAGGGGATGGTCTTTACCATCGAGCCGATGCTGAACGAGGGCCGCGCAAGGGTGGAAACGCTCGACGATGGCTGGAGCGTGGTGACGGCCGACGGCAAATTGTCGGCACAATTTGAACATACCGTGGCGGTCACGGCGCAAGGTGTGCGCGTGCTGACGCTGCGGCCTGAGGAAAAGGTGGCGCGCCGTTAACCGGCGCGCCCATCCCCTTTAGAGCAGTTCCTTCAAAGGCACGCCGCTGTCCGCCAAGGCGGCCACATCGGGCGTCGCCCCCGCCTCGACCAGCTTGCGGCCCTGGACGTAATCCTTGACGTTGTTGACGCAATCGAGCGCGATCACACGGCCAGCCTTCAGGTAAACCACGCTGAACGAACGCGCCGCCATATCGCCGCGCAGCACCGTATGGTCATAGCCCACCGACAGGCCCGCCGTCTGCAGCCGCAGATCATACTGGTTCGACCAGAACCACGGGAAGGCGTGGTAGGGCTTTTCCTCGCCCAGAATATGTTTGGCAACGCAAGAGGCCTGATCGTTGGCGTTCTGGACCGATTCGACGCGCATCACCACGCCTTCGGCAAAGTCGCAGGCAAAGGCCGCACAATCGCCCACCGCATAGACATCGGGCAGCGAGGTGCGGCAGAATTCATCCACGTCCACACCATTGGCCCCGGCCGCCCCGGCCAGAATCAGCGGGCCGACCGCCGGCACGATGCCGATGCCGACAATCACCACGTCGGCGGGGACAACCTCGCCATCGGACAATTCCACGCCCGTCACCTTGTCCGTGCCGACCAGCCGCTCGACGCCGCTGATGCCGGTGCGCAGATCGACGCCATGGGCGCGGTGCTCGGCTTCATAAAAAGCCGACAGTTCCGGCCCGGCCACCCGGGCCAGCACGCGCGGCGCCAGTTCGAGCAGCGTGACATGGCGGCCCATTTTCGAGAGAACCGCGGCGGCCTCAAGCCCGATATAGCCGCCGCCGATGACGACGAAATTCTTCGCCCCCGCGTCAACCTCGGCCATCAGCGCATCAGCATCGGCCCGCGTGCGCACGCCATAGACACCGGGCAGATCAGCCCCCTCGCACGACAGGCGCCGCGCATCGCCGCCCGCCGCCCAGACCAGACGGCCATATTCGATCACGTCGCCATCGGCCAAAGCCACCTGATGCGCCTCGCCATCGACCGAGACGACCTCGCGGCCCAGCAGCAGTTCGATCTGCTTTTCCTCCCAAAAGGCGGCGGGGCGGATATAGAGGCGGTCGAAAGTCTTTTCCCGCGCGAAATATTCCTTGGACAGAGGCGGGCGTTCATAGGGCGGTTCCACCTCGCGCCCCAAAATCGCCACGGAGCCGGTGAAGCCCCCCTGACGCAGCGCAATCGCGCATTGAGCCCCGGCGTGTCCCCCGCCCACGATCAGTATGTCTTTTTTATCCATGGAACGTGTGGTTTGACGAAAAGCGCGCCAAGGTCAATCTGTCGCGTGATCGGAAATGCAGTCGGCCTATTCAATCGCCGCCATTTCCTCGGCCATGATGCGCAAAGAGCGCATATTGGTCTGCGCGGCGTTGAAACGCAGATAGGCGCCCGCGCTCTGGCTGGGGCTGAACACATTGCCCGGCGCCAGCACCACTCCGCGCGCCCGGCAGGCCTGCGCCAGCCTCGCGCTGTCCTGCCCCGGCGGCAAGGCGCACCACAGGTTGAAGCCCCCCACCGGATGGCCCCAGACCCGCAGGCCCATGGCGACCAATTGCCCGGTCAATTCCGCGCGCGCGCCCGCCAGCCTGCGCCGCAAACCATCGATATGCTTGCGATATTGCCCGCCCACCAGCACATGCGCAATCGCCGCCGCCGAGAGCGGGCTGGGTCCGCCAAAGCCGGTTGCGACCTGAAGATCGCACAGCGCATCGATCCAATCCCCCCGCGCCATGATATAGCCGCAGCGCAAGGAGGCCGAGAGCGTCTTGGAAAAGCTGCCGATGCGTATCACGCTCTGCAATCCGTCCAGCACCGCCATGCGCGGCACCTGCTGCGCGAAATCGGCAAAGATGTCGTCCTCGACGATCACCATGCCATGCGCGGCGGCAATCGCGGGCAGGCGGTGCGCGATCTGGGGCGAGAGACAGGCGCCGGTGGGATTATGCGGCGCCGAATTGGTCAGATAGAGCCGGGGCCGCTCACGCGCGACAATCGCCTCGAACTGCGCCGGATCGGGGCCATGCGGGCCATAGGGGACGCTGATCACGCGGGCGCTGTGGGCGGCCAGCAGGGCCTGAAAATTGAAATAGCACGGATCATCGAGCAGCACCGCATCGCCCGGGCGCAGCATCAGGCGGCAGATCAAGTCGATCGCCTGCGTGCCGGAACCTGTCAGCAGCACATGGTCGGGATGCACCGCCAGCCCCTCGCCCGCCATGGCCAGCGCCAGTTGGCGTCGCAGGCTGGGTTCGCCCCGCGTTGAGCCATAGAGCGTCAGGAGCGCAGGGTCGGCCGCCACCACGCGCAACGCGCGGCGCAGGGCATCCTGCGGCATCCAGTCGGGCGGCAACCAGCCGCAGCCCGGCTTTTCGGTTTCCGCATCGGCGTCCAGCGACTGGCGCGAGACCCAGAAGGGGTCGATTTCGGCGGGCCGCGCCGGAGCATTCTGCGCCGGGCCTTTCGGCGGGGTCGCCAGACGGGCGACGAAAAAGCCCGATTTGGGCACTGCCGCGATCAGCCCGTCGGCCACCATCCGGTCATAGGCCTCGACCACCGTGGCGGGCGAGACATGCAGCGCGGCGGCGCATTGACGCACCGAGGGCAGCTTGTCCCCCTCGCCCAGCAGGCCCGAGGCGATGCGGCTGCGGATCGTGTCGATCACCATTTCGATGCGCGTGGGAGCGCTCATGTGTATTGGCCTTTGAAGCGATACAGATGATACAATCTGTATCATACTGTATCTGGGCACAAGCCCCCCGCCTGCCTTATTCGATGGCCTCAAGGAGGCTGTCATGCAGGATATCAGAAGAGGTTGGATCAACGGGATGATCGGCGTCGCGCTGTTCAGCGGGTCAATGCCCGCCACGCGCGCGGCCGTGGTCGGCTTTACCCCGCTGTTCCTGACTGCGGCGCGGGCGATCATTGCAGGCGGCCTTGGCGCGCTGATGCTGGTGGCCATGCGCGAAAGCCTGCCGCGCGGGCGGCAATGGCTCTCGCTGGCCATGATCGCGGGCGGCGTAGTCGTAGGCTTTCCGCTGCTGACGGCCATCGCCCTGCAGGAAATTTCGGCGGCGCGCTCGCTGGTGTTCGTCGGGCTGCTGCCGCTCTCCACCGCCCTGTTCGGCGTGCTGCGCGGGGGCGAGCGGCCCGGCGCAATCTTCTGGCTCTTTGCCCTGCTGGGTGCGGGATGCGTGGCGGGCTATGCCCTCTCGCACGATGCTGCCGCCTCGCCGGTGGGCGATGCGCTGATGGTGGTGGCCGTGATCGTCTGCGGGCTGGGCTATGCCGAGGGCGCCGTGCTGACCCGGCAAATGGGGGGATGGCAGGTCATCTGCTGGGCGCTCGTGATCTGCACCCCGCTGGCCGCCGTGCTGGCCGTACTCACATGGCCGCAAAGCATGGCCTCGGTCGGCGCGCCAAGCTGGGTCGGCCTGTTCTATGTCTCGGTCTGCACCATGCTGCTCGGCTTCATCTTCTGGTATCGCGGGCTGGCGCTGGGCGGCATCGCGCGGGTCGGGCAATTGCAATTGCTCCAGCCGTTCCTCGGGTTGGGTCTTGCGGCGGTGTTTCTCCATGAGGCGATTGCGCCGGCGATGCTGGTGGCCGTGGGGGCCGTGGTGGGTTGTGTGGCGGGGGCGAGGAGGTTTGCCTGATTTATGCCTCCGGCGGGCAAAGGGACTCGGTCCCTTTGCAATCACATTATTGGGGTTTTGAATTGAGATCGCCGCGCCGCAGGCAATGGAATAAGGCCTGCGGCGCGGCGGCCTCACGCAAAAAAGCGCCGCAGGCTCTAAAATTCAAACCTCAAATCCGACACCAAAGGCCGAACCCATCGCGCAACATCGACAATATCGGGATTGTTAAGGGCCCCCGCCCTTAACCCGCTGGAGGCATAATCCCCCTAAATCCCGCTCCCCTTCCACGACCGCCGCTCCTCGGCGGCGCGCAACACCTCATAGGCCAGTTGCAGCTTGCGGAAGGCTTTGGCGGCTTCTTCGTCATTGGGACGCACGTCGGGGTGGACCTCTTTGGCCTTGGTCCGCCATGCTTTCTTGATCGCGTCGAAATCGGCGTCGCTTTCCAGCTCCAGCACTTCGAGCGCGCGCATTTCATCGCGGCTGCGCGTGCCGTCGCCCGATCCGGTCCATCCGTAGTAGGACGATTCGCGATAGCCCGCGTTGGTTTGCTGTTCCGCCTTTTCGCGCGACTCGGCCTCTTCCTTGTCGAGGCCCGCGAAATAGTCCCACCCCGAATTGTATTCGGCGGCATGGGTCTGGCAAAAATACCAGCGATCCGGGCTGTTGGGCGATTTTGGCGCGGGGCAATTGCCCGGTTCGCTGCATCCGGCACGGTCGCACAGGCGCACCTGCGCAGCCTCGCGGCCACTTTCATAGCCACGCCAGCGCGGGAATCCCCAATCCGATGATCGACCTGCACGAGCCATCCGCGCTTACTGACAAAACCGCGCCCTCTACGCAAGTGCCCGCAAAGGCTGCTTGTTATGTCGCATTGCAATCGCAGGCTTTTTCGCTTAAGCGCCCGCCCCATGAGCCGCCAACTCGCCCTTGCCAGCATGATCGCCATTGCCGCCAGCGCCGCCTGTGCGCTGATGGCGCCGGGCATGGCCAGCGCCAACGGACATCACCCCTGGCGCGCGATGGCGCACTATGCGCCGGTTATTCTACGCTAAAAACCCAAGTTAAAACAAAACCCCGCCACCGGATCGCTCCGGCGCGGGGTTCTGTCTGACCTATGGTCGCCCGATCAGTCGATGGTGACGGTCACGGCGCGGCGATTCTTCGCCCATGCTTCCTCGGTCGAGGCAGGGTCAACCGGGCGTTCCTTGCCATAGCTGACCGTGGTCAGGCGCGAGGCATCGACGCCCAGGCTGACTAGGAAAGCCTTGGCCGAGTTGGCGCGGCGCTCGCCAAGGGCGAGGTTATAGTCGCGGGTGCCGCGTTCGTCGGCATGGCCCTCGATGGTGGCCTTCTTGGCCGGATACTTCAGCAGCCAGCCCGCCTGAACGCGCAGGATATCGGCCGAAATCTGGTCGATGTCATACTTGTCCAGCGCGAAATGGATGGTGTCACGGCCGCCGACCGAGGCGAGGAAGTCGGCCTGCGAACCCGGCGTCGGGCCTGCCGGAACCATCGGCGCGGGGGCGGGGGTGGTGTTGGTCACCGGCGGGCCGGGTTCGGGCGGCAATTGCTTGGGCGGCTTGGGCGAGCAGGCCGAAAGGGCCAGCGCGCTCACGCTGACGAGAACACCCGCGCTCAGCAGGCGAGTATTGAGCATGGAGGGCATCATGTCTTCTCCTTGACTACAGGGGTAGTGAGTACAGGGACGGTGACTGGAGGGATAGACTAACCGGGCCCGTTACTGGCGAATCGGCCCCCATGAAGGGTCCGACCCATCGACCGGCGTGGGCAAGCGCCGTTCGTTCCGCCCCGTCAGATCCACCTGCCAGATGCTGGTCTTGCCGGTGCCCTTTTCGGTGCGGAAAAATTGGATGATGCGGCCGTTGGGCGCCCATGTCGGCGCCTCGTCCTGCCATGAATTGGTAAGATAGCGCATCCCGCCGCCATCAACACCCATCACCGCAATGCGCAGATTGCCCGCGATATGGGTAAAGGCGATCTGGTCGCCGCGCGGGCTCCATTCGGGCGTGGCCGCGCGGCCGCCGAAAAAGCTGATGCGGCGCTGGTTGCTGCCATCGGCATTCATCACGTAAATCTGCTGGCTGCCGCCTCGATCGCTTTCAAACACGATCTTGCTGCCGTCGGGCGAATAGGAGCCGCCCACATTGATCCCCGGCGTTTCGGTCAGCTTCTGGCTGATCCCGCCATTGGCCGAGACGCGATAGATGTTCGTGTTGCCCGCGCTGGCCATCGAATAGAGGATCCATTTGCCGTCGGGCGACCAGCGCGGGGCAAAGGTGGGATTGCCGGTTTCGGCCACCAGCTTCTGGCTCGCGCTTTCCACGTCATAGACATAGATGCGCGGGCGACCGTTGAGATAGGACAGATAGACGATCTTGCGATAATCGGGCGAGAAACGCGGGGTCAGCGCCATGGCCTGCCCGGTGGTGATGAACCGATGGTTCGCCCCGTCGCTGTCCATGATGGCCAACCGCTTCATGCGGTGATCCTTGGGGCCGGTTTCCGCGATATAGGCGATGCGGCTGTCAAAGAACGGGCTTTCCCCCGACAGGCGCGAATAGACCGTATCGGCGCATTTATGCGCGGCCCGGCGCCAGTCGCCCGGCGCCATTTCCCATGTCGCCTTCACCAGTTGCTGGCGCAGGCTGACATCATACAGATAGCAGCCCACCACCAGATTGCCGTTGCTGGCCGCAGAGACGCTGCCATGTACCAGCATTTCGGCCCCGCGCGTGCTCCACGTGGGGAAATCGGGGGTCAGCACCTGAATGATCGGGATCGGCGGCAGGCTGTTCGGCCCGGTGGGCTTGAACAGGCCGTTGTTTTTCAGGTCGCCGGTGATCACCTCGGCAATCGCGCGGCCCAGTTGCGCCGTGGACCCGGCGCTGGCGGCCGTGGGCACGTCGGCATTGGTGGCGAAACTGGGGATGGCAATGCCAAGGCTCTGCCAAGCGGTGTCATCCGACACGGTGCCCGTCAGCACGCCATTGTCGGCGGCGGGCGGCGCAGCGGTGGGCGTCACCACCGGGGCAGGGGCGATGGTCTGGGCATGAATCGCGCCGGCAGCCATCAAGGCCGCACCAGCCAGAAGCCCGTAAGAGAATTTACGCATCATCATTGGGACAGGTTCCTGTCGAAACGCCATTGCACATGTTTCCATGCTTCATAGAGATCGGGCGGCAAAGGAAAAGGTGCCGCAAGTTTGACCGCGCGTATCGCATTTTCGCGATGCAGCCCGGCCTGCGGATGGTTGCTGGCGGTCACGCCTTCCTGACGGACCACCGTGACCGGCCCGGCCAAAGTGCCGTCGGGGTTGAGATCAAAGGCCAGAATCGTGACCAACTGATCGGTTTCCACCCCCTGCGGCACGCGCCAATGCGGCTTCAACTGGCGGCTGATCGCGCCTGACAGCGCGGCCTTGACCCCAGGCCCGATCACGGCAGCGGGCGGAGTCTGCGCCTTGCCTGCGGGGCTGGCGCCAAAGCCTTTGAGGAAATCGACGCCGATGCGGCTGCCACCTGCGGGCTTGTTGGTGGCCGGTTTGGCGGCCTCGGTCTTGGCTTCAGCTTTAGCGGTGGGCGCCTTGCTGCCATGGGCCGCTGCAATCGCCGCCGAAATCGGGTCCGCCTTGGCCGGAGTCGGCTTGGCGGGCGCGGGTTTAACCGGCGCGAGTTGCGGTTTGGGCTGAGGCGCAGGATGCGGCGCGGGCACGGGCTTGGGCGGCGGTACCGGATGGGGCTGCGGAGCCGGACGCGGCGGCGGAGGGGCCGGTTGCGGCTTCGGCACAGGCTGGGGCTGCGGCACAGGCTTTGGCGGCGGCGCGGGGACTGGAACGGGCTTGGGCGCAGGCTGGGGCACAGGCTCAGGCGCGGCCATCGGCTGGGCCTCGCCCAGTTGCGGGGCGAGATCGGGCGCGGCTTCCTCGCGGCTGGTCGAAACCGCCTCCTTGGCCACATCATCGGCCAGCGTCACCTGCATCCGCTGCGGGCGCGGCAAGGGCGGCGCGGAGGGCTGCAAGGCCAGCACCGCCACCAGCGCCACATGCCCCACCACCGCAACGCCAAGGCCAATCGCCTCGCCCCGGTTCAGACCCTTGCGGCCATGATAGGATTGGGCCAGCGACATGGGATCAGGGCTTCTTTGCCGTTTCAACAGGGGCGCCGCCCGCGACTGTCACCAACGAAATGGCGGTGATCCCGGCGCGGTTCAATTCACCCATCACGCCCACCACGCGGCCATAGTCCAGCGCCTTGTCCGCGCGCAGCGTCACCAGCGGCATCGCCCCATCGGCCCCGCGCGGCAGGCTGCCCACGCGCTCGGCCAATTCGCCCGGCGAGAGTTCATCATCATCGAGGAACACGCGCCCCTCGGCATTCATCGTGATCGTCACCTGCTTGGGCGTCTGGTCCAGCGGCTTGGCGCGGCTGTCGGGCAGCGTGATCGGGATGCCCGCCTTCATCAGCGGCGCTGTGACCATAAAGATCACCAGCAGCACCAGCATCACGTCGACCAGCGGGGTGACGTTGATCTCGGCCATCGGCGCGCGGCCGCCCCGCCCTCGCCGTTTGGAGAATTTATGGATGCCCATCGCCATGGATCAAAGCCCGTCCAGCTCGCGAGACAGGCTCGCATGGAAACGGTCGGCAAAGCGCTGGAGGCGCGATTCAAAGCTGTTCACGATATGCGAATAGCGGTTGTAGCCGATCACCGCCGGGATGGCCGCGAACAGGCCGATGGCGGTGGCGAACAGAGCCTCCGAAATGCCGGGCGCCACGACGGAAAGCGAAGAATTCTGCTGCTGACCGATCTGGAAAAAGCTGTTCATGATGCCCCAAACGGTACCGAACAGGCCGACAAAGGGCGCAACCGAACCGACCGTGGCGAGGAAATTCAGCCGGTCAGCCAAAGATTCAGCCTCAGCCGCCACCACACTGTCCATCACCGAGGCGAGGCGCTGGCGCGCGCCCGAGCGGTCGATCTTGCCCGTGGCCGAGCGGCGCCATTCGGCCAGAGCCGCGCTGACCACCTTGGCCACCGGCAGATCGGCATTCTTGCCACCGCCGCGCTCGGCCTGAAAGGCGTCGATATCGCGCGATTTCCAGAATTCGCCCTCATAGGCCTCCGACTGTCGGCGCAGCGATGCCATGCGAAAGCCGAAGGACAGCAGAATTGTCCACACCCAAACGCTGGCCAGAACCAGACCGCCCATCACCACCCGCACGACAATATCGGCGTCCAGAAACAGCTTGACGGGATCGAGATGGGTAGAGCCGGCAGCGGCAGCAAGCAGGTCGAGGTCGGTCATGGGGTTCCCGGTTGGTTGGGGCATAAATCAAGCGATGCCGGAGCATGTCCGGCCAGAAACTGGGCAAAGATGGACCGCCATGGGGCGGGCTGGCGGCGGGGGCGTCCATCGGGGGCGACAAAGCCCACCCGCACGGTTGCCTGCGCCAGCAGCGCGCCTTTCTGAACGGCGCCTTTCTCAACACCGGCCCGCCTGAACGCGGCTTGAACCAGCCGGATGCTGGCCGCGCCCAATTCCTCGATCCGCGTTTCGATCAGCACATCATCGTCAAGGCGCGCGGGCGCGGCAAAACGGATCGCCATATCCGCCACCGCAAAGGCGCCCTCGCCCGCCTCCTGCGCGGCGCGCTGATCCACGTTCAGCAGGCGCAGCATGTCGGAACGCGCGCGTTCAAACCAGCGCAGGTAATTGGCATGATAGACCACGCCCGACAGGTCCGTATCCTCGAAATAGGCCCGCACCGCATAGAGATGCAGCGGGCCATCATCGTCCGTGGCGAAGCAGCCGGAAGGAGGGAGAGGCAGGGCGTTCATAATTGTCGCGCAAACTAGCCCGCCCTTGGCGCAAAGAGCAACCCGCCCTGACGAATAAACGCGGTTACTGGGCGATCATACGGCCAAGCGGTTTGCCGCCGAACACGTGGACGTGCAGATGCGGCACTTCCTGTCCGCCATCCATGCCCACATTGGCGAGCAACCGATAGCCCGGCGCCACCAGCCCCTGTTCACGCGCGACATGGCCGACGGCGCGGATGAAGCCGGCGATTTCCTCCGCCGGAGCCTTGGCCGAAAAATCGTCCCACGACACATAGGCGCCCTTGGGGATCACCAGCACATGCACCGGCGCCTGAGGCGCGATGTCATGGAACGCCAGCGCGAAATCGTCCTCATAGACCTTCTTCGCCGGGATCTCGCCGCGCAGGATGCGGGCAAAGATATTGCTGTGGTCATAGGCAAGCGTGGGGTCGATGGGCATGGATTACTCCCCTTTGCGGCTGGCTTTTTCGACAATCCCGCTCACGCCTTCGCGGCGGTCGAGTTCGTCGGTGATGTCAGACAGGGCGATGCCCTTGGCGTTCAGCAGCACCAGCAGGTGGAAAACCAGATCCGCCGATTCCCCGATCAGCCCCGCGCGATCATCGACCATCGCCGCGATCACCGCCTCGACGGCCTCCTCGCCCACTTTCTGGGCGATCTTGGGCACGCCGCGCGCGTTCAGCTTGGCTACATAGGAGGAGGACGGGTCGGCGGCGGCGCGCTGGGCGATGGTGGCTTCAAGCCGGGCCAGCGTGGCCAGGGGATGGACGGTGTCGTTCATGGCGCCTGCGATGGGGCGGGCGCGCCGCGCCGTCAAGCCCGGATGTGCGGTTTCAGGCGGTTGCCGGTTGGGCCTCGCTCTGGCGCGGGCGGCTGCTGCCGCGATGGCCCAGCATCAGCCCGGCCAAACCCAGCGCCGCCATCGCCATATTCGACGAAGTGAGGCCCGACAGCCCATGCGATGCCAGCATCGGTTGCAGCAACATCGCGCCGATCAGCAGGCAGGCCGCGATATTCAGAAACAGACGCATGAAATACCCTCCGATTGACGGAGATAGTTAATGCATGATGCGTGCCATTCACCTATACCTATGAAATCATTGAAATAAGTAATTAACCATATGTGCCGATTGATAAAAATTCCGACACCATGCGTTAATCCTTAGCCACCCCGCGCGGGTAGACCCGCCGCGCGCAGAGCGCCATGGGCCTGGGCGATCGAATATTTGCCGAAATGGAAAATGCTGGCCGCCAGAACTGCGCTGGCATGGCCCTTGGTCACGCCGTCCACCAGATGGTCGAGATTGCCCACGCCGCCGCTGGCGATGACAGGAATTCCGACACTGTCGGCAATTTTGCGGGTCAGCTCCAGATCATAACCCGCCTGCGTGCCGTCGCCATCCATGCTGGTTACCAGCAATTCGCCCGCGCCCAGTTCGGTCAGGCGCACCGCATGTTCGATCGCGTCAATGCCGGTGGCCTTGCGCCCGCCATGGGTGAAGATCTCCCACTTGCCGGGGGCAACGCGGCGCGCATCGACCGAGGCGACAATGCACTGGCTGCCAAATTTCTCCGCGATGTCGCGCACGACCTCAGGACGGCTGACGGCGGCGCTGTTGACCGCCACCTTGTCCGCGCCTGCCAGCAGGAGCGCGCGCGCGTCCTCTGCCGAACGCACGCCCCCGCCCACGGTCAGCGGCATAAAGCACACCTCGGCCGTGCGACGCACCACGTCGAGCAGCGTTCCGCGCCCCTCATGGCTGGCCGAAATGTCGAGGAAGCACAATTCATCCGCGCCCGCCGCGTCATAGGCCCGCGCCTGTTCCACCGGGTCGCCCGCATCGATCAGGTCGACAAAGTTCACGCCCTTCACCACGCGGCCATCGCGGACATCGAGGCAGGGAATTACGCGGATACGAACGGTCATTTTCTTATGCCTCCGGCGGGCAAAGGGCTTCGATCCCTTTGCAATCCCGTTAATGGGTGGCGCTCCATCGCAGACGGAAGGCCATGCGGCGGAGCTGGTATTATAGCCTGCGGCGCGGCAAAGGAGCGCCAAAAGCGCCGCAGGCCTTACAATTCAAACGGCGCGCCCGACACCAAAGGCCGAACCCGACACGCCACGCAGACAGTAAAGGGAGCGCGAGGGTCTAGACCCTCGCATCTATCCCTTACTCCTTATTCGCCATCGCAATCGCCGCAGCCAGATCGAGCTTGCCCTCGAACAAAGCCCGACCCGTAATCACACCCTCAATCCCATCCTCTGCATGCAAAGCCAGCAACCGGATATCATCCAGCCCCTTGACCCCTCCGCTCGCGATCACGGGAATATTCACCCGGCGCGCCAGATCGACGGTCGCCTCGATATTGGCGCCCTTCAGCAGGCCATCGCGGCCAATGTCGGTAAACAGCAGCGAGGCCACGCCCGCATCCTCGAACCGGCGGGCCAGATCGACCACGGCCACATCCGACACATCGGCCCAGCCCTGCGTCGCCACGAAACCATCGCGCGCGTCCACGGCCACGACGATGCCTCCGGGGAACTCCTTGGCCATATCCTTGACGAATTCGGGGTCCTTCAGCGCCGCCGTGCCCATTACCACGCGCGACACGCCAAGGTTGAACCAGCCCTCGACCGATTCGCGCGTGCGGATGCCCCCGCCCAATTGCACATGGCCCTCAAAGCTTTGCAGGATCGCCTCAACCGCCTCGCGGTTTTCCGCCCGGCCCGCAAACGAACCGTCCAGATCGACTACATGCAGGAACTGGCTGCCCGCATCGGCAAAGATCTGCGCCTGCGCGGCCGGGTTGTCGCCATAGACCGTGGCGCGGTCCATATCGCCCTCGGCCAGACGGACGACCTGACCACCCTTGAGGTCGATGGCGGGAAAAACGATCATCTTACGGATTCCATGTCAGAAAGCGGGAGAGCAGGTCCAGCCCATAGGACTGGCTCTTCTCGGGGTGAAATTGCACGCCAAGAATATTGTCGCGCCCGACAGCGGCGGTCACGCCCCCGCCATGGTCGGTCATGGCCACGATATGATGGCCATCCTCGGCGACAAATTCATAGGAATGCAGGAAATAGGCCTCGCCCGGCTCGATCAGCGGGGCGTGGGGTTGGACGCCCACATCGTTCCATCCCATATGCGGGACCTTGATGGTGGGATCGGCGCGCTCCATCAGGCGCACTTCGCCCGGAATCCAGCCCAGCCCCTCGGTAATGCCATGCTCAACGCCGCGCGTGGCCAGCAATTGCATACCCACGCAAATGCCGAGGAAAGGCGCCTCGCCCACCAGCACGCGCTCCTCCATCGCGGCGACAAGGCCGGGGATCGCGCGCAGCCCTTGCGCACAGGCCTTGAACGAGCCGACGCCCGGCAGCACGATCCGGTCGGCTGCGCGCACCACATCGGGGTCGGCGGTGATCTTCACCGCTTCGGCCCCGGCGGCCTTCAGCGCATTGGCCACCGAATGCAGGTTGCCCGCGCCATAGTCGATCAGGGCCAATACTTCAGCCATTCAGAGTCCCATCCCCAAGCAGCCCCTTGGTCGAAGGCACCGCCCCGCCCTTGCGCGGGTCCAGCTCGACCGCCGTGCGCAGCGCGCGGGCAAGGCCCTTGTAGATGCCTTCGATGATATGGTGGTTGTTCTGGCCATAGAGCACTTCGATGTGCAGCGTAATACCGGCGGCCTGAGCAAAGGAATGGAACCAGTGCTCGAACAGTTCAGTGTCCATCTCGCCCAGCTTGTGGACGGTGAAAGCAGCCTTCCACACCAGCCAGGGACGGCCCGAAATATCAAGAGCCACGCGGGCCAGCGCCTCGTCCATCGGCGAATAGACCTGACCATAGCGGCCGATCCCGGCTTTATCGCCAAGGGCTGCAGAAACGGCCTGGCCGATGGCGATGCCGCAATCCTCGACCGTATGATGCTGGTCGACATGCAGGTCGCCCTTGATCTTCACGGTCATGTCGATCAGCGAGTGGCGCGACAATTGCTCCACCATATGGTCAAGAAAGCCGATGCCGGTTGAGACATCATACTTCCCCGATCCATCGAGGTTCACTTCCACGAGAATATCGGTCTCGTGCGTCTTGCGGGCGATACGGGCGGTGCGCATGGCGTGCCTATATACCCGTCGGCGTCGCGATCAACCGGTTTTGCGGCGATAATCCCCTCTTGACCCGCAGGCCCCCAAGCGCCACTTGAGAGCCATGACCGACGATACGCCCGACAGCCTGATCCCCTATGATGAAATCGTGCAGGAAGCGCTGCGCGCCGTGGTGGGCCGCGTGCTCGGCCAGGTGGCCAGCACGGGCGGTTCTCTGCCGGGCAATCACCATTTCTACATCACTTTCAAGACTCAGGCGCCGGGCGTCGACATTCCCGCCCATCTCAAAACCCGATTCCCCGATGAAATGACCATCGTGCTCCAGAACAAGTTCTGGGATCTGAACGTGGGCGAGGATCATTTCTCGGTCGGGCTGACCTTCAATCAGGTGCCCGCCATTCTGGTGATTCCCTTTGGCGCGATCACCGCCTTTGTCGATCCGGCGGTCGATTTCGGCCTCCAGTTTCAGGCCACGGTCGAGGATCTGGAACCCGAACTTCACGATCAGGCCGAAAACGATTCGCCCGGCTCCGACGCCCCCATCGCAACCAGCGAGGACGGCTCGAATGTCGTCACGGTGGATTTCGGCCGCAAGAAGTAGATCGGCATGAGCGCGCCCAAACTCTCCAGCCTGATCCGCCGGAACGGCCAGTCGCTGGTCAGGAAGGCCGTGGATACGATCATCGTGCAGGACAAGGCGGATGGTCAGCAGCGCATCTCGCTGCCCCGCAAGATCGCCGGTTTCGCGCTGACGAAACTGGCCACGCGGTCGGTGCCGGGCGCCATTCTGGTCGGCGGCGTGCTGCTGGCCAAGCACCTGCATGACCGCAAGCAGGAACGCAAAAAGGGCGAGGACGAAGGGGGCGAATAAACAGCCCTCTTGATCGCGCGGCGATGTTGCGGCATCGGACGCCATGGCTCCTGACTCGCACGATCTGCACCACACCGACCACCACCACCCCGACCTGCACCGTCGCGGGCTGATGTTCATCCTGTCCAGCCCCTCGGGCACCGGCAAGACCACCATTGCCCGCCGCCTGCTGGCCGAAGATCATGCGATCAACCCCTCTGTTTCGGCCACCACCCGCACGCCCCGCCCCGGCGAGGTCGATGGCGTGGATTACTTCTTCGTCAGCCAGCAAGAATTCGACAGCATGGCCGAAAATGACGAATTCTATGAATGGGCAGAGGTTTTCGGCAATTGCTACGGCACGCCCAAGGCCCATATCCGCGCCGGGCTGAAACACGGCAAGGACTTCCTCTTCGACATCGACTGGCAGGGCACGCAGCAGCTCTATCAAAAGGACGCGCAGGACGTAGTCCGCGTCTTCCTCCTGCCGCCCAGCATCGAGGAACTGCACCGCCGCCTTTCCGGCCGCGGCACCGACAGCGCCGAGGTCATCAACGCCCGCATGGACCGCGCCCGCGCCGAAATCAGCCACTGGGACGCCTATGACTATGTCGTGGTGAACGAGGATCTGGACGAGTGCTATGAGCAGGTGAAGCTGATTCTGGCCGCCGAGCGTTTACGCCGCAAGCGTCAGACGGGGTTGATCCCGTTTGTGCGCGGGTTGTTGCGCACCAAGCATGGGTGAGGGTTTGCGGGGTTAAGCAGTGTGCCTCCGGCGGGCAAAGGGACTCGTCCCTTTGCAATCCCGTTAATGGGGTGGTGTAGGGTTGGCAGCGGGGCGCCAGGACCAAGGTTTTGAAAGCCTGCGGCGCCTTGCGCTTATCGGCGCCGCAGGCTTTAAAATCCAAACCCCGCGTCCGACACCCATTGGCCGAACCTATAGCGCAACCTCGACAGTACCGGGATTGCAAAGGGACGAGTCCCTTTGCCCGCCGGAGGCACCTTACCCCCCTCTTGCGCCATAAAAACCCGCCAGCTACATCCCCATGATGAATCAGCCCAGAACCGCCCCCAACATTCCGCTTTCGCTCTTTGCCGGCTCGCTGCTTTACGGCGGCCTGTGCGTTCTGGCGGGGGTTTTGGGAACCAAGATTGCCGATCTTGGCACATGGCCGGTCCTTGGCAATCTGGCGGTGGAGAGCGGAATTTTTGCTTTCCTGATCCTTGTCGTGCTGGGCAGTGCGACGGCTGAGCTGCATGGTACGGCCACCGCCAACCGGCTGGTTCGCTTTGGTTTTGTGCCGCTGATCGTGTCGATGGCGCTGCTGATGATCGTCATCCACGCCGTGCCTCCCGCGCCTTTCTGGCCTGATCAGCCCGCCTTTGCCCATCTGCTGGGTCAGGGCGCGCGGATGCAGTTTGCCGGGCTTTGCTCCTATGGCACCTCGCAGACGCTTAATGTCTATGTCTTTTCCCGCCTTGCGGCCGGGCGCGAGGGGCGGCTGCTCTGGGTCCGCGCCTGGCTGGCCAGCCTGCTCAGCCAGGTGGTTGATACGCTGATCTTCATCACTATCAGCTTTTACGGCGTGCTCGACCTCGGCCCGCTGATGAAGGGGCAGATCATCTCCAAGCTGGTGCTCTCCACGATCATGGTCCCGCCGCTGATCTATCTGTTTGTGGCGCTCGGTCGCTGGCTGGATCGCGAAAAGCCCGCGTAAAAAACACTTCTATTCCGCCAAAAGCGCGGTAAACGGCGCCCCATGAACGAATCCACCACAACCCTGCTCGCCAAAGCCGAAACGCTGATTGAGGCCCTGCCCTATCTCAAGCGTTACGAAGGGCGAACCTTTGTCGTAAAATACGGCGGCCATGCGATGGGCGATCCCGCGCTGGCGCAGGATTTTGCCGAGGATATCGTGCTTTTGAAGGCCGTGGGCATCAACCCCGTGGTGGTCCATGGCGGCGGTCCGCAGATCGGGCGGATGCTCAAGGCGCTCGGCATCGAATCGCAATTCGTCAACGGCTTGCGCGTGACCGACAAGGCCACCGCCGAGGTTGCCGAAATGGTGCTTTCCGGCGCGATCAACAAGGAACTGGTGAGCTGGATCAGCAAAGCGGGCGGCAAGGCCGTCGGCATTTCCGGCAAGGACGGCGCGCTGGTCACCGCCCGCAAGGTCGAGGCGCAAAAGCTGGGCAAGGCGATCGAGGACCCCGACAGCGGCGAGGCCATCGTGGTGGACCTCGGCTATGTGGGCGAGCCTGATCATATCGACACCTCGATTCTGGAAACCCTGTCGAGCGCGGGCCTGATCCCGGTCATCGCCCCCATCGCGGTGGGCCATGACGGCGAAACCTATAATATCAACGCCGACACGATGGCGGGCGCGATTGCCGCCGCGATCGGCGCTGCCCGCCTGTTCCTGCTCACCGACGTTCCGGGCGTGCTGGACAAGGACAAGAACCTGCTGACCGATCTGACGCCCGCCGACATTGAGGCGCTGGCCGAAGATGGCACGATCAGCGGCGGCATGATCCCCAAGCTTGCCACCTGCACCCATGCGGTTGAGGCCGGATGCGAAGCGGCCGTCGTACTGGATGGCCGCGTTCCCCATGCCATGTTGCTCGAATTCTTCACCAGCAAGGGCGCAGGCACGCTGATCCGCAAGGCGTAAGCCTCAGGCGTTTGTCCAATTCACGCGATTGATGTAGAACGAGCGCACCGGCTCGCCTGCGGCGTTGCGGGCCGGATAAAACGTGGCGCGCCGGCTCAGCACATCGCATGTGGCCTTGCGCAAACGCTCGTCGGCAATCGCCGTCAGAATGGTGCAGTCCGCGACCTTGCCCTCAATGGTCACATCCAGACGGAACAAAACCGACCCCACTGGGGAATCCTTGGCCAACAACCGAAACGGAGCATCAAGGAAGGTAATCCACCTTTCCGGGCTGACCGTTGGCGTGGCTGCGGTTTTCAGCGCGGCTTGCTCCTTGGAATCATAGCCCCAACTGTTGACCAACCCCACGGTGCATGAGCGCAAGGCCAACATGGGATATTTGAGAGAGCCGGTGGCCAGTCGGAACCATAGCCCCGTGGGCGCGGAAAATAGGATCGAGGTAACGGCCTCTTCCTGCTCGGGCGTCACAGGCGGCACATCCTGCATCACCTTGCCGCGCGCAGCAACCGCAGGCACGAGGCGCAGATTTGGCGCCACCATCATCGGGACACCATCCGCGCTACCTCCCAGAGCGTCGGCTTTATCCAGCCCTTGACCAAAACCGATAGAAATTGTGTTTTTCAAGTGATTAAGATGGAAACGGTTGCTGATCAGGCGAACTTCCAGCTCATCGCCAAGCGAATAGCGGTACATCTGCAACGTAATCGCCTGATCGCCTTCACCAAATCTGGCGCCTATCGCACAATATTGCTTGTCCGCGTCCAGCACCCATTGGCCATTGCGCTGTAATTCTATGGTTTTTGCCGGCGCGTTTTGCGCCGCCAATACCGGGCGGCCCATCAGCACGGCCAAGCACACCAGAACGATCGCCCTCATCAAAACCCCTCATCGACCATCACCACACTTGTCGCCGATCAGGCTAACGGGCAGCAGTGCGCAAAACAAGGCGGGCAAGTCCATAAGGCCCCTTGCCAAATTTGTAAGCAACACTTACAATCCTTCCTCAGCGCTCCGGTTGCGCGCGTGGTCTGCCTCGGCTAGGCCACACGCTCTGCCATTGGGAGAGGAAGCGCCCCGTGATTAACGAAGTGATTATCCCCATTCTTCTGCTGTTGGCCGACATCGTGTCAACGGCGGTGTTGGTGCAGGTTGTTCTCGGGCTGCTGATCAGCTTCAACGTCGTAAACCTGCATAATCCGCTGGTTTCCGGCATCTGGCAGGCGCTCAACGCGATTCTGGAGCCGCTTTTGAGGCCGATCCGCCGGTTCATGCCTCACACCGGCTTTATCGACCTTTCGCCGATGGCGCTGCTGGTGCTGATTCGCATCGTCATCATCTTGCTGGTTTACATTGGGAATCATTACGGATGAGCGAGAACAAAATTATCGACGGGAAGGAATTTGCAGAAAGGCTCCGCGCGCGTATCGGCGTGCTGGCCGGTGAATTCGAAGCCAAGGCCGGTCGCAAGGCGGGCCTGGCCGTGGTGCTGGTGGGCGAGGATCCGGCCAGCCAGGTCTATGTGTCCTCCAAGGGCAAGCAGACCGTGGCCGCGGGCATGAACAGCTTTGAACACAAGCTGCCCGCCGATGCCAGCGAGGAAGAACTGCTGGCCGTGGTAGAAAAGCTCAATGCCGATCCTGCAGTTGACGGCATTCTGGTTCAGCTTCCCCTGCCCCGCCATATGGACGAGCAGAAGGTGATCGCCACCATCGACCCGGACAAGGATGTCGATGGTTTCCACGTCACCAATGCGGGCCGTCTGGCCGTGGGTCAGGCCGGCTATGTGCCTTGCACGCCGCTGGGCTGTCTGATGCTGCTCGAAGACCGTCTGGGCGATCTCAAGGGACTCAACGCCGTGGTCATCGGGCGCAGCAACATTGTGGGCAAGCCCATGGCGCAACTGCTGCTTTCGGCCAATTGCACCGTCACCATCGCGCATCGCCACACCAAGGATCTGGCCGATATCGTGCGGCGCAGCGACATTGTCGTGGCGGCCGTTGGCGTGCCCGAAATGGTCAAGGGCGACTGGATCAAGCCGGGCGCGACCGTGATCGACGTGGGCATCAATCGTCTGCCCCCCGCCGAGGGCAAGACCAAGGGTCGGATCGTGGGCGATGTCGATTATCAAGGCGCTGTTCAGGTGGCGGGCGCCATCACCCCGGTGCCGGGCGGCGTTGGCCCCATGACGATTGCGGTGCTGCTGCGCAATGCGCTGGTGGCCGCCTATGCGCATGAAGGTCTGACGCTGGCCACTGCCGACCTGCCGGAGCATTCGATCTGATGAAAAAGCCCGCCTTTCTTGCGTTGTTTGGAAGGCGGGCTTTGGCTGCGCTGTTGATCGCCTCGGTCGTGCCCGGCGCGGCCATGGCCCAGCGCCCGGCCAGGGGCATGGCCACGATGTTCGCCCTGCCCAGCGACATTATCGCGCGCGAAATCGGCTTTGCCCGCGCCGTGCGCGACAAGGGGCAATGGCAGGCGTTTCGCGACCATGCCGCGCCGGACGCGCAAATGTTCGACGGCGACAAGGTGGTGCGCGTTCAGGATTTCGTCCGCCATCGCGCCAATCCGGCCTGGCCGCTGCAATGGCAGGTCCATAACGTCTGGATGAGTTGCGACGGGGCCACGGCCATTTCCTATGGCGGATGGCAGGCGGGCGCGGCCCACGGCTGGTTCTCGACCGTGTGGCAGCGGCAGAAAAAAGGCCAGTATCTCTTCGTGCTGGACCAGGGCGGCGTCACCGACAAGCCTCTGGCCGAACCCGAATGGGCCGAGGCGAAGGTCGCCGAATGCGGCCCGCGCGGGCAAAAGGCGCTCGAATTCACGCCGCCTGCCGATGGCGATCACCTCTCGGGCCAGAGCAGCGACCATTCGCTCGAATGGTCAACCTCGGCCCATTCCGACGGTACGCGCGACTATGTGGTCAGCGTGAAAATCGGCGGCAAGATGAGCGAAGTGCTGCGCCGCGCTTCGAAATAGGCCCCCTTTCGCTGAACCTCACGCTGGGGTAAGGCAGCGGGATGCTTGAACTTTTCATCTCCACCTTCGCCACGCTTTTCGTGGTGATCGATCCGGTTGGCTGCGCGCCGATCTATGGCGGGCTGACGGCCAGCTATACGCCCCAGGCCGCGCGCAGCACCGCCATCCGCGCCAGCATCATCGCCAGCACGATTCTCATCATCTTTGCCTTGTTCGGAAAGGGTTTGCTGGCGGCGCTGGCCATTGAGCTGAATGCTTTCCGTATTGCGGGCGGGATGATGCTGTTCCTGATCGCGCTGGAAATGGTGTTTGAAAAGCGCACCCAGCGCCGCGAGGAACGTGTGGAAAAGGTGCTCCACACCCCGGAACCGCATGAGGACATCAGCGTCTTTCCGATGGCCATGCCGATGATTGCCGGGCCGGGCTCGATTGCCACGGTGATGCTGATGATGGGCCATGCCAATGATCGCACCGGGGCGGCCGTGGTGCTGGCCGCGCTGATCTGCGTGCTGCTGCTGACGGCGCTGGCATTGCTGGCGGCAGGGCCGATCATGCGCCTGCTGGGCAGCCGGGTGGAAGCCGTGATTACCCGCGTGCTGGGCGTGCTGCTGGGCGCGCTGGCGGTGCAATATGTGATCGACGGGGTGCGCGGGGTGCTATTGGGCCACTAAGCGGGCCAGCCTGTCTTTGATGATTGTTTCCGCCTCGCTGACGATGCGCTGGATGAGCCGTTCGCAAGTTGGGATGTCGTGGATGATGCCCATGACGAGGCCGGCGGTGATGACGCCATGGGCGGTGTCGCCGGTGCTCAGGCCCTCGCGGCCTCGGGCGCCCTTGACCAGCGGGGCGATGGTTTCAAAGGGCTCGCCCCGGCTTTCGGCCTCGCGCACGGCCTGAGAGATGGCGTTTTTGGCCACGCGGGCGGTGTTGCGATAGGTGCGGAAGATGAGGTCGGTGCCGCGTTCGTCGCCCTCGACCAGCATACGCTTGATGTCGGGGTGGATCGGGGCCTCGACCGTGGCGCAGAAACGGGTGCCCATGTTGATGCCCTCGGCCCCCAAGGCCAGCGCGGCGGCAAGGCCCCGCCCGTCGCCAAAGCCCCCGCTGGCCAGCAAGGGCACGCGCACCTTGTCCGCCGCCGCCGGGATCAGGATCAG
>NZ_JAAZQL010000018.1 GCF_012275515.1 Novosphingobium sp. SG707
TGGCCCCGCGCCGCCGCGCCTGCGGCATAGCTGATGGCAAAGGCGGTTTTGCCCATGCCCGGCCGAGCCGCGATCACCACCAGTTGGCCCGGGCGGAGAGCGCCAAGTGTCTCATCGGCTGGCGGGATGGCCCCGCACAGCACGCCCGGCCCGCTTGTGGCGCTGTTCTCGCGCATGGCCGCCAGCGCCTCGTCTGCCGACATTTCGCGCGCCTCGCGGCTTTCCTCTGGCAAAACAAGCGCTGCATCGGCGTGGGCCACGATCTCGGGCAGGGGTTGGGTCAGATCTGCGCAAGCCCCGGCGGCGTCGATCAGTCCTGCCCGCAGCGCCCGGCGGCGCGACAGGTCGGCAATCTGCTCGATCAGTGTGCCGGTGGCGATCAGCGTGTGACCGTCGCTGGCCAGCCGCATCAGGTAGGCCGTGCCGCCCAGCGCCTGCATCGCCGGATCATCCAAGAAATGGGGCTTGAGCGTGATGGGCGACACCGACCGGCCAAGCACGCTTTCGCGGGTGATGGCCTCAAAGATCCGCCCGTGCAGCGGTTCGATGAAGTCATGCCCGGTCAGGCGATCAGCGGCGGCCTCAATTGCGCCATTGTCCATCAGCAGCGTGCCCAGCAAGGCCGCTTCGGCCTCGATATTACCCAGCATGGGGGAGGGGGCTTCACTCATTGTCGCGCCCTTCCATTTTTGCCGCCAGAGATTGCATCACATGTTCGGCGGCAACGCCAAAGGGCACCGCGTCCCGCCCGAGGCCATATTCCGGCAGAACCCAGACGATGGCCTGCCTGCCGCTGGGATTGGTGCGTGTGTGGCCGGAGTCGACCACGGCGCGGGCGCTGACCAGTTCCGAGATGCGGGGTTGAATACCCCAGCGGTCATGGCCGGAGGCGTCGACGACTTCCAGCGCGGTCATGCCGCGCTCGCCCGCCTCATGGATCAGGCGATAGGCAAGGGCGCGTAGGCGGCCCGCTGCGGGGTCGATGGCGGCATATGCTGCGCGACTGGTGCGAGTGCGGCGATTACCCATGGTGCGCACCTCCGAAGGCCAGCGCAGCCACGATGGCAGCGGTTTCGAGGGGAAGGGCATATCGGCTTGCAACGTGTTGCGCGCGGAAAGCGGAGAGGGTAAAGGTATCGCAGGAAATGCCGCCACAGCTATTCCGCGAAGCCTCGCCCCCTTGGTGCGGGGCTTTGCTTTTCATGGCTCAAGCTGCTTGCTCGCTGGTGGAACGGATCAAGCGGCTCGCCACCCAGGCATCCAGATCGGTGCGGCGATATCGCACCGGGCCACGCGGGCCGGGGGAAAGCTTAGCGAACTGCGGGCCGCTGCCGGTCAGGCGGAAGCGCTCCAGTGTGGGGCAAGACAGGCCAAGGTATTCTGCGGCGCCTGCGGTATCGAGAATTTCCGGAGTCATAGGGCTACCTCGTTATGGTTGGTAGCCCTTTCAAATACTCACAAATATGGCCGCGTCCCTTGTCGACAGATATGACTAACTTACCGATAGTTCCTTGCTAATTGTCGGGAAGTGCGGCGATTACCGTTTCGGCATGCTTCGCCGCAATATCGTCCGAGAAATGCTTATCCTTGTCGGCCATGTAGCTGAGAAGCATCGTCTGGATTGCGGCCTTTCCGCCGCGCTTCAGGGGCCGCGTATAGCCAGCGGAAATACAATCTTGCGTCACCTTTGCGATTGCATGGGGCCAATCAGGATCGGGCGCGGGACCGGGACGCTTCCGCTGCTTTGTAACCTGTTCGGGCTTTTCCCTAACAGTTGGCGGAAATGCATTGAGCAATTCGGCACGGCAGACCTCAACGTGGCGCCAGCCGTCCCCGCGTCCGCTCAATGCCTGCTCTAGCACGTCCCCCTGGCACGCCAGCCCGGAGCCGCGCTCTAGCCCGCCGTAGAGGCTGTCAAAGCTCGCGAAGTCCCGCAATTGCGTATCGGAAAGATAATCAGTGTTCGCCTGCGCAGCCGCAGTATGATCGGAATAGTTTGCAACATACCGCCCGCGCACCCGAATCTTTCCGGCGCTGGCCTGATCGGAAAAACCGGCCATCGCAGTGCGCAACGCATTGGGCCAGCCGCCTTTTGCGAACGGGCCGAACTTGCATGACTCCATGAAGCTGAACTCATTGCAGCTCACCGAGACGGCAAAGGCGATCCACGTCAACGCCTGTGTAAGCTCGACAAACGGCCTGTCTGACGGCTCCCGATAGGAAAGCTGATCGGGCCGCACATCGTGGTCAAACGGGGCGGGGAGGGTCGGCAAACCACCAATGTCCGCAATGTCAGATCGGGTAAGCCATGCCTTCAGATCGTCACGCGAGACGAAACAGCGCCAATTGCCAAATTCCCCCAAGTCGTGCCCCTGCAATGGATTGAGCGGAAGCCAATTGAAGTTGAAGGCATTCTCTGCCGCGCTGCTATTCTCCCAAGCCCAGCCGGGAAGCGGATGGGAGCGGTCATCTTTCACCAGATGCGCAGTCAAATCGCCCGCCAGCAAGGCGCGGCGCATGATGAGTGACGTGCGGGCGGTGCGCCTGTGCCGATGCGTTGCGTTCTCGCACTCAGCATCGAACGGGTCGGCTGGGGGATCAATCCACGGGGCCGGTTCCTGCCCCGCCAGCCGCGTTCTCAGGATACGATGCAAGATGCGAACGGCCTTCGATATTCGCAGCCATTGCCTTTCGTCTCCGTCATGGGAGCGTGACTGCGATTTGCCGTTTTCCCGCGCGGGCTTTTTCGCAGAATCAATCCGCGCGGCGAATTTTGCCCAGTCGTCACACTTTACAAAAAGCGGCCTGCCATAGAGCCAGCCCCGATCATTCGGGGGACGATAGACGCCGGAAACAACCGTAGCGTGGTCAACTTCGACAATTGCGCCGGGAGCTACCAAACATTCCGGTTCTCCAATTGGAGCAACCCATATCGGCAGTTCCCCGGAACGCATGGCGCTAGCAATGTGCCTGTCCGCTTCCTCTATATTGGCTTGCCGCCTGAGCCAGTTCGCCCGCTGATCCTCCGGAACGGATCGTGCAAAATCCACCGTCCCGGGGGGCAGATTTGCGGGAGTAGGCCAGCCTTCCGAACGTTCCGCAAGATCAATTCTGCAATGCGATAGCTCATAGGAATCGGTGACGGCTGGACCGCGATGCTCGTCATCATAGCGCGGCTGGCTCGCAGACGCCGGATTATTGAATTGAAGGGGCGCGGGGATCACTACGCCCCGCTCGTCTTTTCGCACCATACCGCCTCCCTAGCGGCTCCCAAATTGAAGCGGGGAAGCGCGTGGGATGCGCGCTTGTCGGATGGCCGTCCTATCCCCGCCAAGAGGTTAGCGATGTGATGCAATCATTGCCAGCATCAGACTGTCCGCCACGGTCTCATGCTCGAGACTTTCCAGCAAGATGCCGGACATCTGCGAGTATGTTTGCGACATATTCTTGGGGAATATCGAACCCGTCATAGTCCTGAGCGATGATCTCGATTTTCTCGCTGAGGTCATTCAAATTGGCAACACGGTATGCCGCTAATGCATTGAAAGCGTCGGATCTGAGCCCGAAAGTTTGATGATACGCGGCTTTTGCCGGGCCGACGAATTGCTCGCGCAGTGCATCGCGCTTTGCCTTCCACTCCGCATGGTCGCGCTCGTAATCGGCCCATGCAGCTTTTTGCTCAGGTGCATTGCCGCTATCCCTGATCTCACGGAACGTTTTGTTCAGGATGTCGCTCACGTCCGCGGCTTCTGGCATTGTCGGCTTTGGTGGCAGCGACGTGCAGGCAGTTTCGAAGGCCTCGTCGGCATCATCTTCCAGATCGATGGTAGCAAACCATGCGTCATATTTTGTTCTAAAGTCAGCAACGAGCTTCGACCAGACGGGATCTGCTAAAATGTCAGTCGGACCCCCAAGCAGGCGATCAAGTTCGGACAAGATTGCGTCAAAGGTTTCCGGGGCGGTTTCAAACGTCTCGCTCATCCGGCGATGGAAGCGGATCTTCCATCGAAAGGCATCCATATGGGGAGATGGCATTTCCATCAACGCGTCTTCCAGATTGCACCGGATGCTCTGCAACCTTTCCATTTCCTTGTTTACTTCATTGGGCACATACTCGTTCGGAAATTTCTCCATCAAAGCTTGGCGTTTTTCGCATGCCTCGCGGCCCCATCCGTGGATACCCACTAGCTCCTCAAATTTGTCTTGGCGCTTCTGAGCAGGGGACCACATGGAGGTGTCATAGACATCCTCGGCGGCCTTCGCGACTTCATATACCGTGAAGATTTGATCCCAACCTATCGGCCCGGCATCGGCCAAGGCTGGTACGAATGCGTGCGTCATGTCCATGTTTTGCGATCCCTCTTGATCGAGGGCAGGCGCGCTCGACGGCGGCGCATTGCCATCTAGTTCGCTAAGCTTTTCCAAAGAGATAGCGTTCAGATCTGGTTGCTTGCCAGTTTCTTGTTGGATCTGGATAAAACCGGCGCGTGCGCGGATATGCGCTATCACCTCGGCGCGCTGCCGATCGGTCAATTCGCGCAGCATCGCATGTGCAGGGCTCTGGCCCGGTGCCACGCCTTCGCATGCAAGGCAGAAACTCGTTTGGCTTTCTGTGGCCAGATAGCTGCCGCCCATTGATTCAAAACGGGACAGCCAAACGGCAACGTCGAAGGTAGCCGCAGGCGCGGCAGGCGTGTTAGGGGCATTGTCAGCCATGATCGTCTCTCCTTAAGACGGTTTGTGGTCAGGGCCGGTCGGGAAGGTAGGATGTCCCGGCTGGCCCGCTTGTATCGCGCGCTGCCTAATGCAACCCGCGAATCTCGTTCCGCGCGGCCTCGACAATGAAGGCGCTGCGGGTCAGTTTGCGCATGCTGGCGGCGGTGTCGATGGCCTCCAGAATGCCCTTGTCCAGTGACAGGTTCACGCGCACGGATCGCCCGGCGCTGGTCAGCAGGGGCACGGCCAGCAGAAAGGCCCCAGCCGCCAATTCTTCCGCAACTTCGGTGGTGATGGCATCGAGGGCGCGCGGTTCCACCATCGGTTCATCCTCGAACCACAGTTCCAGCGCCTCGCAGGCGTTGGGCAACACATCCGCCAGATCATCCGCCGCCGAAAAACAGCCCGGCAGATCGGGGAAGGTGACGCCATAGGCGCTGTCTGCGTCCTTATGCACCAGTGCGAAAAAGGTCTTCATGGTTCCTGCCTTTCCGGCTGGCATCACAGCCACCCGGCGAATTTTGCGATGTTGCGGGCTGTGCCCAAAGGCAAATCCCGCTTGGGGTGGGGAACGATGATGATCCTATCGTCCTTGCGAAACTTGTGATGCGATCCGCGTGTGGAAACCAGTTCCCAGCCTTCGCTTTCAAGCCTCCGGATGATCCGTCTGCTGTCTCGTTCCATGTGTAGTGTTCTACATGCTAGAGGGATGGAGGACAAGGAATGTTGTGTAGAAAACTACACACTCCCTGCTGATTGCTTGGCGCTGCCGATGGGCACCACGTTCGTTTCCTCGGCTGGCGTCACGATAGCTGCGATATGGCGCGCCCATGCTTCCAGCGCGGTGCGCTTCTCTTCGGCCCAATCGTGGCGCTGATAGATACCTGCCACGCCTGACTTAGCGCCCGACACGTGGTTCAGCACCGCCTCGGTTACCTCGAAGCGCGTGCCAAGGCGCTGCAATCCAGTCGCGAGAGTGCGGCGCAGGTCATGCACACGCCAGGGCGATAAAGCGCCTTCCTCCTGCCGAACCTTAAGCACCTCGTCATCAAGATGGCGGCGGGCACGGGAATAGCATGTCAGGGGCAAAACGCCGCGGATAGACAGGACATGGCCCGTCTTCGGCCAGCGCTTGGCGTCCGGCTGATCTTCTTCGGCCTTGATCTGGAGGGACAGTGCCAGCCGATCCAGTTCCTCAATCACCACAGGCGCCAGCGGTACGATATGGGCCACGCCATTTTTGGCCTTGTTGGCGGGGATGATCCATGTCGCCGATGCCCGGTCCAGTTCGGCCCAAGCCATGGCAGCAACTTCCTCCCGGCGCTGGCCTGTCAGCATCAGCAACCGGAAATAGGCGCCGAAGGGATTGCGCAATTTTCCCGCCGCCTGCCAGATCGTGACCAGTTCATCATCGGTCAGGACGCGGTTGCGCGCCTCCGGTGCCGTGGGCTTGACCATCAGGCGTACAGGGTTGTCGCTGATCTCGCCGCGCTCCATCGCCCAGCGAAACAGCACCGACGCATAGGCATAGACGGCAAGGCGGCCTGCCCGATGCTTGATTGGCACGGCGTCGATAATGGGTTGCAGGTCCGCGCGCGTGATGTGGGGTAGAGGCTTGCCTTTGAGCGCCGGGGTCAGGTGTGTGTCGATGATGTAGCGGGCTTGCTCGACCGTGCGGGGGCGGCGGCCCTTTTCAAGCTCGTAATGTTCCAGCCAGCGGGCCGCGACATTCTCGAAGGCCAAATCACCTTCAAGCCGAGCCCGCTCTTCAGCCTTGCGTTTCGCCTCATCTTTGGCGGTGACCGCATCCAGTTCCGATTGTCGAGGGTCGATTCCCTGCTCAACCATCGCGGCCAGTTCCTTGGCGCGGGCGCGGGCCTGATCGGGCGTCAGGCTGCCATGTTTGCCGATGGTGTATTTGCGCGGCGCAGTCCTGTCGGCCTGACCGGGGCGGGCGAGGCGATACTGGTAGAGATAAACCTTGCTGCCAGCCGGAGTCACTTTCAGGCCAAAGCCTTTGACGGTTTCTTTCCCGCCATCGTCCCACACCACATACTCGGCAGCGGCAGGCTTTGCCGCGTCTACGGTGCGTTTGGTGATCGGTGCCTTGGCCATGTCTGATGCTTTCTTGCCTCCTAGGCATCAGATAGGCATCAGATCAATTCAAAGCAAGGATGATTTGTGATGGCATGAGATTATGGAAATGCGCTGAATCATTGGGTTTGTGATTTTGTGGGCGCGAGCGTCAGTCATAAAACCTCAAATTCCTAATCTGAGGAACATGGGTTCGAATCCCGTCGGGTGCACCAATTTTTTCAGATGCTTAGTGGTCGGCTTTGGGCCCATCGCATTGCCTGATTTTACCCTAGCAATCACATGGCAAGCACGGCGCGCAATTTCGCGGAGTTGGGGTGATTCGACCGCAACTGCACGGTATGACGATCAGCTTTCAGAATGGCTTCGGCATCAAGGCCGATACGCTGTTGCGGATGCAGGCGGCCTGTGAACTTGCTCAGGTGCGTGCACATGAGAACGAGATTGGTGCGCGCGGCTTAACGACTGCGCTTGCCGCCTCGAAGCCAGCTAACGCAGGTTAACAGCACCTGTCCGCATGCTTCATCCCATCGGCAGGATTGCCCTGCTAAGCCGAAGGTCCCCGCTCATGGCTACCAATTCGGGGCGGGGGCGCGTCGACTGGTGTTTGGGGCTCTGGGCACCAGTCGGCGCGTTACTCTTTTCCGTACCTGCCCGTCCCGGCCTCACTAACTCGGCCAGCTTATTCATCCGTCGCCTCTTTCAAATCCTTTTGCGCCTGCTCCACATCCTCTCCCGCCTCGACCGCGTTGGGCATTACGTCGCGCCAGTCCTCTGTCTTGAAGCGCTCCAGTTGCTCTTGCAGGTTGTCGCTGGCGGTTTCGAGTGCGTGTGCCTTTTCCCGGATGGTCGCAAGCTGCGCTTGCAGATCTGCATTCTCTTGGCGCAGTTGATCGATTTCAGATTTATCGGACTCGGAATTACCGCATGCTGTGAGTAATAGCAGAGCACTCAACATAACTGTCTTCATCACATTCCTCTTTAGTCTATATGATGGTGACAGCTTGTTGCTATTTTACTTGTCGGGCTGGGAATTGTAAGGCTGGATGAGAAAGCGCGGGCCATTTGGATGCCTTCGCGCGCCGCTTTGCGCGTCCAAGCACCGCTCGCTTCCCGGGCGATGAAGGTGTGGACTTCCCGCGTTGCAGGGGCGGCCAGATCAGCGCAAAACCGCCATGATTCCCCATGGGAAACAGCTTTTTAGAGCATGCGATGGCCGCACTCAGGTCAAGATCGCCGCCTTCAAAATGGACGCACTGCGGGATGGTGGCGGCGCAGCCCTGATTTGCGGTGCGGCCAGTCTCGGTGATGGGGCGGCTGGGGGCTAATGTTAATCGCCCAGCCAGTCGGCTGTGATCTGGCCCCTATGCCCCTCCGGCGCCAGCGCGGCGCGCAGGGCTTCCAGCACAGGCGACAGCGCCTGCGTGAAGGCGTAGGGCGGGTTGACGATGAAAAGGCCCGCGCCGTTATAGATGCCGGGCTGATCGCTGTCGTACAGCCAATGCTCCACGCTCAGAAATTTCGGAATGCCCAGCCTGCGCAACTTGTGCTTCCACTGCGCATGGGTGGGGCGCTCCTTCAGCGGATACCAGATCACCGTCACGCCATGCGCCCATTTGCGGTGAGCGGCGGCCAGAGTAGCCGTGATACGGGCGCGTTCGTCCGTCTGCTCATACGGCGGGTCGACCACCACCACGCCGCGGGACGTTCGGGGCGGCACCATCGCCAGCCAAAGCTCGTAAGCGTCGCGTTCGTGCACGGCGGCTTGGGTGTCGCGCATCACGCCGCGCAGGGCATAGGCGTCTTCGGGATGTTTTTCGTTGAGGATCAGGAGATCCTGCGGGCGCAGAAGTTGCGCCAGAAACCGGGGCGAGCCGGGGTAGAGACGCGGCTCATCCCCGACATTCACCGCCCGTACGGCGGCGCGGTAGTCGTCGAGCAACGGGTTCTTGTCGGCAAAGGCCCGCATCACGCCCTGCGTGGACTCGCCGGTGCGCTGAGCCTGATCTCCCTGAAGGTCGTACAGCCCGCAGCCGGCATGGGTGTCGATCAGGGTCAGCCCGCCCTCTTTTTGCTGCAAGGCCCGCACGAGGGCGATCAGCAGGCTGTGCTTCACAACATCGGCGCTATTGCCGGCATGGAAGGAATGGCGATAATTCATTGTGAATCAATATCCTGATGATCCGACTATAGACGCGCTGCCGGTGGCGCAAGCTGGGCACGACGCGACTGAAGCAGCGAATCCGGCGCTCATATAGAGTCGGGCGGAAACCTTCAAAGCACTTCTGCGTCAGACCTCATCGGCGGACGGGCGCGCCACATGACAGCGCCAGCCTGTTCCCGTCACAGGAAGGGCAAGCCTCAGACCTTCCTCGATCAGGGAATACGCCCGGAAAATCTTGCCCCTTTCACCAAGCGTCATTTGGAAACAGAAGCTTCCGGCATCCACCCGCGCAGGGCAGGCGCCAGAGGACCACCCAGCAGGCGCACCCGCCCGGCCATGGCCTTGATGACAATCTCGCGTGACATGGCTTGTTTTCTGACTCGGCCGGATGGGCCAAAGGCCATCGTGCGTTGCAGCCAGGTCATGATGTCGCCTGCCGGCGGGGCTGTCATGACCCTTTGCGCTATTTCCGCCGCCAGAAGATCAGGATCGCGCGTACAGGAGATGCCCTTTAAGCGCGCGTCTTCGACAGCGGAAAAGGTCGAAGTCTGGCCGGGCTGGTCCTTTATTCGAGCGAACAGTGCGAGAGCCTCTTCCTTGCGGCCCAGGCCATAAAGGGCGCAGGCTCTCATGGCGGGAAAGTAGGCCATGGAGCCGGGCAGTTGCTCGTAGCTCGGGAAGAGGCCGGGGGACAATTTCTTGAAGGCTTCTGTTGCCTCATCCAGGGCCGCCAGCGCTTCTTCGTAGCGCCCCGATATTGCGAGCAATTCCACCAGCGTCATCTTTTCATTGATCTGAAAAGGGGTGGGGCGGGTTTGCTCCTTGATTGATTTTTGCAGTCCTTCGATTGCCTGATCCGAGGTGCCGTCGCGAAACAGCAGACCGGCAATGCGACTGTTGAGGCTGCTGCGCATGTAATCGGCCGGAGAACCGCTTGGCAAAGAGGCCAAACGCTCTTTTGCAAAGGCCGCGGCCTCGTCGATGTGGCCAACATCGGTCAGGAGTTCGACATATTGCAGGGTGGCGCGGTTGTCGCCGCCAATACCTTGCTGCTGCCGATTTGCGGCGGGCAAGGATTTTGCAATTCCGTCTGCGGCTTCTTTTGCCCTGGCCAATGCCCGATCGTGCAGGACATGCAGATCATCGCCCGCCCAATTCAGCAAAGCAGGCCATGTAAAAGCGAGGCGCTCATCCGCCAGCACCGCCAGCGCGTCCTCGGGCGTGGCGATCAGGCGCAGGCGCCGGGTCGTGCCGCCCAACTCATGAGAGACCAGTTCCGCCCGGTCTTCGCGGATGATCAGCTCCACCTTGCCCCAACCGCCCGGCCAGATCATTTCGACCGGCTCGGCGCCAACCTTGGCCGCCGCGGGCAAGGGTGCGGCCATAGCCGAAACCACCAGCGGCAGAATAAGAAGGCCACCGATTTTTGTTTTAATTTTCATCCGGAACAAGGCTTTCAGCTCATCTCTCCTGGATCAGCGTTAGAACAGCTAGGCCAAAAAACGCCAAGTGCTTTCGGCGAGGGGTAATCCATGATGGTCCAGACATTGGCGGCAATGCGGCAACCGCTTTCCCGAGATCGGGCGGAGACAGATCGTTATCGGGCGCCCGGGATCTGCGCCGGCAAAGCTGATCTGCAACGTGCCCAAGACTATGTTGTTTGCCCTTGCCCGGATTACTCAACTAAATGTGTAGAGATAATCCAGGCACAATCAGGGGGCCGCATGAATTTCCAGCAATTGCGCTATGTGCGGGCCGCCTTGCACAATGACCTCAATCTGACCGAGGTGGCCAATCAGCTCTTCACCTCGCAATCGGGGGTCAGCAAGCAGATCCGCGATCTGGAGGCGGAATTGGGCATCGACATCTTTGTGCGCCGGGGCAAAAGGCTGGTGGGCCTGACCAAGGCAGGCGGGCATGTGGCCGAGGTGGTCGATCGCCTGCTGCACGAGGCGGATAATCTGAAACGCCTGTCGGCCCAGTTCGTTGCGCAGGACAAGGGGCGGCTGACGATTGCGGCGACGCATAATCAGGCCTCCTATGTGCTGCCCCCGGTGCTTTTGCGCTTTGCCCGCGAATTTCCCGATGTCGAGGTGGAAATCCGCCAGGGCACGCCGCGCTATGTCTCGGACATGCTGC
Source organism: Novosphingobium sp. SG707 (assembly GCF_012275515.1). Lineage (GTDB taxonomy): Bacteria > Pseudomonadota > Alphaproteobacteria > Sphingomonadales > Sphingomonadaceae > Novosphingobium. Next base: position 11,114 of record NZ_JAAZQL010000018.1, read on the forward strand.
TGCGCGGTGAGGCTGATCTTGGGCTGGCGACACAGGCGCTCGATCAGGTTTCGGACCTGTCCACCTTCACCTGTTTCGATTGGGATCATGTGGTGATCGTGCCCGATGGCCATCCGCTTGCGCGCCTGCCTGCGCCCGCTCTGGCCGATATCGCCAGGTTTCCGCTGATTACCTACAGCCGTGATTTCGCGGGCGGTTCGGCGGTCGTTGATGCGTTTGAGGCGGCGGGGCTGAAGCCCGATCTGCGGCTGACGGCGATGGATGCCGATGTTATCAAGACCTATGTGCGCCTTGGCATGGGGGTGGGCATTGTTGCGCAAATGGCGATGATTAATGGACAAAGCGACGGTTTGAAGATCCTGCCGCAATCGCACCGCCTGTTTCCGCGTTCCAGCACCAAGGTCGCGCTGCTTAAGGGTTCGCTGCTGCGCAACTATGCCTATAGTCTGGTGCGGATGCTGGCGCCCCATGTGCCGCAAAAGGTGCTGACAGGTGCGCGGCCGATGCCGATTCCGGCTCAGCGTCTGGCCAGCTTTGCCGAACGTTCGGACCTGCATTTCGAATGGGGCAATGCGCCCCATCCCGTTGCTGCCTAGGGCCAGTTGGCCAGCGGATCGGTTTCAATCGAAATGCTGGGCGTGCCTTGCCGCACCACGCTGCGCGGGGCGACCGAGCGCGTGAGCCAGACATTGCCGCCAATCGCGCTCCCCGCGCCAATCGTGATGCGGCCAAGGATCGTCGCGCCCGCATAGATCACCACATCATCCTCGATCACCGGATGGCGCGGGGTGTTGATCAGATGGCCATTGTCATCCGAGGCAAAGCTGCGTGCGCCCAGCGTGACGGCCTGATAGAGCCGCACGCGCTTACCGATGATTGCGGTCTGGCCGATGACGACGCCGGTGCCATGGTCGATGAAAAAGCTCTCGTCGATGGTGGCGCCGGGGTGGATGTCGATGCCGGTGCGCGAATGGGCGATCTCGGTGATGATCCGCGCGACCAGCGGCGCGCCATGGGCGTAGAGCACATGGGCAATGCGATAATGCAGCATCGCGGTCAGGGAAGGGTAGCAGAGCAGCACCTCATCCACCGTGCGCGCGGCCGGATCGCCGGCAAAGGCGGCCTCCAGATCGGTGTCGAGCAACCGCCGCACATCGGGCAGGTTGTCGGCCAGCGCGGCGACGATGGCATTGGCCTGCGCGTGGATTTCGGCCTCATTCTGGGCGCGGCCCGCGTGCAATTCCATACGGACCTGCGCCGCCAGATCGGGCAGCGCTCGGCGCAGCGAGGCGATGACAAACGCATCCTCTGTGTCCAGCGTCAACCCGCGTGGGCCAAGCCGCATAGGAAACAGCGCCGAGGCCAGATTGTCCAGAATCTGCCCCAGCGCCAGGCGCGAGGGGAAACCATGCGCGCCATAGGCCGAATCATGATCCTGCGACAATCGCCACTGATGCCGCCGCCCGCGCAAAGCGTCCGCCAGCGCGGGCAGATCCACCAGCGGCGGTTCAAAGCCCGAGGCGTTGCCAGAATTCTGATGCGCTGATGGATTGTTTTGCGTCATGAGATGATCCGGTAGGCCGCCATGAGGGATGCGGCAAGGGCGTACCTGCCAAATGGCGGAGAGGGACGGGGCGGGGGCGGGATACGGCAATCGGCATTTCACATCGTCCTGTCTGTGCAACAAAGCACGAGACAAGGAGCGGGAAACGCGCCGTCAGCCTCGTGCCGCTTTAGCCTTTGGTGACGCGGAGCAAGCTGACACGGGAGATCAAAAGCCGCGGCCCGGCGGGGGAGGGAGGGAAGAACCCCGCCGGACGTCAAAAGCTCTACTGAATGAGTTGAGATTTATCCAGCAACGCTTGTTTGGCGCGGGATAAGAAAAACTTGGGGGCCAAGAAAAAAGGGGCGCCCGGTTGGACGCCCCTCCTCGCTGGTGTTTCGGATGCCGCGCGTCAGACCTCGACGCTGGTCTGGAGGCAGGCGGCACTGCTGCCCCCTGCGTAAACCCGATAAGCCCCGCGTTCGAGCCGCCATTCGCGACCCGCGCGCCAGCGCATCGTGTCCAGCGCCACGGTAAAGCGCGCAATGGCCGTTTCCCCCGGCGCCAGCGACAGGCGGGCAAAGCCACGCAATTGCTTGACCGCGCGCTCGGCATCGACGCCCGGCGCGCCGATATAGCATTGCACCACCTCGTCGGCGGCCACATCGCCGGTGTTGCGCACGGCGACCGACACTTCGATGGCCTCGCCCGCCACGCGAGCGTTCAGCGCGCTATAGGCAAAGGTGGCATAGGACAGGCCATGACCGAAGGCATAGCGCGGGGCAATGCCTTCACGCTCCAGCTTGGTATAGCCATGCCAGAGGTCATAGGTGATCTCTTCCGCATCGCGGTCGAAGAAGGGGTAATGCGCCGCATCGCGCGCCACGGTAAAGGGCAGCTTGCCCGAGGGGCACACATCGCCAAACAGCACTTCGGCCAATGCGGTGCCGCCCTCCATACCGGCGTAAAAGCTCATCAGGATGGCGTTCACATCGCCGCGCCATTCCTCGACCAGCACCGCCGAACCGGCCACGATGGCCACCACCACCGGCTTGCCGCTGGCCGCCGCCGCCTTGATCAGCGCGACCTGCGCCTCCGGCAGGGTCAGGCCCACGCGGTCGCCGCCGATGGGGGTGGGCGAAAGGCTGGGGCCGCGCGGCTTCTTGTCGGCGCCAAGGGCGATGTCGCCAAGGATATATTCGCCCTCTTCCTTGGCCGTATAGCCCGCCACAACCAGCACCGCATCGGCAGCTTCGGCTGCGGCGCGTGCGGCGTCCAGATCGCTCTCATCGGCGTGGAGAACGGCTTCCTCGCCCAGCATCCGGCGTAGCCCTTCGAGCGGCGTGACGACATAGGGCGGACGCACGCGGCTCGATCCATTGTCGCCGGTGTTTTCCAGCGCGGCCAGCGCGCCCAGCACCGCCAGCTTCTTCACCCGGTCGCGGCGCAGCGGCAGAACGCCGTCATTTTCCAGCAGCACCGCACATTTGCGCGCCGCCTCCAACGCCAAAGCGCGATGGGCGTCACACGCGATCAGCTCCTTGCCATAGGCGGGTAGCGGATCTTCGCGCCGGGCGAATGCCAATTGCGTGGTCAGGATACGGCGGCATGCCCGGTCCACGACATAGGGTTCGACCAGACCTTCCTCGACCGCCGTGACCAGCTTTTCGCCAAACACCAAGGGTTCGGGATTTTCGATATCCAGCCCCGCCGAGGCGCCATAGACCTTGTAAACCCCGCGCACCCAGTCGGAATGGACAAAGCCCTCAAACTTCCACTCGTCGCGCAGGATCTCGGTCAGCAGCACGCGGTCCTGACCGCAATATTCGCCGTTCACCTTGTTATACGAGGTCATCACGCTGGCGATGCCCGCATCAAGGCAATGTTTGAAATGGGGCAGATAGACTTCGTGCAGCGCGCGTTCGTCGGCCAGAACGTTCACCTTGAAACGCGCATTTTCCATGGAATTCAGCGCGAAATGCTTGACCGTGGCGATGATATTGTGGGTCTGGATACCTGTGCCCATCGCCGCGCCCATGACGCCCAGATGCCAGGGGTCCTCGCCATAGGTTTCCTGCGCGCGGCCCCATGCCGGATGGCGCAGCAGGTTGATGCAGACCGCGCCGGAGAAATTGCAGTCCTGCGCGCGCCCCTCGATCCCCATCGCTTCGCCGACTCGCAGTTCGAGATCAGCGTCGAACGTGGCCCCGCGCGCCATGGTGCAGGGAAAGCAGGTGGAATTGCCGCGCGTGACCCCGCGCGGGCCATCGGTGAACCACAAAGGCGAAAGGCCCAGTCGCGCATTGCCGCCACCGGCGCGATAGGGGCGGGCGCCCCATACGCGATTGTCTTCCTGCAAAGCGGTGAAAAACCCTTGCCCCGACATCATTTCGACCTTCTCGGCCAGCGTCATCCGGGCAAGCAAGCCTTCGACCTCGGCCGCGACAGTCTGCTGGGCTTCAGTAGATTGCGGGGGCAGGGTAGGGGCGGTCATGCGCAGTGGTCCTCTCGGGTCATATTGGGGCGGAATTTGGCATTGCTGTATGAATACCGCTAAACCTGCGCTAGCCCATGCCGCCAAATTTGTCGAGAGGTGAGGGTATTTCGCAAAATATGAGGGATTTCCGAGGTTCCTTGGCAACAGGTCTGCGGCAAACCGTTTTCCGATGCCGTATCACCCCCTTGACATAGGGGCGATTTGGCACGACTAGGGCGTCATAAGGTGTAGCGCTAATCCACATATTGTCGCGCGGCATCTGAGAACAAGCCTGAACAAGGCATCGGGAGATGGGGATTTTGAGGCCGACGCCAGCCTCCTTCGCCTGCCCGATGCGCCACCGGCCAACGCGCCACCGGGAGGTATCCGAGAATGACCAAGACTATCCACCTGTTCGCCGTGTCCAGCCTTGCCGCGCTGGCCATTGCCACGCCCGCGCTGGCTCAGCAGGCCGCCCCGGCCGCAGAACCCGCAGCAGAAGTGCCCGGCGACATCGTCGTGACCGCGCAGAAGCGCTCCGAGCGTCTGGTCGCCGTGCCGCTGGCCGTGACCGCTGTGTCGGGCGCCAGCCTTGCCAATCAGCAGATCAACGACACCGCCAGCCTGACGCGCGCCGTTCCCGCGCTGTCCTATCAGGCGGGCAATGGTCCGGGCAATTCCAGCTTCCGCATCCGCGGCGTCGGCACCCAGCTCTTCAGCTATGGCGTGGAATCGGCCGTGGCCGTGGTGGTCGATGGCGTGGTCGCCCCGCGTCAGGTGCAGGGCTTTGCTGACCTTGCCGATCTTCAGCGCGTCGAAGTGCTGCGCGGGCCGCAGGGCACGCTGTTCGGCAAGAACGCGACCGCAGGCGTCATCAACATCGTGACCGAGGCGCCCACCAACCATCTGACCGGCCATTTCGACGCCACCATCGCCGAAAAGGGCGAATATCGCGTAAAGGGTTCGGTGTCCGGACCGCTGTCCGAAAACGTCAAGGGCCGCATCAGCGGCTATTACAATGACGTGGGCGGCTTCATCTATAACGCCAACACCGGCCGCAACACCAATGGCGTCAAGAGCTGGGGCGTGCGCGGCAAGCTGGAATGGGATGCCACCAGCAATCTCAAGATCAAGCTGCTGGCCGACATGAACAGCACGGACGCCGATTGCTGTTCGCGCGTGCCGGTCAAGATCACCACGCCCAACATGCAGACGCTGCTGGGCAATATCTCGGCCACGCCGACGAACCGCACCGTGTCGAACGATGGCGCCGGTTATTACCGCACCACCACCAACATCGTCTCGCTGCAGGGCGACCTCGATCTGGGCAAGGCCACGGTCACCTCGATCACCGCGTTCCAGCGCTTTACCGATTCCGACCAGTTCGAGCCGGACCAGATCGCCTCGAACCCCAACCGCTATGTCGGCGCCTTCGCCTATTCGCAGTGGAACGACAATTTCAACCATGTGGCCTATAACAACTGGTCGCAGGAACTGCGCATCGGTTCGAACGGCAACAGCGACCTGACCTATGTCGCGGGCGTGTTCTACAACCACATCAACCTCAACCGCTATCAGTCGCGCCGCCGCCTGACCTGCTCGTCGGGCGCCTCGATCGGTGCTGCCTGCTCGGGCACGCAGGTCAGCCAGTCGGCCGGGATGAACGGCACCTATGCGGGCGACAATATCGCCGGTTTCGGCCAGATCGACTGGCGCGCCGTGGGCGGCCTGCACATCATTGCCGGTATCCGCGAACAGTATGAAGCCCAGCGCGTGACCGGCAGCAATTACGGCCCGATCAACACCGGCGACGTGCTGTTCCCCGGCACGGTCGTGTCGAACGGCACCACCCGCCGCAGCGGGTCGGCGCTGACCGGCAAGGCGGGCCTGCGCTATGAATTCAACCGCAACCTTCAGGCCTATGCCAGCTATACGCGCGGCTATAAGGCCTTTGCGCTGGATATCGACATCGGCACCAACTTTGCCACCCAGACCGGTCTGGCGCCCGAGCGCGTGAATGCCTACGAACTGGGCCTGAAGTGGTCGGCGCCGGGCGGTCTGCTCGACATCAACACCGCGATCTTCCGCTCGGACTTCACCGATCTTCAGGTGCAGGCGCTGGTGACGGACGTTTCGACCGGCACGTTCAACACCGTGCTGGCCAATGCGGGCAAGTCGCGTTCGCAGGGCTTTGAAGTCGAGGCCACGCTGCGCCCCGTCAAGGGCCTGAGCATCGGCGCGAACTTCTCCTATACCGATGCCACCATCGACGTGCCGGGCCAGAGCTGCGCCATCCAGCAGCAGACGGGCCTCTCGACCTATTCCTCCAACTTCCCGTCGAACACCTGCTATCTCAAGCAGACAACGACCGGCGGCGTGACCAGCACGTCGAGCGCGATCATCGACGTTGTGGGCGGCAAACTGCCCGCAACTCCGGCCTATCGCTTTGGCATCATCCCGCGCTATGAACGCGACTTCGGCAATCTGACGGGCTTCATCCAGATGGCTCTCAATTATCAAAGCTCGACGATCTTCGCGCTCAATCAGGACCCGATGCTGGCGCAGGGCGCCTATACGCTGGTCGATGGCAGCATCGGCCTGCATGGGCCCGACAACCGCTGGAGTGCGACCGTGTTCGTGCGCAACATGTTCAACCAGAATTACTACACCCAGTTGAACCACGGCACCCTGCTGGCCAACACGGCCAATTCGGGCGACCTGTGGGCGAACTTCAACAAGGACTCGCGTCGTTACTTCGGCGCGACCGTGGGCTTCCGCTTCTGATGCGGCGGGGCGGTTTCTCGCCCTTGGTTTCCCTCCTGCGCGCCGGGTTTTCCCTCCCGGCGCGCAGACGGTTTTGGCTGGGGCTGGCCGCTTTTGGTCTGGCGCCCCATCCAGCGCTTGCCTCTGCGGCGGCTCCAGTCAAACCACGTATCCTTGTCCTGACCGACATTGGCAATGAGCCCGACGATTCCGAAAGCCTCGTCCGCCTGCTGCTCTATGCCAATGAATTCGACATTGCCGCGATCATCGCCACCACATCGACGTGGCAGCGCGACCGGGTTCGCCCCGACCTGATCGACCAGCGCCTCGACGCCTATGCGCAGGTCTGGCCCAATCTGACCCATCACGCCGATGGCTATCCATCGCCCGACACCCTGCGCCAGCGCCGTATTGCGGGCGCGCCGCTCTATGGCATGAAGGGCGTTGGCAAGGGGCATGACACCAAGGCCAGCGCCGCCATCATCGCCGCCGTCGACGCGGGCAGCGCGACGCGCCCGCTCTGGGTCCTGGCATGGAGCGGCGTCACCGATCTGGCGCAGGCCCTCTGGCATATCCGCGCCACGCGCAGCCCGGCCGATCAGGCCCGTTTCTTAAGCAAACTGCGCGTCTATTCGATTTCCGATCAGGATGACGCCGGACCATGGGCGCGTCGGAATTTCTCCTCGCTCTTCTGGATCGCCAGCATCCACGGCTGGGGCCAATATACCATGGCGGCATGGAGCGGCATTTCCGGCGACCGCCGCAGCGCCGAACAATGGCCCGACCGCGACAAGGTGATGGACCCATGGCTGGAGGCCAATATCCGCCGTGGTCCGCTGGGCGCGCTCTATCCCTTGCCCGCCTTCATCATGGAGGGCGACACGCCCTCGCTGCTCTATATGATCCCCAATGGTCTGTCCGACCCTGAAAGGCCCGATTGGGGCTCGTGGGGCGGGCGCTATATGGCGGCGGCTCCGGGGGCCGGATTGCATGCCGACACCAAGGATGTCTTCACCCGCGATGGCGCGACCTATGCGGGCAATCAGGCGACGATCTATCGCTGGCGCGGCGCCTTTCAGAATGACTTTGCCGCGCGCATGGCATGGACGCTGACGCCTGATCGCGCCAAGGCCAACCATGCGCCCGAGGCCGTCGTCAATGGCGAGTCGGGCCGCGCGCCCTTGCGCATCACGGTGCAGGCGGGCGAGACGATCCGCCTCGATGCGGGCCAGTCGCGCGATCCTGATGGCGACGCACTGAGCGCCCATTGGTGGCAATATCGCGATGTCGGCGGCATTCCGCCTCAGGCCCCCGCCACCATCGCCGCGCCCGATGCCATGGCAACCGCCATCACCATGCCCATGGTGGGCGCCCCGCGCGACCTGCATGTCATCCTCGAACTGTCCGATCGCGGCGCGCCCGCGATGCTGGCCTATCGACGTATCATCATCACCGTTTTACCAGTCGCGGCGGCAAAACCGGCGCAATAGGCCCAACTTTTTGGAAAAGCAGACAAAGATGCAAACCCAGGAGCAATCTTCCGCCCCATGGCCCTCGGCGGGCCGCGCATGGTGGGTGGCCATTGTGCTGATGCTGGCCAACACGCTGGCCTTTATCGACCGTCAGGCGCTGGCCCTGCTGGTTCAGCCGATCAAGCAGGATCTGGGCATTTCCGATACGGCGATCAGCCTGCTTTACGGCCTGTCCTTCACGCTGTTCTACATTGCGGTGGGTCTGCCGATTGCGCGTCTGGCGGATCGGTCAAACCGGCGCAACATCGTGGCGGGCGCGATCTTTGTGTGGAGCGTGGCCACCAGCCTTTGCGGTCTGGCGCGCAGCTTTACCATGCTGTTTGCCGCCCGCGTGGGCGTTGGCGCGGGTGAGGGCGGGCTGACGCCTTCGGCCCTCTCGCTGCTGTCGGATTATTTCCCCAAGGAGCGCCTGCCGCTGGCCATGTCGATTTATCAGATCGGCATTTATCTGGGCAATGCCTCGGCGCTGGTGATCGGCGGCGTGGTCTTCACCCATATCCAGCCGACCGCCTCGATCATCCTGCCGATCTTTGGCGCGATGAAGGGGTGGCAACTGGTGTTTCTGCTGCTGGGCCTGCCTGGCATTGTGCTGGCGGCGGTGACGTTCACTCTGCGCGAACCGGCCCGTCAGGGCGTCGGCGCCAAGGAACCGAGCGCGCCGCTCTCGCAATTCTTTGCCCATATCGGCGCGCGCCGCCGGGCCTATATCGGCATCATGCTGGGCTTTGCGCTGATGATCCTTGTCGGCAATGGCACGGCGGTCTGGGTCCCGGCCTTCTTTGAGCGCACCTATGGCTGGACCACGGCCTCGGTGGGCAAGATCCTTGGCCCGGTCATCTTCCTGTGCGGCACGACCGGCGCGCTGACGGGCGGCTATGTCGCCACGGTGCTGCGCCGCCGGGGCATGGCGCATGGCAATCTGGTCGCTGCGCTTTTCGGCTTCTGCATGCTGGTGCCGATCACCATCGGCTTTCCCTTGATGCCCAACCCCTATGTGGCGCTGGCGCTGGTGGGGGTGATGAACTTCTTTGCCGGGTTCAATTACGGCGGCGGTCTTGCCACGCTTCAGGAACTGACGCCCAACCGGATGCGCGCGCTGATGTCGGCGGCCTATATGCTGACGATCAATCTGATCGGCGCGGCGCTTGGCCCGACTGCCATCGCGCTGGTCACCGATTACTGGTTCCACGATCCCAAGTCGCTCAATCTGGCGATCTCGCTGGTTTGCGCGGTGGCCTCGCCGCTCTCGGTGGTGCTGTTGTGGATGGGGATGCGCGATTATCGGCGCATCCTTGCATCCCAGTAATTCAGGCCTGACAATCAGGTGCTTTCGCGCGTGACGATCTGATAGGGGTGCCACTGGGCGGTAAAGGGGCGGTCGGCCTCGCCGTCGCGGTGGCGCTCCACCAGCCAGTTGGTGGCCTGCGCGGCCATCAGGTCGATATCCTGACGCACCGTGGTCAGCGGCGGCCAGATCTTGACCGCGATGGGCGCATCGTCAAACCCGGCCACAGCGACATCCTGCGGAATGCGCAGGCCCCGGCGATGCGCGGCCAGTACGACGCCCGCCGCCATATCATCATTGCTGGCAAAGATTGCATCGGGCGGAGTTTTCAGGTCGAGCAGGGCGGCGCCCGCACTCAGGCCCGATTCAAAGGTGAAATCACCCGGCGCGATCAAGGTAGGGTCCAGCCCCAGCCCCCGCGCCGAGAGCGCGGCGCCATAGCCTTCAAAACGCGCCTTGCTGGCCGAATGGGTCGATGCGCCCAGCACGAAACCGATGCGCCTGTATCCCCGGTCGAGCAGGTGATTGGTCATGTCCATCGCCGCGCCGCGCTCGTCAATGCCCACCACGTCCATGTCATCCAGCGCCCGCCCGCAGGCAATCGCGGCAATCGGCACGCCAAGCCCGGCGATGGTCGAGCTGCCAGAGAGCATCTCATTATAGGGCGGGGCAAGCAGGATCGCGCTGGCCCCGCTGCGCACGAGGGAGGACACGGCCTCAATCGCGGCGGCGGCGGACAGGTCGTCGCATTTGCGGATGATGATCTGGGCGCCCGCGCGCGCGGCGGCGTTCAGCGCCCCCACCAGCATGGCCGAGAGAAACGCATTCTGCGCATTGCGATAGACGATGCCGATGCGGGGAGAACGCGCACTGGCCAAAGAGCGGGCGGCCGCGTTGGGCACATAGCCCAGATCCTCCACCGCCTTCAAAACTGCCGCCCGCGTCGCCTCGCGCACGCTCTTGGTGCCGTTCAGGACATGGGAAACCGTCATCGGGCTGACCCCGGCCAGATCGGCCACCGACTGGATGGTGATGCTCTGGCGCGAACGTCTGGACCGGGCGGGGATGGGGTTTGACATGATCGGCATCGGTCCATTCGTGATCGGGCCCGCAACAGCTTGGCCCCCTGCCGTTTCAGCGCTACGAGAGAGCAGGGGCAGAGCGCAAGCCCTCGATTGCGAAACTCTGGTATAGCGCTACAATTTTTTGGTTGCGCGTGCCATCACTTTTCGCCAGATGAGGAGGCAGAGCCAAATCTGTTCCCGAGTTGAGAGGATTCGACAATGACGCTGGCGAATGAGCAGCAGGCCCAGTTGCATGCGCTCTATGATGAAATGGCTCCCTCCTATCTGACGCCTTTGTGGGAATCCCTGGCCGATCTGGTGCGCCCGTTTCCGCGCTCTGCGGCCCATGCCCATCGGTGGAATTATGACGAGGCCCGCAATTACCTGATGCGCGCCGGCGACCTGATCAGCGCGGAAAAGGCCGAGCGCCGCGTGCTGATCCTGGAAAACCCCGGCCTGCCCGGTCAATCCGCGATCACGCCCAGCCTCTATGCGGGCCTGCAACTGATCCTGCCGGGCGAAGTCGCCCCCTGCCATCGCCACAGCCAGTCGGCGCTGCGCTTTGTGATGGAGGGCGAGGGCGCCTTTACTGCGCTGGACGGCGAAAAGGCGATCATGCGCCCCTTCGACCTCGTGCTGACGCCGGGCGGCCAGTGGCATGATCATGGCAATCCCAGCGACAAGCCGATGATCTGGCTCGATGGTCTGGATATTCCCACCGTCCGCCTGTTCGACGCGCAATTTGCCGAACACTATGACGGCAAAGCTTTCCCCGAAAGCGCGCCTGCGGGCGATACGCTGGCCCGTTATGGCCACAACATGCGGCCCATGCGCGGCACGGCGGCCGACCGCCGCCCCGCGCATCAGCCCTTGTTCCACTACCCCTATGCCCAGTGGCGCCCCGCTCTGGACGCGCTGGCGGCCAGCGGCGATATCGACCCGCATATGGGCCATGCGCTGGAATTCACCAATCCGGCCGATGGCGGGCCGATCATGCCCACCATCGCGGCCCATGTTCGCCTGATCCCCGCCGGTTTTGCAACCAAACCGCGCAAGTCCAGCGACGGCACAATCTTTGTCGTGGTCGAAGGCAGCGGCACCGCCAAGGTGGGCGACACCGAAATCAACCTGTCCGAACGCGACGTTTTCGCCGTGCCTTCGTGGAGCGAACTGGTGCTTCAGGCAAGCGAGACGCTCGTGCTGTTTGCCTATTCGGACAAGGCCAGCCAAGAAAAACTGAACCTCTACCGTGAATGGAACTCGTAAGATGACGCTGTTTGCACCTCCGGCTCCGATCATCGCCGAAACCACCGAAGGCAAGGGCTTCCCGGTCCGCCGCCTGTTCTGCATCGGGCGCAATTATGCCGCCCATGCCCGCGAAATGGGCAAGGATCCCACGCGCGAGGCGCCCTTCTTCTTCACCAAATGGGCCGAAACCGTTGTGCCCAGCGGCACGACCATCGCCTATCCGCCCGAAACCGCCAATTTCCACTATGAGGCCGAACTGGTCGTGGCGATCGGAAAGGGCGGTCGCAACATTGCCGAATCCGATGCGCTGAGCCACGTTTACGGCTATGCCACCGGCCTCGACATGACGCGGCGCGACGTTCAGCTTGAAGCGCGCGACAAGGGCCGCCCCTGGGACACCGGCAAGAATGTCGAACAGTCCAGCCCGCTGGGCATCATCCATCCGGTTTCGGAAACGGGCGAGCTCAAGACCGGCCGCATCAGCCTGACCGTCAATGGCGACATCAAGCAGGACGCCGATCTGGCCGACCTGATCTGGAGCGTGGACGAGGTGATCGCCTATGTCTCGCGCTTTTATCGTCTTGAGCCGGGCGACCTGATCTACACCGGCACGCCCGCCGGCGTCGGCGCGGTGGTGACGGGCGACGAGATCGTGATCTCGGTCGAAGGCCTGACGCCCTGCACGATCAAGGTCGGGCCCAAGGCCGATGTCTGAGCCGCTGCTGCACGGCTTTTTCCGCTCGGGCGCATCCTATCGGGTGCGCATCGCGCTGGGGCTGAAGGGCATCGCCTATGGCAATGTCAGCTACAGCCTGCGCGATGGGGCGCAGCGTTCGCCCGCCTATCTGGCGCTTAACCCGCAAGGGCTGGTGCCCGCGTTGGAGATCGACGGGACGGTGCTGACGCAAAGTTTGGCGATCATCGAATATCTCGATGAAACGCATGACGGCCCGCGTTTGCTGCCCGCCGATCCGATCCTGCGCGCCCATGTCCGCGCGGCGGCGCAGGTCATCGCCATCGACACGCATCCGATCCAGAACCTGAAAGTGCTGGGCTGGGTGAAGGCGCTGGGCGGTGATGAAAGCGCATGGGCTGCCCGCGTGATCGAGGAAGGCTTTGCCGCTTTTGACGCGCTGATCGCGCCTTATGCGGGCCGGTTCTGCTTTGGCGATACGGTGACTTTGGCTGATGTGTGCCTTGTGCCGCAACTGGTCAACGCGCGCCGCTTTGGCGCGAAGGATATCCCCGCGCGCCTGCTGGCCATCGAGGAAGCCTGTCTGGCGCTGCCCGCTTTTGATGCGGCGCGCCCGGAAAACCAGCCCGACGCTGTATAAAACCTTTGGAGATACCGCCCATGACCATGCCTTTCTCACGCCGCAGGATCATGGGCGGTATCGGCGCCGGAATGCTGTCCGGTGTCCTGTCTCATGCTGATCTGGCGCAGGCTGCGCCCTTGGCTGTACCGGTGCCTTCCAGCGCCGGTTCGCGCCCCAATCTGATCCTGTTCTTTCCCGATGAGCTGCGCGCCGATGCGCTGGCCTGTTATGGCAATCCGGTCACGCGCACGCCCAATTTCGACCGTCTGGCCAAATCGGGCACGATGTTCCGCAATGCCCATGTGCAATATCCGGTCTGTGCGGCCTCGCGCTGCTCGATGCTGACGGGCCTGCCCACCAGCGCCACCGGCCATCGCGGTTTTTCCTATCTGATCCAGCCCAATGAGCCCAATCTCTTCGCGATGTTGCGGCAATCGGGCTATGACACGTTCTTCTTCGGCAAGAATGATGTGCTGGCGCCTGAAACCTTCGCCACCAGCCTGACCGCATGGGCCGATCCGCCAGCGCCCGGCGCGGCCTCGGGCGATCATGCGCCGGGCGCGCGGGCGGGGGTCAACAATGGCCCGGTCACGATGTTGCTGCCCCCCATGGGCGACCGGCGCGAGACCAGCGATTACGGCATTATCCAGCGCGCCATCCAGGTGATCGAGCGCAAGGAGAGCGACCGGCCCTTCTGCCTGTTCCTGCCGATCTTTCAGCCCCATCCGCCCTATCGCGCGCCCGCCGATTTCGCCGCGATATACAAGCCCGAGGATCTGCCCGCGCTGATCCCGCCGGGCCTCTCGGGCAAACCGGCCTATCATGAGGCGATCCGCCGCGCCTATGGCTTGGACAAGGCGGGGCCGGAGGTTTTCGCCCGCGTGCGCGCCGCCTATTACGGGCAGGTGTCCTATGCCGACTGGCTGCTGGGTGAATTGCTTGATGCTCTCGAACGCACGGGCCGCGACAAGGATACCGCAGTGTTCGTCGGGTCCGATCATGGCGATTATGCAGGCGATTATGGCCTGGTTGAAAAATGGCATGGTGGGCTGGAAAGCTGCCTGACGCATGTGCCGCTGATCGGGCGGGTACCGGGTGTGGCCGGGGGCCATGTGGCGCAGGATATGGTCGAGCTTTACGACATCATGCCCAGCTTCCTCTCGCTCGCGGGTGCGCGTTCGGGCGGCACGCAGTTCGGGCGCTCGCTTTTGCCGCAGATCCATGGGGGGGCGGGCGATCCCAATCGCGCCGCCTTTACCGAGGCGGGGATCAACTCCTATGAACCACAGGCCTTCGATACGCCCTCGGGCGGGCTGTATCGGATGAAGTCCCAACTGGCGGCGCAGGAGCCGGTCTTGGTGTCGCGCGCGGCCAGCGTTCGCACGCAGCGTCATACCTATATCCACCGTCCGCAGGGGCAGAGCGAGTTTTACGACCGCATCGCCGATCCGGGCGAGACGCGCAATCTGATCGGCACCAAGGCGGTGGCCAAGGATCAGGCAGCTCTTCAGCAGCGCCTGCTCAACTGGTATGTCAACACCAGCGGCGTGCCGCAGGACACGCGCAACAGCCGCGATGTGCCCAATTTCATCCCGCCTCAAGCGCCCAAGCCTGAGGCGGCGGACAGGATCCTCGACCTCTGATAGGAAAAAGGCCGCTGTCTCCAGCGGCCTTTTTTTCAATGGTTGTGGCGGGGTGTTTTCGCCGCCAATCCGCGATATTTGACCGCCATTTCCAGCACGGCCCCTTCACCCATCTGTCCGGTCTTCTCGCGATAGAGTTCTTCCCAAGGCGTGTTGCTGGGAGGAACCGGGGGCAGGGGCTCGGCCCGGCGGCGGGCGATTTCCTCTTCCGAAACCAGCGCGTTGCAGGTGCCCTTGACCACATCGATGCGGATGATGTCGCCCGTGCGCAGCCATGACAGCCCGCCGCCCACCGCGCTTTCGGGCGAGCAGTTGAGGATCGAGGGGCTGTCCGAGGTGCCCGACTGGCGCCCGTCGCCCAGCGTGGGCAGCCATTGCACCCCGCGCTGGATCAGCGCGGCGGGCGGCTGCATGTTCACCACCTCGGCGCTGCCCGGCCAGCCCTGAGGCCCTGCGCCGCGCATGACGAGGATGCAGTTTTCATCGATGTTCAGCGCAGGATCGTCGATCCGGTGATGATAATCGTCGCCCCCTTCAAACACCACCGCGCGCGCTTCAAACGTGCCGGGATTTTCGGGGTTGGACAGATAGCGGGCACGGAATTCCTCGGAAATCACACTGGTCTTCATGATGCCGAAATCGAACAGATTGCCCGACAGCACGAGGAAGCCCGCCTTTTCCTTCAAAGGCTCGGTAAAGGGGCGGATCACCTCGCGGTCGCGAGCAGGGCGCGCGCCCACGTTTGCCGCCACCGTCTCGCCCGTCACGCTCAGGCAATCGCCATCCAGCACGCCCTGTTGCAGCAATTCCCACATCACCGAAGGCACGCCGCCCGCCCGGTGGAATCGCTCGCCAAGGAAACGCCCGGCAGGCTGCATATCGACGATCAGCGGCAGGTCATAGCCATGCTCCATCCAGTCGGCGGCGGTGATCTCCACCCCTGCGTGGCGCGCCATGGCGACGATATGCGGCTGGGCATTGCTGGATCCGCCGATGGCCGTGACGACACGGATGGCGTTCAAAAAGCTCTCGCGCGTCAGGATCTTGGACGGGCGCAGGTCCTCATGGGCCATCTCCACAATCCGCCGGCCGGTTTCATAAGCAATCTGGCCGCGCTCGCGATAGGGCGCGGGGATCGCCGCGCATCCGGGCAGCGACAGGCCAAGCGCTTCGGCCACGGCATTCATGGTCGAGGCCGTGCCCATCGTGTTGCAATGGCCCGCCGAAGGAGCCGAATCGCAGGCACGCTGAAGGAACTCTTCCTCGTCGATCTCGCCCGCCGCCAGCTTGCGGCGGCTGCGCCAGATCACCGTGCCCGAACCCACCAGATCGCCTTCATGCCACCCGTCGAGCATCGGCCCGCCCGACAGGACAATCGCGGGAATATCCACCGTGCTGGCCGCCATCACCT
Organism: Novosphingobium sp. SG707; assembly: GCF_012275515.1. GTDB lineage: Bacteria > Pseudomonadota > Alphaproteobacteria > Sphingomonadales > Sphingomonadaceae > Novosphingobium. The sequence goes on from NZ_JAAZQL010000018.1 coordinate 27,395, forward strand.
GGCTGGGGGTGGTCTTGTCACAGCCCGTGGTCAGCACCACCGCGTCAATCGGATAGCCATAAAGGATCTCCACCAGCCCCAGATAGGCCAGATTGCGATCCAGCGCGGCGGTGGGGCGGCGGCAGTTTTCAAAGATCGGATGAACCGGAAATTCCATGCAGATCCCGCCCGCATCGCGGATGCCGTCGCGCACGCGCTTGGCCAGATCGAGGTGGATGCGGTTGCAGGGCGAAAGGTCGCTGCCGCTCTGTGCAATACCGATGATCGGGCGGCCGGAGCGCAGTTCGTCGGGCGTGATCCCGTAATTCATGAAGCGTTCCAGATAGAGCGCTACCATGTCCGACCGCGCCGGATCGGCAAACCAGTCCTGCGAACGAAAACGGCGGGTGGAATTATCGGTCATCTGTATCTCTCCCTCCGGGCAGCCCTAGAGCGCTTTTACCATGAGCCAAAAGGCCCAAATCCTTGATGGTCGCATGTTCCGAGCCGATGCGTCGAAACGGTCTTCCTGAAAATGCTCTAGCGCGCGATGAACGCGATGCCAGTGATTTCCCGCCGCGCTTTCGAAACCACTTGACAGCGAGCCTGTTTACATGATGGTAGCGCTATCAAGCTTTGTCAACGCCGCGCGCCCGCGTTTGGTGTCGAAAATCCTGTCTGGAGAGAAAATGTCTGGGAATTCTTCCTTCGCGGCCCTGCTGCCCGCCGATTGGCGCGGCGGCCGTTTCCTTGGCCGGGTGCAGTTGCCCGAAGGCCCCACCCCGATTCTGGTCGAGGGCGGGGTGGCCTATGATATGTCGGGCGTGGCGCCCACGGTGTCGCAACTGGTCGAGGCGCTGCCGCTCGATGCTTCGGCGGGCCGCGTTCTGGGGCCGCTTGATGAACTCGATGCGCCCTGGCTCAGCCCGGTGGACCTGCAGGTCATCAAGGCCTGCGGCGTGACCTTTGCCACCAGCGCGCTGGAGCGCGTGATCGAGGAACGCGCGCGCGGCGATTCGAGCAAGGCGCTGGAAATCCGCGCCCGCATCGAGGAGCGCGTGGGCGGTTCGATCCGCTCGGTCGTGCCCGGCTCGGTTGAGGCTGAGGCGCTCAAGGAATTGCTGATCGCCGATGGCCTGTGGTCGCAATATCTCGAAGTCGCCATCGGGCCTTACGCCGAAGTCTTCACCAAGGCGCCGGTGCTGGCCACGGTCGGCGCGCTGGCCGAGGTGGGCGTGCGCAGCGACAGCACATGGAACAACCCTGAACCCGAAGTCGTGCTGCTGGTCGATGCGGGCGGCAAGGCCGTTGGCGCGATGCTGGGCAATGACGTCAACCTGCGCGATATCGAAGGGCGCAGCGCGCTCTTGCTGGGCAAGGCGAAGGACAATAACGCGTCCTGCTCGCTCGGGCCGCTGGTGCGCCTGTTCGATGACAGCTTCTCGATTGACGATGTGCGCAATGCCGAGGTCGATCTGCTGATCGAAGGGCCGGAGGGCTATCGCCTTGAGGGCCATTCCAGCATGCGCGAAATCAGCCGCGACCCGCTCGATCTGGTGCGCCAGACGCTGAGCGAGCATCAATATCCCGATGGCTTCACGCTGTTCCTCGGAACTCTGTTCGCCCCCACACAGGACCGCGACGATCCGGGCCGTGGGTTCACGCATAAGGTGGGCGATGTCGTGACGATCTCGACCCCCAAGCTGGGCAAGCTGGTCAACACCGTGGTCACCAGCAAGGAAGCCCAGCCCTGGACGCAGGGCATCGCCGCGTTTTACGCCAATCTGGGCGCTCGCGGCCTGCTGGGAGCGAAGGCATGAGCGCTGTTAACAACGGGCGCGCGATCTATCCCAGCCTTGCCGGCAAGCGCGTTTTCATCAGCGGCGGCGCCAGCGGCATTGGCGAAGGTTTCGTCGAAGCCTTCGTGGCGCAGGGCGCGAAAGTGGCTTTCTGCGACATTGCAGAAGAGGCAGGAAAGGCGGTTGCAGCCCGCCTGAACACCGGCGCATCACCCGCGCCGGTGTTCTTCCCCTGCGATCTGACCGATATGGCCGCCGTTCAGGCGATGATGGCGCAGGTGGAAGAAGAGCTGGGCGGCATCGACGTGGTGATCAACAACGCCGCCAATGACGATCGCCATTCCGTGGCCGAAGTCACCCCCGCCTATTGGGACGAACGCATGGCGGTGAACCTGCGCCATCAGTTCTTTGTGGCGCAGGCCGCCGTGCCTTCGATGAAGCGCGCGGGTGGTGGGGCCATCATCAATCTCGGCTCGATCAGTTGGCATTTGGGCCTTGAGGATCTGGTGGTCTATCAGACCGCCAAGGCCGCCATTGAGGGCATGACGCGCGGTTTGGCGCGCGAGTTGGGCCGCGACAACATCCGCGTCACCAGCATCATCCCCGGCAATGTCAAAACCCCGCGTCAGGAAAGATGGTACACGCCCGAGGGCGAGGCCGAGATCGTTGCCGCGCAATGCCTCGATGGCCGCCTGTTGCCCCATGACGTGGCGGCGCTGGCGCTGTTTCTGGCCTCGGACGATGCGCGTCTGATTACGGGCCATGAATATTGGGTCGATGCGGGGTGGCGATAATGGCGCCGCAATCGGTCTGGGCGCTGGGTGCCACGCTGGGCGAAGGCCCGGTCTGGGTGGAGCGCGACGCGGCGCTGTGGTTCGTCGACATCAAGGCGCCCGCGATCCATCGCTTTACCCCGACCACGGGCGAGCAGCGCACATGGGCCGCGCCCGCGCAGGTCGGCTGGGTGCTGCCCAGCGCGCGGGGCGACATGATCGCGGGCCTGCAGACGGGCGTGCATCGTTTCGATCCGGCGACGGGGGCGTTTTCGCTCCTTGTCGCGCCCGAGGCCCATCTGCCGGGCAACCGCCTGAACGATGCTACGGTGGCGGGCGATGGCGCGATCTGGCTTGGATCGATGGATGATGGTGAGGCGGTCGAAACCGGGCGCTTTTATCGTCTGGATGGCGCCGGATGCACGGAATGCGGCCTGCCGCCGGTGTCGATCACCAATGGCCCGGCTTTTTCCCCCGACGGCGCGACGCTTTATCACAATGACACGCTGGGCCGCAAAGTCTGGGCCAGCACGCTCGAGGATGGGCGCGTGGTCGCCACCCGCTTGTTCGCCGACATCGACGAGGGCTATCCCGATGGTCCCTGCGTCGATGCCGAGGGCTGCGTCTGGGTCAGTCTTTTCGCGGGCTGGGGCGTGCGGCGTTATGATCCCAGCGGGGCGCTGATGCAGACCATCCGCTTCCCGGTCGCCAATATCACCAAGATCGCCTTTGGCGGGCCGGACCTGCGCACCGCCTATGCAACGACCGCCGCCAAGGGATTGTCGGCGCAGGAACGCGCGCAGCAGCCTTTGGCGGGCGCGCTGTTCACCTTTGATCCGGGCGTGGCGGGAATGCCGGGCGTTCTGGCTCAAGTATAAGAATTTACGGGAGAGAGAGGATGCAGGAGCAATCGGAAGGCCCCGTCAATACGGGCTTGATCGCGATGATCGTGGCGGTGGCCACGATCGGCGGCTTTATGTTCGGCTATGATTCAGGCGTGATCAACGGCACGCAAAAAGGGCTGGAGGCCGCCTTCGACCTCGGCAAGGTGGGCATCGGCATCAATGTCGGCGCGATCCTTGTCGGCTCTTCGGTGGGTGCGTTTGGCGCGGGGCGTCTGGCCGACCGGATCGGACGGCGCGGGGTGATGAAACTGGCCGCCGTGCTGTTTCTGATCAGCGCGCTGATCGCCGGGGCGGCGGGTTCGTCGCTGGTGTTCATCCTTGCGCGCATCATCGGCGGCCTTGGCGTGGGCGCGGCCAGCGTTATTTCGCCGGTCTACATTTCCGAGGTCGTGCCCGCCCATGTGCGCGGCCGCCTCTCCAGCGTGCAGCAGGTGATGATCATCACCGGCCTGACCGGGGCCTTTGTGGTCAACTATATCCTTGCGCAGGTGGCGGGCGATTCCACCGCGATCCTGTGGGCCGACCAGCCCGCATGGCGCTGGATGTTCTGGCTTCAGGCGCTGCCTGCCGCGATCTATTTCGTCGCGCTGATGTTTATCCCCGAAAGCCCGCGCTATCTTGTCGCGCGCGGTGACGAAGCGGGGGCGCAGAGCGTGCTGACCCGTCTGTTTGACGGCGATGTGGCGCGCCGCATGGTGGGCGAAATCCGCGACAGCCTTGCTGCCGACCACCACCGCCCGCGCCTGTCCGACCTGATCGACAAGGCCACCGGGCGTATCCGCCCCATCGTGTGGACGGGCATTGGTCTGGCCGTGTTTCAACAGCTCGTGGGCATCAACGTCGTGTTCTATTACGGCGCAACCCTGTGGCAGGCGGTGGGTTTCTCGGAAAGCTATTCCTTGCAGATCAACATTCTGTCGGGCGTGGTTTCGATTGTCGGCTGCCTTGCCACGCTGCTGCTGGTTGACCGGGTGGGGCGCAAGCCGCTGCTGCTGGTCGGCTCGGCGGGCATGGCGGTTACGCTGGGTGTCGTGGCATGGGCCTTTTCCACCGCCATTCATGGCGCCGATGGTTCGGTGAGCCTGCCGGGACATAATGGCGTGATCGCGCTGCTGGCGGCCAATGCCTATGTTGTGTTTTTCAACATGAGCTGGGGCCCGATCATGTGGGTGATGCTGGGCGAAATGTTCCCCAATCAGATCCGTGGCTCGGGGCTGGCGGTTTCGGGCTTTGCCCAATGGATCGCCAATGCGGCCATCTCGGTCAGCTTCCCCGCGCTGGTCGTCTCGCCGGGTCTGGCGGTGGCTTATACCGGCTACGCGGTGGCGGCGGGGGCGTCCTTCTTCTTCGTCCGCGCCATGGTGCGCGAAACCAAGGGCGTCAGTCTGGAGCAGATGGAAGGCTGAACGAAAAACGGGGGCTTGGCGGCCCCCGTTTCTTTATGTCTGGCTGTCTCTATCGGCCTTACCAATTCCACATGGTACCATCTTCGAGCCTTGCGACGGGGAGGTATGCGGGCTTGTAAGGATACTTGGCGGCGAGGGTTTCGTCGATGTCG
>NZ_JAAZQL010000019.1 GCF_012275515.1 Novosphingobium sp. SG707
GGTACCAGTCCATGCCATGATCCATCCCATCTCTTCGCAAAGACGGCTGAATCACAACATGCTGGTATTGCTCAACAACTTTCGGATCGGGCTCTTACGCAGCTTGCTCCTCCGATAGCGGAAAGGGGGCGCTGCCACGGCCTTGCGGCAGGGCTTTAGGAATGTGGCCAACGCCAAGCTGACACTTTACAGTTCTTCCCATGGGCCTCTGCCGGAATATTCCGGTGGGGGCCTTTGCTGCTGAACCGGCAGATGAGGACGGGACTGCCATCCCCGGAACGGAAACACCCGCCAGCCAAACTCCGCCTTGATCGCCCAAATTGTTTGGCGATGCCTTTTCCATGCAGCGGCATGACCAGCTAAGTGATTCGGCCAAACCGGTATTGCGTCAGCTAAACCCTCGATATGTCATACATAAAACGACCGCCCGCGCCGCGAATTGACGTATATTGTCTGGGTTATTGACTGGTTTTTTCATGTTGCACTGCACATAATTCCAATCGGATCAAAAATATTCCCCAAATTGTCACCGCCTAGCCGATTGATGAGCAATTCCATCGCAAGAGGCCTCGACGAGGGGCGTTTGTGCTGATAGCGCATAGGTATGTTATGCAGCCAAAGCATTCGAATTCACGCTTGCATTTGGCACAGGTGAGGAACGCGATGACCCAAGACACCCTTTCCCCCGATTCGGTTCTGACCGCCCCGACCCGCAACCAGCGCCTGATCGACTGGGTTGAAGAGGTCGCCGCGCTGACCCGTCCGAAGGACATCGTGTGGTGCGACGGTTCGCAGGAGGAATGGGATCGCCTGACCTCGCAACTGGTCGATGCCGGTACGCTGGTGCGTCTGGCGCAGGACAAGCGCCCCAACAGCTTTTACACCCGTTCGGACCCGCGCGACGTGGCCCGCGTGGAAAGCCGCACCTTCATCTGTTCCGAAACGCCCGAAGGCGCCGGGCCGACCAACAACTGGCGCGATCCGGCCGAAACCCGCGAAACGCTGGACGGCCTTTTCGCGGGCTGCATGGAAGGGCGCACGATGTATGTCGTCCCCTTCTGCATGGGCCCGCTGGGTTCGGAAAGCAGCGTGGTGGGCGTCGAACTGACCGACAGCGCCTATGTCGTGCTTTCGATGCGCATCATGGCACGCATGGGCCAGTCTGCTCTGGACATGCTGGGCCGCGACGGCTTCTTCGTTCCCTGCGTCCACACCGTCGGCATGCCGCTGACCGAAGGCGTCAAGGATGTGGTGTGGCCCTGCAACGATGAAAAGTGGATCGTCCACTATCCCGAAACGCGCGAGATCTGGTCCTATGGTTCGGGCTATGGCGGCAATGCGCTGCTGGGCAAGAAGTGCCTCGCGCTGCGCATCGCCAGCGTGATGGCGCGCGATGATGGCTGGCTGGCCGAACATATGCTGATCCTGAAGGTCACCCCGCCCGAGGGCGAGGCGCATTATGTGGCGGCCGCTTTCCCCTCGGCCTGCGGCAAGACCAATATGGCGATGCTCGAATCCACCCTGCCCGGCTGGAAGGTGGAAACCATCGGCGATGATATTGCATGGATGCGCCCCGGCAAGGACGGCCGCCTCTATGCGATCAACCCGGAAGCGGGCTTCTTCGGCGTGGCCCCCGGCACGGGGGTGGAGACCAACAAGAACGCGGTCGAAACGCTCTACGCCAATGCCATCTACACCAACACGGCGCTGACCGCCGATGGCGACGTGTGGTGGGAAGGGCTGACCAAGGAAGTGCCCGAGGGTCTGATCGACTGGCAGGGCAATCCCTATGATCCGGCCAGCGGCAAGCCTGCGGCCCACCCCAATGCCCGTTTCGCGGTGCCTGCCGCGCAATGCCCCTCGATCGCGCCGGAATGGGAAGATCCCGCTGGCGTGCCGATCTCGGCCTTCCTGTTTGGCGGCCGCCGCGCCACTTCGGTGCCACTCGTCACCGAAGCGTTTGACTGGAACCATGGCGTTTACCTCGCGGCCAACCTTGCCTCGGAAGGCACGGCGGCGGCGGAAAACAAGATCGGCGCCCTGCGCCGTGATCCCTTCGCCATGCTGCCCTTCTGCGGCTATGCGATGGGCGACTACTTCAAGCACTGGGTCGATATGGCCGGCAAGGTCGCCCATGGCGGCGCGAACCTGCCCAAGATCTATCTGGTCAACTGGTTCCGCAAGAGCGGCGGCAAGTTCCTGTGGCCCGGCTATGGCGACAACATCCGCGTGGTGAAGTGGGTGATCGAGCGGGCGCAGGGCAAGGCGGATGCCACCGAGAGCGTCATCGGCCGTCACCCGGTCGAAGGCGGCATCGACCTGACGGGCCTGTCCATCACGCCCGAGCAGTATGCCGAGCTGATGACCGTCAGCATCGATGGCTGGCGCGAGGAAGCTGAGGGCAATGGTCGTGATCTGGCCGCGCTGGGCGCCCTTCCCGAGGCGATCCTGGAGCAACAGGCTGCGCTGGAGGCCCGCCTGGCCAAGGCCTGAGCAACCGCAGCAAGAGTTTAGACACAACCCCCGGCGCCATGCGTCGGGGGTTTTGCTTTGCCCGACCGGGATGGAGAGCATCGGCACCCAAACGGAAAAAAAGCCTTTTTACAGAAATTTAATGGCCATTATCGCCCCCGTTGCCGCCACATTCCTCAGCTATGGTTCCAGCGCGGACCAAAATGCACAGGACATCGGCTGCAAGATCGCTAAGATCATGGGCACACCACCTTCCCCATGGCCTTTGCGCGAGTGCAGCATAAAATCATTGACCATCCCGGCCTGAGGGGCAAAAAGCACCTCGTTGCTCAGGCGAAAAACTCGCGCAAGAACCCATAATACGAATATTTCGATGGATAACCTCCACCGGCGTCATGACAAACGAGAGTATTCGAAATGAAGATAACAGTTTTTGGCCTCGGTTATGTCGGCCTTGCTAATGCGATCCTTCTGGCCCAGAACCATGAAGTGGCCGCTGTCGATATTTCGGCCGAACGCGTTGCCATGCTGAATGCGCGCAAGTCGCCCATTTCGGATCCCGAGATCGAGGATTTTCTTGCCAACCGTCCGTTGAAACTGCTGGCCACGCTGGATGCTACCGAAGCTCTGACCGGGGCCGACTATGTGATCGTGGCCACGCCCACCAATTACGATGTCGAAACCAACAAGTTCGACACCTCTTCGGTCGAGGAGGTCATCAAGATCGCGGCCCGGATCAACCCCAAGGCCACGATCGTGGTCAAATCAACCATTCCCGTCGGTTTCATCCAAAGCGTGCGTGAACGGCTGGGTGTGGAGCAAGTGATCTTCAGCCCCGAATTCCTGCGCGAAGGCCGCGCGCTTTACGACAATCTCCACCCCTCGCGCATCATCGTGGGCGAACAGTCCGAACGCGCCCGCATCTTTGCCGATCTGCTGGTCGAGGGGGCAGAGAAGAAGGACATCGAGGTTCTCTGCACCAACAGCAATGAAGCCGAAGCGATCAAATTGTTTGCCAACACCTATCTGGCCATGCGGGTTGCCTTCTTCAACGAGTTGGACAGCTATGCCATCGCGGGCGGGATGGACACGCGCCAGATCATCAACGGCATCTGTCTGGACCCGCGCATTGGCCAGCATTACAACAATCCCAGCTTTGGCTATGGCGGTTATTGCCTGCCCAAGGACACGAAGCAATTGCTGGCGAACTATTCCGAGGTTCCGCAAAATCTCATCCGCGCGATCGTCGATGCCAACCGCACCCGCAAGGATTTCCTGGCCGAGCAGATCATCGAAAAGAAGCCCAAGACCGTGGGCGTTTACCGGCTGGTGATGAAGGCCGGCTCGGACAATTTCCGCCAGTCCTCGATCCAGGGCATCATGAAGCGGGTCAAGGCCAAAGGCATCCCTGTGGTCGTGTTTGAACCGGCCATGGCTTCGGATGACTTTTTCGGCTCGCCGGTGGTCCGCGACCTCGACAGTTTCAAGGCGCAATGCGACGTGATCATCGCCAATCGCATGACCAAGACACTGGAAGACGTCAAAGACAAGGTCTTTACGCGCGACCTCTTCGGCTCCGATTAATCGGGGAGCAAAAGCTTCGGTACAATGCCCCCCCCGGGAAGCATATCGCCTCCCGGGGGTGTTGTTTCGGCGACGCACTGAGAACTCTCTCACCGGCCATTCATGAGGGCGGCCCGGGCCGCCAGCGAACAAGGTCGGACCCCCGCAGGCGAATCGAAGCCAAGAATATGGCAGATTTCCAATCTCTTTCGAGACGCGAATGAAGGTGTGATTGGGTGGGAAATTGGAGCGGGTGAAGGGAATCACAAAGAATCTTTTTTCCTATTTTCAGCAGAATTTTAGAAACACCCTTCCCTAAATTGGCCACCGATTGTGCCCCCCAAAATCGTTGTGTTCGAGGGTTCGATTCCAAGTGGCTCACATACACCACGAGTGTCCGTCGTCGAAACATTTGGCGCAAAGTTGGCGGCGCGGTAACGGAGAGCAGGCCTCGTCTTGGGTTGGCATTTAGGCGGCGAGCTTGCAGTGCTGCACGCGCCTATGTTCGATGGTCTGCTTCTTGATAGCGGCGCGCTGGGCGTGGATCTGCCGATTGCGGCCGAAGTAGGCATCAGCGAGCGTCACATTGCCCAAGCTCTCGTGATAGCGCTGGTGGTTATAGTGCTCGATGAAGGCTTCGATCTGGGCCTCGAGGTCGCCGGGCAGGTAGTAGTTTTCCAACAAGGTGCGGTTCTTCAGGGTCTGGTGCCAGCGTTCGTTCTTGCCCCGCGTCTGCGGATGGAAGGGCGCGCCGCGCACATGACTCATGGCCTGCGCCTCGATATAGGCGGCCAGTTCGCCCGCGACATAGCTGGGGCCATTGTCCGACAGCAGGCGCGGCTTGTGCAGCACGGTGGTATTGCTGCAGCCTGAGGCGGCCAATGCAAGATCCAACGTGTCGGTCACATCGCCTGCCGTCATGGTTGTGCACAGCTTCCACGAGATGATGTAGCGCGAGTAATCGTCGAGCACAGTTGAAAGGTAAACCCAGCCCCAACCGTGTGGATCGGCGTCCAAAAGGGGGGCTGATCTGTAATTGCAGAGGCTAGGCGGTGTGATCCCTTGAGGGCTTCATGGATCTATCCGCACTGGCCAGTCCGAAGGCTGGTCGTGCTGTATCGGGTCTCACAGGGGCGAACGTTGCATTGTCGGCTCCAAAAGCCCCAATAAGAGAAGGCTCTAAGCTCGACTTTGTACATTTATGGAGCGAAGCATAGGGCCTGAGCCATGCGTATGACGCGGTGTGCTGGGATATTTGGGGATTCCCGGTTTGGCGGGGAGTGTTGATTAATGTCGCCGACCCAGAGTTGGAGCCGAACGGCGCCAATGGCGTCAGTGAACGTCAGACTGGTTTTTCGATACCACGCGGCGGCGTAAGGGACGCTGCTGCTGGTGAGCAGATCGCCGGCCCATAGCGATACGAGGCTGTATAAACCCAGGAGTGCCGGGGTTGTTCGCGCTATGGCGTTGTCGTTCCATTGGCGCTGTGTCTCGACGCCCAGGTGCGCGCGCGTTTCGGCGAACGTGACCTCGATCTGCCATCGGCGGACATACAGGGCGATGATGTCGGCAGGCTCGAGGGAAACCTCGGTGCTGAAGAAGGCTTGGGGATCGCGTTTTCCGTCGGGATCGCGGACCAATACCCATCGGACCGGCAACACCGGGGTGCCCGGTCTGTACCACAAGGCAATGTCGGATGTGATCTCGAGCGCTTTACCGCCCGCATGGCCGTACCAGGCGGAGACGACGATCTTTGTCCAGCGTGTCGCGGGGTTGGACAGCAGGGTCTTGAGTTTGGGCAGCGCCGGGCCTTTTTGCGCGGGCCGCCCCATCGTGCGTGAGGTTCGTTTGGCAGGCGGCGCAAACAGGCTGGCATCCAGCCGCAGGCGGCTGATGGGCGTTGCCCGCGCGGTGATGGCATGAGCCAGTTCGTGAACGGCAAAGCTGCTGTCGCCGATGAAGATGATCCGAAGGCCTGGCAGCCAGCGGCACAGCTGTCGTGCACCTTGCCGGGCCCAGTCGGTCAGCAGCTTGTGACGACAGCCGCGTTGATGGTTGGATCGCTCCGATGGGGCGAGCAGGGTCAGGACAGGCAAAGCCTTGATCAGGCGGGTCCATGGCACCGGGGTGAGCACCATGAAGCTTAACCAGCGCAGCCCGCTGGCTTTAACGAAATGGCCGTGGCTGGAGCGGACTGGGTCTCGGTAGATACCGCGCGCACTGATCCGGCGCCCCCAACGGCGCTCGATGGTGTCGTCCAGACCGATGACGACAGGGCCATCGGGCACAAGCCGTTCGACCACGACGCACAGCAACCGCCTGGCAACAGCACGAGAGCTCCACCGGGCGCGGTTGAGGATCTGGTGAAAGGTCGCAAAGTTGGCGGCTTCTGTCCGGCCGGTCATGCGCAGGCAGGACGTGACGGTCCGCTTGCCTGGTGCCAACAAAGCCCCTATCACCAGAACGAGCACATGCTCCCAACTCGGTGCTGTGAAGCAGGTGCGCCATGCTTGCAGCCACTGGCGCAGGATTTGGGGAACGGCGTCCCCGCGATCGGTATGGGTATGCTGCAGCATCCCATGTTTCGAAGCCCCGCAGGCAGTAGTGGCAAGGCCACCGCCATAACCATGCGACGAAGTGAATCGGGTGCGCCTTGAGCCGAAGGCCGTTATGGCGGCGCCATGGATGAAGACGAAATCGCCCGGCGCATCGCAGCGTTTGATCAAGCCAATGGCGGCGGTGTTGGCTGGTACAAGGACAAAGGCGCTTACCACCTGTACCTGCTGACAAACGAGGCACCGATCGCGCGCCTCAAGCCAACTGGCACAGATGACGAGTTCAAAATCGCCTATTGGTCGCACCGACGTCAGTGGGAAGACATCGACGACATGGGCGGTTGCCTTTTACCCCTCGACCAAGCCCTCAACCACGTCGCAAACAGCGGCCTCTTCTGGACCTGGACCTGACCAAAAACGTACAAAGTCGAGCTTAGTCACAACCCAAAATCTGTGCCATTGGTGTTGACAAGGAAAACAGCATGGGTGGCCAGAGCTGCTGAATGGACAATATATTCATCGAGCCTCGCTGGCGATCGATAAAGTACTAATGCGTCTATCTCCACGCTTTCGAGACCGGAAGCGAACTGCGAGTTGGCTTGGCGCTTTGGTTCACCTACTATTGCGTCACCAGTCCCATTCCGTACTTGCTGGCAGAACTCCGGTAGAGGCATATGAGCAAACTAGCGGCGTGATCGCATCAGCCCGAGCTTAACTTGGCCGCAAATCGATCCAGAAAGGCGTGACCATCTCAATCTGTTTGGTCAGCACGCTGCTTTGGACATTGCATTTTTTTATCAAGCTGCTTATCCCTGTGGTAGATTAAAGCAGCGGCACCGGGTAGTTTACTGCATCACGGCAAGCGATGCATAATTTAAGTAAGTGAAGTGATAAGGGCGACCGTCATGCTTTCTAAGGCCATCGCTGCCACGCGCTCCAGTTTGCAAGGCAATGTTGGTTTTGGCGCTTTTTCCCGCGCCTTCTCCCTTGGGTCGCAATTCATTGTGCTGATCCTGCTGGGCAAACTGCTGCCCAAGGCCGAATTCGGCAATTTCATGATCATCTTTGCCCTCACCCGCATCCTGTCGCAGGGCATGGGCACGGGACTGGCAACCTTGCTAGTATATCACATATCACGCAACGCCAGCGCAGAACGCGAACACGGCCTGTTCCGCTCGGTGGCGCTGCTGGGCCTGGTCATCAACGGCGTACTGGCTGCGGCCATGATGTTGTTTGCAGCCACGATCGCGAGCTGGTTCGGCAAGCCCGATCTGGCCTTCTGGATCACCGGCTTGGCGCCCTTCACGCTGATATCAACGCTGCTGGCTATTAGCGTCGGCACCTTCGAGGGGCGTGGGCGCATTACCGCTTCCATTCTGGTGACGGAATTTTTCCCCAATCTCATCCGCCTAATTCTGCTGCCCACGCTGCTGTTGCTGCATTTCGGTAATATGGCAGTGGTCATCGTCATGACGGCCTCGGTCGCCCTGCCCATGATCGTGGTCGCCCGCGCGCTGTTCAGCCATGCCGAGGCCGGTTTTGCGCGGCTGACCTCCTGGGATCTGCACTATTCCTGGAAGCTGACACTGCACAGTTTCGCCGCGATGCAGGCGCAGGGAGTCGACATGTTGGTGGTGGGCTGGCTGTTCAGCTCTACCGTGGCAGCCGATTATGCCATTGCCTCACGCGTCGCCGCGCTGATCCCCTTTTTCCAGCAGATCATCGTCAAGACCTTCATGACCCGTAGCGGCCGCGCCATTCACGACAAGGACGACGCCGCACTTCAGGCCGAGATCGAGCGTAGCCGCAGCGCCTGCGTGGTGCTGGTGACGCTCACGGCGGTAGCGGCCCTGATTGCCTATCCCCTGCTGCTGGCTTGGATGAGCAATTTCGGCGGTTCGCTGGGCCTGATGGCAGCGATGGTCGTCAGCCCGCTGGTACGCGCTTATTTCCCCGGTGCGGATGCGCTGCTGCGCATCGCCGGGCTCGCCACGGCCAGCCTGACCATCATGCTGATTTCTTGCTCCTTCGTGATCCTCTTCCCGGTGGTTCTGCATCCCTGGACGGGCATTTATGCCATGCCGCTCGGCATGTTCGCCTCGGCAATCATCCTGAACCCGATCTCGGCCCATTATATCCGGCGGCGGCTGCATGTGCAGTTGGCCACGCCCACGATCTGGGTTCCCATCGCCATCGGCCTGACCGGCGCGGTCATCTGCCTTATCAGCCGCGGCAATTTGGCCAGCTGGTTTGTCGGCGTCCTTGTGGTGCTGATCAGCCTGATCCCGACCCTTCTGTCGACCCCGGTTTTGCGAAAGAGATTTGCGCGTGCCTGAAAGCTCTCCGATTCAGTCAAAGCCCGTTCTGGGCGATGAACCCACCCCCGGCATGATCTTCCGCCTGCGCAAGGCGATGCCCGCGCCGGCGAAAAAGGCGTTTCAGTTCGGCAAAGCTGCACTACAACTGGCCACAGCCACGCTGTATGATGCCAGGCGTTTCGCTCGCTATTCGGGTGTCTTCGATCGCGATGGTCATCCGTCCGCAGCCAAGGCAAACATCACCAAATATTACCACATGATAGAAAAAGGCCTGACACTTCCCTCACCCCGCCCCGGTTTTGGGCGGCAAGCCATTGAGGACCTTTGTCTGAAGGTGCGCAAGGCAGTGGACAGGGGCATTCACAGCAACGAAATTATCTACGCTATCGACGCCATCGCGGGATATCAGGCTTTCAACGAAGAGCGCGGAGTCGCCAATCCGCCATGGATTGCTGAAACGCTGGCCTTTGCCTCCGCCAAGGGACTGAAGTGTTCCGGCGCCCCTATCAAACGGCCCGATCCGATGGTTGAGGTGGACAGCGAAACACTACTGCGCTTTATGACTTCGCGCCATTCCGTACGTCATTTTTCCGATGCGCCAGTGCCCGACGAGGTCCTGACAGCAGCTGCTCGAGCGGCACAAGCGGCACCCTGCGTTTGTAACCGCCAGGCAAGCCGCGTCACCTTTGCTCGCGATCCTCAGATACGCAGCAAACTACTATCCTGCCAAAACGGCAATCGCGGCTTTGGCGATACCGCACCGATCGTGGCGCTGATTACGACCGACCTGCGCAGCTTCATGGAACCGAGCGAACGCTATCAGGCCTGGATTGACGGCGGCCTTTTCGCCGAGAACCTGCTGCTTGCTTTTCACGCTATGGGTTATGGTGCCTGTCCACTCAATTGGTCAGCTATGCCCGGGCAAGATAGGCAGTTGCGTGCACTGGATATTGTCCCCGAAAGTGAACAAGTCATTATGATGGTCGCCATCGGTGCTCCGCATGAGCAATCGCGTGTGGCACGCTCGCAGCGCTATGATGTAAGAGATGTCATGCGTTTACTCTGACCCCTCTTTAACTGATGAGGTGGTCTCGGTTTTCTGGACAGGGGGGTTTACTCAGTCGAGACACGTCCGTCGCAGGATAGGTCTTCGTGGTCCGGGATCTTCCAATGTGTTAAACGCATTTGCCGGGAATTGATGGCAGTGCGGCTTGTGTAGAGGAATGATCCTGTCCGCGTCCCGGCAGGGACGATGCAGAGCATCCATGCCATGAACGCTAACTGAGAAATGCTTTCACACGCCCATCAACGAGGGGCGGGAGTGTCCTGAATTCCGTGTACGGGGCGGCCTAATGGGTAGAAAGATCCCCAATTATGGCACGACGCAAAGCACCCTCGATCCCCGATGACCTGCTGGACCAATTGCTGGGAGGCATGGACGCCGCCAGTGCGCTTAACTCACCCGACTGGATGAACGGGTTAAAGAAGGCGCTGGCCGAACGCGCCTTAAGTGCTGAGATGGACATGGACATCGGCGCTTCCGAGGCCGAACCCTTCTGGACAGCCTTCCTGCGCAAGCTGGCACGCCAGGGCCTGCGCGGGGTCAAGCTGATCATCTCCGACGCGCACGAAGGGATCAAGGCGGCGGTTTCGAAGCTGCTGTGCGCCAGTTGGCAGCGCTGCCGGGTACACTTCATGCGCAACGCCCTTGCACACGCTGGCAAAAGCGGCAGGTGCGTCGTCTCGGCCTTCATCGGCACGGCCTTCGCCCAGGACACGCCCGAGGCCGCCAGCCAGCAATGGCGCTCCGTCGCCGACCAGATGCGCCCAAAGCTCCCGAAACTGGCGACCTTGATGGATGAAGCCGAGCCTGATGTGCTGGCCTACATGACCTTTCCCAAGGAGCATCGCGCCAAGCTGCACAGCACGAATCCCATCGAGCGCCTCAATGGCGAGATCAAGCGAAGGACAGAGGTCGTTGGCATCTTCCCGAACGAGGCTGCCATCACCCGGCTGATCGGGGCAATCCTCATGGAGCAGTCAGACGAGTGGGCCGTTCAGCGCGGGCGCTACATGTCTCTTGAAACTATGGCGCCGGTGAGCGACAATCCCATCGTCATGCTCTCGGCCGTTCCCGGAACATGACCGGCCCTGGCTGACGCCGGATGACGCGGGGATCGACCCCAGTTACACCACGCCGGGGGACACGATCTTCGTTTGGGTTTCCTACGACTCACGCTGGCACGTTGCGATGTACGGGGGTCGTCCACACCAACAAATCCCGTCGGGGAAAATCTACCTCTCGCCCATCATCGACTGCTTCGATGGGATGATCATCAGCTGGTCCATTGGAACGCAGCCCCAAATGCGGGGCTGGTCATTGACATGCTGTATGCGAGAGCTTCTTCGGCCAGCTGAAAACCGAACTCTTCTATCCTCGAGACTCGAAGACCGCCCTGATCGAGCGGTTCGTCAAAGTGGTTGACGCTTATATTCATTGGTACAACGAGAAGCGCGTCAAGATCTCTCTTGGCGCACCCAGACCTATCGAATATCGAAAAAGTCTTGGCTTTAGTGTAGAAAACCAGTCTAAGTTTTCGTCTGCATCCCCACTGCCAAATCTCGGCGCTACTCAACAGTTCTACAACCCGGGGATCAAACATATCAGGAACGGAACGCTATCACCCGTCGAATTCAAACGGCAGCAGATTTTGAAAGCGAAAGGTGTCTAGAAAACTAGGGGCTATTCAGGCTATTCGACACGCACATTTTCGCAAGGACACCATTATATGAGCCCGAAAGTCACAGCCCGACCGATCGCCTTTTACACCAAGACCTGGCGGTCCGGCGGGGCTGGCCTCTTCGCGCAGGAACTGGCCCATGGCGTTGCCGACGCTGGCTACCGAGTGATCTTCATCGCTCCTCCCGCTGAAAATCCTCAATTTGATAAGCTGCGGCCTAACTTAACTCGTATCTTCTCTCGGCGGGAAGCACAGGGCGGATCGCGATTTCAGCGACTGGTGGCCTCGATGCGCCGGGTCGCCAGCAGTGTTGCTGGGCTGGCCCGCGCACGGTTGCAAACCAGCACCTATCTAATCTCCATTCCGGACCCCTTGATCTTTGCCCTCCCCTTCATGATCGCTCTGCGTATGTCGGGAGCGCGGATCATCTATATCGTGCACGATCCGCTGCCTCATGCATGGAAACTGCCCGCAACGCTTCGCTGGCTAGAAAACGGCAGTTTTGCTGCGGCCTACTGCCTTTCCAGTGCGCTGGTGGTACTCAGCGAGGCCGCACGCGACACGCTGGTGGGCGCCTACCCGCTGGGCAGGCGCCAGGTAGCCGTGATCGAGCACGGCAGTTTCAGCATGTGCAAGCCCCTGCCCGCCCCCTGTGACGGTACGCTACTGCTGTTCGGCACTCTGCGCCGGAACAAAGGCATCCGCGAGGCAATCGAGGGCGTGATCCGCGCGCGCGAACGGGGCGCGCGGGTGCGGCTGATCATTGCCGGATCACCCGATCCGGTCGAGCCGGATTACTGGGCAGAATGCTTAGGCTTGATCCGTTCGAGCAGCGCAGGGATTCAGGTGGAAGAGGGGTACGTCAATGATGAGCGCCTGGAGGAACTAATCGGCAACAGCGACGCTTTCCTGCTGCCCTATCGCAATTTCCATTCGCAAAGCGGTGTAGCGATTTTGGCCGCGTCCAATGCCCGGCCAGTGATCGCATCGCATGCAGGCGGTATTGGCGATCTGATCAAGGATGGCATGGCCGGCTTGGGAATTGACGAACCGGTGGACGGTAATGCCGTCTGCAATGCGATTATGGCCTTTACGCAAACATCTCCCGAAGTTTGGCAACAACATGCACTGGAATATTGCGCCCGAATGCTGAAAGAACGCGCCTGGCCGGTAATCGGCCGCCATTACGCGGAACTCGCAGAAAGTATCGCGAGGTAAATACGCACGAGCCGGATCACACAAACATGGCCTGATTAGCGATGGCCCTATTGCAGATCAAGCACGAAAAAAGTGGTCGGCAGGTACCCGTCCGGCGCCGTATCCAATGTCATGCCAAAGCCGCTGCCCTTGCGCGTCAACAACAAGTTTCCCTGCTTTTCACCTGCCAGCGTCAACGGCGAAAGGATCGCGCCAGCGTAGGCACTGTTCAGCATAATGGCGGCCTTCACCCGGCGCATACGGATCGGCAGACTACCCCAGTCGCCCACCTGACGACGATCCCCATAGCCGGGCATATACATGCCGGTGTTACGCGAATCGCTCGAGAGCACCAGCAGGATGTGATGGCTGCTGGCCAACGGCTCCCCGTCCAGCGCGCTGGCGGCAACCACAGCAGGCGCGTCAAGCGACGCCACGCTGAGCACCTTCAGTGCCTTATGGCCCATAGGCATAATGCTTGATACCGCTTCTGTTCGCGGCGTGACGATTGTAATGCTGCCCGCATGCTGGTCCAGTGTCAGTTCCCCCGTGGCGCTTTGATAAAGACCCTTTGACGGATCGCTGATATTTCCCACTGGCAATGCGCCGCTCGACCGCAACGAGGCCATCAGCCCCGGCCAAGTCAACGCCGGATTGCCCTGATAGAGTCCCAGCCTTTGCGCCGCCTGAGCCAGCGCCGAGGTACCCCCGGTGTCAATGGCCGAGAGCTGCCTCATGTCCGCTGGCAGACTGGCCGCACGATCGGGGGCAACCAGCCCGAAGCGCACCAGCAGCGGCAGACGGCGCACGGCGACTGGCAGGATCACCGATCCGGCCTGACGGCTTTCTTCCGCACCATAGCGTATGGCAACGCCGCCCGTGCCCTGCCTCACATCGCCGCGCGCGAACAGCAGCGCGGACAGCGTTTCAGATGCTCGCTCGGTAGGATCGAGCCCGACGCTGTAACCGCGCAGCCCTATGGCCTTGCCACCCTGCCGTGGCACCGCCATCTCGACCGGCACGGAGGCCATGCGGCACACCATGTCATAACCCTGAAAGGCCGCGACGGCGGGAAATAGCAGCCCGCTCTCGAAACGGTGCGGATTGGGGAAGGCCTCGCCATATTCCGAGGAGACGAATGGCTTGTCCAGCCAGCGCGCCGAGGCGTTGAGCATCCAAGCGTTAAGCCCAGCATCCTGCGTGGAAGAGGGCATGAACAGTGGGGCGCCCTTCGCGAAACTGGTCACCTCGCCGACATAGGCATGAACATCGACGATGGGCAGCTCTGCACGGGTCCTGCTCGTCTGCCCGGCATACCATTCATGATAGCCCAATACCGGCCCCTTGAACCCACGCGCCCGCAGGCTGCCTTCCATCCAGCGATACGTTTCGATCTCAAGGTCGGAGACAAAGCGGCGGAAAGTCCCCGAATGAGTCGCGTCATCCCCGAACTTGACAGGCATATCGGTGTTGCCGGGCTCCGGCGGCTGTTGCTTCAGCCACTGGGCGTAACGCGCTGTCAGCAGCGGCGGCAATGGCTCAGCTGGCTTGCCGGAAAAAAGAATGCCGTTCTCGTTCGCCCCGGTCACGAAGGCCAGCGCCGGATCGGAAAGCGTGGAGGCACCGGTATAAGGGTTGCGTGCGGCAAAGATGCGATCAGTGAAATCCGTCCACGCCTGCCTGGCGGTAGGATCGAAATGAATCCGCACGCGCAGATCATTGATCGAGACAGGTTGAAACCAGTTGCCGCCCGCCAGATCGGCATGGCCATGCGAAAAGATATCGAGCATCCAGTGAATTCCCCTGCTCTTCAGCGCGGCCAGCAGGTAATAGAAGCGGTCGAGCTGTTCAGGGTCCGGCTGCATCGGCCCAGCCGCATTGCGTAGCAGGCGGATGTCGATCTGGTGAAGCCGGGCCAGCGAATAGCCATGCCGCCGCATCTGCTCAGCCAGCTCGTCGCTCTGTTCATGCGTGGGGAAAACCAGCGCTCCGCCGGGCCCGTTGGCCAGCATTCCGCAATTGAAATGCGGCCTTGCATGGTCAGCAAATGTCAGCCTGCCATTATCGATAGTCAGCGCGCCATCCAGCCCGGCGGGCCGGGCTGGCACCATGGCGGAAAAATCGAGCGGGCTGCCCGCCGCAACGCGCAGGCTCTGCGGGGGCACCGTAACCCATGTGCCCTCGCTGTCCGGATCGGAGCCCTGCGCGGCCTTCAGGCACGCTAGAGGCAAGAAGCAGATTATGAACAACGATATCCAGGCATGACGGTTACGCATCAGCTCCTCCAACATGACTAGCATACCGCGCCCGATCAGCTTTGTTCCGCAGGGATCTGCCGAAGGGTGAAGAATTCGCGACGCTTCGCCCAGCCATCGGTGATGCGGCTGATCGGCATCTCCACGAGGAGATAGCAAAGCGCCCCGGCAACCATCGCGACAAGAATGCTCAATATCACAGCCAGCACCGGCGTATGTATGCCCAACCGGCCCAGAACATGTGGTGACGCTGGAGCGACCAACGGGTGGACGAGATAAAGCGAATAAGAGGCCGCACCCATGAACAAAGCGAAGCGCGGCATGCGCGGGCCCAGAACAGGTTCAAGCGCGACCGCCCCGGCCACCACCACTCCTGCCGCCAGCGTGGTGAGCAGGGACCCGACTAGCCCCGGCACAATCGGATGCAACCATGGCACGAAGAGCCAGCCCAGCCCCGCCAGCGCCGACAGCGCCGCCACCGGAACCGGCAGCGCTTTACCCTGCCCTACCCAACCGGCAAGCACCATGCCGGCCAGAAAATCCAGAATGATCGGGTCGCTCCAGAACAGCAGTTCGGGCGGCCAGTCGGGCGCATGCAGCAGCGAAAGCCCCGAAAGTAGCACCAACACCGGTGCGATCAGCAGCAGCGGCCTGATGCGGATCAGCAGGGCTAGCGCAAAAAGCGCATAGAAGAACATCTCGAAATTGAGAGTCCAGCCGACACCCAGCAAGGGCTTGATCTCGCCATCAACATTGACGGCGGGAATGAACAGATAGGAGCGGATGACATAGCCCCAGTCCACCTTGGCATGCAGCACCACGGCAGGCGCCGCAAGTAAGGCCACCAGCTTCACGCTCGTCACCAACCAATAAAGCGGTACGATGCGCAAGATGCGCTTCATCGCAAAAACCTGCGCGCGCCGCGCCGCGCCGATCAGCCGCTGCGAGGAGACCACCATCACAAAACCGCTGATGACAAAGAACAGCCGCACGCCATTGGCACCCAGCGCAAAGATGGCGGTCGAAGCGTCCAGCCTTTCATGCGTATAGAAGGTGGAATGCACCCACACCACCATGAAGGCCGCTAGAAAGCGTAGCGCCTGAACGGTATCAAACTTGCCCCTGCTATGGCGGTTGGGGCTGGGGGCATCGTTCATCACGTCACTCACCTTGCGCAGACGAAACCGTCTTGGCTTCTGGGCACGGCCACCACCTACCGGCAGGGCGTGCACGGCATTTGCCCTTACTGTAGCACGACGCGGTCTATGGCAGCGCGTGCTTTCTGTTTCCATTCCGGAATGCGCTGGCCCAGCAGGGCCTTGATATCGGCCTCATCCTTCATGAGCGCATCCAGATGGCCCCAGAGCGTATCATGTTTCACTTCGGGCGTGGGCAGCACATAGCGGGTATCGCCCAGCAAGTCGCGATTGATACCCAATGCCTTGACGCTGTAGGCGATCGAGCAGGTTGGCACCAGCTGCGAAAGCGAGGCCACCGTGGCATGGGTACGCGCACCGATGAAGTAGCGGCATTTACCGATGGCATATTTCAACTGCACTGTGTTCAAACCATCGGGCAACAGCCTCACTCGCCCATTGTCAGGCATGGTCGCCAGCAACCGGGCCATGTAATGCCGGTCGCTATTTTCGCCCGAACCATCCAGCGGGCCAACATGGGGCACCAGAACGACATTCATCCCGGTCTTTTCCAGAACGCTGGAGATGAAGCGGACGATATCCGCATCAAAGGCCGCCTTCGATTCCTCGCTGCCGCGCACATTCCGGACGATGGGGCTGACATTGAGCCCCACATAATCCACACCGGGAACAAAGATATCGGCATCGTCCCAGGGCTGCGCCGTCATGGTGAAAGCAGGGTCAGCCACCAGTACGGCATCCGCGACGCCCATCGAGCGCACATAGTCGAAAGAAGGCGTCTCACGCACGCTGATCGTGCGATAGGCGGCCAGATGGCGTCGCATGCGCTTTTCGACATCAGGCTTCTTTGAAAAGGGCCCGACCGAAGCGGCCAGCAGATGCGCGGGCTTGCCGACCTTAACCGCTGCCTCAACCAAGCCGGCCCAGTGATAAAGGCTGAACACGCCGTAATCAAGGGAGACAATATCGCCGCCTGTCATCAGCACCGCATCGCACTGGTCCAGCAAAGTGCGATAGGCAGCATTGAGCGGATAGGCTGGCGGATGACCAAAGCCCAGCATGGGCAGGGCGCCGGTCAATCGATTCCAGATCTTAAGCGGCGTGGAAAAGGCCGGAACATCGACAAATTCAATGCCCTGCTCGGCCGCATCTGGCCACTGGCGCGCATCGCGAGCCCTGTTCTCGCTGGGGCACAGGAAGCTGGCATCAGGGAAACGCTCGCGAATCAGCGCAGTGGTGGAACGCACGAGAGCCTCGCAACCGCGATTACCCATGGATGTTTGACCGAGATAGAGAAAGCGCACAAAAACCCCCAACATAAGATCAGAACCGCTTCGACACGCCCGCGCTGTCAACAGCCACGAGCCACGCTTTGCCAGCAACCTAATCCGCGCGTGCTTTTCAGGCACAAAGCGGCCAATCGCGTTCGCCATATAGTCTCTAGAACGAGACAGTCCACTGCATCACTCATTGCCATCAAGGAACAACATTCGATGCAAATCACTCATAACAGGTTAGCTCGATAAAATTGCTTCTCGAACCGTGGACGAACCGCTTCGAGCGAGGTAAACAGTAAAAATACGTAGATAGCAATTCTCATAGTGCTGCGCTGCAAAAAAAAACGTAACAATACACTTCCACTGGAGACGCCCCGCCTTTATCCGGTAACGGACCATCGCATTTCGAGGGGGCAAGCTAGGGCGGTCGAGCCACCAAAGGAGCATGTAACGCTGCGACAACACCCTTACATGCCGAGGACGTCAGGGCTATATAGCGCCTCAGCGGGCCCTTCATTGCTAGAATTCGCTTAAACTCTCAACAGTCGGCTGTTTCATGAAGCATTTTAAAGCAATTGACGGAATTCGTGCTTGGATGGCCTGGTGGGTGGTGTGCCAACACATGCTTCAGGTCGCAGGCATTCCTTCACAGATCCAAAATTTTGGAATCCGCTTCCTGACGATGGGCGGGATAGGGGTGATGGTGTTTGTTATCATTAGCGGTTTCGTTATCCAGAACATGCTGGAGCAAAAAAATGAACCCTATAAGGTCTACATCATCCGGCGTCTATTCCGAATCTATCCGCTTTACATCATCGCGCTAATTTTAGCGCTGATACTGCGGGAGTCCTACGCCACCTATTTCGTATACACCCCTTGGGCAGAGCCTTCTGCTGCAGCCGTTTTTCAGGATCAGCAACAACACTTGCAGATCCATATCGGCTTGCACATCCTGCTACTGCAAAGCGTTGTCCCCGATACTCTTCTGAAGGGCTCCAGCCTTGCTCTACTGGGCCCGGCATGGAGCCTGTCACTTGAATGGCAATTCTATCTGGTGGCACCTTTCCTAGCGGCACTCGCCTTCCACCGCGCAGTTCTGGTCCGCGCGGGAGCCTGCACCGCTATGGCCGTAGCCCTTCTACTCACATATCGGGTGATCGGCACGGAAAACTGGGCTTATCCGGCCTTTTTACCGCTGGTAGTTGGCTATTTCCTTCTGGGCATGGCCACCTGCCGCAAGCTGCACGGCTCAAGTTGGGCATCGCTCAGCCCCCCACTTGCGCTTTCGGCGCTAAACATTGCTCTGTTCACACCGGCTTATGCATATGGAAAAGCAGGCCTTTCCTTGCTACCGATCGCGATTTGGGGCGCAGTTATCTGGCACGTCGCACGGACCAAAGAGGTTGGCCCCAAGGATCTGGCGGGCAAGGTCATGTCACTCCTTCTAGAGAGCAAGATCGCCAACAATCTCGGGTTGTGGTCCTACTCGACCTATTTGCTGCATATTCCGTCGTTCACTGCGGCCCTGTACGTCGCTCAGGCATCAGGCATCAAGTTAACCCCTTATCACCGGCTTGGGGTCACTTTGCTGACCTTGCCAATCATCATTCTGTTATCAAGATTTACCTATCGCAGAATTGAAGGTTCCGGTTCGCGCCTAGCCAGCCTGATGCTATGTGGGCTCAAAACCCGCACTGCCACCACATGAACGAAAGATCGGAATAGGTATTTATATGCATATAATTACTACGATTCCGTTGACAAAGCTTTCGCCACGGTCAATTGATGCTGCATTGCAGAACGGCGCATGGCTAACTAGAGAGGCTCGAATTGCTCGGCCGAGAGAGGCAAAGCGGGGTAGTGCAATTCCTCTGACGTACTAATTTGGCTTCAACCTGCTATGGCATGGCGACCTTGAGTAACGGTTGGAAGAGCGAGCACAACGCATGGCCGGATATGGTTAGCTACCGATCTGGTCAATCGCAGAGCCTTGATCCACCGTCTGAACATCGCCCCTGACCACGCGGCAGCAAGGCGGAATACATTTTGTCTGAGGCATACCCCGGACATACTGGAGCATGGGATACCATGGAGTTCAAATCCTTCAATCTTGCGGGTCCGCTGGAAATCATCCCCACCAAGTTGGGGGACAAACGCGGCTATTTCGTCGAAACTTTCCGGGAGGACAGTTTTCGCAAGGCTGCTGGCTCGGTCAATTTCGTTCAGGAAAACCAGTCGCTCAGCGCGAAGGTCGGCACCATTCGCGGGCTGCATTTCCAGACGAACCCCATGGCTCAGGGCAAGCTGGTGCGCTGCGTCTCTGGCGCCATTCTCGATGTGGCGGTGGATCTACGGCATGGTTCGCCTACCTATGGTAAATGGGTCACCGCCGAACTGACCAGCGAAAAGCTGAACCAGCTCTGGGTGCCGGCCGGTTTTGCCCATGGCTTCTGCACCCTCCTGCCCGACACGGTCGTCAGCTACAAGGTCACTAATTACTACAGCCCCGAGAATGACAAGGGCGTGCTCTGGAACGATCCGGCCATCGCCATCACCTGGCCCGATGTGGCCGATGCGGAGACCCTGTCGGGCAAGGACCGCGTCCAGCCACTGTTGAACGATCTTCCCGTCTATTTCACCCTGGAGGGCTGAACCCATGCGCATCATCGTCACGGGCGGCGCCGGTTTCATCGGTTCGGCCCTGGTCCGCTATCTCGTGCTAGAAAAGGGCGACGAGGTTCTAACCATCGACGCGCTGACCTATGCGGGCAACATGGCTTCGCTCAAGGTGGTGGAGGACAATCCGCTCCACAGCTTCCTGCATGCCGACATCTGCGACCGAGCCGCAATGGACAAGGCCATCACTGAGTTCAGGCCCGACCGTATCATGCATCTGGCCGCCGAAAGCCATGTCGACCGCTCGATCACCGGGGCGGCGGCCTTTATCCAGACCAATGTGATCGGCACCTTCACCCTGCTGGAGGTCGCGCGCGCTTACTGGAACACGCTGGAGAACGAGCCCAAGGCCGCCTTCCGCTTCCTGCATGTCTCCACCGACGAGGTCTATGGCTCGCTGGAAGGCGGGCTGAACGGCAACACGCTGTTCCGTGAAGACACGCCTTACGATCCCTCCTCGCCCTATTCTGCGTCGAAGGCTTCCTCAGACCATCTGGCCAAGGCCTGGATGCGCACATACGGCCTGCCGGTGGTGGTGTCGAACTGCTCAAACAATTACGGGCCCTATCATTTCCCCGAGAAGCTGATCCCGCTCACCATCCTCAATGCGCTGGCAGGCAAGGAACTGCCCGTCTATGGCGCGGGCGAGAACATCCGCGACTGGCTCTATGTGGAAGACCATGCCCGCGCGCTGGACATCATCGCCGCCACGGGTCGCATCGGCGAAACCTACAATGTGGGTGGCCGCAACGAGCGCAAGAACATCGATGTGGTGCGCCGCATCTGCCACGTGCTCGACCGTCTGGTGCCCGGCGACAGCCCGCGTGAAAGCCTCATCCGCTTCGTCACCGACCGGCCCGGTCATGATGCGCGCTATGCAATCGACGCCACCAAGCTGGAAGACGAGCTAGGCTGGCGCGCTCAAGAGAACTTCGACAGCGGCATCGAGAAGACTGTGCATTGGTATCTGGACAATAGCTGGTGGTGGCAGCCCCTGCGCGAAGCCTATGACGGCGAACGCCTGGGGCTGATCGCCGCGACAGCAGGCGATGAGGCCGTCGCGCCATGAGGATCGCCGTTACTGGCAAGGTCGGGCAGGTCGTTTCCAGCCTGATCGAGCGCGCGGGCGACAGCGTAGAGATTATCACGCTGGGCCGCCCGCAGGTCGATCTAGCCGATGCCGCCACCATTGCTCCGGCACTGGCGGCGGCAAAGCCCGATGCGGTGGTTTCCGCCGCGGCCTATACGGCGGTGGACAAGGCCGAAAGCGAAGCCGAACTGGCCTTCGCCGTCAACGCGACTGGCCCGGGTGCCCTGGCGCAGGGGGCGCAGGCACTGGGCATTCCGATAATCCATATCTCCACCGACTATGTATTCGACGGTACCAAGCCCGAACCCTATGTCGAAAGCGATCCGGTCAAGCCGCTGGGCATCTATGGCGAAAGCAAGCTGGCAGGCGAACAGGCCGTGCTGGCCGCCGCGCCCGATGCGGTGATCCTGCGCACGGCATGGGTCTACAGCCCGTTCGGCGCCAATTTCGTCAAGACAATGCTTAGCGTGGGCGCCGTGCGTGACGAACTGGGCGTGGTGGACGACCAGCACGGCTGCCCTACCAGCGCGCTCGACATCGCCGATGCCGTGCTGGCCATCGCCGCCCGGCTGGTGGGCGATCCGGCGGGCAGTGCGCGCGGCGTCTTCCATCTGGTAGGCAGCGGCGAAGGATCATGGGCTGATATGGCGCGGGCCGTCTTCGATGCCAGCCGGGCCCTTGGCGGGCCCGATGCCGTGGTCAAACGCATCGCCACCGCCGATTACCCCACGCCCGCCGCGCGCCCGGCCAATTCACGGCTGAATTGTGCGCGACTGGCCCAAACTTATGGATTGCGCCTGCCCGACTGGCATACATCGCTCGATACGGTGGTGCAGCGGCTGATTCAGGCCCCCAACTGAGGAGATCGCTACGTGAAGGGAATTATTCTGGCTGGTGGCACGGGAACGCGTCTCTATCCGATGACACTGACGCTCTCCAAGCAGTTGATGCCTGTCTATGACAAGCCGATGATCTATTATCCGCTTTCTACGCTGATGCTGGCGGGAATACGCGATATTCTCATCATCACCACGCCGCATGACGCGCCCGCCTTCCGCGGTCTGCTGGGCGATGGCAGCCAGTGGGGCCTGCAACTGACCTATGCCGAACAGCCCGAGCCCAAGGGGCTGGCGCAGGCCTATACCATCGGCGCCGATTTCATTGATGGCCAGCCTTCATGCCTGGTGCTAGGCGACAACATCTTCTTCGGCCACGGCCTGCCCGATCTGATGAGCGACGCGCGCACCAGCCTGAGCGGCGCCACAGTCTTTGCCTATCACGTTTCTGACCCCGAGCGTTACGGCGTGGTGGAATTTGACGCCGCCAAGCGCGCGGTCAGCATTGAGGAAAAGCCAGCTATTCCCAAGTCGAACTGGGCAGTGACCGGGCTTTATTTCTATGACGCCGATGTGGTGAACATCGCCGCCAACATTCACCCTTCCGCCCGTGGCGAGCTGGAAATCACCGATGTGAACCGCGCCTATCTGGAAAGCGGCAGACTGAGTGTGAAAGAAATGGGGCGCGGCTTCGCTTGGCTCGACACCGGCACGCCCGACAGCCTGCTAGAGGCGGCCGAATTTGTCGCCACGCTTGAAAAACGCCAGGGCATGAAAATCGCCTGCCCCGAAGAGATCGCCTTCCGCCACGGCTTCATTGACGAAGCTGGCCTGGGTCGCGCGATCACCCGCCTAGGCAAGGGTAATTATGCCACTTACCTCAAGAAACTCGCTCAGTCCGGCAAGATCATGGCATGAGCCTCGACACGCTGGACCGACTGCTGGAGTCCCCCATGGAAGAGATCGCAACGGCAAGGCATGTCAACATTCTGGGCATTCGCGGCCTTCCAGCCGCACATGGCGGCTTTGAAACCTTTGCCGAACGCCTGGCGGTGTACCTCCACCAGCGCGGCTGGCAGGTTACAGTCTATTGTCAGGGCAGCGAGACCGGCAAACAGTATGAAGACATTTGGGAAGGCATCCGCCGCATTCATATCCCCACCAGGTTAGATGGGGCGGCGGGCACGATCGAGTTCGACTGCAAGGCAGCAGCCGATGTGCTCAAGCAGCCCGGCAATATCCTCACGTTAGGCTACAACACCGGCTTCCTCTGCAGCTGGCTTGCCGCCCGGGGCCGCACCAATTTTGTGAACATGGATGGGCTGGAGTGGAAGCGGGCCAAATATGGTCTGGGCGCCAAGACCTATCTGTGGGTCAATGAACGGCTCGCGGCGCATGCTGGCACAAAGCTTGTCGCCGACCATCCGGCGATTGCCGACCATCTGGCCACGCGCGTTTCGCGCGATCGCATCGTCACCATCCCCTATGGCGGCGACGCGGTTTTTGACGCCGATGTGACCCGACTGGCTCCGCTGGGCTTCGAGCCGGACCGTTTCTTTACGCTGATTGCTCGGCCCGAGCCGGAAAATTCAGTGCTGGAAGTGGTCAAGGCCTTCAGCGTCAAACCCCGCGGCATGAAGCTGGCGCTGCTGGGCAAATACAGTAAGACCGTGCCCTATCAGGCCGAGGTTCTGGCCGCCGCCGGTCCTGAGGTGGTCTTTACCGGCCCCATCTATGATAAGCCTATTCTGAATGCGTTGCGCTTCTACTCCCGCGCCTATCTACACGGGCATCAGGTTGGGGGCACCAACCCCTCGCTGGTGGAAGCGCTGGGCGCGGCCAATGCGGTAATCGCGCATGACAATCCCTTCAATCGCTGGGTTGCCAGCGATGCCGGGGTTTATTTCAGCGATGTCGACAGTTGCGCCGCGCAGATTGACCGGTTGAGCGACAGCAAGCTGGCCGGTGAACTGCGCATCAAGGCCCGGGCCCGCTGGGAAGAAAACTTCCAGTGGCCGATGATTCTGGATGCCTATCGCAACCTGCTGATGGAAGGCTGACGCACGGCAAGTGGAGTGAGGGTGGCTGCCGCCCCCTCATCCCACTTGCTCCATCACGCCGCAGTCATCACACTTCCGTCATGATCTTGCGCTCCACACCTAGCTCGGCATAAAGCGCTTCCATCCGGCGGAAATAGAGATCCGTACTGAATTCTGTGCTCGCAAAGCGGGCAGCCTTAGCCCCCATCTCTATGAGCCGTTCGTCAGAGACATCACGCAACTCGCGCAGTACCTGAGCCAGAGCCAGCGCGTCCTTGCTGGGAAAGAGGAAGCCGGTTTCCCCCGGTCTAATCATTTCTGTGATGCCACCGATGTCGGCGCCGATCACTACTTTGCCAAGGCCAAAAGCTTCAAGAACGCTTTTGGGTGCGTTTTCATACCATTCAGCGGCCAGCACACAGGCGCGCGCATTGCTCACGACCGAGAACAAAGCCTCACCCGTCTGTCGCCCGTGAAAAACGACCTGAGCCCCGGTCTCAGCCGCAAGCTCGCGCAGTTTCGGTTCTTCGGGTCCCTCGCCCACCAGTTGCAAAGGCATTCCCGCTGCGGCGGCCGCTTTGATGACAGTGACCAACCCCTTTTCAAAGGACAGCCGACCGAAATAGCAGAGGTAATCGCCCGGCGCAGGCACCTGTTGTAGCGGCGGCACATCGAAATCATTGGGAATGTAGATCAGCTTTTCACGCGGCCAGCCCCATTCCACATGCTTCTCTAGATAGAAACGGCTGGGGCAGATGATACGGTCGAGATATTTGCGGTAATAGCCCATCATGCGATGCACCGCCGATTCCACCGAGATCAGCCCGCTGAGTGCCAAAGACCCATGCATGCAGCGCTTGATGGTGCAGTGCCACACGGCATTGGGCTTGCAATCCTCGCAGATCGCTTGCCCATCATGCATGCGATAGGCCGGACAGAGCAGTTTGAGCTCGTGCGCGGTCAGCACAATCCGGACGCCCCGCTTCTGCATCGCGGGGAAGATGTTGGCCGCCACATGATGGCGCAGAATGTGGATATGCGCGATATCGGCAGGAAAATCATCGAGCAGACGATTGACTGAGCGCACATGATCTGTGGAGTAGATCACCTCCTTGGCGATCGCCACCTTGCGTAAGAGCGAATAATCATGCCCCATCTCGATTTCGGGCACGAAATAGCGCGACCACGGCGTAGGGTCATTCTTGGGATGCTGCATTGCCATATAACCGCAGTCCCAGCCGCGCTGCTCGAACAGGGCGCCGTGCTCAAGATAGACCACATCTGACCCGCCCCTACGATAGTGATAAGCGTTCATATTCAAAAGCTTAGGCATCAAAAATACCTTCCACCCGGAAAGCGTCGCATGAAGGAATTTGCGGTGCGTCGATAAGCCATATTATGCCGCATTGCAAATAGACTCACCGGAGTGCTGCGCATTTCTCACAAGAACGCGCGCCGTTGATCAGGGCACCGCCTCAACCACTAGGGCCACCTTGCGGCCGCCATACACGCCCCGGCCCATCGCAATGGCCAAGGTTTCAAGCTGAATTTAAACCGCCGATGCTAGGCCCAGCGTTCCCGCTATGATCAGGCCCAGGGTGTTGGGAAGATTGGCCGACAACAAGAAGGCAATCATTACCAGTCGGGTGACCGGAATATGGAACAGATAGACCGAATAGCTGGCGGCACTACGCCAGAGCAATGCCCGCACCAGTTCACCCCCTTGCGGTATACAAGCACAGAGGTCACGACGACCATGGTTGCCCCTATGGCGTGGGAATGGTGAAGGCATGGTCAGGCTGGGCAGCCAGAACAGGCATGCCCCCCAGTAGGCTAAGCACCAGCACTGCCGAATAGATCACGGCACGCTGGCTTTCCCCTGTCAACGCCTAGCGGAAAGATAGCCGGCGGACAGAAAACCAACATGGGCGGCAAGATAAATCGCCACGGCGTGCTGCCCTATGTGACGCAGCAACACGCTTCCCCCAACGTCAATAATACGCAGGAAAGGACGACTGCAAAAATCAACTCCGCATTGCGCAGCACGCATAGAAGATCAGTTCAATAGTAAGACCGTCGTCTAATAGCGGGAATTGCAAGCGCCTTCTTGCGCTGGAGGTTGTTTGCCGGGAGCACGGTCGGCTACGCGGTCGATATGGGTCGCCGCATCATGGGGCTTCGCGGAACAGTCCTTCCAATGTATGTCTCGCACGATCCGAGCGGGCTCGAGGTGCAACGGTCTTAACGGAATGGACTAGCCTCCGTCCCGGCAGGGACGCCTCTTCGCGCCTTTGGCGCAGCAGAGCTCGTGAGTTAGGCGGTCGCTGCCTCCTTGTTGAACAGTTCACCGGAACGGAGCATCGCGTGCATGATGACGGCGAGCTTGCGGGCAACGGCAATGGCGGATCGTTTGAAGCCGATCTTTTCGCGCAGTTTCATGCCCCAGTTGCGCAAATCGCTGTTGGCTAGGCTGCGGGTCAGGATCACCACCGCGGCTTCATATAGGAGCGATCGCACATGAGCGTCTCCACCTCGGGAGATATGGCCGCATAGTCAACCTCGCCCGATTGATACCGGCGCGTCGTCAAGCCCAGCCAGGCGCCCACTGATCGCGACCGCTTGAAGTTCGATGCATCCTCGACGGCAGTGAGATAGGCCGTCGCTGTGATCGCACCAATGCCGGGGATCGACATCAGCAACTGACATTGCTCGCTTCTGCGCTTCGGCGAGGAGTTGCTGCGTCAGTCTGGCAGCCTGGAGGCGAAGAGCGCGCCAGGCTTCGAGCAAGGGCAGGATGATCTGCGAGAGTGCGGCGCGGTCAGCGAGGAGAGAGCGAACATGCGCTTCGAACTTGCCGCCCATGCTGCGCGGAACGATGAGGCCGAACGTCTTCATCAATCCCCGGATCTGGTTCGCTACGTGCAGTGTCGTTCGCACGAGTTTCGTTCGAGCTGCGACAAGCGTCCGGGACAGCATGCTATCGAAGCCCTTTACCCGGACTTCGCGGAAGAATCCGACCTCTGCTAGATGCGCGAGCCCGTCGGCGTC
This sequence comes from Novosphingobium sp. SG707, assembly GCF_012275515.1. Lineage (GTDB taxonomy): Bacteria > Pseudomonadota > Alphaproteobacteria > Sphingomonadales > Sphingomonadaceae > Novosphingobium. The sequence goes on from NZ_JAAZQL010000019.1 coordinate 27,225, forward strand.
ATTGGCATCTGTCTTGTTAGCGGCCATGTCGAGCGCAGCCTTGGCGTGGCAGGCGTCGATGCAGATCGCCGGCATTCCTCCTGCGGTCAGGGCATGAAAAAACCAGACTGAAAGCGGCCCGGTCTCGAAGACTACGCGCCTGGCCGCAGGAGCATGCTTGCGGATCAATGCGGCAAGAAGCTGCGGATCCGAGGGGCACTTGCCTCGCCAGACGCGCTGTCCGTTGCGCCTAAAGGATACCGCCGTCTCTTTCAGCGACACGTCCAGCCCGATATACTCGTCCATGGTTGTTCTCCCCGATGTTGGGCCCGGTCACCAATCGAGAGCCCGTTCTTCATCATAGCGGAGAACAACCACCTCTCTTATCTGGCATCCTGTCCATGGTGGTCGCTCCCGCGATTACCCCATGTATGTCCGTCCACGCGCTGAGTGGCTCGCCCTACACTGCGTATCCGAGGGTTCCTCGGAAGGGCCGAGTCGATCCTCATCGCAGGAGGACGAGCCGTGGGATATTCTACAGAGGTCTTCCTCGGAATCGATGTTGCAAAAGCACGGAATGCTGTCGCCGTCGCGGATGAAGAGCGTGGAGGCGAGGTGCGCTATTTAGGCTGACCTGCCCCCCGAAAGATCCCTCATTCTGATGTAGAGTCTGTCCACGAGAAGGAGCAGACGCATGAGGAAGAGCCGTTTTACCGAGGCGCAGATCATCGGGATGATCAAGGAGCAGGAGTCCGGGCTACCGACGGTCGAGATTTGTCGGAAGCATGGTTTGAGCACGACGACGTTTTACAAGCTGAAGGGCAAGTACGGCGGGATGGAAGTGTCCGATGCCCGCCGGCTCCGCCAGCTTGAGGACGAGAACGGCAAGCTCAAGCGATTGCTGGCCGACAGCATGCTCGACAATGTGATCCTGAAGGATCTGTTGGGAAAAGTCTGACGACACCAGGTTTGCGGCGAGACGCGGTGCTCAAGGTGCTGGGGCTCTATCCGATTTCCCAGCGCCAGGCCTGCGTCCTGATCGGTGTCGACCCCAAAACGGTCCGGCGCGGACGCCCGCCGGACCATGGAGCCATCCGGACTGCGATGCGTGAGGTCGCAGGCCAGCGCCGCCGCTTTGGCTATCGCCGGATCGGCATCATGCTGGAACGCCAGGGGATGACCATGAACCACAAGAAGCTCTACCGGCTGTATCGGGAGGAAGGATTGTCGGTTCGCCGCCGTCGTGGGCGGAAACGGGCGCGTGGCAGCCGCACACCGATGCCCGTGCCGCTGGTTCCGGGCGCGCGCTGGTCGATGGACTTTGTCTCCGACACGTTCGGCGCCTCACGCAAGTTCAGGATTTTGGCCATCAATGATGATTGCTGCCGGGAAAACCTGTGCCTAGTGGGTGATACCAGCATCTCGGGCGCTCGCGTGGTGCGTGAACTCGACACGCTGGTGCGCCTCCATGGCAAACCGGCGTGCATTGTCAGCGACAATGGCACCGAATTTACCAGTCGGGCGATCCTGGAATGGGCGGGCAAGAACAAGGTCGAATGGCATTACATCGATCCCGGCAAGCCCCAGCAGAACGGGTTGATCGAGTCCTTCAACGGTTCGCTACGCGATGAGCTGCTCAATGAGGAACTGTTCGACAGCCTGGCCGATGCTCGCCGGAAGTTGGCGATCTGGCGCTACGATTACAATAATGTCCGGCCTCACTCATCTTTGGGCAACCGGACGCCTGCACAAGCGCGTCGAGCCTTCGTGCAGGACGAGACCATCATGCCCGACGCGCTTGTGCAGGCGTCCGGGCCAGCGTATTTAACCCCCAGACTCTCGTTATAATCGAGGGACTGCCGGGGGGCAGGTCAAGGCTAGTTGACCGCTACACCCGAGGCGATGCGACGCATGATACAGCGCCTGGCGAGCCGGCATCAACAGATGCATTTTTGTTACGAGGCCGGCCCGACAGGCTATGGATTGTATAGGCCCTCATTCCCAAACGTGCTGGAGATCGCGTCAAGACGAACCGGCGCGATGCGATTGAGCTGGCAAAGCTGCTGCGCGCCGGGGTGAGGTGGTCTCGGTTTTCTGGACAGGGTGTTAAGCTCATTCCTGAGACAGGAATGGACAGACATGAAAACGACGAGAAAGCGCTACAGCGCGGATTTCAAGGCGAAGGTTGCGATGGAGGCGATCCGCGGTGATCTGACGCTGGCGGAGTTGGCGGCCAAACACGGCGTCCATCACACGATGATCGGCGGGTGGAAGCGCCAGGCAGTTGAAGGGATGGCCAGCCTGTTCGACAGCGGCAATCATGGCGCGCAGGCGGCCGGTGAGGCGGAAATCGAGCAACTGCACGCCAAAATCGGCAAGTTGGTGGTCGAGCGGGATTTTTTGGCGAAAGCGTCGGGTCGATGAGCATCACCCAAAGGCGTTCTATGATCGACCCGACCCATTCGCAGCTATCGGTTGTGTCGCAATGTCGACTTCTGTCGATCAGCCGCTCCGCCTACTATTACGTTCCGGCCCTGGAAAACGCCGAAACGCTGGTGCTGATGGCGGTCATCGACACGGTTTTCATGGATTGCCCATGGTATGGCAGTCGGCAAATGACCCGGCATCTCCAGCGTCTGGGCCATGCGGTCGGGCGTCGGCGTGTGCGGCGTTTGATGGCGCGCATGGGGCTGGCGGCGATCTATCAGCGTCCGCGTACCAGCGATCCGCACCCTGAGCATCGGATCTATCCTTACCTTTTGCGCAATCTGCCTAT
>NZ_JAAZQL010000020.1 GCF_012275515.1 Novosphingobium sp. SG707
GGCTGTGCCATAGGTGGCGCGTGCGTGCCGCATCAAGGCGGGGATCGAGATGGTCTCATACCATGCGCTATCTGGCATATCCGCCTCATAGTAAAGAATCAGGATAGTCCTATTATCATACTAAATTCTGCCGCTGCAAGCCCGAACCGGTTTCGGAAAAGTGGAGCTGAGTGATCCGACCGCGTGCCGAGGCCGCGCTAGATCACAGAGTCGAGTGAATGACCGGCAGGTTTCAAGCAAAGCAGCACCCCGTCGGAATGTCCGAATTGAGGGCGGCATCGGCCACCATCCGGCACCGGCAATTGGGAACCAGCTTAAGACGCTCCGGACTCGCGTTAGAACGGCTGCTCTTGCCGAAACTCACCATCCCGGCTTCGAGGCAGGACATTGCCGCTAGACACTCAGTGTAAAATGGTCTGGTTCACCGTCGGGCCACCGCGATAAGTGCGGTCGAAGGGATAGGAAGGATTTCGCGATCACCCGTCATAGCCCGCACTTCGGCGATGACCGCGACTTTCTCCACATCACTCAAACTGGTCCAGTCGGGCGACATGCCGAACAGGGTATCGGGCTTGATAAGCTGGGTGATGTCGAGTGGATAGTCATAGGTGACCTCTTCGATCTGGGGATCGCGATAGCCGGCAAGGACCAGTTCGTGGGCGAAATCCGCCGGATCGCTCAATGCCCTGATCGCGTCCGGCATAGTCATGCCCTCACGATCGGGAAACAGCTTGCGGCGGATCTGGCCGAGCAGCAGGAAGGTCGCGGCGCCCCGGTTCTGCCAGGTTGCGATAACGCCCGTCCCCCCGATGCGTGTCACCCGTGCCATCTCGGCAAGGCCTTTGCGCCAGTCAGGGAACATGATAACGCCGAAGATCGAGAACACTGCATCGAAACTGCCATCGTCCAGGGCCAGCGCCTGTCCATCCATCACGCGCGTTTCAACATTGGGCATGTTGGCCGCCGCAATGCGCGCCACCATGCCGGGAGAAAAGTCCGTCGCTAATACCTGCGCTCCGGTTCGTGCCGCCGTCAGCGCCAGCGCGCCCGTGCCGGCCGCGACGTCAAGGACGCGGCTATCCGCTGTCAGCGGAACGCGCGCCAGCGCCGCCTCGGCATAGCGCATGGTGAAAGGATGCGCCGTCTTCTCATAATGCTGCGCGGCTGCGTCCCAATGGTCGGGGTTCTCGAATTCCGGCATGCAAACGCTCCACGAATCATGTAACATCATATGTATCGTGACAAGATGAGCTTGCCAATTCCCTCAGGTCCGGGAAAAGCCATGCCATGCGCAATGACAGCCGCCTTTCGAGAATGCTCCATGTGCTGCTTCACATGGCAAACCATGATGGCCCGATGACATCCGAGACCATCGCGCGGATGCTCGGAACGAACGCTGTTGTCGTCCGCCGCACGATGGCGGGCTTGCGCGATGCTGGTTATGTCAGGTCGGAAAAGGGGCATGGCGGCGGCTGGGTGATCGCTGCGGATCTTGAGATGGTTTCGCTATTGGATGTCCACCGGGCAGTAGGTGGTCCCCGCATATTCGCAATCGGTAGCGAGCATAGCAATCCCGACTGCGCAGTCGAAAAGGCAGTCAACGCTGCGGTAGAGGATGCGCTGCAACACGCCGAAGCGCTACTGATCGCACGGCTGGGCGCTGTCAGTCTCGCCGAACTGGCGCAAGGGTTCAAAGTACATTGCGGCCAGGCTGATTAGTGTCACGCCTAAATAAAGGCCTGGCCGTTTGGCTACATGGAGGAACAGTAGTCGACCATCGGGCTTGGAACGGCAGCTGCCGCCGGAACCAGCCATTCGCGCAGCGCGAAGCCGTCCAGGCGCAATGTGCTCACTTGCCGGGATTTTGCCCCAGTGAAGCACGATATGGCGCTTGAGGCGTGTATCGTCAAAGGGTTGCAAAGTCGCTTTTTCGATCAAATGTGTAATGGAGGCGGACGCAGCCGCGGTCGAGGGTCTCGGCCGAACGGAGCCGCGGTCGCGCGCGAACACCGGTCGCTGGAAACAAAGGACGTCCGCCGCCAATCAACTCGGGCATGACATAGATCTCGATCTCGTCCAACGCACCGCGCTCGATAAATGCCATCTGCAACTTGCCGCCACCAAGGATCCAGACATCGCCGTCGGTCAGCGCGCGGAGCTCTTCGACGAGCTCGTCGATGTCGGCGCGAACATCAAGCTTCCCCTTCGGCGAGGAAATCGGACGCGACGTAACCACGATGACGCGCTGTTCCCCATACGCCCATGGCGCATCTTCTTTTTCAAGAAAATCATAGGTGTTCCGTCCCATGACGACGGTTCTGATTCGTTCCAGGAAGGTACGATAATCGTGTTTGCCGAGGTCGAGCCCATCGTAGGCGAACAGCCAGTCAAGTCCGTCATCCATCGTGGCGATATAGCCGTCGAGACTTGTCGCAATGTAGCCCAGAATCCTCGCCACAGGCTGTCTCCTTGATTATAAACGAACGATCGTTTATAAATTTTCCATGGGGAGAAGCAAGACAGTATCGGACACCGCGCTGCTTGACAGACTGCTGCCCGCGTTGCGCGATGCCGGGCCGACCAGACTGACGTTTACGAAGGCATCCAGAGCCGTCGGATTATCGCCAGCGAGCCTGGTCCAGCGGTTTGGGACACGCGATGCGATGATCGTGGCGATTTTGTCTTATGCATGGGATCTGTTGGTCGCGGCAACAATGGCGCTCGATGCCGAGGTACCCGTTACTCCGCGAGGAGCGATCGAACTGCTTAAGCGGCTCGTCCCGGCGGACGAGGCCGACTATGCCGTCGGCGACGGGCTGTTACTGTTGCGTGAGGATCTTCGTAGCCCGGAGCTGCGTGCCCGTGGATCAGCCTGGGGGGCCGTGCTCGCGACAGCCCTTGGGCGACGCATTGTCGATGACCGCGACGAAGCCAAACGTTTGGGCTGGCAGATGGCTAGCGTCTGGCAGGGGGCACTTATCTGGTGGGCATTCACACGCGGCAGTGAGACAGCCGAAACTATTGAACACCGCTTGGAAGATTGGTGCCGGAGCATCGGTGCGTCGCCTGATGCGCGGGGATAAGCTGGTACGGCAAGACAAGGCTCGGCGCGAAACTGTCGCGTGGGAATCTCGCCAAGTTCCTGGTCGATCAGGTTCCTGCCGGGGAATGGCTGCAGGCCGTGTCCGGGACGAGCGGCCTGCAGCCAAAATCTAGCGACGATGGACTACCAGCTTCCAATATTCTCCATCGAAATCCAGGGCTCGGCCGGTTGGAGCTGACCTTTCTGGACCAGTTCAAGACTTAAGCCGTCTGGGGTGCGGATAAAGGCCATCTTGCCATCGCGAGGAGGGCGGCTGATCGTTACCCCCGCTTCGATCAGCGATTGGCAAAGCGTATAAATATTGTCCACTTCATAGGCCAGATGCCCAAAGGCGCGTCCCGATCCATAGGTTTCGTGCTGATCCCAGTTGAAAGTGATTTCCACTTCAGGATCATCGCCCGGCGGGGCCATGAAGACCAGCGTATAGCGCGCGTCCTCATTCTCGATGGTTCGGGTTTGCTGAAAGCCCAGCAGCCCAAAGAAACGGATCGTCGCTTGCAGATCGAGCGTGCGGATCATGGCATGGATATAACGCATGGGTTTCCTGTTAATGAGAGAGGGGAAATGGATCAGGCTGGTTCATTCTCAACGCGCCCGGCTTCGGGCAGCAGAACCGCGAAGGTGAGGCAGACGGCAAAGCAGGCGGCCGGAACCAGCATCGCTGCGTGCAGGCTGGCCCAGTGTTCCGAAATCAGGCCCATGCCCGGGGGAATAAATGCGCCGCCCACGATGGCCATGACCAGCAGCGAAGAGCCCATTTCGGTCTCGTTGCCCAATCCTTCGACGCCCATGGCAAAGATGCTGGGAAACATGATCGACATAAACAGGCTGCTTAGCCAAAGTGCAGCAACGGCCGGACCGCCGGCTGATCCTGCTGCAATCAGGCACAAAACGATATTGGCGGCGGCGCAAGCGCCCAGCAGACGGGCCGGTTTGACAAACCGTTGCAGAAAGGCGCCCAGAAAGCGGCCCGCCATCAGAAGCGCGATGCTGGCCGAGAGCCAGAATGCGGCTTGACGTTCAGGGGTGTGGGGCAAGGCGTCTTTGGTGAAATCGATGAAGAAGCTCCAGATGCCCACCTGCGCACCGACATAGAAGAACTGCGCGACCACCGCCCAGCGCAACCGGGTATGACGCAGCACATGAAGCGCGCCGCCCTGCGGCAAATTCCGCTTGGCGTTTTCCACTTCGGGAAAGCGGGTCATTGCGATCAGCAGGCCAAGCAGCACGATGGCGCTGCCCAGCGTGACATAGGGCATTTGCACGCTTGCCGCTTCAGTAGCGCGGTAGGCCGCTCTTGCGGCCGGAGCCATGGCGGCAAGATCGGCCGGGCTGCGCTCCACGCCGGAAATGATGAACAGCCCCCCAACAGCGGGACCGGTGATGGCGCCCAGACCGGCAAAACCCTGCGCCAGATTGAGGCGCGCCGCGCCGGTGGCTGACGGACCGAGGATGGCGACATAGGGATTGGCGCTGGTTTCCAGAAAAGCCAGACCGAACGCGATCAAATAAAGCGCGCCAAGAAAGGCTGGAAAGGCCTGCAGCGAGGCGGCCGGATAGAACAGGAAGGCGCCCAATGCATAAAGCGTCAGCCCGGCCAGTATCCCGGCCTTGTAGCCGAGACGCCGGATGACCAGCCCGGCCGGTATGGCCGCGCAAAAATAGCCGACGTAAAATGCGATCTGGATAAAGCTCGATTGTGTGCGTGAAATGTCGAGCGCATGCTGGAAGTGCCGGATCAGCACATCGTTGAGCGATGCGGCAAAGGTCCAGGTGGCGAACAGGCAGGCGATCAGCGCAAACGGCAGCAGATGCCGCCGTTCCACCAGGGCAGGGCGGCGCTGGGCCGCCCCGGAATTGTTGAATTGCGCCGTCATGGCATTCTCTCTCCGTGCGGCCTTGGTGGCCGCTTATTGTGTCCAGGCCGCGCGTTCCGCTGCGGTCAGATCGGGCACCACCGCGCGGCCTTGTGTGGATGAGGCGAAGCCGGCCTCGATGATCGCCATCACCGCGATGGCCTCATGGGGCTGCACTGGGGGCGGCGCGCCATGGTTCACGGCCTGGACCAGCGCGCGATAGAAGCCCCGCTGGTCGCCGGGCCGGGCGGCTTGGCGGCTTTGTGTACCGTCAATGGTCCAGCGCAGAACATCGTCCGGATCGCGCCCCCATTCCCCGCTTCCGGGAACAACCCCGCGCAGCAGCTGGTTTTCCTGATCATCAAGGCGGGGCTTGACCAGCGTGCCGCGATCACCATGGACGATAAAGCGCGGCGATCCGCCCGAGACGATGGTACTTGCCTGAAGGATGACCCGCAGGCGCGGATAGTTCAGAACCGCATGAGCCCAGTCATCCACCAGCGAGCCGTCGCGCAAATTGGCCAGATTGACCTGCACACTGTCCGGCAGCCCGAAAAGCTGCAGCGCCTGATCGAGCAAATGCGGCGCCAGATCGAACCATATGCCCGATCCGGGGGCCTCCTTTTCCCACCAGCGATCGCCGCCGGAGGACTGGAAACGGTCAAAATGCGATTCAAACTGCACGACGCGACCCAGCGAACCGTCCTCGATAGCTGCCTTCACGCTCAGGAAATCGCTGTCCCAGCGGCGGTTCTGAAAAACGGTGATCAGGCGCCCCGCCGCCTCGGCCGCCGCCACCAATTCGCGCGCTTCGGCCAAACCGAGCGCAAACGGCTTTTCGACGATCACATGCTTGCCTGCCGCCAGTGCAAGCCTGGCATAGGGCGTATGAGTATCGTTGGTGGATGCAATCAGCACCACGTCCACCGCCGCGCTGGCAACCAAGGCTTCGGGACTGTCGAACACTGCAATGCCGGATTGCTCGGCCCGCACCACTTCGGGCCGCGAGGAGCAAATGGCGCTGACCTCAATGCCCTCGGTCGCACCGATCAAGGGCAGGTGGAAAGTCTTTGTGACGAAGCCATAGCCGATGATGCCAACTCTAACCACTTGCTGTCCTTTTGTGAAATAATGAAGGTTGTTCCGGAGGCGCTCGGTTGGGGGGCACCGGCGTGAAGCCTGCATTGAAGCGGGCCTGCCGGTGACCGTGAAGCAGGGCTGGACCGGGACAATTGGCCGGTCAGCCCATTTCCTCCAAGCTGCGGCCTGAATCTTCCCGGCGCCTTACTTTGTAACGTGGGACCATGGACCGCGAGCGGCCCTGATGCAGCCCGCGGCCAAGGGGTGTTGCCGGCTCAGAAGGAGAGCTTCACCGTGCCGTAGTAATAGCCGCCGTTGATGCCCAATTGCTGCATGCCTGTGTCATACAGGGCGACACCGGCAAAACGGGTGTTTTCAGGCACAATGCTGGGTCTGGCGTCGAAAAGGTTGTTGGCCCCCACCGACACGCGGGCAAAGGGAGTCAACTTGTAGCCCACCTCGATATTGGTCTGCCACTTAGGCGCGTTGTACATGTCATAAAACACGCTGGTGGAATAGGCATCGGGGCCCACGACATACTGGCGCAAGGTGTTGACCGAGCCGTAACGGATTTCGTGCAGGTCAAGATCGAACGAACCCGACGTCAGATGGCCGCCAAATATAAACTTGTTGGCCGGGAAATAGGTCGACATAAAAGCTTGGCCCTGCCGGGTCAGCAATATGCGTCCATTGCGGTCAACGCCGACGCGCTGAACGTCGGTATTGTTGAAATTGGCCGAAATGTCCCAGTCAATGGTGCCCCATTCGAAAGGCGTACGATAATTGGCCACAATATCGAGACCGCGTGTGCGCGTATCCGCGCCGTTCGAGAAATATTGCGCCGAGACTGCCGAGGGCAGCACGCTGGGGTCAACCAGAATGCCTTGGGCCGCAAGCGCATTAATGGCTTCCTGACCGTTATAGGCACCGCCCTTTACGATACGGTCACGGATGCTGATCTGATAGGCGTCGATGGTGATGTTCATGCGGGGTACCGGATGCAGCACAATGCCCGCCGATAGATTGGTCGACTTTTCCGGCCGAAGCTGCTGTGCCCCAAGGATACGCGCCGCAATCGAATTGACGGCGAGCACGCCCTGCGCACCGTTCGGTGTCACCCCGATGCTGGTATAATATTGTTCCTGCATGCTGGGCGCGCGAAAGCCGTTGCTGATCGTACCGCGAATGGCGATGGCCGGGCTGAAATCATAGCGGACCGAGAATTTGCCCGTCAGCGTATCGCCCGCATCGCTGTAATCCTCGTAACGGCCCGCAAGGCCGATTTGCAGGCCTTTTACCGGCTTGGCCGAGAAATCGACAAAGGCGGCCTTGATGTCACGATGGGCGCGGACGTAGCTTGAAGGCTGCAGGCCCGATTGCCCTTGGGTGCCCGCGCCATAGTAGGAGGCAGGGTCGCCCGGATTGACTGCATAGGTGTCGCGCCGATACTGTCCGCCAAAGGCGACATTGAGCGGTTCGGCCAGACCGACATCGACAAACCGCCGGAACGTGCCCTCAAGCGTGAGCTGCGAATTGCCGTAGGACATTACGTTGAAGCGCGTCGGTGTGCTGCCGGTGTCGCGGAAGAGCAGAAGATTGACACTGTCGATAAGGTTATAGTCGGTATGGTCCTCGCCGTAGGTGGCGTTCAGGTCCCAGTCCCAGCCGATCAACGTGCCCTTGGCGCCGCCGGTGAGGCTGAAGTCATGCTCCGTCACCTGACTGAGCGGGTTGAAGCCGTTGGGATAGACCTGCGGGAGCACGGTCGGAACACGGTAGTTCTGGAAAGATCCGGCCTTGCGATAGGCGTAGCTGGCAAAGGAATAGAGCTTCACATCGTCGGAAAGATTGACGCCCGCATTGTACGAGATCGCCACGCGATCCTGTTCGGCATTGCCGAAATAGCGGTTCACCCTGGCATTGACGCGCGTGTCCGGCCCGCCGCGATTGGTGTGATCCTGATGGCGGAATTCGCCGCTGAGGCTGAAGAAGCCCTGGTCGCCGAACCGGGTGCCCCAGTTGGCCGTAGTGCCCGAGGTGAAACCGTCGCCTTCATAATAGAGGCCATTCGTGGTCGCAGCGGTAAAACCGTGATTGTTGCTCTTCAGGATGATGTTGACCACGCCGGCAATCGCATCCGAACCATAAAGGGCGGCGGCCCCGTCGAGCAGCACCTCGATATGGTCAATCGCAGAGGTGGGGATCAGGCCGATATCGACCGGCGCGGTGCCGTCTTCCGGGCCGGTGGCATCGGTGATGACCGAGGTGGTGTGGCGGCGTTTGCCGTTGATGAGGATCAGCGTGTGGTTTGAGGTGAGCGCACGCAGGTTGATCTTGTCGACCATGTTGGCATTGCCCGAGGTGACCGTCGAGCGCGAGATCGAGGGCGAGAGCTGGGTCAGCGCGTCGCGCAGGTCTGGCTGACCTGTCGCGGCGAGGCGGTCCGCATTGATGACGGTGATGGGGCTGGGCGCCGCGCTGGCCTTCGCGTTGGGATCGCGCGTGCCCGTGACGATGATCGTTTCGCCTTCGCCGGTTTCAACCGGTTTTGCGGCAAGGGCGGTCGGAGCACGGGATGCAGCTGCGCGCTGCGCCGGGGCAGGGGCCATATAGGCAACCGGGGCCAGCCTGGCCTCGCGCCGCTTGATGAGGAAGGCGCCGCGGGGATCATTGCTCCACGTAAGATTGGTGCCCCGCAGGATTTGGGTCAGGGCCTGTGCCACATCCATGCGTCCGCGAACCGGGCTGGCAAGCATGATAGCGCCGGTGGAAGGCGCCAGGATTTCCACATCGGCCTGACGTGCCAGTTCGGCAATGGCGGTGGAAAGGGGCTGCGGCTGGACATTGATTTCGCGCGTCTGCGCACAGGCTGGTGTCGCAACAGTGGCCGTAATCGCAAGGGCCGTGGTACAGAGAAAATCACGATAGGACATGAATATATTTCCCCCATTGATCGGCGCCCGGGATGCTCACGTTTGCGCTCGACATTGGGGAGATGCATGGAAGGACGTAAATCCACACATAAGTGTGACAATTTTTTTGCAGAATATCTTTCTCTAGTTTTTATTTGAAATTTCAATTCCTTGTGCGGTCCTCTCCACCTTCAGATCGAGAATGACAGCAATGGCCTGTGCAAACGCCTCAGGATCGCCTGCCGAATAGCGGCCCGACACGCGCAATTTGCGCACTTGCGGCGTCATCAGAAGCGGCGTTTCATTGTAGCGGTGAAACTCGGCGGCCGCCTCACCCAAGGTTGTCTCGTCAAAAACGATCTTGTCATCGAGCCACGCCAGCATCCGGTCCATTTCCGCTCCCGATCGATGCTGGAGAGCAGGCTGTGCGTTGCCCTGATAGTCGAGAATTTCGGTTTCGGCATTGGCGAACAGGAAAGCCGATGAAGTGCCTGTCTCCTTGTGGCGCTCATAGCGGATGCGGCCTTCGCGCACCATCACGCCGACGCCTTCATTGGTCCGACGCACCGAAAAGGCCGTTCCCACCGCCTGCACGATCCGCCCCGCGCTTTGCACAAGAAAGGGACGGGTCGCATCCTTGGCCACCTGGAAAAAGGCTTCCCCGGCCAAAAGGCGGATGATGCGCTGCTCGGGCAGAAACAGTACGGCAATCTCGCTGGCCGTGTTCAGCATGACGGTGGAACCGTCTTCGAGGGGCACCGAGCGTATTTCGCCGCGTCCGGTCGAGAAGTGCTTTTCCGCAGGGGCGGTATTCCGCATGAAAAGGGCAACGCCGGCGGCCATGGCCGCAGCGCTTGCCGCCACAGAAATCATCATCCGGCGTCTCGTCGGGTGGTTTTCTTCCGCATCATCGACCGTGTCTGCAATGGCCGTCTCGTCATGCAGCCTTGCCGCGCGCTCAAGAACCGCCCTTGCCTTGCCATAGGCGCCAAGGTGCCGATTGTCCTCGGCAAGCCAGGCATCGAGCGCCTGTTCCTCGCCCGGATCCAGCGGGCGCAGGTCCTCGCGCGCCGCCCAGTTGGCCGCGATGCGGTCTATCTCAGCGCTTGTGAGCTTTGCACGCATGTCCATCGGGGCTCATCTTTGGGTCATTGGAATGGGATCGCTGATCGTTGGAATAGAGTAGCATAATGCGTTCCACTCCGCGACCGAGGTGCTTTTCGACGTTGCTTTCACTTATCATCAATCGCTCGGCCACCTGCCGCTGGCTCAATCCTTCGATCTTACGGAGCCGGTAGACCTCCTGACAGCGCGGTGGAAGAGTGGAAATCGCATTCATCAAGCGATCAAGTTCCTGCTGTCCCTGCACCTGCCGATCAGGCAGCGGCTCATTGGCGGCTTCATCAATGGCGTCTATGTCCGAGGCCAGATCGATTGGAACCACCCGTGCGCGCCGAAGATATTGCAGGATGAGGCTGCGCGCGACTTGCAGGAAATAGGCGCGCGGATTGGTGATATGCGCCACGCTGTCCAGCATGATGAGGCGCGCATAGGCTTCCTGCACGATATCGTCGATTTCATAGCCAAGCGTGTTGCCGCGCCGCAACTGGCGCCTGACCCAAGGTTCATGGGGCAGTATCGCGTCGGCCAGCCAGGCCGCGCGGCGCCTTGCATCGTCCTTCATGGCCGCCCCCCCGTTTGGAGGGACAGGCGCATGTCAGGACAGGGGTGTGGGCCAATCGGGAGTTTCATGGTTGCTTCATGGCGACGATGACAGGATCTGCTGCGATTTCCATGCGCTGTTGTCCGGCCTTGACGGATACAGGTTCATCCCAATTCGCCAATGGCCCGGGCCGCCATGCTGATGGCCAGCTCGGTTGTGTCATTCCCTGCGGAATCGGTATTTGCGATGGTGATCGCCCCGAAAGGTTTGCGGGCCAGCAGATGCGGCGGCGGCGCTCCGGTTTTCAGGAAATCATCAAACAGCGGAGAATACCAGTACGAATATCCGTGCCCCCATCGGTTCACCGTAATTCCCTGTATGTCGCGCGCCGGATCGAACCCATGGGCGCCCAGCGCCCGGCCCAATTGGTCGCGGGTGTTGCGTTCAAACTCTTCAAATGTGGTTGCATACATTTCCGCCCGGCCCAGACGGAACTGGTCCTTGATGGGCAGGCCGGGCGTTTCATAGCCGCGCAGCATCGACATCACTGCGCTCTGGTCAGGCGAGGGGGAGTGCTGATAACCGCCCACCGACACGGGCGGTTCGAGCAGGAGCGAGGCAAAATAGCTGCCTGGCGCATTCATCAGACATGTGCCCGCCCGATACCAGGCCTGCCAGTCGCGCATCCAGACATTCACCCAGAGGTTGGGCGTTTTGACATTATAGGCCAGCGCCGCGCGTTGTTCGGCGGGCAAATCGGGGCAGATATAGGGTATGACATAATTCCAGCAGGCCAGAACACATTGTCTGGCTCTGGTGCGGAGGAATTTTCCGTTCAATCCGCCATTGGTATAACTGACGCTGACGCCCCCCTTCTCATTGGCAACCTTCACCACCGTTGAATTCAGGCGGATGCGGGTGGCATTCCCGGCCTGATCCAACCGGCTGTAATCCACTCTGGCCAGCATGGAATCGGCCACGCTTTGGCCCGGCAGCGCTCCCGGAATCAACCGGCGCACGAGCAGACGGGCCACCGTGGCATTGCCTTCGGGAAAGCGATAGGGCTGGGCGCCTTCATGGCGGCCCTTGCGCGCGGGCAGATCCAGCCCGGAAAAGCCGGGCAAGCCAAAGCGTTCATGGGCGGCCAGGGCGGTGGTCGAAGAAAGCCCGCGGCCGCTGCCGTAGGTTCGATCGCGCAGATAGGTGGCGACCATGGGATCGCATTGTGCCGGTCCGGAAAGATAATCGGCATAGCTGCTGTAGGTCAGCCGCTCGATCTTTTCCGACGTGGAAAGGCCTGGCAAATAGTCGGTATCGGCATGGTAGAGCCGATAGAGATCCTTCTTCGCCCCATCGGAGAGCGGAGCGTCCCGCATAAACCTTTCCCAACGCTTTTCTGCGTCCGGGGGCGTGGTGGGTGAATAGAGGAAGGTGAAATCGGTCCAAGGGGCAGGATCGTGCAGGAGGGCGTCACGCCCGAAGGTTTCCTTGTCGAAGAAGACGCTCTGGCCCATGCCCAATTTTGCATAAAAGCCGGTATCCACCGTATCGCGGGCAAGCTCGGGAGCATTGATGCCTAGATCACGAAAAAGGTCGGCCTGCGCCCCGGTGTCATGTTCGCCGCCATAGATGTTGAATGTGCCGGCGTTGGAGATCCGCAGCGATTTGCCGGCGCCGAATTCATTGCGTTTGGCATGGCCGCCAAAGTCATCGTGATTGTCGAGAATGAGCACTTTTTTGGAAAAATTATGCTGTTTTTGATAGAACCACGCGGCGGCCAGACCGCTGATTCCGCCGCCCACCACAATCAGATCATAGGTGTCGGCTGTCTCCGACGGATTGCCGTGGGGCCAGAACTGTCCGTCGCGAAGGGCATGACCGGTAGCATTGGCCGTTGGATATCCGCTGCCGCGCATGCCGGTCATGGCCGGGGGATAGGGCGATGCTGAAGGCGCCGCTTGCGCCAGTCCTGCCGGCGCCATGGCGACTGCGCCCGAAACCAGCACGCCGTTGAGAAAATCCCGTCGCTGGATGGCACGATCCATGCCCAATTCACGG
Organism: Novosphingobium sp. SG707; assembly: GCF_012275515.1. Taxonomy (GTDB): domain Bacteria; phylum Pseudomonadota; class Alphaproteobacteria; order Sphingomonadales; family Sphingomonadaceae; genus Novosphingobium. Next base: position 12,673 of record NZ_JAAZQL010000020.1, read on the forward strand.
TCAGAAGTCATTAAGATTGCTCCATAAAATCGGTTGGATAAGACAAGCGGGCGGCATTGTAACGCTTGTCTCCGGAAACCGGCCATGGAGTAGATGCTCGAAGGCACTGCGATCCGCACATTGCGGCAAAAGAATTTTTCCTCCGCAACTCTTGCCTTCTAGGCCGATCAACCTGCAACCAGAGCTGAAAGACCGGCAGTTTAAGGGAACTCCGATCCTGCCCGGCGCTTCCAGTAAGCTGGAGGTGCATCATGCCCGCACGCGCGTATTGGCAGGGCCAGATCAGGCTGGCGCTGGTTTCGATCCCGGTGGAGATCTATCCCGCGACGCGGTCCGGCGCGGCAATCAGCTTTCACCAGATCCACGAACCCAGCGGCAAACGCGTACGCTATGAAAAGGTCGTGCCCGGCCTGGGCCCGGTGGACCGGGACGAGATCCTCAAGGGCTATGAGGTCGAGAAGGGCACCTATGTCCTGCTCGATGAGGAGGAGATCGAGGCGGTACGGATCGAAAGCCGCAAGACGCTCGAACTGGTGCAATTTGTCGAGAGCGGCGCGATTGACGTGCTGTTTTACGAAAAGCCCTATTTCATCCTGCCTGCAGACGATCTGGCGCAGGAGGCTTACGGCGTGCTGCGCGATGCCCTGCGCCAGACGGGCAGGGCGGGGTTGGGGCAATTGTCCGTGCGCGGGCGCGAGCAACTGGTGTCGGTGCGCCCCTGCGGACGGGGGCTTATCATGGAGGTCCTGCGCTATGCCGACGAGGTGGCCAAGGTGCAGAATGCCTTCCGCGACCTGCCCGATCAGGAGCCGGGGGAGGATCTGATCGATCTGGCCACCACCTTGATCGAGAAAAAGACCGCGCCTTTCAAGCCCGAGGTTTTCCGCGACCACTATATCGACGCGCTCCACCGCCTGATCGAAAAGAAGCGCAAGGCCAAGGGCGGCCAGCGGATTCTGGAGGATGCGGAGGAACCGGGCGCAGGAGGGGGCGGCAATGTCATCGACCTGATGGCGGCGCTGAAGAAGTCGGTGGGCGATGGCGGTAAGGGCGACGGCGAAAAACCGGCGCGGTCGCGCCGCAAGCGCGCCTGACATGGCCCGGCGCGATCCCCTCGATGCCTATCGCCGCCGTCGCGATTTTACCCGCACGGCAGAGCCTTCGGGCGAGGAAGCGCCCCAAGCGGCCGAGCGCCCGATATTCATCGTCCAGAAGCATGACGCCACCCGCCTGCATTGGGATTTCCGGCTTGAGGTTGATGGCGTGCTCAAAAGCTGGGCGGTGACGCGCGGCCCCAGCATTGATCCGGCCGACAAGCGCCTTGCCGTGCGCACTGAGGATCACCCGATGGCCTATGCCGAATTCGAGGGCAGCATCCCCAAGGGCGAATATGGCGGCGGCACTGTGATGCTGTGGGATCGCGGCCATTGGTCCCCCGTGCCGGGCAAGAGCGCCGATGACATCGAGGAGGGTCATCTCCATTTCCGCCTGTGGGGCGAGCGGATGGAGGGCGAATGGCTGCTGGTCCGCATGAAGCCGCGCGGCAAGGAAAAGCGTGAGAACTGGCTGCTGCGCAAGATCGAGGACGCCCATGCCGGAACCGGCGACACGCTGGTCGAGCGCAACCTGACCAGCGTGCTGACCGGGCGCAGCATGGCCCAGATCGCCAGCGATGCGGGCGGGCGGCAATCGCTGGCGGGCAAGAAGGGGCAGGCCTTTGCCGACATGATGGAGCGCGCGGCGGTCCATAACCGCAGCGAGGCAGGCCACAAGCGCCGCAAGGCCGCGCCATCGCGCAAAGCCGTGCTGCCGGATTTTGAACCGGTGCAACTGGCCACGCTGGTCGATGCCGTGCCCGCGTCGAATGCCTGGATGCATGAGATCAAGTTCGACGGCTATCGCATCCTGGCCTCGGTGGCGGGGGGCGAAGTGCGGCTCCATACCCGCACCGGCCTGGACTGGACCGAACGGTTTGCGGGCATTGCGCAGGCGCTGGCGGCGCTGGACCTGCCGCCCGCGCTGATCGACGGCGAGGTGGTGGCTTTCGATGCCGCGGGCAATCCGTCCTTTTCCGCGCTTCAGGCCGCGCTCAAAGAAGAACGCGACGGCGGCATGGCCTATTTCGCCTTCGACCTGCTGCGCCTGTCGGACCAGGATCTCAAAGCCCTGTCCAATATCGAGCGCAAGGAGAGATTGGCGGCACTGCTGGCCGATGCGGGACCGCCGCTGCATGTGGCCGACCATGTCATCGGCGCGGGCGAGGCGCTGTTTGACGCCATGTGCAAGGCGGGGCAGGAAGGCATCATCGCCAAGCGCGCCGATGCCCCCTATCGCGGAGACCGCACGCGCAATTGGATCAAGGTCAAATGCACGATGCGGCAGGAATTTGTCCTGTTGGGCTGGACGCAAAGCCCGGCGCGGGGGCGCCCTTTCGGCGCGCTCCTGCTGGGCCAGCGGGAGGGCGGGACGCTGACCTACAAGGGCAAGGTCGGCACCGGATTTGACGCCGCGCTGCTGGAGGACCTGAGCCGGACCATGGCGCCGCTGGCCGCCGACACGCCGCCTGCCGACGTGCCCCGCGCCGAGGCCCGCCGCGCGCATTGGCTGCGCCCGGAACTGGTGGCCGAAATCGCCTTTGCCCAATTCACCGCCGATGGGCGCGTCCGCCATGCCAGCTTCATCGGATTGCGTCAGGACAAGAAAGCCAGCGAAGTGACCCCCGAAATCCGCGAAAAGCCGGTCGAGCCTGCCCAGATCACCATCACCCACCCGGACCGCGTGCTGTTTCCCGAAAGCGGGCAGACCAAGGGCGATCTGGCCGCCTATTATCAGGCCGTTGCGCCGCTGATACTGCCCTTTGCGGCGGGGCGGCCGCTCAGCCTTGTGCGCTGTCCGCAGGGCCGGGCCAAGCAATGCTTCTTCCAGAAACACGACAGCGGCTCGTTTGGCGAGCATGTCCATCATGTGCCGATCACCGAGAAAGACGGCGCGAGCGAGGATTACCTCTATATCGAGGATGCCGAGGGCCTGCTCGCCTGCGTCCAGATGGGGGCCATCGAGTTCCACGGCTGGGCCGCGATGGCGCAGGCGGTGGAGCGGCCCGACCGCATGATCTTCGACCTCGATCCCGATCTGGGGCTGGATTTCGCGCAGGTGAAAAAGGCAGCTTTCGACATTCGCCGCCAGCTTGCCGATCTGGGGTTGGTCAGCTTTGCCCTCCTGTCGGGCGGCAAGGGCGTGCATGTCACGGTGCCGCTGCGCCCCGGCCATGATTGGGAGGCCCACAAGGATTTCGCCCAGCGCTTTGCCAAAGCCATGGCGATGAGCGAGCCCGACCGCTTCACCGCCACGATGAGCAAGGCCAAGCGCAAAGGCCGCATCTTCATCGACTGGCTGCGCAACCAGCGCGGCAGCACGGCGGTCCTGCCTTATTCAGTCCGCGCACGAGAAGGCGCGCCGGTGGCCGTGCCGCTGGATTGGGAAGAGTTGGAGCGGATGGAGGATGCCCACCCTTTCGGGATCGCCGACCTTTCGCGCCTGATCGAGCGGGCAGGGGGAAAATCCCTCGCCGGCTGGGGCCATGCTGATCAGCCTCTGCCGGAGCTTTGAACGGCGCTCTGTTTACCCGGCTGACATTGTTATGCCTGAGGACGGCCGCGATACAGACAATGCCGCGTAATTGATTTAGCCACCCTCGAGCATGGTACGAAGTCGCCTTGGCGCTTCAATACAGGAGGGTGGCTAAATCAATTACGCGGTGTCCCAGCCTTCGTCATTCATGTGTTGTGTGGCAACGGTGAGCGACTGGCCGCTTCCGTCCCTGGCACCAAGGACCCTGAATGTCGCCTTCGGCCGCGATCTCCATCACGGCGCACGGGTGGCAGCCGATTAACATACGTCATCCCCGATTGGGCTCAGCGATTGCAGCATTTACTGGATCCTATCGTCGCCATTTGATCGATATAGCGGGTAAAAATACCCTCAATTCCCGCTGCCGGATGTTTTCGGTTTGCTTTCCAGGCGGTCAGCAAAAGCGCGGATTATTCAATCAATCGGCAGAGCCGGTCATACCCGCTCAATCTTTTCGACCACTGCCCCAAAAGCGCTCGGCGCTTCCGAATACCAAGCTCGCGGCCCTTACAAAACCCGGACCACAACCTTCCCCTTGGCGCGCGCCGTCTCGACATAAGCCAGAGCATCCGCCGTTTGTGTGAAGGGAAACACCTTGTCCACGATAGGGATGATGGCGCCGGATTCGATCAGCTTGGCGATCTCCGTTAATTGCTGCCCATCGGCGCGCATGAACAAGAAGGAATAGTCGACGTCCCGGCGCCTTGCCTTTTTCACAATGCCCCGGCTCAGCATCCGCATCACAAAGCGCAGGAACAGGTTCAGGCGCAAGGACTTGGCAAAGGGAACGTCCGGCGGGCCGGAGATGGAGATCAGCTTTCCGCCCGGCTTCAGCACGTTTAGAGACTTTGCCAGCGTCTTGGCATCCTGGCTGTTGAGCACCAGGTCGTAACCGGACAGGACCTGTTCAAAGTCCTGCGTTTTGTAATCGATCACCACATCCGCGCCGAGACTTCTGACCAGTTCTGCATTCGCCGCACTGGTGGTGGTTGCCACGGTAGCGCCAAGATGCTTGGCCAGTTGAATGGCAAAGGTGCCTACACCGCCTGAACCGGCCTGAATAAAAACCTTCTGGCCGGGTTTGACCTGGCCCACTTCGACCAGCGCCTGCCAGGCGGTGAGGCCGACGAGCGGGATCGACGCTGCCTGTTCCATCGAGAGGTTTGCCGGTTTGTGCGCGAGGTCCGCCGCGTCAACCGCGATCATTTCCGCAAAAGTGCCGACCCGCCCGTCACGCGGGCGGGCATAGACCTCGTCACCCGCCTTGAACTGCTGCACATCGGCACCGACGCGGACAACAGTTCCGGCAAGGTCATGGCCGAGGATGAAGGGCGGGCGATAGGGCAGGAACAGCTTGAATTCGCCATCGCGCACCTTGGAATCAAGAAGGTTGATCGCGGTGGCCTCGATACGAACCAGCACATCATTGGAGCCGATCTCTGGATCGGGCATGTCGGCCAGACGCAGCGGGCCCTTCTTCTGGTATTTGTCGACGACAAAGGCTTTCACGAGCGTTCTCCAAAGTGCGATTGTATCAAGTCAAGTGCCCGGGAAGGGCAGATGTCCCTCAGTCGATGTTGAACTGCTTGCGCAGAGTGCGATCAAACACCGCGCGCGGCAGAAAACGCCGGGCAAAGGCCGTCTGTCGCGCCGCCTTGCCCGAGGGGTAGCGCAACTGCGGTTTTCCGGCCTGCGCCGCAGCGAGAATAGTCTCGGCAACAGCCTCCGCCGTATCGCCGGTCGCCATGGCAGCAGCGAACGCAGCCTGATAGCGCGCAAATGTCTGGCCGTAGGCCGCGACAGGCCGATCACCGCGCGGCGAATTGTCTTCGATGGACGTCTTCGTCGCCCAAGGTTCGATCACCGCGACGCGAATGCCGAAAGGCCGCACCTCATGATCGAGCGATTCCGAATAACCTTCGATCGCGTGCTTGCTCGCCGTATAGTGGGCGCCGAAAGGCCCGGGAATGAGGCCGACGACCGAGCCGATATTCAGGATCCGCCCGCCGCCTTGTTCACGCATGATCGGAAGAACCGCATTCGTCACGCGCACAACGCCCAGATAATTGGTGTCGAACAAGGCCCGAACCTGCTCAATCGAGCTTTCCTCCGCCGCGCCGGAGATGGCATAACCGGCGTTGTTGATCAGCAGGTCGATGCGGCCGAGTTCGGAATGCGCCGACGCCACTGCGGCGGCAACGGAGGCGTCCGATGTCACGTCGCACGCGATCATCCTGATGCCATCGCGGACTTCGCCGGGCGCCGCCTTACGGCTGGTGCCGATCACCCGGTAGCCTGCCCGGCTCAGCGCCAATGCCGCAGCCTTGCCGATGCCGCTGGAGGCCCCAGTCACGAATGCGGTCTTGGGTGTTTTGGATGCGGAGGTCGCCATGGCTTTGCTCTCGATCTTGCAGGCGACATTGGCCGCGCTGCCTTTGGTTATCCGGGATTGATGGGCATTTGATGATCGGGGCCGCACCGGGGCACGGCCCCTGTTGGCTCAAATGCCGGAAGCGTCGGTGAAGCGGGGATAATCCGTGTAGCCCTCAGCACCGCCGCCATAGAGTGTGGCAGGATTGATAGCAGACAATGGTGCGCCGCTCTTGAGCCGCTCCACGAGATCCGGATTGGCGATGAACGGGCGTCCGAACGCAATCAGATCCGCCTTGCCCTCGACAACATGCGACGTGGCGAGCTCAAGATCATAGCCATTGTTGGCGATGTAGGTTTTGCCGAAGCGGCGGCGCAGCGATCCGTAGTCAAAGGGAGCAATATCGCGTGGACCACCGGTCGCTCCCTCAACCACGTGGATATAGGCGATGCCGAGCGCATCGAGTTGATCGACGATATAGTCATACTGCGCCTGAGGATTGCTGCAGGAGATGCCGTTGGCGGGCGAGACCGGCGAAATGCGGATGCCGGTGCGCTCAGTCCCGATTTCGCGAGCCACCGCAGCGGTGACCTCCAGCATCAGGCGCGCGCGGTTTTCCACGGAACCGCCATAGGAATCCGTGCGGAGATTGGCACCGTCCTTGGCAAACTGCTCCAGCAGGTAGCCATTGGCCCCGTGAACCTCGACACCGTCGAAACCGGCCTCAATCGCATTGGCAGCAGCCTTGCGGAAGTCGTCGACGATGTCTGCGATTTCATGGATATCCAGCGCGCGGGGCTCGGACACATCAACGAAGGCATTGTTGACAAAGGTCTTGGTTTCGGCGCGGATGGCCGAGGGTGCGACGGGCTGGCCGTGATTGGGTTGCAGGTCGGTATGGCTGATGCGCCCGACATGCCAAAGCTGCAGAACGATGCGGCCCCCTTTCTCATGCACGGCAGTAGTCACCTTGCGCCATCCGTCGATCTGTTCACGGGTGTAGATGCCGGGCGTGTCCTGATAGCCCTGACCCTGCTGCGAAACCTGGCTGGCCTCGGAGATGATCAGCCCGGCCGATGCGCGCTGAGCGTAATATTCGACGGTCAGGTCACCGGGCACGAAACCGGCACCGGCCCGGTTACGCGTCAGCGGCGCCATAATGATCCGGTTCGAAAGCGGGATGGCGCCAAGAGTGTAGGGTTCGAAAAGCGCGTTATTGGTCATGATGCACCTGTGGTGTCGCCGCTGTCGCGGCATAGGGTCGGGTGATAGCGTGATGCTCAGGCGGGCGTGCGATACCGTGCGGCGGGCAGGGCATTGACGATGTTGCCGATCATGGCCTTGCGCGCGCCGTCGAATGCCTCCCACTGCTCTGCCTCTTGCAGCGGCGGGATGGTCACCAATTCGCGGCGGTCAAAGCCAACCAGCGCCGCATCCACCAGATCGCCCACTTCCATGACATTGCTCATGGTATCAACGTCCGCGCCGACATGGGCCCAGATCTCGGTGCGGGTGGTTGCCGGAAGCACCGCCTGAACGTAGACGCCCTTGGGCCCAAGTTCTTGCGCGAGCCCCTGAGACAGGAACTGCACGAATGCCTTGGTGGCGCCGTACACCGTCATGCCGAATTCCGGCGCGACACCGACGACCGAACCGATGTTGACGATTGCCCCTTCGCCAGCCTCGGCCAAACGCGGCGCAATGGCTCTGGAAAGTCGCACAAGTGCCGTTGCGTTAAGCGTCACGAGCTTGGTGATGTCTTCAACGCTCTGGTCAACAAAGCTCCCACCGATGGCCGTTCCCGCGTTGTTGACCAGAATGCCAATGCGCGCATCTTCACGCAGCCTGGCCTCGACCTTGGCAAGATCCGCAGCCTGAGTGAGATCGGCCGCGAGGATGTCGACCGTGACACCGGCTTCCTGACGCAGGCGGCTCGCAAGCGCATCCATGCGCGCAACATCTCGGGCGACCAGCACCAGATCATGTCCACGGCGAGCAAACCGCTCGGCATAGGTAGCGCCAATGCCGGTGGATGCGCCGGTGATTATAACTGCAGGAATTTGGCTCATCGGATTGCTCTTTCTGTCTTGAACCCTATATTCATGATGATGATCATGATTGTCTAAATATGATAGTCATCATCTAAATGTCAACGGCGGTTGCGGAGAAATTTGAATATGAAGGTCAGCCGAGAGCAGATGGCGGAAAACCGCCGCCGGATTCTGGAAGCCGCCAGCCGGCTTTTTAAGGACAAGGGATTTGAGGCAGTAAGCGTCGCAGAAATTATGAAAGCTGCCGGCCTCACCCACGGCGGCTTCTACGGGCATTTCGAGTCAAAGGATGATCTGGTGGCACAGGCGCTGGCCCACGCACTGGCGGCCGACAGTTTGGATGATGGCGGGTTCAACGACTTTGTCAGATCTTATCTGGCGCCACGACACCGGGATAATCCTGAGGATGGCTGCCCAACAGCGGGTCTGGCTGCGGCCATTCGTCACCAGACGCCAGCAGCCAAAGCGACCATGACTGAGGGTTTGCGCGCCCAGATCGCACACATCGAACAAGCGCTGCCCGCGCTATCCGCAGCCGACAAACGCAGCGCTGCAATCGGAAGTTGGGCTGCCATGGTGGGAGCGGTCATTTTGGCGCGGTCGGTCGATGATCCCCAATTGTCGGACGAAATTCTGGAGCAAACGCGCGCATGGATCGACGCCTGCGTCAGGTAGATTTGAGTGCGTCGTCGATTATAGAGCCCGCCCTCAACATTTCGGCCGGGTCATTCGGGCCGCCTTTGCTGCAGTTTCGACCTGCCTGAAGCGCTTCCTCGTTTGTGGTGGTCACTGTGATTTTGAGCAGGGTCTGCTTATTAAAAAGTCTGCCGTTCGACACATCATGTTGGAACGGCAGCATTGTCGAAGGGTTTCGGGCGCCGGCAGGCGTACGAAAGTCTTACAAGTACGACCCGCGGGAGGCTCGCACAGGTCTATGGGTAAAAGGGCTTTGGTGTGGATTGGGGTGACTGAAGCAAGCCTACCGGGCAGCCCTTGATGGGCGGAACAGCATAGAAGTCCGATGGCCATTGTGCTCGAAGCGCCGCTGATCCTGCTAGCAATGAGCCCAGTTTTGACTGTGCTGGCGGTGTCGACACACCTATCCCTATGGGCCGGGGCGCAACGTTCACGGCCATCATGCAGGGTAAGCCATGCCGGATCATGGCGTGTTCTTCCGGGTCGGCGGCGGCGATTGCGGCGGAGCGCGGGGCTGGCACCAGCGAGCGAAGTCCTCGATAATGGTCATGTGCCCGCCGCAGCATGGGCATGGCGGCCGGTGATCGGGCGGTTCGTCGGGTTCGGTGTCGGT
>NZ_JAAZQL010000021.1 GCF_012275515.1 Novosphingobium sp. SG707
ATAGGCAGATTGCGCAAAAGGTAAGGATAGATCCGATGCTCAGGGTGCGGATCGCTGGTACGCGGACGCTGATAGATCGCCGCCAGCCCCATGCGTGCCATCAAACGCCGCACACGCCGACGCCCGACCGCATGGCCCAGACGCTGGAGATGCCGAGTCATTTGCCGACTGTCATACCATGGGCAATCCATGAAAACCGTGTCGATGACCGCCATCAGCGCCAGCGTTTCTGCGTTTTCCAGGGCCGGAACGTAATAGTAGGCGGAGCGGCTGATCGACAGAAGTCGACATTGCGACACAACCGATAGCTGCGAATGGGGAGGGTCGATCATAGAACGCCTTTGGGTGATGCTCATCGACCCGACGCTTCCGCCAAAAAATCCCGCTCGACCACCAACTTGCCGATCTTAGCGTGCAGTTGCTCGATTTCCGCCTCACTGGCCGCCTGCGCGCCATGATTGCCGCTCTCGAACAGGCTGGCCATCCCTTCAACTGCCTGGCGCTTCCACCCGCCGATCATCGTGTGATGGACGCCGTGTTTGGCCGCCAACTCCGCCAGCGTCAGATCACCGCGGATCGCCTCCATCGCAACCTTCGCCTTGAAATCCGCGCTGTAGCGCTTTCTCGTCGTTTTCATGTCTGTCCATTCCTGTCTCAGGAATGAGCTTAACACCCTGTCCAGAAAACCGAGACCACCTCAGCTTGTTCGCGGCTCGTCACTCCGGACGCTTTCACGGTGGGATCATGCCGGAGCAGTCATGAGCGAGCCTGCCGGCGGCATTTTTCGCTCCTTGCGCAGCTTCAACTACCGGTTGTGAGTGGGTGGGGCGTTCGTTTCAAATCTGGGCACCTGGGTGCAGCGTACGGCTCAGGACTGGCTGGTTCTGACTGTCCTCACCCATCACAGCGCCGGGGCGGTGGGCATCGTCACGGCGCTGCAATTCGCGCCGCAATTGCTGCTGCTTTGACGCTCGAGAATGACGCCATCCGTCGGTAGCCGAAGCGACGGCGCTTGCCCGCGGCGTCCTTCATGGCGTCCCGGATGGCGCTGTAGTGTGGCGGGCGTTCACGCCGAACCATTTTGGGATCGACACCAATCAGCCCGAAGGCTCGGTGTTGCGAGATCTCGTAATCGCGCGACGCCCGCAGCACCGTGTCCCGCTGCTGGCCCGGCGTCGTCAGACTTTTCGCAACAAATCCTTCAGGATCGCGTTGTCGTGCATGCTGTCCGCCAGCTGTCGCTTCAACTTTCCGTTCTCGTCCTCGAATTGGCGTAGCCGACAGGCGTCGGAAACCTCTGCTCTGTCCCCTAAAAACAGGATCGTTTTGAAGTGGAGTTTTGTGCCGTAGATTTCCTTGGCTGCACGAGGAGTCGTGGCATGAAGGCATCGAAGTTCACGGACGCGCAGAAGACTTTTATTATCAAGCAGGGTGAAGAAGGAGTGACCGTCGCGGATGTCTGCCGGAAGGCGAGGATCATCTTCTCCGAGAAGCGGTGAAGCAGCTTGCGTCGTGAGGAGCGCGCCAAGAACGTTGACATCGAACTGCCCGCGATGATGATCCTCAGTCAGTTCCTCAATCGCGGCAAACCTGTCATCATGCGTGGCGGCATCGGGAGAAGAGGTTTTGGGGACCGGTTGTGACGAGGACTGATCGATCCAGGGGAGAAAGGGAGGGCAACCGTGATAGGGCCGAGGAGGCGCCGGTCCACCGGCTCAATCTCAATCTGCTCTATCCTCTTGATGCTATCCTGCATGCTCCGACGCTGACGGAGGCGGGGCGGCGGGTGCGGCTCAGTCAGTCTGCGATGAGCCACGCCCTGCGACGTCTGCGCGAACATTTCGGTGACGATCTGGTCACCCATGCGGGCGGGGATCAGCAACTCACCCCGCTCGGCGCGGCGTTGCGTGGTGAAGTGCGCCGGGTTTTGCGCGATGTGGATGGGACGTTCAACTTTGCGCTGTCCTTCGATCCGCTGGTCAGTATCGGCACGATCACCGTGGCCGCATCGGATGTCGTTGAGCAGATGCTGCTGGGACCGGTGGTGCAACGTCTGCAGAAATCCGCTCCGGGCCTGACGGTCAATATCATTCCGCTCAATGCCGATGCCCCGCATCTTGCGCTGGATCGCGGGGCCGAGCTGCTGCTGCTGCCCGCCGACGCTGCATTGGCGGAACTCGAAACCCTGCCGATCCTGACTGAATATGTTTCGTGTCTGATATGGACCGGCCATTCCAAACTGGCCGATCAGGTCGATATTGACGAGGCCCATTATCGCGCCGCGCACCACGTCATCGCGCATGATGAACGGCTGCCGAACCTTGCCCTTGACCGGAACACCGCTGAATTGCTGAAGGCGCGCCGGATTGCCATGCGTACCAGTTCGCAGGCAGCCTTGCCGGCGATCATCATCCGCAGCGATCTGATCGCGACCGGCAGCAGTTGGTTGTTTCAGTATTTCGCCTCGATCATGCCGGTGCGGGCGGTCGCTGCGCCTTTCGCTCAGGAAGGGAGCATTCTTGTAGCGCAATGGGCTGCGCATAAGCGACGCGACCCGATGCTGGCCTGGTTTGTTGAGCAGATCGAGGCCTATGTCGCCTCCTTCTCGATCAGCCTAAGGGGGAAAGGAGGGCATCGATGATGTTCATGCAGGCCATGAACACTTCGAATTTGCCTGTAACCTTTTTGAAGCATAGCCTCTCTTTCGACGGATAATTCCCACGAGCTCTTCGGTTCCACGATGGGGAATGGCGTCAATCAGGAGGACGGCCATCGTCGCGCCCGCCTTGGGTGCGGCCGTTTTTTCGCCTTAGGGCGAGTCCGTTTTATTACAGGGTCCTGGGTTCACCGGACGGGCGTCTGCGCTCGTGCGTGGATGGCGCTTGACCTTGGAGAAGGGGGTTGCATGTTGCATATGACTGTCAAAGCCCGTTGCCTGTTGAGCGCCGCAAGTCTCGGCGTTCTCTCGCTCATGAGCGCTGCCGTACCCATGCCCGCTTTGGCGCAAGGCGCAAGCGCCGCCGCTGTCGACCTGCCCGCCATGCCCATGGCCCAGGCTCTTCAGGCGATTGCCGCGCGGACGGGTGAAACGATCAATTACGACCCAGATGCGGTCAAGGGACTGATTTCCCGACCTGTGTACGGCGCAACGAATGCCCGGCGCGCGATCCAGATCGCGATACAGGGCAGCAGCCTGACCGTCATCCCCGGGGCGAAGGAAGGGCTGGTCGTCGTCCATGACATCGTCGTGACCGCTCGGCGCGACGAAGCCGAAACCAGCGTGCTGGTCCGTCAGGCCACAACCTCGGACCGCAACGGCCTGGGCCTGCGCAACCAGCCGCGCAACACGCAGGTCATCACCGCCAAGACGATCGAGGAGCAGCAGGCTCTCAACATCACCGACATCCTGCGCAATGCGGGCGGCGTGTCGGCGCAGTTGAACACCGGCAATAGCGGCGCCCAGTACACCGTTCGCGGCTTCTCTGCAGGCGGGCTGGTCAACGGCCTGGCCGCTTCGTCGCAATACGGCGTCTCTGCCGGGACCGATCAGCCGGTCGCCAGTATCGAGCGGGTCGAAGTCCTGAAAGGCCCCGATGCGCTGATGGCTGGCTTCGGCAATCTGGGCGGCAACATCAACGTGGTGACGAAGAAGCCCAGCGCTGATAAACGAGGTACGGTCAGCTTCGATACGAGTTCGTTGGGGCTGGTGCGCGGCGTGGTCGATGCCAATGGCGCGATCGGCTTCGACAACAAATTGTCGGCACGTTTCATCGCCAGCGGGCAGACGATGGACCATAATTACGGCGGCTATACCGGTGACAAGGGCTGGCTGGTCGCACCATCGCTGCGCTACAAGGATCGCCTGACCGACGTCGTGATCGGCGTCAGCTTGAACGAAGCGACCACCGGCGTCGGCGCCTTCACACTGTTCGACAACAAGACGCACACACTCATCAACCGCTATCCATCGGTCCCGATCTATTCGCCCGATCAGAACATTCGCATCTCGACCCATCGCTATTATTTTGACCTGACGCGACAGATCGTGCCCGGGGTCGAGATCGTCGCACGTGGGCTGCACGACGAAACCCAGTTGACGGTGCAGGCCGCTAATGTCGGCTATAGCCGTGCAGGCGCGCTGATCGCCGACATTCAGGGGTCGCAGCAAAACGGCTCGGCCAATTCGATCGACAGCTTCCTCCGGATCAAGACACATATCGGCGATGTGCTGAAGGCCAAATTCAATGTCGGGTATAATTACAGCGACGGCGACAGTGCTCAGCGCAGCGGACTGGTCTATACCCGCGTCACCAGCATCAATCTCAACGCTTACCCGACCGGGCCGATCGTACCGTTTTCGCCTTTCGGCGATGTGCAGATCCGGAATGGCGGCAAGCAGCAGGGCGTCTATGGCCAGGGGCTGATCGAGTTCTGGAAGATCAAGCTTCTGGGTGGGGTTCGCAAGAACTGGTTCGAAACCCAGTCGCAGACCTTTTTCGCCGGCCCGGGCCCGCTCGTGGTGCAGCGCAAGAACGGCCTGTCGCCCAGCGGCGGCGTCATTCTCGACGCAACGAAGAACTTCTCGATCTTCGCCAATTATGCTCAGGGCCAACAAGCCAGCTTCGCGGTAGCCAAAGACGGCTCCGTTCTGCCCAACATCACCACCACCAACAAGGAAGCGGGCGTCAAGGTCGATATCTTCAAGAAGCGCGCGACGATCAACGCATCCTATTTCGATATCCAGCAGGACAATATTATCGTCCAGGACCCGGTCAATCCGGGGTTCTTCCTGCCGGGGCCGGGCCAGCGCGGGCGGGGCATCGATCTGAACATCGCGGGGCAACTGTTCCCGGGATGGACGTTGCAGGCATCGCTGACGCGCACCAAATTCGCGCTGCTGACGACCACCGCTTCTCAGAAGGTCGTCGCGAACCAGCCGCGTGATACGTACAGCGTATATTCCACCTATCGCAAGAAGCTGTCCGATGCTGTCAGCGGGGGCGTGTCGGCGGGTCTGTATGGCCGGTCCAGTTCCTACGCCGACGTTCTGGGCCAATATGTGGTGCCGCCATCGGCTCAGATCGATACGAATGCTTTCCTGAGCTTCAAGGGGTTCGACTTCAACATCGGCATCCGCAACATCTTGAACCGGCGGAATTACGGGTCGACCTCAGTCTATACCTATGTACCGGTCGGCGAACCGCGCAACATTCGCCTGACCATTTCCAAACGCTTTTTTTGATCGGGTAATCACCAGCCATGATGCCGCCCCCCGCCAATGTCGAGGAGGCCCGCCGCAAAGCGGGGCTCCAGTCCGCCCAGCCCGCCCGCGAGCGCTGGGCCCATGTCTGGAAGATGAGCACGCGCTATTTCGTTTCGGACGACTGGAAATGGGCCTGGTTTCTACTCGCCTGTTACTGCGCGATAGAGGTCGGCACGACCTATGTGTTCCTGCTGTCCAACAAATGGCAGCGTGAATTCTACGACGCGATCGAGCAGCGGCAGGGCGGGCTGTTCCTGTCGCTGATCGGCATGTTCGTGATGATCGCCGGGATCGCGATCGGGACGCAGTTCCTGCACAATATCGTCGGTTGGACGCTGTCGATCCGGTGGCGGCAATGGCTGAATAACTGGTATCTTGGCCGCTGGTTCGCGCAGGACCGCTTCTATGAGATCGAGCGGCTGCGGCTGATCGACAATCCCGATCAGCGTATCGCCGAGGACGTGCGAGCCTTCACTTCCATGGGGCTGGAATATGGCCAGTCGCCGCTCAGCATCGTGATCTCGATGGTGTTCAGCCTGGTTCGCGCGATTGCCTTCGCCGCCATCCTGCTGGAAACCTCCTCTCCGCTGGCGATCCCGCTGTTTGGCTATCGCATCCCGCTGCCTGGTGGCGACCTGATCTGGTTTTCCATCGCCTATGTCATCTTCGGCACAGTGTTCATCAGCTGGATCGGCAGGCCGTTTGTCCGCCGCAAGATGCGCGAACAGCATTATGAAGCGGATTATCGCGCCGGGTTGCTCCATGTTCGGCGCAGCGGCGAACAGATCGCCTTTTCCCAAGCGCAGGGCGTCGAACAGGATGGCTTGCATATGGCTTTCATAAACATTCGCCGCAACTTCTATCAGATGATGCTGGCCAATGCCGGGCTCAGCGCCGGGCAAGACCTGTATCAGCGCAGCATGCAGGTTGTGCCCTTGTTCCTGACCGTGCCGAAATATTTTGCCGGCGCAATTTCCTTCGGCCAGGTCCAGAGTGCGCGCGACGCTTTCACCCAGTTTGCGGCCAGTCTGTCCTACATCGTCGCGGCCTATCCCAGCATCGCGCGCCAGGTTGCCAACATCAACCGCTTGAAGGCGCTGGAAAACGCGATCGATTATGATCGTCCGCGCGGCATCGGTTTCACACCCGGGGGCACTCCCGATGGCGTGGCGATCAGCGCCACCGGTTTGATGCTGCGTCGCCCCAATGGCGAGCCCCTGTTGTCAGTTGCGGATTGGACGATCCGCGATGGTGAGCGCTGGGTGATCGAAGGGCCATCGGGCACCGGCAAGACGACGCTGCTGCGCGCCATGGCCGGGCTGTGGCCCGATGGCGCAGGCCAGGTGGCGATGAGCAAGCGTGGCAAGGCCATGCTGGTGCCGCAGCGCCTCTATCTGCCGCTCGGCACGCTCAAGGCAGCGATCTGCTTCCCCGATCGAGCCGAAGATCATGACGATGCACAGATCGCGGCGCTGCTGAAGACCGTGCGACTGGAAACGCATATCGAGGCGATGCACGAACTGCGCATGTGGCAGGATGAACTGTCACCGGGTGAGCAGCAGCGGGTCGCACTGGCGCGTATCCTGCTCCAGCGACCCAGTCTGCTGGTGCTGGACGAGGCGACGAGCGCGCTCGATGCCGACAATGCGGCGCATTTCTATCAATCTGTGCTGTGCGCGGCGCCGGATGCAACCATCATCAGCGTCATCCACAACGAAAAGCTGGCGTCCTATCACACCCATCGCCTGACTTTGCATCATGGCCACGCCACCTTGTCGCGGCTTGGGGAGACCGCATGACCATGCTGTTGACACAGAGCGAGGCGGCCCTTTGCGAGGCGGCGCAGCGGGTGGTGGAACTGGCGGCCCGGCGCGGAGCCCGGGCGCGCGCCTCGGTCCGTCATGAGGGGATCGCCAAGGCCGCGATGCGTGGCGGCGAGGTCGAGACCGCCGAGCGCAGCGGCAGCCAGAACCTGAGCCTCACCGTTTTTCACGAAGGACGCCGGGGATCGGCCTCGACCGCCGGGTTCGACAAGGCGGCCATTGAGCGCGTGGTCGAGGAGGCGATGCTGATCGCCACTTATGTCCAGCCCGATCCCGATGCCGATCTGCCGCCCGCCGATGGGCTGGCCTTTTCGGGTCCGGCGCCGCAGGTCTATGCCGATAGCCCGCGCAGCCCTGAAGCAATGCTGGAGGCGGCGAGCGCGCTGGACCGGATCGCGGGGGGGATCGCGGCGTCTGACACTCGGTTGTGCGCCGGGGAGTCGGTGGCGGCGGCGACCGAAGGGCTTTGGGCGCTGGCGACAAGCGATGGTTTTTGCCGCAGCGTGCTGCGCTCGAACGACGCCCGCTGGACGGTGATGCTGGCGCAGGATGAAGGCGGCAGCATTTCCGACTTCTGCCAATCGCAGGAACGGCAGGCCGATGCCCTTTCTTCCGCCCAAAGTCTGACGCAGGAAGCGGCTGACCGCGCCCGCCGTGCCTTGGGCGCCAGGGCCATCGGCAGCCGCCGTTGCCCGGTTCTGTTCGATCCGCGCACCGCCGCGACGCTGGTCGACATTATCGCGGGGGCGCTGAACGGGGTGGCGCAATATCGCCGGATGAGCTTCTTGCCCGACCCTCTGGGGCGCGTCCTGGCGCCCGCGCATCTCGATCTGCAAGAAGACCCGTTCGAGCCGCTGGGGCTGGCGAGCGGCGGCTTCGATGGTGAGGGGATTGCGGGATCGACGCGCGCGATCCTGCGGTCCGGCGTGGTCGAAGGCCTGTTCCTGTCAACCTTCTCCGGCCGCAAGCTGGGCATGGCCTCCACCGGCAATGCCGATGGCTATTACAATCTGCGGCTGACCAGCACGGCACCGAGCGGCGATCGGGCGGCGATGTTGCGGATGCTGGGCACCGGGCTGGTGGTCACCCATTTTCAGGGCGGCAAGACCGATCCTGCCAGCGGCAACTGGACACAGGCGGTGCGGGGCTTCTGGGTCGAGGGTGGGGAGATCGCCCATGCCGTTACCGATGTGACGCTGGCCGGAACCGTTCCGGCTATGCTGAACGGGATCAGCACGGTTGGCCGCGATGTCGAGCGCATGGGCGCGATCCGCACCGGGTCGATCCTGATCGAGGACATGCAACTGGGGGGGCGGGCATGAACGGCGGCGAAACCGCGCTGGAACGCGCGCGCGCAAGAATGCTGGGCCCCTCCGGGCTTGACGAAGCGACGATTGGCAGGGCGCTGAACGAACTGGCGGGCCGCGGCGCGGATCTTGCCGATCTCTATTTTGAGGCCACTAGCATGCGCAGCTGGCAGCTGGAGGGCGGGCGCGTCACTCAGGGCGGCTTTGCGATGCGGCAGGGGGTCGGCGCGCGTTCGGTTCATCGCGGTCATGTGAGCTTTGCCCATTCCGCCGATATCCGCCAGGGTGCCCTGCTCGAAACGGTCCGCGCGGTGCGGACGCTGGAGCGGAGCGGCGGGGCGGGGCGTGATCGTCAAGGCATCGCGCCGGGCCGCAGGGCTGCCGCGCATGATCTCTATCCCGCGCTTGATGCGATCTCAGTCGAGGATGCATCCGCATGGATCGCCATTCTGGAACGGATTGACGAACGCGCCCGGTCGCAGGATCCCCGCATTCTGCGAGTCGATGCCAATGTCCGCGCTACGGACACGACGGTGCTGGTGGCCGATGCCGACGGGATGCTGGCGGGCGATGTGCGGCCCATGACTATTCTGTCGATGGTCGTGATCGCCGAGCAGGATGGTCGCCGTGCGCGCGGACAGGCGGGCCTTGGGCGGCATGCCGGGCTGGAAGGATTCGATGCGGCCTCAATCGACGCGATGGTGGCCAGTGCGACAGCCATGGCGCTGAACAATCTTGAGGCCATACCCGCGCCGGTGGGCGAAATGCCGGTCGTGCTGGGGCCGGGCTATCCCGGCGTGCTGTTTCACGAGGCGGTGGGGCACGGGTTGGAGGGCGACCATCATCGCAAGCACCTCTCCGCCTTCGATGGCAGGCTGGGCGAGCGGATCGCGGCTCCCGGCGTGACGGTGATCGATGATGGCGGCATGGCGGGGCGGCTGGGATCGCTGGGTATTGACGATGAAGGCTCCGCGCCTGAGCGCACCGTGCTGGTCGAGGATGGTATACTGACCGGGCTGATACAGGATCGGCTCAACGCGGGGCTGATGAACGCGCGCTCGACCGGCAATGGTCGCCGCCAGTCCTATGCGCATCTGCCGATGCCTCGCATGACCAACACTTTCCTTGCCAATGGGCGGGCAGATCCGGCGGACATCATCGCCTCCATTGATCGCGGCATCTATGCGACCGAATTCGACGGCGGGCAGGTCGATATCGTCACCGGACGTTTCAACTTTACCACGATTGCGGCCTGGCTGGTTGAAAAGGGCCAGTTGGTCGCGCCTATTCGCGGGGCCACCCTGATCGGCGTCGGCCATGAGGCGCTGCGCCATATCTCGATGGTCGGCGAAGATCTGGCTTTCGACAGCGGCATGGCGACCTGCGGCAAGCAGGGCCAGTCGCTGCATGTCAGCGTTGGCCAGCCCACGCTGCGCATCGACCGGCTGATGGTCGGCGGACAGGCCGGCTGAACACCCATTTCCCGAAAGGACAAGTATCATGCGTCATGCAACCGAGCAGGATTTCGACGAGATTGTGATGAAGAACGACAAGCCCGTGCTGGTCGATTTCTGGGCGCCCTGGTGCGCGCCGTGCAAGGCGCTGGCCCCCACGCTTGATGAGATGGCCGAGGAATATGCCGGGGAGATGGAGATCGTGAAGGTCGATATCGAAGCCAATCCGGGCCTTGCCGAAAGGTTCGAGGTGCGCGGCATCCCGCTCCTGATGATCGTGAAGGATGGTGCGGAAGCCGCGCGGACCTTCGGCACGCTCTCGCGCAGTCGCCTCGACGCTTTTGTCGATACGCATGTGGGGGCGCAGTGATGGCCAATATCGCTTTCCATGGCGATCCGGCGGTGAAGGCTCAGGCGCTGGAGCGCCTCCGGCGGCATATCGCGGCGGGCAGCTTCGTCTATTTCCCGGCCTGGGAAGAGGGCAAGGCCAATGTCATCGGCGCTGTGGTCGAGGCCGATGATACGCCCGCCTATGCCGAGCAGTTGGGCTATCCCCTCGCGCTGGCTGAAACCCTGCCGGCTTTTGTCAACGGCTTTCGTCCGCAGGCCGAGGCTGAGCGCTTCGCGCAAGCATGGCTGGAGCGTACCCCGGTGGGCGCGGATCTGTCACGGATCGTCTCGCAATTGGTGCTGGATCTGCTTGCCAACCCCGAACTGGCGGCCCTGACCGAACGGCATCCGGAGGTCGAGGATGGCCGCCGGGCGATCATGGCGCTGCACCAGCGCGCGATGGATGGCGATGAACCGGATCGAAAGGCGTGGAAAGTTGCCCGGATGGCCGCCGTCGCCGCGACGGACAAGCTGAGTGAGACAACGGAGCATCGTGCGGGCCAGGTCGTCGAGGCGGCGGCCTGGCCGGGCACCATGCGAACCGTTTTGCGCGACACGTTGAACGGACTAGGCACCCTGGAACTGCACCTCGCCCTGTCCCGGATCGGCTGGACCGAGGAAGATGAGAGCCGGGTTTTCCATATCCGCGAAAAGGCGGAAACGGATGGCTACAAGGCGGAATTCTCCGGGCTTGATCGCGTGCTGGCCATTCTGGACGCCGACCATTCCGCTCTGGCCGATCAGTTTCGCCTACGGGTGGAACTGGTTGAGAAATCCAGCGCCCGGTATCGGGCGGCGGGCTGGAAAGCGCTCGAGATGATGGAAAATGCGCCGCTCGCCACCGCGCAGGTTCCGGCATGACGGGACGGGATAACAGCATGCCCGGGGCCGGCGCGCCGGATGTGCGGCACAGCAAGGTTCTGATCATCGGCTCCGGCCCGGCGGGGTATACCGCAGCCGTCTATGCCGCTCGGGCGGCGCTGGCGCCGAGGTTGATCGAGGGGCCGCAGCCGGGCGGGCAGTTGACCATCACCACCGAGGTTGAGAACTGGCCTGGCGATGAAAGCGTTCTCGGCCCCGACCTGATGGCGCGGATGGGAGAGCAGGTGCGCAATGCGGGCGTCGATGTCGCCAGCGATGTCATTGTCGAGGTCGATCTGACCCGTGCGCCGTTTCTCGCCGTTGGCGACAGCGGCACGCATTATACCGGAGACGCGCTCATCGTGGCAACGGGGGCTTCCGCGCGCTGGCTGGGGTTGGCAAGCGAAAGCATCTATCGCGGGCGCGGCGTGTCGGCCTGTGCGACATGCGATGGCTTTTTCTATCGCGACCGTGTCTGCGCCGTGGTCGGCGGAGGCAATACGGCGGTCGAGGAGGCGCTGTATCTCACCAATTTCGCGCAGAAGGTCTATCTCATCCATCGGCGCGACACCTTGCGGGCGGATCGCACCAATCAGGCGCGGCTCTTTGCCAATCCTAAGATCGAGATGATTTGGAATGCCGAAGTGGCCGAAGTGCTGGGCGATGGCGGCGGGGTGACCGGCTTGGCCCTGCGCGACACACAGAGCGGCGCGATGTCGCAACTGGCGGTGCATGGACTGTTCGTCGCGATCGGCCATGATCCCGCCACCGCCCTGTTCAAGGGGCAACTCCACATGGACGGGGAGGGCTATATCCTCGTTACCCCCGGCTCCACTGCTGCCAGTGTGCCGGGCGTCTTCGCGGCGGGCGATGTGCAGGACAAGCTGTTCCGCCAAGCGGTAACGTCCGCCGGCATGGGCTGCATGGCCGCTTTGGAGGCCGAGCGCTATCTGGCCGGGCACAATATCCAATCCGCCGTCGATGGCGCCGAGGCTGACCTGCTGGTCTGAGAGGTATAAGATGATGACGAACCCGTTGCTCGACACGCTGGCTTTGCCGCGTTTCGGGGATATCCGGCCCGACCAGATCGCATCCGCGCTCGATCAGGCCATTGCCGAACATCGGGCGGTGGTGGCCCGGATCGTCGAGACCCGGCCAACCCGCTTTGCCGATGCATGGATGCCGCTGGAGCGCGCCGAGGCGGTGATCGTGGGCATATGGTCGGCGGTTTCGCATCTCCACGCTGTGGCCGACACGCCTGAATTGCGCGCCGCCTATACTGCGGGGCAGGTGCGGCTGGTGGAAAACCAGCTTCAGACCTTGCAGAATGACGCACTCTATGAAGTCCTGGCCGGGCTGACCCGGACGGCGAGTTTCGCGGAACTGCCCGAGGCGGATCGCGCTGCCGTCGAGCACAGGATCCGCGACTTCAGGCTTTCCGGCGTGGCGCTTGCGGCAGAGGATCGCGCCCGCTATGCCGCGCTCTCGGTGGAACTGACGCAGCTTTCGACCGCTTTTGGCAATGCCGTGCTCGACGCGACCGATGCCTGGTTCGAGCATGTCGAGGACGAAGCGCTGCTTGCCGGGCTTGCAGAGGCCGACAAGGCCATGTTCGCCGACGCGGCCCGGGCCAAGGGGCTGTCCGGCTGGGTCGTCACGCTCCAGATGCCCAGTGTCAATGCGGTGCTGACCTTCGCCCAGAACCGGGGGCTTCGCGAGCGGGTCTATACTGCATCGGGCACGCGGGCCTCCGATCAGGGGCCGCAGGCCGGGCAGTTCGACAATTCGGCAAGGATCGCTGATATTCTTGCGCGGCGGCATGAAGCGGCGCGTCTGCTGGGTTTTGCCGATCCGGTGGCATGGGCGCTGGCCACCAGAATGGCGCCGAGCGCGGGCGATGTCATCGCCTTCCTGCGCGATCTTGCCGCCCGCGCGAAACCCGCCGCAGAGGCCGAACTGGCCGAGCTGGCTGACTACGCCGCCGCCCATTTGGGCATCGCCGAGCTTCAGCCCTGGGACATTGCCTATGTCGGTGAGCAGATGCGTCAGGCCCGCTATGTGATCGATGAAAAGGAGGTGCGCGCCCATTTCCCTGTTGAGCGTGTCATCGCCGGGTGGCAGCGCCTGCTGGACCGGCTGTTCGGCATTCGTCTGATCGCGCGACCCGATATAGCCGTCTATCATCCCGATGCCTGTTATTACGATGTCGTGGACGATCAGGACACGGTTTTCGCGGGCGTCTATGTCGATCTGCATGCGCGCGCGGGCAAACGTGGCGGGGCCTGGATGGCGCAGGCGCGGCCCCGGTTGAACGACGGCAATGTCCATCGCGTGCCGGTCGCCTATCTCGTCTGCAATTTTGCGCCGAAGAGTGAGGGCAATCCCTCCCTGCTCAGCCACAAGGAGGTCATTACCTTCCTGCACGAGACTGGGCATTGTCTGCATCACCTGTTCACTCGGGTCGATCGCCCGAATATCGCGGGCACCAACGGGTTCGAGTGGGACGCGATCGAATTGCCCAGCCAGTTGATGGAGGATTTCGCGTGGGATCGCGCAGTGCTGCGCGACATGTCGGGCCATTATGAAACGGGCGCGCCGTTGCCCGATGCTGTGTTCGATACGCTGATTGCCGCGCGCCATTTCCTCTCGGGCATGTTCATCGTGCGACAGGTCGAATTTGCGCTGTTTGACCTGTTGCTCCATCTCGGCACGCTGGGCAGCGACCCGGTCGAAGTGATCGAGGCAGTGCGCGATGAGGTGGCGGTGGTGCGACCACCCTTGTGGCACCGCTTCCCGCATGCCTTTACCCATATTTTTGCGGGCGGCTACGCTTCGGGCTATTACAGTTATCTGTGGGCCGAGGTGCTGGCCGCCGACGGGTTCCGGCGCTTTGCCGAAGCAGGGCTGATCGACCGCGCCACGGCAGCCAGCTTTCGCGACGAAGTGCTCTCACGCGGCGCCAGTCGCCCGGCGGCGGAGAGCTTCCGCGCCTTTCGGGGCCGCGATGCGGAGCCGCGAGCGATGCTGGCGCGGCATGGGCTGGCGAGCCAATGAAACTCAACACCAAAGAGGCCGCCCGCATCTGGCGGACCGATGCGATCCGCCGGATCGAAGCGGACTTCAACCGCTCCGCCGACACGCATCTCATCCGCATGGAACTGCCGCGCTATCCGGGCATCACCCTTTACCTGAAGGACGAGAGCAGCCACCCTACCGGCAGCCTTAAACATCGTCTGGCCCGCTCGCTGTTCCTTTATGCTCTGTGCAACGGCTGGATCGGGCCAGACACCTGCATTATCGAGGCATCCTCGGGATCGACCGCCGTGAGCGAGGCCTATTTCGCGCGGATGCTCGGCCTGCGTTTCATCGCGGTGGTACCCGCCTCCACCGCCGCGCCCAAGCTCGATGCGATCCGTTTCCACGGCGGGGAAATCCATGCCGTTGATGATCCTCGCACGGTCTATGATGTGGCGCATCGTCTGGCGCGGGAAACGGACGGGCATTACCTCGACCAGTTCACCTATGCCGAACGGGCGACCGACTGGCGCGGCAACAACAATATTGCCCAAAGCATCTTTGCGCAGATGGCGGCAGAGGCGTTTCCGATCCCGGCATGGATCGTGTGCGGTGCCGGAACGGGCGGCACCTCGGCCACCATCGGGCGCTATATCGCCTATCAGCGCCATGCGACCCGGCTTTGCGTTGCCGATCCGGTTCATTCCGTCTTCCATCGCCATTTCGCCGATCCAGCCATGGCGTCGCTGCCGGAAGGCTGCGCCAGCCGCATCGAAGGGATCGGGCGCCCGCGTGTTGAACCCAGCTTCATCCCCTCGGTGATCGACCGGATGATGGCGGTGGATGATGCCGCCAGCATCGGCGCGATGCGCGCCCTTTCCCGATGTCTGGGGCGAAGGGTGGGCGGCTCCACCGGGACCAATCTGGTGGCTATCGCCCGGCTGGTTGAAGAGATGGCGGGCCGGGATGAAACCGGCTCGATCGTGTCGATCCTGTGTGACGGGGGCGAGCGTTACGGCTGCACCTATTATGACGACAACTGGCTGGAAGCGCGTGACATAGACTGGCGACCGTTTGAAACGGCTTTCAGCCGGCTTTTTGCCCAGTGAGCGAACAGGCCCCCTGGAAGGCGTTTGCCGACATGGCACTGACGCCTGAGCGCACCGCCGCCTTTGCCGCGATTGCGCTGGGCCATGTCACGCGCGAATATCCGCATAAGCCGGATCATATTCTGACCAGCGATGCGGATCTCTATTGCCCGCGTCAGGTGCACCCGATCTTCTTCGGCAGTTTCGATTGGCACAGTTGCGTCCATGGCTATTGGCTGCTCGCCCGCATCCGCCGCCTCTATCCCGATCTTGCAGAGAGCGCCGCGATCGAATCCCTGTTCGCAGAAGCCTTCACGCCGGAGAAGGTTGAACTGGAGCGGCGCTATCTCGATCTGCCCATGTCGCGGGGGTTCGAACGCCCTTATGGCTGGGCGTGGTTGCTGATGCTTCAGAGCGAATTGATCCTGGGGGGCGGGGGCTATGCGGACAGGCTGCGTCCGCTGGCGGATACGTTGGCGGCGCGGTGGTGCGCGCATCTGCCGCTCATGACCTATCCGGTGCGTGTGGGCACCCATGCCAATACCGCCTTCGCGCTGATCCTGGCCGACCGCTATGCGCGGGTCGTGCAGGACATCGACATGCGCAAGCTGATGGCGCAGCGTGCCCGCGCGTGGTTTGGGCATGATCGTCGAGCTCCAGCCTGGGAACCTGATGGCGAGGATTTCCTCTCGCCCACCCTGATGGAAGCGCTGGCGATGCAGCGGCTGATGCCGAGAGCAGAGTTCGAGACGTGGTTCACTTCTTTCCTGCCCGATCTGGGCCATGGCGCTCCTGCCTCGCTGCTGACACCCGTTTATGTCAGTGATCGCAGCGATGGCCGGATCGCGCATCTCGATGGCCTCAATCTCAGCCGCGCCTGGGCGATGCGATCCATCGCTCCCGCCGTCAGCGGCGCAGTGAGCGAGGTCCTGAACACCGCCGCGCACAAGCATCTGGCGGTCGCCCTCGATACAGTGACGGGCGACTACATGGGCGAACACTGGTTGGCGAGTTTTGCGGCGCTCGCCCTGATGGGCACGGAATAGCGCGGTGCAATACAGGATGCTGCTCGGACCGGACGAACTGCCTTAGCTCCTGATGACGTGCTGCCTTCTTGGGGTGGCGTGGCATTGACGTCAGCCGATGCGATGGCGCTTAGCCCATGCGGCGCATCGCGGCGTTGAGGGTGTTATCGGTGATCGGACGCTGGTCGGAGCGCACGCCGGGGAAACAGGTAGCGGCCTGATCCCACGGGCGGATGAAGCTCCTTGAGAAGGCTGATAACCTGATCGGTTAGAGGAACCAGGTGCAGCCGCCGCATCTTCGTTTTCTCCGCAGGGATGGTCCAGATGCGCCGCTCAAGGTCGAACTCGCTCCATTCCGCGCTTCGCAACTCACCAGGTCTCACGAAGACATGCGGGGCCATGCACAGTGCCAGCCTGATGGTAGGTTGCCCATCATAGGCATTAATGGCCCGAAGCAGGCCGCCAAGAATGTCGGGGTCGGTGACCGCCGCGTAATGCTTCGTCTTGGGTGTGACGAGCGCCCCTTTCAGATTGGCCGAGACATCATACTGCGCGCGGCCTGTGACGATCGCATAGCGGAAGATTGTGCCGAACGTGCTGCGGAGGCGGTTGGCGGTCTCATGGCGTCCGCGCAATTCAATTTTTCGAAGTACATCAAGCAATTCAGGCGCCGTCAGTTCCGTGATAGGGCGGTCGCCGATATCGGGTTTGGCAAAATCGAGCAGCCAGCGCAGCTTGGATATGGTCGGTCGAACGGCCGTCTCTCTCAAGCTTGCCGAGCCATTCCTTGCTTATCGCCCGAAACGTATCCTGCGAGCGGGCCCGTTCTTCGCGCTGCTTGTCCTTGCGGATCTGGGCAGGATCACGGCCCTCCGCCAAGGTCTCACGGGCGGCTGCCCTCATGGCCCGGGCCTTGGCGAGGGGCAGGTCTGGATAGTTCCCGAGAGACAGAGTTTTCTGCTTGCCCCCGAAGCGATAATTAAATCGCCAGAGCCGTCCCCAGCACCATTGTCCCCTTCCAGACAGATCTCACACCGTCCTAGAGCATCCATAAATGGCGAATTTCCGTCGTTTTTATTGGTCCGGTAATGTCCGGGCGGGTCCGGTTGTACCCGGACCATCTGATGGTACTCTTGTTGGTATGCGCAATCACACCATCAGGGCGATACCAACATGGCTCTCACCGCACTGGCAATTAATGCCGCAAAACCAAAAGATAAGCCTTACAAATTGAGCGATGAGCTAGGGCTTTGCCTGCTCATCATGCCGACGGGTGGACGGGATCGAACGAATTTGATTCTAGGCTATTTTTCAGAAGATTGCTGCATTATTGAAATGTTTATTGCCCGCGAGTATACCAACAGCCAAATACTGTTCGGCGGTTCGATGCCCGAAATGGTAAAAAATGCGCCAAAACGTGCAATAAGCGAGTTAATCTGAATGGCTTGTTATGCCGTCAGTTCGTCCATGTTTCTATGGCAGTCGTGCAAATTTTGCTTGCTTCAACCCTTGGGCGTACCTGTTCGAATAACTCATGGGCTGATTGTTTGATCAGATGCGGCCAAGCTGTGCGTGTCATTTCCATCTCGTAACCTCTTTGCGAAGAAATGCCTGTCGGAGTGAATGGCTGCAAGGGCGGACGAACCGGAACGGCAGGTTACGAAACCTATAAGGCCACAAGCTGCCGTTCCTCGGTTCAGTGTCCGGGGCAGCTCGCGACCACAATACATCGTTCTGATTCCATGTCGGGAAGGTCAGCTTATGCCGACATCTTCCGTTCTGGCCCGTTCGAACCGTGCGATAGGACCCCGTTGAGAAGTAGCCATACGGTGAAAGCCGCGCTGAATGCAGGTCACTTATTTTGATTGCACGGTAAGCCCGCAGGAGGAAACTGCTCTCACAATTTCGGCTATGATTGCTGTCTTTGTCGGAAGATATCTGCGAGTGCGATACCGCCGTGAACAGTCATAGCCGTGAATATAGGTAATAGAGGCCAGAGACGATTTTCGGGGATATCGATAATCAAACCTGTCGTGAACGCACCCACCGACAAGATGGCGACACTGACCCACCGCCATCTCGTGAAGGGCCAATATCGATATTTGAATCCTGGTAATTTAGATGCAAGGCCATTCACCAGCAGAAAATCAATTACCGGAACTCCTGCCAGTGCTGCGATGACCGCTTCTTTGAATGCCATGCTGTGAAAGTACACCGGACTGATAGCAGCCGCAACGCCCACGGTCACTGAATGGCTATTTCCGGAAATGCTTCGGAGAGTGCGGGCATCAGGCCAGCAAAGGTTGCCAGTTCCAGGGCAACAGATCGCCCAGCTTGCTCACTGGACATTCCGCTATGCGGGCCAGCACATCGGCGAGCCACGCCTGCGGATCGACATCGTTGAGACGGCAGGTCTGGATCAGCGAATAAACGATAGCGGCACGCTGCCCACCCCTATCCGAGCCGCAGAACAGCCACGCCTTTCTGCCCAAGGGCACACAGCGCAGCGCCCGTTCGGCGGCATTGATGGTCAAACAAATTCGACCATCGGTGAGGAACCGGGCGAAGGCATCCCAGCGCCGCAGCATGTAGTTGATCGCCTTGGCCAGATCGTGATGGCGCGACAGCTTCGCCAATTGCGCGGTCAGCCATGCGTGCAGTTCGTCCATCAGCGGCGCGCTCAATGCCTGGCGGACAGCAAGCCGCTGTGCGGCCGCCTTGCCATTGATGCTCCTCTCGATCTCGAACAGCGCGTCAAGCCGCTGCACCGCGTCCAGCGCGATCGGATAGATCTGGCCAGTCTTCTCGCCACGGCTCTTCTTGCGCGCCGCGCCTTCCACATCGGCCAGCTCGAAAAATTTACGCCGGGCGTGCGCAAAACAGCCGGCCTCGAGAATCAGCCCTGCGCTGCGGCCAGCGGCATATAGTTCGCCATAGCCGGCAAAGGCATCGGCCTGAAGAATGCCGGACCAAGTCGCCAGATGCGCTTGTGGATGCTCGCCACGCCGATCGCGCGAATAGCGGAACACGACCGCCGGCGGATCAGCACCGCCAAACGGACGATCATCGCGCACATAGTTCCACAGTCGGCCGGTATCGGTCTTGCCCTTGGCCATGACCGGCACGGTGGTGTCATCACCATGGAGCCGCTGCGCGGCAAAGACATGGACTTCGATCAACCGGAAGATCGGCATCAGCGCAAAACATGCGGCGCCAACCTGGTCGGCCAGCGTCGATACGCTGATCGGCACACCTTCGCGCCCGAAACGTTCGGCCTGCCGGTTGAGGGGCTGGTGCTGACCGTACTTCTCGAACAGCACCATGGCGAGGAAACTGGGGCCGGCCCACCAGCGAGCGAAGTCCTCGATAATGGTCATGTGCCCGCCGCAGCATGGGCATGGCGGCCGGTGATCGGGCGGTTCGTCGGGTTCGGTGTCGGT
>NZ_JAAZQL010000022.1 GCF_012275515.1 Novosphingobium sp. SG707
TCCGCGCTGTAGCGCTTTCTCGTCGTTTTCATGTCTGTCCATTCCTGTCTCAGGAATGAGCTTAACACCCTGTCCAGAAAACCGAGACCACCTCAAAGCAGGCTCTTGTGCCAGTCATTTTTGCAGATAAATGAGCTTGTCCTGATCTGCCGTGTGGTCGACCTGTACGCCCGATCAGGGCGTTCGCCCTGTCATGGTTGCAGGGCAAACGGCGGCAGCTTCCCAAAACGGGGAAATCAGGCCTCGCTCAAATCGACCTTCAGCCTGTCCTTGTAGGCGGCGATACGCTTCCTCGCCCGATCGACCACATCGTCAAAGAACATGATTTCCGCATAGAGTTCGCCAATGCCGCGATTGGTCTCGGGGTCCTCCAGCGGCGTGGAGCGGAAATAGCCTTGGCCCTGCGGGAAACGCGTCCAACCCGAAATGCGAGTGCGGTTGATCGTGTCGCCAATCAGATAACCGTAGAATTTCTTGAGCTTACCGTTCGATTTTGCCGAGAGAAGCGTGGCGTATTCCGACAGGTCGCCGATATGGTCGTCGAGGCTGACTCCTGGCGATTTGAACTCGATGATGATCGCAGATCCCTCTTTGTCGAAGATCGCGATGTCGGGGCGCTTCCCGTTGTTCTGCTTGGCCGTGCGGGCGAGGATATCGGCGAGGCGATCATCGACATCTGTCTCGAAAAGCATGGAATTCTCGTCCCATGCGATCTGGGAAAGCATCTTATCCGAGGCAATGTAATCGTAATACTGGTACTCTTCGCTTAGCAACCAGATGTCATGATCGCGCGCCTCGGTGCTGTCCTTGCGCATCGGAAAGAAGATGCTGTGAATAATGGATTCATCCATGCGCCTCTTGTCGCTATCCTCAATTTGCTGGACGTCGAGCTTCCTGCCGCAAGCAAGGGCCAGGACCTCGACGATCGCGGCGCGGCGCACCACGAGCTGCGAGAGGTTGGCCATGTCGAAGGTCTTGAGCGAGGACGTGTAACGCCAAGAGAGTTCGTTGATTTTGGCGCGATAATCGGCGCTGTACGGCTCGGCCTTGGCGATCTCCTGCTTGAGGTCAAAGATCTCGGCGGTTTCCGCGATCACTCGGTCCTGATATTTCTTGAGCACGCGCTCGGCCACTGATCGGGCGGTGTCGCCGTAATTGACGCGGGTCTCAGTGTCGGAAATCATCGTCGAGAGGACACCGAATTTTTCCTCCACGTCCTGAATGATCACATCCTTGCTCCAACCCGATGGTGTCACCATCGACTGGATGATAGGGTCAATCGCCTCGTAGATTGCCTCGAATGAGACCGTCTCGTCGATAAACATGTCGCCGGCAGGAATTTCCTCGGGAATGCCGTCGAAACCGTCGCGCTGCTCGTTTACGCGGCGGTCGAGGACGTCGCTTTCGATCAGCACGATGTGATGAAAGCCGCGCACTGCACCGTTCTGCTCGGCCTGGGTTCTGAGATAGCGGCGCGTGATGTCCATCGCCGGGGAAGATTTAGCACAGAAAGAAATTGCGTTGCGGGGCAGGTCGAAATGCTCGTCGCTCAGCTTGTAATGTGTTAGATTGAAGATCTTGCTTGATCGGAGATAGGCGCCGCTCTGCGGGTCACGCTCCTCGATGGGAATCGACCTTCTATCCGTCACGGGCGGTAGGTCCGAAGGCTCCAGGCTGACCTCTTCGCTTCGTCCGGTCGGGTGGACGGTCTGGAAGATGATTTTAAAGTCGCCGAGTTCCGCCTTCAGGCTCACCAGTCGCTGCAGGAATGCCATGAGCATGTGACGGCGGATGTTGATCGCGGAAAATGCCTCGCTAAGGCTTTCCGAGCGGTTAAGTCGGTCACGTGCTTGATCGCGCAGGCCCTGTAGGATGATTGTGGTGCCGATGTCCTCCTCATCGCCTTGAGCAATGGTGAAATCGGCGAGATCGATTTTCTTACGGCCACCCGAGAGTGGCAGGTCGCGCGTCAAAACCTGATCACCCTCGCGATAGGTGCTCTTGACCCCGACCTCCTCGAAGCTCAGGAAATACTGGATCCGCCCAGCGCCTTTGCACTTGCCGATGCCAGCAATCGTCAGGTCGTCCTTGTAGGATGTGTCTTTGGTCAGGAAGGCGTCGATCTGTTCCGGGCCGAGGCCGCAGCCGTTGTCCGTACAGGAGATCGCGACATCCATAATGTCTGGGAAGAGATCTGCCTCGAAAAGATTGATCGTGATTGTGATTTCAAGGGAGCGCGCCGTGCCATCATTGTGATTACGGATCAAAAACGAGTCGATCGAATTTGAGATTAGCTCGTCGATCACGACATATTTGTTAGAACTGAGCTTGGTGTTCTTCCGGCTTCCACGAATATCGAGAGTCATACCGGGTCCATCTTAACGCTCTGTTTCATCACGTGACTTTTGAAAGATATCGCGGCTTCAAGTCAAGTCGGAAGCTACACGCAAAGCTCTGTCCTGGCGCATTTTACACCTTTTTCACGCCGACATCCTCGCCTCGACCAAATTTGGGGGTTCCGCTGATCTCTGCTGCCTTGGCTTGGATCGTTCATAGCCTTAGCCGCTCGGTTTAGATCAAGCTCGCAAGCTCTCCTTTGGCAGAGTCAGATCGCTTGCTGCTCGGCGGCGCCAATAGGCCTCACAGGTTGCGCGTCCCTTCGGCGTAAGGACCAGCAATCCGTCTCCATGCGACGTAAGGAGGCCGAGACGTACCAATGGATCCACGCTACCTGAGGCGACTGTATGATCGCTTACGCGGCCGTCGGGATAAATTTTCACCCAGCGGGTCCGACCGTCCAATTCCATACTCTGCATGCCGATTGCATCTTCGATACCGTAGTCGCTGGAGCCATATGACAGGCCCCTCAGCACTTCGCGACCGCGAGGGTTTACCTCCTCCCAGCTAATCCCCAGATGATCTGGTCTGGGCGGCGCGAAAGAGCTGTCTCCTATCTCCTGGCCAAGCTGGAACGCCTGAACCAATGCGCGTTCAATGTCGCCGACGGTATTCTGGGTCGATCCAAATTTACGCGCCGTACGATCACGACTGATGATAATCCGCGCTGTCTCCTTAAACTGTGCACGCAGGCGTGGATCGATTCGTTTGTTGGCCATCCTCACAATATGGCGCATGGGCGTTGCCACGTGAACATACATTGGATGCTGAGCGTCTTTTTGCGGGCCGGGCGACCAGACGAGCGACCTTTCATCCATCGTGGATAGTTGATCAAAGCCGGGCGCCACCTCGCTGTCGTATTTGCATCAGGGAACCCACTCTTGGCGGTCAGCCAAGAATTTTTGCCTCGACCGCAAGTGGGTCGCTACGTTGCCCGCAAAAGTCGCTGCCCTGCGGGCCTACGACGAATATCCTAGCGTCCGAATCGACTATCTCGAGGAACTGGCGGGCGCAAGGCTGCCAATTCACATCGACATCGGCTGCCCCTCATCACCGGATCCGGCATCAAGCTCGGCGATCCGAGCTTGGATCGCGGCCGCGGCGGCCTTCGGGAGCGGTGGGCCGTCGAAGCTGCGCGGCGGAAAGGGTGTATGTATTAGCCGGTTCTCAAGATCGCGGTGGAGCGCGTGGAGCTTCTGTTCCACGGCTTGGAATTGCGCGGTGAAATCGGGCTGCAGCCTCGAGTCTTGGGGCGGATTGAGCGTCGGCACGACCGTCGCGCCCCAATGGTTGGTCTCGGGATCGAACGCCGAGATACCGAAGATGACGTGAGTCGCGAGATTGCGGCCCGACGACACCTCTTCGAGCCTTTTAAGGATCTTCTCCAAGGATGCGCGGTATTGCTCGCCGAGTTCGACCGCCTCCGCGACGCGCTTGATCAGCTTGCGCTGCGCGCTGTCCGATTGCGGACTGAAGAAGATCGCATCGGCGACCGGAGATTCAATCCCCGTAAGATGGATAAGGACACGGAGCAGTTGGTGGACATTTTGGTTCCAGGCGAGGGTCACCCGACCGATCAGCGCCGCATGCTCATGCCATTCCTTCTCGCCCAGGGCCATCTGTCCCTCCGTGGTCGCCATCTACGCATCCTATACAGCACGCGCGGACGCAGAAGTAACAGTCATTTGTAATTATCCGCAGTGAAGAGGAAGTCTCAAAGGCGGTCAATAGGCTGGCGTGAGCGCGCGCGTCTGATTAGCCTCACCCGGGCGGCTGTCGGAACGTTCGCTATTGGCTCTACGCCGGTTTTAAAGCTGGTTGAACGAAAAGCTGCCTCCCCACACTTGAAGTGATGCGGTGGATGTTCGCCCACCTCAAGTGAATCCTCAAACTTGACCGCATGCGCCTGCGAGGTCCAAACTGCGCAAGAGACGAGTTCCTCCTCGCCGCCGCCGCTCTAAACCTCCGCAAAATGGCTAAGCTGATCCCGATGTCAGCCACCCCAGCGCCCGCATCACCGGGACGAGCCCTCCGGATCGGGCCTAAGCTGACACTACCCTCGATCTCAGTGGCGGGTTTCCAACACAATCTACCAACACCAGCCATTCCGCTCGATTCGCCTTGTTGATTTCTACTGCTTTAAGTGCGGCTATTCAGAGTACCAGCGCGTCCCATAGTAGCTGCTGTCTGTTCATTTAGGGGCTTTCGTACCAGTCCCTGTAATCCCAGATTGGCATTGTGCAGAATGTCTATATGGTTAAATGATGCATCTCTCTCCCGTCATCTGCCCGCGCAAAGACTGCAACGACGAGATCGCGTTCGCCGCGATGCGCTGCGCGGGTTGCGGCCACACGGATGTCGGCTATCCGAACGTGCGTTACGCAGACGACCCGGCAGAGGTCGCCGCGCTTGATGCCCGTGCCCGAACCGCTTTCGCGCTGGCCGACGCGGACGGCAGCCGCGCCGTGCTTAACGAGTTCGAGCTGGCGTGCTCCAAGTCCACCGCCGTGACCGTCATGG
The DNA here is from genome assembly GCF_012275515.1 of Novosphingobium sp. SG707. Lineage (GTDB taxonomy): Bacteria > Pseudomonadota > Alphaproteobacteria > Sphingomonadales > Sphingomonadaceae > Novosphingobium. The sequence continues at coordinate 4,918 of NZ_JAAZQL010000022.1, forward strand.
CTCCGGTCGACTTGCTCTCGATCGTCAGCGCCAACAAGCTGTGGGTCAGTTTTTATAAGCAGTCTCGCGACGCTGGCAGCCGGGTCGCTGAGGACAACAAGTGGGACATGAACCGCAGTGCGAACGACGGGAAGGTGAACCCGCAATATTATGAGGAAATTAATTACGCGGCGCTGTCGCTGACTGACCGCGGCTCGGGGTGGTACGGCGGCTGCCACGTGTCGCTCATTCCGGACCGGATCGCGGTTCGGGCGACAGTTTTCTGGCAAAACCCGTTCTCCTTCCTAAAGGATAAACCGCTCGCACCTGATGAGATCGTACCCCCAGGGTACAGGGCCTCGTGGTCGCGCCGAGCGGAGCTCGCGGTCGTCAAGCTGCACAGCAAGATCCATGCAGACACCAAGGCGGACGCGTTCGCCAGCATTCTGTTGGAAGACGATCCCGGGCGGGGAGACACAGAATTCATCGAGGTTCACATCTTTGGAGCGGTGGCGCCGACGGCATTCGCGAAGGTGACCGTGGATGTGAGTCGCTTCGACGAGGACCAGGAACTCGATTGGGAAAGCGTTAAGCGTCGACTTGCTAGACGGGACATTCCGATCTCGGAGACGAAGCTTGGATGATGCGGTGCTGATCTCGGGCCGACTTGGCCTCCTCGCGCGTCCGACTGGCGACGGGGCGGACGTCATGCGTGTCGACGGCGCCGTCAAGCGACTGCCGGCGTACGAGGTGGCGAGGCTGTTCGGGCGGGCAGGCGACGTGATCGTGCTGCGCGACGTTGACCCTTCCGCCGCACTCGAGAGGCTTGCGGTCGAACGCGCGCGTGACCTTGCGTTGAGACGGCTCATCATGATTCTCGACGCAGAGGAGGAGGATGACATCGCTGAGCGCGCTGCCACCCGGTTAGAGGGACTGCTTGAGGCGGATCGCGGGCTTGAAGTCTACCTGAAGAACAATTTCGCTTCAGCTCCTCTCCCACCCGAAGTCGCCATTGAGCGGTATCGGGGGCTGGCAATGGCTAAACCGAGGCTGGCAACGCTGCTCTCGCACATCGACGGGCACCAGGCTGCCATCGCACGAAACCGACGGGCGTTCGACGAGGCCATAATCGACGCTGGCTTGTCGACGGAGACCGCCACGCCCGTCTTGGCGGCAGCGATGGCAGCCGGGCTGTTCCAACGGTTGCTGTACAGCTCGAAGCGGCAGGGGCTCAGCCTCCTAGCCGCCTACGCGACCGAGGTTGGCTGGCATAAAGATGTGATAGTGAAATGGCACGACCGGCTGTCCGAGGCATGGACCGAGGCGACGGACGGTCGTCCAGCGCGGCCTCCTCTCCGGCCCGAGAGAGACGCGGGGTCCGCCTCGGGTCGGCGGTCCGGCGCCGCCAAGCGGATTTTCGCCTTGCTCTTAGGCTCCACCACGCCAGCGGCGATCACGAGCATGCCCCGCGCATACGCCAGCGGCGTGCCGCCCTCGCCTCCGACCCCGCCGCTCCCACCTGATGCCGATCTGCTTCCCGTCGAAAAAGGGGTGCCGATTGTCAGCATGCATCAATTGATCGAAGCTGGCGCCCACTTCGGCCACCAGACCCACCGCTGGAACCCCCGGATGAAGCCCTACATCTTCGGGGTCCGCAACGGCGTTCACATCCTCGATCTGTCGCAGACGGTGACGCTGTTCGCACGCGCGCTCGATTTCGTCTCGGCAACTGTCCAAAACGGCGGCAAGGTACTGTTCGTTGGCACCAAGCGCCAGGCGCAGGAGCCGATCGCTCAGGCCGCGCGCGCCTGCGGTCAACACTACGTCAACCACCGCTGGCTCAACGGCATGCTCACTAGTTGGAAAACGATCTCGAAATCGATCAAGCGCCTCACGATGCTGGAAGAGCAGCTTTCGGGCGACACGCACGGCCTGACTAAGAAGGAAGTGCTGCAGTTTACTCGTGAGCGCGATAAGCTCCAGTTGTCCCTCGGCGGTATCCGCGACATGGGCGGTATCCCGGACGTAATGTTTGTGATCGATGCCAACAGGGAAGAACTGGCGATCAAGGAAGCCAACGTGCTCGGCATCCCGGTCGTTGCAATTCTCGATTCGAACGTCTCGCCAGAGGGCATTGCCTTTCCGGTCCCGGCGAACGACGATGCCAGCCGCGCGATCCGCCTGTATTGCGAAGCAATCGCCATTGCAGCTACTCGGAGAGAGATGGTCGCGCATGCGCGACATGACCGTGAACTCGCCTCGCCGCCCTTAGGCCCCGTCCACAAGGCTTAGAAGGTGTGGTCCCCAGGGAGGGCGCATAAAGTCTAGGCATCGGCTACTTTCCGCTCGTGCGGACAGTGGTTTCTTTGCTCGAAAGATCCGAGTTTTCCTTGCTTCAAGCGAAGACCTCTCGACTTCTTCACTACTGATCCATTGTCGCGGAATCGCGATTTACATACCGTGGTATTCGCGACATTCTCTTCAACAGGCATCGGTTCCCGATGGCGGGCGCTGCGAGAATCACATGGCGCGGGTGCGACAGGGGGGCGGGACGAAATGGCTGATCGCACGGCGACTGCAGCGACCGATAGCGCTCGCGCGACGCGGCAAGCTAGCGTGCCCTCCTCTGAGCGCCAAGGCCTCGTGGAAGGTCTGGGTGCATGACTGTGGCGGCAATCCGCGGACGCACCTGGATCACTGTGCTCGAGGTGCTTACAGCGGCCATGTGCTTCATGGCCATCACCCAGATCGCGAACACGGTTGCCCTTCGGGGGCTGGCACTGATGGGCCTGCGCGACGACGTTCCAGTCCTCGTCAGTGTTACCGGATGCGGCAGGACGATCGAGACTACACCCCTCGCGCAGAATCTCGACGAGGTCGGGCAGGCGCGCGACCTGCAGATCTGCGAGGGTGAAGGGACGCAGCGCGTTGAGTTTGTTGCGACCGCCCCCGGCGGCCAAGCGGTGTCGCTCCTAGTCAACGGTGGCTTGGTCGCGACTCGGTCGACGAGCAAGGCCAAGATACGCTTCAGCGACATCCAGCTACATCCCGGCACCAACATCGTCGCCGTCGCCCGGTCGGACATGGCCGGGTTCGGTATCCGGTTCCATAACGCTCTCCCTTCATACTGGCCGACGATGTTCGGCGAGTTCCAAGACCCGCAGCTCGGATTCCCGATCCGCGTCACCGTCGGTTCAGGTTCCGGCGACCCGCGCCTGGTCGGCGGATGGAAGGACGGGAAAGGCGCGAAGCTGCTATACGAGGGCAATCCCGGCGACCTGCACCGGATCGACGACCAGCACCACGTCCAAGTGGACGATTCCGGATTCGGCTTCGTCAATATCGACAAGGCCCCTCCCGGCCTCATCGAGCTTACCCCGGAATTCTTCAAGCGGGTCGCGACGCTCTCGCGGGCCAACGACGGAAGCATCGCTATTGACACCGAGGCTTGCGTGCCGACCGACAGCGCACTTGGACGGTGGGCCGTGTCGGGCCTGATCTCGCCGCCCGAGCTGGTGATGCGGGTGACAGGGGTGCAACTGGATAGCGCGATGGCCATGGCTAAACCTGGGCGGGATACGCTGTCGGTCAGGAGCACTGCCCAATGCATCGACATCGCCGCGCACGTCAGCTCTCCCCCGGCGCTTGTCCGCCGCCGGGAGATCGGCTTCCCTACAGCTCCGACGGACACGCTCAGGTTCGTCGGGTTCGGCGACAGCGTGAGCTACTCCCGCCCGCCGACGCGTGTCAGCGGCGCCGACGACGTGTCGTTCAGCGGAACCTCCACCGGCACTCCCGCGAACCTTCAGGTCGACCCTGACGTCACGGCATTCACGCGCACCGTCAACGCGCGCCTGATCGGCTCGGCCTCAGCGGCCAACTCGCCCTCGCCGATTGGGCTGGCGTGGAGCAACGCAATCGGATCGCTCCCAAGCTGGTTGCTGGCGCTCATGTCGGGTATCGCCGCCGGCACTCCAATCATCCTGCTGATCTTGGTCATCAGGCGCTTTACGAGCCTCCCGGACAGCCTGACCGACAAGCGGCGGACCGTGCTTGCGGGGCTTTACTCCCTGCTGCTGCTGGCGCTCGCGGCCGCCTCGCAACCGTTCTTCTTCCAGATCTTCTACCAAGCGATGCGGGCCCTGGACGTGTGGAGCCTCCTAGGCGAGTCGCGAGCGGACGGCGGCACAGTCTGGCTAGACCCCTTCACCCCTGCGGCGATAGCCCTTTCCTTCGTCCTCTTGCCATTCATGCGCGCCAAGGAGAGCGGGGACGCCGTCAGGCAGAGGGGCCCCGGCTCAGTCATCTGGCCGCTGGCCTCCTTGGTGGCCGCCGCCGCGCTGCTGGCGCTACTGCTGATCCAGACCTCGCCGTGGCAGATGAATGTCCCCGGATCGGGCGCGCACCTCCTGCTCGACGGCGCGGCGGAACCGTCGGACGTACCGGCGGTCACGTTCGCCGCAATCACGATGGGTCTCCTGACCGCATGGATACCGCTGGCCTGGGCGCTGCGCGCTCTATCGGGCCAGTGCGGCTTTATACGCGAGAGCGCACTCGCGGGCTGCTTCGCTGTGCTCCTGCCGCTCGTGAGCTACGCCGTCGAGGCCGCGCGCATCGCGATGGGGCAGTCCAGCGACTTAAATTACGCGGCCGCGATCTCTTTGGTGTCGTTCCTGGCCTACGGCGTCCTGCCGGTAACGGTTTACGCCATGCTGCTGGTAGCTTTCAGGGGGGTGCTCCGCGATATCGTGAGCGACCGTTGGCGGGAGTGGATCTGGCGCTACGCTACGACGACAGTGATCGTCGTCCTATCGGTCCTCTTCGCGCTTCCGCGCCTGATCGCGCCCGATGTGAACGCCGCGACGGCCGACATGGGGATCATCGAGATACTCGGCATCTTCCAGTCGTTTGGCCTCGCCGTGGCGGCGGTCGCGGCGATAAGCATGCTGCGGGCCTACGCTCCCGAGGGCGACCGGACCGAACCGCTCGGAATGTTCGTTTTCAACGCCGAGGAGGTTGACCTGCTAGCCGGGCTCTTCGCCGGATACCTAGCGCTCTGGACGGGCGAGTTCCTGTCCACCGCCATCGCGGTGGTTGTCGGCTGGTTCGCCTTCCAGCGGCTGGTGGTTGACGATGGGACCGAGCTACCTAACAAGCGGGCCGATGCTGGCACCGCGCGCCGCCTCGTCCAGCTGCGTTCGGACGAGATGCTGTTCGATGCCCGCCGCAAGGCGGTCGACGGACAGTATTCAGCGGCGACCCTCGAATACGATGCGCTGATGACGCAGCGCGCCGCGATCAACGCCGCGCGGCAGAAGGGGACGGAGGAACTTGGCGTTTCGCCAAACGAGGCAAAGAAGCGTCTGCTTGAATACGGTCCGGGCAAGTCGCCCCTCGAGAACGGCGCGCTCGGGGCGCTCATGGGGCTCTGCTTTGGAACGGTGCTCCAGTTCGTCTCGTCGCTTCGTGGCCCGGAGATCGAGGGTCCTCTCAAGCAATGGGCGCACCTCGCCAGCGCAGCACTGGCGGATCCGAACTACACGATCGCGCATACCGTCGGAGCCGGCGCGCAGACGGCCTTCGTGGATAGCCCCGTGATCGGCGTTTCAGGCCTCCTGCTGTTCGCTGGCACGCTGATGAACGCCAGCTTCCTATGGCTCATGCTGGGATTTCTGTTCGGGTTCAGCTTTCATCGGATCCGGGGGGACGATGGCTTCGTGAAAGCGCTCGTGTTCTTCGCAGGCGTGCTGCTGACCTACGGCATCAGCAGCCTGTTCTCGACCACAGACGGGATTCAGCTGTCGCGCATGGTGCCGCTGGCGCTGTTCCTACTATTTGTCGGGGTACTGGCGTTTGATGCGCGGTCGCTCTCGGTGAACGGACAAAGTCCCGCCCGTCTTCCCGACGTCTACGGGTTTCGGACAAGCATCGGATATGTATCGCTGCTTGGCGTGATCGCCGCCGCCACACCCGTCGTGACGTTCATCGCTGGCCTGCTCCCGAAGTAGTGCATACGGCTCACGGTAGCTTGAAGAATGGGTGTGACGGTATCGCGGATCGGCCTCGCCCACGTGCCTTTCAAACAACCGACAAGGCGTGCGGCTCGCTATTCCACCGGCAGAGCGTACCGTCCGAGACGCCCGTTGTTCCGTTGCCCGCTGATTGTGCCGGACAGCTGTGCCCGAGCACGTTCGACGTTGAGGCCGAGTGAGGCGCCGAACGGTCTTGACCTTTGGCACAAAATGAGTACAAATGAGAACTAGGCAGCAGAAGTGCGTATGACTGAGCATAGCGCAAAAATTTCCGTTCTTTTGGAGCCTGGCGAGGCAAGGCGGTTCGACGCCTACTGTCGGGTGCGTGGCTTCAAGAAGAGCACGCTGATCGCACGCCTGATTCGCGATCACCTAGATCACGAGAAATTTGATGAGCAGCCGTCTCTATTCGACAGGCGGCGATAAAGGGGAATTCCATGGTCGAAGATAGTTCGCGGCTGGACGTTCGGTCTGCCGCGCTGGGAATGGATTCTCGATGGCTTGCTGCCAAAGCTGCGGCCCCGGGGCGCATCGACGTCGTCGACTTCTTCGCAGGTTGCGGTGGCACTTCGGCCGGCTTCCTGTCCGTTAACGGCATCTCGCCAACTTATAGGTTGGCGCTCGCAATCGATAATGATGCCGACGCGGTCGATACCTATAAGGCCAATCTCAGCCCGGTGGCCCAACAGAGGGATGTCTTCGATCTGTCGAAGGACCTGTCCGGTACAAAGCAACTCATAAATTCGTGCCGGCAGTCGCCCACAGCCCCGCTGGTGATGATCGGCTGCGCGCCCTGTCAGGGCTTCTCCTCGCATCGAAACGCGAGCGGGAATGGGGATCTTCGCAACTCCCTGTTCGTCGCATTCGCCCGGATCGCGGCCGAGGTGCAGCCCGACGTGATTATCGCGGAGAATGTTCCCGAGATCCTCACTGACCGATACTGGCCGCTCGTGGCCGAAGCCCGCCGGCTCCTAGCGAAGGCAGGTTACGAGTCTCGGATCGCCATCCATGACATGGCCGAATTCGGCGTCCCTCAGCATCGGTTTCGCGCGCTTTTGATCGCAATGCGCAAGCCGGTTGGTATGCCGAAGGGCTTCCTTGCGCGCGGTGAGTATAGAACCGTTCGCGATGCGATCGGTCGACTGCCTGCAATTCTTCCAGGGGTGCCTGCTCCCGGCGATCCTATGCATGTGACAGCAGGTCACCGCGCAGCGACGGTCGAGACGATCAGGCGAGTGCCGATCGACGGAGGCAGCAGGCCCATCGATGTCGGGCCCGACTGTCTAAGGCGGGCGGCGGCGAAGCAGGGACGTGCAGCCTATGAGGATGTTTATGGCCGGCTCTGGTGGGATCGTCCCGCCATCACGATGACCGCCTATTCGCGCAATCCTGCGAGCGGTCGCTACGTTCATCCCGAACAGCATCGCGGCCTATCGATCCGCGAAGCCGCACTTCTGCAGGGCTTCCCGTCCGACTATCGTTTCGAGGGAAGCTTCGACAGCCGATTCCGCCAGGTCGGGAACGCTGTGCCGCCGATGTTCGCCGCGTCGCTCGCGACGTACGTGGCCGAGGCTTTGTCGCCTGACTTTGTGGTCGGGAACGAACGACGCGACATCGTTGGGCCGATCGGTCCGTCGTTTTCGCGAATGATTCCGGCAATCAAGGCCGGGCACCGGTCGATCGCTGACGCCGGAGCCGCACACCGCTCGGAAGCCGCATGACGTTTAGAGCACTCGACCTTTTCTGTGGAACCGGCGGTCTTACGCGCGGCCTTGAAGCTGCGGGCTTTGAGGTCGTGGGAGCCGTCGATTCTTGGGAACCGGCCATCCGTAGCTATCGAGCAAATTTTGACCATGACGCTTGGCTGACCGATGCGGGTGACCTGGATGCGGCGAAGCTGGCTGAAATGGGGCTCGACAAGCCGGTCGATGTCGTCGTGGGTGGCCCGCCCTGCCAGGGATTCTCGATTCAGCGCATCGGCAAAAATTTCGACGATCGCAACGATCTGGTGGCTTGTTTCGGAAAAACCGTGATCAGCCTTCGCCCTAAGCTGTTCATCATGGAGAATGTGCCCGGGCTTCTTGGTCATCGGGGGCGAGATCATTTCCGCCGCTTTGAAAGCCTGCTTTCTGAGGCGGGTTATTCGCTGACCTGGAAGATTTTGGACGCGTCGGATTATGGGGTGCCGCAAATGCGACGGCGCGTGATCGTAGTCGGATGGCCGAACGCTATGAAGGGCGAGTTCGCGTTTCCCGAGCCAATCACCGCGGAACCGCATTCAGTACGCAGCGCCATTGGCGACCTGCCGGAACCACCCCAGGATCATTCGCCGCTTCCGGGAGATCCTTTGCATCGCCGAATGAAGTTGTCGGAGTTGAATCTGCGTCGCCTGCGGTATATTCCGCCAGGAGGTGGCTTTGAGGACCTGCCAGTAGAACTGCGCGTCAATGCCCATAAGGACGGTGCTGCGCGGATCGGTCATCGGAGCGTGTACGGTCGTCTCTCGTTCGACAAGCCGGCGGCAACCATTACCGCGCGCTTCGACAGCTTTACCCGCGGGCGTTTCGCTCACCCAGAGCAGGATCGAAACATAACTTTACGCGAAGGTGCGCGACTTCAAGGTTTCCCGGACGACCATGTGTTTCTAGGCACGCAGGATGAAATCGCCGCGCTGATCGGCAATGCCGTTCCGCCGCCTTTGGCGCAAGCCGTGGGCGCGGCGGCGCTTCGATTTCTGCATATGCAAGTCTGCGATGATCCCATAGAGGTTCTTGCAACAAGTCCAAGCCTTCAAACGGCTTGACACACATCGTCTTTTCCGCAGACAGAGTTCACAGGGGTAATGGGGTTTAGACTGTGACTTGGAGCTGTTCTTTTCGCTCAAGCTTTCGTCTTTTTCCCGACCCGCTTCGGTCGCCTGACAATCTTGACGTAATGCTTGCCAGTGCTGGCGATACTGCCGAGGAAGTGCTGGCCAAGCTTCACTACGACCACGCCCGGGCTGCGGTGCCGGGCGAGCAGCCAAATCCGAAACGATACCGCGATCTGCGGCAGCTCTATCGCACGATCGGCCTATTATACGAGGATCCTGTAATCGGGCGCCTCGCCGTTACAGATCTGGGCAATGCCGTGGCCCGGTGGAGGCCGCTGCTGAAACCGCAGAACTCCCTGGTGCTCGGGCGCCATGCCGCGCAGGCGCTCGCGGCCTGCCAATTGCGGACGCCCATGCGGGAGGGAAGGAATTACGACGAGGATGTTCGGGTATTCCCCTTCGCATTCATTTGGCGCGCGATGCTGGCGCTGGACTTCCGCATTTCCTCTGACGAGCTCAATCGGGCCATTCTGAAAACAAGGAACCAAAGGGATCTGGATCGCGCCATCAGCGCCATACGGGAGGCGCGGGAAGCGGAGGACATATCCCTGCTTGGCGATGAAACGGTGTCGGAAGCCGCAAAGAACGACCGGATCTTGGTTTGGATGTCCTGGGCGTCATTCGGTTGGACCCTCATTACCGACAAGCGAACCTCTGCTTCTGGCCATTATGAAATACCACCACGAAATCGGCGGGTCTTGCGCGACGCTGCATCCATCGTGCATCGGCATTGGGACTTCGCAAACGAGGCAGACTACGTGCGTTACATCTCGGCGAACGCCGGACTCCCAAAGGATCTCAGATGAGCAATTACGGACCGGCGACCGAAGATCAGATAGCGAATGTCGTTCGTGCTTGCGAAAACTATGGTGAGACATCGATCATTGCGCTTGCCGGCGTTCCGGCCACCGGGAAGAGCTTCATCGCCGCCATCGCCGCACAGCGGCATGCTGCCGAGCCGACCCGCGTGCGGGAAGTCCAGTTCCACCCTTCGTTCAGCTATGAGGAATTCGTCGAAGGTCTGCGGATTGAGGCCGGCGGGGCCGTTTCGGCCGCGAGCGGCGTCTTTATGGAATGGAACGAGTTGGCGACGGAAGACGGCGAGCTTCGCTATGTCCTGCTCGTTGAGGAACTCACGCGGGCAAATTTATCTTCAGTTCTCGGCGAACTGCTGACCTATGTCGAGCATCGCGATCGGCAATTCTATACAATGTTCAGCCGCCGAGCCGTCAGGGTGGCGCCGAACCTGACGATCCTTGCCACCTTCAATCCCGTGGATCGGTCGGCAATCGACATCGACGATGCGTTGCTGCGGCGGCTCCGAATTATCGATTTTCCACCAGATATCGCACAGCTCATGGAAATGTTGTCGGCTAACGGACTACCGGAGCATGTCGCCGAACCGCTCAGCCGCGTATTTGCCAACTGTCGAGAGGCCTTTCCCGACGATTTCGAAACGTTGATGCCCTTCGGTCACGGTGTATTTGCAGAGGTTTCCAATGAGGAAGACCTCGCTCCGCTTTGGCATCAGAGATTGCGGCGGATGCTCTATCGTCCGCTGCTGGACCCTCATCCATTCTCGGAGGTGATTGCGGCCGCCTATCCTTGGAAGGACGCATCGTACCGAACGCCGCAGCCTGAAGTCGTTGGCCAGTGACCATTTCCGTTCCCGAGCGCGGGACGACGTTGATCGGCGTCGCCGATTGGACGCGGCTTTCGCGGGAGAAGGAGTTCTGGAAGTTGGTCAATGCCGGGATCTTGAGTGCGGAATCGCGGAAGGAAGGCGGATGGCAGCTGAGGGGCGCATGCTATGTCGGACGAGCGATCATCGGCGGTGAAGTGCTCGAGATCTCTGAGAAGTTCGATGGGTCGTTCGCCACGCTTCTGTCGTTGGGTTCCGCCAAGACGCTGACGACGACGCCTACGCAGGCACCGGTAACCCCAGACAAATATTCGACGCCTCTTCTGATCGCGCTCTTTATTGGGGCGGCTCGCCGATATCTGAGCGGCCATAAGCTCATCGATTATGCCGGCCGGCCGGACAGGGGTACGCTGGTCGGCGGTCGCCTGGACGTCAGGGGGACCGCACGCCTCCACTCAAAGGGAATGCGGCATCAGGCAGCCTTTGTGAGAAGCGTGGTGACAGCGGACGTTCCGTTCAACCGCACCATCTATGCCGCACTTCGGCAGATCGAACGCATTTCCAAAACCGTACCGATCGCTCGGCGGGATCTGGCTTCGGCCCGAGCGCTGGCAAGCATTCTTGAAGAATGTCTCTCGAACGTCCTGCGGGCCTCCTGCGATGCGCTCTTCGCGGCGGCGGCCGACGCATCGGCGCAATACGGTTCGGATTCGCCCATCGGTGAAGCGGGGACGCTTGCTGCGGCAGTGCTCGATTCCTCGGGCTTCGGTGGAGCGGACGACTGGAATCGGACAATTGGCCGTTCTTGGTTCGTCAATTTGGAGACGCAGTTCGAAACTGCGGTTCGCAGTTCGCTGGGCAAGCTCTTGGGCAATGCTTATCGGGTGGAAAAGGCTGTGCGGCGGCCCCCATTGTTTCAACCCTCCTCCGGCCGTTATGCGGCGAACCCCGACGTAGTGATCCGGAACGCCGCCAACACAGTCGCGATAGCTGATGCGAAATACAAGGACCTGTCGCATTGGCCGTCCAGCGCCGATGTGCATGAGTTGCTTTGTCACGCATCTGCGTATCATACTACCAAGGCGTTCCTGATCTTCCCGAGCGAAGCGGGTTTCGACGCCCGTTATCTGGGCCGGGCGGCTGGTGGTTGTGAGATATGGTCCTGCGGTATCAGGTTTGATCGCTTCGAGGATGATCTTCGCCAGACGCTCTTGGCGGTGGGGCTATCTGCGGATTAGACTCAGACAACTGCCGTACGAGGTTCTTAGGGGCTTACGTACGCCTAGCCCACCGACACCATCTTCCGGCACAGATCATCCCCCAAGGCTTCGGCAACAGCTTCCAGCATCGCGAGAAGTTCGCCTTGAACGCTCATGAACGGTTTATCCGTACTTCAAATAGGTCCTGGGCGAGATTTGCCTCGCGCTGATTGCCCAGTCTGATCGCATCGATCAGTGCCAGAAATTCGTAAAGCTTCTCATCTTTGAGAGCCGCCTCGGGCACAGATTTGAACAAGGGGGTTATTGCCAAGCCTCGCTGGTTTCCTTCGGCGTGAGGCCACACATAAATATCCGCGCTGGAGCTGACGAGTTGCCCTTTGAGCATGGGCGCGGCAAAGCCGGTGGCGACGCCGCGCTGCGGTGCGCCGGGTTTGACGGGGAACACGTATTTCAGCCCGTGCTGGACAAATTTGGTCAGGTTACGGCGGTTCACCTTGGGGCGATCTTTGAGCTTAATCGCCAATGTCGCAGTGATGCTGCGCCGCAGTGATGCGCCTATCTCTGTTTTGCTGATGCCCAAGGCACCTTCCAGGTTTCGCAATGCAAACGGGTCGGAGCCGGGCGGTTCATCAAGGCAGCCCTGCCTGATCTGGTCCTCCAGGCTTACGAGCTTGAGCAATATAACGATATCTTGGCTTTTCATGGCGAGCTCGTTTGTCCGCTGTCCTAGGACTGAGGACAAATTGGCGCTAAGCCGTTAATTTGGCAAACACCGAAATTTCAGAGTTCAGACTGGTGCCATTTCCCGGCTTCGGCTGGATCCACCTCGCAAAGAAAAGGTCTTTGGTCGGCAAGGGTGACGATGTTTGGGCCATCCTGCCCGCCGCTTCCGCGCCGTCCATGATCAGGCTCTAGGTCGCCATTGGCGCCCCCGGACCGCCTATCTGCGTTCCGTCCCTGCGGGTGACGATCCTTTGTCCAAAGATCTGAAGTCTCACTGCTGACGCCGCGCTGCTGCGCGGCGGCGTTGGTGTGGCCTTCCCCTCGGAGCGCGGGTGGGCGGCGCGCCCTTTTGGGCGGTCCCGTCCGGGCTGCAAGCCGTGCCTTCTGCCCGGCTCCTCCACGTTGTTGCGGCCAAAGGTGCAGCCCGGCCCTGTGGTCCCGCCCTGAACGGCGCTGGTGCCGCCCACCCACGCTCCAATGGGAAGCCAATGTTGGTTTGGGGTGGCGCAAGGAGGATACCATGCGTCAGACAAGCAAGTGTCGTGCTGCGGGCGAGGGTGAAGCGCCGCGCGGCGGGAACCGTAATTCGCTTTACGATGAAGTGACGGCCAAGATCATCGCCCAGCTTGAGGCGGGGCGCTTTCCATGGGGGCAGCCATGGGGGACGGTGGATGGTGCGGGGCAGGGTGGCCTATGTCCTGCCCTGCCGCACAATGCGCTGACCGGCAGAAGCTATTCAGGCGTCAATGTTCTGCTGCTCTGGGGCAGCGTGATCGAGGGAGGCTATCCTTCCCAAGGCTGGCTGACCTTTCGGCAGGCTCTGGAAGCAGGCGGCAATGTCCGCAAGGGCGAGAAGGGCGTGACCGTGGTCTATGCCGACCGTTTCACCCCGCAGGCCGAGAAGGCGCGCGCGCAGGAGAGCGGCGAGGATGCAAGGTCTGTTCCCTTCCTCAAGCGCTTTACCGTCTTCAATGTCGCGCAATGCGAGGGGCTGGGCGAAGGGCAGGGCAAAGAGCTTTTCGGTGATCCTGCGCCCTTACCTGAGCGTGAGATCGTGCCGCTGGCCGAGGAAGTCATTACCGCCTCAGGCGTGCCCTTCCGCATCGGCGGGGCCAAGGCCTTCTATGTGCCCTCTGCCGATTATGTGCAGGTTCCCCCGCAACCGGCCTTCTTTGAGCAGATCAATTATTACCGCACGGCCCTGCACGAGCTTTGCCATGCCACAGGTCATGGCTCGCGGCTGAATCGCAAGCTCACCAATCCCTTTGGCAGCAAGGACTATGCCCGCGAGGAACTGGTGGCGGAAATGGGTTCGGCTTTCCTCTGTGCGGCGCTGGGCATTGTCCCGACCGTGCGCCATGCCGATTACCTCGGATCATGGCTGGAATTATGGCGAGGTGAGCATAATTCCAGTAATCGCGAGGTGTCGATAATGTGAAGGAACGCGGCTTCAACTCCTAAAACTCGCCCGATTCCGCCGTTATCTGACAGGCTTTGCTCCG
>NZ_JAAZQL010000023.1:0-2487 GCF_012275515.1 Novosphingobium sp. SG707
AGAATGGGACCAATTCCTCCAGGACTTTGTCTCCGATCCTGCCACCATCGAAATCGTCAAGACCTATAAGCTGCGGTAGCAATCGGGCGGTTACGTTTGACTGGCAACTCCAGAAGAAGGGCTACATCCCGATGGCGGGGCAGATTGTGGATGCCTCATTGGTGCCTGCCCCAAAGCAACGGAATACCGAAGGCGAACGGGAGGCGATCAAATCAGGAATGAGCGCCAAGGAGATCTGGCCAGACAATAAGAACAAGGCGATGCAGAAAGACATCGACGCGCGCTGGACGCTCAAGATCGGCGGCAAAGTCCGATATCGCGAGGATGGAACTCCACTGCCAATGATAGCCCTGCCGGTCTTCGGCTATAAATCCCACATCAGCATAGACCGGCGCTTCGGCTTTATCCGTGGGATGGCGGTGACTTCGGCCTCAGCAGCCGATGGGCGCCTGCTCCGGGAGGTCGTGAGCGCGGACAACACCAGTTCGGAGGTCTGGGCCGACAGTGCCTATCGCTCAAAGCACAACGAGAAGTGGCTGTCGGATCGAATGCTTACGTCCCGCATCCATCGGCGCAAACCCAAGGGCAAGCCCATGCCGAAAGCAACCGCGCGTGCCAATGCCGCCAAATCCTCGATCCGTGCCCATGTCGAGCATGTGTTCGCTCATCAGAAGAACAGGTTCGGCCTGTTCATCCGCACCATCGGCCTGGCCCGCGCAGAGGCGAAACTAACCCTTTGCAACCTGGCCTACAATTTCAACCGGCTGATCTTCCACGAACACCGCGAAAGCGTGGCATGAATCTGCCCAAAATCCCGGAAAATGGCCGGAATGCTGGGATAAAATGCCCTATATCGCCCAAATGCAGCCCGCTAATGCACCAATACCCTCGACGCCATCCCGCCACAGCCTGTCGTCCGTCAAATTAGTCGGTTTTTGCGGGTCTCCAGCTGGAGACCCACAAAAACCTCAAAATTCTCGAATTTCTGGTTCCCAACAGATTGTAATTATTAGATCGGGGTTTTGCGGATCTCCAGCGTTCCTCAAAGTGCTTAAAGGGTACATTTCACCAAATTTGCCGCCGGGGGCGGCCGGTGTTGCGCCCTCGGCAAAGTGTTACCAACTCGGAACAAAGTTCATCCCTCATCGTCAATTGGCACTCGCGGGCACGACCTCTCAGATAAACTTGGCATCCGTGGAAGTGAAGTTTGCCAGGGCGACGTTCTTCAGGAGCAAAGTGTCATTGGCATCCAGGGTGATGAGCAGGTCGCTACCTTGCTGCTGCGTCGCGCCCAGGAGATGAGCCCAATCCGAGAAGATATTGCTATCGAATTGCAACACATCGTGCTGACTGCCCGTCGCGGTGAAATTATAGATCGTTTCTGGACCGAATCCGGCATGAAAGGCAAACGTATCGGCGCCCGCCCCACCGTAGAGAATATCGCCGGAACCGCCGATCAGAGTATCCCCACCGCTGCCACCGACAACGCTCAGCGAACCTGCAGAACCGTCCAACGTCTCGGACGTGCTAGACGAACCACTCAGATTCGCGACATATCCTACCGTCGAGGAAACATAATTTCCCCCAAGATTGATGCTTGTGCCATCCGCAAACTTAAGCGCGCCGAAGTCCCGCAGGTAGCCGCCCTGGCCATTCCCATTATGGAGTTCGCCAAGCAACATGATGCTGTCGCCGGTCAGGACTCCGTTACCGTCCTTAAGCGCCAGTTCGACGTTCCGCGTATTTTGATCGATCAAAACCACCAAACTGTTCGCAGTGATGCCGGTTCCGAACCGGATATCACCAACGCCACCGTTGTTAAGGTTGACCTTCGCAGCACCATCACCACTTGCGTATTCCACCAGATTGTAATTGTTGGCCCCGCCAAATCGAGCGCTGCCATTGCCGAAAGTCACAGTATCACCACCGGTACCCAGCACGAAAGTGTTGGCTCCCCAGTTCGTTCCGACAAGGGTGGTATTGGACGCATTGCCAAACCAGGTGCTGGTCAAGTTGCCGGTATTCGAGATCGTCGTGCCATCCGCAAACTTGAGGTTCTGGATGTAATTCTTGACGCCCTGATACTGATATATGGCCCCTGCAATCGTGATGGAATCACCCGTAAGGTTGCCGTTTCCATCCATCAGCTGGATCGTGAGGTCATTGGCGCTGTCGATCTGGAACAGAAGATCGGCGGCAGTGATCCCGGCTCCGAACCCGATATCACCAACGCCACCGTTGTTAAGGTTGACCTTCGCAGCACCATCACCACTTGCGTATTCCACCAGATTGTAATTGTTGGCCCCGCCAAATCGAGCGCTGCCATTGCCGAAAGTCACAGTATCACCACCGGTACCCAGCACGAAAGTGTTGGCTCCCCAGTTCGTTCCGACAAGGGTGGTATTGGACGCATTGCCAAACCAGGTGCTGGTCAAGTTGCCGGTATTCGAGATCGTCGTGCCATCCGCAAACTTGAGGTTCTGGATG
>NZ_JAAZQL010000023.1:2585-17608 GCF_012275515.1 Novosphingobium sp. SG707
TCCAACAAGGCTGGTATTGGCCGCATTGCCAAACCAGGTACTGGCAAGATTGACGGTATCCGAGATCGTCGTGCCATCCGCAAACTTGAGGTTCTGAATGTAATTCTTGACGCCCTGATACTGATATATGGCCCCTGCAATCGTGATCGAATCGCCCGTGAGGTTACCGCTTCCATCCATCAGCTGGATCGTAAGGTCATTGGTGCTGTCGATCTGGAACAGAAGATTGGCGGCGGTGATGCCCGCTCCGAACCGGATATCACCAATGCCACCGTTGTTGGTGTAAGCAGTCAAAGTTCCGGCACCGAGCGAATACTCTACAAGGTTATAATTACTGGAATTCGACGAACCAACACCCGGCTTGCTTCCATTGCCGAAGATTATACTAGTATTTTTCGCGGTTACCTTGAAGGTATTTGCCCCCCAATCAGACCCAATCAAATTCTGCCCATCTGCATTGGTAAACCAGGTGCTGGTCAGGTTGATCAGGTCCGAAGACACTGCTCCGTCAACAAAGCGAAGTTTCTGGATTGCATCAGACTGGCCCCAGACCCCATAATAGGTCAAAGCCGATGAAATCAGAATCTTATTGCCGGCAAGATAACCCTCACCATCAGCAAACAGGATAGCAAGATCTCCACTTGAATTGTCGACTTGGTAGAGAATATCCCTTGCGCTGATGTTCGATCCAAAATTGATATCGCCAACGCCGCCACCGTTTACAGCAATGTCCAAGACGCCGTCGGCTAGATCATAATTGACCAGATTGTAGTTGCTGGCCGATGAAAGGCCGACCCCAGGCCTACTGCCATTGCCAAATATAATATTTGTCTGATTAGATCCTACGTTAAAGGTGTTGCCCCCCCAATTGGATCCAGTCAACACTTCGCCTTGCGTATTTGAAAACCAAGTGCTGGTCAGATTAATCAGATTTGTAAGACTAGTTCCGTCCGCGAAACGAATGTTTTTGATCGCGTCGGATTGCCCCCAAACACCATAAGAGGTTAGGGCATTATTAATAGTAATGACGTTGACCGGATCAACAGCCATGCCGTCTGAGAAATGGAGCGTGAGATTACCGGTAGGGTTATCGATCTGGTAGATCAGCTTCGCAGCGTCAACTCCCGCTGAGAACAGGATACTGCCGGTTCCTCCATTCGGGTCAATCGTCAGCAGGCCAGCATTGGAACTATAAAGCACCCTGTCTCCGCCTGCTGAGCCAAATTTGATTGAAGTTGTGCCAGACGAAACGTAAAAATCATTTTGCCCGCTATTATACCCGACAAGTACCGGCGAATCCGCCGATCCGTACCAAGTAGACAAAACACTCCCATCAGGGAAAATATTAGTCCCGTCACCCAACAGTATCTTGCTTATAGTAACACCATTTCGACTGAATGCATCAGCGATCGTCACGCTGTCACCGGTCGGATTACCATTCGCGTCGACAAAAAATACTTTAAGGTTCTTTGATTTATTATAAGCTTCGAAGCGAACATTCGAAGTATCGAGAGTGTCGGGCATCACGAGATAGCCGATTGTGCCGGCGAGCAGATAGTTCACCCCGGCCCCTGGCCGAAACGTGTAAACACCGTATCCGAATGGCTGAGCCTGCACCTCGCCATCGGTAGAAAATAGCTGGCCGCCCAAAACGTTTGAAGTGCCGACCAATTGGCTAGATACTACCTCAGATCCAACACTAACATTCACAAATTGACTATTATAGGAAAGATAAGGCGGAGCGAGACTTAAGAACAATGTCGAACCGCTATCCGACGAGGCAGTATCGCCAGATGCCGTAGATATATAATTTGTATCTACCGTATCAATTCCGATGCCTGTGATCACATCCGTCTCAAACTCGTATCGATAGACTTGATACCATAAATACGGTGCAAATAATTTTCCATTCAGTATCTGAAAGACCTCAGGAGGTACAGAATATGTGCCAACAGCATTACTATTAGTCCCAACCGATGCCGATACGGACCCATCTTGAGAGCTGGCAACCGACAGTCCTGTGCTGTAATCATAGATACCCTGCCCAGAATAGCTAACGATAGCCTGGTTATCCATAATTTTACTTATATTTTTAGGAGAGAATTTCGCCAACGCAGCATCTATTGCTAATTGCGCGAGCGGAAACCCCGAAATAGGATTGCGGACATCAGAGACATCCCATTGCAAGCCCTGCAAAATAGGAATCACCTTATCCCAGTACTCATCAGCGGATGATTGGTCCGAAGGTTCCAGGATTTGTGCCATCCGGAATGCATCAATGATATTGCCGTCGAACTGATTATTCGCACTATTATAGCGCAATGCCGCAAGCGAAAAATATGGACTAGTCAACAAATCTTCTGCTGATGCTCCCATGTTGGCCAGAGACTGTACAATTTGACTAGAAAACCTAGTTTCGAAGCTCTGAACCAAATCATAAAAGAGTCTTTCATATTTTGCTCCAGCTTCACCGTCTGGATTTAAGCTATAATAGGGAGCTGTAGCCGGATCTATGCCATAGAATTTATAAATAAATTCCATGTGCCTCGCGTCAATATTAGGTCCACGCGCAGAAGGATCATTCCCAAGCACTCCTGCCCACTCAAGAAGTATTTCAATAAACTTCTCGTTGAATGAAGAATAACTCATTGCACTTGAATTAGAAATTAGAAATTCAACGTTCTGCATAAGTGCAGAATCATTGGACATGCTAATTCTAAGATCCTGAATGAACCCAAATCCATCAAGTTCGGGAAGCAGCGAAGCCTCCCAGGAAATTGTCGACGTCGGCCCTGCACTTTGAATCACATTTTGCAAATTAATTTGCAAATCCGCCTCATAGAGGCCTCTGATATAAGTATTATTACCATCAACTACCGTAAACGTTGATTGGCTTTTCAGAATATTTCCGTTTAAATCTGTATTTACGCCAAAATTTTGCAGACTTATCGATTTTATGCCGAGATCATTTAGCGTAAAGAGCTGAGTTGCACTCGAATGCCCATCGCCACTTGAGTTTACCCATACTCTAAGCTGTGCATAGGACGCGTCATTTTGGTCAATAACGCCATCTCCGTTATCGTCCAATGCTTTAAGATCAGAGAAGCCGCTGCCTGATATTGCCCCAAGTAAATCAGATGCGTTGACCGTAGCCCCATCAGCAGGTGCCATTACCAGAATGCCTTCACCTGCGGTTACCCAGCCGGTCTGGTTCTGAGTGCCGCTATTGGAAAAATCGAAATAGGCAGGAGAATTGATAACGGAAGAAAGTTGAATTCCCGCACCTGATAGGTCCAGAATAAGTGGATCTCTCAAGCTGGGAAGAAAATTTTGTACGTTCTTCGGCATCAATCTTATAAGGCCTGAAATTTCTTGCGATATATTGTCGTGATTTTTAAGGTAGGCGGCAATTGCGTTAATCAAAAGTCCGCCAATTGCAATAGGAACCGCAATTTCAGGATTGGCCAGCATCAGGCCATTTCCCAAAATTCCTAGAATGTCAGCCGCACATAATGCCAGCTGCTCCGCTGTGTGGAGGTTGTCAGGCTCCAAATCATTAATGTCGGCCGCAAGTGCGCCAAGGTTCGCTAACGCGCCCGCTATAGGCGAAAATTCGGCTAATAATCCAGGATCAGCGTGCAATCCCTGCGCGGCATCAACTCCAAGCGCTAAGCTTGCGGTTGCAATGCCCGCCCAATCAGCGGCCGTCACTCCGCCCTGCTGCGCATCGTTCCGAGCATTTACGAGGGATTGCGCAAATCCGTCGAAGTCAGCTGGCACCGCCAAAACGCTGTTGGGCATAACTGCTCCCTATTTTCCGGTTTGTTAAAGTTTCGATAGCTCGTCAAGTATCATCTTCTTTGCTCGCCGCAAGCGAATGGCGAACCTAACAGTCATTAATAAAATTAAAATAGATAAAGAAATTTCTATATACGGAAAGATTCCTCCGGGCGATTTCATCGGGTAATGAAAATTAATCATATTAGATCCGATAAATATTCCAATAAAGCTCGCCGAGACCACGAAGATAAATGTTTTTAATTCATTCCGTTTTAAGAAATTTTTTTCTCTGAATATATAACACTGAACAATTTTAAATCTTTTTTCTCTATCTATAAATCCGCTAGCAATAACTTCATCGCCATCAATGAATGGAGATGATTTATTTTTTTCGGATGGCTGCGGGTTGCTTCGTGAGAACGATGCGCCGCATTGACCAATATAGAAGTAATCAACGACAATCCTCAATTTACCTTCATTTTTTACTTGTGAGGAAAGTCCTGTTACGGCACCCCTTGCGATCATCAGCTTCATCGATCCGTCACCCATGACCAATTGACGTGTTTCATTGCATCGATCACCTGAAAGATGCTCATCCAAATGGCAATACGCAGCAGCGGATTGCTCACTAGATGCGCCAGATTTGCAAGCACCTAATGCGGATACGACAGCAGTTTCATGATCGTCGGAACAATCTAATCGCCGCTGAATTGAGGCTCCGAGTGCAACTCGCCAATCGTCGCGACGATTTCGGGCGCGATGCGGTCCGACCCAATGGCTGGAACTCTGCTGATGGAGATAGTTTCCGACGCCTCGCCCCCCCTCGGCGTATGCACGTTCTCCAACGCGATCGTGACTTGAGGCGATCCGCTCTCAACTCCTGAAGCCTTGCTTTCGCCCCGCCCCTGTTCTCGCCATTATGCCCTCTGACCGTTTAGACAGCCTTCAAAAACCTCCGACAATAATTCACCCAAAAAGCCTGCACAAAGACCTGCTATGCAGGCCATTGCACACATTAGGATAGTTACTTCCCGGATTAGCCCCTAAGCCGAATCCGTAGGGAGGATACGCACTAACTTCAGGATTTCAACCCACAATTTGAATTGGATGGCCAGATGAAAACCCGATGCACTGGAAACGCCCTCATCCATCGAGTTGGAAATTAAATGGCTGTAATGCGATCAGTCAAAAACTGGATTTTGCGCCGCTTTCCGCCAATAATCTACACCACTGTCATCGGCTGGCAAAGCCGCTACGCGATTGCCAATTCCCATTCGCATAGGAATTTCCCTTTTCTGCTGGAGACTTACTCAATATGAGACATGTGCAGGGGCCGCGTGCGATTCGAGCCACCGGGGGGGGGAGCGACTCAATGCTACATAGGTTTTTCGGTCTTTTGGCTGGTGCTGCCATTGCTACTGCCTCAACTTCGGTGAACGCTGCGCCATTTACAGGAATTTACGTTTTGACGGCCAGTTCCGGCAAGATTGGTGGCCATCAGCACTTCGACATCACTTCGCGCCTGCAAGATTTATGCGGCAATCAAGGAAACACCTGTGACATCTGGTGCTCACAAACTACCTTCGGCGGTCGTGAGCTGGGTCGCCATTCGGTCTGCCGGGCAATTTATCGCTGTCCCGATGGCGCAACCCGCTCGACTGAAGCTGGGCGCGAAGAGCCGATCCTGATGCGCTGCCTGGCGAGCGAAGCCGATGATCGGCAAGCCAGCGCTGTTACACGTTGATCCTCATCATGCTCAAGATCTGCCCTGATTCCGCGCGGCGGCACCAAGCGGCGCTTCGTGCTTTCAAAATGCTGATTCCGGCAACGGCGCTCGTTGCGTCACTGTTCGGCACTCCGGCTCGTTCTGGATTATTTTCGCCGCGTCATCCACAGGTCACCAGTGAAGTCACACGAATGGGCGAATGGCGGCTCGATATTGCCCGAGATCCCTTTACGGGCCGCATCGCCTGCCGTCTGCGCTCGGCCGATCATCACGCCTTCTACCGATCCGGCGCGGTTGGTTTCAGGTTCAAACGCAAATCAGATGTGACCGAGGCCGTCTACCGCCTCGACGGCAATGCGCCCCGCCCTTTCCGGAATGACCTGCCCGACCTCATCGACCGGGGCGTTCCGCTCGATCGCGGGCCAATCGGCAACGCTGACGAAGGCATTGTGTGGGTACCCTATGAGCGCCTTGCCGAGGCCAACCGGATCACCATCGAGCCGCGTCGCGACCAGCCACGACGCAGTTTTCATTTCAGGGGGCTGACAGCCTTGCACGACATCGCCATTGAGCGCGGCTGCCATCCGGAAAGCCGCTTCATCGAATGAGGTGGAATGGGCGCGCAACAGTTTTCCGATCCCTGGCCTTGGCAGGCACCGCCGCGAGCGCAGTGATCGCGGCTCTATGCCCGGTGCCCTGTGCTGCCCAGGCAAGAAAGGTTTCTGAAAGTACCCAGAATGCCGGTTCGGTCTCGCACAGCCGAGATCCGTTGACCATCAAATGCGCCGGAAAGCAGCTCCAGGGTTGTCGGGCCGCCTCACGCGTGCCGGCAAATTCGCCTCTGCCCGTTTTCACGCCCAAGCCGGAACCCGAACCTACCGAAACACTCGCGGCAGCCCTCGATGCGGCTTACCATACCGCACCCGCACTTCAGGCCCAGCGCTATGCCTTACGTGCCAGTGACGAGGATTATGCCCAAGCCCTGTCCGAAACGCGCCCCACCACCAGCCTTCAGATCACCGGTGATTTCGTGCGCACGATCGACGGTCGGCTCACCCAATCCCAACGCTTCGCCACCTCCGATCTAGTCACCACCAAGGCCTTGACGGCCACCGCGAGCATCAACCAACCGCTCTATACTGGCGGCAAGGCAGCGGCCGACCGAGAAGCAGCACTCGCCGAGATCGGCGCAGGCCGCGCGCAGCTACGCGGCGTGGAGGGCGACCTTTTGCTGCAAGTCATCACCGCTTACACCGATATTCGCCGCGATGCCGAGGCGCTGCGGCTGCGCTCAGCAAATCTGCGCCAGCTTGCTGCAACGCTCGACGAGGTGAGGGCCAGGCGCGAAGCGGGCGAACTGACACGCACCGACATCGGCCTTGCTGAAACTCAGCTTGAAACAGCGCGCGGCCAGTACAATTCGACCGAGCAGCAGCTCGAGCAGGATCGTACGACTTTTGCGATGCTGGTTGGTCATGATCCGGGCGTGCTCGCGCCGGCACCGAACCTGCCGCATGTGCCGGCGGACATCGAAGCCGCGCTCGATCTCGCGCAGGACCTGAGCCCCGACCTTGCTCAGGCGATCGCCACCGAGAAGGAGACGCGCGCGCGGATCGGTGCTGCTGCGGCTCAGGGACGCCCCACGGTGAACCTCACCGGCAGTGCGACACTGACCGGGCAGACCTATCCCTACTATCTCCACAACCAGGATCAGAGCTACGAAGGCCGCGCGGTGCTCACCATCCCGCTTACCAATGGCGGACGGATCGGAGCACTGGTTGCGCAAGCCGAGGATCGTAATGCCGCCGATCGCCTTGGGATCGAGACGGCACGACGCCAGATGGTAGCCACCATCGTCAACGCTTGGAATGCGCTTTCCATAGCACAGCGGAATATCACCGTCGGGGAGCGGCAGGTGAGCGCGGCACAGACCTATGACGAGGGCACGTTCGAGGAATATCGCGCAGGCCTGCGCTCGACCTTCGACGTGCTTTACGCGCATACCACGCTACGCGATGCCGAAATCGCTTTGGTCGCCGCCCGGCATGATCGCTACGTTGCCGAAGCTACGCTCCTGCGCCGGATCGGCCTGCTGGAAGCCCGGAGCCTGCTGACCGGTAGCGGCCTCTACAATCCCGATACCAATTTCCGCCACGCGGCCGCACGGGCGAATTCGCCATGGGATAGCGCCTTGCGCGGCAAGAGCACGCTCAATCACCTCAAGCCTGCAAAGCATGGCCTGATACAACCGCCAGTTGGCGATGGCATGCCGGCTATGGCCGCGCCGAACAGCACAGGAACCTCCTCGCCCCAAGCCGATCCACGGCTCGCCACTACACCGCCGGCGCGGCCTTTGCCCGGCACCACCGGCACCCCCGCCCCGAACAGGAACCTGACCCACCCATGAGCGAGGCGCAGCCCCATTCCGCTGCCGACGAGAGCGCTGGCCCTGAAGCCGAACGCGAGGTAGGTCATATGAGCGACGAAAGCGGTCTCGTCGCCTTCGCAGCGCTGCTGGCCATGCATCGTATGGCCGTCGACCCAGGCCAGTTGCGTCATGCGCTCGGGCATCATCTCGCGGTCACCGCACAGGATCTCCTGCGCCTCGCCAAGGCACAGCCGGACGTGCGTGCCAAGGCGCTGCGCACGCACTTTGACAAGCTTACCCGCACGCCCCTGCCGGCGCTCGCCAACGGCCCGCAAGGCTGGTTCCTGATCGGCCGGGTGCAGGGCCAGGAAGCGCTGATCCAACTGGTCACGCCCCAGGCGAGCGAGTCAGGGCTACCGATCCGCAAGGTCACTCGCGCCGAGCTCGAGGCGATGTGGGATGGCGAACTGGTGCTCATCACCACCCGTGAAGGGATCGCCGGGCAGACCGGGCGGTTCGACTTCACCTGGTTCATTCCCCAGGTCATCAAATACCGCCGGCTGATTGGCGAGGTGCTGCTCATCACGCTGGCCATCAACCTGTTGGGCCTTGCCGCGCCGCTGTTCTTCCAGAATGTTGTCGACAAGGTGCTGGTGCATGAAACGCTCGACACGCTGACGGTGCTGGCCATAGGCTTTGTCGTCGTTTCGATCTGGGAGACGATATTCGGGTGGCTGCGAACACGGCTCTATTCGGAAACCAGCCAAAAGATCGACGTAGAATTGGGGGCAAAACTGTTCCGCCACCTGATGGGCCTGCCCATCGGCTATTTCGAGAACCGCCGCGTGGGTGACATCGCCATGCGTGTGCGCCAGCTGGAAACGATCCGCGAATTCCTGACCAACGCCAGCCTGACCGTGCTGGTCGATCCAGTCTTCACGCTGGTGTTTCTGGCGGTGATGTGGATCTATTCGGTCAAGCTCTTCCTGCTCTCGATCCTGACGATCCCGGCCTATTTCGCGGTTGCGCTCTTCGTAACGCGTCCTTTGCAGGGCCGCATCGAGGAGAAGTTCGAGCGCGGCGCGGCCAATAACGCGCTGCTGGTCGAGAGCATTTCCGGCATCAACACCGTCAAGGCCAGCGCCGTCGAGCCTCAATGGCAGGAACGCTGGGAACGCCAGCTCGCGGGCTATTCCGAAGCCAGCCAGCGGGTCATCAATCTGGGCAACACCGGCAGCCAGCTCATCCAGCTCATTTCAAAGCTGAACCTCGCCGCCATCCTTTATTTCGGCGCGCAGGCAGTGATCGAACACAAGCTGACCGTGGGCGGCCTGGTCGCCTTCAACATGTTCGCTCAGCGTGTGTCCGGTCCAGTCATCCGCATGGCCCAGCTCTGGCAGGACTTCCAGCAGGTGCGCATCGCGATCGCGCGCCTCGGCGACGTGCTCAATCAGCCCACCGAGCCGGGCGCGGGCAGTCGCACCGCGCTGCCGACGATCAGAGGCGATATCGCTTTCGAGGACGTCCGGTTTCGTTATGGCCTCGAAGGCCCCTGGACACTCGACGGCATCGAGCTTGCGATCCCCGCCGGGTCTTCACTGGGCATCGTGGGCTCATCGGGATCGGGCAAGTCGACGCTGACCAAGCTGCTCCAACGCCTCTATGTACCGCATGGCGGGCGTGTCACCATCGACGGGACCGACATTGCTCAGATCGATCCGGCGTGGCTTCGCCGCCAGATCGGCGTGGTTCTTCAGGAGAACCTGCTTTTCAACCGCTCGATCCGCGAGAATATCGCGCTTTCCAACCCGGCAATGCCGCTCGACACCGTCATCGAAGCCGCGAAACTCGCCGGTGCCCATGATTTTATCGTACGGCTGCCCGCCGGCTACGACACACCCATCGAAGAGCGCGGCACCAACCTTTCGGGCGGCCAGCGCCAGCGCCTCGCCATCGCCCGCGCGCTGGTCACGCGCCCACGCATTCTCATCCTCGACGAGGCGACCTCCGCGCTCGACGCAGAAAGCGAGGAAATCATCCAGCATAACCTTGCCGCGATGAGCCAGGGCCGCACCGTGGTGGTCATTGCCCACCGCCTGTCTGCCGTGCGGCAGTGTAATCATATCATCGCGCTGGAGGCCGGCCGCATTGTAGAGCGCGGCAGTCATGAGCAATTGCTGCACGCCGGTGGGCGTTATGCCGATCTCTATCGCCGCCAGACAGGTCTTAACTCCATGGAAGTTGCGTAATGTCGCTCGCCCACCACTGGCGGGTAATCCGCGCCGCACTCAAGGCCGACAAGGAAAGAGCGCGCGCGCATCAAAGAAGCCATGAAACCACCTTCCTGCCCGCCGCACTCGAAGTGGTCGAACGGCCAGTGTCGCCAACCGGGCGGTACACGGTCTGGGCACTGATAGTCTTTCTGGTGATTACGCTCGTGTGGCTGGTGTTCGGGCGTGTCGATGTGGTGGCTTCCGCACCGGGCAAGATCCTTCCTTCCGGTGCAACCAAGATCGTGCAATCGGCGGGATCGGGGGTGGTCGCCGCGATCCATGTGCGCGATGGCGATCATGTAACGAAGGGCCAGGTGCTGATCGAGCTCGACACCACGCTCGCTACCGCCGAACTCGAACAGGCAAAAAAGGCGCTGCTTGCCGACGAACTCGAAGTCGCGCGCAACCGCGCCTTCGTCGATGCTCTCGATGGCAGGGGCCTTCATTTTGCCGCACCCGAGGGCACACCAGCCGATGTCGCTGTGGCTCAGCGCCAGTTGATCTCAGCCCAGCTTGCCGAGGTCAATTCCACGGTCGTCGGCTATGGCGCCGCGCGAGCCTCCTCGCTGGCGGACGCGCAGGCGGCCGCTGCCACGCGCGCCAAGCTCGATGAGACGCTTCCGATCCTCGATCATGAAGTCGAGGCGATGAACCGCCTCGACGCCAAGGGTTATGCCCCGGGTATGCGCCTGCTCGATCTTCAGCGCCAGCGCCGCTCCGAACAGGGCGATCGCGATGTCGCCGTCGCCCAGCAATTGAAGGGTGCCTCCGACGCAGCCAAGTTCGCTGAGCAGATGCGTGAGGCGCGCGACACCGCGCGCCGCCAGGCAATGACCGAACTCACCAAGGCCCAGGCCGACGCCATCGTCAAACGCGAGGAAGTGACCAAGGCCACCCGTCGCGCCGGCCTCGAGAAGCTGACCGCGCCGACTGACGGTACCGTGCAGCAGTTACAGCTACACACCATCGGCGGGGTCGTCGAACCCGCTCGGACCTTAATGGTGATCGTGCCCGAGCATGACGATATCGAGGTCGAGGCACGCATCCTCAACAAGGACGTCGGGTTCGTACGCGAGGGGCAGGGGGCGGCAATCAAGATCGAGGCGTTTCCGTTCACCCGCTACGGCTCGGTGCCGGGAACGGTCGTCTCGATGAGCCGCGATGCCGTGCCCGATCCCAAGCTTGGCGCAACTTACATTGTGCGGGTCCGTCTCTCTCGCGCCACCATCACGGTTGATGGGAAGCCTGTCCCGCTATCCTCCGGCATGGGCGTCACCGCCGACATCCGCACCGGATCGCGCGCCATCATCTCCTGGCTGATCTCTCCGATCATGACCACAGTGCATCAGGCAGCAAGGGAGCGATAGTGTATAACAGGGCGCGGAAATAGGCTCGTGAATGGTATGTCTGACTCCGAGTTCGACCCAATTGTCGTGAGGCAGGTTTCCTTATTCCTTGCGCGACCTTTTACCAACCTTCCGGATCAGCCACCAGCAACAACCGCCTCACATTCGCTACGTCGCTGCATGTTGGCTGCTTTTGCGTCCTGCCAATACCAGCTTTTCAGGACGGTGTGCTCAACCCACTCAGGCAGCGCTATGCTCCGCAGGACGCATATCATCAGGGCTACCGCCCCGGTTCCCACGATCCAGTAACGCTGGATCCTGAACGCCATGGCAGAGGCCACCACCTACTCGACGAATCGAGACGCGCTCTAACCTGAGCAAGTTTTTGCATGACCGGCTCGCCTTTCAAAGCCGGCCATGCGGATTACCCACAGGCAGGGATAGTATTACGGCTCCATGGTCCCTGCGCTGGCGGCCTGCCAACCCGTCGGGTCATGAATCCATTGGTTGATGGTCGACTCATACCAGCCGGTGCCGCGCGTGCTGATCGGCACCTGCCGGGGGAAGGTGCCGTCTGCGATCTTGCGATAGAGGGTCGAGCGCGACAGCCCGGTTCGGGCCAGAACGGTTTTCAGGCGGATGATGCGTTGGTTGCTAGTCATTGGGCAGATCCCTTTTGCATGACCTGCCCCCAAGAATTTGGGAACAGCATATCGAGATTGCAAAGCAAACCTCGTTGGGGTGTGCCGCTGCCCCGAAGCATAGCACCCATCATGGGCGGCCATGCCCGGTCGAGCCACTGCCACCACAGGCCTGGTAAGGGGGGATTGGCTCCGCGCAAAGGTCGCATCAACGCAATAGGCAGCGATCTGTCAGGACTGAAATTCATTCTGAACATGGCAAAAGCCTCCTTATGGGGAAACCTTCGCCGGGGTCATGAAGCGCTGTTGAAGATACAGGTGCATGGCCTTCATTTCAAGCTCAGCATCCCGGCGCACGGCGCGATCCCGGGCACCACAGCACCTCGGGGGGGACCGATCTTTCCGGGGTAGCATTCCCTCTCTCAACCAAAGGCCTGTCATGCCGGGTGGTACATGTATTACCGGAAAAAAACAGTTCTCTTTCCGCTGGTTGGCACCATGCTCCCTGAGGCTTGTGTGCACTGTACAACGCGGCACCGAAAATCCGTCTCACGCGCATTACAGCCTCAAGAGGCTGATTTTGATGCTGAAATTGGCAGCAGCACCCGTGCGTAGGGTCCATTACACTTACGCCCGCTTTGGGCGTGCGTCCGATCTTCCGCATGGGCCAGGCCCATGCGCCCGCAAATGACTTTCAGGGGTGGGCAAACCACTGGCTTTGTGGGATGATTCGCTGATGTCAGGGGCGGCACCTTTGGGGGCTTTGGCAGAGCGAAGCCGATGACAAAGGCCCTTTGGGTAAATCCCCGCGTGTCCTGGGGAACGGGCAGCCATGCAGGAATGCGGCCCCCTTTTCGCCATCGGCCAATTCAGTTGCGCGGGCCCTGCAAAATGTTGTTAGGATGAGGTGATGAAGACCGATCTCGATCATCTGCCGGCCCATAAGCAGCGCGAACTCGAGCGCGTGGTGCAACTGCTGTTCGAGGAATTTGACGGCGCTCATGTGGAGGCAACCGGCAGGCGTAAAACGGGGAAGATCGTCAAGATCATTCTCTACGGCAGCCACGCGCGCGGCGGCTGGGTGGATGAACCTCATACCGCCAAGGGCTATCGTTCGGACTTCGATTTGCTGATTATCGTCAGCCAGAAGGAACTGGCTGACCGGGCCGCCTACTGGACCAGGGCGGATGAACGCCTGATCGAGGAGATGATCGCGGGGCGGTTGCGGACGCCGGTCAATTTCATCGTGCATTCGCTTCAGCAGGTGAATGACGGGCTCGCCCATGGGCGGTTCTTCTTCATGGACATCGCAAACGAAGGTATCGCGATCTACGAGGCCGATGACCGGGAGTTGGCAAGGCCGGTTCCAAGGACACCGCAGGCCAATCTCGATATGGCACGGGAGTATTTTGAGGACTGGTTTCCAAGCTCAGCTGAGTTCTTTGACAACTACAAATTCAATCTCACGCAAGGGCGCACGAACAACGCCGCCTTTCAATTGCATCAAGCCACTGAAAGATTGTACAATTGCCTGATGCTCGTTTGTACGGCGTACGCACCACATAACCACAATATCATCTTCCTGCGCACCCAGGCCGAGCGGCTGGACCTCCGGCTTGTGGCAGCATGGCCCCGCGAATTGCGCAAAGACCGCGCCCTGTTCGAGAAGCTGAAAGACGCCTACGTTAAAGCGCGATACTCCAAACATTACCGGATCACCGCCGAGGAACTGGCATGGCTGGGGGAACGAGTCGAGGAACTCGGGCGCATCGTCCACACGATCTGCACCGAACGCCTGGCCGCGCTGGAAGCTGCTGTGAAGGGGTGATGGCCTGTTGGCCATCACCCCTTCAATCTGCCCCGCTTTCGCCCCCTACGCCCACGCCACGGGGCGACACACAGCCTCTCAACACCCTTTCCGCGCCTATCCTGCTTCCATGCCGGTCGCCTTGCTGTCAGGGCTCGTCCAGCCCCTCGGTTAGCTTGCTTAGTGCCCCCGCCAAAGCGGTGTGCACCTCCGCGACACTCACCCCCAAACGGAAGGCAATGGCATCATAACGGAGGCCATCACTGGCTGACAGAAGATAGACGGCTCTCTCCACCATCGGCAAAGTGTCGAGCAGTTTGATCAGGCGCTGGCGCTGCCGTTCTGCCGGTTCCTGAGGCTGGTCCCGGCGCTGTTGATCGCGCCCCATGGCCTATGTCCTGCCGCTGCGGCTGGACACACCACCGTTCCGCTTCAGAGACATTTCCGCCCAGGTGAGCGAACCCAGTCGCCGCGCGGTCTGCGTCCATAGGGACAGCGGGTGATGGCTGGAGAAATGTTGGTCACGCTCGATCCGCAGGCCTAGGGGCAGACGCACCGAAGCGATCTCGTTCAGCGAGAAATAGCCCAGTTCCGGACAACCGAAGCCCACATCAGCAAGGCCAAACAGGGTATCGCCGTCCTCGTCCAGTTCGCTCGCCAGCCATGTCGCCGCGCCGCAGGGGTTGAACAGTTTGAGCACAGGCACCGGATCGGGCGCGGGCAGATTGTCGCGCTGCGCCACCCTATGAAGGGCACCATTGACCAGCAGGGCCACCCGGATCTTTTCGGGAAGGAAGGTCATGCCGCAGCCCTCCCTTCGGTCATAGAGCCCTGCTCCGGTTCAGCGGGCTCCGACTGAAGTGCATCCCTGCTGTCCTCGCTGTTCTTGCTCACCCTGTATTCGGCATGTTTTGCCAGCAGCCAGTCAGCGGCCTTGCTGGCCTGACTCGCGGCGCGGAAGATAGCCCGGTTATCCTCCCGCAGCACTTCCAGTAATCGCGAGGTGTCGATAATGTGAAGGAACGTGACCAGATTGTCTGATTTCTGCGGTTTTCTTGCCACGTTCCTTCACATTATTTCAG
>NZ_JAAZQL010000024.1 GCF_012275515.1 Novosphingobium sp. SG707
CCACCAAAACAGCCTCCACCGCATACGACGTACATAACGACGTCAATAACGACGTCGCTTAACATCGTCAGGCGGCCTCAATCGGGCCGTTACAGTCAAACGCCTTCATCACCCGTTTGAGCGTCCCCGTCTCGGTCAGGCGGTTGCGAAAATGCCGGATCGTGTTCTCGTCCGGCGTCCGGTCCCCAAGCGCGAGCCCCAGAAACCGCAGCCAACTCAGCCGATCCCGGATCATGAACTCCATCCGCGCGTCCGACAGATTGTGCTGCGCCTGCAGGATAAGGGCCTTGAACATCATCACCGCGTCAAAAGGCGGACGACCGCCCTTCGAGCCATCACCATAGCCCAGCCCCTCAACCAGCCAGGCCCGGAAATATTCAAAATCAACCGCCCGCTGCAAAACCTCGAGCGGATCACCATCCTTGCTCAGGGCCTCAAGGTGATCGCTCAAACTGAACAGGGACTTGGGATCCATCAGCGGGCTCCATGATCGTGCCCGATCAATGAATCATCATAGACATCCAAACGCCAACGGTTTTTGCGGGTCTCCAGCTAGAGATTTCAGTGTCCGAATTAGCCGCGAATCGGAAGGAGAGTCGTTCGATTCCGGCATTCGGGATCGAACCCAAATTAGAAGCAAGTCTGATGGACTTAGTGATGGTATAATACTAGCGAAAATATTTTTTTAATGTATAATCAGATACTTGCTGTGCCAATTCGATTCCGGCTCGGCCACCACCTTCTTCGCGGGCGTTCGCCCGTGATTGGACACCCCTGATAATCCGCCATATTCTGCCCTCCTTGGGTTCGCATGTGTTCGTCTCCGTTCCGGAACAAACACAGCAATCGGGGCCCAATGTGTGGGCCACTACCAGCCACCCCTGATAGCGTTTGGACATTGGTGCGGTCGGCAGGTGTGCTGCTGGCGTGGCGCGGGCTTGCCGCCGCCGCCTGGCGGTAACGCGCTATCCTCCCTCAGGTTTCGGCAGGCATTGCCCTTAGCTTTTGATCTGTCCACATCGGGCAAACCCTGTCGATCAGGTCATCCGGTATCGTGTTCCAAATTCCAGAAAAAGGTCAAACCAATAAAGGGGCTATGGTATGATGACGCTGGACTTCCCTTGGAAATGCTATAACTTGGCGCTCATAATAATGGAGAGATAAAGGCCGAAAATCAGTCGTCTCTGGGTTCATGTCCGGCCTGGCCGTGGCGGCAGGACGGCACTGGCACTGTGATTTGGACGTGTTTTTCTGACAAGGCTAACTTACCAATTTTTGCCAATCTATCTGCGCATCCTGCGAATGCGCCATGCATGGGAGTGATTTTGATGCAAGATCGTCGGACGTTCCTTTCGGGTGCCGCCAGGGTGGCGGGCGGATTGGCCATCGCGTCGGGCAGCGTCGCGGCGCAGGCGGCCAAAGCGTCCCGCCGCCCCAACATCATCCTCATCATGGCCGATGACATGGGCTATTCGGATATCGGCTGCTTTGGCGGCGAGATCGACACGCCCAACATTGACCGTCTGGCGGCGGGAGGGCTGCGTTTCAGCCAGTATTACAACGCGCCGCGCTGCTGTCCGTCGCGCGCCTCCTTGCTGACCGGTCTTTACCCGCATCAGGCCAATATGGCGATGATGACCGTGGACCACGGCCGCTATCCCGCCGCGCTGACGGCCTATGATTGCGATCTGAACAAGGACGCCGTGACCATCGCCGAAATGCTGAAGGGCGCGGGCTATACCACGATGATGAGCGGCAAGTGGCACATCACCCCGTTTCAGGAAACCGCGCTGGGCGAGAAGGTGGATGACAAGTCGAACTGGCCGGTGAACCGGGGTTTTGACAAATTCTATGGGTTCATCGGCGGCGTGTCGGATTACTTCACCCCGGCCTATGTGTTCCGCGGCGATCAGCAGATCGAGGAGAAGGACCCCAATTTCTACCTGACCGACGGCATCACCGACAATGCGGTCGATATGCTCAAGGATGCGGGCAAGGCGGGCAAGCCCTTCTTTCTCTACGCCGCCTATAACGCCCCGCACTGGCCGCTTCAGGCGCCCGAACAGACGGTTGCCAAATATCGCGGCCGCTATGCTCTTGGCTGGGATGCGCTGCGTGAACAGCGCCATGCCAAACAGTTGAAGATGCAGTTGCTGAGCTCGGCATGGTCGATGGGGCCGCGTGATCCGCGCGTGCCGGGTTGGGATCGCGCTTCGTTCAAAGCATGGGAAATCGAGCGCATGGCGGTCTATGCCGCGCAGGTCGACATCATGGACCAGGGCATCGGCCGCATCGTGGCGCAACTGGAGAAGATGGGCCAGCTCGACAACACGCTGATCTTCTTCATGTCCGACAATGGCGGCAATTATGAGGAGACCGACGAGGTCAAGCCCGGCGCCAAGCGCGAAATCTGGATGCCCGAGCGCACCAAGACCGGCGCCCCGGTTATCGCGGGCAATGATCCCAAAATCATGCCCGGACCAGCCACCACATTCCAGAGCTATGGCGGCCCTTGGGCCAATCTCAGCAACACGCCCTTCCGCCTTTACAAACACTTTGCCCATGAGGGCGGCATCAGCGTACCGCTGGTGGCGCATTGGCCCAATGGCATCGCTGCGCGCGGGGCCATCACGCATCAGGTCAGCCATGAGATCGACATTTTGAAGACCTGTCTGGATGTCAGCGGCGCCGAATTTCCCAAACAGGCGGTTTCGGGCAAGGCCCCCATTCCGCCGGAAGGACGCAGCCTTCGCCCCGTTTTCTCGGGCGGCAGGGTTGATGACCGAGGCATGTTGTTTTGGGAGCATGAAGGCAATTGCGCCGTTCGCGACGGCCAATGGAAGCTGGTTTCCGCCTATCCCAATACATGGGAGCTTTATGACATGGAGGCGGATCGCACCGAACTTCACGATCTGTCCGCCGCCCAGCCGCAGGTCGTTGTGCGTCTTGCCCAGGCCTATCGCGACTGGGCCGCGCGGGTGGGCGCGCAGCCTTGGCCCTTGCCCCAGACGCCTGCCGGGCAGCAAGGCGGCCAGTTGCCCTTGCCGAAGTACCTGAAGGCGGATCGGACATAGAATGCGCCGCACGCAAAATCATCGCGCGGAGGGCTGAAAAGGAGAGGGCGGCGCTGACCTGCCGCTCTCCTCTGCTCCCGGCCTCAAGACAAGGCCTTGACCGCAGCGTCGCCGCCCAATGGACAGGCCGCAAAGCCGAATTTCAGTTCACGATTTCGTGTTGAAACCATACCGGGCAAATTTATCCGCGATGTCGGGGGTCTGTTTGCGTGCATTGGCCATGTCTTCCGCGCCCGCCTCATTTTGGCCGATCGCCTGCCTGGCCCACCCGCTCATATACAGCGATGAGGCAAGTCCCGGTTGCTGAGCCAAAGCGGCATCATAATCCGCGATGGCGGCGGGGTAGTTCTTTTGCCGCAGATAGATCAAAGCGCGGCTGTCGAGATAGGATGGTCTGGCGCCGTCGCGGCGGATCGCCTTTGCGCAATCCGCCATGGCCATATCCAGTTCGACATTGGCCGCGCCCCGCGTCCAGCACCGCGCATTCAGCAATTCGCCCAGCAGCGGATCTTCGGCATGCAGGCGGATCACCTCATCGAGCATTTTCAGGCTTCTCTCCGGTTTCTGCAACTGATCAAACAAGGCGACCAGCTTCAGGTTTTCCAGTGATCCTGCCGGTATCAGCGCGCTGGCGGCCTCGGCGTCGGCAAGGGCGCCGGTCTTATCGTTTTGTGAAAGCCGGTTAAAACTGCGCGCGATCAGAAACCGGCTCTCTGTCGGAGCGAGTTTGACCGCGCTGTCGAAATCCACGGCGGCCGCTGCGGCATCGTGACGGGCCAGATGGGCGGTCGCCCGCATATAGTGATAATTGGCGGTATCGGGCTTTTTCCGAATGGCCTGGGTCAGATCGCCGATCGCGCCAACGGAATCGCCCCGCGTCAACCGCGCGGCGCCCCGCCGGGCATAGGCATCGGCATCGTCTGGCTCACCGGCCAAGGTGTCGATGTCCTCAGCGGGCCTGGCGCCTCCCGCCGATGCGGGATTATCCAGAGAAAAGACCGGTCCGCCATTGTAGGTCAGATAAATCAGGCGTTGCGTGTAGGACGCAAGCACATGGTGGGCCAAAAAGAAATCCGCCCCCAGAACCATATCGCTCAAGGGATCGAAACCTGCATCCATCACCCGAATGGTCGCATTGCGGATCTCTTCGCCGCCTATGCCAAAACTTGCCAGCCTGACATTCCATGACCGCCGCGCCTTGCTGCCTATTCCGGTTATGGCTTCATCCGGTTGCGCGGAGGAGTCCGATAGATCAAGTCCAGCCTTTTCCGCGGCCGTGCGGTTCAAGGTGCTGATCGAGGCGCCGGTGTCCAGCATGGCCCGCATCGTCTTGCCGTTGATACGGACCTGAACATAGAGATGCTTGTCATTGCTGTAGTCGCCCGGCAGCCAGTCGATGACGGATACCGCCTTGTCCCTGGCCCAATAGGCCAGATTGGTGTTTTCGCATTCCTTGGGGGCGAAGAGATTGACGTTGCCGTTGGCCAGATCATATTCGGTATCGAAAGATGCCAACAGGTTCAGCCCGATATACCCGGTGTCCAAGCTGTTGCCGACCACCAGAAAGCCGACATTCTTGATGTCGACGCCCGCAATGCCGAAGGATTTGATGGTCGTCTTTTGCGGCACCGCCGCGCCGCCGACACCGACCACGGTGAATTCGGACGGAGCAGCCTGCAGCGGCAGCCCCAGTTCTTTGGCGCGCGCCTGAGACATGACATTCAGGAACGCGCCGCTGTCGAGTGCAAATCTGGTTTGCTTGCCATTGACCGTGATCGGCACCGTGGCAAGTCTGCCTTCCATCGTAACGGCAAGCTGCGCAACGCGCCCCAATCGACATTCCGCAGCAGCGGGCGATACAATGGTGAGCGCACAAAACAGCCCGCAGGCCATGGAATCTCTCAAGCGCATCCACCCCACCCATAATTTATGTTTTTAAGGGATTCTTTCGAGCTTTACGCTATCAGGGGCATCTTATGCGACGTCGCGTTCAAATCAAGCGGCATGATCCCTTGTCCGCGTCGGTCTCGAAGCGGAACGTTGCACCAATGAAGGGACGCTTTCGGCTATCACGAGAGCGGCCCTCAATGTCGCCTATGGAGACTGTACCCGCTCCATAGCCGCTGCGGGAGTGGACTTATCCAGATCTGCGCAGCCCCAGATTGAGCCTGACATGGCGCTCACTATCCACTGGATAAGCAAAAATTTTTATGCAAATACTATACGGGTCGCGCTGATAATCGAAATCCTCCATCCATCTTGCCGGGATTCCCCTGATGCAGCACGACCTGAAAGCGCGGTTTTCGCGCATGCCCCTTGCAATCGCGCTGCTTGGGGGAACTTTCATCCAGACCTGCATTCCGGCCCATGCCGGAGATCAGCCCCTGTATCGCCCGGCTCCCGACTGGGTGCTGCCGGCTCCGGTTTCCCCCTCGGCCGACAAGGAAAGCGCTTCGCCGGTCCTGCGCCTCTATGATGTCCAGGCGCGGATCGACCATGGCGCGGTATGGACTTATGTAGCCACCGCCCGCCGGATCGATACGCCCGAAACCATGGCGCGTTCGGGCACACTCACGATTTCGTGGCGGCCGGACCACGGCGATCTGATTGTCCATGGGATCGAGATTTTGCGCGACGGCAGGAAAATCGATGTTCTGGCCTCGGGCCAGCATTTCACGGTTTTGCGGCGCGAGGCAAAGCTGGAATCGCTCCAGCTTGACGGATCGCTGACGGCAACCCTGCCGATCACCGGCCTTCAGGTGGGCGATACGATCATCAGCCGCTATTCTTTGACCGAAAAGGACCCCGTCCTGCTGGGGCGTGTCAATACGGCGGTGCCCCTGTTGCCGCAGCCGGTTCCGATGGGCTTTGGCCGCGCGCGCGTTCTATGGAGCGATACCGACAAGGTTCATTGGAAAACCTATCTGAATGATGTGACCGCCAATGAAAAATCGGAGCACGGCTGGCATGAATGGCAGGTGTCCATGCCTGTGGCCCGTCAACCCGATCCGGCCGCGCAGGCGCCCGGCCGGTTCACCCGCCCGCCTCTGGCCGAATTTACCGATTTTGCCGATTGGGCCGAGGTAAGCCGCACGATGGCCCCGCTTTACCGGATCGATGCGCCGTCGGCCGCCGTCAGGCCGGGCGGCGAGCTGGATCAGGAGATCGCCCGGATCGCCGCCGCCACCAGCGATCCTCGGCGGCGCACGGCGATGGCTTTGCAATTGGTGCAGGACAAGGTGCGCTATTTCGCGATTGCCATGAATGGCGGCAATCTGGTGCCGCAAACCCCGGAGCAGACCTGGAGCACACGCTATGGCGATTGCAAGGCGAAGACCTTGCTCCTGCTGGCCGTGCTTCACAAACTGGGTATCGAGGCGGAACCGGCGCTGGCCAACCTGCACAATGGCGATCTGGTGCATGATCGGCTGCCCTCGGTGGCGGCCTTCGATCATGTGATGGTTCTGGCCCATGTCGGCCCATCCGTGCTCTGGCTGGATGGCACCGGGCTTGGCAGCCGGGAGCCTGATCTGGACGATGTGGCAGCCTATGGCTGGGTCCTGCCGGTCAGAGCGGCAGGGGCGGATCTTATGCGGGCGCCCCTGCGCCCGCCCGCGCGGCCGCATATCGAGGTGCATACAGACATCGACATGCGCGCGGGCGTCGCCCTCATGGCGCCGTTCCAGATCAGGCTCCTGCTGCGCGGCTCTCTGGCGGGACAGCTCAATTCCGGGCTGGCCAGTCTCGATCCGGAAGGCAAGGCGCAGACCCTGCGCAGGGTGTTGGGCAGCGTGCGTGAGAACAGCATCTTCGTGCATCCGCAATTCACCTATGATCCGGCAAGCGGGTCGGGCACGATCGCCGCATCCGGGATCATTCCATCGCCGTGGAAACGGACCGACGGCCGTTACACCCTGCCGACAAACCTTGTCCGGCCGTCGCAATATCCTGATCGCTCGCGCACGATCTGGCAGGCCGTGCCGGTTGCGCTGGGCAATGCGCAGCATGTGGTGATCGAGGAAACCTTCCGCCTGTCCCGCGCGGGCAAGGGCATTGCCATGCAGGGGCAGGCCGATGCCCAGCGCTCGTTCCCGACCGGCGGCAGCGAAAGGGTGCAGGCCGAATGGCGCGATGGGCAATGGCAATTGTCGCTCCACAATCTGCGCAGCGGCGGCGAACTGGCGGCCGCAGACATTCCCGCCATGCGCAGGCAGGACGCCGATCTGATCGCCAGACTGCCATCGTTGCGCACCGATGCGGGCTATCCGGCGCCTTGGCACGACCTGGAACAGTCCCGGCGCGACCACCTTTTCGACCAGACCATCGCCACGCTGGACCAATGGGTCGCGGAAAAGCCCGATGATGCCGAACGCTACCGCGCAAGGGCGGCATTTTACGCCGAGATCTTCGAGCGGCAAAAGGCCATTGCGGATCTCACCAAGGCCTTGGCGCTGAAGGGCGACAAGGCTTTGTATCGGGAACGCGCGGGCCTGTATGAAGCGACAGGCGACAAGGACCATGCCGTTGCGGACATGACCAGCGCCTACAATCTTGATCCATCGGATCAGACGACGCTGGGCAGATTGGTTTTTGTCGAAACCTGGGCCGGGAAAAGCGACGAGGCACTTGCGCGTCTGGATGGCTTGATCGCCAACGGCGGCGACCGGGAACCGTTTCATCAGGCCAGAAAGGCTGATGTGCTGGCCTATCGCGGCGATGCGGCGGGCGCTTTGGCGGCCATCAATGCGGGTTTGGCCAAGAGGTCGGAGAATGCCGGCCTGTTGGTAAGCCGGTGCCGCCTCAAAGGATTGTTGAACACCGATCTCGACAATGCGCTGGCCGATTGCAATCACGCGATCCAGATCGGCGGCGCCGGGGCCACTTCTGCACTGGGGGTGCGGGGTATGCTCCAATGGCGTCTGCACCATTGGAAGGACGCCATCGGGGATTTGAATCAGGCGCTTGAACTCAATCCCAACCAGTCTTTCCTTTATCTGCTGCGGGCTCTGGCCGAACGGGATGGGGGCGATGGGGAAGCGGCGCGGCGCGATTGGTCCGCATCACGTCTGCTCAATCCGGCGATGGCCGAATATTACCGGCAATTCGGCTTGATCGGTTTCTGAAAACCTCTCCTCCAAGCTACCGGGAAGACAAACTTTGTTGCGCCATTCGTTTCTTGCCGCCCTTGCCCTTTTGCCCCTCGGCGCGTCTGCCGCGGCGCAGGAGGCGGGGCGCTCGGCCGCCGACATTCTGGTCAATGGCGCGGTAACCCCGCCGGGCAAATGGAACAGGGCCGAAACCGACCATTTCATCGTCCTGAGCGACGGCAGCGAGGCCGAATTGCGGCGAACCTCCGTCAATCTGGAAAAGCTGCAACATCTGCTGGCCCGGCTGTATCATATCGATCAGGCCCATGACGAAGTGGGCAAGCTGACCGTCACCCTGTTTGGCAAACGCAGCTTTTTCAAGGATCTGGGGCTGGTCAATGCGCGCTCGGCCGAAGGGCCTTATGGCGCGGGCCTGAGCGATCAGCGCTATTACGACCCGCGTGCGGATGGCGCGGTTCTGGCCGTGGCGCGGGCCGATCAGGTGATTGATCTCAACACTGCCGAAGCGCGCGAGCGCGATTGCGACAATGCGATGGAGAACGATCAGGACTGCCTTGATGCCGGACGCGTCAATCGTGAGCCGGTTCCCCGGCCCTGGACCGCGGCGCTTTATTCAGGCGTCGCCCAGCATTTCATTCTGGCGCATATCCCGTCGGCCTATCCGCGCTGGTATCTTGATGGGGTGGGCGCGCTGTTTTCGACCGTGGCGATGCGGGACGATGGCGCGGTCGATTACGCCGCCCCGCCGCTGTATTACAAGCAAGTGCTGCGCGCCTATGGTGCGGTCAGGATCGGCGACATTGTCACAGGCCGCTATCTGGAGCCGGGCTATCGACGGATGGTGTGGACGCCCTATCACGCATGGCTGACGGCGCATTTCTTCCTCTATTCGGGCCTGAAACCCGATCGGCAGCGCAGCTTTTCCAGATATATGTCGGCCATTGCCCATGGCACGCCCATGGCGCAGGCCGCCGTTGAGCTGGGCGATCTGCGTGTGCTTCAGCATGAATTCAACGTCTATCTGGAATCCGCGATTCTCTATGGGCGGTCAGACAAGGGCAGGGATCCGGGGCAGGACCCCATCGTCACCAACCTTTCGCCCGCACAGGTGGCGCTGATCGCGCCGCGCCTGCAGATGGATGCGCGGCTGGCGGAGGAGAATGCGGCGCGCCGGGAGGACTGGCTTCACGCCCTGCGCGACAGTCTGGCCCCGGCCGGAGATGCCGCCGAAGCCCATATGCTGATGGCCGAGGCGGAATGCCGCGATGGCCATGATGATCTGTGCCTTGAACAGGCCGAGGCCGTGCTGGCCCGGTTGCCCGACAATGCGCTGGCTTTGGCATGGAAGGGCATGGCGCTGGCCGACAAGGCGATCAACGGGTCGGCCGACAGGCGCTCGGCCGATCTGGCCTCGGCGCGGCAGATCCTGTCGAGCGCCGCGCCTGCCGATGCTAGGGCGGTCATCCCCCAGATCGCCTATTTCCGCAGCTTTACCAAGGCTGGGGAAACGCCGCCCCAGCAGGCGCTGATCGACATGGTCAAGGTGACAAGGACCAATCCCGCCGCTCCGGCCCCGCGCCTCTATCTGGCCGAGGAACTGGTGCGCGAGGGCAGGCGCGATCTGGCCAAGACCATTATGCTCCCGGTCCTCTATGGCGGCTATGCATCGCATGAGCAGGCTCTGGGCGCGCTTTTGCTGGAAAGTGGGGAAGCTGAGCGGGGCGGGTCGCGTTAAATCCCGGGGGCAACCGCCTTATGAATGAGCGGGCGTTTGCTGCATAATGAAGTGCCCTGTCGCCGCCGGGTCAAGGCAGCTTCGGCCTTGTCATAAAGATGCTCGATCACGTGCTGGGGATGGCGGATTGTTGCCGGCGAAACCGGTGGGCATGAATCGAAGTAGTGATTCGTTTTCCGGGGATTCGATGCCGGGATGCTTGGCTTTGCCGTAATCCCTACAAATGGGGCCTTGCTGAGAATTTGTCCAAAGGAAAATCGATTTCCAAAAATGAAGGCAAATCACTCATTTGGCTGTTGTTAAAAGATTTTTAAGATTAACCTAGTGGTTTTCCGTTAACATTTCCCTGCGCCATAGCCCTAAAAGTGAAGGTTTATAACGGTTCCCAATACAGGGCGCGAAACCATTTCCCGGGGCAAAAAGGGCATGACGGCAATAGCGAGGAGAGACGTGTGCATAAATGTGAATCAAGGAAATGATTCACATTCAAAGCCTGAGGAGCATCATCAGAAAATTTTCCCCGATGAAATGAAGGTAAGGTATCTTTCGTTCAATGACAGCGGGTCGGAGGAAAGAAAGGTTTGGTTGAGCGAAGTTTTTCATTTCTTTGAAGAATATTCGTATAGTGAAAATTCGACGAATTTCATTGCAACTGCATCATCGGAATATGACGCCATTTTCATCGGGGGGAATGACGTTCGCCGAATGATTCGGGTGCTCAAATCCTTTTCGCCGATACTGAAAAACAAGCTCAAGGTTTGTATTCTGGCCAATGCCACCCCGCCCAAGCGGGCGCGCGCCGTGGCGGCGGGCTTTGATGATGCTATCGATATTGAACGAACCTCGCCGGCAGAAGCTGTCTGGCGGTCGCGAGCCATGTGGCGGCGCTATGTTCAATCCCTGGAGCAGCATTTTCGGGATCGGCGCCAGGATAGTCAACTGATTGAAATCGCCGATATTTCGCGTCTTCCACGCCGGCACAAGCAGATCTTGCTGGGCCTTGTCGCAAGGAAGGGGCGCTATCTTTCGTATCACGAGATCAGTAATATAATAGGGAATGGCATTGATGAGGTGAGTGTGAAGCACATTCAGGTTCTCATCTGCCAAATCCGAAAGTTCCTGAACAAAGATTATAAAATAATCTGTGAAAAGCAGCGCGGCTACAGAATCATATTGGGGGGATGAGGTGGTGAATATGTCTGGAGTATCGTGTGTTAGGAAATCTATATAACATTTTCCGCATATATTTTTTCTGTTCCAGAGGGAGGCACAATAGAAACAGGAAAAGGACCCGCCATGATGGGGTCCATTTGATATCACGATGCAAGCATTGCGAAATCAGACTCTATCATAACCCGAATGGAACATGGGAAGATGTTCCAAGTTTTGTCCCAAAGGGTTATATTATACCAAGCTGATTTTGAATTTAATCAGAATTTTTATATTCCGCCCTGTATTAACTGTATTTCTTATATATAAAATCCTT
Source organism: Novosphingobium sp. SG707 (assembly GCF_012275515.1). Classification (GTDB taxonomy): domain Bacteria; phylum Pseudomonadota; class Alphaproteobacteria; order Sphingomonadales; family Sphingomonadaceae; genus Novosphingobium. Next base: position 11,404 of record NZ_JAAZQL010000024.1, read on the forward strand.
GGAAGCATAAAGCCGGACTGACGTTATACTGTCCTTCACTTGACCTGATGGTATCGTCAGGCGCTTGTGTCGAAGGCGCGAGGACTTTATCTGGACATTGCCAAAAGATCTCCCCCGTTCTCGGCCCCAAGCCTGAGGACGTTTTTTGCGTTCGATCTTTCAAAATCGCTGATGCCGGCTTGTTTTTCCTCGACGCAGCCGTTGACCTCATGCGCTCAACTCTTCAGGCTTGCCCCGCGCGCATGATCGCGGCCACCTGGCGCCCGATGTCGGCGGGGCTCAGGCGGCCCGGGCGATACCAGTCGGTCGTGTGGTTGAGCATGGTGAGCAGCGTGTTGCGGTAGATCGACAGGTCGATATGCGGCGGCAGATCCAGTCCGGCGATGATCCGGGCAAAGATCGTCTCAAAAGCATCGCGCCGCTCGATCAGCAGATGGCGCAGCGGTTGGGGCGCCATGCGGAAATCATTCATCAGCGGCGTGGTCAGCGATTGCGGATCGAGCTGGATTTCCAGCATCGTGATGCAGGCGATTTCCAGCTTTTTCCATGGATCATCGATGGTGGCGATGGCCTCCTCGATTCGCGCTCCGGCCTGATCGAGCGCGTTGTTATGCAACTCGGCAAAGAGTGCATCCTTCGATTTGACATGGTGATAAAGCGAGCCGCCCAACACGCCCGCTTCCTCGCCTATATCGCGCATCGAGGTTCCGGCATAGCCTTTGGCCGCGAAGAGATGGGCTGCGATTTCAAGAATTTGTGCGCGACGGTTGCTGCCCTGCTCAGTGGGTTGGCGGCGGGTGCGCGGCGCTGGCTTCGCCTTGGTCATGCCGATGCCCCTTGCCCCGGCGCGATCTTGTGGGACGGCTGGACGGCGGTGTGGCAGCAGGGGGAGGGCAGAGCCAAAGTATGCTTCCTCATTTGACTGTAACAGATGTTTGGTATAGGCCTTGTTCAACGGCCATGCAAGCGCCTGTGAAATCGGGTGCTGGAAGGTAAGGGTGATGCAACCATGAAATGTTTGGTGCCGATCAAGCGGGTATTGGATTACAACGTGAAGCCGCGTGTGAAGGCGGATGGTACGGGTGTTGATCTGAGCAATGTGAAGATGAGCATGAACCCGTTTGACGAGATCGCGGTGGAGGAGGCGGTACGCCTGAAGGAGAAGGGCGCGGC
>NZ_JAAZQL010000025.1 GCF_012275515.1 Novosphingobium sp. SG707
TGGCGAAGCTGTGCCGCAGAGTGTGTGGGCCGACCCGCTTTTTGATCCCCGCGGACTCGGCAGCATCGACAACGATGCGATGGAGCTGTCGGGTAGCGGACTGTCCTGCTTCTCCAACTCCGATCCGGTATTTCGGGAAAACACAATTGGGAACAGGTTTCGTGAAAGCCAAGCCTGCCATCCTTGTGTCTACGCGCTCCGTCACTGGCCTTCCCGCAAAACATTCCCAATCGGGAATATGGTTCGCTCTTTTCCTCCGCCACCCACGGCAGCATAGTCAGCGCATGAACGAAGCGATCCGAATTGCGACCCTAGTTGACGCCGATGCTGTCACCACGGTCACACGAGCAGCTTATGCCAAATGGGTGCCGGTCATTGGTCGCGAACCCTTACCTATGAAAGCCGACCACGCCGCCCATATCAGGGATCATCGAGCAGACCTGCTGCTGGTAGGTAATGAAGTTGCCGCTTTGGTGGAGATCATTCAGCGTCACGACGATCTGATGATTGAAAATGTTGCGGTCGCTCCGGCTTTTCAAAAGAGGGGCTACGGCAGGAAAATGGTTGCTCATGCTGAGCGCTTGGCAGCAGAGGCTGGGTTCGAGGCGGTCAGACTTTACACTAATGCGAAATTTGAAGAGAATATATGCCTCTACAAATCGCTGGGGTATGACATAGAACGAGAAGAGGCGATAACTGACGGCATCCTAGTTCATATGGTCAAAGCCATTTAGCTGACGCCGTCCTGAATGAAGACTGCTGCTAACGTAGTTGGTCTATCAGTCGCGCGCTATAACCGCTGCGGCCCCTCCAAGTGTCAAAGCACTAATTCTGTTCGCAAGCCGTACGGCAGACGGGGTGCGGAGGAACGCGCGCGCCTTGTGAGCGAGGAATGTCCAAGTTAGATCGATCGCAGCCAGGGTAAGGAGTGTCACTGCTGCCAACGCAGCCCATTGCGAAAACCCTACCTTGGAAATGTCTATCAAGGCGGGAAGCAGGGCAACGTAGAATACCATGATCTTCGGATTGCCCAGTGTCACCGCCATGCCGGCACCAAACATGGAGAGAGGCGACGTCCGGCGTGGCAATGTCTCATCAGGGATTTCGGGCGGTTGCCGCCACATCTTCACCGCAAGCCAGGCTAGGTAGGCGACGCCAAGCCACTTCAGCACCATGAACCCGAATTGAAAGGTTTGAGCGAGTGCTGTCAGACCTGCCAGCGCCATCGTCAGCCAGACGACCTCGCCCAACCACATTGCCAAGATGAACGGGAAAACGTCACGCCAACCATTCGTCAATACGCGGGAGACTAAGGCGGCCACGCTCGGTCCCGGCGTTCCCGCGTTAAGAAGCAATGCTCCCGCGAAGATGGCGATCGACATTGCTTCCATGCAGAACCTCCGTAGCATCGGAGAAATCTCGCCAGCTTAGCATAGGTGGTCAAGCCCCTGCGCGCGTCTGAGATCACGACGGCTTTCCCAAAATACCATTCCAATCGGGATGACGAAACGTTGGGCCATCGCCTCAATCGGGCGATGGACTCCATTGCAGTTCCATCCGGAGAGCGTCATGGTCGACAGTGAGCAAAGCTATCTTCGCGATGTCCAGTATCGCTTCCCTGATCGGCTGAAGGCCCGGTCGATCCTGCACAACCGATACGGTCGGGATGACTGGTTCGAGTGGTTGTCCTCCAACATTCCGCTGCTGTCGAGTGGTGTCATTGCCGACGTGGGTTGCGGTGCGGGTTCGTTCTGGACAAACGCGCCTCAAAGCGTGCCATCGAACCTCAGGCTGCGTCTGTTAGACATTTCCGAAGGGATGGTGGACGCAGCTCGCACCTCCATTGGCGCCATGCAGCGATGGCACGATGTTGAGGTTTCCGTTGCCGACGCGGTGGCGCTGCCGCTGGCCGATGCCAGTGCTGACACGACAATCGCGATCCATATGCTCTATCACCTCGCAGATCCCGCTTCCGGGTTGAAGGAAATGTCGAGGGTCACACGCGAAGGGGGCGCCGTGGCTGTGGTGCTCAATCCGGCAGGTACGATGGCGGAGTTGTCGGCGTTGGCACGGGCACCGTTCGGAGACGAGCCTGATCCACGACCAGAACCCCTGTCGTCCGAGCAAGAGCTAGCGCTCATGCGGGCGAGTTCGCCAGCGTTGATGTCGTCAGGTACGAGGACGAACTGCGCGTGACCGATCCTACCGATCTGCTGGGCTATCTCGGTAGTCTCCCGATTGCCGATAAGCCGGGTCTCATGGAGAAGCTGACGGCTGCCGTTGAAGATGCCTTCCGTCGAACGGATGGAGTTTTCACCATCACTAAGGCATCAGAGCTACTCATAGGGCGGAGATAGCGGTCCAGCCCTGCGTTCCCAAAATTCGATCCTTTTCGGGACACTCGCGAATGACGGTTCTCGACTGAACAAGCCGTTCGAGGACGCCGCTTCTGGTGGCGGGTTCGTCCCACGACTCCGCGTTCGCTTCTGGCGGAAGGCGCCCAATTATGGACATTCGATTGCCAACTACAGCGCTGGGCATGCGCTCCGTTCGGCCGCCGCGATCTTCACCATCAATTGGCCGAACACTCTGTCCGAGGCGGTCGGGTGCATCCGCCGCAACGCTTGCGAGGTGACCAGGAACTCATCGGGAGGCACGTCGGCCTGGTGAAATAGGCCGACCGTCCCTACCCGAACGATTTTGGGTGGCGTTCCCGGTTACTCCAGTGTGATTTTGACGCCGCCGCCGCTGGCGCTGAGCTGCAAGCCTTTCGAACTGGTGTCGAGTTCAAGTATGACATCTCCCTTCTTGAGCTTGATGCTGCCCGCGCCTCTGACCGCCGTAGCGCTGGCATCAGCCGCGACATAAGTCCCGGCGAAGTTGGAGATGCTGGTTAAGTTCGAAACTCGACCATAGCCGCGGATTTTCGCAACACCAATTTTGCCGACTGAAATGCCGCCGATCTTGAACTTGTATTTTTTGCCGTTGTACGTAAGTGTGCCACCGCCGACGTTACCGCCGAGAAGGAATCCGAACTGGGTTTCACTTATTGTAATCCTGCCGCTGGTTGACTTCGCCTCGGCGATAAGCGGAGTGCCAACCATTGTTGCTACTGCCGTCGCGAAGACGAAGTTGCGGCATATACCCATGTCAAATCCCTCTGAGATTACGTGCTGAACGGTATCCTTCCGTAACAGTTGCAGGGGCACAAAGTTCCGTCCGCTTCCGGCATAGTCGGGCACTCCCGGCAGCACCGGCCACTGGCAGGAATGTCCCACGCCCACCAAAGTTGGCTCCCCGCCAGTGGTGCAGGGAGCCAACGGTTCAGATCTCGGTATTCTCGGCGAGAGCAAGCGCGTCTTCCACATCGATCCCCAGATAGCGGACCGTATTCTCGATCTTGCTGTGGCCGAGCAAGATCTGGACGGCGCGCAGGTTGCCAGTCGCCCGGTAGATGATCGAGGCTTTCGTACGGCGGAGCGAATGCGTGCCATATTCGCTGCGCATCAAACCAACCCCGGTCACCCATTCATCGACGAGCCTGGCATATTGCCGGGTGCTGAGGTGACCATTGTGGTCAACCCGGCTTGGAAACACATAATCATCGACCGTGCCGCCCCGCCGCTCAAGCCACGCCAACAGGCTGGCTCGGGCATCAGGGAGAAGTTCGAATTGAACAGGTCGCGCCGTTTTCTGCTGCATCACGATGGCCCGCGTACGGATCTGCCCACCGCTGACGACGTCGCCAATTTTCATGCGGACAAGATCACAGCCGCGCAGCTTGCTGTCGATAGCGAGGTCGAGCAGCGCCCGATCCCTCAGGCGGCGGCGCTGATTGAGGTAGAAACGGATCTCCCAAATTTGCTTGGGCTTCAGGGCCCGCTTCGCGCCGACAGTGCGCCCTGCATTCCAGACCGAGCGTTTGGGGACGCGTTCACGCTTTCAGACATTTCCATGATCATTCTCCAATTGGCCCAAATTGGCCATTCTGAAGAACGGCTGCAGCCACACGGAGGAAATGTTGTGCAAGCGACGCGCGGGAGATCGTGGAGGCGTTGGCTGCATAATGGCCCCCGCTCATGGTTGAGCAGCAATTGACAATCTTTGCCAATTTTTGCTATTCTCCTGACCTTGGAGGTTGCCATGGCCACGATGAACATTTCTCTGCCCGACCCTATGAAGCAATGGGTGGAGGCGCAAGCTGACACCGGCCGGTATAGCAATGCCAGCGACTATGTGCGCGATCTTATCCGCCGTGACCAGGAACGCGCCGACAAGGTTTCCGCCATGCAGCGCCTGGTCGATGAAGCCCGAGCGAGCGGCCTGAGTGATGAGACGATGGTGGACATCCGGGCGCGGGCGATAAGCCAGGCTGGTTTGCAAGCCTGACCGTGCCCCGCTTCCGCTTAACACGCGCCGCAGCCGATGATCTGACAGCCATCTTTCTTGAGGACATCGAGCAGTTCGGTCTGCCTCAGGCCGACGCCTATCACAAAGGGCTGAGCGCGATTTTCGCGTTTCTCGCAGACTATCCCCATGCCGCGCGCCTGCGCGAGGAGATCTCGCCGCCTGTTCGCGTGCATCCCTACAAGGCCCATCTGGTAGTCTATGATGTGGGGGATGAGAACGAAGTCATCATTCTGCGCGTCAGGCATGGGCGGGAGGATTGGATATCCTCGAATTTCGATGGTTAGCCGTAGCGAGGCAAGGGCATGAGGCCAATCCACAGAGATCCCCGCCCCACTTGGAGCTTCTCCTGAGCGACAAGATTTTCTGGATGCGACCAGCTTCCTTCCGGCCATAGCCGACCAAGCTTTGCCATTCGCCGGCAGTCCTTCCAGCGGCAGCTTCTGCCAAAACCTTCCGTTCCTCTCGCCCAAAAGGATCTGGCAGCAATGCCCACGTTCAAGCGTTCAGGCCGATTGCGTCCTGGAAGATGGCCGCGGCTTTTTGCGCATCTGCCATTTCAAGCCTGATGGCCATTCTCCACGCGACCGGTCGTAGGCGATAGCATCGGCTGCCAACGCCTGCTCGTGCATCAGCCCGCAGGAACAAAGCGCCTCAAAGGGTTCGCGCAGCGAGCGACCCAGCTGGGTGATCCTGTAATTGACGCCAACCGGGCTGGTTGGGAGTACGGTTCGCCCTGAACGTGCGGGGCGCGCTGTTCGGTATGCGTCAGGAAAGCCGATCAATCGAAAGCCGCTGGCTCGCTGGTCGGTGGCACGATGAAGTGGGTTACGCCATTCTGACAAGCGAATCGTTCGATCAGAAATTGACTTTCGATTGGGTGGGGCCCGGGTTCTTATAAACCCGGGTCTCGCCAATCACGCCATCTTTCGCGCCCAACCAACCCTGCTGGAAGCCCTTATCGAACGTCAAGAATGACAGCCCCTCCGGACATGCCGTTCTCTAGGTCTATATGAGCCTGCACTGCGTCAGAAAGGGAATACCTTTTGGCAATTCGCGGCACGATAGCACCGCGACGAACAGCGTCGAAAACCTCACGGGCTCGCAAGCGATACTCCTCAATGTCCGTGATATGCGCAGCGAGGCCGGGCCGGGTGAGGAAGAGCGATCCCTTCTGGTTGAGAACCGCGACGGATATCGGATCTGGCGCGCCGCTCGATGCGCCGATGGACACCAGTATTCCTCGGGGTTTCAGGCTATCCAGCGATGCTGCGAAAGTCTTTTTGCCGATGCCGTCATAGACGACATCCACGCCGCGCACGCCAGTGATCTGCCGCACCTGGTTAGGCAGAGCGTCACTCCACACGAGGACATCCGTACACCCTGCAGCATGAGCACGAGCAACGCTTGCTTCCTTGGAAACCACGCCAATCACACGGGCGCCAAGATCGGTCGCCCAACCAGCCATGATTTGACCCAGGGCGCCCGCCGCGCCGTAGAGAAGCACACTACAGCCCGGCGTGACCGGGTAGGTGGATGTGAGGAGATACTGAGCGGTTAACCCCTTGAACAAGAGGCTGGCCGCCTCTTCAAAGCCAAGCTCTTCCGGCAAATGCACCAGTCGATCCGCAGGGTAAAGGCGGCTGTCCGCATAGCTGCCAATCGGACCCAAGGCATAAGCCACCCTATCGCCGGCGGCGACACCAGCTACCCCAGGGCCGACTGCCATAACAACGCCGGCACCCTCGAGGCCAAGCCCGCTTGGCATTGGCATTGGAACAGACCCATTACGTTGTGTGATGTCGAGGAAATTGACGCCAACGCAGTGCTGTTGGAGCAAAACCTCACCGTCTCCGGGGGCGGTGAGCTCGTGCTTTACGAGGGTCATGCTATCCGCACGTCCCGGTCTGGCGATCATGATGCGGCTTGCCATTGCAGACTCCTTCAATTCTGAAAATTTATAGGGCGCATGAATGGTAAACCATGACTACCGACCCATGCTTTATGACGGAAGTAAGCTGGCGCGCTGGTAATGAGCGATGAGGCTATCAAAAAGATTGATGTCGTTGCGGCTTCTGGCCATCAATTGGGCACCGGCAACGGCCGCAAAAATCGCGGCAGCTCGGCCTTGCGCATCGGCGCTATTGTGTTCGACTTCGGCGCGGACAAGCATCTGCGCCAGCCAGGCGATGTTGACGTCAGCAAATGCCTGAACCTCAATCCGCACCGGGCCGGGCAGATCATCGTACTCCGCCGACATGAAACTGCACATGCACATACGATTTTCGCGCTCGAGAGAGCGACGGAAGATGTCCGGATAAGCAAGGAACGCGGCTAGTGGGTCTGCGGATCTTTCGGCAATCCCTTCAAGATCCTTTGCGGTGTCTTGCCAATATCGTTTGGCGACGGCAGCTCCGAGATCGGCTTTGCTTGGGAAATGGTGGTAAATACTGGCCGCCTTGATGCCGACCTCATCCGCCAGATCACGAAAGTTGAGGCCAGCATATCCGTGCGCTTGCGCGCTTTGCCGTGCGGCGGCCAAAATTTCCTCGCTCTTACTCATCCTGACGTCACCTTGCCTAATTCCCTACCATCCACCAGATAGGTCGCAGGCGTAGAAATGAAAGCCTTAAACTCTCTTTTTGTGGCCATTGCGCGATCGCGGAGGAGGTATGCATCATCGCCCAAAGGGGTTGATGCATACCTTCAGATTTCAAGAGCGGCCTTGGCCCCGCCTCGGTATCAGAGCTTTATGCTGGCACCGGGTTCGGCGCAGACAAAGCGAGCCGGTTTTGCACGCTCGGGCGCTCCTGCACCTTCGCATACCAGGCGAGCAATGCTTCGCATTCCTCTGGCACAGCAAGATCGACCAATTCGGCGAAGATCATGCCGCCGATCACGGCAATGTCAGCCATGGTGAACGTCTGCCCGGCCACGTAGGGTTGCTGCTTGAGCACGCCGTCAAAGTAGCGCATGCCCCGCACGGCCTTGTCACGCTGGCGCTGACCCCACTCATCATTTTGGTAGAGTTCTACATCGGGACCGAGGCCCTCGGTCGAGTGATGAAAATAGACGCTGACCGCATCCAGAAACTCGATTTCGGCGCGCTTGTTCATCATGTGGATGATGCCCTGCTCCAACGGCGTCGTGCCGGTCAGCAGAGGCTTGTCACCAAGTGCATCCAGATATTGGGTGATGGCCGTGCACTCGGCGATCAAGGTGCCGTCTTCAAGCTCCAGTACCGGCAATGTGCCAGAGTAGTTCTTCTCGAGGAAGGCAGGGGTCTTATGCTCGCCCTTCCAGAGGTCGATGGACTCAAACTCGACCTGAGATTGCAGGCCAAGCTCGCCAAGCGCAATGCGAACGCGGGCCGGATAAGGGCCGGTGTACCAATCGTAAATCTTCATCATGTCGGGTGCCCTACCTATCAGTTGGTAGGGTGTAACTAACCGATTCGATCTATGCTGGCAAGAGGCTATCTGTCAGTTGGTAGGTTTCTGGACTAGGGGATGAAGTGGCTGACCCATCCTTGGTGCATTTGGCTGTCAGCGAGTGCTGAAGGCTGGCCCCATAGGTTACCAAAAGGCCTGAAAAGCGGCTCGTGCGCCGTGTCTCACCGTTTCATCGCCTAACCAGCCCAGTTAGGCGGACAGAGTGCCAAGCAAGGAAGCGTCGGCTTTTGGCTGTGGCGGGCATTCGGCTGCCTTGGCGGAATCGGCGGCTTCGTCGAAGGGTTTCGGGCGCCGGCAGGCGTACGAAAGTCTTACAAGTACGACCCGCGGGAGGCTCGCACAGGTCTATGGGTAAAAGGGCTTTGGTG
>NZ_JAAZQL010000026.1 GCF_012275515.1 Novosphingobium sp. SG707
CGCGCTGTAGCGCTTTCTCGTCGTTTTCATGTCTGTCCATTCCTGTCTCAGGAATGAGCTTAACACCCTGTCCAGAAAACCGAGACCACCTCAAATATCAGTATGACCAGATCGCGGAATCGACGATTCCTGAACCCCATGGCGATCCCTTTTGGGTGAAGGCTTCGCGCGGAACGCTGGTGGCGGTGTTGCGCAAGCTCGCGCGGCAGAAGCATACGTTCATCTCGGTTCTGCTGTTCCGATTGCTCCGCTCCAAGCTGAAGGATCTGGCCGCCTTTGTCGCGGATACCGATGCGGCGGCCTTTATCTCCACCGAGGGGGAGCGTACCTCGGCAGGCATACAGGCTGAACTCGCTTCGGTGATGCGCAGCTTTGCCTATCTCGACGATACCGAGGATGCATTTTCGATCCGCGACTGGGTGGAAAAGGGCAGAGAGGGCAGCTGGCTCTTCATTACGGTGAAGGCTGATCAGCTTCCTTCACTGCGCCCGCTTATCACCGTCTGGCTCGATATCGCGATCAGTGCGATCATGAGCCTGAAGCCTGATCGCGACCGGCGGCTCTACTGCATCATCGACGAATTGCCGACGCTGCAGAAACTCCCCTCGCTCTCCGACTTCCTTGCAAGGGCGCGCAAGTATGGCGGCTGCGGTGTTCTGGGTTTCCAGTCCTACCCTCAGTTGGAGGCAACCTATGGTCGGCAGGAAGCAGCGGCCATCACCGGCTATTGCTCAACCTGGGTGGCTCTGCGGGCCAACGATACCGATACCGCCAGACATGTTTCGGAAAACCTCGGGCAGGTCGAGCAGATCGAGGCCAATGAGGGCATGAGCTACGGGGTCAATGATATGCGCGACGGCATCAACCTGTCGCGCATGCAGGTGACCCGCCCGCTGGTGATGGCAACGCAGATGCATCAACTGCCCAACCTTAAGGGCTATCTGCGTTTCGGACGCAATCTGCCGGTGGTCCAGTTCGCCGACACTTACAACCGGATGCCGGATATTGCCTCCGGCTTTGTCGAGCGTAAGGAGGCTCCCGTTCCGCATCCTATGGCCGCGGAACTGATCACGCTGGCACGAGCCGAAGCGCGTATTCGCGAAGCGGTCGGGAAGGACATGCCACAACCGAAGAATACGCGGGCCGGGCAACCTCAAACGACGCAGCCGAGCGAGCCGATGGAGGTTGATGTAAAGGGAAGGCCAGCTGATCTAAAAGGGCGGAAGGCCGGAGGTGCCACTGGTAAACCTCAAGACACGCGAGATCTTTTCGCCTTTTGTGATGTGCCGTCGATTGGATATGAGGAGATCATCGATTGCCCGCGGGAAAATCTCCCGCTGCCGCCTAGGGAAGCCCGCGATCTGCTGTTGGCGCGGCAGGGCTCAATTGCATCGAATCTGGTCCAGCATGGTGAGGCTGATGGTCCTCGCAAAAAGGCGAGGCCGGCATGATCCATCCTGTCCGACTCACCGGAAAACCGGCTAATATCGCCCGCTATTATACTGTTGGGGATTATTATACCAAGGACGGGGACGAGCATTCGTTGTGGGGAGGAGAGATCGCTAAAGATCTGGGTCTCGAAGGTGCAGTCGATCCTGAAATATTCAAAGCCCTCCTGACTGGAGAGGTTGCCGGACAGCAGTTGGGGCGATATAAGAAGGAAGGCGAAGTTCAGCACCATCCAGGCTGGGACTTCGCCGTCAGTGCTCCCAAATCCGTCTCGGTCATGGCGCTGGTGGCGGGCGATGAGCGGATCATTGCCGCGCATGAACAGGCGGTCGGCAGCGCTATCGCCTACATCGAGGAGCATGCCAATCTGCGCCGCCGCGAGGATGGCGAGATCCGGCATATAACCACCGGTCGTTTGCTGGTGGCACGCTTTACTGAACATGCCAGCCGCGAACTTGACCCGCATCTGCACACCCACGTGGTCGTGTTCAATATGACCAGTGAGGCGCCCGGCGATCCGATGGCCAGCCTTGAAAGCAGGGCCATGTTTGCCGAGCAGATGACAGCGGGTCAGGTCTATCGCAATGATCTGGCGCATCGTCTGCGCGAACTGGGTTATGAGATCGAGAGTGATCCTCGCAGCGGTCTCTTCGAGATCCGTCGTTTCCCCAGAGAACTGGCGGCAAGTTTCTCGCGGCGTGCCGAGGATATCAATGCCCATGCCAGCGAGCATGGGCTGCAGGGCCAGGCGGCACGGCGTCAGTCTTTTTATGCGACCCGCCCGAAGAAGGAGAAGATCGATCTTGGCTGCCTGCATGATCTTTGGGTCATGCGAAGCCGTCCCTATGCTGACAAAATTGAGCAACTCAGGGTCGATGCAGACAAGGTCGGTGAGCGTTCCCTACCGGGTGACAAGGTCATGGCCGCACGAGCGATGCTGTTTGGTATCCGTCAGGCCGAAACCCACGAGGCTGTCAACAATCTGGGGCAGATGCTGCGTCTGGGACTTGCCAGCCATGTCGGGGAGGTTCGCCTAGCCGATATCCGCCCACTGGCCGAGGAACATGAAGAGCGGCGCAAGTTACTGGCCACGCGTCAGCCCACTGGCGATCAGGTGCACATACGCGGACGCACCACAAAAGCGACGGCGCGCATGGAGCAGACCTTCGCTCGCCATCTGGCCCTGGCGCTCAATGATGCGCGGCCCATGGCTTCTGCGGATCGCCTGCTGGGGCGCCTTGAACATGCGGGCCTCAATCCTGCGCAGGAACGCGCGCTGGTGGAAATAGCCACCTCGCGTGATCGACTTACCGGGCTGCATGGTGTTGCCGGCTCGGGCAAATCGACACTGGTCAGGGTGCTGGTCGAGGCGGCCGATCCCGGCACAAGGGTGGTCGCACTGGCACCGACATCTTCGGCGGCCGCCGAACTCGGGCAAAAGGCAGGCATCCCCTCCCGTACGGTAGCGAGCCTGATGGCAAGCGGCGGCAGCGGCATCACCCAATCTCATGTGTTGGTGGTCGACGAGGCAGGACAGTTGGGCAATCGTCAGGCGCAGCGCATCCTCGAAATCGGCCGCGAAACCGGCGCGCGTGTGCTGTTTCTGGGCGACAACCGGCAGACCGGGGCGATCGAGCAGGGCAAGGCCTTCTGGCTGCTCCAGCGCCTTGGCCTTCCCACCGTTCAATTGATGGAGGCGGTGCGCCAGGAGACCAGAGCCATGCATGAGGCGGTCGCGGCCGCGCGAAAGGCGGACTATGCTGCGTCGCTTGCCGCGCTCGACAAGATTGTGAGCGGCGCCGATACCGAAGCTCTGGCGAAGGGGTTGGTCTTGGAATGGACGCGGCTCGGGCCTCAAAGTCGGCGTGGCACCAATATCCTTGTGCTCAACAATGCCACGCGCATTGCCGTCAATCATCAGATCCGCGAGGTGCTCAAACGTGAGGGTAGTGTCGCGGCGCAGGATACCAGACTTGAGGTGCTTTCTCCTGCCGGGATGAGTGATGAGCAGAAGCACAACGCCCGCTTCTATTCGGGCGGGCAGGTGGTGACCTTTGCCCGTGATCATGCCGGGCAGGGGTTTGTACAGGGCCAGGAATATCGCGTCGCAGGTATCGGACGGGATGGGAGCGGGCGCCAGATCGTCCGGCTCGTCGATGAGCATGGACGCCTGTTGCGCTGGGATCCCCGACGGGGTTCGGCGCGGCAGGTCAATGTGTTTGCCAAGCCCGAAGATCGACCATTGGCTGAGGGGGATCGGATCCAGTGGCGTCTTGCGGCGAAGGAACTTGATCTCAAAAATGCCGAACGCGGAACGGTGGAGAAAATGGATGGTCCAGTGGCGACTATCCGCTGGGATCGGGGAAGCAGGGTTCAGCAGGTCGATCTTTCGCGCTTCCGCACCTGGGATCACGGTTATGCCGAAACGGTCTATTCCGCCCAGTCGAAGACTTATGACCGGGTCTATGTGCTGGCGCCAGTCCGTTCGGGGCTGGTCAACGGACAGAACTATTACACGGCCATCACCCGCGCTCGCTTCGGGGTGAAGCTCTGGACTGAGGATATCCGGCAACTGAGTGCGAAGCTGACGCGGAATTCGGGCGAGAAGACTTCGGCGTTGGAGGGTCTGGGTCGGCTAGAGAGGGATGCCGGAAAAGCTATTGCTGGCCGCCGACCCGAGGCCATGCGTATCGCGCGTGATCAGCAGGAGCGATTGCGGCAGGAACGGCGTGATCGGCAGACCGAACGTCGCTTGAACCGCATGCAAGCATCTGGCCTTCTGGGCGCCCTCGCCGCACAGATGCTGCCGCTGGCTGAGCGCATGGATCATGTCCTTCAGGCCATGTTGAAACGCGCGTCGCCAAGACTCCGCGAGGCCCAGCCCAGTGGCAGCGCTCGTGCGCAACCGCCAACGGTCAGGTCATCACGGCCGTTATGCGGGCCGGAAAGATGATGTCGAAACGATTGTTGCTGATCAGTTCGAAAGGGAGTGCTTTATGAAACCAAGTCGGTTCTGGATTGTCGTTGCCCTAGGACTGACTCTTGTGGCCAGTCCGGCACTTGCTGCCCCCGTAACTCCTATCCGATACGAACCCGAGGTCGCTCACTGCATTAGTCGAGCGGCGCAGGGCAGTCTTTGGCTTGAAATGACTCTGTGGGGATTGCGGGATCAGGAAGCCGGTTGGGTAGGGGCGGATTTGGTCAATAATAACGGTACACATGATTTAGGAGTGTTCCAGATAAATTCAAGTTGGGTTCCGCGATTGTCTCAAATTGTTGGGCGTTCAGAGCATAGGGTGAGCGAATTGTTGAGATATGATCCTTGCTTTAATGCTGAAGTTGCGCGATGGATATTTCTTTCAATTCTTCATAAATTTAGAGATTACTGGAAGGCGGTAGGAATGTACCATAGTCTTACAGTTTGGAGGCAGATGCATTATGTGAATGGTGTGAAATATCATTTGAAAAGAAGGAATTGGAATGTAGGATTTTAGATGTCCTAATGGACCAGCGTCTCAAAAGTAGCCATGTTGAGTGGCTGTCCCTGAGAATGACGGTGTTGCAGACGAGGTCCAGGCGTTCAGCGTCAACACCATGAGAAAAAAGCCATGGCGCATTAGCTAGCAGGAATCGACGTCTCGCTGAAAGAGGGCAGTGTGTGTGCGTCGTCGATGCGAAGGGACACCTGGTTTGTGAGGTTAAGGTCGGCAGTGGGCAGAAGGCGATGGTTGGATATCTCGCACGCGCGGGTTGCCGGTTACGCGGATCGGCCTCGAAGCTAGCCGACTATCGCGTTGGTCCGCTCTCCGTTAATCGACGCCGCAATTTATGCCAAATTTCTGACGATGGACATGTGATATCCTTCGTCTTACATTAAAGATTTTTAATCAATGGCTTGTTTGGATGTTGAGCTAAATATCTGATGTAATTTGGATCAAGTTCTGAACGGGTACGATGAGAGTTTCGTGCCACGGAGCGACGGCTGGTGGGGCGAAGTTTGCCAGTTTGTTGTGAAAGAGTGCAAATTTCATCTGATTCGCTGCGCGATTCCTGACCAGAGCGGAAATGAAGGCTTGCTTGCAAGGCGATGGGGCTTTTAGGAAGGATGCTGGACGTGAGTTTGTCAGCCTGAGGTCGGAGTATTTATGGTAACTGTGCAGGAGGCTGCCGCTTCGTTCGCACGCGCTCGTGTTGATGCTGGCAATTCCGAGGCCGCGCAATGGCCCGAGCATGAACAGAGGAGAGGGTGGCGTTGGCAGGTCGCCTTGGTGGTATGCCTTTTGGGCTTCTGGGACGGGTTTCCCTTTTCCATTTTCGGTGCGTCTATGGTCTTCAGCTATCAGCTGTATTCGGCGATCGTGTTCGCCGGTTTCATCCTCTACATTGTCAGGGCGTTAATCCCGACACTGGCGGTGGGCTGGTGGGAAGGCGTGTCGCTGCTCCTGTTCTGCTGGTGCGTTCTTGTGTCCTTCCATTGGAGTGTCTTTGTGCAGCCGCAGCCTTTGCTGGCTTGGTTGCCGGCAATTTTTACCGTGGGGCCAGTGCTGACCATCTTTTTGCTCAAGGCGGTGGGGGCCACGCGACGGGATGCGGAAAGCGGCCTGTATTATGCGGGTGCTTTCGGTTCGCTGCTGGTCGCTGTCCATGTTGCTCTGGGGCTGCATTTCCTCGATAACTACGCCCGCGGTTCGGCCTTTACCGAGGGACGGATCGTGTTCTTCAAGCTTCAGGCGGTTTTCGGCCTGATGGTGGGGCTGATGCGGACAGCTCAGGCCCGGCACCCGTTGAACACACTGGCGCATGCCTTTGCCAGTGTGCTAATGTGCTACAATGTCTTTGTATTGACCGAAAGTCGTCAGCTCATTCTGGCGGTGTTTTTGGCGCTGGTGCCAATCTGGGCCTTTGCGTTGCGTGGGCAGACCAGAATTATCATAGGGATGGTGGCGCCCTTTATCGTCATTCCTTTGGGCATTTATGCGGTGAATAAATATCTACCCAATTTTTCCTCCATGTCAGATTATCTGGGACAGGACATCAGCACCCAATATCGCGTGATCGAGGATCAGCATTTTCATCATGTGTTCGATCTAAGTTCCGGCATGGGCTTTGGCTTCATGTCCGGCGATCCGAAATATAACAATGTCCTGACTTTCGCCAGCCAATCCGCCGGCTTTCTTTACGGAACAGGGAAATATGGTGTCGGCCTGGTCGATATCGGGCTTGTTTCGGCGCTTTATCAGTTTGGCTATATCGGTTTTTTGCTGGTGGTGGGCATGACTCTAACCTGCGTCATCCGGTTAGTTACCGCCACCCGCTTTGGTCAGGATTATGCTTCGACATCGGCGCTGGGTTACATGATGGCAGCCTTGATGCTCAACCCGATCGCGGTCAATTATTACACTTTGTTCTACAGTGCGCATATTGGCGCGCTGCTCTGGTTTATCGCGTCACAGGTCCGGGCTGAGCAGGCTCTCGCTGTCAAAGCGACGTAAGAAGAAGCGCCCCTGCCACGTTTCCGGTGCCGGGCTGCTCTTTCCTACCCTTTTCATGGTTGTTGCGGGTGGCATGCTCGCACTTGGCTTTGCACGTCCTTTGCAGTGCGGCGATCTTGGTAGTTATGGCGCCGTCCTCTCTTTTTGCCGATTAGCGGCCATGTCATTCCCTTCAGCCTCAAGGGAGAAAGGGCGCTGCAATGACTTGCAGTCAGTCGCATATTTGCCTCTATCCGGCCCTCTGGTTTGCATCGGTGAGTGCGGGCACGTATCAAATCCCGTACCGCTTCATGGCTCTCATCTGGCACCCAGACCGCCGTCAGTTCCCTGAGGTGGTCCCGCCTTCCTGGACAGGTTTGCGGCTAAGTTAAGCTCACCTGGTTTTTGTTATGCCGCCTGTTTGGTCATCGGATCATGGGGGGC
>NZ_JAAZQL010000027.1 GCF_012275515.1 Novosphingobium sp. SG707
CGGCTCAGAATAATGCAAAGCAAGAAGATCCGAGAACGGCGGAAATCCGCCAATCAGGCAACGCTCCTCCGCATTATGGGCACCTCGCGATTAGTGAAGTTATGCTCACCTGCGCATAACTTTACATAGGGTTTGACGTAAGCAGGCGGCATCAATCGCACTTCATGGCCGAGCTTTTGTAATTCCCGCGCCCAGTAATGGGATGTCCCACAAGCCTCGATACCGATCAGGCATGGCGGCAGTTTTGCGAAGAAGGGCAACATCTGCGCCCGGCGCAGCGCCTTACGAACGATGATCGTGCCCACCTGGTCGACACCGTGAATCTGAAAAACATTCTTGGCCAAATCGAGGCCGATCGTGCTAACTTCCATGGCGGATGGCTCCTTTGCTCGGGTTTGCCTGACAGCAACCCATCTTGGCACCTTGATGCCGTGAGCGGGAGCCATCCACCTCATCCGGTTTGGAGGATATCTTCCAGCCTCGGGAATGGCTGGAATGAGGGCGGCCTAAGACCGTTTCGCCGCTGAGATCCCGGCGACGATCATCTTGAGTGCGGCGTGTTCGACCGAGGAGCCATCCGGCGACAAGCCGCCATCAAGTGCCAGCGTCGCCATCCCGTGTACCGCCGACCAGCAAGCGAGCGTCGCCGCTTCCAGGCTAACCGGCGCAAGCTCGCGCACTCTTCTTACCATCACGCCATAGGCATTGTCTTCAATAGGGGGCGGCCCGCCATCGTGACCGGCGAACATCAGGCGGAATAAGGCAGGCCGCGCGCGAGCGAAAGCGAGATAGGCCTGACCTTGCGCCACCAAGGCTTCGCGCGGATCGGGCGCAGCGTTGGCGGCGAGCAATTGGTCTCGCAGATCGGCAAAACCGCGCATCGCAACTGCGGCCAGCAACGCATCCTTGTCCCGAAAATGCCGGTAAGGCGCCATTGCTGAAACGCCGGTATCACGAGCTAACGCGCGCAACCCCACGTCTTCGCCGCGTTCCAGCGCGGCGAGCGCGGCAGCGACGAGGCGCTCGGGCAATTCGGGAGAAATCTTGGCAGTCATGTTTACATCGTACACTCGCACTGTATGATTACGCTGTAAACATCATGGAGTCGTATGATGCAACCCGCAATCCAGCGCCAGTCGGTGGATATTTCCGCCTATCCAGAGCTTGTCATGATCATGCTTGGTTTTCGTCTGCGCACGTGGCGCGGGCTGCAGGCCCTGCGTCGGATCGGTCCTGGTCTGAACCAGATTGCGCGCGAGCGGCCTGAAGGCCTGCTTGCCCACGAGGGCATGATGTTCGGTCTGACGCATTTCGGCTTCCGCCAATATTGGCGCGATATCGAGACGCTGGAGCGGTTCACGCGCGGCGAGCCCCACGCTGATTGGTGGCGGCGAATTCGCGAAATGTCGGCCGGCGCCGGCTTTTGGCACGAGACCTATCATGCCAAAGGGGGCGTCGAAGCGCTGTATGTCGCCATGCCTGGGCCGGTCGGGCTCCAGCATTTCGCCCCGCGCCGTGACCCGGTCGGACCATTTCTGTCAGCCAGAGCCCGCGTGCAAGGCGGACTGGCAGGTGCAGCGTGATGGAGCGGCAGAACCAACCTTAACCGACGACCGGTTCCGACGGTCAGGTTGAGGGCCCTGAATGTCTGAAATAGCGGCGATAATTTCCATGACGGCGAACCGGAAGCAGGCGACCAACTTACGACATTCAGCAGCTAGGCGCCTTGATCTGCCCCGTTTTGACCGGACACCCTCAGGCCTAAAAGGAGGCTTGTGGATACTCGCGCAGCTTCATCCGTCATTCCGAAAACGATTACCGGCGATAGCATCGCGGAGTTTGTCACCGGCATAGTCGCCATCAGCAAAGACATGGCACAGCCAGGGAAAGCGCCGCTGCACGGCTTTGAGGACATTGACGGCGCCATCGCGATCCTGAATATCAGCGGCGTGCACGAGGATGAAGACTAGGAATCGCAGGTATCGGTCAGGAGATGCCGCTTGCGACCCTTGATTTTCTTGCCCGCGTCATAGCAGCAAGGACCGCCGCACGGTGTGTGAGGGTCGCCTTGCTGCTCGTGTCAATTCGAGCGGAAAACGCCTCAGCGCGGTTTCAAATGATAGCTCACCTTCCGATCTTCCGCACCACTCAACGTGGTAATGCTGGCGTGGCAACGGTGCGTGGCCTGCAATCGTTGCAGCCGTGCTGGCCACCTGTAATTGGTAAATTACGGCATCTGTTCAATTTTCAACAAATCAGGCTGGATGATTGTGAATATTGGCGCTATCCGTCCGGCGCATGCGGGGGGCATTGATCATATGGGCTATTGCGGCCTCGTATTCTGTCAGCGCAGCCCCTGTTCTAGCTGACACATCAGCATCATCAACGCCGGGCGACACCCACTTTACCCCCGTGCAACTGTTCGCTTTCGCCGATAGCGCCCGCGATCGTGGTGATTTTGCCACGGCCGAGGCTGCCTATCGCGCTCTGGCCGCCGATCCCAATCTTCAGTTGCGTTCCGAGGCGCGCTTTCGTCTCGCCCTGATGCTGGCCAACCAGTTGCACAAATTGCGCGATGGGGCGATCGAATTGCGCAAGATTCTCGATGAAAATCCCAAGGCTGCGCGGGTTCGCCTTGAACTTGCCCGGATTGATGCGTTGCTTGGCCACGTCAATGCCGCCGGCCGCGAACTGCGCGCTGCCCAAGCCGCCGGTCTGCCGCCCGATGTGGCAACGGCGGTGCGCTTCTACGCCCAGGCGCTTGATGCCCGTCGGCCGGTGGGGGGCAGTCTGGAAGTTGCACTGGCGCCCGATAGCAACGTCAACCGCGCTACGGCTTCCTCTACGCTGGGCACGGTGATCGGCAACTTCACCCTCAGCAAAGATGCGCAGGTCCGGTCCGGACTGGGGGCGTCGGTGCGCGGCCAGGGGTTCGCCCGCTTGCCGGTGGCCGGCAAGGTCAACCTGATCGGGCGGCTCTCGGGTAGCGCCAACATCTACCGCTCCACCGAGTTCGACGACCTGATCGTAGCGCCCCAACTTGGGCCGGAGGTCATGCTGGGGCAAGGGCGATTAAGTCTGGCCGCAGGCTTGGCATGGCGTTGGTACGGGGCCGTGCCCTACACTTTGGCGCTGACGGCCAGCGCCGATTGGCTGCATCCTCTGGGCAAACGTGCGCAGGTTCGCCTTGGCGCCGGTTACGCCTCCATCGACAACCGCCGCAACGATCTGGAAAGCGGTAATGCCTGGTCACTGAGCGCCGGGGTGGACCGGGCGTTCTCGGCCCGCTTTGGCGGTGGCTTGCAGGTTTCGGGTAGCCGCCAAACCGCGAAGGACGCTGGCTATGCCACAGTGGGCGGTGGGATCAATGCCTATGTCTTTCGTGAAATTGGCAAGACGACGATTGCATTGAATGCGTCATACAGCCACCTTGAGGCTGATAATCGGCTGTTCCTGTTTGTCGATCGCCGGATTGACAATAATTATAGCATTGGATTGAATGGAACATTTCGGCAAATACGGGTGGGGGCGATTGTGCCGATCGTGCGGTTCCGCTTTGAACGCAACGCATCAACCGTGCAATTATACGATTATCGTCGTTTCGCGGGGGAAATTGGTGTTGCCACCGCGTTTTGAATGGGCATGATCGCCTGAGGATCAGGGGGATAGTTTGACAATGCGAGCGATTAAACAGCCGGCTCAGGCCTCTCTGGTGGTGTTGTGCCTGACGCTTTCCGCCTGTGGCGGCGGCGATGGCGGCGGGGGCGTGGCAAGCGCGCCCACTCCGATCTCTCCACCTTCGGGTGTCAACGCCAACCTGCTCGGCCCGCTGAAGAGCGAGAGTTTTGCCAACGATGCGGTCGGGGGCACGGGCAGCTATGGCGCCGGCAATTCGGGCAGTGCTTCGGCGGGCGCGGCCACGGTTGCCTTTTCCTATGATGCGGCCAGCGGAACCTATACGGTCAGCGCCGGCGGCACTAGCCAGTCTTTCGCCCCCTCTGCCAAGAGCGCTTCGGGTAGCAACGCGCTGTCGTCCGTCTACATCATCAATGGCACCACCAGCGCCGACGCGCTGACGCTGACCAATCCGGGAACCTCCGGCGCGTTTACCTACAAGTATGTCGGCGCGGGCTTCTGGCAGCACAGCTCCGGCTCGACAGGCTCGAACACCACGCAGGAATATGCCTTCACTTATGGTGTCGCAACCCCCGGTACCGCCGTGCCGCGGACCGGGCAGGCCATTTTCAGCGTCGATCTGCTGGGGGCCTTGGCGAAATTCGGCGGCACGGTCTCGATGAACGGTTCAGGCACGCTGGCTGCCGATTTCGGGTCTGGCAGCCTCACGATGGCGGGCACTTTTTCGGAGCTTGATCCGGTTTCGGGCGCGACGATAATGCCAAGTGCTAATTG
Organism: Novosphingobium sp. SG707; assembly: GCF_012275515.1. Taxonomy (GTDB): domain Bacteria; phylum Pseudomonadota; class Alphaproteobacteria; order Sphingomonadales; family Sphingomonadaceae; genus Novosphingobium. The sequence continues at coordinate 4,411 of NZ_JAAZQL010000027.1, forward strand.
GAGCGGCCAGGGCACGATCGCCTCCAGCAGCAATGCCATTTCGGGCACGATGCGCACCTCTCCCAATGCGGTCTCGCCTTATCCAACATCACTGACGGGCACCTTCACAGGGCGCTTTTACGGGCCCAGTGCCGATGAAGTGGGCGCGGCCTTCAGTCTGACGGGTTCCGACGGCCTCGAATTGGCGGCGGTCGGCACGCTGACGGGGCGCCAGACGACCGCGACCGGGATCACAGGCACGGGGGCTGCCTTTTATAGCCTGAGCGGGGGCGGCACGACGCCCGTTGGCGATTTGAGATATTTTGTCGACTCGACGAAGACCTTTACCTCTGCGTACACAACAATTGGCGCTGGCGGAAACTATATTACATTCGTGAAAAACGCCAATGGTTCTTACAATCTGTCCGATACGGTCTCGTCTGCCCCATTGAATTTCGATTCAACGAATGTGATTTCGCAAAACGCGGTGTTTACAAATTACAAAACGTCCGTAGCATCGGGATATCCGACGGATGAACTGACGCTGTTCAATCCCGGGGCTGGCAACACCACACTGGCGCTGACCTACGTCAGCTACGGGCAATGGCGTTCCACCTCAGCGTCCACTCAGGTTTCCGATCGTGCGTTTATTTATGGCCAACTCACCGGCACTGGTTTGATGCCCACGACTGGCTCGGCAACCTACACCGGGATCGCCAGCGGGCGCGGCGTTGGCGCGACATCCAGCACCGATGCATACACGTTGAGTGGCACCAGCCGCTTCGATGTCAACTTCGGCACGGCATCACTCACGTCGTCGGTCAGTGGCACCCTGCTGAACACCACGACCAATGCCAGCACGGCATTGGGCACCGTGTCGTTTAGCGGCAATATCAGCAACGGTGCGTTTACGGCGACCACGGCCCCCAGCGCCAGTGTCAGTGGCCAGATGGCTGGGGCGTTTTTTGGCCCCACCGCTTCCGAGGTGGGCGCGGTGTTCACGCTGGCCAACAACTCGGGCGCAATGCCTTACACGATTGTTGGCGCGGCGGTCGCAAAGCGGGGGCCCTGACCGGGGCCTTCGTCCGTCAGGATGCGTGACTGCCAATATTTCTCATTTCTTCTCGCCATTGGGAGGTGGACGCGGCGCAGGTCGCCCACCCACACCCCTTGTAGCGCCCGCGCCAGCGGCCCGGACCTTCCGATACGGCAGCCACTGCAGCGCGGTCATGCGGGAGGGTGCCGAGGCGGCGATCTTCAGAACTACGAAAACATAGTCGACTGCCACCGTTGGCGGCGGGGCTGGCGGGCATCGTTGATCGATGCCAAGAAGTTAACTGTCTGCAATGGCCAGCATTTTGCGGATGCGACCGTGCTGTCTGCCGCACGACTCTCCTGCGTAGCGGGTTCGTCCTTGTCTTAAGCCCCGTCATTCATGTGCTGTTCGGCGACGGTGAATGAATGACGGGTTCCAATGCCGCAGATCATGCCGCTGAACGACCGTTTTTGGGGCGGCAACGTTCGCGATCCAACACTGGCAGAAGCCGACCAAATTGCGACGTTCCGAGAAGGACGTAGAAATGGCGGCTCGTCCCGGCGATGGTTACTCCTGATGAATAAGTAGTTTTCGGAGATTTATTTCCCTGAATATGCATAATTTCTGCAATTTCAAACTTGGTCGGCGAAGTCGACTTCAGCTTATGGAGCGCGCTTGGTCAATGAATAGACGATGGGCCTAGCATAGCGATACTTCGGCACCTAGGCCAGATAACAGCGATAGCGAATTATCGTGTGACAACCTAACTGACATGTCATAACCCGTCTGTGGTTGAAGGCAGCATCCGACTGAAGTTGGAGAAGTGTCTCTCAATCACAGGATGCCAAGTTGAAGCAAAGGGAAAGTTGATATGTGCACGAGGGTCGTTACCGGATTGTTTGCGATGGGAATTGGTATTTTTGCTCAACCAGTCACCGGTCATGCTGCTTCGAGAAGCTATCAGATAATTTGGGCAGTCAACCCGATCGAGCAATCGATGGAAGAGAAGACTGTTGAGCCAGGTGATGTTATTGCTCGCGCTAAGCTTGTGCCACCTACCTTGCTTGCCCTTGAGGGTGACGCCGTCGGTGAGAATGGCAAGACGATTATTCCTCACGGATCTCAAATGATAGCCTTGCGCGCAGATGTTTTAGCGGCTTGCACTTTTACATTTCGACCCGTTGATCCCTTGCAGGGTTTTTTGTTTGGTAATGGGCAACGCTTCACTTGCTTTGTTGATCAAAATAGAGACGGGAAATTTGATAGTATTTTTTACGTGGTAAGCAATAAGATTGGTGTGCCGTCTTCGTTCGGCACCATACCTCGAACCCTGAAGCCAATAGTGCCTGTTGCATACCGTCGCTCGAATCCGTCGGATGGGGCAGATTTTCCGACATTGCTTTTCAAATATTCGCATCAGGATAAAATTACTGGTCATAGCTATTTTGGGATCTGTATCGAAAACCCATCCACACATAAGCAAACGTTTTTTGATGGATACTCCGGCGTGAGGAGTGATAAGCTTCCGAAAAAAATTGGGACAATGGGAGTCGAGGCGATTGCAACTAAAAAAAATGGCGATAAAATTGAACTGGTTGTGAAAAGTGGATTTTCATCTGCGGAATTTGCGGCTGAAGAGTCTGTCAGTTTGACTTTTTATTAGTCGGCCTCGCTATCGATTTTAATTTGTAAATTTTGATGTCGAAGTTGATTTTTCTGAACACGGTGCAGCAATGCCTAAGGTGACGGTCAGTGGCAAAACTGTCTTTCAGCATGGCGTCAGGGAATGGCCGCAAAGTCCCACTTCTTGCCAGTCGGGGGGCATCGCCTGCGTCTCAGAGCCGGATTCGAAAGTTTTTCATGCCCAGCAATAGGTTGCGGTTCTGCGGCTGACCATGCGGATGGAAGCGATGGTGGCCCATGCGGTTGAAG
>NZ_JAAZQL010000028.1 GCF_012275515.1 Novosphingobium sp. SG707
TCTGAAATAATGCGGAGGAACATGGACAAGAACGGGGGAAATCCGCCAATCAGGCAACGCTCCTCCGCATTATGGGCACCTCGCGATTAGTGAAGTTATGCTCACCTGCGCATAACTTCACGAACGGCTTCACGTAACGAGGTGCGATCAGCTTCACTTCGTGTCCCAGGCGCTGCATCTCACGTGCCCAATAATGACTGCCGCCGCATGCCTCCATCGCAACGATACATGGCTTTTGGCCGCCCATGAAGCGGTGGAACTGGCTTCGGCTCAGCTTCTTTCGGAACAGAACTTCCCCAGTCCGCGAAGCACCGTGCAGTTGGAAAACATGTTTTGCCAGATCCACGCCAATCATTGTATCTGCCGTCATGGTTGCCGTCCTTCCTTATCAGTGGCCTACAGAACCACTTTTTTGGCACATTGCGATGCCGTCTGGGGAGGGCGGCAACCACTCCATCTCGAAGAACCGGCAGATATGGCCCGCTGGCGCCATTGAGGGTCGCGCAGTGGCGTTGATGCTCGATTTTCGGCTTTCCTTGGCTGCGTGATATTTGCTTGGCGCCCCGTTTTGGGGCCATTGGCTTTCACGCGGGCGCAGTACGCCCCTCAAGCCAGACGAGCCGCTGGAAATTATAGACCAGGTTGGCCATGCCGATCTTGATGGTGGCGCGGGCGATGCCGATGGTGCGCACGGCAAGGCCCATCCTGTGCTTTTGCCCCGCGAACACATGCTCAACATGGGCTCGAATTTTGGATCGCCGGGTGTTGGCCTTGGCGATCCGCTCGGGCATCGGGCGCCTTGGCTTGCGCCTCTGGTGGATATGGCTCTTGAACATGCCAGCGGCGAGGAACGCCTCGTTCTTCTTGGATCGATAGGCCGTACCGGTCCGAAAGATCAAAGAAACCGGGCTGTCCTACCATCACCGCCTCCGCTCATCGCGAAAGCCATTGAATCAGTTCGGGCCGCTACGCACCAGAGGTTTTTCGAAGTGCCCAGCTGGCCAAGGAGCAATCGTAAACATCGGAGTTCAAGCAAAGAGTTGTTAGGCGGCGTGGGCATATTTGAGCCGGAATTTGTCGTTGGAGAGATGAACTATGCCAACCAGACCGTCATCACGACCGACGCACATTGACACGAAAATTTTCTGAGGTTACGAATTTTTCTAAGAGATAAAGGCTGGATGGATGATGCAATTTTTAGGCGTTAAAAAGCAGATTTTACGCGTATTTCTTTGTATTCTTGCGATGATAATTGTTTATCCAGCCTATGCTAATCCTTCACTTCAGGACCGAAGCGACACATCTAATATGAACCCAAGCGTGGCCAGGTCGGCCCTCTTTCATCTTGACGGCATCTCGGAGGACGTTGCTCGGGGCGATCTTCTTGAATGCATGACTGCTTCATCTGACGCACTGTCGCTCTACAGCCGTGCATCAAGCGCTGATTATGGGTTAGTGGGGTCTTTGATTGGCGGGCTGCTTGGCAGTGCCAAGACAAACCGATTGCGGAATGCTTCCTTGCAGCAATGTATGGTGCTGCGTGGCTATCGGCTTTTCCTTGTAGACGAACAAGTTTGGCTGCAAATCTTGAGGGTCAATGATGCCCTGCAATTGAAAACTGGTAAGGAACAGTCCGCCATAGTTGACGCGCTGGCAAAGTTTGCAGCCACCCCCCTTCCAGATGATGCGGTGTTCCGTTCATGACGTGGAAAATTTCTCTTCTCAGAACCCTCGCCTTGCCTCTGCTGTTTCTGTCTCACAGCGTTCCTGCAAGCGCTGAACGACCCGTCACTCTGGAGCAATTCAGCTACTCAGCAGACCAAGGGTATATTTTGGTTTGGGCGGGCCCCATGCAGGGCCGCAAGACGTTTCCGGGCTTCCTCGACTTTATGCAGGCTTCTCCAGAAACAGGGCTGACGACACGAAACGATAACGGTGAACTGCGAACCATCAATGCTCGAGCGATTAAAGATGCTGCAACGATTTATTATGAATCCAGACCACTGGCGGTTCGTGATGATATGGGGCTATTCTTAATTGCCCTGAAACCGGGACGCTGGGTCATTGGTGGCGCGAATGGAACTGCGCTTACCCTTGGAAGCTATGCTTTCGAAGCCCCTGCGGCAGTGGTGACTTACGTAGGAAAGGTGATCGTCGGGAAAGAAGACGGTGCAAGCCAAGTGCCCGAGATAAAGGCAAGGGGCATGTCCCCGGAAAGTGCGCTGATACGACGCTCAGCGCCTGCGATTACAACACTTGTGCTCAGGCGTCCCGACATTTCTGACGTTCCGATGGAGGCGCTGCCTTCAACCTTGCGCGACCACCTCATGTCCGCAAAGATTGAGGCGGATGTTCGCTTCAATAATTATCTGAGCGGCGTAATCAATCGAGCGGCTGATCTTGGACCAATGCCTCATGCAGCCCCTGTGCCGAGACTGAAAGACGGGGGGTAATGGCGAGCAGATGCCGAGGAAGCTGTTGGCCAGTTGACCATATCAGGTAAGGGTTGCTCGGTTGATTTTGAGGTAGCCGAACATCCGGTTGCGTTGATTATAGCCGGATTAGAAGAGCTTCCCCATCGACGGCCATGTGGATTTTGGTCGTGGCGCTTCGCGAACGACAGGTTTCCCCGATACCTGTCGTCAGCATATAGGCGCGGGAATGACCGTTAAGTCCCATGACGCGGCCTCTGCCTTCCGGCAGCATGTGGCCGCAAGTGGGGCGAGTACCGCCGCAGTCGCGTGAATCGGCGCTAAATGATCCGGTACGGCCAAAAATGGTGGATTGCAGACATAGGGCCTGTCGCAGTATATTACTCGAATGATCCCCCCTTGGACCGCCCACCCCGACATTCACGCAGGCTCGATCGGGTGGCGGATGGGCAGAGGTGAAGACTATTTGGACCAGTTCAACCAGTGGTTTTCGCGAAAGCACGTTGAAGCGAAGCGGCGCTATGCGACCGACAACCCCGAGCCGGTAGGCTGGGAAGGTTTCTACTCTCGGCGCGGCGTTACCGTCATCTGACGAACGACTTGAATTGGGCGAAACCGGACGATCACACAGCGCCGACCGGCAGAATTGTCCGCCTACGCCGACCTCTTCGTGCCTATCGTTGACAGCCTCCAAGCGCGCCTCATAGTCGGCGGTCCTTTTAGGGTATGCGCCCAGCGCACCTCTTCAAGCTGGTCTGTTTTACGTCAAAAAGCGACGTATAAAATTCAGGCCAATTTGCTCGCCAGGTCCTGTTAAAGCCTTAACCAAAGAAGACCATACGGCACCCATTCAAAAAGCACTGTTGAAGGTGCGTGCCGGAGGTAAGGAGGAGTGTTTCCTTCTTAGCCTGGTGGGTGGCCGGCAGAGGCGGTGTTGCGAAAAGTGGCGCTTTGCCGACGCCCCCGCTCCGGTCTGGCACTTTCTTTGTCGCAGCGGGAAAATCAGTGTGATCGATCTCAACCTTACACTTCGGCCAAGGAACGACTTTTTCAACGGCATCGCCCACTTGCGGACATTCGAAAATCGTAGTTACGATGCGCTATGGTATCTGAAGTTCCTCGTTTTCATGATGGCTTTCTCACCGGAATCGTTCTCGGCGAACAAAGTGCGACTGTCTATCTGCGCCAATCAACGGGCGAGGAGTACACGCTGACGCTTTCCGGCCTTGAAGTGCTCCAGATGGAGGACTTCCGGCAAGGCAATATCATCTCAATGGTGGAAGTGGTGAGTGGTCGCTCACCTTACGAACACGCGGGCCTTGAGCGTCTGTTCAAGCCCCCTCATCCCAAGGCAACTGAGGAGTACCAAAAGGCGCACGCGATCGTTCTGGAGAGGCAAGCCGCTCGGATCGCTTCTGGCGAAGTCTCTCTTCTCGTAATCGTGCCCTCGTACGGAGCCGACCTGCTCGCGATCTGTCGAGAGGTAAAGGCTGCCGTTCGCGATGGAAACGGCAGCTAGCCACCATTTTTGGCCTTACCGGTTCAGTTAGCGCTGATTCACCCGACTGCGGCCGTACTCGCCCATGTGTGGACGGCTCTCCGTTGGCAAGGGGTTTGGTGAGCGTGTGCACTTGGTGGTCGGTGCGGCCATGTGTCCGGCCTTTAATGCGGCT
>NZ_JAAZQL010000029.1 GCF_012275515.1 Novosphingobium sp. SG707
TTCCAGTAATCGCGAGGTGTCGATAATGTGAAGGAACGTGACCAGATTGTCTGATTTCTGCGGTTTTCTTGCCACGTTCCTTCACATTATTTCAGAGAGTGTCGAGCCAGGCGAGCACGCTTGCATCTCGTTTCCATGACGGCGGCGGCTTCTCGGTTGGCGGGGCCGCAACCTGTTCGAGGGCCTTCCGCTTCGTTTCCAGATTGGCCCTGGCATAGTGGTTGGTCGTGTCGAGGCTCACATGGCCGAGCCAACTGCGGATGACCGTAACATCGACGCCTGCCGAGATGAGGTGTACGGCGGTGGCGTGCCGGAAGGCGTGGGGCGTTACATGCTTGGCACGCAGCGTTGGCGCGGTTTCGGCCGCCGCCTTCACGTAGGCGGCAAGCTTGAACCGGACCCCCGAGGCGCTGAGCGGTTCGCCATAGCGGTTGACGAACAGCCGCTGGTCCGGCGCCCGCGGCTGCCGTTCGAGCAGCTTCCTCAGCAACATAACGGTTTCCGGCCAGAGCGGACAGATGCGCTCCTTTCGGCCCTTGCCGACCAGGCGCACGCAGTTCGGGCTTTCGAACCGGATTGCTTCGGGGCACAAGTCGAGCGCTTCCTGTATTCGTGCGCCGCTGTTGTAGAGGAACGAGAGCAACGCGTGATCGCGCATGCCTTCATGCGTCGAACGGTTAGGCTGGGCGAGGATCGCCGTCACTTCCGCTGGATCCAGATAGCAGGGTTCCGATACCGGCGCGCGCTTGACCGGAATGTTGAGGGTTTCGACGCATTGCGCGATCAATGCGGGATCCCTGGTCGCCACGAAGTGGAAGAAGCTGCGGATCGCGGCAAGCCGGCAGTTGCGCGTGCCGATCGTACCGCCGCGTTCATGTTCGGCATGACTGAGGAACGCGGCGACCTCGCTGGCCGCCAGATCAGTCAGCGTGATCATAGCCACCTTTTTTCCGGAACGTTGCGCGACGAACCGGAGGAACAGCCGCCAGGCATCGCGGTATGATCGAACTGTATGGATGGACGCGTTGCGCTGCTCGACCAGCCACTCGTAGAAGAACGCGCGCATCAGGCTCGGGAACGGGTTGGCTTTGCTCATGACTGCGCCTCCCGTCCCAGGTTGAGGCAGGGTGCGCCCACCGCCCGGAACCGCTCGTTTGCAAGATGCAGAAGATCCTGCGTGACGGTGATGTAGACCAGGGTGGAGTTGATATCCCGATGGCCGAGGTAAGTCGCCAGGAACGGTAAACGCTCCTGCGGATTGATGCCGGAGCGGTACCATTCGAGGATCCGGTTCACGACCATCGAGTGGCGCAGGTCATGCAGGCGGGGGCCGGTTCGCCCTTGTGGGGGCTTCAAACCGGCTTGGCGGATGACATCGACGAGCAGCCAGGCAACGCCTGCCGGACTATAGCGATCATTGCCCTGGTCGTGCCAGAATAGCCCCGCCTGCGGGTCTTGCGATGCGCCAGCATGTCGCCGTGCATCGATATAGTCCCGAAGCTCGGCCATCACAGTGTCGGGCAGCGGCAGGATTCTGGTCTTGAAGAACTTGGTCTGCCGGATCGTGATCGTCCCGCGCTGGAGATCAACATCCCCCAGATCGAGGCGGGCCAGCTCGCTCCGACGCAGCCCCGCGCAATAGGCCAGCAAGAGCATAGTGTAGATGCTCAACGGGCGAAGCGGCGCCCGCGGCGAGGGATAAGAACGGGCGATTTCGAGCATTCGCCGCACGTCGGCGGGCGTATAGATATGAGGTCTGCGCCACTGCTTTGCCACTTCCTTTTCTGGACGGGGGTCTGGTCGGCGCGGCGGGATGGACGGATCTCGGTGGCGGAGGATTTTCGCGAGGAGGCGCTTCAGCTTTTCGCACTCGTTCGCGTGATTGCGCGTCCTCTTCGCCGCCGACCAGTGTTCAAGCATCACCCCAATCGGCTGATCGTGAAGCGCCGGATTCAACTGCAGGAACCGGTCGAACCGCAAGAGCCACATCGGCTGCGAGGCGTATTTGTAACCCCGCCTGCGCATCAGCGCGACGTGCTCGGCCATGATTTCGCCTAGCACACTACCGAACGGTTTGGGCTGGCGCAGGTTGGCCAGCGCAGCACCCGGATCGTGTGACGCCAGCGCGCGCCAGACCGGCATGCACTGCTTGATATTGCATTCATCGCGCAGGATCACGACGGGATGGCGTTCGATCGCTCCGGTTTCCAGAAGATGATCGAGGAACCGGTCGATGATGCGGGTGCGGTGCAACCGCGTCGTCGCGGCCCATCGGGCTGATGATGCTTCCAGCCATGCCACCAGCACGGCCATGCCGAGTTCGGCATGGCGCTCGGCAACGTCCTGGAAGCCGTTGAGCGCCTGCTTGTAATAGGTGCGGCTCTTCGGGGTGTGCAGATCAAGGCCTGCCAGATAACGCACGATCAACTGCCGCTCGGGGTCGGGCCAGATTGTCATGACCGCACCTCCTGTCCCGGCACGTCGAGTGCGATGTTCCTGAGATCCTCGGTGGCCAGCTTGAGGTAAGGCGCCGTCGACTCAGCCGACCGGTGCCCGAGCAAGTCGCCGATCATTTTCTGCGGCACTGCGGCGCGCAGCATCTCGACCGCGCGGGAATGGCGGAAGATGTGCGGGCCACTCTTGCCGGGCGGCTTGACGCCGGCATCGCGGAGCCGCCGCACCACGACGTCCGCCAGCATCCCAAGTTTGCGATAAGGCGCGCGCGTGCGGATGAACACTTCCCGAGCGTCGGTTTCGGGCCGCCCCGCCCGCAGATAAGCGAGCACCGCTTCGCCCACTGGCGCCATCAGAGGCAGGAACGAGCGGGCCCGGGTCTTGGTGTGCCTGATGCAGATCGCTTCCGCGCGCCAGTCGATGTCCTCGATCCGCAGATTGCAGATCTCGCCCGACCTCAGGCCATATGTTGCGAGCAGTTGCAGGATTGCATGGTCCCGCAGCCCCACCGGCGTTCTGTCCTGCCCGGCAACCTGCAGGACAGCAGCGATCTGGTCTCGCTCAAGGATCGAGGGCACCCCCTCATAGGCATAAAGCAATGGGGCGATGACGTGCGGCGACAAGTCGATCGCGGCGCGACCCGTCCGGTGCAGATAGCGCAGCATCGAACGAAGCCGCTCCGCGACATCCTTCACTGATCTGCGCGTTTGGTGCAGGCTGCGCATGTTCATGTAGCGGTCGATGTCGCCGACGCTCATTTCCATCAGACTGTCGGCGCCGCATCGATCAAGCTGCCAAGCAAGGAAGTTCCGACCTTCCCACATCAATGCGTAGATACTGGGCTCCGCAAGGCCCCGTTCCTCGCGCAGCCAGGTTTCGTATTCGTCGCAGATCGCGAACCGCATGGCATCGGCCGCGCAAGTCGCTTTCGGCGCCGGCGGCCACTGGCCCTGTGCGAGCCGCAACAGCGCGTGGATTCCAGAGCGCGGAATCGCGTGCCAGCGCGATGCGGGAGGTCGACCATGGCGTTTGCCGAACAGCACGATCGCATGGTGCAGGTATTGCGCCACCTGCGCCTCGGTCACGTCAGTGACCGGGGTGTCGTGCTGCCTGAGATAGTCGAGGAACTGGCGCGCGTAGGCGCAGTAGTTCCAAACGGCCACCGGGTTGTAATGTTGGCTGGTCAATAAGGCATTGAGCTCGGCGATCAGATCACGATCGGTATTCGACATGGTTCCCTCCTCTGCTGGTCAAGCGACCGCAGAGGATTGGCGGGAAATAATGCGGAGCAAAGCCTGTCAGATAACGGCGGAATCGGGCGAGTTTTAGGAGTTGAAGCCGCGTTCCTTCACATTATCGACACCTCGCGATTACTGGAA
>NZ_JAAZQL010000030.1 GCF_012275515.1 Novosphingobium sp. SG707
CTTCACTAATCGCGAGGTGCCCATAATGCGGAGGAGCGTTGCCTGATTGGCGGATTTCCCCCGTTCTTGTCCATGTTCCTCCGCATTATTTCAGAGCGTGTCGAGCCAGGCGAGTACGCTTGCATCGCGCTTCCAGGATGGCAGGCAACCGGTTTCGGTCGGAACGGCGACCTTCTCCAGAGCTTTCCGTTTCGTTTCCAGGTTGGCCTTGGCATAGTGGTTGGTCGTATCCAGGCTGACATGGCCGAGCCAGCTACGGATGACCGTAACGTCGACACCGGCCGAGACGAGGTGCACGGCGGTGGCGTGCCGGAAGGCGTGTGGCGTTATATGCCTGGCGCGCAGCGTTGGCATGGTCTCGGCAGCTGTCTTCACGTAAGTGGCGAGCTTGAAGCGAACGCCAGAAGCGCTGAGCGGCTCGCCATAGCGGTTGACGAAGAGCCGCTGGTCGGGAGCCCGTGGTTGCCGTTCAAGCAGCTTTTTCAGCAACATCACGGTTTCAGGCCACAGCGGGCAGATACGTTCCTTCCGGCCTTTGCCGGTCAGGCGTACGCAATTTGGGCTTTCGAACCGGATTGCTTCAGGGCACAGGTCGAGTGCCTCCTGTATTCGGGCGCCGCTGTTGTAGAGGAAGGAGAGCAGCGCATGGTCGCGCATCCCCACAACGGTCGACCGGTCAGGCTGAGCGAGGATCGCGGTCACTTCCGCCGGATCCAGATAGCTCGGCTCCGCCACCGGAGCGCGCTTGATCGGGATGTTGAGGATTTCGACGCATTGGGTGATCGACGCGGGATCCTTGGTGGCCACGAAGTGGAAGAAGCTGCGGATTGCGGCAAGCCGGCAGTTGCGCGTACCGATCGTACCGCTGCGTCCATGCTCGGCATGGCTGAGGAATGCGACCACCTCGCTTGCGACCAAATCGGCCAGCGTAATCGCAGCCACCTTCTTCCCGGCACGCTGCGCGACGAACCGCAGCAAAAGCCGCCAGGCATCGCGATATGATTTTACCGTATGGATGGACGCATTGCGTTGCTCGACCAGCCATTCGTAGAAGAATGAGCGCATCAGGTCTGGGAACGGGTTGCTCTTGCTCATGGCTGTGCCTCCCACCCCAGGCTTAGGCATTGTGCGCCCACCGTGCGGAACCGCTCGCTGGCGAGGTGCAGCAACTCTTGCGTGATCGTAATGTAGACCAGCGTGGAGTTGATATCCCGATGGCCGAGGTAGGTCCCAAGGAACGGCAAACGCTCCTGCGGATTGATACCCGTCCGGTACCATTCCAGGATCCTGTTCACGACCATCGAGTGGCGCAGGTCATGAATGCGCGGCCCCGCTTTTCCTCGCGATGGTTTCAACCCTGCGCGGCGCGTGATGTCGGTGAGCAGCCAGGTGATCATTTCCGGCGTGTAATGGCCATCGCCTCGCTCGTGCCAGAACAAGCCGGAACGCGCGTCCTGTGATCCACCGGCGCGCAGCCGCCCATCGATGTAGGCTCTGAGCTCGACTACCACGCTGTCGGGTAGCGGCAATATGCGGGTCTTGAAGAACTTTGTCTGCCGGATGGTTATCGTACCGTCCTGCAGGTCAACATCACCAAGATCGAGACGGGCAAGTTCGCCGCGCCGCAAGCCAGCGCAATAGGCGAGAAGCAGCATCGTGTACGCGCTCAGCGGGCGAAGCGGTGCCCGGGGAGAAGGATAGGTGCGGGCAACATCGAGCATCCGCCGCACGTCGGCAGGCGAGTAGATATGAGGTTTTCGCCATTGCATGGCGGCCTCCTTCCGTGGTCTCGGATCGGGGCGCCGCACAGGTATCGACGGGTCGTGGTGATGACGGATTTTCGCAAAGACGCGTTTAAGCTCTTCGCATTCCTCAGCCCGGTGACGCGTGACATTCGCTTCCGCCCATCGTTCGATCATGGCGCTCAGCGGTTCTGCTTTCGGTCCGGGATGCGACTGCAGGAACCGATCGAACCGCAGTAACAACTGGGGCTGCGATGTGTATTTGTAACCTCGTCGCCGCATCATCGCGACATGCTCGGCCATCATTTCGCCCAGCACGCTGCCGAACGGTTTGGGTTGACGCAGTTCGGCAAGTGCCTCTTCCGGATTTCGCGATGCCAATGCCCGCCAAATCGGCATGCACTGCTTGATATTGCACTCATCGCGTAGAGCGGCGACGGGATCGTGATGGACCGCGCCCATTTCCAGCATGCGTTCGAGGAACCGGTCAACGATGCGGGTGCGATGCAAAAGCGTGGATGGCGCTCGGCGAACCGCTGATTTTCGTAGCCAGGCCAGCAGCACCTCCTGATCGAGTGCCTCGTAGCGTTCGGCGACATCCTGGAAGCCGTGCAAGACTTGGGCGTAGCAGGCTCGGCTTTTCATACTGTGCAGATCAAGACTCGCGATATAGCGGCCAATGATCACGCGGTCGGGATCGGGCCACCGCGCGGTCATGCCACCAACTCCATACCCGACACGTCGAACGCGATAGCTCTGAGATCTTCGGTAGCAAGCTTGAGGTAGGGAGCCGTCGAGCCTGTCGAACGATGCCCCAGCAAGTCGCCGATGACCTTTTGAGGCACCGCATTGCGCAGCATTTCGACCGCGCGAGCATGACGGAAGATGTGTGGCCCACACTTGCCACGCGGTTGGACGCCAGCCTCACGCAGCCGCCGCCGAACCATGCTGTAAAGCTTGTCGAGCTTTCGATAGGGCGCGCGCGTGCGGACGAAGATTTCTCTGGCATCGGTCTCGGGACGCCCGGAGCGCAGATAAGCGAGCACCGCTTCACCAACCGGCTCAAGAAGGGGCAGCAATGTGCTTGCCCGCGTCTTGTGGTGCCGAACATGGATGGCTTCCCTTCGCCAGTCGATGTCTTCGATCCGCAGATGGCGGATCTCTCCAGACCGGAGACCATAAACGGCGAGGAATTGCAGGATCGCATAGTCCCGCATCCCTGCCGATGACGTATCCTGCTCGGCACTTTCCAGAACGGCGATTATTTGACTGCGGTTCAGGGCCGAAGGTACGCCTTCATATGCATACAGCGTGGGCGCCAGGACATGCCCGGACATATCCGTCATGACGCGACCTGTGATATAGAGGTGGCGCAGCAGTGCGCGAAGCCGCTCTGCCACGGATTTCATCGAGCAGCGCGTCAATTTCGGTGCGCGGAAATCCATGTAGTGGTCAATGTCTGCGACATTCAGACCCGCCAGGTCGTCGTTTCCGTGATCGATCTGCCAGGCAAGGAAGCTCCGGGCTTCCCACATTAACGCTGCGATGCTCGCGTGAGCCAGCCCGCGTTCCTCGCGCAGCCAGCTTTCATATTCGGCGCAGATTGAAAATCGGATCTCATCGGCTGCGCAGGTAGGCTTGATAGATGGTGGCCATTGGCCGTGGACAAGCCGCAAAAGCGCATGAATCCCAGAGCGCGGGACCTCGTGCCAGCGTACGCTGGGGGGCCGGCCACGCTGCTTTTCGAACAGCATGATGGCGTGCCGGAGATAGTGCTCCACCAGTTCATCAGTCACGTTCGCGATAGGAATGCCACGTTGTGCCAGATAATCGAGAAATCTGGATGCGTAGGTGCAGTAATTCCTTGCCGCGACAGGGCTGTACCGCTGGCTGATCAGCGAGGAACTGAGTGCGGCGATGAGTTCGTTACGGTTATCAGACATTGGCAGGTCCTCCGTTGGTCGATTGACCCGCAGAGGTTCGGCTCAGAATAATGCAAAGCAAGAAGATCCGAGAACGGCGGAAATCCGCCAATCAGGCAACGCTCCTCCGCATTATGGGCACCTCGCGATTAGT
>NZ_JAAZQL010000031.1 GCF_012275515.1 Novosphingobium sp. SG707
CCCCCCATGATCCGATGACCAAACAGGCGGCATAACAAAAACCAGGTGAGCTTAACTTAGCCGCAAACCTGTCCAGGAAGGCGGGACCACCTCACATTTTTCCTGCCTAAGGGGCCGATAGCTACCCTCCCCGACAAATCTAACCCACTGGCAGCTATGCCTTATGCCTCCGGGATAGGTCATGGGCGGAAAAGTTAGGGGAAGCGGTCGTTCGCTATCGTCGAGGGCACGTTGACGCTGGGGTCAGCATCACGTTCCTGTATGTGAGGGGGAAGCGTCGATCCCCGTCGTCGGTTTCCAGTGTCGCATACCCTTTGAACGTCGCCGGAATGAGACCCTTACCGCCCGCGTCAGATGTTCGAATGTCGGCTCGCTGTATGGGGGCATTAAGGGTCACCAGTACGAAAGCACGTAACTCCTTCGGATTGCTTTGATTAAGCCATGTGGCACCTTGGCTTCCCTCTCCCGACAATTCTCCGTTGGGCGATGCGCTGCGACCGGCTTTGATCCGCCACCCTCCGGGTATGCGACAGACCGAGATGAATTCTACCCCCCACGTCTCAATCGAGAACGCTTTGACGCTTTGAGTGTCTTTGACCGGCAAGCCTATGACCGAGAGAAGATAGGTTCGTGGATGGTTAGCGGCGGATGCAGGGGTCGGAGCCAGAAGCAGGAGCGGGAAAAGCGATTTCATTGATAGATAATCCGCCATGTTTCTAATGTCCGCAACTGGGTCGTGTCCTGAACGGCGCTTATCGTCGAAATATGGTCGGAAGCGGTCGCTAGAACTTGGCCTTGGACATCTCGACGCCCAGCGCCTTGCAGGCGCGGACATCGCCTCCACACCGCAGGTGAACAGGCTCACCAAACCGCCTACATATGGCTGCCGGGAACGCAGCATGCTTGCGGTTCGCGACCCACCACAATGTCCTTCTGTGATCGTCAAAATACGTTGTTATTCCATTGGCTTCTCGCCAATGGCGTATTGCTGGTGAGCCGCCCAGATGATCCGCTAGAATGGTAGCCGAGGGCATGCCAGCGCTGCATACTGGCCCGTGGTCGGCAAGGGCTGACGCTGCCAGCAGGAATATGAATGCCATCATCATGAGCCATCATTCTCACTGCTGATCGACGTCCGCAAGCGTGTCGTGTCCGGAACGGCGTTTATCGTCCGAATATGGTGGGGAGCGGAGGTTGAATCTCCGGCAAAGCCGCGCAATGATGGGCAATGAATACGAACCTATTTACGTTTGGCCTTTTGGCATTCGCGTTGTTTTGCGCTGCTTGCAAGCCATCCATAATCTCTCAGGATGGCTGTGACGTTGCGCTACGCCATGCGAAAGACTTCAAAGCAATATCCGGCATCCCTATTGCTATGAAGCATTCGCCGGGTGCAGATGAAATATCGATTTCAACGCTGGAAAGAATTGAGACTTTTCTAAAAGAGCGCCCCGAATTCAAGAACGATCCAATCGTCCCATTGGAGCGCAAGTTGGCAGTTCTGCGCAATGTTAGTGTCGTAGGGTCGTGCCCTGAACTAGAAGGGTGGTACAGAAATAATAGCACTATCTTGGATGACAGCATTTACGACAATGTGGCGAAGGAAATGCCGCCTCTTGATCGTCCGGATAGAGCGGCGTTGAAAAGCGCAATGCTAGAAATGTCGGCTCCAGTTATCTCTGATGACGGCAACACGGCCTATTTCTACGTCGCCGAAGCGACCCGGACTGCTGGTGGGCACTTCTCTATTACTTACAGAAAAAATGCTGTGGGTGATTGGCATTTGAGCAGCAAGAACCCAACCGATGGCGTCCCCTAAACAACCGCTTTTGGTGGGCTGCCGTCTAATCAGCGGCGCGTGGGTCGTATTTCGCACCGGCGGGCCACCAAAGAGTAGGGCCGTGCGGTGTGTTTGCACCATCTAACGGACTGCGCATCGCAGGGTCGGGCTTGCACCAGTTCCAACGGTTCGTTGTTCTAGCCGCCCCGCCAAACACGCTCATGTCATCGGCGACGGTGACTCCCTCCCTGTCGAGTACTCTGCCAATGAACCGGCCTGCAGTATTGCGTCGGACTTCAACCAAATGCCAACCTCGATCCTCAGAAAGAGTACTCTCTAATTGGCTCTTGGCTACGCCAGCGAGGGCGGCTTCGGCCCAACAATGAGCCCAAGGTCCAAGCTCAGGAGCGTCGAGGTCAACGATATGAATGGCGCGTCCTCGGTCTATAATAGTGTCCCCGTCTAAGACATCTTCGAACGGCATCGATGGCACAGCGCGTGGATAGTGCCATTTGTCCGCGCTTATCCCGAGGCCGAAGCCAATGGCGAGAACGCCGAGGATTCCGAGCTGCATCGTGACAGTACGGGGGAATTTCAGCTGTCGCATCGACGTCTTATTCAGCTTTTCGCTAATGTCCGCAACCGGGCGGCAGCCGCCCGTCTCGTTATGGTGGGGAAGCGGACCTTCGTTGGCTTATCTATTGGGGAGCCTATTTGTCTGGCCCGCTATGGACGGCCGCGAACGCTCACGTAACCTGCAAAGACTGACAGGCCAGCAAAGAGCAGGCCAATTGCGAATTGCACGGTGATGTCCAGCCAAAACCGGAATGGCTCTGTAGCCCGCAAGGACATGCCGCCGCCCCTATGGAGAACGACACCATCTTGAACGCCAGCGATTGCTGCGTAGACCATGACGAATGCCATGAACGCTGCCACGACCATCATTACCATAGAAGTTAGGCGGGAAAGACCGCCGCGCTTGTTCACCATAAGCCTGCGATGCACCACTGAGCCAGTGTTCGCAACCGGCGTGTACGGAAAGGCGCTTGTCGTCGAAATTTGGTGGGAGCGGACATTGCCAGAACGGCGCATAGCCGACACACTAGGCCGATGATGTCCGAAACCGCTAAGCTGCCGAAGGGGCAAAGCTATCCTCTCAAACCGTCGATCTTGAAGGCGGCGCTCGTGACCGCGCAGGTGAGTGTAGTTACGCATCTGGTCCGCAGCCCTGGGTAACCGCCCGATTGCTACCGCAGCTTATAGGTCTTGACGATTTCGATGGTGGCAGGATCGGAGACAAAGTCCTGGAGGAATTGGTCCCATTCTT
>NZ_JAAZQL010000032.1 GCF_012275515.1 Novosphingobium sp. SG707
GGCCATCGGACTTCTATGCTGTTCCGCCCATCAAGGGCTGCCCGGTAGGCTTGCTTCAGTCACCCCAATCCACACCAAAGCCCTTTTACCCATAGGCCTGTGCGAGCCTCACCGCGGGTCGTACTTGTAAGACTTTCGTACGCCTGCCGGCGCCCGAAACCCTTCGACTAAGCGGCCAATCCGGCCTATACCGGTGGACGTCGGCTATTAACATAACCGGACAAACTGCTCAGATCTATGACGCAAAAGTCACACACTTCGCATAGAGCGTTAGCGCCGTCGTGGGACAGCGAAATATGAAGTTGGGGCAGAAGAGGAAATTTATCAGGAGTTCCGGCGCCCGGGGCGGTTGCACACATCTAAGCCTGCCCGGATAAAGCAAGCATAAGATGCGCCTCGGTGCCTCCCAACAGCAAACAGTATCTACCATTCAGAAAGCAGGCAGCGTGGCGGCATCTTCAAACACAGTGGTTATCAGCCAATCGATCTTCCAGGACGCGGCAAAGTCCCGTGACGCGGCGCTGCTGATCGATCATCTGCGCAATCAGCCGCTGGACCAAGACCAAGCGGAAGAGTTGGCGGATTTGGTGCGCCGATCAGGTGCCCTGATTTATCAGCGGCCCGATGTAATTGGTCAACACAAACGGGACAGCTTCCTTGCGGACCTTCGGAAATATTTGCTCGAAGCGAAGGAACTGCTCGACCTGAGATCTTTCGACGATGCCGTTCGGACGATCACCATAGCTGAAGATGGCTTTCACAGGATACTCGCCTTTCTCGCGCGTTCCGAGTTCGCCGGCAGGCCAGCCGACGTCCGGGCTGCGGCAATAGTCGCTCGTATGGAGGCGAACCTTCGCGCGTTCACTGCAGATATGGAGGCTCAGTTGCGCTCCGCCGGCACCTTCTCGATGCCCGGCGGCGCCGCGTTCAGGGATGCGAACGGCCAGTTCGCCTCCAGCGATAGCGTGATTTCCGGAATGGTTGAATCCTTGGGTGGCACGTTGCTCATGGAAGGCTACGCAAACGGTTGGTTCGATCCCAAAAAAGGTTGGCTGGTGCTTCCCATTCTACAGCCGGTCATTGATGCAGATATCCTGCTCGCCGGCCAAAGCGAATACCTCTCAACCTCTTGGCGGCGTTGGGCACGTCTTTGCGACGTCGCCCGGTACATGAATTCGCCGATCTACGCTCTGGAGGGGGAGCGGCTTCCCACCGGTTGTCCAGAAGAAGTGACCCTAGTCTACGCACGCGAAAAGGATTGTGAGATCGTCGATTACGTCGCTAACGAGCGCGCGGTTGATCGTGAGGGTATCAACGCATTAAAACTCGCTGTCGAGACGTCAATTGTCGCGAAAGCTAAGGGCATAGTTGGCCCCGTCGCGCTTGCGCCTGCGGAGTGGGTATCGCCCGAGGAAGCCCAAAACATGCTCGCGCTCAGTGAGATGGTCGGCTACGAAGTGCTTGATGATCAGGAAAGACCAGGTGGTCTCCGGCTTGCTCAATGGGTCCGTGGCTTCACCGTACTTAGCGAATGGGTGAAGAGCCGGGCAGCAGAGGATTTAACTGGCGTACTCCACATTCCGCAGGCTGACTTGCTAGCGCTTTTGCAGCGAGGCTCCTTGAGCGCTTCTGAGGCCCAGACTTTCCTCGATGCAACGAGCTTCGGCCGAAAATCCCGCGATTTATTCGATACCCCTATCGTTCGCACTGCCGGCGAATGGCTGTTGGTCAGCGCACCGCTCACTGCGCCTCGGCTTTCAAAAATCATTCCGTCCCTGCTCTCATCGATGAAAATTCAACTCAAACGCAAGGGCAGCGCATTTGAGAAGCGGGTAATCGAACTTCTGAAGAAGCACGAGTTTGATGCCAAAACGGTAAAGGTGACGCGCGACGGAGCCGAATATGAATACGACGTCCTATTCCCTTGGGGCGAGTACGTTTTCCACTTCGAATGCAAAAATCATGGGCTCTCTTGCAATGACCCGATGGCTGCGCACCACTTTTTAGAGGAAATCGCATCGGGCGTGAAGCAGGTCCAGCGGCTCCGCGGCGGTCTCGAAAAATGGCCCGATATCCTAACAGACAAATTCGGCCCGGAAGTTTCCGGGAAGCCTGTCATATCCTGCATTCTACAAAACGAGACCTACTGCATCCCGGGAGGCGCAGACGGTGTTTACGTGTATGACTGGTCCGCACTCGGCCGCTTCTTCGAAAGCGGCTGGCTTCATGTGATGCACGACCACAAGATGCCGATGAATGCCATTTTTCGTAATCGGGTTGGTGTGAAGCGGATTTGGTCGGGAGATGACAGGCCCATGCCCGATGATCTGATCACCCAATTCGAAGAACCATCCCAGTTTCGCATAACTGCGCACCATCTCGAAATTCGCCAAGGAAGTTTTCAAATCGACGACACCACGATCGGCACGGACTGGTTCCTCTTGCGGCATCCGATCACCACCGCGAGCATGGCTGAATCACTTGGCGTCCCCGCGGAAGCAATTGAATCACAGATCGCAAAGGTGGATGCCGAGATACTCGCTCTGAAGTCGCGTCTGGCAGACGAAGGCATATCCGATTGAAATCTCGATACCCGGCCAGATGGTCGAATTGGACAAAGCTGCGGGCGAGTGGATGAGTATCAAACCGTGCTGCACCTCTAAGTTTCCGGAGATTGAGAGACTATGGCGCCGACAGTGTGTGTGCGCAGCGCACGAGGAGGGGCGGAGCACCTTCTCCAGCCATAGAACGGCGAGTTCTGACAGGAGGAGACGTCACATACTGGCGGTCGATTGACCTAATCTGGTCGGCTATGGCCGGAAGGAAGCTGGTCGCATCCAGAAAATCTTGTCGCTCAGGAGAAGCTCCAAGTGGGGCGGGGATCTCTGTGGATTGGCC
>NZ_JAAZQL010000033.1 GCF_012275515.1 Novosphingobium sp. SG707
GCTTCGAGCACGGCGGTGTGCTCTTCGACCACGGGCTTGATGTTGGCGCTGCGGGCCTTTTCGTGCAGCAGCGCGCTTTCGGGCGAATCCGCGCGCAAGGACCAGAGCCGCTCGACCGCCTCGGCCACGGCGGCGTTGCGCGTGGCCCGCGCGATGGCGAGGTGAAAGGCGCGGTCGGCCTTTTCGGTGCCATGCGGATTGCTGTTCTCGCTCTCGATCTCCTCGACCAATGCGGCCAGTTCTGCCAGACCTTCCTCGGTGATCGTGGTCGCGGCCAGAGCGGCGGCCTCGCCCTCGAACAACAGGCGCGCCTCGGTCAGTTCGAAGGCGGAAATGTTGAAGCCGGGGATGTCGCCCTTGCCGGGCAGGCGCCGCACATAGGCGCCCGAGCCCACGCGCACCTCGACCAGACCCTGCACTTCCAGCGCGATCACCGCCTCGCGCACGGTGGGGCGCGAGACGTTGAATTGCGCGGACAATTCGCGTTCGGCCGGCAGGCGGTCGCCCACTTCATAGCGGCCGCTGACAAGTTCATCCATCAAACGCCGCGCAAGGTCCTGATAGAGGCGCTCTTGTGCGGGACTGGTATCGTTCATTGAGGTCACCTTCCGCGAAATGGCCTTACCGCTTAATTAGAAATTGACAGGCCAACTCAAATTGGTCAAGAGTCTTCTCTAGCACAAGCAGACCAATTCGGGAACAGATCCCCGTGAGGACCAACCCATGAAAATCACCTCCGCCCGCGTCATCGTCACCTGCCCGGGTCGCAACTTTGTCACGCTCAAGATCGAGACCGATCAGGGCGTCTACGGCATTGGCGACGCGACGCTCAACGGCCGCGAAAAGGCGGTTGTCTCCTATCTGGAAGACCATGTGATTCCGTGCCTTATCGGCATGGACCCGCGCAATTCCGAGGACATCTGGCAATATCTCTATCGCGGGGCCTATTGGCGCCGCGGGCCGGTCACGATGCGCGCGATTGCCGCCGTGGACGTCGCCTTGTGGGACATCAAGGCCAAGATGGCGGGCATGCCTTTGTACCAGCTTCTGGGCGGGCGCAGCCGCGATGGCGTGATGGTCTATGGTCATGCCAATGGCTCCGACATTGCCGAGACGGTTGATGCGGTTGGTCAGTATATCGACATGGGCTATAAGGCGATCCGCGCCCAGACCGGCGTGCCGGGCATCAAGGATGCCTATGGCGTGGGCCGGGGCAAGCTGTATTATGAACCGGCCGATGCGGCGCTGCCCTCGGTGACCGGTTGGGACACGCGCAAGGCGCTGAATTACGTGCCGAAACTGTTTGAAAAGCTGCGCGAGACCTATGGTTTCGACCACCATCTGCTGCATGACGGCCACCACCGTTACAGCCCCACCGAGGCTGCGCAGCTCGGCAAGGCTTTGGAGCCTTACAGCCTGTTCTGGCTGGAGGATGTGACGCCTGCGGAAAATCAGGAAGCCTTCAAGCTGATCCGCCAGCACACCACCACGCCGCTGGCCGTGGGCGAGATTTTCAACACGATCTGGGACGCCAAGGACCTGATCCAGAACCAGCTCATCGACTATATCCGCGCCACCATCGTGGGCGCGGGCGGCATCACCCATCTGCGCCGCATCGCGGACCTTGCCAGTATGTATCAGGTCCGCACCGGCTGCCACGGCGCCACCGACCTCTCGCCTGTCACCATGGGCACCGCGCTGCATTTCGACACTTGGGTGCCCAATTTCGGCATTCAGGAATATATGCGCCACACGCCCGAAACCGACGAGGTTTTCCCCCACGATTACACCTTCGATGCGGGCATGCTCTATGTCGGCGACACACCGGGCCATGGCGTCGACATCGACGAAACCCTCGCCGCCAAGTATCCTTACAAGCCCGCATACCTCCCCGTCGCAAGGCTCGAAGATGGTACCATGTGGAATTGGTAAG
>NZ_JAAZQL010000034.1 GCF_012275515.1 Novosphingobium sp. SG707
CTGAAATAATGTGAAGGAACGTGGCAAGAAAACCGCAGAAATCAGACAATCTGGTCACGTTCCTTCACATTATCGACACCTCGCGATTACTGGAATTATGGCGAGGTGAGCATAACTTGAGCCATGATCCGAGGTAATCGGCATGGCGCACAGTCGGGACAATGCCCAACGCCGCACAGAGGAAAGCCGAACCCATTTCCGCCACCAGTTCCTCGCGGGCATAGTCCTTGCTGCCAAAGGGATTGACGATCTTGCGATCCAGCCGCGAGCCATGGCCGGTGGCATGGCAAAGCTCATGCAGGGCAGTGCGGTAATAATTGATCTGCTCAAAGAAGGCCGGTTGCGGCGGCACCTGCACATAATCGGCAGAGGGCACATAGAAGGCCTTGCTTCCGCCAATTCGGAAAGGCACGCCTGAGGCAGTGATGACTTCCTCGGCCAGCGGCACCATCTCACGCTCAGGCAAGGGCGCAGGATCACCAAACAGCTCTTTGCCCTGCCCTTCGCCCAGCCCCTCACATTGCGCCACATTGAAGACGGTAAAGCGCTTCAGGAAAGGAACCGACCTTGCATTCTCGCCGCTCTCCTGCGCGCGTGCCTTCTCAGCCTGCGGGGTGAAGCGGTCGGCATAGACCACCGTCACACCCTTCTCGCCCTTGCGGACGTTGCCGCCTGCTTCGAGAGCCTGCTTGAAGGTCAGCCATCCTTGCGAAGGATAGCCGCCCTCGATCACGCTGCCCCAGAGCAGGACATTGACGCCGGAATAGCTCCTGCCGGTCAGCGCATTATGCGGCAGCGCGGGACACAGGCCACCCTGCCCCGCACCATCCACCTTCCCCCATGGCTGCACCCATGGAAAGCGCCCCGCCTCAAGCTGGGCGATGATCTTTGCCGTCACTTCATCGTAAAGCGAATTACGGTTCCCGCCGCGGGGCGCTTCACTCTCGCCCGCAACGCGAGTTTTGCTTGTCTGACGCATGGTATCCTCCTTGCGCCACCCCAAACCCAGATTGGCTTCCCCTTGGAGCGTGGGTGGGCGGCACCAGCGCCATTCAGGGCGGGACCACAGGGCCGGGCTGCACCTCCGGCCGCAACGCAGTGGAGGAGCCGGGCCGCAGGCACGGCTTGCAGCCCGGACGGGCCCGCCCAAAAGGGCGCGCCGCCCACCCGCGCTCCGAGGGGAAGGCCACACAAACGCCGCTGCGCAGCAGCGCGGCGTCAGCAGTAAGACTTCAGACTTTGGACAAAGGATCGTCACCTGAAAGGACGGAACGCAAAATTGCGGTCCGGGGGCGCCAAAGGCGACCTAGAGCCTGGTCATGGACGGTGTGCAGCGGCGGACAGGATGGCCCAATCATCGTCACCCTTGCCGACCAAAGACCTTTTCTTTGCGAGGTGGGTCCAGCCGAAGCCGGGAAATGGCACCAATCTGTCCTCAGTCCTAGGACGGCGGACAGACGAGTTCGCCATGAAAAGCCAAGATATCGTTATATTGCTCAAGCTCGTGAGTCTGGCTTGGGAACCTCAAGGTCGGTTTTATGCCCGACGATCCGAACATTTTGGGGCTCAGCAACCGCGGGTATAAAGAAGGCATATCTACGGCGATCAAATATGCCGTTCCAAGCGGGCGCGTCCTCAAGCATCTCACATCCCCCCTCTTTCTGGCCACCAAACTGGAGGCTTATTCCGGAAGAGGTCAGAACGCCCCCCTCGGGAGCCATGACTTGGAAGACATCATCACTGTGGTGGATGGCAGGGCCGAACTGGGGTAAGCGCCCTAAGGCCAGACGTTACCCGCCTGAATTGCGCGCGTTGTGACTTGCCCACATTGAGAGCCCGATCCGAAAGTTGTTGAGCAATACCAGCATGTTGTGATTCAGCCGTCTTTGCGAAGAGATGGGATGGATCATGGCATGGACTGGTACC
>NZ_JAAZQL010000035.1 GCF_012275515.1 Novosphingobium sp. SG707
GCGCAACTATGCGGCGACGGTGATTATGCGGATTTGGTGTTGCCGACTAATAAATTAGGCTATCTTTACAGATACCTGCACAGAAAGTGAGTAAGCTGTAGATCCGCATAACTATGATCCCTTGCGATGGTTCAACATCGTGAGGAGAGTAAAGATGGATACCGATAAACGTAATCACTGGTTTCTCGATCCGGGACCTTTGTCGCAATGGATCGATCGGTTCGCAGCCGATCTTGCCGCTCAGAGATATACGCCTCTGACCATCGAGAACTACACGGACGCAGCACGTCATTTCGCGGCCTGGCTTGGCATTACAGGCATCTCCATCGATTTCATTGATGACGATGTCGTTCGACGCTTTGCCGCACATCGGTGTCGATGTCCCGGGGGGCGTCAATGGTCGCATGTTTCGCAAAAATATTCGCGCCGCGCTGCGCGGTTCGTTGTTTTCCTGCAAAGCGCAGGGGTCGCGCCACCACCATTGAAAGTCGCGTCACCATATCCCCTGCTTGACGCCTATCGGACCTGGTTGCGCGCCCATCGGGGATTGTCAGAGCGGACGATCGCCCGCCATCTTCGCCAGTTGCATAAGTTGTTGCCGGAACTCGGAACTGCGACCCTTGACTATGACGCCGCTGGGATACGCAATGTTGTCCGCGAGTGGCGCAAGCGAACCGGACCGGGTGACCTGCGGACCATAACGAGCGCACTGCGCAGCTATCTTCGCTTCCTCGCGGGTGCCGGCCTGTGTCGGCCTAACCTCGACCAGGCCATCCCGCCCGTCTTGCAATGGCGTCTTTCGTCGTTGCCACGGTATCTTACCACCACCGATGTCCAACGCGTCGTTGCATCCTGTGATCAACTAAACAGAGGGCGCCTGCGGGACCGTGCGATCCTGCTCCTACTGGCACGCTTGGGATTGCGGGCTGGGGATGTCGCCGGCCTCAAGCTTCGCGATATCGACTGGACGTCTGGCATGCTCCGCTTGAGTGGCAAAGCGCGCCGCCAGGTTCGATTACCGCTGCCGCAGGACGTTGGTGATGCGCTGCTGGCGTATATCGAGCAGGAACGACCGCGCGTGCCTCAAGAGGCGGTTTTTCTCATGATGACTGCGCCCTATCGATCATTTGCGCAATCGAGCTATATCTCAACCATCGTCGCGCTGGCGCTGAAGCGGGCGGGCATTTCGGACCCTCCATCGACCGGAGCCAGCCTGCTTCGTCACTCTGCGGCAACCACCATGCTGCGGTCGGGGGCGACCCTGGAGGCCGTCGGCACGATGCTACGGCACCGCTCGCTCGACATGACCGCGCATTACGCCAAGGTCGACATTGCAATGCTGGAGCAGATTGCCCAGCCTTGGCCAGGAGATGTGGCATGCTGAGCCAACTCCTCGCCGATCATGTAGCGCTGCACTGCGCGCTGGGTTTCAAGTTTCGGACCCAAGGTATTCTCCTGCGCAACTTCGTCACCTTTGCCGAGAAGCGGGGTGAGCGCGTCATAACGAAGGCAAGCGTACAGGAATGGGCCCTGCAAGCACCGTCGCCGGAGCAGCGACGCAATCGCCTGCTGGAAGTACGCCGCTTCGCAATCGCGATGCATGCCGAAGATCCGCGTCATGAGGTCCCTTCGGCGGACCTTTTTGGCCACGCCAGTCATCGGCGGCGTACACCTTTCATCTATGATCCCAGAGACATCGGCCGACTGATCGAAGCCGCGCATCAACTTGGCCCCGACGGGTCGATTCGACCGCTCAC
>NZ_JAAZQL010000036.1 GCF_012275515.1 Novosphingobium sp. SG707
ATAAGCGCAACTATGCGGCGACCGTGATTATGCGGAGCCGGAGACACGGATGGGCACATTTTCGGGCTTACGATGTCCATCGACTCCACATAACAATGCTCTATGTGGAAGATGTCAGCATCGCGATCAGCTTGTCCGGCGGGCGGAATTTGCCTGGCTTGATGCCGAGCGGCGCCATAGCGTCGAGCATCTCGAGTTTTTCGGTCGGGTCAGCGCGCAGATAGATCTCTGTGCTCTGGAGACTGGCATGACCGAGCCACAGCGCTACCTTGCGAATGTCGCGCGTTGCCTGAAGCATGTGCATGGCGCAGCTATGCCGCAGTACATGGGGTGATATCGACTTCGTCGCCAGCGTGGGCGCGACGCTGACCGCAGTCGCGGCGTGCTTTTCGAGTATGTACTCAAAGCCAGAGCGCGTCATCATCCGCCCAGCGTTGTTCAGGAACAGTGCCGTGTCGCCATCCTTGGGCCTGACTGCGATCCACGCGCGGATAGCAGCCGTGGTTTCCTGCCACAGCGGTAGTACGCGCTCGCGTCGTCCCTTGCCGATGATATGGATGCTGGCCGGCGACCGCCCTTCGAACTGGTCGAGCGCGAGGCCGACGAGTTCGGAAACGCGCAGGCCACTGGCGAAAGCCAGATGCAGCATGGCCCGATCGCGTATGCCAGATATTGTCCGCCGGTCCGGTGCATCGAGCAGCGCTTGCACCTCGGCACGCGAAAGTGAAGCCACCAGAACCTCGTCAATCTTCTTCATCGGAATGGCGTGCACCCGGAGGGCCTGATCCAGCGCGGCGGGTACCCGGTGCTCGAGATAGCGGAAGAAGGACTTCACTGCCGCCAGTCTTGCGTTGCGTGAACGGGCCTTGTTACGGCGGGCTTCCTCGACATGTTCGAGGAAAGCAAGGATCGTTGGCACGTCGATATCCTCTATCTGTAGCAGACAGGGTCGCGTACCCAATCGTCGGGCGACGAACGTCACCAGCAACTGAAAGCTGTAAGCATAGGCATCGCAGGTGTGAACGCTGGCGCGGCGCTCGCGGGGGAGATGTTCGCGAAGAAACGCGGTAAGATGCGGGGCGAGCTGAGTCATGCCGAAACTCCCTGATGTAAGGCCTCGCCGGCCGCCGCCATGTGGACCATCAGTTCCGGCGTTGCCTGGAGATACCAGTACGTGTCAGTCACATGGGCGTGGCCCAGATAGGTACTTAGGGCGATGATATGCCGCGCCACTGCCTTTGGATCATGTGCACAGCGTTCGAGGGACCGAACGGCGAATGTGTGACGAAGATCGTGGATCCGCGGCGCTCGTGATCCTGCAGCACTGCGCAAGTCGATCGATCGAGTGAGCTGTCGAAAAACCGTCAATGCTGTCGGATACGCTACTGGCGTGCCCTGATGCGAAATGAAGAATGCATCACTCTGGCTCGCTATCTTCAGGCGAGCTGCAAGGTATCCGTTTAAGGCGTCTCGGGTCGTCGAGTGGAGCGGCAGCAACCGGCTCTTCTTGAACTTGGTCTGGGCAATGATCAGCCCATCGTCGGTCATGTCCGACAGCCGAATGGCGAGGGCCTCGGAAATGCGCATGCCGGTAGCCGCGATTAGTCCAAACATCGTGGCGTAGGTG
>NZ_JAAZQL010000037.1 GCF_012275515.1 Novosphingobium sp. SG707
GCCTGTCCATCATCCTGTTTACGCTCGATGAATCGACCTATGCCCGCGAATTGGCGCCGCTGGCCGGGCATTATCCCTGCCTGAAACTGGGCCCGGCATGGTGGTTCCACGACAGCCCCGAAGGGATGCGCCGCTTCCGCCATGCCACCACCGAAACGGCCGGCTTCTACAACACCGTCGGCTTCAACGATGACACGCGGGCCTTCCTCTCGATCCCGGCGCGCCACGATGTGGCCCGGCGGATCGACTGCGGTTTCCTGGCGCAAATGGTGGTCGAACACCGGATGGCCGATTGGGAAGCCGCCGAATTGGCACAGGACCTGACCTATAATCTGGTGAAAAAGGCCTATAAGCTGTGAGCCGGATTTCCGCACAAAACCTGCCCGACAATGCCGCCCAAGTTGCCGCCTTACCCGCCTATGACCGGGCGGCCAAGAGCATCGGCATCGTCCATTTCGGCCTCGGCGCCTTCACCCGCGCGCATCAGGCGTGGTACACGGATCGCGCGATGGAGGGCCATAATGGAGATTGGCTGATCGCAGGCATTTCGCTGCGCAGCCCTACCGTTGGCGAGCAATTGAACCCGCAGGACGGGCTCTACACGTTGGCCGAAAAATCGGGCGAGGGGACCAGGCTGCGCGTGATCGGCAGCGTGGCCGAGGTGATCGTCGCGCCGGAAAACCCGGCGCGGATCAAGGCTTTGTTGAGCGCTCCGGCGACCCATATCGTCACGTTCACCGTGACCGAAAAGGGCTATTGCCGCAAGGCGGACGGGGGCCTTGATCTTACCCTTGCAGCGGGCGGTTTCTATCCGCTGCTGGCCGAAGCGCTGGCCGCGCGCAAGGCGGCGGGGATCGGCGGGCTGACGCTGCTGTCCTGCGACAATCTGGCCGACAATGGGCATCAGCTCAAACGCCTGATGGGTGAGTATCTGGCCGCGCATCATCCCGATCTGGTGGATTGGGTCGCGGCCCATTGCACCTTTCCGTGCAGCATGGTCGACCGCATCGTGCCCGCCACCACAGACGCTGACCGCGCCGAGGTCGAGGGCCTGCTGGCCCTGCGCGACGAAGGCGTGGTGATGACCGAGCCCTTCAGCCAGTGGGTGATCGAGGACAGTTTTGCCGGTCCGCGCCCGGCATGGGAGGCTGTGGGCGCGCAGATCGTGGCCGATGTGGCGCCCTATGAAACGGCGAAACTGCGGATGCTCAACGGCGCGCATTCGGCGCTGGCCTATTGCGGGTTGGCGGCCGGATATACCTATGTTCATCAGGCAGTTGGCGATCCCGCCTTGCGCGACATGGCGCTGCGCCTGATGCGCGAGGAGGCAGCGCCCACCATTCCCGCGCCCGAGGGCATGGATCTTGCCGCCTATGCCGCCGCGCTGATCGAGCGCTTCGACAATCCCGCGCTCAACCACCGCCTGATCCAGATCGCGATGGACGGCTCGCAGAAGATCCCCCAGCGCTGGCTCGCCACGCTGGCCGCCAATCAGGCGCAGGGCCGATCCTGCCCCGCGATCCTCTCGGCCATCGCCGCCTGGATCAAACACCTGCG
>NZ_JAAZQL010000038.1 GCF_012275515.1 Novosphingobium sp. SG707
TTGCCGTGATTGCTCATAAAGGGCGGCATCAGCGCGTGGGGCACCGCATAATGCCCGCCCTTGGTCAGCACCCAGTGCCAGTTGTCGGTCACCGGGGTCTCGGCCAGCGGGCAGCCATCGGTCCGCCAGTCGGGCAGCAGCTCATCCAGCGCGCGCGGATCGACCACCGCGCCCGAGAGAATATGCGCCCCGATCTCGGACCCCTTCTCCAGCACGCAGACGCTCAGATCGGCATTCAACTGCTTGATCCGGATGGCGGCGGAAAGCCCCGCAGGGCCCCCGCCCACCACCACCACATCATAGGGCATGGTGTCGCGCTGGACCGTCTCGTGCTGGAGATCACTCATGGCTTACAGCTTCCCCGTCAGTTCGGGCACGGCCTGGAACAGATCCGCGACCAGCCCGATATCGGCCACCTGGAAGATCGGCGCGTCCTCGTCCTTGTTGATGGCGATGATGGTCTTGCTGTCCTTCATCCCCGCCAGGTGCTGGATCGCCCCGGAAATGCCAACGGCGATGTAAACCTGCGGCGCGACGATCTTGCCGGTCTGGCCCACCTGATAGTCATTGGGCACGTATCCCGCATCGACCGCCGCACGGCTTGCGCCCACCGCTGCGCCCAGCTTGTCGGCCAGCGGCAGGATCGTGGCGGCAAAGGTCTCGGCATCCTTCAAGGCCCGCCCGCCCGAGACGATCACCTTGGCGCTGGTCAGTTCGGGGCGTTCCGACTTGGCGATTTCCGCGCCCACAAAGCTCGACAGCCCCGCGTCGCCCGTCGTGGCGATGCTCTCGATGGCCGCGCTGCCGCCGTCCGCCGCCGCCTTGGCAAAGGCGGTGCCGCGGGCGGTGATCACCAGCCTGGCATCGCTGCTCTCGACCGTGGCGATCGCATTGCCCGCATAGATCGGGCGGGTGAAGGTCTTGGGGCCCTCGACGCTCAGAATATCCGAGATCTGCGCCACATCGAGCAAAGCCGCCACGCGCGGGGCGATGTTCTTGCCGGTCGTCGTGGCGGGGGCGACAAAGGCGTCATAGCCCTCCATCAGCCCCACCACCAGCGGCGCGACATTCTCGGGCAGGCCATGCGCATAGGCCGCATCATCGCCCACCAGCACCTTGGCCACGCCCGCGATTCTACCGGCGGCATCAGCCACACCGCCAACGCCAGACCCCGCCACCAGCACATGCACCTCGCCCAGTTGCGAAGCGGCCGTCACCGCCGAAAGGGTCGCATCCTTGAGAGCCGCATTGTCATGCTCGGC
>NZ_JAAZQL010000039.1 GCF_012275515.1 Novosphingobium sp. SG707
TGGGAAACCGCCTTAGAGGACGCCACAGGCCGTCTTGAGCTCATTGTGGCGAAGAAGCGGGCCGGACTTACCGGCAACGCCTTCTGTCGCTTTGAGGGCGCCTTTCAGGCCGTGAGAGGCGATGCATGAGCGGGTGGTACGTCATGCCCCGGGGCTGGATGGACAATCCTGTCTTCGCCGATGAGCCCGCGTCCGAACGCGAGGCATGGGAGCGATTGATCGCCATGGCGGCCCATCATCCCATGACCCGGCGGGCCGGAAAAGGCGATCTGATCGAGGTCGCACGGGGCCAATTGCATAGCTCGGAACGCACCCTTGCAGGCCTTTGGAAGTGGGATCGCAAGCGCGTTGGACGCTTTTTAAAACGCCTCGAAAAAGCGCATTTGATCGGGACATCTGCGGGGCCATCCGGCGTGATGATAACTATCGAGAATTACGACGAAATGCAGAACCCGACCGGCACGCATGGGGCCAACCGTGACGCCGATAATGGGGCCAATCAAGGGCCATCCGAGGGCCACACAATAACAATTAAACAATTAAACAAAGAAAATACCTCCGCCGGAGGGCAGGATCAGACGGCCAAATCAACCAGGGAATATGCCTTCCAAGGGGCGGTGATCCGACTGACGTCCAAGGATCTGGATCGCTGGGCACAGACCTATCACGCCATCCCCGACCTGAAGGCCGAACTGACCAGCCTCGATGCATGGCTGACAGGGCAACCGCCCGACAAACGCAACCGATGGTTTCACACCGTCAGCGGATGCCTCAACCGCAAGCATCAGGAGGCCACCGCCAGCCGGGCAGCCAATGCCAATGGCAGCAACAACTCCATGGTGGCCGTGGTGCTCAACGAGAAGCGCCGCCGCGAAGCAGCAGCCAAAGGAAACGGATAATGACGAGGAAGAATGCCAACGCCAAACCGGCACGGCGAGCCGGGGCGACCGGATCGAAAGCACTGGCCAAGGGCAAGACGATTGAAATTGCAGTGCCGGAATCGGGCAACTTGGCTGAAGCCAAAAATACGCTCGCAAAGGGCATCCCCGGCTGGGATCAAATGACCAGCGAACAGCAAACTGAACTCGCCGAGATTGCCACGGCGCAATGTAAGCAGCGCCAGCCGGTCAAGGTGACGCTCACGCGAAAGCCCGGAGGCGGAATGTCCATTGGTATCGCAGGGGAGTGCGAGGCGCATGGGCTACTCAAGCTGCAAAAGACGTTTGCGGCAGTTTCCATGGA
>NZ_JAAZQL010000040.1 GCF_012275515.1 Novosphingobium sp. SG707
GGGTGGTTGCCGCCCTCCCCAGACGGCATCGCAATGTGCCAGGAAAGTGGTGTTTACAGCCACAGAGCGGGAAGGACGGCAACCGTGATGAAGGATACGATGATCGGGGTGGACCTGGCAAAGAATGTTTTTCAGCTGCACGCGGCGTCGATGACCGGGCAGCTACGGTTCAGCAGGAAGTTGTCCCGGGAGAAGTTCCGAAGCTTCATGGCCGGGCAGCCGCCCGCAGTGGTTGTGATGGAGGCTTGTGGCAGTGCGCATTACTGGGCGCGCGAGATGGTCAGGCTTGGCCATGAGGTGAAGCTGATTGCAGCCCAGTATGTGAGGCCGTTCGTGAAGCGGCAAAAGAATGATGCGGCGGACGCGGAGGCCATCGTCATCGCGGCACAGCGGCCCGAGATGCGTTTTGTAGAACCCAAGACCGCCGAGCAACAAAGCCGGGCGATCCTGTTTCGCGCCCGCGAACGACTCGTCCGCCAACGCACCGAACTGATCAACGCGCTTCGGGCTTGCCTTTATGAGTATGGGCATATCATTCCGCAGGGCGCGCACCAGATTAAACGGGTCGCGGAAATTCTGGATACGCCGAACAGCGATCTGCCCGCTTTGATGCGCGAGGAATGCGCAGAGTTGCTGGAACAGATCGCTGAGCAGACGGTGCGCATCAATGCCCGGACCACGAAGATCAAGGCGCTGGCGGTCGAGGCCGATACGGCGCGGCGTTTGCAGACCATCCCTGGTGTTGGCCCTCTGACTGCGCTGGCAGTCGAGGCCTTTGCTCCGCCGATGGAGAACTTCAAGTGCGGCCGTGACTTTGCCGCCTGGCTCGGTCTTGTTCCGCGTCAGTTCTCTTCAGGCGGCAAGGAACGGCTCGGGCGCATCTCGAAGGCGGGCCAAGCAGATATCCGCAGGCTGCTGATTATCGGCGCGATGTCGCGGCTGAACCGGCTGGGGCGGAAATCGATCCCGGAGACATCATGGCTGGCACACATCGCAGCGCGAAAGCCCAGAATGCTGGTGGCGATCGCCTTAGCCAACAAGATGGCGCGGACGATCTGGGCGCTGATGACGAAAAACGAGGATTATCGAGTTCCGGCGCAGGCGGCAGTGGTGGCATGACCAACATGCAACCAACCCAACCTGACGTCGGATAAATGGGGGAGTGAGAAGGCG
>NZ_JAAZQL010000041.1 GCF_012275515.1 Novosphingobium sp. SG707
CGCCCATGTGTGGACGGCTCTCCGTTGGCAAGGGGTTTGGTGAGCGTGTGCACTTGGTGGTCGGTGCGGCCATGTGTCCGGCCTTTAATGCGGCTGTCGTTGCCGCTGGCCATAATGCCTTCCGCGGACCGGATCCCTGATCACTTGCTCGCACTCGGAGTGCTTGGGCGTAGTAGGGTGGTCTGATCCGGCGGTGTCGACCGGCTTTCGTGCAATAGCTCCTGTGCCCTTTCCAACCTCGAAGCGCAGCCTTCAGCCGCGCGGTATCATGCGGCGATAGCCATCGGCTCGCGATAGCGGTCTCCGCGCATCATCATGGCCCATGCGATCCGAGCGTTCTTGTTTGCCAGTGCGATGGCAGCAACCTTCGGCTTACGGCGCTCAAGCAGGCGTACGAGCCATGTGCGGCGCGTGCTCTGCATCGCGCGTCGGATCACGGCCATGGCGCCCGTGAAGAGCATCTGACGCAGATAGCGATTGCCCGCCTTGGTGATGGAGCCAAGCCGCTCCTTGCCGCCCGATGAGTTTTGCCGTGGCACCAGGCCCATCCACGCTGCCATGTTGCGGCCGCACCGGAATACCGACGGGTCGGGGATGCATGCTATCAATGCCGAGGCTACCAGTGGCCCGATGCCGGGCACTTCCATGAGACGACGACCAAGCTCCGTTGAACGGGCCAGGCCGAGGACTTGGCGATCGTTTTCGAGGATCTGCTGTTTCACAAGGCTCAATTGGGCAACAAGCATCTGCAGGCACTGACGTGCTGCTGCAGGAAGACGTTCATCGGTCCCATCCTCGATGACCTTGAGCAGCCGGTCGACGCCGATGCGCCCCACCGGTGCGGCGATCCCGAACTCAGCCATGTGCGCACGAATGGCATTGGTGAGCATCACCAGTTGACGGTTGAGCATCAGGCGCACCTTGTGCAGCATCATCGCGCTTTGCTCCTGGGGCGCTTTCGGCGCAACGAAACGCATGGTGGGGCGCGTCACTGCCTCCGCGATCGCCTCGGCATCGGCCATGTCGTTCTTCTGGCGCTTCAC